>CAVRXL010000001.1:0-238224 GCA_963725145.1 uncultured Acidobacteriota bacterium
CAGCGACCTTGAGCACTCCGTACCGGGTTTCGAGGATGCGGCGGATCGAGGCCGATCGGACGAGAAACAGAAACACCGCGGACCATCCGAAGGCTACACAGAAATGAATGAGAAGGCCGAGCGCGGCCGTCGTTGTTCCACCCTCGAGCGCCGCTCGACCGAGGGGGACGGATGCGACCCCTTGAAACAGACGCGGCACCGTCGACCCGTACACGGCGACGCTCAGGATGCTCGAGAACAGTCCGTCGATCGCGCCCGTCAAGAGTCCGGCGCGAAGGAGCCGCGACAGGTGTCGATCAACGCGTCCCGTCATGTCGATTTCGGGCCGCTCGGGGGGGGCGAAGCCGCGGCCGCCGTCCGCTCGGCGAAGGCGAAGCACGCATGGCCTGCCAACCGATCCGCTTAGGCTAAAGCTACGGCGGACAACCTTCGCATGGCCTGCCAACCGAAGCTCACGCCGAGTTGGCAGGCGTGAGCGAAGGTTGGCGCGCCCGGCAGGACTCGCACTTTGGCGCCGAATGGCGCAATGACCTAGAAACTGCCGGGGGCGACAACCGAGCGAAGCGAGGTTGGCGCGCCCGGCAGGACTCGAACCTGCGGCCCCCGGCTTAGAAGGCCAGTGCTCTATCCAACTGAGCTACGGGCGCGTCCTGTGGTGAGAAGCAGCAGAGCAATTGTAGCAGCCCGACCGGACCGGCATGGTTCGTGAACCCGATCCGGACATGGACCCGAAGCATTCCGACCGCCACTCCCCGAAACAGCCTCGACCGGGCGCTCCCCTGTCCGACCTCGTCGACGACAAGTTCAACAGACCGTTGGCCGATCAGATAGCCGACGAGCTCGACGACCGGGAGGACGAGCCGCCGCGGTCAGGCGCCGATGACTACGCCCGCGGCACCACTGAGCACGAGGACGATCGGGAGACGTAGCGCTGTCGAGCTAGGTCAACGGGCGCGCGTTCGAGCCCTGAAGCAGCCCTGAAGGGCTGCGCTACCTCGCTTGCCGATCGAAACGGCGGACGACGATCCGTCCGCCGTGCTTCAGGTTCGGCGCACCGCGTGCGATAGAGGCCGCTTCTTCCGGCGTGGAGGCGCGGATCACGAAGATTCCCCCGATCGCCCGGTCGGCGGCGGTCAACGGTTCCGCGGCCCCGGCCGTCAACACCGTTCCGCCATCATCGAGCTTCTCCGCGCTCGTCAACTGGCCTCGTGCACGCAGGCCGCGCGCCCAGGAGGCGAACTCCCCGACGCGCTGCGAGACTTCCTCCGCGCTGAGTCGATCGTCGCTCGGCCCATCCTGAATCAGGAGCAGGTAAGCGCCTCGATCGATGACGGGCGCCGGCGCACTCCATCGGCCGAGCCCGAAGGCGAGCAGCGCGCATGCGGCAATCGCGATGAACTTGGTCCGGCTAAAGCCGGACGCTACACCTTTTGTGTTGTGGTGTCCGGCTTGAGCCGGACCGCGCAGGGCGTTGACGATGCGATCCTCGAGATGACGTGGCGGCTCGGGATACGTGCGAAGCCTTGCCGCCTCCTCTTCGCTGAACGGACGATCGTCGTGGTCAGCCATTGGATACCTTCGTCGTAGAGAGCGCGGCGCGGAGGGCCCGGCGTGCCCTGAACAGTTGACTCTTCGACGTCCCGGTCTCGATGCCCAGCAGCCCCGCGATCTCGTCGTGGGTGTAGCCCTCGATGTCGTGAAGGACGACGACTTCGCGGTACCCGGGCGGCAGCGCCTGAATCGCGTGTTCCAGGTCGAGGCGGTGCTCGTCGCTCCGCCAGGACGGGATTTCGTCGGTCAGCGGAACGGCCCCGTTCTGCTGCCGCCGGCTGCGCTCACGCAGGCAGTTGATCGCGATCGAGGTGAGCCAGGTAGGGAGCGCAGCGTCCCAGCGAAACGTGTCGAGCCGGCGCGCCGCCCTGAGCCACACATCTTGAACGACGTCCGCAGCATCCTCGTCACGGCCGCCGGTCACGCGCCAGACGATCCGGTAGAGCGCGGGCGTGTGTCGCCGGTACAGATCGCGGAAGGCGTGTTCGTCGCCGGCGAGGAACGCGCGGACGAGGGTCCGATCGTCAGTCACGGAGGAGGCGGGGGTCCGGCGAGCCGCAGCCGGTGACCGTCGGGATCCTTGAACTCCGCGAGCGCGACCTTGCCCGGGATGACGCGCGTCGGCCCGAGAAACGGTCACGCCCCGCGATTCGAGCGCCCGGCGCCCTTCGGCGACGTCCTTCACGCCGAAGTTGAGCACGATCCCTGAGGTCCCGATCGGAGACTCCGCGACCTCGTTCAACCCGAGATCGAGGCCAGGCACGTTCGTGGAGAGATGCGCGAACTTCAGATCGTCGCGGCGCTCGGTGACCTTGAATCCCATCGTTTTCTCGTAGAAAGCGATCGAGCGATCGAGGTCCGACACGGGCATCTGCAGCGTCAGGTCCGGGCGGAGCTGAAGGCCGGTGTCCGATCGCAGGGGAACGTCAACGATCGTCAAGACGATCGGCGTAACGACCAGGACGCCGGCGGCGAGTCGAGCGTGTGTCTTTCCCATAGCGCCTCCGTACTTAGCCGGGGCTCCGCCCCGGACCCCGGCTCGGTCGCTTGCGGGGGCCCCACGCCCCGCGCCGCTCCCTCGCGGGCGCGCCGTGCGCGCCGCCGTTATGCGACTAGGAGAACATTCTTGAACGAAGCATAACGGCTTCGATCTATCTGTGGCGGCGGAGGCGCGAATGGTTGCACGAGCGCAGCCGGGTTCTGCGGGCACGCCCGACCTGACCGCCGTCGCTAAAGCTATGGCGGTCCGCCGAAGCCTTGCGCGAAGGCGGAAGGTCGGGCCTACCTCCGCGGATAGCCTGCGTTCGCCTTGTTCTCGCGAATCTGCAGGATGTGCCGCTGGGAGTGGCTCGAGATCATCAGGAGCCACTGGTAGACGTCCTGGTTCCCTTCCAGCAGCTTGTGCCCGCGCACATCTTCCTGCGTCGTCCGCGCGTAGTCGAGCATCTCGGCGCGGAGCTTCCGCACGTCGGCGAGCGCCGCGGCGGCCGTCGCGTATTTCCCGGTCGGGACGCGCGCTTCGCCGGTCTTGTTGCGATTGGTGCGGTCGATGCCGTACCACAGGATTTGCGCGTCGGTCGCGGCCGGCTTCTCGGTGGCGGGCGGCTGCTTCATCGAATCCTTGACGCGCTGCCAGTACTGGGGCTCCGCGATGGCGAGGTGCTCGACGACTTCGGTGATGCTCCAGCTCTCGGGCGTCGGCCGGAACTTGATCTGCGCGTCCGAGAGGTTCTCGACCTCGCTGACGAGCCAGCTCTCGGTCATCTCGAGGTGCGCGATCAGGCGCTGGCGGTCCCCTTGCGTCATCGGCTCCCCGGCGACCCGACCCACGGCGGCTACGGCTAACAGGATGAAGAAGGAAAGTGTTCGCATGGCGCTACGCTCCCCGGGATCGGGGAGGACTGTCAACCAGTCCGTGACCGGCCGCACCAGCTCAGGGACCAGTCGCCGACAGACGCGACCGTTGACCGTCTCCGGGTGGCTTCTGGCCCTTCCCTTGCGGATGATCTATGTTCGATCGACAATCCTGAACCGCAGCCCACGGTTACCCGTCTACCTGTTCGTACCGCAGCCCGTCAGGGCTGCCCGCTCGTAGCGCAGCCCTTTAGGGCTGCTCGGGCGTAAGAAGGAGGCCCCATGCACCGAATTGTGTTGGCGATAATGTTCGTCTGCGGGCTGGCCGTGGCGGCACGCGCCCAGGCGCCGACGCCGCCCCAGCCGCCACCCATGCCCAAGCCCGGCCCCGAGCATGCCCTTTTCAAGGAAGACGAGGGCACGTGGGACGCGACCGTCGAGATCTTCGTGCCCGGCCAGCCGCCGATGACGTCCAAGGGCGTCGAGACGAACACGGTGGGCTGCGGCGGCCTGTGCCTCATCACCGACTTCAAGGGTGACATGATGGGGTCGATCTTCCACGGCCACGGAACAGTCGCCTACGACGCCGCGAAGAAGAAGTACGTCGGAAGCTGGACCGACTCGATGAGCACCGGCCTTGCCACGACCGAGGGAACGTACGACCCGGCGAAGAAAACGGTCACGGCCTGGTTCGAAGGACCCGACATGACCGGCAACGTGATGAAGAGCCGCTCAGTCACCGAGTACAAGGACAGGACCACTCGGGTGTTCACGATGTACGCGCCGACTCCCGACGGCAAGGAAGCGATGGGGATGAGGATTACTTACAAGAAAAAAACATAGGCGATCATTGTGGATTGCTGAATGCTGATTGCTGAATGCAAAAACTCAGCAGTCAGCATTCCACACTCGGGGCTTGGGGGCCTGGGGCTTGGGGCCTGAAGCTCATTCGTTACGCAATACCACTGCAGGCTCCACTCCAATTGCGCGTCTGGCCGGCACGAAGCAGGCCGCCAGGGCGACCATCAGCATCAGGACGCCGACCGCGGCGAACGTGAACCGGTCGGCGGCGCCGACGCCGAACAGAAGGCTGGACGCCAGCTGCGCCACCGCGGCCGCGATGAGCAGGCCGACGACGACCCCGCTCGCAACGACTTTCATGCCCTGGCCCAGCACCAGCCGCAGCACGTCCCGCGGCGTGCCTGCCGAGCGCCACCCGGATGCCGATGTCCTTCACGTGCTGCTGGACGTAATACGCCATCACGCCGTAGATGCCGACGATCGAGAGGACGAGCGCGACGATCGCAAACGCTGCGACGAGCAACGACAACGATCGGGGCCGTTGCAGCGAGCGCGCGACGAGCTCGTCGATCGTCGCCACGTTGGAAAACGGCAGGCTCGGATCGAGCTGACGGATGACCTGCTGCAAGGCGCTGATGACCGTCGGCGGATCCGCGTGCGTTCGCAGGATGAGACTCCGCGCGCGTGTCGGCTGCTCCGCGCCCAGCCCCGGCATGGGCGTGTAGACGGACCCTTCATCAGGCTGGTCCAGGCCGGCGTACTTCACGCCGCTGACGACCCCGACGACCGTCGTCCACGGGCAGGTCGAGCACCCGCCTTCCTTGAATCGCTTGCCGATGGCGCTCCCGCTCGGGAAAAACCGCGTCGCCCATGCGCGATCGACGACGACGACCTGAAGCTCGGGCGTCAGCCCGTCGGGCTCGTCGAAGAGGCGGCCTTCCAGGAGCGTGAGGCCGAGGAGGCGGAAGTAGTCGGGCGTGACGGACACCCACGGCGTCACCGGCTGCGACTGCCCCGGCGGCGTCGGGAAGTCCTCGAGATCGAAATTGTTGAAGTTGTTGACGCCGTTGGGCGGGAGACCGTCGGCGAACGCGGCGCCGGCGACGCCTGGAAGCGCTTCGACTCGACGCTCGAGCTCGTCCCAGAAGGTCCCGACGGCCGAATCGGGATACTGGGCCTCCGGCAGCGAGAGGGTTCCGGTGACGAGATTGCGGCTGTCGAAGCCGAGGTCGACACGTCCGAGCGCGTTCAAGCTTCCGAGGAGCAGCCCGGAGACGACGAGGAGCGGCGTCGCGATCGCGAACTGGCTTCCCACGAGCACCCGTCGCAGACGCCGGACGTCGACGCTGCCCGTCGACGATCGGCCCATCGACCGCAGAGACTCGTCCACCTTCCCGGTGCTGTGCATGGCCGGGAGGAGACCGAACAGGAACGCGCTGACGGCGGTGAGCGCGACGAGCACCCCGAGCACAGGCCCATCGAGCGCGATCTCCTGCGTGCGGGGAAAGTAGCCGGTCCCGAGGTTGCGCAGAAGCTCGATCCCTGCCGACGCCAGCGCAACCCCGACGACCGCGGCGCCAATCGCGAGCAGGCCGCTCTCCGCCAGCAGGTGCTGGACGACCCGTCTCCGCGACGCCCCCAGCGCCGCGCGGACGGCCAGCTCGCGACGGCGGCTCGTCACGCGCGCGATGAGCAGGTTCGAGGCGTTCGCGCACGCGATCAGCCAGACGAGGCCGACCGCGGCGATCGCCAGCCCGGCGATCGTGCCGACGTCGCCCGTAACGTGCGCCTTTAGGTCCATCAGACCCCACGACGCGCGGTCATCCTGGTAGGAGCTCTTCCACAAGGGAAAGATCCGCCGGCAGATGGCCCGGAGCTCTTCGGCCGCCGCCGGCCGCTCCAACGGGTTGCGTAGTCGTCCCAGGGCGACAATGAAGAAGGGGCCCTTCCGGCGCGGCGTGTCCCACTGCGCCGCGACGAAGAATTCCCGTCCCCGCTCCAGCGGGCCCATCGTCTGAGGTAGAACGCCCGCGAGCGTGTAGTCCGCGCCATCGAGCCGTATCGGTTTTCCGACCGCGTCCGGCCGCCCGCCGAGACGGCGCTGCCAGAAGCCGTGGCTGACCATGACCGCGCGTGGGTTGCCCGGCCGGCCATCCTGCTCGACGAAGTCGCGGCCGATGGCCGGTCGGATTCCGAGCAGCGAGAAGTACGTCCAGGACACCTCTCGTCCCGTCAGGCGCTCGGCGATCGTGCCGTCGCTGAACGCCATGGATCGGCTGGCGTATCCGGCGATCTGCTCGAACTGCGTCTGCTGCGCCTGCAGCGCGAGGTAGTCGGCGACGGAGAAGGGGAACCTGTTTGGAGGGGCGTCGGTGTAGATGCGAACGAGGCGGCCCGGGTCGGCGTACGGCAGGGGTCTCAGCAGCGCCGCATGAAGCGCGGCGAAGATCGTGGTCGTCGCGCCGATGCCCAGGCCGATCGTCGCGACGATCGTCAGCGTCATCATCGGCGCACGGATCAGCCCTCGAAGACTGATGCGAAGGTCCTGCCTGAGGTCACCGAGCATCATCCCGCGTGGCATAGGCATCCCCCGAATGCTTCTTGGACGGTGAAAGGAGGAGGCCGGTTAGCCCGCCCTCTCCGCCACCCGTGATCGGCCTGCGAGCCCGATACCGAACGCCAGAGCCGCCGCAATGTGTCCGGCAAACGCCGGAGAAACGACGCCGCCGATGCCCCGACCGCCGGTCGCCAGGTGCACGGCGATCGTGACGCCGATGCCGGCCGCCATCGACGCGAAGGCATGGGCCGGGCCGGCGCGGCGGACGAACAACCCGCCGACGATCGGCACGAAGAGGCTCACGCCCACCAGGGTGTAGAAGATCGTGAGCGCGTCGATGATCGACGCCGCGACGATCGCCGCGGCGATGCCGAGCGCGCCGCTGGAGATCGACGACAGCCGCGCGACACGCAGGACCTGCGCGTCGCTCGCGGCCGGGTTCAGGTGACCGCGATACAGATCCTGCGCGAGCGACGTCGACAACATGAAGAGCACCGTGTCGGCGGTGTTGACCCCCGTCGTGAACAGCACCGCGAGCGCCATCGCGCCGACGATCGGCGGCAGATCGGTCATCAGCAGCGTCGGCAGCGCGAGCTGGGGATGCGCCAGCGCCGGGTGCAGCACCCGCGCCACGACCCCGAGCAGCATGGGCACGAGGGCAAAGGCGACGAGCAGCAGCGCGTTCGCGCCGACGCCGACGCGCACCGCGCGATCGTCCCGCGCGCCGTAGACCTTCTGAATCAAGCCGGGTGACACGACGAACGCCGGTGCGAGGAGGATCAGGTACCGCCACCCGGCCCACCAGTTCCAGTACCCGTCCGGCACCGGCGCCGCCGCGATCGCTTCCCAGCCGCCGGCGCGCCCGATGGAGAGCGGCACGAGCGCGCACATGATGCCGATCTCGAAGATGATCTGCAGCAGGTTGATCCAGACAGCGGTCATCAGGCCGCCCGCCGTGAAGTACGTGGTCGCGACGAGCCCGCCGAGCGCGATGCCGGCGGCGAGCGGGAGGCCCGTCACGGTGTTGAGGATGATGCCGGCCTGAATGAGCTGGCTGGCGAGCACCGCCAGCGTGCCGAGCCACAGAAGCGCAGTGACCGTCGTGCGCACCGTCGGGCTGTAGCGATGCTCGAGGTAATCGCCCGCGGTGCGGAGCCCCTGCTCCGCCGCGATGCGGCGCAGCCGCGGCCCGACCACGAACGCGAGCACGATGGATCCGAGCCCGGCCGAGCCGACCCACCACCACGCGCCGAGGCCGAGCCGGAATCCCTCGCCGGCCGCCCCGAGCGTCGAGCCCGCGCCGATATTGGCGGCGACGAACGTCGCGAACAGGAGGCCCGGACCGAGCCGCCGCCCGGCGACGAAGAAGTCGCCCGCCGTTTTCACGCGGCGGCCCAGCCAGATGCCGATCCCGACCTGCAGCCCGAGGTAGGCCAGCAGGAGCGCGAGGTAAAGGCTCATCGAGCCGCGCTCATCCGCGAAATCCGTGGCTCACTTGACGAGGTCGCGCGCCGCGGGGATGCCGGCGACGCTCGTCGCCTGGCGGACGGCGCGGACGATCGCCTCGGCCATCACGTCGGCCGCCAGCGCGCCGACGAGCGAGACGTTCGCCTCGCCGTCGCGCCGGCCGGTCGCCAGCGCGAAGATCGTGTCGCCGTCGCCCGGCGTGTGCGACGGAACGATCGCCCGCGCGAAGCCGTCGTGCGCCATCTGCGCCACCTTCGTCGCCTGCGCCTTCGTCAGCCGCGCGTTCGTGGCGACGACGCCGATCGTGGTGTTGACGCCAGCCTCTGGCTCGGTCCGGTCGAAGGTGCCGCCCCGCAGGAGCGTGCGAACATCGGCGAGCCCCTTGCCATCCTCGGTCCGCATGCCTGCGACGACCCGCGACGTCGCCGGATCGACGACGTCCCCGGCGGCGTTGACCGCGACGATCGCGGCGACGATGAGGCCGCTCGGGAGCTCGATGGCGGCGGAGCCGAGGCCCCCCTTCATCGCGCGCTTGTTGCCTCCCCACTTGCCAACGGTCGCGCCGGCGCCGGCGCCCACCGACCCTTCGGCCACGGGGCCGCTCGTGGCGCTCTTCGCCGCGGCGTACCCGCAGTCGGCGTTCGGCCGGATCTTCGGGTTCGTGCCGACCCACAGATCAATAAGGATGGCGGCCGGGACGATCGGGACCTTCGCGATGCGGACATCGAAGCCGATGTTGCGCTCCTCGAGATACCGCATCACGCCGGTTGCGGCGTCGAGGCCGAACGCGCTCCCGCCGGCGAGCGTGATGGCGTGCACCTGCTGCACGCTGTTGACCGGATCGAGGAGGTCGGTTTCCTTCGTGCCGGGCGCGCCGCCCCGCACGTCGACGCCGGCGACCGCTCCGGCCTCGACCAGGACGACAGTGCAGCCGGTCGGACGCTCCGTCAGCGTGTGATGGCCGACGAGGACGCCTTCGACCGCGGTGAGCCCGCGATTCGCGCCGCCTGTCTGCGCACCCGCGGCCACGGACGCGGCGACGAGCGATAGTGCCAGGGCCGTTCGCATGATTCCCGCTTTCGGCGGACCTGAGAGGTCCGCCCTCCGAGGCCCGCCCTCCTTTAACGGATACTACCTTACGTGTCGGACCGGCGGCTCACCCTCGCTCTCTGCGCGTCGCTCATCCTCAGCATGGCCGGGTTCGCGACCTTTTCGGCGGTCGTGACGACGGTACGCGACGAATGGGGGCTGTCGAACACCGCGATCGGCTGGACGAGCGGCATCTACTATGCGGGCTACACGGGGCTCGTTCCCCTGCTCGCGGCGCTGAGCGACCGCGTCGATCCCCGGCGCATCCTCGTCGCGTCGATCGCGCTCGCCGCGGCGGCGTCCATGCTCTTCGGCGCCTGGGCGAACGGGCTCATCGCCGCGCTCCTGTGCCAGCTCGCGGGCGGCATCGGCCTGGCCGGCATCTACATGCCGGGCGTCAAGGCGCTGACCGATCACGTCTCCGGTCCGCGTCAGGGGCGCTACATCTCTTTCTACACGTCATCGTTCACGATCGGCACGAGCGCATCTTTTCTCATGGCCGGCCTCGTCTCGTCGAGCCTGGGCTGGCGCTGGGCTTTCGGCGCGGCCGCGCTCGCGCAGGCGATCGCGATTCTCATCGTCTGGCACTATGTTCCGCGAACCCCATCGAACCTTTTCGAACCTGCTCGAACCCCCTCGAACCCACTCGAACCTCCTCGAACCCTTCGAACCTTCACCCCCGTCCTTCGATCCCGTCTAGTGATGGACTACATCGTCGGCTACGGCGCGCACATGTGGGAGCTCTTCGCGATGCGCGCGTGGCTCGTGCCGTTCCTCGCCTACAGCCTGTCGCGCCAGTCGGGCGCTCCCGGCTGGAGCGCGGCCTCCGCCGCGGCGCTCGTCACGCTCGTCGGCGTTCCCGCCAGCATCGGCGGACAGGAGGTCGCGTCCCGCGTCGGCTCCCGGCGCCACATCATCCGGACGATGGCGGCGTCGGCTGCGGTTGCCGCGGTCGTCGGCTGGACGGCGCCGCTGCCCTTTCTGGTTGTCGTTCTCTTGACCTGCCTCTACAGCGCCACTATCTCCGCCGATTCGGCGCCGCTGACGGCCGCCGCGATCGCCGCGGCGCCGCCCGGCTCGCGCGGCGCGACGATGGCGGTCCATTCGACGCTCGGGTTTGCGTCCGCTTTTCTCGGCTCGCTGTCGATCGGGGCGCTGCTCGATGCGCTCGGCGGCGATACGCCGATTGCGTGGGGCGCGGCATTCACGGTGATGGGATTGAGCAATGCGATCGGGATATGGAGACTGCGACAGAGTAGGCCCGACCTTCAGGTCGGGCGTGCCGGAACAACCCCAATATCCGGGTGATCCGAACACGCCCGACATGAATGTCGGGCCTACTATCAAGGAGTGGTCGTCGTTTTTGCGTCCTTCTTTTTCAAATACTTGTCGTACCAAGAGAGTATGCGCTGCTCGAAATCGACGCTCTCCTCGAGACTGTTGGGCGGCCGGTGGCCGCCGCGTGTGTAGCGCACCCACTCGACCTCTTTGCCGAGGCGGCGCAGCGCGTAGTACATCTCGCGCGACTGGCTCGCCGGCACGTTCGGATCGAGATCTCCTGTGATGTTGAGCAGCGGCGTCTTGATCCGATCGGCGTGCAGCACGGCCGAGTGGTCGAGGTATCGCTCCGGGTATTCCCACAGCGTCCCGCCGATCCGATCCTGGCTCTTCTCCGGCGCGTGCGTGTTGCGGACGCCGAGCCGCGGGCTGTCGGTGTAGAAGCTCACCATGTTGACCTTGCCCGAGATGTTGATCGCCGCCTTGAACCGATCGGTCTGTGTGATGAGCAGGCACGTCGCGTAGCCGCCGTAGCTCGTGCCGTGGACGCCGAGCCGATCCGGGTCGGCGATGCCGAGGTCGATCAGCTTGTTGGCCGCGGAGGTGACGCCCTTCACCCAGGCCTCGCCGGGACGCCCGACGACGAGGTTCACCGACGGGTGGAACACCGCGTAGCCGTGGTTGGCGAGGAACGCGGCGCGCGCGTTGAAGCCGTTGTCGAAGAAGGTCTCGTAGATCTCGAAGATCGTCGGGTATTTCTGCCCCTTCACGTAGCCGATCGGATAACGCAGGACGCCGTGCAGCTCCTTGCCGTCCACGTCGCGGTACGCGACCAGCTCCGAGCGCGGCAGCGCCTTGGTCGTGATCCAGGGGTTGAGGTCGGTCAGCTTGCGGGGCGAGGCGAACGACGCGGGCGTAGCGTACAGCTCGGCCGGGCGATCGCCGTCGGTCAGCGTGTACACGAACGTGTTGCCGTCGCGCGACATCCGCGGGTTGCCGTAGAGGCGCGTGTCCTGCACGAGCGGCGCGAGCGTTTTCGACGCGACGTCGAGCCGCATGATCCCGCGCTTCCATTCGTCCGGCGCCGACCACGCGAGGTAGATCGCCGATCCGTCCGGCGCCCAGTCGATCGCGGTCAGGCGCGGATTCTTCGCGTCCTCTTTCGAATCCAGCTCGATCACGCGCTCCCTGGCGCCGTCCGCCACCGACGCGACGTACCAGCCCTTCTTGCTGGTCAGAACGATCCGCGTGCCATCGCGGCTGAAGGGGCCGGCGGCAAATGACTCCTGCTCCTTCTCTTTCTCCTTATTCTCTGCGTCCTCGGCCTTCTCTGCGTTCTCTGCGTTAGCATCCTTAGCCTTGGGCGTAAGACTAAGAGGCTTCGCGTCGTCAATGCCCTGAACGAAGACCTCGCCCTTCTTCGCGTACGCGAACGTCTTCCCGTCGTCGGACCAGCGGATCTGTGTTCCCGCCAGGTCCTTGCCGTCGTTGACCGTTCTCGGTTCGCTCGGGCCTGAGAGGCCCGCGCCCCCACCGAAGACGCGGATCGCGTTCGTCGTCCCGCCGATGACGTCGTAGTCGGTCTTCTCGGTGACGTCTTCCATCAGCCTGACGAACGAGCCGTCGCGCGACGGCTGATAGTCGGTCAGTTTGCGGGGCGAGAGCAGGATGCGCGCCTCCCCGGTCACGGGATCGAGCTCCGCGAGAGAGCGCAGCCGGTCGGAGCGGCGCAGCGCGTCCCACTCGAGGAACGGCTCTATTGATTGCTGAACGATGACGCGCGCGTCGGTGATCGCCTCGAAGCGGGCGCGCGCGGCGCGATCCTCCTCGGGCGTGCGAAGCGTCACGATGAGGCGGCGGCCGTCGGGGCTCCAGTCGAGCCCGGAGTTCGCGGACATGCGCGCCGGGCCCCGGGCAGGGACGGCCGTCAGCGCGGACTTCTCGACGTCCCAGATGTGCAGCGCGGTGGTCGTCTGGCCTTCGTTCGGCCCACCGGCGGGAGCGCTGGACGCCGTCAGGATCGCCAGCCGGCGGCCGTCGCGGGACCAGGCGGCCGCGCGCGCTTCGACGAGATCCTTGAACGGCGTCCACGAGCGGCCCGTACGCGTGTCGAAGATCATGACCGACACGCGCGACGGATTGAGATACGTCGGGTCGCCGAAGCGGCCGTGATCGGTTTCGGGATTGTCGATCGGCCGGCGAACCGCCGCCGCGACGAGACGGCCATCCTCCGACAGATCCAGCACGTTGACGACGGCGACGCGCTGCATGTCCTCGGCGGTGAAGGGCGCTGGGGATTGCGCGGCTGGCGCGCTCATCGACAGTGCCAGAGCAAGAGAGCCAAGAACGATCTTCGTCATGCGGCGGAGTATAGCGGGTTCGTGGCCAGATACAATGTGCGCCGCATGGTCGCGGCTTGATGCTGCAATGGATCGGCAACCGGCCGCAGTCGCAGTACCGGCTGATCGCGAGGACGTTTCTCGAAGTCTTTCCGCACGCGACGGCGTGGCAGGGCGGAACGCTTCTCGCCGGAGCGCTGCAGCCGCTGAAGCTTGTGGCGGAGGGCTATCGACAACGCCTCCGCGACCCGCGATTCGGCTCGGCGCTGGGCAGCGTCGGTATCGCGGGCTGGGGCGGGCTCGTCCGAACCTACACCGCCGGACCGGACGAGCTCCGCGCGTTCATCGGACCGGGACCGATCCTCACCGACGATCGACCGCTGGTCGAGTACTTCCTGTCGCTGCCGAGAAACGAGCCGGACATCGACCTCTCGACGCTTCGCGGCGACGTCAAACGTCACATCGTCGAGTGACTGCCCGGTCGCGCATGCAAGGCGACGCCTGAGCAACGCTCCTCGACCATGCACTGGACCGAGCGGGCGATGCTCTCGACCGCCGTGGCAGGCGGTCTCCCCTGCGGATGAATGCCGCAGACCGCCGTCGTGCACGAATGATTGAGGTTGGTACCCCACCGGGATCGGCCGGCTGCGTCGAGGCCGTACGTGAGGTAGGCCGAGAGCGTGTTGAGGCCGGTGCCGGGCCGCTCGCCGATGAAATGAACGACGACGGTTGCGTCGACCAGCGCGCCCACGTGATAGCCGGCGCGCACCCGTCCGTTCTGAATAATCACGTCCGTCTCGCCGACATGCAACCCGGAGTGCAGGAGCGCATGTCTCAGCTGCGGGAGCACGGTCCGGAGATGCTCGTTGATGGCGTTCGCGTTCAGCCCGTCGGAGATCACGAACTGGACTTGTGGCCTGCGCGATCCGTACAGGCGAGACACGGTCTGCGCGTTCTCATCGCGGAGCTGCTCGCCGCGCGGCGGGTGCGCGAGGTAATCGTCTCGATCGACAGCCAGCGTGCGCACTCGCGCGTGTCGCGGGGAGACGTCGTTCACCACTCCTTCGTCGAGCGTCGCGTAGAGCGCGCGGCATGCATTGATGTAGATCGCATCGAGACGAGCCGCGGCCGCAGGTGGATCGGAATAGTCGCCACATCCATAGCCGAGGTCCCACCCGCGCTGGCGCAGCTCCATCACCTTGTGATGGCCCTCATCCAGCAGCGAAGCTGACGTCCGCCTGTCACCGCCCCCCTTGGCATACATCGCGTAGAGGTACGCCGACGCGCGCGTGTCGGGAGCGACCTCTCCAGCGGCATTCAGCACGTCGAGCTCGACCAGTCGCTTGTGCATCGCCGACGTGACCTGTCGGCCGAGCCGCCGGCGGAGGCGTGGATGCTCGCGAAACGACGTCGTCAGTAGCCGAGCATCGGGTCCGCGCTGCCGGCGACCGCCATCAGGTAGGCGGGCGCGGCGCTCTCGGCGATCCGGGCCGTGAGCTGCCGGAGCGCGTCAGGGGCGATCCCCATGTGAAACGTGCTGCAGATATCGAGACCCATCGTCAGGCCGTGGAGCTTCGCCATGACGGTGTCTTCCAGGCACGTGCGCTCGAGCTGCTCGGCCGTCCTGAAGACTTCCGGGCCGATGAAGCCCGCCACGTCGTTGACGATCGTCCACGCGCCTGTCTGCTGACGGATGTACCGCGCGACGCCGTACGTCCTGCTCTCGAGCGTGACCATGTCGACGCCCCCGGCCGCGTCGTTGGTCACCTCCGAGCCCTGGCCGGTTTCGAAATAGAGCCGCTCGAAGCTCCGCGCGAGGTCGAGCAAGCCGTCGACGTCGAGTCCGATCATTCCGGCGAGCGCGCTCGACGTACCGGCCAGGCTCTGGAAGCCGACGTCGACGGGCGTGTGCTCGCTGGCGCGGTGCTGCTTCACGAGATCCGAAAGCACACAGTACCGAGTGGGAAGCTGCAGGCGCTCGACGACGCGGTGCAGGAGTCCTTCGAGGCGGACGATCGTGTCCAGCTCGTCGCTGGCGGGGTTCAGTCCGATGATGACGTCGCCACAGCCGTACGCGAGCCCCTCGAGAATCGAGAAGAGGATCTCCTCCTCGTCGTCTCCCGGACTGTTCGGCTGGATCCGCGAGCCGAAGTGCAGCGGCGAGCCCACGGAAATTCCGTCACCCGGCAATGGATTGAATAACTGACGCGCGACGAACGAGAGCTCGTCGTTGGTCATGACCTTCACGACGGCGGCGATCGCTTCGCTGGTGAGCCCGTCGCGGAAGTGCGGTACCTGGTCAGGCGTTCCCAGCAGCCGCTGCCGAAGGTGCCCGACGGTCAGGCGATCGAGCTCGCTCTGCAGGTTCCCGTCTAGCGCGCGCGACAGCGCATCGCTGACGCGGTCCTCCACCAGCGTCGTCCGGCGGATCTCTCCGAGTGGCGTGGCGAGAAGCGCGCGCCGCGCCTCCTCGCGGACGCGGTCGTCGCGCGTCCCGCCTGCCAGCAGGTCGCCTTCCTTGAAGGCATTGGCGAGGACGAAGGTCCGGCGCAGTTCCGCTGCGTCCATGACGATTCACTCAGAAGGCGCGGCTGAGACCGAACTGGAAGATGGCCGACGAATCCAGCTGTCGATTGGCGAGCGACCGATGGACTGGCAGCTTCACTTCGGCCTGCAGGTTCAGGCCCTTTCCGACCTGAACGGCGACGCCTGGCGTCAGATACAGCCAGTGGCCGCCGCCGACGAGCACCGGTGTGCCCTCGAAGGCATCCTGCTGCCGGTGCAGCCACCCCAGGCGGCCGAAGCCGACGATGCGAGGCGTCCACAGGTCGCGCGCGACGCCGCCGTTCACTTCCCACGACGCGCCGGTGCGCATTCCCCACTCGTTCTCATAGAACGGCGTCCGCGCCGCGACGCTGCCGAAGGCCGTCAGCTCGCTGAATCCGCCGCTCGACGTTGACGCCGAACAGCGGGTCGACGGTGCCGGTCCCGCGCTGCAGGCGCGACATCGGCACGAGGTTGCCCCCCTTCCAGCTCGGGACGGAACCGTGGCTGTTCCGTCCTGCCGGTTGGGAGCGACGTCCCGAAGTTCAGCACGACGTTCCACCGGTTGACCGGACGCAGCCGGTACCAGCCGAGGACGGACGTGTCACCAAGGCCGCTGAATGTTTCCTTGAAGTTCAACGATGTCTCCGGGACGGGGGACGATAGCCGTTCGCGTGATATCGGGAATCGTCGTCGCGGCCTGGATGCCCAGCTGATCGGTGAGCCGCACGTCGACCGTTAGAAGAGGCACACGGATCGTCGTGCGTTCCTGCAGGGGGTTGTCGGTTTCGTCCGAGCCGTCGTACGCGGTGCCGCGCTCCTCGGCAACCAGCCACGCGCCGATCCGGACACGGCTTCCGACGACCCCTTCCGTGAGAACTCCCCGCCAGCCTGGCAGGTAGGCGTTCGCGCAGCCCGCTCACGTCTGACCGCTGGCTGGAGCGACCGGGAGCAGGATCGTCCAGGCGAGCAGCGCGGCGAGGATCTGGTAGACCACTCTTCCTGTCCAGAGCATCCGCTCAAGGATAGCGCAACCAGTCGAAGGAGGAGACGTCGCCGCATGGGACGGACCGCGGACGTCGACTGCGCCTGGGTCGCTGGACTTGACACCACTATTCAAGTAGTCTATTGATTACTTGACCATGCCTGACGCGCACCGCGATTTCAAGGACCGCCTGTACGGCCAGCTCGCCCGGATCGGCAAGGCGGTGTCGAGCCCCTACCGACTCGAGATCCTCGAGCTCCTGGCACAGGGTGAGCGGACCGTCGACTCGCTCGCGACCGAGATGGGCGTGTCGCTCGCGAACGCCTCGCAACACCTGCAGGCCCTCCGTCAGGCGGCGCTCGTCGAGAGCCGGAAGGACGGATTGTTCGTGCACTACCGCCTCGTCGACCCCGAGGTCTTCGAGTTGTCCAAGTCCATTCGGACCGTCGCCGAACGCCGGCTGGCCGATTTCGAGCGGCTCGTGCGTGAGCACTTCGGTGACCGCTCCGACGCCGAGCCGGTCCCGATGCATGAACTGCTGAAGCGCGCGCGTTCGAGACAGGTTGTGATCCTCGACACTCGGCCCGGGAGCGAGTACGTGGCCGGACATATCGCCGGTGCGATCTCGGTGCCCGTCGACGATCTCCAGCGGCGGCTGACGGAGCTCGGCAAGGGCAAGGAATACGTGGCCTATTGTCGCGGCCCGTACTGCATTTACGCAGACCGCGCGGTGGAGATCCTCCGCAGGAACGGACGCCGGGCGCGACGGCTGGTCGAAGGGTTTCCCGAGTGGCGGTCCGCGGGCTTACCCATCGAGAGCGGCTCGCAGCCAGGAGCACGCAGATGATTCTTGCGCCCCTACTACTACTTCGATCTCGGATGCGCGGCTTACCTTTTCGGCTGCGGCACACTCGGCCGATGCGCCGTCGTCGACGCGAGATTGGATGATGTGGACGCGTACGTGGCATTTGCGGCGAGCAAAGGCATGCGCATCACGCACGCGATTGACACCCACGTCCATGCCGACCACCGGTCGGGCTCCCCCGAGCTCGCGCGACGGACAGGCGCGCAGTACTGCCTGCACGAGTCGGCCGACGTCACGTTCCCCTTCACGCCGCTCCGGGATGGCGACGAGCATCGAGCTCGGAAACACCCACGTCAGGGTCCTGCACACGCCCGGACACTCACCGGAGAGCATCTGCCTGGTCGTCACCGATCTCAAACGCGGCACCGATCCGTGGTTCGTGCTGACAGGCGACACGTTGTTCGTCGGCGCGGTCGGTCGGCCGGATCTCCCCGGCCGCGCCCGCGAGAACGCGGCCGAGCTGTACGGCAGCATTCACGACAAACTGCTCACGCTGCCGGGCGACATCGAGATCTATCCCGGCCATTTCTCCGGGTCCGTCTGCGGCGCCGGGATCAGCGGCAAGCCGACGAGCACGATTGCGTTCGAGCGACGGTGGAATCGGATGCTGTCGCTGGACCGGCAGGCGTTCATCGACGCCATCGTCGATGTGCCTCCGAAGCCGGACGGAATGGAGCGCGTGCTCGCGTTCAATCGGGGCGAGAGGACCATCTGGGCGAGTCGATGACTGCGACGTTGACGGAGAGCCCCGGCGCAGTCGTGCGCCTCGGCCTGCGTCGAGAACGCCGCGCAGTTTGCGCTCCTCGTCATCGTCAACGCCTTCGTCGGGGCGATGATCGGCATGGAGCGCAGCATCCTGCCCGCCATCGCCGAGCAGGACTTTCAGCTTGCGGCCCGGACGGCGATTCTCTCGTTCATCGTCGTATTTGGGCTGTCGAAGGCGATCACCAACTACGTCGCCGGACGGCTCGCCGACCGGATCGGACGAAAGGCGGTGCTCGTCGCCGGCTGGCTGGTCGCCGCGCCGGTGCCGTTTCTCCTGATGTGGGCGCCGAGCTGGAATTGGATCCTGGCGGCGAACGTGCTGCTGGGGATCAGCCAGGGCCTCACATGGTCCACGACGGTCATCATGAAAATCGACCTGGTGGGCGCCGAGCGCCGCGGGCTCGCGATGGGCCTGAACGAGTGTGCCGGCTACGTCGCGGTTGCCGCCGCAGCGCTCCTGACGGGCTGGATCGCGGCGCAGACAGGGATTGCGGCCCGAACCCGTTCTATCCTGGCGTCGCCTTCGTCGCGGCCGGACTGGTCATCTCTGCGTTCATGGTGCGCGACACAGGGGATCACGTTCGGCTCGAGGCGCAGACCGGTGGCGCGGCCGTCGAGACGATGACTCCCGGCGAGGTGTTCCGGAGAACGACACTGACGGATCGCAACCTTTCCAGCATCAGCCAGGCCGGGCTCGTGAACAACCTGAACGACGGCATGGCGTGGGGATTGTTCCCGCTGTTTTTTGCCGCCGCCGGCCTCGGCCTCGAGCGCATCGGCATCCTCGCCGCCATTTACCCGGCCACCTGGGGCGTCGTCCAGCTCGCGACGGGCGCGCTCTCGGACCGCGTCGGACGAAAGTGGCTGATCGCGTCGGCGGCATGTGGGTCCAGGCGGCCGGGATCTGCGTGATCATTCTGTCGCAAGCGCTGTCCGGATTTGCCGACGGGCACGGCGCTGCTCGGGATCGGCACGGCGATGGTCTATCCGACGCTCCTGGCCGGCGATCGGGGACGTCGCGGCCCCGTCCTGGCGCGCGTCGTCGGTCGGCGTCTATCGCTTCTGGCGGGATCTGGGTTACGCCGTCGGCGCACTCCTCGCGGGTGCCGCGGCCGATGTCTTCGGACTCGCGGGTGCGATGTGGATGGTCGCTGGAATCACGGCGACGTCGGGCCTGATCGTTGCCGTGCGAATGACCGAGACGCTCCATTCGTGAAACAGGGTGAATGAATGACGTGCTGTTGCTCCAACTTCGGCGGCGCGGCCGAGCAACAGTTCACGCGGAAGAAAGCGGCTCAGGAACTGACGCAATACCGCAAGAAGGGACCTGGGCCGACGACGCGGCTGCTGCAGGACGGCCTCGTGAGCGCGAAGACGCTCGACGGCGTGTTGCTCGACATTGGCTGCGGGATCGGATCCCTGACGTTTGGCCTGCTGGAGGCGGGCTGGCGAAGGCCGTAGCGGTCGATGCATCGTCGGCGTACGTCGCGGCCGCGAAGGAAGAGGCCGGGCGGCGCGGCGTCGCCGATGCCGTTCGGTTCGTTCACGGCGACTTCGTGACGGTCGCGTCCGAGGTTCCCGCGGCCAACGTCGTCACGCTCGACCGGGTCGTGTGCTGTTACCCGTCGTATGAGCTGCTTCTGAATGAGGCGCTCCGCCACGCGGAGCGGTGCATCGCGCTTTCCTATCCACGTGACGTCTGGTTCGTCCGCGCCGGCGTCGCGCTCGAAAACGGTGGACGACGGCTCACGCGGAATCCTTTTCGGACCTTTGTCCATTCGGCCGGAGGGATGGGCGAGGTGATTGCGCAGGCTGGCTTCGAGCTCGTGAGCCGGCGCGAAACCTTGACGTGGGCGGCCGATGTGTACGTGCGACGCCCAGCCAGCGGCAGCTGACTACGGTCTTCGCGACACGCGCTTCAGCCGCGCGCGCGAATAGAGCTCGAACGGCTTGTCCGCTTCGGCGAGCTCGAAGATCTCTTCGAACTCGTCCGGCTCGTGCACGATGTAGGTTTCGCGCGCTCGCCAGCCGAGCGGGATGTTCTCGATGGCCTCGCTCACGAATACGATTCTTCCAGCGGACGATTCGGGCTCTTCGGCGTATTGATTCACGAATCCTTCGACGTGAAACTGCCGAAGTACGAGACGCTTGCGGGCGCGGTCGTAGCTGATATACCCGACGTCGTCGTGAACCTCTCCTTTCGGGTTCTTCTCCTGCGGCGGATACGTCGATGTGTTGCGCACTTCGATGAACTGGTCCCGCAGCACGAGCCGATACTGCCGCCGGACCGTGCCTGTCCCCGGCCGCCCCGCCTGGGTGCCTTCCCACGAGCCGAGCACGAACCGGATCCGCGCCCACTGGTCGACCCGTTGCGCCGGCTGTTGGCCGGCTGTGAGCGGCATCGTGAGCAGCGTGAGGATGGCGCCGACGACGAAGGACATCGTCCAATACTGTGCCGCGTCGGCACGCGAAGCGCAATCCGTCATTGGGTGGATAATCAGGGTGCTCCATGGAGCAAAGCGTGACCTTCGGCGGTTATCGATTCGAACCGTCGGCCGGAAGGCTGTGGTTCGGAAAGCGCGAGATCAGGCTCACGCCGAAGGCGGCAGGCGTCCTGACGGCGCTCGTCGCGCGCGGCGGCGAGCTGGTCACGAAGCAGGAGCTCTTCGCATCGTTGTGGCCGGATACGGCCGTCAGCGATGACGCGCTCACCTCGTGCGTGAAGGAGCTCCGCAAGGCGCTGGCCGACAGCGTGAAGCAGCCGCGCTTCATCGAGACCCGCCATCGTCGCGGGTATCGTTTCATCGCCCCGTTGAAATCGGATGCACCGGCCGCCGAACGCGGAGGAAAACCGACCGTGGCGGTGCTGCCGTTCACCAACGTCAGCGGCGATTCGACGCAGGATTACTTCACTGACGGCATCACCGAAGACATCATCACCGCGCTGTCCAGGTATCGCTCCCTCCTCGTGATCGCGCGGGGCTCCACGTTCGCGTTCAAGGACCAATCGATCGATGCTCGACGGGTCGGTGTGGATCTCGGCGCCGACTACGTCGTGGAAGGCAGTATCGTGAGGAGCGGTCAGCGCCTGCGCGTCAGCGCGCACCTCGTCGAAACAGAAGGTGGCAAACACGTATGGGCGGAACGGTTCGACCGCCACGTCGAGGAGGTTTTCGAGGTTCAAGACGAGATCACCGTGGCGATCGCGGCGCGGATCGAGCCCGAAGTCGCGACTCTGGAGCGGCAACGCGCCGAGAGGAAGTCACCCGAGGCATTTCGGGCGTGGGACTTCTTCCACCTTGGACTGAAGCACCTGTATAGCGCATCCGTCCGCGACAACGAAGAAGCGCAGCGGCTGTTTCGCCGCGCCATCGAGCTCGATCCGTCGCTGGCTGCGGCCTATGCCTGGCTGTCCTACGCGATCGTGCTGAGCATGATCTACTTCGATGCCGATCCTGACGACACGCGGCTGAACGAGGCGGTCACGCTCGCGAAGAAGGGCGTCGAGCTCGACGACCAGGACGCGCTGATTCACTTCGTGTACGGCCGCGCGCTCCTCGCGCGAAAGGCGTACGAGGATGCGCTGGCCGAACTGCGGTCGGCCGCAGAGTTGAACCCGAGCCTGGCGATGGCCTTCTGCGGTCTCGGCGATTCGCTCGCGTATGAAGGCCGCATCGAGGAAGCGATTCCCTATTTCGAAAAGGCGATCACTCTCAGCCCATTCGATCCACAGCGATGGGCCTTTTATTCCTACAGAGCGCTCGCCCATCTGTTTGCGGGCCAGTTCGAAAGCGCAGTCGACTGGTCACAGCGGGCGACGCGCGTTCCGCACTGTCACTATTGGCCGTTCGCGCATCGAGTCGCAGCCCTCGGGCATCTCGAGGACGTTAATGCCCTGAGGAGGGCGAAGGCGGAACTGCTGGAGCGGAAGCCGGAATTCTCGTGCGCGTTTGCCAGGCGGCGGCTCTTCTTCGTCAAGAACCCCGCGCACCTGGACCTCTACGTCGAGGGGCTCCGGAAGGCCGGACTCGCGTAGCGATCCTGATATCTACTTCGGGCTGTCCCCTTTGACAACCGGGTCGCCGCGCTTCTCCCATTCCTCGTAGCCGCCAATCAGCGCGCGCACGCCTTGAACACCGCTCTTGCCGAAAAGAAGCGCCGCACGGGCGCTCGTCTGCTCGGCCAGTCAACTGCAGTAGGTGACAATCGGCCTCTTCTCGTTGCGCAGCTCCGCGACGCGGCTCTCCACCGTGTCGAGTGGCATGAGCACCGCCCCCGGAAGGTGTCCATTCCGGTAACTCTCGGCATCGCGCACGTCGAGAATGAGTACGTCGCCTTTGGCCCGCAGCTGCTTGAAGTCCTCGACCGAAATTCGAAGGGCCGGTGATTTCCACTCAGCCTTCGCATCACCGTCTGCCGTCGTGGACTCGCGGTTTCCGGCAGACCCGCCCGCCGCTGACGAGGCCGCAGGAGCAGGTCGCAGAACAAGCAACCAGTCCTCGTCGTCTCCTTCGGGGCCTCCGCCTCGTCGCGTGACGAACGGATCCTCCAGGTGGGCCACGCGGAAGCCGGCCTGGCGCGCGTCCTGCTGCACGTGTTCCGCGCCGATCTCGTGATTCTTGGTCTGTGAGTCACGTGGCTGGTCGCGCCGCTTGGCGGAGATCGGCTCGATGATCACCAGGCGTCCGTCCGGCTTGAGCGCCTGCCGGAGATTCGTCAGCATCGCCAGATATTCAGTCATCTCGTGGTACGAGTTGACGATGAGAGCGGCGTCCAGCGTCGCGGTCGCGAGCCGGGGGTCCCACGCCGAGCCTTCGGTGACGACGACGTTGGTCAGCCGCTCTTCAGCCACGCGCGCGCGAAGCTTCTCAAGCGCTCGCGAGCTCACGTCGACGGCGTGCACGCGGCCCTTCGGGCCTACCGCTCGCGCGAGGCGCACGGTAAAGAACCCGTCGCCGGCGCCGACGTCGGCGACCACGGCGCCCGGCACGACTCCCAGCGCTTCGAGGATCTTCGGGACGTTCTGCCAGACCTCGCGTCGAGCTTCCTCACGCGCTCGATCGGCGTCCTGGCCGGCTAGCGCGGACGCGCTCAGCATCGAGACCGAGAGCAGAGCGCTTACGACGACGGCAAGACGATTCGCCATGACCGCCTCCTGCATAGATCACTCTAACGACGACGCTGAATTTTAACGCTGCACCGGTCCAAGATAGCGGTCCAGCCAGTCGAGAACCTGCCGAATCAACTCGATTCGGGGAGGCACGTGCCCGGCATTTTCGAAGATCACGAGACGCTTGTGTTGCGGCGGCGTAGCAAAGAGATTGAATAACGGCTTCTGCGAGCTCTCCACAGGAAAGATGAAGTCGTACCTTCCTCCCAGCATGAGAACCGGCAGCTCCGCTCGCGGCAGGAAGTTGACCGGATCGATCTCCGGGGGCGGGGCGGTTGCGTAAAGACCACCAGTGAGAAGAATCGCGGTTCGGAGGCGGCGCTCGACGCCGAGGATTGGTAACGCCTGCCCGGCCCCCAGGCTGTATCCGTAGTACGCAGTCCGGCTGAGGTCGAAGTCGGCGCGCGATTCCAGATAATCCAGGGTGCGACTGAAATCCTTCGCCCATCGAACGACGCGGTCTCGCCGTTCGTTGATCGGCGGAGGCCCTGCGCGTCCAGCGACCACCGCCGGCGCCGGGCGGCGACGCTCGTACATGCCACTGTAGACGGGATAGACGAGCGCCCGGCCGCTCCGTGCGACGAAATCGAAGTACACCGAGAACGGCAGGTCCCGCTCGCTGGACTTCAGCTCGAGCGCGTAGGAACCCGGAAACCAGACGACGGCCTGGTACGGCGGCCGCACATTCCTGGGGAGCAGGATGTTGGCAAGTACGCGTTCCCCATCATACGCAGCGGCAAACGACACCCGCTCCCGTCGCCAATGCTCGTGATCGTCGGTGCGTTCTACCCTGGCGTCGAGTGGCGTGCGGTCATATGAATAAAACCGTCGTAACGCGGCGAACTCACTATCCGATACCGGCCTGAGCCGGGTCGCGTCGAGGCGGGGAACGGGCGCCCCCCACGGGGCGAATGCAGACGCGTCGGACGGTGCGGTTTCCTTCACACACCTGATGCCGTTTGTTCCGGCCCGATCGAGCGGCGGCCGCGCATCGTCATTTGTGGCCTGGTAGATGGGTTCGTTCCATCCTCCGCCCAGGATGTACCGCTGGCCCTCGTGCTCGTTCCACACCCACTCCTTGACATTCCCCGCCATGCCATAGGTGCCATGGGGTCCCAGATCTTTCAGGCGCCCGACGGCTTCGGCGCCGCGGCCGTTGAAGTTGCCGAGCGTCACGACCTCCATGAAGAACGTCTCGCCGAACGCCCTGCGCCAGTGAAACACTGTAGGTAGAGTCTTCCGCTGTGATGCGCAGTACGCCACGGCCTCGAACCAGCTCACCCCGCTCACTGGATAGTCGCCCTGACCCTCGGGGTAGGCTCCAAGCTCCCACGTCGACGGGCCCGGCCCTCCTGTGCGGTCGCTGAATTCGGCGGCGTGTCCCAGGCGGCTGAAGACGGAAGGCGACGAGCGTTCGAGCTCGGTCCAGAACGCCGGATTCTGATACCCGCCGCGATCGATGAACTGCTTGAAATCCCGATTTGTGACCTCGGTTCGATCGATCCAATAGTCCGGCAGGTTTTTCCCCGCGTAGGGGCCGGCGGGAACGAACACCGCTCCGCGTACCCCCTCGCCGGCGCGACGCAGGCGGATCGGCCGCGCCTCGGTATCGGGACGGCCGACCGCGGCGGAGGGCGCGCCGACCTCGAGCCTCGCTTCGAGCGGCTCGAAGCCCGCTTTGGCCACCTTCCAGCGAAGCATGCCGAGTGGAGCGCGAACGGCCTTCAGAGGAGATGTTCCGAGCGGAATCCACTCACCGTCGATGTCGGTGTAGGCCTTGAACATCACCTCCGCGCCCGGTGGATCCGTGGAGATGGTGACGACGTCGGTCGACGCCTGCATGGCACGCTGAAGTCGGGTGTCGTCCGGCCAACGCAGCAACGCGGGACCCGCAGTCCGCCAGACATCGACGAATCGTCCGGCATCGACGAGCTTCTCCACTTCCTCAACGGTCACGCCGTGCTCGCGCTCAGACTGTGCACGTTGGCTGAACATCCACGCAGCCGCTCCGGCCGTCAGGAGCACGAGCGCCGCGCCCGCCGCAAGAATTGCGGGCGCGCCGAACCACGCTCGAGATGTCGGATGGCTCGCAGCCGCTTCGAAGCCGGGCACCGCGTTCAGATCGCGCTGAAGTTCGATCGCCGAGTCGTACCGCCTGGCGGGCTCCTTCTCCAGGCAGCGCGAGACAACCTGAGCGAGGGCCGGCGGAACGTCCGCCCGGACGTCGAGGAGCGACTTCGGCGGATCGCGCAGTAGCGAGAGCAGGTCGTTTTCGCGGAACGGCAGCGTGCCTGATGCCATCTCGAAGAACACGACGCCGAGGGAAAAGACATCGGTGCGGGCATCGACGGCTTGCCCCGTCGCCTGCTCGAGCGACATATAACCCGGGCTGCCCATCACGATCCCGCGGACGGTTTCCGGTGCCGAGCTGCGGGTGACCTCGGTGCTCGCGGCCTCCGTACGTGTCAACTTCGAGAGACCGAAGTCGAGGATCTTGATGCGACCATCGCGCGCCAGCATGATGTTCGACGGCTTGAGATCGCGGTGGACGATTCCGGCACCGTGAGCCGCCGCGAGCGCGCTGCTGATCTGCCGCGCATATTCAAGGACGCGGTCAACGGGCAGGCCGGCGGGGGCGATCAGTCGATTGAGCGGCGTGCCATCGACGTACTCCATCACGATGAAGTCGACGCCGTTCGCCGAGTCGACGTCATGGATCGTGACGATGTTGGGATGGTTCAGGCTGGACGCTGCCTGGGCTTCCTGCAGGAAGCGGCGCTTCCGGTCGGCGGATCCGTGGCCTTCTCTGAGGATCTTGATGGCCACCTTGCGGTTCAGGCGGACATCAACGGCCTCGTAAACGACGCCCATACCACCCCGGCCGATTTCGGGGCCGATGGTGTAGCGCGACGAAGCGCCGGACAGCGGAGGCAACACTCGGACCGCCCGCGACCATACTACTCCTGCGCTGAGCTCGCTAAAACTTCACCGACAGCACGACTCCCTTGTGCCGGCTGGTCAGCACCGGCGAAACGACGGGATACACGGTTTCCCGGCCCTTGTGCAGCTTGTCGATCACCCAGCCGGACAGAGCCCCGATTCCGGCGCCGAACCCCGCAGCCATCGAGTACATGGGGCCGGGCTCGGGCGCGTCACAACCCGCATCACAGGCTGCGTACATAGAAGCGACGAGCCCCAAGCCCGTACCGGCCCCGATGAGCGCACCTATCACCGCGCCGTTTCCCGACGGGTCGTCGACGCCCTGTCGCTCGACGCGCAGGATGTCCGATTTCCTGAGAATCTCCTCCTGCCCGGACGGCGCAAGCAGTCGCAGACTGTCCGCCGTCGCCTGACCGAGTCGATATCGCCTGCGGTCCCCCGCTTCAAGCGTCACCATTACGTCGGTCGCGGACGGCAGCCCATCGACCGTGTCCCAGGATGCGGGATAAACGGCGGAGCCCTTGCGACCACTCGGGTCCGACCGCAGGATGAGCGCGACGTTCTCTTCCCTGAAGGCGCGCCTGTCGCCCGTTGTTACGATGCGGGCGCCCCCGTCCGTGCTCTCCACCATCACGAGCGTCAACTCGGATGCGGAGAGGGTGGCCACCCTTCCCCACGTTTCTCGATCAGCGCGATCGATGACGACGACGTATTCCTCTGTTTTGACGACCGTCTGCAACCCTGCAAACGTCGTCGCCACAGCCTGCGCGTCAGCGCCCGATGGCAGGAGCGCGACCATGGCGACAACGACCACTCCCCCGAGCCACGATCTGGTCGGCCAGCGCATGTTGAACCTCTGAGAGGTAATGCGCGAACTGGTCAGAAGCGGGCTC
Source organism: uncultured Acidobacteriota bacterium (assembly GCA_963725145.1). Taxonomy (GTDB): domain Bacteria; phylum Acidobacteriota; class Vicinamibacteria; order Vicinamibacterales; family 2-12-FULL-66-21; genus DATAEE01. The sequence goes on from CAVRXL010000001.1 coordinate 27,099, forward strand.
ACCTGAGCCGGGATCGAGGCTCCCTCGATGCGCGCGGTCAAGCCCGCGCTCGCGGCAAGGGATTCGCTCCGGCTTCGGCCTTATCTTTCCCGATGCGCGGATCGCGTGCGTCAAGATCGTCACCGGGCACACCACCCCGGACGTTCTTCTGCGTCAATCTGCGCAAATCTGCGGCTTCAGCGGTTCGGCAGGGTCCGGACGAAGTTGCTCAGATCGCAGGCAAACCGCGCCGGCTCCTCCCAGTGCAGCGCATGCCCAGCGCAGTCGTACACGACGAGATCCGAACCGGGAATCGAGGCGTTGAGGACGTCCTGTTCGATTCGCGTCGTCAGCTCGTCGCGATTCCCCCAGAGAATCAGCGTGGGACTGGTCACCGACCCGATGTCGGCGAAGAAGTCGGCATCGAGGAGCGGCTTGAGCGAGGCTTTCCAGACGCGGGCGGGTACCTTGAAGCTTTCGCGCACGACGCTGCCGAGAAACGACGGCGGCACGGCCTGCGCGAGCGTGCTTTCCTGAAACTTACGCACGAAGGCCGGATCGATGGGATCGGTCAGATGCGAGACGGCCGACTCCCAGAGATCGCGGAGCCCTTCGTTGCCCGGCTTCGGCACGAAGGCGCCGACGAGCACGAGCCCGAGCGCCCTGTCGGGATGATCGATCGCAAAGCGCTGCGCGACGTACGCGCCCATCGAATGACCGACGATGATCGCGCGCGGCAGCCCGAGCGCAGCCAGAAACGCGGCCAGGTCTCTCGAGAAGTCCTTCGGAGCGTAGCCGCCGATCGGCCGGTCGCTGTCGCCGTGCCCGCGCTGCGACGGCGCGAAGACGCGCATCGACAGCGACAGGTGCGGCAGGACGCGCGTGAACGACCGCCAGGAATCGGTAAAGCCGTGCAACAGTACCACCGGGAGCCCGGCGGGGTTGCCTTGTTCCACGTAATCCAACGTGACGCCCGTCGCCAACTTCACCGACCGGGCAATCGGAGTGAATGTTTCCAGCATGGGTGGGTTCCTTTGGTGAGGAACCAGAATATCGGGCGAGGCCGCCACGATCGTGACGCCGGTGTAACTTAACGGTGAAGTTTGGGTACGGCGTCAGGGCCTCGCGACGGCAAGCAGCGGGAGATCGCGCTTCAGGCCAGGTACGCGCAGCACGCCGCGCTCGACGAACTGAAGGCCCGAGCCGGGCACGAGATCGACGACGGTGCGCGAGACGAGCACCTCACCCGGGCCTGCGGCGGAGGCGACCGCCGAGCAGACGTCCATCAACGATCCTCCGGGCTCCGACGGATCGTGCTCGCCGATGTGCACACCCGCGCGCAGAGCGATCTGTGCGCCCTGCGTGACGGCGACGACGGAGGTGCCGCACCTCACCGCGCGTCCCGGGCCATCGAATGCGGCCGTGAGCCGCTCGTCGCCGAGTTCGACGGTCCGGCCGCGATGCGCCGCGACCTCTCGTGTAAAGGCGCCCCGGACACGATCGCGCTCGGCGGGCGGGGCGTCCGAGAGCACCGTCAAGACGGTCGCGAGCACGCGTTCGGCAGCGGGCGTCGGATGCGTCGCCGACAGGAATTTTTCGATTTCGTCGAGGATCTCGTCCTGGTTGCCCACGAACGGCAAGTGGTCGTCACCGGGCAGCTCCACCAGCGTGGCCGTCGGAATCTTCGAGGCGACGTAGCGCCCTTCTTCGATGGTCAGGCAGCGATCGCCGCGGCGATGCACGACGAGCGTGGGCACCTTGATCGAGGGCAGAACGGCCCGCACGTCGATTTCGGCGTTCATCTTCGTGAGCGCGACGGCGGCGCCCGGGCTCGCGCCCATCCGGAGATACGACGCCCACCAGTCGCGGAACGCGGGATCGCCCGCCCGGCTCGGCGCCCGCTCCTCGATGCCGACCGGCCCGCCCCACTGCTTCAGAAGCGACTCGCAGAACTCCTCGCGCTCCTCTCGAGTGTGGCCCCACGGGTAGTCGTCTGCCTTCAGGCGCCGCGCGTAGCTGCCGATGGCGACGAGCGCCTCGGTCTTCTCGGGATACGTCGCCGCGAAGAGCGAGCAGAGCGGTGCGCCCTCCGACACGCCGATCAACACCGCGCGCTCGGATCCCACCGCTTCCATCACCGCGCGGACGTCATCGAGCCGCTGCTCGAGCGTCGGCAATTGATCGACCGGCACCGGATCGGAGAGCCCCGTCCCGCGCTTGTCGAAGAGAATCAGCCGACCCATCGAGGCGAGGCGGGTCAGGAATCGCGCGAACGACGGCTCGTTCCAGAAGTACTCGAGGTGGGACACCCACCCCATTACGAAGACGATATCGACGTCGCCCGATCCGACGACCTGATAGGCGATGTTGACGCTGCCGCTCCGGGCGTAGTGGACGCGAGGTACTCCGGACGCCGCGGCGGGCGCGACCGGCAGCGTCGGGACGGTTGCTTCCACTGGCGCGATGAACCGGTACCCGCGGCGGTGAGCGGTCTCGATGAACTGTGGCGTGTGCGGATCGTCGCCGAGGGCTCGGCGGATCTCGCGGATCGAGACCTTCAAGACCGCGTCGCCGACGAAAACGCCCGGCCACACGGCGTCGAGCAGATCCCGCTTGCTGACCAGACGGCCCGCGCGCGTCGTCAGGTGCTGAAGCACCGCGAAGGCCTTCGGCGTCAACGGCACGGCGGTGCCGGCACGGTAGAGCTGGCCGCTCGCGACATCCAGGCAGAACGCGCCGAACGTGACCGGCGATTCGGGTGGCAGCGCTATCGCCACGATCATTGATCTTAACGATTACCGAATCAGAACGAACAGATTCCTCGGTCCGGTCGCAGCTCGGTCACCAAAATGACGATAATGAACCGGTATGCTCCCGGTCCTGACCTGGCTGACGCTGGCGTTGGCCTCCTCTCCTCAGCCTGCCGCGCAGTCACCGGTCGTGATCTCCCGCGATCAGCAGGGAAACGCCGTTCAGTTGCCGCAGGCCGGCGCCATCACGGTCGTGCAGTTCATGGCGACGTGGTGCGCCCCTTGCCACGAGCAGACGAAGACGCTCGTCGAGCTGCATCCAACCTACGCGCCCCGCGGCGTGCACATCGCCGCTGTCTCCGTAGACCGCGCCGCCGAGCACAAGCTCCTCCCCATCTACATCGAGGACTTCAAGGTGCCGTATCCGATGCTCGTCGGCGGCACGGTTGACCAACTGGAGAAATTGGGCTTCGGCGACACGCTGCCGGCGCTCCTGATCTTCGACAAGGACGGACAGATCTTCGACAAGCTTTCTGATGGGGCTGGTCGCGCCTGAGCTCCTGACGGAAGAGGAAAATATTAAATAGTTATAACTATATAAGAACGAAATGGGATATGTAGTTATAAGATGAATCAATAGAAAAAAAAAAATTTATAAAATAAAGATAATGTTTTAATAATATTAATAAAAATTGTTTATAATAAATTTATTTTAAAAAAAAACTGAGACGGCGATCGCGATTCCGCTCGAGGTCGCGCTGGCCGGGTTGCCGGACGTGCGGCGCGTGCGATCCAACTCGCAGCTTGGCGTGGCCCAGGTCACCATCGAGTTTGATCCGAACGCCGACTATTACCGGTCCCGGCAGTTCGTCGCGGAGCGCGTCGCACAGGTGACGGGCCAGCTGCCGGCAGGCACCGACCCACCACTGATCTCTAGTCTCACCGGTCGGCTCAACGAGATCTTCGAGTTCACGCTGGAAGCAGACCCCGGCGCCGCGGATCTGATGACGCTCCGGGATCTCGCCGAGTTCGAAGTCAACAACCGGCTGGTGGCGGTGCCTGGTGTCGCCGCGGTGGAACGGCTCGGCGGATATCTCCGGCAGTTCCAGGTGCAGCTCGATCCCGAGCGGATGTCCGCACGGCGCGTCAGCCTGGACGAAGTGATGCACGCGGTGCAGGAGTCGAATCATCAACGCGGCCGGGGGCATTAGTCGCGCAGGGATCAATCGAGTGGACGGTGCGGGCACTCGGACGGAGCGCAGACCGTCGACGATCTTCGGCGAACCGTCGTCACCACCCGCGGAGATGTGCCCGTCCTCCTCGGCGACGTCGCCGATATCCGAGAGGCGGCAGCGGTTCGCCGGGGCATGGCGCACCGCCTGAAAGGGGAAGTGGTGAGCGCCGAATCATCAAGCAATTCGGCGCCGACACGGTCCACGTCGCCTCCGGGATTCGTCAGGCGGTCGAAGAGATCAGACGTGCGCTGCCGAAGGGTGTCGAGCTGCGCATTGTCTACGACCAGTCGCAACTCGTCACGTCTGCGCTGGGAGGGGTCGGCAGGGCCGTGCTGCTGGGCGGTGTCTTCGTCGTGCTCGTCATCCTGCTGCTCCTCGGAAACCTGCGAGCCGCCTGGTCGTGACGCTGACGATTCCCACTCTCGATTGCGCTTGCGGGGCTGATGCTGCAGCCGCTGGGCGTCGGCCTCAATACGATGACCCTCGGCGGATGGCGGCTCGACTGGTTGACCGGCAGCCGGACGTCTCCGCGCCCTGCGCCCTTCGTTCCACCGAAAGCGGAGCGCGAGGAGGACGAGCTGCCGCACATGCACGCGCGCGCGTCGCTCGCCAAACAGGAAGGCCGACGAGCCGGATCGCTCGTCCCTTCCTGACCCCTTTGACCCGGCGAGGGACGGGCGGTCCGTGGGACCGCCGAGCAGCATGCGGGCAAGTGGACGGTCGGCGCGCGCTTCATCAGCGACCAGATCGATCGCGCGAAGCTGCGATTCACGCTGACCCGCGGCCTCACCGACAGCCTTCAGGTGGGGATCGAATGGAACCCGCTGGCGGAGAAGGTCAGCCCGCTCGCCAACTGGCGGGCGATCTCGGAAACGGAGCGACGACCTGCGAGCATCACGGGCTCAGTAGATGCGATCGGGAAGCATCGGGCAAGTGGACGGTCGGCGCGCGCGTCATCAGCGACCAGATCGATCGCGCGAAGCTGCGATTCACGCTGACCCGCGGCCTCACCGACAGCCTTCAGGTGGGGATCGAATGGAACCCGCTGGCGGAGAAGGTCAGCCCGCTCGCCAACTGGCGGGCGATCTCGGAAACGAGCGACGTCCTGCGATCATCTTCGGGACGTCATCCGATCGCATCGGGACGCCCTCGGGCCAATCCTTCTACGTCACGGCGAGCAAGGATCTGTCTCCCTGGCTGCGGGTGCCGCTGGCGCCGTACTGTCGGCGTCGCGTACGGCACCTACGAGGACAAGGCCCGGGCCATCGCCGGGCTGAACATCTACTTTCCCGCGAGCGTGTCGTCGCTCGTGATCTACGACGGCGTGAAGGTGCATCCCACCCTGAGCTGGTCGCGCGACCGGCACACGATCTCGTTCGTGCTCGCGAACGCCGAGGACCCCGGCGTCAGCTACAGCGTGGTGTTCTGAAGTTCGATTGCACCTACGGCACGCGCTCCACGGGCGGCGGCTTCCACGTTCCGTCGATGATGGCCTGTGCTCGGCCAGTAGAGCCGCATGAACACGTTGAACGAATCTGGCGGCGCCGGCAGCCAGTTCGATTCCACGATCCTTCCCCGGGGAGTCGTGCTGCACGTAGATCGTCACGGATCCATCCGCCGCCATCTTGCAGCTTGTCGCGATCGCCGATGGCATAACGCCCGATGGGGTTCTGCACGAACGCCTGCTTCGCGTTGTACATCGTGATGGACCAGAAGGCGTTCACCGGCGGCTGCTGCCCCTTCGGAAAGCGAATCACGTAGCGATTCGCCCCGGAAAGCGGCTGACCTGTGCTGTCGACGATGGCGTGTGGGTAGATGGCGTCTGCGGGAAGGTTCGCGCCCAACCCGACCATGGCGACGACGGCTCGCCACGTGTAGTCCGTACCAAAATTCGCGGTGTTGGCTGGCAAGATGTCCCAGCCATTGACCTTCGTGCCGTGCGACTTCTTGGCCTCCGCTATGAGCCGTGCCTGCCCGGCCTTGACGCCTTGTTCGACGGCGCTGGCCACCGCGGGATCGAGGCTCTTCGGGTCGAACGGTTTGCCCGGCGCGACGCCAATCGCCGCGAACCGCGCAAGCGCCGGCGCGTCGGCGGAAGCCGGCGGATGGTCCTGCATCAGCGCGTTCAGCCGCCCGAAGAACGTGGGTGCGTCCATCCTCGCCACCTGCTCGACGGGCGGCGTCTTCACATCGATGCCAGGAGGAACGGGCACGTTGGCGGGCGGCGTATAGGGTTTGCCCCAGGCGCTGAGCGGCATGAGCTTGTACTGATCTTGAATCGCATGCACCGCGGCGTAGTCAGCTTTCCCGTTCGTCTGAGTGCGGCCGATGAGCCAGACCATGTCGGTCGGCGACTTGATCTCCTTGACGCCTGCCGGGAGCGTGCCCGTCCACCGCGGTCCGACAATGGCGAACTCGCCCTTGCCGCCGCCGGTTGTTCGTGTCCCCGGTGAGGCGAACACGTTGGTCCACGCGTCCACCATCTGCATGAGGTAGTAGCGTTTTCCAACTGCGGGGACGCTCAGGATCATCGGCTCAGCCTTCAGATCGAGAAAGCCGAGCGAATACAGCGTGTCGGCGTTTGGGCTTACCACGTCGGTGAACGTGTAGTCGGGAAACGCTCTGAGATGGTTCAGCTGATTGACCGGCGCCTTGGCGCCTTCGATCTTCGGAACGGCCGTCGACACCTGTCGCGTCACGTCCATGATCACGAGCGGATACCCGAAAAGATACGCGTCGGTGACGACCGCCTGCATCCCGTCGTGAGCCGCTGCTGTTTGCCCGGTCGCCGCCGGCCTGTCTGGCGCTTCGCCGGCACAGGCCGAGCAGATGGCGCACGTGACCGCGAACGCTGTCACCCTGAGCATATCGTTCCCCTTTGTGCCGCATTTCATCGGCGCAGGCTACGTGCTCAGGTGGACGCCCCGCTACTGGACCAAAGGCCTATTCACCACTCGAGCGGACGGCCGTCGCGGAAGAAGCCGCCCGTCGGCCCGTCGTCTGGCAGCGTCGCGGCCCAGACGATGCCGGCCGCGCCTTCTGGCACGGGCCGGCCGCCGCGACCGCCCATGTCGGTCGCGACCCATCCCGGGCAGATTGCATTGACGAGCACATCCGAACGGCGCAGCTCGTCCGCCATCATCAGCGTCAGACCATTCAACGCGAGCTTCGACGCGCGGTAGGCGGGCGCGTGCGCGCGCATTTCGTGCAGGGCGCCCGCCTCGCTCGACACGTTGACGATGCGCCCGTAGCGTTGGCGGCGCATGAATACGGCGGCCATCTGCGCCAGCCGCCAGGCGCCGACGAGATTCGTGTCGAGCGCCTCGCGGACGATCTTCAAATCGGCTGTGAGGACGGACTGGCCGGAGTCGTAGTGGATCGCGGCGTTGTTCACGAGCACGTCGAGGCGGCCGTAATCACCCTCGATCAGGTGGCGGCATGCCGCGACGTCGTCAGTTGACGTCACGTCGAGTGCACGGGCCGAACGTCCGCGCTTCCGATCGCGCGCGCCGCCTTCGCGCCCGCTTCGAGGCTGCGCGAGCCGAGCAGCACGCGGAGCCCGCGCGCGGCGAGCTGCCGCGCCGTCTCGAGTCCGAGGCCGCGGTTTCCACCAGTCACCAGTGCCACTCGGGAGATCGTCGTCATGTGCGACTCGCCCCTCGTTCAGAACGCACCCGGAAACCCACCTGTGGTCGGAGAACCTTCACTAGACGACTCGGTCCAGACTAGTGCCGGCTGGCACAACATCGGTGCCAGTCACCTCCGGCAGTCGCTCGGTCGACCTCATCTTTGCGCTCTTACGCCGACGCATACGGCGGCCCGTGTTCCCTCATGAGCGCCGGCGGGCGCGGCCCGAAAGACAGCTCCGCTTCGTACCGAGTTGTGCGCCGCGCACCGCAGTTCGATGTTCTCGACGGTCGCCAGTCCGCCCGTGGCGTATGGCGCGACGTGGTGAAACTCGAGAAAGCCGGTCTCGCTGCAGCGGCCGTGCGCACCGACGAACGCGCATCGCCCGGCGTCCCGCGTCCAGACGGCCCGCTTCACAGCCGCAGGGATGTGGCGAGAGTGCCCCTTTGACGGAGTCGTCGCGCGATGCGGCCGGTCGGTCGCCGCCAGCTTGGCCCGCTCGAGCTCGACGACGAGCAGCGTCAACGCCCGGTCGAAGATCGCCGCGGTATCGCCGGTCGGGACAACGTGCCGCAACAGATCCTGCGCCCGTCGCAGTTTGTCGTAGGTCTCGCGGCTGACGGTGAACTGGACCTTGTAGCGCTCGGGCGCGAGCGGAGTCAGCCTGGCGGGCGTTGACGGCGGTGCGCTGAAGAAACCGTGATCGCCAGCCTCACGTCCGGTCACGGAGGAGAGTCGCGCCGGCTCACTGGCGTCTTGCACTGGCGTCACAACAGGCGGCTTCGGATTGGGCAGCTTCCTCACGGCTGACGGCACATCCGGACGCGGGTGCAGCGCGGCAACGAGATGCTCGACGTCCCGCTTGCGCTTGTCCCGAGCCGCCTCCAGCAGATCGACATGGTTTTCAGCGGTCAGGTGCGGCGCAAGAAGGCCAACCGTTGTAAGAGTAATCGCCCCGTCGGCCAGAGCCTCGAGGATCCGCGGGAACCGTCGCGCAGCGCGCGCCGCCTCGATGCGGCGGTACGCGGCGTGTTCGGAGAGGTGCAGGACCTGCGTGCAGTAGGTGAAGAGCGACGAGCAGCCTTCGCCGAGGTAGAGTCGTCGCGCGTCGACTTCCATCAGACAGGCGATGAGGCGCGTCGTCGCCTGACGTTCGCTGACCGCGAGCCGCCTTATTTCCTCGAGCAAATCTTGATTAGACAGTTGAGCGAAGGAAGGTGGGAACTTCATGACGAATTATCGCATCGTCATTTTCGGACCACGGGCTGGCCCTTACAGCGGCGATCGATCGTCAGACCATCATCTGTGTCCGCGAGTCTGTCGAACGTCGCGCAGCCCGACCGTCGTCGGCGCGGAAGAGTCTGTTGTGACGTGTTCGCCGTTCGTTTGAACGTGTGGCGCGAAAGGCTGTCAAGCGCTTTCTGCGCTCGCCGAACAGACTTCTTCACGGCGCTCGCTGGAACGAAGTTCCCGTGAGCTCGGTCCGGACCGAGTTCGCACGTTGGCACAACATCGGTGCCAGCGTGCGAGGCGTTGCGACGGCGAGGCGCCACCGAGTTGCGGGTTAGCACGAGCACACGCAGCTCACGCGCGGCAAGCTGCCGCGCGGCCTCGAACCCGAGACCGCGGTTTGCACCTGTGACCAGGGCCACGCGCGAGACGGTCGTCATGGGCCTGTGGCTTCAGAACACACCTCCTTGAAACGCGAGGTGCGCCGCGTTCGCGGCGACGTGACAGAGGATTGAGTATGGAAGGCCCCAGCGCCAGAAGATCCACCCCAGCGGCAGCCCGGCGAGCGTGTACTTCGTAAGAAGCGCTGCGCGGTAGTAGTTGGCCAGTGTCGGGTCGGCTGGAAGCGGCCGGGCCAGGTGCAGCAGCGCGAAGACGAACGCGGACCCGAGAAGCGCGACCGCGAAGGCAAGCCCCGCGCGGTTCGTCACACGGAATACGACCCACGCCATCGCGCTCATGAGAAAGAGCCGGACACCGATTTCCTCCACGAGCGGCGCGGCGACGAGCCCGACCCGCGGCGCAACCGTTGCGGTACGCTCGACCAGCATCGCGCGGAGCGCCGGGTCTGCCTGCGCGATCGTCCAGTTCGCCGCGAGATTGGCCAGGCCGAGCGCCGTTCCGGCCGCCAGCGACAGGACGATCAGCCGCCCGCGGTTCGCGCGTTGAGACAGCGTGCGGCAGCGCGAGGCGGCGGCGAAGCCAAGAAAGACGAGCGCCGCTCCGATGGCACCCGCGATCGCGAAGGAAGCAAAATCCTGGATTTCGCCTCCGACCAGGAGGCCAGCCATGAACGCGAGCCACGCGATGGCGCGATAGATCGTTTGAACCATCGCCTTGCAATTTCGTGGCGCTGTAATTCCAGGCGCCCATCATCATCACCGTCGAATCGGTTTCTTCGTCCAGAGAGTGGCGTGGGCATCGCCCGCGGCCGTGGTAGCAAAGCCCACAACCTGCCCACGATCGTTGATGGCGAGAACCTGGCTGACGGGGCCGCCCAGCGTGCCGAGGTCAATCATGCGACCGTCCTCCCACAGGAAGGCGTGGAGCCGTGACTGCGTCGGTGCGGCTGTAACCCCACGACCTGGCCGCGGGCGTTGATGCCGAGGCCACGGCTGAAGGCGCCGCCCAGCGTGCCGAGGTCAATGATCGAGAGTTGCTTGGATCGCGGTCGCGCCGCCACCACGGCGGTCACAACCATCATCGAAATGGCCACCAGACTCAGTAGGCGTGACTCTGCGAACGACTGTGAAACTGTTGAGCTGATCCACGGTGCACCTCCTGGCCGCGCCGACGTGTCGGACGCGGGTCAAGGAGAGTCCTGGCCAGCGAACAAGGGATCCGGCGCGCGTGAGAGCCGCAGCCTAGCACGCGACCGGCGTCGTCGGAAGATCAGAGTTTGCGGAGGATGATTCGACGAAAAGATGATTCGAGAGATGACCGATGAACGGTGATCCGATGACCGGATCAGATCACGCGAGCTCCCTCACTTGAAATTCTCAATGAGCATCAGATCCATGGTGCGGGACCCTCGATGAACGAGGACCGTGTTCTCGTCTGGCGATACGGCCAACCGCAACATTGACGGTGGCATCCCCTCGACGTCTCGCGTCCGCCCCACGACGCGATCGTGCCCCGTCGTGGCGTCCATCGCACGCACGTTCCGTTCGGGCCCGGGCCCGCACTCCTGGTAGTAGATAGCCGTGCTCGTGGTGGTGTAGGCCTCCACGCACGGCAGCACCTCGCGCGGCTGGCCGCCCGCAGTCGGCACCGCCAGCAACCGGGAGGGCTTCCTCATCTCAGCCGCGTACAAGATCTCCTTCCCGTCAGGAGAAACGACGGGTCGGCCCGTCCCTGGACCGGTGGTGATTCGCTCGGGCGGCCCCCCGCTTGCCGGCACTCGCCTGAGACCGCCGTTCTCGTCGTGCGTCGAGAAGAAGATCCACTTGCCGTCCGGGGACCATCCGGGCAAGTTGTGGTCTCCCGGGTCTGTCGTAATCTGACGAGGGGCGCCGCCGTCGGCGTCGACGACCCAGATCTGCCAGTGCCCGTCGTCCTGCTGAGAATCGAACGCGATCCGTCGTCCGTCGGGAGACCATCTCGGAGACCCCTGCCAGCGGCCGGGGCCGCGCGTCAGCTGCCGTGCGTTCGAGCCATCCGCGCGGGCAACCCAGATGTCCATCGCCTCGCCGGAACGCGACGAGTTGAATACGATGTGCTGGCCATCGGGAGAGAACTCCGGGCTGATGTCCCAATGCGAGGAGGCCAGCACCGCGGATGACGCAAACGTGGAGTCGAGCGTATGGATGCTGACGCGGCTGAGACCCTGACTGAACACGAGACGATCGCGCGCGGGTGCCACCGTCGGATTGCGGGCGCCTATGCCGGCGATGTCAACCGGTTCGGGCGCGCCGCTGCCGTCTATCCGGACGCGCCAGAGGCGGAAGGCATAGGCGATGGGCTCGGTGACATACAGCACCGAGCGCCCATCGCGGCTCCAGCAAACTTCATGAACGGTGCCGGCGGGCCGCTTGACGAGGGTTCGTACGGATCCACTCGGGTTCAGGCCTCCATCGATGGTGACCAGTTCGAGGTCGCAGGCAAGGAACTCCGCGCAGACTCCGTACGCGAGTTGTCGACCGTCGGGCGAAATCGCCACATCCATGTACCATCCGGGGCCCTTCATCGAAAGGAAAGGCCGCAACTCGCCGCCCTCAGCGCGTATCAGGGAAATCCTACTCTCCGTACCCGACCTGTGTGATGCGGCGAGCCATTGTCCGTCGGGGGACCACGACAATCCGCCCACGTGGGAGGCTGGGAGTGCGGCCAGTTTCCGCTCGACGCCGGTCACCGGTGAGACGGCGTACAGCACCGCGCCGCCAGGGGTGCTTCGCAAAAACGCGACCCGCCGGCCATCCGGCGACCAGCGCGGGAGGAAATCGTTGCTCGCATTCGAGGTGAGGCGCCGAACGTCGCTCGAGCCGACCAGCTTCAGGTAGATGCTCCAGTGATCTCCCTCCCCCCCGTTCCAGACGAACGCGACCTGCTCCGCGTCCGGCGAGAATGTGGGGGAGAACTCGAGGCCGATCATCGAGGTCAGATGCACGAGCTTCGGCGCCGGGAGGTCCCAGCGCGGGAGCCGGGCAACGACACCAACCATCAAGAGACCGACAGCCACCACTATGGCTGTCCAGCGTCTGCGCGTGCTGAGATCAGCGGACGTCTGGGCGTGTCGATCCGGCGACTCGGACTGTTCCGTTATCTCCTGCTGCCCCGCCGACGTCCGTGACGCCGGCGCGCGTCCGTCATCCGCCTGCGGCTCGAGTGGTTCAACGGCGGTGAGGAGCCGGTAGCCGGCCTTGGGAATCGTCTCGATGAAGCGAGGCTCCTGCCGATCGTCTCCCAGCGCCTTACGAAGGTCGGAGATGCACCGCTTGAGCACGTCGTCGGTGACGAACGTGTCGGGCCAGACCTCCCGGATCAGCTCCTCGCGCCTCGCCACTTCGCCCCGACGCGCGGCGAGGCGGAGCAGCACACGCATCACCTTCGGCTCGACGCGAACGGCCGTCCCGCCACAGAGGATCTGATTCAGCGTCGGAACGACCGTGCGGTCGCCGATCCGGAAGTCGCCCTGCATCTGCTTGGTAGCACTGAGTATACCGACCAACTTCACGCGAACCGAGGGTTTCCTCACCGGACGATCACCACAACCGCACGTATTCCGCCGGACTTCACCACCCACGCCAGTGCACACCTGGGGCTGCGAAACCACGCAACCCGGAGGGCACCATGGCCACGAGGTGGCGACGCCTTGCGGCGGCGGCGACGACAATCGTGTCGGTCCTGACAGCGGCGCCGTCGGCGGGATCTGAGTTGAAGGAACGTGCGCCGCGGATGCAGTTCTTCTGCAACACCGGCTATTCCGTCGAGTCGTGCCGCGCACACCTCGCGGCGCTGCGGCGCGTGCTGTCTCCGGTGAACGTGGCCGCGCTCGGCGAGTGGACGTGGGTGTTGGTGCGGTCCGAGGACTGGAGGCAGATCCTGCGAAGGGTGGGTCGCGACCCTGACAGCCCGGCCTTCACCATCCTCGAGAAGCGCCAGACGTTCCTCGAGGAGGCGCTGTTCGTACCCATGGCCGAACGCAGCGCGACGCTGCTCGCGAAGTTCCGTCTGCCGTTGGACTTGCTGCTGGAGCACGCCGTCTTGCACGAGCTCGGCCACGCCATCTGCGGCGAGCGGGATGAGAGCAAAGCGCACACTTACGCAACGCAGCTGCGACAACGCGGCGTCGTTACCTGCGCCGACCGACGCTAATGCTGTAGAAGATCAGGACTTGTTATTTGGGGTGAGTGACGGGGATTGAACCCGCGACTTCGCGAGAACAGATCTGGCAAGGTTTCCCCCGGGCCTGTTCGCCCTTCAGAGTCTCACGCCACGGCGCTTGCTGTCGTTGCTCTGGAGCAAGTTCAGTCGCTTTCATCAGGATGCCTCAGGGCGGATGAAGAAGTGGAATCCCGGCCGACCAGACTCTCTTCCATGGTAGAGTTTCGGTGCCGCGTTTTTTTCACTGACGCCGTCGTAGCGCGGTCACGCTGAGCCGACTCACCGGACCGCGCTCATACCGACGGCGCCGCCTCCCGCTCCCTTCTTCTGTTTCTAACTGCTTGCGCAGCCGGAGGCTGGGCTTTGACCAAAGACGAACCCGAAGTGCAGGTGACGCCCGGCGGAACTGTTCGCGCGTCGACCGCGGTCCGTTGGGGTGTCGCGGTCGTGGCCGTCGCGTACATCGGGTACTTGGCGTTGCTGGTGACGTGCGACCTGCTCAGGGTCGCGCCGCTCGGGTTCGTACCGTTGTTCGAGCCTGGCGCGGTGATCATCGCGGACGTGCAGCCAGATTCCATCGGCGCGCGCGCGGGTCTCCAGGCTGGCGACCGCATCAGACGAGCGAACGGCCAGGTTCTGGAGGGGAGCGCGGACTGGCAACGCGTCCGCGTGCACCTGGATCCCTCGAAACCGCTCGAACTCGAGATCGAACGCACGCGCCGATCATCCACGGTGAGTCTGCTGCTTCCGTCCGGCCTGCGTGAATGGAGGTCGGGTCCCTCCCGGCCCGGGCTGTTGGCCTTCCGTCTGGCGCAGGTCATCACGCTCGCCTTCGCGCTCGTCGTGGGGTTCAAGCGCTCCTTTCAACCGCCCGCCCTGCTCGGAGCCCTGCTGCTCGCGTCCATTGCCACGGTCTCGCTTGTGCTCCCGATGCGCATGTTCGCGTTCTGGCACGCCCTGCCCCCGGTTGTCGGCGTGCTCCTCTGGTTGCCGTTCGCGACGAGCGTCGCCGTGGGGCCGTTGCTCTTCGCCTTCTTTGCGGTGTTCCCGCGCCGCGCCTGGTCGACTGCCAGGCTCGGCATCGCGCTCTTCCCGGCGGCGCTCATCGTCGGATGGCACGTGTTCGGCTGGTATCACATCTCGCGGGATGTTGGACCGCCAACGGGACTGCCGAACTGGACGATGGCGGTGTTTGTGGTCAACGTCGTCTACTCCGGCCTTGCGGTGGCGTTGCTGCTGCGGCACCGCCGGGCCGCCGAGACGCTGACGGACCAGCGCCGCATCCGCGTGCTGCTCGTGGGAGGGGTCGTCGGCGTGGCTGCCGGATCGGCGGTAGTGTTTGGCTACTGGCGCAATCCCGGACCGGATATTTTCGCCACGGGCACGCTGACGGTGCTGTCGCTCGTGTTCCTCGCGGTGCCCGCTTCGTTCGCGTACGCCATCCTGCGTCACCGGCTCTTCGACGTCAGCCTCATCGTGCGACAGGGCCTGCGTTACGCGCTCGCCCGCCGCTTGGTCGACGCGCTGATCCCGATCCTCGGGGCGGTGCTGCTGGTCGACGTGGTCGTGCACCGCACGCAGCCGCTCGTCGCGATGCTGAGGTCGCGCTGGTGGTGGTTTACGCTGGTGGGAGCGGCGTTGCTCGTGGCCCGCGCGCGTCGCGAGCACTGGCTGAGGGGTGTGGACCGCCGCTTCTTCCGGGAGCGTTACGATGCGCAGCGGCTGTTGAGGAGCATCGCGGAGCAGATCAGCCGCGCTTCGAACTTCGACGCCATTGCGCCGTCAGTGATGCAGCAGATTGAGGAAGCGCTGCATCCCGAGTTCGTGAGCGTACTCAGGCACGCACCCGGCGATTCGATGTTCGCGCCTGTCGCCACCGGTTCAGCCGCAGAGCATACTTCCGGGGCGCTTCCCGCATCACTGACCGTCATCGGCGTGTTGTCGGTACTCCGGAAGCCGCTCGCTCTCTCGCTCGGCGATACGGCGTGGGTGCGGCATCAGCTCCCAACCGAGGAGCGCGCGCTGCTGGTAGAGCACGGTATTGAGCTGCTCGTACCGGTTTCCAGCCAGATCTCCGGCGATCTGCCTCAGGCACTTCTCGTGCTCGGGCCCCGGCGTTCGGAAGAGCCCTACAACCAGGAGGATCTCGATCTCCTTGTGACCATCGCGCACGCCGTGGGATTGCTGCTCGAACGCTCGTCGGGCGATCGGCACACCCTGACCGAGTGCGAGAGCTGCGGGCGATGCTTCGACGCTGGCGCAGACGTGTGCTCGCACGACCATCATCCGCTGACGACGACACGCGGTTCCCGCCTGCTCAATGGTCGCTACCGCCTCGAGCGCCGCCTTGGCCGCGGGGGAATGGGGGCGGTCTACGCAGCCGTGGACGACGTGCTCGAGCGACCGGTCGCCGTGAAGTTGATCAGGGAGGACGTCGTGGGGCCCCTCGATCTTCCGGCCCGCTTCCGACAGGAAGCGCGCACGGCCGCGGGCTTTGCGCATCCCCATGTCGTCCGCGTCTACGATTTCGGCGTGGACCGCTATCGCCGCCCATTCCTGGTGATGGAATTACTGGAGGGCGACACGCTGCGCCAGCGCCTTGCCTCCGGGGTACCGCTCCGCGCGCCAGATGTGCTTCACGTCCTGCGGGGGGTCTGCTCCGCGCTCAGCGCGGCCCACGGCCAGGGCCTCGTCCACCGCGACTTGAAGCCGGAGAACATTTTTCTCCAGCGCCACACGAGCGGCATCGTGCCGAAGGTGCTCGACTTCGGCCTCGCCAAGGCCTTCGATGCGCACTGGCTGACGGAGCGATCCACCGCCACTGGCAGCAGCGCAGGTCTGCTGGTGGGCACGCTGGAGTACATGGCACCCGAACAGGTCGCCGGCGACGAGGTAAATCCCGAGTGGGACATCTGGGCCGTCGGCGTGATTGCGTACGAGATGCTGACAGGGAGTCACCCGTTCCGGCGTATGGTGGCGTTCGCCGGTGACGATACCGCCGCGGCCCCCGCGGTCTGCGCCGGCCAGGAGCGTCCCCAACTGCCCGAGGCCGTCGCCGCGTTCTTCCGAGCAGCGCTCTCGACCGAACGCGCACTCCGGCCGAGGGAAGCGCTGGAGTTCCTTGGTGCGTGCGAGCAGGTGCTGGCGTGACGCCGGGCCGGCCCGCGGCAGATTCGCGACAACGCGCTGGACAATGGTCAGCGCCGCCGGCCACCGGTCCGACCCCCACGCCGCCGGAGCGTTGGCCGAGCTCTGCCAGATCTACTGGCCGCCACTCTACAGCTACCTGCGGGGACACGGCCACGACCCCGACGAGGCGCAGGATCTGACCCAGGGATTCTTTGCTCGTCTATTGGAACGGCAGGGCCTCCGGACAGCCGATCCGGGGCGAGGGCGGTTTCGTGGATTCCTCCTCACCGCCCTCAAGCGGTACGTCGTCAACGAGCACGAGCGCGCAACCGCGGTGCGGCGCGGAGGACGGCACGTCCGCCTCTCGCTCGATTTCGAGGAGGCGGAGCGCACGTATGCTCTCGACCGCCGCAACGACGACACGCCGGAGCGTGTGTTCGCTCGCAAGTGGGCGGTCATCACGCTCGACCGCGCGCTCCAGCGCCTGCGCGAGGAATGTCATCAGGCGGGCAAGAGCTCCGTGGCGGACGTGCTCCTGCCGTACCTGACCGACACCGGTGAATTGCCCGCGTACCGTGCGGTCGCCGCCCAGCTCGAGCTGACCGAAGGGGCCGTCAAGGTCGCGGTGCACCGGCTTCGACAGCGGTTCAGCGCGATCCTGCGCCTCGAAATCGGCGAAACGGTGCTGCGAGCGGACGAAGTCGATGATGAGATGCGCGAGCTGCTTCGCGCGGTTTCGGCGTGAGTCTGCGCTGTGGCCTGCACCCGTCACCGCATCGCGACGACCCACCGCGGCTACTGCGCGGCGTGCCTCCTCGAAGAGGCGCTGGCGCCGGCAGAGGCGGTCGCACCGACGTCGATGGTGGCGACGGATGAGAAGCATCGCGGGGGAACAAGGCAACTCACGATTCAAGTGCCGCTCGGCGAGAGCGCTTCCGCCTCCGTGTTTCTCGTGAAAGGCGAGGGCCCGGCCCTCCGGCTTCTGAGATTAAAAACCTGGCGCAGGCCGGCACCGGCAGGGTTCCTGGCGCGATTTCACGAACTGCAGGCGCGGCTCGAAGACTGGGCCTCGGAGGGCATCGTCCCCCCGTTGGCCGCCAGCGTAGACGCCACCGGCTGCCCGTCGGTACTGTGTGAGTTCAGACAGGGCGTTCCGATCCTGGATTCTGTCAGGTCCGGTCGGCTCGATCCGGAGGATGCGATTGCGCGCCTCACGCCCCTCATCGCATTGACGCATAGGGCTCATGCCCTCGGCCTGGTCCATGGGTCTATCGTGCCCGGCAACGTGATCGTCCAGCGGGATTCTGCTTCGGCCTTCCTGCTCGATTTTGGCCTCGCCCCACTATTCGGAGTGCCCGTCAATGAGGTGGCCTTCGCGTCCGCCGACCTCGCCGGATTTGCGGCGCTCACACGCACTCTACAGGGACTGCCTCTCCGCTTCCGGCCCGCCACGACTGTAACCTTCCGCGCGTTTTCCTGAAGTACCTCATGAGCGCAGCCAACACCGCGCGTATCAGGAGGACACCATGAGAGTCCGGACGACCGCGTTTCTCGCGTCGGCAGCAGTGCTGGCCGCCGCCACCGTCGCTGTTGCCACTGCAGCGCACGCGCCCTTCGCGCGCATCGTGGTTTTCGGAACCAGTTTGTCTGATCCGGGTAACGCCTTCGCCCTGTGGGGAGGCACGAACACCCCGCCCGACTACCTGTTGGATCCGTTCCTCGTTCCCAGCGCGCCGTACGCCCGGGGCGGCCACCACTTCAGCAATGGGGCAACATGGATCGAGCAGTTTGCACGATCCGTGGGCCTTGCAGGCAGTGTCAAGCCCGCATTCCGGGCATCAGACACCGAGGCCACGAAACTACGCGGTGGGCGCCGCGCGGGCCTACGAGGACGGCATCAACCTCAACTTGCCGGCGCAGGTGGACGCGTTTCTCCAGCAGTCCGGCGGCGTCGCCCCGTCCGATGGCCTGTACATCATCGAAATGGGCGGTAATGACATCCGCGACGCTCTTGTCGCGTTCGCGGGCGGTGGTAATGGCGGCCCCATCCTCCAGGCCGCCAACGTGTCGATCGCCAACAGCATCGGAGCGCTCTACGTCGCGGGCGCGAGGAACTTTCTCGTCTGGCGGGCCCCGAACGTCGCGCTGACGCCCGCAATCCGCACGCTGGACAGAGTCAATCCCGGCGCGGCGCAGCTGGCGACGCAGCTAACGCAAGGCTTCAACGCAGGTCTCGACGGTGTTGTGGCGCAGCTCTCGGGACTTCCAGGAATCGGCATCGTACGGCTCGATGCGTACCGGATGCTCAACGACCTCGTGGCGCACCCGGCGGCGTTTGGTTTGACCGATGTGACGACGGCCTGCATCACGCCGAACATTCCGCCCTTCAAATGCGAGCGTCCCGACGAGTTCCTCTTTTGGGACGGCATTCATCCGAGCAAAGCCGTACACGCCATCACCGCGCAGGAAGCGGCCTCCGCTCTGGCGCGCTGACCGGTCACGCCCGACAGGAGGGGCGGCCACCGGGCCGCCCGCCTCCTTGTCCTCGCTGATTCTGCTGCACTGGCCGCGGAATCTGATGCGCCTCACGGCTGACCGAGTACGGCGTGCCACTCTCACAGACCAGGGAGCTGCTCGGCCATGCGTCGATTGTGACGACAGAGCGGTACGACAATCAGCGGCCCGAAGCCTTGATGGCGGCGGCGAATCGGTTGGAGACGGGGGACCTTTCACATTCCCTTAACATTCGAGCGTCTCCTGTTTCTCGCCACTTCAGTGAGCAGTAGAAGGCGCGGAACGCCGTTCAGGGCTTCTCGCGCTTGAACGAGATGAGGACATACCCGGACCCGCTGGTTGCCTCGAACGCGGCGGGCCGGCCTTTGTCCAGGTTCGCTGCGTTGTCACATATCGTCAGCGTGTCGCCGTCCAAGGCATAGATGCCCTTCCACGCCTTCCCCTTCAGGGCCCCTTCCGTATGCTCGAAGTCAATGACTGCTGGCTTCGCGCTCTGGTCCACCCGGACGGTTCCTGCGTGGAGGGGCTTCCCGTCCTTGGACTGGATCCGAAACTGGTTGCCGGTAAAGGAGAGCCGATGTCCGACAACGTCGTCGGCTGTTTTGCCGTCGCGTTCCGCCTGTGTTGCCGTCCAGGTTCCTTGCAGTTTCTTGTCGGCTTCCTCGGCCGGTGGCGCGAAGGCAGAAACGAGCCCGGTCCCGAGCATCAACCAGCACATCGCCGAGGTCAGCCGGTGCATGACATTTCTCCGTGATGACGAGTGAGGGCGCTTCCTCGCCCGACTTGCGGGGTTATGCCGTCTTCTCGGCGAGATAAGAGAACCGCGAGACACGGCGCTCGGCCGAAAGCCGGTGCACGCAGGCCAGAAAACGCTGCAAGCCTGCAAAATTCGCCTCACCTTCCCGCTCCACAAGCTCGCTCCGATGCCGTTCCCGGGCGGCGTGCCAGCGCTGCGCAATCATCTCGGCCGCTCCCGTCACATCCTCGGCACCAAGCAGCGTGAGGCCCGCGCGGGCGATGAGTCGCTCATTCTCTCCGGGAGGCAGGAACAGGTAGAACCCAATCGAGCTCCGAAGGGCCAGCTCCTCCTGTGACACAAGACCCGTGATGATCATCCCGTCCGTGAAAAGGATGCGCCCATGCGGCCGCAATACGCGGCGCCAGTCGCCGAGTACGTTCAACCGATCCGCGATGTGGCACATCGCATCGTTCGAGAGAACCGCGTCGAACGTGGCGGTCGGAAACGGAAGCGGCTTACTCGCATCCACGGTTTGAAACGTAACGCGATCTGTGACGCCTCGCGCCGCGGCCAGGCGCTCTCCGTTGCGCACGCCGTGTTCGTTGATATCGACACCGGTGACGCGGCAGCCACGTTCAGATGCCAGGTAGACGGCCGGGCCGCCAGAGCCGCTTCCGACTTCCAGCACATGACTGCGGTCGCGCACATGAACCTGGTCGGCGAATCGAAGCCATTCCGCCGCAGTCAGCCAACTACTTTGCCCAATATCTTCCCCGAACGCCTGATGCCGGATCGCGGCCTCGGCGCGACTCGCGAAGTCCCCGTAGACGTTGTTGTAGAGATCCACCACCTCAGCCATGGTGCCTCCGTACCCTTCGCGCTCTGCTCGACGCTTGGCGTCGGTGGTCGTAGGTTACCCGCAAAACGATCGGAGACGGGAGAATCTCCGCTTCGGGCTCGAGCGCCGACGAACACGCTGCGCATGGCTCGAGCGAGCCCGAAATTGACGCCAATCGTTGTTGAAGATCAGAACTGGAAATCTGGGGTGAGTGACGGGGATTGAACCCGCGACTTCCGGAGCCACAGTCCGGCGCTCTACCACTGAGCTACACTCACCACACCTGACGGGCCAGGACCGGCCCGAGGAAACACCGATTTTAACACGGCCGTCCGCGCACCTCGGCCCCGGCGCCGGCAGCCGCAGCCGGCACGCGCGATCACGTCGAGTCCGCTCAGCGAAGCAGACGCGTCAGGATGGAGACGAGCGCGCCGGCCGCCGCATCGGTCTTGGACAGGAATGCGGAGACTCCTGCGGCGAACGCTTTGTCCCGGAGAGAAGGATCGTCCTGACTGGTCATCAGCACGATGGGGATCTCTGGATGGCGCCGGTGGATCTCGATCGAGGCCGAAATGCCGTCCAGACCGCGAAGACTCACATCCGAGAGAACGACATCGGGCCGCAGATGGGTGACCTGCTCGATCAGCATCACGCCGTCGGCAACCACGTCCACGACATCGAAGTCGTCCCTGAGCACCCGTGTGAGGGCCGCAGCGACGGCGGTGTCGTCTTCTGCCAAAAGTACCTTCGGAGTTGCAGCCATTCGGCTCTGTTCCTTGGGCTGAAAACGCAAGTTTTTTCCGCGGGCCAGCTCATGAGGCTCCTCCGGACCCTTGGCGCGACCGGCAGGGTTCGGTCGCTTATCAGGAAATGGGCTGCGTAGGGGTGCTCTAAATACAGTGGAAAACACACCTCAGCCGTGCCTGGCCGAGCTCAGGCGGTCTGTCGCGCGCAACCAGGATGCGGTGACTAAGTCAGAACCTTGACGTACTCGAACAGCGGCATGCCGAAGAACTCGCTGACGCGACCCGACAGGCGATACCCGTGCTTCTCGTAGAAGCGCGTGGCGCGCTCGAGCGGCTCGGTCGTGTCGAGCGTCACGAGCGAGCAGCCTTTGCCTCGAAGCTCCCGCTCAACCGCATCTAACAGGACCGCCGCGACGCCTGCTCCCTGCCACGTCGGAAGGACCGCCATGCCGCGCAGATGGCCGACACCCGCGCTCGCGACCGCGCACGCGATCGTCCCCAGGATCTCGCCGCCAGGATTCACCGCGACGAGGACGGACATCGATGTCATCCGCTCCTGAATCGTTTCAGGGTTGAGTGTGGTGTCGCGATAGCCGTCCGGTGTGTAGCGGCTTCGATAGGGTTCGAAGGCCGCCTGCAGGCAGGCGAGAATAGCGCCCGCATCGTTCGGCGTGGCGTTCCGGATCGTGAACGGCGGCGCGGTCACCCACGCATCATCACATGATCGAGTCGCCATCTAGCTTCCTCTGTGCCTTCTATGAAGCGGTCACTCCACGTCAAGTCTCATGTCGTCGGCGAGCCACGAGGTCGTGTGCATGGGGCCGGGGGGCGAAGCCGGGCGGCCTTCTATTCGCGCTCATGTGCCCTCGGTGACGAAGGCGGCGCAGCATGCGATACGCGGGGTGCGTCGCTATCTCGGTGACGATGGTCGAAGCCACCGCGGCACAGAACGCGCTTACACCCCTTCTCGTGGCTCGCTCGCGAGCCTGCTCCTATGCGGCGGCCAAGGTCGCGGCGTCAAACACCGACTGATCGCGCCAGAGCGCATACAGGATGCGACTCAAGCGTCGCGCCAGGGCGACGACCGCAATGCGTCGACCGCGGCGACTGGCCAGGCGCTCGACCCAGGCGCGCAACGTGGCACTCGCCTTACTGCGCCAACACGCCCACGCCGCCTGCACCAGCAGGCTGCGGAGCTCGCGCGGGCCGGCTTTCGTAATATGCCCGCGATGGCGGCGCTCCGCCGAACTGTCTTCGCGGGGCACGAGGCCGATCGCGGCACTGACCTGGCCGGCCGACGAGAAGCGCGCGACGTCATCCACAAACGCGCGAAACGTCAGCGCGACGACTGGCCCGACCCCTGGGACGCTCTGCAACCGCAGCACGATCGGATCGGCGTCGGCCTGCGTCTGCAGCCGGACATTCATCTCAGCGATCTCGGTCGTCAACGTCGACACCGTCCGACGGAGCGGGGCGATCGTCTCCGCCAGATCGGCGGGCAGCACCAGCTGCGCCAGCCGGCGCGGCACGCGCTCGCTGCTGCCCGATGCCAGCCGGTAGCCCGATTGCCGGAGTAACGACCGGATCAGCGCAATCGTCCCCGAGCGCATCTGCACCAGCAGTCGGCGACTCCGCAGCGTCCGCCGCAGCGCCCGCTGCGCCGCCGACACCCGATGGGTCGCCCGATACCAGCCCCGCCGATTCGCCTCGGCGAGCGCCGCCACATCGCGCCGGTCCGTTTTGACCTTGCGGCGGATCTCCCCGTACATCGGCGCGTAATTCGGATCGGCCACGATCACCTCGTGCCCCGCCGTCTCCAGCGCCTGGGCGACCCACTCACTCTCGGTCCCGGTCTCGACCAGAATCCGCATCGGCCCGTGGCCGCTGAACACCGCGACGAGTCGCTCCGCGCTCGTCATGACCCGCTGCTCGCGCACGACCTGCCCGTCTGCGTCGATAATCCGAATGTGGCTATACCGCATGTGGAGATCGATGGCACCATAGACCATGGCTGGCTGCTCCTTGTTGAGTGCCCTGTTTCCGCAGGGCGATACTCCGTTTGTGGAGCGCAAGCTACCACGCTAGGTAGCAGCCAGCCGCTTCATCTCATCTCTGTGTCTCATCGTCCCTGCCTTTCTCTGTACCTCATCCTCTCTCTGTGCCCTCGGGTCTTCGTCACCACTCCGTCAGGCCTTCGTCAACCCGCGACGAAACCACCGCTTCCTGCGGCCCGTAGGACAGTACATGAAGCAAAAAACGCCTCGAGCCCTCGTGCTCATGATCGTGACAGCGATGTTCATCGCTGCGCCTGCTCTCGCGGCAGCGCAGCCCTCGGAGGATGCCCGCACGAACGACGACATCCAGCGGGCGCTCCTCCGGCTCCCCTACTACGGCGTCTTCGACTACCTGACGTATCAGTACGACAAGGGTACGGTGACGCTCTCCGGGTACGTCTACCGGGCGACGCTCAAGAACGACGCCGTCAAGGCGGTCCAGCGGGTCTCGCGCGTGGATCAGGTCGTGGACCAGATCGAGCTGCTGCCGGTCTCGCAGAACGACGACCGCATCCGGTGGTCCACCTACTATCGCATCTACGGCGATGCGTTCCTCTCGCGCTACGCGCCGGGCGGGGGGCTCGCGGGACGCCGGTTCTACGGGGCACGCTATCCCGGCTCCGAACCGTTCGGGTACTACCCGATTCACATCGTCGTGAAGCGCGGACGGACGATGCTTCTCGGCGTGGTGGACTCTGAATCCGATCGGACGGCGGCGGGATTCCGGGCGCGGGAAGTGCCCTTGACGTTCGGCGTCGAGAACGAGCTGCTCGTGGCGCGGAGGTAGGAAAAGGGGACAGCCACCCTCTTCAAGAAACGTAAAAAGGTGGCTGTCCCCTTTTCCTAGGCGCGCTTCTTTTTTGCGGTCCTGGCGACTGCCGGCTTCTTCAGATTGGCTTTCGCCGTGCTTTTCTTCCCCGTGCTGACGCGATCGAGGCTCTTGCGTAGCGCGTCCATCAGGTCCACGACCTTCGTCGGCGCCGCTTCTTCCGAGGGCTCGACGATCTCCTCGCCGGCGATCTTCTTGTCGATGACCTTCCGCAGCTCTTCCTGATACTCGTCGCGGTACTCTCGGAGATCGAGCGGCGCTTTGAACGTGTCGATCACCTGCTTCGCGAGCTTGATCTCGTCCGGCTTGACCTTGTCCGGCACTCCATCGAGCTCGTCGATCGCGTCCATGCTCCGGATCTCGCGCGCGGTCCGCAGCGTGAACATGATGAGCCCTTTGGCGCGCGGCTGCACCGCCACCAGGTACTCCCGGCCGTAGAGGGCCAGCTTCCCGATCCCGGCCTTCCCTTTCATCCCCTCGCGGATGACGGCGAAGGCTTCCTTCGCCATCGCGCCGTCGGGCGCCAGGTAGTACGGGCGCTCGACGTACACGGGATCGATCTCGTCAACCTCGGTGAACTGGACGAGGTTGATGATCCGCGTCGACTCGGGCCGGACCTTCGCGAGGTCCTCCTCGTCCATGACGACGTAGCGCCCCTTCTCGAACTCGTACCCTTTGACGATGTCGGAGAGCGGGACCTCTTTGTCGCAGTTCGGGCACCAGCGCTTCTGCTGGATGCGGGTGCGGCACTCGCGATGCAGCTGGTTGAAGCTGATCGTCGCGGCGCTGTCGGTGGCCGGGAACACCCGGACCGGAATGTTGACGAGACTGACCTTGAGGAAGCCTTTCCACGTCGGGCGGGCGGCCATACAGTAAAGGATATCGGATGGCCCGCCGCCTCCGCCCAGCTTCGGCCTGGCAGGCTCTCCGCTTCGATGCACAGTAATGCGCAGCGCTTTACGCGACGACCTCCGGCCCATGCTCGCGTCGCTCGACGACGCCCCGCGCGTCAGCCCGGGCCTCGCGTACGAGCCGAAGTACGACGGGATACGGGCGATTGTGGAGATAGCGCCTGCGGCCCGCGCGAGCGGCCGGAGGGAAGTCCGGGCCGCAGGCCCGGACCCGCGAGCGCGCGCGCGTGGGGGTGGGGCCCCACGCGCATCAAATAATGATGACGCAGTCCCCGTCCAGATCTACTCCCGTCTCGGGAACGAGAAGACATCACAGTTCCCGGCACTCGTAGAGGCCTTCCAACAGATCGGCCGGAAGCTCGGCCACCGGCTGATCATCGACGGCGAGATCGTCGCGCTCGACAAAGCAGGCAAACCAGTCGGGTTTCAGCGGCTGCAGGGGCGGATGCACCTGACAGGCAAGGAAGACATCCGGCGTGCTGAAGGCACGCAGCCGGTCGCGTTTATTGCCTTCGATCTGCTGCGCGACGGTGACGAGGATCTGAGGCCGCGCCCGTGGTCCGACCGCCGCGCCCGCCTCGAGGCCCGGCTCGGCAAGCTGGCGAAGGCTGACGGTCCCTTCCGCATCAGCGAGGTCGCGCGCGGCGACGGCCGCGACCTCGACCGCCGCGCGCACGACGAAGGCTGGGAAGGCCTGATCGCGAAGGAGATGCGCTCGCCGTACCACAGCGGCCGGCGCTCCCCCGCCTGGCGCAAGCTGAAAAACGTCCGCCGCCAGGAGTTCGTTGTCGGGGGCTGGACCGAGCCGCGCAACACACGGTCGCATTTCGGCGCGCTGCTGCTCGGTG
The DNA here is from genome assembly GCA_963725145.1 of uncultured Acidobacteriota bacterium. Taxonomy (GTDB): domain Bacteria; phylum Acidobacteriota; class Vicinamibacteria; order Vicinamibacterales; family 2-12-FULL-66-21; genus DATAEE01. Next base: position 53,130 of record CAVRXL010000001.1, read on the forward strand.
TCTTCGATGGCGAAGCCAAGCCCCAAGCCACAGGCCCAAAGCCCCAAGCCGCGAAGCTCACCTACGTGGGCCACGTGGGTACTGGATTCGACGAGAAAGAGTTGTCGCGCGTCGCGAAACTCCTCAAGGCGCGTGAGACGACGACCCCGCCGTTCGCGTCGCGCGTCCCGACCAACGAGCGCGCGCACTGGGTCAGGCCCGAGCTCGTCGCCGAGGTGCGATTCACCGAGTGGACGGACGAGAAGTATCTGCGCCACCCGGTGTATCTCGGATTGCGGGATGACAAGAAACCGAAACAGGTTGTCAGAGAGGACGGTGTAGGCCCGACCTTCAGGTCGGGCGTGTTGGGATCACCCGGACGCTCGCAACCCGGCGGATCCGGGCACGCCCGACCTGAAGGTCGGGCCTACGCTGCCGTGCTCCAACAACTCACCGCTCTCGAGGACGCCCGGCGCGACGGCGTCATCACGCTCCCGAACGGCGACTCGATCAAGATCACCAATCCGGCCAAGGTGTTCTGGCCGAAGCTGAAGATCACGAAGGGCGAGCTCCTCCGCTACTACGCGCAGGTCGCGCCGTACCTGCTCCCGGCCGTCGAGGATCGCCCGCTGGTCATGAAGCGATTTCCGAACGGCATCGCCGAGCCGGCGTTCTACCAGCACCGGAGGGTCCAGGAGCAGCCTCCTCCTGGGGTGCGGATGGAAGCTTTGCCGGACGGGCTGGATCCGATCGCCGAACCTGGCTCGAACCGGTTCGTCGGAGGGTCATTGACGACGCTGTTGTACATGACGCAGATCGCGGCGATCTCGCAGGATCCGTGGTTCTCGCGCGCACAGTCGCCGCTCTTCGCCGACCACGTCGCGATCGATCTCGATCCTGGCGAGGGCACGACGTTCGAGACCGTCCTCGACGTGGCACGGTGGGTGCGGGACGAGCTCCGCGCCCTTGGCGTGCCCGGCGTACCGAAGACCTCGGGCTCGCGCGGACTGCACATCTACATCCCGCTGCCGCCGAAGACCACGTACGAGTCGGGCCAGCTCCTCTGCCAGATCATCGCGACCGTCGTCGCCACCAAGCATCCGAAAGCGGCGACGGTCGAGCGGATGGTTCGCAGGCGCCCTCGCGGAACCGTGTACGTGGACTACCTGCAGAACATTCTGGGAAAGACGCTGGCGACGGCATACAGCGCACGCGCCAGCGATTTCGCGGGCGTTTCCACGCCGCTGACCTGGGAAGAGGTGGATGCCGGGGTGGATCCGACCGACTTCACCATCCGCACCGCGCCGGCCCGGTTCGCAGAGGTCGGCGATCTCTGGGCACGGCTGCGGACGTCGAAGCCGGTGGATCTCACCGCGGTCGTACGGAAGTACTCTCGTCGTTAAGCTGTTTCGTCCGTCTCGTCGTCAAGCTCCGTGTCTTCGTCTTCGTCCTCGTCCTCGAAAGCCTCGACATCATCCTCGACGAGGCCGCTGATCTTCTCCCCGCCCAGGCCCATCGGCTGGTCCCGGTCGAGCTCGCTGTCTACTCCGGGGTCGTCGCGGCGGATGCGGTCGGTGTCGCGTGGTTCTGCCATCGTGGGTGCCTCCTCGCCCGCCGACGAGCAACGCCGGTGCCACCCGCCTTCGCTCGCCGTTTGGCTGAGCGAGCTTCGGCGAGGCAGGGCCGCGAACTGGCCTGCAGCCGTCACGTCAGATAGGATCAACGGCACGTGTCGAAGAAGAAAAAGAACAAGCCTGAGGACTCCGCGCGCGAGTTCGGCATCGGCCGGCTGCGGCGGCATCTCTTCATCTGCATCGGGCCGGATTGTGTGGATCCAGATGAGGGGGCCGAGACCTGGTCGTACCTCAAGAAACGGATGAAGCAGCTGGACATCACGGGCGAGAACGGCCCGTGCTACCGGACGAAGTGCAACTGCCTCCGGATCTGCACCGACGGTCCGATCTGCGTCGTCTATCCCGAGGGGGCGTGGTATCGCAACGTGACGCCCGATAACGCCGAGCGCATCATTCAGGAACACCTCATCGGTGGGCGCATCGTCCGGGATTTGTGTTTCGCGCGAAATCCTTTACCTTGAGCCGCGGGCGCTTTGCCTGACCCGACGCTCATATAGATTGATAGCCGCGTATAAGATTGATAGCCGCGCGCCCGTAGCTCAGCTGGATAGAGCGCCGGGCTTCGAACCCGTAGGTCGCAGGTTCAAGTCCTGCCGGGCGCGCCATTCGACTCGCCTGCGTCCCGCCTTCGGCGAGCCGCAGGCTCGCTCATGGCGGGCCACCGCAGGTCGAATGCCCTGAGCGAGCGAAGCGAGTCGAAGGGCAACCTTCGACTCGGTCTATTCCGGACACATAGGTAACAGTCCATTCCGGGCACATGGGTGACAGTTCATTCCGGAGACATGGGTAACAGACTCTGAGTTAGAATCGGTGTTCCGCGCCCGTAGCTCAGCTGGATAGAGCGTCGGCCTCCGGAGCCGAAGGCCACAGGTTCGAATCCTGTCGGGCGCGCCATGCTTGACCGGGGGGCTTCGCCCCGCCAGGACACCGCGCCAACGACGCTGCGCTCGCGCGCCTTCGACCCTGCTCAGGGCGCCCCGAGCATCGTCGAGGGGCGGGGACCCCTGCGATCCCCGCTCCGCTCGCGTGGCTCACTCGCTGCGCTCGTTCGCTCGGCGTCATTGTGTTGAGCCCCCAACAGGTTCTAGGTCATTGCGCCATTCGGCGCCAAAGTTCGAATCCTGTCGGGCGCGCCAGCCTTCGCTCGCGCAATGCTTGGCGAGCTACGGCTAGGCAGGCCTGTCTCGCCGAAGCGACGAAGTCGCAGCAACGGCGCCCTCGAAAAGATCCGCGACGGCTATGATCAAGCGGCGATCGCGTTTCTGCGCCAGGCGATCAAGTGGCTGGAACGAGCGCAAGAGGACGGAGCGAACGTCGCGGTTCTTCTCGCTCTCCTGGAGCAGGTCGCGGCGGCCTTGTCCTAGGAAGGAATGGTCGGACTCGGGCCGTCACGCCGGTCACGTGAAGTCGCGATGCCCCTGGTCCCTCGGAGTACGGGATTCTCGAATCCGACCGGCATCGTCCCAAGAGCGGTCACGGCCAAGCCGCCGGGTGTCGCAAGTGCACGTCCCAGCGGGAATAACCCGCCGGGCAGCCGGGCACGGCGCGTGCTACCGCCCCGCGGAGCCGGGAGGAAGCCAGATGGGCGGATTGATCCAGGACCTGCGATACGCGGCCAGGATGCTGAAACGCACCCCGGGATTCACCGCCGTTGTCGTCCTGACGCTGGCGCTCGGCATCGGCGCGAATACCGCCATCTTCAGCTTGATCGACGCGCTGTTCCTCAAGCCTCTGCCGGTCGAGGACGCGACCCGGCTGGTCGAGATTCACCAGACGCTCGCGTGGCGTCGCGATCAGCTCGGCTTCACGCTCTCGTACCCGAACTACGCCTACTTGCGCGACAACACGCACGTTCTCGCGGATCTCGCCGCGCATTATCCGACCGCCCCGATTCACCTGGACAACGTCGCCGACGCGGCAGAGAAGCGTGAGCCGGTCCTGCTGAACGGGAGCGTGGTGACGTGGAACTACTTCCCTCTTCTCGGGCTGCGTCCGATCGCCGGCCGGTTCTTTCTTGCCGAAGAGGACCAGGTTCCGGACAAACACCCGGTCGCCGTCATCAGCCACGATCTGTGGCAGACGCGTTTTACAGGAAACCCGGACATCCTCGGCACGCGCATCAGGCTGAACGGCGTGGCGTTCGAGGTCGTCGGCGTGATGCCCATCGGGTTCAACGGCGCGATGCGCGGCGTGTTGAAGACCGACGTCTGGATTCCGAGCGCGATGTTCCGGACGGGCTACCGATACTGCAACGCGTTCGAGCGTTCCTGTCACATCGTCAATCTCATCGGGCGGCTCGACGATCGGCGCACGGTGGCTGACGCTCAGTCGGAGATGGAGGTCCTGGCGGGGCAACTCGCCGCGGCCTATCCCGACGTCAACAAGGGTCGTGGCGTCCACGTCACTCCCGCGCGCGGGATCCGGCTGCAGGAACGCGCCGATTACGCGCACACCGCCACGCTGCTGGCCGCAACCGTCGGCCTCGTACTGCTGACCGCGTGCGCGAACGTGTCGGGGTTGCTTCTGGCGCGCGGTGCCAGGCGTCGCAGGGAGATCGCGGTTCGGCAGGCGCTGGGCGCCGGCCGGTGGCGGCTCATTCGACAGTTCCTCGCGGAGAGCGTCCTGCTCTCGCTCGTCGGCGGCGCCGCCGGACTGGTCGTCGCCTCGTGGACGAGCGACGCGCTGTCGGCCTACTACGGGACCAGTTACGTGGGCGGCCGGGTCAACTTCGAGCTCGGTCTCGACGGTGTCGTCCTGGGTACGACGCTCTTGCTGTCCCTGGTGACGGCGCTCCTCTTCGGGATTCTCCCGGCCTATCAGGCGAGCAAGCCGGACATCGTCGCGGTGCTCCAGACGGAGGGGCTGACGGGTGGGTCGGCGCGATCGCGCGTGCGCGACGGGTTGATCGTCTTTCAAGTCGCCGTTTCCGTCGTGCTCGTCGTCGGCGCGGGTCTGCTCGTTCAGAGCGTGAAGCACCTTCAGCGCGGCCCCGGCTTCGACGTCGACCACATCGCCCTGCTGCGTCTGCGCCCGAGCCTCGTCGAGTACGACGGCGTGAGGGCCCGCGCGTTTCAGGAGAACGTCATTCGCCGGCTCGAGTCGCTTCCGGGCGTCGTCTCCGTGAGCCTGGCCGAATATCCCCCGTTGCCCGGGTGGGGCGCGCCCGCCTCGTTGTGGCTCCCGGGTCGGCGTCCACAGCCCCCTGACGCTGCGCTGCAGTCAGCCTTCAACTGGGTTGGATTCAGATACTTCAAGACGTTGGGCATTCCTCTCCTGGAAGGACGCGAGTTCGATGACCGCGACCGTGGAAGCGCCCCGCGGGCGATTATCCTGAGCGAAACCCTGGCGCGTCGATTCTGGCCGGAGCCCGGCGTCGTGGGCAGGACCGTCATCGTCAATGACCGCGAACACGTCGTGGTCGGCGTCGCGAAGGACGTGCAATACGTCACCATCGTCGAACCAGCGCGTCCGTTTTTCTATTTGAGCTACTGGCAACGAGACCCGACCGGCCCCGCGACATTGGACTCTCGCCCTCACATCCGCGTCGCCGGCGATCCGCGCGCCATGCTCCCGAGTATCCGGCGCGCGATCACGGCCGTCGACCCGGATGTGCCGATTGGCGAAGAGCAGCCCCTTGCGGAGCGTGTCGCGGCCGCCTTCAGGACGGTGCGTGGCGCGAGCACGATGCTCTTCTGGCTGGGCGGGCTCGCGATGTTCCTGAGCATGATGGGGCTGTATGCCGTGCTGGCCTTCACCGTGAGCCAGCGCACGCGCGAGATCGCCATCCGCATGGCGCTCGGGGCAACACACGGCCGCGTCGCCAGACTCGTCGTGCGTCAGGGCGCGGTCCTCGCCGGCCTGGGCGCGGCGCTGGGGCTCATCGGCGCGTTCGCGGCCGTCAGGTCGCTGAGCACTCTGATGTTCGGCATCCAGCCGCACGATCCGCTGACGATGGCGGCCGCGGCCTCGCTTCTGATGGCCGTCTCGCTGGCCGCGAGCTACTTGCCGGCGCGCCGCGCGACGCGCGTCGATTCACTCGCCGCGCTCCGCTACGAGTGACCCATGGTAGGGTAAGCAGGGTCGATCGTATGCCGAAAGTCACATGCGTTCTGTTCGTTTCGACATTGGCGGTCATGACTCCCGGCGCCGCCGAGGACGATCTCGCGCAGCGTTGGCGGGCGCACGTCGCGTTCCTCGCGGACGACAGCCTCGAGGGACGCAACACCGGAAGCGAAGGCCACCGGAAGGCGGCCGAGTACGTCGCGGACAGGTTCAAGCGCCAGGGCCTCAAGCCGGCCGGCACATCCGGCTACCTGCAGCCGGTGCGGTTCCACTCGCGCCGCATCGTGGAGAATCGGTCGAGCCTGGCTCTCGTGCGGGACGGGGTCGTCACCCCGATCGTGCTGGGGGACGAGGCGACCTTCAACATGCGGGTGAACCCGGCGCCGGAGGTCGAAGCGCCGCTGGTCTTCGCGGGGTACGGCCTCGCGATACCCGAAGCAAAGCACGACGACTTCGCCGACGTGGACGTCAAAGGGAAGGTCGTCGTCTTTTTGTCGGGCGCTCCTTCGTCCGTGCCCGGTCCGCTTTCGGCGCACTATCAGTCCGCCGGAGAACGCTGGGCCGCGCTGCGGCGCGCAGGCGCGATTGGCACCATCACGATCCAGAACCCGCGGACCTCGGACGTTCCATGGGAGCGGTCCTCGCCGAATCGGCTGCAGCCTTCCATGACGCTCGCCGATCCAGCCCTGGACGACACGGTCGGGCAGCGGCTTGCCGTCACGTTCAACGCCGCCAGGGCCGATCGGCTGTTCGAAGGATCGGGACACACCGTCAACGAGCTGCTGGCGATCGCGGACGCCGGCAAAGTGCTGCCGAGGTTCCCGCTGAAGGGGCTGGTACGGGCCGCCGTCCGCACCGAGCGGACCGAGCTCGACTCGCACAACGTCGCGGGGCTCGTGCCTGGCACCGATCCGAGCCTTCAGCGTGAGCTCGTCGTGCTGACGGCTCACCTGGATCATGTCGGTGTCGGGGCGCCAATCAACGGCGACAAGATCTACAACGGCGCGATGGACAACGCTTCGGGGATTGCCACGCTCCTCGAGGCGGCCTCCGAGATCGCGAAAAAGCCACCGAAACGCCCGGTGCTGTTCCTGGCGGTGACGGCGGAAGAGAAAGGCCTCCTGGGGTCGCGCTACTTCGCGGCGCATCCGACGCCGCCGCGGCATGCGATCGTCGCCAACGTCAACATGGACATGTTCCTTCCGCTGTTCCCCATGAAGTCGCTGATGGTGCTGGGACTTGACGAGTCCGATCTGGGCGCGGACATCAGGGCTGTGGCTGCGTCCATGGATCTCGCGGTACAGCCCGACCCCGAGCCGCACCGCAATCGCTTCATCAGAAGCGACCAGTACAGCTTCATCCGGCACGGCGTGCCTTCGCTGACGATGAAGGTCGGCTACGAGCCGGGCTCCGCCGAGGCGCGCGTCGCCGCTGCCTGGACGAAGGAGCGATACCATGCCCCGTCGGACGATCTGAGCCAGCCGATCGATCTCGACGCGGCGGCCGGGTTCACACGGGTCATCGCCGCGTTGTGCGACCGAATCGCGAACCGCCCGGAGCGGCCGCGCTGGAATACCGACAGCTTCTTCAGCCGTTTCGCTCGACCCGTGTCCGACTGACGCCAGTTTCGAGAATCGTGAGCGTTTACGCCGCACGTCCGCCCGGCGCGAAGGCCTGCGAGCGGATCTAGCCCACATACAACAACTTACGTGCGACCGGCCAGGGTACCCGGCTTGCAATTTGGAGCTGTCTGGCGGCGGCTGTCCGTCGATTGCGTTTACTGCGGGCGGCCGCGCCGTGCAGACGAGCGCCGCGACGTTTTTCCGCCGCGTGACCTGCGAGCTGCTCGTCGACGGTCAGCTCGTCGAGGTTGAAGGGCCCGTCATCTCGGGCGTCCTGCGCGCCGACAAGGTGCAGCTCGAGGACGCGCGGGGCATCGACCGCCGCGCCGACGTGGCCGGCCTCAGCGGGTCGTGCCCGTCGCTGACCTTCTCGGTGGGAGGTCAGATGTTCATCACGAACTCGACGACCGAATTCAAGGATCTCGTCCTGTACCGCGATCCGGAACGGGTTGGCCGTGCGCGCCGACGGCCACATGCAGAGCAATGGTCAGGCGCTTGCGGAGCGCGTGCGGCCTCAGTAGGGGGTCTCTGAGGCTGTCACGCGTCCCCCGCAATCGCTGCGGCGGCCGTCTCAGGATGGGCGAGCGCGCTTCCCCCCACGCGCTCACCCATTCTGAGGTCCTCTCCGATCGGCGATGGGTCACGTCTCACGCCGCAACACAACGAGCGCGGCCACGAACGACAGGATCGTAAACAGAACGAAGCCGGCGGCCTCGAGCGCGATCTGGCGGGGGTCGCCGAGCGCCGATCGTGGCGAAACGCATCACGTCCACGTGCCAGGTGATCGGGTTCGCGAGCGCGGCGGCGCGAAACGCCGCCGGCAGCGGCTCGATCGGATAGAACATCGAGCTGGCGAACAGGAACACGAAGTAGAAGATCGAGGTCACCGTGTTGAACGCGTCGTTGCGGCTTGATGTAGAGCGCGAAGATCGCGTAGAAGAAGAACCAGCCCGCCGTGCCGACGACGACCGCGGCGACAAGCAGCGGAAACCCTTCCGGACGTAGCGCGACGCCCAGCACCGCCGCCGCGAGCAAGACGGTGACGGCCGCCTGCAGCAGCCGCGATCACGATGTTGAACAGCACCTTCCCCACCAGATACTCCGCGCGGCTCATCGGATAGGTCAGCATCTCGTAGAAGATGCCGTTGTCGCGGTCCATGAAGAACGACCAGGCGGTGTTCGACGCGATGCCGAACCCGGCCATCCCGAGGACGCCCGCGAGGAAGAACGCGTTGTAGTCGACCGGGAGGCTGGTGAACCGGAACGCCTCGGTCATCGCCACGCCGAAGACGAGCAGGTAGCCGAGCGGGTAGACGACGTCCCAGAAGATGAACAACCCGTTGGTCGCCCGGATCTTGCCTTCTCGATAGAGAACCGCCGAACGCGCTCATGACTGGCCTCCGTCTGCTGAGTCCAGGCCCCAGGCCCCAGCCCAGGCCTAGTCCTGTCCCCACTCCGTGTGTCCGTGGCTTCGTCAGTTCCACGAAGATGTCTTCCAGGCTCGCGCCACCGACCTCGAGGCGCAGCACGCGGCCGCGTGCTGCGAGCGCGCCGACGACCGCCAGGATGCCGCCGTCATCCTCCTTGAGCGTCGCCTCGATCGTGTTCTGCGAGACCGACAGGCGGATCGGGCGCCGCGCGGCCAGCTCCTCCTCGATCCCCGGCGGGAGCCGATCGAAGGTCACGGTGACGTCGTAGACCCCCTGCGACAGCAGCTTGAGCGTGTGCAGATCGCCGCGCGCCGCCTGCCGGCCGCGATTGATGATCAGGATGTCGTCGCACAGTTCTTCCGCCTCGCCGAGGATCTGCGTCGTGAGGACGATCGTCCGTCCGCCGGACGCCTCGCGCCGCAGCCGGTCCATCACGCTGCGTTTCAGGATCGGATCCATTCCGGTCGAGAACTCGTCGAGGAACACCACCGGCGTGTCGACCATGAAGACCTTGGCGACCTGCACGCGCCGCCGGAAGCCGCCGCTCAGATCCATCACTTTCCGGCTGCGCCTCGGACGCCAGGCCGAACTCTTCGAGGATGCGATCCGCGCGCCTGCGGATCTCGGGGCCGCGGAGGCCGTGGAAGCGCGCGAACGTTCCGAGGTTGTCGCGCACGGTGAGAAAGAGCTCGGCGGCGCTTTCCTGGATGACGACCGAGATCCGCCGGCGCACCTCGAGCGATTCTGCGACGACATCGCGGTCGAGCACCGTGGCGGAGCCGGAGGTCGGCCGCGCGAGCGTCGACAGAATGCGCAGGAGCGTCGTCTTGCCGGCGCCGTTCGGGCCGAGGAGGCCGAAGATGGCGCCGCGCTGGACGTCGAACGTGAGCCCGTCGACCGCGCGGACCTCCGGCTGGCCGCGGCGCGAGTACACCTTGACGAGATCGCGGACACGGATGGCTGGTGCAGACATATGAGACTCGCGTAGCGTCCGGCTTCAGCCGGACCCAAAACATTTGTGGCGCCAGGCTTCAGCCTGGCCAGCGCCCGGCTTCAGCCGGACCTCAGTGATTTCCGTGGCGTCCGGCTTCAGCCGGACTACGACGTGAGTGGGGGGAGAACGTGACGGCCGAGGTTGCTACTGCGGAATTCGCATGGCGGCCTGCCCTGAGCGAAGTCGAAGGGGCCTGACTTCCCTACTCTAGCCCCGGACCCGCCGCGGACGCAACCGGGTATACCATGCATCTATGAAGGGCAATCGGCTGCTCGCTCCTCTGCTCGTTGCGGGCCTGACCATTCCAGGCGCCGCCGTCGTCGCGCGGCAGGAACAGACGGAAGAGGACGAGAAGAAAAAGGACAAGGAATCGATCGAGCTGATCGTCACCGGCTGCCTGAAGGGGCGCGCGCTCCAGGCGGAAGAAGTACGTCCGGCCAGGGAAGATGACCTGACCGTGATCCAGGCGCGGACGTTCCGGGTCAACGGCGCGCGCGAGGTGATGGACGAGCTCAAGAAGCAGAACAACCGCTACGTCGAGGCGAAGGGACGGGTGAAGCGATCGTCACTGGCGGCGATCGGGCCGGGGATCGACGTCGGCGGGGCGCGAATCACCGTTACGCCCGGGACGATGGGCAATCCCTCGCGCGCGCCGCAGCACAATCCGAACGCGGGCGTGCTGCACATCGACGTCACGGCCGTGCGCGCCGTGTCCGAGTCCTGCTCCTCCAAGTAATGTTGTGGTACGACCCTTAGGGTCGTTGTGGCACTACGGATGTGGCGCGATCCTTCAGGGTCGTGCTATGATTCTTGGTTCGGAAACGCTGATCCTTCCTGACGTGGGCCGCTAGCTCAATTGGCAGAGCAGCAGACTCTTAATCTGCGGGTTCACGGTTCGATTCCTTCGCGGCTCACCATTAATCTTCCTTCGTGTTCACAACGACTTGCGGGCCCGCCGCATGGCCGACCGCAAACGTGAATCGAACCAGATTGGTTACCTCGCCTCGAACGGAATCTCGACCTCCACGTAACTGCCCAACCTCGCGAAAATGCGCCCGCACCAGCCGTTCATCAGCCTGTCGGCCGCGCCAATCAGTGTCCAGCGTGACCGGCGCGTGGCGATTTCAGATCGCGCCGCCGACTGGCGATGCCGTGCCGTTGCGCCGCGACACCAAGCCGGCTCGGCGCGATAGGAAACTAGCCTGATCCGGAGGACCTGAAAGGCCCGTATCCGCCTCCCGGCGCACCCGACGCAAATCAAGTAGCCTCCGGCGTCTGAAGCGCCATGTGGCGCGTCGGCGCTCGGGTTGGCTGGTGAGCTTGCCGCGAACCAGGTGGCCTTCGGCGCGTCCGGACCCACCGCGCCGTCGTCCGCGTCCGCTGCCTGCACCCCGCATCCGGCCTCGGCGAACGCCGTGTTGCCGGTCTTCGGCCGGCCATTTGACGGCGCGTTTCCGATCGGTAATTTCTTCGATCACGACAAGCCGATCGAAGGCGACGCCAACGGGTACGTCCTCACATTGTGCGGCGCGCGCGACACAAGCCAGGTGGATGGCCACCCGGGCTATGACTGGCGGATGCCGGAAGGCACACCGCTGCTCGCCGTCGCGGACGCCGTCGTCTTGACTGCCGGACTTGAGGCGCCGAACTTCTGCCCGCAGTTGAATCGCACGGTGCAGGCGCTGCTCGTCGTGTTGGTCCACACGGCACCGACAGGCGACCTCTACGCGAGCATCTACGGCCATCTCTCACGTATCGACGTGCAGCCTGGCGCCTCCGTCAGCGAACGCACGATGATCGGGCTGTCAGGCAACGCCGGTGGATGGGCCGGGATGAGGCACCGGAGGAAACGCTGCTCGCCGTCGCGGACGCCGTCGTCTTGACTGCCGGACTTGAGGCGCCGAACTTCTGCCCGCAGTTGAATCGCACGGTGCAGGCGCTGCTCGTCGTGTTGGTCCACACGGCACCGACAGGCGAGCTCTACGCGAGCATCTACGGCCATCTCTCACGTATCGACGTGCAGGCTGGCGCCTCCGTCAGCGAAGGCACGGTGATCGGGCTGTCAGGCAACACCGGCTGCAGCGGCACACCGCATCTGCACTTCGGCGTCGGGCGGAGCGTCGCCGGCCGCTATGTCCTGATCGATCCCTACGGGTGGCACGCTCCGACGGGGGATCCGTGGACCGACCCGCGCGGCGCGGCGAGCGTGTGGCTTTGGAAAGACGGAGCGATCTGGATCGAGACGGGGGAGGAGACGGAGCGGCGCATCCGATGCGGAGATCAGCACGAAGGGAGTGCAGCCGCGTATACGGGCGGCAGGCATCTCTCGGACATCTGGATGCCGATGCCGTGCGGTGCAGGAGATGCTGATAGTCGTAGTCACCGGTGACGCGCGAGCGTAGCATCGGTAGCACGAAGAACATGCGGCCATCTCTTCGATAATGGTGCCGATTGCCTCCGTGGACACGCAAGCCGGAATTAGTCGTCACGTCAAAACCGGCGATTGCGCGCCGGACGGAGCCGGAATTAGTCGTCACGTCAAAACCGGCGAACTGACCGCGGCCGAGACGTTGACGCGTGCGGGTCGCGGGAAGAACATAAGTCCGCTCAGGACACCCTTCGCAGTTGCTCGAGCCGCCCGAGCCATTCTCGGATGCGGTTCCAACTCGTGAAATTTCCCGACAGGCTCACCATACCAATTCTCTGGAATTCGATGCGACGAAAGTCGTAATCGGTGAAAACGAGGCGATACCACTACGAACTTCACAATCGGGGCTCCCGCGCGTCGCGGCTGTGCGAGCTGTTTGGGTTTTTGACAGTCCTCGCTCGAGGGAAGCGATTGCCGTTCACGCAGGACGATGTTTTGGACAGCCGCGTCTCTCGGCAGGACGCATCGTCATGGGACGAGCGCTCGCTTGATCATTGCGAAACGTTTGAGTAGTGGGTCAACGTAAGCAGTCAATCCGAGGGACCGTAGGGCAAGCCGTATGATTTTTCGGGCGACACTTTCAGAGGCTCGCTCGCTGATCCGCACGAGGGCTGGCGCCATCGTCTGGTCCGTTCTTCTCAGCGCCTCATTAAAGCGGCTGTAGAACATCTCAGACAAAAACTGCCGGGCATTCTTGGTAGGGCCCTCCGAGGTTAGCACGTACGGATTGGTATTGATTTCCCAAACCTGAATGCGACCCATGTACAGGGCGTAATCAATACGACCAAAGGTAATCCGCGCGGTTCTGCAAATAGACCGAATCTCTTCTGCATGCGGATTATTCTCGATGTACTGGCGCTCTTCCTCGAGTGACGCTTTGTATGACGATTCCGCACCTGGCTTCTTAAGCATCCAGTGTCTTCCGAAGAAGATATGGCGCGGGATCACATGGTCGCCGCAGACGAACGCCGAATATTTGCGGTAAAGGCCACGTGCATCGCTGGTATCGCAAAATTCGACGATCAAAACATCGTCGCGGCTGCGCCCCAAGCGATCCAGATCCGCCAGGGCCTGCTCGAGTGCGGCGGGATCCGGCAGCAATCCGCTGATCGCACCATCATGATCGTGCTCGTGCCTGAGGAAGACAGGATAGCGGGCTGGCAACCGCGCCTCCGTCGCTCGGATCGTGTTGAACACGTTGCGTCCAGCCGCGTGGAGGTGCCGCAACAGCTCGTAACGCCGCATGGACCGCGTCGGATGGTTCAGCAACGGGAGACCGGCATCTGACAGGGTCTGCCACACAACTGCTATTTGCTCGGCTTTGCGCGGCGGTACTCTCTCTATGTCAGAAAATATGTAGACTGCAGCCGGGAGCGCGTTCTGCTCGAGTAGCCAGTCGTATGTCACCGACTGCACGCTCGCACGCAATGGCGCGCCGACCTGAGCAAGATACTCGTCGATCGTGTAGCGATGATCCTCAGTCGCCAGATAGTAGATCACATAAGGTCTCCTCGTTGCACGCCGTGTTCACCGCGCGGCGGCGCGTGATGGACGGGTTGTCTGGAGTGACGCCTACTGCGTCGTGTGCTCAACGGAACGCGCGGCCCGCGTGGCCCCCGACGATCCTCGACGGCGGCGCTAGCTCGCAGAACGCGGCTCACAGGGGGGAAGTCTATCGCGGGGCGTGTTCAGCGTTCCCGGAACCACCGCTCGAGCGCGGCAGGGCTGGCGGCTTCGCGGGCCTCGGCCGCTGACAATCCCGCTGCTTCGAGCAATTGCACTTCGCGCGCAGGGCCAGTCTCAGGCGCGCGGCCGCCGGGGACAAGGTCCGATCCGGCCAGCAGCGGCACGCCGGCGCGATGCAGGCGGCCAACAAGATCGATGAGCTTGGGCATCAGCTCCGCTCGACCCGATCGGGCTTCGGCCGTCGCTGGGGTGTTAATCATGGACTCGTACCGGACGAGCGTCGGTACCACCGTCACCCGCGAGGCAGCGAGGCGCCGGATGGCGGCATCGCCGTCAGGCGATCGCCACCAGTCCATCGCCGCGTTCGCGTCCTTCGCGACGCCCGCGTAAATCGGACTCGAGGCCAGCGACTCTGCCGCGTGCTCGATCGAGCCGACGCCGGCTTCGGCCGCCGTCCACGCGGGCACGCCGACGGGTAAGTGCGCGGCCACCTTGAGGCCGCGCTCGCGAGCGCGGCGAACCAAGGCGAAGAACGCCTCGGGCGGAATGGCATTGTGCGTCTTGAGAAAGTCCACCCTGCCGGCGAGCGAGTCAACGGCGCGCACGGCGTCCTCCGGTGTCCTGATCGTCAGACGAAACGTCGCGCCGGGCTTGGGTCCGTCCAGCAAGGGGCCCGCAAGAAAGATCTTTGGTCCTCGCCGTGTTCCAGCGGCAATCTCGTCGCGCCAGCGCGTCAACTGCTTCATGTCTCCGCCGCAGTCGCGCACGACGGTCACGCCGGCGCCCGCCAACCGCTCGAGCGCGTCGACGGAACCGAGCGACAGATGGACGTGAGCATCCGCGAGGGGCGGTGAGGCGGCCTCACGCGACTGGAAACCACCGACCGCGGTCCCGCCGAACAGAGCCGCCCCGAGGGCCCCGAGCCGCGCGATGGTCGAGATGTGTACCTTAGATATAAGTAACACTGTTGATCCAGCGTGGGCCGGAACGCGTCAACTCGGCGGCGCTACGGTGTTTGAACACCCAGCTTACGGCAACTCGCCGGATTGGTCACGCGCGCTTGCGGCTCCGTCGGGGCGCTGCATAGAATGCCCTCGTGCGAATCCGGCGCCTGTGGTGGGGCCTGGCTCTCGCGATCCTCGCCGCCGCGATCGTCATCGCTCTCCGCGTCGGCGTCGTGAGCCGGTTCGGATTTCGTCCGGCGCCGCGAAACCTCCTCCTGATCTCAATCGACACGCTTCGCGCCGATCGATTGGGATCGTACGGCTACCGAGCGGCCCAGACACCGCATCTCGATGGCCTCGCCCGCGCCGGCCTGCGCTTCTCCCAGGCGACGACGGTCGTGCCGCTCACGCTGCCCGCACACTCGTCACTGCTGACCGGCACGTTCCCGAGCTGGCACGGCGTCCGCGACAACGGTGGCTTCTACCTCGGTGACGAGCAGATCACGCTGGCAGAGGTGCTGCGCGAGAACGGGTTCCGCACCGGCGGATTCGTGGCCGCCTTCGTCCTCGACCGGCGCTGGGGCGTTGCGCAGGGCTTCGATCGCTTCTTCGACAATTTCGACTTCGAGAAATTCGACACCGCGCCGAGCATGGACTACATCCAGCGGCCCGGCGCCGAAGTCGTCGATCCCGCGCTCGCATGGATTGCAGAGGATCGCGATCGGCCGTTCTTCGCGTTCGTGCACCTGTACGATCCTCACACGCCGTACCAGGCTCCCGAACCCTATCGCTCGCGCTTTCCCGCCACGATGCACGGTGCGTATGACGCCGAAGTGGCGGCGACCGACGCACAGATCGGCCGCCTGCTCGACGCCCTGGCCGCGAGCGGGCGGCTCTCCCAGACGCTGGTGATCGTGGTTGGCGATCACGGCGAGATGCTCGGCGAGCACGGCGAGCAGCAGCACGGCTTCTTCATCTACGATGCCGCGGTTCGCATTCCCCTCATCATCGCGGGACCGGCCGTGCCGGTACGGCAGGTCGCCGATCAGGTCAGGATCGTCGACGTGATGCCGACCGCGCTTGACTTCCTCGGCGTGCCGGCGCCGAAAGAGGTCCAGGGCGCGAGCCTGAAGCCCCTCGCGCTCGGTACGCGCCTGGATCTCGTCGCGCACACGGAAACCTGGCTTCCCCGCTATCACTACGGGTGGAGCGAGCTGCAGTCGGTGCAGGACGGCCGGTTCAAGTACATCCGTGCGCCGCGGCCCGAGCTGTACGATCTGCAGAACGACCCGGCCGAAACCGTCAATCTCGCCGTGTCGCAGCGGGAGCGCGTGGCGGCGTTCGACCGGGCACTCTCGGCCATGATCGCCGGGAACTCGCGGCAGAACGCGCCCGACCGGCCCCAGCGTATCGACCCTGAAGTCGAGGAACGGCTGATGGCGCTGGGATACGTGGGGAGCGGAGGGAGCAGCCGCCATCTTGACGATCGGCCACGCGGCGACCCCAAGGACAAGATCGCGCTCTACACCCTGCTGAAGCAGGCGGCGAGTTTCTCGCTCGAAGGCCACCAGGAGGAGGCCATTGCGACGGTGAAGCGGGCGATCGCCGAAGACCCCGACATCGTCGAGGGCTACATGCTGCTCGGCAACTTTCAGAAGAAGGCGAAGCGCACCGACGCGGCCATCGAGAGCTACCGCCAGGCGCTCGCGAGGGATCCCGAGCACCTCAACGCGCTCTTCAGCCTCGCCATCGCGTTCATGGACGCGGGCCGCCTCGACGAAGCGCGAGTCGGGTTCGAGCGCGCGCGGGCACTCGACCCTCGCAACGGCAGAGTGCTCTTCAACCTGGCGGACATCTGGATGCGCCAGGGTCGGACCACCGAGGCCGAAGCGGTCATCAAGGATGCGCTGACCCGCGAGGTGGATCAGCCGCGATTCCTGCTGAAGCTCGGGGAGAACTACATCACAGCGAGTCGATTCGACGAAGCCGAACGTGTCCTGTTGCAGGCGCTCGAGAAGAAGCCGGATCTCCTCACGGCCCGGTTCAACCTGGGTCTCGTCTACGAGAGCAGGAGCGAGATCGACAAGGCGATTGCCGCGTATCGCGGCGAGCTGGAAAAGAGCCCGGCCGCGTTTCGCGCGGCGTTCAACCTGGCCAAGCTGCTGCAGCGGAAGGGACGGCCTGCCGAAGCGCTCGAACTGTTCCGGCAGGTGGCCGCCCACGCGCCCGATTTCGGAACGGGTCAGTTGTACCTGGCCAAGGCGCTCCTCGACGCCGGGGACCTGGCGGGCGCCGAGGAATGGGCCCGCAAGGGACTCGTGGCGAAGCCCGATCCGGCGATCGCGCCCCTCGGACACTATGTGCTCTCCGACGTCTACAACCGTCAGGGTCGCTTCAAGGCTGCGGAACGCGAGCTCGATCGCGGCGAAGCGGTTGCGAGAGCGTTCTTGATTCATCGGTCCAGCGTCATCGCCCTGCTGGGCATTCTCTCGGGCGTGTCCTGTTCGCGACCTGCCGAGCCGCGGCCCACCGCTCGTCACCTGGTCATCGTCAGCATCGACACGCTGCGGGCCGATCGCGTGGGCGTCTACGGCAGCGCCAACCTCACGCCCGCGCTCGACCGCATCGCGAGAGCTGGCGCCTACGCGGCCGATGCCACCAGCCACGTCCCGCTGACACGTCCGTCCCACGCGACGATGTTCACCGGCCTGTGGCCGTGGCAGGTGGGCCTCCGTGACAATCTGTCTGCCGGCACGCTTCCCTCGTCACCGCTCCTGTCCGAGGTTCTGCAGCGCGCCGGCTTTCGAACCGCTGCCTTCGTTTCCTCCATCGTTCTCGGATCTCGAGGAGGATTCGCACGCGGATTCGATCGATACGACGAGTCGCTCCCGCCCGGCCAGGACGCCATGCTCGACACGCTGCAGAAGCCGGGCGCCGACACCATGCGTCAGGCGCTCGCGTGGCTCGAGGAGCAGGCCGGCGCCGATCGCCTGTTCCTGTTCGTCCATCTCTACGAGCCTCACGATCCGTACGAGCCGCCCGAGCCCTATGCCTCGCGGTATCGTGACCGGCCGTACGATGGCGAAGTCGCCTACGCCGACGCGCTCGTCGATCGGCTGGACGAGGCACTCACACGGCTGGATCTGGCGCGCCAGACCCTGCTGGTCGTGACGTCGGATCACGGCGAGGGGCTCGGCGAGCACGACGAAACGCTGCACGGTTTCTTCGCCTATCAAACAACGCTGGCCGTGCCACTTGTTTTCCGCGGTCCAGGGATCGCGCCGAACCGCCGGATCGACGAGACCGTCGGCCTGGTCGATCTCCTTCCCACCGCTCTCGATCTGCTCGGCGTCGCGGTCCCGCACGAGCTGAAACCCGCGGGCGCCAGTCTCGCATCAGCGCTCGGCGGCGGGCTGGGTCCGGCTCCACGTGCCCAGTACGCGGAATCGCTCGTCCCGCTCCTGCACTTCGGGTGGAGCGACCTGCGCGTGCTGCGCGACGGCCGCTGGAAGTACGTCCTTGCCCCCCGACCCGAGCTCTACGATCTCGCCACCGATCCGCACGAGCAACAGAACCTCGCGCCGAAGCAGCCGACGCGCACGGCGGCGCTCCACGGTGCGCTCGCGAAGTTTCTCGAGCAGGAGCGCGGTGCGAGCGCCGGCAGCACGCGCAACTCCGTGCCGCTCGATCTGCTCGAACGGCTGGGCGCGCTGGGGTACGTCGGCGGATCGCCTTCAACCACGCCAACGCCTGGCGCCGATCCCAAGGACAAGATTGCCGACTTTCGACGCGCCAACACGCTGATGCGCGAGGGCATCCTGGCGCTCAACCGGAACGATTTCCGTGGCGCCGCGCGCCGCTTCGACGAGCTGATCGCCGGCGGCATCGAGAGCTTCGAAGCACACCTCTATCTGGCCAGGGCGCTCATGCGCTCGGCGCAGCCGGTGCGGGCTGCCGTGCATTTCGAGCAGGCCGCCCGGCGCGCGCCGCTGCTCGAAGAGGCCTGGGTGGGGTGGGTCGACGCCCGGCGCATGACGGGAGGACCCGGTGCCGCGATCGCGATCGCTCGCGAGGGCCTGACGAAGAACCCGCGCAGCTCACGGCTCCTGATGCGGGAGGGCGAGATGCTAAGAGATCTCGGTGACGTGGAGGCCGCGCTCGCTCGCCTTCACCAGGCCGTGGAGTTGGACCCGGCCGACGCCGCGGCGTGGAATGCGCTGGGCATGACGCTGGGAGGAACGAACCGTCTGGATGAAGCCGAGCGGGCGTTTCGTACGGCGATCGCCCGCGACGCGACCGATCATCGATACTTCTTCAACCTCGGGCTCGCGCTCAGCCGCCAGGGGCGCGGCGCCGAAGGGCGGCCGTACTTCGAGAAGGCGCTCCAACTCCAGCCAGGTTTCCTGCCGGCGCGCGAGGAGCTCCGCAAGCTGGCCCGCTAGAAGGTGAACTTCGCGTTCAACATGAACCGCCGCGGGTTCACGAACGTCGTGGGGTACTGGTACACCGCCGACGTGACATTGGTGCTTTGCACCGACTGCGCAGCGTTCTCGTTGAACAGGTTCAGCGCGTCGGCGGCAACAGAGAAGCGCGCAGTGCTGCCCAGCCTGAACGACTTCTGCAACCGGGCATCGATGATCGTGACGTCCGGCAGGCGTCCCAGATCGCCGCGGGGTTGCATGAAAACCGTCGACGAGATGCCGGCCACCGAGGCCGGGACCGTTCTGATGCGGAATCGATGCGCGTTGTCGTGATGGTCCACGTTCGCTGAAGCCAGGAAGCCCCACGGCAGCAGCACCACGGCCTGGCCCTTGAACTGCCAGGCGACATCACCGTTGAGCCGCCCGGCCGCATTGACCAGGTCGTTGGGGTTGCGGCCGAACTGGCTGAACTCGAGGCCGCTGCGCTGCTGGATGCTCGCGGTTCTGACGCTTCCCCCGACGAGGCCCTCGGCGCGCAGATACGTCACGCCGAAGTTGAGCGACCAGCGGGTCATGCGCCTGTTCACTGTCGCGCTGAACGCGTTGATATCGGTCAACACCTGATCCGAGTTTCCGAGCACGAACTCGCGATCGCCTGGCGGACTGGTCAGCCTGAAGGCGTTGATCGTCTCACCGGTCTGTTGCTCTCCGACGTTGTCGACAACGGGGATCTGGACATAGGTACCGACGACGTCGCGCCAGGCGGCAAAGTCTCGACCCCATTTGCGCACGTAATTGAGCTGCAACCCGAGTCTCCAGGGAAGCTCCCGCTCGAAGCCCACCTGGAACTGGTCGGTACGGGGACTGTTGTAACTCGAGTCGACACTCAGGTTCTCGCTACTGCTCGTGAGGAACAGGTCCTCGATCTCGCCGGTCGCGGCGTTGTACGAACCCTGGAAGTAGGGCTTGATGCTTGGTCCGATCACATTGGCGAACTCGCCGGTGGTGATCTGCGGGTGATACCGTCCCCAATGCGACTTGACCACCGTCTTGCCGTCGGCGGTGAGCTTCCAGTTGATCCCCAGGCGCGGTGAGATGCTGTTCCACGTGAAGTGGTCCATCCTCGGGAACGTCTGTCCCGTGGGCTGCGCGTTGTCGTCGAGTTCCTGCTGCTCGGGTGAAAACGCCTTGCTGTAATCGACGCGTACGCCCAGGTTCAGCGTCAACCGATCGCCGATGCGGACGTTGTCGTCGATGAACGCGCCGATGTTGCGGATGCGGGCCCCGTAACTGAACGGCTGTCGCACGTTGCCGTACCCGTACGTGTTGCCGTTGTCCAGGTAGGTGTAGATGAAGTCGTTGTACCCGTAGATTCCCGACACCCCTGCCTGGTTGTACTGCACACCGAAATGGAAATCCTGGGAGGCCCCCAGGAACGCATCGGCGTGATGGGTGATCTTGCCGGTGACCGTGGTTCGATCGGCGTCGTACGTGTACCAGTAGTAATGGCCGCCGCTGATTTTGCCCGTCGCGCCGTCGAGTATGCGCGGCTCCGACAGGGGCTGATTCGGGTCGGTTGGATATCCGGTCACGCTTCCGTAGAAACCGGAATAGCGGAGATCGAGCGTCGTCCGGTTCGAAAGCGTTGCCGTATAGGCCGCACCGGGCGTCGGCGCCTTCTGCGTCCGGGTCCATGCCGTGGACGGCGTCTCGTTGAAGCTGTATCCCGAGCCACGCGGCGACTTGTCGTAGTGAAAATTGGCGACCAGCCGCTGCGCTGTACTAATCTGCCAGGTTCCCTTGACGAGGTATCGATCCTTTTTCGTGTCGAGCGCGCTGCCCGGAAGCGTCGAGTTCACGCCAACGGTCGTGAACTCGTCGCGCTGGTACCCGTACGAGCCGAAGAACCACAGCTTGTCCCTGACGATCGGCCCGCCGAGCTGTCCGGTGATTTCGAAATAGTCGCCGCGGGTCCAGGGGCAGCGCGCGGTCGGAACGTCGGAGCAGGCATCCGCGAAGTCGTCGTTCGGCAGCGTGATGTTCTCCGTGTTGTTCGCCGTGAGGCCGTTGGACTGAAAGAAGTAGCTCGCATCGCCGTGAAACGTGTTCGTGCCCTGCTTCGTGACGATGTTGTAGACGGCGCCCATCAGGTTTCCGTACTCCGCCGGCGCGCCGAGCGAGAGGACTTCGACCTCCTCGATCGCGTCGGGATTCGGCTCGGAAAACCCCTCGCTGAAGAAATTGTCGGTGACGTTGACGCCATCGAGCTGGAACGCGTTCTCGTCGAACGAGCCGCCAAAGACCATCGTCCGGCGCTCGGCCGCCGGCCCGCCGTCGCCGCCTTTGACCGCTCCCGGCGCGTGCGCCACGAGGTCGTAGAACCCGTATCGCCGTGTCGGCGCATTCTCGACCCATTCCTGGCCGAAGGTGGTGCCGACCTCGTTCGACGTCGTGTCGACGATCGGCTGCTCCGCCACCACGTTCACCCTCTCGGCCAGCTGGCTCAACTCGAGGCCCACGTTCTGTTCGAGAACGGAACCGACGCTGACGCGAAGGCCCTGCAGGACGATGGTCCGGAAACCCGACAGCTCGAACGTCACATCGTACGTGCCTGGCGGCAGGTTGAGGATGCGATACGTACCCGCCTCGCTGGTCACTGTGGTCTGGGCACCCGGAATGTTCGGTCCCTTCACGCTGACCGTGACTCCCGGCAGCACCGCGCCAGTCGCGTCGCTGACGACACCGCTGAGATCGCCTGTCGTCCGCTGAGCGGTGGCCGCGACCTCGAGCAGAAGCAGGACACAGAGGCTGACGGCTCCGATGCGATCGATCACTCCCGCCATGGCTCGGTCGACTCCTTCAACTGTTGAAACAGGGTTGCCCGCTGGAATA
This sequence comes from uncultured Acidobacteriota bacterium, assembly GCA_963725145.1. Classification (GTDB taxonomy): domain Bacteria; phylum Acidobacteriota; class Vicinamibacteria; order Vicinamibacterales; family 2-12-FULL-66-21; genus DATAEE01. Next base: position 75,222 of record CAVRXL010000001.1, read on the forward strand.
CACGATCGTCGTCGCCGTGTCAATGATTTAGGGGTGAATGACGCGTTCGGGTGGGACGAAAGACATGAGACGCTCCTGGACACGATGGAAGGAAATCCGCCGTCGGCTGGCCGCAGACTCGCTCATGGTATCCTCGCGCTGTTTCTGTGTCGGATTCGAGAGCCCTCCGCCGACACGTCGACGCGGGAGCGCGTTGACCTGGAACGACATCCGCGGCTGGTTCCACTGGCGGTTCGCTCAAGAAGAAGCCGCTCACACATTTCCGGATGGCAGCCGCTTCGTCGAAGTCGGTTCCTACCTCGGACGCAGCCTGTGCTCGCTGGGCGAAGTCGCGAGGCTGAGCGGAAAACGATTCAGCCTCGTCGGCATCGACACCTGTCGCGGCAGCGGCGTCGAGGGTCCCCGAGCCAGGAATTACCACGGCGCGGCGGTCGCCGAGGGAGGCGGGACTTTCGCCGGCCAACTCCACAAGAATCTCATCGCCTGCGGTTTCGCCGACGAGATCTCGCTGATCGTGGCGCCTTCTACCACCGCGTCCACCTTCTTTGCCGATCGATCGATTGACTGGGTCCACCTGGACGCGCAGCACGACTACGAGGGTGTGACCGCCGACATCGCCGCGTGGCTGCCAAAGCTCAAGGTCAACGGATGGTTGTCGGGCGACGACTACGACGAGGCCAAATGGCCTGACGTCGTCCGGGCGGTCACCGCGTACCTGCCGGACGCGCGCCCATGGTCCACCGACCAGTGGCGTTGGGTCGCTCGATGAATCCCGCGGCTTCCGCCCCGGCGCCGACGGTCGTCTGCGTTCTGGGGATGCACCGCAGCGGCACGTCCGTGGTGTCCCGCCTGCTGAACATCCTGGGCGTGTACCTCGGACCAGAGCGCTCGCTGTCGACCCGGGCCGCAGACAACCCGAAGGGCCATTGGGAGCACCACCCGATCTCTCTCTTGAACGACGAGATCCTGACGCGGTTTGGCGGACGGTGGGATGAGCCGGCCCCTTTCCCTCAGGGATGGTTCCGCGCGCCGGAAGTGGCGGACCTCAAGGTCAAAGGCCGCGAGCTTCTGGCCGACTTTGCGGGGCAGGCGTTGTGGGGTTGGAAAGATCCCCGCACGTGCGCGCGGGCTCCGAATGGATCGTCGTGCTCGATAGCGACACGATTTGTCTGGAAGAACCGGCGTTGCCAGACGACGCGGACGTGGCGGTCCGTCCGGTCGACACGAAAGGCAGCACGACCGAAGGGCCCGGCTGTCCCTTCGAAGACTACTGGACTCGGCTGGCCGGCCTGCAGCGTGTGTCGATTGAGTGCCTGCCCTTCGTCTCGACGACCGACGGAGGCCACCGCGTGCGCGCCTCGTACAACGGCGGCCTCGTGGTCGTGCGCAGGGATCGCGGGATCCTGACGGTATGGGCGGACCTCTTCGCCCGATCGATCAGCGCGGGTTTGAAACCGTGGCGCGACAGCGGCCTGAACGTCTTCGCCTCGACGGGGTACGTGGGGCGCGAGGCCAGCGAGTACTGGGGCTCGAATCAAGCCGCTCTGGCGCTGGCCATCTGGAGCACCACGAGGCGTGTCTGCCATTACCCCGACACCTACAACGTGCCGTTGCACATGATGGATCAGCCACGCTTGAGGACGCGGCGCGATTCCCCGCTCGTGCACGTGCACTATCACTGGGTCTTCACCGATTCCCACTACCAGGCTGCTCTCGCCGCGCTTCGCGATCTCGGCGCCAGCCCAGACCGTCTCGACTGGCTGACGGCGCGGCTGCCGATTTCCTGATCGACCTTCTCAAGCGGGATTCATCGAGCCCGTCCCCGCAGATGAGCGTATGATCGGCAGAGGGTCCTTCCCAGCTATCCAATCTCGACGCGCCGCTCCCCATCCTTCGGCCGCGCGCGCGTCGGGCGGGGTTTGAGGCGCCATGGAAGTCACGCAGCGGTTCATCGATGACGTGGCCGTCATCACGGTCGGCGGGAAGCTCGATATGGGCGCGGTGTACGCGCGTTGCCGGGAGATGATCGATGAGGTGATCGACGGCGGATGTCGGAAGATCGTGCTGGATCTCGCGAAGGTTTCGCACATCGACACGACCTGCATCGGGCTCATGCTCGGCACGCACACGAAACTGGTCGCAAAGGGCGGAGGGCTGCGGCTGCTCCGTACACCCCGGCAGATTCGACGCATCCTGTCGACTGGGGGCCTCACCGACGTCCTCGTGACCTACGAGACCGAGGAGCGTGCTGTCGAGAGCTTCGCGCGGCCGCCGGTGGCCGGTTGAGGGAACCCGGCATCGACTTCGGCGGCTATCGATTCGAGCCGGAGACCGGACGTTTGTGGTCCGGCACGCGCGAGATCCGGCTGACGCCGAAGGCTGCCGACGTTCTGACACAGCTCGTGCTGCATGCCGGAGAGCCCGTCTCGAAGGAGCGGCTGTTCGCCACGGTCTGGAACGGCACGGCGGTGAGCGACGATGCGCTCACGTCGTGCATCCAGGAACTGCGCCGGGCGCTCGAGGACGATTCGAGGAACCCGCGTTTCATCGAGACGCGGCACCGCCGAGGCTACCGATTCGTCGCCCCGCTCTCTGACGTGGCTCCTGGGGACGCTGGCGACGCTGCCAAACCGCCGGGTCGTGGAAACCTGGCGTCAGAGCAGGAGATTAGGTTTTGTACGACGTCGGACGGCGTCTCTCTCGCCTACTCCGCCGTGGGAACCGGGCCGCCCATCGTTCGCGTGCTGGGCCATTTCACCCACCTCGAGGCGGAATGGGAGTGGCCCGAGCTGCGGCGGTTCTGGGAGCATCTCGCGGAACGGCACACCGTCATTCGCTACGACGGCCGGGGAACCGGCCTCTCCGATCCGTATACGGGCGAGTTCACGGAAGAGACGCGGCAGCGCGATCTCGAAGCCGTGCTCACGGCGACCGGGGCAGAGAAGGCGGTCCTGCTGGGGATATCCGAAGGCGGATGGACCGCGGCGACCTACGCGATCCAGCACCACGAGCAGATCACGCACATCATTCTTTACGGCGCGTACTGTCGCGGAGCACTGGCGCGGCCGGGATTCGATCCCGAGGAGAACCAGGCGCTCATAACGTTGATCCGTAAGGGCTGGGGGCGGGACACACCGGCGTTTCGGCAGGTCTTTACCAGTCAGTTCTTTCGCAGCGATGCCGACCCCGCGTTGATCGCTCACTTCAACGAGCTGCAGCGCGTCTCCGCCAACCCCGACACCGCGGCTCGTTATATTGAATGCGTCCACCGAAGGGGCGACGGACGCGAACTGTACCGGCAGCTCAGGCTTCCCGTGCTGGTTCTCCACAGTCGCGAGGACCTGGCCGTGAGCGCCGACGAGGGGCGACTGCTGGCGTCGATCATCCCAGGCAGTCAGCTCGTGCTGCTTCCGAGCGGCATGCACTATTTCCCCACGGACCCGGAACTGGTCACAAAAGCCGCCCGGGCGATCGCTCGATTTCTCCAGGGATCTGTCACGGCGTCCACTTGAACGTCGCCACGTTGTCGGAAGGCAGCGTGTATTGGAGCGTGGTCCCCCGCGACCGGATCTGGAACGTGAGCGTGCCGTACGACGAATTGATCGCGAGCACGACGATCGATCCATCCGGGTTCATGAAGGCCACGTTCTCGATGCCGCCGAAGCCGAACTCGGTCGATTGCACGCGGTACGCGCCGGGCTTGACGTGGGGGCTCACGTGTCCGAGCGCGTAGTAGTCCTCGTTGAACGAGTACGTGCCGGTCGCCGTATTCACCGTGACCAATCCCGCGCAATTGCGGCACGCATCGTCCACCAGCTTCGGGCCGCCGTTCTGGTCGAGCACGAGGTTCCACTTGGCGACGCTCCGGGCCCAGTTCCTGAGCGATCCGATCAGCAGGACGCGGATGTCATACATGAGCTTGCTACCAAACGACAGGCGCGATCCGTCGGCGCATTCGGTGAGCGCGATCGCGAGCTGCGGATACGCGTTGCGGACAATCGACATCTCGCTCGGTTGGCCGCCGTAGCAGTGGAACGCGACGCCCGAGATGAACGACCGTGCCGTGGGATTCGCGAGGACCTCCAAGGGGTAGGTCGTCTCCCAGTTGTGGTCCCACGCGAAGATCTGCCGATTCAGACCCGCGCGGGCGAGCGCGGGACCGAGATGCTGCCCGATGAACGTCGCCTGCTCGGCAGAGGTCATGAGCATGCTCGGATACTGCGGCGCCGTCTTCGGCTCGTTCTGCACCGTCAGGCTGTGAATCGGGACCCCTTCCGCGGCGTAGCCCTGAACGAATCGTACGAGGTAGTCGGCATACGTGGCGTACGCGTCGGTCCGCAGCCGGCCGCCGCCAATCAGGCTCCGGTTCGTCTTCATCCAGGCGGGCGCCGTCCACGGCGACGCCATGATCCGGATCGCGGAATTCTTCGCGCGCGCGGCCCGCAGCATCGGCAGGATGTAGGCGCGGTCGTGATCGATCGAAAAGTTCGCCAGCGGGTAGTCGGTGCCGGCGGGATCGATGTCGTCGAACGTGTACAGGTTCAGCGCGAAGTCGGACGAGCCGATCGGCTGCCGCAGGAAACTGAGCCCGAGTCCGGTGTTGCGATCGAACAACGCGGTGAGGATCTCGGCCTGTTTCGCCGCGCTGAGGCCGGACAGCACCCACGCGGACGAATCCGTTATCGACCCGCCGAATCCCTCGATCTGCTGGTAGCGGACGTTGTCGGCGACATCGATCGTGGGTAGCGCGGGATTCCCCTGCCCCGCGACGAAGCTGACGACGGGCTGCGGCTGGAGCCGCTTGGTGCCGGCGCGGTTGGTCACCCACACGCTGACCGACGGCGGCGGCGCCGTCGGGTCCGACGCGCGGATGTTGAGGGGGCCCAGGTTGACGCCGCCCGTGTCGAACTGCACCGTCATCCGCTGCACACCGGCGCCGAGCGTGATCGGCACGTTCACGGTCGTCCACGTCTGCCACGCGCCGGTTCTCGGGATCGACACCGGAGTCCACACCGCGGCAGGCCCGTCGAAGCCGATGTGCATCGAGTTGCCGGTGGCCGTGGCGGCCACGCGCAGCTGCACGACGTACTGGCCGGCCGTGCTGACGTTGACCGTGTATCTCAACCACTCGCTGGGCGCCGTCCAACCGACGTTGAAGCCTCCGCCGGCGCTCGCCTGAATGTCGACGTCGGTCGTGCGGTAGACGCCGCCGGCATTGCCCGCCGTAGTATCGAAGTAAGCGATTGAGGCTCCACCCCTGTCGAAGTTGACCGCTTCGATCACCCCCGGGATGGCTGCGGGAGTCCCGTTGTAGGGCCCGGGCGTCTCGCCCGCGGCAGCAAACTCGAATGCCCCGAAGTTGCCGACGCCGCCCGTCCCACGTGCGTCGAACACGAGTCGCGCAACGTGCCGGCCCGCGGTGAGCGACACGCTTGCAGTCACGGTCCGCCATATCTGCCAGCTACCGGTGTTGGGGACCGTGAGCGGACCAGTGACGTTGGTTCCGTTCATTTCCAGATGGAACCTGCCGCCCGGGCCCGGACACGCTACCCTGAAGCTCACCGTGTACGCGCCAGTCGTCGCCACATCCACCGTGTAGTTCAGCCACTCGCCGGCCTCGACCCACCCGACGTTGAACCCGCCTCCCGTTGCTGGCTGCAGGTCGACATCCGTCGCGCGGTAGGCGCCGCCGGCATTTCCAGGCGTCGTGTCGAAGAAGGCATCGCCAGGGCCGCCGTCATCGAAATTCTCGGCCCTGATGATTCCCGGAATGGGAGCCGGAGCGCCAGGGTACGGCGTGGAACCAGCGAGGACACTTGGCATGGACACCACCGCCCACACCAAGCAGACGGCCTGAAGGAGACGACGTGGCAGAGCATCAAAGAGGATCATGATTGTGGTCCGCAAGATTCACGTTGATCGCGTGGCTTTTCTACCGAAGAGATTGACACGACGCGGGCTCCAACGCGATGCGAATCGCAGCTCAGCAGAACGCAGCTTCGACACCGTGTGCGCGATGACCGCTTCCTCATGAGCTGAAGTCGACGTTTTTGACGCATTTGACACCTGACGGCCTTACATAGTCACATAGTGACTTAAATGGCGGACAGACCACGAGCGCAGCCGCTCGCCGAGTTCGAGCTCCTCGTCCTCCTCGCAGCGCTCTGCCTCGGACCGGACGAGGCCTACACCGTCTCGATTGCCGATCACATCGCGCGCAAAACCGGACGGTCGGTACGTCGCGCGAACGTGTACACGACGCTCCAGCGGCTCGAAGCCAAGCGGCTCGTCGCCACACACCTCGGCGATGCCCGTCCGGAGCGCGGCGGAAAACCGCGCCGGCTGGTCACCGTGCTCCCGCCGGGCAAGGTCTCCGTGCGCGCGACAACGCGCGCCATTCGAGCGATGGTCCTCGAGATCGGCGGCGTCATCGGGGAGACGAGATGACGGGCGAGCCCCGGTGGGCGACGGCGCTGCTGCGAGCGCTGGCGCCGCCCGAAGAGGCCGAGGACGTGCTCGGCGATCTCGAGGAAGCGCATCGGAACCGCCTGCGGCGTCACGGCCGGCTGGTCGCGCGCCTGCTGACGGCGATCGAAACGGTCGACATGGCCGCCGCGCTCGCCCGGGCGCGCGTCACACGATTCGAGACGAACGGGAGAAGCAGCATGCTGCAGGACTACAAGCTGGGTGTCCGGATGCTCGTGAAGTATCCGGGCCTGACGGTCGCGGGTGGTCTGGCGCTTGCCATCGCGATCGGGATCGGAGCGGGCTGGTACGATTTCTCACGCGATCTGTTTCGTCCGACCCTGCCGCTTCCGGAGGGCGACCGCATCGTCGAGATCGAGATGCGCGACGCGGCCGCCGGACAGGACGAACGCAGATTGCTGCACGAGTTCCTCACCTGGCGGCGGGAGGCGCGGTTGGTCGAAGAGCTCGGCGCGTACAGGACGCTCGAGCGGAACCTGATTCTCGGCGACGCCCGCCCGGAGCCGGTGACCGTGGCGGAGACCACGGCATCGGCCTTCCGCGTCGCCCGCGTTCCACCGCTCCACGGCCGCCCGCTCGTCGACGCCGATGAACAACCGGGCGCGCCCGGCGTCGTCGTGCTCGGCTACCACGTCTGGCAGCGGCTGCTCGGTGGACGCGCGGACGCTGTCGGACGGACGTTGCGGTTGGGAAATTCGATCACGACCGTGGTGGGCGTCATGCCCGAGGGCTTCGCGTTCCCGGTGAATCATCAGCTGTGGATACCCCTGCAGCTCCGGCCGTCCGGCTACGCACCGCTCGAAGGCGCGGCGGTCCGCCTGTTCGGTCGGCTGACGCCGGGGAGCAGCCAGGCGCAGGCCTACGCGGAAATCACCGCGCTGCACGCACGCACGGCCGTGGCCTCCCCCCGGACGCACGAGCATCTGCGGCCCCGGATCCTGGCCTACGGCGGCGAATCTCCAGGCGACCGGCCCTTGCTCGAGTTCGCCATGACGCAGTTGCCGATTCTCCTGGTCCTGATGGTCGCGTGCGTGAACGTCGGGACCCTGATCTACGCCCGCACGGCGACGCGCGAGGGGGAGATCGCCATGCGCTACGCGCTCGGAGCGAGCCGCGGGCGGATCGTCGTCCAGCTCTTCGTCGAAGCGCTCGTCCTCGCATCGGTCGCCGCCGTCGTCGGTCTCGGCGCCGCACACTGGGTGTTGAAGTGGGCGACCGTCGCGTACTTCTCCGGCCAGAGTGGTGCGCCGCCGTTCTGGATCGAACCGGGCCTGAAGCTCGCGACGGTGGTCTACGCGACGGGGCTCACGCTTGCCGGCGCTGCAATCCTCGGGGTGCTTCCCGCACTCAAAGTCGCCGGATCGCGCGTGCAGACGCAGCTCAGAAACCTGGGCGCGGGTGGCTCCACGCTGCGGTTCGGGGGCGTCTGGACCGCGGCCATGATCGCCCAGGTTGCGCTCACGGTGATCTGTCTTCCCCCGGCGATGGGCATCTCGCAGGAGGCGTGGCGCGATCGCGTGATCCGAGGTCGGTTCCCGACACGGGAATACCTTGCGGTTCGAATCGAGCTGGATGGGGGGGCGGGGCCGATACCGGCACGTGAGCAGCCGGCGGACGTGGAACGGAAGGAGCAGAAGTACAAGGAGCTCGCACGGCGCGTCGCGCAGGAACCGGGCGTCACCGCGGTCACGTTCGCCGACCGCCTGCCCGGCATGCAGCCGTCGGTGCGGCGGGCTGAGGTGGAGACGTCACCCGCAGCGGCGCCCGTTGTCGTGCCGAACCTCTGGACGTCAGCTGTGGGGCCCGGCTTCTTCGAGGCGTTCGACAGACCGATACTGGCCGGCCGGGACTTCCACGAGGGGGACCGCGCAGCGGGCGCGCGGACGGTCGTCGTGAACGAAGCGTTCGCCCGCCGATACACGGACGGCGCGACACCCGTTGGCCGGCGCGTGCGATATGCGGTTTCGGATCCGGCGCCGCCGAATGCCTGGTACGAGATCGTTGGAATGGTGCGCGACATCGGCATGACGCCGACCGATCTCGGCGAGGCTCCGTACGTCTTTCATGCGGCCTCGCCCGCAACGGTCAATCCTGCCGTGATGGGCGTGCGGTTCGCCGGCGACCCGACTGCAGTGGCGGCACGCCTGCGTGAGATCGCGACCGCGCTCGACCCCGGCCTGCGGCTGGACGACATGCGGTCGCTCGAGGAGCTCGCCTGGAGAGTGGACCTGCCCCAGGTCGTCGTCGCCAGTGCAATCGCGGGGGTCGTCGTCCTCGGGTTGTTTCTCTCCGCGGCCGGGATCTTCTCGCTGATGTCGGTCAGCGTCGCCCGGCGGACGCGCGAGATCGGGCTGCGCTCCGCGCTCGGGGCCACGCCCGCGCGCCTGCTCGCCGGCATCTTCTCGCGCGCCGTCGTCCTCGTCGGGAGCGGCATCGCCGCCGGAAATCTCGTGCTCCTGCTGTTCCTGACGCTCTCGACGGAGGCGGTACTCGCGGAGGTCGCCGACGAGCTCCTGATGACATCGGCGATGATGCTGACCGTCGGGCTGCTGGCCTGTGTCGAGCCCGCGAGGCGGGCGCTCAGGATCCAGCCTACGAACGCCCTGAAGGAAGCGTAGCGCTCGAGCGGATCACGCCCCCGCCTCCAGCGCACGGTTGACCCACATTTGAACGCCGTCGTGAAAGCGGACCTCGACGGGCGCTTCGCCGCCGACCCGCACGAGCGCGGTCCCGCCTATCGGCACGTCGTATCGCGCGGTCCACTCCAGCGACGCGAACAGCCGGCGCAAGCCGCGCTCCATCAGCTCGGAGTGCGTGGCCACCGTGACCATCCCAACGCGTTCCTGGAGCAGTTCGGGATACGCGGCAAGGACGTCGAGCTCGCTGCCCTGGATGTCCAGATGCATGTAATCCACGCGATCGACGCCGGCGAGCACGTCGTCGAGACCGACGACGCGCGTGCGTCGCAGCGTCGTCCCGTCCCGTGCTTCGGCGAAGGTCCCGAGCGGAGCGTCGTCGCTCGCGTTCGACGTCGGTCGCGATCGATTGACCGTACCACTCCATCGGCCGTCCCACGCCGAACCAGCAGGCGCCGGGGCGTGCGCCCACGGCCGCCTCGATGAGCCGGCAGCGCGCCGGGTCGATCTCGTTGTCCGGGAGATGCCGTCGCATCCAGCGGAAATGGGTGGGCTCCGCCTCCACGCCGATCAGCCGATAGTCGCGGCGCGTCTGTCGGGCCACAGCGGCGGCGGCGGTCAGCCAGGGACCCCAGCCCGCGCCGAGCTCGGCCACCACGAACGTCTCCCCGGCCTGGCGCGCGGCGACGAGCAGCGCGACCCAGTCCAGCACGCTCGCGCGATCGGTCACGAGCCGAGGACTCTCCCTGCGATCCTGCCGGTACATCGCCGCCGCGCTCCACACGTCGCGGTATTCGACACGGGTCCGGACGCCCAGCCAGTCCACCACGTAACCGGCCGGCGCGAGACCCGACCAGGGCGTGAACGGCGCCCAGATCGCGGGATCGAGCGCAACCTCCGGCCACCTGGACCGCGCATCGCCCGTCGCCTCGCGCGTGGTGATCGAGCGGATCTCGACCCGCGATGCGGTGGAACCGGGTGATGCGTTCCGGACGATCAACGCGCAGCACGCGGCGCCAGGCGGGATGGCCAGCTCCAGCTGAGTATCGCCGTCCTCCTCGCACCATTCGCGTTCGATCAGGAATGCCTGGTCCGCGCCCACGCAGCCGATACGGACCACGCCGTGACGGACCGTCAGATCGACCGCGATGATCAGCGGCGCGGGAGCCGGACCGGCGTCCTGCTGCGCGGGAAACTCAACGGCATAGGCCCACCGCTGCGGCGGCGTCGAGATCAGCACGGGGCCGTTCCCGTCGAGCCGGCCCGTGTTGTGCAGCCGATAGTCGGAGAGCGAGAAGGTCGTCATCGCCCTCAACCGAAACTGCGCTACTGCACGGTGATCGCCAGGGTTGGCACGCAGGCGGGGACCCCGCCGCCAACGTTGCCAGCCTTCCGGTTGTTGCCCGCCGACGAGAGCACGCCGAGGCCGCAGCCGAACCCGGTCTTGTTGTTCATCACGTCGTTGTTCGAGAGGCGGACCACACCCATGTCGGCCTGAACCGCGACCTGGTTGCTCACGAGTCGGCTGTCTAGAACCGCGATCGTCCCTTCTAGCGCGCGCACGCCGAACGCCCGGTTGTCGGTGATCGTCGAGTTGCTGACCGTCACGTTGGCAGCTGTCGCCGTACCCGTCGTGAGGACACCCGTCGCAAACCCCTGCACGGTCACACGGTCCACGACGACGGTCGTTCCGGCGGAGAACACTTGGATACCAACGTCCCCTGTGCCGATGCCATTGAGCTCGAGTCCTCGCAGGACGACAACTTTGGGATCGAGGGCATTGGTGATGTTGATATTGATACCGTCCACGCTCAACGACGCGGTAATACCGGCGAGCACGCCGGTGCCGTTGATGGTGATGGACTTCGTGATGGTGACGGACCCGAAACCACCCGGGTCGAGCACGGAAATCTCGCCGTGCGTCGCCGTCTTGGATATCGCCCCCGCGAACGTCTTGCACGGCGCCGTGCGGCTGCACGGATTCACGTCGTCGCCGACGCCCGAAACCCAGGTGCGGCTGGCCTGTGCGTGTGCGCTGGTGGCGGCGAAGGTGACGACGAGGGCGGCCAGGACAGTCGTGGCGAAGCGCTTCATGATCGAACCTCCGGTTAGAGAATCGGTTGAGATAGACGAGGCTGGCGGTCAACGCGTGGTTCCGCGCGATTTGCCCGTGCTAACACCCGCCGGGTTGAAGGTGAATGGACCATTGTACCCGACACCACTCGAGGGTCTGCCTCGCGGCCATCAACCATGCGCAGTGACGAAATTGAAAGTGAGTGCCGCCGGTGGAGATTCTCGCTGGGCGGCGACCAAAAGGCGATCGTCCGGCGGCTATGCCGCGTCGCGACAGCAGAATCCCCGCTTCTGTGATGGTCGCCACGTGGTCCCCCTTTTGCTCGCCGCGTGTCAATGCTGCGAAAGCGGCTGGTCCTGCTCGTAGCGTTCGCTCTCATCGCGGCGGCCGCCGCCGCCCAGGAACCTCAGCTTCAATCCGGGCGGGCCGTCTACGAGCGAGTGGCTGAGTCGGTGTTCCTGGTCCAGTCCGAGACCGAGAGCGGGGAAATCCTCCAGGGAACCGCGTTCCTCATCGACAACAAGCGGTTGATGACGAACGCCCACGTCATCAGGGAAGGAAAAGTCTTTCTCAAGAGCGCGGGAGTCTCGATTGAATGCAAGGTTGAAGCGCAGGATGAGCTCAACGACCTGGCTCTGTTGACGGTTCCCGGTATCGGCGTGTCGCGGCCCCTACGCCTTGCCAGTGAGCTCCCGAAGCCCGGGGAGACGGTCTTCGCGATCGGCAATCCTCAAGGTCTCGAACGAACCATCAGTCACGGTCTGTATTCCGGCCCGCGCAGCATGGAAGGGCGAGACCTGCTGCAGGTGTCGGCGTCGATCTCGCAGGGTTCGTCGGGCGGGCCCATCGTCAACTCCGCGGGCGAGGTGGTAGGCGTCGCGGTGAGCTTCATGACGGACGGGCAGAACCTCAATTTCGCCGTCCCGCTCGCCGCGGTCCGTGCGCTCGTGGCGGGCGGCCAGGCCGGCGTGCACTCCCTCGACAGCCTCCTGGCTTTGGTTCGCCGCCTGCAGGAGGAACGCACGCACACCGGGTACTCCACCGATTCGGCTTCCGGGTATCAGCAACTGAATCGCCGCATTTCTCGAACGCTGTCCGAGGCTCTGATCGCGGCTGACAGAAAGCCGGAGTCACTTTTGCTGGTCGCGGATGCGGCCAGCCTCGAGAGCGAATCTGTCGCGCTGAGGGCCGCGGAGCAGGCCGTCGAGGTTACGAAAGGGGCAGATCCGCACGCGCGCATCGCCCTTGCGCGGGCGCTCCGCGCGAAGGGTCTTCGGTCGAACGAGAAAGACCAGGAACAGATCCTTCGACTGGCCGAGAGCCATGCCGCCGTCGCCATCAGGGCCTTGCGCTCTCCTGTCGCAGATCACTTTGCTCTTCTCGCCGGGATTCAGGGCGACCTTCCCGACAGGCTCGGTGAGTCGTATCAGAACTACAAGCAGGCTCTCGAGCTTCGCAGGCGATCCGATTCCGACAAGGTGCCTGGAGACCTGTTCCACCTCTTTGGGGTGGCCACGAAACTCTCAAAGCCGCAGGAGGCCAAGAGCTGGTTCGCGGAATTGACGGCAACGGGCAAGGCGATGCGCTGGCACCATGCGAGCTACGCGAGGTTCCTGCACGACGCCGGTGAGTACTCGGCCGCAGGAGAGGCGCATATCCTGGCCGCGCAGGCGACCGGCGGCACGTACGACGACTGGTGCAGGGCGGCACGGAGCTTCTGGACTGCCGAGAACCTCGACCGCGCGCTGGCGACGGCGCGGCGCTGCATCGAGCTGGGAGCCGTCGTCAAGGACTCGGAGGAGGGCGTCGCGTACGCACACCGGGCGATCAGCCTGATTCTCGTAGATCGTGGCGTCTACGATGAGGCGATCTCCCATGCGAAACAGGCGATCGCGATTGTTCCAACCGACGGATGGGCCTACTACTCGCTGGCTCAGAGCTTGCGGTCCCTGAATCGCTATGACGAGGCGATTGCCGCCGCGAAGAACGCCTTGCGTGTCACGGATGGCAAATTCGCCATCATGCACGTCGCTCTCGGTTCTGCCTACTTCGACTCTCAGGCCTGGACGCAGGCTGCGTTCGCATATAAGAACGCCGCCGAAATGGAGTCGACCGATGCCAGGTCGGCCCACAATGCCGCCGCCGCCCTTTACAATCAGAAGGCTTTTCGGGAATCCTTGTGGTGGTGGGAAGAAGTCTTGAGGCGCAACCGAGACTATCCCGACCGAGCCTATGTTCTGGAGAGAATTCAGGAAATACGCCGTAGCTACTAGACACGGTGTCCCACGCCCCAGGCGCGGCGCGAGTCTGCCAGCCGTGGCCCTCCTCGGTCTGCTCGCCGGACAACCCGATCAACAGGCGCCGGCGCCAAAGCGCGGCGAACCGTTCGAGGTGAAGGCCGGCGAGACTCGGCGGCTCGCGGACGACAACCTGAGCGTTCGCTTCGACGGCGTCACCGAAGACTCACGCTGCCCAGTGGGTGTTCAATGCGTCTGGGAAGGGGATGCCGTCGTCCAGCTCACGCTGGAGAGGCCTCCCGCGGCGGCCGAGGCCCGCGTTCTACACACGAGCCACCGGTTCGAACGTGAGACCGAGTACGCCGGCCTGATCGTCCGGCTCGTGGATCTCCAGCCCGTGCCGCGAGAGGGTGCGACGATTGCGCCGGAGGATTACCGCGCCAAGCTCGTCGCCGACGACATACCGAAGAAGAATGGAGATTCTTCCACGGCCGGTCACTCCGCCCTCAGCGCCTCGGCCGGATCGACGGCCACGGCGCGTCGCGCCGGCAGGTAACTCGCCAGCACGGCAGCCGACGCAAGGACGATCGGCGCCGCCGCAAACGCGATCGGGTCGAGCGGCTCGACGCCGAACAGCAGCGATCGCAGCACCGGTGCCACGGCCGCCGCGGCGCCGAGACCGACCGCGACGCCGATACCCGCCAGGATCAGACCTCGCCGCATGAACAATCCACGGATGTCGGTGGCCGTTGCGCCCAGCGCCAGCCGGAGGCCGACCTCGCGCGTCCGCTGCGACACCGCGTACGCGATCACGCCGTAGAGGCCGACGACACCCAGCAGGAGCGCCATCGCCCCGGCGATCGCGAGCATCACGAGCGTGAACGACGTCGGCGCCATCGATTGGTTGTACACGTCACCCAGCGTGCGCACATCCGCCAGCGGCAGGTTGGCGTTGACCGACCAGACCGCTTCGCGCACCTGACCGACGAGACCCGCCGTTCCGGCGCGCTCGGTGCGGATCGCGACGCTGACGCGCCGCGGCTGGTATTTCGGAACGCCGAAGAGCTGCGCGTGCGATCGGCCGGGCCAATAGAGTGTCGCCGGTGGCGGTTGATGGACGCCGTCGTCATGGACGTCGGCGGCCACGCCGATGACCTCACGCCAGGGTCCGCCGGCGCCATAGTATTCACGAATGCGCTTGCCCAGCGCGGCCCCTGGAGACCCCCACAGCTCTCGCGCGAGGTTCTCCGACGCGATCACCACTTCGCGCGCGTCATAAAGATCCGCCCAGGTGAAGTCGCGGCCCGCGACGAGAGGGATTCCCAACGTGTGAAACATGCCCGGCGAGATGACCTTGACATGCCGGTTGGGCGGCGTCCGGCCTTCGTCTGGCTTGCCCTGGGCGGTCAGGGCGGCGCTGTATCGTTTATCCGGATCCGGATCGGTCGGCAGACGCGTCATGAACGCCGCCGATGTCGCACCGGGAATCGCCGCAACCTTGTCCAGAATTTCCTGCTGCATGCGCGTCACGCGCTCCGGATCGGGGACCGTGGTCTGCGGGATCGAAAAGGCGAAGGTCTGAACCTGCTGCGGCTGCGTAAAGCCTGGCTCGACGCGGCGGAGCGCCTGGAAGCTGCGGATCATCAGGCCCGAGCTCACGAGCAGAACCAGGGCCAGCGCCATCTGGGCCGTCACCAGCATGTGCTGCGAGCGGTGGCGTTCGCGCGTCAGCCTGGCGCCGCGGCCGCCGCCCCCAATCGCCTCCGCGAGCCGCGGCCGCGCGTACTTCAGGATCGGGATGAGCCCGAACGCCACCCCCGACAGCAAAGTAATCGTGAGCGCGAAGCCAAGGACTACGGGCTCAATCGAGATCTCGGACAACCTGGGGAGATTCGCGGGCCCGATCGCCACCAGCGTGCGGAGGCCTGCGTAGGCGATTCCCAGACCCAATGCGCCGCCCAGGAGCGCGAGCGTCAGACTCTCCATCAGAAGCTGGCGTGCGATCCGCATCTGTCCCGCGCCGAGAGCCGCGCGAATCGCGAACTCCTGCCGGCGTCCATCCGTGCGCACGAGAAGCAGAATCGCGACGTTGGCGCACGCTATCAGGAGCACGATGCCGATGGTGCCCATCAGGACCCACAGCGTCCGGCCCACGTCTCCGACGACCTCCTGTTTGAGCGGCCGTAGCGAAGGCCCGTATCGCGCCTGGAATGCCGGGTCGGTCTTTCCGGTGTTGTTGAGCCAGATGCGGATGACGCGAGCGACGTCGGCGTTGGCCTGCGCCAGCGACACGTCGGGCTTCAACCTGGCGAACCCCTGGAGACGGAACGACGGTATCGGCTGCGCGCGGTTGATCCGAAGCGGCAGGATGACGTCGAGCTCACCGCCGAATCGGAACTCCGCCGGCATGACGCCGATGATCTGGTGCGGTCGACCGTTGATGGTGAGCGCCCGGTCGAGGACGGCTCGGTCACCGCCAAACTTCCGATGCCAGTAGGCGTTGCTGAGCATCACGGCGTCCGGCGCCCCTGGAGCATCCTCTGCATTCGAGAACCATCGGCCGATCTCCGGCTGGACGCCGAGCGTGGTCAGGACTCCCCTGCTCACCGTCAACGTGCGCACTTCCTCTGGATCCCCGCGGCCGGTGACGGTCGCCGTCGCGCCATCCGGACTCCACGCGCCCAGGTCCTGGAAGGTCTGGCTGTTCTCCTGATAGGTGATGAAGATCACGTCGGAGAAGTACGGCAGGTCCGTGCCGCCAACCGTGTGGGAAATCAGGACGAGCTTGTCCGAATCGGAATATGGGAGCGGGTTGATGAGCACGGCGTTGACCACGCTGAAGATCGCGGTGGTTGCGCCGATGCCGAGCGCGATCGTCACGATCGCCGCGGCGGCGAAGCCGGGCTGCGTACGCATTACGCGCGCGGAATAGCGAAGGTCTTCAGACATAAGTGGACCCTTGAAGGTATAGTCGGCTCCCATGATCGCATTCTTTCGTCAGCGCATCCCGGTGCTCGTCGCGGCCGGTTCGATGGCTCTCTCGCTCGACGCGCAATCCCCTGCCCCTCCGATCATCGACATGCACATGCACGCGATGGAGGCGCACTCGCAAGGCCCGCCGCCTGTCGGCCTCTGTCCAGAGCGAATCGACGGATTCTCCCCCCGGGAGCCGGGGCGTGGGTGGCCGGAGACGTTCCTGGGAGGGTTGAAGAAACCTCCGTGTGCGAACCCGATCTGGTCGCCCGTGACCAATGAAGAGCTCATGGCACGAACGTTCGACGTCATGCAACGTCGAAACGTCTACGGGGTGACCAGCGGTCCGAGGACGGATCTGTGGAAGCATGCGAATCCGGACCGAATCATCCCGAGTCTCGACTTGTCGTTCGGCCGTCAGGACGTGCCCTCACCCGACGCGGTTCGCGAGGCGCTGAAGAGCGGCCGCTATCGCGCGTTCGGTGAAGTCGCCATTCAGTATCAGGGCTTCGACCCGAGCGATCCCGCGTTCGACCCCTATCTGGCGGTCGTCGAGGAGCTCGATATCCCGACGTCGATCCATGTGGGGACCGGCCCACCCGGATCGCCCTACCTGGGCTTCACCAAGTATCGCGCACGTCTTCACAGTGCCCTGGAGATCGAAGAAGCGTTGATGAAGCATCCGAAGCTCCGCGTGTCGCTCATGCACGCCGGTTGGCCCATGCTCGATGATCTGCTCGCGGTGATGTGGGCGCACCCGCAGGTGTACGTCGACGTCGGCATCATCAGCTACGCGCTCCCGCGCGCCGGGTTCCACGATTACCTTCGCCGGATCGTCGAGGCAGGATTCGGGAAGCGCGTGATGTTCGGGTCGGACCAGATGGTGTGGCCCGATGCGCTGGAAACGGCGATCCAATCGATCGAGGCGGCAACGTTCCTGACGCCCGAGCAGAAGCGCGACATCTTCTACAACAACGCCGCGCGATTCCTGAAGCTCAGCGAGGCTGAAATGGCCCGCCACAAGGGGCGGTGAGCTCGCGACGGCGGTGTGAGGGCGCGTGCGTGGATCGGGTTTCTCTTACGCGGTCTCGGGCGGACGAAAAGTCGCCAGATCGGGACGCTCGGGCGGAAACACGGCGACTCCTTCGTCGCCCGCCTTCAGCGTGGAGGTCAGGACCTCGTCGGCTCCTTCATAGGCCGCGCCCTTCGAATCGAAGTACGCGAACTTCAGCTTCCACCGTGTGACGTCGTGGGTTCTCACAGGCTCGAGCGCGGTGACGACCGCCGGCACAGTCAAATAGCGAGGGCGGCGTCGCTTCAGGTGCCCCGAGGCGAAACCCGCGACGAGGAGGAGCGCTCCGGCGGTGGCGACGTTCGCCACCGCTTTCTTCCACAGCGGGTTGTCATCCAGGCGGCCGGAGTCGATCTCGCGGTTCCGCCGGCACACGCTGACGGCCTGGCCCGGGTACATCTGCCGCCACCGCGCCTCCGGCACGAAGTCCCGGCCGAAGCAGCCTTGTGGACGCTCGCACTCGTACCGGTATTCAACCATCCACGCGCGCAGTGAACCCGTGAGGAACAGCCGCCCCAGCATGTCGTGCGGCCTGAAACCCTCCGCCGTGGGACCCAGGCTCGGGTGCATCCATTGCTGGCCGGGGCTCCCCGATCTTCTCTCGAGGCCCGTCGCGCTCGTCTTCGAGAGGACGACACCCGTAGTCACGTTGCCGTCCTGCGCACGCGCGTATTCATACGCCGCGAGCATGGCTCCGTCGTACGCCGCCAGTAGGGCGAAGAAGCCGAGGCCAAGGGCGCTGAGCGCGCCCGGTCTGACACGGCCCGTGTGCCTGTAGTACAGAAAGGCAACGACCACCACTGGCACGAGGACGTAGTACACGTGAAACGAGATCAGCAAGCTCCTCTCCCGACAAAGCGGACCATAAATAATGATGCGATCGGCTGCGGCGGCTGCTTCAGGTGCCGGATTTGTATCTGCCGCGACAGATTTGGGTTCGGGATAGACTGAAGTCCCCCGCCGATCCGTACCGCCTGGGAGGTTGCATGGTCGCCCACTGGTCCAGCCCCTTGGTCTGGAGCCGCCTCGCGCTCGTCCCGGTTTTCCTGTTGGTGTCGGTCGCCGTATGGCCCGCTGCGAGCGGCGGCGCGCAGCCGGCCTCTCCTTCGACGCAGGCCCCGACAGCCGAGGAACAGCAGACGTATCAGGCGTTCCGCAAGTGGATCGCGAGCCAACCGAGGGACGTGCAGGACGCCGACGATGACGTCGTCTTCAGACGCTACGGCGAAGAGCTGCGCAAGCAGGGCAAGTCGGACAAAGAGGTCGCGACGACGATCGCCTCCCTGAAGGCCATGGGGGACCGCGCCGAGATCGAGTTCTGGAACAAGCTTCTCACGGCGCCGCAGCCCATTTTCAACACGGCGCCGAATGCGTTTCTCGTGGAGATGACGAAAGGCCTGAAGCCTGGACGCTCCCTTGACGTCGGGATGGGCCAGGGGCGCAACACGATCTACCTCGCGCAGCAGGGCTGGGAGTCGGTTGGGTTCGATCCGGCGGACAGGGCGGTGGCTGCGGCGCGGGAACAGGCCGCCAAGCTCGGCGTGAAGATCACCACCCACATCGCCCGTGAGCAAGACTACGACTGGGGCGAGTCCCAGTGGGACCTCATCGTGTTGAGTTACGTCGGGGCACGGGACTACGTCCCCAGAGTCGTTCGAGCGCTGCGGCCGGGTGGCATGGTCCTCGTGGAAGGGCTGCACCGGGACGTTCTGAAAGTCCGGCCCTTCGGCGGCGCCGTCGTGTTCGATACGAACGAGCTGCTGAAGCTGTTTGAGCCGCTCCGGATCGTCCGGTATGAAGATACGAATGCCGTATCGGACTTCGGCAAGTTCGACACGCGCGTCGTCCGCCTGGCGGCCGTGAAGCCATAGCGAACCGGAGACCGTCGAGGCGGAACATGCTCGCTCGTGTGCTCGTTTTCACGATTTCCGTCGCCGCTGTATCCGGCGTTGGCCAACCCGGACGAGACAGCGAGGCCAGCCTCGTCATCAAGCGTCTGCGCGCCGAACCGGACCCCTCCGCTCGCCGAGCGTTGATCCTTGCGCTCGGCTCGTTCACGAGCGATCAGATTGCACCAGCCCAGCGTGAGAACCTGAGTCGAACGCTGCTCGAGTGGTATCGAAACGATCCGGATGCAGGCGTTCACGGCGCCATCGACTGGCTGCTTCGCCATCGTATGCGCGGAGACACGGCGCGCCGGCTCGACTGGGGGCAGGGACCCGCACTGATTGCGATCGATCGTGAGCTGGCCGGCCGGCCGGCGCGCACCCGCAACTGGTACGTGAGCCGCGAAGGCCAGACGTTCGTCATCCTCCGCGGCCCCGTGGAATTCCGCATGGGTGCGGCGCCCGGCGAGCTGTCAGCCAGACTCTCGTCCGATGCGGCGGACGAACCGCTGCACACCGTTCGCATCCCGCGATCGTTCGCGATCGCCGCGAAGGAAGTGACGGTCGCGGATTTCCAGCGCTTCCTCGATGCAAACCCGGACGTCCGCGGGCGGCATGCGTATCCGGACGATCCCGAACGGATGGCGCGGGTGCACGCCAGGTTCAGCCCCGATCCCGATGGTCCGCGGATCGCCATGACCTGGTACGAGGCGGCGATGTACTGCAACTGGCTGAGCCGAATGGACGGCTTGCCGCAGTCCGACTGGGTCTACCCGGCGAGTTTCGACGCGTTCAAGGACGGCCTGGAGCTCCCGCGCGACTACCTGCGGAGGCGTGGCTATCGTCTGCCGACCGAGGCCGAGTGGGAGTACGCGGCGCGCGCCGGTTCGACCACGGCGCGCTTCTATGGGAGCGGTGAGGAGTTGCTGGAGGAATACGCCTGGTACAGCAAGAACCCGCCACGCTCGAGAAACGATCGTCCCGACCCGGCCGACCCTCAGCGGACCAGGCCCGTCGGGCAGCTGAAGCCAAACGATTTCGGTCTGTTCGACGTGTACGGGAACGTCTGGGAATGGACGCAGAGCCGGATGCGCGCCTTCGAACCGGGATCCGTTCGCGAGGACGTGGAGGATGAGGTGTTGCGGACGACCGACACGCTCGCGCTCGTCCGGCGCGGTGGCGGTTTTTCGTACGGCGCCGCGTTCATGCGTTCGGCGCATCGCGGCCCAACCACCGCCGTGCCGACGAACCGCCGCGACAACGTGGGGTTCCGCGTCGCGCGAACGTATCGGTAACAGATGAGGATGCGACAGGCTGCTGCTCGTTCCCGTATGCGGGGTCTCTTCTTCGTGGCCTTGATGGTCGTGTCGTCGGGATGCGGAGGACCCGGTCAGGTGATCTATCCCCATCCTCCGGGGGAACCCGGCACCGAACCGGGACCCGAGATCACCGGCGTCTCGTGCGACAACCCATCGGCGTCGTGCGAGGAGGTCCGCCCGGGCTCGGGCGAGTCGCTCAAGGCGTTCGCGCTCGTGACGGTACGCGTGTCGGTGGACGAGCTCGGCGAGCCGCCGCGGCGCGTGGAGCCTCGACAGGTCGCGTTTCTGCATCCACCGCTCGGCTCGTTTTCCTTCCGCGGCCGCGACCGGGAGCTGACCGGGGACATGTTCCGCGACCGGGCGTCCAGCCTGATCGGCGTGAGGGCCTTCTTCGAGCGGCACGCCGACGCCCTGGTCGGAACGTGGATCGTCGGGATGAAGCGTGGAGGCGCGCGCCGCATGCGCGGGCGTTATGCAGGCACGCTCGACGGCTTCGAGCTGCCCGCAGGCCGCGAACGCATCTTCCTGATCGAGCTCGTGGATTTCTGCTACCCGATGGTCCACGTAGGCAGCCGCCTGCGCTGGTCACCGCAAGATGGCTCCGGCAGCCCGGTCACGCGGCAGCCTGCCGTGTCGATCACCGGCTGCGGCGCGGGGTCGTGATCAGGGCTTGTCGGGACCGGGCGTCACCGACAGGTTTCGAAAGTGCGCGACGGTCCCAGGTCCCACCCACAGCGCGACGGATCCCTTTCCGGCCGCACCCGTCTTGACGTCGTTGACGATCAAAGTCGGCTGTTCGTTGTCGTGCACGTAAAGACGCGCGCGATCGCCACTCACCTCGATCTTGATCTTCGTCCAGACTCCCGGCATGAGGTCGGCGTACGCTTCGTATCGGGACGGCGTTTCCTTGCGAAGCCGCGGCCAGGGCCATTGAGGCTGCGAGACGTACTGCACCGCATGATTGCGCCGTTCCTGATCCTCGGCGCGTCCGTTCGTGGGCCTGAGATAGAACGCGTCGTAGGTTTTCATGTCGTCCTGCAACCGGAAGGCGACACCGACGAACCCTCTGGCTCCTTCGCCGGCTCCGGGCGCCGGAGCGCCGGCCAGCTCCGCTTCGATCACGCCGCTCGAGAACACGAGGCCCTCGACGACCGCGAGCTGTTCAAGGTCGCCCTGTGTGGCCGCCGCCTGGGCGGCGGCAAGCGTGAGCCGCAATCCCTTCTTGCCCTGAAGCGCTGCCGGTTCTGCAGCCACATTGTGCAAACGCAGGCCCTGAGCGGACTCGAGCGGGAATGGCTTGCCTTGGCCCGCCGCCGTTCCTGGCAGCAGGAGCGTGGCGCTCGTGACGAGCGTCAACAGCGTGAATCGTGTCATTACTCCTCCCGAAGCAACTGCGCCGGGTCGATCCCCAACGCCCGACGCGCGGGGACGTAACACGTCGCCATCGTGACCAGCAGGAGACCAAGCGCGACGGCGCCGAGCGTCAGCGGATCCGATGGCGACACGCCGACCAGCACGCCGCGAATCAGCCGGCCCGCGGTGTAAATACCCGGCAGGCCGATGAGCACCCCGATGCCGACGAGCAGCGCGCCTTCGCCGAGGACAAGTCGCAGAACCCGACGGTGATCGGCGCCGAGCGCGAGCCGCACGGCAAGCTCGTGGCGGCGCCGCGTGACCGATCCCGAGATCACGCTGAAAAGGCCCATCGCGGCGAGAAGAAGCGCGCCGAGGGCGAACGCGGTGATCAGCGCCGCGCTGGTCCGCTGCTGACGCAGGACGTCGCCGACGATCTCCTCCATCGTCCGCGGATCGCCGACGGCGACCCGCGGGTCGAGCCGCCGAACGGCCGACCGGACTTCGGGGAGGAGTGAACGAGGATCGCGCTGGGTGCGGATCACGAAGAACAGAGGCCGGTTGCCCCAGTCCTCGGTCCGGACGAGGATCTGCGGGCGGCCGTCGCGATGAAGGTCATAGAGCCGCGCCTGCTCGACGACGCCGACGATCGTGAGCAAGCCGCCACCGAACGGCACGTTGGCGCCGAGAGGGCTGGTACCTGGAAAGTACCGCCGGGCGAGGCTGCTGTCGATCAACGCTTCGCGCACTTCATCGCGGCGCACCGCGTCGAAGCCGCGGCCGGACACCAGCCGAATGCCCATGACGTCGAGGTACTCCGAGCGGGCGCCGATGAAGTCGACTACGGTCGCGTCCCGCTCGGCGTCGCCGGTGTTCCCCGGTGCGCCGGGAATGGTCAGCATGATTTGCGGCGCAGACGCCGTGAGCGGCAGCGCGGTAGCGGCGCTCACGCCCGTCACGCCGGGGATGGCTGCCAGCGCGCGCTGGACTCGATCCTGAAACGCGACGGCCTCGCGGAATTCGGGGAAGAACTCGGGCGGCGTTCGCACGCGCACGGCAAGGACGCCTTCGGGCCTGAAGCCCGGATCCGCCCGAAGCAACCGCTCGAGGCTCCGCACGACGAGTCCGCCGGTGCTGAGCAGAACGAGCGACAGGGCGACCTGCGCGACGATCATGCCGCGCCGCATCCGGCCGTGGCCGCCGCCGCCGCGCACCGCGCTGCTCGCGAGCAGCAACGGCAACGATGCCCGGGTCGCCCACATCGCCGGCGCCGCGGCGGCGAGGAGGCCCAGCAGCCCGCCAAGGCCGACGACCACCGCGGCGATGCGCCAGTCGAGCGCGATCGCGTCGAGGCGCGGTAGATCGAGCGGCGCCAGCGCGACCAGCGCGTGCGTGCCCCAGATTGCCGCCAGCGCGCCCAGGGCCCCGCCGGCGAGCCCGAGCAGTCCGCCTTCGAAGAGCGAGGCGCGCATGATGGCGGCGCCGTTGGCGCCCAGGGCGCGCGACACGGCGAACTCGTGCTCGCGTGCGGCCGCACGCGCGAGCAACACGGACGCAAGATTCACCAGCAGCATGAGCGCGAGGAGGATCGCCGCGGCGCCGAGCACCAGGAGCGCCGGACGAACCCTCGCAATGACGTCGCTCTTGAGCCCCACGGGATAGAGCGTGAGGCCGCGGCCGTTGAAGTCACGCGCGTCGATGGCGCGGCCGACGGCGCCGACCGCGTCGGCGACGGCCTGCCGCGATGAACCGTGACGCGCGCGAATCAGTCCGGAGTAGGCAGCGGCCTGGGCTTTCGTCTCTGCGAGATTCAAGGGGAACGTCGTGTAGGCATCGACCCGCTGCGGCGGCCCCTGTGCCTCGTTCCGCACGAACGCGAAGTCAGGCGGCATCACACCGATGACCGTGTACGACCGTCCGTTCAACCGCACGTCAGTACCGACGATCGCAGGATCGGCTCCGAGCCGGCTCCAGAGCTCGTGCGCCAGCACGATGACATTGGGACGACCGGGACCAACCTCGGTGCGCGCGAAACCGCGGCCGAGCGCGGGCGCGACGCCGAGCGCCTCGAACACGTTCGGCGACGTCACCGTGACCGCGATCTCCATCGGGTCGCTGCCCTCGCGCAGCGAAAAGATTCCCCCCAGGAACCGCTGGAGCCCCACGGCCTCCTCGATGACAACGTTCTCCTTCTGCAGCTCGGCGATGTCCGTCCCCGCGAGCGCTCCCCTCTTCAGATCGGTAATTGGCCCGTAGTCGCGCCAGACGAAATACAGATCGTCCGCGCTCTTATAGGGCATCGGGTCGATCAGGATCTTCTGGACCACGGTGTAAACGACCGCGAACATCCCAAGTCCGATCGCCAGCGTGGCGACCGTTGCCACGACGAACGCCGGCGCCCGCGCCAGCCGGCGCGTCACGAACTCCATGTCTCGGCCCCAGTTGCCGCTGCGCCGCCATGATGCCGCGGGCCGCACCCGCTCGCCCGGGCCGTTGCGGAGCGAATCCAGAAGCGCGCGAAACCACAGCCCGGCGAGCCGGGTGACTCCGCCCCGGTTCAGCGCGTCACGCGCGCGGTCGAGGTACGCCTCCACCACGGCGGCGCCCATGTCGTCGCGGAAATCGACGGGATACAGCCGCTGCAGGAGCCTGAACCAGCGCTCCGACGCGTTCATGAGGCGGGCGCGTGTCATTTCACGTCCTTCGCGAGCAGCCCGCCGACCCGGACCGCCCGCATCAGGACTTCCAGCCGTCGCGCCTCCGCTCTCGCGGCGCGCAGGCCGGCGTCCGTGATCCGGTAGTAGTTTCGACGCTCGTCGCCCACGTCGGGCGCCGATCGGCGCGTCGCGGCTTCGATCAGCCCGCTTTCGACCATGCGCGCCAGCGCGCGGTACATCGTGCCGACGTCCGGCACAGACGTTTCACCGCGCGCTTCGATGTCCTGGATGATTCCGTAGCCGTGGCGCTCGCCCGAGGCCAGGCTGAGCAGGATGTGAAACTCGACCTGCCGGAGCGGCAGGTGTTCGTCGGTCCCGCGGGGTCGATCCATGCCCATGTCGATGAGCTTCCCTGCGCCGAGGATGCGCGGTACATATATGCACCACACATGCAATGGCTGTCAAGCACGGCCGTGCCCGACGTGCGGGCGCACCCGTTCAGCCCTGGCGGGTCTCGATGTTCGTCATGCGCGCGCCGGCCGGCGTGAGCTTCATCAGATCTTCACCCCAGATCACCTTGCCCTCGAAGACGTTCTGGATCTCGTGAACGATCTGCTCGCGGATGGCAGGCTGGTCGATCTGCGCGAGCAGGTGCGTCAGGACCAGGGTCTTCACGCCCGCGCGCTTCGCGATGATGGCGTTGTCGCGATGGTTGCCGCACGCCGCGCGATAGGCGGGGCTGGGCTCCGTCCCGCTGAAGTAGTGATTCATGTGGATGAGCAGATCGCACCCTTTGGCGAGCTCCACGATGCTGTCGCTGGGTCCGCTGTCGCCCGTGTAGCAGATCGAGCCTTCCTTGGTGTCGATCCGGAAGGCGAGGCACTCGAGATACGGCTGCACGTGCTGCGCGTGGCCGACGGTGATCTTCCAGCCCGCGCCATTCGCGCCATTGACGACCGAGCCCGCGTGAATCTCGGTCACGCGCGGCGCCGGCCGCCGCCGCGGCAGCGTGCCGCCGCGTGCCTCGAACACGTCGAGGCTGCTTCGGTGCTCGACCCGCGCGCGGATGTCGGGCCCGTAGATGCCCTCCGCCCCGAACAGCTGCTCGGTCATCCGCGCGATCGGCGGCGGGCCGTAGACGTTCAGGTCCGCGATCCGTCCGGCGCCCTGGTCCCAGCGCTGGAGCACCAGGCGGCCGTAGTCCATGCAGTGGTCGTAGTGAAGATGCGTGAAGAACGCATGCGTCACGTCGATCGTGCGATGGCCGCTCTCGAGAAGGCGCTGATGCGCGCCCGGACCGTGGTCCCAGACGATCAGATCGCTGCCGACCTCGATCAGGTAGCCAGAGCTTTGCCGCTCGAGCGACGGCGCGGGCGTCCCCGTGCCGAGCAGCGTGACGCTCAGCGGCCTGGCCGGCGGTTTCGACTTCCCTTCCTGATCGATCGCGGTCGTCGAAACCGTCGAAGAGACGCCGAGCGCCGCGATGAAGTCTCTGCGTTTCACTGGAATCCCCGACATGACATACCGGGATTCCAGCGACGCGTCAAATCGATTCCGTCGATGAGCCCATAATCTATGCGCCGGCGAGCTCGCGGAGGAGCCAGGCCTTGGCGTTGTCCGAGGGCGGGCCTAAGAGGCCCGCCCTCCGGTATTCCTGGCGTGACCCTTCAGGATCTCAACGATCTCGGAGTGCCGGAAGAACTCGGCCCAGCCCATCGCGTCGGAATCGTGCTCGGTGTCGCGGATGCTCGGATCGGCGCCGGCGGCAAGGAGCAGCCGCACGATGTCCGCGTGACCGCCGAGAACCGCCAGGTGGAGCGGCGTGACCTGATCGTCGTAGTGCGCCCAGCGGCCGTTCGGGTTCGCGCCGTGCTCGAGCAGCCATTTCACCGCGGCTCGGTCGTTGCGCTTGGCCATCAGATGCAGCAGGCCGGCGCCCGGCTCGATCAATCCGGCGTTGTCGCGCAGCATCTGCTCCGCCGTCGCGGTCTCACCGAGCGACAGCAGCGCGACGAGATCCAGGGCGCTGCCGCGTGGCCGGCGGTGGCCACGATCGGCGCTGGTCAGCTCTCCGGAGAGAAGGGCCCGTATCTTCTCCATCACGCGCCGGTCGATGTCTGGCGCGGTGGCATAGACGGCGACCGAGTGGCCCGAGCCATCGACCGCCAGCGGATCGGCGCCCAGCTCGACGAGCAGCGCGACCATGTCCGGGCGATTCATCCGCACCGCAAAATGGAGCGGAAGCTGGTGGCTTTCGTTGCGGCTCATCCTCCTGTTGAGGGCTGACGGGTCTTCCGCGACGATCCGGCGAACGTCGTCCGCCAGGTTCATCGCGATCGCGGAAAAGATGTGGTGCCGCGCGCCGCGGCCCACCACCAGATCTACGACCGCGTGATGCGCCGCATCGTCGCATCCGTGCCAGCACGAGGCCCAGCCGATCACCTCGAGCTCGTGGTCGTCGCCGTGCCCGACGACGTCGCCGCCGGCGTCGGCCAGACGCCGGACCACTTCCACATGACCGGCCGCCGCGGCCCAATGCATCGCGTACGTGTTGTCACCCCGCTCCCGGGTGTTCACGTCCAGTCCGCGCGTCAGCAGCAGGTTCACCGCCGCGAGGTGCCCGTTCTGCGCCGCGAAGTGCAGCAAGGACCACTCGTACGGCTTGGCGCGAACGTGCAGCTTCTCGGGATGCGGGTCGAGCAACGTGGCCAACGTCTCGACGTCGCCCGTCTTCGCCGCTTCGATGAGCTGGCCTTCGATCGTCAGCGAATCGACGCGCGCCTTGAGCGCCCGCCAACTCGAGAACCCATACTGCTTCGCGAGCTCGAACTGCGCGTCGGCGAGCTTGGCGTCCGCGTTTACTTGTTGCAGCTCCTCGAGCCGGCGCTTCGCCTGCTTGCGGAGCCAGTCCAGGTTGGGAGCGTCAGGAAGCGATCGCGAAGCGGGAGCGGACGCACGGGCCTCGTCGGACATCACACACCTTCCCTTCCCTTCGAAAGGGAGCGACTCCCTTTCGTGCCGCCCGTCGTCCGCAGGCAGGGCGAGGAACAGAAGGTTATGGAAAGAACGGCGGGGGGTGGGTTGAACCCTTTACGCGGACCGTCGGCCTCCCTCGCGGCACCGGCTGAATGGTAGCGCGAGGGCGGCGACAGCGGCAAGCCTAGCGCCTCATGCGCGCCTTCTGCTGCTCGTCGTACTTCATGGCGCCGACGACGTTGCCTTCGGGATCCTGGAGCCAGACGAGCTCGCCGACCGTCGGGAGGATGGTCTTGGCCATGATCACCTTGCCGCCGTTCGCTTCGGCGGCTTTCGCAACGGCGTCGGCGGAATCGACGCCGACGGTGCACTCGTAGCCGATCGTCCGCTGTCCGGGCACGAGCTCGCGCCGCTTCTGCATCGCCCCCTGGACGCCCGCATCGTCAGGCGCGCCGGTGTGAATCAGGTAGAAGCCGGGCGGCCCCCAGGGCTCGAACCGCCAGCCGAACACGTTTTCGTAGAAGCGCCGCGCGCGCTGGAGATCGTCGGCGTTGATCGCGAAGTGACTGACGTGGTTCGCCATCGTGTGGCTCCTCCGTGATGTTCGACAGCGGGAAGTCTAGCGATTCCCCCGCTGGCGCGCTTTCGGTAAACTGCCAATTAATGTCGAGAACACGCCGGGCGACGATTTCCCCCTCGAGCCCCGAGTCTGGCATCCAGGTGCGTCCGTTCGCGGTCGGGTTCACGAAGAATTTCACGTTCGCGAGGAGCCGGAGCGAATGGCACGGGCTGATCTACGCGTCGGCCGGCGTCATGAGCGTTCACACCGCGAGCGGCTCGTGGGTGGTGCCGCCGCACCGGGCCGTGTGGGTTCCGGCCGGCGTGGAGCGCAGCATCGAAGTGTCGGCGGGACTCGCGTTGCGCACGCTGTATTTCAAGCCTGGCGTGGCGCGTTCGCTGCCGCGCGACTGCTGCGTCGTGAACGTTCCGCCTCTCCTCCGCGAGCTGATCCTGCACACGATCGACATCGGCATGCTGAACCGCGCCATCCCCGCACATGCCCGGTTAATCGGCGTGTTAGTCGATCAGCTGAAGGCGCTCAGCACCGTGCCGCTTCAACTGCCACAACCGGGCGACCCGCGGGCGCGCCGAGTGGCCGCCCTTCTGGAAGCCCACCCCGGGGAAGGCGCGGCGCTCGCGAAGCTGGCGAGGCAGGCGGGCGCCAGCCCCCGGACGATCGAGCGGCTGTTCCGTGTGGAGACGAAGATGACGTTCGCCGGCTGGCGCGAGCGGCTTCGGCTCCTTCACGCGCTGCGCTTGCTGGCCGCGGGCGAAGCGCGTGACCAACGTCGCGCTCGAGCTCGGGTATGCGAGCCCGAGCGCGTTCATCGCGATGTTCCGACGCGCGATCGGCACCACGCCTTCGCGCTACTACCGCGGGCTCACTCTCAAGGACTAATCCGCGTCGATGATCGCATTCGCTGAGTCGATCAGCGCCTGCCCGTGAGGCTGGTCCAGCTTTCCGGCCTTGACGAACACCGCCACCAGTCGGTTGAAACTACGGAGTTGCAGGGCTGCGGCCCGGAAGTGTCCGCGATCCATGAGGAAGATCGCGACTCGAAGCTTCACTTCGAGCACGAAGCCCAGGATCCTGTTCAACTCGCCCTGCGCGACCAGGCTTCTCACCTGGCCTATGAGAATTCGCGTCGCCTCCTGAGGCGTCTGCGGAACAAACGCCAGGGCGTTGGAGAACTCCGACGTCCTCATGAGCGGGTCCGTCGCGGTCGCCGTCACGAACTGACCCGCGGCGACGGCCACCGGCAGGGTGACGGCGAAGCTGGCGTTGCACGTGCCGTCCGTCGTCACCGTCGTCGACCCAAGCAGGTTCGCTCCCTCACCGAAACCAGATGGATCGGCGGCCGCACTGGCGAAGAATTGCAGGAGGTACGCGGTGCTCGGCGTGCTGTTCAACTGCCCCCGGATAGTGATGGCTGAAGCCGAACCCTCGACAGCCGTGATACCGGGGAAGTTCTGCAGGTCGTTGCCCGCCCCTGTATCCACGTCGCACGGGTCGTTAGGCGTGACGCCGTCCTCTCCAAGGTCGATTCCAAGGCCGCCATTGGAAAAAATGGCGTTGGACAGAACGGCACCCAAACCTATTGAGAGATTTGCCGGGAGGGCTACGCCGGCGCCGCCGTTGAAAGCGATGACATTGCCCTGACCGCTGTCCGTGCCGCCAATCGTATTTGGTCCTCCGGACGCGTGCACGCCATTGCCCACGTTGCCGATCGCGGCAGTCCCGGTCATGTCGGTGCCGATGCGGTTGCCCTGAACGATGTTCGGCGCTCCGCCCTCTCTGAGCAAGAAAAGCCCGTGCTCCCGGTTCCCTGAAATGAGATTCCCTGTGACCGCGTGGCCTTCACCACCGAAGAAGATCCCGCTGCGCACGTTGCCCAGTCGCCGCCGTCCCGGCGCTATTCGTGCCGACGCGATTGTCCAGAACATCGATTCTCTCGGACAAGGCGACGGACGCCATACCCGCCATTCGCCGAGGCGACGTTCCCTGATATCACGGCAATCGTCTCCGAGCTCCCAACCTCAATCCCGTCGCCGGCGTTGCCCAGCGCCCGTGCGCCCGAGACGTCAGTGCCGATGTAGTTGTTGCTGACCAGGAAGGAACCCTCGTCAATCCAGACGGCCATCATCCCCGTTGCCCGAGATGATGTTGCGCGCTCCTGGCGCTGTTCCGCCAATCAGACCATTCCCGGTCCTTATGCCTACGCCAAGACCGGCGTTGCCGAGGGCGACCGTCCCGGTGACATCGGTGCCGATGAAGTTTCCTTGCACCGTGTTGCTGCACTGCCAGCGATGCCACTCCCCGTTTCCGGAGATGATGTTGCGTGCTGCCGCCACCGTCCCTCCGATGGTGATACCACCTAACTTGAACCCGGTATGAGCCGCACGCCGGACGGAATTGCCCAGGTCGGCTGGTGCCGCTCACGTCGGTGCCGATGTAATTCCCTTCGACAAGCCCCCCGATATTGAATTCGAAAAAACCCTGCAAAGAACAGGATGCCCGCAGCAAAACGATTAATCACCAGACCGCGTACGACAGAGCCGGGGGCGCCAATACGTCAGACCGCTGCCGCTCGTGCCGACGATCGCGCCGCTCAACTCGACGACGGGGCTGCCCGCGAAGCCAGGCTGACTCGTTCCGTCAATGATCACAGTCCCGAAGTCAGGGGGCACCGGCTCACCGACGTTCGCCGCTGGCAGGGGTGTTAACGGCGTGATCGTATGAGGCCCCGGCCCCGGAATGTTGAACGTGATGAGAGCGTCGCCGTCAGAGACGTTGGCGTCGAGGATGGCCTGCCGCAGCGAGCCTGCTCCGCTGTCATTCGTGTTGGTGACGACGAAAGTCGTCCCCACCTGTGTCACCGTCACCAGGGGGGCGATCTGGCCGGCTCGAAGCATGACCAGGTCATCGCGCGCATCGATGTTCAGGCGCATGGGAAGTACGGCGGCCGCCTCGGAGATGTAGCGATTCCACGACCCACCACCGTCCAGCGATTGCGCGGTGACCTGCGCACCGCCGCGACTGGTGAGGATGTGGAGTCGATGGTTGGACGAATCGACGACGAGCAGATCATCTGTTGGCCGGTTCACCACTCGCGCGCGAATCATTCGCGTCGCCCCGGCACCGAAGCCCTGCGCCACGACGTCACTTTCCCATCCGGCAACGCCCGCACCGGCGATCTCGTTTCTGACTGCGCTCGCCGTGTTCGTCAACACGTGCACCTCTCCGGTCTGCGAGACAAGAGCCAGATCGGTTTGCGATCGCCGCCGAATTCCCCCACGGTCATGGCCGCTATCGTGAAAGGAAGCGATCGACGGCTGGGTTTCAGCCTGAGCTCGTTGTGGCTGTCCAGTGGATGAATCAGAGCAACTCGGACCCCGCGGCCACCGCTACGTCCGGAACGAGGTCATCATCTAGATCGCCGAGCGCCAGCGCCGTGGCCCCAGAAGGCAGATCAAATGCCTCGGGCGGGCGATTCGAAAGCCCCTTCTCGCCCGGCGAAGATGAGCGCCTGCGGTCCGGCCGGGCGGTTATCCCGAACACGACATCCGGCAACCCGTCACGGCCCGTTGATGTCGCCGACCGTCATCGCGGTCACAGCCCCGGGCAATTCGATTCGTTCGGCAGGACGAAGTCCACCATTGCCGTCGCCGCGGAGCAGCAGCGCACCACCGCCCTGCGCCGCCGCCAGGACATCGGCGTGACCGTCTGCGTCAAAATCGCCGGCGTGCAGAAAGTCCGGCGCGGCCGGCGCGGAGAAAGATCCGGGCCAAGGTCAAGAACGGCGAGTCCGTGAATCGACCGGTCGCTCTACGCTGTTTCGCCGCTGGAGTGTTCGGAAAGATCGCATCAACGTTGCCACGGCGCAGCGTGATGACGCCGCCGGCGCCCGCGGCGTAGCCGCTGACGAGATCGGGCACACCGTCCT
Source organism: uncultured Acidobacteriota bacterium (assembly GCA_963725145.1). GTDB lineage: Bacteria > Acidobacteriota > Vicinamibacteria > Vicinamibacterales > 2-12-FULL-66-21 > DATAEE01. Next base: position 107,396 of record CAVRXL010000001.1, read on the forward strand.
CGTCGAAATCGGCGGCGGCCAAGGCACGTGGGTGGGCTTGGTTTCCCTCCAGGATCTGCTTCGAACCGTCGTCTCCGACGTACCGCGTCGCCACGGCACGCGCCGCACTCATGTTGATCTCTGCCGTATCGAGCGGAACGGGGAACTCAGGCCGGGCTGCGCCGGCCGTTGGACCTGGGGAGGGAAAACCTGCGAGGGCAATCACCATCAGCGGTAGGCTCGCGCGCCCCACCAGCGAAGTTGTGAATGACTTGCGGAGGAATGGATGCCTGTTGAGCTCGCCCACTGGGCCCTCCTATCCGCGCGCCGACATGTCGGAACGCGGGTCAAGGAGGTTCCTGCCCGGCGAACAGGTATCTGGCGCGCGCGAACGAGAGCCGCAGCCTAGCACGCGAGGTGCGCCGTCGGAAGGAAGATCGCGGATCGCGTCACTCCTGACGAAGCGCGGTCATCGGATCGACGGACGCCGCGCGCATCGCGGGAATGAGGCACGCGACGACCGCCGACGCCAGCAGGATCGCCGTAACGATCGAGAATGCGGCGGGGTCCGCCCCCCCAACGCCGAAGAGCATCCCCTGCATCGCGCGCCCGACGAGGTACGCGCCGATCGATCCGATGGCGGCGCCAATCAGCGCCGTCGTCAGTCCCTCGGCGAGAATCTCCCGGACGATACGGTCGCGGCCCGCGCCGAGCGCCATGCGCAGGCCGATCTCATGCGTGCGCTGCGCGACCGTAAACGACATGACGCCGTAAATACCGAGAGCGGCGAGCACCAGCGCGACGGCCCCGAAGCCGCCGAACAGGAATGCACCGAACCGATCGCCCGCCAGTGTCTGGTGGACCACCTGATTCATCGTCTGAACGTCTGTGATGGGGAGCTCGGGATCGAGCTCCCGCATGACGGCCGAGACGCTCTTGCGCACGCTGTCCGGGTCGAGCGTCGTGCGGACCGCGGCGGCCGCCTGCGGCCACGGACTCTGCGCGAACGGCACGTCGATCTCGGGAAAGTCTCCGCGTGGCCCGCGGTTCCGGACCGCCGGGTACACGCCGACGATCTGCCATTCGACCGCCGGCCCGAGCTGCGCCACACCCGGAATCAGCTGCTCGATGACGATGCGCTGCTCGAGCGGATTGACGTCCTTCAGGTATTGACGCACGAACGCGTCGTTGACGATGGCGACGCGCGGCGAGCTCGCGGAATCCTGCTCGGTAAACGCGCGTCCGCGGCTCATCGGGATGCCGAAGGTCGTGAAGTACTCCGGCGTCACCATGTTGAAGCCGGCACCCGGGCGCTGCGAAGGATCTGCCACCGGCGAGCCCGCGATGAAGAAGGGCATGCCGAAGTTCGTACCAAACACCGGCATTCCGGTCGAGACCGATACAGACGTGACGCCAGGAATGGTGCGTGCCTTGTCGAGGAACCGCCGGTAGAACGCGTCGATCTGCTCGGGCCCCTGCAGGCGGCCGTCGGGTACCGGGACCGAGAACGTGAGCAGATGGTCGGTCCGAAACCCGAGGTCCACCGTTGTCAGCTTGACGAGGCTGGCGATCGCGAGACCCGCGCCGGCGAGGAGCGTCAGCGCCAGCGCGAACTCCACGACCACGAAGGCCCGGCGCATCCACTGCCGGCCGGCAATCATGGAACGGCCCGCCTGCTTCAACAGCTCGCTGACGTTCGGCCGGGTCACCTGCCAGGCCGGCGCGCAGCCGAACAACACGCTCGAGAGGAGCGACACGGACAGCGTGAACAACAGGACCGGCACGCTCATCCGCACGTCCGCTTCGGACGGCAGCGTGTTGGGCGGGACGAGCGCCATGATGCCTTGCGTGAGCCAGAAGGCCAGCGCTATGCCGAGCGCTCCACCGGCCCCGGCCAGCAGGACGCTCTCGGTGAACAACTGGCGGAAGAGCCGGCCGCGCGACGCGCCGAGCGACGACCGCACGGCCATTTCGCGCTGCCTCGCCATCCCCCGGGCGAGCAACAGGTTCGCGACGTTCGCGCACGCAATGAGCAGGACGAACCCGACGGCGCCGAGGAGCATCCACAGCGTCGCGATCAGGTCCGGGCCGAGGAAGTTGTTCTGCAGCGGCTCGACGCTCGCGCTCCAACCCGTGTTGGATTTCGGGTGATCGTCCGCAATGCGCTTCGCCACGTCCACCATGTCGGCGTTTGCCTGGGCCAGCGTCACACCAGGCTTGAGGCGCCCCAGCACCAGCAACCAGTGGAAATCGTGGTTCAGCTGGTCCGGCGTAAACGCGAGCGGAAAGAACAGCTGGCTCTCGAGCCGATCGGCGACGCCCGGCGCCAGAACGCCCACGAGCGTATGCGGCTTCCCGTCGATTCGGACCTGTTGGTTGACGATATCCGGGTTCCCGCCGAAACGAGTCCGCCAGAACCGGTGTGTGACGATGATCGCCTGGTCCTTCCCTACGACGCCTTCCTCCGGAAGAAAGTCGCGTCCCAGGCTCACCTTGAAGCCGTGGGCCGTGAGGAAGCCGGGCGTGGCGATCCGCGCCTGCACGAGCTCTGGCGTGCCGGTTGGCGACAGAGTGACGCGGCGTCCCGACCAGGCGTGCAGCGCCTCGAAGGACTTGCTCCGGCGTACCCACTCCACGTACGTGCCGGCCGCGGTGCCGTTCCGCTGGTTCTGGACGCGCGACCAGACAATCACGATCCGGTCGGGATCTTCGTAGGGCAGCGGCGCGATCAGCGTGGCGTGCACCACGCTGAAGATGGCCGCGTTCGCGCCGATCCCGAGCGCAAGCGCCAGGACGGCGACGGCGGTGAATCCGGGGTGTCTACCGAGGAGTCGGATACCCCAGCGTGCGTCGCGCAGAATGGAAGTCATCGGGCAGCCCCTTGATAGCAAGGTTAGACGGGCGCAGTCCGCGCCACGTTGCGCGGGTGTCCGGTCCCGCGCTGTGCTTGTTCGTTTCCGAACGGCGAGCTGTCGGATGCGTCGGTGAACGGCGATGCGGCGCCGCGAGAAGCTGGACAGCGTCTCCGGTCGCGTGCAACCATCCCAGCAGCTTCGAGGACACCATGGGATGGATCGCGTACGTCATCGGCTGGCTGGCCGCCGCGTTCTTCTGGTCGCTGGCCAGCGCGTCGGCCTCCGGGCGCCCGCCGCTCGAGACGCTCCCGTGGGGCGTGCTCGCGATGGGCACGGCAGGCCTCATGGGCCTGGTGGTCTGGCGGCTCACCGAGCGGGTCGCGTGGGACTGGCGCGCCCCATCCTTTTATATAGCTCACGGAATCGGGCTGATCGTATACAGCGTGCTGTACTCGACGTCATGGGTGTGGCTCGATGTCGCGCTGGGCCGCCTGCCAGAGGCGATTGCGGCGATTCGCAGGTCGCCCGTGATGATCTGGAATCTCCTGATGGGGTCGTGGCTGTATCTCGTGGTCGCCGGCCTCTCGTATGCAATCCGCGCGCATCGACGGATACGCGCCGAGGAAACGGCGGCCGCCGACGCCCGCCTGCTCGCCCAGCAGGCGCAGCTGGTCGCGCTGCGCGCGCAGGTCAACCCGCACTTTCTGTTCAACGCCCTGCACTCCGTCGGCGCTCTGGTGACGAGCGATCCCGTGCGCGCCGACAAAGCGCTCGAGTGCCTCGGCGATCTGCTCCGGTATGCGCTCGGCACGGAAGACGAGGTGCTTTTCGCACAGGAGTGGCGTTTCACGCAGGACTACCTGGCGTTCGAGCAGTTGCGTCTCGGAGACCGGCTGAGAGTTGACGCGTCGGCGGATCCGGCCGCGCTCTCGGTGCCGGTTCCGCCGCTGATCTTTCAACCGCTCGTCGAGAACGCCGTGCGCCACGGCATCGCCGATCGCCCCGATGGCGGCCGTATCACGCTGAGCGCGCGAGTCGACGGGGCGCGCCTCATCCTCCGCGTCGTCGATGACGGCGGCGGCGAGACCGGCGGCGCGACGGACGGTCTCGGCCTCGGATCCGTCCGGAGGCGCCTCGCCGCGCTGTATGGCGCGAGCGCCGTACTCGCCATCGATCGTCACGCCCCGGGATTCGCGGTCAGCATCGAGCTGCCCCTCAAGCCGGCGGACGAGTTGGGGTCGGTCGCATGAACGTGAACGCCACCATCACCGGGCTGATCGTCGAAGACGAACCGCTCGCGCGGCGCCGGCTGCGCGAGCTCGTCCTGGAGGTTCCCTGGCTGGAGTGCCTCGGCGAGGCCACGAACGCCCGCGCGGCGATCGCGGCAATCGACGAACTGCAGCCGGATCTGGTGTTCCTGGACGTTCAGCTGCCGGGCGCCTCGGGAATCGACGTGCTCTCGCGCGTCAAGCACTCGCCAGCGGTGATCTTCACGACGGCGCACAGCCAGTTCGCGGTGACGGCCTTCGAGCTCGCGGCGCTCGACTATCTGCTCAAGCCGTTCGGCCGCGAGCGGTTCGGGCGCGCGCTCGAGCGCGCGCGGCCGCTCCTCGAGCGCCAGATGGGCCCCGGCACGACCGAGCGCGCGCGCGAGGCGCTCGCGGACGGGCCGATTCCCCGTCTGTACGTCCGCGAGGGGGACAGGATCGTCCCGATACGGGTCGCATCGATCGAGCGGCTCGAGGCCTGCGACGACTTCGTGATCGTCCACACGGCCGGACGACGATTCCGGATCAACTTGACGCTGTCGGACCTCGAGCGCCGGCTCGATCCCCGGCTCTTCGTGCGCGCCCACCGATCGCACATCGTGAACCTGGATCACGTGGCGTCCTGGATGCCGTACGACGGCTCGCGCTACCAGATTGCGCTCCGCAGCGGCGCGACGATCGTGGCCAGCCGGCAGCGGTCGCGCGTGCTGCGCGATATGGGCCGCTAGCCGCCGCCCGTTTACCGTCAACCCTGCTCGTTGGCCGCCGCAGAACGTCGGCGACCGATCCGGCATTGCCCCGCGTCGTCGGCGCCTCTAGCGTTCTCGCATGACTACTCATCTGCGTCTCGTGCTTCCAGCCGCGCTCATAGCGCTTCTGCCGATGGGCGCGGCCGCGCAATCGGCCAAAGTCATAGAGATCGTCGAACGGATTCAACGCGCCGACTACGAAGGGGACCGAGCGGCGCTCCAGCGTCTGTTCGAGGAACTGGCGCCGTTCACGGAAACGGGCGACCTCGCGTCTCGGGTCCGGTACTGGCGCGGGTTCGCGCTGTGGCGAAAGGTCCTCAATGGCTTCAACGATTCGGCCGATCCGAAAGAGCTCGAACAGGACGCGACGCGAGCGGTGAGCGAGTTCGAGCACGCGTTCACGAGTGACCCGGCGTTTGTGGATGCGAAGGTGGCCGCCTCGGGCTGCCTGAGCAACCTGATCTACCTGAATCGTGAGAATCCCGCGCGCTTGCAGGAGCTGATCACCCGGTCAAGCGGATTGCTCAAGGAGGCCCGGGCCGCGGCGCCGGACAATCCGCGGCTGCTCTGGGTGTGGGGCGCCATCCAGTGGGTCGTCGGTCCCGAGCGCGGCGGCGGGCAGGCCGCGGCGCTGGCGACGTATCAGAAAGGGCTCGCGTCGGCCAGGCAGACGAAAGGACTCGCGCGCGATCCGCTGGAGCCTTCCTGGGGCGAGCCGGAGCTGCTGATGAACCTCGCGTGGAGCCATCTGAACCTCGCGACCCCGGACGCCGGCCTAGCGGAGAAGTACGCCCAGGAGGCGCTGGCGCTTGTCCCGTGTTGGCACTACGTGCGGGACATCCTGCTGCCGCAGATTCGCTCGAAGCGTAGCGCAGGCCTTTAGGCCTGCCGTGGGAGGAACGTGAGGGTTTCGTCAGTCCTTCGTCAGGAGGACGGCCGGCTCTCTTCGTAAGGTGATCTGAGATACCAACGTTCAAGCGAAGAGAGAGAGCTCATGCTGGAGACTGTCGCGTCGTTGGAACGGATTCGGTTCGGTCCAGGCGGTGGCGTCTATCGGATCCTCACGACGTCCGCGGAAACCGGGAACACGCACTTCGCGTTCGAGGCCATCGAGCCTCCCGGCGGCGGACCTCCGCTTCACACGCACGCGGGCGAGGAAGAGTTCTTCCACGTTCTCGAGGGAGAAATCACGTTCTGGGTCGACGGCCGCATCTTGAGGGTCAACGAAGGGGGCTCGGCGTTTGTCCCGCGCGGCGTGCCGCACTGTTTCAAGAACTGCTCGCGCCGGGCGGCCCGGGTGCTCGTGCTGTTCACGCCCGGCAACATCGAAGGATTCTTCGACTACGGCGAGTCGAAGCACGGGAGCGCGCCGTCTGAAGCAGAGCTGATGGAGCGGATCGCTCTCCTTGGCCCGAAGTACGGGCTGGAGGTTCTCGGACCATCGCCGCTGTAGTTCTCCCCTTTTTGAGAGAGCCGTCACCGCGATTCCTCGGCCAGGGTGTAACGGTGAGCGCCTTGCGGCCGGCGTTCGCTGGAACGTCTGGGCTCCAGCGTCGCCAACAATGCCGACACCAGCACCAGGATGATGCCGGCCCAGTGCTCGACGTGGAACTCGATCGACGGTTCGGCGACGACAGCCGCCAGGACCGGCGTGAGCGCGACCCACGGAGCGACGAACGTCACGGGCGCGGCGCGCAGCGCCCTGTACCAGCAGACGTACGACAAGCCATTGGCAAAGACGCCGTTGACCAGCACCGACGCGAGCGCCGGGCTTGTCGAGGACAGATGCTCTGCCGAGAACCATGAGACGCTGTTGCCCGACGAGACAAATGCACCCGTCGCCATCGAAAGGACCGCTGCCACCAGAAAGCTGACGGCCATGCTCGAGTAGGGCTCGTAGTCGACCCGCTTGAGGAGCGTCGTGTAAAGACCGAAGACGACCGCCGCCAGCGCAACGCGAGGAAGCTTCAAGAGGGTGTCTGGTTCAGCGCCCGCGCCGCCGGCGCCCACCGAGACCGCGACAATACCGACGATCAGCGACAGGAGCAGACGGCTGGTCACCTTCTCGCGCAGGAGCGCAACCGACCACAGGACGGCCAGGGCCGGCCACGTGTATTGGGTGATGATCACAATCGCAATCCTGCCGTGATTGTTATGGGCGTACGCGGAGTACAGGAGCGCGTAGTAGCCAAAGGTGCCGAGCGCGGCCAGCGCGGCGATCCGCCGAAGATCGGTCGCCGAGTAGCTCCGGAGATTTCGCCAGTTGCCCGACAACGCCGTGCAGAACAGCAGGCACGCTGCAGACACGAGGCTCGACCAGAACAGAAAGCCAAGCGAGTCCAGGCCACCGGTACTGGACGCCACCTTCGGAATGAGGGACCACGCTGCGATGCATGGCGCTACCCACAGGAGGGCACGCAGCCTCGACGTCTCCCGCGATGAGTGCATGTCCATAGGTTTCTCACTTATCAGCGCGGCCGCTACGCAGGTCGGCACACGGTAAAATCCAGCCGGACGTCGGGTTGGACCTCCTCGACAATCTCCAGCCCCGCCTGGCGGAGACGCTGCCGCAGCTCCCGCGTGCACGGCGTCCAGTCGGCGAGCCGTTTGCGGTCGCCCTCCTTGTAGATGCCAAGCATGTGCTGGGTCGTGCGGGCGTGGTCGGACCAGGTTCCCAGAATGAGATGCCCGTCGCTCCTGAGCAGCGTGGCCATCCGGACGAGGATGTCCTGGAGCTTGTCCTTGTAGGTCTGGCCGACGGGACGTGTCATGTCTCGGCCGAAATGCGAGAGGGTCCCGAGCATGCACGTGATCACGTCGAAGCGCTCTCTGAAGTCTGCGGCGGCGAAATCGTCCTTCCGGATGTCGATCTGATGATTGCCGGGGCACCGCTGCGCGACGTTGGCCTTCGCGAAACGCACGCAATCCACGTCGTCGTCGATGCCGATGACCGTACCCGACGGGCTGAGGCCAGCGCTCAGCAGCATCGGATAGCGTCCGGTGCAGGTCCCGACATCCAGACAGCGCTCGAGCCGCCCCCACTTGCCCAGTTTTCGCAGAACCTCTTCGACTCGCTTGCTTTCGGCGATCTTCAGGTTCGTATCATCCGGCCCCAGCGCAAACTCGTAGAAAGCCAGCCAATTCGTCTCGTAATTGAGGCGGGCCTCGGCGGCGGCCAGGGACCCCGCCAGCTCCTCCATGAAATCGCTCATCTCCGAGGCGTTGTCCCAGAGCTTGCAGAAGTAGGCTTCCGCCTGCTCGAGATACGCGTCGAACGTGTCGATCGCCGGCGTGAAGCATGCGACCCCGCTGATCGTCCCGGAGCTCCCCCCTTTGAAGACATCCACTCTGAACCGGTCGTAGATCGCGAGCTCGGAGTCGCTCTGTTGAAACCCCATCTCCGTCGGCAGCTTGTGGAAGGCCGAGGAGGCATCGTGAACCACACGTACCTTGCAGCCGGCCTTCTGGAGCTCCGCGACATTTTCCCGGAGCTGGGTGAGTTGTTCCTGCCGGATCTTGAGGCGATCGACGCGGCCGATCTTTCGATCGAGGATGTGCTGCTCTTTCCACGCGTCGATTTCATCCTTCAGCGATTGTTGAACGAGAAACAGCCGTCGAGCCTCTCCTCCCCTGCCCAGGCGCTCCATCATTTTCTGATTGGCCGCGAGCACTCTGGCCTGCTTCTTCGTCCAGAAACCGGATGAGAGATAGGTCGTCGTCCAGAATCGCGTCGAGACCCGACTGAGCGCTTCTGCGTACGTGGAGACGCAGTAGCCCTTCGGGTCAAAGTCGACCGGCTCATCGCACTTTGCCTGATGCCGCGAGAACCGCCACAATTGCTCCCGGATGCATTCCAGGGTTTCGTGCGCGGATTTCAAGGTCGCCGTGAATCCCAGCTCAGAATCCGCAAATTGACCGAACGGCGGCGCGGCGTCGAGCCGCTTCCACCTCTTGGCGAGATCATTGACCGCAACCTCCAGCGTGGCATTGCGGTGAGGGTCGTCTCCGTTGGTGAACCTGGCGACCCCCATCCCGTTGACGTCGACCGGGAGCTTGACGCCCTCTTCCTGGACGACGCCGACCCGGAGCCGTCCGAGCTGCGACGTGAACAGGCCGTACTCGAGCAGGACGTTGTCTCGCGGGATGAAATGCGTGGCGCCCCGGATCTCGACCTTGTCGTCTTTCGAGAAGACAAACAGGGCGAAATCGACCTCCCTCGCGATGTTCAGCAACGCGTCGAGGGTGTACTCGCCGGGGGCGAAGTCGTCGTGGTCGGACCACATCGTGGCCTTGAAGCCGTTGTTCGTGAGCAGCGTCGTCAACCGGGGCGCGATTCCCCGGACGCATGCTTCGGTCGAACTGCCAATAAAGACTTTCAACGGCTCCATATGACCTTCCTGACGCCCTGAAGCGGGCACTCCTATCTGAGTCAACGTCGTCTGGAGTGTTTCATTACAGAGGCGGCACCTCCCCATCGACCCCCGGAGGGCGGACCTCTCAGGTCCGCCGCCCTTGAGTGAGCCCGGCGCAGCCCTGGCGAGCGACCTGTGCGATATGCGCAGGGCGGTCGTTATGCCAAGTAGCCGTAGTTCGTCGACGCGGCACTGCCCGTGATTTTGTGCACCTTCGACGTGAGCTCAGCCGGTATGATGTGGGCGCTCCAGGGAATTCCAATGAACGGAGACGGGCGCTCCCCGTCGGAGCCCGTACGAGGATTCAGCGCGGTCGAGACCCTTTCCCCGGAAAAGACGCTCGACCTGATCAGCCGATTCAGGGCAGGTGACAACGAGGCCCTCGAGCGCCTCCTTGCGCGATGCCTGCCTCCCTTGCGGCGATGGGCTCACGGCCGGCTGCCCGGGTACGCGCGCGGCAGCCAGGACACTCAGGACCTGGTGCAGGACACGGTCGTCTCGGCGCTGAAGCATCTGAATCGCTTCGAGCCACGTCACGAAGGGGCGCTGCAGGCGTACCTGCGTCAGGCGCTCGCCAATCGCATCACGGATATCGTTCGCAGGTCGATCCGGCGTCCGGCGCAGACCGAGTTGCCGCCGGACCTGGCCGCGCACGAGCAATCCCCCCTGGAACAGATGCTGGGCCAGGAGAAAATCGCGAGGTATGAGGCGGCGCTGGCGCGGCTGCGTCCGGACGATCGAGAAGCGATCATCGCGCGTCTCGAGCTGCGCTATCGATACGACGACCTCGCGGTCGCGCTCGGGAAGCCGAGCGCAAACGCCGCCCGTGTGGCCGTGAGCCGCGCCATCCGGCGCCTGGCGGATGAGATGCGTCATGCCCGCTAATCGTCCGATAGATGAACTGTGCGATTCGGTTGCTGACGGAACGGCGGTGGACTGGGCCACCGTCGACTCACAAGCGCAGGACGACGACTCTCGTGAGCTGGTCGAGCAGCTCCGGGTCGTAGCCGAACTCGCCAGCGCCCATCGGCTCATGGACGAACCGGTATCCGCGGACCGAACGCACAGCGCAGCGCCCGCGCTCGAGCCCATCCTGCGTCGCTGGGGCCGCTATGACCTCGTCCAGGAGCTGGGTCACGGCACGTTTGGCCGGGTCTACCGCGCCTGGGACCCGGACCTCGAGCGCTACGTCGCGGTCAAGCTGCTTCACGCGATTGACGGTGTGACCGATGCGCTGCGGGATCGCGTCCTGCGCGAAGGACGGGCGATCGCGAAAATCAGCCACACGAACGTCGTATCGGTCTTCGGAGTCGAAGTGCACGACGGGCGCGTCGGGCTGTGCATGGAGCTCGTGACCGGCAAGACTCTCGATCAAGTCGTGCGCGCTCAGGGCACGTTGGGAGCGCAGGAAGCCATGATGATCGGTCAGTCGGTCTGCCGCGCCATGTCCGCGGTCCACGGCGCCAACCTCGTGCACCGCGACATCAAGGCGAGAAACGTCATGAGGGCGGACGGCGGCCGGATCGTCCTCATGGACTTCGGCGCGGGTTCGGCGTTGCGTGACCGCAGCGGCGCGGGACTCGGCGGTGTGCACGGCACGCCGCTGTACATGGCGCCCGAGGCGCTGGCCGGCCACGCGGGCTCCGTGGCCACGGACATCTACAGCACGGGAGTGCTGCTGTATTTTCTGGTGACCGGTCGGTACCCGTTCGAAGGCACTACGACCGAGGAGGTCGAGAGAGCCCACGCGAGAGGGGAACGCCGATTCATCGCCGACCGTCGGCCGGACCTTCCGGTCCCATTCGTTCGCCTCGTCGAAAAGGCTCTGGATCCGGATCCGCGGCGCCGGCCGGAAAGCGCGTCAAAGCTGCTGCTCGAGCTCGTGGATGCCGGCGACTACGTCGTCGCCGAGCCTGGCGTTTCCCTCCGGCAACAACTCTGGGCGTTCATTTCGCGGAACGCGGCGCGCGCCGGCCTGTTTGCGCTCGTGGCCCTGCTCGCCTGCTTCGTGCTGGGTTTCTTCAACTCGTATGCCTATCAAATGGCGTTGGGTCTGGACGCGAGCTGGATGCCCGAAACGCCGTTGTCGTGGCTGCGGTGGGGCCTCAAGTCCATCGTCGCGCCGCTGACGCTGATCGTTGCGGTGTCGCTCGTCGTTCTCGTCGTCGGCGAAGTCATCGCCCTCGTTCGAAGAGTTTCGAGCACCGCCGACGAGAGGGTCCGCACCATGTCGGCCGCGATCGCCAGGTCGGTGCTCCGCACCGGCTTGACGCCCTCGTCGGCGCTCGCCTTGCTGATTGTGGCGCTGTCTCTCGTATTCGATTGGTGGGTCGTGTTCTGGCGTTACCCCGATCTGCTGAACGCCACGCTGACCGCTGTCGACGATGCGTCGGTCGGGGCACTGTCACAGCTGGCTCCGACGAACTACGATAACCACACGGCCTATCGTCAGGTGTTGTCCATCGGCGTCCTCGGGATGTTGTTCGGATGGTCCAGGGTCGCTCGCGTCGCGGCGCGCCGAGGCGAGCGCGTGGGGCCGCTCCTGATGGGCGCCGGGATCGCAATCGTTGCCTTTACCGTCATCCTGCTCGACGTGCCCTATCGCATTCTCTGGCACAACGAGGGAGAAAAAGCTCTGTATAAAGGGAACGCGTGCTACGTTGTGGCTCAAAAGCAAGATTCGTTGCGGGTATTCTGCGCCAGCGGCACGCCTCGGTCGGTCGTCGTGCCGGCCGGCGATCCAGAGCTCGTGAGGTCAGGCACGTTCGAGAACATCTTCACGCCGTTCTCGCAATCAGGCACGAAGTAGCTCTCGCCCGGTTTTCGTCGAACGCGAATAGCAGCCCGGGCACGAAACCAGTTCCGGAGGGGGAGAAGCTATGAGACGACGAACGCTCGTCGTGGCGATCTGCAGCGCGGCGATCCTCTCCGCGGCGCCGGTTCATGCGCAGGGCTGGCGATGGCTGGAGAAACTCAGCGGACCTGGGGATTTCACGGGCTACGAGCTCGACGTGAAGCTCTTTTGTGCGTATGAGTCCAGTGACGGACAGCGGATTGTCGCTCTCTCGACGCCCTGCCTGTTCAAGAAGGTGCAAGATCGCGAACGAGCGGAGCAAGGCCTGCAAGGCAACGAGACCATAGTCAAGGGCCGGAAAGTCGACCTCACCAAGCGGGTGTACGCCCTCGGCGTGGGTCTCAGTTACCTGCGAGGAAGAAACGACCTCCAGTACGAGCCAAGCAGCACCACCGTCGACCGTACCATTCAATTGTGGACCATCGAGGGATTCTTCGATCGCCGGCTGACGAGCCGCATGGATGGCGGCGTCGCGCTCGGCGCGTACATGTTCGTCGTACCGGCAGCCGAGAATTTCACTCGATGGGCGGTGGAGCCGCGCCTGACGGTGAAGCTGTTCGATCTTCGAAAGGGTGACCTCTTCGCCGGCACGGCGAGCTTGCGGCTTGGTGTCCTCGCCTTTTTTCAGGAATTCGACGCAGCTGACTTCGGCGCCATCCCCGGGACGTATCGGTCAGGGACGGAACTCGGACCCTCAGTTCGTTTCGTTTTCGACTTCGATCGCAATCCGTTCAGCTCCAAGTGAGTCTCGACGAGTCGTCTACATGAGTCGTGACGCCGCGGTCCGCGCGTCGATGCCGGAAACACGCACGCGTTTCTGACGGGAGCGCTCCCCGGCGACGATCGAGACGGCGCGAGCCGGGACGCCGAGCGCCTCGGCAATGAGGTCAATCAACTCGTCGTTCGCCTTCCCGTCAACAGGCGGCGCCTGCAGTCGCGCGAGGAGGGCGTCACCGCGCGTGCCGCTCAGGCCTGACCGGCCCGCCCGCGGGATCACGCGCACATTGATGAGCACCCCGTCCGGCGTGGACTGAATGATCTCCGCCACGACTCTGCACTATGCTCTCCCGGACAACCGGAGTCCAGCGGGACGCTGTCCCGCGTGACTGCGCGTGACACGTTTGGGCGGAATTTTGAAAGGAGGTCTGGGAGGTTTAGGGAGGTTGACTTCGCGGATCACGGCTTGACTGTCACGCGGACGCCGCGCGCAGCGCGGCGCTGGCGTATGAAACGCCGGGGGGCGTGAGCAGATTGAAGCGACGGGGTTGCTCACGCCCCGCGGCGTTTCATACGCCAGCAAGGCCCGGCTCCGCCGGGCCGTCCGCGTGACGGCATGTTGCCCGCCTAAAAGCAGCATCCGTGTAATCCGCGAAATCCGTGGCTTCGTGATCGGTGAAGTCACGTGAAGTCATCCTCCTTTATCCTCCCCAGCCTCCCTTGAAAATCGTCCGAGTGTGTCGCGGTCATGCACAGTTCTGAACGGTCATAACGGTCATGGAGCAAAAGATGAAAGGAACGATCCGGTTCGTCGTGGGGCCCCTTGTTCTGTCGACCCTCTGTATGGCTCTGCCCGCGGGCGCGCAGCCCCAGCCCGCGCCGGCGGCGCCGCAGAAGATCGTCGCCGTCCGCGCCGGGCGGCTCGTCGACCCTGAATCGGGCACCGTCGCGACGAACCAGGTGATCCTGGTCGAGGGGGAGCGGATCCGGCAGGTCGGCGCCGGTCTCGCGATCCCGCCGGGGGCCGAGGTCATCGATCTCTCGAGCCTGACGGTCCTGCCGGGCCTCGTGGACGCGCACACCCACATGGCCATCACCTACAAAGAGGTCCCGGAGAGCAACATCTATTACCTGACGTTCGTGCTCGACTCGACCCCGCTGCGCGCGATCCAGGCGGCGTCGAACGCCATGCAGCTGCTCGCCTCCGGCTTCACGGTCGTTCGCGACGTCGGCAACAACGCGATGTACGCCGACACGGCGCTGCGCGCGGCGATCGAGCAGGGCTGGCTGCCGGGCCCGACGATCATTCCATCCGGGCTGATCATCGGAGGGACCGGCGGGCAGTTCACGCCGACGCCCGAGATGTACAAGCAGCACAGCCTCGTGTATCCCGAATACCTCGAAGCGAACACGCCGGACGAGATCGTCAAAGCGGTCCGGGAGAACCTGTTGTTCGGAGCCAGGACGATCAAGATCTGCGTGGATTGCAAGCCGTGGGGCTACTCCGTGGACGACATGAAGCTGTTCATCGCCGAGGCCGCCAAGGGAGGCGCGAAGGTCGACGGGCACGTCCAGACACGCGAGGGCGGACAACGCGCCATCGACGCGGGCATCCACGTGATCTCTCACGGCCAGCAGCTCACGCCGGAACAGCACGCCCAGATGGCGCAGAAGACCATCTACCTCGCCAGCACCGACACGCCGTTCACCCCGTATCGCGGGACGGAACAGGGGCAGAAGCGCGCCGCGGACCAGCTCCGGAGCGCGTGGCAGAAGGGCGTGCCGGTGACCTTCTCGACCGACATGGACTACTGGAACGAGCGCATGACGAAGCCGAACGGCGGGTGGATGACCCGCGGCGATCTCACGATCAACTTCCTGCTGACGTGGAAGGCGGCGGGCATCCCTGCGAAGGACACGCTGAAGGCGCTCACGACGAACGGCTACAAGGCGGCCGACGTGTACCACGAGCGCGGCCCGATCAAGGCGGGCAACTACGCCGACTTCATCGCCGTCACCGGCAATCCGCTCGACGATGTCGACGCGCTCCGGAACGTGCAGTTCGTGATGAAGAACGGCGCGGTCTTCAAGAAGAACGGCGCCATCACGGTGGACACGCTCCTGAACCCGGGGCCGGTGAACGGATGGAGGCGGCGATGAGTCAGGCGGTCGGACGGTCGCCGATTGGAGCGCGGGCCTTCCTGGCTGGAACGACCTGGCGCCAACCCTGATCGAGCATCCAACGTTTCCATCGTTCGGCAAGCATGAATGCCTCGCCCGCGCGGTCGCAGCGTTCCGACTGCAAGGTTTCGTCGCCGACGACGACGCGGAGCTCCCACGCCCGCGGCCAGACCATCAACGCGCACCGCGACGTGCGCCCCTGCCGCTGCATTGTCCAGAGGGTGCCCACGTCTTCGGCGGTTTCCTCGCGCGTTTTGGGGGTTCTATTACGCATGACGGTTTCTCCTGGGGCTTCAGGCAAACACCCTAGATCGTGGACCTCTGGAGTAATCTCAACGTGAATCTTTGGAAACAACCGTGTGACCCCCTGGGGAATGCGCTGATCAGCTCGGCCATTGCTTAAGGCGTGCACGGGCGTATGATGCTCGACACGAACGCTTTACACGCCGGGGGTAGCCTTGCCCGATCCCGCGCCCAATCGGAGGTCATGATGCGGATGGCAGTCTCGTGCCTGGCGGTCATGCTTGCCGGCGGATGGGTCATCTCCCGGGCGCAGGAGGCCGGACCCGCTCCGGGCAGCGAGGCTCCGGCCCATGCTTTCCCGCACGTCGATCGGTTCCTCGACGCGGTTGACACGCCGCTCGTGAGCTACCGCGCGATACGGCGCCTCGAGGCGGCGTCACGCAACGGGAAGATGACGGCGTCGCTCATCGCGAGAACGACGCTCGATCCCGAGCGAGGATTCCAGTTCGAGATCCTCGAGGAGACCGGTTCGGGCCTGATCCGCTCGAAGGTGCTCCGCGCGGCGCTCGAAGCGGAGCGCCGCGCGCGCAACTCGGGAGAACTGGGGCGCAGCGCGCTCAGCCGGCTGAACTACGAGTTCGGGGCGCCTGAAGCCGCCGAGCTCGGCTTCGTGCGGGTCGGGATCACGCCGCGCCGCTCGGACTCCATGCTGGTCGTCGGGAGCATCCTGCTGACCGATGACAATGCGGATCTCGTCTCCATCGAGGGACGGCTGGTGAAACGCCCGTCGTTCTGGACGCGGCGCGTCGATGTCGTGCGGAAGTACGCGCGCATCGCCGGCGTGCGCGTGCCGGTCTCGATGGAGTCGAAGGCCGAAGTGTTGATCGCCGGCCGTTCGACGTTCTCCATGCAGTACGAGTACGAAGCGATCAACGAGGTCGTCGGTCTGGACGTGAGCCTCAGGCCCCAGGCCCCAAGCCCCAAGCCCCAGTAGCCGCCGCTGATTTACGCGCTCCGTTTGAGCGCCAGCCCGCCGCCAAGCGCCAGCGCGCCGAGCACCCAGGGCATCGCACCGGAATCCAGGCTGACGCTGACGTAGGTCTGCAGCGCGATGATCATCGTCTCCGTGGCGGGGGCGAAGTTCAGCGGGCGATCGAGGAACCGCAGAACGTCCACCCAGTCGGGCAGCAGGATGTTCGCCATGAGCAGTCCGACGCCGAGCGACACGAGCGAGCCGCCGACCCGTCGATACCAGCCGCCCGCGCTCGCCGCCGACATCGCGACCGCCACCCAGAGCAGTGTCGCGACCAGAATCGCCACGACGGTCATCCGAATCGCCGGCGAGATCCAGAACCCATGCCAGAAGCCGAGGGGTCCGTGGTACGCGAGGAGCGCGACGAGCACCATCGATCCTGGAATCGAAGAGCCGACGGCTGCCGCGAGCAGCCGGCCGCGTCCCTCGTGCTGCAACGCCGTGCTCTCGAGCGCGAGACCGACGCTCCCGACGATCAGTAGTGCCCCGGCGCCGATCCACGCGGTCGTGAATCCGGCCAGCGCGCCGGCCACGAAGCCGACCAGCAGGAGACTTACTGCGGCCGCGGCAAGCGACGCACGCAGGTCCGACGGCCGATCCGCCAGGCGCCATGGCGCGGCCGACGCCGTCCAGAGGACGCGGCCGATCCTCGCGGCCAGGTCGAGCGTTCCGGTCGTCGGGCGCCGCGACGTCAGCCATCCCACGCCAAGCAGCACGCACACGCCGATCAACATCCCAGCGGCTGCGACGCGAATCCAGGCGCCGCGCCCGGCAACCGCGATCGCCTGCCGCGCGGACGCCAGGTCGAAGGCCGGGAAGTCCAGGTCGGCCCCGAAGCGATCGGCGTGCCGCGCCGCGGCAGACTCGAACGCGGTCCGACCCGCCGTCCACCGCGCCCAGGCCTCGGCGTCACCCGTCTCGAGCCAGCGATAGTAGCTGAGGAACGCCAGCCGCCACGCCGCGAGCGCGTCGAACAGCGTCTCCTGGTACTCGAGCGATCGACGCGCGTCGTCGCAGATCGACCCGCACGTGTCGGCGCGGACGGTTGCGAGCGCCGTGACGAGGGCCTGCCTCGACTCCCGCACGGCCGCCGCCGAGGCCTCACCTTCGTCGATGGCGACGTCGACTTCGTCTCGAGCGCCTCGATATACGAGGCTCAACAGGCTGTGCCACCCCCCGAGCCTGTCCCACTCGAAGATCCACATCAGCGGCGGGATTTCCAGCCCGCGGACCCGCACCTCGTGTTCGGCGAACGGCCGGATGTAAAAGCCCTTGCGGACTGCGTCACGCGTCGCGGTCAAAAGACTCGCGACGGCGGCCGCGACTTCGGAATCACCCCCGAATCGCTCGGCGGCCCAGCGTCTGACCAGCTGGTTCACATCGGCTTGACGATCCAGCGCAAGGCGGGAGGCGACGTACACGTTGACGTCCGTCCAGAGCCAGAATCCGTGCACGGTGTAGAGCGATCGAGGCCCCGCGCGAAGCGGCCCACCCAGCTGCGACCACAGGTACGTGCCGACGATGCGAGGATTGGCCGCGGTGAGAACGCGCAAGGCGTGCGCGTGTTCTTCTCCGAGAAAATTTGGAAACGCGCCGAAGCCCTCGAATTCCGGCCTCGCCTGCAGTTCGACGATCCGGCGATGGCGTCCGCCGAAGAGCGTCGGGTTGAGAGGCAGATAGCTGAAAAAATCACCAGCGGTGAACTTGGTCGAGACGATGAGGGCCGGAGAGTCGATGTCGCCGAGGGCCGCTTCGTAGACGCGCGGGTCGGTGTGCAGGCGGCCGATCTTTCCGACACCGACGGTCCAGCTTCGCAGCACGAGCGTCTTGCCCCTCGCCTCGAAGAGCGGCAGCAGGCCGCCGAGCATCGTTTTGAGGCTTCCCGCGTCCCGGACGGCAATCTCGCTTCGGTACTCCCAGCCGGCGGTGTTGTACAGGGCGCCTGCTTCACCGATCCTGATGACGAGGCCTTCGATCGACGGCACCGCGTCGAACAACTCCTGGAGGCCGGCCCGATAGACCGCCCAGACTTCAGGGTTGGACGCGTCGATGCCCGCGGCGTTCGAGCCGGGGGCCAGGCCGCGCAGATATTGGGAAAGAGGAGGAGTGAGGGTCAGCATGTCGGCGGTGAGAAACACCTGCATCCCACGCCGTGCCGTCCATTCGAGCAGCGGTCCAAAGTGCCGGCGCACCGCCGCATGTCTGGCGAGGAATGGACTCCCCCGCTCGTAAACGCTGTCGAAGTCGATGAGCTCGAGCAGCAACGGTACGGCGATCGCGTTGTTGCCGTACTCGAGCATGCGGTCCACGTAGGCGCGCCACTGGCGGTCGAGGCGTTGGAACGCTGCCTCGTCTACGTATGGCGGGTCTTTGAGGATGACCTCTCGGAAGGCCCGCTGGTCGTGCAGGTAGTCGGTCCCCCACCCAGCGAGCGGAACGCCGACGCCCCCGCTGTCTACGAGCCGGAGCGGAAGAGGGGCGCTGTCACGCTTTGCCGGGGTCGATTCGGCCTGGATCCCGGGCCGCCGCGGCCCGACTCGAACGTCGTAAAAGGACTCGAACGCGAGGACGGCGACGAGCGCCAGTCCGGTCGTCAGGACGCCGGCAACGATCGGTTTGACGCCGCGCATGAGGCTGAGCACGTGATTTTACGTCGTGATCCCACCGGCGCAATGACTCTGTTACGGTCTCGGCGCACAGTTGAGGTCCGGCTAAAGCCGGACACGACTTCATACTTCGGCTGTTCGTCGCCCGTCCCAGCAGGCGACCTTCGCACGCACGGATTTGACGGGCACGCACCTGCCCGTCGCGGGAGGTCACGTGACGCGGGTCGACCGGGCGCCGACGGTCTGGGGCGTACTCACCGCCCTCATCTGCCACCCTATCGAGCACTTCGTGCGCGGCTGGAACTGGAAGTCGGCGACGGTGAGCTCGGCCTGCCGCGCCGCGATCTTTTTCGCCGTCAACCTGCCTGCCGGGCTGGAAGCGGGCCTCCGGGCCATGGCGACGGAGATGGCCTTTCGGGCGGTGGCCTCCGGCGCGCTCGGGAGCGCGACGCAGGCGTTTCGCACGGCAACGCCGGTCAGCACCGCGACGGTCGCCGCGCTGCTGGTGATCCCGGCAACGGGTCATCTTGCCGAATACACCGTCCATTGGCTGGCTGGCACCGCGCGCCTCGGCGAGAGCATCGCCGTGTCGGTCGCGTTCAGCGTGCTGACGACGGCGTTCAACCTGTTCGCGATGCGGCGCGGCGCTTTGATCGTCGGCGACGGCGAGCAGACGCTCGCCGCTGACGTGCGCCGCATGCCCGGACTGATCGTGGCATTCGTCCGGGCGATCGTCGCGGCGGCAGGACGCGGAGGCGGGCTTGGGCGCCGAAGCTCAAAGCGCGGAGGCGGCAGACCGCCGGACGGAGGCACATGTCCGTTTCCACGCTGCACCTGACCAACGCGTACCACGAACACTCCGGCGGGATCCGGACGATGTATCACGCGCTGCTGGAGTACGCGGAACAGCACGGACGGCGCATGACGCTCGTCGTACCGGGGGCGGAGGACCGCGACGAGCGGCGCGGCCGCTTCACTCGAATCGTTCATCTCCGGGCTCCGCACAGCCCCGTGGCGGATGGCCGCTATCGAATGCTGCTGCCCCATCGCTTCCTTCCTCCGGGCCGCGGCCCTCTCTGGCGCCTGCTGGACGATGAGCGGCCCGACGTCGTCGAAGTCTGTGACAAGTACTCGCTGTGCTTTTTCGCGGGGCTCATCCGGCGGCGCCGTCCGGATCGATCGCCCGCCCTGGTCGGGCTGAGCTGCGAGCGAATG
Source organism: uncultured Acidobacteriota bacterium (assembly GCA_963725145.1). Lineage (GTDB taxonomy): Bacteria > Acidobacteriota > Vicinamibacteria > Vicinamibacterales > 2-12-FULL-66-21 > DATAEE01. Next base: position 127,508 of record CAVRXL010000001.1, read on the forward strand.
GACGACAACGTCGAGGCGTTCGTCGGATCCGGCGCCGCCGCGCGCGGTTTCGCCCGGGCCGTCATGGGACGCGTGTATCTCGGGATGTTCGACGTTCACCTGGCCAATTCGGAATACACGGCCGACGAGCTGCGATCCTGCATGCGGCGCGGACCCCATGGCAGGCCGGTTCACGTCTGCCCCCCGGGCGTGACGCTGCCCGACGACGTTCGGGCAGACGAGGTCGCATCGGCTCGCCGCGATCTGCAGGAGCGGTGCGGTCAGCCGGATGTCAGAGTGCTGCTGTATGCAGGCCGTCTCTCGCCCGAAAAGAACGTGCTCATCCTTCCGCGAATCTTGTCGGCGCTATCGCGGCGGACGCCGCCCGTGCACCTCGTGATCGCGGGGGACGGGCCGCTGCGGACGCGCGTGGAATCGGATGGGGCCGCGATGGCGCCGAATCGTGTCCACATTCTCGGCCACATCAGCCGCCAGACGCTCTGGCGGCTGCTGCACGCGTGCGACCTGTTCGTCCACCCGAACCCACGTGAGCCGTTCGGCCTCGGGCCGCTCGAAGCCATGGCGGCGCGGACGCCGGTCGTCGCGCCGGTCTCGGGTGGTGTGCGCGAGTACGCGACGCACGACAACGCCTGGTTGAGCCAGACCGATCCGCTCGCGATGGCCTCCGCGGTGAGCGCCTGCCTGGACGATCCGAACGAATGCCGGCGGCGCGTCGCCGCGGCACGTCAGACCGCCGAGGCGAACACGTGGCATGCCGCGGCCGAGCGAATGTTCGCGCAGTATGACGCGGCACACCTGGCCGCGACTCGTGCGACAGTGGCCGTGAGCGCAAGGTTGTCGGCGACACCGGACGAATCCAGTGCGCCGGGTAATCTCGGGACGCCCGTCCTCCGAATCGACGGCCGCTGCAAACCAGCCGGAAGGCCTGAAGGCGGGTGGGATTCCTCAGTGGTTTGTTAGAGGATTGGTCGCCTCCCTTCGTTCTCGGTCGGTTTTCGGTCTGCCCTCCGGCGACCCGCAGGATGACGTCGTCTCGATCGATGCTGCGAGCTCGGACAGATCATCCACGTACCTCGCAGTGATCGTCCGCGCGCGATCGCCCCCGATTCGAAGCGTCTGGTACAAGCGCGCCGTCCGTACGGCATCCGCCTGTGCGTCGTCGCCCTGGACCAGACCCGAGATCCCCGTGGCCGCCGCGGCCGCGCGCCGGGATGTTTCGTCCCGATCCGCCGCCGACAGCTTCTGCTGCACTTCGACGAAGACCCTGGAGAACCACGTGGGGGTGCACATGTTGCGCAGACTGCCAATGAGAGCGAGCACCTCCGGCAGCCCGATAGCGACGCACACGAGATTCCACCACAGCGCAGCCAGTCTTTCGACGTTCGCGAAGACGTGTTCGTCGTGGTATGCCTGGTAGACCATGCCGGCGGACGGATACAGCCCCGGCGCGAAACGGGCAGGATCCCAATCGATCGCCCACATGATCCGCGACATGAAATGGCCACCCTGAATGTCGGCGGCGGCCACCGGGACACGCCCCATGGACCGGTATTCGTGACGCTGCATGTCCGAGAGGCGCAGCGCGCGGACTCCATCCTGCATTTTGAAGAAGACTGACTCGAGGAAGTTCGCGTACTGCTGTATCTCATGACAGTGGGCGTGACTCTGCGTCACCGCCGTGGATCCAAAACCCTTGAGCACGGCGATTCGCACACTGATTGCGTAAACTGCCGCCGGCAGTGTCCACCGATGATCCCAAACCGTCCCGTCGAAGCTCACCTCAGCCCTGTCCGGTATGTGCGACATCCACCCCCCGTCCCAGAGCGTCGGGTCACCCATCCACGAGAGCGCCTTTACACTGTTCGGCCGCCGCCACACCCCGTCGTCCACATTGCCGACGAAAGTATGGACGGCGAGCAGCGAATCCCGTTCTGCGAGGGCGATTTTGGGCGCCCATAGCGGGTCGCTTGGCGGCCGGCCGCTGGCCAGGAACGCCCGGACGGTGTACAGCGCTGTCGATGAATGTGCCCGTAGAAATGCCAGGTTCTCTCGACGAGAGGACGCCCACGAGGCGAGACTGGCGTCCTCGATTCGGCGCAATGTTGCGTCAAGTCGGGCCAGCGCCCTCATGTAGGGGTCCGGCTCGGGGCCGAACTGCAACTCCTGACTCCACTTGTTTAGTTTGAACCCCCACTCGGCGAAGCCGAAGGTGAAGATATCGATCAGTTCAAGACCGAGAGTCAGGGTCTCGGCCTCGGTTTTCCACGCTGGCTCCGTGCCGCTCATCAGTTGCAACGAGCGACCGACATACGCAGCCTCCAGCACCGGGGCGTCGGCCTCAGTCAGCGTCTGAACCTCCTCGCCCGGCAGTACGTCCGGTGAAAGCAGGCCGTCCGGCCGCAGGTAAAGGTTCGTGTCGGGAATTCGAAACAGGACGTGGCTCATGGAAACCTCCTCGGTGGGACCGAGACGGGCGATACCCGCGCCCCGGCGCGACGCAGCGCTCATGTCAAAAGCGCGAAAACGACTCGAAATCTAGAAGAAGGGCGCTAGGTCGTCAAGCACCCGTTGTCTTCGACCGAGGACTCACCGACCTGCGCGGCGGGTCGCGCGCTGTGCTCTCCTGATCCGAGAACGCTCGAACGAGGGCTTCTCCTACGCTGAGCCTGCCGAAGCATCAGGGCGACTTCGCTCCTCCAGGCCGTCGGCGGCGTGGATGTCCGCGGCCACCGCCCGCATCAGCGGCAGCGCAAAGGTCAGCAAGCCGTTCGCCGAGATGAGATAGCTCGCCGCATTTCCCACTCGACCAGACGTATGAGGGTGTGCCGCCAGGCACGCATCAATCATTTTCGCGAAAAAGCGGTCCGGCCAGTTCGCGTGGGCGCCGTTGCTGGAATCGACTTCTTCCTGCGCGCGCCACACGCGGCGTCCGTTTTCCTCGATCGGCACCTGGTACCGCGCGATGCGCTTGTCGGGAATATCGACGATGTGCTCCGCGTAGTGCAGAAACGTCACGGTATCGTGGTCGCAGCCGAGGAGCAGGATCTTCCCGTCGAGTTGGACGAATCTCTCCAGCGCCGATCCGGCGCCGAGCGCGTAGTCCCAGGGTTGCTGCGAGATCAGGTACTCCGCCTGTTTTCCCCAGACGACAAAGCGGGTCACATGCCGGTTGACGCGAGCGCCCGGCGAGGTTCGGAACAGCTCGACGAGGGCGCCGTGGTCGCGCGCGGATCTCGCGGTCTCGGGATCGAACGGCGGCAGCTTGTCGAGGACCTCGCGTTCCTCGTCCGGCGTGAGGTTTCCGCGGCCCACCTCGTCGTAGTAGCGCGGACAGCCTGCGTACATCATTAATGTACCGTCAGGCGTCAGGCAGTCCGTGAGCGCCAGATGGACCTGATCCGGTCCGCCCGCGACCTCGCCGATCGCCCGAAGCGAGGCGTGCACCATGACGACGTCGCCGGGGGCGACGCCCAGATCCCGGAAACCGGCGGCCAGGTACGCACGCGTGTGCACGTCAGATACTCCGGCAGCTTGCGCATTCCGCGGCGATTGTGTCGTTCACGAGAAGTGTGAGGTTAACGAATCTGTGCCCGCCCTTCAATTCTGTAAGCGCCTTCGGCGTACGGTTGCGGCTCGACCGGACCATCCCCGCGCCATTTGGAGCCTGCATTGCGCAATCGTGTGCAACGGCGGCAGGCATCCGGATTGCCCTGAATCGCGAGACCAATCAGGAGAATCCTGGCAATGCTCCGACGTGCCTTCGGCGGATTCCTCGCGATAGCGCTGCTGTCGCTCGCCTGCAGTGGAGGCTCCTCGGAGTCTCCTGTTTCCCCCTCGCCCGTCGGGACGCTGGACGTTCAGGACATCGCGACGTCGGCGTCGACCGCCGGCGGACCGGGCCTCGCCAAGTCCGGGGCGGCGCCACCGCCCAGCAGCGGGCCGCGCGCCACGGTCGGCGGCAATCAGACGGTCATCAACGGCGGAACGCTGACCGTCAACGTCACCGGCGACTCTCCGTTCAACGCGGTCTACATGTTCGTCGGCGGACGGACGCTCGGCGTGGTGGGAGAGTTCGGCGGCGGCATCGAAGGCTATTACGAGATGCGCCTGCCGTCGGCCCAGACGGCGACGAGCGTGCTGCTCACCTTCCCACAGGAGATTCCGCTCGACCAGTTCGAGCTTCTGTTCGCGGTCGCGAATACCTCCGGAGTGGTCGGACCGTACGCCTCGCTGATGACGAGCGTGACGGCGGTGGGCACGGGCGACGTCCAGGTCACGCTCTCGTGGAACGTCGACAGCGACGTCGATCTGCACGTCGTGGCGCCGGGCAACGACGAGATCTACTACGGCCGCACGTCGTCCCCGACCGGCGGCGTGCTCGACCTGGATTCGAACGCCGGGTGCAGCATCGACGGCGTCAGGAACGAGAACATCACGTGGCCCACCGGCCGCGCCCCCCGAGGGCAGTACATCGTCCGCGTGGACTACTGGAGCAGCTGCAGCGTGAGCCGGACGGAGTTCACCGTTCGCGTACACAACAGCGGCGGCAGCTCGCAGACCGCGACAGGGTCGTTTACCGGCGGCGGAGATTTTGGCGGCGCGGGCAGCGGGCAGACCATGCTGACGTTCGAACGCACGTCGGGCCCGACCTCCATCGTGACCGACGCGCTGAGCGTACTCCCATCCCTGGACCTCTGGAAGAAGCCCGTCAAATCGCGGCCAACAAGATAACGAGCTATGACGACCATGCGCCGACTGAAATCGAGTATCGCGCTCGGCCTGCTGGCCGGGGCCCTCTTCACGGGACCGGCTTTCGCACAGACGCCCGAAGCGCCGAAGACCGCGACCGTGCTGCGGTATGCCCTCATCCTCGAAGAGCCGAGGCAGGATAGTCCCACGCTCGGGGCGGTCGACGTCGGTACCGCGCTCGTCATCCTCGGCAAGGTGGACGACTACTATTTCGTGAGGGCTCCTGCTGGAGATACGGCGGCCGCGTGGGAAAACGGGTGGATCCTCGTCGTGGCGTTCGAGCCGGTGGGCAGGGTCACGGCCGAGACGAGCAAGACGCCACGGAGCGGAAAGGTCATGATTCGCGGCTTCGGGTACGCCGGCGGCCTGTTCTTTACCGCAAGCGACAGCTTCGAGACGATTCTGGGCGGCGGGTTCAATTCAGTGTTCGGTTTCGGCGGTCAGGTCGTCCTGCCGAACGGCATCTACGCGCAGGCGAGCCTCGACAGATTCCGCGACACCGGAACGCGCGCCCTTGTTTCGGGGAGTCAAGTCTTCACGCTCGACGTCCCCAACCGCATCACGGTGATGCCGATCCTGGCGACCGTCGGCTACCAGGGCAGCAAGACCGGCGGCGTCGTGCCGTATTTTGGCGGCGGCATCGGATGGTACACGCTCGAAGAGGACTCGCCGTCCGTGCCAGGCTCCGAAACCATCAGCTCGCAACACACGGGGTATCACATCGTCGGCGGAGCCGAGTTCTCCGTGTCCCGTTGGATGGCGCTTGCGGGGGAGCTGCAGTGGGCGACGGTGCCCGGGGCGATCGGGGACACGGGCGTGTCAGCCGTGTTCGAAGAGAAAGATCTCGGCGGGACGACGTTCCGGTTCAAGGTGCTGTTCGGTCGTTAGCGATACCCGGCGGCCTGCAGCTCGAACAGCTGCGCGTACCGTCCGTCGGCCCGGAGCAGTTCTTCGTGCGTCCCGAGCTCGGTCACGCCTCCGCCGGCAATCACGGCGATTCGATCGGCGATGCGCACCGTCGAGAAGCGGTGCGAGATCACGATTCCGATGCGGCCCTTGAGGTTCTCCTTCAGCTCCGCGAAGATGCCGGCCTCGGCCTCGGGATCGAGCGACGAGGTCGGCTCGTCCAGGATCCAGATGTCGGCGTCGCGGTACATGATTCGCGCCAGCGCCAGGCGCTGCCATTCGCCGCCGGACAGGTCGTGGCCGCCCTCGAACAGCCTCCCGACCTTCGAGTCGAGGCCCTTGGGCATCTTCGTCAGCAGCCAGTCGCTGCGCGCGTCCCGCAGCGCCTCCAGTACGCGCCCGTCGTCCGCCGTGCCGTCGGGCCGTCCCATCACCACGTTTTCCCTGACCGACAGCTCGTAGCTCGCGTAGTCCTGAAATAACACTCCGATCCGGCTGCGCAGCATCTCCGGGTGCTGATCTCTCACGTCCACTCCGCCTATGCGGACCGACCCCTGATCCACATCGTAGAAGCGCAGCAGCAGCTTCACGAGCGTGCTCTTCCCCGCGCCGTTCTCGCCGACGAGCGCGATCAGCTCGCCGTTCCGAATGCGCAGGCTCAACCCCGCGACCGCCGGCTCGGTGCCGCCGGGGTACGTGAACGTCACGTTCTCGAACTCGATTCCGTCGACGACCTGGACCGGCACGGCGCGAGGGCTGGCCGGCACGGGCACGAGCGGCTCGATCGCCAGAAACGAAAAGTAGTCGTCTAAGAATGTGGTGTGCTGATCGACCGCCACGAACGTGCTGGAAATGTTCCCCAGGGTCCCGGCGACCGAGGTGAACGCGCCGATGACCAGCACGACACCGCCCGGATCGATCGTTCCCGCCACTCCTTGAACGGCGACGAACAGATACGCGAGCGCGAGGGTCGTGCCGCTGACGAAGCCGGTGAGCATCGACACGCGCGTGGCCGATCGGTACATCTGCTCCCGCAGCGTGAAGAGATCCTCGGACAGCTTGCGGTGCCGGCCGAGCAGGTAGTCCGCCAGCACGTACGCCCGGATTTCCTTCGTGGTGCGTGGCTGGGCGAGCAGATCGCCCATGTACGCGCGTTCCCGTTCCTCTGGCGTCTCTTTGTAGAAGAACTCATACATACGCGACGTCATCCGCCGTTCGAGCGCCAGCGAGAGGACGGCCGCCGCAAGCGCCAGGACCACGAGCACGTAGTGCAGGCTCGCCAGCAGCGACGCCATCAGGACGATCGTCACGATGTTGCCCGAGAGGCCGAGGACCGACCAGGTGAGGTCCCCCGGCCTCCATGAGACGTCACGCTTCGCGCGGGCGAGACGATCGTGCCAGTTGGAGTTGTCGAAATGTCCGAGGTCGACCTTCGCCGCCTGCGTCAGCAGGCGCCGCTCCGCCTCGAGCTCGACGCGGCGGACGAACAGGTTCCTGCCGTAGCCCATGTAGCCGCCTATCGCGCGCTGAACGCCGGTCACGATCCACAGGCCGGCGACGATAGGCAGCAGGTCCTCGAGCTGAAGCGACCTCACGCGGGCTTCGGCGATGCGGTTGACGAGCGTGGCCCCGAGGTAGACGTTTATCGGAGGCATCGCCGCGTTCACCATCCCGAGCAGCGAGAACTTGACGAGCGAACGCGGCGACGCGGCCCAGGCGAGCGCCATGCCCTGCCTCAGGTTCTTCCTGACCCTGGCGGCGCGGCCTTTCGTGGCAGGGGAGCTGTCAGACATCCGCTTCAAAAGTACGCGACACGCGGCCGTCCCGACAAGCCACGAGTGGGCGGCGGCGCGCGCTATCATGCCTCCATGATGCTCGTCGTCCTGGCCCTGTCGATCGCGCTGGGCGTATCGGCCGCGTACGGTCCCGCCTTCGCGGCCGGAGCCGGGAACGTCGGCCGCTTCGGCGAGGCAGGCCAGGCGCGGCATCCTGTTTCAGGCCGGCAGATTGCGGCCGTGATGGGACACGAGGGCGCGCGCTGGCTGGACAGGCCGGAGCGCGAAGCGGAAGAAGCCCCGAGCAAGGCGATCGCCGCGCTCGACATACGCGAGGGGCAGGTCGTCGCCGACGTCGGCGCGGGATCCGGCTACTACTCGGTCCGGCTCGCGCGCGCCGTGGGTGAGAACGGGCGCGTCTATGCCACCGACATCCAGCCCGAGATGCTCGGCATCATCAAGAACAAGGTCGCCGCAGAACGCCTGACGAATGTCGAGCTCGTCCTCGGCACGGACACCGATCCGAAGCTGCCCGCCGCCGCCATCGACCTCGTGCTGATGGTGGACGTGTACCACGAGCTGGCGCACCCGCAGGAGATGCTGCGCGCGCTGAAACGCGTACTTCGTCCGGACGCGCGACTCGTGCTCATCGAGTTCCGCAAGGAGAGCGCGTGGGTGCCGATCCGCGAGGAGCACAAGATGAGCGTGCGGGACGCCCGCCTGGAGCTCGAAGCCGAGGGGTACCGGTTCGACCGCAACATCGACGTCCTGCCCTGGCAGCACGTGCTCGTCTTTCGACCGTAGTCGCTCAAGTCACGTATCATTCCCCGACAATGCCCATCGTCGTCCAGAAGTACGGCGGCACGAGCGTCGCGGACGTGACTCGCATCCGGCAGGTAGCCGAGCGCATCATGCGGACGAAAGCGGCGGGTTACGACGTCGCGGTCGTCGTCAGCGCGATGGGCCATACGACCGACGAGCTGCTGGCGATGGCCCGGAAGGTCGCGGCCAATCCCGACCGGCGTGAGCTCGACATGCTGCTGTCGGCCGGCGAGCGGATCTCGATGGCGCTCCTGACGATGGCGATCAAGGAGCTCGGCGGCGACGCGATCAGCTTCACGGGAAGCCAATCCGGAATCATCACCAACGATCGGCACGTCGACGCGAGGATCGTGGAGGTGCGCCCGTATCGCGTGCAGGATGAGCTGGCGCGCGGCCGGGTCGTCGTGATCGCCGGCTACCAGGGTGTGTCCTACCGCCGCGAGGTGACGACGCTCGGGCGGGGCGGCAGCGATACGACCGCGGTGGCGATGGCGGCGGCGCTCGGGGCCGAGTGGTGCGAGATCTGCTCGGATGTAGATGGCGTCTACACGGCCGACCCGCGCGTCGTCCCGACGGCCAGGCGGGTCGATGCTCTCACGTACGAGGAAACGCAGGAGCTTGCGGAAGCGGGCGCGAAGGTGCTGAACGCGCAGGCTGTCGAGTTCGCGAAGGAAAAGGGGATCGCGATCTGGGCGCGCGCGACCGCCTCACCGACATCTGCGCCTCCAGGGATCGATCCGACGTCCGACGGCACCGTCGTGAGGCGGCACGCGCCGCGCATGCCCGGTACGGTCGCCGGCGTCGCGAGCGAGCGGGACATCCTGGTGCTCCAGGCGACCGGCGACGCCGCGCGCCTCGTCGCGCTGCTGGACGGGTGCGGCGTCAGCGGCAAGCAGCTGCACGTCGCCGCGCTCGGCGGCCGCGCGGACGGGACGACGCTGGTCATCTCGCGCGAGAACCTGCACAACGAAGATCGATTGCGGCGCGACCTGTCGGCCGCCTTCGGCGACGACGCGCGGCTGGTCGACGGGCTCGGCGCCATCAGCGTTGTCGGCGCCGGGATCAACGCCACGTATGAGAATCTGCGTCGCGGCGCGGCCTGCCTGAGCGATCGCGGCATCGCGACGTTCGGCGTCGCGACGTCATCGTTCCGCGCGACGTGGCTGGTCAAGCGCGAGCAGTTAGACGACGCGGCGCAGGCCCTGCACGCGACGTTCATCGAGCGGAAGACGCCGTAGGAGCAGGACTAGTTAGGGAAGAGGAGCTCTGACGCTGCGGAGCCGGTTTCCGCACGCGTGGTCGTGCGTCCGCCCCGGCTTCGATGAGCCGGGCCGTTGACATCTTCCAAGCGAGTACCTGCAGTGCGGTGATTTCTGTATATGACTCAGCGTTGGTGGGACCAATGATGCGATAGATATGCGTATATTCAGCGCTCGAGTGGGATCAGAGTGTCGAAAAGATCCGCATCATCGCGCGCGGCGAGCGAGCCGCAAGGAAAGAGCGGCGTACCGTCGCAGCGCGGAAGATTGACTTCTCGGATATTCCCGACGCTTCTGTCGAGCAGCTTCGCGTGATGCGACGTGTCGGCCGTCCTCCTCTTGGCAGTCGCGCGCGTCAGCTCATTGCGATCCGACTCGATCCTGGAGTATTGCAAACGCTGCGAAAGGAAGCCTCCCGTCGCAACGTGGGCTACCAGACCCTCGTCAATCGCGTCCTGGCAGAGTACGTGCGCAAGCACGTAACGTGAGTCCGGGGCGCCCGAGCGCAACGTGGCAACCGAAGGATCAGATCGGGGAACCCCTTCATGCGCCGCATCAGGTCCTGGAAGCGGGGGTCGGACCGCAACGGGTCATTATGAGGATCGACTTTAATCCAAGGCATCCACACGTCTCGTTCCCGGTAGGCTTGTTCGAATGATGCAATGGCCTGGTCGTGATCGCCCAGGGTGATGTAGTTATGAGCGAGAAGATACGGCGAGACATAGATACCGGTTGACTCCTTCAGCAACCTGATCTGCTCTCGGGCGACACCCTTCCAGCCCGAGGCCGCGAATGCTTTCCGCAGCCGGGCGGTTTCCTCGGGGTACGGTTGGGGCGATTTCAGCATCTCGTCAAGGGCTTCGGCAAACAAACCGGTGGCTTCATAAACCAGACTCAGTCCCCCGTGCACGGCCGGAATACCCGGGTCCATATCAATCATCTTCCGGAATTGCGCGGTCGCTTCATCGTACCGGCGGGCCACGTAGAGGCGCCATCCCAGCTCCACCATGATGTTGACGTCCAGCGGGCTGATTTCCAACGCTCTCTTGAATTGAGCGATCGATTCGTCGTGCCGTCCCATGGAGGATAGATAAGAGCCATAGTAGGAGTGCGTTCGCGCACTGCCTGGGTCCAGGTCAAGGGCGCGCTTGAACTCCTGCGCGGCGGCTGCCCAGTCCCAGTCGTAGCTCCACAGGATTTCGGCTATCGAGATGTGCGCATCGGGCAGAGTGTCATCGAGGGCCAGCGCTCTTCGGGCGGCCTCCCTCGCTTTGGGGATGGCTTCCTTGGGTGACAATTGCCCGATGGCCGGACTTCGGAGAGCGCCGTAGGCATCGGCAAGCCCGGCGTGAGCGGGAGCGTATTCCTCGTCCTTTGCGATCGCCTGTTCAAAATAGGCGATGGCTTTGTTGTTGTCCTCCCGGTTGTCCTTGTTCAGATGGAACCGCCCCTTGAGATAGGCTTCGTGGACCTCCGGGTTGACCGGGCGAGCGCTGGCGAGCTCTGTTCGCTCCCGGGGCGTCAGCGTGATTCGGATTTCATTGGCGATTGCGCGTGCCACGTCGCTCTGCAGCGCCAGGACGTCCTGCTGGTCCCGCTCGTAGCTTTCCGCCCACAGATGTTTGTCGGTGGCGGCATGGATCAGCTGGGCCGTGATCTTGACGCGAGAGCCGAACCGTTGGACCGAGCCTACGACAACGGCGTCCACGTTCAACTCTCGTCCGATCTGGGGCAGCGGTTTGTTGGTGTCCTTGTACCGCATCACCGAGGTTCGTGAAATTACCGTGAGGGCGCTGATCTTCGAGAGGTCGGTGATCAGGCTCTCGGTCATGCCTTCGGAGAAATAGTCCTGCGCCGCGTCGTCCGACAGATTCCTGAGGGGCAGCACGGCCAGCGATTGAATCGACGGCGTCGAGCTCCCGCCTTGCAGTCGCTCGCGCACGCTTCCCACGTTGAACGCGACAAGCGCCCCGCCGACCACGACCACAGCTGCGCCGATCGCGAGCCAGGTTCGAACCGCGGCTCCGCGCGCCGTCGAACCCTGCAGGGCCGCTCCGGCGGAAGGCGTGCGCAGGCGCCGGAGATCGATCGCCAGCTCTTTTGCCGATTGATAGCGATTGCCGGGTTCTTTCTCGAGGCACTTCAGGATGATTCGCTCCAGTTCCGTCGAGAGGCGGGCATTGCGCGAGCGAGGAGATTCGGGCGGCCTCGTTTGAATGTCGGCGGCGAGCGCCGTAGAGACCTTCGCCTCGAACGGGCGTCGGCCGGTGCTCATTTCATACAGGATGGCGCCGAGCGCATGAATATCGGCGCGAGCGTCCACGGGTGCGCCGCGCAGCTGTTCCGGCGCCATGTATGGCAGCGTGCCCTACCGCGTGCAGCGTCTGAGTGATCGTGGCCGTTGGCGACTCGTCGCCGGCGGGACGGAGGAGCTTGGCGACACCGAAGTCGAGCACTTTGAGGTGCCCTTTGGGCGTGATCATCACGTTCCCCGGCTTCAGATCGCGATGGATGATGCCGTGCTCGTGCGCTTCGTCCAGCGCCGACGCGATCTGCTCGCCAAACCTCGCCGTTTCTTCCTCCGAGAGCGCGCCCGCAGAGAGTCTCTCGGCGAGCGTCGTCCCCGCGACGTACTCCATCACCAGGAAGTCCGTGCCGTCCTGGGTATCGAAGTCGTGGATCGTCGCGATGTTCTGGTGGTTCAGCCTGGAAAGGAGCAACGGCTCCTGGCGAAATCGGTTGCGGGCGGCCTCGTCCGGCAGCGTGCCGGTCGGCAGGACCTTTATCGCGACGTCGCGCTCGAGGTGCTCGTCGTGGGCGCGATAGACTTCGCCCATTCCCCCTGCACCGATTCGCTGCAGGATGCGGTAGTGGCCCAGCGTTTTGCCGATCATCACCGCCTCAACGCGCGCCGACGAGCTCGTCGTCTTTGGTCTCGCGCGACGCCAACAGCCCGACCAGCGTCAGCGCCGCCCCGACCACCAGGTAATACCCCACGTACCGCAGCCCGTACGTCGTCGCGAGCCAGGTGGCGGCATAGGGCGCGAGCGACGCGCCGAAGATGCCCGCGAGGTTGAAGGTCAGCGAGCTGCCCGTGTACCGCACGGCGGTCGGGAACAGCTCCGAGAGCGCCGTGCCCAGCGGCCCGTACGTGAAGCCCATGAGCGTCAGGCCCAGGGCCATCGTCATCGTTGCGCCGGCCGGCCCGGCTTCGAGTCCCGGCGCGAGCACGAACCCGAAGGCGGCGATCGCCACGGTCGTCCAGATGAGGGTCCGGCGGCGGCCGTGGCGATCGGCCAGGACGGCGGCCATGGGAATCGTCAGCGCGAAGAACAGAATCCCGAACAACTGAATCATCAGGAACTGCTGCCGGCTGTAGCCGAGCGCGGTCGTGCCCCACGAAAGCGCAAACACGGTCATGAGATAGAACAGCACGAAGGTCGCCAGCGCGATGAGAATCCCGACGATGAGCTGCTTCGGGAAGTCGCGGAACACGACGAGCATCGGCACCTTGACGCGCTCGCGGCGTGTGATCGCCTCGCGGAAGACAGGCGTCTCGTGGATCGCGAGCCGCACGTAGAGCCCGACGATCACGAGCACGGCGCTCGCCAGGAACGGAATGCGCCAGCCGAAGCTGAAAAACTGCTCGTCGGTGAGCCACGCGTCCAGCAGGAGAAAGATGCCGCCGGAAAACACGAACCCGAGCGGCGCGCCGAGCTGAGGGAACATGCCGTACCACGCGCGGCGGCCCGGAGGCGCGTTCTCGATCGCCAGCAGCACCGCCCCACCCCACTCCCCGCCCAGGCCCAGGCCCTGGCCGAACCGGCAGATCGCGAGCAGCAGCGGGGCCGCCACGCCAATCGTCGCGTAGGTCGGCAGCATGCCGATCGCGACCGTCGACAACCCCATCGTGAGCAGCGCGGCGACCAGCGTGGTCTTGCGCCCGACGCGATCGCCGAAGTGCCCGAACAGCGCCGAGCCGATCGGCCGCGCGAAGAACGCGATCGCGAACGTCGCGAGCGACGACAGCGTCGCCGAGGCCGGATCCGACGCCGGAAAGAACAGCCGCGGAAACACGAGCACCGCGGCGGTCGCGTAGATGTAGAAGTCGAAGAATTCGATCGCCGTGCCGATGAGGCTGGCGAAGAGCACCTGCCGCGGCGAGTTGACCGGCTGACCGGCGGCGATGCGGGCGCTCACCGGATCACTTCAGTCCCACGGCGAGATAGAGGTCATTCAGGACGCGGTTGATTTGGTAGGCATAGCTACGGCCGTCGGCCGACAGCACCGGCCCATCGAGCCCAACCACCGCGGCCGGATCGGCTGGCATCAGTTCCTTCCAGGGCTCCACGCGCTCGGTCAGGAGATTGCGCCGGTACACGCGCGCGGGAGCATCTCCCGGCCCACGCAGGTAGAGCCACGCTCCGTCGGCGCTCCAGTGTATCGGCCTCCCGCGCTCCCCCGCCAGCGGACGCGGAGGCGCGGCGTCCACCGAATACAACATGATGCCGCTCGGTTCGAGCACGGCAACCATATCCCCCCGTGGTGCGACGGTCCAACTCGACGCTGTGGTGACACCTTCCGGCGTCACGGCTCGCCACGGCTTCTCTGGCAGCTTCACGAAAATGCGAGGCGGCCGTCCCTCTTCTCGGGCGACGAGGAACAACCGTTGGCCGTCAGCGGACCAGGCGGCGCACCGGGGAGACGCGCAGGGAATGAGCCCGCCGAGATCGACAGGCCGGGAATCGCCAGGACCGGTAGGAAGCTCGACGAGACGCTCCGGCGACGGAAGAAAACAAAGCGCCCGCTTCGCATCCGGCGAGAGCGCCAGCGGCCGCCCCGAACCGAGCCGCAGCGCCTGCGCCCCGGTGGTCGGAAGGAGGTAAGGGACTCCATCGACTCCGCCGGCCGATTCGGCGCCCTCGCTGATGAGGATTGCCTGCCCATCAGCTGCCAGGCCGGTCAGCGCGGACCGCGTGAGGACAGCCAACTCGCGCTCGTTGCCGCCTTCTGAACAACAGGTGCTGACACTGAAGCGGCCGAAACCCTGCACCAGCAGCACGCGGCCGTCGGCTGAAACGTCGCCGATGTTCAAGCTGCCAGGCGCGCGAAAGACGAGCCGCTGCTTTCCTGACAGATCCACGGCATACAACGCGCGGCTGGTCCCTTGCTCGCCGGCTGTAAACCAGACCTCGTCGCCCCGGGCAGACCATGCGAGACCGTACCGGAAGGATGGCGACGACGACAACACGGTGCGCCGACCCGAGAGGTCGGCGACTTCGATTCCTTTCTCGCTGACGAATGCGACCCGATCGCCTCGTGGTGAAACGCGCGGGAAAAGTACGTTGCCGGTCGCCACCACCTGCCCGACCGGAAACTCGATTCGTCGCTCGTTGGTCGCTACACGGCGCACGATGGCGAGGCGTTCCCCATCCGGCGCCCAGTCGGCGTCCATCACCCCTTCCGACAGTGGCCGCGGCGTGCCTCCGATCATCGGCAGACGCGCGAGCGTCCCAACGGCGGTGCCCAGATTTCGATCGGCGGTCAGAAGAATCGCGAGCTCCCCTTTCGGCGAGACGCTGAGCAGGATCGCGGGCGGCAGGCCCAGCGATCGCGAGTCCGGACCGTCGCTTCGCGTCGTGAACACGTCGGATGCGCTCTCGCCCCACGCCGCGCTGTAGACAATCGTCCGCCCATCCGGCGCGAAGCGCGCGCCGTTGACGGTGCCCCGGCGGAACGTCAGCGGCTGAAATGACGGAAGATCGGAGCGTGCCGTGCTGCGGCCCGCGAAGAATGCTGCCGCCGCCACGATCCCCGCGAGTCCGAAAACCGCGGCCGCCCTCAGCGCCGCTCCGCGACGCGCGGAAGCGCCGGCCGGACCGATGCGCTGCGTACCCGATCCGCTCGAGGCGGCTTCGAGGGCGAACCCGAGGTCGCGCGCCGACTGAAATCGTTCCTCCGGCCGTTTCTCGAGGCAGCGCTCGACGATACGCGCAAGCCCAGGCGGAACTGGTTTGACAGAGTCGAGAGCGGCCGGCTCGTCGTTGAGGATCGCGCTCATCGTCTCGGCCGCCGAGTCGCGCTGGAACGCCCGACGTCCCGAGAGCAGCTCGTACAGGATCACACCCAGGCTGAAGAGATCGGAACGGTGATCCGCCGGAAGTCCGCGTACCTGCTCCGGCGACATGTAGCCCGCCGTTCCCAGGACGACGCCCGGGCCAGTGGCCCCCATGGTTGGCGCGCCCATGTCCGCCGGAGACAGCGTGCCCTGCATGAGCTTCGCGAGGCCGAAATCCAGAATCTTGACCCGGCCGTCGGGGGTCACGAACACGTTCTCGGGTTTCAAATCGCGATGAACGATGCCCTTGTCGTGCGCCGC
Organism: uncultured Acidobacteriota bacterium; assembly: GCA_963725145.1. Classification (GTDB taxonomy): domain Bacteria; phylum Acidobacteriota; class Vicinamibacteria; order Vicinamibacterales; family 2-12-FULL-66-21; genus DATAEE01. The sequence continues at coordinate 143,398 of CAVRXL010000001.1, forward strand.
GGCGAGTCCCTGGGCGATCTGCACCGCGGACTGGATGGCCTTGCGCAGCGGGAAAGACCCGTCCCTCAGCCGCTCGCGGAGCGTGTCGCCTTCGAGCAGCTCGGAGACGACGTAGGGAGCGCCATCGGTGCTGCCCACGTCATGAATGACGAGGATGTTGGGATGATTCAGCGTGCTGGCCGCGCGCGCTTCCTGCTCGAACCGCCGAAGCCGATCCGCGTCGGTCGCGAAACCGGACGGGAGCACCTTGACCGCGACGTCACGATCGAGGCGCGTATCGCGCGCGCGATACACCTCCCCCATTCCGCCGGCGCCAATCCGCGCGACGATCTCGTAGGGGCCTAACCTGGTCCCGATGTCCATTTGTGATGGTCGAGCGGAACGGATTATAGCGAGAGGGGGGATTGGCTGTAACATAGGTGGCTATGACAGATATCAACCCGATGATGTTCGCTCGCGAGCTCAAGAAGGGATCCGCCGAGCTCATCATCCTGGCCCTGCTGGAGGCGCGGCCAAGGCACGGCTACGAGATCGGGAAGCTCGTCGCCGCCCGATCCCACGGTCAGCTCACCTTCCACATCGCGTCGCTCTACGCGCTGCTCTATCGCCTGGAGGAGCGCGACTGGATCGTCGGCACGTGGGTCGAGAAAGCTGGCCAGCGGCGACGCCGCTACTACCGGCTCACACCGGAAGGCACGCGCGTCCTCGCCGCCCAGAAACGCACCTGGAAAGCCTTCGTCGCGGCCGTCGGCCGCCTCACGGGAGACGAACATGCCTAACCCTTCGACAGGCTCAGGGCTACCCCCAGCGGAGTCGAGGGGTAGTTGGTCTGAGGATATTCGCCGCCGCCTCGGCGCGCTGACCTTCAGCCCCGAGCGCGAAGCGGAGATCATCGAAGAGCTGTCACAGCACCTCGACGATCGTGTCCGCGAGCTGACCGCGGGCGGCGCCTCGGAACAGGAGGCGCGCCGCCGGGCTCTGGCGGAACTGAGCGATCACGACCTCCTCTCGCCCCACTTCGCGAAACTTCGGCAGGCGCGCGCGGCCGAGCGCATCCAGCCGGGCGTGCCCAGCGCGCGATTCGGGCGCGATCTCTGGCAGGACGTCCGCTATGCGCTCCGAACGGCTCGAAAGCAGCCGACGTTTACCGCCGCCGCCGTGCTCACGCTCGCGCTCGGGATTGGCGGCAACACCGCGATCTTCAGCCTGGTCAACGCCACGCTGCTCGAGCGACTGCCCGTGCGGGCACCCGACGAGCTCGTCTACGTGTTCAACGGGGGCGTGGGCGGAGTGTTCTCGTATCCCGGGTACGTCGCGCTGCGCGACGGCAACCGTGTGTTCGATGGATGTCTCGCCGCGGGCGGCATCGTTGCCAGCCTCAACGCCGACGCGGTGACCGACACCGTATCGGGCCTCATCGTCACCGGAAACTTCTTCGAGCTCCTGGGAGTCTCAGCCGCGCGCGGACGGCTCCTCACGCCGGCCGACGACGTCACGGTCGGAGGCCATCCGGTGGCGGTCGTCAGCCACCAGTTGTGGCAGACACGCTTCGGCGCCCGGCCGGACATCGTCGGGCACGAAGTGATGCTGAACGGCCACCGATTCACGATTGTCGGCGTCACACCTCCCGCGTTCAAGGGCCCCGAGGTGGGAGCATCCGTTCATTTGTATGTACCGATGATGATGCAGGCGGTGATGCGGCCGCCGAGGGCCAGATACTCCGGCGAGATGAATCCGGATCTTCTGAAAAACCCAGGCAGCGGCTGGCTCGCTGCGATGGGCCGGCTGAAGCCGGGCGTGACCCCGGCGCAGGCAGAGGCGGAGCTGGGGGCGCTCGCGACACACTACGTCCGGACCCTCGATCCCTCGGCGCCGCCGCGCCGGATTCCGGTGATACCGGTGAACGACGGCGACCCCGAACAGCGGGAGCAGATGCGCTCAGTGGCGATGCTTCTCGGCTGCGTCGTCGGAGTCGTCCTGTTGATCGCCTGCGTGAACGTCGCCAATCTGCTTCTTTCGAGGACCGCGTCGCGCCGCCGCGAGCTGTCGGTCCGGCTCGCGATCGGTGCCAGCCGCTGGCGGATCGTCAGACAACTCGTCACCGAGAGCGTCCTGCTCGCGATCGGCGGCGGGCTGGTCGGTGTGGGGCTCGCCTGGCTGCTGGTCGGGAGCTTCGGCGCATGGCCGCCGCCGGGCGGCGCGCTCCCGATCGCGATCGACTTCGCGATTGACTGGCGGGTCCTGCTCTTCTCCTTCGTGCTGTCGCTCGCCACGGGCTTCTCGTTCGGGCTCGTGCCGGCGCTGCGCGCCTCGCGCACCGACCTCCTGCCCGCGCTCAAGGACGACTCGTTCGTGCCGGGCGAGCGCTCGCGGCGGCTGGGGCTGAAGAAGGCGCTGGTCGTGACGGAGGTCGCGCTTTCCGTCGGCCTTCTCGTCGTCGCCGGCCTCTTCGTCCGCAGCCTCGGCGCCGCCCGTGCGATCGATCCAGGGATCGACGCGGACCGACTGGTGACCATGCCGCTCAGCGTCAACCTCCTGCGATACACACGCCCCCAGGGACGGCAGTTCTACGAGCGGATCATCGACCGATCGCAGGCGCTGCCGGGCGTCGAGAGCGCGGCGGTCGCGCGCGTGGCGGTGTTGACGGGCGCCGCCCGCGGGTCGAGCTTCCACATCGAAGGGCGGGCCGCGAGCCGCGACCGGTTCACGAGCGAGGGGGCCGGGCCGGTGGCCGAAGATCCCAACGCGATCAACGTCAACATCGTCAGCCCCGGGTTCTTCCGGACGCTCGGGATCGGCCTCGTGCGGGGACGGGACTTCGGCATCGACGACGGCGAGAAGGCGCCTCGGGTGGCGATCGTCAGTGAGGCGGCGGTGCGCCGCCATTTCCCCGACGTCGATCCGATCGGCAAACGCGTGAGCCTTGCCGGTCCGGAGGGTCCCTGGCTTCAGATCGTGGGCGTGGTGCGCGACAGCAAGTACGCGGACATCGCCGAGTCGGCGCTCCCGATCGCGTACCTCCCGCTCTCGCAGAACCACGAGACGGGCGTCACGCTCTACGTTCGCGCCACGGTACCGCCCGCGTCGCTCGTCGGCGGCCTCCGCCGCGAGGTGCAGGCGCTCGAACCCAACCTGCCGATCGCGAACGTGCGGACGATGGAGGAAACGATCGGCGTAGCGCTGTACGCGCCGCGCATGGGCGCCGTGCTGCTCTCGGGATTCGGCGGGCTCGCGCTGCTGCTCGCGGCCGTCGGCGTCTACGGCGTCCTGTCGTTCTCGATCGCCCAGCGGACCCGCGAGATGGGGATCCGCGTCGCGCTCGGCGCCGATGCCGGAAAGGTGTTCGGCCTCGTGGTGCGCGAAGGGATGACGCTCGTCGCGATCGGAACGGTCGTCGGCCTGGCGGCGGCCGCCGCGAGCGCGACCTGGCTCGGGTCGTTTCTCTATACGATCGGCCCGCGCGATCCCGTCGCGTTCGCGACCGCGCCGATCGTGCTGGCCGCCGTCGCGCTGCTGGCCTGTCTGGCGCCGGCCTACCGGGCGATGCGAGTCAGCCCGGTCGTGGCGCTCAGACAGTAACGAAGTCCCCAGGCCCCAGGCCCCGGGAATCTCGGAGTCCCGGATCGGTCGTATCCTGACCGTATGCATTCCGGGCGGCTCGCAGTGCTCCTGTTCGCGTGGGCGGCCGCCCTTCGACTCGGCGACGCCCTCGCAACGCCTCGCTCAGGGCAGGCCCAGACCCCGCCGAAGATCGCGACGGCGCGCGCGATCGGAATCCTCGAAGTGCCTCGGCTCGAAAAGAAGAGCGACACTCCCGTCGTCCTGCGGCGCCGCGCCTCAGCGGACAGCCCCGTCGTCGCCACGATCTCGGCACTCGAAGCGCTCGAGATTGAGGAGTTCGACTCCGCGCGGAGCGGCGCGCTCGTGTTCGGCCGCGAGGGCAACTGGAGCCTGCTCGAGACGAGTGCGGGCGTCCCCGGCTGGCTGGCGGCTTCGGATGGTGGCACTTTCCACTCGTTGGAAACGCTGCTTCGCCAGAAGCCGACCTACCTCACCGGCGCATGGGACGGACGAGTCGCGGCTACTCCGGGCGCCGCGAAGCGGACACGGCTCCCGAGCGATCCGCGGAAGAGGATGGTCGGATATCTCGTTTCACAGCCCGAGCGGCCCATCAACGACGTCGTTCGGGACAAGTGGATCCTGGCCTTCGAGCGCCCCGATCCCTTCGCCGCTGTCGTCGCACGCTTCCAGAGTCCGCGCTACGACCACGTCCTGCGAGGAACATCGGCAAAGACTCCACCGGACATCGTCGTCTTCGACCGGCAACCGGGATGGTTTCAGGTGGCGCTCAGCCGGCCCGACTGGCGGACGGAGCCGAAGGTGTGGATTCAGGACGGGCAGGTCTGGCGGTTCCACGAAGTTACGGCCGAGGCCGAACGAGAACGTCTCGCCGAGGAGGCCTGGGGACGCGAGCACAAGGACGTGCGCGTCGTGGGATTCCGTCACGTTGCGGGCGCGCTCTGGCTCGAGGTCGAGAGCCTGAGCCTCAGGTCGTGCACCAGCAGCGAGCCGCCCACGGTCAAGGCGCGCGGCTGGATCCCAGCCCACGCGCCTTCGGGTGAACCGACCGTCTGGTTCGCGGCGAGGGGTTGTTAGTTCTTCGTCACGCCCAGGCCGGTAACGACAGCGTCGGTGTTGTGCGCGAAGCGGATGCCATAGACACCGTCGGTGGACTTGAGCTTTCCGGCTGCGACGAGCTCCGCCTTCGGATAACTCGCGACCACCTTGCCGTTGATCGCGCACTCGACCGCGTCGGCCTTGACCGACAGCGCGATCTCCTGCGTCACCGACGATCCCTTGCCGGCTGCCTTGTTCACCGCTTCGTGCGCTGTTGGCCGCCGGCCGCCCATCTGAAACGGCTCGGGTCCGAAGCCGCGCACGATGAACCGGCCGTCCCCGTAAGCGGCGCAATACAGGAAGCTCTGTGAAGCCGTGCCCATCTCGTTCCCGGCGATGACGATGCCGTACGGGTGCGGATGGTCGTTCAATCCCATGTAGTTCGATTCGGTGAACGTGGCCTTGACGGTGTAGTTACCCGCCGCGGTATTTGCGGGGTTCCAATACGTGACCGCCGGACCCGTGGTCACCTGCAGGTCCTTGCCGACCGCCGCGAGCTTCGCGTTGTTCAGGGCCTGTCCCTTCTGTTCTTCCTGTGCGTCGATCTTGCCCGTCCAGCCGGGAACGGAGATTCCGCCGTCGGCCACGACGCGGTTGGCGTCAGCCGGCGGCGCCTGGGCCGAGATAGCGGTGGGGGTGACAATCAGGAACGCCGCGAGTACTGAAACGTGGACCAGTCGCATAGGTGCGCCTCCAGCTCGCCGTTGAGCATCAGTTTGTAATCCGGCTCGGAGCGTGGCGTCAACTGCAACCGGCTGTCTCGGGCCCGCCCGACCTGAAGGTCGGGCCTACTCGTACCGCAGCGCGAGAATCGGATCGATCCGGCTGGCGCGATGTGCCGGAATCAGGCCGGCGAGGATCGACACGACCGTCAGCAGCAGCATCGTCGAGCCGCCGATCCAGGGATCGTTTGGCTGAATGCCGTACAGCTGACCAGAAACGTATCGGCCGAGCGCCCATGCGGAGGGAATGCCGACCGCGAGGCCGATCGCCAGCAGCGTGATCACTTCCCGCATGACCATCCAGATCACGCCGCTCGGCTGCGCGCCGAGCGCGAGGCGGATGCCGAGCTCCTTCTTGCGCCGCGCGACGACGAACGCCATGACGCCGTAGAGACCCACCGATGCCAGGATCGTCGCGAGCAGGCCGAAGCCCGCGGACAGGAACGCGATCAGATGATCGGTCAGCAGTGTTTCGTCGAGCTGCCCTTCCAGGGTTTTCATCCGATACACGGGCATCGCCGCATCAAGCTGCTTCACTTCGTTCCGGATCACGTTGTACAGGGTCGCCGACCCCATCGTGCCGCGCACGTAAAGCGCCGTGCTGCCCCGGCCCCAGTGCGGAATGAAGACCTGGCGTCGGACGCCCTCCCGTGGGCCCTCGTACAGCGAATCAGCAACCACGCCGATGATCTCGATGTTCATCTTCGTGTCGGGGCCGTCTCCCCAGCCCAGATGTTTCCCCACGGCGCTCTTGCCCTTGAAGAAATGCTCGGCGAAGCGGCGGTTCACGATGGCGACATTGGGCGCGCTGGGCTCGGAGCGCTCCTTGACATCCATCTGCGTGAAGTCGCGCCCTTCGAGGATCGGGATCCGCATCGTCTCGAAGTAGCCAGGCGAGAGTGCGTTCATGAACGCCTGCATGTCTTCGCCGTCCGCGGCGCGGTGCCCTTCCACCGACATCGTGCTGTCCCACTCGTCGCCGCTCAGGATAGGAACGTTCGCGATCGCCGCCGACCTCACACCGGGCGCCGATCGCAGCCGCTCGACCAGGTTGCGATAGAAGATCGTGCCGCGCTGGTCGTTGTAGCCGCTCAGATCGGGCGACAGCTGGAACGTGACCAGGTTCTCCAGCGCGACGCCGGTGTCGGTCGTCTTGAGGTTCTGCAGGCTCCGCACGAACAGTCCCGCGCCGAACAGGAGCAGGAAGCTGAGGGCGACCTGCGCCGCGACGAGCCCCTTGCGGAGGAACAGCGACCCGCCCGTTCCCGCAATCGATCCGACGGTGTCTTTCAGCGTCGACCACGGATCGGGCCGGCTCGCGCGGAGCGCGGGAAGCAGGCCAAAGACGATGCCTGTGAGGAATGTCAGCGCCATGCTGAACGCGAGGATTCGCCCGTCCGGCCGCGGGCTGATCAGCAGCGGCGATCCCTCGGCCGGAATCAGCGCCAGCAGCGCCTGCGTCAGGAACACGGCGAGGAAGAGCCCGGCAAGGCCTCCGAGAAACGAGAGCAGCAGGCTCTCGACGAGCAGCTGCTTCACGAGCCGGCCGCGGGACGCGCCGAGCGACAGGCGCAGCGCGATCTCCTTCTGCCGCATGAAGCCCCTGGCGATGAGCAGATTCGCGACGTTGGCGCACGCGATGAGCAGCACGAGGCCGACCATGCACATCAGGACGATGAGGGCGGTCGAGAATTGGTTTCGAAGACTCGAGTAGCCCATCGCCGCGCGGTCCACGAGCAGTTGACCCTTCAGGAACTGTTCCCGGTCGTACGCCGACCAGTCCTTCGCCGCCGGCAGCGTCGATTCGTACGTGCGGATCTGCGTGAAGAGACCCTGCAGCGGCGCACGCGCCGATTCGACCGTGTATCCCGGCTTCAGCCGGGCAAACACCTGCACCCACCGCGTCCGGCGATCGTCCATGTGCACCCAGGTCCAGTCCGGCACCATCACCGGCTTCATCTGGATGGGCACGCGGATCTCGGCCGACTGCGTCGGATCGAGCCCGGCAAAGCCCTGCGCCGAGACCCCGATGATCGTCATCGGAGAGTTGTTGACGAGAATCTTCCGGCCGATCACGCCCGGATCGCGGGCGAACCTGTTCACCCAGTAGTCGTAGCCGAGGACGACGACCGGATGGCCCTGGTACGCCTGGTCATCTTCTTTTGAGTTGAACACTCTGCCGGCAGCCGCCGGCACGCCGAGCATCGTGAAGTAATTCCCCGAGACCATCTCGGCGGTGACACGCTCGGTTTGGTTGTCAATGCTGACGGAGGCGGGCACCAGCCGCCGGCAGGCCACCTCGGCCAGCGGCTCAGCCTTCGACTGGTAATCCTGGTAGATGGGGTACGAGTGCATCCTCCCGCCCATGTTGCTGCCGTTGTGCGGCCCCTGCTGGTAGAGCATGACCAGCTCGTCCGGCGCTTTCACGGGCAGCTTGCGGAGGAGCATCTGGTCGATCAGCGTGAAGATCGCGGTGTTGGCGCCGATCCCCAAGGCGAGCGACAGAATCGCGACGGTGGCGAACAGCGGGTTGCGGCGCAGCCCGCGGAGGGCGAGACGAACGTCAGCCATAGCACTCATGTCGGATGTTTGGACGGGCCCAGACGCGTGACGGTTGCTATCTTATTGCGCCCTCTGGCGATGTCTCCAGCGTTTGGTGAACGTCACATGGAGCCTCACCGGAAAGGCCAGGCAATCTGAACGACCCGGGCGCGTTGGCAGAGTGGATAAGAATCCAGGAATGGTTGCAGCGCGGCTCGCATGTCGCCAGCGGAGCGGCCATAGACGTATAGTGCCGTCTCTGTAGGACCCTGCCAGTGGCATTCCCCGTGAGCAGCTCCTGGAGGGGATCCTCGTAGAGCTCGCCACGATCGACCGGTTGCGCCCGGTCGTTGAGCCGAGCAATCACGATTGTGCCCGCCACCGGGTACGATTCTACATGGGCGCCGTCTTAGGTAGGATGCGCTGATGCGAACGACGGAAACGAGTCCAGTCCTCACGCGCCTGTTCTCCGAGCTGATCGACGGCGCGAGCAGCCCTGCAGGCGCCTTCATTCTGAATTCCGGAGACGTGGGGCTTCTGCGATCGCTTGACAAGATATCCGCTGCCGACGCGTCTCGCCCGGTCAACGATGGCGCGACGATTGCCGCGCACGCGCAGCACCTGCGTTTCGGGCTTTCGCTGATGAATCGATGGGCGGCTGAGGGTGGGAATCCCTTCGCCGATGCGAAATGGGAGGAGGCGTGGAAGACGGCGGACGTCGACCCGGCCGACTGGGACGAGATTCGGAACGGGCTGCGTGACGAAGCGCACAGGTGGCTCCAGGCATTGACCTCACCGCGTGAGGCTTCCGAAGTCGAACTCAGCGGGATGATTGCGAGCATCGCTCACCTTGCGTATCACCTCGGCGCTATCAGACAGATCAACAAGCAGGCGCGTGGGCCAAAAGAAGGAACGTTCTAGCTCACTTGCCCAGCTCGAACGCCACGATCTCTTTGAGGTTGCGAGCGTACAACCTGCCCTCGACGAACGACGGCCCGGTGACCGCCCTGACCTCGGGCGTGAACACGCGCGTCCGAAAGCTCTCGGTGTAGCCGGTGGGCGAGGCGCCGACGATGCGCAGCTCCCCCGACGATTGACCGAGCAGGAACAGGTGCGGACCTATTCCGACGAGCGTACCCTCGCCTGTCTTCTCCCGCCACCGCACCTCGCCCGTAGCCGCATCGAGGCAGACGAGCTGTGATCCGGCGAAGCCGTAGAGGAATCCCTCTCGAAAGATCGTCGGGCCGTTGAAGCCGCGGAGTCTGGGCGATCGCCAGACCTCGGCGGCCGAGAGCGCGCCCTCGCGCCGCGAGATCTTGATGACCATCGAGTCTTCCCAGAAGGTCAGGAGTACACGGTCGTCCGGCAGCACGACGGGGCTGTTCGCGACCTCTATGGACCCGCCAGGCCCGGCGTGGGTCCACAGGAGCTTTCCGTCCGGCGCCACACTGAAGATCTGATCGCCGGCCGAAACCACGAATTGGCGTGTGCCGGCAATCGTTGCGGCGATGGCTGACGAATAGGCAGTGCGTTTGGTGTGAGGCGCGCTCCACGCGAGCCGTCCGGTCGCGCGCTCGAACGCGAGCAGCCCGCGGCTCGCCGGCCCGCCCGTCGGCACGATCACGAGGCCCGCTTCGACGAGCGGAGAAGACGCGAATCCCCAGACCGGGATAGTCGCGCCGAACGCCTGCACGAGGTCGTGCCGCCACTTCTCGCGCCCGGTCGCCACATCGAGCGCCAGGAGCTGCCCGTGCGGGCCCGCGGCGAAGACGTCGCCGCCGTCCACGGTCGGCGTCGCAATCGGACCATCGTCCGATCCGCCGTGGCCGCGATACGTCGGCCCCACGCGGGCGCTCCACAGTTCTCGTCCGTTCGCCGCGTCGAGCGCGACGACGAAGTCGACGCCGTCGCGCAGCTCCATCGTGATCGCGCGCCCGCCGGCACACCGCGATCTCCGAATAGCCGCCCGCCGCCGGACGGCGCCACAGCTCTTTCGCGCCGCTCGGCGGAACGGCAGGCGCGGTCGGCGAGACGCCGTTGCGCGCGGGTCCCCAGAGCCCCGGCCAGTCCGCCGAACGGCGAGGTTGAGATTGTCCGGTCGCTGCAAGCGTCAGGAGGATCGAGGCGATCAGGGCCGTACGGCATCCTGGACGATAGACCATGCGGTTCAGAATAGAACCGCCCTTTACGGCCGTTCAACAATTCCGTGACGAACGCCGGGACAAATGCTCACGTCCCCGCACGATGGCGCTAGCCGCCAACCGCGAGCGACTGTGGGATCTACTGGTCGCCCTGAGCTCGCTGTGACAGGAACCTTTTCTGGCACCCCCGCGCGGCCGCGAGAATCTCGCCGTAGTCGGGCTTCGCACGCAGGGTGACGAAGAGCGGATCGGACTCGAGCGCCGGATAGGAGCAGTAGTTTCCGTTGATGGCCCGCCTCAAAAGCTCGACAGCAGCCTTGGTCTGGTCGCAGTAGGCCAGGTGAGAGGCAGCGAAATAGTTCAACTCAGGATCCTCCGAGGCGTTCACCGCTCCGGCCAATGCGGCGACCTCTGAGGAGGGCTTGCGGGCAATACACGCCAGCAACATGTCGTAGCTCTTCCAACCAGGGATGTTTGGTGAGCCCAGCTGCAGCGCATCCTGCGCCTTGCCTTGACGGGCCAGCATGTCGATCGTCAGGGCCTTGGCGAAATCAGACCCTTGATCGAGCCGAAGGTAGTTCATCGTCCGCGGATAGTCTCCACGCAGCAGGAATACCATGCTGCAAGTCCGCAGGCCACTCGTTTGCATTTTGCGATCGAGCAAAAGGGCGGCCTCGCAGCGCTCGGCGGCTTCATTCAGCAGTCCGGCGTAGCGAAGCACATAGCTCAGGACAAACTGCGCTTCGACGCTGTCGGGACGCCGGCGAACGAGATCTGTTGCGCGCAGATGCGCCCCGACCAAGTCCCCCCGTTCAACCCGGCTCACGATGAGCCCGGCTCCAGCAGCGACGTAGCTCGGATCCAGGGAGAGTGCCCGTTCCAGGGCAGTGTCGTACCGGTCCATCATCGCGGCGTCGCCGCCGCCGTATCGAGACTCCGTGTAGTAGCGGCGGCCGAGGGCCAACCACGTGGGCGGGTAGCCGGGGTCGAGCTGGACGGCACGCTCGAGCATGTCGAGGGCTTGCCTGTTGACCGCCGGCACCATCGGAAGCGCTGCACTGCGAAGGTAGAGTTCGTATGCTTCTTCGTTGCGCGGTTCTACCGAGGTATCGACGCTCGATGCTCCCAGCGCCGGGGCGAGCCCGCCTCGCACTCTCAGCGCGATTTGCACCTGGGCTGCGATCAGGCTCTCGGCAGGAGCATCGAAAGAGTCTCGCCATGTGACCTGGTTTCTCTCAACGTCGACGGCTTCAAGCGTCACGTGAAGGGGGCCGTCCGCCTTTCCATACCGGCCCATCACCAGGGTCTCGACCCGCATCTCCTTCGCAACAGCGAGGAGATCGATGTCGGGTTGATCGGTACTTACTCGTCGCAGCAAACGGCCGCACCTGCAGGCCACGGCTGTGACTCAAGGCGGTTGCGATCTCATCCGCCAGCGCACGACCGAGAAAATCGATGTTCTGATCGGAGCGTGTGTTCTGGAGTGGAAGCACGGCGACGGTTTTGAGCCCAGACGGCCCCGATGAAGACCATCTGCTGACGCTCAGCCCCACGGCAGCCGCAACCGCCAGCGTCAGGCCGGCCGCCACCAACCACCAGCGTCCGATGCGGGCAGCCGTCTGTCTGCGAGCGGCGATCAGCGCGCGTTGGCGGGCTTCCTCGGCCTCGAGACGGCGGCGATCCAGATTCTCGAGGCGATCGACAAGCTCCCTCGCGGTCTTGAGCCGGCGCTCGGGATCTCCACAGGCGGCCTCGGCAATGTCTTCGCGGATCAACGGGTCGGCGACGTCTGCCTCCCACCCGGGTGCCAACGGCTTTCGGAAATCGCCCGCCGCGAGCTGATAGAGCAGGACGCCGAGGGCGAAGACGTCCGACGCCGCGGTCGGCGACTGTCCGGCGAGCACCTCGGGCGCGATGTACATCACCGTCCCCGTCAGCGAGTCCGGGCCGGTGGCAGCACTCTGGGTAAATCCAAGGTTCGTGATGCCGAACGCCCGAAGCCGGGCTGGCGATAACAGTGACGCGCTTCCGAAATCGGCGATCCTGATCTGCGGTGCACCATCGGGTGCAGGTGCAATCAGGATGTTGCCCGGCTTGAGGTCTTTGTGCAGGAGGTCCAGCTCGTGTGCGGCAGCGACGGCTCGGGCTACGTCCACCAGAAGCTTCAGACGAACATCCCACGGCACGTTGCGGAGCCCACCCTGCGCCTCGGCCCACTCGACCAGATTCGGGCCGGCGTATTCGCTTTCGATGAAGTACGGAGGCGTGTCGAAATTCCACTCCAGAATCCGCACGAACTCCGGACGGTCGCCGAGCGCTTCTCTGAGCAGGCGGGCCACGGTGACCTCGCGCTTCAGGCATTTCAGGCGGACGGCGTCGGACGCGAACTTGAAGACGCGGGTCTCACGCGTCTTGGGATGTTCGGCGAGCCACACTTCACTTGACGGTGAGAGGTCGAGGCGCCGCGCGAGGCGCCACTGATCGCGCCCTGGAATGCGGTGCCCGGGCTCGAACTGGGCGTCGGGGACAGGAGCGGCCGGCGCAGACTTGCAGTGCACCGGGACGGCCAGCTTGTACCCAACGCGAGACACGGTCGCGATTACACCGTCGTCCCCTAGAAGTTTCCGTACCTTCGAAACGGCGGTGGCCAGCGAGCCATCCACGACCGTCACGCCGGGCCAGACGGAATCGAGCAACTCGGCCTTCGTGACGACTTCCCCGGCGTGGAGGAGCAGTTGATGAAGGACTTCGAGCGGCTTGACCTCGACCTCGACCGTTATCCCCCGGACCCGGAGCTCGCGCCGGCGTTCGTCGAACTCGCATCCAGCGAATCGCCAGATGTGGCCGGGAGCGCGCTCGGTCGGTCCGGTCGGCTCGGTGGAATCCACGATTCTCTAGCCTTCTTGAGAGTTCCTTGATGGTTCCGTCAGGACCTGCGGGCGATGTGTCACGTAAGTTGGGGCCCGCGAACCGAGATCCTCAACGTGGCATTTTCCTATAGGCCAGGTTGAACAGGTCTGAGAAATGTGGGTGGGTAACCTATGAGTCGCAAGTTTCAACTGGTCGCGATACCGCTCTCTCTCGTCCTGGGCGGCTTCCTGTGGAGCATGTCCGCAGACGCCCAGTCCGTAACACCCGACATGTACTTTCAAGATCGAACGATATCGGTTGAGGGTGAGGTGCAGGCATTCATCTTTTATGGGAACAGCGCAAAAGTGTTTGTTCGTCCATTCGACGAGAACGCAGCAGTACGGATGTGGACCGTTGTATGGGATCCCGGTGTTCCGCTAAATCGTCAGGGCATTACGGAGCAGTCGCTCCAGCGTGGCGATCGCGTCAAGGTTACAGGCCACCCCTGGAAAGAACCAGCCATCCACATCCAAACGATGATGCTAAAGAGCATCACGCGCCTTACAGATGGCTGGCGGTGGCCGGCGAGCGGCCCAGCGGATGACGCGGCGCCGACACCGACATCTGTCCCTAAGGCCAACGCTAAACCGGAGTCGAAAACCCCGGGCCCGCAAGCTCAAGCCGGCGGCGGCGATCGCACCGGGCACTCTGATCCTAGCCTCGCCGCGCTCGATCCGAACATCCGCACGATGGTTCTGGAAGAGGCGGCGGCTGCCAAGGTCATGTGCGAAAACACCGTGACGCTGATGAATCTCTACGAATGCGACTGCTATGGCCAGGAAACCATCAATCGCCGCCTGAAGGCCGGAACCGCGGTGGACCGTAATAGCAGGGACCGTGTCGAGCGGTTCACGAAACGGCCAGAGATCCTGATGATGGAAATGGCAACGCTGTCCGAGTGTATCTCGACACCCAAGATAGAGAAGTACGGCAGGGAGCAGGCCACAAAACTGCAACTGCACCCATCCACCGCCATAAGCGACTGTGCAGGTCGAGAGCTAGCGGTGCGTTTCAAACAGCAGCCAAGGGCGCAGTTACTCAATGCGCTCCTCGTGCAGGCGATGCAGGCTTGCCGAAGCAACCCCCAGCAAGGCGCGCCGACCACGCCGCCTTCGACGCCTGCCGCTCCGCCGCAGACCGCAATCAACGCCCCATCGAGTTCGCCACCAAAAACGACTCCCCCGCCACCAACAGAGCCTGCCGCTGGCGCCAATTCGACATCGGACGTTCGGCGCCGAGCCTTCAGCGGGAAATGGGAGTTCGTGACGCGATCGGGCGAAGTGTCGGATCCGTATACAGCAGGTCACCGGTCCGATACGGGCATCCTCACAGTCGAACTCAACGGTGACATGCTGACGCTTGGCCCTCAAACGAGCTACCGCGTCGATGGCGTCGAGCGCCCATCCAGCTACCGCCGGATCACCAACAACCCGGCCGACCCGGTCACGACCGGCACGACGATGGCAGCGTGGAACGGCGACCGGATTGTGGTGGAGATCCGGCTGAAGTATCCCGATAATTTACGCACGGTGTCGGCCAGGCGCGTGTTCTCTCTGACTCCAGATGGTGGTTTACTGGTTGAGACAACGGGCAATGTCCATCTGAAAGGCGGCCCCAGCCAGAATCTGGACGGAAGCACGCTCTACAAGCGCTCCGCAAGCGCCACGCAAAGTACCAAAGCGTCTCCGGTATCTCCGCAGCCCGGCAATACACAGCCTCCTGTCACGCCTCCGTCGGCTGGAACTCCCTCGCCTTCCGGGAAGGTCACGACGCCACCGCCAGGCGACACGCTGGGAGAACGACAGGCACAGATTCAGAAGGACGTCGCGGAAAAGACAAAAGCGCTGACGGAGGAACTTCGCAAGCAGGCGCAGATCGAACGCCAGGGTCAGCCGCCTTCGGTCACAGCGCCAAGCGCCGCCAACCAGCTGTGCGCGGATGCATCATCACCCTCGCAACCTTCGCAAACGACGGTGTCGGTCGAGTTCGCCAACGTGTCGGGACAGCCCCGGAAACTCTATTGGATCGACTTCGCCGGGGTGCGACAGCCGTACGGTGTGCTTCAACCGGGCCAGAGAGCGCCCATACAGACCTATATCTCACATCGGTGGGCGGTGACCGATATGACGGACGTCTGTCTCGCAACGATCCTGATTTCCAAAGACTCGCGAAGGCTCGAGATTCGCTGACGACGCGACGGAGCCCTCACTGCGATCGCTGTGGAGCGCGCTCACGCAGCAGACTTGGTCGCCCGAATCACCAACCCGGCCACCGGCGTGCCTGCCTCCATGCGTAGTTCGGCTTGCGCGATCTCCGACTGAAGACCCGCGTCGGCGAGCACTCGTTCGATGTAAGTGCGGCTGTGACTGTAGCGGCCGTGCACCTCGAGGCGGTAGTCGACATCCGATCCAGCCCCGACCGCGTGCTCGAGCGTGAACACCACGAAGCCCGCCCGGCCGCAGCGCTTGCGCGGCGGCGGCGAGAGCGGGTTCCAGCTCGCCGAAATACACGAGCGTGTCGGCCGATACGATCACGTCGAACGCCTCGGGGTTCTCGCGCAGGTACTGCGTCAACTCCGTCTTCACCAAATCGTCATAGACATGCTTCTCTTTGGCGTGCGCCAGCATGCCGTCAGACAGATCAACGCCCACCAGGCGATGCGCATAGGGAGCCACGATCGGGCCGCAGAGTCCCGTGCCGCAGCCGGCATCCAGCACATCGAGCCGATGCGACGGCTCGAGACTCGAGTCCGCCAGCATGGCCCCCACGAGCGCCGGCGCGCGGTACGACAACCGCTCGAGTTTCGCTTCGAAGCTGGCGGCAAAGCTGTCGAACGTGCTGGCGACGAATTCATCAGCCGCGCGCGCCGGCACATCCCGACCCGTGCAGGCCGCCCGCATGTGCAGCGCCACAGGGTCGCCTGGCTCTTCGTCCAGCCAGGTGTCGAAGATCTTCACGGCCTCGCCGATCTCGCCCAGCATGCAGTGCGCGAGCGCCAGAAGCCTTCGTGCTTCCCGATGCTTCGGCCGGAGCGTGATGACTCTGCAGAAGCAGTCCGCTGCCTCCTGCGTGCGCTTCAACCCATCGAGCAGGATGCCCAGGTTGGTGTACGCGTCGACATGCTCCGGATTCAGCCGGATCGCGGTGCGATACGCCGCTTCCGCTTCGGACGGCTTGCCGGTCGCCCTCAACAGGACGCCCAGATTGCTGTGGGCATTCGCATGGCCGGGATCGATCGCGATCGCCCGCCGGTAGGCGTCGATCGCCAGGTCCAGCTTGCCGGTCGATTGGAAGATGATGCCGAGGTTGCTGTAGCAGTCCGGCCGATCCGGCTCGAGTGCAAGGCTCCTCTCGATCAGCGCGACCGCTTCGTCGCTGCGGCCCTGCTGATGCGCAAGCACGCCGGCGTAGTGCAGCGCGTCAGGGTGCTCCGGGGCCGTTTCGAGGACCCGGCGATACACCTCCTCGGCCGCGACGAGCTGCTCGTTCTTCTGCAGCAGGATGGCGAGCTCGATCGCCTCCTCGAGCGTCAACTCGCGCGTCGGCGTTTCTGACTGTTCCATGGGTCGGCCCGGACCGAGCCTGTCTTCGGCCGTCACCGGCGGTTCCTACCAGACTTTGTTGTTCTTGAGGTCGTACTTGAAATGAATCCCCGGTTCGAGCGACCCGTCTGGCTTTTGCGCCCGGTATTCCAGGTCGACCTTGGCAAAGGCCAGGCTGACGGTCTCGGCCGCCGGCAGGCCACTGGCGCCGCCGTGGGTGACGGCGGTGATGACGATGTCGTTCATCTTGATGATCAAGTACTCCTGCGGGGTCTTCCCTGCCTTCCGATGGGTGATCGTTCCCTCCTTCAAGTGCGTACCTGTGGCGCATGCCTTCATGAGCAGCGGCGTCGCCTTGTCGATGTTGTGCACGATGGAAAGGTCCTGAAAGGTCGCCTTGCCCGCGCCGGCCCCACCGCCGGCAACGATCGAACCGCTGTTCGCCACACCCCATGAGAACGAGAGCACCTCGATTTCGTCTTTGTGTTTGGCGTCGGTCGATTCCCCTTTGATGTTTCCGATCTTTGCAAAGATGTCTGAGGCCATCTGGACACTCCTACAGTCGCTCAACGCTCATAGATAACGCTCTTTCAGGATTCCCATATGGTGCGTGACGTGTCCCGCCGTGATGTAGGCGAGCGCGCGAACCGTAAACGGGTAGCCGCTCGCAACCCCGCGCCGCGCCCACGCGTCCGACGGCAGGGTGCTTGAAGAAAGCCAACGTCGCGGCGCGCACCGCGCGAAACTCGTCGACGTGGCTGCGCCAGGACCGCGAATCCGCGCCGGCCACCGACACCGCGACGTTCTGATCGAAGCTCGGAAGCGGAGCGTCGAATCCGCGCGCGAACCAGAACGCGCGGAAAACAAAAAGCCGCTCTCCGTCGTTGAGGTGACTCATTACCTCGCGGATGCTCCACTTGTCGGGGGCGTAGCGATGAAGCGATCGGTCCTCCGAGATGGCTTCGAGCCGCGGCAGCGTCTCAGCTAGCTGTTCCTCGAGGATCCGGCAGATGTCGCCGGGTCCGACCTTGTCGATATACGTGAAGTAGTACTCGGCTGCCTCAGTTCGATCGGGGGCCGTCGTGACGCTCATGCTGGACCTCGCTAGCGGCTGACCGCTGGAATCTCGTGTCCTCAGGCCGGTTGCTGGTAAAGGCCGATCACGTTGCCGGCCGGATCGTGAACCCGAGCGGTAATCTCCGGAGCGTCCGCGCCGATCGGCTGCACAATCTCGCCGCCGTTCGCGACGACCGCGTCGAGCGTCGCGGCAACGCTGTCGACCATGACGTAGAAGAGAAGGCCCGGACTCGAAGCGGGCGGGCGCCCGAGCTTCCAGGCGCCGCTCACTTCGCCGACCCCGTCGTCGAACGCGGTGCTGCCGTCGCCGCGTTGTCTGATCTTCCAGCCGAACACCGCCCTGTAGAACGCGGCCGAGCGGGCGATATCGGTGGCGGGAATCTCGACGTAGCAGATCTTGCCGTTTGCCAGGGTGGGAGGCATCAGAAGTCCTCCGGACTTTGTCCGTTCATCCTGCCGCGCGGCGGCCTCGCCTGGCAACCCCCCTCCCATCGGCAGTGCCCTTGCACCACAGGTCGGCTGGGACGAAACCCGGGGGTGCGCGGACCTCAATTCGTCACTGCGCCGCCAGACGTGTAATGCCCAGCCACCGAAGGCAGCTCATGATTCGTATACTGCAGCCGGCCGCAGTTGTGACCCTGTGCGCGCTCACGGCGTGCGGCGTGCCATCACTGCCCTCAGAGCTCCCGGGCCTGCGCGACCTCGAAATCCGCGGCACCACCCTGCTGATGCCCGGCAGCAACGGCAGGCTCACCGCCTGGCTGCCGGACGACCGAGGCAGCCGCGAAGTGCAGGCCACATGGACCGCCGAAGGGGACGCGATCTCGATCACCAGCGACGGCAGGGTCATCGCGCGGCGGCTCGGCGGTGCGATCGTGCGGGCCGACTACGAACATCGGACTGGTTCCAAGACGGTGCACGTCGTCGATAGCATCGCTGGGGTCTGGCGCGGCTCGATTACTGTCCTCGACTGCTGGGACGGTGTCGGGACTTCGCCAAGCCCCTGTCAGGGCCGCCGCGGGTTGACGGCGCCTCTCGTGCTCGACGTGACCCAGAGCGCGACCGCTGAACATTTCAATCTGCAGGCCAGGGCGGCGATCTTTACGCCGCCGGCGACCGGCACGCTCACCGGCGCCGTGGACTCGAACGGCGTGGTGTATCTGGCGGGTCGCGTGGAGCGTCCGGGAGATTCGCTTGGGGGCCTCGTGAACTTCCGGTGGCTCCTCGGGAACGGAGAGCTCGTGCCGTCTCTGATCAGCGGGCTGACCGAAAACAGATTCGACCTGGAACTGTCCGTCCGATACGGATCGAGTACGACGCTCTTCCACGAAGTCTGGGAGCTCCACCCCCTCGTTCGCTGACGCAGATCTCCTGCGTTAGAACGACGTACACGTCGACGGACGCTGCGGCGCCGCGGCCGCGGGTCGAACCGACAAGTACTGCACCGCCGGCGGCATCGTCGGCGCAAGCGTGATGCTGACCTCCAGCCTGCCGCGCTCGCACGCCATCGTCCATTGACCACGCAGCGCGTTTTCGACGACGTCGAACCCGTCCGGCGCGGAGCAGGCACCGACGGTCGCCCTCAGATCGTCGAGCTCCTTGCGGCGACGATCCTTCGAACGATCCATAAACAGGTTCTCCGCGGCGATCTTGTCTGCCAGCGCGTCATCCCAGCCGGCGACGAGCTTCGACACTGCATCGCGCGCTTCAACGAGCGCGCGCGAGGGCTGCATCACGCGCGGCCGCAGCGCACCAGTCTTGACGAGTCGGTCCATCGCTTCCCCGACGACCCCGCCCCAGCCCGTGTAGGTCAAATTGCCGAAGGCCATGATGCCGACGCCGTAGTCAGGCAGCCAGCGCATCAACGATCCGTAGCCGGGCAGCCCGCCGCTGTGAGCGACAACGGCGCCAAAGTCGCAGGTCTGGGTGACGCCGAGGCCGAACCCGTAGCTCGAGGCTGACAGGCGCGGCGCGTTCGTGGATTTGTCCAGGACCACGCGTGTGCCGGAGGGACGCCACGGCTGCTGCATCTCGCGGAGCGAGGCGCGGCGGACCGGTCCGGTCTCCGCTCCGTCGCGCGGCGGCCAGGCGTCGAGCAGCACGCCGACGTAGCGGCTCAAGTCGCGGATCGACGTCAGCATCCCGCCCATCGCGCCGAACGATCCGTGCGGGAGCGCCGGCTCTTCCTTCCAGCGGTCGTCTTCCCACCGATACCCGATCGCCACCCGGTTCGCCGGCACCTTCGACGGATGCAGCGTCGTAGACGTCATCCCCAGCGGTTGCAGGATGTTCCGCGCGACGTACTCGTCGTACGGCATGCCTGAGACGCGCGACACGATCCGGCCGAGGATCGCGAATCCATAGTTCGAATACTCGTACGCGGTGCCGGGCGCGGTCGAGAACGGGATGCCGCCACGCAGCATCCGCGAGAACTGTTCCTCGCTCTTGGCAAGCTGCTGGTCCCCCCAGGGATTGTCTTCAGGGAAACCCTCGGAGTGCGTGAGGAGATGGCGGATGGTGATTCGGGGAGAGTCCGTCGTCGGATAGCGGAGACCCTTCAACTCCTGAACGTAGCGCTCGGCCGGGTCGTCCAGCGACAGCTTCCCTTCGTCCCGCAGCTTCAGAATGGACATGGCCGTGAAGCTCTTCGTCATCGACGCGATGCGGAACACCGTATCGGCGTCGACCGGCGCGTTCGCCGCGACGTCCCGTACGCCTGCCGCGCCCGAGTGCGCCAGCTTGCCATCGATCACGATCCCCCAGGCCGCGCCAGGCACGTGGGCCGTTTTCGCGAATTCCGCGAACAGACGATCGATTTCCGGGAACGCGTCGCTCAGGGCGGCTTGCGAGCCGACCGTTTCCGCGCGATAGGAGTCCGGGAGCGGCAGACAACAGAACAGGACAAGACCGGCGAGCCATTTCGACATAGGCGTTAATCCTACTCCGGACATCTGCTG
Source organism: uncultured Acidobacteriota bacterium (assembly GCA_963725145.1). Taxonomy (GTDB): domain Bacteria; phylum Acidobacteriota; class Vicinamibacteria; order Vicinamibacterales; family 2-12-FULL-66-21; genus DATAEE01. The sequence continues at coordinate 163,965 of CAVRXL010000001.1, forward strand.
CCGTATCTCGCGGGCCTAAGAGGCCCGCGCTCCATTAGAATGCGCCCGATGTTCAAGCTGATGCTCGCCGTCTGCGTGTCCGCCGCTGCGGCGGCGCCGGCCGCCGCCGCGGACCGTCCGAACATCCTGTTCATCATGTCGGACGACCACGCGGCGCACGCGATCGGGGCGTACGGATCGCGCGTGAACGAGACGCCGAACCTCGACCGCCTGGCGCGCGAAGGCGCGCTGCTCGGAAACGTGTTCGCGACCAACGCCATCTGCACGCCGAGCCGGGCGACGATTCTCACCGGCCAGTACTCGCACATCAACGGCGTGACGGTCTTCAACCGCTTCGACAGCTCGCGCATGACGGTCGCGCGCCTCCTGCAGCGCGGCGGGTACTACACAGGGATGGTTGGCAAATGGCACCTGGGAAGTGACCCCGTTGGATTCGACCGCTGGGAGATTCTGCCGGGCCAGGGAGCCTACGCGGATCCAGTGCTCTATACCGCGACCGGAGAGAAAGCCTACACGGGCCGATACGTCACTGACGTCATTACCGACCTCGCCATCGATTTCATGGAGAAGCGTCCGCGTGACAAGCCGTTCTTCCTGATGGTCCACCACAAAGCACCGCACCGGCCGTGGGAACCGGCCGCAGGGTACGCCGCGCGCTTCGCCGGCCGGCGGATACCCGAGCCGGTGACGTTCTGGGACTCGTATGCGACGCGAACCGATGCGATCCGCGAAAACCAGCAGCGAGTGGCCGGCGATCTGACACGCCGCGATCTGAAGCTGCCGCCACCGCCGGACCTGGCAGGGGAGGATCTGTCGAAGTGGCTGGCGACCAGGCCCGACACCGTAACGATTGCGCGCGACGGCAGTTCCTTGACGCTCACCGGGGAGGCGCTCATCCGGTGGAAGTATCAGCGCTACATGCAGGACTACCTGGCGACGATTCAGTCCGTGGACGACGGCGTCGGCCGGTTGCTCACCTTCCTGGACGAAAACGGTCTCTCGAAGAACACGATCCTCGTGTATACGAGCGACCAGGGTTTTTTCCTCGGCGACCACGGCCTGTTCGACAAACGCTTCATGTATGAAGAATCGCTGCGGATGCCGTTTCTCGTCCGCTGGCCGGCGGTCATCCCGCGCGGGACCAGAAGCGATGCGATTGGCTTGAACGTAGACTTCGCGCCCACGTTTCTCGATGCCGCCGGACTGCAGGCGCCAACAGAGATGCAGGGACGCAGCCTCCTTCCGGTGCTGCGCGGACGGCCGCCCGGCGACTGGCGCGCGTCCATGTACTACCGCTACTACCACGATCCGGGCGACCACAACACTCGGGCGCACTACGGCGTTCGCACGCGCACACACAAGCTGATTCATTTCTGGAAGAAGGATCAGTGGGAGCTCTTCGACCTGACGAACGATCCGTTCGAGCTCCACAATCTGTACGGCGAGCCCGGGCAGGCGGAACTCACCTCGACGCTGAAGGCGGAGCTCGAGCGTCTCAAGCAGGCGCTCGGCGACCACGATCAGTTGGCCAACGAGCAGCTGCCGAATGGCGTCGACGGCCCTGTCTCGAGACTCCGCGGCAAGGAGTAGCCTGCCTCGCCGTAGCGCGCAGCGCGAAGGCGGGCGAACCGCCCCTACTCAATCACGATACGTCCCTTGAACGCCGGATCCGTCTCGCGGATGTGGTCGTGAAACCCGCAGACACGCGGGACGCTGAGCGTCCCGGTCGTCCGGCTCTGCCCCGGATCGATGGTCCCCACGTCGTTGATCGCCGGACAATCGGTGTGGAGATCAATGGGATCCGAGCTCATCGCATGGGCGCGATTGTCGTTGTTGACGAAGGTGACGCGGCTGAAGCGCGGGACGCGAACCTCTACGGGCGCGACCCCCGATGCGGTGATCGTGACCGTCCCCGGCTCCGGGGGCGACGGGCTCGACGGCGTTCCGTTGCCGCAGGCGGGAAGGCAGAACAGGCCGCCGATGATCGCCGCCAGGCACGGCTGGCTGCAACGTCGCACGCTTCGTTATACCCGATTGCTCAGGCGTCGACGAGGACCTTGAAACCGCCGAACGCCATCCGCTTGACGTCGAACGGCATCTTCTTCGGATCCATCATCTTCGCCATGCGCGGGTCCTTCATCACCTTCTTGTTGACCCGATCCCGGTGCGCGCGCGACTTGTAGACGATCCAAGAGAACACCACGGTCTCGCCAGGCTTGGCCCTGGCCAGTTTCGGGAACCTCGTCGCCCACTTCACCTTGAGGTCGTCGCCGGCGGCCTCTATGTATTCGAGAGCGCCGTGGTCGCGCCAGACCTTGCCCGCTTTCCGCGCGATGCCGCGGTAGATCGGCAGGCTTCTTTTCGGTACGGGTAACACGAAGCCGTCAACGTATCGCATGGTCCCTCCTGGATGCTGACTACAAGACTCTTATGTAACGCCCGGCTTCGCAAGCTCGTCCGGACTCGACTGACCCGGCCTGCAATTCGTCCCAACAAATTCGCGTTCAGCCGCAGTTTTCTCTTGACGCGTGCTTGCGCTGACGCCATCATCGCGCCCGCAATTCCGCTCTCCGACTCGCGATAGTAGAAGCAGGTGCACCTTGAGCAAAGCCCGGCTCCGGTTCTCCCGTCCGCACCACCGCCTCGATCTGCTGATCATGATTCTGGCGATCGCCTTTGCGGTGGTTCCACTCCCTGTTATCGACGTCTCCGCTTCGAGCGGCGACAATCGCCCCCCCGGCTTCGGCCGGTGGGAACCGCAGGGACCTTCGCCGGCGACGTTCGGCCAGGTCGAGAACGTCCGTAACGCTCCGAGCGACCCCGACCCGACCGACGAGGTCACCGGCGCCGTGCACACGGTGCTGGCGCACCCGACGGCGGCTGGCACGCTGTACATCGGCACGGTGAACGGCGGCGTGTGGAAGGCCACGAACGCGAAGTCGACGAACGTCGTGTGGAAGCGCCTCACCGATGACCAGGCATCGCAGTCGATCGGCGCCCTCGATATGGACCCGTTGGACAGGTCCCACCGCACGCTCGTCGCCGGCCTCGGCCGCTTCAGCAGCTTCTCGCGGATCCAGGGCGGGGCGCTGCTCGGGCTGCTCTACACAGATGACGACGGACGATCATGGACGCCGCTCAACGGCGGCGGTGTGCTGATCGACAAGAACATTTCCGGAGTAGCGGCTCGCCGAAAGACGCTGGTGATCTCGGTGAACACGGCAACGCCGAACGACAACGCGAATCGCGGCGTCTTTCGCAGCACGGATCGCGGCGAGACGTTCCTCCGCGTGTCCAGCGACGACATGGCGTTCGGGCTCCCCGCGGGCGTGGCGTTCGACCTCGTCGGAGATCCGCATCGGCCCGATCGGCTCTTCGTGCCGATCACGTCCGCGACCGGCGGGCCGAACGGCATCTATCGCAGCGACGACACCGGCGCCACGTGGACGAAAGTGAGCGACGCCGCCATCGACGCGCAGCTGGCGACAATCGTCATCCCACCAACCCCTCCCAACACCCAACCCCAAATTTTCCTTCCGACCAACGTCGAGCTCGCCGTTGGCCGTCACAACAACGTCTACGTCGCGATCGCGCGGACTCCAGGACGGCTCTCGAGCGTGTTTCGATCCGGCGACGGCGGGGCGACCTGGACGGCGATGTCCATCCCCCTGACTCCTGGAGTCGCGCCGGGAAACGTGCAGCAGGGCATCCACCCGGGCGCTCAGTCGTTCATCCACATGTCGATCGCGGCCGACAAAGTGAAGCCGAACATCGTGTATCTCGCGGGCGATCGGCAGCCCGACCGCTTCGAGGAAGGTGGCACGATGGGGCAGTTCCCGAACACCGTCGGCGCAAGAAACTACGCCGGCCGCATCTTCCGTGGCGACGCCTCCCAGCCGCTCGCGAGCCAGTGGGCGCACATGACGAACGTCCCCACTTCGTTTATGCCGACTGGGGGCACGGCCTCGAACAGCTCTCCGCATGCCGATTCCCGCGAGATGGCCATCGACGCCGGCAACGAGCTGATCGAAGTCGACGACGGAGGCGTCTACCGCCGCACGCAGCCGCAGTCGAATCTCGGGGACTGGTTCTCGCTGAACGGCAATCTCCAGGTCGGCGAGCAGCACTCGCTCGCCTACGACTCGCTGTCCAAAGTGTCCCTGACGGGGAACCAGGACACGGGCACGCCAGTCCAGCTCACGGAGGATGGCCTGACCTGGGAGTCGCTGCTCACGGCGGACGGCGGCGACGTCCTCGCCGACCATTTCTCCACGCCGGGCCAGTCGATCCGGTACTCCAGCTTCCAGTTCCTGCAGGCCTTTCTCCGTTCGTTCTGGAACTCGTCCAACGAATTCCTGGGCTTCACGATCATGATGAGGACCCCGCTTGGCGGGTCGCCGACGCTCGTACCTCAGTTCTACACGCCGATTGCGCTCAACCGCGTCCAGGGCAACCGGATCCTGATCGGCGCCGCCAACGGGCTGTACGAGTCGACCACCCGAGGGGACACCGTGACGCGCGTCGACCCCTCCCCTGCAGGGGTGGCGAACGGCAGCGGCCTCGACTCGCTCGCCTACGGCGCCGCGAACAATCCCGACGCGATCTACATGGGCGCGGGGACCAACGTCAGGGTCCGATTGGGACCTCCGCCGGCGGCGTTCGCCAGCACCAACCTCAACTCGACGGTCGTCAGCGTCGTCATGCACCCGCAGGACGCGAACATCGCGTTCGCGGCGACGAACGTGGCTGTTTTCATGACGACGAATGGCGGCGGCCTCTGGACGGACATCACCAACAACCTGCCGACGCTGAACCCGTTGACCCTCCGCTCGCTCGAGTTCGTGACGTCGGAGGCGGGGAACGCGCTCGTCGTCGGGTCGCTCAACGGCGCGTATTCGGCCACGCAGGCGGCCGGTTTCGCGAACTGGGCAAAGCTTGGCAAGGACCTGCCGACGGTCCCCGTGTACGAGCTGCAGTACAGTGGCGTCGACGACGTGCTGTTGGCGGGCACGCTGGGCCGTGGCGCGTTCAAGCTGAAGAATGCCTCGGCCGTTCTGACGGCGGAAGGGGGGCACCACCATGACTAAGCACACAACCGTTAGGCGGCTCTGGCTTCCGGCATTCGCCTGTTTACTCGTAACGCCTGCCATCGCTGCCGCGCAGGTGCCGTCCGGCCCGAGTCTTCACGACGGCGTCGTCGTCAATCCGTCAGGGGGCGCGGCGTATGTGATGAGCCCGTCTGGCGGGATCGAGGCGATCGATCTCGCCAGCGGCGCCAGGAAATGGAAAAGCGACGCGGCGGCGAAACCGCTCGCCGTGTCGGGCGGGACGCTCGTCGCTCAGGCCACGCCGGGCGAGGGAGAACAGCTCGTGCTGGTCTGCCTCGAGACGGGAGGCGGCGCCGCCCGTACGCGGTCGCGCGTGAGCCTGCCGGGCGAGCTGAAGGCCCAGGTCACCGACACGGCGAACCAGCGGACGACCGTGCGCGCGCTTCTGAGCGGATCGGACGTGGTGGTCGCGTGGACCATCGACGCGCGTCTGGCGCGCGGCATTGCTGACGGTGACGACGGGCCGGAGGCCGTTGGCGCCGCCCGGTTGAATCCGGCCACCGGCGAGGTGGTCGCGGCGGAGGGAGCGGAGGCGTCATCGGCGACGCTCTCGAGCCTGACGCTCGATCAGATGTCGGAGCTCCGGTCGATCGACGGTCAGCACCTGATGCGCAGCGCGCCGTTATCCGACCCGGCCAACGTCCGAACCCCGTACCGTTGGACGATCACGACGGCCGCGGGGGAGACTGTCGGCGTCGTGGACGCGCCGATCGGACTCGCGCCGTTCATCGTGCAGGGGTCGCTGCTCATCCACGTCGCGCCGACATCAGGCTACCGCGATGGCAACCAGTTCGTCCGCTTGCCGCTCCGCCTGCGTGCGATCGATGCTCGCTCCGGCGCGGAAGTCTGGACGGTGGCCGTGCTGGATGCGACGTTCGTCCTGCCTCCGCCGTAACCGGTCGTAGGGGCGGCAGGCGAGCCGCCCCTACATCTATTCCGATCGCAGCGCCTGGATGACGTCGATGCGCGACGCGCGCGCGGCGGGCATCAGCGACGCGAGAATCGCCGCCGCGACGAGAATCGTCGCGGCGCCGATCGTGGGCAGCAGCCCCGGAATGCGGACGTCCTGGATGTAGGCGCGGACGATCCACGCGAGCGCCAGCCCCCCGATGACCCCTGCGGCGATCCCGACCGCCGCGATCGTCGCTCCCTCTCCAAGAATCCGCGTCAGGAGCTGGCGGGGCGCCGATCCGATCGCCATGCGGATCCCGAACTCGCGTGTTCGTGCGCTGACCGAGAACGCCAGCACCCCGGCGACCCCGACGACGGCGATCGTCAGGGCCACGGCGGCGAACCCGCCGAAGACGAGCGTGTTCAGCCGTTCCGGCGAGAGCACTTCGGCTCGCACGTCCTCGAGCGTCGCAGCCCGCTCGACGGGCTGATCGGGCGACAGCTCGCGAATGGTCCTCGTGATCGGCGCCACCAGCGCGTACGGATCCGTCCGCGCCTGGACGAAGAGCCGGCCGCCCCCGATCTCCTGCTCGAACGGGTGGTAGATGCTCATGGCGGGTCCGGGCACGACGTTCTCGTCGTCTACATCGGCGACGACGCCGATGATTCGGCGGAAGTCACCGCTCACGCCGATGAACTTGATGACGGGGTCCGTCCACTTGAAACCGCGATTGAGGGCGTCGCCCGTCGGGAACATCCGTCGCGCGACGCTCGCGCTGATGATGACGACCCGTTCCGCCTCGCGCCGGTCGGCCTCGGTGAAGTCCCGGCCGGCGATGATCGGTACGCCGAGCGACGCGAAGAACCCGGGCGAGACGGTGCGGAAGCGCGCGCGAGGATCCTCCTCGCCGTTGGCCTTGACGTACCCTTGAACGGTGAACTGCGCGCCGAAGAACCCGCCGGCGTCGCGCCACGGCACAACCGTCCCGACGGCGACGCGCTCGACGCCTGGCACCTCTCCGATGCGCCGCAGCGCTTCCTTGTAAAAGCCGACGATTTCCTTGGGGTCGCGCGAGTAGGACACGATCGGCACGTTGATCGCGAGCACGTTGCTCAGGTTGAAGCCGGTCTGGGTGGCCTGCAGGGTCAGGAGCTTCGTCAGCAGCATGCCGGCGCCCGCGAGCAGCACGAATGACGCCGCAATCTGCGTCACGGCGAACACGCGCAGGCGGCGGTTGGTGCCCGACGTGATCCGCACGCCGCCGGTCGACAGGCCGAGCCCCGTGGAGGCTTCCGCCGAGGGCAGCCGCGGCACGAACGCGAGCAGCACCGCCGCGGCGATCGCCAGGCCCGCGCCGACCCACAACAGGCTCGCATCGACCGTGAGGTCCAGCGCGCGCACCGAGAAGCGCGCGGCATATCTGGCGAGGATGGCCACCATCGGCCGCGCGATGAGAACCCCAAGGATCGCCCCCGCGCCGCAGAGCAGCAGGCTTTCGGCGAGCAAAGTCCGGCGCAGCGCCCCGGTGCCCGCGCCCAACGCGGCGCGGATGGCCAGCTCCCCTTCCCGCCGGACCGAGCGCGCCAGAATCAGGTTCGCGACGTTCGAGCAGGCGATGATGAACACGAGCCCCGACGCCGCGAGGAGCACGAGCAGGACGGTTCTCGCCGGCGAGATGATCTGGTCGCGCAGCCGCACGGCGTCGAGCCGCATGTCGGCTTCCTTCGGGTAGGCCTCCGGGTGCTCCGTGAGAATGGCGCCGTGAACCGCCCGAAGCTCCGCGCGAGCCGATTCGAGGTCGACGCCGGGAGCCAGTCGGCCGAAGAGCTCGGTCATTCGATGGACGCGGCCATCGACCATCGTCGCGTCCAGATGATGAGGGCTCGTGACGACATTCGCGATGATCTCGGTTTCAGACGGATATGGAACCGACGGTTCAAGGACACCGACGATCGTCGCCGCGCGGTCGCCCAGCCGTATCGTCTTGCCGATCACCGACTCGTCGCTTTGCAGCCCGCTCGTCCAGAACCGATACGTGAGCACCGCGGCGCCCGCCGCCCTTGGCCCGTCGTCCCCCGGGCCGAGCAGCCGGCCCCGTATCGGACGAAGCCCCATGACCTCGAAGTACGAGCCCCCGACGACGCCGGAGCGGACGACCCGCGGCTCGCCCAGTCCGACCATGGTGAACTCGATGGTCGAGAAGTCTCCGAACGCGCTGAGCGTTTTGATCCGGCCCTGGAAATCCCGAATCTCAGGCACTGAGAAGGCGGCGTTTTCCACGCCGATGCCCGGAGCGCTCTGGCGGATATAGATCAGGCGCGCTTCATCACGGTTGACGAGCGGCCTCAGAAGGACGCCCCGGACGACGCTGAAGATGGCAGCATTCGCCCCAATCCCGAGGGCCAGGGTGAGGACCACCGTCAGTGTCAGTCCTTTGACCCGGGCCAGCGACCGCAGCGCGTATCGGAAATCCGTGATGAGGGTCACACAACCGTCCCTTCTGAATTCTAGATTCTGAATTCTAGATTCTACTTACTAAGTCGAATGAGGACGGCCCGGATCGACATGTGGTACGGCCACGTTAGCGAACGGTAAAGCGCTCCTGGTGCAGGAGGACGCCGTCGGTCGTCCTGAGCTCGACCCTCCAGTCGGACGGGTCGAGATCGTTGACGGTGTTCCGACTGTAGGTCCGGTAGCCGCCGGTCGGGTTGGCGCGAATGCGGAGCTCCACGACCTGGCGCAGGCGATCGCCCCGGTACCAGCGATGCTGGACCGTTGTGTCAGCCGGAGATTTGAGGCGCGTGTAGAAATACAGCGCGCCCGGGCCCGCCGGTTGGCTTGGAGGAACGCACTGCCAGTCGCCGCCCGAGCCGATTTCGCCGATTGAAAGACCCTTGCAAAGGCGGGCGGTCACTACGACCGGAGCCAACCGTGTCGACGCTCCGGCGCTCGGCTTCGCCGGGGCCGCGGGAGACTCCGAAGACGCCGCCGGTCGAGCGGGCGGGGTTGGCTTGGCCTCTCTCGGCACGCCGGCAGGGGCGGGCTTGCCGGGCGGTGACGCTGGAGGCGTCTCCGCCAGGGTCGGCGCCGACGTACTCGGGAGAGTCGGAGGGGATTCCGCCGGGTCGTTCGAGCGGAACAGCGGAGTCGCGACAAATGTCACGATCAGGCCGCCCGCGATCAGGATGCCGATCCACACCTGGCGCGGCCACCCCGCGCCCGCGGTCGGTCGAACCTGCTCGACCGACGGCCGTTCACGAGGGATCGGGATGGCGCTCTTCGTCGTCGTTTTCGTCGTCGGCTCCGTCGTCACAGGCCGGGCACGGGTGACGGGTGCCTTGACGGGCGGGGCGACCGGCGGGTCGACCGGCGTCCCCCGAGCCTTGCAGAAATCCTCGAGGTTCTTTCGACTCGTGGCGACGAAAGGATGATCCGGCTCAAGGGCCGCCTTTGCGATCTCCCAGGCGCGCCGGAAGAAGCGCTCGGCGTCGGCCGGCTTTTTCGTGATCTCGCAGACGACGGCGAGGTTGTTCAGGGTGTTGGCGAGGTCCGGATGGAGCGGTCCGAGGCTGGCCTCCTGCAGGGCGGCAGCCTCGCGTAGATGCTGCTCAGCGGACGCGTAGTCGCCGGCCGCTGCGGCCTGCTCGGCCGCATTGACAACGGTTTGAACATCGCGCGGTTCCGGCATGGAGTCTCCGGCGGGGGGAACGGCCCATTGTAGAACAGTGGGAACGGCGCCCGACCTGAAGGTCGGGGCTACTTCAGCTCGACCTCGATCACGCGAACGGGTGACGTCCCCGTGTTGACAGGCGCGTGCGTGACGTTCGCGTCGCGGAATCCCACAGATCCAACCTCGAGCTGTGCGGTTTCCGACTTGCCGTCCGGGTACTTGAAGACGAGCGTCCCGCCCTGGATGACGATCCCGACATGCGCCAGCTCGTGGGTATGCATGGCCGTCGGCCCCGGCGGAAATGTCACATCCCGAACCCGCACGCGCGCGTTCTCCAGCACGATCTTCGCCGGGCTCTGCGGCTGACCGCTTCCGGCGGTCACGAGCGTCGCGCCGATCAGCAAACCCGAAGTGAAGATCGCAATTTGTCTTGTCATGGTGCGCATTCTATCTTCTGCGTTCATCTGCGGCTGATGTCGATTCCGGGGTCCGTTGTTCGACGTGGAAGTAGAGTGAAACAAGCACTCGAAGGAGACGAGCGATGCGATTCCTGTGTTTGTACAAGTCCAGCAAGCCTGAGGGCACGCCGACAACCCCGCAGGAAATGGCCGCGATGGGCCAACTGATCGAAGAGATGACAAAGGCGGGTGTGCTGCTCGCAACCGAAGGCTGCCTGCCAAGCGCGAAGGGCGCGCGGGTGCGGCTCTCCGGCGGAAAGATCACCGTCACCGACGGGCCGTTCACCGAAGCAAAGGAGATCGTCGGCGGCTTCGCGCTCATCCAGGCAGCGTCGAAGGCAGAGGCGATCGAATGGACCAAGCGGTTCCTGGCGGTGGCCGGGGACGGCGAGAGTGAGATTCGGCAAGTGTGGGAGGCGTCGGACTTCGAACACGAGGCCGGGGCGGCCGCGGAGCTGGCCAGGTCGTAACGGCGTTGCGACAGGGCTTGGGGCCTGGGGCTTCGGGCTTTCTAGCTGAGACCTGCGCTTGCGCCCAGTCGATTGAAGATGGTCTGATCCGTAGCAGTGACGGCTACGGATACCCATCGCGCGATCGACGCGGTCTGGCGGATCGAGTCGCCCCGGCTCATCGCCGGCCTCGCGCGGATCGTGCGGGACGTCGGCCTGGCCGAGGACCTCGCGCAGGATGCGCTCGTCGCCGCGCTCGAGCAGTGGCCCGCGTCGGGCGTCCCGCGCAATCCGGGCGCCTGGCTCATGGCGGCCGCGAAGCACCGCGCGATCGACCACTTCCGCCGCAACAAGCTGCTCGAGCGCAAGCATGAAGAGCTCGGTCACGAGCTGGAGGCCGATCGGGAGGACACCGCGGACGATCTCGTGGCGGCTCTGGACGATGACATCGGAGACGATCTGCTGCGGCTCGTGTTCACCGCGTGTCATCCGGTGCTCTCGACGGAAGCGCGGGTAGCGCTCACGCTCCGGCTGCTCGGCGGCCTCACGACAGAGGAAATCGCTCGCGCGTTCCTCGTCTCCGAATCGACCATCGCCCAACGCATCGTCCGGGCCAAGCGGACGCTGGCCAGGGAACAGGTGCCGTTCGAAATACCTCGAGGCGCCGAGCTGGCGGGCCGCCTGTCCTCGGTCCTCGAAGTCATCTATCTCGTCTTCAACGAGGGGTACGCGGCGACCGCGGGAGACGACTGGGTGCGGCCGGCGCTCTGTGAGGACGCGCTGCGTCTTGGACGCATCCTGGCCGAGCTCGCCCCGCGGGAGGCCGAAGTGCATGGCCTCGCGGCGCTGCTGGAGATCCAGGCCTCGCGGCTGAAGGCGCGGGTCAGCCCGTCGGGCGAGCCCATCCTCCTCTTCGATCAAAACCGCGCGCAGTGGGACCAGCTCCTCATCCGCCGCGGCCTCGCCGCGCTCGAACGGGCGGAAAAGCTGGGCGGCGCGCGCGGACCGTACGCGCTCCAGGCCTCGATCGCCGCCTGCCACGCGCGGGCCCGCGCGCCCGAGGACACTGATTGGGCGGCCATCGTAGGGCTGTACGCCGAGCTCGCGGCCGTCTCGCCGTCACCCGTCGTGGAGCTGAATCGTGCGGTCGCGGTCGCGATGGCGTCCGGCCCGGCGGCCGGCCTCGAGCTCGTCGACGCGTTGAGGTCGGAGCCGTCGCTTCAGGAGTACCATCTCCTGCCGAGCGTGCGCGGCGACCTGCTCGCCAAGCTCGGACGCCAGGGTGAGGCGCGCCAGGAATTCGAGCGCGCGGCGTCGCTCACGCGCAACGCACGCGAGCGAGAGCTCCTCCTCGCGCGCGCGGCCCGCTAGCCCGCTCTGTGGTACGACCCTTTAGGGTCGTCGTCACGCGCTCAGATGACGCGCCAGGAACGGGATGCCGCGCCTGCCCCAGAACGCATGCTCGCCCGGAAAGACTTCCTGCTCCGCGCGATCCGCGACGCCGAAAACGCCATAGATCTTCCGCACTTCATTGAAGCTCTCGATGCTCGCGGCGATCGGAAAGATGTTGTCCTTCTCCCCCGACTCCACGAACAGCGGCCGCGGCGCGATCAGGCCCGCGAGATCGTGCATCTCGGCCCAGTTCAGGATCCCAGGGACATAGTTGTCGCTGCAGTGCACGATGCTGCCGACGCTGTCGCGGAACGTGTTCAGATATCCGCTGACGAGCGCGGCGCGGATGCGATCGTCGAGCGCCGCCGAGAACACGGTGACGGTTCCTCCCCCGGAGATGCCCATGCACCCGACGCGGTTCCGATCCAGCTCGGAGCGGGTCGCGATGTAGTCGAGCGTGCGCATGACGTCCCACACGCGCCAGCCGATCATCGTCTGGCCGACGAGCAGCGCTCCGCCGGCGACGGGATCGCAGGCCTTCCGGCCCAGGCCCTGGCGCGCGTTGACGGGATCCCGGCGGCACCCGAAACCCATCGGCTCGATCGCCATGGCGGCCATGCCGGCCTCGGCGACCTGGATCGCGAAGTCGTGCTGGTAGCCGGCCTTGTCGGTCCGCTCGGCGCCCCGCTCGTCGATGCCGACAATGTCGTCCACGCCGCGGCCGTGGCCGGGGATGCAGATCATGACGGGCGCCGGCGGTTTCGCTTTTGCCGGGAGCAGAAGGTAGCCGAGGACGCTGACGCCGGGCCGGCTGTCGAACACGATCTTCTCGCGGGTGTAACCGGGAAACTCGCGCGTCTCAATCGTGATCGGGTTGAGCGCCTGCCGCTCTGTCGGGAAGCCGCCGACGAGCTCGGTCAGCTTCGCGCGGAGCGTCTTCTGCCACTCCTCGGCTTCGCTTCGTGTCCCCGCGCGGAATCGAAACGTTCGCGGCGCCGCCGCGTACAGGTCGCGCACGTGCACGACGGGATCGAACCGGCGATCTTCAAGACCCTTCGTGACCCCGGTGAGCGGGCCGATATAGGTCGAGGGCGCGGGCGCCTGCGCGTCGAGGTGCACGGCGTGCGCCGCCGTCATCAACCCGGCCAGGCGAACGAGTTCGCGACGGGACAGTCGTGCCATGGATTCACTTACCTCCTGAACACTCCCAGTGGATAAAGGATCGCGACGAGCGCCGCGAGCACGAGCGCCATGTACGCGATGCCAACGCCCGCCGAGCGCAGGAGTGCGCCGCGGGTGGTGAGCGCATAGGCGCGGCGAAAGGCGAGAACGAAGTACACGACGGCGTACAAGCTTGCGATCCGCGTGACCAACGGTGTCACGATCGGAATGGTCCTGATCTGCACGGCGCCCGCGACTGCGCCCGCAAAAAACCACGCGGCGTGAACGTGCAGCGAGAAATACAGATGCTGCGGGTAGTTCCGGCCCGAACGCCGGATCACGAGCGCGACGAGCCCCGCGAAAAGCGGCACGAGGACGAACATGGCGCGCGGCACCCATTCGACCAGGGCCGGGCTGGCCGCCGCCTCGAGGTCGCGTTTTTGCTGCTCGAGCCGCTGCATCTCTTGCGGCGAATCGTCCGGCTTCACTCTGATCGTGACCGGCAGAATCGAGCTCGGCGCCAGGGCCGCCACCGCGAAATAGAGCAGGCTGAGGAGGAGATAGAGCCGGATCGGGGACACGTAGCGGACGCGGCGGCCCTGGAACTGCTCGAGCGACAGAAACCCTGGCTTCGTCAGGAGCAGCCGCACCGACTGGAAGGTCTTGCCGTCGACATTGAGCACTTCCTCGACGAAGTTGTGGAGAAGGTCGCGCAGCGAGGGATCGAGTGGGCCGGCCTTCTGGCCGCAGGTCGCGCAAAATGCTCCGTCGAGGCTGGCGCCGCAGTTCGGGCAGGTCATTTCGGCTTCTCGACGAGCCGCCGCAGCCGCTCGATCGCTCGCCGCAGCGATCGCTTCCGCTTCGGCATGTCCGCCCACAGGTCGCCGACGTCCTCGACCCGCTTCGCCATCGTCCGAAGCGTGAACGTTCGCGGGCCGACCTCGCCGCGCTCGATCTCTTCCCAGGAACAGGGCGCCGACACGGGCGCGCCCGGCTTCGCGCGCACCGCGTAGGGAGCGGCGAACGTGGCGCTGTAGCCGTTGCGGCCGGTGTCCACGTAAATGCGCCCGCGGCGATCCGCCTTGCTGAATTCTTGTGTGAGGTGCTTCGTGTCGCGCGCGACGAGTATCGTCCCGACGGCGTGCGCAAACCTCGCGACCACTCCCATGTCCGTCTTGCCGTCGAGCGGGATGACGATGTGGAACCCCTTCGAGCCGGAGGTCTTGACCCAGCTCGGGAGACCAAGCTCGTCCAGGAGGGCTCGAAGGCCGAGCGCCGCCGCGCCGAGGGTATCCAGCTCATCTTCTTTTGAAGGATCGAGATCGAAGACACAGATGTCCGGCTGGTAGAGCTTCGGAGCACGCGAGACCCATACGTGCGGCGTGATGCAGTTCTGGTTGGCCATCCAGACGAGCGACCGCGTATCGCGGACGACCGGGTAGTGTACCGTGCCGTCCTTCTTCGGGGCCTCGACCCGCTCGAGCCAGGCTGGAAAGCCCTTCGACACGTCCTTGTGAAAGAAACCTTTCTGGCCGATGCCGTTCGGATAACGCTCCATCGTGATCGGGCGCGAGCGAATGTGCGGCACCATCAGCGGCGCGATCGCCTCGTAATAGGCAGCAAGCTCCGCCTTGGTGATCCCGTCGTCCGGGAACAGCACCTTCTCGGGATGGGTAATCCTGGCATCAGTAGAACGCGTGGATGGACACATGCTGCTAGCGCTCAGCCTTAGCGTTTCGGACGAGCCTGAAGGCTCGTCCTACCTTCTGACCACCTCTCGCGCCCGCTTGTCGAAGTGGACGCCGAGCAGCCGCGGGTGCCGAAGCTTGTGGTTCACGGTCCACTCGATGAAGCCCACCTGCACGACGATCTCGGGGCGCACCCAGTGCGCTCGCAGCCGCGGTAAGCCTTTCGCTTTCGTGAACGGCGACGCCGGAATCTCAATCGCATTCAGCCGCGCACGAAGGTCCAGCAGCAGCTTCGTGTCAAAGCCTGTGCCGATCTTTCCAGCGAAGACCAAGTCGTCGTTTTCAAAGTAGCCAACGAGCAGCGCACCAAGGCCGACCCGGCTCCCTTGCGGATCGGTGAACCCGCCGACCACGAGCTCGCGCGTCTCCTCGCACTTCATCTTCAGCCAGTGCTTCGAGCGGCGATGCTCGTACGGCGAATCGCGGCGCTTCGCGATGACCCCCTCCCAGCCCTCGGCGCGCGCGCGCTCCCACGGGCTCGGGTCATCCAGCATCGGCACGCGGTGCAGCGGCGGACGAAGCGGCAGGTCGCCCAGGAGCCCGCGACGCTCCTCGAGACCGAGCGATCGGACGTCGCGGCCATCGAGCCACATGACGTCGAACACGTGATACGCCACGTTGCCGGATCCCCAGGTGACTTCGCCGTCGAGGATGGCATCCTCGACCGGCAGGCTCGCGATCGCCTGCGCGAGCGGCGGAATGTTCTGCGGCAGACGGTTACGGGAGAACAGGCGGACCTCGGATCCCCGCTTGAACGCCACCAGGCGGATCCCGTCGAACTTGCGCTCGAAGATCCACTCCGGCCCCGTGAACCGCTCCTGTGTGAGCGTCGCCGCCATCGGCTCCAGCCAGTCGGGGAAGGTAGTCGTCATGAGGAGCGCCGTGTCATGATGTCGCCATTCCATATGACGTCCAAATCCAGCCGTCTCGTGGTCCTGGCGCTGCTGGCCGGTTCCATCGCCCTGCTCATCCCAGGGCTGTTCGCCTCGGTCCTGACGATCCGCGGCGTGCTGACGAAGGAGGGCGTCGCACAGGTCGCGCCGATGATGCTCGAACAGGGGCTCAACGCCGAAACCGTCGCGACACTCAAAGGGATGATGAACCCGTCAATGGTCGCGTTCCTGGAAGCGACCGGCGGCGACCTGCGCAAGATCGTCATCGACAAGCTTGGACCGCAGATTTCGGCGGCGCTGCAGAAGAATATCTCCGAAGTCGAAGTCTACGAACAGACCCGCAGCATCGTCGGGTCGGTGCGCAGGCTGTACGAAGTGGGCAGCCCGGTGCCGGCGACGCTCATTCTGCTCTTCAGCGTCATCGTTCCTCTTGGCAAAGGCGTGCTGGTCGCGTGGGCGACGTTCATCGCCGACGTTTCACGGCGCCAGCGCACGCTGGCATTCGTGGAAGCCATCGCCAAGTGGTCGATGGCGGACGTGTTCGTCGTCGCGCTGTTCATCGCGTATCTCGCGGCGCAAGCGAGCGCGACGCCGACCACCGGGCCGACCAGCGCGCCGGCGCTGCTCGCGTTCACGGCCCATTTCGGCCCGGGCTTCTACTGGTTCCTCGCCTACTGCGTGTTCTCGCTGGCCTCGCAGCAGTTCACGTTTCGCGTCGCCTCGAGGAGTCTGAACGAAGTACCTCAAGCCTGAGGGGTCACAAACACGGTCCATCCGCGTTATACCGTCGCATGGCCCGGCTGATCGCGGGATACGGAGCGATTGCGAGTGCCGTGCCCTACCTGGCGCTCAAAGCCGTGTGGCTGAGCGGCGGCACTCTCGGCGTTGCCGATCGAGCTCTGATGCGCGAACCCAGCATGATCGCGCTCAACGCCATCACGGCAGGGATGGATCTCGTCGGAATCGCACTCGCCCTGGCGTTCACTCACAGGTGGGGACTGCGCGTGCCGGCGTGGCTCCTGGTTCCTCCGATGTGGGTCGCGACCGGGTTGCTCGCGACATTCGTCGTGGGCGTCCCGACCGCCGTCATCGTCAATGCGCTGCGGTCCGGGTCGCTACTGCAGGGCGCGGGTGGACCGGTTGAGCCCTGGGTATACGCGGTCGTGTATGTCGGGTTTGCGGGTCAGGGGATCGGGTTGATGGTGGCGTTCTTCCTTTACGCAAGGACCAGGTGGGCCGACACGCTGGAATCGAGGATGCGCGACATCCCGCCGAGCGCGACTCGCGACGTTCTGGCGCCTCTGGCCAACGCGGCGGCGACCATGGCCTCGGTCCTGGGCGTGCTGCATCTGGCCCAGGCGTCTGGCGGCACGGTCGTCGGCTTCCTGATGAACGGCATCCACGCCGCCATGACCTTCGGCGCGGCGGCCGGCCTGCTGATGATGGCTCACCGTCTGGGCGGCAATGTCCGTTTCTGGGTGCCGCTGACGATGACCTGGGTCGGCGCCGGGTCGATGTTCGCCTGGGGCCTCTGGCAGATGATCAACGTTCTTGGTCAGACGGCGCTCGTTCGCGAGGCCCAGGGAACGGCGTTCGTAAACCTCGTCGGCCTGTTCCGTCTGGTCGTTGGGCTGGTCATCGGTCTGCTGACTCTCTTTTTGATCGCCGAGCGCCGCGCTCAGTCGTAGCGCAGCGCGACCATCGGGTCGATCCGTGCCGCGCGTCGTGCCGGGAGAAAACCCGCGAGCGCCGAGACGCTGACCATCACGACGACCGCGGCCGCGATCGTCAGCGCGTCGGTCGCCGCCAGACCGAACAGCAGCGTCGAGACGAGGCGGCCCGCGCCCATCGCCACGGCGACGCCGATGATGACGCCCACGACCACGAGCACCATGGATTCGCGCATCACGAGCCCGAGCACGGCCGAGCGCTGCGCGCCCAGGGCCATCCGGATGCCGATCTCGTTCGTGCGGCGCGCCACGCTGTAGGACATCAGGCCGAACAGGCCGATCGCCGCCAGCAGCAGCGCCAGCCCTCCGAACAGCGCGTAGGCCCGGGCGAAGACCTTCTCCTGCTGAAACCGCCGCTCGACCTGTTCGAGCTGCGTCGAGACGTCCGTCATCGGCAGATTCGGGTCGATCTGCCTGACGGCCTCCCGCACCCCGCCGGTGACACTCGCGGGATCGCCGGCGGTCCGCACTTCGATGATCGCAGAGGCAGCGCGTGCCTGCAGATACGGAACGTACATCGTCGGTGGCGCAGGATCGCGGACGCTGTCGTACTTCGCGTCGCGGATGACGCCGACAACCTCCAGCTCGCTGCTCTTCTCCGACGCTGGACCCGAACCGCTGGCCGAGCGGGTTCTCGTTCGGGAAATATTTCTTCGCGGCCGTCTCGTTGATCACGACGACCTTCGGAGCGGTCTCGTGGTCCTGCGGCGTGAACCACCGGCCGGTCAGGATCGGGATTTCCATGACCTCGAAGAAATTCGGAGAGATCACAAGACGGTTGATGCTCTCCCCGCTGTCGCGCGTGGGCGGGTACACGCGGCCGCGTACGAAGATGCCCGTCGAGTTGACGCTGCCGGAGAGGAGCGCGGGATTCGTCAGCGCCGCCGCGCGCACTCCGGGCACGGCCGCGATCCGTTCGAGCAGCCGGCTGTACAGCGCAGCCGACTGTTTTTCGTCATACCGGTTCAGCTGCGGCTGTACCCGAAACAGCAGCAGATTGTGCGGGTTGAATCCGACGTCGACGTGCCGGAGATTCTGCAGCGTCCGGAGAAACAGCCCCGCGCCCACGAGGAGCACGAGCGAGATGGCCACCTGGGCGACGAGCAGCGACCTGCCCAGGACGCTCTTCGAGGCTGCAACGCTGCGCGTGTTCTGTTTGAGCGCGGCGCCCACGTCGCCGCCCGTCGCGCGGAGGGCGGGCGCGATGCCGAAGACAATGCCGGTCACGAAGGTGACGCCGAGCACGAACACGAGCACGCGCCAGTCCAGCAGCGGCGCTTGCCCCTGGGGACCCGGCAGCAACTGTTTGCCCCAGTAGCCCACGAGAATGCCGAGGCCGCCGCCGACCGACGCGAGCAGCAGGCTTTCGGTCAGCAGCTGGCGAATCATCCGCAGCCGCGTCGCACCGAGCGAGAGCCGGATAGACAGTTCCTTCTGACGCGTCGTCGCGCGGGAGAGCAGCAGGTTCGCGACATTCGCGCAGACGATCAGCAGCACCAGAAAGACGACGATGCTGAGAACCGTCGCGGCCCGCAGCTCGCTCGTACTGATGTCGTAGACTCCGCGGCTGCCCGGTTCGACCTTCAGACGCGGGACTTCGGTCCGGGTTCGGTTCGACACCGTTCCCCGTTCGAACTCAGGCAGTGACTTCATGTACGACTCGAGCCCCGCTCGAGCTGTGTGCTGGAAGACGCCCTCGAGGTTCCCCTGGACTTGCGCGGCGGTGGCGCCCGGCTTCAGCCGGCCCATGATCTGCAGCCACCAGTACGTCGGTTGGCCCAGGCGCGATGGCCCCAGGGTGTTCAGCTGGGGCTCGAGCGAAAGAGGAAACGCTACGTCCGCCAGCTCGCCCACGGGCTGCTGGATGCCGGTGAACTTCGGCGCTATCACACCGACGACAGTGACCACGACGCCGTTCACGCGGATGGTCTTGCCGATCACGGCGGGATCGGTCATGAACCGGGTGTGCCAGTACTTGGAGCTGATGACGGCCACGGGCGGCGCCGCCGGACGATCGTCGTCCGGCTCGATCGGGCGGCCGGCCCGCGCCCTCACGCCGAGCAGACGGTAGTAGTTTCCGGTTGAGATGAAGGCCGTGGCGATCTCCGCCTGGCCGTCGACGACGACGTTCACACGGCTGTATGGCGCGGCCGCGAAGAGATCGGTCATCGTGCGGTTGTCTGTCCGGAATTGCTGATACATGGCGTACGAGAAGGTCGCGCGCACGTTCACGCCGCCCGGTCTGTTCATGAAGCCGTAGTCGCTGGAGCTCGTCACCATGTCGTTGCGGCCGACATAGCGCAGCCGTACGAGCGTCTCCGGCTCCTCGACGGGAATCTGCTTCAGGAGGAGGCCATTGAGGGCGCTGAAGATGGCAGTGTTGGCGCCGATGCCGAGCGCCAGAGACAGAAGGACGACGGCGGTCCAGCCCTTGGCGTGCAGGAGGACACGAACGGCGTGACGGAGGTCTCGTATCATCGGGCCGCAGCCTAGCGCCGCCTCGGCGGCGTGTCAAAACTCTCTGACGCAGTGGAGGACACAGAGGTTGGCTGAGGACACAGAGAAAGGCGCGTCCGCCTTCCAGCTGAGCGACAATCCATCCCATGACGCTGATCGGCATGGGCTGCATGCGTCTCTCGACGAGCCGAGCGCGACGAGGCGGCGGCGATCGCCGTGCTGCACGCCGCGTTCGACGCCGGCGTCAATTTTCTCGACACCGCCGACGCCTACTGCCGCGATGCGACCGAGGTCGGGCACAACGAGCGCCTGATCGCGCGCGCCCTCGCGACCTGGACGGGCGACGCCTCGCGGATTCTGGTGGCGACCAAGGGCGGCCTGACACGCCCGGAGGGGCGCTGGGTCGCCGACGGACGGGCGCGGCATCTCGCCGCGGCATGCGAAGCCAGCCGCCAGGCGCTCGGCGTCGAGCGCCTTCCCCTCTATCAGCTTCACGCGCCGGATCCGCGAACGTCGTGGACGACGAGCGTTCGGGCGCTCGCGGCCCTGAAACGCGACGGGCTCGTCGACTCGATCGGGTTGTGCAACGTCACCGTCGGGCAGATCGAGGAAGCGAGGGGAATCACGCCCATCGCCTCGGTTCAGGTCGAGCTGAGTCTCTGGAACGACGACAACATCTTGAGCGGCGTCGCCGAGTACCTGCATCGCGAACGACATCCGGCTCCTGGCGCACAGGCCGCTCGGCGGGCCGCAGCGGCGGCGCCGCGTCCTTTCGGATCCCGTCCTCGCAGATCTGGCCGCGCGCCACGGCGCCACGCCGTTCGAGATCGCGCTGGCAGGGCTGCGCGACCTCTCGAGCGTCGTCGTTCCCCTCCCCGGACCGACGCGCGTCGAAACGGCGCGGTCGGCCGCTCGGGCCTGCGGGATCGCGCTCACCGCCGACGATCGGGCGCTCATCGATGAACGGTTTCCGTCGGCGCGCGCCGTCCGCTTCCGCAAGGAATCGAGCGGCCATCGCGCTTCCGAGCCGGCGGATGGCGAGGTCGTGATGATCATGGGCCTCCCAGGTGCCGGCAAAAGCACGGTGGCGGAATCGCTCTCGGCACGCGGTTACGAACGCCTGAACCGCGACGACACCGGAGGATCCCTGCGGGAGTTGTTGCCCGCGATCGCCTCAGGCTCTTCGCGGATCGTGCTGGACAACACCTACGTGACCCGGAAGTCGCGGGCGGCCGTCATCCAGACGGCGTGGCAGCGCCGGCTTCCCGTCCGTTGCATCTGGCTCGCGACGAGCCTCGAGGACGCGCAGCTGAACGCGGCCTGGCGGATCGTGTCGCGGTACGGCCGCCTGCCATCCTCCGATGAGTTTCTCTCTCCCAGCGCGCAGTTCCGCTATCAACGCGAGCTCGAGCCGCCCGATCCGTCCGAGGGCTTCACGCACGTGGAGGTGATGCCGTTCGAGCGCAGACACGATCCGTCGCTAACCAACCGCGCCGTCATCGTCTGGTGCGACGGCGTGCTGTGGCGGAGCCGATCCGGCCGGCGGTCCCCCGCGTCCCCAGACGACGTCGAAGTGTTCGAGGGGCGGGCGGACGTCCTGCGCCGCTATGAAGCGGAAGGATGGCGGCTGCTGGGGCTTTCCTGGCAACCGGAGATCGCCGACGAAACGGTCAGCCCGTCCCAGGTGAACGAGAGCCTGGCGCGCATGCGAGCGCTTCTCGGCGTCGCGCTCGAGGTCGAGTACCTGTCCGCACGGCGCCGGGCCTCCGGCGTGCTGGTGCCGCAAACCGCTCCCTGGCCTCGGCGTCCTCTTCATCCAGCGCCACGCGCTCGACGCGTCGAAGTGCATCTACGTCGGGGCCGGACCGCAGGATCCGGGATTCGCGCGGCGGCTCGGGTTTCAGTATCGAGAGGCGGCGGAGTTCTTTGCGGAAGCCGCTAGTAGCTGCCAGCGACGCATTCCTGATCCGCAGTGGTGGAGTCGTCCGAGCGTTCGTGCTATCCGCGCACGCCCGGCCTGAAGGCCGGGCCTACCGCGCGACGCGATCGGCGAGCGTGGCGATGCTCAACGCGTAGGCGTGCGCGCAGTTGTAGCGGAGCAGCGCCTCGTAGTTGCGGTAGGCGAGGAAGCTCCTCGTGCCCGCTCGCACGAGGGAGGCTTCCATCGAGGCCGAAGGCAGAGGCCGACCGTCCGGCCACGTGACGCCCAGGCGGCGCCATTCGGCGACCGGCACGTGCATCGTCATGCCGCGGATCGCCTCGCAGCCGCTCGACTGAAGCGGCACGGCGGCGCCGATCTTCTTCGCCGCGGCGGCGGTCACGCGCACCTCGCGGCCCCAGCGCTCCCCCGTCTGCCATCCGTTCTCGAGCAGGTAGTTCGCGATCGAGGCAAAGATGTCGGCGTGCGAATCCCAGATGTCGCGCCGGCCGTCTTGATCGAAGTCGACGGCGTACTTCAGGTAGCTCGACGGCAGGAACTGCGGCTGGCCCATGGCGCCCGCCCACGACCCTTTGAGGTGCGTCAGCTCGATGTCGCCCCGGTCGACGATCGTCAGCGCGTCAAAGATCTGCGCGCGGAAAAACGTGGCTCGCCGCGTGTCGTGCGCGAGGGTGGCAAGCGCGGAGAGCGTCGGCCGGACGCCGCTGAACTTCCCGAAATCCGACTCCAACCCCCAGACCGAGACGATGAGCGACAACGGGATGCCATAGCGCTTTTCGATGCGCCGCAGGAGGGCGCGATGGCGATCGGCCATGACCCTGGCCGTCTGGACGACCTTCGGCGTGATGCGCCGCCGGAGATACGCGTCGACACCCAGCGTGCGCTCGGCCTGCAATCGGTCGCTCTGCAGGACGATTGGCAGCGGCTCGAGCGTACCCAGCGCACGCTGGACGAGCCCAGCCGAGTAACCGCGCGCGACCGCCTCGGCGCGGAGGTCCTCCAGCCACTGTTCGAAACCTGGCCGCGAGGCCTCCACCGACGGCGACGACTGCGCGCGGACGGCTAGGGACACGAAGAGGCAGAGCACCGCGCAAAGGCACACGTGCGCGAATTTCATCCAGCAGGCTCTGTGGGGAAGCGCATCCATTCTATCGCGGGACGCCTCCTTTGGCCACTCCTCGCCTGTGTGGCTAGACTGTCAATGTCGTGATTTCGCCGTCCGAACACAGAGCGGCGCTGCGCTGCCGCGGTCTGGTCAAACATTACGGAGATGTTGCCGCCGTCGACGGCCTCGACCTCGAGGTCCGCTCGGGCGAGTGCTTCGGCCTGCTCGGCCCGAACGGCGCGGGAAAGACGACGACCGTCGAGATCTTCGAAGGCCTCAGGCCGGCGGACGCCGGCGACGTCGAAGTGCTCGGCGACCGCTGGCGCGGCGACGGGCTGGCCCTGCGCGCGCGTCTCGGGATTCAGCTGCAGGAAACGAAGTTTCCAGACAAGATGCGCGTGAGCGAAGTCCTGACGCTCTTCCGGAGCTTCTACCCGCGTGGCCTGGAGGTGAGCGACGTCCTCACGCTCGTGAGCCTCGAGGAAAAGGCGGGCGCGTACGTGCGGACGCTGTCGGGCGGCCAGAAGCAGCGGCTGTCGCTCGGCGCCGCGCTCGTCGGGGACCCGGAGCTCCTCTTTCTGGACGAGCCCACGACCGGCCTCGACCCGCAGTCACGTCGTCAGACCTGGGAAATTGTCGAAGGGCTGAAGGCGCGCGGCCGGACGGTCCTCCTGACGACGCACTACATGGAGGAGGCGGCGCGGCTCTGCGATCGCGTCGCCGTGATCGATCACGGCAAGGTCATCGCGCTCGGGACGCCGCGTGAGCTGATCGCGTCGCTCGGCGCGGAGCACGTCATCGAGTTCGCCGTCGGCGAGGCGGCGTCCGCGGCGCTCGATGCCGGCGCGCTGCGCGCGCTGCCCACCGTGGAGGAAGTCGCCCGCGACGGCGGCAGCTGGCGGCTGACGGTCCGCGAGGTGCACCGGGCTGTCCCCGCGCTGCTGGCCGCCCTGTCGGAGCGGGGTGTGGAGCCTACGCAGCTCACGACCCACCACGCCACGCTGGAGGACGTCTTCATGGCCTTGACCGGACGGAGGCTGCGTGACGCCTGAGGCGCGAGTCCATTACCGCCCCAGCGGTCCGCTCACGGAGCTCACGCGGGCTCGCGTTCTCGAGTTGGTCCGCGAGCCGGAAGCGGTGTTCTGGGTGTTCGTCTTCCCGATCGTGCTGGCGGCCATCCTCGGCCTGGCCTTCCGCAGCCGGCCGCCCGAAGCGCTTCCCGTCGCGGTCGTCGCGGGGCCGCACGCGGAGGCGCGCGCCGCGGCGCTTTCGGCAGGATCCGACCTCGAGCCGAGCATTCGTTCCGAGGCGGACGCGCGCCAGGCGCTCGCGCGGGGCCGCGTGGTCCTGGTGGTCTCGGCCGACGATCCGCCAACCTACTCCTACGATCCCACACAGCCGGAAAGCCGCGCTGCCCGGCTGGCCGTCGACGCCGCGCTCCAGCGCGCCGCGGGACGGCGGGACGCCTTCATCCCGGCACGCGCGGAACTGACGCAGCC
Source organism: uncultured Acidobacteriota bacterium (assembly GCA_963725145.1). Taxonomy (GTDB): domain Bacteria; phylum Acidobacteriota; class Vicinamibacteria; order Vicinamibacterales; family 2-12-FULL-66-21; genus DATAEE01. The sequence goes on from CAVRXL010000001.1 coordinate 188,466, forward strand.
GGGTACCCGCTACGTGGACTTCCTGGTACCGGGGCTGCTCGGGATGAACCTCATGGGCACGGGGATGTGGGGGATCGGCTTCGCGCTGGTCGTCGCGCGGAACGGCAACCTGCTCAAGCGGCTCGTCGCCGCGCCGGCGCGGCGGAGCCACGTGCTCGGGGCGCAGCTGACGTCGCGCCTGATCTTTCTCATCCCGGAAGCCGGGGCGCTGCTCCTCTTCGCGTACCTCGCGCTCGGCGTGCCGCTGCGCGGCTCGATCCTCCTGCTCGTCGGGATCTCGTTCCTTGGCGCGCTGGCGTTCAGCGGCCTGGGGCTGCTGGCGGCGGCGCGGCCCCGCACGATCGAAGGGGTCTCGGGCATCATGAACCTCGTGATGGTCCCGATGTGGATCTTCTCGGGAATCTTCTTCTCGACCGAGCGCTTCCCCGCGGCGATGCAGCCCTTCGTCCAGGCGCTGCCGCTGACCGCGCTCAACGACGCGCTGCGCGGCGTGATGCTCGAGGGAAGCGGCCTCGTGCCGCTCGTGCCGGAGTTAGCGCTCCTCGCGACGTGGGGAGCCGTCAGCTTCGCGCTCGCCGTCAAATTTTTCAGGTGGCAGTAGGCAACTTCGCAGCTCATCAGGCCAGACTGAGTTCGAGTGTCGCTTTCGGTCCGGATTTGCGTTCGACCCTGTCTCGGTCATGCGTAGTCAAAGAAGAGACCTGTCTAACGCCTGATCTGCACCAGTCCGCTCGACGACACAACAATCTTTTGTCTTCCGTGTGGAGTCTCAAGAACTGGTCCGTCGTCGGAGGGAAAGTTCTGAACTAGAAACCGCGACGGTTCTCCGGGGGCCGTCGGGAGCTTCTTGATCACGAAATCCGTCAACGGGATCGGACAATCTGATCCGCTAGTGGCAGTCAGCCTCGCACTGTCGCTGTCGATGTGGTCCATTTCAGACACTGGAAACTGAAGCGTGACTGCTCGGCCATGCCCGAGCGTAACATCAAGAGTCCCATCGCGCGGGATAGTGCGACAGATGGGTACCAGATTTCCGGGCGGCCGGATTCTTAGCTTCGACCCCGGTACGAGCCCCTCAAGTGAGTAGATGCCGGGGGCAAGTTCCGGCGGCTGGGAAAGGAGCAATGGGAACTTTGCTCCTCTAACAGGTTGGCCAATTACATCGCGTAGCAACAGTGTGGAACTGTTCTCCTTGAGGATTAATTCGACAAGTCTAGAAGGATGATTTGCGGAGAGCACAACTCTTTCTAACTGAGATGCATACCGACCCTGGCGTGCTGAGATTTCGTACGAGCCATATGGGAGACCCTCCCACCGCACTTTGCCATCAGAACTCAGGGGTTTGATACTCCAGAAACCCGATGCATTAAGACCACGGACCTGGACATCCGTCGCTTCTTCCCCAACGAGACCGGTTACGGTTGCCGCAAGGACGGCACCCCGTTCGATTTCCCAGTCAACATTATTGACGCCACTCGTCAGTTTTACTCTCCTCGCCTGTACGAGTGATTCGCTGCTTAACGTAACGGTGTAGTCGCCTGCACGGTCGAGGGTAACTTGATATGTCCCCATGCTGTCGGTTGTTACGTGCGCTTCTCCCTCGCCCCTTGCGCCCACAAACCTAAGGCTCTTGCCTGAAGCGGGCTCACCTGCATAAAGAACTCGGCCCGAGACCATCACTGTCGGTCGCGGAAGGACGACTTCGACGAGTTGCTGCGGGTCGATACTGAATTCTTGACTTCCGCCAGAACCCTGGGCCGTAAGTAACAAAGCTTCGTACGTACCGCTTCTCAACCCGGCAAAGTTCCATTGGCAAAGAGAAACTTGGTTGGTTCGGACGAGCTCTGTACGGATCGTGCCACCACTGCGTGAATCCGATCTGTTTACGTGCACAACAACGAACTCGGTTGCCGCTGCGCACTCAGCGGGGTCCGCCCTGATACGTGCAGAACCAACACTTTCCCACCTTAGGAAGAGGACGGTCGATTTAGCGGTGTCGACGGCGGTCGAGACACGCTCGCCAATGAGTCCCCCCTCATATATCGGCGACACGTAGTATTCTCCAGGTGGCACTCCCTGGCGCGCCACGATTTGGTCTTCCCCTCGATGGATCTCCAATATGGACGCACCAGCAAAACGGTACGAAATAGGAAGAACGGCGGCCGGCTGTACGATGGCCACCAGTTCTCCTCCTGGTCGCGGATCCGGGAGCCGCCAAGCCTCCCGACTGAAAACGCTTCCGACAGGCACGGTGACCGGCGAGACACCGGGACGCGAGAAACGAAGGAGCCGATCTACACGCCGCGCGACCTGAACTCGGATGGATCCCTTGGCTTCGGCAGTGCGCGTCGCAACCGTTACCAATTCGCCTCGTTGGTTGAGCGAGAGCCACTCGGTCGTCAAGGTAACTGGTTGGTCCACCATGATCGTGACCTGATCCGCGGGATTCAACGGGAGGCTTCCGTTTCGACATAGATCGGCGACGTGAGCGTCGACTGGTTCGATACCGGAACCATCACAGCTGATCACTTCGTCTGAGGCTGGACACGAGACGTGCAGGTCGCGACCCCGATGTCTCTCGACTATTCGGTTGTGTCTGATGATTGAACAGGTCGCATTAACGGCGGAGGCGGGCACTGATACGTGAAGCGTTGATTCTGTTTGGACCTGTATCGTAGATTCCAAACGAGCAATCGTGAGTAATGCGTCGCTAGCGAAGGCTAGGCATAGAAGGGTAGCTTGAAGGGTCGCGTAGCCCATCTGGATCGACTTTATCAATCTTGTATCCTAACGCCTCGACGACACGCCGCGTCAACTCTATCTAATCGATTCGAACGATTACGACTTGCGTTGGCCGGAATCGAGCAGTTCCTCGATCGTTGCCTTGAATGTTTCGAACGGCCGTGCTCCAGTTATCCTGCGACGGGCTGTCACCGCTCCGTCCGGACTGAGGTCGCCCACTAGAAAGGTTGGTGTCGAAGTCACTCCGAGGCGCTTGGCCTCCGCAGCGTCCTTCCGGATTTGTGGTTCGATGCGACCGATACATTGCTCGAAGTCAGATAGATTAAGCTCTAATCGGCGCGCAAACCCCGCCAGATCTGATATGGCGGGACTGTTCTGATTCCTAAAAAGCAGATCATGCATCTCCCAGAATCGACCTTGCTGCTGGGCGCAAGCGGCTCCTCCGGCCGCGCCAACCGCTCGGGGATGGATGTTCTCGAGCGGGAAATGCATGAACGAGTAGGCGACCTTGCCTGTGTCCACGAATTCGCGCTTCACGCGTGGGAAAGTCTTGAGCGCGTACTGTCCACAGAATGGACACTCAAAGTCAGAAAACTCAACCAGCACAAGCGTGGCGGTTCTTGGTCGAGTCGTGGCCTCATTTAGTCGTACGGTCAGTCCCATCCTCTCGATGTTTTCAGCGGCATCGGGAATCCCGCCACCATCGGTAGCGGGCACAACGACCCTTCCACTGAGGATAATCCATATAACCATGATCGCGGCTGCGGTCATCGAAATGGACGCGATTCCATCGAGGATTGGGCGAATACGTTCAATGCGTGTCATTGTCGGTTCCTCTGGACTCGGGCTTGACTTCGACGCCCCCGTTGACCCAACCAGAATGAAACGTCATGTAGCCACATGTGGAAGCGCTAATGGGTTGTCAGAAAAACATCCCAGACCCATCGCGTTCGTTGGATGGAATCAGAGACTTTGGCCCGATATCGAAAGTAATTTCCAAACTCGTCGCGCCGACGTGATTCGTGATATCGCAACGAAAACCCCCTGATACCAGCATCCGTCAAAGACCTAAGCTCAAGCGGGCCTGCGATTCCGTCGTGATCCCTGTCGATCCATACCCGAAGACTGACGAAGATTGGATCACGGCCATCGATGTATCCGTCAGCGTTCCCGCCACCTGAGACCGCGTCAAAGACCGCGAGTGCCAAGAAGCCGTTCCGCTGTTCGCTAGGCGGCTGAGGAGTTGTGCCTCCAAACAATTCAGTGCCATCGCCGATGGCGCCATCACCATTGCGGTCAAGCACTAAGAAGCCGTCATCACTTAATCTGGATGTCCAACCTATTTGTTCCTGGTTACCATCTGCATTCAGATCAAACGAAACGCCATCCGGCGCTGAAGTCAACTCGATGCCATTACCGGCGAGATCCACGATGATCGGTGAGTACTGGCACTCGCACCACTCATTAACCCATCCGCCGCCATCGCAGTCGCCGTCCTCCAGCGTGCAAATCTCGGGCGGGCAGTCCTGCCAGAAGTTGCACCAGCACCAGCCGCGAACGCCAGTCGGGTCCTGCGTGCAGTAACTCTGGCTCTGGTCCCGTCCATGGGGAGAACAGGTCCTGCTCGCACAGCTCCCAGGCATTGTTGCAGCTCGATGGGCCACCAGGGGGAGTACCGCCGGTCTCCCAGCCACACCGTTTGCCACGCCTTCCATAGGTGTTTGGGCAATAGTTGAGGTTTTCACAGCTTTGCCAAGCTGATGTCTCCATGTCGAGGAGTACAACTACGGTGGACACAAAGAAAAGAAAGACCACGTTTCTTATGCTCATAGTTGCTCCCCATCTGAGGACGGTTTTGCTAACTCGTTGCCAATCTCATCGACACTCGGCAGGAGCCCGAGGCGGCGCGCTCCTAGAAACCGCGACGGTTATTGCTGCTTCGTTGTCGAACCTCAGGTCGAATCAGTCCAACGTCACGCGCCTTTTCTGAGCAGCGACGACATTCGGCTAAGTTTCCGCGCGACCAGTCGCTGATACGGTTTGTCTCTTATTCAGCGCGTCTATTTGTAGGCCGTCGTGCGGAGGGTGACAAGATCGGGATCGTTCAGAATCGTCAATCCCTGTTCAGAACGAGCAGCTCAGCGATGGGTGCCGACGCAGGACACAATGCCCAGCGCCGTCGGTACTCGTCAGGCGTCATACCCGTAGTGTTCCTGAAATTGAAGTAAAACGAGACCTTGCTTCGGTAGCCCACGGCCTTGCCAACCTCATCGATCCGCCACGCCGTCGTTCTCAGAATGCTTTTCGCGCCGTCAATCCGACGCACAGTAAGGTATGAATGCACAGTGTGCGGTCCCAGCGACTGGAAACCCTTCTCCAAGTCGGTTCGATTACATCCAACTCTCCTGGCCAAGCCCTCAACGGTCCAATGGATTGAGTAACCTTGATCGAGAACGGACTTGGCTCTAGCAGCCGCAACAAGAGCACGCGGCTTGGCTCTGAACTCGATGCTTTCAGGCGGCGGAACCCCGTCTTCTCGATCCCTTACGTTTCGGGAGTGGCTCTGACGGCTCTGCTTTTCAAGCCTGGCCCCGTCGAGCCAGAACGCTAGGAGACGCCGTTCTGCTTTTGATTCCGGCGGAGCGTTTTTCAGGATCAATTCCACTTCTTGAGCAACCCGTACCCCTAAGTCGCCAGCACATGTTTGGAGCCGATTTGACACTTCGAAAACCCATTCAGGGCGAAGCAGGGAGGCGAGATCGTTCGTGCCCATCGCCCTCAGACAGGGCCAAGTAAACCTGCAAGCTCAGCGCATCGGCTGATGGAGGTTTGAGTCCAATGGAGGACCGCTGTTTTTCTCAAACTGCGCCAGGGAAACCTGAACTCCGACAGGAGCATAGCTTTCGCCAGGGGCCTCAGCTGTCCATACGCGATGCGGAATGGCCTTCAACGAGCTATAACGGTGCGAGACGCTACAACGAACATTGGTGGGCCGGGCACACCTTAGCTCAACCTGTGTTCCAAGCCTGAGGACCCACAGGTCTAGAACTTTGGGAGCGTCTCTATGCGATCTGCAGCTGTCGCGTTCTCGCCATTCAGTTCACTCTGGTCGGGTTGCGCGTCGGCCGGTCGCGTTGAGTTACCAACGAAAAAAGCTCGGCACAGCCAATCGGAGCTAACAATCCCAAGGAACTCGCGTCATCGCTAGTCTGATTCTGCCGAACGTCCGCTTCGATGGAATGACGGTACTGACCGCTGGCCATTCGTGACGGCTCAGAATGTCATTTCATCGCGGCAAACGCGTAGAGAAAGTCGACGTACCACTTCTCGATCTGCGCGAGACCGGCAACCTTCGACCCGGCGCGCGGCTCGAGCACGAGGTACTCGTCCGGCGCGTGCGCGCCGCTGCCGTGCCCCATCCCGCCCATGACCATCGGCAGCTTCACGCGATCCGTGAAGATGTAATACGGCGCGCTGCCTGCTAAGCGCGGCGCGACTGTCGGCGTGACGCCGTACTTGTTGAAGACGCCGATCGCCGCGTGGACGATCGGCGTCTCCACCGACGTTTGCGCCGGCGGGTACCCGGAGATCTTCTTGACCTGCACGTCGCTGAAGCCCTTCGCCGCAAGGTGCTTGCGAATCAGCTCGAGCTGCGCGTCCGGCGTCTGGTTCGGCACGAGCCTCGAGTCGAGGCGCGCCCGCGCGACGTGCGGGAGGATCGTCTTCATCCCTTCCCCCGTATATCCGGTCCACATCCCGTTGATGTTGATCGTCGTCGTAAAGAGCAGACGCGCCCAGAGATCGCGGCCGGTGAGACCGTCCGTGAAGCGCTGGATGCCGAGCCCCTTGCGCATCGTCTCCTCGCCGGTGGGGGGTGAGCCGCGCACGAGACCGTTCGCGAGCCGCTGCTCCTCGAGCGACGGCGCGCGAATCGCATCGTAGTAGCCGGGTACCAGAATCGTGTTCCCGTCCGGGCTGACGAGCGTCGCGAGCGCCTGCGTGAGCCGCCACGCCGGCGCGTCGACGATCGCCTTGAGCGAGCTGTGGATCTCGGCGCGCGTCGGTCCGCCCTGCGGCCCGCCCATCGCCTCGAGCTCCATCGAGAGAATGCCCTTCACGCCGAGCGGCAGCGAGACGGCGCCCGAGGCGTCCTGAGCGTTGAACGGGAAGAACACCCCGTCCGCTTTCTTGAGCCGCGCCTCGTACTTGTCGATGACCTGGGGATAGTTGGGCGACCCGAGCTCCTCCTCACCTTCAGCAACGACGAGAAGGTTGACGGGAAGCTTGCCCTGCGTCTTGAGGATCGAGTCGATCGCGTTGAGAAACGCGCGCTCCGGACCCTTCTGATTGATCGCGCCGCGCGCCATGAGCACGCGTCCGTGCGCCGTCTCCTTGATCGTGCCGTCGAACGGCCCCACCTGCCAGCCGGTTTCCTCCGGCTGCACGTCGTACATCATGTAAATGAGCAGCGTGCGCGACGCGCCGGCGTCGTGAAAACCAAACACGCCGGGATGTCCGGACGTCGGCACGATCGCGACTTCCTTGAACTGGAGAGCCGTCAGGTCGTTCGCGAGGAGCTTCGCCATCTCCGCGATGCCGCGGTTCTGCGCGCTCACGGACGGCTGGCGGACCCAGCGCTGGAGCTCCGAGATGTGCGCCTGGATGTTCGCGTCGATGTGCCGATACACGTCGTCGTGCTTGCCCGCGTAGGCGGGAATCCCGCGGGCGTCGAACGCGTCCTCCGTCGTAAAGCGAATCGCGGGCGGACCGACCTCCTGCGCCACACCCGATACGGCAACGAACGCCGCGCATCCAAGCACGAGACCACCCGCGACATGCCGGAAGACAGTCATGTTCCCTCCCCAACGATCCTCGCTGTTGACTTACCCGCCTCCGAACGCCTACGATTCATTCACCCGTCACGTCGTCGCGCCAATACTACGAGCCGCGCAGTCCGCGGCTTTTGTCTTTCTGAGCCGCGCCCCCGCCGCGGCTTTTGTGTTTTCAGGAGGTCGCTATGCTTCCGGATGAAGGCTACCTGAAGTCGGACGACGGCGTCAGGCTCTTTTATCGACGCGTGGGAACCGGCGCCGAGACCGTCATCGTCCCGAACGGAATGTACTTTCTCGACGAGTTCACGCATCTTGCCGCCGGCCGGTCCGCTCGTGTTCTACGACGTCCGCAACCGCGGCAAGTCTGACACGGTCGACGACCAGTCGAAGCTCGCTCGAGGGATCCTCAACGACGTCGACGATCTCGAAGCCGTCCGCCGACAGCTTGGCATCGAGAGCATCGCACTGCTCGGGCACTCCTACATGGGGTTGATGGTGGCTCTCTACGCGATGAAGCACCCCGACCGGGTCGCGCGCGTCATCCAGATCGGTCCGGCGGAGCCTCATCATGGCAAGACCTACCCGGCGCACCTGACCGCCAACGACACCGTCTTGCAGGAGGTGCTCGCCAGACTCGCCGAGCTGCAGAAGGAACCGGTGACGAGGGAGCCGGAGGATCGGTGCCGGAAGTTCTGGTCGGTGCTTCGCCTGATCTACGTGACGAGCCCGGCTGACGCCGATCGCGTCGACTGGGGACGCTGCGAGCTTCCGAACGAGCGCAACTTGATGAAGTACTGGATGGGGAGCCTGATTCCGTCGATGAAAGCGCTGAACCTTACTGGAGACGACTTCGCGAAGGCGAAAGCGCCAGTGTTGACCATTCATGGAACGAAAGACCGCAGCGCGCCGTACGGCGGCGGACGGGAGTGGGCGCTCCGTCTGCCGAACGCGCGCCTCGTGACGGTCGAGAACGCGGGGCACGCGCCCTGGATCGAGGCTCCCGAGAAGGTCTTCGGCGCGATCGCGACGTTTCTCGGCGGCGCGTGGCCCGAAACTGCCCGCCGCGTGGAAACGCTGGAGCCCGCGTAGCGGCTAGAATGACGGCGAATTGTCGCGAAGACCATTAAAGGTGTGTCTGGCGCTGGTACTCGCGGTGCCTGCGGTCGCCGCCGCGCAGGATCCGGCGAACGGATTTCCGACCCTCACCCCACCGGCCGTCATGGCGCGCGACGGCGCAGGGCGCGTCACCGTGCGCGCGATCCGTGTGGACGAGCCGCCCCGGATCGACGCGATTCTTGACGAGGACCTCTACCGGACGCTCCCGCCGATCACCGATTTCATCCAGCAGGATCCGGACGAGGGACAGCTCGCCACCGAGCCGACGCTCGTCTGGATCCTCTTCGACGCGCGCAACATCTATATTGCCGCCCGGTGCCGCGACAGCCAGCCGTCCAGGATCGTCGCCAACGACATGCGCCGCGACGGCAGGAACGTCAGCCAGAACGACAACATCAGCGTGGTCCTGGACACGTTTCACGATCGCCGCAACGGCTATGAGTTCCTGATGAACTCGATCGGCGGGGCGTGGGACACGCAGATCACGGACGAGCGGGACGCGAACCGCGACTGGAACACCCCCTGGGTGCCGCGAAGCCGCCGGGACGCCGAGGGCTGGACGGTCGAGATGGCCATCCCCTTCCGATCGCTGCGGTATCGCGGCAGCGGCCCGCAGACCTGGGGCATCAACATCCGGCGGAACGTCCGGTGGAAGAACGAGCTGTCGTATCTGAGCCCGGTGCCGCGCCAGTACGGGGCGCGCGGAATCCTGCGGTTCTCGCAGGCCGCCACGCTCGTGGGACTCGAGGCGCCGCCCTCCGCGCTCAACCTCGACGTCAAGCCGTACGCGGTCGGCAGCGTCGTCGCCGACCGGACGATCGATCCGGCGTTCGAGAACGAGATCGAGCCGAACGCGGGCTTCGACGTCAAGTACGGGGTCGCGCAGAGGATGACCGCCGACTTCACCTACCGGACCGACTTCGCGCAGGTCGAAGACGACGACCTGCAGGTGAACCTGACGCGCTTCAACCTGTTCTACCCGGAGAAGCGGGACTTCTTCCTCGAAGGCCAGGGCATCTTCGCGTTCGGCGGCGCACAGGCGGCCGCGACGAACAGCGCGGCGGGCGCGTCGGCGCCCGCCCACGAACACGCCGGTCCTGTTCTTCAGCCGGCGGATCGGCCTGAACGAAAACCGCGTGGTGCCGATCGAAGCGGGCGGGCGCCTGACGGGAAAAGCCGGCCGCTACAGCATCGGGCTGCTCGATATCCAGACCGACGACAGCCCCGAGGCGAGCGCGGCCTCGACGAACTTCGCCGTGGTGCGCGTGAAGCGCGACATCCTGCGGCGGAGCAATGTCGGGTTCATCGCGACGCGCCGCGACCCCACGACCGCGGCGGAGGGCGTCAACACCGCTCTGGGGGTCGACGCCAACCTGTCCTTCTATCAGAGCCTGAACATCGTCGGCTACTACGCCGGGACCCGGACGCCGGATCGGAGAGGGGACGATCGGAGCTACCGCGCGAGGTTCGATTACGATGCGGATCTGTTCGGCCTGCAGGTCGAGCACCTGGCGGCCGAACGGAATTTCAGGCCCGAGATCGGGTTCATGCGGCGTGAAGACTTCATCGAGAGCCTCGCGCAGATGCGCGTCAGCCACAGGCCTCCGCTCGGCAGCGCCGTGCGGAAGTTCAACTACGAGGCGGCGCTCGACTACATCACCAACAACGAACGGCAGCTCGAGAACCGGCAGTTCCGCACGGGCCTTCGCACGGATATGCAGAGCGGCGACGCGTGGAGCGTGATGTATTTCCGCGATTTCGAGTTCCTCGCCGAGCCGTTCGAAATCGTTCCGGACATTTTCGTTCCGGCCGGCCCGTACCATTCATCGACGATCCGCGCAGGCTACACGGTGGGCACGCAGCGGCGAATCTCCGGCGACATCAGCGTCGCGCGCGGCGGCTTCTACGACGGCGACCGCACCGATCTCTCGTACCGCGGGCGCGCCGAGCTGACGTCCCGGCTCTCGATCGAGCCGGGCATCTCGTTCAACTGGGTCGACCTGCCGACCGACAGCTTTACCGCGACGCTGCTGACGACGCGCGCGACGTTCTCGTTCACGCCGCGCATGCTGACGGCAGCGCTCGTTCAGTACAACTCCACGAGCAACCTGGTCACGACGAACGTACGCTTCCGCTGGGAGTATCGACCGCTCAGCGAGCTGTTCGTCGTCTACAGCGACGGGCGCGACACGCTGACGCCGGGATTTCCGACGCTGACGAATCGCGGTGTGACGCTCAAGCTGACACGCCTATTCCGGTTCTAGAGACACGGAGGCAATCGAGGACACAGAGAAAGGCGTGGACGATGAGACACAGAGACACAGAGCCACAGAGATAGAAGATTTCCCTCTGTGTCTCTGCGTCTCTGTAACTCAACGTCCCCGCTTTTCTCTGTGGCCTCGAGTGTCTCAGCGTTCTCGGAAAGGACCTACCTCGGGTTTACCCTGCGTGTTCGCCAGCGGGCCGAGCTCGGCGGCGGCGCCGCGAGTGATCGCCGCGATTTCGCTCCCCGCCTGGAAACACGTGAAATCGGGGCGGTCGCGCCAGGCGAGCGGACCGCACAACCGGACGCGCGCCTTGATCGCGGCGTCATGGACGATGTTGATCGCGCGCTCGTAGTCGGGCGTGCCCTGCCGGTAGCCCGAGAAGTTCCCGAGGTCGCCGCTCGCCGCGAAGATCGCGTCGACGCCCGGGACCTTCGCGATCTCGTCGGCGTGCTGGAGCCCTTCGAGCGTCTCGATCATGAGAATCAGCACGACGTTGTCGTTGATGGTATTGCGATAGCCGCCGGGCACGCCGCCCCACATCCCCGACTCGAATGCCTGGCCGCCGCCGGCGCTCCGACGCCCGCGCGGCGGGAAGTACGTCCAGTCGCGCGCCGCGATCGCCTCCGCAACCGAGTCGACGGTCGGGACGACGACGACGAGGGCTCCGGCGTCGAGGGCGTGCTGAATCTCGCGCTCGTCGGTGTACGCCACCCGTACGCCCGGGACCGCCTTCGCGTTGGGGCACGTACGCCACATCCGCGCCACCGCCTGCCAGTCGCGCTGGTCGTGCTGCATTTCCGTCCAGATGAAGTCGTAGCCGGCGTCCGCCATCGCGCAATAGGTCGCGGGATCGGTGGCGCTGAAGAGCGTGCCCCCGGTCACCTTGCCGCCCTGCTGCATCTTCAGCTTGACCGGGTTCCAGATCTTCGCGCCGTCGGTCGGGCTGAACGCCGAACCATACTTCCAGGTCGAGGAATTGAACGGGCCCTGGTTGACGGCGCCGGGCGGCGCCGCGTCTTTCGCCTTGCTGTCCACCCCGGCGGCCGCCGCCAGCGGAAACGCCGTTTGTCCGGGCCGGTTGGTTAGATAGGGATCGGCGCTCTGCGTTTGAGGCGGCGGCGTCTGGGCCCGGCTTCCAAACGCGGCGATCGCCAGGAGCGTGCACAATGCCGACAGCAGGTTCTTCACGGGTCTCCCTCCCGCGGCGAGCCTACTTCAAATCAGGCATCAGGGGTATCGAGTCTCCGACATCAGGCGTCGCAGCTCCGACTGCATGCGCTCGAGCACTGGACGCGCGTCCGGAGCGTCGATGAGATTCCGCTGCTCGTAGGGATCAGCGTCCAGATCGTAAAGCTCGTTCATCCCCTCGAGCTCCCGGTACTCGATGTATTTGTGCCTCGTCGTCCGCGCGGCCACGTACCCCATCTTCTGGATGCGCGGAAAGACGGTATCGCTGAAGTACTCGACGAGAAACGACGACCGCCAGTCGCGGGCCGCGTTGCGGAGGACGGGGACAAGGGAGCGGCCCTGGGCAAGAACGGGAACGCCCGGTGTCGGTGTCGCGCCGGCCAGCTCGAGGAGCGTCGGCGCCAGATCCAGACTGAGCGCAATCTCGGCCGGCGTCGTTCCGGCCTTCACTATCGCCGGATATCGCACGAGAAGCGGGATGCGAATCGCTTCCTCGTAGGCGAGCCGTCGCTCTTCGGACAATCCGTGCTCACCGTAGAAATAGCCGTGATCGCTGGTGAACACGACGACGGTGTTGTCAAGGGTTCCTCTCTTCTCGAGCACTCCGAGAATGCGGCCCAGGCTGTCGTCAACCGCCAACAGCATCTCGAGCCGGCCTCGAATCTCTTCGTCGGTCGTCGCCGTCTCCCTCCCGAGCGGGGGCAGGTCACCGATTCGACGCAGCAAGGCGGGCTTGCCGAGCGGCGGCTCGAACGCGCTCGGGCGCCGGGGCATGACGCGGCCGGCGTAGCGGCCGCGGTGGCGCTCGGCGGCGACGAACCCTCCGGGTTGACCGGGCAGCGTGCCGACGCTCCCGTCATCGCGCTGGACGACGTTGGGGTGGAGCGCCTTGTGCGCCAGATAGACGAGGAAAGGACGGTCGCCTGCACGCTCGATGAACCGCTCGACCCGGTCGGTCAGGAGATCGGTGACGTAGCCGGATGTCTTGATCCGCTGGCCGTCGACGTTGAGCTGCGGATCGATCGCTTCTCCCTGCCCTGGCATCGCCACCCAGTGGTCGAAGCCCGGGCGCGGGCTGTCGTCGTTCCCCATGTGCCACTTGCCGAAGAACGCGGTCAGGTAGCCGGCGCGCTGGAGGTCGCGGGGAAACACCGGCAGCTGATGGCTCGGCCGCGCGGTGTTGTCGACGATGCCGTTCGTGTGCGGATACTGACCGGTCAGGAAGCTCGCCCGGCTCGGCGAGCACAGCGGCGTCGTCGCGAATGCGTTCAGAAACCGCGCGCCTTCGCGGGCGAGCCGGTCCATGTTCGGGGTCTCAACGAAGGGATGCCCCGCCGCCCGGACCTCATCCCAGCGCATGTCGTCCACAAGCACGACGACGATGTTCGGAGTCCGGCGCAGTGGCGGTGATTGCGCGCTCCCGCCAGCCAACGTCAGGACGAACGGAGCGACCGTCACCGCCACAAGGCGGATCGCCAGATTCATGGCGACGAGCGTACTTCAACTCAGCGCCAGAAGGCCCGGGATTCAGGATCCGGGTCAGCTGGTGGGATTCGCGTTCATGTCGCGGCCCTGCTTCAGCTTGACGATCGCCTCTTCGAGGCTCTTCCTGTTCAACGCATCGGGTGCTTGTTTGGCTGCGATCTCGGCGTGCTTCAGCGCAGTCGGGTAATCCCCCACCGCCGAGAAGCCGCGCGCGAGGCCGACGTGGACGGGCCAGGTGTCGCCGAAGCGTTTCGCGTTCTTCTGGAAGACGGCCAGCGCATCTTTCGACTTGCCCTGCGCCAGCAGCCGGCGGCCGTACTGGTGAATCTCCACCGGTTGGGCGTTCGGCAGGTCGAGCGCCGTCGCCATCACTGCTGCGGCATCTGCCGGTCGGGAGAGCTTGTCGAGGATCTGCGCCTTGGTGGAGAGCGTCGCGAAGTTGGCCTGCCCGATGAACGGGTTGGAGGAGGCGTACTCGGCCCACTTCAAGGCTTCGTCGAGGTTGCGATCCTGACGCAGGCAGTATTGCGCCGCGGCATTCCAGTTCTGCCACTGAAAGCCCGCTGCACCCCGGAGCTCATCGCGCAGATTGTTGATGTAGAGCGTCGCCATGTCGTCGACGGTCACCGTGAAGGGCACCCGCAGCTCCTCCCAGAGGAGCGCCACCGTCGCGCGATCCGGCCGACGTTCGACGAAGTCGTACGCGAGCCACTCGCGGTAGGGCGCCTTCTCCGGCGTCACCGTCACGCGCAGCGCGTCTTCGGCCTGGTCGTACGTGAAGCTCCCCCACGCCGATGAGTTCTTCGAGAAAACGATGGTCCAGTCCTTCTCGCCGACCAGCATGTGCAGGCCGTACCGACCGGCCGGCAGCGGCTGGCCCTGGACTTTCACCGGGTGCGACACCCCGAACACGGTGTTCTCGTTCGCGCCGGCCCGCCAGGGACCCTTCCGGTTGTTGAAACCCAGATCGTGGATCCCCCACGGCACGAGCCCGCCCCAGATCTTTCCGCGCCGGTCTTCTCCGTTCGGACCGTGGACATCGGGGCTGCTGTACTCGATTGTCACGCGCGCGAGCCCGATCTGCTGCGTGATCGTGGAGCGCTGGTTGTCGCCGTCGGGCGGCAGAGTGACCGTTTGGGCGAAGGCGGCAAGGCCCGCCCCGAAGACGAAGGACACCGCAAGGCACATAATGCGCTTCATGTGAACCACCTGGCGCACCGTATCAATCATGCGGCTGACGTTGGGGCTCGAAGTGACGAACCGTCGGCCCAGGCGGACGAAATGCTCTCTCCCTGCCGCGAGTGGCACTGCGTCCCCTACTCTGATCTATGCTCAACTGCGCTGGCGCGCGGCTCGGGCGTTAGGTTCCGTTCGGCGCCCGTATCTTCCGCGCGACGGCGTTCCGGTGATAAAAGGTCCGTGGGGCGGAGGGCACCCGATGGCAGTCCCGATTATCCAGGTCAACGCGTTCACGGCCGAGCCGTTCAGCGGCAACCCGGCGGCCGTATGCCTCCTGACGCAGTCCCGCGACGCGATCTGGATGCAGCGTGTCGCGCGCGAGATGAACCTGGCCGAGACCGCCTTCCTGGGTGCGCACGATGACGGATTCGAGCTGCGCTGGTTCACTCCAACAGTGGAAGTGGACCTGTGCGGGCACGCGACGCTTGCCAGCGCGCACGTGCTCTGGGAGAGCGGCCGGCTTCCCGCCGGCGACATGGCGCGGTTCCACACGCGCAGCGGCCTGCTCACGGCGGCGCGAAAGGGAGACTGGATCGAGCTCGATTTTCCGTCGACTCCGGCCGAACCGGTGCAGGCGCCGCCGGCGCTCATCGCCGCGCTGGGCGTGTCCCCGCGCTATACCGGCAAGAGCAAATTCGACTACCTCATCGAAGTGGACAGCGAACAGACGGTTCGTGGGGTACGGCCCGACTTCAGCGGCCTGAGCAAAATTCCGACCCGGGGTGTGATCGTCACGGCCAAGTCCGAGTTGGACGAGTTCGATTTCGTCTCGAGGTTCTTCGCTCCCGCGTTCGGCGTCGATGAAGATCCGGTCACCGGATCGGCGCACTGCTGCCTCGCGCCGTTCTGGAGCGAGCGTCTCGGCAAGTACGAGTTCGTGGCGCGCCAGGTGTCGTCGCGCGGCGGCGTGCTGAAGGTGCGACTCGCGGATGACCGGGTGCACCTCGGCGGCCAGGCGGTGACGGTCTGGCGCGGCGAACTGCTCGCCTGACGAGTGAACATTTTCCTCTCCCACGCCTCCGAGCAGGCCGAGATCGCCGAGCGCATCGAGGTCGCGCTCCGGAGTGAGGGCCATGCCGTCTTCCTCAGCCGCACGAGCCTGCCGGCGGGCGAGTCGTACAACGATCAAATCCGAGAGGCGATTTCCGGCTGCGACCTGTTCGTGTTCCTCGTGAGCCCGGAGGCCGTCGCGAGGGGCCGCTACACGATCACCGAGCTCGAGTTCGCCAGGCAGCGGTGGAGCAACCCATCGAACCAGATCCTTCCTGTCGTCGTCTCGCCGACCGATCTCACCTCGATCCCGGCGTACCTGAGAGCGGTCACGTTGCTCGAGCCGAAGGGGAACGTCCCGGCAGCCGTCGCGGCCGCGGTGGCCCGCATGGCGTGGCCGCGCTGGCGCCGGCTCCTCCGGCGGTGGGCGGCACTCCTGGTCGTCGCGGGCCTGGTCGGCGCCGGCTTCGTTGCCTGGTGGGGCCTGCGGCAACGGGCGACCGCACGGGAGACCTCCGACCTGCTGGAGGCGGGCCGCCTCCAGCACGAGTCACGACAGGTACAGCGCCACCTGGGATCTTTACGCTCGCGCCGCGGCGCTGTCGTCACGCGATCAGGACATCGTCGCCGCTCGTGAACGACTCGCGATGGACTGGCTGGAGAACATTCGGGTCACGGTCGGCAAGAACACGTTTACCGGCGTGGTCGAACAGGTTGAACCCGTGCTGCTGTCGTGCTCAATATCACAGGATGCCCGACGCGCGGCCGACTGCCTCGCGCATCTCGGCTGGGCCGACTTCCTTCGCTCGCGTGAGGGGACTGGGGTGGTCGATCCAGTCGATAGGTATCGCCGGGCGCTGGCCCTTGACCCCGAGAACGTGTACGCCCACTCGATGTGGGGCTTCGAGCTTCTCAGAACTCGCGGCTCCATGGGCGAGGCCAAAGCGCATTTCGACAGGGCCCTCGCGACCCGCCGGGAACGGGCCTACGTTCGACATCTCGAGCTCGCCGGGTTCTTTTGGGGTCGCGACCCAGAATCAGAAGACGAGGCGCTGAGAGTAGTGAACGACATGCGCCTTGGAGGCGAGAGTCTCCCGGCCGAGTCGAATGCGGGCAGCCAGGTCGCGTCGCGTCTCTGGATCATCTACTCCGACCGTGCGCTGAACCGGACCGATCGCCGGCCGTCGGAATCGGCGCCGTCCGCCGCCGACCAGCTCGCCACGTTTCGATGGCTGTTCCCCGAAACGAAGATTCCCGCCGACAGACGGCATACAGGCCTGTTCGTCGTGGCAACACTTCAGGAGCAGGCCGGGCAGCGCGCGGACGCGCTGTCGACTTTCCGAACCCTTCACGACGCGTTGGCCCGAGAGGGGGCGCTGGCCATGGGAGGTCCTCTCCCGGAGCGGACGGTGGCGGCTGTTCGTCGGCTGGCGAAATAGATCGGTCCGGCCAATCGTCGTCCTCGCGGTCGGTACGTTGGCCGTTTTTTCCGGACGTAGCCGCGTCCACGGAGAGGCGGATTCACGCCCCCGCCCGCCATTGCATGACTTATGACCGTGGCAGGCTGATTGCTATCCACGCCCGTGCCTTTTTCCCCCAATGCGAGTTCCGAACGTCATGGCCCTGAAGTGGCGCAAGAGTCGGCACGACGTGGAGCGTGAGAACACTCGCCTTCTCGCCGAGATCGCAAATCTCCGCCAGGACAACGAGGACCTCCGCGACGCGGCGACGTCGTGGAGGCGGCTCTACGAACGAGCCGTCGAGCGCACACCGACGAACCGCCGGGTGATGCATCCGGCGGCCACCGCGCGTAGACCCTCCTGAGGGGCTGCGCGATCCTCGGCTTTTACCCCGGAGTCCCGCTATGAAAACGCGCGTCGTGTGGCTGCTCCTTTCGCTGGCGATGTCCTGGTTCGTGATCTCTGCCCCGGCCGCGCGCGGCGGAGACGAACCTCTGTTTCGCGTTCGGATCGAAGCTGTCGATCCCGCCGCCCTCAAATCGGCGCTCGAGCGCGCCGGATATGACGTCCTGGGGGTGGATGAATCGACCTCCACCGTGGACGTCGCCGCATCCGGCGCCGAACTGTCGGCGCTGAAGAAAAATGGCGTCTCCTTCGTCATCGTCGACCAAGGAAGGCCGCTCGGAGCCGCTTTCCTGACGACCCCCGCCCTGTCACCCGGCTCTCCGACAGAGGCAGGCCTCCCCGTGCTACCCAACACGTACCTCGATCTCGCCGGCATCATCACCAGGATGGAGGAGATTGCCGCGGCCTATCCGGCAATTGTGCAGCTCGTCGACATCACGGCGACCTACGGCACGCCGCCGACGGCCCAGGGCCGTCACCTGTTTGCGCTGAAGATCTCCGACAACGTCGAAGTGGACGAGGACGAACCGGCGATGCTGATCGTGGCCAACTTCCACGCGCGGGAGATCATCACGCCCATCATCGCTTTGACCGCGGCCGACCGCTTGACGGCCGGCTACGGGACCGATCAGCCGATCACGTCGGCGGTAGACGGCCACGAGATCTGGATCGCTCCCACGTGGAATCCGGACGGCTACAACCACGTGTTCACGACCGACAACATGTGGAGGAAGAACCGCAGGGTTTTCTCGAACGGCGTCGGAGTGGACCAGAACCGCAACTTCCCGCAGGGTTGGGGATCGTCCTGCGCCGGCAGCACCAGCGTCAACTCGGAGACGTATAAGGGGCCCTCCGCCGCATCCGAAGCGGAAACGCAAACGTTGATGACCTGGTCGCAGGCGGAGCGGTTCGCAAAAGTGATCGACTACCACTCCAGCGGCCGGGAGGTCCTGTACTGGTACAGATGTCTGAGCCACCCGTTCACGAGCTGGATGCGACAGGAGGCAATCGCGCTCTCCCAGGTCTCCGGTTACGGCGGCGCGACGCGCGCCCCGAGCGCAGAGGGAGAACACTACGAGTGGCAGCTCGCCCGGATGGGCGCCTACGCATTCCTGATCGAGACGCACACGGAGTTCCAACCGCCCTACGAGAGCGGGGTGGCTGAAGCCAACATGCTCTGGCCCGGGATTCTTTCGGTCCTTGGACGACCGATCTCGATCCAGGGCCATGTGACCGATGCTGCGACGGGAAACCCGTTGGCGGCCCGGATCGACATTCTCAACGTCGCCTTCTCGAACGGGGAAACGAACGGCAGCGGGGGCCAGTACGGGTCGTACCACATGTTCCTGCCGCCTGGAACCTACGACGTCCGGTTCTCGGCGCCCGGGTATGCACCGCTCGTGAACCGCGTCAGCGTGACCGCAACGTCTTCAACCGAGCTCGACGTTCAGCTGACCGCCGCCGCGCCCGAGGTTGTGGTCTTCGCGGACACCTTCGAAACGAACCTGGGTTGGACGAGGAATCCAGGCGGCACCGACACCGCGACGACCGGCCTCTGGGAGCGTGGCGATCCGCAGTCGACGTCTTCAGAGGGACCCAAGCAGCTCGGAGCGACCGTCAGCGGCCTCAACGATCTCGCGACCGGTCGGCTGGCCGGTTCCTCGGCCGGCGTGCACGATCTCGATGGCGGCACGACCTCGATCGAATCCCCGGCCGTCGTCCTGCCGTCGACCGGGACCCTGACGCTGAGTTTCAGCTATTACCTGGCGCACGGATCGAACGCGTCGAGCGCCGATTACCTGCGAGTGACGATCGTCGGCGACACGACGACGACGGTTTTCGAGGAGCGCGGCGATCCTGCGGATGACGACGGCGTGTGGGCTACGGCTATCGTCAACCTGAGCGCCTTCGCGGGCCAGACTGTTCGGATACTCGTCGAAGCGGCTGACGCAGGCGGCGCGAGCCTCGTCGAGGCAGCGATAGACGATGTGAGGATCGTCCGGCAGTAGAGCAGTAGCGCAGGCCTTTAGGCCTGCTGAGCCATCTCGGGGTGAGCGCGACGCAGGAACGTGCCGTCGCGCTCTTCCGTCAGGAAGGTCGATCGAACGAGCGACGTCAGGACGATCTCGCATTCGTTCGGATCGAGACGCCACAACCGCTGCGCCTGCCACCGAGTCAGGCGCAGGCCGGGCAGCTCCTCGTACTCGCGGCGAACGCGCTGCAGCAGCTGATCGAGGGGCATCGCTCGGCTGCAGAGCAAGAGCGTCGCCAACCGGACCGGGGCTTTTCAGGCCTGAACAACGACTTACTGAAAACGCTCCTGCACCGCCGCGAGACAGCGATCGGACCTGCGGGGCCGCGAAGTGCAGCAGTGACGCCTGGTTATGAGCCGTTGTCCTGAACTGAGCCAGCAGTGTCTCTGGGTGAGCCACAGCGCCGTAGCGCGAAGCGCGAAGGCGGGCTTACTGAACGAAAATCTTCCGCAGGACCTCCGGATCCGCCTTCGGCTTGCGGTCGTACGTCATCACTCCATTGATCTCCTGCTCGACGTCCGTGAGCTGGGTGTAGCAGTAGCCGGCCCACGCGCGGTTGTCGCGGATCGCTTTGACAAGGCCCGCCAGCCGATCGAGAAACGCCTGCTGCGTCGGCTCGATGCCGGAGTAGCCCCATTCGTTCTTGGCCTGGGGCGCGCCCATTCGGAAGGCGATGCCGCCGAACTCGGTGAGCAGGAAGGGCGTGCCGTTGTACTTGTAGCCGTGCGCCAGCGCTTCCCTGCCGTTCCGCGGGATCCTGGCTGGCTCGCGCGTGAGGTGCTCGTACCTGGCGGCGAGCTCCTGACCGGTTCGGGCGTAGTCGTGGAGCGTCATCAAGTCGGTCGCGTCGGTGTGCTCCCACCCGTCGTTGTCGACCACGAGCCGCGTCGCGTCGAGCGAGCGCGTCAGGCGGTACAGGCTCTTGACGTGCTCCTGCTGCGTGGCGTCGGTCAGGACATCCGGCACGCCCCAGCTCTCGTTGATCGGCACCCAGGCCACGATGCTGGGATGGTTGTAGTCGCGCGCCACCGCCTCCTGCCACTCGCCCACGAAACGCGAGACGTACTCCGGCGAATAGAAATAGGCGTTTGCCATTTCCCCCCAGACGAGGAGGCCCATCCGGTCGGCCCAGTACAGCCACCTCGGATCCTCCACCTTCTGGTGCTTGCGGGCGCCGTTGAAGCCCATCGCCTTCGTCATCTTGATGTCGTACTGGATGGCTTCTTCGCTTGGCGGCGTGAGCAGGCTCTCGGGCCAATAGCCCTGATCCAGCACGAGCCGAAGATAGTACGGCGCGTTGTTCAGATAGACGCGGCCGTCATGGACGCCGACCTTCCGGAGCCCGACATAAGAGCTCACGACGTCTCGGACCTGGGATCCCGTCAAGAGCTCGATGGTGGCGTCGTACAACGTTGGGCGCTCGGGGCTCCAGAGCTCCTGCCTGTCCAGCGAAAGCACGGTCGCGCATCCCCGCGTCCCGCACGCGCTCTCCGACTGCGCGACCGGCTCGCCTCGCAACTTGAGCGAGACGCGCAGCCGCTGGTCGGCGGCGGCCGTTGCGGGGGCAGCCTGCACGAGCACCTGCGCGCGATCGACGTCCGGCGTCATGCGGAGCGCCGTGATGCGGGTCGGCTGCACCGCTTCGATCCAGACCGGCTGCCAGATGCCGGTGGTGCGCGTATAGAAGATCGACTCGGAGGTCTCCTTCCAGTACTGCTTGCCGCGCGGAATCGTGCGGTCCGTGGACGGATCCTCGACGCGGACAGTGACGACGTTGTCCGAGGGCTTCAACCAGTCCGTGATGTCTGCGCCAAACGGCGTGTGCCCTCCGCGATGCGCCGCCGCCTGCTCGCCGTTCACCCACACCGTTGCCACGTAATCGACGGCGCCGAAGTTCAGCAGCACTCGCCTGCCCTGCCAGGCCGCGGGGACCTCGAACGTCCGGCGATACCAGACGATGTCGTGGAAGGTGGGATCGCCAATCCCGCTCAGGCGGGTCTGAAACGCATAGGGGACCACGATCCGTTTCGCAAAGGGGCGATCGCGCCGGAACCAGCGTTCAGCCAGTCCGCGGTCGGCATCATCGAACTCGAACTCCCAGCTGCCGTTGAGCGTGCGCCAGTCTGCGCGCGTGAAGTCGGGACGAGGATGCTCGCCCCGGGGCGTGACGGGCTGGGCGATCGGCGTCGAATCGGCCGCCAGGAGCGCCGCAAGCAACAGCCACCAGGGTCTGGGCGATTGAGCAGGTTTCACGTTGGCGGACTCTACCACTTACAGAAAAGGTACGCACCGTACCGAACTGTTACGCTTGTCGGGCCATATCTTCAATCTATGTGGTGATTTCCGGGACATTGCCCCGGTCCCGGATTTGCTCGGCAACGTCCTTTCTTCTCACTCCTCCTCTCATGGAATTTCGGGATTTCGCGGCAACCGAGACCTCGGCGCTCATCTCGCGGCTCTTTGGCCGGCGGTCGGAAGAATCCCTTCAACAGCTTCGAACGGTGCGGGAGGCGCTCGCCGCCGCCGAGCAGGCGCTCGAAGAGTCCCCCAAGGTCGACAAGGATATTCGCGAGTTCGTCGGGCGCATCGTCAACGCCGCCGGCGCGGCGATCAAACACGTCCGGGAAGAATCGAAGGCCGCCCTCGAGTCGGTCCGGGGGGAGCTGGCCACCGAGCGCGCCGAACGCGAGAAGCTCGCGAAGGCCCTGACGCAGCTCCAGGACAAAGCGGACGACCTGAGCGCGAAGCTGCGCCAGGAGCGGGATCGTGCCGTGGCGGCCGAGCGCGACCTCGGCGCGACGCGCGAGGCGCACGCCGAAGTGGACGCGGAACGCCAGAAGGCGGAGGAACTGCTCGACGCCGCCAACGCCGAAAACGCGGCGCTCAGTAATCAACTCATCGAAGAGACGGCGACTGCGTTTTCGATCAGGAGCGAGCTGGCCGTCCTCCAGCAGGGAGTCGACGCCGCCAACGCCAAGGCCAAGGAAGCGGCCGCGCAGATCGCGGCGGCCAAGGCGGCCGCCGAGCGCGAAATCAAGGAAGCCACCGCGCAGCATGCCAGGGCACGCGCGGCCGCCGAACGCGA
This sequence comes from uncultured Acidobacteriota bacterium, assembly GCA_963725145.1. Classification (GTDB taxonomy): domain Bacteria; phylum Acidobacteriota; class Vicinamibacteria; order Vicinamibacterales; family 2-12-FULL-66-21; genus DATAEE01. Next base: position 211,308 of record CAVRXL010000001.1, read on the forward strand.
GCTGAAAGAGGCCAACGAGCAGATGGCCGCGGTCAAGGCCGCCGCCGAGCGCGAAATCAAGGAAGCCACCGCGCAGCATGCCAAGGCACGCGCGGGCGCTGAACGCGAGCTGAAAGAGGCCAACGAGCAGATGGCCGCGGCCAAGGCCGCCGCCGAGCGCGAAGTCAAGGAAACCACCGCGCAGCATGCCAAAGCACTGGCGGCCGCGGAACGCGAGGTGAGAGAGAATGCAGAGCAGTTGGCCGCGGTCAAGGCCGCCGCCGAGCGCGAAATCAAGGAAAGCACCGCGCAGCTTGCCAAGGTACAGGCGGCAGCAGAGCGCGAGGTGAGCGAGCTGACCGAGCAGCTGACCGAAATGGGCGAGGCCAGGGAGGCCGCGGATCGGGAGCTTCAGGAGGTGCGCGAGAAGCTGGAGACGACGCAGGCGGACGTCGGGCGGCTCGGCGCGCAGCTCGAAGCGAGCGCGGGCGAGAGAGGCCGGCTCCTCACCAGCTTGAGCGCTGCCCAGGGAGAGCTCGGCACCGCGCAGGAACAGCGCGAAGGCCTCGCGGCGCAGCTGAAGTCGAGCCAGGCGCGGAGTCAGACGCTCGAGCGCTCCGAATCGCACCATGTTGAGCAGATCCGACAGCTCGAGGCCAAGCTGAAAGAGACCACCCAGGCGGAAGCCGCGCTCCGATCGCAGGCGGCGAGTCACCAGCAGGAATCGGCGGGGCGCCAGGCCGAGATCGCGACGCTCGGCCAGGAAGCGGAGCGCGCGCGCGCGGTGTTCGACGCCTGTCTGCGGGGCGCCGAGGAGCTCGGCGCCGCCACCACCGTCGCCGCGCTGCTCGGCGCGCTCGCGAAGCAGTTGGCCACGCAGTTCTCACGCGTTGCCGTGTTCCGGCTGAAGGGGAACCGCCTCGAGGGAGAGCACCAGGTCGGTTTCGACCAGACGAAGGATGTCACGAAGCTCATCATCCCGCTCTCGATGGACTCGATGATCACGCGGGTCGTGAGCTCCGGCGCCGTCGAAAGCGTCGCCGGGAAGCAACCGATCGAGGCTGGCACGCCGCTCGGCGGAACGCCGTCGACCGCCGTCTCGCTGCCGATCGTGTTTCACGGGCAGACGATTGCCGTGGTCTACGCGGACGACTCAGGACAGAAGGCGGCGTCCCAGGCGGCGGGGGGAGCGGACTCGCGCGTCGGGTTCGCGAGGGTCATGCTCGCCCAGACCGGCGTCCTGCTGCTGCGGCTCACGCACGAACTGAAAACGCTCGCCGATCTTCGCGAGTACGCGGCCCAGCTTCTCCAGGAAGCGGCGCAGATGCACTCCGTCGACGCCGCGGCGGGAAAGAACGCCGACGAAGTGCGCCGTCGCCTGAAGGGCACGATCGACTGGGCGCGGCAGCTCTTCGCCGAGCGTGTGACGCTCGCGGGCGGCCTCGGCGCGGCCGTACTCGACGAACAGATCGGCGCCAATCTCGAGAAACAAGCGACGCCGTTCGCGAAAGATCTCGCCGTCGTCGTCGGCCGCGCGCGCGGACCGCAGCGCGCCGCCGAAGCGTCCTAGCCAGCTCCGCCCACCTCAGCCGTTCACTCGCCGCGCCGTAGCGCGCACGCGAGGCGTTGTTCTTGCACGCGCGCCGCCGCGATGAGACCTCATCCGCTCGCCCGACGAATCACGCCGCTCGTCCTGCTGTTTGCGAACTTCGCGCTTCTCGGCCCGTCGCTCCGCGCCGCGACGGTTCCAACAGGCTTCACAGAGACCCTCGTCGCCAGCGGGCTGCGCAGTCCGACCGCGATGCAATTCGCTCCCGATGGCCGTCTTTTCGTTTGCGAGCAGACTGGCGCATTGCGCATCATCAAGAACGGTGCGTTGCTATCTGCGCCTTTTCTTACACTGTCTGTCGATTCGAGCGGTGAGCGGGGCCTGCTCGGCGTCGCGTTCGATCCCGACTTCATCAGCAACCAATTCGTATACGTGTACTACACGACGGCGTCGACTCCGATTCACAACCGCATCAGCCGCTTCACCGCGAATGGCGACGTGGCGGTGCCGGGATCCGAAGTGGTGATCCTCGACCTCAACAATTTGAGCGGCGCGACGAATCACAACGGCGGCGCGCTGGCGTTCGGGCCGTCAGACGGGAAGCTGTATGCAGCTGTCGGCGAAAACGCCGATGGCCAGAACGCGCAGACGCTCAACAACCTGCTCGGAAAAATGCTCAGGATCAACAAGGACGGCTCGATCCCGAACGACAATCCGTTCTTCACGCAGGCGACCGGCAACAATCGGGCGATCTGGACGCTGGGCCTCCGCAATCCGTTCACATTCGCGTTCAACCCGGTCGGCCCGGAGATCTTCATCAACGACGTCGGCCAGAACACATGGGAGGAGATCAACGAGGGACGCGCGGGCGCCAATTATGGGTGGCCGCAAACGGAAGGAACTTCGGGCCCTGGCATCGACGGCCCGAGATACGCGTACTCTCATTCGAACCCGGCCGGCTCGTGCGCCATCACCGGCGGAGCGTTCTATCACCGGACCGCGCCGTTTCCCTCGCAGTACTTCGGCGACTACTTCTTCGCGGACTATTGCGGTGGTTGGATTCGCAGGCTCGATCTGGCGACCGACACCGTCACCCAGTTCGCCGAGGGGATTTCCTTTCCCGTCGATCTGAAGGTGTCCGACGACGGCAGTCTGTACTATCTCGCGCGGGGAACGGGGTCCGCGACCGGCACGGTCGTTCGCGTTCAGTTCGGCGCGTCGCCGACCATTTCGTCGCATCCGACGAGCCGAACCGTCGCGCCCGGTACCTCGGTCACCTTCAGTGTCACTGCGTCGGGTCAACCTCCCCTGCGCTACCAGTGGCAGCGGAACGAGGTCAACATCGCCGGCGCGACGACACAGAACTACACGATCGCCTCGGTGCCGGCCGGAGACAACGGATCCCGGTTCCGCGTCATCGTCAGCAACGACTTCGGGAGCGTCACCAGCAACACGGCCGTCCTGACCGTCAGCGCCAACCAACCGCCGGCGGGAACCATTTCGCAGCCGGCCGCGGGCACGCTCTACAGCGGCGGCAGCGTCATCAACTACTCCGGCACGGCGACGGATCCCCAGCAGGGCACGCTTCCGGCGAGTGCGTTCACGTGGCAGGTGGATTTCCATCACGACACACACATCCACCCGTTCATCGCGCCAGCAACCGGCGCCAGCAGTGGATCGTTCGCGATTCCGACGACCGGGCATACCGAGTCGAATGTCTGGTACCGGATCCATCTGACGGTTCGCGATTCCGGCGGCCTGACCCACACGTCGTTCCGGGACGTCCTTCCGCGCAAGGTTCAAGTGACGCTCGCCACGAGTCCACCCGCGCTGCAGCTGCTGCTCGATGGCCAGCCGCGCGCGACGCCGGTTTCGTTCCCAGGCGTCGTCGGCATCGTTCGAACGCTCGAAGCACCCGCGACGCAGGCGTCGGGCGGAACGACCTATGAGTTCGTCTCCTGGTCTGACGGCGGCGCCAGGGTGCACAACATTTCCACGCCGACGGCGAACACCACCTACACCGCGACCTATCGAGTAGCCGCCGGCGGGACCGGAACGGGTCTGTCGGCGACGTACTACAACAACATCGACTTCACCGGCACGACGGTCGCGCGCGCCGATCCAACCGTCGACTTCAACTGGGGCTCCGGCGCGCCGGCGGCCGGCATCGCCGCGGACACGTTCAGCGTGCGCTGGACCGGCCAGGTCGAGGCGCAGTTCACCCAGACCTACACGTTCTACACGCAGAGCGACGATGGTGTGCGGCTGTGGGTGAATGGTCAGCAGCTGGTCAACAACTGGACGGATCACTCGACGACTGAGAACAGCGGCACGATTTCGCTGACGGCCGGCCAGCGGTACGACATCCGGATGGAGTTCTACGAGAACGGCGGGGCGGCCGTGGCGAGGCTCTTGTGGAGCAGCGCCTCGACGCCCAAGGCGGTGATCCCGAGAGCGCGGCTGTACTCGCAAACTCCCGCCAGCGTCATCCGGGTCAACTTCCAGCCATCGGGGGCGCCAGTGCCGGCGGGCAATCTACCCGACACGGGTCTGGTGTTCGCCAATCGCGGCAACGGACAGAGTTACGGCTGGAACGCGGACAACACGGCGCAGACGCGCGACCGGAACGCCGCGAACTCGCCCGATCAGCGGTACGACACGCTGACCCATCTGCAGAAGCCCGCAAATCCGGATGCCGTCTGGGAAATCTCGGTCGCCAGCGGGACGTATCTCGTTCGCGTGGTGTCCGGAGATGCCGGCTTCTTCGACAGCGTGTTCAGGACGACCGTCGAGGGCGTGCTGACCGTCAACGGCACACCGACGATCTCGACCCGCTGGATCGAAGGCACATCGACGGTGACGGTGAGTGATGGGCGGCTCACGATTCGAAGCGGATCCGGGGCGAGCAACAACAAGATCTGCTTCGTGGAAATCACCCGGCAGTGAGTCGGGCCGGAGTCGCTAGACCTTCGAGACGGGCCGGCTGACCGGACGCGCGCGGCGAAAAGGCCAGAGGAACTGCGACAGGTATCCGTCCCGGGGTGTGTCCCCGTGCGTCAGGCCGTACCCAGACGGCCATCGGTCCGGAAGATACGCCGTGCCGAAGATGACGTCCAGGATCGGCACGTGGACGGCGAAGTTCTTGTCGACCGCGGCCGGCTCCGCGGCGTGATGCCAGTGGTGGAACTGCGGCGTCGCCACGACCCATCGGAGCCAGCCGAATTCGAACCGCACGTTCGCATGGATGAACGTCGCCTGCGCGCTCACGACGACGAGATACGCGACGAGCGGGCCATCCGCAAAACCGAGCAGGTAGATCGGCACGTACGTGAGACCGCGCGTCACGGCGATGTCCACGAGGTGCAGACGCGAGCCGGCGAGCCAGTCCATCTCCGTCGCCGAGTGATGGACGGCGTGAAAACGCCACAGCGCCGGGATGCGGTGGAACGCACGGTGAACCCAATACTGCGTGAAGTCAGCGACGACGAGCAGCGCGACAAACTGCACGATGACCGGCCATTCTCGGACCCAGGCTTGAACGCCCGGAACGACAGCCCAGTCGAACAGCGTCATCGCCGGCTTCAGCGTGAGGATGGTGGTGACCTGAACGAACAGCGCGCTGACGAAGAAGTACGTCAGATCGGTTCGCCACCCGCGGCGGAAAACGCCCTGCTCCGGCAGCCGCGCAAACAGCTGCTCGAGCGGAACGAAAACGGCCGAATAGAGAATGAGGTTGAGAAGGAACCAGTCGAGGCCAAGAAACGGACCCGGCTGAAGCTCACCTTCGACCGGGACGCGAGAGCCGCCGAGCAACGCCGCGGCGAGCGTCGTGACGACGCCGATCGTGCCGAGCGCCCTGTTCCGGCGGAGCGAAAGGCTGAACGCGCCAAGAACGAACGCCGCCACCAGCACGAGGTGCAGCAGCGCGCGGACGTACGGAAGCGGATACAGCGCCCTGGCCTCAGGCACCGTCAGCAGCGACGGAAAGTGGAAGCACAACACGGCGCCCAGGCCGATGAGACCGAGCGCGGCGGACAGCACGCCGCTCAGCCAGCCCGATCCAAACCTCGTGGGCTCGAACGTGCGGAGCGAGTAGAACGGCCTCGTGTCCTTCATCGGCTGTCCACCCTCCCCCGTTCGACCACTGACGCCGCTTCGGCGAGGACGCGCTGCCGCAGATTCGCCGGCTCGATCACGTCCACACGCGGACCGAGCCCGAGGACGACGCTGCACGCCTCCTCTTCGGAATCGAACCGGAGCCGCAGCGTCACCCAGCCGTCGGGGTCCGGTCCGCGCGCATGGTCGATCTGAACCGACCACGGAGGCCGCGACATTCTGACCCAGCCTGCCGTGCGCGGCTCTACTCGCACGAGCGCGTCGAATCGGGGAAGCGCTTCGCTGAACCGCTCAGAAGAGGATTTCCAGTACGCAGCGAGGTCGAAATCCGGCGGCCGTTCGCTCGACTCGTCGAGGACGACCGCCTGCACGATGCGCGAGACGCGATACGTGCGATAGCCCTCTGACGTGTTGGCGACGAGATACCAGGTGCTGCCCTTGGCGACGAGGCCGAGTGGCGAGACGACGCGCTCGACCGACTCGCTCCCGGGACGCTGGTACTGGAGCTTCAGCCTGCGATCGTGTGAGACCGCCTCCTGGACGATCGGCAGCATGACGAGGTTCTCGGACGCGCCGCGCCAGCCCGTCGTATCGATGTAGAGCCTCTGTCGAATCGACGCCGCCTGCTGACGCAGAGTGACGGGCAGCGATGCCATGAGCTTCCCGATCGCGCGCTCGGCCGCGCCGGCGAGCCGCGTGTCTCCAATCATGCGCGGCTGCGCCATGAGAAGGGCCCGGAGCTCCGCCTCGTCGAGGCCCGGCACCTGGGTGCGCCAGCCCTGGTCGAGCTGCCAGCCCCCGCGCGCCCCGCGGAGGGCGACGACCGGGACGCCGGCAGCGCTGAGCGCTTCCATGTCCCGGTGCACGGTCCGACCCGACACCTCGAGCCGCCGGGCGAGCTCGCGCCCCGTCAGGCGTCCATGCGCCTGCAGCAGCAGAAGGGCGGAAAGCAGGCGGTCGGCTTTCATTCTTTGGGCTAGCGGGCTTTGGGCTCGCGGGGCCGCAGGCGCTGGCTCAGAATTATGACACTGGATGACATATATCGGCCGCTATCGTATAGGTCCACTCGTGGCACGAGGCTTCAGCCTCGTCCGCGGACGACTGCGACGACCCTAAAGGGTCGTTCCACGCGGCAAGATGAGGGAGAGAGCCCATGAAAATGACCGAATTGTTTCTGGCAGAGATCGATCGCGAGGCGGCGGCGACCCGGCGAGCGCTCGAACGGGTTCCCGACAGCCGCCCTGACTGGACGTCCTGGAAGCCGCACGAGAAGTCGATGCCCCTGGGCTACCTTGCGCTCCTCGTCGCGACGATGCCCTCCTGGGTCACGATGACGGTGCAGCAGGACGAGCTCGACATCCTTCCGGGCGGAAAACCGACGATCCCGCCGCTTCCGTCCACGAGCAAGGAGCTCGTGGATATACACGACGGCCACGTCGCCAAGGCGAGGGAAGCGCTGGCGAGCACGACCGACGAGCATCTGATGAAACCGTGGCGGCTGCTTGCGAACGGAAAGGTCGTGAGCGAGACGCCGCGCCACGTCATGCTGCGTGACGGCGTACTGAACCATCAGTGGCACCACCGGGGGCAGCTCACCGTCTATCTGCGGCTCAACGGCGCGCCGGTCCCGGCGATCTACGGCCCTTCCGCCGACGAAGGCAGGATGTAGGCGGCGTAGAATGCGACCGTGGGCCGGATAACGGCGGGGGCGGCGCTCCTGACAGCCTCCTTACTCGGGGGCTCGGAGCCGCGTGTCGTTGGCACGACCGCGGATGTGTCGCCCCGCGCGGTCGTCGCCGAGTACGACGGCATCATCCATCCGATTGCCGCCGAGTTCGTAGAGGAAGCGATCACGCGCGCCGATTCCAGCGGGGCGACCGTCGTGGTGCTCGTGCTTCGAACTCCCGGAGGGCTTCTCGAGTCGACGCGAACGATTGTGTCGCGGATGATCGCGGCAAGAACGCCCGTGGCGGTCTGGGTCGGGCCATCCGGCGCGCGCGCGGCGTCGGCCGGCTTCATCATCGCGCTCGCGGCCGACGTCGCAGCAGTAGCCCCGGGGACTCACATCGGAGCCGCGCACCCGGTGTCCGCCGGCGGCGAGTCGTCGCCGATCACGGAAACCATGGCCAAGAAGATCGCCTCCGATGTCGCCGCCTATGCGCGCACGCTCGCGGATGCCCGGGGCCGGAACGCCGCGCTTGCGGCAGAGGCGGTTACCGACAGCCGCGCGTTCACGGATCGTGAGGCGCGGGCCGCCTCACCGCCGCTTGTCGAGTTCACCGCCGCCAGTGTGGACGACCTGCTGCAGCAGCTCGATGGCCGGACGATCAAGCGGTTCGACGGCCGCACGATTACGCTCCACACCGCGGGCATCGTCGCCGAGCGCGTGGAGATGACCCGGCGGCAGCGGTTCCTCAGCGCCATCGCGCACCCGCAGATTGCATTTCTGCTCCTCACGCTCGGGATGCTCGGATTGACCGTTGAAATGTGGCATCCGGGGGCGATCGTGCCGGGGGTCGCAGGAGGGCTCTGCCTGCTGCTCGCGTTCTTTGCCTTCCAGGTACTGCCGCTCAACACCATCGGGCTGCTCCTGATCGTGTTCGGGCTGGCGCTGCTCGTCCTCGAACTGAAAGTGCCGAGCTTCGGCGCACTCGGCGTCGGGGGGACGATCAGCCTGCTCGTCGGATCGGTGATGCTCACGACGGCGGTCCCCGGCGTACGCGTCGGGTACGGGGTGATCGTCCCCACCGTGCTTGCGCTCGCGGCGATCGTCTTGTTCCTCGGCCGTCTCGCGCTCGTGGCGCAGCGAAGCAAGCCGGTGACTGGCGTAGAAGGTCTGGTCGGCGAACGCGGCAGCACGTTGACGGTCGTCGATGCGGGGCGGCCGGGTCAGGTTCGCGTGCACGGAGAGATCTGGCGCGCGACGTCCGTGGTGCCGCTGGCCGCGGGCCGCGGCGTCCGCGTCACCGCCGTCGACGGATTGACGGTGCTGGTCGAACCCTCCGATCCGCCGGCCACGAAGTGAGGAACGCCATGATTGTGTCACCCGTGTTGATCGTCGCCACCATCGTGGTCGTGTATCTGATCAGCTCGATTTACATCCTCAAGGAGTACGAGCGCGGCGTTATCTTCCGGCTGGGCAAACTGCTCCCAGAGCCGAAAGGCCCCGGGCTCATCCTGGTGTTCCGGCCCATCGACGCGATCGTGAGAATCAGCCTCCGCACCGTGGTTCACGATGTGCCGCCGCAGGACATCATTACGCGGGACAACGTCTCGGTGAAGGTGAACGCGGTGGTGTACTACCGCGTGATCGATCCGCGGCGCGCCGTCGTCGAGGTCGAGGACTACAACTACGCGACGTCGCAGCTCGCACAAACGACGCTCAGAAGCGTGCTGGGGCAGGCCGAGCTCGACGACCTGTTGGCCTCGCGCGATCGGCTGAACCAGGAGCTCCAGCACATCCTCGACAACCAGACGGATCCCTGGGGCATCAAGGTATCGGCTGTCGAAGTGAAACACGTCGACCTGCCCGAGAACATGCGTCGCGCCATGGCGCGACAGGCCGAAGCGGAGCGTGAGAAACGCGCGAAGATCATCCACGCCGAAGGTGAATTGATCGCCTCCGAAAAACTCTCGCAGGCCGCGGCGGTCCTCAGCACGCAGGACGGGGCCATGACGCTCCGCTACCTCCAGACGTTGAACGAGATCGCCGCGGAGCAGAACTCGACGATCGTCTTTCCGCTGCCCGTCGAGTTGCTCCAGGCACTGCAGAAAGCGACGCGCTGACGCGTGGGACGTATGCGACACCCGGATCGCGCTCAGGTGGCGAAGGGCGCCGCATCGGCGACGACGCGCCTCACGCGATCGATCCACATCCCGCAGGAACGGCCGGGGAACTTTCTGACGCCCTCGCAGATCGTAGTCAGCCCCGAGACCGGGCTCGAGTACCGGATCGGGCGGCTGCTCGGCGAGGGCGGCTTCGGGCAGGTCTATCTCGCGACGCGGCGCGGGCGCTCCGCGTCGGTTCCGGAGACGGTCTGCATCAAGGTGAGCGCGAACATCGACGGCTGGCTGCGCGAGGCGTACTTCGGGCAGCTGCTGGAAGGACACCCGCGCGCCATCAATGTGTACGACATGTTTCCGCTGATGCGCCCCAACGGACAGGTGCTCTACTACCTGGCGCTCGAATATGCGCGGCACGGCGATCTCAGCTCCTTCCTCAGGCGCGACGGAAACCCCTGGTCCGAAGCGATGGCCCGCCGCGAGATCGCCGGAATCCTCGAAGTCCTCGGGAAGCTCCATCGCGGGCAGACGCTCCACCGCGACCTGACGCCGCTGAACGTCTTCGTCTGCGACGGGCGCCGGCTGAAGCTCGGCGACTTCGGGATCGTCCGGCAGCAGAGCGATCGCCGAGGGATCACGGCGCGAACGATGAACGCGTTGACCGCGCCGAGCGACATTCTGGCGCGCGCGGTACCCAAGTGGCAGGCGCGAGACGACGTGTATCAGGTGGGCCAGCTGCTGGGAATGCTCGTGAAGGGCGATGCACGGGCCAGGATTCACCCTCCCGAGGTGCGCCGTTTCCAGTGCAGCGATCACCTGAAAGAGATCGTCTACCGCTGCATCGGAGAACGGCGGAAGCGCTACGAGAGCGCCGACGAGATGATCGAGGCGCTCAAAACGCCGCCGGTGCTGCTCAAGGCCGGGGTGCTCCGCTCGCTCAAAGGCGTCCATCTCGCTTTCACCGGGATTCTCAGCAAACGCCGCTCCGAAGCGGTCCGCGCCGCGAAGCGCGCCGGCGCCATCGTCCACAGCGGAACGTCGGCCCGCACGACGGTCGTCGTGCGCGGGCGTCCGAACCCGCTGCAGGCCGCGGGCCGTGATTCCGGCCTGAAGCTGATGGAGATCAAGCGGCTGCGCGAGAAGGGACACCGGATTACGCTCCTCAACGAAGCGCAGTTCTGGCGCCTTGCGCGCCTTCGCCGAAAATGAGCCTTGGCGTTTCGGCTTCGGCGGCGCAGGCTGGTCTAGCCGGCCGGCGATGAGCGATCGGCTCGACATCCGAGCGCTCAACCGCGCGCTCCTGGCCCGGCAGATGCTACTGGCTCGTTCGAGGCGCTCGGCCGCAGAAGCGATCGAACACCTCGTCGCCATGCAGGCGCAGGTTCCGAATTCGCCGTACATCGGACTGTGGACGCGCCTGGATCGTTTCGACCCGGCGACGCTGTCACGGATGATGACGGAACGACGCGCGGTGCGCGCCGCGTTGATGCGCGGGACGCTCCACTTGACCACCGCCCGCGACTACCTCGCCCTGAGGCCGCTGCTTCAGCCGGTCCTGACCCGCGGCCTGAACGGGAACTTCGGTCGGCGCCTTGTCGGTATCAAGCCGGCCACGATCGCGGCCGCCGGCCGGAAGCTGCTCGAGAAACAGCCGCGGAGCACCGCGGAGATCGTCAGGCTGCTGCAGAAGCGCTGGCCCGACCGCGACGCGCCGGCGCTCGGCTACGCCGTTCAATACCTGCTGCCGATCGTGCAGCTCCCGCCGCGCGGCGTCTGGGGATCGAGCGCGCAGGTCACATGGGCGACGGTCGAAACGTGGCTCGGCCGGTCGCTGAAGGACACGGTCTCACTGGATAAACTGGTCCTTCGCTACCTTGCGGCGTTCGGCCCCGCCACGGTCGCGGACATCCGGTCCTGGTCGGGCCTCGCGGGACTGCGCGACGTCGTCGATCGGTTGCGGCGGCGGCTCCGGACGTTTCGAACCGTCGACGGAGACGAGCTGTTCGATCTCCCCAACGCGCCACGGCCTGACCGCAACTCGCCCGCCCCGCCCCGGTTCCTGCCGTACTACGACAACGTGCTCCTGGGCCACGCCGACCGCTCGCGCGTCATTCCGACCGGGCCGCCGCGCATGCGATGGTTTACCGGCGAGGGTCTGCTGGTTGGAACTATCCTCATCGATGGCTTCGTCGACGGAAGATGGAAGATCGTCCGCGAGGGCGACCGGGCGATTCTCATCATCGATCACTTCGTCCGACTGCGGACCCAGGACCGGGTTGCACTGACCGCGGAAGGACGCAGGCTCCTGAAATTCGCCGCCGCGGACGCCCGGCGGCACGATCTGCGGCTCACCGATCTAAGCTGACCCTCGATGGCGGGCAGCACCGAACGGGAGCTCCTCGTGGTCGCCGGCCGCGAGGTATCGATCTCGAATCCTGGCAAGGTGCTCTTCCCGCAATCGGGCCACACGAAGCTGGACCTGGCGCGCTACTACCTCGCTGTATCGGACGGAGCGTTGCGGGCGGCGGGTGGACGGCCCAACGTCCTCGTGCGCTATCCCAACGGCATCGAGGGCGAGTTCTTCTATCAGAAGCGCGCGCCGGCGTCACGGCCTGAGTGGGTCGAAGTCGTCGCGCTGAGCTTTCCGTCCGGCCGGACCGCGGAAGAAGTGGTGCCGCGCGACGCCGCCGCGCTTGCCTGGATGGCCAACCTCGCCTGTCTCGAGCTGCACCCACACCCGGTGCGCGCCGAAGATCTCGATCATCCGGACGAGCTCCGCGTGGATCTGGATCCCGTGCCCGGGATCGCGTGGCCCCAGGTCCGCGACGTCGCCCGCATCGTCCGCGCGACGCTGGATGACTTCAAGTTGATCGGCTGGCCCAAGACGTCCGGATCGCGCGGCATGCACGTCTACGTCCGGATTGAGCGACGGTGGTCGTTCACCGAAGTGCGCCGGGCCGCGCTCGCGCTGGCGCGCGAGGTCGAACGGCGCGCACCGGGTCTGGCGACCAGCAAGTGGTGGAAGGAAGAGCGGCAGGGCGTGTTTCTCGACTACAACCAGAATGCGAAGGACCGCACGGTGGCGGGCGCCTACTCCGTTCGGCCTACGCCGGACGCGCGCGTGTCGGCGCCACTGACCTGGGACGAGGTGGACGCCTGCGATCCTCGCGACTTCACGCTGGCGACGATGCCCTCGCGCTTCGCGGAGGTCGGCGATCGGCACGCGGCCATCGATGAGCGGGCCTGTTCGCTCGCCGCCCTTCTGGAGCTCTCGGCGCGCGACGAGCGCGACGGTCTTGGAGACGCCCCCTGGCCGCCACAATACAAGAAGCAACCAGGGGAACCGCCGCGGGTCCAGCCGTCACGCGCCGCCAAGGGTGAGGGAGGACGGCGCGCCTCGAAGCATCCGCTCATCGAGATCGGGCGGGCGCAGAAAAAGGCGGACGCGCTCGCCGGTCTGGAGCGTTGGAAGGGGCGCCACCCGGAAGCCGCCGCGCACCTCGCCCCAGCCGACGTGCTGGTCGATGCCATGCGCGGCAGGTTTCACACATGGACGCGGATCCGGGTGAATCTGCAGCACGTACCGGCGGCGCTGCGGCCCGCGCAGGAGCCGCTCGACCCGGATGATGCGCCCGACGACTGGAGCGCATGGATCAGCGCCCGCGAATCTCGCCGAAAACCTTCGCGAGCTCGTAAGGGGTCGTGACCTCGAGCTGATCGTAGCGGCAGTCCGAGGGCCGTTTGTCGGGCCGCCACCGCTGGAAGACCGCGGCGTGTCGGAACCGCGATCCCTGCATGTGGTCGTACTTGACCTCGCAGACCCGCTCGACGCGGAGCGGTTCCCACGACAGATCCTTGCCGGCGCTCCAGCGACTCTGCCCCCCGGGCATGCGCGTCATGTTGCCGTCGACCAGGCCCTGGCTCGCCGAAGCGGAAACCGCGAAGGCGGCCCATTCGCGCCACGGATGCGTGTCGAGAGCGTTGCGACGCAGCGGCGCGAGCTCAGACACGAGTTCCGCACGCCTCGCCATCGTGAAAGAGGACGTCACGCCGACGTGGTGGAGCTTTTTCTTGTCGTCGTACAGCCCGAGCAGCAGCGAGCCGACGCGAATGTCCTTGCCCGCCTTGTGCCACCGGAAGCCGGCGACGACGCAGTCGGCGGTGCGCGCGTGCTTCACCTTGATCATGGCGCGCTTGCCCGGCTCGTAGGTTCCCTCTTCCGGTTTTGCGATCACGCCGTCGAGGCCGGCGCCTTCAAACCGCGCAAGCCACTCCGCCGCGACGACGGGATCGCGGGTCATTGGCGTGAGATGCACGGGCCGGGCTGCGTCGGCGAGTGCTTCTTCGAGCCGCGCGCGGCGCTCGCGCTGCGGCTCGCCGCGCAGATCGCGACCGCCGATGGCCAGAAGATCGAACGCCACGAACTCGGCCGGCGTCTCCTTCGCCAGCTTCGCGACGCGCGACGCCGCAGGATGCAGCCGGAGCTGGAGCGCGTCGAAGTCGAGCCCGCGCGCCGTCGCGATGACGATCTCGCCGTCCACCACCGAGCCGGCTGGCAGCTTCGACAGCAGCGCTTCGTGGACCTCGGGAAAGTAGCGATCGAGCGGCCGCAGATCCCGGCTCTGAATGAACACGTCCGACTCGCTGCGAAAGACGATCGCGCGGAAGCCATCCCACTTGGGCTCATAGAGAAACCCACCCTCGGTGGGGAGGGTGTCGACGAGCTTGGCGAGCATGGGTTCAATTGGCGGATCGAAGGGCAATGCGGCGGGCTGACGGGACTTCCGGGTCGCCATGGGTACCCGGTTCTATCACGGAGGGGCGGTTTTCCGGCGCATCTGCAAGCCCCCGCTGACCGACAGCAGCGTGGTCGCAACGAGGAGGCTGAGCAGCATCAGAAACTGCGGCTCGCGGACGACACGCGCGCCGGCGAGAACGACGAACGCCAACGCGAGTGCCGTCATGGCCAGGTTCCCGGCCATGCACGCGGGCCACACGCCCGGCGCCCGAGACGCGTAGAGACGCTGCAGCACGTTCAGCGCTCCGCCCAGCGACATCGCGATGCCGCCGCTCGCGAACCAGAGCGCGGCCCCGGAAACGCGCGAAAAGAAGATCCACGTCGCGGCGATGTGGACGACCCCGAGGACGATGAGCGACCACGCGATCGCAAGGTGGGCACGTGCCGCCCAGCCACCGTCATCCCACGCGCGGCGGTGCACGACGCGGGCGAGCATGGTGCCGACAGAGGCCACGGCGATCAGCAGGACCGGCACGATCAGAGATCTCGCGTGCGGAAGCGCCAGTACGACACGGCGGTCAGCACGAGGGCCGTGGAGCCCAGGAGAAACAGATCGCGCGCGGGATTCGACAACCCGGCGATGATCGCGGCCCCCTGGTAGTAGTGAAACGGCGATAACACATCGACGACGCGGGCCGGACTCCACGACGCGGCGAGCAGGTTGACGAAGAACAGGCCGATAGCGGCAATCGCCGCCGGGACGAAGGCGGCGGCGCGCCGCCGGACGACGCCCGCGAGCGTGAGCCCCAACGCCCCGAAGCACCACGCGACGGCCACCAGATGCGCGGCAAGCGTGACAATCGTCACGGCCGAGGGGCCGCGCGCTGACGGCGGCGCGAAGGCCGCCACCGCGACCCATGTGGAGGCGATCATCAGCACGGCGAGCAGCAGCGGGCTGACAAGCGACATCACGGCCGAACGCGTCACGAGCCAGTGGCGTGCGATGGGCCGGGAGAGCAGCAGATCGACGTGGCCCCCTTCGACGTCGGCGGCCAGCTCGGAGGCGACGAAGGCAGCCACCATGGCCACGAGCAGCATCACGACCGGGTGGAAGTACCCGAACGCCACCAGCCCGCCGAACGAGGCAAGGGCCACGATATTGTCTCCCAGCCATCGCTGGATGAACTCGGGCGTCAGCCGTCCGAGCGTCTCGAACATCGGCTGGTCGTACGAGGCCGCCTGGAGCACGATGGCCACCTGCAACGCCGAGAGGAGCGCGGCGACGCCAAGGAGCGTCCCGCGAACGCGCGCAAGCGACCGTCCGACCAGCGCAGTCAGCGTCAGAATCACGGCGCCTCCTCGTCCGAGTAGAACTTGAGCACGTGCTGCTCGAGGCGCGCCGGTTCGATCTTCACGTCATGCACCGGCAGATCCCGAATCGCCGCAAGGAGCGGCCCGAGCGGACCGCGCACGTCCAGCACGCAGGACTGCGCGCCGCGCGACACGACCACCACGCCGTCGACCGCGGGCAGGTGGCCGTTGACCGGCATCGAGAACTCGACGGTGACGCGCTTCGGCATCTCCCGGCGGATCTCCTCGACGCCCCTCACCTCGACGAGATGCCCTCGACGGACGAGCGCGATGCGGTCGCAGGTCTTTTCCACTTCAGCCAGAACGTGCGACGAGAGGAAGACCGTCGCGCCCGAGCGCTTGACCACGTCGTGAAGCGTTTCGGCGAAGGCTTCAATCATGAGCGGGTCCAGGCCGGCCGTCGGCTCGTCCAGGACGAGCACGGGCGCGTCGGTCATCACCGCCTGAATAATCCCGAGCTTCCGCTTCATCCCCTGCGAGTACTCGCGCATCCGGCGCCGCAGGTCCGTTTCGCTGACGTCGAACCGGCCGAACAGCCATTCGAGCCGCGACGCGGCCACGGGACGCCCCCCGACGGCCGCAAGGAACCGGAGAAACCCGTGGCCGGTCAGATCCGGATAGATGGGCAGCTCGCCCGGCAGGTAGCCGACGAGGCGCCGCGCCTCGACGCCCTGTCGGTGGCAGTCGAAGCCTCCGATCCACGCCGCGCCGGCCGACGGCTTCAGCAAGTCGAGCAGAAGCCGGATCGTCGTCGTCTTGCCCGCGCCGTTCGGGCCGAGGAAGCCGAAGACCGCTCCACGAGGCACGGTCAGCGTCAGCTGCTCGAGGCCGACCACCCGCCCGTAGTACTTGGTCAGGCCCTCGGTGCGAATCGCGTCGGAGCCGGATGTCGTCATCGCTTCGATCGAACCAGCTCGCGGAGCGCGCTCGCCAGCACGTCCTGTCCGACATCATCGGTGCCCGGTCCTTCGATGACGATGGCGTCGGCATCGAGCGGGATCTGAAACTGATCCGGCGATACCTCTGCGCTCGGACGCACGTTGCGACGCCGGAGCCGGAAGGACACGGAGAACGGCTCGCTCATGTACGAACCGGCGGCGGTCAGCTCGAGGAGTTGAAAGTCCATGGCGTCGATGACGACCCGCGCGCCGCTGAGCTCCCAGAAACCGGACGCGCTCGAGTCCGCGACCTGTGGCAGCTCGACAACGTAGCGCCGCCCGCGGTCGGTGTCGACTTCGCGGACCGTCTGGCCGGCGGCCGCCTGCAGCAGGCGGATCATCGCTTCGACGTGGGTCCGTTCGAGCTCGCGCAGGCCCAACGCGTGGCCGGGGTCGGTCGTGAACCGAAAGACGAAGGTCTGGCCGTCGAGGCGCACGGCCGCGGTTCGCCGTCCCGCGGCCGGCTCCTCGCTGATCGCGTCGAGCACCGTGCCGTCCGGTGAATATCGAACGAGGCGGTAGCGTCCGGGCGCGTCGTGATCGACGAGCTGCTCGATCCGGTAGGTGCCAGCGTGCTTCGCCACGATCCGCGGCAGCCGCAGGTCGAGATCGAACTCGCGGAGCTCGGTCCCGCTCGCCGGCGACATCGTTTGCAGCGAGCGGTCCAGAATCTGCGCAGCCGAGAGCGTGCGCGGCGCGTCGAGCGGCGGCACCAGGAACACGACGGCCAGGACCGCCGCCCCGACGACGCCAGCCGTCAACCAGAGGCGGGCGCCCCATGGAGACGTCGGCAGGTCGCGGAGCGTGGTCGCGCCGGCGCGAGCATGGTCTGTCGCCAGCGCGCGTTCGAGACGATCCCCGAGATTCGCCGGAACGCTCACGCGCGACGCCATCGCGGCGAGCTCGTCGACCGCGCGGCGCGCCGCGCCCGCGCGCGCGCCGCATTCGGCGCAGCCATCCAGGTGCTGCCGCTCGATTGCCGTAGCCTCGCCGTCGGCTGCGGCTTGAATCCGGGCGTCATTCAGGCATCTCGACATGGGTCCCTCACGTGTGCGACATCGCGGCCCGCGCGCGCTCCCAGCGCGCAAGCGCCCGCGCGAGCAGGCGGCCGACGGAGCCCTCGCGTATCCCCGCCGCCGCGGCAATCTCTCGGTACGACAATCCCTGAGCCTTGAGCGCGAGGAGCGTGCGGTCTCGCGGCGCCAACGTCCGGACGACCGCCAGGAACAGGTCGAGCGGGTCGCGCGCCTCCAGCTCCGGCGGCGTCGTCAACAGGCGATCGTGCTCGGGCAGCAGGCCCATCCAGCGTCTGCGGGCCCGCAGCTGGTCGCGGCACAGATTCGCGGCAACCGCGAACAGCCACGCTTTCAGGTTCGATCGCGCGCCTCCCCGGCTGAGATGGTCGAGAAGCCGTACGAACGTGGTCTGTACGACATCCTCGGCATCCGCGGGCGTACGAAGCATGAGCCGGGCGAAGCGAAACAGCGACGCCCCATGAGCCTGAAAGAGCTCCAGCGACTCGTCTCTCACATCTCTGGTGGCGCGACCCTTCAGGGCCGCCAGGTCGTTCGCGACGGTGTCCAGGCGCGTGTTCAGGGCGATACCTGCCGCTCCCGTGATCATAGCTGCCGCTCCACCGCCTAACGGGATCACGGGCGGGCCTAAGAGGCCCGCCCTCCCTCGACCGTCTAACGGGGATCACGGCGGGCCTGAGAGGCCCGCCCTCCCTCGACCGTATAACGGGGGCAGGGGCCATTTGTGACACCCCGGCCTTCGCGGGTATGCTGCCCAGTCGGAGGAGGCACCGAATGGAACGCAAGAAGGCCAGCGATTTCGATCAGGATCTCCTGAACCTCTTCGATCAGTACGTGCACGGTCAGATCGACCGGCGTGGATTCCTCGATCGCGCCGCGAAGTTCGCCGTAGGGGGCATGACGGCGGCAATGCTGCTGGACGCGCTGAACCCGCAGTTCGCGGCGGCGCAACAGGTTCCCAAGGACGACAAGCGTCTGAAAACCGAGACCGTCGAGTACGAGTCTCCGCAGGGGACCGGGAAGATGAAGGGGTATCTCGCGCGCCCGGCCACCGCGACGGGCAAGCTGCCGGGGGTGCTGGTCGTCCACGAGAACCGCGGCCTCAATCCGCACATCGAGGACATCGCCCGGCGCGTGGCGCTCGACAACTTCGTCGCCTTTGCGCCGGATGCGTTGACGCCGCTCGGCGGGTACCCGGGCGAAGAAGACAAGGCGCGCGAGCTGTTCGGCAAGCTCGATCAGACGAAGACGCGCGAGGACTTCGTCGCGGCGGCGGGCTACCTGAAGGGCCGTCCGGATTGCACCGGCAAGATCGGCGTGGTCGGCTTCTGCTACGGGGGCGGCATCGCCAACTTCCTGGCGACGCGCCTGCCCGACCTCGGCGCGGCCGTCCCGTTCTACGGGGGCCAGGCGCGCGCGGAGGACGTTCCGAACATCAAAGCGCCGCTCCTCATCCAATACGCCGAGAAAGATGATCGGATCAACGCGGGATGGCCGGCGTACGAAGCGGCCTTGAAAGCCAACAACGTCAAATACACGGCGTACATCTATCCGGGTACGCAGCACGGATTCAACAACGACACGACGCCGCGCTACGACGAGGCTGCCGCCAAGCTTGCGTGGCAGCGTACGATGGAGTTCTTCAACAAGAACCTGCGGTCACAATCCTGAGCGGCTGCGCTCGAGCGGGATCGGATCACGATCCCGCTCGGGCGTACGCGAACCCGTGATCCCTCGATCGCGATCGCGTTCCTGCGATCGCCGCAAGTGAATGGCCGGCCGGGCCTTTCGGTCCTGACGGGGCTGGATCTGCGGGCACGACGTTCGACGGCCTGACGGTACGTGGACAGTCCCGCGCGCTCGGCATTCATGACGGCGGCTCGGGCTGGTGGAGCGGCGACTACAAGAACCGTGACGTGACGATCCGGCGGGCGAACATCCAGGGCATGAGCACGGGCATCGACGTCTCGAACGCAACCGAAAACGACGTCGTGATCGAGAACTCGTACTTCAGGAACCTCCGGTCGAACATCAGCATTCCGACGCTGGCGACGCCAGGCACGCGGGCGACGCCGAGCCCCCGAAAGACGACGATCAGGAACGTGCGTTTCGACCCGATGCCGGGCTCGAGCCCGTTTGTGACGATCGACATGGACTGGAGTCTGTCGCTCGGCAATTCCCATCCGCAGATCCGCGATGAAGTGTTCGTCTACGAGTATCAAGGCGTCGCCACGGACAACTTCCGGGTGTATTACGCCGAACAGGCGACGCAGAACATCGCGGGGGGCCTGGCGCCCTGCACGACCCGGCGCCCGGAGATCGACGGTCTCGTCTGTCCGATCGGAGCGGTCAATCTCACGACGCCGGTCAACCTCCGGGTCATTCGCTAGCGGGTGCCACGGGCCGTCAATCCGGCTCAACGCCGGACGGGCTCACAGCGCGTGCAAGTGGGCGTCATCGCGTGTGCGGGTCTACGGATACGGCTCCCATCAGCCTGGAACTGAGCCATACTGTGACCAATGCTGTGGTTTTACGAACGCGGGGCGGAGAAGCTCCGCTGCGAAGTGCGGTTGGCGGGAGACCGCGACGGATACGAATTGCTCATCGTCCGGCCCGACGGGACCGAAAGCATCGAGCACTTCAAGGACCTCCCTCAGGTCCTCCACCGCGAGCACGAACTGCATCGCGCATGGGAAGCGCAGGGCTGGAAGGAAGTGCGAGGCCCGCGCGAGTCCTCCTCCTGACTAGGCCCCCCACCATCGGAACCACCATCGCAGGACGCGGCGATGGCTCTGGCGAAGTGCGTCTCTGACCTTGCGCTCGTCCTGCCAGGCGGGATGCGGCAGCGCGAACGGCGCGGCGTCTGGCGAGATGAACTCCGCCGCGTGCTTTCGAATCGCCGCCTCGGCGAGCGCGTACCCGTGGTTCTCCAGTACCTGGATCTCCGCTGATGAGAAACCGTCCATGTCGGTCCGGACCTCCGACACGACGTCGTCCGCCAGATCGCCGGAGTAGCCCCAGAAGCTCTTGTCGTAGTTCTGCGCGCAGGAACCGACGCCCCAGTACGCGCCCATGAGCATGCCCGTCGAAAAGCTTGCCAGCAGCCAGCGTTTCCGAAGAGTCTGCGACTGCAGCCCCTGAATGTGCGTGTAGCGGTACAACCGCGTTCGAAGGCCCTGGTCCGGCCGGAAATCGAACGTCGCGCCGCCATCCGACACGAGCACCGTGGCCGCCCGCTTCCACACAGGCTCGAGCGCCATGTTGTCGTAGATGCCTCCGTCGGTCAGCCTGAGACCGCGGATCCAGTCGTCGCGATTCTGCCCTTGCGCTTTGCCGTGGCGCAGCTCCTCAGGTTCAAGGCCGGGCTTCATTGGATTGAAGATGGGCGGGAAGCAGGAAGAAGCGGCGACGGCGCGCGCCAGCGGCCAATCGGGCGCGGGCCGCACGTACCCTGCCTGATAGTCCCCCATCTGGTCCTTCCGAAAGATCCAATTCGCGCCAAACACCATGTCGGTAGCGCAGAGCGTGAAAGCGGGGCGATCCGGCAGCGCCGGCAACCGGAGCTGCGTCAGGTGCCGCTCGTAGAGTCCGGCGAGCGTCTCGACCGCCGTCGTCGTGCGAAACCAGTTCCACGGCAGGAGCCGCTTCAGTATCGGCCACGTGCGCAGGTCGCGCCCCGCGAGGTCGTAGAAAGGCTCCGCGACGCGGCTGTTCCACTCGGACGGATCGAGCCGATCGCCGGGCTCCGGCCACGGTCGGATCCGCTCGGCGAGGTGCGCGGCCATGATGCTGCCGCCCGACACGGAGGAGATCGCGTCGATACGAGACAGCACGCCAAGCTCGTTCAACCGCCGGAGCCCACCCAGGTGGAAGAGCGCGGCACGGTAGCCGCCGCCTGACAGGCAGAGCGCGGTTCCCTGGCGCTCGCGCCGAGGCGGGGGGAGGAATTTGTCGATCGCGTGGCGCGTGACGGGCACCGCCGGATCTTAACCACGGATGACGCGGATTCTTCCACGAGCCACGGATTCCGCGGATTTGAGGATCTCTTCACTCTTGTACAGCCACGCGCCGGCAACAGTGCCCAGCGGCGCTTCGACGAGGCCCCACGCCACGGGGAGCAGCGCCAGCTTCGACGGAATGAGACCGGCAAAGCCTGCCCACAGATAGATCCCGGACCAGAGATGCGCGATCACCCAGACCGCCAGTCCGGCACAGACGGCGGTGCCGGCGCCCGGCCCGAAGCGCGGGCGAATCGCGGCGTACAGCCAGACCGAGGCGATGCCGAGGACGAACGTCATGCCGATGAGCGAGATCATGTGGAGCGGCTGGGGAGTCGTAGAGATGTCGTGCGAGCGAAACAGGTCGAGCGATTCGGCGCCGAGCATGCCGCCGTGCAGCGCCGCCTCGCTGACGTTCATGACCAGACCGGCGAGCAACCCGCCCAGCAGGACACGGCCCCAGTTGATGGATGTCATCGTCTCCCTCTTTTTTGGTTCAATCTCGTTAACTGCGGGGCCGTTGATCGGCCGGCACTCGGCACGACTTCGGCAGGAACGGCATCATCACGCTGTACATCGCGTACTGCATCTTGGTGCCCAACCGGATGTCGCCGGTTTCGATCCACAGCTTGAGGTTCTGCAGGATGCCCGGCCAGCCTCCCTTGACCGCCTTGTAGGTCTTCGTTTCCGTCTCGAACTGGTCGTGCACGAGCCGGACGTGCACATCGGGGCCCACCTGTTCCAGCTCCCAGGTCACGCGTGAGGGGGGATCGTGGTGCAGGTTGAACTGGTAGGTGTGCACGAGGCGGCGCGGCGGATCGACCTCGAGGATTTTTCCGTGGACGAGGGAGTACTTGCCGTTCGGGCTGAGGTATCGGAACGGGCTGCCCGGCTTGAGATCCGTCACGAGCACCGTATCCATCAGCGGCCGCTGGACCGCGCCGCGCTTGGTGATCTCGTCCCACACCGCCTTGATCGAGCCCTTGATCTGGATCTCAAAGACGTGTTCGAGCTTCGCCCCGGGCGTCATCTCTCCTCGCTTTCTGTTTGTCTTCCCGGCGTTCGACGGTGCGCTTCAAGTCGAGCAGCTCGCCGGCCCACAGCGCGGCGTACGGCGTGAGCCACCGTTCGTAAATCGTCTGGATCGGAATCGGGTTGAGGTAGTTCCAGCGCTCGCGCCCGCGGCGCCGCACGAGGATCAGCCGCGCCTGCTCCAGGACGCGGAGGTGCTTCATGACGGCGAACCGCGACGACTCGAACGACCCGCACAGGTCGCACGTCGTCCGCGGGCCATCGCGGAGCAGGTCCAGCATCCGGCGACGGCTCGGGTCCGCGAGCGCCTTCCAGACGGGATCGAGGTCCCGGGCCATATGTGACCATACGGTCACATATTCATGAGGCGGCTGTCAACCTGCGGACCTGAGAGTTATCTGATGATCGTCACGGGAAGCGGGAACGAGCGTCCGATCTTGGCGGTCCGCGCAACCGCGCGCGGCGAGCAGACGCTGACGCCGGGCGGCGCCATCGCGTGGGTCGTCGAGCGGGGCGCGCCATACCTGGCGACGCCGCTCGTCTACCAGGGCCTGCTCTATATCTGCGCGGGCAACGGAGTGCTGTCGGTCTATCGCGTCGAGACCGGCACGCTCGTCTATCGATCGCGGCTGTCTGAAACGCCGGCGACGTTCTCCGCATCCCCGGTCGCCGCGAACGGGTTGATCTACTTCACCAGCGATGAGGGAGACGTGATCGTGCTTCGCGCGGCGGAGCGCTTCGAGCGCGTCGCCGTGAACACGATGAACGAGCCCTGTTTCGCGACGCCTGCCATCGCCGGGGACGCGCTCTTCATCCGCACCGCACGGCAGCTGTTCGCGATAGGATCAACCTCTTCCCAGAGGTGATTCGACATGCCCGCGTATGTGATCGCGAACATCGACGTGAAGGACCCAATCCGGTACGAGGACTACAAGAAGATGTCCCCCTCCAGCATCCACCAGTACGGCGGGCGATTCATCGCGCGCGGGGGGAATTGCGACGTGCTCGAAGGATCCTGGTCGCCGAAGCGGCTCGTGATCCTGGAGTTTCCGACCGCCGCGCGCGCGCGCGAATGGTGGGCGTCGAGCGAGTACGCGCCGGCGAAGACGCTGAGGCAGGAGACGTCGAGCGGCGACCTCGTGATTGTCGACGGCGTGTAGGGGCGGTCATTCGGATTTCAGCGCGATCAAGGGATCGACGCGCGACGCCCGACGGGCGGGCAGATACGCCGCCGCGAGCGCCACCACCCCGAGCAACGCCACCGCCAGGGCCTGCGTCATCGGATCGGACGGCGTCAGCCCGAACAACTGGTTCTCGAGATACCGGCCCGCCGCGAGCGCCGCGCACACGCCAACCGCGAGACCGACGACCATCAGGCGCGCGGCGTCAGCGACAATCATTCGCAGGACACGCCCTCGCGCCGCACCAAGCGCCATCCGGATGCCGATCTCCGGCGTCCGCCGCGAGACCGCATAGGCCATCAGCCCATAGAGCCCGATGCAGGCAAGCGCGAGCGCAAGCCCGGCGAGCGCGGTGGCCAGCCTGGCGAAAAGGCGCTCGCGCCGGAGCGAGGCAGCGAGCTGCGCCTCCTGCGTGCGCAGCCTCGCGACCGGCAAATCCGGATCCAGGCTCGCGACCGTCTGCCGCACCGCGTCGGCAAGATTCTCCGGCGGCACGCTCGTCCTCAGCGCGAAGACCACCGCAAAAGTCATCTCCTGCTTGTACGAAAAGTAGACCGTCGGCGGCACGGGATCTTTCAGCCGGACAATCCGCGCATCGCCGACGACGCCGATGACCTCGTAGGTCGGCGCATCCGGCTGCGCGCTCAGTTGAAACCGGCGGCCGATCGGGGCATCCGTGCTGAACCCGGTCCGCGCGAACTGCTGGTTGATCACGACCTGCAGCAGCTTGGTGTCCTCCCGCTCGAGGCCGCTGAAGTTGCGGCCCGCGACCAACGGGATCCCGACCGTTTCGAAGAAGTCCCGGTCGACGATGAGCCGGTTCACGTCGATGTCCCGCGACAGCTTTCGCCCCTCGAGCGTCTCGATCGACGACCGCGACGACCAGCCGTACAGCAGGCCGTGATGCGAGAACGACGCGCGCTCGACGCCGGGCAACGCGCGCAGCCGTTCGAGCATCGTCCCGTAGAGCGCGCGGATCCGCCCTTCCTCGTAGCCGTTCAAGGTCGGGTCGACGCGGAACGTCAGGATGCCGCGGGCCTCGAACCCCGGGCGCACGTCCTCGAGGTTCTGCAGCGTTCGGCCGAGCAGCCCCGCGGCCACCAGGATGACGACCGACAGCGCGACCTGCGCAACGAGCAGGATGCGTGCGAGCCGCAGGCGCGGCACGCGGTTGCCCGCCGATCCTTCTTTCAGGCCGCGCACCGGCTGGACGTCCGAGCCACGCCACGCCGGGGCGAGGCCGAACAGCACGGCGCACACCAGCGCGGCCGCCGCCGCGAACGCGACGACGGGGCCGTTGGTCGCGAGCTCGAGCCCGTTCGATTCCAGCCCGAGCGCCGGCAGCAGCCCGGTCGCGAGCCACGTTGCGGCCGCGACCCCCACCGCCGCCGCGAGGGCTCCAATAAGGATGCTCTCGACGAGCAGCTGGCGAACGATGTGTCCGCGAGACGCGCCGAGCGCGAGCCGGAGCGCGACCTCGCGGTCGCGAGACGCGCCGCGTGCGAGGAGCAGGTTCGCGAGATTCGTGCACGCGATGAGCACGACGAGCACGACGATCGCCGCCATGATCGTGAGCGGCTCGACGAGCTGCGCACGTTCCTCCCGCATTCCGCGCGAGCCGTCGAGCAGCTCCACCCGGAACGGGCCGACGTCATCCTTCTTGACCTGAAAGGTCCGTCTGATGGCGCCCTCAATCGCCGGTTGAACCGCCGGCGGCTCGACGCCCGATGGCAGGCGGGCCATCATGATCACCCACCACCAGCGAGGATCGGACTGGGGCCGCTGGTCGCCGGGCTGGCGAACGAAGCGATCGCGCAGCGCGAGAGGCACCGAGACGTCGGACGTCTCCCCCACCTGCCGAGTGCCGTTGAAACCCCGCGGAGCGACGCCGACGACCGTCGTCGGGACGCCGTTGACGCGCAGGACGAGGCCGGAGATGTCGCGGCGGGCGCCGAGGCGCGCCGTCCAGAACGCGTGGCTGATCACGGCGACCGCCTCGGCGTCGGGTCGATCGTCCTCAGGCGCGATGAACCGGCCGGCGGCGGGGCGCAGGCCGAGCGCGCCGTAGTAATTGCCCGGATACGACCTGCCCTGTCGCGATCTCCGGCGGCTCGGCGCCGGTGCCGACATGAATCTGATAGAGGTCGGCAAAGCCGAACACTTCCGCGCGGCCGCGCGCCTCCTCGCGGGCCGCGAGGAAGCCCGCGTACGAGAACGACGTCGACGTGCTTTCCCGGTCATCGCTCGAGCTCCAGCCGTCGAGAGACTCGAACGGCGGGCGCGCCCCGGCGACCCAGCGCAGGACGACGAGCCGATCGGGATCCGCCACCGGGAGCTTGTCGAAGAGGACCGCGTTCGCGAGGCCGAACACGGCGATGGCCGCCGCCATCGCCGCGCCGAGCGACCCGACGGCAATCAGCGCGAGCGCCGGTTGACGCTCGAGCGCGCGCCAGGCGAAGCGGATGTCGTGGCCGATGAGGTCGAGCGTCATGATGCTCCAGAAGGCGCGGCTTTCCTCGCGCACGCGGGTCGGGTTGCCGAAGGCGCGGAGCGCCGCCTCCCGTGCAGCGCGCCGGCTCAGGCCGGCGTCGGCCAGCTCCTCGGTCCGGCGCTCGAGGTGCCACTCGATCTCGTCCTTCAACTGCGCGTCGAGGCGATCGCGCCGGAGCATGAACCACAGCCGGCGGAGCAGCGTGCGCACGTCCCCTAGGCTCCCGATGGGTCGATGGAGTTCATCACCCGCCCGATGGCGTCCATCAGGCGGCTGAAACTGGTCTCGACGTCTCCGAGTTGGCGGCGGCCGGCGCGCGTGAGCCGGTAGTACCGCGCCCGGCGGTTGTTGACCGAATGTCCCCAGTCCGAGGCCACGAGGCCCTGGACCTGAAGCCGCTGCAGCGCCGGATAGAGCGATCCCTCTTCGATCTGCAGAATGTCGCCGGAGGTGCGCTGGATGTGGTCGGCGATGCCGTACCCGTGCATGACGCCGTGGGTCAGCGTCTTGAGGATGAGCATGTCGAGAGTGCCGGGCAGCAGCTCCGCGCGGACCGATCGGTTTCTTCCCATAGCGTGGCTATGGGAAGGTAGCCAATCGTCGACGGGATGTCAAATGACTCCGCACTTCGGTGGTAGAGTGTGGCCCCTTCTGAGAGGCCGGCCGACGATCGAAGCAGCCGCCGCGTCGTTCGAACACTGGATGCG
>CAVRXL010000002.1:0-28924 GCA_963725145.1 uncultured Acidobacteriota bacterium
TGGTCTCGTCGATGTTCGCGTCGGTCGCCTACTACTGGACGTTGTACATCCTTCTCGCGATCGGCTCCGCAGTCAGACTGATCAGCGTAGAGACAGCCGGTCGCGCGCGCGCAGCGAAGCGCCCGTCGGTCCCGGTATCCGGGGGTGCGTGGTGCTGACGGTGATCATCGCCACGAGAAACAGGGCGGCGCTGCTCGCCAGCACCCTCGACGCCCTGATCCGACAGGAAGACCCGGGCGAGCCGGTCGAGATCCTCGTCGTCGACAACGGATCAGGTGACGACACGCCGGCCGTCGTGAGCGATGCCGCAGCCAGGGCCACAGCCCGGGTGATCTACCTGCGCGACGATCGGCCCGGCAAGTCGCACGCCCTGAACACCGCCGTGGCTCACGCGCGGGGCGACCTCATCGTGCTCACCGACGACGACGTGGTGCCGTGCGAGCGATGGCTCCGGGAGTACCGCCGGGCGTTCGACGAGACCGGTGCTGATTACGCCGCAGGGCGGATCGTGCCCCTCTGGGAAAGTACGCCGCCCGCCTGGATGTCTCCGGCGTTGCACGGCGTGCTGTCCATTCCGGATGGCGGCCCGCGCCGGCTCCCGCTCGGTGCCGGAGCCGACGTGATGCCGATCGGCTGCAACATGGCCGTTCGGCGCCACGCCATCAACCGAATCGGCGGGTGGGATCCCGATCTTGGCAAGCTCGAAGGGACCCTTCGAACGGGCGAAGACCACGATTTCGCGCTCCGCCTGACGGCCGCCGGCCTCGCCGGCGTGTACGTCCCGGAAGCGGTCGTTCAACATCGAGTACCGGCCGACCGCCTGCGGCACGCATACGTCCGGCGGTGGTTTTTCGAGAACGGCGCGATCGTCGCCCGCCTCGAGCGCCGCTATCCGTCGACGAACTCCTATCTGCTCAAGGTGCCGCGATACCTCTGGAAGCGCGCCCTGCGAGACGCGTGGATTGCCGCGACCGCGGTGGTGAGGGGCGACCTGAAGCGCGTCGTGGCCGGAACGATGCGTCTGACATGGTTCAGTGGATATCTGAGGGCTCGATGGTCATGACGGCCGACGTTTCCATCAGCGTCGTCATCGCCACGTACCAGCGAGCGCGGCTGCTCGCCGAGTGCCTCGAAGCGCTGCGTGCGCAGGACTATCGCCCCGGCGATGAAGTCATCGTGGTGGACAACGGGAGCGGCTATGCAACCACGGCAGTTCTCGCCGAGGCGGCGCGCGACTTTCCCGCTCCCGTTCGGATCCTCAACGAAGCCGCGCCCGGAAAGACGCCCGCGCTTCGGACCGGCATCGCGGCGGCGACCGGGAGCGTTCTGGCGCTCACCGATGACGATGTGCTCGTGGAGACCGGGTGGATCGCGACGATCAGACGACTCTTCGGCGATCCGAGCCTGGCGCTCGTCGGCGGAAGAGTCGATCCGCGGTGGGAAGCCGGCGTTCCGCGCTGGCTGCAGCTGGAGCAGCACGGGCGGTACAGCCTGATGACCTCCCCGCTGGCGCTCCTTCACTACGGCGAGGCCCAACCGCTCGGCGCGAGGACCGCCGTCGGCGCGAACATGGCGGTCCGCCGGGATGTATTCGAGGCGGTCGGCGGACTGTCGCGCGAGCTGGGACGATTTCGCGGAACGCTCCTGTGTGGCGAAGACCGCGACCTGTGCCGGCGCGTTGCCGCCCGCGGGTATCGCAGTGAGTACCGTCCGGAGCTCATCGTTCGCCACTGGGTGCCGGTGGCGCGCACCCGGATGAGCTACTACCTTCGCTGGTTTTACTGGTCCGGCGTAACCAACGCGCTGATCGACGCACACGATTCGGGGACGCCGTGGGTACGCCATTTCCTGCGCCGACTGTTGACCGCGCCGTTCGCGGCGGTCGTGCGGCTGCTCTCAGGCCGGCCGGCGGATGCGGCGGCCTGTACTGGCGGACGCCGCCTTCGCCGCCGGATACCTGGTCCAGCGCGTCGTCCGACCCGTGGCACCCCACTTGCGAAGAACCGCCGGAGTTTCCTGATGCCTTTCGAGACCTTGACCGCACGTCCCAACAGCCTCTCCTCGACGAACTCGCACGCGCGCGAGGTCGCGCGCGGCGAGCGCTTCGAGTTCGGCGAAAACTGGGCGCGCTTTCTGACGACGCTCGACGAGCCGCGTATCGTCGCCGCCACGCAGGCGCTGCAACGCATGCTGGAGGTCGACTCTCTCCAGGGGCTCCGTTTCCTCGATATCGGATCGGGGAGCGGCCTTTCGAGCCTGGCAGCGCGCCGGTTAGGTGCACAGGTACTTTCGTTCGACTTCGATCCTCAATCCGTGGCGTGCACGCGCGAGCTGCGGCGCCGGTACTTTCCGACCGACGATCGGTGGCGGGTCGAAGAGGGGTCCATTCTCGATCCGGACTACGTGCGCTCGCTCGGCGCCTTCGACGTGGTCTATTCGTGGGGCGTCCTGCATCACACCGGCCGCATGTGGGATGCGCTCGACCACGCCGCGTATCCCGTCGGGCCGGCCGGCAAGCTGTTCGTCGCGATTTACAACGATACCGGCAGCCAGAGCAGGCGCTGGCGATCGATCAAGCGGCTGTACAACCGGCTGCCTCGCTTCGTGCGGCCCGCCTATGCGCTGGCCGTCTCCGCGCCCGCGGAACTGAAAGCCGCGGCGCGCTCCCTGCTCGCGCTGCGGCCCGGGGAGTTCGTCCGGAGCTGGACGGGCGACCTGCGCCGCGGCATGAGCCGTTGGCACGACTTGATCGACTGGGTGGGCGGCTATCCGTACGAGTTCGCCAAGCCAGAAGAGATCTTCGACTTCTACCGCGCGCGCGGATTCTCCCTGATGCGGATGACGTGCGGAGGGGTCGGGCTGGGCTGCAATCAGTTCGTGTTCGAGCGGCAGACCGGCCGATGACGATGGAGCAGACTATGAAAACGTTTTTCGCCGCGTCCCTCTTCGCTGTATTCGCCGCGGTGACGCTGCAGGCCCAGACGACGCAGACGACGGAGCCTTTGAGAGCCGGCTGGACGTTCCGCCCCGCGTTCACGATGGGCGGCGCCTTCGACGACAACGTGCTCCTGGTCGGTCCTGGCACGGCCCCCGATCCACCGTCCGACTACGTCACGGCGGTCACGCCCGCCGGCACGCTCAACTATCTTGGCAAGTATCTTCAGTTCACCAGCGGCTACCAGGGATCGCTCGTGTTCTACCAGGACTTGTCCGGTCTCAACAGCCTGGATCAGAACGCCCGGGCGGACGTGAGTTACCGCTGGACGCCACGACTCACCGTGCGCGCCGGGCAGACGTTCGCCAGCTCGCCCGCGACGGACGGCCTGGAATTCGTCGGCATCCCTTTCCGCCGCATCGGCAATCGCCGGTTCGTGACCACGGGAGGCGCCGAGCTCCGTCTGTCGCCAACGACGACGCTGAACGGCGCCTATAGCCTGCGTTTCGTCGACTTCGAAGACGACGTCGTGCTCGCGTTTCCGGGCGGCCACGAACACGTCGCCACAGGGATCCTGCTCCATCAGTTGTCGCCGCGTTTCGCCCTCGGCGGTGACTTCGGGTGGCGACGCACGCTGATCATCGACCAGCCGATCCCCACCAACATCCAGTATGCGATGGGGACGGCACAGTACCGGATTTCGGAGAACGTCCAGATCGCGGGAGGCGCCGGTCTCTCCCATCAAGGGCAAGTCATAAGTCAGGAGCCGCGCACCGGCCTCGCCTTTCGCGGAGAAATCAACGCGCGACGCCAGTATTTCATGGTGACGGCGTACTACGAGCGGTCGATGCTCCCCTCGTTCGGCTTCGGCGGGATATTCCAGAACGAGGAGCTCGCGGGGACGATTCAAGGTTGGTTCGCGCGCAACCGCGCATATTGGCAGGCGGGAGCGGCGTGGCGCGACGCCGACCCGCTGACCCTCGCCGTTCTCCTGCCGGACGAACAGAGCCGACGGTCGACCTGGATCACGTCGCGGCTCGGCTATCGACTGTCCCCATGGCTGAGCGTCGAGGGGTACTACACGCGCGCGAACCAGGATGGTTGGAGCACGGACGGCACGATCACGCGCAACCGCTTCGGCTTCCAGGTCGTGACGTCGAAGCCTCTGAGGCTCGCACGATAGACAACACCCAGGGTGATGCAGGACACGAAACCAACGGTCAGCGTCGTCATCCCCGTCTACAACGGGGCGCAGTGGATTGACCACGCGCTGCAGTCGGTCTTCGCGCAGACCTACCGCGATTTCGAGGTCATCGTCGTCGACGACGGGTCGACCGACGATCTCGCGGAGGCGCTGCGCCCCTGGATGGGCCGGATCACCCTCGTTCGCCAGTCCAACTTCGGTCCGGCGAAGGCGCGGAACGCCGGCATCGCCCTGGCCGCGGGACGCCTCATCGCGTTCCTCGACGCCGACGACGAGTGGCTGCCCGAGAAGCTCAGGTTGCAGGTGGCCTACTTCGATCGGTACCCGGAAGCCGGCCTGGTGCATACCGCGGTCGTCGGACGGAACAGCGGCATCGATCTCCAGGGACCGACCTTCGAGCCCCCACAGCATCAGTTCTGCCCGATCTTTCATACGGACTTCTTCATCCGCACGCTCACGGTGATGGTCCAGAAGAGCGTTCTGCTGGAAGTCGGCGACTTCGACGAGCGGCGGGAGATTCACGTTGAAGACTGGGACCTGTGGCTTCGAATCGCGGCGCGCCACCCGATAGGCTATCTGCCGCGTCCGCTCGCGATCCACCGGCAGGGCGGTCACATGAGCACGGTGATCGACAAGACGTTCGCCGGCCAGGCGCTGGTGATCGAGAAGAACCGCGGACTCTGCCACTCCGCGTGTCCGCAGCACCGCGAGGCGCCGGATGAGTGTCTCCGCGCGCGGGAGCACGTCCTGTACTGGTCCTGGGGGACCGAGCGACTGCGACGCGGCAACAGTACGGGCGCGCGCGAGGCGTACGCGCGCGCGATCGCCCTGCGGCCCTGGAATCCCGTGACCTACGTGCGCTACGGGGCGTGCTTTCTCCCCGAGCGCTGGCACGCGCGCGTGCGCGAGTTGAAGCACCGGCTGGGGATCGCCGGGCCGGAGTCGGTGCCGTCGGCGGCCGAGATGCCCCCTCGCAGAACCCTGGTCAACGACACCGTGTATGGCCGCGCGCGCGGCTGCGCCATGCGCGCCGCGCGGGCGCTCGACGAATCCATCGTGCACGCGGTTCGCGCGCGGCGACGCATCCTGTTCGAAGCGGCGTCGCCGATGAGCTTTGCGATCTTCGAGCCGGTCTACCGACGACTGCGGGCCGATCCCCGCCTCGAGTTCTGGTTCACGGCGCGCGGCCGGGCGTGGAAGCCGACGACCATCTTCTCGACCGTGGGAATCACCGAGCGCGTGATCGGCCCCGACCGCGCGAAGTGGGGAAAGTGGGACCTGTCGATCAACACGGACTTCTGGGAAATGGCGACGCTGCACCGGCGGACGCGGCGCGTACACCTCTTCCACGGCGTTGCGGGCAAGTACGGGCTCGACGCCCCCGTGGACCTGTCGACCGAGATCGCCGGCTTCGCGTGCCTGATGTTCCCCAATGAGGATCGGCTGCTGCGTTACACCGAGGCCGCACTCGTCCCGGCCGGATCGCCCGCGGCGGCGCTCGTCGGCTATCCCAAGACGGACGCGCTCGTCGACGGCAGCCTCGAACGCCGCGCGATCTGCGAAGCCCTTCGGCTCGACGCGGACCGGCCCGTCGTCCTCTTCGCCCCGACGTGGTCGCCGGACTCGTCGCTCCGAATGGGCGAACAGATCATCGATGCGCTGTCGTCGGCGCGGTACCAGGTCATCGTCAAGCTGCATGACCGCTCGTACGATCGGTCGCAGCGCGGCTCGGGCGGGGTGGACTGGGCCACGCGGCTATCGCGCTACCAGGGCGACCCTCTGGTGCGTGTCGTCAGAACGCATGACGCATCCCCGTATCTCGTGGCCGCCGACGCGCTCGTGACGGACCACAGCTCGGTCGGATTCGAGTTCATGCTTCTCGATCGGCCGATCCTCGTCATGGACTGCCCGGAGCTGTTGGAGCGATCGCGGGTCAATCCGGACAAAGTCCAGCAGCTCAGGTCCGCCGCCGACGTCGTCACCCGTCCCACGGACCTCCTGGACGCCGTCGGTTGGGCGCTCGCGCGACCGGCGAGGCATTCCGCGCGGCGGAAGGAGATCGGAACCGCGCTCTTTTATCAGCCCGGGACCGCCACCGAGAGGGCCGTGGCGACGCTCTATAACCTGTTGGATATGGCGGCGCCGATCCCCGAGGAAGTCGTTCGGCCTTCCGCGGTCGAGGAGACCGCAGCCTGATGGCGGCCTTGGCGCGGACGGTGGCCAGCGTCTCAGTCGTGATCTGCACCTACAACCGCGCCGGGCTGCTGCGCCAGACGCTCTCCGGGCTGAGAGCCTGCGCCGCGCCGCCCGACTGCGCCGTCGAGATCGTCGTCGTCGACAACAACTCCACCGATGACACAGCCTCGGTCGTCGGGCTGCTGGCGTCCCAGCCCGGCTTCCCGATCCGTTACTCGGTCGAGCGCCAGCAGGGCAAAAGCTTTGCGCTCAACCTCGCGCTCACGCTCCTTTCCGGCGACATCGTCGCGCTGACCGACGATGACGTTCTGCCAGCGGTCGACTGGCTCGTGCGCATCGTCGAGGCCTTCCGGAGGGACGCGATTGTCTTCACCTTCGGCAAAGTGCTGCCGCGGTGGGGTGTGCCGCCACCGCCTGAGTTGCTGACGTTCCGGGCACGAGATATCTGGGGCCCGCTCGCGCTCGTCGACTATGGAGATGAGCCCGTCCGATACACGACCGACCGGTTTCGCACGCTTCGCATGCCCATCGGCGCCAATCTCGCCGTCCGTCGTGACGCGCTCGAGCGCATAGGCGGATGGCGCACCGACCTCGGCCGCGTCGACAACAGTCCGGTCTGCGGCGAGGACCGCGAGCTGTGCGTGCGGCTGTTCCGCGCCGGGCTCTACGACGGCCTCTACGATCCGCGCATTTCGGTACGCCACGCCGTTCCGGCAGGACGACTGACGCGCCGGTACTTTCGGCGATGGTACTTCTGGCATGGCCGCACGCTGGCCCGGATGGCAGAGAGCTGCTTCATCGATCTCAATCTCGATCACGTGCCCCACGTCGCACGTGTCCCGAGGTTCGTTTACCGCGATCTGCTGCATCTTGCGACCCAGTACCTGCGTTCGCACACCCGTACGGATGCGTTCGACACGCTCGTCCAGGAGCTCCTCTTCCTGCAGTGCGTCGGCTTTCTGGTGGAGTGCTGGAGGCCGTACAGGAAAGTCCCGTGCACGAGCTGAGCACGCTTCACGGGACGATCGACGTGTCGGTCATCCTGAGCACGTACAACCGCGCGGGTGTGCTGCCGGCCGCGCTGGACGCTCTGCTCCATCAAACCGGGGACGTCGCGTATGAAGTGATCCTCGTGGACAACAATTCCACTGACAGCACGGCGGATCTCGGCCGCAGGTACGCCGCGGACCATCCCGATCGATTCCGCTACGTGTTCGAGGCGCAGCAGGGACTGTCCCACGGCCGGAACGCCGGATTACGCGCGGCCCGCGGATCGATCGTCGCGTTCACCGACGACGACGTTCAGGTCGCATCCGATTGGGTCGCGCAGGTGAAGCGCGGGTTCGACGGCGACCCGGCGGCGGTGTACGTCGGCGGCCGGATCCTGCCACGATGGACGAGCCCGCCGCCGAGGTGGCTGACGACGGCGCACTGGTCGCCGCTGGCTCTGCAGGACTACGGCGACGCGCCGGTGCGCACCAGCGCGTCCTGGCCGATCTGCCTCGTCGGCGGCAACCTCTCGTTCCGGCGTTCTGTATTCGATCGGGTCGGCTTGTTCACACCGTCGCTCGGCCGCATCAGGGACGGGATCGGCTCGACCGAGGACCACGAGATGCAGCTTCGCCTCTGGATGGCGGGGCTCGAAGGCGTGTATCTGCCGGCGGTCACGGCGGTGGCGGAGATACCGCCAGACCGGATGACCAGGGCGTATCACGTGCGCTGGCAGAAGGGACACGGCCGCCACTGCGCGAGAATGCGGCTGCGTGAGCTCGTGCCTCGTGAGTGGGCGCCGATGGGATGCCCGGACGATCTCGTCACGCTCTGGGGCGTCCCTGCGTTCATGTACGCCGAGCTTCCGAAGATGGCCGTCCTCTGGCTCGAAGCGATCGTGCGGCGCCGGGACCCGTTCTTCTACAGCAACAAGATCCGGCATCTGTGCAGCTACATCGCGGAGAGCTGGAAGCGCGATCCGGCCCACAAGTCTCAGAGCGCTGTCGCCGAGCTGGCTCGTTTCACCCGCGCCTACGCGCGGAAAACCCGCCGCCGGGTGGCGCGGCCGGCGACGCGCTGATCAGCGAGTCACGCGCAGATTCACCGGGCTCGTCGGGATTGCCGCACCGCTCGCGTTGCCGGAGAGGGCCCGGTTCGTGAGCGCCTCGACCTGCGTCAGGTCCGCACCGAGGTCTTCCCCATCGGTCCCTGCACCTTTGTAAGGGCTGTCCGCGCGAAGGCGATACGTGCCGGTCACAAACCCACCGGTAAAGGCCGCCACCGTGGGGAAGAGATTGCCCGCCGGGTAGCGTGACGCATCACCTCCGGCGAGCACGTTGGACACCACTCCGACGCCGGAAAAGTACGCATTGATGGTCGGCAGGCCGAATCCGCCCGCGGCGTCACCAAAGATACCGCTCGCATTGTGCAAGGCGAGATTGTTGGCAAATCGAAAACCCGAGACGATCTCGTACGAGCCATTCGATCGCTGGCCGTACACATGCACCAGCGCGTCGGCCTGAAAGATGGTGTTGTGCTCCATGACGACAGACGCCGGACTCCTCCCAATCAGCGTGAACCGCCCCGGCCCATCCGACGTGTTGATGTCGTAGACGAGATTGTTCTCGAACCGGACATTGCGCGCCTGCTGGCTGGGATAGTTGTCGTCGGAGCCCGTGACGTTAATGGCGCCTCCAGCGTGGCGTACGATGTTGAAGCGGATGGTGACGTCCGACACCACGGACCACGGGGCCGTGCCGTCCTGGTTGCGCGGCGTCAAGACGATCGCGATGCCGCTCTGCCCATGACGCCAGCTGTTCTCGAACACGTTCCCTTCCACCAGCACGCGGCGCGCGTTCTTGAGCTCGAGGAGATTCTTGACCAGCCACTGCCCCGACGGCTGCCACGCGCGCGGCTTCGACAGATGATTCAAACGGATCGTGATGTCGCTCGGCACGAGATTGGGGATCTTCGGATCCGCGCCGCCGAACATCACGTTTTCGCCGGAGGCCTCGAGATAGTTGTTCTCGATGAGGAAGGGCCCCGGCCCGTTCCAACCGCCGATCGCCTGAGAATCGACCGCGGTCGCCTTGACGTCAGAGATGTGCGAATTGCGGATCGTCGTGGAGGCGCTGTTGAGGCCGATTCCCCGCTTCCGTCCCGTCACCGGATCGCCGTGCACGTAACACCGGTCGATGACGAGGTCGTGCGCGACGACCGTGAGCGTGGACTGATCGGATCCGCCTCGTCCGAGCCGGATGATCTCATCCCCGGTACCGGTCGCCGTGATCTCGAGGAGCTCGAGCCGCCAGTGATGCGCTCCCAGCGCGGTCTGGATCGCGGGCAGGCTGTTCCCCGAACGTATTTTCGCCAGCAGCGGAGCGTGGAGGGCCGGCTCGAGTCGCCGGTTCGGAAGCGGGAGGCGGCTGTCCGCAGCCGTTCGAATCGTGATGAACCCTGGCGTTCCAGGTGGCGCCGGCAGGGTGAAGTTGCCGATGAACGTCGCGCCGGCCGCCAGCACGATGGTATCGCCGGGTCTTGCGGCATTGATGGCCCCTTGCAGATTGCCGCCGGCGCCGACCGTGATCGTGGCCGCGTTCAAGGAGCCTGGCGCCAGAGCGAGCGCCGCAAGTGCCGCGACGAAGTGGCGAGGTAAGAGTGTCTCAAGCAAGTTCGATGCGTACAGCCGCATGACGGACCCCGTGAGAAGGTCGTTCGGTCTTGATTCTGGAATGTGCCTGGGAAGCCGGCTGTCCTCATGCAACGGGGGTACCGGGCCTCTTCACGAGTGTCGTGGCCGGCCGCACGTCGAGGGGCCTTACGCCTACGGGCGCAAATCGACGGAATGGGTCAGGGGATCCAGAGTCTCTGGGAACCCTGACCCGTGTAAGCGCGCAAAAACTTCATGCTATTTGAGCTCTGCGGTATTGACCACTGCTCCTATGGAGCGATGACCTGAACGGGTCGGGTTCTCGTATTGTTCGTTTCGAGCGATTCGGTCACGACGTTGCCGCCGTCCGCTACGGCGATGATGAAGTACGAACCTGGGGCTCTACCAGACGGAATGCTCAGGGCCGTCGTCATGCTGTTCGTCTGATCGACGTTGAGCGCCCCGACGCTGCGGCTCCCGAGCAACGTGTCGGCAGCGTCGACCGTGGTGTTCGTCGAAAGATAAAACCGTGTCGTGGAGGCCGGCGCTGCCGCGCCCCCCTGGTTTCTGGTGGTATCGGTGACGCTGATCGTGGCGCCGGCCGTCGCCTGTGACGGAGCGGTCAGGATGGACACGTCGAGGTCGGGACCGACACGAAGAATGGCTCCATTCGATCCGTTGTTCGTTTCGATGCTCTCCCCAACGGCATTCCCTCCGTCCGCCTTCGCAAAGAGGAAGTAGCTTCCCGGCGTGGTACCAGGGGGAATGACGACGGTGGCGGACCCGGTGTGGCTCGCGGCCGCGGCCAGCCCCGGCACCGGCCGTCCTCCGATCGCGACGTCGGTCGCGTCCAGGGTCACGTTGGTGGACAAATAGTAAGTGGTCGATGAAGCTGCTGCCGCGCCCGCGCCTTCGTTTTGCGTGGTATCGCCGACGACGAGGCTGCCGCCGGCGGCCGCCCGGGCCGGCCCCGTGACGCTCACCGCCCTGAGATCCGCGCCGAGTCTGACCGCAGCGCTGGTTCTGACGTTGTTACTCTCGGAAGTCTCCGCGATTGCCTGGTTGCCGTCCGCCTTGGCAATCACGTAGTACAGACCCGCCGCCGTCGTAGTCGGCACGGCAAGCGATACCGACGACGAATTCGCGGCGCCGTTTGCCAACCCCGGCACGGCACGCGATCCGAGCACGGTGTCGCTCGCGTCAAGCGATGGGTTCGTCGACAAATAGAACCAGGTGCTGGACGCGGCGGCAGTGCCGGCGATGTTCGAGGTCGTGTCCGAGACCGTCATGTTCCCGCCGGCCGCCGCCGCGGCCGGCGCCGACAACGCCGACACGATGAGATCTGAGCTCGCCGCCGCTTGTACTGTGACCGAAGCCGTGCTGGTCGCGACGGCCCCTTCATCGTCGGTCACCGTGAGAACGATCGAGCGGCTACCGGCCGACCCGTAGGTGTGGCTCGCCGTCGCGCTCGCCCCTACCGTGTCGGGCGTTCCGTCGCCCCAGTTCCAGCGATAGCTGGCAATCGCTCCATCCGGATCCGACGATCCGCTCCCGCTCGCCGTGAACGCGACCCCTGGTTGGGCCGAGTAAGGTCCCCCGGCGTTCGCGGTGGGCGGTCTGTTCGAGATCGTCGCGGTCGCCGTAGCGGTGGCGGTCGCGCCCGCGTTGTCCGTCACGACGAGCCGGACTGTGTAAACGCCGGAGCGCGCGTACGCATGGCTTGCGGACACCCCGGCAGAGTCCGGAGATCCGTCACCCCAGTTCCAGACGTAGCTCACGAGGGTGCCATCTGAATCGGACGACGCCCCGCCCTGCGCCACGACCGGCGTGAGCGTCAGCGCCTGGTACGGACCGCCGGCGTGGGCGGTAGGCGGCGAGTTGGTCGGCCCGATCGGATCTCCACCGCTCAGCGCGAGATCCGTCAGCGCCAGGAGCCCTTCAATGTCGGCACCCAGATCCTCGCCGTCCGTGCCGGCGTTCCTGTACGGACTGCTGCTGCGGAGACGACAGTTCTCATCGGTGAATTCCCCCATCAACGTCGCGACGCTGGGGAACAGGTTGTCGACCGGGTACTTCGAGGCGGGCCCTCCCGCGAAGACGTTTCGGACGACCGTAGTCTGCGACAGGAAATACGTCAGGATGCTCGGTATTCCGAACCCTCCGCCAAGCTCGCCGACGATGCCGGACGCGTTGTGCAGCGCGATGTTGTTCGCGTATCGGAATCCCTGAACGACGTCGAAGGTGCCGTCGGTATTCCTTCCGTAGACGAGGAGGATGGAATCGCTTTGAAGAATGGTGTTGTGCTCGATTGTCACGTTCGCCGGG
Source organism: uncultured Acidobacteriota bacterium (assembly GCA_963725145.1). Taxonomy (GTDB): domain Bacteria; phylum Acidobacteriota; class Vicinamibacteria; order Vicinamibacterales; family 2-12-FULL-66-21; genus DATAEE01. Next base: position 12,301 of record CAVRXL010000002.1, read on the forward strand.
CCGCTCCCCATGATGAGAAACCGCCCGGTGCTCCCGTCTGCCGCCGAAATGTCCGTGAACAGATTGTTCTCGACTCGTATGTTCCGCCCCTGCTGACTCGGGAAGTTGTCGTCGTAGCCGTTGATGGAAAGCCCGCCGCCGACGTGCCGGACGATGTTGTGGCGGAACGTGACGTCCGAAACGACAGACCAGGGAGCGGTGCCGTCCTGGTTGCGCGGCGAGATAACCAAGGCGAGGCCGCCCTGGCCGCTTCTCCAGTTGTGTTCGAGGACGTTCCCTTCGGCGAGGACGCGGCGGGCGTTCTTCAACTCCAGAAGGTTCTTCGCCGTCCACGTCGATGGAGTGGTCGGAACGGACCCGGCGGTCCCCGCGGCACCAGTATCGGTGAACGACGTGCCGGAAAGAGTCCAATAGGTGTTCTGTGCCCCGGCCGTTCGTCCGTAGACGCGATATTCCGTCGCATCCTGAACCGGCGTCCAGGTGACCCGCACGGCTCCGGCGGCCGTGAGAGTGGATGTCACCTGGGCCGACGCCTCGGAAGTGCCCGTGATCCCCTGACCGATGGACCTGCGAGCAACGACGCGATACGCGTAGATGCCGGCCGGCAGCGAACCGGCGCCGGATAGAGGCGCCGCCGTCGCGGCCGGCTTCGGGATGATCGGCTGTTGCCAGCTTCTTGGCTTGATGAAGTGGTTCAGCCGGAGCGTAATGTCGCTGGGCACGAGATTGGGGATCTTCGGGTCCGCGCCGCCGAACATCACGTTCTCGCCGGCAGCTTCCAAGTAGTTGTTCTGGATGAGATACGGACCCGGGCCGTTCCAACCGCCGATCGCCTGTGTATCCATCCCCGAGCCCTTGATATCGGAGATGTACGAGCCGACGATCGTCGTCGACGCGCTGTTGAGTGCGATGCCGCGCTTCTGCCCGGTCAGCGGATCGCCGTGGATGTAGCAGCGATCGATCACGAGGTCGTGCGGGACCACGTCGAGCGTGCTCTGCTCGGTCCCCGCGCGACCGAGCCGGATGATCTCGCCGTAGCCGCCGGTCGTCGCGCCGATTTCGAGCAATTCGAGCCGCCAATGGTGCGCCCCCGGTGCCGTCTGGAAGGCCGCGCCGGTGTTGCCCGACCGAACTTTCGCGAGCAGAAACGCGTCGGCGGGCATGATGCGGCGGCCCGGGCCGGGCAGGCGCGAATCCGGGGCCGTTCGAATCGTGATCTCCAGGGGCGCGGTGGTCATCGGCAACGTGAAGTTGCCGATGTAGGTCGCGCCCGCCTGCAGGTGAATCGTGTCGCCGGGTTTGGCAGCGTTGATCGCCGCCTGCAGGTTTCCACCGGCGGGGACGTTGATCGTGGCGGCGTACGCCCGCGTCGTGAGAGCAAGCAGAGCGAACGCGACGATCACGACCAGCTGTGTAGGAAACGTACGAACCATTCGACCGGCCGGCATTCGCCTCCGTCCTCCAAGAACCAGGGCCTGAGTTGTGGGATGTGCTGGGTGTGCGGCCGAGCCCTATTGCAACGAAGATACCGACGAGTTTGGTCCGAGAGCTCGCGCCGAGGCTCTCAGGTTTCTCGAAGGTTTTCTCTCACAGAGCGCCCTTGCGGCGGCTCCTGTGGAGTGTGCGGGGCGTCCTCGCAGGAGAAGGAAAGTACAGAATCTGCGACTGGATTACGAACTGCGAATGACCGCTACCAGGATGCAGCGGCCAGCCGCGCGACCTTGTCGTACACCCGTCTGAAGGGACGCGAGACGGGCCGGAGAAGGTGCCTGACTCTCGCGGCCCGCGGCATGCGACGACCCAGACCCTCCTGGATCGTGTAGTGGCAGGGGTTACAGACGCCGCACGGCCGGCCGCGGACCGGGGTGAAACAGAACCAGGTCTGCTCCATGATGTGCAGGAATCCCCGCGCGGCTGCGATCCGCTGCATCTCTGTCTTGGTCAGCGTCAACACCGGAAACCGAAACGGCGCGAACATCGACAGGTCGCTGCCGCCCTCGTCTCGTCGCAGGATCCAATAGCTCGACCGATCGTCTGATTGCACCTCTTCCACGTGCCCGGAGAGCCAGGCATATGCCTTGTCATCCACGTGCACGCAGAGCTCGAGCCCATGCAGGCTGAACTGGCTGACGAACCGAGCGAGCCAGTCGTACTGCTCGCCGAGAAACGACCGCGCCTTGAGCCGCCTGTAACGGGCCGTGACCTCTGCATTGGGAGCTATGTCGTGGATGGACACGATTGTGGAAGGGCTGACCAACAGAGCCTTCGAGGGAGAAATCGCTCCGATGCTGCGTCGGATGCGCTGCATCGTCTCGAGCTCGACGAGGCTCGAGCGCCGGGCAGTGTCGAGCACGTAGAACGGTTGAACTGGAACATCCCGAACGAGGACGAGATCCAGCAGGCGAAACGTCGAATCCCAGCCGCCTGTCCAGAGGAGTTTGACGGTGTCGTCGGGACGTGGCATCCGGCCAGCACGGCTGCAAAGCAGGGACCAGTCGCGCTCGCTGTCGGCAGCTCATCCGTCTGGAGGTCAGCCGGTTTGCATTGTGCCCTCCTTGGCGCGGCGTCTACCAACGATGGGTCGCCGCACGACACATATTGGCGTCACGAGGTTCTCCATGTTGGCTTCTTCTTCCCGCGATGCGCTTCTTTCCCTGCGACGACGGGCGTGGGAGCTTCTGCCGACGTCATGGCTGTCGATCAAGGCGGCGCGCACGGCGACGCTCTCCACCTGGCGCTACGGCGGCACGGTGCCGGTCCCGCGCGACGAACAGTGGCGGCAGCAGTGGCGCCTGCGCAAGCAGTTCCGATCGTCGTTCGACTCGTATTACCGCTATCGGCTGTACGACCCGGCCCGGCTCGCCGACGCGCCGGCCTTCGTCGAGCTCGAAGAGATGCGCGCGCTGCGAACCTGGCTTTACTCCAGGCTCCCATTGAATCGCGACGACCTTGCCGACAAGCGGCGGTTCCATGACCGTGCTGTCGCCGCCGGACTTCCGACACCGCCGGTCCTCGCCTCGGTGGCCGGCGGCCAGATCCTCAGTGCCCCTTCGCGCTTGCCCAACGAGGACCTGTTCACCAAGGAGGCCCACGGGATGTGCGGCCGCGGCGCCTCGTACTGGGTCTGGCGCCGCGACGGGACCTATGCCTCCTCGTCGGGGCGAGAGGTGACGCAGGGCGCGCTTCTCGAGCATCTCGCGGCGCAGTCGCTGGAAGCGCCATTCATCGTCCAGCGGCGACTCGTCAATCACCCGTCCGTGGCCGTCTGGTCGGGGGCCGGCCTCTGTACTGTTCGTGTCATGACGACGCATCCGCCCGATCGGCCGCCATCACTGCTGCGCGCGTGCCTCCGCATGCCGAGGGGCCGTGCGGCCGCGGACAACTTCGCGCAGGGGGGCGTGGCAGCCTCAGTTGATCTCGCGACCGGCGCGCTCGGGCCTGCCGTGCAGAAACCGTTGTCGTTCGCCAGCACGTCGCTGCATCGCCATCCGACCACCGGCGCAGCCATCACGGGAGCGGTCCTGCCCTGCTACGCGGACGTCTTCGCGTTGGCGCTGCGGGCGCATCGCGCGTTCTCGGAGTTTCCGTCGGTCGGCTGGGACATCGCGATCACGCCGGATGGACCGATGCTCGTCGAAGGCAACTACGACTGGAACATCTTCCTCGCCCAGCAGCCGCATGGCTCCGCGCTCGCGACGACCCCGTTTGCCGATGATTTCTGGGCTCATCTGACATCGAGATCGCGGTCGACGAGGGCATTGGAATCGTAAGCGTGGGCAGGATCGACAGGAGTGCTGTGAGCCTTCATCGGACCATTGGACGTGCGTTGCTCGGCGCGACCGAGTGGTGGCGAGGATCGCGCGTGCTGCCGATCTTCCGCGAGATCGCCGCGAATCCGTTCCGGTCTCCTGAAGTCTGCCGACAGGATCAATGGAACCGGCTGTCGACGCTGCTCGCCCACGCAGAGGCGCACGTCCCGTACTATCGCGACCTGTTCAGGTCTCTTGGGATCTCAGCACGCGACGTACGATCCTGGAACGACTTCTCCGCCCTTCCGATCCTCACGAAGGACGTCATCCGCGATCGCGCGCGCGACCTCGTGAGCGAGGGTCCATTCGGCGAGCGCACCCATCGGCTCGCAAGCAGTGGATCGACCGGCGTCCCGCTGACGTTCCTCCACGATCTCCGGTCGGTCGACGCCACGGATGCCGGGAACTTCCGCAACCTGGCGCAGGCGGGTTGGCGCCCCGGTGAAATGATCGGGTTCTTCTGGGGCTTCGACACGACGCTCGCGCGGCTCTCCCGGCTGGAGTTCGAGGCGCGTCAACTGCTGCGGCGTCAATATCAGTTCAACCCGTTCCGCTCGAGCGCGTCGGACATGGACGGTTGGATCCGGCGCTGGCGCACGCTTCGGCCCCGTGTCGCGCTCGGCTTTGCGTCGACGATGGCGCGGTTCGCCGAACACATCGAGTCCAGGCGCGAGACGGTGCCCGCGCTGAAAGGCGTGTTCAGCACGGCCGAGCCGCTGTTCGCGGAACAGCGCGCCGTGCTGAGCCGCGTGTTCGGATGCCGTGTGTTCGATCTGTACGGGAGCAGCGAGGTGCGGAACATCGCCGCCGAGTGTCCGCACGGAGCGATGCACGTCAACGTGGATTTCGCCGTCGTCGAAACGGAGGACCGTGACTTCGGGGCCGAGGAGGGGCCGCGGCCGCTCGTCGTGACGTCGTTGTGGAACTACGCGATGCCGTTCATCCGGTACAGGAACGAGGACGCCGGCCGGCTCGCCGACGGCACGTGCACGTGCGGCAACGGTTTCCCGCTGATGCACCTCGACGTCGGCCGCCTGTCGGACCAGTTCGTCCTGCCCGGCGGGCACGTGGTGCATGGCGGCTTCTTCCGGCGGCTACTCTGGGGATCGACCGGCGTCCGCAGCTTCCAGGTTCACCAGACGGCCGTCGACGACATCACGTTTCGTATCGTCCCCGGACCTGAGTGGGGAGAGGCGCGTCCGCGTCTGATCGCTGACGTCCGGGCCAAGATCGCCGCGCTGACGAGCGCCTCCATCCGGCTGCGGTTCGAAGAGGTCCCCAGCATTCCGTTGTCGGGAGCGGGTAAGCACCGGTATGCGCGCTCCGACGTGCCGCTGCCGGCTGCCTCGGAAGCGATGTCGCGCGGATGAATCGACGCAGGCCTATGAACACCATGACATTTCTCGGCGACGTGTTTCTGCCCCGCGCTTATTCGATCTATTTCGCCTTCGAGGCGCCGTACGTATTCAACCTGGAGCATCCGATTACGTCTGCTTCCGTCGGCTGGCCGAACAAGGTGAACTTGAAGGCCGATGCGAACTACGTCCCGCAGACGTTCACGCCGCTTCCCGCCGCGGTCTGCCTCGCGAACAACCACATCATGGATTACGGTGCTCAGGGATTCGACGACACGCTCGAGCATCTCAGGCGTCTGGGACTCCCCTGGTTTGGCGCCGGTCGTGTAGAGAACAACGCCGGCAATCCGCTCACGCTCGATGCGCACGGTGTCGCGCTGCTGGGGTACGCCTGCCCCTCGACCGCAGCGGTCTTCGCGACGTCAGATCATCCTGGCGCCGCGCGGCTCGATTTCGAGCGAATCGTCCGCGAGATCGCGACCGCGAGGCGCGACGGGGCCCGGCGTGTCGTCGTGTCGTTGCACTGGGGTGAGGAGCACGTATTCCTGCCCAAGCCGGGAGACGTCGCGATGGGACGGCGGATCGTCGATGCCGGCGCCGACCTGGTCATCGGTCATCACGCCCACTGCGCCCAACCGTTCGAGCAGTATCGCGGGCGGTTCATCTTCTATGGGTTGGGGAACTGCATCACCCCCGACATCGACCAGCCGTCGTACTTCGACGAGTCCGGCCGCTCGACGCGGAGAGCCATGCGCAAGCAGCACTGGTGGAACCGCAGATCGCTGGCCGTGGACTACGACGTCGAGTCCGGCGCCGTCAGAGCCCGCGAGCTGGAGTTCGACGGGAAATCGCTGCGGGTCCTGAGGCGCGATGCCGATGCGTACGCGATCTCAATCGGAGACGAGACGCGGTACGCGGCGAGCTACCGCCGGTCGTTCACCAAGGGGAAGTTGAGGAACAAGGTGCTGACCTACGTCAGGACGCCACGCCTGCCGCGCCCCCGGCACCTGAAGTCGATCGTGGCCATTGCACGGGAAGTACGGTCGCAGGAATGAGCCAGGTGCACGACCCGCGCCTGAGAATTGCGTTCTGCATCGACAATCTGGAGATCGGGGGCACCGAGCTGAACGCGGTCCGCCTGGCGGAGCGCCTGGATCGTTCCCGCTTCGATCTTCGCGTCGTCTGCCTGCGGCCGGGGGGACCGCTCGCGGAGCGCTACCGGGCGGCCCGGATTCCACTCGACATGTTTTCACCCGGACCGTTGCTGCGACCCGGCGCCATCCGACAGGGCCTGAGGCTGAGAGCACACCTGCAGCGTCATCGCATTCAGGTCTTCCACGCCCACGACCTGTACAGCAACCTGTTCGGCTGCCCGTGGGCGCGCCTCGCCGGCGCCAAAGTGATCGCGAGCCGGCGATGGCAGGGTGGCAAGCTCTCCGGGAGGGCCGGCGCGATCGCCGCGCGATTACCGTACCGCCTCGCGCACGTCGCTCTGGCCAATTCGCCGCGCGTCGCCGAGTATCTGGCGCGCGTGGACCGGGTCCCGCGAGGGCGCGTCGCCGTCGTGCCGAACTTCGTCGACGAGAGCGCGTTTCACCCGCTCTCCCCTGAATGGGCGCGGGCGCTTCGGAACGAGCTCGAGCTTTCCGACACCGGGACCGCAATCGGCATCGTGGCGAATCTCCGTCCCGTGAAGGATCATCAGACGCTTATCCACGCGCTCGCGCTGCTCTCTCCCCGCTGGCCGCGAACGCGCGTCGTCCTGGTCGGCGATGGCGAGAGCCGCGCGGACCTCGAGCGGTTGGCGGCCGCGCTCGGCGTGAGGGAGCAGGTGGTCTTCGCCGGCCGCCGCCCGAACGATCCGAACCTGAATTCGCTTTTCGATATTTCTGTTCTCTGCTCGAAGCGGGAAGGCCTGCCGAACTCGATTCTCGAAGCCATGGCGGCGGCGAGACCCGTCGTCGCGACAGACGTAGGAGCGGTGGGGGACGCTGTCGTCGACGGCGAGACCGGTCTTCTCGTCCCCCCGTCGAGCCCGGAGCGCCTCGCGGCCGCCCTCGAGACACTCCTGGCCGATCCGGCCCGCGCCGCGCGCATGGGAGCGGCTGGTCGCCGGCGCGCCCAGGCCATGTATTCCCCGGAGTCTGCGCTCGGGGCGCTCGAAGAGCTCTATGTCGGGCTCGTCCAGCCCGGCGGCTATCTCGCGCGCCAGCACTCGGCCAGCCGGTCGGCCGAACCGCCAAGCCCGGCGTAAGCGCTGAGCAACGCATCCCTGGCGAGAGCCAGCGTGGCCGCCCTCGGCACCAGACGCGTGAATGCCCGAACGAAGGCATGCTCGAGCCGCGCGCGCTCACCCGGCATTGCGTCACTGGCGTCCCAGAATGCCGCGCGCACGGGCCCGGCGCCAGGCCTCCGGCGCCCGGCAGCCAACTCCTCCATGAGCACGGCGAAGTCTTCCTCCAGCGTCGCACTCTCCCCCACCGGAAGCAGCCTGCTCGATCTATCGATGAGCGCGTGCGAGAGCTCGTGTGCCACGCGCCCGCGCCCTTCCTCGTTCTTTGCGACGGACCCATCGGAATACAGCAGGACTCCGCGCCCGAGATACATGGGCCCGGCCAGCCCGCCGCCCGCCGGCCGAACGATCGCGACGATTGGGCGCGACTCGATGAGGTCGCCTAACCCGTAGCGATCCGTCCAGGCAGCGGCCAACGCCGCTTGCTCGTGCCGCACGGCCTCTGCCGTGCCGCCCGCTTCGGGAAGCGCCTGGTCTCGCGCCGAAAGCGGGACGAGGCCGTTGACATACCCAACGATGCTCTCGTCATCGTCGAGCCTGTACACGGCGTGCCGATTCCCCTGCCGCGCCTGGCGGCGCGTCTCGTCCAACGTCAGCGCCGGACGCCCATCGCCGGCGTCGACGCAGACGGTGCGGGGACCCTCGCGCGCCAGTACCCGGTCGCAGTAGGCTCGCACGCCGCCGCCGTCAGGTTGACGGACGATGAACAACGACGGCTCGCGGTCACGCGGCAGCGAGATGCCGGCCGCGTGCTCGATCGCGCGCCGCGCCGAGGCTGGCGTCATCGCCGGCCCGCCGCCTCCGACGGTGATTTCTGCGATCGCTCCGAAAACCGCCTCGAGCGTGTCACCCCGCCGTTGCAACACGACCTCACCGCCGTAGACCGGGACGCCGTCGAGCCGCTGTTCCAGCCGCTCGACGATCCGCCCGGCGACGAGCGGATCGCTCCATCGCGATGTCAAGGCGAGGCGTCCGTCGCGCAGACGCTCGTCGAGCCAGCCACTCCAACGGCTCGACTCCGAAGGCGTTCCGGCGATGATCGGCGCGCTCGTCGGGCGATCCGCGCTGGTCGCAGCCGGGGCCGGAATCTGAGGCGATACGCCGAGCTGCCCCGCGGTTGCGTGCCTGGTTCCGCCGTCGGACGAGCTGCTCAACGGCGCCAGCGAATTCAGGTCGAGCCGAAGCAGGCCTTGCGGTCCAGACTGGAGCGAACCACCAGCGGCGACATCGACCCGGCGGCGCGCCCCGCCGCCGCTGGCGGCGACTCGATAGCCCCTGTTCGGCGCGAGGCCCGCGATGAGGAGCTCCCCGGCGGCCTGAGAAATCTCCGCCGAAGTTTCAGTCAGATCGCCGCCGCTGTTCTCGGTGCCGAACAGCACGACGAGCTGCTGGCTGCCTTCCGTCCAGCGGACGCCGGCCGATCGCCCATCCACGCTGCGCATCAGGTCGGCGCGTGGCTGCGCGTCGTCGTTTGCGTCTGTCGGAACCAGGAGCGTGAGAAATCGATCCGCCGCTTCCGGCGCGGCGGGTTCCACCTGCAGCCGCGTCTGCCCCCAACCGCCCGCGAGATCGTCGGTCCAGAGCCACTGCACTTCGGGGGGTGCGATGGGGGGCCATTCCTGGCGGTTCGATGCCCCTGTGTTCGAGTCGGGGTTCGACACGCGCGAATCGTCCACGAAGTAATCCTTGACGTGCCGATGGAAGTGCTTCGTGCCGAACGTTTCGTGGTCGATCGCGGTTCCGGTCGAAGGACGCGTCCCGATTTCGCGGATGCGCACTGGGTCGATCGGCAGCACCGTGACGAAGAGGCGGGCGCGCCCGTTGAGATCGCCCTGGCGGAACGCCGGCGTCGTCTGGAACGTCAGCGGACGCGTCGCGTCGAAGACCCGCTCGCCCTCGTCGATCCGCCGCCCGGAGGCGGTTGTCGTGAACGGATCTCCGGCGTGCCAGAGGACGGCCTTTCGAAACGCGGGGTCGGCGGAGATGACGCGGTCGAACACGACCACGCCGTCCCGGCGTCCTTCGCCGCGCCGCAGGTACACGACCTCTCGTCCCACGTAGTTCACTTTCACTCTGTTGCGGGTTCGATCCGGCTTGTTCGATTGATAGCGCGGATTCTGGTAGGCATTCGTGAGATTGGCCTTGAGATACAGACCCCAGTCGGCCGAGCTGTACCGCTCAATCGACGCGTGGTCGTACGCGTCGCGCGCGGCAAGGTAGCCGTTCAACGTGGGGGCGGGCGTCAGGGGAGCCTGAGTGCGCTGCCCGCCGTCGTTGACCGCCAGGTTGTCGGGCACTCCCGACCAGATGCTCTCCCAGCGCTCCTCCGGATCGGTGACGAGGATCGTGTTGTGCGCGACCGTGCGAACGTAGTAGTTGAACCAGTGGCGGCCGCCGAACGCGTCCAGGCTTCCGCTGTCGACCAGCAGGTCGACGCCGTTCCGATGGATTGTCAGGTTGCCCGCGTCATAGTGCTGGTGTGTGTCGAGGTGCGGTCCGGCGTTGAAGCTGATCCATGTGGCGTTGTCTTCCCAGTCCGAGCGTGCGAAGACCTGCCCGAGCGTTCCCTCCCGATAGGCGAGCGCGGTCGGCTTCTGAGGTGATACGGCGGGCGACCAGAGCAGCAGATCGTACAGGCGCCACTCGCGCGTATACGTCTTGCCGGTTTCGGCTCGGTTCACGACCGCATAGGCCTGTCGGGCGGCGTCGGTCTCCGACAGCCGCTTTCCGAGCAGGAGCATCGTAGAGCGGTGTCGCAGCGTCGATCCGGTGGGCCCGCGCCGCGCGTCGCCGAAGATGGGGGCGAGCTGGTGCGTGCTGAACCCGAACTGGTTCGTGATGTAACCGGGCCAGGCGGCGTGAATGCCATACCGCAGCCGCGCGGCGAAGAACGGAGATCGCTGGAAGGCATCCGTCTGACCGGCGCCCGTGTAGAGCATCTCCGTCACCATAACTTGTGACCAGGCGGTGAGGGCCCCGTAGAAGGTGCCTTCGGCCAGACCGCCATCGGCTCCAGCGTAACGATGCGCCTCGAGGATCTCCTGATAGAACGGCAGCGCGTACGCCAGCGCCTTGTCGGCGGCGCCCCTGGAACCGGGCTCGTCGAAGATCGCGAGCCCCGCCGCGACGAGCCCTGAGACGCCTCGCGCCAGATCGTTGCGGAAGGGAGATGGCGAGGCCTGGGCAATCCGGTTGCCGTCCACCCAGTGGTCGATTTCCGCCCGAAGCCAGCTCGCCATCTCGTCCCGCTCGCCAGCGGTCCAGAGCGGGTAGGCCCAGTCGTAGGCGAGCGCCACGGCTTCGAGCCATCTCGAGCCGGCGGTCACCCTCTCGTGGACGTCGCGGTATTCAGTAAAGGTATGCCGATCGAGATAGAAGCGGAGGCTTTTACGAGTCAGCTCGAGAATTTCCTGACTCCGGCCGTCCCGCCGCTCGAGGAACACCCGCGCGACGAGCGCCTGGCTCTGCAGTTGCAGATCTTCTTCGTTCCATTTGCGCGAACCCTGGCTCTCGATGAATCCCAGCAATGTGTCGAAGAACGAGGCTCTCGTGCTGCGGGTCTCGGTCACAAACCGCGCGAACTCGCCCGGAGCGAAGAACAGTCGCGGCCGCGGCATCACCCGCTGGACGGTCAACGCGCCGGCGTCCCGCTGGCCGTGCAGCCCCAGATGTGAGCCGATCACGACGAGCGCGGCAGCCATGACTATCCATCTCGTTTGGGTTATCCTCATAGTCGCCGCCCGCGCTGCAAACGTTCCGCCGATCGTAACGCCAGCTGAACCGATCTCAGCTCAGCAGTTCTTGCGAGCACAAGCTCTCACTTTCGGAAAATCGTTTCTTACTTTCAGAAGCTGATCGATCGTCGCAAGCTCAAAGCGGGTGTTTGGAATAGCAATCTTAGGAACACCGCTTGCAGCCTGCTCCCGACGGCTAACGGCCGAGCCTTGCGGATAGTCTGCAAGTGTCAGAGCCATTAAGGCATTACGGATGCGAACGACTCTCGTCGCTCTCTCGACTCGCGCAGCGCTGGCGGGACTGATTAGCGCTGCCCTCGGCGGGCTCAGCCCAGCAGGTGCACAGGAATACTTCCGATTCCCGGTTCGGGACAACATCCAGAACGAGATCATCGCCTATATCAATAGAGAAACGGTACGAATCGATATCGCGGTCTGGTATCTAACGCAGCGTCCAATCAGTAACGCCCTTATCAATAAACATCGCGCCGGCATTCCGGTCCGCATCCTCGGCGATCGTGTGTCGATCTTCGAGATCGATCCGAAGACGCGCGCCGAGTTCGAGTACCTGGCCAATGCCGGTGTGCCAATCCGCTTGCGTTACACCCCGACGTCGTTCCCGTTCATCATGCATTGGAAATGCGGGATCTTCGTCGGTCAGGAGGTCGTCGAGTTCGGTTCCGCCAACTGGACGGCGTTCGAGCTTCAGCCGGCGTCAGCGACCAACTACAAGGACGAGACCGCCCTCTTCACGGACGACCTCGAGCTCGTCAACGCCTTCAAGACGAACTTCGACGTGTTCTGGGCCGACACGACGAACTTCCTCGACTGGCGCGAGGCGTACGAGCGCGAAACCGGCAATGTCTGGACGGCGGCCATGACGGTCGACCGCACGCGCCGCGAGCTGAACAATCCCAGCCCGTCGACGATGGTCTGGAGTCAGGGCACTGACCTGACTACGCGCATGACGTCCGAGATCAATCAAGAGACGACCGGAGTGGATATCGTCTTGTACCGTTTGAGCGTTCCGAACATCACCAACGCACTCATCGGCCGCGTCAATGCCGGCGTGCCCGTGCGCGTCTTCGTCGAGCCGACCCAATATCGCAACTCGCAATGGCCGGAGTACTGGCTGACCGGCACACGCGTCGATCAGCTCTGGGTCGCAGGCGCTCAAATTAAGGAACGCGTGCATCAGGGCCTCACGCACATGAAGGTCCTCATCACGTCGCGGCACGCCCTCCAGGGGTCGTCGAACTTCACCAAGAACTGGCAGCGCGACCACAACTACTTCATCCCGTCGGCAACGAAGACCGCGCTCTATCAAACGCTGCGGGACGAGTTCGATCGGATGTGGGACGACACGGTCAGCTATCGGGACTTCCGCCCGAAGCCGCCCGCCCTTCCGACGCTGGCCGCGCCGGCAATCGGGGCCACTGGCGTCTCGCAGACGCCAAAGCTCGAGTGGAATCGCTCCGCCTGGGCGGTCGCCTACGACGTGTATCTGGGCACGACCAGCGCCAACATGACGTTCAGGGCACGGGTGAACGCCGTGCTCACGGAGGAGCCGCCGGCGACCTACTCGTGGACGGTGCCGGCACCTCTGACTCCCAACAGGATTCACTACTGGCGCGTCGTCGCGCGCACGTTCGCCACCGACGTCGATCCGACACTGGTGGCGAATTCTCCGACGCGGAGCTTCACCACGGGCGGCGGTGGCGGTGGGGGCGTTTCCACGCCGTTCGGTGGGACGCCGGTGCCCATCCCGGGCACGATCCAGGCCGAGAATTTCGACAACGGCGGCCAGGGAGTGGCCTACTTCGACTCGACCGCCGGCAACTCGGGCGGCAGCTTCCGGACGACCGAAGCCGTCGACATCGAGACCTCAACCGATACGGGGGGCGGCTTCAACCTCGGATGGATAGCCCCCGGCGAGTGGTTGAATTACACGGTGAACGTCGCCGCGGCCGGACAGTACGGCATTCAGCTCCGGGCCGCCGCAAACGGAGCGGGCGGAACATTCCACATCGAGATGAACGGGACGAACGTGAGCGGCCCACTTACGGTCCCGAACACCGGCGGCTGGCAGAGCTGGGTGACCCTCGCCTCGCCCACCTTCACGCTGACCGCCGGCCAGAAGGTGCTGCGGCTGGTTGCCGACAGCGCCGGCCCGACCGGCGTCACCGCCAACATCAACTGGATCGTCGTCGTGTCGGACTCGGCGCCACCGCCGCCGCCGCCCCCCGAGATCGTCCTGTACGCCAGCGACGTCGACACGGGCGACGTGTTCGGCACGTGGTCGCACACGGCCGACCCGACCGCGGCCGCCGGGATCAGGCTGTCGAGCGCCGATCTGGGTGAGACCCACGCTAGCGCGCCGCTGGCATCGCCGCCGAACTACTTCGAGGTGGCGTTCAACGCACAGGCGGGCGTGCGGTATCGGGTGTGGCTGCGCATGAGCGCGCTAAACGCCAACAAGGTCAACGACGCCGTCTGGGTTCAGTTCGACGGGTCGGTCAATGCGGCCGGGAGCCCGATTTATCGCATCGGGACGACGCGAGGGCTGCTGGTGAACATGGCGACCTGCTCCACGTGCGTGCCCGCCGGCTGGGGCTGGCAGAACCGCGCCTACTGGCTGGCCGACACTGGTGACGTGCGCTTCTCGACGAGCGGACCGCAACGGCTTCGGGTCCAGATTCGCGAGGACGGCGTCTCCGTCGATCAGATTGTGATCAGCCCGCAGGTGTACCTCTCGGCGGCGCCGGGGCCGGCGACCAACGACACGACGATCGTGCTGAAGCCGTAAAGGTCGTGGAACCCATTCGCATTGCCGTCATCGGCTGCGGGGCGGTGACGGCCCAGGCGCACCTTCCCGTCGCGACGCGGACCCCGGGGGTCCGCGTCGACCTGCTCGTCGATCGCAACCTCCCGCGAGCCGAAGCGCTCGCGCGAACGTTCAACATCGGCCGGGCGACAGAAGACTATGCGGCTATCGTCGGGCAGGCGGACGCCGCCATCGTCGCACTGCCTCATGCGTTGCACGCGCCGGCATGCGTCGGTCTCCTGCGGCGCGGCATTCACGTGCTCGTCGAAAAGCCGATGGCGCTCACCGCCGCGGAGTGCGATGCGATGATCGCTGCGGCCGAGGAAGGGGGCGCCGTCCTCGCGGTGGGCCTCATGCGCCGCTTCCTCCGGTCCACGCGGTTCGTTCGCCACGCCGTGCAGACCGGGTTGCTCGGCCGCATCCGACGCTTCGACGTGCGCGAGGGCATCGTGTACAACTGGCCGGTCGCCTCGGACTTCTTTTTCCGCAGGGAGACGGCCGGCGGCGGCGTCCTCATCGACACGGGCGCCCACACTCTGGACAGCTTGCTCTGGTGGCTCGGGGACGTCCGTTCCCTGGAGTACTTCGACGACAACTACGGCGGCGTCGAGGCGGACTGCCTGCTGCAGCTGCAGATGGAGAGCGGCGCGACCGGGGTCGTCGAGCTGAGCCGCACGCGCAAGCTCCGCAACACGGCGATCATCGAGGGTGATCGCGCCAGCATCGAAGTCGACTGGTGGAGAGTCCGGTTGACGCCGCGTGCGACAGGGCTCACGCTCGACGGGCCAGCCCGGTCGGCGGAGGCACCTGGTGCGGGCATCGAGGGTTTCCTCGACGCCATGGCGGCTTCGTTCAACGATTGGGTCGACGCGATCCGGACGAGACGCACCCCCGCGGTTTCCGCACCCGAAGCGAAGCGTTCCGTGGCGTTGATCGAGACGTGCTACCGGCAGCGCCAGCCGCTCGAGCTGCCATGGGTCGCGCCGCGCGCGGCCATCGCAAGGACGGCGTGATGGCTCAGAACGCGAGCACCGTTCTCGTTACCGGCGCCACCGGATTCATCGGCGGCCGTCTCGTCGAAAGGCTGATCCTCGAAGAAGGGGCGCGGGTGCGGGTCCTGCTGCGGGACTTCGCGCATGCGCCGCGCGTCGCGCGCTTCCCCGTCGAGATGATCGGTGGCAGCATCACCGATCCCGACGCCGTCAATCGCGCAGCGGCCGGCTGCGACGTCATCGTCCATTGCGCCTTCGGCAATTCGGGAACGCCCGAAGAAAAACGGGCCGCGACGATCGCCGGCACCGCGGCCGTCGCAGAGGCGGCGCGGCGCGCGGGCGTGAAGCGTCTCGTGCACCTGAGCACGATCTCCGTGTACGGCCTGCCGGGCGACGGAGATCTGGACGAGACCGCGCCGCGGCGCTTCTGTGGCGATCCGTACTCGGACGCGAAGATCGAGGCGGAACGCCTGGTCCTCGCCTGCCATGAAAAGCACGGCCTGCCGGTGGCGGTCCTGCAGCCGACGATCGTGTACGGGCCGTTGTCTGGCCCCTGGACGCTTGCCCCACTTCATCAGTTGAAGCACGAGCGCGTGGTGCTCGTCGACGGCGGCGGAGGACTGTGCAACGCCGTATACGTGGACGACGTCGTGGACGCGATCCTGCTCGCGATGACTCGCGAGGAGGCAGTCGGACAGGCCTTTCTGATTTCCGGTGACGGTCCGGTCACCTGGCGGCACTTCTACGGCGCGTTCGAGGAGATGCTCGGGCAGCCGGGAACCGTCTCGCTGGCCGCCGCGGAGATTCAGGCACTCCACCGCGAGGAACGCAGAGCCCGTCGCACCATCCCGCAGGTGATGCGCGTCCTCCGTCGCAACACGCGGATGCGCGCGCGTCTCCTCGAGCTCCCCGCGGTTGGCATCCCCTATCGCTGGCTGCTCGCGAAGGTCCCCGAGCGTGTTCGCGCCGACCTGAGCCGACGTCTGTTTTCCGACGACGCTCCAACCGCGCGCGCCAAGGCGGACCGGCCGATGCCGCTGCCCAACGACTACCAGGTCCGGTTTCTGCAGGCGCGGACGCGTGTGCGGACCGACAAGGCCCGCCGTCTGCTCGGATACGAGCCGCGCGTGTCGTTCGAGCACGGCATGCGCCTCACGTCCCAGTGGGCTGCCTGGGCCAATCTGCTGTGAGCCGCACGGTGGAACGCCCCGCGTGGAACGTGATGACCGGCGCCCTCACGAAGTACGCCTTCCTCTTCGTGAGCATCGGCATCGGCCTGGTCCTGATGCCGTTCACCGTGTCGCACCTCGGCATGGCGGAGTACGGCCTCTGGATGCTGGTCGCCTCGATGACGGCGCATTTCCAGCTCCTGGACCTCGGCTACGGCAATGGACTCGTCCGACAGGTCACTCGGGCGGACGCGCGTGGCGACGAGAACGAGATCAACACGATTCTCAGCACCTTCCTCGTCGTGTACGGCGGGATCGGCCTCGTGGCTCTCGCAGGCGTCGCCGCGCTCGTCCAGTTCGTCGTGCCGCGGTTTCCGAACCTGTCGCAGGAGCAGGTGGTGACGGCGCAATGGGTGCTCGGCATCATGGGACTGCGGGCGGCGGTCGG
>CAVRXL010000003.1:0-666022 GCA_963725145.1 uncultured Acidobacteriota bacterium
GCCCTCGAGGCGCGCCATCTGGCCGACCTCAGAATCGCGGAGGTCACACGCGCGCTGCGCGCGCTGTCGGCCGCCTACGTTCAGCGGCGCACGACGCTCGCGACAGGCGCCGCGCTCGACGGTGCCGGCAAGCGCGCGGCCTTCGCGCTTTTCTACGGGCCGCTTCACTTCTTGACCGTCTCGCACATCATCAACGCGTTGGCGCCGCCGGACGTTGCGCGCATCGTCGATCTGGGTTGCGGCACCGGGGCGGCCGGCAGTGCATGGGCCATGTCGTCAGGTTCCGACCGCCGGCCCTCGCTGCTCGGTCTCGACCGGCATCCGTGGGCAGTGGCGGAAGCGGCATGGACGTACCGCACGCTCGGCCTTCGAGGACGCGCGGTGCGAAGGGATGTGCTGCGCGCCGCGCTCCCAGGACGCGGGGACGGCGTCGTCGCCGCCTACACCGTCAACGAAATCGACGAGGGCCGGCGACGACAGTTGCTTGATCGCCTCCTCGATTCGGCAGCGCGAGGCGCCCATGTACTGGTGATCGAACCCATCTCCGAGCGTGTCACGCCGTGGTGGCAGGAGTGGCGCGGCGCCTTCGAAGGCGCGGGCGGGCGAGCCGACGCCTGGCGGTTCGCGAGCGACCTTCCGGAACTGGTCCGCCGCCTGGATCGCGCCGCTGGCCTGGATCATCGCGAGTTGACTGGGAAGTCCTTGTGGCGCTGAGCTGGATTCAGACCACCTGAATCGGTCTTCGGCTCTGTCCGGTCCGGCCCCTTCCTGGCGTTCATACTGTTAGCGGGGGGGCGGACCGGCGTTTATGTCTCAGAAGTCTGCTTCCGGGGGATGTTTGGTCGGCCGTTTGGCGCCGCTCGTCGCGCTGGGGCGCTGGGCCTTGAAACTAGGAAAAATTGCTTGCGTCGGTATGGCTGACTTGGGGCATAATCCTGGCTCCCCTTACTCTGGCCCGCGAGCTCTCAGAGTCGACGGATCGGCTCATCCTGGCGGGTCGTGTCGAAAGGTTCGTTCGGTGTCGGTTGTCTGCCTTGGAGGAGGCAGCACAATGGTGCAGGCTCTCGCCTCGGCGGGATTGTCATACATACGTCCCCACAAACCTTCATTCGTCTCGTCAACGTCGCGCTCTCACCCTCCTGTCCCGAACACGGTGCAGCTTCCGGCTCGCCACGTTCAGGATGGGCTGACCCCCGGAGGGGATCTCCAGTGACTAAACAAGTCGGACACATGAAGAAGACCGTCCCAGTGAGTACGGCTCCGCGCCTGAGGAGGCTCGGCACGGCTGCGTTCCTTGCTGCCGTGTTCGCGCTGCTTTTCGCCCAAATGAGTGGGCGAGCCGCGCCGGGCGACCCCATCAATACCCTGCCGTACACGAAGGGGTTTCTTGTTACTGGCGACTA
Organism: uncultured Acidobacteriota bacterium; assembly: GCA_963725145.1. Lineage (GTDB taxonomy): Bacteria > Acidobacteriota > Vicinamibacteria > Vicinamibacterales > 2-12-FULL-66-21 > DATAEE01. The sequence continues at coordinate 1,404 of CAVRXL010000003.1, forward strand.
CGTCATCGGCGGCGTTGACCTGAACGAGAACGATCACCCGATCGTGAATGGTTTCTCGACCGGCACGATACATATACGGGAGACGCCGTGTCCGCCCGGGCAGCTGTGCAACGTTGTCCCAGCCAACGCGGACGTCATCGCCGCGTATCTGTTCTGGGAGACGATCACGATCGCGGACAACCCACTGACGCCGCTCGTCGACGAGTCTGTGGCCCCAGCGACCGGCGTGAAGTTCCGCGGTAATGATATCGACATCACCGATGTGTGGACGGTCAATAAAAGTTCAACACCGGAGTCCTCGACCACTCCCTGCTGGAGTTCCGGGGACCCCTTGACGAGGCACATCTTTCGCGCCGACGTGCTCCGGTTCCTGCCGATGCTGGTTGATAAGGACGATTACGAGACTGGAAGATTTCTGGTCAACGACTCGGATCTTGTTGCCAACGGCTTCCCGCTGCACTCCGTCACTCTGCCGGTGACAACCGGCAACGAGGATCCGGAAAGCGCCGGCGCCAGCCTCCTCGTTGTTTATCGGGATCCGACGGAACCATTGAGAAAGATCGTTATATACGACGGCATTTATACTCAGCCCAATATCACCGTGCCCATGGAGCAGACCCTCCAGGGCTTCTACCTGTCGTCCACCACCAAGTCCGCCAAGTTTACGCACGTTACGGCCAGCGGACAGCCGAACCAGAACGATAAAATCGCGTTCCAGTCAGGCACGGGCACTACTCTGCAGCAGCAGGTCTTTTCCGATGCGTTTGCCGCTGGCAGCGCGTCGCAGCGCGCGTGGGCAAACCCGACATACGACGTCAGCTCGTTGATGCAGCCCGGAACCAATTCCGGTGTGTACGGCGAAACGGTAACGACGAGGGTCTTCCATCAGCCAACGAACGGCGGGAACGATTGCCTGACGTGGGGAGCGGTCGTCTTCAGTACCGCAGTGGCGGATGAGGACCCGGCAGGAGCGGATCCGCATCTGGGAGACGGCCTGCCGGATGGGCTGGAAGATGCCACCGGAGTGATGAAGGATCCCGACGGAAAGGAACTCCCAAAGCTCAAGGCGATGGGCGCCGGCTCCGATCAGAAAGACATCTTCATCGAAGTCAACGCCATGGAGGCGGAGCCGGGGACGCCTTACGGATCAGAAGCCGCGCCTTATGATTCCGCCCACGATACCGTGACAGACATGGTCGGCCATCATCACATACCGACGCCCGCGGACCTGAAGAAGGTCGGAGACGCCTTTGCGGCCAAGGGCATCAGGCCGCATTTCGACGTTGGCAACGTCGCGGCCTATCACGCCCTCGGCGTGGTACAGCACAGCGACTGGGTGGATGACTATGGGCAGTTGCAAGCGGATCCGTACCTCGTGGGGAATAGTCTCGGGCAAAATATCCCCACTCTGGCGCGGGGCGGCGAGATCATCACCGAAACCGCATGCGTGTACGACCCTGTTAACAACCCCTCCTGTCACTTCCCGGCCTATCCAGGAACTGTGTTGTGGAAACTGGGGCTGCAATCACACAGGGACGCGCTGGTCCGGGACGATGGCACGGAACTGACGTTCGAACAGCTGACCGATCCCAATGAGCCTGGATACTTCAACTGGAGCGCCGGCACGAAGCGCAAGCGATTCGATACCGCCCGCAAGGGTCTGTTCCGCTATCTGCTGTACGCTCACTCCCGCGGGATGCCAAAGTCTCTTCCATGCCTGGAAGACGGACATGCGGCTCCATACGACGTAGTAGACCAGAACGGCGTCGGATCATGCCTCACGGACGCGAACAACCCGCAGAACCCGGACTTCGGGGACAACCCGCAGTTCAACGCACTCGAGTACCACGTGCCCTCGAGTGCATCGGGCATCGCCGACTTGCCCGGCGGTGACCTGCTGGTCACGCTCGGGCTCTGGGACGACTTCGTGGGGAGACCATTTCCCCGAGCCGGTACAACCTTCCACGAGCTCGGACACACCCTCGAGCTGTGGCACGGCGGACTTCCGGCCATTTTGGGGAACAAAGCGCTGAACACCGCGACCTATATCGAACCCAACTGCAAGCCGAACCACCTCAGCTCGATGAGCTATCTGTTCCAGGTCCACGGGCTGTTCGACGATGATGATGACGTAATCAGCCTGGATTACTCGGGTGCACAGCAAGGCAACATCGACGAGGGGACGACCCTCTTCGACGGTGTGCTGTCTCCTGCGCCAAGCTACCAGCCGGCCTGGTTCGCACCTGCTGGCAGTCAGCTGGCTTTGACGCTCGGAGTCTCGCCAGCGACGAGATTCTGCAGCGGCGAGAAGTTTGATCCCGCGGCCCCGCCTGCCCCGATGGCTCGCGTGTACGCCGCCAGCAAAGCTTCGCCCATCGACTGGGATGGCGACCTCCTCACAGGGTCCGGCGAGGTTGCCACCCTGAATCAAGATGTGAACTTCGATGCGACGGCGAACAGCGCGCCCACGCTGCTCAATGGGTTCAATGACTGGGCGAACATCCGCCTGGATCAGATTGGCGCAGTACCGACGGGAGCCCTGCCAGGCTCCTTGGAGGGCCTTGATGACGCCAGCATCATATTCTGGAATGGCGGAGGCCTGGTCGGTAGTCGAGGCGGTCTGGTCGGTAGTCGTGGTGGTGTGGTGTGGAATCAAGCCGGGCTCATCGGTGGTCGTGGCGGCCTCGTCGGTGGTCGTGGCGGTCTCGTCGGTGGTCGTGGCGGCAACACCTGGCATGAGGGTGGTCTCGTCGGTGGCCGCGGCGGTCTCGTCGGTGGCCGCGGCGGCCTCGTCGGTGGTCGTGGCGGTCTCGTCGGTGGTCGTGGCGGCGACACGGAGATGGACTCCAGGGTCGCCAGTGACTTGGGCAAGACACGTCCGTACGGCCTCAAGGTGTGCGTCATAGGCACTCCCGGTTGCTCGAATGCAAACCCGTTCACACCGGAGTACCACAGAGTGGAGGGCACATTTAATGCGCCCCCGTTCGGTGATTTCTCAGACTACGAGGTTCAGCGCAAGAGAGCCGCCGCCTCGGACAATACGTTTGTGACGATCCCCAACGCGACGATCATAGACCCCGTGACGGGGAAACCGACGAACCGCTTCAGGGATCCCACAGAGCTCGCAAACGGCGTCCAGTACGCGTATCGCGTAAGGGGAGTCGCCGCAGACGGCAACACCGGCTGGAGTCGCACGACTCCCAATACGGTGATCACGGCGGTCAACGACAAGCCGGCAGCCGCCGCCGACGGTGTATTCCAGGTCGGCAACAAATCGACGCTCAATGGGACTGTGCTTGGCAACGACGCGGATCACGACAGCCTAACCGCCTTCCTTGGGCGCAGGGCTATACTCGTCAGCGGACCGGCGGTCGGCACGCTGAGGTGCGGCGCGTCGGGCCCTTCGCCGGCAATCTGCGCGGACGGATCGTTCAGGTACACGCCCCCGAAAGGATCCTTCACAGGACTGGTCACCTTCACCTATAAGGCAGACGATGGGCTATCGAGCGACAGTCCCCAGGTTCCGCTGAGCGATTTTTCCGATCCTGTAACCGTCAGGATCAACGTGTTCAAATAGTCACGACAGGAACCGCGATAGAAGCCGCAGGGCGAGGGTTCTTGCCCTGCGGTTCTTCCTACCAATGGGCGGTAGGTGCGGGACTACTGACCCGCGCGGCGGCGGACTTCTGGCAGCAGGGGATCTTCGGTCGACTCTCCACGGATCTTGAGGTACTCGCGGTAAGAATCGGCAAAGGCCGCGGTCTTCAATTCTTCACGCACGCGGCCCTGATAGTAGTACACGATCGGCAAATGGCCGTACGTGGGGTCCTCGAACACCAAGGCAAGCGCCTCGCCGCGCCGTTGAATGCAGCGGTCGAACTCGGCGTCTGCTTGCGGAAATGCCTTGGCCTCGAAGTACGCGCGGCCGAGATCGAAATGTCCCAGCCACGTATCGAGAACCTCGTTCGCTTCGGTCAGAATCTTGACTGCGTTTCGCCGATCGCCGTTCTTGAGAGCGATCCCGCCTTCAATAATCTTTCCGTAGGCCTGGGGTTCGGCGGGCAGCTGGGACACGAACTCGCCGGCCAACTTCCGAGCGCGCACGAGGTTGCCGGTTTCCACGAAGATGCGGGCGGCTAAAAACCGGATCGGCATCGACGTGCTGTTCTGCAGGGCTTTTTCAGCGGCCGCCGCGGCAGGACCCCGCTGGCGTCTCGCAAGATGCGCGTAAGCCAGGGAGGTGAACTTCATCGCGGCGCCGTCCGGATTCTTGGCGGCTAGATCGGCGGCCGCCCCTATCTCGAAAAGCCGCACCGCTTCTGAGAAGCGCCCTTCGTACACCGCGAGATCAGCGAGACCGGCGTCCGCGAAAGACGCACCGTATGCGCTGGTCGTGCTGAGTTTCTTGTAAGTCTCGGCGGCATCACGAATCAGGCCCTGTCCGAGTTGGCTGAAGGCCAAGGTGCCTACGGCACGAGTATCCAGCTCCTGTAACGAACGGATCTCTCGCTCCGCTGCAGCGAATTCGCTCGCGTGAGCCAGAAAGAGGGCGAGATTTATCCTATAGAAGGCCTGATTCGGCAGGATTTTCACCACTTGCCGCATTTCCTCGACAGCGCCGCGCAGGTCTCGCAAGTTGAGGAGACAAACACCGCGTTGATTGTGCGCGAGAACGTCTGCCGGGTATCCAGCGATCATCTCGCCATATTCCTTGACGCACTGGCGATAGTCACCTATTCGACTGTAGTAGTAACCGCGCGTCTGCAATCTTTCGCGCTCGGTCATGCCGTCGAGGTACCGCAGGGCTTCACCGGCGTACTTCTCGGCATCCTGCAGCCGCCCGAGATTAGCCGACATGACGGCCATTCCCTGGTGGCCAAGACCAAACTTCGGATCCAGCTGTACGGCTTTGGCGAAGCTCTGTAGTGCCTCCTCAAAGTTCCCTCTCGACTGAGCCTCTGTCGCCGCCGCGTAGTAACTGGCCACTTCCAGAGAAGTCGTTGAGAGACTCCTCATCGCGAGCTCCTGAGCGGCAGCCGATGTCTCATCGCCGAGCGCTTTGCGAACGCCAGTGACCATGCCAGTCACGGTCCCAAGGACCTGGTCCTTGCCGGAGGCACGTCGCGTGACAGCGGTGATCACGTTGCCGGTCATCGGTTGGGATGCCTGGACCGAAATCTCGTAGCCAGTGCCACGAGCAGAGATCGATCCGGCAAGCACGACGCCAAGGCCCTCCTTGACGGCGAGTTGACGCGCTGCCACCGCGTCGAACTTGTCCGGCGGCGCGCCGAATGTGTCCCGAATTCCGGCCCGGTCGAACGCGCTGATGAAGCTCGCAGACTCCAGCGCGCGCTTGGCGGTCTGCCCCAGCGTGTTGTCGAACGTCGGATCGTTCGTGGTGTTCTGAAAATCCGCTATGACGACAAGTACCGGATCGTGCTGTACCGGCGGTGCCCACAACCACTTCGCCGCGTAGAAGGTACCGCCCAGCAGCAGCACGATGACAACGGCCGCGACAGCCATTGCGCGTCTCGTGAGTCGCCGGATGATCGGCAGCGGCTTGCCTTCGGTATCCAGCGCGTTCAACGCTGTCACGAGCTCCGCGGTCGCCTGATAGCGCGCGGCGGCATCCGGCTGGACACAGCGCGTGATGATCTTGTCCACCGGCTCGGGGACGGCTGGATCGAGGCTTCGAGCCGATGGTGGGGCAGACAGCGTCCGGGCCGTCAGCTCCGCGAGGGCACTCTCCGCATTCGTCTGCCGAGTGCGCCCGACGAGCATGTCGTAGAGGATCAGACCGAACGCGTAGATGTCGGCGCGGTGGTCCACAGGCTGTGCTTTCGCCTGCTCCGGCGCCATGTACTCGACAGTGCCCACAATCATGCCGGCAAGCGTGTGGCCGCCCGCGATGCTGGGAAGACTTCCTCTAGGGGCGGCGGCTTCGGCCGACGGCCGGATTGCGCCCGTCGATCGCGCGACGCCGAAATCCATGATCATCGCCTCGCCGTCGGCGTCGATCATGATGTTGGCCGGTTTCAGGTCACGGTGCACGACGCCGGCTTCATGCGCCGCCGCGAGCCCCGAGGCCATCGTCCGCGCCATCTTGAGAACACGCCGCACCGGGAGCTTCCCCTCGCGCTTCAGGATGTGCGCCAGGTCCTCGCCCTCGATGTACGGCATCGTGATGTACTTGACGCCGTTTATCTCTCCCAGATCGTGGATGCGGACGACGTTCTTATGGGTGACCTGTCGGGCGAGCAGCAGCTCCTGCTTGAAGCGCCGCTCCATCATCCGTGCTGCGTGTGGATCGGCGGCGACTTCGGGGCGAATGACCTTCAGCGCGACGACGACGCTGAGCTCCTGGTCCCAGGCCTGGTAGACCGCGCCCATACCGCCGACGCCGAGCTGCCGGATGATCTGATAACGGCTGCCGAAGGGATAGCCGACGGCGATTGGTTCGGGCCCAGGCTGGCCCCCCCCGAGCGACGTGCTCTCGCCCAGGCGCGTCGCGTCGGCATCCGCCCCTTTACCCGCCTGGGTCTTGTCGGGATCCGCCTCTTTGCCCACCTGGGTCTGGGGACCTGCACCGCTCAGAGCCGGTGCGCCTGAGACGGTCGTGCTGTCGAAGAGCACGTTCGCCTCCAGCACGGCACCGCACGATGTGCACCGGCCGGAGGCCGAGGTGGTACTACGGCCGCAATGAGAGCAGATCATTCAGGGTCATGGACTGTAAGCCATGATTTTAGAGCGTCTTGGGCGGAGAACCAAACACAAAGACGCGGGTGTTAGAATGCGCGCCACCATCGCAGAGAGGTTGCTCATGCCGCGCGTCCTCGCCGCCGTCCTCCTCGCCAGTCTGATCCCGGCGCAAGTTCTCCTCGCGCAGGCCCAGGCGCCCGAATCGTTCTTCGGTTTCCGAATCGGTGCCGACGGCGAGCTGGCGCGCTACCCCAAAGTGCTCGAGTACCTGCAGCATCTGGCAAAGACGACGAACCGCATCAAGTACGAGGAGCTCGGAAAGACGACGATGGGGCATCCGTACGTGCTGGCCACGATCAGCGCGCCCGAGAACCTCGCCCGGATGGATCGCCTGGTCGCCATCAACCGCCGGCTCGCGGATCCTCGAGGCCTGAGCGAAGGCGAGGCGCAGAAGCTGGCGCGCGAGGGCCGGCCTTTCTATCTCCTGTTCACGACGATCCACTCGACCGAGGTCGGCAACATGCAGGCGATCATCGAGGTCGCGCACCGTCTTGCCACGAGCGCCGACCCGGAGGTCCGCGAGATCCTCGACAACGTCGTCCTTCTATTGGTCCCGTCGCAGAACCCCGACGGCCAGGTCATGGTGATCGACCACTGGTACAAGACGAAGGGAACGAAGCTCAATCGCGTGTTTCCGGACCTCTACCACAAGTACACCGGCCACGACGACAACCGCGACTGGTTCATGTTCACGCAGAAGGAAACGCAGATGGCGGTCGAGATGCAGAACCGCCTCAAGCCGCACCTCACCCATGACATGCATCAGCAGGGCCCGATGGGATCACGGATCTTCGTGCCGCCGTACGAGGATCCGTACGATCGAAACGTGCATCCCCTCATCGCGCAGGAACAGCTGCAGGTCGGACAGGCGATGGCGACGGCGCTCGTCGCGGAAGGCAAAGGGGGCGTCGCGTTCGCGGAGCAGTACGACCTCTGGACGCCCGCGCGGCAGTACATGGTCTACCACGGGCAGCCGCGCATCCTCACGGAGATCGCCAGCGCGAGCCTCGCCGATCCGTTCGTCAACCCGGCCGGAACGCCGCTCGGACCGCAGGAGCCGCGCTGGAACTTTCCGCTGCCCTATCGGCGCCCGGAGTGGCGGCTTCGGCAGATCGTGGACTACGGCGTCACGGCGGTCTTCGCCGGCCTGTCGCACATGGCGAAGTACCGCACGTCCTTCCTCGAAAACTCCTACCGCATTCATGCCGACTGGGTGAACCGCAAGGGGGGACCGTACGCCTTCGTGATTCCACCCTCGCAGCGCGATCCGTTCGAGACGATGGAGCTCGTGAACATCATGCGGATGGCGCAGGTCGAGGTCCACCGCGCGAACAAGGAGTTCGCCGCGGGGGGCAAGACGTATGGCGCCGGCGCGTACGTCATCAAGCTCGCGCAGCCGTACGGGGCGTTCGCGAAGACGATGCTCGAGAAGCAAGTGTATCCCGACCTCAGGCTGTTTCCCGGAGGCCCGCCGAAACCGCCGTACGACGTGACCGGCCACACGCTCGGGATGCTCATGGGGGTCGACGTCGTTCAGATCGACGCGCCTTTCGACGCCGACCTCGCCGACGTCACGAAGGCCGAGCTTCGGGCGGCGGCCGCCCCGGGGAAACCGCGGTGGGCGTACCTGTTAGGGCCCGAGTCGAACGCCGCGTTTCTCGCGCTGTCGAAGCTGCAGAAGGCGCGCGTGCCGGTCTTCCGGGCGGCGCGCGGCTTCGAGAGCAACGGCCGGTCGTTCGCACCCGGCACGTGGATCGTCGCGCCGACTCCAGCCGCCGCCAGAGTGCTCGAGGAAACCGCGACCGCCACCGGCCTCACCATCCACTCGGCCGATCGACCCGTCGCGGTGGATGGGTTCCGGCTGAAGCCGGACACGCGCATCGGTCTGTGGAGAGGCGCCAACGTGATGCCCGGCGGCTGGCTGATGTGGCTGTTCGAGCAGTACGGCTTCAACCATCAGATCGTGTCGTCGACAGACTTCGCCGGCGATCTCGCCGCCAAGTACGACACGATCGTGCTGCCATCGGGGATCACCCGGGATCGGATCGTTCGCGGCCTCGATCCGGCGACGCACGACAAGGAATGGGCGTGGGCGTACGGCGTCGGCGACGAAGGCTGGTCGAAGCTGGCCGAGTGGGTCAGAAGCGGCGGGACGCTCGTCGCGATCGGGTCGGCCGTGGAGACCGCGCGCGAGCTGCTGGATCTGCCGATCGAGAAAGTGCTTCCCGAGACATCGCGTTTCCGGCGGTTCACCGGCGGCGAACCGGCGCGCGACCGCCAGGGGTCGTCCGCCGACGTCGATCGCGCGCTGCGCGACGCGTTCATGAGCCCGGCCCGGCTCGCCGCGACGCTGCGCGATCGCGTGATCGAGCCTACCTCCCTCTTCTACTGCCCAGGGTCGCTCCTCAACAACGAGTTCGACGCCGCGCATCCGGTCGCGTTCGGCATGCCGTCGGCGTGGCCGGTCTTTTTCGAATCCGACCAGGCGTACCGACTGACGCCCGGTTTCTCGATCCGCGCGGAGGTCGTGTCCCGGTATCCGAAGAGCGGGCCGATCCTCGCGAGCGGATGGCTGCTGGGTGAGGACCTCCTCCGCGACCAGGCGAACGTCGTCTCGTTCCGCGTCGGGAAAGGACAGGTCGTGACGCTCGCGAGCCAGGTGGACTTCCGCACCCAGCCGCGCGCGACGTTCAAGCTGCTGTTCAACGCGATCTTCCACGGCCCGTCGACGGCCGTCGATGCCGCAGAGCTCGCGAAGCTGGCATCCGGAACCACGAACGAGCAGTGAGACACCTCAAAGAGATCTCGCGGCTCGAAGCCTTCAGCGACGCGGTCTTCGCGTTCGCGCTGACGCTGCTCGTCGTGTCGCTGGAGGTGCCGTCGAGCTACGCCGAGCTGATGAACATCCTGCGCGGGTTCGTCCCGTTCGCGTGCACGTTCGCGCTCGTCACGTGGATCTGGTACGAGCACAACAAGTTCTTCCGCCGGTATGGGATGGAGGATCCGTTCACGGTCTTCAGCAACGGCATCCTTCTCTTCCTCGTGCTGATCTTCGTGTACCCGCTGAAGTTCATGGCGACGATGGTGTTCGCGCGATTCGGGATCGGAGCGCCGATCGCCTCGATACAGATTGCCAATCAGGACATTCCGACGCTGATGGCCGTGTACAGCCTGGGCTTCGTCGTGCTGTTCATGTCGTTCGCGCTCCTGTACTGGCATGCGTGGCGGAGGCGTGACGCGCTCGGCCTGACCGAAGAGGAGCGCGTGATGCTGAAGTCGGCGCTCGGCCATCACGTCATCAGCATTTCGATCGGTCTGGCGTCGGTCGTTCTGGCGCTGACGCTGCCGGCGCGCTGGTCCTGGCTCGCGGGACCATGGTATGCGCTCATGGGCCCGCTCCACGGCTGGTGGGGCGTGCGATCGCAAGCCCGCGTCGAGCAACTGCGTGCGGCACGGGCGGCCGGTGTTCGCGCGACCCTCCTGCTCGTCGCGCTCGCGGCCCCCGCCTTCGCGCAGCCGACGCAGGCGCCGGCCACTCCGCGCCAACGCCTCGACTCGGCCATCGAGCGAATCACCCGTAGCGTGAACGCGACGTGGGGCATCTACGCCAAGTCAATTGAGACAGGAGAAGAGATCGCCATCGACGCGGACCGTCAGATGGACACCATGAGCGTCATCAAGATTCCGCTGATGGTGGAAGCCTTCCAGCAGATCAAGGACGGTAAGTTCACGCTTGCCGACAAGTACACGTTGACGAAGGAGGACATCCTGCCGGGCACGGGGATCATGCGCAGCCTCGATTCCGGCGCCGTGCTCACCGTCAAAGATCTCATCACCCTCATGATCATCGTCTCGGACAACACGGCGACCGACGTGCTCTATCGGAAGGTCGGCGGCGTGGAGGCGGTGAATCGACGAATGGATGCGCTCGGCCTGCCGAAGACCCGCGCGCCGGCGCCGTCGCGCGCCTGGTTCGACGCACTGCGCGCCTCCCCGTCCGCGGCCGAATTCCATCGCGCGGCGAAGACGCCCTACGGGCTCTCGACGCCGCGAGAGATCGGCCTGCTCCTCGAACGGATGGAACGCGGAACGCTCGTCGACAAGGCGGCGTCGGACGAGATGCTTCAGATTCTCCGCGGGCAGGTCTACCGCTCGCGCATCCCGCGGCTCGTGAGCGGGTTCCGGATCCCGCACAAGACCGGCGACTTCCTGCCGTACATCGCCAACGATGTCGGGGTGCTCGAAAGCCAGGGCGCGACCGTCGTGCTCAGCGTCTTCACGGCGAACCACTTCGGCAGCGGGGACACGATTGAAGAAGCCATCGGCCGGCTTTCGGCAGAAATCGCATCCTATTTTTCGTACGGCCGCCGCTGAATTCTGGCCCGGTTTGTTCATAAACAGCACAGTGCGCGCGAGCACACTCGGGGTGTTCGTTTTCGCTAACTATCTATATCTAAATGACTTTTGGTCCGGGACCACAGTTTGCTGAATTGCCAGGGGATCCAAGGGAGCGAACACCATGATCTGGTTTTTCGAAAGAGCAGGCTCACACCTCCGCTGCGAGGTCCGCACGCATATCGAAGGCGATCGTTACGAGCTGGTGATCACGGGGCCGGACGGGGTCGAGAAGCTCGAAGCGTTCACGACGTCGCACGAGCTCAATCGGCGCGCGCAAGCGCTTGGCGCAGTGTGGGAGAAAGAGGGCTGGAACGGCCCGCACATGAGATTTCTGTGACGCAGAGACCGCAGAGGTTGCAAAGGTCGCGGAGGGCGACTACGCAGCCGTAAACAGCGTCAACGCGAAGCGCGCCGAAGGATCGATCCACTGCCGGAGCAGGCGGAAACCCGCGATCGCGCCGCGCTCGACGATCTCTTCCGGCTCGTACTTGTACGAGCTTTCCGTCCAGATCGATTCTCCGGACGCGAATCGAATCGTGACGTCCGAGGCGGCGATGCGGACTTGCTGCGCGCGCCGACTCACCAGGTGCATTTCCACGCGGCGCTTGGCGGCGTTCCACGCGGCGCGGTGGTCGAACGCCGTCAGATCGAAGGTTCCGCCAAGCTCTTCGTTGATACGCGACAGCAGGTTCTTGTTGAATGCGGCGGTCACGCCAAGCGGATCGTCGTACGCGAGGATCAGCTCGGCTTCGGGCTTCACGAGGTCCGCGCCGAGAAGAAGCGCGTCGCCGAATCGGAGCGCGCGCCGGATCGTGGCGAGAAACTCGCCCGCCGCTGGCTCGTCGAAGTTCCCGATGTTCGAACCGAGGAGGAGCACGAGCATCGTGCCGCCCGGCTCCCGCGCCGCGGCGGCTCGACGCAGGCCCTCCTCGTAGGTAGACCGATGACCGACGACCGACACGTGCGCTGACGACCCGATGGCCCGCTCTGACTGGCGCAGCGCCTCTTCCGAGATGTCGATCAGGTGAAGCCGGGCGCTCTGCCCGGCGTGAGCGATCGCGTCGATCACCACCGAGATCTTCTCGCCGCTGCCGCATCCCAGCTCGACGAGCATCGCGGGCTCGCGCAATACTGAGACGATTCGCGGGGCGTATCTGACGAGCAGCCCGAGCTCCGATCGCGTGATGCGGTACCACGGCAGCCGGCAGATCGCCTCGAAGAGGCTCGATCCCAGCGCGTCGTAGAGGTACTTCGACTGGAGCTCCTTCGGAGATTTCCGGAGGTCGCGCGCGACGTCAGAAGCAAATTCGACGGCACTCGCTTCTGCATCGATGGCTGCCGGGGTGCGCGTCATCTTTTTCCCTTTTCGCGCTGGGGCCCCACCCCCAGCGCCTGCCACGCCTCGCTCACGCTCGGCGCGCTGTTTCGTGGCATCTAGCCCACGGTGCGGAATTTTGCGAAAACGTACGGATAGTCAGGCCGAAACCAGTTGCGGAAGCTGCGGCGCACGAGCTCGCGCGGCGTGACCGGCGACGCGCCTTTCAGGACGTAGTGCTGGCCGTCGAAGAAGTCGGCCGAGTACTCGGGGTACGACGCCATCGGCTCGAAGCCGGGAAAGCCGGTGAATATGGTGGACGTCCATTCCCAGCCGTTGCCGATGAGATCGTGGACGCCCCACGCGCTCGCGCCGGCCGGACACGATCCAACGGGCGCAGGATCGTAGCTCGCGAAATCGAAGACTCCACGCCGAACGTCGTCATCAGGAGCGTCCTCGCCCCACGGGAACGTCCGCTCGCCGCCCGCTGGATTGCCGAACGCCGCGCGGTGATACTCGGCCTCGGTTGGAAGTCGCCGGCCCTTCCAACGGGCGTAGGCGTCGGCCTGCTGCCAGGTGACCCAGGCCGGCCATGACATCTGCAGTGGCAGCTCCTCGAACATCCCGCGCCACAGCCAGGTGCCGTCGCGACGCGTCCAGAAGTGCGGCGGCTCGTGGCCGGCCTCGACGAACGAGAGAAAGTCCCGATTGGTCACCGGAAACACGTCGACGTCGAACGCCGGCACTTCGACCTGCAGCAGTGGATATTCGTTGTCCCACCAGAACGGATCGCGAAGCGGATCGGCGCCCAGCGTTGCCACGCCCGACGGGACGCGCACGGTTTCCGGCGCCGGCAGATTGCCGCCGACGGAAGGCTGGTATCCGTCGGGCGCGCGCTTCAGCTCGTAGGGAAGCTGATGCCACATGTACATCAGCGTCTCCTGGTGCATCTGCTCGTGTTCCAGCGCGGCGTAGACGGCCTCGAGCCGACGCATCGCGGGTCGGCCGATCGAGTCGAGCGGCGAGGTCCGCAGCGCTTCGAGGATGGCTGCGTCGGCACGGCGTGCGTAGGCCTGCACCTCGTCGCGCGACGGCCACACGGCGCTTGCGCTGGACGCGGCGGCGGCCGCAACCTCGTCCTGCGGGTCGATGCCTCGCGCGAACAGCGTCTCGAGACGTTCGTCCACGCCCGGACGCCCGAGCCCGCGCTTGATCAGCGCGATCACGCTGAACGCGGGCAGGTGGCCTTCATAAAAGACGACGGGATTGCGCAGCGCGATCGGGCGGGTGTAGTACGCGTCAGGTGTGAGGAGATTGAATAGCCCGTGCGACCGCGCCCGGTTGCGGAGATACCAGTCGATCGCCGCGTCGCGATCGAGCGCCTGACGAACCGACGGAAGCGGCATCACTCAAGGTGCTCCGTGCTCAAGGTGCTCACGGTGCTCCGTGCGGGAGGAGGGACCCCTCGCACCCTGAGCACCTAGAGCACCCTGAGCACCTAAAGCACCCTGAGGATCCTACATCGAACAGCTTTCGGCCAGATGCTTGACTGACTTGACCGTCAGCTTGAGCGCGGGCTTGTTCTTATCCTTGTCCGCCTCCCGAGCCGTCGTATCGGTGCTCGGCGTCCCGGCGGTCCCGGCGGCGCCCATTTCCGGCTTGATCGGACTGCCGCTAACCTCGACCTTATGTCCAACGTGCTTCTTTAGATCGATATCTGCAGTAGTGATGAGTTGGACGGTCGCAGTGGCCGCGCCGCCCGAGGGTGCTCCTGAGGTCCCCGTCGCACTTGAACCGTGGGCCGCCAGCGCAGCCGCGTCGACATTCGACAGGACGAACGTATTGGGCGTGTCACCTTCTTTTACGCACCCGGCGATTGTTACCGACTGTGCGCTCTTGCTGGGCGTCTGCTTATCGGCCGGCTTCTGCTCTGGATACTGGGCGCTCACGCCCACGGCCGCGAGGCCAAACGCGAGAATGCAGGCCGGAACACATCGTGTCATGATGAAACCTCCTGGACTGGTCCTGGTGAGAGTGCACGATGCGCGCCACGGCGTTACGGAAGAGGCCGTGCATGCGCTCGGCTGCGTGCCTCTGCACGCGGCCGCGCAACCTCGGCGGCATGTTAGGCTAGAGTGTTCTGCAGTTGCGAAAGTGGCGGAACTGGCAGACGCGCCGGACTTAGGATCCGGTGACCGAAAGGTCATTGGGGGTTCGACTCCCCCCTTTCGCACCAGCCTTCGCTCACGCGAGCCGACGCCGAAGCGTGAGCTTCGGCTGGGCGAGCCAGACGAAGGCTGCCGCGCCGAAGCCGCGCAAGCGGCGAAGGCGGGCGACGCGAACGGCCGAGTCGAAGGGCGGCGCCCACCCCCGGCATATCTATACGGCCGAGTCACTCAGGGTCTGCGGTACATGGCCGCCTCAGCCGATACACTCGCATGAAGACCGAGTTCATCGACATCAGCGAGACCGAGAAGAACCTCGTCATCGAAATTCCCGGCGACGTCGTCAGCGCGACGATCGAGCGGCTGACGAAGGACTACGGCAAGGCGGCAAAGATCCCCGGCTTCCGGCCGGGCAAGGCGCCCGCCCAGGTCGTCCGGAAGCGGTACCGCGAGCAGATCCTGCACGATGTCGTTCACGAGCTCGTGCCGCGGGCGGTCGACGAGGCGCTGCGCGAGCGCGGGCTCGAGCCGGTGGACACGCCGAACGTGAAGGATGTCGTCGTGGAAGAGGGGCGGCCGCTGACGTTCACCGCGGCGTTCGAGACCGTCCCGCCGATCGACCCCGGGGAGTACGTGGCGATTACGCTGCGGAAGACGCCGGTGGAGGTCGAAGATTCGGCGGTCGAGCAGGCGCTCGAGCGGCTGCGCGAGCGCGCGGCGCGGTTCGAACCCGTGGAGGATCGCCCGGTTGCGCAAGGTGACACGGTCGTCGTCGATCTCGAGCGTACGGGCGCGGACGGGCAGACCGAGAAGCACGAGAACGTCTCGGTGGAGGTCGGCGCGCCGGCGAACCCGCCCGGCTTCGAC
The DNA here is from genome assembly GCA_963725145.1 of uncultured Acidobacteriota bacterium. Lineage (GTDB taxonomy): Bacteria > Acidobacteriota > Vicinamibacteria > Vicinamibacterales > 2-12-FULL-66-21 > DATAEE01. Next base: position 16,908 of record CAVRXL010000003.1, read on the forward strand.
GCCGAGCTCACCGGGCTGCGGGTCGGGGACTCGAGGCGGTTCACGCTCACCTACCCCGGCGACTACGCGGTCAAGGAGCTGGCGGGGTCATCGGTGGCCTACGCAGTGGCGGTGCGCGCGATCAAGCGCCGCGTCGTCCCCGGGCTCGACGACGAGTTCGCGAAGGATCTCGGGGACTACGAATCGCTCGAGGCGCTGCGCGGGCGCGTGCGCGAGGATCTCGAGCATCAGTCGCTGCACGAGAAGGACCGGGAGCTGCGCGCGGAGATGCTCCGGCAGCTGGCGTCGCGCGTCGGCTTCGAGGCGCCGGCGTCGCTCGTGGATCGGGAGATCGACCGTCGCGTCGAGGACTTCGTCCGGCGGCTGATCGAGCAGCAGATCGACCCGATGCGGACCAACATCAACTGGGAGGAGTTCCGGGACCGGCAGCGTGAGCCGGCGGCTGAGGCGGTGCGCGGCGCGCTCGTGCTCGACGAGGTGGCGCGGCGCGAGAACCTCACGGTCGATCAGGCCGAGGTCACGCGCGAGGTCGAGCGGTACGCGGAGCGGACGGGGCGCGCGGTCGAGGCGGTGCGCGCGCGGCTGGAGAAGGAAGGCGGGATCGCGCGGTTGTACACAGGGCTCAGGCGGGAGAAGGCGATTGACTTCCTCCTGACGCGTGTTACGATCGTTCACGCGTGAGCGGATCCTGCCGCGCCTTCCCGAACTTCCCACTTTCGTAGCGCAGTCCTTCAGGGCTGCATGGCGTCGAGGTTCAGCGAATCTGAACGCATGGTGAAAGCGTCGTAGAGACATATGGCTGAGCGGATGCAACTCATCCCGATGGTGGTCGAGCAGACCAATCGCGGCGAGCGTGCGTACGACATCTTCTCGCGGCTGCTCAAGGACAGCATCATCTTCATCGGCACGCCGATCGACGACCAGATGGCGAACCTGGTCATCGCGCAGATGCTGTTCCTCGAAGCGGAGGATCCCGACCGGGACATCCTTCTCTATATCAACAGCCCGGGCGGGTCGGTGACGGCCGGGATGGCCATCTACGACACGATGCAGTTCATCAAGCCGGACGTGCAGACGTACTGTATCGGCCAGGCGGCGTCGATCGCGGCGGTGCTGCTCTCGGCAGGGACCAAGGGGAAGCGGTTTTCGCTGCCCAACTCCCGCATTCTCATCCACCAGCCCTGGGTGACCGGCCTCGGCGGCCAGACCACGGATATCGATATCCACGCCAAGGAATTGCTGCGCACACGTGAGCGTCTGAACCAGATCCTGTCGACCCACACCGGCCAGCCCCTGAAGCGTATCCAGGATGATACGGAGCGGGACTACATCATGGGCCCCGACCAGGGTAAGGAATACGGTATTATTGACGATGTCATCCGGAAACGGGCCTGACATGGGGATTTCCGGCCTCTAACGACTATGTCCAAGAAAACAGGCGAATCGGAAGTCCTCCGCTGTTCCTTCTGCAACAAGGACCAGAACGACGTCCGCAAGCTGATCGCCGGGCCAACGGTGTTCATCTGCGACGAGTGCGTCGAGGTCTGTAACGACATCATCGCGGACGACAACCGCTTCGAGAGCCGGGGCGGCGCCCGCTCGTCGCTGCCGGTGCCCCAGGAGATCAAGAAGTTCCTCGACGAGTACGTCATCGGCCAGGAACAGACCAAGAAGAAGCTCGCGGTCGCGGTCTACAACCACTACAAGCGGATCGAGATTCAGAAGCAGGCGCGCGGCCGGAACGACATCGAGCTCACCAAGTCGAACATCATGCTCATCGGCCCGACCGGGACGGGCAAGACGCTGCTCGCCCAGACGCTCGCGAAGCTGCTGTCGGTCCCCTTCACGATCGTCGACGCGACGACGCTGACCGAGGCGGGCTACGTCGGCGAGGACGTCGAGAACATCATCCTCAAGCTCCTCCAGGCGGCCGGCGGCGACATCGAGAAGTGCCAGCAGGGGATCATCTATATCGACGAGGTCGACAAGATCTGCCGCAAGGACGAGAACCCGTCGATTACGCGCGACGTCTCGGGCGAAGGCGTCCAGCAGGCGCTGCTCAAGATCCTGGAGGGCACGGTCGCGAACGTCCCGCCGCAGGGGGGCCGCAAGCACCCCCACCAGGAGTTCTTCCAGGTCGACACCACCAACATCCTCTTCATCTGCGGCGGCGCGTTCGTGGGCCTCGACAAGGTCATCGATCGGCGCACCGGCAAGAAGACGCTCGGCTTCAAGGCGGACGTCCGCTCCGTGCAGAAGCGCGAGATCGGCACGACGCTCGAACAGGTCGAGCCGGAAGATCTGATCAAGTACGGCCTCATCCCGGAATTCGTCGGCCGGCTGCCGGTCGTCGGGACGCTGCACGAGCTGGACAAGCCCGCGCTCGTCCAGATCCTCACGCAGCCGCGCAACGCCATCACCCGGCAGTACCAGAAGCTCTTCGAGTACGAGAACGTCAAGCTCCGGTTCACGGACGACTCGCTCGAGGCGATCGCCGAGCAGGCACTGCAGCGGAAGATCGGCGCGCGCGGCCTTCGGATGATCATCGAGGATCTCATGCTCGACCTCATGTACTCCCTGCCCGGCCAGAAGAAGATCCGGGAGTGCGTCATCACCCGCGAGGTCGTGCAGACGAAGGAAAAGCCGATCACGCTCATCGAGAAGGCAGGGTAAGTCGAAACCCGGCAGCCCACGAGACCTAATGGAAGTTTACGAGACCTTACCCATCGTCCCTCTCCGTGACGTCGTCGTGTTTCCACACATGATGATGCCGTTCGTCATCGGGCGGCCGTCGTCCACGCGCGCGCTGGAGCATGCCCTCGCGAAGGACAAGCGGATCTTCCTCGCCGCGCAGCACGACGCCGCCGTCGACGACCCGCAGCCCGCCGACATTTACACGATGGGCTGCGTCGCCAACATCGTCCAGAGCCTGAAGCTGCCCGACGGCAACATCAAGGTCCTCGTCGAAGGGGTCGATCGCGCGCGCGCCGTCGAGTGGAAAGAGGACAAGGGGTTCTATCGCGTCGTCGTGAAGGTCGTCGCCAAGCAGCGCGACGCCGGCGCCGACCTCGAAGCGACGATGGGCCGCGTCGTGTCGCTGTTCGAGCAGTACATCAAGCTGTCGAACAACCTGAACTACGACGCGATGGTGTCGGCCATCCGCGTGGACGACCCGGGCAAGCTCGCGGACACGATCGCCGCGCACCTGCTCGTCGGCGTGGACGAGAAGCAGAACCTGCTCGAGATCATCTCCCCCATCGAACGCCTCAACCGCATCGCCGGCATCCTCGAAATCGAGGTCGACAAGCTCCAGGTGGACCGCCGCATCCAGTCTCGCGTGAAGAAGCAGATGGAGAAGGCGCAGAAGGAGTACTACCTCAACGAGAAGATGAAGGCGATCCAGAAGGAGCTGGGGCGCAAGGACGAGAAGGGGAACGAGATCGAGGAGCTCAAGAAGAAGATCGAGCAGTCGCGGATGCCGCGCGACGTCGAGGAGAAGGCGATCCAGGAGCTGAAGCGGCTCGAGGCCATGCCGCCGATGTCGGCCGAGGCGACCGTCTCGCGCAACTACCTCGACTGGCTGATCGCGGTCCCCTGGCACAAGAAGACCAAGGAGAGCCGGGACCTCAAGCGCGCCGAGCAGATCCTGAACGAGGACCACTACGGCCTCGAGAAGATCAAGGACCGCATCATGGAGTTCCTCGCGGTCCGCGCGCTCGTCAAGAAGCCGAAGGCCACCATCCTGACCTTCTCCGGCCCCCCGGGGGTCGGCAAGACGTCGCTCGCCAAGTCGATCGCGCGCGCGATGAACCGCAAGTTCGTCCGCCTGTCGCTCGGGGGCGTGCGCGACGAAGCGGAAGTCCGCGGTCATCGCCGGACCTACATCGGCGCCTTCCCCGGCCAGATCATCCAGATGATGAAGAAGGCGGGGACGCTCAACCCGGTGTTCCTGCTCGACGAGGTCGACAAGATGTCGATGGACTTCCGCGGCGACCCGTCCGCGGCGCTCCTCGAGGTTCTCGACCCCGAGCAGAACCACGCGTTCCTCGACCACTATCTCGACGTCGAGTTCGACCTCTCGCACGTGATGTTCATCTGCACGGCGAACGTCCTCCACACGATCCCGCAGGCGCTGCGCGACCGCATGGAGGTCCTCCAGCTCGCGGGCTACACCGAGCAGGAGAAGGTCGAGATCGCGAAGCGCTTCCTCGCGATCAAGGCGATCGAGGGGACCGGCTTGACGCCGGAAAACGTGGTGTTCCTGGAGGAATCGTTCCAGACGATCATCCAGCGCTACACGCGCGAAGCGGGGGTCCGCAACCTCGAGCGCGAGATCAACTCGATCTGCCGCAAGATCGCGCGCAAGGTCGTCGTCGAGGGGAAGGGCTTCAGCGAGGAGATCACGGCGGCGAAGGTCACCGAGTACCTCGGCGTGCCGCGCTTCCGCCCGACGCTGGCCGAGGAAAAGAACGAGATCGGGATCGCGACCGGGCTGGCCTGGACCGAGGTCGGCGGGGAGATCCTGGTGACCGAGGCCTCGCTGATGCCGGGCAAGGGGCGGCTGATGCTCACCGGCAAGCTCGGCGACGTCATGCAGGAGTCGGCGCAGGCCGCGATGAGCTACGTGCGCGCCAAGTCCGAGGAGTTCGGCATCCCGAAGGACTTCAACCGCCGCACCGACGTCCACGTGCACATCCCCGAGGGGGCGATTCCGAAGGACGGCCCCTCAGCCGGGATCACGCTCGCGACTGCGCTCGTATCGGCTCTCGCGCGCGTCCCGACACGCCGCGACGTCGCGATGACGGGCGAGATCACGCTCCGCGGAAAGGTCCTGCCGATCGGCGGCGTCAAGGAGAAGGTGCTCGCGGCGCACCGCGCCGGCGTCACCAACCTGATCCTGCCGAAGGACAACGAGAAGGACCTGGCGGATATCCCGAAGAACGTCCTCGACGCGCTCAACATCTACATGGTCGAGACGATGGACGAGGTGCTGAAGATCGCGCTGGCCGAGCCGCTCATCGCGCTGAACGCCGAGCCGGAATCCGCCGGACCGCCGGCGATCACGGACGATCGGATTACGCACTAGTCGGGCATTGGGCCTGAGCCCCAAGCCCCATCATTGAAAGTCTTAGCCGCAGAGTTCGTGACGAGCGCCGCCTCCGTGGCGGGAGCGCCGTCCGATCCGGGCCCGCGTATCGCTCTCGTCGGCCGCTCGAACGTGGGCAAATCGAGCCTGATCAACGTGCTCGCGGGACAGCCGATCGCCCGTACCAGCGCGACGCCGGGTCGCACGCGCCTGGCGAACTTCTACCGCGTGACCTTCGCGCCGGCCCGAGTAGGCGGACCGCGATCGATCGTATATCTGGTCGATCTACCCGGGTATGGCTACATACGGGGTGGGAGGGATGCGCAGAGCGCCTTCGCCCCACTGGTGGAGGGAATCTTCGCCGAAAAGGGGGCGGTCCCCTTTTCGGCCCTGCTCGTCGTCGACGCGCGGCATCCGGGCCTCGACCCTGATCGCGCGGCGGGTCAGTGGCTGGCGGAGAGCGGCGTCGCGTTCGGCGTCGTGGCGACCAAAGTCGACAAACTGTCGCGCGCGGAACGCGCCCGCGCGCTGCGGGAGATCGCGGCAACACTCGAAGGGCCCGCGCTCGCCTTTTCGGCGGCGACGGGCGAAGGACGGGACGAACTGTGGAGCATGATCGCGGAGCTGGCGCGGGCGCAAGCGGGGCGCCCGGCGCGGGAGTAAACACGACGGACGGCGCCGTCATCGAGATGTCGACGCTCAAGGACCTGGGCGTCGCGGAGCTGACGCGCATCGCGAAGGAGCTGGACGTCGCCGGGGCGACCGGGATGCGCCGCCAGGAGCTGATCTTCCAGATCCTCAAGGCGAGAAGTGAGAAGAGCGGCGCGCTGTTCTCCCAGGGGGTGCTCGAGACGCTGCCCGACGGATTCGGCTTCCTGCGCGCCCCCGACTACAACTACCTCCCCGGCCCCGACGACATCTACGTCTCGCCGTCTCAAATCCGCAAGTTCGACCTGCACACCGGCGACACGATTGCCGGGCAGATCCGGCCGCCCAAGGACGGCGAGCGCTACTTCGCGCTGATCAAGGTCGAGGCGGTCAACTTCGAGCCGCCGGACCGGACCCGCGAGAAGGTCTTCTTCGAGAACCTCACGCCGCTCTACCCGCAGGCCAAGATCAACCTCGAGAACGGCGGCGACAACCTCTCGGCGCGCGTCATGGACCTGATGGTCCCGATCGGCAAGGGACAGCGCGGCCTCATCGTCGCGCCGCCGCGCACCGGCAAGACGATGCTGCTGCAGAACATCGCGAACAGCATCACGGCGAACCATCCCGAGGTGTACCTCATCGTGCTGCTCATCGACGAGCGCCCGGAAGAAGTCACCGACATGCAGCGGTCCGTCAGGGGCGAGGTCATCTCGTCCACCTTCGACGAGCCGGCGCAGCGGCACGTGCAGGTCGCCGAGATGGTGATCGAGAAGGCGAAGCGGCTGGTCGAGCACAAGAAGGACGTCGTGATCCTGCTCGATTCGATCACGCGCCTCGCGCGCGCCTACAACACGATCGTCCCGGCCTCGGGCAAGGTCCTCTCGGGCGGCGTGGACAGTAACGCCTTGCAGCGGCCGAAGCGGTTCTTCGGCGCCGCCAGGAACATCGAGCAGGGCGGGTCGATGACGATCGTCGCCACGGCCCTCATCGACACCGGCTCGCGCATGGACGAGGTCATCTTCGAGGAGTTCAAGGGCACGGGTAACCTCGAGATCCACCTCGATCGCAAGCTGGCGGACCGGCGCGTGTTCCCGGCGATCGACATTCAGAAGAGCGGCACGCGGAAGGAAGAGCTGCTCATCACCAAAGAGGACCTCAGCCGGGTATGGGTGCTCCGCAAGGTCCTGACCCCGCTCTCCCCTGTCGAGTCGATGGAACTGCTCCTCTCCAAGATGGGCAAGACGAAGTCGAACGCCGAGTTCCTGGCGGCGATGAACGGATCGAAGTAGGCCCGACCTTCAGGTCGGGCGGGTCCGAAGCGCAATGAAACCCGCACGCTCGGCGTGGCAGATGGCGATCGGGGCCGCCGGCCTGGCAGCGCTCCTCGGGGACGGCGCGGCCGCTCAGTACTACGGACGCTCTGTCGAGCGCTACCCGCCGGAGTGGGAGAGCGATCAGTTCCGCGTCCGGCGAGTCGCGATTGCGCCAGGAGAACGGGCGGACGATCCTGGTACGGCCGACAGCGTGATCGTCTTCCTTACCGCCACCCTGGATGGCCAGATGCCGCCGGCGGAAGCGGCCTGGCTGCCGGCCGGCTCGCTGACGGTCGAGAACCGCGGCCGCGCGCGGTTCGAGGCGATCGCCATCCAGCTGAAGGAGACAGACGCGCCGGCTGCCCGCGTGACGCCGCCCGAGGCGATACCGTCGACCGACCAGATCGACATCTGGCGTCTCGTCGACAATTCGAGGGTGCTCGTCACGAAGCTTCGCTACAGACCGGTCACGTCCCTCGACCCCATGCACTTCCATCCGCGCGACACGCTCGTCGTGTATCTGAAGGGCGGCTACATCTGGCCGATGGTCGACCAGTCGCGGGAGTGGTATCCCTATGCCTGGCCGTTCCTGAGGGGGGCGCCGTCACTGCGGGTCGAGCGGGGCGACGTCGACGTCGTCCCGGCCAACACCTTTCACACGTTCAGCAACGCGGGCGGCGATCCGCTCGAGTTCCTGGCGATCTTCGTCAAGTAGCGCAGCCCTTTAGGGCTGCCTCGGCTAGCGCAGCTCTTTAGGGCTGCCTCGGCCAAGGCTTCGTTCACGCCGATCACTTCTTGAGGGGATCCCCCGCGAAACGCCACGTCGTGCGGTAATCGCGCGTGATCGCCTGGTTCGTCAGGCGGGCGCGGACCATCTCGACCGGCATCCGTCCGCCGAGCAGCACGCGATCGTGGAACTCTCTCGCGGTCATTCGACCCGAGGTCACCAGTTCCTCGGTACAGCGCGCGGAACTGGAGGCCGCCGATGAGGTACGCGAGCTGATACAGCGGGGCGGCGTCCGCCGAGCGCCGGACCTCCGCCTCGGCGTTCGCCCGCTCGTGCCCGACGCGCTCGACCAGAAAGTCGACCGCCTGCTGAGGCGACCATTTTCCGAGCTGAAAGTTCAAGGAGAAGATGATCCGGGCGGCCCGGTGCATCCGCCAGAACAGCATGCCGATTTTGTCTTCGTTGCCCCGCGGAAACTTGCGATCCCACAGCAGCAGCTCCCAGTACAGCGCCCAACCCTCCCCCCAGAATGGCGTGCGGATCAGATCCCCACGGTGCGGGTTGAACCGCGTCGACATGAAGCCCTGGAGGTGATGCCCCGGGATCAGCTCGTGGTGAACGGTCGCGAAGTTGAAATGGGGCGTGTTGCCCCGCATGCTCATCAGCTTGTCCTCGTGGCGCATCGTGTCGGTGGGGTACGACACGCGCGTCACTTCGCCACCCGTAAAGAACGGGTTCTGGAGCTGGCGCTCTGGCGTCTGCATCGCGAGCCGCCAGACTTCCCTGGCGAGTGGAGCCATCGTGATCGCGTCCATCTTCTCGACGAAGTTCTCCGAGTAGTCGGCGATCGCGAAGATCGCCCACGGCTTCTCGCCCGGCGCCGGCGCGAGGTTTTTCACGTGCTCGAGCGCCTTCTTCCAGTCGTCTCCGTATCCCATCTCGTTCGACACGATCTTGAACTGTTTGTCGGTCCACTCGAATTCGCGCTCGCCGATCGCGATGAGCTCTTCCGCGCTGTACGGGATCATCTCCAGCGCGAGATCGGCGCGCAGACCCTCGGCCATCACCGGATCGCCGATGATGGGCTCGATCTCACCAGGTCGAACACCCACCAGTTGCCGGCGAATCGCGTCGTGGTAGGCGGTCAGGGCCTTCTCGAGCTTCGTATACGGCTCGGCGGCCCACCAGGTGAACAGCGGGTCGTAGCCGTCGTAAAAACGGTTCCAATCCGCAACGACCTCGCGGAGGTGGCTCACGTACGCCGCGCCGCGGTTGGCGACCGCCGCGGTCATCTTCGAGCCGGAGTCCGTGCCCGAGGGCGCCGGCTTCGCCGCGAGCGCCGCGGTCAGGCGCGCGACCTCGTCCGCGACCTGCGTGAGCGTCGCCGCCGCGGCGCGCGGGTCCACACGCTTGCGATCGTGACGGGTCTCCTGCAGCGCCCGGAGCTTCTCCGCAAACGGCACCAGCGAGGCAATCTCCTGCCAGCGCCGCTCGTCGAGGGCGAGCATTTCCTGGTCGTACGTGACGCGGTTCCTCAGCAGGACGTAATCGATCTGGCCTTCGTGATTGAGCGCCTTGAAGTCGACCGCCGACAGCTGCTTCTGCCAGCCGTCGTAGAAGCGGCGCAGCCGCTGGTGCCTGACGGGCGAGTACTGCACCTCGTATCGCCGGAGGATTGCCGCGCGGTCCTCCAGGTACCGGTTGACCGCGACGCGCAGATCGCTCTCCGCGCGCGCGAAAGCCACGAGCGACGACAGGACGGGCACGTCCTGCGCCCAACCGGTGTCGGCGGGCCGGCCCGACGTTTTGTCGTTCGACTGCGCCAGCGGCGCGGCAAGACACACGACGACCACGGCAACGGTTGTAAGGAGTCGCGTCATGCGCGAATTCTACTGCGAGAGTGCGGCCAGCGCCGTTACATCCAGGCTGCGAGCAGAGACGCCAGGTACACGAGGATGAGCATGACAGTACAGACGATGATTCGGGCTGCGGGCGAATGATCCCGAAGATAGGCGGGCATCGTGCCGACCGCCACGGCGATGGGAAACGCGGAGATGCCAAGCGCTTCGACGAAAGGGTTGTCTTTCGCGATCCGGTTGGCCCAGAGGTACAAGACGCTCACGGCCGCGGCGCTCACGATCGTCAGCAGCGCGTACCGGAGCTGTTCCGCCCGTGACCCATACGGCGTGTCGGCGCAACGAAGCGCGAGACGTTTCATGATCGTGTCTCCCGGTGTGGAAGCGGCCGCTTCATCCAATCCCCGCCGCCACTGCGGCGCCAGATGCGCATCGATCGCGCCGGCGAGAATGTCGAGCACCAGCCGGGGCCGCACCGGCTGACTCTCAACGAGCGTGGTGAATTCCTCGCCGTACCGATCCCGCCAGGCGCGCGGATACAGGCGAATCAGGTATTTCAAATCTGGTACGCCGCCCACGTCGCGACGAACGAGATCCCGTAGAACACCGCCAGTGCCAGCGCCATCACGGCCGCCTTCGCCTGATGTGAGTGTAGCCGCAGGCCTTGAATGCCCAACGAGATCGAGAGAATCGCCCAGAGCGCTGCGTACTGAAACGCCTCGGTGACGGGCGTCCGGCCCCACAGAGTTGTCAGCCACAGCCACACGGCAACGTACGCCAGCAGCACGACGATGGGTGCGCCGAACTGCTTGAGAGCAGCCGCGAATCCGGATACGTCTTCGATGCACTCACGAAACATGGTTCCCTCCTCTGTCAAGGCAGCCGTCAGCGGATAGTCACGGTGCAGGCGCGCATCGATCGCCCCGGCAAGGACGTCGACGAGCCCTCGGATCGATGCCGGCTCCGTCTCCAGCAGCGCGAGGAATTCCTCGCCATAGCGTTCCCGCCAGCCCCGGGGATAGAGCGCCAGGAGCCACCGGACGCTCATGCGTCCGCCAGCCTGCGCTGGCCGGCACGCGCGATGGCGTCGAGGCACGCGAGCCGCGCGCGGAGCGCGCGCGCGCCGAACGCCGTGAGCCGATACGGGTTTCGCCGATCCTCGCTGTCTAGCCGCTCGATCAGGCCGCGGACTTCGAGCCGCGTCAGCGCCCCGTAGAGCGTTCCCGGCCCGAACCGAACGCCCGATACGACGGCGATGTCCTCGGTCATGGCGTAACCATGCTTCGGCCCGTCTGCCAGGCTGATCAGAATCAGCAGCGCCGGCTCGCCGAAGCGGCCGAACTCGTCGAGCTCCTCGTCGACCTTGGGTTTCTTTGGCGGCATTGATACGTCCCACGTATTACGTGATGCGTAGTATTACGCCTGACGTAGTAGTCTGTCAAGGGGCCTCCGGATAGGATCGCCGGATGCGATACCGGCGGTTCGGCCGCCTCGGCTGGGATGTCTCCGAGGTGGGCTACGGAATGTGGGGAATGGGGGGATGGAGCGGGTCCGATGACGAGCAGTCCCTCGCATCGCTCGCCCGGGCGATCGAGCTGGGCTGCAACTTCTTCGACACGGCCTGGGCGTATGGCGCCGGGCGCAGCGAGAAGCTGCTGCGGGAAACGCTTCGCCGGCATTCAGGTCGCCGTCTATACGTCGCGACCAAGGTCCCGCCGAAGAACCTGAGGTGGACGGCGCTGGACTCCTGCTCGCTCGAGGAGGTCTTCCCCACCGACCACATCCGCGAGTACACGGAGAAGAGCCTCGAGAATCTCGGCGTCGCCGCGATCGATCTTCAACAATTTCACGCCTGGAGCGACGCGTGGGCCAGAAACCCGGCGTGGCAGCGGGCGATTCGCGCGCTCAAGGACGAAGGCCTCGTCCGGGGCTTCGGCATCAGCGTCAACCGGTGGGAACCGGACAACGTACTCGAGGCGCTCGAGACCGGACTCGTCGACAGCGTGCAAGTCGTGTACAACATCTTCGATCAAGCGCCAGAGGACGCCCTCTTCCCGGCATGCGAGCGCCTCGGCGTAGCCGTCATCGCGCGGGTGCCGTTCGACGAAGGGAGCCTGACCGGAGCCCTGAAAGCCGACGCGACATGGCCCGAGGGAGACTGGCGCAATCTATATTTCACACCGGAAAATCTCGCGACCACCCTGAAGCGCGTGGAAGCGGTTCGCGGGACCGTGCCCCCCGGCATGGAGCTGCCCGAGCTGGCGCTGCGATTCATCCTGCATCACCCTGCCGTCTCGACGACGATTCCGGGCATGCGCAGAACGGGGCACGTCGAGCGGAACGTGAACGCGTCGGACGATAAACCACTGGAGGCCGGGATCTTGTCGGAGCTCAGGCGGCACCGGTGGGACCGGACGATGGTGATTCCTTAGGGCTTGGGGCCTGGGGCTTGGGAGCTGGGGCTCGGGGTTGGTATAATGTCGTTTTCCCAAGGGGCAAAAGGAGCACGCCGTGAAGGAAGGGATTCACCCGAAGTACCACGAGGTCGAGGCGCGCTGCGCGTGCGGCAACACCTTCAAGACCCGTTCGACCAAACCGGAACTGCACCTGGAGATCTGCTCGGCCTGTCACCCGTTCTTCACCGGCCGCCAGAAGCTGATCGACACTGAGGGACGCGTCGAGCGCTTCACGAAGCGCTTCGGGGCGCAGACGTCCGAGAGCCGGAAGACGGCCGCGAAGGCAGCCAAAGAAACAACCAAGGGCAAGAAAGCGGGAGCGAGGGCGTAGCGCAGCCCTTCAGGGCTGCTGGGGCCGGGCTTCAGCCCGGCCCGAATAGAGGGGCGCTTGCGCCGCTCTTTTGCTGTACGGCGGCCAGCTTCCGGTCCAGGCGCGCCAGGCGATAGCGCAGCGCGTCTCGGCGGCCAGGCGCCTCTTCCGCTTCCTCGAGATCCAGGAGCGCCTCGAGCGCCAGCGCTCGCGCGCCATCGAGATTCCCTGAGCGGTGCTCCAGGTGAATCGCCAGAGCTTCCCTGGCCAGGGTTCCAAGGGTTTCAGGGGTTCCAAGAGCTCTGGAGCTTCCCAGGCTCTCCAAGACGTGCTGCCAGGCGTCGGCCGCGTCCGCGTACCGGCGCGCCCGGCGCAGGTGCAGAGCCAGCCGGCACCACGCGTCGGCGCTCACCCGGGCGTTCCTGTCGCGGGTCGCGTCGCGGTAGCACCGCTCCGCCTCGTCGAGCTTCCCCGCGCGTTCGAACAGGCGTCCGAGCGCGACCCGTTCGCGGCCGTCGCGGCACGCGGGCGACCCGCCGCGCGCGATCTCGGCGACGCGCGCCGTCACCACGGCCAGCGACACCAGGTCGAGACGGTTGTGCTCGAGTACGGCTTCGAGCGGCGCCGGATTGCCCGATCGTAGAAAACGAAAGTACCGGGACGGGATTTCGAGGCCGGGCACGTCGCCGATCCGCCGGACGCCGAAGAGATCGCGCTCGAGAACGGCAAGATTGCAGCCCTCGGGCTCGATGCCGGATCGATGACGCCACAGCCTGCGTGCCGGGTGCAGCACGTCCACGTGCGGCTTGTCGGCCATCGGCATGCTCATCCGATGGAAAAGCCAGCGCGTCTCCATCAGCGGCAGATCGAACGTCTTCCCGTTGTAGGTGACGATGCATCCGGCCGGCTCGATTGAAGCGGCGACCGCCGCGAGCAGCGCGCGCTCGGCCGCGAACGACGGCAGGAGGAACTGATGAATCTGGAAGGCGCCCAGATCGAAGTATCCGCAGCCAACGAGAAACGCGACCGTGCCGGCGCCGCCACTCAGGCCGGTCGTTTCGATATCAAGGAAAACGGGGGTTCCAGAGCTTCCAGGGGTTCCTGAGCTCCCCGCGTTTGGAGCGCACAGCACCTCAACCGGCGAAAGATCCGTCAGCTCGCAGTTCCCGATCTGGATGTCGCCGTACCACCGGTCCGCTTCGTAGCGGCGGTTGACCTGCAGGCATCGACCGGCTGGCGTCTGGGCCGGCACCGCGGTCAACGCGGCGCACAGCTCGTCGATGTCGGTCGTCCGCTCGTATGCGCCGCTGTCCGGCTCGTAGGTCAGCTCGCGGCGCGGAGCGGATCCCGAACCTGAGTGAAGAGCCTGCCGGAGACGCGACGCGAGGTCGGTCACGAGGCCTCGCTCCCGAAGCGCTCGACGAGCATGTCGAGTATCCGCGAGGCCACGCGTTTCGCGTGCGGCCCGGTGTTTCCCTCCGGACCCACGCAGGACGGACAGCCGGACTCGCACGGGCAGGCGGCGATCAGATCTCGCGTGCGCGACACGAGCGTCTCGTGCAGGCCGTAGAGCGGCTGGCTGAACCCGATGCCGCCTGGATAGTTGTCGTAGATGAAGACGTTCGGCTCGAGAGGGGCCTCGCTGGTGTCGGCCGCCCCGCCGGTCCGCATGGGTCGGTCGAGGCTGCCACCGTCAATAGACAGGCCGATGTCGTGCCCGTCGCACATCAGAAGGAGCTGGGCGACGTGCTTCATCGCCCAGGCGAGCCCTACGACGCCGTCGCGCCGATCGTCGGACGCGAACGGCAGCGCCGCCATCACCTCGCGCGGAATCGTCAGCCAGTACGCCGTCGTGTGCATCTGCTGCTCGGGCAGATCCAGCTCGCCCGAGCCGACGTTCTCGTTGGTGTAGAACTTGATCTTCTTGAAGCCGACGACCCGCGACACGACGTGGACTTCGCCGTGCGATCGGGAGCTCTTCTCCGACTCGAACGTGTCGAGAATCGTGACGCGCGTGTAGGTGATGGCGTCCGTGTAGTAGTCGCACTCGACCGACCGCACGTACGCTTTCCGGCCGTCGAAGTCGAACTGCTCGACGTGGAAGAGCTGCCCCTCGACGAGGTAGATCGCCTTCTCGTGGAGCGTCGCGGGCCCGCTCGTGAAGCTCGTCTCCCCGATCACGCGCTCGCCCTGGCCCGGGGTCCGGTCCACGACAACGAAGTTGTCGGAAGAGATCGACCGCAGGCTGACGGCGTCCGCCGGGTACGACTCGCTCGTCCAGTTCCAGTGGCCGTCGGCGAAGTGGACGAAGCCTTCCTCGCCCAGCACGGTCAGCACCGCCTGGACGTCAATCGTGTCGCCGGAGGCCGTCATGCCGGGCTGACCGCCGAACGCCTCCCCCTCGCGGAACGGCAGCTCGAACGCCGCGCATTTCACGTGGTCGAGGAGGATATGCAGATTGTCGGGATTGACCAGCGCGTGCTCCGGGCTCGCGCCGAAGAAGTAGTGCGGGTTGCGGATGATGAACTGATCGACCGGCGCGCTCGACGCCACCAGCACGGCCGCCGAGCGGCTCGATCGGCGCCCCGCGCGCCCCGCGCGCTGCCACGTCGCCGCGATCGTGCCCGGATATCCCGCGAGAACGGCGACGTCGAGCGCGCCGATGTCTATCCCGAGCTCCAGCGCGTTGGTCGACACGACGGCGCGGACGTCGCCGTCGCGCAACCCCTTCTCGATCTCGCGGCGCCGCAGCGGCAGATACCCGCCCCGGTAGCCGCGGACGACATCCGAGGCGCCCGGCGGTCCCTCGAACGCATCCTTGAGATACGTCGTCAGGATCTCGGTCGACAGCCGGCTCTGCGCAAACACGATGATCTGAAGGTTGCGCTTCAGGAATTCCAGCGCGACCTGACGGGTCTGCGACAGGTACGATCGGCGGATGCCGAGCTGCGCGTTCACGACGGGCGGGTTGACGAAGAGGAAGAATTTCTCGCCGCGCGGCGCGCCGCTCCGCTCGACGAGCTCGAATGGCTCGCCGGTCAGCCGCTCGGCCAGGTCGCGCGGATTCGCGATCGTCGCCGACGAGCAGATGAACACGGGGTCCGACCCGTAGTGCCGGCAGACCCGATGGAGACGCCTGATGATGTTGGCGAGATGGCTGCCGAACACGCCGCGGTACGCGTGCAGCTCGTCGATGACGACGAAGCGCAGGTTCTCGAACAGCTTCGCCCAGCGCGGATGATGCGGCAGGATCCCCGAGTGCAGCATGTCCGGGTTGGTCAGCACCACGTGGGCGCGGCCCCGGACCGCGCGTCGCGCGTCCTGAGGCGTGTCCCCATCGTACGTAAACACGCCGATGTCCGCCTGCGCCTGCTCGGCCAGGCATTCGGCGAGCGCCTGCAGCTCGGCGAGCTGATCCTGGGCGAGCGCCTTCGTCGGGAAAAGATAGAGCGCGCGCGCCGACGGATCGCGCAGAACGGCATCCAGGACCGGCGCGTTGTAGCAGAGCGTCTTGCCTGAGGCGGTGGGCGTGACGATGACGACATTCCGCCCGCCGAGCGTGTGCCCGATCGCATCCGCCTGATGGGTGTAGAGCTGGCCGATCCCGCGTGAGCTCAGCGCGGCGCGCAGGCGTTGGTCGACCCGTTCCGGGAAGGCCGTGTACTCGGCCGCAACCGCCGGGATCCGCTCGACCGCCGTGACGATGGGGTCCGCGCCGGCGGCCGCGGGCCCCCGCGACGCCTCGAGGCGCGCCAGGACCTCCTGCAAACCGTTCTCTTTGTCCGAGATGCGGGCTGGAAGCGCCAAGGCGAAGAAATGGTAACAGCGGCTTCGCCGGCGATCAATAGGCGAAAGTAACGAGTCAGGTGCGGTCGCGGGCGACCTTGGCGACGAGGCCGCTGAGCCCGAGGACGCCGATGATGTTCGGGAAAATCTGGAGGGCGTTCATCAGATCTCCCCAGGCCCAGACAACTTCGACCCGGGTGACGGCGCCAAATGGGATGAGCAGGCAGTAGATCCAGCGATACGGCATGACCACGCGCCGCCCGAGCCAGTACTTGAGGAACTCCTCACCGTAGTAGGCCCACCCGATGAGCGTCGTATAGCCGAAGAGGAACACGCAGAACGCGACGATGAACCCGCCCACGCCTCCGGGAATCGCGGCGTTGAAGGCCATGGCGACGGCGGCGGTGCTCGTCTGGCCCGACAGGTAGGCGCCGCTCAGCAGCACCGTCATCGCCGTAATCGTCGACGTCACGAACGACACGAGGAAGGTCTCCATGACCGCGTTGAGCCCCTGCTGCACGGGCCGCGTGCTCTGCGCGGTCGCGTAGGCGACCGCGGCCGTCCCATAGCCGGCCTCGTTCGCGTAGAGTCCGCGGGCGAGGCCGTAGCGCATAGCGATCAGGATGCCGAGCGTCCCGCCGGCGCCGGCGCGCAGTGAAAACGCCTCCGTCACGACGAGGCTGAGGACCGACGGAATGGAGGCGGCGAACCAGACGATCACGAACAGGCCGCTCGCGAGGTACAAACCCACCTTGAGCGGCGTCAGCTTCGCCGCCGCGCGGCCGATCGACTTGATCCCGCCGATGATCACGAGCCACGCGAGCACGGCGATCGCAAGACCGCTGACCCACTTCGGCACGCCGAACTGGGTGTTCCAGACGAGCGCAATCGAATTGGTCTGCGTAAACGGCGTCGTCGTCAGCGCGGCGATGCCGGCAACGACGGCGTAGGTCATCGCGAGCGCAGGCGAACGGAGGCCATCGCGGAGGTAGTACATCGGCCCGGACCCGAAGTCCCCGCCGCGTGTCGAGCGGAACGTGATTCCGAGCACCGCCTCGGAGAACTTGATCGACGTGGCGAAGAACCCGTAGCACCAGATCCAGAAGAGCGCGCCCGGTCCGCCCGACACGATCCCCGCGGCGACGCCGGCGATGTTGCCGGTGCCTATCGTGGCCGCCAGCGCGGTCATGAACGCCTGAAACGGAGTGAGCGCTCCTTCGGCGCCGCGGTCCGGCCGCGGGAAGAACGCCCTGACGGCGTCGCCGAAGCGGCGCACCTGAACGACACCGAGTCGAATCGTCAGGAAGAGGCCGGCTCCAAAAAGAACGACGACCAGGATGGGGATGAAGAGAAAATCGGCGGTCGACTGAATCAAATCGGCCATGCTGTTCAACAGCTCCCTACGTCCGTCAGATCAACGACCGTGACTGGCACCCGTCAACCGTAATCGCCGCGCCGCTGACCCAGCTCGCCTTCGGCGACGCGAGGAACGCGACGACCGCGCCGACCTCCTCCGCCCGCCCGAACCGGCCGAACGGCAGCTCGCGGCGGACGAACTCCGCCATGCCGTCGGGATCCTCCTGCTGGCGCTTCCACCAGGAGCCTCCGGGGAACGAGATCGAGCCTGGACACACGCTGTTGACGCGAATGTTGTCCTTCGCGAGCTGCTGCGCCATGGCTTTGGCGAGGCTGATCTCGGCCGCCTTGACCGCGTTGTACGTCATGCGCCCGCCCGACTCGCGCCCCCAGATGGACGCGATCATCAGAATCACTCCGCCGCCGCGCGCCCGCATGAGGGGCACGGCCAGGCGCGACGCGCGGACGGCGGGAAACAGCGTCTCGTCGAACGCCGCCTGCCACTCCGCGTCCGTCGCCGCCACGATGTCGCCGCCGCCGGCGCGACCGACGCTGTTCACGAGAATGTCCAGGCCGCCGAACGCGTCGACCGTCTTCGCGATGACCGCCTGGATGCCCTCGACCGTCGAGACATCGGCACGAACCGGAAGCGAGCGCTCGCCGAGCTCACGCGCCGCGCGATCGAGCGCCTCGCCGCCGCGCGCGCAGATGGTCACGCGGCAGCCCTCGTCGACGAGCGCCCGCGCGGATGCCAGGCCGAGGCCACGGCTCGAGCCGGTGACCACAGCAACCTTGCCGGAAAGCTGGAGGTCCATTGCTGACTGCTGATTGCTGAGTGCTGAATTGAATTCAGCATTCAGAATTCAGCAATCAGAATTGAGCATTCTACCTCGCGCCGAGGTCGTTCAGCTTCCAGTCGAATTCCTGCCAGGACAGCTTGAACTGATTCTGCCCGATGAACTCGCGTTCGGATGGGAGCAGCACCGGATGGATGAGCGCGATGACGGCCCGTTCGATCGGGCTTCTCGAGGCCGCATAGGGCGGCGCTTTGTCCGCCCCGCCATAGGCGGCCGCAAACTCTGCCTCGTGCCACCCCACGATGGGAGAGACCGCAATCGTGCTCGAGGAACGGTCGATCTGGAGGTGGTTCTGGTGGCTGAGGAAGTCGGTCGTCTGCGCCGCGAGCTGCTGTTCCAGCCGGTCGGCGCTGTACGCCTCGCTCCTGAGACGGCCGCTTCCCGCCGCGCCTCGGCCGAGCGCGAAGTACACACGCGGATCCTGGAACTCGGCGAGCGACTTCTCGATCTCGTCGAGCGAGACCTGGCGCCCGACGGCGCGGTGACGTTTCTGTTCGAAGGCGCCGGAAACCTGCCTGATGCTGCCAGCCGGATACTGTTTGGCGCGCCCCTGAATCGGGAAATGTTGCGCGACGGTCTGAAGCACGAACGCGTTGTACGCGTTCAGCCAGTATGCGATCTTCTGCTCGCGCGACCAGCCCGCATACTCCGACGCCGTGACGTTCAGCGAGGCCACATACCGATCGAGGGCCGCGCGCTCCGCGCGGAGCGCGCGGTAATACACGTAGCCGTCGCGAACATACAGATCGAGGATCTGGTCGAAGGGCCGGTGCAGCGGTTCGGCGGTCGACGGGGGCTGCTGGGCCGAGACGACCGACGCCAGAAGGAGAACTGAAACGAGTCGCGGCATGCCGGCGATGGTACCTCAGAGACCTCGGAGAAAACCCGCAAGCTCTGCCGTAAAGATGTCGGCGCGCTCGAAGCTCGACAGGTGGCCCGCTTTCGGGATGCGGACGAGGCGCGAGCCGCGGATGCCGCGGGCGAGCGCCTCCGCGTTCGGCGGCGGTGTCAGGACGTCCTCCTCGCCGACGACGACGAGCGTGGGGACGGCAATCGACGGGAGGAGCGCTGTCGAATCGGGCCGCGCCATCATCGCGGCGACCGCGGCCCTTATCGCCGCCGGGTGGTTCGCCCGTATGAGCTCTCCAATCGCCGACACGGCATCGGGCCGTTCGCGCCGCGTCGTCTCACCCAGCAGCTTCGGCAGCATCTCGCGCGCGACGCCGTCGGCTCCCTCGGCATCCGCAAGGGCCATCATCTTCTTTCTGCCGGCCCGGCCTTCCTCAGTGTCCGCCTCAGCGCGCGTGTCGGCCAGCACGAGCCCACGCACCGAGAGCTTCGCGCGCCGGAGAAGCGCGAAGATGATATAGCCGCCCATCGACAGGCCTCCCAGCACGAGGCCGGCGCGATCCAGCCCAAGCTCGCGGGCGATCGCTTCGAGCCGCGCCGCGTAGTCATCCATCGACGCGTCATCGGGCCCGAGCACATCCGGCGCCACGAGGCGCCAACCGGGCGGCGGGGCGTCGAGCTGCGGCCGCCAGAGGTCAGCCGTCAGGGGGAAGGCATGGATGAGCATGAGCGGCTGGCCGCTGCCGGATTCCAGGACGCGTATTTGGCGGCCACCGGCATCCACATAGCGAGTGGCGATCGACATGCGGACAGTCTAACTCTCTAGCTGACGACCACCTGGGCGAAGGCGGCGCCAAGGATGGGAATCGTGGCCACAAACATGAGCCGTTTGTGAGCTAGCCGAACTCATAGTTCAGCGCGAGAGGATGTTCAGTCCCGTGCCCAACAGCCGACGTACCCTCGCCGCGTAGGCCTGCGAGGTCTCCCGTGCCAGAGCCGGGGATGACGAAATAGGACTCCTTCGCCACGCCGTTCTCGAATACTCCAGTGCGGTGGAGCACGAAGCTGCCCGCTTTCCCTGCGACCCGCCCGACGACCCGCTCGAGGCCGACGAACGTGGCCGAGCCGTCGCTGCGGTACATCATCAAGTACTCGACATGCCCATCACCCGTGATATCGCCGGTGAACGTCCTGGTGACCACGGCCCGAGTCAGCTTCGGTAGGTCCGGGCGCTCACTGTACGGCTTCTCGTCCCAGCTCTTGATGGCGAATCGGGAGTTCGCGACGTGCTTCATATTCCTCCTCGTCCAGGCGATCAACAACAGGATGTCCCATGGGCGCCATGGTGGCAGTGCTGAACGCGATGTGTGACGCTGCCTAACGTGGACGTCACCGGCTCGCCGAAGGCGAGTCCGGTGCAAGACAGGGTCAGGCGTCGTCGTTAACGGGGTTTGGGATAGCGACGCTTCGTGTCCGCTACCGATCGGGCGACCAGCGTTTCCAGGACCTTCAGATCGACGTTGGCCAGGCGCCTGATGTAGACACATACCTTCCCAGTCCTGTGCTTTCCCAGCTTCGCCAACAAGACGTCACGACCTTCGAAGCCCGGCGCGATGTAAACGACGAGCTCACTTCCCCGCACGGCAAACCCAGCGAGAGCGGAATCGCCTTCGTGACCACTTGCGTACTTGTAATGGTAGCTCCCGAATCCGACGATGCTTGGCCCCCACATTCTTGGTTCTTGCTTGGTAACTCTTCGCATGAGAGCAAGCAGCGTCTGGGCGTCATTCCGTTGCTCCTCCTTCGCGATGGCAGCAATGTGACTCTCGGCACTGACTTCTGTGGGTTTTGTCTTGAGCTCCGACACGCGCGCCTCCAAACAGTACTCTGATGGCGGTCTAACGTTCGGCGCTCAGCCGCGGGCGGCCCAGATCACGCGCCCGCCGGCTGCAGCGCTCGGTTAGACCGCTTCTCCCGGAATTCCAGTATCAGCGCGGCTCCCAGTGCCATCGTCGCCGACACTGGCAAAACGGCTGGAGCCAGCATGACCTGCGCCAGCACGATGGCGAGAACCACGAAGCCCGCCAGGGCCGCTCGAAGCGCGTCCCGAACCATCACGTCCTGCCACAGCTCCACACCGTATCTGTAGATCGGACGCGCCCAACTGGCGGCCAGTACCAGCATCACTCCGAGAACCGTCGGCTCGAGCCATCCCCGGAAAGGCAGATTCCCGAGTGCGTGCGCGATGATCACGGGCAGCAGGGAGCCGGTTCGATGACGCACGTAGCCTCCCGCAATCGATCCGACAAGGAGCGACGCCAGCATACCGACTCCGATCGGGCTGGCAATGAAGTACTGGGTATGCGAGAAGGTGAAAAAGATAGCGGTGATCAGAATGGCGGCCGCGGGACCGAAATCTTCCGCGAGCCGAGACTGGATGTAGCCGCGCGCCAAGAGCTCTTCGGCGATCGGCACCAGTCCAAAGCTGCTGACGAACAAATACACTCACATTCCCGGTGTCTGCAGTGATTCGGTAAGGGCCCAGTGCTGCGGTGCGCGCCCCATGGGCAAGAGTTCCGGGAGCAGCTTCACCAGCATGGGGAGGATGCCAACCGCGGCAAACAAAAGCACCGCAATGCCCACGTGCTCGCCAAGAGAACGGCCAGCGGCGGTCACGCCGTACTCGGATAGGCGACGTCTGCGGTGCCACCAGCCCACCGCGAACGCGAGCCCGAGCACGAGGCCGTATCGTAAGAGGAGGTTCGCGCCTGTGCTCCAACTGAGCCTGATGAAGTCCGGCTCCACACCGGGCGCGAGTGCTCGGAGGTTCGCCGGCCCAAGGGCGAGACTGCGGCTCGCCAGCCGGGCCAGCAGCGTGGCGACCACGAACACACCGACCACTTCGAGGAGCGCTGCAAGTTGCCGGTATCGCGGGGCTGGCCATCTGATTCCAGACATCACGATCCCATGAGGTTGTGCCGTCATGTTGCCGCCCCGAAGCGGTCTAACGCAGCGCTAAGCAGCGGGCCGAGCCCGGCCGGGCCACGCGAGGCTCGTCAGCTTCAGCGCTTTGTTAGGCTGCACGCGCGCCTCGTGTGTGCCTTACTGCTTTGTGCGAGCCGGCGGTTCAGCCTCACGCACCATCGTATTGTGAAACGCTGTGGTGAGCCATTTGCCTCGCTCCTTCACCAAGACACGAATGCTGCGTTCCTGGTGCGGCGGCATCCTCTGCCCGTCGGGGTTCTGCATCCCACTCATCTCGTGAGTCTGGTGGACGACGGCGACGTCCGGGGCGAGTCACTCATGGTTCCGACTTGTGGCACACGGCTTCAATGTTGTAGCCGTCTGGATCGAGATCGAATGCGCCGTAATAGTTCGCGTGGTAGTTGGGACGCAGGCCCGGCGTGCCATTGTCGCGCGCACCGGCTTTGAGGGCAGCGTGGTAGAAGGCGTCGACCGACTGCCGATCGTCACTAGCGAACGCGACATGGACCGCTGGCCCGCCACAGCCGGACATAGGGGATGCCGCGACCTGGGCCCGCGTGGTGTCGCCCTGCTTGATCCAGAACACGGGGATAAAGCCCTTCCGAAAGCCGGCACCGGAGTCGGTTTCCATGGCGAGGACGTAGCCCAACGGAGCCAAAGCCGCCTCGTAGAATCGCTTGCTACGATCGTAGTCGGTGACACGAAGGCTGACGTGATCCAGCACGGGATCTCTCTCTGGACTGGGCTATGAAGCGTCGCAAAGCCTCGGACGCTGGCTAACGTGTCTTGGAGTAGACCGCTGGTCTCCTGCGCAGCCATGCGCGAAAGGCCGCGAGGCCTTCTTCCACCCGAATGTCCCTGTGCGGCCGGATGCTAGCACGGATGATGGAGTCCCACCGGCCTGAACGTAGTTGGCTGCGAGCATGGCGTTGGACGAAACGGCTCGCAGCCAAACACGTGTTACCCATCCGTCGCCCGCCGGTGATATCTTCTCGCGCCATGCGCAGACTACTCTTCGTCGCGGCGTCGCTGCTCTGCCTCGCCCTGCCCAGCGCGCAGTCAGAGACGCCTGCCGTCGTCATGATCTCGATCGACGGCTTCATGCCATCGAGGTATACCGGCAACGACGGCGCGAACATCCCGAGGCTGAGAAAACTGAAAGACGAAGGCGCCTGGGCCGCAGGCGTCGTCGGCGTCCTGCCGACGGTGACCTACCCGTCCCACACCTCGCTCATCACGGGCGTGCCGCCGGCCGTGCACGGCATACTCGACAACCGGATCCTGGACCCCGAAGAGCGATCCAATGCGGCGTGGTACTGGTATGCGCGGCAGATTCAGGCGCCGACGCTCGTCGGCGCCGTCCGGGCGCGCGGACTCCGCGCCGGCGCGGTCTCATGGCCGGTGACCGTGGGGCTCGACGCCGAGTACGTCGTGCCTGAGTTCTGGCGCTCGCGCCATCCCGAAGCCTTGAACCTGCTGAAAGCGATGAGCCGACCCGGCGATTTGCTCGACGCGATCGAGATTGCCGAAGGGCAGCCGTTCGGCTGGCCGCAGAACGACCGGCACCGGACGACAATCGCGACACATCTGCTGCGCACGCGCAGGCCCGACCTGCTGCTGCTCCATCTGATCGAGCTCGATGGCGCGCAGCACAACAACGGTCCAGGCACGCCGGAGGCGACCAAAACGCTCGAGACGATTGACGGCTACATCGGCGAGATCGTCGATGCGATCGCGCAGGCCGGGATGGCCGGCCGGACCCAGGTCGTCATCGTCTCGGACCACGGCTTCCTGCCGCTGCAACAGATGGTCCAGCCCAACACGGCACTGAAACAGGACGGACTCATCTCGGTCAACGAGCGCGGCGCGATCACGGACTGGAAGGCGTACTTCCATTCGAGCGGCGGTTCCGGCTTCGTGTACCTCAAGGATCCCGGCGATACCGCGACGCGCGATCGCGTCGCGAAGCTGCTGCAGACCCTGAAGGCCGATCCAGCCAACGGAATCCGATCGGTCTGGACGAGCAAGGATCTCGCGAATGCCGGCGCGCATCCGGACGCGGCGTTCGGCCTCGACGTCGTCAACGGCTTCTACACGGGCAGCGGGCACGACGCGCTCGTCAAGCCGTCGACGAGCAAGGGCGGGCACGGCTTCGCCCCGGACCGGCCGGAGCTGCACGCGTCGTTCATCGTGAGCGGACCGAGGCTCGCCAAACGCGGAGGGCTCGGAGTGATCAGGATGACGCAGATCGCGCCGACCATCGCCAGGCTGCTCGAGGTCGGCCTGTCGCCGAGAGCGGATCAGCCGCTCGCAATCTGGCAGCCCTGAAGGGCTGCGCTACGCGCTGCGCCCGGGCAGCCCTGAAGGGCTGCGCTACTCATATCTGAGGGCCTCGATCGGATCGACCGAGAGCGCGCGTCGAGTCGGGCCCAGGCCAGCGGCGACTGCCGTGACCGCGAGCAACCCCACGACCGCGGCGAACGTCATGGGATCGGTTGGCGCGGTTTCGAAGAGCAGCGTGCGGATCGCACGACCGCCGGCCGCCGCGCCGACGAGACCGAGAAAGAGCCCCACGCCCACGAGACCGAGCGCCTCGGTCATCACCAGGCGGACGATCGCGCCGCGCGAGGCGCCGAGGGCGACGCGAACGCCGATCTCCCGTGTTCGGCGGCTCACCGAGAACGCGACGGCGCCGTAGACGCCGACTGCCGCGATCATCAGCGCGAGAGCGGCGAATACCGTTACCAGCCACGTCGTGAACCGCTCGCGCGACATCGAACGCGCCACGACTTCTTCGAGCGTGCGGATGTCGTACAGCGCCAGGCCCGGCTCGAGGTCGCGAATGATCTTCCGGACCTCCGGGAGGAGCGTCTCAGGAGGTACACGAGCGCGCACGGCGATGGCCATCCCGGAATCCGCGTTCTGCCGGTGCGTGTCGTACACCTCGGGCGCGACGGCCTTGCCGAGGCTGTCCTGCTTCTCGTCGCGGACGACTCCGACGATCGTCGACCAGCCAACTTTCGGATTGCGCTGCGGGTTCTCGAACGCGATACGCCGGCCGATCGGATCGGCATCCCTGAAGTACCGCTGCGCGATGGTTTCGTTGATGATGGCCACGGCGGGCGCCGACGCCGTGTCGGAAGCTGCGAAGTCACGGCCGAGTACGAGAGGGAGCCCGATGGCCGCGAAATAACCCGGCACGATCGTCTTATGGCGCAGATCACGCCCCCAGACATCGGGCCGGTCCTCGATGAACAAGTCTCCCGTCCATCCTGATCCTTCGAGTGCGAGAACGGTCGTCCCACCCGCGGCGGTGACTCCAGGCAGCGAGCGGAGCCGCTCGGCGAGCGTCTCGAAGAACGCGATGGTCTTGTCGTTGCTGTCGTACTTCAGGCCTGGCAGGTTGATGCGGAACGTGACGACGTTGGCCGGATCCACGCCTGGCGGCACGCGCTGCAGCCGCTCGAAGCTGCGCACGAGGAGGCCGGCGCATGCCACGAGTGCAACCGATGCCGCCACCTGGCCGACGACCAGCAGCCGGCGCGTCATCCGGCCGCCGGGGCTTGTCGTCCGCGCGCCATCTTTCAGCGCTGCGGCATCAATCCGTGAGCTCTGCCAGGCGGGGACGAGGCCGAAGAGAAACGCTGTCGCGCCAGTCACGAGCGCCATGAAAGCAAGCACCCATCCGTCGATGCGGACTTCGTTCAGCCGCGGCAAATCCTCCGGGCTGAGCCGAATGAGGACGCCGAGCGTCCATTCGGCGACGAGGATCCCGACGAGACCGCCGGCGATTGCAAGGAGGAAGCTCTCGGTCAGGAGCAGACGGACGAGGCGAAGCCGGGCGGCGCCGAGCGCGGTCCGCACCGCGAATTCCCGCGTCCGCCCCGCCGCGCGCGCGAGCAGCAGATTGGCGACGTTGCCGCAGGCGATCAGCAGGACGACGCCGACGGCGGAGATGAAGACCAGGAGCGCCGTGCGCACGTCGCCGACGACCCAGTCATGGAGCGGGCCGAGGCCGACGCCCATCTGCGTATTGGTTTCGGGATACTCCTTTTCGAGCTGGGCGGCGATGCCGGCCATGTCGGCGCGGGCCTGCTCCAGGGTCACGCCCGGCTTCAGCCGCGCGATCGCGCGCAGGTAGTGCGGCCGGCGCTGTCGCGGAAAGCTCTCCTGCTCCGCAAACGGCGTCCAGAGCTGGATGTCGGCCGTCGGGAACGCGAACCCGGCCGGCATGACGCCGACGACCTCATACTCGCGCATGTTGATTCGGATGGATCGCCCGAGGACGGACGGGTCGCCGTCGAAACGGTTTCGCCAGAGGTCGTGGCTGAGAATCGCGACACGCTGCTGGCCAGGAACCTGCTCCTCGGCGCGAAACGCGCGGCCCAGCGATGGGGTCACGCCGAGCACCGGAAACAGACCGGCCGACACCTGCAGCGCCGTGATCGATTCGGGCTCCCCTTGACCGACCATCATGGACAGGTCGTCCTCGAAGGGCGTCTTGTCGTCGAGGCCCGGGTAATAGCCGATGTCCTCGAATACGCGATTTCGTTTTTTCCAATCCAGGTAGTTGGCCGGCGACGCCGTGGCATTGGTCCAGTTGCGCAGCGGGTTGGTCTCCCAGAGCTGCACGAGACGATCCGGCTCGCGGAGCGGCAGGGGCTTGAGCAGGACGCCGTAGACGACGCTGAAAATGGCGGTGTTGGCGCCGATGCCGAGCGCCAGCGTGAGCGCGGCGACGAGCGCGAACGACGGGCGACCGACCAGCACACGCAGCGCGTACCGAAGGTCCTGCAGCATGTCGAAGCTCCACTCTTCCTTTCGCAGCCAGAGGGCGTGAATCAGCGCGCCCCACAGCCGACTGCCGCCGATGGCGCGGCCGCGACGGCTCCGCCATGCGTACTCCGCTTCCCACTCGCGCAGCCACTCGGTGCGCACCGCCGCCGGCACGATGACCGCGATGAGCTTCAGCACGTCATCCGCGCCCGCGGGCCGGCGACACCCGGCGCACGGGCCCGAGCGCGCGATACCGCTTCAACTCGGCCGCGAGCGCGCGGACACCCGGTGCGGTCATACGGTAGTAGCGGCGAGGTGGCCGCTTGTCGGCATGCGCTGCCCCCTCGTCCTCCCAATCGGACCGGACGTAGCCGTCCCGCTCGAGCCGGCTGAGCGCGGGGTAGACCGTGCCGCTCGGCAGACCCGTCGCATCGATGACGTCGAATCCGTATTCATACCCCCGCGCGATCGCGTGAAGCACTGAGACGGCGGTGAAGCTGAGACCTCTGGCCATTGGTCGGGGACCTCGGTAGATCTACTACATAGGTCACGTGTGCTCAACGGGTATGTGACCAACGGTGGGACCGGCGCTGCTGAAACTCAATTAGGATAGGGCCATGAAACACGCGCTCCTGCCCGCCGTGATGGCCGTCGCCGCGCTCGGAATCCCCTCGGTCCTGTCGGCGCAGTCCGCCGAGGACATCCTGACGCGCCATCTGCAGGCCCGGGGCGGGTACGACCGCATCAAGGCGATTCAGTCGGTCAAGATCACGCGCACCGTCGTCACCCAGTTCAGCGAGTTGGAGGTCGTGATCCTGAAAAAGCGGCCGCAGTCCTTCCGCGTGGAGCAAAGCGCTCCGGGACAGCCGCCGGTATTTCGCGCGGTCACGCCGGCCGCCGTGTGGGATCTGGCCGGAGGGAAGCTGTCGAATCGAACGCCGCAGGCGGCCACCGAGGCGCGCGACCTCGACGGCGATTTCGACGGCCCGCTGGTCGACTGGAAAGAGAAAGGGCACACAGTCGCGCTCGCAGGCCGCGAAGCGCTGCCAGGCGGCGACGCGTTCAAGATCCAGGTCACGACGAAGAATGGCGTGGCGCGGACGTTCTACATCGATGCGGCCACGTATCTGGTTCGGCGGATCACAGGGGTCACCAACCTGCCGGGCGACCGCAAGGCGAATATCGAGACCGACATCCTCGCCCACAAAGAGGCGGGCGGCGTGAAGTTCCCCGCAGATCTTCAGGAAGACCGGACCGGCGCCGGTCCCGTACAGACGACCGTCAGCTACACGAAGGCCATCGAGATCAACGTGCCGATCGACGACGCGCTCTTCGCTCCCCCGCCGCCGCCCGCCTCCGCGGCCCCGATCCCGGGCCGCTTCGGCGCGGCTGGCCTTTCCGCGGCCGGCGTCCCGGATCGACGGGAGTAGGCAGCTCGAACCAGATCTCGATCTCGTACCCCTCGGGATCCGTCGCGAACAGGTACGGCTCTCCCGGCACGAATTCCCCCCGGTTCAAAACCGTTCCACCCGCTCGGGTCACGGCCTCCGCGGCCGCGTCGATGTCCTTCGGGTTCTTCAGCCGGAAGCCAAAGTGCGCGATGCCGCCGCTCATCCCGGCCGGTGACGCTCCGGCGCCGCCTTTCTCCTCGAGGACGATCACATCGCGTGTGCCGGGCGTCTGCAGCTGAATGACGCCGTCCTGGTTGTACACCTCGACCGCGCCGAACACATCTTTGTAGAACTTCGAAGCCCGGGCGCCATCCCGCACCACGAGCGCGATGTGCGTGAGGCCGTAGGTCCTGATCGCCGGCATCAACGACTCGCTTGTTCGGTCGTTCGGCTCCCACGCGCGTCCGCTCCGCCGACGAGCGCGTTGAACATCAGCTTGAACGTCCCGTGGGTCTGGGCGCGATGCTGCGGCCTGAACCCGATGAGCACCACCCGGCCGTTTCCGTGCCTGACCGAAACCATCGCCGCCTTCTTCGCGACGAGCGGCTCGCCGAGCAGCCAGCCGCTCTGCAGGATGTTGCGATCGGCGAACGTCACGACCGTTTCGATGTCCTCGTTCCGTTCGGTGGGCAGGATCTCGTACGCCTGGCTGCCGGCGAGGAACGCGGCGAGCGCCCGCGGCGGCATGCCGTACGCCAGCGGGTGCGTGGTGTCGACATTGACGTTGAGCGTGGAGCCCGGACACCAGAACTCGGTCGGTCGCCGATCCGCGACGACGTTGCGCAGCGGCAGACCGAACCGTTCGATCGGGAGCGCGCCCGCCTCGCCGAACGTCACGAGCGTGCCGCCCTTCTGAACGAAGGCCTTCAGCGCATCGGATCCTTCTTTCCCGAAGCCGCTCCGATACTCCGGCGGCACGGTCGCCGGCGCGCCTCCGAACCCGCCCCGCCCCCGTCCAGCCGCTGCGGCCCCCTCGGGCCGCTCGCCGGTCATCG
Source organism: uncultured Acidobacteriota bacterium (assembly GCA_963725145.1). Lineage (GTDB taxonomy): Bacteria > Acidobacteriota > Vicinamibacteria > Vicinamibacterales > 2-12-FULL-66-21 > DATAEE01. Next base: position 46,359 of record CAVRXL010000003.1, read on the forward strand.
CCGCCACTGAATCCGCAGGCAGGACGATCACGTCGTACTTCGCCTCGAGGCCTCCTGCCTTGATCTCCTTGTCCAACAGGCTCGTGTACGGGAACCCCCACTGTTCGAGGACCCACCGCGTCCATCCTTCGTCCATGTTGCCGCCGCCGTACCGCTGATACATGCCGATACGCCGTCGTTTGACATCGTGAGCCACCAGCCCGGTCTCGTTGGACTGCGCCTTGAAGTCGACGCCGGTTTTCCTGGCGACATCTGCCACCGCCGCCGCGGAGGCTCCGGCGATGAGGAAATCGCCGGCGCGAAGCCCGGATGAAGCGGGCCGATCGACGCGACGGACGGCAACGCCCTTGTCGAGAAGGAGGTTGACGGCCTGAAACGCGTCGTTCAGCCGGCCGTCGATCGCGTAGGCGCTGCCTGCCGCGACCTTGCCTGGCGATTCGATCGCCGCCGTGACCTTCGCGAGATCCGCCTTCACCGGTTCGTCGACCGGCTCGACCCGAACGCCCATGAACTCGAACATGGTGTCGGTCGCCATGTCGTACGGACGGATTGGGTTGCCCTCGCGATCGCGGGTGTACGTATTGTCGGGATAGAGCGTGCGCCCGAGCAGGTAGCGCGCGACGCCCATCTTCGGCTGCGCCATCGACACGACGTAGGAGCCGGCGCCGAAGACCATCCCGCCGGCGGTGAAGTCGGCGCGCGCCTGCTGGATCTCGAGCCCCTGGACGAGCAGCTTGTTGATCATCCGCGTCGTCGTCAACGGATCGTGCTGGGCGGCGGAGATGACATAGGCGGCAGGTTTCCCCTGCGCGCCCCGCTCGGTCTGGCGCTTCGCCTTCAGGTACGCATTCAGGAGGACCGTCTCGCGGTTGCGCGCCGCGATGTCGAGCGTCGCCCAGGCTGCGATCTTCTGCTGCTCGACGATGTCCCGCACGCGCCACCAGCCGCCGGGCCACGGATTCGGGAACGTCGTCTGGGGCTCGTACTCGGGGAGGCCGCGCGAGCCGCCCTGCAGTTGATCCGGATGCAGGAAGAGCGGCGTCGCCAGCCTCGCGCTCGCGGACTCGGTCAGCATGCCGGCGATGTTGTGGAACGGCGTGATCCAGTGAAAGCCGAAGTGTCCCCAGCCGGAATAGATCGCCGCGTTGACGATGCCGGCGCGGTTCGCTTCCTCTTCCTTGTAGGCGATGTGCGCGCCATACCAGCTCATCTCGCGCCAGACGAGGGGGTCGGCGCCAGGTCGAATGGGCTCGGCGTACGGCGGAACGTAGAGCCGCGCGCCGTAGGCGCCCATCTGGTGATGGTCGACGTAAGCCTGCGGAACCCAGTCGCGGAACAGTACCTTCGCCGCGTACTGCGATTCCACCATGCTCGTCTGGAAAGCATCGCGGTTGTTATCGTGGCCGACGTACTTGTGATAGAGCCACGGGAGGTTGGCTCCCTCGTACTCGCTGCCGACGTACTTCTTGTAGAAATCCGCCACCATGATCTGGCCGTCCGGGTTGAAGCACGGGATCATGATGCTGATGACGTTGTCGAGCACGCGCAGCGTGTCGGCGTCCTGCCTCGAGGCCAGCTCGTAGATGAACTCCGGCGCGGTCTGCGCGGCCGCGACCTCCGAGGCATGCAGGCCGAACGACTGCACGACAACCGCTTTGCCGTCGGCGGTGAGCTTCTTGATGTCGGCCTCGGAGATGCCGCGGGGGTCGCTCAGCTTCGCGTTGATCTGCCGGACCTCCTCGAGCTTCGCGAGGTTGGCCGGCGAAGAGACGATGACGAGCAGGAACGGGTTCCCCATCGTCGACGGCCCCATGTCGATGACCTTGAGCCGGCCGCTCTCCTTTTCGAGCAGTTTGTAATAGTCGACCATCCGGTCCCAGCGCGCCAGCACGCGGTCCGCGCCGAGCTGATGGCCGAAGAACTTCTCCGGCGCGGTGACCTGACCCTGCGCACCCGCGACCGTCACTGCCGCGGCTACCGCCGCCGCCACAACTGCTCCCCTCATCCTTCGCATGGCATGACTCCGGGGGAGGTTGTATCAGAAAACCGCGATCCGCGAAATCCGTGAAGACGGATCCGGCGATCCGAAGCCGGATCGCTTCACTGGCCGTTTTCGGCCTGTTTCCGCGGGCGCGGCTCCCTCCCGGAACGGTGACGGGTTTGCAAAAGGGATCACCGCCTGCCTCGCGGGGCATCGCAATCGCGATTACGGATCTGCCAATCCCGGCTGAATCCGGCACCGCGCGCGTCTGAACTAAAGGTCTGTCACGTCGAGCGAGGTGCGTACATTCGCGCACCACTGGAGGAGCTATGCCGCGAGAGACTCTCGCGCCGGGTCTTGCCGTCTTGTGTGTCGTCGCCGCAATCCAGACGACGGTCGCGCAGTCGCCGCAGTCGCAGCCACGCCCAGCGAGGCCTGGAGGGGCCGCGGCTGGTGGCGAAGGCTGGGTCGTCCTTCCCGTCGACGAATACCGCGCGCTGCGCTCGCGCGCGTTCCCCGCCGCGCCGGCGCCCGATCCACTCCCGACCGACGTCACGCTGACCCGCGTCGACTACGAGCTCGGGACGAGCGGCGAATCGGTGACCGGGCGCGCGGTCCTCACGATCGACGTGGTGAAGCAGGGTTGGACGCGCGTCGCGACACCGCAGGGCCTCATGGTCTCGGACGCGCGGCTCGACGGCCGCGCCGTGTCCATCGTCGACGGGTCGCCGCCGCACGTGCTGCTCTCCCGGCCCGGCCGTTCGGTGCTCACGCTCGACATCGTTGTCCCGCTGGCTTCCTCCGGAGGGGTCGAATCGATTGTTCTGCCGCCGTCACCGTCGGCCGTGTCGCGGGTCGCGCTCGCCCTCCCACGCGGCGGTGTCGATCTCACCGCCTCCGGGGGATTCGTCACCGAGCGCGAGGAAGCCGCGAGCCAGACGCGCTGGACAATCTTCGGTCGCTCGAACCAGCCGCTGACGCTCTCGTGGAAGCGGCGTGTGGACGACCGGCGGGCCGCCCAGGCGCTCCGGTTGCGCGCACGGGTCGCCGAGCTCGTCACGCTCGGTGAAGACGTGTCGTCGATCCTCGCCGCGGTGCGGGTCGAGGTCGTGCAGGGACTCGCACGCGAGATCACGCTTGGGCTTCCGGAAGGCCTCGCGGTCAATCAGGTCACGGGTCCGACGGTCGCCGACTGGGATGCCACGCGCGGGTCGTTGCAGGTGCGCCTGCTGGAGCCGTCGTCCTCGGACGTGTCGCTGACGGTCCACGGAGAGCTGCGCGCGCCACGCGATGGCGCGATCGCGATCCCGCTCGTGCGATTGACGGCCGCCGAACGCGAAACGGGCGGCGTCGTCGTGGACGTGGCGGGCGCGGGGGAAATCGGAGAACGCCAGCCCCGCGGGCTGGAGCCGACCGACCCGTCTGAGTTCTCCGATGTGGTCGCCGGGCGCGAGTCGCCCTCGATGATCGCGTTCAAGTTCAGGCCCATGGCGGGGAGCGATCCGCGCGCCCTCACCGTTGGCGTCGAGCGCTTCACGCCGGAAGCGGTGCTCGTCGCCAACGTCGAGGAGGCGCGGTACCGCGCCATCGCCAGCGAGGACGGCCGCCTGCTCGTCGAGGCGCGCTACGCCGTGCGAAACAACCAGCGCAGCTTCCTGAGGGTCACGCTGCCCGCCGACTCGACGATGTGGACCGCCGCGGTGGGGGGCCGGCCGGTCCGCCCGGGCGTGTTCGGCACGGACGCCGTCCTGCTGCCCCTCGACAAGGGCCGGACGGGAGAGGAAGCGCCCACCTTCGTCGTCGAGGTTCTGTACTTGCAGCGTGTGGCGAGCTGGACCGACAAGGGGCTCGCGCGCGTCGCGCTGCCGGCTCTCGATCTGCCCATATCACGCACGGGTGTCGCGCTGCATTATTCGCCGCGCTTCGAGGTCGAATCCAGGCCGGGCATGTTCCGCGAGGCGACCGATCCGGGACCGTTCGCGGAAGCGCTTCGGCGCATCTCCTCCTCGCTCGCGAACGCGCCCGCGCACGGAGAGTTCCGCACTTACGAAGGGGGGCACGACACGAACCGCGCGGCGCTGAAAGCGCTCGTCGATCGCTTCAACGAATCGGGCGGCAGGCCTGTCGTCGGATCTCTGCCGGTGCGGGTCGCGTTTCCCGCGCTCGGACCTTCGCTCTTCCTCGCCTCGGAGCTGACGCCTGAAGGCCAGGCTCCGACGGTCGATCTGACATTCAAGCGGACGCGATGAGGTGGGCCATGCGTAACTTCAGACTCTCGATGATTCTGGCGTCCTTCGTCCTGCAAGCACTCGTCGTGTCGGCCCAGCCGGCGCCGCGCCGCCCCGACGCGAGCCCCCGGCTCGCGGACGCGGCCTCGGCCGCGGCGGCGGTTCCGTTCGGCACGGTGACGCTCTCGCTCGCCGAGTACGACCGCCTGGTCGACCTGTCCGCGCGGCCCGCGCGCCCGCCTGACGTCCCGCCCGTTGGAGCCGTGCTTTCCAGGGCCGACCTTCGAGTGCGAGCCGATGCGATCGCGGCGCGCGGGACGATCACGGTCGAAGGCGAAGTGCTCCGCGCGGGGCCCGTCCGCGTGGATCTCGTCGCCGCCGGAGGGGCCGTGCTGGATGCGCGATCGGCCGGCCGGCCGGTCCCGCTCCTGGCGGACGGCCGCGGCCACGCGGCGCTCCTGCCGGGACCCGGTCCCTTCTCGGTCGCGGTCGACTGGGGCGCGCCGCTTCGAACGTCGCCTGGGCGCGTCTCATTCGCGCTGCCCGTGCCCGCCGCCGGAAGCGTGCGCGCCACCATCGACGTGCCGGGCGAGGATACCGACGTCCACGTCTCGACGGGACTCGTCACGAGAAAGTCGTCGACGGGAGGACGCACGATCGCCGAGGTCACCCTCGATCCGGCCTCCGTGGCGGAAGTGTCGTGGTCGCTGCGCGCGAGCTCCCAGACCGCGCCCGCGCGCGACGAACGGCTCCTCGCGGACGTGCTGACGCTCGTGACGATCGCCGAGTCCGAGGTGCGTCTTGCATCGCTCGTCGATCTCACCGTCGTCCAGGGGGAGCCGCGGACGATCGAGATCGCGTTGCCGGACGGTTACGAGGTCTCGTCGGTGACGGGATCGTCGATCGAGACGAGCGACGATCGGGGTGGCCGGCTCGTGCTGACGCTCAACAATGGGTCGCTCCGCAGGCATCAGTTCCTCGTCGCGCTCGAGCGAGCCAACGGCGGAGGGTCGTTCGCGCTCGAGACAGGCTTCCCGGCGATTCCGGCGGCCGAGCGCGAGCGCGGAGAAGTTGCCGTGGAAGGGGTGGGTACCCTCGAGCTCGCATCGCCGGAGCGTGACGGCATCCGCCGTGTCGACGTCCGCGAGATCGATCCCGCGCTCGCGGCGCTCGCGCGGCAGCCGCTCGCGGCGGCCTTCCGCTACCGGCGGACCTCCGCCGTCCCGCCGTCGCTCGCGCTCGACATCCGGCGCTTCCCGGATGCGTCGGTGCTGGCCGCCATCGCGGAGCGCGCCACGGTGACGACGCTCGTCAACCCCGAGGGACGTGCGTTGACGGAGATCGTGCTGAAGCTCCAGAACCGGGCGCAGTCGTTCCTGAAGGTCGCGCTCCCGCCCGGGGCGTCGATTGTGTCGGTAGAGGTCGCGGGGCAGCCGGCGAAGCCGGCGACCGCCAGCGACGGGACGCGGGTGCCGCTGGTGAGGCCCGGCTTCCGGCCGACGGGCCCGTACACCGTTTCGTTCGTCTACGTGCACTCCGGCGCGCCGTTTGCGCGCAAGGGGCAGCAGCAGATGACGCTGCCGAAGATGGACATTCCCGTGGGTGTCGTGGAATGGGAGGTGTTCGTACCGGACCGCTTCTCGGTGAGCAAGTTCGGCGGGAACATGATCACCGCAGACTTCATCACGACGAGCTCCGAGGGATACGGCAGCGGATACGGCGTCTGGTCGGGCTCCGGTCCCGGCGTCGGCGCCGGCGTGGGCGGCGGCAAGATCATGCCGGCGCCGGGGGAGGCTCCTGGGCAGATCGTCGGCCGAGTGATCGATTCAGGCGGAGGTGTGATTCCCGGTGTAACGATAACCGTCAACTCGCCGCAGGGCGCGCAGAATGCCGTCACGGATCGGGAAGGACGATTCCGTCTGTCGAATGTCGGGTCCGGTCAGGTAACTGTCTCGGCCGAGCTGGCCGGCTTCGCCACCAATCGCACGTCGTTCCAGTTCAACCAGCAGTCGCAGCAGGTGGATCTCGTGATGAACGTATCGGGCGTTCACGAAAATGTCACCGTGCAAGCGGAAAGCCCGATGGTCAACACCCAGACGGCCGAACGCTCACAGACCTTTACGCCGTCGATCAACGTCCAGAACCTCCAGCGGCGGGCCGCGGGTGTCTTGCCGGTGCGCGTCGACGTCCCGCGCGCCGGATCGTCGCTCCGCTTCGTCAAACCGCTGGTGGTCGATCAGGAAGCGGTGGTGAGCTTCAGGTATAAGCGGCGGTAATTCGAGGGGCGGTTTGGCGACGGTGTAGGCCCGGCCTTTCAGGCCGGGCGTGGTCGAATCATCCGGACGACCGGACGATCCCGGCACGCCCGACCTGAAGGTCGGGCCTACGCCGTCCGGATCCGCGGACCCGTCAGCGCCCAGACCCGCTCGTCGCCGTCGTCGTCCGCGATCCCAGCTGCTTCTGCAGCTCCTGGACCGCGACTTCCAGCTCGCGATCGCGGCCCGCGAGATTGTCCTCCGGCGTGTTCTCCACCAAGATGTCGGGCGGCACGCCGAAGTTCTCCATGTTCGTCCGCTGCGCGTCGGCGAGGAAGACGCCCGTGCCTGGCGTCCGCACGGTCGATCCGTCGATGAGCGAGTAGCTGCCCGTTCCAATCACGGCCCCAGCGGTCGGTGTCCCGACGACTTTCCCGAGCCCGAGCGCACGGAACCCGGCGGGGAACATCTCGGCGTTCGACGCCGAGCGCCAGTTCTGCATCACGATCTTCGGCCCGAAAAAGCCGGAGAACGGCCGGGCGTTCGGCTCGGTGCCGCGAGGCTGCCAGATCTGGTACTCGCGCTGAACGAGGATGCCCAGCAGCTCCTGGTCGATGTTCCCGCCGCCGTTCCACCGCTGATCGATGACCAACGCCTCCTTCGTGCGATTCTCGCGAAGCTCCTTTTCGAAGCGCCGCAGCGACGGCTGATTCATCGCCTGGATGTGGAGGTATCCGATCCGCCCGTTGGAGAGCTTGTCCACCATCGCTCGGCGGTCCTTGACCCAGCGCTCGTAGCGAAGCTGGTTCTGCGCCCCCTGGTTGATCGGCGCAATGCGCGTCTTCCACGCCCCCTCGTCCACGGGTTTGCTGTTGAACGTGATTTCGACCTTGCGGTTCAGGCGGTAGTTGAGCAGCGCCCAGTACTCGTCACCCACCTTCACCGGTTTGCCGTTGATGGCCAGCAGGTAGTCGCCCGTCGAAACCTTGACCCAGTCCTTGTCGGAGGGACCCTCCGCGTACACGTGCGCGACGCGGTACCGTCCAGCCTTTTCGTCCGCGACGAGGTCGAGGCCGAGATAGCCGGTCGATGCTCCGTCGCGGCCTCCCCCACCGCCCGGCGCGGCGCCGGTGTGCGAGGCGTTCAGCTCGCCAATCATCTCGTTGATGATGTTCAGCAGCTCCTGACGGTCCCCGACGTGCGCGACGAGCGGCTCGTACTTCGTCTTCGCCGCGTCCCAGTCGAGCCCGTGCATCTTCGGGTCATAGAAGCGGTACTTCATCGTCCGCCACGCATCGCCGAACATCTCGGCCCACTCGGCTGGACGATCGATGCGGACGCGCGTCGTAAACGTCACGCGCCGGCGTCCCGCGTCGCGGCCGGGACCAGACGGTTCGGGGGGATCCGCCGACGCCCGCCCCTGCGCTCCCCCGCCGGCCGGAAGCGCCACGGAATACACGCCGCGTCCCTCACGGAAGAAGAGCGCGCGGCCGTCGCGGGCGAAGCTCAGCCCCGAGAAGCCGGCGCCTGCGCCGCCGAAAGCGGGTGGAGCATCGTCGTCATCTTCATCGCGCGACGGCGTAGCCGCGACCAGTCGCGTCGGCCGCCGGCCGTCCTGCTGGATGGTGTAAATCACGGGAAGGGTTCGCAGCCCGGCCGGCTCGGTCGTCACGAACGCGATCGTGCGCCCGTCCGGGGTGATCGCATAGCCGGAGATGCCAAAGGGCATTCGGGTCACCTGTCGGGTCCGGCGCTTCAGGCCACCGAAGTCGATCGCGATCGGTTTCGCCGGCGCCGTCGGCGCGGCCGTGCGCGCGCGCCCTTCGGCAGATGCCGGCTCGTCGCCCGCAGGCTCGCGCTCGGCCGGATCATCCGGATCGCGCTCTTCCCGCTCGAGCGTCATCGCGTAGATTTGCCCCGACGGGCCGAACCCGCCGCCCCCACCGCCGCCCCCGAAGCCGTCGCTCCTGACGAAATACAGCTTGCGTCCGTCCGGCGAGAAGCGCGGGTTTCCGTCGGCGTAGGAGTCGAACGTCACGAGGCGCTCTTCCCCTCCCGCCGCGGCAACCAGGTAGACGTCGCCCGTCCGCACCTGATCGGCACGCGTGTACGCGATCCACTGACCGTCGGGCGACCAAACGGGTGCGCCGATGTTCCCGTACTTCGACGTTGCGAGCGTCGTGGTTTTCTTCGCCTCGATGTCGTAGCGCCGCAGCGTGGCGTCAGACGACGTGAACGCGATGGCCTTCGAATCGGGCGCCCACGTCATCGATAGCTTGAGGGCATCGAGGTCGGTGATTCTCAGATGCTCGCCGGCCCCGTCGAGCGACGCGAGGTAAATCTCCTCGCGGCCGCTCTTGTCGGAAATGTAGGCGACCCGCTTACCGTCGGGCGAATACACGGGATTCTGGTCGCGCGACGGCCCGTCGGTGATCTGAATGAGATCCCCTTCTTCCACCGGAGCCGAAAAAATCTCGCCGTGGATGGAAAAGGCGATGCGGCGTCCGGAGGGCTCGAGGGCGTAGTCATCCACCTCGGAGGTGAACGTGCGGACCTCGCTCGTGTTCTCCTGCGTTTCAGCCGCGATGTCGAGCTTGAGTGGAGAGGCGGCACGGCTCGCCACGTCGAGCTTCCAGATGCCGAAATCGTGCTCGAACAGGATGACCTTGCCGTCGGCGCTGATCGACGGCCACCGGACGTCGCCGGCCTTGAAGGTCGTCACCTGCTGCGCGGCGCCTCCCTTCTCCGACACGCGCCAGACGTTCGTGAGGCCGTTGCCTTCGCGATCGCTCACGAAGTAGATGAAGCCGTCGCGGCCCCACATCGGCCAGGAGTCGAGTCCCTTGAAGTCCGTGATGTCGGTGAACTTCTTCGCGGCGACATCCATCACCGTGATGTCGGTCTGGTTGGAGCCGCGGTAGGTACTTGCGCCAGTAGACCTGCCCGTGACGATTGATGGCGAGCTTCGAACCGTCCGGCGAGTAGACCGCCCACACGCCCATGTCGGCGCCGACGTTCCTCGGCATGCCCCCTTCGAGGCCTACGGTGTACAGCTTGCCCGTGAAATCCTCGGCACGGTTCGTCGCGAAGAGAATCGTTTTGGAGTCCGGCGCCCAGCCAAGGACGGTGTCGTCGGCCGAGTGCGCGGTCAGCGCCTTCGGCGTCCCGCCCGCCGCGGGCACCACGAACACGTCGAGGTTGCCGTTCCGGTCGCTCGAGAACGCGATCCACTGGCCGTCGGGCGAAAAGCGCGGATACACGTCGCGCGCCCGATGGACCGTGATGCGGCGGACGTTCTGGCCGTTCTCGTCCGCGGTCCAGATGTCGGCCAGATAGGTGAACACGATGCGGCCGCCGTGGTAGTGGGGATAGCGGACGAGCTTCGCCTCCGCCATCGCCTGGGCGGCGACCGCTACGGCCATTGCCGGCGCGAGAACCGCGACGAGAAGACAACGCCGGAAGAGTGTCGGTCTGGTGTTCATGGTGTGCTCCCGCAAACTGACCGGGGCCTAGGGCGCGGCATTATACGACTCTTCGGCACGCGCCCGCCTAGCGGGCGCGATCGGAGAGCTTCTTGAGCAATTGAATCTGCCCGGCGTGGTAAAGGTCGTGCGCAGCAAGCCCGGCGATGATCGCGAAGTTGCTGACGGCGCTTCCACCCGGCTTCGCGTGAAGCGCGCGGCTCGGAAGCGCGGCGATCGCCTGGCGAAGTGCGGCGTGCGTTCGATCCAGAAGGGCGACATCGGCCCGCCAGGCCCTGTCGACGCTTGTGGCACGACCCTTCCGCCTTCGCGTGAAGCTTCGGCGGACCGCCGTAGCCTTGGCGGAGGCGGTCAGGGTCGTCCGTGTCGTCTCCGGCCTCGCGAACCAGTTCGATCCGTCGAGTGGAAACGACCCGCGCTTCTCGCCGGTCAGCCGCCGCCAGACCGCGTACTTCCAGTACGCGGCGTGGACCACGAGCTCCCAGATGTTGTGCCGACCGCGGGCCGGCCGCCAGGCGGCGACCTCCGGCGTGACGCGGCGGATCGAACCGCGGAGACTCGTGCCGTGCCAGGACTGCTTGTTGTAGGCGCGATCGATGATGGACAACAGCTCGCGCTTCGTCATCCCGGAACCGGCCGGGATCTTACCCTACCGGGCGCCGCTCGTCCCGCGCTTGGTCTTCGTCGGATTCGCCGTCGGCCGGCATCCCACTTCGATGTAGTCGATGATCCCGCCGTCGTCGCGGAACCGGATCTGCGCGTGGTCCTTCGGACGGCCGGCATCGCACTGCACCGAAAACTCGAAGATCTCGGAGCCTTTGCGGCACGATGTGGTCCGGCCCTCGAACGCGGACGTCTTTTTCACCGGCCAGACGATGCACGTCCACCCGGCTGCGAGCTTCAGCGTCTGCGAGCCGTTCCCGAGCTGCAGCGGTTGGTCGCGTGACGACGGATCGCGGGTGTCGGCGTACCAGCTGACCTTTGCGGCTTTGGCGCCGGCCGCATCCGTTCCGACGAGCAGCGCCGCCGAGACAAGCAGGATGACGCCCGCCGATTGCGCACCGCCGTGCATCCTCGTCATGTGCCCCCCTGGATCGCGCTCACGCGCCAGGGAGACACAAGTTTGCTGCCACGTGGGAACCCTGACGCTGGTCGGGGAAATCTCGAGAATCGTCGGGAAGACGGATCGGAGCACCTACGAAATCTGGAATTCGAGCGCCATCCCCGTCAGATCGTTCTGATGCTCCAGGGCCGGATCGCCACTATCGTCCCTGGAGGTAAGACAGGACGAAGAAGACTATCAGGCCGGCCACAACTCCGCGCAGGAGGACGAGTCGAACCGACAGCGGAGTCCGCAGGAGCTTCGACTCGACGATGGCCGACACGGCGATCGCTAATCCGACGGACGCGCCGGCCGCCGCAGACCGATCGAGTCCCGGCGTGAATGCGTTGAAGAGGAGAAGCATGACCAGAATCGTTGCGACGCTGGCTACGATTCGTAGAGCGGCGCCCGCGACGATGGAATGAGCCACGGCGAGGTGATTCTAACAAGAAGGGCCGGCTCACGGGCCGGCCCTTTCGAGTCCAAGGCGCGGACGTCCTGGATCGGACGTCTGGTCAGGCGCAGCCGCTCGTGGTCCCGCAGTTGGTGCACTTGTAGCAGGCGCCGCTCCTCACCATGATCGACCCGCACGTCGAGCACGGCGGGGCATCTTCCTGGTTCTGAATGGCGGCGAAAGAGGCCGCACCGCGCGGAGCTGGAGCCCCCTGAGCACCTTGAGCACCTTGAGCACCCTGAGTGCTCCTGATCTCGAGCGGCAGCTGCTCGGGCGTTGTCGTGATCTCGTCCCGGTTGTTGACTCCGGCCCGATACTGAGCGTCCGGCGACAGGAACTTCGTCGCGAGCCACCGGAAGATGTAGTCGACGATCGATTTCGCGAAGCGGACGTCCGGGTTCTTCGTCATCCCGGACGGCTCGAACCGCACGTGGCTGAACTTGTCGACCAGGTCCTGCAGCGGCACGCCGTACTGCAGCGCGTACGAAATGGCCTGGGCGAAGGCGTCGGCGAAGCCCGAGATCGTCGAGCCTTCCTTCGCCATCACGAGAAAGATCTCGCCGGGCTGGCCGTCCTCGAACAGGCCGACGGTGATATACCCCTCGTGCCCCGCGATGTCGAATTTGTGGGTGATCGCCGCGCGTTCGTCGGGCAGCTTCCGCCGCTTCGGCTGCGGGGTCGTCTGGGTTCCGGCGTCGACGATCTTGTCGCGCGAGGTGTTCAGCGGCTGCATGCGCTTGCTGCCGTCGCGATAGATCGAGACCGCCTTCGCGCCCAGCCGCCAGGCGTCGATGTAGGCCTGCAGGACTTCGTCGACCGTCGCGTCCTTCGGGACATTGATCGTCTTCGAGATCGCACCCGAGAGGAACGGCTGCACGGCGCCGATCATCTTGATGTGCCCCATGTAGTGAATCGACCGCTGTCCGCGGGCCGGCTTGAACGCGCAGTCGAATACGGGGAGATCCCGGTCCCTGACGTGGGGCGCTCCTTCGATGGTCTCGTTCTCGTCGATGTAGTCGACGATCTCGCTGACCTGCTGCGGGGTGTAGCCGAGCCGGGCGAGCGCCATCGGCACCGTCGTATTGACGATCTTCATCAGGCCGCCGCCCACCAGCTTCTTGTACTTGACGAGCGCGATGTCCGGCTCGACGCCGGTCGTGTCGCAATCCATCATGAAGCCGATCGTTCCTGTCGGCGCCAGAACCGTCGCCTGCGCGTTCCGATACCCGTGCTGCTCGCCGAGCTCGACGCACTCGTCCCAGATCGTCTTCGCCGCCTCGAGCATGTCCTTGGGCACGAGGGATCGGTCGATGTCCTTGAGCGCCGCGCGATGCTTGCGCATGACCCGCAGCATCGGCTCGCGGTTCTTGTCGTATCCCTCGAACGGCCCGCCGTGATCGCGCGCGACTCGCGACGACTGCGCGTAGGCCGCCCCGTGCATGACGGAGGTGACCGTCGCGGCGAAGGCGCGGCCGGCGTCGCTGTCGTACGGCAGGCCGCGCGACATGAGCAGCGCGCCGAGGTTCGCGTAGCCCAGCCCGAGCGGACGGAAGGCGTGGCTGTTCTTCGCGATCGCCGGCGTCGGATAGCTCGCGTTGTCCACGATGATCTCCTGCGCCGTGATCATCGTCTTGCAGGCCGCCTCGAAGGCGCGCGCGTCGAATTCGCCGGTGCGCTTGGGATCCTCGTCGCCGATCACGAACTTCATCAGGTTGATCGACGAGAGATTGCACGCCGAATCGTCCAGGAACATGTACTCCGAGCACGGATTGGACGCGTTGATCCGCGCGGTGTTCGAACACGTGTGCCAGTCGTTGACGGTCGTGTCGAACTGCAGGCCGGGATCGCCGCAGACCCAGGTCGCCTCGGCGATCTGCCGCATCAGCTCGCGCGCCTTGTAGGTGTCGAGCTCGCGGCCGTCGAGGACCGCTTTCGTTCTCCAGAGACCGTCGTCCAGCACCGCGCGCATGAAGTCGTCGGTGACGCGCACGCTGTTGTTCGAGTTCTGAAAGAACACCGAGTTGTACGCCGGCCCGGTGAACGAGCCGTCGTATCCGGCGTCGATGAGCGCCCAGGCCTTCTTCTCTTCGTCGACCTTGCAGTTGATGAACTCGACGATGTCGGGGTGATCGGCGTTGAGCACCACCATCTTCGCCGCGCGCCGCGTCTTGCCGCCCGACTTGATGACGCCGGCGAACGCATCGTACCCCTTCATGAACGACACCGGACCCGACGCCGTCCCCCCACCGGCGAGCGGCTCGCGCGCCGAACGGATCGGCGACAGGTTGCTCCCCGTGCCCGAGCCGAACTTGAACAGCATCCCCTCGGTCTTCGCCAGCGAGAGGATCGAGTCCATCGTGTCCTGCACGGAATTGATGAAGCAGGCCGAGCACTGCGGATACTTCTCGAAACCGCAGTTGAACCAGACGGGGCTGTTGAACGAGGCCTTCTGGTAGACGAGCAGGTGCTTCAGATCGTCGCTGAAGGCCTGCAGATCGTCATCGCTCGCAAAGTAGTGCTGCGCGCGGGCCCAACCCGTGATCGTGTCGACCACACGGCCGACGAGCTGCTTGACGCTGCGCTCGCGATCGGGGCTCCCCAGCTGTCCGCGGAAATATTTCGAAACGACGATGTTGGTTGCCTGCTGGGACCAGAACTTGGGGATCTCGACCTCGCGCTGCTCGAAGACGACCTCGCCCTTTTCGTTCCCGATCACCGCCGACCGGAGCTCCCACTCGAACTCGTCGAACGGGTCGATGCCCTCCCGGCTGAAGCTGCGTTCGTAGTCGAGCCCTCGGACCTCGCCGGTCGTCTTCGATTCCTGGGGCGTGGGCGGCGTCCCGGTCCTTCCGGTCTGTTCGACAGCCTCTTCCTGGTCGTGGTGGCCGGCGCCTCTCTGCATGTCTGTCCCTCCGCCGTTGTACGAGTCGGGCGATAGCTCCGCCCCGGGAGTCTCACCCTCGAATCTGTCAGGAAACGCTTGGGCGATCCTTTGGCCTTGGGAGGCCGTGCGAAACCCTGGGAGTGTTCCGCCCGCCGCCTGTCGCGCTACGGCGGACAAATATGGACCCTGTTTACGCGTTTGTCAAGGGCTCGACTACCAGATATTGTGGCTAGTTTTTAGGGCAGACGCAAGATGTTGCTGTTAGCGGCCCGTCAACTCTTTGGCGATGGTGTCGGCTTTCTCCGCGAGGTACTTGGCCGCTATCTGATTTCTGGCCTGGAGCGCTTCCTTCGCCTGCTCCATGAAGCGCGTCGCGGTGTTGTATTGCTCCTGCGCTGCCTTGGCCAGCTTGCGGTAGTCCACCCGTCCGAGCGCCTTCGAGGCGCGATCGAGAATCTCGCGAACGCCCTGGTCGTCCACCGGGTCCGGCGTGAGGAGCTGGGCCCGCGGCGGAGCGGGGGCCGGCGTCTCCACGGTCGGGATCGGGTCCGGGACCTTCGCCGGATCCGCTTTCGGCTCGGAACGGTTGGCCTGTCCGGCATCGCGGGGCGGCTGTTTCAGGCGCGGCGCCGGAGGAGGGGGATCGCGCCGTTCGGGTTCCGGCGCAGGCATCTCCGCCACTTCCGGCAGCGGCTCAATCAGGCGCGGCGGCGGCTCCGGGATCTCCAGCGGGGCCGGGTCGCTGCGGGTCTGCGCCCCCGTCGACACACACGCTGCGGCGCCCGACAGAACGCAGAGGAGGCCGAGCAACGGGATCGACGCGCGAAGGCCCGTCATCGTGCCCTCATCCGTCGACCTTCGCTCCCCGCACCTGCTCATCGTCCTTCTCCTTGAGCACCGGAAGCATCAGCCGGAATTTTGTGCCCCTCCCCGGGATGGACTCGACTTCGATATCGCCGTCGTGCAGCTGGACAATCCTGTAGACCATCGACAGTCCGATGCCGCTGCCTTGGCTCCTGGTGGTGAAGTACAGGTCAAATATACGCCCGAGGTGCTCCGGCGCAATCCCTATTCCGGTATCCTCGACGGCAACCTCGACGCGCCCGCGCGCTCCGTTTCGCGCGCTGAGGCGAAGCGTTCCGCCGTCAGGCATCGCCTGGACGGCGTTGAGCGCGAGATTCATCAGCGCCTGGCCGAGCATCGTGGCGTCCCCTTGAATCTGGGGCAGATTCGGCGGAATTTCCACGCGCAGGTCGACCCGCGCGCCGCCTGCCTGTGGATCGACGACCCGGGCGACTTCCTGGACGAGGCTCTCGATGGCGACCGGCTCCCGCTTCATCTCCCCCGGCCGCGCGAACTTGAGGAAGCCCTGCAGGACCTGATCGAGGCGCCGGATCTCGTCGGCGATGACGCCGGCGTGCTTCATGACCTCGCTCTCAGGATCGGACGCTGGCGGCAGCGGCGTGGCCGGTCCGGCCGTTCCAGCCAGCGCCGGCGCGGGGCGCCGAGCGCTCTGTTGAATCCGTCCGAGCTTGGTCCGAAGGAGCTCCAGGTGAATCATCATCGCGTTGAGCGGGTTCTTCACCTCGTGCGCCAGGCCGGTCAGCAGGCGGCCGAGCGCGACGAGCCGCTGCGAGTATTCGGGTGGCGCCGGCTCCGCCGCCAGCCGTTTGCTCAACGCGGCGAACGACGTCCCCAACTCCGCGAACTCGTCTCCAGGCGGCAGGTCCAGGCGAACGTCCAGCTCGCCCTTGCCCAGCCGGGAAAGCCCTGACTTGATCACGTGGATCGGCCGCAAGAACCACTGCGCCAGCAGCATGGAGACGAGCAGCGCGACGAGCAGCGCGATCGCCGCCGTCTGGAGCGCGTTGGCGAGACCCGCTTTCAACTCGTTGCGGACGAGGAGAGGTGAGACACCGATCCGGATCGCGCCGAACGTCTCGCTCGGCATGCCTTCAGTGCCCGTCAGCAGCGGCTTACGAATCTCGTACGTGCTGTCGGAGTAGACCGCCCGGAGCTGCGCGACCACGCCGGCCTCCACCACTGCTGAGAGATCCTCGGCGTCGGGGAGCGGCCGGTCCTCGAGCGTGGGAAAGCTGTGCGCGACGGCGTTCCCGCCCGCGTCGACGATCGCCGCGTACGTGACGTTCTGGGAGTAGGCGGCGGCCGATTCGAGGATCGATCGCAGCCCCTTGTCCTCTCGCAGCGCGCGGTAGGGGTCCGGCGCGTCCGGCACCACCTCACGCGCGCGCTGGTAGATCGCGTTCGCCAGTAGGTCACCGCGTGACTTGGTCTCCTCGAGCGCGACGCGGGCAAGCTCGCCGAGATGGAGCACGCTCACGGCGACGACTACGACCCCGACGAGGGACGTGACCGCGGCGACCTGGCGGGCTTTGATACTCAGCACGGTTAAGGCCACCTGCCCAGTGACGAATACCGACTGCTGTGAATGACGGTCGTAGTTGTAGCGCAGTAAGCCAGGGTTTGCCTAGTGCCCGCTGAGCGCTTCCTTCAGTTTGTTGAGCTTGTTGTGCAGCGTCTTCAAACTAATGCCCAGAATTTCAGCGGCACGGGTTTTGTTGTTACGCGTGTGCTCGAGCGTCAGCATGATCAGCCTCCGCTCCGCTTCCTCGACCGTCATGCCGGGCGTCAGCGTGAGCGTCGGCAGCTGCTCCTCGCTCCGTTCGACGAGCTTCACCGGCAGGTGCTTGGGTTCGATGAAGTCCCGCTCGGCAAGGATGGTGGCGCGCTCGATGACGTTCTTCAGCTCGCGGATGTTCCCCGGCCATGGGTACTGTTCGAGCGCGCGCATCGCCTCTTGCGACACCGCCCGCACCGCCTTGTTGTTGCGGGCGTTGAATTCGTTGAGGAACGTCTGCACGAGCAGCGGGACGTCCTCGCGCCGCTCCCGGAGCGTCGGCAGGTGGATGGCGAAGACGTTGAGCCGATAGTAGAGGTCCTCGCGCAGCTTCCCTTTCGCCACCGCGTCGGCGGGGTCGACGTTGGTCGCGGCGATGACCCGTACGTCGACCGCCTGCTCCTGCCGTCCTCCGAGCCGTCTGAACGTCCGCTCCTGAAGAACGCGGAGCAGCTTCACCTGGGTGGCCGGCTGCATTTCGGCAATCTCGTCGAGGAACAGCGTTCCCCGGTGCGCCAGCTCGAAGCAGCCCAGGCGCCGCTCCGCGGCGCCCGTAAACGCCCCTTTTTCGTGGCCGAAGATCTCGCTCTCGAGCAGCGTCTCCGGAATCGCCGCGCAGTTGATACCGACGTAGGGGTGCGACGCGCGAGGGCTCAGCTCGTGGATCGTCTGCGCGATGAGCTCCTTGCCGGTCCCCGACTCGCCCGAGATGAGCACGGACGCCGCGGTGGGCGCCGCCTGCTCGATCGTCCGGTAGACGCCTCTGATCCCGGGGCTGTTCCCGACGATGCGCCCGTAGCTGCCCTGTTCACGAAGCTGGCGCCGAAGCACCCGGACTTCGCGCAGCGTCTCCTGCCGCTCCACCGCCTTGTCGAGCAGGATGCGCAGCCGCTGCGTGTCAACCGGCTTGGTGAGGTAGTCGTACGCGCCCTGCTTCAGCGCTTCGACGGCGCTCTCGACGGTCCCCTGCGCCGTCAGCAGAATCACGCTCAGGTCCGCGAGCTGATCCTCGAGCGCGCGCAGTAAGCCGAGCCCGTCGAGGCGCGGCATGACCAGATCCGTCACGACGATCGCAGGACGGAAAGAGGTGATTCGCTGAAGAGCTTCTTCGCCGTCGGCGGCCGCTTCCGCCTGGAATCCCCAGGAGCGGACGAGCTCGGTCAGGCCCGCCCGGGCGCCGACTTCGTCCTCGACGATGAGGACCCGCTCTCCAGGTGTCTGGTCATCCATGTCAAAGGGTCAGTGTACCACCGCACCACTGGTACGGCCATTGCACAGTTGAGCTATTAGAGGAGATTTTACACATATGCGCACGCCAATACTGATTCTGTCGGTGGCTCTATCTGCGGCCGCCTGCGGACGTACAGCTGCGGCGCCCGCGTCCGATGCGTCGAATCCCGGAGTGCCGGCCGCTGCGCCCGCAGCGGACGCGGCGCCTCCGAATGCGAACGAGAAATCTCCGTCGCCTGAGCCGGCGTTCCGGGAACTGGTGATACCGGCCGGAACCGTACTCCCGGTCGAATTGCAGTCGTCGGTCGCATCCGACACCAGCTCCGTCGAAGATCCAGTGCGCGCGCGACTGCGAAAGGCCATCATGATCGACGGCGTCGAGGCGCTCCCGGCCGGGAGCAGCCTGCGCGGCACGGTGACCGAGGCGACGCGCTCGGCCCGCGTCAAGGGACGCGCCCGCGTCGGCTTTCGATTCGACTCCATCGAACCGGCCAGCCGGGAGCGGCTCGAGATCCGCACGGCCGTGATCGCGCGTGAGGCGCCGGGCACGAAGAAGCAAGACGCCGCGAAGATCGGTATCCCGGCGGGCGCGGGCGCGGTGATCGGCGGCATCGTCGGCGGCGGCGACGGCGCAGCCAAAGGGGCCGCGATCGGCGGCGCCGCCGGAACCGGCGTCGTGCTGAGTACCCGGGGCAAGGAAGTCCGGTTCGGCCCGGGGGCCGACTTCAACGTGAAGCTCGCGGCGCCGGTGACTGTCCGCGTCCCCCTGAACTAAGCATTGCCGATGGGGATTGGCGATTGACGATTGGTTGTCGATCGTCAATCCTCAATCGGCAATGGACAGTGAAGTCCACGATTCCCCCTCTCCAACGCTGACGCGCACCACGGCGCTGCTCGAGGTTCTGCTGTGCTCGGGGATCCCCACGCAGATCGCCGTGATCGGGTTCCTGCAGGCGCTGGGGATCGTCTCGCAGGACTCCGAGGGACGCTTGTCGATCGTCTTCGTGATGGCGCTCTCGCTCGCCGATACCGTGCTCGTCGTCGGGCTTGTGCTCCTCTTCCTGCGCGCCCAGCGTGAGCAGGTCCGTGACGTGCTCGCGCGCCGGAGCCCGGCACGGGGAGAAGTGGCGCTCGGCCTCCTTCTCATCCCGGCCGCCTTCATCATCGCCGTGCTCGTCGTGGGGACGATCTGGAAATTCGCTCCATGGCTCAGAAACATGCCGCGCAATCCGTTCGAGGACCTGCTGACCTCGGACCTCAACCGGCTCCTCTTCGGCATCGTGGTCATCATTGCCGGCGGAGTGCGGGAAGAAATCCAGCGCGCCTTCATCCTGCACCGCTTCGAACAGCGGCTCGGCGGCGCCGCCCTCGGCCTTGCCCTGTTCAGCCTGGCTTTTGGATTGTTTCACCTCTCGCAGGGATATGACGTCGCCATCGCAACCGGCACGCTCGGCGCGTTCTGGGGAGTCATCTATCTCAGGCGCCGGAGCATCGTCGCGCCGGCCATCAGCCACGCCGGATTCAACGTGCTCCAGATCGTGAACCAGACGCTGATGGGCGGCGCGCGACTTTAGGGAGCTGGAACCCTAGATTCTCGGGCGTGCCTGGTACTGGACGGTGACGTCCGCCCGCCGGCGAAGGCCTGCCTTCCAGTCCGCGATGAGGATTTCCCGATCGGCTGGCTGCACGGCGACGCCGAAGCGCTGATCGAAGTACGTTTCGACCCGGATCGCGTCGCGAGCGGCGGCCCGGACACGGTCATCGGTGTAGCCGGTGGACGCCAGCGCGCGTTGGTACGCCTCTGGCGATGGGAAGCGGGCGCGGATGGCGTCGGCGCGCGCCGCGAGCTCTTCTTCGGGCGGCTCGGGCGGGGCGTAGCGATTCACCTCGGCGAGCACGAGCTCCCGGTCGATGAGTTGATCGAGCGCCGACTGGATCGGGTCGCCGGCCGTGGATCCCGGGTTTCGGGTCTGGGTCTCCTGCCCTCCCACGCGAGACGACCCACCGACATCGACGAGGCCGAACGCGATGGCCCCGAACACGTCGGTCTGCGTGAGCATCACGCCGTTCACGACCGCGAGCACGCGATCGATGATCTCTGCGTGCGCGCCGTTCAGCGCGGCGACGAGTGCGAACGCAGGCGCGAGCGCGGTCACTTTCGGCATTCGGTCTTCGGCATAGCTCAGAATGCCTGGCCGACCGACAAGTGAAACGCTGTCGGCGCTTCGGGACGGCCTGAAGGAGTGTCGCGGCGCCAGAGCTTGAAGCCGAGGTCGACGCGGATCGGTCCGATCGGCGACTGGTATCTGAGCCCGAAGCCGACGCTCGCGCGGATCTCGCCGAGGTCGATGTCGGACGCTTTCTCGAACACGTTGCCGGCGTCGAGGAACGCCGCGCCATCGAGCCCGCCGAACAGCCGCGCCCGGATCTCGGCGTTCATGATGATCACGGCGTTCCCGCCCAGCGGAAAGTCCTGTTCGCTGATGGTCCCTGGAGCGCCGAGCTTGTCCTGCGCGAAGCCGCGGACGGTCGTGCTCCCGCCGGCGAAGAATCGCTCGCTCGCGGGGAGCTCGCGGAGGCTGGACACGATGCCGGACCCGGGCGGCGTCTCGACCTCGCGCGCGAAGCCGGTCGCGAGGCCGACCCGCGTGGCGCCGGCAAACACGACGCGCGGCGCCCCCCGGATCGTGCGGTACCCCGACGCCTGACCGAACATCTTCACGAATCCGAGCTCCGACCCGATGGCGCGCGCCGCGATTTCCGCGTCGAGCCCCTGTGTCGATCCCTTCGACGGGTTGAGAAGGTCGTCACGCGTATCGCGAAAGATTGCGCCCGCGAAGCTCGACAGCCGTACCTGCGGGAACAGCCGGTCGATCGGCAGCTCGTCCTCGGGCGGAATGCGCTCGTCGAACAGCCTCGTGCGTCCGAGGCTGTAGCGCCCGTTGACCCGGATTCTCGGCGACAGCAGGCGGACCGCGTCGGCGTTCAGTCCGATCCGCCGGAAGTTGAAGGTCGTACGGATCGCCTGCTCGGCGAACGCGACGAGCGATACGTCGATGCCGTGCCCGAACGCCCGCGGCTCGCGATACGTCGCGAGAACGCGGTACTCGTTCAGGCCGTATCCGCCGTCCGCGGGCTCCTCGAAGGTGTCCCCTTGCGGGCGAAAGCTGGCGCGCGCGCTGAAGTTGACGGACCGGTTCTTCCCGCCGAGATTGCGCCGGCCGACCTCGACGAAGCCGCGCGGCGCAACCTCGATGCGCTCCTCCGCCAGCCCGTCCGCGCCCAGGACGGTTACCGTATCCGCCTCGATGCCTCCACCGATGCCCACGGTGGTCGGATCCACCTCGTCTACGGTCACGATGAGATCCCTGCGGTCCGCGCCGTGCGGGACCTGCAGGATCTCTACGCGCCGGAACAGGCCCAGCGCGATCAGCCGCCGGCGGCTGTCGAGCAGGCCGCTGTACCCGAGCGGGTCGCCCGCCTGCAGGCGCAGCTCGTTGCGGATCGTCTCTTCGCTGGTGCGGCGGTTCCCGACCACCAGAATGTGATCGACGCGCACGATCGGACCTTCCGCGATCTTGAAGACGAGGTCCGAAGAGGTGCGGTCCTCCGAGAAGAGCGGCACGACTTGAATCGACGTCTCCTGATGTCCGCGATTGGCGTATTCGATCAGGAGCGCGTCGCGATCGGCCACAATCGCCGGCGCGTAGTAGGGCTGACCGGGCTGCACTTTCATGCGTGCGCGGAGGTCGCCCTCGCGGACGGCGGTGTTCCCCTCGAGGCGAATCGATGCGACGGTCGTCTTGATGCCTTCGGCAATCTCGAAGCGGACGGCCATGTGGCCGACCCCGGCGGTCGGCGCCTCGCCAACCTCGATCCGGCCCGGCGTGACCACCACGCCGTTGAACCCATTGGATCGGTAGAGCTCTTTGATGGCCGCGGCATCCGCCTCGAGCGTCGCCTCGACGAACGGGCTCCCTCGCTGCATGTGCACGAGCTTCTGCAACGCGTCCGTCGGAATGCTCACGTTGCCGGAGATCTCGACGCTGTCGATGACGTACTTGGGACCGCGGCTGACCAGGAACACCATGAGCAGCTCCGCGCCGCGCTCGACGCGGTCGGCCGATACCTGCGCCTTCCAGTAACCCTCCCCGAACAGGTAGGCGGCGATCCTGCGCTCGGAATCCTCCACGAGGTCCTGGTCGGCCGATCCCTCACGCTCGATCGGCACGAGGTCCCGCAGCCGGTCTTTCGGCAGGGGGTCGCCGTCGTAGACGACCCGGACGAGCGGGCCTCGGATGACCGTCACGGTGAGATCGACGAGCGGGCCGTCCTCGCGCGGTTCTGAAGCGTAGGGTATCCGGGCCTCGTAATAGCGATCGTCACGGAGGTCCTGGACGCGCTCGGCGATCTTGCGCTCGAGCTCGAACGGATCGTACACCCCGCCGACTGTCAGCCCCAGCCGGCGGGCGAACGCGGGCCGTTCCGCGTCGGGAATACCGTCGATCGTCAGCGCCCCGATTTGCGCGCGCGGACCGGCCTCGACCCCGAAGACGAGGATGGTGCGTTCCGGCTCGTGCTCGAGCTGGACCTCGGGCGTCACGCGCGCGCGCAGGTAGCCGCGGTCCGCCAGGAGCCGCTCCAGCGAGCGCGCCGCGGCTTCCGCCCGTCCGGCGGATGGAGCGTTACCGTAGCGCTCGGCCACATGGCGCCGCAGGTCTCCTCTGTCGAGGCCGAGGTCGCCTCGAAACTCGACCCGCTCGACGGCATGGATCGGAATGAGGTTGTAGCGGAGCGCGACGCCTGCGCCGGCGTTCTCGGCGTGCACCTCGACGTTCTCGAACCGCCGGAGGCTGTACAGGTGCGCGATCGACTCGCGGACCGCTTCGAGAGACAGCGGCGTCCCGACCTTCGTTTCGACGAGGTCGACGAGCGCCGGCTCGTCGCTCTGGCGGCCCTCGATGTCGATCCGCACGGATGCCAGCGGCCGTCCCACGTACGCCGCCGCGGGCGAGGACTGCGCGTAGCCGATCGAGGGAAGCAGCGCCGCGAGCGCGAGGCAGGCAACCTTCATCAGAAGGTGTGGCGCACCCGGAAGTCAACCGCATACGTGCCGTCTTCGTTGCGCGACACGACGTACGAGACGCGATCGCTGTGGTCGTACTCGAGCAGGATGATCTGGTCCGACCGCGACTGGCCGAGCGCGCGCGAATAGGTGACGAAGAGCCGGTTGGAAATGCGCTTGCCGATGGTCAGGCGCGCCGCCGCGTTGACCGACTGCAGGTTGAGGTCGCCGATGAGCGGCGTGATCTGAACGGTGTCCACGCCGAACGTCTGCTCGACGGCCCGGCCCACCGGCGCGGCGAACGGGTTCGTCGCCTGCCGCGCGATGAACGCGCCCAGCAGATCCTGTTCTGCCGCCTGTGGCGACTGCACCGCCCGCAGGTCGGCGCGCAGGGGATCCACCGGTTCGCCGAGCAGCAGCGACAGGACGTCGACCTCGGGCAGCGGCGGATCAGACATCAGATTGGGCGTCATCTTGTCCGCCGTGCCGGACACGCTCACCGTGACCCGATAGGTCTGACCCGGCACGCGGACGCGGGTCTCCGCCTCGATGTCGAAGAAGGGCTCGATCTTCGTGGGATTCGCGAAGTCGATGGAGCCGCGCGTCACGAGGTACCGGTTGCCTTCGAAGAAGAGCTCCCCGCGCTCGATCGTCGCGTGCCCGAACAGCAGCGGGCGCTCGTAGGTTCCGGCCAGCGTCAGGTCGGCACTCGAGACAATCCGTGCGATGTTGTTTTCCACCCGCAACGTCGACGGCGCGACGATACGAACGTCGAAGCGCACGGGAAGAGCGGATGCACCGGTCGGCGCAGGCGAGGGCACGGTGTCCCCGCCCAGGTTGAACAGCCCCGTCGTCGTCTCGAATCGCCGCGTCCACGTGGCGCTCCGCACCGTGACGGTCCCCGCGAGCGTCACGCCCGTCACGGGACCCCGCAGCGCGAGGTCGGCGTCGACGATCGACGTGAACCCTTCCGGGTACCGCAGACGCATGCGCTCGCCCGTGCCGGTGAGGTTCACATCGCCAAGCTGGAACCCCTTGAGCGCGACGCGTCCGGCAAAGCGGACGTCGCCGCCGCCCAGCCGCGCGACCAGGTCATCGACGCGTACTCCCGCCGCGTCGAACGAGAGCCGGCCGTTGATCCCGTCGAGGCTGTGCGGCAGCGAAAAATGCCGAACCCGTCCGTTCGCGATGGCCGCACGGCCGGAGAAGATCGGCTCGTCGATCGATCCTTTTATCTCGGCGACGACCTCCGCAGTGCCGGCGCTGCGGATGTCGCGGAAGAACCCCTGCAGCAGGCCGAGGCTCGCGTCGCCGGTCGCCCGCACGGCAATCCGGCGATCGTGCAGACCGACCTCGCCCGACAGATCGAGCTGCGTCCCGTCGCCTGCCAGGCGGAGCTGCCCGATCCGGACCGCGCGCCGATCCAGCGCGAGCCGGATCGCCCCTTCGTTCCGCACGCGGTAGTCGAAGAGCTTGAGCTGAAGATCGTCGACGGTCGCGTCGACCAGCAGGTAGTCGATGTCCGTGAGCTGACCCGTGACGCGAACCGAGCCGCTCACGACCGCCGTCGTGAACGGCGACATCTGGGGGACGAGGAAGCGGACGTACGGATCGAGAGAGCTGTCGACGAATCGAAACGACAGCTCGGCGTCGGACTCGGGGGTCAGCGCGATTCGGCCGGAGCCAGAAACCGACAGCCGGGGGGACGCCGCCTCCAGCTCGATCGTCATCAACTCCCCGCGGACGCCAAGGCGCGCCGTGACCTGGCCGATGCCCTCGTCGCCGGCGAACAGGTCGTCGATGCGGCCGCGAACGTCGTAGCGCGGCGCCTCGAACGTGCCGCTCCCCGCGGCGGTGAACTGCAGCGTCCCCGACAACGGCGCGAGCGGGAACGCGAGCGTGTCCATGCGCTCGACGGGGATGCGCCGCCCGTCGGCGTCGAACGAATACGTTCCGTTCCAGCCGACGTACGCGGCGCCGGTGATCGTGCCGGTGCCTTTGCGCACGTCGATGCCGTCGAGCCGCACGCCCGACCCCTCGAAGCGGAGCCCGGCGCTCGACGTCTCGAACGACTCCCCATACGCCACGCCATGGTCGATCGTCATCCGCCCGAAACCGTTCGGCGTCTCGAACTTGCCGAAGAGGTGAAATTCGCCGGACACGAACCCCTCGACCGGGTAGTCGTACAGCTCGAACGCGGTCCGCAAGTCCGACAATGGACGGCGCACGAGGGAGAAGCGCGCGTCGATCTCCTGGCCGCCGTCCCGCCGCGGGTACCCAAGCGAGAAGCGGCCCGACGGCACCCGGATCTCCGAGGGTCCATCGGTGATCAGGCCATCGGTCACATCGGTATAGCTGTTTTCGATCGCAACCTTCGCGCGGCCTCGGCCCCAGCGGACGTTCCACGCGCGCAGCCCGTGGCCGTCGAATGTCCCTTCGATGCGCGGCTTCCCGAACGACTTCGTCATCACGCCGTCGAACTCGCCGTACCCGCCGACCGGCACGGCCGACGCGGACGACCCAAACGCGTTGAGGATGCCAACCATCAGGCGGTCGCTTTCCTGCCAGTCGGAGCTCGTGACGTGAAACGGGATCTCCGAGCGGTCGCCGTATGCCGTGCGGCCGCTGAACTCGACGTAGGTCTGCTCCGTCGCCGACCAGCTCCGGTCGAGATCGATCCACTCCGGCCCGAGGCGATACACGATCGCCCCCCCGGCCGGCACGTAGCCGAGAGGTGTGTGGGGGTTGAACGGTCCCGAGACAGGACCGGTCACTTCCTGGTCCGCGAGCGCCGCCCGCCCCAGGGTGCGCCCCTGCAGGCGAACGTCCGGGGGCGGGTCCACCCGCACCTCTCCTGCGCCCGTACGCTCGGCGAAGCGGCCGAGCGGCCATTCGAGCAGATTCCGTCCCGTCGCCCGGCCGGCAATACGCAGCCCCTTCAGCTCGAGAAAGTCCGTGAACCGCGCCAGATCGACGTTCTCGTACACGGTCTCCCACCGCGCCCGCCAGCGCGGCGCGCCCGGCGGTTTCTTCATCTCATAACTGAAGGTGGACGTGCCGCCGAAGAGCTCCGCCGTCGCGTGCGGGACATCCACACGGTCGGGGATCCACAGGACCGTTCCCTTCAAATTCGGAAACCGGTAGTCGTTGACGCCCGCAAGCGGGCTGGAGAATGTCCCTTTCAGCTCCCGGCCGCCCTTGAACATGTGAAACGTGCCGGTGAAATCGGCATTGCCGGACAACGTGAAGCGATCGCGGGCGAAAAAGAGCTCGCGCATCCGCGCGAACTCGATGCGCGAGTCGACCCGGTAGGTTTGTTCCGGCCACCGCCCGAGATCGACTTCTCCGGTCAGGTCGGACCGAGCGCCGTCGGTCCGGAGATCGATGCGGTCGAACTTCACGATGCCGCCGTCGATCTTGAACGTCGAACGCATCTCGGCCCACATCGGCTCGTAGGCCTGGATCCGTATGGTCCCTTTCGAGAATTCCGCCCGGCCGCCATACCCGTCCGGGACGCGGAAGACCGCCACGCTCAAGTTCGGCGCGTGCGTGCTCCACGGCGTCACATGATCCTGGAAAAGGAACTCTCCGTGGGATGCCTGGACGTACCGCAGTGTCGTGACCCAGCGCCGGGGACCGCGCGGCTCGCGGCGCTCCGGCATGAAGCGTGGAAAGTTGTGCCGGTTGCCGGGAAAGGTCTCGATGACCATCTTCCAGTCGGTCATCGTCACCGAACGGATGAGGATCTCCCGGCTGAACGCGGTCCACCAGGACAGCTCCACGTCGATCCGCTTCGCGGTCAGAAACGGCCGGTGGCCCGGCTCGAGGCCGCCGATGACGAGGTCCTCGACGCCGAAGCGCCCGGGAATCAGCCGGGCATACAGCCGGCCGATCCGAACGTCGCGCTTGAGATAGTTGCTCGCGGCGCGCTCTGCCCGCCCGCGCAGCGCCGGGCCGAGATCGACGGCAAACGTCACGATGAGGAGCACGGCGAGAACGGCCGCCAGGAGCGCGAGCGGACGGGTGGCGCGCCGCCACCCGCGGCGGAGGTGGCCGGGGGGCTTCGATGTGGGCTCGGTCTCTGCGGCGTCTTTGTGCACTTACTGCAGCTCGACTTGAACGAGCCGCACGGCTGAAGCCGTGCGCCACCATGACGCACTTTGCGAAGGTGGCGCACCACTTTAGTGGTGCGGCTCTTTCACGCTACGATCACCAGGAGCTTCCCCGCCTCGACCGAGCTCCCTACGCGCACCTGGACATCCTTGACGCGCCCCGCGCGAGACGCCGAGAGCTCGTTTTCCATCTTCATCGCCTCTACGACCACGAGGGGCTGGCGCGGAGAGACCTCGTCGCCCGGGGCGACGAGAACGCGAACCACACGCCCCGGCATGGGTGCGGCGATACGCTGCTCCCCCTCACCCGCCGTCGCCCCGGCGTCGCTCTGCCGTCGGGCGCGCCGGCCGTTGACCACCGCCCGGAGGCTTGCGGACGGCAGGTGGATGGTCACTTCGCTCGGGCCCGAGGCTGCGACGGCAACGTCGTAGCTCGTCCCGCCCTCCTCAGGGAAGAGGAGGGAGAGCCGGCCATGAGCATCCCGGCGCGCGTCCACGACGCGCACGCGTCCATCAATAATGACGCGGAACTGGTCCGCCTCGGCCGGCGCCCGGCGCTCGATTGCGACCGTTCGCGAGCGGCCGTTGAGCTCGACCTCGAATGTCACCGTCACGAACGGACCCCCTCGAGGCGCGCCGCGCGCTTCCACGCGCTGCCCGTCGCGGCTTGGCCTGGCGTTGTGGGAGCGCCGGGCCGCAGCCTGAAATAGGCATCCAGCGCCGCCGCCATGGCCGCGATTTCTTCGTCGGCCTCGGACACCGCTGCGAACGGCTCAGTGCGCTGTTCGAGCACTCGATCGAGGTAAGTCGTATCGAAGCTGGCCGCCTCGAAGTCAGGCTGCGCCAGCAGCCACTGGAAGAACGGCACAGTCGTCCGCACGCCGAGGACCTGGTATTCCGTCAGCGCCCGTCGGAGCCGCGCGATGGCTTGCGCTCGATCGGCGCCCCACCCGATGAGCTTCGAGATCATCGAATCGTAGAAAACGGGCACGGTGGAACCGGCCGCGACGCCGCCGTCGTCGCGGATGCCGGGGCCCGACGGGCTGCGCAACGAGACGATCGTTCCGGGCGACGGCATGAACCTCCGATCCGGATCCTCGGCGTAGATGCGGCATTCGATTGCGTGGCCGCGCGGAGCGATCGCCCGCTCGGGGTCGAGATCGAGCGCCTCTCCCCGAGCTATCCGGATCTGCCACTGGACGAGGTCCACCCCGGTCACCATCTCGGTCACGGGGTGCTCGACCTGCAGGCGGGTGTTCATCTCGAGGAAGTAGAACCGGCCATCCGCGTCGAGCAGGTACTCGATCGTGCCGGCGTTGGTGTAGCCGACGGCCCGCGCGAGCGCGGCCGCCTGCGCCGCCATCGCGCGCCGCAGGTCGGGCGTCACGACGGGAGATGGCGACTCTTCGACGACCTTCTGGTGCCGGCGCTGGATCGAACACTCGCGCTCGACGAAGGGCACGACCGTCCCGTGGCGATCGGCGAGGAGCTGGATCTCGACGTGGCGGGTTCGCTGCAGGCGGCGCTCGAGATAGATCGCGGCGTCGCCGAAGGCGGATTCGGCCTCCCCGCGCGCGGCCCGTACGGCGGCGGCGAGATCGTCAGGCGTCAGGACGGTGCGCATGCCCTTCCCGCCGCCGCCTGCCACCGCCTTGACGAGCACGGGATACTGCAGCCGGCGCGCCGCGGCCGCGATGGCCTCCATCGGGACGTCGGGACCGAATGGCTCCTCACTGCCCGGAACGACGGGAAGGCCAGCCCGGCTCGCCGCCTGACGCGCCGCCGTTTTGCTGCCCATCAGCGTGATGACCTCGGGCGCGGGTCCGACGAAGAGGAGCCCGGCGTCGCGGCACGCCCGTGCGAATGCGGCGTTCTCGGCGAGAAACCCGTAGCCCGGATGGATGCCATCGGCTCCGGCGCGCCGGGCGACCTCGATCACGCGATCGATGCGGAGGTAGCTCTCGGCGGCCGGACTGGGGCCCACGTGATGCGCTTCGTCGGCGTAGCGCACGTGCACGGCGTCCCGGTCGCAGTCGGAGTACACACCGACGCTTCTCAGCCCCAACTCGCGGCACGCACGCATGACGCGTACGGCGATCTCCCCGCGGTTGGCCACCAGTATCTTCATTGAGGGCTCTGCGATTGTAGCAGGAGCCCCTAGGTCACAGCGGTATGTTCCCGTGCTTTTTGGGCGGGTTCTTGTCGCGCTTGGTCTCGAGGCTTGCAAGCGCGGCGATCAGTTTCGGCCTGGTCGTCCGCGGCTGGATGATTTCATCGACGAACCCGCGCGAGGCGGCGATATACGGATTGGCGAACTTCTCGCGGAACTCGGCGACCTTCTGCGCGCGCAACGCGGCCGCGTCCTTGGCCTGATCGAGCTCGCGCTTGTACAGGATGTTGACGGCCCCCTCGGGCCCCATCACCGCGATTTCCGCGCTCGGCCAGGCGTAGTTGAAGTCGGTCCGGATGTGTTTGCTGGACATGACGCAGTACGCGCCGCCGTACGCCTTGCGCGTGATGACCGTCACCTTCGGCACCGTCGCCTCGGCGAACGCGTAGAGCAGCTTGGCGCCGTGACGGATGATCCCGCCGTACTCCTGGCGCGTGCCAGGCAGGAATCCCGGCACGTCCTCGAAGGTCACCAGCGGGATGTTGAACGCGTCGCAGAACCGCACGAACCGGGCGCCTTTGACCGACGCGTCGATGTCGAGCGTACCCGCCAGGATCGCCGGCTGGTTCGCCACGATCCCGACGGCGCGCCCCCCGAGCCGCGCAAACCCGACGACGATGTTGCGCGCGTAGTGCCGGTGAACCTCGAGGAACACTCCCTCGTCCACGATGGTCTGAACGAGCGCATGCATGTCGTACGGCTGGTTCGGCGAGTCCGGAACGAGCCGATCGAGCGCCTCCTCCTCACGGTCGACCGGATCGGTCGACTCGACGCGGGGCGCGTCCTCCATGTTGTTGCTCGGCAGGAAGCCGAGAAGCTCGCGAATGAGCTGCAGGCACTCGCGATCGTTCGGCACGGCAAAATGTGCGACGCCGCTCACCTCGTTGTGCGTCATCGCGCCGCCGAGCTGCTCCTTGGTCACGTCCTCATGCGTCACCGTCTTGATCACGTCCGGCCCGGTGACGAACATGTAGCTCGTTCCCTCGACCATGATGTTGAAGTCGGTAATGGCCGGCGAGTAGACCGCGCCGCCGGCGCACGGGCCCATGATCGCTGAAATCTGCGGGATGACGCCCGACGCCAGCGTGTTCCGCAGGAAGATGTCGGCGTACCCCCCGAGCGACAGCACGCCTTCTTGAATCCGCGCGCCGCCCGAATCGTTCAGGCCGACGATCGGCGCCCCCATCTTGAGCGCCAGGTCCATGATCTTCACGATCTTCGCAGCGTTGGTCTCCGACAACGATCCGCCGAACACCGTGAAGTCCTGCGCGAAGGCGAAGACCTGCCGCCCGTCGATCCGCCCGTGGCCGGAAACGACGCCATCACCGGGAATGACCTGGTCCGCCATGCCGAAATCGCGGCAGGTGTGCGTGACCAGCTTGTCGATTTCCTCGAACGTGCCGGGATCGAACAGGAGATCGATCCGCTCACGAGCGGTCAGCTTCCCGCCATCGTGCTGACGCTTGCGGCGCTCCTCACCGCCGCCCAACTCGGCCAGCTTTTCGAGATCGGCGAGGGTTTTACGGGGATCCATTCAGCATTCAGCAGTCAGCAATCCACATCGGGACGCTCAGACTTTCGCCGCCTGCGCCTTCTCCCAGTCCTTGAGGAATTTCTCCAGGCCGATGTCCGTCAGCGGATGCTTGAACATCGCCTCGATGATGGTCGCCGGACAGGTGCAGATGTCCGCGCCCATCCGCGCCGCTTCGACGACGTGGAGCGGGTGGCGTACGCTCGCAACCAGGATCTCCGTCCGGAAGTCGTACTGCGTGTAGATCTCGACGATCTGACGGACCAGCTCCATGCCGCCCGTGGCGATGTCGTCGAGCCTGCCGACGAAGGGGCTGACGAATGTCGCGCCCACTTTGGCGGCGATGAGCGCCTGCGTCGGCGAGAACACCAGCGTGACGTTCACGCGCGTCCCCTCCTCCGAGAGGCGCTTGCAGGCCTTCACGCCCTCCTTCGTGAACGGCACCTTGACGACGATGTGCTCGTCGATGGCCGCGAGCTCGCGTCCCTCGCGGACCATGCCATCCGCATCGGTCGCGACCACTTCGGCGCTCACGGGACCCTTCACCGTGCGGCAGATCTTCTTCAGGATCTCCCGCGGATCGCCGCTCTCTTTCGCCAGAAGTGAGGGATTCGTGGTGATGCCGTCGATGATCCCGAGCGGGACCAGGGCTTCGATTTCCTTGAGGTTGCCCGTATCGATAAAGAGCTTCATAGAGCCTCCACTGGGTTCGACAACTCGCCGACGCCCCCGACCTTGATCGTAACCACATCGCCGGGTCGAATGGGACCGATACCCGACGGCGTCCCGGTCGCGATGACGTCTCCTGGCAGGAGCGTCATGACGGCGGACACGAAGGCGACCAGCGTCGGGATGTCGAAGATGAGCTCGCGCGTCGAAGAGGACTGACGGCGATCGCCGTTGACCCAGCCCTCGACTGTGACGTCGCGCCCCTGAAGCCCGAGGCCCCCGGCGGCGATGCAGGGACCGATCGGCGCGAACGTGTCGAAGCCCTTCGCGCGCGTGAACTGGACGTCCTTCGCCTGCAGATCCCGGGCGGTGACGTCGTTGACGCACGTCAAGCCGAGCACGTAATCGGGCGCCTGCGCAGCCGGCACGCGGTACGCGCGCCGCGCGATCACCACGCCGACCTCAGCTTCGTGATCCACGCGCCCCATGGCCTCCGTCACCCGGATGGCGTCGCCCGGACCGACGACCGCCGTCGACGGTTTGATGAAGAGCATCGGTTCCTTCGGCAGCGGTTTGTTCCGCTCGGCGGCGTGATCTTTGTAGTTGAGGCCGATGGCGACGATCTTCGACGGCACGACGGGAGCCAGGAGGCGCGCCTGCTTCGCGTCGATCGTGTCTTCCTCGCGGAGGCCTTCGAACGGCGTGCCGCTCGCCAGCCGCCACTGGCCGTCGCGCTCGATCGCGTAGCGGGCCGAGCCGTCGTAGTCGATGCGATAGATGCGATGCATTCAGCGGGCGATCTCTTCTATGCGGGCCTGCGGGCTGACGTTTGGCGGCGTCGCGGTGTCCACCGCGACGACGGCGTAGACGTAGCGGACGCCCGCCTTCACATTCTCATCACGAAACGTCGTGTCGCGGATCGGATCCGGGGTGAGACGGATCAGTTTCTCACCTGGCGCCTCGCCGCGCAAGACCAGATACCCCGCGAGATCCGGTTCGGTGTTCGCGTCCCAGATCAGGCTGATCACCCCCGCGCCGCCGACGACCGTAAGGCCTGATGGGGCCGCCGGCGCGAACGTGTCGCGCGGCGTCAGGCAGGCCGGCGCCGAGCTGTCGCTCTCGATGACGCCTCCCTGGATCTCCGCAATCGCGCGCACCACGTAGCAGCGCTCCACGCCAAACGCGAGCCGCGCGTCCGCGTACAGCGGCTCCTTGACCGGGGCGGCGTTGAGCGGCGCCGCGCCGTCGACGCCATCCTTCGTTTCGTACACGTTGTAACCGGTCGAGGCCGGCGTCGTGGGGAGCCACTCTACCGTGATCGCCTTCGCATCGTGCTGGACGCGCATGCCTCCGGCCGCGGGCGGCGCCTCGGCCAGGCTGACGACCGCGCGGGCAGACTGCGGCCCGCGGTTGCCGCCGCGCCGGCTCAGCGGAACGGCGACGTAGACGCGCACCGGCGCCGGATCCTCCTGGGGCGCCACCTTCTCTTCCAGCGTCGCCCGCTCGCCCGGAACCGGCTTCTCCAGCGTGGCAACGACCGATGCCTTCTGGAGGAACGCGTCGCCCGCCGGCGCTTCTTCTGCCTTCGGGACGGTGAGCGCGTAGACCTGGATGCTCCCGAGGTCGACGGGCGTGGAGCCGTCGGCGTTGGCTGCCGGCGGCGTGAAGACCAGCCGTACGGTCCCGGCCGTACGGCGCGCGCTGAAATCCTGAAGGGCGGCCGGCGCGCGCCGTAGCGGCGGGAGCGGAGGTCCCTTCTTGCCGCAGCCGGCCGCGACGCAGACGAGCGCCGGCGCCGCGAGAGCCAGGCGCAAGGCCCAGAGGCGGATCACAGAATGTACCGGGACAGATCCTCGTCGCGGACGATGTCGGCCAGCATGCGATCGACATACGCGGCGTCGATGGTGATCGACTTGATTTCGAGGTCCGGCGCCTCGAACGATATCTCGTCGAGAAGCTTCTCCATCACGGTGTGCAGCCGTCGCGCGCCGATGTTCTCCGTGCGCTCGTTGACGATCGCCGCGAAGTCCGCGATGCGCGCAACCGCCTCGTCGCGGAACCGGAGCGTGACCCCTTCGGTCTCGAGAAGCGCCATGTACTGCTTGATGAGCGCGCCCCGCGGCTCGGTCAGGATGCGCACGAACTCTTCGCGACCGAGCGCCTCCAGCTCGACGCGGATCGGGAACCTGCCCTGCAGCTCCGGGATGAGGTCGGACGGCTTCGAGACGTGGAACGCGCCGGCGGCGATGAACAGCACGTGATCGGTGCGGACGATGCCGTGCTTGGTGTTGACCGTGGTCCCTTCCACGATCGGAAGGATGTCGCGCTGGACGCCTTCCCGGCTGACGTCCGGCCCGTGCGATCCCTCGCGTCCCGCGATCTTGTCGATTTCGTCGAGAAAGATGATGCCCGTCTGCTGGACGCGCTCGACCGCCGCCCGCGACACCGACTCCATGTCGACGAGCTTCTGCTCTTCTTCCAGCGTCAGGTGCTGCAGCGCTTCCGGGACGCCTACCCGGCGCCGGCGCGAGCGTCCCTGGAACATGCCCGGCAGCATGTCCTTGAGATTGATGTCCACTTCCTCCACCGAGGAGCCGGCGATGATCTCGAATGACGGGAAGGCTTTCTCGCGGACCTCGATGTCGACCTGTTTGTCGTCGAGCCGCCCGTCGCGAAGCTGCTCTCGCAGCTTCTCCCGCGTCTTGTGGTACGACGCTCTGGGGTCGTTGGGAGACCCGGTCTCGACCGGACCAACCGACGCCGAGGCGGCGATGTCCTGGTCCGGCGTCGGCGGCAGCAGCAGATCCAGGAGTCGATCTTCCGCGTGGCGCTTGGCCTTCTCGCGTACTTCTGACGCGCGCTCCTCCCGGACGAGGTCCACGGCAATCTCCACGAGGTCCCGGATCATCGACTCGACGTCGCGCCCCACGTAGCCGACCTCGGTATACTTCGACGCCTCGACCTTCAGGAACGGCGACTGAGCGAGCTTCGCGAGCCGCCTCGCGATCTCCGTCTTGCCGACACCGGTCGGGCCGATCATCAGAATGTTCTTCGGCGCGACCTCTTCCGCCATCTCGGGCCCCAGCTTCTGCCGCCGCATGCGGTTTCTGAGCGCGATGGCGACGGCGCGCTTCGCCTGCGCCTGCCCGATGACGTACTTGTCGAGCTCGGCGACGATCTGCCGCGGCGTGAGCGCCTCCACGCGTGACGCGGTTGTCTCCGGAAGATAGATCGCCATGACTCGCTTTCAGATCTCTTCGATGGTCAGGTTTGCGTTCGTGTAGATGCAGATCTCGGCGGCCGTCTTCATCGCCTCTTCGGCGATGACGCGAGCGTCGAGCGACGTGTGATGCGCCAGCGCTTTGGCCGCCGCCATCGCGTACGGGCCGCCCGACCCGATGGCGATGATCCCATCGTCCGGCTCGATGAGATCTCCGGTGCCTGAGAGCAGGAAGGTGACGGACTTGTCGAGGACGATGAGCATGGCCTCGAGCCGCCGCAGCACGCGGTCGGTGCGCCAGTCCTTCGCGAGCTCGACGGCCGAGCGCTCGAGATTGCCGCGGTATTGCTCCAGCTTGGATTCGAACCTCGCGAACAACGAGAACGAGTCGGCGGCCGAGCCCGCGAAGCCCGCCAGAATGCTGTCGTTGTACAGACGCCGAATCTTGCGGGCGCCGTGCTTTACGACGGTCGCGCCGAAGGTCACCTGGCCGTCGCTGGCCATCACCGCCTTCCCGTTGTGACGCACGGCGAGAACGGTCGTTGCGTGGAGCACTTTTCCGGATACTAACACGCGAAAATGCGATCGGCGTGGGGGCTGGGCCCGTACTGCGCGGGGGACAACAGCGGCTGTGGCGGAGGACAGGAAACCGGTCTATCTTGTTGATTTCACGCGGAAATGCGGCTACTTTCGCGGCGTGTGCGCTGGCAGTAGAGTTGCTTCAGGTCCACCAAGGAGTTTCTCATGAAGCGCGCGGGACTGACCTCCAGCACGGCGCTCGCGGTCATCACCATATTTTCGGCGTCGGTGTTCGCGCAGAGCTCGCCGAAGGAGTCCGGGTCGCGCGGCGGCGGCGGCGAGCGCTCGGGCTCAGCCGTCCCCAGAGGCAGCGGCGGGAGCGGCGGTTCTGGCGGTAGCAGCGGTGGCGGTTCGAGCGTGGGCAGTTCCGGGGGGAGCTCCTCGTCATCCGCGCCATCGTCGGGTGGGGACGTCGGCGGCCACACGCGCCATGGCGGTGCCTCGCGGAGCGCCCCTGAGCGACGCCGTCACGAACCGCAGGCTTCGGCCGGTGGTTCTGCGCGTTCCCGCGCGGTACCGTCCGGAGGAAACGGCAGCGAACCGAGCGCCATCGACCCCGAGAGAGAAGCGCCGCAGTACGCGCGGCCCCGCGGCGATCGGCCTGCCGTCAGCAGCGCGGTTCCACGCTCCTCGGTGCCGGGCGTTCCCGGCTATCCGATCTACCCGATCTATCCTGGCTATCCGGGCTACGGATACTACTATCCAGGCTACTGGGGCTTCGGAGCCTTCTACTATGACCCGTGGTTGTGGGGTGGCTACGGGTATCCGGACGGCGGCTATGGCTACTACGGAGGGGGATACGGAGGCGGGTACGGCGGCGGCTACTCCAGCAGCGCGTACTACGGCGACTACGGCAAGCTCCGACTGAAGGTCAAGCCGCGGGAGGCCCAGGTTTACGTCGACGGCTACTTCTCCGGCGTCGTCGATCAGTTCGACGGCATGTTCCAGCGCCTCACGCTGAAGGCCGGCGGGCATCGAATCGAGATCCACGCCGAAGGGTTTCAGACTCTGAGCTTCGAGGTGATGATCATTCCGTACGAGACGGTGACGTATTCAGGAGAGCTGAGGCGCGCGCCCTGATTCGAGTCTGGTACAGTACCCGCCGATGTCTTCCGATCGGCGGCTCTCGGTTATCGCGGCCATCTCGGGCCTCTACGACTTCGTCGTAGGGGTCCTTCTTCTTTTGATCCCCGTGCAAGTCGCAGGCTGGTTCGGGTCGGCGCCCCCGTCGCCTGTCATCAACGCCAATCTGAATGGAATGTTTCTGGTTGCCGTCGGCGCGGGGTACCTCCTGCCCTATCGTGAACCAGAGAGATATCGCGGTTACCTTTGGGTGATGGGCCCGCTGTTGAAGGGCGGGGGCGCGCTGATCTTCGTGCTCGACTATCTCTTCCGCGGCTCGCCAATCGCGTTTCTGCTGTTCGCGGCTTCCGACGGGCTCCTGGCGGTCGTTACTTTCGCCGCCCTCGTGCAAACCAGAGATACAGCGGGATCCCCGCGGCCATGACGAGGAGTCCCGCGCCAGATGTCCGAGGGTCCCTGACGAGCGCGTTCAGGACGATGAGGACGCTCGCCACGGCAAAGATACCTGGAACGATTGGGTAGCCGAGTGCCTTGAAGGGTCTGGGCGTATGCGGCTCGCGCGCCCGAAGCACGAACAGCGCGATGACGGCGACTCCGGCGAACAAGACGACGGCGAACCCGGTATACCTCCCCAATGCGTCGGCGCTGCCCGACAGCACCAGCAACGCGCTCCAAACCGACTGGGCGATGATCGATTTCGCGGGAGTCTGGTACCGCGGATGGATCTCCGCGGCGGGGGGCAGAAACACGCCGTCACGTGCCATCGCATAGTAGACGCGCGGGCCGGCGATCGTCATCGCGCTGATGCTCGCCGCCAGACTGATGAGCGACACGACCCCCATGATGTCGCCGGCTCGTGCGCCGAGCAGCCGTTCGGCGACCACATCGAGCACGCTGCCCCGGACGCTTGCGAGCTCACCGATTGGCAGAACGTAGATGTAGAGGACGTTCAGCAGCACGTAGATGACGATGACGGCGGAGGTTCCGACCGCGAGCGCGATCGGGACGTTGCGTGACGGATCGCGAATCTCTTCGGCGACGTACGAGGCCGCGTTCCAACCCGAGTAGGCGAACATGACCGGCACGAGCGCGAGCAGCCATGACGTGGCGGCAACAGGCCCTGCGGATGCCTGGAGATTCGCACTCGATCCGGTGCCGAACGACAAACCGATCGCGATAAAGAGCAGGAGCGCCGTCACCTTCAGGGCCGCGAGGATGTTGCCGACGATCCGGCCCGGTCCGACACCACGGATGTGAATCGCGGCCATCAGCGCGATGACCGCGATGGCCACCAACGCCTGAACCGAGACAGTCAGCGGTACCCACGGGATCGGGACCACAAGCAGGGGATCGGTCGCCGCTGCGCCAGGCACGAACCGTCCGAGGTAGAACGCGAAAATCATCGCGGTCGTGGCGATCGCCCCGGAGAACCCGGCGACGAAGGACGTCCAACCCGTGAGAAACGCCGCGGCGCGGCCGAAGGCCGCGTCGAGGTACACGTATTCGCCGCCCGCTTTCGGCCGCATGACGGCGAGCTCGGCGTACGCCATGGCGCCAGCGAAGGCGAGCGCGCCGCCGGTGGCCCACACTGCGAGAAATGCCCACGGGCTGGGCACGCTTGCGGCAATCCCAGGCGAAAAGAACAGAATGCCGCCCCCGATGACGTTGGAGACGATGATCGCCGCCGCATCGTACGGACCGAGGCGGCGCTTGAGAGAAGGTTGTGTCGTCAAGCGCGCAATCAGTTCGTCAGGAGTTGGCGCTCGATGGGAAACTCAGCGAGCTGGACCCATTGATTGGAGGCGTGCTTGACCTGGATGCGGACCCGCGCATCCTGGAAGCGGCTGTTCTGCAACATCTCGGCCCGAGGTTGCTCGCCGGTGTAGCCGTGCTTCGCGCGGACGACGAAGCGATCGGACGCTGCGCCCGGAGGCAGGCCGCTGCTGCCGATTCCACGCAAGAATGTGTCGTCTTCCCAATCGGGCGGGACCACAAAGACGATGTTGAGCTGGACGCTGCCGACCTGCTGAGCAGCGGCGTTCTTCAGCTTGAAGGCAATCGAGGGGACAAGCTTGTTCTTGCCCCCCACGATGCCGGCATCGAACCAGCCCGTCGTTACCTCGGTGACTTGCAGGGCCTGCTTGACGTCGACGCTCGGACCGCAGTCGACGGAGAGGACCGCCGCCCCTACGGCTGCCATCGCCGCCAACCGCCGCGCGCACGAGGGGGCCCGCATGAGGCGCGATTCTAGATCAGAACTGGCGGACCTCCACACGTTTTCGTGCCTCTTCGAGCGTGACGCTTTTGGCCTGGAAAGCCGCCAGATCGCTTCCTTTGACCCTGAGGATGAGCGTCGCGGGATCGTAGTTTTCGGCCGGCGAGAGCGGGCCCTCGGCGTCGCGTGCGGCGACGGTCAACCACTCGTCCGGTTGAAGCGCCATCACGCCTCCATACTCGAGCATGGCGTCGATCAACGCGTTCTTCACCGTTTCCGTGTAAAGCGCGTCGGGATCGGCGGGCGGAGGCGGCGGCAACGCGGGTCGTGCCGCCGCGCCGGCCGCTGGTGGAGTTGCCAGCTCGTTGACATCGGCAGCCGTCACCGGGCGCGCGTCGCCGCCACGTCCCTGCGGCGCGACCTGCGCCTCGAGCCTCCGCAGCCACTGATCCAACGCGGTCTTCGCGCGCTCGTCCGGGATCCGCTGGAATTCCCGACGGCCTTCCTCGAACATCCGGCGCGTCGCGGCGAAGTCCGGTTCGAGCTGTCGCATGATCGCGAGCGCGCTTTCTCGCATCGCCGGGATCTCGACATCGAAAAAGAGGCCGTAGCCATCGAGCGCGAAGCCCCGCGCGCGCGCCGCGCCGGTCAGAAACAGGAGGTTCTGGCCGACGGGCTGCAGCTGCCGGCTGACCTGGCCGGCGCCATGACTGACGGCGCCGACGAGCGCTCCCTCCATGACTCGCACCTGATAGCGGCGCTTCGACTGCGCGTCCGCGTGCGATTGCGCAGGTTGGGCGCCGGCAATCGAGACGTACGCCAAGGCGGCGACACTCAACGCCGCCAGTCGCATCACTCTACCCATAACCTTTTCACCCGTAGTGTCCAGCTTTAGCCGGACCTTGGTGTTCAACATATCCTTATGACTCGTGGTGTCCGGCTTCAGCCGGTCCCCTATTACCGTTGCTGCGACGACACTCTGACAAGATGATTGACCATCTCCCGATCGGCGGCGGTCGATCGCTCGATCTGGCCAAACCCGTGTTGAATACGGACGAGATCGGTTTGACGCTGTCGGTCGAAATCACGCAGAACCTCGGCGAGCCGCAGCGCCACCTCGCGTTGCTGCCGGGTCTCGCTCTCGCCGATGAGCGTCCGGACGCGACGAAGCACGCCCTCCGGCTCTGGCGCGGCGGTCGGCGCCGCGGCGCGGTGCGTCACCGCCTCCTTCGCCGCGAACTCCTCGCGCAGTCGCCGCTCGAGGCTCGTCAACTCGGCGCGCCACGCCGCCGCGGCGCGGTCCGTGACCGGCGTTGATACGGAGGCGGTCCTCGCCGCGACGTCCCCGCCTCGAGACCACCCCGTGCGAACGCTCAGCCCGTCCGCGCCGTAGCGAATCTCCACATTGGCGATCGCGGCCGCCGCCGCAAGAACGAGCGTCGCCGCGGCGGCGAGTCCCCATGCGGGCATGACCCAGCGGCGCGGAGGCACCGCCGATTGCGCGCGATCGACGATCGTGAAGCCGAGATCGCGCTCGGGGGGCGCCCAGGCGGGCAGCTCATTCCTGACCGCGCGAAGCGCGTTCACCTCCGCGCGGCATGCGCCGCACGTGGCAAGGTGCGCCTCGATCCGACTCCGTTCGACCGCGTCTACCTCCTCGTAGAGATAGGCGACGATCGCATCCTTGTCTTCACATCCGACTGGCATCGTCATAATGATTTTTTGTCAGCCTGCAGCGAGCGCCGCAGCACCGACAACCCCTGATACAAACGCGTCTTCACCGTGCTCAACGGGCAATCCAGGAGATCCGCGATCTCCTGGAACGTCAGCCCGTGATACTCCTTCAAGATGATGGCGGTCCGCTGCTCCTCAGGTAGCAGGGCCATCGCCTTGGCGACCGCGCGGCTCACCTCGCGCCGCGCGACCAGCGTCTCGATCGACTCAGCCGGCTCCCGTTCCGCGGCGAGATCGAGCAGATCGACTCCCTCTGGCGCCTGCGCGATTGGCGCGCGGCGCTCGCGCCGGATCCAATCGCGACACAGGTTGAGCGCGATTCGATACAGCCAGGAGGAGAACTTCGCCTGCCCCTTGAACCCGCGGAGGGCGCGGAAAGCGCGAAGGAAGGTTTCCTGGCAGACGTCCCGCGCGTCTTCTTCGCGCCCGATCACGCGGTACGCGAGCGCGAAAATCGGCCGCTCCCAGCGCAGAATCAGCTGGTTGAAGCTGTCGAGATCCCCGCCTCTAGAGCGGGCGACGAGCTCCTCGTCCGTCCAGGCCATGCTTGAGCGCGCTCAATAAGGTTAGACGCGGG
The DNA here is from genome assembly GCA_963725145.1 of uncultured Acidobacteriota bacterium. Taxonomy (GTDB): domain Bacteria; phylum Acidobacteriota; class Vicinamibacteria; order Vicinamibacterales; family 2-12-FULL-66-21; genus DATAEE01. The sequence goes on from CAVRXL010000003.1 coordinate 87,568, forward strand.
GGACCCCCGGCCGGCCGGGTGTCCTACAAAGTCCCATTCTGCTACAATCCGGCCGTCGTCCTCCGACAAATGACCGCCCCTACGCTGGCCGACCACGCCTCCCGGCTGGAGCGGGAACTGGCTCGGCATGCCCGCCTCCAGGAGCTCGTTTTCAGCTTCAGCCGGGAGGCGTCCGCGTCGGACGACCTGACGGGGGCGTTCGCCGCGTTGTCCCAGGGGCTGGACGAGGTCTTCGGGGGCCGGGTTTCGATCTGGATACACGATCGGGACAGCCGGGAACTCGTGCGCCGGTCCGGCGGTATCGAAACGCGGATCCCGACCGCTCGCCTCGACGACGACGTTGCGCGAGGCCTGCGCCTCACGCACGCGGAGATCTGGCGTCCGGCTGAACGCCCTAAGGGCGGCACGCTCTTCGTCCCGCTCCGGGGCCAGCAGCGCGCTCTCGGCGTCCTCGTCGTCGAGGGCCTCGCAGAAGCGGACCCGGACGAAGAAACCCTGGCCCTCGCCGGAGAGCTGTCGCGCCAGTTGTCGGCGGCCATCGAGAACAAGCTGCTCCTCTCCCACATCAGGCGGCAGGCGCAGCTCGACGCCGATCGGCGCGCGCACTCGCAGAAGCTGGCGGCGCTGGGACAGTTCGTCGCCGGCATCGCGCACGAGCTCAACAATCCGTTGCAAAGCGTGCTCGGCCACCTCGAGCTCATGCGGCGCAGCCCCCGACTTCCGCGGCGGTTCGCCGCCGACGTCTTGTTGATCTACCGTGAGGCGAATCGCGCCGCGCGGATCGTCAGCCGTCTGCTCGTGTTTGCCGGGGCGCGGAACACGGGCCGGCGGCAGGTGAGCCCGAACGCCGCGCTGGCGCGGGCGCTGGCGCTGCGGTCGCGCGCGTGCCGCGACGCGGGCATCGCCGTCGTTCGCCGCCTCGATCCGCGCGTGCCGCGAATCCTCGGTGATGCGCTCCTGCTCCAGCAGGCGTTCCTGAACATCATCGTCAACGCGGAACACGCGATCACGGCACGTCGGACCGCCTTGCCCGGCGGGCCCAACGGCAAGGATCGGATCGAAGCGTCGACCTGGGGGAGGCGCGGCGCGGTCACCGTGGAAATCCGTGACACCGGGCATGGCATCGACTCCGACGTCCTCCCGCGAATCTTCGAGCCGTTCTTCACGACGAAGGAAGTCGGTCAGGGGATCGGCCTCGGCCTCGCGCTGACGCACGGCATCATTCGCGAGCACGGTGGATCGATCGCCGCGCGGCCGCACGCGAGCGGCGGGACCGTCTTCCGCATCGAGCTACCGGTCTCGAGGCTCGACGTCCGAGCATCGAGGTCACGGGCGCGTGACGCGAAGCACGAGCGTGCGCATGGCTGACGATGCTTTCCTGACGACGGACGAAGTCCTGAACTATCTCCAGGTCAACCTGCGGACCATTTACCGCCTGATCAAGTCCGAAAAGATTCCAGCCGTTCGCGTGGGGCGGCAGTGGCGCTTCCGCAAGCGGGACATCGACGCCTGGCTCGAAAGTCAGAGGCCCCGAGGGCCGCGGCTTGCCCCGTCGCCGTCCAGGCCGGCGCCCGCCGGCCCGCCGTCACGCTCGCGCATTCTCGTGGTGGATGACGAGGCGGCGATCCGCGATCTGCTGGCCAAGACGCTGGCGCTCGCGGAGTACGACGTCGATGTCGCGCCTGACGGAGGGGCGGCGCTCGAGCGACTTCGCACGCTTCCCTACGATCTCCTCATAACGGACCTGAAAATGCCGGGCGTCGACGGTCTCACCGTCATCCGCGAGGGGCGGCGCTACAGGCCGGACCTGCCGGTCATCATCATCACCGGCTTCTCGACCGAAGCGAGCGCGATCGAAGCGATCAACCTCGGCGTGTCCGGGTACCTGATCAAGCCTTTCCGCGTCCCGAGAGTCCTCGCCGCTGCAGCAAAAGCTCTCGGAGAGTAGCGCAGCCCTTTAGGGCTGCTTCGGCCAATGCTCGGAGCGCACGCCTTCAGGGCTGCCTCGCAGCACGCCGCCCCACCGCCGTGCGTGCTAACATTTACTGTTTCTCCATGATTCAGCTGGCCTCACTGAGCAAGTCGTTCGGCGAACGCGTCCTGCTGGAGGACGTGGCGTGGCACATCGGGCGCCGCGAGCGTGTCGGCCTGTGCGGGCCGAACGGAGCCGGGAAGACGACGCTGCTGCGAATGCTCGCGGGCATGGACGAGCCGGACAAGGGAGAAATCCTCAAGCCGACGAGCCTCACCGTTGGATACCTGCCTCAGGACGGTCTCGACCACAGCGGGCGGGCGCTCCTCGATGAGGCGATGCTCGCGTTCGAGCCCGTGCTCGCGATGAAAGCGGAGCTCCACGACCTCGAGGGACGACTCGGCGACACCAGCGTCAGCGAAGCGGATCACGACGCGATCCTGGCGCGGTACAGCGAGTTGCAGGATCGCTTCCGCGCCGCCGACGGCTACAGCCTCGATTTGAAGGTCGCGACCGTGCTGCGCGGGCTCGGGTTCGCCCAGGAGGACTTCGACCGGCCTACCGAGACCTTCTCGGGTGGCTGGCAGATGCGCATCGCCCTGGCGAAGCTGCTGCTCGGCCGGCCGACCCTCCTGCTGCTCGACGAACCGACCAACCATCTGGATCTCGAGGCGCGCAACTGGCTCGAGGAGTACCTTGCCGAGTATCCACACTCCGTGATCCTCGTCTCCCACGATAGGTTTTTCCTCGACGCCGTCGTGACCCGCATCACCGAGATCGGGCTGCGGGCGCTGACCGACTACCCGGGCAACTACAGCAGGTATCTGAAGGAGCGCGACGAGCGGCTCGAGCGATTGCGCGACGCGAAGCGCCGGCAGGACGAGGAGGTGGCGCGGGTCAAGGCGTTCATCGATCGCTTCCGTTATCAGGCCACCAAGGCCTCTCAGGTCCAGAGCCGCGTCAAGATGCTCGAGAAGGTCGTGCCGATCGAGATTCCGCCCGAGCGGAAGCGCGTGCACTTCACGTTCCCGGCCTGCGCGAAAAGCGGCCGGTCGGCGATCGAGCTTTCGCAGGCGTCGAAGCGGTACGGCGACAAGGTGGTCTTCGAAAGCGTGGATCTGCTCATCGAACGGGGCGACCGGCTCGCGCTCGTCGGACCGAACGGGGCCGGGAAGTCCACGCTGATGCGGCTGCTGTCCGGCGTCGAACCGCCCGACACCGGGTCGCGCGAGGAAGGACATCAGGTCGTGTCGCAGTACTTCGCGCAGGACGAGGCGGCGCGTCTGGATCCCACGCTCACCGTGTACGAGACGCTCGAAAGCGGCTCGCCGACCAACCTCGTCCCGGCGATTCGCAATATTCTCGGCGGGTTTCTCTTCTCCGGCGACGACGTCTACAAAAGGGCAGGTGTCCTGTCAGGAGGAGAGCGGACGCGTCTGGCCGTTGCGCGGATGCTCCTCCGGCCGTCGAATACCCTGCTCCTGGACGAGCCCACGAACCACCTCGACCTCGACTCCAAGGACGTGCTGCTCGAGGCGCTGGAGGACTTCGGCGGTACGCTGATCTTCGTTTCGCACGACCGGTACTTCGTCGATCGGCTGGCCACGAAGATCGTCGAGGTCGGCGGCGGCGGGATCCTCGTCTACCCCGGCACCTACGAGGAGTTCCGGTGGAGTAAGCAGTCCCGGGGGGGGCCGCCGGCCGCGTCGAGGCGAAAGCCCGAGGCCCCAAGGCCTGCCTCGCCGAAGCGGTCCGCAGCATCGGCCGCGGAGGCGGGCCCTTTGCCCCATGCCCCAACCCCCAAGCCCCAGATGCACCGCCAGAAGGAGGCGCATGCCGAGAAACGGCGCGCCGATTCGAAGGCGCGCCAGGAGCATCGCGCCGCCGACGCCCATAAGAAGAAGATAGAAGCGCTCGAGGCGAAAATCGCCGACCGGGAGCGCGCGATCAAAGAGCTGGAGGCGTCGATGGCGGCGCCCGGCTTTTACGACAACCGCGACGCCGCCCGGCCGATCATCGACCGGCACCAGGCGCTGATGTGGGAAGTTGGCGATCTGATGCACCAGTGGGAAGAGCTGTCGACACAACGACAGCCCTGAGCGACCCCGCCAGACCCTATCGGTCCGTCCGTTCCCCCGCGAAACGAAGACGAGGAAACCTGCTGTCGATTGGCGGAACCCGACTCACGTTTTTGTAATCGAGGGATCGTGGTTAGCCAGAACAGTAGGAGCCGAAGAGGGTGGATCCGGGCATTTCAGGCCGAAATTGCGTTAGTCAACCCCGGGCATACGCTTTGCGGAATCGCCCCGAGCTAAGCGGCCCGCGCCGCCGGGGGCCTCGTCTGAAGGCTGGCCCCGTTCCGGTAGGACAGATTGGACCGTAACTCGCAGATGCAAAAGGGCTTGGAGCAAGATCCGGAAGAACTTACAATACTGCAAGCTCCGATGCCACAGCGAAAACGGTCCAAGCGGGCGCCGCGCCGCCGCGGGACGAGATCTGCGCGCGGGCGAGCGCGATCCACGTCGACGGTGGACATCCCGGCGGTGCGGGATGGGTTCTTCCGCGACATGGTGCGCGGGCTGCAAAACGGCGTGCTGGCGGTCACCGCGGACGGCCGGGTCGCCGTGATGAACGACATCGCGTGCCGAATCCTCGCGATCGAGGAGCGGCCCGCGGACATCGGCCGGCCGTTCGTCGCGGTGCTGCGGGCGCAGCCCGACGTCGTGCGGATCCTGGCGAGCGCGTTCGAGTTGAGCCACCTCCCGAACCGTGCGGAGTTGAGGCTCAAGAGCTCGGGGCGGGTGATCGGCTACACGCTGTCGCCGATCCGGGACCCGCGCGGAAGGCGAATCGGAGCGACGCTGTTCTTCAAGGATTTGACCCGGGTCGAGCAGCTCGAAGAGCGAGAGCGGCTGCGAGACCGGCTGATGGCGCTGGGGGAGATGGCGGCGGCGATCGCGCACGAGGTGAAGAACCCGCTGGCGGGTATTGAAGTGATGGCGGGCGTGCTGAAGCGGCAGCTCGCCAGCTCGGCGGACGCGCAGACGATTCTGAACGACATCATCAACGAGGCCAAGATGGCCAACGCGATCGTTCAGGACGTGCTGGAGTTCGTCAGGCCGATCAGGCTCGAGGTCGAGCGCGTCTCGCTGCACGACGTGGTGCACGACGCGATCACGATGGCCGAAAGCCACGTCCCGAGGCGGGAGACGCAGGTCTCGTCGGCGCTGCCGGCCGATCTGCCGCGGATCCAGGGGGATCCGCACCAGTTGCGGCAGGTGGTGACGAACCTGCTGACGAATGCGTTCGAGGCGCTCGGCGGGCGAGGGCGCGTGGATATCAAGGCGGTCGAGACCGTGGAAGACCATGGGGACGCGGCGCAGCCGATGGTCATTCTCGAGGTGGTCGACGACGGCCCGGGGGTGACGCCGGAAGTGAAGGAGCGGATGTTCGGGCCGTTCTTCACGACCAAGCCGCAGGGCACGGGACTCGGCCTTGCGATCGTGCGGAAGATCATCGACGCCCACGACGGGCGGATCGATGTGGAGTCGCGGCCCGGATCGGGCGCGCGGTTCCGGGTGACGCTGCCGATTTCCGGCACGCACCCGCTGTTCGGAACGGTGTAGGACGAGCGTAGCGTCCGGCTTGGGGCCGGACCAGTGGCGAAAGGTCAACATGGGAAGGATTCTGGTCGCGGACGATCACGACTCGCTGCGTCGCGGCATTGCCCGCGCGCTGACCGAGGCGGGGCACGAGGTCGACGAGGCGCCGAACGGCAACGTCGCCATCGAGAGGCTGCACGAGGGTCACTTCGACGTCGTGCTGAGCGATCTCAAGATGGGAGGCAGCGACGGCCTGGACGTCCTGCGCACGGCGAAGACGCTGCACCCGTCCACCGGGGTCATCCTGATGACCGCGTTCGGCTCGGTCCAGACCGCCGTCGAGGCGATGAAGAACGGCGCGTTCGACTACGTGCAGAAGCCGTTCGAGATCGAGGAGATGGAGGTCAAGATCGAGAAGGCGATCGAGCACCGCCGTCTCAAGCACGAGATTGAATACCTCCGCCACACGCAGCAGGACATCTACGACTTCGATCGCATCGTCGGCGCGAGCGGCGCGCTCCAGCAGGTCCTCGGCATCGTCAAGAAGGTCGCCAAGAGCAACACGACGGTGCTCATCCGCGGCGAGACGGGGACGGGCAAGGAGCTCATCGCCGGCGCGATCCATCACAACTCGTTGCGCGCGGCCCGGAACTTCGTCAAGGTGAACTGCGCGGCGCTCCAGGAGAACCTCCTCGAGTCTGAGCTCTTCGGGCACGAGAAGGGGGCCTTCACCGGCGCCGACAAGCAGCGCGTCGGGCGCTTCGAGCAGGCGGACGGCGGAACGCTGTTCCTCGACGAAATCGGCGACATGAGCGCCAACACGCAGGCGAAGATCCTGCGCGTGCTCCAGGAACACGAGTTCGAGCGGCTCGGCGGAACCCGCACGTTGCGCGTCGACGTGCGCGTCATCGCCGCGACCAACCGGAACCTGCCGCAGATGGTCTCCAGCGCGCAGTTCCGCGAGGACCTCTACTATCGGCTGAACGTGGTGTCGATCGACATGCCGGCGCTGCGGGAGCGCAAGGAGGACATCGGCGCGCTCGCGACGTTCTTCCTGCGCCGGTTCGCCGGCGAGCTGAAGAAAAAGCTCGACGGCCTGACGCCGGACGCCACCAAGCTGCTGATGCGCTACAACTGGCCGGGAAACATCCGAGAGCTCGAGAACGCGATCGAGCGGGCGGTGCTGCTGAGCGAGGGACCGCAGGTGACGAGCGGCGACCTCCGCCTTGGCGAGCTGTCGACGTCCGGTCCGTCGGGGGATCCCACGCCCGTGGTGAAGATCCCGCCGACGGGGATCGCACTCGAGGAGATCGAACGGCAGGCGGTCATCGAGGCCCTCAAGATGTCGAACTGGGTCCAGAAGGACGCCGCCGAGTTGCTCGCGATCAGCCCGCGCGTCATGAACTACAAGATCAAGACGCTCGGCATCGACTTCGCCCGGGGCCGGCGCGCGTTGCCCTCGCAATCCGTGCAGCAGCCGCCGGCCATCGCTGAAGCGGTCTAAAGATGCACCAAGGTGCAGCAGGTGCCCTGGGTGCACTCGGTGCGGGTGCACGCGGTGCCGTAAGCTGCCCGACGGGGTGCGGATGAAAGACACGCACGCGTCGCTGGCACCCGTACCCGACACTCCCTTTCGGACCGCTTTACTGGTAGCGGTCTTTTCTTCATCCGCGGCTGCCTTGTACGCGGGTTTTGAGATTGAACCGGCCCCGCTGATCTGGCTCTTCCTGATTTGGGGCCCGGTGATCAGCGTGATTCTGTGGGTGCAAAAGGACTCGGCCAGAACCGGCGTTGGATCGGTGCACGACCTCGACTTCCTGCTCTGGTTCTCGTGGCCGATCGCTCTTCCCTCTTATCTCCCCTGGTACGGTTGGAAAACACGTGGGCGCGCCTGTTGGAGACTGCTGCTTAAGCTCGCAGCGCTGATCCTCTCTCCATACATCACCTACATCCTCGTGGCCTGGCTTCGATACGGCTGGATGATGTGAGAACCTCGCTTCTCGGGTGGGACTTCGTGTGCGCGTCGACGACTCTGTTCAGCTCGCGCCTGGCGATTCCATCGGGTATGCTTCCAGCCGGTTCAGACGCTGGAGCGACGGCCATGCAGACACAGACACATTCGGACGTGGCGGCTCTAATCGAGCAAGCCGGGCGGAATCTCGACACGTTGGAACAACTCCTGCGGACCGGCGCGGATGACGCCAGCGAGTTGGAAGTGTTGCGGCAGCGGCTCACCGACCTGAAGAACGCCTACACGCGGGAGACGAACGCGCTGACGCAGCACGTGCTCAACCGAGCGCTGGAGCGCCGTCGTGGCGAGGATCGCCGGCGGCGCGAGCCGCTCCACCTGGAGACGTAAGCGGTCGGTGTTCCGTCGGTCCGATCCGCGACGCCGCCATGCGTGACGGGTTAACTTCTCGGGTGGGACTTCCTGTACGCGTCGATGAGCTGCGTCGCATTGACGTGCGTGTAGCGCTGCGTGGTGGACAGGCGCGCGTGGCCGAGCAGTTCCTGAATAGCCCGTAGATCCGCGCCGCGCTGAAGCAGGTGCGTCGCGAAGGAATGGCGCAGCGCGTGCGGGCTGATCCCGAACCGCGTGCTGCACTGCGCGACGTACTTCCGCACGAGCCGGTCCACGCTCCGCGTCGAGAGCCGTCCCCCTCGATAGTTAAGGAATAGCGGTCTCGCTCCTGACCTCTTGGTGTGTGATCCCCGGCCGCTGACCTCTGGCCCAGGAAGCGTAAGTCCCGCGAGGTCGGCGAGCCAGACCTTGATCGCCTGCCCGGCGGTCTTGTTGAACGGGACGACGCGCTCCTTCCCGCCCTTGCCGAGCACACGCACGACGCGCCCCGAGAGATTGATATCGTCGAGGTCCAGACCGACGAGCTCGCTCAGCCGAAGGCCGGAGGCGTAGAACAGCTCGAGAATGGCCCGGTCGCGGCGCCCGAAGGGTGTCGAGAGATCCGGCGTTTCGAGCAGCCGGGACATCTCCTGTTCCGCGAGATGCGCCGGCAGCTTTTTTTCGCGCTTCGGCGTGCCGACGAGCGCCGCCGGATCGTCCTCCATCCGCCCTTCCCGGCGAAGGTACCGGAAGAACGTGCGCAACGACGCCAGCTTTCGCGCCGCGGAGGCGCGGGAGTTGCCGCGTCGGTGCAGATCGGCGAGAAAACCGCTCACCGAGGTCGCGTCGAGGTCGGCCGCACGCAGGTCAGTGCCCGGCTTCTTGCGGGCAGCCGCGAGATACGCGACGAACTGCTCGAGATCGCTTTCGTACGCGCGAGCGGTATGCGGCGACGCGTTGACGTTGTGCCGCAGGTACTCCGAGAACTCTTTCAGATCGTTACGGAGCATGGGCCGCCAGCTCTCTCGCGTTCGCCCATTCGCACAAATCGGCGAGCGCACGCTCGGAAATCGCCAGGTTGCGCTCGTGCTTCTTTCGCGGCGCACCCGGCAGAGGCTCGATGATCCCGAACGTGATGTTCGTGGGCTGGTAGTTGCGCGGGTCGGCATGCGCGACGTAATACCCGAGCGCGCCGATCGCCGTCGTTCGCGGCGGCGCCGATGGCGCGAGGCCCCGGACGAGCGACGCTGCATTTCGTCCCGCGATCAATCCTGAGGCGGCCGATTCCACGTAGCCTTCCACGCCGGAGATCTGGCCCGCGAAGAACACATCCTGGCGTGCACGGGATTGCCACGTCTCGCGGAGGACCGTCGGCGCGTTGATATAGGTGTTCCGGTGAATCATGCCGAACCGCACGAACTCGGCGGACTCGAGGCCCGGGATGAGGCGCAGCACTCGCGCCTGCTCTCCCCACTTCAACTGAGTCTGAAACCCGACGAGGCTGAAGTGATCCCCAGCCAGGTTGTCCTGTCGAAGCTGAACGACGGCGTATGGCTCACGTCCTGTTCGTGGGTCGGGCAAGCCAACGGGCTTCATCGGCCCGAAACGAAGAGTGTCGACGCCGCGGTGCGCCATCACCTCGATTGGCAGGCATCCCTCGAAGAACTTCGTCCGGTCGAAGTCGTGGACCTCGGCTTTTTCCGCGTGCACCAGGGCATCGTAGAAGCGGGCGTATTCTTCCGCGTTCATCGGGCAATTGAGGTAGTCCCCATCGCCGCTTGCCTCGCCGGCGATCTTCGGGCTCGGGCCAGGCGCCGCGTCTGACAGGCTCCTTCCCCACCGCGACGCGCGATAGACCCGATCCCTGTCGATGGTCTCGGCAAGGACGATCGGGCTGATCGCGTCGTAGAAGTACAGATAGTCGCCGCCCGTGAACCGCGCAACGTCGGCGGCGAGCGCGTCGGAGGTCAGCGGCCCCGTCGCCAGAATCACCGGATCTCCGGACGTCGATGGAATCGCGTGAACTTCGTCCCGAATGATGCTGACGAGTGGATGAGATTCGAGCGCTCGGGTAATTTCCTGCGAGAACCGCTCGCGGTCGACTGCCAGCGCGGCGCCGGCCGGAACGCGCGCGACGTCCGCGGCCCGCATGACCAGCGAACCCAGGCGCCTCATCTCTTCTTTCAGGAGACCGACCGCGTTGTCCAGCTTGTCTCCGCGCAGAGAGTTGCTGCACACGAGCTCGGCGAGCCCGCTGGTCTTGTGCACGGCCGTTTGACGGACGGGCCGCATCTCGTGGAGGACGACGGGCACGCCCGCGCACGCGGCCTGCCACGCCGCCTCGCTCCCGGCCAGCCCGCCGCCGACGATTCGAACCGCGCTGGACATTGTGGAAGCCCGACCTGAAGGTCGGGCCTACGCCTCGGCCGCCGCCAGCTCCTCTGATCGGACGTAGTCGCAGCCGCCTTCCTTGTTGTTGCAGATAATCTGGCGACCGTGGCGCTTGGTGACCTTCTCGACGAGGTACGGCGCGCTGCACTTCGGACACTTTTCCGCGATCGGCTTGTTCCAGAGCGTGAACTCGCAATCGGGATAGTTGCCGCACCCGAAAAACACCCGGCCGCGGCGCGATTTCTTCTCGACGATGTCGCCGCCGTCAATGGGACAGGCGACGCCGGTACTCTTCTGCTTCACGTAGCGGCAGGCAGGATAGTTCGTGCACGCCGTGAACTCGCCGTACCGCCCGTGCTTCAGGACCAGGTTCGACGCGCACTTCGGGCACTTCTCGTCCAGGATCTGGTCTGGCCTGGCGGCGGTGAGCCCCTGCTTGGTTGAGATCAGCTTCCGGGTGGTCTTGCACTCCGGATACCCCGAGCACGCCAGGAACTGCCCGAACCGGCCACGCTTGACGACCATCGGGCGGCCGCAGTTCTCGCACGATTCGTCCAGGTCTTCGGCCGGCTGCTCATCCGGCTCGAGCTCGCGCGTGTTCTCGCACTTCGGATACGCCGAGCAGGCGATGAAGAGCCCGAACTTCCCCGCCTTGATGACCATCGGCGACCCGCACTTGTCGCAGATGATGTCGGTCGCCTTTCCTTCGACTTTCAGGTCGGGCATGAGCTTCTTCGCGCCCTTCAGGTCCTTCTCGAACTTCTTGTAGAAGGCCTTGAGCAGCGACTCGTAGTCGAACTCTCCCTGCTCGATCCTGTCCAACTCCTCCTCGAGCTCGCGCGTGTACCCGACGTCGAGGATGTCGTCGAAGCTCGGGCTGAGCAGCTCCTCGACGAGGATCACGCCGAGCTTCGTCGGCTTGAAGCGCCCCTCGATCTTGTTCACGTACTCGCGTGACTGGAGCACCGTGATGATCTGCGCGTACGTGCTCGGCCGCCCGATACCGTTCTCTTCGAGCGCCTTGACGAGCGTCGCCTCGCTGTATCGTGGAGGCGGCTGCGTGAACTTCTGTTCGGGCTTCAGCTCGCGCAGTTCGAGGCGATCGCCTTCGGCAAGCTGCGGCAGGATGCCGGCCGCCGCCGCGTCCTCATCCGCGTCTGTCTGGGCCGGCGCGGCCGGCTCCTCGGTCTGTTCCTTATCCAGGCCGTAGGCGCTCATCCAGCCCGGGAACTTGGGCACCGACCCCTTCGCGCGGAAGAGGTATGGCCCGGCCTGGATCTCGATCGTGGTCTCGTCGAAGACCGCCGGCGGCATCTGCGACGCGACGAACCTGTTCCAGATCAGGCGGTAGAGCGAGTACTGGTCCGGCGTGAGGAACGGACGAACCTTCTCAGGCTCGTACTGCATGGACGTCGGCCGAATCGCCTCATGCGCATCCTGGGCGTCCGCCTTCGCCTTGAAATAATTCGGTTTCTCGGGTACGAACTCGGGACCGAACTGGCTCCCGATGTAGTCGCGTGCCTCGCCGAGCGCCTGCTCCGACACGCGGGTCGAATCCGTGCGCATGTACGTGATGAGCCCCACCGCCCCTTCGCCCGGCAGTTCGATGCCTTCGTACAGCTGCTGGGCGATCATCATCGTCTTCTTGACGGGAAATCGCGCCGTCTGCTGCAGCTTGCTCGTGATGAACGGCGGCGCGGCGTTTTTCTTCCGCTCCTTGGTCGCCACCGACGACACGGTCCACTCCGCGCCGCGCAGATCTGAGAGGACCTGATCCGCCTCGGCCTGGCTGCCGACCTTGAAAACCGCCCCGTCCTTCTTGACCAGCTTCGCGTCGAATTCCGGCGGAACCGCGCCGGCGAGCCTGGCGAGGAGGTTCCAGGTACTCCTCGGGCACGAAGCGCTCAATCTCGCGCTCGCGTTCGACCACGAGCTTCAGCGCGACGGACTGCACGCGGCCGGCGCTCATCCCACGCCGCACCTTGTCCCAGAGGAGCGGGCTGATCTTGTAGCCGACGAGACGGTCGAGGACCCGCCGCGCCTGCTGCGCATCGACCATCTTCATGTCGATGTCCAGAGGCTTCTTGATCGCCTCGAGAACTGCTTTTTTTGTGATCTCGTTGAACATGAGCCGACGGATCTTGCGTCCGCGGCCCCCGAGCTCTTCGGCGAGATGCCACCCGATCGCCTCCCCTTCCCGATCCGGGTCGGTCGCGACGTAAATCTCGCTGGCCTCTTTGGCGGCGCTCTTCAGCTCGGCGACGACCTTCTTTCGTGACGGGATGATCTCGTAGTCCGGCTCGAAGCCCTTCTCGATGTGGACTCCCAGCTTGCTCTTGGGCAGATCCCTGACGTGTCCCATCGATGCGACGACCTTGAAGTCGCGCCCGAGGTATTTGTTGATGGTCTTCGCCTTCGCCGGCGATTCGACCACGACCAACGCTTTCGGCATATTTTGAACCTACGTTAGCACCCTTTCCGAACCCTCTGGAAACGGCCCGCCTCGCGGCGGGCGACCTTTCCGTCGATTTCGAGCTCCAGCAGCCTGGGTAGCAGGACGGCCGCGTGAAGGCCGGTCAGGGCCTCCAGATCCTCGACGGCGTAGTCCTCGCCCGCCTCCATGAGCGACAATAAAGGCTCTTCTGTCAAAGGCTTACCGTCATGTGCGGCAGCGATCGGGGCGGACATCCCCAGCTCCTCCAGAATATCGTCCACTCCCTCCACGAGCTTTGCCCCGTCGCGAAGCAGGGCGTGCGACCCCCTGTTGCGCGACGAGAGGACGTTGCCTGGGACCGCCATGACCTCGCGGCCCTGTTCGAGCGCCATGCGCGCCGTGATGAGCGAGCCGCTTTTCTCCGACGCTTCCACGACGACGACAGCGACGGACAGGCCGCTGATGATGCGGTTGCGCAGCGGAAAGTGGGCGGCCAACGGACGCGCACCGGGCGGAAACTCGCTGATGACGGCGCCGTTCCTCGCGATCGCGTCAGCAAGCTCGCGATGTTCGGACGGATACACCACGTCGGCGCCCGACCCGAGAACGGCGATCGTCAGGCCGCCGCCGGCCAGCGCTCCACGGTGCGAGGCGCCGTCGACGCCGCGCGCCATGCCGCTCACCACCGTAACGCCGCGCCTGGCGAGGCCCTCGCCGAGCTGCTCTGCAACGTCGCGCGCGTAACTCGAGGCGGCCCGTGCGCCTACCAGCGCGACTGCCACGCCCGTCAGACAAGAGGCATCTCCGCGATACCAGACGACGGGCGGAGGGTCGTGAATGCCCGCGAGCCTGGCCGGATACTCCGCGTTTCCCCACAGCATGGAGGTCAGACCGGCGCGTTTGCCGCGCTCGATTGCGGCGAGCGCCTCCGTTCGTACCGCCGCCAGCCTGGCGCGGAGAGCCGGAGGCTTCTCACCCCAGAGTTGCGCCAGTCGGTTGAGGAAAGCCTCCTCGCCCGCCCCGAAGGCCTCCCGGACCGCAACCCCGAGCCGCGACCTATGAGGTGTGACACCGGAACCGGCAAGCAGCGACAGACCTGAAATGAGCTCGAGACCGTTCTGGCGGCCGTCCGATCGCTTCACCGAAGCCCGAGATCGGCAACCGTCGTACCGCCCCGAGTCTTCCGCGACAAAACGAGGCCGGAGTGGACAGTTTCGGAGAATCTCCGGTAAGTCCTTACGAAAAACGCCACCTATCCTCTATAAACACGTGGCAATTCCCGCCTCCTCCCGTGGTACATCCCTTGCTGGTGGTTTGCCTTACCCCTCCGGAATGCGCTTGCGCCCGTTCCGGGGCGGTCGGTATAGTGAGCCAAAGAACCATGCCTTCCAAAGCGGTCCGCGGAGTGGCTGCAGCGTTTGTCGGGCTCATGCTCGCCACCGCCGCGCCGGTCTTCGCCGACGCGCGAAAGGATGCGAAGTCACAGGTCGAATTCGGTATCGGTATGGCGCAGCGCGGGCTCTGGCGGGAGGCGACCTACCGGTGGCAGCGCGCGGTCGAAATCGACCCGACGTATCCGGCGGCGTGGAACAATCTGGCAATTGCGCACGAGCACGAAGGTCGGTTCGAGGACGCGCGTAAGGCGTACGAGAAGGCCGTCAGCCTCGACCCCGAGAATCTGCTCATCCGTCAGAACTTCGATCTCTTCAAGGAAATAAATGACCGCGCGAAGGGCCGTAACGATCGCTAGCCTCGGGCTGACGCTCGTCGCGAGCGCGTGCACGAGCTTCTACGAAATCCCGGTCGAGACGCCGATTCAGGCGAAGCTCGACGTGTCGGGATTCAGCCGGGTACTCGTCGCGGGATTCATCGCCGGCGGCACCGAGGATGTCGACGCCAACCTCGAGACGGTGCGGCTGCTGCGCAGCCAGCTCCGGACCAGGTCGGAGTTGAAGGTCATCGAGGCGGACGTGCTGCCGCTCGCGGAGCTCGCGGCCGAACAGGGCGTACAGCCGCTGCCGGCGGTCGCGAGCATGGATAAAACGGACGGCACCGCGGCGACGGTCGGGACCGCGCAGCCGGCGCCGCCGACGTCGGACGAACCGAAGATCAGGAACGAAAAAGATCTCGAGGCGTACGAAAAAATCTTCGCGGACGTCAGCTTCTGGAAGAAGCTGGGCGAGGAATACCAGAATCCTCTCATCGTCACCGGCACCGTGCTGTTTACGCCGCACAGCCGCGCCGCGTTCGTACAGCGCGAGACTGAATACTTCGACGCGCTCGGCCGCCGCCGCGTCGTCCCGGTGCGGCAGTACATGGAGCGCAAGGGATTCATCCTCGTCCCGACCTTCGTGTTCATCGACGGTCGTACGGGCACGCGGCTGCACCGCGAGAGCTACCGGAAAGAAGTGCTGTATCCCTCGTCTCAGAATACCCCTGCCCTGTCGTCCTACTTCGAGCTGATGGATCAGGTGATCCCCGAGTTCCTCGGCGCGCTGTCGACGACCAAGATCCGCGGGACCCGCGTCCTGCTCAAGTAGCGCAGCCCTTTAGGGCTGCCGTTCGGGCTCAGGTGGCGCAGCCCTTCGGGGCTGCCGTTCTGGCCTCGAGCCAGACGCCTGTGATAAAGTAGTATGTTTTCAAGTAAGGGAGTTTCGACGTGTACGCCATCATCCAGAGCGGCGGTCGGCAGGTCAAGGTCGGTCCGGGAATGGTCGTCTCCGTGGACCGCGTCGCGGGCGTGTCTGTCGGAGATCAGGTGACGATCGACCAGGTATTGCTCGTGAGCAAAGACGGCGGTGAAGTGTTCGCCGGCTCACCATACGTGGCAAATGCGAAAGTGCTCGCGGTGGTGGACGGCGAAGCCCGCGGGCCGAAGATCCGGATCTTCAGGAAGAAACGTCGCAAGGGTTTCCGGAAGACGATGGGACACCGCGCGACGTTTACCCGGGTTCGCATCACAGAGATCGTGGTGTAAGCATGGCTCATAAAAAGGGACAGGGCAGCTCCAGAAACGGCCGCGACAGCAACTCGCAGCGGCTCGGCGTCAAGCGGTTCGACGGCAACATCGTTCTCGGCGGCTCGATCCTGGTCCGCCAGCGCGGACGTCGCTTTCAGCCGGGCCTCAACGTCGGTCGCGGCAAGGACGACACGCTCTTCGCCAAGGTCTCGGGCCGCGTACGCTTCGAGAACCACGGCGCGCGGGGACGCAGAATCTCGGTGCTGCCGGTCGAGCCATAGTCTGTGCTCAGCTCTGGGCGGCCCTCTCAAGGCCGCCGCGCGACGCTGAGACCTTCCAGTGTTTGTAGACGAAGTCGAGGTTCGCGTCGCAGCCGGGAGCGGCGGCAACGGCTGCCTGAGCTTCCGGCGCGAGAAGTTCGTCCCTCGCGGCGGGCCGAACGGCGGCGACGGCGGACGGGGTGGCTCGGTCTACGTCGTCGCAAGTCCGCATCTCAACACGCTCATCAACTTCCGCTTTCATCCTGAGTTCCACGCCGACCGCGGCGTTCACGGCGAAGGATCGAATCGCACCGGCGCCGACGGCCGCGATCTCGCGCTCGACGTGCCCGTCGGCACGGTCGTCTACGAACAGACGACGGAGGGGCTGACGAAGGTCGCGGACCTCACCGAGCTCGGACAGCGCGTGCTCGTCGCACGAGGCGGCCGCGGCGGGCGCGGCAACGCCGCGTTCGCGTCGTCGACCAATCGTGCGCCGCGCAGGACGGAGCCGGGCGAAGGAGGCGAAGAGAAACACCTGAGACTCCGGCTGAAGCTCGTCGCCGACGTCGGACTCGTCGGCTATCCGAACGCCGGAAAATCTACGCTCATCTCACGCATCTCGGCGGCCCGGCCGAAGATCGCCGACTACCCGTTCACGACGCTGACGCCAAACCTCGGCGTCGTCAGCCTCAGCGACGACCGGAGCTTCGTCGTCGCCGACGTTCCCGGTCTGATCGAGGGCGCGCACGAGGGGCACGGGCTCGGGCATCAGTTCCTCAGCCACCTCGAGCGCACCAAGGTGCTGGTCCATGTGATCGACGTCTCCTCGGCATCGGCGCGTGACCCGGTCGCCGATTTCGACGTGATTGAACGCGAGCTGACCCTGTTCAAGGGACGGCCGAACGAGCCGGCCGACACCCGGGTGCGCTTTTCCGAGAAGCCGCGACTCGCTGCCGCAAACAAAATCGACGCGCTCGACGATCCGTCGCGGCTCGCGCGGCTCGCGACACACCTGAACGAGCGAGGTGTCGAGCTGTATCCGGTTTCAGCAGTAACGGGCGAAGGGATCCCCGCGTTGGTCGAAGCGATGTGGAGGCGGGTCAACGCCGGAGCAGCGCCTCGATCGACGCCCGACCAGGCCCCTCGACACGGCCCGGGGCAAGCCGTCAGCACATGACAGCCGTAGCGCGCCTGGGCGTGCTGGGCGGTACCTTCGATCCGATCCATGTGGGTCACGTCGCAGCCGCGTCGGCGGCGCGCCGCGCGCTGGCCCTGGATCGCGTTCTGCTCATGCCGACGCACGTCCCGCCACATCGTGCGGTTCAGCCGCAGGCGTCCCCATTTCACCGCTTCGCGATGGCGGCCCTGGCGGCACAGGCGGACCCCGCCTTTGCCGCGTCGGACCTCGAGCTGCAGGCCCCGGGGCCGACGTACACCTCGACGACGCTCGCGCGGCTCGCGGGATGTGGGTATTCTCCATTGCAGATCTTTTTCATTACGGGCGCTGACGCGTTTGCAGACATCGAGACCTGGCGGGACTACCCTGCACTCCTCGATCGCGGGCACTTCGTGGTGATCTCCCGACCGGGCCGTCCTGCGGCCACGCTCCGCCATGAGCTGCCGGCCCTCGCGGCGCGGATGGTGGACGCGGGAACGGCCGTGCCGTCGATGGCGTCGATCCTGCTTGTGGACGCCTCCACTCCGGACGTGTCGTCGACCGCCATCCGGCGCAAGGCCTGCGAGGGGGCTGACCTCGACGGCCTCGTGCCCCCGGCTGTGGCCGCGCACATCCATCGCTACCGTCTCTATTCCGGCAGGTCAGTTACATGAAGAAAGCCGAACGCCGCCCGAGACTTCCCAAGGACGTTGCTGCCGCGATCGCCGCTGCACAGGACAAGAAGGGTTCCGAGCTCATCGTGCTCGACCTGCGCCGTTCGTCGGCGTTCACGGACTACTTCGTGTTGTGCACGGGCCAGAACCAGCGGCAGGTGAAGGCGATCGCGGATGCGGTCGAGGAAGCGCTCAAGCGGGCCAAGCTGCGGCCGGCTCACGTCGAGGGATACGACCGGGCGGACTGGGTTCTCCTCGACTATTTCACCTTCATCGTCCATATCTTCACTCCGGCGACCCGGGAGTTCTACGGCCTCGAACGTCTCTGGGGCCAGGCCGTGCGCATCGTCGTCACGGAGCCGGAAGGCGACGTGAAGAGCAAGGCGTCCGGACCAGCGCGGCGAGCGTAAGGCTCCATCACATGCGCGGAAAAAGGCTGGGCGTCCGGACCAGCGCGCCGAGCGAAAGCGAGGCATGGTAGGCGATGGGGGTGGGGCCCCATCGCAATAAAAGAAATGTTGACCGCTCTCCGCGCGGCGGCGGACGGCGTGCTTGCCGTCCTGCTCGCGCCCTGCTGCGCCGCGTGCCGGCGGCCGCTCGAATCGCCGACCGGCGGCCCCGTTTGTGCCACATGCTGGCGCGCCATCCTTCCGATTACGCCCCCCGTCTGTGACGCCTGCGGAGATCCGCTGCCGTCGTGGCGGCAGACGAGCATCGAATTGGCCCGCTGCCCGCGATGCAGGCGCCGCCGTGCGGCCATCGATCGGGGACGGGCCGTAGGGGTGTACGAAGGCGCGTTGCGCGAGGTCCTTCATGCATTCAAGTACGAGGGACGACGCACGCTGGCCGCGCCTCTGGCGCGCCTCATGGCCGAGGCCGGGCACGAGCTCCTCGCCACCGCCGACGTCGTCGTGCCGGTGCCGCTCCATCGGAGGCGGGAGCGATCGCGTGGGTTCAACCAGGCGCGGGACCTCGCGTTCGGTCTTGGATGCACGATGGCGGATGCGCTGACGCGGACACGCGCCACGCCGAGCCAGACGGACCTGCCGGCCGCGCGGCGTCACGCCAACGTGCGGGACGCCTTTGCCGTCAGGCCGCGGTCGCGCGCGGCGATCGACCGCCGCGTCGTGGTGCTCGTCGACGACGTCAGCACGACGGGGGCGACGCTGGAGGCGTGCGCGCGCGCGTTGAAGGACGCAGGCGCGCGGGAGGTGCGGGCACTCACCGCAGCCCGAGTTGTGACGCGACCGCTGTAGCGATGTCGGCGGCGACGAGCTCCTTCGAACGCTCGCCGTCGATGCGCACCCAGCCTGGCGCCGCGGCCTGGCGGCGATAGCTCTCGCGTACGCGCGCGAGAAGCGCGAGATCGCGTTCGTAACGGTCGCGATCTGCGGTCTTGCGCCTGGCGGCGGTCTCCGGCGCGATGTCGAGCCAGACCGTGAGGTCCGGTCGTGGCAGGAACTTCTGGGTCTCGGCGAGCCACGAGGGGTCGAGGTCTTGCGCCTCGCCGTACGCGACGCTCGACGCCAGGTACCGATCGCAGAGCAGCACGAGCCCACCCTCGAGCCAGCGGTCGATCTCAGGCTTCCGTTCGTAGCGGTTGGCGATGAAGAGGAGCTGCATGACGTCCGGGCCGTAGTCGCGTTCACCCTGCAGGGCGCGCGCGATTTCCTCGCCGATCGAGGTGCCGTAGTCCGGGAACGTGAGGAACCGCGCCTTGTGGCCGGACGACTTCAGCGCGTCGCGCAGCGTTTGCGCCTGCGTTTCCTTGCCGCTCTGGTCGAGCCCCTCGAAGGCTATCAGGGCTCCGCTCATGGACACTCGAGCGCGAGCATGTCGTCGATCGTCTGGCGGCGCCGGATGATGCGCCACGCGCCGTGCTGGACGAGCGCTTCCGGCGGCAGAAGCCGGCGGTTGTAGTTGAACGCCATCGCCGAGCCGTACGCGCCGGCGTCGAGGACCGCGAGCAGGTCGCCGACGCGGGGCAGCGGCATACGCCGATCGGAGCCGAGCGTGTCGCTCGACTCGCAGAGCGGGCCCACGATATCGACGGCAACCTCGTCGGCGCGGGGCTCGTTGACCGGCACGATGCGGTGAAAGGCGTTGTACAACGCGGGGCGCAGCAGCTCGGTCATCCCCGCGTCGAGCACGACGAAATGCTTGTCACCCGGTTGGGGTTTGACGTCCACGACGCGCGCGAGCAGCGCGCCGGCAGGTCCGACGACGGCGCGCCCAGGCTCGATGACGAGGGGCAGGCCGGATGGCCGGACGCCATCCAGGATGGCCGCGGCGTAATCCTCGAACGACGGCGCGGGCACGCCGTTGTATGAGATGCCCAGCCCGCCGCCGAGGTCGAGATACTCGATAGGCACACCGGAGCCTTGCGCGTCGCGCGCGAGCGCGGCAGCCGCGCCGGCCGCGCGGCGGATAGGATCGAGGGACATCATCTGCGAGCCGACGTGCAGGTGGAGCGCGACGACGCGGATGCCGGTGCGGCGGGCGGCCTCGCGAAGAATGGGCGCGGCGTCGTCGAGCGGCACACCGAACTTGTTCCGTCGAAGACCGGTCGAGATATGTGGATGGCTGAGCGCATCGATATCGGGGTTGACCCTGAGGGCGACCCGCGCCCAGGTGCCGAGCGCGCGGGCGATCTCGTCGATGCGGGCGAGCTCCCCGGCCGATTCGGCGTTGATGGTCTTCACGCCGAGACCGACCGCCAGCTCGAGCTCGGCGCGTGTCTTGCCGACGCCCGTGAAGACGATCGCGTCGGGAGTGAACCCGGCGCGCCGCGCGACCTCGATCTCGCCCCCGGAGTTCGCGTCGGCCGCGCTGCCGAGGTCGCGGAGCAGCCGGACGATCGCCAGCGTGGAATTCGCCTTCAGCGCGTAGTGGAGCGCGTGGGGGTAGCCGCCGAACGCGTCGTCGATCGCGCGATAGCGCGCGGCAATCGCCGCCGCGCTGTAGACGTAGCACGGCGTTCCCGCCGCCTCCGCGAGCGCAGAGAGGCCGACGCCGTCGCACGAGAGCTGATGGTCCAGGTAGGTGAACGCGGACACGTGCGAAACGGGGTATGCTATCATTTTTGTCGATCCCGCCGCGTTGCGAATCGCATGTCCGTTGACTCACCGGCGCTGCAGCCGGCGACGCCCGACACCCTCATCGAGCAGTGCCTGAGTGGAGACCAGGCCGCCTGGGAAGCGGTGGTCCGCCAGCACTGGCGGAAGGTGTTCAACGTCGCGTATAAATTCGTCGGAAAACACGACGAAGCGGAAGATCTCGCCCAGGACATCTTCCTGAAGATCTTCAAGGCGCTCGACACGTTCGATCGGCGTGCGAACTTCCAGACGTGGATCATCAGCATCGCACGCAACCTGTGCATCGACCACTACCGGAGCGTGCGGAAGGAACGTGAGACGATTGCCCGGGAGGTAGACGCGGGCGAGTTGACGCCGGCGTCCGCCGATATCGGGCCGGACGGCGTCCTCGAGCAGAGCGACCTGCGTGCCCTGTTGCAGCGGGCTCTGGAGAAGCTGCCCGTTTCGCTGCGCACGGCCGTCGTCTTGCGGGATCTGCAGGAACTGTCCTATCAGGAGATAGCGGACCGGCTGCGCCTGCCGGAGGGAACCGTCAAGTCGCGCATCAACCGGGGCCGTCTGGAGCTCGCGCGCCAGATTCGGCGGCTCCAGGATCAGCCGTCCGGCGGCCGCCCCGCCGGCGCGCCGCGCCGCCTTCGCGGGCGACGCGGCTCAACGAGGAAACACGCATGAACCTCAGCACCGAACACGCGCACGGCATAGCGGTCGTCCGCGTCGGCGAATCGCGTCTCATGTACCCGCTGCTCTCCGATTTCTCGAGCGCGGTCACGACGCTCATCCACGCGGGGGAGCGGAAGCTGCTGATCGATCTCTCGGCGGTCGGTTATGTCGACAGCGCCACGATCGGCTGCCTCATGGATCTCTACCGGCAGGCGGCCGCAGCGGGTGGGACGCTGAAGCTCGCCGGCGTGCAGAAGCGCGTCGAGACGATGCTGACGATGACCGGCGCGCAGAATTTCATCGAGGTCCACCCCGACGAACCGAGCGCGGTCAAGAGCTTCGGGGCATAAGCCATGCGCAAGATCCGCACAACGACGGGCGCCGACATTCCACTCGACGGCGATCTGCTCGCGCTGATCGAGGCGCTCTACAAGGAAGTCACGGTCAAGCGCGCGCTCAACCGGACCTTCGAGGACATGACGCGCGAGATCCAGCACATCATCGGGCAGATGTCGCAGGAGGAGCTCAGGCAGTACTTCTCCGAAAGCCTCTTCCTCAATACCGTCTCGTACGAGAACGAGCGGCTGGGGGCGTATATGAGGAAGCTGACGGGTAAGAAGTAGATAGATCCCGTGTCTCTGGTTTACCTTTCCACGCGATTCACCTGCTCCTGGCCGTGGAGCACCATGGTCATGCTCTGCGACGGCCGCATGGTGTGCGGGTGCGCCGACCCCTACGGCAAGCGTGTCCTCGGCGACGCCAGGAGCGCGTCGGTGACGGACATCTGGTCTGGCGACGTCGCCGCCGGCCTGAGGCGCGACCTCAACGCGGGCGGCTCGAAATTCTGCGGCGACTGCCCGTTGAAGCTCCCGCTCGGCAAAGCGGAGGCGCCGCCGCAGCGCAGCCTGGACGTCGGGGTGCTTCCATCGCGGCTGTATATCGAATGCACCGCCGCCTGCAACATCTCCTGCAACCAGGCCTGCTGCGCTCCCGAAACCGGCATCACCCGCACGCGGAACGCCGGCATGCTCGATTTCGAGCTGTTCCGGCGCGTCATCGACGAGGCGGGACCTTCGCTCGGCCGCGTCGACTTCTTCAACTACGGCGAAGCCTTTCTGCACAAGCGCGCGCTCGAGATGTGCGAGTACATCAAGTCGCGGTTTCCTCAGATCTACCTCTACACGAGCACCAATGGCCTCGCGTTCAACGAGGACGGCGCGCGGCGCCTCATCCGCTCCGGGATCGACGAGGTCACGTTCTCGCTTGACGGTGCCAGCCAGGAGACGTTCGTCATCTACCGGCAGCGCGGAGACTTCGACAAGGCCATCCGCAACCTGCGCGCGGCCGTGGAGGAAAAACACGCGCGGCGGCAGGATGTGCCGTTCATCAACTGGCGGTACATCCTGTTCTCGCACAACGACAGCGACTCTGAGATGAACCGGGCTCGCGCGACAGCCGCGGAAATCGGAGTCGATCGCCTCTGCTGGGAGATCACGGACCACCCGGAGAACATGTTCTCGAAACGGTTTGCACCGGGAACGCCGGACTACGATCGGATCCGGCACGAGATCTGGGACAACAGCGGCCTCGGGAACGCCATCCCGGGCGCCACGCCGCGTGCGCGAATCGACGTTCGCACGCTGCTGCCGGGCCCGCTCCGTGCCAGGGCAGGGTCGTCGCTGCGCGTGCGGACGCGCGTGCACAACTTGTCCACCAGGCCCTTCCCCGCGCAGGCCACCTACGGACGCCGACTCGTGCGCCTCGGCGCGCAGTTGTGCGACGCCAACGGCGCCGTGATCGACCGCGACTACGCGCGCGCATGGCTGCCCGACTCGGTTGCGCCGAGCGCGACCGCAGACGTCAGCATCGACGTCCCGGCGCCGCCCCAACCGGGACACTACGCCCTCAAGTTCGACCTCGTGAGCGAAGGCATCGACTGGTTCGAACGATCCGGCTCCGAGACGACCCTCAAGGCCCTTCACGTCCGCTAAGCGCGGATTCTACGAACAGGCGGATCGAACCCATGTCCAACGACCAGAGCCACGCATTCAGACCGGCGCCCGTCAAACCGGTGATCGCCGTCGATGTTCTCGAAAAGATCGACGTGCGCGTCGGTACGATTCTCAGCGTCACCGACGTTCCCGGATCCGACAAGCTGGTCGCGCTTCGCGTGGACTTCGGGGACAACCAGCGGACGATCGTCGCTGGGCTCAAGCAGGAGCGCGCGCGCCCGGCCGACATCGAAGGCCGTCAGGCGCTCTTCGTCGTGAACCTCGAGCCGCGTCGGTTGAAAGGCGTGATGTCCGAAGGGATGCTGTTCGATCTGGGGTACGCGGATGGCGTGACGCCCGTGCTCGCCTGCCCCGAGCGGCCCGTGCCGAACGGGACCAGGGCTGGCTGACCCGACACTCGGGGCCAGTGCTAGTATCCACCGCACCGAGATGGTGAAGTGGTTGGATCTGCACCTCAAATCTGCCGCGACAAGCGTTGTCCACTAAGTTAGGGAGAACTCAATGCGCACGATGATCCTGGCGATGACGATGATGGCTGTTGCGCTCGTGCAGGCTCAATCGAAGCCACCGGAATCGATGCCTGCGGATGTCGGGTCCGGGCGCGTTGCCTGGTTCGACATCACGACGACCGACCTGTCAAAGTCGAAGGAGTTCTACGGGAAGCTCTTCGACTGGAAGTTCAACCCCGTTCAGGGCACCAATCTGGCGGCTGAAATCGTTTCGGGTGGAGCGGCCATCGGGACGATTCGAGTTGCGGAGGGGCAGATCAGTCCCTCCAACGGCGTGGTCTATGTTCAGGTGGTGGACATTCAGGAGAGCTGCAAGAAGGCGAAAGAACTGGGTGGAACACTCGTTCCCGGATTCCCCTTCGACCTCCCAAACGGCACGGGAGCCATCGGGCTCGTCAGTGATCCAGCCGGGCATCCCGTGGGGATGTACTCCAGGACTCCGCTCGCACCGCAGAAGCCCGGGTCCAAGTGACCCGTTTCGGCTGCTGCTTCGTGCGCAAGGCAGGTAGCTGATCGCGCGGAATCCGCGGTTGGAAAGATCCGCGGAATCCGTGGTCTAGTTGGCGACCTGCGCGATGCCCTTGACCGGCGCCGTGACCGGGATGTCGGCGCTCGCCGGCTCGGCCGGCGATTCGACCAGACGCCACGCATCCGGCTCGGCCACGATCTTCGCCGCGAACGCCGTGTGCAGGGCGTGCCCGCCCCGGTGGGCGACGACGTGGCCCAGGATTGGATATCCCACGAGCGACAGGTCGCCGAGCACGTCGAGAATCTTGTGGCGGACGAACTCGTCGTCGAACCTGAGCGCGTTGTTCAGCACGCCGGTGTCGCCGAGCACGATCGCGTTGTCGAGCGAGCCGCCCAGCGCGAGGCCCCGCTGGCGCAACATCTCGACCTCCTTCAGGAAGCCGAACGTCCGCGCCGGCGCGATGTCCTCGATGAACGACTCCTCGCTGATGCGCATCGTGCGTGACTGGTGCCGCAGCAGCGGGTGATCGAAACTGATGCTGTAGGTGATCTTCAGGTGGTCGGAGGGATACAACGCGATTCGCTTGTCACCCTGCGACAGCGCGATCGGGCGCAGGATCTTCAGGTAGCGCCTCGGCGCCGCCAGCCGCTTCACGCCCGCTTCCTGGACCAGGTACACGAACGGCGCGGCGCTGCCGTCCATGATGGGAACCTCGGGGTAGTTCAGCTCGATCCGGACGTTGTCGATGCCGAGCGTCGCGAGCGTCGCGAGCAGGTGCTCGACCGTCTCCACCGACGCGGCTTCGTGCGACAGTGCGGTAGCGTACTGAATACCTGCAAGATGATCGACGGTGGCCGGGATCTCGACGCCACCGAGGTCGGTCCGGACGAATCGAACTCCGTGGTCCGCTGCCGCCGGTTTCAGCGAAAGAGTGACCTTATTGCCGGAATGCAGACCAATACCCGCGCATTGGGTCGGTCGGCGAAGAGTACGCTGCACAGTCATGACTGCTCAGTCAGGGACGCGGCTGCTGGTTGAGCAAAGGAACTGCCACCTGAGCGAGGGGCGCTTGCTCGATTACAACTCGTTTGTAATCAGTAGTTTCAGGCAAAAGCACCGAAAGCTGACCGGCCCCCGGCTGAGCGTAATTGTGGCTAGCCAGCCACAGCGCTACCTACCAAAACTGTGGTTATTGTAATACAGGCCAGACGGCGGGCTTGGCGCCCAGAATCCCGCGAAGGAAGCCCCCTGTGTGCGACCCGGAGACGAGCGCGACATCCTCCGGCGTCCCGACGGCGATCACCCGCCCCCCGGCGTCTCCCCCCTCGGGCCCCAGATCGATGACGTGATCCGCCGATTTGATGACGTCCAGATTGTGCTCGATGACGACGATGGTGTTTCCCTGTTCGACGAGCTTGTTCAGGACGTCGAGGAGCTTCTTGGTGTCTTCGAAGTGCAGGCCGGTCGTCGGCTCGTCGAGGATATAGAGCGTACGGCCCGTGCCGCGCCGCGACAGCTCGCGCGCCAGCTTCACGCGCTGCGCTTCGCCGCCCGACAGCGTGGTCGCCGACTGCCCCAGCTCGATGTAGCCCAGGCCGACGTCCTGAAGCGTGCGCAGCTTGTTGGCAATCGCCGGGAAATTCTCGAGCAGCGGGAGCGCCTGATCGACCGTCAGATCGAGCACTTCCGCGATCGACTTGCCGCGATACTTGATCTCGAGCGTTTCGCGATTGTAGCGACGCCCTTTGCACTCTTCGCAGGTCACGTACACGTTCGGCAGGAAGTGCATCTCGATCGCAATGACCCCGTCCCCCTGACAGGTTTCGCACCGGCCGCCTTTGACGTTGAACGAGAACCGGCCGGGCCGGAACCCGCGGGCCTTCGCGTCGGGCATCATCGCGAACAGCTCCCTAATGAACGTGAAGAGCCCGGTATACGTGGCAGGGTTCGATCGCGGCGTCCGTCCGATCGGCGACTGGTCGATCTGGATCACCTTGTCGAGCAGATCGATGCCCTGGATCCCCGCGCACGCGCCTGGCTCATCCCCCGCGCGGTACAACGCACGCGCGAGGGAGCGATACAAAATTTCGTTCACGAGCGTGGACTTCCCCGAGCCGCTGACCCCCGTGACGGCCGTGAAAACCCCCAGGGGAATCGTCACGTCCACGTTCTGCAGATTGTTCGCGCGCGCGCCGCGGATGACGACTTCGCCGCGAAGCGCGGGCCGCCTCCCGCCCGGCGCGTCGATCTTGCGTTCGCCGCGCAGATACTGGCCCGTCAGCGATCCAGCGCCGTCGCTGAGCAGCTCGACCGGCGAGCCCTGGAAGATCACGTGCCCGCCGTGCTCGCCCGCCCCAGGCCCGAGATCGACAACGTAATCGGCCGTGCGGATCGTCTCTTCGTCGTGCTCGACGACGACCACGGTATTGCCCAGGTCACGGAGGCGCGAGAGGGTTGCCAGCAGGCGGCGGTTGTCCCGCTGATGGAGGCCGATAGACGGCTCGTCGAGGACGTACAGGACGCCGGTCAGCTGCGACCCTATCTGGGTCGCGAGCCGGATTCGCTGGCCCTCGCCTCCCGAGAGCGTCGCGGCGCTACGACCGAGCGTCAAATAGCCGACGCCGACATCGTTGAGAAACCGCAGCCGATCGCGGATCTCACGCAGGATCCGGCCGGCGATCAGCGTCTCACGCTCGTTCAGCTCGAGCCCGTCGAACACGCCGAGCGCGTCGCTGATCGGCAGATTGACAAACTCGGAAATCGTGCGCTGCTTGACGCGAACCGCGCGGGTTTCGGGTTTCAGCCGCTCGCCGGCGCAGCCGATGCAAGGCCGCAGCGAGCGGTACGGCTCGAGCGCTTCCTGCTCCAGCCAGGATCCTTCCTCATACCGTCGCCGCAGGTTCGGGATGACGCCTTCGAACCCGGCGCCGAACGGGTCCTTTTTCGCCCGGGCCGCGCCCGGCTTCGCGGTTCCGGGCCCGAACAGCATGACGTCGCGCTGCTTTTTCGGCAGCTTGCAGAACGGCGTGTCGAGATCGATGGCGAAGTTCCGGCTGAGCGCTACAAGCGCGTCTCGAATCAGTTTCTTGTCGCCGCGCGTCCAGGGAGCGATGGCGCCGTCCGCGAGCGACAGCCCGTCGTCCGGGACGATGCGGGACGGGTCGAAGTCGTAGACCGCCCCGAGGCCCTGACAGTCCGAGCACGCGCCGTGGGGCGAGTTGAACGAGAAGGCGCGCGGCGTCATCTCCGGCATGCTGATGCCGCACTGCGTGCATGCCAGCCGTCGGGAAAAAAGCCGGTCGCCTCCTTCGAACGTATTGATGACCACGATGTCGTCGGCAAGGTTGAGGGCGATCTCGATCGATTCGGCCAGCCGGCGCTCGAGCCCTGACTTGAGCACGAGGCGATCGACGACGACGTCGATGCTGTGATTGCGACGGCGGTCCAGCCGGATCTCCTCGTCGAGCGAGAGGAGCTGGCCGTCGACGCGGACCCGCGTGAACCCCCTCTGCCGCAGCTGCACGAGCTCTTTCTTGAACTCCCCTTTCCTGCCTCGGACAACCGGGGCAAGGATGTTGATCCGCTCCTCGGTCGGATACAGCAGCACCATGTCCACGATGCGGTCGAGCGACTGTGAAGCGATCTCCCGGCCGCACTGGTGGCAATGGGGAACGCCTATGTTGGCGAAGAGCAGCCGCAGGTAGTCGTAGATCTCCGTCACGGTTCCGACCGTGGACCGCGGGTTGGAGCCGGTCGTCTTCTGCTCGATGGCGATGGCGGGCGACAGGCCGTCGATCAGATCGACGTCCGGCTTCTCCATCTGCTCGAGGAACTGGCGTGCGTAGGCGGACAGCGACTCGACGTAGCGCCGCTGACCCTCGGCGTAAATCGTGTCGAAGGCCAGCGATGATTTGCCCGAGCCGGAGAGACCGGTGATGACGACGAGCTTGTTTCGCGGAAGATCGACGTCGATGTTCTTGAGATTGTGGACGCGGGCGCCGCGTACCGCAATCCTGTCGTGCGCCATGGCCCTCTGTCGGGAAATCCGCGGTTCCCGCAAAGGGTTCATTTTAACAGAATCGCCTCGCTCAGCGGACGGGTTTGCTCCTGATGCGGCTGTTCCTGTACCCGTACGCGAAGTACAGAACCAGACCGATTCCGAGCCAGATCCCGAACCGTTCCCACGCCTGCCGCGGCAGGCCCTGCATGATGAAGACGCACGCCGCCGTGCCGAGGAGCGCGACAGCCCACACAAGCGGCACACGAAACGGCCGAGGACGCCCGGGATCGGTATACCGAAGCACGAGCACCCCCACGCAGACGATCGCAAATGCGAAGAGGGTTCCGATGTTGGTGAGGTCGTAGGTTTCGGCCGCATCGCCGATGAGCGCGGCAAGAGCCACGCCGATCCCTGTGATGAGCGTCGTGACGTGCGGAATTCGATGGACAGGATGAACCCTCGCGGCCCATTCCGGGAGCAAGCCGTCTCGGGCCATCGCAAAGAAAATGCGGGGTTGTCCGTACTGGAACACGAGCAATACGGCCGTCATCGACACCGCGGCGCCGAGCGCGACGATCCACCCGACCGCCTGGAATCCCGCGAGCTGCAGCGCGTGCGCCAGCGGATCGGCGACGGCGAGCTCCGTGTACGGCACCATCCCGGTCAGCACGGCTCCGATGAGGACGTAGATGAACGTGCAGATCGCGAGGCCGCCGAGAATCCCGATCGGCAGGTTCCGCTGCGGGTTGCGCGTTTCCTCGGCGGCGGTCGAGATCGCGTCGAAGCCGATGTAGGCGAAGAACACGATCGCCGCGCCCTGATGGATGCCGGTAAAACCGTTGGGCGCGAACGGCGTGTAGTTGTCCGGGTTGAGATGCGTCGCCCCGACGACGACGAACAGCGCCAGCGCGGCGAGCTTGATCACGACCATGATGTTGTTCGCTCGAGCGCTTTCCCGTACGCCCCGCAACAGCAGCCAGGTGATGAACATCACGATCGCGAATGCCGGAACGTTGACGAGGAGCGGCAGACCGAGCAGTCGCGGCGCCGTTTCGAGAAGGCCATGTATTTCGGGATTGGGGCTGAGGAGCGCCGTTCGATACCCGGTCGTCAGCCAGATCGGCAGCTCCACACCGAGCCCGCGGACGAGCGTGTTGAAGTAATCCCCCCACGAGATCGCGACGGCGACGTTGCCGACGGCGTACTCGAGGATCAGGTCCCAGCCGATGATCCAGGCTACGAGCTCGCCGAGCGTGGCGTACGCGTAGGCATAGGCGCTGCCCGCCTGCGGAATCATCGACGCCAGCTCCGCGTAGCACAGACCCGCGAGCGCGCACGCGCCGCCGAGCAGCAGGAACGAAAACACCAACGCCGGTCCCGCGCCGTGCCTGATGACGTTTCCAGCCGAATCGACCTGCCCCGCCGCCGCCGTGCCGATCGCGCCAAAAATCCCCGCCCCGATGACGGCGCCGATTCCGAGCATGATCAGGTCCCCGGCGCCGAGGGCGCGCTTCAGCGAATGCGCCGCGTCTCCCTCGGCAAGCAGATCGCCGATCGGCTTCCGTCGGAAAAGATGCATAGGGGCAGCATCCTATCTTTATTTGGTTTGCCGTGGGGCCCCACCCCCACGGCCTGCCACGCCTCGCTTTCGCTCGGCGCGCTGATCAGAAAGGCTCAGCGGCCTCGTACGGGCACGTCGAGACGGTAGACGGTGTCGGCCGAGGCGACCACGAGCCCTCCAGCGGGATCGATCGCCACGCCGATGAGCGACGCGGAGGCGACGACCAGTTCTGGTTCCCCCAGACGGCCGTCCGACCGGCGGCGCAGGCGGTACAGCCCGCTCGACCCGGCCAGCGCCTCGACGACGTACAGGGAACCGGCCGCGTCGAAGGCGAGCCCCTGCGGCCGCCCGAAGCCAGACCAGACCACTTCGACCTGCCCCGAGGGTCCCACGCGATACAGGGCATCGCGCGGGGCCAGCGTTGGACCCGTGACATAGAGGTTTTGGTCCGGGCCGTACGCCAGGTGGAAAGCGGCGACGCTGGCCGGCAGCGACGCGAGAATACTGGCCGATCCGTCCGGCGCCACTTTGAAAACCGACCCCGACCGATCGCCGACGTACAAGTGCCCCGATGGATCGAAGGCGAGCCCGCAGGCGACCCCGAGATCGGTTGCGAAGGGTTCGGCGGCACCGCCGTCGCCCACGCGATAGACCGATCCTTCGAAGCGGCTCGACACGTACAGGCGGCCTGTCGGATCGATCGCAAGGGATGTGGGGTTCAGGATTCCGGTCGCGAACGGCTCCCGTGTTCCACCGGGGGTCACCTTGAAGATCGAGACCGGCGCCTGCTGACCCCGTGTACCGCTGAAGGTCACGAAGAGGTTGCCCTTGGAGTCGAAGACCGGGCTGTCTACGAGATGCAGGCCGGTCGCGAGCGGCACGCCGACCTCGAGCAAAACGGTTGTCCCCGCCACATCGTCGAGACGGACCGGCATGCGGCCTCCCTCGACCTGGGAAGGCACGACAACGACGATCTCGGTTGGACGGGCGAAGACGACGCGGGCGTCATGCGGACCAATCCGGACCCCGGGCAGCCGAGTGACGTGCGCGTCGAGGCGGAAGTCCGATCCGGCGATGGTCACACGGCCACCCGGAACGGCCCAGGAAGGAGTGATAGAGGAGATCGCGCCTATGTTTCGTCCAGTTCGGCGTTCCAGTAGAAGTAATCGCGCCAGCTGTCAGGCGCGTTCCGGAGCCCGATCGTGATGCGGATTGCCGGAACGCGGTCGGGACGCTTCGGCACCCGCACGAGGTGCATGGCGGCCTCGGCAGGCGTCCGCCCGCCCTTTCGACGATTGCAGTTCACGCAGCACGTGACGATATTCTCCCAGTCCTTCCGGCCGCCGAGGGCGACCGGAATGACGTGGTCGAACGTCAGCTCGCTCGTCGGAAACACCTCGCCGCAGTATTGGCACGTGTGGTCGTCGCGCGCATAGATGTTCGCGCGCGAGAACGGAACGTAGTCGAATCGCCGCTTGATCTTCACGTACCGCAGCAGCCGAATCACCGACGGCAGCTTGAACGTGAACGAGACGGATCGGATCTCACGGTCGTGTACCGAGATGACCTCGACCTTCCCCTGGCACCACAGCGTGATGGCTTTCTGCCAGTGGACGACCTTCAGCGGTTCGTACGTGGCGTTCAGAAGGAGCGTCTGCTCCATGGCCCTTCCGTCATTGTGCCCGACGGCTGACGGGGGTGTCAAGGCGGCGAAGCGTCCTAACTCACGTCAACGCAGCAAGTTACACGGTTGGCTTAGAGCGGAGCGCCCGCGGCGGGGCACGCGAGGGCCACACCAGGCGGGTTCATCGACGTCCTGGAGGGCGCGCTGCGCCGCAGCCGGCGGGCCGCCAGGGTGCTGAATTCGCGCACGATCAGGTCGCCATCGGCGTAGCGGCGAGGCTGACATTGCCTCGGCAGCGGGGCCAGCGGTACGGAGACCGGCGGATCTTCCGGCTGCTCGGCGAGCGCTTCCAGGTAGCGCTGGGGATAGGAGGGGTAGTTTCGGAACGTCGCGGCGGCGACGCCGCCGTACCTGGTCTGCAACTCGGAAAAGTCGTACCGGAGGAAGTCGTACATCGCGGGCGCGGGATTGGTCGCCAGGTACTGACGGACCATTCCGGACACTTCTTCATAGAACTCCGGCCCGTGCGACCACAGCGATCGCGCGCCATCCGCCTTCGCCACTTTTCGGATGCCCACATCATCCGGATCGATGTGATAGAGCTCGTGGACGACGGTGTCGAGTTTCGCGATCCAGCCTTCAGTGTCGGGATAGAGCGAACGCTTCTTCGTGCGCGAGAGGATCTGATCGCAGAAGCGCGGAAGCGTGAGGGAAATGAGGTATTTGATTTGTCTGCCGCCGACCGTGACGTCGGGCGTCCTCGTCACGAACCACGGAGATCTGCGGGTGACTTCCCCGCTTCGACGATCGCGCCAGTAGTAATAGCCGGGCTCGCTCGTCGGGAGCGTGAGGCAGTGACAGGTGGCGAAGGCGCCGTCGGCCGCGCTGCGGCCGAACCGCGCGAAGACGAGGACTTCGTCGAGATCGATGAAGGCCAGCCTCGGGACGCGCCCCACGATGTCGCGCATGAGCGCCGTGACGCGCTCCGTGTAATTGAGCATGTGCAGCCACGGCGCGAGGGGCAGACACACGTCTGCCGAACCTGAGCCGTTCTCCTGCTGACAAAATGGGGAACGAACTCACTATAAAGACGGTCCGCGAAGGTGTCAAGCTCCGCCGTTAGCGGATCAAAGCTGAGGAACGGGAAACGGCATCGGTCTCGGTGGCGGCGAAGGCTCTGGCGGCAGCGCGCTGCCGGGCAGCGCGCCAGGCTCGGCGCTGTCGAACGGTGCAGTATCGGGAAACGGCGCCAGGTTCGCCGGAGGCGGCTCGACGTAACGCATCCGACGCAGAACCAGGCGCTGCCGCGCCAGCAGCCTGCTCGAAGGGTTGGCCGGACTCAGAATGCGGGGATTGACGATGGCGCCGGCGAGCAGCGCCGCTTCCGGCGCGTTGAGCGCCGAGGCGGGCTTGCCGAAATACGCGCGGGCCGCCGCCTCCGCTCCCCAGATGCCGTCGCCCCATTCAATCAGGTTGAGATACAGCTCGAGAATGCGCCGTTTGCTGAGCTCCGCCTCCAGGCGACGCGTGATGAACAGCTCGCGCAGCTTGCGCAGCGGGCTGCGCGACGGTGACAGGTACAGATTCTTCGCGAGCTGCTGCGTGATCGTGCTTCCGCCGCGAACCATCTTCCCTTTCTCGAGATTGAGTTCGAACGACTTTTGAATCTGCTCGAGATCGATGCCGTCGTGCTCCCAGAACGCCGAATCCTCGGCGACGAGCACGGCTCGCGTCAACGAATCCGAGATGCGGCTGTACGGCACCCACCGATGCTGGTGCCGGATCTCGCGGCCGGCCCTGTGCGCCTCGCGCGCGCGGAGCTCCATGAAAGCGGTCGTCTCGGGGTTCGCGGTCGCAAGCGGCCGGACATCCGGGAGCGAGACGTAGATGTAGGCGAGGACGGCGAATGCGGCCGCCACGAAGCCGGCGGCCACTCGCCCGGCACGGCGCATTCCTTCGATTATACAGGTCAGGCCAGAGCCGGACCGGATCGGTGGCCGACGGAATTACCCGGCCACGACGATTTTGATTCGATCGCCCGGCCTCGGCTGTTCGCTCACCGGATAGTGATTCATGATCGCGAGCGTCGCCGGTTTGATGTTTCCCTCGCTCGCGCGGCCCGCGATCGACTGCCACGTGTCGCCCGCCCGAACGGTATAGACATCGATACGGTTCGCGCGAATCGCGGCAGCCTCCTGCCGGCTGAGAGGTTCGAAGGAACCAAGGCTTCGGGTGATGACGGGATCGAAGCGGTTGAACGTGTTCTGCGGCGCCATCCCTGCGAACAGGTACACTTTGCGCTCGTGCTCGAGGTGCGCCGCCCGGACGATCACGTTGCCGACGCTCTCCGCCTGGCCCTGGTAGGTTCCGACAAACGCAGGCAGACCGTTGATCTCTCGGCGATTTCCTTCTACCAGGCGGAAGCCCGCACCCTGCATGCTCTGGACCGCCGTGTCCTGGATCGTTCCGCGCGGCTGCTGCACGAGCTGCAGCACCATATAGGCGTCTTCGCCCGGCGCCTTCGCAGAGACCTGCGCCGGCGCGTTTTGAATCTCCCAACCTTCGGGGAACTCCAGAGCAAATCGCAGGTCGCCGTGCAGGAAGCGATTGCCGCGAACGACTCCCTGCTCGGGGCTGTCGCCATACACGACACCGTCGATGCGATTCAGGAACCCGGCCTCGTCCCGCGCGAATGACGTGCCCGGCGCGGCTGCTTTCGCCTTGGCCACTGAGGCCTGCACCTCCTGCACGCGATCTGCGGGAGCCGGGTGCGTCGACAGCCAGTTCGGGACACCCTTCCGGCTGCCGGTCGCCTCGTCGATGCGGGCAAGCGTCGTGAGCATCCCCGCGATCCCTTCCGGATCCCATCCGGTGCTTGCCGTGTACTCCGCGCCGAGCCGATCCGCTTCCAGTTCATCGTCGCGGCCGTGCTTCAGGAAGAGGACACCGAGCGCGGTCTCCGCGAGCCCCTGCAGCGGCCTGGTCGACGGCACGAAGATCCCCAGCAACGCGAGACCGACGCCGGCGCTCGTCGCCTTGCTGTACGCCGCAGCCGAGTGCCGCGCGGTGACGTGACCGATCTCGTGGCCGAGCACGCCCGCAAACTCTGCCTCGTTGTCGAGGAACGGCAGGATGCCGCGCGTGATGTAGATGTACCCGCCGGGCAGCGCGAACGCGTTGACCGCGGGCTGATCGACCACCGTGAAATGCCACGGCAGATTCGGGCGATGTGAGCTACGGGCGAGGCGCAGCCCGACCTCGGTGACGTAGCGCTGCAGCTCGGCGTCGTTGTAAACGCCCATCTGACGGCGAACTTCTGCGTCGAGCTGCCGGCCGGTTTCCACTTCCTGCGCTTCGCTCATCAGCGACAGCTCGCGCTGACCGGTAACCGGATTCGTCGCGCAAGCCGCGAGCGACGTCGCGAAGAGTGCGGGAACGAGCGTGCGAAGGATGAGTCTGCGTGCCATCACGCGGCACGTCAGTGCAATAGACGTACCGCGGCTGCAACCCCGGCGCCGGCTTCCAGGCGAAAGCCATTCGCGAGCAACGCGCTCTCGAAAGCGCCAAGAAACTGAAGCAGAACAGCTTCCGTCGAGCCGGAGCCCATCAGCCCGACGCGCCAGATCCGCCCGGCGAGCGGCCCCAGCCCGGCGCCGATCTCGATGGCAGACCGTTCCAGTAGATGCCGCCGCACGGCCGCCTCGTCCACGCCAGATGGCACACGGACGGCATTGAGCGTCCACAACCGTTCGCTCTCCGGCGGCAGGAGCGACAGCCCCATCGCCTCCAGGCCCGCCGCGAGCGCGCGGTGATGACGCTCGTGACGCGCCCACCTCGCCTCGAGTCCTTCTTCTTCAACGGCGGCAAGCGCTTCGGTAAGCGCGTAGACGAGCGGCGCCGAGATCGTGTGGTGATACTTGCGGCGCAGCCAGTAGTCCTCGAGCAGCGTAAGGTCGAAGGAAAAGCTGCGCGAGCGAACACGGCCTTCGAGAGCGCGCGCCGAAAACGCAATCGGCGCAAGCCCGGATGGCGCGCCGAGCCCCTTCTGCGTGCAGCTGTAACAGGCGTCCACGTTCCAGCCCGCGACGTCGAGAGGATGCGCCCCGAGCGAGGTGACGGCGTCGGCTATCGTCAGCGCGCCGCGCTCGCGTGCGATTCGAGCGACATCGGCGAGCGGGTTGAGCACCCCGGTGGATGTCTCAGCATGCACGATGGCGACGAGCTCGGCCTTCGACGCGTCGACGGCGCGTTGAACCGCCGCCGGATCGCACGCTCGGCCCCACTCGACATCCAGGCGCGTGACCTCTGCGCCATGCCGCTCGAGCATTTGCGCGAGACGATCTCCGAAGTACCCGGTGACGACCGCGAGCGCGCGGCGGCCGTCCGCCAGGTTCGCGACGGCGCACTCCATGCCGGACGTGCCGGTGCCGGACACGGCGAACGCGAACGCATCGGGTCCGGCTCGAAACACCCGCGAAAGGCGCGCGCGCAGATCGTCGAGCAACGCCATCAGGGCCGGGTCGAGATGACTCAGTACGGGCGCGGCCATCGCGCGCATGACACGGGGCGATACCGGACTCGGCCCGGGACCGAGCAGAAGTCGCGGCGAATCAGGAAGCATGGATGTTGAACGCCGCGAGCGCGGCTTCGATCGCTTCCACGGCCTGCGGCGATGCCGGAGGAAGCGGGGGGCGGGGCGCGCCGCCTGCGAACCCGACCTGGTCCAGCGCCGCTTTCAGGCCAGGAACGCCGTGAACCGACGTGACGAGGCGCGCGAGCGGCGCCAGGCGACGCTGCAGGGCGGCCGCATCATCCTGACGCCCCGCCGCGAACAGGTCATAGAGGCGCACCGCTTCATCCGGCAGAACGCATGCGAGCGCCAGCACGCCGCCCCTGGCGCCCGCCGTCAAGGAGGCGTGGAACACCGGCATCGAGCCGCACAGAACGGCAAACCGGTCGGGCGTCCTGGAGACGTCGTCGGCTATCCGATCGACGTCGCCGCCGGACTCTTTCACACCCACGATGTTCTCGTGACGGGCGAGCCGCTCGATCGCGGCCGGAGGTAGATCGACGCCGGTGACAGCCGGAAAGTTGTACAGCAACACTGGCACGGGTGAGGCGTCAGCGACCGCCGTGTAATGCGTCACGAAGGCGTCGGCGGTCATCCGGCTCTTGAAGTAGGACGGCGTGCGGACGAGCGCCGCGTCGGCGCCCGCCTGGGCGGCTCGGCGGGTTGCCGCGATCGTCGCACGCGTGGATTCGCGGCCGGTCCCGACGACGAGCGTCCGGTCCCGCGGCAATCCGGCGCGGACGATGTCGATGACCCGCGCCGACTCGTCGTCACTGAGGAGCGGCGCCTCGCCGTTCGATCCCAGCGTCACCAGCCCGGTCAGGCCGGTCCGAGAGTAGCGCTCGACGTTGCGCTCGAGCGCGGACGCGTCGAGATCTCCCGCACGATCGAACGGCGTTGTGATGGGAGGGAAAACACCCGAGAGCCGCATCAGGAGGAGCGTACTACACGAAGGCCCTGGCGGAGACCGCCAGGGCCTTCTTTGTCTGCAGGGTGCTTCCGGGCGCCTAACTCTCGGTCCGGCTAAAGCCGGACCCTACGACTTCGGTAGTGGGCTACGACGTCGTTAGTGGACTCTGACCTTTTCGTTCCGGTCGGCCCTGGTGGAGCGCCAATCGTCGTCGAGGATCGTCCAAAGGACCTGATCCAGGTACTCGCCGTTCCTCAGGAAGGACTTCCGCAGCACGCCTTCCTGCGTCGCTCCAATCTTCCGGAGCGCGCCGTTGCCGCGGCCGTTCTGCACCGCGGCGCGGGCCTCGAGCCGATGCGCCTTGATCGTTTCGAACGTGAAGTCGACGATGAGAGCCGCGGCGTCGACGAACATGCCCGTCCCCCAGAACGCCGACCCGATCGCGAAGCCCCACTCGGCGGTCGAGAAGCCGGGCTCGAGCTGCCGCACCTGGAAGATCCCGATCGCCGTGTCCATGCCGTGCGGCACGACCGCGAAGCAGGCGTATGTGCCGGCCGCGCGCTCACGGTGGGTCCATGCGATGAATCGCTCGAACCCGTCAACCGTCGTCGGCGGCGGCGAGATGAAACGCGCGACTTCCTCGGTGGCCAGCATCGCCAGGAGGGCCGGCGCGTCGGAGAGCCGAAGCTCACGAAGCGTCACTTTCTTGCCCGTAAGCACCGGCAGCGCCTGACGCCAGTCCGAGCTGACCGCCGTCGTCGTCGAGCTCGCGGCCGACATGACTGCCTGGACGTCCATCACCGTCTCCGCGTCACGGAAGGGCATCTTTTCCATTAGAGCACCTCCCCATTCGGCTGAGACTCCCCGGAACCGGGTGGCGGTGGAGACGGCGGCGGCGGCGCCCTCGTCAAACTCGGACTCGTCGATCACGGCCGGCGGCGCATCCGGGTCATCGAAGAGCTCGTGCTCTTCGCCCGAATTGCCCCACGTGACGTCCTCGTCAGCGTCGAAGGCGGTGCCCCAGACGACATTCTCGAGCGCGGAGCTCGCCGTGCCCCACACGATGTTCTCGCTGTTGCCGCTCGTGCCCCACACGATGTTCTCGCCGGCATCCGCGGTGCCCCACACGATGTTCTCGAGTGCGTCCGCGGTGCCCCAGACGACGTTCGTCGCCGACCACGTTTCTCGCGGAGCCCCAGACGACGTTCGTGCAGTCATTGCCGTCGCAGTCGGTGCCCCACACGATGTTCTCGCCGCCGCGGAGCGTGCCCCAGACGATGTTCTCGCCGTCGGCGGCCGTGCCCCACACGATGTTCTCGCGCGGCACTCAGCGTGCCCCAGACGACGTTCTGACCGGAGACCGCGCCCGTGCCCCACACCACGTTGGTCGCCCAGGCGTTGGCGTTCGGCTTCAACTGGCCGCCAGTCACGCGGCGGTTGCCCCAGATGATGTGCTTGCTCCAGGTGTGGTAGGTCGGGTCGCCGACCGCGGGGTTCGCGAAGTACCGGGCCAGCCTGACGGCCCCGTAGGCGTTCACGACGCCCGCGCCCTGCGTCAGATAGTTCACGCCCGACAGCGGGTTCGACGTGTACTGCAGAATCGCCTTGACCGCGTTCGGCGTCAGCGACGGATTGGCCTGGAGCATCAGCGCGACGGTGCCCGCCACGACGGGCGACGCCATGCTCGTGCCCGTCAGCGCCAGATACGGCTTGTAGCCCGGCGCGCGGGAGCCGTTGACGAGATAGGGAGCCTTGGTCAGATAGAACGTGCTCGCGGGGTCAGCTAACGAGACGGTGCCCGTCCCGGGGGCGACGATGTCCGGCTTCGCA
The DNA here is from genome assembly GCA_963725145.1 of uncultured Acidobacteriota bacterium. Taxonomy (GTDB): domain Bacteria; phylum Acidobacteriota; class Vicinamibacteria; order Vicinamibacterales; family 2-12-FULL-66-21; genus DATAEE01. Next base: position 126,597 of record CAVRXL010000003.1, read on the forward strand.
AGGAAGTCGTGCGCCGTCGGACCGCGCGAGCTGTAATTGCCGATCTTGTCGTCGAAACGGTCGGTCGTGCCCTGGTGGCTGGACGCGCCAACCGTCAGGACCCACGGCGCGTTGCCCGGCGCCGTGATCGCGCCGTACTGCGTGTGGCCGTTTGCGTTCCTGCCCAGGTTGCCGGCCGCAACCACGACCACGATGCCCGCCTCGACCGCTCGCTTGCAGGCCAGCGTGAGCGGGTCGTTGTTGTAGGACGTCGTGACCGCCGCACCGACCGACAGATTGGCGACGCGAATGTTGAACACGGCCTTGTTCGCGATGATGTAGTCGAGCGCGGCGATGACGTCGCTGATGTAGCCGCCGCCGTTCTCGTCGAGCACCTTCAGGCCGACGAGTTTCGCCCGAGGCGCTATCCCTGCGTGCGCCCCGTACGAGTCATAGCCGTTGCCGGCGATGACTCCAGCGACGTGCGTGCCGTGGCCGTTGTCGTCGTAGGGGAGCGGATAGTTGTTGACGAAGTCTACGAAGTGCACCACGCGCTGGCCGACGCCGTTGGTCGTCAGGTCGTCGTGCCACGAGGTGATGCCGGAGTCGATGACCGCGACGCCGACGCCCGCGCCGTCGTAGCCATAGTCGGACCGTATCGAGCGAGCGCCGATGGTTACGGCGGTCCGATTGAGGTGGCCCCGCGTCGGGCGGTCGACGTGCACGCTCTTGACGAGCGGATGGCTCGCGAGCTTTTCGAGCTCCTTCTCCGAGACGTACGCCACGCGGCCGTTGAAGGCGCGCAGCCGGCGTCCCAGGCGGCCCTTCGCCTGTCTGACCGCGTCCTCGCCGTCGTCCATCCCGCGGAGACCGCGGACTTCGGACGGATTGGCGAGCTCGATGATGACGCGGATGTCGCGGTGCCGCCCCTCTTTGGCTCGGCTTGCCAGCACGCGATCCAGCTTACGGAATCCCGCGCTGCCCGAACCCGAGCTTGCACCGCCATTGCCCCCGCGACTGGACCGGCCGTCTGCCTGAACGGGCCCCGCGAGCCCGATCATGCAGGCCAGCATCAGCGCCAGCCGTCCGAGGTTACCAAGTTGCGAAGTCACATTAGCTCCGGTCTGTTGAACTACGTTGCCGACGGCATCACCCAAGAGGCCGCCTTCCATTTAATGAACCCGCGCGGCCCCCCAAACGGCCTTTGCGAGCCAGTCTTCTCGAAGAATCGACCAGAGCGCCTGGTCGAGGTATCCCCCATCTCTCAGGAACGACTTGCGCAGAGTGCCCTCGCGCACCGCGCCGATCTTCGCGAGCGCGCCGTTCCCGCGGCCGTTCTTGATGGCCGCCCGAGCTTCCATCCGATGCACGCCGATCGTCTCGAACGCGAACCGAAGCGTCAGCTCCGCCGCATCCATGAAGGCCCCCGTTCCCCAGAAAGCCGAGCCAAGGGCAAATCCCCACTCTGCCGTTGTAAACGTCGGATCGAGTTGCCGAATCTGAAAGATCCCGACCGCGGTGTCGGTTCCCGCGGGCACAACCGCGAAGCAGACGTACTCGCCGGCGGCGCGCCGCGAATGCGTCCAGGTGATGAAGCGCTCGAACCCTTCGACAGTCGTCGGCGGCGGCGAAATGAAACGTGCGACCTCGTCGGTCGTCAGCATGGCCAGCAGCGTGGGCGCGTCGGACACCCGCAATTCGCGGAGGGTGACCTGTTTGCCCGCGAGCAGCGGGAGTGCCCGCTGCCAGTCGCTGGTCTCTACGCCGGTGCTTCGTTGCTGTTCTAGCGCAGTCACCGTTTCCATCCCCCTAGCAAGTAGGTCGCAGGAGTGCACCATGAGCCATCCCAGGCTGAGCAATAGCCCGGCCAGCGGTCGCGCACACGCGTCGGCAGCGTGTAACTGACTCTTTTTCAGTTATTTGTGGGTTGAGAACGATGCCGTCGGCGGGCCCATGGCCACGTTCCGCACACTTTTAGTGCTCTTTGATGGAACAGTCAAGACCGTAATCCGTGTGTTTATGCGAGATAAACCTTTTTGTTTTTAGTGTTTACGAGCATTGGTCCACATTGGAACATCAGTCTCTGAGTTGAACACAAGGGCTTGTCGAATAAAGGCCATGAAATCAGCTACTTAACGCTTCGTAACGTATCTGTTAGCGGCTCGCCGCTTCGTCCGGCGCCGAGAATCAGGTGCAGGCCCAGAACAAACAGGACGATGGCGACGGCAGGCGACAGGATCCAGGGGTAATCGGATAGAGCCCTGACGTTGCGGCCGGCCTCCAGCAGCATCGTTCCCCAGCTCGCCGTCGGATCGGGAAACCCGAGACCGACGAACGACAGCGTCGCCTCCGAGAGGACGAACGCCGGCAGAAGCAGCGTTGCCTGAGTGACGAGCGCGTGCGCGGAAGCGGGGACCAGGTGTCGCATGACAATCCGGGCGGGTCCGGCGCCTACCGATCGCGCGGCCTCCACATACTCCCGATGCGACTCAGTGGCGACGATCGCCCGAACCGGCCGCGCGACGTGGGGCCACCCGACGACAGCGAGGATCACCGCCATCAACCAGAAGACCTGGTGAAAGCCGAGCGTCAGGGGCATCACGGCTCTCAACGCAAGGACGATGTAGATGGCCGGGAGCAGGATCAGCAGATCCGCGACACGCATGATCAGGTCATCCAGCCAGCCACCCGCGTAACCCGCGGCTGCGCCTGCCGCCGCGCCGACGATGAGCGCGCAGAGGCTGGCGACGATCGCGACGCCGAGCGAGGCGCGGGCGCCGTACAGCAGCCGGGCGAACACATCGCGGTTGATGGCATCGCTTCCGAGGAGGAGCAGCGGCGTCGACGGATCCGCGCTCGATACGAGCCGGCCGTTCGAGAACCACACCAGCGAGACGGGCCGGGAGCGGTCCATCTCGTAGCGCCGCTCGATCAGGCTCGCGACCCGGAGAGGATAGACGAAGGGCGCCCGCCACCGTCCGTCCGCGTCGATGAGGCGCGGACGCATCGGAGGGACGTACGGATACTCGAACTGCGCGCCCGGGTGGTTCGGGGACAGAAAAGGTGCGAGCGCGCCGGCCGCGACCCAGAGGAGGACGAGCGCGGCGCCCAGGCGCGTCATGCGGACTCTCCAAGGCGGGGGTCGACCCAGGCGAGCGCGACGTCAGAGGCGAGGGTAGCGACGGCCAGAAAGCAGGAGCCGGCCACCGCGCAGCCGGCGACCAGGTGCACGTCGCGCGCGAAGAGCGCGTCGAGCATGAGTCGTCCGAGCCCGGGCCAGTTCGTGACGACCTCGACCGCGAACGACCCGCTGAAGAGCGTCCCGACGACGGCGCCGTAGACGCCGAGCACGGGCGCGAGCGAGGCGCGGAAGGAGTGCCGCCAGAGCAGCAGCGGCCGTGGAAGCCCGCGCGCGAGCGCAGCCAGGATGAAGGGCTGGCGCAGCGTCTCGGAGGTCGCGCCTGCCTGCAGCCGCTCCAGCGTGGCGCCCACGGGGAACGCGAGCGCGATGACCGGGATGACGAGGTGCCACGCGGTCCCCATGCCGCCGACGGGAAGCCACCCGGTCCGCGAGGCGACCAGGACCATCACGAGGGCGGTCAGGATCGGCGGCGTCGACAACGCCACGACGGACGCACCCCGGATCAAGGCCGGGAGCAACCCGCGTCGTCGGCCCGCCGTGAGCACGCCGAGAGGCACGCCGACCAGCGTCGCGAGGGCCAGCGCCGTGGCCGCGAGCAACGCGGTGTTTGCGGCTCGATCGAGGACCAGCTCGCGCACGGGACGTCCGTAGACGAACGACGTGCCCAGGTCGAACCGCGCCAGCCGGCCCAGCCAGTGCAGATAAAAGACAGGCAGCGGACGATCGAGCTCGAACTCCGCGCGAATGCGGGCGCGTACCTCCGGCGGCGTCGTGAGATCCTCGTCGATCCCGCCCGGCGCCAGGCGCGCGAGCAGGACAGCCGCCGACGAAACGAACAGGACGAGAAGAATGGCGAAGAGCAGTCGGCGGGCGATCGAGCGGATCCACGTCCTGCCCACGTGTGCCTAGCTGCCTCCTGGACGGACGGCCAGCACATCCGCGTTCCAGAAGACCGTCGGCCGAATCGGAGCCGGTGTCGCGTTCAGCACCCGATGGCCCAGCGCGACGGTCACCTGCGGCGCGGCGACGTAGATGACCGGGATGTTCTCCGCGAAGATGCGCTGCACGTCGGTAAAAATGCGTTTGCGCTCGGCGAGGTCGGATGCCGAGACCTGCTCGAGCATCAGCTCGTCGATCCGGCGCTCCCAGTCGGTGGCCGGCTTCGGTTGTCCCATGTGCCAGACATGAAAGCCGCCGCCGCTGGTCCAGAAATCAAGGTTGCTCGCCGGGTCCCTGCTCGTGGACTCCGCGCCGAAATAGACCGCGTCGTAGTCCTTCGAGATGATGCGTTGGATCAGCGCGCCCCGCTCCAGCGCGACGACGTCCATCGCGACGCCGACTTTCCGGAACTGCTCCTGCATCACGGAGACGGTGCGTTCGCGAATCGTATTGCCACGATTGGTGACGACCGAGAAGCGGACCGGGCGGCCGGCCTCGTCTTCGAGCAGGCCGTCGCCATTCGAGTCCGTGAGGCCCAGGGCGTCGAACCGCCCGCGGGCGGCTGACAGATCGTACCCATATCTCGGCAGATCGGCGACGTGCCACGTCTGGTTCCCGGGCGTCACGGGACCGAACGCCGGGACGGCGGCGCCGAGGTAGACGGTCTTGATGATCGCATCCCGGTCGATGGCGTGCGAGAGCCCCCGCCGAAAGTCGGTCGCCTGCAGCCAGCCGCGGCGCGGATCCGCTGCTTTCGACTGTGGATCGAGGTTGAACCAGAACATCGGCGGATCGAGGCTGACCCCCGCATCGACCAGACGCACGCGTCCCTGACCCTCCAGGCTTCGCAGCGAGGCGTAGTCTTCCGGGCGCACGTCGCTGAACATCAGGTCGACCATGCCGCTCTCGAGCTGCAGGATCTCGACGTTCTGGTCCGCGACGATCTGAAACTCGAGTCGATCGAGGTACGGAAGCGGGCGTCCCCGTTCGTCCTTTCGCCAGTACCGCGGATTCCGCGCGAGCGTCAGCGTTCGCCCCGGCAGGTAGGACTCGACCACGAACGGGCCGAGTCCCGGCATGTCGGACGGCGGCGTCGCGAGGCCCCAGGCGACCTTGAACGTGCCGTTCCTCAGCGCCGGTTCGAGCTTGTGCCGGGCCAGGATCGGCAGGTTGTCCAGGACACGGATGCCCGGACCGAACGGAGACGGGAAGCGGACGCGGACGGTCGCCGCGTCGGGAGCGGTCGCCTCGATCCGCTTGCCGCCAATCGTCAGCGCCGTGCCGATGGCGCTGTTCGCATCCTTCGAGTAGACGGCCTCGAACGCGAACAGCACGTCGGCGGACGTGAACGGCGTGCCGTCCGAGTACGTGACGCCGGAGCGGAGAAAGAGCGTGTGCGTCAGGCCGTCGGGTTCGGTGGTCCAGCGTTCGGCCAGCCGCGGTTCGAGCGCGTCGGTCGCGCGATTGACGCGCACGAGCCGCTCATGGAGCACCTGCGCGAGGAGCTCCTTCGAGTTGTCCGACGGACCCAGGTAGCGGTTGAACCCGGTGGGCTCGTCGCGGAGGATTGCGCGCAATGTCCCGCCGCGCGTCTCCGTCTGGGGCGCGGGATCCACGCGCAGCGCGAAATAGATCGCCCCGGCGAGTGCAACGGCGAGCAACGCCGTTAATCCCAGTTTTCTGTTCCTGGTCACGGTTTAGCTGACCGGCCAACGAATTGGCCGCGCGCTCGTACGGGTGATTCAGCCTGCGTCACTGGGTAGCGCTTACCCGACGCGCGTGCGCGGCACCTGACAGCCAAGAAGTTGGCTGATTTACGTGTGCGGCGCATGGACGGGAGCCGATGCATCGTAATTCACCCACCATATCGGCGCAAACACTATGAACCACGATGTCAGTTCGTGGCAGTTCGATCTTCGGTGATAGGACACGAGTTTCGCGCACAGATCTCCGTGGCACGCGTCGTGCCACCCCAGCAGTCGCTCGCATCATCTGGGGATTCCACATGGCAGAGACCCTTTCGACTCCGTTGTCGATCCAGATCCCGCGTGTCAGCGCACGAGCCGCGATGGCGGCGCTGGCCGCGGCTGTTGTTTTTTTCGGCTCCGCGGCGGTTCCAGCGTATGCGGGTCGGCACCGGGCAAGACTCTCGACCGTGCTGGCCGACAGAGTCCGGGAGCCACGTTCGACGCCGGCTCGCGTCATCGTTCACGGGTCGGCGGACCAGGTCGAGGCGCTCGCGGCGCGCCACGGCGTTCGGGTGCTTCGGCTGATGGCGAGCGGCGCCGTGCTGGAGTTGACGGGTCAGGGGCTCGACAGCGTGAGTCAGGATCCCGAGGTCGATCACCTGTCGGAAGACATGCCGGTCCAGCGCACGATGTCGCTGACGACGACATCGACGGGCGCGGATCAGATTTGGGCGGGCCTGGAGTCGCTGGCGGGGATGAGCGGACGAGGGGTGGGGATCGCGGTCATCGACTCTGGCATCGATGCGCACCCCGCCCTCCGTCAGCGCATCGTCGCGACGGTCGACTTCACCGGTCGGCGGGGTCGCGGGCAGGACGCCTACGGCCATGGCACGCACGTCGCCGGGATTATCGCCGGGCGGTCGCGCGAGTTCGCCGGCATGGCTCCGGGCGCGCATCTGATCAACCTGCGCGTGCTGAACGCAGAGGGCGCCGGCTACGCGAGCGACGTCATCGACGCGATCGACTGGGCGATCGCGCACCGGCGTCAGTACGGCATTCGCATCATCAATCTGTCGCTCGGTCACGGGGTCGTCGAGTCGTACCGCGACGATCCGCTCTGCGAAGCGGTCGAGCGCGCGGTGGCGGCGAGGATCCTGGTCGTGGCGTCGGCGGGCAACTACGGAACGCTGCCGGATGGGCGGGCGATCATCGGCGGGATCACGTCACCGGGCAACAGCCCCTGGGCGCTGACGGTCGGGGCGTTGAACACGAAGGGGACGGCCGACCGCGCGGACGATCTGATGGCGACCTACAGCTCGCGCGGGCCGACGTATCTCGACGGGATCGTGAAGCCGGATCTGGTGGCGCCGGGCAATCGGATCGTGTCGCTGGGCGCGCCGGACTCGTCGCTGTGGGAGACCTATCCACAGCTGCAGCGGTCGGAACGCGCTCCCTATTTCGAATTGAGCGGGACGAGCATGTCCGCGGCGGTCGTGTCCGGCGCAGCGGCGCTGCTGCTGGAAGCGAACCCGCGGCTCACGCCGCTCGACGTGCGGTTGGCGCTTCAGCTGTCGAGCACGTTCCTGCCGGCTGCAGGGCTGATTGGCGGCGGGGCCGGCAGTGTAAACGTTGCGGCGGCCGTGGATCTGCTGGATGGACTGGTTGACAGACAGACACTAATCGTCGGCCAAGTCATCGAGCTCTCAGGGGTTTCGTTCGGACCGTGGTCTGGCGATTTGACTCAAACCTGGGCGAGAACATTGATTTGGGGTAACACGCTGATTTGGGGCAATTCACAGATCTGGGGCGATCGCGAGATCTGGAGCAACACCCTCATTTGGGGCAACACTTTGATTTGGGGCAACACGCTCATCTGGGGAAACACTCTGATCTGGGGGAATACGCTGATCTGGGGAAACACTTTGATCTGGGGCAACGCGGTGAACGCGAACACGCTGATCTGGGGAAACACTTTGATCTGGGGAAATACCCTGATCTGGGGAAATACAGTTCAAGTTCCCGACTAGACCGAAACGCAATCACACGTTCTAGATAGGGTCGCTCCCTAAAGAGGAAACAAATGAAGCCGATAATCGTTTGGGGTTAGTTTCGATTCCGACCGCGGCTCAGGGCACTCCACTAGCCGCGGGCAACCATGACCAAAAGCCGAACATTGCTGCCACTGGCTGGTCGACTCTATGTAGCGGTCATAGTGTTCGCCGGCACAGTTGCAGTGACGCAGTCGTTCTACCAGCTGCTCTCTACTCCGTTCGACTACCGCTGGGCGGTCCTGGCACTACTAACGTTGGTGAGCGGTTCCGCCACCGTTAGCCTTCGTTCAGTTCAAGCGACGATCTCGGTTTCCGAGACGTTTGTTTTTACATCGGTTCTACTTTTCGGGGCCTCGGCGGGCACCCTTACGGTTGCTCTCGATGCCCTGGTGATGTCGTTCTGGGTAGCAAGACGCAAACCAGAGCTGCACCGTCTTCTTTTCAACTTGGCGGCAGCGCCGCTTTCTGTATGGATCGCCGCCAACATCTTTTTTTGGGTCGCGGGCGTACCACCAATCGTCCAGCAGACAATTCCAGTCGATGGCATCCGGATCGAAACACTAGTTGGGCCGCTGCTCCTCTTCACCGTCGTTTATTTCCTACTCAATAGCTGGTTTATCGCATTTGCGATCCAATTCGAGCAAGGTGTTTCAGCGGCTCGAATATGGCGCGAGAACCTACTTTGGTTATCGCTTAACTATTTCGGTGGCGCGTCGGTCGCGATTCTTGTGGCGTCGACTCGCAGCCTCAACGTTACGCTTCTGGTCGTCATTCCTCTACTCTTGATCTTATACTTCACCTTCAAAACGGCCATGGGCCGTGTTGAAGACGCGAACAAGCATCTCGAACAAGTGAACGAGCTTCACCTAGCGACCATCGAGATGCTCGCCATGGCCATCGACGCCAAGGATCAAATAACACACGGCCACATCCGACGTGTTCAGATCTACGCAGTCGAACTAGCGAAAGCCGTGGGAATTCAGGAACCCGAGCTGATCAAAGCGATCGAAGCAGCCGCCCTTCTGCATGACATGGGGAAACTGGCGGTGCCCGAGTATATTTTGAACAAACCAGGACCTCTAACTCCGGCCGAATTCGAGAAAATGAAGGTCCACGCCTCAGTAGGCGCGGACATTCTCGCTTCCATCGCATTTCCGTACCCCGTTGTGCCAATCGTTCGCCATCATCATGAAAACTGGGATGGCACCGGTTATCCGGCTGGCCTTAGTGGAGCCGAAATCCCGATCGGAGCAAGGGTTCTGTCCGTCGTTGATTGTTTTGATGCTTTAACGTCAGATAGACCCTACAGACCTCGGCTATCTGACTCCGAGGCAACAAAGATTCTCCTGGAACGACGTGGGACTATGTACGACCCGCTGGTCGTCGACGCATTCTTAACCCTTCAGCCCAGTATCAATGTCGTAGGACCCACGCCAACGGATACCCGCAGTGGCCTTGAGGCCATTACAGAGGCGTCTGCTAACACACTCGCAGCCGCAGACCCCTACAGTTTCGAGGAAATAACGTCAAGCTCGGAGGAAATGTTAGCGCTCTACGATCTCGCGAGAGGCTTGACCGGGCAATTGGATCCAGCGGATATCACCGATGTCATCTCGAAGCACCTCCGACGAATCGTGCCAGCGTCTTGGTGTGTTTTCTATGACTACGACCCCCACTTGGATGAACTGTTTGCCGCCCATGCCTTCGGTGAGAACGCGAGTCTGGTTCTAGGCCTGAAGATTCCTCTAGGCGAAAGGTCGAGCGGTTGGGTCGCTGCCAATCGTCAGACTATTCTCAATTCTGATCCAGTTCTTGACCTTGGTGAGATAGCAAGATCAATGCAGCCACGCCTCAAAAGCTGTCTCGGAACCCCTCTGGTTTCCGACGACAGACTTGTCGGCGTTTTGGCGCTCTATTCCACAGCCCGAAACGCATTCACCGAAGATCATCGACGTATTGTCGAAGTGGTTTCTCGACAGGTTTCAAGAACCATTGCCAACGTGGTCGACTTCGATCGACAGCGGTTGAGCTCGCCGTCGAAATTCCCCAACCTCGAAATACTTCAGCAATTCGTCAACTCTGAAATTGTCGAGAGAAGAGACCCTGTCCCTCTGTCTCTTCTGCTAGTCGAGCTTCAGGGACCGGAGCGACTTGACGAAGCAATGGGAGTTTCTGCTACCGAACAGATCGTCTCTCAACTTATCGACTCAACGCGGCGAAGTCTTAGGGGCGCTGACCTCTTGGTCCGACATGGAAGGCACGAGTTTGTTGCGCTGCTCCCTCAGACGGATTCGGCCACAGCACATTTGGTCGCTCAGAAGATTGCATCGTCCCTCAACAACCATCGATCCGTAGAAATGACCAAGAACCTGGGAGTCTCGCCAGGAATTGGCGTTGCCTCTGGACCAACCGATGGAACTAGTCTGGACGCTTTGCTTCGTGTCGCTCGTTCTCGCCTAAGGTCACTGGGCGGTCCTGGCCACCATCGGAGTTCCATCCACTAAGTGTCGACAGGCCCGTATGATGTCAGACGGCTCGGCTGCGGCTCAAAGCGTGCGACGTGGGCTATTCCTTGATGCGCTCAGAGAACTCCGTGGCAAGCCAGTTACTCTTTCTGACCATGCATTCTTCGCGTTCGTTCTACTGACCGTCGGTCGAGTTTCTGCGGCAGTTGAGTACGCCTCGAAAGTCGTTCGGGATTCGAAGGCCTCTTCAAACGAACTCTCTCAAGCGCAGATCGTTTTAGGGCGGGCTGCATTCGTAAATGGCGACTGGAAGGCAGCTTTAGAGCATGTCCGTCTCGCCGGTCGACTAGTCGAAGGCGACGGAGATCCGGCGCAGCTGTGCCGCACGCTCCTTTGTTTACTATCAATGTCGTGCGACGCTCAGGCGACAAGCGAAATCGATACGCTTGTACGTCAGATCCGATCCCTCGCTACTCAGGCCCCGGATACGCTGATCCTCGCTGATCTTCATCGGTGCCTCGCCAGAATTGAGGGAAGCCGAGGTTCGCTGAGAACAGCCGGCCACCACGTGGCGGCCGGGTTCCGCCTTCTGGATGTCGAGGACAACACTTCCCTACGCGCGGCCCTTTCAAATACCGCTTGTGTCCTGGAGGTTCTCCGGGACGAGCTTCACCAAGCTCTGGAATTCGCAAACTCCGCCGAGCGCCTCAGTGAAATGTCTGGGCACTTGGCAGCTCAACAGGATTCTCTGGCTAACCTGGTTCAGCTTCACGTTTGGCTTGGAAATCACGCTAGGGCACGTTCATACCTGCGGAAGGCACTAAAGCTCAATGCCGGTCATACGCCATCAGAGATCGCCCTCCTTGATTCGCAAGCAGCTTTAGCCATAGAAAGCGGCCTGCCGATCGATGGTCTAGGAATGTTGCGAGAGCTGCGTTCCTTCACGAGCGCACGGGGATTCCAGTCGGCGTGGGCTGATCTGTCGATTGTCCACACGACAGTGCAAGCGTTGCTCAAAACAGGAGAGCTGAGCAACGCATTAGAGGAAGCCGATCGCGGAGTTGCTATAGCCGCCAAGGCTCGGTATCCAGTTTTTGAAGCTAATCTGAGACTGCTGAAGGCTGAAGCGCTACGTCGCTTGGGTTGTCTCTCTGCAGCGACCGAGGCGTTTTGCAGCGCGCTTGAGATTCCTCAGAATAGTTCAGTTTCAATGGTTACGGATCGAACTCAGCTCCAGCTTCGGCTGCTAGCAGATCTCGGGCGACCCCGCCTCGTTTCACATTGTTTTCGTCGTGTACAGCGAATCCAGGAGAGCATCTCCGCTCTGCCATCTTCCTTTGCCCTTACTGAGACGCCGACTCTGGCGGAGTCCTCGGCAAGTCCAACAGATCAACTCTCGTTGATGGAGATCGCGGACTCCGTCGCCGCGCTCCTCGACCTCTCCGGCAACCCGGAGTTGATCGGCCGCGAAGCCTTCGCGCTCCTCCAGGAAACCGGCGCGTGCACGGGCCTCGCCCTCGTCGCCCGGCGACCCAGGCGCGGCCCCGAAATCCTCGCCTCCCACGGCTGGGACGATGCGCGCGCCGCGGCCGCTGTACGCGCGTCCGGCCCGCACGCGGTCCTCCCCCTCGGCCAGCGCGGCGACCGCTCGTTCGACCTCATCGTCGAACCCGCAACCGACCTGCTCTCGCGCTGCACCGTCGTCGCCATTCGCAAGGTCGTCGCCGCCGCCCTCTCGCTCGAGGCCTACCGCCGCGACGAGCGCCAGCGCGGGTCCCTCTGGCCCGCCGGCGAGCTCGAGCCGGGCGGCCAGGACATCGTCGCGTCGGCGGCGATGCTGGAAACCCTCGCGACCGCCAGGAAAGTCGCCCCGCTGGAAATCCCCGTTCTCATCACCGGCGAGACCGGCACCGGCAAGGAGATGCTCGCGCGCGCGATCCACCGCTCATCCCCGCGCGCCGCGCGCCCGTTCCTGCCGTTCAACTGCACTGCAATCCCGCGCGAGATGATCGAAAGCCAGCTCTTCGGCTACCGGCGCGGCGCTTTCACCGGCGCGCAGGAGCCCTTCCCCGGCGTCATCCGCGCCGCCGCCGGCGGCACGCTGTTCCTCGATGAAATCGGCGACCTGCCGCTCGACCTCCAGCCGAAGCTGCTGCGCTTCCTGGACACACACGAGATTCACCCGCTCGGCGAGCCGCATCCGATCCGTGTCGACGTCCGCGTGGTTGCCGCCACGAACGCCAACCTCGATCAAATGGTGGGACAGGGCCGCTTCCGGGAGGATCTCTTCTACCGAATCAACGTGATCCGGTTCCAGCTGCCGCCGCTGCGCGAGCGGCGCGAAGAGATCCCGCCGCTGGCGCGACATTTCCTGCAACGCGCCGCGGAAGAGTTCCGCAAAGGGCGGCTCCGCCTTTCGGACGAGACCATGGAATACCTGCTGCTCTACGGCTGGCCCGGCAACGTGCGCCACCTCGCGAACGAGATCCAACGGATGGCGGCGCTCGCCGACCCGGATTGCATCCTGGAACCGAGCGCGCTGTCGGCGGAGGTGCAGGCCTCCCGCCGGATCGTCCGCGCGGTTGAACCCGCCCGGGACGATGAGATCAGGGTGCGCGTCGATCAACCGCTGCCCGATGCGCTCGCGGCGATCGAACGCCTGATGGTCCGTCGCGCGCTCGAGCGAGCGGACGGACGCTTCGAGGAAGCGGCGCGACTGCTCGGCATCTCTCGAAAGGGACTTTTCCTCAAGCGCCGCCGCTGGGGCGTTCAGACGCGGGCGTCGTAGCCGGCTAACCCTCGCCGAGCGCCCGCTTCGCCTGCCGGTTGTGACGGACCGCATGCGCCGTCGCCCACTCCGCTACCTGATAAACCGAGATGGTGCCGACGATGCCCGAGTGCAGGCACATGACGCCGCGGTCCGCCGTCAAACCGGCGATCGCCGCTCTCAGACGGCCGGCCGAGTCGCGTAACCGTCGGAGCGCTTCCTGAGGGTCGACGACGTCAGGCGGGCGCGCGCTCCGGGGCGCCTCGAGCCGCGCAGGCATCCCGGCGACGATGTCGCGCCAGTCGCGCTCGACGAACCCCGGCGCGGCGGGCACCACTCCGCGGCCGTCCGCCAAGATCGACGCGAAGCTCTCGTTGACCGTCGCGACATGCCAGGCGATCTTCGCGACGCTCCATCCCCCCTCGGCCGGGGCGTCCGACGCCCGCGGGCCGGCGCGTTCGACGCGCGCGATGAACCGCCCCAGCGCTTCGTCCAATGCGCCGGCCAGATGTGCCACTCGAACGGCGTGAGAGTCGGTCATCGATGAATGATAGGCTCGCGCGGTGCGGACCTTCGAATGGGCCACCGTCGGCTTTTACGCGTACTGCCTGGTCGTCGCGATCGCAAGCCGATCGCTTCCGGCGAGTCGGCGCGCGTCGATCGCCCTCGGCGCGGCCGCGATCGGCGGCCTCGCCGTGTGGGCGCCGGACGCTCCCTGGCGCGACAGCCCTGCGCTCCGCGACTGGATTCTGCCGGCTGTCGTGTATTTGCTGGGAGGATACTATCTCTCCGGCCTTTTCTACGTCGCGCCGATGCCCCGACTCGAGCGCCGGCTCGTCGGGCTCGACCGCCGGCTCGCCGCCCAGACGTGGGCCGCGCGGCTGCCGGTTGCCCTCGTCGAATTCCTCGAGCTGAGCTACCTCGCGGTGTACGCCATGGTCGGCCTCGGCCCGGTCGTCGCGTATGCCACCGCCGGCCTGGCGGAGGTCGAGCGCTACTGGACGATCGTCCTGACGGCCGACTACATCTGCTTCGCCTGCATGCCGTGGGCGCAGACGCGGACGCCGCGAGCGCTCGAGGGAGAGCCTCCAACGTCCCGCTCGCGCGTGCGCCGGCTGAACCTCGCGGTCCTCGGCGGTTTCAGCCACGAGCGCAACACCTTCCCGAGCGGCCACGCCGCCGAGGCGCTGGCGGTCGTTCTCGCCCTGGCGCGCGCCTCTCCACCCGTCAGCGCAGCACTCGCGCCACTCGCGATCGGCGTGGGGGCGGGCGCGGTCGCCGGCCGGTACCATTTCGCGGCCGACGCCATCGCGGGGTTCGCGGTGGCACTGGCCGTGTGGCTGGCGGTCGGTTAGATGAATGATCGAATGATGCTTACGGGCGCAGCACCCGGAAGTTGGCCCTGCTTGCGGTCGCGGTCACCGAGGCGGGATACGAAGACGTGTCCGGGCGCGCGGCGTCCCGCAGGGTGACGTAGTAGTCGCCCGCCGGAAGCAGCTCACAGGGCACCGTCACGATGACGGCCGTCCGTCCATTGACGTCGGCCGACGCCAGGCTCTGCGACCAGATTTCGTCGCCGCCGACTTCGTGCAGCGTCGCGCGGTAGCGGGGATGCTCCTCGTCCGGCTCGACGCTCAGCCGAAGCAATTTGCAGCCTGACGACAACTCCACTCGCGGCAGCTCACCCGTGGCGCTCCGCACGAGCCCCGTCGAAAGCGACGCGCTCACGTCGGTCGCGCCCGCGTCGGGGCGTTCGGGGGAGCTGCGAAAGAACCCTCCCGCGGCGGGTAATGCGAGGATCGCTGCCACCGCCGCGGCAACGGCCCACGCCGGCACGGGGACCGACTCTTGCAGCCGCTGCCAGAGAGAGACCGGGACCGGCTGCCGCGTCGCGACGTACGCCCTGAGCGTGCGCGCGAACTCCAGCTTGTTCCGGCGCTCGTCCGTGCAGAGAAATGACCGCTCGAATCGCTCCGCATCCTCGTGTTCGAGCTCGTTCGACACGTAGCTTTCGATGAGCTCGTCTTCGACGAGCGAGAGGTGCTCCCAGAAGATCTCGTCGTTCGAGAACAGACGCTCTTCGATCCGCTCGCGTACGTCGGGCGCGACGCTGCCGAGCAGGTAGCGGCGCATCACCACGTCGTCTCGGGTATTGCCGTTCATCGGCGGACCCCCGCGAGCATGGGCTGCACGCAGCCCGATACGCACACCCTGAGAACTTTCCGGATCCGGTGGACCTCGATTCGCAGGGCGTTCACGGACTTGCCGAACTCCTCGGCCAACCGGCGGTGGCGTTCGATCTTCGCGGCCTTTTCATCGCTGTAGTAGCTCACAAGGAGCCTTCGTGCCGTTCCATTCAGCGTGGCCATGCACTGGTCGAGACATCGATGCACGACTTCCTTGTGCCGCCACGCATTCGCCTGGTGAACCGGGTCGACCGTCGGATCCCGTAGCGCTGACTCGCGCTTCGCCGTTTCACGCCGCGCGTCGCGGAGCCATTCGAAGTGGACGTTGCGCGCAACACCGAAGAAATACCCGAGCGGATCCTCGCCGATCGATCTCGAAACTTCCGTGGCTTTAGCGGCGACCCGGAGGATGGTCTCGGCAGCCAGATCTTCAGCCTCTCCGCAACCGCGGCTCGCGAAGAACACGGCGAGCTTCCGCGTCACCTCCAGGCATTTCGCCTCGGCCTCTTCGTTCCGATCCGGACCGGTCTTCGCGGCCCGATGCGGGTCGAGGAAGTCGTACAGCCCGTCCCACGATTCCTCGGTCAGCGATCGTCGGAGGGGGCCGGTCAATTCCACTCCCCCTGCAGCGAGAACGCGGCCCAGTAGAACGGCGCCCGCCACTTCTCCTGCCGCCACATCGCGAGTTGCGCCTGCCGGAGCGCCGCGGCGGGCGATCGATTGTTCCTGAGCATCTCCTGATAGAAGTTGCCCATCAGCGCGCCGGTGGCATCATCCTCCACCTTCCACAGGCTGGCCACGACGCGGCTGGCGCCGGCGTACATGAACCCACGCACGATCCCGACGAGACCCTCTCCTTTTACCGGCTTGCCGAGCGCCGTATTGCACGCGCTCAGCACCACCAGGTCGACCGGCAGGCGCAGATCGTAAATGTCGTGCAGCCGGAGGAATCCGTCCTGGGGCTGACCGCGCTTGTCGAACATTGACAGGATCAGACCGGAGAGCGCTGGATCGTCGCCGTTGAAGACGCCGTGTGTCGCGAAGTGGACGATCCGGTACTTCGCGAGGTCGGGACTCATCGCCGTGGCCCGGCTCGCGTCGAAGTCGATCGCGCGCAGAGCCGTCCCCACGGGGGCCGAGCCGACGATCGCGTCCGCTTCCTGGCGCGTCGCCGCCAGCCGCGGGACGCTCAGCTTTCCGTCTCGCATGAAACCAAAATCGCGCAGGGCAAGCTCCAGCCCGGCGTCGTCCGCCGGCACCGGCGGAGCCGCAGCAGCTTTCTCGACGTCGCTTGAACGACCGGCGGCGCTGAGCCTCGGATCGTCCGGCTCGAACACCGGGTCGGCGAGAACCGCGACCCCCGCGCTCGGTTTCCGGTCGCGGCTTTCCCGGCGCAGAGCCGCGAGGGCAGACGCGGAAGGCAAGCTGATGATCTCGTGCTCGACCATCATGGGCACGAGCTCACCCTTCCGTCCAGGGATCGGCAGCGCGGCGAACGGCAGATATTGGAGCGCGCCGTCGGCGACCACGAGCAGTCGCTTGCCGGCCAACTTTTTTGTGACCGGCCCAAGGAGCATCTCGCTCAGGCGCGCGGCTTCCTGCCAGTACTCGGCGTCCGCCTGCTCGGACAGACGGCGTCGATCGCGCGCGTCGCCTGTCACGGTCAGCCGAGCCGTCAATCGCTCGTAGAGCCGCTGGGCCGTCCGTTCGATTTCGGCTCTCGGCGCAAGCTCGTAACTGAAGTGATCGGTGTTGGAAACGACCCAGAGATAACTTCGCTTGTCGCCAAGGGCGTATTCGAGCAGAAGGGTCTCCGGGTCGAGCACCTGCTTCTGGACGTCTTTGAGGCTGAGGGGCTCCGGCCGAGTCAGCGCGGCGTAGCGCGGGCTTCGGCTGCGGATCTCGGCCTGAACCTGGTTGTGCCTGTCCTCTAGATCTCGGTGCTCAGCGGCCAGCGCCTTGAGTTGCGAGGCGCGCGCAGGCGTGCCGAGCATCTGCCTCTGACGCTGCCCCCAATCGGCAAAGGCCTTTTGCGCATCCTGTTCGCGCTTCAGCAGATCCGGGTCTACTCCTTTCCGAAGGTCAACACGCGCCTCCGTCAGGCTGTCAAGCAGCGAACGTGCGCGCGCCCGCTCGCTGGCTTCGAACGCCGCGGCCGACAGTCGCCCCCCGGCGTGGATCCCGTGCAACTGCATCAGCACGTCCAGGTACAGCTCGTGGTACTGGTGGATGGACGCAAAGTAGGACGCACGGAGATCGCGGTTCTCGACCTCGGTGCGCAGGGACTCCGCGACCTCCAGCGCAGATTCGATGTAGCGCCTCGCAGCGCTCAGGTCCCCCTTCGCTGCCGATGCGCGCGCGAGTCCGAAACAGGCCATCGCTTCTCCGACACGATCCCGGCCGGCCCGACTAAGGTCGAGGGCCTGGTGGAAGAACCTGATGGCGCGGTCGCGGTCTCCGCTGAGCTCGTGGGCTCTTCCCACGTCAGCGAGAGTTCCCGCCCGAAACAGCGGATCCTCGACCGACTGCTGGATTTCGAGGGAGCGTTCGAGATATCGGAGCGCGCTCGCCGAGTCGCCTTGCGCCAAATGAGCGACTCCGATGTACCGAAGCGCCCAGGATTGCATGTGCTGATTGCCGGAGGCTTCGCTGAGGGCGCGGGCCTTCTCGAACCATCCCAACGCGACTGGAACGTCTCCACCAAGATAGGCGGTGCCAATCTTGATGTACATCTCCAACGCGGCCACCTGAAGGCCTGCCGACTGGAAGAGTCCGGATGCTTCCTGCCAGTAGCCAAGGGCGCGGCGGCCCTCACCCATCTGCTCATACACGTACCCGGTATTACTGAGGCATGCTGCCTCCCAGACGGCATCTCCCGCAGCCCGAAACCGGTCCCTCAAGCGGGTCAAACGATTGAGCGCCTCCTGATACTTTCCAGGGAAGTACTGCAGCCGCACCAGAGCGAACTGAGTAATCGCCTGTCCCCGTCGGTCTCCAAGCTCCGTCCATAGCGACAGCGAAGCGTTCAGGTGCTGGCTGGCACGCTCCAGCTCATTGAGATCGGCGTGCGCAGATCCGAGAAACAGCTGGGTCTCCGCACGGCCCCGGCGATCGCCGACGCTGTCCCACAACAGTTCCGCCTTGCGATACATGGCGAGTGCGGTCTTCGAGTCCCCCCGATAGTAGTCAACCTCGGCGAAACAAGTCAGAGCGAGCGCCGCTTCCCGATCGCCTCGCCCGCGCTCCGCGAGCTCGAGCGCTGTTCGACACTCCGGCAGGGCCGAATCGAAGTCGCCCAACCGCACGTGAGCGACGCCCACTTCGCTCCTCATCTCGCTCTCCAGCAGCCGGTCGGATGCCTCGGTGCTGAGGGAGAGTGCCTCCAGGTAGCGTTGGCGCGATTCTCCCAGCATCCCCAACTGCTCGTAGGTCGCCCCGATTCGTTGACTCGCCCTGACGGCGTCCCTCGTGTTGCCCTGTCGCTTCCAGCCGGCCAGGGCATCCCGGTATTTTGCGATTGCCTGCTGACTGGCTTCCTTTTCGTACTCCAGACGAAGATGCTCCGCCTCCGCGAAAGATCTCTCCGGGTCCGGCCTGGAGCAGCACGCGGCGAACGCTGCCAGGACCAGAACGCTGACCGTGAAGCAGGTCTGACGTTCCCCCACGCGAATCTCCCTGTTGAGCCGCTGATCCAGAGCTCCGGTTACTTCGCCTACCGGCCGGCTCCTGGCGATGCGAGCTCCTTTGCTTCCCTGGGCGCTTCCGGAATCTGGCCTGTTCGTTCGTCGTCGGTCTTCGGAGGCCAGTATGCGATCCCGATGACCGGCGCCATGTTCTTCACGGATTTCTCTCGATCCGCTGGGAAACGGCTGCCTACGCCCGTGAAGCGGGTCCCCACGCCTGTGAAGCGGCTCCCCACGCCGGTGAACCGGCTGCCGACGCCCGTAAAGCGCCCGATTTTCTCGGCAAACCCTCCTCCGGCAAACACTCCTTCCAGCCGATCCACCCTCGGAACGCCCCTCGCTTCGAGCCGTTCCTTCTGCCTGCGGATTCTTTGGGTGAGGTCCTGATGGAGCTGTGGTAGCTGCTCCTGGATGTCCTTCGGGATAAATCCCTGAATCAGATTCAACTGAACCGTCGCGAGAGCCTCTTCAGTTGGCAGGATCGAGTCCGTCTTGTCCGCGTCGTCGAATCTCGGCTTACGGCGGGTCGCGGCCACGTGCTGATTGAGGAATTCCGGCCAGCCAACCTGTGTCGAGCCTTTGTCTTTGAAGAACGCCAGGTTCTCGTAGTCCTTCGACACGAGAGCCCAGGGGAAGTAGATCGAAATGCCGTACGAATGTTGGTGGGCGAAACCGGTGCAGCCGGATTTGATGATGGAGCCAGTCCCGGACGTTGTAAAAGGTTTCTCGGGATCATCAACCGCGTCAAGCGCCAATCTGTCCCCGTCGAGCACCGTGATGACTTCGGCGCAGCCTTTGCGCACGCCGTCGTAGTTGGCGCCTGAGAATCTTTTGTAGGCCTGAATGCAGAAGTCGTGCAGATCGACGTACTGATCGGCCTTGTACGTCTGGGCGTCCCAGTGAGCGAGCGTGACGAATTCGTGGGAGCCGGAGTTCGCCAGGCTGTTCCCGAGCGCATTGACCGCGCCGGCCAGTTCATCCATCTTGGACAGCCTGATGGCTGCGAGATCGGCAGAGCGCCCCGCGGTCCGATCGAAGTCCGAGTAGAACTTCGTGTACTCCTCGACGATCAAGCGCGCGAGCTCTTCAGGAAGGAGATGCCGCTTTGCCTCTCCGGCCCGGGCCAGAATCCGGCTGTACGGCCAACCGAACTCGGGCTCCAGACCTTCGGCGCCTACGAGGATATCGACGTAGTTTCGAACCTCATATGCGACTTCGAACATGCTCATGAAGCACGCGTCCATGCCGAGGATGTCGATTTTCTTCCCGGCTCTTTCCAAGGCAATCCTGAGTTCATCTATGGAGAGCGAGTCCGCGGAGTTCTCGTCCTTCAACAGGAAGTCTTCGGTGGTCCCGCTTCCATGGCCAGACAGGATGAGGAACTGCTTCTCAGGCTTCGGGTGTTCGGCATCGACCCATGGAAGCGCATTTGCCCAGTTGATGAAGCCGCTCAGAGCGTTGGGGTTGCCGGTGTTTGTCTCGCCGATGTCGCAGCACGGAACAAGGTAGTCGTGGAGACACTTCCCCGGCTTCAGTTCGGTAAAGTCGTATCTCTGGGTAGGCAAGCCCAGACCGCTTGGATCGAGCTGCGCGACGATTCTGGTGCCTGGCATCGGCTCCGCGGCTTGGAGCGCCTGAAGCGCCATCACCATCTCCTCGGTGAGGTTGTTGTCGCCGGCGAGGTACAACATGACGAGCCACCCGGGGGTCTCGGAACTGGTGATTGAGGGCATGGCTGATTCCTTTCGTCGCGCTGGCCGCGGCTCTTCGTGAGGTACTGGCGATTGCTGATGGTCCATTTCAGGTAGGGGTGCGGTGAACACCGAGAGCGAGACTCACACCATGCATCGGCGCGCTCCCCGGGGCGGTCCCCCGGATGACGCTGTGGACGACAAACCTAAGGCTGGTAAGGCGCTAGTCTAGTCCTCTCCCCCCTCTCCCGCAACGCCGTTTCCCTCGCCGTGGCGCCCCGGAAACGTTTCGCCCAGACCATCCATTTACCGATAGACGGGCTTGATCCGTCGACACCCTCCCGGGGAGAGCGGGCTTATGCCAGCCAACACGCCGCTGCCGACGCCCTACACGTTGCCGTTCAGGCGTGGCTCGCCCGGCGCCGTGCACCGCTCGCTGATGCCGCCTCCGAAATACACCGGCGGCTTCGTCGACACCGCGGCCGCCATCCGCCCCCATAGGCTGATCGGCGGCGACTTCTACGACTTTCTGCACAACGACCAGGAGTTTCACGTGCTGTTTGGCGACGCGTGCGGCAAGGGCCTGCCGGCCGCGCTGACCGCCGCACTGGTCCAGGGCATCCTCGCGGGCGCGGTCAAGGCCAAGACGGGACCCGCCAGCGTGGTCGCGCACGTGAACCGCGCCTTATGCCGCCGCAGCGTGGCCCATCGCTTCCTGACAATGTTCTATGGCGTCATGACGCGCGATCACCGGCTCACCTACTGCAACGCCGGCCACTGCCGGCCGATGCTGGTCGATGGGTCCACGATCCGGCGCCTCGGCGCGGGCGGCGCACCCCCAGGGCTCTTCGACGACGCCGAGTACGAGGAGGAGTCCCTCTCAATCGCGAACGGAGACACCCTGGTCGTGTTCAGCGACGGTGTGTCGGAAGCGGAGAACCACGAGCAGGAGTTCGGTGACGCACGCATCCAGGAGATCGTCGCGAACTGCCGAACGGTCGGCGCCTCGGCGATCCGGGATCGGCTCGTGAACGCGGTCACCGACTTCACGCGCGGCAGCCGTCAGCGCGACGACATGGCCGTGCTCGTCGTGCGGTATCAGGTTTAGGCAGGGAGAACCATCATGAAAGTCGTCGAGCGCCTGGTTGAAGATGTCGCCGTGCTCGAGTTGACTGGCAAACTCGACTGCGGCGCCGGCGAACGCCACGTTCAGGACGTCGTCGACGATCTCGCAAAGCGCGGCTGCGTGAGGATCGTGATCGACCTCAACGAGGTGTCCCACGTCGACACGACGTGTCTGGGACTCCTCATCGCCGCGCACATCAGGTGCCAGCGAAGGCGCGGGGGCGTTCACCTCATTCGGACGCCGCCTCGCATTCGACAGCTACTGTCGATCATCAGGCTCGATCATGTGCTGGTGACGTTCGACAGCGAGGAGGAAGCCGTCAGGGCCTTCGCGCACCTGAAAGTACGTGAATGGCGTGAGCCGCCCGGCCGGCACTCGGCCTAGCCGCCAAAAAACGATGGAATGGGCAGGCTCCGCATCGTGTGCAGCCCGGGCGGCGCCGCCACGATCTTCGGAATGGAGTTGACGACGATTGACGCGGTGGCGACGTCGCCGTGCACGCCCCCGGCGATCTTCGTGTTCAACGCCGGCGATCCCTCGATCCGGACCGCGTCGAACGACTCCGGCGCGCCGAGGTAGGCCTCCATGTGCAGCGTGATCACCGCGCGGCCGTCGCGATATCCGACGCCGTCCTGGATGATCCCGCACACCAGTCCGGGCTGCACCGAGAGAAACTCGCTCTTGACCGTCTCTGATGCCATCTTCGGCTGAATGTCGTCGGTGATGCGATCGAGCTTCCAGCCGAGCGCGTCGGCGATCATCGAGATGGATTCGGTCAGCCCCACGTGCCGCACGCTGCCGTCGTCCACCTTCTTCTGAAACTGCTCGCGCGTGAGCCCGGCGCCGATCTTCTGCTGAAACGGGAGCCGCCGGACGCGCGCGTCCTGGATGCGATCGATGCGGATCGCATCGACTCGCTCGCAGACGCCAGTCAGCGTGATCGGCAGCGCATCCATCACGAAGCCCGGGTTGACGCCGGTGCCGACGACCGCCGCCTTCGCCTTCCGCGCGAGCCGATCGAGCTGCCGGGCGAGCTTCACGTTTGCGCCGGCCGGGTACGCCAGCTCTTCCGTCGTCGAGACGATCGGAACTTTCGCCTTGAGGATGGTCTCCATCTGGGGCATCACGCGCTTGAGCGACGAGCTGGTGCACAGCACGACGACGTCCGGCTTCGACCCTTTCAAGGCCTTCTTCGCGTCAGGGGACACCTTGATCTTCAGAGCGCGTCCCACGCCGGCGACCTCCCCGAGATCGCGGCCCGCTTTCGCGGGATCGATGTCCACGGCGCCGACGATGCGAAACCCCGGCCGCGAGGCGACCTGCCGGACGACGGCGGCGCCGATCGGGCCGAGACCGAAATGCAGAACCTTGATGGACGAAGACGACTTGCGCACCATGCAGGAGGGCTCCTCGACTGATGAGAGAACACGCGATTATATAATGACCCGCTGCTTCTCAATGTTGGCGCGCCTCCCACTCACGCTCGCACTCGCTGTTGTTGTTGCTCTTGAGGGTCGTGCCACAGAGCCTCTCTCCCCTCGCAACGCGAGCTACACGATAGACGCGCGTCTCGATCCCGTGGCCCGCGTCATCAGCGGGACCGGCGAGCTGCGGTGGCGGAACGACGCGCCCACACATGCCACGGAGTTGCGGTTCCATCTGTATTGGAACGCGTGGCGGGACGATCGTTCGACGTGGATACGCGGGCTGGCGCTCGAGGGAGACTACAGGCTTCACGGCCGGCCGGAGCGCGACCGGGGCGCCATCGACATCGATTCGATAGCGGTGGACGGGTCGGATCTGACCCCACGCCTGCGATTCATCGCGCCAGACGACGGCAACCCGGACGATCGGACGGTTGCGGCGCTGCCGCTGGACCGTGCGGTGGCGCCGGGCGAAACCGTCAGCATCACGCTGAAATGGCGATCGCGGGTGCCGCGCCCGTACTCGCGCACCGGGGCGATCGGCGACTACTACTTCATCGCCCACTGGTTTCCAAAAATCGGCGTGCTCGAGCCACAGGGCTGGAACTGCCATCAGTTCCACAGCTCGACGGAGTTCTTCGCCGACTTCGGCGTGTACGACGTGAAGCTGACCGTGCCGACCGGCTGGATCCTCGGCGCCACGGGCCGGGAGACGGATCGCCAGGACAACGGCGATGGCTCGACGACCCATCATTATTATCAGGAGGACGTCCACGATTTTGCCTGGACGGCGAGCCCGGACTTCGTCGAGCGGCGCGCGCGGTTCGAGCATCCCGGCCTCCCGGCCGTCGAGATGCGGTTGCTGCTTCAACCCGAGCATCTGAATCAGGAGGCGCGTCACTTCGAGGCGACGCGCGCGGCGCTCCGCCACTACGGCGAGTGGTACGGGCCGTACCCGTACGGCCACGTCACAATCGTCGATCCGGCCTGGCAGAGCCAGAGCGGGGGCATGGAATATCCGACGTTTTTCACTGGCGGCACGCGGTGGCTCGCGCCCGAGGGCACGACGGAGCCCGAAGACGTCGTCATCCACGAGGCGGGTCACCAGTTCTGGTACGGCATCGTCGCGACCAACGAGTTCGAGCACGCCTGGATGGACGAGGGGTTGAACCAGTTTTCCGAGGCGCGTGTGCTGGACGCCGCGTTCCCGGGCCGGCACCCGGTCGAGCGGTTCTTCGGAGACTTCATCCCCTGGGTCTACCGTGACGTCCGGCGGTCGCGTGAAGCCGATCTGAACTTTCTTCACGCGTTTCGACGGCACGCCGAAGGAGACGTCCAGGCTACGCCGACCTACCTGCAGTTTCCGTCCGAGGCGGCCTACATCACCTATTTCAAGACCGCACTCTGGATGAACACGCTCGAGCGACACCTGGGCTGGCCGACCCTGCGGCGAATCCTCACGGTTTACTTCACGCGGTGGGCGTTCAAGCATCCGAAGCCGGATGACTTCTTTGCGATCGCGAACGAGTTCGCCGGCCAGGACCTGCGCTGGTTCTTCGACGAGGTCCATCGCGGCTCGAACACGTTCGACTACGCGATCGAGGAGCTCAGGAGCATGTCGGCCGGCCGGCTTCGAGATGGATCGTACGACGCGCTGTTCGAGACGACCGTGGTCGTGAGACGGCACGGCGAGGCGGTGTTTCCGGTAGACGTGCGTGTCACGTTCGATGACGGGACTCACGCGGGGGAGCGCTGGTACGGTCGGGAGCGGTGGAAGGTGCTCAGCTACACCCGACCGGCGCGCGCGGTCAGCGCGGAAGTGGATCCTGGCCGCGTGCTGCTGCTGGACGTCAACGTCACGAACAACAGCGTGACCCTCGAGCCGCGCGCGACCGAGGCGGCGAACAAATGGTCGCTCGTCTGGATGGCGTGGCTGCAGGATCTGATGCTGACCTGGGCGTTCTTCGTCTGACGATGGGACCCCTCGACGCCTGGCGCGCGGGGCTCGGGCGAGTGCGAAGGGCGCCGGCGCTCCTCGCCGCCGGCTGGGCGATCACGATCGTCGTGGCGGCCCCCGCGGCCTGGGCCGTCCGCGACGCGATCCGCGAGCACCTGGGCGACAGCCTTGCGGCCGTCGAGGCGGCCGAAGGCGTGAACTACGACTGGTGGCAGGAGTTCATCTCACAGGCGTCCGGCCCCGCCGCCACCTTCGGGCTCTCCATCATGGGGTTCGCCGCGCCGCTCGGCAACCTCGCCGGCTTTGCGGATGCTGCGCCGCTCCCGGCGGGCGTCGCCGCGACGGTCATCGGGTTTCTCCTGCTGCAGGTGTTCGTGACCGGCGGCATCATCGATCGGTACGCGCGCGACACCCGGGTGGGACCGTATGGTTTCCTTGCCGCCTGCGGCGCGTCGTTCTTCAGGTTGCTCCGCCTCGGGGCGGCCGCGCTTGCCGTCTACTGGCTGCTCTTCGCCCTGGTCCACCCCACGATCGATTCCGCCCAACGGCTCTTGACCCGCGACCTGACGGTCGAGCGTCAGGCGTTTGCCATCTACGCGATCCTGACGGTGGCGTTCCTCCTCGTCGTCTCGGGCGTCAACCTGCTCTTCGATTTCGCGAAGATTAGACTCGTCGTCGAAGATCGGCGCTCGGCGATCGGCGCGCTCGCATCCGGTCTGCGGTTCGTCGCCCGGCAGCCGGCTGCCGCAGCCGGGCTCTACGTGATCAACGTGCTCGTGTTCGTGGCGGTCCTCGGGCTGTACGCGATTGTCGCGCCGAGCGCCGCCGTCTCGGGCTGGGCGCTTGTCTGGACGCTCTTCGTCCTGCAGCTCTTTGTCGTGGCGCGCCTCTGGGCGAGGCTCGTCTTCGTGGCGTCGGAGACGGCGCTGTTCCAGTCGCGCCTCGCGCACGCGCGCTATGTCGCACGGCCGGCCCCGGCGCGGCCGGCGCCCGCGGCGCTCGGAGTACCCGAATCACGCATCTGACGGGCGCCACGCAAAGTGGTAACCAGCCTGTCCGACCGTCCCCTGAAATCCGCCTGTTCCCGCCGGCTCTGTCGGGCATGCGGCTTGCGCCTCGCCCGCCGATGGCCACCGCGCGTACGATCGTCGGCCTGCTCGTTCTGGCGTTCCTGGCGACCTTTTCCGCGCTGTCCATCAAGAAGTTCCTGAGCCGGGCGTCCGCGGAGGAGCCGATCGCGTCCGCGTCGTTGGCCCCGCCGGAGCGGCGAGAGGCCGAACGGACGCCGCTCTTCAGCCGCGAGCTCGAACACTTCAAGATCATGTACGAGGGAGGCACGCAGCCAGGCGTCGGCGACCGCGTCGCGCACGTGCTGGAGAGCGGCTACCGGACGATCGGCAGGACCCTCAACACCTATCCGAGCGAGACGATTACGGTCGTGCTCTACTCGAGCCGCGAGTTTCAGGACATGACGCGGTCCCCCTCGTGGGCCACCGGCCGTTACGACGGCCGGATTCGCATCGCGATTGGCGGGGCGCTCGAACCGCCGCGCGATCTGGAGCGCATCGTGATGCACGAGCTCGTGCACGCGGTCATCGCGACCGCCGCGCCACGGGGCGTGCCCGCCTGGCTCAACGAGGGGCTCGCGACACATCTTGAATCGGCCGACCGCTCGTGGGTTCCAGAGGTGCTCCGCAACGCCACGGCAGTCGTCCCGCTCGAGCGTCTCGTCGACGGTTTCAGCAGGCTCGATGAACAGGAGGCGCTCGTCGCGTACGCCGAGAGCGCGACGGCCGCGGAGATCCTCTGCGCGCAGCTCGGCGCCAACATCGGCGCCTTCCTGCAGATGGTCGGCAACGGCAGCTCGGTCGACGAGGCGCTTCTCGAGCACCACGTGCAGCCGAACGCGTTCCATTCCGAGTGGCGGCGGCGCGTGGGCTTACGCTGAGGGCAGGGGCAGAAGCTGCGGCCCACCGGCCGCATGGAACGCGGCGGCGGCCCTCTGGTGCTGCGCCTGGGCCTCGTGCAACAGCGTGAAGAACTCCGGCTCGCCGCGGACCGCGTCGAGCCACGGCTCCGCAACCAGCGCACGCGAGCAGGCGAATCCGCCGCGAACAGCGCGACCAATCAGCCGCAGCCCGAACGGCTTGTTCCCCACGGCAACGAGCAGGATGCCCCAGTAATAGAAGCCTTCCGGATCCTCGAATCCGCTGCTGAGGGTTTGCGCCTTGGTTCCCGCGTCTGTGCCGAGCGCCACGTCGCGCGTCAGGACCGCCTGGATGAGGCGCACGATCTGAGTAATCTGCGGGCTGAAGACTCGCGCGATCGCCCGGTCTGACAGCGCCCGCGCTTCGTCTTCGCGACCGAGATGCATGAGGGACATGAACGTCACGTACGCCGGGTGTTCGATGTCGGCCGCCATCGCGCGCTCGTAGTCGCCGAGCAAATAGTACGAATGCGCCACGCTCGAGCGCACCGACGGGTCGAGCCGCCGCGCTTCCTCATGAGCACTGACCGATGCCTCGAGCAGGCCGCAGTACCGGCAGGCGAAGACGAGTCCAGCGAGCAGCTCTGGATCGCCTGGACGCATCTCGAGTCGCTTCAGCAGCCTGATCATGGACGCTTCGGCGCGCCCACCCTCCACTTCCAAGGGGGTGTACAAGCTGTGCGCGATGGACAGGTCGGGATTCAGATCGAGCGCTTTGCGGAACGCCTCCTCGGCGCGGCGTCGTTCGTCGGCCTGGTCCGGCACGACGCCGTACTTCGCCAGCACGCGGTGGATGCGTCCGAGCCGCGCCCAGGCGGGCGCATAGCTCGGGTCCCGTTCAACCGCCTGCAGGTAGAGGTCGCGCGCCATCGTCCAATCCTGAGGCTCGACCGCCAGCTTGTTGGCGCGCAGGTAGAATTCGTAGGCCTCCGGGCTGGCGGGCACATCGCGGTCGAGCGCGCGCTGGTCCCGGGCGCTCAACGGTACCTTCAGCGTCTCGACGATCCGCCGCGTCAGCTCGTCCTGGACTTGAAACACCCCGCCGTGCGCCGCCTCCACGGTCTCCGTGCGCAACACCGTTCCGCTCGGCGCCTCGACGAGCTGCGCGCTCACGCGCAGGCGATCGCCCGATGACAGAAGCGTGCCGGTCACCACCGCATCCACTTCGGCTTCGACCGCGATCTGTTTGAGATCGAGCGTCCCATCCGCGTACCGCGCTGCCGCGAGGCTCGAGCGGACCACGAGCGTCTCGAGTCCGCTCAGCGACGTCGTGATCGCGTCGGCCAGGCTGAACGGCAGCCAGTCGACCTGCGGATCGGGACGCAGCATCCGAAACGGCAGCACGATCAGCCGTACTGCGGCCTTGGCGCGGGCCATCTCGCCCGTCTCGGCGATCGCCATCGCCTGGCGCACGGCGCGCGCCATGTCAGCGGCATCCCGGAATCGCTGGTCCGGCCGCTTCGCCAGCGCCCGGCGGAGGACGCGATCGACCGCCGAAACCGCGGGGGAGCCGGTCAACACCGGCGGCTGCTCGTGCACGACCGCATGAAGGACATCGACGATCGTCGCGCCCGAAAACGCCGGCCGTCCGGCCAGCGCCTCGAAGAGAATCGCGCCAAGCGCGAACAGGTCCGTCCGGCCGTCGGGCGCGTCGCCGGTGACCTGTTCGGGCGCCATGTAGTGCGGCGTGCCGACGACGACGCCGGGAAGCGTGAGGCGGGTCTCGCCGCCCGCGTCGAGGCCGACCGTCTCGCGCGCGAGGCCGAAGTCGAGCAGTTTCACGCCGTCCGGCGTGAGGAAGATGTTCGACGGTTTCAGATCCCGGTGAACGAGGCCGGCGGCGTGGAGCGCGCCGAGCGCGTCGAGGATCGCCAGCGCGGTCGGCGCCGCTTCGGTGACCGTCATCGGGCCGCGCAACAGGCGCGCGGCCAGCGACTCGCCCTCGAGAAGCTCCATCGCGATGAACAGCTCGCCGTCGGCCTCGCCGATTTCGTACGTCCGGCAGATGTTGGCGTGGGTCAGCTTCGCGGCGGCCCGGGCTTCCCGCAGCAGCCGCTCGCGGGCGAGCGCATCGGAGGCCCGCATCATCTTGATCGCGATCGGACGATCCAGCCGATCATCGTGCGCCGCATACACGACGCCCATTCCTCCCTCGCCGAGCGTCTTGAGCACGCGGTAGCGGCCGATGGTCGCCGGAACGGTCACTCGCTGGATTGTGCCACAATAAGCGCGCCATGCCTGCTCAAGCGGATCGCATCTCGGGGTGGATGCGCGAGCGCCTCTCGAAAACGGGCGCGCGCGGGTTCGTCGTGGGTCTCAGCGGCGGTGTCGATTCGGCGGTCGTCGCCCGGCTCGCGCAGATTGCGGCCAACGACGAAGTCGTCGGCGTCCTGATGCCGTGTCACAGCGACGCGCGGGACGAGTCGGACGCGCGGCTCGTCGCCGATCACTTCAAGCTGCGGACGCTGCGGATCGATCTCGCGCAGCCGTACGACGCGCTGATCGCGGGCCTGCTCGATGCGGCGTCGGCGATTCCCGGTTCCGGCGGCGGCGCCGCCGACGACATCCGCGCGCGGCTGCCTCACGTCAACGTCAAGCCGCGGCTGCGGATGGCCACGCTCTATTTCGTCGCCAACACGCTGAACTACCTCGTCGCCGGTACCGGCAACCGCAGCGAGCTCGTGCTCGGCTACTTCACGAAGTACGGCGACGGCGGCGTCGATCTCCTGCCGATCGGCCACCTGGTGAAGAGCCAGGTGCGCGAGCTCGCGCGCGAGCTGGGCGTCCCGGCGCCGATCATCGAGAAGGCGCCGAGCGCGGGTCTCTGGATCGGTCAGACCGACGAAGCCGAGATGGGCTTCACCTACGACGATCTCGAGCGATATCTCAACGACGGCGCCGGCTCGGTCACTCCGGCGCTGGCCGAACAGATCGATCGGCTCGTGCGCGGGAGCGAGCACAAGCGCGCGCTGGCGCCGATTCCCGACCTGTAGCCCCACATCCCGAAGCCGGACGTTGAACCTTCGGCATCCAGCCGAGGTACGCCGGGCGTAGACCCAGATGAAGGCCATTTACCAATAGGAGGGGCCATGCAACTGGAACGCTCGGGAGGAAATCTAGTCGAGGTACTCGATCGTGTCCTCGACAAGGGCATCGTCATCGATGCCTTCGTGCGGGTTTCAATCGTTGGCTTCGAGATCATCAGCGTGGAAGCACGCGTCATCGTCGCCTCGGTTGAGACGTATCTCAAATACTCGGAGAGCCTGGGCCTTGGACCGGCCGACGCTCGCCCGGTACTGGAAGCGGCGCCGATACCTGCCGGGATGCTGACGGCTGGTTCTCAGGAAGCGGAGTTGCTCAAGCGGAGCGGCCGGACTCGCGCAGCGGCCAGCGCAGCGTGAGGCCCCGGTTCGAACCGGACGTTACAGACACGGGGAGTGCAAGCCCGACTCTGTAGCGTCCGGCCTTCATCCCCCCAACGCTTCAATGCCCGCCTGCGGCGTCCAGGGCGCCTGCGGCTCGACCGTCCCCTCGGGCGCGGGCTCACCCGCCAGCCGGCGCCGCGCCGCGCGCGCGGTTTCGCGCAGGAGCGGATCGGCGGCGTCGGACAGCCGCTCGAGCTCTGGGGCGAGCGTCTCGAGCCGGAGAGAGCCCACGGCGAACGCCGCGCACGATCGTAGCCAGGGGTCTTCGCTCGCCAGCAGCACACCCACCGCTTCGTCAATCGTCTGCACCTCGGACCCAACCAGCCGGTCGGCGCGTTCGACACGCTCGAGCACACTGAGCTGACTGTCGAGCAGCGGCACGAGCAGCTGGTCGAGATGTGACGGCAGCACTTCCTCGAGCAGCTCGAGCGCATCGGCGCGCAGCGACGGGTTGGCGGCGCGAAGGCCGAAGTAGGCGTCGTGCAGCCCCTTGTGCGGGTAGAGGAGCGACAGGAGGCGGAAGATCCGTTCGACCTCCTGCTCCATCGCCTGATGGAGCCCCTGAACGACGGGATCGTCTTCCGGGAGCCGCGCGCGCAGCACGCCCAGGACCTGGTACGAGCGATAGTGCCCG
This sequence comes from uncultured Acidobacteriota bacterium, assembly GCA_963725145.1. Classification (GTDB taxonomy): domain Bacteria; phylum Acidobacteriota; class Vicinamibacteria; order Vicinamibacterales; family 2-12-FULL-66-21; genus DATAEE01. The sequence continues at coordinate 157,741 of CAVRXL010000003.1, forward strand.
AAGATCTCCGCGGTCAGCAGCATTTCGACCTTCTCGGGCTCGCTCGGGATGTCGGGGTTGTTGCGCCGCAGCTTGTTGAGCGCCGCGATGATACGGTGCCGCAGCGTGGGGTCGCTTTCGAGCAGCGTCTCGACAAGCGCGCGTTCCGCGGCGGGCGAGGCCACGCGGACGAACACGTCGGGGATCTCCCGCCTGGCTTCGATCGGTGTTGACGGATCCTGCAGCCGCTCGCGCAGAAGCCCGACGACGTCGTCTCCCATCTGCCCCAGCGCCTCGACGGCGTCGCGGCCCACCTTCGGGTGTCCGAGACGTGCGGCGACCAGGGTCGCCAGGTGGCGCGATCGGCGCCCCGCCGCGGCCCGAATCGCGTGACGCAGGACGTCCGGGTCCGCCTCGTCGGGCGCGAGGAGCCGCGCGACCTGGGGCTCGAACAGGTCCGGCGGCAGCCGCGCCAGGAGCCGCGCCGCTTCGGCGCGGTCGCGCGCTCCCTCCGGCCCCTGCTCCGCGACCATTCCGTCGAGGATGAGCCCGGCGGCGTCGAGGTTCCGCCCGGGCCCGTCGCTCACCAGAAACGCGACCATGCCGGCCCGAATGGAAAAGTCCGAGAACGCGCCCGCCTCCTGGATTCGCGCCAGTGGATCGATTCCGAAGTGGCGCGTCAAGTACAGCAGGGCCTCGGTGCGCGTCTCGAGGTCATCGTCCGAGAGGCACGCCTCGACCTCGGCCCGCGCCGACCGATCGCCGGCGGCACTGAGCAGCGCGATCGCGCGGCGGCGGATGACGGGTGACGAGTGCGAGACCAGCCCGCGCAGCGCGGGGTGGAGCGGGTTGGGCTGCGCTTCGAGCAGGTCGAGCGCGTACAGCACGTCCGCGGGCTCGTCGGCCTTCAGCTTCGCCGCGAGCGCTTCGGCCATCGAGCGATCGAGCGCCGCGGCGGAGGCGCGCTCCGAGTCGATGCGATGCTTGTGGATGTTCTCGCGGATCGCGACGACGTACTCGTGGCGGAGACGGTTCGCGACGTAGAGCCACACGAGGGTCACCGCGACGATGAGCGTCGCGGTCCCGCGCAGCTCCAGTTCGAGCCCACCGAGCCCCACGAACCCCTGCGTGACGAGGCCCAGGACGATCGCGCCGGCGGCATCCGCCAGGCGGTTGATGATGATGTCGATCGTGGACTTCACGTGGGTGCGCAGCGCGCCCGGAATCGGCAGGTACAGCAGCTCGAACGTCGCCTTGTCGAGCGAGAATCGCAGGCCCTGGTCGAACGCGTTCGACATCACGACCGGCCAGAACAGCGGCACGCCGATGACGACCGACGAGGAGATCGCGAGCAGCGTCGGAAGGATCAGGATCGTCGACGAGAGGCCGAAGCGGCGCAGCATCGGGCCGGTGACGAACAGCTGGATCGCGAACGCCACGAGGCCGAGCGAGGAGTTGACCGTGCTGAAGAACGCCGTCAGCCGGTCGGCGTCGTCGCCGAACCGTGTCTCGGCCATCAGGCTGAACTGGAATCCGATCCATTGCGTCGAGATCGCGACGCAGATGACGAGCGCCGCGATGAGCCGGAGGTACCGGCTCCCGCCGATCGTGCGCAGCGTCTCGCGGAAGGGAACGCGCGGGCGCCGCGTGCGCGCGCCACTCCTCGGCAGCCGCCGTGATGCGGCGGTCACGATGATCGCCGCGAGCGCCACGAGCAGAGCCAGAACGAGAAGGAGGTTGACCGTCCCGATCGGCCCGACGAGCAGCCGCCCCAGCAGCCCGCCCGCGATGGCGCCCAGCGAGGCGCCGCTGCCGATCAGGCCGAAGAGCCGCTTGGCCTGGCGCGTGTCGAAGATCGCGCCCGTAAACGCCCACGCCTGCACCGGCGCGATGATCCCGAAACAGTTCACCCAGATGTAGAAGACCGCCGGGAGGCCGGGGAAGCTCGCGAAGCGGAAGGCGTACCAGAACAGCGCGATGTTCGCGCAGAAGAACCACAGCGACAGGATCACCAGGCGCCGGTGACCCACCCGGGCGGCGATCCGGCTGTATACAGCGACGAACGCCGTCAGCGCCGCCGGTACGGCGGCATACACGTAGACCAGCTTGTAGGCCCCGTACTCCTTCAGAAAGAGGCCGTTGCGGATCGGCTTGGCCAGGAGGTACGAGGCGACGACCGTCGCAATGTAGAAAAAGACCAGCAGGACGGCCGCCCCTTCCCCGGGCCGAATATCGAAGAAGCGGCGGAGGCGCTGGACCACGCGGAAGATTCTACGATAGGCTTCAGTCCTCCCATGTCGCTCCGCCGCCTGCTCTCACCCCTGGTCGAGCTCCGCGATCGAGAGGCCCCGACGGCTCTCCTGATGTTCGCGTACTCGTTCTGCGCCATGGCGGGTTGGAACGTCGTCAAGCCGGCGACGCGCTCACAGTTCATCAATTCGCTGGGCGCCGACAACCTGCCGTACGTGCAGCTCGTGGCGGGTCTGATCATGGGATTCGTCATCCAGGGCTACACGAGCGCGATGAAGCTGCTGCCGCGCCGCTGGGTGTTCGCGGCGACTCAGGTCGTGATGATCGGACTGCTCCTCGGCTTCTGGGTGCTGTTCCAGACCGGCCAGGGCTGGGTGTCGGTCGCGTTCTACCTCTGGGGCGTGCTCGCGGGCAGCCTGCTCATCAGCCAGTTCTGGACGCTCGCGAACGACGTCTACGACCCGCGCCAGGCGAAGCGCGTCTTCGGGTTCATCGGCGGCGGATCCAGCCTGGGCGGGATGGTGGGCGCCGGGTTCGCGGGCCAATACGCGAAGGCGATCGGGACGACGAACCTGATCCTCGTGGCGGCCGTGATTCTCGCGGTCTGCTTCGGGGTGATCTGGATGATCACCATGCGCGAGAAGCCCGCCGAGACCGGCAAGGTCGGCGGAGAAGAGGACAGCATCAGTCTTCGGGAGGCGGTCCAGCTCCTGATGCAGTCCAAGCATTTCCAGGTCATCGCGCTCGTCATCAGCTTCGCCGCGATCGGCGCGGGCATCGTCGAGCAGCAGATGAACATGGCGGTCGAGGGCCAGATCGCCGACAAAGACGCGCGGACCGCCTTCATCGGGAACGTCATCTTCTACTCGTCGCTCGCCGGGTTCTTCATTCAGATGACGCTCACGTCGCGGCTGCACCGCCTGCTCGGGATCGGCTTCGCGCTGCTGCTGTTGCCGATGACGCTGGGCGCCACCGGCGTCCTGATGCTGATGGTGCCCATGCTGTGGACGTCGGCCGTCGCCCGCGGCGTGGACACGGCGCTCCGCTACAACGTGGACAAGACCACGCGCGAAATCCTGTTCATGCCGCTCCCGACGACCATGAAGTATCAGGCCAAGCCCTTCGCGGACGTGGCGGTCGATCGGTTCGCCAAGGGTCTCGGCGCGCTCCTGCTCATCATCGCGATCAAGGGGTTCGGTTTCACCTGGTGGCAGCTCAGCTACATCAACCTGGTCGTTGCCGCACTCTGGGCGCTGCTGGCGCTGCGCGCACGGCGGGAGTACCTGCGAAGCTTCCGGAAGGGCCTGGAGACCCGGGGGATCGACACGGGGGACTTGCGGGCCACGGTGGCGGACCTGGTGACGATCGAGACGCTCGTCGAAGAACTGGCCCATCCGGACGAAGCGCGCGTCGTGTACGCGATCGACGTGCTCGAATCGCTGGACAAGCGCAATCTGGTCACGCCGCTGCTGCTCTACCACGCCTCGCCCGCCGTGCGGTCGCGCGCGCTGACGGCGCTCTCGAGCGTCCGCCCGGACGTGGCGGCACGCTGGCTGCCTTCCGTCGAGCGGATGCTGGGAGACGCGAGCGCCGACGTGCGCGCCGCCGCGATCGGCGCGCTGGCCGCGATTCGCGGCGAGGATGCCGCGGGGCTCGCGCGACCGCTCATCGACGATCCGGACCCGCGCATCGCGGGCACCGCGGCCGTCGTCCTCGCCGGCAGCAGCCAGGAGAAGGATCGCGAGGATGCCGAGGCGGCGCTCGTCCGCATCGCCGGGGACACGCGGTCCGAAGCGGCGGCCGCCCGGCGCGACCTGGCCGCCGCGCTCGGCCGCCTGGCGCATCCAGGCCTGCGCCCGCTGCTGATTCCGCTCCTGTACGATCCGGACCGATCGGTCGCCGAGGAAGCGCTTCGCACGGCAAAAGCGCTCGGACCGCACGACTTCCTGTTCGTGCCGACGCTCGTGTCGCTGCTGCGCAACCGCCGGCTGAAGAGCGCGGCGCGCGACGTCCTCGTCAGCTACGGCGAGTCGGTCCTGGACGCGCTCGACCACTTCCTCCGCGATCAGGAGGAAGACGTCTGGGTCCGGCGCCACCTGCCGGCGACCATCGCGCAGTTCGAGACACAGCGTGCGGTCGACATCCTGACCTCGGTGCTCGCGGAGCCGGACGGTTTCCTGCGCTACAAGGCGGTCGCCGGGCTCGAGCGGCTGCGCCGGGCGCGCCCCGATCTGAACTTCCCCCGTGAGCCGATCGAGACGCTCGCGCTGCGCGAAGGCCGGCAGTTCTTCACCTACCTCACGCTGGATCACAACCTGACGCGCGTCCGCGCCGGCCAGGATTCCCTCCTCGCCCACGCGCTCAAGGAGAAAATCCGCCGGACGTCGGACCGCGTCTACCGCCTTCTCGCGCTGATTTATCCCTGGAAGGACATCGCCGCCGCGCGCTGGGCGCTCGAGCGCGGGGACTCGCGCGCTAAATCCAATGCGTCGGAATACCTCGACAACGTCCTGACCGGCAACCTGCGCAAGCGGCTCGTCCCGGTGCTCGAAGACATGCCGCTCGAGGAGAAGGTCCGGAAGGCGCACGTGCAGCTCCGGTCGCGCCCGCGCGACATCGAGGAAACGCTCCTGGAGCTCATCAACGACGACGATCAGGTGGTGTCCGCCGCCGCGATCGATCTGGTCCGCGAGCAGAAGCTCTGGGCGCTCGAAGACGACGTCGAGCACGTGCTGGCGCACCGCGACGTCAAGGACTGGTACGTGTTCGAGGCGGCTTCCTGGACGCTCGCCGCCCGCCGCGTGGGCGAGGCGCGGCGCCGCGACCTCTGGCTGGAGCCGCTGCCCGCCGTCGAGATCGCCTCACGGCTTCGGCGGCTGCCGCTGTTCGCGTCGCTCTGGGTGGACGAGCTGTTCCGGATCGCGGGCGCCGGCCGGCAGACCCGACACGATGCCGGCCGCGTGCTGCTGCAGGAAGGGGCGCTCCCCGAAGAGGTGCACGTGCTGCTGGACGGCACGGTCGTGGCGCGCGGGCACGACGGCGCGCGGGAGATCGAAGCGCCGGCGACCCTGGGCTTCGAGGAGGCGCTCGCGGGGCGGCCCATGGCCGAAACGGTCCGCGCCTCGGGCCCGGCCGTCGCGCTGTCGGCGCCGGCCGATGCCGTGCACGCGCTGCTCGCCGACAACACGGACCTCGTCGAGGGGCTGTTCCGCACGCTGGTGGAGGCTGCACCCGTCAGCGCCGCCGATGCGCGCGCGGTGATCAAAGGGGCAGAGCCCGACGATCTTCAGGCTCTCACCAAGGACGGACTCACACCGATCGAGAAAGTCCTCGTGCTCCAGTCGGTGCCGGTCTTCGCGCGCGTGTCGGCCGAGGAGCTGCTGCAGATCGCCGCCATCGCGCGCGAGACGAAGCTCGAGCCGCAGACGCAGCTGGCGGCTGAGGGGGATGCGGCCGGCATCATCGCGGTCATCACCGGCGAGTTGTCGCTGGAGCCGCCCCCTCAGGATCCGCGCGACCCGGGCTCTCGAATGCAGACCCTGAGCGCCTCGCCCGGGGACGTCGCCGGCGTCTACGAGACGATGGCCGGCCTGCCGTTCGGCCGAACGATCCACGTCACACGGCGCGGCAGCGCGCTGCGGATCGAGCGCGCGGATCTGTTCGACCTGGCCGGGCAACGGCCGGCCCTGCTCCAGCAGATGTTCGAGGCGTTGTTCAGATCTGATGAAGCGGTCGGGTCAACCGCCTGACGGAGTCCCGGTCTCGAGCGCGACGTGCCGGAAGATGGGCTCGACGGTGACGAACGCGTCCACGACAGCTGGATCGAAGTGCGTACCCTTCCCGTTGACGATCAACTTGACCGCCGCGTCGTGCGACATCGACGGCTTGTACAAGTTCCTGGCGACGACGGCGTCGTAGACGTCGACGATCGCCATCACGCGGCCGGCGATCGGAATCTGCGTGCCGTGCAGCCCCTGGGGATAGCCCGTCCCATCCCACCGCTCGTGATGGGTGTAGACGATGTCCTTCGCCATCGCCAGCGTCGCGTCGTCGCGCACTCCGACCTGCTGCTGCGCCCTGAGGATGACGTCGCGGCCGAGCACCGGGTGCTTGCGCATCTCCACGAGCTCGTCCGGCGTGAGCGGGCCAGGCTTGTTGAGGATGCGATCGGGAATGCCGACCTTGCCGATGTCGTGAATCGGCGCCAGGCTCGACAGCAGATCGATCCGCTCGGGCGTCAGAAAGTGGTGATAGTCCGGGTTGGCGGCGAGCTGCTCGGCGATCAGCCTGGCGTACTGCTGGGTCCGCCGTGAATGCCGGCCGGTCTCGGCGTCCCGTGTCTCGGTGAGGGACAGCAGCGATTGCACCATCAGTCGCTGCGCGGCGACCTTGTCCCGTCCGGCGGTGTCGGCCCGGCGGCGTTCGACGGTGAACTTCGCCAGAATCATGACGGCGAGCCCGGCGATCGCGCCGAGCGTCGGAAAGAGCGGCGACACGAACACTCCGCGGCTCGAGAGCAGCAAGCCGGCGCCGACCCACAGCGCCAGGATGCTCGCGAAGCCTCCGGCCAGGCCGGTCGCGACGCCGGTCCTCGCGACCAGCAGCGCCACCGCGAGCCCCAGCACGAACCCGGCCTGGCTCTCGACGATGGCGCCGAACTCGGAGCGCCGCAGGAAGTCCTGCTGGAGCAGGTTGTCGGCGACGGTCGCCTGAACCTCCACGCCGGCGAAGAGCGTATCGAGCGGGGTCGCCACGACCTCGCGCGTTCCGAGGGCCGTCGTGCCGACGAACACGATCTTTCCGCGAAGCATCCCTTCCGGCACCTGTCCGTCCAGCACGTCCGCCGCCGACACGTATGGAAATGTTTTCTTCTTGCCCCGATAACGCAGCAGGAGATTGCTCTTTCCGTCGACCGGCACGACGCGGTCGTCCATCCTCAGTGAGGCGGCATTGATGTTCGAGATGCGAAGCGCCATCTCGCGGGCGCCCGTCGTCGCCATCACCGCTCTGAGGGCGAGGCTGGGATAGACGCGGCCGTTCAGCCCGACCAGCAGCGGCACCCGCCTGAGGATGCCGTCGGCGTCCGGCGCCGCGTTCAGGAAACCCGAGGCGCCGGCCGCCTCCGCCAGGTTGGGAAGGCTGCACACGACGCCGTTTGCCTGAAAGTACGGCGAGGCGCCGGTGTCCTCTCTCGGATGAACGAGGGCGATCCCGACCGGGTGCAGCACGCAGCTATCGCGCGCGTCCGGTCTCGAGTCGAACCTCATCGCGTAGCCGAGCACGACGTGTCCTTCACGTAGGCGCGCGGCGAACACCTCGTCCGCCCGGGCCCGATCGGATTCTGCGAACACGATATCCAACGCGACCGTCGCCGCACCCAGTTCGCGCAGCCGCGTGATCAGTTCGCCGACCTGGTCACGGCCCCACGGCCATTGGCCGATCGTCGCCAGGCTTCGCTCGTCCACGTCGACGATGACGACGCCGCCGCCGGGCGGCCGGGCGGAAGCCGAGCGCACCAGGATGTCGTAGACCGTGTGCTCGAGGCGAGTGAGAAGCGTGGGGCGATACACGGCCACGATGGCCGTGATGAGGACGGGAATCAGGCCGCACAGGAACACCAGACGGCGACGAGTCGGGCCGGCTGCGGTCGATCTCTTCAAGCTGGACGACTATCTCACCACGATCTCGACGCGGCGGTTGCGCGACTCCGGCGTGGCATCGGGTGTGGAAATCAGCTGGTCGGCCTCGCCGTGCGACGTGACCTCGATCAGCGTCGCGTCGAGTCCGACCTCCACCAGAAGATTTCGGACGAATGTCGCGCGCTTCCGCCCCAGCTCGATATTCGCCTGCGGCTGTCCCATCGTGTCGGTATGCCCGACGACCGCCACCTCGGGGAAGACGCGCTCCTTGACCGTCTTGAGAACTTCGGGCACGAGCGCACGGGATCCATCCGTGAGCTCGTCGGTGTCGAACTTGAAGAACAGGACGTAATGGCGCGGCGCGGGCGGAAGCGCGGAGAGCACGCCGCCGAACTGGCGCTTCACGTCCGCCTCGCTCATTTTGGTCACCGGGCTGGGCGGAAGGCTCGGCGACGCGGTCGTCGAGTCGTGGACCGCGGTCAAGTCGACGGTGCCTGACGAATTCGTGACGCGCGCCCGACCGGCCCGGCCGGCGCCGCCGTTCTCGTCGTCCGGGAGCAACAGGACCAGCGTCTGCCCGGACGGCGGCGCGACGACCGGGGCTTTCTTCGGCGCGCAGCCCACCGCCACGGCCGCCGCGAATGCGGCAAGCGCGACGGTGAGCGCCCGTCCGTTCTTCACTACTCCTGAACCCGGAAGATGAGGCTCGTTCCGCGCACGCCGACAATCGCCGCCGGCGTTTCGAGACGGATCGAATCGGGCGCGAGCTTGGCGATCCGGCCCGAGACGTACGCCGCGACGCCCCGCACGAACCTGAGCACCATGCCGACGTCCTTGCCCGGCTCGTACGCGAAGCGCTCGAGGCGCACTTCACTCGTCGGCCCGAGAGAGAGACGCGTATCGTCCTTCAGCGTGACGCCGATGTTGCCATCAGCGCCGGTCCGAAGGCTGTCCGCCGCGTACACGACGTCCCCGGCCTTCGCCGGGATGTCCGCGCCGGCGCGCACGATGAACGCCGCACCCGACGCGACCTTGATTCGTCCCGCGGCCGCCGGCTGCTGGGCAAACGCAGAGGTGGCGGTCGCGAAGACGACAGCGAGGACGCCGACCGACCATCGCAGAGTGGTCATTGAAGCTCCTCCGATTAAAGGACATGCGCTATGCGCAGATCCGCGCAGCTTTCCCCCCGAAATGGCACACCCACTTACGAAAGTGGCGGTCCCCCGAGGGGTTCTGCCCCGGATTCTGCCGGTATTCCGTGTTATCGGCACAGCTTGCACCCGGCATGCCGAACTAGAAGGTTCGAGCAGGTTCGAACGGGTTCGAGGGGGTTCGAGGTGGTTCGAGACCAGTTCGTGATATGAGTTGAGGTGCCGGGCCTGCATATGACGGAGTGGTGTACATGACCCGGTTCCTCACGTGCGGGGCGCTCGCCGCAAGTGTCCTTGGCGTTCTCGGCGCGGTCGAGCGGCAGCAACCCACGTTCAAGGGCACGGGCGAGGCGGTCCGTGTATTCGTCACGGTGACGGATCGCGACGGCCGGTTGGTCCCGGCGCTCACGCGCGACGACTTCGAGGTCCGCGACGAGGGAAAGCCGCAGCCGATCACCCTCTTCGACAACTCCCCTCAACCGATCCGGCTCATCGTCATGCTGGACGTTTCGGGCAGCATGGAAGGCAACCTGCCGCTGCTGCGCGCCGCCGCGGAACAGCTCTTCGCGCGGCTGCGTCCGGACGATGTCGCGCGCGTCGGCTCGTTCGGCCGCGAGGTCACGATCAGTCCCGCCTTCACGCGCGACCTGGCCGCGCTGAGAAGTGCGCTGCCCACCGCGATTGCCCCTGATGCGCCCACGCCGCTCTGGCGCGCGATCGACGAGTCCGTGAAGGCATTCGGCCAGGAGGATGCCGGGCGGCCGGTCGTCCTCGTGCTGAGCGACGGGAAGGACAGCGGGCCGATGTTCGGCCAGGGATTCATCAGCCAGGTCGAGGTGATCGACCGCGCGCGCGCCGGCGACGTGATGGTGTACGGCATCGGGATGCGCAGCCGCGGCCGCCGGCCGATGACGCCTGGAATCGGTCCCGGAGGTCTGCAGGCGGCGCTGACGGCCGATCTGCCCGATCCCGGCCTCGCGCGCGTGGCGGAGGAAACGGGCGGCGGCTTTGCGGAGATTCGCTACGGCGAGGATCTCGGCGCCGCCTTTGCGCGAGTCGCCGACGAGCTGCACAGCCAGTACCTCATCGGCTTCGAGCCACCCAAGCGCGACGGCAAGGTGCACGACGTCGATGTGCGGGTCAAGCTGAAGGACATGAAGCCACGCGCGCGCAAGAGCTACGTCGCGCCAGGCGGGAAGAGCTCTTCGTCAGGTCCTTCCGACTAGCGTCGAGCGCTCGTGGTGGCGCGATCGAAGCTCGCAGCACCAACGCGCTCCCGAACCGCGCCGATGTCCTGAACGGGCCGGACCTCGACACACCCGGTCTGTGCCCACGGGAACTGCGATGCGATCCGGACGGCCTCCTCCATGTTGTCGGCCTCGATCAGGTTGAAGCCGCCCAACACTTCTTTCGTCTCGGTGAAGGGCCCATCGACCACTGTCTGACGGCCGTTCCGGATGCGAATGGACCTGGCGGTTGCCGGGGCCTGAAGCATCTGCGAGTCGAGCAGCTGGCCGTCCTGACGCAGATCGTCCGCCTTCGCCAGACAGTGACGCATCATCTCGTCGAACTGACCGGGCGGCAGAGCATCGAGCAGCGTGCTGTCGGTATAAATCAACACCATGAACTTCATACTGGTTCCTTAGAAAGGCAGCCCTAAAGGGCTGCGCTACGAAACTCAGAACTCACAACTCACAACTCAGAACTCAACGTTCCCCCGCCGAAGTCGTGATCGGACGGGCCGCAACAGCCGCATGCGAGCGACGCGGCTCCGCGCCACCTTCCACCCGCCCGCCATCAACCGTCACCGCGGCCGCATAGCCGTAGCGGACTTCCCCTTTGCGCCCGATCTTCTGGAAGCGGTGACCTCGCTTCTGCAGATCGTCGAGCACGCTGCGCGGAAAGCGATCCTCGATCTGGATCCGCGCGGCTGTACCTTCGGGGTCCGCGGGATCGCGGCCGATCAAGAACCGCGGCGCCTCGACGGCGCGCTGCGCCGCCAGCTTCGAATCGAGGACGTTGGCGATGATCGCGTACACCGACGGCGTGATCCAGGCGTTACCCGCGGCGGCGACCGCGAGGCGGGATTCCAGTTGACGAGCCTGAAGGCTCGTACCACTCCCCTCGCGGAACACCAGCGTCGGGACGCTCGTGGAGGACGAGCGCGTGAGCGGCAGGAGCTGACCGTACGCGCCGGGCGACGTGCGGTTCGAGCGAAGATGATTGTTGTACAGAAACCCGAGTCCTCGAGACACGTAGAAGTTGCCGCCCCAGGTCGACAGCGTTTGCGTAACGGCAATCATGTTTCCGTCGCCGTCCGCGACGGCGAAGGCCGTCGTGCCGCGACCTATCCGCTCGCCTCGTCCGAAGTCATCCTCTTGATCCTGCCTGAAGCGGGACGCGCGCGCCGGGTCGATCCGCGCGAACAGTTCCGCCGCGTGGGCGGGGTCGAGGTGGGTCCCGAGCTCGACGGGCCAGTGCGCGGGATCCGCGATCCGGCGGATGCTGTCGCGCGCCTTCCACGCTTCGATCACGTAGTGCAGGTAGTCGGCGTCCGCCGCGTACCGCGCGTCGTCTCGGGGCTTGTACCGATCGAGGATCTGCAATGTCTCGATGAGCGAGGCGCCGGACGAGACCGGCGGCGGCGCGGAGTACACGACGTGACCGCGGTACCGGCCCGACAGCGGCGCGCGCTCGATCGCGCGGTACTGCGCGAGGTCCTCATAGGTCAGGATCCCGCCATTACCCGCCATGTCGGCCGCGATCTGCTTCGCGATCGCGCCGCGATAGAACGTCGAGCTGTCGGCCGCGATCGCACGCAGCGTCGCGGCGTAGTCGCGGTTGACGAACCGCTCGCCCGCACGCGGCACCTTGCCGCCAGGCAGATAAATCCGCGCCGCCTCGGGATACTTCTCCAGAAAGCCGCGGCCTTCCGCGACGCTCGTCGGGAGCGCGGCATCCAGGTCGAACCCTTCCTCCGCGTGGCGGATCGCCGGCGCGACGAGGTCGGCCCACTTCACGCGCCCGCTCGCGAACCGCCGGAACAGCAGGTCCATGCCGGCGACGACCCCGGGAATGTTCACCGCCGCCGGACCATCGGCGACCAGCCGCCCGTCCCGGAAGATGCGCGCGTTGTCGGTCGTCGCCCGCGCGGGCGTCTGATCCTTGTAATCGACGACCACGGGCTCCGACATGCCCATGCCTTTCAGAAACAGAACCGCCATCCCGTCGCCGCCGATTCCGGACGCATCGGGTTCCACGACGCCGAGCGCGAACGAGACCGCGATGGCAGCGTCGACAACGTTTCCACCCCGTTCGAGCGCGAGCGCCCCCGCCTCCGACGCCAGCGGGTGGCCGGAGACCACCACCGCCCGTGATGAAACGACCGACGGCTTGATGAGCGGCTGCTCGGCGATCAGACGATCGATGGCGGCTTCGAGATCCTGCTCGCTGCGCGCCGAGACGGCCTCTTTCCTGTACCGCTCGCCGAGCGCCCGCCACTCGTCGGCCGGCGCGCCGGTCCGGTAGTACAGATCGCGGAGCGTCTGCCAGACCCGGTCGAACGCCGCGGTCCAGCTGCCCGCCGCCGGCGCGGGCAGCGAGACCGTTCGGGCGCGCGCGTCAATGTCGCGAATGTCGAGCGGCGCCGCAACCGACCAGAGGTCGAACGCTTCCGCCGCGAAAAGCGGCGGCGGCTCGACGGCGCTTCGGAGCGGGTTGCCGTTGTAGATCGGTTCGGGATCGGGGACCGCGGCGATCAGAATGGTCCGGCCGTCCGGCGACCAGGCGGGAGTACCGCCGTGACGCGACGCGAGGACGGCGCCCGGTGCGGGACGCGTGTGAATGGCGTCACCCCCCTCGCCTCGAGTGTCGACCGCCGACACCCAGACCGAGCCGAGCCCTTCCCTGACGGCGTAGTAGGCGACTCGTGTGCCGTCCGGCGACCACCCCGGCCAGTACTCGTCTCCCCGAACGCGCGTGATCCGGAGAGGGTCGCGCCGCTTCGTCGTTTTACCGGGCGCCAGTTCGAGGACCCACACGTCCAGCTCGCCGTCATCGCTGTCGCGATTGCTGACGAAGGCCAGGCGCGCGCCGTCTGGCGAGACACGCCCCTGGAACTCGTCATCTTCAGGAGTGGAAAACCCGTCGAGGGGCCCAGGGCCGATTTCGGAGGGGCCGGTCTTTAGACCGGCCCGATCGGAGACGGCGTAGAGATCCCAATTTCCGTCGTGGCGATGTGAGAAGACGATCCGGCCATCTCGCGTCCACGATGGCCACCGCTCGTCGCCGGGCAGCGACGTCAGGCGAGTCGGGGTTCCGCCGTTGACCGGCGCCGAGTAGATGTCGAAGGTGCCCTCGCGATCCGACGCGTACGCGATGCGGCTCCCGTCGGGCGACCACGCAGGGTCGCGCTCGGCGAATCCGCTCGCGTTGTGAGTGGAGCTCTTCGTCCCTCGACTGGGCTCGGGACGACCCTGAGCTAGTCGAAGGGTCGAAGAATCGAGGGGTCTGGCGTCGCGGCCGTCGGGCGCGAGCGTCCAGATGCGATCCAGCCATGAGACGGCGACGCGTTTCCCATCGGGGGACCAGGCCGGCTCGCGCGCGCCCGCGCCGCCGCGCGCCGCACCCTGCGTGAGGAGCACTGCCGCCGTGACCGAAAGGAAGAGGCGGCGCACGGTGGTGGATCAGGATCGAGTGGCTGCCGTCGCCGTCACCCGCCGGACGGCCGCGACGATCCCGCGGGCCGAGATACCGAACCGATCGACGAGCTCCTCCGGCTTGCCGCTTCGTGGGATCTCCAGGACGGCGAGCCGGTGGACGTTGATGCCGTCGGGAGCGACCGCCTCGCTCACGGCGTCGCCGAGACCGCCGTGGATGTAGTGGTCCTCGACCGTGACGACCGTGCGGTTCGTCTCGCGCGCGGACGCGAGAAGCGTCGACGCATCGATCGGCTGAACCGAGTAGGCGTCGATGACGCGGATCGAGACGCCCTCGCGCTTGAGCTCGTCGTGGGCTTTCAGCGCCTCGAAGACGGTGATGCCGGCCGCGACGACGGTCGCCACGTCCTCCTTGCTCGAACGAAGCGTCTTCGAGCCGCCGACGTGAAAGCGCTCCGACGCGTCGTAGATCACCGGAGTCTTCGGACGCGACGTCCTGATGTAGACCGGCCCCGGGTGATACGCGGCGAGCGCCACCAGCCGCTCGGCGCTCGTGCCGTCGCACGGATACAGCACCGTGCAGTTCGGCACGGCGCGCATCATCGCCAGGTCCTCGAGCGCCATCTGCGACGGACCGTCCTCGCCGATCGACACGCCGGCGTGCGAGCCGGCGAGCTTCACGTTCAGGTTCGAGATGCCCAGCATGCGGATGAAATCGGCTGCGCGCGACAGGAAGCAGGCGAAGGTCGACGGAAACGGAATCGCGCCGCGCGCGGCGAGGCCCATCGCCGCCCCCACCATGACCTGCTCGGCGATGAACGTCTGATAGAAGCGTTCCGGGTGCGCCTTCTCGAACCGCTCGCTGAAGGTCGAGTTCTTGACGTCGGCGTCGAGCGCAACGACGCGCGGGTCCGCGCCGAGGGCGGCGAGCGCGGTGCCGTACGCTTCGCGCGTCGCGACGCTGTCGCCGCGCGTGTAGGCCGGCGGCGGGAGCGACGACGCATCGAAGCGCGGGGCCGGCCGGTCGCTCGCGGCCGGTTTCGGGATGGCGGGAGCCCGCACACCGGGCACGATCTGACGTTCGAGCTCGGCCACGGCGCGATCCAGTTCTTCGCCTTTCTTGAGCGTCTTGCCGTGCCAGCCGTCCTTGTCCTCTATGAAAGAGACGCCCTTTCCTTTCAGCGTCTTCGCCACGATCATCGTCGGGCGGTCCTTCGTGCGGCGGGCTTCGGCGTACGCGCGCAACAGCGCCTCGAGATCGTGACCGTCCAGGACGATCGCGTGCCAGCCGAAGGCGCGCCAGCGCGCCGCGAAGGCCTCGACGCCGTGGCCGATCTGCGTCTCGCGGCTCTGGCCGAGCCGGTTCACATCGGTAATCCCGCAGAGGTTGTCGAGCCGGTAGTTGCTGGCGACTTCCGCCGCTTCCCAGACCGAGCCTTCGGCGCTCTCGCCGTCGCCGATGAGGACATAGGTCCGGTAGTCGGAGCCGATTCGCCGCGCGTTCAGCGCGCAGCCGACCGCGGCGCAGATGCCCTGGCCGAGCGAGCCGGTCGCGACGTCGACGAACGGGAGGCGCGGCGTCGGATGCCCTTCGAGATCCGAGTCGATCGCGCGCAGCTTCATCAGCTCGGCGCGGTCGAAGGCGCCCGCCTCGGCCCACGCGGCATACAACACCGGCGCGGCGTGCCCTTTCGACAGCACGAAACGATCGGCGTCAGGGTTCTGCGGGTTGCGCGGGTCGAAGCGCATCTCCGCGAAAAACAGCGTGGCCATGATGTCGGCGGCCGACAGGCAGCTCGTCGGGTGGCCGCTGCCCGCTTCCGTTGTCGATCGAACCGAATCGAGACGGAGCGCGGTGGCGACGTTCCGGAGCGCGTCGAGCGAAGGCGCGGTGGTGGTCATCGGATCTCGGAGGGCGGGCTTCATGCCCGCGGATAAGGGTCTATCTTATTCCGATCCGGCGTCGAGCAAGGCGAGCGCGAGCGCGGCTGCGTCGATTCGATGCAGCCGCGATGCCGGCGCGAGCGCCTGGAGCGTCGCTCCCGCTCGCTCGGCGAACATCGGCTCGCCGCAGACGTCGGCGCCGCGGCGAAGCGTGCGCGCCGCCCGGCAGTTGAGCACGAAGGGCTTCAACGGATGGGCCGGTTCGACGCGATCGAAGAACCCGCCCCCTTTCACGTCCCAGAGCTCGCGCAGACAGTAGTGCAGGAGCTCAGCCGCGAGCATCTGATATGGCTCGAGGGCCGTCGCCTCGTGCGCGTCCATCAGCGCCTCCGCGAGCCAGACCTGATCGACAAGCAGGCCGCGCAGGCCCGGATCGTCGCCGACGTGACCCACGCCGTCGCCGGGTCGATAGGTCGCGAGCACGACACGCTCGAGCGAAGGGATGGCCAGCTCGGTCAAGGCGGGGTCGTCCAGCGCTGCTCCCGCCCGGACCATCGCGGACACCATCCTCGCGTTCGCATCGACGTACAGCGTCGCGTCGACTTCGGTCGGATCGGCGATGACGCTGGCGGCAAACCCGCCGGCCGGATCCGACAGGGACGTGCTCACGAAGCCGCCGATCCGACGCGCGACCTCGAGATACCTGGGCTCGTCGAGCAGGAGGCCGGCGTGCGTGAACAGATCGAGGAGGTCGGCGTTGGCGGCGAGGAGCTTCTCCCGCGCCTGCACCGGCACGAATCCGCGCACCGGCTCGCCCCGGACGCCGCCATCGTCCGGATCGATGACGTCCGCCGCGAGCCGGTCGAGCGCGGCGCGCGCCGCATCCTTGTCGTTCGCTAACAGGACGCGAATCTCGTCCGAGGCCAGAGATTCTCCGGGTTCTTCAGGTTCTTGGGGTTCTTGGGGTTCTTGAGGTTCTTGCGGTTCTTCGGGTTCTCGAGCGTGGTTCGCGGCTCGTTCGCATTCTGCGCGCCGTGCGCCCCAGGCGTCAGCGACGCGGCGCAGCAAATCCATGAGTCGCGGCGGCGCCGTCGAGGCGCCGCCGCCGAACAAGGCGCCTGCCGGCGTCAGGCACGCGACGCTGGGCCACTCGCCGAAACCGTAGCGGTCCGCGAGATCCGGACGGCGCTCGGCGTCAACCCGCGCGGCCAGGAACCCGGCGCGCACGAGCGAGGGGACGACGGCATCGTCGTTCAGCGCGCCTCGAAACGCCAGCGAAGGACGCGACCATCGCGTGTCGAGAAGGAGCAGGATCGGCCGATCCTCCTCGCGTGCGCGGGCGCACGCGTCGCCCCATTCGAGCCAGACGATCGACGTCGCGGACTGCGTCATCTCACCCTCTGCGTCCTTTGCCTCCTCTGCGTCCTCTGCGTCATCGCGTCAATTATAATGAGGGATTCATGCCTCATCGCATCACGCTCATTCCCGGAGACGGCATCGGCCCGGAAGTCACCGAGGCCGTCGTGCGGATCCTGAAGACCGCCGGTGTGGACATCGAATGGGAGCGCCACGACGCCGGCGTGACGGCGTTCAAGCGGTTCGGCGCATCGCTCCCCGCCGAGCTGCTCGACTCGATCATTCGGAACAAGACGGCGCTGAAGGGGCCGGTCACCACGCCCATCGGTGAGGGCTTCACCAGCGTGAACGTCGGGCTGCGGAAAGCGCTCGACCTCTACGCCAACCTCAGGCCGGTGTCCAACCTCGCCGGCGTCACGAGCCGCTTCACCGGCGTCGATCTCGTGATCGTCCGCGAGAACACCGAGGATCTGTACTCCGGGCTCGAGCACGAGGTCGTGCCCGGCGTCGTCGAGAGCCTGAAGATCATCACCGCGCGCGCCTCGACGCGCATCGCGCGGTTCGCGTTCGAGCACGCACGCCGCCACGGGCGCAAACGGGTGACGGCGATCCACAAGGCCAACATCCTGAAGATGGGAGACGGGCTCTTTCTCGAGTCCGTCCGGACGGTCGCGCGTGAGTACGGCGACATCACGTACGACGAGCGGATCGTCGACGCGACCTGCATGCATCTCGTCATGCGCCCCGAGCAGTTCGACGTGATGCTGTTGCCCAACCTGTACGGCGACATCGTCTCGGATCTCTGCGCCGGCCTGGTCGGCGGCCTGGGCATCGTGCCGGGGGCGAACCACGGGACGGACACGGCGGTCTTCGAGGCGGTGCACGGAAGCGCGCCGGACATCGCGGGGAAGAACCTGGCGAATCCGACCGCGCTGCTGCTGTCGGCGGTGATGATGCTGCGGCATCTCGGTGAGGGACCGGCGGCCGACCGGATTTTCGGCGCCCTCGGCGATGTGCTGGTCGCGGGACGCGTGCGCACACGCGATCTGGGAGGGACGGCGACGACCACCGAATTTACGCAGGAAATCTGCCGTGCGCTCGACCACGCGGGCGCCCGGGTCTGATATAGTTCCGACGCCGATGCTGGACGACATCTCCCGCGCCGTTCTGGCGCGCGAGGAAGTCGCGCGCTACCTGCGCGGCGCGCGCGGCCGCGGCGAGGATGCCGCGCTCGAGCGCGTCGAAAGCTACCTCGAAGAGATGCGGACGACGCAGCGGTATGCCTTCTACCGCGCGCTGAAGCATCCGCTGTACCCGATCCTGCGCAAGATCCAGCGCCTCGACGAGCACGTCGAGTTCGCGCAGGCGGCGTCGCGCAACGGCCGCGTCCTCTACGTCTCGAATCACAAGAGTCACACCGACTACCTCGTCGAGCCGCTCGTGCTCGACGACCACGACATCCGCCCGCCGGTCATCGCGGCGGGCATCAATCTGTTCGGCGGCCCGCTGGCCCTGTTGCACAAGCACGTGACGGGCGCCATCCCGATCCGCCGCAACACGAAGGACCCGGCGTACCTGATCACCCTCAAAGCCTACGTCGCCGAGGTGCTGTACCGGCACGACGTGCTCTTCTATCTGGAGGGAGGCCGCAGCTACAGCGGCGAGCTCAAGGCGCCGAAGACCGGTCTGCTGCACGCCGCGCTGCAGGCCGGCCGCGACGACCTCTGCGCCGTTCCTGTCGCGGTCTCCTACGATCTGGTGCTCGAGGATCACATCCTGGCGCGACAGGCACAGAAGCGGCGCCCGCGGCCGTTCACCCGGGAGCTCGCCGAAATGGTCCGCTTCGCCGTGGGCTACCAGTCGCGCGCGTTCGTGACCTTCGGCGCGCCGGTGCCGCTGAAGGGATGCGATCCGGAGTCGCGCCGCGAGGTCCTGAACCTCGCGCGCGATCTGCGGGAGAGGATCGGACGGATCTACAAGGTCCTGCCGACGGCGCTCGTGGCGGCCGCGATGCGGCCATCGACCGTGCGGCGCGATCTCGAAGACCGCGTCGAGATCCTCATCGCCGAGCTCCGCGCCGCGCAGGCGAATCTCGCCGTGACGACGGCGGCGCAGGCGGTGGACGAAGGGCTGGAGCTGCTCGGAGCGCGCGGCGTGCTGGTTCCCGAGCGCGGCGGGCGGATTCGAGTGCGCGAACGCGGCGTGCTGCGCTACTACGCGAAAACCATCCAGCATCTGTCCCAGGGTCCCAGGAGGCCCTCCCGAACCCATTGATGATCGACGCGCTCACACGAGCCTTCTTCCACACGCTGGCGGGCAGCGGCGCCCTCAGGAGGATCGCCTCCCGGTACGGCATGCGCCGGCAGGATAGTTTCGCGCGCCGATTCATCGCCGGCGAAACGATTGAGGAGGCGATCGGCGCGGCGCGGGTGATCCAGGCCAGGGGACTCCGCACCACCCTCGACTTTCTCGGCGAGAGCGTCGCCACCTCCGCCGGCGCGGATGCCGTGACGCGAGAGTACGTCTCGATCATCCGGCACATCGTCGATGCCGGCATCGAGCGCAACCTGTCCATCAAGCTGACGCAGCTGGGGCTCGACGTCGATCGCGTCACGTGCATCGACAACCTCCGCCGTCTGCTCGACCGGACGGGGGACAGCTTTTTCGTCCGCATCGACATGGAGAGCTCGCTCTACACGGCCCAGACGGTCGACGTGATCGAGACGCTGTGGGACCAGGGCTACCGCCAGATTGGCGCCGTGCTGCAATCCTGCCTTCGCCGAAGCGAGGAGGATGCGGGACGCCTCAGCCGGCTCGGGATTCCCGTCCGGCTGGTGAAGGGCGCGTACAAAGAGCCTGCCCGGGTCGCCTATCAGAAGAAAGCCGAGGTCGATGATGCGTTCGTGCGCATCATGCGAACGCTCCTCGACGAAAACCCGCATCCGGCGATCGCCACGCAGGATCCGGCGATGATCGACGCGACGACGCGCTACGCCGCCGACCGCGCCGTGGGCCACGACCGCTTCGAGTTCCAGATGTTGTACGGCATCCGGCGGGATCTGCAGATCTCGCTCGCGCGAAACTACACGGTTCGCATCTACGTGCCGTTCGGGAACCAGTGGTACCAGTACTTCATGCGCCGTCTCGGCGAGCGTCCCGCCAACGTCCGGTTCGTGCTGGGGACCGTCTTCAAGGAAAGAAGAGCCTAGGTTCAGGGCGGTCCAATCCGTGGCCGCTGTCGGGTTTGGCGACGCCCCTGTGTATGCATTGTGAGTATGCGGAGTCCCCGAGTGGGCGGCGCTTGCCCTCACGGACCGAACCTCTTGCCACCCTGTAAGCCCTAAGTCGATTACTCCCTGTAACTTCCAAATCTGTCGCGGTCGTGGCACAGGCCTTGAAATGGTTGGGGTCGGAACGGACGCGGTCGCGGTGGCGTCCTTAGTGAAGATAGATCAGAGGTCGGAGGAGAAAGCCGGAACGAGGAACCAGATGGTCACCAACTATCCCCAGCAGCTCACGGCGGCGCCGGCGGCGGAGAGGCCAACGGCGGCGGAAGACGGTCTGATCGCACGCGCGGTGGGGTTCGTCAGCCAGCGGTTCTGCGCGGTTCGCGGCCACGACTCCGTGCTCCACTTCGAGGAGAATCGTGTGCGCCTCCGGTGCACGTCGTGCGGATACGATTCGCCCGGATGGGAAGTGAAACCGGAGCTGAAGAAGACTGCCTAGCACACCAGGCGCGCGAGGCGCGCCAGCGCGTCGCGGCAGAACGCGACGTCTTCAAGGTTCACGTACTCTTCGGTGCTGTGAAGTCCGGCGCCTCCCGGGCCGAAGAGCACCGACGGAATCCCCGCACAGCCCAACACGGCCGCGTCGGTCCAGAAGCTCATGCCGGTGAGCGGCGCGTCGCGTCCGGCCTCGGCCGCCGCGCGAACGAGGCCCTGCGGCAGCTCGTGCCCGCGGTCGATCTCGTAGGCCGGCCGGCTGAACATCGGGCGCGCCTCCCCTTCGAATTCCGGATCTTCCGCGCTCAGGTTTTCGAGAATCGCAACGACCTCGCCGATCGCCGTGTCCTTCGACTCGCCCGACACCGTTCGACGCTCAATCTGCAGCCGGCAGCGATCGGGATACGTGCTCAGCTCGCGGCCGCCCTCGATGATGGAGGCGTGCAGCGAGCCGGTTCCCATGACGGGATGGGGAGGGCGCGCCTGAAGCTCCCGGTCGAGCCGTTCGAGCCGCACGAGCACCCGGCCCATGCGGGCAATCGCGTCACGTCCGTCGCGCGGCCGGCTCCCGTGGGCCGCGCGGCCGCGGGTCTCGATCTCGACCCACGCGAACCCCTTGTGGCCGATCGCGATCTGCAGGTCGGTCGGCTCGGTCACGACACCGAGGTCCGCGCTCCATGCGGTGACGAGCGCTTCGGCGCCGATGCTTTCATATTCCTCGTCGACAACGCAGGCGATGATGACCCGGCCCCCGGGCAGCCCGGCCTGAGCGAGATCGCGGACCGCGCCGATCATCGCCGCCACGCCCCCCTTCATGTCCTGCGAGCCGCGGCCGAACAGCCGCCCGTCCTTGATCGCCGGATCGAACGGGCGCTCCATCCCTTCGACGCCGACCGTGTCGATGTGGCCGCAGAACATCACGGAGCGCCCCGGGGCGCGGCCGTCCAGCACGCCGATCACGTTCGGGCGGCCTGGGCGGACCTCCTGCAGCTCGACGGCGAGCCCGATGCCGCGGAGCTCGCGCGCGATCAGGTCCGCGATCGCCCCCTCCCCCGCCGCCCCCGGCACGAGCGAAGGGTTGACGCTGTCGACGGCAACGAGATCGCGAAGCAGACGGGTTGTCCAGTCCATGATCAGGAACTCAGCATCTGGCGTTCGGCATTAGGCCGTTATGCGGCGCGTTACGGGGATTCGGTTCTCGTTGCCGCAGAACGGCGGCGCGCACAGCGCGCCCGCGAGGGAGCGGCGCGGGGCGAAGGGGCCCCCGCAAGCGACCGAGCCGGGGTCAGGGGCGGAGCCCCGGTCCAATAATGCCCTGTATTCTAATGCCTCATGGGAAGGGTCGTCGCCATCACCGGCGCGTCATCCGGAATCGGCCGCGCGGCTGCGGAACACTTCGGCCGGCTCGGCATGCCGGTCGCGCTGATGGCACGGCGGGCGGAACGGCTGGAAGCGATCGCGCAGGCGATCCGCGCCGCGGGCGGCCGGGCGATCGCCGTTCCGGGCGACGTGACGAATGAAGCGGACGTTGCATCTTTCGCCTCGCGGACGGTTGGGGAGTTCGGCCGGCTCGACGTGATGATCGCGAACGCGGGAATCGGATTTCATGGCGCGCTCGAGGACACGACGCCCGAGATCATGCAGCGGCTGTTCGACGTGAACGTCATGGGGACGTTGCACGCCGCCCGCGCGGCGGTGCCCGTCTTCCGCCGGCAGCGCGAAGGACATCTGATCCTCGTGTCGTCGATTGCCGGACAGCGCACCGTCGGCTCCCGCACGGCGTACGCCGCGACCAAGGCGGCGCAGGCCCGATTGGGCGAATCGCTCCGCGTCGAGCTGTCGGGCATCGGCGTCCATGTCAGCGTCGTCTTTCCCGTGTCGACGGTCACCGAGTTCCACGAGGCGATCCAGCGCGACTTCGGCCACGCCAAGGCCCCGCTCGGTCCGAGCCAGTCGGCCGAGGAGGTCGCGCGCGCGATAGCCTGGTGTGTGGAGCATCCGCGCGCCGAGGTCTATCCTTACTGGAAATCACGCGCCCTCGTGGTTCTCAACGCGGTCGCGCCGGCACTCGTCGATCGCCTCATGGAGAAATACGAGCGGCGGCGCTGACCGCCCGGCTCGCCACGCGACCACATGACCGATCCAGTCGACATCGCGCGCCGCATCGCGATCCAGGTGCGGGAGGCCGGCGGGCGAGCCCTGATCGTCGGCGGCTGGGTACGGGACCGCCTGCTGAACAAGCCGACCAAGGACGTCGACGTCGAGGTCTTCGGCATCGCCGCCGGTCCGCTGCGCGCGCTGCTCGAGCAGATTGCGCCGGTGAACACCGTCGGCGAGAGCTTCACGGTCTACAAGGTCGGTGACGTCGACGTCTCGCTCCCCCGCCGCGAATCGAAGGCCGGGCGCGGCCACCGCGGCTTCGCCGTCACGGGCGATCCGGCGCTCACGGTCGAGGAGGCGACGCGGCGCCGCGACTTCACCATCAACGCCATCCTGTGGGATCCGCTGAACGACGAGTATCTCGATCCCTTCGGCGGAAGGGCGGATCTGCTGGAGCGGAGGCTTCTCAAAGCCGTCGACCTCGCGACGTTCGGCGAAGACAGCCTCCGCGTCCTCCGGGGCGTCCAGTTCGCCGCGCGGTTCGATCTGACGATGGAGGAGCGGACCCGGGCGCTCTGCGGATCGACACCGCTCGACGATCTTCCGGCAGAGAGAATCTGGGGCGAAGTCGAGAAGCTCCTCCTCCTTTCCGGGCGGCCATCGATCGGTTTCGAGCTTGCGCTCGAGCTGGGCGTCATCGACGCGCTGTTTCCCGAAATGAAGGCGCTCGTGGGCTGCCCGCAGGAGCCCGAATGGCACCCCGAAGGTGACGTCTGGGTGCACACGCTGATGGTGATCGACCAGGCGCGCACGCGCATTGACGACCTCCCCCGCCCGCGGCAAATCGCGATCATGCTCGGCGCCGTGTGCCACGACCTGGGCAAACCGGCGACGACGGCGCTGGTCGACGGCCGGATTCGATCGATCGACCACGAGGCGCAGGGTGTCGCGCCGGCGGCCGCGCTCCTCGATCGGCTGAACGTGCACTCGTTCGACGGCTATGACGTCCGGCGCGACGTGCTCGGCATGGTCGCGCACCACCTCAAGCCGGGGGAATTCTGGAAGACGCGCGACCAGGTGGGCGACGGAGCGTTCCGCAGGCTGGCCGCCAAAGTGGACCTCGAGCTGCTCGCGCGCGTCGCCAAATCGGACTGCCTCGGGCGAACCGGCCACTTCGACTGCTCGGCGATGGATTGGTTTCTCGAACGCGCGCGCGGCCTCGGCGTCGAGCATGCGCCGCCGGCGCCGGTGCTCCTCGGCCGTCACCTGCTGGCGCTCGGGATGCAGCCGGGGCCTCAGGTCGGCGAGATCTTGAAGCTGGTCTACGAACGGCAAATGGATGGCGAGATCCGCACGACGGAGGAGGGGATTGAAATCGCCAAAACGTTGATCCGGTCACCATAGGCGCCGGAGGGCGGACCTCTTAGGTCCGCCGCTCGTTCGCCAACTCGACGATCTTGTCGAGCGCGATATTCCCTCCGCTCAAGATCACGACAGTCGTTCCCGCCACGGCGATCTTCCCGCTCAGGACCGCCGCGAGCGCGGCCGCCCCGCTCGGCTCGACGACGACCTTGGCGCGATCGAACAGCCAGAGCGTCGCCGCGACGATCTCGCTGTCGTCGACCGTCACCAGATCGTCCACGAAGGCCTGAACGTGCGCGAAGGTGAGATCGCCAGGTCTGACCGGCATGAGCCCGTCGGCGATGCTCGCGGTCCGGTCGAGGGTAACCGGACGCCCGGCGGCGCGCGACGCCGTCATCTTGGCGGCGCCCGCCGGCTCCACCCCGATCACACGGGTCGCGGGCGACAGCCGCTTCACCCCGGCGGCAACGCCCGAGACCAGCCCGCCCCCACCCATTTGCACGACGACGGTGGCGACCGGCTTCGGCGCTTGATCCAGGATCTCCAGGCCGGCGGTGCCCTGTCCCGCGATGATCCAGCGATGATCGAATGGCGGGACCATCGTGAGGCCGCGCGACGCCGCTTCGCGCTCGGCCCTCGCCTTGCGCTCGGCCGAGGTGGTGCCTTCGAAGATCACTTCGGCGCCGAACGCGCGCGCCCCGTCGGCCTTTACGGCAGGGGCAGTGGTCGGCATGACGACAACCGCAGGCGCCCCGAGCGTGCGCGCCGCGAGCGCCATGGCCTGCCCGTGGTTGCCCGACGAGTACGTGATCACGCCGCGCCGCCGCTCGTCCGGCCCGAGCTGCGCGACCATGTTGTAGGCGCCGCGGATCTTGAACGCTCCGGCGGGCTGCAGGTTTTCGCACTTGAGCAGGAGCGGCGCGCCGGCGAGGTGCGACACGTCCACGAGCGGTGTGATGCGCGCGACGCCGCGAATCCGTTCCGCGGCGTCGCGAATCTCTTCGACGGTGACGAGATCGGTATGCATGGCGACCTGAGAGGTCCTGCGCTCCACGGCGGGCCTGAGAGGTCCGCCCTCCACACTACAGCCGACCTAAGAGGTCGGCCCTCCACACTATACTTCCGTCACGATGAGATTCTTCGGCGTACTGCTTGCGCTGGCGCTGCCCGCTACGACGTTCGCGCAAGCTCCGCCGCCAACCGGCGTCGTCGACGAGCCCATCGGCCGTTTCTCCGTGGACCTGCAGGGATCGCTCGCGAACTTTCCGCAGGATGCCTCGATCGCCACGAGCCTCGGGACGATCGAGGCAAACCTCCCCGCACGCGGGCTCGGCGGGCGCATCGCGGCAACCTTCTACCCGTTCCGGCTGGGGCCCGTGACGTTCGGCCTGGGCGGGGCCATGGCGCTGGCGCGCGGGTCGCAGGAAGGCGAGTTCAGCGGCGAGCGCTTCACGACGACGTTGGTGTCCTTCGCGCCGCAGCTTTCGCTCAACTTCGGCCGAAAGGGAGGCTGGAGTTACCTGAGCGCAGGCATCAGCAGCAGCAAGTTGACGATCGCGCGGGAAGGGGCGGGGGGAGGACCGGCCGTGCCGACGGTGGACTACGGCGGCGGCGCCAGGTGGTTCCTGCGCGAGCGCCTGGCATTCTCGTTCGACGTTCGCATCTTCAACATCGCGGCGGCCGACGCGGAGCCAGACATCGCCGCGCGCTTCCGCACCCGGATGTTCGTGATCAGCGCCGGAATATCTGTTCGGTAGCGCGGCTCGGTAGCACGGCTCGGTAGCGCAGCCCTTCAGGGCTGCCTAGGCAGCTTCCTTCCCGCGTCGGAATTCCTCGATCAACCGCCGAACGTTTCCCGACACCGAATGCAGCGACGGCGCCCAGCCGAGCGAGCGCGCGCGGTGGCTGCGCACGATCTGGTCGAGGTTCAGCGCATCGGCGTAGCTTTTCAGCTTCTTTCGAGCTTCCTCGATCGGAACGTGCCTCACGGCCGGCCGGGTTGTCGTCGCGGCGATGACGGCCTCGACGATCTCGCCGACGGTCTCGTCTCCGTGGTCCGTCGCGTGGAAGATGCCGGAGGCATCCGGCTCGCTCGCCAGGCGCGCGTACAGGTCGCCGAGGTCGCGATCGTACACGAGCGCCCAGTGATTGTCCCCGGTTCCGATCACGCGCACCAGGCCGTTGGCGGCGTCCTTCAACAGGTCCGCCACGATCCCGCGGGAACCGCCGTACACGATGCCGGGCCGCACGACCAGCGTGCGCAGCCCGTTCGTCGCGCCGTCGAGGACGATCCGCTCGTGCGGCGGTCGCCAGCAGACGAGCTCTGCAGGGTTGACGGCGCTTTCCTCGGTCGCCTCTTTCGAGTTGCCGAGCACCCAGACACCAGACGTGTAAATGAAGAACCCTTTCGCGTGCGCGAGGAATGTCTCGATCGCAAGGCGATCCAGCTCGGGCCCGCGCGCGGACGATTCCGACGCCGCGTGGATCGCGCCCTCGCAGAGTGACGCCGCGCCGCGGTACGTCGCCGGCTCCGCGAGGTCGCCGACGACCGGCGTCACGCCCCGTGCGCGCAAACGTGCGGTCGCTTCCGCGCCCCGGACCAGCGCCGTGACGTGATGGCCGGCGCGCATGAGCGAATCGAGAACGGCAGATCCGATGTACCCGGTGGCTCCGGTGAGGAAGATCCGCATGGGGGAGGTGCTATTCAATGACGCCGCAGCGCCGTCCGTCAAGTGTGACTTGAGCCTGTGCGTTCCGTTCGCCGGGGACCGTGCGGGGGCATACGCCCAAACTTGGGCACTAGCCAATTCTCCTTCGTTCTACGCGATCAACCTGTAGGGGGAAAATTCCATGCGACACAAGACACTCAGGGTCGGCATCGCCGGTTTGACGGCAACGGCCGCCTTGGCGCTTGGCGGGTCGGCGCACGTGGGTAACCGATCGGACCTTCGCGGCACCGTTTTCGTCACGGAACGTGCGCTTGGCAGCGTCACGGCCTTCGATGCCGAGTCCGGTGAAGACCTCTGGACGACAATGGTCGGCGTCTCACCGATCGGTATAACGGCGCCGCGCCGCACAGGGAAGGTCTACACCTCCGACGAAGGCGCCAACCGGATGACGGTCCTCGATCGCGATACGGGAGATTTCATCAAGGCAATCCCCATGGGTCCACTGCCTCACCATCTCATGGCGAGCCCCGACGGGAAGTACATCTACGTCGGCGAGTTCGGGAGCAATCAGATCGGCGTGGTGGCCACGTGCGCCGACGCGAGAGTGGCAGGTTTTGTCGCCAACCCGCTGCCCGAGGCGCGCACGCACGCGGTCTGGATCACCGACGACGGCAAGGATCTGTACGCAGCCAACAGCCGGGTGAACCGTGCCGATATGGGTGACGTCGCGCACCTGGACGCGACTACCGGCAGCTGGCTCTGCAGCACACCGGTGGGCGCCGACCCGAGTGAGATTCTCGCGACCCCGGATGGGAAGATCGGCTACGTCTCGGTGCGGCGGGAAAGCCGGATTAAGGAGCTGGATTTGACCGGCGCCTGTCCGATCCTGACCGGGCGCGAGGCGCTCCTTCCGATGCTCCCGCCCGATCCCACCGGGAACCCACTCGGAACGCAGCCCGACACGCTGCAACTCACGAACGACCGCCGGACCCTTGTCGTCACGCTTCGCCGTACGCCAGCGCAGATTGCGCTGGTCGACACCCACACGTTCGACGTTCGGATCGTCGAGATACCCGGCCACACGATTACCGGACACCACTGGCTCTCAGCGAACGGGAAGTATTCCTTCGTGGCCGTGGAGAGTCCGGCCGGCTTCGCGGTGGTCAACAACCGAACGGGTGCTGTCGTCGCGGACTATCCGTACCCAAACCCGCCGGGGGGAACGCGAGCGCACGGCGTGTTCTTCATTCCGAGGAGGCCGCGTTGATCAAATATCCCAGACCCGATCGCCGTCGTAGAAGGTGATCATCCCGTCCTCGCTCACCTTCAGCACGGGGCCGAAGCGGGCCGCGGCGACCGCCGCCGTGGTCCGCGCCCCTTCGATGACGAGGCTGGCGTCGGGCACCGTCGGATGCATCAGGATCGCGCCCACCGCGAGGAGGGCGCCCGAAGGGTCCATGACGGTCGCGCCATCCATCGTCGCGAGCGCTTCCAGGACCGTGCGATCGAGCGTGGTGGCCATGCGGCCGGCCAGCAAGTACAAGAGGTCGCGCCGGGATGGCGACGTCCGGGCATCCACGGATTCGGCCATGGTGTCGAGGCGATCGGACGGCGCGACCAGCTGCGTGATGGCGGCTGCGGGATCCCGCAGGATGACGAAGAGCGCTCCCTCGCGCGCGTCAGACAGGTCGAGCGCGGTCTGAAACAATCGTCTGGCGAGCGCCGGCTTCCCGACCGCGTTCTGCCACAGCGTGTACTTCGCCTCGAGGTCGAGCAGGTGCCACTGCGCGTTGCGGAAGGTGAAGACCTGCGCCCCTTCCGCGAACACTTTGATCTCGTGCGAGGGGCTGAGGACGATGCAGGCCTCGCCGCCGTCCAGCGTCGCGCCGGCGTGCGCGCGATACGGCACGGCGCAGGGAACCTCGAGAGCCCGACGACCGCGCTCGCTCGCCCATCGCTGCACCTCCACGATGTCGAGGACGACACCGTCGCGGTTCACGAGAAACAGCGTGTTGAGCCCGTCGCAGAGCCGGTAGAAGCTCTTGATGGCGGTCAGCGACTGGTTGTACGCATAAGCGCCCGCCGGCACGTCCCGATCCGGGTTGACCGGGTCCCGGCGCCCCTCGAGATGAAGGACCCCTGACGAAATCGCTCGGTTTTCGTAGCTGGACAGGGCGGCCACGCGCAGGACTTCGATCGCGTCCGAGAGCCGATCCGCGCGCCCCTCTTCTCCCTGCAGCGCGTACTGCCCGCCGTCGAGGAAGGTGCCGATGTACCGATCTTCGATCGCGCCACGGAACAGATCGCCGCGCAGCGCCATCACGCTCGGGTCGAAGATGGCGCGGTACCGCGTGGCGAGAACGGCCCCAATCGAGCGCGCGAGGCGGACTTCGTGCTCGGTGAAGGGCCTCCACGGCGGGACGCGAAGAATATGACGGCTGCCGAACCACCGCACCGTCAGCTCGGCAGGGTCGTTCGTCGGCTCAATCGCCAGCCGGCCATCGGAAGAAATCGACGGCGTGGGCTCGCTCTCGAACGTGGCGCGCGCGAAGAACTGCCGCAGCGCGGCCTGCAGCAGGTTGTCGTAGAGCGCGCCGGCGGCGAAGGCAGGCGGAAGCGCCATCCGCCCGTATGATAGTTGCATTTGGTGGCGCACGGATTCAGCCGTGCGAACGATATGCGCCGCGACACGCTCGTCGACTACTTCGACAGCTTCGCCGGGCTCGACGGGCCGTTCATCGCGCACGACGACGGGTACCGGGTCCGGACGTATTCGTACGCGGACATCGCGGCGCTGGCCCGCGCGTTCGCGCGGCAGCTCCGGAGCCACGGCGTCGGCAAAGGTGAGACGGTCGTCGTCTGGAGCGAGAACCGCGCCGAGTGGATCGTCGCGCTCTGGGGCGCGGTGCTCGAAGGCGTCGTGCTGGTTCCGATCGACTACCGGGCGTCGGCCGACTATCTCAAGCGGATCGCCGAAAAGGTCTCGGCGCGCGTCGTGCTCGTCGGCCAGGAAGTCGATCGCGCGGCGCTAGACGGCGCCTTTCCGATCTGGCCGATCTCCGAGCTCTCGGCCGAACTCCCTCGAACCCAATCGAACCAAATCGAACCTCCTCGAACCCCCTCGAACCCGATCGAACCGACGAATGTCGCCGAGATCATCTTCACGTCGGGCGCCACCGCCGATCCGAAGGGCGTCGTCATCACCCATCGCAACATCCTCGCGAACATCGTCCCGATCGAGCGCGAGGTGATGAAGTACCGGAAGTACGGGCGCCCGTTCTTTCCGATCCGCTTTCTCAATCTCCTGCCGCTCAGCCACATGTTCGGCCAGGCGATGGCGACGTTCGTTCCACCCATGCTGCCAGGCGTCGTCGTATTCATTCACGGCTACAACCCCCACGAGATCGTCAAGCAGGTCAAATCGCGCCGCGTGTCCGTGCTCGTCTGCGTGCCGAAGGTGCTCGATGTGCTCCGCGATCACGTGCTCAGGATCGTGCCCGAGGCCGCGGAGACCACGAGCCCGTCCGGGCACTGGCTCAAACGCTGGTGGCGCTATCGGCGCGTGCACCGGCTGTTCGGCTGGAAGTTCTGGAGCATCGTCGTCGGCGCGGCGCCGCTCGATCCCGAGCTGGAGGCGTTCTGGTCCAGGCTCGGCTACGTCGTTGTCCAGGGCTACGGGCTGACGGAGACCGCGCCGATCGTCACGCTCAACCACCCGTTCCGGACGTCGCGCGGCACCGTGGGGGCGCCGATTGCGGGCGTCGAGGTGAGAATCGCGCCCGACGGCGAGATCCTCGTGCGCGGCGACAACGTCACGACCGGCTATTACCGCGCGCCGGACGAGACGGCGCGGGCCTTCGAGGACGGCTGGCTCCACACGGGCGATGTCGGCACGATGGACGCCGAAAAGCGACTGACCATCCGCGGACGCAAGAAGGAAATGATCGTCACCCCGGAAGGGTTGAACGTGTTTCCGGAGGACGTGGAGCGCGCGCTCGAGGCGCAGCCCGGCGTGAAGGAGGCGGCGGTCGTCGGCGCATCCGCGACAGGCGCCGCGGTCGAGGAACGCGTGCATGCCGTGCTCGTGGTCGAGCCGGGCGCAAACGTGGAGGCGATCGTCGCCGCTGCGAACGCCGGCCTCGAGGATTACCAGCGCGTCCGTGGCGTCTCGGCCTGGCCCGGGCCGGAGCTGCCGCGCACGGAGGGGACACGCAAGCTGAAGCGGCGCGACCTGCAGCGCTGGGTCGCTCAGGGATCGAGCGCGGCCGCGGCCCCTGCCCGCGCAAAAACCGTCGAGGACGTCGTGCGCCGGTTCGTCGGCGGGCGCGACATCCTGCCCGACACGGCGATCGAGGCGCTCGGCTTGAGCTCGCTCGAGCGCGTCGAGCTGATGATGGCGCTCGAGGAAGCCTTCGCGACGACGATCGACGAGGCGGCGTTCGCGGGCGCGAGAACCGTGGGCGAATTGTCGGCGCTCGTCGGAGGCCAGGGGCCGGAGGCCGGAGGCCGGATATCTTCCGACACCCGGCTCCCCGCCCCCGGCACCCGACCTCCGGCCTCCGTCCCGGAGCCGATTGACTTCCCCTCCTGGAACCGATCGCTCCCCGCGCGCACGATTCGCCGGCTCAGTCTGCCCACCTGGATTCTGCCGATTGCGCGCATCTTCGCCCGGATCCAGGTGGATGGACGGGAGCATCTCGAAAGGCTGACGGGGCCGGTGCTGTTCGCGGCGAATCACCAGAGCCACATGGACGCGCCGGCGATCCTCGCGGCGCTTCCTCCGCGGTATCGGTACCGTCTGGCGCCAGCGATGGCCAAGGAGTTCTTCAAGGCGCACTTCTTCCCGGAGCAGTTCGGGCGCCGCGCCTGGTTCACCAACAGCCTCAACTACTATCTGGCGGCCCTGTTCTTCAACGCGTTCCCGCTGCCGCAGCGCGAGGCCGGGGCCCGGCAGACGCTGCGCTACATCGGCGAGCTCTTCGGCGAGGGCTACTCCGTTCTGATCTTCCCGGAAGGCCTTCGGACCCAGGCGGGGGAGATCGGGGCGTTCCGGGCCGGCGTCGGGATGATCGCGTCGCGGCTGGGGGTGCCCGTCGTCCCCATCCGCCTCGATGGGCTCGACAAAGTCCTGCATCAAAAGGCGAAGATGGCGACGCCCGGGCCGGCGCGTGTGGCCTTCGGCCAGCCGCTCCGCCTCGAGGGAGATGATTTCGCCGCGCTGGCGCGACAGGTCGAGGAGGCAGTCAAACGTCTGTGATTCAAAGCTTTGCAGGCTTAGCCGGAATGTGGCACAATGTTTGGATTCCAGGAGACAGTCAGGGACTTGAGTAAGGATGATCTAATCGATGTCCAGGGCACGGTCGTGGCGGTCCACAGCGGCGGCCTCTACCGCGTCCAATGCGACTCCGGCCACGAAGTGCTTGCGCAGTTGAGCGGCCGAATGCGCCGGTTCCGCATCAAGGTGGTGCCGGGCGATCGGGTGACCGTCGGCGTCTCGCCGTACGACCCGGTTCGAGGCATCATCACCTTCCGCGCCCGCTGACCCAAGCTTGCAGCACAACCACACACCATCGAATCAGTCGCACGGCCGCGGCGGCCGCCGGCGGCGAAGCGGGTCCTCCCGCGGGCCGCACCACGGGCACGGGCACGCGCCGCCGCGCCGCCCGAGGACGTCGACACACCCGGGCGTCGCGCCGCACGAGTGCGACACCAGCCCGATAGGGTTCGCGACGCTGCCACTCGCACCTGAGCTCCTCTCCGGCGTCCACGATCGCCAGTTCGAGCTGACCACGCCCATTCAGAGCGCCGTGATCCCGATCGCGCTCGCGCGGCAGGACGTGATTGGATGCGCCGCCACCGGGACCGGCAAGACGCTCGCGTTCCTGCTGCCGGCGCTGCAGCATCTTTTGCACCCCGACGCCGAGGTCCGCCTGAAGGCGGACACTACGAAGATAGGGAACGCCGAGGCCACGAAACCTCGGACCCGCATGCTCGTGCTCGCGCCGACGCGCGAGCTGTGCGTGCAGATCGAGGACGACGTCCAGGGGCTCATCTATCACACACCGCTGACGAGCGTCGCGATATACGGCGGCGTCCCGATGAACCCGCAGTCGCGCGCGCTCGAGGCAGGCGTCGACATCGTCGTCGCCACGCCGGGCCGGTTGATCGATCACATGCGAACCGCCGGCGTGAACGGCGTCAGCTTCGACGCGATCGAGATCCTCGTCCTCGACGAGGCGGACCGGATGATGGACATGGGCTTCTGGCCCGACGTCCGCCGCATCGTTGCGGCGCTGCCGCCGACGAACCGGCGCCACACGATGCTCTTCTCGGCGACGATGCCGGCGGAGATGATGGTGCAGGCGCACGAGATCACCCGGGAGGCGAAGTACCTGCAGGTCGGCGCGGCCGGCGCTCCAGCCGTGACGATCACGCACACGGTGCACCAGGTGTCGTCGTCGGGCGAAAAGGTCGAGTGGCTGATCAAGTTCCTGAAGCGGACCGGCGGCCCCGTGCTCATCTTCGCGCGGACGAAGATCGGCGCGGAGCGGCTGGCGCGCCGCCTGCAGTCGGCGGGGCTCCACGCCGCGTCGCTGCACGCCGATCGGACGCAGCCGCAGCGCACCGCGGCGATCGAAGGATTCCGTGCGGGGCGGTTTCGCGTGCTCGTGGCAACCGACGTCGCGGCACGCGGGATCGACGTCGACGGCATCTCACACGTCGTCAATTTCGAGGTACCGACCGACCTGGACGCGTACGTGCACCGCGTGGGCCGTACGGGCCGGGCGGAAATGACGGGGACGGCCTTGACGCTCGTCGCCCCCGAGGAGCGGCGCGCGCTGGCAGCGCTCGAGCAGACGTTCAACCTGCAGATCCATGGCGGACCAGAAAGGTCTGCCCTCCAGTCATGATGCCCGACGATCCGAAGACGTTCATCATTCCGCCGTCGCCGGGCCCTTCGCCCGGGCCGACAGGACCGTCAACGACGGCGACGTCGGGACCCGAGGCGCCCACCGCTCCGCCGCAGTCGGCGGCCGTCGAGCGGTTCAAGAGCTGCCGCTGGCGCGCCCAGCCCGAGGATGGGCAGTTCTGCACCCACCGGGACGTGCTGCCGATGGCCGGAAAAGAAGGATTCAACGCCGACGCCTGGTGCCCGGATTGCGCCTTCTTCAAGGTGCGTCGCGCCCCCCGCAAACGGCCCGAGTATTAATCGGAGGGCGGGCCGCTCAGCCGGCCGCCCCAAGCCCCTCTAGAGGTTCCCGGTCTGAACGGCAGGAGACCTCACCTTCGTGCCGTAACCGTCGATCCGCCGGCGAGCAGGCACATGCATGCGTTTCTTCAGGACTGTTCGGTTCGCCGTCCGGCAGCTCGTCGCGGACCGCGGATTCACCCTTGTCGCGATCCTGACCCTCGCGCTCGGAATCGGCGCGAACACCGCCATTTTCAGCGTCGTCGACCGGGTGCTCCTGCGCCCGGCGCCGGTGGCCGATCTCGACCGCCTCGCGATGGTGTGGGAGACGGACCGCAACACCGGCACCTCGCGTGAGCCGGCGTCGATCCCGGACTACCTGGATTTCAGGGACCGGAGCAGGACGTTCGAGACGCTCGGCGGGCTGATCGCCGGCGAGCTGAACCTGGCGCCTCCCTCCGGCGAGCCGATCCGATTGGCGGGGCTGGCGGTCAGCCACGATCTCCTGCCCATGCTCGGCATCCACCCGATCGCGGGCCGTCACTTCACGCCGGATGAGGATCTCGCCAACGGTCCACAGGTCGCGTTGATCAGCGAGTCGCTCTGGGAGCGGTCGCTCGGCCGCGAACGCGCCGTCGTCGGCTCGTCCATACGGCTGAACGAACGGCCGTACACGATCGTCGGCGTGGTCGGGGACGCGGCGGATTTCGGCGTGCTGCAGATCCTGACGCGCGCCGCCTACTCACGCGCGTTCGCTGACCGGGGCACGCGGGTGCGCGTCGACGTCTGGACACCGCTTCAGCCAAACCCGCAGCGCTCTCCGCGCGACACCCATCCGCTCTTCGTTCTCGGAAAGCTCGCGCCCTCCGCGACGCCTCGCAGCGGACAGGAGGAAATGACGACCATCACCGCCGACCTCGAGCGCACCTACAAAGACGCGAACGACGGACGCGGCGCCTTCGTGGAGCCCCTGCGCGAGGTCGTGTTCGGGCCGGTCCGTCCGGCGCTGCTCGTCCTTCTGGGAGCGGTCGGGCTCGTGCTGCTCGTCGCCTCGGTCAACGTCGCGAACCTGTTGCTGGCGCGCGGGGCGGCCCGGGCGCGAGAGATCGCGGTGCGCATGGCGCTCGGCGCTGGCGCGCTTCGCCTCGCGAGGCAGTTTCTCACCGAGACGGTCGTCCTGTCGCTCGCCGCCGGCGCGGCGGGCGTGGGACTGGCGTTCCTCGGGTTACGCACCCTCGTGGCGCTCGCGCCGCCGGACGTCCCGCGGCTCAGCGCCGCATCGCTGGATCTCCGCGTGCTTGCCGTCACCCTCGGCGTGTCGGTCGCGGTCGGCCTGATCTTCGGCCTCTTTCCGGTTGCGCAGGCGTTGCGGGTGGACCCGCTGGCGGCGTTCCGGGGCGAGGGTGGGCGCCACGGATCCGCTGGCCGTCACCGCAGCCGCCTGCGCGCGGTGCTCGTCGTCGCCGAGCTGGCGCTGGCGGTCGTCCTCCTCGCCGGCGCGGGCCTGCTCATCAAGAGCTTCTGGCGCCTCCAGCAGGTGGACGCCGGATTCACGGCGGAAGGGGTGCTCAAGGCGGAGTACCAGCTTCCGGTCACGCGGTATCCCAGGGACTTCAAGCTGTGGCCCGACTTCAAAGAGGTGCATGCCTTCAACGACGCGCTGCTGCGGCGCGCCGCCGCGCTTCCGGGCGTTGACACCGTGGGCATCGCGGGGAGCCATCCATTGGCTCCCGGATTCACCAACTCCTTTGTCATCGTCGGGCGCGAGGCCGAAGCCAAGAATTGGCCCGAGATCTCGACTCGTAGCGTGACGCCGGGATACTTCCGCACCGTCGGGTTGTCGCTCGTCCGCGGACGGCTCCTCCGTGACGGCGATACCACGAACGCGGCGCCCGTGGCGGTCATCAACGATGCGGCCGCGAAGCGGTTCTTCCCGACGAGCGATCCGATCGGCGCTCGAATCGGTTTCTGGGGTACGGCCCGAACGATCGTGGGTGTCGTCGCGAACGAGCGATTCCACGGCCTGGCCGAGGCGCCGCCGATCGCGGTCTATGCGCCGCTGGCGCAAACGCCGTCCCACTCGGGCGTGCTGCTGATCAAAGCGGACAATCCCGCCGCGCTCACGGCCGCGGCGCGCGGGGCGATTCGAGAGGTCGATCCTGGGCTCGCCGTCTTCGCCGTCGAACCTCTTCAGGAGACCGTCGCGCGCTCGTTGTCCCAGCGGCGCTTTACGATGCTGATCCTCGGCATTTTCGCCGCGCTCGCCCTGACGCTCGCGGCCGTCGGCGTGCACGGCGTTCTGAGCTACGGCGTTCTGCAACGGACGCGAGAGATCGGGATTCGGATGGCGCTCGGCGCGCGGCCGGCGAGCGTGCTGCGGCTTGATCGTGGGTCAGGGTGTGCTTCTGGCCGCAATCGGCGTGGCGCTGGGTCTCGCCGGCGCCGTGGCGCTGACCCGCGTGCTCACGACGCTCCTGTTCGGCGTCACGCCCACCGACTCGCCGACGCTGGCCTTCGTGGTCGTGGTCCTGCTCGGCTCGGCTGTCGTCGCGAGCTATCTGCCGGCGCGCCGGGCCATGCGGGTCGATCCGTCGGTCGCGCTGCGCGTGGAGTAGATCACGGAGGCCAGGGAGAACACGGAGAGAGACAAACACGGAGACACGGAGGGCACGGAGTTTAGGCCTCAAACCCAGGCCGGTGGCCAGTGGGTCCTGGAGCGCACCTTAGCCTGGCTCAACCAATTCCGGCGCCCGGATTACTAAACCCGACGGCGTTTATCGTGACCTAACGCCTTGCGCTTCTGCTGCGCGGCCTGATCAGTACCTCGCGCGAAGAGCGCCCGCAACCCGAGGCCGTGTCAGCAGCAAGCACTTGTTACGAAGCGACACCCGGAGTCCCTTCAACGCGTGGCGCATCCTCTTCCGCTACTTACGTCGCCCCTCAAGGCGAAGAAATCGGGCCGCGTTGTTGTAGAGGATGTCTCGCTTCTGCTCTGCGGTCAGGTAATCGGCCTCCTCGATCGCTTCGATCGCCTCGTCAATCTTCTCGGGCCATCGCATCTGGTCGGAGCCAAACATCAAGCGGTTCCCGAGGCCGGCGCGAACGAGGGCCTCGACGTACCGGTGAAACGCAGAGCGCGGGATGATCCAAGTGATCGTCGACAGATCGCCGTAGAGTTGAGGATATTGATACATCATCGCGATCATCTCGTCGAGGAACGGGTACCCACTGTTCTCGACGAACACTCTGAGGTTCCGATGTCGAACCAGCACCTCCTCGAGGAGGAGCGGACGGCCCGCGGCCAAGCGGAACCCCGGTACCGGCGGACCAAGCCCTTCGGTGTGAATGAGGACAGGGACATCGAACTCCTCCGCCAGTGCAAAGTACGGTGCCAGTGCAGGATCGTTTGGCGCCACGCCCATGAGCTGAGAGCCGATCTCACCCATGCCGGCCAGGCGTCCCGCCGCGTACTCCTGCCTGAGCATCTGCGGAGTGAGCTCACCGGGCTTCTCAATGAAGGGCGAAGCGATGAACCGGCCGGGCGCCGCCGCGACCCAGTCCCGGACGATGCCCAGGTCGGCGCTGCTCAGGAATCCCAGGACGATGTTGTGGCGGTCCATCGCCTCGAGGGTCTTCCGCAATGACTCCTCCGGGGTCGCCGTCGCAGCCCCTTTGGGCTGACACGGGCGCGGGAAGCACGGAGGTGGGGCTCCAGCGGGAAGATCGAGCGGGATATGGTGCGCATGCATGTGCATGTCGATCACCGGAGCGCGCTTTTGAGCGGAAAGCGCGGCATGCGAGAGGCCCGCAAACACGACTAGTACGGACACCAAAAGGGTATTCTTCATTCGCTTGTCCGGTTGGCTCGATTCGTCGCTTCCTAACGATTGGCGCTCACCCGCGGCCGTTCGCGTGTTCGTCAGCGGCCGTCGGGTGCAGCGCGGTGTTGGGCTGCGCGTTGTGAGCCAGGTGTACGCACCTCAAAACCCCGGAACTCCCCAGTCTCGTCAAACGACCCGACGCCAATGCGACCTGACGGCAGCGTACGATCCGTGGCCGACAATAGGGGCACCCGTTCCCCATCAAAGAAGACCTTGATACTCCCGGTGGCCACGACCCGTTCTAATCGAATCCGATGCCACGCTTGATCCTTGAGGCGCGCCGCAGCCGTCGCATCGTCGACCCGGCGTCGATCCGCGTCGTTGACGACGAAGATCCCGTTGTGCACGGGGTCGGTCTTCGCGGCCAAGTGCACATAATAGAACTGGGTCGGCGATCGATACCCGAAGATCATCAACACGTCTCGAACGGCCAAATCGACCGGCGCCGTCGAGCGCACGTCCACCTCGAATACGAAATCGGTCAGGGCATCGCCCTTGTAGAGCGCGATCGCCGCCGGCCGTCGTATCGCGCCGCCCGGAACGCCAGCCTTCGCGAGAACCAGTGCCTGTCCGCGCACGGTCCAGGCGCCGTTGCCGTCGAGATCCCAGTCCCGCAGCCCGCGCGCTTCTGAGATGTCGATCTTGACCACCGTACCGGTAGCTGGTGCCTGCTGCAGCAACGAGGCGGTTACGACTAGCCACACCGTCAGCATCCGCATGATCGTCCTCCGTCAGCCCAACTAACAGTAGGCCGACCAGCATATCTCGGCGGACCCCGCGAAGCTCGCAGCATAACGCTAAACTGGCGTGAGGTCAGAATCGTCGAAGAGTGTTGAACAGATTGGGGTTCTGGACGGCGCGGGCCACAGTCGTCAGAGGATTAGGCCGGTCTGCATAACGCCCACGAGGTTCGCGCCACGGTCCCCGCGCTTTCAGAGAGATCACTCCTCATAAGTCGCGCAGTATTTACCTATCCGCCCGTGGACATGCTCGGATCCCGCTTGTCATGTGGGGCGACGCTCGAGAAAACTGAAACGCCCTCAGGCCGATCAGGGTTTTGTTACAGGCTCTAAGCTAAAGGTTCTCCGTTTACTCCATGTCTCCGTGTTGATCCTTCCCCGTGCCCTCCTTAGCCTCCGTCATCTCCAGATCGAGCCACTCCTCGATCTCCGCCCAGACTTCCTTCGTCAACGAACCGTTGTGACCGGCTTTCGGCACGATGATCAACCGCTTTGGCCCGGTGAGCGCGTCGTACACGCGGCGGGAGTGATCCGGCTTCGTCTCACGATCGTCCGCGCCGTGGACGAGCAGCACCGGCACACGGATGCGCGCCGCAGCGGCGACCGGGCTCACCTCGTCCACGTTGAACGCCGCTCGCGACTCGGCCTCCGCGAACGCTTTCGCGATCATGCCTTCCGTCAGCACGAACGGCGCGCGCTCGCGCGCAATCGTCCTGAGGTCCGAGAACGTCTCGACGGCGACGACTGACGAGATCCGGTCGTCGACCGCGGCGGCCTGCAGCGCCACCGCCGCTCCGAGCGAGTGGCCGAGCAGGACGATTGGCGTCGCGCGGACCGTGTCGAGGATCCGGCCCAGGTCCTTTTTCTCGTAGTAGCCGTACGTGCAGGCGTCGCCCGTGGATTCGCCGTGGGCGCGGCTGTCGTACGCGATCACCGCGAACCCCCGCGCCGTGAAGCGTTCCGCCATGCCGATGGCGGACGCACGATTGTCGGCCACGCCGTGCAGGATCACGAGCGTTCCGCGGGGCTCGCCGCGTGCCGGGAATCGCCAGCCCTTGAGGGAGACCCCCTCGCTCGCCACGGTGAAGGTTTCGACCGGGCCGGAAGGAGCGCGGTCCACGGCGCGGCGCGACGGGTGGATCAACGCGCTGGCGGCCCACGACGAGGGGGCGCATCCGGCGGATGCGAGGGCGATCGCAATGAGGGCCAGCCTGCCCCATCGGCGCATGTACACGGATACGTATGGACGGGCTGTCGGCGTTCCCGAACACAATTATCGATGTTAGGATCGGCCGGAGTCATGCCGACCTACCGGCTCCGCATCAACGATCGGACTCACGAGGTCGCAGGGAGAGCCGGCCGACAGTTTGTTGTCGGTGCTTCGCTACGAGCTGGACCTGCCGGGCAGCAAGTACGGCTGCGGCGAAGGCCAGTGCGGCGCGTGCACCGTCCTGCTCGACGGTCAGGCGACACGCTCGTGCGTCACGCGAATCGGAGCGATCGGCGGCAAGTCAGTCACGACGATCGAAGCGCTCGCGAGCGGCGACCGTCTCCACGCGGTTCAGGAAGCCTTCCTCGAAGTCGAAGCGTTCCAGTGCGGCTATTGCACACCTGGCATGGTGATGGCGGTCGTCGGCCTCCTGCGCACGCACCCGAATCCGTCCGACCAGGACATCGCGCGCATGCTGGAGCGCAACATCTGCCGCTGCGGCACGTACCCGCGCATCGTCAAGGCCGTGCGGCTGGCGGCCGAGCGGATGCGAACGTCCGACGTGCAGGGAGCGCGGCGATGAATGAGCGGCTCGAACGCCGAGCGCTACGAGCTCGAGGAGCCGAGCAAGTACCTGTTCGAGGTCGAGCGCCGGGAGTTCTTCCGGCTGCTGGGCGGCGGCGTCCTCGTCACGGTGGCGCTCGCGGACGCGATGGCGCAGGAATCCGGGCGCGGCGGGACGCAGGGACGCGGCCCGGCCCCTGAGCTCGCGGCCTGGCTGCACATCGACGAGCAGGGAAAGATCACCGTTTACACCGGCAAGACCGAGATCGGTCAGAACATCCGGACCTCGCTCGCACAGACCGTCGCCGACGAGCTCGGCGCGCCCATGCCGTCGATCGCGCTCGTCATGGCCGACACCGACCTGACGCCGTACGACGCCGGCACGTTCGGGTCGCAGACGACGCCGCGGATGGCGCCGCAGTTGGCGCGGGCCGCCGCGACGGCGCGCGAGATGCTGCTCGATCGCGCCGCGGCCGCCTGGCAGGCGGATCGCGCGAAGGTCACGCTGACGGTCCGCGACGGCCGCGTTCTGCATCCGGACGGCCGGTCGGTCGCGTTCGGCGATCTGACGAAGGGTCAGAAGCTCGCGGGCTCAGTCGCGGAAAAGCCGGCGACCGCTACGGCGGATCGCTGGGCCGTGCGCGGCCAGCCAGCAAAGAAAGTCAACGGCCGGGAGATCGTGACCGGCCGCCATCAGTACACGCCTGACATCGTCCGGCCCGGCATGCTTCATGGCCGGATCGTGCGGCCGGACGGCAACGGCGCCACGCTCGGGACGGTCGACGACGGCCGGGCGCGCGCGATGACGGGCGTGACGGTCGTTCGCGACAGCGACTTCATCGGGGTCGTCGCGCCGAACGAGCGGATGGCGCGCCGCGCGGCCGACGCGATCCGCGCGGCGTGGCAAATCCCGGAGGGACTCCCAACCTCGGAGACAGTCTACGAGCACTACAAGAAGACCGAAGCGCCCGCAGGCGGCAGGGGCGGCGCTCCGGTCGTCGCCGGGGATGTCGCGCAGGCGCGCGCGCAGGCGGCGCGCGTGTTCGAGACCGCGTATCGCATCCCGTACATCGCGCACGTGCCGCTCGAGCCGCGCGCGGCGGTGGCCGAGTGGGGCAAGGACGGTCGCCTGACCGTCTGGACCGCCACGCAGCGACCCTTCGGCGTGCGGTCCGAGCTCGCCACCGCGTTCCGCGTGGCCGAGGAAAGCGTGCGCGTGATTGTGCCGGACACCGGCTCCGCGTACGGCGGCAAGCACTCCGGCGAGCACGCCATCGAGGCGGCGCGCCTCGCGAAGACGGCCGGGAAGCCGGTCAAGCTCGTGTGGACGCGCGCCGAGGAGTTCTCGTGGGGCTACCTCCGTCCGGGCGGCCTCATCGAAGTGAAGAGCGCCGTCGATGCGAGCGGGCGGATCATCGCGTGGGAGTTCGACAACTGGAACTCCGGCGCGTCAGCGATCCGAACGCCGTACGACATCCCGAATCAGCGGATTCAGTTTCATCCTGCGAATTCGCCGCTGCGGCAGGGTTCCTACCGCGGCCTCGCCGCGACCGCCAATCACTTCGCGCGCGAGATGCAGATGGACGAGATGGCGCGCGCGCTGGGAAAAGACGTCGTCGAATTCCGGATGGCGCACCTGAAAGACACGCGCATGCGCGACGTCCTGGCGGCCGTCGCAAAGAAAGCCGGCAAGCCCCGGAAAGACCGCTCGCTCGGCATCGCGTGCGGGACCGAAAAGGGCAGCTACGTCGCGACCGCGGCGGAAGTCTCGAAAGCACCAGGCGGGTTCAAGGTCGAGCGCCTGGTCGTCGTCTTCGAATGCGGCGCGATCGTCAACCCGGACGGGCTGCACAACCAGGTCGAAGGGGCCGTCGTGCAGGGCCTCGGCGGCGCGCTCTTCGAGGCGATCACCTTCGCGGGGGGCCGGCTCCTGAACGGCACGCTCGAGCAGTACCGCGTCCCGCGATTTGGCGACATCCCGCCGATCGAGATCGAGCTGCTGAACCGGCGCGATCTTCCGTCGGCCGGCGCCGGCGAGACGCCAATCGTCTGCGTCGCGCCGGCGATAGGCAGCGCCGTCCGACAGCTCGGCGCCGTCGCGCCCGCGATGCCCGTCAGGCTGGCCTGATCGGCGGTGTAGGCCCGACCTTCAGGTCGGGCGTGGCAGGACCATCCGACCGCTCGCCTTAATTCGGAAACGCCCGACCTAAAGGTCGGGCCTACTCTGAAAACTCCTTGGCCAGCTCGACCCACTCGCCGTTCGGCGACAGGCGTTGGTACGCCTTCCAGTGCGGCTTGGCCTCGGCCGACTGTCCCATCTTCTCGAGCGTCACGGCCAGATAGAAGTGCGCGTCGGCGTAGCCGGGGTTGAGCGAGACCGCTTCCCGGTAGCAGGCGACCGCCTCCTGGTAGCGCGACAGGTCGTGATGGATGTTGCCGAGGTTGAAGTGCGCCTCGAAGCACTCCCCATCCAGCGTGATCGCCCGCTCGTAGAGGGCCTCGGCCTCGATGAGCTCGTCGCGCGCGTAGTGGATGTTCGCCAGGTTCACGATCGCCGGAACGAGCTCCGGATCGATGATGAGCGCCCGGCGGTAGGCGGCGGCGGCCTGGTCCTGGCGCTCGACGCCGGCGTCGGGCTCGTCGAGCGCCGCCCCTTCGAGGAAGTATCTCGCGGCGAGCGCCGCGTGCGGATCGGCGGCCGACGCGCGCTGCTGCCCGATCTGCGTCGGCGGCGGCGGCCGGCGCTCGAGCGTCACGACCCGCGCCGGCTGCGCGTCGCTCGCGCCGTGACGGAAGTCGAGCGCGAGCTGCCCTTCGCGCGCCGCGAGCGCCGAGCGAACGATCACCCGGAAGGGTGTCCCGCGATCCAGCTCGGAGGCGACCTGCTTGATCGCCGACAGATCCACAAATCGGTAATAGGCCTCGGCGTTGGTCCGCACGACCGACCGGATGACGCCCCACTTCTCCAGGTGTCCCAGCCGGGCCTCGCCGAGCGCCGGGTACATCGCCAGGATGTCGCGCTGGGCGTGAAAGTGCTGGCGGAGGTCGCCGGGCGCGGCCACGCCCGCGCGGCGGCAGAAATCGTCCTCGCTCAGGATCGCCACCTGTCCCGGCGCCTTCGCGTTGACCTGCTCCGCTTTGCGAAGCTTCCGGCTCTTGTCGGCGTCCTCGGCTGCGTCATCTTTCGGCTGCGCGACGCCGCCGGCGCCGATCACGAGCATCGTCGTCCGCGTCGTGACGTCCTCGCTGGCGATGCCGCCCAGGCGCTCGACGACCTCCCGCGCCTCGCGGCGTCCGAGCGACGACAACTTTCCGGTAAAGGTGACGACCTGGCCGGCGAACGGCGAGAGACTCTGTGGCGACTCGAGCTGCAAGGGATGTCCGGTGAGAGAAAAGATGCGAGACTCCGGTCCGCCTGTCAAGAGCATAGAATGTGCGCCATGCTGCTCGCGGGAGACGTCGGGGGGACGACGACGCGGCTGGGGCTGTTCGCGCGGGCGCCGGAACGGCCCGCGTCGGTCCGGACCGCGCAGTTCAAGACCCTCGACTACGCGTCAATCGAGCAGATGATCGAGGCGTTTCTCGCCGATGCAGGGGCCGTCGGCCGCGTCGAGGCGATGTCGCTCGGCGTGGCGGGCGTGGTCACGCGTCACATCGCCCGCCTGACGAACGTTCCCTGGGTCGTCGACGCCCGCGCGATCGCGGACCGCTTCGGCGTCCGCCACTTGTCACTGCTGAACGATCTCGAGGCGATGGCGCACGCCGTGCCGGTGCTCGAGCCCGACGAGCTGGCCGTGCTGCAGGACGGGGCGGCGGAGCCGGATGGCAATGCGGCGGTGATCGCCGCCGGAACCGGT
This sequence comes from uncultured Acidobacteriota bacterium, assembly GCA_963725145.1. Lineage (GTDB taxonomy): Bacteria > Acidobacteriota > Vicinamibacteria > Vicinamibacterales > 2-12-FULL-66-21 > DATAEE01. The sequence continues at coordinate 201,952 of CAVRXL010000003.1, forward strand.
CTCGGCGAGGCGCTGCTCCACAACATCGACGGCCGTTTCGTGCCGTCACCCACCGAAGGGGGCCACACCGACTTCGCGCCGCGGACGCCGCGTGAGGTGGCGTTCTTCCAGGATCTGGTGCGGGTCTACGGGCGCGCCGAGTACGAACACGTGATCTCTGGCCCCGGCGTCGTGAACCTGAGCCGGTTCACGCACGCCGGACGGCCGTGCGCCGCGAGCCTCACCCAGGATCCGATGGCGCTCCCCGCGGCCGTGACGCAGTCGGCGCTGGCGAAGCGGTGCTGCCAATGCATGGAAGTGCTCGACATCTTCGTCTCGGTGTACGGCGCCGAGGCGGGGAACCTCGCGCTTCGCTCGGTTGCGACGGCCGGTCTTTACGTGGGAGGCGGGATCGCGCTGAAGATTCTTCCAGCCCTCGAAGATGGCCGCTTTCTCGAGGCGTTCCGTTCCAAAGGTCTGATGACGGATCTCATGGCGACGATCCCGGTGTCAGTCATTCTCGAGCCGCAGGCGGGGCTGCTGGGGGCGGCGGTAAGGGCCAATCAGAACGCCTGACGCCTACGGCCGCCGCGTGGAATCGGTCGGCTTCCGCTCCCCGCGCTCGAACATCCCTTCCTCCGCCATCAGCCGCTCGATCGCGTCCGGCTCGACCGGGACGAAGCCCGACATGTTCTCGTAGCCCTCCGGCGTGATCAAGATCGCGTCCTCCAGTCGGACGTAGACGCGTTCGTCCGGGATCGTCAGCGCCGGCTCGATGGTGAACATCATCCCCGGCTTGAGCACGTCGTACGGCGCGGTGACGTCGTGCACTTCCATGCCGATCCAGTGACCGAGGCTGTTGCGGCTGGCGTTGCGATACATCGCGACGAAGCGATCGGCCGCCGCCCTGATCTTCGGTGTCCGGAACTCGAAGGTCGCCACGATCTGCTCCATCTTCTTGAGCGCGGCGGCGAGGACCACCTTCGGATCGACGTTGGGCCGGATTGAGGTCATCAGGGCCTGATAGAGCTTCAGATAGATCGTGTACATCTCCCGCTGCTCGGCCGTGAACCGGCCGTTAGCGGGAAACATCCGCGTGACGTCCGACGTGTAGTACTTGAAGTCCGGCGCGTAGTCGTACAGCACGAGGTCGCCGTCCCGAACCTGCGACTGCGCGGCGTGGTAGTGCGGCCACGCCGCGTTCTTCCCCGCCGCCACCAGGCCGAAGTACGCCTCACCCTGCGCGTTGTGCTTCTTGAAGAAGTAGTCGCCGATCGCTTCCAGCTCGTACTCGTACATGCCCGGCCGCGCGGATCGCATCGTCTCCATGATCGCGAGGCCCGAGATGCGCGACGCCTCGCGGACGATCGCGATCTCGCGCGCGCTCTTGACCAGGCGCAGGCCGTCGAGGACCGGGTCCAGGTCTTTGATGGCGGCCGGTTTTCCGGCGGCGCCGCTCACCTTTCCCACCTTCCCCTTGACATGCTCGATGAAGGCCGCTTCACGCGAGGCGCGCCCATCCCACGGATCGGCGCGCGTCTTCTCGTCGTGCGCCTTGACGTTCCCGGGGGTCGCCGCGCCCAACGCCTCGGCCCGGTGCGGCAGATACAACGTCCGCCCCGCCGGCGCGATTGAAGCCAGCGCATCCCCGAATTGATCCCTCGCCACGACTTTCGTGATGCCGGTCAGCTTCTCCGCGTCGGGCCCCGGCGCGAGCATCGGCCCCTCCGATCGTTCCATCCGCTCGTCCCGCGCCGGCAGAAACAGCGTCGTCTGTTTCGCCTTGCCGTCGATGATCAGGAGGGCGCGCGGCACCTCGACGCCAGTCAGGTAGAAGAACTGATTGCTCTGCCGGAACTTGAGATAGCCCGCTCGCTCGGCGGCCCCCTGCAGGATGGCGACGCCGTCGCCGATCTGCGACATCACGCGCGTGCGCCGCGCGGCGAACTCCTCCGGCGGGAAGGCGTCGGTGAAGAGCGGACGAGTGGACGGCGACACGAGGCAGACAACGAGACCGATCAGGACGATGAGGGTGCGCTTCATATATTCAGCAATCAGCAATCCACAACCAGCAATGATTATAATTCCTCATATGCCGCTCGTCGCTGCGCTCGCATTGATCGCCGTGCTCGCTGCGTGCTCCTCCCCCGGCCCGTCACAGATGCAGACACCGATACAGTATCCACCGGCCGCGAAAGGCCCTGTCGTCGACACGTATCACGGGACGAAGGTGCCCGACCCGTATCGATGGCTGGAGGAGGCCGACGCGCCGGAGACCGTGAAGTGGGTCGAGGGCCAGAACGCGCTCACCCGCGGGTTCGTGGACGGCCCGGTCCGGGACGGGCTCAAGAAGCGGCTCACGGAGCTCTTCAACTATCCGCGCACCGGCATCCCCACCAAGCGCGGCGACAGATACTTCTTCACCCACAACACGGGGCTGCAGCCGCAGGCCGTGCTCTACGTGCAGGAGGGCTTGAAGGGCGACCGCCGCGTCCTGCTCGATCCGAACACGCTCACCGCGGACGGCACGGCCGCGCTCACCGCGCTCGCGGTCAACGACACCGGCACGCTCATCGCGTACGGCATCTCGAAGAGCGGCAGCGACCGCCAGGAGATCTACGTCCGCGACGTCGCGACCGGCGCCGACCGCCCCGACCACATCAAGTGGGCGAAGTTCACGAGCATTTCATGGCTGAAAGACAGCTCGGGCTTCTACTACACGCGCTTCCCAGAACCGGGCAAGGTCCCGGCGGGCGACGAGAACTATTTCGGCAAGGTGTACTTCCATCGGCTGGGGGACGATCAGGCGAAGGACCCGCTCGTGTACGAGCGGCCGGACGACCGCGAGATCGTCATGGCGACGAGCATCACCGACGATGGGCGGACGCTCGTCATCACGGCGTTCAAGGGCTCGAGCGACAAGAGCGAAGTGTTGTGGATCGAGGCCGCAAAGCCCGCGTCGAGACCGTCGCCGATCTTCACGGGCTTCAAGGCGTCGTACCAGTTCGCCGACGCCGTCGGAACGCGGCTGTTCTTCCAGACCGACGAGAAGGCGCCGCTCGGCCGCGTCATCGCCGTCGATCTGCCGGATATGTCGGGCCGGTCTAAAGACCGGCCCCTCCAAACCGGAGAATCTGTCGAAATCGTCCCGGAAGGCGCCGACAAGCTCAACGCGAGCGGCATCGTGCACGACACGCTGCTGGTGCACTACCTGCACAACGCCAGCAGTCAGCTGAAGCTGTTCGGCCTCGATGGCAAACCGTCCGGCGAGATTGCGTTGCCGGCCATCGGCTCGATCACCGGCCTCTCGGGCCGGACGAAAGACACCGAGCTCTTCTTCGGCTTCACGTCCTTTACGTATCCTCCCGCGAGCTACCGGTACGACTTCACGACCCGGGCGACCGGCGATTTCGCTCGAAGCCCCGCGACGATCGATCCAGGCGCTTACGAGACGAAGCAGGTCTGGTATCCCTCGAAGGACGGCACGAAGGTCTCGATGTTTCTCGTCCACCGGAAGGACCTCGCGCTCGACGGCAACCGTCCCGTCTACCTGACCGGCTACGGCGGCTTCAACATCAGCCTGACGCCGGCCTTCGATCCGTCCACGTTCGTCTGGCTCGACCACGGCGGGGTCTACGCGCTCGCCAACCTGCGCGGCGGCGGCGAGTACGGCGAGGCCTGGCACCAGGCGGGTATGTTCGAGAAGAAACAGACCGTGTTCGACGATTTCATCGCCGCGGCGGAGTGGCTGATCGCGAACAAGTACACGCGATCGCAGCGTCTGGCGATCGAGGGGGGCAGCAACGGCGGCCTGCTCGTCGGCGCCGTCATGGTCCAGCGTCCCGAGCTCTTCGGCGCCATCGTCTGCCGCGTGCCGGTCGCCGACATGCTCCGCTACGACAAGTTCACGGTCGGCCGGTACTGGATCTCGGAGTACGGCACCGCGGACGATCCGAAGCAGTTCCCGTATCTCATCAAGTACTCGCCGCTGCACAACGTGAAAGATGGCGTCGCGTATCCGGCGACGCTCAACACGACGGCTGATACCGACGACCGCGTCGCTCCCGGCATGGCGAAGAAATTTGCCGCGCGGCTTCAGGAGGCAACCGCCGGTCCTGCGCCGATTCTGATTCGCGTAGAGACCAAGGCGGGACACGGCGCGGGAAAGCCGGTCACGAAGATCATCGACGAGGACGCGGACATCTACTCGTTTCTGTTCAGGGTGCTGGGGATTTCGTGGGCGGGGACTTAGATTTCGCGCTGAGCACGCTGAGTTAGCAGAGCACGCTGAGAAGACCGGGGACGAAGAGGCGCAGCGACACAGAGCGGTCCATTTTGGTTTTCTCTGCGCCTCTGCGTGGTGGACGGAGCAGTCTCTGTCTGTCACACCCAGGGAAATATCGAGCTCTCGGGCGCGCCTCACCTGATTACGGTCGGGGTCGGACAGCAAGGTTAAGGACTCGCGGGTTCGAGACTTGCACCAGGTTCCTCCAGCGGCCAGACCCGGGGAGAATCAGATGAAACCCTTCCTCAAAAAGGTACTTGGAGCGGGCTTTTTCACCCTCGCTATTTCCACTCCGGTCCTCGCGGACCCTATCCTCGTCACCGACGGGACCATCGTGGTCAACTCAAGCAATCCCGAGCTGCTGTTCGCGACGCTCGACATCACAGGCACTCGAGGGTTTTCGATGAGGGCGACCTCGAATTCCGTTCAAGGGCTGGACTGCGGTGAGGGGTGTCCTCCGGGCAGCATGGTTTCCCAGTCGGGTATCGTATTCTCGCCATTCTTCGGAACCGCCACGCTGGACGGTGCACAGTTCGTGTTTAACGGCGTGTCGGGTGGTGGCGTGCTGACGATTGGGGCCCCGCTCTTCACGTTGCCGCCCGCCGACTTCGGAGAAGCCACCTTCGAGACGCTTTTCGCGCTGACGACCGAGGCCTTTCTGGTGCTCGCGACTGGGGAGGAGGATGCGAACCCGATCAGACTGAACGTCGCCGGGTCTGGGCGCGCCACCAGCCGCCTCCTTGTTCGCGATGAGCCTGGTCGCGGGACGGTCTACGTCACACGGAGCACTACGTACGACTTCGATGCGCCCGCGGTTGTTCCCGAGCCTGGGTCTTTGCTGTTGGTTGGGGGCGGCCTCGCCGCAGTCTGGGCGCGGCGCCGGCGGCTGCGCGCTTCAAGGTGCACCGACTGAAGCCGGATCGAGATGCAGTTCCGCCGCGGGGGTGTAGCGGGCCCGCTTGTGCAATTCCCCTTGGCGACGCCGCTCATATCCGTTCGATCTGAATCACCGGCTCGAACAGCCGCGACCCGCGGCACTGCGGGCACTTACCGGGCTTCGACAGCTTCTCCTCGCCGAACGTGAACCCGCACGTCTTGCAGCGCGCCGGGTCGATGCTCACGCGGTGCCCCGCAGCGCGCGCGGAGCGAACGACGTGACGGATGTCGTCCTCGATATCTCGGCGCGTCAGCCCGAGCTCACGCGCGAGCGCCGACGGCGTCATCGGCCGCGAAAGACGATCCAGCAGATCCCGTCTGAACGCCGTCATCGACCCCCTAGGAAGCGGCGCTCCTTCACCCCGCAGAACGAGCCATCGCCCGCCATCGATCACCCACAGCCCGGCGCCCTGGCGGGAAGGGATTCACGAAGGCCCGCGTGAGGTGGCGCGAGAAGGATCGGGTAAAACGCGCCCGAAGCGTGACTGCCGCGCAGGTTACGAACCTGCGCGGGTCGCAGACGGCGTTGCGGAGGGCGCGTTTTTCCGCGCCACCGTTAGCGGGCCGAAGTGAGTCCCTTCCCGCCAGTTCCAAGATGCGAAACCTACACCGCCCGCCAGGCGCGCTCGAACGCGGCCGCGTTCTCGAAGCGATCGCCCGGCTGCTCGGCGAGGCAGGTCTGAATCGCCACGGCCGCAGCCTCCGGCAGCGACGGCGCGTGCGGACGCGGATCCGGCGTCGGCTCGCGCAGCATCTGGCCGATGAGCGCCGGCAGCGTCGCCGCGCCGAACGCCGGCTTGCCGGTCGCCATCTCGTACGCGAGCGCGCCGATCGTGAACACGTCGCTGCGGGCGTCCGGAGCCGCGCCGGTCAGCACCTCGGGGGCGAGGTAGCGCAGCTCGGGATCGAGCGCGGCGCCGCGCAGCGTGGCCTCGTCGAGCGACGCGAGCAGATCGCCGAGGAGATGGATGCCAGGCGACGAGATGAGAAGGCGCTGCTCATCTCCATCCCGCGTGAGACGTACGATCTCCGGGCTGAGGCCGCTGACGAGCGCCCCGCGGCGGGCGAGCATCGCGGCCGCGTCCGCGAGCTGTGACACGAGCGGCTGCAGGCGCGCCCACCTCATCGGCCCCTCCGCGATCGTCTCGCGCAGGCTCTTCCCTTCCACGAGCTCGGTCACGACGTAGAGAGTGTCCCCCTCCTCGCCGAAGTCGCGCACGTGCAGGATCGACGGGTGCGAGACCTGCAGCGCCTGAGCCTCTTTCAGGAACCGCGCGCGGATCGCGTCCCAGTTGCGCTCGCCGCCGCGGCGCCGCGTGCGGATGGCGACCGGGTGGCGGAGCGCGCGGTGAAGGCCGGCGTGGACCGCGCTGCCGAGACGTCCCTTTCCGAGCGGCTCACCGAACTCGTACCTGGATGCGAACCCCCCGCTCCCCAGCGCTACGCTGATGCCGGTCGACGTCGACGCCTCAAAGGTCGCCGTCAGCGCGCGGCCGAAGTCCGCGGCCGACGCCCACCTGGCCGACCGCTCGCGCGCGAGCCCCTTGAGCACGATCTCGTCGAGCCATGACGGCGACTCCGGACGAACCTGCGACGGCGCGAGGAGCGCCCCGCTCGCCTGCTTCGACAGCGTCTCGTAGACGCCGCCTGCCCCATACGGCGGCAGGCCGGTCAGCATCTCGTACACGACCGACGCCAGGCTGAAGACGTCCGTGCGGGCATCCACGAGCTGTCCCTCCACCTGCTCGGGCGCCGCATACGCGACCGTGCCCACGAACATGAACGCCCCGGTCAGCCTCGTCTCGTCGCCAGTGTCTTTCAGCGCTGCGAGGCCGAAGTCCACGAGCTTGTAGGCCCGCTCCCCCGCGCCGAACCGGTGCGCGACGATGTTGGCTGGCTTGATGTCGCGATGAAAAATGCCGGCATCGTGCGCCGTCTGAAGCGCCGCGCAGATCGGCGGGATGAACCGCCGCACGGCCTCCGCGCCGAGCGCGCCGGCCACAGCGATCTCCTGGCGCAGGCTCGGCCCGTTCAACAACTCCATGACGAGGAACGGCCGGCCTTCGCCGTCGACGCTGTAGTCGAGGATCGAGACGATGTTCGGATGGTGCAGGCCCGCGGCCGCCCGGCTCTCGCGCAGGAACCGCTCGCGCAGCGTTCGAGAGTCGTCGGCCGGCCGGACGATCTTGACGGCCACCTCGTCCCCGAGCCGCGTCCGGCGCGCGCGGTACACGGCGCCCATGCCCCCTTCGGCAATCAGCCCGAGGACTTCGTAGCGGTTGTCGAGGATCGTCCCGACCGGAATCACCCGCGGATTATATGCATTGAGATACAATTTCCACGCCGGAGATGGCTCGATGACGCCGATCCGTCGCACGGCGTGGAGGACATGGGCACCGGCTGCGCTGCTGCTGATCTGTGTGACAGCCGGCGCGCTCGCGGGCCAGCCGGTTTCCTCCGGCGCCGGACAGGCGAACGTCGCTCGACCCTCGCTGCGCACCTGGCTCGGACGAGAGCCGGAGATCGAGGGGTACATGCGCGAGGCGAAGATCGTGCGCATCGAGGCGGTCCCGATTGGATCGTCGAAGCCGATGCGCGCGTACTTCGCGCCCGGCGGTCCGGTCGAAAGCGCGGCCTGGAAGACCCAGCCGCCCGGGACGCACCGCGGGTTCCCCGACAACTACAAGGCCGAGGTGGCCGCCTACGAGCTCGACAAGCTGCTGGATTTGCGTATGGTGCCTCCGTCGGTGGAAACGCGCGTGAACGGCGCGCTCGGCGCTCTCATTTACTGGCTCAGCCCGGCGCGGATGTGGAACGAAGTCGAGAACGAGCCCAAGCCGGACCGCACCGCGTGGAACGATCAGGTCATCCGGATGAAGATGTTCGATAATCTGATCTGCAATCGGGATCGGAACGTGGGGAACCTTCTGGTGGATGCGTCCTGGAACTTCTACCTCATCGATCACAACCGGGCGTTCATCACGAGCAAAGACCTGCCCGTGCGGATGAGCCGCATCTGCCGTGAGCTGTGGGATCGCATGGTTGCGCTGGACGAGCCGATGCTGAAGAATGCGCTCGGCCCGTACCTGACTCCGAAGGAAATCCGCGCGATCCTCGAGCGACGGGATCGCATGACACGGACGATCGCCGAGATGAAGGCGTCGCGCGGCGAGCAGGCGGTCATGGTCCAATGACCCTTCGACTTCGCTCAGGGCAAGCTCCACGGACGGCCGTTGCGGCCGCGGTCATCTGTCTCCTCACGAGCTGGTCGCCAGGTCCCCGCGCCGACGCGCCCGCATCGCCACAGCGTCAATCCCCCGGCCGCGTCGTCGCGATCGGCGATATTCATGGGTCGATTGACGGCCTGAACACCATCCTGCGCACAGCCGGGCTCGCCGACGGGCGGGTCTGGACCGGCGGCAACGTGACGCTCGTACAGACCGGAGACTTCACGGACCGGGGCACGGGCGTCCGGGCCGTCATGGACCTGCTGATGGCGCTCGAGCCGCAGGCCGCCGCCGACGGGGGCCGGGTTCGGGTCGTACTCGGCAATCACGAAGCGATGAATCTGGTCGGTGAAACGCGGGACGTCACGCCGGCGATCTTCGCCACCTTTGCGGACGACAAGTCAGAAGCCCGGCGCGAAGAAGGCTGGCGCGACTACGAGAAGTTCACAGCCGCCCGAGCGGCAAAGCTCGGCGCGGCCGCGGCCAAGCCGCTGGCGCGGGAAGCCTGGATGACGGCGCATCCGCCGGGCTTTTTGGAATATCGCGAGGCGTTCGGACCGGAGGGCACCTACGGCAAGTGGCTGCGCGGGCTTCCGGCAGCCGTGCACATCGACGGCAGCATCTTCATGCACGGCGGCATCCACCCGGACACGGCGCCCGATTCGATCGAGGACATCAGCAAGCAGGTCGCGCGCGAGCTGCGCACTTTCGACGACTACAACCGTCACCTCGTGTCGCGGGGCGTCATCCTGCCGTTCTTCTCGTTGCAGGAGATTTTCGACGCCGTGCAGGCCGAGGCGCGGGCGATCACGGCGGCGCAGACCGCGGCGAAAAACGGCGAGTCCGCCTCGCTGGCCCAGTCGCAGATCCTGAGCGACATCGACCGGAAACATGTCGAAGTGCTGCAGGGGGTCGGACGCATCGGCACGTGGGCGGTGCTCAACCCGAACGGCCCGCTCTGGTTCCGCGGCTACGCGACCTGGCCCTCGCCCGGCAACGCGCCCGAGGTCACGAAGCTCCTCAAGAAATACAACGCCAGACGCTTCGTCGTCGGTCACACCATCCCGGCGACGATGCGCATCACGCCTCGGTTCGATCGGCGCATCTTTCTCATCGACACCGGCATGCTGTCGACGCATTACAAAGGCGGCAGGCCGTCGGCGCTGGAGATCGACGGCGACCGCGTTACGGCGATTTATCCAGACGGCCGCATCCAGCTCGATCCGGAGTCGGCGCAGCCTGAGGAGGAAAAGGGGACAGTCACCTTTTTACGATCCACGGAAAAAGGTGACAGTCCCCTTTTCGCGGTAAGCCGCTGACGATCCGCGTATTCCTTTTTTTCCTGCTTGCCTCGATCTCGGGGCTGACGCCAGCCCTGGGACAGACATCCGATCCCATCCGGTACACGCTGCGGTTTCCCGCCCCCCAGACGCACTACGTCGAAATCGTAGCGGCAGTGCCCGCCGCGCGCGAGGGACGGACCGACCTTTTCATGGCGGTCTGGACTCCGGGGTCGTATCTCGTGCGCGAGTACTCCCGGCACGTCGAGCGTGTGGCGGCGAAGAGGCCGGACGGCGGCGCTTTGCCGGTCGAGAAGATCGCGAAGAACCGGTGGCGCGTCGTTAACGGGACCGCGACGTCCTTCGTCTTGAGCTATCGCGTGTACGGCCGCGAGATGACCGTGCGGACCAACTGGATCGAGGGCGGCTTCGCGATGCTGAACGGCGCCGCGACCTTCATCACGCTCGCGGAGCGGGGCCCACGTCCGCACGAAATCGCGCTCGAGTTGCCGGCCACGTGGAGCAGAACGATGACGTCGCTCGACCCGGCCGGCGGTCCCCACCGGTACCGGGCGCCCGATTTCGACGCCGTCGTGGATTCGCCGATCCTGGCCGGAAATCATGCGGTGTACGAGTTCACCGTCGATGGCAAGCCGCACTATCTCGTCAACGAGGGGGAGGCTGGCGTCTTCGACGGCGCGCGCGCCGTCAAGGACATCGAGCGAGTCGTCCGCGAGCACCGCCGCATGTGGGGATCTCTCCCATACGAGCGCTATGTGTTCCTCAACGTGCTGAGCGAGGGGGGCGGCGGCATCGAGCACAAGGGCTCGACCCTGCTCATGGCCAGCCGGTGGGCGACCTCGACCCGCCGCCGTTACTTGAGCTGGCTCGGCCTCGTGAGCCACGAGTACTTCCACGCCTGGAACGTGAAGCGGCTCCGGCCGATCGAGCTGGGACCGTTCGACTACGAGCGCGAGGTGTACAGCACCGGTCTCTGGATCAGCGAGGGCTTCACCGACTACTACGGCGACCTGGGCGTCCATCGCGCCGGGTTGTCCACCTCCGACGAGTACCTGCGTGAGCTGTCCGGCCTGATCGAAACGCTGCAGACGACGCCCGGGCGGCTGTCGCAGCCGGTCGAGACGGCGTCGTTCGACGCGTGGATCCGCCATTACCGTCCGGACGAGAACAGCCCGAACGTCGCCATCAGCTACTACACGAAGGGGGCCGTCGTCGCATGGCTGCTCGACGTGAAGGTCCGGCGGGCGACGCAGGGGAATAAGAGCCTCGACGACGTCATGAGGCTCGCCTACGAGCGGCATTCCGGCGCGAAGGGTTTTAGCGAGGAAGACTTCCGGAAGGTCGTGTCGGACACCGCCGGCGCCGCGGCAACCGACTGGCTGAAGCACGCGGTCGAGACGACCGACGAGCTGGACTATCGCGAGGCGCTCGACTGGTTCGGGCTGCGGTTCGCTCCGAGCGGGCCCGCCCGCTTATCGGACGGTCAGTACCTGTGGCAGGGCTTGAGACTTCGGACCGACGAGGGACGGCTGCTGGTGGCCAACGTCTATCGCGGAACGCCCTCCTTCGAGGCGGGGTTCGTGGTCGACGACGAGATCGTCGCGGTCGGCGACTTCCGGGTCCGGGCGGACCAGTGGGAGGCCCGGGCCGAGACCTTCAGAATTGGCGACACAGTGTCGGTCCTGGTCTCGCGGCGCGATGAGCTGAAGCGCATCGAGATGACGATCGCAAGAGAGCCAACGGTCGAGTGGCGGTTGACGGAAGCGTCCGGAGCCACGGACGAGCAGAAAAAGAATCTCGAGAGGTGGCTCCGGCCGGCACCGTAAGCCCAACCTTCGAGGCTAGTCGTAGCGCAGCGCGAGGATCGGATTGATGCGCGCGGCGCGCCGCGCCGGAATCAGGCCGGCCAGCGCAGCGACGGTCGCCAGCACGACGACGGCCCCAGCCAGCGTCATCGGATCGGTCGGCGTGATCCCGAAGAGCTGATTCCCGATGTACCGGCCGAGGGCCCAGGCCGCTGGCAGCCCGATCGCCAGGCCGACGCCGACCAGGATCGCTACGTCGCGCAGGATCATCCGGGCAACGTCGCGCGAGACGGCGCCGAGCGCCATGCGGATGCCGATCTCCCGGGTGCGCTGCGTGACGGTATAGGCCATCACGCCGTAGAGGCCGATCATCGCCAGCAGCGTGGCGAGCAGGCCGAACACGCTCGACAGGCTCGCGACCAGCCGTTCGTTCGATACGGAGCGCTCGACGCGCGTCTCGAACGTCTGCATCGCGAAAAGCGGCAGGTTCGGGTCGAGCTGCTGCACGAGGCGGCGAAGTGTGGGAAACATCTCTTCCGGGGCGTGCCGCGTCCGAACGTACACCGTGAACCCGCCCGCTTCCGGACCCGCAAGAAACGGGAAGAATGCCTGCGGCTCGGTCTCGCCGCGCAAGCTCCGGTACTTCGCGTCCGACACGACGCCGACGACCTCGATCGGCGTGGGCGTGCCCGGATCGCGGCCGAATCCGATACGGACGCCGATCGGATGCCGGTTGCCAAGATACCGCTTCACGAATGTCTGATTCACGATCACCACGGCCGGGTTGGTGCCAGGCGCCACGGGCGCCAGTATCTCGTCGCGCGCGTCGAAGTCGCGTCCGGCCACGATTTTCATGCCCAGCGTGCTGAAGTAGCCCAGGCTGATCGGATTGTTGTGAGTGACAACCCGCTCGTCAGGCTTCGCGGTGTGCCCCTCGATCGTCATCCTGCTGTTCCACGATCCGCCCTCAAGCAGGCCGATACCCGTAAACCCGGCGCCCGTCACGCCGGGTGTGCGTTGAATCTCCTCGAGCAGCCTCTTGGCAAACTGCTTGCTCCGTACGCCCTCGTAGCCGTTCATCCCGGGACTCAGACCGAACGAGATCAGATGCGTGACGTTGAAGCCGGGGTTGACTGCCATCAGGTTGCGCAGGCTGCGGATGAAGAGGCCCGCACCAATCAGCAGCAGGAGCGACAGCGCCACCTGCGAGATGACGAGCGCCTTGCGCAGACGCACCGACGATCCCCCGACGACGGCGCCTGCCTCGTTCTTCAGCGTGGGCGCCAGCGCAGGGCGGGCGGATTGGAGCGCGGGCATCAACCCGAACAACAGGCCGGTCGCAAGGGAGATGAGCAGCGTGAATCCCAGAACGCGCGCATCCGGCCTGGCGGAGACCGTGAGTGGGATGTCGGGATTCCTGTAGAACGCGAGCAGGAGGTCTGCGCCCCAGGTGGCAATGGCAAGTCCGGCGATCGCCCCCAGGATCGCGAGCAGCACGCTCTCGATCAGGAGCTGCTGGACGATGCGCCGGCGCGTGGCCCCGAGCGCGAGGCGGATCGCCATCTCACGCTGCCGCGCGCTTGCGCGCGCGAGGAGGAGATTCGCCACGTTCGCGCAGGCGATCAGCAGCACGCACGCAACGATGGTCGTCAGCACTAGGAGCGGCGTGGTCAACTGCCGCCGCAGATCCGACCGGCCGTGGCCAGCCGGCGTGACCGCGATCGTGCCTTTCAGGAAGTTGTCCTTGGTGGCCGCCGAGGCCTTCGCGAACGCCGCCTCTCGCACCTCCATCTGCAGTTGCGAGGCGTAGAAGGGCTGAAGTCCGGCAGCAGCCTGTTCCGGCGTGACGCCGGGACGCAGCCGCGCGAAGACGTTGAGCCAGCGCGTGCGGCGATCCGTGATGCCTTCGGTCAGCGGCGTCAGGCGGCCCGCCATCATGATCGGCACGAAAATCTGCGCCGCCTTGCCCTTGTTGATGCCGTCGAAGCCGTCCTGCGCGACGCCTACGATCGTCATCGGCAGATTGCTGACGACGAGCGTCTTGCCGACGATGGCCGGATCGCTCGCAAAGCGGCTCTTCCAGTAGCCATGGCTCAGCATGGCCAGCGGGTGGCCGTTCGGAACGTTGTCCTCCTCGGGACCGAAGGTGCGGCCCAGATGGGGACCTACGCCGAGCACAGGGAAATACGTGCCCGAGACCAGTTCCCCCTGGACGCGCTCCGTCGCGCCGCCGAAGGTCACGTGAAAGACGTAGCCAAACCGACAGAGCATGCCGGTGAAGAGCTGGTTGTGATCGCGGAGGTCGGCGTACCGCGGATAGGACAGCTCGTTGCCGTCCCCCCAGCCGGGGCCGTACTGCGTGCCCTGTGCAGTCACGACCACGAGCTGCTCGGGCTGCCGGACCGGCAGCAGGCGAAGCAGCACCTGGTCGACGAGCGTGAACACCGCGGTGTTCGCGCCAATGCCCAGCGCGATCGACAGGACGGCGATCGCCGTGACGACCGGGGTCTTGCGCATACTGCGCCACGCGTAGCGAAGGTCGGACAGGACGTGCGTCATCATCCCTGGGTCTCCACCGCCGCTTGGACGGAGCGAAGGGCGAGAGGGTTGCAGACGTTGCTGCCGGCGGCGGCGATGTCAGCGCAGGCTTATCTTCGCTTGAACACCCGTCCGATCCTGCTGAACAACTCCTCGATGGCCCTGCGCGTCCGCTCGTCCCATGAGATGTCGTGCAGATCGCACGTGTCGTGCGGCGTCTCGTCGTCTCGTTTGAAGTACTCGACGTAGACGGGGCAATCGGCGGTGGGCCGCAGGTACGATATCCGGCAGAGCACTTCATCGCGCAGCGTCCCAGGCGGCTCGAAGTCGCGCGGCGGCCTGACGCGCGCCGCGCGCCGCATGAACTCGCTCCAGATCGGCAGCGCCAGCCGGGATCCGTAGGCCCCCTCCGAGATGGTCGCCGGCTGGTCGAAGCCGACCCAGACACCCGCCACAATCTCTGAGGAGAAGCCGACGAACCAGGCGTCGCGATATTCGTTCGTGGTTCCCGTCTTGCCGGCCGCGGGAAAGTACACGCCCAGCGCGCGCGCGCCCGCCCCGGTCCCACGGTCGATGACGTCCCGGAGCATCGTGAGCATCTGGAACGACGTCTCGCGCGTCAGGACGCGCTCGCGGAATACCTGCGACTCGTGGACCGTCACGCCTTCGCCATCGACGACATGGGTCAACCCCCGCGGGTGGACCGCCTCGCCGCCGTTCGCGAAGGCGGCAAACGCCGTCGTCAGCTCGAGCGGCGTGACCTCGCCCGACCCGAGCGAGAGCGACGGCACGTCGGGCAGGCCCTTCATCCCGACGCTCGAAGCGAGCATGAGCACGGGACGCGATCCAAGCCGTTGCTGAAGCGCCGCCGCGGCCCGATTGTTCGACTGAATCAGCGCCTCGCGCAGCGTGAGCTCTTCCGGGACCTCGCCGTTTGCGTTGCGAGGACGCCATTCCTCCGGCCTGCCTCGAACCGATTCGAACGCCGGCCCGTCGTCTGCGAGCCCTGTCACGACGGACACGGGGGAATAGCCGCGCTCGAGCGCGGCCGCGTAGAGAAACGGCTTGAACGCGGATCCCGGCTGCCTGCGGCTCCGCGTCGAACGATTGAACGTCGACGTCCGATAGTCGCGGCCTCCGACCATCGCCAGGATGTCGCCGGTTCGAGGATTCATCGCGACGAGCGCCGCCTGCAGGCGGCCCGTGCGCGCCGAGGGTTTCCCGGCCCGCCGCAGGCCGTTTGCCACGGCCCGCTCCGCCGCTTCCTGCAGCTCAGGCAGGAACGTCGTGTACGCCTTCCACTCCGGCGGATGATCGCCGCCGAACCGATTGCGGAATTGCTGCCGCAGAAAGTCCTTCGCGTAGCCGTGGCGCGATTCCTCCGCACGGGGAAACGGCCGGATCTGCAACCGCGTCTGGCGCGCGCGCGTTTCCTGCTCAGCCGTGATCATGCCCTCTTCCCGCATGCGCGCGAGGACGACGTGGCTGCGGCGGATCGCGCCGTCGAGGTTCGACCAGGGCGACAGCGCCGACGGCGCCTGGATCAACCCCGCGATGAGCGCGGCCTCGGGCAACGTGACGTCCCTGGCCGGCTTGCCGAACAGGTTGCGGGACATCGGCTCGACGCCGTAGCGGCCGGCCGACAGGTACACGCGATTGAGGTAGAGCTCGAGGATCTGCGACTTCGAGAGCTGAAACTCCAGCAGGAGCGCGATGCCGGCCTCCTGGATCTTCCGGCCGGCCGTGCGCCGGTTCGAGAGAAACAGCGTGCGCGCCAGCTGCTGCGTGATGGTGCTTCCGCCCTCGCTCATCTCCGCCTCGCGGACGTTGTGCGCAACGGCGCGCATCAGAGCGATGGGATCGACCCCGAGATGGCGGCGGAACCGGTGATCCTCGATGGCGAGAACCGCCGAACGGAGGTGCGGGGAGATGGCGGCCAGCGGCACATCCCGCCGGTCTTCGTCCATCCTGAACCACGCGCGTCCCGCCCCGTCGTAGAACACCGTGTCGCCGACGCCGCGCGTCAGCTTGTAGATCGAGTACGAATACCTCATCGTCCAGGCCGCGACGACGACGCTCAGGATGACGAGCCCGATGTAGAGAACGATGCAGGTCCGGCGGACCCAGAGTTTCATCTATTTCGGACCTCGGGCCTCGGACGTCGGGCCTCGGGCGGTGCCTCGGGCCTCGGGCCTCGTCCGGACTCCCTCCGCGATTGCAGGAAGAACGAGAGCAATAAGTAATAGATGGGAAAGAAAAGCGAAACCAGCACGAGCGGCCGGGAGGGCGCGGGCAGCTGCCACACGGCGGCGAGGACCAGCACTGCCCAGATCGAGCCGAACGCCAGCGTCAATCCTCTAAGCACCGGCGTCCGTGAGGGATAGAGGTAGCCCGTCCGGACGAAGACGAGCGCGACGAACGCCAGCAGGACGAAGGCGTTCATCGGCGGGCTGGTGGAGAGCGCGACCAGGTAAAAAGCCACGATATTCCAATAAGACGGAAATCCCGTGAAAAAGTAGTCATCCGTCTTGGCGTCGGTCCTCGCGAAGCCGTACGCGCTGGACAGAAGCACCGCGGTCGCGACCGGAAGCTCCACGGCCCGCGGCAACAGGTTCATCTCGACGATCAGCAGCACCGGCACGAACACGAACGTCAGGTAGTCGACGATGTCGTCGAGCTTGGCGCCGTCGAACTCGGGTGTCCGTTCGCGTACGCGCGCGAGGCGCGCGAGCCAGCCGTCAGTCGCGTCGATGAACGTTGCGGTGGCCAGCCAGAGAAACGCCCCGCGGACGTCGCGCGCGAAGATCGACTGCGTCGCCAAGAGCGCGGCGACCGCGCCGAGCGCCGTATAGATATGGACGAGCCAGGCGGTCAGAGAGTCTTCACCTCAACAGCGGTCGGAGCTACGCCATCCATATGGAAATTCGAGCGATCCGTGAAATCCGTGGCCCGTAAATCCGTGGTCCGCGACATCCGTGGCTCATTCTGCGTTTACTCCTGCGCGCAGGTCGAGTAGAATTAAACACACACTCCACATCCCCAGCGGGGTGATTCATTCAATCCGGAAGGATTGCCGGGCCGCACCTCGCTCCCTGGCGGCTCCGCACGAGGTATGGTCCGACTACTGCCCCGCGTCGCTCTCGTCCTTGGGATTCTCGCGCTCGTCGGCGTCAGCGTGTTCTACTGGCGCGCCTCGCGAACTTCCCCGCCCGCTGAGATCGCGTTTTCGGAGTTCCTGCGGCACGTCGATGCTGGCCGCGCGGTCTCGATCACTGTTACCGACTCGGCAATCGACGTCGCGCTCAAGGACCGCCGGATCGTCCGCACCGTTCCGCCGCCGGGATTCTTCGGCACCAACGCCGCGTTCGTCACCGACCTCGCCCGCCGCGGCGTGTTGTTGCAGGTCAAGTCGGTCGCCCCGAGCGGTACCCTCCAGTACGGACCGATCGGGATCGCGCTCTGCTTCATGGGGCTCCTCGGCTACGCCGTCTACAAGACGACGTCGGGCCGGTTGCCCTCGATGGACAGCCGCGCGCGAACCGCGGATCCGAATGCGACGACCATTCGATTCACGGACGTCGCCGGGGTGGACGAGGCGAAGGACGAAGTCGCGGAGATCGTGGCGTTCCTGCGGGAGCCGCAGCGGTTCCAGTCCGTCGGCGGGCGCATCCCGCGCGGCGTGCTGCTCGTCGGCCCGCCGGGCACGGGGAAGACGCTGCTGGCGCGCGCGATCGCGGGCGAGGCGGGCGTGCCGTTCCTCTTCGCGAGCGGGTCCGATTTCGTCGAGATGTACGCCGGCGTGGGCGCGGCGCGCGTCCGGCGCCTGTTCAAGGATGCCCGCAAGCACGGCTCCTGCATCATCTTCATCGACGAGCTGGACGCCGTCGGCCGCGCGCGTGGCGGGCACTCGCTGAGCCACGAAGAGCGCGAGCAGACGCTCAACCAGCTCCTCGTCGAGATGGACGGCTTCGACGAGTCGCACGGCATCGTCGTGATCGCGGCGACCAACCGCGCCGACATCCTCGACCACGCGCTGCTGCGGCCCGGACGGTTCGATCGCCAGGTCACCGTGTCCAACCCCGATCTGAAAGGACGCGACGAGATCCTGCGGGTGCACCTGAAAAAGGTCACGATGCATCCGGACGTGAACGTGCACTCGATCGCGCGCGGGACGCCCGGCTTCTCCGGCGCGGACCTCGCCAACGTCGTCAACGAAGCGGCGCTGCTGGCCGGCCGACACGGGCGGGCCTCCGTGACCAACCAGGATCTCGAGGCGGCGCGCGACAAGGTCATGATGGGGGCGGAGCGCCGCTCGATCGCGCTCACCGAGGGAGAGCGTGTCAACTGCGCCTGGCACGAGGCGGGGCACGCGGTCGTCGCCGCCGCGCTCCCGCAGGCGGACCCGCTGCACAAGGTGACGATCATCCCGCGCGGCCGCGCGATGGGCGTGACGATGCAGCTGCCGGAGATCGATCGCCATACCTACACCAAGGAGTACCTGGACACGCAGGTCGCGATTCTGATGGGCGGGCGCGCCGCCGAAGAGCTGTTCATGCAGCACATGACCAGCGGCGCGTCGAACGACATCGAGCGCGCGACCGACATCGCCGCCCACATGGTGTGCGAGTTCGGCATGTCGCCGCTCGGCCCGCTGGCGTTCAGCCGGCAGGGCCAGGACGACGGCAGGACGCGGCAGCTCAGCGAGGAGACCTCGCGCCGCGTGGACGCGGAGATCCAGGGGATCGTCATGCGCGGCTACGATCGCGCCCGCGGCCTGCTCGAAAACCACAAGGACGCGGTGGCCGCGCTTGCGACGTCACTGCTCGATGTGGAATCGCTCGAAGCAGAGGAGATTGCCTCCCTGCTGGAGCGCCACGGAGTGGCGCGACGCGCTCACTAGAGCCACGGATTTCGCGGATACCCCTCTTTAGACGCCACGGATTTCGCGGATTACGCGGATACTTACTTCTTCTCCCTAGCCTCCCCCCTAAAAACAGGGGCATCCGTAGAATCCGTGGTTGTCCAGTGGCAGCATCCACGCAATCCGTGGTTTAAGGTTGATCCGTAGGGACCCGTGGTTGAGCGCGCGACGCCATCGCAGCCAGTTGCTCCGGCCTGAGCGCCACGAACAGCCCTTCTGATTCCGCAAAGACACGCTCGCCGTCGGTCAGCCACGCCCGAATCGTGACCTTCCGTCCTTCGGTCCCTTCGAGGCGCGTCTCGATGACCGCCTCGAGGCCGAGCGGGACCATTTCCCGGAAGTCCACGACGATCCGGGCGGCAAAGGCTGGGTGGCCCGCCAGCCAGACGCCGGCGCCCATCACGTCGTCCAACGCCGCCGCGACGGCGCCGCCATGCGCGATGCCCGGCGGGCCTTCGCTGCCCGGCCCGAACCAGACGCGCGCGACGAGCGCGCCGTCACGCTCGCGGCGGAAGTAAGACAGCCGCAGCCGGTCGTCGTCCCGATCGCCGCACACGAAGTTGCGGCGGGTCCCGGCGCCGGGATACGGAACGACGGGCGTCCAGTCGCTCTGATCTGCGTTCATCCCTTTATCTGCGGCTTAGAATAACCCTCAAATGGACGCGGACGCTCCCGACCGGGTCGCGATCGCGCGCGTGCCGCTGACCGCCCGGGGCGTCGCGCTCGTCCTCCTTCTGAGCCTCATCTATCTGGTCCTGCAGCTGGCGCTCGTGCGGCCGTACCTCTGGCCCGCCGGCCACGGCGCGCGCCTCGCCGGCGATTCGCGCTTCGCCGGCGGGTCGGACGAGCGCGCGCAGCTCCTCGCGCGGCCGCCCGCAATCGACGACCATCCGGTGGGGGGCACGATCGTCCGGGACGTCCTTCCAGGCAGCCCCGCGGCGGCGGCCGGTCTGCGACAGGGGGACGAGATCCTGGCGCTGCGCAATGTCAGCACCGGCGCGGCCGTCGACTTGTCCGGGATGATGATGGCGGAGGCGGCCGACCAGCTTGCGACCTGGCGCGACGCGTACCGGCTCGGCCTCCACGGCGATCTCCAGGTTCGCTTCCAACGCGCCGACAGCGCGCCGGCCGAGGTGACGATCGAACGCGGTCCGTTCTGGCGGAGCGGCGGGCAAATCCCCGGCGAGTGGGCGCGCCGTCATCTCGGCATGACGGTGCAGATCCTGGTCTTCATCTGCGCCTCGGGCATCCTGTTCGCGCTCCGCACGACGGACCTCACCGCCGCTTTCTGCGTGCTGGCGCTAACGCTGAGCGCGGTCGGCAGCGGCGGGCCGCTCATGGGCGTGGAGCGTGCGCTGCCTTCCGTGCTCGCCGGCCCGCTGACGGTCTTCGCCTGGATCTCCGGCCCGCTCGCGTTCCCCTCGATCGCGCTCGCGATCCTCTACTTCCCCGCCAAGTCGCCGCTGCTCGAGCGGTATCGGTGGCTGCACGCCGTGCCGTTCGCCGCCGCGGCGCCGATGATTGTGCTCGGCCTGGCGACGGCGCTCTACCTGTCGGGCGTGGACGCGGCGCTGCCCTGGGCGGTGCAGGACGCGGCGAACACCAACATCTACTTCGCCTCGTTCGCCGTCGCGCTCGGGATCAACGTTCTCGCCGTCGTCGAAGGCGTTCTGCGCTACCGAACGTTGAGCCATGCCGCGCAGCGGCGCGTCAGGCTGGCGGTCTACACGCTGGTTCCGGGCATCCTGGCATTTGTCGTCAAGGCAGGAATCCCGATCGGGGCGCTGCTCACCGGCCGCCGCGCGCCGGAGCTGCCCTGGTGGATCGCCGCCTTTCTCCAGGCGCTCATCCTCCTGCCCGCCTTCGGCGCGACGTACGCGGTGGCGGTTCATCAGGTACTCGGCCCCCGGATGGTGCTGCGGCGCAGCCTGCAGTATGCGTTCGCGCGCCGGACGCTGGGGATCGCGGCGGCGATTCCGTTCACCGCTCTCACGGTTTCGCTCGTGCAGGCGCGCGACCGGACCCTTTCCGAGATCGTCAGCGGCGCGCCGCTCTTCTATCTGACTCTCATCGCCTTCTGCCTCGCCGCCTTGAAGTATCGCGACCGGGCCCGGGCCTGGCTCGACCAGCGCTTCTTCCGCGAAGAGTACGACGCGCGCAAGATCCTGCTCTCGCTCGCGAGCCGCGTCCGCTTCGAAACGGATCCGAGCGAGCTCTCGACGCTCGTCGTCAACCAGATCGACGAGGCGCTGCACCCACGGATGGTCGCGATCCTGGCGTCCGGCATCGAAGAAGGGCGGCTGACGCCGATCGCCGTCGCACGCCGGGGCACCATCGATCCCCTGTCGCTCGAGGGAGGGATCGTCTCGATGCTGCGCTGGTCACCCGAGCCGCTCGACGTCTTTTTCGAGGATCCGCGCTCGAGCGTCAGACGCCTGCCGCCTGACGAGCAGGCGTGGCTGCAGAAGAGCGGCATCGCGCTGCTCGTGCCGATCCTGGGCGAGGATCGCGGCCTCGTGGCGGTCATCGCGCTGGGCGGCCGGCGGTCGGAGGAACCCTACGCGTCCGAGGATCGGGAGCTCATCGCAAGCATCGCGTCGCAGGTCGGCCTCGCCCTCGACGTCGCGCGGCTGCGCCGGCGGATGGTCGAATCCGGCGGGGCGGCGACGGGCGCCCGGACGACGAAGATCATCGAGGCCCCGGCCGCGATGCGCGAGTGCCCCCAGTGCGGCCGCTGCGAGGATGGCGACGGGCCGGAGCTCTGCCCGGCGGACGGGACCACGCTCGTTCGCGTGTCTGGAATCCCCCGTGTCATCGACCGCAAGTTCCGCCTCGACCAGCGGATCGGCCGCGGCGGCATGGGCTCGGTGTACCGGGCTCGGGACGTCCGGCTGGAGCGCGACGTGGCCATCAAGGTCGTACGCGCCGAGCTTCTGGGCGACCCGGACGCGCGCCACAGATTCCGCCGCGAGGCGCAGCTCGTCGCGCGGCTGCAGCACCCGTCGATCGTGTCGATTTTCGACTACGGGACGTTTCCCGACGGCGCCGCGTACCTCGTGATGGAGCTCGTCCGCGGCGAGGACCTCCGCCGCCTGCTGACGCGCGAAGGGCGGCTGCCGCCGGCGCGCGCGGCGCGCATCATTTCCCAGATCTGCGCCGCGATCGATGCCGCGCACCGCGAGGGCATCCTGCACCGCGACCTGAAGCCCGAGAACATCCTGCTGAGCGATGGCGACACCGACCTCAAGGTGCTCGACTTCGGTGTCGCGAAGCTCCTCGGCGACGACCGGCGCCTCGACGACGGTGCGCCGGGCGCGACGCTCACCGTCGACGGCACCATCGTCGGTACCCCGGCGTACATGGCGCCGGAGCAGCTTCGAGGCGAGCCGCTCGACGAGCGCAGCGACGTCTTCAGCCTTGGCGTGATGGCGTTCGAGATGTTGAGCGGCGATCTGCCGTTCGGTCGTGGACACCTCGCCGACATCGTCCTTCGGCAGGCGCGCGGCGTTCCGCCGCTTCGAACGGACGCACGCTCCCCGGAGATCCCCCCCGCGCTCGAGCAGGTGGTGCAGGCGGCGCTCGGAATGGATGCCTCCATGCGGCCGCCGTCGCCGTCGGCCTTCGCGTCGCTCGTTCAGAGCGCGGTCACCGTCGGCGCATAGCGGCAGCCCTGTTCAGACGCGCCTCAACGGTCGATACGTCAATGGCGAGCCGACTCCGTGACGGACGCAAGGAGATCGGAGTGAGTCTGCGGGTAATTGTTCTCGCCGAGGACGATGGGGCAGCCCGGGCCGGCTATGCCGAGTTGCTCACGTCCAAGGGATACGACGTCGTCGAGGCTGCCACCGGTGTCGAGCTGCTCGACCGGGTTCGAGAACGCCTCCCCGACGCCGTGGTGACCGATATCGCGCTGCCGGAGCTGGATGGTTTCACCGCCGCCGCGACCCTGAAAGCCGACCCGCGAACGCGCAACATCCCCATCATCGGGATAACCGGGCACTGGTCGACCGAAGTCGGGGAACGCGGCACGACAGCGGGCCTTTCGGTCCTCTTGATGAAGCCGTGCTGCCCCGACCACCTGACGGCTGAGCTGGAGCGCGTCCTTTCCAACCCGACGCAGGGTCACCAACCCATCACGTAGGAATCGCGCGTCGGGCTGACACCGCCCATCAGGACTCCCGTCCGCGGGTGCACGATGATGGCCTTCACGGAGCCGACGCCCCGAGCGTTCCGGACGTCGACCGCGTGGCCCAGCGCCGCCAGCTCGTCGATCACGTGCCTGGGCAGGCTCGCCGGAACCTGCAGCTTGCCCTCGATCGCATGCGGGTAGTACGAGCTGCGGAAGCTGCTGCTGATGACCGCCGGCTGCTCGAGCGCCTGCTGCACGTTCATCCCGAATTCGACGACGTTCAGGAAGAACTGGAGCTGCGCCTGCGGCTGCGTATCCGCGCCCGGCGTCCCGAACACGATGTACGGCTTGCCGTCCTTCAGCGCCAGCGCCGGGTTGATGGTATGGCGCACGCGCTTGCCCGGCTGAAGGCGGTTGACGTCATCGGCATCGAGCGAGAAGTACGCCATGCGATTGTTCAGCATGATGCCGGTGCCCTCGGCGACGTGCCCGCTGCCGAACAGGCTGAGCAGGCTCGACGTGATCGACACCATGTTGCGGTCCTTGTCGACGACGGCCAGATACGTCGTGTGGCCGTCCGGGGTTGATGGCGCGTTCGGGTCCGCGCCGAGCGCCGGACGCGGCGCGGCATAGCGCACGTCGGCGAGGGGTGCCGAGCTCGTCCCGGGACGGGGCGTGCCTGCCGGCGCCTCGCCCTCGATCGCTCGATCTGGATTGATCAGGGCTCGCCGGGTGGCGGCGTACTCCTTCGAAAGCAGCTCGCGCATCGGGATGCCCGTCACGAACCGCGGATCGGCGACGTAGCGGTTGCGGTCGGCGAACGCCAGCTTCAGCGATTCGGCCACCGCGTGCAGATACGGCGCGCTGTTGTGCCGGAGGTAGCGGACGTTCAGACCTTCGAGGATGTTGAGCGCCTGAAGCATCACGAAGCCCTGCGAGTTCGGCGGGCACTCGTACACGTCGACGCCTTTGTAGTTGATGTGAATCGCCGTGTCCTCGTGCGCAGCGTAGCCCGCCAGATCTGAGGCCTCGATGATCCCGCCCGCCCCCTTGATGTGGCCAACGATCTTCGCGCCGGTGGCGCCGCGGTAGAACTCAACGCTCCCCTTCGCGCCGATCGCGCGCAGCGAGGCGGCGAGATCCTTCTGGATGACACGGTCCCCCATCTGCAGCGGGTCGTCGCCGTTGAACCAGATCTTCCTGGACGCCGGGACCTTCCCGAGCTTGTCACGGCCGCCTCGCAGCGCTCCGGCGAGCGCCTCGGTGACGGGGAACCCGTTGTCGGCGAGCTCCACCGCGGGAGCGAACAACTCGGCGAGCGGCTTCGTCCCGTATTTCCGGACGGCGAGCTCGGCTCCGCCGATCGCGCCCGGCACGCTCACCGACAGCGGACCGTCCGACGGCAGCCCTCCCTTCGCCTTGTAGAGATCGACGGTGGCCGCGGCCGCCGCCGGTCCGGTGCCATTGATGAATTTCACCTCGCCCGTCTTCGCGATGTAGATGAGCGCGAACATGTCGCCGCCGAGTCCGGTCATCTCGGGCTCGGTGACTCCCTGAACGGCCCACGCGGCGATCGCGGCATCGACGGCGTTTCCGCCGGATCTCAGGATCCGCAGCCCTGCTTCGGAGGCGAGCGGGTGCCCGGACGCGACCATGCCGCGATCGGCCAGCACGGCGGGGCGCCACGTAGACGTCTGGCTTGCGGGGCGCGATGTGAAGGGCGGAACGGCCGCGAAGACGACGACCAGCAGCGCGACGAGGAGCCGGCGGGACCGGGTCATAGGCTTACCTCACGGGACTCGTGGCGAAGGATACACCCGCTGGAGGTAAACGGAGAGGTCGGAGCAAACGGAGATACAACGGAGGAACGGAGAGAACGGAGACGAAACGGAGAAGATCCAATATTTATGGATGGCGATCGGTGCGTTCACAACCCAGTCGGGTCAGGTGTCGTAGAAGTCCCATCGGAACGGCCACAACATGAGTAGGAGAAAGGTTCCAACGACATAAACCGGAAAGCGCCACCAAACATGCGAAAGCGACATGGCGTCGCCCCAGCGCAGAGTAGGCCCATGCCAGCCTGCCCAATGAGCCAGAAACATCATGGTTCCAGCAACGAGAGCGAAGGCTGACGCTCTACGTAGGCGACGGCACATTGCTCTCCGCATCCATCGGAGCCTCGCACGACCGCGCCACTGCGTTTTCACCTAGCGCGCCTTTGAAAAATGGCGAGCGATTGGGGGACCGCAACAAGGGCGACTGGGTTCGTGAACGCACTAATCACCCTACTTATTAATGCGTCCTCCGTTCGTTCCCCGTTGCCTCCGTTCCTCCGTTGTATCTCCGTTATCTCCGAAATCTCCGTTAACGCCCTCACTCGCACAGCGGTCGAAAATGATAACCCTTTGAACGAAGCGCCGGGACGAGTTTCGCGGTCGCCTCGATCGCATACCGTCGATCGGCGCGGGGGTCGACGTGATGGCCGTCGTGCATGACGACGATGTCGCCGGAGGAGACCTTTCGCGCGAGCCGGGCGGCCAGCGCGTCTGGCTCGCGTCCGCGGTACCAGTTCCAGTCCCACAATCCCCAGCTCCACCCCGCGAGCCGGTAGCCGGCGCGCTCCAGGCCGACATACATCTGACCGCTGCGCCAGCCGGCGTGCGGGCGGAAGAGCCGGCAGGGCTTCCCGCCGCCGAGCCGCTCGATTCGCTCCGCGTTCCGGGTCAGCATCGACGACAGGTCGTCGGGCGCCAACAGCATCAGCTTGCGCGTGTCGGCATGCAGCGCCACGGCGTGTCCCTCGGCGAACATCCGCCTCACGATCGGCGCGGTTTCGTCGGTGAGATGCGCGTCGATCAGGAAGAACGTGGCCCGCGCCCCCTCGCGAGCCAGCACGTCGAGGAGCCCTGGCGTCGCGGCCGGATTCGGTCCATCGTCATAGGTCAGGTAGACGGTCGGCGGCCCTCCGGCCGGCTTGATGCGCCAGATCGACCGCGACGGCTTGAAGGCCTCGAGGAGGAAGGGGAACGGCGCCGTGTGCGCGAGAAACACGGCTGAGACTCCGATCGCTAGAAACCAGATGAGCATGCGTTTTGACCCGCGCACGTGCTAGAAAGCATAGCAAGATGTCAGGGTATTACCCGGCCGGGGCGTTGGCGGGGGCCCTGGTGATGCTCGCGGCGCTGGCACAAGTGACGGGAGGGCAACCCGACTCATGGCAGCCGGCGCGTAAACGCATGATCGACGACCAGATTCGCGCGCGGGGCGTCACGAATCAGGCGGTGCTCGACGCGATGCGCAAGGTGCCGCGCCATCTGTTCGTCCCTTCCAACCTGCGCGACGCGGCGTACGACGACGGCCCGCTGCCGATCGGGCAGGGGCAGACGATCTCACAGCCTTACATCGTGGCGTACATGACGGAGGCGCTCGGCATCCGCCCGGGCGAGCACGTGCTGGAAATCGGTACGGGGTCGGGCTATCAGGCGGCGATTCTGGCGGAGATCGCGCGCGAGGTCTACACGATCGAGATCGTGCCGGAACTGGCGGACCGCGCGAGGGAAACGCTCGGGGGGCTTGGCTACAAGAACGTGTACGTCCGGACGGGCAACGGCTACGCGGGCTGGCCGGAGAAGGCGCCGTTTCCCAGGATCATCGTGACCGCCGCGCCCGACGAAGTGCCTCCGGCGCTCGTCGAGCAGCTCGCGCCCGGCGGCGCGATGGTGGTGCCGGTGGGCACGTCGTTCCAGGAGATGACGATCGTCACGAAAACGGCGCAAGGGATCGCGCGCAAGGCGACGATCCCGGTGCGGTTTGTGCCGATGGTAGGGAAACCGAAGAGATAGCCCGATCTGGGGCGCGCACGCCCGACCTGAAGGTCGGGCCTACGTTGCCAGGCGGCGATCGATTTCGGCGAGTGCCTGCTCGATCTGCTTGCGCCGGACCGGATGCGCCGTCGCCTCGGCCTGACGGGCGAGCTCGGCGCGCGCGAGCCTCAGCGACTCACGGGTACGCTCGCGCTCAGGGTCGACCGCGGGGCCAACGGACGCGCGGCGCTTCTCGGCGATGCGCTCCTCCATCCGTTCCTGCAGCCGCGCCTCCGCATCGACGAGTCCTTCTCCCGAATCACTCATATCAATTACTGTAACAGAGTGGCGCGCGATCCTCTCACGCTTTTTCATCCGGCGGTCGCGGATTGGTTCCGCGGATCGTTCGCGGGACCGACCGCGGCTCAGGCCCAGGCGTGGCCGGCCATCGCGCGCGGCGAATCGACGCTCGTCTTCGCGCCGACGGGAAGCGGAAAGACGCTCGCCGCGTTTCTCTGGTGCCTCAATCGGCTCATGTTTGACGCGGACCGCCCGGCCGGTGAGCGCGGCCTCGATCGCGCGCGCACACGCGTGGTCTACGTGTCGCCGCTCAAGGCGCTTGCGGTGGACGTCGAGCGGAACCTCCGCGTGCCCACGGCTGGCATCTCTCAGGCGGCGGAGGCAGGCGGCCACGCGTACCTGACGCCGGAGATCGCCATCAGGACCGGCGATACCTCTCCGTCCGAGCGCGCGCGCCTCGCGCGCCAACCGGCGGACATCCTGATCACGACCCCCGAGTCGTTGTTCCTGATGCTCACGTCGAATGCGCGCGAGACGCTGCGCGGCGTCGATACGGTCATCGTGGACGAGATCCACGCGCTCGTGCCGACCAAGCGGGGGTCGCACCTGGCGTTGTCGCTGGAGAGGTTGGAGGAATTGATTGGAGGGCCCGCCCTCCAACGCATCGGGCTCTCGGCGACGCAGCGTCCGCTCGACGAGGTGGCGAGGTTCCTGGGCGGATGCGAACCGCGGCGGGCCGGTCTTCCTGGAGGGGCCGGTCTTAAGACCGGCCCCTCCAAACACGGTCTTAAGACCGGCCCCTCCAAAGATCTCAAGACCGGCCCCTCCAAACACATTCACGACGAGTTCGGAACCGGCCGGGAGGTGAAGCACCGGCCGGTGACGATCGTGGACACCGGCGAGCGGAAGCGGCTCGACCTGCGCGTCGACGTCCCCGTCGAGGACATGGCGCGGCTCGACGACGTCGCGCCGGCGACCGCGGGCCGGCGCGAAGCCACCGCGGTCGAGAGCCAGCCGTCAATCTGGACGGCGATTCACCCGCGGCTGCTCGAGCACGTGCGGGCGCACCGTTCGACGATCGTCTTCGTCAACAGCCGCCGCGTCGCGGAGCGGCTCGCCTCGGCG
Organism: uncultured Acidobacteriota bacterium; assembly: GCA_963725145.1. GTDB lineage: Bacteria > Acidobacteriota > Vicinamibacteria > Vicinamibacterales > 2-12-FULL-66-21 > DATAEE01. The sequence goes on from CAVRXL010000003.1 coordinate 230,301, forward strand.
CTGAACGATCTCGCGGGCGAACCGATCGCCCGCGCGCACCACGGGTCGCTCGCGCGTCCGCAGCGGCTGGAGATCGAGGAGCAGCTCAAGGCGGGGCTGCTGCCGGCGCTCGTCGCCACGTCCTCTCTGGAGCTTGGCATCGACATGGGGGCGGTGGATCTCGTGATCCAGATCGAGGCGCCCCCCTCGGTCGCGAGCGGGATGCAGCGCATCGGCCGCGCGGGGCATCAGGTTGGCGAGGCGAGCCGCGGGATCATCTTTCCGAAGTACCGGGGCGATCTGATCGCCTGCGCCACGGTGACGCGCGCGATGCGCGACGGCCGGATCGAGACGACGAGATACCCGCGCAACCCGCTCGACGTGCTGGCGCAGCAGGTCGTCGCGATGGTCGCGCTCGAAAACTGGGACGCGGACGACCTGTTCGCCGTGATCCGGCGGGCCGCGCCGTTCGCGACGCTCGGCCGCGACGCGTTCGACGGCATCCTCGACATGCTGTCGGGACGGTATCCGTCCGACGAGTTCGCGGAGCTGCGCCCGCGCATCACGTGGGATCGGATCCGCAACCGGCTCAGCGCCCGCGAAGGCGCCAAGCGGATCGCCGTGACCAACGCCGGCACCATCCCCGACCGCGGCCTGTACGGCGTGTTCCTCGCGGGGGCCGAACCGGGCGCCGCACGCGTCGGCGAGCTGGACGAAGAGATGGTGTTCGAGAGCAAGGTCGGCGAGACGTTCCTGCTCGGCGCCTCTTCCTGGCGGATCGAGGAAATCACGCACGACCGCGTCCTGGTCTCGCCGGCGCCTGGCCAGCCGGGCAAGATGCCGTTCTGGCGGGGAGATGCGGCGGGCAGACCGCTCGAGCTCGGGCGGGCGATCGGCGCGCTCGTACGTTCGCTAACCGCCATGTCGGTGCCGGCCGCCCTGGACCGCCTCAGGACGCATCACGATCTCGACCCCGGAGCGGCCGAGAACCTGCTCGGCTACCTGCGGGATCAGGCGGCCACCGGCGGCGTCCCGGACGACCGCACGCTTGTCATCGAGCGATCGCGGGACGAGCTCGGCGAGTGGCGCATCTGCCTGCTGTCGCCGCTCGGCGGCCGCATCCATGCTCCATGGTCGATGGCGGCGGGCCGCCGGATTCGACAGCGCACCGGCCTCGAGCTCGAATCGATGTGGACCGACGACGGGTTCGTGATGCGGTTTCCGGAGACCGACGAGCCGCCCGATCCGGCGCTGCTCGTGCCGGACCCGGCCGAAGTCGAAGAGCTGGTCCTGGGCGAGCTCGGGACGACGTCGCTCTTCGCGGCGAAGTTTCGAGAGGCGGCCGCGCGCGCCCTGCTCCTTCCCCGCCGCCGGCCGGGCGGGCGGACGCCGCTCTGGCAACAGCGGAAGCGAGCCGCCGACCTCCTGGCGGTCGCGGCTCGCTTCGGGTCGTTTCCGATCCTGCTGGAAACCTACCGCGAGTGCCTGCGCGACGTCTTCGACATGCCGGCGCTCGTCGCGACCCTGCAGCAGATTCGCGATCGCGAGATCCGGATCCTGACGATCGACCTCGAGCGCCCGTCGCCGTTCGCGTCGTCGCTGCTCTTCGGATACGTCGCGAATTTTCTCTACGACGGCGACGCGCCGCTGGCCGAGCGCCGCGCGCAGGCGCTGTCGATCGATCAGGCGCAGCTTCGCCAACTGATCGGCGAGGCGGAGCTGCGCGAGCTGCTCGACGCCGACATCGTGGACGAGGTCGCGCTGCAGCGGCGCCAGCTCGCTCCGCGCTCGCGCGCCAGGAGCGCGGACGGCCTGCACGACCTGCTGCTGCGGGTCGGCGACCTCACCCGCGACGAGATCGAGAGGCGTGTAGAAGGACTCGACCCGGCCCGGGCGATCGAGGCGCTCGTCCGCGATCGCCGAGCCGTCGAGATCACGATCGGCGGCGACGTGCGAATCATCCCGGTCGAATACGCAAGCCGCTACCGGGACGCGCTCGGCGTGGCGCTTCCCTCCGGCTTGCCGGAGTCGCTGCTCGCGCCGTCCCCGGATGCCGGGGTGGATCTCGCCCGGCGCTTTGCCCGCACCAATGGCCCGTTCACGACCGCCGATTTCTCCGCCCGCTACGGCCTCGACGTGCTCACGGCCGAGAGCCTGCTGAAGGACCTCCTCGGACGCGGCCAGCTCGTTCACGGGGAATTCCGGTCTGGAAGTACGGGGCCCGAGTGGTGCGATCCCGAAGTGCTCCAGACGATCCGTCGTCGATCGCTCGCGAAGCTGCGACGGCAGGCCGCTCCGGTCGATCCAGCGGCGCTCGGCCGGCTCGTCACGACATGGCAGGGCGTCGTCAGGCGGCGCCGCGGGCCGGATGCGCTGCTCGACGTCATCGAAACGCTGCAGGGAGCGTCGATCCCCGCATCGCTCCTCGAGCGCGAGGTTCTGCCCGCGCGCATCGAAGACTATCAACCGGGCGAGCTGGACATGCTCGCGTCGGCGGGTGAAGTCGCGTGGGTTGGCGTCGGTTCTCTCGGCGAGCGCGACGGCCGTGTCGCGCTGTATCTGACCGACGCGCTGCCAAGGCTGCTGCGGCCTCCGGTGAGCCGCGCGGAATCCGTGAAATCCGTGGCCAATCTGGGCGCGCGGGAGCAGGCGATCCTCGCGTGGCTGACGGATCACGGCGCGTCGTTCTTCGGCGCGATTCATGAGGCCGTCGGCGGCGGCTACCCGACCGAGACCGTGGACGCGCTGTGGACGCTCGTGTGGCGCGGACTCGTGACCAACGATACGTTCCATGCGTTGCGCGCGTATACGCGGCCTCCGGAGAAGCGCGCGCGCAAACCGTCGACCGGCGGCCGGGCTTTCCGGAGCCGGCGGATGGCGCCCGCCGCGGCCGAGGGTCGATGGTCGCTCGTGGCCGCGCGCGTTTCGCGACTGGTTTCGCCGACTGAATGGAGCGCGGCGGTCGCCGAGCAGCTCCTCGTCCGCTACGGCCTGGTCACGCGCGAGGTTGCCGGCGCCGAGGATCTGCCCGGCGGATTCTCCGCGGTGTACGAGGTCTTCCGCGCGCTCGAGGATCGCGGACGGATCCGGCGCGGTTACTTCGTTTCAGGCGTCGGCGCGATGCAGTTCGCGCAGCCGGCGGCCGTCGAGATGCTGCGGTCGCTGGCCGCGGAACCGGACGAGCCCGAGGTCGTCACGCTCGCCGCGACCGATCCGGCGAATCCGTACGGATCGCTCCTCCGCTGGCCCGAGCCGCAGCCGCAGACTGCGCAGCGGGGCGCCACCCGCACCGTGGGCGCGACCGTCGTCCTGATCGATGGCGCCCTCGCCACATGGATCGGACGCGGCGGCCGTCAACTGTTCGTCTGGCTGCCAGAGGATGAGCCCGCGCGATCGCGCGTCGGCCGCGCGCTCGCCGGGCGGCTCGCGGATCTCGCGCGGGATCCGATGTTCGGAGGGCTGCTCGTCGGCGAGCTGAACGGCGGCCCGGCGGCCAGCCACCCGCTCGGGGCTTTTCTCGTAGAGGCGGGCTTCGCCCCTTCAGCCCTTGGGTACCAAATGCTGAGGCGGGGATGACTTTCCCGCGCTGACCACCTGATCTATAGGGCCCGCCTCACGGCACGGCTGGTGCAAGGGGTCCAGCGGGGTGCGGGAGGGAGTCATGCAGACACTCCGGCAGGGCGTGTTCACCGTCGCGGCGGGACTCATTCTCCTCTTCGGCCCGGCCCTGGCCACGTCCCAAGACGCACCGGATTCCATCGAGAATCAGTCGGTTGAGCAGTTCCTGACTCGGCGCGACGACCTGAGCAGCTACAGCGCCACGCGCCGTATGGACGCGGAAAACCCCGGATCAGGGAAAAGCGGCTGGCTCGAAGCACGGACCGAGTTCGAACCTCAGGCCGGATTCCGCTATGAAATTCTCGCCGAAGGTGGCTCGGAAGCCATCAGATCCCGCGTGCTGCGTGCGGTCCTCGAGGGCGAACGAGAGATGGTCGCGCGTGGCGGGATCACGCGCTCAGCAATAGCAGCCACCAACTACGGATTCCGGCTCGATGGTGTCGACTCCACCGGGCTCGTCAAGGTTCTACTGTCGCCGCGACGCAAGGAACCGACCCTCGTCAACGGCGCGATGTTTCTCTCGCCTAACGGCGGCGAGCTCGTGCGGGTCGAGGGCAGGCTCGCGAAAAGCCCATCCTTCTGGGTTCAGCGAGTCGACGTGGTGCGCTCCTACCAAAGAATAGAAGGCGCCCTCCTACCGGTCGCGGTCGAGTCGGTCGCGCACGTCCGGTTCTTCGGAACCTCGACCCTTCGGATGACCTACGAGTACTCCGAGGTCGATGGTCGACCGGTGCAGCGCTGACGCCCTGGCTCCCAGCTCATCCAGAAACGGCGCGTAAGCTCTACCGCTTGACTGGATCGTCCCTCCGGCATAGCCTCCTCCTTTCGACGGATGAACACGACGGCCGACCTGAGGGGGACTCCCTCGCACGCTTCGTCCGCCCTCCAAGTCGACTGGACAGCGCGGCTCGCCCCGTACCAGCAACCCGACTTGCGGCGCAGCCTGGTGCAGCTCTCGACGACGGTCGGAGCCTTCCTCCTTATGTGGGCGGCGATGGTCTTCAGCCTCGACTACGGCTACTGGCTGACGCTTCTGCTCGCCTTCCCCACGGCCTTGTGCCTGGTTCGGCTCTTCCTGATCCAGCACGACTGCGCGCATCGCGCGTTCTTCCGCTCGCCCGCGGCGAACGACCGCCTCGGATTCTCGCTCGGGCTCCTCACGCTGACGCCGCATCAGCACTGGCGCCGCACCCACGCCGTTCACCATGCGACCTCGGGCAATCTGGACCGGCGGGGGCTGGGAGACATCGACACGCTGACGGTTCGTGAATACGCCGGGCTCACGCGGATGAAGAAGCTGACATACCGGGTCTATCGCAACCCGATCGTGCTGTTCGGCATCGGGCCCTGGTTCCAGTTCGCCGTGATGCATCGCTTCTGCACGCCGGAGCTGCGGGCCTCCCGGCGCGAGCGCAGGAGCGTCTACGCGACAAACGCCGGCCTCGCCGCGATCCTGGCGGCAGCGGCCGCGCTGGTCGGCGTCGACCGCCTCTTCCTGGTGCACGCACCGGTCGTCGCCCTGGCGTCCTCGATCGGCGTCTGGTTCTTCTACGTGCAGCATCAATTCGAGGAGACGTACTGGCACGGCGACGAGCGATGGGACTACCTCGACGCCGGCCTCCGCGGCAGCTCTCATTACGCGCTGCCCCGGTTCCTGGAGAGACTCACATGCCGCATCGGCCTGCACCATGTTCACCATCTGAACGCGCGCATCCCGAACTACCGCCTCCGGGAATGCCTGGACGCCCAGCCGATTCTCCAGCAGGCCACGCGCATCACGCTCATCCAGAGCCTGAAGTGCGCGTCGCTGAAGCTCTGGGACGAGGACGAGCAGCGGCTCGTCGCGTACCGGCACGCCCGCCGACCCGCGCCGAGCGGGCCGTCCGCGACCTCTTCCTGAAAGCCGGCGTCACCATCGACGGCCCGAATGCCTGGGACCTCCAGGTCCACGACGACCGGTTTTACTCGCGGCTGCTCCGCGACGGCTCGCTCGGCTTTGGCGAGTCGTACATGGATGGCTGGTGGGACGCCGCCGCGCTGGACGTCTGCCTCGAGCGGCTGCTGCGCGCCGACATCGCGTCGGCGATCAGGTCGAGCTGGCGTTTCCTCGCGCTCGGTCTCCAGGCCAGGCTCTCGAACATGCAGAGCCTGAAGCGCGCATTCGGCGTCGCCGACGCGCATTACGGGATCGGCAACGATTTCTATCGCGCCATGCTCGACCGCAGTACGATGGCGTATACGTGCGGCTACTGGAAGGACGCGACGACGCTCGAAGCGGCGCAGGAGGCGAAGGTGGACCTCATCTGCCGGAAGGCCGGGCTCCGGCCGGGGATGAACGTCCTCGACCTGGGCTGCGGCTGGGGCAGCTTCGCCAGGTACGCCGCCGAGCGCTACGGCGTCCGCGTCGTCGGAGTCAGCAATTCGACAGAGATGGTGACGCTCGCCGCCGAGCGGTGCCGGGGGCTTCAGGTCGAGATCAAATTGCAGGACTACCGTCAGGCGACCGGGACGTACGACGCGGTGGTGGCGATCGGGATCATGGAACACGTGGGCCCGAAGAATTACCGTTCGCTGATGGAGGTCGCGCACCGATCGCTGACAGCCGACGGAACCTTCGTGCTGCATACGATCGGCAACAACCGGAGCTTCGCCCACGCCGACCCCTGGGTCCACAAGTACATCTTCCCGGACGCGGTCGCGCCGTCGCTCGCGCAGATCGGTCGGTCGGTGGAAGGCCTCTTCGTCGTCGAGGACTTGCACAACTTCGGACCCTACTACGCGCCGACGCTCGTCGGGTGGTGGCGGAACTTCCACGAGGCCTGGCCGCGCTTCCGCGACGCGTATGGCGGCGACCGGTTCTACCGGATGTGGACGTACTATCTGCTCGGCTCCGCCGCGATCTCGCGGGCGCGAGACTCACAGCTCTACCAGATGGTCATGACCCGGACCGGTCGCGCACAGCCATCCTGCCGAATCAGCTGACGGACGTTCGGGTTCAGGCCCGCGCAATCCGCGGGATCCGCGGCCACAGATGATCGGGTACCAGATCCTCCATTACCGGATCGTCGACAAGCTCGGTCAGGGAGGCATGGGAGTCGTCTACAAGGCCGAGGATACGAAGCTTCTCCGTCCGGTCGCGCTGAAGTTCCTCGCGCCGAAGCTCGCCCGCAACGCCGGCGCGCGGGCCCGGTTTCTCGCCGAGGCGCAGGCCGCGAGCGCGCTGAACCATCCGAACATCTGCACGATTCACGCGGTCGAAGAGGCCGCCGAGCTTCCCGTCGTGCTGCTCGAGCCGTCGCTGTCCGATGGGTCCCCCACGGGCACCGCGACCACGTCGTCGCCGTGGGACGCCGTCACGGGCACCCCGTGGTCGCCGGAGAGCTTTCGCGAGACGACCGACCCGGGCCAGCCGTCGCCGTTCATCGTCATGGAGTACGTGCGGGGCACGCTCCTGTCCGAGCGCATCGCCGCCGGTGTCGCGCCGCCATCGGAGTGTGTCGGCGTCGCGTCGCAGATCGCCGAAGGCCTGAGGCAGGCACACACGCAGGGCATCGTCCATCGCGATATCAAGCCGCCGAACATCATGACCACCGAGCCGGGCCTGGTGAAGATCATGGACTTCGGCATCGCACGCCGGCTCGATGCGATCCAGCCGACCTCCGCCGGCTCGACCATGGGAACGCTGGCGTACATGAGCCCGGAGCAGATCCGCGGCGACGCGGCCGATCATCGAACGGATATCTACTCGCTCGGCGTCGTGCTGTACGAGCTCGCCACGGGGCACAGGCCGTTCGAGAGCGGGGAACCGGGCTCAGTGCTCTACGCCATCACGCACAACGAGCCGCTCGCCCCTTCCGAAACCGGCGCGCCGATGCCCCGCCGGCTGGAGCAGATCATCCTCCGGTGCCTGCGGAAGTCGCCGGGAGAACGCTACGGCTCTGCCGCGGAGCTGCTGACGGATCTCCAGACGCTGAAGGCGGAGCTGGACGAGGCGGCGCGGACGGAGCGGCGACGGGCCGCGCGCACCGGGCCGGACGCGAGCGAGCGGGAGAGCGAGCGGCGCCACGCCACGATCATGTTCGGCGAGATCCGACAGCGCGCCGAATCGGATGGCGACGGCGCCGACGATTGGGGACAGGCGGCCGCCGAGCTGATGTCCGACGTGCCGGCCATCGCGGCCCGCTACGGCGGCACGGTCGATCGCATGATGGGAGGAACGTTCACCGTGCTCTTCGGCCTGCCGAGCGGCGTCGAGAACACGGCGCGGCAGGCGCTGAACGCGGCGATCGCCATCCGCAACGCGGTGCGCGCCGCCAACGGGGCGCGTCCGCCGGAAGAGCGGCTCGCCGTGCACCTCGGCGTCAATACGGGCACCGTGGTCGCCGGCGCGGTCGGCGCCGGGACAGACCGGCAGTATTCCGTCCTCGGTGACACGGTAGTCGTCGCGTCGAAGCTGAAGGATCACGCGCCGGACGGCCGCATCTACGTCGGCCCTCAGACGATGCGGCAGACCCGGCAGGAATTCAGCCTCGCCGCCCTGCCGCCGCTCCAAATCAAAGGGCGCAAGGAACCGCTCTCCGCGTACGACGTCGTCTCTCAGGAAATCGTCGACGCGCCGGCGATCGCGGCCGATGCGCTCGGCGCGCAGATGGTCGGCCGCGAAGCGGACCTGGCGGTGCTCGAGGAGCACCTCCTCAAGCTGCTGGCGGGCAGAGGGTCGATCGTGACAATCGCGGGAGAGCCGGGCATCGGCAAGTCGCGGCTCGTGGCGGAGCTTCTCTCGCGGCGCGCCGAAGGCATCGCCCGGGAGGGGGCCGCCGGCAAACTCACCGTGCTCGTCGGGCGCGCGCTGTCTACCGGCGCGAATCTCGGCTACCACCCGATCATCGAGATGCTCCGGGGGTGGGCGGGCATTCGCGACGACGACAGCAAGACGGACGCGTCCGCGAAGCTCGAGGCCGCGATCGGCCACGTCGACCGCGCCGCGCTGCTCGACGACTACCCTTTCATCGCGACGATGATGGGGCTCGAGCTTTCCGGCGCGTACGCGCTGCGCGTGCGTGGGGTCGGGGGAGACGCGCTCGGCCGCCTCATCCTCCGAAGCCTGCGCGATCTCCTCGAACGCGCCGCGGCTACCAGGCCGATCGTCATGGTCCTCGAGGACCTGCACTGGGCGGACCGGTCGTCAATTGAGCTGCTCGAGGGGCTGTTCCGGTCGGCCGAGCGCCATCGAATGCTCTTCGTCGGAACGTTCAGGTCCGACTACCCCGCGACGAGCGACCGGTTGCTCGAGACGATGCGCAGCCGGTACGGCGCGTTCTACACCGAGCTGAAGCTCAAGCCGCTGGACGGCGGACAGGCGAAGACGCTCATCGATCAGCTGCTGCGCGGCCTTCCGCAGGGCGCGCAGGATCGGATTCTGACCCGCGCCGGCGGCAACCCCCTCTTCATCGAGCAGATCGTGCGGTCGCTCGTCGACGCCGGAGCGATCGAGGTCGTGGACGGAACCCCTCGGGTCACGCCTCGCATGGCGGATGTCGTCATCCCCGAGACGATCCAGGAGCTGCTGATCGCCCGCCTCGATCTGCTCGACGAGCGAACGCGGTCGATCGCAAAGGTTGCCTCAGTCGTCGGCCGGAGCTTCCTGCACCGGGTGCTGGCGACGGTGGCATGTGGCCCGAGCCTGCCTCCGGAATCATTGGACGAGAGCCTCGATCGACTGATCGGCATGCAGCTCGTGCGGCGCGGCGAGCGCATGGGAGAGATCGAGTACTCCTTCAACCATGCGCTGACCCAGGAGTCGATTTACGACTGCATCGTCCCGAAAGCGCGCAAGGATCTGCACCTGCAGGTCGCGGCAGCCGTGGAAGCGCTCTTCGCGGGGCGCACGGACGATTCCGATGCCGAGTTCGCCGGAATGCTGGCGCTCCACTACCTGCGCGGCGAGAACCTCGCCAAGGCCGAGGAGTATCTCGTGCGGGCCGGCGCCGCGGCGATCCGCACGGCCGCGTCGAACGAAGCCATCTACTACTTCCAGGAAGCGCTCGCCGTTTACCAGCGACTGGCGGGGCCCGCCGCCGATCCGGATCGCCGCGCGGAGCTGGAGCGCAACATCGGGCTGGCCTTCTACAACAAAGGCTACATGGTCGAAGCGGTCGAGCACTTCGACCGGGCGCTCGAGCACTACCGCGCCTGGCGCCGAAGAGGGCGGCTCCCGACGGCCGCCGGCGTCGCCGTCGATCTCGCCTCGATCCTGACGCGGCTGTACGTCCGGACGAAGCAGCCGGCGCGGACGCCGTCGCCCCGCGAGGAGGCGATCATCGACGTCATGTACAAGAAGGGCACCGCGATCGTGTCTGTCGACGCGCGGCGGTACTTCGTTGAGTCGCTCGGCACGCTGCGGCGGATCAACCGTTTCGACCTTCGAAGCGTTCACGACGGCCCGGCGATGTACGCGGCGACGAGCGCGCTCTTTTCGGTGCCCGCGATCTCATACACCCTCAGCCGCCGGATCCTCGATTACGTCAAGCCGTTCATCGACGAGAGCGATCCGAAGACCGCGCTGTACTACCGGTTCTCGGACCTCATGCTCAACCTGCTGACCGGCCAGTGGGATGGTCCTGGATGCGATCTGGCGCTCGTCGAGGCAAACAGGCGCATCGGCGAGGAGTGGTTCCTCTCCGTCTATATCGTCGTGCACGTCGCGATCGCGATCGAGAAAGGGGACTTCTCGACCGCCGGGAAGCTCCTCGACAGGATGCGCGAGATGGGAGCGGCGACCGAGAACGATCTGATCCTCGGCCGAATGCACCTGCTCAACACCCGCTTTCTGCTCAAGCGCGGGCAGCTGGACGAGGCGCGGCGGGAAGCGGGCGTGGCCGATCCGGTTCTGATGAAAATCGATCATCCCATGCTGCGAATCTATCTCCAGGGCCTGCTGGCAAACGTGGAGCTGCATGGCGGCGACCGCGCCGCGGCGGATGCGGCTCTCGAGGAAGCCCGCTCGCTCGTGGCGCGCCTGGGCCGCATCCCGCCCTACTACGTGAGCAGCTATCGGGTCGCGCGGTTGCTTGCCGACATCCAGTCCCTGGAAGAGGCCAGCCGGCGCGGCGACAGCTCGGCGATCGCGGGGCTTCGCAAGCCGGCGCGCGCGAGCGCACAACTGGCGCTGAAAGTCGCCGACAAGAACGCGACCGACCGGCCGGAGATCTTCAGGCTCGTTGGAACGCTGGCCTGGATCTCAGGAAAGGAATCTAGCGCACGCGAGTGGTGGGATCGCAGCCGGCGCGAAGCGACCCGGCTCGGCGCCAGGCCGGAGCTCGAGCGGACGGACCGCGAGCTCCGCATGCGCACGGAGCGCGGGCCTCTCAGGCCCGCGGGAGGAACAGAGGACGCAGAGAAGTAAGGGAACGCAGAGACACAGAGACACAGAGGCACACAGAGGAACATCCCTCTTTTGAATCTCTGAGTCTCTGTGGCTCTGTGTCTCATCGTACCCGGTCTTCTCTGTGACCTCCTCTACCTTTGCGTCCTCTTCTCACGTCCGTGGGAGCGCCTTTTGACGCAGACACTCGAAGAATCGGTCCATCATCATCTTCGAGACGCCGGATAGCAGCCGCTGGCCGACGCGCGCGACCGCGCCGCCGACCTGAACGTCGCCGGCGACGTCGAGGACCGTTTTCGATCCATCCTCGGTCAGCGTGATCGTCGAGTGGCCCCGTACGAATCCCGCGCCGCCGCTTCCCTCGACGACCATCTTGTACGAGCGCGGCGGCACCTGATCCTCGATGGCGATCGTTCCCTTGAACGTACCGGTGACGGCAGAGACCGCCACCGAGAGCTCCGCTTCGTACTTGTCGCCACCCAGGGGCTTCAGCTCACGGCATCCGGGCAGGCAGGAGCACACGATGGCCGTATCCATCAGGGTGTTCCAGACCTGCGTGGCGGGGGCGTCGAAGGTGTAGCTGCCGCTGATCTGCATCGTGGGTTGTTACTCAGAACTCACAACTCATGACTCGAGACTATTGAGATGCGACGCGAGCGCTTCCAGGCTCACGAGATTGTGCACCGGCAGGAAGTCGTCCACGTGCGGGAGCGCGGCCTGCATGCCGCGCGTGAGCGGCTGGTAGGCTGGCGATCCCAGCAGCGGGTTGAGCCAGATCAAATGATGACACGCGCGATGCAGGCGGGCCACCTCCTTCCGGAGCAGCTCCGGGTCGCCGCGATCCCATCCATCTGAGACCAGGAGCACGACGGGCCCGTGCGCGATCAGCCGCCTCCCCCACCGGCGGTTGAACGTCCGGACGGCATCGCCGATGCGAGTTCCGCCGCCCCAATCCGACACCGCGCGCCCGACCCCGGTGACCGCATCGTCGATCCTGGCCGCGGACAGGTATCGCGTGACCCGCGTGAGGCGGGTCGAAAACAGAAACGCCTCGATGTTCGCGTGGCGGCGAACGAGCGCGTGCACGAACTGCAGCAGCATCCTCGAGTACCGCTCCATGGAGCCGCTGACGTCGGCGATCACGACGAGCGGGCGCGTCTTCTCTTTGCGGGTCCGTCTGGGCAGGACGAGCGGCTCGCCGCCGTGCTTCATGTTGCGCCGCACGAGCCGCCGCAGGTCGAGCGAGCGCCCTCGGCCTGGAGACCATCGGCGGGTCCGACGACGCCCGACGTTCCAGTTCAGCTCGCGCAACAGCCTCCGGGCGTCCGCGATTTCCTCCGGCGTGAACCGCGCGAAATCCTTCAGCCGCAGCGCCTCGAGAGGGCTGTACGTCTGGACCGCGGCTGAGAGACGCTTCTCTTCACCTGATTCGGGATCGGCGTCCGGAACGATCGATCCGATGATGGGTGCGGCGCTCGTCAGGACGACACGTCGAGGGCGCTCTCCGAGCGAATGGAGCTGAGATGAACTCTCGCCCGCCTCGTGGCGGCGCCAGAACAGGTCGAAGGCGCGGTCGAAGCGGTCCAGGTCTTCGTGGCGATGGACGAGCGCGGTTCGCAGCGCATGCCTGACGTCGTCGCGGGCCGTCAGCCCGACAAGCTCGAGGCCGCGCACGCCATCGATCAGGCGGCCGGTGTGCACGTCGAGCCCGGCCGCGCGCAGCAGCCGGCCGAACCACAGAATATTGCGAAGAAGCACTATTCCGCACGCCGGACGCCGCGCGTCCGCGCCCGGTTCAGCAGCATGTCGAGCCGCTCGCCGCGAATCGCCTCGATGTCGTCCTGCTGCTTCAGGAGGATCCCGAGCGTGTCGCTGACCACCTGCTTGTCGAGCTCGGCCTGATTCAACGCCATCAGCGCCGCCATCCAGTCGAGCGTTTCAGAGATGCCGGACGCCTTCAGGAGGTCCGCCCCGCGGATTTCCTGCACGAACGCGGCGACCTCTGCGGCCAGTGCGCGCGGCGCGTCGGGAATCCGCGTCGTGATGATGCGCAGCTCCTTGTCGAAGTCCGGATAATCGATCCAGAAATACAGACACCGGCGCTTCAGCGCATCGTGCACCTCTCGCGTCCGGTTCGACGTGATCACCACGATCGGCGGCTGCTGAGCCCTGATCGTGCCGAGCTCGGGAATCGTGATCTGGAAGTCCGAGAGCACTTCGAGGAGGAACCCCTCGAACTCCTCGTCCGCCCGGTCGATCTCGTCGATGAGCAGCACGGGGGCGGAACCCGTGCCCCCCTCGAGGGCGCGAAGGAGCGGCCGCTTGATCAGAAAGTCTTCGGTGAACAGCGTCTTGGCGGACAGCCCGGCGGCGGTGCCAGCGGTCTCCCGCATCCGGATCTCGAGGATCTGGCGCGGATAGTTCCACTCGTAGACCGCGTGGCTGATGTCGAGCCCCTCGTAGCACTGGAGCCGAATCAACTCCACGCCCAGCCCGGCCGCGAGGACCTTGGCGACCTCGGTCTTGCCGACGCCCGCCTCTCCCTCGAGAAAGATCGGACGCCCGAGCTTCAGCGCCAGGAACAGCGAAATCGCGAGGCCGCGATCCGCGATGTACTGCTGGCCGCCGAGCAGCTGCTGGAGCCCCTCGACCGACTGTGGAAGGGTCGTGATCAACGGGCGCGATCTGCCGCTGCCGTAATCGCGCGCTTGACGAAGACGGCAGCCATTGATCTGCGGTACTCCGCCGACGCGTAGATGTCTCCCAGCACGTCGGCGCCAAGATCACCCGCAACCTTCGCCGATGCCTTCTCGATCGACTCCGGCGAGAGAGGCTGTCCCGACAGCGCGGACTCGACCGACGCGGCCCTGGTCGCCCGTGGCACGAGGCCGCCGACGGCGACGCGGGCGGACTCGCACTTTCCATCGCGAGCGGTGATGAACGCGGCTGCGCCGACGACCGCGTAGCGCGACGCCGGGTGAGAGAACTTCGCGTACGCCGAGCCTTCGCGCGCCTTGACGGCCGGCACCAGAACCGCCGTCAGCACCTCGTCGTCGGCCAGCGCCGTCTCCATCAGCCCCTTGAAGAAACTGCCCGCCTCGATCGTCCGTTCCCCGCCCGGACCGAGCGCCACCAACCGGGCGCCGGCGGCGAGGAGCACCGTCGGTAAATCAGAGGCGGGGTCAGCGTGCGCGACATTCCCGCCGATCGTGCCTCGGTTTCGCACCGCCTGATCGCCGACAAGCGCGGCCGCCTCCGCGAGCGCCGGCGCGGCCTTCGCCACGTCGGAAGACGAGGCGAGCTCCGCGTGAGTGGTCAGCGCGCCGATCCGCAGCGTGTCTCCCTTCAACGCGATCCCGCTCAATTCCTTGATCCTGCCGATGTCGACGACGGCAGCGGGGCGTGACAGGCGCAGCTTCATCAGCGGAATCAGGCTGTGCCCGCCCGCGAGAAGCTTGGCGCCGGGGTGCGCCTTGAGCAATCGATGCGCTTCGTCAACGGAGCCCGCCCGATAGTAGTCGAAGCCTGCGGGGTTCATCGTCGCGCTCCCTTTTTCTGCTCTTGAATCGCGCGCCAGACGCGCTCAGGCGTGAGAGGCATCTGCAGCCCCGTGATGCCCAGCGGCGCGAGCGCGTCGATGACGGCGTTGTAGACGGTCGCGGTGGACGCGATCGTACCTGCCTCGCCGATGCCTTTCACGCCGATCGGGTGATGCGGCGACGGCGTCACCGTCGAGAGCACTTCGATGTCGGGAAGCAGGTCGGCGCGCGGAATCGCGTAGTCGGTGAGCGATCCCGTCAGGAGCTGACCGTTCTCGTCGTAGACGCACTCTTCCCACAGCGCCTGGCCGATCCCCTGGACGACGCCGCCGTGGACCTGGCCTTCGACGATGACCGGGTTGATCTGGGGACCGCAGTCGTCTACCGCCACGTATCGCTTCAGCGTGGTGTGTCCAGTCTCGGGATCGACCTCGACGACGGCGATGTGGGCGCCGAACGGATACGAGAAGTTCGGCGGATCGTAGAAGGTCGTGGCTTCGAGCCCCGCCTCCATACCCGCGGGGAGATTCCAGGCGACGTTGGCCAGGAGCGCAATGTCCTGGATCGTCTTGAAGGTGTCCGGCGAGCCTTTCACGAAGAACTTGCCGCCGGCGTAATCGATGTCTTCCGGCGCCGCCTCGAGCAGGTGCGCCGTGAGCGCTTTCGCCTTGTCCTTGATTTTGCGCGTCGCGACCGCGAGCGCCGCCCCGCCGACGGCCGTCGTC
The DNA here is from genome assembly GCA_963725145.1 of uncultured Acidobacteriota bacterium. Taxonomy (GTDB): domain Bacteria; phylum Acidobacteriota; class Vicinamibacteria; order Vicinamibacterales; family 2-12-FULL-66-21; genus DATAEE01. Next base: position 245,546 of record CAVRXL010000003.1, read on the forward strand.
CGGCTGCCGTACGTGCCCCAGCCCATCGGGGTGTTGTCGGTGTCGCCGTGCACGACCTTCACGTCGTCCACGGCGACGCCCACTTCGTCGGCCACGATCTGCGCGAACGTGGTTTCTTCACCCTGGCCGTGCGGCGACGCGCCGATGAAGACGTTCACCTTTCCAGTCGGATGGAAGCGCACGATCGCGCTCTCCCAGAGGCCGCCCTGGAAGCCGACCGCGCCAGCGACCTGCGACGGACCGAGACCGCAAATCTCGACGTAGGTCGAAACGCCGATGCCGAGGTACTTCCCCTGTTCTCGAAGGCGGGCCTGCTCCGCGCGCAGCGCCTTGTAGCCGACGTGATCCAGCGCCTTGGCGAGCGCGCCCTCGTAGTTGCCGCTGTCGTACGTGAGGCCCGTGACAACGGCGAACCCGTCGTCGAACGGCGGAATCAGGTTCTTGCGCCGGACGTCGACGGGATCGAGCTTCAGCTCGCGCGCGAGCTTGTCGATGAGCCGCTCGAGCATGTAGGTCGCCTCGGGGCGCCCGGCGCCTCGATACGCCTCGACCGGCGTCGTGTTCGTGTAGATGCCGTAGACGTCTTCGTGAACCGCCGGAATCCGGTACGGCCCCGACAGCATCAGGCCGTGCAGGATGGTTGGAATCCCCGGCGCGGCCGTGGACAGGTACGCGCCCATGCCAGCCCATACCTTGCAGCGCAGGCCCGTGATGCGGCCGTCGCGCGTGGCGGCCAGCTCGACCTCCTGGACGTGATCGCGCCCGTGGGTCGTCGCCTGGTAGTTCTCGCTTCGGCTCTCGGTCCACTTGACCGGCCGGCCCAGTTTCTTCGAGCAGAAGACCGCGATGAACTCGCCCGGGTACTGGGCGATCTTGCTGCCGAAGCCTCCACCGACTTCCGGCGCGATCACGCGAAGCCGATCTTCCGGAATGCCGGTCACGACCGAGCAGGCGAACCGCACGATGTGAGGATTCTGCGTCGTGTTCCAGAGCGTCAGCTCGCCGGTAGCCGGCACGTACTGCGCGACGGCCGAACGCGTCTCCATGGCCGTGGGGATGAGACGCTGCTGGACGATTCGATCCTTGACGACGATTTCGGGAGCTTTGAACGCGGCGTCGACGTCGCCGCCCGCGACCGTCCAGTGGAACGCCTGATTGCTCGGGAAGTCCGCGTGGACGCGCGGCGCGTCAGGCTGCGCGCTTTTCTGCGGATCGACGACGGCCGGCCGCACCTCGTAGTCGACGTCGATCAGGTCGAGCGCGTCCTCGGCTTGGGAGGGCGTCTCCGCCACGGCGACCGCGACGGCGTCCCCGACATACCGCACGTATTCGGTCGCCAGCGCCGAGTACGTGCCGATCTTCAGATCCGTGTTGGGAACGAGCCAGAGACACGGGATCGGCTTGAGGTGGCCTTCGATGTCGCGGGCGGTATAGACGGCCAGCACGCCTGGCGCCGCCTTGGCGCGCGCCGTGTCGATCTTGCGAATGCGGGCGTGCGCGTGCGGGCTGCGGAGGATCGCGGCGTGCACCATGCCGGGCAGCGTGATGTCGTCGGTATAGCGCGCGGTTCCCGTGACGAGGCGCGGATCTTCCCGCCGCCTGATCCCGGAGCCAAACACGCGAGATGACGTGGAGGACGCCGACGTCTTCGTGGCGGTCGTCATGTCCGGCCTCCCGTTTGCGCGGCTTCCTGTACCGATCGCACGATGTTCTGGTATCCGGTGCAGCGGCACATGTTGCCTTCGAGCGCGTGCCGGATTTCGTCCGATGATGGTTTCGGGTTCCGTCGCAGGAGGTCGTGCGTGGCGAGGATCATCCCCGGCGTGCAGAAGCCGCACTGCAGGCCGTGCTTCGCCCAGAACGCTTCCTGCAGCGCGTGGAGCTTGCCGTCGGTCGCGAGACCCTCGATCGTCGTGACGGCTGCGCCGTCCGCCTGCGCGGCCAGGCACGTGCAGGATTTGACGGCGACGCCGTCGAGCAGGACGGTGCACGCGCCGCATTGGCTCGTGTCGCAGCCGATCTTGGTGCCCGTCAGGCCGACAACCTGGCGGATGAAGTCGACGAGGAGCAGCCGGGGCTCGACCGTGTGTTTGTGCTCCCGGCCGTTGATGCGGATGGATACGGACAGCTGCATGGGGAGGGCTCCTGCCGCGATGCGTTCGGAACGAAAGCGGCATCTTAGGGCCCGCGTCGAGTGGAGTCAACGACTCCCGGCGCTGGCGAAGAATCTCTGTTTCGCTTGGCGTAAAGTGAAGCCTCAGTTGACCCAATGCCGCTAGCCCATCCGTCCCCCACGCTCAAACGCTCGTTCGTCGAGAAATTCATCGCGCCGGCCTCCAGTCTGGCGGAGGTGTTCTTCGGCCTGATCATGGTCCTCACCTTCACGCTGGGCGCCGGTCTGGCGGCGGGTGAAGGAGAAGACAGCGGCCGCACCCTGCTCGTCGCGGCGCTTGGCTGCAACCTGGCCTGGGGCATCATCGACGGCGCCATGTACATCATGGATGCGATGTTCAATCGCAGTCGATCGGCCCGCATCCGGTCGCTGCTCCGCCAGTCCGGCGAGTCGGGCGCCCTGGCGATCATCGCGTGGGAGCTCGACCCGAGACTCTCTGACATCACGACCGCGGACGAGCGCGCGCGGTTTTACCGATCGATCCTGACCCTGGCCGGCCGGATGCCCGTGACCCCAACCAGACTCGAGCGGTCCGACATCTACGGCGGCATCGCGTGCGCGGTGCTCGTCTTCCTCACGGCCCTGCCGGCGGCCGTGCCGTTCATGCTGATCGACGACGCTCGACTGGCTCTCCGCGTCTCGAACGGCCTTCTCGTCGCGATGCTCTTCGGCGTTGGGTACTTCTGGGCGCGTCACACCAACGCGAACCGGTTGATCACCGGGCTGGTGATGATGCTCGTCGGTGTGCTCCTCGTGGCAGCAGCCATCGCGCTCGGCGGGTGAAGCTCGTCACGGTTTCGCGGCCGGTGCGGCGAACCACTTCGAGCGCTCGACGACCGCGGGCTTGTCGGGCTGACCCTCGAAGTGCGGACTCATGATCTGGACGCCCTGCTCGTTGAAGGCGTCGAGAATCTGCTCGTGCAGCCTGGACATGAGCACCGGCCTTGGCACCGAGATGGTGCCATGCGCGACCAGCTCGTACTCGACGTAGAAGTCCGAGAGCGCCGTCTCGAAGACCACCGGGGCCGGTTCCTGCAGAACGCCGTCGGTCCGCGCGGCGGCAAGCAGCAGCATCGCGCGCACCTGTCTCCACGGTGCGTCGTAGCCGATCGTCACGGACGTGGAGAGCACGACCCCGCCGGCAGGCGCGCGCGAGAAGTTCCGTATGGCATCGGCCACGACGACTGAGTTCGGAATCGTGACCTCTTCCTGCGCGCGCGTGGTGAGCGTGACGCTCACGAGCCCGAGGTCCTTGACGACGCCGTGAACGTTCCCGACCTTGACGACGTCGCCTGGCCGCAGCGCACGATTGAACGTCACGAAGAGTCCACCCAGTATCTGGCCGACGATGCCTACCGATCCCAGCGACACCATGAGGCCGACGAAGACGCTCACTCCCTTGAACGCCTCGGTATTCGCGCCGGGGACATAAGGGTACGCCACCGTGATCGCGAAGACCCAGATGGCGAGCACCGCCAGACGCCGTGCGGCTTTCGCAGCGAGCGGATCGAGCCAGGAGAGCGGCAGGTCGCCTCGCTCGACTGCACGGAACCAGGCGCCGGCCGCCGCCGCGACCATGCGTGTGATGAGCAGGATCACCGCGAGCGTGATCAGATTCGGGAGATGGTCGACCACGGCGGCCGCCATCCGCGTGAGCGTGTCGATCAGAAATCCACCGAGCGTCTGGCCCCACGGCCGCGAGTAGGCGAAGCGCGACAGGACGAACGTCAGCCAGAGGTAGGCGGCCGTCAGTCTCACCGCGAGGCCGATAAGGCGAATGAGCCAGCCGAGGGCCCAGTACACGAAGGGGCGCGGATCGATCCCGGCGATCGCCGCCGCCTTGATCCGCCTGGCGGCGGCGGGCGTCAGCCGGGCCAGCAGCCACTGGAGCGCTCGCCAGCTGGCCAGCCAAATCACCACGAACGCGACCGTCGCGAGCAGCGCCTCAGCGATGCTGCGGAGGAGGACCGGCCACCGGCGCTGCTCGGCGCGCTCGCGCAGCAATGTCTGCAGCCGACTCACCGCCTGGGCGCCAGCCGCGTCGAGCGAGCTCGCGGTGTCCTGGGGCAGGTCCTTCTCGAGAATCCCGAAGAGCACGTCCGCCGCGCCGACAACAAGGACCCCGCGGTCGGCGCCCAACTCCGCGATGGTGTAGCGGATCTCCTCGGGGACGAGCCTGTCGAGCGCGGCTTCGATCCGCGCGGAGGCCGTTTCGGTTCGCTGTTTCGGACTGTTGGAGCCGAAGGGTGCGCGAAACACAGCGATCGGCCGATTCCAGACCATGAGCGTGGCGGGCACCTGTTCAGACAGGACCGCCTGCGTGGGTGGAGCCGGGACTGCAGCGGGAGGAGGCTGATCCTGCGCCCGGGCCTCGAGCGCCGATGCCGCCAGAAAGCACAGGACGACACACATTCGGAAGAAACGCATGCGTAAAGCTCTCCGATAGCACCGGCCGCGTCAATACTGAACCAAGGTCCAATAGAACCTCACCTGAGGGTCTCCTACTCTCGGAGCGGACCACATGAGGCCTGCGATGCGGGTTCTGCCGGCTTTGGCGATCCTGATGCTCCCGACTGCCGCGCGCGGACAGGATCCGCCGCCGCCGCAGGCGGAGGCGCGGCCTACGGGCCTTCCGTCACGGCTGCAGTGGACCTTCAATTTCGATGCAGGCTGGGGCAACTTCGGGTTCCAGAACTCCTTGTTCACGAACCCGAGGGAGGGCGTCGTGGAGAACCTCAGCGACCAGTGGTTCGAGGGTTATGTGAAGCCGGCCCTGTCGGCGACCTACACGCTGGGCTCGAGCAGCCAGATCTACGGCAAGGTGAGCGCGGTCGGCGAGCGCACGTACGGTTCGGTCCCGAAGGCGTTTGGCGAGGACGTGTCGTCGTTCGGGCCCGAAGACCTCTACATCGGCTGGCGATCGGGAAAGACGCTCGAGCGCTTCGGCGAGAACGCTCTGGACTTCACGGTCGGGCGATCGCAGTACACCATCGGCCACGGCATGCTGCTGTACGACGGCAGCGCCGAAGGCGGCACCCGCGGCGGCTATTGGACCAACGCGCGGAAAGCGTTCGAGCTCGCCGCCATCGGCCGCTTCAAGCCCGGCCCTCACACCGCCGAACTGTTCTACCTGGACAGGGACGAGCTGCCGGAGGCCGATTCGGGCAGCCGGCTGTGGGGCGCGAACTACGAGCTGGCCGTCGGCGAGGAGTCGACGTTCGGCGCGGCCTACCTGCGGGTCTTCGCCGACGAGGCGTTCAGGCCGGAACGGGACGGGCTGAACGTGCTCAACCTGCGAGCCTACACGGCGCCGCTGCCGAATCTGCCCGATCTGTCTTTCGAGTTCGAGTATGCGGTCGAAGACAACGGCGAGGCGCTCGACTCGAACGCATGGACGCTCCAGGCCGCGTATCAACTGAGTGACGTGGCCTGGACGCCGGTCGTGTCCTATCGCTACGCCTTCTTCGAAGGCGACGATCCGGCGACCCCCGCCAACGAGGCGTTCGATCCGCTCTTTCTCGGCTTCAACGACTGGGGCCAGTGGTGGCAGGGTGAGATAGCGGGCGAATACTTCCTGTCGAACTCCAACCTGATGTCGCACCTGCTCCGCGTGGACCTGACACCGAACGACGCTATTGGCACCGGCCTGCTGTTCTTCCGGTTCACGCTCGACGAGCCTGCGTCGTTCGCGGAGGGCGTCACCGAGAAAGATCTGGCATTCGAGATCGACTGGTACCTGGACTGGAAGATCAACACGAACTTCACCGCCAGCTTCCTCGCGGCCTATGCCGATCCAGGCAAGGCGGTCCAACAGGGGTTCGACCGCACGAAGAACTTCACCTACGCGATGGTCTATCTCGGATACAGTTTCTGATCTGACGTGGGGTGTCAGTTGGAACAGAGGGTGTAATGACGACAACAGATCGACGTCCGGGCGCCGAGGTGCGGCGGCTGAACGAGGCGCGCGATTCGCAGGTCGCGTGGCGGAGGTGGGGACCGTACCTGAGCGAACGGCAGTGGGGGACCGTCCGCGAGGACTACAGCGCCTCGGGCGACGCCTGGAGCTACTTCAACCACGATCAGGCACGCTCCCGCGCCTATCGATGGGGTGAAGACGGGCTTGCCGGAATCTCCGACGACAAGCAGCTGCTCTGCGTCGCGCTGGCCCTCTGGAACGGCAAGGATCCCATCCTCAAGGAGCGGCTCTTCGGCCTGACGAACAGCGAGGGGAACCACGGCGAGGACGTGAAGGAGTACTACTTTTACCTCGATTCGACGCCGACCCACTCGTACATGAAATACCTCTACAAGTACCCCCACGCGGCTTATCCCTACGACGATATCGTCCGGACGAACCAGACGCGCGGCCGTCACGAAATGGAGTACGAGCTGCTCGACACCGGGATCTTCGATCAGGACCGGTACTTCGACGTGCTCGTGGAGTACGCGAAAGCCTCTCCCGAGGACATGCTGATCCAGATCACGGTGAGCAACCGCGGACCCGAGGCCGCAACGTTGCACGTGCTGCCGACCATCTGGTTCCGCAACGTGTGGTCGTGGGGTGACGATGTGCCCCGGCCGACGCTGAAACGCGTCGACGCCGGAACCGTCGCGGCATTACATCCGGTGCTCGGCGAGCGGCGTTTCTCCGGCGATGGCGCGCCCGAGTGGCTGTTCACCGAGAACGAAACCAATACCGAACGCGTCGGCCACAGGCCGAACGGGACCCCGTACGTCAAAGACGGGATCGGCAACTACGTCGTGCGCGGCCAACGGCAGGCGGTGAACCCCGCGCACTCGGGGACAAAGGCTGCGGCCCATTATTCGTTCACCGTGGGCGCCGGGGCGTCACAGGTGATCCGCCTGCGCCTGTCGGATACCGCAGCGGGCCCCGGCACCGCCATCGATTCCTTCGGCCCGGCGTTCGACGCGGTCATGACCGAACGCCGGGGGGACGCCGACGAGTTCTACGGCGAGGTCATCCCGTCGTCGCTCGATAGCGATGCGGCGAACGTGATGCGTCAGGCGCTCGCCGGCATGCTCTGGTCCAAGCAGTTCTACAACTACGACGTCGACCAGTGGCTCACCGAGCGGGGCGTCGATCCGTTCAAGCCCCGCCGCGGCGCCGGCCCTCGCAACGATCGCTGGCATCACATGCTCAACACCGACGTGATCTCGATGCCGGACAAATGGGAGTACCCCTGGTACGCGGCGTGGGACCTCGCCTTCCACGTGCTGGCGCTGACGATGGTCGACGAAGACTTCGGCAAGCAGCAGCTCGACCTGATGCTGCAGGATCGCTATCTCCATCCCAGCGGGCAGATTCCCGCGTACGAGTGGAACTTCGGCGACGTCAACCCCCCCGTGCACGCCTGGTCGACGATCTACACCTACCGCCTCGAGAAGGCCAGGCACGGGCGCGGCGATCTCGACTGGCTCGAGCGGTCGTTCCACAAGCTCGTCCTCAATTTCACGTGGTGGGTCAACCGGAAGGATCGCTCCGGGAGCAACGTGTTCGAAGGTGGATTCCTCGGGCTCGACAACATCGGCGTCTTCGACCGGAGCTCCCCGCTGCCGACCGGCGGCTACCTGGAGCAGGCGGACGGCACCGCCTGGATGGCGCTCTTCTGTCAGAACATGCTCGAAATTGCGTCAGAGCTGGCGCTGGAGAAGCCCGCCTACCGCGACATGAGCCTCAAGTTCGTCGAGCACTATCTCTGGATTGCGTCGTCGATGATTCATGGCGGCGGCGACGTCGGGATGTGGGACGAGACGGACGGATTCTTCTACGACGTGCTCAGGCTGCCGGACGGCAGCGCCCAACGGCTCAAGGTGCGCTCCATGGTCGGACTGCTTCCGCTCTGCGCCGTCACGGTGTTCGAGGGCGAGCTGGTGAAGAAAAACCCGTCGCTCGTACCCCGGCTGCGCCAGTTCATCGATGCGCGCCCCGAGCTGACCGCGTTCATCCAGGACCCGGCCCAGCGCGGGGAAAAGGACCGCATGCTTGGCGCGATCCTGAACGAGGAGAAGCTCCGCCGGGTGCTGGCCCGGATGCTCGACGAGCAAGAGTTCCTGAGTCCTTACGGCATTCGATCGATCTCGCGGTATCACGAGCGCCATCCCTACGTGTTCCACGCCGGCAACCAGGAGTATCGAGTGTCGTACCTGCCGGCGGAATCCGACAGCGGGATGTTCGGCGGCAACTCCAACTGGCGCGGGCCGATCTGGATGCCGGTCAATGGGCTGATCATCCGGGCGCTGCTGCAGGTACTACGCGTACTACGGCGACACCTTCACGATCGAGTGTCCTACTGGATCGGGGCGTCGGATGACGTTATACGGCGTCGCCGAGGAGATCGCGCGCAGGCTGTCGGGGATCTTCCAGAGAGACCGCAACGGCCGACGGCCGGTGTATGGCGGCTCCACGAAGTTCCAGGACGATCCTCACTGGAGGGATCTCATCCTGTTCTACGAGTATTTTCACGGCGACAACGGCGCCGGCCTCGGCGCCAGCCACCAGACGGGCTGGACGGGAATCGTCGCCCGCATGATGCAGCTCTTTGCCACCACGTCGGCCGAGCAGGTTCTGGAACTGGGCAAGGTTGCGGTGACGAAGGAACCCCTCGCCGGCGCGGGCCATCGGCGGTAGAACACCATTCGCCGGACTTGACGCCCGGCTCCTTCAGGCGCTGCTCCAGCGGCGATAGTCGTCGACGGCGTTCCTCCTCGAGGCGTGTTAGACTCTTACTGGTAGGAGTCTTACCATGCGACTCACGTCCAAAGGTCAGGTGACCATTCCTCTGGAGATACGCGAGCGGTTGGGCCTGTTGCCCAACACCGAAGTCGAGTTCGAGGTCGACGGAGACGCCGTCCGGGTGCGGAAGGCGCGGCGGAGCCGCGCGCGTGGCCGAGGAATCGTCGCGCACCTGAAAGGGCGTGCGACGACGGGCCTGACGACCGACGAGATCATGGCCCTCACACGCGGGTAGCGTCGTGCCACAGACCCTCGTCGACAGTAACGTTCTCCTCGACCTCCTGACAGAAGACGAGGAATGGCAGGAGTGGTCTGCGGCTGCTCTCGAGCGCTGCGCGGAGGCCGGCCGTCTCATCGTCAATCCGATCGTCTACGCCGAAGTGTCGATCGGCTTCGACGCGATCGAAGATCTCGACGCCGCGCTGCCAGCCGGTTACTTCACGCGCGAGCCGCTGCCGTGGCCCGCGGCGTTCCTCGCCGGCAAAGCGCACGCCGCGTACCGCCGGCGCGGCGGCGCGCGGCAGCATCCGCTCCCCGACTTCTACATCGGCGCGCACGCGGCCATCGCGGGCTACACGCTGCTGACGCGCGATGCCCGGCGCTATCGGACGTACTTCCCGAAGCTCCGGCTGATCTCACCGTGATGCCGGTCGTGGAATCCGTGGCCCGGCTACGGCAGCTCTCTGATGGAGATATTGCGGAACTGGACCAGGCTCGGCGGGCTTGACCAGATACCCGCCTTCTTGGCGCCGTGGTGCTGAAGCCCGATCGGACCGCGCGCCGGCACGTCGGGCAACTGGGCCTTGCTGATGACCTCGTCGCCGTTGAGCACGACCGTCAGCCGGTCTCCCTGCAGCGTGATCTCGAACGTGTTCCACGCGCCGATGTCCCGGTCGGCGAGCTTCTTCGGCGTCACGCCGGCGCGTACGGCGGCGGGCATCTTCTGATCCATCCGGTAGCCGTACACCTCGCCCGAGCCCACCGGCCAGCACCAGATGTTCACCTGGGCCTTGCTCGCGCCGCGCAGATAGATCCCTGAATCCGAGTCAGGCACCGCGATCCGGATCTCCTTGCCGTCGGCATCCTTCTTGTGGGTCCCGTCGGGCTTGATGATCGGGACCGACGGGTTCGTGTACGGCGTGCTCTTGATGCGCCAGTCCACCCGCAGCACGAAGTTACCGAACGTGCGCTCGCTGTAGAGACTCTTGTCGCCGGACGCCTCGCTCTCGGCGTCGTAGTCGATGACGCCGTCGACGACCTTCCAGTGGCCGTTGTCGCCGTCGGGCACCTTCCAGCCCGTCAGGTCGCGGCCGTTGAACAGCTGCGTAAACCCGTCCTGAGCGGCCGCCGGGACGAGGATGACGAGGGCGAGCGCGAGCGGGAGAAGAGGCTTTGCGTTCATGGCGGGCACTAGTCTACCCTCTCTCCGGGAGTTCACGATGCCCACCCGGGACGGCAGGCTCGGCGTCGGCGTATGCGGGATCGGATGGTGCGCGTCGCAGCACATCTCGGCCTTTCAGAAGAACCCGCGCACCGCCGTGACGGCCCTCTGCGGCCGGGACGAGGGGCGGACGCGGGAGAACCTGTCGAAGTACGGCCTCATCCTGCCCGAGGCGCGGGTCACGACCCGCTTCCAGGACCTGCTGGCCTCTCCGGAGGTCGACATCATCTCGATCACGACGCCCAATCACCTGCATGCCGAACAGGCGGTCGCCGCCGCCCGCGCCGGCAAGCACATGGTGCTCGAGAAACCGACCGCGCTCGACGTCGCCGAGCTCGTGCGCGTCCGCGACGCCGTGCGGGAAGCGGGCGTCCGCACGATCGTCTCCTTCGAGCTCCGGTATAACCCGTTCCTGAAGTTCGCCCGCTGGCTGCGGACGTCCGGATGGCTCGGCGAGGTTCGCTTCGCGCGCACGCAGTACCTCTCGCACGTGACCGATTGGTATTCCGGCTGGGACTGGGTCCGCACGCGGGAAAAGGGACGCAGCCACCTCCTCGCGGCAGGTTGCCACGCGGTGGACGCGCTGCGGTGGTGCTCGGGGCTCGAGGCGGTGGAGGTCAGCGCGTTCCACACGCGAATCACGCCGGGCTACGAATGGCCGACGTCAATCATCGCGAACCTCCGGCTCGAGGGGAAGGCGCTCGGGCACGTCACGAGCTCGACCGACTTCAAGCTGCCGTACAATTTCGGCGTCGAGCTGATGGGCGACCGCGCCACGCTTCGACAGGACCTGCTGCAGTCGCTGGAAGGGAAGATGGACCTCGACGCGCTGGCGCGCGAGAACCCGTTCGAGGACGTCAGGCTCGAGTCGACCGTCGACGTGCTCGACCGTCCCGCGGTTCGCATCGTCTGCGTGATGCCCGGCTCCGCGGACGTCAGCCACCATCCGTTTCAAGCCGAAATGGACGAGCTCGTGTCCTGCATCGATGAGGGCCGTGAGACGTCGATCAGCGTGTTCGAAGCGCAGAAGACGATGGAGATCTGTCTGGCGGCGGATCGGTCGGCCGAACAAGGCGGCCGGCCGGTGGCGCTGCCGCTGATAGGTGAGATGGAGTATGAGCATGCGACCAACGCGACGTGAGTTCCTGAAGACCGCGGGGGCCGGCGTCACCGCGGCGGCAACATCGACGACGATTCTCCGCGCCCAGACAGCCGGCGAAAAACAGGAGGTCCCGCCGGCCGACCGGATCCAGATCGCGACGATCGGCTTCGGCATCCAGGGGATCAACGACACGCGTTCGGCGCTCCGCGTGCCGGGCGTCGAGCTCGTCGCGGTCGCCGACGTGTACGACGGCCGCCTGACGCTGGCCAAGGAGATGCACGGCGATCACGTGTTCACCACGCGCGACTACCGGGAGGTCCTCGCGCGCCCGGACGTGGACGCGGTGATCATCGCGACGCCCGATCACTGGCACGCGCGCGTCGCGGTCGACGCGATGAAGGCCGGAAAGGACGTGTACGTCGAGAAGCCCATGGTGCAGGAGCCCGAGGACGGTCTCGAGCTGATCGAGACCGAGCGCCGGACGAAGCGCATCGTGGAAGTCGGCAGCCAGCGCGTCAGCTCGATCGTCTACGCGAAGGCCAGAGAGCTGTTTCGCGCGGGATCGATCGGCGAGCTGAACCTGGTCGAGGCGTATATCAACCGTAATTCGTCCCAGGGCGCGTGGCGGTACTCGATTCCGCCCGACGCATCCCCCCAGACGGTCGACTGGACCCGCTTCCTGGGGGCCGCGCCGAAACGGCCGTTCGAGCCCATCCGGATGTTCCGCTGGCGCAATTACCGCGACTACGGCACCGGCATTCCCGGCGACCTCTTCGTTCACCTCTTCACCGGGATTCACTTCGTGCTCGATTCGATCGGCCCCACGCGCATCATCGCGACCGGCGGCATCCGATATTGGAAGGACGGCCGCGACGTCCCGGACGTCATGCTCGCGCTGTTCGACTACCCGAAGACGTCGACGCATCCGGCGCACACGCTGATGCTGAAGGTGAACTTCGCGGACGGATCGGGTGAAGGTCAGGCGTTCCGGTTCGTGGGCCCGGACGGCGTGATCACCATCGGCGGCGGCTCCGTCACCCTGGCGCGCCGGCAGCGCTCGAAGGAGCCCGGCCACAGCGCCGATACGTTCCCGAAGGCGATGGAAGAGGAATTCCTGAAGCAGTACCGCGAGCAGTATCCGGACCGGCCGGAGCTGCGGACGGGCGCGGAAGAGGTGTACACCGCGCCGCGGGACTACAACGACTCGGTCGAGCATTTCAGGACGTTCTTCAACGCGATGCGATCGCGTCAGCCGGTCATCGAAGACGCCACGTTCGGACTTCGCGCGGGCGGACCCGCGGTGCTCGCGAACCACAGCTACTTCGAGGGCCGGGCGATCAACTGGGATCCCGAGAAGATGAAGCGGACGAACGGGGGAAGGAGCAGCGAGTAGCGCTGCCCTTCAGGCTGCCGGTGTAGCGCAGCCCTTCAGGGCTGCCGGCGTAGCGCAGCCCTTCAGGGCTGCCCGTGGTAGGAGCGTGTCGTGAAGGACGCCAAGAGCTATTCAGTCGATCTGGAGTCCGCGAAGGTGCAGTTCCTCCAGGAGATGGCCGCGAAGCACGGGCTCGGCGACATCGGGAAGGCGATCCGATGTCTGGTCAACTACGCGCGCGAGAACCCGGAAAAGCACACGGACATCTTCGACGAGACGCGCTGTCTGGATTGTTGACGATGGCGGACCTAAGAGGTCCGCCCTCCTCCGTCGTGTGCCGCCGCGCTCGGGGCGGCCACCGGCTTCTCACCCGCGAGAAATCTATCTACGCGGGTGACCACGTCCTTCAGGTACTCCTGCGGACCGCCGGAGATCTCCGTCGTCATGAACCCGCGGTAGTCGATCTCGGCGAAGGCCCGCCGCACTTCCGGCCAGTCGATGTCCCCCTCCCCGAGGTTCTTCCAGGTGAAGCGGCCGTTGGGCCGATCGAGCTGGAAGTCCTTCAGGTGCACTTTGACGATCCGCTTGCCGAGCGTGCGAATCCAGTCCTGCGGGTACGCATAAAAGACGACGTTGCCGACGTCGAAGTAGGCCTTCGCCCAGGGCGAGTCGAGCTCGTCGACGTAGCGCGCGAACTCCAGCGGGCTCAGGAGGAACTTGTTCCAGACCTCCTCGACCGCGACGATCACCTTGAGATCGCGCGCCAGCGGCAGCAGCCGCTCCTTGATCAGGCGCTGCGATCGAACCCAGGCCTCCTTGTAAGAGGTCTTCGCGTCGACGACCGCGGGCACCAGGAGCACGGCGTCGGCCCCCCAGAGGGCGGCGTTCCGCATCGACGTCTCCATGCCTGCCACGCACTGATTCACCACCGCTGGATCGGCGCTCGACAGCGGGAAGCGCCAGTGGTCGGCGTTCATCACGGAGTGAATGCGTAGCCCGGTTTTCTGCGCCGCTTCCTTGATCTCCGCCGCTTCCTCCGGCTTCGCGATCGTCTGCATCTCGATGCCCTCGAAGCCAACCTCGCGCGCGAGCGCGAACCGCTGGGCGTACGGGAGCTCCTTGGGCAGCATCGAGATGAGCACGGCCTTGCGGATCGCGCCTGGCGCGCCGGTCGCCGATTGCGCCTGGGACCGATGAGTCGCGGCCAGAACCCCTGCGGCGACCGACGTCAGGAAAGTGCGGCGGCTGTGCATGGTGCGCTCCTAGCGGTCGTATACTAGTCCGGCTGAAGCCGGACTCTACAGGAAAGACTAAACAGGAAAAGACTCATGAAAACCAGAAACCCGGCGATCGACCGGCGCGACTTCATCGGATCGGTTGCGGCGATCGGCGCGGCCGCGATGGCGGGCTGCGCCGGAACGGCCAGCCGCGGCACGCAGAGCGCTCCAATCCGCTCGGGAGCCACTACTCCCCAGGCGCCGGACGGCCCCTTGCTCAAGGCGGGCCTGATCGGCTGCGGAGGGCGGGGCCGTGGCGCGGCGGTGAACTTCCTCGCGGCCGGGCCCAACCTGCAGATAGCGGCGCTGGCGGACGTCTTTCCCGACCGCGTCGATGAGGCGCGGCGCCTGCTCAAGGAAAAGAAGGGACAGGAGATTCCGGACTCGCACTGCTTCGTCGGCTTCGACGCCTATCAGAAGCTCCTGGACTCCGGCATCGACGTCGTCCTGCATGCGACGCCGCCGCACTTCCGGCCGGCGCACTTCGCGGCGGCGGTCGAGGCGAAAAAGCACGTCTTCATCGAGAAACCGGTCGCCGTCGACGTGCCCGGCGCGCAGTCCGTGTTGCAGACGGCGGAGAAGGCGGCAAGCCTCGGCCTGAGCGTGCTGACCGGCACACAGCTGCGCCGCGAGCTGGTCCGCATGGAGGTTCAGCGGCGCGTTCGCGGCGGGGAAATCGGCGACATCCAGTCCCTGCGTGCGTTCCGCAACCAGGGCGCGCTCTGGTATCGGACGCCGCAACCTGGCCAGTCCGACATGGAATACATGATTCGTGACTGGGTCAACTGGACGTGGCTTTCGGGCGACATCATCGTCGAGCAGCACATCCACCATCTCGACGCCATGCTGTGGATCACGGGCCAGCCGCCGCTGAAGGCGGTCGGCATGGGCGCGCGGCTGCGGCGGCCGACCGGCGATCAGTACGACTTCTTCAGCGCCGACTACGCTTTCCCCGAAGGGGTGCACCTGCACACGACGATCCGGCAGCTCAATGGATGCGCGAACGTCCGCGAAGAGATCGTCGTCGGCACCAAAGGCGTCGCGAACCTCGACGGAACGATCCACGACCTGTCGGGCAAACAGATCTGGAAATACGACGGCCCGATGAACGACGCCCTCGTGCAGGAGCACGCGGACTGGATCACGGCGATTCGGGCCGGGAAACCGATGAACACGGCGAAGGAAACGACGACCGCGACCCTCATCGCGATCATGGGCCGCGACTCGGCGTACACGGGCAAAGAGATCGCGTGGGACGGCCTGCTCGCGTCCACGAGCCGGCTTGGACCGCAGCAGTATGCGATGGGACCTGTGACGACCATCAAGGCGGCCCCCCCGATTCCAGGCGTCGAGCCGGGCCCGCCAGCGCCATGAACCGGCGTGAGGCGCTCAGAACCCTCGGGACGACCGCCGGCGCCGTCGCATTCGTGCCCTGGCTGTCGGAGGACGGACTACTCGCCTTCGCCCAGCTGCAGAGTGCAAAGGCTCCACCCAAACTGCTCGTGTTGTCGCCCGCGCAGTACGCGACACTTGAGGCGCTCGTCGAGACGATCATCCCCGCCGACGAACGTTCGCCCGGCGCGAAGGACGCGCGTGTCGCGGACTACATCGACCTGCTGCTCAGCGAGTCGGACGACACGCTGAAGCTTCAATGGCTCGGCGGTCTGGAAGAGCTCGACGAAGAAGCCGGGACGCGGTTCGGCCAGCCGTTCGTCAAGCTCCAGCCTGCGCAGGCCGAGGCGCTCTTGACCGACATCAGCCGCAACGAGCTGAAGCCGCAGACGCCCAGTGAAACGTTCTTCGTGATGGCGAAGCAGGCGACGATCCACGGTTACTACACGTCGGAGATCGGGATTCACAAGGAACTGCACTACAAGGGCAATCAGCTCCTGGCGGCGTTCGTGGGCTGCCAGACCGAGGATGGCAAGGACTGCCCGCATTGCGGGCAGAAAATGCAGACACGCACGCAGCAGCAGCCCTGAAGGGCTGCGCTACGGGGCCCAGGGCTTGGGGCTCGGGGCTTGGGGCCTGAACAACCAAAACAATGCAAACGGATCGGACGCTCTCCCTCGACCTGACCAACATCACCGACGAATCGAAGCGGCTCGCCGCGTCGATCAAGCCCGGCTCGGCGCGCTGGGACGTCATCATCGTCGGCAGCGGCGCCGCCGGCGGGATGGCGGCCTTCCAGCTCGCGACCGCCGGCGTCAAGGTGCTCCTGCTCGAGGCGGGCCGGATGCTCGACTGGCAGAAGGAATACCGGACGATGGAGTGGCCGTATGCATCGATGCGGCGCGGCCGGCTTCCCGCGGGCGAGCGCGCGATCGGCGTTGCCGAGTACAGCTTCCTCGACCGGCCGTACGGCAACAGTCCTGCCTTCGAGCAGTACAAGAAGGTGGCGTCGTACGCATCCAATACGTTCACGCGGAATTGGGTCGTGGACGAGAAGCAGCATCCGACGACCGGGACTCCGTACAGCTGGGTGCGCGCGCGCGTGCTCGGCGGCAGGACGAACTTCTGGGGACGCGGCGCACTCCGGTATGGCCCGCTGCAGTTCAAGGCCGCCAGCCGCGACGGGTTCGACGTCGACTGGCCGATCTCGTACGAGGACGTGAAACCCTACTACGACAAGGTCGACGTGCTCCTCGGTTGTTCCGGCACGAAAGAGGGGCTCGATCAGGTTCCCGACGGCGTCTTCCAGCGCCCGTCGAAGCTCAATTGCGTCGAGGTCGCGTTCAAGCGCGCCATCCAGCCGATGGGCCGCCACTACATCCCGGGCCGGGCCGGCGTGACGACCGACGGCGTCATGAGCAAGTACCGGATGCGGTGCGTCGGGCGTGGACGATGCGGGCGCGGCTGCGACATCAACGCCAGCTTTCACTCCCCCACCGCGCTGATCTATCCGGCGCGCGACACCGGCAACCTCACCGTCCGGCCGTACTCGATTGTCACGGAAGTGATTGTCGACGACGCGAACCCGTCGCGCGCGACGGGAGTACGCGTGATCGACGCCGAAACGCGCGACGTCATGGACTTCAAGGCGCCGATCGTCGTGCTCGGCGCCGGCACGCTCGACTCGACGCGCATCCTCCTGAACTCGAAGTCCCGGTCGCATCCGAACGGCCTCGGCAACTCTTCCGATATGCTCGGCCGCTACCTGAGCGAGCACATCATGGGGATCCGCGGCAGCGGCTTCATCCCCGCGCGCATCGGGACCGAGCCGACATTGGACGACGGACGGCCGGTGACGCCGTACGTTCCGCGCTTTCGCAACGTGACCGATCGCCACCCGGATTTCATTCGCGGCTACCACTTCCAGGGCGGCGGTGGATGCAGCGAATACCCGAGCTTCGCGCACGACATCCCCGGTTTCGGCAAGGCGCTCAAGTCGAACGTGCGCAAGTACTACGCCGCGCCCTTCGGCCTCGGCGGCTTCGGCGAAGTGCTGCCGATCAAGGAAAACCGCGTCACGCTGGATGCCGACATCAAGGACGCCTGGGGTATCCCCGTCCTCCGCTTCGACTACCGCTTCGGCGACAACGAGCTGAAGATGGCGACAGACATGGCCGACAGCCTGGAGGAGATGCTGAAGGCCGCCGGCGCCGAGGACATCCGGATCGTCCGCGAGGCGTATCCGCCGGGCTGGTCGATCCACGAGATCGGCACGGCGCGGATGGGCACCGACCCGAAGAGCTCCGTGACCGATCCCTCCTGCCGCCTCCACGACGTCCCGAACGTCTACCTGGCCGATGCCGCGCCATTCGTGTCCGGCGGCACGCAGAACACCACGTGGTCGATTCTCGCGATGTGCTGGCGCACGATGGATCTGCTCAAAGCTAGGATGCGGACGGGAGATCTCTGACCGCTTCCGGCCTGGGCCCCTCATCCGCTCGCGTGCCTGATAGCGGATTTGTAAACGGACGGCGGATTTTGTTATTGATTTTTGGCCAAACAGCGTGAATAATACTTAGAAATACCCCGGCCCTCACGCACCAACGCTCCCCCGACAGTCATGATGAACGCGAGTCTGGACGCTGTGCGCCCGCGGCGCGGGCGACCGAGGAAGTTCCTCGGACGCTCGTCCGCCGTCACGCTGACGCTCCCTGAAGAGGTCATCGCGGCGCTCAGGTCGGTCGACGGAGACCTCAGTCGCGCCGTCGTTCGGCTGACGCAACCAGAGCTCGCCAAGCGTCCGCACCCGCCCGCGGAGCTCGCGGTCTTCGGCCGGAAGGCCGTCATCGTCGTCAATCCCACCCACACGCTGGAGCAGCGAACCGGAGTGAGCCTCGTGCCACTCCCCGACGGACGCGCGCTGATCTCTTTCGATCAGCCGCTGACCATCTCGCAGCTGGAGTTGCTGCTGCGCGACTCGCTCGAAGATCGGCAGCTGCCAGACGGCGATCGTCGCATCTTCAACGCCGTCGCGGACATTCTCAGGACAGCCCGTCAGTCGGACGAGGTCGCGCTTCGGCAGCGGAGCATCATCGTGCTCGAGGCCGCGCGCTCGTCGCTGCTCGAGGCGCGACGCCGCGACCGAGCGGCCTCCGTTCGTCACAAACGAAAAGCTGTGCGAAGTTGACATTTCACGAGAGAGGACACATGTCGAGAATCTGGAGAATCCCGGTTGTCATGAGCGTACTAGGCGTCGCACTGGCCTGCGGAGAGAAGACACCCACGACGCCCACACCGGCAGGAAACGCGAACCTGACGGCTCCGCAGCCCGCGTCGCCTTCCGACGGCGAGCAGACGTCGACGCTCAGGCCCACGCTCACGGTGCAGAACGGCAGCTCCGACCGGAACGGGACCAGGACCTACGAGTTCCAGATCTCGGACCGGAGCGACTTCACGGCCTCGACGACGTCCCTCGTCACGTCGTACGCGGTGGTGGTGAACAGATCGGACGTCCCCGAAGGCGCCGACGGGAGGACGAGCTTCACGCCCGACCAGGACCTCCAGCCGACGACGCGCTTTTACTGGCGCGCGCGCGTGGTGCAGGGCGGGAGCACCTCCGAGTGGTCCGCGTCACGCCGGTTCAACTCGAAGCTCGTCGGCTTCATCAGGGCCGGCGAAGCGTACGACCCGCTCATCCACAGCGAGACCGTCGGCGAACGGGTCGGCTCGGTGGACTTCGTCTCAGGCAGAGGCATCCGTCTCAACGACCACACGAGCTACGTCCGCTATCTACTGCCGCAGACGCTCACGAGCGGCGAGTTCTCGATGGAAGTCGAAGGGCTCCGTCCGAACGGGCCCGGCAACAAGACGAAGGTCTTCGGCATGCAGGAAGGCCAGGATGACTTCATCACGAACCGCTATCGCGTGGACGTCCAGTATCGCGGCGCCGGCGGCGTCCCGCCGAACGCGATCACGTGGCGGGCGATGTTCGGATCGGACGACGAGAAGCTCGAGCCGGATCAGGCCACGCGGTTCGCGTCCGTGTTCCCGCTCGACCCATCCAGAACCTACTTCTGGAAGGCGACCTGGAACGAGTCCGGTTTCCGCGTCCTGGTCCTCAATGGCGGCATGAGCGGCTCGACGCTGTACGACTACGGCATCAGCGACGAGCGCGTGCTGTACAACCCGAATCCGCACTACGTCTATCTGGGCACGCCGACCGGCCGCAGCGGCGACGAGTCGGCGTCGATCCCCGGGACGATCTACCGCAACGTCTGGATCGGCAACCGGCCGCGTCCGGCGTCGCTCGGGTCGGCGTTGCAAAGCATCCGCTGATATACTCGCGCGGCAGTCATGCCGCAGATCACTCGAAGGGAGGCGCTCCTGACGGGCGCCGCCCCGCTCATTGCGCTCCCGGCGGCCGCCCTACCCCGGCCGTCTCCATCGCCCGCGCCTTCCCGGGTTCGCCTGGCCGTGTCGACCTACTCCTACTGGCACTTCCGAACACCGAAGTATCCCGTCGAGCAGGTGATCGAGGACGCGGCGCGCCTCGGGTTCGACGGCGTCGAGATCCTGCACCGGCAGATGACCGACGAGTCGCCCGGCTACGTCAATAAGTTGAAGCAGTCGGCGTTCCGCCTGGGGCTCGACCTGCCGATGCTGTCCATCCACCAGGACTTCATCTCTCCGAAGGCCGAGGAGCGTCAGGAAGCCGTCGACCACACGATCAAGTGCATCGATCTCGCCTCGCGCCTGGGCATCCCGAGCATCCGCCTCAACTCGGGTCGGTGGAACACCATCGCGTCGTTCGACGACCTCATGAAGGTGAAGGGAAACGAGCCGCCGATCGACGGATACTCAGACGAGGATGCGTTCCGCTGGTGCGAAGAAGGCATCAAGGCGTGCCTGCCCGCGGCCGAGCGCGCGGGCGTCCTGCTGGCGCTCGAGAACCACTGGGGCCTGACGACGAAGACGGAAAACCTTCTCAGGATTCATCGCGCGGTGGCCTCACCGTGGCTCGGGATCAACCTGGACACGGGCAACTATCCCGGCGATCCGTACCCCGAGATCGAAAAGCTCGCGCCGGTGGCCTCGATCGTCCAGGCGAAGACGTACTACGGCGGCGGCGAATGGTACACGCTGGACCTCGACTACAAGCGCATCGCCGGCATCCTGCGAAAGGCCAACTTCGCCGGCTGGGTGTCGCTCGAAATGGAAGGCAAGGAAGATCCCGCGACGGCTGTTCCGAAGAGCCTCGCCGTCCTGAGGGACGCATTCGCCTGATCTCGGGTCTGGCCGCAGCCGCTGGTCCGGCTGAAGCCGGACACTACAAACGGCGATCCTCCAAGAGGTGATCATGCGCAAGCTTGCCGGCCTCGTCCTCGTGCTTCTCGCGATCGGATCCGAGGCCCAACCCCAGCAGCCGCTCAACATCATCGCCTTCGGGGCGCACCCGGACGACTGCGATCAACGGGCGGGAGGTCTCGCCGCGAGATACGCCGCGCTCGGCCACAAGGTGCGGTTCGTCTCGGTCACCAACGGCGACGCCGGCCACCAGACCGAAGGCGGCGGCGCCCTCGCCGCCCGTCGCCGCGCCGAAGCGCGCGAAGCGGGCAAACGCATCGGCATCGAGTACGTCGTGCTGG
Source organism: uncultured Acidobacteriota bacterium (assembly GCA_963725145.1). GTDB lineage: Bacteria > Acidobacteriota > Vicinamibacteria > Vicinamibacterales > 2-12-FULL-66-21 > DATAEE01. Next base: position 266,702 of record CAVRXL010000003.1, read on the forward strand.
ACAATCACGACGGCGAGCTCGTGCCGTCGCTCGAGGTTCGCGAGCAGATCATCCGCCAGATGCGCCAGTGGAACGCCGACCTCGTCCTCGCGCCCCGCCCGAACGACTACCATCCCGATCACCGCTACACCGGCGTGCTGGTGCAGGATGCGGCGTACATGGTCACCGTGCCGAACATCGCGCCGGACACGCCGTCGCTCAGAAAGAACCCGGTCTTCATGTACTTCCAGGATGGGTTCCAGAAGCCGACACCGTTCGCACCAACCGTCGCCGTGTCGATCGACGAGGTGTTCGACAAAAAGATGGACATGCTCGACGCCCACGTGTCGCAGATGTATGAGTGGCTGCCCTGGCACGCCGGCACGCTGGACAAGGTCCCCAAGGATCCGGCGGCGCGCAGACGATGGCTGGCCGATACGCGAGCGGGGACGATCACCGATGCCGTTCGGACCGCGCTGGTGAAGTGGTACGGCCCCGAGAAGGGGAAGGCTATCCGCCACGCCGAAGCGTTCGAGACGTGCGAGTACGGCAGCCGGCCGACCGAGGCCGATCTGCGTCGCCTGTTTCCGTTCTTTCCTTGAGGGAACCACGTGGGCGACGACCGCCAGACGCCCAAGGGTGCGCAGGACGCCGAGACCGCGACCTACCGGGACTCTGTCGGCGCCGAACGCGCTGCGGGCCCCTCGGCCGCGCAAGGGTTGCCCGCTGCCGTCGGGCATTACCGGATCCGGCGCGTGCTCGGCGAAGGCGGCATGGGCACGGTCTACGAGGCGGAACAGGAGCACCCGCGCCGGATCGTAGCGCTCAAGGTCATCAAGCCCGGCTGGGCGAGCGCGGAGTTGCTTCGGCGGTTCGAGCAGGAGTCGCTGGCGCTCGGTAGACTGCAGCATCCCGGCATCGCCCAGATCCACGAAGCGGCGACCGCCGACAGCGGATCCGGGCCGCAGCCCTACTTCGCCATGGAGTTCATCCGTGGCGACTCACTGCTCGCCTACGCCGCCGCGCATCACCTGAACACGCGTCAGCGGCTCGAGCTGATGGTCAAGATCTGCGACGCGGTGCACCACGCGCACCAGCGCGGCATCATCCACCGCGATCTCAAACCCGGCAACATCCTCGTGGACGAGAGCGGGCAGCCGAAAGTCCTCGACTTCGGCGTGGCGCGCGTGACCGACAGCGACGCATACGCGACGCGACAGACCGACGTCGGTCAGCTCGTGGGGACGCTGGCCTACATGAGTCCCGAGCAGGTGCTCGCCGATCCGCTCGAGCTGGATCTGCGAAGCGACGTGTACGCCCTCGGCGTGCTTCTGTACGAGCTCCTGTCCGGACACCTGCCCTATACGATCGGCCGGCAGATCCACGAAGCCGCGCGGGCGATTCGCGAAGACGATCCGGCCCCGCTCAGCTCAATCGACCGCACGTATCGCGGTGACATCGAGACGATCGTCGCCAAGTCGCTGGAGAAAGAGAAGGTACGGCGGTACGCGTCGGCCGCGGACCTCGCCTCTGACATCGGACGATATCTGAAGGACGAACCCATCACGGCGAGGCCGCCCAGCACGGCCTACCAGCTCAGGAAGTTCGCACGGCGTCACCGAGCGCTGGTCTGGGGAATCGCGTCGGTCTTCATCGTCCTGGTGGCGGGCATCATCGTCAGCACATGGCAAGCGGCGAGAGCCAGACGCGCGGAGCAGACCGCGAGGCTGGAGGCGGCCACGGCCACGGCGGTCAACGATTTCCTGCTCAACGATCTGCTCTCGCAAGCCGGCGCCGGCGCGCAGGCCACCGCCGACGTCAAGCCCGACCCGGATCTCAAGGTCCGTACCGCCCTCGACCGCGCGGCGACGCGCATCGAGGGCAAGTTCGATACTCAACCGCTCGTGGAGGCCTCGATTCACCTGACTATCGGCAACGCGTACCGGGAGTTGGGCCTGTTTCCGGAGGCAGAACGACATTTCGGACATGCGGTGGACGTGCGGCGTCGGGTCCTGGGTGAGGAGCATCCCGACACGCTGACCGTCAGCAACAATCTGGGACAGTTGTATCGAGAGCAGGGGAAGTACGCCGAGGCAGAGCAGGTCCTCGCGGCGGCGCTGAAGATTCGGCAACGGACCCTCGGCGAAGAACACCCGAACACGCTCATCACGATGGCCAACCTCGGATTGGCCCTCCAGGAGCAGGGCAAGTACGCCGAGGCCGAACCAATCCTCTTCAAAGTGCTTGAAACCGAGAAACGCGTCCGTGGCGAGGAGGATCTGGAAACGCTCGTCAGCATGTTGAATCTCTCCAAGCTGTACGGCGACCTCGGCAAGCTCGCGGAGTCCGAGGCGCTTCTCACGAGGATGATCGACATCGGTCGCCGGACGGTGGGCGAGCAACATCCGCAGGTACTCGGCGCGATGAACAACCTTGCGGCGATTTACTACTTCCAGGGGAAGTATGCCGAGGCGGAGCCGGTCTTCGAGAATCTGATCGACGTCAAGCAACGCATCTTCGGCGCAGAGCATCCGGAGACGCTCACCGGCATGAACAACCTCGCGGTCCTCTATCGCCAGCTCGGCAAGCATGCGGAGGCAGAGAAGATGCTCCTCGACGTCGTCAATGTTCAGCGTCGAGTGCTGGGGGACGAACACCCGAACCAGTTGGCCAGCATGGCAACGCTAGGACAGACATACCAGCACCGCGGGAACGTCGCGGAGGCCAGGGCGATCTACACGCGCACGCTCGCGGCCCAGCGTCGAGTGAACGGACCGGAACATCTGGGCACGCTGAACACGATGCGGCTCCTCGGCGTCCTGTACCGAGACGAAGGTAAGTACGTGCAGGCGGAAGCGCTGCTGCGCGAGGCGCTCAAGGGATTCCTGAAGGTCCGGCCGGACTATTGGGCACGGTTCGAGATCGAAAGCGCGCTCGGCGCCAGCCTCAGTGGTCAGGGAAAGTTTGGAGAAGCCGAACCGCTCCTGCTTTCCGGCTACGAGGGACTCGCCCGGCTGGAAAAGTCGATTCCCCCAGTGAACAAGCCCAGTCTGACGAACGCCGGGGATTGGATCGTCTCGCTCTACCAGAACTCGGGACAGCCGGGGAAGGCGGCCGAGTGGCGGCAGAAGCTCTCGAAACCCAGCGCGACGCCGGCGGCTAAAACCGGTCCGGCATGATGAACGCGCGGCGCGCCAGGTCCGACTTGAGCGTCTCCGGAGAGTAGTACCGATCGAGCAGCGACGGTTTCCACGTCAGCAGGTCCTGATTGTCGGCGGCGAAGCGTTCCCAGCTCTCGCCGGGCCGTCGGGCGATTCGCTCCGCGACCAGGAGCAGGTACGCCCACGTGATCGTCTCGTGATAGAGCCCGACCGCCCCCTTGGCTTCGGCGAAGCGCTTCAGCGCCTGCGAGAAACGCCCCAGCGCGTCGGGCATGCCATAGCGACGGACGAACATCCAGGCGACGCGGACGTGCTGCTCGTGGTGAAACTCTCCGCTGGTGAGCGAGCCATCCTCGAAGCGCGCCAGGAGCTCCTCGTCTGAGATCACCGCCGTCTGCTCAACGTTTGCGGCCACGGTCCGGCTTCTCCTTGAGACGATGCGAGTGGCTCGCGTCCAGCGTCAGACCGAACGCCTTCTTGAGCTCGGCGATCCGCGCGAGGGTCTCCGGCCCGAACGGGGCTTTCCCCTCGAAGGCATGCAGGACGATGCCCTCGAGGAGATCCCCGAGCGTCAGGTCGTGGTGATCGGCGACCGCCTTGAGCGTCTTCAGCAGGCGCTTCTCGAGGCGCACTCCGGTCTGGACACGCTCGACGAGCACGGTCTCCCCGCGTGACAGGCTTCTGCGAGGCACTGGTAACTTGGTACCAGTGTAACACGGTAGGAGCTACTGCATCCGGACGGCGTCGGTGAAGGTCATCTTGATTTTGGCGCCCGGGCCGGGCGTCACCGGCGCGATGGTCTTCGCGTCCTTGCTGTACTGCCCGATTGGCGCGCCGGGCGGCGGCGGGCCCGAGAATCCGTCGTAATCGCCTTTCTCGTCGTACACGGTCCGGATGTAGACCGGCGACTCCGTGACGTTGGCGAACGTCGCCGTGCCGCCGTTTTTCCGCACGACTTCGGTGGCGATGGGTCGGGCGCCCGCGATTTCGGGCGACGGGAACAGGAAGACCCAGATTTCGTGCGTCTGATCGACGGCGCCTTTCCCCTTATAGGTCACGGTGACGGCCACATCGCCCGCGGCGTCGAGCTCCGCCACCGGGCCCGGCATTGTCGCCATTGCCGCCAACATAACGAGCACTCCAAGCAAGACGATCCGGCCCGACGTCTTCGGCATGCATGTCCTCCTCGGTGAACGACCAGCGGATTAGACGGATGTCGAGTGGCCGAGGTTGCCTCGCGAGAGGGATGTGTCAGACTCAATCACGGTCCATGGCATCCGATAAAGCGCCGGCCCTGCCGCTCTGGGCGCGGGCGGCGGACGCGGCGACGATTGCGCTGCTTCTCCTCGCGACCTTCGTCGCATTCGAAGGTGGATTCGTCGTCGAACCGGCGGGCATCCGGCTGTCGATTCGATCCGAGTGGCGAATCCTCCTGTGGACCATCGGGCTCGCCGCGCTGCGGCACTTTTTTGTCCCCTGGCAGCCGCTCCACCGGCGCGTGGCCGCGACGATCGGCGCCGCAGCGCGCGCGCCCGGACCGCTGCGCGACGACCACGCGCTGCTCGGACGACCGGCGCCCGACCGACGTGAGGAACGACGTCGAAGCCGGAGGCGGCTCGTCGTGGAGATTCTCGGGGTGTTCCTCGTGTACACGGCTTTGACCGCGTACATGACCTATCCGCAGGTTCGCAAACTGGATCACGCCGTGCAGGACATCGGCGATCCGCTGTTGTCGACGTGGCGGCTCGCGTGGATCGCACACCAGCTTCCGCGCGATCCCCTGCGCCTGTTCGATGGCAATGTGTTCTATCCCGCGCAGCGGACGCTCGCGTTCTCCGACTCGATGATCGTCCCGGCGCTCACGGTGGCGCCGCTCGTCTGGCTGGGCGTCCATCAGCTGCACGCCTACAACATCCTGCTCCTCTCGGGGTTCGTGTTTTCAGGCGTGGGAATGTTCCTGCTGGTCCGATCGCTGACGCGGAATGTCGGCGCCGCGCTGCTCGCCGGATTCGTGTTCGCATTCCTGCCCTATCGGTTCATGCACTACGCGCATCTCGAGCTGCAGATGGCGCAGTGGATGCCGCTCTGCCTGTGGTCCTTTCACAGGACGGCCGAGCGGGGGCGACTGCGCGATGGGCTCCTGACGGGCCTCTTCCTGGCGCTCCAGACGTTGTCGTCGTGGTACTACGGCATCTTCTTCGCGACATTCCTGGCCGTCGCCGGATCCGCGATCCTGATTGGCGTGGGGCGCGAGCGCATGACGCGCGCGATTCGGCCGCTCGCGGCCGGCGCGGTCCTCGCGGGGATTCTCGTCGCGCCGTTCGCCCTCCCGTACTTCGAGGTTCGGCGGTCGGTCGGCGAGCGTCCGGAAAAGGAGATCCAGTTCTACAGCGCGACGCCTCGGGACTATCTCACCGCCCACTCCAGGAATGCCCTCTTTGGACCGCTCACCAAAAGCCCCGCTCAGGAGCGCGAGCTGTTCATGGGTATCGCGGTACCGCTCGTCGCGCTCGTCGGGCTGTGGCCGCCGTTGTCGGCCGCCCGCATCGGCTACGGCCTGGGCATGGCCTTCGCCTTCGATCTCTCGCTCGGCTTCAATGGCGTCTCGTATCCGTTGCTGCACGCATTCGTACTGCCGTATCGCGGGCTGCGCGTCCCCGCGCGAATGGCGATCGTGGTCGGTATGTGTCTGGCCATCCTCGTGGGATACGGTGTCGCGCGGATCTCGGCGCGTCTCCGCAGCAGCGGCGCGTCTCTCGCGGCGATGACGGCCATCGGTCTCGTGTTCTTCGCAGAGTATCGGACCGCCCTGAAGCTGGATTGGATGTGGACCCGGCCGCCCGAAGTCTACGAGAAGCTCGGGACGCAGGAGACGATGGTCCTCGCAGAGCTTCCGATGGTGGCGCCGGACATCGCGCTCGAGCCGGTCTACATGTACTTCTCGACGTTTCGCTGGCACAAGCTGGTGAACGGCTACAGCGGCTTCAGCCCGCCGTCGTACCCGCTACTCGTCGAGCTCATGAGCCGCTTTCCGGACAAGGCGGCGATCGAGGAGCTGCGGCGGCGGGACGTTCAGTACGTCATCGTTCACGGCTCGTTCTTCCGGCTGGGGATCTATCAGAAGCTGATGGCCCGAATCCGGGAGAGTCCGGATCTCGTCAAGGTCGCGGAGTTTCAATGGAATGGCGGCCAGACCCACGCGTATCGCCTGTTGCCTGCCTCTGAGGCCGCCGACGCGCGCTGACTCACGCCTCCGTTCAGACGGCGTTTACTTCTGGCTCGAGCCGCGCACGAGCGTAATGAGGCTGTCCGTCTTGATCCCCGTCCACCGCTCGGACTGCCCGTCCGGCCACTGCACGACCACGGAGTCGACGGCGGTGGACGTTCCAAGGCCGAAGTACGCCCGCACGTCGCTCGCGGAAAGATAGCTGCCGTCGGTCTTGACGCGGCGCCAGAGGGTCGGCCGTCCCGCACGCTCCACTCCGACCCTCGATCCGAGCCCGAAGCGGTTGCCGGTTGGCTGCTGGAGCCGGACCTGGAGCCAGTGGTGGCCCGTCCCCGACTGGTTCAGCAGGAGCCGGACGGCGCCGTTGTTGTTCGTGACGACGATGTCGGTGTCGCCGTCGTTGTCGACGTCTCCGAATGCGGCGCCGCGGGCCACATCGACGGCCTTGAAGAAGGGGCCGCCGCGCCCGCTCGTCTCCTCGAACCGGCCCGATCCGAGGTTGCGGAAGAGCTGGTTCTTCATGCGATAGGGAAACGGCTCTCCGCGCTGCGCTTCCACGATGTTCACGGCGCCGTTCGCGGCGAACAGATCGAGCCACCCGTCGTTGTCGTAGTCGAACCAGTCGGTTCCGAAGCCGGTCATCGCGGCGGTCGGCGCCGCCAGCCCGAACCTGACCCGGGCGTCCTCGAACGTACCTTTGCCGTCGTTGACGTACAACACGAACGTCTCGCCGACGATGTTCGTGATGAAGAGATCTTCGTCGCCATCGGCGTCGAAGTCGCCCGAAGCGATTCCCATGCTCCCTTCCGGGTTCCCCGCCGCGTTCACCGCCGATCCCGAGAGCAGGCCCTCGTCTACGTATGTCCCGTTGCGCTGGTTGAGCCAGAGCTGGTTCGCGTTTCCATCGTTCGCCACGTAGAGATCGAGCCAGCCATCCCCGTTGTAGTCGCCCGCGGTCACCCCGAGCCCCGCGCCGTCGGCCTTCGAGATCCCGGCCGCTTCCGTGACGTCGGCGAACGTTCCGTTCCCCTCATTGCGGTAGAGCCGATCCGGAACAGGTTTGTACGCACGGGGCGTGCAATAGTCCAGGGCGCCGACGCCATCGCGACACGCTTTGTTCCCCGCGACGGTGAAATCCAGGTAGTTGGCGACGAAGAGATCGAGGTCGCCGTCGCGATCGTAGTCGAGGAACGCGGCGCTCGTGCTCCAGAGCGGATCCGTCACGCCGGCGACCTTCGTGACGTCGGCGAACGTGCCGTCGCCGTTGTTGCGAAACAGCATCTCGGCGCCGAACGATGTGACGAGCAGATCCAGGTCGCCGTCGTTGTCGTAATCGCCGACCGTGGTCCCCATGCCATAGGCCTGGAGCCCGAGGCCGGAACGTTCCGTGACGTCGGTGAAGCGAAGCTGGCGACGCCCGGCATTGATTTTCAGATCATTGCGGAAGAGTTTGTTGGTGGGACGACCCTTTAGGGTCGTCTCGGAGTCAAGCGATCCTCCCTGTACCAGGAACACGTCGAGATCGCCGTCGTTGTCGTAATCGAACAGGGCGACGCCCGCTCCCATGACTTCCGGCATGTAGTAGCGCCCGGCGGCGCCGTTGACGTGCGTGAACGTCAGTCCCAAAGTCGCGGCCGACTCGACAAACAGCGCGCTCCGGGCGTTCTGGTCGGGGCGTGGCTGGACGAGCATCAGCGCGGCGAGCAGACCCATTGGCAGGCCGGCTTTCATTTCAGCAGTGCCAGGTCGCGCTCGATCGCGCGCGCGAGCTCGTCTTGCTTAAACTCCAACGCCAGGCGTCTCGCCTCGGTCGCCCACTTGATCCCTTCACTCTTCCGGCCGGCCCTCACGTGCGCGGTGGCGAGGCCGAACAGATACCGCGGCGATTCCGCGTCCCGCGGCTCGGTGAGCTTGTTGAGTTCGGCGACCGCCTCCTCGGGCCGTCCAAGTGCGATGAGCATGCGGCCCAGATTGAACCGCGCAAGGCGGAAACCGGGCTGGCTGGCGATCGCCTGCCGATATTCCTCGGCCGCCCCCTCGAAGTCCCGATCGCGCTCGAAGATCTGGCCCAGGTTGTTGCTCGCCTGCGCGTGGTAGGGATTCACGCTCAGAGCCCGGCGGTAGGCATCGGCGGCGAGATCCCACTTCTGCTGCATCCCGAGCAGCACGCCGTAGTCGTAATTCGCGCCGTCCAGTTCGACGCCGGCCGCGATGACCGCGCGGTAATGCTCTTCGGCCCTGGCAAAGTCGCCCGCCCGGCCGTACAGCGGGATGAGGTTCGCGTGCGCGATGGCGAGCGACGGCTCGAGCTGGAGCGCCGCCTCGTACGCCTCGATGGCGCCTTTCAGATCGCCGGCCGCGGCCCGCTGCCTTCCCCGCTGCATCCGCGCGCTCGCATCGTCCCTCATCGCGAGGACAGCCGCGAGGACGGGGTCCTCGATCGCCGGCCAGATCGGGCCGTATCGTTCGTGCAGCGTCATCTCCCGCCGCGCGTCGTCGTGGCGCCCCACCGACCGGTACGACAAGGCGAGCGCGTAGTGGGCCGCGCCCAGCTCCGGGAACAGGGCGACCGCCCGCTCGAAATGGGCGATGGCCGCTTCGTGGCGGCCCTGGGCCGCGTCAATGCGTCCCAATCCGACTTCGGCCGCCGGCTCGGCCGCCGGTTGCTTCACGAGCGCGCCGAACGACCGCTGACTCTCCGCGAGTTTTCCTGCGTCCAGCAGCGCTTCGGCCTGTCGGACCCGCGCGGGCAGATAGTCCGCTGACAACGCAAGCGCCTGCGCCAGGCTGTCGACCGCCTCGGCCGGGCGCGCCAACCGCTGCAGCACGACGGCATCCAGGTAGTGACCCTCGAAGGAGCCAGGCGCGAGCCGGCGTACTCGGCTGTATGTCTGATGAGCGGGCTCCCAGATCTCCCAGGCGTGAAGCCGTTTCGCGAGCGCGCCGACGGCGTCGGCGTCATCGGGCCGCGCCGCTGCATCGCGATACACGTCGGCGAGCGCCACGCGCGCCGCAGGGGGAAATGAGTCGAGCGTCAGGCGCGGCAGCGGAGGTGCCTGCGCCTGCACCGTTGTCAAGATCAGCGCAAGAACTCGAAGCATTGCCCAGGACGATCATATTGGAGGGCGGGCCTCTCAGGCCCGCCAAGAAAAAGGCCCGGTGGGCTATACCCACCGGGCCCCAAGCGATTTGTAGCGTCCGGCTTTGGCCGGACCTCGTTAGAAGCTGAACCGCAGCCCGAGCCGGACCTGCCGCTCTGGATAGTGCGGCACGCCGTTCGAGTTCGCGATCGCCGTGATGCGCATGAACTGGCCGGAGGTCACGTCGCCGTTCGGGTTGGCGAACTTCGGCGTGTTGAACAGGTTGGCCGTCTCGAGCCGGAACTCGAGCCGGCGCGACGCGCCGATCGGGAACGCACGGAACACGGAGAAATCGAAGTTCCACGCGCCCGGTCCACGGAACTGATTGCGTTCCGTGTTTCCGAACCGCACGCCGGTCGGCTGCACCCACGCGGCCGGATCGTAGTAGGTACCCTCAGCTCCGATGTTGCCCTGGTGGGTAACCGTACCGACGAGGTCGGCGGTCTGCTGGTTCTGCGGTGTATTCACGGTCGCGCCGTTCGCTGTAACCGTGAACGGAAGACCGCTGAACGCGCCGAGCACGCCGTTGATCTGCCAGTCGTTGATGATCACCCTCGCGAGGCCGCCATTGGATCCGCCGCTCTGCCACGGCAGCTGATAGAGGAATCCGAGCTGGAAGTTGTGCCTGCGATCGAACCCGGCGACCGTGTAGTTTCGGTCCAGCTCGCTCGGCGTATTGAACAGAAGAGTCTGCCGTCCGTCCTGATCGCCCTCGTTCATCGCCTTGCTCAGCGTGTACGCGCCCTTCAACAGGATGCCCCTCGTGAACGGACGGTTCACGGCAACCTGCAGCGAGTGGTACATCGTGTCGAGGCGCTGTCCGAACGACCACAGCGGAATGGTCTGCAGCCCCATCGAGAAGTACGGACGGCTGGCATTCCCCCCGCCAACGACCTGCGGCGCGTTGATGTCCTGCTGCGCGTACCCGCCGTCTCCCTTGGCGCCCACGTAGGCGAGGTCAACGGAGACGTCCCACGGCAGCCGGCGCTCGAACGCCAGGTTCCACGTCTGGATCGTGCCGCGATCGATGTTGCCTACTTCAGGCGTGGCCACGGTTACCGAGCCCGGAATCCTCACCCGCCCGCTACTCGTGTCGGGTCCGGTGACGATCGGTAGGCCCTGGTTGATCGTGCCGAAGTAGCCGAACTGCTCCGGGTTCGAGAAGCTGAACGGAATCGTGATGGGATACGCCTGGTCCCCGCGCAGCGCGCGCGACCATGGAATCGGGTTGTACGTCACGCCGTAGCCGCCGCGAACGACCGTGTTGTCGTCCCAGCGGTAGATGGCGCCCAGCCGAGGCGCGAAGTTGTCCCAGCTCGCCTCGAGCCCGACGTTGTTCGGGTTCCCGCCCACACCTCCGAGAATCGTCTCCAGCGTCGCGAGGTCGACGCGCTCGATGCCGCGGTTGGCCCGCCCCATGATGGGGTAGTACTCCCAGCGAATACCCAGATCCAGCGTGAGCTTGGGCGAGACGGCCCACCGATCCCGGAAAAACAGCCCGTGCTGCCACTCGCGCCCCGTCATCAGCTCGTTCTGGATGCTCTTGCTCGCCGTGCCCACGAGGCCCATCATGAACGACGCCCACTGGTTGTAGAAGTTGCCCGCCTGCGCGCCGCCGCGGAGGGCGGTCGCGTTGGTGGCGAACACGAACTGCCCGCGCGGGTTGCCGCTCTCGGGCTGCCAGTGGTCGAGATACAGGAAGTTGACGAGATATCCGCCGCGGAACTCGTGCTTCCCGGCGACCTTGGTCATGTTGGCCGCCACCGAGTACGTGCGCTCGTCGCGGAAGATCGGGTTCCAGCCGTCCCGGTTGCCGATCCCCACGTTGCCAAGACTGTTGGTCCCGAAACCCGTGTCGAAGCGCGGATACCCCGCGTAGCGCTGGTCGCGCGCCGGTGTCGGGTCGTTGGTGCCGGGGATGCCCAGGGTGTCGAGTCCGAAGAAGCCGGAATCGAAGTCCGGGCCGAGGACGTCCTGATCCTGCCGCGAGAAGCCGAACGTGGCGTCGACGAGCACGGTCGGGCTCACCGTCCAGGTCTGGCCTATCGTGAATTGCCAGACCTTCGTGAAGCCGCCGTCATTCTCAGCGTTGGTAGGTGGGCCCATGTAGTTCGTCAGATCGTCCACCACGGCGTCCATGTAGCTGAACTTGCCCCAGATTTGATGCTGCGACGTCCGGTTCCAGTTGATCTTCGTGTCGTAGTTATGCCGATCGGTCGTCCGCGTCTCCTCGCGCTCATAGTTGCTGGTCAGGCCGCCGGCGCCGGTGCCCTGGATGTTCGGCGGCGGGAGCAGCTTCATGATCTCGAGCGAGATCTGGTTGATTTGTCCCGACGGGATCTGGTTGTTCGGGAATGGTACCCGTCCCGTGCCATTCGCGGCGCCGCTGTTGGGATTGTAGATGACCTGTAGGGAGCCGTTCGCGTTGGTCGCGCCGCTGAAATCGCCTCGTCGCAGCCGCTCGTCCGGAACGTTGAAGTACGTGAGCAGGCTCTGCGTGCTCTTGTAGCCCTCGTAGGACCCGAAGAAGAACACCTTGTCCTTCGCGATCGGGCCGCCCACCGTCCCGCCGAAGATGTTGCGGGAAATCGGCAGTTTCTCGGGTGACGGGCCAGTTCCGAAGAAGTACGGCTTCGCGTTCAGCGACTCGTTGTTGTGGAACTCGAACGCCGAGCCCTTCAGCTGGTTCGTGCCGGACTTGGTGACGACGGTGATGGCCGAACCTCCCGCCATCCCCTGCTCCGCGTCGAAGTTGTTCGTCGAGATGTTGACCGTGTCGACCGTCTCCGCGGGTGACACGTACATGTTGTGCGACGGGAGCCAGATGTTGACGTTCGTCGCGCCGTCGGTCCGTGTGGCGTTGCTGTTGATCGCCTGGCCGTTGACGTTCGTGGCCAGCGAGCGAGCCGGCGTGTCGGTCTCGGCGTTCTGGAACTGCATCGGCGTCGAGCCCGGCGTGAGCGTCACGAGCGCCTGATAGTTCCTGAACTGGTTGGTCGGCAACGCGGTGATCTCCGTGCCCCTCAGCTCCGTATGCACGTCCGCGGAGTCGGTCTGCATCAGCTCGGATCGCGACTCGACGGTGACCGTTTCGGTGAGCGCGCCGACCTCGAGGACCACGTCGACCCGGCTTACCTGGCCGACGCTGACCGGCACGTTCTGACGGATGACCTCACGGAACCCCTGCAGCGCCGTCTTCACGTCGTAGACGCCGGGCAGGACGTTACCGAGGCTGTAGGTGCCCTCACTATTCGTTACCGTGTCGCGCGTGAGGTTGTTTTCCTTGTTGGTGATTGTCACGGTCACGCCAGGAACGATCGCCCCCTGGCTGTCGGTGACGCTGCCAACAATGCTGCCGTAAAGCACCTGCGCCGTCGCAGGTGCGGCGGCCAAAACAATGGCGATGGCAACGAGGCCGACGGCGGGTACGCGTGCGCGCGCAAGAGCAGTTCGAACAGACTCGCTCACAGCTTTACTCCTTTAGAGAAAACGGACTGCAGCGATGTGCGGAATTCGGTCGGAACCTGGGTCAGATCCATCCTCTTCCGCGACACTCCCTCCCTGGTGTCACAGAAACCTCGGCCGTGAGGCTACGCCTGCCGGAATGGCGTGTCAATCGATTCTTTATGAGCTTTTTAAACCTCATTTACAGCACCCAGCCTGCCCGGTACTCCCGCTGCAGGAACTGGTTCGCCTCGGTCGCGTTCGTAACCCTTCCGGCGTCTCCATCGTATTGGATCCGCCTTCCCTGACCCGTCCTGAGCGCCACGATCCCGAGCAGCATCGTTTCTGTAAGCGGCCCGGCGTAGTCAAACGGGCAACTGGCTTTTGTCAGGCCCTTCGCCGCCTTCGCCCAGTTCATGCGGTGGAGCGCGTTCTGCCCGTCGGTCTCGACCCTCTCATACTTTTGGGGGACCGCCTTTGCGGTTTCCATCAGGCTTTCAGGGTAGAGCCGCGGATTCCGCCCGTACGTGTCGTGAAGGAGGATTCCTTTTTCACCGACGAGGAGGCCGCCCCCTCCTCGCTGAAGCGTGACGCTCTCGGGGAGGAGGTCCGGACGGCCCGGCATCAGGCCTCCGTCCCGCCAGGTCATGGTCACCGGCGGTTGCGCGCCACGTGCCGGGAAGCGGTAGACCACCTCCATCGCCAACGGGTAACTGGCTGGATTTCCGTTTTCGTCCGGTCCGAACGGCGTGGAGGTGGCCTCGATCGTCGTCGGGTACGTCAACCCGAGCGCCCAATACGGATGGTCGATCAGATGGGCGGCCATGTCCCCGAGCGCGCCCGTGCCCCAGTCGAGCCACCCCCGCCAGTTGAAAGGATGGTACAGCGGGTGATACGGCACCGACGGCGCGGGACCCAGGAAGAGGTCCCACTCGATTCCCGACGGCGCCGAGCCGTGCTCCGCCAGGGCCTTCGCGATCTCCTGATTGAGCCGGCGCTGGTTCCATTCTCTTGTCGTGCCGAATCCCGGCTGCGGCTGGCCGTTGCCGGCGCCGCCGCCGTTCGACGTCGTGGCAGCCGGCCTGACAGGACGTGGAATCCCCTGCGGCCAGATCGGGCGGTTCGTCCAGACGTGGACCTCTCTCACGGCGCCGATGACGCCCGCCTGCACCCACTCATTAATGAGTCGAGCCTCGTGGCTCGAGTGGCCGTGGTTGCCCATCTGGGTCACGACCTTCGTCCGCTTCGCCGTGTCGCGCAGCACGCGCGCTTCGTGGACCGACCAGGTCAGCGGCTTCTCGACGTAGACGTGCTTGCCGAGCTCCATCGCCGCTTTCGCAACGACCGCGTGGGTGTGATCGGGCGTGGCCACGAGGACGGCGTCGATATCCTTCTGCTGCTCGAGCATCTTCCGAAAGTCGGTGTAGCGCTTCGCTTTCGAATAGGCGTCCTGCAGCTTCGCCGCGGCCGGATTCGGTTGCCCGTCCCGGCCGACGAGCCGTCCGGCGACGGCTTTGTCGACGAAGCCGAAGTCGATGTCCGCGAGCGCCACGATGTTCTGGCCACCCGCGACGAGCTCCGTGGCATCGCCAGCACCCTGCGCGCCGCACCCGACGACGGCGATGTTCAGCCTGTCGCTGGGCGCTTCGTATCCCCGACCGCCCAGCACGTGGCGGGAGACGATCATGAAGCCCGCCGTCGAGCCCGCAGTAGTGACGAACGTCCGACGACTGACTTTGTTCGGTTTCATTTCAGACCTCAGTAGAGCGCACAGAGAAAACCGGGGACGAAGAGACACAGAGACGCAGAGTCACAGAGGAAAAACAAAACTGAAACTCTGCGCCTCTGTGTCTCTGCGTCTCATCGTCCCCGGTCTTCTCTGTGTCCTCACGTCCCTCAGTGCCTCGAATCACGCGAGCGCGGCGCGGCAGTACTCGAAGCACTTGCGCACCTCGGCCACCGTGTCTTCGCCCTCGGTACTCGTACTCGATGTTGGCTGGGATGTCGTACTTCTTCTGCTTCAGGAGCTGCAGCACCTCTTTGATCGGCGTGTCACCCTGGCCCCAGGGCACATTGGGGCCGTCGCTCTTCTTGCGATCCTTCAGGTGGAGGTTCGTGATCCTATCGTGGTGTTGCTCGATAAATGCGAGTGGATCGAACCCGGCGGCGACGAAATGGCCGACGTCCAGGTTGATCGCGAAGCGCTTCGACATCGCCATCGCCTGGGCAAAGCTCTCCGGCTTCGCGAACTCGTTGGGATCCACGAGGTTCGCGTGGTTGTGCATGGCGACGGTCATCTGGTGCTTCTCCGCGAACGGAGCCACCCGCTTCGCGGCGGTCAAGACCGACGACGCCGTGATGAACCCGGCGCCGAGCGTCTTGGCCATCTCGAAGCCGCGGTCGATTTCCGCGTCGGTGAAGCTGTCGTTGAAGCTGAGGTTGTACGCCTGCAGCCTGATGCCGGCCGCATCGAACTTCTTGCGGACCGCCACGAAATGATCGAGCGGGGTCGTCAGGCGCCACTCGCGCGTCTTTTCACGCGCCGCCGCCCGCACGGCTGGATCGACCGGCGGCGATCCCGGGCCGCCGCCGAACGCGCCGGGAGGCGGCCGGGGCTCGACGTGGCCCGAGAAAAGCTCGCACTCGCCGATGCCGATCTCCGCCATCGCCTTGAGGGCGTCGTCGAGCGGCATGGTGCGGAAGCTGTAGGACTGCACGCCGATCCGCACGCCGCCGATGCGCGAATCGACCCCGCTCAGCGCAAGCCCGTCGACTGCGCTCAGGGCAGGCACCGCGGCGAGCGCCAGCCTGCCGAACTCTCGCCTGGAATACAGGATTCGGTCGTGACCTCGCATGATGACAGCTGCCTCCGGCCGGCGAGGTTACACTAGAAACATGCTGTTACCAACCCTGGCTGGCGTCGTGTTGGCGATAGCCGTTCAGACCCCGCCGCCCGAGGACGAACCGGCGCGGGTCAGGGCGGTCGGCGTGCCGGACGCTCCTCCGGTCATGACCGTCGGAGCCGGCGAAGTCGTGCTGGAGGTCACGGTCAGCCCGGAGGGTAACGTCGAGAGAATCGATCGGTTGCGCGCCACGGCGCCTTTCACCGATCTCGTCGCCTCTGCGGTCGAGGCCTGGAAGTTCGTGCCCGCGAGCATCGTAAAGGCGGGGCGCTCCGAGCCCGTCGAATCGAAGGTCCTCGTCGTCGCGTTCTACCGGCCGCCAGCGATGTATATGGGTGGCACGCTGGGCGACCCCATCCGGGACGTGGGTCGGCCGTCCGGCGAAGCGCCGTCCGTAGGCAGTTTGCAGGTGCCCCCGTATCCGCCGCGGTCGAAGGGCGATGGGACCGTGGTGCTGGAAGTCGAGCTGTTGTCTGGTGGCGGCGTGAACGACGTCAAGGTGCTGCGTTCCGCCGGGGGCTTCGACGAGCCGGCGATCGACGTCGTCAAGCAGTGGCGGTTCACTCCGCCGAGGGTGGCGGGTCCCGCCCGGATCTACTCCTACGTGATTCTTGGATTCCGAGAGCCGGTCGCGGGACCGACGATTGACCCGCGGCTCAGGCCCAATCCGATCCCGTAATTAACGGATGAACGTGAACTTGCTCTGGCCTGAAAGGCTGCCTTCGAACGGCCAGGGCAGGGCGCCCGTACGGGGCCGCGCGCGCGCGTAGACACGGACGTAGTACTCGCGGTTGGCCTCGAGCTGCGAGGTCTTGAACAGCGGCAGCTTTTCCAGCCTG
Source organism: uncultured Acidobacteriota bacterium (assembly GCA_963725145.1). Lineage (GTDB taxonomy): Bacteria > Acidobacteriota > Vicinamibacteria > Vicinamibacterales > 2-12-FULL-66-21 > DATAEE01. Next base: position 283,394 of record CAVRXL010000003.1, read on the forward strand.
GTCAGAAAATCCCGGACTTCCACCTCGTCATCGGTCACCCGCGTGTCTTCGAGACGGCCGTCAACCGTCCGCGAGATGTTGTGGCGCCGGGAGAGGTTGTCGTACTGGACGGTGTTGTTGATGACCACGGTTGCGATTTTCCGGTCGATCCAGATGGTCGCTTCCGCCCGAAGTTCGACCGTGTAGGTCACCGTGGTTCGCAGCCCGCTATAGATTGCCTCTTTGACGTCGTCCGTGAACCCATTGGGCACGTCGAACGACACGAGCACATGGCCCTCGCGCACCAGCGGGGTGATCCGGATGCCGTCGGCGGCAAGGACAGTGGAGCTGAAGACGACGAGCGCGAGCGCACCCCAGAGGTGGAGCCGTGCCCTCGAACTACGCATGCGCCATGGCCGGTCGGACTTTAACACGATCCCTGCTCCCTCTCACCTCTACCGCAACACGAGCCCCATCGTGAGTCGCCAGAACGACAGCCGCGGCGCCCCGAAGCTCAACCCCGGATTATCCGGGTCCGGCGACCCGGTGATATTCCGGAAGTACCTGATGTCCCAGTTCAGGCCGACCGTCTCCGACAGAAAGCCGGTCGCCCCGCCGCCGATGTCGATTGTCATCACGTTCAGCGTCAGCGGAAACGCGTCGAACGGGTCATCCCTGCTCACCCGCATCAGGCCTACGCCACCGGCGACATATGGCCGCAGCGTGTACTGCGTCATGCGCCGCGGCAGCGCGATGACGACGTTGCCGGTCAGCGTCGTCACGCTGCTGCTGAACACGAGTCGTCCTTCCCTGTCGGCGCCGGTCAGAAACCCCGGGACGAACCCGAAGTCCGCCTCGAACCCGAACACCTCGCCGATCCCGCTGACGCTTCCACCTATCGACAGGTGGACGTCGTCGGCCGCCTCGTCGGGATCGATAATCGTCGTCTCTCCGGCAAACGTCAGCCCGAGAAACGGCTTGAACTGCCACTCCTGCGCCGCCGCGCCCGCGGGCCACAGCATGAGTATGGCCAGCGCGAGAACCCGGAGTGTCATCGCGAGCCGCCCGCCCCTCTTCCTCTAGCTGACGAACAGCCGGAGGAAAAGACGGCCCATCGGTGACGCGTTCACATCGCCCGCGGCCAGGGGGAGCGGTACGGCCAGCCCGTCGCTGTTCGCGAGCAGGACCAACGTCAGGCCACGGCCGGGGACTTTGATGATGAGCGACGACGACACGTTCTCGGTGACACCAAACTGCCAGACGACCAGCTCGCCGTTGTGCCCCTGGACGAACCACCCGATCCCGTGCGGCAGCGGAAGGCCGGTCGCGGAGATCGGGTTGCGCCACGCGGCCGCGAGCGTGTCGCCGGTCACGAGCACGGTCTTGCGAAGCGCGAGGTCGAACTCGGCCAGGTCTCGCGCCGTCGAGATGAGCCCGCTCGACGCGGTGAGGCCCCCCGCCGTGTACGACGACTTCGTCGGACGCCCTTTCTTGTCCACGGCGTAGGGCGTCGCGAGCCGCGCGAGCACGCCCCGGTACCGGTCGACCGTTCGAGTATCGAAAAGGTCGGGCTGCGACACCGCATCCGGGCCGGGCACCGAATCGCGCATCGCGAAGCGATCGAGCGTATTCGCGACCGTCTCCCGGAACGAATCGTCGTCGATGCATTCCGGGACGACCGCTGACATCGGAGCCAACCTGTTGGGGCTGTAGTTGAACACCAGACCGCCAGAACCCATCGATGTGTGCGTCAGGAGCTGCCTGACGGTCGAGTTGGCCTCCGGACTGTTGCGGTCGAAGATCGCGACGCGGTCATCGAGCTCCAGGCGTCCTTCTTCTACGCACCGCAGCGCGAGCGCGGAGGTGAGCACCTGGGCGAGACCATCGAGATGAAAGGGCGTGTCGGGACGGGTCGCGATCGATCGCTCGATATCCTGCAGGCCGAAACCGCGCTCCCAGAGGATGCCGTTTTCGCCGACCAGGGCGGCGGCAAGGCCCGGAATGCCCGCCTGCTTTCGCAGCGATTCGAGATAGTTCTCGAACAGCCCGAACAGCAGCGCGTCGCCGCGGAGCGACACGCTGGCCGTCAGGAGCGCGACCGGGAGGATGAGCAGAATCCGGCGCATTAGCTGGGTAGACGCCCCGGGGAAGCCAACCCACATGATACGTCGTCGGACCGTCTTCCCGCTAATGCATTCAGCGTCAATCGATTGGCGCGCGGATGACGCTCCATGGACCGTGCACGACCGTGCATAACCGTGCATGGCCGCGACACACGGTGTTGGCGTCAGGCGATGATTCGGTGCCCGTGCGTGTACACGTTGAACCCGCCGTCGCGCACAAAACCGAGCAGCGTGATGCCGGCTGTTTCCGCGAGGTCGATGGCCAGGCTGGACGGCGCGGAGACGGCGGCGATAATCGGAATCCCCGCGAGGAAGGCCTTCTGAACGATCTCGAACGACGAGCGACCGCTCACGACAAGCACACGGTCGGCGCATGGAAGGCGCGCGGCGAGGAAGAGGCGGCCGACGACCTTGTCCACCGCGTTGTGACGGCCGATGTCCTCCGCGATCGCATCGCAGCCGCCGTCAGCCGAGAAGATTCCCGCGGCGTGGAGCCCGCCCGTTTCCTCGAAGGCCGCCTGCCGGACGCGCAACCGCGACGGCAGCGTCGCGGCGCGCTCGCGCGGCAGCGTCAGGGGCGCATCCACGTAGGGCGCTTCGACCTGGAGCGATTCGATCGTGACGCGGCCGCACAGTCCACAGGACGCGTTTGCCACGACCTTGCGCCGCTCGCCGAGCCGTTCCTCCGCCGCCTGACGCGCCCCGGGCGCGAGCGTGACGTCCACGACGTTGGAGCGATCCGGGTGCGACGGATCGATGCAGGGCTCAATGCCCGCAATGTCCCCCGGGCCGCAGACGATCCGCTCGGACACCAGGAAGCCGGCGATCAGGTGACGATCGTCGCCGGGCGTCCGCATGAGCACCGCGAACGGCTCGCGGTCGACGCGGACCTGCAGCGGCTCCTCGATGGCCGCGGCGTCGACCAGGCGCTCGCGGGCGCCGTCGCGCACCCGCTCGACGGAAACGGCTCGGCTCACGGCTTCACCGCGGTGAACATGATCTCGACGAGCCCGTCCGGCGCGACGAGGCCGGCGCCGACGGTCGCGCGCGCCGGGAACGCGTCGCGGAACATCTCGCGGTACGCCTCGTTCATGCCCGCGAAGTCGGCCAGCTTCGGCAGATAGACGATGCCGTCCACGACGTCCGAGGGTGCGAAGCCCGCCGCCTCCATCGTCTTTCTGAGCCGCGCGAGCGTCTCGCGCGTCTGCGCGCGTACGTCGCCGCGTGTGGCCTCCGTGTTGCCGAGCATGCCCGAAAGATACAGACGCTGTCCGGACAGAATGGCAGGGCTCAGGTTCGGATTCGGCGTGCGGCCGTCGGTGATGGCCTTGCGCGGCGCCGTGGAAGCCGTGAAGGTGATCTCGACACGAAGGTCCGGCGCCATCAGGCCGGCGATGACGGTCGCCCGCGCCGGCGGGTCCTTCGGAAACTTCGTCCGGTAGGCGGCGTTCATCTCCTGAAACGCTCCGCCGTCGGTGATGAAGACGCGCGCCGACACGACGTTCTCGAACCCCATCCCGCCCGCGCGCAGGATCTCTTCTGCATTCTTCAGCACGGCGTTCGTCTGCGCGGTCATGTCCCCTTCGATCCGCGCGTTCGTGCGAGGATCGCGCGCGACGAGCCCCGCCAGGAACATCGTGTCGCCGGCCTTCACCGCGTAGTTGTACGGATTCTGCGACGTCTGCCACCCCTCGGGATGGATGGTCTTCCGATCGCCGCCCTTCGGGACCGCGATCGCCGACATCTCCACGAGGCCGCCCAACAGCAGGTCGGTGACGACCGTCGTGCGCGCCGGCGGATCGGCGGTGAAGTAGGTCTTGTACACCTCGTTCATCGCCGCGAAGTCTTCGGCCCGCTTGAGGTAGACCTGCACGGACACGACGTCGGCGAGACTCGAGCCGCCCGCGTCGAGTACCTGGCGGATGCGGTCGAGGACGCCTTTGACCTGCGCGCGCACATCATCTCCGACGACCTTGCCTTCCGCGTCGGTCGATATCACGCCCGCAACATAAATCAACCCGCCTGCCTTGACCGCGGGGCTGAACGGAAACGGCAGATCCGGACCCACCTTGATGATCTCCTTCCCCGTCGGCTGCGGCGACGACAGCCCTGCGACGGCACCGATTACGATGAGCAGCGGTACGAGTAACGTCTTCACGCGGGAAGTATACCGCCCGGCACGGCGTAGGCCCGACCTTTCAGGTCGGGCGTGCGTGGATCAGCCGGGCGTCGGGATGATCCGCACACGCCCGGCCCAAAGGGCCGGGCCTACTCCGCCGGAGCGCTCAGCGAACAGAGCGCATCGATGTCCGCTTGCGATAGCCGCGCGTTCCAATGGATCCAGGTGTAGCTCGGGAGCGGCATCGTCTTGTCCCGCGCCTGTTTGCAGATGCCGTCGACGAGCTCGCGCCGCCGATCCGGTTGATACGACGACCACTCGGAGAAGTTGAGGTGGCTGCGGCCGTGGTTGACGTGGTCGATCACGAACCACGAGACAGGCGCGACGTTGCTGTACCACGGCCATTCGGTCCGGTTGGAGTGGCAGTCGCGGCAGGCCCGCTGGAGGACGGCGCCTGCGGCCGCCGGCACGTCCATCATCCCCGCGATCGTCCGTGCATCGTCCACGGGAGGATTGGTTCGCTCGATGCGTACCGCCTGGGCGCCCACGAGCGCGATGATGAAAAAGATCGCGACGTACTTGAGGAAGCGGCGCATCTCATCTCCTGTCAGCGACCGGGCCTACTCCGAGCGTTACCGGATGCGCGGCCATGGTGCTTTCCAGATCCGCCACCAGGATGCGGACTGCAGACCCAGCTCGTTCCACCACTGATCCAGCATCCGCCGGTTGCCGCGCGCGACGCCGTCGCGGGTGACGCCGGCGGGCGGCGGGACCAGCTCGGCCAGCCGGTCGTACACGCGCCCGACGTCCGCGGCCTCGACGCGCGTGAGGAGATGCCACAAGCTGAGCGCGTCGGTTCGCCGCGCCGCATGGAGCGCGACGTCTACGGCGGCGCGTTTCGCCGGCGCGTCGCCGAAGTCGATGGCCGTCAACGCGTCGACGAGCACCATGGGCGCGTTCTCGAAGTGCGGCGTCCCCGGCCCCACGCCCGGGCGCGTCCGGCACATCGCCTGCTCTGGAATGAAGGACTCCCGTCCCTCGAACTCGAAGCCGACCCATCCATGCAGCACGCGCAGCAGGCCGGCGCCGTGGGAATCGACGTCGAGGGTGTAGGCGCAGCCCAGATCGACGGCGACCGCCGACGGCGTCTCGACGAAGAAGAACCGCGGAGGGGCCCAGATCGTCGCCTGGATCCGTCCTTCGGCCAGCGACAGCCTGTGCTCCCCCGCGCGCGCGCCAACCATCTGCACCCGCGTGTTCGACTCGACGTCGACCCGGCCGATCGCGCCGACCTCTATCGTTGCGCGCGACGTCGCGTCGGTCTCGAGCCACTGTCCGGGACGCAGGCGGCCGTGTTTCTCGATCGCGCCGCCGGCCACGCGAGGCGCGCCCGCGGCGGCCGCGACCGCGTAGCCGGCCCGCCCGGCGCCGGCGGCGTACCACGCGGCGAGGCCCACGAGCGTCACGACGGCGGCGGCCGTGGCGAGCGGAAGAACAATGGATGCGACGCTCCGCCGGCTCGGCGGTACACGTGACACATGGAGGGGCCGGTCTTCAGGGACACGTGACGCATGGAGGGGCCGGTCTTCAGGGACACGTGACACATGGAGGGGCCGGTCTTCAGACCGGCCCATGAGATCCGGCAGCGGCGGCAGCGGAGCCCGGTACGATCGCAGCGCTCGCTCGAGACGCTGGACCTCGGGATCCGGCTCGCCGGATCCATCCCACAAATAGTCGTCGGGCTTGTCAGTCATCTCATCCACGGTCCGTCAACGCCGTCCGCAGCAGCTTCATACCCCGGTGAAGATTCACGCGCACCGAGGCCGGAGTGAGCCCGGTGCGGATCGCAATTTCCGGCCCGCTCATTCCCTCGACCAGACGCAGCACGAGCGTTTCGCGGTACGCGTCGGGCAGCGATCGAATCGCCTCGAGCGCCGCCTGCGCGTCGAGGCCGGCGCCCGCGGTCGACTCGCCGCCGAGCGTCCGATCATCCGCCAGGCTGTCGGGCAATTCGACGGTTTCGGGGGCGCGGCGCAAGTAATCGGTCGCGCGGTTGCGCGCGATCATCGCCAGCCAGCCGCCGAACGCCGCGGGGTCCCGCAGCGACGGCAGCCGCCGCCAGGCGGCCAGAAAGACCTCCTGAAGCAGATCCGCCACGTCGTTTCGGGGGACGCGGGCGAGCAGGATGCCGTGCACCATGCGTCCGTACCTCTCGTACAGCGCTGTGAACGCTTCGGCGTCACCATCCGCCGCCGCGCGCACGATCACCGCGTCCACCGCGGCCGGAGCTTCGGCCACCTGATCTGAAGGACGGGCCGGGCCGCCCCCCGTTAACAGGCGAAGACTGGGATTAGAATCCACGCCCAATGCGCACTGATTGTAGTGAGGGAGGAGCCTGACATGTCCCGCAGACGTTTCCTTCGCACCGTCCCCGCGGCGCTCGCGGCCGGGGCCGTTCCGGCGCTCGCCCGCCAGCCTCAGCAACCGGATCCGCCGATCCGCGTGCCGAAGGAATCCATCGACTGCGCCGAGAAAGTCGCCGGTCTCGATTTCACGACCGCCGAGGAAGAGATGATGCTCCGCGGCGTCAACCGCAACCTCGAGAGCTACGAGGCGCTCAGGAAGATCGACATCCCGCTCGACACCGAGCCGGCGATCACCTTCCGCCCGTACTTGCCGGGCAGGCGTCCGGCGCCGGGAGCGACGCCGAACGCGCGAATCCGGTACACGCGCGGGCGGGCGCTTACGCCGTTCCGCTCCGTCGACGAGCTCGCCTTCCTGCCGGTGACGGCGCTCGCACCGCTCGTCGAGGCCCGCAAGGTGACATCGACCGAGCTCACGAAGATGTATCTCGCGCGATTGAAGGCGCACGGAGAAACACTGAAGGCGGTCGTCACGCTCACCGACGCGCTGGCGCTCAAACAGGCGGCCGACGCCGACCGCGAGATCGCCGCCGGCCGGTACCGCGGGCCTCTTCACGGTATCCCGTGGGGCGCGAAGGATCTCTTCGCGACGCGCGGCATCCGCACGACCTGGGGCGCGAAGCCGTACGAAGACCAGACGATCGACGTCGACGCGACCGTCGTCGAACGGCTCCGCGACGCTGGAGCGGTGCTGGTCGCGAAACTCTCGATGGGGGCGCTCGCGCAGGGCGGCGACTGGTTCGGCGGCTCGACGCGGAATCCGTGGAACCTGAAACGGAGCTCGAGCGGCTCGTCCGCGGGGCCCGGCGCCGCGACGGCGGCCGGCCTCGTCGGCTTCGCCGTCGGAACGGAAACGCTCGGCTCGATCATCTCGCCGGCGGCAGCCAACGGCGTCGCGGGCCTCCGTCCGACGTACGGCCGCGTCAGCCGTCACGGCGCGATGGCGCTCAGCTGGACGATGGACAAGATCGGTCCGATGTGCCGGACGGTCGAGGACTGCGCGCTCGTGCTGAACGCGATCTACGGCCCGGACGGCCACGACGAAACCGTCGTCGACGCGCCGTTCAAGTGGAACCCGGACGTCCCGCTCGCCGGACTGAAGGTCGGCTACGTCAAGCGCGACTTCGAGGACGTGCCGGAAAACCTGAATGAAGAGAACAGGCGGGAGCGCGAGGAGCAAAACAAAGTCCTGGCCGAGGCGCTCGATTCGCTGCGGAAGGCGGGTGTCCCTCTCGAGCCGCTCGAGCTCCCGACGTTTCCGACGCAGGCGGTTCGATTCGTGCTCAGCGCGGAAGCGGCGGCCGCCTTCGACGACCTCACGCGATCGCGCGGCGTGGACAAGCTGACCGCGCAGGGGCCGGGTGACTGGCCGAACTCGTTCCGAACCTCACGGTTCATCCCGGCCGTCGAGTACATCCGCGCGCAGCGGGCCCGGACGCTGCTGATGCGCGAGATGGACGCGCTGATGCAGAAGTATCACGCCTTCGTCACGCCGAACCGGAGCGCGAGCCTGACGATGACGAACCTGACGGGACATCCGGCGATCGGTGTGAAGGCGGGCTTCGCCGGCGGCATGCCGGTCTGCCTGATGTTCACCGGACGGCTCTACGAGGAGGCGACGGTCTTGCGGCTCGCGCTCGCCTACGAGCGCGCGACCGACTGGCATCGGAAGCATCCGATGCTGACCTAGCTGGAGGGGCCGGTCTTAAGACCGGCCCCTCCGCAGGCGTTCGACGATTCGCTAGCGCCCTCGCTCGTTCTTGACGAGGGCGACGAGCACGCGTCCCTGCTCGTGCTGAGAAGAAATCTGTTCGGCCGCTTCGAGGTACGCGTCCCGCAGTGAACCCTGCAGCTTGTGGCGCTGGGCGACACGCAGGAGAATCTGCGCCCGATCGTAGTCGCTGTGCGTCGCGGCGGCGGCTTTGAGCAGCGCCACCAGCGTCTCGTTCGAGAGGCTCGGCGTATCCGCCAGCGCGCCGAGCACCCGGCGCCGCTCGTAGCCCGAGCTGATTGATTCGACCGCACGGAAGAACGCGTCGCGCGAGCTCTCGACCTGGCCGCGCTCCACCACCTGGCTCAGCACCCGCGCGAGATCGTAGTCGGAGTCGATCTTCGACGCCGACACGAGCAGCGCCGTGGTGAACGACGGATCCCCGCCGCGATCCGTCACCGCCGCGAGCACGCGGCGGTGCTCGTAATCGGATTCGATCATGGTCAGGGCATCGAAGAACGGCGCCTGAGTCGTCTTGTCGAGCGTCTGAAACTTCGCGGCCGTCACGAGCAGCCGCGCGAGCTCATAGTCTGAATCGATGCCCTTCGCCGCCGTCAGTCCCTGCGCGACGGCCGCCGGGGGCAGCCCTGGCTTCGACAGCGCCGCCGCAAGCACGCGCTGCATCTCATAGTCCGACGTCACCTTCGCCGCGGCGTCGAAGTACGCCTTGCGCGCCGCGTCGTCCGCCATCGCGCGATCGGCCGCTTGCCTCAGGACGCGCGACAACTCGTAGCTCGAACTGATGTCGCGTCCCGCCTGCGAAAGGGTTGCGGCGAGCTGTTGACCTGACGGATCGGCCTGGGTGAGCAGCTGACGATAGTAAACGCTGCGCACGTAGTCGGTCTCGAGCCGCGAGATCTCTGTGAGGACACCCGAGGAGCCCTGCGCCTTGAGAATGCGGGCGACCCGTGCCTCGGCGGCGAATCCAGAGCGGCGCACCAGACGCTGCAGCGCCTCGCCGAGCCACTGACGACCTTCGGGCTCGTACGCCTTCTCGCGCCAGCCGGCGGAAAAACGGCGCTCGATCGTCCCGTCATCCTTGCCGCGCAGCTCGACCTTCTGGCCCGTACCGAACCAGCTGCCGTCGGAGATCATGAAGTAGCCGCCGGGCGAGAGCCGGGCGATGTCGCGGTCGTCGTCGGTCAGCGCGATCGTGCCGCGGTACCTGACTTCGAACTTCTCGCCGTTGTCCGACCACGAGATGTGTCCCTCGCCATCGCGCAGATGCCAGCTGGAGCCGGGCACCGGAGGCGCAGGCGGCGCCGGAGGAGCGGGCGGTGCAGGCGGTGCCGGCGGCGCCGGTGGCGCCGGAGGAGCGGGCGGTGCCGGCGATTGAGGCGACGGCAGCGGCGGTTCGGGTGGTTCCGGTGGCTCCGGCGGTTCCGGTGGCTCGGGCGGTTCCGGCGGCTCCGGAGGTTCGGGGGGCACCGGAGGTTCCTGCGCGATATCGCGCGGGTCAGATGTTGATGGCGGACGGAGGTTCGCGTCCGCGGGGAGCTTCGGAGGCGTCGCCGTTGCTGTTGTCGGCGGTGACGCCGGCGGCGGAGCGATGTGATCCACGGGCAAGACGACGGTCGAAGGACTGGCCTCCGCCAACGCGAGACCAACGACCGCGACGAGCGCGGCGATCGCGACCCATGCCGATGACCGTCGATCGTGGGGCGCGGGCAGGCCGAGCAGGCGTCGCACGCGCGAGAGCAGCGATCCTCCCGTGATGGCTACCGCAAAGGTCGGTCCGGCGCCCCGCAGCTCCTCCAGATCCGCGAGGGCGCGCGCGTAGGCGACGCGATCGCCGCACAGCTGTACGGCGAGATCGTCGCAGCAGTTCTCGCGTTCGATCCGGATCCGGTGCGAGAGCCACCAGACGGCGGGGTGATAGAAGAGCAGCGTTTCGACGACCGTCTGCAGCAGGTTGACGAGATAGTCGTGGCGCCGCACGTGCGCGAGCTCGTGGGCGATCACCGCCTCGAGCTGTGCGGGAGACAGCCCCGCGAGGGCGCTCGCCGGAAGGAGGATGACCGGTCGGAGCCAGCCGACGACGGTCGGTACGTCTACGATTGCCGATTCGAGCGCGCGAACCGGCCGCGAGACGCGCAGCTGCCGGGCCATTCGGGCCACGCGAGATGCGAGCGCCGCAGAGACCGCGCGCGTGCTGCGCCGACGGAGGCGTTCGACGATCACCCATCCGGCGGCGAGCCGCAGCGACAGCAGCGTCACGCCCCCAATCCAGATCAGAACGGCAACCGGCAGCCACGACTCGACGTCGATGCTTCGCACCGCGGCCGGCCGGCCGGAGCTCGGCGGCGACGACAGATCTACCGAGAGCGGAGTGCTGCGCGGTGCGGCGGCGGCAGCCATCGACGACGACCCGATCGCCGTCGTCCGCGCTTCCATCTGTTGTCTGTCTTCCAGTTCGCCCGCTCGCTCGATGGCGGTGGCGACGGGCAAGGTGATCATCAGGACCAGGCCGAGGCAGCTCACGACGTAGCGCACGTCGGCCGCGCCGCGGCGGAGACACGCCAGCACGCCAGAGGTCAGCGCGCCTACGAGCGCGCCCTGCCACACGAACTGCAGGAGCGCCCAGCCGATCGCCTTCGCCAACGGCGCCTCTCCAACGATCTCAATCGCGCCCACGGTCGCTCTCCTTTTCGAGCAGGTCGCGGATCTGACGCCGCTCCTCCGCCGTCGCGCGCGTCGCGTCCAACGCCTGCAGCACGAGCTTCGCCGCCGAGCCGCCGAACGCCCGATCGAGCAGATCGCCAACGAGGCGGCGCTGCGTCTCCTCCTCGCCGTACTTCGCCTGATAGATGTGGCCCCGGCCGAGCTCCTGCCGGCGGACAAGCCCCTTCTCCGTCATGATTTGAAGCAGTTTCAGCGTCGTCGTATAGACGAGGGCGCGGCCATCGGCCATCACTTCGTGCACCTGACGCACGGTGCTGGGGCCGCGTTCCCAGAGCACGCGCAGGATGGCCAGCTCTCCATCGGTCGGCTTCGGCGTTTTGGTCATTCCGGCTCCAATGGTTCTTTGACGGGACTCTTTACGAAAAGGTTCGTAATGTCAACGATAATCTTCGTAGCAAGAGGCAAGCGAAGTCGTAAGCGTGGCGTAGGCCGGTCGTGTAACGAGATAATGTCGGGGCGCGATGACCGTCGACCGGCTGATGCCCGAGGCCTACCAGGAGCTGAGGCGGCTCGCCGCCGCGTACTTGCGCCGCGAGCGTCCCGGACAGACGCTCCAGCCCACGGCGCTCGTGCACGAAGCGTATCTGCGGCTCGCGAAAGACAAACCCGGCCGATGGCAGAACCGCGCGCACTTCTGTGCGATTGCCGCCAACGCGATGCGGCAGATCCTCGTCGAGCGCGCCCGGGCGCGGGCGGCGATCAAGCGCGGCGGCGGGCAACCGCGGGTCACGCTCGTCGAAAGCCTGGAGGCAGGCGCCGCCGATGGCCGGCCGGCGCCGGTGGATCTGCTCGCCGTCGACCAGGCGCTCGAGCGGCTCGCCGCCCTCGACGAGCAGCAGGCGCGGATCGTGGAGCTGCGCTACTTCGGCGGGCTGAGCGTCGAGGAAACGGCCGAGGCGCTCGGCATCTCGGCCGCGACGGTGAAGCGCGACTGGAGCGTCGCACGCGCGTTCCTCGCGCAGCAGCTCGCTACGGATTGATGCAGACCACCCCAGCCGCAGACTCACGCAGATGAACACGGATCGGGAGCGCTGGCGCCGGGTGACGGAGCTCTTTCACGCGGCGCTCGAGCGGCCGCCCGCCGAGCGGGATGCATTCCTGACAGCCGCCTGTTCCAACGATCCGGCGCTGCTTGCCGAGGTTCGTTCGCTTCTGGCCGGCCATGCGCGCGCGGCGGACGCGAAGCTCATCGAAGGCCCTGCGGTCGCAGACGATCCGGGTTTCCTCGAGGAAGCCGCGGCGACCCAGGAAGCATCGCTGAAAGGTCGCACGATCGGACCGTACCGCATCCAGCGCGAGATCGCGCGAGGCGGCATGGGGATCGTCTACCTCGCCGAAGACACGCGCCTCGGCCGCCCGACCGCGCTCAAGGCACTCCCGGCCGTCTTCGCCGAAGACGACGATCGGCGCGAGCGGCTGCGGCGCGAAGCGCGCGCCGCCGCCGCGCTCGCGCATCCGGCGGTGGCGACCGTGTATGCCCTCGAGGAAATCGACGGGGCCCTCTTCATCGCCAGCGAATACATCGAAGGGCACAGCCTCCGCGACGAGATCCGCCGAGGTCCGCTCGAGCCGGACGACGTCGTCGCGACGGCGCGCGCCATCGCGTCGGCCCTCGCCGCCGCGCACGCGAACGGGATCGTCCACCGCGATTTGAAGCCCGAGAACGTGATGCGTGCGCGCGACGGCGCGATCAAAGTGCTCGATTTCGGACTCGCGCGGCTGATGCCGAGCGATCCCGAAGGACCGACGAGCGTGCGGCTCACCGTCGAAGGCGCGATTGTCGGGACCCCGGGGTACATGCCTCCGGAGCAGCTCGAAGGGCGGCCCGTGGACGCGCGCGCCGACGTGTACGCGTTTGGCGTGGTGCTGCACGAACTGGCGACCGGCCGGCTGCCGGGGTCCGGCGGCGCTGTTTCTGCGCAGCTCGAGTCGATCATCCGAAAATGTCTCGCGCCCAGTCCCGCGGATCGCTTTCAAACCGGCGCCGCGCTCGTCGCGGCGCTCGAGGCCGGACCGGCCGGCGCGGAGCCCCCTGCCGCGGGCGAGCCGCGTACGCCGATCTGGTGGTGGCAGTTCCATCAGCTCTCAATCGCGGCGTTGCATGCATCGCTTCTCATAGGCGTCTGGTTCACCCGCGATTGGCTCGATCGACCCTGGCGCACGCTGACGTTCTACGGCGCGGTCGTCGCCGCCACGTCCGACGTCTTGATGCGATTGAACCTGTGGTTCGCCTCGCGTGTACAACCGGATGTGCTCGCCTCGCAGCGTGCGCGGCTCTCGCCAGCCATCCGTGCGGCCGACGCGGCCTACGCGTTCGTCCTGTGTGCGCTCGGCGCCGCCGGCGCCGGATCACATGATGAGCTGGCCGCCATCCTCGTCGGCGGGGCGATCGTCAGCCTGCTTTCTCTGCTGTTGATCGAGCCGGCCACCTCCAACGCGGCATTCGAGCGCGCGCGCGGCCGGCGGCGACCCACTCCTCGACGGACACCACGCACGCCAAGCCGTTGAGTTCCATGGCAGCCCCATTGCTCTATGAGCGCGCTCCGCCGCGCGAGACGGCGGACGTGTCGGGCTTTCATACGGAATGACTGCCCTTCAGGGAGATTCAGTACAGCCCTGTCCTTATTTCGCGAGAGGCTCAATGCCCCGCAGCATCGGCGTACACACGCCACCGTCCGCATCGTTACCGTTGATTCAGGGCGTCGCGCGCGCGGCCACCGCCGTCCTGGACCCGGCGCTATCGGTGAACTCGATCCTCGATGTGGCTGCCGAGCAGGCGCGCGAGCTCGTCGGGGCGGCTCGAGCGTCCGTGAGTCTGTCTGCGACGGATGAGTCGGGCCGCAAGACGGATCTGCACCAGACGATTACAGACCATACCGGCCGGTCGGTAGGAGAAGTCCGGCTGTCGGGCAAACCCGGAAGCCACTTCAGCGCGGCGGACGAGGAGATCGTACGCCAGATCGCCCGGCTCGCCTCGGTCGCTATCCACAACGTGCAGATCCGGAACCTCCTCCGGCAAAGCGAGGAACGCCTCCGCCGCACGGTCGACGAGGGTCGCGAGCAGATCCGACGCGCCGCGCTCAATGCGGACATCGGGTCCGCGCTGACCCGCGGCGTGACGATTCGCGAAATGCTTCAGCAGGTGGCGAGGGCCGTCGTCGAGCACATGGACGTGGCGTTCGCGCGCGTCTGGACGCTCGATCAGGCCGGGCGTGTCCTGGAACTGCAGGCGAGCGCCGGGCTGTACACCCACCTCGACGGACCGCACAGCCGCGTGCCGGTCGGCGACCTCAAGATCGGCAAGATCGCCGAGGAACGGCGCGCGCAACTGACAAACCACGCCGTCGGCGACCCGAGGATCGAGAACCAGACCTGGGCCAGGCGGGAAGGGATCGTGGCGTTCGCCGGCTTCCCGCTGATAGTCGGGGACATCCTCATTGGCGTCCTGGGGACCTTTGCGAAGCATCCCCTCAGCGAGGAGGACGTTCGCGGGCTCGAAGCGGCGGCCATGACCGTGGCGCTGGGCGTCGAGCGCAAGCAGACGGAAGCGGCCCGCGATCGGGCGCTGGCGGAGGTCGCGGGCGAGCGGCGCCGGCTGGAGCTGAGCAACGCCGAGCTCGATCAGTTCGCCTACATCGCCTCGCACGACTTGAAGGCGCCGCTGCGCGGCATCGCCAACCTCGCGCTCTGGATCGAAGAAGATCTCCAGGACAACCTCCGGGACGAGACGCGGGAGATGCTCGAGATGCTGCGCGGCCGCATGCAGCGTCTCGAATCGCTCATCGACGGCCTCCTGGAGTTCTCGCGCGTCGGCCGGCTCCGCGGGCAATCTGAAACGGTGAACGTCGGGACCCTCGTCGGCGACGTCATCGAGCTGCTGGCGCCGCCACCGTCCACGACGATGGTCGTCAAGCCCGGTATGCCGGTGATGGTGACCGACCGCGTCGGGCTGCAGCAGGTATTCATGAACCTGATCGGAAACGCGATCAAATACGGTCGCGGAGACCAGTCCAGGATCGAGATCGGCGTCCATGACGCCGGCGTGTTCTACGACTTCTGCGTGGCCGACAACGGCCCGGGCATCGCGACGGAGTACCACGAAAAGATCTGGGGGATCTTCCAGACGCTCGCGCCGCGGGATGAAATCGAGGGAACCGGCATCGGCCTCTCCATCGTCAAGAAAGTCGTCGAACGCCGCGGCGGCCGCGTGTACCTGGAATCCGGTCCCGGCCTGGGCTCGACGTTCAGCTTTCTCTGGCCGAAGCATCTGCCGCGCGAGGATGTCGCCTAATGCTCGCCGATCGGATGCTCAACATCCTTCTCGTCGAGGACGACGCGGTCGACGTGATGAACGTCCGGCGCGCCTTCGAGAAGAACAAGATCGTCAACCCGCTGCACGTCGCCCAGAACGGCATCGAGGCGCTGCAGATGCTCCGCAACGGCCAGGTGCCGGGCGACCGGCGGCTCGTGCTGCTCGATTTGAACCTGCCCCGGATGAACGGCATCGAGTTCCTCCGCCACGTTCGCACCGACCCGCATCTCAACCTGATCCCGGTCGTCGTCCTGACGACCTCCGCCGACGAGAAGGACAAGGTCGAGGCCTTCAACCTCAACGTCGCCGGTTATCTCGTGAAGCCCGTGACATTCGGCGACTTCGCCGAACTGATGGCGACGCTCAATAAATACTGGACGCTCGTCGAGTTTCCGTGATGGACATGCGGTTTCTCGTCATCGACGATGACGCCGTCGACCGGCGGGCGGTCGCGCGCGCGCTCATCGGGACGAGGCTGCCGGCGACGCTCGACGAGGCGGCGACCCCGGCCGACGGGATCCGCCTGGCGATCGAGCGCGAGTACGAGTGCATCTTCATCGACTATCTGCTGCCGGGGACCGACGGCCTGCAGATCCTGCGCGCGATCCGCGCCGCGGGCGTCACCGCGCCCATCGTCATGCTGACGGGTCAGGGGGACGAGGAGCTGGCGGTGGAGCTGATGCGCGCCGGCGCGGTCGACTATCTCTCGAAGCAGACGCTCGGCCCCGACCGCGTCGCGAGAAGCGTGCGCTACGCCGTCGCGATGGCCCGGGCCGACCAGGCGCGCGAGGAAGCGCTCGAACGGGAGCGGGCCGCACGCGAGGAGGCGCAGGCCGCAAACCGGGCGAAAGACCAGTTTCTCGCGACGCTCTCGCACGAGCTGCGCACGCCGCTCAACGCGATCCTCGGCTGGGCCCGGCTGCTGGCGGCCGGAACGCTCGACGCCGCCACCGCCGCGCGCGCCGTCGAGATCATCGAGCGCAACTCGCGGTTGCAGGCCCGCCTCATCGAGGATCTGCTCGACACCTCCCGCATCATCGCGGGAAAGCTCCGGCTCGACGTGTGCGAGGCGTCGATCTCGGACGTGGTGGAGGCGGTGGTCGAGGCCCTGCGGCCGACGGCCGACGCCAAGCGAATCCGGCTGGACGTCCATCCGTGGAGAGAGCCGCGGGCAATCCTCTGCGATCCGGCGCGGCTGCAGCAGGTCATCTGGAACCTGCTCGCGAACGCGATCAAGTTCACGCCGGACGGCGGGCGCGTCTCGATATCGGTTGGCGAACGCGAGGGCAGACTCCTCCTCGAGGTCCGCGACACGGGTATCGGCATCAGCAGCGAGTTCCTGCCCCACGTCTTCGATCGCTTCCGTCAGGAGGAGGGAACGGTGACGAGGACCCACGGCGGCCTCGGTCTCGGACTCTCCATCGCCCGCTACCTCGTGGAGCTGCACGGCGGCGAGATACTGGTGGAAAGCGAGGGCGACGGCCGCGGCGCGGCATTCACCGTGTCGCTGCCGCTCACGCCGGCTCAAGCGGCGGCTTCGTCGCCGGGATTACAAAATCGTTCGGTCTGATCGAACGCGTCTCGCGGGAAAACGGCGCAATCATCGACGCGATTGGTGGCCCGGCTCTTGCTGCTACCCGCCCGTCCAAAATGGTCGCGGGAATCCTTCGGAATCTGGCCAAGCGCGTCGGCGTCAATCTTCCGTTCGCCGGCGTGGTGTGCGCCGAGCAGGTCCGCACGATTTACATCGAGACCGACTGGCGCGCGCGGATCACCGTCAAGAAGACGCTCGTCTTCCTCGCGTCGCCTGGCGAGCGCGATCTCTGGGACACCTACTCCGCCGGGCCGGGAGAGCGCCTCGAGACCCTCGCGTACGACTCGCCGGACGGGATGCAGGTGGCGCGCGAAGATCGGAAGGATGGCAGCGTCCGCATCTACTGGCAGCCCCGGATGGACATCATCCCGTATGCGCTCTACACGCACCAGGACACGTGGGTGCCGCCGACGATGTACAAGCAGGCGGCGATTTTCTCTGAGTACCGGGGCGAAGCCAGGACCGGGGTCGTCGTCACCGAGATCGTCACTCCAATGACGTTCGAGGCGGCCGTGGTGTTCGAGCGCCCGCGCTGGCCGCGCCTCACGAGCGAGCGCGCCCTGGTGGAGTACGCGCTGGAGCGTCTCAAAGAGACCATGGATCCTCCTCCGATCTCACCGGACGGGAAGCGGCTCGAGTGGAGAATCGACGGCCCGCGCGCCGGCGCCAGCTATCTTTGCGTCGCCTTCCACCAGCACGGCGTCAACGAGTGGGAAGAACGGCTGAAGTCCGCCACGCTCGCCGGCCGGCTCACGGCGCTCGTCGGCCGCGCGAAGCGGCTGCTCCCCGGGTTCGCGGCGCGATAGTCACCAGCCTTCGCCTCAACGCAGCACCCGCAGGTACTCCACCCACGGCCCCACGTCATCGGTGAGCTGCTTCGCCATCACCCTGGAGATCTGCACGATGTGATCGAGATCGTGCGCAACCCACGTGGACAGCAACTGGCGAAGGGTCACCCGTCCGAGCGCCGGGTGCTCGCCGGTCCTGTCCAGGTCGCGCGCGGTCAGCTGCAGCGCCGCCAGGGCTTCCAGATTCGACGCGCGCAGCGCAGCAAACGTCGCGAGCCGTGCCTCGAGCGGCTCGGCCGGATCCATCGCGAACTGCGCGAAGCGATCGAACGGCACGAATGTCTTGTCGACCGTGTCGCTCAGGATGATGTTGGCGCGCACCATCCAGTCGGTCCGCTCACCGTGAATCAGATGACCGATGACGTCGTACGCGCTCCAGGTGTCGGGCCCTTCGTTGACGTGCGTCCACTCGGGCGGCAGATCGCGAAGGAGCGCGTCGAGAACGGCGGGAGTGCGTGCGAGGAGGCGCGTCGAGCGCTCGAGATCGAATGTCGTCACGATCGCGATCGTAGCTCCCCGACGCGCGGCGGAGCGCAAAATCCGTCTCCCCCCACCGCGTCCGACATCCGATCCGGCCGGGCCTCCGTAGACCTAACGACACGCTCTTTCAGGAGGCACTGACATGCGGGCAACAACTGACTCAACAACCGGACGACTCACCCTCGCCGCGCTGACCCTCGGGCTGCTGGCGCTGGCTCATCCCTGGAACGCCGTACGAGCGAACGGCCGCGGAAGCGACGATCGGGACGATCGCCTCGACCATCTGCGCGTCATCGGCCTCACCGACGACGGGCGGCTGGTGCGGTTCCGCGCCGGCTCGCCGCGCAGCGAAAGGGACCTGGGCCACGTGTGGGGTCTCACAGGTACCGACTCGGCGCTCATCGGCATCGACTTCCGGGTACAGGACGGGAAGCTCTATGGCGTCGGCAACGGCGGAGGCGTGTACACCATCGACACGACGACCGCTCAAGCGACGTTCGTCAACTCTTTGACGGTCGCCTTGATGGGAACGAACTTCGGCGTGGACTTCAATCCCGCCGCTGATCGACTCCGGATCATCAGCGACGCGGGGCAGAACCTCGCGCACAACGTGAACGAGAACGGCGTCACGGCGCCGAACGGGACGCTGACCTACACGCCGCCGCCTGCCGTGGCGGTCGCCGCGCCTGGCGTGACGGGCGCCGCGTACACGAATAACGACCTCAACCAGGCGGGCACCGCGACGACGTTGTTCGATCTCGACACGATGATGGACCAGGTCGTGATTCAGTCGCCGCCTGGCAACGGCATCCTGGTCGCCACCGGGAAGCTCGGCGTCGACGCGGGCCCCAAGGCCGGCTTCGACATCTACAGCCGGCTCGTCGGCGGCGTGACGGTCGCGAACCGGGCGTTCGCATCGCTCATCGTGGATGGCAAGTCGGGCTTCTACCGGATCCACGCGCTGACGGGCCGCGCGATCCGGCTCGGCACCTTCGACGACACCGTCGTCGACATCGCGATCCCGCTGGACCAGTAGTCGTCGGGGGTTGGGGCTTAGGGCCTGGGGCCTAGGGAGCTCTGGGGCTTAAGCCCCGAGCCCCGAGCCCCAAGCCCCAACCCCCAAGCCCCGAGCCCCTACGGGGTACGGTGGCGCTCGATGTACCCGAGCGCGAACTCTTCGAGATGCGGCGCCGTGGTGAGCCCGACCTTCTTCGCCTCCTCGCGGGCGGCATCGACGGTCCAGCCGTCCCGGAGGGCACGGCGGATCATCCAGAACGCGCCGACGCGAATCGCGGCCGTGCAGTGGATGAACATCGGACGGTTGGAGGGATCGTCGGTGATCTTGAGGAACTCGGTGGCC
Source organism: uncultured Acidobacteriota bacterium (assembly GCA_963725145.1). GTDB lineage: Bacteria > Acidobacteriota > Vicinamibacteria > Vicinamibacterales > 2-12-FULL-66-21 > DATAEE01. The sequence goes on from CAVRXL010000003.1 coordinate 303,085, forward strand.
TGCTCGTCCTTCGGGTCGCCCGCCGACACCGGAATGTTGAAGTACTTCAGCCCGGCCTGCTTGACCGCGGCCTGCTCTTCCTCCGCGCGATGCTCGCCCGGCTGCCGCAGGTTGAGCACGGCCTTCACACCGTCCGCTTTCAGCTTCGCAAAGTGCTCGATCCTGGGCTGGCCCCCCGTGCAGAACTCGGGAGTGACCTGAAGGAAGTTCCGGATGGCTGGCAGCTCCTGCGGACTGCCATCTTGACCGGACCATCCGAGCAGGAGAGTGAGGACGACCAGGCTGGTAGACATGACGCGATCATAGCCAAACTTCTGAAGGGTGGTACGACCCTTAAGGGTCGTACGCCGCGAACGAGGCTAAAGCCTCGTACCACATCGCAGTTGATAAACTGCGGTCTCAACCATGGCGAAGCTCATCAGGTGGGCTGTCGCCGCCGCGGCCGCGATTGTCGCGCTGATCCTTCTGCTGCTCGCGGTTGCCCACCTGCCGTTCGTGCGCGCGCGCGTTCTCGATCGCGCGCGCGCGTACGCCGCGCGCGAGTTGAGCATCTCCCTGGAAGCCGATGCCATCGAGTACAGCCTGATCGCGCGCTCGGCAACGCTCAGGAACGTGACCATCTCCGTGCCGGGTCAGCCGCCGCTCGTTCGAGCCGATTCGGCCGGCGTCGTGTTGAGCCGACGGCTGTTCGGCGGCGTGCTCGAAGTCGAGCGCCTCGACCTGGTCCGGCCCCGGATATCGATCGTCCGCCATCCCGACGGGACGACGAACCTGCCGCCGGGAAGCAAGCAGGAATCACAGGCCACGCCGCTCGAGCTGGGCACGATCGACATTCGTCAGCTCGCATTCGCCCTCGACGATCGGCTCGCGACCCGGACCGTCGCCGCCGGACCCATCGATCTGCAGCTCGACACGTCGCGCACGAACCCACCGCCGGGCGGCTTCGGCCCGAGTCCCTTCACGATTCAGCTTGGCGCGCAGAACGGAGCGCTGACGCTGGCGGGGACCATGGCGGGACGCGTGGCGTTCGACGGCGCGAGGCTGAAGGTGCCGGAGCTGCGCGTCGAGACGCCGGAAGGACGGATCGCCGCCGACGGCTGGGCGGACCTCATCGCCGATCGGCCGGTCGTCGAGGCCCGCAGCCACATCACGCTCGACCTGGCACGCGCCCGCCGCTTTGCGAGCCTCGAGGAGGTCCCGCTGGCCGGCGCCGTCGAGGCGTCCGTCGTCGCGAGCGGCCCCCTTGTCGATCCGGCGCTCCGGCTGTCGGTCGAGGGCCGGGATCTCGCGTACCGATCGCTCACGGGCGTCCGGCTGACTGGCACAGGCGCCTATGGCGGCGGGCGGCTCGACGTTCAGCGGCTGCAGTTGACGTCGCGCCTCGGCGAGGTGGATGCGAGCGGAACTCTGAAGGACGGGACGTCCGGTCAGGTCACCGCCAGCTGGCGCGGTGTCGATCTCGACCGAGTGGTCGCGACATTCGGGATCGTCCTCCCCGTCGCGCTGGGATCGAGCGCGGACGGACGGCTCACCGCCACGCTTGATGGGATTGCGCAGTCGGATTCGGACTGGCCCGGTCGCGTCCAGGCCGAGGGCTCGACGCGACTCTCCGCGCGAGGCAACGGGCTGTCGCTTGCCGGCACTGCGAATCTCACGCTCCGGTCCGGCAGTTGGTCTCTGCCGCATGCGCTGTCGTCATCGACTGGACGCGCCTCGGTCGATGGGGTCGTGACCGGCCAGCTTACGCCGGGAGCGGATGACTCGACGCTCAGCCGGGGCACCAGACTTCGAGTCGACGATCTCGCCGCGATCGTGCCGATCCTCAGTCAGGCTGGCGCGTCGTTGCCGCCGCGGCTCGTCGAGCGCGTCGCCGGTCGGATGACGGCCGCGATCGCCTTGAGCGGCACCGCCACGCGTCCCAACGTCTCAGCGACGATCGCCGCGCGCGGCCTCCAGGCGGGTGAGATCCCGGCGACGGATCTCGACGCGGTACTGGACATCAACCGCAGAGCGCTGCGCGCCCGTACGCTCGAGGCGCGTCTCGGCGCGACGAGCCTGACCGCTTCGGGCGAGTACGCATGGACGGGAGCCTTCGACGCGAGCTTCGACGCGAAGGCGAACGACCTGGATCAGTTGATGCGATCGTTCGCCGTTTCCGGCGTGTCGCTCGCGGGGAGCGCACGGCTTGCGGGCACGGCCTCTGGGAGCGTGCAATCCCCTCGGGCGCAGGCCACTCTCGCCGCGACTGGCGTATCGGTCGATGGCACCCCGGTTGGCGCCGTGAATGCCACGCTGACCTTGGTTGACGACCGCCTGGATGCCGCCGCGGAAGCCCCCGCTGTGGCGGTGCGCGCGAACGCCAGGCTCGACGCGCGCGAGCCGTACGCCTATCAGGCAAATGCCATCTTCGATCGAACGGCCATCCCCGCCCTGGTACCGGCTCGCCTGCGCGAGCGCATCAATATCAATGAGGGAACCATCGCCGGCCGGGTGAGGATCGAGGGAGATCTGAAATCTCCATCGTCGCTGCCGTTGTGCACATTGAGGCGGACGCGCTGCAGGTGCGAATTGGAAAAGCGATCCAGGCGCGAGCCTCAGGATCGCTTGGCCGCGACAGGACTGGCGATCGTCTCGTGCTGCACGTCGAGGGACCGCTGTCGGATCTCACGGCGCTCGCTGCGCCGTACATGCCGGCTTCGCCGATTGAAGCCGATGGCTCGCTCACCATCGATCTTCAGGTGGGCGGTACGATCACGGCCCCCGAGCCGGCCGGGACCGCCACGCTTCGCGCCGCCAGCGTGTCATACACCGATCTCCCGCCCGCGACCGAGGTCGCCCTCGACGCGCGCATCGAACCGAGCCGCGTGCTCGTCGATTCGCTCACTGCGACGTGGCAGCAAGCGGCGCTGTCCGCGAAGGCCGAGCTCCCACTGAACCTCCTCGCGCCAGGAACCTTTGGAACCCCTGGAACCAGTGCGACCCATGGAACCCTTGGAACCCTGACGGCCCGTCTGACGAACGTTTCCCCCGCAGCGCTCGCACCGTTCCTGTCGCCCGCGCAGCTCGGGGAACTGGGCGGGACGCTGTCGGCGACCGTCACCGCCGAGACCGACGCCTTCGCGCTCGATCGAATTCGTGCGTCCCTCATCGTCGATCAGGCGTCGCTTACGCTGGCGAGTGTCCCCTTCTCACAGGTCGTGCCCACGCGACTGCGGCTCGCCGGCGGCTACGCTGCCGTCGAGGACTTCAGGTGGACGTCACAGGGCAATGAGCTGAGCGTTTCCGGCGGCGCACATGTGGCGTCCGATCCGCCGCAGCTCGATCTTGGCGTGAAGGGTCTCATCGATCTGCGGATGCTCGGCGCGTTCGTGACCGACATCGGCACGGCGGGCATCGCCACGACCGATCTGGCGGTGACCGGGCCGCTGAGCGCCCCGGACATCCGAGGGACCGTCGGGATCCGGGACGGCGAGGTCCGGGTCCAAACGCCGCCGATCATCGCGTCGGATCTGAACGGCGACCTCCGCATCAGCGGCGGCCGCGCCATCGGCGTGACGATGGCCGGTCTGGTCAACGGAGGCGCCGCGAAGATCACCGGTGAGATCGACGCGTCGGCGCTCGACGATCCGCGCGGACGGCTCACGCTGACGGCGCGCAACGTTGCCGTCGAATACCCCGACGGCTTCGCGACCGAGTCGAACGCCGACCTGACGCTGGCGCTCGGCGGCACGGGCTCGGCGCTGACGGGGCGGATCGAGGTCCTGCATGGAACCTACCGCGAGCCGCTCGTGATTTCGAGCGGGCTCGTCTCCGGCCTGCAGCGCGAGGCAGTTCCCGCCGCCGCCGGTTCGCCGATGCTCGCGAAGCTGCGGCTCAACGTCACGGTCGTCACCGCCGAGGACGTCCGCATCGACAACAACTACGGCCGTCTCAACCTGTCGGCCAATCTGAACCTGGTCGGCACGGCTGCCCAGCCGGGCGCCATCGGACGTATCGAGGCGACCGAGGACAGCGAAATTTACCTGGCGGGCAACACCTACAAAATCCAACGGCTCGTCGTTGATCTCACGAACCGGCGCGCGATCTCCCCGAGCGTCAGCTTCCTCGCCGAGACTCGAGTCGGCAGCGTGCCGATCGTGATCGAGCTCGATTGTCCCGCGAACGGTCCGTGCGAGCGCGAGGTGCGATCGCTGGGCTCGGGGACCACCAACGCAGAGGCGGAGGAACTGCTGTTCGGCGTCTCGACCGATCCCTCCGCCGCGGGCGAGCAGCTCGCGCGGCTGCTCTCGGGAGAAATCCTCGGAATCGTCGGGCGCACCGTCGGCCTCGATACCCTGCGTCTGGAGCAGGGCGCCGCGCGCGGCGACATCTTCGAGGACCCGACGCTCGTCGCCGGCGACGTCAACCCGGCCTCGCGGCTGACGCTCGGCGAGCGCCTTGGTGAGAACGTGGAGCTGGTCTACTCACAGAACCTGGCGGAGAGCGGCTTCACGTGGAGCACGACGTACTTCGCGCCGTACGGCATCTCTCTCAGGGCGCTGCTGCTCGACGATCAGAGCCGATCGTACGAGTTCCGGCACGAGCCGCGCTTCGGCGGCGCCCGCCGCGATCGGCCGAAACGAACGCCGGGAGCAAAGATCGCCGGCGTCCGTATTGCGGGGACCCCGGGCTTTCCGGAGAACGAGCTGCGCGGCCGGTTGAAGCTCGGCGAAGGCGATCGATTCGAGTTCGGGAAATGGCAGGAGGATCGCCGCCGACTCGAGGAGCTCTACCACTCGCGCGGATTTCTCGAGGCGCGCATTCGGGCCCGCCGCCAGGAGGAGGCGGGGGCGGTCATTTTGGAATATTCGATCGATCGGGGCCCCGAAACCCACCTCGAGGTGCACGGCATCGATCTTCCGGATCCGTCGGAAGAGAAGATCCGCGAGCGGTGGTCGGCCGCCGTCTTCGACGGGTTCCTGGAGCGGGACGCCCGGACGATCGTCCGCGACTATCTCTATCAGCAGGGGCGGCTGTCGGCCTCCGTCAACGCCTCGGTTCGGCGCGACGACGCGAACCTCCGCAAGACGCTTCGGATCGACGTGACACCCGGCCCCGAGATGGCGTTCCGCCTGCGGTTCACCGGCAACCGCGTGCTGCCGGCCGAAAGGTTGTACGAACTCGCCGCGACAGTCGGCACGCTCACCGCCTGGCTGGATCCGGCGGCGTTCGAGGGAGCCGTAGAGCGCCTGTACAAAGAGGAAGGGCTGCTGGCGGCTGACGCAGAGGTCCTGGAGCCGGTCATCGACGGCGATCCGGGAGCGGACGCCTCGTCGATCGTGCAGGTCGTCATTCGCGAGGGTGAACCGTGGATCATCGGCCGCGTGGCGCTGGAAGGGGCGGAGGTCCTGTCCGGGAGCGGCGCCGAGACGATCGATTTCAGGTCCGGCATGCGTTATCAGGCGAGAGTGGTGGCCGCGGCGGCGGAGAAGCTCGAGCGGCACTTCCGTCAGGCCGGCTTTCTCGAGGCGCAGGTCGCGGTCGACACGACCGTCGATGACGCCGCGCGCCGCGTCGATCTGCATGTCCGCGCGCAGCCTGGCCCGCGGTCGATTCTCACCGGCGTGATCGTAGAAGGCGCCGATCCGGAAAAGCCGCTCGTGGCGCGCGCGATCCAGCTCACACCGGGAGCACCGGTCAGCCCCGTCGCGATCGGCAGAACGCGGCGTGCGCTGTACGACAGCGGCGTCTTTCGCAACGTCGAGATCGCGCTCGAACCGGCGGCGGAGTCCGCTGCTCCGGCAGACCTGAGTGGGCCGCCCCCCAGCGAGAGCGTGGATCGCCCGGTCGTGGCCCGCGTGCGGCTGGAGGAACGTGCGCGGTATCGGTTCCGGTACGGGTTCGCGCTGAACGACGAGGTCGTGTCGGCCGACGTGCGGCAGCAACGGCTCGGGTTTGCGGCCGACCTGGAGAACCGGAATCTGTTCGGCAGCGGCGCCATCCTCGGGCTTTCGGCGCGCATCAGGCGGGATCAGCAGGTCGGGCGCGTGAACCTCGGCGCGAACCGTTTCTTCGGTCTGCCGCTCCGGTCGAACCTCTTCCTGTCGCGGGGGAGAGAAGAGGTCGGCTCGGAGGCGGCAGTCGACACCGCCGTGTCCGATGTGACGGAGGTGAGCGCCGAGCAGTCATTTCGGCTGCGCCGGCTTATCGAGCTGCGCTACGGATACGGCCTCGGACGGAACCGCACCTCACTCAACTGCATCTCGATCGGATGCGAACCCTTCGACATCCGCGTACGCGTCGCGCGCCTGACCGGCGGCGGCCTTGTCGATCGACGGAGCAACCCGTTCGACCCGGCCGGCGGGTGGTTCACGTCGGCCACCTTCGAGCTGTCGCGGCAGGGGATCGGGTCCGATCTGAACTTTCTCAGAAGCTTTCTTCAGTACTTCCAGTTCACGCCAATCGGCAATCGAACCGTACCTGCATCTGCAGTCCGTCTGGGCCTTGCCCGGACATTCGAGGACGAGGAGCTGATTCCGAGCGAGCGCTTTTTCGGGGGCGGAGCGACGACCGTGCGCGGATACCGCGAGGACGATCTTGGCCCGAGAAGCATCTTCGGCGACGCGGAAGGGGGACGCGCGATGCTCATCCTCAACGCCGAGGCGCGGTTCCCGATCTATCGATGGGTCCGCGGCGTCGGCTTCGTCGACATGGGCAACGTCTATCCGATGGTGGGCGACATCTCGTTTTCAGATCTGCTCGTCGGGCTGGGCGGCGGCCTCCGGCTCGACACGCCGGTTGGTGTGATCCGTTTCGATCTCGCCGTGCCCGCGAACCGCCGACCCTTCGATCCGAAGTGGCGCGTGCACTTCGGCCTCGGGCACGCTTTCTGAGACTCACCATTGTGGATTGGCGATTGGCGACGACAATCCACAATCCCCAATCCTCAATCGGCAATGCCTGGTTCTGCGTCAGCGTCCTCTAATCGTGCGCATGATCGATTCGACCGCCGGGCGCTCGGGCGCTTTCGGCGCGAGCTTCAGGAAATTCTCGAAGTACACCGCCATCTTGTCGACGCGCTTCGCCTTGTAGAAGTTCATCCCGGCGTGGTAGTGCGCGTAGGCCGTCTGCGGGCTCGCCTCGGCTGCCTTGGCGAAGGCGTCGGCCGCAGCGGCGTTCTCGTTCCTCGCCTCGAGCACGAGCCCGCGCTGAAACTGCGCCTGCGACAGCGCGGGATTCGCCTGCACGGCGGCATTGGCCCGGTCCAGCGCGCCATCCAGGTTTCCGTCGGCCAGCGCGGAGGCCGACTCCCCGGTGGCCTTCCAGGCGTCGCCGCCGCCCTGAAGTCGCCCGAAGGCCTCCTTCGCCTGATCGTTCTGACCGAGCTTCCGATGGGCGAGTCCCTTGAGGTACTGCGCCTCCGGCGACTGATCGCTGGCGGTCCTCTCGACGACTTCGGGATATTTCCCCGCTTCGAAGAGCCGGCGGGCATCTTCCTGAGCCGAAGCGGGCACGGCCGACAGTTGCACACACGCGATGGCCCACGCGAGATTCATCAGCTTGCTGTTCATGTGCTCAGTGTAGATCCGTCCGGCCCGCCTTCGCGGCCAATGGGCGAGCCGCTTCGGCGAGGCAGCAGCTCATCCGGTGTGCGACGGATACAACCCTTAGAATTCAGAATCCAGAATCCAGAATTCAGAAGGAAGGGCGCTCGGGTCATCCGAACGTTCGGACGAGATCCTTCTAAATTCTGAATTCTGAATTCTGATCTACAGGTTCTTGACCGCCGCCGCGATGTTCCCGAGCGCGAGCTCTACTTGCTTGCGCGACGTCGCGATGTTCATGCGCATGTGTCCCCCGCCACCCTTGCCATAGTTGCTGCCGGGGTTGATGTGTACTTTCGCCCGCTCGATCACAAAGCGCTGCAGCACATCCTCGGGCGTGCGCCTCGAGTCCGTTGGTGCCTTCGTGCGGTTGTAGTCGTCCGCAAGCTTCGTGGCGCCGATCCGCTCCATCAGCTCACCGACATCCAGCCAGCAGAGAAAGGTGGCCTGCGGCTTTGTCAGTTTGATTGTCGGGATCCTGTCGTGGATGTAGGACGCGACGAAATCAAGGTTGCCGTCGATGTACGCGGCCGCCTGATTGAGCCACTCCTCGCCTTCGGCGTATGCCGCACGATTAGCCACGATTCCGAGCGTGGTCAGGTCGGCGCGCACGAATGGCGCGACGCGGGCCATCAGGTCCGCATTGGTCGAATAGAACCACCCCACCTTGTGCGCCGAGAGGTTGAACGCCTTGCTCGCGGCGTTGAACGAGATGCTGTTGTTGACGATGTCCTTGTTCGGCAGGCTCGCAAAAGGTGTGTACCGCTCACCCTTGCTTGCGAAGTCGCAGTGAATCTCATCGGCCAGCACGACGACGCGGCGCCGCAGGCAGATCTCGCCGATCTTCGTGAGCTCCTCGGCGCTCCAGCAGTTGCCGGTCGGGTTGTGCGGATTGCAGAGGATGAACGTGTGCGTATCGTGGCTGATGCGGCGCTCGAAGTCGGCGTAGTCGACCCGGTACCGGCCGTTCTGGAACCGCATCAGGCTTTCTTCAGCGATCGTACCGGTGTAGACGAGGTCCGAGTAGAAGCCGTCGTAAGCCGGGGTCGTGAGCAGGACCTTGCTGCCGCGCGGTGAGAGCGCCTGGATCGCAAAGATGAGGGCCGGGTGCACGCCGTTCGTGAACACGATCGTCGCGGGATCGACCGTCACGCCGTAACGGCGCCGGTTCCAGGCCGCGACGCTCTCCGCCATCGCCGGCGTAGTGGCGCCCATGTCGAGGTAACCCCAGTTTTCGTGGCCGAGGCGCGCCTGAAGGGCCTTCGTGATGCACGGCGCCCCGCGGAAGTCCATGTCCGAGATCCCCATGCCGACCTGGACGCTGCCCTTCCCGAAGGTCCGGATCTGCTGGTCGTACTTGACGCAATCGGTGCCCACTCGCGGGTAGACCGTGTCGAAGTCGAAGCGACCGTCGGCGGGCGGCGTGCCGATCCCGGCCTCGGCGCCCCTCGTGGCACCCAGAGGCACCGGCGGGCGCCCCACGGCGCCGGCAAGCGCGGTCAACCCGGCATTCCGCAGAAACGATCGACGATCGAGGCTGTGACCCTGTGCCATGTTCGCGCTCCCGCGGGCATCCTACATCAGCGCGGCCGCTCGCCCGTCTCCTATTGCCAAGCCATAGATGACTGTGCCATGGTGTTGTGGGTATCCCACAGGAGAGACATGGCGTCACTGAAACCTCTCCGCGCATCGCTTCTTCGACTTCTCGCTCCGTTGACCCGGGCGCGCCGCGAGCGCGAATTCGATGAGGAGCTCGAGAGTCATCTCGCGATGCTCGTCGAGGACAACGTGCGCGCCGGGATGTCGCCGGAAGCCGCGCGCCGGCACGCCAGGCTCACGCTCGGCGGGATCGACCAGGTGAAGGAACACTATCGGGATCGGGCCGGCATTCCGTTCGTGGATCATGTGTTCCAGGATGCCCGCGTCGGCGCACGCATGCTGCGCCGGAATCCGACCTTCACGATCGTCGCGGTCCTGACCCTCGGGCTGGGCATCGGCGCCAACACCGCCATCTTCAGCGTCGTCAACGCCGTGCTGCTGCGGCCGCTGCCCTTCCCGGCTCCGGATCGACTGGTCCTCATCTGGGCGACCAACACGAAGAGCGGCGACACCCAGGATGTCGCGTCGTACCCGGACGTCGAGGCGTGGCGGGCGCAGAGCCGGAGCTTCGACGGGATGGCCGCCTTCACGTCGCGGAGCGCGATGCTCGCGGGCGACGGGCGCGCGGAGCTCGTGCCGGCGCTGCAGACCATGCCCGGATTCTTCGAGACGTTGGGGATACAGCCGGCCATGGGCCGGACGTTCCGCGCCGAGGAGCAGGAACCGGGGTCACGCGTCGTGATCTTGAGCGACAGCGGCTGGAAGCGTCACTTCGGCGGGCGCGACGATGTGCTCGGGCAGACGCTCCGGGTCAACGAAGAGCCACACACGGTCATCGGCGTGATGCCGGAAGGCGTCAGCGTCCTGCCGCTCGAGCCCGAACAGGTGTTCACGACGGTCCCACGCGAGACGAACCGCAACCACGGCTATCTGCGGACCGTCGCGCGTTTGAAGCCGGGCGTCTCGCTCGAGGCCGCACAGGCGGAGATGAACGCCATTACCGGCCGGATCGCCGCCGAGTTCCCGAAATCCAACGAGTTCGTCGGCGCGAACGTGATGCCGCTCGTGGATGCGCTCGTCGGCAACGCGAGGCCCGGATTGATCATCTGCCTCGGCGCCGTCGCCGCCGTGCTGCTGGTCGCGTGCACGAACGTCGCGAACCTGTTGCTGTCCCGAAACGTCTCGCGTCAGCGGGAGCTCGCGTTGAGGACGGCGCTCGGCGCGGGTCGGCTGCGGCTGATGCAGCAGCTGCTCACCGAGACCCTGCTGATCGCGTTCGCCGGTGGCGCTTTAGGACTCGTCCTGGCGACCTGGACCGCCCCGGTGCTGGCGGCCCTGCTCCTGGACAGTTTTCCCATTCCCCGGGTCGATGGGACGCGCACCGACCAGTCCGTCCTCGCCTTCACGCTGCTCGTGTCGATCGCGACGGCGCTCGTCTGCGGCGGCCTTCACGCCTTCGCGGCCATGTCGCCCGACGTCAGCGGCGGGCTTCGCGAGTCGAGCCGGACGGCGACGGCCGCGCCGGCGGGGCGCCGGATTCGCAGCGCGCTGGTCGTCACCGAGATCGCGATCGCGCTCGCGCTGCTCGCGGGGGCTGGCGCGCTGCTGAAGAGTCTTCTCGTGATGCGACAGACGGCGCCGGGATTCCAGTCGGCGAACGTCCTGACGGTCGGCTTTGTCCTGCCGCAGAGCAAGCTGCAGAACGACACGGACCGGCTGGGGTTCTTCGAGACCGTGCTGTCGCGCACCGCGGGGCTGCCAGGCGCGCGGTCGGCCGCGCTCGTCGCGAACCTTCCGCTCAACGGCGGCTACGACTCGCTGGGGTTCCGGATTGTCGGCAAGCCACCGCCTCAGCCGCGCGGCTATTTCAGCGCGAACTTCAACATCGTCAGCCACGGGTATTTCCGCACGCTGACGATCCCCGTGCGATCCGGCCGGGAGTTTACGTCGGAGGATTCGATGGCGGCGCCCGCCGTCATCGTGATCAACGAGACGGCGGCGGCGCGCTTCTGGCCGGGCGAGGACCCGCTGGGACAACAGATCACAACATCCAAGGTGCCTTTGACGGTCGTCGGCGTCGTCGGCGACGTGCGACAGATGAGCCTCGGGAACGCCGCGCGGCCCGAGATCTATCTGAACTATCAACAACCGATGCCGGACTGGCCGCGGCTGACGCTCGTCGTCCGGACCGATGCCGACCCGGCGGCGCTCGCCCCGTCGATCAAGGCGGTGGCCGAGTCGACCGATCGCAATGTGCCCGTCGCGCAGATTCGCACGCTCGACGACGTGCTGTCGGGATCGATGGCTGCGACGCGCGTCTACACGATCCTGCTCGGGTCGTTCGCGCTGCTTGGGTTGACGCTCGCGGGAGTCGGTCTCTACGGAGTGGTGTCGTACGCGGCCTCGCAGCGGACGCACGAGATGGGCATCCGGCAGGCGCTCGGCGCGGCGCGACATGACATCCTGCGTCTCGTCCTGCGAGATGGGATGTGGCTGGCGGTCGCCGGCCTGGCGCTCGGCCTGGCGGGCGCGGTCGGGCTGACGCAGCTGCTGACCAGCCTCGAGCCAACCGTTCAGTCGGGCAATCCGCTCACGCTCGCCGCGGTCTCGGCGGTGCTGCTGGGTGTCGCGTTGACGGCGACCTTCCTGCCGGCGTACCGCGCATCACGGATCGACCCGCTCGTCGCGCTGCGGCACGAGTAACCGAGACAAATCGACGCATTTCCGCACTGTATTGGAAGGGGCACCTGCGCCACTTGAGACATGGCCGCAGGAAGGAAGAAAAAAATTCCGCGTCGGCGGATTCGATACGCGACCTCATCTGGGTTCGGGCTCGATAACGCCGCGCGTCGCAGTCACGCCACGGGTGGCGGCGATGTTGCACGACGCGCGGCGCTCCCCTTTATCGTCACCGACAACAGCCGGGGTGATGGCACGCCGCGACCCACTGTGGCACGACCCCTTCAGGTCGTCCCGTAATTTGGAGATACGTATGCGCATGAGTCGAATGCGAAGCGCGATCGCGATCGCTGCATCGGTAGCGGCGCTGACCGCGATCATCCAGGCAGACGCAATCAAAGGCGGTTTCGCGGCGGCGTGGGGCCCTCTCTACCCTGACGGCAGCACTGCCGCCGAGACTCAGCAGCTCCTCTCCTCGGCGGACGCTCCAGCCGACGCCGCCGGTCGGCGACATGGTCGGCCGCGTCAAGCATTGGAACGAGATCTCGATCGACGCGAGCGGCCTCGACCACACGCCGGTCGCGCCGGGCGACCCGCACGTGTTCGGCGAGCAGCTCGGGCCGGGACGCTCGGCCCGCGCGATGGCGATCGTGCACATCGCGATCTTCGAAGTCGTCAACTCGGTCATGGGCGGCTACAAGAGCTATCTCGGCCTGCCGCGCGCGCCGGAGGGCACGTCGCTCGACGCCGCGATCGCGCAGGCGGCGCACGACACGCTGGCCGCGATGTTCCCCTCGCAGAGGGCCGCGTTCCGTGCGGAGCTCGACCGGGAGCTCGCCGCGATCACGGACACCCGGGCGCGCGTGAAGGGGATCGTCCTCGGGAAGGTGGCGGCGTTCGCGATCCTCGCCCGCAAGGCGAACGACGGATCGAATCATGACGAGCCGCGCGTCGGCATCGAACACATCACGAGCAACCTGGCGGGCCGGTGGCGGCAGGATCCGATCAGCCTTATCCCGCTCGCGCTCGGCGCGAAGTGGGGAGAAGTCAGGCCGTTCGTCCTGACGTCGGGTCGTCAATTCCGCGCGCCGGCGCCGCCGGCGCTCTCGAGCAACGCGTACGCCACGGCGTTCAATGAGGTGAAGCGCCTCGGCGGCGACGGCAAGGACCCCGGAACCGAAACCGAGCGGACCGAGGAGCAGAGCTTCATCGGAATCTTCTGGGCGTACGACGGCACGCCGAGTCTGTGCGCACCCCCGCGGCTGTACAACCAGATCACCGTGACGATCGCCGACCAGATGGGAACGAGCGGCATCGAGTTCGTCCGGCTGCTCGCGCTCGTGAACGTCGCGATGGCCGACGCCGGGATCGCGATCTGGGAATCGAAGTACTTCCATGACTACTGGCGTCCCGTCACCGGCATCCGCGAGGCCGATCCAGGGACGGGGCCGACCGGCCGGGGCGATCGCAACGACCGGACACGCGGCGACCTGACCTTCTCGCCGCTCGGTGCGCCTGCGAGCAATCTTCCGAGCGGGCCGAACGGGGAGGTACCGCCGAATTTCACGCCGCCCTTCCCCGCCTATCCGTCGGGCCATGCCGGGTTCGGGGGCGCGCTCTTCGAGACCTTGCGCCTCTTCTACGGCAGAGACGACATCGCGTTCACGTTCATCTCGGACGAGTTCAACGGGGTGACGAAAGACAACGAGGGCAACGTCCGACCCTTGAGGCCGCGCGATTTCACGTCCCTGTCGGAGGCGGAGGAAGAAAACGGACAGAGCCGGATCTATCTCGGCATCCACTGGTCGTTCGACAAGACGGAAGGCATCAAGCAGGGACAGCGGGTGGCGCGATACGTGTTCAACCGCCTCTATCGACCGACTTCGTAGACATCTGGATCGGGCTGAATTCGAACCGTAAGGGAACGCTGCACGTCCTATCAAGAGACGCCAGAAGGTGACGCGCGCAGTCACCGGAAGCGGACAGAAAAGGGCCGTTTGAGGGTCGCCGGGCTGGTCGCAGCTTTGCATCGCCACCCGGCGACCGCTCTCCATTAGGCAGTCGATCCCATGTCGGAAATCAGTCCCTCGGAGCCCACGTCGCCCCCCGTCCAGCAGCCCACTGCCGAGTCGGACACACCAAAGAAGAAAAAGAAGGACAAGTTCCGGTCCGCGTGGATCGGGTTCGTCGGTCGCATCGTGGCGCAACTGGTCGGCGCCGCCGCGACGGTGTTCCTGGCGTTGTACTTCGTCGACCGGGCAATGGACCCGTCCCGGCAAGCTCAACAGGATGTTCGACCGACGGGCACCTCCGGCGCGGCGCCGGTTGATCGGGTCAGCCTGCGGCGGCATTCGAGCGTGAAGTCTCTCGCGGTCCTTCCCATGCAGAACTTCTCCGCCGACTCGCGACACGACTACTTCGCGGACGGCCTGACCGAGGCGCTCATCGCGAACCTGGCGCAGGTCGAAGGCCTCCGCGTCACGTCGCGCACGTCGTCCATGCACTACAAGGGACAACGAAAGCCCCTGCCGGAAATCGCACGAGAGCTCGACGTCCACATGATCCTCGAAGGATCCACGGTGACGCAGGGCGATCGCCTGCGCGTCACCGCGCAGCTGATCGAAGCGGACACCGACGAGCACCTCTGGGCGAAGACCTACGACCGGCCGCTGCGCGACATCCTCACCGTGCAGGCGGACATCGCCGCCGCGGTCGCGCGTGACGTGCAGCTCGTGCTCGCCGCGGCGCCGCGCTAGCGATTCGCCCGGTTCGGATTCGCAGATTGAAGCAATGCCGTCCGGCGCCATGCCACCAGAATCCTGAGGCGCTTTCGTCAGATCGCCGGTCGAATACCGCGCACCAGACACAGAGGCGCAGAGAAAACAAAAATAGGATCTCTGTGTCTCTGTGTCTCCGTGCCTCTACGTCCCCGGTCTTCTCTGTGCCTCTACGTCCCCGGTCTTCTCTGCGGCTCGATAGCGGCTCTACGCCGTCACGGGCGACACGTCGGGAACATTCTCGCCGAGCGCGGTCGCGAGATCGATCTGGTGTTCCTGCTCCTGACGCAGGATCTCCCGGATGTCCTCCGCGATGGCGTACTCCCCGAGCGCTTCGCATTCCCGCACGCGCTCGCGATAGGCGCGGACGGTGTCGTTCTCGTTGTCGAGATCCGCGCGCAGCATGACCTCGGCCTTCTCGGATAGCTTGACGGGGAGGGCGGTGGCCGTCGGCATTCCCCCGAGATAGTCGATATGTCTAGCGATCGTCACCGCGTGCTGGAGCTCCTCTTTCGCGTGGATTTCGAGCTCCGCCGCAATATTCATGTACTCGGCGCCCTTGAGCACCTGCGAGTACACGACATACGCGATGATCGCCTGGTACTCCCGCGCGAGATCTTCGTTGAGATGCTTGATGAGATCCTTGCGTGTGGCTTTCGTGTTGCCCATGAACGGCTCCTCTCAGGCAGTCGGCCGGAGTCGTTCGATGTGCAAGCACAATGCCGCGGGTCGCACACTAACTGACGAGCTGGCTTCGCCCGGGCAGCCCTAAAGGGCTGCGCTACTCGAGGGCTGCGCTACTCGCTCCGCAGCGAGACCATCGGATCGATCCGCGCCGCGCGCAGCGCCGGGACGAAGCTGGCCACGAGCGCGATCGCCGCGAGCAGCAGCGCGATCGCCGCGAAGGTCAACGGATCGGTCGCCTCCGTGCCGAACAGCAGCCGGCGCATCAGCCGCGTCAGCCCGAACGCGCCGACGAGGCCGATGCCGACGCCGATCGCGGCGACCGCCAGGCCCTGACGAACGACCATGACCAGGATTCGACGCGGCGTGGCGCCGAGCGCCATCCGGATCCCCAGTTCGCGAGCCCCCTGACTGACGAGGTAGGCCATGACGCCGTAGACCCCGATCGCCGCAAGGCCGAGGGCTACGGACGCGAACAGCGTCAGCAGCAGCATCGAAAACCGGCGCCGGGCAAGCGACTCCTCGACGCGGTGCGACATCGTACGAACTCCGTACACGGGGAGATCGGAATCCAGCTCGCCGATCTCTTTGCGGACCGCGGCGGCGAGGCCTGCCGGGTCTGACGTGCTTCGAAGCACGATGTTCATACCGCGCACCGGATACTGTGTCTGCGGCAGGTACAACGCGATGCGCGAGTCCGAATCGAGCGCGTCCTGCTTGATCCGGCCGACGACGCCGACGATGGTGATCCAGGGCCCCTCCGAGTCCGCCAGACCGATCCGGAGCCGCTTGCCGAGCGGGCTCTGGTTCGGCCAGTACTGCGCCGCCATGTGCGCGTCGATCAGGGTGACCCGCTGGCCGCTGCGCGTGTCCTGTTCCGTGAAGAGCCGGCCCTCGAGGAGCGGGATCTCCATCGCGCGGAAGTAATCACCGCCGACCATCCGCATGTCCACGTTGATGAACTTCTCGCCGGCGGCCGGGACTCGTCCGTCGATCGTGATCGGCCCCCACGCCATCATCTGGCTGAGCGGAAGCGAGCTCACGCCGCCGGCGGCCGTGACGCCGGGGAGCCGCGCCAGCCGGGCCCAGAGCAGACGATAGGTCTCGAGCGCGATGGCCGCGTCGTTGTACTTCCGTCCCATCATCGTCAGCTCGAGTGTCAGAACGTTCTGCGGATTGAAACCGGGCGGCACGTCCTGAATGCGCGCGAAGCTGCGGATGAGCAGGCCCGCGCCGATGAGGAGCACGACCGACAGCGCGAGCTCGGCGATGACGAGCAGCCGCCGCAGGTTCTGTCCGCGGCCCCAGAGCGCGCTCACGCCGGACGACCCGCGGCTCGCGTCCTTCAGGTTCTCGTGGAGATCGAGTCGCGACAGCCGCAGCGCCGGTGCGAGGCCGAACAGCAGCCCCGACACGAGCGAGATGGCCAGCGTGAAGAGCAGGACCTGCCCGTCGATCGCGATCTCGTGGAGGCGCGGCACGCTTCGCGTTCCGAGCGCCTGAATCCCCAGGAGGCTCGCGAACGCGAAGATGGCCCCGAGCGCGCCGCCGGCCAGCGCGAGGATGACGCTCTCGGTGAGGAGCTGGCGGACGATCCGGATGCGCTCGGCGCCGAGCGCCGAGCGGACGGCAATTTCCCGCTGACGGCCGAGCGCTCGCGACAGCAGCAGATTCGCCACGTTTGCGCAGGCGATGAGCAGGACGAGGCTGACCGCGCCGATCAGGATGACGAGCGAGCGGCGAACGTCCCCGACGACCTGCTCCTGCAGGGGCACGATGCTGAACGTCAGCCCGCCGTTCGGCGGATAGTCCTCGGGATGTTCGCGCCGGAGCCTGGCCGTGAGCGCGTCCATCTCCGCCTGCGCCTGCTCGAGCACGACGCCGCGTTTCAGCTTGCCCAGGATGTTGTAGTCCTCGCGGCCGCGGATCGTCGGCGCGTCCGGCCCGAGCGGCAGCGGGATCATGATCTCGGCGTGCTCCGCGACGCCGAGCGTCGGCATCACCTCGCGCGGCAGATCGAACGACTCCGGCAGCACGCCGATGACCTGGTACGGCTGGCCATTGAGGATGAGCGTCTTCCCTATGGCTCGCGGATCGCCTCCATAGCGTCGCATCCACGTGCCGTAGCCGAGCACCGCGGTCCCGGTCGTGCCGGGAATATCATCCTCAGCGACGAAGAGCCGTCCCGCCGCGGCGCGCACGCCGAGCATGGGAAGGAGGTTGGAGGACACCCGTATCGTCCCGATCCGCTCCGGCTCGCCGCCATCCCCGGTCAGGTTGTAATTCCCGCCGATCGCGATCGCGATCTGCTCGAACCCCTGATGTCCCGTCTTGACGTCGAAATATTGCGCCGTCGAGAACCAGTCCTCGGTGATGCCGAGCCCGGGCGAGCGGTTCCACAGGATGGCGAGCCGGTCGGGGTCGGCGTACGGGAGCGGCCGCAGCAGCAGCGCGTTCGCGACGCTGAAGATGGCGGTGTTGGCGCCGACGCCGATCGCCAGCGACAGCACGGCCGCGAGCGTGAAGCCCGGGCTGCGGGCGAAGGCGCGGATGGCGTAGCGGATGTCCTGCGGCATCGAGCGGGAATTGTAGCAGCGCGCGCGCGACTTTCGGCCGCGGCCTCCGTCTAAGCCTCTATGCTGACCGACCTTCGCCTAGCGCTCCGGCTTCTCCTGCGCCAGCCGACCTTCGCGCTCGTCGCGATCGGGACCCTCGCGCTCGGCATCGGCGCCAATACGGCGGTGTTCAGCGTGATGCACTCCATCCTGCTCAAACCTCTTCCGTACAGCGGAGCAGAGCGGATCGTGGTCGGCCGCATGTCGATACCGGACCATGAAGACCTGTCCGCGGCGGTCCGCTCCTTCGAAGCCTCCTCGCTCTGGGCGTCGAATCTCTGGAACGTCACCGGCGAAGGAGAAACGGAGCAGATCCTCGGCGCGCAAGTGAGCGGCTCGTTCTTCCCGATGCTGGACGTGGCCCCGCTCCTGGGCGCGTCGATCAGGCCTGAGACGGCCAGGGAGCCGGTGATTGTGCTCTCGCACGGCTACTGGCAGCGGCGTTTCGGCGGATCGCCTGGTGTGCTCGGACGTTCGCTGCGGCTCAGTGGCCGCGCGTACACCGTGATCGGTGTCATGCCGCCGCAGTTCCAGCTGCCTTCGGGTCCCCGCTTCGAGATCTGGACGCCGCTCGACGTTGGCCTCGGACCCACCCCACCCCCGCGTACGCTGCGCATCTTCCGGCATGTCGCGCGCCTCCGACCTGGCGTGCCGCTGGCTGTGGCGCAGCAGGAGGCGGACGCGGTCGCCGCGACGCTCGCCCGCACCTATCCGGATACGAACACCGGCATCACATTCGAGTACCGGCCGCTCCGCGACACCATCGTCGGAAACGTCCGTCCCGTGCTCGTCGGCGCGCTGGCGGCGGTCGGCCTTCTCCTGCTGATCACGTGCGCGAACGCGGCGAACCTGCTGCTCGCGCGGACGGCCGGCCGCGCGCGCGAGATCGCCACCCGCGCCGCGCTGGGGGCGACGCGCGGGAGGATCCTGCGCCAGCTCCTGATCGAAAGCGTGGTCATCGCAACGATCGGCGGCGGCGTCGGTCTCGTGGCGGCGGTGTGGACGGTCGAGTCGCTGCCCGCGCTTCTGCTCGAACACATGCCGCAGGTGACGGTCGTCCGGCTGGAGCCCTCGGTGCTGGCGTTCACCGCGGGGGTCACGCTGCTCGTCGCGTTGCTCTTCGGCTCGATCCCCGCGCTCCAGGCCAGCGGCGAGCGGGCCGGCGCCGCGCTCAAGCAGGACGGCCGTGCCGGCCAGTCGCGGGGCGCGCGCCGCCTGCGCGGCGGTCTGGTCATCGCCGAAGTCGCGCTCGCCGCGATCGTGCTGGCGGGCGCCGCGCTCGTCGGCCGCAGCCTGATCCAGCTGACACGCGTGAATCCCGGATTCGCGCCGGATCGAATCATGACGTTCAACGTGCAGGTCGTCTCGCTCCCGGACGATGAAGCGCGCTCCGAAGCCGTGCGTGCGATCCTCACGCGTTTGCGCGGGCTGCCGGGTGTCGAGTCGGTCGGGGGCGCCACCGGCCTGCCACTGGCCACGCCCCAGCGCTCGATCCGGATCGAGGCGCAAGGCGTGACGCTCACCGAGCCTCTGCACACCCACTTCATCGCTGCGACGCCTGGCTACTTCGCCGCTCTTGGCGCGTCGGTTATCGCGGGACGCGAGTTCACCGACGACGATCGGCGCGCCGGAGCGCCGGTCGTAGCGGTCAACCACGTCCTCGCGCGGCGTCTCTTCGGCACGAGCGACCCGATCGGGCGCCGAATCCGCCTCGTCGATCCATCTCAATCCGGCGAATGGCGTACGGTCGTCGGCGTGGTCGAAGGGATCCGGTATCGCGACCTCGCCGAGGCGGCCGTCGAAGCGGTCTACACACCGTTCGCGCAGACGCCGTTCATGTGGAGTTACATGATGCTGCGGGCGACCGGCGAACCGCGCGGTCTCGTCCGCTCGATCGCCGCCGCTGTGGACGAGACGCGGCCGGGGCTCGTCGCGTCCGGGTTCACGTCGATGGACGAACTATTGGCGCACTCGTCTGGCCAGGCGCGTCGCAATTTTCTGTTGATTGGATCGTTCGCCGTGCTGGGGCTGGCGCTCACGCTGAGCGGGATCTACGGCGTCGTCGGATACACCGTGGTTCAGCGCACGCGAGAGATCGGCGTTCGTGTGGCACTGGGCGCAACGGCCCGCCAGGTCATGCGCCTCATCGTCGGCCAGGCGCTCGCGTTCGGTCTCGTCGGTGTCGCCGCGGGACTCGTCGCAGCGGCGCTTCTCACGCGCCTCATGCGCGATCTGCTCTTCGAGATCTCGCCGACCGATCCGATGACGTTCGTCGCCGTCGGCGCACTTCTCGTGCTCGCCACGATCGCCGCGAGCGCGATTCCGGCGCGCCGCGCGACGCGAATCGACCCCGTGAGCGCGCTGCGGAGCGAGTGAACTTCGCGATCACCCTTGGTGCACTATGGTGCCCTGGGTGCTCTGGGTGCACTCAGGTGCAGGTGCACTAAGGTGCCGCGTGCTCGGTGCACCCCGCACCGAGGGCACCCAGGGCACCTAGAGCACCTTAGTGCACCAAGTTCAGAGAGGCGCAAACGTGTAACACCACGCCTCGCCCTCGAGGACGGTCTCTCCGCCATCTCTCGCGACGCGCACGCGGAGCTGGGTGACCGGCTTCGTCGGATGCACGCTGACGATCTCGGCGTCGGCGGTGATCGTGTCTCCCACGAACACGGGCGCGACGAACTTCCAGTTCTGGCTCAGAAAGACCGTGCCCGGGCCTGGCAGATCCATCGCGACGAGCGCGTGCAGCAACCCGGTCGTCAGCCCGCCCTGGACGACGAGGCGGCCGAACTTCGTCTTCGACGCAAACGCCTCGTCGAAGTGCAGCGGGTTCCGGTCCCCCGAAATCTCCGCGAACTTCTGCACGTGATCCGCCGTCAGCGTCAGCCGGCGGCTCGCCCGTTGACCCACCTCGACCTTCATGGAGCCGATGATACCCCGACGAGCAGCGCAGCCCGCCTGAGCACGCTGAGCTGTCGGAGTCCACAGAGAAGACCGGGGACGAAGAGGCGCAGAGACACAGAGACACAGAGCCGTCCAATTGTGTTCTCTGTGCCTCTGCGTCTCTGTGTCTCATCGTCCCCGCCTTTCTCCGTGACCTCCCTGCCCTCCGTGATCTCCGGTCGATCGGATACGATTGGCGCTGGCGGAGGCCCTGTTGCATCCTGATTTGGCGCAGGCGATCGAATTCCACGAGTCCATCCTCGCGGAGGGGCGCAAGGCGCTCGTGGGATACGAGACACCCAAGACGCTCGCGAACGTCGTGCTCTTGTCCGAGATCCCGACGACCTACGACAAGAAGGAGCAGCGCCAGGTCAACGCCGGCAACCTGCTGCTGCGCGGCGTGCCCGGCGTGGGCAAGACGTTCTTCGGCGTGATCCTGGCGGCGATCAGCGACGCGAAGTTCGTGCGCCTGCAGGGCCGCGCGGATCTGCAGCCGACCGAGGTCGTCGGCTTCCAGATGATCAACCCGGCGACCGGAGAGCTGGTCACCCAGTTCGGACCTCTTGCCGAAGCGGAAGTCATCCTCCTCGACGAGATCAATCGCATCCCATTGAAGTCACAGAGCGCGTTCCTCGAGGGGCTGCAGGACCGCACGGTCACCGTCGGCAAGACGACGTACGAGCTGCCCGCCTTCAGCTTCGCCATCGCGACGATGAATCCCGTCGAGCTTGGTCAGGGCACGTTTCCGCTCTCGGAGGCGGCCACCGATCGGTTCGCGATCATGGTCAACATCGGCTACCTGCCGGCGGAGGAGGAGCGGAAGCTGGCGAGCTTCGACTTCAAGCAGGTCCGGCTGTCGGCGTTGATGACGAAAGAACGGATCGTCCAGCTTCGCGCCGCCATCAGCGAGCACGTCTTCCTCCACGACCGGCTCGGTGACTACATCCAGCGCCTCGTCGCCTCGACGAGGCCCTACAACGCCGACATCGACTGGCACGTGCACTCTCCGTCGGAGCTGGTCGAGCGCGGCGTGGATCTCGGCGCCTCCCCTCGCGCGATCATCGTCTGGAGCCGCCTCGCGAAGGTCTGGGCGCTCGTCGTCCGGCGGCGCGACGTCGTCTATCCGGAAGACATCCAGGATCTCGCGACGTACGTCCTGGGCCATCGAATCTGGCTTGGACCGCACGCCGCCAGTCACGGCCTCACGACGGACGCCGTCATCACTGACATCCTCGATCGGACGCCGATTCCATGAGCGCCGTCGGCGTTGAACCGCTCGTCAGCCTGTCGGACGTGACCGAGATCGAGCTGCGCATCCTCAGGAGGATGCGCGAGTTCACGATCGGCGAGCATTCGAGCCTGTTTCACGGTTCGGGATTCGATTTCGTCGGCCTTCGCGACTGGCAGGGGGGCGACCGGTTCGAGTCGATCGACTGGCCGCAATCGACGCTGACCAACTTCAGCCCGCTCGTCGTTCGCGAGTTCGAGCAGCCGACGACGTCCAGCGTCGTCATCGTGGCCGACGCGTCGCTCTCGACGCGGTGCGGGCTGCACGGGCGCCCGATCGCCGCGGTCGTCGCGAGGGCGGTCGCGACGCTCGGCATGTCGGCCGTGTTCTTTCAGGACTCCGTCGGCCTCATCGTCTTCGACGGTCAGTTCCGCGCGCTGCAGGGGCTCCGGCCGCGCATCGGCAAGAACCAGGTGATCCGGTGCCTGGAAGCCTATCAGTCCGGCGAGGGCCTTCAGGAGATCCGTCAGACGATCGGCTTGAGCGGCACGATCGCCGGATTCATGCGCAAGACCTCGCTGATTCCAGTCGTCTCCGACTTTCTGTTCGACGACGCGGAGACAGTCGTGCGGGAGCTGGCTCGGTTGAACTCGACCCACGACGTCGTCATCGTGCTCGTGGACGCGGCGTTCGCCTTCGACCTTCCGGCGGTCGGGGCGGGCTGGATCGAGGCGTTCGACGTGGAGACGGGCCGCACGAGGACGATGTCCCGGGGAACCCTGCGCCGCATGACGGAACGCGTCCGCCAGTGGCAGACCGAAGTGGCCCGAATGGCGGCCGCTGCGGACCTCGACGTCATTCGGGCGAGCCCGGATCCAATCGCGTTCGATCTGGCGCTCATGGAATTCGTCGCCGAGAGACGGCTGCGCCGGAAGGTGACGGCATGAACGTCAGGCGCGATACTTGCTGCCGCAGGCCACCGCGGCGGTTCTCTCAACCGTTTCGCTCGGCCAGGACAAGCAGACGGACAACGTCGAGGCCGATCCGATCACATGCTGGTGGCGAACCGGCGCGGGCGGCGTCCGGATCGGCGAGCCCTTCCCCGTCGTGCTCACCTGCTCGCTCCTGCAGACCGAGGCGGTCCGGGTGCTCGCGGACGAATCCGGGCTGGACCCATCCGTCGTCCAGCTTCCGCCGTTCGATGTCGTGGGCGGCAAACGGGCGAAGGAGGTCGTCACGGCCGGGCCGCCGCTTCGTTCAGTACGACTACTCGTTGCGGATCATCGGGGAGAACGCGTTCGGACGCGACGTCAGTCTCCCCCCGTTGCAGTTGACCTATCGGATCGAGAGTCAGGTTCAAGGCGGCTCCACCGCCGCTGCGGTTCAGGGGCGGGACTTCACGTACGCGCTGCCGCCATTGTCCATTCGCGTGCTCTCGCTCGTGCCTGACACCGCGACCGACATTCGAGAGGCGCCGATCGCGACCTTCGACGAGATCGCCGGCCGTGCGTTTCGCGGCACGATGCTGCGAGTCGCGGCCGGCATCGCGTTCGTTGCCGCCGCGATCGTCGCGGCGCTGGCGCTTCTCGGGCTGGCGCGACGACGCCGGGCCGCGTCGGCGGTGCCCGGGCGCGTCCTGCCCGATTCGGTGATTCTCGAGAGCATCCATCGTGAGCTGTCGGCCGTCCGTGAGGAGAGCCGGTCCGGCTGGACGGCGGTTCTGACCGGCCGTGCGCTCGCTGCCCTGAGAATCGCGGCCGCGTACGAGACAGGACGGCCCGTCACCCAGACGCTCGCCGAGGCCGGCGCGGTCGCGGCCGACGGTCAGGTCGCGGTCAACGGCAGAGGGCGTGGGGTCGCGTTGATCTCGGGAAGGGAAACCGCGGCGCGGATGGAAGCCGCTGTTGAACGAACCCTGCGCGAAGGACTGGCGCGATTCACGGAGGCACGCTATGGCCGAGACGGCAAGTTCGATGCGCAGCGCCTCGACCAGTCGCTCGACGACGGCCTTCGAATCGTGGAACAGCTGACGGAACGCCGAAAACCGGGGCTGCGGGAACGGCTGTGGATGCGCTGACCGGCCTCCAGTTCCCGGAGTCGCACGCGGCCCGGCTGATGCTCCTCGTGCTCGGCGGGCTGACGCTGGCGGCGCTCCTCATCCGCACGGTGCTCCGCGATCGGACCCGCGTGGGAGCGATCGCGCTGCCGGCGCTGGTCGACTGGACTCCCGCGTTCCCGGCCGGAGCGTCGTTCGTCCGCCACGGCGCGCTCCTTCTGGCTCTGGTCGGCCTGCCGTTCTTCGTCGTGGCGCTCGCCGACCCGCACACGGTGTTCACGAGCCGCGAGACGACGTACCCCGGCCGCCGCATCAGCCTCATGATCGACGCCTCGTCCAGCATGCTGTCGCCGCTCCCATCGACACGGCTGGCGAAGGGAGCGCCGAACGACGCGGCGTTCTTCACGACCGTCGGCGCCGCCAGGCACTTCGTCGAGCTTCGCATGCGCGGGAAGTATCGCGATCTCGTCTCGCTCATCGAATTCGGAGACGATGCGTACGTCATCACGCCGTTCACGAGCGACTACGAGAACATCCTGCTGAGCATCTCGCTCATCGGGGACTGGTCGGAGCTGATGGCGTTCCCGGATCAAGGCACGGTCATCGCGCGCGCGATCGACCAGGGCGTCGGACTGTTCAAGGCGTTCGATTTCCTCGAAGCGTCGGGCAATGTCATGGTGATCTTCACCGACGGGATGGACGCCGAGGTCCTGCAGGACGGCCGAAGCGGGTTCGACGTGCTCCGCGAGGCGGCGGCGGCGAAGATCCCCGTGTACTTCGTCCGGGTCGGCGGCGGCGACGACGATCCGCGCCTGTCGGATGCGATGTGGCGGTCGGCGGTCGCGCGCACTGGCGGCCGGTTCTACTCGGCCGCCGACGAAGAGACGATCGTCCGTGCCGTTCGAGAGATCGACGAAGCCTCGACCGGCCGGATCGCAATGCGGGAGTACAGCACGCGACGGCCGGTGTTCCAGCGCTTCGTGATGGCGGCTGCTGCCCTGTGGACGCTCGCGCTCGCGCTGCGATTCACGATTCCCTGGTTTCAGAGGTTCCCATGAGATCGATCGGTGGACAAATCCTGGCGGCGCTTCTCCTGGTCATCGCGGGCGCCCTGCTGTGGTCCGCTGGTGCGCGCTATCAGCGACAAGCGCAGGCCGAGAAGTCGCTGGCGACGCTGCAATACGCCAGAGCCGCGAACGAGCACGAAGGGGTGCGCGCGCCTGCGGCCTACTGGCTGGGAGAGTACGAGAACGCCCAGCGCGGCGCCGATCGGTTTCTCGCCGCGAACGCGACGTACCGCGCCGCTGTTCAACAGGGCGGCGACTGGAAAGGCGTGGTCGGACGCCTGGACTCCGCGGTGGCGCAGTACGCCGAGGTGCTTCGGAACAGCCCCGGTCACCCCGACGCCGCGTACAACTACGAGTTCGCGATCAGGTACCGCGCCGCGATTGCCGGCAGACAGCAGAACGTAGCCGCCGAAGGGGGCGTCGAGACGAGCGTGCACGGCGTCGCGGGCGCGCCGCCCGACACCAGCGACATGAAGAAATTCAAGGTGATCATCCCGATGCGGCCCGAGGAACGGCGCGAGGCGGAGGAAGCCGGCAAGGCCGGGCGGCGGATCCGCAAGGGATGACCGACCTCGTTCGCTTCGCCGAGCCGCAATGGCTGCTGGCGCTCGCCGCGCCAGGCGTGCTGTTGCTGCTCTGGATGTGGCAGTTATGGCGGCGCCGCGCGGCCGTCCGCGCGTTCCGGCGCGCGCGCCGCGTCCCCACCGTCTTCGCGCGCGGCCTCGCGGAGCCGGGCCCCGTCGAGCGCGTCTCGCGTTTCGGCGACCTGCCGTTCTGGCTCTCGATGCTCGTCGCGCTGGCCCTCACGATCCTCGCGCTGGCGCGGCCGGTCGTGGTCACGTCGGTCGTGCGCACGGGCGGCGTCGATATCGTCATCCTCCAGGACGGGTCCGCCTCGATGCGGGTGCGCGATGTTTCCGCGGATCGCTGGGAGCGGTCGATGCGCTTTCTCCGCACGCTCGGCGAGTCGCTCCGCTGGGAGCACGACCGCATCGCGCTCGCGCTGTTCGCGACGACCGCGACGCCGCAGATCCGCCTGACACGCGATCCGAACACCTTCTTTTTCTTCCTGGACCACCTCGGCACCGAGCCACCGTTCCGCCTCGAGGACGAGGGCACGTGGAACACGAACATCGAGCGCGGCATCCATTGGGGATTGCGGGTGATCGAGAAGGACGAGGAGATTCGCGGGCCATCGACGAACGGCCGTGCGTTCATCCTGCTCTCGGACGGCCAGGCCTGGAGCGGCCGGGTCGAGCGGTCCATCGAGCGGGCCCGCGCGGCTCGCGTCCCGCTGTACGTGGTCGGCGTCGGCACGACCGCCGGTGGGATCATCCCCGAGCCACGGCGGGCGGCCAACATGCCGCCGCTTTCGTCGGTTCTCGACCGCGACTCGCTCTCGGCCGTGGCCACCGCCGGCGGCGGACGCTACTTCGAGCTTGATCGCGAGCCGGACTCGGCCATCGCGAACGCCGTCATCGCGGCCACGCGGGCGCGGGCGCCCTCGGGTGGAATCGTCGCGGACACCACGGACTTGTACTGGCGCTTCCTTGCCGCGGCGGCGGGATTCCTCCTGCTGGGGGTTGCGCTCGTGAACGACCGCGCGGCTCTTGCGTTGCAGCTTGGAGCGGCAGGGGTCACGTTCGCAATGCTGGCGGCGATCTTCTGATTCTTGGCACTGAACGAGCCGCCACCATCGCCCGTGCGCAACCATCGCCGGACTCTGTAAGGTAGCGCACCACTCTAGTGGTGCGGCTCGTTCGGTGACAGCTATTGCGGCGTCGTCGGCGTCTTCGCCGGCGGCGCAGGCTTCGCGTTCGGATCGACCGGCGCAATCTTTTCGCGCTGGAACGCCGCGTTCATCCGCTGCAGCTCGGTCTTGAGCGTCGCCTGCAGTTTCTGGAGCTGTGAGTCGAGCTCGGTCGAGAGATCCTTGAAGACCTCATAGCTCTGGTCGGTCGGCTTGTTGTCGTTCGACTCGATCACTCCGGACAGCGCCGCAATCTTGTTGTTCAACCGGATCGGATAGTTGAGCGGGTCCTGACCGCTGCGGTTCTTGACCTGATAGACCTCTTCCTCGACGACCGTGAGCGGCTTCATCAACCCGTCCGCGATCGCCTGGATCTCCGCGCGGCGCCGCTCCGGGACCTTCGACATCCGCTCGTTGACCTGCTCGCGGATCGAGCGGATCTGGACGACCGCCTGGTTCGCTTCGGTCACCTTGTCGCGCACTCGGGTCGACAGTTTGTACTGCTCGTGGAGATCCGCCTCGGTGATGCCCTGCGTCTTCAGCCGCGGGTCGAGACCGATGCGAAAGTTCCGCGACGCGGTTTCGCCCAGCGCCGAAATCCGGACGCTGTACTGCCCCGGAGGTGACGACGGGCCGCGCTGCGGCTGCGCCGCCCACATGATCATCCCCGGAAAGACGACGGCACCTTCCTGTCGAAGGTCCCACGTGAAACGATTCATGCCTTTCTTCACGCCGACCCTCGGCGGGGGGCCACCGCCGAACGGACCGCCGCCACCGCCGCCGCCCGGTGCCGGCGGTGGATCCTTCGGCGTACCGGTAAACGATCGGAGCAGCTTGCCCTGCGCATCCAGCACTTCGACCTTGACCTCGTCGGCCTCGCGGCCCAGGTAGTAATCGAACGCCATGTTGTCGTCGAAGCCGCGCAGAGGGTTGACCGGTTCGAAGAGATGGAGCGTGCGGGTCAGGAGCGTCGGCTCCGCCTCCCGCAGCAGGCCGATATCGTCGAGGACGTAGAACCCGCGTCCGTGCGTCCCGATGACGAGGTCGCGATCCTCGACGACGACGCCATGGACAGGCGTGGCGGACAGGTTGAGCCGCAGCGACTGCCAGCGCGCCCCGTCGTCGAACGACATGTAGATCCCGTTCTCCGTGCCGACGAACAGCAGCCCGCGCCGCTTGGAATCCTCTCGTATGGCGCGCGGAAAATCGTTCTCGGGAATGCCCGTCACGATTTTCGTCCACGTCTTGCCGAAGTCGGCCGTCTTGTAGATGTACGGTTTGCGATCGTCCCGCTGGTACCGGTTGCCGGCGAGATACGCGACGCCGTTCTGATGCGGCGAGGCTTCGATGAGGCTGATGCGCGTGAACTCAGGCATCTCCTTGGGCGTGACGTTCGACCAGTTCTTTCCCCCGTCGCGCGTGACGTGGACGACTCCGTCGTCGGAGCCGGTCCAGATCGTGTTGAGGTCCTGGCGGGACGGGGCGATCGTGAAGATCGTCGCGTAGGTCTCGACGCCGGTCTGGTCTTTCGTGATCGGTCCGCCCGATGCCTGCATCGTCGCCGGATCGTGCCGCGTGAGATCGGGGCTGATCCGCTGCCAGCTCTGGCCGCCGTTCGTCGTGCGGAAGAGATGCTGCGATGAAGCGTAAAGCACCTTCGGATCGAGCGGCGAGTACACGATCGGGAAGGTCCACTGGAAACGTTCCTTGATGTCGATCGAGGAATGCCCCATCGGGTTGTTCGGGTAGATCGTGACGACGCGCCGCTGATCGGTGGTCCGATCGAGCCGGGTCAGGAGGCCGCCGTAGCTGCCGGCGAAGAACACGTCCTCGTTGGTTGGATCGGCCGCGATGTAGCCGCTCTCCCCGCCTCCCGGTGAATAGAAGATCGGGGGCAGACTGCCCTCTCCCGCCCCGGGGTTCGTCTCGCTCGAGATGCAGGCGGTGCTGTTGTCCTGCTGTGCGCCGCAGACGTGGTAGGGCACATGCTTCGTCGTGAAGACGTTGTAGAACTGGCCGGTCGCGTATCCCTGGCCCGTCCAGGTCCGGCCGCCGTTGACCGACACGTTGCCGCCGCCGTCGTTGCCCTGCACCATCCGCTGGTTGTCCTTCGGGGCGATCCAGAGGTCGTGGTTGTCGCCATGCGGAGGACGGATCTGCGTCGGGAACGTCTTGCCGCCGTCGTCGCTCCGCCAGAACTGGACGTTCAGCACGTAGGCGCGGTCCTTGACCGTCGTGTCGGCAACGATGTGCGTGTAGTAGAACGCGCGCTGCCGCAGCTTGCGATCGTTGTCGCCCGCCCTCCACGTCGCGCCGGCATCGTCGGAGAGGAACACGCCGCCGTTTTCGTTCTCGATGATGGCGTAGACGCGGTTGCTGTCGACGCCCGAAACGGAGATGCCGCTCCTTCCCCAGAGCCCTTTCGGCATGCCGGGATTGCCCGTGAGCTCCTTCCAGGTCGTGCCACCGTCAGTGGACTTGTAGATCCCGCTGCCTGGTCCGCCGCTTTCCATCGAATGGGGCGTGCGGTAGACCTCCCAGAGCGACGCGTAGATCACATCCGGGTTCTTCGGATCGAGCGACAGGTCGATTCCGCCCGTCTTGTCGTTGCGGAAGAGCACCCGCTCCCACGTTTTCCCGCCGTCCTTCGTCCGGAACACGCCGCGCTCGTCGCTGGGGCCATACGCGTGGCCGAGGATGGCGGCCCAGGCGATGTCCGGATTGGACGGATGCACGCGGATCTTGCTGACGGTCTGGGTGTCCTGGAGGCCGACCGACTGCCAGGTCTTGCCCGCGTCGGTCGTCTTGTAGATGCCGTCCCCCTGGATGATGTTGCCGCGGAAGCACGATTCGCCCATGCCGGCGTAGACGACGTCCGGATTCGACGGCGCGATGGCCAACGCGCCGACCGACGATGACTTGAAGAACTCGTCGCTGACCGGCTGCCACGTGTTGCCGTAGTCGTCGGACTTCCAGACACCGCCGCCGACCGCGCCGAAGTAGTACTCGTTCGGGCGGGCGTCGCTGCCGGCGACGGCAATCGAACGGCCGCCCCGGTCGGGACCGATGCTCCGCCATTTCATGCCGCTGTAGAGCGCCGGATCGATCGCCCCCTGCGGCTGAGCCGCGCTTTGAG
Source organism: uncultured Acidobacteriota bacterium (assembly GCA_963725145.1). Taxonomy (GTDB): domain Bacteria; phylum Acidobacteriota; class Vicinamibacteria; order Vicinamibacterales; family 2-12-FULL-66-21; genus DATAEE01. Next base: position 333,202 of record CAVRXL010000003.1, read on the forward strand.
GCTGAGGGGGCGCCGGGGCCTGGGTCTGCCGCGCGGCGGCCGGGGTCATCAGGAGCGTAACGGTGGCGAGGAGGGCTGAAATCCGCAGTGTCATCGTGCGCATAGCGCGGGAATTGTAACCCAGTGCCGCCTTGCCGGACGCACGGCCGAGCAGTTAGAATAGCTGTTCGATAATCGAACGGCCGTTCGAAACCACGGATTACGCGGATTTCGCGGACTAGGAAGGCGGCTCTTTAGAACGATGTCTGCAGTGCCAAGCCGTACGGCTTCGTCCCGCCGCGCGCGGCGTCGCGACGGACGGCGTATGGGCATCCTCCGCGCCGCCGCCCGGATCTTCCGAGACCGCGGGTTCGCCGAGAGCGGCATGCGCGACATCGCGGAAGCGGCCGACCTGTCCCCGGCCAACCTCTACCACTACTTCTCCGGCAAGGACGAGATCCTCTACTTCTGCCAGGATCGCTCGCTCGATCTCATGTTGAACGCGCTGGCGCGATCCCGGCGCGGCGGCGACGGGCTCGCCGGGCGGCTCCGGCACGTGCTGCGCGCGCACGCGCAGGCAGTGCTGGACGAGGTCGAAGGGGGCGCCGCCCATCTGGCCGTCGACGCGCTCCCCGATCCGCTCAGACGGAAGATCGTCGCCAAACGCGATCGCTACGAGCGCGCGCTCCGGCGCCTCGTCACCGAGGGAAGCAAACTCGGGGAGTTCGTCGACTGCGACGCCGCCGTGACGACGCGGGCGATGCTTGGAGCGATCAACTGGTCGGCGACGTGGTACCGGCCGGGCGGCGAGTGGCCGGCGGATGCGGTCGCCGACATGATCGCGTCCTACCTCGTCCGAGGGCTGACGAAGCCCGGCGGAGCCGAGGCGGACCGGGCAGGCGAGAGGTAAACACATGGAACGCCACCCACCCACGGGGCTCGCGGTGATTGCCCTGCGCATCAATGGTGAATCGAGGCAGGTCGCGTTCGATCCCTACAAGACGCTGCTCGAGGTCCTGCGCGAGGATCTGAATCTGCCGGGCACGAAGCACGGCTGCGAGCTCGGCGAATGCGGCGCCTGCGCGGTGCTGGTGGACGGGACGCCGACGCTGTCCTGCCTGCTCCTCGCGCTCGAATGCGATGCCCGCGACGTCGTGACCGTTGAGGGCCTCGGTGACGACGGGCGTCTTCACCCGCTGCAGGAGGCGTTCGCGGACCTCGGGGCGGCGCAATGCGGCTACTGCACGCCGGGCCTGCTCGTCACGGCCAAGGCGCTCCTGGAGCGGAATCCCGATCCGAGCGCCGATCAGATTCGCGAGGCGCTCGCCGGCAACATCTGCCGGTGCACCGGCTATCAGCAGATCGTCGAAGCGGTGCAGGCGGCCGCGGCGGTCGGGATGAAGGCGGTGAAGCCATGAACGCCGACGCCAAGACGCGGATCATCGGCTTCCCGCGTCGCCGCGTCGACGGCCGCGCCAAGGTCACCGGGCAGACGATCTTCGCGGACGACCTGGTCCTGCCGCGCATGCTGCACGCGAGGCTGTTGCGGAGCACCGTGCCCCACGCGCGCATCCGGTCGATCGACACCTCGCGTGCCGAGGCGCATCCCGGCGTTCACCTCGTCCTGACCGGCCGTCATCTTCCAATCCCCTACGGCATCCTGCCGGTCAGCCAGGACGAGCACGCGCTCTGTCCGGACACCGTCCGTTTCGTCGGCGATCCGGTCGCGCTCGTCGTGGCGCGCGACGAGCTGACCGCGACCGACGCGCTCGATCTGATCGCGGTGGAGTACGAGCCGCTCAGAACCTTCTCCGAGCCGGAAGAAAGCCTCGCGCACCCGGAGCCGCGCATCCACGAATACGGAGACGAGGGGAACGTCCACAAGAAGGTCTCGCTCTCGTTCGGCGACGTCGAGGAGGGGTTCGCCGAGGCGGATCACGTCTTCGAGGACCTCTTCTTCTACCAGGGGAGCACGCACCTGCCGCTCGAGCAGCACGCCGCCGTCGCCGCGATCGACGGCGACGGCAAGCTCGTCCTCTGGTCGAGCACGCAGACGCCGCACTACGTGCATCGGGCGCTGGCGAAGGCGCTCGCGATGCCGGCGGCGCATATTCGCGTGATCGCGACGCCGAACGGCGGCGGATTCGGCGGCAAGAGCGATCCGTTCAACCACGAGATCGCGATCGCGAAAGCGGCGCTCATGCTCGAGCGGCCGATCAAGATCGCGCTGAACCGCGAAGAGGTCTTTCTCTGCCATCGAGGACGACACCCCGTCCTGATGCGCTTCCGGACGGGCGTCAAGCGAGACGGGACGCTGACCGGCGTCCACCTTCAGACGCTGCTCGACGGCGGCGCGTACGGATCGTATGGCGTCGCCAGCACCTTCTACACCGGCGCGTTGCAGACGGTCACGTACCACATCCCGCGGTACCGCTTCGACGGATGCCGGGTCTTCACCAACAAGCCGCCCTGCGGCCCGAAGCGCGGTCACGGGACGCCGCAGAGCCGCTTCGGCCAGGAGATTCAGCTCGACAAGATCGCCGAGCGGCTCGAGATCGACCCCGCGGACCTTCGCCTGCGCATCGCCGAACGGCCCGACACGCTGACGGCCAACTACCTGCGTGTCTCGACGATCGGCCTCGCCGAGTGCATCCGCCGCGTCGTGAGCGCCTCGGAATGGACGACCCGATACCGGAAGCTCGGACCGGGCCGCGGCCTGGGACTGGCCTGCTCGTCGTACCTCTCAGGTGCGGGTCTGCCGATTTACTGGAACGACATGCCGCACTCCGCCGTCCAGCTCAAGCTGGATCGCAGCGGCGGCGTGACGGCGTTCTGCGGCGCGACCGAGATCGGCCAGGGATCGGACGACGTGCTCGTCGGATGCGTGGCGGAGATCCTCGGCATCGAGCCGTTCGACATCCGCGCCGTCACCGGCGACACCGACCTGACGCCGGTCGATCTCGGGTCGTACTCGAGCCGCGTCACGCTGATGATGGGCAACGCCGCCATCCAGGCGGCCGAGCGGGCCAGGGAGGTGCTCGCCGACGCCGTCAGCGCCAAGATCGGCGTGCCGAAGAGCCGGCTCGTGTTCGCGGAGCGCCGCGTCTTCGACGCGGAGGACCCGGCGAAAGGCCTGACGTTTGCCGACGCCGTGTGCGCGGCCGAGGCGATGTTCGGGACAATCGGTTCGACCGGTTCGTATACGCCTCCCAAATCCGCCGCGAAGTACAAGGGGGGCGGCGTCGGACCGTCGCCAACGTATTCGTACACCGCCGCGGTGATCGAGGTCGAGGTCGATCAGTCGTCGGGTTGGGTGAGCGTTCCCCGGGTCTGGATCGCGCACGACATCGGACGCGCCCTGAACCCGACGCTCGTCCGCGGGCAGGTCGAGGGCAGCGTGTACATGGGCCTCGGCGAGGCGTTGATGGAGGAGCAGGTGTTCCGGCGCCTGCCCCGCCGTCTGTCCGCGGCGCTCGTGCACAAGTTCCCGTCGATGCTCGAGTACAAGAGCCCGACGTTCCTCGACATGCCGGAGATCTTCACCGAGCTCGTCGAGGCGCCGGATCCAAACGGCCCGTTCGGGGCGAAGGAGGTCGGCCAGGGGCCGCTCCTGCCGATCATGCCAGCAGTGGCGAACGCGGTGTACGACGCGATCGGCGTTCGCATCGACGAAGTGCCGATCACGCCGGAAAAGATCATCAAGGCGCTCGCGGAGAAAGCGGCTGGGCGGCCGCCACGTTTCGGCCCGTCACGCTTCCCCGACGTCAGCTGGCCCGACCCGCTGCAGGTGCCTCCTCCCTGGGAGGGCGGCACCGGCCGCGCGACGAACGAACGCACGCGACGCGCGGAGGGCGCGCCTCTCAGGCCCGCCAAGGAGGTGCCGCGATGATGCGCCTCCCGCGCTTCGAGTACCACGCGCCGCGGTCGCTCCGGCAGGCGGCCGAGCTCCTCGGCTCCCGGCCCGCGCGGACCATGGTGCTCGCGGGCGGGACGGATCTCCTGCCGAACATGAAACGCCGCCAGCAAACGCCCGAAGTGCTGGTCAGCCTTCGACACATCGCCGAGCTGCGGGGGACCCGTAACGGCAGCGGGCTGACACTGGGCTCCGGCCTCACGCTCTCGGAGCTCGTGCGCATGCCCGATCTGCAGCGCGACTACGCCGGGCTCTGGCAGGCGGCGGCGCAGATCGCGACGCCGCACCTGCGCGCCATGGGCACCCTCGGCGGGAACCTGTGCCTCGACACGCGCTGCAACTACTACGACCAGACGTACGAATGGCGCAAGTCGATCGACTTCTGCATGAAGAAGGACGGGCGTATCTGCTGGGTCGCGACGTCGAGCCCGACGTGTCTCGCGGTCTCCTCGACCGACACGGCGCCGGCACTGATGGCGCTCGGCGCGAGCGTGCGCCTCGTCTCAGTATCCGGCGAACGCATCCTCGACGTATCCGATCTGTACCGCAACGACGGGATCGACTACATTGCGCGGGGCGCCGACGAGATCCTCGCGGACGTACAGTTGCCGGACTCGACCGGCTGGCGCAGTACGTACTGGAAGCTCAGGCGTCGTGGCTCGTTCGACTTCCCGGTCCTGTCGGTGGCCGCAGCCGCGAGGCTCGACGAATCCGGCGCCGTTCTCGACGCCAGGATCGTGCTGGGCGCCGTCGCGTCGCGTCCGCTCGTCGCAACCGCCGCCGCGGGCGTCCTGCGGGGACACCGGCTGACCGACGAGGTCATCGCCGCGGCGGCCGATCGCGCGTACGAGGTCGCCAAGCCGATGGACAACACGGACTTCGCGCTGGTCTGGCGGAAGCGCGTGAGCCGCGACTTCGTCACCTACGCGCTGCGCGAGATTCGTGGCGATGACATGCGCGCGACGAGGACGAGGATCGCGCGGCAGACGATGATGGGCCTGGCTTACTAGGCGTGCTCGAGCAGGCCTGAAGGCCTGCGCTACACGCTTCTCAAATACGGCTTCAGGAGGCGCAGTCGCTCCGCCAGCGGCTGCATCGACGGCGCGTCGAGGATCGATCCCTCACCGCCGAGCCGCGGGTGGGTCATGATCTCGACCGCGACGTCCGGTCCCAGCCCGCCTTTCCTCGCCAGCCACAGCATGTCGTCGATCGTGCCGAAGCGATGGACGGGGTTGCCGTTGAGGCCCATCCAGGAGTTGTAGACCTTCTGCTGCATCCGGCGGAGGATCCCCTGCCGGGGTCCACAGTTCCGCGACAGCCGGATGCGCGTGATGCCCTCGGACCGCGCGATCGGCACGAGAATCGACCCGATGCTGGGGATCGTGTGGACGTCGTTGTGCGAATCGAGATGTGAGAGCGGGATACCCTTCTTGCGCGCCGCGGCAATCTGCGCGCGCGCTTCCTCCGCCACGGCCCTCCGTGCCCCGGCGGGCAGCGGCAGATATCGCCTGAGATAGTGCGGCGGCAGGAAGTGGCCGTCCGCGCAGAATTCGGGCGACCGGCGCATCGCGTCGGTCAGCGGCGCCCCTTCGGTCAGGTTGAGGTGCAGCCCGATCCGATCGTGGACGTCGCAGCGGCGCGCCAGGTCGCAGGCCTCCCCGAAGCCCGGCAGGTTGACCAGCAGGCTCGCGTGCGTGATGAGCGTTTCGGCGAACGCCTGGACAATCGCCCGGTTGGTCAGGGCGTCGATGCCGAAGTCGTCGGCATTAATGATGATCGGATTAATACTCGGATTAATACTCGACATTAATGCTCACGCCGTTGCAGGACCGTGGATGAATCGACCACCTCCAGCACCTGGAAGCGCGAGTCCTTCAGGACCACCTCTCGGGTGTATCGGACGCTCGTCTGCTCTTCCGGCCCTTCCCCGGGGACGCGCCGGCTGTGGTGCAGCGCGATGATGCCGCCGGGCGCGATGAGCGGCGACCAGGCCTCCCACTCGGCCCGCATCATCTCGTAGGTCTGCGCATCGTCCACGAACACGAAATCGAACGGGCCGCCCGCCCTGATTTCCGGGCTGCGCGCCGCTACGGCGCCCGGTTTGCGCACCCAGACGACGCGGCCGTTCTGGACGCGGCCGAGCTCACGCCGGCCGACGACTCGGGGGATGCTGAAGCCGAGCCGTCCTTTCTCGTACGGGTCGATCGCGTAAAGCGTGCCCTCGGGCGCCATCGCGGCTCGAAGACGGACCGACGTCCCGGCATGCCACACGCCGATCTCGGCGACGCGCCGCCGGCCCGCGGCATGGCGCGCGAGACAGTCCCGCACGGCCGGCGTCGTCCAGACCTGGGCCGGGACGATCCCGAGCGCCCACTTGATCAGGTGAAGGAGGACCGACACGCGCGCTACCGGGAGAGTACGATCTCCACCCGTCGGTTGAGCGCGCGCCCTTGCTCGGTCTTGTTGTCCTCGATCGGTTGCTCGGAGCCCCAGCCTTTCGTCGCGATGCGCGCCGCCTCGCTGCCGTAGCGAGACACGAGCGTCCGCTTGACGCTGGCCGCGCGCCGGCCGCTCAGATCCTTGTTCGCCGCTGGATCGCCCATGGAATCGGTGTGACCGGTAATCTCGATCTTCGTCGACGGGCTGCTCTTCAGGACCTCGGAGACCGCCGCGAGGAGCGGCCAGTCGGTCCCGAGGAGCTTGTCGGATCCGGTCGCGAAGAGGAGCTCATACGTGCGGAGGAAGCCGCATTCGGTGAGCTCCATCAGGTATGGATACGGAATCGGATCGCCGGCATCGGGCGACAGCCGCGTCCACTGTCCCTCCGTCTTGCGGCCCCCGGGCTGCAGCCAGACCGTGTTCAGGTTGGTGACCGTCGTCCCCGTGAGCGCGAACGCGCCGCGCGGCTTGCACCCCTTCCGCCCCTCCTGGAAGTTGTTCACGACGAGGAGGAGACGATTGCTCTCCCAGTAGCCGCGAAACCAGAAGTCCTTCGCGCCGCCGTACCCCCACACGCGGTCCCCATCCTGCTGCAGGGAGATCTTCATGACCCAGTACCTGGGCTGCCAGGTTCCGGAGAGGTTGATAGGTGCGGCGGCGAGGCCCGCGACAACGGCGGCGCTCACAACCGCGACGAGCGGAGCGAACAGTCGTCGAGTCATCACGGTATTTTACCGCGCATGACGAACGGGGCGGGGAAACGGACGGAGGGTCGGTTTAACCGAGAGTCAGGACTGGTCGGTCGAGGCCGTCGCGGCCCGCAGGTCCATCTCCTGACGGCCTCTCAGGATGGAACACCACTCCTTGTGCTCGGCGATGGGCATCCCGCACTCGACGCAGATCCGGATGCGCTTGGGTGGTTCGTTTTTGGTGCCAAACAGGCGCTTCAGCAATGTCATCACGGCCTCCGCCGGGGACTGAAGATCGATACGTTAGACGGGGCGGAGGGGTTCCGGGTTGGGATCACGGATTTCGCGGATTAAACTCAGCCGGTCAACCAGGGGCGGACCGCAACGGAGGGATGGGGGGCCCAATAACGATGTCGACCGATCGTACGTTGAGCGAACTTCGGGCAGACTTCGGCCGAAGCCGGTTTCTCGCGATGCCGATCGCCGGGACGATTGCCTGGTCAGCGGCCGGAGCCCTGGGCGCCGTCCTGCCAACGGAGCCCGCGTCGCTGGCCTTGTTCGTCTGCATGGGCTCGATTTTCCCGCTCGGCCTGCTCCTCGCGCGCTTTACCGGCGAAGACCTCCTCGGCACGAAGAGCCAGAACGATCTGGACCGCCTCTTCGGGCTGAACATCCTGATGGCGAATCTGGTCTGGGGGATCGCCATTCCCTTCTGGTTGATCGAGCCGTCGTCGCTGCCACTGGGCGCCGGAATCCTGGCCGGTCTGATGTGGGTCCCCTTTTCGTGGATGCTTCAGCATTGGGTGGGTCTCTTCCACGCCATTGCGCGCACGCTTCTGGTCGTCGCCGTCTGGTTCCTGTTCCCCGCCCAGCGGTTCGTCGTCGTTCCTGGAGTGATCGTTGTCGTTTACGTGATCTCGATTGGTGTACTCGCCACGCGCCAGCCTTCAGAGCCGGCGCCGTTTGTTGCGGCCTAACGGAAGGCGACGACATGAATAGCTCATTTCGGTTCATTGCCTTGGAATCCGAGCGGTTCGCACCGCTCTTCAGTCAGAGCGACGCGGAGCTGGCGGCGATAGGCGCTCGACGCATGGTCGTCGACGAGAAGCCAGGATTCCCATGTCGGGTAAGCCTTGCCGACGGTGAAGTTGGTGAGACCGTCATCCTGCTGCACTTTTCTCATCACGACGTGTCCTCGCCCTATCGTGCATCCGGACCAATCTTCATTCGGAGTGGCGCCAGGACGGCAAGACCGGCGGCGGGCGAAATCCCGATCATGTTCCGGCATCGGCTGCTGTCCGTCCGCGGATACGATGCGGCGGCCATCATGATTGCCGCGGAGGTGGTGCAGGGAGACACGCTCGAGGAGGCCATCCGGCGTCTCTTTACCAACGGCGACGTGAGATACCTGGACATCCACAACGCTGGTCCCGGTTGCTACAACTGCCGCGTAGTACGCGCCTGAAGACGGGATGATCGTGGACCATCATTCATCCGCGATGCGCACCCCTCCACCGGTGCGGGAGCGGCCCTAGTGGGTCAGCTGATCAACTTCTACGCGGGCGACGCTGAAGCCGTCGGCCGGGCATTCGCCCAGCATGACCATCAAACCCTCCGGGATCCGCAACGATTCCCTTTTCGCGTGGATTTCTCACTCCACCTGTCTCCCATCGATCTCGACCTTCTGACCGAGGAGGCACAGAGAATCGTCGGCTCGGGACCAACGTCGCTTCTGGATTCACTGGGAACACGGGTCGGAGGCGACGGCGAGGAGTCGGCCGCCGAAGTCGTTTCGCCGGAGTGGGTCGAGATGATGGCTGCGGTGCCCGACGCCAGCGTCGAGTCCCTGATCGCCGGCTGGACGCGGGCCGTGGCGGAAGAGCACAGCGAACCCAACCTCACGCCGACGGACGATATGAGACACGCGCTGCGCGATCTTCTGACGCTTTGTCGCGAAGCCCACCGTCAGGCTCTTCCGGTCGTGCACACGTGGTCGTTGTGAACGAGGCGGACACCGTCTCGAGTCGGGACCAGTTGATCCTTCGAGCCGTATTCTGGCCTCGATTGGTTATGGCGATCGGCTCGGTTGCATTCCTGGGTCTTGGATCTGCCGTCTGGTTCATGACGAAGGAATTCTCTGGTTTCTCGTTTTTCTCCATCACTCTTTCAGGAATCCTCCTGATCTCAATCATCCGATCCATGGGACTCCGCCTGGTCCTGACGCCACACTCGATCTCGCAGAGAGGCTTCCTGACAGGTTGGGAAGTGAAATCCCCCGAGCTGAAGTCATGGCAGCTCATTAGAGACACGTACACCCCGGCAGGGTACGCAAAGATTGTCATTCGATCGGACACCGGCGAGAAGTCTTTGAGTCACTGGACCCTGAGCGGAAATCGACGATACCGCCAGGTCCTGGATTGGTTACGGAGATACCATGGCTCCAAAGAGACGGTTGGATGAGGCCGGCGGCTTCGGAGAAGTAGAGACACAGAGGCACAGAGCTGAAAGCTCTTGGACGTGTGCGCGCTTGCATCCGTGAAATCCGTGGTTGTCATCGTGAAGCATCCGTGGAATCCGTGGTACACAGAAGAAAAGGAGATCAACGCATGTCAGGCCAGACAGTGGGGAGTGTTTTGGTGGTGACCGCAGTCGTTGCCGTGGGAGCCTGGGCTCAGGCGCCTGCGCAGGAGCAGGCTGTGACGCGCAGCGCGCAGGATGCGCAGCTCAAGTGGGGGCCCTGCCCGGCCTTCATGCCGGCGGGCTGCGGTCTGGCGGTCCTCCACGGTGATCCAGCAAAAGCGAACGCCGATGTTTTCCTCAGGTTGCCTGCGAATGCCGTGATTCCGGAGCACTGGCACACGTCGGCCGAGCGAATGGTGCTGGTCGCCGGAGAGCTCACCGTCAACTACAAGGGTCAGGCAAGCGCCGTCATCAAGCCGGGGATGTACGCCTACGGGCCGGCGAACGTTCCACACAGCGCCTCCTGCGGGGCGGGGGCATCCTGCATCCTGTTCATTGCATTCGAGTCCGCCGTCGACGCGGTCCCCACGGCCGCCCCGGCAAAGTAGGGGGACGGGCGGAGGAAGAATTTAGAATCTAGAATTCAGAATTCAGAATCCAGAAGAAAACGTCGAGGCACGGAGAAGACCGGGGACGTTGAGACGCAGAGACACAGAGGCACAGAGCTGAAAGCTTTGACAAACACCCTCTGAGTCTCTGTGTCTCTGTGTCTCCTCGTCCGCCTTTTCTCTGTGTCTCTTCTTTCCTCTGTGTCTCTCGTCGGGTGGTCGTCAGCGGGACGCGTCCGTGGAATCCATGGTCCACGCGCGGAATGCTTCGGGCACTTTGCCTTCTTCCCACCCTCCGCGGTGAACGTAGATCCTGTATCGAAGATGGAGCGGCGGCCCCCCCGGACTGAACGTCACCTTCTCTAGCGCAGGCCAGGCGACTCCGAGAAATCCGTAGTACCGCGTCGTCCAACCCGGAGGAAAGCCGGGGTGATCGGATGAGGGAAAGATGGCGAGGCCGGAGCGCGTCGTGCGATCGCCGAAGATCGCCGAGTAGTCGGCCCACTTCGACGGCACTTTGTCGGTGTCCTTGCGGGTGATCGTGGGCACGGTATCCGTCGCGATCAGGTTGTCCTTGCTTGGCGCGGGCCGGTACTGCAGGCCGCCGTATCCTTTCTCTTTGTCCTCCAGCTGCCCGCGGATGGTTATGGGCACCGCGATCGCCGTGAAGGTCAAATCAATGTCGAGCGTCCGTCCGACGCCGTCGAACGGTCCGATGCGCAGCCACGCGACCTCGTCGGCCACGCGGCGCCGTGTGGCGTCGTACCAGCCGTTCCGGATGCCGACGACCGCGCTGCAGGGCCGGACGTCCTGCGCGAGCCACTCGTCGAACTGCGTCCAGACACCTTTGAGGTGCCACTGATCCACACGCGTCTCGCCGAGCCACACGTCGGGCCACGCCCAGTACAGGCCGCGATGGTGATAGTGATCCTTCGGAAAGTCATCCGTGAGCACTTCGCCGTCGGGTCCGAACAGCGGGTGGATGTACGACGCGCGCCGCCGATCCTCGGCGACGCCGGCCGCGAGCCTGAGGCCGTAGTTGTAGTGCAGCACCGGTCGCGCGCCGTCGGAGATGACGAGCGCAGGACCTTCATGGCGCAGCGTAAATGAGGCTGACGACGACCCGCAGGGCGCCTCGACGCGGAATGGTTGCGCGCCGAGTCCTGCAGAAAGCGCAAGGGCTGCGATCACAATCAGACCAGGCTGAAGCCTGGTGCCACCGGTCCGGCTAAAGCCGGACACTACGAGCCTCGTGTAACCGCGCATGATCAGGTCTCCAGGATGCGCCGGGTCGCCGCGTCATACCGCACCCGTCGTCCCGTGCGCTCCGCCTCGCGGCCGAGGCAGCAGGCCACGGCGTGTGCGTAGCCGGCCTGGATCGGCGCGTTGGGGGGCTTTCTCGTGCGCATGCAATCGATCCAGTTGCCGACGTGGCTGCGCTCCTGGCCGACCGGTTCCGGCAGCGTGACGTCTTTCGCATCGGCGGCGCGCGCGTTCGCCGCCGGGCGGCTGATCCAGTCGCGCGTGTCGAGCGTGCGCTCCTTCCCGTAGAAGATCTCGTAGTCGGACTCGGGACCCGAACCGAGCCTCGACGAGAAGGTCAGCATCCAGCCCTTCGGGAACTCGTACACGTACTCGGCCGTGTCGCTCGTCTGTCGCCCGTCCTTCCAGGTGAACGTCCCGCCGAGCGCGACGGCGGAGGTCGGGAACGGATCGTCCATGAACCAGAGCGCGACGTCGATCATGTGGCTGCCGAGCAGGCCGACGAGGCCCGTCGTGTATTCATAGAACAGATGCCAGCAGCGATAGCGGACCGGATCGAAGTCCCGCTTCGGCAGATACATCTGGTACTGATCCCAGTCGACGTCCGCGCGCTTCACCATGTCGACGGGCCGGCGCCAGCTCGGCACGTTGCGGTTCCAGGCCGTCTCGATCTTGCAGATGGGCCCGAGCGCGCCCGACTTCACGTAGTCCGCGGCGGCGCGAAACCGCGCGCTGCTTCTGCGCTGCGTGCCGACCTGCACGATCCGATCGCTTTTCTCGACGGCGTCGAGCGCGGCAACGGCGTCTTCGAGCCGCGCGCTGAGTGGCTTCTCGACGAACGCGTCTTTCCCGGCCGCGACGGCGTCGATGAGCACGGCGGGATGCGCGAAGTCCGGCGTCGCGATGATCACCGCGTCGAGTCCCGGCATCCGCAGCAGCTCCTCGTGCCGCGCGAACAGCCGGGGCCGCTGGCCCGGGAGCTTCTCGGCAACCAGCGCCGCGGCTTTGTCGCGCGAGACGGACCAGACATCCGAGAGCCCGACGATCTCGATGCCGGCGGCATCCGCGGCGATGGCCTCGTTGAGCAGGTACGTGCCGCGGCCGCCGCAGCCGACCAGCCCGATGCCGATGCGGCCGTTCGCGCCGAGGACGCGGCGCGTCGAGGCCATGGCGGCCACGGCCAGTCCGGCGCCGGTGACGATGAACTCACGACGATCGAGTGGTGATTGGGACATGTGTTTTTTCTCTCTCGGGCCGGTCTGAAGACCGGCCCCTCCGACCCTTCAACTAGAAACCGGCGCCGCGATCGCACGTATCTTCGCTTCGTTGACGACGACGCCGAGTCCCGGCCCGGTCGGCGGCGCGAGCTGGCCGTCACGCGGCGTGAAGGGAGCCTCGACGACAGAGTGCGCGAGGAACTGGGGACCGTTCAGGGCGCACGGCCTGGATTGTCCGAACGAAGAAAACAGGGCGAGCGTCGCCGCGAGCGAGACGTCTGGATCCGTGAGGCCGCTCGCGAGCCACATCAGGCCCGCGTCGGTGACGATCTCGATCTGCCGCCGGCCGGTCAACAGCCCCCCGCAGCGGGCCGGCTTCATCGCGACGCCGTCGAGCATCCCGAGCCGGATGAACTCGACGAGCTCCTCCGTCGAGACGAGGCCTTCGTCCATCAGGATCGGAAGCGCCCGCTGCTTCGCGAGCGCCTGGTATCCCGCGATCCGGTTCGGCCTGATCGGCGCCTCGAACACGTTGACGCCGGCGTCCGCCAGCTTCGGCGCGACGGAAAGCGCGGTCTCGAGGTCGTAGCCGCAGTTGGCGTCGGCCCAGAGAAACCCGTCGGGGGCGAGCGCGCGAACGCGCCGGCAGAGCGCCACATCGAACGTGGGATCCGGCGCCACTTTCACGTTGAAGTGTTTGTAGCCCTGCTTGCGTCCCGCGTCGACGAGGCCGTCGATCTCGTCGAGCGTTCGCGGGTTCACGGTCCAGCTCAACGTGAGCGGCGCGCCGGGCGCGCGGCCCCACAGCGTCGTCACGTGCTGCCCGGCGAGGCGGCCGACGAGATCGTGCAGCGCCAGGTCGATCCCCGCCTTCGCGATCGGCTGCCCGGTCGAGAACGCCGGCGCGATCGCGCGGTCCATGACCGCGTGTGCGCCGACAATGTCCGCCGGATCGCGGCCGACGAGCTCGGGCGCGAGGTACTGGCGAATCGTCGTCGTGACGGTCTCGAGCGTCTCGTCGCTCCACTTCGGGATCGGCACGCTCTCACCCCACCCGATCGCGCCGCCGTCATCGGCGATCCGTACGAGCACGGCGGGCCGTCCGGCCGGCGATCCTTCCGGCCCCTCGAAGAACTTGAACCGCCCGCGCATGGGATAGCGCACGGGAAAGACATCGATGCGGGCGATGCGTGACTTGCCGGCAGGCGCCGCGGCCCACAGGTTGTCGCTCAGTGCGAACCCCGTGACGCCCGCGCCGAGGAGCTCGAGGATGGCGCGGCGGGACAGCCGCAGGAGGCCGCGGTTCGGGCCAGGCACAGCAGGATTATGCGCCGGGCGGCGACGTCAGTCGAGTTTCGCCAGATCCATCAGGCCGCGGTCGCGGGCGCGCTGACGCATCGCGGCGACGTCCCGCTGCATCTGCTGCAGCAGCTGCCGGAAGCGTGTGGTGCCGGCGAGCGGGGTGAAGACCGTGTCGCGTTCGAGGTACCCGTACTCGCGGAAGCCTTTCTTGTACGCCTGATCCAGCCAGCCCAGTCGCGGCTTCCGGGTCGTCCTTGACCATCTGTATGGCCGCCAACTCGATCATGAGAGACGGGCTCTGGCTTCCGGCGTCGAGTTGTCGCCGTGCGACGGCGGCCGCCGCGTCGGCGAGACGATTGGCCTCGGCCGCCTCGCCCCCTTTTTTCAGCAGCAACGCGTAGCGCGTCCGCATCGTCTCGAAGGCGAGCCAGCCCGACGGGATCTCGGGCGCCGTCTCGAACGCCGCGCGCACGAGCGGCGCGGCCTCCTTGGCTTCGAGCAGGAACGAAAGGTCTCCGAGCGTGGACTTGAGCTCTTCGTTCGTTGGCGACTGCTCCGCGGCGCGTCGTACGCGAGCGAGCGCCTCAGTGTCGCGACCGCGCAGGAGCTCCAACGCCGTCAGCAGGATCTGGATGCGGTGCTCCGCCGGAAAGCGCTGCTCGCCCTGCCGCAACCACGCCTCGCTCAAGTCGTCGTCGCGCAGGCTCACCAGCCCTACGCCGACGTGGTAGTAGTCGTTGCCCGACTTCGCGGACAGGGCCCAGGCTCGCCTCGCCCAGTAGAGCGATTCGTCGAACCGGCCGAAGTGATTCTCGTGAACCGACAGGTTGTTCATGCTGCTGGAATGATTGGGATCGAGCTCCAACGCACGAAGGAACGAGAGCCGCGCCTGGTCGCCGAGCCCCTTCTGGCTGTAGGCGCTGCCGAGCACGAACTGCGCGGTCGGCAGCGCTGGATCGAGGCTCGCAGCCGCCTGTGCGAGAGAGACGGCTTCGTCCAGGTACTTCGGGTCGTCATAGTATCCGAGAAAGAAGATGCGGTAGGCCAGCCGGGCCTGCGCGGCGGCGAACCTCGGGTCGAGGTCGAGCGCTTTCCTGAGCAGCCCGATGGCCTCGAGGTTCCGGCCCCAATCCATGATGCCCCGCATTTCATTCGCGCGCAGGTACAACTGATAGGCCTCGGCGTTGGCGGTCGGCCGCTGCTCGACCCGCCGACGCTCGTCCGATGTGAGGTTCGCCGCCAGCGTCCTCGCCACGCGCAGCGCGACATCGCTCTGCACCGAGAACACGTCCGAGAGCTCGCGCTCGTACTGCTCGGACCACAGCGTCTGCTGCGTTCGCGCGTTGATCAGCTCGACGGCGATACGCGCGCGGTCGCGATCGAGCCGCACGCTGCCCTCGACGACGTGGTGGACGCCGAGCTGTTCCGCCATGCGGGCGACGTCGCCATCGCCGTACTGCTCCGCGGCGGCACGGCTGAGCAGCCGCAACGCCGACATCTTCGAGAGCTGGCCCCGGATCTCTTCCGTCATCCCTGCTGCGAAATAGGCCCTGGCGTCGTCCGGCGACAGGTTTCGAAACGGGCGGACGGCGACGAGCGGCGACGCCGACGTCTCCGAAGCGGGCGCGCCCCCTCGTCGCCACAGCCAGACGCTCAAGACGAGTGCGGCGGCGGCCACCACGATCGCCGCCACGGCGATCGTCCGACGGCTCGCGCGAGCCGGCCGCGCGCCGACCGAGCCGCTGGCCGCGCGGGTCGCCTGGCTTTCCTCGATCTGCTTGAGATCCCGCGCGAGATCGCGCGTCGACTCGTAGCGTTCGACAGGCGCCTTCTCGAGGCACCGGTGTACGACGGTGGCGAGGTGCTCGGGCAGGTCCGGGTTGAGCGCCGAAACCGGATCGGGCTCGACCTCGATCGTCGCGGCCATCGTCTGCGCGGCGGTGGGACGGGCGAACGGCCGCTTCCCGGTCGCCATCTCATAGGCAATCAACCCGAGCGCGAACTGGTCCGAGCGGTGATCGAGCGGAAGCCCGCTCGCCTGCTCGGGTGACATGTACCCGACCGTCCCCATCACGACGCCGGTGTCCGTACCGACCGTCCGCGTGACCGTTTGCGAAGTCTGGGTGCCCTCTGCGAGCTTGGCGAGTCCGAAGTCGAGGATCTTCACGAAGCCGTCGTCGCTGACCATCACGTTCTCGGGCTTCAGGTCGCGATGGACGATGCCGGCGGCGTGGGCTTTGGCGAGGCCCTCCGCGAGCTGGTGGACGATATCGAGGAACCGGCGCAGCGCGAGGCGTCCCCGGTCCAGGAGCGTCCGAAGGGTCGTACCCTCGATCCACTCCATCGCGATGTACGCGGTCGGCCCGTCGCGCCCGACCTCGTAGATCGTCAGAATGTTGGGGTGATTGAGCGCGGAGGCGGCGCGCGCCTCGAGCTCGAATCGCCGGAGGCGGTCCGGGTCCGCGGCGACCTCGGGCCGCAGCACCTTGATCGCGACGACGCGGTCGAGGCGCGTATCGCGGGCTTTGTAAACCTCGCCCATCCCGCCGGAGCCGATCGCGGCCAGAATCTCGTAGGGACCGAGGCGGGTTGGGGGAAGATGTGGCACGGAGCCCCGCTATTGTATGGCCCTGAGCAAGCCGGACCTCCAGGCGGTATACTGCCCGACTTCGGCCGCGCGGCAGTCGTAAAGGATGCCAAGAAGGAGCAGAACGATGCGTCCGTCAAAAGGTTTCGCCCTCGCAGCGGTTCTGGCCGTCGTCGCCGCGACAGAGGTGACGACGTCAGCTCACAAACGCCGGGATCTCGGGCGCGAGGTACTCGCGCCGAACGATGGATGGGCATCGGAAGGCACCGGCACGACCGGCGGATCGGCGGCGGTTGAGACGCAGGTCTACACCGTCACGAACCGCGCCGAGCTCATCGCCGCGCTGAACAACGGCGTGGTCCCGCTTCCCCCAAACGACATCTCGTCGTCGAATCCCTCGAACGAGCCGAAGATCATCTACGTAGAGGGCACGATTGACGGCAACGTCGACGCGAACAATGCGCCGCTCGCATGCGAGGACTACTTCCGGCCGGATCCATCGCCGGATCCCGGGACGGAGGCTGTCGCCTTTTCTTACGAGGCGTTCTTCGAGCAATTCGACCCGGCAGGCGACTGGGGTCGCGTGAATCCGAGCGGGCCGCTCGAGCGCGCGCGCGTCGCGTCGCAGCTCGCGCAGCAGGCCCGCGTGCGTATCCGGCCCGGCTCGAACACGACCATCGTCGGCGTCGGAGACCGGGCGAACATTCGTGGAGTCTGGCTGGATATCCGCGGGTCGGCCGCCGTGCCGCGGACGAACATCATCGTTCGCAACATCACGTTCGAGGACACGTACGACTGTTTTCCGCAGTGGGCGCCAAACGATGGCGCACTGGGAGCCTGGAATTCGTTGTACGACTCGATCTCGCTGCGCGACACCCATCACGTCTGGGTCGACCACAATACCTTCCGCGATCGCAGGACCGATGACGACAGGCTGCCGGTCGTTTTCGGCGTGCTGTTCCAGGTCCATGACGGTCTGCTCGACATCACGAATGCGTCGGATCTGGTGACCGTCTCGTGGAATCGATTCGAGAACCACGACAAGCTGATGCTCATCGGGTCGTCCGACTCTGCCGCTGCCGACCGGAACAAGCTGCGCGTCACGCTGCATCACAACCTGTTCTCCGGCATCGGGCAGCGCGCGCCTCGGGTCCGGTTCGGTCAGGTGCACGTCTACAACAACTTCTACAGAATCACGAACGAGGAGAACTACCAGTACAGCTGGGGAGTCGGCGTCGAGTCGCAGACCTACGCGGAGAACAATTTCTTCGCGACCGATCGCGACGTCACGCCCGATCGGTTCATCTCACGGCTGAACGGCACCGCCATCTTCGAGAGGGGCACGCTCGTGAACGGATGGTTCCGCCGGCATCTCGTCGATATCGTCGATGCCTATAACGCGGTCAACGATCCGGATCTCATGGACACGGTGAGCTGGACGCCGATTCTGTTCCTCGAGATCGATCCGACCTTCATCGTGCCGATCGTCGTGTGGACGGGCGCCGGCCCGGTCGACTAGCGGCGCAGCGAGCCGATGATCCGCATCGATCGACAGCGTTCCCCGCGCGACCTGTTGCCGAAGATCGAGCGGCTGTTCGCGCTGTCGGCCTGGAAGATCCGCTCCATCGAGGGCACGTGGAAGCCGGAGGATGGCGCGCCCGTCTTCACCGTCAAAGGCCGCTACCAGGCGCGCGGCTGGACCGAGTGGACGCAGGGGTTTCAGTTCGGCTCGGCCCTGCTCCAGTTCGACGCCACGGGCGACACCGAGTTTCTCGAGCTCGGACGCGCGCGCACCCTCGAGCGCATGGCGCCGCACCTCACCCACATGGGCGTGCACGACCATGGCTTCAACAACGTCAGCACGTACGGCAATCTCTGGAGGCTCGGACGCGAGGGACGGCTGCGCGCGTGCGACTGGGAGATTCATTTCTACGAGCTGGCGCTGAAAGTCAGCGGCGCCGTCCAGGCCCGGCGGTGGACGCGCCTCCCGGACGGAGGCTTCATCCACTCCTTCAACGGCGCGCACTCGCTCTTCGTCGATACGATCCGCTCGCTGCGCGCGCTCGCGCTCGGTCACCTGCTCGGCCAACGGCTGATGGAGGACCAGGACGCGGCTGTCAGCCTGCTGGACCGGCTCGTCCAGCACGCAAGCGCGACCGCACGATACAACGTGTACTACGGCACCGGCCGCGATCGCTTCGACGTCCGCGGACGAACGGCGCACGAGAGCCTGTTCAACGTCGCGAACGGCACGTACCGGGGTCCGAGCACGCAGCAGGGCTACTCGCCGTTCAGCACGTGGACGCGCGGCCTCGCCTGGGCGATGCTCGGCTTCGCGGAACAGCTCGAGTTCATCGAGTCGCTTCCAGACACGTCGCTCGAGACCTGCGGCGGCCGCGGCGTGGTCGAACCCATGATGCTCGAAGCAGCGCAGGCGACCTGCGACCGGTACCTCGAAATCGCGGCGGCCGATGGCGTTCCGTACTGGGATGCCGGGGCGCCCGGGTTAGCCGCACTCGACGGCTGGGGCGACCGGCCCGCGGACCCGTTCAACGACCGCGAGCCGGTGGACAGCTCCGCCGCGGCCATCGCCGCGCAGGGACTCCTGCGGCTCTCACGGATTCTCGCGCGGCGCGGCGGCGATGGCACCCGGTTCGAACAGGCGGGCTTCCGCGTGCTCGATACGCTCTTCGATGATGCGGGACGCTATCTCAGCGTGGACCCGGACCATCAAGGACTGCTGCTGCATTCGGTCTACCACTGGCCGAACGCGTGGGACTACGTGCCGCCGGGCGCGTCGACGCCCCGGGGCGAATCGAGCCAGTGGGGGGACTATCACGCGCGCGAAGCCGCACTGTACGTCAAACGACTTGCCGAGAACGCCCCGTACCTGACCTTCTTCGGCCCAGCCCTGAGCGAGCGCAGCGAGTCGAAGGGCCCGGCCCTGAAAGAATGACTTCACCGGCACGCCGAACGGCGCTCGTCACCGGCGGTACACGCGGGATCGGGCTCGGGATCGCGCGCGCGCTCGCGCGAGACGGCTGGGATCTCGTGCTCGGGGGTGTGCGGCCCGCCTCGCAAGTCGCGGAGGTCCTCGACGAGCTCAAAACCGCGGGCGCCGCGGTCCAGTACGTCCAGGCCGATCTGGCCCGCCGCGAAGATCGCGCGCGGCTGGTCGAGGAAGTCCGGACGCGGTACGGCGCGATCAACGCCCTCGTCAACAACGCGGGGCGCGCCCCGCGCGCGAGAGTCGATCTCCTCGACGCCACCGAGGACAGCTTCGAGGAGCTCATTCGGACCAACCTGCAGGGAGCCTATTTCCTGACGCAGGCGATTGCCCGAGAGCAACTGGCACGCCGGCGCGCCGACCCGGCATTCTCGGCTTCAATCGTCTTCATCACCTCGGTCTCGGCCGAACTGGCGTCGCCGAACCGCGGCGACTACTGCGTGAGCAAGGCCGGCCTGGCGATGGCGGCGCGGCTCTTTGCGGCGCGCCTGGCACCGGACGGTATTCCAGTGTACGAAGTCCGGCCAGGGATCATCGCCACCGACATGACCGCGGGCGTAAAGGATGCCTACGACCGGCGGATCGCCGAGGGGCTGGTCCCCGCCGGACGGTGGGGCCAGCCGGAGGATGTCGGGCGCGTCGTCGCGGCGCTGGTCCGCGGAGACCTGATGTACGCAACGGGCACCGTCGTGCAGGTTGACGGCGGCCTGTCGCTGCCCCGCCTTTGATAATCCTGATGAAGTACTGACGAAACCCTCTCGGCCACTTTTTTTTCACACCAGCACCGTAGTTAGTGATAAGAATTCGCTACCTCTCTCTCACCAGTTCATTCGCCCGGAGGAGCACCATGCGCATTGGCAGCACCGCGCCGCTTCGCCTGATGGCTTTCGCCATCGGCGCCGTCTTCGTCGCAGCGACCGTCAACGCTCAGGGGATCACAAAACCGAAACAGGGCCAGGGAGGCAGCGTCGTCCAGGGCTCCGCGGGCCCCAGCGGATCGTCGGGCGCCAAGGGTCTCGAGCACTGCGATCAGCCGATGGGCGCGATGGCCGTCGTCGAACCTCAGGATTTCATCATCCAGGCGCTGCGGGGTTACGGGCTCCAATCACCCGTCGGGCTGATCCGGATGATGATCCAGCAGTCGAACTGCTTCATCGTCGTCGAGCGCGGCGCGGCGATGCAGAACATGATGCAGGAGCGCGCGCTCGCCGACGCGGGCCAGTCGCGCCAGGGATCGAACATGGGAGGCGGACAGATGGTACCGGCCGACTTCCTGCTGACGCCAGCGGTCGTCTTCTCTGAGAACAACGCCGGCGGGATCGGTGGCGCGGCCTCCGCGTTCGGCGGCATGTTCGGCCGGGGCGGGGCGATCGCGGGGGCGATCGCCGGCGGGCTGAAGTTCAAGGAAGCGCAGACGAGCATGCTCGTCGCCGACGCGCGCAGCGGCGTCCAGGTGGCGGCGGCCGAAGGCAGCACCAAGAAGGCCGACCTCGCATTGGGTGGCGCGCTCTTCGGCGGGGGTTGGGGCGGCGGCGGCGGCGCGGCGCTCGGGGGCTACCAGAACACCAACGAGGGGAAGATCATCGCCGCCGCGTTGATGGACAACTACAACAACGTCGTCCTGTCAGTGCGGAACGATCCGAGCCTGCTGCGCAGCGTCGGGACGCTCAAGGCGGAAGCCGCTGCGGGAGGCTCGACGAAGGCCGGCGCCGTCTTCGCTGAAGGGGACGTGCTTGTTCCGAAGATCGCGAACATCAAGCTGCTCGTTCTGCCGACAGACGATGCCAAGGTCCTGGCGACGCTGGCCAGGAACGACGAGCTCGTCGTCATCGGCGAGCAGAAGAACGGCTACATCAACGTGCAGGGCGCGACCTCGTCGGGTTGGGTCAAGGTCGTGCTCGTCACCAGACCCTGACCTAACTTCGTTCCTCGGGCCTCGGGCCTCGTTCCTCGGGCGGTACCTCGTGCCTCGGACCTCGGGGATACCTCGGGCCTCGGGGTACCTCGGGCCTCGGGCTACCTCGTTCCTCGGGCCTCGGACATCGTTCCTCGGGCCTCGGACCTCGTTCCTCGGTCGGTACCTCGGACCTCGTTCCTAGGCGGTGCCTCGGGCCTCGAGACTCGGGTATGTCGCTCCTCGCGTCACCGCCTCACTTTCCAGATCGCCGGTCGGGATCGATCAGGGACTGGCGTAGTCCTCGCAACATCTTTCCGATGTCGGTGTTCAGACCAAGCAGCCTCTCAGACTCTCCTTCGCGAAGATATCGACGGGCGATGTAGATTTGCGCCCGTGCCTCGCCGTTTGAACCCTTGGCAATTCGGGCAAAGTTTGCGAAGTCGCGCCGGGTTTCTCGCTCGAATCCTTCCGCAATTGACTCGACGACCTGAACGGCTGTCTTCTTCATCCGATCGGCCAGCACAAGCTGGCGCTGGAACTCGGGACGATCCGCGATCTCGAACATCAGGTCGCAATATTGCTTCGCCAGTTGCCACACTCGCAGGTCTTCGAATCGCGATACGCCCACGGGTGCACGACGAGCAGGTACCGTGCCGGCTCGATGCCGCTCGGTAATATGGCCACTTAGTGCGGCCAGGACGCGGCGACAGGGAAAATATTGCAGCGGTCGTCGAAGGCTAGAGTGTCAGTTTCTGCACCGAGGCCCGAGCCATCATCCGAGGCACGAGGTCCCAGGCACTGTCCGAGAAACGAGGAACGAGGCACTGTCCGAGGAACGAGGAACGAGGAACGAGGCCCGAAGGACGAAGAGGTTAGGCCTCCCACCGTAAAGCCGCCGCCGGGTCGATCCGCGCGGCGCGGCGCGCTGGAAGATATGTCGCGACGAGCGCGGTTGCACCGAGCGCGAGCGCGACCGCGACGTAGGTCAGCGGATCGAGCGCCCTTACTCCGAAGAGCAGCGTGGTCATCGCACGCGTGAGCACCGCGGCCGCGATCGTGCCGAGCACCACGCCTGCGGCCGTCAACGCCAGGCCGTGCCGGATAAACAACCGGCTCACGTCACGCTTCGCCGCCCCGAGCGCCATCCTGATACCCACCTCGCGCGTGCGTTGGCTGGCCACGTACGAGATCACTCCGTAAATACCGACGATGCCGAGGAGCAGCGCAACGCCGCCGGCGATCGCCAGGATGACCAACGCGAACGACGTCTGCGCCATCGATCTGGATCGGATGTCGTCCAGCGTCCGGACGCCCGCGACGGGCAGGTTCCCGTTGACCGACCAGACCGCCTGCTGAATCTCTTTGACGAGCGCCGGCGACCCGGCCCGCTCGGTCCTGACCGCATACGTCATCCCGAGCGGCACGAACACCTTGTTGCCCCAGAACTCCTTCAGCAGCATCGGCCAGTACATGATGGCGGGCGCCGGCCGCGCGACGCCGTTGTCGCGCGTATCGGCAACGACGCCGACGATCGTGCGCCAGGGGTTCTGCGGGCTCTGCCGGATCCGCCGCCCGAGCGCCGCTGCCGGTTCTTTCCAGTACTCGCGCGCGAAGTTCTCGCTCACGACGACAACCTCGTTGGCGTTGTAGGTGTCCGACCACGTCACATGCCTGCCCGCCACGAGTCGGGTACCCATGGTCTGGAAATAATTCTCAGAGATCCATTTGAATCGCCGGATCGGCGGGAGACCGCCGGCGGCAATGGGAAAGTCCTCGACAAAGATCGGATCGTTGCTGCCACCGCCGTCCATCGTGATGTTGCTCGCCATTCCGACCGACGTGACCCCAGGGATCCGTTCGATGTTCCGCAGGATGGCCTCGTAGATCCGGACCATCTGTTCACCCTGCGGCACCAGGGTTTCCGGAATCGCAACCCGGAGCGTCAGCACCTCCTCGGGCCGCGTGAATCCGGGATCGACCCGACGCATCGCCTGGAACGTTCGAATCATCAGACCCGACGCGACGAGAAGGACGACCGCCATAGCAATCTCGACGACGACGAGCGCGTTCCGGACGCGATGACGCTCGCGCCCGGCGCTGGACAACCGGCCGCCCTCCTTCAGCGCCGACGTCAGCTGAGGTCCGGCGAACCGGACCATCGGGAGCAATCCGAAGAGGACACCCGCGAGCAACGAGACCGCGACCGTGAAGACGATGACGGCCGGATCGATCCCGATGTCCGAGACGCGGGGAAGACCCCGCGGCGCGGCGGCAACGAGCGCGCGAACGCCAAGGTACGCGAGCCCGAGGCCAACGATGCCGCCGGTGAAGCCGAGCACGAGGCTCTCGGACAGCAGCTCCCAGGCAAGCCGGCCGCGGCCTGCGCCGAGCGCCGCATGGATCGCAAGCTCCTGCTGCCGTCCTTCGGCGCGCACGAGAAAGAGATTGGCCACGTTCGCGCAGGCGATGAGCAGCACCAGGCCGACCGTGCCGAACAACACCCAAAGCACGCGGCCCACGTCTCCGATGACGTCGGCGGACAGCGGGCGCACCTTCGGACCCAGCTTCGCGTCCTCGAACATTTTCCGTGTCATGCCGGGCGGCATCGGAAAGCGATCCATCGCGAGCGGAATCATCCGTGCGATGTCCGCATTGGCCTGTTCGAGCGTGACGCCAGGCTTGAGACGGCCGACCCCCGGATAGCTGAAGTTGGCCACGTGAACCTCGGCGCGGTTCAGACGGAAGGGAAGGACGATCTGGAACTGCCGATCAAGAAACTGCAAGCCCACGGGCAGGACGCCGATGATCTCGCGAGGCCTCCCATCCACGACGATCGACCGGCCGATGACCGAAGGATCCCCGCCGAACCTTCGTTGCCAGTAAGCGTCGCTCAACATGACGCGCTCGGGAGTGCGCGGCGAGTCGTCGTCCGCGGTGAAGCGACGGCCCAGCTGGGGTTCGATGCGCAGCACCCCGAACGTTCCATCGGTGACCATCAGGGCGTCGACACGCTCAGGCTCGCCCGTGCCGGTCACCGTTACGCCGAACGTGTCCCAGAGGCCGAGGTCGTCGAGCGTTCGCCCCGACTCGCGAAATGTGAGATATGTCCCCGGCGACAGTTCGATGATCGGGAACCCGGCGCCTGGCGCGGTGAGCCAGACGCCCACCAGCCGGTCGGGCTCGTCGAAGGGCAGCGGCTTGAGCAGCACGCCGTTGATGACGCTGAAGATCGCGGCGTTCGCACCGATTCCGACGCCGAGGGTCAGCACCGCAATAAAGGTGAAGAGCGGGGCGCGCCAGAGTCTGCGGCCGATACGGCGAAGACGGTCGGGCAGCATGTACGGCTTATACGGAGCGCGCCTTTAAGCCGTTCCTCGGACCTCGGGGTTCGTGGCCCGAGGACCGAGGTCCGAGGAACGGTAGACTATGCGCATGCAAACGCCTTCAGTGCGCACTCATCTCATCTGCGCGGCTGTTGTTTGTGCCCTGCTCGCCGTCGCTCTCCGAGCACAGTCGCCGCGTTCCGACTTCCGGCACGAGCAGCCCGGAGCCAAGTACAAGATCACCGTCGCGGACCTGCCCGCGCCCTTCGCGACGCGGCACGTGGACAATCCGCCGACCGTGGTTCCCCGTCCGCCGGGCGCGATGCCGAAAGCGCTGCCGGGGTACACCGTGAACGAGTACGCGACCGGCCTGGAGAACCCGCGGCTGATACGAACCGCGCCGAACGGCGACCTCTTCGTCGCGGAGAGCAAGCCGGGTCTGGTCAAGGTGGTCCGCAGCGCCGGAGGGAAGACCTCGAATGAAGTCTTCGCGAGCGGGTTCAACCGGCCGTTCGGGATCGCGTTCTATCCGCCTGGCCCGAACCCGACGCACGTCTACGTCGGCAACACCGATTCGGTCGTTCGCTTCCCGTACCAGGCCGGCGATCTGAAGGCGAGGGGCCCGCAGGAGATGATCGTCCCCGACCTGCCGGGCGGCGGACAGGTCCGCGGGGGAGGACACTGGACGCGCGACATCGCGTTCTCCCCGGACGCCAAGAAGATGTATGTCGCCGTCGGCTCGCAGTCGAACGCAGACGACGCCGACAACAACCCGGTCGAGAAAGATCGCGCGACGATCCTGGAGTTCAGTCCGGACGGAACCGGACGCCGCGTGTTCGTGTCAGGCATCCGCAATGCGGTGGGCATCGCGTTCCACCCGCAGAGCGGGAAGCTCTGGGCCTCTGTGAATGAGCGCGACGGCCTCGGCGACCACCTCGTGCCCGACTACATCACGCAGGTGGAAGACGGAGATTTCTTCGGGTGGCCCTGGTTCTACATGGGCGGACATCAGGATCCGCGGCATCAGGGGAAACACCCCGAGCTCAAGGCGAAGGTGAAGACGCCGGACGTGCTCGTCCAGTCGCACAGCGCGTCGCTCGAGATGGTGTTCTACCAGGGCACGCAGTTCCCGGCGGCGCACCGCGACAGCATCTTCGCGGCGCAGCACGGCTCGTGGAACAAGTCGCTGCGGACCGGGTACAAGGTCATCCGCGTGCCGATGAAGGGGGCCGCGGCGTCAGGCGAGTACGAGGACTTCCTCACCGGCTTCGTGACAGACGACGGACAGGTCTGGGGCCGGCCGGTTGGAGTGGCCGTCGCCGCCGACGGTGCGCTTCTCGTCAGCGATGACGGATCGAACATCATCTGGAGGGTGAGCTACTCGGGAGGTCGCTGAGCAGAGGTCGCAAAAGCCGGATCGGTCTGGAGGACACAGAGAAGAACGTGGACGAGGAGACACGGAGACGCAGAGGCACAGAGGTGTTGCGGTCATTTCAATTTTCTCTGTGCCCTCCAACTACTCAGAACCCCGGCGTCAGGCTGATTCCCCAGACCCATCCGCGTCCGGGACGCTGGAACGGGTACGCGAAATCCACCTGCGCAACGGCGAACCCGAACAGATTCGCACGGAACGTCACGCCGGCACTCGAGACCGGCTCGCGGCCGCCGCCGAAGAACGAGGGCCGGTCGGCCTGCGTCCAGGCGACGCCCGCATCGGCGAACAGTGCGACTTCGACTGGAACGGGTCCATACATCGACCCGCCGACGCCGCCGAACGGCCGGAGCAGGGGAAAGCGGAACTCGAGATTGGCGATGAGCATTCGGGAGCCGAGCAGCCGGTCGTAGACGTCGCACGCGCCCGCCGGGCCGATCGTGCATTCGCTCGCCTCGAACGATCCGTAGTTGTATCCACGGATCAATTCGGGATAGCCGATGAAGAGCGGCAGCAGCAGCCCATTCTCGCCGTCGCCGCCGTAGCGGCCGTAGTGCATGACGCGTCCGGCGAGCGTGTAGAACTGCGCCGGCATGAAGTAGCGGCGGTAGTCGGCCAGCGCCGTCGTGTACGACAACGTGCCGACCGTCGGCGCCACCTCGAACCGCGAGCGCGAGCCGGCCACGGGGCTCGTCGCGCCGAAGATCGAGCTGTCGCTGACGAGCGCAGCGCTCACGCTTCCGAGATGCAGCGGATCGGCGAGCGACGTCGTTTCGGAATCATCGCCTATCCGCTCGCCGGTCCGGAGCGAGTAGCCGATCGTTCGCACGTCCTGTTCGAACGTCACGTTCTGGAACCCGGTGCCGAATTCGACGCGGCGGGTTCTGCCGAACGGGTAGGCGACCGATCCGTTCACGCCGCGATGGGTCTGGCGGTAGATGATCTGCTGCTCGAGGAACGCCTGCTGGCCGTTGATGGTGCCAATGCCTGACGCAAAACCGCCGACCACGTACGGCAGCTGGCCTCCGGCCACGCCCCAGTTCCAGCGGCGCGTCAGATTGGTATACGCAGCGTACACGCCGGTGTTCTTGTAGAGGTCGCTGAACGCGCCACCATAGCTGTTGACGTCGATGGCCGCGTAAAGATTGTGGTTGCCGAGCGTGTCGCTCATCGTGAACGACACGCCGCCGCCATACATGCCGCCGAAGCGGCTGACACCGGCCGCGATGTACGGCTGTCCCACGGCGTCGATCGACAGCTTCGAGTCGTACGGCGCGACTTCGCCCGGCAGCTCGGGAAGGCCGGCAAGCGCATCGTTCAGGTACGTCGCAACCTGTCCCGCCTCGCGCGTCAGGGGAGGAAGCGCCGCGGCGACGACATAGGATTCGGCGGCCATCGTCGATGACTGGACTGGCGTGCCGGTGAGCGCCTCGCGGCCGTCCAGTAGATAGACGCCGATTCGGCCTTCCTCGTATCCGCTGAAGACGAGACGGTTCGAATCGAGCGACGCCGAGAGCGCGGGGCTGAGCGCCGTGATACCGCTCGCGCCGGCGTCGAGGTTCGTCAGCCGCCGGATCTGCTGATCGCCGACGTTCACCGCGTAGATGTTCGTGACGCCCGTCGCGTCGGACAGGAAATAGAGGTTCCGCCCGTCCGGCGCCCACTGGGGGTTGATTGCCTTTCCGCGATCGAAGGTGCGCACCGCGTCGATGCGGCCGGACCGAACGTCGACCTGCGCGAGACCGAGCCGGCCCGACGCCAGATTCTTGAGATCCGTCGAGTAGCGGTCCGTCACGAACGCCAGACGGTCCCCTTCGGGCGACCAGGCCGGCTGCAGATCCGCGAAGGCGTCCTTCGTGATCTGACGTAGCCGTCCCGGATCGAGGTCGTAGATGTACACGTCGGATCGCCCGCCGCTCGTGGCGGAGAACGCGATCGACTTGCCGTCCGGCGACCACGACGGGTTCAGGATCTCTCCGAGTTGCGGGAACGGAATATCGCGCACCCGGTCGCCGCGATCGACATCGATGATGGCGAGCACCGGATCGCCTCCACGGATGGCGCCGAGCGCGAACTGCCGGCCCTTCGGGTGCCACGTTCCAGCCGACGAAATGAACTGGATGCTGCTGAAGTGCGGATCGGTCGCGGTGCTCACGAGCTTGCGGATGATGCGCCCGGACTGAGCATCCGCGAGGAAGAGATCGATGGATAGCAGGTCCCGGCCCGACAGGAACGCGATCTGGCTCCCGTCCGGGCTCAACGCAGGTGAAACCGCGAGGGCGCCGCGCGCCTTGTCCTCGACCGTCAGCCCATGCGCCGCCTTGCTCGCGCGCTGTGAGGAGGCGAGAACCGGCGCGTACTGCTCGCGAATCGCCTGGTGCCACTGGCTCGTGAGCTCTTTTTCTGCAACGCCCGTGGCTTTCTCGAACCCGAACCCCGGACTGCCCGCTTCCAGCGCCTCATCGAAGACCGATCGAATGATGCCGTCGCCCCATCGGCCCGCGGCGTACGCCCAGAGCGCCTGGCCCCACCTGTACGGGAAGTAGCGGGGATCGCCGAGCTGGCGGAGCGTGGGCAGCTTGTCGTCGCCTCGCGCCGCATCGCGAATCCACATCGCGGTGTGCGGATCCACATGCCCGAGCGAGAGGTACTCCGCCAGCCCTTCGATGAACCACAGCGGCATCCGCTCGATCGACTGGCCGGTGGACTGCCGTGGATCGCTCCTTGCGATGTCGTACTGAAAGGCATGCACGAGCTCGTGTCCGAGGACGTGATCGGTCTCAGCCAGCGTGGCGGCGAGCGGCATGACGATCCGCCGCTTGTAGCCTTCGGTCACGCCGCCAGTGCCCTCGCCGATCTCTCCCGAGACCACATTGGTCTGCTGGAAGTCGGGGCTCGAAGCGTAGACGATGATCGGCTGGCGCGTGGACAGGTCGTGTTCGAGGAGCGCCGAGAGCCGTGTATACCAGCGCTCCGCCATGCGGCCGAGGTCGGCTGCCGCCTCTTTCTCCTCGGCATAAAAATGGATGTCGAAGTGCTGCGTCTTGAGGACTTCGAAGTTGAAGTCCTTGTATTGAACTTTGTTACGCCCGAAGTATTGCGCCTCCAGGGGCGACGCGATCACAAGCGCAAGTAGTAGGCCCGCAACGGTAAGCCGGGGTTGACGTCCGCAATGCCGCATTGCCACTCCAGTTCGATAGGTGCCAAGCACAGCGTTGCCAAACTCGCGCCAACCGAGCTCAGGCGGAATGGAAGGCAGTACGCGCCGTTTCGTCCTCGGGCCGAGACGTTCTGTCGTCTTAAGGCAACACCCGCCTCCGCTTAAAGCTTCGGCGAGGCAGGCCCGCCTTCGCTAAAGCTCCGGCGAGGCAGGCTCTGTGGCTTCGATACGGTACAGGTGCGTTCGAGTGCGCAAGATAAGGGCGCTGCCGTCTATGGCCGGGGAAGCCATGAACCCATCCCCGAGATCGTTCTCGGCCAGGACCTTGAACGCTCGCCCGGCCTCGATCACGGTGGTCTTACCCTCTTCGCTGAAGAAGTAGATGCGACCCCCGGCGAGCACCGGGGAAGCCGAGAAGCTGCCTTCGAGCCGCGCCTTCCACACCTCCGCCCCACTCTTCGCGTCCAGGCAGCTCAGGATCCCGCCATCGTTGATCATGATGAGCAGATCGCCGGCGAGCACGATCGAGGGCTTGTTCGGCACGCCGCGAGTCGCCCGCCAGGCGACGTGCGTCTCGGTCACGTCTCCCCTGCCGTCCGGCTTGACCGCGAGGAGCTGCCCTGTCGCGAAGCCGGTCGGGTAGAACACGAGGCCGTGTCCCGTTACCGGACGGGTGCTGCCGGAGTGGCTGCTGCGTTCTTCGATCCTCCATAGCTCTTTTCCAGTTCGAGGGTCGTACCCGTAGGTCGCCTTCGACCCGATGCTTACGAGCACCGGCTCGTTCCCGACCATGACGATGTGCGGCGTCGAGAACGCTTTGCGGAAATCTCCGTCGGCCTGCGGCTTGCCGTCCGGCGTCAGGTCCTGGAAGTCGATCGAGCGCTCGGTCCGCCACACGGTCTTCCCCGATCGCTTGTCGAGGGCGACGACGTACTGCCGGTCGCTCCCGTCGAAGTGCATGATGAGCAGCTCGCCGAACAGAATCGGGGAGGAGCCGGCGCCTCGAAAGTGGTTGCACTCCAGGTCGCGCCGCTCCCACACGACTTTGCCCGTGCTCGTATCGATGGCGGCCGTGCCGGGCGAGCCGAACGTCACGTACACACGTCCGGGTTCGA
The DNA here is from genome assembly GCA_963725145.1 of uncultured Acidobacteriota bacterium. Lineage (GTDB taxonomy): Bacteria > Acidobacteriota > Vicinamibacteria > Vicinamibacterales > 2-12-FULL-66-21 > DATAEE01. The sequence goes on from CAVRXL010000003.1 coordinate 363,593, forward strand.
TCACGGGAGTCGGAGAGGCGTACGTGTTGAAGGGGTGGGCGTACTGCGGCGTCGCGACCTGAAAGAGCTTCAGATCGTGCAGGATCTTGCCGCTCTTTCGCTCGATCGCGATGGCAAACAGCTCACGCCCATCCGGCGTGGCCGTCGTCAACCAGACTTGATTGCCGAGGACGACCGGCGAAGACCAGGCGCGGCCGTGGATCGGCGTCTTCCACGCGACGTTCTGCTGTTCGTTCCAGGTCAGCGGCGGGCGGCTCGTGGAGGTCCCCATGCCGTCCGGGCCGCGGAACTGCGGCCACTGCGCGCCGGCCGGACGAGTCGCCAGCGCGGACGCGAGGACGGCGGCCAGCGCCGTCGCGATCCTCAATCGGGTGCGCGGTGCATCCATATTGCGTCGTAGAGCGGCGACTCGGCTCCCTCAACCGTGGCAATCACCGCGGACCGTGAGTGAATCAGCGCGAGGTTCAGGGCCGACGTCGCTTCCGCCAGCGTCGGCCGCGGTTCATTGTGCAACAGGGTGCCCCCGGGCGCCAGCATCCGGTTCAGGTTCGTCAGCGCGAGGAGCAGATCGGTGTCCGACAGGTACGGAAAGACGTTCGTCACGATGATCAGGTCGAACTGACGATCGATTCGATCCACGACGACGTCGAGGCGGATCGCTCCGAACCGGGGCGCGACGCGAAGGTCCATGTCGATCACCTTGACGAGGCGCCCGGAGATCTGTTTGGAGGGGCCGGTCTTAAGACCGGCCCGTCCATCATCGGAAACCGAAATCCCACGTCCGATCGACTCGAAGTACTGTCGGAAATCGCTCGTGAAGCGGACTCGATTGGATTCTGTCACGCCGCTTGCGAGATGCAGTCGACGTCGCGTGCCGCGAACCCGTTGGATCCACTCGACGACGCGCGGGTTGATATCGACGGCGGCGACCTGAAGCTCGGGACGTGTGGCGAGCCCGAGCATCAGCAGCGCGTCCATGACGGCGAAGGGTTGATAGCTCTGGGGTTCCGCCGCGTCCACAAGATCCGTGCGCGGAGCCAGGTCCAGGCCCGGACCAACGATGAGCACGTTGCGAATCCGGCGCTGGGGGTCGAGCTGCTTCAGCGTCGCCAAGCCGAGGTACACGACATACCCGGCCTCGACCGACGCGTCGGTGCTGAGGCCGCGCGCCTGATACAGCGCGCCGACGGCCGCCGTCCGATCTGGCTGCTGAACAGCGACGAATTCCTTTTCATAGAGAAAGCGCATGGCGCGGACGTACTGCGCGGCCAGGACGTCGCGCGGCGAGGCGCCGTTCGCGCGTTCCCGGTCCAGGACATCGCCGAAGTATCCGAGTCTGGCGTCGCGCGCCCTCTTCTCGACTGCGGCCGCGAACGCGTCGAGCCGCGCCCGCGCGTCGGCAGGGATCGATCCTTCCTGGGCGAACGCCTTGGCGCTGAGGGCCGGCTCGAGGGGGGCAGACGTGTGAAGCTGGAGGACTGGAGCGCGTAGTAGATGAGGTGGTCGAGATCGCCCTCGCGGACCCGCGCCTGATTGCGTCGGCGGAGCTCTGAGACCTGAGCGGGAAACGCCGCGCCATCGATCCCGCGCGCGGTGAGGAGCCGCTGGATGGCCGGCGCGAGGTCGGCCCACGCGATCTCACGCGCGCTGGCGATTCCCTCAACCGGAATCGTCGCGGCCGCGCCAAGGGTCAGGGCGCCGAGCATCACGAGGATGCCCGGCGCCCGCTCCGTGATCAAAACAGCAATTTGATCCCGAGCTGCCCGTAGCGCGGGAAGTTCGACTGCCGCACGACCGTCTTGTCGATCGATCCGAACAGCGAGTTCGTCGGGTTGTTCTCGTAGTTCCGCTCGTCGTAGACGACCTGGTTGAACAGATTGTAGACCTCGAAGCGAAGCTGCGCCCGCACGTTCCCGCTGATGCGGATGGTCTTCGCGAAGTTGATGTCGAACTGGTAGAACGGCGGACGTCGAATCTCGTCGTCCCGGAAGTTGGTCCCGGCCGTCGTGAAGGTGGGCCGGATGATGAAGTTCGGCTCCGTGCAGCCCGCCGCCGTCGAAAACGCGAGCATCGTGACGACGCCGCTGTTGTTCATCTGCCCCACGCAGGGCTGAACGGCGCGGATCACGCGTGGGTCGCCGAAGTCGACGTTGTCGATCTTCGCGTCCTTCACGTAGAACACGTTCTGCGGGAGGCCCCACGGCCGGCCGCTGTTGAACAGCCACATCCCGGCCACTTCCCAGCCACCGGCGATCGCATCCACGACCGCGTTCGCCTCGTTCATGTACTTCTGGCCGCGGCCGAACGGCAGGTGATAGACGCCGGAGAGGGTGATGCGATGCCGTCGATCGCTCTCATACGCCGACTTCTGGACGATGCGATCGATCTCGACGATCAGCGGGTTGGTCGTCGCTGTTCCGCCGATCTGGTTCCCGCCGCCGTTCTCTTCGGTCATCTTGGACAGCGTGTACGTTCCAGCCAGCGTGAGGCCGTCCGACAGCCGCTTGTTCACGAAGAGCTGCGCCGAGTTGTACCAGACCGTCCCGTCGTTCCGGTCGAACTGGGTAATGCTCGTGAACTGCGGGAACGGACGGCTCAGCTCGTAGCGCGTGAGCGTCGGGCTCGTGAATCGCTGCGTGCCCTCGAAGCCCGGCACCTGGAAGAACGGGTTCGGGAGCAGCTGGTTGCAGATGGCGGGATTCCCGCCCTGAGACGGGTCGCACTGGTTCCGCAGCTCGAGCGGCGGCTCGTTGAACCCGCCCCAGCGGTTCTGCTCCTGGTGCGTGCGGCTGCCCACGTAGGCCACCTCGATCGTGGTGCGCCAGGGGAGCATCCGCTGCAGCGAGACCGAGTACCTGATGAACGTAGGGGTTCACGAACTCGGTGTTCGAGAAGCTCGGACCGCGTCCCAGGAGCGTCTCCAGGCCGAGCGACGAGCCCGGCGCCGGCGCGATCCCCTGAGAGAACGGACTCGTCAGCGGGAAGGTCGACGTCCGGTCGCCGTCGAGCGACGTGATGAGCGGCGTCGTCACGCTGAACCCGTCGGACGCCGAGATGCCGACGACGTTGAGATAGTACAGGCCGTAGCCGCCGCGCAGCACGGTCTCGTCGTTCAGCATGTAGGCGAGGCCCATCCGCGGCTGGATGTTGTTCCTGTCGTACTGATATGGATACCGCGGGTTGCCGTTCACGTCCACGAACCCGAGGCCGCCCCGGACCTGCATTCCGCCCGGCAGCCGCGCCGACACCGGGTTGATCGCCTGCGTGTCGAAGTTGTAGTTGAGCTGGTTGTCTTCCTCGAAGACCGGGGAGTTGAGATCCCAGCGGAACCCAAGGTTCACCGTCAGACGGTTCGTGAGTTGCCAGTCGTCCTGAATCCACGGCGCGTAGTAGTTCCAGCGCAGCGTGGGATAGAAGTTGTTGTCGATCGAGCCGCTGGCGGCCGCCCCGAGCAGGAACGACGCGATCGAGTTCCCGCTGAGCGCGTCGTTCGGCTGGTCGAACGCGCGCTGCGTAAACCGGCGGTCGAAGGTCATCACGAACAGGTTGTTGTTGATCTCTCGCGTGTACCACGTCATCCGCATGTCGAGGCCGCCGCGAACACTGTGCTTCCCTTTCAGCCACGAAAAATTCGGCTGGAAGCTGAAGCCGGTCGTCGTCTCGCTGTTGCGGCTGGCGCGCCCGAGACCCTGATACTCGGTCGTCGTCCCGGTGGTGTTGAAGTTGACCCGCGGGAAGACCTGGTTCGGGAGCTGACTGACCAGCGACGACGGGAAGCCGAGCTCGGACGGGTTGAAGTTCAGCCCCGGATCGGACCGCGCGAGCTCGAGGTACTGGTTGAGCCCGGCCCGCACGTTGAGGACCAGCGACGAGCTCACCGTGCGGACCCAGTCCGCCACCCCTGTGTGGTTTTTCCGCTCGAGCGGCAGCTGGCCGTCCTGCGCGGGACCGGTCGTGATGCCGTTGGTGTACCGCGTCTCGGTCCGCTTGTTGTAGGCATAGCGCACGAACATCCGCGTCTTGTCGCTCAGGACCTGATCGACCTTGGTCGCGTAGTTGTGGAAGTCGTCGAACGCGAGGTTCGGCGCGAACACGAAGTTGTTGCGCCACGGGTCGGTCCCCGCCGGGGGCGCGGTGTTCGGCTGCAGGAAGTACTGGAGGAACTGCTGCGCCATCGGGTTGATCCGGTTGGAGGGAATCTGGTTGTTCGGGAACGGATCGCGCGTCCAGACCCCGTTCACGTTCCGGCCCGTCGACGGGTCATAGATCGTGATGAGGCGGCCCTGCGCGTCGCGCAGGTTGCTGAAGTCGCCGCGAAGCTGCCCCGCGTCCGGCACCGTGTAGGTCGCCGGGTTCGGCGTCGCTTCGTTGTACCCCTCGAAGTTGAACATGAAGAACGTCTTGTTCCGGCCGTCGTAGAGGCCGGGGATGGTCACCGGGCCGTCGATCTGGAAGCCGTACTGATCCAGCTTGTGGTCCGGCTTCTCGCGGTTGTTCAGCTTGAAGAAATACTCGTTCGAGTCGAACGCCTTCCGGCGCGCGAACTCGTAGACGGTGCCGTGCAGATCGTTCGTCCCCGATTTGAGCGAGACGTTGATCACGCCGCCGGCGGTCCGTCCGTACTGCGCGTCGTAGCTGTTGGTGACGATCTTGAACTCCTGCACCGCGTCGACCGGCGGGACGTACGCGATGTTGTTGCCCCCCTGGATCGAGTTGTTGGGGGCGCCGTCGAGCAGGAACTCGTTGTTGCGGTTCTGTCCGCCGTTGATCGACCAGTCGGCGATCGCGCCGTTGTCGAACGGCCGCTGGTAGATGGCCGGACCGTTGTACGTGATGCCGGGCGACAGGTACGAGAGCATGAACGGATTGCGCGCGTTGAGCGGCAGTTCCGTCACGCGCAGGTTGTCGATGACCATGCCGCGGTCGGCCTTGGCCGACTCCAGCGGTGACTCCCCGCTGACCGTCACCGTCTCGGTGAGCAGCCCGATCTGAAGCGCGATGTTGATCGTGACCGTCCGCCCGACCTCGAGCTGCACCTGGTCCTGGGTGTGCTTGCGGAACCCCTGGAGCTCGGCGGTGACCGTGTAGAGCCCGGGCTTCAGGAAGGGCAGCGAGTACACGCCCTCGGCGCTGCTGACGGTCGACGCCACTTCGTTGGTCTGCACGTTCAGCGCGGCAATCGTGACGCCCGGCATCGGAAGCCCCGCCGGGTCGGTGACCTGACCGGTGATGGTGGCCCGGAATTCCTGCCCCCAGGCGGGAGCCGCCAGCAGCCACGCGAGCGCGAACAGCGTAAGCCCGACCTTAAGGTCGGGCGTCTTCGAGCCGGCAAAATGCCAACACATAGAGAGGAAGGTCATCGTCTCTCCTTCACCCGTACGATGCGGTTTCGCTCGTGCCACTCGGTGGCGGCGAGCGCGCTAATCCGGCCCGAGACCTCCGTCGGGCCGATACAGTAGAGAGCGATGTGAGGATGAACAGGTGCTTGCGCCGAAGCAGGCCTCAACGGCCAAGCTCAGCGTTTTGTCGCTCGAGCGGCGCAGGATGGCAGCGGCGGTGCCGAAAGGCAGTCGGACCATGGCGCGCCAGGGGCGCTAGTCTGCCGCAAAACAACCGACATTTCAATTCGCTCATTCCTCGCGCAGCGCCCTGACCGGATCGACGCGCGCGGCGCGGAGCGCCGGCGCGAGCGTCGCGAGGAGACCGATGATCGCGAGGAGGCCGGTTGCGCCGGCGAGCGTCGCCGGATCGCTCGGCTCGAGGCCGTACAGCAGAGAACCGACCCACCTGCCGGCGGCGATGGCCAGCCCGACGCCGAGCGTCAGCCCCACCGCAACGTGAAGGCCCGCATCGGCGAGCACCATTCGAAGCACGCGACCCCGCGCGGCGCCCAACGCCAGCCGGATGCCGATCTCGTTCGAGCGACGGGCGACCGTGTACGACATCAGGCCGTACAACCCGATCGCCGCGATGAGCCCCGCCAGCAGGCCGAACGCCGCGGAGAGCATCGCCATCAGCCGCTCTCTCAAGAGTGAGACCTGGATGGCGCGCTCGAGGACCGTGAACTCCAGGCTGATCGCGGGGTTGACCTCGTTGATCGCCCGCGTGACGGTGGGGATGATGCGGTCGACCGTGGTGCGCGGCGTCAGGATGAACGTCACGACACGCCCGGGCTCTTCCTCTTGTGAGCTGGGAACATAGACCAGTGGATCGATCTGCTCGCGGAGGTCCGAGTACCGTGTGTCTTTCACGACGCCGACGATCTCGTATTTGCGCTCCGGCTGGCCCACCGCGCCCTCGACGCGAACGGTCCGGCCGAGCGGGTTTCCATCCTGGACGAAGCGCTTGACGAACGTCTCGTTCACCAGGGCGACGCGGGTCGAGCTCAGTGTGTCCCCCTCTTCGAAGCCCCGGCCGGCCACGAAGGCAATCCCCAGCGCGCTGAAGTAGCCGGCGCCCACCTGGTTGAAATTCGAGAGGACCTTCTCGTCGGATCTACCGACCCAGATGTTCTCGTTCCAGCCGCCCATCCCGAGCGGAGGATACGCGACCTCCGCGGCAGCCCGAAGATCGGGGAGCGCTGCGAGCCGCTCGCGGATGACGCGGCGAACCGCAGACGCCTGTTCACCCGTTCCCGCGAGCGTCGGATGCAGAAGATCGACGGAGACGACGCCCTTTCCGTGAAAGCCCACGTCGAGGGTCGTCAAGTTGTACAGCGTCCGGACAAAGAGCAGCGCGCCCATCACCAGCACGAGCGACAGCGCCACCTGCGTGACGACGAGCGCGCGTCGCAGCCCGACGCGCTGGCGGCTCGCCGTCGATCCCCGGCCGCCCGACCTCAGCGCGGCCGTGGGCGCAAGCGCAGTCGCACGAAGGGCCGGAACGACGCCGAACAGGAGACAGGCGATCCCGGCCACGGCTGCCGTGAACGCAATGAGCCGCCAGTTCCAGGTGAGATCCACGAACACCGACACGTAGCTCGAGGAGATCGACGCCACCAGCACCCCCGTCAACACGCGAGCGACGAGCACGCCGAGCGCGGCCCCCAGGAACGCCACGAGCCCGCTCTCGACGAGGAGCTGCCCCAACAGGCGGCGCCGGCCGGCGCCGATCGCCAGTCGAACCGCGAGCTCCCGCTCGCGAACGGTCGCCCGCGCCAGCAGCAGATTCGCGAGGTTCGCGCACGCAATCACCAGAACCAGCGCCGAGATGACGAGGAGAAGCACGAGGGGGTCGCCGAAATCTCCGCGCAGGCTCGACACGCCGGACGCGGCAGGCAGCGCCGTGAGGCGGAAGGCCAGGTACTTTTTCCGATCGTCGGCCTGATACATCGGCGGAAGCGTCGTCGCGAAGACCTCCGACGAAACGGCGTCGAGCTGGGCGCGCGCCGACTCCAGCGTGGCTCCGGACTTCAGTCGGCCGATCACCGAGAGCCACCAGCTGTTGCGCCGGTCGAGCCGCGTGTTCTGACCCAGGAGCAGTCCGTCGGCGCAGAGGGGAATCGCGATGTCGTACATCCGCCCGACATCGATTCCGTAGAATCCAGGAGAGGTAACACCCACGACCGGAAACTCCCGTCCGTTGACACGCACGGTCCTGCTGAGCACGTCCCCGCCCCCGCCGAACGCGCTCTGCCAGTAGGCGTGGCTGATGACGGCGCCGGGATCTCCGCAGCCGCGGCGGTCATCCGAGGAGGAGAAGACACGGCCCACGACCGGCCGGACGCCGAGAACCTGGAAAAACCCGCCGCTGACCCAGAGGCCCTCGACGTATCTCGCTTCACCGCCGGGCTGCGTGTTGAAACGGGCGCTGCTCCACGCAAAGACTCCCGAGAACACCTGCTGTCGCTTCTCGATCTGCTCCCAGATCGCGTAGGTCAGGATGGGCCGGCGGCCGTTGAAGCTGCCGGTGCGATCGGTGCCGGACGGAATGCGAACCTCGGTGAGCTCCTGCGGTCGATCCACGGGCAGCGTCCGCAGCCGGATCGCGTCCAGCAGCTGGAAGATCGCCGTGTTCGCGCCGATCCCGAGCGCCAGCGACGCGATCGCCGCGAGCGCGAATGTCTTGTCCCGCCTGAGCACCCGCGCGGCGTAGCGCAGGTCCTGCCACAGCATGTCGAGCGGGGCGAAAGTGTTCATGAGGTACACGTCCTCGCGCACGCGCTCGGGGTTGCCGAGTTTCCGGATTGCGGCCGCGCGCGCCGCCTCGGGCGCCATGCCGCGCGCGATGTTGTCGTCGGTTTCAATCTGAATGTACGAGTGCAGCTCGCGCCGAACGTCATCGTCTCGACGCGACCGGCGGAAGAAGCGCGTCCAGATCACCCGCTTACTCCGTCCCGGCAGCCCTGAAGGGCTGCGCTACGTTGCCGGACTTCAGGACACGGCCGATCGCCCTGACGAGCTGCTCCCAGCGAGTGGTCTCGACGACGAGCGCCTTCCGACCTGCCGCGGTCAACCGGTAGTACTTCGCCTTGCGGTTGTTCTCCGATGTGCCCCAGAAGGACGCTACCAGCGCGCGATCCTCGAGGCGATGAAGCGCCGGATACAACGATCCGTGCTCGACCTGCAGCACGTCGTCAGAGGCTCGCTCGATCGCGTGCGCGATGGTGTGCCCGTGCGCCGGCCCGAGCACGAGCGACTGCAGGATGAGGAGGTCGAGCGTGCCCTGGAGCATGTCGCCCTGGCCCGCGCCGGATCGTTTGCGCATGACGGGACGAGCATACTCCACTAGAACATCTACGTGAAGATGTCTCGTCGAGGCGAGCATAGTCGAACGCTAGCTGGCTTTACTGGCATATTCGGAGCTCTACCGATCACATGATGATCTTTGGATCGGCAAGGTCAACATCCCGTGAATTCTGTCGAGGATCCGCGGAATCCGTGAAATCCGTGGCCTTCCTGATCCGCGAAATCCGTGGCCTGGAACACTTCTCGCACTCCCACTGCCCCGTCCCCGCAAGTGATGGCAGAACGGCCGCCTGACCGCGGGACGATTACAACCCTGTTGATTCTGGTTTGATTATGAATAGAGCAGGAACACGGTTCGCGGTCGTGTTGTGTCTGGCGCTGGCAGCGCTCGTTCCGACCGGGCGGACGGTCACGGGCGCCCAGATTGACCAGCCGGCGGAAAGCATGCGCGGCCCGCGAGTAGAGGTGCGCGCCGATCCGCGCGTCGTGCAGTCATTCGTGCCCGCCATGCCGCAATCCCGGCTGCGGGCGGATGCGGACCTCGTGACGATCACCGTCAACTACACGGGCTTCACTCCGCAGGCGCAGGCAGCGTTCCAGCACGCGGTGAACATCTGGGCGGGTCAGCTTACCTCGCCGGTAACCATCGTGGTCGATGCCGAGTTTGCGCCGCTCGGCTCGGGCGTTCTCGGCTCCGCCGGCCCGTGGATCGTTCGCGATCGCACCGGCCTGCCGCCTGGCACGTGGTACCCCGTTGCGCTGGCGAACAAGATCGCTGGAGTCGATCTGCTGCCCGGGAGCAGCGACATCGACGCACAGTTCAGCAGTACCTTCACGTGGTACTACGGGACCGACGGCAACGCGCCGTCGGGCACCTACGACTTCGTGAGCGTCGTCCTTCACGAGCTTGGCCACGGCCTGGGGTTCGTCGGCCTGGCGAATGTGAGCGGGGGGTCCGGCAGCGTGGGTTCCGGCGGTTTTCCGATCATCTACGACCGCTTTACCGAGAACGGCGTCGGGCAGGCACTGTTGACCTTCCCGAACCCCTCGCCCGAGCTCGCCTCTCAGTTGACCGGCAACAACCTCTATTTCGATGGTCCACGCACACGACAGGCCAACGGCGGCAATCCGGCCCGCCTCTACGCTCCCACGACCTGGCGGGGAGGCTCGAGCTACTCTCACCTCGACGAGGCCACGTACCCTGCCGGGAATCCGAACTCGTTGATGACGCCGCAGATCGCCTCCAGAGAGGCGATCCACGACCCGGGGCCGATCACGCGGGCCATTTTCGAGGACACGGGCTGGGCCGTGGGCCCGTCGCTGACGATGCCGGCGAATCTTCGCGTCGTGCGGTAAGGCTTACTGCGTTTCGCCTCTCATCTTGCGCATCGCCAGCGCGAACGCCCGGTGTCCGGACTCGGGGTCGTACACGATGACGGGCATCAGGCGGCCGCGGATCCGGTCCGGGTTCGATCGCGCGTAGGCCATCAGCGTTCTCGCCAGAGTCTCCTTCGACTCTTCCTTCGGTCTCCCCTGCCGGATTCCCGTGAGCAGATCGTTCAACGTCAGCGCCCGCGGCTCTCCCCACAAGAGCGCGTCGACGACCATGCCCTTCAGGACGTTGTGCGAGAAGTTGAAGAAGAACGCGATCGGTGAATACGCGGCGGCCGACGGCCGATATGGCCCGAACTCCTCGAGCAATCGCTGCTTGTATCGCTGAAACAGCGCGCCGAACCCGGCCCGCTCGCCGCCGCTCTCCGCGAGAACCGCGGGTGGATCCGCCACAAACGCCCCGGCATCAGCCGACAGACCGTTGAGCAAGGCTTCGACGACGGCCTCCCGCGTCGAATCTCTGGCAGCGTCGTCCTCCATACGCGCGTACTCTTCGATCAGGGTCGCCAGCGAAAAACACAGCCATGGGTAGTCCACTGTGTTGTCGCTTCGCGCCGCGACGGTATCCCTTCCATACGTCGCCTCGAATCCGAACCGCAGGTGGCAGCCGAGGCTCGATGCATGACCGAGCGCGATGTTCCTTCGATGGGACCTGTTCAACGTCCTGACCTGGTCCAGGAGCCTGCCGAAACCACTGGTGTCGACTTCGAAGTGTGAGGTGGCGATCAGGATGAGCGTCTCCGCGTCGCCGACGAACTGGTGGCCGCTGCCGTTCGGACCTTGAAGCTCCGCGAGCAGGCCGCTCAGCCGCTCGAGATTCGAGTCCGCGTCCCCTTCATCCCAGACTCTGAGCGACAGGAGCGCCAGGAGGTGCAGGAAGTAGTAGTCGAGCAGGATCGCGAGGGCCGATGGATTTGGCTGCTCTGCCCCTCGCTGCTCGATCAGGTAACGCAGGACGTCGACCGGGATGATGTCTTCGTTGACCTTGTCCGCCCTGCCGTCCCAGTCGTGAAGAACGTGGAATCCGTCCTGGCGTGCCCGCGCGTCGTACTTTCCGACGATCGCCGCCAGATCGATCCGGCCCGTGCGGGTCTTGAGGACATGCGTACGAAGGCCGTCGCACAGGCGGGTCAGCGCGTGCCGGAAATCTGTCGATTTCGACAGGTCATCAGCGATATCCCGCCGCGCGGGGCCGCGGAGGGCCGCGTCGAGGACCGAGCATGCGCCGGTAAAGGTGACCTGAATGGGGCAACTGTACAAGTAATAGAAGCAAAACGCGCCAGCCAGAGCCCGGAGTAGAATGTGCCGGCCATGCACATCCCCGCCGCACCAATCGCGGGTCCGGCGTCCGCGCACGGCCTGCTGCCGCCATGGGGTGTCGCAGAGCTGCCGGCCCCGCCGACTTTCACGTTCCGTAACGTCCTCCGCACGATCGGGCCGGGCATCATCGGCCTCGGCATCGCGATCGGCAGCGGCGAGTGGCTCCTCGGACCTTCTGTGGTAGCGCGTTACGGTCCGGCGCTGCTGTGGGTGACCACGGTCTCTGTCCTGCTGCAGGTCTTCATCAACATCGAGATGGCCCGCTACACGATGTACACCGGCGAGCCGATCATGGTCGGGTTCATGCGCACCTGGCCCGGCCCGCGCTTCTGGTCATCGCTCTACGGGCTGCTCACGTTTCTCCAGGTGGGCTGGCCGGGATGGGCGCTCGCGAGCGCGACGGCGATCGCCGCGCTGGTCCTCGGACGGATTCCCACCGCGGACGACGCCGGCGTCGTCAAGCTCCTGGGGTATCTGACGTTCGGCCTCTGTGTCCTCATTCTCGTGGTCGGCCGGAGGATCGAGCGCAACCTCGAATACGCCATGTGGGTCTTGATGTCGGTGGTCTTCGGGTATCTGCTGTTCGTCGATCTCACGATGGCGTCGACCGAATCGTGGCGCAGGATTCTCGGAGGGTTCGTGTCCTTCGGCGCTCTGCCGGCCGGCGGCGACTGGCTGCTGCTCGGCGCGTTCGCTGCCTACTCGGGTCTCGGCGGCGTGTCGAACGCGTACATGACGAACTGGATGCGCGACAAAGGTTTCGCCATGGGGGCGACGGTCGGATATATCCCGTCGGCGACCGGCACGCCGGTCACGCTGTCGGCGCAGGGGAACGTCTTCATCGTCACTGAACGCTCGCTCAAGCGGTGGAGCGATTGGTTTCGCTTTCTGAACGTCGACCAGTGGGCGGTTTTCGCTGTCGGGTCGATCGTGGGGATGATGCTCGTCACGGTCATGAGCATCGAGTTCGTGCCCGCCGGCACGACGATGGGCGGGTGGGCGGTCGCCGACCTGCAAGCGAGCGCGATCGCGGAGAGGCACGGCCGCATCTTCTGGTATCTGACGCTCATGACCGGCTTCTGGGTGCTGTTCAAGACGCAGCTCGGCCAGTCGGATGGACTCGTCCGAACCCTGACCGACATGCTGTGGTGCGGCAGCGCGCGGCTGCGACAGCGGTCGGGTGTGGACGTGCGGCGGATGTACCTATACGATCCTCGCGGTGTTCGTCGTCTGGGGATGCATCGCGCTCAACCTCGCGCAGCCGCTGACGCTCGTCATCATCGGCGCCAATGTCGCGGGGGTGAATTTCGTCTTCCTCAGCGTCCACACCCTCGTCGTGAACCGGCGGGTCCTGCCGCGCGAATTGAAGCCGCCCCTGTGGCGCGAGGTCATGGTCGCGCTGTGCGCGCTCTTCTTCGGCGGGTTCGGCGTGGCAACAATCATCTCGCGGTTGTAGAAGGGACCCATGGCACCCGCGATCACGTCCTCGCGCGTCCTCAACATCGGCGACCTGCGGCGGCTCGCCGAGCGCCGGCTCCCCCGCGTCGCGTTCGACTACATCGACGGCGGCGCGGAGGATGAGGTGACGCTGCGGGAGAACTGCCGCGCGTTCGAAGACGTGACGTTCAGGCCCCGCTGCGCGGTGGCGACCGCGGTCTGCGATCTGCGGACGACCGTCCTCGGCATGCCGATCGAGCTGCCCTTCCTGCTCGGTCCCGTCGGAAGCTGCCGGATGTTCTACCCGGTCGGCGAGGCGGTCGCCGCGCAGGCGGCCGGAGCCGCCGGCACGATCTACGCGTTGTCGACGCTGTCCGGCACGCCGATGGAAACGGTCAAGGCGGCCACGAAAGGACCGGCGTGGTATCAGCTGTACCTCGTGGGCGGACGCGACGTCGCGCTGGCGGCCATCGAGCGCGCGCGCCGCGCCGGCTTCGCCGCGCTCGTGATGACGATCGACACGCCCGTGGCGGGCATGCGCGAGCGGGACGTGCGGAACGGCACGAAGGAGATCCTGACGCGCCGTTTCTGGCCGATGCTCCCCTACGTGTGGCAGTTTCTCGCGCGGCCGCGGTGGCTCGCCGAGTTCCTCCGGGACGGCGGTCTCATGAGTTTTCCGAACGTCATGCTGCCCGGTATCGGCCCGATGCCGTACGCGGACGTCGGCACGGCGCTCGAGCAGTCGATGGTGGCCTGGCAGGATCTGCGATGGATCCGGGAGGCGTGGAAGGGCCCGCTCGTCGTCAAGGGCGTGCACACCGGCGAGGACGCGCGCAGAGCCATCGACGAAGGGGCCGACGCCGTCGTCGTCTCGAACCACGGCGGCCGTCAGCTCGACGGCGTCTCGGCGACGATCCGGGCGCTTCCGGAAGTGCTGTCGGCCGCGGCCGGGCGCGCCGAAGTCCTGATGGACGGCGGCATCCGCCGCGGCAGCGACATCGCGAAGGCGCTCGCGGTTGGCGCGCGCGCCGTGCTGATTGGCCGTGCCTACGCGTACGGCCTGGGCGCCGGCGGCGGACCAGGCGTCGCGCGCGCCATCGATATCCTGCGGACGGAGCTCGTCCGCACGCTCAAGCTGCTCGGCTGCGAATCGGTCCGGCAGCTCGATCGGTCCTACGTGGATATCCCGCCGGAATGGCTGCGAGAGATGCGATCGCCCACCTACGTGGGCCGATAGATAACGGAGAAGACGGAGGCAGCGGAGATACAACGGAGAAACGGAGTTAGCGGGGACGAAACGGCAAAGCAATTGGATCTTCCAAAGGACTCTCCGTTTCGTCTCCGTTTCCCCCGTTCCTCCGTTGTTCCTCCGTTAACTCCGTCCCCTCCGCCGGCATGTCCGGCCTCTGACTACGGGAGCTTCAAAATCTGCCCGGGTTGAATCTTGTCCGGATCGGAGAGCTGATCACGGTTCGCGTTGAAGATCGCGGTGTACTTGTTCGCGTCCCCCAGGTGCTCCTTCGCGATCTTGCTGAGCGTATCGCCGGCCTTGACCGTGACGGTCCGCGCCGCCGCGGCGGCGGCCGCCGCAGTCGCCTTAATCTCCGCGATCACCTCGGCTCGCCATTCAGGGACGGTCTTGATGGCTTCCCAGATCTTGTTCGCCTCATCCTGCGTCTTGACGGTGCCCTTGAAGTAGAGCTTCCCGTCGCGTTCATCCGCGGAGCCCTCCATGTGCAGGCCCTTCGCGGTCTGAATCGCGTGGTTGTACTTTTCTCGTAGTGCTGCCATGAGTTCCCTCCTTCTCTTCAACTACCCGCCGCCGTTCAGGGTGTCCGAACCGCAAATTTCCTGTAGGCGAACAACAGCAGAACGGCGCCGATGATGGACATGATGTATCCCGCGCCGTCGTTCGGACCGTAGAGGCCGATGGCGCGGCCGAGGAACCCCGCCACCAGTGCGCCGGTGATCCCGAGGAGCACCGTCACGATGAAGCCTCCCGGATCCCGTCCCGGCATGAGCAGCTTGGCAATCACCCCGACGATCAACCCGAACAGAATCCAACCGAGCACTCCAAACATAAGGCGCCTCCTCCCGTGAACGGGCCGGCTCCCAACGCCGTACGGGGCGGACGCTATCACACGCGGCGGGCGGTGCGCCGCTCCATTGGACCAAGGTCCTAGCCTGGAGTTAGCTCAACTATTCGACTCCGTAGTCTTGAGTCCTGAGTCCTGAGTCTTGAGTTCTCAAACCTGAAACTCAGAACTCAGAACTCAGAACTCAGAACTACTTATCGTCCAGCACAAACGTCACCGACATGTTGACCTGATACTCGGTGATCTTCCCTTTCTCGAGCCGGACCTGCTGCTCCTTGATCCAGGCGCTTCGAATGTTCCTGAGCGTTTTCCCGGCACGGCTGAGACCGTGCTGAATCGCATCCTCGAAGCTTTTCGTCGACGTCGCGCTGATCTCGGAGACTTTGGCGATGGACATCGTGACCTCCTTCATTTGCTGTTCCGCGCTTGCTGTTCGAGGTTCGTTTTCGTGACCTTGAGAACGGCCTGCATGCGGCTCGTCGTCTCGCCGCGGACCTTGCCGCGAATCATGCGGCCGACGAAGCCGCCGAGCCCGTCGGAGCGGCTGCGGTTGACGGTAATGAACCAGAATCCGCGCCCGCGCTCGGCGTCCGGGACGAGCACCCGTAGCTCGAGCGCCGTCCAGAAATAGTGGCTCGCGTAGAGCTGCTTCGACGCCACCGCGATGCCGTCGGCCGACTCGGCGATCACGACATGATTTATCCGTATGGTCGGTTTGAGGCCGAACGCGGCTTCCTGCCAGTACATGAATGATGTCGACGCCGGCAGCGAGTGCTTCGGGTATTCGAGCAGGTACCGCCGTATCTCCGGCAGATAGGTCGTCAGCTCGGGCATGCGATTGACCAGCGATTCGAACTCCGCCGCGACGAACGTCGGCCGGGTGGCGTCGCGATACACGGCGAGCCGCGCGTTGCCTCCTTCCCGGTAGGCGTTGACGTAGTCCAGGGCGACCTGGCGAAACAGCCGCTCGGCGTCCATCCGGGCCGACGGCTTCGACCAGTTCACTTCCTTGCGCAGGCGGTCGAGCGACTCCTGGCTCACCTTCAGCTGGCAGGCCCCGGGTTTACACGTCTT
The DNA here is from genome assembly GCA_963725145.1 of uncultured Acidobacteriota bacterium. Classification (GTDB taxonomy): domain Bacteria; phylum Acidobacteriota; class Vicinamibacteria; order Vicinamibacterales; family 2-12-FULL-66-21; genus DATAEE01. The sequence goes on from CAVRXL010000003.1 coordinate 379,599, forward strand.
CAGATCCTCGAGATCATCCTCCGGAAGGTCCAGCGCGTCGAAGTCCTCGAGGCGGGGCGGCTCGCTGATCTTCTTCGTGACGCGGAAGCTGCCACCGCGCTCGAACGTTTCGATGTCGTTCACGGCGCTGATATACAAACTCGACGGCGCCGCCACCCAGACCGCGCCAAACGCCGCGACCTCCGTCGCCGGGTCGGCGTCGAGAAGCTTCGTCACCGGCGCGCCGGCACCAAGCGATGCCCGCTCCGCATCGGTCAGCCGGACATGGTTTTTCAGATACTCGCCGAGCCGCGGCGGGAAGCGAGGATGCTGCGCAGCGGTGAACGTCGCGGCGGCGCCTGCGACGGCCAGCGCGGTCATCAGGCGGCAGATCGGACCACACATCATCCGGGCTTCTCCCCTACTTGACGAACTCGACGGACACCGCCGGAGCATCCTCCTCGACGAAGCGCAAGAGCGCCTCTCCCTCCTGAGCGAGCGCCGTCCGCGCGAGCTTCGTCAGGGTGCCGAAGGGTTTGACGGCCAGCCGCGCCAGCTTCTTCTTCCGATCGATCTTCCAGGTTCCGGCGGCGAAGCCGTCGACGAGAAACGTGGCGGGCACGAGCAGGTTCTTCGTGTAGATCAGCGGCCGGTGCTCGTCCGCGATGATCCGCGTCCGGTCGGCGAAAGCGAGCAACAGGCTGTCGAACTCCGGCAGAAACCGGACCGGCGCCTCCTCTTCTTCGTCAGGACGGGGCGCCTTGGGAAAGTCGAGCAGCTCTCGACCGCGCTCGTCCCGGAACGTTCGGAGCTTCGGCCGCAGCTCCTCGACGAGGCCCGGCGCCGCGGCGAGAGCGGACCACGTCTGGAAATCGCGAAGCGTCGCCGGACCGAACGCCGCCAGGTAGCGCAACGCCAGGGTGTGCGGCCGGTGGTCGCCGTCGAGTTTCTCGTCGAGCCAGGACTCGGCGACAGCGAAGTCGGCGGCCGGCGGATACGCCCAGATCGCGCCCGCGGCGGGAACCTGCACGAGCGGCAATTGCATCCGGACGATGTAGCCCATGGCCCGCTCGTCCAGTTTTGGAAACCGTGCTCGTAAGTGGCCCCGCAACGCGTCGAACGTGCACGGGGCCTCGTCGAAGCACACGCGCGCCGCGGCGACCAGCGCGTTGACGTTCAGCCCGTTCACCCGATCGCGAAGCACCGCTTTCATCCCCTGCGAGAGCATCGGCTGGAGCACGGGCCGGAAACTGATGAAGTCTTCGCGCGACACGAGGTGCAGCGTTCCGCGCATCATGGTGGCCCGAACGACCTCGCGGCGCTCGATGGCGCGCGTCAGGCTATCGCGCCGGAAGCCCTCGATCCGCGACCACAAGCCGATGAACGGCGGACGCGCGAGCTGGGCCTGCATGCCGGCGAGGCGCTCGATGGCGGTCGCCGGCTTCACCTTCTCGCGGCTGAGCAGCATCTGACGAGCGAGCGTCGCTCGGTTCAGGGCGCGGCGGCTGAGCGCTTTCTCCGGCATCTCGCTGCATCATACTCACAACTCAGAACTCACAACTCAGCACTACTGATATCGAGAACCACTCCGGGAAAGCGTTTCGAGATCGCAGTGGCGCCGTCGGAACCCAGAACCGTGAGCGCGGTGGCGAGCGCATCCGCCGTGGCCGCATCCTCCGCGATCACGCGGGCGACCACGTGATTGGTGACGCCGAGGCCCGTGCGTGGGTCGATCACGTGGGAGTACCTGACGCCTTCGATCTCGACAAACTGCGCCGTCGGCCCGGATGTTGCGAGCGCTGCGTTGGAAAGGCGCGCGGCGCGCTCGCTGAACTGCGCGCTGGCCGAGGGAGCATCGATCCGCCACCCGGCGCGCCCCGGCGGCGCGTCGCCGACGACGATGTCCCCGCCGGCTTCGAGGAGCGCGCTGGCGACGCCGCGGGCTCGAAGCGTGCGCAACCCCTGCGCCAGGATGTAGCCCTTGGCGATGCCGCCGAGATCGAGGCGCATTCCGGGCTTCGCGAGCCGGACGGCGCGGCGGGACGGATCGAGTTGGACGTGACGCCAGCCGACGAGCGCGCGCGCCGCCTCGAGCCGCGAACGCTCGGGCAGGCGTCCGGATTTCCGCGCCTCGCGCCAGAGCGCGACGAGCGGCGCGACCGACGGATCGAACGCGCCGTGGGTCGCTTCGGCGATCTCGACCGCTCGAGCGAGCACCGCGAAGAGCTCCTCGCTGGCCGGAATCCACTCCTGCGGCCGCGCGTCGAGCCGGCGCAGCTCGCTGTCCTCGCGGTAGTCGCTCATCATCCGATCGAGCTCGGCAATCCGGTCGAACGCCGCGCCGGCCGCCAGCCGCGCCGCCTCCGGCCCGGCGGCATGCAGGACCAGCCGGACCGGCATGCCCATGTGCACCTGCGTGAACTCGAACGAAGGGGCGGCTTCCCGGCCAACCTCGACCGAGGCCGCAGATCCCCACGTCAGCGCGAGCAGGAGATCAACGCAGATGAACGCGGATAGCAGGAGACCGTAAAATGGTGTCGCGCGCATCTGCATGGTTCGCCTGTCTCTGATCCTCGCCGTGCTTTGTCAGGCAGCGGCCCCGGCCCCGCCGGCGGCCGGGGTCCAGGCGGCGAATGCTTCGTCAGCGTATAAGGAATCGATCCCCGGGACGCTCGTGACGTTCGAGATGGTCCTCGTCCCCGCCGGCACCGTGGAGGTGGACGGCAAGCCGACGCCTGTATCCTCTTTCTACATCGGCCGGACCGAAGCCACCTGGGATATGTACGACGTGTTCGCGCTCGGCCTCGACTTGCCGACGCCGCGCACCCAGGGAGACGCAACCGCGAGACCTTCGCAGCCCTACGGGGCGCCGGACTACGGCTGGGGACACGCCGGATACCCGGCCATCAGCGTCGCCCGCACGGCCGCCGAGGCGTTCGCCGAGTGGCTTTCCAAGAAGACCGGCAAGAAGTATCGTCTACCGACGGAGGCCGAGTGGTTGCACGCCGCCCGGCTGGCGGCGGGCGGCAGCACGCTTCCGGCGGCGAAGCGGGACGCGCTCGCCTGGCACCGCGGGAACGCCAAGGAGAAGACCCATCCGACGGGCAGCAAGACGCCCGACGCGCTCGGGCTCGTCGACCTGTTCGGGAACGCGGCCGAGTGGGTGACGACGAGCGACGGCTCGGTCGTCGCGCGCGGCGGATCGTTCCGCGACCCCGCCGAGCGCGTCGGCCCGGCCGCGCGCGCGGTGCAGGATGATTCGTGGAACCTGCGCGACCCGCAGTTTCCCAAGAGCCGATGGTGGCTGTCGGACGGTCCGTTTGTCGGGTTTCGGTTAGTAAGAGAGCCGTAACAGGAGCGTCGTAGCGCAGCCAAACGTTGTAGCGCAGCCCTTTAGGGCTGCTGAAGGAAACATCATGAGCACCAATGAAAGCGTCTCGCGGCGAACCTTCGTGCAGACCACGGCGGCGGCGACCGCCGCGTTCATGTTCCCCGCCGGAGCGCGCATCTCCGGCTCAGACACCATCAGGGTCGGGCTCGTCGGCTGCGGCGGCCGTGGGACCGGCGCGGCGCGCGACTGCCTCCGAGGCGCCGAGGGCGTCGAGCTCGTCGCGATGGGCGACCTGTTCCCCGATCGCGTCACGCAATCCCAGGGAGAGCTCGCGAAAGCCGCCGCGCAGGACGCCGGCTTCGCCAAGAAATACAAGGTGACGCCGGAGCGAAGCTTCAGCGGCTTCGACGCGTATCAGAAAGTGATCGCCTCCGACGTCGACCTCGTCATCCTCGCGACGCCGCCCGGCTTCCGGCCCGTGCACCTCGCCGCCGCGGTGGCAGCCGGCAAGCACCTCTTCGTCGAGAAGCCGGTCGCCGTCGATTCAGCCGGCATCCGCTCCGTCCTCGCGACCTACGAGCTCTCCAAGCAGAAGGGGCTCGCGATCGGCGTCGGCACGCAGCGGCACCATCAGGCGGAGTACATCGCGACGATCAAGCGGCTCAAGGATGGCGCGATCGGCAACATCCTCAGCGGGCAGGTGTTCTGGAACCAGGGCGGCCTCTGGAGCAAGGAGCCCCAGGCGCCGTGGAGCCCGACCGAGTGGCAGATTCGGAACTGGCTGTACTTCACCTGGCTCTCCGGCGATCACATCGTGGAGCAGCACGTCCACAACATCGACGTCGCGAACTGGGTGATGGGCGCGCATCCGATCAAGGCGACCGGCGTGGGCGGCCGTCAGTGGCGGACCGAGCCGCGCTACGGGCACATCTACGACCACTTCGCGATCGATTTCGAGTACCCGAACGGCGCGCGCGTGATGAGCATGTGCCGCCAGATCGACGGGACCAGAGGAAAGGTCGCGGAACACTTCCTCGGGACGAAGGGCGCGTCGGACGCCGCCGGCACGATCACGGGCGCGAACGCGTGGACGTGGGCGAAGCCCGAGAAGCCGGTGAGCCCGTACGTGCAGGAGCACACGGATCTCGTCGCCAGCCTCCGCGCGGGCAAGCCGTACAACGAGCTGAAGGAGATCGCGGAGAGCAACCTCACGGCGATCATGGGCCGTGAAGCGGCCTACACGGGCCAGGAGCTCACCTGGGACGAAGTGCTCAACGCCGCCCAGGATCTGACGCCGCCGCAGGTCGCCTTCGGACCGCTCGAGGTACCGCCGGTCGCGACGCCCGGCCGGACGAAGCTGCAGCGCACGTGGGGGGAGTAGATTCTCTCAGTTTTGAGACTACCCCCGCCCGACCAGCTTGCCCCTCGCGGTGCCAAGCGCGGGCACCCGGAGCTCGATGGCGCGTTCGGCGTCGATCGCCGTCAGCACGGGCGTGAGATCGACCGCGGCACCAGTGGGCGACGGCCTCGCGCCCAGCTCGCGGACAGCTGCGGCCAGCGCGTCCACTTTCGCCGCGAGCGCCGCGATGGCCTCCCCGTGGCCCTGACGGAGCGAGGCGATCGCGTCGAGGACGGGTGTCAGGCTGACTGGCGTGTCTGGCACGGGCCGGGGTATGGGCCCGATTCCGTCAATGGGAAGGGGTGGCATCGGTATCGGCGCCATGACGCGCGGCCTGATGGCGTCTTTCTCGCCCTGATCGTGATGCTCCTGCCAGGCCGCGAACGCCTTCCCCTCACCGTCTTCCAGGATGTCGACGTGGAACCCGTCGTCTTTCGCGATGATGTCCCCCGTGCACCCTTCGACGTTGTTGAGTGACCCCGGCTTCGCCCTCACCAGCATCCAGCCGCGGTCCCGGAGGATCCACGCGACATTCTTGGTGATCTCAAAGGCCTTGACACGATCGTTCAAGGGTTGATTGCCAGGGAAGAGTTTGTCCCTCACCTTCTGGACGATTTCGAAACTCATGGGCCCTCCCTTGTCACGGCTCCCGCTCTTCAGTAATCTCACAGACCTCTCGCTCGCAGCCAGCCCTGCGAGTTCACGACTCATATTCGGCCCGGAGGAGGGGGTATTCTATGCCCTATCCTCGTATCTTCGAGCCGCTGGCGTTTCGGAGCTTCACGGCGAAGAACCGCATCTTCCGGTCGAACGTGTCGGGGCGGTTCGACAACTACGACGGCTCCGGCACGCAGACCCGGATCAACTGGGAGCTGAAGTTCGCGCGCGGCGGCGTCGGCGCGATCATCTCGTCGTTCGTCCCCGTGACGCTGCGGGGCCGCATCGTCCCGAACTACGCGATGATCGACCGCGACGATCGCATCCCGTTCTGGCGGGAGCTCGCCCGGCAGGTGCACGAGCATGACTGCCGGTTCATCATGCAGCTCAGTCACGCGGGCCGCCAGCGCGACGTCCCCGGCATCGAGTTCGAGAAGGGGCTGAGCTCGACCGCCAAGCCGGATCCGCTGCACGGTTTCGAGTGCGAGCGGATGACCCGCGATCAGATCGGCGAAACCGTCGAGGCCTTCGCCGAGGGCGCGCGGCGGGCGCGCGAGGCGGGCGTCGACGGCGTCGAGCTCCATTCGGCGAACGGGTACCTGTTCACGCAGTTCCTCAGCTCCGGCATCAACGACCGGAACGACGAGTACGGCGGCTCCCTCCAGAACCGGGCGCGCTTCCTGCTGGAAGTTGTCCGGGCCATCCGCGCGCGCGTGGGACGCGATTTCCACCTCCAGGCGAAAATCAGCGCCACTGAGTACAACGACGCACTCCTCAATGACGAACCGCCTGGCAACACCATCAAGGACAGCGTGCGCGTCTGCCAGTGGCTGGAGGAGGCGGGCGTGGATGCCATCCATGTGTCCTCCGGGAGCTACTTTCCGCACCCGCGCAACCCCGCCGGCGACTTCCCGCTCGACGAGCTCGTGAAGACCTACGACACGCTGCTGTCGAGCGGCATGCTGACGGTCCGCAACTACCTGCTGTTCCGCGGCCGGCTGACGGGCAGGGTCTTCAAGCGCCGGTGGGAGGAGGCGCGCGGCAACGCCGCCCGCATAGAAGGGATCAACCTGCCCGACGCGCAGAAGATCAAGGCCGCCGTCCGCATCCCGGTTCTGTGCACCGGCGGGTTCCAGACCGCCGCCATCATCGAGAACGCGATCGCGAAGCGCCGATGCGACGCCGTCACGATCGCGCGCCCGCTCATCGCGAACAACGATCTCGTCAAGATGTTCGCGCGCGGCGTCGGGCGCCCGCCACGGCCCTGTACGTATTGCAACCGATGCCTGGTCAACGCCGTCGAGAACCCGCTCGGGTGCTACGACGAGAGCCGGTACACGTCGCGCGGAGAGATGGTGCGGGAAACGATGACGGTCTTCGATCCGGCGCCGTTTCGATGAGCGCCGGCATGCATCGTCCACGGATTCGCGATCGGATGCTTCTGCTCGGACTCGCGGCGGTCTGGGCGGCGTCGGTCGTCGTCGCGCAGCCTCAGGGCAGTGATGGCCAGGCTCGACCGGACGCGGCGTCGTTCCCCGGCATCGAGGATCATTTCAAGTACGGGTCGATCGGCACCGAGGAGCGCGTCGGGGTGCCGTACTGGATCTGGCGCGTGCTCCCGACCGTGTTCGCCGACAAGCTCCCGCCCGGCCCGGGCGAGGGATACGCGCGGATCGGGTTTCTCTACGACAACGCGCCGCACGGCCGGCCGATCGGAACCTCCTTCGTGCCCGGACGATTCGCCCGCGTCGGGCTGAACTGCGCCACGTGTCACGTCGGGACGTACCGCGACCGCCCGGACGGACCGCGGCGGATCGTGCTCGGCATGCCGGCCAACCAGATGAACCTGCAGAGCTATCTGCGGTTTCTCTCGGCGTGCGCGAAGGACGCGCGGTTCAGGTACGACGTGCTGATGCCGGCGATGCAGCAGGCGGGCGCGCAGATCGGATTGATCGATCGCCTGCTGTATCGCCTCTTCGTCATCGGACGCGTCCGCGATGGCATCCTCGACGGCGAGCGGCAGAACGCCTGGTTCGACACGCGGCCGCCGCAGGGACCCGGCCGGGTCGACACGTTCAACCCGTACAAAGTCATGCTCGGCATCCCGATGACCAACGACACGTCCGTGGGGACGGTGGATCTGCCGTCGCTCTGGAACCAGCGGCTGCGCCGCGGCCTCTGGCTGCACTGGGATGGCAACAACGACACGGTGGAAGAGCGGAACAAGAGCGCCGCCATCGGTGCCGGCGCGACGCCCGACTCGCTCGATCTCGCCTCCATGTCGCGGATTGAAACCTGGATCCTCGACCTGCCACCGCCTCCGATTCCGATCGAGCGCGTGGATCGTACGCGCGTGGCGCTGGGCGAACGCGTGTATCGCGCCGCGTGCGCCGCGTGCCACGCGTTCGGCGCGCCGCAGGTCGGCCAGGTGACGGGCATCGCCGACGTCGGCACCGACCGCGAGCGGCTCGACTCCTTCACGGCCGAGCTCGCGCGCGGGATGAACACGATCGGGCAGGGCAAGCCGTGGCAGTTCAAGCGCTTTCGGAAAACGGAGGGTTACGCCAACATGCCGCTCGACGGTCTCTGGCTGCGCGCGCCGTACCTGCACAACGGTTCGGTGCCGACGCTCAGGACGTTACTGTTTCCTGAGGAGCGTCCCGAGACGTTCTACCGGAGGTACGACGTCTACGACTGGAACGCCGTGGGATTCGTCACGTCGGGCGCCGCGGCCGGGAGCGAGGGAACGATCTTCGATACGCGGCTGCGGGGGAACGGCAATCGCGGGCACATCTACGGAACGGGGCTCTCGCGGACGGACCGCGAGAACCTGATCGAGTACTTGAAGACGTTGTGATGAGGTCCCGGACCTCCCCATGAAAACCGTCTGGGTGTGTCTCGGTCATGATCGGGAATGAACGTGGTTTCTGAAGCAAGAGATAAAGCGTCGAGGTCATCATGTCTGAAGATCTGATCGCGAGAATCCGCAAACTGCTCGAGCGTCCGTGGTACCGGCAGCCGCGCCTGCTGGCGATGAGGCGCCTCATCGACATCCGCGACGAGCTTCGTGCCAAGAACCTTCACGACACGGAGGAGCCGCCGCTCGAGCGCCAGGCCATTCCACCGAATCTCAGTCCCGCGCTGCGGGAAGCGCGAACGACCGACGGCACGTCCAACGATCTGCAGTTCCCTCAGATGGGCGCCGTCGGACGATGCTTCGGCCGCAACGTCCCGCTCGAGCACGTGTTTCCCGACACGCCGAACCTGCTCGTCCCGAATCCGCGCGTCGTGAGCCGGGAGCTGATGACGCGCGACGCCTTCCAGCCCGCGACGATCCTCAACCTCCTCGCCGCCTCGTGGATCCAGTTCATGGTCCACGACTGGTTCGTGCACGACCGCTCAAAAAGCGACAGCCTCGACATCCCGACGGCGTCCGGAGACGACTGGGGGGCCCCGAGCATCCGCGTGCCGCGATCGGTTCCGGTCGCGAAGCCGGCGGGATCGAAGCGGCCGCCGGCGTACGCGAATCTGAACAGCCATTGGTGGGACTCCTCGCAGATTTACGGCTGCGACGAGGCGATGTCGGCCAAGCTCCGGACGAAGATCGGCGGCAGGCTCCGGATCGAGCCGACCGGGCTGCTGCCGATCGATCCGGACACCGGCGTGCACTTCAGCGGGTTCACCGACAACTGGTGGATCGGGCTGGCGATGCTCCATACGCTCTTCACCCTGGAGCACAACCACATCTGCGATCTCCTGGCTGCGCAGAATCCCGCGTGGACCGACGATCAGCTCTTCGCGAAGGGTAAGCTGATCAACTCGGCGATCATGGCGAAAATCCACACGATCGAGTGGACACCGGCCATCCTGCCCCACCCCATCATCAAGACCGCGCTGAACGTGAACTGGTCCGGCCTCGCCGGCGAGGACGTCCAGGACGTGCTCGAGTTCCTCGACGACAAAGAGCTGCTCGGCGGCATCGTCGGCTCGAAGGCGGACCACCACACCGCGCCGTACTCGCTCACCGAGGAGTTCGTCGCGGTCTACCGCATGCATCCCCTCATGCCGGACGACTATGCGTTCCACTCGCTTGCCACGGGACGCCTGCTCGAGAAGCGCGCCTTGAACGAGATCGCCGGCCAGCGCACCCCGGCCATAGCCGAGCGCATCACGATGCCGGATCTCTTCTACTCCTTCGGCACCTGTCATCCAGGCGCCCTGCGGCTGCACAACTTTCCCCGTCACCTGCAGAATCTCACGCGCGACGACGGGGAGCGGCTGGATCTCGCGGCGGTCGACATCCTCCGCGATCGCGAGCGCGGCGTGCCGCGCTACAACCAGTTCCGGCGGCTGATCAACAAGGACCCGGTGAAGTCCTTCGACGAGCTGACCGACAACGCGACCTGGCGCAAGCAGATCAAGGACGTCTACAACGGCGACCTCGAGAAAGTCGATCTGATGACCGGGCTCTACGCCGAGCCGCTGCCGGACGGCTTCGGCTTCAGCGAGACGGCGTTTCGGGTGTTCATCCTGATGGCGTCACGGCGCTTGAAGAGCGACCGCTTCTTCACGGACGACTGGCGGCCGGAGATTTATACCGAGTTCGGTCTGGATTACGTCAGGAAGAGCTCGATGTTGACGGTCCTCGCGCGCCACTATCCGCACCTGGCGCCGGCGCTCCAGGGCGTCAAGAACGCGTTCCATCCGTGGAAGCCGGTCGAGGGGCCGAAATAGAAAAGGGGACAGTCACTGGCGGATCTGGATCGGCGCCTCCGCGACGATGTCGCCAAACGTCGCACGGAGAACCGCCTGCCGCGCGTCGAGCGGGACATCGAAGAGGAGCTCGCAGTCGCGAGTGGTCTCGCCGCTCAGGGCCTCGTTCAGCCCGCCCACCGGCGCGCGAGCCGAGCCGTCGAGGACCAGCCGGAACTGGCCATCGCCGACGTTTACCGGGTACCGCCCGCGGTTCTGCACGCGGAGGCGGACCGTCAACGTGAACTTGTGCGCGTACCGGCGGAGAACCGCCGATCGAAGCCCGCACGTCAGGTCACCGACGCGCATGTCCGCGCGGGCGGGATCGATCGGAACAGAAACGGTCGCGCCGCCGGCGCGTCGCGCCGCCCGATCCTGCTCGGGCGTCGGGCCGTTGCGGCCGGTCAGATCGAGCGGGACGTCGCCCGTCTCGGTCCCTAGGCTGATTCGCAGCATGGCCGCCGTCGCCTGCGGAGGAAGCTCGAACGTGATCGTTCCTTCCTTGTCAGTCTGAGCGGGAATCACCTCGCCCGGTGCGCTCGCCGGCGCCCGTTGCTCTCCACCCACCGCCAGTCGGAAGGACCTTGCGGAGAATTCGCCGGGGTACCGGCTGTTGTTCGTTAGGCGCATACGGAGGGTGAGCGTGGAGCCAGCGCTGTGTGGCTGGATGCCAGCCTCCAGAATTTCGAAGAGGCCCTCGCCGAGCTCCGCCTCTCCTCCAGCGGGCAGCGTGACCTGTGTGGCGGCCGTCGAAGCGAACGATTTCTCATCCGGCGGACGCGTCGTGCCGCTGTAGACGAGCGCCACGATCGCGGCCACGACCGCGGCGGCGACGAGGAGAGCAACGAAGGGCCGGCGGCTCACGCGCAGTTCCGGCGACTTCATCGGGACGTCCGGACCGCGCCGAGCCTCGGGCCGAAGGGCTGCCGCCAGGCGCTCGACGTCCGACTCCCACTCCTCGTCGTTCAGCGCGAACGCGTTGCGGATCGCGAGCGGCTCGAGTGGTTTCGGCAGCTCCGCCGCGCGCGGCATGTCCGCGCCTTCCACCAGAATTGGAATCAGGCGAACGTTGCGTCCGAGCGCCTCCACGATCTCACGGCGCACGTGATCGTCCGGATCGTCGAGCCGCCGCGCGCCGTTCCGGTTGGTCACCGAGAGCCACTGGTTCCCGATGATGGCGAGGAACACTTCGCACGACCCGATGGCGCGCGACATCGCCTGCACGAAGTTCTCACCAGGCCCGATGGCCTCGTGATCCAGAAAGACCTCTTCGCTGCCGAATCGCGCCGACAACGCGTCGCGGAGGCGGCCGGCGTGGCCGGAAGCGTCTTCCCGTCGATAGCAGATGAAGATGCGGGGCACTACAACGTCGAAACCTCGTGGACCTGAAGCCCCCGGCGTTCAGCCTGGTCGCGAAACTGCGCCGTAAAGTCGTTCGGGCCCCGCGACTCTCCGTTCCAGACGACGACCGCCGAGGCGGGGACGCCGATCTGCCCGTGCAGCGTCCCGGCTTCGTTGAACACCGCGTGATTGGCCGCCTCGTAGGCGGCGGCGTCTGAGCTCGAGCCGACGATCACGACGTCGCCAGCGGCGCCGGCTTCCTCGATGACGCGGTCAAACGCCTCTCCCCACGGACCGGGCCGGTCGGTGACGGAGGTCTCCCTGAAACGCGAGGCCTCGAACGGCAGGACGATGCGCCGGCGAATGTTCAACTCCCCCGCCACGTCGAGGGCGATGAGATCGACGCCGCACGCGGCCGAGCAGACGAGGGCGCTGGCTCCAGTCTCCACCAGCAGCTTCCGCAGGCGCTGCCGCACGAGCGGGACATTCTCCGCCGGAAAACGCCGGACCGTCGCAGCCGGCGCGTCGATCCGGCGGCCGGCGAGCGCCACTACCATCCGTCGTACGCCTGCCCTGAGCGAGCGCATGCGAGTCGAAGGGTCATCCACGCTCCGTCGATCGGGTCCCCGGCACGAGCTTCTGCTCCAGGAACTCCAGCTGGGGGACGATCCGGTCGCGGTCTTCCTTCGCGAACCCGGCCTGCATCAACCGCCGGAAGAACAGGAACTGCGTCCGCACCGAGTCCCGCTGTCGCGCCGTGATGCCCCGGGAAAGCGCCCTCTTGAATTTCTGAAGAATGCCGTCGCGCGTCTTGTCGTCCAACTGCCCCTCCATGAGCGCCTGGAGCAGCATCTGGTCGGCGACCACGACCAGGCTGAAGAAGTCGGTGTTCGAGCTCGCGAGCCCGTCGGCCATCGTCCTGAGCTCTTTGAGGGACGCTGCCACGCCGGCGCGCGCGTCGTCTTTCTTTGGCGACCCGTTGTCCCGCCAACTCAGCACGAGATCCGCCGCGATCTGGTTGCCGAGCGGGAACGCGTCGCCCGCGCCGTTTGCTCGAGACATATCGTAGGCGTTCTTGTACGCGTCCCTCATCTCTTCGAGCGCCTTGCGTCGGAGTTTCGCGTCGCGCGCCACCCCAATCGCCCGCCGCTTCATCAACCCGCCGAGCAGGGCATATCTCTCGGACGTCGGCCCCAGGTCGATGAGGTGTCGCAGAATCTTCTCGGCATGCTTGAGCAGTTCAGACACCTTCTTGTCGTCGGCCGGTTCCGCTTCGAGGAGTCTGCCGGCCCATCGCACCTTGCAGTTGGCGAGCTGTTCCAGGGCGAGGATGGGAGCGCTGGCTCGTTCGGCTTTCAGCACGCGCTCGTAGTATTCGACCGCCCGCTCGAAGTCGCCCAGCTCCGCAAACGCCAGCGCGGCCAGCGCGCACACGTCAGCCGACTGCCACCACGCCGCGGGCGTCTTCGATTCTCGCTCCGCGAGGGCCGCCAGCAGCTTTTCGCCGGCTGCGTCCTGCTGCCGCGCCTTGGGCACCAGGCTCTGGAGCCAGATCGACAGCTCGCTGTCCGACACGAACACGTCGTCCTGGGGCTGACCGCGGCCAGCCGTCAGGGAGAACGAGGGATCGCCATAACACTGGTACGCGCCCCAGGTGTTGGTGTCGCCGTGCTCGAAGTATGTGTCCCGGCGCGCCTGCAGAATCGCGTTTCCGTACAGCTCACCGTCGAGCATCCGCCGGTAGAAGGAGCTGGCAAACGTCTTCGCCGCGCCGTCGTCAACCTCCCAACCGGCCGCGACGACGGCGCGAGCGCCCATCTTGACGAATTGCGTCGCGAGGTTTGCGGCGAGCTTGTGAAACGGCACATGCACTGACGAGTCGCCGCGCGTCTGGCCGAGGTGGCAGCAGTTGATGAACACGAGCTGGGGCACGTGCCGGAGCTGGTCGGCCTCTGCCGACGTGAAGAACATCCCGTTGTCGAGCACGAGACCGCTCACCGCTTCCTTCCCCCCTTCTGGCGTGAACTCGAAGACGCCGTGCGCGGCGAGGTGCAGGATTCGCCACGGCCTGTCGTGCAACGCCGACAACACGGCCATGGGCTGTGCCGCTTCTTCGAGCAGGAGCTCCACCTCGTACCCGCCGACGTCGGTCAGCAGACCTGCGACCGTGGCCGCTTCCGCGGCCGCCCCGGCCAGCGACGGGAACCTCGGATCTGCGACGATCGGATTACCGACCACCAGCGCGGTGTTGCCTGTCGAGCGCAGCACGTGCTGGCGTTCGTCCGGAAGCAACAGCTGGCGGATCATCCCGCCGGAGATCGAGAGCGGCTCCGCCATGCGATCGAATCCGTCGTGCATCAGCTCCCAGGGCAGCGCCGCCGCTTCGGCGTTCATCATGATCGCCAGCTTGTGTTGATCCGGCGCGTAGGACTTGAAGTCGTTCGGCACGAGCAGCTCGAAGAGCGTTTGCCCGACCTTCCGGTCGTTGGCCGTCGTTTCGATCGCCTGCTGGACGAACCCCTCGACGAGACCACGCTGTGTGGGGCGCAGCCTGGACACCGCGCGGGCAGCCTGCGTCACCGCCTCGAACTGAAGGGATCCGTCCTTGTCGCTCGTCACCCTGATGCGCTGCCACCACGCCGCCGCCTGCTCGAATCGCACGCGGCGCTGGCCTTCTCTGCCTCCAGTCAGCAGATCGTCGACCAGATAACTCTCGAATTCTGGCGCGCGCGAAAGCCCCTTGAGCGCATGCAGGGCTTCGATCGCCCGATCCTCGTACAGCTCGAGGATGTCGACCTGATCGATCCGGGCCGTCAGTGAATCGGATCCGTCATCGTCGGTACCGGTCTGAACGGCGTGGTGCAGTCGCTGGTTCGCCTGAAGAACGGCGCGCAACAAGGCTCTGACGCAGTCCGCCAGCGAAAGACCGCCGTCTCCGGACCCCACGAGGATCGCGGTGACCGGGGCGGGAACGGTTCGCTCGGGCGAGTCCCCTTCCCGCTGCCGCCGGCGCCGTTCGCGCCCGACGCACTCCGCGCCGTACAGGGTCAGCGCATGCCCCAGCGTGGAGGTCAGCGACCCTGGCGTGAGCTCGCCGACGATCCCCAATCCGGCGATGATCGCTCCGGGATGAATGGACAGGTCGCCTGGCGTCGGCTCGTTGACGACGACGACACCCGTGTTGATCGGCCCCGGGTAGAGCTCCATGCGAAGAAGCTCCGACAGGCGGCCGTTGAGGCGGGCGTCGAGATACGCTTCGGCGGCGACGATCACGTCGCGGTGATAGTGGCTGGCCAGCACGGGCGATCGGGCATTCGTCAGGTTGTCGTGCACGACCCGCACGGCGATCCGGCCCTGGGATGGCCGCGTCTCTTCCTCGACGCGGCGGCCGCCGAGCGCGTCGGATACCAGCTCCGCTTCGTCGGGGACCATCGCCGGCAGCCGCTCCCGCATCTCGAACCGTGCGTCCGCTCCACGCCGCACCGGCGGGGTGATCGGAAGCTTGGAGGTGGATCCCGTGTGCAGCAGATCCACGATGGCCGGGAAATGACGCCGATCGTTCGCGAGATCGCCGTGCGAGGCGTTCATGAAATAGGCCGGGATGCCCTTGGGGATGCCCGTCTCCCACAGAACCCGCCCATCCCCGCGACCGGTGGCAATCACCTTGACGCGCCGCCCCTCGGGCGCGCCTTCATCGATCTCGAGATCGCAGGCGGTCTCGTCCGCGACGCCCGCAACGTACACGACGCGTGACGGCTCGAGCTGGCTCTCGCGGATGAGCGCCGCGAACGTTTTTGCCTTCTCGAGCGCCGCACGGGCAGGCACCGACCACCGGAAGCCGGCCGACTTGGACGAAGCGACTCCCGAGCCGAACAGCCCGCGGCTCTGCGGCGCGTCGAGCTCGAGCAGCCGCTCCCACACGGCATGGTCGAACAGATCGAGCGTGCCGGCGTGCGGGAGCAGATTGAGCGCCCCGTCGAAGCCGGCGATGGTCTCGAGGAGCCCGGCGTGATCGCCTCGCAAATCCACGAGGGCCAGTTTCCTGACGAGCGAGTCTCTGCCGAGCAGCATGGCGGCAATCGAATGCGACCCGCCGTTGGGCGTGCCCAGCATGATGAAGCGCGCGCCCGGATGCTGGAGCATGCGATCCCACGTGGCCCGCCCCTCGCGAGTCGCCAGCATCGCCCGGACCACGAGACCGCCCATGGAGTGCGCGAGGAGGCGCACAGGCTGGTGGGCGCGCCCGGCGGCCAGCACTTTCTCGTCGAGCGCCTTCCGCAATTTTTCGGCTGAGTCCCCGATCGACTGGCGCCAGTCGTACGGAAACGGCACGACCTCGTGCGACTGAGCGAGATGCTTGCAGAGCGCCGCATACCCCATCGCGACCAGTCCGGTCGCCTTGACGCCGCGCGCCTGCGTCGAGATTCGTGACAGGCCGCCCCGGGCGAGCTCGAGGATGTTCACCCAGACAGCCTGGTCGGCCAGCGATAGCTGCGATCCCATGATGCCCGGCAGCACGAACACCACGGGCTGCGACAGCGCCGCGCGCTTGACGTAATCGGCCGACGTCACCACCGACGGGTTGGCCTGGAGCGTCCGGAACTCGGTGCTGGATCCGGTGAGCGCCGACACGAGCCGGCGGGCGGTGTCCGGCCGGGCGAAATAGTGGAAATGGGTCACCTGATCGCCCGTATCGATCCAGTAGGAAATCGGCTTGGTGCGTTCGATGCCGCCGAGCATGGCCGGCGTGTTCACGACGAGATCGTGATCGTCGCGATAGTAGAAATCGGTCACCAGCGTCTTGAGCCGGCCGAACACGCCGGTGCCCGCAAGATCGCCGCCGAGGACGTGGAGATCAGCCGCCGTTCGCACGTCCGGGCGGTTGAGCATCCGCACGAGCGGCGAGGTCGGCATCATCGCCTCGAGGCCTGGCAGGTCCTGCGGTTCGGTGCGCTTCTTGAGCACGCCGGCGAGGAGGCCGGTGAGTCCCTCGTAAACCGGGTTCGCCTTCAGCCCCGGAATCATCGAGGCGAGATTGACCAGCATCGAGAAGTACCGATCCAGCCGCTGGTCGGCCAGCGTCGTCCCTCGAGCAGGACAGGCGACGCGAACGAACCGTGTGACGCGCAGCCGGGAGCCCTCGAGTACCTGTGAAAGATCTTCGAGCGCGTCGCGATCGCTGGATCGGTCGGCCTCGTCGAACATCTCCAGATCGTCGGGCGTAAACGGCGCCGCGCCCACACGCATGCCTCGCGCGAGAAGCTCGCCGACCAACCCGCCGCGCGAGTGGGACACGATGTGAAGCGCGTGTTCCCTGCCGAGCACCTTCTTGAGCTCTTTCGCGAGCTTCAACGCGTTCTCGACCGGGCTTTCGGTCAGCGTCCGGTGCTGATAACCAAGTACCCGGCCGTCATAGAACTCGAACAACGACTTGATCAGCGCCCCCGACTGCGTTTTCCAGAGCTCCGAAAAGCTCCCCGATGTCGAAGAGGCGGTGCCGTGGAGAAACAGCAGGACCGGGCCGGTGCCACCCAGCGGGGATACCGGCCGGAGAGCCGTGGCGTCGTCCAGCGAGCAGCGATAGAGGCCCGGTCCCGGCTGAAGCTTTCCTTCGACGTGCTCGGCGGCAAAATCGGTGATCTTGCCGGGGATGTCGAGCCCGAGCACCTTCAGCGCTTTGATCGCCCATCCTCCCATCGCCCTGCTGGCCGGACCGATGGACAGCTGGGATGGCAGGTGAACCGTGTCTCCGAGCGGCCCGCGCTGAGACCGGCGCACGAGATCCTGAGGCACGTTCTCCACGCGACTCCAGATCCGCAAGCCATCCTGCAGCTCGATCTCGACGACGTCGTCGGGCCGTAACCCTTCGAGAGAGATCTCGGCGCCGCCCGCGCGAGCGCTGTGCACGAGCGCCGCCCCTTTGACGACGACGGACCCTTTCGGCAACCCACGCCCCAGCTCGGACGGCTCGGGACGCGGATCGGGAGCTCCGTTGACCTTCAGCGTGACTTTGTCGGGCGTCGCCATGACTCTCTCCACGCTACGCTTTGTGATACGCCTCGAGAAACGCGCGCCAGGCGGTGGCCTTCGCGAAATCCAGCCTCCCGTACACCTTGTTCACCGGGCCCCTCGGGAAGTAGATCGCCGCTCCGCTCGCGTTGCTGACGCCGCTGCCCTTGTGCCGTTCCGCCAGAACAAAACCATTCTGCGTGCGGAGCGAGTCGAGCGTGGCCTTCGCGGCGCTCTTCACTCCCGCCGCCTTCGAGCGCTTCGCGAGCTCCTGGCAGAAATGCCCCAGGTCGACGAAGTCGGGCGTGTCGAAGCGCTGCGTCGCGTTCAACGACTTCGTGACGGCCGCGTACTCCGCCGCATCGCGAATCGCCTTCGTGAGCACCTTCGCAAACGCGTCGACGGCGCGGGCCACATCGTCCAGCCGGGACAGGTCGAGCGCGGACTGGGTGATGCTCCCGGCCCGGTACGAATCGATGTAGTGATCGACAATCTGCGCGCCCAGATCGGCGGCGGACACCCCCGGGGCCGCCGCCAGACTCTTGAGAACACGGTCGTACGGCCAGCCGTCGCCCGGCTCCAGCTCCTCGGACCCGACCACGACCCGCGCGGTTCCCTTCAGCTGGTAGGCGACCTCGATCATGTTCATCAGGCAGGCATCGAACCCGAGGACGTCCAGCACTCGTCCCGTCTGCTTCTTCACGTCGGCGAGCACCCGCTTGAGCTCGACGTTGTCGAGAAAGTCTCTCGACGTGTCGTCGTAGGCAATCGCGCGATCCTGGGTCGCCTGCGTCACCGTCGAGCTGAAGAGCGCGCGACGATGCCGGCCCGAGAGCGCGGCGCGAACGAGGCCGCGCTCCGGAACGCCGCGTGCGCCCCCGCGCGCGTACACGTCCGTCTCGTCGATGCCGCTTCCGTGGTTCCAGATGACGCCAAGCAGGCGGTCCGAGGGATACCGCTCGATGGCCCACCTGAAAAAGTCGGCCGCGACAGCCGGATCGCCGGTGTTGGTCTCGCCGAGCTCTTCGACGACGTCGTCGCCCGGCCGGCCGCCTTCTCGAACGTAGTAGCGGCGCGTGCGGTCGTCGCGCATGCTGTCGAACTGGACGGTCACGTTGATGGCATCGGTCGAGCCGACACGCTTCATCTCAGCGAGGTCTCGGTCGCCGAAGGACTCGAGGTCGTTGTCGCCCGCCATCCAGACCATCACGGTCCACTTCTTCTTCGCGGTCGACGGCCGCGCTGCAGCGCGCATCGGACCTTTTGACGCGCGTGTTGGCGCCTCGGCTGGCGCGGCGCCAACCGCGGCGCGGTCGAAGCCCGGAATCGCATCCTCGAAGTAGTCGGCGATCGCGGTCGCCTGAGGAACGTCGAGCACGCGGCGCATGACGCTCGTCATCGTCGCAATGTCGTTGTCGAACCCTCCGTGCGTGATCGACTCGCTGCGATCGCGAAGCGCGGCGTTCGTCATGCTCCGGGAGAAGACCACGTCGGCGACCTTCTGCGTGCCGGCGAGGCCGAAGAAGCGAATCATGTCCAGGTCCCGCTTGAGCGACTCCTGCATCCCCAGCAGCGGAGTGGGGACCTCCTCCTCGAAGGCCCGGCTCACGAGATACAGCAGCGACTTGCCGTACGGCGTGATGTCGTCTGCCTGCTCGAGCTCGTCGGTCATCGTGTACATCGTCACCCGCGTGATCGGCAGACCGGGGCCGATCTGCTTGCGGAGCCGCGTCTTGAACTGGTCGGTCGTGATGGCCGGCGCAAGGAGGTGCAGCGTGCGGACGTCGACGGGCGGCACGCCCGCGGGGCGTTGTGCGATCAACTGCGGCAGGAAATGCGCATGGAAGATCGCGCCCGCGCTGTGCCCGAGCGCGTGGAACTCGACCTCACCCCCCAGCGTTTTCCAGAGCTTCCCGGCGAGATCCGCCACCAGGCGGCCCCCCCCTCCCGCGCCGGATGCGTTCTCGGCGCTCTTCTTCATCTGTCCCCAGACCTGCTTGCCGCCGTTGCGCGCCAGCCGTTCGATCGCCACATCGGTCACCCCGCCGCGTGAAGTGCGCGTTGTCCGCAGCGCACCACCGACGATGTCGTCCAGCGTGTCCCTGAGACCCGTCTCCCACACGAAGTAGACGGGGTACACGCCGTTGAGCTCCCAGAACCGCCGCCGCGCCAGGACGGGCAGGAGGCCCTTGAGCTCCTCGGTCAGGCCGCCGTGCGCGTAGAACATCACGCGCGCGCGGCTCCCCGCTGTCTGTTGCTTACGAGCGTAGGCGGGAATGAACTCTGTGAATATTCGCTCCACCTGCTCTTGCGAGGAGCTGAAGCTTCCCTCACCGGAGAGCTTGCCGCCGCGCAGGTTCACCACATGACGAGCGAAGAGGTCGCGCTCCTCCGGAGTCCAGTCACGCACGGTCTGCGCGCCGCTGGTCGTCCTCGAGGCGCGCATCGCGCGCGACGCCCGCGCGGGCGCCGGCTCCGGCACGTCACGGGCCGGGTCCGACTCAGCGTAGCGCGCGGCGAAGCGCGCCGAGACGATCACGCTCTCGAGCCGGCCCAGACGCGCCGCCGCCGCGTCCATCGCGAGCACGTCCCAGGGATCATCGAACCGCGCTTCAGTCGTCGCGACCACCTTGGCCAGCGCGTCGGCGAGCTTCGTGCGGGCCTTGAGGAACGCGTCATCCGCGGCGAGCGCCGTGGCGTTTCGCGTCCCGAGGAACTTCCGCATCGCCACGAGCTCCGTCGCCGCCTTGTGCATGGCGCGGGCCCACCAGATGATCGTGAGCACGTCCCCCCGGACGACGCCGAGCTTGAGCGCATCGTGGCGGATGTGGCCGGGAAGCCCGGAATCGAGCTCCCCTCCGAGGTTCCGGACCTGCGCCCACGTCGTGTTCGAATCGAGCGCGAGGCGCCGGTACGAGCGCGACGCGTCGTCGGCGGGAATCAGCGCGAGCAGCGCATCCCGGCCGATTCTCTCGTAATGCTCCATCGAGTACGGCTGGCCATCCGCGTCGAGGAACAGCGCGTCGCAGGCGGCCGGATCGAAATGGTTCTCGATGACGAAGGTCGAGTTTCCGAACTCCGGCTCCGCGCCGAGCCGCGCGTCGCGTTCAACCTCGTCGCACAGACCCAGCGCGACGAGCGCCCGGTAGTGATCCTCGAGATCCACCCGTTTCGTACGGCCGCGCTGTTCCAGGTACATGTGCTCGGCCGTCAGCGACACGGCCGACCCGAGCGCGTGCGAGGCTTGATACGCGGCGGTCACCAGCAGCGACTCGAAGAGCACCCGACGGAGCTTCTCGGTGTCGCTCTCGAGCGGGCGGCTCGTGACGTGGATGCGGCGGGCGCTGATCTTGTCTGCCGCCGTGAGCGCGCCGCTGGCCGGATCGAAGGTGACCGTGCCGTCGCGCACGAGCTCGACGAAGCTGGCGACGTTGAGGATGCCCAGCAGGTTGATGCGCCATGACGATTTCCGTTCGCGGAGTTGCCTCGCGGCGCTCGTGATCAGCCGGATGGCGCCGCCGGCGGCGGATGCCGCCTCGCCGATTGGACCCAGGCGGCCGTGCAGCGCCTCGTTGACCGCCGCTTTTCCCGGATCGTCCAGCCGCGCGAGATCGATGTCGTAGGCAAACAGCGACTCGTCGTCTCTCAGCGAGGAAACCTGGAGCTGCGCCGCGAGCGTCAACGACCGATCGATGCTCGCGGCAATCGCGGCCTGTATCGCGAGGATCCGTTCGTCGTCGAGGCCCGCGTCGACGAGGGCCAGCAGATCCGCTTCGGGGTTGGAGCTGATCGCCTTCATCAACATCGCGAGCAGATCCTTCCCTCTCACTTCGAGCGACACGCCGGCCAGCGCCTTCACCGAGACGTTCAGCGACCTCCCGCGCCGCCGATAGAACGCCAGGCGAGCCTGAGAGGCCGCCGGCTTCGACAGGCGCAGCTCGAACTCGCCGCTCGCCGTCCACGCGGCGCCAACGGTGACCGAGGCTCCGTGCGTGAGCGCCACCTTCCCGACAATGGGGAGACCGGGCGTCGCGAGCAGGTTCGTCGTCGAGCTCAACGCCGCCTGGCCGCTGAAGGTCAGCTCTCCCTCGCCGGCGAGCGAGGCGTACGCGCCAACGGACAATCGCGCCAGGTCCTCGGCATCCGCCGGGAAGACCGCGGCGGACAGCATGGTCTTCACGGCGCTCCCGACGTTCTCGGTGTTGCCGACGATGTCGAACGGGTGGAAATAACCGTAGCGAAGCGCGGTCCCGGCGTCGAAACCGAAGCTGATTTGTCCCTTCGTTCCCGCGAGCCCGGCCTTCAACAGCGCTTCCACCGTCAGCGAGGCGTACGTCGTGCCGTTCGGCACCACGACCTCAGCCTGCAGATCGGAGCCCGCGAACATCGTCCCGCCCGACGGATGCAGGCCGACGGCTACGCTCGCTCCGCCGCCGATCGAGAGCTCGCCGCTCTTGCCGACCGGCACGTCCTGGTCGATCGCCAGCGCGAGCTCGCGTTCTCCCTCTCCATTGGCGAGAGGCTTGGAGAAACTCTTCGCGAGGGGAACGAGCGACCTGAGCGACGCGGCCGACTTGAGGTACTTGCCCAGGCCCCCGCCGGACAGGTCGGTCTTGAGGAGTTCATCACCCTGTTCGTCTTTGATGGTGATTGTGGGCATGGCTGTTCCTTCACACGAGCGGGCCCTGGGGGAGGCCGGGTGCGTTCTGCTGGAGAGCGGGTGCTGAGATTACCCCTAATCGGGTAAACGCTCAATCACGATGATGTGAACGTCGCGGCTCGAGGCGTGTCGCATGTGGCTACTCACCAACGGGTTGCGGGACTCTGGCGACGGTGAGCCCGATGGTTGTTCTCCGCGGGACTGTCCCGACGTGCGACTGCTTGAGCACGTCGTCATGCCTCGGTCCGAAGCGCGCGGTCCGAGCTGAGGAGGGTTTAACATCCTCGAATGTGACTTTGACTCCCAGGCCCAAGCTCTTAAGCATCTCCACCGCTTTGGACCGCGGCCACCCCGTCATCGGCGGAACGTCGACGAGATCGACCGGCGGTTGAGGCGTCGACGCCTGAGGAGTAACCACGAGATTCAGGCGCGTGCCAGCCTTGACCACAGTGCCGGCCGCGGGGTCCTGTGCGATCACGGTGCCGGGTGCGGCATCACCCTGCTTGTAGCTGAGGCTTCCCGGCCTGAGGCCTGTTCCCTGCAGTTGGCGTTGGACATCCGCAACAGTCTTCCCCCTGAAGTCCGGCACCGAGACAGGCGGGATCTCGACGGCAACGACGATGTCAATCGGGCAGCCGGGCGCAACGACGGTGCCCGGATTCGGCGACTGGCCGATAATCGTGTCGGGCCGTGCTTCATCTGTCGTTCTTTTCTCGACCCGCCCTATCTTGAATGGCCGCTCGCGCGAAGCGCGCTCGGCATCGGGCAACCGAGCGCCCAACAGGCGGGGAACCTTGACCGGCTCCGGGCCGGGACTTGCGACAACCAGCTCGACGGCGGTGCCCGCCGGAACCCGCGCGTCTTCGTCAGGTCGCTGCGCGATCACTTTACCCGCCGGTTCGCAGCTTGCCTGGTACGTGATCGGGTGAGCCACCACTAATTTCTTGTCGCGGACCTTTTCCATCGCCCGTTCCCGGGTGTCGCCGACGACATCCGGCACTTCGATCGTGCTCCCTTTCGCGACCGCGACCTCGAGATTGATCGGAGTCCCCCCCGGCACCCTCTTTCCGTCGCTGGGGTCCTGGTCCAACACGGTGCCCTGCGGCTTGCTGCTTTCCTTCCGTTCGATTCGACCAACCCGCAATCCGGCACGCTCAATCCGCTTAGCCGCTTCCTCTTGCGGAAGACCTTCGACCTTTGGCACAACGGTAACCGCCGTTGATGGTTTTCCTTCGATCGGTTTGTCGATCAGCTTGTCGGGAATCGCGCGCGACGGATTGGCGGTCGCGATGTTGCGCGCGACCACCATCCGCTGACCTTCCCTGAGCCCGCGCTGCTCGATGGCCATATAAGTCTTCGCCTGCACGGCCGCGGCGCGCGGGTTCTCCTCGGCCAGCGCCATGCCCAGGCGGAGGTGGGGCGCCGGCTGATCCGGCCGGAGCACGAGCGCACGCGTGTAGCTCGCGATCGCCTCCTTGCGCGCCCCCGTCTCGATGTAGAGATCGCCGAGCCCGAGATGCGCGGCGCTGAGATTCGGCTGGGCCTCCAGGATTTTCCGGTACTCGGACTCGGCTTCCCGGAAGGCCTGCCTGGCCTCCGCTTCCGCGCCGCGCGTACGAGCGACGCTCCCGATCCGGCGGGATGAGTCGGCGACGCCGACCGGGGCGAACAGGTACTGCGGATCCGCCCCACTGGCGCGCACGAACGCGTCTCGTCCTTCCTTGTATCTCGCCGCCGCGTCGTCCAGGCGGTTCTGCTGGCGCGCGATGTCGCCGAGCGCGAGCTTCGCCTCGCCATCGTTCGCCCAGCCGATGCCCCGCGGCGTTCCCGGCGTGTCGAGCCGCGCCTGACGCGATGCCTCGTAGATCTTCAAACACTTCTGCAGGAGTCCCGACGCGGCGTCGAGGGCGCCGCTGTCTTCGGCCGCGGCCGCCTGCGCGAAGTACACGTTGCCGAGCCCGTTCAGCGCGCGCGCGTTGCCGGAATCGGCGCTGGCCGCCTTGACGAGGACGTCCTCCGCTTCCTTCAACCGGCCCTTCATTCGCAGCGCTTCGCCGACGCTCGCCTGAAACGTACCCGACTTCTGCTGCGCGGGATTGACGTCGACCTCTCTCCCGAACGCCTCGACCGCCTTCGCGCCCTGTTCCCAGTCGGAGTAGACCTTGCCGAGGGTTTCGTTGCTTCCGGGCGCTCGCTTCCAGATCGCATCGAACTTGGCCTGCCGGAATGCCTGCGCCCGATCCGCGGCCGACTCGAAGTGCGGTATCGCGCGTTTCGGCGCAGTCGCCGGCTGGCCCGCGATCGCCGCATCCGTCGTCCACGACAACACGCCGCGCACGCGATCCTCGGTCGTGTCCCTCACCCTCGTCGCGGGGTCGCCCTTCTGAATCGTGATCTCTTCGAGCCTGCCGACAGCGGCGGGCTGCGGCAGCTTCTGCGCGAAGGGCGTCGCGCGGATCAGGACCAGTTGCGGCACCCCCTCTTCGCGTCTCTGGACGTCGACGACGCCTTCGAGCACGACGAGGTGCGTCGCGCCATCTTCACCCACCCTCACCTCGAACTCGGTGCTTCTCGAGCCGAGCGTCGCGCGGGCGGTGCCGACATCAAAGAACCCTCGGACGTTCGCCAGGATGCGACCCAGCATGAGGAAGATCGATCGCTGGCTTCTGATGCGGATCTGACTCGCGGCGCTGACGAAGACGGTCTTGTCTTCCTCCGCAACTTCCTCGAGAAGGACGATCGTGACGGTGACGTCGGGACCGGTAAGGATCTCGTCGTTCTCAAAGAGCGGCAGAGCGGGCCGCGCGGCAACGATCTGCTGCGCGCGGACCACTCGCACATCGCCGGCGGCCGGGTCCAGCTTCAGCGAGCCGCCGACAACGATTTGCTCGATCTGCGCGATCGGAGTGGGCTCGGTGTCTGTCGTGGGTTGCGAGGCTCGAGGAAGATCGATGAGGGCGAGCCAGCACGCGAGGACGAGGCTGAAGCCTCGTACCACAGACAGGACGAGGCCAAAGCCTCGTACCACACACGGAGGGATCCAGTTCACTCTCAAGGTTCAGGGTGCCGACGCACCGAGGCCAGAGCGAAGCCTCCCGAGAAGCCAGTATGTGAACGTGAGAGCAAAGACATGATAGCTGATATCCAGCACGATGCGGTCGAGCCAGTACAGGAAGATCGCGCCAGCGACATACACCGCCAGAACGACCGCGAGGGCGATCGATCCCCGGATGCGCCTGAACCTTGTCCGAAGAAGTATGGCCGCACCCCCCATCACGACGATCAAGACGTAGTGCCAGCCGACCGCCAGCGGCTTCACGTAGTCGCCATCCAGCAGATTCGAAACGGCGCTGGCCTGCAGGTGCACGCCGTACAGCGGCTGCTCGCGTCCGATGTCCCAGAGGTCAGACGCGCTCTTGTACCCAACGATCACGACGCTGTTTTTGAACGCCGCCAGCGAACCGGGGTCGGCCGCGCCGGACAGGATCTCGTGATACGGGCGCTCGCGCCCACGTATCTGCGCCGTTTCGGGCACATGGACGATGGTGCTGAGGAATCGATCGACAACAGGGACCGATTCGACGACGGCTCCGTTCCGGTCGCGCAAGCGAATGACCCGGGCGCCAGGGTCGAGAGACGCCTGCAGCGGGCGGCCTCGGTCGGCCCTGGCCAGCATCGCGATTCGCAGACTGAACGACGGGACGACGCCGATCTCCGTTTCTTCGAATGGCCCGGGCCGCATCGCCGGCGGCGGCCGGGCGAGCGGCAGCTTGCGTTCGCCGGGGGCCCCCGCCACCATGCCCCAGCCATCGGCGACCGCGGCCCTGAGACTCTCAGCGATCCTCGGACGCGGCGTTCGTTTGTTGTCCCACTCGAGGTGCTCGACGCCAATCACGACCGCCGTGCCCGCCTTGCGGGCCCGCTCGATCGCCGCCGCCAGCTTCGCGTCGCACTGCGAATAGCCCTGCTCGAGCAGCAGGTCGAATCCGACCGCCGCCGCGCCCGCGGCCGCGAGGCCGTCGATCAGATCCGCATGATCGCAGCGACGCGCCATGGACATCGCCCGGGGCGATTCGTTCTCCTTCGCATCCTCGTCCGCAAGGACCAGGACGATCCGGTCGTTGAAGCCGGCCGGCACGAGCGGGTCCATCGCGCGTACGAACAGGTATTCCAGCCGGTCGTCCAGGCGCAGGAAGAACGGCGCGTTGAACAGGCTCAGCCAGGACGCCAGCAGCACAGGTACCGACAGAAGCATCGCCACGACGAGATGGCGCGTGCGGATCTGGCGGTCGATGTCGGCGACGCGCTGCTCGTTGATGGCAACCGCCGCAAGGGCGTTCGCCTCGCCGCTCGCTTTCAGCAGCTCGGAGCCTGCGGCATACGTCGCCTTGATTTCCTTCAGCCGCCCGATGTCGCGTGCCGACGGGAAGACGGAACGTTTCTGGTCGGGTCGGTCGAGGTCGAAGATGACCCCGGCAGGCGACGACCGCATGTAGAGCACGGGCGTGGCGAACGCGAGCGTACCGGCGTGGTCCGCGTCCAGGCAGTTCCGCGCGTGAGAGACGGCGGTGTCGACGCGGCCGCGGTCCGAGCCCGTGCACAGCTTCCGATAGAACTCGTGCGCAAACAGCACGGCCGCGCGGTCCTCGATCGGATACTGCATCGCGACGACGGCCGGGACGCCGCGCCGCACGATTTGCGGCGCGACCCCCGCCAGCGGCCGCGTGGAGGACACCTGGGCCCCCTGACACGCGTTCAGGACGACCAGCTTCATCGAGGGGTAATCCTGGAAGAAGCCGCCGAACGCGCGGCCGGAGATGCGGTCGAGTCCTGAAGGGTCGTCCTCAGGGTTGATGACGAGCAGGCCTTCCTCCTGCTCGAACGCGCCGTGCCCGATGAAGTGGAAGACGTGATACTGGCCTTCGACGAGCGCCTGTCGGATGGCCGATCGGGTCACGCGCCCTTCGAGAAACGTGGGCACGACCGCGTCGCCGAGATCGCGCAGGGCACGCGCGATGCTGTCCCGCTCGGGCTGAACGTCCAGGCCCGACGCCTCCGGGATCGCGACCAGCACTTTCACCGGCGGCGTCGTCTGCAGGTTGCGGATCGGCTCCTGCAGGCTGATGTACCGCGTCAGCGGCGTTTCGGTGGAGGTCGCCAGGAACGCGTCGCGGGATCGATCGTAGAGCAGCTCCCACGGCAACACCGCCGCTTCCGGCGCGTCGATGCAGAGCCGGATCCGCACGCCGGTCGTGTCGTCCCGCTGGGTTTCGCCGAGGCAGCTGCGATAGAGATCGCGGATGTTGGCGTTGAAGAGCCCGTCCCACAACTGCGCGCCGAACTGCTTCAGGAACTCGCCGTTCGACGCCGATGCGCCGGCGGCAGGATCAGGCGTGAGGCGAACGCAGGCGGCCGCAATCTCGGACGAGGCCGGATCCAGCGCGAGCAGGCCCTCGGCCTCTCCCTGCGTCTGGGATCGCCCCTTGACGGCGTAACGCCCCTCGACTCGCCGCTCGACGGTCAGATCGAGGTTGTAGTACTCCATCGGGAAAGGCCTCGCGCCCGCCTGAGCGCACAGAGTAGCCCATCTAGTGGCCTGGCGACCGATCAGCGGGCGTCAAATCGGAAATCTCGGAGTACAGGCGCCAGAGGCGGCACCGTGTGAACCATCTCCTCGCGCCTGCGTATACACGCAAGATCTGCGGTCGCCGCATCCTCCGTCACCTTCAGGGAGGTCAGCCATGAGAGCACTCGCCGGTGTCCTGCTTCCTGCATTGCTGGCCGGATTCATGAACGCCCACGCGCACAATCGCTCGCAGGTCTCGACCACGGCTGCGATCGCCGCGCAGTCGCCGTGTCAATTCACCACGTTCGAGGAACAGACGCCCTTTACCAGGCGCTTCTACTCGAAGGCTGAATACGACCGGGCGAAGACCGACGCGTCGACCGAATGTCTAAGGATTCAGTACCTGAGCGATGGGCTGAAGGTGGTCGGCTTTCTGGTCAAGCCGAGGGATCTGGAGGGGAGGCGCTATCCCGTCATCATCTACAACCGTGGCGGTCTGCAGGACATCGGCAAGATCGATGCGCCGAACATTCTCGATTTCTATGAGCTTGCCGCCAACGGCTTCGTGGTGCTGGCGTCGCAGTATCGTGGCAACGACGGCGGGGAAGGCCTGGAGGAGTTCGGCGGCGCCGATGTCGGCGATGTTGTTACGCTCGTCTCACTCGCGTCCTCGCTTCCCTATTCAGATCCGAAGAACATCTTTTTCTACGGCGTATCACGCGGCGGGATGATGACGTTCCTGGCTCTTGCGCGCGGTGCGACGGTGAATGCCGCAGCCGTAGTCGGCGGCATCTACGACATGCAAGGTCTGATGGAATCGACGAAGCAACGTATGCCCGGCGTTGCCAACCGGGTGATGAAGCTGATTCCCGATTATTCGAGTCGAGGCGCCGCCGCGCTCGCCGAACGATCCGTCATGCAGTGGCCCGAGAAGGTCACCGTTCCGCTGCTGATGCTTCATGGCGCCGACGACGAAGAAGTGCCGGTGTCGCAGGCGCTGGTGCTTGCGGCGAAGTTGAGCAGCTTACGAAAGGAGTACGAGTTGATCGTGTACGCGAAGGAGATCCACGAGGTGCTCAACAATCGCCGCGATCGGGATGCGCGGATCGTCGCGTGGTTCAGGCGCTACCTGCGGTAGAGGAGCTGCCGCGGCAGTGTGCTCTGCCACCGGGGCGTTCCGCCGCACTGCCTTGCGCGCCGGTGCTTCTCTGTGCCTCATCGTCTCTCTGTGTCTCCCAAGCGAAACGCCGCCATCGCACGATAGATCTCGCGGCGCGCACGGTTGAAGCTTCCGAGCGGCCGGTGGTCGGCGAGACAGTTCCACGGATTGAACGACACCTGCTCGCAGGACGTCGCGCGGTCCGGCGTGTGGACCTTCTGCCTGGGGATGCGGATCCGGGCGACCCGCCGGTATGGCGAATCGCGTTCCTTCCACTCGACCGACGCATCCTCGATGGGCATCGTCCGGCTGTCGGTCTGAAACTGAATCATGAAGTCGAAGCTGGCCTCCGCGCGCTCGAGGTGCGTTTCCAGCGCGTCGCGCAGGTAGGTGTCGGTCAGCGGATCCGGCAACGCCGTCATCGGCTGCGATGCCGGACGGGCGATGTACTTGACCGCGCGGCCGGCGCCGAAAGTGTACGGCGTCGTGCTCCAGTAGGGAATCGCGAGGTGACTGATCGGATGCTGGCGGGCGGCGACCGCGATGCGCGCCGCGCCCGGATGCGAGAGGAAGTACAGGATGCGCCGCATCCCTCCCGACTCCATCGCCCGGAGCAGCTCCAGGAACTCCTTCGGTCCGGCCGACATCATGATCGGGTGGCTGTTCAGGACGAAGTCCTGAGCCGTCGCGCCAGGCGTCAGGTTCTCTCCGTCCACACGCAGCAGCTTGATTGACATCCCGCGGATGTCTTTCTCGCGATCGGTCTCGGATGACGCGCTGGCGAACCGGATCCAGGCCGGATACGACCGGGGCTGCGCGAACAGGCCGACCCGATGCTCGATGGGCAGGTCGGCCGATACCGTGAACTCGGCCTCCACGCACCCGGCGTGTCTCGCCTGGTTGAACCGGCGCATCACACCTGTCGGATACCGTTTCGCGCTCACGGCTTTCAGAAACGCGATGAACTCCGCCGTCACCGCCGCTTCCTCCGGTGCGATGGTCTCTTCAGCCAGTTTCCGTTCCGCTCCTGGCATACGCACCTCCGTTCGGTCCGAGTCTACAATGTGAGGGCGATATGGGCCCCGAGTCGCGCTCCGTGTTCATCTCCCACGCCGGCAGCAACCGCGCGGAGGCGGGACGCGTGCGCGATCTGCTCCAGGCGTCCAACCTCGAGGTCCGGCTCGACGTGAACGAGGTCCAGCCGGGCGTCAGCTTCGTCGCGTTCATGGAATCGGCCCTCTCGCGCTCGGACTATTGCCTGCTGCTCTGGTCGCAGGCCGCGGGTGAGAGCAAATGGGTCCGGGTCGAATGGGAGGCCGCCCTGCACCGCGCCGTCTCCGACGCGCCCGGCTTCCTGGTCGTCTGCCGGCTCGAGAACCACGAGGTTCCGGCGCTCCTCCGCCCACGCCTGTTCGTGGATCTGTTCCCACAGCTGGAGCCCGGGGTCGATCGCGTCCTGACGCTCCTGAAAGACGATGCCGCGGCCGGCGAGCAGACGAACCGGCCGGTGGCCAAGCCAAAGACGGCGCTGCCAGACGAGGGAGACGGCGCCACGATATACATCACGTCGAAGCTGTTCGGGCGGACGTTTCCGATCCGCGTGCCGCTCAACATGCCGGTCGTCGCCGTGATCGACAAGATCGTCAACAACCTCGCGCTGCCGCGCGAGACGCAGGGCGGACATGGCGTCGGCCTCCGCTTCGAGTACGGGCTCGCGACCGAACAAGGGACGCTGGTCGACGCCAAATCGCTCGGCGATCAAGGCATCGGCGAGAACGGTGTCTTGTGGCTCGAGACGACCGTGGGACCGTTCAGCGGGACGCAGCCCGTCCGGACATCGGAGGGACGTGCGACGTTCCGATCCGCCGCCCGCGTCGCCAATCGGAACGACCCGTCGCTCGATCGGCGTCGCGCCGACGACGCGCTGCGGTCACGGATCCGCGCGCTGGGATTGGACTAAGGCCGGCCAGTTCAGCACGACCGTTACCGCCGACCTGATGATCTCCGGTGTGTTGATCAGGAACCGCTGCCCATCGCGGGTGACGTCGTACTGGTGCCACACGAGACCGGTCGTCGGCTCGACGCGGGTCGCGAACAGCGGCGCAGGCTTCCCCACCTCCGCGAGCGCGCCGAGCGCGACGGGCGCCGCCATCAGGCGGCTGTCGAGGCCCAGGTAGTACAGTTCCTTCCCGTCGGATCGCCACTTTGGCTGGAGGCCGCCATCGGTCGAGACCTGCCACCGCCCGGCCGGTTTCGGAAAGTTCTGGACGTAGACCTCGAATCGGCCCGAATCGCTGCTGGCGAACGCAATCCAGCGCCCGTCCGGCGAAAGGCGTCCCTGTGTCGTAATCGTCCGGCCTTCGACGACAGCTTGTGGTGTGCGGTCGGTACCCACCATCGGGATGATCACGATCTGGAGCGGCGCGTTGGGATGACAGACGAGGCCGCTGCCGTCCGGCAGCCAGTCGTCCGGAATCCAGGGCTCGTCGCGCACGCGTTCCTCGGGTCGCGTCCCGCTCGAATCCTTCACGAACATCGCGGTGTTTCCCTGCCAGGCGATCGCCTTCCCGTCGGCTGACCAGACCGGCGCCGCGTCGCGGCCCGTGTCGAACGTGAAGCGTACCGGCACGCCGCGCGCGACATCCATCAGCCAGATGTCCCGATTCCCGACCCGGTCGACGAGCTCGACGGCGACCCGCCTGCCGTCCGGCGACAGACGCGGATTCCTGTACGGACGCGGCTCGCCGATTTCTCCAAGACGATTGCCTTTCCGATCGACCCAGACCAGACGGCTCAGCGCCGAGTCAAGCGATCCGCGGTAGGCGAGAACGCCGGCTGCGGATACGCTGAACGCGGCAAGACCTGTCTCGGGAAATTGATCGACACGCTCGGCGATCGGTACAGCGCTGCCAGTCGTGACCGCGCGGTCCGGATCGAACGGCTGCGCCATCAACACGCCGCTGCGCGCGTAGACCAGGTATCCCGGGACATAGCTGACGTTCGAAGCCGCATCGATGATCCGCCGGGCGTCGTCGGTGTCGAGCGACCTGACGTAGATGCCGGCGCGATCGGGGCTCGCGCTACGGACGCAGTACAGAAATCGCCTGCCATCGGGCAGGAACTCTGGATAGGAATGCAAGTCGCCCCGCTCGGCCGCGTTGAGCGTCGTGACCGCTCTGGACTGTTCGCCGCCGGCTGCCGCGACGCGCATGACCGGTGCGGACAGACTCGAGAACAGAATCACGCCCTCGCGGCTCCACGAGCCGCCGGTCGGCACCGCGGACGCATCGGCCAGCGTCTGCGTCTGCGTGGGACCGCCGCTCACCGACACCCGGCGCAGCGTCCCGAAAGCAAAGTACGCGATCGACTGACTGTCCGGTGACCAGAACGGCTGCCGCGCGCCGTCCGTGCCGGGGATCGGCCGGGCCTCGAGCGAGTCGAGCGATCGCAGCCAGAGAATCGGGGTCCCGACGTCATTCGCGGAGACGAATGCGATGTGACGCCCGTCGGGTGACAACGCGACGAAGTTCGCCGTCGCAGAGAACGTGACCGACGTCCCCGGCGGCGTGACCTGAAACCGTATCGGCGTCGCCGTCTCCGGCGGACGGCGAGAGGATCGGTAGGCCACGGCCGCGGCTGCGAGCAATCCGAGCGTCGCGACTGCCGCGACGGCCCAGGGAAGCCACGCCGGCAGGCGCCGGCCGGGCGGCGGCGCCGCCGCGATCGAACCGGAATGCGACGACAGTCCTTCGAGCGCAAACCCCAGATCGTGGGCTGATTGAAACCTTGCTCCGGGATTCTTCTCGAGACAGCGATCGACGATGCGCCTCAGGCCCGGCGCAAGCTGCGCGTCGGTCTGCGGCAGCGGCGGAGGATGCTCGTTGAGAACGGCTGTGATCGTGTCGGCGCGCGACTGTCCCTCGAAGGCGTGGTGGCCCGAGAGCATCTCGTAAAGCAGCGCGCCGAAGGAAAAGATGTCGGTCCGATGATCGGTCTGCTGCCCGCGCACCTGCTCGGGCGACATGTAGCCCGCGGTTCCGAGGACGAGGCCCGCGCCGGTGTCGAGGGCCCCGGTAACGGCGGCGCCGGCCGACTGGGGCTGGGCGAGCTTCGCGATGCCGAAATCGAGGATCTTCACCTGCCCGCTCGGCGTCACGAAGATGTTCTCGGGCTTGAGATCGCGGTGGACGATCCCCTT
The DNA here is from genome assembly GCA_963725145.1 of uncultured Acidobacteriota bacterium. Classification (GTDB taxonomy): domain Bacteria; phylum Acidobacteriota; class Vicinamibacteria; order Vicinamibacterales; family 2-12-FULL-66-21; genus DATAEE01. Next base: position 412,650 of record CAVRXL010000003.1, read on the forward strand.
GTCGTGCGCGGCCGCCAGTCCGCGCGCAATCTGCGTGGCGTACTCGATCGCCTTGCGGACGGGCAGGCGGCGGGGCGGCGGGCCGCCGAGCTGGTCGCGGAGCGTCCCGCCTTCGAGCAGCTCCGACACGAGGTAGTTGAGGCCGTCGTGCTCGCCGATGTCGTGCACGGCGAGGATGTGCGGATGGTTGAGCGCGGCCGTCGCACGCGCCTCCTGCTCGAACCGCAGCAGACGGTCGCGATCGCTGCGGAACTCAATCGGCAGGATCTTGATCGCGACGTCACGTCCCAGCCGGACGTCGCGGCCCCGATACACCTCGCCCATGCCTCCGGCGCCGAGGACGCCGAGAACCTCGTACGGACCGAGACGGGTGCCGGAGCTGAGCGGCATGGGCGCGAAACCGGCCGGATTATACGACTACACTAGCGCATGCCCGCGCACCCGCTCCTCCCGGGGCTGGTCCTGACCTACGCCGTCGCCCTGCTCTTCATCGTCGTTTTCGCGCGCGTGCGGATTCCCCAGATCGTGGCGCTGATCGCCGCGGGCGTGGTCGCCGGGCCGTCCGGCTTCGGCTTCGTGGGCACGGCGGAAGAAGTGAACACGCTCGCAGAAATCGGCATCGTGCTGCTGCTGTTCACCGTCGGCCTCGATTTCTCGCTCGGGGAGGTCCAGCGCATCTGGAAAACCGTCCTCGGCGGCGGCACGCTTCAGATCGTCGGGACCGCGGTCGCGTTCGTGCTCCTGCTCACGCCGGTCCTGGGATCGTGGCGCGTCGCCCTGTTCATCGGCTTTTTCGTCGCCCTGTCGAGCACGGCGATCGTCCTGAACGAGCTGGCCGGCCGCAACCAGCTCGATGCGCCGCACGGCCGGTTGATGGTGGGCGTGCTGCTCTTTCAGGACGTTGGCATCGTGGGGCTCCTGCTCCTCGTGCCGATTCTTTCCGGGCGGACGCCGTTCAGCGCGATGCCGATGGTCCTCCTCCGCGCGATGCTGGTGATCGGGGCGGTCGCCGCCGTCAGCCGGTTCGTCCTGCCGAAGCTGCTCGGCATCGTGTCCCGAAGCGGCCGGCAGGAGGCGTTCGCGCTGGCGGTCGTGCTCGCCAGCATCGGCACCGCCTGGATCAGCTCGCTGCTCGGGATTTCGATGGCGCTCGGCGCGTTTCTGGGCGGCCTGGTGCTGGCGGAAAGCGAGTTCAGCCATCAGGCCTTCGCCGAGATCCGGCCGCTGCGGGACATCCTCGCGGGACTCTTCTTCATCTCGCTCGGCATGCTGGTGGACGTCCCGCTGGTCCTCCGCATGCTGCCGATCGTGCTGGGCGTGACCGTCGCGATCGTGGTGGCGAAGGCTGCGGTCGCGAGCGGCGCGTTGTGGCTGGTCGCCACGCCTCTGCGCATCGCGGTGACCGCGGGCATCGGCCTCGCCCAGATCGGCGAGTTCTCGTTCATCCTGGGTCGGGCCGGGCGGGAGCTGGGCCTGCTGACGCCGAGAGAGTGGCAGATTCTGCTGGCCGCGAGCATCGCCACGATGGTGTTGACGCCGACGCTCCTCGCGGTGGCGCCGCGCGTCGCGGCGCGGATCGCCGGCGCCGCGAAACACGTGAAGCCATCGGATGCGCCATCCGACCTGCCGCACCTGTCCGACCACGTCGTGATCGTCGGCTTCGGCGTCGGCGGCCGGCTTCTCGGCCGGGCGCTTCGAGACCTTGGAGTGCCGTACCTCATCCTGGAGCTGAACGGATCGACGGTGAGGCGGGGACGGCGCGAGGGGGAGCCCATCTTCTTCGGCGATGCGACCAGCCCCGACGCCATGCGAGGCGCGGGCGTGGAACGTGCCCGCGCCGTCGTCGCCGTGATCAGCGACCCCCACGCGTCGGCCCATCTCGTGATCGCGGTGCGCGCGCTGGCGCCACACGTGCCCGTCATCGTTCGAACCCGGTACACCGCGGAGGCCGAGTCCCTGCTGCGGAGGGGCGCGACGGTCGCCGTGGCGGAGGAGCTCGAGGCCTCGCTGGAAGTGCTCGCGCAACTCCTCGCGAGACTGGACGTGCCGGGCAACGCGATCGAAGTCCTGCTGGAGGGCTTCCGTCGGGGATCGACGGGCGTCCGGCCCATGCGCGCGCCGTCGAGGCCGTTCGACTCGCTCCCTCCGGAAATCAGGCACACACCGATCTCCAGCCACGAGATAGGACCCGGCGACTGGGCGGTTGGGCGGACCCTCGCCGAGATCAACCTCCGCGCGACGACGGGCGCGCTGGTCATCGCCGTCCGGCAGGGGAATCGTCACCGCGCCTCCCCTCCGGCTGAGTTCGGCGTGGACGAGGGTACAGTTTTGTACCTCCTCGGCGACGACAGCGACGTCCTCCTCGCGCGGCGCCGCTTGACGACCGGGGAGTAGCGTCTCCCCCCTGTGCTATCATGGGGACCGTCCCCCACAACTCAACCGGCTGGGCCGAAAAGGACTATTCGTGTCGCCAGACGGGCGCCTGTCGAGTGAAGCGTGCGCGCCCGATACACGAGGGAACGACCAATGGCGCGAGCATTCCGCCTGTTCTTGATAGCGCTTCTGATCCTCACGCCGATCGGGCTGGCGGCGCAGTCCGTGCCGCCGCCGTCCGGCGAGTCTCAAAAGCTCTTCCGCAGCTCGGTGGATCTCGTCTCGATCCAGGCCTCCGTTCGCGACAAGAAGGGACGGCCGGTGAAGGGTCTCCGGCCCGTCGACTTCGAGGTGCGTGACAACGGCCAGGTCCGGCCGATTCTCTCGTTGCGCGCCGACCTCCGGTCGCCGGTGAGCCTCGCGATCCTCGTCGACATGAGCGGAAGCATGAGCATCGCGTCGAAGATCGACATGGCGCGGCAGGCGTACGACTCCATCCTTTCTCAGCTGCGTACCGGCGACGAGGTCGCGCTGTTCGCGTTCGATTCCGCCCTCCACATACGGCAGGACTTCACGAACGATCTGTCAAAGCTGCGCGGCGCCCTGGACAACTTCGAGCCGTTCGGTTCGACGTCGCTCTACGACGCTACGGCAGGGACCGCGCGGACCCTCGCGGCCCGGTCGGCGACGCACAAGGCGATCATCGTGCTCACCGACGGCATCGACACGAGCAGCGAGATGACGGCGTCGGAAGTCTCGGGACTGGCCAGCTCGATCGACGTGCCGGTGTATATCGTCGCGACCGTCCCGTCCGTCGATTCGCGCTCGATGATGGAAGCGGCCGGGCGCAGCGCGCCGTCGGAAGCGGCCGACCTCCGCGATCTCGCGGAGTGGACCGGCGGTCAGCTCGTCTTCGCGAGCACGTTCACCGAAACCGTCGTCGTCGCCTCGAGCCTCGTCGGCGAGCTGCGGCAGCAGTACGTGCTCGCCATCGAAGCGGCCGACTCCCCCGAATGGCGGCGGCTGGACATCCGCGTCAAGCACCCGTCCGCCGTCGTCAAGGCGCGCAGCGGGTACTTCGGCGGCTGAGCCACGATCTGTCCGAATCCCGCCCGGGGTTGTGCGGCGATTGTCTCCACGCCAGAAGGATCGAGTCGTCTCGCGGATCGACGTTCTACCTCTGCGCGCGATCGGAGGTCGATCCGAGCTTCCCGAGATATCCCCGGCTTCCCGTGATCGAGTGCCGCGGTTACGAACGATCCCTTCCTGACGATCACGATCCTCACTCCACTAATACGGAACGGTAACCGCACGGTCGCCGCACTCGGCGAAGCACGCCGTTTGCTTTGATCACCGACACCGCGCGATACGGGCTGATTTCGCCGCCCGCGCGGTACCCGGCGACGACAGAAGCGTCATCCGGGCCCGTGGTTCGTATTTTTGAAGGCGTACTTGCAGGAGGTACCGAGATGGTTCGTCTTGCTGCGGCGGCGGTTCTTGCCGTTGCGTTTTGTCTGAGCCCATCGTGGCTCTCGGCGCAGACGATGGCGATCAAGGTGAGCGTCGCGTCGGCCGACGTCCATAAGTTTCCGAGCCTCGGCAGTCCGATCATCGGTCGAGCGGAGAAAGGCGCCATACTCGACGTCACGCGAGAACTGGGAGACTGGGTCAGGGTGTCGTGGCCGGAAGCCGAGGATGGCGTCGGCTACTTGCACCTCAGCGTGGGAGCGATGACGTCGAGCGCCTACGTGCGCGAAAGCGTGGGAGCAATCGCGCGCAGCTCGACGAAGCCGCAGGAGGTGGCGCAGCCGCAGGAGGCCGCGCAGCCGCAGGCGGCCGCGCAGCCGCAGGCGACCGCAAAGCCGCAGGCGGCCGCGAAGCCACAGCAGGCCGCGAAGCCCCAGCCGGCAACGAAGCCACAGGCGGCCCCCAAGCCGCAGACGGCGAGGGAGGCGAGGCGCGCCGCAGCGTTGTCCGCGCCGCGGCCGGCGCCCGCCGCACCGGCATCGGCCTCGCCGACAGCCGCGTCGAACGGCGAGCAGGCCGGCGCCCCGCTCAACGCGCAGGTGACGCCGATGCCGACGCAGTACATCACGCCGCCGTCGCACTTCATCGGCCTGGGCGGCGGCATGATCGGCGCCTCTCCTGTCGGCTACGGAGCGGCAGTGCGCACATGGGCGCGGGGTCAGCCCAGCTTCCAGCTCACGATGTCGCATTCCTCGCAGACGAGCGTGGACGCGCCCGGACAGATGTCGTCGCTCCGGATTTCGCCCAGCCTGTTGTACTCGCTGCGCGACCGCCTCACCGACTCGGTCTGGATACGGCCGTATCTCGGAGGGGGAGTCACATTCGTCCGCGACAGTCTGAAAGAGGTGACGCCGGGCGCCCCCGACGCCGCGACCCAGAACGGGTTCGGCTGGCAGGGGTTCGGCGGAGCCGAGTTCACGTTCCCGAGCGTGCCGAAATTCACGCTGAGCGCCGACCTCGGCTACTACTGGCGGCCCGAGTCGTTCCCCGGCTTCGAGATGGGCCGCGTTGGCGTGACCGTGTCGGGCCACTGGTACGTGAAGTAGCGTCTGCCTCTCACCCGCCGCCGCGCACGACCCGAATTCCGGGGGTGCGCGGCGGCATTTCCTTGCGTTCTCCCGCTACAACGGGTAAGTACGGCCGTTATGCGGCCCTCAGGAGAATCCTGCTCAGACCTGCCGCATAACGGCGGCGCGCACAGCGCGCCCGCGAGGGAGCGGCGCGGGGCGTGGGGCCCCCGCAAGCGACCGAGCCGGGGTCCGGGGCGGAGCCCCGGATTAGTATGATTTTCAGAGCGCCGGAACCGCCTCTGGCCCTGCCCGAGATTCCGCTGACACCGTTTCTCCTCGACCTGGCGGCGGGCCGCGGCGACAAGCCGGCCTTGATCGATGGACCCACCGGCCGGACGCTGACCTATCACGCGTGGGCGGCCGCCGTCCGGCAGGCGGCAGCGGGCCTCGCGGCGCGCGGTTTCCGCAAGGGGGACGTCCTTGCGATCTTCAGTCCCAACCTCCCCGAGTACGCCGTCGTGTTCCACGCGGTCTCGCTCGTCGGAGGCATCAACACGACTATCAACCCTCTCTACACGGCACACGAGCTGCGCCAGCAATTGAAGGATGCCGGGGCCCGCTTCCTCGTGACGGTGCCACCCTGCCTCGAGAAAGCGGCGGAGGCGGCCCGTGATACGAGCGTCAGCGAGCTGTTCGTCTTCGGCGAGGCCGAGGGGGCCACGCCATTCACCGAGCTGCTCGCGACGAAAGGCGATCCGCCGGCGGTCGAGATCGACCCGCGACGCGATCTCGTCGTCCTTCCCTACTCGAGCGGCACGACAGGTCTGCCGAAGGGCGTGATGCTCACGCACTACAACCTCGTCGCGAACCTCCTGCAGTCAGCCGTCGTGTTGCGGGTGGACCAACGGGATACGCTGCTCGGCGTGCTGCCCTTCTTTCACATCTACGGCATGCAGGTGATCATGAACCTGGGCCTGCACGCCGGCGCCACCGTCGTGACCATGCCGCGCTTCGACCTCGAGCAATATCTGGAAATCCTCCAGCGCTATCGCGTCACCTACGCCAACCTCGTGCCTCCCATCGTGCTCGCGCTCGCCAAGAGTCCGCTGGTCGAGAAATACGATCTGAGCTGCCTGCGCGTCCTGTTCTCGGGCGCGGCGCCGCTCGGCCTCAACGTCGCTCAAGCGGCGAGCGATCGCCTCGGCTGCCGTGTGATTCAGGGTTATGGATTGACGGAAACATCCCCCGTCACGCACGCGACGCGCTGCGACGAGGAACGTCCAAAGGTTGCGGGCATCGGTCAGCCGCTGCCCAACACGGAAGCCAGGGTCATCGACGTGTCGACCGGCGCCGACCTGGGCCCGACGCAGGAAGGGGAAATCTGCGTTCGCGGACCGCAGGTCATGAAGGGATATCTGAATCGGCCCGAGGCGACCGCGGCGATGATCGACGCAGACGGCTGGCTGCACACTGGCGACGTGGGCTATGCGGACGAGGATGGTTGCTTCTTCATCGTCGACCGCTTGAAGGAACTGATCAAATACAAGGGGATGCAGATCGCGCCGGCGGAGCTCGAGGCCGTGCTGTTGTCGCATCCGTCGGTAGCCGACGCCGCCGTCATCCCGGTCGCCAGCGAGGAGGCGGGCCAGGTCCCGAAGGCCTTCGTCGTTCTGAAGGGGGACGTCGCGCCCGATCAAGTCATGGGCTACGTGGCCGAACGGGTGGCGCCGTACAAGAAGCTGCGGTACCTCGAGGTCATCGACCAGATTCCAAAATCACCTTCGGGAAAGATCCTCCGCCGGGTCCTGGTGGATCGCGAGAGAGCGAGAGCCTGACGCAGCCTCCCTCGCCGCCCCTCGACGTTGCTCGGGGCGGCCCTGAGCTTGCCGAAGGGCCGAAGCTTCGCGAAGGCGGGGCCGGTCCTCACTCCCAGACCGGCCAGCCATGGCTGGTCATGTACTTGTACAGCTCCCGATACGCGGGCCGTTCCACCCTGAGCGTGTCGATGATGAGCTGCACGAACTGACGATCCCCGCGAAGCTCGGGAAACAGCTCGCCCAGACGGATCCTGAAAACCGAGAACGTCGGATGGCGGTGCTTCGGCGCGCGGGTCAGCTCGACGAGCTCGTCGAGAAACTTGTAGAGCGCCTGCTCGATCGTTTCATTCGCGCCGTAGTACTCGAGCAGACCTGAAAGCGGCCTCGTCGTCGACGCCAGGCGGAGCAGCAAATCCTGGACGGCCTTCAGCTCCTGAATCTGGTTCTCGATCTCGGCGAGGCGCGCCATCACATCGGAATCGGCCACGGATGCTCCTTATCGGGGATGTGCCGCGGATTATAGCCACGGATTGTGCGGATCACCACGAGCCACGGATTACGCGGATTACACGGATAAAAACAACCGCAGATCGACGCAGGACGCACGCTCGGTCGCGCCCGCAGGCGCGATGCTCGGTCTCACGAATCCGTGCAATCCGTGTCATCCGTGGCCGTTCCTGATCCGTAAATCCGTGGTTATTCGTGGCTATTGTGATCAGCGAAATCCGCGGCTGCTTTGATCCGTGGTCCGCGTATGATTGGTCCGAAAGGAGACACCCATGACACGCGTGCTCATGGCCGCTGCGATCGCGGTCGCGATGACGGTCGCGCCGGCCATTCCCTACGCGCAATCCGCGGCTAACGACCGGGAGGCGGTCCGGCAGGCCGCGCTCGACTACGTGGAAGGCATCTACGAGGTCAAACCGGATCGCATCGAGCGAAGCGTTCACCCGTCGCTCGTAAAACGAGGCTTTTACAAGAAGGATGCGGGCGGACCGTACGTCGAGTCGCCGATGACCTACGAGCAGCTCGTCAAGCTGGCTGGCAGCTGGAACAAGGACGGGAAGCGCGACACGACGATCAAAGAGGTGGCCGTGCTCGAAGTCCTCGACCAGACTGCCGTCGCCAAAGTGACAGCAATGTGGGGTATCGACTACATGCTGCTCGGAAAGTACGACGGGCGCTGGAAGATCGTGCAGATCCTCTGGCAGAGCCACCCGCCGAAGGGGACCACGGAGTAAACCCAGCATTGGCGATTGGCGATTGGCGATTGGCGACTGATTGAGGATTGACGGTTGCGGATTGCCGATTCATTGAGGATTGACGATTGCAGATTGGACGACGAGAGTTTCTGGCGGGCGCAGGCGTGGCGATCACCGGCAGCGGGCTGTTCGGCGCGTCGCGGACGCAGGGGAGCGGCGAGATGTTCGGACTGATTGGAAAAATGATGACGGTGCCCGGACAGCGGGATGCTTTCGTCGACATCCTGCTTCAAGGCACGACGACGATGCCGGGCTGTCTCAGTTATGTCGTTGCGAAGGACCCCGCGGACGAGAACGCGCTCTGGATTACCGAGGTCTGGAAGGACAAGGCAAGCCACGAGGCCTCCCTGGCGCTGCCGTCCGTGAAGGAGGCGATCGCGAAAGGCCGGGCGATGATCGCCGGTTTCGGCGATCGCGTCGTCACGACCCCGGTCGGTGGAGTCGGGTTGACGCGATCGCCATAAACCTATGCCTTGGGTTGCGGGACGATTCGGATGTACGGCCTCGGCGACTTCCACCCCTGCGGGTACGTGACCTTGGCCTCGTCGTCGGAGACGGAGCCCGCGATGATCACGTCGTCTCCCTGCTTCCAGTTCACCGGCGTCGCCACCTTGTGCTTCGCCGTCAGCTGCAGAGAATCGATGACGCGGAGCACTTCGTCGAAGTTGCGGCCGGTCGTCATCGGATAGGCGATGATCAGCTTGATTTTCTTGTCCGGCCCGACGACGAACACGTTCCGCACCGTCTGATTGTCGGCCGGCGTTCTTCCGTCGCAGGTGCCTTCGAGGCTGGCGGGCAGCATGCCCCAGGCCTTGGACACCTTCAGCTCGGTGTCGCCGATCATCGGGTAGTTCGGCGCGTGACCCTGCGTTTCCTTGATGTCGGACGACCAGCGCTTGTGATTGTCGACAGGGTCGACGCTGAGCCCGATGACCTTGGTGTTCCGTTTGTCGAACTCGGGCTTCAGCTTCGCCATGTAGCCGAGCTCGGTCGTGCATACCGGCGTGAAGTCCTTCGGATGCGAGAACAGCACGCCCCACGAGCTGCCGAGCCACTCGTGGAAGCGGATGCGACCCTCGGTCGTCTCTGCCTCGAAGTCCGGCGCTGAATCTCCTATTTGAAGAGCCATTGACGTTACCTCCTGATGCTGACGGGGTACCCCGATTATTAGATCAGCCGGGTCAATATGAGGAGGGGTTGACGCGCGCCAGGTGCGAGGGGCATCTGGCGCGCGTCTCAGTATTAACTACCTAGCCACGCAGCACTCTCACCCATCCCCACATCTTGTCGTTGAAGTGCGGCGACACAAGACAGACCACCAGGTACAGTCCGCGCTTGCTGAAGTGCACGACCTCGACGCGATCCTGCGGCACGGTCAGCGGGCTCACGCCTCGGAACAACCGGTTCTCGGGATCATCGATGAGTCCAACATCCGGAGGCACGCCCGGAATTGGAATCAGCACCGAGGTATCGATGTCGCTCGGCTTGGTACCGGGCGCGTAGACCGCGATCTGGTGGAAGCCGGCGACGATGTAGTTGACCGCGCCGCCGACTTTGATGGTCGCCGTGCGCGGCAGCAGCTGGTGGATGTTCGGCGCCTGCGGCGCGTTCGGCACCGTCATCCTGTCGAGCGGTTCCTCCCCCGTCGCGGGCCATGCGCCGAAGCTGACCGTCGCATTTGAGAGCGGGCCCTCGAGCGGTCGATGATTGTGCTCATCGTCGCGCCGGCCCGCGGCGGCGACCGTTCCACCCGCAGCGGTGACGATTGCGGATCCGATTCCGAGTTTCTCGACAAACTCTCTTCTCTTCATAGGGCTACCTCTGCCGTCCGAACCACCTCCGGGCCGAACGAAGCAGGATAGTCCTGATCGCACGGCGACGATCTCGACGGTATGTCGAAAAGAAACGGCTGAGTTGAGTTCTGGATTTGGCGGCAGACGCGTCAGCCGCCGCTCACGGCGTGGAAGATCGAGATCTCGCCGCCGTCCGGCACCGGAGTCGTGAGGCCGCCCGTGAACCGGACATTCTCCTGGCCGACGAACACGTTCACGTGCTCGCGGATTTCTCCCTGCTCGGTCGCGACGCGGTCCCGAAGGCCGGGGCAGATCGTCCAGAGCGCTTCGAGCGCGTCAGCGACGGTGGACGGAGAGCCTCCAATCTCTATCTGCTCGCGTCCACCGGTCAATGAACGCAACGCGGCGGTGACGTAGACGGTGACCGGCACTAGCCTAGCGGCTCCTTTTCGCGCCTCTTCTCTTGGACTTCGGCGGTTTCGTCTTGACGGGCGCCCGCTTGCCTGCCACGGGAGGATCACCGGTCAACGCCGTTTTCACACAGACAATGGAGGGCAGCCCGCCGAGGATCCGCTTCCACGTCTTACCTTCGTCGATCGATCCGAATAGCTGGCCGCTGCGCGTTCCGAAGTAGATACCGGCCGGTTCGAGCGCGTCGGCAGACATCGCGTCCCGCACGACGGTCTCGTACGCCCCCTTCTGCGGCAGGCCGCTCGAGAGCGGCTCCCACGCGCGGCCGGCATTGCGCGTCCGGTAGACCCTGAGCCGTCCGTCCGGCGCGCACCGGAATTCGTCGGATTCGACCGGCACGACGTACACGCAGTCAGGATCCTGCGGATGAATGACGATCGGAAACCCGAAATCGGACGGCACGCCGGCGCCGACGTCCTGCCAGCTCTCGGCGCAGTCGTCGGATCGATAGATGCCCCAGTGGTGTTGCAGAAACAGCCGTTCGGGGCGGCTCGCGTGCAACACCATCTTGTGGACGCACTGGCCGAATTCCGGGTACTGCTCGGGCTGGAACGTCACCCGGATTCCGCGGTTGGCCGCCTTCCAGGTCCCGCCGCCATCGTCGGTGCGATAGACGCCGCCCGCCGAGATGGCGACGTAGATCCGCTGCGGATTGACGGGGTCCTCGAGAATCGTGTGCAGCGCGAGGCCGCCCTGACCCGGCACCCAGCGCGGACGATGCGGATGATCGAACAGGCCGCGCACGAGCGACCACGATTCTCCCGCGTTGCGGGATTCGAACAGCGCGGCGGGCTCGACACCGCAGTACATCAGCCGCTCGTCATGACGGCTCAGGGAGATCTGCCAGATGTTCTTCAACGAGGTCCCGCAATCGGCGGGAAACTTCACGTTCGCTTCGAGCGGGTTCGTCCAGCTCCGGCCGAAGTCGTCGCTCGAGCGCAGGAGCGTCCCCCAGAAATTGTTCGTCGAAGCCCACAGGCGATGGCGGCCGTCGCGGCCGTCGTACTCCATCGCATAGATCGCGTTCCCGTGGAAGTAAGGGCCCGCGACGTCCCAACTCGAGCGCCGGCCCGTCGAACGCAGCAGAAACGCGCCTTTCATCGTGCCGACGAGCAGCAGTACGTCTCCCTTGTTGACGCGGAGGTGGCGCATGCCGCGAATCACGGTCACCGTGATCCCCGCGGGCTGGCCCGTCGCCGGCTGCGCGCCCGCGATGGCGGCCGATTCGACCGCCTCCAGCGCGGCCTTCACTTCGCTGGCCTGCTGATACCGCTGCGCCGGCTCCTTCGCGAGGCACTTCTGGATGATCGACCAGAGTCCGGGCGGCACGTGTGGCGGCAACGGCGCCGGCATCTCCTTGAGGATGGCGGAGCTGGTTTCAAACCCCGTTTTCCCGCGGAACGGAAGCTGACCAGCCGCGGCCTCGTAGAGCACGACCCCGAGCGCCCACAAGTCGCTGCGACCATCTCCCTGGTTCGCCGCGCAGCACCTCCGGCGCCATGTAAGACAACGTGCCGCTCACCTCGCGAGGTCCCGAAGGCGTCGAAAAGGTCATCGTCTGCGCATCGGGCACGTCGGACGGCAGGCGCCGCGCGAGTCCGAAGTCGAGAACTTTGACCAGACCTTCAGGCGCGACGACGACGTTGGAGCTCTTGAGGTCGTGGTGGATGATGCGCCGCCCGTGCGCGTGATTGAGCGCCGACGCGATCTGCGCGCCGTACCGCAGGACGGATTCGACCGGAAGGCCGGTGCCGCCGACGAGCTCGCTCAGGGTCTTGCCTTCGACGAGCTCCATCGCGATGTACAAGGCGTCGCCGACCTCGACGATTTCGTAGACGGTACAGATGTTGGGGTGATTGAGGGCGGAGGATGCCCGCGCTTCATGGAGAAGGTGTTCCTTCCCCAGCCGCTCGATGACTTCGTCCGAAAGAGCCTTCAGCGCGACGTCACGGTGAAGGACGTCGTCGTGGGCTCGATAGACCATGCCCATCCCGCCTGCGCCAAGCTTTGACAGGACGCGGTAGTGGCCGAGCAATTCGCCGATGACCGGGCCTTCCGCCATCTCGGTTTCGAGTATATCGTCACGTACTCCCGGAGTTGTGGTACGAGGCTTTAGCCTCGTCCGCGGCCGGGAACTTGGCTACAATCCGTGCGTCCTTTCTCTAGATGTCCTTCATCCAGGACCTCAAACACTCGACCCGGCAGCTCTGGCGGCGGCCGGCGTTCACGCTCATCGCGGTGCTGACGCTGGCAATCGGCATAGGCGTCAATGCCGTGGCGTTCACGGTGGTCAACGGCATCCTGTTCAAGAATTCGAGGATCCGCTCGAGCGACGATCTGGGGCGCATCGCCACGACTCCCGGCGGAGACGAGAGCGGCTACGCGTCCGTCGAGGAGTATCAGCGATTCGCCGACGCGACGCGCGGCGCCGTCGATCTGGCGGCCGAAGGGCGGCTCTCGGTGGCGTGGCGGCACGAGGGCACGACCGAAACCGCCTGGGTCCTGTTCGTGTCGTCGAACTATTTCTCGATGGTCGACGCGCCCGCCATGGCCGGCCGGATCGACGTGGCCACCTTCGATGGGCGGCCGTCGGTCGTCGTCGGCGAACGGTTCTGGAGAAGGAAGCTCGGCGCGGCATCGCTGGCGGGGCTCACGCTGCGACTCAACAACACCGACGTCAGCGTGGCCGGCGTCGCCTCGGAGTCGTTCACGGGCCCGGCGGGGATCTACTCACCTGACGTCTGGCTGCCGCTCGACGATCTCGCCCTGTTCAATACGTCGCCCGCGCTGCTGAAACGCGATCACCGGTGGCTCTTCCTGATGGGCCGGTTGAAACCGGGAGTCGGCGTGCCGGAGGTACAGGGCCGCGTGGACGGCGCCGTGGCGGCGATGGCGCACGACTGGCCCGACACGCATCGCCGCCGCGGCGCGCGGTTCCGCCTGTTCCGCGAAGGCAACAGCGAGCTCAGGGGGCTGAAAACCGCCGCCGCTCTGGTCATGGGGATCATCGGCCTCGTCCTGCTGCTGGCCTGCTTCAACGTGGCCAATCTGCTGCTCGCCCGGGCGGTCGAGCGCGAGCGCGACATGGGCATCCGCTCGGCGCTCGGCGCCGGCACCGCGCGGCTCGTGCGGCTGGTCGTGACCGAGGGATTCCTCATCGCCGCGCTGGCAGGCGCCGCCGGCCTGGTGATCGCGCGCTGGAGCCAGTTCTTCGTCGGATCGTTCGCCATCCCGATCGACCAGCCTCAGCACATCGACCTCACGCCGAACGCGACCGTCGTCGGGTTCATACTCGTTCTCGTCGTCATCGCGGGCGTGCTGCCGGGGCTCTGGCCCGCCGTGGCCGCCGCGCGCGTGGACGTGCAGCGGGTGCTGGGATCGCAAGGCGGGAGCCTGACGGGTGCGAAACCCTCGCCGGCGCCGCGGAGGCTCGTCGCCGCGCAGATCGCCGGCTCCACGGCGTTTCTCGCGCTCGCGATCCTCATCGCGCAAACTTACGGAAACCTTTCGCTCGCGGACCTGGGCTTCGACAAGGACCGGCTGGTCATCGCCGAGTTCGAGCCGGCGTCGCACGGCTACGACGCGGATCGGTCCGAGCGCTACGTGGAAGCGCTTCTGTCACGCGTACGGGCGCTGCCGGGTGTGGCCGGCGCCGCGGTGGCAGACCGCGTCCCGTTCTTCATCGGGTTCAATCGGATGACGAGCGTTTCGTCCGGCGGCGCGCCGTGCGAACCGGACGCGTGCCCGCGATACGCGACGATGGCCGTCGGGCCCGAGTACTTCCAGACGATGGGGATTCCACTGACGGCGGGTCGCGAGTTCCAGGCGGGCGGCGCGCCGAACGAAGTGATCATCAACCAGCCGCTGGCGCGGCAGCACTGGCCCGAAGGTCGAGGGCTCGGCGAAACGCTGAGAATCGGCGAGCCGGGCGTCATCGTCAATGTCATCGGCATCACCGCGAAGACACACACGCGTGGACTGGATCGCGAGGAGCCCACGCTCTACGTTCCCCTGAGCGCGGATCGGTTCGAAGGCCTGCTGAGCGTCGTCGCTCGAACGACGAACGCGCCCGAGACGCTCGTTCGACCGCTCACCGAAACGGCGCAGGCTCTCGATCAGAACGTGTCGATGCTGGCGGTCAAGACGATGCGCGAGCGGATGGCGGTGCAGTTGTGGCCGTTCCGGACGGTCGGGTGGATCTTCTCCATCTGCGGCATTCTCGCCCTCATCCTCGCCACGGTGGGTCTCGCCGGCGTGGTCATCCACGGCGTGAACCGGCGGCTCAAGGAGTTCGGCGTGCGGGTCTCGATGGGCGCCACGCCCCGCGACCTCGTCTCCCAGGTGCTGAGGAACAGCGCGGCGCTGTTGGTGCCGGGTCTCATCGCCGGTACGGTGCTCGCGGCGATCGCGGCGCGGCTGGCGCAGGTCGCCTTCATCGGGGTCAACGTGCTGAACCCGCTCACCTATCTCGCGGTGGCGCTGCTCGAATGCGTCATCGTCATCGCCGCCTGTATCGGGCCAGCGCTCCGGGCGTCACGGGTGGATCCTCTGGTGGCCCTGAGATCGCATTAGGGGCCGGCGCGCCTCACGTTCCGGATTCGCCACCGGCACAACCGTGGCGAGTCGCCGGCGCTCGGCCCATTCACGGGATCTTCACGAAGGTTTCAGCGGAGCTTCAGGACTCCAGCACTCAAGCCGGTCATCCTTACCTCCCGGAGGTTCGTGGATGCGGCTCTCCTCGCTCGATGCAACACGCGGCCTGATCATCGTCTTCATGGCGATCGATCACGCGCGCGGGTTCATCGCCAAGAATCACCCCGGCGAGTTCTGGGGCCGCGCGCTGCCGGACTACGGCGGCGATGCGCTCGCCTTTCTGACGCGGCTCGTCACGCATCCCTGCGCGCCCGGATTCTTCTTCCTGATGGGGGCCGGCATGGCACTGCTCGCCGCCTCGCGCGCCGAGGTCGGCTGGTCGAACGGCCGCGTCGTCAGGCACTTCGTCTGGCGTGGGCTCGCGCTGATCCTGCTGGGCCAGGTGCTCGAGAACGGTGCGTCGACGTTCGCCTTCGCGAACGCCACGCGGGTCGAATTCTATGGAGTACGCGTCCCCGGGGCCGACGGATCGGTCCCGTCCCTGATTCTGGGAGTTCTCTACGGCCTCGGGGCGGCGCTCATCCTCGGCGGCATGCTCGTCCGGCTGCGTCCCGCCGCGCTCGTCGGCGCGGCCGCCGCGTGCGCGCTCGCGGGCCAGTGGATGACACCCTCGGCTGCGCAGGTAGACGTCCCGTTCCATCCACTGTTGCGGCTTCTGCTCATCCCGGGGCAGACCGGTCCGCTGCTGGTCGTTTATCCGGCGCTGGCGTGGCTGCCGTGCACGATCCTCGGGATGGCTTTCGGACGATGGCTGCGCGACGATCGGCGGATGGCCTTCCGGCGCGCCGCGCTCGCCGGCGTTCTCTTCCTGGGGCTGTTCGTCGTCGTTCGTGCGGCTGGCGAGATCGGCAACGTGGTGCCGCCGCGATCCGGATGGATCGGGTTCTTCAATGTCGTGAAGTATCCGCCGAGTCTGACTTTCCTCCTGCTCACACTCGGCGTCGATCTTCTGGTGCTGGCCGCCTTCGAGCGCTGGCGCGTCGGCGAGTTGTCATGGAGCCGGCCGCTGCTCGTCTTCGGCAGCGTGCCATTGTTCTTCTTCTTCGCGCACCTGTGGCTCTACGCCGCCATCGGCCGCTTCTTTCCGGCGGGGACGACGCTGCCGCGGATGTACGTGTTCTGGCTGCTCGGTCTGGTCCTTTTGTACCTGCCGTGCCGGTGGTATGGCGACTTCAAGAGCAGGCGTCCGGCCGGGTCTTTTTTCCGGATGCTGTGACAGAACTGGGCGCGAGGCTGGCCCGAGTTCTCGCTGACTATCCTCGCAGCGCGGCGACAGGATCCAGCTTCGACGCGCGATGGGCCGGCATGTAGGCCGCGGCGAGGGCCACGATCAGGAGCACGCCGGTGGCCACGGCGAGCGTCACGGGATCCTGCGGCGCGACGCCGTACAGCCGGCTGTGTAAGAGGCGCGATCCGGCGTAGGCGAGGACGGCGCCGAGCGCGAGGCCCGCCGCGACGACACCGACGGTCTCGCGGAGAATCATCGTGGTCACACCGCTCGGACGCGCGCCCAGCGCGATACGGACCGCGATCTCCCCCGTGCGCCGCGCGACGCCGTAGGACAGGACGCCATACAGCCCGATCGCCGCAAGCAGGAGCGCCACGCATCCGAAGGCCGCGGCCAGCTGCGCGGTGCTGCGGTCCTGCGCCGTCAATGGCGCCATCTGCTCCTCTATCGACCTCGCGGCGATGATGGGCAGGGCCGCGTCCACGCGCTGAATCGTCCTTCGCACGGCCTCCATCAACGGCCGGGCGTCCGTGGCGGTCCGAATCAGCAGTGTCGGGCTGAGCTCGGACTTCGGGATGTAGAAGCGCGGCTCGACGGCCCCCCGCAGTCCCTGCATCCGAATGTTCCGCGCGACTCCCACCACCTGATACGACGCTCCTCCGTCTTCGTGGCTCAGCGTCACGTGAAAGCCGAGAGGGTTCCGCCGTTCGAAGAATCGTTGAGCGAAGGCCTCGTTGATCACGCAGACTCTGGGCGCATCGCCGCGATCGCTCTCCAGAATCTCGCGTCCCAGAATGACGGGCACACCCAGCGTCGAGAAGTACTTCGGACCCACTCGATCGAAAGCCGCGTCGCGGTCGTCGTCTGTTTTGCGCGTGTGACCTTCGACCTCGACCGTCGCCGACGACTCGCCTCCACTGAAAAGGCCCAGCTGAGAAAAACTCGTCGCCCGGACGCCCGGGACGCGACCGATCTCGTCGACCAGCTCGCGCAGCACGCTCTCGCGACGAGCGATCTCATAGCCGGGCTCGCGCAGATCGACACGGACGAGCAGCAGGCGTTCGGCGGCGAAGCCGACGTCCGCGTGCCGCAGGTTGTAGACCGTCCGCGCCATCAGACCGGCGCCGACCAGCAGCGGCAGCGACAGCGCCAGCTGCAGGCCGACGAGCAGCCGGCCCGAACGCGTCTGGCCACGCGTCGCGATCGTGCCGCGACTCTGTTCCTTGAGGCTCGCTCCCGGGTCGGTCCTGGTTGCCTGCACGGCTGGAAGAGCGCCGAAGAGCAGCGCGGCCACGACGGTCGTCGCCACGACGAACGCCAGCACGCCAGGGTCCAGCGCGAACGTCATGGAGAAGTCCTCGTCCGATTCCGTGATCATCTGAACCAGGATCGGGTGCAGGACGTACGCGACGGCGAACGCGGCGACAGCTCCCAGCGAGGCCAGCACCAGACTTTCGGTGATGAGCTGGCGCATGACGCGGCCGCGGCTCGCGCCAAGCGACAAACGCAGGCCGATTTCCGGCTTGCGCGCGGCACCCCGCGCGAGCAGCAGATTGGCCAGGTTCGCGCATGCGATCAGAAGCAGGACGCCGACCGCCGCGAGAAGCGCCGTCAGCGACGTTGAGAACTCGGACCGCGTGGGCGATGCCCCGCGCGCGGCCGGGCGAATCAGAAGACGCTGATCGAGGAACACTCGCCGGCTTTCGCCCGATGCCTGGGCGCCATAGAACGACTCCAGCCCGGCCTGGAAGACGGCGTTCGACTGCGCTTCGGCCTGCTCGTTGGTGACGCCCGGCTTCAGCCTCCCGAACACGTGGAGCCACATCGATTTTTCGGGAGGCGTATCGCGGAGGCGATCGCGGCCCGGTATGAGCGCCGGCTGCATCCGCAGCGGGAGCCAGAAGTCCGGCTGCTGTCCGTGGGTCTCGCCGATGAAGCCGC
This sequence comes from uncultured Acidobacteriota bacterium, assembly GCA_963725145.1. GTDB lineage: Bacteria > Acidobacteriota > Vicinamibacteria > Vicinamibacterales > 2-12-FULL-66-21 > DATAEE01. Next base: position 430,725 of record CAVRXL010000003.1, read on the forward strand.
GAGGGGTGACGCCGATGACGGTCAGGGCGGCCTTGCGAATCGTCATGGTCGTGCCGACGATCTCGGGACGGCCGCCGAAGCGCCGCTGCCAGTAGCTGTGGCTGAGCACGGCATACGGCGTCTCGACGCGGTCTTCGGCCGGCGTGAACAGCCGGCCGATTGCCGGATGGACGCCCAGAACCTGAAAGAATCCCCCGGAGACCAACCGCCCGTTCGCCTGTTCCCAATCGCTGCCTTCGAACCGGACCTGCCAGGTGCCGAGACTGCTCTGCGATGCCATGACCTCCGAGAACGCCTCGACATGGTCGCGCATCTGCTCGAACTCGCCGTAGGTGAGCCACGACCGCGGACCCTCGAGCCGGCCGGTCCAGCTTCCGGAGTCATCCGGATTGGTGAGCATGACGAGCTGCTCGGGCTTTTCCACGCCCGGCAGCGACGAGCGCAGGAGGCCGTTCCACAACGTGAAGATCGCCGTGTTGGCGCCGATGCCGAGCGCGAGGGACAGAATCGCGACGCCGGCGAAGCCTGGCGACCTCCGCAGCGTGCGGAGCGCGTAGATCAGATCCTGGCGAATGCTGTCGACGAGCGCCAGGCCGCGTGCATCGCGGCACTCCTCTTTCCGCGGCTCGATCGCGCCCATCTCGCGGCGCGCCGCATACCAGGCGTCCTTCCGGGACATGCCGCGTGCGACGTAATCCTCGACGAGGTGGTCCAGATGGTACTGAAGCTCCTCGTCCAGCTCCTGCTCGACGCGGCCGCCCCTGACGAGCGATCGCAAGCGAAGACGCAGCTTCTGAATCCAGCGCATATTCGTCCTCAACCCGGCTTCACGACCAGCGAGATCGCGGCCGACAGACGTTCCCACTCGGCCATTTCGGTTTTCAGCGCCTTCCGGCCGGCTGCCGTGAGCTTGTAGTACTTGGCACGCCGGTTGTTTTCGCTGAGCGCCCACTCGGCCGAGATCCAACCCTGCTGCTCGAGCTTGTGAAGCGCGGGGTACAGCGCGCTCTGCCCCACACGCAACTGCTCGCTCGACATCTGCCGGATGCGCTGGGCGATAGCCCAGCCGTGCATCGGCTCGAGCGCCAGCACGCGTAGGATCAGGAGATCGAGTGTGCCCTGGACGAGATCGGTCGGCTTGCTCATGCGGCTCCAATCAGTTACTGACAGGAGAGCATAACCGGGTCGGCGAATGGAATCAGGTACTCAAGCCATCGATTGCAATGACGACGTTGTCGCCGTGCGCCGGCTGCGCGCCGCAGCGTTCCTGCCGAAGCTCGCCGCGTTCGTGTCCGCGGTCCTGGGGCTATTCCTGTTCGCGCTGGGCGTCGGCACGTGGACCGGACGGACGATCTTCGCCGTCACTGCACTCGGAAGTGCCCTGCTAGGCCGGGCCATCGAGCATGGGGCTGCATGGGGCGTGTGGGCGCTCGCGGTTCTGGTTGGCGCGTCGACGGTCGTCATGATCCTGGCGGCCGTGATGGTCCGGCTGGACGCAGATCCAGAGCCTATTGGGGAATGGCTGGCCGTTCTCGCAGGAACCCTGCTTGTCCTGACGGGTTGCTGGCTTCTGGTGCGGCTCGGAGTTCAAGCGATACGGCGGCCGGTCAAAACGCCGGCGTGGATCGTCACGGAAACCCGCAGCGGATGGCGGTGGCTGCCTCGGGATGAACGCTTCCGCACGGGCCTCGGCACGTTCACGATCGCGGTGCTCATCTACGCTGGCGGCGCCGTCGTTGCTGCATTCGTCGCCGCCGGAACGGGGATCACCTATCTGGGCGCGTTGGCGTACTTGCCGATCGCGCGGGCGGCCGGTCGGGTTTGGACGCGAGGCCGGCGTCACTTGGCGCTCCGGGTCCGGGAGGTCAGGACGCTCGATGCGCGGCCTCCTGTCATCCTGCTGCGATCGTTCGAGGACGACAACCTGCCGCTCGAGACCCGCTACCGGTTGTTGTGGTTCTTCAGCGCGGCGAAGGAGGCGTTCACGCTCGAAGAATTCGTCGTGAACTGTCTGTGGCGGTCTGGCCCCGTGATCGCGATCGGCAATCCGGGCGAGGCGCTCAATCCGCTCGGCGCGGCTCGAGAGTACGTCGCGGAGGACCGATGGAAAGACGTGATCCATCAGTTTCTCGACGAGGCGGTCCTCGTCGTCTGTATTCTCGGGTCCACTCCAGGGCTTCGCTGGGAATACGACGCGATTGCCACGCGGAAGAAAAAGACCGACGTGGTCATCGTCTTTCCGCCGCGACCCCTGGAGCAGCTTCATCTGCGGTGGGAGGCGTTCAGGAGCTGTTTCGCACCGGCCGCTCCCGTCGTTCTGTCATCGGATCCTCGACTGGGGGCGCCGCTGCTAGCGTTTTTTTCAGGAACCGGGGAGCCGCAGGTGTTCTATTGCAGGTACAACAATGAGACCGCGTACGGCGTCGCCTTCGCCAATCTCCTGCAACGGCTGCGGCCCTAGCGCGAACGCAAGCTACGGCGGGGCCTTCGGGGCCGGTTGGAACTCGTAAATCCCGCCGTCAGCCATCAGCGACAGAAAGAGGTGGCCGTCCTTGATTACATAGGACCGGATGTTGGGCAACTGCTTCACGATGTGATCGTGCATGGACGCGGGAGGGCACATCGCGCGCGTCAGCGCCAGCGGCCCGAACTGAAGCTGATTCGGGCCGCTCGACTTCCAGCTTCCGCTTCCTCGATTGCAGTCCATGCGCGCGGTCAGCCGCCAGAGGGCGCCGAACGCCATCGTGTACTTCGTCCGGTCGTCCGGCGTCAGCGTCGTCTCGTCACTGCCCTGGAACTTGACGAGCTGCCACGACGTGCCGGTCAGTTCATGCGCAGGCGAAGGCAAGGCGGCCTTTCCCGCCGTAAATGCCGCCACTCGCGTGCCCGCCGCGTCGGACAGCTCGAGACGGTTACCCCCTACCGTCAACCGGGTCGCGCTCTTGACCGCCTCTTGAAACGCACGCTCGACCTCCGCGGCTGCATCGATGCAGGCCATCTGGGTCCCGGCCATCTGGCCGAACGTCACGGCATCCCCTTTCAGCTCGTAGGTCCCTGTGATCCGGTTGCAGCCATCCGAGCCGGACACTCGGCCATCCACCTGGAATTGCAGATGTGCTTCCCGCTTCGGATCCTGTGACGGGGTCGCCTTCCCCGCGAGCTCGACTGCCTTCCAGTACGTGCCCTGGAGCGGTTCGCCCGCGGGCTTCGGCGGCGGCGGCGGCGGCGTCTGACCGACCCTGCGCATCATGAGCTTGACGCTCGTCGGGCGCCCGCCCGTAATGACCTGGGCAGCGGTGTCTGTGGTGAACAGGAGCTTGTCGTTGACGAGAATCTTCGCGCGAACGACGTACCGGTGGTCGGCGACTATCTTGGCCGGATCGTAGGCGATGGTGAACGCGATGGGCGGATTGCCCGGTGACGTGACGCGCGTCTCCGCGATCGTTTCGGCTTTAGCGTCGGCGCGCGACACGTCCTCGAGCGTGGCTTCGAGGGTCGCTCCCGGCGGCAGCGCCATGCGTTCTCGATACGTCGCGGTCCCGAGTATCGTCTGAGCCTGCCGCGCCGAAGCGGCTGGTGAATGGTCGCCGCGAAGGAGGGCCATCGCCTGGTTCGCGGTCAACTCGAGAAGCACCGCCAGGGCGACGCGCGCGAGGCACCTCCTGCCGACCGCGATCTCGAGTGGCATACCGGCGAACCTTTCAAATGCTACACGGGGCGCGCCATCACGCGGTAGAGGATCAGCAGCAGAATCGCGCCGACGACCGACATGACGAAGCCTGCCGCGTCACCAGGACCGTAGAGGCCCGCGAACTGCCCCACGAAGCCTGCCAGCAGCGCGCCCGCAATCCCGAGAGCGATCGTCACGACAGCGCCTCCGGGGTCATGACCCGGCATGAGGAGCTTCGCGATGACCCCGACTATGAGACCGAAGACAATCCACCCGACAATGGCTGCCATCTCTGTCCTCCTTCTACCGGACGACCGCGTACTCGATCCGACGATTCTGGAAACGGCCGTACTCCGTGTCGTTCGATGAGCGAGGTCTGGTATCTCCGTAACCTTTCGTTGTCAGCATCGAGGCCTGCACCCCGGCGTTGACGAGCGCCCCCTTGACCGCATCGGCGCGCGCCTGGGAGAGACTGAGATTCGCCGCAGGATCGCCCGTGTTGTCGGTGTGGCCCCTGATCTCGATGGTCGAGCCCTTTGGCGCCCGCTTCATCGCGTCGGCGGACTTCCGAAGGATCTCCATGTTGTCGGCGGGGATCTCGGCGCTCCCGCTCGAGAAGTTGATGACCGTCATGTTCATCGCCTGCACGAGCGCGTCGGGCGTTACCCCTGAGGTGCCGATCGCGCCGAGAGCCGAGAGCGCCCTGGTGTTGGCGACTCGTACGGCATCCACGGCCGCGTCGCCGAGCGAGCTGATGGCGGTCTGCGCGCCGAAGATGCCCCGCAACTGGTCGCCGAGCGCCTGCCGATCGGCGGCCGACAGCCATCCGCCGAGACCGATGGTGTCCCCGGTCAGCGAGAACTCGACGCCAGGTTTTTTCAGCGCCGCGAACAGATCGTCCAGGCGCGGGAGCCAGACTGCTCGTTTCACGTTGCCATCGATGCGCACGTCACCTCTGATGTTGGCCTCGCCAAACGTCGTCCGCAACGCATTGACGATGGCTGTTCGCGTGGCCGCATCGCGGACGAGGCCGGAATAAGTGATCCTTCCGTCTCTGTTGCTCAGCATGAGCTGCGGATCGATCACGCCCGCGGGCGCGCGCAGCCACAGCAGAGCGCCGAATGCCAGCGCCGCGGCAGCGGCCCAGGGCAGCCATCCCCATCCGCGCCGCTCGACCTCGGGCCCGCGGCGCTCGAACGTCGAGGCAACCGGTCGGTCGATGTAGCTCGAGACCTCGGACCGGAGCGCGCTGGTCGACGGAAACACTCCGTTCGGGGTCAATCGACCGATGAGCTTCGGTAGCATGAACGCGACGGCCGAGGTAACGGCCGCACGGGTCAGCCCGCTCGAGCCGGCCAGCCTGTCGAGGGAGGTCGTGCCGAGCGCCGAGTCGACGTGCGTCGGCGTGATCGTCCTCCCCTCCTTCGCGCCGAACCATGATGTGAAGACGTCGCCCAGACCGGCGCGGCGGAACTGATCGACAAAGCCCTCGCCGCCGCCGGTCTGCTCGCTGGTCATCAGCGACAGGAGTCCGCGCACCAGGGCCCACACGCTTGTGGTGGACAAATCGAAACGCCGTGCCGTTTCGTTTACGAGTTGGTCGAACATGGGTCCTCCTTCCGACCGATCTCACGCAGGCGCCTCGGCGCGGGCGGGAGCGTAGCGTCGGGCGCTCAACGCCCGGAAAATCGTCCGAGTATTCCGATCACGTCGTCGACCATCGAGCCGTTGCGGTTCGAATCGAGCATGGGCGTCAGCATGCCGAGCAGCGACTCGCCACCCGGGCGAACGCCTGCCTGCGGCGCTGCAGGCCGCATCACCTGTTTGGCCATCGCGCCCATTGCCATCGCCGCGACGACGGGGAGCATGCTCTTGAGGACGCCTTCGCCGATCCCGGTTTGCGCCGCCGCCCGGGTCGCCACCTGCCGGCTGACGTCCTTGCTGCCGAAGATGTGGCCGAGGATGCCGTTGCCGTCGTTGATGATCTCGGGCCGCGCCAGCGAGCCGGCGTCGTCGACGTAGCGTTGGTGTTGACCGCCGCCAAGGGCCGACAGGAGACCGTCGAGCCCCTGCGGACTCGACATGTTCCGCTGAAGCCCGGCGGCGAGCGCGGGCACGAGCGCCGACAACGCCGAGGAGGTCTGGCTCTCGTTCAGGCCGAACTGCTGGCCCAGCTGCTGAGCGGCGCCTCCACCCTGTGACCCGAGAATGGCTTCGAGAATATTCATATACCCTCCTTGTGCTCACTCGTTTCACGAGTGAGACGCGGGCTGACGACTGACTCCGAGGAGATCGGCCAGTTGATTGGTGGCGCGACAACTCTTGAAACTCGAGACGAACCGGGATGGTGCCGTTTTCCGCTTATCCCCCAAGCCCTGGCGTAGGCGGGGCACCATCCCGGCAACCGAGCGATTACGTGATGGCTTTGCCGACGGCCTTCACGGCGTTTTTGGTTCCTTCGGCCGTCGCTTTGGCGGCGTCCACCGTCACGTCGGCCGCTTTCTTCGCGACGTCGACGGTCTTGTCGACAACCGCCTCACCCACCTTTCCAGCCGTTCCCGCGACCGTGCCCGCGACGTCGGCGGTCACGTCGGCCGCCTTCTCCACGGCCTTGCCCGTGGCGCTTGCGGCGGCCTTCGTTCCGTCTGCAACCGCCTTCGCAGCACCGGCCGCGGCGTCCTTCGTCTTCTCCCACGTTTCGCCCATGACCCGACCTCCTACAACTACTGCTGCCTTGCTTACGCGGCCACCGCGCTGTTCACCAGTGGCAGCCTGACGATGAACGTCGCGCCTTGCCCTTTTCCTCCGCTGATCGCGCGCACGTCGCCACCATGCAGTTGAACCAACTCTCGAACCAGCGCGAGGCCCAGACCGAGGCCGCGTTCCGTCGGCCGCACGCTCGCATCGTCGTGCCGGAATGGTTCGAAGATGATGGGCAGTACATCCGGCGAGATGCCGAGCCCGTCGTCCGCGACGACGAGCTCGGCGAACGAGCCGTCGGACCCGGTGTGGACATGCACGTGGCCGCCCGTCGGGGTGAACTTGATGGCGTTCTCGACGAGGTTCCTGACGACCTGCTCGAGCCTGAACGGATCGCCCTTGACGAGAAGCGTGTCGTCCGCGCGTCTCACACTCAGAACCACGTTGCGGGATCTCGCGGCCGGCAGCGTGGACTCGACGACCAGCTGCGCGAGCGGATTCAGATCGAGCATGTCCTGCTTGACCACGAGCGATCCCGTCGCCCGGCGTGACAGATCAAACATTTTCTCGATCATGTCGGACAGGCTCGCGGCGTTCCGTCCGATGACCGTGAGCGCCCGCGGCACGCTCTCGGAGGGCAGCACGCCCTGCTCCGCCATCTGGGCCCAGCCCCGAATCGCGTTCAGCGGGCCGCGAAACTCGTGCGACAACGTGATCAGAACCTTCGGCCAGGGCTGGACGTCCAGCATGACGGAGGATGAGACGGAGTCCGAGGCGATACCCTGTCGTCTTCCGGGGCGAGCCTGACGTCGGCGATGCGGCCGGTCCACGCGTCGCCTGCGCGGCATCGCCTGCACACACACCAGGTAGGGGATCACCGACTCAGCCGCAAGCCGCGTGATGTCGATCACGAGGCAGAGGAACGGGCGCTTGGCCCGCAGCGCTCGGATCCGACAGGTCCGAGGCGATCCACCCACGGCGAGGGTCAGGCCGTTGAGCGCGTCTTCCACGGCCGGCCGGTCGGGCTCGGCCACCAGGTCGACAAGCCGTTGCCCGGAACACGTCGAGTGTGGTTGCCCGCACATGCGCGCAAACTGACGGTTTGCAAAAGCGATCACGCAGTTGCAGTCGAGGGCGGCTGCCGGAACGGGCAGGCCCTGAATCGGGATGTTTACGAGAGGTGCCTGGAGGATAGTCGCCATGTTTCACGCCCCGGAGGAATTTACGGGCGATTCCGCCTCGGCGCTATTACACTTACGTGGTACGACTAAAGTGATAGTGCGCTGGTTGCTGATGCGCACACGTACCCAGGGCGGCGCGTATGGCTCCGAAGAACGCACGTGTTTTCGTGATAGATGACGAGCCGCTGGTTCGAAGCTCGCTGAAGTTTCTGTTCGAGTCCGCCGGCCTGGACGTCGAGACCTTCCCTTCCGCGATGCCGTTTCTTCAGCGTCCCGTTCCCGAGGGCCCGTTGTGTCTTGTGCTCGACCTGCACCTCCCGGATCTGGACGGCCTGGAGGTTCAACAGCGGCTGGCGCAAGCGGGTAGGTCGATCCCGATCGTGTTCCTCAGCGGGCAGGCCGACGTGCCCTCGACGGCGAAGGCGATGCGGGATGGCGCCGTGGATTTTCTCGTCAAGCCCGTAGACGACTCAATCCTGCTCGAGGCAGTCACGCGGGCGCTGGCGCGCGCCGCGGAGGCGCGCCAACGGCGAGGCGAACGGGACGAATCCGCGGCACGGTTCGCGCGGCTGACGACGCGCGAGCGTCAGGTGACGGAGATGGTGGCTCGTGGGCTCCTGAACAAGCAGATTGCGTTCGAGCTCGAGATCAGCGAGGAGACCGTGAAGGTCCACCGCGGCCACGCGATGCGCAAGCTGGAAGTCGATTCGGTTGCGTCGCTCGTGCGCCTGCTCGATCGCGTGCGCGTGGCTTCCTGACGCAGCGCCAGCCGTACGTCTTCGTCGTCGTCAACGACGACGATGCGCACCGACTGGGCCGGCGCTGCTGTCATCGAGTGCATTCGTACCACCATTTGCGTCTCGAACGCCATGCGGCAATGAAATCTCGAAGGTGGCCCCACCCTCCGGATTGTTCTTTGCGGCGATGTCTCCTCCGAGCGCGCGAACGATCGACCGGCAGATAGCGAGCCCGAGACCCAGACCGTCCGGCTTGGTCGTCACGAATGGCTCGAACACCAGACGGATCCGATCCTCCGGGATCCCCGTGCCCGCGTCGCGCACCACGATCTGAACTCGCTTCTCGTCGAATGCGGTGCTGATGTGCAATCGGCGGCGCCTCGGCGCCAGTCCGCTCATCGCCTCGCACCCATTCAGGATGACGTTCATCAGCACCTGCTGCAGTTCGACGCGTTCGCCGACGACCGGTGGGGGGGCGTGCGCAAGTTGGATGCTCAATGCCACGGCTCGCGCGACGAGCTCGACCGAGGCGAGCTCGAGCGTCTCACGGACGACTTCGTTGATATCCAGCTCCTCCGGCCGAGGTTCGTTCCGCTTGAGCAGCGCCCGCGTGCGATCGATGACCGCCCCGGCATGTTTCTCGGCCTTGACGATCGCCTGGAGGCCATCCCGCAGGCTGGCCGTCTCGATTCCCCCGCTCCCGATCAGGCGCAGCGAGCCCTGCGCGTAACTCCGGATGGCCATGAGCGGCTGTCGCAACTCGTGGGCGAGCGCGCCGGACATCTCGCCGAGCATCGCCACCCGGCCCAGGTGCGCCAGTTCGCGGCGGTGCTCCTCCGCCTGGAGCTCGGCGGTCTTGCGGGCGGTGATGTCCATCAGGACGCCGGTCACGTGAGCGTGGCCGCTCGAATCGCCGCTGGGGCGCGTCGCGGCCGCGATCCAGCGCACCCGCCCGTCGGCGTGCGTCATGGGCCACTCACCGTCGAAGGGCGTGCCGCTTCTGACGGCATGCTCGAAGGCGCTCTCGCCGGGCTCGCCGATCTGCGGCCGCAGGGCATCCAGGAACGCACTCAGCGTCAAGGGCTTCCCCGTCTCCGGGCCCAGGAGCCACGCACACTGTCGCGTCGTCCACATCTGGTCTGTGTGTGGTTCCCACGACCAGAACCCGACCCCCAGCGACACGCCGGCAATCTCGGCACGCTCTTCGCTTTCGCGCAGCGCCATCTCCGAACGGCGTCGAGAACGACGCTCGACGAGCAGCGCCGCGATCAATCCCGACTGCAGCAGCAGTACGCCAAGGATGACGATGATTTCCTGTTTATTGCGCTCCCACGTCGAGAGGTCCCGAAACTGGATGGTGCTGCCGGGCGGCAGCGAGCTCGCCGCCGCAGCGACCTCGTACGAGCCCGCGGGGATCGCCTCGACGTGATAGCGCCCTTCGTCATCGGTGCGAACCGAACGGTCGAATCCGGTGGAGGCGTTGCGCACGCTGATCGTTGCGCCGGGAAGCACTGCGCCGGACGCATCGAACACCCGTCCCTGCAGCGTGGCGGTGGACTGGGCATAGAGCGGGGCTGCGACGAGCAGAGCGAAGGCCGGAAAAGACGCAGACGCAGCCATGCAGGTGTGTCCTTCACGGCTGCCCAAGGCTAGATGACGGGGAGAATCATACTTCCGGTTTATTTCAGAGTTGCAACAAGTTTCGGTCGCGCTGCACGCGCACACTGCGTGTGCGCCCGCATTTGGCCGTGGGCGTCATTCCACCCCAAAGTGGCGATGCGAACTGATGAGCTGAAGGTTGAGCTAACTCGCCAGAGGATCCACTACTTCCAGGTGACCTCCATCCCAAAGAAGTGCATGAACACCTCGCGATTCGGGCGGTTCTTCGGATTCTGCTGCGGGCTGCGGATGTAGAAATCGATCTGTTGCGTAGCGGGATTCACCTCGCCGGCGGGCTGCTTCTTGTTCGCCATCGGATAGTTCACGCGCAACGTCTTGCGATCGCGAATCCCCTGCGTGACCATGAAATGCATCTCGTAGTTGTCGTAGAGCGGCTTGCCGTTCAGGGTGGCGTGCCCGAAACCCCAGCCCGCCAGGTAGACGAAGGTCTTCGGCCAGTTGTTGTCGCCACAGCCGGAATCGGTCCCGTGCTCGTGCAGGACTCCCACGATGCCGCCGTTCTGGCAGGGACTGAACTCGTTGAACTTGTCGATCGCCAGCGTGAGGTCCCCTTCGGGAATCTGCAGGCGTGCCACGAACGTGCCGGTGTTCGTGAGCTCGTCGACGTCGATTTCCGCCGTCCCCGAGACCGGTTTCACGCTCCTGGCCTCGTTGTCCATGTGATCCCAGCCTGCCGGATCGTTCAGCCCGCCGACCATGTAGATGCGGCTGGCCGAGAGGACGTAGTGACCGTCATAGAGGTCGTGCTGTTCGGGCGCGTAGATCGTGACCGTCGCGCCCGGCTGTCGACGCGGGTCCGGTTGCTGCGGGGTCACTGCAGCCGTACCCACCATGAGAGCGAGAAACACAGGGGCCTCGTCAGATGCCTGGCCGAATCCGGTGGCGGACGAACGGTACAGCAGCGGCTACGACGGCGACGATCCGACTCATAATGGCCTCCCCGTTAGCGGCAGCCGATCTCTTCCATTCGATACTCGATGCCCTGGTTCGGGAACACCTGCTCGGCGTGCCGGACGCCCCATCGCGACAGGGCGCGGGCTATGGGAAGCGCTGTCCGGCCGTACCTGGTCAGTCGATAGACGACGCGCGGCGGCACTTCGTTGTACGACGTTCGAGCCACGAGGCCGTCGCGCTGCAATTCCCTCAACTGCGCGATCAGCATCCGCTGGCTGACCACGGGAATCGCCTTTCGCAGCTCCCCGGTCCGGCGCGCCCTGCCGGCGAGTATCGTGATGATCGTCAGCTTCCATTTTCCGGCAAGGGCGTCCAGCGCCACCTCCACGCTCGTCCGGACGTTTCCCTTCGTGACGACGTCATCACTATGTGCGGATTCTCTCATCGCTTGATCCCCCGTGCGGAGCGTCATAAAAGAATGCCATGAACGACAGCAGCGACCGAGCGCTCCATCACCTGCTCGTTTCGCGCGGCTATTCTCCGGTTGAGCTAACCAGGACGAAGGTCGGTCACTTCTCGATCGCCGGAACGATCGGCGGGCGATCGGTGGTGTTCCTCCTCGACACGGGCGCGTCGAGGACGGTCATCGACCGGGGCACGGCCGCCTCGCTCGGTCTCGAGCCGCGCTTCGTCGACAATCTGGGCGGAGGGTTGGGGGCCACGAGCGCGCGGACCGACAGCGCGCCGGTGGCGTCAGTAACGCTCGACGGATTCCAGACGCACCTCGATCGCGTGTTCGTCATGGACCTCGACACGGTCAACCAGGCGCTCGCCGCCAACGGCAGCGAACCGGTCGACGGCGTGGTCGGTGCCGATGTCCTGCTCCACTCAGGCGCGATCATCGACTACGGCCGCGGCGTGCTGTACCTCCTGGATGCGCGCAATGTGGCTCAGCCTTGATCGCGAAGCGCGTTCAGCGGATCGATGCCCGCCGCCCGCCGCGCCGGGACGTAGGTCGCCAGCGCGCTCACGGAGATGAGCGCCGCCGCCGCCGTCGCAAAGGTCACCGGGTCGCGCGCGGAGACTTCGAACAGGAGCGACGCCATGAGGCGCGTCGCGGCCGACGCCGCCACGAGCCCGACGACAACTCCCGCGAGCGCGACGGTCACGCCCTGGCGGAGCACCATGGCGCGCACTCTGGCCGGCTCGGCGCCGAGCGCCAGGCGCACGCCGATTTCCGCCGTGCGCTGCGTCACGATGTAGCTGATGACGCCGTACAGCCCCACGACACCGAGCACGAGCGCGACGCCGGCCGCGATCGCGAGCAGCAGCATCGTGAAGGACGCCTGAGCCAGCGATCCCGCAATGATGTCGCTCATCGTCCGCGCGGCCGTCAGCGGCACGGAGGCATCGACGCGATCGACTGCCTGGCGCAGCCCGGTGACGAGCGACCCCGGCGCACCGCCGGTCCGAACGACGGCTTGCATGACATCGAGTCCGACGGCGCGGTCACTGAGAGGCACGTACACCATGGGCCGGATCTCCTCGCGCAGCCCGAAGGTTGGGACGTCGCCGACGATACCGACAATCTCGAGCCACCTGTCCTGGATCTCCAGGCCTTCGCCAATGGCCCGATCGTCGAGAAACCGGCGCGCGAAGGCCTTGTTGACCCACGCGACGGGCCGGCCCTGATCGGCATCCGATCGCTCCGGCGCGCGGCCGTCGAGAAGGGGCACGCCCAGCGTTTCAAAATAGCCCGCCGTCACGGCGGTGACCATCGTGGAGGGCGGTATCTCGCTGTCGGGCCGCGGCCGGGACCGGATCGCGAAGCCGTAGCCGTTCAAGCTGCCTGGCTCAATCGGCAGGCTGCTCGCGGCACCGACACCCGCGACGCCTGGTACTTTGGCCATCTCATCCAGCACTCGGTGATAGAACACCACCGCTCGAGCGCGATCGCTCTGCGCTCCGAGGCTGACTCCGGCCGTCAGCAGCCCTTCGACCCGAAAACCCGGATCGACCGCGTTCAACCGCGCGGCGCTCCGGAGGAGCAGGCCTGAGCCGACAAGAAGCACGAGAGCCATCGCGACCTGCGCGACGATGAGCAGTTGCCGTACGCGGTGTCTCCGCCGTCCCGCCGTGCTGCCGCGGCCTCCCTCGCGAACGAGCGCGGCCAGCGACCGGCGAGTGATGCCGAGCGTCGGCAGGACTCCCAGCACGAGCGCGGACAGCACGCTGAGTACCACGGCGAACGCGAATACGGTCGTGTCCATCTGCACTTCATGCAGACGCGGCAGCTGCGCAGGTCCGTACGCGACCAGCAGGCGGGTCGCACGCCCGGCCATCAGCACTCCGGCGAAGCCGCCAGTCAACGCAAGCACCAGGCTCTCCGCCAGGAACGTGCCTGCGATCCGGCTGCGGCTGGCTCCGAGCGCCGACCTCACCGCGATTTCACGCTGCCGCGACTCCGCGCGGACCAGGAACAGGTTGGCGACGTTCGCCCCCGCGATGAGCAGCACGAGGCCCACGGTGCCGAAGAGGATCCACAACGTTCTGGAAATGTCCGCAACCACGCGGTCGCCGAGCGGCGCGACGGTGACCGACCACCCGAAGCCGGTCAGGATCTCCCCGGTGAGGCCAGGGAACCATTCCGGGATGCGCTTCTGCAGCTGGCCGACCTCGTTCCGCGCCGCGTCGAGCGTGACGCCCGGCTTGAGACGCGCGAGCGACGTCATGCCAAACGCGCCGAAGCCGCTGTTCGGATCGAGCGTCAAGGGAACGAGCAGCCGGGTTCCAGGATCCGGAAACGCGAAACCGGGCGGCATGACCCCGACGATCTCCGCCGCCTGACCGTCGAGTTGCACCGTTCGACCGACGACGCCCGGATCGGCTCCGAAGCGGGAGTGCCACAGGCCGTGCGTGAGGATCGTCGCGAGCCGCGCGCCCGTCTGGACGTCCGAATCGTTGAAGGGCCGACCGAGCGCCGGGCGCGTCGCCAGAACGTCGAAGAGCTCGGGCGTCGCCGCGACCGCGCGCACACGCTCGGGGCTTCCGCCGTCCGCCAGGTTGAGGCGCCGTATTCTGTATCCCGCCATGCGCGTCAGCGTTCGCGCGCTCTGGCGATACTTCTCGATGAGTCCCGGCGAGCTCTGCAAGGTGGCCATGTCGAGGCCCGGCGCGTGGTGCCGGACCTCGACGATGCGGTCGGCATCCGGATACGGAAGCGGCCGGATCAACACGGCGTTCACGACCGTGAAAATGGCGACGTTGGCGCCAATGCCCAGCGCGAGCGTCAGCGCCGCGACGGCCGAATACCCGGGGCGCTTGGCGAGCGCCCGCGCGGCCAGCTTCAGTTCGCTGAGTGTGTTCCACAGCATCGTCGAATGCTGCGGTCGTCCGACAGGTCTGTCAATGGTTTTGCGCGTCCCGTTCTCGTCCCGATTTCGGGACTGGTTAAGGGGTAGGATCGCGGCACGTGACCGGTCTCACTATACGGCGACTTCTCGCGCTCACACTCGTCCTCGTCAGCGATGGCCCTGTCGCGGCGCGTCAGCTCAACGTCGCCGAGATCAAGCGTCAGACGTCCGGCAGTTTTGTTTTCACGGATCCTGGTTCTCATCATCCGATCACGGTGTGGTTCTGCCGTCCGCCATCCCTCGCGACCGATACCCGCATCGTCTTCGTCATGCACGGCAGCGAATCACAGACCGCTCGTCAGGCCTGCGATATTGCGGCGTCCGACGTTCAGGTCCTGAATGCGATCGTGCTTGCGCCGCAGTTCTCCGAGAAGTACTACCCCGGGGATGCCTACACCTTCGGCAACATGCTCGATGCTACGGGCCGAATCCTTCCGAAATCGCAATGGGCCCTGACCGCCATCGAACGGCTGTTCGACGCCGTTCGGCACGATCTCGCTCTGACGCGCAATGACTACGACATCGTTGGGTTCTCCGGCGGCGGTCAGTTCGTCCATCGTCTCGTGCTCTTCGCGCCGGAAGCCCGCTTTCGCCGCGCAGTGGCCGCGAGCGCCGGTCGCTACGCCTTCCCTTCCTGGACAGAGAAGTTTCCGTACGGGCTCGCCGATAGTCCGATCGATCGGAACGTGTTGCGCAAGGCATTCTCGCGCGAGCTCGTCGTGTTACTCGGCGATCGGGATACTACTGATAGGGAACGTGAAGCCGGTTCGATGGCGCAGGGAACGACCCGCTTCGCCAGAGGCTTGCGGTTTTTTGCCACGGCGACCGACGAAGCGGCGGCGCTGGGCGTACCCTTCCGCTGGGAGCTTCGAATCGTACCCGGCGTAGATCATTCCCCGGTGCCGATGGTACGAGCCGCGCTTGAACTGCTTCGTCATTAGGCTGAAGGCTACCTTGCGGTGAGCGGGATCCCCCGCTTCGCTTTCGCGACGCGCATCGCCTGCGTCGTGAAGGCTTCGATCCAGACGTTGGTAAACCGGGCGGGCAGGCTGTCGCTGCGGAACAAGTCCGGCCCGGCCATGAGCTGATAGTGCAGGTGCGGCAGCTCCGAGCTCCCGGAGCTGCCGAGCCGGCCAATCTGGTCGCCGCGACGCACGCGCTGCCCCGCCTCGACTCGCACGGAGCCCTTCTGGAGGTGCGAGAGGGCGCTGTACTCGCCATGCCCGTGGTCGATGACGACAGTATTTCCAGTGGAGGCCGAGCGAGGATCCTGAAGCGTCTCGTACAATTGCGCGTCGACGACACCGGGGCGGGGCTGGTCAGGCACATCGTTACGTGCAAACACGACGACACCGTCGGCCGGCGCCAGCACGGGCTGGCCCCAGCCGAAATAGTCCTCGTTCCGCCGGCCCTCGTTCCGCGCGAAGCCGAAATCAGGGCCGAGCACCATGATGTCGTAGGCATGCTGCTGGCTCCATCCACCCGCGTGCGGTTCGTTGGCGTCGTGGCCCGAGACGATCATGAATCGCCTTTTGACTGGGCAGATGAGCTCGGCCTTGGGCTCGTGCCGCTCCAGAGGAATCTCCAGCACGGCCGCGGAGTGCACACCGCCGCGGGTGAGCGTGAGGCGGTAGCGGACGCGGTCGACGTTGAGCGCAACCGGCACCGAGAAATGGTGGCGAAGGTCGAACGTCTCCGATAGCGCAATGCGTGGCGTTTTGAAACGGACGCCGCGCACGCTCTGCAAGGCCCGCGCAGAAAGCTCCTCGACCTGAACGGGCTCACCCCGAGACAGAAGCTCGATCCGCGCCTCGACCGGTTCGACGGGGGTGCTGCCGTCGTCCTCGACCACGACAAAGAAGAGGAAGCTCTCGGTCGGCGAGGGTTCGACGATGCCGTCGTTGTCGACAAACACGCGACGCGGGATGGTACTGAGACGGACGTCGGTGTTTGCTACAGAGGGAGACGGCCCTTGTGGAGTGGCGAGCAACGAGGTTAGCAGCACACATGGAAGCAAAGCGGGCATACGGACCAGGTTCACATCACACGTAACTTAGCCACCATTGATTCTTGTGCTTCTGTTTGTACGAGTCATACCACTTGCAAAGAGGGTACAAGCCCACGACGAGACCTGCCCAAATCAGCCAGGTTATCGCTAGAGAGAATCCGTAACCTTTGAATCCAGCCTCCCATGGCGGCCTGGTTAAGATCCAATCACTCCAGTCATAACCCGGAGTGAACTCTGCAACAAGCAACGCAAGAAGGTGAATGACGGCAATGTGCACCAGGTAGTAAAACAAAGGCACACGGCCGTAGACAGAGACAATACCGGCTAGCTTTCCACTAGCTCTTTCCGTGAAAGCCAGGAACAGCAGCGCAGGTCCCAAAGTCATTAACAGGAACAACAGCGACGCCGGATATTTTGACGTTCTGATAAAGGACAGAAACGACATGACGGCCGACGATTGTTTCGTCCAGTGCGAGGCGTCTCCGTAGAGATTGAAGGAGCGGAGCACGACGAATGACAGGATCATCGATCCGCCAAGCAGGATCAGGACTCTTCTCCTGCGGCCGGCATCGAAGTCGTCTGCGTACAACCGTCCGCAACAATACCCCAGGGCCATCACTCCGGGCCACGGCACCAGCGGATACCCGACAGAGAGACTTCTGGCGCCGACGTTGAACGCGTTGGGTTCGTGCAGCAGGGCCCAGCCAAATGCCGCCGGATTGTTCCCGCCAACATGAACACCGTCGAGAAGGTTATGGCCTGCGACCATGACCAAACCAATGACGAGGATAAAAGGCTTCGGAAGATGAACTAACGCTGCCAGCGCAATCATGCTGGCCCCAAGAGCCCAGAGAACATTCAACGTAAGAAAGGGGAAGCTGAAATTAAAAGACCAGCCAAAGTTGACGAGGAGGACGTCCAGAAACAGCAGCCACAAGCCCCGCGTCAGCAAGAAGAGGCTCAGCTCTCTGGTACTTTTTCGTTGGCCGACGAAACAGGCTGAAGTACCCGCCAGGAATACAAACCCCGGTGCACAGAAATGTGTGATCCAGCGGGTAAAGAACAGTGGAACAGTCGTGTGACTCAGATCAAGCGGGCGAAACACGAATGAGTCAGCAAGAAAAAAGTCCCTGACATGATCGAGCGCCATGATGATCATGATGGTGCCCCGCAACAGATCAATGGAAGCAATGCGGGGTTTGAGGGCGGGGTTAGCCGTTTATTGCCTCAAAAGCTCTCGGGTGCCCGCGGCGGCATCCTGAACGTCTTCTTCACGTACTCGATGTTGGCGCGGGTGTCGGCGACGAGGTCCTTCGTCGGTGAGCTGGTCTCGAGGACGTACCAGCCGCGGTAGCCGATCGTGTAGAACTCCTGCGCCATCCGCGCCCAATCCAACCGCCCGCCCGGCGTGGCCAACAGCATGTCGGCATTCTTGACGTGGATCTGGTGGATGCGCTTTCCCAGCATCTTTGGTTCGGCGTAGATGTCCTTCACGTTCTTCGCGCGCCCGACGATGTTGTGCGCGTCGTAGTAGATGGCCACGTAGTCGGAGCCGATGGCATCCAGCAGCTTGATGTTGTCCTCGGCCGAGATCCAGTCTTCGATGGCGACGACGACGTCGTGCTTTTCCGCGTAGCGCGCCACTTCCTTCATCATGGCGACGAAGGTGTCCACCTGGGACGGGTTCTCCATGTCGATGTGACTGTCGCCGAGAATCGGCAGCAGGATGTTGTTGGTGCCGAGATTGCGCGCCACCTCGACCGCCTCGACGAGCAGGATCGCCGCCGCCGGGTTGGTGTGCAGCGGCATGCGGGACTTCCCCGGCGAGCCGATGGCGAGCGAGCAGATCTGGATGCCGTTCTCGAGCGCGGCGGCCCGGAAGGCCGCCTGCGTTTTCGGATCCCGCAGCGTCGGCGTCTTCCCGTCGGTCGGGAACTGCAGGCTCACCTGAATACCGTCGAGACCGATCTCGCGGGCGAGCGCGATCTTCGTGATGTCGCCGCGCTGCCCCAGGTTCCAGTCGGTCATGCCGACGCGGACGGCCACCGGATGGACCGCTTCCTTCGTCTGCACCGGCCCGCCCTCGCGGACCGCGTTCGCAGCTTCGGCCGCGAAGGCGGGCGCGAGAGCCGTGGCCTTCACGAAATCGCGCCGTGTGATGAGCATACGTACTCCAGCCCCAAGCCCCAAGCCCCAAGCCCTAAGCCCTAAGCCCCAGGCCCCAGGCCCCAGGCCCCAAGCCCCTCAGGTCGTCATCTTCAGAATGTCCTGCCAGCCCTTGCGGTACTCCGGCCTCTTGATGAACGGGGCCGCTTCCGGAGCGTTGCGAGCGCGCAGGTTCTCGTAGTCCCACTCAATCTTCTTCCCGGTCCGATAGGCCACGTTGCCCAGGTGATTCGCTTCCGTCGTCCAACCGGCGTACTGGAAGTTCGAGCCGGGTACCGGGCCGAGGCCCTTGGCGTAGTTGACCCACTCGACCCAGTGGCCCGGCGAGCGGGGCAGCGTTTCGGGCGGCTTCTGGAAGTCCTTGAACTTCTCCTCGGGCAGCAGCTTGCCGTTGCCGAGCAGCATGCCCTTTTCGCCGATGAACAGCTGCGACCGGCCGCCCCACTCCGGCACCCAGCCTGGCGGTTTGCTGTCCCCCTGGTGCCAGACGAGTTTTACCGGCGGCGCGCCCGATGGCGACGCCGGGAACTCGTAGATCACGGTCATCGTCGCGGGCGCCAGTTCCTTGTGGGCCGGACCATTCGGCGACCTGGCTTCGATCGTCAGCGGCTGCTTGATGTCGAGCACCGTGTACGGCACGTCGTTGTCGTGGCTGCCGAGGTCGCTCATCGTGCCGTTGCCGACGTCCCACCAGCGGTACCACCGGGGCCCCGGGAAGTAGGTCGCGTGGAACGGCCGCGCCGGGGCGGGTCCCAGCCACAGATCGAAATGATTGGTCGGAGGGATCGGCATCTCTTCCTTGAACCGGTCCACGATCTGGATGCCGTTGTAGAACCCGTGCGGCTTGTCGAACTTCTCGGCGGACGCGGCATCCTGGAGCCCCCACGCTCGCTCCGCCCAGACGTGGACTTCGCGCACCGGGCCGATGACGCCGGTCATCAGGATTTCCTTGATCGTGCGGCGCGCGGGGGACGCGTGCCCCTGGTTGCCCATCTGCGTCGACAGCTTCGGGTACCTCGCGGCGGTCTCGCGGATGAGCCGGGCTTCCCAGATGTTGTAGGTGAGCGGCTTCTCGCAGTAGACGTGCTTGCCCTGCGTCAGCGCGAGGTAGGTTGCGAACGCGTGCGTGTGTTCGGTCGTGGAGACGACGACCGCGTCGAAGTCGTCCGGCCGGTCGAAGACGCGCCGGAGGTCGTTGTACTTCCGGGCCTGCGGGAACCGCTGCGAGGCGGCGTCGACGGCCGTCTGATCCACGTCGCAGAGGACGACGACGTTCTCGTCCGGGTGCGGTGCGGCCGGTGCCGGGCCTCCACTCCATGGCGTCATCGTGAGTTCTTTGATGTTCGCGATGGCGCGGCCGCCGCAGGCGATGAACGCGATATCCAGCTTGTCGTTCAGATTCCGGCCACGCAGCAGCGCGGGCGCCCCGAAAAGCACGCCGGCGGTGGCCACGGCCCCACCGACGAACTCGCGGCGTGTCATCCGACGATGGCGTGTCTTGTTCGTCTTCTTCTTCATGGCTCACCTCGGACCAGCGGGCATATTCTCGCGGATCCGAGGGGCCACGGCAAGAAGCGAAGACTTATCCCCGACGAGCGATCACTGAACGCGCTGGATGATCCCGCAGGCGACGCGCCCGCCGCCGGCGCAATTCGGATCGGTTGGGTCGGTGCAATACGCGTCCGGCAGCGCATGAATGATGACCGACGCACCATCCGCGTCGAAGATGCTGAGGTTGCCGTCGGAGAGTGCGATGCGGCTGGTCACATGGGACATCGACCCTCGGCCGGACGACCCCACGCGCACATTGATCAGGTCGCCCGAATGATAGGGGTGGTTCGCCGTCACCGGGGAGTTGTTGCCGAAAGGACCGAGGTCGAGATGGCTCCCGGCGCCGGCGCACGATGACTCGCAGCTGCCAACCGCGTGGATGTGGACGGCATGCTTCCCTGCCGCCAGGTTCCGTGCGGACACCAGAACGGTGACCTCCTTGACGCCCTCTGAGGAGCGTTCCTCGAATAGCGTCGCCGAGCCGGCCGGACTGCCGTCAGTGCAACTGTTGAGCGTCGCTCTGGCCCTGACGACGTCGTCGTCGTCGTTTGACGAGACGGGACTTGCCGCCTGCGCAAACGCAGCCATCGTGAAAACAAGAATGTGGATTGTGCTCATAGCTCCCTCCACCGTTGTGACGCGGGGGCCACTTTTGTATCGGGGGAGCGCGGCACAGCAATTGCGGAGCCAGGTGCGTGAGCCTTCCCGTCCAGGCCGTCGCGCGCAACGGATTTGTACGCCAGTCGGCACTTTTGGTTTCGGAGAGCCCACATGACGATTCGCACTGCCCTGTCGGTCTCGGTGCTTGGACTGACGCTCGTCGCCGTGTTGAGCGCCGCTCCGCTTCCGACCGGAAACACCGGAATCGCGGCGCACTACCCGTTCGATGTGGGGATCGCTTCCGACCCGGCGGTCATATTCGCGGACGACTTCGAGTCCTACAGCAGCGCCGCGGGGCTGACCAGCAGGTGGAACGAGGCGTACCACTCCGCCAACATCCGCATCGCGACCGAGACGGCAAACGTCTTTCGTGGAAAGTCGCTCGAGTTCACCGTGCCTCAGACGACGAACGAGGTGTCGAACACCGTCGCGAAAGTCGTCAGCCCCAGGGAGGACACGTTGTTCCTGCGCTACTACGCCAGGTACGACGGGGGCTTCAACGTCGTGGGATCCAGCCACAACGGAAGCACTATCTCAGCCCAGTATTGTTGCCCCGGTGTTCGCGCCGACGGCTTCAACAAGTTTCTCGTCAGCTACGAAGCCTGGCGGGACAGCGGCGCCACTGCGAATCCCGGCAGGCTCAACGCGTACATCTACCATCCGGACCAGCGCGATATCTGGGGGGATCACTTCTTCCCCACCGGGATCGTCCTGCCGTTCTCGAGCACGCCATTCGATTTCGGGCCGGAGTTCGTTGCGCGCCCCGACGTCACACCCGTGCTCGGCCGTTGGTACTCCTACGAAATGATGGTCAAGGCCAACACGCCCGGCCAGCGCGACGGCCGCATCGCGTTCTGGCTGGACGGCCAGCTGATCGCCGACTTTCCCAACGTGCGGCTGCGCGAGACGACCGCGCTCAAGATCGACCGCTTCACGCTCGACCTTCACGTTTTCAGGAACAACCTGGCTGTGGCCAGGAAGTGGTACGACCACGTGGTCGCGGCGAGGTCGTACATAGGACCGATGGTCTCCTCTGGCCCGCTGACGTCGCCAACGGCTTTGCGGGTGGTTCGATGACTATTGATGCCGCAGCGCGGTCAGCGGATCGATCTGTGCCGCGCGCCAGGCTGGAATAATCGTCGCGACGACGACGCCGCCGAGGACGACCGCCAGCGCACGCGCGAAGGAGACGGCGTCGGTCGCGCTGACGCCGAACAGCACGCTCCCGAGCAGCCTGCTGACGCCGAGTGCGGCAACGATGCCGAGAGCTGCGCCAACCGCGCCGAGCCGCAGGCCTCGTCCGACAAATTGGCGAACGACCAGGGGGCCCGTCGCGCCGAGCGCCATGCGGATGCCGATCTCGTGCGTGCTCTGTTTCACGGTGTACGACACCAGCCCGTAGGTGCCCATCGCGGCCAGCGCCATGCCGGCCACGCCAAAGAGGAACAACATTTTCGCCGTCAGGTTGAAGAGAAGCAGCGCGCCGATGATCCCTTCGCTCAGCGGCCTGGCGTACAGAATCGGCAGATCGGCGTCGAGCGCAGCGACGTGCGCGCGCGCCTGTTCCACAAGGCGCTCCACAGGCGCCGGGCCTCGCGTGTGCAGGATCATGCTCGACCGGTACGACTGCAGGAATGGCAGGTAGAAGTACGGGCGCGGTGATTCGTTGATGCGCAGGTACTTCACGTCCGCCGCCACGCCGATCACGGTCTGCCAGTCGCCGTCGCCGACACGGATGCGTTTGCCGATCGCGTTCGCCGCGCCGCCCCAGAACCTCTCGGCGAGCGTGTCGTTGACGACCGCCACCGGCGCACCCGACTCGTCGTCCCGGTCGTCGAACGCTCGACCGGCCATGAGGGGGATTCGGAGCGTGCGGAAGTAGTCCGGCCCGACGGTGTTCGACATGAACGCCAGGTCCTCGCCTCGACGTGGCTCGTAGCCCTCGATCGTTACACGCCGCGCGGGCGTATCGAGAAACGCCATCGGAGTGAAGGCGGCGAGGGTGGCCGACTCGACGCCGGAATCGGCACGCACCGCGTCCAGCAGCTCGCGGTAGAACACGCGGCCGCGCGACTGGTCGTACGCGTTCTGCCTGACGTCCACGGCGAGCATCGTCACGTGGCTCGCGTCGAAGCCGGGATTCGCGCGCCGCGCGGCCTCGAGGCTGCGCGTCACGAGCCCGGCCCCGACCAGGAGCAGGAGCGACACCGCCACCTGCGCGATCACGAGACCCGCCCGCAGCCGTCCGCGCGACGCGCCGCGCGGCGAGGCATCCTCGTTGATGACCGACACCAGATCGACCCGCGAGCTGTGAACCGCCGGGGCGAATCCGAACACGAGCGCGCTCACGCAGGCGACCAGCACCGCGAACGCGATGACGACGCGGTCGACGTCGATGTTCAGGAAGACACGCTCCGGGGCCGCGAGCCACTCGAGATAACCGACCAGCACAGGGATCCCGCTCTGCGCGAGCAGAACGCCAAGAAGGGCGCCGGGCAGGGCGAGGACGAGGTTTTCGACGACGAGCAGGCGGACGATCCGCGTCCGCGTCGCGCCGAGCGCGAGGCGCAGCGCGACTTCGCCGCGTCGCGACATCCCGCGCACGAGGACGAGCCCCGCGATGTTCGCGCACGCAATCAGCAGCACCAGCAGAGCCATCGCGCTGAGCACTCCCAGCGTCGGCAGGATGATCGACGGGGCACCCTGCGGCATCTGCCAGAACGGTACGACACGAACCCGCTCCGCGGCATCCGCGAGCGGCCCGCCCCGGGCATCGTCGAGGGGCCGTTCGCGCGCGAGCGTGGCCCAGAGCGCGCCGGTCTGCGCGGCGGCGTTGCCGAGGCTCGTGCCCGGACGCAGGTAACCCTGCGGGTAGAAGAGAGCGGCGTGGCGGTCCGAGAAAATGCCTGATGGCGTGGTCTGCCGGCTTCCAAAGGTGACGCCGAGCTCCGGCGCCATCATGACCGGGATGAACGCTTCGATGTCGTAGACGACGCTCGTGCCGTGGAACGTCGCATCGGCCACTCCGACGACCGTCAGCGGGTAGTTGTTGATCTCGACCGTCTTGCCGACGATGTCCGGATCGGCGCCGAAGTCGCGTCGCCACAGGCCGGCATTGAGCACGATGACCGGATGGCGGCCGGGAGCGATCTCGTCCGACGGCAGAAGCGTCCGCCCCAGCTCGGCGCGAACGCCGAGGATTTGAAAGTAGTTTCCCGTGACGAGCTCGCTCCAGATTTGGCGTGCGCTTCGGCCTCGGCCCAGATTCACCGTGGCGAAGCTGGAACCGAACATCCCCGAGAACGCGCGATCGTGATCGCGGAGGTCGCGGTACTCGGGGTAGGACACGCGGACCGGGCGTCCCGCGCTCGTTTCGCCGAAGATGACGGCGAGCCGGGCCGACCCGTCAACACCTGCGATCGGGTTGAGCGCCATGCCTTTGAGCATCGTGAAGACGGCGGCGTTCAGGCCGATGCCCAGCGTGAGGACGCCGACAACGGTGAGCGAGAAGGCGGGGTTCTTCGCGAGCGAGCGGATCGCGTAACGCACGTCGCTGGCGTAGTCGCGCAAGGACTCGAGCCACGACGGCGTCCAGACGCGGCGGGCTTCTTCGGTTGTCAGTGTGACGTTGCCGAATTCCCTCAGGGCCGCGTAGTGCGCATCCTGCCGATCGGCCCCGTCGGCGATCCGCTCGTCTTCGGCGATCGCGAGGTGCGCGCGGATCTCGGCCTTGAAGTCCTCTTCGTCCAGATCAAGGCGTCGCCGCTTCAGCCGCTTGAGCCAGGCAACGACCGACATGCGCTACTCCTCGGTTTCAATAGACGTAGAGAGTCTACAGCCTGTTCCCTTCGACTCGCTCAGGGCAAGCCAACGCAAGCCACGCGAAGGTTGCTCCACCGTAGCCTTGGCGAAGGCGGGCGGTCCCGCTCACGGCGCCGACAGGAACCGCAGGATCTCGCGCGTGACGCGCGTGCCCTGATCGGTCGCGAAGAGGTACTGCGCGTGCGCGTCCCCGTCGAGGAGCAGGAGCTCCTTCGGACCAGGAGCCTTCTCGTACTGCGCGCGAATCCCGGGAAGCCGCGGCCCGCTACCGGACGCGTCGTCGCGCGCAAGGATGAACAGCGTGCGGCCCTTCAGTTTCTCCGGCGGGCGAGATGAGAGGGACGCTGCCAGGAAGACCACGCGATCGATCTCGCCGGGCGCCGCCTCGACGGCGGCGTCGCCCGCGGCGCCGCCGCCAAGGCTCGCCCCGACGATGGAGACGGTTTGCGCGCCTTCCTTGCGCAGGTAGCGGACCGCCGCCAGCACATCGAGGTGAAGCGGAGCGGTGAAGATGTCGGCGTCGCCGGGCCCGCGTGACTGACCGTACCCGCGCAGATCGATGGCGAGCACGCGAAAGCCGGCCTTCATCAGTGAATACGCCTGCTCCGCCCAGGTCGCCTTGTCGAACCTGCCGCCGTGGGCGAGCACAACGGCACGACGTCCGGTCCCGTAGAGATCGCCGTGGATGACCCCGCCGTCCTGCGTGGGGAACGAGACCGGCTTCCAGGACCCCGGCACTTTCATGAACTCGTCCGGAGCCAGCGCGCGCCTCGTGAATCGCGCCGCGCGAATCGCTCCCTTGAAATAGCTCACGCGATTGATGCGCACGCCGACCGACGAGCGGCCGGGTCCCTGGGGATTGAAACGAATCTCAGCCGCGGCTTGCTGAACGCCGTTCACGAAACTCCTCAACTCGCGTCCGTCGTAGACAGCAGCCACGTGATACCAGGCGAGAACGGGATGAACCTTGCTTTGCTCGATGAGCGCTTTCTGGTTCTCGCCGCTGTGGAGGTAGGAATCCAGATACCATTTGCCATTGAGCACTCGGAGCTCGAGGAGCATCCGGTTCTCGGTGCCCGACTCCTGCAAGTGGAACCAGCGCTGCTCCTGCTGACCGCCGTCAGGACGGAAGATCGCTTCCCAGGTGAACGCCTTCGCGCCCGCAAGCGGGTGCGCCTCGACGAAGATTCCATCGTCGACGCCGTCGAACTCGATAGCCTTGCCGACGGCTGAATCGATGACTCTCGGATTCCCCTCGACCGTCACCCGATGTCCCCCGATGCGATCGAGGCGATCGAACGTCCAGAGCTCGTCACGGTCGGCGGCGGCGACGTGGCCGCAGATGAGAATCGCAGCAATAGCGGGGAGACGTTTCATGGCTCTGCCTGCCTGGACAAAATACTGCACTTCACGCTGAGCCGGCCGTTCAAGAACTGCCGTCCTGCACCCGGGCGGCCGGGTCCTCTGCTAAGCTCGTGGGGCATCGCTCGAGACGTGTCCCATGCATGCTCCTGCCGATCGTCAGCCCCCACGGCTCCCGCGCCGGGTGCTCGGCCGAACTGGCGTCGAGATTCCGGTCCTCGCTCTCGGCTCGGCGCCATCCGGCCACCGACCTGAAAAAGAGGCCGTTGCGTTCTACCACCAATGTCTTGACGCGGGGGTCACGCATGTCGATACCGGGCCCGGCAGCGGCGGATTTGGCAAAGCCCAGGTCTACCTCGGGCAGGTGCTCAAGGAACGCCGCGATGAAGTATTCGTGGCCACGAGGTGCTGCGAACCGGCTGGCGAGCGAGCGCTGAAGCAGCTGAGGCAGAATCTCGCCGAGCTGCAGATCGACAGGGCCGACCTCGTGTACGTGCAGAGCCTCGGCGACGACGTCATGATTCCGGCCAGGATCTACGCCGCCGACGGCGTCTGTAAAGCGCTCGAGCGAGCCAGGGCCGATGGTCTGACGCGTTTTCTCGGCGTCAGCGGACACAGCCGGCCGTGGCGGTTCCTCACCGCGATGGACGAGTGGGACTTCGACGTGATGATGACGGCCGTGAGCCTCGTCTCACGCCATCTCTACAACTTCGAGGAGCGCGTCTGGCCGGCTGCCTGTGCGCGCCAGATTGGCCTTCTCGGCATGAAGGTGTTCGGTGGCGTCCGCGACAGCGCGACGAGTGCGAAGGGCGCCAACCTTCCGGACGCCCTCAAGCCCGCGGCGCTTCGCTACGCGCTGGGTCTGCCGATGGTCAGCGGCGTGTCGATCGGCATGCACGATCAGGCGGAGTTGCAGACAACGCTCGGCTGGCTGGATGACATCCGCCCGCTGACCTCGCCGGAGCTGGCCTCGCTCGATACACCGACCCGCCATCTTGCGGGCCAGTGGCAACAAATCTACGGCCCACTGTTCTGAGCCAGACCACCCGCGCGGACTAGGCGGGGAGCGGCGGGATCTCGAGGTACGCCGCGAAGCGATCGCCGTCCATGGCTTCCTTCAGCGTCAGCAGTGCAGCGTCGAAGCCGCGTTCGGTGGCATCAAGCGCGGCGGCGTCGTGCGCCGTGCTCGGCAGCAGCAGGTTCTGAGTGCTCAGGATGCCCGCTTTCAACAGCTCCTGGTGAAGCAGCGTCCGCATCAGCGCACGACGATGACCGTCCGGCTCGGCGAGCGCCAGCAGCATGCGGAATGGCGGCCCGATGACTTCCGCTGCGATGCCGCGATCGCGGCAGACCCGGTTGAGTCGGTCGCGGAGGCTGTTTCCGATGCTCTGAATTCGAGCCGGGATATTCTGTTCCTTGTAGATCGTCAGCGCTTCCCGGGCGGCGGCGAAGGAGTATGCCTCGCCCTTGTACGTGGGCTCGTACGCGATCCGGGCGATTGCGCGGTCGAAGATCTCTCGTCGCCCGATCAGCGCGGAGAGCGGCATCCCGGCGCTCAGCGCTTTGCCGAGACAGGTCAGGTCAGGGCAGACACCCGTCGCATGCTGGACGCTGCCGCCGGGATAACGGAAGCCGGTCATCAGCTCGTCGAAGATGACGAGGGCCCCTTGACGATGTGCGAGCGCGACGACCTCTTGCAGGAACGCCGGGTCGGCCTCTTGCGACGGCCCCTGGAAACTCTCGAGGACGCCTGCTGGTTCCATCATGATGGCCGCGACGCGATCCCGGTGGTCGCGGAGGAGTTGGGCGACCTGCGCCAGGTTGTTCGGCTGAAACGGGAATAGCAGCGGATCCGATCGTTCCGGCACCCCCGACGTCGCCAGCCCGCGCCGCTCCACGTACCAGTCCTGCCATCCGTGATAGCCGCAATGGAGGATGACGGGCCGTCCCGTGTACGCTCGCGCGAGGCGCACGGCGGCCGTGCACACGTCGGACCCGTTCTTGCCGAAGGTCGCAGCCTCCGCCGAGGGAAACATCTCGCACAGCATGTCGGCGACCCGCGGCATGAGCTCGTGCGTCAAGGAGAGGATCGCGCCGGCGCTCAGGGCGTCCGCGATCGCGGCCACGATGCGCTCGTTCGAATAACCCAGCAGCGCGCAGCCCCATCCCATGATGTAGTCGATGAACTCACGACCTTCGACGTCCGTGATCCGACAGCCGTGGGCCGACCTGGCAAAGTTCGGGTAGACGCCGCCGCCGCTACTCCACGACATCCCATCGCAAGGCAGCCAGGATCGCGCATGCGTGGTGAGCACCCGATCTCTCACGCGCGCGGTGTCGGTCGAAGGATGTTCAACGACGTCCACGGCAACGCGCAGCGGAATCGCCGGCTCCGTCGCTGGCGCGCTGGCGCCGTCCTCCGGCACGCACAGGCGGAGCTCATGAACTCCAACCGCGTCCGGGACGCGGAACACGCCATGGAGCGTGACTCGTTCTCCAGGGCTGACGGCGTGCGGAAGCTCCAGTGGGATGAGCGGGATGCCATCCCACTGCAGCGACACCCTGCAGGCAGGCGGCTCCCAGGTTCGTGTGCCGGTGTTTTCGATCGTGAGCCAGATCGTCCGCACCTCTCGAGCGGGCAGACGAGAAGGGACGTTGTGGCTCACACAGCGGGCGCTGAGTGCAGGCGACTGGAAGGTCCAGGGCATCTGAGATCGGAGCTCGTCGCGGTCAGGTCGCCCGCTGCCAGGGGCCTGTACGTCATGCCGGCGGCCACCTCGATCGTCGTGGCGTCGATGGCTTCGTTCTCGATGACATGGACGATGGTCGCGGCCAGCTCCTCGGGCTCGACGAGGCGGCCCATGTGCACGTCTTTGAGCACCGCCTGGAGCGCCGCCGGGTCCATGCTCTTGAAGCCCTCGGTCGCGGTATACCCGGGGGCAATGGCGACAACGCGGATGTGCCTGATGCCGCAGCTGTGAAGCTCCCCGACAAGGATCTTGGGCCACAGCGCGACGGCGGCCTTGCTCGACGAGTAATTGATCTGCCCTGGACGTCCTGTTCTGTGGATCGAGGACGTCACGAGCAGAAGACCGGGCCATCGATTGTCCGCCATCCACCGAGCCCCCTCGCGCAGCGTGATGAACGCCCCCACGACGTTCACCTCGAAGACCGCTCGGAAGGCGTCCGTGCTCAGAACGCGGCGGATCTTCCCGCTGACCGGATCCGGCTCCAGCATGAGCCCGTCACTGATGATCCCGGCATTCGCACAGACAACGTTGATCGCGCCGAACGTCGTCACGGCCGCGTCCATCAGCGCGGCTACGTCGCGGTCCTTTGTCACATCGGTGACGATTCCGATCGCCCGCCCGCCTGAGGCACGAATCTGGTCGACCGAGGCGCTCAGCTCCGGCCCGAGGATGTCAGCCAGGACGATACGCGCGCCCAATGCCGCAAGCGAGCGGCCCACGGCGAAGCCGATGCCGCGGGCGCCCCCTGTGATGACAACCACGCTGTCAGCGACTCGCATGCACTTTCCGCGGCGAGCGCCGAATCGTGTTCGAGATCATTCGATCCAGATGCGCTGCACGACGATCCCCAGCAGACGTGTGTCAAGGCTGCCCGAGATCACACGCGGCGATCCAATGACCGCTTCAAACACGGACGTGCGGAGGGTCTCCGACGGGACCCACGGATTCTCTACCACGATCGCGGCCGCCAGCTCTCCGTTCTCGCGTTCGGATCCGGATCGAGTCGCTGAAAGCGGAAGCCGTAGATCGTGCCATCCCGGGCGGTTCAGCTCGAAGCGCGCGGCGACGGTCCCGCCGCTCTCGATACAGGCCCGAGCCGGATGCTGCTCCAGTTCCGGATGAAAGCTCCGGCAGCGGACGCCGAGCCAGCGGCCGTCCCGATCGGCAATCCGGAACGAGGCTCGTGCCGACGTCCAGCGCGCGGGCTCGGGAATCTCTTCGAGGGCGTGCCAGCCGTCGAGCAGATGGATGTGGTCGTTCTCGCCCATGACGATCTCGCGCGCGAGCGGGTCAGGCAATCCCTCGCGTCTGGCGGCGAAGATCAGCGGGCAGGCCGCCGCGTTGTTCCAGCAATACTGGGGAATCCGCCCTCCGGCAAGCGCCGTCCGGAGGCCGCGAGCGGCGGGGCCGTTCCAGATCTCCTCCAGGGACTGCTCCGACAGATCGCCGATGGGGCGCTTGTGATAGGGACAGGCATAGACCTTGTGACTATGCTGCTGGAGATGGAGGAAGCGCCACGGAATCAGGCAGGGAACGTCCACACCAGGCTCGGCAAAGGTCCGGAGCGCGACGTCGGCACCAACCTGCCATTGCAGGCGCACGTCGACACCCACGCGCCCGCCCAGCTCTTCGGCCTCACGACCGATCCGGTCGAGCTCCTCGATCGGCAGCATCTCACGCTCATACACGAAGTCGTAGCCGAAATGACCGAGCGGCTTGCTCGGGCGGTCGTGAAGGGGCGCGAGCAGGACGCGCGGCGCCCCGAGATCCCGCGCGAGACGGAGAAACGCAGGCACCTCGTGCTGGTTGACCGGCATCACGATGAAGGTCAGCGTGATGTCAGGCGCCGTCCCGTCGTGACGGCGGCGGTACATGTCGATAAAGGATCCGACGTTGCGGACGACCACGTCGAAGGATCGTCCCGTCAGCTTGTAAAAAGTGTCAGCCGTGGCGGCATTGAACGACACGTGCATGCCGAGCCGCGGTCCGATCTCGGCAAACGCCTGCGCGATGCCGCGGGTCAGCAGCAGGCCGTTGGTCACGAACGTGAACTGCTGGCCGTTCGAGGTGAACCGCCTGGCGAAATCGACAAACTTCGGATGAGACAACGGCTCGCCGAAGCTGTCGTCGTTGACGCGGTCACAGCGGCTCAGGTACCGATCGTGTCGATCGAGCTCGGAGGGGTCCAGCGGGCGATAGTTGTAGCCGACGTTCTTGCCCGAGCAGAAGACACACGGGGGATCGACATTGCAAAGACCCGTGAGGTCCACGTTCACCTGTAGCGGCGTGGACCGCAGGGTGATGCACCGTTTTTTTACTTCCGATGCGTTGAGCGCGTGATTCGCCTGCGGCAGCGGGACGGATGCTGCCGCGCGCGTCTTCCCGAGGAAGGACCAGATCGGATGCATCGGCGTCTCAAAAGATGAGAGCCCCGCAAAATGTATCACAAAGCCACGGGGCGATCGCTGCGATCACGCCGATTGAAGTCTGTTCCGCGCCACGAGAACGGCGCCCCATACGAGCCCGGCCACCATCATCATGGCGCCGATCGCGTGAACGGTCCACGCGATCCGGTGATCGTGCATCGACAGGCCCGTGATGCCGAGGATGCGCTCCCAGTCGTGCCCTTCGACTTCCGCTCCCGTATACCCGCCCAGGAGCACCAGGCTGAGTGAGCGGGCGTCATTGATGTAGACGGCGACGTCGAGCAGATTCTCACCCGTCCACCAGCACATCACCGCCCTGCCAAAAGGATTCGGGCTCGTCGTCGCGAAGGCAATCCAGCAGACGACCGGCACCAGGACCTGCGTCAGACTGCCGCCGAGCGCCGTCAGGAGATCGCCGAACGGACTGAAGAGCAGGTGCCCGGCTTCATGAAAGGGAAGGCTGATGACGTGGAGGAACGACGCGCCGATCACATCCTGGCGCATCGGCCAGACGAGGAACGTCAAGGTCCAGCGGGCAAGCAGCAGCAACAGGACGAGGCGTCCGACGCGAGCCACGGCCGAAATGATACGACGCGACGAGGGCCGGTTCGGCGACTCTACTGATATTGGGGCGGCGAATCGCCCAGCCCGGGCGCGCCCCACCCGACGTGGAGCAGAGTGCTGTTGGTCGACCGGATGATGAACCACTCCCCCGAGGTTCTTCGGTATACGGCCACGTCGGTCTTGCCGTCCCCGTCGTAATCGCCGGGAACAGGCAGGTCACCGAGGGCTGGCACGCCCCAGTCGACTCCCAGAAGCGTGCTGTTCGATGAACGGATGACAAACCATCCGCCCGTACTCAGTCGAAACACGGCAACGTCGGCTTTGCCGTCGCCGTCGTAATCGCCGACGACCGGGATGTCCCCGAGAGTTGGCGCCCCCCACGCGACGTGGAGCAGAGTACTGTTCGTCGATCGGATGATGAACCACTCTCCCGTCGTGAGCCGGTGGACGGCGATGTCGGCCTTGCCGTCGCCGTCGTAATCCGCGGGGACCGGCACATCGCCGAGCTCCGGCGCTCCCCATGCCGGTTGCAGGAGCGTGCTGTTCGACGATCGGATGATGAACCACTGACCGGTCGTCCGGCGGTAGACGGCGATGTCGGCCTTGCCGTCGCCGTCGTAATCCGCCGGTACCGGGACGTCCCCCGACGCCGGCGAACCCCAGGGCACGGAGAACGGCGTGCCCGTCGCCGAGCGAATCATGAACCACTGACCGGTCGTTCGGCGATACACGGCGATGTCCGCCTTGCCATCGCCGTCGTAGTCGGCGGCGACGGGAGTGTCCAACGACGGCGGGTGGCCCCATCCGACGACCGTGGAGCCGCCCGACGACGGGATGATGGCCCACAGGCCGTTGGAATGACGATAGATTCCGATGTCTGCCCTGTCATCACCATCGAAATCGACGGCGGCTCGCGGGATGACGACCCCGGTGCCGGAGATGGGGATGCTGCTCGGGCCGCCGTTCTGGTTCGAGAGGATCGTCACCAGCCCGCCATGCGCCCCGGCCGACGTCGGCGTGAAGCTGACGCCCACGGTCTGAGAGCCGCGCGGAGCGATCGTCCCGCCGCTCCAGTTCCCGCTGAAACCGGGCGGATACGTGATGCCGTTCACCGTGAGCGGCGCATTGCCGGCGTTGCTGATCACGAACGATCCGAACGATGACGCGCCCACCCACCGGGCGCCAAACGCCAGATTGCCGCTCAGCGAGAGCGTGCGAAGCGGGCCGGGACTCATCGCGACGGAGCCGGCCCCGCCGTTGACCGGTTCGGAGAAGAACACCGTGCCGATGAGCGTGTTTGTCTGCGCGTTGACGACACCGACGCTGCCGTAGGTCGCCACGTACGCACGCGCGCCATCCGGCGTGAAGTCGACGCCCGACCCGGATGAGGGTGGCGGAATCGTCCCGATGATCCCGTGCGTGGCGAGGTTGATCACGGGCGTGCCATTCGAGGCGATGACGTACGCGCGGCCGCCATCCGGAGTAATGCCGACATCGCTGGGAAACGGTGGCGCCACGGTGATGTTGCCGAGAAGAGCGTTCGTCGCCGTGTCAATCACCGACACCCACGGCGGGTTGCCAGAGGTGTTGAATGGGAACGTCGCCACGTACAACCTGGCGCCGTTCGGCGTGGTGTCGAGGCCGAGTCCGATGTTGCCGGTCGAAATCGTCGCAACGACCGTGTTCGACGCCGTATTGATCACCTTCACCGAACCGGTTCCATAGGTGGTCACGTAGACACGCGTGCCATCCGGACTGATGGTGATACCTCTCGCCTGCACCACGCCCAGGGGGATGGTCGCCAGGACGGCGTTGGTGATCGCGTCGAGCACAGATACTGAGGTCTGTGAGGTTCCGTTGACCACGTACACCCGCCTGCCGTCCGGACTCACCGTCACCGCCGACGGGGCGTTGCCGACGGGCACGGTCCCGATGACCGCGTTGGTCAACCCGTCGACGACCGTCATCGTGTTGTCCATCTCGTTCGTCACATACACCCGTGTTCCGTCGGGATGAACCGCGATGCCATCCGGGCCGACGCAGTGACACCCGCGGCCGACTGGAATCGTGGCGACGATGGCGTTCGTCGAGGTGTTGATCACGTTCACGGTCTGAATGCCCGTGGTGCCGCCCTGCGACGGGGAGAGCCGTCGGCCGACGACGTACGCGTACACCTGGGTGTCGGCCGGCAGCGCCCTGACCAGGAACCCGCCGGGCGCCGTCACCACTTCACCTCCAGTGGTCACCGTGACATCGCGGGCGCCGAGCGCGGCGCCGCCGGCGATGGTAATCAGGGCCGTTGCGTGGGTGGCGTCCGTGACGGTTGTGCTGATCGTCGTGATGCCGGCTCCGAAATTGGCCGTGGTCTGTCCCTGAACGAACGCCGTCAGGAGCCCGGTGATGGCAACGCTGAGGTTCGTCTGCCCCGGCTGGCCACGGTTCGGGTTGATCAGCGACAGCTGTGGACCCGGCGTCACGGTGAACACGTTCAGCCCGACCGCCAGCTCCGCGCCGGTCGTCAGCGAGACGTCGCGCGCTCCGAGCGGCGCGTTCGACGCGATGGTGATGTTGGCGGTGGCGTGGGTCGCGTCGGTGACGGTGATGCTGTTGATCGTGATGCCCGGCCCGAAGTTCCCAGTCGTGGAGCCCTGCGCGAAATGCGTTTCCTGGCCCGTGACCGCGACGTTCACATTGAGGCGGCCCTGGGGCAGCGCGTTGGGAACGAGCGAGACGATCGAGGCTCCGGTGCACTGGTAAATGCGCACATCGTCCACGAGCCAGCCCAGATCGGAGCCGCTCGTATCCACTCCCAATCGCCAGCGGAACCGGACGCTCTGGCCGGCGAGCGACGCCAGGTTCAGCCGCGTCGAGATGTACCCGTGGCTCGTGCCGATGAACGCGGCGCGCCCGGCGAGAGGATTCGAAAAGCCTGCATTGATGGCGCCCCGGTACCCGTTCGCATCGATGAGCGGACCGGCATCGAGCCACGTGGCGCCGCCATCGGTGCTGTACTCCACGACGCCGCCGTCGCGATCGGGTACCTGAAAGCCGAACGCGTGCGCGAAGTGGAGGAATGCGCCGGCGGGCAGCGTCACGCCGCTGGCCAGCGCGATCGACGAGTCACCCGGTCCAGTCGGGAAGTCGTCGCCATAGAGGGACACGCGCCCCGAGTGCGCGAAGCCCTGAATCGGACCCCAACGGATCGAGCCGACCGCCGCGCTGGCGGTGAAGTTGGCGGGTCCGCCTTCGAGGTTGTCGAAGAAGGTGTTCAGCGGCAGCTGACCGGGTGCGCAGAGCGGGGCGTCGGGATTGAAACCCGGCAGCGGTTGCAGGTTCATTTCGACCGCGAGCGTCGCGTTCCGGACCTGCTGGCAGTCGGCGGCGACGATGCCCGCCGTGCCCACGAGATTGTTGCACGCCTGAAAGAGCGCTTCGTACAGGTCGCCGTAATCCGAACCCGACGTCAGGAGGTTCGTCTCGACCTCGTAGTAGATCCTGCCGGCCTTTGCCAGTCCGAGCGCGGAAACGGTCTGGCCGTTGAACGTTCCGCCGTCGACCATGAGGAAGGCCGCTTTGTTGTTGATGCCGCTGTTGAAGTGCACGCCCCCGTTGTCATCGGAACTGGTGAAATACAGCGGGCTCGTCATCTTGTCCGGATCGCCATGCGTGGTGGGATTCTGCAGGTTGCGAATCCCGCCGGCGAACCCGGGGATGTCCTCGCCGAGCAGCCACTCGACACCGCGGCGCTGTCGGTACCCTGGCCGTTGAGCTGATCGATGAATTCACCGAACACGTCAGAGAGCGATTCGTTGATGGCGCCAGACTGGTAGTAGTAAAAGAGGTTCGACGTGAACTGAGTGATGCCGTGCGTCAACTCGTGGCCCACGACGTCGTCAGCCCGCGAAAACAGGTCGCCGTACGCCATCTGGCTTCCGTTCCAGAACGCGTTCTGGAAGCCGACCGGTCCGAAGTGGACGCTCGAGACGAGCGTCATGCCTGTATTGTTCAGGCTGTCGCGCCCGAAATTCGACGCGAAATAGTCGTACGTGTGGCCGGCGTACACGTGCGCCGCGATCGCATCGGCATCGCCGCCCGCGCAGGTTGGATTGGCTTCGCCGCAGACGAGCGCTCCTGGCAGACTGCTGGTGTTTTGGGCATTGTGAGTGCTCCGGTTGCGCGCCGTAGCGACCTGGTTGAAATTGAGCGCCACCGAGCCTCGCTGCGCATCGACGAGCACCAGCTCACGAATGGGCGGCACGGCCTCGTGAATGACTTCCAGTCGCCACACGAGCGCCGGCGGTCCGACGCCGGGGCCGAGCAGCGATGGCGCGTACACCCACAACTCCGGACTCGTCGTGCGGAGCGCCAGTCGGTCCGTGCCGTAGCCGGCGGCGACGAGATCGAGCGCGCTTTCGACAGCCGTCGCGCCATCGATGGCCGGCGCCGTGCTGAGCGCCATCGAGGGGAGCGTCTCTCCGGCGACGGCAAGGATGTTGTTGACGCTGTCGAGGTGCACGACGAGCTCGCCGGCCAGGACCGGCACACCGTCATGCCGCTGCTGAAGGCGCACGACGGTGCGGCGATCATCGATCCGCGTACTGCGTGCGACCGCAAGCTCGGTTGTCGCGTCCTCGAGGCCGAAGAGCGAGCCGCACGTCGACAGATACGAGAGGGCCGCTGATTCCGGCGAACTGGCCGCCTGCGGATGCGGGTGCGGGATGGGGCTGCCAGGATCGGTTCCGATAGAACGCACACTTCCGGTCCGGGGATGAAGCGACGTTCGCGCTTCGCCGAACGCGAGGCAGTCGGCGAGCTGCTGCGCGGAGGGCTGGGCCCCGCTGACCATGACGAGGGGCATCGACGCCCCGATCAGGAGGAGAATCCCGGACGTACTGAGGAGCCGACGCGATCGGTCGGCAGACACACGGAGAATCCTGCGCAGCATGAGAGCCTTCCTCGCGCGGTGCTTGTGCCAGTTCGTTTGAAGGTGGATCGAGCTTGCAGAGGATATGGTCGAGCTTAGAGAGTGTCAAGGCGCGACTGCGCGCTATCGGGTTCCCGCCAAAGCAGCTCCTCACGGCCAAAAGAAAGACAAAAGAAAAAAGTAGTTGCTGACCCGTACATAACGTGTATAGTGTGTATATTGTCATGCACAGTCCGGTCACCATTTCCCAGGCCGACCGACGCCCGATGTATCTCCAAATCATCGAGCAAATCAGGCATCGGGTGGCCCTTGGTGACTGGCGGCCTGGGCAGGAAATCCCTTCGATCCGGGCACTTGCGGTCGCGGCCCAGGTCAGCGTGATCACGGTCAAGCGGGCCTATCTCGAGCTCGAGCGTGAGGGCGTGATCGTGACGCGGCAGGGCAAGGGATCGTTCATCTCGGACTCGGTCGACCTGAGCGCCACCCTGCGGCAACAGGAGCTCGACGAGCACCTGTCGGCCGCCGCGGCGATCGGACGGGACCTTGGACTCACGCCCGACGAGATCGAAAACCGGCTGCGGGCCGCGATGCAGGCGAGAGGAACAGAAGAACGATGAGCGAGCCGCTCATAGAACTGACAGGCGTCGGCAAAACGTACCGCTTCTTCGAGCTGCGCGGCGTGAGTCTGCAGCTCGAACCCGGTCAGATCATGGGACTGGTCGGGCCGAACGGCGCGGGCAAGTCGACGGTCATCCGCATCCTGATGGCGCTCGTGCAGCCGGATCGTGGACGCGTCCGGGTGCTCGGACAGCCGATCCCGGAGGGGCAGGCTATCGCGAAGCGTGACATCGGGTTCGTCTCGGAGGACATGCGGCTCCACGGCCAGGCAACGCTCGGATGGCACATGCGGTTCGTGGCGTCCATCTATCCCGGATGGGACCCGCAGTACGCCCGCACGCTGCTCTCGCGCTTCAACCTGAATGAGGCGCAGCCGATCAAGGGCCTCTCGCACGGCGAGCGCGTGAAAGCGGTGCTCCTCCTTGCCCTCGCACGCCGTCCTCGCCTGCTGGTTCTGGACGAACCGACGACGGGCCTCGACCCGGTGGCGAGACACGAGATCCTGACCGAGTTGCTGGACGTGCTGAGCGACGAAGGTCGCGCGATTCTCTTCTCGTCGCACAACACGTACGACGTCGAGCAGATCTCCGATCAGATCACCTTCATCGATCGGGGCCGGATCATCGATTCGCGCGACAAGGAATCGTTCCTCGAGCGCTGGCGCCGCATTCACCTCGACGTGCCGGCCGGGGCGAGCCTGCCGGCGGTTGCGGGAGTCATCGACCTCCAGATGAACGGCCGGGTCGCGACCGCTACGACCAACGCCTACAGCCCGGATGTCGAGGCGGCGTACGGCCGGGCGGGCGCGCTCGTTCGCGACGTGCAGCGCCTGACGCTCGAAGAGATCTTCATCGCCACGGTGATGAACAGCCGCAAGGAGGCCACGGAATGACCGGGTCGATCGTTCGCCAGCTTGCGCTCAAAGATCTTTACCTGGCTCGGTGGACGCTGCTGGCCTCGCTCGCAGTCGGCGCGCTGTCGATCGCTATCATGCCGTTCGGTTCCACAGCGTTCTACGTAGGCAGTGTCTCGTTCATCTGCATCCTGGTGATCCTGAACATTTTCGTGGTCATGTCGGGCGTGCTGAAGGAGAAGCAGGACCAGGTCTACGTCTTCATGCTCAGCCTGCCCATCTCGACGACTGGCTACTGGATCGTGAAGATGGCGACCAACCTCGCGATGTTCGTCGGGCCCTGGCTGATCCTTACCGCCGCGAGCCTGATCCTGATCGATCGCTCGCCGATGCCGAACGGCCTCATTCCCTTCACACTCGCCATTTCGGTCTTCATCCTCTGCTACTACTGCGTGCTGCTCGGCGTCGCCGTCACCACCACTTCGCTGGCCTGGGTGACCACCGTCATCATCGCCGGCAATGTGTCCGTGAACTTTTTCATCCCGTTCGTGTTCCAGCTGCCGTCGGCTGCGGCGAGCACGAAGCTCGACCACGCGGTCTGGAGCCGCGACATCGTCACGACCCTCGCCATCGAAGCGGTGTTCTGTGCCGCGGCGCTCGCGATTGCCGTTGCCGCTCAAATGCGGAAGCGGGATTTCATCTGAGCTGAAGGAGAAGGAAATGCACGCCCCCGATCGCCTCCATGCCCTCGACGCGGTGCGCGGCTTCGCGCTGCTGCTCGGGATCGTCTTTCACGCCGGCTTTTCGTTCCTGCCGGGAATGTTTCCAGGCATCTGGGCCATGGTCGACGTCTCTCCGAGCACGACGATCGCCGTCGTCCTGTTCACATCGCACATCTTCCGGATGTCGCTCTTCTTCTTCATGGCCGGCTTCTTCGGCCGGATGATGTTTCACCGGAAGGGTCCGCGCGGCTTCCTGCGCGACCGGCTGAAGCGGATCCTGGTGCCGCTCGTCGTCGGGTGGATCGTTCTCTTTCCGTCGATCGCGGCCGTCTGGGTGTGGGGAATCACGAAGACATTCGGCGGCGCGCTGCCGGCGCCCCCGGCCAACCTGCCGCCTCCGCCGCCCGGCGCATTCCCGCTCACCCACTTGTGGTTCCTCTACTACCTGCTCGTCATCTATCTGATTGCTGTGGCTGCTCGCAGGGCCGTCGCCGCGCTCGACCGGTCCGGCCGGCTGCGCCTCGGCGTCGATGCCGTCGTCCGGAAGATGGTGCGCAGCGGGACCGGCGCGCTTCTGCTCGGGGTGCCGATCGCAGTCGCGCTTTACCTCCACACGAACTGGATCGCCTGGTTCGGGATCCCGACGCCCGATCAATCGGTCATCCCGCAGATCGCGTCGCTCGTCGCCTACGGGACGGCGTTCGCGTTCGGCTGGCTCGTGCAGCGGCAGGCCGATCTGCTCCAGGTCTGGCGTCGACAGTGGCCGGGACATCTCGCGGCGGCGATCGTCGCGACGTCAACCTGCCTCCTGCTCGTTGGCGCGACGCCGCTGCTGGCGCCGGCCTCTCCCGGACTGAAGACGTTCGGCTATGCGCTGTCGTACACCGTGGCGATCTGGTCGTGGGTCTTCGCGACGACCGGCCTCGCGCTGCGGTTCCTCTCGGAGGAAAGCCGGGTCCGGCGGTACATCGCCGACTCGTCGTACTGGCTCTACCTGGTCCACCTTCCGGTCGTGGCCGCGCTGCAGGTGCTCGTCGGCCATCTTCCGTGGCACTGGGCCATCAAGTTGCCGCTGATCCTGGTCGCGAGCTTCGCGATCCTCTTTGCGAGCTATCACGCCTTCGTTCGCTTTACGTTCATCGGCGGCCTGCTCAACGGACGCCGATACGTTCGCGGTCCAATGCCGCAATCGGCCCCCGCGGCCCCGGCGCCCGGGAGCTGGCTCGCGGAGCTCGAGGGCGTGCACAAGCACTACGGCGAAGTCGTCGCGCTCGCCGGGGTCGATCTTCGCGTCGGGCGCGGGGAGCTCGTCGCGCTCCTCGGCCCGAACGGCGCCGGCAAGTCCACCGCCATCTCGCTGTTGCTCGGGCTGCTCGAGACCGATCGAGGCGACGCGCGCCTGCTCGGCCAATCACCGCTCGATGTGACGCCTCGGCGATCGGTCGGCGTGATGATCCAGGAGGTCGCACTGCCGCCGACGCTGCGGGTCCGCGAGCACATCGCGCTGGCGTGCAGCTACTACCCCGATCCGCTGAGCGTTGATGAGGTCCTGACGCTCACCGGCACGACCCCGCTCGCCAATCGTCCCTACGGGTCGCTTTCAGCCGGACAGAAGCGGCAGGTGCAGTTCGCGATCGCAATCTGCGGGCGTCCGCGGCTGCTCTTCCTCGACGAACCGAGCGTCGGCCTCGACGTGCAGGCGCGCGAACGCATGTGGCAGGCGATCCGGACGCTCGTCGGCGCCGGAACGTCGATCGTCCTCACCACCCATTACCTCGAGGAAGCGGAGGCGCTGGCCGATCGCGTCGTGGTGCTGACCAACGGCCGCGTGGCCGCATCCGGCACCGTGGACGACGTGCGGGCCGTCGTCGGCCGTAAGCGGATTACCTGCACGAGCGCGCTGTCGGCTGACGAAGTGCAAGCCTGGCCTGGTGTCATCGACGCGACACGGGACGCGCATCGACTGCACATTACCGCCACCGACGCGGTGGCCGTCGTCCGTCTGCTGCTCGATACGGATCCACTTCTGAAAGACCTCGAAGTACGTCCGGCCGGGCTCAGCGAAGCATTTGCCGAACTCACGAAAGAGGCGGCTTAACCCTCGGAGCCCCGGGCCTCTTAGGCCCGGGGAAAGTGTTGAGGAACGTTATGACCAATCTGTCAGCAACCAACGTCGTCACCCTCCCGCCACCGGAGATGCCGGTCGGCCGGGTCGTTCGCGCGTATCTGTCCGAAGCGGTCTGCGAGCTGCGGCACCACCTGCGCACGCCGGCCATGTCGCTGCCCTTCCTTGGCCTGCCGGCGCTGCTCTATCTCTTCTTCGGCGTGCTGCTCGCGGGCGCGTCGCCGGACGTGCGCAACAATCCCAACCTGGCGGCGTACATCTTTTCTGGATGGTGCGCGTACGCCGCCATGGGACCGGCGCTGTTCGGAATCGGGTGCGGCCTCGCCGCCGAGCGAGACGCGGGACTGCTGAAGCTGAAGCGCGCGCTGCCGGCGCCCACCGGTTCGTACCTGAGCGCGAAGCTGCTCATGTCGATGGTGTTCGCGGCGATCGCGGTCGGGAGCGTGATCGCCATGGCGCTCGCGAACGGCAGCGTGGCGCTCACTGCGGGTCCGCTCGTCCGGATGGCCATCGTGATGGTCGTCGGCGCCGTGCCGTTCGCGGCGATCGGATTCTTCATCGGCGCGTATGCGAGCGGATCGGCCGCGCCGGCTTTCGCCAATCTCGTGTTCCTGCCGATGCTCTGGCTGTCGGGGCTGTTCTTCCCGTTGCCGAAGATCCTCGAACCCTGGGTTGTGATCTGGCCCGCGTTCCACCTGAATCAGGTGGCGCTCGCCGCCGCCGGCGTCGAAGGCTTCCGCTTCCTGGACCCCCGGATTGCGGTGGCCGTGCTCGTCGGCGTCACCGTGCTGTTCGGCGGTCTCTCGATGCGCCGACTGGCGCGCGTGGGATAGCCCGGCTGCATCTCAGCGCGCGTGCCGCAGCATCGGGACGAGCGGCGGCGACGAGCCGACCTGTATCGTCCCGAGCGCCTCGAAGCCGTGGCGCCGGTACAGCGTGATGTTCCGGGGGTTCGTGGACTCCAGGTATGCCGGAAGATGATCGCGATCGCAGCGCTGCAGCGCATGCGTCATCAGGGCATCGCCGAGACCCTCGCCCTGATGCGCCGGATCCACGCCGATCAACGGAAGATACCAGTGCGGTTCAGTCGGGTGGTACTTTGCCATCTGCTCGAAGAGAGCAAAGGCGTCGTCGCGGATGGATGCCGAGACGGTCTCGACAATCTCGCCAAGCACGTCCTCGTCTGGGCGCACCCCGGGTGGGAGCCAGAGCGCCACCCCGGCGTGCGCGTGGGTGCAATAAGCGCTTTCATTGTCGAACGCACGTCCCCCGAACGCTGAGACCAGGCGCGGCATGGTGGCAAGGTACTGCTGGGCTTGCGGCCAGTTCCACCGCGCCACCGGATCACCGGCGAACGCCAGCACCACCGTATCGACCGCCGCAGCCCTTTCTGCCGGCGCCACGATCCCGACCGCGTGCGATCCCGCGCGCAGGTCCTGGCCGCCACGTTCCACAGGCGTCATGAGCGTCACCTTTGAGGATCCAGTTTACTCAGACGCTTCGCTCCTCACAGCTTCGAGCGTCAACACAACGCGGAGACCGCCGCCGGCCCGGTTCTCCGCGTGGACGCTGCCTCCGTGGACACGGGCCACGCGTTCGGCAATCGCGAGCCCAAGCCCCACGCCTCCGGACTGACGGTCGCGCGCATCGGCCACGCGATAGAAGGGACGGAAAATGTTGGACAGCTCGGCGGCGGGCACCCCCGGCCCACGATCGGACACCCGGACGACGGCCGCATCGCCGGCGTCGCCACTCCGGCACTGCACCTGGACTTCGACGGCCGTGCCCAGAGCCGTATACCGCACGGCGTTTCGGACGATGTTTTCCACGGCGCTGCGGAGCAGGTCCGGGTTCCCGTCAACGTGACAATCGCCGTCGGACACCAGATCCACACGACACTTGCGCTCGCTGGCTTCCCACTGCGCGTCCGAGACGATGTCCGAGACGAGCGCATTCAGATCGGTCCGCCGCATTTCCGGCGACGTCGTCGTCATGTCGAGCCGGGCCACGGTCAGCAAGCGGCCGATCATCTCGTTCAGGCGCCCGGTGTCGCGCTCCATTCGATCGAACAACTCGTTCTGGCCGATCCGCTGGCGCGCCAGCCCGAGCGTGGCGTTGACGCGCGCCAGCGGCGATCGCAGTTCATGCGAGATGTCGGAGATGAGCTGTCGTTGACTGGTGACCAGGGTTTCAACGCGGCCGGCCATGAAATTGAAGTCGCGCACCAGCTCGCCGATCTCGTCGCGGCGCGGCCTCTTGTCGCTCGCGCGCGCTGACAGATCCCCTTCCGCCAATCGCCGGGCCGCGGCTCGCAGACGCAGGACCGGGCCCGTCAGGTATCGCGTGAGCAGGTAGCAGACTCCAGCGGAGACGAGCAGCGCGGTCCCCCACGCGATATGCCAGCCCGTCGGCCTGGCCTCGGGCCCCAGCCTGAGCGTCACCACCCAGGCGGCAAACGCCAGAGCGGTGCAGACCAGCGTGCCCCAGAACCAGAGGAAGATCTTGAGAAAGAGGCTACGCATGCTCCCTCTCCGGATCGACCCGCACGAACACGTAGCCTTCGCCGCGTACCGCGCGGATGTGCTCGCGGGCACCGGTGGCGTCGCCGAGCTTCTTCCGCAGGTTGCTGACGTGCACGTCGATGCTGCGGTCGAATGACGCCAGTCGCCGGCCCAGCACCTGCTGGGCGATTCGCTCGCGCGACAGCACCTGGCCCGCGTGGCGGAGGAGCGCTTCGAGAAGTACGAACTCCGCCATCGTCAGGCTGAGCGGCTGGCCGTCGCGCCACGCCTGTCGTGTCAACGGATCCAGGGTGACGTCGCCCACCTCGATCCGTGTCCCGGCGTCCTGCGGACGGGCACGACGCAGAATCGCCCGTACTCGGGCCATGAGCTCGCGCGAGTTGAACGGCTTGGCCAGGTAGTCGTCGGCGCCAAGCTCGAGCCCGACAATCCGGTCCACGTCCTCACCACGCGCCGTCAGGATGAGCACCGGGATGTTCGAATCCACCCGCAACTGTCGGAGCACGATCGAGCCCGCGCATCCCGGGCAGCAGCAGATCGAGAATCACGATCGCATGCTCACCCGATCGCGCCCGTTCGAGGCCACGCACGCCGTCGTGCGCGGACTCCACCTCGAACCCTTCGGCAGAGAAGTACTCCGTCAGGATCTCGCACAATTCCACATCGTCTTCGACGAGGAGCAGGCGTTCCATGTGCGCTCAGGGATTAGTGGCAGGCTTTAGCCTCGTCCACTTGCGATCGTAGCGCTCTACCGGCCCCGTCCTGAAGTTCCTTACAAAACTTTACCGAGGCCTGACGGTACTTAACCGCCTTCGCTCGTCTCTCCTGATGTAGTGAGAGACGAGCAATTGTATGGGCGGTCGTGATGGCGCTTCTGGGAATGGGCGCAGCATCGCGCGAGGCCGCTGCTCAGGCGAACACCTCTGCAGGTCTCGCTGTGCCGTCGCACATCACGCTCTCGCCAGCGTTCACTGAGATCGTGGGAGAAATGCTCGAGCGGTCGCCAACGATTTCTCGCGCAGTGGGAAACACTCGCGACGGCCCGGCGTGTCCGCATCACGGTGCGTCTCGATCTCCAAGTCGAGACCGTATCGTGCGCGATCGATCCTGACCCGCCATGAATACGGCCTGATCACCGCCGTCGTGGAACTGTCGCCGTTCGGCGACCACGTCGAGCTCATCGCCCACGAGTTCGAGCACATCATCGAGCAGCTCGAGGGCGTGAAGCTGCGGCGGCTCGCGAACGATCCGTCGGCCGGAGTACACGACCTGCGCTACGCCTACGAAACAGAGCGCGCGTACAAGGTCGGGCGGCAGGTCGCCCGCGAGTGCCGGCGGCACCCCGACCGGATTGACCAAGGCGCTTCGATGAAATTCCTGCCGCTCTTGTGGAGCAATCTGATGCGCCGGAAGGTCCGGACCGTCTGCACGGGATTGTCCATCTTCGTCGCCTTCCTC
Source organism: uncultured Acidobacteriota bacterium (assembly GCA_963725145.1). Lineage (GTDB taxonomy): Bacteria > Acidobacteriota > Vicinamibacteria > Vicinamibacterales > 2-12-FULL-66-21 > DATAEE01. The sequence goes on from CAVRXL010000003.1 coordinate 475,531, forward strand.
CTCATCGGCGCGCTCCTGTCCATTCGAGCGGGGTTCTCCCGCCGCGTTGACCTGAGAGGCGCCGACCGGCTGGTGGTGAGCCACAGGAACTCATTCAATCAGCCGATGCCGCTCGCGTACCGGGAACGCCTCGCGGCCATCGCCGGCGTTGCCGGCGTCAGCTACGTGGCCTGGTTCCCGGGTGTCTATCAGGATCCCAGAAATGACTTCCCGAAGCTCGCGGTCGATACCGAGAGCTGGTTCGAGATGTACCGCGACCTGTGGACCGTTCCGGAGGATCAGCTCGCTCGCTGGAAGGCGACCCGCACAGGCGCGCTGGTCGGTGAGGAGCTCGCAGAACGCTATGACTGGAAACTCGGCGATCGCATCCCCATCAAGGGCACGATGTGGCCGAAGGCCGGCGGCGGGGCCTGGGAGTTCACCGTGGAGGGCATCTACAGCGGGGCTCCCGGCACGGGGGACTTGATGTTCTTTCACTACGCGTACTTCAACGAGACGCGCACGATTGGGCGGGATTTCGTCGATTCATATCGGGTGCGCGTCTCCGATTCCGCGCGCGCCGACGTGACGGCTCAGGAGATCGATGCCACCTTCGCGAATTCGGCGTTCGAAACGACCACAACGACCGAGAACGCATTCGTCCGGGCGATCGCCGAGCAGATCGGTGACGTGGGCGCCATCGTCATCGCCATCCTGGGTCCCGTGCTGTTCACGATCCTGCTGGTCTGCGGCAACGCGATGGCGCAGGCCGTGCGCGAACGCACGAACGAGATCGCCGTGCTCGAAACGCTCGGGTTTACAGAGGGACGAGTGCTGGGCCTCGTCGTGGCTGAATCCTTTGCGCTGCCGGTCGCCGCGGGCGGGATGGGCATCGCGGCGTGGCTCTTCATTCAGCGGCTGGATCCGATGGGTGGCGCCATCCCGATGCTGCCCCTGACACCGGCCGACCTGGGACTCGCAGCGCTGGTTGCGGGACTGCTCGGCCTGACCGCGGGTGTCGTGCCCGTACGGCACGTGCGCCGTCTGACCATCGTGGACGCCTTGCGGCGGGCGACCTAGACATGTGGAACCAGATCCGTGCAGTAACGGCGCTGAATCTGCGAAGCGTGCCGCAGCGTTTCGGATCCTCGGCCGCCACCATCCTGGGCATCGCGGGCGTGGTCGTCGTGTTCGTCGGGCTCCTCTCGATGGCTCAGGGTTTTCGGCGAGCGATGATGACCGGTGGCGATCCGCTCACCGCGATTGTGCTCCGATCCGGCGCGAGCTCGGAGACGGGAAGCATGCTCGGGGCCGACACCGTGCGCCTGGTCAAGGACGCCCCCGGGATTGCTCGTCAGGACGGTCAGTCGCAGGCATCCGCAGAATTCGTGGTGGTCGCCCGGCACGCGCGGGACGGGACGGGCAAGACGATGAACATCACACTGCGTGGCGTGGAACAGGCGGCGTTCTCCGTTCGCGAGGAGGTTCGCGTCGTCGACGGCCGGGCCTTCCAGCCGGGGCGCTTCGAGGTCATCGTGGGCCGTGCCGCCGCACGCCAGATCGGGAACCTGGCGACGGGTCAGTCCGTTCAGTGGGGCGGGGCCACCTGGGAAGTGGTTGGGACGTTCGAGGGAAATCGCGGGAGCGTCGAGTCCGAGGTCTGGTGCGATATCAACATGCTCCAGCAAGCCTTTCGCCGGCAGAACGCGTTTCAAACGGTGTACGCCAGACTCGAATCCCCGGAAAGCCTCGATGTGCTGCGACGGGGCCTCGCCAACGACCCACGGCTCGAAGTCGACGTGAGACGCGAGAGCGAGTACTACGCCGATCAATCCCGTTCGCTGACGGGCCTCATCACGACCGCTGGCACGTTCATCGCGGTCCTCATGGGTGCCGGAGCAATCGTGACTGCCGTGGGTACGATGTACGCCTCCGTCGTCTCGCGCACGCGCGAGATCGCCACGCTGCGCGCGATTGGATTCGGGCGTAGCGCGGTCGTCTGCTCGGTACTGGCCGAAGCGATGGCGCTCGCGTCCGCAGGAGGGGCGCTCGGTGCGCTGGCCGCATGGGGACTCCTCGATGGGTACGCGGTCTCGACGCTGAACTTTCAGTCCATGAGCCAGGTCGCGTTTGCGTTTGCCGTGACGCCGGCGCTCGTCGCGGAAGGCATGACCTACGCCATGGGTATGGGGCTCGTCGGCGCGATGTGGCCGGCCTGGCGCGCCGCACGGCTCCCCATCGTGACGGCGCTCCGCGATGTCTAGGCGATGTCTCCGCGGCCGTCGATGACGAGCGCACTGGTTGCCTTCTGGACGCGAGGCGAGCGAGCCGACCGCGCCGCCTATGTGACTTCCGTCTTGTTGATGGCCGGTGGCCTGGCCCATCTGACCATCCTCGTGACGAGCGGTGCGTCCTGGGACGGTCCGGTGTCGCTCCGCAAGCCGGCCACCTTCGGGCTGTCGTTCGGGTTGACCCTGATGACGGTCACGTGGGTCGCGTCGTTCGTGCCGCTCCGCTCCCTTGCGCGGTCCGTGCTCCTGCGCATCTTCACGGCCGCGTGCGCGCTCGAGACGGCGCTGATCTCGCTTCAAACCTGGCGCGGCGTGCCCTCACACTTCAACGTCGAAACGCCTTTCGACGCCATGGTGGCGCGACTGTTGGCCGCCGGCGGCTTCGTGCTCGTCGTCGTCATCGTCGTGCTGACCCTTGCGGCGTTCCGAGCCAGCCCGCGAGTGCCCATCAGCCTGCGGGTTGCGATCCGTATCGGGTTCGTGGCATTGCTCGGCGCCATGGCGGCGGGAGGTTTCATGATCGCCAGGGGCATGATGCTCGTGACCGCTGGCGATCCGCAGGCGGCGTATGCGACCGCGGGAGCCCTGAAGCCGACCCACGCGGTCACCATGCACGGGATCCTGGTGCTTCCGGCGCTGGCGTGGCTGCTGTCCTTTACGGATTGGACCGAACGACGCCGACTCGGCGTGGTGCTGCTGGCTGGAGTCGGCTACGTCGTCGTCGTCGGAGTCGTTCTGGTCCGAAACGTCAGTTGATTCGGAGGGCGCGGATCGGCGATATCGACGCCGCGCGACCCGCGGGGATGCTGGCCGCGACGAAGGCGCATCCGGCGAGCGACTGCGCGCCGGCGCCGAGCGCCATCCGGATGCCGATCTCGTTCGTGCGCTGCGCGACCGTGTAAGCCGTCACGCCGTACAGCGGAGTGAGCTACGATCCCCCGGGCAGACCTCGTATCACGCTCGCTTTGCGGCCCGACGCGAAAAAGGACCGGCGAATGACAAGGTTCCGTCTGACGACTGCTGCTGCGCTCGTGATGGTGTGCGTCACGATACTGTGCGCGGCCGATACGCTCGACATCTACTTCATCGATGTCGAAGGCGGCCAGGCCACGCTGATCGTTACGCCGGCACGCGAGTCGCTTCTCGTGGACACGGGCTACGCGGGCAACAACGGCCGCGACGCTTCACGCATCATGGCGGCGGTGCGCGACGCCGGCCTCGACCGAATCGACTACCTGCTGATTACTCATTTCCACCCAGACCACGACGGCGGCGTTGTCGAACTGGCGCGACAGGTGCCCATCCGCACATTCATCGATCACGGGGACTTCGGACCAGAAGGGCGGAAGGTCGCGCAGTCGGCGGCGATCGCCGCCTATGAGGCGTACGTGCCGGTGCGCGCCAAAGGTAAACATCTCGAACCCAGGCCCGGCGACCGGCTGCCGCTCAAGGGTGTCGAGGTCGTCTTCGTGAGCTCCTCCGGCGACACGATTGGCAGGCCCGTGGAGGGATCCGGCGACTCGACATCGGCGTGCCCGTCGTCGGCGCCCGCACCCGCGAACGTCGAGAACGCCCGGTCGACCGGTTTCCATCTGCGATTTGGAGAGTTCCGGTTCGTCGATCTCGGGGACCTCGGCGGGGAGCCGCTGTACTCGCTCGTGTGTCCGACCAACAAGCTCGGCCGCATCGATGCGTATCTGGTCCCCCACCATGGCGGGGACGATGTGTCGCACCCGGTGTTCGCCGCGGCGCTCGGTCCGCGCGTGGCGATCCTGAACAACGGTGAGACAAAGGGCGGCCAGTCGAAGACGTTCGAGATGTTACGGGCGAGTCGCCTGGAAGATGTGTGGCAACTCCACCGGTCGCGAAATGCCGGCGTCGTCAACTTCGGCGACGACCGCATCGCCAACCTGGACGAAACGACGGGCCACTGGCTCAAGCTCAGCGCGAGCGCGGATGGATCGTTTCGCGTGACGAATCAACGAACGGGGGCGTCGAAGGACTATCCGAAGGCGGCGAGGTAATAGCGTCCGAACCCCTTTGCGACTATCCTTCACAGCACTTCAGCTCTCGAAAGGGAGGTCGAAATGCGCGCGTACCCGAGACTCACATTTCTGCTTATCCTCTGCGCCTTTCTCGCCGCACCGCTCTCGGCAACGACCGTGCGGCAGTTCAACCTTGCGGAGCTGACGTCGCGTGCCCACAAGATCTATGTAGGAACCGTCCGGTCAGCCACAGAAGGGACAGTCGCCATCGGCGGCGGACAGGTGGCCGTGGTCACCTATCAACTCAGCGTGGAGGAAGATCTCCGCGGCGAGACGGCGATGGTCAAGGGCGTGCGCGTGGCCGAGATTCGCATGTTGGGCAAGCAGAAACCCGTGCAGCGCGGAAATCTTCGACGGGTCTCTCCGCTGCCGGACCTGCCGGTGTTGGTGGTCAATCACACGTATCTCGTGTTCAGCACGCAGCCAAGCACCGTGGGCCTTTCGACAACGGTGGGACTCGGCCAGGGCTGCTTCACGTTGTACGGCAAAGGCGCCAATCAAATGGCGGTCAACGACGTCAACAACCTCGGGTTGTTCCGCGACATGGCCCTCCCCGCGCCGAGTATTGCGGCGGCACGCCCCTATGGTCCGCACGCAGATGGGCCGATTCCGTACGCGGCGCTGCGCGCGCAGATCCTCAGCCTGCTCGGAAAGTAGGAGGCCATCATGACTCCCAAACATCCGCGAACGATTCTCGGTGCGGTGACCCTCCTGCTCCTGGCGGCCGTTCACAGCTTCGCCGGCGGACCACTCCTGCTGCGAGCCCCGGGAAAACCATTTTTGTGGCCGAACGGCGGCCGGATGATCCCCTTCAACCCCGACCAGGGCGGGCTCGGAACACTGACGAACGCCGAAGCGGTGGCGCAGACGGCCGCGGCGTTTCAGGCGTGGGCGAATATCTCCTCGGCGACGGCGACGCACGCCAACGCCGGCCTGCTGCCGGAAGACGTCGACGAAACGAACTTCGAACCGTACTTCTTCCCGGTCGAACCAGACGGTTTCAGCGCGATCGTGTACGACGAGGACGGCGCCATCTTCGATCTGCTCTTCGGGCCGGGATCGGGCATTCTCGGGTTTGCCGGGCCCGAATGGGTCGACACCGAAACCGGAGCGATTGTCGAAGGCGTCGGGTTCATGAATGGCGGTGTGCTCCTCGAGGATCCGCCCTTTCCCGTTGCGGAAATGCTGTCCATACAGGTGCATGAGTTCGGCCACTATCAAAACCTCGCGCATACCGTGATCAACGGCCAGATCCTCGAAGGTCCGGACACGACCGGGCCGACGCCCTTCGATACTTTTCCGCGGCCGGCAAGCTTCGTGAATCGCATCGAAACGATGTATCCGTTCCTGTTCATCAATGGCGGCATGGCGACGCCGCATCCTGATGACATCGCGATCTTCTCGACGCTCTATCCCGAGCCCTCGTTCGCGCTCACAACCGGGACGATCAGCGGCAAGATCGTGGCGCCGAACAACCGATCGCTGCTGACCGGCGTCAACGTCATTGCCCGGAACATCGCGAACCCCTTCGACGATGCCGTGTCTGCCATCTCGAGCGACTTCACCGACGACTTTTCTCGGGGCAGCCCGTTTGTCGGCGTGTATACGTTGCGAGGCCTGACGCCCGGCGCGGACTATGCCGTGTACGTCGACCGGCTCCTCGCCGGCGGATTCAGCACCCCGCCGCGCCTGCTGCCGGGGCCGGAGGAGTTCTACAACGGCGCAACCGAATCCAATGACCCGGCCACCGACCCGCCGGGAAACACCTTCACCGCCGTTCGCGCGCGGGCCGGCTTGACGGCGCGGAACATCAACATCATCTTCACCACACCGCCGAGCCCGCTCCCCGCGGGTGACGATACGTCGCACGAGCTGTTCCCGTCGTTCACGTTCGAGTTAGGCGGACAGCACTACGAATCGGTCTGGGTCAACGCCAACGGCAACCTGACGTTCGGCGCGCCGAGCGGCGATTTCACCGAAACCACGGCGGAAATGCTCACCGGCCCACCGCGCATCGCCGCGCTGTGGGACGATCTCAATGCCGCGGCCGCGCCAGGCTCGGTGACGTACGCCGAGTCGCGAGACGCCCTGACCGTGACGTTCACCAACGTGCCTGAGTTCCCAAACGTGGGCGCCAACTCGTTCACATTCACGCTGTACGACAGTCGCGGCCACTGGGATGACGGACGATTCCGGGTCTCGTACGGCGCCATCTCGGCACTCGACGGCCTCGCCGGCTACAGTGTTGGCGGACGCCTCACGTCGGGCTTCGAGCTCGAGACCGACTTGAGCACGGCACGATCCCGCACGCTCGGCGGCGACGGCGTGACCGCGGTCTTCGAAGCTTTTACCGCCAGCGATAACGACCTCGACAATCGCACGTTCGATTTCGAGTCGCCGGGCCGGTTCCGCGATCGCTTCGAGCCGAACGACACGCCGGTGGCGCGCGATCGCCATGACGGCGATGACTGCGACCATGACGATCACGACGATCGTGGCCGCGGCCTGGTCCGGTTGCCGTTCAACACGGTGAAGCGCTTCTCCGAGGTTCACCCTGGCGATGTGGATTTCTACCGCTTCCGCGCGAAGGCGGGAGACATCCTCGCTATCGAAACGCTGCCCGGTCTGACAGCGCTCGATACCGTCGTCGGGATCTTCGACGATGGAGGCACGCTTCTGGCGGGAGATGATGACGGCGGCGCCGGACTGCTGTCGCGGCTGCTCGTCCAGATCGAGGTTGACGGCACCTACAGCGTGGGCGTGTCAACCTTCCCGGACTTCGGGTTCACCGGGGCGGGCGAGGACTTCGGCCGCTACGTGCTGAACATCAGCAGCTATCGCGGTACCGTGCTCGACTTCGGCGACGATCCGATTGCCGATCCGAGCGTCGAGGTCGGGCTCTCGACATTTACGTTCCCATTCCAGGGAGCGAGCTGGTCGAGCCTTTTCGTCAATGACAACGGCAATCTGACGTTCGGCGCGGGCAGCGACGACTTCACCGAAAGCGTGGCCGACCTGCTCGCCGGGCCCCCGCGGGTCGCTGCCCTCTGGGACGATCTGAACGCGCTCGGCGGGCTGATCATCGCGGAAGAAAAGGATCGCGAGCTGCGCATACACTTCGTCAGCGTGCCGGAGTTCTTCGTGACGGGCTCGAACTACTTCACGTTGACCCTGGATCGGTGGGGTAACGTCGACATCGATTACGGCGCAACCAATCGGGGCGACGCCCTCGTCGGCATTACCCAAGGCGGCGGCGCGGCGGACCCCGGACCGATTGATATCTCACGCGCAAGGCGTCTGTCGGTCGACGGCACCTCGTACGAGCTGTTCAGCGGCGTCTCATTCACAACCTATGGAGGAGTCGATCTCTCATTCAAGGAGATCGAGTTCAAGAAACCCAGGTGATCGCTGGAGACATGAACATGATCGACCGACGGGACATTCTCAAAGGCGCGGTCGCCACGCTGACGACGGCCATCTTCACCGGACGCGTCAAAGGCGCGAACGACCGCGTCGCCGTCGGCCACATCGGCATGGGGGCGATGGGGTCGAGCAATCTCGGCCACGCGCTGGAACTGCCCGATGTCGAGCCGGTCGCGGTCTGCGACGTGTACCAGCCGGCGCTGGAAAAGGCCATCGCCGCCGCGGGCAAGGCCGGGAAGACCGTGAAGGCGGTCAAGGATTTCCGCGAAATCCTCGAGGACAAGTCGATCGACGCCGTCTGCATCTCGACGCCGGATCACTGGCACGCCTACATGACCGTCGAGGCATGCAAGCAGGGCAAGGATGTCTTCGTGGAGAAACCGGCGTCCGTATACGTAGACGAGGGGCAGAAGATGGTGCAGGCGGCGCGCAAATACACGCGCGTCGTCCAGGCGGGCACCATGCAGCGTTCGGGCGGCTACTTCAAGAAGGCCGCCGAGATCGTCAAGAGCGGCCTGATCGGTGAGGTGACGTTCTGCCACACGTGGCAGAGCGGATCGGTGAGCAAGGAGCGTTGGGGGAAGCCCGCGGACGGACCGGTTCCCGCGGGTCTCGACTGGGAGATGTGGCTGGGGCCGGCGCCGCACGTGCCCTTCAATCGAAACCGCTGGGGCGTCGAGGTGGCGAGGTTCCCGACATTTCGATATTTCTGGGATTACGCGGGCGGCGCCATGACCGACTGGGGTGTCCACCTGATCGATCCCGTCCACCAGTGTTTCGGAGAGTCGATGCCCACGTCGATTTCGGCGATGGGGGACAAGCTGTACGTGGAGGACAACGCGGAAACGCCAGACACGATGCTGGCGACCTTCCGGTATCCGAAGTTCCTCCTGACATACGAAAGCCGCACGGCGAACCCGATGCCGATGTTCGGCCACGGAGCGGCGACGTCGATTCACGGCACCGAGGGCACGCTCGTCGTCAATCGCGGCGGGTGTTACGTGATTCCGAACGAAAAGTCATCGATCGCGGCGCTCACCCTGGAGAAGGACCGGGCGATGAGCGAGATGAACGTGCCGCACTGGAAGAACTTCATCGAGTGCATCAGGACGCGCGCCACGCCCGCCAGCGACATCGAGACCTGCGTCCGGTCGTCGACGCCGTGCATTCTCGCCAACCTGTCGATGCGCCACCGGACCTGGCTCGACTGGGACGAGGCGAACTGGACCGTGAAACAGGAGCACGTCAGGCCGTTCCTGAGCGCGACGTACCGTGATCCGTGGAAGCTGGAGGTCTAGGCGGCCAATCCGCAGGCCCCGCTGCCGAGCCGACTCGACTGTGGGGGGATGGGCACAAATGCCTTTCCAAGAAGGGGGGGTTCCATAGTACCCTCGACGCTCCACCTCGGCTGGTGTGCACGCTCGATGCCGGCATTCCCACGCACCCGTTCACTGACGACGAAGCCCGCGCCATCGAATGGCTGAAAGGCTACCTGGAGTGATTCGACGCACTCAGGAGCCGGGCTTCGCCAGGGAGCGGATCGGTCTGCTCGTCGACAAGCTCAAGAGGCTGGCCGCCGGCGACACGCAGACGACCCTCCCGATTTCGCCCCTGCATGACGAGCTGGACGCAATCGCTTTGGGCATCAACGCCCTCGCCGACGGCGCCAATTTCGTGACGGCTTTCCGCTCCAATCCGTGCGCCATGGCGATTTCACGGTTTTCGGACCGGCGGTTCAAGGATGTCAACGAGAGCTTCGAGCGGCAGACCGGCTTCTGTCGTGACGAGGTCATCGGCCGCACGGGCGAGGAATTCGGCATGTGGGTCGATCCACATGATCTGGCTGCGGTCAGGAAAGAGCTCCGTCGTAACGGTCAGGTCCGCAGTCGCGAGCTGCGGTTCCGAACCAAGAGCGGTGCGCTGTCGACGGCGGTCTACTGCGCCGACATCATCGAATTCGGCGGTGAGCGGTGCGTGCTCGCAACGTGCCTGGACATCACCGAGCGCAAGAACGCCGAGATCCGGGCCGCAGCTCTGCGCGAGGAGCTCGCGCACATCGGTCGCGTCGCGATGCTCGACGCGCTCACCGGATCGCTCGCGCATGAAATCAACCAGCCGCTGACCGCAGTCATGGCCAACGCCGAGGCGGCGTTGCGCCTTATCGCGACCCAGCCTCCCCGGCTGAGCGAGCTGCGCGAGGCGCTGAACGAGATCCTGGGCGACAGCAAGCGCGCCAGCGACGTGCTGGTGCACATGAGAACGCTCCTCAAGAAGGGCCCGTCGCGGCACGAGCCGATCGACGTGAACAGCATCATCGGCGAGGTCGTGAAGCTGAGCCAGGGCAAAGCGGTTGACCTGGGGATCGCGCTCGACGTTGAGCCGGCCTCCGACATCGGACCAGTGCTGGGTGACCGCGTCCAGATCCAGCAGGTGGTGCTCAACCTCCTGATGAACGCCTTCGACGCCGTTCGGGAGCGCGAGGCCGCCGACCGGCGCGTCCGCCTCCGGACGTCGCAGCGCGATCTGGCGGCGGTCATCGAGGTCAGCGATCAAGGATCTGGATTGTCCGACGAGGCGTTGGCGCGCATCTTCGAGCCGCTCTACACGACCAAGCCGGACGGCATGGGGCTCGGGCTCTCGATCTGTCGGGCGATCGTCGCGGCCCACGACGGCACACTCAACGCTATACGCAATCCCGGGCCCGGCCTGACGTTTTCGGCAAGCTTCCCTCTCTGCCGGCCGCTCGACCCGGACCGGCCCGTATCGCCCGCGGCCCGGCGACTGCAGGTGCAGCGGTGACGGTCGCCAGGAACGCGGCCCCGAGCGCTCACGCCGTTCAGTTCTACGAGGCCGAGCCATTCCTGCATCGCGCCATCTCGGCGTTTTTTGCCGAGGGCCTCCAGAGCGGGGAGCCCCTCGTCATGATCGCCAGGCGCCGCACGTTCGAGGCCGTCGCCGAATACCTCGCTTCCGTGCGCGGCGTCTCTCCTCTCGAAGCTGCCAGCCGCATCATGTTCGTCGACGTTGCCACCGCGCGCCGTGAGTTCCTGAGCGGCCTCACGCCGGATCCAGCGCGCTTCGAGCAAGCCGTCTCGAGGCTCCTCGCCGACGCCCGGCGGGGCGGCGAGGGCACGATCTGGATCTATGGCGAGACGGTCGATGTGCTCTGCAAAGAAGGCAACCACGCCGCGGCCGCCCGGCTGGAGGAACTATGGAATGCCCGGTTCGTGAGGCCAGGCATCTCCGTCTTGTGCGGATACGCGATGGATGACTTCGACGACGACGTGAGTGCCACCCGGCTCCGAACCATCTGCCGGCAGCACTCGCAGGTCATCCCGGCGGAAGGTGTCACGGATGCTCCGGACGACCGGACCAGGTCCGAGCAGATCGCGATCCTTCAGCAGCGGGCCCGCGCCCTCGACCGCATGCTCGGCCGCGAGCCGCCTGCCTCGGCCGGGGCCGGCGCCGTGATGGCCACCACGACCGTGTACATCATCGACGATGACGCGAGCGTGAGACGTTCACTCGGGCGACTGGTGGCGTCGGCCGATTTGCGCGTGCGGACGTTTGCGTCCGCCGAGGCGTTCCTGGCCGAGGTGGACGAACTGTCCAGCGGCTGTCTCATCGTCGATGTCCAGCTCGTCGGCATGAAGGGGCCCGATCTGCAGCGCCGGATGGCCGGCACGCACTCGCCCATTCCCATCATCGCGATGAGCGGCTCGGACGACCCTCAGATTGAGATGGAAGCGCTGCGTCTGGGCGCGCGCGCCTTTCTGCGCAAGCCGTTCGACGCGCAGGCGCTCATCCATGCAATCACACGCGCGCTCTCGTGACGAATCGCGCCACCGCAGGTGGCTCGACTGTATGTGCCGGTGTCTTGATCACCTTGACAGCGAAAAAGTTCGGGCGTATCGGTATTGGTACCACGGGACGAAACGTGGAGGTTCGTATGGAGACACCACCGGGCTCGTAATGCGCATCGCCGATGGGCCGACCCTCGTTGGCCCATCGCCGATGCGCGAAGTCTGAATGGAACGCTCTCTCGATTGTTGAATCCTGGCTCTCGCCAGGACGCGTGTCAAACACGCTGTGAAACGCCCGTGCTCAAGCGACGCTTGAATAAGCCGGGCGTTTCCCTTTTATCGCTGATCCTCCTTTGGACGATGCGATCGCAACCGTAGGGCGTGTGTCATGGAGTACCGGGCGATCCGCTCTCCGAGCTCGAGACCCGCGTCGGTCGCGTACCGGAAATGAAATCCCAACCTCACGCGTGAATCGGCACACTCGGTTGCCGCCGCGGCAAAGCTGTCGAACGTGCGCGTCGGCATGCCCGGCGGAGCCGTCGTCGTCTCCATCGTGAACTGCACATCGCGTCCGAACGCATCAGCGAGCACGCCGAAGGAGGCGGCGCAGGCGGCGGCGTGGGCCGAGCTGTACTCAGGAAAAGGCGTCGCGGGACGAAGCGACTCCCAAACGCCATCCGGTTCGGTGCGCGGGTTGCCGTCCGTATCGGCAGCGCGAATGGCCGTATACGGACGCCAATGGTTGTACACGTACTTCGCGTCCCACGTCGCAATGTACGTGTCGTACAGCGCCACGCCAATGTGCGCGAACATGCGGGCCGCTCGCCAGAGATGCATCCGCCGATCGGTGGAGAGCTGACGAGCGAGACGATTGACGGATCCTTCTGCAAACTCCATCCACCAGACCGCATAGGCGGTCTGGCCGGTCGTCCGACGCGTGCTCTCGGCGGCGCCGTACTCCCGGACTTCGCGGAGCGCCCGCGCGTAGGCCTTCGTCCGCAGCGGCGGCGGGGGGGATGGCCGGAATTGATGCGGGTACTCGAGCACGAACGGTTTCGCAAACCGGAATCCCGGTTGGGCGACGAAGCCGTTCCAGGGTGGAGTCGTCTGGTAGTTACCCGGTCCCCCCTTGAATTCGTACGTGCCCTGGAAATCCCAGCCGTCGCCGTGGCGCCGCGCGACGACTGCCGCCGCGGCGGCCTGGCCCAGGGTGATTCCCCGACCCCGAAATTCGCCGGGCGGGACCTTCGCAAGCCATCGGCCGAGCTCGTCAGCGAGTGCCGCCTGCTGAGTGGGGTACTGAGAGACGAGCACGTCGTGTGCAGCTTGTGCCGTCGCGGCAATCGGATCTGCGTGGCGGGGGCTGCCGTGGAAGGCGTAGGTCTCGTAGACCGGCACAATCGCGTTGAGCGCATCGTGCATCGCCAGGTGCATCATCGCCATCGCCCGCTGCCCCTTGAACGTCAGGAACTGATCCTCGGCGAACGCGACGTCATGGGCCCGGCTGTTCCAGGACACGATCACCTCTGCGCGCCAGTTACGGGCATCCGCCGGCACCAGCAACAGGGCGAGACTCCACGCGATGCACAGCATCACTCCTCCTCGTCTGCATCAGACTAGGAGTGAGCACCGATCGATGCCAGCCCCCAGCGTCCGGCTTGTTTGCCCGATCGTCCGGTCGCTTCTCACAGAGGTGTAGGATGGCCACGATGGCCGTCGATCAAACCAGCACGGCTGGTCTCGCGAAGGCGCCCGTGGGGCCGGAGCCGTCGTCTGCGAGCCGATCGGACACGTTGTCGGACGTGCTCGAGGTCGTGAGGCTGACAGGAGCCCTCTTCTTCCTCGTCGATGCCCGCACACCGTGGGTGGCGGAAGCACCCGCTTCAACGCATCTCGTGCCCGTGATCCTTCCGCAGGCACAGCACGTCGTGTCGTATCACGTCGTCTCGCAGGGACCGTGCTGGTGTGAGTCGCCGGGACATGCCCCGCTGCGACTCGAAACGGGCGACGTGCTCATCGTCCCGCACGGACACGGGTATCAGATCGCGAGCGCGTGCGGCCTTCGTACTGGCTGGACATTGGACGATGCGCTCGGATGGTTCCGGGCGATGGCCAGTGGGAAGCTCCCCTTCGTCGTCACCGAGGGCGGCGATGGCTCGGAGCGCATCCTGCTCGTCTGCGGTTTTCTGGGCTGTGATGCGCTGCCGTTCAACCCGGTTCTGACAGCCCTTCCTCCGCTGTTGCGGGTGCGCCTGCACGGTGACTCCGGACGGCGGCTGAACGCGTTGCTCGATTTCGCGGTGGCAGAGTCGAAATACTCCCGCCCGGGCAGCCGGTCGGTGCTGCTGCGGATGGCGGAGCTCGTGTTCGTCGAGGTGCTGCGGAGTTACCTGACGACAGAGTCGGAGGGGGATGCGAGCTGGTTGGGCGGATTGCGAGACCCCGTCGTGGGGCGTGCGCTCGCGCGACTCCACGCCGAGCCGGCACGTGCCTGGACGTTGCCGGAGCTCGCGCGCGACGTCGGCGCATCACGCACCGTGTTGGCCGAACGTTTCACGTCCTTCGTCGGCCAGCCGCCGATGTTGTACCTGACGCGTTGGCGGATCCAGCTGGCCGCGAGCCGGCTCGCCGCCGGAGCCGCACCGGTGAGCGCGGTCGCCGGCGAGGTCGGCTACGAGTCCGAAGCGGCGTTCTGTCGCGCGTTCAAGAAGGTGACCGGCGTGACGCCGGCCTCGTGGCGCAGCCGGCGGCGAGCGGACGGCTGACCCCTGTCCAGGAGTCCAGAGCGTTCACACTCTGATGAGAAGAAGCATTAACAAGAGGGATGCCACGCTCGCGCACACCGTCCTGATTTCGTTCCATCGATTCCAGCGGGGCTCGAAGTCGTCCCGCGCCCGCTTTCGCGCCGTCTCGTTCATCGTACCGAGGTCCAGCTTCTTGAGCTCGTTGTTCAGGGGGATGTTGATGGTCACGGTCGGCAGCTGCACGCACAGGATGTAGACGAGCGCCGCCACGATGACGAGCAGGCGATCGGCTCCGCTCAATTCCCAAAAGCCAAGCACCGCGGCCCCTACCAGCGCCAGCACCGAACCGACCCACATGAAAATGAACAGCGGTTGATTGTTCTGGATGACGCGATCGATGACCTGAAACGCGCGAATGAAGCCGCCGTCGTCCAGGCTCCTGATGCCGGGCATGATCACGACCGCGAAGGCAAATAGGAAGCCGGCCACCAACGAGCACAGAAACGTGGCCAGCACCAGGACTGTCTGAAACACGGTCATGTTCATCTCCTGTTCGCGACTCTGATCCTAGCTAGCAAATCGCACGGATTGACTCCAATTGCTCTTTTCGATACAAAGTCATTTGCAATGTTTCGCCAGGCCCTGAAGTGGGGCGCCGTCGCCACTGTCAGTGTGATTGTTGCGGCGGCGCTCGGACTCTGGCTCGAGCATCGACGTCCAATCGAACTGCCGCTGCCGACGGGGTCATTCGCCGTCGGGCGCACGAGCGACCGGTGGGATGACAACCTCAGCGTCTGGATTTGGTACCCAGCGGAGGTCGCCGCACGCCCTGATCACTACTTGCCAGACGCCGTACGCGCCAGCTGGGAACACGAACGTCCTGCGCTGATCAATTTCTTGACGCGCGATCTGTCGAAGGTGCGCGCCCACAGTGCGCGCGACGTCGCGGTGTCAGACGAGCAGCCAGCCTATCCCGTCGTCATTCTACGCGGCGGTGGCTCGGGCGGTGTGGTACTGAACTATTCGACACTGGGCGAAGATCTCGCCAGCCACGGCTACGTGGTCGTCGGTCTCGACATGACGACGACGGGCAACCCTGAACTATGCGCTGGCCGGGATGACGATGAAGACTGCGCGACGCGGTTGATGGGACCGTTGATCGAAGGCATCGGACGCGCGCTCGATCACCTGCAGAGGCTGACCACCGAAGACCCGCGCTTCATCGGAAGGCTCGACCTCACGAGGGTTGGTGTCTTCGGCCATTCTTTCGGCGGCGCACAGGCGGCGCAGTTCTGCTCACAGGACGCGCGCTGTAAGGCCGGTGTCAATATCGACGGCCGGCCGTTCGGCAGTGTCATTCGAACAGGCATTCGTGTGCCATTCATGTTTCTGCTCTCCGATCATGGCACCCCTGACGATGCAGTCAGCCTGCGGATCCTGAGCCAGATTGATGCGATTTACGCTCGACAGCCGCACGACACGCGAATGCGCATAGCCATTCGAGGCGCGCACCACTTCACGTTCAGCGACGATGGTGCGCTCCTGAAGAGCCGGCTATTCCGCGGGGTGCTTCGATTGTTTCGCATCCTCGGGATCGACGGCCGCCGTCAAGTGCAAGTCACTGCGTACGCCGTGCGCACGTTCTTCGATGGGCATCTCAAACGCGCTACGGCCGGCCCCGTCGTCCTCACGTCGCCACGATTTCCCGAAATCGTCGTATTGCCGTGAAGGAGAGACAGGCCGCGGCCTCGCGCTGGCCGGGGCTCACCGCTCGACCGACCCGACGTCGCACGCTGCGCCTCGCGGCCGCGTCACTCCTCTCTGATCGACGGCGGACACCTCGCTGGATTGGCGGCGTCGATTGCCGGACTTCCCGGGAGCAGGATGTGTGTCGCCGTGGGGCCGCCGTTGTCGGCCAGCGGGCCGAGCAATGCATCTGGTTCCGGGTCGATCGCCCGTCGCAGCGAGATTGCAGGTCCCGTCGCTCGCGACGTTGTGGCCTCCCGACGCCAGCACCACCGTGCCGCTGCCGAAGAAGCCGGCGAAGCATCCCTGCCGACGTGTTCCCGGCAACGATCGAGTTGGTGAGGCGGAGCGTGGCGCCGGCGCTCGTGAACGTGCCGACGAAGAGCGCGGCCGGGCCGCTGGGGTGCGAGATGTTGCCGGTGACGGTCGAGTTCAGCATCTCCATCACGCCGTCGGTGTGAAACGCCGCGCCGCCGTACCACGCGGTCGACGTGTTGCCGCTGAGCGTGCTGTTGACGATCGTCACGTTGCCCAGGCTGCGGATGCCGCCCCCGACGTTCCCGGCGGTGTTGCCCTCGATTGTCGTGGCGTCCACGGTCACGGTCGTGTTGAAGAAGACGTAGACACCGCCGCCGTCCACGAGTTGAGTGGTGTTGCCGCGGATCGTGCACCGCCGCAGCACGAGCGTGCTGCCGTCGCCGCTGTAGATCCCTCCCCCACCCTTCCAGAACTCGTTCGTCGCCGCACCCACACGGTTGTCCCGGACGATGCAGTCCTCGAGCGTCAGCGATCCGTTGTTGAGGATGCCGCCGGCGAGGTCGAACCCGAAGCCGTTCGCCACCGTGAGTTGTCGAACCGTGGCAGCCGCGCCGGCGTTGACGATGAAGACGCGGTCGGCGCCGTTGCCGCTGAGCGTGAGCCCGGGCGCGGCCGAGGCGTCGATGAAGACATCCTTCGCGAGCACGAGCGGGCCCGACGTCAGCAGGATCGTCTGGCCGGCGAGCGCCGGCGCGAATGCGATGCTGCCGCCGGCGGGCAGCGCGGCGAGCATCTGCCGGAGCGAGCCGGGACCGCTGTCACCGGCGCTCGTCACCGTCAGATTGCGCGCCGCTTCGAGCTCGACCCGCGCCAGCCACATCTCCCCCGCCCGCGTGCCCCCTTCAGGCAGCACGAAGCCATAGCCCCACACCTGGGTACGCCCGAACCCGTCGTCGGGCGCGCCGTGCGGCTGCCGGCTGCTCCGCGTGAAACTCGAGAAGGGCACCGTCAACCGGCGCCAACCCACGAAGTCGTCCACGAATGGCGCCTCGAACCGCTCCGACGTATCGGGAGCGCCGTACACGCGGACGTAATCGATCTTGTAGGTTTGCGGGAACACCGTGTCGGCGCCGACCGGGCCGCCGAAGTTTCCGCCCACCGCCATGTTCAGCAGCAGGAAGAACGGATGGTCGAACACCCACGGATTGGGCGCCACGTCGGCGGGCGTCGCGCGATGGTAGAGGGCGCCGTCGACGTACCATCTGATCTCGCCCGGCTCGCGCTCCACCGCGAACGTGTGCGTCTCCTCCGAGATGTCGCGGCCGAATCCGCGCACGCCGCCGAAGCTCTCGCCGCCCGAGTAGCCGGGACCGTGGATGGTGCCGAAGACCTGCGACGGTTCGCGGCCCACCCACTCCATGATGTCGATCTCCCCCGTCTGCGGCCAGCCGACCTGAGGGAGATCGGTGCCCATGCTCCAGAACGCAGGCCACAGCCCCGCGCCGCGCGGCAGCGTGATCCGCGCCTCGACGCGGCCGTACCCGACCTCCCGCTTTCCGAGCGTCGTCAGACGCGCGGACGTGTACTGACACGGACCGTAGTAACAGGAGAGCGAGCCGTCCGCGGCGCGCGCCGTGATCACGAGGTTGCCTCGCCCGTCGGTGGCGGCGTTCGCGGGATCGGCAGTGTAGTACTGCAGCTCGTTGTTCCCCCAGCCCGGGATGTTGTTGGCGGTGCCGTCGCCGATCTCGTGGTTCCACACGTGCGGGTCGGGTCCCTCGCCGGCGGGGCCGCGGAACTCGTCGTTCCAGAGGAGGCGCCACCGCTTCGGGCCGGCGTCGGGGGCGCGGTTGTCCTTCACCTGCACCTTGAACGTGTCGCCGCTGCCCGTGCCGTAGAACCAGAAGCTCAGGCCTTCGGCCAGCGTCCAGTCCTGACTGCCGGCGAAGTCGCGGCCGAATTCGGCGTAGCCGTTGTGAACGATGCGCGTGCCGTCGAAGGTCCGGCCGGTCAGCGTCTTGCGATCGTCGTCGCAGCCGGCCTCGAAATGGAAGACGAGATCCAGGTCGCCGTCGTGATCGACGTCCTCGACGTGGCGCACGGGCCGATGCTTGCGATCGTGGTGGATCTCGCTGGCGAAGCCGTACCGCACCGTCTCGTGATCCACGGTGCGCGCGTCGAAGTCGTTCGTGCTGAGGATCGCCACCGTCACGATACCGTGGCACCGGTTGCCGTGCGGCTCGCGGATCGCGGCATCGACCAGGACGGGCGTCACCACGTGGAGCAGCCCCTCGCGCGGTCCCTGGCCGGGCAGCGCCAGCGGATCGCCCGGCGAGACGACGACCGTTTCCAGCGTGAGGCCTCCCTTTTCCTCGAACTGATCGGGCGGCACTTCGAAATCGTCGAGCAGGTTCGGATCGAAGGGATCCGCATCATTAATATTGAGGACGGCCTGAGTGGCGAACCCCAGCTCCACCCCGATCGCCCCGGCCAGGCGGAGGATCACCGTTTCGTTCCCTTCGTGCTTTAGATCGACGAGCGTGGAGACGGTGAAGGCCTCCTCCTGCGCGCCGCCGCGCATGAAGATCACGGTGCCGGAGGCGGGCACGTAATCGAGACTCGGGGTGGCCGTGCCGGGGACGACCGTGTAGTCCACGGAGACCTGCTCGGGGTCGTCTTCGCCCAACGCCCTGCTGAGGCGCACGCCGATCGTCGCGACGCCCCCTTCGCCGACGCCGAAGCTCCCGGCCGCGAAGCCCACGGTCAGCGGCCGCACGCCCGCCGCGCCGAACAGCGTGACCTGGTCGATGAAGTACCGCCGCGGCCCGCCGGTGCCGAGCGCTCCGAACGCCCAGCCGTGGACCGACGTGAGCGTGAGGCCGTCGTTCGGCGCGCCGTTGCCGATGTCCTTGCGCGCGAAGCTGGAGAACGGGAAGCGGAGGTTGCGCCAGCCCGTGAAGTCGTCTGGGATCGTGACCGTCCAGCGCTCGGCATCGTCTCTCGTCGATCCCGGGTTGCGGTTGTCGAGGATGTCGATGAAGAGCGTCGTGCCGCTGCCCGTGCCGTAGAGCCACAGCGCGAACCCCTCGTAGTGCGTCCAGTCCTGCGGCGTCCAGGCGGTCGGCGGAGTGTCGCTGAAATTGTGAACGAAGCCGGCGAACGACGTCACGTTGAGATCGACTTGAAGGACGGTATTCGGCGTTCCCACCGCTGGCAGGATCGCCGGCGGTTCGACGGTCGTGGCAAGTGCCGCGGTGCTCGACGCGCCCTGGAACGTGAAGAAGCCGAGCGGCACGCCGTTCGGGTCCGTGCCGGTCGGTAGGCCGGTCTCGAACGCGTCGATCACGCGATCGATCGGTCCCACGTCGTCGATCGCGGTCGCGCCGGTGCCGACCGGCAGGACGAGCGCCCAGCCCCACATCTCCGTCAGCGTCAGCCCGTCGTTCGGCGCGCCGGCGGGCTGAAAGTCGGTGGCGCGGCGGAAGGCGGAGAACGGGATGCGCACGTAGCGCCAGCCCGCGACGTCGTCGGTGAAGTTGACGTCGAAGCGCTCTGCCGTGTCGCTCGCCGGATTCGAGCGGTTGTCGAAGATTTCTGCCTGATAGACGAGACCGGTGGCGGCGCCGTGGAACCAGAAGCCGAAGCCGTCGGTGCCGCTCCAGTCCTGCGGTCCGGTCGAGCCGGTGGCCGCGAAGTCGACGCCGACGCCGCCGAAGTCGCCGACGGTGAAAGTAACGACCAGCACGCCGTTGTCCCCCACCTGTCCGGGCCGGACGAGAGGCGCCCCCTCGCCCACGACCTGAACGACTGCCGAGACGCTGCTGCCGCCGCCGTTGAACACGAAGAAGCCGGCGGGCGGGCCCCCTTCGAACGTTGCCGTGCTCGGGCCGGCCGCCAGCGCCGGCACGACCAGGACGAATGCGAGCGCGAGAACACAGCAGCTGACATGGATGAGGTGGCGTACGGTCGTGACGATGCCCATCGGATTCCTCTCTTGCGGGGACCGATAATAGCGCGTCCCTGGTGAAGTGCGGATCGCCGGTCACAAATCTGCAAAGACGCCGTTCCAAGGCGGCACACTCACCAGCGCGCGCAACCCGCATCTCACACCAAAAGCGCGGGATCGCGGACGGTGTGCTGTGGCATGCGCCGTGCTGAGCTAGTGGGCTGCTGGTCCGCCAAGGATCCATCCCGCAATCCATCCCTCTATCAGGGTGAATTCGCTAAGGAGTTAGCTCTCATGACTCGTCGCACATTCGTTCTTCTTGTCGCGTTGCTCTGCGCGGCTTCGGTACCGGTATTCGCCCAGGGACGCCAGTCGGGCGTCCTCGGAGGACGTCTGACGACCGCGGACGGACTGCCCGTGCAGGGCGTCACCGTCACGGTCTCGTCGAACGCGCTGCAGGGGTTGCGGAGTGCCGTGACCGACGTAAACGGCGTCTACACTGTTCCGGGGCTCCCCGCAGGCGAGTACGTCGTGAAGTTCGAGCTCTCGGGCCTGGTGACGATCGAGAGCCGCGCGTCGATTGCGCTTGGCGCCCAGATCACGCTCAACGGCCAGATGCGCCCGGGCTACGAGGAGAGCGTGGACGTTCCCGGGTCGAAGCCGGCACCCGTCACGTCGCCGGCCGGTGCCTTCAACATCCGCAACGATGAGTTCACCCTCCTGCCGACGGGCCGCACGCCGTTCTTCGTCGCGGAGCTCGCGCCGGGCCTGACCGACAATACGCCCAATAACAATCAGGTCACGATCGGCGGCGGCTTCGCGTACGACAACGTGTTCCTGCTGAACGGCGTCGACATCAACGACAACGTGCTGGGCCAGCCGAACGCGCTCTTCATCGAGGACGCCATCGAAGAAGTGCAGCTGCTGACCTCCGGGATTTCCGCGGAGTACGGACGTTTTTCTGGCGGCGTCGTGAACATCGTGACGAAGAGCGGCGGCGATCGGTACTCCGGAGCGTTCCGCGTCAACTTCACGAATCCGTCCTGGGCCGAGGAAACGCCGTTCGAGCAGTCGCGCAATACGACGCGCGCCAGCAAGCTGTCGCCGACCTACGAGGCGACGCTCGGCGGCCCGGTCGTTCGCGACCGCCTCTGGTTCTTCGGCGGCACCCGGATCGAGCGCACGACGACGCAGAGCGCGTTTGCGCAGACGGGGACGCCCTACACGAGCACGAACGACAACACGCGCTACGAGGCGAGGGTGACGGGACGCGCGGGCCTCGCGCAGACGATCCAGGGAAGCTTCATCGACAGCACGACCGATCTCGTGCAGCCCGCCTTCGGCGGAAGCATCGAGCCGGTGACGATCACGACGCCGTCGACGCCGAACCGCCTGCTGGCGGCCAGCTGGCGCGGCGTGCTCGGCGCGCGGACGTTTGCGACGGCGCAGTATTCGCAGAAGTGGTGGACGCTCGAGAACGCCGGCGGTACGAGCACGTCGATCTTCGATTCGCCGTTCCTCACGCGCGGCACGCTCGGCGTTCCGGCGGGGCTGAACTATCACGCGCAGTATTTCGACTCGACAGACCCCGAAGAGCGCAACAACCATCAGCTCACGGGCAGCGTCACGCAACTGTTCGCTTCGCCGCGCGCCGGCTCGCACGAGGTCAAGGGCGGCTTCGAGTACTTCGTCTCGACCCGCGTGGGCGGCAACTCGCAGACATCCACGGGCTACGTGTTCCAGACCGATTACAAGCTCGGCCCGGACGGCCGCCCGGCGATGGACGCGCAGGGCCGGCTGATTCCGCGCTTCGTCCCCGGCAACTCGCGGGTCCAGGTGTGGCAGCCGCTGCGCGGCGCGGAGATCGATCTGACGACGGCATCGCTCTTCGTCACCGACCACGTGACGCTCGGTCCGCGCCTGACGATGGATCTCGGCCTTCGGTTCGAGAGCGTCCGCAGCCAGGCCACGGGCGGCATCCAATCGGTCGACGCGCAGACGCTCGTGCCGCGGCTTGCGGCGGCGTACGATCTGACCGGTGAGGGCCGGACGATCGTGCAGGCCACCTACGGCCACTACGCAGGCAAGTACAACGACGTGCAATTCGCGCGCAACACGAACGTCGGCAACGCCGATCGCTACACGTCGCAATACACCGGCCCGGCGGGCGAGGGACGGGACTTCGCCGCGGGCTACGACCCGGCGAACTACACGCCGATCAGCGGCACGTTCCCGACCGCCAACGTATTCTTAGACGAGGGTCTCCATTCGCCGCTGACGCGTGAGTACACGCTCGCGGTCGGGCGCGAGCTCGGGCGGAAGAGCTGGGCACGCGTGACATTCATCGATCGCCACGCGACCGACTTCGTCGAGGACTTCATCACGATCGAAGACGGCACCACGACGATCAACCGTCCCGGCGTGAGCGGCGTGTTCGACAACCAGGTCTACCGCAACACCGATCTCGTCACGCGCGATTACCGCGCGCTGGACGTCCAGTCGGAGTACCGGTTCGGATCGGCCCTGAGCGTCCGCGGCCAGTGGACCGTGCAGATCGCGAATGACGGAAACTTCGAAGGGGAGGCCGCGAGCAACCCCGCGATCCCGTCGCTCGTCGGCGACTATCCGGAGATCTACGTCGCCGATCGCAGCTTCCCCGAAGGGCGTCTGGACGACTTCCAGCGCCACAAGGTTCGCGTCTGGGCGGTCTACAGCCTCGACATGAATCGCTTCGGGACGCTGGACGTCGCACCGCTCTACCGCTACAACTCGGGGCGGACCTACAGCCTGGTCGCGACCGTGCCGCTGACCGCGGCGCAGATCGCCAGCAACCCCGGTTACGCGCGGCTGCCCGCCAGCCAGCCAATCTTCTTCGGCGCGCGCGGGTCGCAGAACTTCGAGGGCTACCAGCTGTTCGATCTCGGCGCGACCTACGGCGTCCCCGTGTGGCAGTCGCTTCGGCCGTGGGTGAAGCTCGAGGTGTTGAACCTGTTCAACAACCAGACGCTGATCTCGTGGGATACGACGGTCGCGGCGAACGCCGCGGGCGCGAAGGACGCGAACGGGCTGCCGCTCGAGTATGTGACCGGTCCGAACTATGGCAAGGCCACATCGAACGGGAACTTCCCGCGTCCGAGGCAGGGCATGGATGGGGGCCGGACGTTCATCCTGGCTGCCGGCATTCGGTTCTAGAGAGAGATCACAGAGAAAGGCGGGGACGATGAGACACAGAGACACAGAGGCGCAGAGAAGAAATTAGTAGTCTTCTCTGTGTCTCTGTGGCTCTGCGCCTCATCGTTTGCGACTTTTCTCTGTGCCCTCCGAGAGAACATCCGGGCGCTTGACTCCCTCGGATGAGCTCAACGCCCCGGGCGCGGGCGTGCCGGACGATATACTCAGCTGTTGGTGAGCCTTCCGGAGGACGGCCGCACGACGTTCACCGCCGCCGGTCCCTCTGACATCGGTCCGGAGGGACGGCTCGGCCCGTACCGCCTCATTCGCGAGATTGGGCATGGCGGCATGGGCACCGTCTATCTTGGCGTCCGCGACGATGACGCGTTCCAGAAACGCGTGGCGATCAAGGTGCTCAAGCGGGGGATGGACACCGAGGGCATCGTCCGTCGCTTCCGCCACGAGCGGCAGATTCTGGCGAGCCTCGAGCATCCGTTCATCGCCGGCCTCCTCGATGGGGGCACCACGCCGGACGGACGGCCGTACTTCGCGATGGAGTACGTCGAAGGGCAGCCGATCGTGGACTACTGCGACGCGCACCGGCTCGACACCGCCGCGCGCCTGGACCTCCTTCGCAAGGTCTGCGCCGCCGTTCAGTACGCGCACCAGAACCTGATCATCCATCGCGACATCAAGCCGGCCAACGTGCTCGTCGCCGCCGACGGCACGCCCAAGCTGCTGGACTTCGGGATCGCGAAGCTGCTGAATCCAGAGCTGGCGGGCCACACGCTCGCCCCGACCGCTCCCGGTCTGCAGCTGATGACGCCGGAGTACGCGAGCCCCGAGCAGGTTCGCGGGGAGACGGTCACCACCGCAACGGATGTCTATTCGCTCGGCGTGCTTCTTTACGAGCTGCTCACGGGCCGGCTCCCCTATCGGCTGACGAGTCGCGCGCCGGCCGACATCGTGCGCATCGTCTGCGAGTCGGAGCCGGTGCGTCCGAGCACGGCCGTCACGAGCATCGATCCGCCGCCGGCAACGGACGCCGCCGAGCGAAGTGCGCCCGGGCAGGAGCCCACGCGGGCCCGGAAGCCGGGTCGCTCACTGACGGTGGATGTCGACCTCCTGCGACGCCAGCTCGCCGGCGATCTCGACAACATCGTCCTCAAAGCGCTGAGCAAAGAGGCGGGGCGGCGCTATGCCTCGGTGGACCAGTTTGCAGAGGACCTGCGGCGGCACCGGGTGGGCCTGCCCGTCATCGCGCGGAAGGACACGTGGACGTATCGGACGGGCAAATTCGTCCGCCGCAATCGCGCGGTGGTCGTCGCGGTCGCCATGACGTTCCTGGCGCTTGTCGCCGGCATCCTCGGTACGGCCTGGCAGGCGAGGGAGGCACAAGCGGCGCGCGCGCGCGCCGAGCAGCGATTCGGAGACGTGCGGCAACTGGCGAACGCCTTCCTGTTCGACTTCCATGATTCGATTGCGGAGCTCGAAGGCTCCACGCCGGCGCGCAAGCTCGTCGTCTCAAAGGGCCTCGAATACCTGGACAAGCTCGCGCGGGACGCCGGCGATCGCGTCGATCTCAAGCGCGAGGTCGCCGGCGCGTACGTCAAGGTGGGCGACGTGCAAGGGCGTCCGTTCACGCCAAACGTCGGCGACACCGCCGGCGCCCTGGAGAGCTATCGCAAGGCCGTGGCCCTCTACGAATCAATCACCGGTCCAGCCGCGGGAGACGAAGCGCTGCGCCGCGAACTGGCATTGGCCTACATGCGCCTCAGCGACGTGCTCACGGCGGCGGGCGATACGGCCGGGTCGCTGTCGTTCGCGCAGAAGAGCCTGGGCATCGAAAAAGCGATCTCGTCGGATGCCACCGACACGCCCGCGGCCCGGCGAGCGCTGGCGGCGAGCTACACACGCGTGGGCGACATGCTGGCTGCGACCGGGGACGTGACGGCCGCCCTCGAGCATCGACGGACGGCGCTGGCGATCATGGAATCGGTGATTGCGGCCGCCCCGGAGGATCTCGCCAACATCCGCCAGCTCGGCGTCGCGTACCAGAAGCTCGGGAATACGCTCGGCAATCCGAACGCGCCGAACATCGGCGATCACGCCGGCGCTCTCGCCGCGCTGGAGCGATCCGCGGAAACCTTCCGCAACGCGTCGGCCAAACACCCGAGCAACGCGATGCTTCGCCGCAATCACGCCGTCGCCGAGAGCAACGCGGCCGACGTTCTCTTTGCGATGAAGCGCTTCGACGACGCGCTCGCCAGGGAGCGGCGCAGCCTCGCCGTGTACGAAGCGCAGGCGAAGACTGATCCGACGAACGCGGCCGCGCAGAACGATCTCGCCATCGGTTACTCGAAGATCGGCCAGCTGCTGGAGGCGATCGGCAGGACCGCGGAAGGCCTGGCCGAGCAGCAGCGCGCGTCGGGTATTCACCGCCGGCTCGTCGCCGCGGATCCGACCAGCAGCGACATGAAGCAGGAGCTGGCGTCGGATATGAACCGCGAGGCTACGCTGCAGGCCAAGCTCGGGATCCGCGAGCCATCGTTGGCCAACCACACGCGTGCGGTGGAGATGAGCCGCGAGCTGACCGCGGCCAATCCAGCCGACTACGAGGTGCGCTTTGCCCTGGCTCTCGCGCTCGGTGGACGAGCCGACGCGTATCTGCTGTTTGCGCGCGCGCCCCGTCCCGCCGCGCGCGCCGCGGATCTCGCGGCAGCCGAACGCGACTACGCCGAGGCGCTCGATATCTATGCGAAGCTCCAGGCGGCCGGCACGTTTACCGCCGACGACATGCAGTACGCCGACAATGCCCGCGCGCAGCTCGAGAAGATCCGAGCCGAGCGTGCGGCGCTGCGCTGAGCGCCCGCTAACGGTTGACCTGGGAAGCTCGTCCGGCCATGTCGATCTCGCCGGGCTTCATTCGACGCCTATACGAACAACCCACCGGCGTCCGAAGCGCCGCAGCGAAAGGACACAACGATGAGGGTCATGGTGATCGTGAAGGCAACGAAGAACAGCGAAGCGGGCGTCATGCCGACCGAGAAGCTGTTCGCCGAGATGGGCAAATACAACGAGGAGCTCGTCAAGGCGGGCATCATGCTCGCGGGGGACGGCCTTCGCCCGAGCTCGAAGGGCAAGCGGATCAAGTTTTCAGGGGGCAAACGCACCGTCGTGGATGGTCCATTCAGCGAAACAAAGGAGCTCATCGCCGGCTATTGGGTGTGGCAGGTCCGGTCGATGGAGGAGGCGGTCGAATGGGCGCGCCGCTGCCCCGATCCGATGCCCGGCGAGGAGTCTGAGCTCGAGATCCGTCCCTTCTACGAAGCCGATGACTTCGGCAAGGAGTTCACCCCGGAGCTGCGCGCGCAGGAGGAGCGGCTCCGTGCCGAGGTCGAGCGGCAGAAGAGCAAGGCGTAGCTAGTTCAAGGCCGTGGTCGCGGAACTCAGTAGCGGGGCACGGACGGATCGACGAGCAGCGACCAGGCGTCGATGCCGCCCCGCAGGTTGTGGAGATTCGTGAAGCCATGACGCCGGAAGTACTCGGCGGCGTGCTGGCTGCGTATGCCGTGGTGACACTGGAACACGATGGGCGTATCCCGATCGCGCAGGACGAGCGCGTCGTGATACGCCTGGTCGAGCAAGCGGGAGCCCTCGATCATGGCGATCGCGCGCTCCTCCTCCGTGCGGACGTCGACCAGCTCGATCGCGGTGCCGCTCTCGAGGAGTGCCTTCAGCTCAGGCGCCGACAGTTGGCGAATCGAAGGCAGCTCGTGTGCCGAAGAGTTATGGTCCAACGGTGGTCGATTCTCGTCCGCCAGATCTGTTTTGGTCAAATCCTCGCGGACACGCGGAGCAGACAGAGACGCGGGATGGATGCCTGCCGTTTTCTCGGACGGCGGGTCGGCCGACTGCAGTTCCGCAGATGCGGGATGTGACGGCGGAGGCGGCGGCGGCGGCGACTGATTCCTGCAACTGGCTCGTCAGCGGGGGCGGCTAACCTCCGGCAAAGGACTTGCAGCCGGTCCCGCTGGATATGCCTCGAGGAATCGGGCGGTGGATGGTGACCGCGGAGTGACGTGCCGCTCCTGCTCCTGCCCCTCCTCATCCTGCTCGCGCTCGTCGCACTCATCGCGCTGATCCCTCTCGCGCTCGTGCAGCGATATCGCCTCGGAACCGCGCGCCAGCGGGCGCGCGGGTGGCTCGCCACGATCAACCTCGCCGGCTTCGCACTGTCGAGCGTCTTCCTCGTTTCGAGCGCCGCCCTGACGACGATGTGGGTTCCATGGACGCTGACCTACACGGCGACGGGGCTCGCCGCCGGCGCGGTCCTGGGAATCATCGGTCTCTGGCTCACGCGATGGGACCCTTCGACCGATGCGCTCTACTACACGCCGAACCGTCCGCTCGTCCTCGGGGTGATGCTCGTCGTCGCCGCTCGGCTGCTCTACGGCATCTGGATCGGATGGCAACGCTGGCGTGCGGGCTTGGACGGGGAATCATGGTTCGTCGCGGCCGGCGTCGCGGGATCGATGGCCGCCGGCGCGGTGGTAATCGGCTATTACCTGGTCTACTGGATCGGCGTACGCCGCAGGTCCCGCCGTTACGCGGCGCACCGGAGGTGACTTGGGGCATCGGGTCTCACCTTGAAGATCGTTGCCGTCGTCATCGCCCTGGTTGCACGGCAGTTCCTCGTCTTCGGCCGCTGCAATGAGCGCCTTCCTGTCCTTGTGGGTGATGTAGCCCTTCGCGGCCAGCGTGTCGGCCGCGCGCTTGACGCGCTTCACGTACTGGCGGCGCGATGGGTATCGGCTCAGAAGCTCGCCGTCGCTGAACCGGGTGAAAGTGCCGCTGATGAACACGAAGGGGTGGAAAGGGTCGCGCCCGAGAGGATTGAGAGGCGTGTGACGACCGAGCGGCGCACCCGCCACGCGTCCGAGCACCGTCGACGCGACGTGGGGCAGCCGAACGCCGCCGGCGAAATGGCCATCGACATCCATCGTCGGGATGAACGCGTCCGTCGCGTCCACGCTTCCCTTGAAGTACCGGGGTGCGGGAGGCTTTTCGCGGTGTCTGCCGTGTGTCCACTGAGTGAGGTTGTCGAAGGCGGCGCGGAAAATGGGCCTCGCGTCCGCGGTGTTCTGGTTGGGAAGACCGAGCGGCAGGATTGGTTCGGGCAGATGTGAGATCCCGGCCATCTCGTACTGGCGCCAGTTGGGATTGGCCGGGTTGCGGGTGAAGAACGCGCTCTTCCCGAAGCGCGAGAGCCGTCGGGTGGTAGATCAACATGTCGGTCTCCGACGCGAGCAGGATGACAGGCGCGTGGTTCCCGTTCGTCGGAAGCGGTTTGCAGTCTCCGAAGAAGCCGAAGTTCGGGGCGACGTCCTCGCGCTTCCAGCACGCCAGCCCGATCATCTGGATCAGGTGTCCGTCGTAGACCCGCTTGGGATCGAGCCCCTCGGCGATGAGCTCGAGCTGAGCGGCACCGCCTTGCGAGTAGCCGGAGCTCAGAACCGTCGCCACCCGCGCCGGCCCGTCGCCCGGATAGACACTCGGATCCTTGAGCAGCCGCGCCGCGTCCAGCAGGATCTCCCACGCATCGGCACTGCGATCGATAGAGCCGTAGACCAGGTGGTTGTGCGGTTGGCCATCGGCAGGGACAGTGGGCCCGAAAATCTCCGTCACCGCCTTGTTCCACTGAATCGAGATGTACGTGTATCCCTCGTCGAAGAGGTAGTTCCCGGTCGCGAGCAGTGTGAACTGAAAGGTCCCGAGCTCCGTCGTCGGCGGGAAAAAATGATAGAACGCCGAGTTGAGCCAATCGACGACGCCGACTCTGTTACCGCGGCCGTGCCGGGGATAGATCAGGACCGCGGGCACCGAGTACCGGCCCACGCTGCCGTCTGCGCGCGCAACGGATCCGTGAATCGTGATTTCGGCGTACGTGTAGCCGTCGGCCCCTTCAAAGTCCCTGGTTGTATTCACCGTCACCGAGCCGATCGCGGCCTCGGCTGGCATTGGAATGAACGTGAGCGTGATGAAGACGCAGATTGCCGCTCTCAACAGTGATGTGTTGGCCACCGAATTCCCCCTGCCGTACAAGGCGCTCTTCCGATGGCTCAGGGCTCATTACTAACCGGGGGACTGTGTCCCCCGGACCCCCTCACACGCTCGCTCGCGGGGGCCCCGAAGCCCCGCTCCGCTCGCGTGGCTCGTTCGCTTCGCTCACTCGCTGCGTTCCTCAACTGTGGGGGGACCGTGCGTTAGAATCTCGCCCAGGACCGAACCGATGACCCCGGACGCCGACGCCGACGAGCGGGAGCGCATCTCCCAGCTCCTGGCCGATTGGGCCAACCGAGATCCCGCCGCACGAGATCGGCTCGTGCCGATCGTCTACGAGGAGCTCCGCCGCCTCGCCCACCACTACATGCGGGGCGAGCGCGAGGGCCATACGCTGCAGACGACGGCGCTCGTCAACGAGGCGTACATGCGCCTGGCCGGGATCGATGGCCTGCAGTGGCGCGACCGCACGCACTTTTTCGCGATGGCGGCGACGCTCATGCGCCGCGTCCTGGTGGATTACGCTCGCCAGCGCGCACGAGACAAGCGCGGCGCCGGCATTTCGGTGACGTCGCTCGACGAGAACGTCGTGGCGCCGCAGTCTGCGGTGGACGTCATGGCGCTCGACGAAGCGCTCGACCGGCTTGCGGCCGTCGACCCCCAGCAAAGCCGCGTGGTCGAGCTCAGGTTCTTTGCCGGATTGTCGGTTCAGGAGACCGCGGAGGCGCTGGGCATTTCGCCGGCGACCGTGAAGCGCGACTGGGCCACGGCGAAGCTGTGGCTGTACAACGAGCTGACGACCGGATGAATACGCTGGATGACTGGCCGCGGGTAAAGCGGGTGCTCGAGGGAGCGCTCGCGCGCGAGGGCGCCGACCGCCAGGCGTACCTTGCGGAAGCGTGCGGGACGGACCGAGCGCTGCGGGAGCGGATCGACAGGCTGCTGGATGCGGCGGACCGCGTCGGCGCGTTCCTGGAGACCCCGGCGGCGGTGATTCTCGAACCGCCCGTACGTGAAGACCTGAGCGGTCGCGTCGTGGGCCCCTATCAGCTGGTGTCGCTGCTGGGCGCGGGCGGCATGGGCGAGGTCTATCTCGCCCACGACACAAAGCTCGATCGGCCGGTGGCGCTCAAGTTCCTATCGCCCGAGCTCGCCGCTGACCGCAACCGGCTGCGACGGTTCGATCAGGAAGCGCGCGCCGCGTCGAGCCTCAACCACCCGCACATCGTCGTCGTGCACGATTTCGGCGAGCTGGATGGCCGTCCGTACATCGTGACCGAGTTCATCGAGGGTGAGACGTTGCGGCACCGCCTGCAGCGGGGGCAGCTGCCGATGAGCGACGTCGTGGACATCGGTATCCAGATCGCAGGTGCGCTCGCTGCCGCGCATGCCCGCGGCCTCGTGCACCGTGACATCAAGCCAGAGAACGTCATGGTACGTCCCGACGGTTATGCGAAGCTCCTCGACTTCGGGCTCGCAAAGCCCTCGACCGCGACCCAATCGGCCGACGAAGTCGACGCGGAACTGCGCACGCAAACGGGGATGGTGATAGGCACCCCGCGGTACATGTCCCCGGAGCAGGCGCGCGGCCTCGACCTGGACGCACGCAGCGATGTCTGGAGCCTTGGCGTCGTGCTGTACGAGATGGCCACCGGCCGGCTTCCCTTCGCGGCAGATGGCGCCTTGGTGGCGCTCGATGGCGGGCGCGCCAATCAGGATCTTCACCCAGAGCTTCTCAGGATCGTCTGCAAAGCCCTCCAGTCGGTTCGCGATCTTCGCTACCAGAGCGGTGCCGAGCTCTGCGCGGACCTCAAGCAGGTGCAAGGCGATGCGATCGCTCAAGCGCGTGCCGGACGCCGTCTCGCATCGTTCGCGCCCAGAAACCTGGCGCTGGCCGCAATCGTGGCGGCGGCGGGAGTGCTCGTGAGCTGGCCGTTCATGCGCAACCGCGTGACGGTCCCTGCTGGAGTCCAGAAGGCCGTGGCGGTGCTGCCGTTCGACAACGTCAACGGCGACGCCGGTATCGACTACCTGCGCCTGGCGCTCGCCGACGAGGTCGCGACCGCCCTCAGCTGGACACCGTCACTCGCGGTTCGTCCCATGGCGGCGTCGCGGACATTCGTCGGCGGCGGGGTGAGTCCGCAACAAGCGGGCCGCCAGTTGCGCGTCGGCGGCGTCGTGACCGGGCATTTCTCGATGCACCAGTCGGAGCTGCGCGTCACGGTGGAAGCGGTTGACGTCGACGGCAACCGCCTGCTCTGGCGCGACACCATCGCGGCTCCCGGCGATGATTCGATTGCGCTCCGCGATCGTCTGACTTCGCGGATCCGCGATGGACTGCTGCCCGCGTTGGGGACCGGGGCACCCACTGCCACACATGCGCGGCCCCGGAACGCCGAAGCGTACGCCGTCTACCTCAAGAGTCTCGCGAACTCGAGCGATCCCAGGCCAAACCGTGAGGCGATCGGGATGCTCCAGAAGGTGAGCTCGATCGATCCGGACTACGCGGACGCGTGGGCGTCGCTCGCATCACGCTACTACCACGACGGACATTACGGCGGCGGCGGGATTCAGGCGCTGCGGCGTTCGGAGGCAGCGACCCGGCAGGCGTTGACGCTGGATCCGAATCACGTCCCGGCTACCGTCCAGTTGTTCGGTCTACAGGTCGAGGCGGGGCGTCTCCAGGACGGGTACGACAGCGCCATGAAGCTCGTGGCGCAGCGCCCCGAGAGCGGAGAAGCTCACTATGCGTTGAGTTACGTCCTCCGGTATGGCGGGATGCTCGAAGAATCGGCGCACGAATGCGAGCAGGCTGTCTCGCGGGACCCGACTAATACGTTGTTCCGCTCCTGCGTACAGCCGTTGATGCTGCTCGGTCAGTACGATCGCGCGCTTGATTTCGTTCGCCTGGATACCGGCTCCGAATGGGCGAAGGTGCTCACGCGGGTGGTCTACCAACGGATGGGCAGGCGCGATGACGCGCGCGAGCAGCACGATCAGGTGGCTCCGGAGTACCTCCGCGGAATGGCGCCTGAAATCGTCCACGGGTTGCTCGGTCGCTGTCTCTCAGGCGCTGCCCCGGACAATCAGGGACGCCTGAGCGATGAGGATGTGAAGACGTTTCTTACCGTGCGGGAGGATCCTGAGCCGCTCTATTTCTGGGCGGGCGATCTCGCGTACTGCGGTTACACGCCTGCGGCCGTCCAGCTGCTGCGCGAATCAATCCGGCGGAATTACTGCGCCGTTTCAGCGATTCAGACCGACCCCATGTTCGCCTCGATTCGCAATAGCGCCGAATACGGCGAGCTCCTTGACGCAGCGCGTGCGTGCCGCAGTCGATTCCGCGAGCATGTCGAGCGGCAGAAGAGACCGTAACGGTTGCGGATCTTGCTGACGACGAGTAGGCTGCTGGACCATGACACTGCGATCCGGCAACCCGGCGCTGACGGCCGACACGTTCGCGAAGTATCGGGCGGTTCCCGGTGCGGAGCAGATGACGCTCGGGGGAACGGTCAACAAGACGGCCCTTTCACTCGGCATCCTGCTGGTCGCTGCCAGTTACGTCTGGAACCGCGGCGCGACTGATCCGAGCCTTGGGGCGTGGATCATGGTTTCAGTCGTGGCAGGGCTCGTCGTCGCCCTGGTCACGATCTTCAAGCAGGCGTGGGCCCCGTATACGACACCGATCTACGCGGCTCTGGAAGGCGTCGCGCTCGGCGGGATCTCGGTCGTGTTCGAGGCCAGGTATCCCGGGATCGTCAGCCAGGCGGTGTTCCTCACCTTCGGGACGCTCGGCGCGTTGCTCCTGGCGTATCGGTCTGGCGTCATCAGGGCCACGGAGAATTTCAAGCTCGGCGTGGTGGCTGCGACAGGCGGGATTGCACTGCTCTATCTTCTGAGCTTCGTTCTCGGTTTCTTTGGCGTAAGCGTGCCGTTGATTCACTCCAGCGGAACGTTCGGCATCCTGTTCAGTGTGTTCGTGGTGGTGATCGCGGCCCTCAATCTCGTCCTGGACTTCGACTTCATCGAACAGGGAGTGGCGCGCGGCGCGCCAAAGCACATGGAGTGGTACGGTGCGTTCGGGCTGCTCGTGACCCTCATCTGGCTGTACCTGGAAATTCTGCACCTGCTGTCCAAGCTGCAGTCTCGACAGCGCTGACAGCAACCCCGCTGCGGCTGGATTATGGAGCCATTCTCGCTGACGCGAGAATGGCTCCTCCTTGTCGTCACTGCGTCACGGAGAACTGGACTTCGTTCGATTCCACGCCGTTCGCGTCGTGCACCGTGATGTCCCACACGCCCGCTCTGTCCAGCATCACCGTCACCGTGAACGTCGTCGCGGACTGCACATTGATCGCGCTGCCGCTGTACGTCGTCCACACGCCGGTGGGCGCGTCGAGCAGAACGGTGAGCCCGGCGGCGAAGCGTTCGCCGGTCACGGTTATTGTTTGCGCGGTGCCGTTCGCAGTCGGCGTCGCTGGTGACAGCGAGATGATGCGCGGCGCGTTGGGATTGCCGGGGTTGTTCTGGGCGAAGTCGGGTTGTCGTCGCTCGAGCACGCAGATGCCGCGCCAAGCCCAACAACGAGCGCACTCGCCGCAAGCAACCTCGTCAGCGAAAGTGTCATATCTACTCCTGTCTACTCCTTACCGCCGCAGAGGCGGTTCTTGCCGAGGCAGTGCAAGACGCCTACCAGAGAACCCAACTCGGCTGCGGAGTGCAAGGCGGAGGGCGGGTAGAATCAGCAGGTTCAAAGCGATTGCGAGCCGATTCTGGTGGCGGCGATTGCCGTCCTACTGAGGAAACGCCGTGCCTAACACCACCAGGGTCGAATGGATTGCGAAGTACGCAGCCATCATCAGCGCGCTCGTCGCCGCGACGGTCGGCATCGGCCAATACAGGCGAGGCGTGTCGCAGAGCATGAGAGAGCTCGAATGGAAGCAGGCCGAGATGGCGCGAACCCTGGTCAACGCCATGATGGCCGATGACAGTTGGCAGGCGATGACGATGCTCGACTATGAGGAAGGCCGCACCTACGAGATCGCGCCAGGTACGAAAGCACACATCCTCCCGCGTGATGTGCCTGTGGCCATTGAAGCAGCCCTACGAGCGAAAGGGTCCCAGCGCACGGAGACACAGCGATTCATCACTGACAGATACGATCGCTTTCTGTTCCGGGTGAGTCAGTTGCAGGCGGCGGTACGCTCGGGCTTGGTACGACAGGAGGATGTACGGTTTCCGCTCGAGTGGTACGTCGAGAAACGGATCTGCGGACACAAGAAGCTCCTTCTTGCGTACATGGCCGAGAACTCCACGATTGAGTCGAGGCAATTCTTCGAGTCTCTCGATGCCTGGCGGCGATGTTCTTCTGACTAAACAGTCTCGCCGAGGAGACTCATTCCCTGGCGCCATTCTTCCGCAACGTCGCCTGGACCTCCGGGTTCCCCTCGGCCAGTGCGATGAGCGACATGGGCTCACCGTGCCTCGGCGCATTGATGTCCGCTCCAGCTGCGACAAGTCGATCGATGACTGCGGAGTAGTCGCCACCGCGCGCTCTGCGATGGACCGATCCGAACGCCGCCCAACCGAGCGGCGTGCCGAGGTGGACCGGGTCGCGGCTTTCGAGCGGCACGCGCCCGCGCTGGAGGATCGCTTCAACCAGCTCGACGTCCCCCATCCAGCTTGCGGCGTGAAGCGCCGTGCCCCCATCGACACCGCCGGCGGTTTCGTCGAAACCGAGGCGGAGCATGAGATGCGCAGCCTCGCGACGGCCATCGAAAATCGCGTGCGCCAGACGTGAGTGATCGGCAGGTGTGAGCGAGGTCAGCATCGACGGATCCCGGTCGATGAACGCCCGCGCGCCTGCTTCGTCGCCGGCCAGCACCGTGTTGATGAAGCGCACGTGCGCCGGGCTGCGGTTCACGAGCAGATCGTAGACATCGCGATGCCCGAACTTCAGGGCCACGTCGTGCGGTGACAGGCCGAAGCCGAGCGTCCAGCAGTAGATGTGGAGCGGCGGCACCGGCGCGTAGCCGGGCTCGTTGACGCGAGCGGCGATCGCCTGCGGATCGGCGTCCAGCACGCGCGTCGCCAGGGCCACGTCGCCAAGGCGAGCCGGCATGAAGATGTCGGCGCTGGCACCGCGCTCGAGCAGCCGACGACAAATCTCCGGCCGTTCCGCGAGCGCGTACTGCGCGGGCGTGGACTTGTGGTCGATGCAGCGTGCATTCACATCAGCGCCGCGATCCAGCAGCAGGTCGGCGATGGCAACCGTCGCCGCCTCGTGGAGCGGCTGCTGCCCGTCGCCTCCGCGCGCGTGCACGAGCGCGGGGTCCGCGGCCAGCAGCTGCCGGAGCTCGTCGATCCAGCCCAGTCTTGCAGCCACGTTCGGTGTCAGCTTCACGCCGCGCGAGAGGAGAAACCGCGCCGTCTCTTCGGTGGCGTTGTCCAGGACGGTGTACGGTCCGTTCTCCCATTCGCTCTTGAGGTTGAGGTCCGCACCGGCGGCGACCAGCACCTCGAGCATCGGCGCGCGTTTCGCGGCGATGTGCGCGGCACGCTGGCCGAACGCGAACATCGGCGCGTTGACATGTTCTTTGACATGCGGCAATCCGAGGAGCCGACTGACTGTGGTGACTTCACCGTGAGACACCGCATCGCGGAACGCCTTGATGTCGCGCTGCCGCAGATGCTCGACGAGCATCGGCCACGAGTCGAAGCCGGTTTCGCGCGCGATGGCGAGCTGCGCGTCCGCGAGTTGAAGCGGGCGCGTGGCGCCGGCGTCCGAGCGAACCGCCTTCAGGCGAGCAAGAGCGGCGGGATCGCCGGCCCTGGCGTCGCGAAGCAGATCTTTAGCGAGTTTGTGCTGTTGTTCGAGGTTGGTGGGAACGCGCGGATGCTTGATCGGACATGGACGACCTCCTTCAAAACCGCCCGTGTCCGCATCGTGGGCTGAAGAAAGGTCGCGTATGAGGTGCAACCAGCGACGTGACAGGTGGGCGCTGCCCTTCCCGCGGACTGGAGGCGTCCTGCAGACGCCGACGGGAAGACTAGCGTATGGGCGCCGCCGACGCAATCAACAACAGCACGACGACACCCGCGTTCTCGCAGTGGTTCACGTTCTGCGGAGGCGTTGAACTAGAGAGCTTCAATAGTGAACGTCTCGACATCGACGCGCACGCGCTCAGCCGCTAGGAACCCGCTAGCAGCTGCTGGAGGATATCGACGAACGTGCCCGTTTCGCTCTTGTTCAAAAACGCCGCAGCGCCTGCCCGAAGCGCCTTATCCCGAAATGAAGGGTCGTCCTGGGCGGTCACCAGCACGACAGGGATCGCCGGGAATCTCAGATGAATCGCTGTCGCGGCCGAGATGCCGTCCAAACCGCGAAGCCCGACATCCGAGAGGACAATATCCGGCTGTAGTTGGTGGACACGCTGGATCAATGTCACGCCGTCAGCAACGACATCCACGACCTCGAAGTGATCCCGGAGCAGCAGACCCACGTCGTCCTGGCCCACTCGACGCTCTCTCAGGTCCAGGACGTTTTGAGCCGATCGATGACCCTCGAGGAATACCTGCGCTGGGATTCCCTCCAACAGGCGCCGTCCCTGACGCAGAGCCTGGAGGCCGACGCGATCCTCCGCTATGTCATGGCACGCCGGAACACGAGCCTGCCTGTCGCCGCCATCGCCCGGCAGATTTGTGGAATCGTAGCGGGCGCGCTGTTCTACATCTAGGTCGTCGTGCGTCGCACGTTCTCGGCCCGAGGGCCCTTCGGTCCCTGGCCGACGTCGAACTCGACGCCGTCACCCTCACGCAGATTCTCAAGGCCCTCGCCGTAGACTGCGCTCTGGTGGAAGAAGTATTCCTTCCCTCCGCTGTCCTTGATGAACCCGAACCCCTTGTCCACTCGCAACGTACGAATCGTTCCCGTCATTGTCGCCTCCTACCTATCAGCATCCCGTCCGCCTACAAAAGTGTCCTCATCTGCCAGTCCGACGCGTCCAGCAAGGCCTGGTAATCCGCTTCTGAAATGGAACGCTTGGAATACCGGCACGCAGTGACGAACATGTTCTTTTCGTCATGCCAGTCGCTCCTGATCACTTCGCACTCAAACGACCCGCCCGAGCCGACCACCATGGTCAGCACGTCGCCCGGCTTCGGGACTTTATCGAGTTCGACTTGTTTGAAGAACCTGACGTCGCTATTCGCGATCGTTTCTGGGCCCTCCTTCCCCTCGCGACCGCGGACGCGCAGGGAAGGAATTCGGAGGCTGATCTCGAGCGTGTGCATCATATGCTACCGAAAACTGCCTGGGTGTTGCGGCGACGAGGCCAGCCGGCATGCCACGCGTCGCTTCGATGAGGGCTGGAGACGAGGACTCGATATACAACCGAATCAGCGGCAGGACTCAAGACGCAGGTGCCCTAATTCTACCATGCCGCAAGCTATTCGTATCTCAACGCCCTCATCGGATCCACTCGTGACGCACGGTGCGCGGGGATGAAGCTGGCGCCCAGCGCGACCATCGGCTCGGGGGTAACACGCGGCCTCGCCGTACTGGACGATTTCCGCAACTGGCTGTGTTGCGCGGACAAATCAGTCGATCTAGCTTACAACCGATTGCATAACGCAATCAGAACCGCGCGGATGTGCCGCGTGAGGAAAGGAAGTGGTATGGCCAGGCTCGTGTTCGGCATGAACCAGTCCCTGGACGGCTACGTCGACCATACGGCGTTTGCGCCAAGCCCCACGCTCTTCCGCCACTTCATCGAGGAGGCTCGGGGGCAGGCGGGCAGTGTCTACGGTCGCCACATGTATGAGGTCATGCGTTACTGGGACGACGATCATCCTGAATGGGATGCACAGGAACACGCCTTCGCGGCGGCGTGGCGGAACCAGCCGAAATGGGTCGTCTCGCGCTCGTTGAAGTCGGTCGGCCCCAACGCCAGGCTTGTTGAGGATGATCTTGAGGGCGCGATCCGCGAGCTGAAGGCCGAGCGCGACGGGGAGATCGAAGTTGCTGGCCCGGAGTTGGCGCACAGCCTGACCGAACTTGGCCTGATCGATGAGTATCGAATCTACCTGCACCCCGTCGTGCTTGGTCACGGCAAGCCATATTTCGCCGGGCCCCGGCCGCCGCTCCGCCTTATGGCTCATGATCGGATTGGCGAGGATGTGATCAGGTTGGCCTACGTTCCTGCTTAATCTCGCGACTCGCCGGATGGACATCGCCGCTGAGTCTGGTCTTGGGACGACGTTGTCAATCTCATGGTGCTGCCAGCTTCCGCAGTACTCGCTCGCTGCCGTCGCCAACGGTCGTGACGATTGAATCCACGCTCCCGTTTTGTCGATGGAACCTCATCGTGAAGCCGCTCACGGGACTGTAGTACTTGTCGCCCGCAACCGGATAGATCTGATTCTCATCACGATAGAGCTCGCCTTCGCGAACGGCGACCTCAAGCGGATCGTCACGGTCGCCGTAGAGTCCGACCACGCCGGAGGGCGGCTCGAAATTGGTGACTCGGGCCGGAGGCAAGGGGATGGCAAGGACAGGGCGGCCGACCAGCAGATCACGAATCCGCTGCCGGAGCTGCCAATTCGCGGCGGATTGCAGATTACTCACCATGGCGACTACCAGATCCTGGCTCGGAAGCAGATCGACAGAAGCTTCGTAGCCGTTGGTGCGTCCGTACCAGCCTCGCCACTTGTCCCGGTCGCCCGCTTTTGCCCAGCTTTGCAGTTCTTCACCGAAGGCACCGTCACGGACTGCCTTGACGAACGCGACGAGATCGGCGGGCGTCGCATACACCGACCCGGCACCGGCGAGGAAGCGGAGATCCTTGTAAGGAGCTGCCTCAACAGCAGGTCCGCCCCTTCCGGCGCCAAGTTTGTATGGCAGCGCGCGATTAGGCATGAGCCGCGGCCCTGCCTCGCTCGTCGCGGAACTCATTCGCGCAGGCTTGAAGATCCCTTCCGCCAGCGCGTCGTCGAACGATCGGCCTTCGATGACCTCTATGATTCGCGCCAGGCAGGTATAACCGGCGCTGCTATAGAGTTCCTGCGAACCAGGCTCGAACAAGAGCCCGCGAGCCTTGACCCTCTCCACGATGTCTGCTGGGTGAAACGGCTGCGCCTCTTCCGCCGTCGTTATCACTCGATGCGGTACGCCCGCTGTATGCTTCCGTAACTGCTCTATCGTCGGTTTTGCGCCGTTGGGGCCCCGCGGGAACCCCGGAAGGTACTGTTCAACCGGTGCTTGCAGGTCCAGCCGATGCTGCGCCACGAGAACGGAGACCAGCGCCTCCGTCATCGGCTTGGTGATCGACGCGATCCCGAAACGCGTGTGTTCACTATTCGCAACACTCAACTCCCAGCTGGCAAAGCCGTATGCTCGCTGGAAGACGACACGATCGCCACGTTGTACGAGGATCACACCGCTGAAAAGATCGGCGCGCGCTTGTGGATCAATCAGCCACGTGATTTGGCCAGACACTCCACCCGTCACAGAGATCGGCTTGTTGGCGTCTGGCTTGGTTGTCGGCTGGTTTGCGAGGGGGAACGTCGAGACACTCAACGCGAGCGCAATCGCTTTGAAGAGGCGGTTCACGAGGACTCGTTTCATGCTGTTCACCGAGGCCTGGACATCCAACCGTGAGCCCGCCTACCCGTCCTGAATTGGACGCGGCCCTCTCATGATGTGCACCCAGCAAGGGAGCCGCGCGGACACCAGCCGCTGATTGGATGCTGTATGAGCACAAAGGGTTGTCGGACCGCCGTATTCCGCAACCGAGTGAATGACATTAGCGAGGCGAATGCCGAGCCGCGCAATGACCTGGAGACAGCCGCAGGCTGGACTCGTTACTTTGTTCGGCGAGGCGAACGCCGAGCCGCGCAATGACCTGGAGACAGCCGCAGGCTGGACTCGTTACTTTGTCGCGGCGAGGCGAATGCCGAGCCGCGCAATGACCTGGAGACAAGCCGCAGGCTGGACTCGTTACTTTGTCGCGGCGAGGCGAACGCCGAGCCGCGCAATGACCTAGAGACAGCCTGGGGAGCCAACGACCGAGCAAAGCGAGGGAGTTGGCTCCTCAGGCTGGACTCGAACCAGCAACCCTCCGGTTAACAGCCGGATGCTCTGCCATTGAGCTACTGAGGAACACAGGCAGCGCGGACGGGAAGACTAATAAGGATAGCGGTTCCGGGCGACCGGTTCAAGGTTCGTCGTCAAGCGCAACCTCGTAGTGTGTGACGCGATCGTCCCACGCCGATAGGAGCGGCCGGACTTCCGGGTCTACGACGGCGTGCTCGACGTCGACGCCCGCGAAGGCGCGAATCGAGTCGAGCGACGTCCACCAGGTGACGACAAGGATTTCAACCTCGCCGCCCTCGGCACGCGTCAACAGCTTCGCACCCTTGTATCCGGCGAGATCTTGCAGAACGGGCAGCAGTTTGCCCACGAGATAGGCGCGATACGACGCAAGGTCGGCGTTCGCCGTACGCGCTCTCCACACCCGCGCGATCATGGCCATCTAAGCGGATCGGGAATCAGGGCGGGCGCCGTCGTACAGTTGATCGAGCAGCCGGGCGATCTCGCGATCGGTGCGGAACTCGTCCAGGAACGGGCCGCAGACGGTTCGGACGGGCTGGGCCGGCGTCGCGTCGGCGAGACACGCGTCGAGCGCGGATCGAATCGCGGCCACGTCGCCGAGACCCGTCGACACGGTGAGCTGCGCGACCGGCATCACATACTCGCCGCGGCTGCGGCGGTCTTCGAGCTCCCGCAGTAGCAACCTGGCGGCGTCGGCGCGGCCCGCGCGCGCGTACGCGAGGCCCAGCATGCCCACGAAGATCGGCGCGCGCGACAACGCGGCGGCACGCTCCAGCGTCGCAATCGCCTCTTCACACCGATTGAGTCCGCACTGCGCGAGGCCGAGCACCCAGAGGCCGAGCAGGTAGTCCGGCTGCAGCTCGAGCGCACGGCGCGCGCCTGTTTCCGCCTGATCGAAACGGCTCGCCAGGTAGGCCGTCAAGCCCGCGACGGCGTGCACGAACGGCGACAGTGGATCCAGCTCGCGCGCCGCGTCGACGTGCGGAGTGGCCTCGCCGAACCGGTAACGCGCCGCGAGGTACAGTCCGTAGTACACCTGGGCCAGCGACGAGCGCGGACCGAGCG
This sequence comes from uncultured Acidobacteriota bacterium, assembly GCA_963725145.1. Lineage (GTDB taxonomy): Bacteria > Acidobacteriota > Vicinamibacteria > Vicinamibacterales > 2-12-FULL-66-21 > DATAEE01. The sequence goes on from CAVRXL010000003.1 coordinate 517,175, forward strand.
CAATCGCCTCCTTGAAGTGCGGCTCGGCACGGCGCCATGACGGGTCGAAGCAGAACGTCACGAACGCCTGCGAGTACCACACCTCGCCAAGCGTCGGGTCGAGCTCCGCCGCTCTGGACACCGCGTCAAAGGCGCGTGTACGGCTGTCCTGCGCCGACACCCACCCGTAGACGCGGAGAATGCAATAGCAGTCCGCAAGACCCGCGTACGCGAGGGCGTAGCCGGGGTCGAGCGCGACCGCCTGTTCGAAGCAATCGATCGCCGTGTGGAGCGTGCTGGGCGACCGCTGGTGCCAGTAGTGCCGCCCCCGAAGATACAGCTCGTACGCGTCGAGGTTTTCCGTCGGACGCCGCACCGAGTGTGGGGCCTTGCCAAGCAGCGGCACCAGTGCCTTCACGATTGACGCGACGATGTCGTCCTGGATGTCGAAGACGTCCGCCATTTCGCGGTCGTAGCGCTCGGACCATAGATGGTAGCCGTCGGCCGCGTTGACGAGCTGGGCCGTCACCCGCACGCGGCTTCCTGCGCGCCGGACGCTGCCCTCGACGACGACGCGGACGTTGAGCTGGTCCGCGATCTGACGGACGTCGAGGCGGCTCCCACGAAAATTGAACGTGGAGGTGCGCGACGCGACGTCCAGCGCGTGTACACGCGTCAGGGAGTTGATGAGCTCTTCGGTCAGCCCGTCGCTGAAGTACTGGTTGTCGGGATCGGCGCTCATGTTCACGAAAGGAAGCACGGCGATCGAAGCCCGCCCCCGTGCACTCGTCTCTGTCGCGTCGGCGGGCAACGCGGCGATGGCCTGTTCGAGCGCCTCGCGCGCGACCCTCATGTCGGCGAGCCGGCGATGAATGTCAGTGGACAGGCATCGCCGCAGCAGATCCCGGACCGGTGCAGGCGTCGCGCCAGGCAGCGTCGTCCAGTCGAGCGCGTCGAAGGCGCGGGCGCCGGTCAACGCCTCGTAGAGCACGCAGCCAAACGCCCAGACATCGCTCCGCGCATCGACCGGCAGGCCCTCCGCCTGCTCCGGGCTCATGTAGCCCGGCGTTCCGACCACGAAGCCGGCCCGCGTCCGTGAATCTCGCGATTCGAGTGAGGTTGCTGCGTCCGAATCAATCGGCGGCAGCGCCTTGGCCACGCCGAAATCCAGGACCTTGACGGAGCCAGTCGGCGTCAGGCGGATGTTGGCGGGCTTCAGGTCACGGTGCACGATCCCGCGAGCGTGCGTGGCCTCGAGGGCCGCAGCCACCTGCGCGCCAACCCTGAGCGCCGCCGCGACCGGAAGCGCTCCGCGTCTGAGGCGTTGGGAGAGATCCTCGCCGTCGACGAGCTCCATCGTGACGAATCGGACATCGTCGGCCTGGTGCAGGCCATGGACCACGGCGACGTTGGGATGGTTCAGCGCCGCCAGCAGCCTCGCTTCCTGCTCGAAGCGGCCGAGGCGATCTGGATCGTGGACGAGCGTCGAGGGAAGGACTTTGAGGGCGACGTGGCGTTCAAGCGTGGCGTCGAACGCTTTCCACACCTGGCCCATGCCGCCCTCGCCGATCACCTCGACGAGACGGTAGTGGAGGAGCGACTGTCCTGACGCGAGCATGGCGTGGACAGGTCACATGGCGATTACTTCGCGCTCGCGTCCAGCTCGATCGTCATCGTCCCGCGAAGCGCGTTCGAGATCGGACAGCGGCCTTCCGCCTCGCGCGCCACCTCCGCGAACTGCTCCTTCGGAATCCCTTCGAGCCCTTCGGCCACCGCCTTGAGCTTGGACGTCGTCAGCTTGATGCCGGCGTCGGTCTTGTCGGCCACCACGGTCGCGGTCACCTTCGTGCTGCGCGCCTTCCCCCCTTTCCGGCCGATGGTCCCGTTGAGCGCCATCGCGTAGCACGCCGCGTGCGCAGCCGCGATGAACTCTTCAGGGCTGGTGACGCCGCCGGGATCACCGATGCGCTTCGGAAACGACACCGGAAGGGTGAACGCGCCGGTGCCCGCCTTGACCGTTCCCTTGCCTTCCATCACGTTGCCTTCCCAGTTCACTTCCACGGTCCGTTCGAACGTCGCCATTAATAGCCTCCGAACAATGATCTACGTTATCTGCAACCGGGTTGTCCGCTGCACGCCCGACCTGAAGGTCGGGCGTACGTCATTTTCTTCCTTTCGCGGTGAACGCAAGCTGGACGACGAGGCCGGCGGAGCCGAGGAGCAGCCACGCGAGCAGGAGCCAGCGGTTCGCGCCCGCGCCCGGGATGGGGTACACGATCATGATGTCCGTTCGCTCGGCCGCGGCGGCGGCGGCCGGATGGCCGGTGAGCTCGAGGACGCCCACGAGCATCGTCGACGCGCCGGCGAACGACGTGCCGATGATGATGACGTACCGCTGCGCCGCCAGGGCGCCCAGCGCGCCGATGATCGCCGCGACGATGACGACGAGCGCGTGGGGGTCGCGGCCCATCTGCGTCCAGATCAGGTTGACGGCCAGCGCGCCGAGGCCGGCGCCGATGAGCGCGACGCCGACGAAATACGCGCCGATCAGGACCAGCGCGCCGACAATCCCTCCGACGATCGCGGCGGTGGCGAGGTAGAGCGTCTGCTCCCCGCCGATCAGGGCGCTCCCCGCGAGCGCGCCGAGGACGAAGCCGTAGATGCCGAGGACCGTGCGGAACAGCCGGTAGCCCGCGAAGGTCGCCAGCGCGCCGAAGGCGACGAAGAAAGCCGCCATGGGAACGCGCAAGGCGATCGGAAACATATCCGCGCATTATATGATCGGCTCCCGCATGCCCGAACCGGGCCGGGGGCCGACGCGGACCGTTCTCATCGGACTGACGACCGCCGCGCTCGGCGCGGCGCTGCTCGTGTGGCTCGTCGCGCGCGTCGGCGTCGACGCCATCGCCGCGGGGGCGCGCCAGGTCGGATGGGGCTTCGCGGCGATCCTCGCGATCTCGGGGGTCCGGATCCTCGCGCGGGCGTTCGCGTGGACGCGCTGTCTGGATCCCGCGTACTCCCTGCCGCTCCGCGACGCGTTCGCCGCCGGCCTCTGCGCCGAGACCATCGGGAGCCTGACGCCGCTCGGCCCGCTCGCCGGAGAGCCGGCGCGCGCCGCGTTCGTCTCGCGCCGCGTGCCGCTCGGGCCGGCGCTGGCCGCCGTCGCGGCGGAGAACCTCTTCTACTCGCTCTCGGCCGCGGTGATGATCGCCGTCGGGATGACCGCGCTCGTCGCGGGCTTCACGCTGCCGGAGAACCTGCGGCGCGCGAGCGCCTTCTCGATCGGCGCGACGCTGGCGATCTCCGCGGCGATGGTAGCCGCGCTGTGGCTCGCGGCGCGGCGCGCCGCGGTCCTCGCGGTCGTCGCCGAGCGGATCGTGGGGCCGGCGCGCGCGGAGCGGCTCCGTTCGCTCGAGCGGCGCGCGCACCACGCGCTCAACCTCGGCCCGGGCCGCCTGGCCGGCGTCGCGGCCGGGGAGGCGCTCTTTCACCTGGCGGGCGTCGCCGAGGTCCACGTGACGCTCTGGCTGGTCCTCGGCGGCGCGCCGTCGATCCTCACGTCGTTCGTGCTCGAAGCGGTCAACCGCGTCATCAACGTCATCTTCCGGTTCGTGCCGATCCGCCTCGGCGTGGACGAGGCGGGCACGGCGCTGGTCGCGCGAATCATCGGCCTCGGCGCGGCCGCGGGCGTCACGCTCGCGCTCGTCCGGAAGGCGCGCATGCTGGTCTGGAGCGGGGTCGGCGCCATCCTCATGCTTCGGCGGGGCATCCCCAGGGGTGATCGCAGTATGATCTAGACCCCTCGGGCTGAGCCGTTTGCATGGCAACCCACCCGCGTCTGCCCGGCGAGAGCGGCGTCCGCGCGACCCAGCGCCCGACGGTCGAGTACGTCACGGCGCGCGCCCTTGCCGAGTCGGACACGTTGGCCGAGGCGACGCCGAAGGTCCTCCAGGCGATCTGCGAGGCGCTCGGCTGGGAGCACGCCGCGCTCTGGAACGTCGACGCACAGGCGGACGTCCTGCGCTGCATCCAGACGTGGCACCTCCCCTCAGTCACCTTTCCGGAGTTCGAGGCAACCAGCCGCAGCACCGTCTTCGACCGAGGCGTCGGCCTTCCCGGCCGCGTCTGGTCGAGCGGCCAGCCAACCTGGATCCAGGACGTCGTCAAAGACACGAACTTTCCGCGGGCGCCGATGGCGGCGCGCGAAGGACTGCATGCCGCCTTCGGATTCCCGATTCTGCTCGGCCCCCGTGTGCTCGGGGTGATGGAGTTCTTCAGCAGCGAGATCCGGCGTCCCAACGAGCCCCTGCTGCAGATGCTGACGACGGTCGGCAGCCAGCTCGGCCAGTTCATGGAGCGGAAGCGCGCGCAGGAGGAGCACGCGGCACGCCTGACCAGGCTCGTCGACGAGCTCGACGCCGCGCGGCGACGGGCCGAGGAGGCGATGGAGGCGCGCGGCCAGTTCCTCGCAAACATGAGCCACGAGATCCGGACGCCGCTCAACGCGATCATCGGGATGACCGAGCTCGCGCTGGGCGCCAGGCCGTCGGCCGAGGTGCGCGGCTATCTCGAGCCGGTCGCGCGATCCGCGGAAGCGCTGCTCGCGATCATCAACGACATCCTCGATTTCTCGAAGATCGAGGCAAGGAGGATGGATCTCGACCGCATGCCGTTCGGCCTGCGGGAAACGGTAGAGGAAACGGTGCACGTGCTGGCGCAGCGCGCGCAGGCGAAGGGCCTCGAGCTCGCGTCCGACATCCGACGCGATGTGCCGGACGCGCTCGTCGGCGACGCCGGACGGCTGCGGCAGGTCATCCTGAACCTCGTCGGCAACGCCATCAAGTTCACGGCCCGCGGAGAAATCGTCCTGCGGATCACCCCGGAGCTCCTCGACGCCGACCGCGCGCAGCTGCACTTCACGGTCAGCGACACGGGCGTCGGGATTCCGGCGGAGATGCACGCCCGCATCTTCGAGCCGTTCAAACAAGCGGACAGCTCGATCACGCGCAAGCACGGCGGGACGGGTCTCGGCCTCGCCATCTCGTCGCGCCTTGTGGAGCTGATGGACGGCCGCCTCTGGGTCGAGAGCCACGTCGGCCAGGGAAGCACGTTCCATTTCACGCCGCGATTCGACCGCCAGGCGGCCGGGTCCGGCGAGCGGTGGCTCACGCCTCCGATCAACCTGCGGGGGCTGCGGGTCCTCGTCGCGGACGACAAGGCCACGACCAGGCGGATCGTCGAAGGCATGGTGACGAGCTGGTCGATGCGGCCGACATCAGTGTCGAGCGGGCCGGCCGCGCTGGCCGCGCTCGAGCTCGCGCGGCGGATCGGATCGCCGTTTCCGATCGTAATCGCCGGCGCGCAGATGGCAGGGGTGAGCGGCCTCGCGCTGGGCCGCCGCCTCGCGCGCGACCGGAAGCTCGCCGGCACCCAGCTGATCGTCCTCACCTCGATGCGCGGGCTGCCCGCGGCGCTGCGCGCGCGCACGCCGGCGATCGCCGGCTACGTCACGACGCCGGTGAAGCACTCCGACCTGCTCGACGCGATCGTGATGCTCGTCAGCCGCCGCCAGGCGGGCAGCGGCCGGGAGGTCCGCCGGACGCCCGTACCCGCGCGCCGGCGCGGACGCGCGCTGCGGGTCCTGATTGCCGAGGACAACGCGGTCAATCGCACCCTGGTGACGAAAATCCTCGAGAAGCGCGGCCATACGATCGTCGCGGTCGAAAACGGCCAGCTCGCCGTCGATGGGTTCACGACCGCCACCGCGTCCCGGCGGCCCTATGACGTCGTGGTCATGGACATCCAGATGCCGATCATGGATGGCCTGGAGGCGACGGCGGCGATCCGCGAGCGCGAAATCGGACTGGGCGGCCGGGTGCCGATCGTCGCCCTGACCGCGCACGCGATGGCCGGCGACCGCGAGCGGTGTCTCGACGCAGGAATGACGGCCTATCTCGTGAAGCCGCTGCAGCCGCAACAATTGATCGAGACCGTCGAGAGCCTCGCGCAGGCGGCGCCGGCCGGCAACGACGCGAACGTTCAAACCCGGCGCGAGCCGCCACTCGACGATGCCCGGGGCGGCCCCGCGGCGGTCGACGAGGCCGACGCGCTGAAGCTCGCTGGTGGGGATCGCGAGCTGATGCGCGAGCTGGCGCGGGTCTTCCTGGCCGAGCTGCCGGAAAAGCTCTCCGACCTGCGGAAGGCCGCATCGGCCGGCGACTCCGAGCAGATCCGCATCGCCGCGCATACGCTGAAAGGATCGGCGGCTGCCGTCGGCGGTCGGCCGGCGGCTGACGCGTCCAGCCGTGTCGAACACCTCGGTCGCTCGGGGAACCTCGAGGCGGCTCGCGAGGCGCTTGGCGATCTCGAGGCGGCGCTCGAGCAGCTGGCCGTCCGCCTCCGCCAAGGCTCCGGCGGACAAGCCCGGGTCCGCCAAGGCAAACGAGCGCCAAAGAAGAGCGCGCCGCGCCGAAGCCCGGCGGGACGCCGGGCGAAGGCGGGCCTGCCCCGCCGAAGCCCGCTGAAACGGGCGAAGGCGGGTAAACGCCGGTGAGCCGCATCCTGATCGTGGAAGACGATGGCGCCTCGCGGCGCCTGCTCGAGCACCTGCTCACATCAGGCGGGTACAAGGTCGCCTCAGCGAAGGACGGCGAGGACGCGCTCAGACGGCTGGCGCGCGGCCGCTTCGATCTGATCCTCCTCGACGTGTGGATGCCGCGAATGAGCGGGCTCGAACTGCTCGAGCGTCTGCGGAAACGAAAGCCGAGGCTGCGGGTCATCATGGTGACGGCGGACGATACGTCGACGACGCTGCTCCACTCCATGAAGCGCCACGCCACCGAGTTCGTCCGCAAGCCGATCGATCCCGACGCGCTGCTCGATCTGGTCCGCGTCGTGCTGGAGCGTCCGCCGCCGCCGCCGATCGACGTGATCTCGGCGCGGAAGGACTGGGTCGAGCTGCTGGTGCCGTGCACGCGCGCCGCGGCCGAGCGCGTGAACGACGTCGTGGCGCACCTCGACGCCGATCTCGATCCCGAGGTGCGCGAGTCGGTCGGCTTCGCGTTCCGCGAGCTCCTGATGAACGCGGTGGAATGGGGCGGCAAGCTCAACCCCCGGCGCAAGGTCCGGGTCTCGTACCTACGCGCGGCCCGCATGGTGCTCTACCGCATCGCGGATCCGGGGTTGGGATTCGACTTGACGAAACTGGATCACGCGGCGATCGGCCACCCGGCGGACGATCCGACGGCCCACCTCGAGCGCCGCGAAGCGAAGAACCTGCGCCCCGGCGGGTTCGGCCTGATGATGGCGCGCGAGAGCGTCGACGAGCTGATCTACAACGAGAAGCACAACGAGGTCGTGTTCGTGAAGTACCTGGAGGGGGCGCCCCGCTCCACCGGCGTGCGTTGAGCGTGTCGGCACTGTGGCAGCGGCGGCCGACCACGAGGTTCCCCCGGCGACGGTGGCAGCAACTTGCCGACGCCTATCCTCACTACGGCCGGCTCCCGGCGGCGGTCAAACCCGCCTTCGACGAACAAGTCCGACGGTTCATCACCACTCGGACGATCACTGGCGTAGACATGAAAGTGGATGACGACCTGCGGCTGCTCGTGGCCGCTTCCGCTGCGACGTTGTCGGCCGGCTGGCCGGACTACGAGTGGTTGCAGGTCGCCGAAGTGCTGCTCTATCCCGATTCCTTCGATCGAGACTTCGTCGTCGGCCCGAAGGAGCTGGCCGGCCTCGCCGATCATTGGGGAACGCTCGTGATCTCCGCGCCGGCGCTCGGTCACAGCTTCGAGGACGGATCCGACGGCTTCCACGTCGGCTTGCACGAGCTCGCCCACCTTCTCCAGGAACCGGCCAGCCCCTCCGGAATCCCTCGCGGCCTGCGCACCGCGGAGGTTCGCCAATGGGATGAGATCTACAGACGGGAGTTGGAAGCAGTTCGGCTCGGCGAGTCCGTTCTCGATCCCTACGGCGGATCGGGCACGAGAGAGTTCTTTCCGGTCGCGGTCGAGACCTTCTTCGAGCGGCCGGGCCCGCTGCGCGAGAGCCATGAAGCTCTCTACGTGTTCCTGCGGGCGTACTTCGGCCAGGATCCGGCGGCGTGGGCCGGCCCTGCGGGTGCGTCCTCCCGCCATATACTTTTCGAAGGCGGGAACTGATGTCTCTCGCAACCGGTACGCGCCTCGGCCCGTACACCCTTGAAGCGTCGGTCGGCAGCGGCGGCATGGGTGAGATCTATCGCGCCGTCGACACGCGGCTGGGACGAACCGTCGCGATCAAGGTCCTGCCGGCGCACCTCTCCAAGGCAACCGAGGCCCTCGGACGGTTCGAGCAGGAGACGCGCGCGGTCGCCGCGCTCAACCATCCCAACATCCTCGCGCTGCACGACGTCGGCCGCGAGGGTGACGTCGCGTATGCGGTCTCGGAGCTGCTCGAAGGGGAAACGCTCCGCGCGCGGCTCGACCGGGGGCCGCTGACGCCGCGCCGGACCCTCGTGTTCGCGATTCAGATCGCGCGCGGGCTCTCGGCCGCTCACGAGCGCGGCATCGTGCATCGCGATCTGAAACCGTCGAACATCTTCATCACCAGCGATGGACGGGCGAAGATCCTGGATTTCGGCCTCGCGATCCCCGACGCGTCGCACGCCGGCGCGTGGGACGAGCAGGAGACGCGGGTCCAGACGATGCCGGGGACCTTCGCGGGCACGCCCGGGTACATGTCGCCCGAGCAGATTGTCGGCCAGCCCGCGACCGTTCGATCCGACATCTTCGCGTTCGGCCTCCTCCTGTACGAGATGCTCACGGGGCTGCACCCGTTCCAGCGGGACTCGATGGTGGGGACGACCGGCGCGATCCTGCGCGACGACCCCCCGCCGCTCGGGCGAGAGATCCCCGGGCTCGAGCGGCTGGCCATCCGGTGTCTCGAAAAGAACCCCACCGATCGGCCCGAGTCCATCCGCGACGTCGCCACGTACCTCGACGCGCTCGGCGGCGTGACCGACCAGGATGCGACCGCGGTCGGCGCCGGCGTGTCGAGCACGACTCTCTCGCGGCTCCGCATGCGCGTTGCGTTGATCTCGTGCGGTCTCCTGCTGCTGCTGTCGGCGGCAACGTGGGCGTACGTTCGCGCGATGGCGGACCGCGTCGTGACCGCCGCGATCGACGCCGACCTGGCGCGCGCCGAGCGGATCGTGTCGCGCGTGCACCAGGAACGGCTGACGCGTCTCCAGCTCACGGCGCGACTGCTCGCCTCGTTTCCGAGCCTGAAGGCGCTCTTCGAGACCGACGCCGCCACCGTCGGGGACTTCCTGCGCTCGTATCAGCAGCGCACCCCGGGGACGCCGATGCTGGTCGCGCTCGGCCCGGACGGCCGGCTCGTCGCGCGCGCGAACGAAGCCGCTTCGCAACCGGCCGCCGGAGAAGACTGGAACGCCGCGCTCGCGGCCAGCAAGGGGGAGCCGTCGGTCGTCGCCGCGGGCGACACGCACTATCACGCCGCCAGCGCGCCGGCCGAGGCGGGCGGACAGGTCTTCGGGTACGTCATCGCGGCGGCGCCGATCGATCGAGGTTTCGCGCAGGCGCTGAGCGACGCGACGCGCGACGACGTCATCCTGCTGTCCGGATCGCGGGTCGTCGGATCCACCCTGCGCGACGAGCTCCCGTGGCAATCGCTCGACGACTGGCGCCGCATCGTCGCGCGCCCCGGGGAGTCGGGCGAGGTCCGGGCCGGCCGCGAACGCTACGTGGCGCGGGAAGTGTCGCTCGTCGCGAGCCCGCCGCTCGCCGCCATTCTCCTGACGTCACGCGACGAAGTGAGCGAGCCGTATCGCCGCATCCAGAACGGTGTCGTCCTCATCGGCGTCGCCGCGGCGCTCGCCGCCATCCTCGGCAGCTATTGGCTGACTCGTACGATCACACGGGCGATCGCGCCGGATCGACCCAAGACCCACACCCCGACCCCCCCGCCTTCGCGGCCGTAACCGGGAGCCGCTTCCGCCTTCGCGCGTAGCGCTACGGCGGGACAAGTCGGCGAGGCAGGCCCTAAGCCCCAAGCCCCAGGCCCCATCATTTCTTATAAGCGTCCGGCGGATAGTCCTGGCCGAACTTGTTCTTGTGCTGGACCGCGACCCACGCCGACTCGTCGAGCGTCAGCGGCGGCGCCGCGACCGCCCCGGCGGTGCTGATCACTTCGCTGGAGACCGGACCTGCCCGTTCGGACAGCGCCGTCAACCGGTAGCGGCCGGGCGGCAGCTCGAGCACGAAGCGCCCGTCCGGCCCGGCGGACGTCACGTACGGCGTCGGGACGACCACGATAATCGCCGTCATCTGAGGGTGAATGTTGCAGAACACGCGGTAGGTTCCGGAATCGGCGAACGTGCGCCTCTTCGACGCGCCGGCGCGGTAGAGGCCGAGATCGAACGGCTGCGGCCCCGCGATCGAAAACACATTGTGGAAGATCGCGTCCTTGTTCGGGAACTCGACCGTCGATCCCGTCGGCACCGGCAGGACGTGCGGTTGAAACGTCTTGTCGCGCTGGGTCATCACGAACGTCCCCGGGCGGCGCGCCGCCGCCTGGTCGATCGGTTCGGCGTAGACGATGCTGGCGGCCGGCGCGACGCCGGGACGCGTCACCGTGCGGACGCTGCCCGAGACCGGCCCGGCGTGTGCGACCGCTGTCGCCATCCCCGCGACGACCAGCAGAAAACCAATTCGCAGCATCCGCGCTCCCAGCCCCAGGCCCCAAGCCCCAGGCCTCAGGCCCCAACTCAGAACTTATAAGCCAACACCCAGTCGAAATGATGATTGCGCCGCTCGCTGCCGGTACCCGGCGAGGTTTCCAGCCAGCGGTACTCGAACGACGCCTGGACCTCGGGCGTGAGCGAGAAAATCATGTTGCCGTATCCCGTCCGGTTCATGCGGCGCGCCAGCAGCGCGCGGCGCTCGTCGGTGATCTGATCAACGCCGGCGCCCAGGTTGAACGACGCTCTGTCGCCGGCGAAGAACTGCAGCTCGGCCCAGCCGCCGGCCGCGCGAGCGTCGAGGCCGAGCGCGCCGCCGAACGCGTCGATGTTCTCTCCCACGAATGCCTCGCCGGCGAGCCCGACGCGATCCCGGCGCACGCCGAAATCGAACGCGGCGGCCCAGCTGTCCGCGAGCTCCCCCACCCGCCGCTCCCAACCGTAGTGTCCCGACACGCCGAAGCCGGCGACGCGTTCGGCATCGGCGGGGCCGCTCGCGAATCCGATGTGAGCCTGCACCCCGGGACGGCGCGATCGCTCCCCGGACAGCGCGGGAGGCACGAACCGGTAGTCCTCGGTCGCCAGGTCGCCGGCGATGGGCGCCACGATGCCGCCCGACAGGCGGACGTTCCCGGCGATGACCTGCTCGATGCGGGCCTGCGGCGTGCGCAGGTACAAGTTGCCCGACCGGAAGAGCGCCGGGAATGCGAACGCCGCCAGCGAGGTGGGATCGCGCGGCGCGAGCATCATCTGATCCTGGCCGATCTCCACCGCGGTGCGGTCGGTCTCGATCCGCGCGAACGCGACGAGCAGCCGCGGCAATCCCATCACCTGCCCCGTTTGAAATCCGGGGATGCCGCCGAAGAAGTCCATCGCGACGTTCGCGCTCGCGCGCGCCGAGCCCACCGTCGGTCCGGCCATCGACAGGCCAATCCGCGTCTGCCGCAGCGTCGCGCTGAACGTCCCCTGCCGGCCGTCGGCCGGGGGTGCCGCCACGAGGTTTGGATTCTCCAGCCAGTTCGGCGTGCCCGAGTTCGCGAAGACGTTCGTGTGGATCGTCCCGAAGATCTTCACCGGCATCCGGGACTCGGACTCCACCTTCACCTGCGCCAGTTCGGCGATCTGCGTCTGTAACACCTCGACCTGGACTTTGATGCACCTTGAGCCTCTTGAGCGTCGCCACTTCCGCGCGAAGCTGTTGAACCTCGGCCCTGAGCGCCGCAAGCTCCCGCCTGAAGTCCTCGGTCGGGTCTTGCGCCGCTGCCGGCGCCGCGCCGGCCATATACACCGCGCAAATCGCAAAGGACAACATCCGGAACGGTCGAATCGCGATCATGAATCGTTCTCCGTGCGAGCGGGGGGATGGAAAATGCCTGGTGGAGCAACCGCAGGACTCAGATTAACGCCAGTCGCCCTGCAGAACGAACGGGGCCCAGAAATACGGCGAGGCCCATCGACGGCCCGTGGCCAGGTCCCGCTGGGCGGCGTGCAGAGCCGCGGCCGGGGTCAGCTCGTCGATCAGCATACCCCGGTAGAACCGCTTCATCAGCTCGGCCGTGGCGAGGTCGTCCACCTGCCACAACGACGCGACCACGCGCGGCACGCCGGCATACATGAAGGCGCGCGCGAGGCCGATCGGTCCCTCCCCGCGCACCTGCTTGCCGAGCGCGGTCTGGCACCCGCTCAGCACCACGACGTCCGCGTTGAGCGTCATGTCGTAGATGTCGGGCACCATCACGAACCCGTCCTGGTGCGCCCCGCTGCGATCGACCAGCGACAGGACGAGGCTCGACAGGCTCGACACGTCCTGATTGACGATCCCGTGCGTCGCGAAATGAATGAACCGGTAGTCGAAGAGCCCTCGCGCCAGGGCGCGTTCGCGCGTCGCGGCCGGCCCGAGGAAGGTGGTCACTCGCTCGGGCGCCAGCGACCGAATCGCTTCCGCTTCGCCGCGCGAAAACGGCAGGCGCGTCAGCGTGACGCCGGGCGACTGCGCGTACGCGGTCTGCCGGTTACGCGGAGCCGCGGACCCCGCGCCCCGCGCGCGGACTCGCGGGTCCTGCGCGTCGAAGATCGGGTCGGCGAAGATCGCGGCCGTTCTCGCCGGCCGCGCGCGCCCGGCGGTCAACGCCCGCATCGCGCCGAGGATGGTGGCCGAGGGAACCTGCACGATCTCGTGCCGTGCAAGCATGAGAGCCGTGTCCGGACCGGCGCCCGGCTGTGGCAGCGCCGCGAACGGAACGAGCGACAGCGCGCCCGGCAGGACCAGGACGAGCCGCTTGCCGCCCAACATGGAAGCAGCGGGCTCGATGACGAGGTGGGTAAGCGCGCGGCGATCGTCCCTGTCGGAGCTGCGCTCGGACGGGGATGCTGTCGATCGCGCGAGCCCGGCGTACACGCGGCGGGCCAGCGCCTCAATCTCAGCGCGCCGGGGCAGCGTGAACGCCCGGATCTCGCGCGGCGACACGACCCACACGTAGCTGCGGACATCGCCCAGCGCATACTCGAGCAGAAGCGTGTCGTCGTCGAGCATGCTTCGAATGGCCTGCGGATCGAATGGGCGTGGCCTGAGAAAGGTGGCACGCCTGGTGTCGGCCTCATCGATCTTCGCCTCCACGTCGCGGACCTGCACGGCGAGCTCCGACGTCTCCTCGATGAGCGCCTTCGTTTCCGGCGCGTCAGGCCGGGCCCGCATCGACACCTGCAGCTGGGCGAGGCGGGCACGCCAGCGTTCGCGGACCTGATCGCGCTCGGTCGCCAGCGTCGTTGGCAGGCGCGCCCTCGAGTCGAGGCGCGCCTCAGAAACGCGATCGAGAAGCCCGCGCCCGAGCGCCTGCTCGTGGAGCGTGAGCGCGCGGGCGGCCGCGTCTCCGTCTCCTTGCGCGGCGCGTCGCATGCTGATGTCGATCGCTCGCTCGTAGGCTGGCGAGAGCGCGCCAAAGCCGAGCGATCGCGACTCGAGGCTGACGGCGGCCTCGCGAAACGTCTCCGTGATCTCGACCACCCGGCGGGCCTCCGCGTCGGCGGTCTCCAGGTCGTCGCGGCGCGCCGCGACATCGGCCAGCCCGGCCCGTGCCTCGGCCTCGCAAGGCGGGTTCCGGCGCTGCCGGGCAATCTCGAGCATCGTCTCGAAACGGGCGCGCGCCGCATCCAGACGACTGTCGTCGAGGTCCATGCGGCCGAGGCGTTGCTCGCCGATGCAGCGCCACCGCGGCGCACCCCTCTCCAGCGCGGCGGACACCGCTTCGTAGCGCTGACGCGCCCCTTCGCGATCGCCGCGCGCCAGCGTCACGTCGCCCAGTCCGAGCCGCGCGTGGGTCTCCTGCTCTCGTTGGACGTATTTTGGTGCGAGAGCAAGGCGAGCCTCGAACCGGGAGGCCGCTTCGTCGAGGTCGCCACGACGAAGGTGATTCAAGCCGAGCCAGAGCGTGATGAGCGCCACCGCCGGGGAGTTGGCGGACGCGACCGCCAGATCGAGGGCGCGCCGGTTCCGAACGATCGCGGCCTCGAGGTCGCCGGCCAGATCGTCGAGACGGGCGAGGTCCCACATCGCCAGCGCTTCGAGTGCCTTGTCGTCCATCTCGGCGGCGAGCTCCTGCGTCCGATGCGCCTGCTCGCGCGCCCGATCGTAGTTGCCCAGCTCGAACTCGTAGTATCCAAGCTCCCGTTGAGAGCGCGCGGCGGACGCGCGAAAACCCCCGACAAGCGCCAGTTCCAGCGCGCGGCCAACCGCCCGCTTCGCGTCCACGAGTCGACCCTCGTTGAAGTAGCCGTTCGCCAGGCTGGCCCAGTTCATGACCTCCCACTCGCGCTCCTGCGACCAGGCGTAAAGCTCCGTCAGGCGCTCGCGCGCCGCTGCCGATTCGCGGCCGAACTGCGAGAAGAGGGCGGTCAGGCTGGCAAGCGCCTCCAACGTCGACAGCTCGAGCGGCACATCCCCGGCAGCCCGCCAGCCGGCGGCAGCCTCCCAGAACACCGGGATGGATTGCTGCAGACCGTCCATGGTCTGAAGCAGAGCGAGCTTCGCGCCTCGCTCCAGCAGCTCGAACGCGCGAGCACGGGCGTGATCCGCGGGCCTCGCCGGCCGGAGCGCCGCGACATGGAGCACGAACGTACGCTGCGAATCTTCCGGGCCGCGTTTACGGCCTTCGATCCAGCCTCCTCTGTGAACAGGGCCCCGAACGACGACCCAGGCTTCGATGACCACATCGACGATGTGGCGGCCGGAGACCGGCGCGACGAACATCAGCCGCTCGGCCAGCGGGTCGATCTCCGGAAGGTTGATCATATGGAGCTCGCCGCCGTCCGGGCCGCGGACTGCGATTCCGATGGGAAGCTGATTCTGCGATACGTCGATCTCGACGAAGTCGCCAGCCGTCAGGGAGGCTTCGAAGGAGTGTCGGTCACCCTGACCTGCCGATCTCTCGTAGGTTGCCCCCTCGTGGAGGACCAGAGGCGCATCGGCGAGCTGGAGCTGGGCCGATCCTGTCGAGACGGGTTGACCGTGGGCGGCGAGGGCGAGTGTGCCGATGAGGACACAACGCGGCGTGACCATGACCCCTGTGAGGAGTTAACGCCAATCCCCCTGCAGAACGAACGGGGCCCAGAAATACGGCGATGCCCAGCGACGGCCCGTGGCCAGGTCCCGCTGGGCGGCGTGCAGGGCCGCGGCCGGGGTCAGCTCGTCGACCAGCATACCCCGGTAGAACCGCTTCATCAGCTCGGCCGTGGCGAGGTCGTCCACCTGCCACAACGACGCGACCACGCGCGGCACGCCGGCGTACATGAAGGCGCGCGCGAGGCCGATCGGTCCCTCCCCGCGCACCTGCTTGCCGAGCGCGGTCTGGCACCCGCTCAGCACCACGACGTCCGCGTTGAGCGTCATGTCGTAGATGTCCGGCACCATCACGAACCCGTCCTGGCGCGCGCCGGTGCGATCGACCAGCGACAGGACGAGGCTCGACAGGCTCGACACGTCCTGGTTGACGATCCCGTGCGTCGCGAAGTGAATGAACCGGTAGTCGAAGAGCGCTCGCGCCAGGGCGCGTTCGCGCGTCGCGTCCGGGCCGAGGAAGGTGGTCACCCGCTTGGGCGCCAGAGACGCAATCGCCTCCGCTTCGCCGCGCGAGAACGGCAGGCGCGTCAGCGTGACGCCGGGCAGCCGCGCGGGCTCGGCCTGCTCGTTGCGCGGAGGGACTTGCCCCGCCGAAGCGCCGGTGAGATTCCGCGCGCGGACCCGTGGATCCTGCGGGTCGAAGATCGGGTCGGCGAAGATCGCGGCCGTTCTCGCCGGCCGCGCGCGCCCGGCGGTCAACGCCCGCATCGCGCCGAGGATGGTGGCTGACGGAACCCGCACGATCTCGTGGTTGACGATCATCGGCGGCGAGCCCGCGGCGGCGCCCGGCCGCGGCAACGCGCCAAACGGGATGATCGACAGCGCGCCTGGCAGGACCATCACGAGACGCTTCCTGCCCAGCAACGAGGCCGCCGGCTCGATCACGAGGCGAGCCAGCGCGCGACGATCCGCCTCGTCCGCGCGTTGCCTGGATCGATCTGCGGCCGGCGCTCGCGCAAAGCCGGCCGTACACCCGGCGGGCCAGCGCCTCGATCTCGGCGCGCGGCGGCAGCGTAAATGCGTGCATCTTCCGCGGGGACACGACCCACAGGTAGCTCCGCGCCTCGCCGAGCGCGTACTCGAGCAAGAGCGTGTTGTCGTCGAGCTCGGCCTGAATGGCGGCGAGATCGGGCAGATCGGGGCTGAGGAACGTGCCCTGCCTTGCGTCTGCCGCCTCGATCCTCGCTTCCACGTCGCGGACCCGCAACGCCAGAGCCGACGTTTCGTCAACCAGGGCTTTCGTGTCCGGCGCATCCGGCCGCGTGCGCATGGCCGCCTGCAGATCGGCGAGCCGTGTGCGCCAGAGCGCGCGGACGCGGGCGCGCTCCGTCGCCAGCGCGGCCGGCACGCGGGCATGTGCGGCGAGCCGTCCCTCGAGGACGCGATCGAGCAAGCCGCGAGCCGCCGCCTGCTCATGGAGCGCCAGGCCCTGCTCGGCGGCGCCCCGCACGCCGGCCTGGGCGCGGCGCATGCTGATGTCGATCGCACGCTCGTACGCCGGCGCGAGCGCCCCGAAGCCGAGCGAACGCGACTCGAGGCTGACGGCTGCCTCGCGGAACGTGTCCGTGATCTCGACGACGCGGCGGGCCTCCGCGTCGGCGGTCTCGAGGTCGCCGCGCTGGACGGCGAGGTCGGCGAGCCCTGCCCTCGCCTCGGCTTCGCAGGTCGGATGCCGAATCTCCGTCGCGATCTGCAGCATCGCGTCAAATCGCGCCCGCGCCTGATCCAGCCGACCCTCGTCGAGATCCATGCGGCCGACGCGCTGCTGAGCGATGCAGCGATAATTCTGAAGCCCCGATTCGAGCGCCGCCGCCTGTGCCTCATAACGCTGGCGGGCGCCCTCGCGATCGCCGCGCGCCAGCGCGACGTCGGCCAGGCCGAGCCGCGTGAGCGCTTCCGAATCCTGTTGGACGATCGTGGAGGACATCCCCAGGCGGGCTTCGAAGCGTGACGCCGCCTCGTCCAGCTCGCCTCGACGGAGATGGTTGAATCCGAGCCACATCGTGACCGCCGCGGTCATCTGCCTGTTGCCGCGGGCGAGATCGAGGGCGCGCCGGTTTCGCGCGATCGCGGCGTCAAGGTCTCCGGCGAGCTCGTCGAGACGCGCGAGCGTCGAGAGCGCCTCCGCTTCGAGTATCGGGTCGGAGATTTCGGCGGCGGCGTGCTGGACCTCGTGCGCCAGCTCCCGCGCCTCCTCGTAGCGTCCCAGCTCGAACTCGTAGAACCCGAGCTGCCGCCGGGTCCGCGCGGCGACGCGACGCAGCCCCATGGCTTGCGCCAGGTCGAGCGCGGGGCCCAGCGCCTCCTTCGCATCGACGAGACGGCCTCCCTTCGCGTACTCCTCTGACAGGCGCCGCCAGCTCCTGATCTCCTGCTCGCGATCTCCCAGCCGGGCGAACAGCTCCGTCAGGCGCTCCCACGCGACGGCCGATTCGCGGTTGAACTGGGTGAAGTAACCGGTCACCGTGGCGAGCGCGGTGAGCGTCGAGGCCTCGAGCCCGACATCATTCGTGGCCCGCCACCCCGCCGCCGCCTCCTGGAACAGCGGAATGGCCTGTCGGAGGCTCTCCATGTTCTGCAGATGAACCAGCCGGTTGGCCCGTTCCAGGACGACGAACACCTTCGCTCGCCGTCGATCGTCCGGCAACGCGGGTCGCAGCGCGAGCACGTGCATCCTGGACTCTGCGGCGGCGGGCGGGGCAATGGGCGAAGGAGGCGGCGGCAGATCGCTCTCGGGCGTGTGGTAGCCGTCGAATGTCAGCGCGAGCTCGTGCGTGCCGGGAACCGCCGCGATGAACAGCAGCCGTTCAGGCTGCGGGTGGATGCTCGGGAGGTTGATGGCATGGAGCACGGCGGCGTCGGGGCCGCGGACGGCGAGCGCCACGGCGACGCGATCCTGCGCCACGCTGATCTCGAGGAAATCGCCCGCAGCCAGCCCCGCCACGTAACGATGGACATCGCCGCGGACCGCGGGCTTCTGGATGGTGGCGCCGGCCGTCAGCACGTCGGGCGGCGCCTCGGGCGAAGGGCGAAGAGGTGCCGACGTGTCCGCGCGGTCGTAGAAGCTTGCGGCGCCCGCGAGCGCGGCGGCGAGCACCCACCGCCGGACGGTCACGGCGCGCGCACGCTCAGGAAGTAGCGGTGCAGCTCGATCGTGCGGCCGGCGGTATCGATGCCGAGCAGCTGGATGATGTAGTCGTCCGGGCGAAGCCGGGCCCCGGGGATGTCGACGCTGGCCAGCTCCTGCGGCTGCGCGCTCACGGCGGGTCCCTGCCAGATTCCACGGCCGGCGACCGTGCGCACCACGGCTGTCGTCGGGTTCGCGTGTCGCGGGGACGGTCCGCCCTGGAGACGCAGCCGGACGACGTCGGTCCCTGGCGCGATCGTGGCGGCCGGCGTGTGCGTGCCGCGGACGAGAATCGGCGAGATCGTCAGCGCGACAACGACAGGCGTCGCCTTGCCGGCCGGGCTCGCGCGTGAGGACAGCAGCGGATCATCCCCGTTTCGATCTGGCGCGGGGGCGGGACCCGGCTGCGGCGCGGGGACAACTTCCCGAGCAGGGCTGCCGAGGGCGGTGCCCGAATCGGGGACGCCACGCCGCATCCACGCTCCGCCGCCAGCCACCAGCACGAGCGCGGCGGCGAGGGCGGCCGTTCTCCACCACAACACCCGCTTGCGGCGCTCGTTCGACAGCGCCGACGAGGCCGCGCCCAGCGCGGACGCGACGGCGACGCGCCGCTTGTGCGCACACGTCGTCAGGTAGTGGCGTTCGAAAGCCTGGTGCTCGTCAGCCGAAAGCTGACCCGAGACGTAGTCGTCGATGAGATCGTTTTCGGCGGCCCGGACACGATCCAGCGCCTCCACGCTCACGAAGTACTCGCGTTCGATGGCGGCGGTTTCCTCTTCGGCCGCCGCGCCCAGCACATAACGCCGGAGCTCGGGGGTGTGGTTCTCGGTCCTCATCGGGATCCTCCGGTACACGTCTGCACGCACCGCTCGAGCCGATCTCGAATGCGCTGCACGCGGTTGCGGAGCGCGCTCTCAGAGAGTCCCAGGAGCCGCGCGAGCCGCCGCCGGTTGTCGATCTTCTGCCGTCGCTCCGCGACGTAATACTCCAGCACGAGATCCCGGCTCTCGGCGGAGAGGGCTGACAGGCAGCGATCGAAGCAGGACAGAAGTCCCTGAGGTTCCTGTTCCTCGTGGATGGGGAATGCGGGCAAATACGCCCGATCGAGACGATTGTCGATCGACAAGGGGACGGGGCGCCGCTGCCATTCGAGCAGCACGAAGCGCGCGATGCCGCGGGCGTATCCCCGCACGTCGTCGATGTGTGTCGAGCCCGACAATTTGACCACGAGCCGGTCGAGCGTGATGTCCGCGCACTCTTCCGGCGGCCACGCGCCGCGCCAATCGAAGAACCTCTCGAGCGCCACGCGCAGGTGTTCGTACGCAACCCCGGCACGCGCAGGGTCCGGATCGAGCCGCTCGAGCAGGCGGGTGAACCCGGTCGAGGCGGTCCGGCGCCACGCAAGAGCTGAGGGGTTACGCATGAGGTTGTCCGCAGGCCGATCGCCAGGGATCTTACCGCTGGCGCCGCCGGGGGCAAACGGGGACCTCGTGAAGGGGTCGCTTTTGGGCGCGCAAACGCTCACATGACGTAGTGCGCGAAACCTCCAAAACGTATCGGCCCCGACACGTTTCGGCACAGCTCCTCACTCTCGGCAGTAACCCACAGGAAGGCGGTGTCCATGAGATACAAGCCTCTGGTGATCTGTGCCGCCGTGTTCGTCTTGGCGGCCTCCACGAAGATAGTCGGGCAACTGGTCGATCGGAACAAGGCGCCGAACACGGCGAACGAAGGCATCGCCCGGCCGCTCACCGGCCCGGCCCTTGACGGCGGTCCAAGCCAGATCGGCGACGGACGCGGAACCCTCGGCAGCGGCAATCCGAACTCGTCGCTGAACGTCATTGCCTTCGATCCGTTCCGGGCGATCCGCCGCGGCCGCCAGCTCTTCCAGCGGAAGTTCAGTGTAGAAATAAACGTGGGGGATGATGGGTTCGGCCCCGGGCTCGGAAACACGAGAGGGGACATCAACACCGTGCGCGAGATCGGCGCCGGCGTCGTCGACAGCTGCGCGGGGTGCCACGGGCGTCCGCGCGGGTCGGCCGGATTCGGCGGGGACGTCGTTACGCGTCCCGACAGCCGCGACGCTCCGCACCTCTTCGGCCTGGGCCTGAAGGAGATGCTGGCGGATGAGATGACGGTCGAGCTCAGGGCGATCCGGGCCTCGGCGATTTCGAGAGCCCGCCAGGAGCGACGGTCGGTCACGCGCACGCTCATCGCAAAAGGCGTCAGGTTCGGCGAGATCCGAGCGCGGTCCGACGGGACCGTGGACACGGACGAAGTGGAAGGCGTCGACGCCGATCTGCGCGTGCGGCCCTTCTTCCATCACGGCGGCACGATCTCGATCCGCGAGTTCGTCGTCGGGGCCCTGAGAGCAGAGATGGGACTCCTGATGACGGGCGACCCGGACCTTGTCGCGGCGCAGGCGGGCCAGCGCGTTGTCACTCCGAGCGGCATGGTCCTCGATGGCCGGACCGACCCGACCCTCGGAAAGTTCGACGCGATCGAGGTGCCACCGACCGCGGAGGAAGGAGACATCGGAACCATCGACCAGCGGACGGCGCTCGTCGATTTTCTGGAGTTCTACCTGCTGAACTATTTCAAGCCGGGGACGGGACAGCAGACGTCGACCGTGAACTTCGGTCGGCAGGCGTTCACGGAGGTGGGCTGCACCTCCTGCCATATTCCGAATCTGACGATTCAGCGGGATCGCCGGGTCGCGGACGTCGAGACGGTGTACAGCCCGTCGGCCGGGATCATGAACCGCCTGTTCGCAACGGCGACGCCGCTGCTCGCGAATCCCACCTCAATCGGACAGGGAAACCAGAGGAAGATCCCGGCGTTCGGGCCCTTTGTCGTGCGGAACATCTTCACCGACTTCAAGCGGCACGACCTCGGTCCGAACTTCCACGAGCGGGAATACGACGGCACCCTGCGCACGCATTTCATGACGACTCCGCTCTGGGGCGTCGGAAGCACCCCGTCGTACGGCCACGACGGGCGCAGCATCAACTTGATGGAGGTCATCCTGCGCCATGGTGGCGAGGCGCAGTCGTCGCGGAATGCGTTCGCGTCGAGGTCGTCATCGACGCGAGACGCGATCATCGCGTTCCTGAACTCGCTGATCCTGTTCCCGCCGGACGATACGGCGTCGAATCTCAGCCCGGGTGACCGCGCGCAGCACCCACAGTTGCCGTTGGGGCACGGCAGCATCCGGTTGACGGGGCTCTTCAACAACCCGGCGATCATCGAGTAGAAGGCGCAGAGACCGCAGAGGGAGCAGAGGCCGCAGAGAAAAGCGGACGATGAGGCGCAGAGACGCCGAGGCACAGAGTTAGGTTCTCTGCGTCCTTTGCGTCCTTTGCGTCCTCTGCGTTTTACAGCTCGCGCCGGCCCTGCATCGCGCGCTGCATCGTGATCTCGTCCGTGTACTCCAGATCGCTACCGACGGGCACGCCCATCGCGATGCGCGTAACGCGCACGCCGAGCGGCTTCAACAGGCGCGCGAGGTAGATCGCGGTCGACTCTCCTTCGACGTTCGGGTTGGTCGCGAGAATCACTTCTTCGATCTCGCCGGTGCCGACGCGGCTCAGGAGCGGCTTCACCTTCAGGTCGTCTGGACCGATCCCCTGCAGCGGCGACAGCGCCCCCATGAGCACGTGATACAGCCCCTTGAACTCGCGCGTCTTCTCGACCGCGGTGACGTTCTCCGGCTGCTCGACGACGCAGATGACGCGGTGGTCGCGGTCCGGATGCGTGCAGAAGTAGCAGGGATCCGCTTCGGTGATGTTGCTGCAGATCGAGCAGTAGGTGACGCGGTCCTTCACCTCGCGCATCGCGTTCGCGAGCCGCTCGACGTCCTCTCGAGGGGTCTTGAGAAGGTGGAACGCCAGCCGCTGCGCGCTCTTGGCGCCGACGCCCGGGAGACGCTGGAGCTGCTCGATCAGCCGCGCAAGCGGATCGGGCCTCCCCGACATTAGCGCAGGCCCAGGCCGCCCATGAGGCCACCCATCTGCTTCTGGAGCGCCTCGTCCACTTTCCGCTGCGCGTCGTTGATCGCCGCGAGGATCAGGTCCTGCAGCATCTCGACGTCCTCTTTCGATACCGCTTCGGGGTCGATCTTGAGCGAGTGGATCTGCTTGGTGCCGCTCATGACGACGGTCACCATGCCGCCGCCGGACGTCGCCTCGACCTTGAGGTCCTGCATCTGCTTCTGCAGGCGCTCCTGCATCTGCTGCGCCTGCTTCATCATCTGTTGAATGTTCATTCAGCACTCAGCAATCAGCATTCAGCATTGAGCACTACATCTCTTCGACGTTCTTTATCTCGGCCCCGAAGACGTCGAGCATCGCCTGCACGCCCTTGTCTTCGAGGGCGCGCGCCTTGAGCGTCGTCTGGCGATCGCCGGTCGTGTCACCCTCACTGGCCGCCGCGCGAGCCGCCGCCGGCGCGGTGCCCTCGAGGCCGATCACGGTCACTTTGCGCCCCGCGATCTCAGACGCCAGCGTTTCGAGCCACGCGCGGCTCTGATCGAGCTGGACGCGGAGCGCCCTGTGGCTCGGACCGAACACGAACGTCACGCGTTCGCGCTCGACGTCGATCTTCAACGCCTGCGCGACCACCGTGCCGTAGAAGAACTTCTTCTGGCGCCGGACCTCGGCCAGGAATGCATCCTTGAAATCCCCGCCGACCATCGGCGCCGCCGGCGCCGCCACTGGCGCGGCCGATGCCGTCGTCCCGACCGGCTGCGGAACGGATGACCGGGCATCGACGGCGGCTTGGGGCTTGGGGCTTAGGGCCTGGGGCTTGGGGCTGGGGCCTGGGGCTTGGCACTTGAGGCCTGAGGCCTCGGACTGCTCTGCGGTGCGGCAGAGCCTGTGGTCAGCGACGCGATCACATCCGCCAGCGGCGTCAGCTTTCGCAGGTGCAGCCACCGCAGCAGCGCCATCTCGAGGTGGAACCGGGGCTGCGCCGAGCCGCGCAGCTCGGTGTCGGCGCGCGACAGCACGTCGAACGCCCGCATGAAGTCCTCGCGCGAGAAGCGCGCCGCGAGCGCCTTGAGGCGGTCCCGCTCCCCTTCTCCGGCGATCTCTGGATCGGTCAGCCGGGTGGGATCGATCGAAATGACGAGCAGATCGCGCACGACGCGCGCGAGCTCGCGGCAGACGGTGCGCAGGTCGTACCCCGCCTCGACCGCCTGGGCCGTCAGCTCGAAGATCGCCGCCGCATTCTCCTCGGCAACGGCGTCGACGATGGAGAAGACGAGCTCCCGGCGGACGAGGCCGAGGACGGTCGCGACCGCCTCGGCGTCAAACGTCTGGCCGGCGAAGCCGACGACCTGGTCGAGGGCGGAGAGGGCGTCGCGCAGGCTGCCGTCGGCCGCGCGCGCGATGAGCATCAGCGCGGCGTCGTCCGCGACGATCTGCTCGGCGTCCGCGATCCGGCGGAGCTGGTCGGCGATCGCCCGGAGGCCGACCGATTTCAGCTCGAAGACCTGCGACCGCGACTGGATCGTCGGCGGCACCTTCTCGAGCTCGGTGGTCGCCATCATGAAGAGCACGTGCGGCGGCGGCTCCTCGAGCGACTTGAGCAGGGCGTCGAACGCCTGCTGCGACAGCCGGTGCACCTCGTCGATGATGAAGATCTTGTAGCGGTTGCGGACGGGCGTGATGCCGAGGCCGGCGATGATGACGTCGCGGACGTTCTGGACCTGCGTGTGCGTCGCCGCGTCGATCTCGAGGACGTCGATGTCGCGCCCTTCGGCGATCTCGACGCACGCGTCGCAGACCCCGCACGGGTCGGTGGTCGGCCCCTTCACGCAGTTCATGGCGCGCGCGAGGATCCGCGCGGTCGTCGTCTTGCCGACGCCGCGCGGCCCGGCGAAGACGTACGAGTGCGCGATGCGCTTGCTGGCGAGCGCGTTGCGGAGCGTCTCGGTGACGCCGCGCTGGCCGATCACATCGTCGAACCGCGCGGGCCGCCATTTGCGGGCAAGGACCTGGTAGGGCATGTTGCGCTCTGGCGGGGAATCGGCGCGTCCCACCGCGGTCCGGAAGACCTGCGGCACATGGCAGGATCTGCTTAGCGCTGCTGCCTTCCGGCCCTGACGCGGTTCACAGGCTGCGATTGCACAGGGTCCGAACCGCGGTGCGGCGCGCCCAAAACCAGATTATAGTCCACCCATATGCATGCCGCGGTCCTCTTCATCCATTCGCTGTTGCGCTGGTTCGTTCTCGCCGCCGCGGTGTACGCCGTCGTCCGCGCCTTCGCCAGGGACTACAGCGGCGGCCGCTGGTTCGCGCGCCTGCTCGACCTTCAGGTTGCGATCGGCCTGCTCGTCTATTGGTTGAGCCCCATCACGTCGAGCGCGCTCACGAACATGGGCGCGGCGATGCAGAACCGCGTCACCCGTTTCTGGGCGGTCGAGCATGCGTTCTCGATGATCATCGCCGTCGCGCTCGTGCACATCGGCGTCGTGCGCGCCAGGAAGGGCAAAGGCGGGGCGGCGGTGTTGTACCTGCTCGCGTTGATTGCAACTCTGATCGGTATCCCCTGGCCGTTCCTGCCATACGGCCGTCCGCTGATTCCCGTGCCGTAGTAGCGCGTTTGTTACTGGCGTTCGGGACGCCCCGCTGAGGTATTGTCTCGGCCCCGGGCGGCAGACCCCCGAAAGCCGTCTGGTAACCAGGGCAACCAGGAGGTTCGACATGCGCAGGCGCAATGTGGCGTTCGCCTTCGCCGTTCTCGCAACCGTGCTGATTACAGCAATGGTCCGGGCCGGAGGAGGAGGAGGACACGACGATCACCACGGAAGAGCCGACCGTCTCTCGGGGTATCAGGAAAACCCGGACATCTCGACCGTCGCTCACGGGATCATTCAAGATCGACATCGACGACGACGCGCGCGAAATCACCTACGAGCTCAGCTACTCCGGGCTCGAAGGGACCGTGTTGCAGGCTCACATTCACTTCGCCAAGTTCGGCGTAAATGGCGGCATTACCTTGTTCCTTTGCGGGACCGCCGGCAGCCCTGGACCAGCCGGCACGCCGACCTGCCCGCAGGAGGGCACGGTCGAGCGGACGGTCGCGGCCGCCGACATCCTGGCCCCCGGGACGGCAGGGCATCGAGGCGATGAACTTCGAGGAGCTCGCGGCGGCGCTGCGCAGGGGTAACACCTACGCAAACGTCCACTCATCGAAGTGGCCCGGCGGCGAAATCCGCGCGCAGATCAGCCCGCGCAACGCGAAGCACTAACGCAACGGATAGCTTGGAATGTTCGAGAGCCTGACAAACGGCGTCAGGCTCTCGATTCGGGCCGCCTCGCGGTGGGAGCCTCGAGCGCTTCGGCGCGGCAGACCCCGACTTCAGACCGTCAGATCCACACAGACGGTGTTCAATCGATAGTAGAGGTTTTCAGGAAAGGTCCCGGCCTTCACCGCGGGCAGGAGCGGTGCGGATGCCGTGCTGACGACCTGCGTCCGGCCTGCGGCCTGTTCGAGCCACTTCAGCAGGTGAAGCTGATTGTCGTACGTCAGCGATCCGACATCATGAAGGATGAGCGTTCCGATTCGTCCGGCCGGCGGCAGGACGAAGGGTTGGCCCGGACACCAGGTGGCGATCGGTTCGTGGAGATCCAGCAGAAGCGTTCCGAGGACGTTCCAGATCAACCCGTCTACTCCGATGAGCAGCAGGTTCACGCGCGGCATCCCGATGAGCAGCAGGCTCAGGTATTCAGCGCGTGCGTGGCGCCAGTCTTCCGGGCGCGTCGATTCAGGAGCGAACGGCATCGCCACCGGTGTGGCGCCCGCAAAGGCCTTCGAAGGGTTTCCCAAGGGTGCCTCCTTTGACTCCTACGCGCTGGGGCTCAGGAGACAAGTTCTACAACGATGTGATTCGCGTGAATATCGGGAAGAGACCGGGGACGGCCTAGGGAAGATCCCTGATGCCTTCGGTGAACGCCCTCAGGCGTTGTGGAGCCAGCCCTGGAGCAGGGCGTATTTCACGATGTCGATCCGGCCGTTCAGCCCGAGCTTGCGCATGGCGTTCGCCTTGTGCGCTTCGACCGTCTTGACGCTCAGCGCGAGCCGGCCAGCGATTTCCTTGTTGCTGTACCCCGAGGCAATCAGCCTCAACACATCCGCCTCCCGCTCGGCTGACGGTCGCGCCGGACTTGCCCACCCGCTTGCCGTCCTTCGCCAGGAAACCGGCGGTGACTCGCGCCGTGAGCGTCGAATCCAGGTACTGGCCGCCAGCGGCCGCCGCCCGGATCGCCTGGAGCAGCTCGGCCGGCGCGCTCTGCTTCAGCACGTAGCCAGACACCCCTGCCCGCAGCAATTCCTGCAGGTAGGCATCGTCCCCGTGGCGCGTGAGCGTGATGATCGCGGCGTCAGGCTGCCGCTCCTTCAGCGTCCGCGTGGCGAGAAGCCCGTTCATGCCGGGCATGGAGATGTCCATCACCACGACGTCCGGCGCGAGCTCGAGCGCTTTCTCCACGGCGCTCTTGCCGTCGCTCGCCTCGAAGATCACCTTCATGTCCGGCTGGCCGTCGATCAGCAGCTTGAGCCCGTGCCGCACGGTGACGTGATCGTCCGCGAGCAGAATCCGGATGGTGCGGGGCGTTTCAGGCATGGTCAGCCTCGTCCGGAGGTCGTCATTCGCACGAGGATCGTCGTGCCCGCGCCGACAGACGACTCGATCTCCAGGGTTGCGCCGACGAGCAGGGCGCGCTCCTGCATGCTCTGCAGCCCGAACCCCTGCTTCGAGGTCCCGGCCTCGCCCGGATCGAACCCCACCCCATCGTCCTCGACGACGAGCAGGACGCAGTCCGGACGCCGCTCGAGGATGACTTCCACGTTGTGGGCGCGTGAGTGCCTGGCGACGTTGGTCAGCGCTTCCTGCGCGATCCGATACAGCGCCGTTTCCGCCTCTGATGGCAGGCGTTCGTCCAGGAGGCCGGAGGTGTGCAGCTCCGCGGCGATCTGGACGCGCGTCGACCAGTCCTTCACGTAGTTGGCCAGCGCCGCACGCAGCCCGAGGTCGTCGAGCGCCGTGGGCCTGAGCGCCCACACGAGTTGATCGACGTCTCGATCGATCTGCTGCGCGACCGCCTCGAGCGCTTCGACCTGCCCGCTGCAGATCGGGCCGGTCGCTGCAGGCCTCCTTGAGCGCTCCAATCCTGAGGCTGAGCGTCGTCAACTGCTCTCCGAACTGGTCGTGCATCTCGCGCGCGATCCGCCGCCGCTCGTCCTCCTGGGCGAAGACCAGCCGGGCGAGCAGCTCGGTCCGCGCGCGTTCGGCCTCGGCCTGGCGCCGCTCCGTCAGATCGAAGTGCGTCCCGACGATGCGCACGACCGGTCCGCCCGGCTCGCGGCGGACCGCAAACCCGCGCGATAACACGTGCACGTAGTGACCATTCTTGTGCCGGAGTCGAAACTCCCCTTCGTAATTCGCGGCGCCGCGCACGACGCGGTCGTTGAGCTGGTCGGCGCGCGACTTGTCCTCAGGATGAAGCAGGCGTTCCCACTCGCTGACGTGGGGCTCGATCTCGTGATCCGCGTAGCCGAGCATCTGCTTCCACCGAGCAGAGTACACGACCGCGCCGGTCTCGAGGTTCCAGTCCCACACACCTTCTTGCGCCCCGGCAAAGGCGAGCGTCAGGCGCTCCTCGCTTTCCCGCAGCGCCGCCTCGGCGCGCTTCCGCTTCGTAATGCCTCGTACCGCCATCTGGACCGCGCGGCCGTCGCCCTCCTCGAGCACCGTCCCGTTGATGGCCACGTCCATCACCGCGCCATCCAGCCGGACGATCCGCTCGTCGATGCCCGGCATGGGGTCACCGGCGGCATGTTCCCGGTCGATCAGCTCCCGGATGCGTGCGTGACTCTCCGGGTGAAACAGCTCGAACGGCGACTTGCCCAACAGCTCATCTGCGGCGGATGCTCCGAACAACCGGACCGCGGCGGGGTTGACGAACACGACGCGGTCGTCGCGACTAATAAGGATGCCATCCGGCGAAAGCTCGACCAGGCGGCGATAGTCGGTCGACGGAAAGGGCATCGGCCGGAGTCTAACGTTCGTGACGCCCCTTTCCAAACGGAGAGGCCGCAGAGGCCGCAGAGGACGCAGAGGACGCAGACATTGGCCGCTGACGGATCTGTTAGCCCGACGCAAAGTCTCGCCTTGGGGCCCGCCTCCGGGGACCCGCCGATCCCAGGGAAGTGCATCGTCCACAGGGACTTGAAGGCTCACGGGCGCCGGGCACTTCCGTTGCTGCCACGAACCCGATCCGCCGTCCTCGAACGGCGGGCCGACAGGGACAATGATCGGTCAGACGATCGGCAAGTATCGGATCACCGGCCGGCTCGGGCGCGGCGCCACGGGCATCGTGTATCGCGCGGTTGACGAAACGCTCGATCGCGAGGTCGCGATCAAGGTCCTGAACCCCGATCTCGCCAATCCCGACATCATCAAACGCTTCCGCGTCGAGGCAACGACGCTCGCCAGGCTGAATCATCCGGAGATCGCGACGATCTACGAGCTGCTGCCGTCCGGCACGGACCTGCTCATGGTGATGGAGCTCGTCCGAGGCGAGACGCTCGACGAGCTGCAGGGACGTGTCGGACCGATGTCGCCGGGGCTCGCGGCCCGAATCATCGATCGGATTCTGTCGGCGCTCGGACATGCACACGGCGCCGGGATCGTGCACCGCGACATGAAGCCTGCCAATGTCATGGTGACGACCGCGGGCGGCGTCAAGATCATGGACTTCGGCATTGCCCGAGTGCGCGGCGCCGAGCACATGACGATCGACGGGCAGCTGATGGGGACTCCCGCGTACATGGCCCCCGAGCAGGGGCTCGGAGAGGAAGTCGACGAGCGGACGGACCTCTACGCCGTCGGCGTCATGTTCTACTGTCTTGTGACCGGCGCGCTTCCGTTCACGGCGGACTCGCCGATCGCCATGCTGCAGCGGAAGGTTCTGGATGCGCCCCGGGCGCTTCATCAACAGCGCGAAGGCCTGCCCGATTGGTGCGAGGCGGTCGTGCAGCGCGCGCTTGCCCGGTCGCCGGCAGATCGCTTTCAGACCGCCGAAGAGTTCCGGGACGCGCTGGGCCGCGCGACGGGACCGGACCAGGCGATCGACATCGCCAAAGCGCTTGCGATCCAGGAGCGTGGCGCATCCACGTCCTCCGGGGCCGACGGCGCGAGCGCGCCGGCCGTCTCGCGTACGGAAACCCTCGTCGCCGCCACACCCGTACATCGGAAGGTCAAGGGGCTGGTCCAACGTCGCAACCCGACCGTTCGGCTGACCGGAGCGATCGTGGCCGCCCTCATCCTCAGCGTCGCCGTCCTGGCGTACGTCGCCCCGCGACATCCGGCAAGGGAACCGACGCCGGCCTCCGCGTCGTTTCCCCCGCTGGCCTTCGACGCGAACGTGCTCGTGGGCAGCGGGAACAGGCAGCGCGAGCCCGACGCACAGCTTCTGCTTGCGAACGGCAACATCACCGTGATCGCCGACGGCGACGCCAAGCCGATGTACTCGGCGCCGTATAGAACCGTGATCTCGATCAGCTACTCGCGGGGTACCGATCCAATGTGGAACTCTCCGAACGGGCCGGCGCGCGCGGCCCGGGTACGGGGCGGGTGGATGGGCGACATCGGCATTTTCCAGCAGCGCCATTGGATTTCGCTGCGCACGGGCGACGATCGCTTCGTCGTCCTGCGTGTCGGCGAGCCTCTGGTCAGGACCGTGCTCACGGCGCTCGAGGAGCGCACCAGGCGTTCGGTGGAACGAGTCCGGTAGCGCGCCGGACGGGTAAGGAGAGCAGGATGGCGAAGCTGATCATGAAAGTCGATGATCGCGTCGTGAAGGAATACGTGATCGGGACGAGCGCCACGATCGGACGCCTGCCCGACAATACCGTGATGATTGACAACCCGGCGATCTCCGGTCACCACGCCCGCATCTCCCACGACGGAGATCGCTTCATCGTTGAGGACTTGAAGAGCAAGAACGGCACGTTCGTCAACGACAAGCTGGTTCTGACCCGCCGTACCTTGCAGACCGGCGACGTCGTACTGGTCGGCAAGCACCGGCTCGTGTTCGACGAGGCGGTGCTCGTCGACGACGCCGAGGCCGTGCTCGCCGATCTGGGCGATACCGTCTATCTCGACACACCGGGCCACCGAGAGCTGCTCGCCAGGCTGAGAACTATTCGCTGGGCAAAAAAACCTGCAGGCGAGATCGCGAACGAGCCTGTCGAGCAGGTCGCCGCCGAAGCGCCCAGGGTCGGCATCCTGCGGGTGCTGGCAGGCCCCTCGCCGCAGCCGGAATACAGCCTGGAAGCGAACATCGCGCTGATCGGAACGTCAGAGCAGGCTCTGGTGCGTCTGCAGGGCTGGTTCAAGCCGAAGGTCGCGGTCGGCATCGCTCGACACGACGACGGTTACGTGGCAACGCCGTACGGCGGCGAGCCGCAGATCAACAATCAGCCGTTGCGCGGGCGTCACAGTCTGAAGGAAGGGGACGTCCTCGACATCAGCGGGATCGTCCTGGAATTCCGCTGGTCGGGGTAGATCAGCGACCCGTCATCTGCTCCAGGTGCTCGGGGTACCGGGCGCCCTGCACAGCGACCTGTGACGCAGCGTCGATGTCGCGGAGATCGCCGGGTGTCAGTTGGACCGAGATCGCTCCTATGTTCTCTTCCAATCGCCCGAGCTTCGTGGTGCCGGGGATCGGAACAATCCAGGGCTTCTGCGCCAGCAGCCAGGCGAGCGCGATCTGGGCAGGTGTCGCCTTCTTCCGTCCGGCGATCGCGCCGAGCAGATCGATCAACGCCTGGTTCGCCTTTCGAGCCTCGGGCGTGAACCGAGGGAGTCTGGTGCGGAAGTCGTCGCTGTCGAAAGTCGTGTTCTCGTTGATCTTCCCTGTCAGGAAGCCCCTCCCCAGCGGGCTGTACGGGACGAACCCGATACCGAGCTCTTCGAGCGTCGGCAGCACTTCCGCTTCAGGGCCCCTCGTCCAAAGCGAGTACTCGCTCTGCACCGCCGTGACCCTCTGGACGGCATGCGCGCGGCGAATCGTCTGCGCACCCGCTTCGGAAAGGCCGAAGTGCTTCACCTTGCCTTGCTGAATCAGATCCTTCACCGCTCCAGCGACGTCCTCGATGGGAACGTCCGGGTCGACCCGGTGTTGATAGAGCAGGTCGATCGCCTCGACCTGCAGGCGCTTGAGGGAAGCCTCGGCGACCTGCTTGATGTGCTCGGGCCGGCTGTCCAGGCCGATCCACTTCGGCCCTCCGTTCGGATCGAGCTTGAACCCGAACTTCGTCGCGATCGCCACTCGCCCGCGGAAGGCCGAGAGGGCTTCACCGACGAGCTCTTCGTTGTTGAACGGGCCGTAGACTTCAGCGGTGTCGAAAAATGTGACGCCTCGATCGACGGCCGATCGGAGCGAGCGCAATCATCTCCCGCCGGTCGGGGGCCGGACCGTAGGCGAAGGTCATGCCCATGCAGCCGAGCCCCAGCGCCGATACTTCAAGGTTGCTCTTTCCAAGCGTGCGCGTCTGCATTGTTCACCTCAGTGCACGGCTATTTCTTCACGCCCATCCGCTTCGGCAGCCAGTCGAGCACCTGGTCATTCGAAGGCGCGCCGCCAGTCCGTTCGTATATCAGCCGCACGCCGGAGCGGTGATGGCCGTTCACGCAACGACGACCGGGTCACTGGACGTCAGCCGGCGGGATGATTAGCCCGAATCGGTGACCGGCATCGAAACCGCCGCGAGAGCGATTAACAGTGCCGGGCAGCTGGGACGAGCATACGAACGGCTCTAGGTTGTCGTTGAAACCCTCGTTGTTTCGCGGCAACGACCAATCATGCCGACCAGCTGATCGACTACTAAAGGCCAATAGACGACGCCCGGACGGGTCACCATGACTGCCGTGATCACCCACCGGTCCCGGCGGTGGTTTATCAGAAAGGAGCCGCCTATGACGACCGCTCACAGAGCTGTGCAGGCAACCGCGATTCGTCCGTTTCAGGCGAAGTGTGCCGGACGCGGAACTGACCGAATTGCGCAGGCGCATCAACGCGACCAGGTGGCCTGAACGAGAAACGGTCACAGATGCATCCCAGGGAGTACAGCTCGCGACGACTCAGGCGCTGGCGCGCTATTGGGCGACAGAGTATGACTGGCGCAAGATCGAGGCAAAACTGAACGCCCTGCCGCAGTTCATGACCGAGATCGATGGACTGGACATTCATTTCATTCACGTTCGATCGAAACATGAAAATGCGTTGCCGCTCATCGTCACGCACGGATGGCCCGGCTCGATCATCGAGCAGATGAAGATCATCGATCCGCTGACCAATCCGACGGCACATGGCGCGAGCGCATCGGACGCGTTCCATGTGGTGATTCCGTCGATGCCGGGCTACGGGTATTCAGGCAAGCCGACCACGACCGGCTGGGATCCCGCCCACATCGCGCGTGCCTGGGTCGTGCTGATGAAGCGCCTCGGATACACGAAATTATGTGGCGCAGGGCGGCGATTGGGGCGCGGTCGTCGTCGACCTGATGGGCGTGCAGGCGCCTCCGGAATTGCTCGGCATCCACACCAACATGCCCGGCATCTTTCCAGCCGACATTGACGGGGCGGCCTTTTCCGGCGCGCCGGCGCCATCGGGTCTCTCAGCCGATGAGAAACTCGCTTACGACCGTCTGCAGTTCGTCTATCAAAAGGGAATCGCCTACGGGTTCCAGATGGGGCTGCGACCGCAGACATTGTACGGAATCGCGGACTCACCCGTCGGCCTGGCGGCGTATTTCCTTGATCACGACGCGCGCAGCTACGAGCTGATCGCACGCGTCTTCGACGGACAGACCGAAGGCCTCACGCGCGACGACATCCTCGACAACATCACGATCACCTGGTTGACGAACACGGCGCTTTCTGGCGCCCGTCTCTATTGGGAGATATTGGGCAAACTCGGGTATTTCAATGCCAAAGGCGTCTCCATCCCGGTTGCCGTGAGCGTCTTCCCGGACGAGCTCTATCCAGCCCCGCGGAGCTGGGCGGAGCGGGCGTATCCCAAACTGATCCACTACAACAAGCTCGACAAAGGCGGTCACTTCGCGGCCTGGGAACAGCCGCAACTCTTCTCAGAAGAGGTTCGCGCGGGCTTCAGATCGCTGCGCAACTAGCGAGCAGAGGGTGGCTGATGACGTCGACGGCAATCGGCGACGCTTTCTCGGCGCGGCTGCGATGACGATCGCAGCCGCGCACATTTTTACGCGCTGAACCGCTCCCAACGCTCGCGGACCGTCCGCAAAAAAGCCTGAAAGGCCGGATCGTCCCGGATCTTCGCCACCAATACGTCGTGCTCGGCAAGAAACGGATAATTGATGAATCCTCGGTCGGCCGCGACGCGCAACCAACACACCGCGCGTTCGGCGTCGCCGAGCAACGCGTAGCACCAGGCCAGAAAGCGCGCGAACATATCCGAGATCGTGCCGACACGCGTGAATTCATCCACGAGTTTCGCGAGATCTTCGTGGATCGTTCCGTCGACCGCAGCCCGCATGCACGCGCCGAGGCGGGCGCCAAGCGAACCCTGCACGTCGGCGCCGAACCCGCCGAGGACGACGGCGGCCTCGTCCAGCTGTCCCGCGCGCACCAGGTTCATGCCGTAGAACAGTCTGGCCATGGGACTCGACGGATCCATCTCCAGCATCTCGCGATACGCGGCCACGGCCGTCTCGGACCGGCCTTCGAGCATGTCGACATAGCCGCGGAGCGCTTGGCTCAGCGGATTCAACGGGTCCACCGCGCTGAAGCGCTCGACGAGCGGCCGCGCCCGGTCGACGCGACCGGAGATCAGGTAGCAGTTGCTCAGGATGCTCAGGGCATCGGCATTGTTGGGATCGGCGTCGAGCGCGGCCTGGAAGTCACGCACCGCGTCGGCGACGCGCGCTCGGGCGAAATGGATCCCGCCACGCAGGAGAAGCCCCTCGGGAAGCGTGGGATCGAGGGCCGCCGCCTTTCGGGCGCACTCCTCGGCCGCCGTCACCGGAGCCTCGCTCAGATCGATGCCGGCCTCGCGCGACAGCACGTGCGCGAGGCCCATCGTCGCGTACAGCAGCGCGTTTTCGCCCACGATCCTCAGGCCGTTGGACAAAATCTGGATGGCGTGGTCGATCGCATCCTTCCGCCAGCGCCAGATCTGCTGCCTGGCGCGGAGGTAGCATTCGTGCGCGTGCACGTTCGGGATCGGCCGCGCGGCAAGACGGGCGTCCTCCTCCGGGGTGAGCCGCACCTTGAGTGCCTCGGCGATTGTTCGCGCGAGCCGTTCCTGGATCGCGAAGACGTCGTCCAGCACCCCGTCGTACCGATCGCTCCATAGGCAGGCGTTCGTCGAGGCGTTCACGAGCTGAGCGGTCACTCGGAGCCGGTCTCCGGCGCGGCGTACGCTGCCTTCGACGACGTACTGCACGCCGAGCTCCGCCGCGATGGAGCGAGCATCTTTCGCGATGCCCTTGCAGGCCATGGCCGACGTGCGGCAGATGACGCGGAGGTCCCGGAGCTTCGAGAGATCGCCGATGAGCTCGTCGGTGAGGCCGTCAGCGAAGTAGTCGTTATCGCGATCGGCGCTGAGATTCGCAAAGGGAAGAACCACGAGGGAGTTCCGAGCCGCGAGCGTCGAGACGGGGACACGTGCGGCGGGCGGCTGAGCGCCGTCCAGAGAAATCGGCTCCAGACCGAACTGGATGGCTCGAGACAGAGACATCGCGCGCCCATCGGCCAATGCCGCTCGAAACACGCTGTCTCCCAGCCGATCCTTCATGGCGTCGAGGTAACGGTCCCCTATCCATCTCTTGTAGCTGGCTTGAACCGGTGCGCCCACGCTCTCGAGCAGACCCTCCATGGCGCCACGGAGCCGAGCCGCGCGGAGAGGATGTCCGTCCGCTGCCTCGGCTCCCGACAGTATCCCGAGGCACCAGGCGATACCCAGGCGGTCTCCGAATTCCTGATAGAGGACCAGACCCTCGACGCACAGAGCCCTTGCCTCCGCGTGGCGCTGTTGAACGACCCGGAGCAACGCGAGATCGGATAGCGAGATCCCCATGCCCCATCTCTCTCCCCGCCGGCGCACCCACTCAAGCGACTCCTCGTGCAGGCGGCCGGCGCGGTCGAAGTCGCCCTCGTGCATGGCGTGGTACGCGAGACAAGCGAGAGAGGGGCCCTGCATCCATGGGCTGGGACTCGCCCGCGCCGCAATCTGCCCCTGGGTGGCGATTCGTGCACTCGCCGCGATGTCGCCACCCTCCAGGGCAGCGAGCGCGCTCATGCCAAGAGAAAACCCGACGACGGACAAGTCTCCTGCGGCCCGCCCGAGCGTCGCACTCTCTTCCAGCAGGAGTCGCGAACGGACCAGATCGCCCTGAAAAAAGGTCAGGGTGCCGAGCCCCATGAGCGCTTTGGCCCGGAGCGCGAGTGGCGTGTTACCGCTGGCTGACAGCGCGCGCTCCAGGCATTCCTGCCCCTCGCGGAAGTAGCCTTGCTTCATCCAGAACCAGAACAGCGCCGTCGCGAGCTCCAAACTCCGCTCGCCACGTGCCGGCGCCGCCAGGCTCCACTGCAGTGCCATCCGAAGGTTGTCGTGTTCGCGATCCAGTCGATTGAGCCACGAGACCTGCCCCGTGCTGGTCAGCTCGGGCTCAGCGCGTCGAACCAGCTCGTGACAAAAAGCCAGATGGCGGTCACGCAGGCGTTCGGCTTCGGCTGATTGCAGCAGGCGCTCCCGCCCATACTGACGCACGGCCTCGAGGCATCGATACCGTCGGCTCGCATCGATGTCGCTGTCTACACTGACGAGTGACTTTTCGACGAGGCGCGACAGGAGATCCGACACGTCTTCCCCCTCGCCGTTACCGGAGGTCACCTCCTCCGCCGCTTCCATCGTCCATCCCCCGGCGAATACCGAGAGCCTGCGCAGCAGCCGGCGTTCCGGGTCCGACAGCAGGCAGTAGCTCCAGTCCACAGTTGCCTCGAGGGTGCGCTGGCGCGCGACCCCTGTGCGGCTTCCTCCTGTGATCAGGAGGAAACGATCGTTCAGCCCGGAGCTGATCTGTTCTATCGAGAGCACCGTCAGTCGAGCTGCGGCCAGCTCGAGCGCGAGCGGGATGCCATCGAGCCGGGCGCACACCTGAGCGACGACGGCGGCGTTGGCCTCGGTCACGCTGAACGCGGGGTCGACGGCAGCGGCGCGCTCGACAAACAACCTCACCGCGTCGTACTGCAGCAGCGTCCTGGCGGAGGCTACCTGACGCGGATCCGGGAAAGAGAGAGAAGGGACTCGCCAAACTGTTTCGCCGGTGATGCCCAGTCGCTCGCGGCTCGTCGCCAGGATGCACAGTCGCACGGCGCCGCGGAGCAGCGCTTCCGCGAGTTGAGCGCACGCCGAAATCAGGTGTTCGCAATTGTCGAGGACCAGAAGGATCTGCCGATCGCGGATGTAGTCTCCGAGCGTTTCGTGGAGGGGTCGGTTCGGCCCCTCTCGAACGTTGAGTACCTGATGCCACAGTCTGAGTGACCAGGCTCGGATCGGATAGATCCGCCAAATCGACCATCCATACGCCGTCGGAAAAACGATCGAGCACGTTCGCGGCCAGTTCCAGCGCCAGCCGCGTCTTGCCACACCCGCCGGCGCCCGTGAGCGTCAGCAGGCGAGTGGATGCCGTGAGTCGCAGGAGCTCCGCGACTTCATGATCGCGCCCGATGAAGTTTGTAAGCGCCACGGGCAGGTTGTGACGGCGAGCGTCGGGGACGGTCGTCTTTGCGGCCGCCGCGTAGGCATTTACGTTGCGGTCGCGACTCTCGGTCGCCGGCGCCTGGCGGAAGGCGTAACCGAAGCGATGCACGGTCCGGATAAAACGGGGATGAACTGCGTCATCGCCGAGCGCCTCGCGGATTTCGCTCACCAGATTCGTGAGGTTTTTCTCCACCACGAAGGTGCCGGGCCAGAGGCGGTCCTGCAACTCGGTCCTGGAGAGCGCCTTGGGATGGTTTTTGACCAGGATGCCGAGTAATTGAAACGCTTTCGGCGAAAGTGGGACCGGTGTGCCTGCGCGCGCCAGCTCATGCGTATTGAGATCGAGCACGAAGTCCCCGAACGCCCAGCACTCCACGGCCGGCCATGCTAGTACCGCCCGGAGCTCCTGCCAAACCCCTGCCGATTCCCTGCCGCACGCATGCGACTTCCCCCCACCGACCGGCTACGTTGTCGATCGTCCAGGAGATTCGCCATGCATCGATCTTCCATTGCCCTGGTGTCGGCGGCAGTCCTGACCGGCGCCCTCGCAGCATCCATTCACGCGCGCGTTCCCTCGTCGCGGATACCCGGCGGGGCCTCGACAGGCAAGGCCAGTGAAGGGCACCGTCTCTTCAACCATGAAACCTTCGGCGGCAACGGCCGCACCTGCGCGACCTGCCACTCCGGTCATGACGGCACGATCACCCTGGAAGAAGTGGGTGAACGCCTTCTGGAAGACCCCTCGGACGCCCTCTTCCTCCATGACGGCCTCGACGACTTCTTCAGCGGCACGACTCGAATCGCCGCCCACGCCACGATTCTGATCGAACGCGAGCTGCCGGAGGGTGTCGTCCTCGTGGATGACCCTTCGGCGACCTCCGTCGTCTTCGCTCGCGGCGTCCCGAGTACCGTGAACACACCCGCGCTCGATCCAGCGTTGATGTACGACCTCCGAAACCCCAACTTGCAGGATCAGGCGTCTGGAGCGATCGATCGTCATGCGCAGGCCACGGTCCCGCCCTCGGCCGAACAACTCGACGCCATCGCCGAGTTTCAGCGGACGGACAAGCGATTCTTCTCGAGCAAGGCGCTGAAGGCGTTCGCGGAAGGCCGCCCGGCGCCGGAGCTTCCGGCAGGCAGGACGGCCTCCCAGAAGCGCGGCCGCGAATTTTTTGTCGATGCGCCCTGGGCCCCTCCCAGCAAGAAGGGGGCGTGCGCCTTCTGTCACAGCGGGCCCATGCTGAACACAGCGAACCAGTTCACCACCGCCGCAACGGGTGCGCCGCCGGGCTGGCGTGCGTTCGACATCCTGGTGAGCTCGCGAAACCTCATGAACAATCCGGTCCACACGTTCGCGGTCACCGATTCGTGCAACACCACTCTCGGGGTGCGTTCACCCGATCCGGGGATCATGATGACCGGGGTGTACAACATCCCGATGTTGGCGCAGTTTCTTCCGCCCAAAGAGTCCTGCATCCTGCACCCCGCGTTCTTCGCGAACATGTTCAAGACACCGCAGCTCCGGGGCGTGAGGCACACGGCGCCGTACTTTCATGACAACTCGGCGAAGAGCCTCGAAGACGTGATGGAACAGTACGTGTTCTTCTTCACCTCCAATCTCGGTTTCCCGATAACTGATTCGAACATCCTGCTGACCGAGCAGGACGTCAAGGACATCATCGCGTTTCTGCGGCTGCTGCGGTAACGGTACGTTCAATGTGGAGCCGACCGTCGGCCGACTGTCAGTGTTTCGGCGCGGCCCGAACGCCCAGGCGGGCGGCCATGGTCACCAGGTCAGGAAGCGATTCGGCCTTCATCTTGCGCATCACCTGACCTCTGTGCGCCTTCACGGTGATCTCGCTGATGCCGAGCTCGCCACCGACCTGTTTGTTCAACAGCCCGGAAACGACGAATGCCATGACCTCGCGTTCG
Organism: uncultured Acidobacteriota bacterium; assembly: GCA_963725145.1. GTDB lineage: Bacteria > Acidobacteriota > Vicinamibacteria > Vicinamibacterales > 2-12-FULL-66-21 > DATAEE01. The sequence continues at coordinate 556,375 of CAVRXL010000003.1, forward strand.
CGCGGCGTCAGTGACCCATAGCAGGTCCTCAACGCTCGCACCTCCGCGTCGAGACGGAGCGTGGCGCGACTGCGTTCGATGGCACCGCGAATGGCGTTCAACAGCACATCGTCCTTGAACGGCTTCGTCAGGAACTCGACGGCTCCCGCCTTCATCGCCTGCACGCTCATGGGCACGTCGCCGTGTCCGGTGATGAAGATGATCGGCATGTCCGTCCGCTCGGCGAGCTGCTGCTGCAGCTCGAGACCGTTGAGTCCCGGCAGCGTCACGTCGAGCACGAGGCAGCACGGAACAGTCGCGCGAGGCCGGGAAAGGAATTCCTGCGCCGACGCGAAGGTTTCGGGTTGCCATCCGGCGGTTCTGATGAGCAATTCCAGCGATTCGCGCACGGAGATGTCGTCGTCAACGACGAAGACAACGGATGTGACGTCCGGCATGGTGACGACCTCGACCGCACGGACTGCGGACGACGAACGCACAGTATACGGCCCTCGAACGACGTTCTCTGTAAACATCGTTGGCAGACCTACCTCGCTCGAAGCGCGGCGTTGAGCGCGTCGAGCAGCGCCGCCTCGCTGAATGGCTTGAACAGGCACTCCACTGCGCCCTGCGCGAGCAGTCGCGGCCGGACGGTGCTGTCTCCGTTGGCGGTGATGAAGACAATCGGGATCTTCAGCCGCCGGCGTATCAGTTCCTGTTGAAGCTCTGGACCCGACATACCAGGCATCGCGATGTCGAGGATGAGGCAGCTCGTCTCGTTGACCGCCTCCGAGGCGAGGAACGCTTCGGCCGATGAGAACGCCTGGGCGGCACAGCCGAACTGCCGCAGCAAGTCTGGCAGCGACTCACGCACGGACTCGTCGTCGTCGACCACCGACACGAGCGAACGCTCGCGCATCAGGATTCCCTCATAACGTGTGCCTCGTCCGTCATGAGGATGCGACACTCTGCCGACGACCGTCCATTAGACTTTGGTATTGCCCGCCAGCGCCGGGTCCGTGATGCTCGCTGGACCGCTGGGAATGGAAAACGAGAACGTGGCCCCAGGTCCGTCATTCGGTTCTGCCCAGAGACGACCATGATGTCTCTCGACGATCGAGCGGCTGACAGACAACCCGATGCCCATGCCGCCGCTCTTGGTCGTGTAGAACGCGTCGAACAGCTTGTCCATGCCCTGACGGTCGATCCCGACACCGGCATCCCGCACCGTCACGCGCACACGATCCCGGCCTTCCCGTTCGGTTCTGATCAGTACGTGCCGCGGGCGATCGTCGACGCCGACCATCGCGTCCGAGGCGTTGCGAAGCAGGTTCAGGATCACCTGCTGAAGCTGGACACGATCGCCAACGATCGCCGGGAGATCGTCGGCGAGCTCCGACTGAACGATCGACGCGGTTTCGCTGAAGCTCACTCACTGACAGCGCAATGACCTCTCGCGTGGCCTCGTTCAGGTCCAGCGGCTCCAGCGTGAATTCCTTCTTGCTGAATAGAGCACGCAAGCGCGCGATCACATCCGCGGCGCGGTTGCCATCGCGAATCGTCCGCCTCGCGGTTTCGCGCGCACCATCAACGTCCGGAGGAGTGGCGTCCAACATCCGAAGGCACGTACTGGCGTTGGTGATGATCCCCGAGAGCGGCTGGTTGACCTCATGGGCGATCGAAGCCGTCAAGGTGCTCAGCGTCGTGACCCGTGCGACATGGGCGAGCTCCGTGCGAGCCTTGTTCAGCGCCTCCTCGGCGCGTTTGCGCTCGTCAATGTCGATGGCGCCGATGAACAGCGGACGACCCGCGATTTCGCTCCATCACGTGAGCCGAACGGCGGCAGATGCCACGTTCGCCGGCCGAGGTGATGATGCGGAAGGCCATATCGAATTCGAAGGGGCCTCCAGGACGCGCATCGAACGGCGGAAGTGCTCGTACGACGCGTGGGAGATCCTCAGGATGTGATCGTGCCGCCGGCCCCCCAGCGCTTGAGCTCCTCCAGCGTTTTGCCGAAGTACGGAAGGCCTCGGGAATCGGGCGGTTGACGCAAGTCCGTGATGCACCGCCGGGCGTCAAGCCCGCGATGAGGCCTGGAGATGCTGTCGCACGATCAGGCGCCGACTCGCGTTCGCTTTCGCGCAGCGCGTCCTCGGCGCGCTTCCGCTCGTCGATGTCCGTCAACAGCACGCACCAGCGAACGATGGGGCCGCCTGCCTCGCGCAGCGGAAAGCCGTTGTTCTGGAACCAACGGTACACGCCGTCCGAGCGCCGGAGCCGCTGCACGATCTCGTATGGCCTGCCCGAGCCGATCGATTCCGTGAAGGCCTGGATGACGTGAGGCAGGTCCTCGGGGTGAACGGTGTCGTTCGTCCCCCATTGCTTCATCGTCCTCGAGCGTCCTTCCGGTGTATTCGAGGACCTGGCGGTTGACGAACTGGACCTCACCGGCCGCCGTCAAGAGCGCGACCAGGCCTGGAATGCTGTCCACGAGCAGGCGCGAATCGCGCTCGCTCTCGGGCAGCGTTTCATTGGGGTCACGTGCCGTGTCTTTCGGCATGGCGGACGCCTCCCGTGCGTAATCGCCCCATCAGGCGTATCCGCACAGGGTAGCGCACCGCCATGCGTCTGCGGTCTCCGATCATTTCACGGACCTACCCAGGCCTATGCGCGGGCCAGTGCACCTTCGATATGCAGCGTGGCATCTTTGGCGGCCTCGTCTGGAGTCCTCCCGCGCTCGCGGGCGACGACGTAAGCGGCATACCAGCCCGACCAGTGGTGCTTCGGAGCGGTCGGTTCGTATCCGCCATGGCGGGTCTCGGTCTCTCGCAGAAGCTCGGTCAGCTTCGCGACGTCCAGGTTGCTGAATCCTCTTCCCGGAAGCCGCGTCGTGATCTCCTGGAGCAGCCAGCTGTTGCCGTCTGGATCACTGAAAGAGGCATAGGAGGCGTAGGTGCGACGTTCGGGGTCGAGGCCGGGCAGGCGTGGTCCCTTGATACCGGCGAAATGGAATGGCTCGCTCACGGCGGCGCCTTTCGCGATGAGTGCGGCGCGTGCTGCCTCGACGTCGTCGACGACGAGAAACAGGCCCTGCGCCGACCCGGGGACGCCCTCCGTGCCAAGGTGTATGGAGCATGGCGAGCCGGGCGGCGTCAGCTGCACCGCGCGCCAGCCGTCACCTTTGAAATCGGCGTCGAGCCGCCACCCCAGCCCCTCGTAGAAGCGCTTGGCGCGATCCACGTCGGACACCGGAACCGTGATGACCTCGAGCTTCAGATCGACCGTCGCAGTGGTCGGGGTTCGGGTGGCCTGTTCACTGCTCATCTGTGTGCTGCTCATTGCGACCTCCGTGGTTTGTAGTGAGTGAAGGATGCTCGCCCGGCGCGCAATCGTCCATCAGACTTTGGTATCGGTTTCGGCTTACTTTCGCGCGGCGGCTTGATACGAAGGTGTCTTCGATACCTTCGTCTGATAGATCCGAGGTCGCGCGTCTGGTTTCATCTGCTCGGGGAGACTGCAGATGAAAACAACGCGAATCATGGCGGCAGCGCTGCTGATCGCCGCCAGCGGTCTGGCGCTGCACGTGGCGCAGGCGCAGCAGGCGGGCACAAAGCGAAGCGACCTGCAGCGCCACGATCTCAGCGCGCCCGGACGCGAGGTCGTCCAGGTGCGCGTCGACTTCGACCCGGGATATGTCGCTCCCAGGCATACGCATCCTGGCGAAGAGATTATCTATGTGATCGAAGGTTCGCTGGAGTATGAGATCGCCGGCATGCGCACGAAGGTCAAGGCGGGCGACGTCTTGTTCGTGCCGGCGGGAGCGATCCACACGGCGACCAACATCGGCGGCGGCAACGGGGCCGAGCTCGCCACCTATATCGTCGAGAAGGGGAAGCCGCTCCTGACGATCGTCAAGTGACCTCCGGTGAGGCGTGCGAATCGGTTCCCAACAGATGAGGGATTGATATGAAGCGTCAACACATTACGGGACTGGTCATCCTCGCCGCGTTGGCGTACGTTGTCGGCGTCGTCCTGGCGGCACAGGATCGATTCACTCTGAAAACGCCGAACGGCGTCGCGTTTTCGGAATTCAAGGGCTACGAGGCGTGGCAAGTCATTGCCCCGAGCTACCCCGATGACGAGGGGGGATGCGGTTCGGCGCCGGCTCCCGGGTGCATCAAGGCGGTTCTGGGGAATCCCGTGATGATCAAAGCGTACAACGACGGGATTCCGGCCAACGGCAAACCCGTTCCGGATGGCGCGGCGATGGCCAAGGTCGAATGGTCGAAGAAGATCAACGCCGCGTCGCCTTATGGCGTGACCGAGCCCGGACCGCTCATCGAGGTGGGTTTCATGGTGAAGGACGCGAAGCGATTTCCGGACACGAACGGATGGGGCTACGCCACGTTCAGGCACGACGCAGCGTCCGGTACATGGAAGCCGTTCGGCGAGAGCCCGGCGTTCGCGAAGACGTGTCACGGCTGCCATACGCGCGTGAAGGCACGCGACTTCGTCTATACGAGCTACGCCCAACGGTGAGCGACATGCCAGAGGAACCCGGCCATGATCGCCGACGTTTTCTCGGGACGGCGGCAATGACGATTGCCGCAGCGCAGCTCGGCATGCTCGGCCGCCTTCGCGCCGGAGGCGCGTCGGCGGCGACACGAGAGTTGGCCGCGCTGGGCCGCGCGACCGAGTGGCTCAATTCGCCACGCCTGACGGCGGCCAGCCTGCTCGGGAAAGTCGTGCTCGTCGACTTCTGCACCTATACGTGCATCAACTGGCTGCGCCAGCTTCCGTATGTTCGCGCGTGGGCGCAGAAGTACCGGGAAAAGCTCGTCGTGATCGGCGTGCACACACCCGAGTTCGCATTCGAACGGAACGTCGAGAACGTTCGTCGGGCCGTGCAACAGATGAGGATCGAGTATCCGATCGTGATCGACAACGACTATTCGACCTGGCGCGCCTTCGACAACAACTACTGGCCCGCTCTCTACTTCATCGATGCGCGCGGACGGGTTCGGCAACATCACTTCGGCGAGGGCGAGTACGAACGGTCGGAGATGACCATTCAACGGTTGCTGGCGGAGGCGGGCGCCGCAGGCACCGGCGAGGGCGTCGTCTCGGTCGATGGCAGCGGCGTGGAAGCGGCCGCTGATTGGGACAACCTGAAGTCTCCGGAAACATACGTCGGGTACGGCCGCACCGAGAACTTCGCGTCGACAGGCGGTGCCGACCGCGATCGACGCCGCGTGTACGCTGCGCCGGCGCGATTGGCGCTCAATCAATGGGCCCTCGCTGGCGAGTGGACCATTGGCAATCAGGCGACAGTTCTGAGCAGGCCGGCCGGGCGAATCGTGTGCCGCTTTCACGCGCGCGACCTTCATCTGGTCATGGGTCCGCCGCGCCGGGAGAGCCCGGTGCGTTTTCGCGTGTCGATCGATGGGCGGCCGCCAGGTCCTGCTCGCGGCCTCGACGTCGATGAGGGCGGCAACGGCACGGCTGTCGATCAGCGGCTCTATCAGCTGATCCGGCAACCGAAACCCATCGTCGATCGCCAGTTCGAGATCGAGTTTCTCGATGCCGGAGTGGAAACGTTCGCCTTCACCTTCGGTTAGCTGGCAGGAGAATCGCACCGATGAAGATTAATTGGCTGGTTGTCAATGGACGTGCCTGATCGCTCGCTGACGCCTCTCGCCGCGGCCGTCTCTCGTCCTGAACGTGTGTTTCCAACGCTCACGCCGGCACAGATCGCGCGCATCGCGGCCCATGGACGACGGCGCGCGATCGAGTCCGGTCAGGTGCTCGTCGAGGTGGGCGACAGGCCGGTACCCTTCTTTGTCGTCCTGAGCGGCGAACTGCAGGTGCTGCGGCCGACCGACTCCGCCGAGACCCTGATCGTCAGCCACCACGCCGGGCAGTTTTCCGGCGAAGGCAGCATGATCAGCGGACGCCGCGCACTCGCGCGTGTCCGCGTTAGCGAGCCCGGCGAGGTGATCGAGATGGATCGCGAACAGTTGTTCGGCCTGATCCAGACCGATACCGAGCTGAGCGACATATTCATGCGGGCCTTCGTCCTACGCCGCATGGAGCTCATCGCAGGCGGCTACGGCGACGTCGTCCTGATTGGCTCGACGCATTGCGCAGGCACGCTGCGCGTCCAGGAGTTCCTGACGCGCAATGGCCATCCGTTTCATTACATCGATCTCGATCGCGACGCGGATGCGCAGGATCTCCTCGACCGCTTTCATGTGACCGCCGCCGACGTGCCAGTGCTGATCTGCCGCGGAGACGCGGTGCTCCGGAATCCGAGCAACCAGCAGATCGCGGACTGCCTGGGTTTCAACGATGCGATCGACCGCACGCACATCCGCGACCTGGTGATCGTGGGCGCGGGCCCGGCAGGGCTCGCTGCCGCCGTGTACGGCGCATCCGAGGGGCTGGATGTCCTCGTCCTCGAGTCGAACCTGCCCGGAGGACAGGCCGGCTCGAGCTCCAGAATCGAAAACTACCTAGGATTTCCAACCGGCATTTCAGGCTTGGACCTGACGGGGCGAGCGTACGCGCAGGCCCAGAAGTTTGGCGCGCAGGTACTGGTCGCGAAAGGTGCGGCGAAGCTCGCTTGCGCAGATCCGTTGTTCGCCGTGCACCTCGAAGATGGGGGGCGCATCGATGCGCGTGCGCTGATCGTCGCGTCGGGGGCACAGTACCGCAAGCCCGCGATCGCAAACGCGTCCGAGTTCGACGGCGCGGGCGTGTACTACGCTGCCTCGCGCATGGAGTCGCAGCTGTGCGCGGGCGAGGACGTCGTGATCGTGGGCGGGGGGAACGCCGCGGGTCAGGCTGCCGTGTTTCTCGCGCAGACAGCCAGTCACGTCCACCTCCTGGTCCGCAAAGATGGGTTGGCAGATACGATGTCGCGCTACCTGGTTCGTCGAATCGAGGAGCATCCGGCCATCACGCTGCGGACGCGAACCGAGCTCGTGGCGCTCGACGGGGACCGGACTCTCAATCGCGTCCAGTGGCGCGATAACCAGACGGGCGTCGTGGAGACCCGTGACATCAGACATCTGTTCATGATGACGGGCGCTGTTCCCAATACCCGCTGGTTGGACGGCTGCCTCGCACTCGACGACCAGGGTTTTGTGAAGACCGGCCCCGACCTGTCATCTGACGAGTTGGCGAACGCGAAATGGCCGCTCGCCCGGCCGCCCTATTTGCTTGAAACGAGCCGGCCGCGCATCTTCGCTGTTGGCGATGTGCGCGGCGGCAATATCAAGCGCGTGGCATCTGCTGTCGGCGAAGGATCAATCGCCGTAGCCTTCGTTCATCAAGTGCTTCGTCAATGACACCCGACACGTTTGATGTGACCTTGCGGACGGCGGTGTATGGGCATTTCGCGGCCACGGGTCAGTCTCCATCGCTCGATGCCATGCGGGAGGCGATCGGCGGCACGACCGAGCAGGTCAGGGAAGGGTATCGGCGTCTGTACTCCAAACGCATGCTCGTGCCGGTCGGCGACTTCGCAGCCATTCGGATGGCGCCGCCGTTTTCGGGCGTCCCCACGCAGCATCGCGCGTGGTGAATGGAACGGAGTACTTCGCAAACTGCGCGTGGGACGCGTTTGGTGTCGTCAGCGCGCTGGGCGGGACGGGTGATGTGCTCTCCCGCTGCGAGCAGACACTTCAGCCGCTTGTCCTTCACCTCACCCCGCACGGACCGCCCCGTCAGAGTGGCTGTTCCACTGCGTCGTTCCAGCGGCGGAATGGTGGAACGACATCGTGTTCACATGAAGCCTCATGCTGTTCTTCCGGTCGGAAGACGCATTGGACGAATGGTGCAAAGCCCGTCAATACCCGCGGCACCCCACCGCGACGCTTCCACAGCTCTGGCAGATGGCCACGGCGTGGTATGCGAACCGTCTCAGTGCCCACGCGCGTCGGCCAGACGCGAACGAGATCAGGCAGATCTTCGCCCGGATCGGCCTGACGGACACGTTCTGGGATCCCCGAGCCGACAGGTTCTGAACGCCGTGCCGACTGATACGAAGGTGTAGTCGATACCTTCGTCTGATAGATCCGGCCTCGCGCGTCTGGTTTCATGACGCTATGACGAACCAGCACTCCAAGACCATCTTCATTACCGGGAGTTCCTCCGGACTCGGCAGAGCTGCGGCGAAGCTGTTCGCTTCACGAGGGTGGACCGTGCTGGCCACCATGCGCAGCCCGGACAAGGAGCAGGACCTCGCCACACTCCGGAACGTCGTGCTGCTGCCGCTCGACATCACGAATCCAGAACAGATCGCGCGCGCGGTGAACGACGCGCTGGCTCGCGGCGAGGTCGACGTCGTCTTCAACAACGCCGGCTACGGGATGGCGGGGCCGCTCGAGGGTGTCTCCGACGACCAGATGCTCCGGATGGTCCACACCAACCTGATGGGGCCGATCCGCGTCACGAAGGCGTTCACCCCTCACTTCAGAGCGACACGGGCCGGGTTGTTCATCAATACGACGTCTATCGGCGGCCTCATCACGGTCCCGTTCAACTCGATGTACCACGCGACGAAATGGGCGTTGGAAGGCTGGAGCGAAGCGATGGCGTTCGAACTGAACCAGTTCGGCATCGGCATGAAGATCATCGAGCCGGGAGGAATGAAGACCGACTTCTTCACGCGTTCGTTCGATGTGGGCCGCCACCCGGACTATGATGCGCTCGTGACTCGGGTGATGAGTGCGATTACCGACCCCACGCAATTGGACACGTTTTCGACACCGGAGCAGATTGCCGACGTCGTCTACGAGGCAGCCACTGACGGCAAGGATCAACTTCGCTACCTGGCCGGCGGTGACGCGAAGGCGACCTATGCCATGCGCCAGCAGCTCGGAGATGAAGGGTTTCGAAAAGCAATCGCGCAGCAGTTCTTCGGGCAGGGCGCCCTTCAGTAGGGGGACTTATCATGACAAGCAAGCTTGAACGCGCGGTGCTTGCCGGCGGTTGCTTCTGGGGCATGCAGGATCTAATCCGCAAGATGCCCGGCGTAGTCAACACACGTGTCGGATACACGGGTGGCGATGTGCGGAACGCGACCTATCGCAACCACGGATCTCACGCCGAGGCCATCGAGATCGAGTTCGACCCGACGCGTATCAGCTATCGCGACCTTCTGGAGTTCTTCTTCCAGATTCACGATCCGACGACGTTGAATCGCCAAGGCAACGATGTCGGAGCTTCGTATCGCTCGGAGATCTTCCATGTCTCCGAGGCGCAGCGTGACGAGGCACTCCGGACAATCGACGATGTCAACGCCTCCGGCCTGTGGCCAGGCCGCGTTGTGACGAAGGTTTCTCCCGCCGGCGAATTCTGGCAGGCCGAGCCGGAGCACCAGGACTATCTCGAGCGCTTCCCGCACGGCTATACCTGCCACTTCCCGCGCCCTGGCTGGAAACTGCCCCGGCACGCCGGTGCGGCCACGTCACTGCGCTGATCCGCAGGCCAAACGAAAGGAACTCATCATGATCACGACCGTCGAAACCGCAACAGAGATCCGCCCCTTCCACCTCGAGATTCCCCAGGAGCAGATCGACGACCTGCGCCGCCGCATCGCGGCGACGCGCTTGCCCAGCAAGGAGCTCGTCGAGGATCGGTCGCAGGGCGTGCAGCTCGCGACGATTCAGGAGCTCGCGCGCTACTGGAAGACCGAATACGACTGGCGCAAGGTCGAAGCGAAGCTGAACGCCTTGCCCCAGTTCGTCACCGAGATCGATGGCGTGGACATCCACTTCATCCACGTGCGCTCCCGGCACGAGGATGCGCTGCCGCTGATCATGACCCACGGCTGGCCCGGCTCGGTCATCGAGCTGCTCGAGACCGTCGGTCCCCTGACCGACCCGACCTCGCACGGTGGCACCCCCGGCGATGCATTCCACCTGGTGCTGCCGTCAATGCCCGGCTACGGCTTCTCGGCCGAGCCGACCGAGCTCGGCTGGGACGCCAGCCGCATCGCACGCGCGTGGGCGGAGCTGATGCACCACCGCCTCGGCTACACCCGCTACGTCGCCCAGGGGGGCGACGTGGGTGCCCTCGTCACGGACCTGATGGGCCGCCAGGCGGTCGAGGGTTTGGTCGGCTACCACCTGAACCTGCTCACGGCGGTGCTCGCAATCGGCGATCAACTGCCGAAGGAATCCGAACAGGAACGCGCAGCGGCCAAGGCGCTCGCGATGTTCAGGGAGGACGGCTTCGGCTACTTCCTCGAGATGGCAACGCGGCCACAGACGATCGGCTACGCCCTGCTGGATTCACCCGTCGCGCTGGCGGCCTGGATGCTCGACCACGACACGGACAGCTATTACAAGATGTCTCGCGCGTTCGTCGACGGCAAGCCCGTGGGCAATCTCACCCGGGACACCATCATCGACAACATCACGCTGTACTGGCTGACCGGCACCGCAGCGTCGGCGGCCCGGTCGTACTGGGAGGACGGACGAGCGCTGGCCGCAGCGCTTGCGAGCGGCCAGCCTCCTCCGGCGGTCTCGGTTCCGGTCGGCTTCACGACGTTCCCCGGCGAGATCTGGGCTGCCCCGCGGAGCTGGGTCGAGGCGGTCTACCCCGGCCTCGCCTACTTCAACGAGGTCGACAGGGGCGGCCACTTCGCCGCCTGGGAGGAGCCGGAGCTCTTCTCCAAGGAAGTGCGGGCGGCGTTCCGGCCGCTTCGCTCGAACAGAGCCGGTCGGTGACGACCGCGACTCACGTCGTCAGGGCCGAGGGGAACGCACCCCTCGGCCCGCTGCACAAGATCGAGGCCGGAGAAGAGCATGCGTATTCTTGTCCTCGGCGGCGGATTCGGCGGCGTAGCGACCGTACGGCACCTCGAGCGCGTCTTGCGGCGGCGCACAGACGTCGAGATCACTCTGGTGAGCCGCGAGAACTTCTTCCTGCTCACGCCCCTGCTGTTCGAGGCATGCTCCGGCAGGTTGGAGCTGCGGCATTGCGCGCAGCCCATCCGCGCCGCACTTCAACACGCTCGATTCATCGAAGCCACCGTCGAATCGGTTGACCTGGAACGGCAGCTCGTTCGAGCCGTGGCTCCTGATGGCGGCGCGTACGGCCTGCCGTACGACCATCTCGTGGTCGCGCTCGGCGCGTCGACGAACGACGGACTGATTCCCGGCTCCTCGAACGCCCTGACCTTCAAGACGATGGCGGACGCGCTGGTGCTGAGAAATCATCTGATCGAATGTTTCGAACGCGCGGACGCAGCCGCGGACGCGGCCGAGCGGCGCGGGTGTCTCACAATCGTCGTAATCGGCGGCGGACTGGTCGGCACAGAACTGGTGGGTGAGCTCACGGCGTTTGCCGACGATGTGTTGCGCTTCTATCCACGGATCCGGCGCGATGAGGTCTGCTTCCGGCTGTTCGAGGCCGGCCCGCGGATTCTCGCAGAGATCGACGCGAAGCTGGCCGCGGCGGCGGCGCGCGTGCTCGAGCGCCGCGGGGTTGACATCCAGGCATCGACCGCTGTTCGGTCGATCGAGACCGGGCGCGTGCGGCTCGAGAACGACACCATTGATGCCGCGACCATCGTCCTGACTGCGGGCATCGTCCCGAGCGCCGTCGCGGGCGCCATCCCGGTCGTCCGCGACCAGCGTGGCCGGATCGCGGTGGACGCGACGATGCGAAGCCGCAGCCATCCCCAGGTGTGGGCACTCGGTGACTGTGCCGCGATTCCGGGCCCGGACGGCCGTCCTTACCCCGCGCTGGCCCAGCATGCGATCCGCGAAGCGCGGCACCTCGCGGAGAACATCGGTGCGGCCATTGACGGGCGGGTTCCGTCCGCGTTCATGTTCCGCTCCCTCGGCACGATGGCAGCGCTCGGGCATACGCGAGCCGTCGCGCGAGTCTTCGGTGTGCGGCTCACGGGCTTTCCCGCCTGGTGGTTGCGGCGGTCTTACTACCTCTTTCAGATGCCGCGCTGGGACCGGCGGCTGCGCATTGTCCTCGACTGGTCGGTCGCGCTGTTCTTCCGGCCGGACATCACGCGGGTTGATTTGCGGGTGGAACGAGAGCAGGTGAAGCAGGCGCGCGAGTTGGTGGCGAGGTCCTCGAAAACAGTCCGGGCCATGCAGACCTAGAGTGCCTCTCTAACGTGTCGTGGCGTCTACAAGCAGCAGGAGGCCGAAACCCGAGGCGGCGAGCAAGCCGGAGAAACGCGGACTGTTGTGGAAGGCTTCGGGAATCATCGTTTCCGCGGTCATCGCGAGCAGCGCTCCGGCTCCAAAAGCCTGCAGCCGCGGTGGCCACGCCTGACCGAGGGAGCCGAACCCGACATACCCTGCCGCGATAGCTACCGCTGCCCCGATGGCGATCGCACTCCAGAGCAAGAGGATGTAGGTGTAGCTGCGACCGGCAATGCGCATCCCCGCTGCGCTCGATAACGCCTCGGGAAAGTTGCCCACTGAGAACGCGAACACCAGCGCGAGGGGGACGACCCCATGCCGCAGGGCGATTCCCAACACGAGCGCCTCCGGGAGCCCGTCAAGCGCGTTACCGAGCGCGATGGCTACTCCGCTGCCAGGCTGCTGCGACTCGGCCGGCTGCTGAACACACTCGCCGCATCGCTTGCGGTGAGCGGCACCGAACCGCGCGAGAAGCGCGTTGCTCGCGCTGAACAAGGCCGCCCCGAGCAGCAGTGACAGCGCCGCTGCCACGGGCCCGGCGATCTGGATCGCATCCGCGGCCACTTTGAAGGACACACCGGCGAGCAGAAGTCCCGCGCCTACCGACATGGTCATGGCGATCGCGTGGTGCGGGATTCGGAAAAATGATCCGGCGATCGCGCCGACCAGCAGCCCGACGGAGGACACGGCGCCCCACGCCAGGGCAGCCCAGACTTCGTCAGCACTCGTGGCCATATACGGACTCGGATTGCGAAATCAAAGGGCTTCGCGATCGTATGCGACATCGCGTTCGACAGCCATGATCCAAAAGTATCGACACGCCGACCGATCGATACCATCGTCCAATGGATTCCGCTGCGCCGATCTTGTGTAATGCCCGCGTAGTCATGGCGACGGTGGACCTGCGACGATCTCTAGAGGGGTGAAGCGATGATACAGCTCAGGATTCGGAGCCTTTGGGCAAGCACCTTACATCTCGTTGAGCATGCGCTGGCGGTGACTCTCGGCGTTGCGCTCGTCATCGTGGGACTTGCCATGACCTTCAGCATCGTGTTTGTGGTTCCCGGGATCATCGTCCTTGGTCTGGGGGCCGCCATCGTGGTGGCAGGAGTCTGCGTCCACGCGTTCGCCCGCCGGCGTGGCGCCTGAGGAGTCGGGACGCTGTGTGGGGCATCATGCAGGCGATCCGCGTACACCAGTTCGCCGGTCTTGACTCTCTCGTGTTGGAGGACGTGCCTCGGCCGGCTCCCGGCGTAAGGTAGAGAAAATGGTCCAGGCGCTCGAGAACCTCGCTGTTGCTGACGGCGATCCCGTGAGGACAGAGCACATCGCAACCGCCTTGACAGCAGGAAGTTTTGCCTATCACGACGGTGCCACTCAGACCTTCGAACCCGGTGGTGGCACCACATACGTGGAGCACGAACAGCGCTCGCGTGGGGAGTGGTATGTGGACAGTGAAGGCCGTTTCTGCTCGTTCTGGCCGCCAAGTTACCGTGCCTGTTACGATCTCCACTGGATCGTAGAGAATGGCCGCGTCGTTGGTCTGAGATTCACCGAGCTCGACCGCGGATCCGTTTTTGTCGGGCGTTACCGGTGACACGACGGTTGCGACCTATCCGGCAAGATTGCGGCGCGGCCGCGGTCGGCGCGGCGTCTCGTCACAGCGTGACGCGGCGCGGGCCTGGGCCGGTGGCGGCTTCGGCCTCGTGCGCGCTGCAGTAGCGTGTCCAGGGGATGGCCTCGAGCCGCTTCTCGTCGATGTGCTCGCCGCCGTTCTCGCACAGGCCGAAGGTGCCGGCGTCGATGCGCGCCAGTGCCAGGCGGACTTCCTTCAGCGTGTCCGACGCATTTTCCGCTTCGCGCGCCTGCTCCTCGCGCACTTCGCCCTCGTAGCTGGCGTCGCCCGCGTCGGGCACGCTGTCGCCACCGATGCTGCGCACGTTCTCCTTCTTCCGCTTGATGATGCCGAGCAGCCGGCGTTCTTCGTTCTGCAGCCGGGCCCTGTAGTGTTCGATGTCCACGGCGCGCCTCCGAGGGGCGGTCGGCCCGTGAGGCGTCATTGCTTCACGTCTCTCCGCTCTTGCCATCTTAAGGCTGCGCCCTGTTCAGGGCGGCAAAATTGTGGAGTCCACGATTGACGCTGAACGTTTCGAATCCTCCGAGCTCTCTCAACAGCGCCTGAACCGCCGGCAGGTCGATACGCCTCACCGCCCCGGACCACCCCGGCGCAGAGTCCCGCGTGAGCGTGATTCGAAGCGTGAACCGGGGATCGCTCCGTGCGGAGGTTCTGGGTGGAACTCCAGCCGCCCACTACGTGCACGAATACAAGGAGTTCTCGGGGGTTCTTCAATTGATTTGAGCGAAGTGGAATTCACGTGATGGCACATCCGATTACTCCCTCAATAGGGGGCGAACGGCGAGTCAGACGCGAGGAATGCCGCGGCGTGCCGGGTGAAGGACTCGTGAAACTGGAACAGGGAGCCGTGTCCCGAGTCCGGGTACACGAGAAGCATCGCGTTCGGAAGGTTCTCGCTCAACCGATAGGAGTTCGAGACAGGGATCATCTCGTCGTGAATGCCGTTCACAACAAGCGTCGGCTGACGAATGCGCTCGAGATCGGCGAACCGGGCCCCGGACGATTGCTCCCACTCACGGAACGCGGCCATCTGCGCAGCCATGACGTCTGGTCCGGATGGTCTGTCGAGGTCCTCCGTTCGTCGGGCAAGCCTCTCGATGAACGCTCCGCCGGCCGCCTGGCTCGACCGTGTGGGCGCAAAGAAGATCTTCTGCAACACCGCGTATCCTTTGAGCGTCGGATCGCCGAGATACCTCGCGAGGCTCGGTTTCTCCAGGTGCATGATGTCTTCGCCGCCTCGCGGAGCCGTCCCGACGAGAATCATCCGGTGGACGCTGGAAGGCCTGTCCTGCGCCATCTGCTGCGCCACCATTCCGCCCAGGGAGAATCCGAGCACGTCGCAGCTGGTCACGCACAGCGCATCCAGGAAATCGAGCGCATGCATCGCCATTCCCGCCACCGTCGTCGGCACCTTGCCGGTGGACCGGCCTACGCCTGCGCCATCGAACAGAATGACTTCTCGATTTGAAGCGAGCGGATCGGTGACCGACGGATCCCAGTTGTCCAGCGTCCCTGTGAAGTGCTGAAGACAGATCAGAGGTCGTCGGATTCCGCCGCCAAGACGACGATACGCGTACGTTTCGTGCGTCCCCCGGAGGAGGAGCGTTGGAGCCGTCGTGTTGCTGTCCGTCGTTGTGATTGACATTCTTGATCCCTCAACTGCGTCCTTGCTTGGGGAAGGATGCTCGCTGGACGCGCAATCGTCCATCAGACTTTGGTATCGGTCTACGGCGACGACTGATAGCTCGGAGAGCGCTGCTATTTGCCGAGCGTCCTCGTCACCGCAGTCATCGCCTTGGTCGCCTTGGCCCAGCCGGCGTAGAAGCCCAGGTGGGTCAAAGCCTCGGTGATCTGAGCGCGGGTTAGACCGCTCTCGATCGCGCGGCGTAGGTAGAAATCGAGCTGGTCGTCGTCGCCCATCCCGGCGAGTGCGGCGACGGTGACCAGGCTCCGATCCCGCGGGTTGAGATCGGACCGCCGCCACAGGCCGTCGAACACCACGTCGTTGGTGAGCTGCACGAACTTCGGCGCGACAGTTGCCAGTTCATCGTTCACTACGCGGGCTCGTGCCACGTCCGTGGCGGGAGCTGGAAGGCGCGGTCCCACGGCGCGCAGTGCTGTGGTATCGACTTTCCGCGCGGTGTAGACCTGATCGTAGACGTCGAGCGCCGAGACCGCGCTCGGCCAGCCGCAATAGATCGCCAGGTGCGCCAGAAGGCCGGAGGCCTCGCTTGGCTGCACACCGTTGTCGAGCGCTCGGCCCAGGTGGCCGGTGAGCTGCGCCGGCTTTCCCGTCGCGATCAGGACCGTGATGGTCACCAGGCTGCGGTCACGTGGCGACAACTCGGTCCGCCTCCACACATCGCCGAACAGCACTTCGTCGGTGAGCGTTGCAAGCCCCGGCGCGATCTTTTGCTGAACTGGTCCCGACGGTCTAGTGGTGCCCTGCTGCGGCTTCGCGGGTTGAGGCCCCGGACCGAGCGGCGCAGCGTTGTACTGTTCGTCGGTCACCTTCTCCATCCACTGCACTCGCGTGCCATCGCGGTGCTCGGTAATCGCGATGTGCGTCATGGACGCCTTCGGCGCAGCCCCGTGCCAGTGTTTCTCACCGGACGGAATCCTCACGACGTCTCCCTGTCGCATCTCTTCGATGGGGTCACCCCATCGCTGGACGCGGCCGGTGCCCGCCGTGACGATCAGGACCTGGCCCCGGGGGTGCGAGTGCCACGCCGTGCGCGCACCGGGCTCGAACGTGACGGACGCGCCGCTTGCGTGTGAGGGGTCGAGCGCCTCGAACAGCGCCTCGACCCGAACGCCACCCGTGAAATTCTCCGCCGGTGCGGGGCTGGCGGCGCGAGAGCCTCCGCGCGTGATGACCAGCGTCTGAGCGTTCGTCGACGCCGAAGTGAGCAGAGCGACCATCGGCATCATCGCTGTGAACAACTTCACCTCTGCCCTCCGATGCCAGCTGTCGCGTCCGCATGGACCGGCTTTCGCGTGATCTGTTTCGCCCAGAAGCGAACAGCGTCCGCGATCCATCCTTCGGCGCTCGTACCGATACCGAGGCCGAAGCCATGACCAACGCCGGGATACTTGTGATACTCCACTTCGGTTCCCACTTTGCGCAACGCCGTAACCCGGCTTTCCATGACGGCGGGAGGTGCGATGCCATCGCGGTCGCCAACGGCCACGAACGTCGGAGGTTCCGT
This sequence comes from uncultured Acidobacteriota bacterium, assembly GCA_963725145.1. Taxonomy (GTDB): domain Bacteria; phylum Acidobacteriota; class Vicinamibacteria; order Vicinamibacterales; family 2-12-FULL-66-21; genus DATAEE01. Next base: position 573,375 of record CAVRXL010000003.1, read on the forward strand.
TGAAGCAAGATCCGAATGGCCCGTGTACAAGAGGACGAGGGCCGAAGGCTTGGGCAGATCCGCACCGCCAAACCGTGCGGTGCCATGGGAACCGATCGCCGCGGCCATCCGGGCGCCCGCGGAGCTGCCCCACAACGAATAGTTGGCCGTGGTGACGCCAAGGGAGCCGGCGTTGGGAAAGATATAAGAAACAGCTGCCGCCAAATCCTCTGTCGCGACGGTGCCGCCATGTCCCGCGCGGTACTTCAGGACGAATGCGTTATATCCCCGTTTTCTGATCTCGACGGCGTAGGGGAACCCCTCATGCACGGAGCCGACGTAGGCGAACCCGCCTCCCGGCGCGATCACGGCAAACGGAGCTCCAGGCTTCCCCCGGAAGAAGAACAACCCCGCGTTCTTCCGGGACGGTTCCGCCTGCTTCTGGGCGTCGGTGTAGATGTCGTAGAAGACCGTTCGACCGGCGCTCGCGTCGTCGATCATTCGATTGAGCGACGAGACGACGACGGCGGGGTCTACATGGGTGTGGTACGGGAGTAGCGACGCGATACTCCTGAGCCGCATCGTGTCGTCGGGGCGCCGGTCATCCCACGGCAAGATGAGCCGGCCGACACCGGCAAAGGCGGGATGCTTCAGCAGATCTTCGATAGTGTCGTCGACGCTCAAATGGGCGGCCGGCGTCCTGTTCATCTGCAGGTACGCGACACCGACAGCCAGTGAGAGCGCGCACGTCATGGCCGTCATGCTGGAACCTCAGACCTCGATGAGCACCTTGATGGCCTCACGGTCGTTCATCGCGCGGTAGCCGTCGGGTACCCCGCCAAGGTCCGTGACCCGATCGAACACACGGCCCGGCTGGATTCGGCCTTCGAGCACATCGGGCAGCAGTTCCTCGATGTACGCGCGCGCCGGGGCCGGTCCTCCGCCGATGGAGACGTTGTCGTAGAAGCTCTGCGTAGTCGTCGGAATCCCCTCGTAGTGGGGCACGCCGACGCGACCGACGGCGCCACCCGGACGCACGATCTGCATGGCGGTCCGCATCGCTGCCTCCGAACCGACGCACTCGAGAATCGAATGCGCACGTAATCCGCGCGTGAGCTCGCGCACGCGTTCAACAGCTTCGTCCCCACGTTCGCTCACGATGTCTGTTGCGCCGAACTCGCGCGCCAGCGCGATTCGGGCGGCGTGCCGACCGAGCATGATGATCTGCTCGGCGCCGAGCCGGCGGGCGGCGATCACGCCGCAGAGTCCAACCGCGCCGTCGCCCACGACCGCGACGCTCTTTCCGGGTCCCACTCTGGCTGCGAGCGCAGCGTGATGTCCGGTCCCCATCACATCAGACAGCGTCAGCAGCGATGGCATCAGCGCCGCGTCGTGTCCTGTCGGGAGCGTGACCAGCGTGCCGTCGGCGAACGGCACGCGCACGGCTTCGCCTTGACCGCCATCATGCTCCGTGCCACCCCACCACCCCCCGTGCACACACGATGTCTGGAGCCCTTGCTGGCAGAATGCGCACGTGCCGTCGGAAATCGCGAACGGCGCGACGACAAGATCGCCTCGCTTCACGGTGCGCACCTCGGCGCCGACGTCTTCGACCACACCGATGAACTCGTGGCCCATGCGCCGGCCGCTTTCGGTTCGCTCCATCTCCTTGTACGGCCACAAGTCGCTGCCGCAAATGCATGCCTGCGTGACGCGCAGAACGGCGTCCGTCGGTTCGACGATCCGCGGATCGGGGACGGTCTCGACGCGGACGTCACCCGCGCCGTACATCACAGTTGCTTTCATCTCGTTGCCTCGCAGTCAGCTCGCCGTTCACTGCGCGACCTGGAGTGCCTTCAACGCCTTTTGGCCGCGCACGAGCAACTTGCCGTCAGCGAGTGCGAGCGGCGCCCAGTTGTCGCCCGGCTCCAGGATCACGGCGCTCGCGAGCGGCTTGAACCCGGCAGGGCTCGGTTCGATCAAATACAGCTTCGTGTTGCCATCTGTCATCAGCATCACGCCGTCGGCGAGAATCGAGCCGCCGCGGACGAACGGCGGCTGTTGATCGGTCTTCCACTTGATCTGGCCGTCCATGCTCATCGCGACGAGCCCGTCGCTCCGCTCATTGATCGTGTAATGAGAGTAGAAGTGGCCGTCGTGCAGGACGGGCGGCTGCGTGTGGGCGCCGAAGTCGGGGTTCGTGAATAGCTCGGAGACGGCGAAAGTACCGGCGCCCTTCTTCTCTACCTTGAGCATCACCGAGCCGGCACCATAGGCTCCCGTGATGAGCACGCGGTCCTGGCCGGCGTCGACGGCTTGCGGGACGGGAATGATGCACTGCCAGTTGGTGTAGGTCCACAGCACCTTGCCGCTGCGTGGATCGAGTCCGTTGACGCTGCCGTCTCTCGCCGTGCGGCCCCGGCCGACGGCCCCGGTGATCATGACGAGATGATCCTCCCCGGCCACCTTGACGATCGACGGCGTCACGTATCCCGGAATGCCCGAGAGCGCCGCCGACTTCCATTTGAGCGCGCCGGTGAGCTTGTCGTAGGCCACGACGCCGGCCTCCGACGTCTGCGGCGCCACGATCAGCAGATCACCGTAGATCAGCGGATGCTGCACGATCGCCCATCGTGGCAGTTCGGCGCCGCCGCCGAAGTCCTTCCAGATGTTCTTGTGCCAGGCGGGCTTCCGTGTCTTCGTGCTGATGGCGTACAGGTCTCCCATCGGCCCGACGGTGTAGACGAGCTCCCCGTCGACGGTGGGCGTCATGCGTGAGCCGGCAAACATGAAGCTGCCCGGGGCAGCGTAAGCGAACGTCCACAGTTCCCTGCCACTCGCCAGTTCGAGTACGCGCAGCGTATCGCCGACCTTTTCGTCGCGGTCCAGCACATACACGTTCCCGCCCAGGACAGCGGGTCCGCCGAAACCGGCGGCCAACGGGACCGTCCAGAGCACTTTCGGACCTTCCTGCGGCCATGTCCGCAGGAGGCCCTTCTGCTCCGAGGTGTGGTTTCGCCGTGGCCCGTACAGCGACGGCCAGTCAGCCGCGAAGACGGTGGTGAGCGATAGCGCGAGCATGATCGTGACGAGCCTGACCGTACGCTTCATCGATGAACTCCGATTCCGCTATGGTGTAAGGAGCCTGGTGAACGACAGCGAGCCCAGTTTCCACGCGCCGCCCTGCTGCACATACACCTCTGTGACCACGAAGGGATTGGTGACCTCATTGCCGCCGACCACGGCGACGAGACGAATCCTGTTCAACAGGATGGCAGTCGTGCCAATGAACCGCACCGACACTTCCTGGATATCCACGTTCTTGTATTGAATCTTCCCGCTGCTGATGACGTCGAGCTCCTGGGTCTTGGACATCGTTGCGCCCATATGGACGAAGACGGCCTCATCATGAAAGAGAGCGGCCAGGGAATCGACTTTGCGCTCTGACATCCAGCGCCACTTCTCCTTCGAGAGATTGATCACCTCTTGTTCCGCATTCGTGCGACTGGCAGCAGGAGGATTTGCTGGTTGTTGTGGTGTGCCGGACGATTGCACACTCACGAGCAGGACAAACAGTCCGAGGATTGATGCGCTCATATATCACTCAGCGTAGCGGTCGGCAGCGCCGATGGGTAGTCGGTCAATTCAGCACGGGGATGTGAGTACCATTCACCAATGCAGCTCGACCACTTGAATGTGCTGGCGGCGTTCCTGACCATTGCTGAAGAGCGGAGCTTCACGAAGGCGGCGAAACGGCTGGGCGTCTCGCGGTCGGCGCTCAGCCATGCGGTCCGCGGGCTGGAAGAGCGTCTCGGCGTCCGTCTCCTCGCGCGGACGACACGCAGCGTGGCGCCGACGGAGGCGGGCGAACAGCTCATCGCTCGACTGCGTCCCGCGCTCGTCGAAGTCGAATCCGTCCTCGATCAGATCGTCGGGTTGCGCGAGCGGCCGACGGGACGCGTGCGTTTGCTGGTGACGCCGCTGTCGGCCACGATGGTCCTCGCCCCCAAGCTGGTGCCATTTGCCCGTCGGTTCCCGGACATCGTCCTCGACGTCACCACGACGCAAGAGGGACGCACAGAGCTCGTCGCCGCGGGCTTCGATGCTGGCATTCACCTCGGCGAATCGATTCAACGCGACATGGTGGCGGTGCGAGTGTCTCGCGATCAACGGTTGGCCGTCGTGGGTTCGCCGGAGTACTTCGCGTCGCACCCCAAGCCGAGGTCACCACACGATTTGCCGAACCATCGATGCATCAACCTGCGCGGCGGCTCCAGCGGACCGTACCGCTGGGAGTTCGAGAAAGATGGTGAGGCCCTCGCCGTGGATGTGAGCGGACCGTTGGTCGTCGACGATGCGGACCTCATGATTCGCGCCGCCATCGATGGTCTGGGGCTGACGTTTTCCTTTGAGGAGTACGTCGCGCCGCAGATCGCGAGCGGCGCGCTCGTGCGGGTGCTGGACGACTGGTGTCCGCCGTTCGCCGGCTATTTTCTCTACTATCCGAGCCGGCGGCAGCAGCCGGCCGCGCTGTCAGCCCTCATCGAGACGCTTCGCCTGTAGAGTGGCGGCGGTCTCCAACAGCCCGCCGGTCATCGAACTCCGAGTTCCTTCCATCCAAGTAACAGCTCCTCGACGAGGCGGGATGCTTCGTCTCGGATCCGACGCTCCATCCGAGCCAGGGACTCCAGCTCTCTCTGTCGGCCTGAATAGGCCTCGCTCCCGCAAGTCTCCCTCAGAGCGCCACCGCCAAGTTGCACGCCGGCGTCGTAGACGATCTCTTCCAACTCCTGCACGGAGCGGAGATCGTCGACGCGGAGCTCACGGTAGGACCAGTCCCAGCTGCGAATCCACCAGTTGCGCAATTGTTGCCCTTGCACCTCGACCTCTGGAATCACGAGCTCGGGACCGGCCGCAAGGATGTTGTGTTTCAGCCGTCCGACCTGCCTGACTCCGACAATCACGCGAAGCGCTGGTTGGATGCTCGGCGGCGGTTCGAGGCAGGGAAGGCCACCGAGATGCTGAACCTGCTTTGCTTCGACGAGCTCATCGTCGTCAGGTTCCGCGGATGGCCCCTGAACGCGGATCAGAATCTTGTCCGCCAGAGCGCCGCCCACACCCATGCGCAGCCAGCCCGCGCGAGCGACGGTCAGGTAGCCTGGCGGCAGATCCGGTCGCTCTGCGTGCACGACACGCGAGAGCGCGCCCATCCCTGCCACGACGGCTTTCACGTCCGCCTCACCCATCGGCTGCATTTGCGTTTCTCCCCACTCGAGAAACGCCGCGCGCGATCGCGGCACTTGCGCGCGTAAGCGACCAACGATGGCCGGCTGCGCCGATCGATACTCGGGTTCCACGAGGCCTCTTCGATATCCTGCAAAGAAGCGGTCGAAAACCGCTTCACGACTCCGGATCCAATCGCGCCGACGGAGCGCTATGTCGACTGAGCCGAGGAACCGAACGATGTCCACCAGCGCTGGACCCCGCGCCGAATCGTCGAAGTCATCGAGACCCCATGCGTCCTCGGTGACCGCGAATTGTTCGATGTGGGCGTCTCCGTGCAGACGTACGATCGGCAGGTTGGGTATGTCTTCAGCGAACACCTCGCACACGCGCGCGATCCAGGGCCGGTTGACGAACCGGAAGTAATCCGTCGGACTGGCCCGCAGCCGATCGATCAGCTCGCGCGGCGCGAGCTTGAGGGCGTCGGGTTCGGGCCGCAGCTGCGCCAGGGCTGACGGTGTTCCGCCCAGGACGAGGCCGATCGCCACGACATGACTTACAGCGAAACGAAGACCGCTCCAGTCCATCGATGTCCCGTGGCGGCGGAAATCCATCAGCGTTCCATTACGCAACCTTGCCTAACCGCGGGCCGGGATCGCGTCCATCGTAATAGTCCGCATCATGCCCCGCCATGCGCCAGAGACGCTTTCAACGTTCATGACGCGACGGCATGGCCTGCGCTCGACAGCGCCGCGCGTACTGCGCTGCCGTCGAGGCTTCGCGCGCTGCCGTCGAGGCTCTCGAGATTCAGCAGCTCGGCCGATAGCTGGCTGAGCGCGTCACGATGCGCCGCGACGAGGGTTGCGGCCCGTTCGAACTGCTCGCCGACAATGCGGCGCACTTCGGCATCGATCGTTTCGTGCGTCGCGGCACTGGCGTCGCTGTTCTCCGCGACCGCGGTTCCCAGATACTGCAGGCGTTGGCCCGCATACCGCACCGACCCCAGCTTCTCGCTCATGCCGAATTCCGTGACCATGCGCCTGGCGAGTTGCGTCGCACGCTGAATATCGTCGACCGCACCGGTGCTGATGGTGCCGAGCATGACCTGTTCGGCAGCCCGGCCTCCCATCATCACCGCGATCTGGTCTTCGAGCTCTTCAATCGAGAGCAGGTACCGGTCCTCCTTGGGCATCTGCATCGTGTAGCCGAGCGAGCCGCGGCTGCGTGGGATGATGCTGATCTTGCTGACCGGATCGCCGGTCGGCACGAGGCTGGCGACGATCGCATGGCCGCATTCGTGGTACGCGACGGTCTGGCGCTCCTTTGGGTTCATCACCCGGCTGCGCTGCTCGAGGCCGCCGAGGACGCGCTCGATCGCGGCTTCGAAGTCGGCGAAGGTGACGCCCGCGCTCTGACGGCGCGCCGCAAGCAGCGCCGCCTCGTTGATCACGTTCGCCAGGTCGGCGCCGCTGAAGCCGGGTGTGATGCGCGCGGCGCGTTCCAGATCGAAGTCCGGTGCAAGCGTGACGCGGCGGCTGTGAATCTTCAGGATCTGCAACCGCCCGATCAGGTCGGGGTTTCCGAGCACGACCTGGCGATCGAACCGACCCGCCCGCAGCAGCGCCGGATCCAGAATCTCCGGACGATTCGTGGCCGCCATGATGATGACGGGGTTCTCGGCGCCGGTGTTGAAGCCGTCGATCTCTGCCAGGAGCTGATTCAGCGTCTGCTCGCGCTCGTCGTTCGTCATCAGACGGACGCCGCCGCCGCGGCTCTGGCCGATCGCGTCGATCTCGTCGATGAACACGATCGCCGGCGCCGCAGCCCGGGCCTGCTCGAACAGATCGCGGACGCGCGCCGCGCCGACGCCCACGAACATCTCGACGAACTCCGATCCGCTCGTTTCGAAAAAGCGAACCCCGGCTTCGCCGGCGGTCGCCTTCGCGATGAGCGTCTTGCCCGTGCCGGGCGGCCCGACGAGGAGCACGCCTTTCGGAATCCGCCCGCCCAGCGTCGCGAATCGCTGCGGCGCCTTGAGGAACTCGATGATCTCCCGCAGCTCGGCGATGGCCTCGTCGGCGCCGCCCACGTCCTTGAACGTGACGCCCACTTCCTCGGGTTTCACCTCGGTCGCCTTGCTCTTGCCGACGCCGAAGATGCCGCCCCCTAACATGCCGCCTCCAGTGCGCGCCGCGAGACTGCGACCGGCGAGTGACCAGAGGCCCATCATGACAATGAGTGGCAGCACCCAGCTGAGGACGAAGGTCGCAATCGGACTGGGCGGCGTCTTGGCGCGGTACGTGACGTGTGCGGCACCGAGCTCTCTGATGAGGTCCGGATCGCCGTCAGGCGGCGGCAGGGTCGCGAATCGGAGTTGTCGCCTGCCCGGGTGTCTGGCCTTCGGGGTTCTTCATCACGCCCTCGATGGGTGTCCCCAGAGTGACGTCGGTGATTTCGCCCGCCGCCAGCTTCACCTTGAACTCGCTGTACGGGATCTCCGCCGCACGAGGAAGAAGCGGGACGACCACCGCCTGCAGCAACCAGACGCCCATCAGCGCGGCTGCGGCATACGGGAGCCAGCCGGGGATCTGGCTCTTGCGAGACGGTCGATCGTCCGAACCAGTGGGTCCTGCGTTGGTCGCGCGACGATGCGCAGACGGCGGCTGACGCAATCGTGAAGCAGGCATGGGCGCTCCTGTCATGCGGCTGCGGCGCGTGAAATCGCCGGCTCGTTCGGCGACTCCGCGCGCGTGCGTTCCAGCCAGTTGAACAGGCGTGAGACACGCGGCCGCAACGGCGGCGACACGTCCCCGAGCCACGCCAGGATGAAGCAGACCCAGGCCCCACCAGAAGGGCGTGAGCAGCGCAATGGCGATCCAGGTAGCAGTCACTTCTTCTCCGACGGTGTCGTGAACTTGCGCCTGAAGTCCTCGAGCGACCCCTGGAATGCCACGATCGCCGCATCGATGTCGGTCTTGGCGCGTGCGACCTGCGCGTCTCGCGTCGTCTTGAGGTCGACCAGCATCCGTTCGATTTTTTGCCTGGCGGCCTTCAAGCCATTGATCGCGGTGATTTCTGCCTGTGCCCGCTTTGGCTTGGCGCTCGCCTCGAGCTCGTCGATGCGGGTGTTCGCCGCATGAATCTGCGCGGCGATCTTCTCCTCGTAGGCTTGGAGTGTGGACCCGGTTCCCGGTTGTGTGTGTGGTTTCTCCATGTTCCTTCTCCTCTTTCACATCAGCGGTGCGCGCACGGTCTGCCCGGAACGTCGGGCTCCGCCGTTGAAAGAGCGCAAGTGTCGTTCCTGAAAGCGCGCCTGAAGGAGACGGATGTATCCCGTTCTCGTTCAAAAGGTTGCGGACTCATGGCGATTGGTGAAACGATGCGACCGTGACGAAATAGAGGCACGAGACCTATCCGCGTCACGGGGAGCGGGGTTCACGACCCGGGAGAGCGACGCCCGTCAGCGGGCGCGAGCGTTGCGATCCGCGCCCACGTGTGGCTTTGGCCGGACGATGCCCAGGCGCCGCATCGTCGAGACGAGTGACGTACGCTTGAGGCCAAGTCGCGCGGCCGCACCGCCGGCGCCGCCAATCACCCAGCCGGTCTGCTCGAGTGCGCGCAGGATGTGGTCGCGTTCGGCGTCCTCCAGCGTCACGGGCGAGGACGTCGAAGGCAAGGGCGACTCGAACTCCGAGCGGGGCACGGTCAGCACCGTGTCCTGCGACAGGATGATCGCACGCTCGATCACATTCTGAAGCTCGCGCACGTTGCCGGGCCACGACCACCGGCACAGCATCTCCATGCTCTCGCGCGACACCGATTCGATGGGCCGCCGCAGCCCCTTGGCGAACCGCTGCGCGAAGTAGCGGACGAGCAGCGGAATGTCCTCCCGGCGTTCCCGCAGCGGCGGAATCCGGATTGGAAAGACGTTCAGCCGGTAGTACAGGTCCGAACGGAATTCCCGCCTGGCGACCATCTCTTCGAGATCGCGGTTGGTGGCGGCGATCAGCCGAAAGTCGACGCGAATGGTTCGCGTGCTTCCTAACCGCTCGATTTCACGCTGCTGAAGCGCGCGCAGCAGCTTCGACTGTAGTTCGAGTGGCACGTCGCCGATCTCATCGAGGAACAAGGTGCCCTGGTGGGCCAGCTCAAATCGACCGATCTTCTGGGACAGGGCTCCGGTAAACGCCCCACGCTCGTGGCCGAACCATTCGCTCTCGAGAAGCCCCGCGGGCGAGGTGGCGCAGTTCACGGTCACGAGCGCCCGGCCGCGGCGATCACCCGCGGCGTGAATCGCCCGTGCGATGAGCTCCTTGCCCGTGCCCGTCTCGCCGAGCAGCAGTACGCTGGCATCGGTCGAGGCCACCGTGGCCACTTGGCTCAAGATGCGTTTCAGCGCCCGGCTTTCGCCGACGATCTCTCCGAAATGCTGGGCGCCGCGGATCTCCTCTTCCAGATAGATGTTCTCGTGCGCCAGGCGATCCTTCAGAGACGCAATCTCGCCGAACGCGAGCGCATTCTCGAGCGCGAGGGCGATCTGCTCGGCGATCTGCGCGACCCAGCCCAACTCGTCGCTCGTGAACGGCGTCGGCGTCAGGCGGCCGAGCGAGAGGATCCCGAGCACACGGTGGGATGTCGCCAGCGGCGCGTTGCAGATCCGCTTCACACCCGACGCCACGACGTGCGCGTGCAGCGCTTCCCACCCGGTCGGGTCCGCGTGCGTGACGTCCACCTCCGCGGCGCGATCGAAGGGAGCGAGCCACGACTTGTATGGTTCCCGGTCGAGTCGGATCTGCGCCGCCAGCTCGTCGGGCCACGCCAGAGCGGTCGGATCGATCACGAACGGTCCGAGTCGGCGTTGTTCGTCGATGAGAAACAGGTTCGTGTGATCGTGCGGGACGATCCGCCGGACGTTCGGCACGATGGCCGCATGCAGCGCGGCGACGTCACGCTGGGTGACGACCGCGTTGGTTACCTCGAGCAGCGTTCGCCAGTGATCGCGCTCCGCTTGCAGCTGGCGCTCACGCGTCACCGCCTCCTGCTGATGGCGTTCGTTGTCGATCGCCATGGCAACCAGCGCGCCGATGTGCCGCAAGAAACTGGTGTCGCACTGACTGTAGGTCCCCTCGCGCGACGACGCGAATGCGATCAGCCCCACCGGGCCCAGCGCCGTTGCGAGCGGCAGCAGACAGGCCGACTGCTGGCCGAAGCCTCGCAACGCGGCGATCACATCCGCGTATTCGGCACGCTCGTCAAGGCGGTCGAAGACCATCGCCGGGGAACCCGTTTCGACGAGGGCAGCCAGGCGCGCTTGATCGAGCGGCGCAACGGCCATCGACTGAACCTCCGCCGCCGTTGACGCGCCGTCAGGCGATTCAAGGCGCACGGAGCTCAGCTGCGCGGTTCTCCATCCGTCATGCGGAACGACCACGCCAAGCACGTCGAAGTTGGCGACCGTTCGAAGAGAGGCGGCCAGCGGCGGCAGGAACTGGCCAAGTTGAGTGTTACGACCGATCAGGTCGATCACACGTGTGAGAGGCATGACATAACCTCAGAGCCAACCGCTGGACTGCCGCCCGGTACCAGTCGGAGTTTGTAATGGTCAGCATCGTAGCCTAAGGGCCGGCGCCCACGAGCGCGAAAGTTTTCCCCACCGCGATCGTGCCAGCGAGGTGACCGTCGCGCCCCGGTCGGCGTGACGTCCCGGAAACCTCTGACTTCATTTCGCCACCGCCGAGCCGTTCGGTGCCGCCGACGGCTGGCGTCAACCTCGTGACGGACAAGCAGATACCGCTGCGGTCCGGCATTCGCGGCGGGGTATCGATCTTGCCGCCGGGTCACTGGAACGACGCGAGCGCCGCACGTTCGCAGCGAGCGTCGTCGCCTGTGGCGAGAGCGCATCAATGTTACGGGTGATTACCGTGAGGCAGGGAGACAGCTACAGGCTCGACCTGCATGGGACACTCGGCGGCGAATGGGTGGCGGTGCTCGAACAGCACTGGCGCTCCATCATGGACGACGTGCCGTCCGCGAAGCTGACGCTGGTGCTGTCGAACGTCGACTTCATCGATCCGGACGGTGAACAGTTGCTCCACCGAATGGCTGACAACAACGACGTCGAGTTCGTCGTGGCCGGGTGCAGGAATCGATATGTCATCGACAGCTTGAAGCCGGATGTCCCCGCGAAGGACATGCGCCCATGATTCCTCTCCGGGACGCACGTCGAGCACAGCGCCGCACCGCGACGCGCACAGAACACGTGACTTCATTTCGCCACCGCGTCTCGGCCCCGCGCCGGCCTTCAGCGAGCCAACGTTATGACGGCAAAGCAGATCCCGTGTCACCGTGCCGTTGACTGGCGAGGCATTCGTCTTGCGAGGTACCCAACAACCAGAAAGGAAGGCGCATATGGACAAAGTAGTGGCGGTCGTCTTCAACGACGAGAAACAGGCGTACGAAGGATTGCGAGCGTTTCGCGACCTGCACACAGACGGCAGCATCACGTTGTATTCGAATGCGGTCGTCGCAAAGGACCCGAGCGGAAAGGTCGTGGTGCGAGAAACGAGTGAGAGTCCGGAGGGCACGTTCTTCGGTCTGCTCACCGGAAGCCTCGTCGGCCTCCTTGGAGGTCCAATCGGCGTGGCGGTCGGCGCGAGCACCGGGACGATGATCGGAGCAACGTTCGATCTGGCTCGGGCGGGCATCAGCGACGACTTCCTGCAGGAGATGTCGGAGTATCTGCTCCCCGGAAAGACCGCGGTCATCACGGAGGTCGATGAGGACTGGCAGGCGCCGATCGACACCCGGATGGAGGCGCTGGGCGGACACGTATTCCGGCGCAATCGGATTGAGGTCGAGGACGCCTACTATGAACGGCAGATCGCCGCGTACCGCGACGAGTTGATCGCGCTGGAGGCTGAACGCCAGAAGGCCTCGGCGGAGCGGAAGGCCAGGCTCGAGGCGAGAATCGAGGACACACGCCACAAGCTTCAGGACAAACGGGACGAGCTCAAAGCCCGCATCGAATCGGTGAAGCGGGAGGGCGAAGCCAAGATCGAGTCCTTGCAGCAACAGTTGAAAACCGCGCGGGATGAGCGGAAGCAACGGCTCGAGAAGCGGCTGGCCGAGATCCGAGCCGATTACCGCGAGCGATCGGACAAGCTCCATCAGGCGTGGGAGCTGACGAAGTCCGCGCTCCGCTGAGCGCATGACGTGCAGGCTCCTTGCACGGCGGCCAACAAACGCCGTGCGGGAGCCCTGCTCGCCGACCGTTACATCGTGAAAGGAGCATCTTATGGCGAACTCGATGTGACCGCGCGACATTCACAAGGCGACGACGTGGTCGATCGTGCTCAGCGTGCTGATGATCGCCGCTGGTGTGCTGGCGATCTTCTCGCCCGCGATCGCCGGCGTGGCCGTCACTGTCTTTTTCGGATGGCTGCTGATCTTCAGCGGCATCCTGCACCTGGCGTATGCCTGGCAGGCGGGCCGCCCCGGCGCCGTCGTCTGGGAGATTCTGCTCGGGATTCTCTACGGCGGGATCGGCTTCTATCTGCTCGCACGGCCAGTCGCCGGCCTGGAGTCGCTGACGCTGGCGCTGGCGTTCTACCTGGTGCTCGACGGCGTGCTGGAGTTCGTGCTGTCGTTTCAGCTGCGGCCGCTCCCGGGCAGCGGGTGGTTGCTGTTCGACGGCATCGTGACGCTGGTGCTGGCCGCGATGATCGGGAGCGCCTGGCCGATCAGCTCGGTCTGGGCGATCGGCACGCTCGTCGGCGTCAGCATGTTCTTCAGCGGCATCACGCGGCTGATGCTCTCGGTCGCCGTGCGCCGGATCGTGGCGTAACGGCAGGCGACGGCATTGCCGGTCGCTCTGCTGAAGCCGTAATGCATTGGAGGTCCCATGCACCGTCGCGCGCTGCTGCTCGCGCTCAGCCTGATTTCAAGCGCCATCGTTCAGGCGGCGGGTGCGCGCGTTCCGCTGACAATCTTCACGGACCTCGGGCTGACGTCGCAACAGATCGCGGCCATCGACGCCGGCCGTCCGGTCGCGAAGGTCCTCCCGTGGGGCGGTCCGTCCGAGGTGTACGTGTTCGGCGCGGTGCACGTGGAGGGGTCACCCGACACGTACCTCGAGGCCGCGCGTGACGTCGGACGGCTGAGCGGCACGCCGGGATACCAGGGTATCGGCGAGATCCGCGAAGACGCGACGGTCGCGGATCTCAGCGCACTCGCGTTCGACCCGGACGATGTGAAGGCGCTCAAGAACTGCCGCGAAGGCTCGTGCGACGTGCAGTTGCCGACCAGTGGGATTCAACGGTTTCGCGACGGCGTGGACTGGTCGCGGCCCGATGCGGCGGATCAGGCCAACGCCCTCGCCCGTCCGGCGGTGCTGCAACTGGTGCAGGCGTATCGACGTGGCGGCAACGAGGCGCTCGGCGAATATCGGGACAAGCAGCATCCCGCGCGTGTTGCCGACCAGTTCCAGACGATGATCGGCCGCGCATCGGCGCTGCCCGACGTGCTGCCGGAGCTGCGCCGCTATCTCCTCGAATACCCGAACGCCGAGCTCGCCGGCGCCGACAGCTTCTTCTACTGGGAGAAGGTGTCGTTCGGACTGAAGCCCACGATTCGGGTGAATCACGCCGTCATCTATCGCGGCCGCTCGCAGGGCCGCGACTTCGGCGTCGTCGCGATCAAGCAGCTGTACGCGACGCACTACTTCCATACCGCGCTGGACATGTCGGTGTGCGTCGACGACGGAGCGACGGTCGCCCCGCACGGTTTCTATCTGCTGACGCTCAAAGGCTCAGAGCAGGAAGGGTTGACTGGCGTCAAAGGCTCGATCCTCCGGAAGGTCGTCGTCGACAAGACGCGCTCGTCGCTCGAAAGCGCGCTCGCCTCGATCAAGCGCTCCGTCGAACAGTCCGCGCCCCGTCGCTGACGTGGATGCCCGCATGTCTGACGCCTCACAACATCCCTCGACGTTCACACAGCGTGCGCTCAAGTGGACAGTGTTCCTCGCCGCGACCGCGCTGGTCGTCTACTTCTGTCTGTTGATCGTGAGACCGTTTCTGAACGTGATTGCCTGGTCGTCGGTTTTGGTGATCACGTTTCATCCCGTGTACCAGCGGCTCGTGCGGAAGACGGGACGCGTGTCGTTGAGCGCGTTCGTCTGCAGCGTGATGGTGGTGGTGGCCTTCGTCATTCCCCTCCTGTTTATCACGGCTGTGGCCATCGATCAGTTCCTGGCGCTGGGCGCCAGCCTGCAGCAGGTGTTCACGGACGAAACCGGCCTCGAGGCCGGGGCGCCGCTGCGGCAGGCCGACGAGTGGCTCAGTGACCGTCTGGGACTCGATGCCGCCGCCATCGTGGCGTGGGTCCGACAGAACGCGAGCGAGCTGACGCGCGTGGTTGCTGGATACACGCTGGCGGCCGCGCAAAACGTGGCCGGAGCCGTCGTATCGTTCGTCTTCATCCTCTTCGCGATGTTTCTGCTGTTCCGCGACGGAGACCGGATCGTCGCGAGGATTCCCGATCTGCTTCCCTTCGAACGGGCACGAAGCGAAGCGTTGCTCGCTCGGGTTCGCGACGTCATCTACGGCAGCGTGTATGGCGTTGTCGTCATCGCGGTCGTCCAGGGTGCGCTCTGCGGCGGCATGTTCTGGATCCTCGGGATTCCATCCGCCGCGCTGTGGGGCATGGTCACCGTGGTGACGAGCGTGCTTCCAGTGGTCGGTGCGGCTGGAGTCTGGGCGCCCGGCGCCGTGTACCTGGCCGCGACCGGGCATTGGACGCGCGCGATCATCCTCGCCGTGTTTGGAACGGCCGTGATCAGCACCGTCGACAATTTCCTGAGGCCCAGACTCGTCGGCGGCCGCGTCGGGCTGAGCGAGCTCGTGATGTTTTTCTCGGTGCTCGGCGGGCTGCAGGTGTTTGGAGTGTTAGGCATCGTGCTCGGGCCTGTCCTCTTTGCGATCGCTGCGGCGATCCTGGACGTCTTGAGCGACGAAACAGCCATGTCCGGCGGTGCCAAGACACAGTCGGTCGATGCACGCTCCTGAACAGGCCGATCGCTCTCGACCGATGGCGTCGTTGGGCGCGACTCGTGCTGAACCAAGCCTCCTGAACGCACAATCGGATCAACGACGTATCACTTCGTGCTGCCCCTTGATGTGACTCGATAAACTAGGCCTTCACGAAACTCATCGAGTCGGTCGACGCCGCCTGCTTCGCGTTCCGACGGACGTGCGAGTGCGGAATAGTTCACGGCGCACGCGAAATATCCAGCCTCGTGATCGACACGCTAGGTGGCACAGGCCCGTTGGTTACGCCGATAGTCCGGCGCGAAATATGCATCGCCGCCGCGTTTCGCCATCACCGCGATCCCGATGAGTAGGCGACGTGATCTTGGCAATCCGTGTTGTCGTGGGATCGCAGCCCATAGGAGGGCCTATGGCAACTTTTGAGGTCAGCGCGCACATGACAGTTCGACCGGGACAGTTGGAGGGGTTCAAGAAACAGGCGGCCGAGTGCATCAGGATCACAAAAGAGAAGGACACACACGCTGCGCTATGACTGGTTCGTGAGCACCGATGGCACCGAGTGCGAAGTGCGTGAGGCGTACACGGGCCCCGAAGGGCTGGTCGAGCACAACGCCCACATCCTCGATGCTCGAAACACGTTGTTCAAGGACTACACCGACGGTCACTTCATGACGCTATACGGAGATGTGTCACCACCCCTTATTGAGTTACTGAAAGCACACGCGGCCGGATTCAAGTGGTTCACGTTCGTCAAAGGACTTGATTCAGCGAGCAGCTGATACCTCGCCGCGAGCTGGCTCGCTGCCGCCCGTCGACAGTGACCCATCGGGCAGGCACGTGCATGCGGTGGATTCTCAGACTTACTGGAGGACTGCCCACATGAAGCAAGCGCGCCGTTTCGCCTGGCTCGTCATGCTCATCGCCGATGCCGGACTGCTCGCGTGGGGCGCGATGGCAGCCCTGGCACCGGATTATCTGCTGGGACCAGGCTCGAAGCCGATTTTGGCTGCCGGGTACGAGGGTTTCACCGGGCGCTCGTGGCAAGAACTCACAACCACGTCGCCGACGGCCGCCGGGTTCATCGGTGTGCTCTTCCGCGTGTACGGCGCCTATATCGTGGCGTTCGGGTTGCTGGCGATCGCCGTCGCTGCCACCGCCTTCCGCCATGGTGACGCGTGGGCATGGTGGGCGCTGCTGGTCGGCAACACGATCGCATTCGTCTCGGCAATGATGTACGACTGGACCGTCGGCGCCATCGGGCCGTTCGAGATGTCGGAATACCTCGGCCTCGCCCTCATCTGGGGAGCGCTTGCCGTCACAGCTCCATTCCGCGCAGTGGAACGGCCAGTTCGAGCGACGGGGTGACTCTCAGCGGCGCCCTTGCACCTCATCAAGATTGCGGCATCGTTGGTCTGGAGCCTAGCGGCGGCTACACCCGCATAGCCGCAACCGGATCCATCTTCCCGGCGCGCCGTGCCGGCACATAACAGGCGACGAGCGCGATCGCGAACAGCAGTGCCGCGATCGCAGCGTACGTCCACGGATCGGTCGCGCGGGTCTCGTAGAGCAGCGTTTCAAGCGGACGCGCTGCGACCAGCGCGATCGCGAGGCCGATGGCGATGCCGATGCTGGTCAGCCACATCCCCTCGCGAAGTATCAATCGCGAAATATTCCGCGGCGCCGCGCCGAGCGCCGTGCGAACGCCAATCTCGCGGCGCCGCAGCGCGACGGAGAGTGACAGCAGGCCGTAGACGCCAATCGCCGAAAGCACCACGGCGATGCTCCCGAAAAGCGCGACCAGGAGCGTCCGAAAACGCGTGGCCGCGGCGCTCGCTGCCACGACCGCTTCGAGCGATTGCACTTTGTCGATCGCCATGGACGAATCCAGCGCGCGCACGTGCTTTCGCGCGGCCTCCGCGATCGACAGCGGATCTGCCGCCGTGCGCACCACGACGTCTGATGGCGGGAACCAGTTGGCTTCCTGCGTCGCCGGCGCGAACATCTCGATGTCGACGGCATCGCCAAGCGATCCCTGCTTTGTGTCGCCGACGACCCCGACCACGGTCATCCAGTCTTCGGGCCGGGGTGCACGTGCGAAGCTGACGCGCTTGCCGAGCGGCGATTGGTTCGGCCAGTAGCGATGCGCCATCGTGCGGTTGATGACAACGACCCGGCTGCTGTCGCCGCTGTCACGGTGATCGAAGAAGCGGCCGGCGACGAGCGGAATTCCCATCGCCGTGAAGTAGCGCGGCGTGATCAGCCGGTAGAAGACATACGCCTCCTCGCCCGGTCCTGGCCGCGGATGCCCCTCGACAAAGAGCGCGTTACTCCCGCCGCCGGTGGTCAGCGGCAGCCAGCTGATCGCTCCCGCGGCTTGCACCCCGGGCTCCCGCTCGAGACGCGTCATCAACTGATCGAGAACTGGTGACCATCGCGAGGGATCGGGATACCGTGAGCGCGGCAGCTCGATCCTGAACGTCAGCACCGAGTCGGGACGAAAGCCCATCTCGACGCTCGTCAGCCGCGTCAGGCTCTGCACGAACAGCGCTGCGCCGACGAGCAGCACGATGGCAAGAGCGATTTCGACGGTGACCAGCACGCGGCCCGTGCGAGTGACACGCGCGGACGTCGAGGTCCGATCGACATCGATGCCGCCAGCCGTCTGCTGACGTGCCAACTGCAGTGCGGGCGCGAGGCCGAACAGCACACCCGTCACGGTTGTGGCGAGTGCGGCAAATGCAAGAACACGCACGTTGACGGCGATGTCGCGCAGTTGCGCGAGCGTGTCCGGCATCATCGCGCGCAACGCGTTGGTGCCGAACCACGCCAATGCCGCCCCGGTGAGGGCGCCCATCACGGCGAGGGCGACACTCTCGGTGAGCAGTTGCCGGACGAGTCGCAGCCGTCCCGCCCCGAGCGCCGCGCGGATGGCGACTTCCTGATGCCGCACGCTGGCCCAGGCCAGCAGCAGGTTGGCGGCGTTGATGCACGCGATCGCCAGCACGAGCATCACCGCGCCCATCAACACGAGCACGGGACGACGGAGGCCGGCCATCATCTCGTCTCGGATCGGTTCGACGAGCAGTCCTTCGCGCGCATTCCACCGCGGAAAGTCGCGCTCGAGGCGTGCGGCAATCACATCCATGTCTGCTTGCGCCTGCGCAAGCGTGACGCCCGGTTTCAGGCGGCCGACGGCCATCAGCCAGTGGGATCCGCGCGCCTGCCGTTCCCAATCGCTGAAGATCAACGGAACCCAGACGTCATCCGGTCCACGCGGCAGTTTGAACGCCGGCGGCATCACGCCGACGATCGTGCGCGGCGTGTCGTTGAGGAGGATGCGCGAGCCGATGATGCCGGCGTCAGCGCCAAACACATCGCGCCACATATGGTGCGCGACGATCACGGCCTCCGCACCAGGCCGTTCATCGTCTGCCGTGAAAGCCCGTCCAAGCATTGGCTGCACCCCAAGGGCGGTGAAGATGCTGGCCGAGACCCGGCGGCCATCGAGGCGCCGCGGTTCGCCGTGCCCGGTCAGCGTCGCATCGAACTGTGCGAGGCCGGACAGATGGTCGACGGTCTTTGTATCCGCGCGCCAGTCCTGGAAATTGCCTGGCGTGCCGACTTTTTTGTCGACACTTTCTGCGGGTTCGGTTTCCCAGACCATCACGATCCGGTCTTCGTCGGTATACGGCAGCGGTCGCAGCAGCACGGCCTCGACGAGCGAGAACATGGCGGTTGTCGCGCCAATGCCGAGCGACAGCGTCAGCACGAGCACGGCGGCAGACGCGGCATGGCGGCGAAAGAAGCGCATGGCGTACGACAGATCGTTGAAGAAGGTGGACACGATCGAATCTCCTTGCCATCACGACCGCGTACGCGGTCGAAACAATGCGCACACCACAATCGACTGCAGAGTCAGGCGCCAATAGCAGGCGCGCCATACGAACCGTCGCGGTGTACGATCGCGCCAGCGCACGCTGACCTGCGGAACGCAGCCGGTAGTAGCGTTTGCGGCGCCCGCCGCACCAGAACGAGGTCCATGCGCGCTCCGCAGTTGGATGTTGCAATCGCGAAAAAGGATGTCCTACGAAGTAGGAAATATTAACTGTTGCATCCGCTGCCGAAGCACGATCACCGTCAGGAGCACTGCCGCACCAAGTAGTACGTAATCTGTCGGCACCGACAGGAGCACCGCCGCAGATCCGCCGATAAAGGCCCATACAATGGGGACTATCGCCAAGGTCACCGGCAGATGACCGCGAGCACTGACCAGTACTCCGATAGTCAAAATTGCAGTCGGACAGGGCACACCGAAAGTCGGGGTCTCGGGATAGCCGTGGCCCAGCGTGATCGTCAGGAATGGATAGGCGAGCGCGTATACCACGAGGCCTAGCCCAACTCCGAGCCTCCATCCCGCGGACGAGACGTACTCGATTTGCCTGCCAGCCGCAGCCACCAAGAAGAGTACCGCCTGGACCACGAAAAGCGCGGCGAATAGCCACGCCGCGGGATTGATTCGCGTGAAGAAGAGCGCATGGTAAGCGACCGCGTTCCACAGCCACAAGACCCCCAGAAACAGCGATAGTGTGCGGCTGCGGGGCGCCGGATCGCGCCACACGAACGCAAGCGTGCCGACGCTCCCCACCCACAACGCCACGACAACAGCCATGAACGTACGGTTGTAGAGGGCGAAGACGCCGAAGAACTGCTCACTCGTGAACGGCACTCCGCCTCCGATCACATCGAGTCAGCCATCACCCGAGCCGACGCGGGCCGCCCGAATCGCCCGTACAGAATCGGGACGGCTGCGGAGTGATACGAAGGTATCGTCGATACCTTCGTCTGATAGATCGGACGTCGCGCGTCTGGTTTCATGTGCTCGAGAAGAGGTCAGCATGATACCAGCCACTGTTACCGAACGACGCACCGAGCAGACGACTGACAAGACCGCGATTCGCCCGTTTCGTTTCGAGGCTGCAGACGCGGAACTCGACGAAATGCGCAGGCGCATCACGGCGACACGATTCCCGGAGAAGGAAACGGTCACGGACTTTTCGCAGGGCGTGCAACTCGCCTTCATTCAAGCGCTCGCGCGGTATTGGGCGACCGATTACAACTGGCGGCGGTGCGAGGCGCAACTGAACTCTCATCCCCAATTCATCACCGAGATCGACGGGTTGGATATCCACTTCATTCACGTCCGGTCGAGACATGAAGATGCCATGCCGCTCATCGTCACCCACGGCTGGCCCGGCTCGCCCATCGAGCAGCTGAAGATCATCGATCCGCTGACCAACCCCACGGCTCACGGCGCCAGCGCGTCGGACGCCTTCCACGTGGTGATCCCGTCGATGGCCGGCTACGGGTTTTCAGGCAAGCCCACGACGCCCGGTTGGGACCCCGCTCGCATGGCGCGGGCGTGGGTGGAGCTGATGAAGCGCCTCGGGTACAGCCGATTCGCGGCGCAAGGCGGTGATTGGGGTGGGTTCGTCACGAACGTGATGGCGCAACAGGCACCTCCGGAGTTGATCGGCATCCATCTGAACTTCTCCGGTGCCGCGCCCCCTGACGTTGCCAAGGCGCTTCAGTCCGGCGGGCCGCCGCCGGCCGGTCTCTCGGCTGAGGAGCAGCGGGCATACGACCAGATGGCGTTCCTTTACCAGCACGTCCCGACGCAACTGATGATGGCCGCACACCCGCAAACCCTGTACGGGTTGGCGGACTCACCCGTCGCCCTTGCCGCCTGGATGATCGACCACGACGTGGCCAGCTACGGGCACATCGTGAAACTCTTTGTCGATGGGGAGCCCTACGGCGACCTCACACGGGACGACATCCTCGACAACATCACCCTTTCCTGGTTGACGAACACGGGCGTGTCCAGCGCTCGGCTCTATGTGGAATACAAGGGCGCCTTCTTCAACGACTACAACATCTCCGTTCCGGCTGCCGTCAGCGTCTTCCCTGAGGAGGTCTACCAGGCTCCGCGGAGTTGGACCGAGCGCGCCTACCACAATCTCATCCATTTCAACGCCCTCGCCAAAGGCGGGCACTTTGCCGCCTGGGAACAGCCGCAGCTCTTCTCAGAAGAGGTACGCACTGGCTTCAGGTCGCTGCGCGGATAGCCAGCTAGGAGGCGGTTTCTTCAATGCTTCGTCGCGGATGGGCGACCACGTTGTCACGTCGTGATCCCCTCCGCGGCGAAGCGCAGCTCGCCGATACCTTCGTCTTATAGGACAAAGTCGCCGCTGAACTCACGCGCGAGCGGAGGCGGATGAAGGCGCACGCTTGGAATTGATTCCGCTGGCCTGCGTCCCGGTCCGGGAAGAGCTATCAGTCGAAGAAACGGAGAAGGCCGATATAATGCCGTAATCAACCACCATGCCTGAGGGCATGAGCACAGGCAGTCAGGCCGGCGGTGATCCGCTGATCGGTCAGACGCTCTCGCACTACCGCATCGTCGAGAAGCTCGGCGGCGGCGGGATGGGCGTGGTGTACAAAGCCGAAGATTCGCGGCTTCACCGTCCCGTTGCGCTCAAGTTCGTCTCCGAAGATTTGGCGAGTGATGCCGAGGCCCTGAGCCGCTTTCAGCGCGAAGCCCGGACCGCATCGGCGCTCAACCATCCACACATCTGCACGATCTACGACATCGGCGAGCAGGACGGACGATCGTTCATCGCCATGGAGTATCTGGAGGGCGCGACGCTGAGGGACCGACTCGCCGACGGTCCACTCGGACTCGATACGATGCTGCGGCTCGGGATCCAGATCGCTGACGCACTGGACGCCGCCCATACCGCGAATGTCATCCACCGCGACATCAAACCGGCGAACATTTTCATCAGCTCGCGCGGTCACGCCAAGCTCCTCGACTTCGGCCTTGCGAAGATGCGCGCGCAAACCTCGCGCGAGGCGGACTTCACGACAATGGCCGGGACGATTGAGGGCGTCGTGGTGGGAACCATCGCCTACATGGCTCCGGAGCAGGCGCGCGGCGAGCCGGTCGATCACCGCGCCGACCTCTGGAGCGTCGGCCTGGTGCTGTACGAAATGGCCAAGGGCACGCGGGCCGCGCCTGCCGTCCGGCTGCGGGTCGAGGCATCTCCAGAGCTGGAGCGCGTCATCTCGAAGTGCCTGGAGACGGATCCCGATCTTCGTTATCAGCACGCGGCCGACCTGCGAACCGATCTCGAACGCCTCACACGCGGATCGGACTCGGCGCTGACGGGCCGCGAACAGCAGCCCGCGAAGGCACGCGCCCGTTGGACAGTCGTTGCCGCTGCCGCCGCCGCAATCGCTCTGGCCGCTGCGGGCTACATCTTCTATCCGCGACAGGCGAAGCTCACCGACAAGGACACGATCGTACTCGCCGAGTTCACGAACACGACGGGCGATCCGGTGTTCGACGATACGCTCCGACAAGGACTCGCGGTGCAGCTTCAGCAGTCGCCGTTTCTGAGCCTCATCTCCGACGAGCGCATCCGAAGAACGCTGCCATTGATGGACCAGCCGGCGGATGCACGACTGACCCCCGACGTTGCGCGGGTCGTGTGCGTTCGGACGGGCGGTGCGGCGGTCCTGCAGGGATCGATTGCGGCGCTTGGCAGTCAGTACGTCCTCGGGCTGCGCGCAACCAACTGCGCGACCGGGGACATCCTCGCCGACGAGCAGGCGCAAGCGACACGCAAAGAGGAGGTCCTGAGCGCACTCAGTCAAATGGCGACGCGTTTTCGAACGCGAGTGGGAGAATCGCTCGCCACCATCGAGAAACATTCGAGGCCTCTCGCTGAAGCGACGACGCCGTCGCTCGACGCGCTGCAGGCCTACAGCGCCGCGGTGAACGAGTTCGCTGCGCCACGGCGAATGGCGCTCCTGCAGCGTGCGGTCGCGCTCGATCCCGAGTTTGCGGTGGCGCACGCGCAACTGGGGTTCAGCCTCGGCGGCAGGGGAGAAGCGGCGCTGGGGCGGCAGAGTCTGATCAAGGCCTACCAGCTGCGCCATCGAGCCAGCGACGTCGAGCGCTTCTCCATCGAAACCTTCTACGACCGTGACCTCACCGGCAATCTCGAACGGGAACAACGGACATTGGAAACGTGGGCGCAAAGCTACCCCCGCGATCCATCCCCTCACACATTGCTTGCGGGGTTGGCCCTGACCAGCACCGGCCAACACGAGCTGGCGATTGCCGAAACCGAGAAGGCCATTGCGCTGGATCCCGACCGGATACCTGCATATGCCAATAGGGCATTCAATCAGCTCTACCTGAATCGTCTTGATGATGCCTTGCTGACAGTCACTCGCGCAAGGGAGCGCAAGCTGGAGCGCGACGCGTTGCTGCTGATTCCCTATTTCGTCGCCTTCTTGAAGGGGGATGACGAGGAACTCAAACGGACGGCGACGGCAGCTAGAAAGAACCCTGATTTGGTCGACCGCGTCCCGCATCTGGAGGCGCTGCTCCTGGCTCGCTCGGGCCGCCTGCAAGACGCGAGACGGATGTCCGCGGTTCTTGTCGAGATCGCACAGCAGTCGGGTCGGCGCGAACGGGCCGGCTTGTTCGAAGCGGCCAGAGCCGTGTGGGAAGCGTTTTACGGCAATGCGGCCGCCGCCAGGCAGAGCGCCAGCAAGGCGCTCGCGCTTGACCGGGGTCGCAACGTGGACTATGCCGCGGCCTTCGCGCTGGCCCTCTCAGGTGATTTGCCACAAGCGCGCGCCCTCGCTCAGGATCTCGCACGGGAGTTCCAGGAGGATACGTTCGTTCAATTCATGTACCTGCCGACGCTTCGGGCCTTGTTCGCATTGAACGCGCATGATCCGGCGGCGGCCATCCAAGCGCTGCAGGTCGCTTCTCGGTACGACCTCCATACAGTTGGCGTCGGCTACATCGGACGCTTCGGCGCCTTATACCCCATTTACGTTCGCGGACTGGCGTACCTCGCCGCCCGTCAGCCCACTGAGGCTGTGACCGAGTTCCAGCGGATTGTCGATCATCGCAGCATCGTGCTCGTCGATCCCATGGACGCGATGGCGCGCCTGCAGCTGGCACGAGCGCTCGCGCTCTCGGGCGACACGGTGAAGGCGAAGAGTGCCTACAGCGATCTCTTGACGCTCTGGAAGAACGCCGACCCGGACGTTCCGGTTCTCAAGGAAGCACGGGCGGAATACGCACGACTGCCGTAAGCGGCGGATTCCTTTTACGGGAGTCGAGCTGGGGCACGAGTCCGAGCGCTCGCCCTCCACATTCTCAGCCGCGGGTATCGGGCTGGGGCAGGGTGCGGCGCTGCTGGCAACGGTGGCGGTCGTCATCGCGATCGTGGGGGCCTTCGCCGCGCTGGGACCGGCGCGGCGAAGTCTCCGTTTGCCGACGGTCGAGGCGTTGCGCGTCGAGGGCTAGACCTCAACGACGCAGCCGCGTGAACAGCTTGCCGATCTCCCTGAGCCACAACACCGAGCTCGCGATGGCGATACAACGTAGCCAGTCCCCGGCGGTGAGGCCGACGGTTCCGAATGCCTGCTGAAGAACTGGCACGTACACGACAGCCACCTGCAGTGCGACCGACAATGCCACCGCGGTCCAGAGCCAGGGATTGGTGAAGAGTCCGACGAACGCACTGACGTGATCCGAACGCGCGTTCACGACGTTGACGATCTGGAACAGCATCAGCGTCGTGAACGCCATCGTCTGCGCGTAGCGCAAGCTGCCCGAGCCGTCGACGAAGCCGCCGGGCAAGGAGGCGTCGAGCGCGAACAACGTGCCAGCCGCCATGATGACTCCAACGAAGGCGATGCCGCGCCACATCTGCGGCGTAAGCACGCCTTCGCCGACAGGACGTGGTGGCTGGTGCATCAAGCCTTCGCCGGCCGGGTCGACGCCGAGTGCAAGCGCCGGTGGTCCATCGGTGACCAGGTTGATCCACAGGATCTGGGTGGCCAGAAGTGGCAGGACAACGGCGCCGCGCTCCGCCTGCAGCCCGATGCGGTCCGCAAGCACAACACCGAAGAACATCGTCAGCACCTCTCCGATATTCGACGACAACAGGTAGCGCAGGAACTTTCGGATGTTCGCGAAGATCGCGCGGCCCTCTTCGACCGCCGCGACAATCGTTGCGAAGTTGTCGTCGGCGAGCACCATGTCGGCCGCCTCCTTCGACACGTCCGTCCCGGTAATGCCCATCGCCACGCCGATATCAGCCTTCTTGAGTGCGGGCGCATCGTTTACGCCGTCGCCCGTCATGGCCACGACGGCCCCCGTTCGTCGCAAGGCGTCGACGATTTGCAGCTTGTGCTCGGGGTTGACCCGTGCGTAGACCGACACCTTGGCAACCGTGGCCGCGCGCGCCTCGTCCGTCAGCTTCTCGAGCTCCCCTCCGGTGATGGCGCGGCAGTCGTCGGCGATGCCCAGTTCCTGAGCGATGACGGCGGCCGTCCGCGGGTGATCGCCGGTGATCATGAGCGGACGAATCCCGGCGCTTCGCGCTCGCGCAACCGCTTCCCGGGCTTCGGCCCGCGGCGGGTCGATCATGCCGATCAACCCGGCGAACACCAGGTCCTGTTCGACGCTTGCGTCCGGGCGATCGGCATGCGCCGCGAGCGCATCGCCCGATAACCATCGGCCGCCAACGCCGAGCGTCCTCAGCGCCTGACTGGCAAGCGCGTCGTTGACCTGCAGGATCTCCGCTCGGCGCTCCGGCGTCAGCGGACGCCGCTCGGCACCCACGAGCTCGCGGCTGCAGCGGGTCAGGAGGACATCAGGCGCCCCTTTGGTGAACACGATCCGCCTATCCTGCTGCTCGGTGTCACGATGCACGGTGCTCATGAGCTTTCGCTCGGAGGAAAACGGCACCTCGCTCACGCGCGGCAGACGCAGCTCGAGCGCCTCCGCCTGCAGGCCCGCCTTCCGCGCCGCAACGAGCAGGGCTCCCTCGGTCGGGTCTCCCTGCACGGTCCACCGCCCATTGCGCGCTTCGACGACCGCGTTGTTCGCGCGATCCGCGACCGAGAGCGCGCGTTCCAGTTCGACCTGGAGCGCCCCTTCGATGGGCCCGCCGCCATCTCGTGTCACCTCACCGTCCGGGGCGTACCCCGACCCCCCGAACGTCACGCGCCCGCTCGCCGTTACCACGACGCGCACGGTCATTTCGTTTTTGGTCAGCGTGCCCGTCTTGTCGGAAGCGATGACGCTCGCCGAGCCCAGCGTCTCGACAGCGGCCAGGTGTCGGACGATGGCGTTCCGCTTCGCCATCCGTTGAACGCCGATCGCGAGCACCGCGGTGACCACGGCAGGCAGCCCCTCGGGCACTGCCGCCACGGCCAGCGCCACGCCGAGAATGAGCACGTCGAGTATGGCGGACAGGCCCCGGACGTTCTCGACGATGATGATCGTCGCGATCATCACGACGGCTATAGCGATGACGACGATCCCAAGGAGTTTGCCCGTCCGATCGAGTTCTCGCTGAAGTGGCGTCGCCTCGTCCTGCGTCTCCTTCAGGAGCCCGGCGATGCGTCCCATTTCGGTCTGCATGCCAGTCGCGGTCACGACAGCCTTACCGTGTCCGTAGGTGGCTGCCGTCCCGCTGAAAATCATGTTGTGGCGGTCACCCAACGCCACCTCGTCGGCAATGACATCGGTGTCCTTGGACACTGGCAGGCTTTCGCCGGTGAGCGCGGCCTCAGCGGTCTGCAGGGCTGCCGATTCCAGCAGCCGTCCGTCGGCCGGGATGGTGTCGCCTTCCTCGATCAGGATGATGTCGCCGGGGACGATTTCCGCGGCGGGAATGCTGCGTCGTTCTCCGTTGCGGATGACCGCAGCGTCCGCTGCGGACATCGCTCGCAGGGCCGCAACCGCGGCCTCGGCTCGTGCTTGCTGAACGTAGCCCAGAGTGGCGTTGAGCAGGACAACCGCCAGGATGGCAATGGCTTCGTACGGAAGGGCCGCGTCACGCTCGTAGGCCCACAGGCCGGCGGAGATACCGGTGGCGATGAGTAGGAGGATGACCAGGACGTCTTGAAACTGCGCGAGGAATCGCAGCCACGCCGGGGTCGGCTTCTCGGTCGCGAGCTCGTTGCGCCCGTACCGTTCAAGTCGCGATCCGACCTCGGCGTCGGTCAAGCCACGCCGGAGGTCGGTTTGGAGCACCGCGACGACGTCATCAGCCTGCCGTCGGTGTGGCTGGCCTGGATCCATGACTTCGCTGCTCGATACGCGTTTCGGGCATCACATACGGGGTTGCTCCTCCAGTGTACTCATGTGGTCCGTTCCCCTTGTTACCGCTGCTGGAGTGCGGGCTGGCCGAGCCACTCCTGAAAGCGGATCTCGCCGAGTCGCGCGTCGCCGGCAGGAACCAGCGAGCGCTCGCCGAGCTCGGCCCCGAAGTACCGCGCGTGCGGGTCGACGACAACCTCGCGGGGGTCGTTGCGCGCGGCGAGGCCCTGACGGATCAGCTCATCGAAACGGAACTGCTGGGGACCGGCCACGTCAACCGTGCCATTCAGTGGCGCGCCCTCGGCGATCCTGGCGACCGCCGTGGCGACGTCATCCGCCGCCATGGGCTGAATGAGGACCGGTGGCAGCCGAACCGTCGTTCCGTCAGTGGCTTCATCGGCGATGCGATTGACAAACTCGAAGAACTGCGTCGCGTGAACGATCGAGTACGGGATCCCGCCACCCTTGATCAGCGTTTCCTGAGCGTTCTTCGCCCGGAGGTAGGGGCTGTCGGGTATGCGCTCGGTTCCCACCACCGAGAGCGCCACATAGTGCGTCACGCCGGCAGCGCTGGCGGACTTGAGCAGATTGCGTGTGGACGTGGTGAAGAACTCCATGACGGCCTTGTCCTCGAAGGACGGAGAGTTCGATACGTCGACGACGACCGACGCGCCCTGAAGGGCGTCGGCCAGGCCTTCGCCCGTGAGGGTGTTGACGCCCGTGTTCGGCGCTGCCGCGACCGCCTCATGGCCGTGGGCACGCAGCTTGGTCACGAGCTTCGATCCGATGAGGCCGGTGCCGCCGATGATGACGAGTTTCATGATCGAGTCTCTTTCTGTGTTTAGCCGATTGAAAAACAACGTGGGTCACTGCGTCGGAACCAGAATCGGGGCGCCTTTGTCCTTCACCAGGAACACCACGAACTTGGCGGGTGCCGTCTGGCTCGCATTTCGGCCGACGACGTGCACATCGTCGGGCCCTTCATAAAAGGTCTGGCCCGGCGTCAGTGTGACCGGCTCCGCGCCTTTCACCTGCATGACGATCGAACCCTCCAGCACGTAGACCAGAGACTGTGCATGATGCGCATGCACCGGGTCCGACGCTCCGGGAGCGTACTCCACGGTGATCATGGAGAGTTCCCTGCCCGGAACCCCTGCGAGATCCTTGGACAGGAGTGATTTTACTGCTGTGTTCATCATCGCCTTCCTCCAGCATGGATGCAGTATTGACCGGACGGGGAGATGCGTTGTGACAGCACCCGTCAAGCAGCGCGCACCCATCCGCCGCCGTCCGCAGTCGAGCCGACGTCCGACGCAAGGAGGCCTTCGAGACCGGCGACGTCGCCATGTCGGGCCGCTCCGATGAAAGCGTCGAGAAGACGTCGTAGATCGGTAGAACTCGCGGGCATCCTTCGGCCATTCGCGAGGTGCTGCCGGGCGCGAGTCACGACTTGCCGCGCGTTGGCCTCTGCAAGCCGAAGGACGTTCGCGATGTCGCGGTATGCATAGTCGAACGCCTCCCGCAGGATGTACGCGGCGCGTTCGGTGGGCGTCAGCTTTTTCAGCAGCATTAGAAGCCCAAAAGCCAATGCCTGGCCTCGTTCCGCCCCCAACCGAGGGTCGGCGCTCGTATCGACTGGTTCCGGCAGCCAGGGTCCGACGCAGGTCTCTCGGCGCGAGCGTGCCGACTGCATGACGTTGATCGCCAATCGTGTCGTCGTCGTCACGAGGAATGCCGCAGCATCCCGAACCAGGCTTCGATCGACCATCTGCCATCGTACCCAGACGTCCTGCACGATGTCCTCGGCTTCGGCTGCGCTGCCCAGCATCCGGTAGGCGATGCCGAAGAGACGAGGACGCACGCTCAGGAACGCCGAGAGGCCGGCGTCGGATGAAACATCAAGTGCAACTGTCATGGTGGTCTCCCCTTGCGCTTTGGTTCAACGCCTGGCGGGAGTGACCCGGGTTCGATCGCGGCAGCGCTCCGCTCGGACGACGAGGCTCATCGTGCGGATTCTCCGGGCCTGATCACGCCAGCGGGCGTGCAGATGACCCGGAGGTTATGGGCGGGCGCTGGCGCTCACAAGTTGGACTTTAGTCCTAAGTGAATTGAGGGAGCAAGACATCACATGAAGCAATGAAGTGTCATGATCGCGTCACACGGATGAGGTACGGTTTTGAGAATCACGCGAAGCCTGCTTACCCGCGGTGCCCCGTACCCTCGTCGGCGATATCGCCCACGTTGTCCGGATCGAGACTCTCCGATCGTCCCCACTCATCGTCGACGGGTCCAGGAAGGCGAAACCCGCGCTCGATCGAACTTTCAGTCTGCGGCCCGGGATCGTCGAGTCCTCCCCAGGCAAAGTCCTGCCATGGAACGGCGCTCATGTTCGCGCTCAGGCGCCTACCGTTCTCGGGCCTGGTGCCCAGGACGATCCGTGGCAAAGAGGCCGTTGATTTCAGGGTACGGCACCAGGTTCGCCAGTCCAGCGAAGCTGCCCTCGGACTTCAACGCCTGCGCGGCGCGCATGAAGCCGGTCCACGCCGCCAGTGCCAGCGCGCCGCCGACGCTGATGCGTCTCACGCCGAGCGCCGCGACGTCTTCGACACCCAGGCCGATGTCCCGAACCACGAGGAGGTTGAGCGGCTTCGGTGCGACTGCCTCGACGAGGGCCTTGATCTCTGCAGGACTCTGCGGGCCAGGGGCGAAGAGCACGTCTGCCCCCGCCGCGGCGTACGCCTGCAGACGTCGTACTGATTCGGGGAAGGGATCGGGATGGCCGACGTGGTAACACTCGGCTCTCGCAGTCAGCAGGACATCGCCGCCTGATTGATCGATGGCCCGTCGCCCCGCCCGAACGCGCTCGACCGCGATTGGCAGATCGTAGAGAGGCGACGTCGGATCGCCGGTGGAATCCTCAATCGACAGGCCCGCAACCCCCGTTGCGACGCAACGCGTGACGCTCTCGGCCACGTCCTCCGGCTCCAGGCCATATCCGGACATGAAGTCAGCACTGACCGGAAGCTCGACTGCAGCGGCAATGCTTGCGATGTAGGCAAGGTTGCGATCGCGGGACATGACGCCTTCGTCGCCTGAGTCGGGAAGCCCCTGCGAGAACGCGAAGCCGGCGCTGGTCGTCGCCAGGGCCGGGAACCCCAGGTGCTGAAGGTACCGTGCGGAGCCCACATCCCAGGGATTCGGAATCACGAAACATCCTCGCTCATGGAGCGCGCGAAAGGCCTTGCGCCGCGCGGCCAACGCGGCCCGACGGCCCGACTCATCAGTCCCCGCAACGGGGCTGGGCGCCGAGGGCAATGATTGAGACAGGCTCATAGTGACACTCCATTCGTCTACTGACTGCGGCTACCGTCGCCACTACAAGACCGCATCAGCCGCTGTTCTGTGACATCACCCGCCAGGGCTGTCACATCCCGACGTGATGCCCGGTCTTCACGAATACACGCGGACCGCGGGCTGCAGGCAATCCCGCTTCGCAGGCAGATCATTCAGGAGATACGCACATGGGCACGATCACAGTGAAGGATGGCACGACGATCTACTACAAAGACTGGGGCAAGGGACCGGTCGTCACCCTCTCGCACGGATGGCCTCTGAACTCCGATATGTGGGACGGCCAGATGTTGTTCCTCGCACAGCACGGCTTCCGCGTCGTGGCACACGATCGTCGTGGCCATGGCCGATCCAGCCAGGCCTGGTCCGGAAACGACATGGACGGGTATGCCGACGATCTGGCAGCCGTGATCGAGGCCCTGGATCTCAAGGACATCACGATGGTGGGCCACTCGACTGGCGGCGGAGAAGTCGCGCGCTACATCGGACGGTACGGCACGAAGCGTGTGGCAAAGGCGGTCCTCATCGCCGCCGTGCCGCCGATCATGTTGAAGTCTGCGGCCAATCCGGAAGGACTTCCCATCGAAGCTCTTCGACAAGCTTGCGGAGCTCCCTGGCCAAGGATCGCTCGCAGGCCTACAAAGACTTCGCGTCCCCGTTCTATGGCGCTAACCGACCGGGGGCGCAGGTGTCCCAGGGCACGCTGGATCAGTTCTGGCTCTGGAGCATGCAGGCCGGCCTCAAGAACGCGTACGACAGCATCAAGGCCTTTTCTGAAACCGACTTCACTGAAGACCTCAAGAAGTTCGATATCCCGACCCTGGTCATGCACGGTGAGGACGACCAGATCGTGCCCGTCAAGGATTCGGCGAAGAAGTCAGCCAAGCTGATCAAGGGGGCTGTGGAAATCTACTATCCTGGCCTGCCGCACGGCCTCACCGCCACGCATGCCGACCTCGTCAACCGCGACCTGCTCGCGTTCTGCCAGCAAGAGGTCGGAATCGGGGCTTCAGTTCGCGCCTGAGGTCATCCGGGGGGAGAGGGCCACGGGGAACCAATCCCGCCCTCTCCACCTGGAAGGAATGAAGATCGCACGAGCAACGCGCTGAGAGCCTGGATGTCGAATACGTCACCACCCTCCGCCGGCGATCCGCTTCCTGCGAACTGTGAACTCATCGAAGTGCACGTTTCCGAGCTGAAGCAGCTGTTCAACGCCATCGATTCTTCACCGTTCCGCGAACGAGACCTCGATCCAAACGCCGAGGAATTCATCGCCGGTTGGGCAAAAGAGGCTGCACCGTCGGCGACT
This sequence comes from uncultured Acidobacteriota bacterium, assembly GCA_963725145.1. GTDB lineage: Bacteria > Acidobacteriota > Vicinamibacteria > Vicinamibacterales > 2-12-FULL-66-21 > DATAEE01. The sequence goes on from CAVRXL010000003.1 coordinate 605,479, forward strand.
CTCGGGCTCGCGGTCTACCTGGACCGGCCGGCCGGACTGCCCAACGAACCGGCCGATCTCCGGGAAGCCATTCACGGATTCTTCCGTCACCGCGCGGATCTTTCGAGACGCCGGTTGCGCGAGCTCTTTCGCCGCGGCCGGACGAGCCTCGTGATTGGCGTCTGCGCACTCGGCGTCTCGCTGGCCGCCGGAAATCTCGTCGGGCCCTTCTTCAGCAATCACATCGCCGATATTTTCAAAGAAAGTCTCCTGATCGGCGGGTGGGTCGCCATGTGGGGGCCCATGGAAATCTTCCTCTACGACTGGTGGCCGATTCGGGCAGAAGCTGCGCTCGCCGACAGACTGAGCGTGATGCCTGTGCGGATCTCGTACAAACCGGATGGCAGCGCCGACGCGTGGCGGTGGGATTGGCCGGCCGATCCCGCCGTTTCGCGGCCTCATGCCCCACGGCCGTCATGAAGTTCGCTGCGCGCACCGTGCCGGGCGACTACGCGGCCGGCAGCCTCGGGAAGGTGCACGCGGCGAGCTGATCGCGCGCGTTCCGCCAGACGGACGGCGACGAACACTCCGGAACGTCCGGGTTCGAGCTGCGAGTGAGGAACGGTACCACTCGCGGCTCGAATCCCGCGGCCTAGAGGCTGCGTCGGATCGGCAGGCACACCGCGATAAGGGAGAGATTCACATGAGAACGATTCGAATTGTTGCCGTGGCAGTGCTCATCGTCGGAAGCGCCGCGGCGCTGCACGTCGTCCGGGCGCAGCAGGAAGGAGCCAGCCGTACCGAGCTGCAGCGTCACGATCTCAGCATCCCCGGACGCGAGGTCATCCAGGTGCGCGTCGATCTCGACCCGGGGACTGCCTTTCCCAGCCATACGCATCCGGGCGAAGAGATCATCTATGTGATCGAAGGGGCGTGGCAATACGAGATCGGCGACAAGCATGTGACCGCCAGGGCCGGCGATGTCCTGTTCATCCCGGCCGGAACGGTACATTCCGCGAGGAACGCCGGCGGCACCAACGCGGCCGAGCTCGCAACCTACGTCGTCGAAAAAGGACGCCCACTCCTCACGCTGGTCAAGTGAGCGCACGACTTGATTGTGCCGTTCGGCGCCGTGAATGCAATCGCGCTCGCGCCGGCACAAGACTTCCGCCGGGATTCCGATCTGTTCGGTGCGAGCGCCGGCGCTCCCGAGGCCCAACGGCTATTCAAGGCCGCGATGAAACATGGCTTCCAGACCCGAGAAGCGGAATTGACGTTGGGCCGGCTGCTCGGCGACCTGGCCGAGCGTTGATCAGGAACCGTTCACGGGCCGCCGAACGCGCGTGCGTAATCACGAGCGAATGTTCCGACGTCACCCGGCTCACGCCCCGCCACGTCACGGACATGTGAAGAGACCGCTGCGGCTTCACCCCGCGCATAGTGCGCGTAGTCCTCGATCAGGCCGTCGACCTGCCACTGCGGCACCCCTGCGGCTTTCAGAGCGCCGCCAAAGGCCTCGGGCGGCACGTCGATGAATGTGACCTGGCGGCTAATCGCCGCCGAGATGGCGGTGGCTATCTCGCCGTGCGTGACAGCCGCGGGCCCGGTGATCGTGTAAGTCTTGCCCTCGTGGCCTGCCTCGGTCAGGGCGACAGCCGCCACTACAGCGATGTCGCGGACGTCCACGGCGCTGACGCGCGCCTCGCCGATGGGCGCCATGAATTGCCCCTCCTTCGCGATCATCGTTTGAAACGCGAGCAACCCCTGGAAGTAGAGGTTGGGACGGAGAAAGGTAAAGCCGATTCCCAGCTCTCGAATACGCCGTTCGACCGCAGCATGGTAGCGAAGAAACCGGACCGGCGAGGCTTCATCCGCCGCCAGCTGCGAGAGCTTCACGAGATGTCTGACGCCGGACGCCGCGACCCTCTCGGCGAATCGCACCTGTTGCTCCTGAGCGACGGGACTGGACGGCGTGACGAGGTACGCATGGGTCATGCCTTCGAGCGCCGCATCGAGTGAGCGCGGATCATCGAAATTGCCTGCGACCACTTCGGCCGGTGTGCCCGGCAATCGCGCTCCGTCACGTGGCGCGCGAACCATGGCGCGGACCCGCGCGCCGCGGGTCGCAAGCTCCTGCAGCACCATCGACCCCGTATTCCCCGTGGCCCCAGTGACAAGGATCCGGTGTTCAGCGAGCATCGCAGCCCTCCTGCATCGTATTCCAATCAGCCTATCGCCGGCGGCCTGACCGTCGACGGTGCCGCGATCCGTTTCCACGGCTGGCGTCGCCTTATGTGATAGGAGCGACAGCAATGAAACGGATTGCGATACTGACGGTTGCGACGGCCACTTGGGCGCTCGCGATTTTGAGCGCGGGCATCGCACAGGAAAAGTACAGCTTGAAAGTGCCGGGCGGCCTGGCGTTCTCTGAGTTCAGGGGATACGAAGACTGGGCGGCTGTCGCCGTCAGTCACCCCCAGGGAAACCAGGCGCTCAACGTGATCGTCGCCAATCCCACGATGATCGAAGCCTACCGGGCCGGCATTCCCGGCAACGGCAAGCCCTTCCCCGACGGCTCCAAGATGGCAAAGATCACGTATGGTTCCAGACAGTATCCGGACGCCCCCTTTTCCGTGAAGGTACCCGACAATTTGGCAGGCGTTGGTTTCATGGTGAGGGATAGCAAGAGATTCCCGGACTCTGGCGGATGGGGATGGGCCCAGTTCAAGTATGACGCCGCGTCCGACACGTTCACGTCTTTCACCTTGGCTGACACGCCGCCCCAGGCGAACGACGCCAAATGCGGGTTCGCGTGCCATACGAGTGCGAAGGCAAGGGATTACGTTTTCACATTCTACGGGAAGCGGTGATGGCACTGGGTTCAAGGAGGCGCTCGCCGTCGGCGTTGCGGAACACCAGGGCCGCTTCGTTGCTCCGGCGTTCCGCACGCGCGAGCGCCTCGTGGAACCTCGGTTCGGCGGTCAGAGGCTCGAGCCACGGGTCGCGTACGAACCAGGAATGCACCACAAACCCCATGTCGACCGCGCGTTCGAACTGGGCAACGGCAGCGTCCGTTGCGCCGATGCGCGCATACGTCCGCGCAACATGAAAGATCGATTCCGGATCGGGATTCCGTGGCGCCAGATCGTCGAGAAGGCGTCGGCACTCCTCGAACCGGCGTTCGAGCACGAGCGGGAGCACCGCCTGAAACGATCGCGTCAGAGGATCGCGGACGGTTGCGGCCGAGGCGCGTGCCGCCGCGATGGCGTCGGCATCGCGCCCGAGCGACGCCTGCGGGAGTCCGACGAAGAATCCTGAAAACCCTTCGATCGCCCGCTCGTACTGGCCGAGCATCCAGAAGGTCGGTGGGACGCTCGTCGCGACCTGCGGATCGAGCTGGCGCGCGAGATTGTGCGCCGCAACCGACGCTTCCAGCAGGCCGCAGTAACGGCAGGCATGCACCAGCCCGGCATAGAGCTCCGGATCGGCGCGACCCTGTCGGATCCGACCGAGCAGCCGGAGGACGGCGGCCTCGGCGCGGCCCGAGTCGGTTTCGACCGCCGAGTACAAGTGATGCGCCAGCGGCAAATCGGGACTCAGCTCGAACGCTTTTCGGAACGCCGCCTCGGCGCGCCTGAGATTTTCTCGCGCTTCGTCGAGAGTCGCCGAGTGGAACTTCGCCGCCATTCGGTAGCAACGTCCGAGTCGTGCCCAGGCCGGTGCAAACGCCGGATCTTCGGCGACGCATTCGATGTACAGATCGCGGGAGATCGCCCAAGCGGCGGACTCATAAAAGATGTTGTTGGCCCGCAGATAGAGGTCGTAGGCGCGCGGGTTGACTGGGACATCTCGACGCAGCAGCTGCTGCTCGCTCGCGCTCAGCGGAACCGACAGCGAATCGGCGATACGTGCGGTGAGGTCGTCCTGCACGCGGATCATATCGTCGAGCGGAACGTCCATTCGTTCAGACCAGAGAATCGTGCCCTGTGGTGCGGAGATCAGCTGCGCGGTCACGCGAATCTGGCTGCCGGCTCGGAGCACGGTCCCCGTGAGCACGACGTCCACCTGTGCGGCGGCTGCTATCGCGGTGAGATCGAAGGGTTCGGTCGCGAGCCGCGCGGCAGTGATGGTCGAGCGCACGATTAGCGAGTCGACACCCGCCAGCGTCGTCGCGATCGCATCGGCGAGGCTGAAGGACAGGAATCCGATATCAGGATCCGGCCGCAGCAGCTGGAATGGCACCACGATCAAGCGGGTGCGCTTGACCGCCGTAGCTCGGAGCGTCGACGCTGGATCGGCCAGCGGATTGTCGCCACTAGCGATTGCAGCGACTGAATTATCGACCTCGCGCCTCGCCGACGACAAGTCGCTGATCAACTCGGCAGCAGCGGCGTACCGATCGCGCCGATCCTTTTTGAGGGCCCGCGCCACTGCCCGCTCGAGCGTCGGGCACGGTGTGCTCAAGTGCAGTGCCAGCGGTACGGGCTCGGTTCCGAGAATTGCCGCAATCGTGTCGGCGATCGTGGCTCCGGCAAAAGGCTGTTGGCCGCCAACCATTTCATACAGGAGCACGCCAAGGCTCCAGATATCACTGCGCGCGTCGAGCTCCTGACCACGCACCTGCTCTGGCGACATGTATTGTGGCGTTCCCATCACAAGTCCTGGGATCGTCGCGAATTCAGCGTCGCCCGTCACGTGAGCGGTGAGCTTCGCAAGACCGAAGTCGAGCACCTTGACATAGCCATCGGGCCGGCGCATCACGTTCTCGGGCTTGATGTCTCGATGGACGAGGCCGCGCGCGTGCGCGGCGGCGAGCGCTGCGCCGACCTGCAGTGCCACAGCTATGGCATCGACTGGCGGCATCGGGCCGCGACTGAGGCGCTGACGGACCGTTTCGCCTTCGACGAACTCCGTCACGATGAACGGTCGGCCATCGAGATTGCCGAAATCATGAACGACGAGGATGTGCGGATGGTTGATCGATGATGCCGCGCGCGCTTCGGCATGGAACCGCTGAAGGCGTTCGGGATTCAGCGCGAGCTCGTGTAACAGCAGCTTCACCGCGACAGCGCGATCGAGCTTGGCGTCGCGTGCGAGATAAACGTCACTCATGCCTCCCGATCCGAGCCGCGGACCGATCGTGTAGCTGCCGATTGCGCGCCCCATCAAGTCGACTGGTGCGGCTGAACCCGGCGGCCGCGCCGGTGTCTCGAGGAACGGTTCCGCTTCAGTGTGCGCCCTCAGGAGAGTCTCGACTTCCCGGCGAAGATCGACGTTCGACCCACACGCTTCTGCGACGTACGCGGAACGTTCCGCGTCGGCCCGATCGAGCGCGGCCGCTACGATCGCCTTGATAGCCGGCCACAGTTCGGGCTGCGTCATGGCGCCGCCAGTTCGCGATAGAGCCAGGCTTTGGCGATTGACCACTCTCGCTTGACAGTGCCCGCCGAGAGGCCAAGTGTTGCCGCCACTTCATCGATCGTGAGACCCGAAAAGTATCGCAGCTCGACGATTCGTCCCTGCACCGGGTCAAGTGTCGCGAGCCGATCGAGTGCTTCGTTCAACGCGAGGACATCGACACTGGGTTCGGCAGCCGCCACATCAACGTCGAGCGAGGTGATGGCCACACCGCCACCACGCTTGTCGCGCGCGTGCGCCCGGGCGTGATCGACCAGGACGCGTCGCATCACGGTGGCGGCCATTGCGACGAAATGTGTGCGATCCCGCCACTGAATGCGATCGATCTCGACCAGCCGCAAGTACGCCTCATTGATCAGGGCTGTCGTCTGCAGCGTGTGACCGGCGCGCTCCGTGCGCATGTAGTGATGCGCGAGCCGATGCAACTCGTCGTACAGAATCGAGAGGAGCGCGTCTGCGGATGGAGGAGTGACGTCTGCATCAGTCATAGGGTGGGCTCGCGATAGTAGCGCCGCCCGATTACAGGCGAACCCTGCGCACAGCGGCCTAGAAAGCGCGGACTGGCGTCGGTCCCTGAAAAAGACGCATCACAGAAACAGAGAAGTCTAGATCGGAATGCCGACACCGGTCGCAGCACGCGGCTGCTCGCGCCAGCCGGGGGCCATCCCGATCTGGCTCAAGAGGTCCGAGCAGCGTTCAGATCGCTCCGGTAACGGCTACGCGCGGCAAGGATGGGGCACGATGATCCGACACCGCATCGTTCCGTTGACGGTCTTCGTCAACGAGGCGGAACGTGCCTCTACTTGGCGGGGGCCGCTCCATGGGTACCGTTTCGCTCTTCAATGGCCTTGACCGTGTTTTTAAACGCCTTTTCCAAAACGCCTTTGCCGACCGTCCCGAGCACGAGCCCGAGCCCCCGTCCTTTGAGGTTCTTGCCGTCGCGTACGACGACGGCGTCCACATCAGTCATCCCGTCGGACCGCCGCTTGAAGGTGTAGATGTGGCCGGACCGGCCTCCCCAGAGATTCGAGTCGGTGGTCGTCATGACGATGCGGTTGGGATCCGACCAGTCGTAATGGAGGCGTTCCCAGATGCCGCCCGAGCCTTCCGTGACGTCCGCGTCAGAAGGGCCACGGTGATGCACCTTGAGGTACGCGTCCGCGCTGTTGCCAAAGAGCTTCGAGCGGCCCGGTCCGAAGTCGATGAGCGCGGCGAGGAACTGCTCGGGCGTCGAGGTCGTCGTCTGGTGCAGATGGATCGTGGACATCGCTACTCCTTGGCGACCATCGTCGTGACAGTCGGCAAACCGGCTGCGAACGTTCCCCGTTGTTGCCATCCGCCGGTACGCTCGGCTACCGACACGAGATACGCGCCTCGACGGGCAGCGATGATCTGGTCGTCAGGCGAGATCTCGATGCCGTCCGTAACGGCGGTTGGGTCGTGCATCATCACCGGGTCGCCAATCTCGCCCTCGGTGATCGGCCGGATCAATTCGAGGTGCCCCACGGCGACGCGCTCGCGACCGTCCGGCCAAATGGCTGATGGGTCATCGACCGGGTCCCCGTCCTGGGCGAGTTCCAGCTCGAGTCGAAACGCGACTGGGCCGGCGCGCAGGCGTCTCTCGAACTCCTCGTAGAGATAGTCGTGCGGTTGCTTCGCCAGCTCTTCGACCGGCTGGCCTGCCACACCGGCTTCTGGCTCCCAGTGGTAGCGCGCCCAGCGCCCCATTCCAGCCGCATTCACGAAGTAGTAGGCATGGAGCGGCCGGTAGCTGACCTGCGCGAAGCTCACTAGCGCAGGTTGGCTCCGCACCGCCTGGAAGACCCTCGCGGCATTCGGGTGGCCGGCGAGGAACGCCTGGATTTTGGCGGGATCGCGCTGGCCGGTCGCTGGATCCGGGGTCAGAGCTTCGGTGGCCGCGAGGAACTCATCCGGTGTGCGCGCGAAGAAGGCGGGCAGGGCGGTGATGGCGATCAAGTCCGTGACGGTGCCGTTCGGCAGATAGAACTTCGTCGCCATCGCGACGACATTCGAGGCCTTCTGCTCGGGATCACCGCTGGTGCCGGAGAGCCGTGCGGTCACCGGTACCGGAGTCCCCTGGAAGTGGGCCGCGCGCGAGAGCGCCTTCGCCGTCGGGGTCGCGGTGAACGTGCCGGCGTAGATGCGCCCGAACGCGTGCGCGGCGCGAAACGTGTCGAAGATCCCGCCCTGGGCGCCGTGTACGCCCGCGACCAGTTGGTCTGCCTTGTAGAACTGTCCGGGATTCATAGTTGTCACTCCTTCCTCTCGAACGATCGGAGCGCTTCCGTTTTTCGCCCGACCTTACGTCTCGATGTTGCGCGGCCACTGCCAGATCTGCGGCATGTCCGGCTCGAAGCGCTCGACGAAGCCGGCAATAAAGTCACGGAACTCGATCAGGGCCCCATTGCTCGCATCGTCGTCGAAAAAGAGATCGGTATCAGATCCCGCGATCGGCACGAGCGGCACGTAGGGCGTGGAAGCCCAGAAGGTGGAGCTGAAGTGGAGCATCGATCCGATGGTGCCGGTTCTCGGGAGGAACCGGAGCAGGGTCTGGGTATCGAAGCGCGCGGTTGGATCGGGGATGGTGGCATCGTGCAGGCAAGGTGGGAAGTTGGCGACGAACGCGACTGCGGGATTGCTGGTGCGGTAGAGGCGGCCGGTGCCGTGCGCCGTGATGCGGTAGATGAGACTGTGGAGGACCCGCGTGAGTGAATCCTTCGAATCCATGGCGGGCAGGCCACGGACGTTGCCACCATCTTCCTTGCCGGATTCCCCGATCCAGTTCTGGAGTTCCTGGTCCTGCTGCACGTCCTGATCGGTTCGATAGGCGTGATCGACGCAGGTGTTCACGTAGCGGCCGGTTGCGTTCCAGATGGATAACATGTCGCCGACGATCGGATACTGGTCCCATGGTTCCTGGGATGTGAAGTCCGACTCGGTGAGGCCGAACTGTTCCAGTGTGGTCGTCGGATCGTCGTCGAAGAACTGGCGCCCGTTGGCGTAGAGATCCATCAGCTCGAGGAACTGCCAGCCGGTCGCGATCGACGTCGGCGGCGCCACCAGGCTCCAGCTCAAGAGCAACACGTCGTCGAACGGAATGACGTAGCTCGACTGCGGCTCGAGTAGTTTCCGGACCGGATGTCTGGCCGAAAGGTTTGCAAACATCGTCATCACCATGGCGGCGGTGACGATGTGCCACTGGTAGACGTGACCGAGCCAGATGCCGAAAACGGTGACCGAGACCTTGGCCGCCTGGAGGGCGTACATCCACGCCGAGGCCGTGGTCGAGCCCTGCCGGCTGAAGACCTTCGGTTCGTTACTGCCGCCGGCGACTCGAACGAGCTCGGGAGTCAACGTTTTGGTCGCCGGGTCCTGCACCAGCACCGTCACGGTGCTCGGCGTGAACCGAGGAATGCCGGCGATCGTTTGCGGCTGCAGCGTCTCGTAGATCCGTAGATCGAGCACGTACAGAAAGCCGGCTTTTGCCGCCGCATCCTGCGCCGGGGTCCACGCGTCACCGAAGAGGGCCCGCCACTCTCCCACGTCGGAGCTTGGAATTTTCCTGAGCAGAATCTGGTTGAAGGTCGGGGCGTAGCGCGCAATGGTGGGAAAGAATGCCGCAGTCGCCGTGTCAGGCTGCGTCACGTCCACCGTCGCCGCCCACTCCTCGAGATGCGGCAGGCCCGACGAGTAGACATCGGGAAACGTGGTCCAGCCGATCGACCACTGCTTGGGATCGTCGAGCGCGAGTTGGGTGAGATGGTCGCCGCCGCCCACCGCGATCAGGGCCAGCTCCTCGCGCGGCTCTTTCAGTTGTCGGACGAGGCCGGAGACGATCTTCGACGGATCGCCTGCCAGGAAGGCGTGCGACGCCGTGCGCGCCGCGGCCGCCTGTTTGTCGGCCTCCCCGCTGCCGTAGAGAAAGTTGTAAGCGCGGGCCGTCGAGCCGCCGATCGTGAACATCTTCGAAAGGCCCTGGAGGGCCTGCTCGCGCTGCTTGACCCGAATAGCGAGTCTCGACACGGTGTCGGCCATACCATGAACGTCTACGGGTATCGCCGGTATGTACTTGAGCCCGAGCTCGCGCAGGGGCAGCTGGAGCATCGTCGATGACTCCCCGCCTGTCTCGCTTCCGGCTACGCTTTGAGTGGCCACCATGGTGTCTCTTATTTGAGTTGTCATCGCTGTCTCCTTCTCCCGCCGATCAATTCGAGCGCACGGGTCTCATGCGCCGACCGTCGCTGGCGCGACGCGGGACGAGTTGTTTGCGCCGCCGTCTCGTGCTTCCAGTGGCGCGGGCATGAGCACGGCACGACCGACAAGACGTCCGTGCTCGAAATCGTCGTACGCTTGCTTCGCTGCGCTGAGGGGGTACCGATCGACGAGGACCTTGAGCCGACCCAGAGCTGCCAGCGCGACGACCTCCATCAACGCGATGCTGCCGCCATTGAGACTGGTCACCAGCTGCGCGCCAGGCGGCACTTTGAAGAAGTCGAAAGGAACGGAGCCACCCCCCGCGCCGACCATCACAAGGCGCCCGCGCCACGACAAAGCGGCAACCGCTGTGGCGAGCGTGGCGTTCACTCCCACGCAATCCAGGACGAATGTCGCTCCGACCCCGCCGGTGAGATCGCGAATGTGGTTCGCAGCGTCGGGACCGCTCGACACGACGTCGTCCGCTCCGTACTCGCGAGCCAGCTTGAGTCTGGCTTCGCTCGAATCGACAGCGATGATTCGTGCGCCGGTCAGCAAACGAAGGAATTGAACCGCATAGATTCCCAAGCCGCCGACGCCGATCACGACCGCCGTGCTGCCCGGCCACATCGCGGAAAGCGCCGGCTTGATCGCGGAGTATGTCGTGATACCCGCATCCGTGAGCGGCGCAGCCTCGACCGGGACGAGATCGCCGATCGGAACGAGAAACCTCGCCTCCGGAACAAGGACATACGGCGCGTGTCCCCCGTCGTAACCGACACCGGGAGCGCGGATGGCCTTCTGATAGAGGCAGTGGTTCTCTTCGCCGGACCGGCACATATGACAGCAGCCACAGCTCGCCCAAGATGGGTTGACCGCGACGGCATCGCCGTGCCGAAACTTCGTCACTCCGGTTCCGGCTTCTTCCACCCATCCGGCGATCTCGTGCCCGAGCGTGAAAGGCGGCGGCTGCGCCTTCCAGTAGCTTTGTTCTCTGGAGATGACCGTGAAGTCGGTGTGGCACAGGCCCGAGCCCGCCACTCTGACGACCACTTGGCCAGCTGCCGCGTGGGGCTCGGGCACCTCCTGAAACTCTGGTTGTGTCTGCGCTTGGACAAGCCGGTACGCGAGCATCGTTTTGCCCCTTCGAGACCGCTCTAAACACGACGATTGCACCATGCGTGTGAGGTCGGATCTATTAGACGATGGTATTCCCGATACTTTGGTATCGGTTGCGCAACGTCCTAACGGACGCTGAAGAGCCCGATGTTCATGGTGTGACGAACCCTCTAATCATGCCTCGGGATGAAGGACTGAACGGAGGCCGAATTCTGGGCGCGCACAGTGAACTGGAATACGGACCCTCGGGGAGTGTTCGGGGACACCCACAGTCGGCCATCGTGCGCTTGGATGATCGAACGGCAAATCGACAGCCCCATCCCCATGCCATCTGATTTGGTGGTGAAGAGCGGGCTGAAGATCCGATCGACGCCTGGCCCCTCAATTCCTGCCCCCGTATCTGCAACCGACACGATTATGAAGTTGTCTTCATGCGTGTCCGATGTCAGGCATAGAACTCTCGGTTCCTCCACAGTCGCCATGGCCTGGATGGCGTTCGTGATCAGGTTAAGAAGGACCTGCTGCAATTGAACTCGATCTGCCTGGACTTCCGGCAGCGGTGTGCGTGGCTGGAATCGGACCTGTATCTGGTGATTGTGCAGATCCCCCCGTTCCAGGGCAACTGCGTCCCTGATAAGTTCGTTGACGTCGAGCGAGGTTCTCGTTCTCGGATCATGTCTAAATATCGCGCGAACGCTTCCGACGACTTCGCCCGCGCGATGTCCGTCAGCGACGATCCGTGTGAATGTTTCCTTTGCTTTGTCGACACGGGGCATAGAGCGATCGAGAAACCGCAAACCCGCCTCGGCACTGGCAATCATCGCCGTCAACGGCTGTCTGACCTCGTGCGCAATCGTCGCCGCCACAGCGTCTCCGGTCATGAGTCGCGCCTCCCGCTCACGACGCTGAGCGAGGACCGCCTCGAGCAGCTTCCCGTAGATCGCTTGAATCTCGTACAGCAGGACCGTCAGGACGAGCGTACTGGATAGGAACCCGACCACCCTGACCGCATACCACCCGATGCTGAATCGGAATGGTGTCGGGTAGTAGCTCAGTGGTATCTCGATCGTGTACAGGCACATCACGACCATCAACCACAGATCGAGCAAGGAACGCCCTCGAATCCAGAGCACGACGAGACCAGACAGACTTAGGAATGCAACGGGCGCCCCAGCATAGGGCCACAGCGGGCTGAGATGGAGGGAATCGAGAACCACTCGAGGCAATTGCGCTTCGCCCGCTACGCAGATGATCGTGACTGCCGAGACCAGGCCAGCGGTCAGGACGACACTCACGGCGATCGCCGAACGTGTCGCCCGCCAGACGCGTGCGTCGGCCGAGGTACCCTTCGACAAGGCATACCAGATCGCGAACAGAGGAAGGCCCGCGTGCTGGGAGAAGTACAGCCACGACGTGGTCTGCAAACCGCCAATGAGCCCGACGTTTGGCGCAAACACTCCAGGGAACGCCAGGATCCAAGGAATGAGGATGAGCGCTGTGAAAAGATATCCACTCGCAATGACGAGGATGGCGCGTGAGCGCAGAATGGAAAACTGGACAAAGAGCAGAATCGCGGTGATCGAATCGCAGACGAACATCGCCGTTGCATAAGCCGGAACGAATGCCGCGACAGGCTCGGTCTGGATGCTCCCAAGCGGCCCGGCGGCAATCAGAACGAAGACGATCAACAATCCGAGCGCGACGGCAAGAGCCAGCCGTTTCTGCGCCGCTCCTGGCGACACGGTCGACAGGATCAGCTGCTCTTCTTCAGAGACGACGGCGGCTGTCTTCAGCATCCGAGCGACGCCTGGCACACTGGATGATACGCCCGAAGCTGCAACGTCGAGTGTCCCCGATTTCAAGCTCCGTCGGTGCCTGGTTGCCGCCGTGCTGCGGACGACTTCTCCCTCCCGACGGGTCACGACTGAGGCTACACAGGTGCGCAGTCAGCCGCCGGTCGTACTGCTTTAATTGAGGTCGTCACCATGTCGTATGCCACTCCAATCGTGTTCATCGTTGACGACGACGTCTCGGTGCGAGAATCGCTGGAATTGCTGATCGAGTCCGCTGGCTGGCAATCGCGGACATTCGCGTCCGCACGGGAGTTCCTGGCTCACCCACCGGTTCAGGCCGGCCCGAGTTGCCTGATCCTTGACGTCAACCTTCCGGACTTCACTGGTCCCCAACTCCTAGAGTCCCTCGCTCTCGACCGCCTCGACATGCCTGTCATCTTCATCTCGGGCTACGACGCCGGTGAGGCCACGGTCCGGGCGATGAACGCGGGAGCAGTCGCGTTCTTGACGAAGCCACTCGACGCCGACGCGCTATTGCGTGCCATCGAGCATGCCATCGAAGGCAGCCGCGCGCGGTTTGGTCGCGAAGGGGAGGTGTGAAGACTTGCCAGCGGAGCGACGGCCTGATGTCACCTCGGGCGATGGGCAATTGCTGGTCGGGCGCGGCCGCGCTCGAAATCATTCTTGGCGCGAACGATTTAGATGGCAACGATTTAGATGGCGATACGGCTGAACGGTACGGTTATGTCAACCGGGCGCCTTCTCTAGTACTCGGCAAACGCGTCGTCCGGGTAGCAATACAGCCAGCGTTCACCCTCTTCAGCAGAGGCGATCACTGGATGGCCACTGCTGCGGGCGTGCTTGCTGGCGTGCCGGTTCGGCGAGGAGTCACAACACCGCGTTCCGCCGCAGGTTTGACACGTTCGCAGGTGCACCCACCGGGATCCCATCTTCACGCACTCGTCACACACTGGCGCAGCGGGCGGCCTGACCGTCTCCACGGCTTCGATGTGCGAGCATCCGCCTCGCTGAGTAGTCACTGGGTGCCACCTTTCTCATCGCAGCATCAGATTGAATGAGGCGCGCCGGAGACTGGTGCAGAGCCCGATGATGGTCGACACATGCATCCCTTTGCATGTCGCGTGACTTTGCGAGGGTACCAATGCGGACGACGCCCCGAGCGACGGGGCCGGCGCGCCACGGTTACCACGTAGGACGACGTGCGGTCGACGCTCACGAACCGGTCATCCCCGTACTGTCGCGAGATCTCGAAGCCTGCCGACAGAAACAACAACTCGAGCTCGGCCGGAAAGTAGATGTGGCTGGCGAAGTCGGTCACGAGGCGCTCGGCCAGCGCGCGTTGGTCAAACCGATCGTAGATCAGACGCACGTCGGCGCGCTGCAGGTGCGGCTCGTAGGTCGTGGCCGTGCACCGCAGCAACCGAGCGTCTTCCCCCGCAGTCCGGCGCATGGCATCGATGTCCAGATCCACGTACGCGCGTGGTCGCACGCGTTGCGCTTCGGCAAGCGTCGCCAGGTCGGGCACGCAGACATCGAGAATGAAGACGCCGCCAGGACGGAGCAAGCGAAACGCGGTGGCCCAGGTGCGACGACGATCATCGAGCGTAAGCAAGTGCGAGACCGAGCAGCAGGCGATGACGACGGCGTCGAAGGGGACGCCCGTACCTGGCCAGTCGCGCATGTCGCCTTCCACGAGTGACACGCGCTCGCGCACCGACGGCGCAGCAGCATCGTGCGCCGTGGCAGCCTGGTCGAGCATGTCGACCGACGAGTCCACACCCACGATCTCTGCCCTGGGCAGGGTTGCGGCCAGGGTGAAGGTGACCCGGCCCGACCCGCAGGCCAGCTCCAGCACGCGACGCGGGCGGACGCGCGCGAGCAAGCGAGCGAAGAAACGGGCGTCGTGATTGCTGGCGCCCTCGTATTCCATGTCGTAGACGTCAGGTCGGGCGTAGATGTCGGCCCGTGCCGACATGCCCGTGCCTAGCTGGTTGAGGCGTGGCACGGGTGAGGATGGGCGTCCGATGGGTAGCGGCACAGGGCCGCCGGATACCCGCGCAGGGTTTCGCGACAGTACAGATGGCATGGTTGTGTTCCGTCTCGGAGCGGCCCCTGCTGCTCGATGATCATTGAGAGTCCTCGGGGGAACAGCAGTGGCGCTTCTACGAGCCATTGACCGGATACGGGGATGCGTTGTGACGTTTTCAGCGCGACGAGGCTGGGTCAGCCGCCTCACACGGCGGCGCGCTGGCCGCGTACAACCGAACCGTCCACCAGATCTATTTGCGCGATCGGGACTGCTAGTCTGTGCGCGCGGTGCGCGAGCTCTGGTCTTCCCCAGTCTGGACGCGGGGGAAGTAGCGGATCACGAAGAGCAGGTAGACCAGCCAGAGTGCGAACCACACAGACGCGACGGCAAGAAGCCTGACCGTGAAGAGGATCAAGCTCGGAGCCAGGAACAGCAAAACGCATCCGAGCAGCCAGCAGCGATCGCCTCGACGGGAGTACTCAACCCGCTCGGCATGGTCGATCCGGCCTCCAAGCGAGGCGCCGTAGTAATAGAGGGACGCGAACGCGAATGAAAATGTCGCCACACCCATCACGATCAAGGTGGCTTGATACCGCAAGGCGTCGACTTGACCGCTTGCGAACCTCGGATACAGGAAGAACAGCAGGAACGTGAAGATCGCGATGCTCGACGCGGCGAGCTGATACGAGCGATTGACGTTAGCTGCGGCAAGATCGTCGCCCATGGAAATCCCTCCTCAGTTCGTCATCACTCGCACTGCTTGTGAAGCCCACGAGAAGGGTACATAGCACTTTCACGGACGATCGACGATAGCCCGTCCGCACCGCGCGGATCATCCGCCGCTTGAACGCGCCTGTCAAACGACGTGTGAGAACTCATCTCCAGGCAGACTGCCGCGACAGAACCCTACAGCGAGGCGACCAATGCAACTGGAGGCCTCTGCTCCCGTCGAACCGATGACGAGCCGCCTGCTGTGAACCGGGGCGGCCGCGCGTTTCACCGTTTGCCACTACAGACCGCACTAGCCGCTGTTCTGTGACACAGGACAAGGATTCGATTACCTTCCGTCACACGACGGCTGTATGCTCGGCTGGTTCGCTCGGCACTGACTGACCCACGCGAGTATCGCCATGGCAAGAACAATCCCCACAGAGACCGAAGAGAACGTCGCCACTAATCCAACGCAGGCCGGCACACTAACGGCTGACGAGATCGACAAACTGGATGCGTATTGGCGGGCCGCCAACTATCTGTCAGTCGGACAGATCTATCTGTACGACAACCCGCTCCTGAAGGAACCGCTGAAAGCGGAACACATCAAGCCCAGGCTGCTCGGTCATTGGGGCACCACTCCAGGGCTCAACTTCATCTACGTCCACCTCAATCGCGTCATCAGGAAACACGACCTCTCGGTGCTGTACATCGCCGGCCCGGGCCACGGCGGGCCCGCGCTCGTAGCCAACACCTATCTCGAAGGGACGTACAGCGAGGTCTATCCGGACGTGTCGCAGGACGAGGCGGGAATGAAACGTCTCTTCACGCAGTTCTCGTTTCCTGGCGGCATCCCCAGCCACGTCGCGCCCGAGACGCCGGGCTCGATCCACGAAGGCGGTGAGCTCGGCTACAGCCTGTCGCACGCGTACGGAGCGGCCTTCGACAACCCCGATCTCCTCGTTGCATGCGTGATTGGCGACGGCGAGGCCGAAACAGGACCGCTCGCGACGAGCTGGCACTCGAACAAGTTCCTCAACCCGGCGACCGACGGCGCCGTGCTGCCGATCCTCCACCTGAACGGCTTCAAGATCGCGAGCCCGACGGTGCTGGCGCGGATCGGTCGCGAGGAGCTGGATTTGCTGCTCCGCGGCTACGGGTATCGGCCCTACATCGTCGAGGCCGACGAGCCGAGGGCAACGCACGAGTCGATGGCCGCCGCGCTCGACGCGATCGTCGACGAGATTCGGCGCATCCAGCAGGCAGCGCGCGGAGCGGGATCGACGGAGCGCCCGCGATGGCCTGCGCTGGTGTTCCGCTCGCCGAAGGGGTGGACCGGACCGCCGGAAGTGGACGGCAAGAAGACCGAGGGGTCGTGGCGATCGCACCAGGTGCCGATGGGAGAGATGCACGAGAACCCCGACCACGTTCGCGTTCTCGAAACCTGGATGAAGAGCTACAAGCCCGAGGAGCTCTTCGATGTGACGGGACGGCTCCATCCCGACCTGGGCGAGCAGGCCCCGAATGGCGAGCGGCGGATGGGCGCAAATCCTCACGCCAACGGCGGACTGCTGTTGAGAGACCTGCGGCTGCCCGATTTCCGGCGCTACGCGGTCGACGTGCCGGCTCCGGGGGCGGTCGATGCCGAGGCCACACGCACAATGGGACGGTTCCTCCGCGACGCGATGAAGCTGAATCTCGAGACGCGGAACTTTCGTCTCTTCAGCCCGGACGAGAACAACTCGAACCGCTGGCAGGACGTCCTCGACGTCACCGAGCGCGCGTGGTACGCCGAGCGCCTGCCCGACGACGACGAGCTGGCACCCGACGGGCGAGTGATGGAGATGCTGTCGGAGCACCAGTGCCAGGGCTGGCTGGAAGGATACCTCCTCACGGGGCGCCATGGTTTCTTCTCGTGCTACGAGGCCTTCATCCACATCGTAGACTCGATGGTCAACCAGCACGCGAAATGGCTGAAGGCGGCTGGACACATCCCGTGGCGGCGGCCGATTGCGTCGCTGAACTACCTGCTCTCGAGCCACGTGTGGCGGCAGGACCACAACGGTTTCAGCCACCAGGATCCGGGCTTCATCGATCACGTCGTCAACAAGAAGGCGTCGGTGATCCGCGTGTACCTGCCGCCCGACGCAAACTGCCTGCTCAGTGTGACCGATCACTGCCTGCGCAGTCGGGACTACATCAACGTAATCATCGCCGGCAAGCAGCCGGCGCCGCAGTGGCTGACGATGGATCAGGCCGTGAAGCACTGCACGGCGGGCATCGGGATCTGGGAGTGGGCGAGCAACGACAGCGACTCGGAGCCCGACGTCGTCATGGCGTGCTGCGGCGACGTGCCGACGCTCGAGACGCTGGCCGCCGTGGAGCTGCTGCGCGAGCACGTGCCGGCGCTCCGCGTGCGCGTGGTCAACGTGGTCGACCTCATGAAGCTGCAGCCGGCCGAGGAGCATCCGCACGGCCTCTCGAACCGCGACTTCGACGCGCTCTTCACGGTCGACAAGCCGATCATCTTCGCGTTCCACGGCTATCCCTCGCTGATTCACCGGCTCACGTACCGGCGGGCGAACCATGCGAACCTGCACGTGCGCGGCTACAAGGAAGAGGGCACCACGACCACGCCCTTCGACATGGTGGTGCTGAACGACGTGGATCGCTTCCACCTCGTCGAGGACGTCATCAGTCGCGTGCCGCACCTCGGGGCGCGTACCGCCTACGCGCGGCAGGCAATCCGCGACCGCCTCATCGAGCACAAGCAGTACATCGCGAGGCACGGCGTGGACATGCCGGAGATTCGGAACTGGCGGTGGGGCGGCGCCACGGCTGACACGGCCCGGCGCGGCCGCGCCGACACGGCTGACGACTACTGACTGTATATCGTCGCTTTCCTCGGCGCTACGTCGTCGCTTACTGATCCAACGAGTCGATCTCCCGCGATACGTGCTCCTTCCGGAGCGCTTCACCGAACGCCAGATGAACGCGCCGCAGCCGAGGCAGCGTCTCGCCATCGCGGAGCAGATCCACGAGACGAGGATGCTCCTCCAGCGACGCCGGGATGACGACAAGAAGCTGTCGGCTTGCTCTGAGGCCGGGCAGACTGGCCTCGAGGTCCTGTCGAATCGGTTCGAGCTCCAATGGCGACAGGAGGCCGTGATCGAGCGCCGCCTCGCCAAAGGCGCACAATAGCGCGCACCAGTGATAGTACGCGCCGAACGGGCGATCGGACATGGGATCATCGTCGTAGTCCAACCCATCGGCCAGTTCCCGGTCGAATCTCGCCATCGCCTCGTCAGCCCACATCCAGTGGCGCTGCAGGCATACGAGTCGGTCCCGAGACGCATCTTTCAACGACCCGTTGACCGCTGCGCCAGTATCGACCTGCGTACTCATATAGTCAGTTCCCTGGTTACAACGTCACCGAAGGTACAGCGGTTGCCCCGCCTTGCCGGGACCACTCTGCTGCACGTCGTTATCGCCGCTTTTGACGGGCGTCAGAATCGGTGCGCCCTTGTCCTTCACCATGAACACCAGGTACTTGGCCGGCGCGGAGTTGCTCGCGTTTTGGCTGACCACGTGCACGTCGTCCGGACCCTCATACCAGGTCTGTCCCGGCGTCAATGTGACGGGTGCCTGACCTTTGACCTGCATCACGATCGAGCCTTCCAGGACGTAGACCATCGCCTGCGCATGATGCGTATGCTCCGGGCTCGATTCTCCAGGATAGTACTCGACTGTGATCATTGAGAGCTCTTTGCCCGGCACCCCTGCGAGATCCTTCGACAAGAGTGATTGGACCGAGTCGTTCTGAGCCACGAGTGTGCCGCCCGCAAGCGACAGCGAGACTGCCAACAACGCTGCTGTGCTCTTCATTACCGTTCCTCCAACTGCGGTTGCCGGTTGTTCTGAATCTGCAGTGGCCGCTTCTACGAGCCATTGACCGGATACAGGGATTCGTTGTGACGTACCAGCGCAACGGAAGTGCGCGAGGACGGCGGGAGCGTCGGATCCGGATTCATGATGAACGTGCTCGTTCGGCGGACTGGATCATCAGGAACTCTCCAACGTTGTCCATGGTGACAAGACCAATCAGAGCGCCATGCTCGAGAACCGGTATCGTGTGACAATCCCGGCCCTGCACACGACCAAGCACGGTCTCGAGCATTTCTGATGCTTCCGCGGTAGGACAATCCCGCTTCATGTTGTCGGCCACGGACGCACTCCTCCCGCCTTGCGTCAGGGCTTTGACTAGATCGCTTCGTCTCAGCATGCCTTGGATACGTCCGTGTGCGACCACCGGAAAATCCTGCTGTGATCCAGTCAACAGAAAATCGACTGCGTCTCCCAGCGTGCTCGTCGGCGTCAACGTCCGAAAGTGCGTGAGCATCGCGCGGTGCAACGGAATGCCGGCGAGAGCTGATTTCATCTGCGCCATGCTGGCTTCCTGTCCCGCGCCGATCCACACGAAGAGTGCGATGAAGATTAGCGTCGGATTGCCTTGGAGCCCGACAAAGGCAAAGAGGATCGCCATGCCCTGCCCGATCATGGCCGCACGCTGCGTCGCTCGCGTGTAGTCCATCCGTGTGGCCAGTAATGCTCGGAGGGCGCGACCGCCGTCCATAGGAAATGCCGGCAGGAGATTGAACCCGGCCAGGAACACGTTGGCAAGCATCAACCGTTCGGCAAACGCGCCTGTCGTAACTCCTATTTGATCGACGGATTGCCAAGCGCTGGACGCCTGCAACCAGCCGAACAGCACAGCCGCAATGACCACGTTCACGGCCGGTCCGGCCAGCGCTACCCAGAGCTCCTGGATAGGCACATCCGGTATTCGTTCGAGTCGAGCCAAGCCCCCGATCGGGAGCAACGTAATGTCCCTGGTGCGGATGCCATACCGCGCAGCCGTCAGCGCATGACCAAACTCATGGAGCACGACGCAGCCAAACAGCGCGAGGATGAACCCCACGCCTTCGATCACCGCTGCCAGGCTTTGACTCTCATTCCAGTGGATCAGGGCAATCCATGCCACCACCATGAGGAAAGTGGCGTGCACGTACACGTCAATTCCGGCGATGCGTGCCAGTTTCCATGACCATGGCATGGCGAGTGTCACCTCTTTCATGTTTCCTAAAAGCTCGACCGATTGACCGCACGCCGGCTAGCTGGCCCGGTCGGGCGCAGCTTGCGCCGCAGAGCGGGGCACGACAACGACCGCAACATGGGCGATGCGTAGAACGCGGTACGCAATCGAGCCCGGGTTGCGCGGCTCCGAGTCCTCGGAGTTTGCCAGGCCCATGACGACAAGACCTGCTCCGTACTCGGCGGCTACCGCCGCAATGGAGTCGGCCGGACGGCCGACCGATACAACGCAATCGCTATGCGTATCGCGAAAGCTGGCGGACAATCTCGCCAGCATTCGCTGTCCGGATGCAACGCGGTCACTTTCGAAATCGGCGACTAATTCCTGCCACCGCGGCGGCACGACCACAGGCTCGACAACGTGCGCAAGGACACGGGGGACGCTGAGGTCGGAAGCGAGGTCGCCCGCCCACTGCGTGGCAGCCATTGCGCTCTCGCGAAAGTCGGTTGCCAAGAGAATCTTTCTCAGCTGAACGCCCGGGTGTTCCACGGCCGGCGCACCCACCGCTCCTGGAGGCACTGCAAGAACGGGCAACTCGGTCCGCCGCAATACCTGCTCGGTCGTCGAGCCGAGAAGGAGCTTCCGGAACCCTCCAAGCCCGTGCGTGCCCATCACGATCAGCCCGGCCTTCCGCCTGCGACCGGTTTCCAGAATCGCTTCTGATGGGTCTCCTACCGTCACCTCCATCCGGAGGTGTGATGCCTGCCGCTCCGGTTCCGGCAATGTGGCCTCGACAAACTCGCGCAGCGCAGGCTCGACATCTTCCCGGGCGAGATCGACACCAAGGCGGACTCCAGCGGCCTTGGCGAGCAGTGGCTCGACGACAGGCAGGACTGTCAGCTCTCCACCACGGTACTGCGCAATAGCCGATGCCCACAGAAGGGCCTGTCGGGACTGCTCGGAGAAGTCAACAGGACAAAGAATCGAGCGTTCGGTCAGCATAGCGCCTCACCGCGAGCCTCGGTGTTTGTCGACGTCACCACTTGACCATCGGCAGAGGTGTGAGCGGATGTTTAAAGAAGCGATCAATCGTCAGCTCAACGAGCCGTCGATGGAAGCCCGCACTCGGCCACGTAGCGGCGACAGCCGCGATGAACTTGCGCGGGAGGCCGAACCTTCGTAACCCGCGCGACACGTCGATCCAATCCGCGCGCCGAAATGATTCGACCAGCGACTGCGGGCTTGCGCGCGAGGGCGTGATCTTATGGTGATCCACGATCATCGCCTCGATCTCGGGGATCCAGGCCGCCATCCCTCGAGCCGCGAGGTGCTCGCGTGCCACCGCGACGGATGGAGCGATGTAGTCGAACGTATTGTTCGTCCAGATCCCGAGGTCGTGGAAGACCGCGGCGACAGCTATCTTCTCGACCTCGACGCGGCTGTCTCCCACGATCGCGAGGCACAGATTCACAACCCGGTACACGTGGTTCCGATACGCGATGAGGTCGTGCCCTAACTCCGACGCGTGAGCGTCCAGAACCTCTTCGACGGTCGGGAGGCTCGTTAGCAGGCCGGCGTGATTGGCGTACTGCACCATCGGCGTCGAACTCCATGGCCAACTGCTCGCAACAAAGACCGAATGACGCGTCGAAATGTGACAGGTGTGATAGAAGAACGGTGTCACATCACGACGTGTTGCCCGGTCCTAGCCAGCACGAACGCACCACTAACGTTCTGTTGCACGAGAGACGAGGAGGAGGAGATGACCATCGCGACCACCCAATCGACCATCACTGACCACGAAGCAGCACAAATCGAGCGCGCCAACGCGACCAAAGCCACACCCGTCGTGTTCGTGCACGGACTCTGGCTGCTGCCTTCGAGCTGGGACCGCTGGGTGACGCTGTTCGAGGAAGCCGGCTACGTGGGCGTGACACCAGGCTGGCCCGACGATCCCGAGACGGTCGCCGAGGCCAGGGAGCACCCTGAGGTGTTCGCTGGCAAGGGGATCAGCGAGATCGCCGACTACGAGGAGGCGATCATCCGCCGCCTGGATCGGAAGCCCGTGATCATCGGCCACTCATTCGGGGGCCTGCTGACCATGATTCTCGCGGGTCGCGGGCTCGCCGCCGCGTCGGTCGCGATCAGTCCTGCTCCGTTCCGCGGCGTGCTCCCGTTGCCGTTCTCGGCGCTGCGCACGGCCAGCGTCGCCCTGCGCAACCCGGCGAACTGGAACCGGGCGGTCCCGCTCACCTACGAGCAGTTCCACTACAGCTTCGCGAACGCGGTCGGCGAGGACGAGGCGAAGGAGCTGTACCTCGGCTATTCCGTCGCCGGCGCCGGCGAGCCGCTCTTCCAGGCGGCGTCCGCGAACATCAACCCGTGGTCAGAGGCGAAAGTGGACTCGACGAACCCGGAGCGGGGTCCGATGCTGATCGTCTCGGCCGACTCGGACCATACGGTCCCCTGGGCGATCGCGAACGCGTCCTACAAGAAGCAGAAGCGCAATAAGGGCGTGACCGAGATCGTCAAGATGGCGGGCCGCGGGCACTCGCTGACGATCGACGCCGGCTGGCGGGAGGTCGCCGAGAAGGCGCTCGAGTTCGTCAAGCGATTCGCATAAGCGACCTCTCGTCAGATCCGCGGGCGACCGTGGAGGTGACGTGTTGACAGAGACCATCCGGTCGACCCAGCTCACGAGCGCCGCGAATGCGGCGCTCCTGTTTCCGACTCTGAGTTCCGCCCAGATCGCGCGGATTGCCTCCCGCGGAGTGATTCGTCCAATCACGCGCGGGGAAGTGTTGATCGAAGGCGGCCAGACCGACGTGCCGTTCTTTGTGCTGAAGGCTGGTGCGATCGAGGTCGTTCGCCCGTCGGGCCTGGGCGACCTTCTGGTCGCAGTTCTCGGTCCGGCTCAGTTCAGCGGTGACATCAGCATGATCCTCGGCCGCCCCGCGCAGATGCGCCTCCGCGTCAGTGGCTCGGGCGAAGTCGTCCAGCTGACACACGACCAGATGCACGCCCTCATTCAGACTGACGCCGAGATGAGCGAAGTGCTGATGAAGGCGTTGATCTATCGACGGACCGCGCTGGTGGCGCAGGGGATTGGCGACGTGCTGCTCATCGGCTCCGTCCACTCCGCGGCAACGTTACGCATCAAGGAATTCCTCACGCGCAATGGCCACCCTTACAAGTACCTCGACCTTGATCGTGACGCCGACACCAGGGAACTGCTCGATCGCTTTCACGTGGACCCGGCAGAAATACCGGTCCTGATCTGCCGCGGCGAGGCCGTGCTGAGGAATCCCGGCAACGAGAAGATTGCGGATCATCTCGGCTTCAACGAGCGGATCGACCAGGTTCGCCTGCGCGATGTCGTCATCGTCGGCGCCGGACCGGCGGGTCTTGCGGCCGCGGTCTACGCGGCTTCCGAGGGACTCGATGCGCTGGTCATCGAGGCCAGTTCGCCTGGAGGACAGGCGGGCTCGAGCTCGAGAATCGAGAACTACCTCGGGTTTCCCACCGGGATTTCAGGCCAGGAGCTGGCCGCACGCGCCTATGCCCAGGCCCAGAAGTTCGGCGCCGCCGTCATGATCGCGAAAGGCGCCGCGGAGCTGACCTGCGAACGAAAGCCCTACGGCGTGAGACTGGACGACGGCGCGACCGTCGCGGCTCGCACAGTGAGTCATCGCCACAGGGGCGCGATACCGGAAGCCGTCGCTCGCGAATCTCGGGCAGTTCGAAGGTGCCGGCGTCTACTACAACGCGACCTTCATGGAGGAAGCGCAGCTCGGCGACGGCGACGAGGTCATCGTCGTCGGCGGCGCCAACTCGGCCGGCCAGGCCGCGGTATTTCTGGCGCGGACGGGAAGACGGGTTCATGTGCTCGTCCGATCCAACAGCCTCTCGGAGAGCATGTCGCGATACCTGATCCGCCGCATCGAGGAGACCCCGACCATCCAGCTCAGAACGAGAACCGAGATCGTGGCTCTCGAGGGAAACGGGCATCTGGAACGTGTGCTGTGGCGCGACGGCACAGGGGCCGTCACGAGTCACGATGTCAGGCACGTATTCCTGATGACCGGGGCCGAGGCAAATACCGGATGGCTGAATGGCTGTGTCGCGCTCGACGCGAAAGGCTTCATCAAGACCGGACCGGACCTGTCGCAGGAAGATCTCGCAGCCGCCCACTGGCCGCTCGAGCGTTCGCCGTATCTGTTCGAAACCTCACGTCCGGGCGTGTTCGCCGTGGGCGACGTTCGGTGCGGCAACATCAAGCGCGTGGCATCGGCAGTAGGTGAAGGATCGGTCGCAATGTCGTTTGTCCATCGCGTGCTGGCCGAGTAGTCCGTCGAGCACGCTCAATGCGTGTGCTCGAGGAACCCACGCAGCTTGTCGGGGTTGCGCACGACGTAGATCGCGCGAATGCGGCCGTCGGCGATGTCGAACGAGTAGGTGCCGTTGCCGGAGAGCGGATGGCGCATCAGCAGACCCGGCGCGCCGTTGATCGTGACGAGCTGGAAGTCCGACTCCGACCAGTGCATCTTGCCGGCATAGCCGAGCACGAACTTCGCGATGCGATCCGCGCCGAGCACGGGGCGCGTCGCCGCGGCCGCCTTGCCGCCGCCATCGGCGACGAGCCTCGCGTCGGCGTGCAGCACCGCCATCAGCGCCTCGACGTTGCCGGTGACGCAGGCGTGCCGGAAGCGCCGCACGATCTCCTCTGATTCACGACGCGACACGGTGAAGCGCGGGCGCGAATCGCGGAGCCGGCCGCGCGCGCGCGTGAGGATCTGCCGCGTGTTCGCCTCGCTCTTGCCGACGCTCCTCGCGATCTCGTCGAAGTCGAGCTCGAACACCTCGCGCAGCAGGAAGACCGCGCGCTCGGTCGGCGCCAGCTGCTCCAGCAGTACGAGGAATGCCGTCGTCAGGGACGACGCCAGCTCGGCGGATTCCTGATTCGGTTCTGCCAACGGTTCGGGCAGCCATGGACCTGGATACTCCATGCGAGTCCGCTCGGCGCTGCGCAGATGGTCGATGCACAGCCGCGTGACGATGGTCGTGAGATACGCGCGAGGGGAGCGGACGTCGGCGTGCTCGTCTTGAAGCGCCCGGAGCCACGCGTCCTGGATGACATCCTCGGCTTCGCTGGCGCTGCCGAGCATCCTGTACGCAATCGAGAACAGCAGAGGTCGATGCGCCTCGAACGTGGCCTCGTCCCAGTCAGTTGCTGCCATGGCTCACGTGCCTTGCACTCCTCCTGATCTTTAGACGAATGAGGGAGGCCGTCTGTGACACCGGCGTGCACCGGCGCCGGTGTCACAAGATTATTTCTGATTCGTCTTGATTGGTGGGAGGCGAAAACATCATGAACGCTCGAATCGATCTCATGCACGTGAACCCAGGCGTTATGCAGGCCATGTTCGGCCTCGAACGGCAGGTCCGTCAGGCGGGCTTCGATCACACACTGCTCAACCTCGTCCGGATGCGCGCGTCGCAAATCAACGGTTGCGCCTATTGTCTGGACATGCACAGCAAGGATGCGCGCGCGATCGGCGAGACCGAACAGCGGCTCTACGGCCTCGACGCGTGGCGCGAGACGCCGTACTACTCGGCGCGGGAGCGCGCCGCGCTGGAGTGGACCGAAGCGCTCACGCTCGTCTCCGAGACTGGTGTCCCGGACGACGTGTACGAGCGCGTGCGGGAGCAGTTCTCTGAGGACGAGCTGGTGCACCTGAGCCTGGCGGTCGTGGCGATCAACGGCTGGAACCGGCTCAACATCGCGGCGCGCACGGTGCCCGGCGACTACGTGGCCGGCAGCCTCGCGAAGGTGCACGCGGCGAGCTGATCGCGCAACCCGGCCGGCTCGACCCGCACCTACCGCAGCTTCGATCATCAGGTCGAGGAGGCCTCCACCTCGCGCATCTGGGGCGGCTTCCACTACCGGTTCTCGCGCGAGGACGGGAAGGCCGCCGGCTACGCCATCGGCTCCTACATCCTCCGGAACGAGTTCCGGCCGGACGACGACGACTAGCACGAGAAAGAAACGGTGCTACGACAATGTGCCTTCAGACCGTCTCTTCCGCCGACGTCAGTGCCGAACGTCCGTACCTCAGATAAAGCGCCGGCACGATGAACAGGTTGAGCAGCGTGGACGTGAACAGCCCGCCGAGAATGACCACCGCGAGCGGATGCTCAATCTCGTAACCCGCCCGGGTGCCACCGAGCACGATGGGTACGAGCGCCAGGCCCGTGGCAAGTGCCGTCATGAGAATGGGCGCCAGGCGTTCCTCTGAGCCCCGCAGAATCAGCTCTCGGCCGAAGGCCACGCCCTCCTGCAGTTCGAGATGCCGGTAGTGACTGATCATCATGATCCCGTTTCGAGCCGAGATGCCGATCACGGTGACCAGCCCCACTAACGATCCCAGGGACAAGACGCCGCCTGTCAAGAACGCCGCGACGATTGCCCCGACCAAGGCGAAGGGCAGCGTGAGGAAGACGAGCGTGGCCACCCGCGCCGATCCGAAGTCTGCCATCAGGATCAAGAAAATCGCAGCGACTGCGATCCCGCCGAGCAGCGTCAGTCGCGTCGATGACGCCTGACGCTCGGCATACTCGCCCAACACTTCCGCGTAAAACCCTTGCGAAAACGACACACCCGCGAGCTGCCCCTGAATGTCCCTGGCCACTGCACCGAGGTCACGTCCGCGCACGTTCGAGGTGACGTCGATGCGTCGTGACCCGTTCTCGCGGGTAATTTCGTTTGGCGTCGGTGTGACGTCGACAGCCGCGACGCTTCCGAGCGGCACCATGCCTCCGTTCGCGACCGGCACCTGCAGCGTGCGAATGGCATCGAGATTCCGACGGACTTCCGGAGTCCCCCACACGACGACATCGAAGAGCTGCTGCTCCTCGTAGAACTCCCCGACCTTCGTGCCTTGCACCAGCGTGGCAGCCGCCCGCCGCACCTCACCCGGGGTGAGTCCAAACGCCGCCGCGCGGTCGGGATCGAATCGGACCTCGACCTTCGGCACGAGCACCTGCGCCTGCACCGTCAGATCGGCGACGCCCGCCACCTTCGCCATCACGCCGCGCACGGCCTGCGCCTGTGCCTGCAGTCCTTCGAGATCGGGTCCATAGACGCGAACCACGATGGTCGCGCTCGCGCCGGTCAGGACTTCCTTGATGCGCTCACGCAGGTAGGTCAGCAGATCGCGGTAGAGCCCAGGATAGCCGTCCACAATCGACTGAATCGTGGCGACCGTGGCCTCGTAGTCGACGGACGGATCGAGGCTCACCCACAGTTCGGTGAAGTTCGGTCCGACGACCTCGTCGGCGACCTCGGCGCGACCGATGTGGGCGCCGAAGTTGCGGACACCGGGTACCGCCATCAACTCGCGGCTGGCGCGTTCGGTGATGCGTTGCATCGCCTCGATCGACGTGCCCGGTTTCTCCACCCAGTGCATCAGAAAGTCGTACTCGCGGAAGCTCGGGAGGAACTCTTCACCGAGGAACGGCACCGTGAGGGCCGTGACCAGCAGCAACGCCGCCAACGACCCGAGCGCGGTCTTCGGCCGGTCGACGAAGGAAGGCAGCATGCGGCGATATCGCGTCTTCAGACCGCCGACCAGGCGCGATTCCTTGTGTTCCAGATGCTTCGGCAGCAGCAGTAGCGCGAGCGCTGGGGTAATGGTGAGGGCAACCAGAAGCGATGCGAGGATGGCGAGGACGTAAGACAGCGCGAGCGGACGGAAGAACGCGCCGGCCAGGCCGTCGAGCATGAAGACCGGCACGAACACGACCACGACGATCAGGCTCCCGTAGAGCACGGCACTGCGCACTTCCATGGAGGCGTCGAGCACGACGCGAATCGCGGGTTGCGGGTGCTCCGCCGCGCTGTTCAATCGCAGGCGCCGGACGATGTTCTCGACGTCAATGATCGCGTCGTCCACGACCTCGCCGAGTGCGATGACGAGTCCGGCCAGGACCATGGTGTCGAGCGTGCCGCCGCGGTAGTGCAAGAGCAGGCCGGCGGCGAGGAGCGACAGGGGGATCGCGATACTGCTGATGAGCGCGGTACGCCAGTCCGCGAGGAACACCATCAGGACCAGAATCACCAGCACACAGCCGACGAGCAACGCGCGGCTCAGGTTCTGGAGCGACATCTCGATGAATGTCGCCGGCCTGAAGATCGTGGGGTCGACCGCCACACCGCTCAGGGCGGGCTTCATCTGCTGCAAGCGCCTGTTCGACGCCGCGGGTGACGGTCAGCGTGTTCGCGCCCAGTTGCTTCTCGACGATCAACATGAGCCCGGGCCCGCTGTTGATCACGGCATCGCCGATCGGCGCCGGGAACCCCTCCACAACCGTCGCAACGTCGCGCACTCTCAAGACGGCGCCGTTGCGTGATGCGACCACGATCGATTCGAGATCCTTTACGGAGCCGACCGCAGCGGCGTGCGTAATAGCCAGCCGCTGATTGGGCGTATCGAGAAATCCACCAGCCTGCAGCGACACGCCTTCGCCGGCCGCGTGCACGACCTGATCGACCGTGATCCCATGGGCCCGCAGCCGATCCGGATCGACGAGCACCTGCAGCTGCCGATCGCGCTGTCCCCAGATGGCCACGTTCGCCACGCCAGGAATCGCCATCAGCCGCGGCCGAACCGTCCACTTCGCCAGCGTGCTCAATTCGACCTGGCTCAACGTCTCCGAGGTCATCCCGATCTTCATCACCCGGCTGAGCGACGACAGCGGGGAGAGCATGACCGGCGGATGAGCCACCCCTGGCAACTGTGAGGCCGCGCGCGACAAGCGCTCCTGCACCATCTGTCGCGCGGTCATCACGTCGGTCGCGGGATCGAGGATCAGCACGACTGACGACAATCCCAGGACTGACTTCGACCGAATCCTGTCCAGACCTGGAATGCCATTCAGCGCGGCCTCGAGCGGCACGGTGACCAGCGACTCGACGTCGTTGGTGGAGAGGCCCGGCGCCTCGGTCTGCACCTCCACCAACGGCGGCGCAAACTCCGGGAACACGTCGAGGGGCGTCGTGCGGAGCGTCCGTGCCGCCATGACGACGAGCAGCACTCCGAGCGCGACGACGACGATGCGGTTACGCAGCGACAGGGCGACGAGCCAGCGCATGCTAGTGCCCCGCTCCGAACTCGGTGCCGAAGAGTTCCGCGGCTCCCGCCGTCACGACTCGTTTCCCCTCCGCCAGCCCGCGTCTCACGACCGCACGGTTCCCGGCGTGCCGAGCGATCTCGACCCGACGTCGGACGTAGGCATTGCCGCCAAGGTCTTCGTAGACCCACGTCGCTCCGTGAATGTCGTAGAGAACGGCCGTGTCTGGAACGACCAGTCCTGTTTCCGTACTCCTCAGTGGGAGCTCGGCGAGCACGCGTTCTCCGGGTCTGAGACCGTTCGATGCTCCTGACAGGGCGTAGTAGAGATCGACCGACGCCGCTGCGGGGTCACCCTGCAGCGGCGCAGGGACGCGGGTCGCTCGAACAGGGGCTTCCGAGGCTCCCAGTCTCCGCACCACCGCCGGTTGTGCTTCGTCGACAGCCGCCACATCGCCGGCGTATACCGCGATCCGGACCCAGAGCATGTCGACCTGCGCGATCTCGAGCAGAGGCGCCGATGCGGCGACCGTCTGGCCTGGCACTGCGGACACTCGCTGCACAATCCCATCGAACGGTGCAGAGACGGTGAGCTCCCCTTGAGCGCCGACAGGATTCGTCGACGCTCCTTGGAGGCGCTCACGGGCGGCCGTGAGCGCCGCCACACTGACCTGATGCTGCGCGCGGGCCTCTTCGACGCTGCGGGCACTCGCGGCGCCGTCCTTCAACAGCTGTTCGAGTCGCTGCAAGCGTTGGCGGGCCGCCGTTTCCTCAGCCTCCGCGCCTGTGACGGCCCGCTGCGCTTCGATGCGCTGATCGCGTTCCGCCGCGACGAGCGGCGCGATCGTCATCAACCGCTCGCCCCGACGGACTCGGACGCCTGCCCGCGAGCCCGCCGCACCAGTCAGCGTGCCAGCAACGGGTGCGGTGACGACCACGCTACGGCCCTCGGGCACGACGATTTCCGCTCCGAGCGTACGCGTGGCGGCGGCTGAATCAGTGCGCACCGTGACGGTCTCGATGCCCAGTCGTTTCACGGCTTCGGCCGTCAGCTTGATCGTGGACAGCTCCGCCTCGGTGCGAGGATGCTCGACACTCGCAGGACTTTCATGCGCGGCCGGTGCCGGCCCCGACCGGGAGCAGCCGGTGATCAGAACCGCGAGCACGACGAGGCTGCAAGAACGAGACATGATGTTGAAATCCTCAGCGATGGGCGCACGAGCGGCCGATACTGCGTTCGAGCGCGATCGTCGCCCGCTGCAGGTCGGCCTCGGCGTCGAGCAGGCGCACCCGGCCGTCGACGAGACGCCGGCTGACCTCCAGGAGCATGAAGAGCGGAATCTCGCCCGCCTGGTAGGCGCTCTCCGCCTGACGCTGCTCCACTTCGAGGGACGGCACGATCTCCTCTCGCCATGCGCTGATGGCCTGTTCGGCCTGCTGCACTCGAACGGCGGCGGAACGGACATCGCTCACCACCTGCGCTCTGACAGCGGCGTATTGCCGGCTCGCCCTCTCGACTTCTGCGTCGGCGCGACCGATCCCGCCTTGGTTGCGTGAGAAGAGCGGCACGTCGAGACCCACGCCGGGTCCGAGTTCGAACCCCTCGGCCCCTTGACCGTTGGCGTCGAGAATCCCGAGCAGGGTGACCACCCGAGAACGCTCCCACCGGGCTCGTTGCGCGGCCGCCTCGATGCCGATCTCCGCGGCACGCACGTCCGGCCGCGAGGCAAGCGCATCCTCGAGTCGCGCGGCTTCGGTGCCGCACGTGGCAGGGTCGACCCCCTCACTCGGGACGGGCCGCAGCTGGTCGCCCACCAGATCGAGTCCGATGGTCGCGGCAAGGGTGAGACGGGCGAGGTTCCGGTCATGCTCGACGGCCCGGCGCACGACTTGGACGCGAGCCGCGTCGCTGCGCGCCGACCGGGCTTCCAGCTCGCTGATGTCCCCAGCCCGCAGGCGCGCCTCGGTAATGCCTGTCAGCCGCTGCACGAGGTCGGTCACTTCGATCGTGAGTTGCAGGCGCCGATCTGCAATCAGAGCCTCGGCATGCGCCGCCCGCGTCTGCGCCACGAGCGTCAGCGCATCCCAGACCAGCCGCTCGCCGACCGCCTGCGCGTTGAGCTGTGCGGCGGCGACGCGTCGGGGTCGTTGCCATAAGGCCTCAAAGGGAAACTGCAGCGTCCATTCGAGCTGCTTGGGACCCCAGGGGAACAGGAGCGAGAAGATCGGATTGCGCAGCAGGCCGGCCTCGACGAGGTCCGCGCGGGCGATCCCGAGATCGGCGAGGGTCGCTTGAAACGAAGGACTGTTCCACAAGGCGATCGCGACGGCTTCCTGCGACGTCAGCCCATCGTCGATGGAGGCGTCAGGCGGAAGGGCCGCTGTGCCCTCGACGCGAATGCCGCTCAGGCCGCGACTGCGTATCGCCGCATCCACCGTGCTGCGGTCTGGAGCTCGTCCTGTGGTGGCACACGCGGTCGTGCCGATCGTAAAGGTCGTCACGGCAGCCGTGCGCAACCACCAGCGACATGTGGTCTTGGTCATGAGAGACCCACAGGCAGGCTGGTCCGCCGATCGGCCAGCGAGATGGCGCACCAATCGCGGCGTCGTGCGACCATCCGCGAATCATCGCAGCGGCCAGATGAACGGCTGATGACAGAGGTCAGGAAGCCGGCAAGGTGACGGCGAAGCAGGTTCCACCCGGTCCGGTGGATTCGAGCACGAGCGTGCCGCCGTGCGCCTCCGCGATCCATCGGGCGATGGGGAGGCCCAGTCCCGCGCCCTGTGACCGGCTATCGAAGCGGACGAAACGCTCGAACACCCGCGCCTGATTCTCTGGAGCGATTCCTTCACCATCGTCCGTAATACGGACGCTGATGTGTGCTGAATCGTGGCTGACCGTGGCGGTGACGATGCCACCGGGTTGGGCATGCCGAATCGCGTTGTCGAGCAGGTTCCCCACCATTCGTTTGAGGAGCGTCGTGTCCCCGGAGAACATCACCTCCGCGTCGCCAAGCGTTCGAATCGTCACGTCGCGCTCGTTCGCCAGCACTTGTAACGCTCGCGCGGACTCAGCGACAAGGTCGTCGATGTAGAGAGGCTCGCGGACGAGCGGAATGCCCTGAGCTTCCGCGCGCGACAGCAGAAACATGGCATCCACCAGATGCTTCAGCCGTCCGGACTGCTCTTCGACGATCGCGATGGACTCCCGGTATTCATGCTCCGGCCGTGCCGGCTGCGAGAGCGTCACCTGGGCTGTCGTGCGAACGACGGACACCGGTGTTCGGAGTTCGTGTGAGGCATCGGCCATGAACTGGCGCTGCCCGTGAAGCGCGGTCGCCAGCCGATCCAGCACAGCATTGAACGCGCGCGCCAGGCGACCCAGTTCGTCGGCGTGCGGCGTCTGCAGGCGACCTGACGGATCACGCTCCGTGATCAGGGCCGCCTGCGCGGCGAGATCCGTCAAGGGTCGGAGCGACTGGCGTGCCACAAGCCATCCTCCGACGCCAGCGACGACAAGCGCGATCACCACACCAACGGTGAGAGCCGCTAACAGCTCACGATGCTCCGCCTCGACGCCGTCGAGTGATGCCATCACACCGGCGACGTACTGATGCCCCCGGAACGTGACCGGTCGGCTCAACGCTCGTAGCCGCGCGGTACCGACCGTCACCGTTCCAAGGCTGCGGTCCGTGAGTGAGGGCTGCCACATGACTTCGAGCGGTCGCCCCCAGACTTCGAGCACCTCGCCATTCGGGCGGAGCAACAACAACGTGCGATCTGGTGCGACAACTTCGATGCTGGCCTCGTCCGCCGCGCCGATGAGATCAAGTCCTTCGCCGAACTCTGTGCGCATCACGCCCTCGAGCGTGAGCATCAGGCGATCGAGCTCGCCGTCGAGACGGTCGTACGCCAGGCGCTCCTGCACGATGGCGACCGCGATCGCGCCCGTGACGAGCACCACCACCATCACGAAGCTGTACCAGACCGTCAGACGAGCCCGAATCGACCAGGACATCAGCGTTCACGTCCGCGCACGTCGGCGGCCAGCATGTACCCTTCGCCTCGGCGGGTCACGATGACGGAAGGGTGCCCGGGCTCGTCCACCTTCCGTCTCAGTCGCTGGACGCAGACGTCGATCACGTTTGACATGGCTTCAAACGGAGCATCCCACACGTGCTCCGCGATGTCGCCGCGGCTCACGACCTCGTTGGCATGCAGGATCAGGTGCTCCAGCAGGGCGTACTCCCGCGCGGTCAACGTCAGTGGCTCCCCTCGACGGCGCGCACGGCGGGCACGCGTATCCAGTTCGAGGATACCTGCGCGAAGAATCGAGGGTGTTGGAGGCCGCCGCCCCCGGCGAATAATGGCGCGGAGGCGCGCCAGGAGCTCGCCGAAATCGAAAGGCTTCGTGAGATAGTCGTCGGCCCCGCTGTCCAATCCTGCGATCCGTGCTTCCACCGCGTCGCGCGCGGTCAACATCAACACGGGAACCGTCGATCCTTCCTGTCGAATGGCACGGCACACAGCGAGGCCATCCTGCAGCGGCAGCACGACATCGAGAATGATGGCGTCGTACTCGGTGATGGCCGCTTGGTACACTGCGCGTTTCCCGTCGCCGACCACATCGACGGCGTACGCCTGTTCGCGAAGGCCTTTGGCCAGCATCTGCGCCGCGCGCGGCTCGTCTTCAACTAGGAGAATCCGCATGGCCCTCGTCCTACGACTTAAGCGTGTGGCGGGCGGTCAGGCGTGTCAATGCAGCGATCATCCTGGGGCACAACACATGAACGCGCGATGACAGCATCGGAGGTCGGTCGGATCAAGAGTGACGACTAGACGCAGACACCCTGACGTCGGCAAAGCAAAAGCGCTTCCCACGATTGTCCCTGCCACCCGGCGAAACCCGACATCCAGAGCCAACAGGTTAGTTTGATTTCAATTGGCGCGGGTGCGTCGCCTGTTTCTCGGTACGCGTTCAGTCGACGCGCCCGGCAGCGATGTTTGGCGTCATCTGCGTTCTATGGATCGTACGGGCGTCACTCGGTACACCTGCATGTGACGCTGAAGTAGTGGATGACAGCCGCTAGCGGTCAATGGGAATGAGCCGCACATTGTCGATGCCGGCGCGCATCGGTGCCTGGTTGCTGGCCGCCGCGATGCGCAGTCGCACGGTCTGCCCCGCCCACGGCGACAGGTCGTAGCGAACCGGTGTCGGGCCGCGCCGTGCCGGGGCATCGGGCCCGGTCTCGAACACGGTCCCGCGAAGGTCGGCATCCTCCATGGAATCAGCGGCCGCGGTCGGCGCGAGAATGTCGATGCGGAATCGCTGATTCGGCCCGGCGTTGATCGCCAGCCTGCCGGGCGCCGCGAATGGACTGCTGTAGCCACTCAGCCCGTCGATGCCGTTGACATAGAACACGGTCAGTTCCAGCATCACCGCGCCTTCCAGTTTGATGTCGCGATACATCAGCTTCAATCCCGGGCCAATGCCGTCGCTCACCGCGGCAAACTTGCCTTGTGGCGGGGCGGGCATGTTGAAGGGCACGAATGTATTGCTCTGCTTTGGATCGGGCGGCTGGCGGCCGTCCTGATACGTGAACCAGCCGCCATCGCCGCGGCGATCCAGCGTCCATCCCGACAGCGTGCCGGACTCGAAATCGTCCACGACGATCGCCGATCGCGGCGCCGTCGTCCCGCTCGCGAGCGGCAGCCGGGCGGCGATGAAATCAACGAGCCTCGACGCGGCCGGCGGATCGAGGTTGCTGAGCGCGACGATCACGTAGCCGGATTCCGGGAACACCCTGAGATCGCCGTTCTGCCCCGGCGCGCCGCCGGCATGGCCGAAGTAACGGGTGGCACCCTCGCCGCTGAGGAACATGCCGAATCCATACTGAGGGTTGATGCCAGGCGTGATCATCTGCGGCAGCGACGCTTTCGACACCAGCTTCCCCGACTGCAACGCGTCGGCGAATCGGAAGAAGTCGCCGACCGTCGAGTAGCCGCCACCCGCGGCCGTTCCGCTCCACGGCAAGGTGTCGGTATTCGCGGTCCACGCGTCATTGGCGCGCATGTATCCGATGGACCGGTTCGGAACCGTATCGGTTTCCGGCAGGGAGCCAGTTGACGCCATCCCGGCTGGCTCGAACACACGTGTGCGGACGTAGTCGAAATACGACATGCCACTGACGCGCTCGATGATGGCGCCGAGGAGAATCATGCCGTAGTTCGAGTAGCGGTACTCCGCACCGGGCTCGTGCAGCGGCGCGCGGCCGCCGAACATGGCCATATAGTCGGCATGCGTCTTGAGGGTGAGCCGGTTC
This sequence comes from uncultured Acidobacteriota bacterium, assembly GCA_963725145.1. Taxonomy (GTDB): domain Bacteria; phylum Acidobacteriota; class Vicinamibacteria; order Vicinamibacterales; family 2-12-FULL-66-21; genus DATAEE01. The sequence continues at coordinate 641,307 of CAVRXL010000003.1, forward strand.
TTCATGAATTCCGGCCCCATGAAGTCCCCGGTGCCGCCGGTATGACCGAGAAGATGCCGGATGGTGACTCTTCGTGCCACATCCGCGTTCGGATAGTCGGTCATGACCTTGCCGACGGTATCGTCGAGCGACAGCCTGCCGGCCTCGACGAGCTGCATCACGGCCGTCGCGGTGAACATCTTGTTCATCGAACCGTTGCGGAACTGCGTGTCGAGTGTGTTTGGCGTCCGCGACTCGCGATTCGCGAGGCCGACGGCCTTCTCAAAGACAATCCGGCCGCGGTGACCGATCAGGACGGCGCCCGAGAAACGATCCTCGTTGAGCTGATCGTTCATTTTCGCGCTCAACGCGCTGATCGTTTGCGCCTCGGTCAGCCTCGCCAGCGGGATGTCTGCGGTTCTCGCCACGATGCGCAACGTCGAGGACACGACGGTTGGCTTCGCATCATCGGTGACTTCGAGCTCGAGGCGGGCCAGCCGGCGCGCGTCGTTTTCCTCGAGCAGCGCGGTCATGGTGGTCGGGGTGCTCTTCTCAATCCTCACCAGCGTGAACCCGCCGGTGTTCGTGCGCAGTCGCTGGGTAAAGCTGACGGCTGGCGCGTCCGGCCGATGCGTGGCATCGAACGCCTGCAGGGCGGCGGGGTCGCCAGAATTGAACGCGGACAGCCAGGCCGTCAATACGCGCCCGGCCGGGGTTGTGGGCAGCATCGGCTGGGCCGACGCGAGACTCACGCACACGAAGACGACGGCGATAACGCGGGTCGGCATGCGACGTTCGACACCAGACGCTCAGAGATGTTCCCGGCCACCAGCCTCACGTCACAAGTCACGACACAGTCTGCGGTTGAGCGGGTCGCCGCCGCACGGTAAACCGTTGACTCCACTTGGTCGGCACCGAGGGCGAGCGCGAACGGAGCGGAGCGAGCAGCGAAGTGCGAGCGCAGCGAAGTGAGCTTAAGCGAGCGGCCGGAGGGAACCCGGCGCGCAGCGCCGGGCCGCGAGCGCCAAAAAAGGAGTGATACGAAGGTATCGTCGATACCTTCGTCTGATAGATCGGACGTCGCGCGTCTGGTTTCATGTGCTCGAGAAGGAGGTCAGCATGACACCAGCCACTGTTACCGAAGGACGCACCGAGCAGACGACTGACAAGACCGCGATTCGCCCGTTTCGCTTCGAGGCTGCAGACGCGGAACTCGACGAAATGCGCAGGCGCATCACGGCGACGCGATTCCCGAAGAAGGAAACGGTCACGGACTTTTCGCAGGGCGTTACTGCCTTCAGGTCGCTGCGCGGATAGCCACTAGGAGGCGGTTTCTTCAATGCATCGTCGCGGATGGCCGACCAGGTTGTCAACGGCGTGATCCCCTCCGCGGCGAAGCGCAGCTCGCCGATACCGCTACATGGGGACCGCTGCGCATGCACCGATCACGCTTTCATCCCTCCGACCCGGCGAATCACACCGGCATCACGAGCATCCAGATCCCGAGGGCGCCTATTGCCCCGCCGATTGTCTGGCCGAAACGGCGCGGCGACAACCCCAGTAAGATCCGCTCGCCCACGATGGTCCCGATGAGGACTCCGACCGTGGCGACGATGATGGGTGCCCAGAGCGTGAGCAGTACTGGCCCCGAGTGCCAGAGGTAGACGGGCGTTCGCGCCGCATCTACGATGAGCCCGGTTGCCGTCGCGGTCGCGACAAGTCCAAGTTGTGGCAGGCCAAATGCCGTCAACGCGGCCGAGCGCAGACCGCCTTGATTGCCGGCGATGCCGCCAAAGAAGCCAGACACGAGGCCAAATAGAGCGACAACCGGTCCATGGGGTTGCCAGCGAGACGCCCAGCCCGTGAGCTGGGCGACAGCGGTCAAGAGCAGGAGACCACCGAGGACGCGCGTGAGAGCGCCTGGGCCGAGTCGGGTGTAGATAAGGGCGCCCGCCAGCGCACCCGCGGCGCTGAGCAGGCCGAACCGCACAAGGACCGTGCGATCCACGTGGGCGCGCAAACGCCAGCAACGGACGGCCGTCGCCGCCGCATGCGGCAACGTCACAAGTGCCACGGCGGTCGTGGTGCCGAATCTGATGGCGAGCAATGGCGTCATCAGGCTGCCAATCCCGAATCCGACGACAGTGGCTGTGGCGCCCGAGAAGATCGCGACGATGAACACCGCGACGAAAAACACAGGGCGATTCTATCGCCGCCGGGTAACAGGCGAATGGCGTTCGCTGTCGCGGATCAGCGAGCCGGCTCGAACAGGCTCTCCATCTCTAACGGCGCCTGAAGCCATTCTCGCCCGAATTTTGTCGGGGTTACTTCCCGATTCCGCGCAGCGCATCGGCCAACCGGTCGATGTCCTGCAGAGTGGAGTAAACGTACGCCGATGCGCGAATGGCTTCGGACGCGCCGAAGCGCTTGAGAAGGGGCATCGCCGCCATGTCGCCGGCTCGAACCGCAATCCCTTGTTCATCCAGCGCGCGCGCAACGTCCATCGGCGAGCGCCCCTCGAGTACAAAGGTGAACACCGGCACCCGGTTGTCGGCGCTGCGCGGGCCGATGAGCCGAAGTCGTGGAACACCTGCCAGGCGTTCGAGGCCGCGCTTCACGAGTGCCTGATCATGTCGAGACCAGGCGTCGTCCCCTGCCTCTTCGAAAAAGCGAATCGCGGCCGCAAGACCAACAGGCCCTGCCACGTCCGGAGTTCCCGCCTGGAACTTCTGCGCGCCGTGCTCGAATTCCGCGCGGTCGAACTCGACACTGTGAGCCATATTGCTGCCGACGTGGTACGGCGGCATCGAATCCAGCAGTTCGCGACGCCCCCAGAGGACGCCTGTCGCCATTGGCCCGAGCATCTTGTGCCCGGAGAAGATGTAAAAGTCGCAGCCCAGATCCCGAACGTCGACCTTCACGTGTGGCACGCCTTGCGCACCGTCCACGACGACGCGCGCTCCGGCGGCGTGCGCCTGCGCGCAAATCTCTTTAATCGGATTGACAGCGCCGAGCACGTTGGAGACGTGCGTCAACGCGACGATCCGCGACCGTGGCGAAAGGGCTTTCGTGACGGCTTGTGGCTCGAGCCGTCCTTCGTCCGTGACATCGACGACGCGAACGGTGGCGCCGCGCTCGCGTGCGAGCCTTGTCCAAGGCATCAGGTTCGACGAATGTTCCGCGATCGAGAGGACGATCTCGTCGCCGCTTTTCAGGTTCGTGGGCCCCCACGTCGACGCCACCAGGTTGACGCCTTCAGTCGTGCCGCGCACGAACACGATCTCGGACGCGTCGCCGGCGTTGACAAAGCGAGCGACCGCTTGGCGCGCAGCCGCCAAGTGATCTGCTGCGCGACTCGCCAGCGTGTGCACGCGCGAAGGATTGGCGTTGTCCGACGAGTAGTACTGCACGAGCGCGTCAATGACAGACTGCGGTCGGAGCGTGGTCGCCGCGCTGTCCAGATACGTCAGCGGACGTCCATGAACGGACTGCCGAAGTGCAGGAAACACGGACGGCCACGTCGGGCTCCCATCGCTCAGTTGTGCACTGCTCAGGGTGCCATCGCTCGCGAGAACCGGCGCGGCGAGGCACAGGCCAACGAACCGCCGACGACTGGCATCCACGTCATTCCTCCTGAAACTGTCCCGGCGGCAACCGCTGCAGCCGGCGCGCGTCGTGTGGCCTGCCCGCGGTTACTTCCACGTGACCTCCATCCCGAAAAAGTGCATGAAGACCTCTCGGTTCGGCTTGTTCTTCGGGTTCTGCTGGGGGCTGCGGATATAGAAATCGATCTGCTGGGTAGCCGGATTCACCTCTCCGGCGGGTTGCTTCTTGTTCGCCATCGGGTAGTTCACGCGCAGCGTCTTCCGGTCGCGAATTCCCTGCGTGACCATGAAGTGCATTTCGTAGTTGTCGTAGAGCGGCTTGCCGTTCAGCGTCGCGTGGCCGAACCCCCAGCCGGCCAGGTACACGAACGTCTTCGGCCAGTTGTTGTCGCCGCAGCCTGAGTCGGTTCCGTGTTCGTGCAGGAAGCCGACGATCCCGCCGTTCTGGCAGGGATTGAACTCGTTGAACTTGTCGATGGCGAGCACGAGATCGCCTTCGGGGATCTTCAGTCGCGCCTCGAACGTGCCCGTGTCGGTGAGGTCGTTGACGTCGATCTCGGCCGTGCCGGCGACGGGCTTCACGGTCTTGGCGTCGTTGTCCATGTGGTCCCACCCGACCGGGTCGTTCAGCCCGCCGACCATATAGATCCGGTTCGCCGACAGGATGTAGTGGCCGTCGTACAGATCGTGCTGTTCGGGCGCAAACATCGTGATCGATGCCCCGGGTTGTTGGCGGGGATGTGCCGGCTGTTGCGCCGCGACAACCGTTCCACCCATCAGGGCCAGAACCACCAGGCCATTCCGCATGTGTCCCTCCGAAGCCATTCAAGGATTTGACTACTGTAACACTGATCGTATACTGTGAAACAAACGTTACACAATTAATGACATGTCGGCTCAACACACGACAGAGCAGGCCCCGGCCGATCGGTTGCCCATCGCGACCGGGGCGCCAAGCCGTCGACGCTGGCTGCTGTTTGTTCACCAACTCCCTTCTCACCCCTCGAACCTCAGAGTCACGACGTGGCGCCGGCTCCAGCAGATCGGCGCAGTCCCGCTGAAACAGGCGGTCTATGCGCTTCCCGATACGCCCGATGCGCGTGAGGACTTTGAGTGGCTCAAGACCGAGGTCAAAGCGGCAGGAGGTGATGCGAGTGTCTTCGCGGCCGACAACGTGGATGCGTGGTCCGACGATGCGCTCGTCGAGGAGTTCAGGCGAGCGCGGCAGGACCTGTACGAGGAACTGGGCCGAGACGTCGAACAGGCATTGAAGCGTGCGGCGCGCGCGCGGCGACCGAAGGGCACTCGAGCACCGGCGCTCCGGCGTCTCCTCGACATCTTCCGAGAGCGGCTGGTCGCGGCCGAGAAGATCGATTTCTTTGGCAGTGCTGGCCGCGATCGCGTGCTCACCTTGCTTCGCCAACTCGAGGACCAGATCGGCGGTACCGGAAGACAGCCGGCGCCTTCTGAACCAGGGGACCACTCCGGACGGAAGGCGTCGTGTCAAGGGCGCGTGTGGATCACACGGCCTCGCCCGGGCGTCGATCGCATGGCGTCTGCCTGGCTTATTCGCCTCTTCATCGATCGTCAGGCCCGATTCGGCTTCGCGGCTGATCGGGAGTCCGTCCCGGATCAGGGCGTGCCGTTCGACATGTTCGGGGTGGAGTTCAGCCACCAGGGTGACGGCTGCACCTTCGAAACGCTGTGCTCCGTGTTCGGCATCGCTGGACCGGCGCTCTCGAGGATCGCGGCGATCGTCCATGACTTGGATCTCAAGGACGGCCGCTTTGGCGCGCCGGAATGCACAACGGTCGGCGCCATGATCGAGGGCCTGCAGCTCGCCTATCAGAACGACGACGCGTTGCTCGAGCAGGGCATGACGCTGTTCGACTCGCTCTACCGGTCGTTTGAACAGTCAAGCCGAGCGACCGGACCGAGGGTCGCGGCGAGGCCGAGGCGGCCAGCCACTTCGGCGAGTAAGGCGCGGCGAGGCAAGAAAGGTCGGTGAGAGTTCCCCGTGAGCGCACGCGTCGCAGCTGTCCGATCCGATGCCGTCGCTGACGCCGCCGACCAGGGGCTGAGCCCCTCAGCCGCGCGCGCCGCTTTGGTGCGGTTGTGTGCTGCCGGATTCGTCGCGTACTGCAGCTACTCGATCTGCCGCGCGCCACTCCTTCCTCTCTTCGCCCGTGAGCTCGGCGCGGGCCCATCTCTCATCGGCTTTGTCATGGGCGCCTCGACGCTGACTGGAGTGTTCCTGAAGCTGCCGGCCGGCGCGCTTTCCGATCTGTTCGGACGGCGGCGATTGCTCGTGGCAGGTGCACTCGTATTCGCGACGTTGCCCTTCACCTACCTCGCCGTCTCGATGCTCGCGTGGCTCGTGGTTCTCCGCTTCCTTCATGGCAGCGCGACGGCGATCTTCGGCCCGGTGGCGTCCGCGAGCCTGTCCGACATTGCTCCGGCTGCGCGGCGTGGTGCGTGGCTGAGTACGTATTCCACCGCTCAAGGGGCCGGACAGGCTATCGGGCCGATCCTGGCTGGATATGCGATCGCGGCTGGTCGTTTCGATCTCGCGTTCGCCGTCTCTGGACTCATCGGTCTCGGCGCGCCGCTCATTGTCGGCACATGGCGCGGAGTTCCGGCTGGAAGATCAACACGCCCTTCATGGCAGGCATTCACACAGGGCGTCAGTGAGGTCGTGAGCGATCGACTGGTGCTCATCACCAGCGCCGCCCACGCCGCGCAGTTCGTGCTCAACGGGATGCTCAATGCCTTTTTGCCGCTGTACGGGCGCGAGGTCCTGAATCTCTCGGGATCAGAGCTCGGCTGGCTATTCGGGATGCAAACCGTCACCACGCTCATGGTGCGACCGGTGATCGGTGTGGTGTCGGATCGGGTCGGACGCCGAGCGGTGATTGTGACCGGCCTGACGATCTGCAGCCTCGCCGTCTTCTCGCTCTCTCTGACAAGCACGCTGACGACGGTTGTCGTCGTGGTCTTGACATACGCAGCAGGTGTCGCGATCACGACCGCGGCCACGAGCGCATACATCACCGACATCACACGCCGTCCCCGATACGGCGCCGCCCACGGTGTGTTCGGGACGATCTACGACGTCGGTGATGCGCTTGGCCCAATCGCCGGGGGCCTGCTCGTGGCATGGCTGGGCTACGCGCACATGTTCCAAGTGATGGCGGTTGTCGCCATCATGATGGCTGTCGTGTTCGCGATTGGTACGGCGAGGCAGCCATCTCGTGCCTGACACAGGCACGTCCGGACCGGAGCGAGTGCAGGACGCCATTGCGAAAGGGGACATCCATGCGAAGACTTGGATTCGCGGCGCTGATGGCCGCAGGAATTGTCGTCATGGGACACGCCGAGACGCGAAAAATAGATTTCACTCAAAATGCAGTCGATGAACCGCCGAAAGGTTTTGAGTTCGGCCACACCGCCGGCGTGGGCAAACCGGGCCGGTGGATCATTCAGGCCGACGGAACCAATAGGGTCCTCGCACAGGCGGATCCCGACTCGACACGGTCTCGGTTCCCGGTTGCGGTGTTGTCCGATGTGACAGCCGCAGATGTGGACCTGTCAGTCCGCTTCAAGCCGATCTCAGGACGGGTGGATCAGGCGGCGGGCTTGGTGTGGCGCTACCAGAACCAGGACAACTACTACATCGTTCGCGCGAACGCGCTTGAAGATAACGTCGTGCTGTACAAGGTCGAAGGCGGCAAGCGCACGGACCTTCCGGTCAAAGGGGAGGGGCGGACCTATGGCAAGAAGAGCGAGGTGCCATCGGGCCAGTGGAGCACGCTGCGCGTGGTCGCCAACGGTCGGCTGTTCGAGGTGTACTTCAACGGGACCAAGCTCTACGAGGTCGACGACGCGACGTTCTCGAAGCCAGGGAAGGTCGGCGTCTGGACCAAGGCGGACTCGATCACACAGTTCGACGACCTGACCGTCGTGACCAAGTAAGAGTGACTTCAATGACCCGCGTCACAGCACTGCATGCCGTCTCACGCTCGCGCTCGTCGCCGTCGTCGGATGCCGTTCGTCCGCACCGCCGCCGAACGCAGACCGTTCGGTGACGATGTATGTGTCGACGGATCGTGTGTTCTCCGAGCCGATACTGCGGGAGTACGAGAGACAATCGGGTGTGAAGGTCAACGCGGTCTACGACACGGAGGAAACGAAGTCGACCGGCCTGGCGAACCGTCTTCTCGCGGAGAAGGCGCGACCGCAAGCTGACGTGTTCTGGTCGAACGAACCCGTTCGCACGCTCGTGCTGAAGTCCCGGGATGTGCTCGCAGCGTATCGATCACCCAGCGCGAAAGGCATTCCCGATGCACTCATCGATCCCGAAGGCTACTGGACGGGCTTCTCAGCACGGATACGCGTTATCGCGTACAACACCAAGTTGGTGACAGCGAACGATGCCCCGAAGTCTATCTTCGACCTGGCGGATCCGAAGTGGAAGGGGCAGGTCGCCATAGCCGATCCCCGGTTTGGCTCGACTTCGTTTCACGTGGCGGCACTCTATGCCCTCGTCGGGGACGAGAAGATGGACGACTTCTTCCGGCGGCTGAAGGCGAACGGCGTTCGCGTCGTCGATGGCAACTCAGTCGTCCGGGATCTGGTCGCACGGGGCGACGTCAAGGTCGGCTTGACGGATACCGACGATGTGAACGTCGCGCTGGAGGATGGGCAGCCGATCGCGATGGTTCTGCCCGACAAGGATGGCCTGGGCGTGCCCGTGATGCCCAACATGGTCTCGCTGATCGCGAACGCCCCACATCCCGCTGACGCGCGCCAGCTCATCGACTACCTGTTGTCCCCTGACGTGGAGCGCCAGTTGGCTCAGTCCGAGGCCGTACAGATCCCGTTGCATGCGGGAGTTCCGGGACCCAGAAACATTCCGGCGATCGACACGTTCAAACCGATGACGCTCGACTACGCGAAAGCTGCGAGCCGAGTCGAGGACGTGACGCATCGCCTTGCGACGATTCTCGGGCTCTGATAACCCCGAACGGCGAAGCATTCTTGCGCACCTGGCGAGGACAACACAGTCGCACAGCGGTGATCGGCCTCGCCTTCGTGGCGTTCGTGGTCTGTTGTGTGCTGCCGGTTGCCTACCTGCTGGCGACCACGCTCGGCGCAGCGCGCAGTGGGTACGCCGTCGTGGCGCTCGACAGCCGTCAGCAGGGGTTGCTGCTCAACACGGCGCTTCTCGGTATCGGCACGGCTGTCCTTGCGACGGCGATCGGTGCGCCTCTTGGAATTGCGCTCGCGCGCGTCCCACTTCGCCGGAGAGGCGTTGTGCGTCTTCTCACGGGTGCGCCCGTTCTACTGCCGCCCTATATCGTCGCGCTTGCCTGGGTCAATCTGGGGTGGAATTGGCTGTCCGAATGGACGTACAGCCTGCCGGCCGCCATTGTCGTTCTGAGCCTTGTCCTGTACCCCCTGTCGATGTTGGCCACCGAAGTGGCCATGCGCCGGATTGATGGCCGCCTCGAGGAGGCTGGACTGATCGTGGCGTCGCCGGGTCGTGTGCTACGAGGCGTTACCCTGCCGCTGGTTGCGCCAAGTGTCGTCGCCGCGGCTCTGATCATCTTCGTGCTGGCCGTGTCGGAGTTCGGCGTGACCGGGTTGCTGCGAGTCCGCGTGTACACGACCGAGGTATTCACCGCCTTTGCGGCGCTGTACGACTTCAGCCGGGCCATTGCCCTCGCCCTGCCGCTGCTCGTGGTCTGCGTCGTGGTCGCCGCTGTGGCCGCCGCATTGCTCGGGGATCGGCTCGTCACGACACGTCGGTCGCTTGCCGTCTCGCCGGTCGTGTTCCATGCGTGGCGCCGGCCTGCATTCGTGGGCGTTGTTCTCGTCATCGCGATGGCGCTTGCGCTCCCACTGTTGATCTTGGTGCGCGAGGCCCTGGGCGTGCGGTCGCTCGACAGCGCCACGGGCTCGATCGACGCCGTCGTGAACAGCCTGTTGCTGGCGTCCGTGGGGGCGACACTCATTGTCACGATCGCCGTTTGCCTTGGCTATGCACAGGCGCGCGCGAGTCGTGGCGTGCGACTCGCCGCACAAGTCCTCTTGGTCGTCTTGTTCGCCGTTCCGAGCACGATCATCGGGGTTGGCCTGATCGGCGTGTGGAACCGGCCGGGGCCGTTTGGCTTGCTCTACGGAACTGATGCGATGCTCCTGCTGGCGTATCTGGCCCGGTTCGTTCCAGTGGCTACACTGATCCTGGCGGCAGCGACGCAGACCGTCTCCGTATCTCAGGAGGAGGCATCCGCCGTGAGCGGTGTCGGCTGGCTCCGGACGGTTCGCGGCATCGTGCTGCCGCAGCTGCGGGTCGGAGTTGCCGCGGCCTGGGTCGTCGCCTTCGTGCTGGCGTTCGGCGAGCTGGGTGCCAGCATCCTCGTGGCGCCGCCGGGTGAGGCGACACTGCCGATTCGCATCTACACGCTCATCGCCAATACATCGTCTTCCAATGTGGCGATGCTCGCGCTCCTGCAATCGGCCGTGATCTTTGTTCCTGTGGCTGCGTTCGGCGTGGTCGCCTCCATGCGTGAGGCCAGGTGAAGGCAGCCGCGATCACGCTTGTCGACGTCACGAAGCGATTCGGATCCCACGTGGCGCTGGACAGCGTCTCCCTCGAGGTGCTGCCCGGCACGGCAGCCGTCGTGCTCGGACCGAGCGGTTGCGGCAAGACGACGATGCTCAGGGTCATTGCCGGACTCGAGGTGCCGGATAGCGGACAGGTCCTGTTGAATGGCACGACGGTTTCGGCTGCTGGTCGCGCCCATGTACCGCCGCACGTACGCGAGCTCGGATTCGTCTTTCAGGATCTGGCGCTGTGGCCGCATCTCACGGTTCGGCAGAATCTCGACTTCGTGCTCGGCTCTACGGCCTTGCCACGCCCCGAACAACACCGGCGAGCACACGACGCGCTCGCGCTCGTTCGCATTGATGAGCTCGCGGGTCGGTATCCTCACCAGCTCTCAGGCGGAGAGCAACAGCGCGTCGCACTAGCGCGCGCGATCGTTCGTGAGCCCCGCGTGCTTCTGTTGGACGAGCCGCTCTCAAGTCTCGACGAAGAACTCCGTGGAGAACTGCGGTCCGAACTCGCGAGGCTTCAGCGCGCGCTCAATCTGACGACGGTGTACGTCACGCATGACCGGGAGGATGCCGCCGCTCTCGCCGACTGCGTCATTGAGATGCGGGCCGGTCGCATTCTGGCAATCCATCGCGATCACACTCGAGGGCACGATCCCGCATGAAGTACGCGCTCGTGTCATCAGTGGTTCTGCTACTGCTCGGCGCCCACCCCGCCCAGGCCCAGCAGACCATACCCTGTCGCGTGCTTTGCACGCCTGAGTTCAAGGTCGAGCCCACGATCACGTTCACCAACCTGTTCGGCTCGCCCCGCACGATCGCTGATGACGGGGCGCTGACCCGTGAGCCGCGCGAGACCGAGTTCGAGCTGATCCTTTCGCTTGGTCTGCCGACGCGCCTATCGTGGTTGGATTTCACTGTCGAAGCGATCTTCCTGCCGTTCAAAGCTGAAAGTACCCCGGAGCTGGAGTTCGAGACCAATTTCGTATGGCTCCCCGCACAGCGGACTAGCGGGTGGTTGAGCTCGCATGTCGATGTTGTCGACAAGTTCAGCCCAGCCGAACGCCCGACCGATCGGCGCGCGTACACCCACAAGCTCAATTTCGAGCTTGATACGAGTCTTGCGATCTTCAATTGGCTGACGGAAGGTCGATGGTTGCGTGGCGTTGAACTCGAAGGGTCCCTGGACTACGTGGCGAGCGGCCTCCCGAAGGCCGGCGACACCATCGAGGGCCGCCGCTACATCGACGATGCTAGCGCCTGGTCGTTCTCGCTGGTGTTGGTTCTGCCCGTCGCTCCGTTCTAGAGGAACGAGGCGTCTGGACGCGAAGAAGGCTAGGAGGTCTTACACAAATCGCGTTTTCCTAAAGGCTCACTTGTCGTAAATTATTGATTCTAAACGGAGAGATGTCCGAGTGGTTGTCCTCCTCCGCGGCTACGCCGCTTCGGCGGGACATCTCGCCGTAGCTCGCGCTGAACCCACTCGCGAGCGGAGGCGGATGAAGGAGCACGCTTGGAAATTGCTCTGACGGTCTGCGACGGCGTGCTGCAGATTTCGATTACCGTTGCGAAGCCATCCACTTAGCAGCGATCGCGTCCACGCCATCGATCGCCGTAAACCTCAGTAGATCTCGCTGAATCGACACGGTCACGTCACAGTTACGTCACAGTCGACGCGGTCCTGAAGGAGCACGCGTTCAGGCGTGTCGCGTCAGGCGGTTTTTGTTCGAACGACCAGGTCAACGTCACAGTTGAGCACTTGCAGCAGCGCGAGCAGCTGATCGACAGATTTGCGATAGTTCGTCTGATCGAGCAGGCGATACAACTGCGCCGCCGACGTCCCCAGCCGGCGCACGATCTCGCGCTTCGAGAGCGGGCTCTCCGCGACTCGCTTCTGTGCTTCGAGTGTCAGTCGGTACAAGAGGAGATCGCGGAGGTAGGTCGGATCCTGGTTGTACTCGAGCACCTGCTCGACGTGCACTGTGCCGGTGCGGCCGGAGTGGAGGACGTAGGTAAACGCCTCCCGGCCAGCCTCTGCGTCAACGGAGAGCTCCGTGACCGGGTCCTCGGTCGTGGGTCCCGGCGCCGCTTTCGAGAACGGGAAGACGAGCGTCTTCGTCGAGGTGGCGACCTCGAACACCTTCTTCCGATTGTTATGCCTGACAGAGCGGATCTTCACAGCAGGCCCTCAGCTTCGAGCTGGTGGATCAGCTCCAGAATGCGCCGCGTCGCCGCGCCCTTCATCGGTTTCTGGTTGTCCAAATCCCACTTCACGATCAGCTTGCCGTCGCGATAAACGTGCACATGCCGCGGCGGGTGATCGCCTTTCCACGTGATGAAGACGTACCCGCCCCGCCGGTGCTTGCCCACCGATGTAAGATGTTACCACATGAGGTAACAGTTGGCGAAAGAGGACAAAGCACATTGGCTTGCTTCCCGATCTGGAAGCAGCGACGCGGCGGCTCAAGCGCGAGCGGCCGCATTGCTGCGATATTTGATGGGGTTGTTGGGACGACCCGAGTGCGATCCGTAGGCCCGGTGGGCCCGCTCATTTCATGTATGGCAGTGGGACATTGCACGCGGCGTCAGCCAGGCGGCCGACAAGCTGCGCACGCGGGCAATCATACGACTGCGTCCAGAACGGGCGTGCCTTCTACAGCCACGGGCAGCTCGATGACAAAAACGCAGCCCTTACCAGGCAGGTTGCGAAAATGGATTTCCCCACCGTGCATTCTGACCGCCTTTCGGGCGATCGAGAGGCCGAGGCCGAGACCGGTCCGGTCGCTCCTGCGCCGGTCGGCGAACGTCTTGAACGAATCGTCAGTGCTGTCGGGAACGCCGCCGCACTCGTCCTCAATTTCGATCCTCACGAGCCCGTCGTCGCATAGTGCCCGGAGCACCACGCGCCCGCCGGCGCGCGTGTACTTGAACGCATTGTTCAACAGGTTCATCACGGCGGACGCGAGGAGCTGCGGGTCGGTGTTCACGGCGAGCTGAGGGTTCACCGGCTCGAGGACGAACTGCAGGGCGCGGCACCCGGCGTGCAGGTTGGCCACCACGGCGATTTCGCTCAGGAAAGCGGCGACCGGCACCCGCTCGCTTCGTTGGATGTTGGCGGCCATCCGCACGTCGGACAGGGTGTTGTCGACCAGGTCGCGCAGGCTCATGAGGCTGCGGCCGAGTACGGTTCCAGTGCTGCCGTTCACGGCAACGGTTCCCAGTTTCAACATGTGGAACGCGAGGAGTGCGGTATTGAGGATGTCGCGAATTTCGTGAGCCAGTTGTCCGGATCGCTCGATTTCTTCCGTTGATCTCGATTCGGCGGTGATGCGCGCGTGTTCCGTCACGGCTTCCGCGATCGCGGTGTCGAGGCAGCGATTCAGCGTGTGAAATTCTTCGGTCGTGATCGGAACCTGCTGCTCAACGGCGATCTCGGTGATGGCTTGACAGATATCGCCGTAATCGTGGACGACCTGAGAAATGTTGAACCCGAGTGCCCGCAACTCACGCCCGTGCTTCACCGCTGACGCACCAATGGTCTGCTGGGAAAACGGCGTTGGCGTCGTCTCCCACCGCAGAGTCTCGGAGAGCTGACTCAGGAACAGCGGTACTCCGTGCTCGAGCTCACTCGTTGACACAAGCGGCCAAGGTCGATCGGTCAGTTTCTCCCTCGTCCTCGTGATGATCGTGTCCCGATAGGTTGTGATGAATTCGTGGAGCATTGAAGCCTCATCCCCGCTGCTGAAGAAACGCTGTTCGCTCTGACGGTTTGTGCCTCTTCTCTGGAGGCTGACGGTACCGAGGGCTCAACGTCGCTTTCGGTGGAGCGAACGTGCGGGCACGCTCGGGGGCCGACTCTTTCCAGGGGCCGGCTCACGAATCACCGTGTCAGTTGCGGCGTTTTCTTCTCTGGAAACGTCCCCCGCGGCAACCCTCTTCACGACATCGATGGGCACCTGCTCGAAATGCGTTCGCGACTTTCGCGTGGCACCGTTGGTTTTTTTCATCGATGAACAGTACCTGAGCGCACGTCATGCGGGTCACCTCTTTAGGGAAACGGAATCGGCCTCTTTAGCGTCGGCTACTGTGCTCGATTTGCGGGCGCTGTACGCGACGTCGTTTAAGCGCCCCGTGAGAGGGGGGGAGCGCTCTGTTTAGCGGGTCGGGTGTATACTGACGGCTCTCGTCATCATGAGCATACGATTACGTCACGTTAGTTTAACGTTTGTGCTTGCCCGAAAGGAGTATGGGCGATGAGCGGTCGGAGCAAGACGGTGCCGATGAACTTCAAGGGCATGGCCCAGGCGGATGTTCCGCAAGGTCGCAATGGAAAGCACAAAGCGATTGTGACCAAGATCCTTTCGGATCTCGATCAGATACAGGAGGGCGTCGCGCTCAAGGTGCCATTGGCACAATTGACAGCTGGCAAGGAGAACGTGCGGTCAGCGTTGAATCGCGCGACCCGGAAAGGCGGACGCACTGTTGCGACCGCAAGCGATGGCACTTTCTTGTATGTGTGGAACGAAACGCCGTAGAGGACAATCGCTGCACGATTGAAAGATCCGCCGATGCCGTCGATGGCACCGTGACGACATCCGCACTTCCAAACAAGCATCCGGTCCGTCTGTACTGCGGTCCCCAATCAGTCGCAACGAACCACGCCAGCGTCGGGTTCAGCACGGTCCCTTCCGGTAGTCTCTAGGATTTGCAGCTGCCGATCCGCGCGACGCATGCTTGTCGACGCGAGTCTGAGCGGCTAGGAAAGCTGCTTGGAACGACAACGCGTGAACGCGGTACTACCATCGATTCTGCCTAACCGCTATCCTCCAGCCGAAATGGAACCCGCAATAACGACGCTCCTAGTCGGTTTCGACTCGGCATGGACGCGGATGAAGGTCAGCGCGATCGTCGGCGCTGTGCTCCACGACCATGGCAACATTACAGAACTCGGGCTGCCTCGCCTTGCGCAATACGAGAACGCGGCTGAGATCATCCGTGAGTGGCAGGCGACGCACAATGCGTCATCAACGCTCGTGCTTCTGGACCAACCCACGATCATGGTGAATGAGGTCGGTCAGAGGCCGGTTGAGCAGATTGTGTGTCCGTCGGTTAGTCGACGACGCGGCGGAATGCAGCCGGGGAACAGGGGCCGAAAGGACATGTTTGGCGCAGCCGCGCCGGTCTGGGAGTTTCTTGCCGGGTTCGGAGGAGCGGCGGACCCATTCGGCGAAGCTCCCTCGACGAGGGTCTTGGAGACGTACCCTGTCCTCACGATGATCGCCCTTGGCTGGACCCTACCCGATGCGGAGCGACCTGCCGGACGACTTCCGAAGTACAACCCGGAGCGGCGCAAGACATTCGCGATCGCAGATTGGGCGCACGTATGCCGCGCGATTTCCACAAACCTCGCTGCAGACGGCGCCGCGGAATTGGCGACCTGGGCCGAGACCGCGGCGACCAATCTTAAGCCGACGAAAAGTGACCAGGACCGACTCGACGCCTGCATTTGCTTGGTCTCACCGCTGCACCTAGCGAAGCGTCGCGATGCCCTGTTCGTCGGGTGCTGCAGCACCGGCTACATCGTCGTTCCGGACTCGGATCTGCTCCGAAACGAACTTGAGCAGAGGTGCGTAGAGCTCGGGCGCGAGGCAGCGAGCTGGGTGCGCGTCTTTCGTTTGCGCGATGGCGCCTCCACGCCGGTGCACGACGTGTAGCGGTCGGCCCGCTAAGGGCCTGGGGATCGCCGAGTCGATCGAATCTGCATCGAAACGAGATCGATCTGGGAGTGAAGCGGCCGACAACTTTGTGCGCGCTCAGCCTCCCCTTGCATGCCGTTAATCCGTGTGCTATATACTGAACCACATGGTTCAGTATTCCCGAACCGGCTTCGACGCCTCGTTCGCCGCGCTCTCGGACGCCACCCGACGCGGCGTTCTGGAGCAGCTCGGGCGTGCAGACGCTTCGATCACGGACCTT
This sequence comes from uncultured Acidobacteriota bacterium, assembly GCA_963725145.1. Lineage (GTDB taxonomy): Bacteria > Acidobacteriota > Vicinamibacteria > Vicinamibacterales > 2-12-FULL-66-21 > DATAEE01. The sequence goes on from CAVRXL010000003.1 coordinate 657,482, forward strand.
GCCGACAAGTTCCACATGACCCTCACGGGCATGAAGAAGCACGTCGGCGTCTTGGAGCAGGCGGGGCTCGTCACCACGGCGAAGGTCGGGCGCGTGCGGACCTGCAGGCTCGGCCTGCGCAGACTGGATGAAGAGGCGGCATGGATCGAAAGGTACCGCCAGCTCTGGGATGCACGGTTCGACGAGCTGGACAAGGTTGTCGAGGAACTGAAACGGAAGGAGAAGGTCGATGGACGCAAGAAGAGAGAGTGAGCCTACCCTCATGAAGAACCGCACGACGGTGGAGCGGAAGTCCGAGCGTGAGCTAGTCGTGACGCGAACCTTCAACGGCCCGGCGCGCATCGTGTTCGAGGCGTGGACCAAGCCCGAGCTGTTCAAGCGGTGGTGGGTACCGAAGTCGATGGGCATGTCCCTGCTTTCCTGTGAGATGGATGTTCGTGTCGGGGGCAAGTACCGTCTCGAGTTCGAACCCGATGCTATGGCGTTCTTCGGCACGTACCTCGAAGTGACACCGCCCTCGCGCCTCGTCTGGACCAATGAGGAAGGTGGTGAGGGTGGGCCCGTCACCACGGTGACCTTCGAGGAAAAGGGTGGCAAGACGCTTCTGGTCATGCACGAGCTCTATCCCTCGAAGGAAGCTCTCGACGCTGCCGGCACCGGGGCGGCGGATGCGATGGTCGAGACGTTCGCGCAACTGGACGAGCTTCTCGTCACCCTGGGCGCGAGCGTGGGACGATCATGAAGTCGTCGATCGCGGTCGGCCGCGTGAGGCTCAGCGGTTTCAACCGAACCGGAATGCCCCGCTGCGTTCTATACTGGAAAGCCGGAGTCGGACGGTTGCGCTCCGGAGGCTTGGGGTCGCCGAGTAGGCCGAATCCTTATAAGTGATCGCGGCACATTCGGGGGTCTATCACAATCGGTATCACAATTCGGGTTTGCCGGCTCAGCCACTAGCCTGTAAACTGCTGATTCGAAAGACACGGAGAGATGTCCGAGTGGTTGAAGGAGCACGCTTGGAAATTGATTCCGCTCGCGCGTGCTGACGCACATCAAAACCCACCAACGCACTCCCGATCAACGACTTCACGCAACATCGAAATGCGTCGACGTGTCCCCGTAGACAACGGTGTTTGACCGGGGTTTCGGGGGGCATGTGACACAGTTCTGACACAGTTTCGATGATCGATTGCCTCGACGCTCATTGGCACGTACCGACACGTACCCTCTACATGCGCCAGCCATGTTTTCGGGTCGCGGAGAGTGGATCACCGAGATGATGGTTCTATCGGCGGACGTTGAACTCAACCGAGAACTGACGCTGGGGTCCAGGACGTCCGGCAAAGGCCGCGGGGGACGTGCCGAAGGTCGCCGTCAGGTAGTCCGTGTTGGTGAGGTTTCGCGTGTACGCGGCGACAGCCCACCGACGATGGCTGGGGCCGTATTCGATGCGGCCGCCAAGAAGACCGTACGGACCTTGTCGCTGGATGCTGTCGTTGAAGGGTGTGTAGAAGACCGTCGACTGCGCCGTCGCGTCGGCTGCGATTGACAGTCGTCGCGATCGGCCGAAGTCGCCGCTCCACTCGATCCACAAGCGCCCCGCCCATTCCGGCGCGTTGTTCAACCGCTTGCCCGCCACGTCTCCGGTGACGTTGAAGTTGTTGACCGCGACGTATTGATCGTAGGTGGCATCAAGCCAGGTCAGATGGCCTCCGGCTTCGATGCCGCTCCCGATCCGTGACGTGTGCTCCACTTCGACGCCGCGAATTGTCGCGGCTGCCGCATTGCGAATGTCCAACACGCCGATGCCGATGGGCGTCTGGACCTGCAGGTTCGTGTAATCCATCACGAACGCTGACAGGCCGACCCGGGAACGGCCACCCCTGAGCGTACCCTTCCATCCGCCTTCGTAGCTCCACGCCCACTCAGGAGCGTAGCCGCGGCCCGCCGCCGTTGACGAAGGGTTGAAGCCGCCGCTCTTGAACCCTCGCGTCGCCGACACGTATGCGAGCGCGTCGTGCGGCAGCTTCATCTCGATGCCGACTTTGGGCGTCCAGGCGTCGTGGGCGATGGAATCGGAATAGCTGTAGACCGACCCTGGCACCGGCGTGTACGGAGCCTCGAGGGCGTAGCGTCCGCCCGCGTTGTCGATGTCCTTCCCCTCGTGCGTGTAGCGAATGCCGGCAGTTACCGAGAGCCGGGGCGTCACGCCGACTGTCGCTTGTCCGAACACCGCGCGGCTGGTTGCGTCGACGCGCGGGTCGAGCCGAACCTGGAGTCCTGCGACCGGCTGATCGACCCAGAAGGACTGATGATCGAATTCGTCGAAGAGAAACACACCGGCGACCCACGTCAGCCTGGGCTGCTGGTGCACGATCGTGATCTCCTCCGACAGCTGATGCTGCCACTCGTGCTGGTGCGTCGTCACCAGGTTGAGCTCGGTCATGTCAGCATCCACGAAGAATTCGTAGTCCAGGCTTCGATACGCGGTCAGGCTCACCAGGCTGGTGGATGGCGTGAGCGCCGTCGTCAGCCGCGCGCTCACGCCGGACTGGAATGTCCGACCGTCAGGGAACGCCGACGACCGCACCTCGTGGAGATCGGCTGGGTTGTCGAACGTGAATCCCGGCTTCGCCGCCAGCACTTTGTTGAAGCTCAGAGGCGTTCCATCGTGCACGTCGACGTCGCTCGACAGCAACAGATCCGTCCGGCGATCGAAGACGACGCGCAGCTGGCCCCGTGCCGCGGTGACATCGTCGCCGCCAAGCGGATGGTCCGGATGTTCGAGGTCGCGGACGTAGCCGTCGCGGACGCCACGCGCGAACGCGACCGACCCCATCACTCTGTCACGTTTGAGCGGACCACTGATCCGCGCGTCGGCGCGAAACTCGCCGAGGTTCCCGGCGGTGAAATCGGCGGACGCCTGGAAGTCGTTCGTGGGCGCCCTAGAGATCAGGTTCAGCGCTCCACCGACCGCGTTACGTCCGTACAAGGTGCCCTGCGGTCCGCGAAGCACTTCGATGCGATCGAGATCGAGGAACTGCACGAACTCCATCGCCGGTCGAGCCAGGTAGACGCCGTCGAGGTACATCGCCGAACTGGGATCCGCCCCCGCGTACAGCACGTTGGCGCCGATCCCGCGGATCGTCAGCTGACCGAAACCGGCATTCTGAGAAAGCGTCACGGACGGTGCGAGCGCAGCGGCCTGACCCAACGTGTGCGTTCCCAACCGGCCAAGCTCCGCATTCGAGACGGCACTGATCGACATGGGAATGGCTTGAACGTCGTGTTCGCCCAATTTTGCAGCCGTGACGATCGTTTCTTCCACGATCGCGAGGCGCAGGGTGAAGGACACCGTGACCCGTTCGCCGGCCTGCACGCGCGCGGCACGACGCTCCGGTTGGAATCCGCTCAGCTCTGCGGAGATTTCGTAGTCACCTTGCGGGAGGTCTGGAAACGTGAACTCGCCCGTCGCGCCGGTAGCTGCCGTGCGGACGGCGACACCCCGAATCGTCATGTGAACGCCTGGCAGCGGGGCACCGGTCTGGTCGACGATTGAACCGACCACCCCTCCCATGGACTGTGCCGCCGTGGAAGGGGCCATGCAGAAGAGCATGAAGGCCGCAGCCAGCAATTTCATCGTTCCACGCAGGATGTATGTATATTCTCTGCGCAGAGAAGGCAATTGGTGCGTCCCATACTGCGCTTCGTGTGTAAACCCGGCGCGGGTCGCAGGTTCCCACCCGTCGTGTTAGCTGGCCTCCTGGTGCTCGGGGCGGCAGCGAACGCGGCCGCTCAACCGGTCCAGAAACAGGTCCTGGTGCTGCAATCGGTCGACCGCGGCAACATCGTGGTCGACCACTTCACCGCGAATTTTCATGTCGAACTGGACCAGCGCGCCGAACAACCGGTGAACTTCGTGCAAGTCGTCGTGGGGCCGATAGGACCCGTGGGTGCGCCTGAACGGGCGATCGTCGACTTCATCGTCTCCACCTTCGCCGATGGTCCGAAGCCGGACCTCGTCGTTGCGGTGAGTGGCCCCGGCTCGATCTTCGCGCGCAAGTACCGACAGCAGCTCTTTCCCGATACCCCGCTTCTGCTCGCGGCCCTCGACGAGCGCTATCTGCGCGCCGCACCGCTTGGGGAAAACGAGACCGCCGTCGCGAGCGCCAACGATTTTCCGCGACTCATTGATGACATTCTCCAGGTGCTGCCCAAGACCAGACAGGTTTTCGTTGTCGCGGGGACCGGACAACTCGGTCAGTTCTGGCACGAGGAACTCGCGGAGCCGTTCTCGCGATTTCGCGATCGCCTGACCTTTGAGTGGCTCGACAATCTGTCTCTTTCGGAGATGCTGCGCCGCTGTGCCAGCCTGCCAGACAACTCGGCGATCTTTTATCTGACGTACGGCACGGACGCGGCAGGAGCGGCGTACGCGGACGCGCGAGTGCTCGCCGACCTCCGCTCCACGGCCAATGCTCCAGTGTTTGGCGGGCAGAGCGTGCACCTCGGCGCCGGCGTTGTCGGCGGAACGATGCTGTCCATTGACACCCTTGCTCGCAATACGGCGGACGTGGCCCTTCGACTCTTGAACGGAGAGGGGCCTGGAAGTATCAGCGTACCGCCACAACGGCCCGATCAACCGATATTCGACTGGCGCGAATTACGGCGGTGGGGCATCCCTGAGAGCCGGCTGCCTGCCGGCAGCGTCGTGCGCTATCGCGCTCCGAGCCTGTGGCAGGAATACAGGGGCACGGTGCTGAGCGCCGTCGGCGTACTCGCCGTCCAAACGCTCCTGATCGTCGGACTCCTGTATCAGCGCCGCGCACGCCGAAGGGCCGAGATTGAGAGCCAGCGGAACCTCGCGCTCGCCGCCGATGCCAGTCGCCGTCAGACGATGTCGGCGCTGACCAGTTCGATCGCTCATGAGCTCAGTCAACCGCTCAGCCTCGATGATCAACAACGCCCAGGCGGGCCGGATGATGATCACCGCCAATGGTGCGACGCCCGAGACCGTGTGCGAGATCCTTTCCGACATCGAGAGCGAGGGCGTCCAGGCCACACAAGTCATCGATCGGCATCGGACAATGCTCCGAGGTCATCAACTGGACACGAAACCGATCGACCTCCACGTCGTGATCCATGAGAGTCTTGCTCTGGTCGCTCACGACATGAGGACGCGGCAGATCGAGGCCACCGTCAATCTGTCATCGAGTCCCTGCATCATCACCGGCGATCAGGTGCTCTTGCAGCAGGTGCTGGTGAACTTGGTGATGAACGCCATGGACGCGATGGCCGAAACGCCTCCGGCGACGTCGTCGCGTCACCATCAGCACCGAAGTCAAGGCGGCTGACGTCGAAGTGTCGGTGCGCGACAATGGAACGGGTTTGCCGGCGCAGATCGACGGCACGCTGTTCACGCCATTCGTCACCACGAAAGCGCACGGTCTCGGGATCGGTCTCACGATCACGCGAACGATCGTCGACGCACATGGTGGCACCATCGATGCGCACAACAATCCCGAAGGAGGCGCCACATTCACTGTCACCCTGCGCCGCAGCGAAACACCCGAGATCCTGTCAGGCCCGCCGAGTGCCGCATGACGTAGTAGGTCAATACTTGCCCAAGCGACCCCGCGTGCTGATAGCCGAAGACCACCCTGGAGTGGCGAAAGCCGTCTGCCGGGTGCTGGCACTGGACTGCGACGTCGTGGGAACCGTCGCAGACGGCAGCGCTGTGCTAGAAGCAGCGCAACGACTCGAACCCGACGTGATTGTGGTCGACCTCAACCTGCCCCACGTCCACGGACTGGAGGTGTGTCGTCAGATCAAGCAAGTGAAACCAGAAGCGATAGTCATCGTGTTCTCGGCGATGAACGAGCCGGACGTCACGCAACGATCCTTCGAGGTCGGAGCATCTGCCTTTGTGTACTAAAGGGACGGGCGATCTGCTCTCGACCATCAAACGCCTGTGTGACGACCGAGGTTGACGCTGCCCCGGTCCTGACTCAACAAGATCGCCGTAAGTGATCGCGGCACATTAAGAGGTCTGACACAATTCCCTCCGAACGGCCGTTCTGTATCGTCAAACCACTCAATGCAAACGAGATCGAGGAACGGCTCGGAATTCACCGGCGTGTGCGATAATCTCTGCCTTGGCGCTCGCAAACCGTTGATTCTAAAAGCGGAGAGATGTTGGAGTGGTCGATCAGGCACGCTTGGAAAGCGCTGCGTTGCAACAATGTGGAGACGTACCGAATCACATTTTCCGCAGTCGTTTCAACGACTTGCCACCCGAGAGGTCTCTCTCCGTGTCTCCCCGTAAGTGACGGTGTTTGTCGAGGGTAGACACCCGTTAGGGCACAATCTGGGGCACAATTTCCGACGACCAATCTGCCAGTCGGGTTTCCTCAACGCCTGGCGACTACTCCCTTCCTTGTTGTCGGGCGGTGGTTTTCGACGCGGTCGGCAAGGTGGCCGCTGCTAAGTGGACGGCGACTTCGGTGCCTGCAGCGCCGAGAGTGGCGACCGCCACAGCACGGCGGTCGACAACGTGAAAAACACGAGCAGTCCAAGGCTCAGTCCTGCGCCCGCGAGTAGTAGCTTGAATGGTTGCGGTAACACGAGGTCGATCAGCACACCGGCCAGCATACATACCAGCGGATTCGCGAGGGCAACCCAACGTGGGTACAGCGTCTTGCCGCGCGCGATCGCAACCGTGAGCCAGGCGAAACCGACCGAGGCCAGCACGGCGAAAACGCCGTAGGCGATGAACAGCCCCACTGTGGCACGCGTCGCCAGCGTGACGAGCACCGGCTGCGCCGATGGGTCCACTTGCCCGACCGTTTTCAGGATTTCCGCTACGTAGAAGAATGACCCGTGAACGAACGGCGCGATGCTGAAGGCGGTTACAAGCAGCAGGAAGGGGGGAAGTGACCAGCGTGTCCCCCCGGGCTTGCTCGCCTCAAAGATGTGCCAGATCCCAGCCAGATAGAGCGGAGTGCTGAACACGCCGGCAAGCCCCCCGGCCGCCAGTCGTTCCGTCGATGAGGCAAGGAACACTGCGCCTCGCTGAATCAAGCGGTTGTCGACGTACGTCGCCAGGTGCGGAAACTGCGCGGGATTTGCGCTGTTGCCGAGGAGCAACACGTCGCCAATCAGGTAGCCGACGCTTCCGACGATTCCAGCGATTCCCGACCAGCGCAGCCAGGCGAGCGTTTTGCGATCCAGTAAAGGCAATGTGTGCGTGATTGTCGTGGCCATCATGCAATGCGAATAGAAGCGTCGGTTCGCGGGCGGCGCGAAATCTGCGGCGACCGACTCGCATCGCCGATTGGATCCTCGTCGCCGTGATTCAACCATCGCCCACTTTGCACCGCCAGTGTTTGTGGACCGGCGGCTTCTCGAGCGTGGTCCACGAGCCGAAGGATTCCATCACTGTGTGGCTTTGAATCCATTCGGGGCGCCCCGGGACTCAAGTGCAATTTGAATGGCTTCGATGAGCACATCGGCGCTGACGCATTTGGAAAAGACGGCCACCGCGCCAGCAGTCAACGCCGCTTCACGGATATCGTCCGCAGCCATGCTCAACATGATGAAGGGCGCCGAATGATTCAGGCGCGTCAATCGGTAAGCGAGCTGTAGGCCGGTGGTTCCTGGCATCCAGTGATCGACGAGGAGACACTTGGGCTCGTTGTTCCGCGTCGACCCGATGAAGGTGTCGGCCGATTCGAAGGCAATGGTTCTATACCCAGCAGAGCGGAGCAGGCGGTCCAACGCCTCTCGGTATTCCTTGGTATCATCGATGATCCCAATTAACGGATGTGGTGTCATTACAGGGCCTTGCGAATTAGCCACGGCCGTTTCACACCTCTTCAGTGACCGAACTGTCCCGCTGGCTCGCGCTGCCAAACACGCCGGGCTCATACCGCCATCGCGACCAGGGCGCAGTCGCGGGTCGTCGTCGAGGACGCGAACCAGAGGCCGGATTGTTGCGGCCCCAAACTTCCACTCCTGTTGCCCAGCGCGAGGACGGGCGCGAACATCGTTCGGGAAGCCGTTGCCCTCGGGACTTAGGCGCGCGCGCGCCGCTCTCCTAACTTGACAGCCGATGCATGGTGTTGCCGCTCGCGCTGGAGTTCCTTCAGCAAATCTTGTGTGCTCACCAAGTGATTGTTGAAGATCTGGCGGGCGACATCGAGTAGGTTGCCGATGAGCGGATCGCGTACGGCGTATCGCACGCTCACGCCTGCTTTCCTGCCGACCACAATGTTGTTAGCCCGCAGGATGCCCAGTTGCTGCGAGAGGCCCGGCTGACCAATGCCCAGCGCCAACTGCAGTTCCTGGACGCTCTGGTCACGTCGCACAAGCCGTTCAAGAATTCGGATGCGCACAGGGTGCGCCAGGGCTTTGAAGAACACCGCCTTGAACCCTTGCAGTTCTCCAATGACATCAGCCCTCATCGCAAGACCATTCCGCGCTCGCGCGCCGCAGTCCGAGATCGGTCGGCCTGAATTTGTCAACAACCGCTCTTATCATATATAA
>CAVRXL010000004.1:0-17036 GCA_963725145.1 uncultured Acidobacteriota bacterium
ACTCGCGGGAGCTGAAGCGGCAGTCGCTGAAGTCCGGCAGCGGTTCCTCGAAACCCACCTGCATCTTCTCTACTCCGCGCCCGTCAACGCCGTGGCAATTGGCGCAGGCGGCGGCATAGAGCGCCTCGCCGGACTCCTGTGGCGCGTGGGCGGGTTGCGGTGCGAGGAACGGCAGATCGGAGGCGGCGGCCGGAACCGCGGCGCAGGCCAGGAGCAGGCCGACGAGCGTGCCTAACCGGCGGCGCGGAGGGGGAAAGACCATCGCGTGAAGCCGAATCGCTGCCGTCTCGCAGAACAAGAGGTCGCCCGAGGTGTTACTTGACGAGCAGCACGGGACACTGCGCGAGGAGCCCTACCTTGTAGCTGATGGTGCCCCAGTCCTTGCCCACCATGAACGGCTTGACCCGGTGCGACGCGAGCACAATCAAATCCGCACGCTGCCTGCCCGCAAACTTGACGATCTCCTCCGCCCTCGCGCCGTACACGACCGCCTGCGCGACCCGGACTCCCTTCGCGGCTGTCCGGCGCGCGAACGTGGCCATCGTCGCCCGTGACCGTTTCTCGAGTTGCCGGTAGAACGGCTTCAGCTCGTCGAATCTCAGACCACGGACGGTCTCGATGACATGGAGCAGCGTCACCTGCGCGTCGTCGCGCCGGGCGAGCCTGAGGCCCAGGTCGAGGGCCTTCGCCGTGCGATCGGTCAAGTCGGTGGGGATGAGAATTCGACGGAATCGAACGTCCGCTGAAGTCCCGCGGGCTGCACGCACGGTTGCCATCTGTATCACTCCAGTGGGCCGCGGCCCGCAGGCACCCGGCCGGCATTTGCGCCAGACTACATCACCGCAGGTGCCGAACCCGTCGGTTCCATCGGCAGCCGCACGAGGACGGTCGTCCCGCCCGTCGACGGACACTCAATCGAGATCTGCCCGTCGTGCGCCTCGATCAACCGCTTTGCGGTCGGAAGCCCGAGTCCGGACCCGCGCGATTTGGTCGTGAAGAACGGTGTGAAGATCTTGCTCCGAACCTCCGCGGGTATACCGGGCCCGGTGTCCGTAAACGCTATCTGGCACGTCGTCTCGCGGATATTCACCGCGACCTTGATGGTCCCACGGCCCTTCATCGCGTGCGCGCCGTTCACCAGCAGGTTCTGAAAGACGATCCTGAGCATCTCGCCGTCCGCCGGGATTGGCGGCGCCGAGCCCTTGATGTCCACCTCGATTCCCTTCAGCGACGGATCCTGGATGAGGAGGTGGGCCGTGGTCGTCACGATGGGTACGACATCGGTCATGGTGCGTCTGGGCTTCGGCGGGCGCGCGAACAGCAACAGGTCTTTCATCATCTCGTCGAGCGCGTCGATGCGAGAGACTATTTCCGTCATGAGAGCCGATTCGCGGCTGTCGTGAGGCAGCCGGCCGCCGATGATCTGGATGGCCCCGCGGATACCGGCCAGCGGGTTCTTCACCTCGTGCGCAATCACGGCCGCCATCTCTCCGAGCCTGGCCAACGCCGCCTGCTCGCGCAGTTGCTCCTCCATCCGAACGCGCGCGCTCAGATCGTGCAGGATTCCCGTGAACCTCCGTTCCCCGCCGACGGTGATCTCCCCGACCGAGAGATGCAGCGGGAACGTCTGGCCGTCCTTGCGGAGCCCGGTGACTTCCCGTCCGCTCCCGATGATCTTCGCCCGTCCCGTCGCCAGGTAACGCGACAGATACCGGTCGTGCTCCTCATGGTACGGTGAGGGCATCAGCATGTCGACGTTGCGGCCGAGAACTTCCGCTTTTTCGTACCCGAACAGCCGCTCGGCGGCCGGGTTGAACGCTTCGATCCGTCCGTGCTGATCGATCACGATGATCCCGTCCACGGCGGAGTCGATGACGGCGCGCCACCGCGCTTCGCTGGCGCGCAACTGGTCCTCGAGCTGCACGCGCTGGCTGAGGTCGTGGAGCATGCCGGTGAACTTGCGCTCTCCGCCGACTACCATCTCCCCGACCGAGAGATGGAGCGGAAACACGCTCCCGTCCCGCCGTCGTCCCGTCACTTCGCGGCCTTTCCCGATGATCCTGGCCTGGCCGGTCGTGAGATACCGGTTGAGATACTCATCGTGTTCCTCGTGATAGGGCGACGGCATCAGCATGCTGACGTTGCGTCCAATCACCTCCGATTCCGGATAGCCGAACAACCGCTCGGCGCCACGGTTGAAGGTCTCGATCCTGCCTCTGGCATCGATGACGATAATCCCGTCGACGGTTGTGTTGATGATGGCGTCGAGCCGTTCCGCGCGCGCCGACGACAGCGCCGCCGCGGTTTCGCGGCCGTCCTCCGCCGCGTGCACTCGTTTAATGAGCCCCGCGATGCCGAGCCCGGTCGCCACGAACAACGTCAGCAGGATCAGATCGCCGGTGCCGCTGACTGGCAGGCCGTTCGGCGGCAGAAACAAGTACATCGCGGCCAGCGCCGAGGCGGCCAGGAGCAGCGACGCCACGATGTAGCGTTGGACCCCGCTCGCGGCCCGCTTCGGCGGGGGTAACGTGTTGCCTGGACGGCCGTCCGGCTGAGACACCCTCCTCCACCTTGCCCAGATGTCGGGAAAACTGGATCGCGCTGGAGTGCGCAAGATGAGCTTACAACAGGACTGCACTCCAACCCAGCCGTTTGATGTGTCGGGACAGGATTGCGCGAAAGGGCGCCGAACCGTCATGCGATCCGGCGCCCGACGGTGACCCGGCTGCTACGGCACGATCACCAGCCGATCGTCTACCTGGGTGACTCCCGGAGCCGCCCAGGCCGCGCGCTCGGCCTCCTGGCGTTCGGCCCACGATCGCACGTTGCCGCTCAGAATCACCTTCGCATCGGTAGCGGTCACGTTGATGCGCCGCGCATCGATTTCGGCGCTGCGCTTGAACGCCGCCTCGATCTTCTCCCGCACATCGGTCGCCCGGACCGGAGACGTGACGGTGACGGTGATGTTGTTTACGACCCCCTTCACCCCGGTCAGGTTGCGAACGGCGGTCGCTGCCGCTTCCTTCTGGTACTGCCAATTGAGCGTACCGGTCAGGGTGACCCACCCGTTCGCGACCGCAACGGTCACGCGCTCGGTCGGCACGACCGTGTTCCACTTCAACGTGGACAGCGCAGCCTGCGCGATTTCGGTGTCGGTCCGTTCGAATGCCGTCGGAATGCGGACGGCGAGATCGTTCGCCACCGCCTTCACGCCAAAGACATGGAGCGCAACCCGCTCGGCCGTCATTTTTTCCGCATATGAACCCACGTTGCCGCGCAGGGTGACGACGCCCTGGTCCACCGAGGTTCCGATGTCGCTGGCGTCCAGGCTGGGTTCCCAGTCGAGGGCGCTCGCCACGTGCTGCTTGAGATCTTTATCTGTCATGATGCTGCCTCCAGAGAATCAGATGTCTGGTATGTGGCTGCAAGATTCCGGCCTTGGCATCTGCCGAATGTGGGCGGTGTGCATGACGGGTTGAATGGCGAGTTGTGTCCACTTGCCGAAAAGTCGGCAGTGCCTGCCGGACTCACGTCGGCGGTCGCTGGCCGCCGAGTGATTCGACAAGGATTCTCAGCTAGGACGCGTGGCGCATGGCTTACAGGTACGCAGAGTGAATCTTGCATGACCTGGGTTTTTTGTACGGCTGTTGCGCCATGCAACTCCCACCGACCATCACGTTTCGTGGCATCGAGCCCTCCGCGGCCCTCGAAGCGGAGATCCGCACACGCATCGCCAGACTCGAGACGTACTACGGCTCGATCATGGGCTGCCGCGTCCTCGTGGAGCTCGTGCAGCGCCATCACGAATCCGGCAACCGCTATCACGTGCGGATCGACCTGAGGGTGCCGAGAGGAGAGATCGTCGTGTCGCACGACGCCAGCCTTCACGGGGCGGCGCAGGATATCCAGGTCGACGCGATAAGGAAATCCAACGAGTCCGACCCGCAGCATAAGCACGCCGCCGTCGCGATCCGCGAGGCGTTCGACATCGCCCGGCGCCGGCTGCAGGACTACGCGCGGCGGCAGCGAGGCGCGGTCAAGGCGCGTGCGCGGCAGCCTCGCGGCCGCGTCGCGCGGCTCTCCCCCCTTGACGATTACGGCTACATCGACGCCGCGGACGGGCACGAGGTGTACTTTCAGAAGAACAGTGTGCTCAAGGATGCGTTCGATCGTCTGACGGTGGGAAGCGCCGTCTCGTTCGTCGAGGAACGGGGCGAAAAAGGAGCGCAGGCGAGCACCGTCAAGCTGCTGCATCCCCGCCGGAGTCGTCGATCGTCCGCGCCTGCGCCGGTCGAGCCCGCCATCCACTGAGCCGGGACACCCTTCGATCGTTTCACAACGCGCTGTCATCGGTGGCCGCGGCTTACGCCGCCGCGCCCGGCGCACTGGGCGTGGCGTCGAGGGGCGACGGCTGCAACGACACGACGGCTTCCCGAACGCGTCGCGCCAGCGTCGCGTAGTCGGGGCCCTCGAGCACGAGCGGGGCTCCGAACGTGACCCGCACGTCTCCCCGGCGCGGCCAGCGCCATGCCTGGTGAAGCACCCGATCGACGCCTTCGAGCCGGATGGGGACGACGGGCAGCCGCAGCCTCGAGCCGAGGAGGCCAACGCCCGGCTGGAACGGCCGGATTTCGCCGCGCTCCGTGCGATGTCCTTCAGGGAAGATCAGTATCGACATGCCATCGGTCGCGAGCGCGCCGATGTACTGCAGCGTCTGGCGCGTGCCGGGCTCCTGCCGCGGCAGCGGAAACGCATTGAAGAAGAGCGCGGCCAGATAGTACAGCACCCCCACCGTCAGACGTTCGGCGATCGTGTGATGCTTGGGGAGGAAGTGCGGATCGAAGAACTCTCTCGCCATCGACACGGCGACGGCTCGACGCCACCGGCTGGGCAGCGCCTTCAGAATGACCGGTGTATCGAAATGGCTCTGGTGGTTGGCGGCGAAGATGACCGGCCCGCCCAGCGCGCGCAGATGGTCCAGTCCTTCGACCCGCAGCCGGAGGAAGATACCCGCCAGCGGAAGAATCCACGTGCGCTGGCTGACGTTTCTCAGGAATCGCATCGCGGGCCATCGATTCCACGAGGGAAACGACACCACGTCAGGGATCACGCCGGTCTCGGCCGCCTGCTTTGCCAGGCGGGAAAGATCGCTCACCGTGCGGGCTTCGCTCATGGCCGTTTCGCTCAACGTCACGCGTCCCTGCTCCTCCATCGCCATCATGAGCTCGAGGCGGTCGAGCGACGTCAGGCCGAGCTCGTCGAGGGTCGTCTCGGGCTTCACCTCCCGGTTCTTCACATACCTCGAGAGCAGGCGTCCGATCGCGTCGGCCGGCGGTGGCGTTCCGCCGGCGCGCTCGAGCCGGCCTTCCTCGACCCAGCGCCGGATCTCGAACCGTTTCAGCTTGCGCATCGGCTCGCTCCGCGGCAGCGCGCCGTCCGGCCATATCGAGAAATCGCGAATGCGCTGATAGCTCTCCAGCTTCGAGTTGGCTTCTCGGATGATTGCGGCGGGATCGGCCTCCGACGCGAGCACCAGGACGGCATGCACGTACTCCGCACGTTCGGCCCGTCGTCCGATGATGGCGGCCTCCCGGACGCCGGGCATCGCGTCGAGGACGCGCTCGACATCCTCCGGAAACACCTTCAACCCCTCGGCCGTGGCGATGACGTCCTTCTTCCGGCCGCGGATGACGAGATGCCCCGCCTCGTCGAACGCGCCGATGTCGCCGGTGTGGAACCAGCCGCCTTCGAGCGCGGCTCGTGTCTCCTCGGGCGCGTCGAGGTAGCCGCTCGTCACCGTCGGACCTTTCACCAGGATCTCGCCGTCCGCAGCGATCTGAACCTCGACCCCTTCGAGCGGCCGGCCGACCGTGCCGTGCTGCAGCCTGAAAGGATGATTCCACGCGACAATCGGCGCCGTCTCGGTCAGGCCATAGCCCTGGATCACCGCGTAGCCGAGACGCCGCCAGTAGTCTTCCAGGTCCGGGTCGAGCGGCGCCCCGCCCAGGACGAAGCCGCAGAACCGCCATCCAAAGAGGCGGTGGGCGTCGCGGCCGCGCCAGAGCCGCACGAGCAGCGGATGTTCCACCGGATCCGGCGTGGCGCAGCGCGGCGCCAGATTCGCGATGCGATCGCGCAGCAGCTCCAGCACGCGTGGGACGGTCACGACCAGCGTGATCCGATGCCGCCGGACCGCGGCGACGACCTGGTCCGGGTTGTAGCCAGTCATGAAAACCGTCGCGGCGCTCACCAGCGGCGGGAAGAAGATCGCCAGCGCCTGGCCGAACATGTGACTGAGCGGCAACAAGCCGAGAAATCTGATCGGCCGGAACGGAAAGAGGTAGCGGCGGTATGCGATCGCCTCGCGCTCGATGGGCGCGATGTTCGCGAGGACGTTGCGATGGGTGATGACCACGCCCTTCGGCTCTCCGGTGGTCCCGGAGGTGAAGACGATCTCGGCAACAGTGTCCGGGGTCACGCGTGGGCGAGGAGCTTCGAGGCGCGTCTCACCAGGCGAGGGCGCAGCCGGTGTCGTGCGCGACTCGACCCAGTGGACGTCGCGCACGCGCCAGACGCATGCCGATGCAGGCGTCGACTCGAGCTGCAGCCCGTCTCCGATCAGCAGGCCGCGCGGTGCAGCCGCTTTCACGATACGCCCGACCAGCTCCGGAGACGCCGACGCGTCGACCGGCACGACCGCCACCCCTTGAAGCATGCAGCCCCAGAAGGCCGCGACCCACTCCGGCCGGCTGTCGCTCCAGACGAGCAGCCGATCGTCCGCCTGCAGCCCCGCGTCGGCCAGCCGGAGGGCCCACGCTTCCGCCGCCGCGCGCAACTGATCGTACGTGTAGGACCACCGCCGGAAGCCGTCGTCGTAGACGACCGCGTCCGCGGGACCTCGAATGTAGCGATCGAAGAAATCGACGAGGTGATTCACGATGCGACCCCGATGAGAGCATCAGCTGAAGTAGATCATCCACGCGACTACGACAAGCAACACAGCCGCGATGATGATCCACGCCGTGAAATCGAGCTCGAAGCGCGTTGGCGCTGTGGTTTTCATGGCATTTCCTTTCCGACAGACATAGGCGGCGTGTGCTCGGGCCCTCGCGGCCGGCGGCCGTCACGCCGGGACGGTCTCCCGCTGCGCGGCCTGGACGTCGACCTTCTTTGCGTGCGGCGCCGCTATGGCTGCCGTGACACGCAGCAGACCGTCCCGGTACTCCGCTTTGATGGCATCCGGATCGACCGGCGAGGGGAACGTGATCGCGCGAAACAGCTGGCCCGGCTGAAACTCGCAGACGTGCACGATGCCCTTCGCCTTCGGATGCGAGTGTCGAATATCTGCCTTGATGAGCAGCGTGTCGCGGGTGACCTGGATATCGAGCTGGTGCGGCTCGACGCCGGCAAGCGCCGCCTCGACGACAAACCGATTGTCTTTCTCACAGACTTCGACCGCGGGCTTCCAGACGGTCTGGCGCTCCGCCGCCAGCCAGTCGTTCAGGGCCTTGCTCATCGCCGCTCCACGAGATCGAAACAGCTCGTAGGCCTGTTCGGTGATGCGCTTCTGCATCTGGTCGATCTCTCCCAGGAGCGTCTCGCCTTTCCGGGTCGTCAGTACTCTGAATCGCCTCATAGCCGCGTTCCTTCGTGCCGAAAATATCTCGCCGCTCGGACTGCCGGATTCCCGGCGCCATTCGTTGAAACCGGCTACTGTTTGCAAAGACCTTGCTCGGCATGCCGCTGGATCCTCGCGCCGACCGGTCGAGTGCCGAGGATCCGCCAACGCCGGGCCGCCAGCCGGTTTGATACGAAAGCGTTACGACTTTTGTAGTATGGTGCGGCAACGCCGGCACGCACTTTTCCCAGGGGAAGGGCACGACGCGACATGACCGCCGGGCCACAGCTCTCGCCCTCGTTGCGCTCACCGAACAGGCTTCTCGCCCGGCTGCCCTCCGACGACTACCGGCGGCTGCTTCCGGACCTGGAGATTGTCAGCCTTCACGCCAGAGACGTGCTGCTGCAGGCTCACGTGCCGATGCGAAAGATCTACTTCCTCGGAGGCGGTGTGTGCTCGATCGCCCTCTCGACCGCCGACGGCCAGATGGCAGGAGTAGCGACGGTAGGGAATGAAGGCTTCATCGGCCTGAGCGCCATCGGAGGCAATTCAGAAGCCCGTGAGACGGCGGTTCTCGAGATCGCGGACGGGGATGCTCAGATCATGGACGTCGAGGTGTTCCGGCGCGAAATGGACCGCCGGACCGCCTTTACGGATCTCATGCATCGCTACATACACGCGTTCATCCAGAGCCTCATGCAGTCGGTCGTCTGCAACGCGCTTCACTCGATTGAGAAACGCTGCGCGAGGTGCCTGCTGGACCTCAGGGATCGCCTCGGCCGGAATGAATTCCCGCTGACACAGGATGCGCTGGCCGTGATGCTGGGCGTCCGGCGCGCGTCGATCACGCTCGCCGAAGCCGCGCTCCATCGCACGGGGTTGATCGATCACGGTCACAAACGCATCGTCATTCGTGATCCCTCAGGGTTGGAGGCCGCATCCTGCGAGTGCTACGCCGTGGTCCAGGGGCATCTTGCCCGTTCGCTTCTTTGATACCTGATACTCTTACCCGTACGATTTCGTACCGACTCGTCCTCCCGTTCGATCAAAAGTGAAGTCGATCGCCATCTGACAATCGGTAGCACGGGCGCGTTTCACCTGCCCTCACGGCGCTTGGTTCGTGCCCCCTTCGCGAGCGAGGATGCGATGGGGTATCCATCATCCGGTCACGTCCCGAAATCCGGGGACATCATTCTGAGACGAATGAATGATGCCTCACGCCGTTACACGCTGAGCACATCCGGTGGAACTGCACAGATCACCTGCGCCACACTTCAAGAGGCGATCGCTGGTGCCGACGGCTTCGCGCGTTCTCAGCACGTTGATGTCTGGCAGACCGACGACGGTCGCGTCTTCACGCGGATCTTCGAGTGGCGCCAGGTAAGTTCCGTTTTGACCTGACCTGGTGGAAGAGCCATGACTCGATCAACTGCTGCGACTGTCGCGCCCGTGAAAAGCACTCCCCCGATCGAAGAACTGCTTCTTCGCGTGCAGGGTGAATTCCTGGAAATGCCGGGCCTGCGCGTCACCGAAGCGCAGGCGCGGCGGCTCTGGGGGCTCGACGCCGCCACGTGTTCGACTCTACTGAGCGCACTGATCGAAGCGGGATTCCTGTTTCGCACACCCGATGGCGCGTTCGTGCGCACCGAGCACGCCGCGCCGCTCAAAGCGCGCCTGGCGCCGCGTCGGGGACGCATCACCGCGGCGTAGCTCGAACCGATTCGTCGAGCGTGGCAAGGCACGACAAACGTCGCGTCGCGCGGTTTCGGACACATCACGCGCTCAGTAACGTTCTTCCAAGGGTCGGGCCCTCACCCGCGATTCTTGAGGACCATCACATCCAGGATCCGCCGCGCCACATCGCGATCGAGGCGAAGATCCGTTCCGAGGCGATCCAGAAACCGCCGCTCGAGGCGTTCGATCTTCCCATCGACGAGCACCAGATCCGCCGCGATGGCGAACGCCGTCGGACGGAGCCGAGCGGGGATCGCGCGCGCGGCCGCGGCGACGATGGCAGGAGCGCCGTAGCGTCCGACAAGGGTTCGCATCTCCTCGATCTCGCGGCCGACGATCTCGCCGGGCTTGTGCCGAAACCGGCGCATGGACCAGATGATGTTGTGCGTGCGGGCGGCTTCCTCCGCCGAGACATGGCCGCTGGCCTCCATCGCGCCGATCAGAAGCGCCAGGAAGGTCTCGTCGGTCCCGAGCCAACCCAGCGGCGGTTCCGTGTGCAGCGTCATGATTCGCCTCGCTGGGATCAAGGCAAGTGCAATACCAGGCCGCAGCGCCTGGAACGGTCGATCGTCGTGGATGTGGCGGGACCGGGACTCATGAACTGCCGGAAAACCGGCGGCTGGCGCTGGAAAGCCGCACGCCGCAGAAGGGGCGCCGGGGCTTAGTCGCCTCTAAGGGCTCGCGCGATCTCATCTCGCGCGGGGGGCGTGAGGGGCTCGGCGACCGCGCCTGTGGAGATCGTGATGCCATCGCTCGCCGGACGCACTTCCCCAATCGGCGTAACCGGAACGCCTGCGGCCTGAACGGCCGCCAGGACCGCGTCCGCTCCAGCGGGCGCGACGGCAATCAGCAGCGCGCCGGAGGCGATGAGCTTGAGAGGATCGAGCGCGAGCGCCTCGCAGATTGCGGCCGTCTCCGGGAACACGTGTATGTGCTCTCGAATGACGCGAAGCCCGAGTCCGGCGGGCGTCACCAGCTCCAGGAGTCCCGCTGCGAGCCCGCCTTCCGTTGGATCGTGCATACCGTGGACGGCCTCGCCGACCCCGGCCGCCGTGAGCGCCGCACCTGCGACGCTGATGCCAGGGTCAGTAAGGAATCGCGCGGCGCGCGCCAGACGATCGGGATCAACACGCCCCTGCAGCCGCTGGGACGCCTCCCGCGCGAGAATGGCGGTGCCCTCGACGGCCACGCCGCGGGTCAGCAGAATCCGGTCGCCGACGGCGATGCGAGTCTTGCGTACGAGATGGCTCGGGGCGACCTCGCCAAGCATCTGACCCACGAGAATCGGACGGTCGAGCCCCTGGGTGATTTCCGTGTGCCCGCCGCCGAGCGCGACACCTAGCTCCTCGCACGCCATTCGCACGTCGGCCATGATCGTCTCGGCCAACTCGGGCGTCGTCCGGCTCTCAGGCAGGAGCATGACTACGAAGAACCAGAGCGGGCGGGCGCCCAGGACGGCGACGTCGTTGCCGTTGACGTGGACGGCATACCGCCCGATGTGATCCGTCGCGAACGTGATGGGATCGGTCGTGACAACGAGGTAGCGGTCGCCCGCGTCGATGACGGCGGCGTCCTCGCCGATCCGGGGCCCGATCAGCAGACGCGGATCGCGTCCGGGGGGCGAGGCGAGCAGCGACCGCATCTGCTCGAGGGGGAGTTTTCCGACCGGCAGAACTCTAGGGTTGGCCATGACTCACGAGCGGATTGTCTCGCAGTCGGCGTGAATCTCCTCCGGGAAGAATCGTCGGCCGGTGGGCGCCAGATTCCCGTCAGATCGGCTGGGACGAACGCCGATCGCCATCCACCGCGGCGGCACGAAGTGTGCTCATCCCGCCAGGGGTCGTCCCTTCCGAGGGGTGCCATGTACTCGTATTCGCGAGCTCGACATTCGTTGGTTGGGGTCATGCTCGTCACCGGTGTTTCGGTTGGCGTCGCACTGACCTCCCGCCCAGGTGTCTCTCCAGCGTCCGATGGCACGCCAAGAGTCGACGCCTTCTCTCTCACAATCAATCGTCCGTCGGACGTGCCGATGAACACGACGTTGTTCAGGAACATCGCGCGTCGTGAGAACCCGGCGGTCGTGTCCATCAGGACCCGGTCACGCCAGCGGGGCCGGGATTTTCATGCAGTTCTCTTCGAGTTTTTCTTTGGCAGTCCAGGGTCGCGCGAGCGGATCGAACGCGGTCTCGGGTCGGGCTTCCTGATCAGCCAATCGGGCGAGATTCTCACGAACAATCACGTCGTTGCGGACGCCGACGCGATCGAGGTGAGCCTCTTCGGCGACGACAGGACCATCTATCGTGCGGTCATCGTCGGACGCGATCCCTTCACAGACAGCGCCCTGATCAGACTCGAGCAACCGCCGTCGGATCTGCCGACGACGACCTTCGGCGATTCGGGCAGCCTCGAGCCAGGCGATTGGGTGATGGCCATCGGAAATCCCTTCCAGCTCGGGCATACCGTCACGGTCGGCGTCGTCAGCTATCAAGGGCGGCCGTTTCAGGTGCAGGAAGGACATTGGCAGAACATGATTCAGACCGATGCCTCAATCAATCCGGGCAACTCTGGAGGCCCCCTGATCAACGTGCGCGGTGAAGTCGTCGGCGTCAACACCGCCATGCTCGGCGGGGACGACGGCAACATCGGAATCGGATTCGCCATTCCGATCAACAGCGTGAAGGCGCTGTTGCCGCAACTGCGCCAGGGGAAGGTGATCCGCGGGGGGCTCGGCGTCCGGCTCCGCAACGCGCCAATTGCCCCCGACGAAGCGAAGGCTCTGGATCTCCCGGCGGCGAAGGGCCTGATTGTCGTGGCCGTGGAACCCGACTCGCCGGCGTCACGGGCAGGTTTGCGGGCGGGTGACGTGCTCGTCCTGCTCAACGATGAGGCGGTCTCCAACGCCGAAGACTTTGTGGCATGGGTCTCGACCACGACGCCGGGAACTCGCTGCACCGTCACCTACTTTCGCGACGGACAGCCGCGTACGCGAACCGTCACGATCGAAGAACTGCCGCTCGATATCGATCGCCCGTCGCAGCCCGCTGCGGAAGGTCACCGGGAGTTCGGCCTGACGCTCGAAGACCTGACGCCCGAGCTGGCCTCTTATGTTGGCGTGCCGCCGACCGTTGCCGGCCCTCTGGTGGTCGACGTCGCCGACGACAGCCCGGCCGACCGGGCCGGCCTGGAACCGGGGGACGTCATCATGCGGATCAATCGGCGCGTCGTGCAGGACGCCGACGAGGCGAGGCGGGCCCTCGCACAAGGCGAAGTGGGGCAGCCCGTGTTCGTCCTCGTCTGGCGGCAGGGGTTGGAGCTGTTTCTCCCGATGCGGGACTAGGGTCAGCGTGTGACGGGACGCGTCGGTAAGATCACCATCATCTGGATGCGAGCGACGCCATCACGCGCCGGAGGCGCGCATCCGCCTCGTCCACGATGGGCGCGAGCGCCGGGTTCTCCACGACCGTGAACATGGCGCGCGGGTCGGCGATGGACACGAGGACGCCAGCGTCCACCGCCTCCTGAACGACGACGTTGCACGGCAGCAGCAGGCCGATCTGCGGGTCGGCGCTCAAGGCCCTGTGCGCGAGCGACGGGTTGCACGCGCCCAGGATCAGGTAGCGACGGAAGTCGACGTCCAGTTTCTTCTTGAGCGTCTCCTTGACGTCTATCTGCGTCAGAATCCCGAACCCCTCGCGCTGGAGGGCGGCCGTCACCCGCTCCACTGCTTCATTGACGGTCGCATGTTCCAGACGCTGCTCGAATCCGTACGCGCGGCCAACGCTCGTCTTCTCGCGCATGATGCATTCCTCTATCGTTTCATGTCGGACTGCAGGTGCTAGGCCGACGGCGCCAGTTGTCTAAGTGGAACGTGCCCGGGTGCGGGCCGCCGGAGCTTCTTCATCGCCCGTGCCTCGATCTGTCGGATACGCTCGCGGCTGACCGAATAGCGGCGGCCGATCTCGTCGAGCGTGTGCTCGTGGTCCGAGCCGATTCCATAACGAAGGCAGATGACATCCCCGCTCGCGCACGGTCAGTCGCGCAAGGTGACGCCTGACGCCCGACTCCAGATCTCGAGCGAGCGTCTGCTCCTCGGGCGTAGGCGCCTCGAGCTCCAAACAAGCGCTCAGCGGCGTCTCCTCCCCAACCGGCGTCTCGAGCGAGTAGGGCTTCGTCTTCGCGCGCAGCAGAAACTGCACCTTGTCGGTCGGGATATCCACCCGATCGGCCAGCTCCCGAACCGTAGGCTCTCGGCCGAGCTCGTCGCGGAGCGCGCGCCGCGCTTTCTCGATCTGATTCAGCGTCTCGACGGCGTGCACGGGCAGGCGAATAGTCCGGCCGTGGTCCGCGACGGCACGCGTGATCGCCTGGCGGATCCACCACGTGGCATAGGTCGAGAACTTGAAACCGCGCCGGTACTGGAAGCGATCGACCCCCTTCATCAAGCCGAGATTGCCCTCCTGGATCAGATCCAACAGTGACAGGCCGCGTCCAACGTAGCGCTTCGCGATCGAGACCACCAGCCGGAGGTTGGCCTCGATCAGCTCCTGCTTGGCGCGGCGCACGGCGGCATCTTGCTCGAGCGCCCGCTCGACCAGCGGCCTGAAGAGGCGCCGCGGGAGTCCGAGCCGACGCTCGAGCGCCCGCACTCGTGCGGTGCGCGCGGGACTCGACGCCTCCGCTTCCGCCCGTCCCCATTCGGCGTCGAGCCGCTTCAGCTCGCGCACGAGCGTGTCGAGCACGACCGGCTTGATGTGTTGTGCGAGGAGCAGCGTCTGGATCACACGCTGAGCGCCGGCCGCTTGACGACCGTACTTCGCACGCGTCGGCGCGGCAAGGCGCCGGCCGCGCAGCTTGGCGCGCAATGCCTCCAGACGACGCTCGAGCCGCCCGACGCGCCCCAAGGCACGCAGAATCGACAGCGCCTCGACGACATCGACCTCCCGGCCCTCTGGGAATACGATCAGCTTCTCGAAAGCCGCCTGGTGTCGACGGATGCGATCCGCGAGTTCCGCGAGATGTCTGACCGCAAACGGGATCGCCGACAGCGCCGCGAGCAGCTCCCGCTGAGCCTCCTCGATGCGCCGGCCGAGAGCCACGACCTCCTCGCGCGTGAGCAGCGCGACCCGGGAGATTTCATTCAGATAGACGCGGACCGGTTCGAGTTCCGCCGCCGACGGTTCTTCGACGCCCTCTTCTGCGGGAACGCCCTGGGGCCCTTCCCATTCGCGCCACGGGGCCGATGCGAAGCCGGTTGCCTCGGGGTCTCGCTCGAACAGCCGCCGAATCTCGCTCGCGAGTGTGATGGGCATCATGAGACTTGGCCCCTTCCCCCTCACGCAATTACGATTCCAGGACGGGCCGCCACGCGGCACACCCTTTGCTGCCGCACTTGAATGCTTCAAACACCGCTCAGCCAATTGGAACGCGCGCTGATCGACGAGTTCGTACGGGCGCGGGGCCACGATCCTCACAAGTTGTCGGAGGTTCCCGAACCGGAACGGTCGGCGCTTCTGAAGGATGCGTCCACGTATGCGTCGCTGAAGTTGACCGAGGTCGAGTCGCGGTCGCACTTCCTCGACGAGATCCACGACGGCGCCTCTGGCACGTCCAAGACGGGCCTCTGACTCGTCGGCGTCCGCTCGCTGCCGGATTCCCGGCACCTCGCGCCTATCCGGACCACCGAGTCTGATCGGAAACGGCGCTTGCGTGCAGGCAGAGCGCGTTTTTTCGCAGCCGAGGGTTTTTTTCGCATTCCTGGTTGTGGAGGCCGCCGGCCGGGCTCTGCCGCACATGCGCGCTCCAGGGCAACGCATTTGCAGTGAAGCCGGTATCCATGAACGCGTACCCAGACCTGTCAACGACGTATCTGGGCTTCCGCCTCCCGCACCCGTTCATGGTCGGCGCGTCGCCGCTCGTCGATCATCTCGACACCGTCCGGCGGCTGGAGGATGGCGGGGCGGCGGCGATCGTCATGCACTCGCTGTTCGAGGAACAGATCACCGCCGCGCACGCGGGCCGCATCCACCATTTCGATCCGCTCGACAAGCAATTCGCCGAAGTGGTCTCCTACTTTCCGGAGCCCGAGCGGTATACGCTGGATCTGGATGGCTATCTCGAGCAGATCCGCCGGATCAAGAATGCCGTCAAGGTGCCGGTCGTGGCGTCGCTGAACGGAACCAGCCCGGAGACGTGGCTCACCTTCGCGCAGCAGATGGAGCAGGCCGGCGCCGACGCGCTCGAGCTCAACATGTACGAGGTCGTCACGGATCCCGGGGAGTCGGGAACGGCGGTCGAACGGGATCTGATCAGGGTTGTGCGCGAGCTGAAGCGCGCGCTGAAAATTCCCATCGCCGTGAAGTTGTCGCCGTTCTTCACGGCCTTCGGCGCCGTCGCCCAGGAGCTCGATCGGGCGGGCGCGGACGGTCTCGTGCTGTTCAACCGGTTCTATCAACCGGATTTCGACATTCGCCAGCTGAGGGTGATTCCGCGGGTGGAGCTGTCGACGAGCGCGGAGCTGCTCCTGCGCCTCCGATGGATCGCGATCCTCCATGGGCGCGTCCGGGCGAGCCTGGCGGCCACCGGCGGCGTCGCGGTTCCCTCCGACGGCGTCAAGACGCTGCTGGCCGGCGCGCACGCCGTCCAGATGGTGTCCGCGATTCTTCGGCACGGCCCGGCGTACTTCGGCGTCATGCGCGATGGGCTCGCGCGCTGGATGGAGTCCCACAACATCGCGCGGCTCGATGACGTCCGTGGCCGGCTCAGCCTCGCCAGGAGCCCGGATCCAGGCGCGTTCGAGCGAGCACACTACCTTCGAACGCTCGGCAGCTGGAACGGGGTCGATGGACTCTCCTGAACCGCTCGAGGGCCCGACCCGCGAGCTGCTGCGAGCCGTCGATCAAAGCGCGCAGCTTGCCCGGTGGATCCAGGGGCGTGCGCCCGGCGCGCGGGCAAAAGCCGACCGAACGCCGCTCACGGTCGCCGATCTGGCCGTGCAGGCCGTCGTCTCCGCCGCGCTCGAGCGCGCCTTCCCTGACGATCCGCTCGTCGCCGAAGAAGATGCGTCGGCGCTCCAGGGCGACGGCGGGGACGCGCTTGCCGACGAAGTCCTGCATTTCGTGCGCCCGTTTCTCCGCGGAGTAACGAGGACGCGCCTGTTGCAGCTTCTGAGCGTGGGCGGCGGAGCGCCCGGCGAGCGGTACTGGGCGCTCGACCCGATCGACGGCACCGAGGGCTTCCTCCGCGGCGGACACTACGTCGTCGCGCTCGCGCTCGTCGAGCACGGACGGCCGACGATCGCGCTGCTCGGCTGCCCGACGCTGGATGCGGGCGGCGCCGAGCTGGCGCTGCACGATCGCGATCGGAGCGGCGACGCGGGGTCCGTCGTGTTCGCGCGCCGCGGATGCGGTACGTGGATCAGCCCGGTGGAAGCCGCCGATTTCACGCCGATCCGCGTGTCCGGCACCGCGACGCTTCGCGAGGCGCGCATGCTGCGGTCGTTCGCGGAGTCTCACATCGACGTGGACGCGACGCGCCGGTTCGAGCAAGCGGCCGGTATCGAGCGTCCGCCGATCCTCATGGACAGCCAGGCGAAGCATGCCGCCATCGCGATGGGCCGAGCCGAGCTTCTCGTACGCATCCCCGCGTCTCCAAGCTATCGCGAGCGCGTGTGGGATCATGCCGCCGG
>CAVRXL010000005.1:0-7784 GCA_963725145.1 uncultured Acidobacteriota bacterium
CGCCCTGGCGATCGAGGAGGCGGGCGGCCGGGTCACGGACCTCGCCGGGCGGCCGCTCGATTTCGGAGCCGGCCGGCGGCTGGAGCGAAATGACGGCGTGGTGGCCTCGAACGGTCTCCTGCATTCCGCGATCATCAGCGGGCTCGCTGCGCGAAGCGGTCGCGGCTGACCCGGCATGGCTCAATGCAGCTGTTCTTTCTCGGCACCCGCGGAGAGATCGCCGTGACCTCGCGGTGGCATCGGAGGCACACCTCCACGGCGATCGCGTACCGCCGCCGGCGCGTCGTGATCGATCTCGGCGAGGACTGGAAGGGTCACGTCTCGGACGTCGCCGCCGACGCCGTGGTGCTCACGCATGCCCATCCGGATCATGTTGGAGCGTTGCGCGAGGGCTGTCGCCGTCCGGTTTATGCGAGCGCCGCAACCTGGAGCGCCATCGAGAGGTGGCCGCTTGAGGCCCGCCGGACCGTGGACCCGTGGAGGCCGGTCGAGATTGCAGGCCTCGTGTTCGAGGCGGTTCCCGTCGAGCATTCGATTCGCGCGCCCGCGGTCGGCTATCGCGTGACGGCGGGCGGCGCGACGGCTTTTTACGTGCCCGACATCGCGGCTCTCCCCCAGCCCCGCCGTGCGCTCGCCGGGGTGGCGATCTACGTCGGGGACGGGGCGACCCTCACCCGGCCGCTGCTGAAACGGCGGCAGGATGTCGTGATCGGGCACGCGTCGATCGCGGCACAGCTCGACTGGTGCTCGAACCATCGGGTGCCGCGCGCCATTTTCACGCACTGCGGATCGCAGATCGTCGGGGCGGCTCACGCCGCGATGCGCGAACGCATCGCCGCGTTGGGGCGGGCGCACGGCGTTGCGGCAATGCTCGCGTATGACGGCCTGTGCGTCCGCGTACGCCGGCGAGATCCTGGCCGCGGATCGTAGGTGTGGCACCGTGGTCTTTCCAGAGCGGAGCCCTGCGGCGCAAACGCCCCCGACCTTCCGGCATCAGGCAGGCCTCGAGACGTACTGGGCGCTCGCACCCGATGAGGTGGCGCGACGGCTCGCGGCGCCGGGAGGCCTGTCTGCGCCCGAAGCTGCGGAGCGGCTTCTGGTATACGGACCCAACGAGCTCCGCGAACATGCGCGGCTCACGAGGCTGCGCGTTCTGGCGCGCCAGCTCAAGAGTCCTCTCCTGCTCCTGCTGGTTTTTGCCGCCGCCGCATCGGCGCTGACAGCCGAGTGGATCGACGCCGCCATCGTGCTGGCCGTTGTCGTCGCGGCGGCGGGAATCGGGTACGCGAGGGAATACAGCGCCCAGTCAGCGGCTGCGGCGCTCCGGGCACGGGTGCGTTCACGCGCACGCGTCATGCGGGACGGTGACCGTTCCGTTCGAGGAGGTCGTTCCCGGCGATCTCGTGCTCCTGTCGGCCGGCAGCCTCGTGCCGGCCGATGCCGTCCTCCTGGACGCGACGGACTTCTTCGTCAGCGAAGCGGTCCTCACCGGCGAGAGCTTCCCCGTCGAGAAGAGGGCGGGGCCGGTGGCCCGGTCCGCCGCGCTCCCGGAACGTGTGAACTGCGTGTTCCTGGGCACCAACGTTCGCAGCGGCACGGCGCGCTGCATCGTCGTCGAGACCGGGGCGTCGACCCAGTTCGGCGCAATCGCGCGTCGCCTGGCATTGCGCCCGCCGGAAACCGAGTTCGACCGCGGAATCCGCCGGTTCGGCTACCTGCTGACGACCGCGATGCTCCTCATGGTGCTTCTCGTGTTCGTCGCACACATGTTCCGCGAACGGCCGCCAATCGAGACGCTGCTGTTTTCCATCGCGCTCGCGGTGGGCCTCAGCCCTGAGCTCCTGCCGGCCATCCTGAGCGTGAACCTCGCCAGAGGCGCCCGGATGATGGCTCGGCGGGGCGTGCTGGTCCGCCGGCTCAACGCCATCGAGAACCTGGGAAGCATGGACGTCCTGTGCACGGACAAGACCGGCACGCTCACCGAGGGGGTCGTGCGGGTCGAAGGCGCCTATGATGCGTCCGGCGCGCCCTCAGATGACGTTCTGGAGCTGGCGGCACGCAACGCCGCTCTGCAGGCGGGTCCACCCAATCCGCTCGATGACGCGATCCTCCAGGCTCGCGGCGTGGATCAGAGCGGACTCCAGAAGGTCGGCGAGATCCCCTTCGACTTCGTCCGCAAGCGCATCAGCGTGATCGTCCGCGCCGGCAACGACACTCAGGTCGTTGCGAAAGGCGCATTCCACCCTGTGCTTGGAGCGTGCACGCGGTTGGCCGACGGGGCGCCGCTCGATGACGCTTCGATCGATCGCCTGGAGCGGCGCTTCCGTGAGTGGAGCGGCCGCGGCATCCGTGTCCTTGCCGTAGCGACACGGAAGGTGGAGGACAAAGTCCGGTACGGCCGGGAGGACGAGACCGATCTGGTCTTCATTGGGTTCGTGACCTTCGTCGATCGTCCCAAAGAAGGTGCGGCGCAGGCGGTTGCCGATCTCGCAGGCCTGGGCGTCTCGATCAAGCTGATCACGGGAGACAACGGTTTGGTCGCTCAGTACATCGCCGGACTCGTGGGACTGCGGGCCGATCGCGTGCTCACCGGCGAGCAGCTCGACGAGCTCCACGACGAAGCCTTGTGGCAGGCCGCCGAGACGACCGACCTGTTCGTCCAGGTCGACCCGAATCAGAAAGAGCGGGTCATCCTCTCGCTCAAGAAGATGGGGCATGTCGTCGGGTTCCTGGGCGACGGCGTGAACGACGCGCCCGCGATGCACGCGGCGGACACGAGCGTGTCGGTGGAGCAGGCCGTCGACGTCGCCCGGGAGGCCGCGGATTTCGTCCTCCTCGAACGGAACCTCGACGTCATCCGGCGCGGGATCGAAGAGGGGCGAAGGACTTTCGCCAACACGCTCAAGTACGTGCTGACGACGACCAGCGCGAATCTAGGGAACATGGTCAGCATGGCGGCGGCCTCGTTGTTCCTCCCCTTCCTGCCACTCACGGCGGGACAGATTCTGCTCAACAACTTCCTGTCGGATGTGCCGGCGATCGGGCTCGCGAACGACGCCGTGGATCCGGAGCTCGTCGATCGGCCCCGGCGCTGGGACATCCGGTTCATCGGTCGCTTCATGATCGAGTTCGGGGTCCTGAGCTCGGTGTTCGACTTCCTGACGTTCTGGGTTCTCCTGGGCGTTTTCAGCGTCACGCCGACGCTGTTCCGCACGGCGTGGTTCATCGAATCGCTTCTCACGGAGCTCGTGATCGCGCTCGTCGTGTACGTACCCGCCGGCCGCTCTTCTCGAGCCGGCCGGGAACGGTTTTCCTGACCTTGACGGTCGTGATGATCGCGTTGACGGTCGCGATTCCCTTCGTGCCCTACGGCGGTCTTCTCGGCTTCGAGCCCCTGCCGGCGATCCTGCTCGCGACGCTCGCCGCGATCGCGGCGCTCCACGTGGCCGCGGCGGAGCTGACCAAGCGGTGGTTTTACCGGCGCGGGGCCAATTGACTGCGGCGGCGCGCTCACTCGTTCTGTCGCGCTTCGGCTTCCGCCAGCCAGCCCCGGCGCAGGTCTTTCTCCGGGACGCTCGACAGGTACGGCTTGATATCCAGAATCGGCGTGCCGTCGAGCATGTCGACGCCACGCACGTGCAGCCGCAACCCGTCGCGGCGGAGGAGCTCTACGATGGTCAGCCCGATCGGGTTCGGACGTCGCGGCGATCGCGTCGCGAACACGCCGTGCGGCCGGTTGTCGCTCGGCGGTGTGCCGAGCAACTCGAATCCTTCGGCGCGGTTGAAGACCCAGAGGACGATCAGGTGCGAGAATCCCTCGATATCCGTGAGACCGGGTTCGAACTCCGGCAGGATCTCCAGCACGCCCTCAGCTTCGTGTTTCGCCCCGAGCCCCTTCGGAATCTCGGTCGTCTTCTTGTACGCACTTCTCACGAATCCGATCGGTCGTGGCGTGAACATGAGACAGTCGACGAACGACGATCAGCCGGGCAGCGGGCCGGCGGAGGTCTCAGCGATCCGTGGACGCACCGCTCCGGCTTCCGGGTTCAGGCGCGGCTCCGCGCCGAGCCAATAGAGGCCGTTCGCCATGATGCAGTAACCGGTTGCCGCGAACCAGACCATCGCCAGGCCGACAAACGCCGTGAAGCCCAGCCACCACGGGCTGTGCACCAGCGAGAGGATGGAGGCCACCGAGATGTTGATCCCCACAGCCAGATAAATCCGCCGCTCGAGGTACCACCGGTCGGTCTGCATGAAATACAAGTTGGAGCGCGTCCCGCCGCTGGCGCCGAGCATCGGCGTGAAGCCCATACGGAACAGGATGTTGCCGATGATGCAGAAGCCGGTCATCGCGACAGTAATCGACGTAACGCCCGTTGCAATGACGATGAGCACCCAGAGAGGGTTGATGAGGGCGGCCAGGGCGGTGCTCGTCAGGAGGACGAGGCCCGCAATCAGCCAGACGGTGCGCTCGATGTACCAGCGGTGAGTGGGAACGACATAGATCCCTGACCGAAACGGCATGGGGCAACTCCTGGGTGTTGCGGAAGCGCGCCCGATGGTAGCACGGACGCCTCCGCTTCGATCTCCACCCCACGGCTACTGGCTGTAGGCCTTGATCAAATACTCCTGCAGCATGCGCTGCGCGGTGAAGAACGACCCGTTCAACGCGATCGCGTGGCGCATGATATCGATCAACCCGGTGCGATTTCGGTAGAAGAGCGGCAGGATGTCTCGCTCGAGCTTGTCGTAGAGTGATGCCGCCTGTGCCGCGCCGTCCACTGGTGGCTCGACCGAGGCGTGAGCGTCCTCGCCTATCGCCCACCCGGTCACACCCTCGAGATGTCCCTCGATCCACCAGCCGTCGAGGACGCTGAGGCTCGGGACGCCATTCAACGCGGCCTTCATGCCGCTCGTCCCGGAGGCTTCGAGCGGCGGATTCGGCGTGTTGAGCCACACGTCGGCGCCCGCCGTGACCAGCCCTCCGATCGTCAGATCATAGTCCTCGAGATACGCCACGGGCACGTCGTTTCGCAGCGCATCCCGCGCCTGAAACACGCGCTCGATCATGCGTTTCCCGTCGTCGTCACGTGGATGCGCCTTCCCCGCGTACACGACCTGAAGGCGCCCGGCGCGCCGGACGATCGCACGGAGGCGTTCCAGATCAGTCACCAGGAGATCGGCGCGTTTGTAGGCCGACGCGCGACGGGCGAATCCGATCGTCAGCACATCTGGATCGAGGGGCGGCGACTCCGTCCGATTGACGTATTCGAGCAGACGGAGCTTGGCCGCCACATGGGTGTCCCAGACTTCCTGGCGAGGGATGCTGATCGCATAACGGAGGCTGAAGTTGTCACGCCGCCAACCGGCTATGTGGCGATCGAACAGGGTGCGAAATGGCTCGGACGTCCAGCGCTCTGCGTGTACACCGTTCGTGATCGCATCGATGACGTGCCCCCCGAACAGGCCGCGCGACACCTCGCCGTGTCGCATCGCCACGCCGTTGACGTAGTGGCTGAGATTGAGCGCCAGATACGTCATGTTCAGCGCACCGCCGTAGCAGCAGAGGTGATCGACCGCATCCATGGCTCCAGGACCGAGCACGCGCGCGGCCAGGTCCATCGGAAACTGGTCGTGCGCCGCCGCCACCGGGGTATGGGTCGTGAAGACGCACAGCCGGCGAACGCTCTCCACGTCGTCGGCGGTGGCCGTTGCGCGGCCCGACCCGCGGAGCCGTTCGGCCAGCAGCTCCACGACGAGCAGCGCCGAATGACCCTCGTTCAGATGGAATCGATCGACCTGCTGGTACCCGAGGGCGCGCAACATCCGCACCCCGCCGATGCCCAGCACCACTTCCTGCGACAGGCGATACTGAGCATCGCCGCCGTACAGGAAGTGCGACAGCATGCGATCGTCGGCGGTGTTCTCCGGAAGATCAGTATCGAGAAAATAGACAGGCACCACCGCCCCGGCCACGCCCGCGACCCTCCGCTCCCAGGCGCGAACGGCGACGTCCCGCCCCTGAATGGACACGGTGATGCGGGGCGGAAGCGGCTGCACGAAGCCCTCGATCGTCCATTCCGTCGGTTCCTCCCGCTGGCGACCCGCAGAATCGAGCCGCTGGCGGAAATATCCCTTGCGGTGCAGAAGCGTGACCGCCACCAGCGGCAACCCGAGATCGGCGGCCGCGTGTACGAAATCGCCGGCGAGGACGCCCAACCCGCCCGCATATGTGGGCATCGCGGCCTCGAGCGCCACCTCCATCGAGAAGTACGCAACCGTAGCTGACCACGTCACTGCGACCAACTCTGCAACACATGGAGGTAACCTGCGCGTTCGAAGTGGGCCGGGTCGCCATAGCGATGGAGGCTCAGGCTCCCGCGAAACGCATCGATCGAGTCCTGCTTGTGGCGCGCCATCCAATAGCTGAGCCCCTGTTCCATCTCCCGAAACAGTTGCGGCCCCTGCTGAAGCACCGCCGAAACCATCTGCACCGCATGCGCCCCGCTCAACACCGCTTTGATGCCATCCATGACGTTGTGCACGCCGCCGGTCACCGCAAGCGAGGCCTTGACGCGCTTCGAGAGAATCGCGAGCCAGCGCAGCCGCAACAGGAGCTCCGCGCTCGTCGACAGATGAAGATTGGGAAGCGCTTCGAGCGTGTCGATGTCGAGATCGGGCTGATAGAAACGATTGAAGACCACGAGGCCATCAGCACCGGCGGCCTCGAGCCGCGCGGCCAGGCTTCCGAAGGCCGTGAAGAAGGGAGACAGCTTCACCGCGATCGGAATGCGAATCAACCCTTTCAGCCTCCGCACGAGCGTCTCGATGCGCGTCTCGATATCCAGCGATGAATCGCGGACGTCCGTCGACAGGTAGTAGACGTTCAACTCGAGCGCATCTGCGCCCGCTTCCTCGAGCAGGCGCGCATACTTGAGCCAGCCATCGGTGCCGACGCCGTTCAGCGAGGCGATGACCGGAACGGACACGGCGGCCTTGATCCTGCGGAGCTGCTCGAGGTATTCCCCCGGACCCAGGGGAAATTTTTCTGGACGGGAAAAGTGCGCAAGGGCGGCGAGGAACTCCCGGGCGGCCCGGTCGAAGCCGGGGATTTCGCCGACCGCTGTATCGCCGATCGCCTCCTCGAAGAGCGAGTGCATGACGACCGCCGCGCAGCCGCCGTCCTCGGCCCGCCGGACATTGTCCACGTGCCCGGTCACCGGGGATGCACCGAGGATG
The DNA here is from genome assembly GCA_963725145.1 of uncultured Acidobacteriota bacterium. Taxonomy (GTDB): domain Bacteria; phylum Acidobacteriota; class Vicinamibacteria; order Vicinamibacterales; family 2-12-FULL-66-21; genus DATAEE01. The sequence goes on from CAVRXL010000005.1 coordinate 7,240, forward strand.
AATGGATGCGCGAGCTTCAGTCCCAAGTACGTGGTCGTCAACGTCATGCGATCACCTTCCTGCAACGTGTGCTACGAGATTCTACGCGGCAGCACGCAACTTGCATTCCTGATTACGGGGTCCTGCCATGATCGATGCCGCTACGGTTCCTCGGTCTGATTGGACGGCGTTCCTGGAGAGCTTCAGCCGCCAGCGTGAAGGATGGCTGATCTCGCTCGACGTCGGTTCCGGGACCGACGGATCCGCGCGCGAAGCGCGCGAGCTGCCGCTCGACGGGATCACGTTCGAAGCGGCAACCGACGCGATCATCGTGGCTCTCCGCGAGCCGGGCGGCAGCCTGCTCACGCATATGGTCCGTTCGCCTAAGCGGCTGACCCGCCACGAAACGCCTCAGGGGACACTGGGCCTCGAGATCGTCGCTGCCGACGGCGGCTCGACGACGCTGCGCTTCCGCACGATTGTCGCACCGGAGCTCGTCGACGGTGTTGCCGGTCCGTGGCCGCCGCCGCGCCACGGCCGCTAGGCTTGCTCTTCAGGGAGCATTT
>CAVRXL010000006.1:0-74023 GCA_963725145.1 uncultured Acidobacteriota bacterium
CGTTTTTCCGGTGGCGGCCCGAGTTGCATGCGCACGATGATGCGCACATGATGCCTGTATCGATGACGGCTACCGCATCCAGCCCGGCGCTTCCGCTCCTGCCTCTGCCGTCGCGCGAGGAGATGGAGCGCGCCTATCAGGTCTCGGATGCGTCCTACGACGGCCTCTTCTTCCTCGGCGTACGGACGACGGGGATTTTCTGCCGGCCGTCGTGCCCCGCGCGCAAGCCGAAGCCCGAGAACGTCGAGTTCTTCGCGATGCCCAAGGACGCGCTCTTCGCCGGCTATCGTCCGTGCCGCCGGTGCCGGCCGCTCGACGATGCCCAGGCGCCACCGTGGGTCAGCGAGCTCCTGGATCGCGTCGAACGGCAGCCGGCGGTCCGCCTTCGCGAGCGCGACCTGCGCGGCCTGGGAGTAGAACCGGCGCGCTTGCGCCGGTACTTTGCGGCGCGATACGGCATGACGTTCCAGGCGTACTGCCGCGCGCGGCGGCTCGCGCGCGCCTTCGAGCGCATCCGCGAAGGAGAGCCGCTCGACGATGCGGTGTTCGAGACGGGGTACGAGTCACACAGCGGCTTCCGTGAAGCGTTCCAGAAAGCCTTCGGCCAACCGCCCGGTCACTCAGCGGACGCCGAATGCATCCGCCTGTCGTGGATCGACACGCCGCTCGGAACGATGATCGCCGGCGCGACCGACGCCGGCCTTTGCCTCCTCGAATTCACAGATCGACGGATGCTCGACCAGGAGCTGGCGACGCTGCGGCGCCGGTTCGGGGCGGCGCTTGCGCCGGCGGATCACGCGCACCTGAGGACGGTTCGAGCCGAGCTTGCGGACTACTTCGCCGGCACGCGCCGGACGTTCACCGTGCCCGTTGTCGCACCGGGCTCACCGTTCGAGGAGCGTGTCTGGGAGCAGCTCCGTCGAATCCCGTACGGCGAGACCCGTTCCTACGAGGACATCGCACGCGCCGTCTCCGGTCCCGCGGCGGTCCGCGCCGTCGGCCGCGCGAACGGCATGAACCGCCTGGCGATCGTCATCCCGTGCCATCGGGTCGTGAACAAGAGCGGCGAGCTCGGGGGGTACGGCGGCGGCCTCTGGCGCAAGCGGCGGCTGCTCCATATCGAGCGGGCCGCGCTCGCCTGATGCGTCGATTCGGGGGCGCGTCCCCCGGCTCGCCCCTACCGAACCTGTCAACGAACTGACGAAGTCGTCAGCATCTTGCCTGGCCGCGAGTGAAAGGGCGCGCGCCCGAATCCACGATTTATAGCTGAGCCGTACGAAGGCAACAGCGCGTATGGCCACGACTTCCGGCGGATCCGACCCCCCGCCGCCGGGGCCCCGTCCGGTCGAGCTTTCAGGCGCGTGGCTTGCAGCCCCGAAGTACCGATAAAGATAGAGGCGGAACCCCCCGCCGTCACATCGGGCTGCATGAAGATTCTCTATGTAGCAAACGACCGCCGCGCCGCGCAGCTCGTTGTCAACGCTCTCCGAGTTCACGCACCGGACGCAACGCTGGCTTCGACCGAAAGCCTGCTGGACGCTGAACGCTGGGTTTCCGCCAACCGGGACCTCACGGCGCTCGTCGTCGATGCCGAGGTGCAGAATCAGAGCTCCGCCTCCTTCGTGCGCCACGTTCGCGGTCTCGGACTGGCGGCACCGATCGTCGTCGTCGCATCGGAGGCGACAGGGACGCCGAGCGCGGTGCTCAAAGCCGGAGCAGACGACTTCGTCACCGCCGGCGACTCACTCTCTACCGACTTGCCGGACGTTGTCGACCGGACGCTGAAGCGGCGGGCGGCGGCCCAGCCGTCCGGGCAGACGCTGCGGATCCTTTACGCCGGCGATGCCGCGCTCGCGCGGCAGAGCCTTGCGCACCCCGCGTGGTCGATCGAGATCGCCGAAGCCGTCCTGACGCCGGACGAACCGTTTCAACCGATTCCGGCAGATTTTCCCGAGACAGGGGAACCGCTTCCCTTCGACATTCTTTTCGTCGAACACGACCACCCGGCGGTCGATGCGTTCTCCGTTCTCAAGCACATTGCCGACCGCGGGCTGCAGGTCCCCGTCATCGTCGTCGTCGAGTGGGATGATGCGCTCGGCCTCCCGGCGCTCAAGCTCGGCGCCGTGGACTGCGTGGTGAAGTCAGCCGAGACGTTCCGCGCGCTGACCTACAGGCTCGATCGCCTCTTCGCCGCACAAGCCCAGGATGACCGCGCTCAGCGAGAGCTCGCAGCGGCGCGCCAGAGCTGGGAAGAAACCCGGACGAAGCTGGAGACGTCGGCGGCGGCAGAGGCCGCGGCCGCGGCCGAGCAACGCGCGCGCCGAGAAACGGACCAGGCCGAAGCCAGCGCGGCGCGGCGCGCGGTCGAACGGCGGCTGGCCGAAGTGGAAGCCGCTCTTCAGGAGGCCACCGCAGGCGCATCGACCGAGCTCGCGGCCGCCCGGCAGCAGTCGGCGCAGCTCAAGGCGGACCTGGAGGACCGGCTCGCGCAGGAGGTCGCCGCGCGCAAGACCGCGGAGCACAACCTGGCGCACGCGGACGCATTGTTCCGGGAAACCGAACTGCGGCGTGCCGCGGAAGCGTCATCCTCCGCCGATCTCCTCGGCCGGCGCGCCGCGGAGCTCACGGCCAGCCTCGCGCACGCCACCCGCTCGCGCGACACGATCATCCTGCAGCTCAGCGACGCCGAGTCGGCGCTCGAAGAATCCCGGAAGGAGCGCGCCCGGCAGGAAGCCGAGCTCGCAGAAGCCGCGGCCGCAGGACAGGCGCTCGAACGCCGGCTCGCAGAGGCGGACGCGAACCTTCAGCAGGCAACCCGGCGCGCGGCGGCCGAGCATGACGCGGGTGCGCAGGCGGAGCGTGCTCACGCCGAGCTGCAAGATCAGCTGGCGCGGGAAGCGTCCGCGCGCCAGGCGGCCGAAGCGCGTTTGGCGGATGCGGAGGCAGAGCGCGCGGACGATGAGCAACGGCACGCGTCGGAGCAGAGAGCCGCTGCGAAGCAGCTCGCCGAGCGCCAGGCACAGCACGACGCGAGCCTCGCGCAAGCTGCGGAAGCGCGGGACGTTCTCGAACGGCGGTTGAGCGACCTCGAGGCGGAACTCGGTCGATCGCGGCAGGATCGAGCGGCAGAGGCCGCCGCAGCAGCAGAGCAGCTGACGCTGCGCGAAGCGGAGCTCGAGCGGCGGCTCGCGCGGGAAGTGTCCGCGCGCCAGGCGGCCGAAGCCCGTCTGGCGGATGCGGAAGCAGAGCGCGGGCACGATGAACAACGGTACGCGTCGGAGCAGAGAGCCGCCGCGGCGCAGCTCGCCGAGCGCCAGAGACAGCATGAAGCGAGCCTCGCGCAGGCCGCAGCCGCCCGGGACGTTCTCGAACGGCGGTTGAGCGACGTCGAGGCGGAGCTCGATCAGTCGCGGCAGGATCGAGCGGCAGAGGCCGCCGCCGCGGCCGAGCAGCTGACGCTGCGCGAAGAGGAACTAGAGCGGCGGCTCGCTCAGGAAACCTCCACGCGCCAGGCGTTCGAGGCGCGATTGGCCGAGGCGGAGGCGGAACGTGAGGCCGCCGACGAACGGCTTGCGGCGGAGCGGACGACGGCGGCGGCGCACCTTGCAGAGCGTCACGCGCAGTACAACACGGGCCTGGCCCAGGCCGCGTCCGCCCAGGACGTCCTCGAACGACGTCTGAACGACGCCGCGGCGGCGCTCGAGCAGGCCCGGCAGGATCGCGCGGCAGAAACCGCCGCCGCAGCCGAGCGGTTGACGCGGCGCGAATCGGAGCTGAACGACCGGCTCTCACAGGAAATCGCCGCGCGTGAGGCGGTCGAAACCCGATTGGCGGACGCAGAAGCGAAGCGTGAGGCGAGCCTCGCGCAGGGAGCGGCCGTCCAGGAAGCCCTCGAGCGGCGCGCGAGCGATGCCTCCGCGGCGCTCGAGCAGGCCCGGAAGGATCGCGCGGCAGAAGCGGCCGCCGCAACCGAGCGGTTGACGCGGCGCGAAGCGGAGTTGTCGGAACTGCTCGCTCGGGAAGCGTCCGCGCGCCATACGGACCTCAGGGATGCCGCCACGACTCGGACGGCGCTCGAACGGCGGCTGGCCGAGGCGGAGGACGAGCTTCAGCAGGCCGGCCAGCGACTGCTCGCGGAACGCGCGACCGTCGTGCAGCTCACCCATCGTCACGCGCAGTACGACGCGACGCTGGCTCAGTCGGCCAGCGCTCGGGAAGCCCTCGAACAGCAGTTGAAGGATGCCGCCGCCGCGCTCGAACAGTCCAGAAAGGATCGAGCCGCCGAAGCTGTGGCGGCCGCAGAGCAGCTGACGGGGCGCGAGACGGAGCTCAAGGGACGGCTCGCCCAGGAAGTCGCCGCCCGTCAGGAGCTCGAGGCGCTGCTGGCGGACGCGCACACGGCGCGCGAGGAGGAGAGACAGAGGCTGACGTCTGAGTTGACGACTGCCGCGACGTACCTCTCCGAACGCCAGGCCGAACACGACGCCCGCCTGGCGCAAGCGGCGGCGTCGCAGGCCGCGATGGAAAAGGAGCACGCGGCCGCGCTCGACGCGGCGCGGCGCGACCAGGCTGCGGCAGCCGCCGCGGCGGCCGACGAGCTCGCACGGCGCGACGCGGAGCTCGCCACCGCTGCCGCAGGCCGCGAAGCGCTGGAACGCCAGCTCGCGGATGCCGAGGCCGCGGCCCGGGCGGGCGAAGAGCGCGCGGCGGCGGAACGTCAGGCGGCCGCGCGGGAAGCCGACCAGCGCCGCGCGCAACTCGAAGATCGACTCATACGAGAAGCGGCGGCCCGTGAAAGCCTCGAGCGGGAGCTGGCCGCGACCGTTTCCGCGCGCGACGCGGCCGTGCAGCAGGCGGCGCTCCGGCAGTCGGAGCTCGAAGCGCAACTCGCACAAGGACTCACGGAGCGTCAGGCGATCGAGCTGGACCTCGCGAAAGCGCAGGCCACACACCACGAGGTTGAACGCCGACACGCGGCGGAACTGGGTAAGTCGGCGGCGCAGATCGCCGATCTCGAAGCCGCGCGCAAATCGCTCCAGGACCGGCTCACCGAGACCGAAGCCGAGATTCGGGCCACACAGGAGCGCGCGGCGGTCGAACGCGCCGAGGCGGACCAGCAGGCTGCGGCGCGCCAGGCGGAGCTCGAGATGAGGCTCGCACAGGAGGGAGCCGAACGCCGCACGCTCCAGGCCAAGCTGGAGGAATCGGCGGCATCGGCCGATCTCCTCACGCAGCGGGGCGCGGAGCTCACGGCCAGCCTCGCGCACGCCGGCCGCCTGCGCGAGACGCTCGAGCAGCAAGTGAGCGACGCGGCGGCGGCGCTCGAAGAAGCCCAGCGGACCCGGACGTCCGACGCCGAGGCGTACCTCCGGCAGGCGGCCATCCGGAAAGCGGAGTTCGAGGAGCGGCTGCAACAAGAGGCGACGGCGCGCTCTGCGTTCGAACGCGATCTCGCGGCGACGCGGCAGACCGCCGAGCAGGACAAGCGGCGCTTCGATGACGCCATCGCCAGGGCGCAGGCCGAGGGTCGCGATCGCGAGACGCGCCTCGAGGAACGGCTCGCTCGCGAGCGGGACGATCACGCCCGCGCGCTCGCCGAGGTTCAGGACGTCGTCCGGCACCTGCAGACCGGGCGCGACGCGCTTCAGCAGTCGCTCGGCGAAGCCGAGAAGCACCGGGAGCGCCTCGAACGCGCTCGACTGGCGGGTCAGGCCGAGCTCGAGCGCGCCACGCGCGAGCACGCCGCGGGACGCGCGCGGCTCGAAACGTTGGTGACCGAGCGGGAATCGCAGCTGCGCGAGCAGTCGTCGGGCCATGCGGCCTCTCTGGCGGCCGCGAAGAAGATGATCGCTCAAATCGAGGCACGGGTCGGCGCGCTCAACCAGGAGCTCGAGGCCGCGACGACCGAGCGTGCGGCGCTTCGCGCTCAGGCAGACACGGTCCCGACGCTGAAGACCCAGCTCGAAGAGAGCCAGGCCGAGGGCCGGCGACGGTTCGAGCAGAACCCGCACGGCATGTGCCGGTGCAACCGCGAGGGCGGGCTCACCCAGGCGAACCGCGCGCTGGCGAGCCTGCTCGGCTATCGAACCAGCGATGACTTGCGAAGGGTGAACGTCGCCACCGCGGTCTTCGAATCCGCAGACGACCTGCGATGGCTGATCGACCGCTGCCTGAGCACGCGCACACCCGAGTCCGTCGAAACGACGTGGAAGAGAAAGGACGGAGGACGGTTGATCGTGAAGCTGCTGGCGGTCGCGGCGGCGCCAGACGCGATCGAAATCGTCGTGGAGGACCTCACGACCCGCCGCGGCCTCGAAGAACGGCTGCGCCAGGCTCAACGCATGGAGGCGGTCGGACGGCTCGCGTCGGAAGTCGCGGTCACCTGCGACAACCTGCTCCGGGACGTCAGCCAGGACGGCGAGCAGTGGCTCGCGACGATCGACGGAAACACGGCGCTCCGGCACCGGGCCGAGCAGCTGCTGGCCGAGGTGACTCGCGCCGGCAATTTCCTGCGGCAGCTTGCGGCGTACGGCCGGAAGCAGACGCGCGCGCTCGAGCCGGTCAACGTCACCACGGTGATGCGCGACATGGAGCCCGTCCTGAAGCGCGTGGCGGGCGACGACATCGAGCTGCTGCTGCCGAAGACCACGCGCCCGGTGAACGTCGACGTCGAAGCGGAGCGTGTCGAGCGGGTCCTGGTCAACGTGGCCAGCTACGCGCGCGAGCGGATGCCGTCAGGCGGCCGGCTGAAGATCGAGCTCGCGTCGGTCGTCGTCGATGGGCGGTTCGTCGCGAAACACCCCAACGTCCGGCCGGGCGCCCACGTCCTGATCACGGTCACCGAGGTGCGCGAGGCCGCGCGCCTCGCCCCGCCGGGCGCTTCACACAGCGAGCCGGCCGCGACAGCCGTGAGCCCGGCGTCGGACAAACCTGGCGTCGATCTCGGAGCGCTCCTGAAGCTGATCGCCGACTGCGGCGGCCACCTGTGGATGACGGCGGAGCCTCCCGGGAACATGATCCTGAAGATCCACCTGCCGAAGCGGACCTCGGACGACCCTCGTCCGGTCGTGGCGCGATCCGAACGGGGCGGTTCGATGTCCCGCTGGTTCGGTCACTGAGCCTGCCGCGCCGAAGCCTTGGCGTAGGCGGGCCACGGATCTCACTGATCACGATCACAAGCCACGGATTCCAGGATCCCGGGGAGGGCCCCACCTGAGTATGATGAGCGTTCCGAGCGACTCGTGACGCGCGCGAACATCCGATCTCCAACCGCCGCCCTGGCCATCGGCCTCCTGCTGACGCTCGGCACCGTCGTCGTCTATTGGTGGTACATCTCCGGTCAAATCGCCGGGCTCCGGCGGCTCCAGACGGAGCTGACCGATCGAAACCGCAGAGACTCCCTGCAGCTGCTTCGCATACAGAACGATCTGAACCAGATCGCGCTTGCGATGCGCGACATGCTGGATGCCGACCAGCCGTATCCGCTCCTCGCCTGGTCCGCGCAGTTCGATCGGATACGAGGGGATCTGGAAGACGCGCTCGCGCGCGAAGCCGAGGTTGCCGTCGCGCGCCGGACGCCGGAGCAGAGCGAGTACCTCGCGACCTCGATGAAGCAGTTCTGGGAGGCCCTCGACCGCATGTTCGACCTGGCGGAAGCCGGACAGGAGCAGGAGGCGCGGTCGCAGATCCGCGTGTCGCTTCAGGCCCGACAGGCCGCCCTGAGCACGACGGTCGCGCGGCTGCTCGTCCAGAACAACGAGATCGAGGAAGAGACGGCGCAGCGCGTCCAGAACATCTACCGCGACGTCCAGCGCCAGGCGACCTGGCTCCTCACGGCCACGCTTGCCGCGATTGCGGCCACGGGCCTGTATCTGATCCGGTCGAACCGGAAGCTGTTCGCGCAGCTCTCGGCGCTGTCGGACGAGCGGCGCGACCTGGCGCAGGCGCTGATCGCGACGCGCGAATCGACGCTGCGCGAGATCGCGCGGGAGCTGCACGACGAGTTCGGGCAGATCCTGACGGCGATCGGATCGATGCTCGGCCGGGCGGGCAGACAGGCGCCCGAAGGGTCGCCGCTCCGGGCGGATCTGCGCGAGATCAACGAGATTGCGCAGGCGGCGCTCGACAACGTCCGCGGTCTCTCGCAGACGCTCCACCCATCGATCCTGGAAGAGCTGGGACTCGAGAGTACGATTCAGTGGTATCTGTCGACGGCCGTCAAGCAGCTCGGCCTCGAGGTGACGTACGAGAAGACCGGAACCGCCGAGATCGATCACACGACGGGAATCCACGTGTATCGCGTGCTTCAGGAAGCCCTCAGCAACGTGGCGCGGCATTCCGGGACCAAGCGCGTGTGGGTGAGGCTTCGCTGCGACGCGGCCGGCCTGGAGCTCGAGGTCGAGGATCACGGGAAGGGCCTCGATCCCGATCTGCCGCGCGGCCTCGGCCTCGTCGCGATGCGCGAGCGGATAGAGTTGCTCAAGGGCAGCCTCGAGTTCCTGCGTCCCTTCGACTACACTCAGGGCAAGCCCGCAGAACGAGGGACGCTCGTGCGCGTCCGCGTTCCCCTTCCTGCTCCTGCAACGACATGACCCAGAAGATCACCGTCCTGCTCGTCGACGATCATTCCCTGGTGCGGCGCGGCATCCGCCGACTGTTGGCAGACGATGGCGGCGTCGCCGTCGTCGGAGAGGCCGGAGACGGAGACGAGGCGGTTCGCCTGTTCGAGGAGCTGAGGCCGCAGGTGGTGGTGATGGATGCCGCCATGCCGGGCACCAGCGGGCTCGCGGCCACGCGCGCGATCCTCGCCCAGCACCCCGACGCCGCCATTCTGATGCTCAGCATGCATTCGGAGGAAACGGTCGTCCGGCAGGCGCTCGACGCCGGCGCACGCGGCTACATCCTCAAGAGCGCGCTCGACCTGGATCTTGCTGCGGCGGTGAAGCGCGTCGCCGCCGGCGAGACGGTGCTCGATCCCGCGGTTGTCCGCGAGCCCGCCGCCGGCGAGCGAAGCCGCCTCTCGCCGCGCGAGCTCGAGGTGCTGCAGCTGATCTGCGAGGGCTACTCCAACCGCGAGATCGCCGCACAACTCACTCTCAGCGTGAACACGGTCGCCGTGCACCGCGCCAGCATCATGAACACCCTGGGCGTGCACAAGACCGCCGAGCTGGTCGCGTATGCGATCCAGAACGGTCTGGTGAACCCGCTGTGACCGTTCGATGAACCGCCGCGACTTTCTCGCGCAGTGTCGGGCGGGCCTCGCGGCCTGGGCGTTGCCGCTCGATCTCGCGCAATCCAACGGGTCGGTCGGCTTCCGGCTCACCGACGTGACCGCGGCGGCCGGCCTCCAGTTCCGCCACAACAACGGCGCCTACGGCGGCAAGCTGCTGCCGGAGACTCTCGGGGCCGGCTGCGCGTTTCTCGATTACGACGCGGACGGCTGGCAGGACATCCTGCTCATCAACGGCCGGGACTGGCCGGGCCACTCACGGCAGCGCTCGACGCTCCGGCTGTACCGCAACAACCGCAACGGCACCTTCACCGACGTGACGCGCGGCGCCGGCCTCGACATCGAGATCTACGGCATGGGCGTGGCGGCGGGCGACTTCGACAACGACGGCTTCCCGGACATCTACGTCACCTGCGTCGGTCAGAACCGCCTGCTGCGCAACACCGGAAAAGGCACGTTCGTGGACGTCACCCGCACCAGCGGGCTCGGCGGGCGCGAGGCCTTCAGCACGTCCGCGATGTGGGTCGACGTGGACCGCGACGGCTTCCTCGATCTGTTCGTGTGCAACTACGTCCGCTGGTCCACACAGGACGACGTGTTCTGCAGCCTGGACGGAAAGCAGAAGTCCTACTGTACGCCCGAGGCGTACCGCGGCGACACGTGCTGGTTGTTCAGAAATCGGGGCGACGGCACGTTCGAGGACGTCACCGCGACGTGTGGTCTCTTCGACTCGAGCTCGAAGTCGCTCGGCGTCGCGATGATCGACCACGACCAGGACGGCTGGCCGGACATCTTCGTCGCCAACGACACGCAGCCGAACAAGCTCTATCGCAACCAGCGGAACGGCCGGTTCGTGGACGTGGCGGTCGAGTCGGGCGCCGCCTTCAGCGAGGACGGGAAGGCTCGCGCAGGCATGGGTGTCGACGTCGCCGAGATCGACGGTTCCGGAAGGATCGCGCTGGCGATCACGAACTTCGAGGGGGAGATGATCGGGCTCTACCGCGCCGATCGCCCCGGCAGGTATCAGGACGTGGCCACGCAGGCCGGCGTCGGCCTCGCGTCGCGCAACAGGCTCGGGTTCGGCTGCGTCTTCGCGGACATCAACCTCGACGGCGCGCTCGATCTCGTCGTCGTCAACGGCCACATCGACGACACCGTGCGGAACATCCGCGGCAACCTGGGCCACGCGCAGCCCGCACAACTCTTCCTGAACGACGGGAAAGGCAGCTTCCGTGACATCGCGGGCGACGTGGGCGGCGGATTCGCCCAGCCCAGGGTCGGACGCGGCCTCGCCTACGGCGACTTCGACCGCGACGGCGACATCGATCTGCTCATGACGACCAACAACGGCCCCGCGGTCCTTTTTCGGAACGATCACGCGGCGGGGAATCGCAGCCTGCGATTCCGGCTCGTCGGGACCAAGTCGAACCGGGACGCGATTGGCGCGGCCGTGCGCATCTTCCACGGCGGCACGTCGCAGACGCGCGTGGTCAAGAGCGGATCGAGCTATCTCTCTCAATCGGAGCTTCCGGTGACGTTCGGCGTCGGCAAACAGGATCGCGTCGATCGGGTCGTCGTGAGCTGGCCGAGCGGACGGACGGATGAGTTCAAGAACGTCGCGTCGGGACGGGCCTATCAGTGCGTGGAGGGGAAGGACCTGGCGCCTGTCACGTAGCCGCTGCAGCCCCCGTGAGCATGCGACATCTGCTGCTCGGCGCCACCGTCCTCGCCACGATCGCCGCTGCAGCGACGTGGCCGCCGATACCGCAGTCTCCCGCCTATCACCTGTTTGCAGACACACGTTCGCTTCTTGGAATTCCCAACTGCCTCAACGTCGTTTCCAATCTTCCGTTCGCCATCGTCGGCCTGCTCGGACTCATGGAAACGTTCTCACGCCGGAGCGGCCGGACCGCGCGATTCTCCGATCCGTGGGAGCGTTGGCCGTACGCCGCCCTCTTTGGAGGAGTCGCGCTTACGAGCCTCGGATCCGGCTATTACCATCTCGCGCCGGACAACGCGAGGCTCGTCTGGGATCGCCTGCCGATGTCGGTCGGTTTCATGGGGCTGCTGACGGCCTTGCTCGCTGAGCGGGTCAGCCTTTCGGTCGGCCGCTGGCTTTTCATTCCGCTCCTGGTCGCCGGGGCCGCCGGCGTGGGGTACTGGTATTGGAGCGAGCTCCAAGGCGCCGGGGACCTGCGTCTCTACGTGCTGGTGCAGTTTGGTTCCCTACTCTGGATCGTGCTGCTGCTCATCCTGTACCCGGCTCGATATTCGGGCACGGTGTACCTGGTCGTCGGTCTGGTCGTGTACGGCGTGAGCAAGGGTCTCGAGCTGACCGATCAGCAGATTTTCGGCTTCGGCCGAATGGTCAGCGGTCACACACTCAAGCACTTTGTGGCGGCAGCAGGCGTCGCGTGCCTCATCGTGATGTTGAGGATGCGCGGATTGCGGATTAGGGCCGGGGTTGTGTCCGCGCGGGCGACGGAAGATAGAGATTCGCGAGGCCGAGCCGGATCGAATCGATATCGACGTCATTGAGGTTCATCAGGACGATGATCGTCAACTGATCGTCCACGAATCGCGCGAATTCTGAGCGGAAACCGGGCATCCCGCCGCTGTGATGGGCCAGCTTTCGACCTCCGATCTCACCAAGCTCCCAGCCGAATCCGTAAGGAGAAGAGGTGCCGTCGCTCAGCGTCACAGGTGTCCACATCTGGCGGCGGGAGGCCTCGCTGAGAATTCTGTCGGTGTTGAGCATGGCGTCCCACTTCGCCAGATCCAGCACCGTCGACAGGAAGGCGCCGCTCGGACGCAGCGCCGGCCAATCGTCGGCGTTCCGCAGCGTGTCGTTGTCTGCGTAGCCCTGGGCCCGTTTCGGGAGACTCACTTTCGTGTTGGTGGGAAACGTCGTGTTCATGCCTGAGGGCTTGAAGACCTTGTCGGTCAAGTACTCGGTCCATGGCCGGCCGGACACCTTGCGGATGATCTCGGCGAGCGCGAAGTACCCGGTATTGCAGTATTCCCACTTCTCCCCCGGCGCGAATCGCAGCGGCCGGGAGTAGGCGGTCTTGAGGAGATCGGCGTCGCTCTGAATCTTGAAGGGATCGAATCCGGGAGCCTCGCGGAGGAGGCCTGACGTGTGGGTCAGGAGGTGCCGGATCGTAATGGCGTTCCACGACGCTCGGTGTCCCTTCGAGGTACCGGCTGATCGGATCATCGACGCTGAGCTGGCCGTCCTGGGCGAGCAGCATGATGCCGGTCGCGATGAACTGCTTGCTCACGGAGGCGATTCTGTAGACCGTTTCAGGTGTGGCGGGCGTTTTGAGCGTGATATTCGCCAGGCCATAACCCTCGGACTTGATGATCTTCCCGTCCCTGATGACGACGAGGGAGAGCCCCGGAATATTCTGGCGCTTCATCTCGGCCCTGACGTAGTCGTCTGTCTTGTCCGCCCGCGCGACAGCCGGGGCAAGCAACAACAGGAGAACGAACACGGGGATGCGTGCAGGCCGCATAGCGATGTCCCTCTTCAGGGTCGGATTGTAATGCTCAAGGCGCTGACTCTTCGTGGAGCCTGAGAAGCAGTACGGCGGCCGTGCGCAGGAACAGGCCGACCAGGAGCCCGAGGATCAGCGCGGCGCCGCCGTAGACCAGAACAAACCCCGGCGCCTCCGTCGGCCGGGTGACGATCCCCGGCGCGAGATACAGGAGCGCCGTGCCGAAGCCGCACAGCCCCGCCTCGGCTACGCCCTGCCACCCTCGCTCCCGCGGCCAGCGTTTCGCATGGACCCACGTTCGCCACGCCGCGATCGCCGCGAACGGGAGAAGCACCAGTCCGATCTGACCGAGGATCAGCAGATGGTCAGCCGTGTCCGCCCATGGAGCTGGATCAGAAGCGCGGACGGTGACTGAGTACTGACCATCGCGATCGAAGACGCAGGATCCAAACACCAGGAACGAGATCGGGGCCAGCAGAACGAGCAACCCGTTTACGATCGCGGCGACATCTTCTGGACGCTTACTCATTCAGATCTGTCACTCTCCGCGCTGCGGCCAGTTGCAACCGCAGCCTGGCACCGATCTCGTGCCAACCAGCAACTCGGTCCTGGACCGAGTCGTTAAGCCAATACTTTTTCGCCGAGCAGCATCGAAAGTTCTTGACAGGTTTCGCACGCCGTCGCCACGCCGCGTAACGCTCGCTGCGTGTTCCGCTCTCCTCGTCCGCAGGATGTCCGCTGCGCGACATTCGGACCTCTGTCCGAGGAAGACGTCGATGTCGCGATCGATCGCAGCCGTGGCGACCAGCCTGCGTCTCGAAAACCGCAGTGTTATAACGCGATATGACGACGTTCACTCAATCGTTCGCTCACTTGTCCAATCACGATCTCCTCGACCTGGTGAAGCGGCTCGCTGCCGCCGAGCGCCAGGCGACGGCATGCCTCATTGCGTCGCTGATGGAAGTCGACGCACGCCGGCTTTATCTCGGCGAAGGGTGCTCATCGCTCTTCACGTACTGCACCCAGGTGCTGCACCTTTCCGAACATGCCGCCTACGGACGCATCGAGGCGGCGCGCGCAGCCAGACGCTTTCCCGAGATCCTCGAGCTTCTGGCGGAGGGAGCGATCACCCTGACGGCGGTCAACCTGCTCGCGCCGCATCTGACCGACACCAACCATGTGGAGCTTCTGAACTCCGCTCGATACAAGATCAAGCGGGAGGTCGAACAGCTGGTCGTGCAGCTCCATCCTCGGCCCGATGTGCCGTCGTCGATTCGAAGACTTCCGGCTCCGAAAATTCCTGCCTCTTCGGACGCGCCTAGGGCTGATGCCTCGCCTGACGGGGGCCGTCACCAAACTGGCCTGCCGGTCCCGGCACCGTCGAACGGGTCCGCTGTCCTGGCCCCAGTCGCACCCGAACGCTACAAGGTTCAGTTCACCGTGGGTCGCGAGACATACGAGAAGCTGCGCCGTGCCCAGGACCTTCTGCGCCACACCATCCCGACGGGCGATCCGGCCGCGGTCATCGATCGGGCCCTGACTGTGCTCCTCGCAGAGCTCGAACGAACCAGACTGGCGGCGACGGATCGGCCACGGAGCCGCCTTCGCGTTGCGCGCTCCGGCGCCCAAGGAGCCAATCCCACGCGTCACATTCCCGCCGCGGTGAAGCGAACCGTCTGGGCGCGCGACGGGGGGCGGTGCGCCTTTGTCGGGAACACGGGACGCTGCGCGGCGACGGGCTTTCTTCAGTTCCATCATGTGGTGCCATACGCGAGCGGTGGTCCACCCGTCGTCCAGAACATCGAGCTTCGATGCGCCGCTCACAATGCGCACGAGGCGGAGTTGTGTTTCGGTCCCCGACAGCCGACGCTCATGCGGGAGGCCGCTCCACTGTATGCCTCAATCGCACGCACTACCATGTCGGCGGCCTCGCTATGCGAGCAGCGCCCGGATATGAACGAGTACTCTGTCGACCGTGGCTTCGATCTCCATGTCCGAGGTGTCGATCACCGGCAGATCCAACGCGTCCGCTTGACCACGCAGGTACGCCGCCCAGCAGTCCATCTGCGGGTTCGACAGCTCGGGCTGGCTGCGTTCGCCCGCGAGCCGTGCGCGGCGAACCGCAGGCGTGCAGTCCAGCAAGACGATGCGCAGGAATCGGATCCCGGCGCGCTCAGCCGCGCGGCGCACGACGGAAGGGCGGGTCTGGCCATCGAGGACGCACAGTTCCGCAGCGTCCGGATTGGCCGCGAACTGATCGATCCACCGGTGGGTGGTGACCGACTGCCATCGCTCCGGGCCGCCGAAGTCCCGATGCATGACGTCGACGGTCGGCACTCCGACCGCATCGAAGTAATAGCAGCGAACGCCCGGCAGGGCCCGGGCCTCGAGAGACCGTACGACGGTCGTCTTGCCAGCTCCCGAAGCGCCAGTAACGACAAGGACCGCTGGGGCACTCACGAAGTTTCAGCAGCTGACCGTCTGACGCTGCGACGCCGTCCTCGGCCCGCCGCCGCCGCCAGCTCATGCGCGTGCGCCAGCCGCTCCGCGACTTCGGACCACTTCGGCCGGCGATCCAGGAAGATGCCAATCCACCCCGCCACGCCGGCATAGGGCGGCACGAAGTACCGCTCGGGGGATCGCGAGACGAGGAGATCCTGCGTCGTGTGCGTGGCCTTGCACCACACGGCGTGACGCCCCGCACCGTGATGATTATTCGCGTTGGCGAAGCTCGCGAACATCCGCTTCCCGACCCAGAACGTCGGCTCGCCGTGCGAGATCTTCTCCCAGGTATCCGGCAACGCCAGACACACCCTGCGCAGTTTCTCGAGCGGGCCAGGTTCAGTTCGCAATCAGCGCCCCCTGCGGCTGTTCGCCGCGCCAGCTACCGGCCGCCGGTCACATCGATGAAAGCGCCGGTCGTAAAGGAGGCTTGGTCGGAGAGCAGCCATAAGATGGCGTGCGCGACTTCTTCAGGCTGTCCTCCGCGCCTCATTGGCACGAGCGCCTTCACTCGCTCGACGCGATCCGGCTCGCCACCGCTCGCGTGCATCTCCGTGTAGATGTAGCCCGGGCGCACCGCGTTCACGCGTATGGCCTCCGCCGCCACTTCTCGCGCGAGACCGATCGTTAGTGTGTCGATAGCGCCTTTGGACGCAGCATAGTCCACATACTCCCCTGGCGAGCCCAGGCGGGCGGCCCCGGACGACACGTTGACGATCGCGCCGCCCTTCCCGCCGTGACGCGTCGACATGCGCCGCACGGCCTCGCGCGCGCACATGAACGCTCCAACGACGTTGGTGGCGAAAATGCGGTGCAGACGCGAGGCATCCATCTCGTCGACCCGCATCTGCGTTTCGAGAATGCCGGCGTTGTTGACGAGTCCCGTCAGCGTGCCGAGGGTGTCCGCCGCCTCGAACAACCGCATCACGCCCGCTTCAGCCGATACGTCCGCCTGCATCGCGATCGATCGGGAACCCGCGGCCTCAATCTCACGAACCACTTTGTCGGCAGCCTCGCTGTCCGAGCGATAGTTCACGCAGACCGTATAGCCGTTCGCGCCAAGCAGCCGGGCGGTTGCTGCGCCGATGCCACGACTGCCGCCCGTCACGATCACGACTCTGTTGAGGGGTTTGGCCATCAGTACGCAACCAGCGTCCCCTGCGGCCACTCGCCGCGCCAGCCGCACGGAAAATGCCCGGCTTCGTACACCGACAGGAGCTCCAGGAAGAAAAAGCAGCGATGCCCGCTTCCGAGGTAGCTGTTTTCCATCAGAGCGCCGAGCACATCCCACTGAACGGAATGGACCATCGCGATGTCCAGTCCATGGGACTGCTGGTAGGAAATCCATTTCTCGTCGGTCAGCTGGTCGAGCACCCCTGCCTTGTGCTCGTCGACGAGCGTGTTCCAATTCTGGTAGTTGTCGCGGTCGTGCTGGTGCAGCCAGATCGTCAGCTGGTTCCGGGCCTCCAGTTCGACGTTCTCCCACACGCCATCCGCACAACTCTCGACGGCCTCGGGCCAGCTGAATACCTGCTCGACCGTCATCGAGAGGTCGAGCGAGATCGGCTCGCCGCAGCGGGCGAACCAATCGATCGCTTGCAGCGTCGCGGCCAGGTCTCTCGGCGCGAAGTCTCGCTTCGAAACGAACCCTGGCGCCGGACTCTCCAGCGAGTCGAGGATCGGCGCGTTCAGCAACCGGGCCAGCTCTTCCGTCTCACCCGGCGTCAGCTGGCCGGTCCGCCCCTTCGCCAGCAACTCCGCGAACCGTTCGTTCATTCGCGCTCTTCTGCTCCGCCGCCCGCGCCACGCGACGCCGGTATAATCCAAGCCGCAATCACGTGAGCCTCAAGGTCGGTTCGCGAATTGGACCCTACGACGTCGTGTCGCTCGTCGGCAGAGGCGGCATGGGGGAAGTCTACCGGGCGCGCGACTCGAAACTCAAACGCGACGTCGCGCTGAAGGTGCTCCCCGACCAGTTCATCGCGGATCACGATCGGCTCGCGCGATTTCAGCGGGAAGCCGAGGTCCTCGCCTCACTCAATCATGCTCGCATCGCGAGCATTTACGGCGTCGAAGAAGCGGACGGCGTGCAGGCGCTCGTGCTGGAAATGGTCGAGGGGCCTACGCTCGCCGACCGGATCGCGCTCGGCCCCATTCCGCTCGACGAAGCGCTGCCTGTCTCGAGCCAGATCGCGGACGCCCTCGAAGCGGCTCACGAGCATGGAGTCATTCACCGCGACCTGAAGCCGGGCAACATCAAGGTCCTGCCGGACGGCTCGGTCAAGGTCCTGGACTTCGGCCTCGCCAAGGTCCTCGACCCCGATGTCGACGGGAGCGGCCATTCTCAGTCCCCCACCATCACGAGCCCCGCCATGACGCGGCTCGGCGCCATTCTCGGCACCGCCGCGTACATGAGCCCAGAGCAGGCCCGTGGCAGAGGCGTCGACAAACGCGCGGACATCTGGGCGTTCGGCTGCGTGCTGTACGAGATGCTCACGGGCTCTCGCGCATTCGAAGGTGGCGAGGTCTCCGACACGCTGGCGTTCGTGATCACGAAGGAGCCGGACTGGAGCGCGCTGCCGTCAGGCCTCCCGCCGGCCGTTCCCGCTCTGTTGCGTCGTTGCCTGCAGAAAAGCGCACGCCTCCGGCTGCGCGATATTGGCGACGCCCGGCTCGCGATCGACGACGCACTGGCCCAGCTCCGTGCTGGTACGCAAGAGGGTTCACTCGTCGCCGACGCGCGGACATCCGGCCGCAGGGCGCTTCGTTGGATCTCCCTCCCTCTCGTCGCGCTCTCAGCGATCGGTTTGACCCTGCTATCGATGCCACGACGCCCGGAAGCGCCTGCCGCACGTCCGACGCGCCTCGTGCTCCAGCTGCCGGCGGGCGATGAGCTGGCGTTCGGGGAAGCCGCACCGGTCGGCGAGGGTCGGCCCGCGGTCGCGATCTCACCCGACGGTACTCGCATCGTCTACGTCGGCCGCCGCGCCGGCAGCGTGCGGCTCTACCAGCGTCCGCTCGACTCATTCGACTCCACGGCAATCGCGGGCACGGAGGGCGCCTTCAATCCCTTCTTCTCGCCGGACGGGCAGTGGATAGGGTTCTTCACGAACACGCACCTGAAGAAGGTCCCGGTCTCTGGCGGCACCCCGGTCACGCTCTGCGAGGCGCGCAACCCGTACGGTGCCACCTGGGCGCGCGACTCCATCTTCTTTGCCCAGGTGTTCGGCACGGCTCTTTCGCGCGTCCCCGCGGCTGGTGGCGCCGCAGAGGTTGTGCGATCAGAGGGCGGCCAGAGATTCTGGCCTTTCAGTGTTCCGGGCGACGACGCATTGCTGGTTACGGGATGGCCGGCCGGAATTCACCTCGTGCGATTGAACGACCGTGAAGGTGGTGATCGTGTCATCGCGCGAACCTACACGAATGCCCGGCTCACCCCGACGGGGCACATCATCCTCGTGCGTCCAGGACAGCTCCTCGCCGCGCCGTTCGATCGGGCGCGTTGGGAAATCGTTGGCACCGAGACGCCGATCCTCGCCGGACTGCGGACCGAATCGTGGGGGGGCGGACATTTTTCATTCTCACAGGAGGGCACTCTCGCGTACGTGCAGGGCGCACCCGCGACGACCGGATCGCTGGTGTCGCTCGATCGCGCTGGCAACACGGCCTCGATGCCCGGATTCGGAGCTGGGTATTTCGGGGCGTTCAAGTTGTCACCCTCCGGCGAGAAGCTCGCGATTATCGTGACCGAAGCCACGAGCGAGCTCTGGGTCTACGACCTCGCGCGGGGGACACGCACGCGGCTGAATACGAACGCAAACAGCGGTCACCCCCTGTGGACGCCCGATGGCAAGTGGGTCTTGTTCAGCTCGTCTGAAGGCGGCGCCTGGAACATCTTCCGGCAGCCGGCCGATGGGTCCGCGCAGCCGAGCCGTCTGGTCTCGAGCGCCAACAATCAGATCCCGTACGCCTGGTCGCCGGACGGCCGGGTTCTGGCTTATAGCGAGGTCGATCCGACGACTCGAGGCGACATCTGGCTGTTCTCGGAATCAGATCGCCAGCCGCGGCCGCTCCTCAAGAGTGGGTCCAGCGAAACGCAGCCCGCCATTTCGCCGGACGGCGCGTGGCTCGCCTATGTGTCGGATGAATCCGGCAAATCAGAAGTGTACGTGACGAGCCATCCAGAGGTCCGCGGTCGTACCCTGATCTCATTCGATGGCGGAGAGGAGCCTATCTGGTCGCGGGACGGCAAAGAGCTCTTCTATCGCAACGGTCAACGCTGGATGAGCGTGACGGTTTCGACGCGGCCGACGTTCGACGCGGGCCGGCCGCGCATGGTCTTCGAAGGCAACTACCTGAACGTATCGGGCATTTCATACGACATCACCGCCGACGGACGACGATTCGTCCTGATTCGCGGGCTGGATGCTCCGCCCGCGCGCGAAATCCATGTGGTGCTCAACTGGTTTGAGGAGTTGAAACGGTTGACAGAGAGGCGCTGAGGTCGCGGAGCGAAAGGAGCACGCAGAGAAGACCGGGGACGAAGAGACACAGAGACGCAGAGTCACAGAGACTTTCCTTTGTGATTACCTCTGTGGGCTCATTTCACGTTGGCTGGAGTCGCCGGTAGAAGGCCGAGCTGCCGCATCATGCCGAGGTCATCCCGATTCGCGTAATGCTCCACGATCTTGCCATCGCGCAACGTGTACCAATGGATGTGCGACACCTCGAACCGCTTGCCTGTGGGCTCGACGCCGACCAGCATGCCACCGTTGACGGGGCGTTTCCCGATTCCAGGACCGAGCGGCGCGGCGCGGAGTCACAAAACTATCCCTTTTGTATCCTCTGTGTCTCTGTGTCTCCTCGTCCCAGCCTTTCTCTGTGTTCTCAAAGTCCTCCGCGTCTCTACTCAGCTACACCTTTTTCACGCAGTATCTTCCACACCTTCTCTGGCGTGATCGGGATGTCGATGTGCTTGACGCCGAGATGCGCGAGCGCATCGACGACGGCGTTCGCAATCGCGGGCGGCGCGCCGACCGTGGCCGACTCGCCGACGCCCTTGGCGCCCAGCGGATGATGCGGCGACGGCGTCACCGTCTTGTCCGTTTCCCACTTCGGCGTCTCCATCGCGGTCGGCACCAGATAATCCATGAAGCTGCCGCCCTGAATGTTGCCCGACTCGTCGTAGCTGATCTCCTCGAACAGCGCCGGCGCCAACCCCATGGACAGGCCGCCGTGCACCTGGCCTTCTACGATCATCGGGTTGATGATGTTGCCGCAGTCGTCCACCGCCATGAACCGGCGGAGGCTGACCATGCCCGTGCCGCGATCGATGTCCACGACCGCGATGTAGGAGCCGAACGGGAACGTGAGGTTCGGCGGATCGTAGTAGTTGACCGCTTCGAGTCCGGCCTCCATGCCGGGCGGGTGGTTCGTGTAGGCCGCCAGCGCGATATCCTGGATCGTCTTCGCCTTCTGCGGAGCGCCCTTGACCGAGAACTTGCCCGGCTCCCACACGAGGTCCTCCTCGCTGACTTCGAGCAGGTGGGCCGCGATCTTCTTCGCCTTGTCGCGGATCTTGCGCGCGGCGATGGCGCCCGCCGCGCCGGCGGTCGGCGTCGAGCGGCTCGCGTAGGTGCCGAGGCCGTACGGCGCCGTGTCGGTGTCCCCTTCCTCGACCTCGACGTGCGCCGCCGGGATGCCGAGCTCCTCCGCGACGATCTGGGCGTAGGTCGTCTCGTGCCCCTGCCCCTGGCTCTTGGTCCCGAACCTCGCCGTCGCCTTGCCGGTCGGGTGCACCCGGATTTCAGCCGAGTCGAACATCTTGATCCCGAGGATGTCGAACTGTTTCGACGGCCCCGCGCCCACGACCTCGGTGAAACTGCAGATGCCGATGCCCATCAGCTCGCCGCGCTTGCGCTTCTCGGCCTGCTCCTTCCGCAGCGCCGCGTAACCGATGTTGTCCATCGCCTTCTTCAGCGCGCCTTCGTAGTTGCCGCTGTCGTACTCCCAGCCGAGCACCGACTTGTACGGGAACTTGTTCGCCGGGATGAAGTTCTTCATCCGCAGATCGGCGGGATCCATCTTGAGCTCCTGCGCCAGCACGTCCACCATGCGCTCGATCGCGTGCACGGCTTCGGTGACGCGGAACGAGCAGCGGTACGCGATACCGCCCGGCGGCTTGTTCGTGTACACGCCGTCCACCTCCGCGAACGCGTTCTTCAGGTCGTACGAGCCAGTGCAGATCGAGAAGAGGCCGGCGGGAAACTTCGACGGGTTGGCCGCGGCATCCGTATAGCCGTGATCCGCCACCGTCTTGATCCTCAGCGCCGTCATCGTCCCGTCCTTCTTCGCCGCGAGCTCCGCCTTGATGTGATAGTCGCGCGCGAAGGAATCGGCCTGGAGGTTCTCCATCCGATCCTCGATCCACTTCACGGGCTTCCCGATAACGACCGAGGCGGCGATGGCGATGACGTAGCCCGGGTACACGGGCACCTTGCCGCCGAATCCGCCGCCGATGTCCGGCGAGATGATCCGGATCTTCTCCTCCGACAACCCGACGTGCCCGGCAACGAGCGCGAGAACCGTGCGAATCGCGTGCGGCGCCTGCGTGGTCATGTAGACCGTGAGCCTGCCGGACACGCGGTCGAAGTCGGCGATGCATCCGCAGGTCTCGATCGAGGCGACGTGGATGCGCGGCAGGTAGATGTCCTGCGCCACCTTGACCTCGGCGCTGGCGAACGCGCCGTCGGTCGCCTTCCGGTCGCCCGCTTCCCAATGGAAGATGCGGTTGTCCTTCTTGTCTTTCTTGTCGGTCCTGAGCACGGGCGCGCCGGGCTCGAGCGCCTTGAACGGATCGACGACGACAGGGAGCGGGTCGTAGTCGACGTCGACGGCATCCACGCCGTCGGCGGCGGCGTACCGGCTCGTCGCGATGACGCCGGCCACTTCCTGCGCCTGGTACATGACCTTTTCGGTCGGCAGCACCATCTGCGTGTCCGACATCAGCGTCGGCATCCAGTGCAGGTTGTACTTGGCGAGCGTCTCGCCGGTGATCACGGCGAGGACGCCAGGCACTTTCAGCGCGCGCTCGGTGTTGATGGATTTGATCTTCGCGTGGGCGAACGGGCTGCGGACGATGTCCAGGTAGAGCATGCCCGGCAGCTGAATGTCGTCCACGTAGCGGCCCTGCCCGCGGATGAAGCGCGGGTCTTCCTTGCGCTTGATCGAGTGGCCCATGCCTCCGACTTCCGGTGTCGTTCGCGGCGCCATGGTGTCCTCTTAACGCGGCCGGGCGGCCGCGTACTGAATCGACTTGACGATGTTGACGTAGCCCGTGCAGCGGCAGAGATTGCCGGAGATCGCGTGGCGGATCTCGGGTTCCGTCGGATTCGGGTTCCGTCCGAGGAGCGCCACGCTGGTCATCATCATTCCTGGCGTGCAGAACCCGCACTGGAGCCCGTGTTCCTGCCAGAAGCCTTCCTGGATCGGATGAAGCTTGCCGTCCTTCTCGAGGCCCTCGACCGTGGTGATTTCCCCGCCGTCCGCCTGCACGGCGAGCACGGTGCAGGACTTCACCGGTTCCTGGTTGAGGATGACGGTGCATGCGCCGCAGTGCGTGGTGTCGCAGCCGATGTGCGTGCCTGTCAACCGGAGGTCCTCGCGCAGAAAGTGCACGAGCAGCAGCCGCGAGTCGACCTGCTTCTCCTGAGGGGTCCCGTTCACCGTGACGCGAATCGTGTGCGTCGCCATGTCAGCGTCCTCCCGCCCGTTCGACGGCCTTCGTCAGCGCCCGCGCCGTCAGCACGCGCGCCATCTCGCGCTTGTATTCCACCGATCCCCGGCGATCCGCCGACGGCGACGGCCGCCTGTCCGGCCAGCTTCGCCGCCTCGGCGATCGTTTTGGCGTCCGGTTTCTTCTTCAGAAGGAATCGCTCGGCTTCGACAGCCTTGATGGGCGTCGGCCCGGCGGCGGTCAGCGCGATTCCGGCGCGCTCGACGCGTGCCGTCCGCGCCGAGCGTCACCTGCACGGCCGCGGCCGCCGTGGCGAAATCGCCCACCTTGCGCTCCAGCTTCACGTAGGCGCCGCCGCTTCGCGCCGGCGGCTTCGGGATCCGGATCTCGGTGAGGATCTCGTCGGCCGCGAGCGCGGTGGAGAAGATCCCGGTGAAGAACTTGTCGATAGGGATCGTGCGCTGGCCTTTATGGCCCGCAACCGTCACCTCGGCGCCGAGCGCGATCATCGTCGCCGGATGGTCGTTGGCTGGATCGGCGTGCGCGAGGTTGCCGCCGATCGTCGCGCGGTTCCGAACGATCGGGTCGGCGATGACCACCGCCGTGTCGTGGAGGATCGGATACTTCTTCTTGATCAGGTCGGACCGTTCGATGGCCGATTCCCTCGTGCACCCGCCGATCGTGAGGAAACCGTCCTCCTCCTTGATGTACTCGAGCCCCGGAATGCGCCCGATGTCGACGAGGTGCGCGGCCGCCCCCATCCTGAGCTTGAGCAGCGGCAGCAGGCTCTGCCCTCCCGACAGCACTTTGGCCTGATCGCCATGCTGCTGGAGCAGCTCGATCGCTTCGGCGAGCGACTTGGGAGCGTGGTAGTCAAACGGCGCGGGAATCATGATGCTCTCCAGATCAAGTAAGCAAAAAACAGCACGGCGGCGATGCCGACCCAGACGATTGGCTGCCTGACGACACGGCCCGCGGCGCGCCCGACTATGGCGGACCCGAACGATAGCACTTCGATGGGGGGGCTCGCCTGCGCCGCCGGGTTGCCGAGCGGCTTCGGCGGGTCTGGGGCTTGGGGCATGGGGCTTGGGGCCTGCTGCACAGGCTCCACAGACTCGAGCTCCGCGCGGGCGGCGGCGACGAACTTGTCGAACATCTGATCGCTGACGTCCTGGATCATCCCGCGGCCGAACTGCGCGAGGATGCCCATGACGTTGACCTGGGACGTGATCTGGACCTCGGTCTCGCCCGGCGCGCGCGCGACGAGCCTGCTCGTCATCCGCATGTCGGCGCCCCCTTTGCCGCGGACGTCCTGACCGGCGGCCACAAGGGCGGCGGTCTTTGCCACAGGGTCCAGCCGCTCGAACGTCATCGTGCCCTTGTAGCTCGCCGCGACCGGCCCGACTTTCATCGTGATCGTGCCGGCGTAGGTCTTCTCGTCCACCTGGTTCGTGATCTGGGCGCCGGGCAGGCACCGCGCGACGCGGACGGGATCGGTGAGGAAGCTCCACGCGGCCTCGGGAGAGGCTTTGACCACGAACGATTTCGAGATTTCGAGCGCCATGGATCAGGCC
This sequence comes from uncultured Acidobacteriota bacterium, assembly GCA_963725145.1. Classification (GTDB taxonomy): domain Bacteria; phylum Acidobacteriota; class Vicinamibacteria; order Vicinamibacterales; family 2-12-FULL-66-21; genus DATAEE01. Next base: position 24,538 of record CAVRXL010000006.1, read on the forward strand.
GCCAGCTCGGGCAGCAGCCGCTCGAGCGATTCGAGCGTGTGCGCCGGGCCGAATCGATCGATGAAGGGCATCGCCGCCTGCATGGCGTGCGCGGTCGGCTCGTATCGCGGATCGCCGGAAAGCGGATTCAGCCAGACGATCCGCCGCGCTTTCGAGCTGAGCGCCCGCATCGCGGCGGTCACGAGCGCCGTGTCCCCTCGATCGAGCCCGTCGCTCACAATCACGATCACGGTTCGCGCGCCGAGAAGGTGGGGATAATCCGCCACGAGCTCCGAAAGGCTCTCGCCGATCCGCGTGCCGCCCGACCAGCCCGGCACACCAGAGGCCAGCCGGTCGAGCGTGGGACCGATCTTCCCCGCCGACAGCCAGGGCGTGAGCCGCGTGAGCGAGGTGTTGAACGCGAACACCTCGGTCCGCCGCGCGACACGCTTGAGCGCGAGGACGAACGCCAGCAGGAACCGAACGTGGATGTCCATCGATCCGCTCGTATCGCAGAGGACGACGAGGCGCGGCTCGTCGATGGCGCGGCCGCGATGCGCGAGCGACACCATCTCACCACCGGTCGCGAGAGCCTTCCGGAAGCTGCGCCGGATGTCGGGCATCCCGCGTCCCTTGACCGGCGTGAGGCGCCGGCTTCGACGCGCCGCCCATCGAGGCACCCAGCGCGCCAGGAGCTGCTCCATGTCGGCGAGATCCTTCGACGAGCACTCCTCGAACGGCTTGCGCCTGAGCGCGGCTTCGGGGCTGTAGGCGAGCGATCGGTGTCCGGCAGGCCCGAGGGGTTCGGTTCCTTCAGCGGGCCTAAGAGGCCCGCCCCCCGCGACGGGCCTGAGAGGCCCGCCCGCCAGGGCGAATGGTCCGGCGGGCCTAAGAGGCCCGCCCTCCGGACGGCCGCTCCAATACCGCCCGAACGCGTCGTCAAACGCCTCGCGATCGCGCGGGCGAATCTTCAGCGCCGTGAGAAGGGCACGCCGCACCTCTTCGCGATCGGCGAGATCGACGAGCGTGAGCGCGTTGGCCGCATCGACCTCGTCGCCGATGCCGACCGCGACGCCGCGGCCGCGGAGCGCACCGGCGAAGCGCGCGACATGAACGACCAGGTCAGCTTTGTCGATCAGTTCATTCTCGTTCACGGCTTGGCCTCGGCCTCGATCGCTTCCGCGACGAGCGCGTCGATCGCGGCGCGGTCGAGATCCTCGAGATCGTGCCGGTCCTTGAGGAAGCAGCCGAGCGTATCCGACACGACGTCCGGGTCGAGGCTCTGCCGGTGCAGCCGGACGAGCGCTTGCGCCCAGTCGATCGACTCCGCGACCCCCGGCGCCTTGGAGAGCCGGCGGCGCCGCAGCGCCTGCATGACCCGGCCGATCTGCCGGGCGAGCTGCTCGCTCGCCCCCGGCACCTTCGTGCGGAGGATCCGGACCTCCTTCTCGAGCGTGGGCTGCTCGAGATACAGATACAGACACCGGCGGCGTAGAGCGTCGCCGATTTCGCGGCTGCGATTGGACGTCAGCACGACGTGCGGGATGTGCTCGGCGCGGATCGTCCCGAGCTCGGGAACGGTGACTTGGAAGTCGGACAGGATTTCGAGCAGAAACGCCTCGAAGCCCTCGTCGGCGCGATCGATCTCGTCCACGAGGAGCACCGCCGGACCCTCGCGCCGGGTGATCGCGCGCAGGAGCGGGCGTTCGAGGAGATAGGCGCGGTCGAAGATCAGCGATTCAATCTCGGCCGGCCCCTGACCGCCCTGCTCCGCCATCCGCACGCGCAGGAGCTGGCGCGGGTAATTCCACTCGTAGAGCGCGGTGCTGACGTCGAGCCCCTCGTAGCACTGAAGCCGGATCAACTCGGTCTGGAGGAGCGCGGCCAGCACTTTCGCGAGCTCGGTCTTCCCGCCGCCCGCTTCCCCTTCGACGAGCAACGGCTTCCGCATCTCTCGCGCGAGAAACACGGCCGTCGCGATCGCCTCGTCGGCGATGTACCCGACGCGCTCCATCGCCTCCAGCAGGGATGTGATCTCAGGACTCACAGCGGCGATCTCACGAGACGACGGTGTCAGCGTACCGGTCTGGCGCCGAGACGAAGCGCTCCCGGCATCCGCCGCAGCAGAAGTAGTAGGTCTGCCCGCCACGCTCGGCCTTGTGCTTCGCGGTGGCGACGACCACCGTCATCCCGCAGACGGGGTCGCGTGCCTCGAGCGCGGACTTGTGGTACGACCCTTCAGGGTCGTCGGAGCCTTGGCGGAGGCGGTCAGGGTCGTCGGATCGCGTAGCCGGCTTCGCATCCATCGCTTCCATCGCCGCACGGCGTACCTTCACGATCTCGGCCAGGATGCTCAGCGCGACTTCTTCCGGCGCCCGCGCGCCGATGTCGAGGCCGGCCGGATTCGCGATTCGGTCGAGCGCGGCGACCGGCGTGCCGCCGGCGACGAGCGTCTCGCGGATCTGCGCGAAGCGGGTGCGGGATGCGACGACGCCCAGGTATCCCGGCTCCAGCGCCAACGCTACCCTGGTGGCCTCTTCGTCGTGCTGTCCAAGCGTCGCAACGACCGCGAAGAGCCGGCCGCGCTGCGACGCGGGACGATTTTCGAAGTCCTCCTTCCGGACGGACTCGACGATGCGATCCGCATCGGGGAAAGCAGCGCGATCCGCGTCCGGATCGGCGACGTCGACGGCATAACCCATCACCTTGCCCAGGCGCGCGAGCGCTTGCGCCGCGGGCGAGACGCCGAAGATCAGCAGGCGCGGGGCGGGCAAGACCGGATCGAGATAAATGTCCACGCTCCCCCCGCTATGGCATGTCATTGGAAACGTCGTGACGCCGGCGCGAAGGTCGGCGTCGGGATTGGGCGACAGGGAAATCAGACGGGGCGCCGAGCCCTTCAGGGCGGCGAGCGCCTCGCGGATGACGGTCGATTGTATGCAACTGCCGCCGAGCCAGCCGTGGCACTCACCCGCTTCGGTGATGAGCGAGGTGTTCCCCACCTGCGCCGAGCTCGCCGGCTCGCGCCGCACGACGACCGCCATGACGAACGGCTCCCCTTTTCGCGCGAGCTCGGCGGCTAACTGCAGGACGTCAGCTTTCATTTCTTTGCCGTGGGGCCCCGCTCCTGACGCTTTGGAGCCGGAGCTCACTCGTGTTGTCACTTTGCGGCGGGCCTAGGGGTTGATCCGGGCGCCTGTGTGGCCGTGAGGAGCCCCGCCGCAAAGTGACAATCACGAGTGAGCTCCGGGCATAGTCTTGACTCGCTCGACGTCCTCAGGCACATCGAGATCCGCGAGGGCTTCGGACGGCCACGCGACCGAGCGCGCTTCGTCACGATGGCGCTTGACGACCTGCTTGCCGCAGCCCTCCCCTTCCGACGCGGCGAGCTCCTCGAAGAGCGAGCGGTCGTACAGGATGGGCGGCGCGTTCACCCCGTCGTAGTCGGAGATCACGAGCGGCGCCGTGCTTTGTCGATACTCACCGACGAGCGTCTTGATCATCTCGGAGGTGACGAACGGCATGTCCGCCAGCATCACGACCGCCGCCGGCGCCGTCGTCTGCGAGACGGCGTGAATCCCGGTTTTCAGCGAGCTGTTCACGCCGGCTGAGTAGTTCGGGTTGAACACGGCCTGGCACTTGAGCGTTTCGATCGCCTCATGGACGCGATCCGCCTGGTGGCCCACGACGACGAACACGGGATCGAGGCCGGCTTCGACCGCGCGCCGCACCGCGCGATGCACGATCGCCTCTCCGTCGAGCTCCAGGAACAGCTTGTTTCGTCCCATCCGCGTGGACGTTCCAGCCGCGAGGACGATGCCTGCGATTGCGCCCGCCTCCGCACGGCTTCGGCGCGGCAAGCGCTCAGACGGCATGGATCGCGTCTCCTCGTTCCCGCAGGTGGCCAGGGTACTGGCGCGCGTGCACGGCCAGCAGCTCGGCGACGATGCTGATGGCGATCTGTTCGGGCCCTTCGGCGCCGACGTCGAGGCCTACCGGGCCGAAGACCCGGCGCTCGTTCGGCGACCCGGCGAGGCGGAGAATCTTCTCCGTGCGCGCGCGCGGCCCGAGCAGCCCGATGTACGGCGCGTCGGTCTGAAGAAACAGGCGCAGCCAGTCGCGATCGTGCTCGAAGGCGTGCATCTTCACGACGACCAGTGTCTGGGCATCGACGACGAGCGCACCGATCCCGACGTCAGGCCTCGCCTCGATCAGGCGGCGGGCGGCGGGAAACCGTTCGGCGGTCAGGTAGGCGGGCCGATGATCGACGACGGTCACCGCGAATCCGGCATCGGCCGCGTAGGCCACGAGCGGCATCGCATCGTCGCCGGCGCCGCAGACGATCAACGTCGGCGGCGCGACGAGCACGTCGGAGAACACGACCGTTTCGGGGCCTGGGGCCTGGGGCCTGGGGCTCGGTGTTTGAGAATCGAGCCGGTCGAGCCGGGACCGGCCGTGCGCGATGGCGGCCGAGGCGCGGCGTGTCACATCGCGGTCGAGCCCGGGATTCCCGATCGAGCCCGCGCGATCTCCGGCCGCGCTCAGGACGATCGAGCGGCCGACGTCAGCCGGGCCGGACACGACCGTCGCGACGGCGAAGCTGTCCGATCCGTCGAGCCGGGCCTGAACGGCCCGAAGCGTGTCGAGCACCGACGGCTCGGTCGCGGGCTGGACGAAGATGTCGACGGATCCGTTGCAGCCCAGGCCGAGTCCCCAGACCGTGCGGTCGTCGGAGCCGGTGTCATAGTGCAGGAGCCGCGGTGCACGGGACGCGATGACCTGCTGCGCGACCTCGCGGACGTCGCTCTCGAGGCAGCCGCCGCTCACGCCGCCGATCGTTCGACCGTCATCCTCGATGAGGAACTTCGCGCCTGGTCTTCTATAAGCTGAGCCCGTGATGTCGACGACCGTCGCGAGCGCGGCGGGCCGCCCGAGAGAGGCGAGACGAAGGATGCGTACAACGATCTCTGTCGTTTCACGCCAATGTTTCATTGAAGGCTCGGGGGGTGTCGTACTGTATATCCCCCGAGTCGAGGGGTGTCAATGGAGCGTGGACCTGGTCGCCCCAGAGCCGGGCATAAACCCGTGACTTCACTCGAACGGTTTTAGGGGGGAGTTTCGGGAGGATCTGGGAGGATGACTTCACGACCCACGAAACACGGATTTCACGGATGACGCGATGCTGCTTTAATCCCGTCGTCGCACGGACGCCGCGCGCAACGCGGCGGCGGGCCTGACCCCTCGCTCAAGCGGAGGCGCAACGGCACAGCACGTGACCGCTAAAGCGTAGTGTTGTATGTTGCGCCTCGCGGGCACGGTGCCACGCCCTGCGCACCGCTTGGCTCGAACGTCAGGCGGACGGTACTCCCATGCAACGAGTACTGCCTGTTTCACTCACTTGAGGCGGCCGTGGCTGGAGCCACTCGATTCTCGATCGAGCAACCAGAGCCAGGCGACTACTACGTGGTCGAGGTGCTCGAGAATCGCTCGGCCGCCCAACTCGTAACGGAAGGAGGGCGGCGTGGGCTCGATCCTGAATGATGCCGACCGACGAGCGATCCGTCATCGGATTGGTTCCGTGACGAGCGCCTCGGTGCCACGTTGGGGCCGGATGGATGCCAAGGCCATGCTCAACCACCTGAGGCTGTCGGCGCTCATGGCTCTCGGCGAGCTTCCAGTTGCCTGCAAGAGCAAGCGGGCCTTTCAGGTGTTCCCAATCAAGCATCTCATCCTGCACGTCGTGCCGTTCCCGAAGGGCGCGCCGACAGCGCCGGAGCTGCTGGTTCCCGACGCGGCGCCTGTCGACGCGATTCGGTCCGAGCTCGTGTCCTTGGTGGACCGAATCGGGGCAGGGCCGAGCGAAGGCGATGGGCCGGTTCACCCGCTGTTTGGCCGGCTCTCGTTCCGCGAGTGGGGCGTCGCGACGTACAAGCACACGGACCATCACCTGCGGCAGTTCGGGGCATAGCGAACCAACGCGGTCGAACGCGGATGCTGCTTTAATCCCGTCGTCGCGCGGACGCCGCGCGCAGCGCGGCGGCGCGACGGCCAGACAAGTGCAGTCAACCTCCCAACCTCCCTGACCTCCGTTTAATTCCGTCCAAGCGTGTCGCGTGCAGTCACGCGCAGTCAGTGTGGTCGGTGTTTGCTCTTCGACCATAGAATGCGGGGATGGATCAATCGACGGGAACGGACCGAGTCGAAGGGCGCACCGTCCGTTCGGCGATTGGCGTCTACGGCGAGCGTGCGCCGCTCGTCATGGTGGTGCTCGGATTTTCTGCGGGTCTGCCCCACTACCTGATCTTCGACACGCTCTCGGCCTGGCTGCGCTCGGCCGGCCTCTCGCTCGAAGTCATCGGCTTCTTCAGCCTCGTCACCCTGGTCTCGACGTTCAAGTTCCTGTGGGCGCCGTTCATCGACCGGACGCGCGTGCCGATCCTCACCGCCTGGCTCGGGCATCGCCGCTCGTGGATGCTGGTTTGCCAGGCCCTGATCATGCTCGGCTTGTGGCTGGTCGCCGGCTCCGATCCGTCACACAGCCTGGGCAGGATCGCCGTCTTCGCCGTCCTCGTCGGCTTCTCGGCAGCCACGCAGGACATCGCGGTCGACGCGTGGCGCATCGAGGCTGCGGAAACGACCAAGCAGGGCGCCATGGCGGCCGCCTATCAGTGGGGCTATCGCGTCGCGATCATCGTCTCGGGCGCGGTGCCGCTACTCCTCGCAAATGCTTACGGCTGGAATTTCTCCTACGCCGTGATGGCCGCGCTGATGCTCGTCGGCGTCCTTGGCGTACTGGCGGCGCCGCGCGAGCAGCGCCACGCCATCCGTCCGATCCAGACTGAAGGCATCCGGCCCGCGCCGGTGCTCGAGGCGCTCGAATGGATCGCGCGGCTCGCGATCCTGGGGGCCGGCGCGCTCGTGCTTGGATCGGGTCTCGCGGCCAATGCCGGCGTGCTCTCGCGGGTGCTTGGCGCGATCGGCGCGGACCGCGCGCGCGACGCGGTCGTCGCCGCGTGGTCGTCGGACGCGCGCGTGTGGGTACACCTCGCCGGAGTCGTCGCCGGGTTCGCCGTCATCGTCCTGGCGGCGCTTCCGCTCCCCGGCGCCCGCACGCGTCCCGGCGTGTATCTGTCGTCGGCGCTCGCCGATCCGCTCCGCGATTTCTTCGCGCGCTACCGCACGACCGGCGCGCTCATCCTCGCGCTCATCTGCCTGTACCGCGTCCCGGATTTCGTGCTGACCATCATGAACCCGTTCTATCTCGACCTCGGCTACACCCTGATCGAGATCGCGGAGGTGCGGAAGATCTTCGGCGTCCTGATGACCATGCTCGGCGTGTTCGTGGGAGGCGTGCTGGTGGCGCGCTACGGGCTCATGCGCGCGGTGGTGATTGGCGCGTTCGCCGGACCACTGAGCAATCTGCTGTTTGTCTGGCTGGCGGTGCAGGAGCACCACGTCATGGCGCTCTTCGCCGCCATCGGCCTGGACAACGTCGCGGGCGGCATCGCCGGCACCTGCCTGATCGCGTACATGTCGAGCCTGACATCGGTCGGCTTCACGGCGACGCAGTACGCGCTCTTCTCCTCTCTCTATGCGATACCAGGCCGGCTGATCGCGTCTCAATCGGGACGCATCGTCGAGGCGGCGGCGCGGAGCGCCGACGCGGGCGGCGTGCTCTCGGGCCTGAAAGCGCTCGTCGCGAGCGAGGCGCCGCAGAACTTCGCCGCCGCCGTCGAGCGATCGGGCGTCACGCCCGCGGCGCTGGGCGCCGGCTACATCGTGTTCTTCACGTACACGGCGCTGCTCGGCGTCGCCTCGGTGATCCTCTCGATCGCCGTGTGGCGCCACCAAGAGGCGAGAAGCGAACGGCGTTGACGCCGGCCAGGCCATCCGCGACGAGAAGTTGCGGTTCCTCAGACAGTTAGCCCGCCACCCTCAAACCCCTCGGCGCCCTTTGCGAGCGGGCTCGACTCGGCGCAGAGTGCCTCCATCCACTCACAGCGGCGGGCATGACGGGGACAGGGAGGCATGACATGTTGCGACCATCGATCTTCGATCGACGCGATCAGATCATCACCGGCCTGCGCCACGCGCTGACGCTCTTCGCGTTCGCCGTCGCCCTGGTGATGACTGCGCCCGTCGATGCCTCCGCCCAGTGCGGGGGCCAGAACGAGCCTCCCTGCACGAGGACCGAGTGCATCCTGCACGGGTTCTTCGGCAACTGCCTCGCCTCCAAGACCATACGGACGTGCGACACCAATCGCCTGAATCTGCGCCTGACGCTCGACGGGTTTCGGTGCCAGGCTTGCGGCGGGCTCAATGAGGCGGCATGCGACACCGGAGCCTCCTGCAGCGCCGCCGGCACGGTGAACCTCCTGGGGACGTGCCGCGCCTGCGGCGATGCCGGCCAGGTGGCGTGCAGCGGCGGATGCAACGAAGGCAACCGCAGCATTCTCGGCCTGTGCACCCCCTGCGGCGACGTCGGCGAACTGGTCTGCGAGGGGAACACCTGTAACCCGGACAGGGTTGGTGTTTCAGGCATCTGCCGCGCCTGCGGCGACGCGGGGGAGCCACGGTGCGCGGACGGGTGCAACGCCGGCACGGTCGACCTCCTCGGCCTCGGCACCTGCAGGGCGTGCGGCGGCGCCGCGCAGCCCGCGTGCGGGAACGGCTCGTGCGACCCGGGGAGGCGGAACGTCCTCGGAATCTGCGTCCCGTGCGGCGGGGCATTTCAGCGGGCGTGCGACACCACACCGGCGTGCGACTCCGGCCTGACCCACATCGGCGGGCTGGCCGATGGCCGCTGTGTCCCGTTTGAGTGCGGCGGCAACCTGCAGCCCAAATGCGCTGTGGAGCCGGTCTGCGACGATCGCCACCAGCCGGTCCAGGATGTACTGAGCGCTGACTTCGGGTTGTGCGTCGCATGCGGCGGGTCGCTGCAGCCGCAGTGCCGCACCGGTCCGGCGTGCGACGAGTTCCACAACGCGTCGAGCGGCCTGTGCTTTCCGTGCGGCGGCAACCTCCAGAACAAGTGCCAGGAGGGCCCGGAGTGCCAGGCGCGGCACCAGTCCATCTTCGACGAGTTGAGCAGCCCCGACGGCTTCTGCGTCGCCTGCGGCGGAGCCGGCCAGCCGTTCTGCCGCACGCTCGACCCCGGGTGCGATCGGCCGCGGACCAACGTCCTCGGGCTCTGTGTGGACACGAACGCCGTCGACGAGCCGACGTGCAACTGCACGGTCCCCGAGCCGGGCGCAACGCCGGGGCAGCCGATCTGGGGTTTTGCGGACCTGCACGCGCACCAGTTCGCGAACCTCGGCTTCGGCGGCGCCGCGTTCGTGGGCGCGCCGTTCGATCCCTACGGCATCGAGCACGCGCTGCCGGCCTGCGGCTTCACCGTGGATTTTCCCACCGTCCTGCCCGATGGGACGCGTACCGACACCGACGCGCTGACCGGTGTGCCGGTGCACGGTGCTCTGCACGCGAACGATCCGTTCGGCTTTCTAGCGGGCAACCCGGCTCTTCTCTCCAATTTCGGATCGTCGCGAACGGGGCTGGGGCACGGGCTGTCGTTCGAGGGGTGGCCGCTCTGGAAGAGCCCGGACCACCAGCGGATGTACTACACGTGGCTGGAGCGCGCGTGGCGCGGCGGTCTGCGCTTGATGATCGTGCAGGCCGTCAACAACGAGCTCAACTGCGGGCTGGCGCCGCGGCGCGTCGATACGCAGACCGACGCGAGCTTCGGATGTTCGGACATGGCGGCGGTCGATCGTCAGATTCAGGCCGCCAAGGACCTGGAGACGTTCATCGACGAACAGGCAGGAGGTCCTGGTCAGGGCTGGTATCGAATCGTCTACTCCCCGGCGCAGGCGCGCGCGGCCATGGCCGCGGGCAAGCTCGCGGTCGTCCTCGGCATCGAGGTGGACAACCTGTTCGACTGTCGCGACGGTCTCTGCAATGAGGCGCACGTCGACGCCCAGCTCAGGAAGTACTACAACCTCGGCGTCCGGCACGCGTACCCGATTCATATCTTCGACAACGACTTCGGTGGAGCGTCGTACTACTTCGAGGCCTTCAACGCGGGGAACCGCATCCTCAACGGCGAGTTCTTCCAGACCTACGACTGCTCCGCGCAGGGCTTCGAGTTCCGGCGGGCCGCCTCGGACCAGCAGGACGCGATCACGAACTTCCTTACAGCCTACTTCGCGGCGAACCTCGGAATCGTGCTGCCGCCGTGGGTGCCAACCGCCAACGGCGCAGACTGCAATGCACGGGGCCTGACGCCGCTCGGGAAGTTCCTGGTGCGCCGGATGATGGATCGGGGAATGATCGTCGACGTTGATCATTTGTCGTTCCGCGCCGTCAACGACGTGCTCACCATCGGCGAAGAGAAATCCTACCCGGTCATCGCCAGTCATTCGTCCGCGGCCGACATGCACAGCGGAGAGAACCGAGGCGAGCGGAAGTGGACCGTCCAACAGCTCCGCCGCCTGCGCGATCTGGGAGGCATCGCGGCGCCGATCCTCATCCCGGATCCGACGAACGAGTATCTCCGTGACGGAGCTCCCGTCGTGGCGAACGACTGCCCGTCGTCTTCGAAGGAGTGGGCGCAGCGCTACCTGAAGCTGGTGGAGCTGATGAGCGGCGGACCGTATCCTGTCGGCGTCGGCTACGGCAGCGACTTCAACGGGATGACCAAGGGTCTCGCTCCGCGCTATGGCGGTGACGTTCCTCCCGGTGCTCGAGCGGGATGCGTGCGACGGGGCGGACGAGCCGCCGCAGGCCGAGGATCAGCGGGTGCAGTATCCGTTCACCGCGCAGGGCGCCACGGCACGTTCGACAAGCAGGTCACGGGCGGCAAGACGTTCGACTACAACGTTGACGGCCTCGCGCACGTCGGCCTCGTCCCGGACTTCATCCAGGATCTGAAGAAGGTCGGCCTGTCGGATGCGGATCTCGAGCCCTTCTTCCGATCCGCGGAGGCGTTCCTGCAGATGTGGGAGCGCATCGGCGCTCGCGGCGCTCCTCCGCCGACGACGACGGTGACGATCACGCCGCCGCCGAACGAAGCGGGCTGGCACCGAACGTCGGTTCAGGTCCGGGTGGATGCGATAGGCCAGCTGGACGGCCCGTCGGTCGCGGCAGTTGCGGTCAGCGCGACCGGCGCGGACGCGAGAGAGCCGGCCCAGACGCCGGGCAGCGCGACGCAGGTGACGATTGACGCCGAAGGCACGACGGTCCTGCAGCTGGGCGGCGTTGACACCGAAGGGAATCAGGAGCCTGAACAAGCGGTCACCATACGCATCGATCGCGTGCCGCCCGAGGTGAGCCCGCTCGTCACGCCCCCCCCGAACGACAGCGGGTGGCATCGAGGCGACGTCACCGTTTCGCTCCTGGGCGCCGACGAGCAGTCGGGTGTCGCGAACTGCGATGGGCCGTTCGTGGTGACCGGCGAAGGGACGAACTTCTCGGCCACCGGCGGGTGCACGGACGTGGCGGGCAACGTCGGCGCCGTGATCGAAGTGTCCGGGATCAACATCGATCGGACGGCGCCGCTGCTGACGGCGCCGAATGCCGTCAGTTTCGAAACGACCGTGGCGTCAACACCGATTGCAGGAAACGAGGCGTTGGCAGGCTTCCTGTCGGCGGCGAGCGCAGAGGACGCGTTGGATCCCTCGCCCGACATCCGCCACGACGCGCCGCTGGAGCTCGGGCTCGGCACGACCACCGTCACGTTCGTCGCGACCGACAAAGCGGGCAACGCGGCGGAGGCGGCGACGACGGTGACGATGCGCGGCCGTCCCACATTCTCGTGGGCGCCAGCAGTGATCGTCGCTGGCATACCAATCGGAGGCGGGCAGCTGAATGCCGCTGCCTCGTTCGCCGGCAACACGCTGGATGGAACGTTCGCCTATTCGGTCCCGGCGGGCACCGTGCTGGGCGCCGGCCAACACCTCCTGACAGCGACATTCACACCGGCCGATCCGTTGCGGTACGTCGACGGATCGGTAACGGCGACCCTTACCGTGGAGCCGCCGCCCCCGGTGACGACCGCGCTGTTCCTGGACGGCGGCGGCGGCGCCAACCCACCGGTCACCTTCCTTGACAGCGCCGCTCCCACGGTCGCGGCGCCGCAGTACAAGGATTCGCCGGGCGTAAAGTTCGGCAACGGCAACCCGTGGGCGCCCGTCGGCAGCTGGACCACTACGTCGGCTTTACCCGAGGGAGCGCTCACGAGCCTGAGCAATCTCCGCATCTGGCTCGGGCTGAAGAACAGCGACGACCAGGGGACGCGCTTCGACGTCCGGGCCGAGGTGCGGCGGAACGGCGTGCTGGTCGCGTCCGGCGAGTCGCGCTGCATCCAGGGCGTGACGCGCACTCCCGGACTGGCCAAGGAGGTCAGCATACCGTTCAACCCATTCGGTTCCGTGCCACCGGACGGCCCGAACACACTTTCGCTGAGCGTCTACACCCGCATAGGCACGGACGGCGCGGGCGCCTTCTGCGGCGGGCACAGCAACGCGGTAGGGTTGCGGCTCTACTTCGACGCGGCGGATCGTCCGGCCCGCTTCGACGCGACCGTACAGCCATAACCACCCCCACTGTGAAGGTCCGCGTCGTCACCGGACGACGCGGGCCTTCTTGGGATTACTCTGGCCGCTTGTTGCGGAGGCTGGCCGAGCGCGCCACGATATCGGTCTGCAGCATCGGATCGGCGGCCGGGACTCTGGTCGTCGGCAGGCCCAGCTCGGAACGTACGATATTGCAGCCCTGGGCGATGGCGGCCGCCTTGTAAAAGGCGATCTCCCGGTTGCAGCCCTGACGGCCGAACCCGCAATCGCTCGACACAATCAGGCGCTCCGGCGGGATGTACTTGAGCGCCCTCCGAACCTCCGCGGCTACATCCTCGGGCCGGTCTGCCTGAAGCGACCGGTGGCTGACGGCGCCAACGCAGATCTTCTTCTTCAGGTCGTCCTTGAAGGGCTCGAGCAGCTCGAGATCCTTCTGGTTTCGATCCTTCATCTCGACCGTCCAGACGTCTCCTTTGCAGCGCTCGAGATACAGCTCGATCGAGTTCGCGTAGCTCGTGTCCTCCATCACGCGCTGCATGTTCGGATTGCCCCAGCACGTGTGGATCCAGACCTCGATGTCGTCGAGTCCCTGCACCTCGCGATTGAACGCGTCGATCATGAACCGCACCTGCTCGTCATCCTTGCCGAACGTGTTCGCCATGAAATGAAGCGTCGGCTCTTCGACCTGGATGCATCTGCACCCCGCCTCGCGCAGCGCGAGGAGCTCCTTGTTCATCGCTTCGGCCATGTCCCAGATGACCTGGCGCTTGTCTTTGTACTTCGGGGTGTGGATATCGAGGAACAGCGCCATGACCTGCGAGCAGCAGGTGCCGAAGCGGACCGGCTTTGCCGTTTTCCCCTGCGCCACCCGCCAGATTTTCGGGTAGTCGAGGGGGCGGTGCTCGATCCGGTCGACCACATGGGGCCAGCGCCAGCCGGTGTAGATCTCGCTGAGCAGCGTCCCCGGCGGGTAGTGAAGCCAGGGGGCGCGCGTCGACTCCGGCTGAAGGTACTCGCCTTCGAAACCGGCCCACCGCTGCAGCGGGTAGTGGTGCCAGGAGCGCCCCGCCAGGTCTTCGTCGCAATGGAAGTCGCCGTGCGTGAGCAGGTCGAGACCCGCGCGCTCCTGATCGCTCGTCACAACCGCCATCGCGTCCTGGAATTTCTCGCGGAACCGCACGTCGAGCATGCACGTGTCCAGCGGGCGGCCCCACATGCTCACGTCGAACCAGCGAGGCCGCGGCCAGGATCCGGTCACCGTGCTTGGGAGAATCGTATTCGCCGTGATCGTGAACATGACGGGCATCTTACATGCTATTGCTCGGGTAACCCGACCGCTGCGCGCAGCGCCTCGCGGACGATCGGGATCACGCCAGGAACGAAGCGCTCGCGGTTCGCCAGAAGCGCGACCGCGATTCGGCGCTCGGGAAGTATCGCGAGATATGCCGTCGTGCCTTCCATCGAGCCGGCGTAGTTGAAAGCAGGGGTTCCGTAGTCGGTCGAGCCCACGATCCAGCCGGTCGTAAACATCGGGCGTTCGTCGTCGGTCGCTGGTCGCGTCGAGAGCATCTCCCGGAAGATCGGCTCCGGAAGGAGCCGACGCTCGAAGAGGGCGATCGCAAAGAGAGCCAGGTCGTTCACGGTTGAGATCATGCCGCTCGCCGGCATCTTGAACCGCGTGTCGACAACGAGCGAGGGCTGAAGCGAGCCGCCAGCCATCCGAAACCCGGGACTGAAGCTCGGCGCCGCGTACGCCGGTTCGTCAAAAGTCGTCTGCCGCATCGACGCGGGCGTGAGGATGGTACGGGTGACGAACTCCGCGTAGCTTTCTCCCGCAACGGTTTCGATGACGCAGCCGAGCGCCGTGTAGCCCCACGACGTGTACAGCGTCTTCTGCCCGGGAGGAAACCTGAGAGGCTCCTTGACAATGCCGCTCAGTGAGGATGCGAGGCGTGGTACGGCCCCGGTGATCGTTTCGTCTTCCGGATCGGAGGTGTGCCGCATTCCGGATTGATGCAGGAGAAAGTGCCGCACCGTCGGCGAGCCGTTCAGCGGCGCGAGCGCCGGGCAGTAGTCCTTGGCCGCACGGTCCAGTTCGACCCGGCCTTGCTCCACGAGCTTGAGCACGGCGACCGCCGTGATCGCCTTTGTGACCGACGCGAGTCGGTATTGGGTATCAGCCCCGGCGGGCTTCTGCTCCGTCAGTGAGATCGTCCCGAAGCCTTTCGCATACACCACGCGGCCGTCGACCACGACCGCGACGGAGAGACCGGGAATCTGCGTTTTCACGCGGGCGATCGCCGCATCGACGCGCGGCTCGAGCCCGGATTGGGCAGAGAGAACCAGCGTGGTCAGGACGAAAACGATGGCAAGCCCCATCCTCATGGCCAGTTCGACGAGAACACTCCGGCCAGGGTTGCACGCTACACACCAGGGTCCTGCCGCCACGCCGGCATACGCGCGAGGAACCAGGCGGCGCAGATCCAGAGGAGCGCCACCGTCAGCCATCCAACGAGGGTCGTGCTGGACGCGCTGAGGCCGAAGGTGCTCGTGCCGCCCGGCACCGCCGAAGGGACGATGCCGCCGGCGTTGTTTACGGCCGCATGCATGACCATGACGGGCAGCAGACTGCCGCCGGTATGCCCGTAGAGCCAGGCCATCGCGACGGTGAGCGCGGTGACCAGCACGACGAACACCACGAATGACTGTCCGTACGAGTTCCCATCCCGGATGAAGAACTGCGGCATGTGCCAGAACCCCCAGATGAGCCCGAGGAGAAGGCTCGAGCGCGCGAGGCCGAAGCGCGCCGCCATTCGAGGGAGCGCGTAGCCGCGCCAGCCGATCTCTTCACCAGCCTGGAACGGCGTCGAGAACGCGATCGCGAGCGGGATGAGGTAGATCGGCTCCGTGCCGAAACGCGGCCACGCGCCGATGGCTACGCGATGGATGAGCGCGGCGGCCAGCTTGATCGCCACGAAGTAGCTGACGGCGAAGACATACCATTTCGCGGGCACGTCCCACTGGACGACGCGACCGAGGAGGGCGCGCACGCCCTCGGCCCCTTCCGCCCGCGCGGTCAGCGCGAGAGCCACGATGCCTGGCGAGTAGGCGCCCAGGAGAATCAACAGCATGCCGGGCGGAGTGCTTGCAGGAATGGACGCGGCCACGACCGTGAAGTAGAGCGTCCACATCACGGCGTATGTCAGCAGGAAGAACGCGAGCAGAGATCCCGTGCGCCGAGTCACCTGCTCACCTTTACGCGCAAGTGTCTGAAAGGGTTTCAGCGCTGTGCTAAACTCCGCCACACCGCATCCAGAGGATCAGCCCAGTGTCGGCGGACCGCCCGGCTCGCCCGCGATTCGCCAGGTTCGGCGTCTTCGAAGTCGATCTGCGCGAGGGGGCCTTGCGCAAGAAGGGCGCGCGCCTGCGGCTGCAGCAGCAGCCGCTGAGAATCCTGCGCCTCCTCGTCGAGCGCGACGGCGAGGTCGTGACGCGAGACGAGCTGCGATCGGCGCTGTGGCCGGCAGACACGTTCGTCGACTTCGAGCATAACCTGAACTCGGCGGTGAAGCGTCTGCGCGCCGCGCTCGGCGACTCGGCCGCCACGCCGCGCTTCATCGAGACGCTGCCGCGTCAGGGCTACCGCTGGCTGGCGCCAATCGAGTTCGTGGCGGACCCGGACGTGACCCCCACGCCCGCGGCGCCGCTGCCTTCGGAACCGCCGTCGCTCGCGCGTGAAATGCCACCAAGCAGGCATCGCCTTGTCTGGCCGGCAACCGTCGTCGGGGTACTGGCCCTGGTGGCGATTGTCTGGGTAACCGCCAGGAGCAACTCCACCGAACGCGGCGGCGACACGGCCATCACGCCGCTGGCGCCGTCGGTGGCCGTTCTGCCGTTCGTCGCCGGCAACGCGGCGGAAGGATCACCGGACGAATACCTTGCCTTCGGGATGACCGACGCGCTGATCGGCGAGCTTTCCCGCGTAGGCGCCCTGAAAGTGATCTCCCAGACGTCGGTGATGCAATACAAAGGCGCGCAGAAGACGCTGCCAGTGATTGCCCGCGAGCTCGGCGTCAGCACGGTGGTGGAAGGCTCGGTGTTTCGCGAAAGCGGCCAGGTACGCATGACGGTGCAGTTGATCGACGCACGCACCGACACGCACCTCTGGACGCAAACCTACACCTCGGATCCGGAGACGGTCCTTTCGACGCAGCGCCAGCTTGCGCGCGAAGTGGCAGGTCTGATTCGTTCGCGTCTACTTCCTTCGGACCGCTCCACGACGCCCTCGTTCCAGCAAACGAACCCGGCCGCTTACGAAGCGTACGTGAAGGGCCGCTACTACCTGCAGCGGCCCGACGAGGCGTCGATGGCCAGGGGCCGCGCCTTCTTCGAGCAGTCGATCGCCGCCGACTCGAACTTCGCTCCGGCGCACGTCGGGCTGTCCAACTATTTCGTGGTCACCGACGCGGTCGCTCCCGCCGAGGCCATGCCCCGGGCAAAGACCAGCGCCGGCCGCGCGCTCGCGATCGATCCTGCCTCGGCCCCCGCGCACGCCTCGCTTGCGTTCGTGCAGTACTTCGGAGAATGGGACTGGGCGGCAGCCGAACGCGAGTTCGCGCGGGCCATCGAGCTGGACCCCGGTGACGCCCGGACGCACCGCTGGCACGCGCTCTTCCTGAGCTCGATGGGCCGCCATGCCACAGCCGCCGAGGAGATACAGCGCGCCATCGAACTGGACCCGGTGTCGATCTCCGCGTTCGACAGCGCCGGCGCGGTCTGGTCCAATGCCCGGCGCTTCGACAAGGTGCTCGAGCAGGCCGGGCGCATCCGCGATCTCAGTCCGGCGGATCCGCGCAGCTTCATGCACTTCGCGGTCGGATATCTGCATCTGGGCCGGTTCGCCGAGGCGGTCGACTCGGCGCAGAAAGGCGTGGAGGCTTCCGGGCGACATCCCGCCTTCCTGTGCGTGCTCGCGGTGGCGCAGCATCGCGCGGGGCACGCCCAGCCGGCGCAGCAGACGCTCTCCGAGCTCGACCAGCTCGCGGCGAACGGCTACGTTCCCGACGCGTTCCTGGCGCTGGCGTATCTGTGGCTGCGGAGTCACGACGCGGCGATCAGCCAGTTGCAGCGTGCGTACGAGCGCCGTGACGGCTACATGGTCGGGGCGAAGGTTGCTCCGTGGTTCGATCCGCTGCGCGGTGACCCGCGTTTTCAGGAACTGCTGCGCCGCATGAACTTCCCGCCGTAGTCTCCGGCCCTCGCCGCGTCGGTTTTACCGGTATGCGGCCGCCTGTATCCCGTACAGCTCCGCGTACTGTCCCCGCTTCGCCATCAGCTCGTCGTGAGTGCCGACTTCGACGACGCGCGCGCCATCAAGGACGACGATGGCGTCCGCCATGCGCACGGTCGAGAAGCGGTGCGAGACGAGGACGGTGATGGAGGTCTCGTTCCCGCCCCGCGCCGCCGCGGCGTAGCGTTCGAACAACGCGTGCTCTGTCTCCGCGTCGAGTGCGGCGGTCGGCTCGTCGAGCACGAGCAGCAGCGGACGATCCCGCATGAAGCCGCGCGCCAGGGCGAGCTTCTGCCACTGGCCGAACGAGACCTCCGCGCCGCCGGGCCAGGTCGGACCCAGCTGCGTCTCGAGGCCCGACGGCAGGCGCGAGACGACGTCGTCCGCTCCGGCGCGCTCCACGGCCGCGGCGACGGCAGGCACGTCGTCGATGCGCGGCACATCGCCGAGGCCGACGGTCTCACGAGCCCGGAACTCGAACCGGAAGAAATCCTGGAACGCGCCGGCCAGCCGTGAACGCCACTGGTCCGCCGGTATTCGGGCCAGCGGCGTGTCGTCCACGAGGATCGTGCCCGACGTCGGCTCGTACATCTTCGCGAGCAGCTTGACCATCGTCGTCTTGCCCGCCCCGTTCTCGCCGACGACCGCGACGACCAATCCGGCCCGCAGCGACACCGACACGTCGTCGAGGACGAGACGTGACGTGCCTGGATAGGCGAAGGACACGTGCTCGAGGCGGATACCGCGGCCGAGCGCGGACGGTGCGGGCAGATCGGCCGAGGCGCCCATCGACGCCGCGTAATCCTCGAGCCAGGCGAGACGGCGCGAGCCGTCCATCCAGAAGCCGCGAAGGAATCCAATCTCGCCGACCGTCGCGCCGATGTACGCGGACAGGCGCGACCCTGCGGCGAGCACCAGAAGGACCTGGCCGGGAGGTGATCCGAGGCCTGAAGAAACGAACACGACGGCGCCGACGTACGCGGCGCCGAACAGCGCCCACGCCAGCGTGTGCCACACCGCCGACCCCCATCGCGCCGCCGACACCAGCGCGTACGCGCGCTCCCAGGCCTCGCGGCGTTTCGTCACCAGGCGATCGCCGATGCCCGTGACCCTGACTTCCTTCCCCGGCGGCGCCGTCGTCGCGATGGTGAACAGGTGGCGGGCGAGCCGGTTGGACTGTGCGGCGCGTTCGGACGCCGCGCGCTCGACGGCAGGCCGCCACGTCGACGTGATCACCGTCGGCACCGCAAAGACGGCGAGCAGCACGAGGGCGGGATGGATCGACGCGAGCAGCGCCACCGTGACGCCGAGGCGCAGGATCCACCCGCACGTGGAGAACAGCGACATGTACATGTGATCGAGCACGAACACCTGATCGCGCAGCATCGCCAGCCGATCGAGGTACTCCGGGCGCTCGTGGTGCGCGATGGTCGGGACCGATGCCTGGAGGCGCGCCACGTGCGATTCGAGCGCGATGGTGACCCTGTCGCGGAAGCGCCGCTGAACGCGCATGCTCACCGTGGAAAGAAACCACGTGGCGGTGGCGGAGACGGCGAGGCCGACGGCCGCCGCGCGTACGAGGCCGGGCCGGTTCCCGAGCACGCCCTCGCCGAGCAGCATGAGCCAGAGCGCGATCAGCGCATCGGGCAGCGCCGCGAGCTGCGAGAGCACGAACGCCGCGAGCATCAGCCGCGGCTCGTGCCGGTAGCCCAGCTTGCACAGCCGCCACATGGACGACAGCGCGGGGGGGAGGCTCTCGATCTCTGCACGGCCTAGGGCTTGGGGCTTGGGGCCTGGGGCCTCAGGCTCGGCGTTCACGCGCTCAGGCGAGGACGTCATATGTGGTCCCCTCCTCGTCTGTTATCGCGCCAAAGCGCTGCGCCTGGAGCTCGAACATCGTCCGGTATCGGCCGCGCAGGGCCATCAGCTCGTCGTGCGTGCCAAGCTCGACGACGCGTCCTTTTTCGAGCACGCAGATCCGATCGGCCTGCCGCACCGTCGAGAAACGGTGAGAGATGAGGATGGTCGTGCAGCGACGCGTCGCGGTGAGGATGCGGTCGAAGATCTCCGCCTCGCCTCGCACGTCGAGCTGCGCGGTCGGCTCGTCGAGCAGGACGAGGCCGGCTCCGAGCTGCACCGCGCACAAGGCGCGGGCGAGGGCGACGCGCTGCCACTGGCCGCCGGAGAGATCAGTGCCGCCTTCGTAGCCGCGCGCGAGCACGGTGTCCAGGCCGGCGAGGTCCGCCGCCCCCGCTGACGTCAGCGCGCCGCGCACGACGTCGTCGGGAGCGCCCGCGGGGGCGACGTTGTCGCGGAGCGGCAGCTCGAAGCGGGTGAAATCCTGAAACACCGCGGTCACACGGCGGCGCCAGGAATCGACCGGCAGATCGCGGAGATCGACGCCGTCGATCTCGATCGCGCCCGACTGCGGATCGTACAACCGGCACAGCAGCTTGGCGAGCGTCGTCTTGCCGGCGCCGTTCTGGCCGACGATGGCGAGAGAGGATCCCGCGGGGATCGTCAGGTCGAAGCGATCGAGGACCTGCGCGCCACTTGGGTACGCGAAGCTCAGCTCACGGAATCGAATCTCGCGCTTCGGCAGGCCGTCGGCCGATCGGCGGGCCGATTCGACGCGTCCCGAAAGGGCGCCGGCCGGCGCCATCACCGGTTCGAGCCGCAGCACCGCGGCGACCGGGGCCGCAGACCCGTCGAGCGCCCAGTTGAGGCCGCCGAAAGCAATCATCGATGTGCCCACCGCGCTCTGCGCGAACACGACGACCTGCGCGAGCGTCAGGCTGCCGGCGTCCGCCGCGTTTGCGAGCCACCAGAACACGGCCAGGTTGGCGGCGACGACCAGCAGCAGGCTGAGCAACACGGGCTTCTCGCGAAGCCGCGTCGCTTCGTATTGCAGCGCGTGCAGCCGCGTGCGGCGCGCGACGAAGCGATCGAGCGTCCAGGTTGCGAGACCGAACAGGCGCAGCTCCTTCGCCGGCGCCGGATCGACGGCGAGCCGGTAGGCGTACTCGGCGTCGCGCTGCGCCGCGCGAACGGCGTCCGTCTGACGGTCGTGCCAGACGGCGCTCTCGCGGAGGAGCCAGTGCGTCGCGAGCCATCCGGCGCAGAGCACGACTGGCGCCCACCAGGCGTACGCGAACAGCACTACAGCGCATGCGAGGCCGCCGACCAGCCCGACCAGGCCGTCGGCGATGAAATCGACGGAGATGTTCAGCGGTGGGCCGGTCATGCCGATGTCGAAGTCCCGCGCAACGGTCAGGTCCGTCGTGAGCTTCGGATCCTCGAGGTGCCCGATGCCAGGCGGGCGCACGCACGCCTCGGTCAGCCGGTCGTACAGCCAGGCGGCGGTCCGGTCGCCAAGATTGGCGCTCACCGCCTGGTGGATCGGCGTGAGCACCTGGAGCAGGACGAACACGCTGCCAGCGAACGCGAGCGGTCCGGCGAGGCTGTCGCCCTGCTCCACGGCACCGACAAGCATGCCCATGGCGATCGCAAACAGCGCCGGGAGCACACCCCGAAGGACGAGGACGGTCCACCAGGCCGTTGCGAGAAACCTGTCGGCCTTCGGCAGAACGCTGAAGAACTTCCACTCGTTGCGCGTCACGATGGACGTCATGCGGCTGGCTCTACCGTAGCATCACGCGGTCTGGCCGTGTCCTGCCCGGAAGTTATAAGCATGAGCTTTGGTTCCCGCGTCTGGTATCGCTCTTGCGGAGCCCATCGGCAGGAGGGTACGCGAATGCACGCATCATTATCGACGGCACGGCGAATCGCCGTCGGTGCGGCAACGGCAGCGGCCATGACGGCGATCTCGCAGTGTGGCGGCACGCGCGGCGCCCCCACAGCGCCTAGTGCATCGTCGGGATCGCAGGCTGCGCCGAGCATAACTTCCGTCACCATCGGGCGAACGCAAATCGAGGCGGGGAAGACAGTGGATGTCGAGGCCGCTGTCGAACATGGGGGGATGCCGACCGATCAACTCCTGTACACCTGGGCGGTGCAACCATCGGGCGGCACGTGGATTGGCGATGGATCGCGCGTCCAGTGGCAGGCACCGACGACTGATCCCGTCCCGGCAACCTACACGTTCACCGTGACTGTCACGCGGCCGTGGGTCCCGAACTCCGTGCCAGTCGTCGCCTCGAGCCCTGCGTTGCGGGTCAACGACGCCAGGCGGGAGATGATCGTAAACAGCGAGTCGTTCCTGGAAGACTTCTCGAACTCGAGCGCGTCGCCCGATTACAGCGTTCGGAATTTCGCCGACTCGTGCAGCGGCAAGCGGGCAGCGCTCGACGAGATTGCCGCCCAGCGAGCGACATACTCCGTCGTCTCCGTGAAACATGATCTGGACATCTATCACCGCAGCACCGGGTGGCCGAATTGCACCGCGCCCGAGGGCTGGGCGCGCTGCGCGCTGCTTGTTTACAACGTCGAGTGGGTCTGGACGCGGCGCGCCGACGGCGTTCAGGAAAAAGTGCGCGGAATCGAGTCTCTCCGCGGCATCTACGAGGGCGACCGGTGGTGGCTCTGCGAGGCACGATTCTCACCGACGACGGCGCCGCCTCCTTTGCCATGATCACTTTGCCCACGTTGCCCACTGTGCCGCCGCCGGTTCCGGGCCCCTAAGATATTCGACGACGGCGCGGCAGGCGGGATTGTTCGTGACGTCGATCGAGGTTTCGGCCCAGTCGAGCGGCGTACCGTCGTGCTCCTTGTCGCGCGCGGCCGTGTCTGCGCCGGCGCTGACGAGCAGCTTCACCATCTGCAGGTCGCCGTTCCATGCGGCCGAGTGCAGCGCCGTGTGCCGCGACGCCGCGGTCGTGCGGGCGTTGACGTTCCCGCCTCGCGCGATGAGCCATTCAGCCAGGTCGTGGTGGCCGAAATCCACCGCGCCCATCATGACCGCCTCCGATCGCGCGACGCTCGGATCTGCATCAATCATTTGCGCAAGCGTCTCCCGATCGCCAAGGCGGGCGTACTCCTCAGGCGCGGCGGCCACTCCGCGCGCGATCAGATGCCTCACGAGCGGCTGACCGCGCGGTCCCTGCCGGCTCATCACCTCGATCGGCGTCGCGCCCCAGCGATCTTTCGTGTCGGTTGGAACGCCTAGATCGATGAGACGATCGATTGCGAATGTCGTCCGCGCGAAGTTCAGGAGGGAGCCGGCGTTGGGCACGTCCGCGGGAAGCGCCGTGGCGCCCGGCCTCAAGAGCACTTCCACGCGCGCGTCATCGGCGAGGAGCAGAGCCTCCGCCAGGCCGACGCGCGCTCCGCGGCGAAGCAGCTCGTCGCGCATCTCTTCACGGCCCTCTCCGACCGCCACCATCAACGGCGACCAGTGGTCGTACTGATCGTTCACGCCGTTGACGTCGGCGCCGGCGTCGAGCAGCAGGTCGAACAGGTCCCGCCGCCTGGTTTCGATCGCGACGTGAAGGGACTGCGGCCGGCCGCCCCAGAACGGATGCGGGCCTACGGCGTTGACCATGTCGGGCGCGGCCGCGAGGATTCGGCGGACCTCGTCGATGCGGCCGGTGCCGACGAGCCGCAGGAACGCCTGGACCACGTCGTCGCGGGTGAGCTGCGGAGGAGTCGACGGCTCACTCGCTGGCGCCTCGCGTTCGCGTTCCTCGACGTGCCGCTTGAGCTTTCGCCAGCTCTC
This sequence comes from uncultured Acidobacteriota bacterium, assembly GCA_963725145.1. Lineage (GTDB taxonomy): Bacteria > Acidobacteriota > Vicinamibacteria > Vicinamibacterales > 2-12-FULL-66-21 > DATAEE01. The sequence continues at coordinate 48,050 of CAVRXL010000006.1, forward strand.
GAAGCCGTAGTCGCGCGCGATCGCAAGCTGGGCGTCGGCCAGCCGAACGGACGCGTCGCGCGCGCGAAGCTGCTTTAGCCTTTGTTTGGCGGTCTTTCTGAGCCACTCGAGGTTGGGACGGGCGGGGAGCGACAGCGGCATCGGACACCTTCTCTCTCATGCGCCCGGCGTCCGCGTTTCACGGGCAGAAAGAAGGTGAACGTGTGGTCGCGACAGGTGGGTTCAACCCTTCACGCGGACCGTGAGCTCCCTGAAAAGCGACGGCAGGATATCACACGGTCCGCGCGCCGGATCTCCCTACTGTTTTTTCAGATAGTTCTGATGGACGAGCTTCGCCGGGGCCGGTTTCCCGCTCCGCTCCGACTCCTGATAGGCGTACTCGTACAGCACCGTCTTGTTGCCTTCGACCGTTCGCTGGTGCATTGACGAGCCGAGTTTCTCCGACTTGCTGCTGCCGCCGGCCGGATTCGACAGGAATGCGAGTACCGCTTCCTTGCCTGGTGCGGCCGCCGATGTCCCCTGTTCGCGCGAGAGGGTCGCCTCGGTGGCGTACGAATCGAGCAGCTTTCGAGACAGCTTCTGAAACAGCGCCGGCGAGGCGTAGACATCGGCCGACACGACCTCGCCGTTGATAGCGACCGCGATCCCGATCGCGCTTTTGTCCTTCTGGACCTGCGGCAGCAGGGCTTTCACGAACGTGGTTCGATTGCTTTGCAGCGCCGGGTTCTCGACGATGGCGTTGTAGGTGCCGGTCGAGGAGAGCGTGGCCGCTCCCGCCGGGGGCGCATACGCGACGTCGACGGTTCGTACGGCGTCGGTCGCCTTCGCGTCAGCCTTGGCAACCTCTTCCCACACTCTCGTCTGGCTCTTCTCTCCCTGAATGGCGCGCTTGAGCGCCACGCCGCCCGCGATGCCGGTGTTCTTGCCAAACACCGCGCTGCTGTCGCGCGCCGTCCAGCGGCCTCTCTCGACGCAGAAGGCGTCAATCGGCGTCGGCTGCGAATGAGGCGGCAGCGTCAGGTCGGTCATGATCGTCCGATCCTGCTTCCCGCCCTTGACGATGTCGCCCGCCTGCAGGAAGAGCCACTTGTCGGACCGGTTCTCGATTTCGAGCGAGTTGACCTCGGCGCGATCCTGACCCTGGCGTGCGCCCTTCTCGCGCACGGCCACCAACCCCGCGTTCAGTCCTTCATCCAGCGTGAGGTACTCGCGCGTATCGGCCACCGTCCCGCGAATCACGTACACGGCGAGGTTGTCGTGCGTGTAGGGTCCGGCGATGGTGAAGGGTTGAGAGCCTGCCTGCGGCGGGTCCTCCGCGTTCATGACGCTTGTCGCGAGGCCAGCCATCATGAGGAGTCCCGTGAACGCCGAGAGGAGCATCATCGCAGAGGCGCACAATCGAGGCATGGGCATACCTACTCCTTACGCTGTGGTACGACCCTTTAGGGTCGTCCCACGGACGAGGCTAAAGCCTCGTACCACGAGCTTGGAACGCGGGACGTCCAGTTCCTTGCAGCGGCTGGCCGCCTCCAGCGTTGGCGCTGGGCTATCAGTAATAGACGCCGAAACGGGAAAAGAGGTCGGGGGTCACTCTTTCAACTCAACCCGATAGATATCCCCCTGGCCGTTGCCAGGACCGCGAAGCCACTGCGCGAGCGCGCGGGAGTCGCGGCGCTCCGCCGGCGACGGATCTCCTGCGCGCGTGCTCGCGAAGAAGAGCGTCTTGCCGTCGGCGCTGAGGGACGGGCCGATTTCGAGCGCGCGTGAATTGATCGGTGCACCGAGATTTTTCGCATTGCTCCAGCCCTCGGCGCCTCGAGTACTGATGTAGAGATCGCCGGCGCCGAGGCCTTCGGGACGTCCGCTCGACATCAGGATCATCGTCCGCTCGTCCTGAGTGACGAACGCCTCGTACTCATCTACCACCGTATTGATCGCGTCACCCATGTTCTCGGGAGTGGAGCACGTGTCGTTCCGCAGATCGCATCGGTAGATGTCCGTCTTCCCTCTTCCACCTGGACGTCCAGAGCCGAAATACAACGTGCCGCTGGCGGTCAACACCGGGAACCACTCCGACGCGGGCGAGTTCACCGGTTCCGGCAGCCGGCGTGGAGGGCCCCACTCGGCGCCGCGGCGATCCATCGCCCAGATGTCCAGATCCTCCCGTGCCGGACCGGTGCCATCGTGCGGACGGTTGGAGATGAAGAACAGACGCGAGCCATCCGGCGTGACGAACGGATCCGCGTCGCTGTATCGCCCCGAAAACGGCGCGACCTCCGGTTCCTTCCACACACCTGACTCGAGACGCGAGACGACGATCGTCCACCAGGTGAACTGCAGGTTGCTCTTCAGAAAGTAGAGCGTGCGGCCGGCGTCTGCGAACGCCGCGTGCGACTCGAAGTCCCCCGTCGAGATCTGTCCGGGCGCGAACAGCTGGGGCTCGCTCGGTTTCGGCTGGCCGCGTGCCGGCTGCGGCTCGGAGACGACGATCAGCGCACATGCGCACATCCCGGCGAACAAAGTTCGGAGCGAAAGCCTCATGAAGTACGGTTCCCGTCCCGTTGACGTTGTACACCATGAGGCTTCCCATGAAATGCTGTCCGATTCCGGCGACACTGGACGGCCATTTCACTAACCTCATCAATTTCATGCTGGACGGACGGGTCATCCCGTTCCTCGGCGCCGGCGCAAACCTGTGCAGCCGACCGGAGAACGTGGCGTGGACCGTGGACCGATCCGACTACCTGCCGAGTGGACCCGAGCTCTCCCGGCACCTGGCGGAGAGCTTCAACTGCCCGCCGGCGGAAGTCACCGACCTGCTGCACGTCTCCGAGTACGTCGCGCTCACGATCGGCTCCGGTGCTCTCTACCGGGAACTGCACGACGTGTTCAACCGCGACTACCCGCCCACGACGCTGCACCGGTTCTTCGCGACGTGGCCCGGACTGCTCCGCGAGAAGGGCTATCCCGTGAAGTACCAGCTCATCGTCACGACCAACTATGACGATGTGCTGGAGCGGGCGTTCCGCGAAGCGGGCGAGCCGTTCGATCTGGTGATCTACGTGGCGGACGGCCCGGATCGCGGCAAGTTCCTCCACGTGCCGCCGGACGGACCATCACAGATCATCGACGTCCCGAATCGCTACCGGAATCTTTCGCTCGACTCCCGGTCGGTCATTCTCAAGATTCACGGGGCCGTCGATCGCTCCTCGCCGGACGGTGATGGCGACAGCTTCGTGATCACGGAGGATCACTACATCGACTACCTGACACGCACGGATCTCGCGAACCTCGTTCCCGTGACGCTGGCGGCCAAACTCCGGCGGAGCCATTTCCTGTTTCTCGGGTACGGCCTGCGGGACTGGAACCTGCGGGTCATCCTCCACCGCATCGCCGGAGCGCAGTCGCTGACGTACAAGTCGTGGGCCGTCCAGCTGAGGCCGACGCCGATGGACGAGAAGTTCTGGGGACGCCGTGAAGTGGACATCCTCGACATGCCGCTCGAACGGTACGTCGCCGTCCTGCGGGGTCGGGCCCGATTGCTGCCGTGCACCGCACAGGTGTCACATGAGGGAGAGCCCATACACGGGGTTGATGCCGTTCTCTGAACGGCAGGCCCCCTTTTTCTTCGGCCGCGACGGCGAGCGCGAGATCGTCACGGCCAACCTGCTCGCGTCGCGCCTGACGGTCCTCTACGGACCGAGCGGCGTCGGCAAGAGCTCCCTCCTGAACGCCGGCGTGGCCCATCACCTTCGCCGGGTCGCACAGCAAAGCCTCGAGGAACGCGGGACGCCTGAATTCGCCGTCATCGTGTTCGGATCGTGGCGGGACGACCCGCTGCGTGAGCTCGTCTGCGCCGTCAGGGAGCAGCTCAGCGACCCGCTCCCCCGGAGCGTCGAGCAGACGCTGGATTCCGTCACCTCGAGGCTGAACTGCGATCTCATCGTCATTCTCGATCAGTTCGAAGAGTACTTCCTGTATCACGCGAACGACGGCGGCAACGGAGGCTTCGAGCGCGAGTTCGCGCGGGCCATCAACGAGTGCGGCCGCCGCATGAGTTTTCTCATCTCGATTCGCGAAGACTCGCTCGCCAAGCTCGATCGATTCGAGGCCCGCATCCCGGGCATCTTCGAGAATCGCATCCGGATCGACCACCTCGACCACGATGCCGCTCGCGAGGCGATCCGAAAGCCGTTGGCGCAGTTCAACGGAGCGCCGTCGAACGGAGGGGCTCCCGTCACGATCGAGGACGCGCTCGTCGAACACGTCCTCGAGCAGGTCACGACCAGCCGGATGGTCCGCGGGGCGGCCGCCCACTGCGTCGCCGAGCGCGCCGCGCGCGTCGATGCCAGCGAGCGGGTCGAGACCCCGTATCTGCAACTGGTGATGACGCGTCTGTGGGACGAGGAGCAGCGGGCGGGCTCACACGTGCTGAGAGACGAGACGCTCGAGCGGCTGGGCGGCGCGGAGAAGATCGTCAGCACCCACCTCGACGAGGCCATGAGCAGCCTGACCGCGGCGGAAACCGAGGCGGCGGCGCGGGTGTTCAACCACCTCGTGACTCCCTCCCGGACCAAGATCGCGCACTCGGTGCCGGATCTCGCGAACTACGCGGGCGTCACGCCCGAGGCGCTCGTGCCGTTGCTGCAGACGCTCTCGACGGGCCGGAACCGGATCTTGACGCCGGTGGCGCCGGCGCCCGACCAGCCGGCGCACCTGCGGTACCAGATTCTGCACGACGTGCTCGCAGCGTCGGTCCTCGACTGGCGCACCCGATACATGGGCGCGCGGGACCGCGCGGAAGCCGAGGCGCGGGCCGAGGAACAGAGCCGGCGAGCCGACCAGGAGGCCAGGGCCCGCGGGCGGCTCCGGAAACTGTCAGTGCTCCTGTTCGCGATGGTCATCGTCGCGAGTGGATTCGCGGCGCTGGCGGGAGCGCAGATGCAAAAGGCCGAAGAACGGCGGGTCGAAGCGGAAGCCGCGAAGCTGGAAGCCGAAGCCGCGCAGCACATCGCGCAAGCAGGCCGCCTGGAGCTGGAGGCCGCCAACAAGGACAGAGATGCGGCGCAACGTCAAGCCGAGCTCAAAAGGCTCGAAACCGAAGCCATGAAGGCTGAATTGCAGGGGGCCCGTGAGGAATGGAAGCGGCTGCAGCAGCAGGTCGCCGAGACCAGGCGGCAGGTCGACAACGCGCGGGCGGACTCCGACACCCTCGGCCGCGAGGCACAGCAGGAACGGCGGTCGGCGGCGACGAGCCACAGCAAGTCCGACCGCCTGCGAAAGGGTGTCAATCCGAGCTTCGACGAAGCGGGCGTACGCGGCGCGCTCGACCGGTATCAGGCGGCCTATCGAAACTTCGACGCCGACGCGCTCGTGGCGGTGTATCCGCAGCTGCCGGCCGACCGCCGGAAGCACCTGCGGCAGTGGAAGGATGCGTGCAAGGCCTACGAAGTGACCCTGATGGATCTTCGCTTTCATCCGAGCGCCGGCAACGCCGTGATGGTGGAGTCCCGGACCTTCAATAGATGCGTGCCGAAGCCGGGCCGCCGGGCGTCCGAGCCTGTTCCAATGGAAGAGAACTTCTGGCTCCGACAGAACGCGAGCGGAGCCTGGATCATCGAGAACATCACCGCGCCGCCACGCCGTTAGAACTCCAGGAATGCCTTGACCACATTCATCACCGGCCGGAACGACACGATGCCAAGGTAGTCCAGGGCCGATCCGACCACCAGAAGCAGTCCGAGCGTGACCTCCACCGCTCCCTGAAACACGGCGCCGCCACCCTGAACGTCAAACGATGGACTTCCCCAGTCGCCGAACCAGGGGGCCCGCCTCCGGACGATATGGAAGGCGCCAAAGATCAGAGCCAACATTCCAGTGAAGGCTACCCAGAAATGCAGATTCATCCTTCGGCCGTGAAGTCGTGGACCGTGACGATGTTGCGATGATTGAGCGCCGAGGCGCTGCGCGCGCGATAGACCTCCCCCATCCCGCCCGCGCCGATGGCGCTCGTGATCTCGTAGGGGCCCAGGCGGGAGCCGGGTTCGAGACGCATCAGTTCCGGAAGGCTATCACGCGCTACCGGTCGTTGAGCGCCGCAAAGAGACGATCGAGATCGTAGCTGAGGCCGATCTGGCCGCGCCACACGGGCTCGTCGACGAGCTCGGTCTTGTTCGACCACGTGATCGAGAGCGGGATCTTGACGCTGCTGCCCGACGGCACCAGGGAGAGCTTCCCCTGGAACAGCCAGATGTTTCCCGTCGTCGCAAACACGGTCGTCGCATTCTCCGGCAGGCCGATGAAGCCGACGCCAGGGATCGGTGCGGATGGATCAACCTCCAGCAACGCCGGTGAGTGCTGATACTGGAAGTACCCCGCCAGGCTCAACACGGCCGGTCCCAGAATGGACGCGTCACCGAGCCCGTAGTCCAGTTGAAGCCCGAATTGCGCGTCGCGGTAGCGGCTCACGATCGTCTGGCCTGCGGGGACGGAGTCATAGAACGTCACGGCGCCGTTGGCGACCAGTTTCGTGTCCTTCGAGATGGGGTAATCGAAGACGACCCGGTAGTTCGACGTCGAGGGCTCGAGCGCTGGCCGGTTGTTCGTGTATTCGAAGGCGAGCACGCTCTTGGTGGCGAGCGACTCGACCAGTTCGTCCTGCGCGAGAAAGAACCTGCTGTAGGCTGCCAGCGCGTCTGCCACTCTTTCCTGAAAGCCGGCCGTCGCGCTTGCGTGAACCGCGAGTTGCTCGAGCGAGCTCGTGAACGCCTTGACGATTTTCGCCCTGTCCGTCCCCGCCGCGCGCACGGCGGCCACACTGACCTTGAACCAGGGATCGTGCGCCGGCAGGTCCATGACTTCCTCGACGAATTCGCCGGCGCGCAGCAGGTCGGCGCTGGCCTGGTCCATGGCCGCGCCGACTTTCTCCCGCCACGCCCGTGTGAACTCGGCCGAACTGGCATCCCGGCGATTCCAGAGCTCGAAACGGACGGAGGCGGAGGAAATCTCGTGGCTCTCACCGGTAAACGTGACCGGCTGCGGATCGTCCGTGGAACCTCCTGAGTCGCCGGGCTCGGCCGTCAGCGTTTGCGTGCGCGAGGGATCGAAGGACACCCCGAACGAAAACCTCTTGAGCACGCCAACGAGTGACTTCTCCACGCAGTACCCGCTTCTCGCCTCGTCGCCGACGCAGTACGGAAAGACGTCCTTTTTCACGAGCGCGGACGGCACGCCGGCGAGGTTGCCGCGGACGGTGATGACCTGGCCGTTCACGGACTGCGTCAGCGCGCCGTACTCGGCCGCGACAGACAGGATCTTCGCCACAGGCCCCTGGGCGACGACCGACGTCGATCCCGCCCCTACCGGCGCGGTCCCCGTCTGTTTGTCCGAACGGGAGCCTTCGAACCGGCGGACGAACTCCTTGAACGCCGACCTGTCGGCGCGGTCCAGCCCGGCCACGAAGAGGGCGAAGCAACGTGGCGCCCTGGAGATGTCCATCAATTCTTCGGCGGCGTTCGGATTCGTGCCGGCCACGACCGCGTCGATGAGCCGGATGTAGGCGGTGCACTGCTCGATCTGAGCGGACGCGGGCGCTGCAGTCAGGAGAACCACTGCCATCCAGAGGAAGGTGCGCGCCATGCCCTACCTCCCGATGATTCGCAGGAGCTGAAACGGTTCGTCGCCGGCAAGCGCTCGCAGGAACTGCGAGGTCTCGCCGCAGTTCTCGCGCAGCTCGCCGCGGCCGGTGATTGACGCACTGAAGACGAACACCATCTTGAGCGTCTTGCGGCCCGGGAGGACCTCGAGATCGATTTGGGAGACGGCCTGGCCCGGCGGCACGAGTTGGGTATCGCCGTACTCGGCTTTCGAGATCAACACGACGCCGACATGGTCATGCGTGAAGAGCGTGACCGTTTCGCCCGCTGGTGCCTCGAGGTTCGGGGAGTCGACGACTTCCCGGAGCTTGCATCTACGCGCGTCGCCGGCGGCGCGGGCGGCGGCCCTCCGAGCCCGTGGTTTGCGGCGCGCGCGTTTGGCCATACGAACTGTCCTTTCGCTTGATCCTTGACAAGGAGCCCGCGTCACCTTTACTATGCAAAGTGCTTTCTGGTTGGGCCTCCTGCTGCCGCGTCGCCGACAAGAGTACACACATGCGCCGACACCGTGCCATCCGAATCATCCGCGCAGAGCATCTCGGCATGTGCTTCGGCGTGCGCGACGCGATCGACCTGGCGCTGCGCCACGCCGAAGCCGCACCGCTCACGATTCTCGGCGATCTCGTCCACAACTCCGCTGTCCTGGAGGACCTGCGGGCCAAGGGGATCGCCATCGCCCACGATCCCGCGCGCGTGACGACGCACAGGGTGATGGTGACCGCTCACGGTGCATCGGAGCGAACGCTCGGCGACACTCGAGCGCTCGGCCTGGACGTCGTCGAAGCGACGTGTCCCCTCGTCCACGTGGCGCATCGGGCGGTCAGGGCCCTCGTACGCGACGGCTACCACCCTGTCATCATCGGCCAGCGCACGCATGTGGAGGTGCGGGGACTGACGGAAGACCTCGACGACTTCGACGTCGTGCTCGACGAGAGCGATGTGCCCGGGCTGGAGGGCCACCCGCGGATCGGGATTGCTGCTCAGACAACCCAGCCGATCGAGAGAGTGCGACACCTCGTCAGGCTGATTCGACGGCAATTCCCTCAATCCGACGTACGGTTCATCGATACGGTCTGCCGTCCGACAAAGGAGCGCCAGGAGGCGGCCGTCGAGCTGGCACGCCGTTGTGACCTCGTCATCGTGGTCGGTGGCGCGAACAGCAACAACACGCGTGAACTGGTCAACACCTGCAGCCGCCACTGTTCGCATGTGCATCACGTCCAAACGGAGGCGGATCTTCGCCCGGAATGGTTCGTCACGGCAGAGCGCGTGGGCCTCACGGCGGGTACGTCGACGCCAGATGAGATAATCGATCGCGTCGAGGGCCACATCCGAGAGCTCGCCGCCGAGCGAGACGGTCATCCGGCCCAGGCAGGGGACGCCTCATGAAGGTTCCGGCACGAGCCCGCACACGGTGGCTGGTCGTCGCGGCGTTTGCCGTCGCCATGGCCTGGCTCGAAGCGGCGACCGTCCTCTATCTTCGCGTCCTGGTCGATCGTGTTCAGCCCTACCAGCCAAATCCACTGCCGATCCGCGGAGACCTGGGGCCCGTCGAGCTCGTCCGCGAAGCCGCGACCCTCGTCATGCTGTTCACCGTCGGCATGCTGGCGGGCCGGACGTGGCAGACGCGACTCGGTTACAGCGCGATCGCGTTCGGCGTCTGGGACATTTTCTACTACGTGTTTCTCAAAGCCATGTGCGGCTGGCCGACGTCGCTGTTCGACTGGGACATCCTCTTCCTGCTGCCGCTGCCGTGGTGGGGGCCCGTGCTCGCGCCCGTCTCTATCGCTGTGCTGATGATCCTGTGGGGCACTCTCGTCAGCCAGCGAACCGCTGAAAGCTCTCTGAGCTCAGTCCCGTCGATAGGGGTTTCGGGCTGGATCGGGATCGCGTTGGCGCTCTATGCGTTCATGGCCGACGCGCTTCACGTCGTGCATCAGGGCATTGACGCGACAAGGACCGTGTTACCGACGACCTTCAATTGGCCGGTGTTCATCGTGGCGCTCACGCTGATGGCCGCGCCGGTCGCCCAGGCGGCCTGGCGGATGCGGCCCGCCCGCATCGATCCGCTTGCGGCGCTCAGGCAGGAGTAAGCCGGCTTCGGTACCACTCCCGGTGCATCCTGACCCTCGCTCAGGTTGATTCGCACCACCAGCGTTGTAAGGGGCCGCCTCCCATCTGTACTCTCCCGCCGACCGCAAGACACAAGAGAGGTTCCATGATCAGCACCCCGATCAGGCAGAAGATTGCCGGCGTCCTCATGTTCGCGGGCATGGCGCCCGCGGCGTTTCTCCTCGCGCAGACGCAGACAAGTGACAAGGTCCCGATCACGACGGCATCGGCGGAGGCGCGCGACCTGTATCTAAAAGGACGCGACCTGGCCGAAAAGCTCCGAGCCACCGACGCCCGCCGCTTCTACGAACAGGCCGTGCAGAAAGACAAGACGTTCGCGCTCGGGTACGTGGGCCTCGCGAATACGTCCGGCACGAACAAGGAGTTCATCGACGCCGTCACCCAGGCGGCCGCTCTGGCCGGATCCGCCAGCCCGGGCGAGCAGCACATCATCCGAGGCCTGGAAGCGAACATGAAAGGCGATCCGGCGGGCGTGTTGACCCACTACTCGGAGCTGGTGCGTCTCTTCCCGAACGACGAACGGGCGCTGACGCTCCTCGGCAACACGTACTTCGGCCGGCAGGAGTATGAGTCAGCCATCAAGAACTTCACGAAGGCGACCGGCATCAACCCGTCGTTCTCGCAGCCCTACAACCAGCTCGGATACGCGTATCGCTTCCTCGAGAAGTTCGACGATGCGGAGAAGGCGTTCAAGAAGTACACGGAGCTCATTCCCGGCGATCCGAATCCCTATGATTCCTATGCAGAGCTGCTGATGAAAGTCGGGCGCTTCGACGAGTCGATCAAGATGTACGACAAGGCGCTGGCGATCGATCCGAACTTCATCGCCTCGCACATCGGCATCGGCAGCAACTACCTGGCGATGGGCAAACCCGATCAGGCGCGCAAGGCGTTCGCGAAGATTGCTTCGGTCGCGCGCACGACCGGCGAGCGGCGGACGGCGCACTTCTGGGCCGCGGCGTCCTACGTCCACGAAGGAGCGACGGACAAGGCGCTCGAAGAGCTGCGCGCCGGCTACGCGCTCGCGCAGGCGGAGCAGGATGCCGGCTCGATGTCCGGCGATCTGACGCAAATGGGCGACGTGCTCCGCGAGGCGGGCCGGCCGGCGGAGGCGCTCGCAAAATACGAAGAAGCCGTGGCGGTCATCGACAAGGCGTCGGTGCCGGAAGAAGTGAAGCAGGCCACGCGGCGCACGCACGTGTTCGAGGAAGGGCGCGTCGCCGTCGTGAAGAACGATCTGGCCACCGCCAGGGCGAAGTCGGCCGAGTACGCGCGCCAGGTGGCGCCGAAGAAGCGGCCGTTCGAGGTCCGCCAGCAGCACGAGCTCGCCGGCATGATCGCGCTGGCGGACAAGGACTATGCGGCCGCCGTCACCGAGCTTCAAGCCGCCAATCAGCAGGATCCACGGATCCTGTACTTCCTCGCGCTGGCGTCGAAAGGCGCGGGGGACGCGTCGCGTGCCACGACGTTCGCAGCGAAGGCGGCGAACTTCAACGGTTTGAACTTCAACTACGGGTACGTCAGAGCGAAGGCGCGAAAGATCAGCGGCACGTAGCCCGACCCATCCGCCAGCCGCGCGCTTCGAGGTGGGAGGCATTCGCCTCCCACCTACCAATCTCGAGCGACCTCACCGATCTAATTGACGGGACAATGTCTGTCCACATACTATCTGTTCATGACAGATATGGACACCCGCGCGCTCGACCGCGAGCTGAAGCGCGGATCGGCGGAGCTCCTGATCCTGTCGCTCCTCGACGCGCGGCCGCGGCACGGCTACGAGCTCAGCAAGCTGATCCAGACCCGTTCACGCGGTCAGCTGAAGTTCCACATCGATTCCCTGTACCCGCTGCTCTACCGGCTCGAGGAACGCGGCTGGATCAAGGGGGCGTGGGTCGAGAAAGCGGGCGAGCGCCGCCGCCGGTTCTACAAGGTCACCCCGGAAGGCCGCCGCGTGCTGGCCCGGCAGCGGCGGACCTGGGCCGCCTTCGTGCAGGCGGTCCGGCGCGTCACGGGGGACGACCATGCCTGACCCTTCGACTGGCTCAGGGTCACCCCGAGCGGAGTCGAGGGGTGAGTTCAGCCGTAAATGGGCCGAGCATGTGCGGCCGCGGCTCTCGTCGCTGCGGCTGTCCCCTGCCCGGGAGGCGGAGATTGTCGAGGAGCTCTCGCAACATCTCGACGACCGCTATCGCGAGCTGATCGCCGCCGGTGGATCTCCGGAGGAGGCCGAGCGGCTCGGCGCTCGCCGAATTCAGAGAAGGCAACGTGCTCGCGCGGTACCTGGCGCCGCTGCGGCAATCGCACGCACCGGAACCTCTTACGCCGGCAGCGCCCACCGGCCGCGTGGCCCGCGACCTCTGGCTGGACCTGCGATATGCGGCGCGCACGCTGCGCCGACAGCCCGGCTTCACGATCGCCGCCGTTTTGACCCTTGCGGTCGGGATCGGATCGAACGCGGCGATATTCACCGTCGTCAACGCGGTGCTGCTCCGGCCGCTGCCGTTTCCGGCCAGCGACCAGCTCGTCGCGCTCTATACGCGCTACCTTCCCGCGACCGGTTACGACTTTCCGTACTTCTCGCTGTCGGGTCCGGAGTTCGCCGACGTCCGCGCCCGCGCCGACGCGTTTGCCGGAGTCGCCGCGTATACCTTCAGCAACAGCAACCTGACGCGCGAGAACGGCGAAGCGGAACGCGTCCTCACGATGCCGGTGACGTCGGACTTCTTCGAGGTGCTCGGCGTCAGGCCCGTCCGGGGGCGAACCTTCACCGAGCGCGAAGCGCAGCGGCGTGAAGGATGCGTCGCCGTCCTGGGTCACGACCTCTCGGAGCACACGCAGGTCGGCTCCACCATCAGGCTCGACGATGCGCCGTGCGAGGTGATCGGCGCGATGCCCGAAGGCTTCGGGTTTCGTGACGATCGCGTGAGGATCTGGACCGCGCTGAGGTACAACACGGAAGAAACAACCCGAGCGAGCCATCCGCTGCTTGTGATTGCCCGGCTGCGCGATGGCTTTTCAGCGGAACAGGCCGACGCGCAGCTCCAGTCTCTGCGCGCGTACTGGTCGGAGAACTATCCGGATCACTACGCCAAGGGACACTTCGCGGTCCGCCGATCGCTGCACGAGGACATCGCCGGCGACGAGCGTGACGCGCTGCTGATTCTCGGCGGCGCCGTCCTGTTCGTGCTGCTCATCGTCTGCGTCAACCTGGCGGCGCTGCTCGTGTCGAAGGGCGAAGGCCGGCGGCGCGAGTTCGCGCTGCGCCATGCGCTCGGGGCGAACCGCGGACGCCTGGTCCGGCAACTGATCGCCGAGGCGATGCTGCTGGCCATCGTCGGAGGCCTCCTCGGCGTCGCGCTCGCCGACGCGCTGCTCGCGGGTCTCCTCGCGCTCTATCCTCAACGGCTGCCCGTGTGGCAGCCGATTGCGATCGATTACGCGGCGCTGGCCTACACCGGCGCCGTGGTCATCCTGACCGGGTTCCTGGTCGGCCTCGTCCCCGCGCTGAACGCGACCGGAAGGCGGATCCAGGAGACGCTGAGAAGCGAGTCGCGCGCGACGGCGTCGCGCCGCGCGGTCGCCGCCCGTTCCGTGCTCGTCGTCAGTCAGCTGGCGTTGAGCGTCATCCTGCTCGTGGGCGCGCTCCTGCTGATGCGCTCGTATCACCGGCTCCAGCAGGTCGATCTTGGCATCGACCCGGAGCACGTCCTGACGTTCAGCGTGTCCGTCCCGCCGGGGCGCCAGCCGGATCCAGCCGCCGCGCGACGAACGCTGTCGTCGATCGAGGCACGGCTCGCGGCCACACCAGGCGTGCACAGCGCGGGCGCCGTGTCGAATCTTCCTTTGGCGTCGGCCGGGCCTCCGGATGATTTCTCGATCGACGGCCGGCCCGCGCCGCCGTCCGGAGCGCCCGCCTGGAACGCGCGATACATCATGACGACGCCGCGAATGTTCGCGGCGCTTGGCATCCCGTTGAAGCGTGGAAGGCTGCTCGCCGACAGCGACGTTCCCGGGCAGCCGCTCGTGGCGGTGATCAACGAGACCGCCGCCCGTCTCTACTGGCCCGAAGAGGATCCGATCGGAAGGACGATTCGCTACTACCCGCGGGAAAAGAACCCGGCGATTCGAATCGTAGGAATCGCCGGCGACGTCAGGTCGATGGGCGCGAACGTGCCGGCGCCGCCTGTCGTGTACGTCCCGCTCGAACAGGCACCCCGCCCGGACTACGAGGCGCGCACGATGACGTTCGCCGTGCGCGTGCCCGGGGACCCGGGCGCCGCCACCGCATCGGTGCGCGCCGCGGTCGCGTCGATCGACGGCGGGCTGCCTCTGGCGAACGTCCGGCCGATGTCCGACGTCGTCTTTGCGGCGGCGGGTCAGCCGCGGTTCACGACGCTGGTCATGTCGTTCTTCGCCGGCGTCGCGTTCTTCCTCGGCGCCCTCGGCCTCTACGGCATCCTGGCGTATAACGTCGAGCAGCGGATCCGCGAAATCGGCGTCCGTGTCGCGCTGGGCGCCGGCCGGCGCGAGATCTTCCGGCTGATCATCGGCAACGGCATGAGCCTCGCCGCGATCGGCATCATCGTCGGCGTCCCCGCAGCGCTGGCGCTGTCGCGGCTGATGACGGGGCTGCTGTCCGGCGTCACGAGCTCCGATCCCCTGACTTATATCGCCGTCGTGACGATGCTGGGGGGCTCGGCGCTGCTGGCGAGCTATCTGCCGGCGCGGCGCGCCACGCGCATCGATCCCCTGGTGGCGCTGCGCACGGACTGAGCTGGATGTTCCGGCCTGGCGGTGTCAGACGCCGAGCGGAGCGACGCCGTAGGCTCTGGCGAGATCGTTGATGCCGGACCTCAACGTCGCCCAGAGCCGGGCCACTTCGCTCCCGTACTTCCCTCTGGCGACATGCTGATTGATCTTGCGGCCGTCGTCGACGACGCGTTCCACCTCCACCTTGGTCTCCATCCACTTGTCGGTCGCGTCAAACTTACGCCGCAGCCTGTTCGTGCTGCGATTCAGTTCGTCGAGCGCATCGTCCAGCTCGTCCTTCGTTCCTGTCGCTTGATCCTTTCGCGCCTCGGTCGTGGCAGGAGCCCCTGTACGCCGACCTCGACTTCCTTCGGCGGTCGCGGGCTTCTCGCGGGCGTTTTCCCCCCGCTTCTCCAGGTAATCGCGGAAGGCGTCGACGCCGTCCTCGACCTTCCTGATCAGGTCCGCCACTCGAGGCTTGGGGAGCGCCTGGGCGAAGCTCACGGCCGGGAACGAGACGAGCGCCATCACTGCTAGCAGGATTTTGATGTTCACGGGGTCTTCTCCATGGAGCTTGGGCCTCTCAGGCCCGCGACGCAGTGGGTATCCTCTCACGTTCCCGGGCAGGATTCGCGAGCGAAGGCCGACCCGGGCTGACGAGCCGCGGATCGGCCATTCCGTGGCTACTTCTTGACCGTCGAGGTTGCGACGACGGGCGCCGGCGATGGCGCCCAGAACGCGTCTGTTTGCGTCCACTCTTTCGGGAGAGCGCTCATCCCCGGACGAAGCCGGAAGTGAATCGTCTGCGTCATCTCGAGGCAGTTCCGGCTCATCTCGTTCATCCGGCCGCGCCCGCTCTCGCCGACTGCGTCACGGTAGCCGGCCGCGGTGTGGAGCGGGCCCGAGGCATCGATCTCAGCCAGGGATTTGCGCGCATACAGAAAGAGGAAGGTCGTATCCGGCATCCCGCTCTCGACCTGGTACACGGCCCAGTGTTCGTCCATGTTCGCCTTCTTGTGCGCGTCGACTATCGTCTGCCACGCATCGGTGAACTCCGTCACACGCCCGGCCTTGACGCGCATCAGGTTCACGGTCATGTAACGCATGGTCGGCAGCTTGACGTTCGGCTGGTAGCTCAGATTGGGACGATACCGGGCGAGGATGGTCGACGTGCGCGTCAACAGTTCGCCGTCGGCGGCGGAAATCCTGTCGCGCTCCGCGCGCAGCGCGGGGTTCGCGTCGATGCTTGCATCATCCTTCTCGAAAGTGGCGAACGACTGGTGGGCGGTCATGAACCAGGCTTCGGCCGGTCCACTCATGGTGGTCATGCCGAGCCACTGAACCGGGGACTGGGCTTTCACATAGGCCGCCGCCCATGCCGCCTCGGTTGCGGCGTGCGCCGCTCCCTTTCCGGGGCGAACTTCCTCTCGCTCGATTTGCAGGAGCGCCGGAGGAGTGCCTTCATCGGCGGGCGACGGCGTCTGCGCGCCAACCGGAATAACGAGAACACCTGAACACCAGACAAGCGACACCACGACCCGGAGAAGGGTTTTCAACATGATCTCCTGACGTACTTGCGGAACTAACGAAGGCAGGGCGGGCTAGGGAATTCCAGCAAGCCGTGTCCGGTTAGAGGGCCCGCGCGGCTAAGAGAAGCACGTTACTCTACCACGTTCGTCGTACTTCTGGATCGCCGTCTTTCCGCCTCCGCCAGCCACCCGCGCCGCAGCTCGTTCTCCGGCACGCTCGACAGATAAGGTTTGATGTCGAGGATTGGCGTGCCATCGAGCATGTCGACGCCACGCACGCGCAGGCGATTCCGTTCTCGCCCCAGCAGCTCGACGACGCTGAGACCCAGGGGGTTCGGCCGCTGCGGCGACCGCGACGCGAAAACGCCGTGCGGGCGATCGTCGGTCGGCGGCGTCGAGACCAGCGTGTCGCCCGGCTCCGCGCGATCGAAGACCCACATCACATACAAGTGCGAGAACCCTTCGATGTCCAGGAGGCCGCGCTCGAACTCAGACAGGATCTCCAGGATGCCTTCCGCCTCGTGCTTCGCGCCCGGGCCTTTCGGGATCTGTGCCTTCTGCGTGTACGGGCTGCGAACGTATCCGACCGGGCGCAGCAGAATCGGCTTCGTCATACCGCTTGCGGCCACCATCGAGCGTCCCTGGTCAGGAGATCGAAGACGCGCGCCCGGTCGAGAAGCTCGCGAACGCGCGGGCGGGCGTTCGCGATCCGGAGCTCACTGTGCGCGGCCGCGGTCATGTTGAACAGATGAACGAGCTCCCCGACGCCGCCGGCGTCCAGATCCGACACGGCCGCGAGATTCAGGACGATTCGCCGAACGCCGCGGCGCAGGATGGCGTGCACGGTCCGCTGCGGTTCGAGGTCGAGTGGGACGCGCAACGGTCCGTGGATGTGCAGGATCGAGACGCCGGGCGAACGTTTCTCTCGAACTGAAGTCATTTCGAGTACTGCCCTCTACAGGTGCTCGTTGCGCACACGAGCAAAGCTGATTCCAAGTGAACACCTCGCGGTTCGAAAAAATTCCCGCGCCGCCTGTCATCTTTCGGTATCGCAGTGGCCGGATCTCGGTACACCGTCAACGTGATGACACGTTCCGACTGTCAAAACCTTTAGACGCCCTTCTTTGTACGTGTCGTGCTAAAGTGTCGCAACCGCGAGCGACACCGCGGCCCTCCTTCAACTTTACGAGCTCGTTACACGACATGGGACGCTCAGGCCTCGTGCTCCTGACGGTCTTCGGAGCCGTGCGAGTCTTCGGATTCGTCACCGATCCGCTGCTCAGCGACGAAGAGATTCACCGCGTCGTCGGCGAGCCGGCTCGCATCGAGCGCCGCGCTCCGACGGGCGTCGACCTCAACATCGTCACCTGGAACATCGAGCGCGGAAAAGAATACGAAAAGATCCTGTCGGTACTTCGCAGCCTGGATCCGGACATCGTGCTGATCCAGGAAGCGGACCGTTCGTGCCGACGAACGGGATACCGCGATGTCGCGCGCGACCTGGCCCACGCCCTGGGGATGAACTGGGTGAGCGCCGGCGAGTTCCAGGAAATCGGCGAGGCGCGCGGCAACGAGCCGGCGCTCCACGGCCAGGCGACCCTCAGCAAGTTTCCGATCGAGCAGGCGGAGGTGCTTCGCTTCAAAGCGCAGGCGCGATGGCGCTGGTCGATCAATCCCGTCCAGCCCCGGCGTGGCGGCCGAGTCGCCCTGAAAGCCCGGAGCGGGGGAGTGCTCCTTTACAACACTCACTTCGAGAGCGGGCCCGACGAGGGGCTGCGCCACAAGCAGGTTGCTGAGGTGCTACGGGACCAGTCGCGCGAAACGGGGACCATGCCGGTCGTGATAGGCGGGGACTTCAACAACGCTTCAATCCTGCAGTCGTTACTGCTGGGCTCGGTGACCGCCGCATCGTTCGCCGACGCCCTTGGCGAAGTGCACCAGCGTGGGCCGACGTCGGCCGGCCAGCGGCATCCGATTGACTGGATCTTCGTCCGGAATGTCTCACCGATTCGTGGCCGCATCGTCGACGCCGGCGCCGCCTCCGATCACTTTCCGCTGATAGCCATGCTTGATGGCGCGTGGTCGCCCGCGGCTGCGCGTTAGCCGCCGGGAACCGACCCACCACTACGCGCGTCCCAAACAGAAGGAACTGGACAGCGGCATCGCCGTAGCACTGGTGGGAGTATGTTCGCTTCACGCACGAGCTTCGTTCACCGGGCAATCGTCCTCGCGGCTGGCAACGGCGATCGCTTCCGCAATGGCTCTTTGCACTCGAAGCTGTTGACGCCCGTCGCCGGCACCCCTCTTCTGATCCGCACACTCAGGTCCGCACGCCGCGCCGGCATCACCCACGCGCACATCGTGCTGGGATACGACGCTGACGCCGTCCGCGCGCTGGCGCTCTCGGAGGCACCCTCGGGCCTCGTCCTGCGCTTTCACATCAACCAGGACTGGCATCTCGAGAATGGCCGTTCGGTCCTCGCAGCGCGCGCCCTCATGAACGAGGCGTTCGCGAATGAGCCGTTCGCGCTGATGATGGGGGACCACGTGTTCGAGGCGGACGCGTTGCGTGTCCTTCTGCGGTCGCCGCTGAAGCCGGACAACGCGCTGGTCGGCATCGATCGGTTCACGACGGACCCCGAGATTGTGTCGGAAGCCACGAAAGTCAGGATGCAGAACGGCCGAATTACGGCCATCGGGAAGGACGTGGATCCGTTTGAAGCGTTGGACACGGGCCTGTTCGTCTGCCAGTCGTCCATCTTCGATGCGCTGGACGCATCATGCCTCGAGGGAGACTCGACGCTGAGCGGCGGTGTGAGACGTCTGGCCGCGCGCGGCCTCGTGCGTGGGATCGAGATCGGGTCCTCCCGATGGTATGACATAGACACGAAGAACGATTTGGCGATGGCGGAGGAGATGCTCGCGCTCGCATCGGCAAAATGACCCGCAGCCAGCGACAATTCCTGAGCCTGGCGGCGCTGCTGCTGGGACTCGGGCTGCTTGCGCTCACCCTGATTCACGTCGATCTGGGATCGATCGACCAGCTCGCTCGACAGCTGGGCGCCGCGCTCCCGATCGTCCTGCTGCCGAGCGCCGCCTGGCATCTGGTTCGAACCGCCGCCTGGCAGCGATGCTTCCCCGCCGGCGGGCCCCCCCCGTTTGCTCGCGCCGTTCGCGTACGTCTGGCGGCCGAAGCGTTCAGCTTCGTGACCATTCGCGGCGTCGCGGGCGAGCCGCTCAAGGTCGTCCTGCTCGCGCCTCAGATACCGACGGCGGTCTCGGCTGCCGCGGTCGCGCTGGAGCGGGCCGCGTACCTCCTGATCACCGCGGTCATCATCGTTTTCGCCGCGCTCGCGGCGGCGACGACGCTGGCGCTGAGCGGGGTGTGGATTCGCGTCTTCGGCGTCACCTCCGGCGTCTCGATCGTCCTCATTGTCGCGCTGCTGCGCGTCGCCGCGCGGCCTCAACGCCAGCCACAACCGTCGTCACATACCAACGGCGCCGGGCGCCGATCGTTCTTCGCACGGTTCGCGCACGAATTCGTCGAACAACTCAGGAATCTTCTGCGCAGGGATCGCCGGCGGCTCGCTGTTCTTGTCGCACTCGAGTCAGCCGCCTTCGCGCTGATGGCGCTGGAAGTCTGGGTCGTTCTCTGGGTCGCCGGCACTCCTGTAACCGCCGTCGCCGCAGTGGCGGCCGAGACGTTCACCCGCGTTGCCAGCTTCGCGTCCGCCTTCATCCCGGCAAATCTCGGCGCGCTCGAAGCATCCAACGTGGTCGCGGCCAACGTTATCGGCGCGGCCGGCGGCGCCGCGGCGCTTGCGCTCGTCCGCCGGCTGCGCGGGCTGTTCTGGTGCGTCGTCGGCTTTGCGATCTATCCGCGAAGGGAGCGGACGCCGGACAAAGAGCCCCGGCTACTGAGTCAGGACGTTCACAGCATGCCGCTGGTCATCGTCGAAGAAGCAGGATCGGATCTGAGTGTTCTCGATCACGTTGGCGGACTGCCAATCGGCGAGCGTCTTGCGCGGGCGGCGGCCCGAGCCGGATACAAGCGCCTGCTCGTCTGGGCGCCTCGTCTGCGGCGCGAATGGTGCCAGCTCGCCACGCGCCTGCCGCACGGCATCAGCATGACGGTGATCGATGACCCTGCCGATTGGCAAAAAGCGCTCGGGGACCTGCAGGCGGAGTCGCCGCAGGTCGTCACATCCGACTTCGTCCCGTCGAGGGTCGACGAGACAGGTTCGCTGCAAGGCATTCGCGTTGGCTCGCGTCAGGATCTTCCCAGGGCAGAACGCGAGCTTCGCCAGTCTGTCTTCAAGCCAACTGACGGGCGGCTCGGCCGGTTCAACCGGCGCATGTCCATTCCTGTGAGCATTGCGCTGATTCGGTGGGCCCGTCTCAGCCCTCACGTCATGAGCGGATTGATCATCGGCCTCGGACTCTACTCCGGATGGCTGTTCAGCAACGGCGCGTATCTGACGGGTGTCCTGGCCGCGCTCGTGTCGCTCGCGGCGTCGATTCTGGACGGATCCGACGGCGAGCTGGCGCGCTTCCAGTACAAGGAATCTGCGTTCGGGTGCTGGCTCGATACGGTCGGCGACTACACGTATTACCTGGCGATCTTCGCAGGCCTGACGGTCGGGACCGTCCGACAGACGGGATGGTCCGGCTTCTGGTGGGTAGGCGCCTCAGTGATCGTCGGCAGCGTTCTGACCTTCGTTCTGCTGATTCTCCTGCGCCGGCGTATTACGAACGGCCGGCCGGAGGAGTTCCGCACGATCGCCAAGTCCCACTTCTACGGCCAGCGCAAACGATGGGCTTTTCTCGTCGCGAAGCTGTCGAATTGCGCGACGCGCGCGACGATGCCGTACGGGATTCTGGCGTTGGCGCTCTTGAACCTCTTTCCTCTCGTGCTTGTCCTGGCGGCGCTCGGCGCTCAGATCTATTGGATCAGTCTGGCGGTGCAGCTGCGGAAGCTCCTGGCCGCCGGCCGTCCCATTGAAGCGCTCGTCTAAGCGCGGGCATCGGTCACATTCCTCCGTCGCGTTTCGTCATAGTAGCGAGCGCGGCAGCGCCCGCGAACGCGACAATGAGGGACCGATGAAGATCAAACTGACCAGCGTGCACGTCGACGATCAGGAGAAGGCCCTGCGCTTCTATACCGAAGTGCTGGGCTTCGAGAAGAAGGCCGACTTCAGCCAGGGGCCGTTTCGCTGGCTCACGGTGGCCTCGCCAGAGGACCAGGACGGGACGGAGCTGCAGCTGGCACTCAATAACAACCCGGCAGCCAAAGCCTACCAGCAGGCCATGTTCCAGCAAGGCCAGCCCGCGGCCATGTTCTTCACCGACGACGTGCGAGCCGATTACGAGCGGATGAAAGCGCGCGGCGCCGAGTTCACCAAGCCGCCTACGGACGTGACCGGCTCCAGGATCGCCATGCTGAACGATACCTGTGGCAATCTCATTCAGGTCACGCAGCTGATTCGCTGGTAACGTAGGCTCGTCTTCAAAGGAGGTCGCTCACCGTCATCGCCAACTTCGTCGCGTTGGCGGTGGGAAAGGGCAGCAGCCTGCCGCCTGGGTGACCTACTCGCCGCTGCTCCCGCTCGCCTTGCTCCTGTTCACCGGTCTGTACCTGTTCGTGCTGCCGTATGCCACCAGGTGGCGGCGCGGGTGACGCATATCTCACTCGACGATCGACACGTCGAGCTCGCCGAGCCGCGCCGGATCGCCGATGACCTCGATCTCGGTGATCTTGTCGTTCGCGATCGTGAAGCGGAGCGCTCTCACCAGTTTTCCCCGCGGCGCCACCACGATGCCGATGGCCCCGTTCACGAGCGCGGGCCGCGTGAGCTGCGCGAGGTGTCCGTAGGCGATCGCTCCCTTCGCCCAGACTGCCGCGCCGCGGATCTCTCTCGGCGCGCCCGGCATGTCCGCGCGAACCACGAGATCCGGATCGAGGACGGCGAGCAGACCTTCGAAGTCGCCGCCGCGTAGTGCCGCAATGAAGGCCTCGACGACTTCGCGCTGCCGAACGCGATCGGCGTCGGGCGCCGCGCCGCCGCGCACGCGCCGTCGCGCCCGGCTGGCGAGCTGCCGCGCCGCCTCTGCGGACCGGCCGATGATCGGCGCGATCTCCTCGAACGGCACGGCGAACATGTCGTGCAGCACGAAGGCGAGGCGTTCCGCGGGCGTCAGCCTGTCGAGCACGACGAGCAGCGCGAGCCCGACCGAATCCGCGAGGAGCGCTTCCTGCTCGGGGCTGCTCCCGCGCGTGCCGGTCGCGACCGGCTCCGGCGCGTCCGGAATGAACGGCTCCTCGCGCCGCGATTGGCGCGACCGCAGCATGTCGAGGCACACGCGCGCGACGACCGTGGTCAGCCATCCGCCAAGGTTGCCGATATCCGTGGCATCGGTGCGGCTCAGCCGCAGCCACGCTTCCTGAACGGCGTCGTCCACCTCGCTCAACGAGCCGAGCATCCGGTACGCCACGGCGCGCAGGTGGGTTCGGTGCTCTTCGAATCGCTCGGCCAGATAGTCGCGGTCGCTCATCGGTCACATTCTCCCGTCGCGTACCGTCATCGTAGTAGTGACGGGGCCGCGCCCGCGAATGTGACTAGATGGCAATTCTACCGCGCCGCAATCACGTCCTTGGAGTTCATGTCGATCGTGATCGTCCATCCTGAGGTCCCACGAAACTCGAACGGTGCCGGCTTGGGCCCGCGACGATAGGCGATGATTTCGACCGGCAGGATATTGAACCCGTCAGTTCGGGTGGCGGCAAAGTAGCTCATGTTCTTGATCACAGCCGTACCTTCACCTGTGGCGCCGGAATATCGAGTCAGCACCACTTCAGCCGCCTTTCCGCCATCGAGCTTGGCCTCGGCGCGCACTGCGTCGGCTTTCCACTCGATCTTCGCATCGGGTCCTTCGGTCAAAGACTCCCACTCTAACGGCAGGAAATGGGACAAGAACTCGCGGATCCCCTCCCGCTGCTCTTTGGTCGCGGAAGGCTCGAAGGTCAGTTCGACGATCCTGGCGTCGCCCTTGTCTCCTGCGAACCAGAACTTCAGACCATCCAGCCTGACCTTGCCGTAATGCCCCTTGTTAACCCGAAACGCCGCGTTGAAGTAACAGGCCCTGTGTCCCTCATGCTCGTGGGTCGCAGCTGAGCCGACTGTGGCGGGCGATCCGAAGATGCACGGACACAACATGCGGCAGCTGCAGCCATCGATAATCGTCGCATTCATCGCCCAGTCGACCGAGCCTTCTTTCGCGAGCGCCTGCGCGAGAACGCTGGCAACGACTATGGTCGCAACAATTGCATGACGTCTCATGAGATCCTCCTTGCCCAACTGGTTGGTCGTCGGGGTCGTCCCGCCGACGGCCTCTATCGCACCACGGTGGGCGTGCGGCTGTGAAGTCAAGAATCTGGACTTCACAACCTGAAGGCGGGTGCGCCACACTGGCGTTGTGAGGACGTACGGCCAGTACTGCCCCATCGCGCGTGGCGCCGAGATCTTCGCCGAGCGCTGGACACCGCTGATCATCCGCAACCTCTACCTTGGCTGCCGAAGCTTCAGTGAGATCCTGGAGGGCGCGCCCGGACTGTCCCGTACCCTGCTCTCACAGCGGCTCACGCAGCTCGAACGGCTCGGGGTCGTCAAGTCGGCACTCAAGCCCGACGGGCACGGGCACCACTACGAGCTCACACCCGCCGGTCATGACCTCTTCAAGGTGTGCGTGTCGCTCGGCGAGTGGGGGGCGCGTTGGCTCGAGATCGCCCCCGAGAACCTCGACCCCTTTGTGGCCCTGTGGTCGATGTGCAACGCGCTCCGCCGGGATCGGCTCCCGGATCGACGCGTCGTCATCCGCTTCGACTTCCTGGGCCGTCCGCGCCGCGAGCGCTATTGGCTCCTCATCGAGCTCGGAGACACCGAGATCTGCAAGACGAACCCCGGGGTCGACGAGGACCTCTACGTCACGGCGGAAGCCGAAGCCTTCGTCAAATGGCACGCCGGCCAGATCACCTGGGCCCAAGCCACGCGCGAGGGCCGCATCCAACTCGACGGCGCCCCGTCTCTGGTAAGAGCCTTCCCAACCTGGAACGCCCGCAGCATGTTCGCCCACATCAGGCCGGTCTGACCGACGACGGTCACATTTACCCTGTGCGATCCGTCATGGTGATGAGGGACGAAAAGACATGAATCTGACATTGGAAGGCAGCAGCGCCCTTACGCCCATGGACCTGAGCATGCCCCGCTCCAAAGGAATCGTCATCGGCTTCTGGCTGGTCACCGCGCTCTTCTGCCTGCAGATAGGCTTCACTGCCTACGCGCAACTGCGCCTGCCGCAGGTGGCGGAGGCGTTCACCCGCCTCGGCTTCCCCGATTACTTCCGGGTGGAGCTCGCGTGGGCCAAGCTGATCGGCGTGGTGCTCTTGCTTGCGCCGGTGCCGTCGCTGCTCAAGGAGTGGGCCTACGCTGGGTTCGCCATCACGCTCGTCTCGGCGCTCATCGCCCACCTCGCGGTGGGAGATGGCCCGGAGGCGTGGGGCTTTGCGGCGGCCACCGGCGCGCTCTGGGGGCTTTCATACTATTTCTGGCGCCGCCTGGAGGCCATGCCGGGCTAATCGTTCAACTGCCGCAGCTTCGCTTTCATCAGATCGATCTCGGCGGTCAACGCGCTCACTTGCGCTGGGAGGGCCGAGCCGAGCGCTGGGCAAGGCCCTCCCCGCAGGTTCGTGGCTCGTCCATGGCCATCGCCGTCTCAGCGATTCGCGACGCTGAGGATGTTGCCGTCCGGATCTTTGAACCAGGCAACCTTGATGTCGCCGGAGACGTGCAGGTCGCCCTCAAGCCTCGTGTCCGGCAAATCGTAGTGCTCGAACTCGACGCCCTTAGCCTTGAGCGTGCGGACGACATCCTCGACGTCGTCAACCGTCCAGGTCAGGGCCGTGGCCTTGTTCGTGCCGGCGAAGCTGGATCGGTACACATTGATCGTAGTGTCCCCACTCTCGAACACGATTGCCTCGTTGTCTTCGACGCCGGTTCGAGTGAGCCCAAGCGTCTTCTCGTAAAATCTGGCGGCCGCGCCGAGGTCCTTGACCGCGAGCGTGGCGACCGCGTCTGTGTCTCGTAGCATGTCGAATCCTCTTCAGTTGTGTTGTGCGTCAGTCGGACGATCCATCGCCAAAATGGATGCAGGAATCATCCCAATCACGCAGCAGCCGTGGTGGGCCTCGGGCTACCGTCCAGCTTGTCAATGGGCCAGGGGTTGCATGTCAGAAGGCATGGCTCAACCAGTGGAGGTCACCATGCAACCCACCGCAGCGTCGCCCGTGGAGGCACGCGGGTTCATCAAGAGTGTCCACGGCGTTCGCTACCAGGTGAGCGATGTCGCTCGCTCAGTCACGTTCTACACCCAGCATCTCGGTTTCGAACTGGTGCATCAGCAGCTTCCGGCATTCGCAAGTGTGTCGCTCGGAGATTCACAAATCCTGCTGAGTGGCCCCGAAGCGTCCGGCTCGCGGCCGATGCCGAACGGTCAACGTCAAGAGCCTGGCGGCTGGAACCGCATCGTGCTGCGAGTCTCGGACCTCCCGAGCTGTATCGCGGCTCTCAAGGGCGCCGGCCTCCGCTTCCGAAACGAGATGGAAACCGGTCCGGGCGGACGTCAGATTCAAATTGAAGACCCGGACGGCAATCCGATCGAGCTCTTTGAACCGGTGCGCAGCTAGCGCGCTCGATAGGCGGGACTGCTGATCGACCAGACGATCGGCAATCCGACGAACGGGAAGTGTCCGACGAACTGGATCCACCAGCGCGCGTTGAGGGTCGGAGGCCGACGCGCGACGAGCGGAATCACGATCAGTGACATCACCATCCAGATAAAGGGCCCGTACAGTG
>CAVRXL010000007.1:0-15874 GCA_963725145.1 uncultured Acidobacteriota bacterium
GGTGGGACCGCGGAACGCCGGCCAATCCTCACCGGACGCCGTGGATGCGATCCAGGCGAACACGAATGACAGGGCGAGTCGAATGGTAGTCAGCTCAAACCAATCCGTCGAATAAGCGCCTTGAAAGCGGGATCGCCCCGCAGGGAGTCGAAGACCGGAACGTCAATCAGGCCGGCAGCGTCCGGATCGCGCTCGTTGCACGCCTGCTCCAGGAGCGCCAACGGCCGGTCACGCTCTCCCACCGCCGCGTACAGCGCCGCGGTCGTCACCAGTGACACGCGCGGTCGACGCGTGTCGAACTCGCTCAGGAGATGCATCGCCTCCTCGCGCCGGTTCATGGTCATGTAGAGGTGAACGAGATACGCCTTCCAGAGCCAGCTGTCGGACAACGCGTTGGCCTCCCGCATCTCAGCGAGCGCTTGCTCATACATCCCCTTCCGCTGGTACGCCAGTCCGAGGAACTGGTGTGCGTTCGCCGACGCGGGCTCGATCTCGAGCGCCTTCTGGAGCTGATCGACAGCCTCGTCGTGCCGGCCCGCCAGAAGGTAGGCATGCCCGAGCGCGACGTGAAGGATCGGCGAGAGTGGCTCGATCGCGACCGCTCGTCGGCCCGCGGCGATCGCCTCGTCGTGCCGACCCTGGATCGAGAGGTTGTTGGCATACCAGTGGTGCGCGCTCGCGTAGTTCGGGGCGAGCTCGATGGCTCGCTTGAACTCGCGCTCGGCTCCGGACCAGTCCCAGTCGAGTTCCAGCACACTGCCCATCGACGTGTGGGCTTCGGCGAGCGAGTCGTCCAGCGCGAGCGCGGTGACGGCTGCCGCTTTCGCTTTTGACCGGGCTTCCTCGAATGGAAGGAGAAGGGAGTAGTAGCCCATCAGCCTGAACGTATCGGCCAACCCCGAGTAGGCTGGTGCAAACGCCGGGTCCTTTTCAATGGCCTGTGAGAACGCCTTGACCGCGCGTCGGTATCCCTCTGGAGTTCTCTTCTTCCAGTGGTGGCGCCCCCGCAAGTACAGCTCGTAGACGTCGGCGTTCCGCGTATAGCGCGTATGCCGAAGCCTGTCATCGCGGCCGTCGTCCATCGTCATAGGGGCGCGGAGCCCGACGACGATCAAGAGCGACGACAGCCCCGCCAGGACGACGGCCGACAGCCAGATCACGACTGAACGCCGCGAGGCTGGCGGCTCCGGCAGGCTGGTCCGGACGGGCGGCTCGTCGGCGGGTTCGACGCCGCGCCTCCGCCGGAGCCATTCGTCGATCTCCGAAGGAAAGGCGTACACCGAGCCGAGCTTGTCATGGACGTGACGGTGAACGGGGAGTCCTTCCCGCTTTTCCCACCGCCGCACCGTGCTCACGTCGCGGCGCAGGTACTCGGCGATCTCTTTCCAGGAGTCCAGGCGCGTCTCGGTCATCGAGCTCACCACCGCGCTGATGGGCCCCCACTCTAGCGTGTTGTCCCATCAGGCGCAATTACGCGACTTTGCGCATGTTTACCGCCCGGATCGACCCGAGGATCCGTCCGGTTCGTCCGTCTAATCAACCATTGCGAATAGTGAAGGAGGCACGCTATGGGTCTGAACAGATTCGTTCTGGTCGTTATAATCGCGGCTGCCGGATGGATGTGGCTGCGGCCGTCCGTCGCTCACAGCCAGGGTGAAACGTGTTTCGTTTCGACGATACAGGGATCTGTTCGTGGTATCGACCGCGGCAACTCTTGTGAATTTCGCGCCGTGCCATTCGGCGCGTCAACGGCCGGCGCGCGGCGGTGGATGCCGCCCGTTGCGGCAGCCCCATGGGCACCGGTTGTTCTCGATGCGACCATTGCTGCCCCATTCTGCCCCCAGATCAATCCGGCCGGTCTGCCCGTCGGCACCGAAGATTGCCTGAAGTTGAACATCTGGGCGCCACATCCGCGCCCAGGACCGCCGCTGCCCGTCATCGTCTGGTTGCACGGAGGATCGTTCATATCGGCGTCCGGCGGGTTCGCTGGACAGAATGGCACGCGATTCGTCGAGGAGAATGATGCCGTTGTCGTGGCCCCGAACTACCGACTGGGTCCGTTAGGGTTCCTCGGCCACAGCGCCTTCAGGAGCGAGAGCTCCGACTATCCCTCGGCGGGCAATTATGGGTTCCTCGATCAGCGCCTCGCGCTGGAATGGGTACGCGCGCATATTGCAGCCTTCGGCGGCGATCCGGACCGCATCACAGTTGCCGGCGCCTCGGCCGGGAGTCTCAGCGTTGGCCTTCATCTGGTGTCGCCCGCCAGTCACGGACTGTTCGAGCGCGCCGTCATGCAGGGCGGGTTCCCCTCGTATCGATGGCGGACGCGTGAAGACGGTGAGGAGCAGGCCGACGCGCTTGCCACTGCGCTGGGCTGTACCGATGCCGTGCAGGTGCTCTCCTGTTTGCGCGCGAAGACCTTCGGTCAGGTGCTGGGTGCGTTGCCCGTGGGAACCGAACAGTTCGCCGAGACGGGTCGCACGCACTGGAGCCCGGTTGTCGACGGGCTCATGATTCAGGACCAGCCGCGAACGCTCTATGAAACCGGAGCCTTCAGCCGCGTGCCGGTCATCATCGGCAGCAACCGCGACGATGGATGGACGTTTGTGAATCGCAGCTTTCCGGGTGCGATGACCCAGGAGCAGTACCAGTCGGCCCTCGCGACGGAGTTCGGGGCGGATGCGCCGGCGATACTCGCGGGGTACCCGACGACGGAGCACGATTCACCGAAAGACGCTCTGTCGCAGGCCGTGACCGATGCCGAGTATGCGTGTGGCGCAAAGCGACTCTCACGCCTTATCGAGCGCACGAACACTCCCGTGTACCTGTACCAGTTCGAATACGTAGTGGATGCCGTGGCACTGGGGCGGGTGCCGCATGGACTCGACGTCAACTTTCTGTTCGGCACCCACGTCGGCGTCCCGCTTCTTCCTCCACCACTGACCTACGTCCTCAGCGCCGCAGACCTCGAGTTCTCCAGAGTGATGGCTGGCTACTGGCGGCGGTTCGCCGACAGGGGAAATCCGAATACGGACGACGAAACGGTTGTGCATTGGCAGGCGTTCAACCGCCCTGCCGGTGATGGACGGGGCGCGGACAGATATCTGATTCTGGATGCCCCAGTCGCGACTGACAAACGACTGCGTGAGGCGCAGTGCCGCTTCTGGGAACCCTACTTCTTCAGGTCTATGACCGCCGGGGTGCCGGCACATACGCCGTGATCGGAATGCCGGCGTCGAGCCTGACGCCAGTATCTGATCAGCTACGCGCCGCCGGAGGCGCGCGACCTGGCGCATGGCGCAGGATTAAGGTGGAGGTCGCGGGCGGGCATCGCGTGCGCGCGGGGCGTCCTCAGCGCAACATCTGCTCCCCCCGCTCGTCGACCTGGAGCGGTGGTGGCTCGCTGGCGATCAGGTACTCGAACTCACGCCGGAAATCCTGGAGCGACAGGCGGGCCGTGGCGGCCAGCTTCGCGAGCTCGTGCGGATCCTCGAAGTCGTCCCGGCGCAGACGGATCATGTAGCGCCGCGCGATCGCGTAGCGCGTAGACGCGACGTCGACCAGGCGGAGCCGCGTCCGGCCGGTCTCCGGATCCATCATCTGATGAAATGGAATCGGCACGAAGTGGCCGCCCTGGATCGAGATCATGCCGGCGTTCCCGCCCGACAGGAGGTACTTCGCGGCGCAGTAGCCGAGGTCGCGCGTGTACTCCATGTCGAACGGGATGGGATCGGCGCACCGCAGCTCGTACCCGACGTTCTTCACGGCCGTCGTCGTCTTGATCCCGAACTTCTTGAGCCGTGCGTTCACCTGCGCCTTGAGGATCTCGCCCAGGTTGACTTCCGCGATGCGGAGGTGCCCGTGGGCATCGCGCTCGACCTCTTCCAATCCCGCGAGGTCCTCGTCGGCGACGTCGAGGACGACTCCCTCGGCGATCATCGCCACGCCGTCGCGGCGGCCGTAGCTCAGACGCTTGATGATCGCGCCGACGAGCGTGTCCACGATCGCCTTCAGACGGATCGGCTTGGGGAACTCCTCAGGAATGAGCGTCAGCGTGGCGCCCGCGGCCTTCCCGATGCCGAGCGCCAGGTGGCCGGCCTTCCGCCCCATCGCGATCACGAAGTACCAGCGCGAGGTCGTCTTCGCGTCCACCATCAGGTTCTTCACGATGTCGACGCCGTAGTGCCGGGCGGTCTGAAACCCGAACGTGTCGACGTGCGGCGGCAGGTCGAGATCGTTGTCGATCGTCTTCGGGACGTGAACCACGTGGATGCGGCCGGCGGCGCGCTGTTCCAGCTTCATCGCGGAAAACGCCGTGTCGTCGCCGCCGATGGTGATGAGCTGCGTGACGTTGAGCCGCAGCAGCGACATCACGCACTTCTCGAGCAGCGCCGGGTCGGACGTGGGGTTGGCCCGCGCGATGCCGATATGCGACCCGCCGCGGAAGTGGATGCGGCTGACGGCATCGATCGTGAGCGGCATCACGTGGTCGATGTCCCCCTGCATGATCCACTCGAAGCCGTCGCGCACGCCGAGCACCTCGATGCCCTCGAGCCGCGCGCGGATCGTCGCCGCGCCGATCACGCTGTTGATCCCAGGGGCGGGCCCGCCGCCCACGAGGATCGCCAGGTTCTTGTGGTGTTCCACTGATGTCATCATAGCCCGCCTTCGCTAAAGCTACGGCGCGGCAGGCTGCGCCTTCGAGACGATCCACGCTCCGGGTTCGAGCATCACGCCATCGATCAATTCCGATCCGAGCCGGACGAGCGACGCTGGACCAGGCGCGGTCCGACGAAGCTCGTACAGCGTGTTCTCGTCGACGACGAACCACTCCGGAAACTCGTTCAGCCGCACGTAATTCCGGTCCAGGTTCAGCAGGCGCCGGTGCCTGGCGTGGTCGAACCGGATGACCGCAGCCGCCGGCATCTCCAGGCTCACGTGGAGCCGATCGCCATCGCGAACCGCTCCGACTCGCAGGCCGGGCCGCCAGTGGGCCGGCCGGACGCCCTGGCTCTGCATGAGCGCGTACAGCATCGCGGTGCGGTTGAAATTCCCTTCGCCGTACCAGGTACTCCACGTGACCGTCGGGCCGCTGCATCCCGAGCATCACGTCCATCTCCGATTCAATCCACTCCATCGCTTCGGGCACCGGTTCGCGGGCCGTCAGGTAGAGCGCGCTCTCGAGGCTGTCCGCATAGCCGTCGAACGAGCCCAGCGGCAGCGCGGGATCGGACCTCGGCTCCCAGACATGCCGTCGATACTTCGGCAGGCTGCGCAGAACGCGTCTGACCGCCTCGCGGTACCGCTCGTCTCCAGTGCACTGGTAGAACGAGTAGACGGCGCCGTAGACGTATCCCCAGTTGTCGGAGAGCCCGGTGTCGATCGGCCTCAACGTGGCCGCATCCACTTCGTTGTACAGCAGGCCATCCGGATTCGCGGACTCGAGAACCCGGTCGAGCATGCGGGCGATGACGGGACGCCAGCGCTCCGCGCGCGGGCTCTGCCAGCGCCGCTCGTTCGCGTACTGGAGCACGAGTCCGACGATGAGCTCGTTGCCGTGATCGCGGAACCGGAGGCGCTGGTTGCCGGTGTGGGCGGCAAAGTCCCACTGGCCGCTCGGCACGCCATGGCTGCCGGGGATGACCTCCTCGATGTAGGCGTCGGCGATGCGGCGCGCCCAGTCGATGAAGCGCTGCTCGCCCGTCATGACCGCGAGCCGCGCCAGCACCTGGAGATAATCGCCGTTCAGCTCCGAGTCGGATGCGGGCAGCCGGCCGTGGCGCGACTCGACCGGCGCCCGCTCCATCGCGTCGGCCATCATGTCCACCATCCGCGCGAACCAGGGCGTGCGGCCCAGGTACTCGGTGACGGATACCAGGCCGTCCTTGGCATATTCACCCGCGCCGAAGAAGCTTGGCGGGCCCAGACGGCCGGTCGCGAGATCGAGGTTGCCGGGGATCGATGCCTCCGCGCTCGTGTAGCGCACCTCGTTGCGCAGCATCTCCATCATCCGGCCGCGATACAGCTCGGGATCGGTGAGGTGAGCGGTGAGGATCAAATAGGGATAGAGATCTGCGCCGGAGTTGTGCGGCGTGTACTCCCGCTTCGCGGGCGGCGGGCCGCCAGGCGGCGCAATCCGATCGGGCAGAAGGAGCGTGCGCTCGTCAGCCTGCTTCAGCCACGCGCGCATCAGACGGTCCATTGCCGTCAGCGCCCGCTCGAACCGTTTTCCTCGCTCACGAGCGAGCGCCGCGGGCGAAGGCTCCTGGGACCAGCCGGCAGACCCTGCCATCAGAACGAGCAGGACAGACACGATCGCGAGCGGAGGTCTGAAGATCGGCGCCACGCTCATGGCACGGACACACGAAAGATGTTGCGATGCGTCGACACGCGCGGAAACGCGTACACCGATGCATCGGCGCTCGGAAACACGCGTGCCTCGGGGAGCAGCCGCACACCGGGCAGCTTCGCCACATCCGCCATCGAGCGGAGCCCGGTCGTGGGCAGCGGCGGCAAGACCTGGCCTGGCTTCAGGGGAACGGCAAACGTTTGCCTGGCGGGAGCCGAATGCAGGTACAGCAGCTTTCCGTCAGGCGACCATTTGATCAGAGGCGGTGTGACGCCGCGGTTTTCCTCGCCCGCCGTGGCGCAGCCTGAACAGATCAGGGTCGGCGTGCCGCCGGCCCTGGCGTACACGACCACGGACTCGCCTTCCCACAGCCCCATCGCGCTGCCGTCCGGCGAGACATCGTAGACAAAACTGATAGGCGTCGGCAGGACCTTCTCTAGCCCGCTGCCATCTTCCTGGATCCGGTACAGGAACGTCACTCCGCGCGCTCCGCCGACGAAGAGCACGCCCCCCTTTGGGTCGAACAGCGCGCGCACGTGCCATTCGAACGAAGCGAGCCGCCGCGGCGCCGAGCTGCCATCGACCGCCGCCACCCAGATCCCCGATCGCCCTTCGTCGTCGATGCTGACGAACACGATACGCGTGCCATCGGGCGACAGGGTGTAGTGCTCGACCAGGAAGTCCGACAGGAGATGATTGCGCCTGCCGGTCTCGACGTCGGTCGCCCAGAGCTCGCCGCTCACGAACCGCCGGCTCGCGCGCGAGCGCTGGAGGTAGTAGACGCGCCGGTTGTCCGGCGAGAACGATGGAAGAAACGCGTAGCCTTGCGACGTGAGCTGCTGCTCGCCCTTGGCGTCGCGCATCCAGAGCGTGCTCCGGCTTTCGCCGGCCGACGTGACAAACGATCGGCCGTCCGCCGCGAAGGCGATCCCTTGTTCTTCAGCTGGGCCTGACGTCAACTGCTCGGGCCGCCCATCAGGAAAGCGCTGGCGCCAGATATGGAAGCCGTCTCCGATGTTCGTGGAGAAGTACATCCACCTGCCGTCGGGGGTCCAGGCTGCGTCGGTGCACTGTGCGGGGGACGGACCGACAGGCGTTCCGAGAGACGGCCCGTCGAAGGGCACGAGCCGGCATGGAAGCCATCCGCCGAGATCCATTTCAACGACGAGCACGTGCTGCCCGTCCGGGGACAGGAACGACCGGTGTGCCATGCCGCTCTCGTGGGCCGGGAGATAGACTTGACGCTCGTCCGCACGGCTCTCCGTCGACGTGAAAATCCCCATGTGAATGCTGCGGCCCGGCTTCATGCTTTTCGAAAACAACACGTGACGCTGGCCGATTTGGGGATTGACCCATGTGAGGCCCGAGGCATTTGCGAGCAAAGGCGCCGGTTCGCCTCCCAGAACTGGCACCACCCAGGTATCCGCCCAGGGATCCGACTCCATGCGCGTATGCCCGCTCGTATAGGCGATACGAGAGCCATCTGGGGAAAAAGCCGTTGGCCCCATCTTCCCTCCTCCGTCCCGGGTCAGCCTCACGGGCTCGCCATCCGGGAGGAGCTTGACGTACACGTCGCCCGGACCAACGAACGTGTTTTCCCCGCGAATAAAGGCCAGCAGCCGGCCGTCGGGAGAAAGCGCGGGCGCGACGACCGAGTCGGCGAAATTGGTGAGCGGCGTGTACGTCAACGGCGTTGATTCCTGACGCCGGTACGTTCGCCAGGCCAGAGTCGCACCGATCGCGACGAGCACGAGCGCGACCGCTGCGCCCGCCAGCCACCACGTCCGCCGGCGCTTCGCCCGGTGCGCCGCAATGGGCGCCGTCGCTCCGTCCGCGCTCTGACGCGCGATTCGGCGCAGATCGACGACCAGGTCGCGCATCGACTGGTAGCGGTCGGCCGGATCTTTTTCGATCGCTTTTCCTACGAGCATCTGGAGCGGAAGGGGTATCTCCTGGGGCAGCGGATCCGCCGGACGCGAAGTGATCGCCTGCAGAACCTCGAAGTCCGACCGGCCTGTAAACGGCTTCCGCCCGGCCAGCAACTCGTAGAGCACGAGTCCGAAGGAAAAGATGTCGCTGCGCGCGTCGAGCGGCTTGCCCATTGCCTGCTCGGGCGACATGTACCCAACCGTCCCGATGACGGCCCCCGGCGACGTCGCGTCCGTGATCGTTCGGGTCGCATCGTCTGACGTCGCGTGCGCCTCGAGCTTCGCGAGGCCGAAGTCCGCCAGCTTCGCGTGCCCGCCTGCGGTCACGAGGATGTTCGCTGGCTTGACGTCCCGGTGCAGGATCCCTGCCTGATGCGCGGTCGCGAGGCCGTCGGCGACGCCGGCGAGCAGGTCGACGACCTGCCGCCACGTGCGCCGTTCCGCCTGCGCCCAGTCGCGGAGGGTTCCTCCGTCGACGAACTCCGTGACGAGGTACTGACGGCCGTCCGACTCTCCGACCTCGTGGACCGTGAGGATGTGCGGATGGTTGAGCGCCGACGCCATCCGCGCTTCCTGTAAGAAGCGCCGCCGGGCTGACTCGTCCACGAATGCCGAGGAGACGAACTTGATCGCGACCGGACGATCGAGCCGCGTGTCCCTGGCGCGCACGACCTCGCCCATCCCGCCTTTGCCCAGGCTGGCCTCGATGCGGTACGGTCCAAGCTGCTCACCCGGCTGAAGACTCATCTCGATTCGGAAGCATAATACCCGCACCATGGCGAAGCTCTCGATCGCCCCGCTGGCGCTGCTGCTCCTCGTCGGGGGTGCGCCGCAGACGGCCAACGTCGAGAGCACGCTGGAGATCATCGACGTCGCGACGGGTGCGCGTCAGGTCGTGTACCGTGCGCAGGAGCACTTCGAGGCGCCGAACTGGTCGCGGGACGGAAAATTCCTGGTCATCAATCGTGCCGGCCGGTTGTACCGCGTGCCGACAACGGGCGGGACGCTCGAAGCGATCGACACGGGAACGGCCAGCCGCCTGAACAACGACCACGGCTTCTCGCCGGACGGCCGCCTGCTGGCGATCAGCCATTCGCCAGAGCGGCAGTCATTGATCTATGTCCTGCCCGCGATCGGCGGCGAGCCGCGTCTCGTCACGCCCCTCGGTCCGTCCTACTGGCACGGCTGGTCACCGGACGGGAAGAAGCTGACGTACTGCGCGCAGCGCAACGGCGAGTTCGACATCTATACGATCCCGGTCGAGGGCGGAGCGGAGACGCGCCTGACGACGGCGCCGGGCCTGGACGACGGTCCGGACTACACGGCGGACGGACGGTTCATTTACTTCAACTCCGAGCGCAGCGGCGTCATGCGCATCTGGCGGATGGCGGCGGATGGAACCGGTCAGGAGCAGGTGACGTTTGACGACGCGTATGCGGACTGGTTTCCGCACCCCTCGCCTGACGGGCGCTGGATTGTGTTCCTCTCATATGACAAGGGGGTGAAGGGACACCCGGCCAACCACGACGTCGTGCTGCGGCTGATGCCGCTCGCGGGCGGAACGCCGAAAGTCATCGCGAAGCTGTTCGGCGGTCAGGGCACGATCAACGTGCCATCCTGGTCGCCCGACAGCTCACGATTTGCGTTCGTCAGCTATCGGTTGATTGGGCAACCGGTCGACGCGGCCGCCGTGGCGATTCGCGGCGCGACGGTCATCCCGGTCACGGGCGCGCCTCCCATTCCGAACGCCACTATCGTCATCCGCGACGATCGAATCGCCGCGGTCGGGCCGTCGGCGGTGACCGATATCCCGCAGGGAGCCCGCGTCCTCGATGCGGCCGGGCAGTTCGTCGTGCCGGGGTTCATCGACATGCACGCGCATCTGTCCAAGCTCCGCGGCTCGTCGATGGGGCTGTTCGTTGCGAATGGCATCACAACGGTGCGCGATATGGGTGGAGACCACGAGGAACTGCTCCGCTGGCGCCGTGAGGTTCGCGACGGACGGCGCCTCGGGCCGCGCATGGTCATCGCCGGCCCGTACCTCGAATCAGCGCGGAATATCGAGAGGATGCGGAAGGATCCGCCCGAGGCGCGCGTCGAGCCGTTCGAGCGGCTGCGCATTCCGATCGGGTCGCCCGAGGAAGCGGCGCGTGTCGTGCAGCGTTTCGCCGCGACGGAGCTGGACTTCCTGAAAATCCGGACGGTTCAGGATCGCGAGACCTACTTTGCGATCAACCGCGCGGCTGCGGAGCATGGCCTCAAGGTCGTCGGGCACGTGACGGGCATACCGCCGGGAGTGGTGCTCGAGGCGGGGCAGGATGGCATCGAGCACATCTTCTATCCTTCTCTCGACGGAACGCGTGACGAACGCCTCGACATGTGGCGGCGGTTCGCTCGAAAGGGAGTACCCATCGCCCCGACGCTGATCACAGGCGAAGCCAGCCTCACCCCGCCCGAACGGTTACGCGCCATCGTCGAGGACGATGAGGGACGCGTCGAGCCACGGCGTCGGTATATCTCCCGGTTCACGATTCTGGATTGGCGGGAGCAGGCCCTCGAGGCCACCGACGCGCGGCGCGCGGCGCTCGAGAAGCTGCGGGACGTGGTCCTTCGCGATCTTCGCGAGATGCACGAAGCGGGGATGGACATCCTGGCCGGCTCGGACGCGGCGGTCATCAACATCTATCCGGGCTGGTCGCTGCACGACGAGATGGCACTCTTTGTGAAATACGTGGGCATGACACCCGCCGAAGCGCTCGAACGGGCGACGTGGCGCTCCGCGCGTTTCCTCGGCCTGGGAGACTCGATCGGAACGATCGAGCGCGGAAAGATCGCGGACCTCGTGATCCTCGACGCCGATCCCCTGGCCGACATCGCGAATACGCGGAAGATCTCGGGCGTGGTGCTCCGCGGCGTGGTCTATGACCGTAATGGAATTGCGCGCATCCTCAGCGATGTCGCCGCCGCCCCCGATCGTCTGCGGGACGATTGGGGGCGGACGAGGCAGCCCGCACTTCCGCCGAAGCAGCCCTAAGAGCGTGTAACAAAACCTCCGAAGCAGCGCGTGAGCCCTTTCTCCCTTTGTCGTCAGAGGAGCGGGCCGCTAGAATCAGGCTCGGCCCATGCCCGTATTCGCCGGCACACGCCTCGGCCCGTACGAGATCCTGTCTGCGCTCGGCGCCGGCGGCATGGGTGAAGTCTACCGCGCGCGGGACACGAAGCTGGATCGCGCCGTCGCGATCAAGATCCTGCCCCAGGCGTTCGCCGCCGACACGGAGCGGATCGCGCGGTTTCAGCGCGAGGCCAAGACCCTGGCCTCGTTGAACCATCCG
Organism: uncultured Acidobacteriota bacterium; assembly: GCA_963725145.1. Lineage (GTDB taxonomy): Bacteria > Acidobacteriota > Vicinamibacteria > Vicinamibacterales > 2-12-FULL-66-21 > DATAEE01. The sequence continues at coordinate 11,610 of CAVRXL010000007.1, forward strand.
AACATCGCCCACATCCACGGTCTCGAAGAATCCGACGGCGTCCGCGCGCTGGTGATGGAGCTCGTTGAGGGCGAGGACGTCGCCCAGCGCATCGCGCGCGGGGCGATTCCGCCCGACGAGGCGCTACCCATTGCGAAACAGGTGGCTGACGCGCTGGAAGCGGCGCACGAGCAAGGCATCATCCATCGCGACTTGAAACCGGCGAACATCAGGGTGCGACCGGACGGTACGGTGAAGGTGCTGGACTTCGGGCTGGCGAAGGCGATGGAGCCGACGGGCGTCGCATCACCGAGTGTCTCGCAATCCCCAACGATCACGACACCCGCGATGACCCAGGCCGGAATGATCCTTGGCACGGCCGCCTACATGAGCCCGGAGCAGGCGCGCGGCAAGCTGGTGGACAAGCGTGCCGACATCTGGGCGTTCGGCTGTCTGCTCTACGAAATGCTCACGGGGCAGCGGGCGTTCGACGGGCAGGGTGTCTCGGAAACGCTGGCGCGTGTCATCGAGCGTGAGCCGGATTGGGCCCGGCTGCCGGCTACGCTGTCGCCCGCGCTGCGCACCTACATTAGACGCTGCCTGCAGAAAGATCCCAGGCAGCGCGTGCAGGCCATCGGCGACGTCCGGCTGGCGCTGGAGGGCGCGTTCGAGACATCTGTTGGGCAGACTGGCGCGCCAGCGGCTGTAGCGCTGTGGCAGCGCGTCGCACTGGTGGGTGTCGCGGCGATCATCGCGAGCGGCGCGATCATTGGCACGCTGGTGTGGGTCGCCATGCGCCCGGCGCCGCCTCGTGTCTCGCGCCTGCAGCTCACGCCCGCGGGTGCCGCCGCGCTGTCCATCGGCTGGAACGACCGCGACCTGGCAATCACGCCGGACGGTTTCCGCCTCATTTACGTCGGCAACCAGGGCACGCAGATATTCGTCCGCGCGCTCGACGCCCTCGCGCCGGTGGCGGTGTTCACCGGAAGAGTGACCGGGTTGTTCGTTTCTCCCGATGGACAGTGGATCGGATTCCATGACGGCCTCGGCGTGTTGAAGAAAGTGGCGGTGACCGGCGGGCCGGCGGTCACCCTGGCGTCGATCGACACCGCTGGTTCCAGCGGCGCGACGTGGGGACCGGATGACACGATCATCGTCGCAACCAATAGCGTGGACACCGGTCTGCAGCGGGTCTCCGCGGCAGGGGGGCCGCTGACGGTGCTGACGCGGCCCGACCGCGCGCAGGGCGAAGCCGATCACTTCTGGCCCGAGATGCTGCCCGGCGGCCGGGCCGTATTGTTCACGATCACGTCGCTGACGGGCGGCCTCGATGCCGCACAAGTGGCCGTCCTGGATCTCCAGACAGGGGCGCGCCGGATTCTCGTGCGCGGCGGCAGTCACGCCCATTACCTGTCGAGCGGCCATCTCGTCTACGCGGCGGCCGGCACGCTGCGTGCGGTGCCGTTCGACCTGACCCGTCTCGAAACTCGAGGGACGCCTGTGACCGTCGTCCCTGACGTGGTCACGACAATCCAAGGCGGCGTGGACGCCGTCGTCGCGGGCGATGGCACGCTGGCCTACGTGTTCGGGACGGTCGAGGGAACGCCGCGCACGCTCGTGTGGGTAGACCGCCAGGGCCACGAGACGCCGATTCCGGCGCCGCGGCGGCCGTATCTCCTTCCCGCTCTGTCACCCGATGGCACGCGCGTCGCAGTCTACGCCAACGATCAGCAGCGCGACCTCTGGCTCTGGGATCTTCGCCGCACGACGCTCACACGTCTCACATCCACGCCTGGTGTCGACGTTGTCCAAGTGTGGACGCCCGACAGCCGCCGGCTGATCTTCACGTCGGAACGAGCGGGGGTGCGGAATCTGTTCTGGCAGGTGGCGGACGGCGCTGGCGCGGTCGAGCGGCTGACCGAGAGTCCCGACACCCAGTACCCGACGGGGGTGTCACCCGACGGCCGTCGGCTGATCTTCACTGATCAGTCTCCAACAACGGCCAACGACGTGATGGCGATCGAATTGGACGCGACTCGTCGCGTGACGCCGCTCGTGCAGTCCCCGTTCAACGAGCAGAACGGGACCGTCTCGCCCGACGGCCGCTGGCTCGCCTACGAGGCGAATGACTCGGACCGGTTCGAAATCTATGTGCGGCCGTTCCCCGAGGTGAACAGCGGTCGCTGGCAGGTGTCCACCACCGGTGGGACCCGGCCGATCTGGGCGCGGAGCGGGCAGGAGCTGGTCTATGTCTCTCCGACGGGTGCGCTCATGGGGGTGGGGGTGGCGCGCGGCCCGTCGTGGGCGGCCACGACGCCGACGCTGGTTGTGAAGGAGGGGTACTTCACGAATCCGAACTGGTGGGGCCGGTCGTACGACATTTCACCCGACGGCCAGCGCTTCCTGATGATCAAGGAGGGCGGCGCGGACGGGACCGCCGCGCCTGCGAGCATCATCGTCGTGCAGCACTGGGTCGAGGAACTGAAGCGGCTCGTGTCGACGAAATAGCCCGGTGCTCACCGGGGAAGCCCGCCGTTCGAGGCTTTGATACAGCCTCTAAGGGCTGCGCTGCGGCAACCGGCTGATCTTCTCGCGCAGCATCGGCAGCGGCAGCGAGCCGTCCTGCAGCACGGCGTCGTGGAAGCGCCGGATCTCGAAGCGATCGCCCTGCCGCTCCTTCGCCTCGGCCCTGAGGCGCTCGATTTCCAGCGCGCCCACCATGTAGGCCGTCGCCTGTCCGGGCCAGATGATGTAGCGATCGACCTCGGACGTGATCTCCGCGTCGTTCCCAAGGTGCAGCGCCTTCATGAAGTCGATCGCGCGCTGGCGCGGCCAGCCGAACGCGTGCAACCCGGTGTCGACCACCAGTCGCGCGGCGCGGTAGGCGCGGCTCTGCCACATGCCGAGCAGGTCGAGGTCCGACGAGTAGAGCTTCATCTCATCGGCGAGCCGCTCCCCGTACAGGCCCCATCCCTCGCTGAACGCGGAGGTCGAAATGATCTTCGTGATCAGGTGCGCGTCGGCACGCTCTCTGGAGAGCGAGAACTCCAGATGGTGACCGGGAATCGTTTCATGGAAGACGACCGCTTCCAGATCCGACTTCCGGTTGCCGATCCATTTGCCGGCGTTGATCTGGTATTCGCCCGGCCGCTTCCCGTCGATCGTCCCGGCCTGATACCGGTCCGCGGCCGTCGGTTCTTCGACGAGCGGAATCGGCGTCACGATGACTTTCGTTTTCGGCAGCCGTCCGAACCACTGCGGCATCGCGGCGGCCGCACGCTCGGCAGCGCTCCGCGCCTGGGTGATGACGGCGTCGCGGTTGTCCCACTTGTATTGCGGCTGTTCGAGCTGGGTGAAGGCCGCGTCCAGGTCGGACGTTTTGAACAGCCGCTCGACGATCGCTCGCTCAGCGGTCTTGATGCGCTCCAGCTCCTCGAGCCCGGTCTTGTGTACCTCGTCCGCCGTCACCGCCATCGTCGTCATGTCGCGCAATCGCGCCTTGTAGCAGGCGCTGCCGTCCGGCAGCGCGGAGACGCCCACCGCTTCCCTCGCGCGAGGCAGGTACTCATCGCGAAGGAACGATTGATAGCGACGGAACGCGGGTACGAGATCCTTCTTCACCATTTCACGCCAGGCTGCCGCGAAGGATTGTGACTTCGTGCGCTCGGCCGGACCGAAGTAAGGGCTCGGGTCGTCTGCGAAGCCGTCCATCTGCGTGATCACCTGCTGGACGTTGCCCCGCGGGGCCGAGTATCCGCGCTTCAATCCCTCGCGCAGGTTCGCGATCTCATGGTCGGCATAGCCCGCGAGCCCGCGGAAACGCGCGATGGCCTGCTTCTGCAGCGCGTCGGTGTCGATCGGCTGGATCTGCGCGAGCTGACCGTACGACGCCTGCCAGCCGCCCATTTGATCGACACTCCAGAGCTCCGCCTCGCACACGCGATTGCCGATCGAGGTGTCGAGCGCTTCCCTGATGAAGCCATGGATCACCCACTCGGGCCGCCCCGCGAGTGCCTGCTCGTCAATCGCGTTCAGTTTTTTGCGGAACTGATCCTCTTCGGAACGGCGCTTCGCGCGCGCGTCGAGCGAGTTGTCGCTGATGCGGCCGTGCTCGGCGTCTGGCAATCCCAGGTAGGTGCCGAGCTCCGGAACATGGCGCTTGAAGGCGGCCACCATCTCGTCGGCGAGAGCGATGGTTGCGGCGACGGCGGGCGGCGTCGAGGGCGCTTGGTAGGCGGTGACCGTCATGCCGATCGCGAGGAGGATCCCGAGACTCTTGAGCATGA
>CAVRXL010000008.1:2500-372225 GCA_963725145.1 uncultured Acidobacteriota bacterium
GAAGTGAACCATCTCAGTACCTGAAGGACAAGAAAACAAGACAGTGATTCCGCTAGTAGCGGCGAGCGAACGCGGAAGAGCCCAAACCGGAGTGCTTGCACTCCGGGGTTGGAGGGCCTGTTAGGCCGCAAGGCCGGCGAGTTACCAACCAGCAGGTTAGTCGAACGATCTGGAACGATCGGCCATAGACGGTGAGAGCCCGGTAGACAAAAACCTTGCTGGCTCGCTGGACAGGTTCCTGAGTACCGCGGGACACGGGAAATCCCGCGGGAATCTACGAGGACCATCTCGTAAGGCTAAATACTCCTTGGCGACCGATAGTGAACCAGTACCGTGAGGGAAAGGTGAAAAGAACCCCTGTGAGGGGAGTGAAATAGTACCTGAAACCGTATGCCTACAAGCAGTGGGAGGGCTATGCCTCGATCCTTCGGGATTGAGGAATGCCTGACCGCGTGCCTTTTGCATAATGAGCCGGCTAGTTATTCTCAGTGGCGAGGTTAAGCGCAAGCGAGCCGTAGCGAAAGCGAGTCCGAAATGGGCGACAAGTCGCTGGGAATAGACGCGAAGCGAGGTGATCTACCCTTGGCCAGGGTGAAGTACGGGTAACACCGTATGGAGGCCCGAACCAGTGTTGGTTGAAAACAGCTTGGATGAGCTGAGGGTAGGGGTGAAAGGCTAATCAAACCTCGTGATTGCCCGTTCTCCTCGAAATATCTTTAGGGATAGCCTCGAGAGGTCGGCGCTGGTGGTAGAGAACTGGATGGACTAGGGGGCTTACCAGCTTACTGAATCCAACCAAACTGCGAATGCCAGCGACACGTATCTCGGGAGTCAGACAGTGGGGGCTAAGCTTCATTGTCGAGAGGGAAACAGCCCAGACTACCGGCTAAGGTCCCTAACTCTGTGCTAAGTGGTAAAGGATCTGGAGACGCTCAGACAACCAGGAGGTTGGCTTAGAAGCAGCCATCCTTTAAAGAAAGCGTAATAGCTCACTGGTCAAGCGGCTCCGGGCCGACAATTCAACGGGGCTCAAGCACAGGACCGAAGCCGTAGAATCCAACGTCCTGCGGGATGTTGGTTTGGTAGAGGAGCGTTCTGCAGTCAGCGAAGCCAGATCGAGAGAACTGGTGGAGGCTGCAGAAGTGACCCTGCCGGCATAAGTAGCGATAAGAGAGGTGAGAATCCTCTCCGCCGTAAGCCTAAGGTTTCCTGAGGAAGGTTCGTCCGCTCAGGGTCAGTCGGGTCCTAACGCGAGGCCGAAAGGCGTAGCGGATGGATATCCGGTCAACATTCCGGAACTACTTCAACCACGTTATTACGATGGGGGGACGCAGGAGGCTAACCGGGCCAGCCGCTGGTCGTGCTGGTTCAGGCATGTAGGGGGATCCTTCAGGAAAATCCGGAGGGTCATATTCCCTGAGGTGCCATGGCGAGAGCGCAAGCTCATAAAGCCGGTGACGCCACGCTGCCAAGAAAAGCCTCTAAGGAGTGGGTGGGGTACCCGTACCGCAAACCGACACAGGTAGGCGAGGAGAAAATCCTCAGGCGCGAGTGAGAACCCTCGTTTAGGAACTCGGCAAAATAGCCCCGTAACTTCGGAAGAAGGGGTGCTCTATCAACGTGCGTCATCCTCGCGATGGCGTGCGTGAAAGAGTTGCAGTGAAATGGCCCAGGCGACTGTTTACTAAAAACACAGGACTCTGCGAAGTCGAACACGACGTATAGGGTCTGACGCCTGCCCGGTGCCGGAAGGTTAAAGAGAGAGGTCAGCCGCAAGGCGAAGCTTTGAACTGAAGCCCCGGTAAACGGCGGCCGTAACTATAACGGTCCTAAGGTAGCGAAATTCCTTGTCGGGTAAGTTCCGACCTGCACGAATGGCGTAACGATCTGGGCGCTGTCTCAACGAGGGGCACTGCGAATTTGTGGTACCGGTGAAGACGCCGGTTGCCCGTGACAAGACGGAAAGACCCCGTGCACCTTTACTACATCCTAGTAGTGAATGCTGGCGCGTTATGCGCAGGATAGGTGGGAGACTTTGAACCCGGGCTCTTGGGCTCGGGGGAGTCAACGGTGAGATACCACCCTTAACGCTCCGGCGTTCTAACCTCGATCTGTCATCCAGATCAGGGACACTGCTAGGTGGGTAGTTTGACTGGGGCGGTCGCCTCCTAAACGGTAACGGAGGCGCGCGAAGGTTCGCTCAGGCTGTTTGGAAATCAGCCATAGAGTGCAAAGGCAAAAGCGAGCTTGACTGCGAGATTTACAAATCGAGCAGGTGGGAAACCAGGCCTTAGTGATCCGGTGGTTCCGCATGGAAGGGCCATCGCTCAACGGATAAAAGGTACGCCGGGGATAACAGGCTGATCTGAGCCAAGAGTTCACATCGACGCTCAGGTTTGGCACCTCGATGTCGGCTCATCGCATCCTGGAGCTGTAGCAGGTTCCAAGGGTCCGGCTGTTCGCCGGTTAAAGCGGTACGTGAGCTGGGTTTAGAACGTCGCGAGACAGTTCGGTCCCTATCTGTCATGGGCGCAGGAGATTTGAGTGGGGTTGACCTTAGTACGAGAGGACCGGGTTGAACGAACCTCTGGTGTACCGGTTGTCGCGCCAGCGGCAGCGCCGGGTAGCTATGTTCGGAAGGGAGAAACGCTGAAAGCATCTAAGCGTGAAACCCTCCACGAGATGAGATCTCCCAGCCCGCAAGGGCTCTGAAGGCTCCTGGAAGATGACCAGGCAATAGGTCGGGTGTGGACACGCGGCGACGCGTGAAGCTAACCGATACTAATCAGCCGTGCGGCTTGACCATAAGATTTGTTTCTGCGTGCTGGTCGCGAAAACTACCGTTTGCAGGGTATTCAGTTGTCACCGGTTTCCGGTGAACGCAAGCCGCAAGGCTCGCTCGTTCACCGGCGGGCGCAGCCGAGCGTATGTCTCGGCTTCGTCTATTGTTCTTTGACATCGACGATGCGCACCATCGTCAATCGGTTTCCCGGTGGTCATAGGAGCAGGGTCACACCCGTTCCCATTCCGAACACGGAAGTTAAGCCTGCTACCGCCGATGGTACTGTGCGGGATAACTGCATGGGAGAGTAGGTCGCTGCCGGGGATATCTCAACAAAGCCCGCGTCGTCTCACGACGACGCGGGCTTTTTTCATGTACGGCGGAACCAAAACAACGGTCACGCGCTAGACGGACATCTTGTGGTGGCCCCCCGGCATCAGGTCCCAGACGCGCCAGAACTCCTGCAGCTCACGTGGCGTTCCGAGCGAAACCCGGACGTACCTCTCGAACCTGAGGAACGGCTGCGCGAGCAGCACGTCGTGCTTCTTGAAATGGGCAACGGTCTCGACAGCTGGACGGCCGGCATCGATCATCACGAAGTTCGTATTCGAATCGAGCGTTCGCACCATCCTCGCATTGGCCTGATTGAAAAACTCCTGACGGTCGTTGACGTTCCGAATCATGCTCGTTCGCACGTGCTCGGTATCGTCGAGCGCGATCGCGGCAGCCCTCGCTGCCAGGACATTGATGCGGTCAGAAAGCCGGAAGGCGGCAAACGAGTTGGCGGTGCTGGTCGCGGCGACGGCGTAACCGATGCGCAGTCCCGCCAGTCCGTAAATCTTCGAAAAACTGCGCGTGACGATGACACGGCGATCGTTGAGGGGTCGATCGATGAAGGAGGCATGCTCCGCTGACTTCTCGACGTAGTCGTGGTAGGCCTCGTCGATGACGACGTACGTCGTCTGCGGCAGGCTATCGAGGAACCGGTCCAGATCCCGCCGGGCGGTTAGAGTGCCCGTCGGATTATTCGGGTTGCAGAGGTAGACCAGCCCAGTCGCTGCATCGCAGCGCGCGAGCATCGCCGTCAGATCATGCGCGTAGTCCTCCCGCAACGGAACGGCAACGAGTTCAGCTCCCGCTTGGCGCGCATAGGGACCGATCGACTCGAATGTCGGGAGGGCCGCGACCAGCTTCGTGCGGGACTGCAGAAACGCGTGGGCCGCCGTCGCGATGATATCGCTGGAGCCGCACCCGAGGATGATCTGCTCTCGCGCAACGCCGTGGAGACTGGCGATCTTCTCGCACAAGGTCGCCAGTTCCTCTTCTGCAGGCCGGTTGACGTTCACGGCCGAACGCAACGCTGCCGTCACCCTGTCCGACGGGCCATATGCGTTCACGTTCCTGTTCAGCCGAACAGGCCGCCCGGGGTGCGCCGGCTCGGAGGCCGGCTTCTGAGGGGCCTGCTCCTTGCCGAGCGCCGTATCGACCGAACCTTCAGCGAACGACGGGGCGACCGCCGTCGCAGCGACACCGGCGCCAATCTGCCGAAGAACCTTCCTCCGAGAAATGGGCATGGGGCGCAGCATCATGGTTGAATCGGTCTGCCCATGTCGGCCTGGATTTCGGCGACGCTGAGCGCGCGACTGTAGATACGGACTTCGTCGATGCGGCCGGCGAACACCTCGCCGTAGGCGTCGTAGCCGATCGTCAGCGTGCCGGTTGATGTCGTCAGGGCACCGCTCTGCGCCTGCGAGGCGACCTGGACGCCGTTGACGAAGATCCGGACGCTCGTGCCGTCGAAGGTCGCGGCCAGATGGGTCCAGGTGTTGACGGCCAGCACGTTGGGCGCGGCGAGGTTCAGAGTGCCACCCGCGGTGAACGTCCCGCCCCCGACCGGCCGGTTGGTGTCGGAGCCGGCCATCAGGAAGTACCGCTCGGTGTTCTTGCTGATGACGGACCGCCAGCTGACGACGGTGGAGGTCGGGTAAACCCAGGCCTCGAGCGTCATCCCGCTGGTCAGGTCGAGCGCGGCGGCATCGGCCACCGTCACCCCTCCGCTGATGCCGCTAAACTGCAGCGCGGCGCCGAACCGCCCTGCCGTGTTCCACGTCGAGCCCGACACCACCGTCCCCGTGCGGCCGTTGCCTGAGGCGTCGCTCGCAGTTGTGCCCGTGCCCTCATCGAACCCATACGCGGCGACCAATCCGGTCGGCTGCGGAGGTGGCGATCCGGTCGTAGCCGACGCCACGTTCGAGTACGGCCCGAGCAGGCCGGCTGCGTCGCTTGCCCGCACGCGATACGAATAGCTCGTGGTGGCACTCAAGCCCCCGTCGGTATAGGAAAGACTGATGGGGGTCGCCACCTGCGCGAAGTTGATGCAGCCGGCGCCCTGGCAGCGTTCGACCCGGTAGCCGGTCACGCCGACGTTGTCGGTCGCCGCCCCCCAACTCAGCTCAATCTGGACCCCGTTGGGCGTCGCGGTCAGCGTACCAGGCGCGCCCGGCGGCGTGGTGTCGGGGATAGTCGTGGAGAAGTTGACGGGCGTGGCGTCGGTCCCGAGGATCTTCGAGTGGTCGATCCGGACCAGATATCCACGCAGCACGTGGGGACCCGCTGCGACGTTGGTGAATTGATAGGAGCCGTCCAGTGTGAGGTCCATCACCTCCGGCAGGTTGTCGAGCGTGAAGTGCACGTGGTCGACCTCGGTGAGGTCGCCGGAGGCGGTGTAGCTGACGGCGACCGTCGTGCCACTCACCGACGCGCCCGCCGCTGGCTGGGTGATGGTCAGCCGCGGCCCCGGGTTAACCACGGGCAAGCCCATGTCGACCTGAATCTCGGCGACGCCGAGCGCGCGACTGTAGATACGGACTTCGTCGATGCGGCCGGCGAACACCTCGCCGTAGGCGTCGTAGCCGATCGTCAGCGTGCCGGTTGATGTCGTCAGGGCACCGCTCTGCGCCTGCGAGGCGACCTGGACGCCGTTGACGAAGATCCGGACGCTCGTGCCGTCGAAGGTCGCGGCCAGATGGGTCCACGTGTTCACCGGCAGCACGTTGGGCGCGGAGAGGTTGAGAGTGCCACCCGCGGTGAACGTCCCGCCTCCGACGGGGCGGTTGTTGTCGGAGCCGGCCATCAGGAAGTACCGCTCGGTGTTCTTGCTGATGACGGTCCGCCAGCCGACGACGGTGGAGGTCGGATACACCCAGGCCTCGAGCGTCATCCCGCCGGTCAGGTCGAGCGGAACGGCGTCGGCCACCGTCACGCCTCCGCCGATGCCGTTGAACTGCAGCGCGGCGCCGAACCGCCCTGCCGTGTTCCACGTCGAGCCCGCCACCAGCGTGCCTCCATGGTTGTTGCCTGAGGCGTCGGTCACGCTCGTGCCCGTGCCCTCCTCGAAACCATAGGCCGCCACCAACCCGCCAGACGGGGGAGGTGCTGACCCGGTCGTCGCCGACGCCACGTTCGAGTACGGCCCGAGCAGGCCGGCGGCGTCGTTCGCCCGGACGCGATACGAATAGCTCGTGGTGGGACTCAGGCCGATGTCGGTGTAGGCGAGGCCAGTGGCCGTCCCGATCAGCGCAAAGGTGCCGCAGCCGGCGCCCTGGCAGCGCTCGATCTGATAGCCGGTCACGCCGACGTTGTCGGTCGCGGCGCCCCAACTCAACCCAATCTGGGTACCGTTGGCCGTCGCCGTCACGTTGGTCGGCGCCGTGGGCGGCGTCGTATCGGTGAAAGCACCGACCTTGACCATCGCAGCGATCGAGGGAACTCCGTTCCTGACGAGAAACAGCATGTAATATCCGGGAGGAGCGATGTTGCCGCTCGGTGGCGCAGTCACGTTCAGCACACCGGCTCCGCGCGTGAAGGCGAGCCCGACAAACCGCTGGTCCATGTCGAAGGCATGGGTCGTTGCGCCGGGTCGGATCAGCACGACGGAGCTCACGTCGGCCGCCTCCGCCGTCTGAACCTGGAACGTGCCGCCATAGCCGATCGCTTCGGGCGTCACTCCGCTGATCGTGGGCCGAGCGGCAAGGCTGCCATTCGCATTGAACAAGTAGGCGGGGGAGTAGATCTCCATACGCCGCTCGTACGAACCGCGTTGGGGGTTGCCGCCGAATAGCAACACCGTGCCGTCTCGAAGGAGCAGCGAATTGGAGTGGTAGAGACGCGGAAAGCCATTCGCACCGGCGGAAACGAACGTGTTCGCAATCGGATCATAGAGGTCGGCATTCAGGCTCGCGGTCCCCGCATCCTCATCCACCCTTGACCCGCCGACTGCCAGCACTTTGCCGCTCGGCAGAATCGTCGCGTTCATCTCAATCCGGGGCTGAGACATGCTCGGGCCGAACTCCCATGTGGGCGTGGCGGCTGAGAGGTCGATGATCTCGGTTGTCGCCGTGGCCGGGTTGCCGCCGCCCAGGATCATCACGCGCGGCCTGTATCCATTCGCCGGAGTCAATGGCAGCAGGACCGAGGTGCCGTACGTGCGGTTGCTGCCATGCCTGGTGGTGGCGACCACAGCGGACCACGTTTTCGTCGTAGGGTTGAAGATTCTGGACCCCCGACCCGAGCCGGAATAGAACACCCTGCCGTCGGGCAACAGGTGCATGCGGGGATAGAGCGGCGGAGTCCAGCCCGCCGGATACTCCAGGCTCCATCCCGAACCGACCGTGTAGATCTCCACCGCGGTGTTCGTTCCGCCGGTCTCTCTCAACCCCGAAAAGGTCATGACGCTGCCATCGCCCAGGGCGGTGACTGTCGGATACCAGCGCCCGTGCAGCATGTTCTCGATGTCAGTGAACTGATCGGTGGCAGGGTCGTATACGGCACTCCGTGGCTCACCGAAAAACGGGTCGTACGCCAGATTCCCACCGTTGATGAGAATCCGACCATCTGGCAGCGCCACCATCCCGTTGCAGAACATGTCCCACGGGAGCGGCTGCCTGACTATCGTGTCGGTCTCCGGGTCCCAGAGGGCAGCCTCGAAGTTCAACTCGGTCGCGACGTTCCCCGAACCCGCGACGATCAGTACCTTGCCGTTGTTCAGGAGCGCGGCGTGCACCGGGTTGATCGGCATCAGATTCGGGAGCGTTCGCCACTGCCCTTGGACGCTCGGTTGGGCGAAGAGCGGCCGCGCCCAAAAGGCCGCCAGACCCAGCATCAGCAGGACCTGGAGCCAACCTCTCAGCCTTGGCGTTTCACGCGTCCCGAGCGCCGGCATTCGCCAGCTCCGGAGTTTCACATCGGAGGAATGGTGCGAGCTCTTCGAGCTCTTCATGAGGGAGCCATGGCCTTTCTCAACTGTGGCCACGCGACCGATGGGTCAGAACACGCAGGGCGCCGCGTTCCCTCGTGGACATTGGGGCCAACGGTTCGTGGGAAACGGACGGACCTGCAATCAGTGGACCCTGCGGAAAATGGCTAGATTGGCCAAACTTGCACACCGGAGCCCGAAATACTCCGATCGCAGGAAGCCTAAAGTCGCGTGGATTGCTGATTGAGGCGCTCGAGGATCGCGTTCAGCAGCTCGGTCGCCGCCGGCGGGCTGCTGTTCGCGAGGACGACTATTCCCTTTTCCGCGACAGATCGTCCCGATAGATCTGTCCGTCCTTCATCACGAAACCGACCTTCTCCATGACGGTGAGGTCCGCCAGCGGATCGCCGGGGACGGCAATGATGTCGGCCAGCTTGCCGGGCTCGAGCGTGCCGACCCGATCCGTCCAGCCGAGGATCTCAGCGTTCAGTCTGGTCGCCGAGCTCATTGCGGAGATCGGAGACTCGCCGAGCTTGACGCGCACGAGCAGCTCGCGCGCATTGCGCCCGTGCGGAATCACCGCCGCGTCGGTCGCGAAGCCGATCGGCAGGCCCCCGGCGAGGGCGCGCCGGAAGCCCGCCTCTTCGATCCCGCGAATCTGGCGCAGCCGTTCGATCTGCGCGGCTGGCGCCGACCCGGACGCTCCGTCCTCGAGCACCGCCGCGCTCGTGTAGAGCGTCGGGACATAGAACGTCGCGCGCGTGGCCTTCAGCATCGCGACCGCCTCGTCATCCAGGTACGATCCGTGATCGATCGTTCGCACGCCGGCGCGGATCGCTGCCTTGATGCCGTCGGCGCCGTGCGCGTGCGCGGCGACCCAACGGCCCCACCGCTTCGCTTCGACGGTCGCCGCCTGGATCTCCTCGTCGGAATACTGCTGCGCGCCGGGCGGAATGCCGCGCGAGAAGACCGCGCCGGTCGCCAGAATCTTGATGAAGTCGGCGCCGTGCTTGAAGTTCGTCCGCACGGCTTTCGTGACCTCGACCGGGCCGTCGGCGAGATTCGTGACGGTCGGGACGTCCACGAAGATCGAGAATTGCTTCGCGTCGCCTGCGCCCCCTGTCGAGGACACGTAATTGCCGGCGACGATCAGCCGCGGCCCGGGCACGGCCCCCTGCTCGATCGCATCCCGCAGGTCGACGTCGACGTACGGCCAGGTGGGTCCCATGTCGCGGCAGGTCGTGAAGCCGGCCATCAGGGTGACGCGAGCGTTCCTGGCGCCCCACAGCGCCGCCTGGCTCGGCGTCGTCGTGACGAGCGCCTGCTCCCAGTGGACACCTTCGCGGTCGGTCAGATGCGTATGAAGATCGATAAGCCCGGGCAGCAGCGTCGTGTCACCGAGATCGATGATCCGCGCGTCGGACGGTGCCTGGACAGCCGCGCCGATCGCGCTGATGCGGTTCTGCCGCACCAGTACCACGCCGGGCGACACGAGGCGCGCACCGAGGCCGTCGTAGAGACGTGCGGCGCGGATCAGAATCGGCGGCTCCGCTGCAGCTCCGAGGAAGAGGAGCAGACACGCGAATACAAGAGCGCAGCGCCGCATTGAGGGGCCGCCGCATTATACGGCGGAGCTCGTCGGCGCTACGCCTGAGCTAGACGTCCAGCTCAGGCTCGCGCTACAGTGCCAAGGCCGCCTAGAACGGTGGCAGCTCTTCCATCCCCGAGGGCGGTCGTTGAAACACCCGGAGGAGGCGCCCAATGTGGAAACGAGATGAGGCTGTCAAGCCGCCGAGCCCGAGCCGTGGCTCGTCGGTAGAAGCGGCGCCGGTCAAAAAGCCCGTGGAGAATGTAGTGATGGATCTTGGAAAATCCGTGATGATCAAGGGCGAGCTCAGTGCCTCCGAAGACCTCACGCTCTACGGCCAGATGGAAGGCAGCGTCACCCTGCCAAACCACACGCTGACCATCGGCCCTCACGCCGATATCAAGGCGGCCATCGCCGCAAAATCGGTCGTCATCATGGGCGCGGTCACCGGCAACGTCACAGCCGGAGAGAGAATCGAGATTCAGAACACCGGGTCCATAAACGGCGACGTGGTCTCGCCGCGCCTGGCGATCGCCGACGGCGGATGCCTCCGGGGCAAGGTCCAGATGCCCAAAACGGGCCAGCCGGCAAGACCCGCCGTCTGACCCGCCGACCCCGACAGTCCTACAACGCGAGCTGAACGCCGATGGTCGGTTGAACGGTCGGCGTGTAATTTCTCGCGTGTAATTCCTCCGCCTCTTCCAGAATTCTCCTAACGTGCTGTCCTGCAACGGCGACGGCCGGTGATGAGGTCGTACGTCGAAAGTGGCTGAGGCCCGCTGCCTCGCAACACAACGCGAGAGTACGTCGAATCGACGGAAAGTGACCACCGGGAGAGACGAACGCCGGTGGCATCCGCGTTGCGAACTTCGTTTGCCATCCACGGCTCGGGCGCTGCGGCGTTGAATCGGGGACTCGAAGATTTGCTCGCACCGCGGTCCGCGGCGCGGCCAACCCTGCCATTCCTCAAAAGGGAGGTACTCATGAACTGGTTCGACTACGGATTCTCTCCTGCGCAGTTTTCTCCCGCGGCACCGGGATCCCAGGATCCTCGGACGGCGGGCTTGCCGACGCCTCAGCAGGGTTTTGGCTTCTCAGGAGCGAACGTCCCCCACACGATGCTGATGTTCCCAACGACCTACGCGCTTCAGTCCTCGCCGCCGATTGCCGCGTACCCGCGTCAGCCGTTCGCCCTGATTGCAGGGGCTGGAAATGGCTACGCGGTGCCAGGCGGTCCATTCCCGGTCGTTCAAGATGCGCAGGCTCTGCCGACTTTGCAGACGGCTGCATGGCCGTCGCTCCAGGAGTCCTCGCCCCTGCGGGCGATTGGATTTCAGCCGCCAATCCCCACGACCGGCGTGCCTCAGTTCCAGCAGCTATTTCAGCGCATTCCGAATGACGATGAGATCGAAGACCTCATCGAGGACGCGCTCGAGGCGTATCCGTTTCTTTCGGCCAACTCCGAGGTCGAGGTGCGGTGCGAGTCGGGTCAGGTGACCTTGACGGGGAGCGCCCAGCACAAGCGAGTCAAGCACGCCATCGGCGAGATTGCGTGGAGCGTGCCCGGCATAGTCGACGTGCAGAACAACATCGAGCTGGCCCATCGTCGGCGCCGCGCGGGGCTGCGGAGGGAGAACCCGACGGCCGCCGTTCAACCTCGGAAGTAACTCGGAAGTAAGTTGCGGCCCGCGCCGTCTCCCTGACGGCGCGGGCTGCCCCACTCGGGCCGGTCACTTCCAGAGCCGCTGCCACCACTTCGGCTCGGGCAGCGGCTCCGCCGTCAGCCCGGGCATCCGCTTGCGGATGCTTTCCATGTCCCAACCGGTCAGCGACGCCAGCGTCTGCGCTTCCTGCTCGTTGCGCTGCCTCAGATCCCGCCGATACTGCTCGGCTGCGCTGCAGGATTCGCCGCCGGTCCAGGGGTGGCGCAATACGTACCGGCCCTGGAAATTCTCGCGATCGGCCGTCTGCTGGAGCACCAGATCATCCGGAAAGTGGGCGCTGTCGTATCGCGCGTGCAGCCTCGTCAGGAACACGTTCTGGCCCCTCCCCTCGTCGAGCCAGAACACGCCGAGCTTCCTCAGCTCGTCGTTCGTCAGCGGATCGGCAGCGCACGGATCGCACCAGGTCATGTCCCAGGCGTACTCCACGAACACCGTTCTCATGTCCTGTCGACGAACCTGCTCGCCGAACATCGCGCCGTAGAACTTGCCGAACTCGGTCTTGACGAAGGTGGGAAGCTCCATCCCCGTCGGCAGCTTGACGGTCCGGTAGTTCGTCGTCTCGACGCGCCCTTTGCGCGTGAGAGTGTAGAGGTACAGGTCCTGAGCGCCGTCGGCGTTCAGCGTGCCGAGCCGGATCGGCAGCATGAACTTTGGAGACTCGTACGCGACCTGGATGGGACGCAGATAGGAGAACCCGAGCTTCGTCTGCTCCTTCAGGTTTACGCGCGCGACGAAAAAACGCATGTTCTGCTTGATGTAGCTTCCGAGTACGGGGGCCGCCCCTTCGGGCATGCGATAGCCGTTTTCCTTCAGCCAGGTGGCGAGCCCGCCGCTTTGCGTCGCCGACAGGATGAGGATGTCGTATTCGCCGACCGTGTATTGCGCCTCAATCGTGACGCCGAGGCTCCTCGCCCGTTGCCTGCTCGCCGTCTTCGAGGAGAGCTCCGCCGCCGCTTGAGGGACACGGTCCTCGTCCCTCGACAGCCGCCTGCATGGATTCTCGTCGAAGTACTCGACGAGCCGCGGCGCCGAGTAGGCGTCGAGATGATCGATGATCATCTTGTCACCCACGTTGATCTGGTCGCGCTGAATCGACGTCGGCACCGGGATCACAATCGCAAACTCCTTGAGCTCCCCCTTGAAGTCGTTCGCCATCGTCATCACGGTTCGATCGCCGTCGCGGACGAGCACGACTTGCGAGGCCCGGTTGAAGAGCTTCGAGTCAGCCTTCGCAATGTAGAAGCCGCAGAACGCGGCCGCGGGATGCGCGGCGACCATGGCGACCAGGACGAGAAGAAAGATTGAGGCGACGCGTTTGAATGAGGTCATGCGGATGCTCCCTTGTGACTGAATGTGAAGCCAGTCGTAGCGGCCTCCAGGAACGAGTCGATCGATCACGGGCACGAGCAGCGAACAGACGGCGAGCGACCACAGCAGGCCGTTGGTTCGGAAGAGCTTGAATTGGACGTAGTAGGCGCCCAGCGCCACGAGCGCCGCGAACAGGATTCGTCCTGCTCGCGAATCGGGGGTCGTCTTGGGATCGGAGATCATGAAAAACGCGAAGAGCAGCAGCGACCCGCTTGCGAGCCGGTGAAACGGCACGCTCAACGGATCGCCCAGCCAGATTGACCGACCCATCACGAGAAGTCCCCACGCCAGGAGAAATGCGAACGTCACGTCGCTTCTGGCCGCCCGGTTGACCACCAGTCCGCCGAGGCACGCCATCAGGAACCCCAGCAACGCCGTGTTGCCCCACTGCCCCGGCGAGACCCACACTTCCCCGGTCGTCGCGAGGAGGGCCACGATGCCGAAGTTGGTCGGGTTGAAGATGTGCTTCCCGCGCAGCCGTACCAGGAACTTGCTCGCGACCGTGACGACGGCCGCAAGCACGGCGAGCCCCGCGCTGTTGGTGCGGAGCATCAGACACAACGAAAGGCCGGAGATGAGGGCGCTTCTGGGGTCGAACGCCGGTAGCTTCCACAACCGGGAGCAGACGTACTGCGTCAGGAGCACGCTGCCGATGAAGATCGCCGCCCGGCCGATCGTGACCTCGAACTCCAGTCGAAAGAGGCCGTAGATCAGCAGCGAGCCGAGGACGGCTATCTGATACAGCCGCGGGTCGTTTCTAGCCCGTCGATCGCTCACTGGCGCACCTCCAGCCGTGCCGTTCTCCCGTAGAACGCAGGCAGAGAGGTTTCTTGCAGGGCCGTGAGAAGGCGGACTTCAGTGGGTGTGTCCGGAGTTCAGGACGGTTCGGTAGTACTCCTCGTAAAGGGGAACGACCCGCTCAGTGCAGAAGCGCTCGCCAACGGTCCGGATGGCCCGGTCGGCGATTCGGTCGCGCAGGTTGCGGTCGGTGAGCGCCGCCACGCCAACGTCCACCATGCCATCGATGTCATCGACGGGCCTCAGGAAACCGTCGATCCCATCGGTGATGACCTCGGACAGTCCACCGACCCGGGAGGCCACCACGGGCACGCCGCACGCCATGGCTTCAAGCGCGGCGAGTCCGAAGCTCTCCTGAGCCGAGGGCAAGAGGAACAGGTCCGAGATCGACAGGATGGGCACCATGTCCTGCTGCTCGCCGAGGACGACGACGTCGTGAACCAGGCCCTCGGCTGACGCTGTCCGCATCGCCTCCTCGAGGTCCGGCCCGTCACCGACCAGCGCGAGCCGCGCTCGTACGCGCTTGCGGAGGCCTTTGAAGATTTCGATCACCGCGCTCACTCGTTTCACCGGGCGAAAGTTGGACGCGTGTATGACGAGCGCGTCGTAGCGGTCTGGCGGACACAGACGCGCCCGCAGCGCCGGGTCGGGAACGCGGCGGTATCTGCCGCAATCCAGGAAGTTCGGAATGACGGCGATCGGAGACCGCACCTGCAGCGCGCGGTACGTGTCGGCTTTCAGGCTTTCGGAAACCGCTGTCACGCCGTCCGAGCAGTCGATGGAGAAGGCCACCGATGCCGCATAGGACGGGTCGCTGCCGACCAGCGTGATGTCGGTTCCGTGAAGCGTCGTGACGATACGGGGCACCAGCTCGGCGCCGGTGCCGATCAGGATCTGCCGGGCGAGGTACGCGGCGGTCGCGTGCGGCACGGCGTAGTGAGCGTGCACGACGTCGAGGCGCTCGCGCCGCACGAGATGCACGAGGCTCGTCGAGAGCGCGAGCAGGTACTGCGATTCGCGAAACAGAGGGTACCCCGGCGTATCCACGCGGTGGAAGGTCACGCCGGCGGCGGCCGACGGCAGCCGGAACGGCGGGTCGCTGCTGACCAGGTGCGCCGAGTGGCCGCGCGCGGCGAGCGCCAGGGCCAGCTCGGTCGCGACGATACCGCTCCCGCCCAGAGACGCGTAACAGACGATGCCGATTTTCATGGGGTCGGCCTGACCCCTTATCAACGGAAGAGGTCCGCGCGCACGACGGGCTCGCGGACGACGATACCTTCGGCGAAGGCGACCCCCGCGAGGGCGCCCCAGTGCGCGTCACGGCTTTCGATGAGCTGCTGGAACCGGGGCGACGTGAGCCGCGTCGGCCGGGCGTCGCGGTCGGCCGGCTGGAATTGGCTGCGGTGGCAGGCGAGCGCTCGTCGCTTCACGTCGTACTGTTCAGAGACATCGATCAGAAAAGACGCTTTTCCGTCGTCGTTGATGAAGTCGTCGTTGATGAAGTAGTAGCAGACCCACTCTCCTTCCCACGGATCGCCGTCGGCCGCGAACCGGCGTAGACGGCTCTTGAAGGCGGCCTCCGTCAGGACGCGGCTGGCTGCGAGGTGATCCGGATGGCGATCCCGCCAGTGCGGAGCGGCGATCACCCGGGGTCGCGCCGCCCGGATCAGCTCGACCGCCGCCCGGAGCTGGACTGGTGCGCCGTCGATGCCGCCGTCCGGCCAACCGAGATTACGGCGCCAGGCCGCGCCGAGCACCCGTCCCGCTTCTTCCGCTTCGCGGAGCCGCTCCTCGGGCGTCCCGTTCGTCGCGAGCTCGCCACGTGTGAGGTCGCACAGGCCCACGCGCGAGCCCCGAGCGCTGTGACGCGCGACGGTTCCTCCGAGGCCGATCTCGAGGTCGTCGGGATGCGGACCGAACACGAGAAGATCGACGGCTGAAACTGGATCGGATACCCCCACGAATCACTCCGGAGCTATTCTAGAGCGCGCGGGCGTTCTTGATGGCGCTCTGGACCTCCCGCCCATTCACACCGGCGCATCTGTGCGATCCCTTCAGGTCTATACTGATCGGCGGACCTGAGAGGTCCGCCCTCCCGATGATCGGCGGACCTGAGAGGTCCGCCCTCCAGGTTGAACCGCATGAATACGTGGCAGTTCGCAATCGCGGCGCTGCTCCTGGCGGCTGCCTCGACTTGTACCACCGCTCGTCACACCCAGGGCCCGCCCGCTCCGGCCGCTGAACAGCTTCCCGAGCGTCAGGTGGCCAGGGCGACTGAGCCGGCCGCCCCCGCTGCGCCCGACTTCGATCGGGACGTCAAGCCGATCCTCGAGAAACAGTGCCGTCCCTGTCATTTTACGGGCGGCGTCATGTACGAGAAGCTCCCGTTCGATCGCGGCGAGACGATCAGGCACCTGGGAGAGAAGCTGTTCACGCGAATCAAGGCGCCTCAGGAACAGGCGGCCATCCGCGCTTTCTTGAAATCGGAGCCAGGCGAACTGCAATAGGTGCTCGAGGCGGCTTCAGGTCCTGCCCTCATCCAACCCCGGCCTGATGAACGCCCTCGCATCCGGGAACCGCCGCTCGACGTCTGCCCCAAGACGTTCCAGCCGTGCCAGCAAACGCTCGATCCCCGCATCGCGCAGCCTGGTCTGGAGTTGGCGCAGGGCTTTGCGTGACCGATCGATTCCGATCAGCGCCACCTTCGCTGACCCCTGGGCATCATCCACGAGCCCGGGCTTCCCCTTCCGGGCCATGGCCGCGCTTGCGAGCGCGCGGTAGATCTTGACCGCGATGAGCGCGTGGTACCACACGATCACCTCCATCGGTCCCGGCGTCCCGCCGGCGGCCGCCTTCGGCGAAGGGAGCGTCGGAGCAACCGACATGAGGAACCTGGCCGTCTCCATCGCGTATTCCCGTCCGCGCCGTTCCAGGGGATCGTCGATGTGCGGAAGATCGACCGAGGAGCCGATCGTCGGCAGGACCGCGATGTCCGCGAGGGGAGTCGCGCCTCCTTCGGCCTGCACGACATCGCGCGAGAAGGTAATCATCTCGTTCACGCTGGCGGCCAGATCTTCGAAGATGTCACCCGGGCGCCGCTGCTCCTGATCCCGGAGACACTTGAACGCAAGGCAGCGCTCGGTGTGCGGGCAGTAGGCGCACCACTGATCGCAGTAGTTGTAGATGCCATGAACGAGCGACGGGTCGGCGGCGAGTTCGACGAAGCGGGGATTCATGCGCGCGGCTCCATTCGTCGAAAGAGGAGCAACGAAGGTGCCGCGCTCGATTTCCGCAGATTTCAAGGAACGACGTCCGTGACGTGACAGAATCTGCCCGATGCGGCCCTCAGGAGCGGTGAAAAATTCTCCCATCGGCATGGCGCGCGAATTGCCCGGAAAGGAAGCATGCGCAAGATCGATGTCTTCAACCACATCTACCCCGAAGCGTACTTCCGCCGGATGATGGAGGTCGCGCCCGACTACAAGGACATCGGCAAACGGATGCGGAACATCCCGATGCTGATCGACCTGGAGGTCCGCTTCCGGGTCATGGACCGCTTCGACGGGTACGAGCAGGTCCTGTCGATCGCGACGCCGCCGATCGAAGCGTTCGCGGACGGTGCGGCCGCGGTCGACCTGGCCCGCGTAGCGAATGACGGGATGGCGGAGCTGGTCGGCCGCTTTCCGGAGCGCTTTCCCGCGTTCGTCGCTTCGCTTCCACTCAACGATCCTGAGGCTGCCGCCGCTGAGACGCGGCGTGCCGTCGAGGAGCTTGGCGCGCGGGGCATTCAGCTCTTCACGAACGCGCTGGGCAGGCCGATCGCCGCGCCGGAGTTCATGCCGCTCTTCGACGCGATGGCGCGGTACGACCTGCCGATCTGGCTCCATCCCTACCGGGGCGCCGACGTCGCGGACTTCCGCTCCGAGTCACGCTCGGAGTACGAGATCTGGTGGACATTCGGCTGGCCGTACGAAACGAGCGCCGCCATGTCCCGCATCGTCTTTGCGGGTCTATTCGATCGATATCCGAACCTGAAGATCATCACGCACCACATGGGGGCGATGGCGCCGTACTTCGAAGGACGAATCGGCCCGGGCTGGGATCAGCTGGGCGCGCGCACGTCGGACGTCGACTACTCCGGCGTTCTTGCGTCGCTGAAGCGCCGGCCGCTGGACTACTTTCGCATGTTCTACGCGGATACGGCGCTGTTCGGCGCGTACGACGCGACCGTCTGCGGCTTCAGCTTCTTCGGCGCGGACCACGTGCTCTTCGCGTCGGATGCGCCATTCGATCCGGAGAAGGGACCGATGTATATCCGCGAGACGATCGGCATCATCGATCGTCTGCCGATCGACGGGCCGGAGCGCGAGAAAGTCTACTGGCGGAACGCGGCGGCGATGCTTCGTCTGTAACCGGCCCGTGGTGCTATCCTCCTGCGGATGACGAGGCGTTCCGTTTTGCCGGTCGCGCTGGCCCTGGCGGGCGTCGGCCTGCTCGCGCAGTCGTCCCTGCCCGCGCCGGAATCGGTCCTCGGCTTTCGCGTGGGGGCCGACTTCAAGCTCGCGACCTACGAAGAATCGATCGCCTATTTCAGAAAGCTCGACGCGGCGAGCGATCGGATCACGCTCGTCGAGATTGGCCGGACAACGCTGGGGCGGCCGTGGCAGGTCGCGCTCGTTTCGAGCCCGGCCAACCTCTCGGCGGTCGACAAGTACCGTGAAATCGCGCTGCGCCTCGCCAGCCCCGAGGGGTTGACCGACGAAGAAGCCCGCCGGCTCTCGCGCGAGGGCAAGGCGATCGTTCACATCGACGGCGGCCTGCACGCGAGCGAGGTGGCCGGGGCTCAGCACACGATTCAGCTGGCCTACGACCTCGTGAGCGGCGCCGCGGATCCGAAGACCGCCGCCATCCTGGACAACGTCATCCTGATGCTCTGGCCGTCGATCAACCCGGACGGACAGACACTCGTCGCGGATTGGTACAAGTCGAACGTCGGCACGCCCTACGAGGTCGCTCCGCAGCCGGAGCTGTACCAGCGGTACATCGGCCACGACAACAATCGCGACGCGTACATGCTCAACATGATCGAGTCGCGCGAGATTGGTCGTGTCTGGCGGCGGTGGGAGCCTCAGATCATCTACGTGCATCACCAGTCGTCACCCTTCCCGACCCGCATCTGGCTGCCGCCGTTCGCCGAGCCGATCGCGACCCAGGTTCCGCCCATCATGTCGCGGACGGTGAACATGATCGGGATGGCGATCGCGCGGAGCCTCGAGGAGCGCGGGCAGGTCGGGGCCACCCACATGGGCACCGGGTTCGACGCCTGGTATCCGGGCTACATCGACTATCTGCCGATGCTTCAGAACATCAACGCGTTCTGGACCGAGACGGCGCTCTATCGGTACGCGACGCCGCATCTCTACACGATTGCCGACTACCCGCGCGACATGCGCGACCTGCGTCCGCAGGCGCTGTATGCGAGCCCGTGGCGCGGTGGGTGGTGGCGGCTCCGCGACGCGGTGGACTACATGCTCACGGCGTCGATGTCGGTGCTCGACTTCGCGGCGAAGTATCGGGAAGAGCTGCTCTACAACCGCTATCAGGCGGGCCGCGATCAGATTCGGAAGTACGAGCGCGAGCCGCCGTTCGCGTACATCGTGCCCAGGCAGCAGCGCGATCCTCTCGCGGCCGTGGAACTGCTCCGGCGCCTGGCGTTCAACGGCCTCCGCGTCCACCAGTTGTCGTCGGCCGCCGCGCACGACGGCGTGTCGTACCCCGCCGGCTCATGGGTGATCGCAATGAACCAGCCGTTCGGGGAACTGGCGCGGCAGGTGCTCGACGTCCAGGTGTATCCCGATCTTCGCGAGTTTCCCGAGGGACCGCCTGAGCAGCCGTACGACGCGGCCGGCTGGACGCTGCCGCTGCAGATGGGTGTCCGGGTGATCGAGGCGCGCGCGCCGTTGACACCCGAATTCCGGCGCGCGATGCAGCCGCTTGGAGCCGTGAAGAGCACGCAAACCAACGGCAACGGGTCGCAACCACCGGCCGAGCGGCCGGTGGACAGCGCGCCCTTCGACAGCGTTCCCGGAATCGGTTTCGATTCGCATCCGGTCGCGGCTGCGATCATGCCTCCGCCCGGCGAGATCTCCGGGGCGGGCGCCGCGCTCGCGTTGGATCCCTCCCAGAACAACGCCTTCCGTGCCTTGAACGCCGCCTGGAGGGCCGGCGCCTCGGTGCGCATGGATACCGGCCGTCCGTCAGGGGCGCGCTACATCGTCGCGGGCGCGAGCTCTTCGGCGATCGACGGCTGGGTCCGGGATCTCGCGCTGAAAGCGGAGCGAACAGCCGCCGCCGGCGTGGAAGTAGGACGACCGCGGCTCGGGTTGTACCAACCGTGGATGGCGAGCATGGACGCGGGCTGGACAGAGTGGCTGCTCGAGCGCTACGGCTTCGATTTCGTCAACGTGCGCAACGGAGATATCCAGGGAGGCAACCTTCGCGAGCGATTCGATGTCTTGATTCTCGCCGACGAGCGGCCATTGGCGATCGTGGATGGCTTCGCGCCGGGATCGGTGCCGCCTCGCTACGAAGGGGGCATCGCCACGCGCGGCGTTCGCGCGCTCGACGAGTTCGTCCGGGCCGGCGGCACCCTCGTCTGCCTCAATCGGAGCAGCGAGTTTGCGATCGATCGGCTGCAGCTTCCGGTCAAGAACGTGACCGCCGGCCTCAAGCGCCAGGAGTTCTTCGCGAGCGGATCGATCCTTCACGTCACCACAGACCCGGCTCATCCGGTCATGGCCGGAATGCCGCAGCAGGCGGCCGTGTTCTTTGACGACAGCGCCGCGTTTCAGCCGCAGGATGGGTTTCGCGGCGATGTGCTCGCGCGGTATCAGCCGAGAGGCTCGCCGCTGCTCTCCGGGTATCTGCTCGGGGAGCGTTTCCTGCACGGCCATGCGGCGGCGCTCGACGTGCGGCACGGCGATGGACATGTCATCCTGATCGGGTTCCGGCCGCAATGGCGCGGCCAGCCCTTCGGGACGTTCCGCGTGCTGTTCAATGCCGCGCTGTTTCACGGCGCTTCGGCCGCCGCGGCGAAAGGCACGCCCGGATTCTGGGCGCCGCCGGCCGCCAAGTAGCGCAGGCCTTCAGGCCTGCTTCGGGCGTGAGGGCGTCGCGCACTCTTTAGGGCTGCTCCAGCCGAAGGAACCGACATGATCAAAGGCATTCACGGGCTCTTCTATTCGTCGCAGCCGGACCAGCTCCGCGCGTTTCTTCGCGACAAGCTTCAGCTGCCGTTCAGCGATGTCGGCGGCGGTTGGCTGATTTTCGATTTCAAGGAGGGAGACCTCGGCGTGCATCCGACCGAGGGGACCGACGGCGCGCCTTCCGGGCAGCACGACATCTCCTTTTTCACCGACGATGTCGCAAAGACGGTGTCGGAACTGAAGCGCCGCGGTGTGAGATTCGATGATGAGATCGCCGACCACGGGTATGGCCTGGTGACGCACCTGACGATGCCCGGCGGCGTGCGGGTGCAGCTGTATCAGCCGAAGTACAAAAAACGATCGTTGCCCGCGCCGAAGCGCGCGAAGGCAGTCTCCAGACGGAAGAAAGCGGTTCGGCGCCGGTGACGCGCTTGGTCGTGTCAGGAACGATGGCCTAGCGTACGCCCTCGATGAGATAGAGGTCTGACAGAAAGTGTGACGCCGTGTAGGCGTACCCTCGGCCGTCCGGCGTCACTCGGACGGGATGGATTCGCCACAGGCCCGCGCGGTCGACCGGTGCGAGGAGCATCGCGGGACGTACGGTACCGCTGTCTATTTCCAGCCGGCTGACCGTCACGGGGACGTCCCCCATGCGGTACAGGTGGAGCGCGCGGCTGTCCGCGGTCCATCCAATCAATGTGTAGTCCGCGTACACGCCGGGTATGAGCCGCAGGGCTCCTCCGTCGATCGAATAGATCTGCAGCCCGCGCCTGCCCTTCATCGCAACCCGGCGCCCGTCGGGCGACAGCCTGAAGGAGTCGGCGGCCACCTGCGGGTCGACCCCAGACGGCAGGGATTCGTCCGTCGTGAGGATCTCGTCGTGCCGGTTCGTCATGACGTCGGCGATTCCGAACGTGGTGCCGCTGCCCTTTGCCTTCGCGAACAGGAAGCGGCGCGAGTCGGGGAGCCAGTCGGCCCATAGCACCGGACCGAGCTCCCGAAATGCCCGCGGATCGCCGACTCCTGTGGGGACGAGCGTCAGCGCGGCCTCCGACGCCGTCTGCAGCGGGCCGAGGACGGCCGTTCCATCCGGCGCCAGCGCGCTCCACGGACTCCAGCGATCGGAACGCGCCAGCAACACCGGTGACGAGCCGTCGTTGCGCTTGAGCCTGAGACCTTCTGTGTCGCTGTACACAACGACTGATCCGTCGTCCGAGATGTCATGCAGGAATGCGTTCAGGTCGCTCGAGGAGGTGATTTGATCGGTTTCGGCCCCAGACCGCCGGCTCGACACGAGCTGATGTTGAACGATGTGTCCAACGAGCACCCGGCCATCGTTCGCGACATCGAACAGCTCGAACGTCTTCGGCAGTTGCAGCAACGTTCGTTCGCCGCGGCCGGGAGAAACCGCGTGCAGGCCGAGCGTTCTGGTTCGCCCGGCCGTGAACCAGACCTCGTCGCCGTCGGGACGCCAGGCAACGCCCCTCGAGGTGATTTCCCAGCCGTCGCTGAGAATCCGCCGCTCGCCTGCGGTCGAGACCGTGATAACCCGACTCGTGCCCGATGTCCGCTCGAAGAGGGCGATGCGTTGGCCGTCAGGCGACACGCGCGGCGAATGCAGCGTCGCATCGCGGGTCGCGTACAGGATCCGGCCAATCGGAAACTCCAGCCGGTACTCGCCGTCCACCGCTCTCACAATCGCCAACTCACGGCCGTCGGGGGACCAGTCCGCCCCATGAACACCGGAGGCCAGCTCGCGCGGCGCGCCCCCCGCCAGCTCCGCGCGCGCGAGCGTGCCGACCCTCAGATACGTGAGGATCCAACGAGGATTGAGGAGCAGGGCCATCTCGCCGCTCCGGGATATCGATGCCAGTGCCGCCGGAGGAAAGTCGAGCGGGCGGGCCGCAAGACTGCCGACGCGGGAGGAAAAGAGCTCGACGGGCTCTCCGTCCCAGCTCGCGCTGTATGCGATCGTCTGGCCGTCTGGTGCGAAACGCGCGGACCACACGGTGCCGCGCCGTGCCGTCAGAGGCCGATAGGTCGGGGATGGGCTCTGACGGGGGAGAAACAGTCCTATCGCGGCGGCAAGCGCGGCGAGGCAGAGAGCCGCGACGAGCAACCAGGTCGCGCGGCGACGGCGCTGACCAAGCGGTGCAGGCGCGGGGAGCGCAACGTCGACCTCCTCGAGCACGAACGCGACGTCGCGGGCGGACTGAAACCGTTCCGTCGGATCGCGCGCCATCATGCGGCGCACGAAGCGCGCGACCGCCGGAGGGGCCTCGGCGGGATCCAGGAAAGGAGCCTCGCCTGCGAGAGAGGCGGCAATCGTCTCGACCGTCGTCGCACGCTTGAACGGTTGACGGCCCGTGAGCATCTCGTACAACACGACGCCGAGCGCGAAGATATCCGAGCGAGCGTCCGGCTGCGCGCCCGCCGTCTGCTCGGGCGCCATGTATCCGACGGTTCCGACGAGCACCCCCGGCTGGGTCGCCACCGTCTCGACACGTGTGGCGGCGCTCGCGTTCGACACCGTGACGACGCCCGCGATGCCGAAGTCGAGGATCTTGACTCGGCCGTCGCGTGTGACGAACACGTTCTCCGGCTTCAGATCGCGATGAACGATCCCCCGCTCGTGCGCCGCGGCCAGGGCGCGCGCGAGCTGCGCGCCCCATTCGAGTGCGCGTTTCAGGGAGACGGGGCCGCGCTGAATGACCTCACGGAGCGACTCGCCGTCGAGCAGCTCTGACACGATGTACGGCTGACCGGGATCGGTGCCGACGTCGTGAACGGTCAGAATGTTCGGATGGTTGAGGCCGCCCGCCGCGCGCGCCTCACGCCGGAACCGTTCGAGGCGCTCCGCGTCGGCGGCGTAGGATGCCGGAAGGATCTTGATGGCGACGTCGCGCCGGATGCGCGGATCGTGCGCACGGTAGACCTCTCCCATGCCTCCCGCGCCGATCAGGTCTCGAAGCTCGTAGGGTCCCAGGCGCGTACCTGCCGCGAGCGCCATCGTCCGCGCATTATACGGGCCACCCGCCTTGGCCGTACGCCGGCGGGCGTGTGATACTCGCCTTCGATTCAGCAGCCCTGAAGGGCTGCGCTACTGTGGCCTGGCGATCAGGAGGTCAGTGGTATGGTCCTGTCAGCGCGGCGTCTCACGTCTGTGTCGTTGTGGGTCTCCTGCGTCGCCGGGCTGGCGTTTGCGCAGTCGGCCGCCCAGCCGCAAACTCAGCCCGCGCGCCAGCGGCCGCCGATCCAGATCGATGAGGAGCGGGTAGGCAAGCTTTATGTCAGCGACGATCCAAAGGACCACTCGCCGGGCTACGACTTTCAACGGGATATCGATCAGAAAGCCGAGATGGACAAGCGGTACGCCGAGGCCAGCCGCGGCGTCATGGCCTTCAAGAAGGTCACCTACCGCAGCAGCGTCGGTGGCTTCGAGGTCCCGGCGTACCTCTTCCAGCCGCTCACGACGCGAGCCGCGCGTGGCCACGCGGCGATGGTGTGGGTCCACGGCGGCGTCCACGGCAACTGGGGCATCAGCATGTTCCCGTTCGTGAAGGACGCGGTCGAGCGCGGCTACGTCATCATCTGCCCCGAGTACAGAGGCAGCACAGGGTACGGCGAGAAGCACCACAACGCGATCGATTACGGCGGGTACGAAGTCGACGACGTGATGAGCGCCGTGGACTACCTCAAGACGCTGCCGCACGTCGATCCGTCGCGGCTCGGCATCATGGGATGGAGCCACGGCGGCTACATCACGCTGTTCTCGGTGTTTCGCGACGCGACGCCCTTCAAGGCGGCGGCCGCGATGGTCCCGGTGACGAATCTCGTGTTCCGCCTGTCCTACAAGGGTCCGCGCTATCAGCACAGCTTCTCGACCCAGGAACGAATCAAGGGCCTGCCGTTCGAGAAGCGCGATCTGTATATCGAGCGCTCGCCGCTGTATCACGTGGACAAGCTGCGCGTGCCGCTGCTCGTCCACGTCGCGACCAACGACACGGACGTCGACTTCGTCGAGGATCAGCAGATCGTCGACGCGCTGCGCTCGCGGAAGCCGGATCTGGCCGAGACGAAGGTGTACGTGGATCCGACGCCTGGGCCGGCGAGCGGCGGCCACACGTTCAACCGGCGCGTGAACATGAAAACGCTCGAGCGAGACGACTCACCCGAGCAGCGCGACTCCTGGAACCGGACCTGGACGTTCTTCGAGTGGCATCTGCGGCCATACCAGGACAAACCGGCCGCCACGACGTCGAACGGGGCAAAGTGAAGGGTGTGAAGGGTCTCGCGCTCGGGGCGGCGCTTCTCGCCCTTGCCGGTCTGACCGCGAGCCAGCAACGGATTCCGGAGCCCGCCCGGCCGCTGCTCATCGTCGGGGGCACGTTGATCGACGGCACGGGTGCACCGCCGCGCCGAAATGACGGCATTTTCATCGAGAACGGGCGCTTCCGGACCGTCGGCTCCGAGGCGCTCCGACGCATTCCCCGCGAGGCGAAGACCATCGAGGCGGCCGACAAGTGGATCGTCCCTGGCTTCATCGACGGCCACGTCCACTTCTTCCAGACCGGCGGGCTGGATGCCCGTCCGGACGTCGTGCCCCACCCCGCTGGAACGCCTTACCGTGAAGTCGTCGGCGAGATCCGGCGGGCGCCGCAGAAATATCTCCGCTCCTACATCTGCGCCGGCGTCACTGGCGTGGTCGATCCGGGCGGCCCGATGTGGACGTTCGACCTGCGTGAGAGCCGGGAAGACGATCGGCTCTCTCCCCGGATCGCGCTGAGTGGTCCCTTGCTGGCCACGTACGATCCGGCGCCGCTCGAGCTCGAAGACGACGACCCGATCTGGCTGATGAAAGACGAGGCGCAGATCGGCGGCCTCGTGGAACGGCTGGCCGCGCGGCGCCCGGACATGGTGAAGATCTGGTTCGTCTCGAGGCGCGGCGACGACCTGGAGCAACAGGCCGCGCTCGTGCGCGCGGCGATTGCCGCGATCCACGCGCGGAAGCTCCGCGCCGCGGTTCACGCCACGTCGCTCGAGACCGCGCGCATCGCCGTCAAGGCCGGCGCGGACATTCTCGTGCACTCGGTCGGGGACCGCGACGTGGACGACGAGTTCGTTGCGGAGGTCGTCCGGCGGCAGGTGATCTACGTCCCTACGATCATCGTCGGTCGATCGTACCGGGAGGTCAGGACCCGCAGCGTCGCGATCGACGCGTTCGAGCGCGATTGCGCGCCGGCCGGCACGGTCGAGTCGTTCGACGGGCTGAAGGGTCTGTCAGAATCGCTGCTCCCGCGACCGCAGACGCCGCCGCCCGACTCAACCCCCGTACTCCAGCGGAACCTGAAGCGGCTCGCCG
The DNA here is from genome assembly GCA_963725145.1 of uncultured Acidobacteriota bacterium. GTDB lineage: Bacteria > Acidobacteriota > Vicinamibacteria > Vicinamibacterales > 2-12-FULL-66-21 > DATAEE01. Next base: position 28,582 of record CAVRXL010000008.1, read on the forward strand.
ACGCGGGCGCCGTGATCGCCGCGGGCACCGACGCCGGCAACACGCGCACGCTGCACGGGCCGTCGCTGCATCGCGAGTTCGTGCTGATGGCCGAGGCAGGTCTGTCGCCGATGCAGATCATCGTGTCCGCCACGTCCAACGGCGCCCGCCTCATGGGGCGCGACGACGTGGGGCGCATCGCGGACGGCCTGCACGCGGACTTTCTGATCCTGGACGCCGACCCGCTGGCGGACATCCGCAACACGCGGAAGATCCACACGATCTTCAGGGGCGGCAGTGTCTACGAGAAATAGCGGTTCGGAAATCTACTTCCGTTCCGCCGTCGTCGTCTCCCCCCGCCCGAGGATCCAGCGATCGAACCATTCGAGGTTGCGATCCATCGTGTCCTTGATCAGCTTCGGCTCCTGGATCCCGTGCGGCTGGCGGGGATAGACGATCATCTTGACCGGCACGCGCTGACGCAGCAGGGCGTTGTAGAGCTCGTAGCCCTGTGAGACCGGCACCCGCCGGTCCTCTTCGCCGTGCTGGATGAGCGTCGGGGTGCTCACGCCCTTGACGTTGAACATCGCCGATCGCGCGCGCCACTTGTCGAGCACATCCCAGTACTCGCCGCCGAAGTAGTCCGGAATGAATCCGGGGATATCGGCTGTCCCGGTGAAGCTCATGAGGTTCGTGACGCCCGCCCCGACCGACGCGGCCTTGAAGCGCTTGGTCTGCGTGATCACCCACGAGGTCATGTAACCGCCGTAGCTCCAGCCCATGATGCCGAGCCGATCCGCATCGGCGACGCCCATGCCTATCACGTGATCGACGCCGGACATGATGTCGCGGTAGTCGCCGCCGCCCCAGTCCTGGTAATTCGCGTAGCGGAACTTGCGGCCGTAGCCGCTGCTCCCGCGGACGTTGCATCGCAGAACCGCGTAGCCGCGCGAGGCGAAGATGGCGATCGGATACGGACCTGGCGTGCCGATGAACGACTGCGTGAACACGCCCGTCGGCCCGCCGTGGACGATGACGAGGAGCGGGACGCGTTTTCCCTGCGTGTAGCCGGCGGGATAGGTGAGAAGGCCCTCGATGGCGAGGCCGTCCGGAGCTTTCCAGCGGATGACGTCGGTGCGGCCGAGCGGTGCCTGGACGGCCTGCGCGACGGTCTGCACGCGGCTCACCTGCGTGGCTGCGAAAGGCTGGACGCGTGCGACGTACGCCTCTGGCGCTTTGTCGGACGCGGCAATCGCGAACCCGAACGCCGTCGCGCCGCGGTTGAGCGTCGCGGTGCCCGGATTGAGGTCGGGCGGGGTGACGAAGGTCGGCGGCCCGCCGTCCACGGGCAGCGTCGAGATGCGCGCCATCGTCCCGTGAACCTCCTGAACGTACAGCGCGCGGCCGTCCGCTGCCCAACCGAGAATCGCTGGCTGCTCATCGAACGTCTTGGCCAGCGTCTTGGACGCCCCCCCTTCCTTCGGGATGACTCGCGCCCAGGCGGTAAAGGCCCACGTCGGCGGATCGTCGCTGGTCGTATACGCGATCGATCGGCCGTCGGGCGAAAAGACCGGGTCTTCCTCGTTCGCGGCGGTCGTCACGAGCGGCTTCGGATCCCCACCCGATGCCGCCACGGTCGAGATGTCGTTCTGTGCGAATACCTTCGTCGTCTGCTGGTGCGAAAAGACGATGGTCGCGCTGTCGGGCGACCAGTCGAGACCGGTCACGTGCATCGGTCCATTCGTCAGCCGCTTCGGCGGGCGCTTGCCGTCGGCGTTCTTCTCGACGGGAACGACGTAGAGCCGCGCGAGCTTCTCATCGGCATCGACGACCCGCGCGTCGCGCTTCTCCTTTGCGGCTTTCTCTTCGTCCTCGCTCTTTGGATCCGCCATGACGAACGCGATCGACTTGCCGTCCGGCGCCCATTCGAACGCGCTGATGCTGGACTTCTCGCTGGTCAGCGCTTCGGCCTCGCCGCCGCCGAGTCGAATCCGGAAAAGGTTGACCTTCTCCTTTTCCTTCTCGCTGCCTCGCGGCGAGAGAAACGCGACCCACTGGCCGTCGGGAGACCACCGCGGCTGCGTGGCGGACTTGTCGCCCTGCGTCAGCTGGAATGTCTCCTTCCCATCAGCACTGGCGACGTGGATATGGGAGAGCCACTCGCTCTTCTCTCCCTCCATTACCGTCTGCGACACGACGAATGCGGCGCGCGATCCGTCAGGGGACGGGACGACCGGGCCGACGCGCTTTACCGTGAGCAGGAGGTCCGGCGTCCAGCCCTGCTCGGCGTTCCGGACGCCGCTCCCGAATACAGCGACGATGAAGAAGACGACGATCGGAGCGATGCGGGAGGAATGGCGGGACATCTGGACCTCCTGGACGGTTTCAACCGGGAAGTCTACACCCGGGCGCCACTTTCCGCCGCGATCGTGGCAACGGCGGTGCCCCGGTTCATAGCCGTGACTCCTTGCCGCGGTCGGTCCAGGCGGCTAGCATCGCGGCGTGAAGTCGACGCTCACCTCCGCCTCTCCAACTCCCGAGACGAGCTTCCGTCTCTGTCTCCAGTCCGAGCTGGCGCGGCGCTGCGCGCGGAACGTGCAGTACTCCCTCCGCGCGTTTGCGTTGCATCTCGGCGTGGATCACTCGACGCTGTCGCAGTGGCTCCGTGGCCGCCGCCCGATCACCGCGCGCAGCATCGAGACGATCGGCGCGAAGCTCGGTCTGTCGGTAGACGCCATCCAGCGCTACCTCGAGCACGCCGGGCGTGACGACGGCGCGAGCACACCCGCCGACGTCCTGACCGGTGAGACGGTCTCCGTCATCGCCGACTGGTATCACTTCGCGATCCTCGAGCTGACGCGGCTCGAGGAGTTCCGGTGCGACAGCCGCTGGATCGCGCGCGTCCTCGACATCAGCGTGGACGAGGTCAACCTCGCGATGCAGCGGATGATTCGGCTCGACCTGCTCGACATGGAGTCCGCCGATCGGTGGGTCGATCGATCGGGCGACGCGCGCGTGAGCTTGGAATCGCTGCCGCCGGACACACTCGAGCGCCAGCAGGACCAGTCGAGGCGGCTGTCGATCGCCGCGGTTCGGACGACGCCGGTCACTGTGCGCGACCACAGCTCGATCACGCTCGCGATCAACAGCGCCAGGCTCCCGCGCGCCGTCGAGCTGATCGCGCGCTTTCGTCAGCAGCTGATTGACCTGCTCCAGGACGGCGCAGCCGACGACGTCTATCAGATCGAGGTTGCCCTTTTTCCGATAACGAGGATCTGGACGGGCCGGTCTTAAGACCGGCCCCACCAGACAAAGGAGCTCCCATGTCATGTCCCGTGATGCAGTGGCAGATTCTTGCAAAGGATCCCGAGGGAGCGTCCGCCTTCTACAGCGGCCTCTTCGGCTGGCGCGTCAACAGCGACAACCCGCTCGGCTATCGGGTCATCGATACCGGATCGGCCGACGGCATTCAGGGCGGCATCTGGCCGTCGCCCCCTGAGGGACACAACTTCGTCCAGCTCTTCATTCAAGTGGACTCGGTAGCCGACTACGTGACGAAGGCGGAACGGCTCGGCGCGCGCGCCATTATTCCTCCCCAGACGCTGCCGGAAGGCGACGTGCTCGCCGTCATGCACGATCCGCAGGGGATCCCGTTCGGTCTGCTGTCGCGGTCCAAAAGGAAATAGATGCGCCTGCGACCGCCACAATCTGGCGCTGAGGAGGCTGCTTCATTACAATCAGGGCGGAAGGTCGCATGATCAAGACGTCGCCTCCATCGCCTGTGGGCGTGCCCCCGGTTGCTGTCCGGCCGTTTCAGCCCTTTTCGTCGCTGGTCCGAATCGACGTGAGCGCCCTGTCGCATCCCGGCCACGTCCGGACCAACAACGAAGATCAGTTCTTCGTCACGAAGGCGACACGCTCGCTGGAGACGATGCTGACCAGCCTCCCTGCGGGCGACGTCCCCGAGCGTGCGGACGAGGTCAATTACCTGATGGTCGTCGCCGATGGGATGGGCGGCCACGCCAGCGGCGAGGTCGCGAGCCGGCTGGCCATCAGTGCCCTGGTCAACCTGGGTCTCGAAATCCCCGACTGGATCTTCAAGGTGGACGAGGAGCATGCTCCCGAGATCCAGCGTCGCGCCCGTCAGGTCGTGCAACAGGTCGGTTCGATGTTGATCCAACAGGGGCGTCAGGACTCCGCGTTGAGCGGCATGGGTTCGACGCTGACCGCGGCTCGAAGCTACGGCCGCGACCTGTTGATCATCCACGTCGGTGACTCGCGCGCGTACTTGCTCCGAGGTGGTCGTCTGCAGCGCCTGACCAGGGATCACACGTACGCGCAGTTCCTCGTCGACACGGGACAACTGCCGGCGAGCGACTCGAGCCTCTCGCGCCTGCGTCACATCCTCACCAACGCGCTCGGCGGGTCGGTCGAGAAGGTGCAGGTCGACGTCGACCTGTTGTGCCTCGAAGACGGCGATCGCCTGCTGCTCTGCAGCGATGGGCTCACCGATGCGGTCGACGACGGCGCGATTGCGGCAACCCTCGCCGAGGCCGCGCCGTCGGGCGAGACCTGTCAGCGGCTCCTGCAGCTCGCGCTCGACGGTGGCGGGCGGGACAACATCACCGTCATCGTCGCGGCATTCGGATTTCCCGCGCCATCCGCTTAGGCCCGCTTGTGGCACGAGGCTTCAGCCTCGTCCGAGGCGAGACGACCCTAAAGGGTCGTACCACACCGTTATATAGTGGTGGGGTTGCCCCACGCTATGTCATGGCTCCGTCGTAGTGTCTCTGTCTTCGGCCTTATCGCAGCCGCCGGCTGCGGCGGCGGTGGGCAAGCCGCCCCTGGCGCCGGCGGTTTTCCGGCGATGGGCGTCAAAGTCGTCACGCTCGCCGAAAAACCGATCGCCCAGAGCTCCGAATACATCGCCACGCTTCGCTCGATGCGGTCGATGACGATCATGCCGCTCGCGGATGGCCTCGTCACCCGCATCTTCGTCGTCTCAGGCGCTCGCGTGAAGCCGGGGCAGCCGATTCTTCAACTTGAAGCGGACAAGGAGCAGGCCGCGCTGCGCAGCCTCGACGCGCGCCGCGCCGCGCTCGTTGCGGAGGTGGCCTTCTCGCGACAGCAGGCCGAGCGCGCGACGGCGCTCGTCAGCCAGGGGGCGGTCAGCAAGCAGGCGGCGGAGGAGGCGCAAACTCGCCTCGAGACGGGCGAGGCGCAGATCAAGGCGCTCGACGCGCAGATTCGCGAGCAGCGCGTCCAGGTTGGATACTTCCAGGTCACGGCGCCCGTGACGGGAGTGATTGGCGACGTCGCCGTGCGCGTCGGTGAACGCGTCACGACCTCGACGGAGATCACGACGATCGATCAATCCGCGTTGGGGGGCTCGGCCGGCCGCGGTCTCGAGGCGCACATCCCGGTGCCGGCCGAGCGTGCGACCGATCTGCGGCTCGGGCTACCGGTGCAATTTCTCGACGTGTCGGGCGCCGTCGTCGCGACCAACACGATCACTTTCGTGGCGCCGCGCGTCGACGAACCGACGCAGACGGTGCTCGTCAAAAGCCTGTTGAAAGAAGTGCCTCCGTCGATTCGCGTCCAGCAGTACGTCCGCGTGCGCATTGTCTGGGCCAACACGCCCGGGCTGTCGGCCCCGGTAGTCGCGGTCACGCGCCTCAGCGGGCAGCATTTTGCCTTCATTGCCGAGCCGAAGGACGGCGGGTTCGTTGCCCGTCAGCGTCCCATCAAAGTTGGCGAAATCGTCGGGGATGACTACATCGTCCTCGGCGGCATCAAGCCGGGCGAACGATTGATCGTCTCCGGGATCCAGAAGCTCGGAGACGGCGTGCCGGTCAAACCCGAAGCCTAAGGACATGTTCGTCGACACCTTTATCCGCAGGCCGATTCTCGCGTCGGTCTGCTCGCTCGTCATCATTCTCGCCGGCGCCGTCGCGATTCCGACGATGCCGGTGGCGCAGTATCCGGCACTGGCGCCACCGTCCGTCAGCGTCACCGCCATCTACACGGGCGCGAACGCGCAGGCCGTCGAGACCGCCGTCACGACGCCGCTCGAGCAGGCCATCAACGGCGTCGAGGGCATGCTCTACATGACGTCGTCGAGCACGAACAGCGGCGTCAGCACGATCAACGTCACGTTCGACGTCACGCGCGACACCGACATCGCGGCCGTCGACGTGCAGAACCGCGTCAATCGCGCGCTCGGCCGGTTGCCGCTCGAGGTGCGAACCACGGGGATCACCGTTCAGAAGGCTGTGACGGATTTCGTCCTGGGCGCGGGTGTCTTTTCCCGGACCGGCCAGTACGATTCGCTGTTCCTGAGCAACTACATCGACGTCTACATGAAAGATGAGCTCAAGCGCGTGCCCGGGGTCGGCGATGTGATCATCTTCGGCGAGCGCAAGTACTCCATGCGGCTGTGGCTGGATCCCGGCCGACTCGCGGCTCGCCGGATTACGGCTGGGGACGTCGTCAACGCGCTGCGAGAGCAGAACGTGCAGGTCGCGGCCGGCAGCATCGGCGAAGCACCGGCGCGCGAGAACCAGACCTATCAAATCAGCGTTCGCGCGGCCGGCCGGCTCCAGGAAGCGCGGGACTTCGAGAACATCGTCGTCAAAGCCGGCGAAGACGGCTCGCTCGTCAGGCTCAAGGATGTTGCGCGGACGGAGCTCGGCGCCGAGGCGTACACTACGCAGCTTCGCTTTCAGGGAATCGACGCCGTCGGCCTGGCGGTCATTCAGCTCCCGACGGCGAACGCACTCGATGTCGAGGCGGCGGTCGTCGCCGAGCTCGAGCGCCTGGCCGAGCGTTTCCCGCCCGGGATGGAGTATCGAGTTGCGTTCAACACGACGACGGTCGTCCGGGAATCGATCCGTGAAGTGCTGAAGACCCTCGTCGAAGCGATCATCCTCGTCGTGCTCGTGATGTTCGTCTTCTTGCAGAGCTGGCGCAGCACACTCATCCCGACGATTACCATCCCGGTTTCACTCGTCGGCGCGTTCGCGTTCATCAAGCTGACGGGCTTTTCGATCAACACGTTGACGCTCTTCGGCATCATCCTCGCGACAGGCATCGTCGTGGACGACGCGATCGTCGTCATCGAGAACATCGAGCGGCACATCCAGGAGTACGGGAAGACGGCGGCGCAGGCTGCGTCCGACGCGATGGGCGAGGTGTTCGGCGCGGTCATCGCGACCGCGCTCGTGCTGATTGCGGTCTTCGTGCCGGTTTCGTTCTTCCCCGGAACGACCGGGCGGCTCTACGCGCAGTTCTCGCTGACGATTGCGTTCTCCGTGGCGCTTTCAGCGTTCAACGCGCTGACGCTGACACCTGCGTTGTCGGCCCTGCTCCTAAAGGGCGGGGCAGCTCACGGCAAGGGCGCGTTCTTCCGCCGGGTCGAGGCCTTGATTGCCGCCGGCACGCGCGGGTATGTCGCGACCGTCGGCCGGCTGATGCGGGTCCGCTGGGCCGTCGTCGGCTCGTTTGTCGCTGTGCTCGCGTTGACCGGGTGGGTCTACGTGAAGGTCCCGCGAGCGTTTGTCCCCGAGCAGGATCTCGGCTACATCATGACACTCGTGCAGGCGCCCTCCGGCGCGTCGCTCGACTACACGTCGGGCATCGCACGACAGGTGGAAGCGATTCTCATCAAGACGCCCGAAGTCCAGGGTGTCTTCGCGATCATGGGCTTCAGCTTCTCGGGCGCGGCGCCCAACCAGGGGATGATCTTTTCGGCGCTCAAGCCATTCGACGAGCGAAAGGGTGATGAGCACTCGGCGCAGGCCATCGTCACCCGGCTGCGCGGTCCGCTCTTCGGCATTCCCGGGGCCATCGTCCTGCCGCTGGCGCCGCCGCCGATCCGGGGACTCGGGCAGTTCGGCGGGTTCCAGTTCGAGCTGCTCGATCAGAGCGGTGGCCCGATCGAGGACATGGCTGCCGCCGCCCGCGCGGTGATCGGCGCGGGAAACCAGACACCGACGCTCCGCGGCCTGTTCAGTACGCTTCACGGCCAGCGACCCGCTGCTGCAGGTCGATCTCGATCGTGAAAAGGCGCGCAGCCTGCGCGTGCCGTTGTCCGAGGTCACTGGTGCGCTGCAGGTATTCCTCGGGTCGCAGTACGTCAACGACTTCGATCTGAACAACCGGGCGTACCGCGTCTACGTTCAGGCCGATCGGCAATTTCGATCCGATCCGGCAGTGCTCGGCGAGTACTATGTCCGGACCGAGGATGGCCGGATGCTGCCGCTCCAGAACGTCGTCCGCGTCAGCGAGACGACAGGGCCGCAGGTCATTAATCACTTCAATCTGTTCCGGTCGGCGTCGATCTCTGGTTCGGCGGCGCCAGGTGTGAGCTCGGGGCAGGCGCTGCTGGAAATGGAGCGGCTGGCTGGGACGACGTTGCCGCAGGGGATGGGCTTCGCCTGGTCGGGACTTTCCGCGGAAGAAATCAAGGCGGGACGTCAGGCGCTGTTGATCTTCGCGCTTGCAATGCTGCTTGTGTATCTGACGCTCGCGGCGCAGTACGAGAGCCTTGTCCTGCCTTTCATCATTCTGCTCGGCGTGCCGCTCGCGGTCCTGGGGGCGCTCAGCGCGCAGTGGATGCGCGGGTTGGCCAATGACGTCTTTTGCCAGGTCGGGCTGGTCATGCTCGTCGGCCTGGCCGCGAAGAACTCGATCCTGATCGTGGAGTTCGCCGAGCAGCTCCGCGGGCGCGGCATGTCGATCGTCGAGGCGGCGATCGAAGCGGCGCGGATCCGGTTGCGGCCGATCCTGATGACGTCGCTGGCGTTCATCCTCGGCGTGCTGCCGCTCGTGTTTGCGACGGGCGCCGGCAGCGAAGCGCGGCACTCGGTCGGGACCGCGGTGGCGGGTGGGATGTTCTTTGCCACCTTCCTCAACATCCTTCTCATCCCAGTGCTGTACGTCGTGGTGCAGACGCTGCGGGGCGGGCACAGGCAGGCGACAGCGGGATAGGGCCGCCCGAAACGGCCCAGTCTTGATTCGTCACACCATTGGTCCCAAACGTCACGCGGCGGTGAACCCGTTGCTCGGCCGGCGTGCGGCTGTGGCAGACTAGCGGGTCGCTGCCACCCGATCTCCTTACAGCTGGTCAGCGCAAGGCAGCATTACCGCACATCGGAGGTTTCTATGACCGTTGCCGTTTCAACCCTGCTCGGACGCCCCCTTTGGTACGAACTGATGACGACGGACATGAAAGCCGCAGAGACGTTCTACAGGAACGTCGTCGGCTGGACGTCGGCGCCGTTCGAGGCTTCGCCTCAGCCGTACACCATGTTCAATCGCACGGAACAGATTCCGGTCGCCGGCCTCATGACGAAGCCAGAGGAGATCAACGCCCCGCCATTCTGGGCCATGTATGTCGGCGTGCCGAAGCTCGAAGAGGCAGTTGCGCACATCAAGCGGCTCGGCGGCGGCGAGTGTTCGCCGGCGATCGAGGTCCCCACGGTCGGGCGGATGCAGATGATGAACGATCCGCAGGGCGCCGCCTTCTACATCTACGAGCCGTCGACCGAACAGCAGCCGGAGGTCGCGGCAGAAGTAGGCGAGGCGTCGTGGCACGAGCTGATGACCACCGACGCAGCCGCGGCGCTGAAGTTCTATAGCGAGGTATTCGGCTGGCAGGCGAGCGAGACGATGGACATGGGGGAAATGGGCAAGTACTACATGTTCAACCGTCCTCACGGGATGATCGGCGGCATGATGAACAAGCCGCCCGAGATGGCGCAGGTGCCGTCGAACTGGCAGATCTACTTCCGCGTGCCCGATATCCCCGCCGCCACCGAGCGCATCAAGGCCAACGGCGGCAAGATCCTCAATGGGCCGATGGAGGTTCCCGGCGGCGACTGGATCGTGAACGCGATGGATCCGCAGGGCGCTGCCTTCGCGCTTCACGCGAAGAAGGTGCAGTAAGCGTCTCTCCGAACAGCACGGCGCTGCGCGGCCGTCGGGCCCGCAGCGCCGCGCTACGCTCCCGATCCGCACGACAAGGCGCCTGTCCCGAAACGGAAGTAGAGTAAGCGCAGGCATGAGCGTCGGAGCGTGGACCAGGCGCGGGATCGGGCTCGCGACGATCGTGGGAGTGTCCGCCTGGCCGTCGGCGCGAGTCGAGGTGCCAGCCTGGCGCCAGTGGGGCGGCCCGAACCGCAACTTCATCGTCGAGGCCACGGGGCTCTCCAGCAAGTGGCCCGAAGCCGGGCCGCGCGTGATCTGGAGCCGTCCGCTCGGCACCGGCCATTCGGCGATCGTCGCAGATGAGGGCCGGTTGTTCACCATGTACCGCGTCGGCAACGGCCGCACGCGCGGCGGCCCGTTCGACCCTGAAGAATCGGTCATCGCGCTCGATGCGGCCACGGGCAAGACGATCTGGGAGCACAAGTACGCCTCCAAGATCGAGGATTTCAGCTTCGGAGCGGGACCGCACTCGACCCCGCTCGTGGTGGGCGACCGGCTCTTCACGAGCGGCACCAACAAGCAGATCTTCGCGTTCGACAAGAAGACCGGCAAGGTGCTGTGGTCGCACGATTTGATCGCGGACTTCAACGCGCCGTCGCTCCTCATCCGTCCCGTCGTCAAGGTGGGCTACGGGTGCAGCTTCATCGCGTACCGCGACACCATCATCTGCAGCGTTGGCGGGCCGGGGCAGTCGGTGATGGCGTTCCGGCAGAGCGATGGCGCCGTCGTATGGAAGAGCGGCCACTTTCTGATCTCCGACGCCGCGCCGATCCTCATCACCGTCGGCGGGAGAGACCAGGTCGTCTTCCTGGGCGGAGGCACGGTCACCGGGCTGGATCCGGCGAACGGGACCGTCCTCTGGTCCCATCCGCACGATCCGGGAAACGACCTCAATTGCGGGACACCGTTATGGGGGAACGACAACATTCTGTTCGTGTCCTCGGCGTACAAGGCCGGCAGCCGCGCGATTCGGCTGACGCAGCAGGGGAATGTGACACACGCTGAAGAACTCTGGTTCACGAACCGCGTGCGCTTCATGTTTCTCAGTGCCATCCGGCTGGGCGACTACGTGTACGGCACGACCGGTGATTTCGGTCCCGCGTTTCTGACCGCGCTCAACGTCAAGACGGGGCAGGCGGCGTGGCAGCATCGTGGGTTCGGACGGGCGAGCCTGATTTACGCGGACGGAAAAGCCATCATCATGGATGAAGACGGCGATCTGGCGCTTGCCACGTTGACTCCTGAAGGTGTGACGATCCTGTCCCAGGCCAAAGTGTTCGACACCACGTCGTGGACGGTGCCCACGCTCGTTGGCACGACGCTTTACGCGCGCGACCGCGAGAAGATCGTCTCGCTCGATCTGGGGGCCCAGTGAGGCGCGCGCTCCCGGCAGCGGTGTTCGCGACGGCTCATGTCGCTCTCGCGCTTGCGCAGGCTCCTGACTTCTCGGGCACCTGGCGGCTCGACGCCGAGCGAAGCCGCATCACGCCAACCGCGGGCCTGGCGGGTCTTGCGGGCGCCGGCGCACCGGCCACGCTTCACGTGACGCAGCCGGCAAATGGCACGCTCGTGATCGAAAGCCAGATCAACGAAGGACACGCGCGACTCTACAAAGCAGGCATCAGGATTGTGACTCCCGTGACGGTGGGACCGGGAGGAAGCGTCGCGATGACGTCGAAGTGGGACGGCCGCACGCTCGTGAGCGAAGGGACTCGGGAGTCCTCGTCCGGAACGTTCACGAGTGTCCAGCAGATCAAGGAGGTCATCGGGATTGCGGCGGATGGCCGGACGCTGACGATCGAAATCACAACCAACGGTCCCGAGGGGACGAGCACGAGTACGTTGATGTATACGCGGATAGTCGACGTTGGGCCGTGCAAGACCTGGCCGACGCCGTGCAAGATCCCATGACAGGTAGCGCAGCCCTTTAGGGCTGCTACTGCCGTATCAGAACGGCATCAACACGCTCACCTGCGCGCCGATCGCTTCGATGTCCGGATTCCGGTCGCGTCCAGCCAGTCCGTTGTTCGAGAAGTGAATCCATCGCACGGCGGCGAGCGCGTGAAATCCGTGCGCGACGCGCACCGTCACGCCGCCGCCACCTTGCGCGATGTAATTGAACGTCGTGCCACGCGGTGGAATCGACGTATCGGCGTCGGAAACGCCGACACCGAATTCCCAATAAACCGACAGGCGCGCGCGTCGATACACTCGGCCCCGCACGCCCATCGTCCCCCCGAGGACCAGCCCGTCGGCGCCGCGCTGGGACACGTACGAAAACGGCCACGCCACCGTCAGGACCACGCCTTTCCCCAGACCGTACGTGAAGCCGGTCGACACCCCGTAAATCTCTTCGTGATTCAGGTTGTAATTCCAGGCTTCCAGCTCCACCTGCCCGCCGAGTTCGACGGCCCACGCGCGCCGCGCGAAGGGATCGTCGTGACGAGGAGGGTCCGCCGCCTGCGCCGACGCGGCCCTCGTGGCCGCAACGAAGAAGATCAGAAGTATCGTTAGGCCGATGCCGCGCCGGCGGACGGGTCTGGCTGGAGCCATGCTCGCGCTCGTAGTCGCCTCTGGGCCGGCGTGGGCGCAGGAGCGCGTCACGCTCCGTAGTGACATTCTGTTTTACGGCGACAACGCCGAGTTCCGCAACCCGTTTCGAGAAGGGGAGACCGTTTTCGGCGCCGCGGCGCGCGTCGCGTTCGTTGCGGACATCACGGATCGCGTGCGCCTGTCGCTGGGCGCGTTCGGCAACATCAGGTTCGGCGGGGACGACGCCTTCGACCTCGCGCGGCCGATCGTCGCGCTCGAGGTTCACGGCCGCCGTTCATCGTTCGTCTTCGGCACGCTCCCAGGGCCCCACGTCGGCGATCCTCCGGGCCCCGACCGCACCGGCCCTCATGGTCTGCTGCCGCCCCTCCAGCGCGAGACCCTCGCCTTCGATCGACCGTACGAGGCCGGCCTGCAGTGGAACTTCCGTGGATCCAGGCTGCGGCACGAGATGTGGCTGAACTGGCAGCGGGTCAACACGCCCGACCACCGCGAGCGTCTCGACGCCGGCGTCGCGGGCGACGTCGGCGTGACGGGTCCGTTCGCGATCCCCTTTCAGTTTCACGTCGTGCACGAAGGGGGGCAGTTGTTCGCGTCCGGCCCAGTCAACGACAGCCTCGCGCTCGCAACCGGGGTTGTCGTGCGAGGCCGCGCGGGTCCGCTCGACGTGGCGTCGATCGAGATCTACGGCCTGTTGTCGCGGTTCGTGCCGGATCGCAGCACGCCGGTTCGAAGCCGGGATGGCGGCGCGTTTTTCGGCCGCGTTTCAGCAGAAGATCGCGGCTGGCGCGGCCACATTCTCTTCTGGCGCGGAGACGACTTCATCAAGGCCGAAGGCGATCCAAACTATCAGTCCATCCGCCGGGATGGATCCCGGTATCGCGGTGTTCGTGACTACGCGGAGACCGGGCTGACCCGCACGTTCCGGCTTGCACCGGAGGTACGGATCGAAGCGTCCGGACGAATCCATCGCGTCGAGAAAGATTACGGGTACACCTACCGCGTCGTCGCCGTGGCCGGAGTGGGTTGGCGCTTACGTTAAAGGAGGATGTCGATGCGGATTCGAATCGTCGCCGCCGCGCTCGCCGCGGTTGGCGCCCTCGTGGCGATGGTCACGATCGAGGGGCAGGGGCAGACGAAACCTGTCAAGGCGCTCGTCGGCGGCACGCTCATCGACGGCTACGGCGGCCGTCCGCTCCGGAACAGCGTGGTTCTGATCGAGGGAGAGCGCATCACGGCGGTCGGCCAGGTCGGTTCGCTGGCGGTGCCCCCCGCCGCAGAGGTCATCTCGACCGAAGCGATGAGCGTGCTGCCCGGCCTCTGGGACATGCACGTCCACCTCATGATCAACGGCCACAGCGACTACACCCACTGGGACAAGACATACCCGGCGCAGTTCGAGCCGGTCATCATGCCCGCCTCCGCGAAGCAGCTGCTGATGGCGGGCGTGACCAGCGCGCGCGATCTGGGTGCGCCGCTCGAGGCCTCCGTCAACGTCCGCAACCGCATCCACGCAGGCAAGATACCGGGTCCGACGATGTACATGTCCGGGCCCTTCCTTCAGCACGAGCCGTACCCCGGCACCGAGGTGTTTCGGTGGGGCGTGAAAGGGCCGGACGACGCCCGCGCGAAAGTGCGGAAGCTGGCCGACGGCGGCGTCGACGTGATCAAGCTGATCGATCAGGATCAGATGACGCTCGACGAGGTCCAGGCAATCGTGGACGAGGCGCATCGCCGCGGCAAGCCGGTCGTCGCGCACGCGCACCGGCCGGAGGAGATCCGGCGGGGCCTCGCGGCCGGCGTCGACTGCTTCGAGCACACGGGGCTGGCCAGCTCTCCCGAGTATCCGGAGGACATCATCGCGATGCTGCGCGAGCGGACGGCGAACATGGCGCGCGGGCCCCTTTTCTGGACGCCGACGATCGAGGGCCTCTTCAACTACGAGTACGTCCGCGACAACCCCGAGCACCTGGACGACCCGGCGTGGCGGGAGGGCCTCCCGCCTGACATCGTGGCCGACATCAAGCAATCGATCCAGCATCCGGGTCAGCTGTCGTACTTCCAGGCCACGCCGGCGCGCCGTCCAACGCTGCCGCGGAAATTCAAGCAGCTTCAGGAATCGGGCGTCACGCTGCTCGTCGGCACCGACAGCGGGATCCCGATGAAGTTCCACAGCTCGTCGACCTGGCGCGAGCTGGACGCCTGGGTGAACCTGCTCGGCGTGGACGCGATGACGGCGATTCGAGGCGCGACGTACTGGCCGTCGGTGGCGATGAAAGTGGACCGCGAGGTCGGGACGATCAGCCCGGGCAAATATGCCGACGTGATTGCCGTGAAGGGAGACGTGCTGCGCTACATCGCGCTCCTGCAGCGCGTGGACATCGTCATCAAGCACGGGAAGCGGTATCGGTAACCCGCTCCACGCCCAGTTCCCCCAGCTTGGCTGCGATGTCCTCCGCCGACGTCCCGGGCTTGATCGACTTGTCGATCTCGAGGATCCGGCCGTCCTTTCCGATGTAGTAGGTCCAGCGATTCGCGAAGCCGACGAGCCCGAGCACGCCGTACGCCCTGGCGACCTCCTTCGTCGGATCGCTCAGGATGGGAAAGTCCGCGTGCTCCCGTGCCGCGAAGCCCGAATTGTCCTCGAGCGGGTCGGTGCTGGCCATGAAGTACGCGACGTTGTGCTTCTTGATCAGGCGGCCCTTCTCCGCGAGCGACTTGCACTCGATCGTGCAGCCGCGCGTGAACGCCTTCGGAAACCAGGCAATCACAACCGCCTGTCGGCCCTTGAAGTCGGACAACGTGTACGTCTTGCCGTCCGAGGCCTGGAGCGTGAAATCCGGCGCGTGATCGCCGGCCTTGAGCTCGGCGCGCTTTCCTAGCAGTCCCATGTCACTCCTACAGCCAGCCGGAGCGCTTGAAGCCGGCATACAGCGCGCCGCAGGCGCCGATCATCGTCGCCAGCGCGAGGAAGTATCCGTACTTCCACCTGAGCTCCGGCATCGACTCGAAGTTCATGCCCCAGATGCCAGCGATCGCGGTCGGCACCGCGATGATGGCAGCCCACGCCGCCAGGCGTTTCGTATGCTCGTTCTGTTCGGAGGAGATCAGCGACAGGTTGGCCTCGAGCGCCATCGTCAAGAGCTCGCGCTGGGTGTCGATCATCTCGTTGATGCGGACGACGTGATCGTACACGTCCCGGAAGTACGGGCGCGTGTCGGCCGGGATGAGGTTGTGCTCGAACCGGACGAGTCGATTGCAGACGTCGACGAGCGGCGAGACCGCGCGCTTCAGGCGGAGCAGGTCGCGCTTCAGCGCGTAAATGTGCGCGGTGGCGGCCCGGCCCGGGCGCTCCGAGAAGATCTCGTCTTCGATCCCCTCCAGATCGTCCTCGAGCTGCGCCGCGATCGGAAAGTACTGGTCCACGATGAAGTCCATGAGCGCGTAGAGCACGTACCCAGGACCTTTCACGAGCAGCTGAGGGGTCGCCTCGCACCGGGCACGGAGGCCGACGTGCGACTGCAACGAGCCGTGGCGGACCGAGACCACGTAGCGCGGGCCGATGAAGACATGGGTCTCGCCGAACTCGAGCCCGGTCCCGCCGTGAGCCAACTGCGCCGTCCGGAGCACGACGAACAGCGAGTTGTCGTACTGCTCGATCTTGGGCCGCTGGTGCGCCGTGTGTGCGTCCTCGACCGCAAGATCGTGGAGGCCGAACTGCCGCTGCACGCGGGCCAGCACGTCCGCGCTCGGCTCGTACAGGCCGATCCAGACGAACCTGTCCTCCTGCCGCAGCGCGTCGCCGATCTTGTCGATCGACAGGTCGGCCACGCGGCATCCGCCGGAGTAGGCGGCGCAGTTGATGACGCCGGGCTCGATCGGTTCCGGCGGCCGGGCGGCCGGGATCGCCATACGCGGGATTCTATACTGGACTCAGAACTCAGAACTCAAGACTGCGCAGTCAGGAGTCATGAGTCATGAGTCATGAGTTATGAGTTATGAGTCATGAGTTATGAGTCGTGAGTCGTGAGTCAGAACTATGCCGGAGCTGCCTGACCTCACCGCCTACCTCACCGCGCTCGAGCCGCGGGTCGTCGGCCAGCCGCTTCAGGCCGTGACGCTCGCGCGGCCGTTCTTTCTGCGCAGCGTCGAGCCGCCGCTCGAGGCGGCGAGCGGCCGCCGCGTGAAAAGCCTGCAGCTGCTCGGCAAGCGGATCGTCTTCGCGCTCGAAGACGATCTCTACCTCGTCCTCCACCTGATGATCGCCGGCCGGCTCCGCTGGCGCGACCCCGGCACGCGGCCGAAGAGCAAGGTCGATCAGGCGACGTTCGATTTTCCTGACGGGACGCTGCTCGTCACCGAGGCGGGCTCGCGCAAGCGGGCCTCGCTGCACGTGGTCGTCGGCGCGTCGCTCGCCGATCACGATCCCGGCGGCATCGACGTGCTCGGGGCGGATCTGCCGGTGTTCGCGGAAGCCCTGCGGCGCGAGACGCACACGGTCAAGCGCGCGCTGACGGATCCCACGACGTTCAGCGGAATCGGCAACGCGTACTCGGACGAGATCCTGCACGCCGCGCGCCTGTCGCCGCTCAAGCTGACCGACGCGCTCACCGACCGCGAGATCCGCGTGCTGCACGAGGCGACGACGACAACGCTGCGCGCGTGGATCGACCGGCTCACCGCCGAGGCGCGCCAGGCGTTTCCGGAAAAGGTCACCGCCTTCCGGCCGGACATGGCCGTCCACGGACGGTTCGGCAAGCCGTGTCCGACCTGCGGCACGCCGATTCAGCGCGTCGTCTTCGCGCGAAACGAGATGAACTACTGCCCGTCGTGTCAGACCGGCGGCCGGCTGCTCGCGGACCGCGCCCTCTCGCGACTACTGGCGAAAGACTGGCCGCGCACGCTGGAGGAACTGGAGGCGCGACGAAGGTCGCGGAGCGCAGGATGAGGGAACCCGCTCGGGCATGCCCTTCGACTACGCTCAGGGCAGGCCGGTTTTCGTCATTGCATTACACGTTTGTCGGGGGCCATCAGGACACACGCTGATTCTCGGCCTGAAATCGCACCTTTCGCGGCATGCGCCTTGCGCACTCTGGAACGCTCCAGAGGTGTCCGATGAAGCGACTGCTGGCGGTCGTCGTTGCCCTGCTGGTCGCGTTTCCGGCGACGCTCTACGCCCAGGTTGTGATGCGCGTCGAGGCGGGCGCGGTCGGCGGCGCCGAGCGTGAGCTCACGATTACCCGAGCTGAGTACGCGGCGCTGCTCAACGGACGAGACATCGCCGGACTGTCGTCCCTGTACACCAAGGATGCGCTGGTGGTCCTCTCGGACGGCGAGCGGTTGAGCGGCGCAGAGGAGGTCTCGCGCCATTTCACGAAGCTGCTGCAGTCCGGCGTCCGTCCCGCGAGCGTCAAGCTGTCGCCGCAGCGATTCGAGATCGTCGGGTCCGGCGAGCTGGGCGCCGAGTCCGGGACGTTCGAGGAGGCTGCCGATGGCGGCCCGGTGGTGAGCGGCGCGTACGTCACGATCTACACGCGCGGTGCCGACGGGCAGTGGCGGATCTCGATCGACGTCCGGACGACCGGAGGGCAGCCGCCCGCCGTGGTCTGGTAGCTAGGCGGGCCTGAGAGGCCCGCCCTCCTAACGGCCTGCGCTACGGGCCTGCGCTACGAGCCCGCGCTACTCTTCGCATGCCGGGCGATCTGTTCGTGGGTCGCGAACCAGACCCCGCCCTTCGACTTCATATACGTCACAAGCCGATCGAGCATCGCGATCCGGCCGCGGTGGCCGATCACGTGCGGATGCATCGTCAGGATGAACATGCCGCGCTCTTCCCAGGCCCCGTCGAACTCTCCTTTCCAGATGGAGAAGACCTCGTCCGGCGTCATCGTCGGGCGGATCGTCGCGAAGCGATCCATCCAGAAGTACGGATAGTCGTCCAGGATCCATTCGACCGGCAGCTCCACGATGCCCGTGGGCTGGCCGCGAAACACCACTTCGTACGGGCGGTCGTCCGCCATGAGGCTGCTGTCATAGAGCAGCTTCAACTCCTGCGCGATCGCGATCGTGTACGGGCTGTAGTCCCATGACGGCGTGCGCATGCCCACGGGACGTTTGCCGGTCGCGGACGTCAGCGTTTCAGCCGCTTTCGTCAGGAGATCACGCTCGGTTGCCTCGTCGAGCGTCGAGTTGCGCTCGTGAATCCATCCGTGCAGGCCGACCTCGTGCCGCCCGCTCTTCACGATGGCCTTCATGGAGTCCGGATACAGAATGGCGCTCACTGCAGGGACGAAAAAGGACGCGGGAATCGCGTGCTTCTCGAGCAGCGCCAGCACGCGCGGCAATCCCGCGCGAGAGCCGTACTCGCCTTGCGACAGGAGCGACGGGCTGTCGCGCCCGTCGCGCAGCGAGCCGGTCTCGTTGTCGAGGTCGAACGAGAGGCCGACCGCGACCCGGGCCCCGCCGGGCCAGGACTTCGGGGAGAGATCGCGTCCCGCGCGCACGCGCTCGACGGTGTCGCGAATCTGCTTCTCAGACTGGGTCCACGGCTGCGGATTCGCTGGTTGCGTCTGTGGGGTGAGGCCAGCAGCCAGCGCGGCGACGAACACAAATCGGATCATGCGAGGAGCCTCTTCGCTTTCTTGGGGTCGTCGGCGACGATGGCGAGCTCGACGAGGTTGTCCACGAGCCCCGTCACGTACAGCCCGCGCAGGTTGACCTTGCCTTCGGCCAGCTTGGCGGCGATCTTCGCGACCTCGCCGGCCCGATTCTCGAGCAGCACCGTCACCACCTCGCCTTCGGAGAAGCGGACGTTCGCCTGCTCGAGGGCCGTGCGCGCCGGCTCGATGTCATCAGGGATAATCCGGACGATGGCGTGCTGATCGATCTCGAGCGCAGCGAGCGACTTGATGTTCACGCCGTACCGCCCGAGCGCCTCGGCCACGCGCGCGAGCTCTCCCGGCCGGTGCGTGAGATGAATCTCGAGGTCTCTCATGACAGCCTCTCCTCCAACCGCGCCGCGCGTGGCGCAGACGACATGACGCGCCTGGGTAGAAGCGCGCTCATCTTCGTAATCATGCTGTAGAAACTCATCCCCGCGTGAGCCGCCACCGCGTGCGGCGCGATTGCGGGATCGTCAGGCCCAATCAGCGTCGCGATGTCTCCGATGTCCACGCTCTTCTCGTCGCCAATCTCCACGACGGTATGGGTCGAGCTTATGACGGAGACGATGGGATAGAGACGGCCGCGAATCAGCACCTGGGCTTTGCCCGCAGCCGCGGCCGGGTATCCGTCGGTGTGCCCGACCGGAAGCAGCGCGATCCATGTCGGCTTCGCAGCAATGTAGCGCCGGTTGAAACTGGCACTGTCGCCCTCGCGGAGCTGCTCGAGCCGCGCGATACGGGCGCAGAGTCGGAAGACCGGCTTCAGGTCGGGCTGGTTGGGAACCGGGACCTTTGGATCGGGCGAGTAGTTCCCGAAAAGAAGGTTACCCGGCCGCACCAGGTCCAACCGGGCTTCGGGAAGATAGACGACCTCGAAAGAGGGCGAGGCGTGCAGGCGCCCGAGTCTCAGCCCGGCGTGCTTGGCCTCGTCGGTGAACTGCCGGAATCTCGAGAGCTGCTCGCGGTCGAATTCCAGATCGTGCGTAAACATCATGTACGTGCCGTCCACGCGGACCGATCGGCTCGTGCAGAGTGTCTCGACCCATGCGCGCGCCCGATGATCGGGCATGCCCTCGCGGCCCATGCCGGTGTCCAGATACAGGTGCGCGGGGATCGGCCGATTCAACCGCTTTGCTGCGCGCCCGAGCCGCGCCGGCGCATCGTCGAGCCACACCGAGGCTCGCACCTCGTGACGTGCGAGCTCGACGATCTCCTCATCAGAGGCTTCAGCCATGTTCAGGATCGGCTTCCGCACACCCGCGGCGCGCATCGCCATCGCCTCGGCCACGCGAGTACATGCGAGCCCGGCGACCTGCTCGCATGCGGCGACAATCGGGCCGACGAGTTGATCGCCGAGACCGTAGGCGTTGTTCTTGATGACGGCCAGGATCGGGGTACCGCCGGACAACCGCGAAACTTCACCGACGTTGTGCCGGAATGCCTCCTCCAGGATCTCGATCCAGGGATCGAAGCCGCTCGGATGGCCGCCCGGGCGAAGACGGAAAACCTTGCTGGGCTGCAGTCCCGAAGATTCGGGGGAAACCGTCGAGCCAGCCAGCCGCGACGCACCGAGGACCCCTGCGCACGCGGCGATGAACTGGCGGCGAGATGACCGAGAATCGGGACCGTCGGGGCCACACACAGCGTCCTCCTTGTGCGAGGGGCTCAGGGGCCGGAGAACAGAGGCGCAGGGTAACACAGACGCCAGCGGCACAGACTGGCGCTCGAGCTGGTCGATATCAGACTCGTCAGCGGCTCCGCTCGAACAGCACGATGTCGCTCAGGGCGTCGTGCTTCCCCACGATGATCGAAGATCCGTCCCGAGTCCACGTCAGGCCGCGGATTCGCGGCCCCGGCGGCAGTTCGATCAACCGTCGAAGCAACGGAGTTGCGCCCGGATCGAACAGCCAGAGGGCTGTCGGAGCGTTGCCGATGAGCGCCAGGACAGCGATGCGCCGGCCGTCCGGGGCCCAGGCCAATTCGCCGTTGTTGAAATTCACTTCAAAGTCATCGTCACGCTTCAGAAGATCGCCAGGAGCGCCGTCCGGCGTAACAAAGCTGAGCGTCATCAGCTGGGTCTTCGGTTCAAGCTCGCCTCGACCGAGCAAGTACGCAATCAGCCGACCGTCCGGCGACCACGCCGGGGCGGTGGCGTCCCCCTGTGTCGGGATCACGCGTCGCTTCCCGTCCGCCAGCGTCAGCACTTCGAGACGAGGCCGGTTCTCGTGGACCGCCGAGAAGACGATCTGGCGGCCATCCGGCGACCACGAGAGCGTATTGATCACCGTCGCGTGAGCGAGCAGTCGAGGTGGCCCGCCGTCGCGGCCCACGATCCAGATGCCTCGTTCGTTACCGCGGGCGGAGACGAAAGCGATCATCTTGCCATCCGGCGAAAAGACGGGGCGCTCATCGAGGTTCGATCCGGTCGTGAGTGGCCGGGGCCGGGATCCATCCGGGTTTGCGACCCACAGCGTCCGGCTGCCCAATCGCGACGAGCTGAACACCAGAACATCACCTTGCGGTGCCAGGCTGGGATCGAGGTCGCCCGTGTGGCCGTCGGTCAGCGCCCGAAACGAGTCGGGGCGTCCGAGCTGCAGGAGCTCGAGCGACTGGTTGGGCTCGAACCGCGTGGCGACCACGAATCGGCCGTCGGCCGAGATTCGAGGCTCGCCATACTCGCCGATACCGGTCGTCAGACGCTGCGAGTGTCGTCCATTCTCTGAATTCCACCAGAGCTCCAGGTCGGCGCTATCCGGGTTGGCAGCGTAAATCAACCCGGAGCCATCCGGCATGGGAGCTGGAAAGACGGCCCGGCGCGCCGTCCGCACCACTGGTTCGGGGCTGCCGCCGTCGGCCGGCACGCGAAAGATCTCCGAGGGCTCGGAGCTGTACGGATCGGATGCACGCTGATAGTAGATGTAGCGTCCATTCGACGACCAAGCGGGCCAATGCAGGTGGACCCCGGCGTGCCGGGAAACCACCTCCCGATCATTCGAGCCGTCGGCTGCGGCCACCACGAGCGCATCGCCGCCCGCGCTGCCCGCCCGGACGATCGCCAGCCGCGTGCCATCGGGCGACCAGCGAACGCCCGACGTGGCATCGAGCAGCTTGCGCGGCGCGCCCGGAAGCGGCGCCGGAATCAGCCAGACGGTGAAGGGGTCCGTCGAGCCGGCCGGCCGCGCCAGCGCGGCTACGGACGTTCCGTCCGGACTGATGTCCAACGGGCTCAGGAGGGCGCGGCTCTGCACCTCGAGCCCGGATCCGGCGGTCAGATTCGACGCTTCACCACCCGCCGTGAACTTCACCCAGACATCCGCGACGCCGCGGGCGTTCGAGACGAACGCCACCCACGTGCCGTCAGGCGAGATCGCCGGCGCGTACTCGCTGGCCGACGTCGAGGTGAAGCGGAACACGCGGCTGAACTGCGGGGGCGTGTTGTCCGAGGAGCGGGTCAGCGCAAGTCGATCGATCAGGATGCCAGCCGCGACGCCGACTGCGATTGCTGCCATCCCCGCGGCGCCGCCAAATCGCTTGCGGCGAACATCCCCGCGCGTACCGATCGCTTCTCCGCTTCTGATGTTCTCGACGGCCTCGAGCGCAAAGGCCAGATCGCGCGCCGACTGGAAGCGCTCGTCCGGGTTCTTCTCCAGGCATCGGCGGACGACGCGCTCGATCGCGGGAGACACGCCTTCTCGATCGAGCGGTGCCGGATCGCGGGTGAGGATCGCCGAGATCACATCCACCGGCGAATCCCCTGGAAACGCGCGGCGGCCGGCAAGCATCTCGTACAGGACGGCGCCGAAGGAAAAGATGTCGGATCGAGGATCGGCCGCCAGGCCGCGCGCCTGCTCGGGCGCCATGTAGGCCGCCGTCCCCATGACCAATCCCGCCGCCGTTTGCAGAGTAGATGCGGTTTCCGTGGCCGATGCCATTCCCGGCTCGGCGATCGCGAGCTTCGCCAGGCCGAAATCGAGCACCTTCACCCGGCCATCCTTCGTGACAAAGATGTTCTCGGGCTTGAGGTCGCGGTGCACTATCCCGCCGTCGTGGGCCGCGGCGAGCCCGAGCGCGATCTGCCGGCCGTACTCGAGCGCCTTGCGGGGCGGAAGAGCAGCGGCGCTAATCCGGCTCCGCATCGTCTCGCCGTCGAGCAGCTCCGTCACGACGAACGGCTGTCCTCGGTCGGCGCCGACGTCGTGAACGGCCAGGATATTTGGATGACTCAGCGCACCCGCGGCGCGCGCTTCCTGTTCGAATCGCTTCAGGCGATCGGCATCCTCGCGCCATTCAGGAGGAAGGATCTTGATCGCGACGGTCCGCTGCAGTCGCGCATCGCGGGCGCGATACACCTCGCCCATACCCCCCGCGCCGATCAAGCCGAGGATTTCGTACGCGCCGAGCCGCGCGCCGGCCTCGAGCGTCATGGCAGAATCGCTCGAATTATACGCGGCGGGGATACGCTATCATCCGACCGGGCTTCACGAGCCCACTGGAGTGTCTGCATGCGCCGCTCATCTGGAACCGTCCTTCTCGTTGTCCTCGCTGTTGTGGCTGTCTCCGCCGGCCCCAAGTTCATCTCGAAATGGTCCGCGCCGGAGGCGCGCACCGTGACCTTCGCCGGCAAGAAGGTGGCGGCGGTCGTCATGACCCAGGACGATTCGCTGCGCGTCTCGGGCGAAGAGGCGCTGTCGCAGGAGCTTACGGCCCGGGGGATGCAGGGGGTCGCCGCGTACCGCATGATCCCGAAGGAAGAGCTCCAGAATCCCGAGAAGGCGAAAGGCTGGTTCGAGCGCGCCTCGGTGGACGGCGTGGTGGTGCTCCGACCGGTCAGCGCGGAGAAAGAGCGCACCTACACCGAGCCGACGGTCTGGGCGGCGCCGTACTACGGCACGCTCTGGGGCTACTACGGATACGGTTGGGGCGCGGTCTACACGCCCGGCTCGGTTCGCGAAGACACCATCATCGTCGTCGAGACGCTGATCTACAGCGTGCCGATGGACAAGCTGCTCTGGGCCGCCGCGAGCGAGACGAAGAACCCGAAGACGCTGCAGAAGTTCGTCACCGATCTCGCCAAAGAGGTGGCGAAGGAGATCAAGAAGCTCCGAGGCTCGGCGACCTGATCACCCGAAACAGGGTCCTGCCTTGAACACCCATGGGGCCGGCATGATCGGCGCGAGCGTTTCCCACTACCGCGTCTTGCAGCAGCTCGGCGCCGGCGGCATGGGTGTCGTCTACCTGGCCGAAGATGTCCGCCTGAATCGAAAGGTCGCCCTCAAGTTCCTGTCCCCCGACGCACGCGATCCTCATGCGGAGGCGCGCCTGCTGCGCGAAGCTCAGGCCGCGAGCGCCCTCGACCACGCGAATATCGCCACGGTGTACGAGATTGGCGAGTGGAACGGTCAGCTGTTCATCGCGATGGCGGCCTATTCCGGCGAGACGCTGCGGGATCGGATCGCGCGCGGGTCGCCGCCAATCAGCGAGATCACCTCGATCGTTGCGCAGATCGCAGACGGTCTTGCGGCGGCGCACGCGCAGGGGATCGTGCACAGAGATCTCAAGCCCGCCAACGTCATGATCACGCCGACCGGCCATGTCAAGATTCTCGACTTCGGGCTGGCGAAGCTCGTCTCGAGCGAACAGGAGACGGCGCTTGCGATGACCGGCCGCGGCACGGCGGTCGGCACCGTCGCCTACATGGCGCCCGAGCAGGCACTGGGCCAGGGCGTGGATCAGCGCGCCGACATCTGGGCTCTCGGCGCAGTCACATATGAGCTCCTGACGGGCCGCCGGCCGTTTCAGGGCGATACCCTCACCGCCGTACTCCTCGCGATCGCGACCGAGGAGCCCACTCCGGCGCGAACGCTCCGACCCGACCTCCCGCCGGAGCTCGAGCGCATCGTCACCGACGCGCTTCAGAAGGATCCGGCGAGGCGGAAGCTGACGGCCCCCGACATTGCTTCACAGCTCGCAAGCTACCGGGCACGCGTGTCGTCGGGAGCGATTGCCACGCTGGCGCCGGCCGCGCGCTCGCGATGGCTGCTCGCGGCCGCCGCGGTCGTCGGTCTGGCGGTGGTCGTGACGACGGTGGGCTGGTGGAACTGGTCCGGGGGCGCGAAGCGTCGTTGGGCGCTCAGCGAGGCGATGCCGGAAATCCAGAGCCTCGTCGAGCAGCAGAAGTTCGTCGCCGCTTACAGCCTCGTGGCAGAGGCGCGTCGACATCTCGGTGACGATCCCGCCTTCGCCACGCTGCGGGCGACCGTCGTGCGACCGGTGACCATCCGGGTCAATCCGCCCGGCGCCGAGGTCTTCTTCGCCGAGTACGCCCCCGCGGCCGAGCCCTCGTGGCACCGGCTGGGCGAAACGCCGATCGAGAACGTCGACGCACCCCGGGGACTCCTGCGCTGGAAGGTCGAGAAAGCGGGGTTCAATCCATCTGAGGACGTGACCGGCGCCTCGTCGCTCACACTCACCCTCGATCGTCCCGACGCGGTTCCCGAGAGCATGGTCCGGGCGTCGGGACCGGCGGCTCCGTTCCAGATTTACATCAACGGCCTCGAGGTGCCGCCGGTCAGGTTCCCCGATTTCTGGATCGATCGGGTCGAAGTGACCAACCGCGACTTCAAAAGGTTCGTCGACGCGGGCGGCTACGAGAAGCCCGAATACTGGAAGCACGAGTTCGTGAAAAACGGCCGGAGGCTGTCCCGCGAGGAGGCGATGGCGCTGTTTCGAGACGCCACCGGGAGGACGGCGCCCGCGACGTGGGAGCTGGGCAGCTATCCGGCCGGTCGGGAGCAGTATCCCGTCACCGGAGTCAGTTGGTACGAGGCGGCGGCGTACGCCGAGTTCGCCGGAAAGAGCCTGCCGACGATCTATCACTGGGACTGGGTGGCGAGCTACCAGCCGCTCACGTTCAACGTCATCCCGCTGGGGAACTACGCGAGCGAAGGGCCCGTCGCGGTCGCCAGCACGCGCGCGCTGCACCGGTTCGGAACGTACGATCTCGCGGGTAACGTCAAGGAGTGGTGTGCGAACGAAGCGGAGGCAGGCAAGCGCTACATCCTCGGCGGAGGCTGGGACGAGCCGCCGTACATGTTCCCGGCCGCGGACGCCCGATCGCCCTTCGAGCGCTCATCGAATTTCGGGTTCCGGTGTGTCAGGTATCTCGAGAGCGATCAATCACGGTCGAAGCTCGCGGGATTCATCGCGGGGCCGACCCGCGACTATGCCCGCGAGCGGCCGGTGCGCGACGACGTCTTCGACGCCTACAAGCGGCTGTATTCCTACGATCGGACGCCCGTCACGGTCGTGGCACAATCGGCCGACGACACGTCGGCTGACTGGAGGCGTGAGAGCGCCACGTTCCCGGCGCCGTACGGCGACGAGCGAATCACGGCGCACCTCTGGCTCCCGAAGCGAGCGCGACCGCCGTTTCAGGCGGTGATCCTGTTTCCGGGGTCGAGCGCCTGGGACCTCCGATCCGTGCTGCAGGAACTTTCCAATCCGCGATTCGAGTTCCTCGTCAAGAGCGGCCGGGCCCTGGTCGTTCCAATCTACAAGGGCAGCTACGAGCGCGGCACGGATCAGTTCCGATCGGACTATCCAAAAGAAACCAGCGTCTGGCGGGATCACGTGATCGCCTGGTACAAGGACTTTGCCCGGACAATCGACTACCTCGAGACCCGGCCCGACATCGCGATCGACAAGATCGGCCTCTTCGGTGTCAGTCTCGGCGGGGCAATGGCCCCCATCGTCCTTGCGCTGGAGCCGCGCGTCAAGGCGGCGGTGCTCGTCGTGCCGGGCTTGTACCTGCAGCGACCCTCGCCCGAGGTCGACGTCATCAACTTCGTGCCGCGAGTGAAGCAGCCGGTCCTCGTGCTGAACGGCCGCTACGACTACACGTTCCCCGAGGCGGCGTCACAGGTGCCGTTCTTCCGCCTCCTGGGCACGGCCGAGGAGCACAAACGGCGCGTGACGTATGCGTCGGGGCACAATCCTCCAACGAATGACGTCTACAAGGAGACGCTGGACTGGTTCGACAAATACCTCGGTCCGGTCAAGTAAGCCCCAGTCCCGATCATCGTGAACCGCCCTTCGGCGCTCCACCTTCGGCCTCCGTCGTGAACTGCCACTTGCGCTCCTTCATCATCCGGAGCGCCTCGTCCACCGCGGTCTTCAGCTCGCGGTCGAAGCCGTTCAGCTCGTCCTCTGGCGTGTTCTCGACCCAGACGTCCGGCGCGACCCCGTAGTTCTCGAGGTTGATGCCGTAGTTGTTCGGCTTCGTCGGGTCGTAGGTCACGACGAGCGAGCCCGGCGTCCGGATCGTGCCCCCGTTGATCAACCGAAACGATCCGGTCGCGATCACTCCCCCGGCCGTCGGATTGCCGACGATGCGGCCGAGGCCGAGGTCGCGGAAGCCCATGGGCGTGACCTCGCTGTCGGAGCCGGATCGGTGGTTGATGAGCATCACCTTCGGCCCGGCGATCGCCTGACGCGGCCGGCGGCCCCAGGTGCGCGCGCCCCACCGGTTGTTCCAGTACCTGGTACGGCCGGCGCTCGAGAATGTCGAGCAGCTCCTGATCGATGTTGCCGCCGCCGTTGAACCGGATGTCGACGACGACGCCTTTCTTGTTCCAGAACTGGTTGATCTCGTTCTGGAACTTCCGGAGCGACGGCTGGTTCATCGCGCGGATGTGCAGGTACGCGATCTGGCCCTTCGATTCGCGGTCCACGAACTCCCGGTTCTTCGCGACCCACTCTTCGTACTTGATGTCAGTGAGAGAGGGCACGGTCTTGATGCGAACCTTCCGCTCCGGCGCGGCGCCGGCGGCGGCGACCGTGATCGTGACGTACTCGTTCAGCGTGTGATTCAGCGCGCGCCAGTAATTGTCGCCCGCCTTGAGCGGTGTTCCGTCGATCGCGGTGACGACGTCGCCAACCTTGAGCTCGACCCATTCCTTGTCGGCCGGACCGTCTCGATAGATGTGACTGATTCGGCACGTTCCGCCGGCTGCCTCCAGCTCGAACCCGGGGTGCCGCGCGGTGTACGCGGCCGGCATCTCGCGGGTCGGCGGCCCGTTGACGCCCGTGTGCGAGGCGTTCAGCTCGCCGATCATCTCGTTGGCGAGGTCGTACACGTCCTGGTTCTCGCCCACGTACTTGAGCAGCGGCTCGTAGCGCGCCTTGATCGCGGCCCAGTCGCGGCCGTGCATCTTCTCGTCGTAGAAGCGGTACTTCATCACGCGCCAGCACTCATCCAGGATCTGCTGCCACTCGGTGCGGTGGTCGACCTTCACGGTCACGTCGAATGCCACCTTCGACTTCTTCTTGTCGCCGGTCAGCTCCATCTGCTGGATCTCGCCGTCCTGCGTATAGAAAACCTTCTTGCGGTCGCCGGACGCCGACAGTCCGGCGAACTGTCCGTCGGCGACGCGCTTGCGGTCCTTCCCGTCCAGGCCGATCGAGAAGAGTCCAGGCCCCTTGTCATCCCGGCTGACGAAGTAGACGAGCTTGCCGTCCGCGGAAAGAAAATACGCCGTCACCGGATCCTCGCCACGCGTAATCTGCGTCGCTCTGCGCTCGATGCCGTCCGTCTCCACCCGGAGCACCGGCGCCGGCGATGGCGCGGCGCCCTCCTTGGCCGCGGGCGCCTTGGCTTTCTTCAGGCGCTCGCGCACCAGCGGATCGTCCGGGTCCTCGCGCTGGCGCTCGAGCGGCGCGACGAAGAGATGGACGATGCCGCCGTCCCGATCGGACAAAAAGACGACGCGCGTCGCGTCCGGGAGAATCGAAGGCCGCGTATCGGTGAACGGGTTGGCCGTGACGTTGTGCTCGCGCTTCGCCGTCAAGTCCAACACGTGCACGTCGGCGTTCATCTCCTCGTCGCGCCGGCCGTAGAGGAGCCACTTGCCGTCCGGCGAGAACGACACGTTCTGATATCCACCAGCCTCGTTGTACGCGACTTCGGTGGCGGAGCCAGCGGCGGCGTCGCCGACGAACAGGCGGTTCGCCCCGACGTACGCGACCTGCTTCGAATCCGTCGACCAGGCGCCCAGCTCCTTGAACGACGCATGCGTGCTGAGCTTCCGTCGCTGCCCGGTTGTCCGGTCGAACGTCCACACTTCCTGCTCGCGTGATTCGTCGGAGACGTAGGCGACCCACCGCCCGTCCGGCGAGACGAGCCCACCCTGATCGCGCCAGCCCGAGGCGGTCACCTGCGCCTTCTCGCCGACCTCGGCGTCGGTCGGCACGAGGAACACCTCTCCGTGGAAGTCGATCGCGAGGTAGTCCCCCTCGTGCGATGGGCTGAAGCTGTCCGCCTTGTTCTTCGTCGAGACGAACGATGTCAGGTTCTCCTTCGGGTCGAACTCGAGATTGAGGCCGATCTTCGCCGGCGTGCCGCCGGGGATGGCGAGCGTCCAGACCTCGAACTCGTTCTCGTAGGCGATCGACTTTCCGTCGGGGCTGATCGACGGGAACTGGACGCCGTCAGCCTTGTGGAACGTGACCTGCGTCGGCTGGCTCGCGCCGCCCGGCGCGATCTTCCAGATATTGAAAATGCCGTCCCGCTCGGACGAGAAGTAGATCATGCCGTCGGCGCCCCACATCGGATACACGTCGGTCGTGTGCGTGCGGAACTCCTGCGGGTTGGTATCGGTGAGCTGGCTGATCTTTTTCGTCCGGACGTCCTGGATCCAGATGTCGTCCGCGCGGTTGCCGCGGTAGCCCTTTCGCCAGTACGAGCCGCCCATGCGGTTGAACGCGACGAGCGAGCCGTCCTGCTTCATCATCCCGGTCGTCGCGGCATCCATCGCGAGCGGTTCCGGCAAGCCGCCGTCGACCGAGACGCTGTACAGCGGACTGCCCCAGGTGCGGGTGCCACGCTGCGTCGCGAAGATGACGCGGCGGCCGTCCGGGCTCCAATACAGCACGGTGTCGTTGATCGTGTTGAACGTCAACTGCCGCGGCTCACCGCCGCCGACCGGCACGACGAACACGTCGTCGTTTCCCATGCGGTTGCTCGTGAACGCGACGAGCGTCCCGTCGGGTGAGAAGCGCGGAAACGCGTCTCGCCCGATGTGCGCCGTGAGGCGCGCAGGCTGGCTGCCGTCGGCGTTCGCGATCCAGATGTCGCCGTGGTACGAGAACACGAGGCGCCCGTTCGCCGCGTGCGGATATCGCGCGAACTTGATCGGCTCGGCCGACGCGTCGCCCGGCGCGAGCGCCGGACCGGTGACCAGAAACGCGAACGCCAGGATGCTGCGGAAACGGAGCGTGATCATAGCTGGCTCCTCGGTGAAACGTTCGTCGGAAAGAGGTGGGGGATTATATGACAGGCGGATGGGCTATCATCCGGCCGCTATGATCCCACGAGCCTTCCGCCTTCGCCTGGGCCTGATCGTCGGCCTGGCCAGCGCCGCCGTTGCCGGACCCCTCATCGCTCAGCGTGCCGCGCCGGCCGATCTACCTGCGAAGTACGCCAGGCCCGAGCTGCTCGTCGATACGGCGTGGCTCGCGGCGCACCTGCAGGATCCTGCCGTTCGCATCGTGGACCTGCGGCCGCGCGGATATGAAGACGGTCACATCCCGGGCGCGGTCTATCTCCAGAACGCCGCAACCCGCGATCCCGGCCAGGCGCCCTCATTTGTGCCTTCGCCCGCGGACTTCGAGCGGTCGATGGCGAGCGTCGGCATCACGAACGCGACCCGCGTGGTCGCGTACGACGACCGTGGCGGCGTCTACGCCGCGCGGTTGTGGTGGCTGCTGAACTACTACGGGCACTCCAACGTCGCGCTCCTCGACGGCGGCTGGACCAGGTGGACGCTGGACGGACGGCCGATTGACAAGTCCCAAGCCCCAAGCCCCATGCCCCAGGCCCGTGGATTCACCGCCCGCCCGCAGCCGCACTGGCTCGCGACCGCGACAGACGTCGTCGCCGCAATCGGAAAACCGGGCGTGAAGATCGTCGATGCCCGCACGACCGGCGAGATCGAAGGCCGCGAGCTGCGCGGCGCGCGTCGCGGCGGCATCGTCCCGTCCGCGATCCCGGTGTACTGGGAAGATGCCCTCAACCCCGACACGCGGGCGTTCAAATCGGCGCCGGCGCTCGCCCGGCTCTACCGGGATCGCGGCGTCCTGCCGGAGCATGACGTCATCGCGTACTGCCAGGTCGGCATGCGTGCCTCGCACGATCTCTTCGTGTTGCACCTGCTCGGATACGACAAGCTGAAGACGTATCTGGGCTCATGGGACGAGTGGGGGAATCGCGACGATCTGCCGATCGCCGCCGCCAACACGGCGAAAGCTTTCGTGGGGGCGCGGGTCATCAACGGACGCGGCACCCCGCCGCTCGACAACGCGACGCTCGTTGTCGAGAACGGCCGCCTGGCGGCGATTGGTCCCGCGGCATCGACGCCGGTGCCGGCCGGCGCGGAGCGGATCGACGTCACGGGGCGGACGATCGTCCCGGGATTCATCAACGCGCACGGGCACGTCGGCGATACCCGCGGGTTGAAGGCGGCCGCCGAGTTCTACACGGAGGAAAACCTGCGAGCCCAGCTCGGGCTCTACGCCAGGTACGGCGTTACGACCGTCGCGAGCCTCGGCGGCGATCGCGAAGCGGGGTTCGCGCTCCGCGATGCGCAGCGAACGGCCTCTTTCGATCTGGCGCGCCTGCTCGTCGCGGGGCCGGTCATCAGCGCGACGACGCCGGAGGAGGCCCGCGCGGAGGTCGACAAGGTCGCGGCCACCAAGCCGGACATCATCAAGATCCGTGTGGACGACAACCTCGGCACGGCGCCGAAGATGCCGATGGCCGCGGCGATCGCGGTGGTCGAGCAGGCGCACAAGCACGGCCTGCGGGCCGCCGCGCACATCTTCTACCTGGACGATGCGAAGGCGCTGGCGCGCGCGGGCGTCGACATGCTCGCCCACAGCGTGCGGGACAAGCCGGTTGACGACGAGCTCATCGGCCTTTTGAAGGCTCGGGATGCCTGCGTGTGTCCGACGCTGATGCGGGAAGTCTCGACCTTCGTCTACGGCAGCACGCCCGACTTTTTCTCCGATCCGTTTTTCCTGCGGTCGGCCGACCCGAAGATCCTCGAGGAGCTCCGTGACGCGAAGCGGCAGGAGACTGTGCGCACGAGCCGCGCGGCCCAGGGCTATCTCAAGGCGCTGGACGTGGCAGCCGCCAACCTGAAACGGCTCGCGGACGCCGGGGTGCGGATTGCGTTCGGGACCGACACCGGCCCGCCGGCGCGATTCCAGGGATTTTTCGAGCACGAAGAGCTGAGGCTCATGGTGGAAAAGGCCGGCCTCACGCCCATGCAGACGATCAAGGCGGCGACGTCCGACGCGGCCGCGTGCCTGCAGGCAAAGGGCATCGGTGTGCTCGAGTCGGGCGCATGGGCGGACTTCATCGTGCTCGAGAAGAATCCCGCCGAGAACATCACCAACACGCGATCGATCGAGTCCGTGTGGATAGCCGGGCGGCGGATCGCGCGGTGATGGGATCACGGAGGCCACCGGCCGCCGCCGGCTGCAACCGGATGTTAGGCATCGCCCGCACGGGCGTCGAGGAAATTTAGCTTCTCCGCCCGTCTGGATAGCGCCAGCGAACCGCCGGCCGAGACTGCACTCAGCAGGGTGATGGGACCAATGATAGCGAGCATCAGTAGCCACGTCGGGAGATTGGTGGAGTTCGAGCCTGCAACGAACGGAACCATTCCCACCAACAGACCAGCCACCGCCCCCAACGCGCCCACTCGCGTAAACGACAACTCATCGAATCGGCGGCGGCGCTCTGCAATCCAGATCACAACGGAAAAGACCACAGCGCTGAGGAAACCCGGGTACGCTCCCGCCAATATCCACGGTTCATCCATGGACCCATCCGGATCCACGATCATCGATATCAGCAACGCAACCGGCACCCATACGACGGCCCAGGTCACGCCCATCAAGACGGCACCGCGGATGCGTCTCTGCCACTCCTTCATTGCTACCATCCCTGTGCGACCGGACCCTCTAACAGCAAAAAGTGGTGTCAGCTCTGCACAACAAAGTACTCTCGACATACGTGCCTGTCAAGATGACTCACCGTGGCTAGCACGATGTCGGATGACATTCTGGCGAGGTATGAAGTGGTACGACCATCCAGCCACAGGTGAGCGATGCGATTACCGCGAATCGAGATTCAGGAGGGTTCCGGGCTGCTGTGGAAGCTGGCGTGTGTACTGCTGCCTCGAGGCTTCCGCTTCGATCTCTACTGCGATGCTGCAAGGGAAGCCATGCGTCTAGCTCACGTTGCGGTGTTGGAATCCCGCAATCAGGTTCTGTCCCCTCCGCATCTGCTGGTCGGGATTCTCCGTGCGAGCCCAGGCACTGTCGAGCGGTTCATGTCACCCGACGCTTCGGCATCAGCGCTGGCAACAGAACTTCTGCAAGGAATCGCGAGCCACGAGCCAGTTGCCATGAGCGTAGAAGTGCCTTTTTCGCGCGAGGCGCGGCGCGTGCTCCGCACCGCGGGCGTGGAAGCCGCCCGCAGTGGTAATGCTGTCGGGCCCGAACACTTGCTACTCGGATTGCTGGGCGACGCAGGTGTCACGGGTGACCTCCTCCGGACCCACGGTGTGCGCGATCAGAGTGTCCGCAGTTATTTACAGACATCGAAGGACACAGCAAGATAGCGCAATGGATCTCGTCACGGGCCTGCTCTGGTTCCTCTCGGCATGAATCGCGCGCCGGAGGATAGCGCGTTAGGAGATAGCGGAGGCTCGGGAGGAAACGGAGATACAACGGAGGAACGGAGTCAGCGGAGACGAAACGGAGACGCTTTTGACTGACTCCGTTGTGTCCCCGTTAATTCCGTTGCTCCGTTGTAACTCCGCTGGCTCCGTAGTCCTCCGTTCACCCTCACGTGGATCTCGAACGTTGACATAGGATTGCTCCCGCATGGATCTCGTCACTGGCCTGCTCTGGTTCCTCGCGTTCCTCTTCTCCACGACCGTGCACGAAGCGATGCATGCGTGGGCCGCGTGGCGCGGCGGCGATCCGACCGCGTATCACGGCGGTCAGGTGTCGCTGTCGCCGGTTCCGCACGTGCGGCGCGAGCCGATCGGCATGCTCGTCGTGCCGCTCATCACGGCGCTGACTCAAGGCTGGGCGCTGGGGTGGGCGAGCACGCCCTACGATCCCAACTGGGCCGCGCGATACCCGAATCGCGCCGCCATCATGGCGCTGGCGGGCCCGGTGGGGAACCTGCTCATCGCGGTCGCCGCGCTGATCCTGCTGCGGCTCGGCCTCGCCGTGGGTTGGTTCGTGCCGGCGCCGATCCTCAACCTGCAGCGGCTCGTGATCGCGCCGGGCGGCCTCGAAACGCTGTTCGGGACGCTGCTGTCGATCCTGCTCGTGCTGAACGTGCTCCTGGCCGCGTTCAACCTGATTCCGCTGCCGCCGCTCGACGGCGCGTCGGTCGCCGGCCTGTTTCTCCCCGGTTTCGCGAGGCAGATGCGCGAGTTCAGTCAGAACCCGATGTTCTCGTTGATCGGCCTGCTCGTCGCCTGGCGCGTCTTCCCGCTCATCGTCCAGCCGCTTTTTTCTTTCGTGGTGTGGCTCGTGCACCCTGGCCTGCACTACGGCTAGGGCCGCGCGCGGCGATCCTCACCGCCCCCTCCGCCCAGCGCGTCAGCTCGTCCGCGCTTTCGACGACGCCGAGCGGGACTTGGTAGGACCGAAACGTTCCGCCGCGCCCTGGATAGGGATTGAACGGTTTCATCCCTGCCGCTTCATACGCGGGCCGTGTCACGTCATCGACCTTCAGAAACAGGATGTCGTTCCAGACGAGGCCGAAAAAGTGCGCGCCCGAGTACAGGCCCAGGCCTCCGAACATGGAACGCGACGTGACGTCCGCGACGCCGCTCAACTGATCGAGGATGAACTCGCGGAACGCGCGGCTGACGGGCATTCAACCTCCGGCGCGGGCGCCAGTCTAATCCAGATGACGCTCCCTGGAGGGACAGGCCATGCTCAGGACGGCAACGATAGCGATTCTGTCGATGACACTTCTGGCGCCGGTAGCTGCACGCGCGGACGCGCCGCAGCGGCCCGTGACGCGCGATCGGCTCGAAGACGTGCGCGATCGCCGCGAAAACAGGCGCGACCGTCGAGAGGACCTGCGCGATCGCAGGGAGAACCGGTGGGATGCGCGCCACCAGGGCGGACGCCGCGATCGGCGCGAGGATTTACGGGATCGTCGGGAGAACCGCCGCGATCACCGTGAAGACGTGCGCGATCGGCGGGAGAACCGCCGCGATCGGCGGCGGTGAGAGCTCGCTATACAGCAGCCCTAAAGGGCTGCGCTACTCCCCCGGGATGTCGATCCGGCGCTTGACGCGTGCGACGATGAGCTCGACGAGCGCGTCCTGCGACAGGCGATCGAGGTCGTTGCGATCGCGCGCCAGGTCGTAGGCATCCGTGATGTTCAACAGATGCCATGCGGAGAGCGCCCTGAGCTGACCTCGGAGCAGCGCTTCTCCTTTCTGGTAGACGGAGAACGGATTCAGGACGCTCTCCCGCGGACGCAGGGCGGGCGCCTCGATGAAGTCCGGGGCCGGCCCGTCGTACGCCGGCTCGGGCTTCGGCGCGGGGGGTCGTACTTGCAGCGGGTTCAGCGCGCGGCGCAGCGCTCCCTCGAGATACACCGGCGTCAATCCGGTCGCCCAATACTCGGTGTCGACCCGGTTCGGCTGGGTCGTTTCCCGGGGCGAGCGCAGCACGCTCCCCTCGCCATCGAGTGGGACGAACTCAATCCATCCCTGCCACAGACCGTTGTTTGCTTCTACGCCGCAGGCTCGCGCGATGTACAGAATCCCATTGTCTCCCTCGATGGGAGCCGGATACTCAGCGAGAACCTCTGCCACGCCTTTCCACTCCTCAGAAACGGTACGCATAACTCTCGGTCCATGAATAAGCAAGATCTCCACCAAGTGTCCACTTTCCAGTCGAGTTAGGAACGGATCCGCGCTTGCAGTGTAGGTGTGGACGGGGCCGCTGAGCCCCGGGAGGTGAGACGTGCTCTACACGCTTCTACTGGTGCTGCTCGTGTTGTGGGCGCTCGGACTCGTCGCGAACGTCGGCGGCGGGTTGATCCACCTGCTGCTCGTCGTGGCCGCCGTCGTCCTGATCGTGAACCTCGTGTCCGGCCGTCGACCGGTCGTGTAGCAATCGCGCGGGGGAGGCGAGTGGCCTCCCCCGCGCAAAGAACACCTCGCGGCCGGATGGTATGATCGCGCCTCCGTGCCCTCGTCCGGTCCATCACCTTCACCAGCGCCGCCCGTTAACGCGCCAGTCGACCCTGGCACCGCGACCGTTCTAGCGCCCCCGCCTGGACCGCAGCGACGCGCGTTCGACCGGACGATCGTCGAAGGCCCGATCTCGAAGGCGGTCTGGAAGATCGCGTGGCCGACCGTACTGCAGAACGCGATCGGCGGGCTGCAGGGGATCATCGATCACATGATGGTCGGGCACTTCGTGGGCTTCGAAGCCAACGCCGCGATCGGCGTGAGCTGGCAGATTTTCCTCGTCGTCATCGTCTTTATTGCCTCGCTGTACACCGGAATGGGCGTGCTCGTCGCGCGCTACGCCGGCGCGAACCAGCCGGACAAGGTCAACCGCGCCGTCTACCAGGCGTTCCTCGCGACGCTCTTCCTCGCGCTGGTCATCATGGCGCCGCTCGGGTACATGCTCGCGCCTCGACTGCTGGAGCTCGTCAACGCCACGCCCGCCGTGCAGGCGCAGGCGCTGCCGTTCCTGCGGACCATGTTTCTGTTCAGCATCGGGTTGTTGCTCTTCTTCATGCTCGGCGGCGCGATGCGCGCGGCGGGCGACGCGCGGACGCCGCTCAGGCTCGGCATCTGGCTGACCGTGCTCAACATCGCCTTCAACATGGTCCTGATTCCGGGCCTGGGACCGATCCCGCAGCTCGGCGCGTTCGGCGCCGCCATCGGGACGTCGCTCGCGAGCGCGATCGTCTCGCTGGCCGGACTCTGGCTCATCCTCACGAACCGGGTCGTGATTCACTTCCCGCGTTCGATGAGCTGGGCGCCCGACTGGACCATCCTGCGGGCGCTCTTCCGGTTCGGCCTGCCCGCAGGCATGCAGGGCGTGGCGATGAACGTCGCGGGCGTGATGCTGCTCCGCTTCATCGGCTCGCTCGAGCACAGCGCCGAAGCCCAGGCGGCATATGCGGTCGGCTACACCGAGCTCTTCGCGCTGATCACCTGGACGTCGGTCGGCCTGATGGGGGCGGCGGCGGCGGTCGCGGGCCAGAACCTCGGCGCGGGCCATCCGGATCGCGCCGAGCGCAGCGTGCAGGTTGCGGCCCGCTACGGCCTCATGATGGCCGCCGCGGTCGGTATCCTCTTCGTCACGATCCCCGACGTATTGCTGGGCCTGTTCGGTCTCGATGACCCGACCGTGGTAGCCCTCGGCACGCAGTTGCTTCGATTTCTGAGCGTGTCGGGGTTCTTCATCACGGTGGCACTGACCTACACGGGCGGCCTGCAAGGGACCGGGGACACGCGCAGCCCGCTCGCGATCACATTGATCTCGCAGATCGGTGTGCCCCTCGGACTGTGCTTCGCGCTGCAGGGGGCCGGCCGCCTGACCGCCACCGGCGTCTGGACGGCCATCGTGTTCGGACACTTCACGCGCTGCGTGCTGACGGTCATTCGTTTCCATCAAGGACGCTGGAAGAGCATCCGAGTGGATCATTGATCCATGAGTTACGAGTCTGATCTGTGGTTGAAAGGTCCGGTGGCTGGTGTGCCGGCGGCGCTGCAGCCCGCGGCGCACGCGCTGCTGCAGACGGCCGAGGACGTCAGACACGCGCTCGAGGGCTTCGCCGAGGATGACGTCTGGGTGACGCCCGGTGGCGCGGCGTCGATCGGCTTCCACCTCGTTCACCTCGTAGGCGCGACCGATCGCCTGTGTACTGCCGCTCGCGGCGAGCGCCTGAACGACGCGCAGAAGGCGGCGCGCGACGCGGAGAAAACCCCGCCATCGCCGCGGCCCCCCCTGGCCGCGCTTGTCGACCGCGCGGCCGCCGCGCTCCACACTGCCGTCGACCAGCTGCGCGCCACGGATCCCTCGACGCTCGCTGATCCGCGGCCGATGGGCCGCGCCGGGCTCCCGACGACCGTCGGAGGATTGCTGTTCCACGCGGGAGAGCATGCCCAACGGCACGCTGGACAGATCGTCACGACTGTCAAGATTCTGAAATCCGGGCTCGTGCCTCGGAGCTAGTGCTTCGGGCCTCGGGCTGTGCCTCGTAGCTCGTGCCTCGGGACTGCCTAGTGCCCAGTGCCTAGTCCTTAGTGTCGAGTGAGTCGCCCTCCGACCAGCGCGCCGGCGGCCCCGATGACCGGGTTGAGAAGCGCGATCCAGGCCGGCGTGTACGCCTTTGACATGGCTTCCATGTTCGAGACGTTTCCGAGTCTGGGCTCGGTAGTCGGCGGTCTTCTCAACCCGGGCAGTGCCAATAAGAGCCCCAGCACGAGCACGAGGAAAGCGAGAAGCCACGGAGCCCGGCCGTCGCGCGCCACGGCGGCGCAGACCCAGCCACCACCGACCGCGGCCGCGAGGCCGAGTATGAAGCTGACCACGATCCAGAGGCTCGACGGCTCGTACGTCATGGGGCGGAACGCGGCATCGGCGCCCATGACGAGATAGGCTCCGGTAAACGTCGCAAGAATGAGCGCCGCCATCACGACGTAGCCGAGGATCACACCGCCGATCATTCGAGCCACGAAAACACCCAGTCAGCAATCAGCAATCCACAATCCACATTGGTCCGTTGATTATTTGAGCTCCGAATAAATCTTCGTGACGTTGTCCTTCGCGCGCGTCATGCCGTAGTCCTTCCACCGCTCTCCGAGTTGAAGCCCCGCAGCCGCTTCGTCCGCCGTCTTGCCCGCTTTCTTGGCGGCCTCCACCGCGGCCAGGAAGTCCTTGTTGAACTCCGCGAACTCCTGGAAGGTCTTCCAGTCGGTCACCGGGCTGTGGCCGGGGATCACGGTCTCCACATCCTTGATCCCCGCCACCGCCTTGCCGAGCGTCTCCGGATACTCGACCCCGCTGCCGCCGTTGTTCATGTCGATCAGCGGCGTTGCCTTCGCGGCGAAGAGATCGCCCGTGTGCATCGTACGGTGGAACGGAAAGACG
Source organism: uncultured Acidobacteriota bacterium (assembly GCA_963725145.1). Lineage (GTDB taxonomy): Bacteria > Acidobacteriota > Vicinamibacteria > Vicinamibacterales > 2-12-FULL-66-21 > DATAEE01. The sequence goes on from CAVRXL010000008.1 coordinate 67,977, forward strand.
ATGAACGTGTCGCCGTCGGTGTGCCCGCGCCCGAAGTAGTACAGGTCCACGCGATCGTTTCCGCCGAGCAGGCTGAGGCGGTCCTTGTACGTCCGTTTCGGGAGGAAGGCCTGCTTCTCACCCGCGAACGCCGGCATCCGCACCATGTTCGCCTTCGTGTTCTCGTGCGCCACGAACTCGACCGTCGGCGCAAACGCTTCGTTGCTGCCATTGTGGTCGCCGTGCGTGTGCGTGTTGATGATCATGGTCACAGGTTTCTCGGTCAGCGATCTGACTTTTTCGAGAATTCTCGGCCCCCATCCAGGGTTCTTCGTATCAACCAGGACCACGCCCATCTCCGTGATGAACACGGCGGTGTTGCCCCCGCCGTTGCGCAACACGAAGAGGTTGTCTTTGACCTTGTCGACCTCGAGCTCCTGGGGCTGGGCGGGTTGTTGCACCCAGGCGATGCCTGCGCCGCCAGCGGCCAGGATGATTGCGAGCACCACGAGTCGCTTCATGAAGTCCTCCAAATCCTCTCGACGAACCAGAACGTGCCCGCGACGATGACGACCGCCGAGCCGGCGACCGCGACCAGCTCCGCGGCCCGACGGCTGCGCGATCGCAGAAGCGCCAGCGCCGACGCGGCGGCGGCGACGATGAGCATCTGACCGACCTCGACCCCGACGTTGAACGCGAACAGCGACCAGCCCAGCGCGGCCGCCGGCAGGCCCATCTCGCGCAGAACCCCGGCGAAGCCGAAGCCGTGCACGAAGCCGAATCCGAACGCGATCCAGGCGCGGACGTCCCGGCCTCCGCGGCCGAGCAGATTATCGGCGCCGACATAGATGATGCTGAGCGCGATCGCCGGCTCGACCACCCGCGACGGCGGGTTGACGATGTTCAGCGCGGCAAGCGACAGGGTCACCGAGTGCGCGAACGTGAACGCCGTCACGATGAGCAGCAGGCGGCGGAAGGTTCCGCCGAGCAGGATGAGGCCCAGCAGAAACAGGATGTGATCCGGGCCGATCAGGATGTGATGGACACCGGCGGGCAGGAACCGCCTCATGACCTCGAGCGTGCCTTGCCGCGTGCCCGCGAAATATTCGACCGTGCGCGCCGTCCGATCCAGGATCGCCTGCTGGCGGAGCTCGCCTCCCTCGTAAACGTTCACGAACGTCTGATGGATCGGGTCGTAAGGGAAGAGGGCGGCGCCGGTCACGCGAAGCACGCCCGTTGGCGCATCGAGCGGATAGCGGAGCCGGACGCGGAGCGCGGCGCGCTCGATGAGGGGCTCGGCGCCGCGCCACTCGGGCTGAAGCCGGTCAGCCGTCGCGGTGCCGATCGCCAGCCGCTCCGCGATCAGGGCACGGATTCGTTCGCGGGCCGCCTCGACCATCGCCGGGTTGTACACGAAGAGCGGCTCGAGCCCGAGGTCGTGCGCGAGGTCAATCATGTGGATCGTGACGGACGCGTCGATCCCGTCCCGCGCAAACGACAGATCCACATAGCTGAACGGCGCGGGATGCGCGGCGGCCGGCCGCGGAATGGCGAGAAGCAGAAGAAGAGCTAGAGCGGGTAGGGGCGGTTCGCGAACCGCCCCTACCTTCAAGATCCACATCCCTCAGATCTCCATCAGATCCGCGCCGACGACGACGCGGCCTTTGAAGTGAGTCCGCGCGCCGGCCGTCCACTCGTCGTCCGGGAGGGTGATGTCGCCGGGGACGAAGTGAGACAGCACCAGCGTCTTCACGTTCGCGGCCGCCGCCACGCGGCCGACGTCGTCTACGGTCGTGTGGCTGGCGAACATGTGCTCACGAAGCCGCGACGCCACCTTTTGCCGCTCGAGCGTTTCGGTGATGCTCGGAACGTGCATGACCTCGTGCACGAGTACGTCGGCGCCCGCCGCCAGCCGGATGAGATTCTTTGAAACGTTCGTGTCGCCGGAGATGACGATCGAACGGTCTGCCGTGTCGAAGCGGAACGCGAACGACGGCACGACGGGCGGATGCTCGTTCAGGGCCGCCGTGACCTTCACGTGGCCGTCGTCGAGGATCAGGCCGTCACGGCTGATCTCATGTGCACGGATGAAGGGCGCAAGCGGCGGGCGCCCCTCGTCTTTCTGCCTGATCTCCAGATCGTAGGCATTCATCTCGAGGTAGAGCCGTGTCATCTTTTCGAGCGGTGGAGGTCCGTACGTGTCAATCGGCGCCGTCAGACCCACGATCCACGCGAACATCAGGAGATTGCCGTAACCGGCGTTGTGATCCGAGTGCTGGTGCGTGATGAACACGCCGCGGATCGACGGCAGCGGGATGCCGGCAAGTGCAAGCTGCCGGGCGACGCCATCGCCGCAGTCGACGATGTAGGTTCGGTCCCCGACGACGATCGCCTGAGCTGGCGCGGATCGTTTGCGTTTCGGGGTGGGGCCGCCAGCCGTGCCGAGCAGGACGAGCCGCGTGCCGGACGTCGGGGCTTGGGGCTTAGGGCTTGGGGCCTGGGGTTTGGAGCTTGCCGCCAACGAGCTAGCGAGCGCCGCGACGAACTGCCGCCGGCTGGGGGACATGGCGGGACAGCTTATATGAAGTGAGGTAGAGTGTCGCGATGGCCTACACCTACCACGAACTGAAGCTGAAGAGCGTGGCCGAGCTGCGCGAGATCTCGAAAACGATCGAGAATGAAGAGTTGAAGGGCGCGATGCAGATGAACAAGGAACATCTGCTGCCCGTCCTGTGCAAGGCTCTCGGCATCGACGCGCACGAGCACCACGAAGCGAAGGGCATCGACAAAGCGGCGATCAAGGCGAAGATGCGCGAACTGAAAGCGGAGCGCGCGAAGGCGCTCGAAGCGCACGACGCCGCGAAGCTGAAGGCGGTCCGCCGGACGCTGCACCGGATGAATCACAAGATCCGAGCGGCGTCTGCCTGAGTCGGTCCTCGTTCCTAGGGCCTCGTGCCTCGGGCAGTGCCTCGTTCCTCGTGCCTCGGGCGCCAGCGGTGCACGGCGAGCGCCAGACCGCCGAAGACCAGGATCTCGAGCGTCACGACCTTCAGATTGTGGATCCAGAAGTTCGGCAACCAGTACCGCCTCGACACCGGCGTGATGAGCGGCACGGGCGACATGTAGTGCTCGGTGCTGAAGGGCCACAGCACCATGATGCCCAGCGGCGGGGAGGTGTCGCGTCCGAGCCAGTCGAGCAGCGGGTGCGACGCGTACGCGAGCGTGCCGGCGAGGACGAGGTCCCACGGCCGGAGCACGAGCGCCAGCACGGCCGCGACGATCGTGATCGCGCCCACGCTGTGCGTGTAGGTGGCGTGCGTGCCGAACAGGAAGTCGATGTCCGGCAAGCAGGCGAGGGCGGCAAACAGAAGAGCCCTGTGCCGCGCGAGCGCCGGACCGGCGATCGACGCGCCGACGACGTATCCGGCCAGCGCGTGTCCGACCGGGCTCGGCATGACGGCCGACGCTATCAGACGGCTGCGGCGCGCTTCAAGTCTTCGAAGGGTCCCGGACGGGTAACGGCGCGGGGTGCGATAGAATCGCGGACATGATGCGCGTGTTCGGAGTCCTGGCGCTCGCTTGTGTACTTATCTCGAGCGGCGCTATGGCCGGCGCCGGGGGACTTGCCCTGAGCGCAGTCGAAGGGCAGCCCGTGTCCCCGGAACGCGCGGAGATCGACCGCGCCGTCGATCGCGTCCGTCCCAGCCTCGTCCGCATCCACGTCGTCGCGGTCGAACACGATCAGGGGCGCGAGATCAAGCGCGAAGGGGCTGGCAGCGGCACCATCATCACGCCCGAAGGGCACGTGCTGACCAACCATCACGTCGCCGGCCGGACGCGGCGCGTCGTCTGCACGCTCCCCGACAAGGAAGAAATCGACGCGGACGTCGTCGGCACCGATCCGTTGTCCGACATCACGGTCCTCAAGCTGCGGCCGGCGAAGCCGCGCGTGTTTCCAGTGGCGACTTTTGGCGACTCGTCCACGCTCAGGGTCGGCGATCGCGTGCTCGCGCTGGGCAGCCCGTTCGCGCTTTCGCAGTCGGTTACGCTCGGAATCATCAGCAACACCGAGATGATCATGCCGGCGCTCTTCTGGCCGTTCAACCGCCTGAGGCTGGAGGGAGAGGACGTCGGCTCGATCGTCCGCTGGATCGCCCACGACGCGGCGATCTACGGCGGCAATTCCGGCGGCCCGCTGATCAACTTGAAAGGGGAGATTATCGGCGTCAACGAGATCAGCCTCGGCCTGGCGGGCGCGATCCCGGGCAACCTCGCGCGCGAGGTGGGCCAGGTGATCATCCGCGACGGCCGGGTCACGCGCAGCTGGATCGGGCTGGAGGCGCAGCCGCTGATGAAGTCTTCTCCGCGGGACCGGGGCGTGCTCGTCAGTGGCACCATCGCCGGTTCACCCGCCGCCGCCGCCGGCTTTCAGGCTGGCGACATCCTCCTCAAACTCGGCGGGGAAGACGTGACCGTGCGGTTTGCCGAGGAGCTCCCGCTCTTCAATCAGCTCGTGATGCGTCTGCCGCGTGGGAAGAACGTCGAGGCGGTCGTCCTGCGCGGCAGCGAGACAAAAACCCTCGCGGTTGTGCCGGCCGATCGCGAAAGCATCGAGTCGCGCCCGCGCGAGATCGGAGAGTGGGGCATCACCGCGTCGGATCTGACGACGTGGTCGATGAAGTCCATGCGGCGCTCGAGCCGCGACGGCGTCCGGATCCGCGGCATCCGGCCGGGTGGTCCCGCCGACGATGCGAAGCCGCCGCTGGAGGAAGATGACGTCGTCGTAAAAATGGACGACACCGACGTGCGTCGCGTGGACGATCTGATCGCTGCAACGGAAAAGCTCAAGCTGGGCGAAGACCCGCGCGAGGTGCTCGTCACCTTCGACCGGGGCCGCGATCGCTTCTTGACGGTCGTCGAGCTGGGCCGGCCGGGGCTCGAGGATCCCGGGGCCGAGGCGCGCAAAGCGTGGGTACCGGTCTCCACGCAGGTCCTCACGCGCGAGCTGGCAGCGAAGCTCGGGCTCGAAGGAAAGAGCGGCGTCCGCATCACGCGCGTGGAGCGCGAGAGCGCGCGCAAGGCGGGCCTGGAGGTGGGCGACGTGATCGTCGCCGTCGACGGCGAGCCCGTGCGCGCGACGCAGCCGGCCGACGTCGAGGTCTTCCCGGCGATGATCCGGCAATACAAGATCGGCGGGACGGCGGATCTGACGGTCGTCCGCGGCCGCGAGGAACGGAAGATCCCGGTCACGCTCGAGATGTCGCCGCGCCTTTCGCGCGAGATGCGGAAGTATCAGGATGACAATTTCGAGTTCCGCGTTCGCGATCTGGCGCCAGACGATCGGGAACAGACCGGGGTCGAGGAGAAAGATGGCGGCGTTCTCGTCGATGCGGTCAGCGAAGGCGGTTGGGCGGCGCTGGCTCGCCTCGCGGTCGGCGACGTCATCCTCACGATCGACGGAAATCCCGTCCGCGACGTCCGCGACGTGCAGGCGAAGATGCTGGACGTCACCAAGCGCAAGGCGCCGGTCACGATTTTTCACGTGCGGCGCGGGATCCGCACGCTGTTCGTCGAAGTCCAGCCGACGTGGAACCGATAAATGAACATGACCTCACATACACGCCGGTTGGTCCTGTCCCTTCTCCTCATGATCGCTTCGATTGAAGGGGCGGCATTCGCCCAGTCGCCTGAGGAGCGGGCCGCCGCGCGCGATGTCCTGAAGAAGTGGCAGGACACCGTCGTCAACGTGCGCGTCGTGCTCAAGACGCGAATGGCGATGGGCGGACGCGAGATGCAGGCGACCGAGGAGACCGTGGATGCGGTCGCGACCGTCATCGATCCGGACGGCCTCGCGGTGATGTCGCTCACGACGCTCAACCCCGCAGGCATGATGAATCGCATCATGGGGCAGGCGGGCGGCGGGGGCGGGGAAGAGAAATTCCAGATGACGAGCGAGCCGACGGATTTGAAGATCCGCCTCTCGGACGGCCGCGAGATCGCCGCAAAGATCGTCCTGCGCGACGAAGATCTCGACCTCGCGTTCATCCGGCCGACCGCGAAGGCAGAGAAGCCCTTCACGTCGCTGGCGCTCGGCGACGAAGGCCGGCCGCAGCCGCTCGAGCCGGTGGTGTCGATTTCGCGGCTGGGCCGGGTCGGCGGCTGGGTCCCGGCCGCCTCTCTCCAATCGGTCAACGCGATTATCGAGCGCCCGCGGACCATGTACGTCATCTCGTCGTCGGATGGTTTCGGCGGAGGGATCGGCACGCCGGTGTTCCTGCTCAACGGCAAGCTGGCCGGGCTGCTCGTCCTGCGCAGCATCACCGGCAACCGGCCCGGGATGTACTCGATGATGGGTGGATCCGAAGGGCTCGGGCTGCTGCCGGTCATCCTTCCGGCCGCCGACATCCGCGAGGTCGCGAAGCAGGCGGTCGAGAAGTAGTCTCGAGTTCTGAGTCTTGAGTTGTGAGTTTTGAGTTCTGAGTCAAAACTCAAAACTCGAAACTACGTGAGATGGAGATCGTCATCACCGGCGCTTCCGGGTTCATCGGGAGCGCCGTAACCGAGCGGCTGCTGCCGCGCCACGCCATCCGTTCGCTGACGTCTCACCCGCATAAGAACCGGTTCGGCGAGCGAGTCCGAAACATCCTCTACGATTTCGAGCGGCCGGAGCGCATGGACGAGGCCTTCGAGGGGGCCGACGCGTTCGTCCACTCGTACTACATCCGTTTTCCTCACGCGGGCGACACGTTCGAGCGCGCCGTGGCGCGCGCCGGCGTTCTCTTCGAGCGCGCGCGGCGCGCGGGCGTGCGCCGGATCGTCCACGTCAGCGTGAGCAACGCCGACGAGGCGTCCGACCTGCCGTACTATCGCAACAAGGGCCGCCTCGAGCGCCTCGTGCGCGAGTCGGGCCTCGAGTTCGCGATTCTCCGGCCGGCGCTCGTCTTCGGCCCCGGCGACATCCTCCTCAACAACATCGCGTGGTTTCTGCGGCGCGCGCCCGTGTTCGGCATTTTCGGCGACGGCGCGTACCGCGTGCAGCCGGTCGCGCTCGATGGGTTTGGCGCGCTCGTCGCCGAGGCGGTCGATTCGCCCGGCAGCGGGGCGATCACGGATGTCGCGGGTCCGGCCGACTACACGTATCTCGACATGGTCCGGCTGATCCGCGCGGCCGTCGGCAGCCACGCCGCGCCCATCCGGATGCCTGCCCCGCTCGCGCTCGCGGCTTCATGGGCCACTGGATTCCTCGTTCGCGACGTCATCCTGACGAGGGACGAGGCGAGAGGCCTGACCGAGGAGTATCTCTACTCGCCGCATCCGCGTCGGGTTGGAGAAAGCCTCGAGAACTGGCTGGAGCGGCCTGACGTGCGCGACTACCTCGGACGCTCGTACGTCAGCGAGCTCGAGCGGCACTTCCGGTAGCCTGCTCGTCGTGGGGTCAACGGAGGTGAAGGAGATAACGGAGTCAAAACGGAGGAACGGAGTCAGCGGAGACGTAACGGAGGCTTCTAACTATCTTTAACTCCGTTCGTCCCCGTTAACCCCGTTGCTCCGTTGTAACTCCGCTATCTCCGTCCTCTCCGCTAGCGAGAGAGCCTACCCGATAAGCAAGATTCGATTGTTAACTGGATACAGCCACTCGACCCCGCGCTCGGTGACGATCGCATCGTCTTCGAGCGGGATGCGGACCTTCTTCCCGCCCCACTCCGGCGCCGGCGTCCAGGCGAAGAACTCGATCGAGAACATGTTCGTCGGCTTGATCTCGAAGGTGAGCCGCTGCGGGTTGAACCACGCGATGGACGGCCCGATGTCGTGGCCGAGGTTGCCGACCGAGTGGCAGCCGATGATGACCTCGGTCTTCGGCGTGTCGGTCGTCTTGTTGAAGGTCTCCATGATGGAGAATCCGGCCTCGGCGACCTTCTGGTTCAGGATCTTCAGCGTCTCGTCCGCGCGCCGCCCCGGCTTGATCGTGCGGCGGATGATCTCGCGAACCTTCACGGCCTGATCGAACGCGTTCTGGATGCCCTTCGGCGGGCCGGCCTCGCCCGGCTTCAGCACGTACGCCATCCGCTTGACGTCGGTGCAGAAGTTCATCAGACAGACGCCCCAGTCGATGACGAGCAAATCGCCGGGCTGGATCACGCGGCGCGTCGAGACCGCCTCGATGCCGCCGGGCCCCGTGATGTAGACCGACGGCATGTCGAACGACGACCCGACCCCGCGCTCGAGCAGGCGGTCCTGCATCCACCACGCGACGTCCTCGAGCGTCGTGGCGCCCGGCTTGACGACCTCGTTCGAGAGCGCGCGCTCCGCGATGAGCCGCGACAGGTGCGCCGCCTCGGCAAAGGCGGCCACCTCGGACGCGACGCGCCGCGACCGAAAGTCCGAGACCAGCTTCTCCGCGGTCACGAGGCGGCCGGCCCACGGCTCTCCGAGGGTCTTCGTCAGCTCGAGATACGCCGCGTGCGAGAGGCCGTCGGCCGCGCCGATCTCGTCCGACATGTTCACGCCGATCCGCTTCGGCGCCCGTTCGCTGACGAACTTCTTCACGTCGACGTCGCCGCCGACGATGTCGTAGGCGCCGCAGGCCTCGAGCATGTAGCCGTCCACGCCGAGCGCGGCACGCTCGATGCGCGGTCTCCGGCCTGCCCCGGTTCCGGTAGAAGATGTAGAACCCCACCCGGCCCGGATACCCGCGTCCGAGGTCGTCGTAGAGCGGATCGTAGTGGCCCTCCTTCATCATCACGAGCCACATGTCGATGCCGTTTTCCCGCATCGCCTGCGGGAGGATGTAGTCGAACTTGTCCTTGCGGATCTGGCACATCTGCTCCCACCGGCGGCGCGCTTCCTGCGCCGACGCGGGCGCTGCGACGAGGAGGGCGAGAACGCTCAGGAATATGGAGCGAAGGGCGTAGCGCATGCCGCATTAGACCACGCGCCACAGCTGTAGCAGACAGCTAGTCGAAGAAGGCACGAGCCTGCTGTCGCAGGCGTCGGAGGACCGTCGAACGGACAATCTGCGAGCCCGCGAACGACCGGCGCGCGGCGGCCCGGTCTGTCCCCTCGAACGAGACGACTTCCACCGTAGTCGCGAGAGGATCCACGATCCAGCATTCGCGCACGCCGTACCGGCCGTACCACGACAGTTTTTCGCCGCGATCGTACCGCACCGATCCGCGCGACAGAACTTCGACCACCAGGTCCGGCGGGCCCCAGACCTGGCCCCGGATGATGTGCGTGCGATCGCTGGCGACGAACGCGACGTCGGGTTGCAGCACCAGCGCTTCCGCCTTGTCCAGCACGATATCCAGCGGGGCGACCGCGACCACTCCGAGATGGTGACGACGTACATGGCGCGAGAGGCGGGTCGCCACGCCGAACAAGAGGGCCTGGTGGTTGTACAAGGGGGCGGGCGGCTCGCGCACGACACCCCACACCAGCTCCCGGCGGCGGACGGTCTCCTCGCCGCGTAGGTAGGTGACAGTAGAGAGACGATCTGTCATGACGATACTCCTGGACGACGATGCCATCGTCGTCGGTCGGAGATCAAGCCCCGGGCGAGCGGTTTTCAGGCCTATAATCTCTGGTCAGGAGCACATCATGGCGACACTGGGCGGGCGTCCGATGGAGGAATGGGTCGAGCGCTACGGGCACAGCCACACGCACCCGTTCAATCGCCTCTGTCACACGTTCGGCATCCCGCTGATCGCCGTCTCGCTGCCGCTCTTTGTCATCGCGCTGTTCGTGGACGGATTCTGGAAGATCCCTCTGGGGATCTTCATCATCGGCTGGGTCCTGCAGTTCGCCGGGCACGCGGTCGAGGGCAAGCCGCCTGAGTTCTTTCACGACTGGCGGTTTCTCCTGGTTGGACTGCGCTGGTGGGTCGCAAAGGTGCTTCGCTGAGGCGACGCTACAGCGCGAACGCCATGAGGCTCGCGTCGCGCCCCGATCCGACGGCGATGACGACGAACTGACGCCCCGCGCGGGATCGGTACGTCATCGGCGTCGCACCCGTGCGGCGTCCGACCGGCGCGCTCCACAGCTCTCGGCCAGACGCCTTGTCGATCGCGTGAAAGGCCACGTCTCCGCCGCCGACGAAGACGAGTCCGCCGCCGGTCACGATGGCGCCCGGCGGGCCCGAGGCTCCAAGGAGCTCGGGCAGCCGCACGCCCTTGAGGGCCGCGTGGGCGCGAAGCCCCGGGGTATCACCGAAAGGAATCCGCCACACGATCTCGCCACGGTTGAGATCGATAGCCGTCAGATGACCATACGGCGGCTTGTTCAGCGGTAGACCTTCCATGAACTCGGCGTTGGTCTCGCCTTCCCTCACGTAATCGGCATCCACTTCCGCCGCGCGCGGATCCGGAGCCGAGCACGGTCCGGGCGCGCCAGACGCGCGACGTGAGGGAGGTTTGACGTCTTTACGTAGAGCACGCCTGTCTCGACGTCGAACGCGCCGCCGCCCCAGTTGGCGCCGCCGATCAGCCCCGGACGCATCAGCGTGCCCTGGAACGCCGGCGGCGTGTACAGCGGTCCGAGTCTGAACTTCTTCATCTCCGCCTGGGCTGCGGCCTTCAGCTCCGGCGTCAGATCGAACGCATCGTCGAGCGACATGCCCTGCTCGGCGAACGCGGGCGGTCTCGTCGGCACCGGCTGCGTCTTCCACGCCTGCTCGCCGGGCACATCGCTCGCCGGCACCGGCCGTTCCTCGATCGGCCAGACCGGATCGCCAGACACGCGATCGAAGACGAACGCCCAGCCCATCTTGGTGAGCTGGGCGACCGCATCGATCCGGCGGCCGGCAACGGTGATCGACACGAGGTTCGGCGGAGAGGGCAGGTCGTAATCCCAGAGCCCGTGGTGGACGATCTGGTAGTGCCACTTGCGCCGGCCCGTGGCGGCGTCGAGGCAGACGAGCGATTCGGCGAACAGGTTGGCGCCCGGGCGCCGGCCTCCGTAGAAGTCGTTGCTTGGAGTGCTGACCGGCAGGTAGAGCAGCCCACGCGCGGCATCGAGCGTCATCGGTGCCCAGACGTTCGTGTGTCCGGTGAATTTCCAGGAGCCGTTGCCCCAGGTGTCGTTGCCGTACTCGCCCTGTTGCGGAATCGGTACGAAAGCTCCAGACCTGCCGTCCGGTCCGCGCGTCGAACGCGCGCACGTCGCCCGGGGGATCGTTGCGATACACCAGCCGATCGGCGACGCCGTTGCCGACTATCACGAGGTCGTTGTAGACGATCGGCGGCGACGTATTCGTGTAGTGCTTCCTGTTGATCTCCCACACGAGGCCGCGGCTCAGATCGACGGCTCCGCTGTCGCCGAACGTGGTCACGGGTTTGCCGGTGGCCGCGTCGAGACAGAACAGTCGATACCGGCTGTTCATGAAGATGCGAAGCGATGCTCCATCGCGCCACGCCGCCACGCCCCGGTGTACGAACCCGGTCCCGTTGGGCGGCTGGCCGTCTTCGTACGCCTTCGGATCGAAGCTCCAGATCTCTGAACCGGTCTCCGCATCGAGCGCGACCACGCGGTTGTACGGCGTGCTGAGGTACAGGACGTTGCCGATCATCAGGGGAGTGTTCTGAAACGTGCCCGGGCGGGTTCCGTACTCGTCCATCGGCGCTTCGTTGGGCTTCCACTCCCAGGCCAGCTTCAGACGGCCGACGTTGTCCCGGCTGATGTCGGCGAGCGGAGAGTATTTGCTGCCGGCTTGATCGGCCCCGTAGAAGGGCCACTCCTGCGCGGGCGAGGTCGCCGGCGCCGCCGACGCGAACGCCAGGCAACAGGCCACCGATATCGATGCTGCCGTTCGTGCCATCGGCGTCCGTTAGACCGACCGCAACCGGTCGGCCGCTTTTTGCAGCGTCTCGTCCTTCTTGGCGAAGCAGAACCGCAACACGCGGGGCGCCGACGATTTCGAGAGGAACGGGGACGTCGGGATTGACGCGACGCCATGTTCCTCGAGCAGGCGGATTGCGAATACCGCGTCAGGCTCGCGCGTGATCTCCGAATAGTCCATCAGCTGAAAGTACGATCCGAGGCACGGCAGCGGGCGGAAGCGCGAGCCTTGCATCAAGCGAAGGAAAAGGTCCCGCTTCGCCTGATAAAACCCCGCGAGCTCGGGATACCCCGCCTGACGGGCGAGAAATTCCGCGAACGCGTGCTGAACCGGCGTGCTGGACGAGAAGGTCACAAACTGGTGCACCTTGCGGAACTCTGCCGAGAGCGGCGCCGGCGCCGCGCAGTAACCGATCTTCCAGCCGGTCGTGTGATACATCTTCCCGAACGATCCGACGATGAAGCTGCGCGACGCGAGCGCCTCCCGCCGCGCCATGCTCTCGTGCCGGCGGCCGTCGAAGATGATGTGCTCGTAGACCTCGTCGCTGAGGACCAGCAGATCAGTCCCGTCGATGAGCGCTTCCAGGCGCCGCACGTCCTGTTCGCCGAGGATCGAGCCCGACGGGTTGTGCGGCGAGTTGAGGACGAGCATGCGCGTGCGGGGCGTGACCGCCCGGCCGACTTCGTCCCAGTCGATCGCGTAGTCGGGAAAGCTCAGCGTGATGACCACAGGGACGCCGCCGTTGATCTGGATCGCGGGAATGTACGAGTCGTAGCACGGCTCGAAGACGATGACCTCGTCGCCGGGACGCACGACCGCGGCGACCGCGTCGAAGATCGCCTCGGTTCCGCCCGAGGTCACCGTGATCTCCGACTCGGGATCGTAACGGCGGCCGTGCAGCGCCGCGAACTTGGCGGCGATCGCCTCGCGCAGGGCAGGCACGCCCTGCATCGGGGCGTACTGATTACGCCCCTCCTGCATATGCCGGGTCACCGTCTCGACGAGCGCGGGATCGCAGTCGAAGTCCGGAAAACCCTGTGACAGGTTGATCGCGCCGCGCTCGAGCGCGAGCCGCGACATGACCGTGAAGATCGTCGTCCCGACGTTGGGAAGCTTGGAGTCGAGCCTGGGGACCGTGCGCTCGGCCATCGGTATAGTCTAAACGGATTGGTCCCGCTTCCCATCGATCCGTTCCTCCCGGACATCGTGGCGGCGGTCCGGCGCGATCGGGCGCTCGTGCTCTCGGCGCTGCCGGGCGCGGGCAAGACGACGCGCGTGCCGCCGGCGCTGGCGGCGGACGGGCCGGCTCTCGTTCTTCAGCCGCGCCGCATCGCGGCACGATCGATCGCGCGGCGGATCGCGGCGGAGCAGGGCTGGACGATCGGGCGCGAGGTCGGCTGGCACGTCAGGTTCGAACGGCAGTTCGGCGATCGCACCCAGGTGCTCGTCGCGACCGAGGGCATACTCACGGCGCGGCTGCAGCAGGACCCGCTCCTGTCGGGCTTCAGAACGATCGTCCTCGACGAGTTCCACGAGCGGAGTATCCATGCCGATCTCGGGCTCGCGCTCGGCCGGCAGGCATGGCTCGCGAACCCCGACCTGCGAATCGTCGTGATGTCGGCGACGCTCGATACCGCGCGCGTCGCGTCGTTCCTCGGCGGGTGTCCGGTCATCGAAGTGCCCGGGCGTCTCCATCCGATCGACCTCGGATATCAACCGGGCGAGGGGCTCGCCGCGGCGGTTGCGGCGGCGCTGTCGGCGACCCCAGGGCAGGTGCTTTCGTTTCTGCCCGGCGCGCCGGAGATCAGACGCGCTCTCCCCGACGTCCGCGCCCGCGTCGGACCAGACGTCGACGTCATCGAGCTGCACGGCTCCCTCGACTCGACGGAACAGGACGCGGCGATCCAACCATCGGATCGACGCCGCGTGATCCTCGCGACGAACATCGCCGAGACCTCGCTCACGGTCCCCGGCGTGACCGCCGTCGTGGACACCGGTCTCCACAAGGTGGCGCGGTACGATCCAGAGCGGGCGATCGACAGCCTCGAGACCGAGCGCATCACGGCCGATGCCGCCGAGCAGCGGGCCGGACGCGCGGCGCGGCTCGGGCCGGGCATCGTGCGGCGCTTGTGGGACGCGCGCGATCGCCTGCGGCCCCACAGGGAGCCCGAGATCGCTCGCGTGGACCTCGCGCCCACCATCCTCGATCTCATCGCCTGGGGAGGCGACCCGCGCGCCTTCGAGTGGTACGAGGCCCCGCCGGAAGACGCGATCGATGCAGCCATCACGCTGCTGGAGCGCCTGGGTGCGATTCAAAGTGGAACCAGGCTTCAGCCTGGTCAGACGAGGCTGACCACGCGTCTGGGGGATGAACTTCGCCGATTGCCGCTGCATCCGAGGCTCGCGCGCATCCTTGTCGAGGCGGGCGGCTCGCGCGAAGCCGTCGCCGCGTGCGCGTTGATCTCGGAGCGCCACTACCTCGCGCCCCGGACGGCCTCGACGACTTCCGATCTGTTGTCGGCAGTCGACAATTGGGCGCAGGCTCCACCGCACGTCAAGCAGGCTGCGGATCACATCGCTCGCCTGTTCGAATCTCCTCGAACCTCTTCGAAGCGGGTTGACGAGAGCGAGTTCAGAAGGTGGATCCTGGCCGGATACCCCGATCGCGTGGCCCAGCGGCGCGCACCGAACTCGCCGCGTGTGCTCCTCGCGAGCGGCCACGGTGCGGTCATCGGTCCCGAAAGCGGCGTCCGGGACGGCGAGTTCCTCGTCGCGATCGACGTCACCGCAGGGCGGCGGGGCGAGCAGTCCGAAGCGCGTATCCGCGTCGCGAGCCGCGTCGAGCGGGAGTGGCTCGAGCCTGATGCGCAGGAGGTCGAGCACAGATTCGACGAAGAGAACGGGACCGTTCGCGCCGCGCGCATCGATCAGGTACGGCGCGCTCGTGCTCGCCGAGCGCCCATGGACACGTGATCCGGCGACCGCCGCTCGCCTGCTGACCGAGGCGTACTTCGCGCGGCCGCTGCCGCCCGACGCGGAGCGTCTCGTCAGGCGCCTGCGATTCGCGGGGCTCGATGCCGATCTGGCGCCCCTTGTCCACGAAGCCGCGTCGCGCGCGACGCGGCTCGACGAGATCGCCCCGTTCGATGCGCTCTCGCAGCGAGTACGCGGCGAGCTGGTCCGCCTCGCTCCCGACGGGATCCTCGTTCCGAGCGGATCCACCATCCGTCTCGACTATCGGGACGACGGGACGGTCAGCGCGGCGGTGAAACTGCAGGAGCTGTTCGGCCTCGGGGCGACGCCGCGGCTGGGGCCGCGGCACGAGCCGGTGGTGTTCGAGCTGCTCGCCCCGAACGGCCGTCCCGTCCAGGTCACCCGGGATCTCCGAAGTTTCTGGGAGCGCACCTATCCGGAGGTCCGAAAAGAGCTGCGCGCGCGCTATCCGAAGCACCCCTGGCCCGAGGATCCCTGGACCGCGACCCCGACGAAGCGAACCGTCCGGCGGGCTCAGAAGTGAAAGGAGGCTTACGACTTTGGTGCAGATCCGGCGGGCCGCCGGCCTTGAGGCGTGGCGGTAACATATTGGTAAGCGGACACTTGGCAGGGAAACCCCCCTTGCGGCACGTGGGTTGCGCCCACCCGGTCTCTGGGGAGGCAGAATGTTTTACGTAATCGCCGCTACGACCATCGCCGTCGGGTTCGTCTATTGGAAGAAGCGCCGGGAGCGCAAGGGTTCCACCCGCTAGGCTCCACCTGGACTTGACGAGCGGCACGGGGCCTGCGCTCGCGGCAGGCCGGCCGCTCGTCCCTTTCTCCACGTCATAACTAACCGGGGCTCCGCCCCGGACCCCGGCTCGGTCGCTCGCGGGGGCCCTATGCCCCGCGCCGCTCCCTCGCGGGCGCGCTGTGCGCGCCGCCGTTATGCGCCGAGGACCGAAATTCTTGCACCGTCGCATAACGGATAATCAGCTGTGACCGACCACGCGGATCTCGCGCTCGCGCGCGCGTGCGCGGAGGGCTCGCCCGAGGCGTGGGATCGGTTCGTCGCGGACTACCGACCTCGTCTCTATGCGGCCGCGCGCGCGATCGCCGGTCCCGACCTGGGCCGCGAGCTCGCCGATTCGCTGTACGCCGACCTCTACGGCCTCGAGACGCGCAACGGCCAGCGCCGATCGCTTTTCACGTACTATCAAGGACGCAGCAGCCTGATCACCTGGCTGCGCGCCGTGCTCGCCCAGCGGCATGTGGACGCGCTGCGGGCGGGCTCGCGCCGTGCCTTCGCGCGCATCGGCACCGATCCGGCGCCAGGAGAACACGGCGAGGTCGTCGATCCGCCCGCCCCGCCGGCCGACCCGGATCCCGACGCGCCCCGGCAGATCGCCGCGCTGAGGGTTGCCGTGCGCGACGCGATCGACGCGCTCGAGCCTGGCGATCGCCTGCGTCTCGCGTGGTACTACGCGCACGACCTGACGCTCGCCGAGATCGCCCGGATGGGCGGCGAGCACGAGGCCACCGTTTCGCGCAAGCTCGCGCGTACCCGGCGGCGGCTGCGCGAGGCCATCGAGCGCACACTGCGAGAGCGCTTCAAGCTGACTGAAGTCGAGCTGCGCGAGTGCCTCGGCCGCGTGCAAGACATCGACGCCGGCGCGTTCTTGGAGAGAGGGTCAGAGTGAGACCAGATCGGGACGATCCGCTCGCTCCCGCCATCCGGCGGACGCTGCAGGGCAGCCGGACCGATTGCCCGGAGGCCGAAACGATCGCCGCGTACGCCGAGCGTTCGCTCGCGGACGCCGAGCGCCGCGGCGTGGAGTTGCACCTCAGCACGTGCGCGCGCTGCCGCGAGACGCTGCTCCTGATGAGCCGCGCGGCGGAAAGGCCGACACGCCAGCTTTTTTCACCAGTCCCGGCGGCATTTCCGTTGTACCGCTGGCCGTGGCTCGCGGGCGCGGCGGCCGCGGGGCTCGCGGTCGTAGTCTGGCTGGCGCTGCCCCCGTCGGCGGTGCGCACGCCGGAATCCGATCGGCTCGCGCAGGTCACCAGCAGTGCCGACAAGGAGAAGCCGCCGGTCGAGCCCGAACAGTCCGCAGCGAACAAGGCGCCTGTCGCGTCCGACCAGGCGAGTGCGAAAGCGCAGCCCGCTCCTCCCGGGCCAGTAGCTCCCGCGGCACCGACGCCGCAAGATCGGCAGGCGTTCGACGAAAAGGAAAAGAAGCGCGGGCTCGACGACCGCAGAACCGATCGCAAGCTCGAAGAGACTGGCGAGCGGCGCGCCCGCGTCGAGGCGCCGGCCGCGGCTCCACAAGCGCTGCCGCCCGTCGCACCGCTCCCTCCGCCCGCCGCCGCGGAGTCCGTCGGGGCCGTCGCGGCGCCGGCCCCGCCGGCCCCGGCGCGCAAGCCGGATTCGAGCGACCGCGACACGGCGTCGCCGCAGCTCATGGCGCGGACGCAGCAAAACAACGAGTACTTGACGGCCTCCGGGCCGCCAGCCGATGCACGAGCGGCGTCTGCCATCTCCGCGGTCACGTGGCGAGTCTCCCCGTCCGGCATCGTTGAACGATCCGCGGACGGAGGAGCGACCTGGACCCGAGAGCGCGGCGTCGACGCGCCGGCCGCGCGCGCGATCCACGCGCCGTCCCGTGATGTCTGCTGGATCGTCGGCGATCGCGGCCTGATTCTGCGCTTCGACACAGGCCGCGGCTGGACCCGCCTTTCCCCGCCCGCGCAGGTCGGCTTCATGGCCGTCGAGGCGCCGGACGCGCTCCGCGCGACGATCACCGCGGCCGACGGCCGCCGCTTCACGACGACCGACGGCGGGCAAACCTGGAGATAATTCCTGGAGGGCGGGCCTCTTAGGCCCGCCCTTTAGGCCCGCCATGCAAGAAACCGTGGGGTCCCCGTTCAACGCCTGAAGGGAGGACCTCATGGTCCGTTACATTTCTGCGTTCGCGCTTGCGGCGGGCGTCGGCGTTGCCATGACCGGGAGCCGCGCCGACGCGCCCCGCGCCGCCCGCAACGACTCCGAACGCTCGACTTCCACGACACAGCCCCTGGGTCCGACGTCGACCGCCGGCGATCAGACCGATCTCGGCATCACGATCTACAACTCCAACGTCGCGCTCGTCCGCGACGTTCGTCAGCTGTCGCTGCCGAACGGCGCCTTCGATCTCAAGATGAGCGACATCGCCGCGACCGTCAACCCGGCCACGGTGCACCTGCGCTCGCTGACCGATCCCTCGCGGCTCGGCATCCTCGAGCAGAACTATCAGTACGACCTCCTCAACCCTATGAAGCTCCTGCAGAAATACGTCGGCCGCGACGTCCGGCTCGTGCGCCGGCGGACCGAGAACGGCACGACCCGCACCGAAGAGGTGACGGCCACATTGCTCGCGTTCAACGAAGGACCGGTGTGGAAGATCGGGAACGAAATCGTCACCGGCCTGCAGGCGGACGAGTACCGCTTTCCGCAGATTCCAGAGAACCTTCACAGCAGGCCGACGCTCGTCATGACGCTCGACAACGACGGGCCGCAGAAGCAGCAGGTCGAGACGTCGTACCTGGCCAACTCGATGAACTGGATCGCCGACTACGTGCTCACCGTCGGCCGCGACGATCGCGCCGCCGATCTCGACGGCTGGGTCACCGTGACCAACAGCAGCGGCACGAGCTTCAAGCAGGCCTCGCTGAAACTGGTGGCCGGCGATCTCCATCGCGTGCGCGACGACCGCGTGGCGCTCGAGCGGGCGGCCGACATGGCGGCCAAGGTGGGCGCCGCGCGCCAGGCGTTCCAGCAGGAGGCGTTCTCCGAGTACCACCTCTACACGCTCGGCCGCAAGACGACGATCCTGGACAAGGAGACGAAGCAGATTTCCTTCCTCTCCGGCACCGCCGTGCCGGTCGCCAAGCGTTTCGTCGTCCACGGCCAGCAGTTCTATTACCGCAATCGCCAGCACCCCGGCTCGCCGCTGAAGGACGCCGTCCAGGTGTTCTACGTGTTCAAGAACGCCGAGAAGGGCAACCTCGGCCAGCCGATGCCCGCTGGAACCGTCCGCGTCTACCAGTCGGACGCGTCCGGCGGCGTGCAGTTCGTCGGAGAGGACCGCATCGGCCACACGCCGGTGGACGAGGAGCTCTCCCTCCAGATCGGCAACGCCTTCGACGTCGTCTGCGAGCGGAAGCAGACCGATTATTCGGTGATCGGCGGATCGACCTACGAGATGGCGTTCGAGATCACGCTGCGCAATCACAAGAAGACGCCGATCACGGTCCAGGTCAACGAGCCGATCGCGGGCGACTGGCAGATCCTGCAGACCAGCCACAACGCGACGAAGACCGAGGCGTGGGCGGCCCGCTTCGACGTGCCGGTCGCGGCGGGAGGGACGTCGGTCCTGCGCTACCGCGTGCGCGTGCGGTTTTGACGGCGTATACTCGCGGGCCTAAGAGGCCCGCGGTCCGGGCCTGTAGGGAGGCCGCATGTCCGGGATCAACAACGCCAAGGTCATCGTCGGCGGGCTTGTAGCGGGCGTCGTGGTGAACGCGGTCAATTTCGTCGTCAACGGCGTCATGCTCGGACCGCAGTGGCAGGCGGCGACGGTCGCGCGAGGTGTCGACCCGGCCGCCATCGAAAACTCGATGCTGGCCGGGTGGATCACGAGCGGCTTCCTGCTGGGGATCGCGATCGTGTGGATCTATGCTGCCATCCGGCCGCGCTTCGGCCCCGGGCCCTCGACCGCCGCCTGCGCGGGCCTGGTCGCGTGGGCGATCTCATACATCGCGTATTTCTCGCTGGCGTTCACCGGGATGTATCCGACGAGCGTCGTGGTGATGTCAACCCTGGGCGGGCTCGTCGGTTCCGTCGCGGCGGCGTACGTCGGCGGCCGGCTCTACACGGAATCGCCGAGCGGACGCCGCGTGGCGGTGTAACGTGCCGGACGTGGAACAACTCGACGGCATCACCGTCATCCGTGCGAGCGGCGACTGCCGGCAGTGGAACGGGATTCGCTACAAGCTCGGGATGTCGGGGAAAAACGTCGGCGCGAAGGCGCTGTCGATGAACGTCGCGACGATCCCGCCCGGCGGGGTCGCCGCGGCGCACATCCACGACGGCTTCGAAGTGATGCTGTACATCCTCGAAGGCAGGGTCCGCCACGAGTACGGGGATGGTCTCCGGCAGTCCGTGGAGAACGCCGCCGGCGACTTCATCTTCATCGAGCCGGGCGTGCCGCACGAGGTCTTCAACCTCAGCGACACCGACCCGGTCGTCGCCGTCGTCGCCCGGTCCGACGCGAGCGAGTGGGATCGAATAATTCCTTACGCTCGTCCTACTCGAGCCTGAGCGCGGCCAGCGGATCGAGCCTGGTCGCTCGGCGCGCCGGGATCAGGCACGCGGCCGCGACGACGACGAACAGAATGAGCGTGATCCCGACGAAGGTCACGGGATCGGCCGACGACACCTGAACGAGCTGCGTGCTGGCAAGCAGTTTCCCGGTTCCGAACGCGCCCGCCAGGCCCAGCACCACGCCTATCGCCAGCTGCAGCCACGCCCTGACGGAGGATGAGCCACGACACCTGTTTTGCCTGCGCGCCAAGCGCCATCCGGACGCCGATCTCCTGAGTCCGTTGCGTGACGGTGTAAGCCGTCACCGCGTAGACCCCCACGGCCGCCAGCACGAGCGCGATCACAGCGAAGACGACGAACAGGGTGCCGAAGATTGTGTACGGCCAGCGCTGCCGCGCGAGGTATTGGTCCATCGTCCAGACGTTGAAGACCGGCTGGTCGGGATCGATCGCGCGCACTTCTTGCCGCAGCTGTGTCCCGATCGCCGCAGGGTCGCCAGTGGCGCTGCGCGCGATGAGCGCCATGCCGCGCCACGCGTCGAAGCGGTACGGCACGTACGCGACGGAGTCGGTTTCGACATCTTGCGGCGGGCGCTGCCGTACCGACGGGACAACTCCGACGATCGTCAGCCAGGGGGGCGGATCGATCTTGCCGTCGTTGTCGGGATCGCGGCGCTCGTCGAGCAGCTTGATGCGCTTGCCAAGAGGATTCTCATTGGGGAAGAACCGCGCCACGAACCGTTCGTTCACGATCGTCGTCTCGGAGCCGGGCATGCCGTCCGTCTCGGCGAACAGACGCCCGCGGCGCAGGGGAAGCTCGAGCGTCTCGAAATAGCGCGGGCTGACGGCCACCAGCGTCGCCCGCGGCGCGTTCTGCCCCTGTTCGGGCGCCGGACGGCCCTCGACGTGCAGGGGGTAGGCCGGACCGCCGCCGAGCGGGACCGCGCTCGCGACCGCCGCCGCGGCGACGCCCGGAGACGAGGCGAGCCGCGCCGCGAGCCGTTCGTGGAACTGCCGGCGGTCGTCCTGGGTCTTGTATTTTCGCTCGGCCAGCATCATCCGCACCGTGACCAGGCGATCAGTTCTGATCCCCAGGTCCAGCGAATACATCCTCATGAAACTGCGAATCATCAGCCCGGCGCCCGCGAGCAGCACGATCGTGAGCGTGAGCTGGACGACCACCATCGTCGAGGAGAACTTCCGGGCGCGCACGCCGGCGCCGCCGCTGCGGCCCGTTTCGTTGAGCGTCGAGCTGACGTTGGTCTTGGAGATCTGCAGCGCGGGGGCCAGGCCGAAGATGATTCCGGTCAGGATGCACAATCCGGCCAGGAACAGGAACACGCGGGTGTCCATCGTAAAGAGAATCCAGTACGGCTTGCCGACGTCCTGTGTTGCCCTGTCGAACATCCGCACACCGATGATCGACAGGCCGAGGCCCAGCACCCCGCCCAGCAATCCGAGGAGTACCGCCTCCACGAGCAGCTGACGGACGATGCGCCAGCGCGAGGCACCCAGCGCGAGCCGGACGGCGATCTCGCGGGCGCGGTGCGCCGAGCGCGACAGCAGCAGGTTCGCGACGTTCGCGCATGCGATGAGCAGAACGAAGCCGACCGCCCCCATCAATGTAAGGAACATGATCCGGATCGGGCCGCCGTTGAAGCGATCGTTGATCGCCATCACTTCGACGCCGATGTCCTTGTTCGTATCTGGGTACTGCGTGGCCAGCCGCCCGGCGATGCCGGTGATTTCGGTCTGTGCTTGCTTCATGCTCAGGCCGGGTTTGAGCCGTCCGAACGCGGCCATCGACCGGTTATCTCTCCGCCGTTCCGGTTCCGCCGGGGCGATCGCCTGCCAGAGGTCGCTGTTGGTCGGAAACTTCACGCCCTGCTGCATCACGCCGACGATCGTCGAGGGGACCTCGTTGATCTTCACGGACCGCCCGAGAATGTTCGGGTCGCCGCCGTAGCGCGTCTGCCACATGCCGTATCCGATGATGACAACCGCCTCGGCGCCGGGGCGCCCATCCTCCGGCCGGAAGTCGCGGCCCATGTGCATCGGCTGGCCGAGGATGCCAAAAGCGTTCGGCGTCACGAAATTGCCGAAGAACTGCTCCGGCACGTGATCCGCGTCGCTCACGTTCATGGTGCCGCCGCGGTAGCCTGCCAAATCCTGAACCGTGCTGGCCTGCGCCTTCAGGTCCTCGTAGTCCGGGAACGAGATGCCCATGCCGCGGTCTTCTTTGAGGTGGCGGCCGTTGACGTTCAGGATCCGCTCCGACTCCGCGTATGGCAGACCTCGGAGGATCACGGCGTTCACGAAGGTGAAGACGGTGTTGTTCACGCCGATGCCGAGCCCGAGAGCGACGATCGCCAGGAAGGCAAACCATCGGTCCTTGACCAGCATGCGCACGGCGAAGCGGAGGTCCTGCAGGAAGGTCATACGGGGGTTATACGAAAAAGGCCGTACTCGGGTTCGAGAGGGTTCGAGAGGGTTCGAGAGGGTTCGAGAGGGTTCGAGGGGGTTCGAGGGGGTTTCGAGAGGGTTCGCTCCGTTCGAACCTGTTCGAACCTTCTCGAACCCGTTCGAACCTACGTCCGTGATCGCCCGTACAGCGCCTGATCCATGATCCGCCCGTCCTTGACCGCGCTCGTGCGGAGGATCGCCTCGAGTCTGTAGCCGGCCTTTTCAAGCACCCGCCGGGAGGCGAGGTTTTCGGCGAAGGGGAGCGCGAACATTCGATGGAGGTCGAAGTTCGCGAACGCGAAGTCGGTGAGCGCGCCGACCGCCGCCGTCGCGATCCCACGACCCCAGTAAGACTCGCCGAGCCAGTAGCCGACCTCCGCCGAGATCCGCTCGACGTCCCGGCCAGGGATGAAGCCTATCCCGCCCACCGCCGCGTGCTCGACCTCGATCGCGAAGTTGGTTTCGGGCGAGGCGGTCGTCGCGTGCGCGAGCCACAGGCGTCCCGCCTCATCGGTGTATGGCGATGGGAACATGTCGCGAAGGTTCAGCCAGATGCGCCGGTTGTCCGCGTGGCGCACCAGGCTGGTGAGATCGCTCTGCCGCCACGAGCGAAGACGGCAGATCCCTAGGTCGAGTTCCATAAGAGAGCTGGAGCGCGGGCCTCATAGGCCATACCTGGAGCGCGGGCCTCTCAGGCCCGCGGAGAGTATATTCAATCGCATGACCGACGTGACCCCGCGGTCGGGAACGCTGGCCTCCAGGTTCGGCGCCTTCGTCGCCGAGCGGTATCCGTTTGCGCTGACGACGGCGCTCGCCGCGCTCGAAGCGTGCGCGACGCAACGGTTCGGCCCCGAGGCCACCGACACCGACCGCATCGAGGCGCTGCGGGTGGCCATGAAGCGCGAGCTCCAGGCGCGCCTCGCCAAGGCCGAGGAAATCCCCGATCTCGGCGAGACCACGCCGCGCATCGCAGCCGCCCGGCGGCTCGCCCAGGCGAGGGACGAGCTCGTCGAGGCCTGCGACGGGTTCCTGCGGCGCGAGATCATCAAGGCCTCGCTGACGCGCGAGGAGCGTCGCGAGATTCTGCGCGGCATGATGCTGACGCGCGCGACCGACAACCGGCTCAAGCAGTTCTTCAGCGGAAGCGACGTTCGCTACGAGGGGAGCGGCTTTCAGGGAAAGGGATTCCGATCCCTCGGTCAGGAGGCGATCTTCGCCGCGGCGATCCGCCTGCGACGGGGCGAGCCGTTCCGCGCGCCCGACGGCACGTGGAACGGAGACGTCGTCGCGCCGGTCATCCGCGACCTGGGTGTTGCGCTCGCGATGCGTCCAGGCGAGGCCGTCGCGGACATGATCAGGCAGACGCTGTCCGCCCAGATGGCGAAGGCCGGCCCGCCGATGGAGGGGAAGGACTTCCACGTCGGCGACTTCGGCTGGGGCGTTCTGCCCGCAACCGCGCCGCTGTCCATAGGCTCGCTGAGCATCGCCGGCCTTGCGCTGTCGTTCGCCCGGCAGCGAACAGGACGCGTCGCGCTGTCGTTCATCGGTGAGGGAGGCTCGTCGCTCGGCGAGTGGCACGAGGCGATCAACGCATGCGCCGCCAGGCGGCTGCCGGCGATCTTCTGTGTCGAGAACAACCAGACGGCGCTCTCGACGCCGCTCGCCGACCAGTCCGCCGCACGGGTCTTCGCCGACAAGGCATCCGGCTACGGCATCCCGGGCATCACGATCGACGGCACGGACCCCGACGAGATCGCGGCGGCGTTCACGTGGGCCGCCGAACGAGCGCGCGAGGGGCACGGCCCCACGCTCCTCGAGATCGTCAGCATGCGCATGTGCGGACACGCGCATCACGACGACATGCTCTACCTCGGCAAGGAGCCGCCGCTCGGCTGGGACTACGCCCCAACGCCCGATCAGGGGTACGCGGACCGTGAGCTCTACGCGTACTGGGCCGCGCGGGATCCGATCGCGACCTACGCCGGACGGCTCGAGCGTGACGGGGTTCTCGAGCGCGGCGGCCTGGACGCGCTGAAGCGCGAAGCGGACGCGATCGTCGAGAGCGAAGCGCAGCGGGTGATCGGCGCCCCATGGCCGGGGCGGGAACAAGCGGGGATCGGCGTGTTCGCGGACGAGCCGCCCCGCGTCCGTGTCGAGGTGCTCGACCCCGGCTCGCGCTCGAAGGGCGACCCGCTCCCGGCGCTCGACGCGGGTCTCCCGTTCGACAAGACGGGACAGACGTTCCTCGAGGCGATCACCCTCGGCCTTCGCGATGCGCTCGCGGCCGACCCGCGCGTCTTCATCTACGGACAGGATGTAGGCGGGGCCTACGGCAATGCGTTTCTCCTGCTGAAGCCGCTCCTCGCCGAGTTCGGCGCCCGCATCCTCAATTCACCGCTGGCCGAAGGGGCGGTGCTCGGCGTCGCGGTCGGGGCGGCGCTCGCCGGCGATCGGCCCATCGTCGAGATGCAGTTCAACGATTTCGTCGCGACCGGCTTCAACCAGCTCGTCAACAACGCCGCGAAGATCCGATACCGCTGGGGCGGATCGGTCCCGATGGTCGTGCGGATGCCGTGGGGCGGGCTGCGCCACGCCGGCCCGTATCACAGCCAGAACACCGAGCCCTGGTTCTACCGCACGCCAGGCCTCAAGATCGTCGTCCCGTCGACGCCGGCCGACGCGCGCGCGCTGATGGCAGCGGCTGTCGCCGATCCGGACCCCGTCATTTACTACGAGCACATCGCCCTGTATCGCGATCCCCGCATCAAGCAGGCGCTGACGGCAGAGGCGCCCGCGCCGCTGCCACTGGGACGCGCCGCGTTACGCCGGCAGGGCGGCGATCTTGCAATCATTTCTTATGGCGCGTACGTGCACGTGGCGCTGCGGGTCGCCGAGCGGCTCGCGGCCGACGGGATCAAGGCGAGCGTGCTCGATCTGCGGACGCTCGCGCCGCTCGACCGCGCGGCGGTCCTCGCCGTGGCGCGGGACTGCGGCCGGGTGTTGATCGTGCACGAGGACTCGCGCACCGGCGGCATCGGCGAAAGCCTTGCCGCCGTCATCCAGGAGGAAGCGTTCGAGTGGCTCGACGCGCCGATCCGCGTCGTCGGTGCGCTCGACACACCGGTGCCTTACTCACCGCCGCTCGAGGCGTTTTTCCTGCCGAGCGAAGAGGAAATCGAGCGGGCAGCCCGGCTGCTCTGCAAGTACTGATGCCCATTCCCGCGCCGCTTCAGGATACCGGGACCTTCCTGCTGGTCGCCTTCGGCATCCTCGTCGTCGTTGCCGCGATCGCGGTCGTCGCGTACTTCGTCCTGCGCGCGGTTCTGACGCGCGCCGCCGATCGCGTGGCGGATCAGCTCGCGCGCGGGATGCTCAGGGCGGGGAATCGCGTACCGTCGGTACGCCGCGCCGGTCCTGACGCGCCGGTCATCGACCCGCGTGAAATGGCACGCCTCGAGCGTCTCTCGAAGCTCCTGGACAACGCCATCAAGCTCCCAGTCGTCGGTGGCATCGGTCTCGACGCGCTCCTGGGGCTGGTGCCCGTGGCGGGAGACGTGACGTCGGCCGCGATCGGCGTCGGCCTCATCGCGCGAGCGATCCGCCTGGGCGCGCCACGGGCCATCGTGGCGCAGATGGTCGCCAACGTCTGCGTCGATCTCGCGCTCGGTGCGCTTCCAATCGTGGGAGATATCGGCGACGTATTCTTCCGCGCGAACCAGAAGAACATGCAGCTCCTGCGCGATCACCTCTCCACCGGGAGGCCCGGCCGGACGGGCGGGGAGGCTTGACGGCCTGGTCATGGGCCACATATAGTTACCATATATGGCCCGCCAGAAGACGACGCTCTACCTCGAGGACGAGGACTACCGTCGCCTGAAATCGCTGGCGCGCGCCGCCGGCCGGGCGCCGGCGGCCCTCGTGCGTGAAGCGGTCGCCGAATACGTCGCGGCGCGCGGGGCCGGCGTGGGCCGGGCCCGAAGCGTAGGCGCGTTCTCCAGCGGCCGCGGCGACCTCGGCGAGCGGGCCGAGGAGCTGCTCGAAGGGCTCGGTCGATCGCGCGCGAAGCGGCGATGATCGTCGCCGATACGGGCGCCGTCGTCGCGCTCCTGGATCGCAGCGACCGGCACCACCGCGACATCCTCGCGATCTACGACGAGGACCCGACAGCCTGGGTCCTGCCGTGGGCCATCCTGCCGGAAGTCGACTATCTGATTGGCACCCATCTGGGCGCCGAGGCCGAGCGCCTGTTCCTCGAAGACCTTGCGGAGCGTCGATTCGAGGTCGAGTGGGGCCGCGACGACGATCTCGCACGCGCCGCGGCGCTCTCGGCGCAGTATCACGACCTTGGTCTCGGTCTGGTCGATGCGGCCGTCATCGCGGTCGCCGAGCGCGTGCGGGCGCGCGCGATTGCCACGCTCGATCTCCGGGACTTCGGCGCGGTCGCCATACAGGGATCGCCCGCGCTGTGGCCACGCGATCGCCGGCCGGTTCGCAGGCGGAAGTGAGACCGATCACGCGATCGCCGAGCGCCTGGAGCGCCGCTGACCTCGTCCCGATGGCCGGCCTCGCCGTCGCGAGTCTTGCGCTCAGTGGCGCTGTCATCATCCGGCGGCCCGATCTGGTCATGGGCGCCGACTTTCTGTTCCATGACCCCGGCCACAATCTTTTCATTGCCGACAAGATGCTGTCTGGCGCCTCGCTCTACCGCGATGTGTTCTCTCAGGTACGGGCCTGTCTCCGCCTACGTGTACACGCTCGTCGCGTCGCTCGTTGGCAACACACCCACCGTGTACTTGTCGTTGTTTGCCGCGACGAGCGCCGTAAGCATCTGTCTGGCATACACGCTGATGCGGCGAGCGGCTGACCGGAGGACCGCGGTGTCAATCGGTGTCGTGATGCTGGCGGTCCTTCCGATCCCAGGCGCCATAGCCGGCGCGTTCACCTCCGCCCCCTTTCTGGTGCTCGAACGCACGCTGCTGCTGCTGGTTGCCTTGTCATGGAGGCCGCCAGCCATGCGCGGACTCGCGCCGAGCCTGGCTATGGGAATTGCGTTTGGACTCTGGCAGGGAGTGAAATTCGGAGGCGCCCTGTTCGCCGGTGCAGCGGTGCTGGTGCTCGACGCTCTCTATCTCGCATCGACCGGTTTCTCCGTTCCGCGCTTGAAAACCTGGATGCGATCACTTGCGTTGACGGCTCTGGCATTCATCACCCTTGAACTTGCATGGGTTTCGTACGCCTTCCTGACACAGCCGTACGCCGTTGCCGTCGACGTTGTCTGGCCTTCTTACATGTTTCGCGCGTACGGGGTCGTGACGCCCGATATCCGCTGGCCCACCTGGGGAGGGTGGCGGTTTATGGTGGCGCAATACCTGCTGCCCGTGACGGGCGGCCTGCTGGGTGCAGCCGGCCTTGTCGGTTGGCTTCGCGCCGCTCGACGCGAGGGCGGCGATGAGGTCCGCACGGGCGACGCCGCAGGCTCAGTGTTCCTGCCGCTCTGGTTTTACGCGGTGGCCTGCCTGGGGTACTTCAACCACGTCTACCATTTTCAACAGTTCCTGTGGGCACTGATTCCTGCCTCGGCGTGGCTGCTTCCACGCCTGCCGGCGACGGCCAGGCTCGTGACGGCCCTCGCCTGGGCTCCAGGATTGTTCGTCGTCTTTCGAAGCGCGTTCGTGACGGCTCCTGCCCCGTCGATGGTGTCGGTGCACCTGCCCTCGGGCGGGACTATCGTCACCAGCGCGAGTGTGGCGGCACGAGTCGCGTTCCTCGAACGATTCGCTGCCACTGAATCCGGCGGAAAGCCAATTCTCTACGTTCCCTGTGGCTCGGGCTGGCACTATGCCTATGCGGTGCCGGCGCCGACTCGGAACACGTTCTTTTTCGCACCGGAAGTCATTCGGCCGTATGAGCGGGACGAGTTTCTGCGATCACTCGATCGGACGGCTGCGTTGATCACATGCGACGAACCATCCAGTTCGCCTCCTCCTCTGGACTCGATACCCTGGCTCGACGCCTCGATCGCGGATGCTGTCTATAGTCGTCTGGAGCCGTGGAAGACCGAAGCCGGCTGCCGCGTCTTTCGCATCCGCCGCTGAACGGTCGTGTATCTGAAAAGATGCGCAATTTGTATCTCTATTGACACACACCCCGCCGGGCTGGCACTATTACCCCTGACTCCCCACCAAAACTCTTGATTGCAGGACGCTTGCGGCCGTCCTGAAGGTACCCGGCCCTGTAACTGAGAGGGCGGAGCTACACCTCTCCCTGTCTTCAGCTCCAAGGAAATCCATATGCCTGCAACATCAGCCTCGTCTCCCGCCCTGGCCCAGGCGCCGCGCGGGTGGCCCGCCGATCTCGCTGGATCGTCGGATGCCATCCGCCTCGCGCGCGACCGGGTCGGGAAGGCGGCGTCGCGAGAAGGCGGTGTCCTCGTCGTGGTCGACCGGGGCTTCGATGTCGAGGCGATCGCCCGCGAAGTGCATGCGCGAGGGCCCGGTGATCGCGGCCCCTTCGGGACGCTCGACTGCGCCGTGCCCGAGACGGCCGAAGTCGAGCGAGCCCTCTTCGGGAGCGCGACCGTTCCCGGTGGTCGGCGCGCGCGTGCCGAGGCGCTCGAGACGCTTGGAGCGAGCGCACTCGTCGCGACTACGAGCGGTGGGACGTTGCTGCTGACGTCGATCGCCGAGCTTCCCGCCTCGGCGCAGGCTCGTCTCGCTCGTCTTCTGCGCGACCGTGAGGCGCGCATCGACGGGCCTGACGGACCGCAGGCCAGCCGTCTCTCGCTGCGGATCGTTGCGACGACGCGGCCGCCGGTCGAGCCGGACGTAGACGAAGGACGTCTCCGTCCCGAGCTGTTTCGTCGACTCTCGGCCGTGCGGATCGATCTGCCCGCGCTCGCGCGGCGCCGCGAGGACATCCCGGCGATTGCCCGGCAGATCGTCCGCGAAGTGTCGGAGGCGAGGGGCATCGCCGCTCGTCCGTTCACGCAGGCGGCGCTGGCGCTTCTGGCGGCGCTCCCGTGGGACGGCAACGTGCACGAGCTGCGGGAGGCGATTGAGGGTCTGAGCGCCACGGCTCCCGGGCCCGCGATTCGCGTCGAAGACGTCCTCGGCCAGGTGCGGCTCGACGCGCGTCACGGCGCGCTCGGGCCGCAGGCGAGCCTTCGCGAGGCGCGCCGTCAGTTCGAGCGGGAATACATCGCGGCGGTGCTCCGGCATTACGAGGGCCGGATGGGGCCGGCGGCGCGGGTCCTCGGGATTCAGCGGACGAATCTCTATCGCAAGGCGCGGCAGCTCGGCATCCCACGCAGAAAGGCAGCCGAATGAGGTGCGCAATCCTTGCGACCCTGGCGCTGGCGCTTGCGGCGCCGGTCTCGGCCCAGGACCCGGCGCCGCAGCAGCCGACGGGAGTCGAGATGCACGTCGGTCCCGTCACGCTTCGGCCGCGGCTCGAGATCCGCGAGGCGGGCTTCGACTCCAACATCTTCAACGACGCCACCGATCCGAAGGAAGACTTCACGGCCTCCTTCACGCCGAGGCTCGACGTGCTCGTCGAGCCGAGCTGGGCGCGCATCCGCTATGCGACCTACGCCAACTTCGTCTATTTCCACGAGTTCACCGACGAGCGGTCGATCAACGCGGGGAACGAAGGTCGGTTCGAGTTTCTCCTCAATCGCGTCCGTCCTTACGTCTTCGGCTCGGTCGTGAACACGAGCGACCGCCCGAACGCCGAGATTGACGCGCGCGCGGAGCGGCGCGACTGGCGGGTCGAGGGCGGCGCGCTCGTCGCGCTCACTCCTCGCACCTCCATCGTCTTCGCCGCCAGGCGAGGTTCGCTCGAGTTCGAGGAGGACGAGTTCTTCAACGGCGTCCCGCTCGCCGCCACGATGAACAACGACTACGACGCCTACGAGGGCGGGTTGCGCTTTGCGCTGACCCCCTTGACGACGCTGCAGGTCACGGGAACGTATCAGCGCGATCGGTTCGACACGGCATCAGGCCGCGACGCGACGACGTGGCGGGTGGCGCCGATGCTGGAATTCGACCCTGACGCGCTCATCGCCGGTCGTCTGACCGTTGGCTTCACCAGCTTCGAGCCCGAGAGCTCCTCGATCGAGCCTTACCGGGGCCTTACCGCGAACGGCCAGCTGACGTGGCGCCTCAATACGACGAAGCTCGAGGGCCTGATCGAGCGGGACGTCCGCTACTCGTACGAACTGCTCCAGCCGTACTACGTGACGACATTCGGCCGGCTCACGCTCACGCAGATCATCACCGGCCCGCTCGACGTACAGCTCGTCGCGGGACGTCAGCGGCTGGAGTATCGCAACGAGGCGCCGCTCGACGTGGATGTCGATCGCCGCGCCGACACGGTCACGACCTGGGGCGGCGGCATCGGCTTCCGCGTCAGCGACACGGCGAGAATCGGGCTCAACTACGAGGACGCGTCGCGCGATTCGCGGCGCCCGGAGCGTAACTTCGATCGGCAGCGCGTCTACGGCTCGCTCGCGTACGGGTTCTAAACGATGACGATGATACTGGCCTTCGTGTCCATTCTCGCCCTGCAGCCTGCCCAGCAGCCGGCCCCGCCCAGGCCGCCTGCGCCGCCGGAATACATCGTCGGCCGGCAGGACGTGCTGAACGTCACGGTCTTCGGCGAGGCGGACATCTCGAAGCGATACACGGTCGACGCCGACGGGACGATCGATTTTCCGTTCATCGGCCGCGTGCGGGCGGCGGGCCAGACGCTCCGTCAGATCGAGGACCTGCTCGTCAAGCGTCTCGGCGCGGGCTTCCTCGTCAATCCTCAGGTCACCATCGAGATCGCGGAGTTTCGCAGTCAGAGCATCTTCGTCACCGGAGAAGTCCGGGCGCCGGGCGCGTACCCGATCAAGGGCAACATGACGATCGTCGAGGCGCTGGCGCTGGCCGGACCCACGCAGACCGCGAGCAATGAGATCGTCATCGTCCGGCCGAAGAAGACGGGCGAGCCGTCCGGGCCGCTCCTGCCGGGAGACGCCGATTCGGCGGAGACGACCAAGGTCAACATCCGCGATCTCCAGAGCGGCAAGCTGTCCCTGAACGTCGTGTTGCAGCCGGGCGACACGGTCTTCGTGCCGCGGGCGGAAACGTTCTTCGTGACGGGCTACGTGCGCAGCCCGGGGTCCTTCGTCTACGAGCCGGGGATGCAGGTCCTCCAGGCGATCGCGCTCGCCGGCGGCCTCACCGAGCGCGGATCGAATCGGGGGATGAGGATCCTGCGCGTCGTGGACGGCAAGCAGGAAACCGTCGAGGTGAAGATGACCGACCTCGTCAAGCCCGGTGACACGATCGTGGTCAGGCAGAGATTCTTCTGATCGAATGACGCTCACCTCCCGGCTGCCCTTCAGTTCGCGGCTGGCGCCTCTCATCCGGCGGGGCGCGCCGCGACGGCTGCGCAACGCCGTTCGTGCGCCCGGGCGAACGGTTGCGTGGTGGTTGAGGCATGGCGCGTATTTGCTCGGGAGTCAGTCCTCGTGCGCGATTACCCCGGGCTGGACGGCGCGGTGCCACCCGGCGTCGCGGCCGGTGTTCGAGCTCTACGCGCGCCTTTCAGAATTCCAGCGGGAAATGGAAGAGTTCGTCGCGCTGTGCCGTCCGTCGATGACCTTGTGGGACGTCGGGGCGCATTTCGGCCTGTTCACGCTCGCCGCGGCCCGTTTCGGCGGCCCGCAAGCGACCGTCATCGCGTTCGAACCGTCGGACGTCGCCGCAGATATTCTTGCGGCGAACGTGCGCCTCGCCGGTGCGCACGCGCGCGTCCGCATCCGCCGGGAAGCTGTGGGGGCCGACGATGGGTTGGCCCGGCTGCTGACGACCGGCGCCGGCGGGGAACACATGGTTGTGGCGGCGGACACCGCCCGTACCGACGCCCTCCGGATACCACAGCGCACGCTCGACAGCCTCTTGATGGAAGGGGCGGCCGCGCCGACGCATCTCAAGATTGACGTCGAAGGCTCGGAGGACTCCGTCCTGCGCGGTGCGCGCCGGCTGCTGGCCGAGCACCAGCCCATCGTGTTTCTCGAGCTGCACGCGGAGATGCTCCGGCGGTCCGGGCGCAAACCCGATCAGGTCCTCGAGCTGCTCTCGGCTGTCGGCTACGACGATTGGCGCGAGCAATCGCGGCCCGTCGGTTTCGGCGATCTGGACGGCCGGTCGGTCCTCCGGCTGGTCTGTCGCGCAGGTTCCGTCCGCTAGGGTCCACATGCGTCTTGCGTTCATCGCGACCTCGGGAGCACTGGGTGGTGCCGAGACGAGTCTGCTCGGGGTGCTCGAGAGCCTGCGCGCGGCGCAGCCGGCGTGGCAGCTTCAGCTGATTGCGCCGGCGGACGGCCCTCTCGTCGCGCGCGCGCGAGAGGCCGACGTCGTCACGCGAGTACTCCCGTACCCGCGATCGCTCGCCCGGCTCGGCGAGGGGTCGGCAGACGCGCTGCGGCTGGGGCGGGCGGCGTTCGCCACCGCGGCCCACGCACGCCGGCTGCGTCAGGCGTTCGAGGCCGATCGGCCGGACATCGTGCACGCCAACGGGTTCAAGGCGCACGTACTCGGAGCCCTTGCCAAGCCGGCTGGAGCGGCGCTCGTCTGGCATGTCCACGACTACATCAGCGGCCGCGCCAGGACAGCGCAGGCGCTCAGCCGCGTCGCCGGCCGCGCCTCGGCCATCGTGACGAATTCCGAAAGCGTCTCGCGCGACGTCATGACGACGCTTCGGCCGCGGGCGCCGGTGCAGGTCGTGTACAACGCGGTCGATCTCGCGCGGTTCGCGCCCGAAGGCCCCCGGGTGGATCTGGATGCCGCGGCCGGTCTGCCGGCGGCGGCTCCCGGCACCGTGCGCGTGGGTCTCGTCGCGACGTTCGGCCGCTGGAAGGGACACGACCAGTTCTTCCAGGCGATCGCGGGCCTCCCGCGGGCGCTGCCCTTCCGTGCATTCGTCGTCGGCGACTCACTCTACGAGACCGATCGGAGCCAGCTCCGCCGGGCGGACCTGGAGGCGCGCGTGTCGGCGCTTGGCATCGGCGATCGCGTCGGGTTCACCGGCTTCGCCATCGACGCCGCCTCCGCCATGCGGGCGCTGGACGTCGTCGTGCACGCGAGCGTCCAACCGGAGCCGTTCGGGATGGTGATCGCTGAAGCCATGGCGTGCGGCCGGCCGGTCGTCGTGAGCCTGGCGGGGGGCGCGGCCGAGATCGTGCGCGACGGCGTGGATGCGCTCGGCCACGCGCCGGGCGATGCCGGCGGGCTCGCGGATCGGCTCTCGGCGCTGATCGAGGATCCCGGCCTGCGCACGCGGCTCGGGCGCGCGGCGCGCCAGACAGCAGAGTCCCGGTTCGATCGCGCCCGGCTCGCGCGGGAGCTCGGGCCGCTCTACGCGAGGCTGGCGCGCGCCGCGTGATGCACCTGCTTCACGTCACCAGCGGGAACCTGTACGGCGGCGTCGAGCGGGCGCTCGTCGCGTTCGCGCGCGCCGGCCGCCAGGCGAAGCCCGCCGACACGCCGGAGTCGCGAAGGCAGGTTCGCCAGACGTTTGCACTCGGGTACGATGGCCGTATCCGTCAGGAGCTCGAGGAAGCCGGTGCCGACCTGGTCACCTTCGGCGCCGCGCGCGCGCGTGTGCCGTGGACCATCTGGCGCGCGCGTCGGGAGCTGGCCGGAGTCATTGCAGCCATCGAACGTCCGCTGGCCGTCGTCGCGCACTCGCCCTGGGCGCTCGCTGTTCTCGGTCAAGCCGCGAAAGACGCGGGTGCGGTGACCGCGCTCTATCTCCACAATCCGCCCACGCCGGCGCTCTGGCCGGACGGCTGGGCGCGCCGAACGCCCGTCGATGTCGTGATCGCGAACAGCCGGTACACGGCCGGCGCGTCGCGCCACTTGTTGCCGGCGGTTCCCGTCGCATGCCTGTATCCGCCGGTCGATCTGCCCACGATCGTGCCGTCGGATCGCCTGCGCGTGCGCCGCGAGCTGGGGACCGGCGAGGAAGACGTGGTCATCCTGCAGGCGAGCCGGATGGAGGCCTGGAAGGGGCATACGGCGCTCGTCGAGGCGCTGGCGAAACTCGGCGACGTGCCCGGCTGGACGGCCTGGATTGCGGGCGGGGCGCAGCGCCCGTCCGAGCGCGTGTACGTCCTCTCGGTCCGCCGCGCGGTGACGGCGGCCGGCCTCGAGCCGCGCGTGCGATTCACGGGCGAGCGCGCGGACATCGCGCGTCTGGCCGCGGCGGCCGACATCTACTGTCAGGCAAATCGCGACCCGGAGCCGTTCGGCATCGCGTTCGTCGAGGCGCTCGGCGCGGGGCTGCCGGTCGTGACGACGGCTGCCGGCGGTGCCCCGGAGATTGTCGTCGACGACTGCGGGCGGCTCGTCGCCCCGGGAGATGCCGCGGCCCTGACGGGGGCGCTGAGAGAGCTGATTGGCTCCGCCACGCTCCGGCGGAGCCTCGGCGCGCGCGGGCCGGCGCGGGCGCGCGCGTTGTGCGACGGCCCGACGCAGCTGGCGCGGCTGGTCGAAATCCTCGGCGAGGTGGTTCCGGCGGGCGCCGCTGCTCGATGAACGATCTCGAGCTCGAGGCGCGCGCGCGACAAAGCCGCGGAGAGAGTAACGAAGCGATCCTCGCGACGGCGGCCGCCATTCTGGCGGAGCGCGGGGCCTCCGGAGTCGTGGTCGACGTCGGGTGCGGCGCCGGGCGGCTGCGCGCGGCGCTCGGGTACCGCCCGTCGCGGTATGTTGGCGTGGACGCCGTTCGGTACGACGAGTTTCCCGCCGGCGCCGAGTTCCTCCGCGCGGATCTCGATCGCGACGACGTTCCGCTCGACGACAACGCCGCGGACGTTGCGATCGCGCTCGAGACGATCGAGCACCTCGAGAACCCACGGCGGCTCATGCGGGAGCTGACCCGCATCGCACGCCCGGGAGGCACGATCCTGGTGTCGACGCCGAACCAGGTCAGCCTGCTCAGCCTTCTCACCGTCGTGACGAAGCACCGCTTCAACGCGTTTCAGGATCGGGACTATCCGGCGCACCGCACAGCGCTGCTCGAGGTGGACCTTCGGCGGATGGCGGAAGAGTGCGGCCTCCTGCGGATCGACACGAGATTTACGGCGCGCGGCCGCGTGCCGCTCGTGGCGGCGCACTATCCGGGTTGGCTGGCGCGCCGGTTTCCGCGGGCGCTCTCCGACAACATCCTGCTCGTTGGCCAGAAAACATGAGGACGACTGCGGAATCCCAAACGTGGATCGAGCCACTCGTTCAGCCGCGAACGACGAGCGATCTGTTGGCCGTTCCGCGATGGGGTTTTGCGGAGTTCTTCGTGATCTCGCAGACCGCGCTGCCCGCGCTGCTGTATCTGCCTGGCACGCAGGCGTTCCGGCTGCCCATCCGGATCAGCTCGTTTGCGATCAGCCTGCTGGCGCTGGCCTGGTGGGGGGTGCGCGGGTCCGACGAGTCTGCCGAACGGCGGCGTCACCCGGCGGTCCCGTGGATGTTCGCGGTCCTCGCGACCATCGCGCTGATGGTGTTTCATCCGCTGACGAACTCTTTCCGCGCGGGCGTCGCGCAGCTCGGGCTGTACGTCTGCATCATGGCGCCGCTCTTCTGGGCCCCGGCGTTCGTCCGTTCTCCCGGTCATCTCCGCCGGATTCTCACGCTGCTGCTCATCTGCAACGGCGTGAACTGCGTTGTCGGAGTGCTGCAGGTCTACGACCCGGCCCGATGGCTGCCTCAGGAGTTCTCGCGACTCGTGACGGACTCGGAAATGGGGCTCGGCCCCGTGTCGTACCGGGGCCCCAACGGGCAGTTGATCGTCCGCCCGCCGGGCCTCTTCGACACGCCGGGCGCGGTCGCCGGCGTCGGCATGCTCTCGGCGCTGCTGGGCGTGATATTTGCCGCGAGTCCGATCAAGCTCTGGGAGCGCGCGGGCTCGCTCGCGCTGGCATTCGCCAGCGTCGCCGCGATCTATCTGAGCCAGGTCCGGGTCAGTCTCGTCGCGCTCGCCGGCATGATGGTGGCCTACGGGCTGCTGCTCGCGCGGCAGCGGCGCTCGGTGGAGCTGTCGGGATTCGCGGCGCTCTCGGGCCTCATGCTGGTCGGCGCGTTCGGCTACGCGGCCACTCTCGGCGGCGAGAGCATCGTCGAGCGAGTGTTCACGCTGTTCGCCGACAATCCGGTCGCGGTCTATTACGGGTCACGCGGCGGTCAGCTCGTCTATGCCGTGAACGAACTCTTCTTCGACTTTCCGTTTGGCGCGGGCCTGGGACGCTGGGGCATGACCTCGGCGTACTTCGGCGATCCGTCGAACCTCGATTCGCAGTCGATCTGGGCGGAGATTCAAATCGCGGGCTGGATGATCGACGGAGGCTTCATCCTGCTGTTCCTGTACTGCGGGGCGTTGGTCGCGACGAGCCTGTATCAGTGGAAGCTCGCGACAATGGCGCCGCATCCTCTTGTTCGCATCTCGGCGGCCGTCATCCTGGCGGCCAACGCGGGAACGCTCGCCCTGATTATGAGCTTCACCCCTTTCATGACGCAGATCGGTGTTCAGTTCTGGTTCCTGGCGGGCGCGCTGCATGGGGCAGTGAAGGGGTCAGACGCCCCTTGACCTGGGTGCTCATCTCCGGCGACTTCACGCCGCTCGGCGGCATGGATCGGGCCAACCATGCGCTGGCGGAGCATCTCTCCGGGACGTGCGGCGACGACGTCCATCTGGTGGCGCACCGCGCGTGGCGCGATCTGGCGTCCCGGCCCAACGTGATCGTGCACAAGGCGTGGCGTCCGCTCGGCTCGCACACGCTCGGCAAGCCGCTGCTGGCGGCGCTCGGACGGCGCCGCGCCCGGGCGCTCGCGGCGCGGGGCGCTCGCGTCGTGGTCAACGGCGGCAATTGCGTCTGGCCGGACGTCAACTGGGTGCACTACGTGCACGCCGTCTACGGCGCCTCGGCCGATCGGGATGCCGAACGCCGCGCCCTGCACGCCGCCCGTGTGATCGTCTGCAACAGCCGCCGGACGCGCGACGATGTCGTCGAGCGGATCGGCGTGGATCCGTCGCGGGCCCACGTCGTGTATTACGGGGCGGACGCGCGCTTCAGCCCCGCCGACACGGCCGAGCGCGCACGCGCGAAGACGGCGCTCGCGCTGTCGCTGGATCGGCCGACCGCGCTTTTCGTGGGCGCGCTCGGGGATCGGCGGAAGGGATTCGACACGCTGTTCGCGGCGTGGGCGGCCCTGTGCCGTGACCGCGGCTGGGATGTCGATCTCGTGGTTGCGGGCACCGGACGGACGCTTCCGCAATGGCGCCGGCTGGCGCAGGCGGCCGGCCTCGGCGAGCGCATCCGGTTCCTCGGGTTCCGCGAGGACGTGCCCACGCTCGTCGCGGCGGCAGACGTCGTGGTCCATCCGGCGCGCTACGAGGCGTATGGGCTCGGCGTGCACGAAGCGCTGACGGCGGGCGTCCCGGCGCTCGTGTCGGCGTCGGCCGGCATCGCGGAGCGGTACCCGCCCGATCTGGCCCCGCTGTTCATTCGCGATCCGGAGGACGCGCGGGCGCTCGCCGATCAGCTGCGTGGATGGCGCCGCGATCTCGAGGTGTGGCGCGCTCGCGTTCTGCCGTTTGCGGCGTCCCTCGGCGCCTGGACCTGGGCCGACATGTCGCACGAGATCGTTGCGCTCGCGGAGCGAGCCGCGTGAGAGCTGCCGCGGAGATCCCGGCGATCGCCGGCTTCACGCCCGTCCGCGCCTGCTGGATCTGCGCCGGGACGCGTCTCGAGCCGATCCACGAATGCCTCTTCGATCTACGCGTGTACGAACGCCAGGATCCGGAACTGGCAGCCTATACCGGCGCCCGCGTCACGATCGCCCGCTGCGCGAGATGCGGCTTCGGCCAGCCGGTGGCGTTGCCATCGCTGCCCCGGTTTTTCGAGCGGATGTACGACCAGCGCTGGTCGGACGACTGGCTCGAGACCGAGTTCGCCTCGGAGGCGAAGACTCGAATCTTCACAGACGTGCTCGACACGCTCGAGCGGCGTCTGTCCCGTGATCGGCGAAGGCTGCTCGACGTCGGCGCGCACGTCGGGAGGTTTCTGACGATCGCCTCCTCGCGCGGCTGGTCGGTCGAGGGGATCGAGCTGAACCCGCGGACCGCCGCGCGCGCGCGCCGGACCGGCGTGACCGTGCATCAGGCTGACGTTCGCGCGCTGGCGGCCGCAGGACGATCGTTCGACGCGGTCACCTTGACCGACGTCCTGGAGCACATCCCGGAACCGCGCGCCACGCTCGGCGCGGTCGCGGCGCTCGTGTCGCCTGGCGGGTGGGTGGCCGTCAAGGTGCCGAGCGGTCCGAACCAGCTCCGCAAAGAACGGATCCGCTCAGCGATCGGTCGGGCGTCGCGCGTGTCCATCGCGGACAATCTTGTCCACGTCAACCATTTCTCGCCGCGGGCCCTGACGCTCGCGCTCGAGGCGGCCGGCTTCACCGACGTCGATACGCGCGTCGGCTCGCCGGAGCTGGCAGGCGGTTGGGCCGCCGGCGTCGTCAGGCTCGGGATCGCCTACGCGGCGCGCGCCACCGGCGGCGCGCGGTCCCCGCTCGCCTTCAACCTGCAGGCGTATGCGACGCGCGGGCCGCGATGAGAGCCACCGAGGAGCACCGGATTCTCAACATCGGATGCGGCCGGCTGCGCATGCCGGACGCCGTCAATCTCGATCTGACCGATCGGACCGGTCCCGACGTCGTCCATGACCTCGACCGGAGGCCATGGCCGTTCGCCGATAACCGGTTCGACGCCGTTCACGCGCGCGACGTCATCGAGCACCTCGCCGACACGGTCGCCACGATGGAAGAAATACACCGCGTCTGTCGTGACGGCGCGATCGTGCACCTGACCGTCCCGCACTTTTCCGCCGCGGGTGCCTTCACCGACCCGACGCACCGCCGTTTTTTCAGTCTGTTCACGTTCGATTACTTCACCGAGGGACACCCGAACAGTTTTTATTCGGCCTGCCGCTTCCGGCCGCAGGTGCTTCAGTTGATCTTCCACCCGCGGCCCTTCAACAGTCTGGTCTGGCGGCTGGCCAACCGCTTCCCGCGCGCGTACGAGGAGCGGTGGGCGTGGATCTTCCCGGCATGGTTCATCCACGCGCAACTCGAAGTCGTGAAACGATGAGCCGCGACGCCCACGACGGCCACGCGGCCATTGCGCCACCTCCGGATCTCTCGGTCGTGGTGATCAACTGGAATCGCCTCGACGATACGGCTCGTGCCCTGGAGTCGATCCGGCTCGGGACACGGGGGATCGACTACGAGGTCATCCTGCTCGACAACTGCTCGACGCGCGACGCGAGCCTCACCGAGCTCCCGCGGCGCTTTCCGTGGGCGCGGTTGATCTGCAATGACAGCAACTTCGGGTTCAGCCGCGCGTCGAACCAGGGGATCGCCGCCGCCAGGGGCCGGCACGTCCTGCTCCTCAACAACGACACGATCGTCCTCGGGAACGCCATAGGCGACGCGGTCGGATATCTCGATCGTCACCCGGATGTCGGCGCGCTCGGTGTCCTGCACTACAACGAGGACGAGGCGCGGAGCATTCAGGAGTCGTCGTTCGACGATCCGGCCCCGCTGCGGGAGATCTTCGTGGCGTTGGGCGTCGTCGGTCCGCCCGAGCGTCCACCCGACGCCGTGCTGACGTCCGAGCGCGACGTGGAGTGGATCTGCGGCAGCTTCTGGCTGATGCGGCGTGAGGCGATTGAGACCGTGGGCATGCTCGACGAGCGTTTCTTCGCGTACGACGAGGACATCGACTGGTGCCGCAGGGCGCGGAAGGCTGGATGGCGGATTCGGTTCTGGCCGGGCGCCGCGATCGTCCATCGTGGCGGCGGCGCGCGTCCGTTCATGCGGGACAAGACGTTCGTCCACTTTCGCAGCCGCCTGTCGTACCTCCGGAAGCATCACGGCGCTCTCGTCGCCGCGCTGTACTACCTGGGCATGACGGCTCTCCTGACGGGGGCCACGATCAAGGAGGCGCTCCGCGTGGCTGGCCGCCGCGGCACGACCGCGTCGCTGCGCGAGCGTTGGGCGCGGCAGGTCGCGTTCATGCGGCTTCGCGTCGGGAGCGCTGGGGGCTGAGGCCCGCGAGACGCTCATGGCACGGACCCGGAAGGCACTCGTCGCGTCGTTTCTGGTTTACATCCAGTTCGCCGCAGGGATCGCCGTGGCGCTCATCTCGGTGCCGCTCGTCCTCGACCGCCTGGGCGCCCGGCTGTATGGGATCTGGCTGGCGAGCGGCGAGGCGCTCGCCTACGTCGCGCTGATGGACTTTGGCGTCCTCGGCGTCCTGCCGTGGATGGTCGCTGAGGCGGATGGCCGGCGCGATCGGGAGCAGATCCGTCGGCTCATCGCGAACGGGCTCGCGGCCGGCGCACTCGCCGGTGTCGCGACGCTGGCGGTCGGTGCCGCCGGCTGGTGGCTGTTCGCCGGCCGATTGAGCCCTGCCGAGCGGGCGGCGCTCGCCGGGCCCTTCATGCTGCTCGTGACGCTCACCGCCGTGACGAGTCCGCTGTGGGTCTTCGCCGCTGTCCTCGGAGGGTTGCAGGACGCGGCGTTCAACGGAATCTTCGGCGTCGCGCGCATCCTGTTGAACGGTGCCCTGACGATCGGTCTGCTCCTCGCCGGCGCCGGGCTTTACGCGCTCGCGGCCGCGGCGGTCGTTCCGCCCCTCGTCATCATGCTTGCGTCGGCAGGCCGGCTTGCATCGGTAGCGCCCGACCTGCTGCGTGGCTGGGCGCGCCCGTCCGCGGGCGAGCTCCGGCGCCTGGTGCGCGAAGGGCTCGGCGGCTGGCTGGGCGCGTTCGGGTGGCGCCTCGTGACCGCCGGCCACAGCGTCGTCATCGCGTTTCTCGGACTGCCAGAGCTGGTGCCGGTCTACGCCTGCACGGCGCGGCTCAGCCACCTCCTGACCCAGCTCGGATGGGTCCTGCCCGACAGCGCGGCGGTCGGTCTCGCGCAGCTGCGAGGCGAAGGCCGACACGAGCGCGTGAAGCAGGTGGTCGATGCGATGCTGCGGCTTTACGTCCTCCTCGGCGGGTCGGTGGCCGCGGCGTTGCTCGCGTTCAACCCGGCGTTCGTGAGCTGGTGGGTGGGTCCGGCGATGTTCGGCGGATTCGCGCTCAACGGGGTGCTCTCCGCCGCCGTGTTCGTCGCCGCGCTGGCGCACGGCCTGTCGGTCGTGGTGTCTGTTGTTGGAGATCGCCTGCGCATCGGGCTCGCGGGCCTCGCGCAAGGCGTGCTGCAGGTCGCGATCGCCGTGCCCCTCGGGCAGATGCTCGGCCTGAACGGCGTCGCGATCGCCGGAGTGGTGGCCGCCGCGCTGACCGTGATCCCGGCGGGGTTGTGGCTGCTCCATCGCTCGACCGGCGTCCGCGCCGCCTGGCTCGTGCGAGAGCTGGTACCCGCCCTTGCGGGCCGATCCTGGCCGCTCGTTGCGGCCGGCGCGGTCGTCGGGATCCTGGCGATTCGGCACGTCTGGTTCGCCGGCGCGGCGACCGCCGCGATCGTCGCGATCAACCTGTGGGCACTGCGGCCCGTGTACGCCGAGCTGACGCTCGACGCGCGCGTGCGCAGCCTGCTCCTCAAGTTGCGGCTGCTGCCGCTCGGCGCCTGATGGCCGGCCGCTACGCAAAAGCCGCTCGGAACGTCGCCGCCGACGCGGTGGCGCATGCGGTTGCCGCGGTGCCGCCACTCGAGCGGGTCTTCCGAGCCGTTGGCCCGCACGTGCACGATCGGCCGCTCGTCGAAGCGTTCCATCGCCGGACGCGGGACACGCTGACCGACCTCTGGAAGCGCCGGGGGCGCCGGTTCCGGCCCGTGGAGGTGGGCGGCATGACGCTCGTCATGGACGTCACCGACTTCACCTGCCACCGGCTCTACTTTCACGGCGAGACGTACGAGCCCGCCACCGTCCGATGTCTCGTCGAGCGCCTCGGTCCGGGACAGACATTCGTGGACGTGGGCGCCAACCACGGCTACTTCAGCGTGCTGGCCGCGCGGCTCGTCGGCCCGACCGGGCACGTGTTCGCGTTCGAGCCCAACCCGTCGGTCTTCGAACAGCTGTCGGAGCACGTGGCGTGCAACCGCCTGACCAATGTCACAACCGAGCGTCTGGCGCTGGCGGAGCGGGAGGGCCTGCTCGAGCTCTTCGTGTCTGCCTGCGCGACCAACAGCGGTTTGTCATCCATCTCGCCGCAGCCGCGGGCGTTCGACCACGGATCGCTCGAACGCGATCGCCGGGTTCAGGTCCGCGCGACGACGTTGGATTGCTGGCTGCGTGGGCGAAACGTCCCACGCATCGATCTCCTGAAGATCGATGTCGAAGGCGCCGAACCGCTCGTGCTGCGGGGCATGACCGAGACGCTCGTCCAGGCGCCGCCCGCCGGCATCATCTGTGAAAGCTCCGGCGCAGGTGACGTGGACGAGGCGCGCGAGATGCTCCTCGCGCACGGTTACGCGCCGTTCGCTCTGGACGTCGGTGAGACGTGCCGGAACACCCTCTACACGAAGCCATCCGCTCGACGATGAACCGCGTCCGCGCCGTGTTCGTGAATTCCGGGATCCTCGGCCATGCGTCGGTCGCCTCGCTGATTGCGGACGCGATCGCCCGGGACCCGGGGATCGACGCGACGCACATTTCTCTCGCGGAGCCGAACGGTCCTGGCGAGCGCCTCCTGCGCGCGGTGATGTGCGCGCGGCCGCTGGGACGGACGAACCTGGACCTCGCACGATGGCGAAGCGAGATGCACAGCGGGCTCGTCGCGTCCAGGCGGCTCCGCCGGTTGATGGCGTCAGGAACGGGCCGCGTGGACGTTGTCCACTTTCACACTCAGGCGACGGCGTACGGCAGCCTCGGACTGATGGCCACGACTCCTGCAATCGTGTCGATCGACATCACGCAGCCGCTCGCATC
The DNA here is from genome assembly GCA_963725145.1 of uncultured Acidobacteriota bacterium. Lineage (GTDB taxonomy): Bacteria > Acidobacteriota > Vicinamibacteria > Vicinamibacterales > 2-12-FULL-66-21 > DATAEE01. The sequence goes on from CAVRXL010000008.1 coordinate 111,565, forward strand.
GCTCGAGGCCCCGAAAGCGCTCCGCGCCACGTATGGGCCGAACGTTGCGCACGACGGCGCGGTCTTCGGCCGCGCCAGAGCGATCGTGGCGACGTCGCGCTGGGCCGCGGACAGTCTGACGCGGGTCTACCCTGAGTGCGTCGGCAAGCTGACCGTGCTGCCGTACCCGGTGCGCCTCGAGAAAGCCGATCGGGAATGGATCGAGCTGCGGCGGCGCCGCGCGGCCGGCGGGCCGGTGCGGTTCCTGTTCATGGGTGGGGACTTCGTGCGCAAGGGTGGTCCCGACCTGCTGCGGGCATGGCAGGAGGGAGGGTTCGCTCCGCCGCATCGCCTGACGCTCGTGACCGACTGGCCGCTGGACGATCGCCGTTTGCCCCCGGGCGTCGAGATCGTCCGCGGCGTGAGGGCGTACACGCAGACGTGGCGCGACCTCTGGCGGGACGCGGACGTCTTCGTCATGCCGGCGCGCGCCGAGGCATTCGGGATGGTGTTTCAGGAGGCCGCGGCGGCGGCCCTGCCGGCGATCGGCCCGCGCATCAACGCGGTGCCCGAGATCGTTGACCACGGCGTCACCGGCCTCCTGGTGACGCCGGGTGACAACCGCGCGCTCGCGGAGTCCATGCGCGCGCTCGCGGCATCGTCCGATCGCCGCCATGCGCTCGGCGAAGCGGCGCGCGACCGAATGGAGGCGCGCGGCGCCATCGACCGTTATGGCGAGGTCCTGTCGGCGCTGGTGCACGAGGTTGCCCACAGTCGCTACACCGTCGGCGTGGCCACGCCGGGCCGGAAACCGACTGCGCTGGAGCGCGTCGGACGGGCGCTTGCCGCGCCGCTCCGTCAGGGTCCCCTCCGATCCGCCGCCGCCCGCCTGCTCGAGAAAGCGCTCGACGTGGGCAGCGCCGGCCGCGGATTGGAATGCCGCCTGCCGGGTGGGGAGATCGTCCGGGTCCTCCCGAAGTACCGGAGCGCGACGTGGAACCTGGACGAGTACCGAGCGTTCCGGAGCGCCGTGGGCCCCGGCGCCGTCGTGCTCGACGTCGGCGCGAGCGTCGGGAGCTACGCGATGCTGTTCGGTCAGTGGACCCGTCCCCACGGACGGGTCTACGCGTTCGAGCCGGCGCCCGACATCCGAGCCGTGCTCGAGCGGCACGTGGCGATCAACGATCTCGACGGCATCGTCGTGCCGGTTGCCGCCGCCGCGTCGGACGCGAACGGCCGCTCGAGGTTCGTGACGCCGGGCCCGCACGGCATCAGCCGGCTCGCCGCGGCGGGCGAGTCCTCTCCGCTCCTGGTGGAGACGATCACCATCGACGAGTTCTGCAAGCGCGAGGCGGTGAGGCCGGACCTGATCAAGATTGACGTCGAGGGAGCGGAGCTCGCCGTGCTACGGGGTGCCCGCGACACGCTGAGCGCCCGCCGGGATATGGCGGTGTTCGTCGAGCTGCACCCGACGCTCTGGCCGGCCCTCGGCGTCACGCGCGAGCAGATCGAAGCCGAGCTGGCGCGGCTCGGCCTTTTCCTCGAGCCGAACGCCGCCGGCGGCGACCCGTGGCGCCTCGAAGGGGTTGCCCTTCGTCTTCGTTGTTCATGACGATGCGGATCCTTCTGGCCACCGAGGGAATCGAAGAAGCGGGGGGCGTCGATACGTATCTGGCCTCGGTGGCCTGTGGCCTGGTCTCGCGCGGGCACGCGATCGCGGTGCTTCATCAGAACGCGCCCGCCCGCAAGGCGGGCGTCCCGTGGCCGTCGGTCGATCGATTCGGCCTCCGCGAGTTGGGAATGGGCCAGGCCTTCAGCGCGGCCGACGCGTGGCGGCCGGACCTCTGTTTTTCCCACAACATGAGCGCGCTCGAGATCGAAACGGAGCTCGTGGACCGCTGGCCGGTCGTCAAGATGATGCACGGGTATCTCGGCACGTGCGTCAGCGGTCAGAAGTCGTTCGCTTTTCCCTGGCGCGAGCCGTGCGATCGCCGGTTCGGCGCCCAGTGTCTCGCGATGTATCTGCCGCGGCGCTGCGGCCGCCGGAGTCCCGCGGAGATGATGCGCGAATACAAGTGGGCGCGGGCTCAGCGCTCGCTCTTCGGCCGGTATGCAGCCGTTGTGGTCGCGAGCGAGCACATGCGGCGCGAGTTCGCCCGGAACGGCTTACCCGGCCGCGCGCTCCACGTCGTCCCGCTGTTCGCGCCATCGAGCGGAGGCTCCGCCGATCCCTTGCTGGGGCGCGCGGATCACATCCTCTTCCTGGGGCGCATGACGCCGCTCAAGGGTGGCGATCTCCTGATCGAGGCGGTCGCCGACGCGTCGAGACGGCTGGGACGCCGGCTGGCGCTGACGATGGCAGGAGACGGGCCCGAGCGTGAGGCGTGGCAGGCGCGCGCCGGCCGTCTCGGCGTAGCCGCGGCGTTCCCGGGCTGGCTCGAGCCGGCGGCACGCGACCAGGCCATCCGTCAGGCGTCGCTTCTCGCAGTGCCCAGCGTCTGGCCGGAGCCGTTCGGGTTGACCGGTCTGGAAGCGGCTGCGTGCGGCGTGCCGGCGGTCGCGTTCGACGTCGGCGGCATCCGCGAGTGGCTGACCGACGACGAAACCGGGCTGCTCGCACGTGGCGATCGGCCCGAGGCTTCCGCGCTGGCAGAGGTGATCGCGCGGGCGCTGTCGGACGCGAAAACCCTTGCGCGCCTCGGCGAAGGCGCGCGGCGTAAGGCCGCCGGGATGACGCTGGAGCGTCATGTCGATCGTCTGGAGCCCGTACTTCGTCAAGCACTAAGCACTAAGCCCTAGGCACTAGGCACTCGGAACTCAGAACTCAGAACTCAGAACTCAGAACTCAGAACTCAGAACTCAGAACTGAGATGTCCCGCACCTGGCACATCGTCACCGGTGAGTACCCGCCGCAGCCGGGCGGCATCGCCGACTACACCGGCCGGCTCGTCGCGGCGCTCCGCGCGCGCGGCGAAGAGGTCCAGGTCTGGACGCCGCCCTTCGGACTGACGGGATTGCGCGCGATTGGCCGTGGCGTCGACGCGTCCCGCTCCTCGGGCGGGAGGCCGATTCTGCTGGTGCAATACGCGCCCAACGCATTCGGGATGCGCGGGGCCAACGTTCCGTTCTGCGCGTGGCTCCTGCTGCGCGCCTGGCGCCACGACGACGACATCCGGGTGATGTTTCACGAGCCCTTTTTCTATTTCGCCCGTCAGCCCCTCCGCCGCAACCTTCTGGCGCTCGTGCACCGCGTGATGGCGGCATTGCTGCTGGCAGCGAGCCGCATCGCGTACGTATCCACCAGTTCGTGGGAGAGCCTGTTGTCGCGCTACGCTCCCGCGCGGCGCGCGTTCGTTTGCCTGCCGATTCCGGCGACCGTACATCCTCCGGCCTCTGACCACAACGAGGCTCAAGCCTCGAACCACGAGGGCAAGCGGGCCCGGACGCTTGTCGTCGGGCACTTCGGCAGTTATCCGGACGATGTGGCCCTGGAGCTCGAGCGCGTGCTCGGCGCGATGCTTCGGGCGATGTCCGATGCGACGGTGCTCCTCATCGGCCGGAACAGCGAGCGATTCAAGCAGCGCTATTCCCTGACCTACCCTGAGCACGCGGGGCGAGTCGCGGCCACGGGCGAAATAGGGGCGAGCGAGGTCGCACACCGGCTGCGCGCCTGCGACTTCGTCGTGCAGCCGTATCCGGACGGTGCGACCACGCGCCGGACGTCCCTCATGGCATCGCTCGCCTGCGGCGTCCCGACGGTCACGACGATCGGGGTCTGGTCCGAGCCGCTCTGGCGCGCCGCGCGCGAGGCGATCGAGCTCGCGCCTGCCGGCGACGTTGCCTCGATTGTCGATCGGTGTCAGAGGCTGGCGAACGACCCGGTGCGGCGAGGGGCGCTGGGCGTGGCGGGACGCGCGTTCTACGAGCGCAATTTCACCATCGAACGGACGCTCAGAACTCTGTGCGGCGCCGACGATACCGATCCGTCTGTGCTGGTCGGCGTCCACGCCCACCCGGCGACCGGAGAGACCGCGCGCCGCCAGCGAGACGCGCTCGCCGCCATCGCCGCGTTGGATGGCGTACTCCGGGTCAACCTTCAGTTCGCGTCCCCGGATACACCGCCGATCGAAGTGGACGGCTTCGAGACGCAGCGCGTGCTCGAATCCGACTCGAATCAAGTCACCGGCCGCCTCGGTACCCGGAAACCGATCGCCTCGGAGATGTTCGACCTGCTGGCCCGCCGGGCCCTCGAGGAGGGCTGTGCCTATTTCGCGTACGTGAATTCCGACACCGTTCTTTCACAAGGCGCAGTGGAGCGGATCGGTGGCGGCGGAGCCGATGCGTACCTGCTGGCGCGCACGGATACAGGCAACGGTCGGCCTCCCGGGATTCTCCTGTCCGGCATGGACGGCTTTGCCATCAATGCCTTCTGGTGGGTTACCAACCGGTGGCGGTTCCGGCCGTATCCGGTCGGCGAGCCCGTCTGGGACTGTGTCTACTCCGCCAAACTGGCGTGCCATGGCCGTGCATCGATCGTGTACTCGCTCGGCGCGCTGACGCACGAGCGCCACGAGACGGCCTGGGTGTCGAGCCCGTTCGCGCAATACGTGCAGTACCTCAGCGCGCTCGACGCTCCGTACTTTTCGCTGTGGTGTCGCTATTACGACCGACTGATGCAGGAGGTCGAGGCGGGCAAGGAGCTCGACGGTGCCGCCGCGATTGCGGCCGAAACGTTCGTCTGGCGTCCGTCTGGGTTCGCGCGGGCGGTACAGGCGAGCCGCCGGCTGAAGGGCTGGGTCCGATACGTCGCGAGAGAGTCGACTGCCTGATGGCGTCGACGAAAAACGAGTGATGCGCATCCTGCTGGTCGGCGATTTTCCGGACGATCCGACGCTGGGATCGTCGAAGGTGCCGCACGAGCTGCGACAGGCGTTCACGCGCCTCGGTCACCACTGCGACGCGTTGTTCGCGAACGACCTGGGCGCCAGGCCGCGGCAGCGTCATGCTCGCGACCTGCTCGGGCCATCGCTGGCCGCGCGCGCAATCGCGCGCGCGTTCGAGGCGCGGGGTCCGTACGATGTCGTCGACGTCGCCGGGGCCGAAGGGGCCGCCTTCCGCTCGCTACGCAAGAGCGGGATTACCCGTGGTGCCGCGCTCGTCAGCCGCTCGAACGGCCTGGAGCACCTCAACTACGAACGCCTCCTCGAGGACGCGCGCGCCGGCCTCGGATCGAAGCCGTGGCCCCGGCGCGTCTGGTATCCGGCGGTCAGGCTTCGGCAGGTCCGTCGCGCGATCGCCGAGTGCGATCGCCTCATCCTCATCAACGATCAGGATCGCTCGTACGTAGCCGCGCGCGGATGGAAGGCGCCGGACGCGATCGACGTCATCGGCCACGGCCTCCCCGAGCGATTCCTCGAGGCGCCTCCGCCAGATGCGCCGCGCGGGGCGGGCGTGCTCTTCTGCGGGTCGTGGGATCCGGTGAAGGGCGGACCGTACCTCGCGGCGGCGTGGCGTGTGCTCGCGGCGGACGGTGGCGCACCGCCGCTGACGATTCTCGGCGGCGGCCGGCCGGCAGAGCTCATCCTCGAGGCCTTCGCCCCTTCCTGCCGCCACGCGGTCACCGTCCTCGATCGCGCCGCGGAAGACGAAGTCCTGCGTCAGTACGGCAGGCACGATGTGCTCGTCATGTGCTCGACTTACGAGGGATACGGCCTCGTCGTGCCCGAGGCGATGAGCCAGCGTCTGCCGATCGTCGCGACGCCGGTCGGTGTGGTGCCCGCGCTCGTGCGCGACGGCGAGACCGGGTTGATCGTCCCGCCGCGGGATCCGAACGCCATTGCCCGGGCGGTGCGCCGCCTCGTCGACGATGCATCCGCGCGGGCTCGTCTTTCAGACGCGGCGCTCCGGGCCGTTGGCGCGCTCTCCTGGTCCGCGACCGCGCGACGCACGCTCGACGCCTACGAGCGCGCCCGCCTTCGCGGCTCGACCTCCGGCAGCCGCTTCCGCCTTCGCGCCAGCGCTTCGGCGGGACAAGTCGGCGAGGCAGGCCCCGTACCCCGTGTCCACGAGCGCAGTCACACGAGCGCACAGGCAGAGCGCAGGACGTCTCGTCCATTGTCGGTCGGCATCACGACTCGCAACCGGCCGCAGTCGCTGAATGCGTGTATCGCGTCGCTCGCGCTGGCCGCAGATCTGATCGAAGACGTCACAGTCTTTGACGACGCCTCCGAGCCCGCGGCTGCCGTGACCGTTCCGGCCGTGCTCGCGGGACGCGTCACGATTCTGCGAGATGCCACGGCGCCCGGGTACATCGTCGGCCGCAACCGCCTCATCCAGCGCGCGTCGGCTACTTTCGTCCTCCTGCTCGACGACGACACGCGGATCCTGACTCGTGAAAGCATCGCCGAGGCGCTCGACGTCATGCGGCATGACGCCTCGATCGCCGCGGTCGGATTCGCACAGGCGGAGGCCGACGGACGGCCGTGGCCGGCGGCCTTGCAACCTGCCGCCGCCGCCTACCCGTGCTTCGTGCCGTCGTTCATCGGTTTCGCGCACCTGCTCCGCCGCGACACCTCGCTCGCCATCGGCGGATATCGCGACACCCTTCGTTTCTACGGCGAGGAGAAGGAATTCTGCCTGCGTCTGCTCGACTCGGGATATCGCGTCGCGTACCTTCCTGGCGCGCGCGTGGGCCATCTGCCGGATCCCGCGGGGCGGGACCAGACGCGCCGGCTGCGGTACGTGATCCGCAACGACTGTCTCAGCGCGCTGTACAACGAGCCGCTGACCCGGCTGCTGTGGCTGGTCCCGGCGCGGCTCGTGCTGTACTTCCGGATGCGTCGCGCGGAGAAGATCGCGGACCGGGACGGGGTGTTCTGGATTCTGCGCGAGCTGGCGAATCAGCTCGGCGACGTGCGGCGCCACCGCCGCCCCGTCAAGCGCTCGACGATTCGCCGCTGGCGCGCCCTCCGAGCGTCGCCGCCACCGCTCGCTGACTTCAAATCCCAGATGCCGGCTGGCGTCGCTCATCGCTTCGAGCGGACGAGTGCAGGAGAAGCGTGGCGCGCCCCCGGCTGCTGACGATTGCCCACTCGTATGTCGTCGGGCTCAACCGCCGTCTCGCCGATGAGATGGCGCGAGGCGGCGCGTGGGAAGTGGTCGCCGCCGCGCCCAGATCGTATGCCGGCGATCACGGCCCGATTGCGCTCGAGCAAACGAATGAGGGCTGCCGCGTGGTCCCCGTCGACGTGCGGCGCTCTCGGTGGCCGCACGTCATGAGCTATGGTCCCGAGCTTCGGGAGCTGCTCGCCGAACGCTGGGACGTCGTCCACTGCTGGGAAGAGCCATACGTCCTGGCCGCCGCTCAGATCGCGCGTTGGGCCCCCAGCTCCGCCGCGCTCGTCTTCGCGACGTTCCAGAACATCCCGAAACGCTATCCGTTACCGCTCCGCTGGTTCGAAGGTCTGTCGATGCATCGGGCGAACGGATGGATCGCGTTCGGCTCCACGGTCCAGGCGGCGCTCGAGGCGAGACCGGGTTACGCCGGGCGGCCGCACCGCGTGATTCCGCCGGGAGTGGACTTGGACGCCTTCCGTCCCGATGCGGCGGCGCGGGGCTCGATTCGGGACGCGCTCGGGTGGCCTGCCGACGACGGCATCCCGGTCGTGGGGTACCTCGGCCGGTTCGTTCCGGAGAAAGGGCTGAGACTTCTGACTGCCGCGCTCGACTGCGTGCGCCGGCCCTGGCGTGCGCTCCTCGTGGGGGGCGGGCCGCTCGAACAGGAGCTGCGAGCGTGGGCGACCCGACATGGCGACCGCGTGCGGATCGCCAGCGGTGTGCGGCACGCCGACGTGCCGGCGCATCTCAATGCCATGGATCTGCTCTGCGCGCCGAGCCAGACGACCCCGCGCTGGCGCGAGCAGTTCGGACGGATGCTCGTGGAAGCGTTCGCGTGCGGCGTGCCGGTCCTTGCGAGCGACAGCGGCGAGATACCGCACGTGGTCGACGGCTGCGGCATCCTGTTGCCCGAGACCGACGTCTCCGCCTGGTCGTCGGCGATCGGTGCGCTGCTGGAAGACCCTTCGCGCCGCGCGGGATTGTCGGATGTGGGGCGCGCCCGCGCGGAACGCTACGCGTGGCCGCGGATCGCGGCCGAGCACCTCGTCTTTTTTGAAGGGCTGAGAAACGGTGACCTGGCGCAGCCTGCGTAAACGGGCGCGGATCGCGGCAGCGTGCGTCGCCGGCGGGTTCCCTGACTACCAGCTCGCGCGAGAGGCCATCGTCCGGCATCGGGCGCTTCAACGCTCGTTCGAGCTGATGACGCTCGCAAGCCGCGTCCGCCGGCTGCGACCGCGAGTCATTCTCGAGATCGGGACCCACTGCGGCGGCACGTTGTTCTGCTGGTCCAAGCTCGCCGCTCCTGACGCCGTGCTCATCAGCGTGGATTTGCCGATGGCGTCCCGCGAATGCGATGAGACCGGGGGCGAGGCGGCGTTCCAGCGGTTTCTCTCGCCGAACCAGCGGCTCCTTTGTGTCCGGAAAGATTCCGGCGCCCCGGAGACGCTCGCCGAAGTCCGCGGGCACCTGAAGGGGCGCCCGATCGACTTCCTTTTCATCGACGGCGACCATCGGTACGCCGCCGTGCGCACCGACTACGAGCGGTACGGAGCGCTGGTCGGCCGGGGCGGGCTGATTGCGTTCCACGACATCGTTTCCGATCGGAGCCGTCCGAGCTCGGAGGTCCATCGACTCTGGGCGGAGCTCGGGGACGCCGCACGGACCGAGTCCATTCTGGACGTGGACAGTCGAGACGGTTCCGGCATGGGGATCGGGCTGATCTGGGTATGACCGGTCAGACCCTTCGCGTCGGTGTGGTGTGCGATCTCGCAGAAGAGCAGTGGCCGAGCATGGACCTCGTCGCCGAGATGCTCGTCGAGCGCCTCGGCCGGCAGGGGCGCGACGTCGAGGCGGTCCGGCTTCAGGCGCCGTTCCGCCGTCGGGCGACTGCGGTGCCGCTTGCCGGACGCGCGCAGGCCGCCTTCACGCTCGATCGGTTTACGAACAGGCTGCTCGACTATCCGCGGTGGCTCCGCGAGACGCGCGACAACATTGACGTTTTTCACGTCGTCGACCACAGCTACGCCCATCTGGTGCGCGAGCTTCCGCCGGAGCGGACCGTCGTCACCTGCCACGACGTCGATACGTTTCGCAGCGTGCTCCACCCATCGGTCGAGCGGCGCTCCGCGGCGTTCCGCGCGATGACGCGGCGGATTCTCGACGGCTTTCGGCGCGCGGCGCGGGTGACGTGCGACAGCGTGGCCACGCGCGATGCGATCCTCGCGCACGGCCTGGCCGACGGCGATCGGCTGGCCGTCGTGCCGAACGGCGTGCATCCCGATTTCTCGCCCCTGCCCGACGACCAGGCGGCGGCAGTCGTCTCAGCGGGACTCGGTCCACCCGACGCCGAGACGATCGACCTGCTCCACGTCGGCAGCACCATCCCGCGCAAGAACATCGGGTTACTGCTGCACGTCGTGGCAGGAGTGCGCAGCCGGCAGCCCGTGCGCCTCATTCGCGTAGGCGGCCCTTTGACGCCGGGTCAGCGCGCGCTTGCTGTGAGGCTCGGGATCCAGGATGCCATCGTCGAGGTTCCCTTCCAGCCGCGTCCGGTCCTGGCCGAGCTGTACCGGCGCGCGCGGCTCGTTCTGCTGCCGTCGCTCCGCGAGGGGTTCGGCCTGCCGATCGTCGAGGCGATGGCCTGCGGCGCCGTCGTCGTGGCGAGCGACCTGCCAGTGCTCCGCGAGTCGGGGGGGCATGCCGCGACGTATTGCGCCCATGGCAACGACCACGAATGGGTGGACGCGGTGATGGTGCTCGCGGCCGAGAAAGCGCGGGCGCCGGAGACGTGGGCGGAGCGGCAAACAGCCGGGCTCGCGCAGGCGGCCGGCTTTACATGGGATGCGTACGCTCAGCGGATGATAGATATCTACGAACAGCTCGTCACGCCAGGGCGCGCACAGCGCGCCCGCGAGGGAGCGGCGCGGGGCATGGGGCCCCCGCAAGCGACCGAGCCGGGGTCCGGGGCAGAGCCCCGGTAAAGGATGATGAAGGTTCTGCACGTCGGGAAGTTTTACCCGCCCGTCAGCGGGGGAATGGAGCGAATGCTCCAGCTGCTCTGCGAGGGGGAGCGCGCGATCGCCGACAGCCAGGTGCTCGTCGCGCACACGGCCAGCGCGCGAACGGCGCACGAATCGTTGAACGGCGTGCCGATCACGCGCGTGGGAAGCATCGGGCGAGTCGGCGCGGTGCAGGTCTGCCCGACGTTCCCGGTGTGGCTGGCGCGTGCGAAGAAAGACGTCATCGTCATCCACGAGCCGAATCCGATTGCGCTCGTCTCGTACTTTCTCGTCCGGCCGCGCGCCCCGCTGCTGGTCTGGTTCCACAGCGAGGTGGTCCGGCCGAAGTGGCGCTACAACCTTTTCTACCGTCCGTTCCTGCGGTTCGCGCTCAAGCGCGCCGCGCAAATCATCGTCTCGTCGCCGTCGCTGGCGAACCAGGCGGCCGCGCTGAGGGAGTTCCGCGAGAAGTGCGTGGTCATTCCCTTCGGTCTGGACGCCGCACGGCTGGAGCCGGCGCCGGATACCGCGCCCGAGGCCGAGGCGATCCGCCAGCGCTACCCGGGCCCGCTCGTCCTCTTCGTCGGCCGCATGGTGGACTACAAAGGGGTCGACGTCCTGCTGCGCGCCCTCGTCGGCGTCGAAGGCACGACCCTTCTGGTCGGAGACGGCCCCCGGCGCGCGGCGCTCGAGGAGCTGGCCGCGGACCTCGGTCTGGCCGGGCGCGCGGTGTTCCTCGGCGACGTGGACGATCGGCGGATGAGCGCGCTCTATCAGGCCTGCGATCTCTTCGTGCTGCCGTCAGTGACGCGCGCCGAGGCGTTCGGGCTCGTCCAGCTCGAGGCGATGGCGGCGGGGAAGCCGGTCGTGAGCACGTCGGTGCCGACGGGCGTGCCATGGGTCAATCAGCACGGCCGCACCGGGCTCGTCGTGCGCCCCGGCGAGGTGCCGGCGCTACGCGACGCGATCGTCCGGCTGCTCGGAGACCCGGAGCTCAGGAGTAGAATGGGGCGCGAAGGACGCGCGCGCGTCTCGACCGACTTCACGATCGCGCGGATGGTGGCGCAGACGACCGCCCTCTATACGCACGTCGAGTCCAGCGTCGCCGCTCTAGATGAAGCGCGCGTTTGACATCCTTCTGGCCGGTCTCGGCCTCGTGGCCTCGGCGCCGCTGTGGGCGGTGATTGCGGCCGCTATCAAAGTCGAGGATCGCGGCCCGGTCTTTTTCGCGCAGGACCGCGTCGGTCTGGGCGGGCGTCGATTCCGCGCGCTGAAGTTTCGGTCGATGATTCCGGACGCCGAAGCGACGACGGGCGCCGTGCAGGCCGTCCCGGACGATCCGCGCGCGACGGCGGTGGGCCGCGCCCTGCGCGCAACCGCGATGGACGAGTTGCCACAGCTCTGGAACATCTTCCGCGGCGACATGAGCTTCGTCGGCCCGCGCGCGCTCAGGCCTGGCGAGCTCGAACGGGCCGGGACCGGACGGGTAGAGCCGCTGCACGCGGTTCCGGGCTACGGTGAGCGCGCGAGCGTGCGCCCCGGGCTCACGGGGCTCGCGCAGATTTACGCGCCGCGCGACGTGGCTCGCCGCCACAAGTTCCGGTACGACCGGCTCTACGTGCGCCGGCGATCGCTCTGGCTCGACCTGCGGCTCATCGCGCTGTCGTTCTGGATCAGCGCCAGAGGAACGTGGGAACACGAGGGGAAAAAATGGTAGGCCCGACCTTCAGGTCGGGCGTGCCCGAATCATCCGGATGCAGAGTTACGACGTTCTCGTAGTGGGCGCCGGCCCGGCCGGCCTGATGGCTGCCCGCGCGCTGGCGCGCGCGGGCCATGGCGTCGTGGTTCTCGAGGAGCACGCCGAGATCGGCTATCCGGTGCACTGCACCGGGCTCCTCGGGATCGACGCTTTCGGCGAGCTCGGGCTGTCATCTCAGACGATTCTCTCGATCGCGCGCTCGGCGTCGTTTCGTGCCGCCTCGGGGCGGACGGTCCTGATTGCCGTCGATGACGTCAGCGCGGCGGTCATCGATCGCGGCGCCTTCGACGCGACGCTGGCCCGTGAGGCGCGGACGGCCGGGGCGGTGGTGCGGGCCGGCACACGGGTCACGAAGCTTGAAGCGGACGATCGCGCCGTGCGGGCCACGCTCGCGTCCTCCGAGACGATCGAGGCCCGCGCCGTCGTCGTCGCCTGCGGCGCCAGCTACCGGTTCAACCGCCAGCTCGGCCTGGGCGTCCCACGCGCGTTCGTGCAGACCGCGCAAATCGAAACCGGGTTTCCAGCGGCCGAGCACGTCGAGGTGCGGCTTGGCCGCGACGTCGCGCCGAAGGGGTTCGCGTGGATCGTCCCGTTCGTCCGCGATGGATGCTCCTACGCGCGCGTCGGCTTGATGTGTGATACGCGCGCGGCGGCGCGCTTCGCGGCGTTCACGGCCGCGGTCCGCGCCGAGCGCGGCATCGACGCCATCTGGACGGCGCCGCGCCTGAAGATTCTCCCGCTCGGTCCCGTGGCGCGAACGTTCGCGCCGCGCGTCGTCGCCGTCGGCGACGCCGCGGGGCTGGTCAAGCCGACGACGGGCGGTGGAATCTACTACGGGCTGCTCAGCGGGTGCCTCGCCGCCGATGTCCTCGATGACTGCCTGCGGCGCGATGCACTCGGCGCCGACGCGCTGGCCGCGTACGAGGCTCGATGGAAGGCGCGGCTCGGGCCGGAAATCCGCGCAGGGTTCGCGTTCCGCTCCGTCGTCAGCCGGCTCAACGACCGCGCCATCGACGCCATCCTGGAGCTCGCGAGTGTGGACGGCCTCGTGCCGCTGCTCCGGCAGACGGCGAACTTCAACTGGCACCGCGACACGGCGCTCGCGCTCCTGCGCCACGCGCCGTTCAGGAGAATCGTGCTGTCGTCGCTGTGGGGGTGAGGGCGCCCCATGCCGGACCTTGCTATCGAACCAGGCTCCTACGCTCGAAAGCAGATCCTCTCTCCGAGCCGGCTCGTCCGATGGAGCCACGGCAGCCGGTTCGAGCTCGGACGGGCGCTCATCTCTCCGCGCGCCGGCGGTCGGCTCCTCGACTACGGCTGCGGCGACGGCACCTTCCTCGCGCTCGTCCACGACCTCTTCCCCGGCGCGGTCGGCGTCGATCCTGCCGCCCGCCAGACCGCAGACTGCGCGCGGCGGCTGCGCGATCTGCCGCTCACCTTCACGACTCCCGACTCGCTCGGCACGTCGCACACCGGCGCCTATGACCTCGTGACCTGCATGGAGGTCCTGGAGCATTGCCTCGACGATGAGCGACGGCGCGTAGTCGGGGAGCTGGCGCGGCTCGCGCGGCCCGGTGGTCTCGTGGTCGTGAGCGTGCCGATCGAAGTGGGTCCGAGCCTGGTCGGCAAGCAGGTCGCGCGCGCGCTGGCCGCGTGGCGCGGGTTCGGGGACTACGAGCATCGCGAGACGTATCGGCCGGTCGAGCTGGTCCGGATGGTCTTCGCCCGCGCTGGGACATCGGTCGATCGCCCGTCGTACGAATCCACCGGACCCGATGGATCGTCGTTCCGATATTACGGGCACAAGGGCTTCGATTGGCGCGTCGTGCGCGACGAGCTTCGTCGCCGGTTCACGATCGATCGAGTGACTTTCTCGCCGATGCCGCGGCTCGGGTCGTGGCTGAACTCGCAGGCGTGGTTCATCTGCCGACCGTGAGCGTCACATGAGCCTCGACGCGACGCTCTTCGCTCCGATACTCTCCGGTGCACTTCGCGCCTGGCCCGAGGAGACGCCAGATCCGGGGGGTGCCGTCGACGAAGCCATCGCGCACGGCGTGGCGCCGCTCCTTGCCCGGACGATCGGCCGCGGAGAGAGAGGGTGGCCCGCCCCGTTCGCCGCCGGGCTGGTCGCGGCGGCGCGCGGGGAGATTGCGCTTGCAGGAATCCGCGAGCGCGCGTTGACCGGGGTTCTGGAGGCTCTCGCCGCCGGCGGCGTTCGCGTGCTCGTCATCAAGGGCGCCCATCTGGCGCACGTCCTCTACGAGTCCCCCGAGCTTCGGCCACGCCTGGACACGGACCTGCTGATCGATGACACGGACCGGGAGCGGACGCGCGAGATCCTCGAACGGCGCGGGTACATCTACGTTCCCCATGTCAGCGGTTCGCTCGTAATGCCGCAGTTTCACTTCCGGCGCGAGGACCGCGCAGGCGCCGTGGATCAGCTCGACGTGCACTGGCGGCTCGCGGTGCCTCAAGCCTTCTCTGCGCTTCCGTTACTGGACGAGCTCTGGGAGAGGTCGATGCCGATTCCCGCGCTGGGCCCGGCCGCGCGCGGTCCCTCGCTCGCCGATGCGCTTCTCGTCGCCTGCGCGCATCAGGCGGCGCATCATTCAGAGTGGCGCGCGCTCATCTGGGTCGTGGACGTGCAGCGGCTGGCAGAACGGCTCTCGAGTGACGAGGCCGAATGGTTCGTCGAGCGCGCGACGCGCGCTCTGGTCCGCGCCGTTGCCGGTCGGGCCCTTTCGCTGGCGCGCGACCTGCTCGAGGCACGCCTGCCGCCGCCGTTGGCGTCGCTCGCCCGCGAGCCGATCGACACGGCCGAGCCGTCAGCCGCGTACCTGTCCCCGGTCGGACCCATCCAACGCATCGCGCTCGATCTGCGCGCGCTGGACGGATGGAGCGCCCGGACCCGCCTGCTGCGCGAGCATCTCTTCCCGCCGCGCGCCTACATGCGAGCTTACGCGCCGGACACGCGCTGGCCGCTGCCCGCCCTCTACGTCCGGCGCGTCGTCACCGGCGCCGCCCGCTGGCTGACCACGGATCGCCGCGGTTAGCGCTCCAACCACGGATTCCCGTTCAAATCGAATCGACCACGGATTCAACGGATGCTCGTCCGTTGGAAACCGCGTGTTGGCGCTGGAGCCGACTCTCGTGCCCGCAGCCGTTTTCCCTTGCCACTCGTTGGCGAGCGCCGCAGAATCTGGCGCGGACGACCATGAGGAGGCCTCCGATTATGCGACCTCGGAAACACCCGACTTGGATCCGGACGGCGGTGACCATCCTGATGTGGGGGCTGCTGGGGGGCCCCGCGATGGCCGGGCCCATCTTCGTGACGGGCGCCGGGCCTGGCGGCGGCCCGCACGTGCAGGTCTTCGATGCCGAGACGGGGGACCTGATCATCGGGTTCTTCGCCTACGACCCCGCCTTCACGGGCGGGGTGCGAGTGGCGGCGGCGGACGTCAACGACGACGGGGTGCCGGACGTGATCACGGCTCCGGGTCCCGGAGGTGGCCCCCACGTCAAGGTGTTCGACGGCGCGGCGCTCCAGACGGGCCAGGTGGTGGAGCTGTACGGGCTGTTCGCCTACAATCCGGCGTTCACAGGGGGCGTCTACATCGGGGCAGCGTCCAACATCCCGCGTCCTGCTAAAGTCGATCGGCCGTTTCACGTGTTCGTTGTGTGTGCCGCCAGTACCCGGTTCGCCGTCGTCTCGGCGGCCGGAACGTTTGTCCGCGGATCAGTCGGGACGACAGCGTCTCGGCTGACTGCCGGCACCTACGTGGTCAGCTTCGACATCGACGTCACGAGCTGCTCGTGGCAGGTCACGGTCGGCCAGACGGGCAGCGTCGGCACGACGACCGGTGAGGGCAACGTCGCCGGAAGGTCCGGTAACGCGAACGGCCTCTTCATCACCACCAGCGACATCATTTCGCCGTGACGCAGGCGGTGCGGCCTGCCCGAAGGCGCAAATCCGGGGATGTCAGCGAGGGTGGCGTTGCTGCGGGTTCAGGATTATCGCGTCCGCGTAGCCGGGAATCTGGTGGATTAGGGCGAGAACGAGCTCCGCCTCTCGAAATGTCTCGTAGGGACCGACGATGACCTGATGGAGACGGCCAGCAGTAGCGCTGGCGCTATCGAAGCCAGCGCGCTTGAGATCCTCGACGAGGGCCGTTGCTCGACGCCCGCTTTCAAATGACGCCACCACGATCTGATACGCGTGCACGGTCGCGACGTCAGGTGAATCGACCGTCTCCGTCGAGGCCGCTTCCGGCAGTCGGGCGACCTGAGCCGCGTCAGACGGCAAACGGGTCTCGAGGCTCGGAGCCGTCAGCACGAGCGGAGCGGGCGGCGGTTCTGCAACATGTTCGGCCTGCTGCTTCCCTTCGAGATACCTCAGTTGTATCGTCGTCCCAATGGCCCCCGCGGCAACCGACAACAGGGCGGCACCGATCCACCACGCACGCCGGGACCGGCCCGCCGCAGGAAGAGGACTGCTTTCCGGCCTGGTGTTTCCGGCCGTCTTCGCGGGCTCGGCGGAAAAAAATGAGAGAGGGTCGCCGCGCTCGAGGTCAGTGGCACCCTGGTGTGGCCGTCGCGGCGTCTGTGCAGGAGTGTCACGAGGCATCGCGGCCGAGAGTCCGCGTGGCTCCGGCGCTTCTGACACGCTCAAATCCAGATCAGCCATCGCGCCCGCGATAATCTCGGGTTCGATTCTGGCCGTCCGCCGGATGTGACCCTTCTGCAAGGCCCGATCGCAAATGAGATTCACGAGACGCGGCACGCCGCCGGACCCTCGGTAGACATCATCCAGGGCGGAGGCGGAGAATTCGACCCGGCAGTTGCCACTGCCGGCCACGTCCAGCCGATGCCTGACGTAACCGTTCACGCCATCACGACTGAGCGGCTTCAGCTCGCACCGCACCGAGACCCGTTGATCGACCTGCCGCATCTCTGGCTGCTTCAAGTGCGACCGAAGCTCGGACTGTCCGACGAGGACCACCTGAAGCAGCTTTCCGTGGTCTTCGAGATCCGAAAGAATGCGTATCTCCTCGAGCAACGGGAGCGACAGGTTCTGCGCTTCGTCGATGATGAGGACCGCAAATGCCTGGAGGGGCGCAAGAGAGACGAGAAACTCGTTGAGCACGTAATTCAGGTCCGCCCGCGATGATCCCTTCAGACGGCCCATCTTCAGATCCTCGACAGACATCACGCCGAAGTCCACGAGGAGCATCTTGAGAAGGTCTTCACGTGACAGGAACGGATCGGGAACGAACGTCGTGAACGTCTTGCGATCCAGCTGTTTCAACACCGCCCGGCACAATGTGGTCTTGCCCGTCCCGATGTCACCCGTCAGAACGATCAGGCCTTCTCGTCGGCGAATCGCAACGAGCAACTCATCGAACGCCGGCCCATGCGACTGGCTCTTGTAGAGAAACCTCGGGTCCGCTGAGAGACTGAACGGTTTCTCCTTGAGGCCGTAGTAGGGTTCATAGACCAGCGATCCGTCCTGGCCGATCGCTGCCGTCCCAGACGGTTCAATCTCGATCGGAAGGCCATCGAGGCCAACCAGGGGAGTCTTCGCGGAGCGCTGTTCCGCGGAGCGTATGATCAGCGGCCGATTGCTCGGGAACGGATTCGGTGACATGGCCATCGAACTGGTTAGTGGCGCTGTTCCAAGTTAGTGCAAGAGTTACACTTCTGGCTGCTGGAGTCGCGCAGGAACGCGCACTTACTCCTGTACGAGTGACGGTAAACAATTGGGCTGCCAGCCGGGGGCGGACGGTACCGTTGAAGGTTCGATTACTTCGAGGCTCGCCAGCTGCAAAGTCACTCCGTCCTTAGCGCAATCACCGGATCGAGGCGCGACGCTCGCCATGCCGGGATATACGCTGCCAACGCGGAAACAACGACGAGCACGCCGACGGCCGTTCCGTACGCAACGGGATCGGACGGAGCGGTGCCGTACAACAAACCGCCCACAGCGCGCGCGGCGAGGAACGCGAGTGGCAGCCCGACGGCTCCTCCAACGAGAACAGGCAGGAGTGCCTGGCGCACGATGAGCCACTGCACAGCGCCGCGGTCGGCCCCAAGCGCTATCCGTATGCCTAGCTCGGCGGTCCGTCGCTTGACCGCGTACGAAATCGTCCCGTACAAACCTAGGCACGCCAAGCCGAGTGCCGCCGCGCCGAACGCCATCGTCAGCCATCCGAGTAGTCGCTCGACGCCAATCGATCTGACGATTCGGCTGTCGAGGGTTTCGATCGTCCCAACCGCGAGCCGAGGCTCTGATGCACGCAAGGCGTTCCGCACCGCATTCGCCAACGACGTGGGATTGCCCGCCACGCGTACCTCCAGGCTTGTCAGGTCGCGCTCGGTCTGCGTCGCTGGCATATACGCCATGTTGAGCGACTCGGCCCTGACGTCGTTGTACCGGGCATCCTCCACGACGCCAACAATCTCGAATCCGTCCAGGTCGAAGTTGCTGCTGTTTCCCCAGCGCTTCCCAAGCGGATTCTGATTGCGAAAGTACCTTCGCGCCATCGCCTCGTTGATGACGCTGACCCGCCGGCTGTTGGCCGAGTCCTCCGGTCCGAAGCCGCGGCCCTGCTTAATAGTAAGGCCGACAGTACGAAAGTAGTCGGGCGTGACCCACTCGGAGTGCTTGACCATCGGTTCGTCGGATCCAGGTGTGTAGCCTTCGATCTGAAAATCGCCCCGCGTGCGGGAGCCGCTGAAGGGCCCGTTCGCGGACACGCTCACGCCGATTACGCCTGGCAGACTACCAAGGCGTTCGACGACCCGCGTGTGCAATGCCGGCAGTTCGGCCACGGTGTAACCTGCTGAGCGAGAGTCGATGCGCGCCACCAGCAAATGATCGCGGTCGTATCCGACGTCCACGTGCGTCAACGCCTGAAGGCTTCGCGCGAAGAGCGCTGCGACGAGCAACAACAGGATCGCGAGCGCCATTTGACCCGTGATCAGCAGCTTCCCGACTGGAAGGCGTCCGCCGTGCCCTGCCGCTCCGATTACGCTGCGCGTTTGTGCCTTCAAGCTCTCGGCCAGAGGCACGCGCGTGCCGCGCACCGCCGGAAGCAGTCCGAACATCACGGCGGTGGCGGTCGATGTCGCGAACGTCAGGCCGACCACACGCCAATCGGGCGTGACATCAATGCCGGTCACCGGCGTTCCACCTGTCAGAAACGTCAGCAGCACCATGCTGCCCCAATACGCCAGCGCCAGTCCCAACATGCCACCAACGGAGGCAAGAAGCAGGCTCTCGGTGAGAAGCTGTCGCATCAGCCGTCCGCGTCCGGCTCCCATTGACAGACGAATCGCCATCTCGCGACCGCGATTCGTCGCGCGCGCCAGCAGCAGACTGGCAATATTCGCGCACGCAATCGCGAGCAGCAGCCCCACCAACAGCAGCAGCACGATGAGCGGTGTGGTCAACTCGCCGCGCATGGCAGAGAAGCCGCCTGATCCGGGAAGCAATGTAACTCGCGCCGCTCCGGCGTCTTCGCCACCACCAGTGAGAGATCGATTCTCACGATGCAGCGCGAGAGTCATCGCTTCGGCCGCGGCTGCTGCGCCTCCCGAGGACATCCGAATCATGACTTGGAGCCACGTCAACTCAGGTTGGGGCGGCCACGGCTTCTGAAGATCGCCACCCGTACGGCGGACGCTCCCGGCGAAGCGGAGGGCGGCCTGCATCGCTGCTGGTGCCCAGACGTCCGGCGTCTGTGTGTCGACCGTCGCGCCAAAAAACTCTGGGGCCGCAACGCCGACGATGGCCATTGATGTACCGTTGATGATCAGCTCGGTATCCAGCACGCCTGCCGTGCGGCCAAAGCGACGGCTCCAATAGCCGTCGCTAATCACCGCGACGGGGTGTTGGCCGAGCGATCGATTGTCGTCGGGACCGAGCAGACGACCGATCTGAGCACGCTGGCGCAGGGTGCCAAAGAAATCGCCCGCTACCAGCTGCAGCCGTGCAGCCTCCGGTGGACTCGCTGCAACGCCGCCTCGCGTAGCGATGAGTACGGATTCGACGCTGCTCTGCGCAGCGACTTGACCACGGTCGGCAAGCAGCTCGGCGGCGCGCTCCACGACTGGGTAGGAGAAGCGCAGATTGACCTGATCCGGCCCGTTCGTCTGTGCGATATGGAGCTCCTCCGGGTTGGCGATCGGCAACGGACGCAGCACAATAGCGTTGATGAGCGAAAAGATGGCGCTAGTGGCGCCGATGCCAAGCGCCAATGAGACGACCGCGACGGCCGTGAAGCCAGGCCCTCTGGCGAGCAGGCGCGCTCCAAAACGCACATCATGCAGGAAATGTTCGACGGGCCGCAGCGTGCGCATGTCGCGACAGGCCTCCTTCACGGAATCCACGCTTCCCACATAGCGGCGAGCTCGCCACCGTGCCTCAGACGGATCATTTCCACGCGACACTGCAAACTCCGCCATCTGTTCGAGATGAAACTGCAGCTCCTCGTCGAGCTCCTGGTCCACGGTCCGGCGCCGCAGGAACGAACGAAGCGCTATGAGCACGCGCTGGTAGAAGCGCTCGACCATGGTGAATCACACAGTATCGAGGAGTGCCGTGACCGCCGACGAGAGCCGGCGCCACTGCTCGGATTCGCGCTCGAGCTGCAGACGACCCGCACGCGTCAGCGAGTAATACTTGGCACGACGTCCCGCGGCAGTCTCGCCCCATTTGGCGGTAATCCAACCTTGATGCTCCAGACGGTGCAGCGCCGGGTAGAGTGCGCCGGGGCGCACCTGGAGTACATCGCCCGTGATCTGCTGAATGCGAAGCGTGATGCCCCACCCGTGCATCGGCTCGAGTGCGAGTGTTTTCAGGATCAGGAGATCCAGCGTGCCTTGGAGCAAGTCAGTGGGCTTACCCATCATCACACTCCCAGGTGGTAGCCGCACGCATGGGATCCAACGGCGGCTCCTCTCAATCGTCGAGAGGCAAGCATATCCAGCGTACTCTCTACCGTCAAGAGAAAGCGGATGCAGGCCTAAACGGCATCAAGGGCTCGTTTCAGTCCGTTGAGTTTTCGGAGGAATCTGCCGATGAGGTTCCAACTGGAGAAATTTAGGGTCAACTCCTCGTCAGTTTGCTCAATGGGTCTCTCCGTATCCCTCACGCGTGTAGCGCCATACCTTCTCCCGCACGCTCGGTCTCATTTGACAGTCTAATGCGGCAGATGATATTTCATTAGTGTGTCTAATAGAGCGGGACCAAAGGCTGACGTCCTGCAGGGGACGCTCGACCTGATGGTCCTGCAGACGCTGGATTCGCTCGGGCCGCTACACGGCTACGCCATTGCCGCGCGTCTTGAGCAGCTGTCGAGTGGCGCGCTGCAGCTCAATATGGGCACGCTGTATCCCGCATTGATGCGGCTGGAGCAGCGTGGCCTGCTCCGCGGGAAGTGGGGCACTACAGAGACCAATCGCAAGGCGAGGCTTTACAGTGTCACGTCGGCAGGCCGGCGTCAGCTCGCCAGGGAAAAAGACGCCTGGGACCGGATGTCGGGCATCATCCACACGGTGCTGCACGGCGAGGCATGACGCAGGAAGATCGCATGCGCTTCCTTCGCGAATGGATTCACCGTCTCCGGGGAACGCTGCTTCCAAGCCGGCGCGACGCTGACCTGGAAGAGGAGCTTCGGCTGCACTTGGCGATGGCTGCAGAAGAAGCGCGACGTCGTGGTCTTGAGCCCGCGGATGCCGCGCGCGCGGCGCGGATTGAGGCCGGAGGCGCTTCGCAAGCGATGGACACTCTCCGGGATCAGCGAGGCCTGCCGTGGCTGGACGACCTCGCGCGCGACGTGAGCCATGGGCTGCGCACGCTTCGGCGCACTCCCGTGTTCACGGTGGTCGCGCTCCTGACGCTGGCATTAGGAATCGGCGCTAATACGGCCATCTTCTCGATTGTCAACGGCGTGATCCTGCGTCCGCTCGACTATCCCAGACCGGAACAGCTGATGTATCTGACCACGGAATTTCCGGCGCTCGGGTTGACCAGGAACCCGCTCTCAGTCCAGGAGTACTTGGAGTTCCGGCAGATCAATCAGTCGTTTGCTGCGGTCGGGGCGTACAGAACCATGGGTGGCGCTTACACAACGGGTGAAGTCAACCTCACGGCAGGCGGTCGAGCTCTTCGCATGCGGTCGATATCTGTCGACGCTGATCTGCTCAACACGCTTGGCGTTCAGCCGGCGCAGGGACGTATATTCAGCGAGGAAGAAACCAATCGTGCCGGGGGCCTGGCGCCACCGCTCGCAATTCTCTCGTACGAGTTGTGGCAAACGGCCTTTGGAGGACAGCCAGTCCTTGGACAGGCCGTGAATGTCGACGGTCGGTCTCACGAAATCC
Organism: uncultured Acidobacteriota bacterium; assembly: GCA_963725145.1. Lineage (GTDB taxonomy): Bacteria > Acidobacteriota > Vicinamibacteria > Vicinamibacterales > 2-12-FULL-66-21 > DATAEE01. Next base: position 133,801 of record CAVRXL010000008.1, read on the forward strand.
TTGGGATCATGCCATCCGGCATCGATGTCATGGACAACCACACAGCAATCTGGTTGCCGCTCGGACTCCCTGCGGCTATTCGTCAGAACCGCGGCTTCCACATCCTCCATGTCGTTGGGCGACTGAAAGACGGCGTCACGCGTCAGGCAGCGCAGACGGAACTCAACGCACTCCTCGAGAACTGGGGCGAGCGTACCGGCTCGTCGGGCCATGTTCCCACCAATCGGCCATCGGGCGCGGCAGACCACACGCTTCGGATAGAGCCGGTGCAGGACGCGATTGTTGGCGATGCCCGTCGTTCGATCTGGATAATGCAAGTCGCTGTCGGGTTCTTCCTGCTGATCGCGTGCGCGAATCTTGCGAACCTGCTGATGGCCCGTGCCGAGTCACGTCGCCGTGAATTTGCCGTGCGCGCGGCTCTTGGCGCCAGCCGAAGCCGGCTGCTCCGGCAGACGATGACCGAAGGCGTCATGCTGTGCGTTGCCGGCGGCATGCTGGGCCTGTGGCTCGCCCGTGTCGCCGTGCAAGCGCTGATCCGCGCGTACCCAACCAGCGTGCCCCGGATGAGTGAAATCAGCATCGACCTGTTCGTCCTGCTCCTTGCGCTCGGTGTGTCAATGGCCACGGGCGTGCTCTTCGGCCTCGCGCCCGTCGCGCAGGGACGGATGAATGACCTCGTGACGGCGTTCAAGGAGGGCGGGGACCGAGGGGCCAGCGGCGCTGGACGCCACCATATCCGCCGCGCGCTCGTTGTGGTCGAAGTCGCGCTGGCGGTGATGCTCGTCATTGGCGCGGGTTTGCTGATCCGAACGGTCTACAACCTCACGAGCGTCGATGCGGGATTCGATCGATCGCGCCTGGTGACGTTCTCGATGACGCTGGCAGAACCATACGACCCCGACACGCGCGGTCCGGCGTATCAACGCCTTCTCGATAAGCTGCGGGTTGCACCAGGCGTGCAGGGGGCCGCCGTCATGTCGGGTCTGCCGCCGAATCGATCTCCAGAGGCCATCCCGACCCGTATCGAGAACCACACCGCCGCTGACGGCAGCGCCGTTGAGATCGTCGACTACTACCAATTCGTCATGGGCGACTATTTCGAGACGATGGGCGTGCCGATCGTCGCCGGCCGCAGCTTCGAACCGGCCGATGCGGCGTCACCAGCCAGGGTTGTCATCGTCAACGAGACGCTGGCGAACAGGATCTGGAAAGGGCGTAACCCGATTGGGCAACGTGTGCGGCCCAACCTCAGTGCGGCGATTGGCTTTGGCGGTGACTCCTGGCATACGGTGATTGGAGTGGCCAAGGACGTCAAGCAGGGCGGCGTCGAGAAACAGACGGGGACCGAACTCTACGTGTCTCTCGACCAGCTTGCGATGGCTCCGCCGACGATGAACGTCGTGCTGCGGACGATCCTGCCGCCGGCCGCCTTGTCACGGACACTTGAGCGACTCGTGCGGGACGTAGATCCCGCCGTTCCGATCGTGCGGCTCCGCGACATGGAATCGGTATTCGCGGAATCGATTCGCCGGCCGAGGCTCCTGGCGCAGCTGCTGGGCGCGTTCGCCGGGCTGGCGCTGCTTCTTGCGGCCGTCGGCACTTACGGTGTTCTTTCCTATATGGCGACGGAGCGACGGCGTGAGATCGGCATCCGCATCGCGCTCGGAGCGGGCCGTTCCAGCGTACTCGCGCTGGTGGTGAAGCAGGGTCTCCAACTCACCATCATCGGCGTCGTCGTTGGACTCGCAGGCGCGCTTGGGCTGAATCGGCTGATTGCGTCAGTGTTGTTCGGCGTCCAGCCGACGGACCCCACAACGCTGGCGGCCGTAATCATGACGATTACTCTAGTGGCGGCCGGCGCGTGCTGGCTGCCCGCGTGGCGCGCGTCGCGGCTGGACCCTAACGTGGTGCTCAAAGCCGACTAGCGTCGTCTACGGCAATCAGGCAGCGTCTCGAAGCGCCTCCACCCGTCTGAGCCATTTGCCAATCTGGTTCCAACTCGTGAAATTTAGGCTCACCACTCCTCGCGCTGTTCGGCGTGGTTTCGCGGGTGAGGTTCAGGCAAGGCGCTCAGACGTCGGCCTGCGGAGCCTCGCCTGCCACATCGAGTTCGTCGATCGAGTCGGCGTGATGTTCGATCTGCGCGAATGGGGGCTGGAAGTCAGAAGTTAGCAGTGTCCTCACTCCGCCAGGGGCCAATAGATTTCAGTGCGCCAGTCTTTCACATCCGGGAATTCGCCTGGATCAGTCACGTCACGATTCCCATGGTGCGCGGCCCGGACGGTATCCGTTCGATTCCATCCATCGTTCCATGGCGACGTACGTCTCGCTAAGCGAATCGTAGGAGCCGGCGTGGACGCCGACGGCAAAGGGGCCACCGGGAAGCTCGCCACCCTGCACATCACCCTGACCTGGTGATGCCGCAGCCAGCGGCACGCCGATCTGCATGTCAAAAAGGCCAGGGCCCGTGCTGAGATAACGCGCGGTCGGCCGCCGGCGTGCAGCCGAACCGACGACGGAATGCCCGGGTAAATACCTCGTGGCTGTTGAGGCCTAACGCAAGGGCGATGTCGAGCACGGCATCGCCGCTCGTGATGAGCCGCGCGACCGCGCGTTCGAGTCGCAGCCTGAGCGTGTACTGCTTCGGCGTTTCCCCGACCATCGCACGAAACGCGCGGTGCAGATGAGACGGCGACCACCCGGCACGGGCTGCGATCGTGTCCAGCGCTGGACCCTCGATCGGACGGATCGAGCGAAGCACCTCGAGCAGGGCGCGGTCGGAGGGCACGTTTGGATCATAGACGAGCGTCCGCGCCGTTTTCTTGATGTTTCTTGCGATGCCTCAACCAGACCGCGACCTGGTTCCAACTCGCGAACATGCGGCTCACCAGCCTTCGCTCGCGCGCCAGACGCCATGCGATTCTGTCATCCAGGTTTCGCATTTGCTCGCCTGGAACCCACCCGGTTGCGGAACCCGATCGACCGAATCCGTGCTGCGGCAACGCGTTATGCGCACAGCACGGGTCCGGAACGCCCGTTGAAGTGACTCACCCTCGAGCATCGAACGAGCCTCGCACGGAATCCTTGACTCACACAGGGGTCTGACCTCCATGAAACCGACAGCCCTTCTGACGTGCCTGGGATTGGCGTGCTCGGCGACGTACGGGTCTGCCCAGATTCTCCCCGCGGATCGGACGACCGTATGGCGCCCGGGCGTGCCCGGCGGCGTTCCCAACCGCACGACGGTCTGCGCCGTGGTGAACGCCTCGACGTACGGCAACGGAGCGTCGGATGCCAGCTCGGGGATCCAGGCTGCCGTCAATGCGTGTCCGGTCGGTCAGGTCGTGCAGCTGTCGGCCGGGACGTTCACGGTGAACAACTACATCCTCATCAACAAGGGCATCACGTTGCGCGGCGCCGGACCGACGGCAACGGTTCTTCAGAAGACCAATGGCGCGATAGCGGGCGTCGATCATGGCGCAACCGACAATCAGCCGATCGTGGTCATCGGGCCCAATCGCTGGCCGAAACCGAACGACGCTACGTCACAGAGTCTCGTCGCCAACGGCGCCAGAGGGGCAACGACGGTCGTAGTCGCCAACGCCTCCGGCTTTGCCGCGGGCCAGTTCGTGCTGGTCGATGCCAACGAGTACAACGCCGCCGCGTGGACGAGCCTGCCCCCTCGCAACGGCGCACCCACGAGCGTCACAATCTGGGCGTCCGACCGCGCCGTGTTCATGCGCCACAACCCCACCGACTCGACCGTCGACGATCCGTTTCCGAGCTCGCTGACCTGGTTCAGCCGTTCCGGCCGTCCCATCAACGAGGTCAAACGCATTGCGTCGGTGACCGGCAATGCGATCACCTTCACGACGCCACTGCACATCGACTACCCCACGACGAAGGCATCGCAGGTGACGCGGTATCAGGACGTCCACGTCCAGAACGCCGGCGTCGAAAGCTTGAAGATGATTCGCGGCAGCGACGGCACCATGCGCTTCGAGGTCGCAGCCTTCTGCTGGGTCAAGGGCGTGGAGATCACGGTCTGGGAAGGCGAGGGTGTCGCGATCAACAACGCGTTCGGTGTCGAGGTCCGCGATTCCTACATCCACGAGGCGGCCTACTCGACACCCGGCGGCGGCGCGTACGCGATCAGTTTCGCGAACGCGAGTTCCGAGACGCTGATCGAGAACAACATCGTGATGAAAGCGAACAAGGTCATGGTTGCGCGCTCAGCCGGCGCCGGCTCCGTCGTGGCGTACAACTACATGGACGATGGGCTCATTCAGTACGACCTGACGTGGAACGAGGTCGGAATCAACGCCAGCCACATGGTCGGCTCGCATCATGTGCTCTTCGAGGGGAACGAGTCGTTCAACTACGATTCCGACAACACCCACGGCAACGCAATCTACATGACGGTGTTCCGCAATCACCTCTCGGGATTCCGGCGCAACTACCCCGGCACGTCGAACGCTCGCACGGCGGGCCTGAACTATGGATCCTGGTGGCACAGCTTCGTCGGCAACGTGCTCGGGGTATCCGGCGCGATGACTGGCTGGGGATACGAGGACAGCTTCCCGTGGAACAGCAAATACATCTGGAAGCTGGGCTATCAGGCGGGGCAATGGGATCAGGCGGCGGACCCGAAAGTCCTGAGTACCGTCCTTCGAGGCGGCAACTTCGACTACGTCACCAATACGGTGCATTGGGAGTCGATCGCTCCGCAGACCATCCCCAACTCGCTGTATCTGTCGGCCAAACCCGCCTTCTTCGGGGCGCTTGCATGGCCGTGGGTGGATCCAACCGGACCCGTCAGGCTGTCGACGCTCCCGGCGAAGGCTCGATTCGACGCGGGCACTCCCTTCGCTCCTCCGCCCAGCGCGCTGACCGCGCCGACCGGCCTCCGCATCGTCGGAGGGTGAGAGGTCGGCGTCTGGCTGGTTACAGCCACCCCAGCAATCGTGAGTGGATGAAGCCCCACGCGACCATGCATCCCAGGAACGCGGTCACGAGGATGAACCCGTACTGCCATTCGCTGGCGGGAATGAGATGGTTGAAGTTCATCCCGTAAATGCTGGCCACGAAGTTCGGCACCATGATGATGACCGTGACGGCGGTCAGCCGCTTCATGATGAGACCCAGCCGGTTGAACGCGTGAAAGACGTGGACGTCGAGCGCGGCGCTGAGCAGGTCCCGGTACGTGTCCAACTCGGCGAGCACGTGCAGCGCGTGATCCTGCACGTCGGCGAAATAGGGCCGTAGCCCGTCGGGGATGGCGCGCTCGCGGCGGAGAACTTCGGCCAGCACGTGGCTCGTCGGCGCCAGCAGCCGCGGGATACGAAGCAGTTCCTTTCGAAGCCGGAAGAGGTCGGTCGCCGCCCCCTCGGCTCCGGTGAAGATGAGCTCCTCGATGCCTTCCATTCGCTCGCGCACGCGATCCTGCACCGCGAAGTACCCGTCCACGAGGCTCTCGAACAGCGTGTAGGCCAGGCAGGCCACGCCGTACGCCTTGCGCCCCTCGTGCAGCTCCCAGCGTCTCCGCGCCTCGTCCAGCACCGCGAGGACAGCCTGCGGCCTGCGGTGGATCGTCACCAGGTAGTTCTCTCCCCAGAACAGATTCAGCTCGCGCGGGACGAAGCTCTTGTCGGTGTGCTCGGCGGCGTACACCACGACGAAATAGTAGTTGCCGTATGCGTCGCAGCGGGTGCGCTCGTGGGGCCTGGTCACGTCTTCGAGCGCCAGCTCGTGGAAGCCGAACTCGCGCTTGAGCAGCGCGACCTCCGCCTGACCCGGGTCGCTGATGTCGAGCCACAACCGGCTCTTGCGGTCCGCCAGCAGCTCGCCGAGCCGGTTGAGGCCGACTTCCACCGGCGGCCCCGGCTCCGGTCCGTCAACCACCAGTCGCATCGTCCCCATAACGCTCCTCGTCCCGCCTACGCCAAGGCTTCGGCGCGGCAGGCCTCGTGGTCCGCGAAATCCGCAGGCTTCAATCCGGCAGCGGCCGCGTCTCCCGCGGGTTGAGCGGCAGCGGCTCTTCCTTGCGCCGGGCCGACGGAAACCAGTCGGTCAACCGCATCAGCCGGCCGCGCCGCTGCGGGATCACGTCCTGCAGCTTCTCGAAGATCGTCAGCGTCTCCTCGAGGCTCGCCACGACCGCGATTCCGCGGCTCATGGCCTGGTCGCGGCGCTTCGTGAGCGACGTGTCCCGCAGCATCAGCAGCGCCTTTGCCCCAGACGAGCTGATCACCTCTACGCAATGGATCTCCTGATCGTCGACAACGAAGTCGAGCCGCAGCGCGTTGGCCAGCTCGCCCCGTGAGCCCGGCACCGTGACGACCGCGGGCAGATAAAAGCCGTGCTGCTCGAGCCACCACTGCGTCTGCACCTGCACGGTGTCGCCGCGTGTGGCCGGCCGCCTCGTGAGGAAAAAGACTTCCCACTTGTGTTGGCGTGACAGCGCATACAGGCGCGCGATCTGCGCGGGCTCGAACGCCGAAAGCGTCGTCCACCAATTGTGCGCTTCGCCGACCTGTTTCCAGGCGCGCTTGATGGCGGACTCCGACAGCACGCTGTCCGCCTCGTCGGCATCGCCGATCTGGGTGGGCGGGTATGCGAGGCCGAGGCCGCTCGCGGCGGCGTGAAACGCCGCGCGGAAATCCGCGAGCACCCCGTCGATGTCGATGCCGACACGGAGCGACATCTCAGGGGCGCGGCGTCTGGTGGTGGTGCGGCTCGTGCACGACGATCGCGGCGAGAATCGCCGCCAGCATGGCGTTGGCGGGAATCCGGAGGCCGTTCTCCCACACTGACTGGAGCGCAACCGCGGTGAGCCCGGCCGCGGCGCCCGCGCGAATCCAGAACATGCCGGTCGGGTCCGCACGAAGCCGCGAAGCGGCCAGACGGACGAACGCGACAGCCACACCGACCGCGGCGACGATCAGCGGAACACCACCTTCCACCGCGAGCTGCAGGTATTCGCTGTGCGCCTGATTGAAGAACACGGACCGATCCGCCTGCTGATAGAAGGCCATCGCTGATTCGAAGGTCCCGAGGCCCGCACCGGTCGTCCAGAAATCTCGAACGATTGGGAGCGTCTCCCGCCAGATAATCAACCGGTCCGCGTAGCCAATCCCCATCCGCGCGAAGCGCCCGGCCAGCGCGGGCGCGTTCCAGAGCACCACCGCCCCCGCCGCGGCGATCGCGGCGGCGACGGCCACCCGCCGCCCCATCCGGCCGCTGCGCCTTCGAGTCAACCACCACGCGGCCCCGAGTGCCGCGCCGAGCGCCGCGATGCCTGACCGCGACAGCGTCAGCGCCAGCGCGGCCGTCAGCGCGACGACGGACGCCAGGAGCCACATCGCGCGTGCGTCAAACACGTCCGCGATCCGCGTGCGGAGCGGACGCGGGTCTGTGTGGCCGCGCCCGAACGAGCGTGCCGCAAGATACCCCAGACAGAGCGGGATCGCCAGCACAGCCCAGGTCGCAAAGTGGTTGCGGTTCACGAAAGGACCGAAGGGCTCCGGCCCCTCGTACGTCGGCCGCCATCTCCAGTACATCAACCCGCGGGCCGTCGCGCTTTGCGCGAGCGCGACGAGCGACACGACGAATCCCATGAACGCAATCGCGCGCGCGCAGGTCCGGACGCCGCCCGTACGATAGGTCTCGCGCGCCATCCAGAACACAACCAGCGCCGTCGCGAGGACGATCAGCGCAGACATCGTGTCGACGGGTCGGATCGACGCGGTCGCGAACGTCGCGCCGGAGTGGAGCGTCAGCTCGCCTCCGAGGCGGACCGACGCTGGAGTGATGGCGGCTGCGATCGGCGTGGGGATTGGTACGACCTGGAACGTCGCCAGGACCAGGAAGAGAACGAGCCAGGCGTCGAGCGACCGCGCGTGTCCCCCCAGCACGGACGGGCGGATGACCGCGGCGAGGAGCGCCGTGACCGAGGCCAGCGGGATCGTGGTCCGGAGGTAGACGCCGCCGAAGGCAAACAGCGGCCACGCCGCGAGCGCGCACAGAGCTCCCGCGGTCCAAGCCGTCCTCAGCGGAGCGTGTCTGGTCTCAGGCCGTGGCAGCAGGCTGGCCGTAGTAGCTCTTGTACTGGTAGCCGTAGTAACGCGAGTAGTAATACTTATTGCCGTCGAAGTCCACGCGATTCAGGACGACGCCGATGATGTTGGGTCGGCTGGTCCGCAGCGTCTCGAGCGCGCGCTCGGCGTGGACGCGACGCGTCATCTCGGATCCGATCACGAACACGATTCCCGTCACCAACGGCCCGACGATGACCGCGTCGGTGACGGCGAGGACCGGGGGCGTGTCCAGGACGACCCAGTCGAACGGGCCGGACGCGAGATTCTGCAGGAACGCCTTCAGCCGATCCGAGGCCAGCAGCTCGGACGGGTTGGGCGGCGTCCGGCCCGCCGTAATCACGAAGAGGTTCGGCTCGCTCGTGCGCTGCACGGCGTCACGGACGCGGGCCTGCCCGACGAGCAGGTGCGACAGCCCGATCGCGTTCTGGAGCCCCATCGTCTTGTGCAGGCTCGGGCGCCGCATGTCGCCGTCGATCAACAGCACGCGGGCGCCGCCCAGCGCGAGCGCCGCCCCGAGGTTGCAGGCCGTCGTCGTCTTGCCCTCGAGCGGCTGGCTGCTCGTGACGCCGATGATCCGGGTCGTCTCGCTGCCGCTCGTGAACACGAGCGATGTGCGAAGCGACCGGAACGCCTCGCCGAAATCGTGCGGCACCGTCCCGGTGAGGAGCGGCGCATCCTTGCCGCGCGCCGCCGGGACGAGCCCGAGCAGCGGCAATTTCAAGCGCCGCGTGACGTCGTCCGGGGTCTTGACCGTGTCGTCCAGGTACTCGATCCCGAATGCCAGGCCGATCGCGAGGCTGAGGCCGAGCAGCAGCGCCATCATCCACTCGCGCCGGAGATCAGGCGTGTACGGGGCGCCAGGAACTTCGGCGTGATCCATCACCTGGACGTTGTTTGCCCGGCTGTTCCGGATGACGCTCAGTTCTTTCTGCTGCTGGAGCAGCGACTCGTACACTTTGCGGTCGCTCTCGGCCTGTCGCTCGAGAATCGAGTACGCGGCGCTCTTCTTGTCCAGGTCCAAGGCCGCCTGTTTCTGCTCTTCGAGCGAGCTCGTGAGGCTGCGTTCCTGCGCCGCCGCCGCGAGGTACTCGCTCCGGAGCTGCTCGATCGCCTTCGCGGCTTCGACGCGAATCTGCCGTTTGGCGTTCTCGATCTGCGTCTCGAGCTTCAGCATCTCGGGGTGCTGCGGTCCGTAGCGCCCGGTCAGGCTGGCCTTCTGCTGCTCGAGCATCGAGAGCCGGCCGCGCGCCTCGAGCACCGCCGTGCTCTGGGCGACGGCGGGGAAGCCGTCCACGTTCGCGCTCTTCGGATCGAGGCGCTCCACCTGACGGAACAGCGATTCCTTCTGCACGCGGTTCGTGCGGGCGCTCGTGACCGCGTCGTTCAGCTGGTTCAGGCGCGCGACCACGATGTTCTGGCGGTTGTCGAGCGAGGGCGCGTTCTGCTGGCTGCGATAATCAGTGAGCGCGGTCTCGCTCTTCGTGATCTTCTGCTGCTGCCGCTTCAGCTCGTCTTCGAGCCAGGTCAGAGACGTCTGCACCGTGCCGAGCTTCAACTCCAGATTCTGCTGAACGTACTCCTCCGCCAGCGCGTCGACCGCCTTCGCCGCGAACGCCGGGTCTGCCGCATCGAAGTAGACGTCGACGAGCCGCGTGCCGCGCTGCGGTTCGACCCGCACCCGCGAGAGGAACGCGCCGACGAGCGCCGCCTCCTGCGCGCTCTCGTCCGGGGCGGGGGGCTCGACTTCCGGCTTCTCTCCCCGGCTCGCGATCGCGGAGTACGCGCGTCGAATTCCTCCGGTGACCATCGCGCGGAGGCTCCGCACGAACGCCAGCGGACTGCGTGCGCCCGCCATCGTCCCGTTGAACTCCGGGACGTTCTGCAGCTCGATCCGCTTCACGACCCGACGGCCGAGTCCCCGGCTGTGCAGGATGCGGTACTGCGTGTTGTAGTACGGCTCAGGGTCTTGCCAGAAGCTCGGATCGGATCCGGCGAGGCTGGTCACTGCCGTCGAGCGCTCGTCCTGAATGAGAATCTGCGCTTTCGCGCGGTAGAGCGGGATCGTCGCATACGCCTGCGCCATCATGACGCCGACCGTCACACCGAACGCGGCCAGCGCCAGGCGGCGATGCTTGAAGACGATGCTGAGGCGATCGAGAAGGTGCGCCGACTGGATCGGCACGTGGGGCATGGGCGGCGTCGCAGCCGCCGGAGGGCCATTCGCCGCCGGCGTGAATTGTTTCGGGTCGAACATCTATCGATTCGGGGAAACCGGCCGACCCGTAGGAACGACCGCCGTCACTCCGATGCTGGCCGCCGACGCCACGACGACGGCAGCGGCGGTGGTGAAGAACCCGCCGCCAGGCCTTCGCGGCGCGAGGCGGATGAAGGTGACGACTGTTTCTCCGGCTACGACGCTGAAAGGACTGCCGACCGCCAGTACCCTGCCGCCCGTATCCGCGTACTCGACAACGTACGTGCTCACGTCGGCCTCGGCAAACGTGAACTCGCCGCTCTCATTCGAGGTGGCGGTCGACGCGATCCGGCCGGACGCGAGGTCGCGGAGGCGCAGCGTCCCGCTGGCGATCGGCGCGCTGTCCGCGTTCCACAGATAGCCGACGATCGTGGCGGTGGTGGGCGGATCGAGATCGGCGTTCGGTCGCCGGACGGCCGTATCACCGGCCGGCTGAGCGGAAAGAAAAATCTCCCCGGATGGCAGGCAGAGGGCGAGTGACACCATCAGCGTTGCGGCCCGTCGTCGTGTCGTCACGTCGCCCCTATCTATCAGAAAAGACGATGGTTGTCTGTCGGACGGATACGCTAATCGTAACCTGATTGTGGGTGATCGACCAAGGAAAAAGGCCTGTGTGCCAGAACCGCACACGACCCGCCAGAATTGCGGGTAGACTGGCCCCTCGATGCTCACAATTTCAAGCCGCGTGGTCGTCGCGGAGACTGCGGTCTTCCGGGAATTGGAGGGGGAAGCCGTCCTGCTCAACCTCGATACGGGCATGTACTTCGGGCTGAACGAGGTTGGAACGAGGATGTGGCGGCTGCTGGAGCAGCACGGCCAGCTCGACGCCGTGCGCGACGCGATCGTAGGGGAGTTCGATGTGAACGCCTCGACGGCCGAGCGCGACGTTCTCGCGCTGGTAGGGGCGCTTCAGGACAAAGGTCTGGTCCGTGTTGCGTAAGTGGTTTGCCCTTCCCCCGGCTGAGCGCCGCGCGGCGGCCGAAGCGCTCGTTCTCGTCGCCCTGTTCGCGCTCGCGCTGAAGCTCTTTCCGTTCCGGGTTGTGGTTCGGTGGGTTCCCTCGAAGTCCTGGCGTGGGGCTCGCCTCACGGAGGAACGCATCGGCGCCCTCGTCGATCGAGCTGGAAGCGCGCTTCGCGCGTCGTGCATGCCGCGCGCATTCGCGCTCGCCCGCATCCTCGCCTCGCGCGGCATCCCTCACGAGCTGCTGGTCGGCGTCCGGCGATCCGATTCGGGCATCGCGGCGCACGCCTGGGTGCGCTGCGAGAGCGGCGTGCTCGTCGGCGGGACCGGGGCCGATCAGTATTACCCGCTGCTCACGCTTCCGGTCCGACCCTCGCCATGAGCGGCAGTGTGGGCGTGTTTCACCGCGACGGCCGTCCGGCGACGGCCGCGGTGCTCGAGCCGATGCTGGCGGCCGCCCCGCACCGCGGCCCTGATGGAACGTCCACGCGCGTCGACGGTCCCATCGCGATGGCGCACCAGCGCATGGCGACGACAATCGAGTCGGCTCGCGAGGAGCAGCCGATGGCGGACAGTCTCGGTCGCGTACTGCTCTTCGACGGCCGCGTCGATGAGTGCGACGGAGTGCGCGTTGGCAACGGATGGCCAACCTCCGATGCGGCGACCGTCCTCTCCGCGTGGAATACGTTCGGCGAGCGCTGTCTGTCGCGCCTTTCCGGCGACTTCGCATTCGCGTTGTGGGATCCACGCGACCAGTCGCTCTTCTGCGCCCGCGATCCGCTCGGCGTACAGCCCTTCTACTACGCGGAACGCCCTGACCTGTTTGTGTGGGGCACGGAGGTCGGCCAGGTGCTCGCGCATCCGGCCGTGGATCACTCGCCGGACGAAGGCTACGCGGCCGAGCTCCTTACGGTATACGTGCGGTCGGAGCGGGCCACGTTGTATCGCGGCGTCCGGCGTCTGCCGCCGGGGCATGCGCTCGTGGTCGATGCCCGCGGCATACGCGAGTTCCGGTACTGGGATATCGATCTCGCGCATGAGATTCGATACCGGCGCGACGAAGAGTATGCCGATCATTTCCGCGCGCTCTTCGAGGAAGCCGTCAGGTGCCGGATGCGCTCCAACGGCCAGATCGCCGCTCACCTGAGCGGCGGCCTCGATTCGTCGTCGGTCGTCGTCGTCGCGGCCGACCTCGCGCGGCGCGACGCGGTGCCGCCCGTTTCGGCGATCTCGCTCGTTTTTCCGCAGCGGCCGGAAATCGATGAGACACCGTATATCAAGGACGTGGTGCGGACCGCCGGCGTGCCCTGGGTCGGCGTCGACGCGCCGCCGTTCGACGTCGCCGTCTGGCGGCGATCCGTCGTCAGGCACCGCGACTTCACTGAATTCCCCAACGCCGCCGCATTCGGCGGGATTCGACAAAGACTCGCCGAGCGAAGCGTCCGCATCACGCTGTCAGGAGAAGGGGGCGACCACGCCCTGACCGGCAGCTTCTTTCACTATGCCGACCTGCTCCGGCGCGGCGATCTCGTTGCAGTCCTCCGGCGATACGCTGACGTCGCGCGCTCGGAGGGCATGAGCTGGACGTCGGCGATGTTTCTCCGAGGTGGCGGGTGGCCTATCCTGCCGGCAGCCGCGAAGCGTGCCGCCCGGCGGATCGCACGCCGCTGGCGGTCGAATGGAGTGCCCCCGTGGATTGCGGCACCGTTCGCGCGGCGCACGGCGCTCGCCGAGCGGCTCCGGCCCGATCCGGTGCCGGATCGACTGCCATCGGTCGCGCGGTATGACATCGTGCAGCAGTACCGATGCGGACTTGATACGGCGATCAGCGAAGCATTTGAGCGCGCGTCGGCCGAGGCGGGTATCGAGAATCGCTATCCTTTCCTGGATCGGCGGCTGGTCGAGTTCATGACGGCCCTGCCGGACGAGCAGCGCTGGCAGCGCGGCGAGACGAAGTACGTCCTTCGGCGCGCCATGACGGGGCTGCTGCCCCCCTCCGTGCACCACAGAAAAGACAAGACGGATTTCGGTGGTCTGTTCATCGACGCGGTGGATGCGCTCGATGGTGAGGCGTTTTACAATGACCTCGAGCTGGCGCGGCTGGGGTGGGTCGACGCGAGCGAGGTCGCTTCGATGTATCGCCGGATGCGCAGCCGCGTCGGTCTGGGCTGGCGCGCCTTCGATGACGATGCGTGGTCGCTGTGGGCCATCGCCGGCGTCGAGGTCTGGGCTCGGTTGATGATGGAGGGCGGCAATGGAGCTACCTGACGAGCCGCGTGAGGCCGAAAGGTCCGCTGATGTGCGGCCCGCCGATCGCCGGCCCTATCGGACGCCGGAGCTGATCGAGTACGGTTCGGTCGCCAAGCTTACGCAGGGCGCGAGCATGTTCGGCTTTGACGGCACGATGATGCAGATGACGTGTCTCTAGTCGTCGACGAACATCGGTCCTATCTGGCCGACCGCCCGCGGATCGACTCCTTTCGCCGCGCGATCCGCCGGGTCGTCCGCGCCGGCGCCGTCGTCGCCGACGTCGGCAGCGGCAGCGGTATTCTCGGGCTGCTCGCGTGCGAGGCGGGAGCCGGGCGCGTCTACTCGATCGAAGCGACCGGCATGATCGAGATGGCGCGGGCGATCGCCGCCCACAACGGCTTTGCGGATCGCCTGCGCTTCATCCACGCGGAGTCGGGAGAGGTCGAGCTGCCGGAGCCGGTCGACGTTCTCGTCTGCGACCAGATCGGTCACTTCGGCTTCGAGGCGGGGCTGTTTGGTTTTGTCAGCGACGCGCGCCGGCGATTCCTGAAGCCTGACGGCGCGATGATCCCTGCGCGTGTCTGCCTTCAGATCGCGCCGGTGGCGGATCCGGAGCTGGCTGCCGCGGTGCGGTTCTGGTGCGAGCGTCCCGCGGGCTTCGACATGTCGCCGGCGCATGCGTGGGCCGCCAATACCGGATATCCCACGAGGCTGGAGCAGGGCCAGTGCCTCGGTGAGCCGGTGGCCGGAGTGACCATCGATGTTTCAGGGATCACCGGTGAGCCGCTCGCGCTGGACGTTTCGCTACCGATCGCCGCGCGGGGTACGCTCGACGGCATCGGCGGCTGGTTCACGGCTGATCTGGCACCCGGCGTGATCCTGACGAATTCGCCCTTCTCGCGCGATCGTATCGACCGGCGCAACATTTATTTTCCGATCGATCCGGTTGCGGTCAAGCCCGGCGACCTCTTGGCCGTACGTATGCGGATTCTGCCGGCCGCGGTCGTGGTGTCGTGGCGCGGCGAGGTGACACGAGCTGGGCGCACGCTCGCCTCTTTCAGCCGATCGACCCTCACCGGTATGTTGCTGAGTGGCGACGACCTCTCCCGGCAACGCCCCGGATATGTCCCGACGCTGACGCCGCGCGGGCGCGCGCGGCTGACGGTGCTCGAGCTGTGCGACGGTGCACACCCGCTGGCGGAAATCGAGCGTGGCCTGTTCGAGCGCCATCCCGACCTGTTCGCCACGCCGGCCGAGGCGGCGGTGTTCGCCGCCGAAGTCGTCACCCGCTACACGCGCTGAACCGTGCTCTATCGAGTCTTCGATTCCGTGCTGACGAGCGACTGGCCGCTGCCGGAGCTGCCGCCGGCGGAAGGGGCCGCCCGCGCCGCGATAGCGATCGAGCGCGGCGCGGCGCCGTTCGACGATCGCGACGTCGTGTGGTTCCGGGAGTGGCGGCTGCCCGATGAGGAGCCGTGGCTGGCCGCTGCGCGGTTGCCGGCTGGCGGCTACATCGTCCGCGTCCCGGATCTCGCTGACTTCCTGATCGACGACGCCGGCACTCGCGTGCGCGTCGTTGGAGGGGCGGACACGCCGGACGACACGCTGCGCCATCTGTTGCTCGACCACATTCTCCCGCTCGTGATGACCAACCGAGGCGAGCTGGTCCTGCATGCGAGCGGCGTGCAGTTGGCGCAGGGAGCGGTCCTCTTCATCGCGCGCAGCGGATCGGGGAAGTCCACGATCGCGGCGGCGCTCGGCGCGGGCGGGGCGCGTGTCGTAGCGGACGATGCGATTGCGCTGCGCGAAAACGGGGAAGGGCTGCTCGCGATCGGGGCGTATTCAGGACTCAGGGTCTGGATGTCTGGCGAGTCCGACAAGCGCCGGATCTCTCCAGCGGACTCATCGATGATGTTCGCGGATACCCCGGTGTGCGTCGCCGGCATCTATGTCCTCGATTCGCCGGCGTCCGGATCGATCCGCATCGACTCGCTGCCGCCGCGCGACGCGGTGATGGCGCTCGTCGCCAACTCGTACGTCCTCGATTGCGGCGACCGCGATCGCCTGGCGGGCCACCTCGATAGCGTGATCCGCTGCGGTCGCGCGGTCCCGGTCCGGCGCCTCGCCTTTCCACACGACGCCGATCGGCTCGAGGAGCTCTGCCGGCTGTTGCTCGACGATCAGGGCCATCCCGCGATAAAGTAGCGGGCTCGAACATGCCGCGGAATATCGACGCCCTCGGCTCGCCGACCCTCAAACATCTCCGCGACAACTGGTGGGACGAGTCGTTCACGACGTTCCTCAAGGACACGCTTCAACCACGAGCCGGGTCCCGCATCCTGGATGTGGGATGCGGCACAGGCACGCCTGAAGTCCAACTCTCGCGGCTTCGCATTTCGCAGGTCGCGCTGTTCGGCGTCGACGTCCTCCCGGCGCGCGTGATCCAGGCCGTCAATGCGGCGAAGGCGCACAACATCCGCGCGCGCTACGCCGCCGCCGACGGCTGCAAGCTGCCGTTCGGAGACGGCAAGTTCGACAGCACGTTCTGCATCGCGGTGCTGCAGCACGTTCGCGACGTCGACACGGCGGTTGCGGAGCTGGCGCGCGTGACGAAGCCCGGCGGGCGAGTGCTGGCCGTCGAGCCGGACAACCGCGCCCGCTACTGGTACAGCTCGGTCCCGGCCGGCATGGAGGCGTTCGAGCTCGCAAACCGCCTGTTCTCGGCGCTGGCCGAGGCGCGCGGCGACGCCACGGACCCCGTGGTCGGCCCGCGGCTGCCGTCGATCTTCGCGGCGAAAGGGATCGAGCCGAGCGACGTGCAGCTGTTCCCGGTCACCGTGTCGCAGCTCGGCAAGCCGCCCCGCGCGATCTGGACGGCGCGCCGCGAAGCGATCGCCGCGCTCATGGCCGACGCACCGGCCGGACCGGTGCGACGCCTCGCCGAGGACTTCCAGAAGGTGGTCACGCGTTATTCGGAGCAGGCGACGAAGGCAGGCGGCGCGTTCGTCGAGATCCAGAACACATTGCTGTTTGCGACCGCCGGTATTCGGGCAGAAGCGTAGAACTCACAACTCACAACTCACAACTCAGAACTGACTATGGAAGGCCATGACGGCTGGGACGCCTACGCGCCCTTCTACGACTGGGAGAACGCCCGCACGCTGGGGCGGCGCGACGTCGCGTTCTGGCGGCGGCTCGCCGATGAGACCGGCGGTCCGGTGCTCGAGCTCGGTTGCGGCACAGGCCGCGTGCTCGTGCCCGTGGCCCGCGCCGGCGTGCCCGTCGTCGGCGTCGATCTCTCCGCGCCGATGCTCGATCGAGCGCGGCGCCGGATCCGTCGCGCTCGCGGGATCCGCGCGGCGCTGGTTCGAGCGGACATCCGTCAGCTCCCGTTCGCAGAGCGCTTCTCGCTCGTCATCGCGCCGTACGGCATCCTGCAATCGCTGACACGCGACCTGGATCTCGAGCGTGCGCTGGAGGCGGTCGCGCGCGTGACGCGTCCGGGCGGCCGGCTCGGCCTCGATCTGGTCCCGGATCTGACCCGCTGGAAGGAATACCGGCGGCGCGTGACCCTCCGCGGAACCATCGGCGGCGCCGAGATCGCGCTCGTCGAGTCCGTCCGTCAGGACAGGCGGCGAGGACTCACGCTGTTCGACGAGGAGTACATCGAGCGACGCCAACGCGCGCGGCGCGTCCACCGGTTCTCGCTCGCCTTCAGAACGGTGTCGGTCAAGCAGATGACCCGGCGTGTCGAGCGCGCCGGCTTCCACGTGGATGCCGTCTTCGGCGACTACTCCGGCGGTCCCTGGGATTCACGGGCGGAGACCTGGCTCCTTCTCGCGACGCGAATCCGCACGCGGAACGACGGCGCGGCGATCGGCTGAGGATATCCAGCATAGCTGGCCTGGCCGTACCCGTATCGCAAGTAGTAGTACTTGTTGCGCGACAGGTCCACGCGGTTCAGAACCGCACCGATGACGCGCCGGCTGCTCCCGTGCAGGAGATCGAGCGCCCGCTCCACCTCCGGGCGCCGCGTGCTCTCCGCGCCGATGACAAAGACCACGCCCCAGACCGCCTGAGCGAGCACGACGGCATCCGTCACGGGCAGCACGGGAGGCGTATCGATGATGACCCAGTCGAACGCCTCGAGGCCGCCGAGCAGTTCCTTCATGCGGCCCGACGCCAGCAGCTCGGATGGATTGGGCGGCACCGCGCCCGCGGTGATGATGGAGAGGTTCGGCTGTTCGGTCGGCTGGATTGCCTCGGACATCTCGGTCAGGCCGGCGAGCAGGTGAGACAGCCCGGCCGCGTTCGAGACCTTCATCGTCGAATGGAGGCTGGGCCGTCTGAGATCGGCGTCGATGAGCAGCACGCGCGCTCCTCCGAGCGCCAGCGCCGACGCCAGATTGCACGCCGTCGTGGTCTTGCCTTCGAGCGGCTGGCTGCTGGTGACGACGATGGTCCGCGTGGATTCGGCGCCGCTCGTGAAGACCAGCGCGGTCCGCAGCGCGCGGAAGGCCTCGCTGAACGGCTGCGGCATCTTCTCGGTGAGGAGCGGGACGCGCCGGCCCTTTACCGCCGGAACGAGACCGAGCAGCGTCAGACCGAGCCGCCGGGTGACGTCGTCCGGCGTCTTGACCGTGTCGTCCAGGGCCTCGAGACCGTACGTCACCGCGGCCGCCGCGACGAGGCCGAAGAGCAGCGCCGTCAGCCAGTCCCGCCGGGAATTCGGCGTGTACGGCGCTTTCGGCGTCTTCGCGCGATCCATGATCTGCACGTTGTTCGCGCGGCTGTTGCTGATGACGCGAAGCTCCTTCTCCTGCTGGAGAAGCTGCTCGTAGACTTTGCGATCGCTTTCGGTCTGACGCTTCAGTACGGTGTAGCTCCCGCCTTTGCGGTCGAGGTCGAGCGCCACGGCTTTCTGCTCGTCCAGCGTGCGGCTCAGGCTGCGCTCTTCGTTATGCGCGGCGAGGTACTCCGCTTTGAGCTGCTCGACGGCTTTCAACGATTCGTTGTACAGCTCGCGCCGTGCGTTCTCGACCGCCGCGTCGAGCTTCGCGATCTCCGGATGCTTCGGACCGTAGCGGCCTGACAACTGCGCCTTGTCGGCGAGGAGAGCGGACAGCCGCGCCCGGATATCCTGCATCGTCACGTTTCGCGCGGCGGCGGGCAAGGCGTTGGCGGGATCGGGTCCTTCTACAGCCGAGCGGACCTGGGTGTAGAGCGTCTCTTTCTGAAGGCGTGCGGTACGCGCGCGCGTGAGCGCCTCGTTCAGCGCGTTGAGCCGCGCGGTCACGAGGTTCTGACGGTCGTCGAGCGAGAATGCATCCTGGCCGCTGCGATACTCGGTCAGCGCCTGTTCGCTGGCGGTGAGTTTTTGCCGCTGCCGTTCCAGCTCCTCCGCGAGCCAGATGAGCATCCGCTGGATCGAGGCGAGACGCAGATCGAGGTTGTACGCGACGTACTGCTCGGCGAGGGCGTTCGCGGCGCGCATGGCGACGTCCGGGTTCGTCGCATCGTAGCTGACGTCGACGATGCGGGTGCCGCGGATCGGCTCAATCCGGATCCCGCCAAGGAAGCCGTCTATGGCGTCGCTTTCCTGCGGCGACTCGACCTCCGACGAGGCCATCGGTTCGTGCGGGTCGACTGCCTGCAGCTGCCGCACGACGCGAAGCGCCAGCGCCCGGCTCTCGAGAATGCGATGCTGCGTGTTGTGGTACGGCTCGGGATCCTGCCAGTAGACAGGGTCCGACGAGTTCAGCGTGCCGACAGCCGTCGATCGTTCGTCCTGGATGAGGATCTTGGCCGACGCGCGGTACATGGGTATCGCCGACCATGTCGACGCTCGCATGCCTGCGGCGGCAATCGCGAAAACGGTGATGGCGAGCCAGCGCCGCTTGTACAAAACGGACAATCGCTCGAAGGGGTGCGCAGGACGTGCCGGGGCGGGCGCGGGCCGGGCGGGTCCACTGCCGGACGGGGACGAGTCCAGAGAACAAGACGCGGGATCGAACATGTCGCCAGGAACCTGCCTGACACAGCAAGCAGCTTACCGTCCCTGGATTTCACATTTCTGGCCAGAATCACACCAACTGACGCGGCGCGCGGCGCCCCCCGTGGGACTCAATCGGACGTGAATGACAGAATTGCCATCGGATCGATCCGCAGTCGAGCGGAAAACCTGCCAAACCGTTGGCTGTGATACCATTTCCGGCGAATTCCAGGGGAGTTCTCCTCATGTCCGGCCATTCCAAGTGGCACAGCATCAAGCACAAGAAGGCGGCCGTTGACGCCAAGCGCGGCAAGGCCTTCACCCGTATCATCAAGGAACTGACCGTCGCCGCCCGCCACGGCGGCGGGGATCCGAGCGCGAACCCGCGCCTCCGCACGGTGCTCGAGCAGGCCAAGGCGGTCAACATGCCTGCCGACAACATCAAGCGGGCGATCCGCCGCGGGACGGGCGAAGAGCCGGGCGTCTCGTACGAGGAGGCCACCTACGAGGGCTACGGCCCGGGCGGCGTGGCGCTCATGATCGACGTGCTGACCGACAACAAGAACCGGACGGTCGGCGAGATCCGTCACACGCTCACGAAGTACGGCGGCAACCTCGGCGAAACGAACAGCGTCGCCTGGATGTTCGAGAAGAAGGGCTCCATCGTCGTCGACAAGTTGAAAGCGGAAGAAGAGGCGCTGATGTCGGCGGCCATCGACGCCGGCGCCGACGACATGCGCGACGACGAGAGCAACTGGGAGATCGTGAGCGCGCCAGACGCGCATCACAAGGTCCTCGAGGCGGTCAAAGGACTGGGGGTCGAGCCGATCTCCGCCGAGGTCGCGATGCTGCCGCAGAACTACGTCAAGCTCGAAGGGAAGGGCGCCCAGCAGATGCTCAAGCTCATGGAGGCGCTCGAGGAGCACGACGACGTGCGGAACGTGTGGTCGAACTTCGACATCGAGGAGAAGGAGATCGAGGCCTCGCTCGCATAAGCATGCGCATCTTCGGGATCGATCCCGGGTCCGGCCGGACCGGTTATGGCTGCGTCGAGAGCGACGGCAGCCGCCATCAACTCATCACCTGCGGCGCGCTCACCTCCCCGGCGCGGGCGCCATTTCCCGAACGACTGTTGCGCATCTACGACGGCCTCGCGCTGCTGTTCGAACGCCATCGTCCGGACTGTGTCGCGATCGAAGACATATTCCACGCGCGCAACGTGCGGAGCGCGCTGACGCTCGGCCACGCGCGCGGCGTGGCGCTCGTCGCCGCCACGCGTGCAGGCGTGCCGGTTGCGGCGTACGCCCCGGCCGAGATCAAGCGCGCCGTCGTCGGCTACGGCCGCGCCGACAAGCAGCAGATCCAGCGCATGATCAGTCTGCTGCTCGGCCTCGACGCGCCGCCGACGCCTCACGACGCCGCCGACGCCCTCGCCGTGGCGATCTGTCATCTGCACCGGGCCGGTCTGAAGACCGGCCCCTCCACAGATCCGAGAAAGTTTGGAGGGGCCGGTCTTCAGACCGGCCCATCCGCCAAGTTCCCCCGCCGCTGGCGCGACTTCCGGCCCCAGCCGTGATCGCGCGGATCACTGGTCGCCTCCTGGAAAAGCACCCGTCGCGCGCGATCGTCGATGTGAACGGCGTCGGGTACGATGTGCAGATCCCGCTCTCGACGTTCTACAATCTGGGCGAGCCTGGGAGTGACGTGACGCTGCGCGTTCACACGCACGTGCGCGAGGACGCTCTGGCGCTCTACGGCTTCGGGACGCCGCTCGAGCTGCAGCTGTTCGAGCGGCTGATCGGGGTCAACGGCGTCGGCCCGAAGCTTGCCCTCGCGGTGCTGTCGGGCATCGAGCCGCCGGACCTGGTGGGGGCCATCCGGGCGCAGGACATCGCGCGGCTGACGAAGATTCCAGGCATCGGCAAGAAGACGGCCGAGCGGATCAGCCTCGAGCTGCGCGACAAGCTGCCAGCCTCGCTCGCGTTGGCCGAGGCGACGTCTCCGGCGGCGGCCGGCGACGGGTTGCGTGACGATTTGATCTCGGCGTTGCTCAATCTCGGGTACCAGGAGGCCGCGGCGGAGAAAGCCGTCGGCACGGTAATGAAAGATGGCGCCGATGCGTTCGAGCCGGCGTTGAAGAAGACGCTGAAGGCGCTGGTCAGGCGATAGGGACCAGGCACCAGGCACTAGGGACTAGGCACTCTGACGATTTGAACCGACAGTGACTGAGTCGCGGATCATCACACCGTCCCGCGCGGACGAAGACACGCAGTACGAAGCGGGCCTGCGCCCGCGCACGCTGGACGACTACGTCGGCCAGGACCGCGTGCGCGAGAACCTGCAGGTCGCCATCGCCGCGGCCCGTCAGCGTCAGGAAGCGCTCGACCACGTCCTGCTGTACGGACCACCAGGGCTCGGCAAGACGACGCTCGCGCACGTCATCGGCAACGAGCTCGGCGTGCCGGTCCGCGCCACGGCCGGCCCGGTGATCGAGAAGCCGGGCGATCTCGCCGCGATGCTGACCAGCCTGCAGGAGCGGGACGTGCTCTTCATCGACGAGGTTCATCGCATGAGCCCGGCGATCGAGGAGATCCTCTATCCCGCGATGGAGGACTACGAGCTGGACATCCTGATCGGGACCGGTCCGGGCGCGCGCTCGGTCAAGGTGCCCCTGCCGCGCTTCACGCTCGTCGGCGCCACCACGCGGGCGGGGCTGCTGACGTCGCCCCTCCGCGCGCGGTTCGGCATCGTGCATCGGCTGGACTTCTACGCCGAAGAGGACATCCGGCTGATCGGCCGGCGCTCGGCTCGGATCCTCGGCGTTCCCATCGACGAGCCCGCGATCGACGAGATCGCGCGGCGCTCGCGCGGGACGCCTCGGGTGGCGAACCGGCTGCTGCGGCGGCTGCGCGATTTCGCCGAGGTGCGCGCAGACGGCCGGATCACGTCCGAGGTCGCGCTCGACGCGCTGAAGCTGCTGGAAGTGGACGAGCGCGGGTTCGACGAGATCGATCGGCGGATGCTGCGGACGATCATCGAAAAGTTCGGCGGTGGGCCGGTCGGCCTCAACGCCCTGGCGGCCGCCACGAGCGAAGACAAGGACGCGATCGAGGACATCTACGAGCCGTTCCTGATGCAGATCGGGTTCCTCGATCGGACGCCGCGCGGGCGCGTGGCGACCGCCCGCGCCTACGAGTATTTCGGGCTTCCCGCCCCTGGAAAGGATTCGAGATTGTGGTGAGACCCGTCAAGATCGCCTCGCTGGCCACGTACGTCCCGCCGCGGGTGCTGACGAACGCCGACCTCGAGAAGATGGTCGAGACCAGCAACGAGTGGATCCTGCAGCGCACGGGAATCCAGGAGCGCCACATCGCCGATCCCGGCGTCGGCACGTCCGATCTGGCGAAAGAGGCGGCGCTGTGCGCGATCAAGCAGGCCGGCCTGACACCCGCGGACATCGGCTTCATCGTGGTCGGCACGACCACCCCCGACACGATCTTCCCGAGCACGGCGTGCCTGCTGCAGCACAAGATCGGGGCGAGCCGCGCGTGGGGGTTCGATCTCGGCGCCGCCTGCTCGGGCTTCACCTACGCGCTGACGACCGGCCACCAGATGGTCGCCACCGGTGCCCACGACCACGCGCTCGTGGTCGGCGCCGACGTGATGTCGAGCATCATCGACTACACGGACCGCGCGACCTGCGTGCTGTTCGGCGACGGCGCGGGCGCCGCGGTGCTGTCCCCCGCGAAGGAAGGCGAGCCCGCCATCATCGACTTCCTGCACGAAGTGGACGGCGGCGGCGGCCCCGCGCTCTGCATGCCGGCGGGCGGCAGCCTGCGTCCCGCGTCGCACGAGACCGTGGACCAGCGACTCCACTACGTCAAGCAGGACGGGCATGCGGTCTTCAGGTTCGCCGTGCGAAAGACGGAAGAGATCAGCCGCCGGCTGCTCGAAAAGACCGGCACCGACCCGAAGGACGTTGACCTGTTCGTGTCGCACCAGGCGAACGCGCGCATCATCTCGGCCGCGGCCGACCGCCTCGGGTTCGACTCGGACAAAGTCGTCATCAACCTCGCGCACTATGGCAACACGACCGCCGGGACCATCCCGCTCGCGCTCGCCGACGCGGTCGCGCAGGGACGCGTCAAGCGTGGCGATCTCGTGCTGCTGGCGTCGGTCGGCGCCGGCTTCACGGTCGGCGCGGTCCTGCTGAGATGGGCAATCTGAACAGAATCTTCCTCTTATCACCCGCGAACTGTTCGGGCCGGCGCGCGCAGCAGATCGTCTCGCCCGGCGCCTCGTTCGATCTCGCGGTCCGTCTGAGGCAGGGCGACGCCCCGATTGGCGAGGTGTTCAGCTTCGTCAGCGGGCTGTACTTCCGCGGCAAGCTCACATACGCGAGCGCGTTCGCGCGGTTGACGGAATCAGTGGCGGACGATTCGCTCGCCGGGCGAGGCGTGCTCATCATCACGTCGAGCGCCGGCTTGCGCGCGCCGGATACTCCGGTGACGATCGACGCGCTCCGGCGTTTCGCGAGCGAGAACGTGGATGCCGCCAACGCGATGTACCGGGCCCCGCTCGTCCGGAGCGCCGAGGCGCTCGCGGGCGAGATAGGGGCGGACTTCGACGTCGTGCTGCTCGGGAGCATCGCGTCACCGAAGTACGTCGACGTGCTCCTGGGCGTCTTCGGGCAGCGTCTGCTCTTCCCGTCCGCGTTCGTCGGTCGGGGCGACATGAGCCGCGGCGGATTGCTGCTCCGCGCGGCCGCGGCCGGGCGCGAGCTCGACTACCAGCCGGTTGCGGGCGCCGTGCGGCATGGGCCGCGCCCGCCAAAGCTCGAGCCGCTGCGACCTCTGCGTTGAATCCGTGTCGGCCTTCAGATGGCTCACGTCCAGGTCCCACGAAACACTGACAACGTTCTCCTCGAGATCGGCGATCGCAAGGTTCAGCTCACGAATCTCCGAAAACCCTTCTGGCCGGATCTGAAGATCACGAAGGGCGATCTGCTCCAGTACTACGCGGACGTGGCGCCGTACCTGCTGCCGCACCTGAAGGACCGCGCGATGGTCATGAAGCGCTACCCGAACGGCGCGTACGGGGAGTTCTTCTTCATGAAGCGCGCGCCCTCGCCCCGCCCGGACTGGATCCAGCTCTGCACGATCGTGCACTCGTCGGGCAACGTGATCCACTTTCCGATGATCCAGGACCTCGCCGCGCTCCTCTGGGTCATCAACCTCGGCTGCATCGATCTGAACCAGTGGTACGCGCGTTGTGACGACGTCGATCGGCCGGACTACCTGCACCTCGACCTCGATCCCGGTGAGGGGGCGACGTTCGCGATGGTCCGGGAGGCGGCGCTCATCGTGCGCGACGCGCTCGAGGGGCTCAAGATGAAGCCGCTCGTGAAGACGACCGGATCGCGCGGCATGCACGTCTACGTGCCGATCGTGAGGGGACCCACGCAGAAGGAGGTCTGGACGATCGCGAAGACGCTGGCGATCGAGCTGGCCTCTCGGCACCGGCGCGTGATGACGGCGGTGTACGCGGTCGCGAAACGTCCGAAGGATCGCGTGCTCGCGGACTACAACCAGAACGCATGGGGCCGGACGCTGGCGTCGATCTACTCGGTGCGTCCGCGTGCGCGCGCGCCCGTGTCGACGCCGATCTCGTGGAAGGAAGTCGAGCGGGGCGTCGACATCGAGGACTGGCGCTTCGACAACGTACGCGCGCGGCTCTCGAAGGTCGGCGACCTCTGGAAACCGCTCCTCCACAAGACCGGCCGCGTGGATCTCCGGAGGTACCTCGATTCCTAGAGCTGTCTGGATCTAGGCCTTTAGGCCCAATCCAGCCCCTGCTCACGTCGCGAGAGACTACACTCTGAGCTGTGAGGAACCTGTGATCGCCGGTCTCGACAGCTGGATTCTGGCGGCCGTCCTCCTGCTGCAGATAGCCCTGGCTGCGGGGCTGCTCGTCGAGCGCCGGCGCCGGCGGCGCTCGAGCCAGGCGCTGGACGAGTGCCTTCGCTTCGAAACGCTGCTCTCGGAGATGTCGGCCGCCTTCGCGGGCCCCGGTGCGGCCGCCGAGGGCACCATCCGCCGGTGGCTCGAGCGACTGGTCGGCTTCCTGGATGTCGATCGCGCCGCGCTCATTCCGGTCGCGCCGGCCGGCCGGACGGAGTATGACGTCATTTCCTATGCCCGCCCGGGCATTGAGCCGTGCCCTGAGGTCATCACCGAAGAGGGGTGGCCCTGGTATATCCAGCAGGTGCGACTCGGGATTACGCTGAACTACCCCAGGATCATCGACGAGCTGCCCGCGGAAGCGGCGCGCGAGCGCGAGTACCTTCGCCGTGTCGGCATGAAATCGCACCTGTCTGTGCCCATCAACACTGGCAGCTCGGCCATCTGCGAGCTGATGATCTCAACGATGCGTGCGCATCGGACGTGGCCCGACGACCTGATCGCCAGGCTTCGAGTCGTTGGGGAGATCTTCGCTCAGGCGCTGACACGCACCGAAATCGAACGGGAGCTGCGGGCGAGCGAGGCACGGTATCGGAGCGTCGTCGAGCATCAGAGCGACCTGATCTGCCGGTTCCTCCCCGACACGACGCTGACGTTCGTGAGCGACTCCTACTGCCGGCACTGGAGGAAGCGGCGGGAGGAGCTGATCGGTACGAAGTTCGTCGAGCTCATCCCCGAGGGCAGCCGCGCGGCGGTGGTCCAGGTGATCGCGTCAATCGTCGAATGCCCGCGCGAGGAGACGAACGAACATCAGGTTCTGCTGCCCGACGGCAGCATCGGCTGGCACCAGTGGATCAATAGTGTCATCGTCGGCGCCGACGGGCGGGTCGTCGAACTGCAAGGGATCGGCCGGGACGTGACCGAGCGCCGCCGGGCGGAAAACGCGCTTCGCGAAAGCGAGGAACGCTTCCGGGCCATCTTCAACGAGGCGGGCACCGGGATCAGCTTGATCGATCTGACGGGTGACCGGTCGTGCCAGACCAACCGCGCGCTGCAGACAATGCTCCGCTGCGGCCCCCAGGAATTGACGCGCCTGGAGACGTTCGACCTGCTGACCCACCCCGCGGATCGAGAGGGGGACGCGCGCCTCCATCGAGAGCTTCGCGAGGGGAAACGGGACATGCTCCGCCAGGAGAAGCACTTTGTGCTCCGGGACGGGACCCATGCGTGGGCCAACGCGATCTTCACGGTGCTTCGTGACGCGCAGGGCCGGCCGCAGGACATCATCGGCATGCACGAAGACATTACCGAGCGGAAGAGGGCCGAGGCGGCGTTCTACGAGAGCCAGGAGCGATATGCCCTCGCGACCTCGGCCGGCAGCGTCGGCGTCTGGGACTGGACCGTCGAGACCGGCGAGCTGTACGTGGATCCCCTGCTGAAGACGCTGCTCGGGGTCGAAGGTCACGAGATCGGCCACCGGCGTGAGGAGTGGGTGCGGCTGGTGCATCCGGACGATCTGGCTGGTCTGGACGCGCAGCTCCAGGCCCATCTGGAGGGTGGCACTCCGGCGTTCGAGGCGGAACACCGGATGCTTCACGCGGACGGCAGCGTGCGCTGGTTCCTGTCCCGCGCCGCGGTAGTCCGGCACGCCGCCGATGGTGCGCGGCGCGTGATCGGCACCTTTACCGACATCACCGACAGGCGCCAGGCGGAAGAAGCGCTGCGCAAGGCGCGCCTCGAGCTGGCGCATGCCGCGCGTTTTTCGGCGCTCGGCGAGCTGTCCGCGTCGATTGCCCACGAGCTGGGGCAACCGCTCACGGCCATCCTGAGCAACGCCCACGCCGGGTTGAATCTGCTCGCGCGGAATCCACCACCGCTCGGCGAGCTCAAGGAGATTCTTGCCGACATCGTTCTTGACGACCAGCGAGCGGGCGAGATTATCTGGCGCATGAGCGCGCTCCTGCGGAAGCGCGAGCTCCAGACCCAGGTGATCGATGTGAACGAGCTGGTGCGCGACACGGAACGTCTCGTGGCCGGCGACGCCGCCGCACGGCACGTGCACATTGCGGCCGAACTTGCCGCCGGTCTGCCCGCCGTGCAGGCCGACAGGATCCATCTCCAGCAGGTCGTGCTCAATCTGCTGCTGAACGGGATGGAGGCATTGGCGGCCGTTCCTCCGCATTGCCGGCGGCTCCTCGTGCGCACAGCGGCGAGCGACGGCCAGCTTCAGGTCGCTGTGATCGACAGCGGTCGCGGAGTTCCCGCCGACGTTCTCCAGGACATCTTCGAGCCGTTCTACACGACGAAGCCCGACGGGATGGGGATCGGACTCTCGATAGCCCGCAGCATTGTCGAAACGCACGGCGGACGCATCACCGCCGAGAACGGTCCGACGGGCGGCGCCATCGTGCGGTTCTTTTTGCCGATCGCCAGCCTCCGAGCCTCGGCACCGGAAGAATCCTCGGCGCCTCGCCCGGCAACAACCAGCCTGGGGTGACGCGCTCGCTGCCTCACTTTTGAGATCGCGCGAACGATTCTGGCGCGGCCGAGGGGCGCCCTTGGCTGGATCAGGCTGAAACTCGGGGCACAGGCATTGCTCGCTTCGAGGGGATGGGTCGACCCTTCAGCCTGATCGTCGCCCTGACGGCGTGCCTGATGGCCGGCGGCTCGTTCCCGGCCGCCACCGGCGGCTTTTCGCTGCGCTTCCACGGCAACGGCGTCAACGACATCGACCGGGTCAAGATCCTGCTGGAGCCGGGGTACCCGGTCAACGTGGGCGCCACAGACCTCACTGTCGAGTGGTGGATGAAAGCGAACCCGGGCGAGAACTCGGCCGGCGCGATTTCGCCCGGCGGCAACAACTGGATCTTCGGCAACATCGTCGTGGACCGGGACGTGTTCGGCAGCGGTGACTACGGCGACTACGGCGTATCGCTCGGCGCCGGTCGCCTGGCCTTCGGCGTGGGGACCTCCGTCGGCGGGGACCAGACCATCGTCGGCTCCCGCGTCGTGGCGGATGGGAACTGGCATCACGTCGCCGTGACACGGCGGCGATCGGATGGGCGGATGCAGCTCTACGTCGACGGCGCGCTCGACGCGAGCGCCATAGGGCCCACCGGCCACGCCAGCTATCGCTCCAACCGGCCGACGGCCTGGCCCGCGAGCGACCCGTACCTCGTCATCGGCGCAGAGAAGCATGACGCCGGCCCGCAGTATCCGTCGTACCGCGGCTGGTTCGACGAGATGCGCATATCGCCGACCATTCGCTACAACAGCGCCTTCACCCCTCCAACCGAGCCGTTCGTGCGCGATGCCAGCACGGCGGGGTTGTATCACTGCGACGAAGGCGGCGGTGACGTGGTCTCCGACAGCTCAATGGCGCCGTTCGGCCCGAGTCATGGCGTGCGTCGCTTCGGCGGCTCGCCGGCCGGTCCCGAGTGGTCGACGGACACGCCGTGGGGCGCCCCGACGGTACCGCAGAACTTGCGCGTCATTCGCTGAGGCGAGGGCCGCCGACGAGCACGCCGACCGGCAGAACCCGCAGCGCATCCCCCACAAAAATCCAGCTCTGCGTCGCGCTTCGCGTCGGCTCGATGAGCTGACCCGTCAGAATGTTGCGATAACGGCGCGACTCGAGCTCGGGCGGCAGCAGGATCCGCGACGTCTTCCAGCAGTCCGGCCCGATCGGAAACGGATGCTCGGGCGAGCACACCGATGCGCTCAAGCGCGGAACGATTGTGATGAGCGCTCGCTCTTCCAGCACGTGTGCGAACGCCACGACGCCTGCTGTTACGGTCACCTCGGCGTCGAGCGGCACGTAGGTGCCCTTCAGGAACAGGTCGGGGTCCGAACGTCTGAGCCTCAGACCGCAGGCCGTCAGGAACAGCTTGATGCGGCCGTCCGGCCATGCCGTCAACAGCGCGGCCGCCTGTTCCCCGACATCGGCAGGGCCCGCGTTCAGAAGAGATTCGAGATCCTGCAGCAGACGCGCGCGATGCTCGAAGTCCACCGGCCGCCGGTTGTCCGGATCGACGAGAGACAGGTCCCACAGCTCGGTGCCCTGATAGACGTCCGGGACGCCGGGCGACGTGAGCTTGAGCGCGACCTGCGCGAGCGAGTTCACGATCCCGAGCCGCGCCACGCGCTGGGTGAGCGGCAGCATCAGCGGGAGGAACCGGGCGCTGCCGGCGCCCGTCAGCGAGCGCTCGACGAAGCGCGCGGTCGCCGCGTCGTAGGCGCGGTTCTCGTTGATCCAGGTCGTATGGACCTTGGCCTCCTTGATCGACTTGTGCATGTATTCGCGCAGCCGGGCGACGAGCTCTGCGGTCGGCGTCGTCGCCGCCGGAGGCCAGACGCCCACGAGTGCCTGGTAGAAGCGATACTCGTCGTTGCGATCGGGTGCAGGCACGCCGTCGACGACGGTCCGGTGCGTCTGATTGGCGCGTCGCCATCGCGATACGCCGCGGGACCATTCCTCGGTCAGCTCGGACAGGACAGCCAGCCGCGCGCGAACGTCCTCGCCGAGCTTCGCGTCGTGCGTCGCGGTCGCCAGCATCTCGCGCGGAACCCGCTCGCGCCTGACCTGATTCGCGGTGTGGAAGGCGCCCGGCGAAACCTCCGGCCGCGCCGGATCGCCGCCGACTTCGTTGGCCGCGAGCAGCACGTTGTATCGGTAGAACGCAGTGTCCTCGATCCCCTTGGCCTGGACCGGCGCCGTGTACTGCTGGAATTTCATCGCGACCCGGAGCCGCTCCTGCCGCTCGGCTTCTGACGCAGGCGGGTAGCCGCTGCGCCGGTCGTCCAGCTCCATCTCCGGCTGCGCCTCCGGCGGCTCGTCGATGCCGCGCGGCAGCAGGACTTCACGCAGGAACTCGAAACCGGACGCTTCGAGCGCCGGGTTCCGCCAGCGCGCCAGCCGGACCGCGGTATCGATCGTCTGACGATCGGCCAGGCTCCAGCCCTCGAGCGTGACGTACGTGCGATAGACCGGAAAGCACGCGACGACCTCGGCAATCGCATCGCGGAGACTGTTCAGCGTGAAGTCGCGCGCCTTCCGGTTCCGCTCGCCGATCCGGCCGATCGCATGCGCGAGCACGTTGAGCTCGCTTGCCAGAGAGGTATCCATGATCAACCGTTTGCTCTCGTAGGCCACTTCATGGAACGCGGCGTTCAGGCCCGTGAAGCGGGTGTAGATCCGGCGCAGCCGGCGCGCCCCCGCTTCGTCCACGAAGAGCCCGTTGACGAGCCGGAGGAACGTGTAGCCTGTCGTGCCGTCGACCCGCCACGAGTCCGGGAGCGATTCACCGCCCGAGAGGATCTTCTCGACGACGACGAAAAACGGATGGTCGGCCGCGAGCTCCGGCCGCCGCGCGCGCGCCGCGAGGTCCTGCAGCATCTCGGTATAGCGGCTTGGGTCGAACAGTCCGTCGGGATGGTCGACGCGGACACCCCGCACGTGACCGCGCTGGAGCAGCTCGAACAGCAGATTGTGTGTGGCCTCGAACACCTCCGGATCCTCGACCCGCAGCGCCGCCAGATCGTTGACGTCGAAGAACCGCCGGTAGTTGATCTCGTGGGCCGCCGTCCTCCAATACGCCAGCCGGTACGACTGCGCTTCGAGGAGCTCGTGCAGCGCGTCGAAGCTCGAGGGCCGGCCGGCCTCGCCGTTCACCGCGGCGATCGCCTCCTCCACGTGGCGCCGCAGCCGCTCGGAGGCGTCGACGACTCGAGATAGCCGCTCGCGCGCGATGTCCCGTTCGCGCCGCCGCTCGGCGGCCGCTTCCGGGGACGGGTCGTCGGAGCCGGGCATGTTGCCGAGCGCCGAGAGAATGCTCAGGAACTCGCCGAGCGCCGGATCGTTGCCGAGCTCGGTCTTGAGCCCTTCGAGCCCGTGGCGAAGCGCGATCGGAAACTGCTTCGGATTGAGGGGAAGCCGGCGGTCGCCGTAGTGCAGCTCGAGCCTGCCCTCGCTGTACGCGACGCGGAGCTCGCCGCGCTCGAGCACCAGGCCGTACTGATCCGCCAGGATCGGCAGCAGCACCCGGCCGTGCAGCTCGGCTTTGACGGGAGTCCAATCGATGTCGAAGAATCGCGCGCCGACCGAGCACCGTCCGTTCTCGAGCAGGTCGCGCCACCAGGGGTTTGTCGCCGCATCCACGCCCATGTGATTCGGGACGATGTCGAGGAGCTGCTCCATCCCGGCGCCGGCGATCGCGGCCGACAGGCGCTCGTACTCGTGGGGCCCCCCGAGCTCGTCGTTGATCCGGTTGTGATCGGTGACGTCGTAGCCGTGCGTGCTGCCCGGGGTCGCCGCGAAGATCGGCGACAGGTAGCAGTCGGTCACGCCGAGCTGCGCCAGATACGGCACGGCGGACCGCGCCGCCGAAAAGGGAAATCCGCCGTGGAGCTGCAGCCGGTATGTGCTCAGCGGCATACGCGTGCTACTGCAGCCGTCTGAAAACGGCGATCGCGTGGCCCGCGAGCGGAAATCGATCCCCGGCGGCGAAGGAGCGGGACGGGCGGTCCGGGTCTTCCGTCTCGAGCAGGCTTTTCCACGCGGGGTTGTTCCCGGCTTTCCCCCGCGCCCCATCGGCAGGCAGGACGAACGTGACCGGCGCCGGCGCGGCGTTGTAGAGGACGAGCAGCGTGTCGCCCGACACGCGGCGGCCGCGCTCGTCCACCTCGTCGATCGCGTCTCCGGCAAGCAGGACGCCGAGCGACCGCACGTCGGGCGCCGTCCACCCCGTGTCGGTCATCTCGCGCCCCGACGAGTCGAGCCACATGATGTCCTTGATCCCCTCGCCCCGGATGCCGCGGCCCTGAAAGAAGTTGCGCCGATGGAGCGCGGGCTGAGCCTTCCGGAGCGCGATGAGGCGCCGCGTGAACGCGAGCAGCGCCTCCGCCTCGGGCGAACGCGTCCACGGCGTCCAGCTGATTTCGTTGTCCTGGCAGTAGGCGTTGTTGTTTCCGCGCTGCGTGCGGCCGACCTCGTCCCCCCCGCTGATCATCGGCACGCCCTGTGACAGGAGGAGCGACGCCAGATAGTTGCGGCGCTGCCGGGCCCGGAGCGCGTTCACGGCGGCGTCGCCGGTCGGTCCCTCGATCCCGCAGTTCCAGCTCAGGTTGTTCGGCTCGCCGTCGCGGTTCGCTTCCCCGTTGGCCTCGTTGTGCTTCTGGTCGTAGCTCACGAGATCCGCCAGCGTGAAGCCGTCGTGCGCGGTGATGAAGTTGATGCTCGCATAGGGACGCCGGCCGCTCCGCTCGTACAGATCGCTGCTGCCGGCGAGCCTCGTGGCCAGCTCGGAGACGACGCGGCCCTCGCCGCGCCAGAAGCGCCGCAGCGTGTCGCGGTACTTGCCGTTCCACTCGGTCCACTTCGTCGGGAAGTTGCCGACCTGATACCCGCCTTCGCCCAGATCCCACGGCTCGGCGATCAACTTGACCTGCGACAGAACCGGATCCTGATGAATGATGTCGAAGAACGCGCCGAGCTTGTCTACAGCGTGCAACTCACGAGCCAGCGCGCTCGCGAGATCGAAGCGAAACCCGTCGACGTGCATCTCCAGCACCCAGTATCGGAGGCTGTCCATGATGAGCTGGAGGACGCGGGGGCTGCGCATGTTCAGCGTGTTGCCGCACCCGGTGAAGTCCTCGTAGCGCCGGGGATCCGTCGGATCCAGGCGGTAGTACGTCAGGTTGTCGATCCCGCGCAGCGACAGCGTCGGACCGCGCTCGCTCCCCTCGGCCGTGTGGTTGTAGACGACGTCGAGAATGACCTCGAGGCCCGCGGCGTGCAGCGCGCGCACCATCATCTTGAACTCGCGCACCGCTTCGATCGGCGACGGCGAGATCGCGTAGCGCGCGTCGGGCGCGAAGTACGCGAGCGTGTTGTAGCCCCAGTAGTTCGAGAGGCCGCGCTCGACGAGCTGCAGATCGTCGAGATGGAAGTGAACCGGCATCAGCTCGACGGCGGTGACACCGAGATCGTGCAGGTACTGAATGGCCTCGTCAGAGGCGAGCCCGAGATACGTCCCCCTCCGAGCTTCGGCGATCGCGCCGTTCAGCTTCGTGAATCCCTTGACGTGCAGCTCGTAGATGATCGTGTGATGCCACGGCGTCCGGGGCGGGCGATCGTCGCCCCAGGTGAACGCCGGATCGACGACGGCGGCAAGAGGCGCGTACGGCGCGTTGTCTTTCTCGTCCGGACCGCCGTCCGGATCAGCCGAGCGGTACCCGAAGAGCGATTCGTTCCAGCGCGTCGTTCGCCCGACCACCTTCGCGTAGGGATCCAGCAGCACCTTGAGCGGATTGAAGCGGTGGCCGGCCGCCGGTTCGTACGGGCCGTGCACCCGGTACCCGTAGAGCTGTCCGGGGCTCACGTCCGGCAGGTACCCGTGCCACACCATGTCCGTGTGTTCGGGCAGCGGAATCCTCGCGCTCTCGGCGGTCGAAAAAGGCGAGTCGAAGAGACAGAGCTCGACGCGCGTGGCGTGCTCCGAAAAGATCGCGAAGTTGACGCCGATCCCGTCCCACGTGGCCCCCAGAGGGTAGGGGGAGCCCGGCCACACGCGCATCACCAGTCGTGCCTCGGGCTTCGGGCTTCGTGCCTCGTGAGTTCCTCGTGCCTCGGATCTCGGGGGTGCCTCGTGCCTCGGGCATCGAGCGTGCCGGGTCTGTCACGCTGCACGCCGGCGCGCGGCAGCAGCGCGAGGG
This sequence comes from uncultured Acidobacteriota bacterium, assembly GCA_963725145.1. GTDB lineage: Bacteria > Acidobacteriota > Vicinamibacteria > Vicinamibacterales > 2-12-FULL-66-21 > DATAEE01. Next base: position 168,026 of record CAVRXL010000008.1, read on the forward strand.
CAACCAAGTACAGCACCAGCGTGAAGAACGCGACGTAGCCCGTGACCGCGCGGTAGACCGGCTGCGTGAGGGATCCGAGCGTGACGCCTTCGAGCAGAATCTGAAGCGCCCGACCGAGCCGACCCTGTACGGGATCTGACAGCGCCGCGAGGACGACGAACTTCAGGACGAAGGCCGCGCCGAAGATGACCAGCAGGCTCCTGAGCAATCGCACGCGGTCGGGCGACGCCGCGTGGGTGTTCAGCAGGAGCACGAGCAGAAAGGTGCTCGCGGCGATTCGTGGCAGGCCCCAGTCGGGTGTGACGAGCGCGAGCGCCTGCGCCGACGCCGCCAGCAGCGCCGCCAGGACTGCGAGGCCGTTGAGATTCGCCAGCGCACCCCGGGTCGCGTGCATCAGCCGATCGGGCGCCAGCGCGCCGCTGCGAACGAGGGCGCCGCCCAGCACCATGGCGAGCACGAGCGAGAACAGCGAGGGCGGCACCAGATCGACGCGGTCGCCGACGCGCAAGCCTCCGAGGAGCGCGACGCTGAGCAGCATCAGCGGGAGCGTGAAAGCTTCGCGCGCGACGGTCATGGGCGCTGCCGGAACACCCGCAGCGGGTTGAGGTCCGACGCCTCCCGTCGCATCCCCGCCTCCAGCTCCGCCTTCAGCTCGTCCGCCGAACGCAGCCCGAGCGTGGCATCTTCGACGACGAGACGGCCCGAGGGCGCCAGGGCTATCGCCATGTTCACCCGTTCGAGGCCGCGGGCATACAGCACGTCGTCGTGGTAGACGCGGCCCCAGCCTTGCCTCAAGTACGTGTACGCAAGGTAGAACTGCGTGCGCGCATCGCGTTCCGCAGGATCGGCGCGCGCGAGCGCGGCGCGGGCCTCCTCGAACCGATCGCTTCGGAAAAACCGCAGCCCGTCATCGAAGGCCTGCGGGTCGATGCGATACGCGCCGACTTCGGCGGCCAGCCCGCCGGTCACCTGCGCGATGGTCTGTGGCTGGCGCGCGTAAGCCCATCCGATCAGGAAGGCGTAGGCAAGGGTCGCCGCGAGGCCGGCGGTGCGGACGGTCGGCTCGCTCACGAGGGGATTGTACGGTCCGATACGCCGAATGCCGAATGCCGAAGGCCGAACGCCGAAAGGGACCGGACGCCCGAAAGGCTACTCGTTCTCGACCAGCGCAGACCCATTCGGCATTCGGCCTTCGTCATTCGGCATTGACGGCGAAACAGTCCAGATCGAATCGCCGGCGATTCGTTGAACCGGCTCGCTGTTTCGCGCGCGGCGGACGCGCTCGGCGCGGGTGTCCACGAATCCCCACTCCTGCGTGTCGATCGCGAAGCTGAACTTCGAGATGAGCGGTCCATTGGTGATCGCTTCGTCCGGGTCGTCTTTCCCCGCGCGATCGCGCGCCCGGTCGAGCAGCGTCTCCATTATGTGCCGGGGTACTCGGCTCCGAAAACCGGGATACGCGTAGGAGAACACCTGGAGCTGTGCGAGGAGCAGCGGCCAGTGCGGGCCGACGCGCTTCAGCAGGCGGTCCCAGTCCAGGGCCTCCCCCACGGTGAGGACCAGGTGCAGGATGTCCGACATGTCTTGCCGGTGGCGCTCGTGGATGAAGAGCCGATGCCAGAGTAGCTCCTCAGCTGGCGCGATCATCACGGGCGTGCCCGCCAGCGTTCCGGGGCGTGCGAAGGCGTGCCAGACGTTGTCGATGAACGCTACACCATTGCCCATCCCGTAGATCAGGTCGACCCAGACCGAGCCGCGAAACGCCTTCGCGAGCCAGTGCTCTTCTTCGAGGCGCAGATCGAAGCCGGCGTCTCGAAGCGCGTAGGCCGCCGGCAGCAGATCGTGCGGCTCGAAAAACAGGTCCAGGTCCTTGGTCTGCCGGTAGATGCCGGTGTGCTCGTAGATGGCGAACGCACCCGCGACGACGTACGGCGTCCCGGCCTGGTTGAGCGTCTGAAGCGCGAGACGGTAGACCTGCCGCGCCTCCTCGTGGATCCAGAAGTCGCCATGGGTGACGGACTTCCGTTCCTGTTCGGAGAGGTGGTCGAGCGAGGCACCACGGCGGAGGCGCTGCGGGCGCACCATAGGACCGGGCGGGGATGCAACTCATGCGCCACGATCAACCTCATCCACGCAACTCTCCGGGGCCCTCATCCGTATTGTCGGACATGGAGGCGCCTGCCATGCGAACCGTCGGCGTCCTGTTGGCACTGGTCGCGGCGGCGGGGCTCCCGGCTCCGGCGCAAACGCCGGCCCACGACCCCTCACGAATCGAACGTCCGTTTGCCGCCGGCGGCAAGGTCCGGTTGGACCTGTCGGCAGGGTCCTACCGCCTGGAAGGCCGGCCGGCGGACACCATCGTCGTTCGGTGGACGACGAAACATGCGGATCAGAAGGTCGACGCAAAAGTCGAAACGCGCGGCAAGGAGGCGTTCATCGAGATCGACGGCCCGCACGACAATTTCCGCGTGGACATCCAGCTGCCGGCGCTGAGCGACCTCGATCTCGACCTGAGCGCGGGCGAGCTGGCTATCCGCGAGATTACCGGCAGCAAGAACGTGAGCGTTTGGGCGGGCGAGATCTCGATCGAGGTCGGCGACTCGGCCAAGTACCGCCGCGTCGACGCGGCGGTCAAGTTCGGCGAGATCGACGCGCGTCCTTTCAACATTACGAAGGGCGGCATCTTCCGCTCGTTCACATGGGACGGGCAGGGCGGCTACAGCCTGCGCGCGAGGCTGTTCGCGGGAGAGTTGAGGCTGCTGCGATAACTCTTGGGCCGGTCTGAAGACCGGCCCCTCCAATCTCGAGAGAGTTAACCCCTCCAATCTCGAGAGAGTTAACCCCTCCAATCTTGAGAGCCCCTCCAATCTTGAGAGAGTTAGGAGGGGCCGGTCTTTAGACCGGCCCAGCCCAGGGGATCAACTTTATCGAGGATTCCGTTTGAGATCCTCCGCGACCTCTGCCACGGTCACATGCATCGCGCCTAGAAAGGGATAGTCGACAGGCGAATTTACGAGCCCGGCTCTCACCGGGTTATCGAACATGTATCTAATAAGGTCATAGACCTCCTCGTCTTTTCGCAATGTTCGATCGAAATAGCTTCTCTGCCACAGTGAGCGACCGAAGGCCTGCTTGAATAGAAGCCAGCGCGTAACTTCATGAGCCTGGCCACACGTGGAAGATCACATCTCTCACACAGCATCTCGAGCAGCAAGTGCACGTGGTCCGGCATGAAGCAGTGGCCAAGAATTGCCACGCCTTCGTCGTTGGCCACGCGCAAAAATTCGCCCCGAACGACTTTGACTGCGTCAGCGTTGAGGAACTCTGACCTGCGCTTGTCCACGCAAAACGTTAGGAAATATCGCTGGCGACCAGAGTAATGAGACGGTTTAAGGCGCGCCGGATGTCTTCTGTCCACGCCGAGCGGAGGGCATGAGTCGTGCCGGATCGGTCCCGGCGTTGCGGGCGGTTTCCAGTGTTGGGCCGGTCTGTAAGACCGGCCCCTCCGAACTCCCTCTGAAGGATTACACGGGCTCCCTCGAAGGATTGGAGGGACTCTCTCAAGATTGGAGGGGCCGGTCTTTAGACCGGCCCAGAACGGGTACTACCGCATCCCCTCGAAGAACCTCCGGTGTCCCTCGACGATCCGCTTCTCGATCTCCGGATCCGGTTCGAGCGACCAGTTGCCGCGCTCGAATGTGCCGCCGAGCAGGATCCCGTCGCTGCGCGGAAACATGTACAAGGGTCCGTCCGTTAGGGTGATGTAGTCGATCTCCGGCTGCGGCAGGAGGAACGTCAACTGGCCCTTGACGGGCGTCAGTTCCTCGTCCGCGAACAGAGCCTTCGCTCCGAGGCCCGTGCAGTTGAAGATGACGGGCTCGTCGAGCGCGATCAGTTCGTCGCGTGAGCCGAGGTCGCGGACGACGAGCCGGCCGCCAGCGACGAGAAAATCGCGGAGCATGGCCGTCAGGTAGATCGGCGGCTCGATCAGCATCGTGGTGAAGCGGCGGACGTAGCGCGCGGGGAACGGGTGCTCATCAGGGCGGAGATCAACGCCGTTCACGTAGAACGGGCTGTCGAGCGGGCCCTCGTTCGGTGTGTCCCCCATGCTGTAGTTCTCAATCCAGCGGATGCCGTACGTCGATCCAGGCAGCTCCTGGAACATCCGCCACGCCAGCCGTGCGGCGCGGCTGAACTGATCGTCGAAGACCGCTGTCGTTTTTCCACGCTCGAAAACGCTGAACGGTCCCCATTGCGCTCCGGCGATGTTCGAGGTCGTGTTCGGCGGGACGTCCCTGGCGTAGATGGTGACCGCGGCGCCACGGCGCTGGAGGAGCCGGGCGGTCGCGAGGCCGACGGCGCCGCAGCCGACGACCGCGGCGCGATCGGCCGGTCCGGTCCAACCGCCCAGCTCGTCGACCGCGAGACGCGCGGTGCCCCATGAGAGCGTCACGCCGCCGCCGCCGTGCCCGTAGTCGTGCACCAGCAGCTTCTCGCCGGCCCGCTCCGCGCGGAGAACGAAGCCTGTAGGACGGTATGGTCTGAGACCGGCGATCGTGCGGATGACTCGCCCGGGCTCGACGATGACGCGCGCGAAGTGCCGTCTGGGGCGCGCGAGCGTGAAAGGCCGCGGCGCGCAGCCGGACGCGACCGCAAGACCAGCCGCGCCGGCGATCTTCAGAAACGAGCGTCGGCCGACCGGTGCGCTGACCATCGGGTGGGCAAGAATAGCATCCGTGTAAGCGATCTGGGACGAACGGAGTGACGAACCTGGCGAGCCTCGTGCCACAGCCCGCGAGATCGAGTACAGTCGGCAGCTTCGAAGGAGAAGATCTATGGCTCAAGTCACACCAGTTCCCGAGGGTTACCACTCCGTCACCCCGTATCTCGTCGTCGACGGCGCCAGCAAGGCCATCGATTTCTACAAGCGCGCGTTCGGGGCCGTCGAGCGGTTCCGCATGCCCGCGCCCGACGACAAGGTCGGCCACGCCGAGATTCAGATCGGCGACTCGGTCGTCATGCTGTCCGATCCGTTTCCCGAGATGGGCTCGAGCGCGCCATCGGGCTCCAGCGCGTCGTCCGGGTTGATGCTCTACGTCGCCGACGTGGACGCGCTCTTCAAGCAGGCCGTCGATGCCGGCGCGACCGTGACGATGCCGCTCGACAATCAGTTCTGGGGCGATCGCTACGGGAAAGTCCGCGATCCCTTCGGCCACTCCTGGCACCTCGCGACGCACGTCGAGGACGTCTCACCGGAAGAGATGATGAAGCGCGCGGAGGCGGCGTTCGCGGGCGCGAGAGAGTAGCGCAGCCCTTTAGGGCTGCCTCACCGCAGGTTATCGATGATCGTGATGACCTGCGGCGGCGTGTCCGGCGCGACCGTGTTGACGACGAAGCGCTGTCCATCGGCAGTGACGGCGTAATTCAATCGAAACGGCGCCAGCATTGGCGGCGTGCGCGTCTGAAATAACCGCTGCGGCGGGCCCGCGACCGCGAGACTCGGTCCGACCGGCCGCAGCGGCACTCCGACCAGCATGCCGTCCGGGGCGATGTAGAAGAGCTCTTGCGAGTCGCCTCGCCAGCGTGGCTGGCTGCCCCCTCCTGTCGAGATCTGCCACTTGCCGCCGTTCACGAGTCCGTGGACCAGGATTTCCCACGTACCCGATTCGTTCGAGGAGTAGGCGAGCCACCGGCCATCGGGTGAGAGCTGCCCCTGCACCTGATGCGCCGGACCAGCGATCACCAATTGAGCCGCGCCGGAGCCAACCTGCAACTTGCCGAGATCCCAGCCGCTCTGGGGGACGGTCGCCTGGTACACGAGGACGTCGCCACTCCAGGACGTCGGCATGGCGGCCCAGTACGTGTCTGATTCGAGAAGGACCGCCTCCTCCGACGAGGCAGTGATTGATGCTCGACTGATTCGAGCTCCCTTTGGCCCGGGTGACCTGAACGTCACAGCGGTCGAGTCCGGGGACCATACAGCCTGCCGGGCGGGGCCAGGAGGAATCTGAAGACGCGCCGGCACTCTTGTGCCCAGGTCGAGTACCCAGAGCGTCCGGAGCGCAGCGCCCGGCTCATCGGTACTCGAACAGCAACGAGCGGCCATCTGGCGATATTTCGGGGCTATCGATGAGCGCGCGCGGCATCGCCTGGCCCAGGTGGCGACCGCTCCGGTCGAACCACTCCAGGCTGCTCCACGTCCGGTCGCCGATCCAGTAAGCGACGCGGCCGGTCGCGCTCGCTGACAGCGGCACAAGACTGGGTCCGCCGAGTACCGACACTTGATCGGGGAGCGCCGCTGGCTCGCCGATGAGAGTCGCCCTGTCCACATCGAACTTCTGCCGAGTGAGTCTTCCCGACTGGCTGAAGAAGAGCTCCCCGGCTGCATATAGCGCATTGGTAGGTGACTCGAACAGAAGGCGGCGGTCGGGCGAGCCCACCTCGCCGAGATAGACGCCGCTCAATCCGGGTTCGTAGCTGCGGACGTAGACGATGTAGCGGCGACCTCCGTCGAGGAATTGCGGCCATCGATGGCCGACTTCCTTGCGGTCGGCGTCGAGGGTGCTCTCTGGCACGGCCGTTCCGCCCTGCGCGGAAACACGGAACAGCCCGTCACCCGGTCCCGCACCGAACAGGATCGTACCGTCTCGGTTCCACGTGCCGCCGTTCACGTCGATTGACGCGGCCGCAAGGTCCTGCGGCGACGAGGTATTGTCGACGTCGATCGCCTTCAGCCGGCCCCGGGCGAAGTAGGCCAGGCTCGCGCCGTCGGGAGACCAGAATGGCATCGACGCATCATCGGTGCCTTGCAGCGGCTGGGCCGCTGGAGCGTCGAATCGGCGGACCCAGATCCGCTGTCGCTCGCCGGAAGCTCCCGCGATAAACGCAATCCGAGCGCCGTCGGGAGAGATCGCAAACTGCGGCGCGCCTGCGACGTCGATCGGCATGAACGTGGTGCCTGGCGGCGCCACGACCGAGAGCCGCAGCGAGTCACCCAACGTGCGGGGCCGCATGGCGAGCAGCGTCAGCGCGGCGATCGCCACGACTGCCGCGGCGGCGGCGGCGATCCATGCGATGGTCGGCGCGCGCCGTCCACGTTGCCCAGCCCCTTCGTGCCCTCGAACCCACTCGAGCGTCTCGGCGACGTCCTCCGCCGCCTGCCATCGATCGTCCGGCCGCTTCGCCAGGCACTTCGCCACGACACGCTGAAGCAGCGGTGGCGCCGACGGCAGCGCCTCGGTAATCTGCGGCGGCTGATGTTCCAGAATCGACGCGATGAGCGAGGGTCCTGAGTTGGCCGGGAACGCGCGCTTCCCCGTCACCATCTCGTAGATGACGGCGCCAAGCGCGAATACGTCGGTGCGCGCATCGGCGGCATGCCCTTCAATCTGTTCGGGCGCCATGTACGGCAAGGTGCCGAGGATGGTGCCGGGGGCCGTCGCAGGCCGCGTCTGAGTCATCGCGCTCACGACGACCGCGCCGGCTTGTGGCTTGAGTTGAGCGAGCCCGAAGTCGACGAGCTTGGCGCCGCCCGCCGTGAGCATGATGTTGCCGGGCTTGAGATCGCGGTGCACGATTCCGGCCCGATGCGCCGCGCCAAGCCCGCGCGCAACTTCTATCCCGACGCGCAGCGCGTCGTCCAGGTTCAGCGATCCACGCTCGAGCCGGTCCGCGAGCGATTCCCCTTCGAGGTGCTCCATGACGATGAAGTCGGTGCTCGATTCGCGCCCGATGTCATGGAGCACGCAGATGTTCGGATGGTGCAGCGCTGCTACCGCCTCGGCTTCGCGCTTGAAGCGGGTGACGGCGGATGAATCGGCCGCTGTGTTCTCGGGCAGGACCTTGACCGCGACGACGCGGTTGAGGCGAGTATCCCTGGCGCGATAGACCTCACCCATGCCACCCGCGCCGATGGAGGCGACGATCTCGTACGGGCCGAGGCGAGCGCCCGACGCCAGCACCGGCACGATTATAGACGTGTGCTGGAATCGGGCGCGCCTACTCCACCTACTGCGTTCCGGTCCTCGACGGCGACAGCTGGTAATCCGCGTCCTTCCACACTTTCTCGAATCGCTTCCTGATGAGCGCCGCGTCGTCCTTCTTGCCTTGCGCTTCGAGCGCGAGCATCAGGCCGTGGAGGGACCAGCCGTTCTCGACGTTGATCTTCAGGTCCTGCCAGTAGACCGCTTCCGCCTCGTCCGCGCGGCCCGCCTTCAGCAGCACCGCGCCGAGGTCCTGTCTCACCGGCGAGTGCCAGTCGGGAGGCTCCTGGTAGATCAATGAGTCTTCATACCGGACGCCGCGCTCGAGGTGGAGCAGCGCCGCGTCCCACTGCCGGCGTCTGGCCGCAAGCTCGCCGGCGATGACTTCCGGCGCGATCCGCAGGATCGCGTACCCGGTGTTGTTCGAGAACGTGACCTGCGACTTGAGCGACGGATCGGCCACGATCTTCTTGAGCAGCGCGAGCTCCTTGTCCGCTTCGGCCAGCCGGTTCTTGCCGATGAACGCCATCGCGCGCGCGTAGCGCCACGCGCCGCGAGTGAACGGCGTCGCGTGCGGCGGGCCCTTGTCCGCGAGAATCTCGTCCCACTTGTTGAACTGGACCAGCGCCCAGTACGGCACGACGACGAAGCCCTGCAGGATGGGGACCTCGCCGAGCGCCTCTTTCGGGATCACGCTGGCCACCTTTTTCGCCGACTCGATCGCGAGCTTGCTCTGTCCCGTCGCCGTCGCCCCCATCCAGACGAAGTGCACGTTGTGCGGGTAATAGCCGAGCGGGTAGATGCCCTGCGCCTTGCACTGCGTGATGTAGTCCTCGTCGGCCAGCGCCGCCATCTGGTTCGACTTCACGACGTCGGCGTGACGGCCGACACGCATGTAGATGTGCGCCGGCATGTGGACCATGTGGCCGACGCCAGGCATCGCCGGCAGCAGGCGATCCGCCTCGGCTTCCGCGCGCTCCGGCGTATCGGTCGGCTCCCAGACGTGCACCCAGTAGTGCAGCGCGCCCGGGTGATTCGGGCTCTTCGCGAGCACTTCCTTCAGCGCGCTCAGGATCTCGTGGGTCTCCGTGTACGGCGCGCCGTCGCGCGTCCAGTAGTTCCACGGCCGCAGATCCATCAGCGACTCGGCGAAGATCGTCCTGGCGTCCACATCGTCGGGGAAGGCCTTCGTCATCTGACGCATCGCCTCCGCGAACGCGCGGTCTCCGCTCTTCCGTTCGTCAGCCTTTCCCGTGTAACGCGCGGCGATCGCGTCGATGTAGGCCTGCTCGCGCGGCGTGGCTTTCGCTTTCAACGAGACCGCCTTCTGCGCGAGCTCGAACGCTTTCTTCTCGTCGTCGGGGTTCATCGGCGCGTTGATGTTGGGGCCGAGGACGAGCGCTTGTCCCGCGTAGGCGATGGCGAGATCGGGATCGAGCCGCGCCGCTTCGGCGAAGGCGCGTCCGGCCTCGGCGTGGTTGAAGCCGTAGGCGAGATTCAGCCCCTGGTTGACGAACAACTGAGCCTGCTCGTTGTTCGTCGACACCTTGAACGTGTGGGGTCCGAGGTTCAGGAGCCGCGGCGCGATCGGCATGCCCGGCGCCGGGGGCGCGTCGTACCCGGACGGTTTTTCGTAGTGTTGATGCGTCGGCGGCGGCGTCTGCGCCAGGGCCGCGACGGGGACGATCAGGGTCAGAACGAGGATCAGCCGTTTCATGGGGCCTCCGTGATGGCGAGTCAACCCGGAATTCTACAGCCGCCGCTGAACCGTGCGATTGACGGCGGTCTGACGAAGGCCTGACGAAGTCCCCGAGCGTGCGCTTGACTATTGAGCACTATAGGTGCTCATATATACACCAATGGTGCTCAAAACCACGTCGAGCCCTTTTGGCGGTCTCACCCGGACGCGGGTCCTGATCGCGCTCAGGCTGCTCGCGTCGAGCTATCCCAGGGAGCTTGCACGCACGTTGGGAGCACCCGTATCCGGCGTCAGAAAAGCTCTGCGGAGCCTCGAGCGCGACGGTCTGGTCGCGGGCCGATCCGTGGGTCGTACTCGCGTCTACCAGCTCAATCCGACATACTTTGCCCGCGAAACCCTGCAGGGATACCTCTCGAGGCTCGCAGAAGCCGATCCAGATACGCGTGAGCGTGTGTCGCGTCTTCGACGAAGACCTCGGCAGGCCGGCAAACCGCTGTGACCCTCATGCGCGACTCCTCGCTCCCTGAGGTCGCACTTGCAGTGGGCGGTGCGCTTCGGCGGCACGGTGTCCGCGCGGTGCTCACCGGCGGCGCGTGTGTGTCGATCTACACGGACGGCACCTACGTATCGCGGGACGTGGACTTCGTCATTCAAAACGCGCCGACGCAGGCGCAGGTAGACGATGCCCTCGCTGAGCTGGGCTTCCGCCGCAACGGCGATCGCTACATCCACGAGGCGGTGTCGTTCTACGTCGAGTTTCCCCCGGGGCCACTCGCTGTCGGCGGAGACTTCAACGTCCGACCCGTCGAGCTGCCGGCGCCGGACGGACCTGTCCTGGCGCTATCCGCGACAGATATCTGCAAGGATCGCCTGGCGGCGTTCTACCACTGGAACGATTACCAGAGTCTGACTCATGCCGTCGCGATCGCGAGCCGGCAACAACTGGACCTGGCACGGCTGCGACGGTGGAGTCGGGATGAGGGCAAGCAGGAAGAGTTCGACGAGTTCATCAAGCAGATCCGATCCAGGAATTGAACGATGCCGCGCAAAGTGAAGCGCGCGATTGCGCGTCCGCCCGTGAAGCCACTCGTCCCGGGTCAGCCCGCCGGCTACTCCGGCACGCCGCTGCCGCAGAAACTCGGCATCAAACCGGACTCGACCGCCGGCCTCATCGGGGCGCCCGACGATTTTCAGAAGACGCTCGGCGCGCTGCCATCTGGCGCGAAGCTGGTTCGCGCGCCGAAGGCGCCCGTCGATCTCGTCGTCTGGTTCACGACGTCGCGGCAGGCGCTCGCAGGCAACCTCCCCCGGATCGCGAAGCTCGCGGGGGCCGGCGGATTGTGGATCGCGTGGCCCAAGAAGACGTCGGGCGTTCCGAGCGATCTCACGGAAGACGTGCTGCGCGAGGTCATCCTTCCCACCGGCCTCGTAGACGTCAAGGTCTGCGCGATCGACCGGACCTGGTCCGGGCTGAAGTTCCTGCGGCGCCGCGGATCGCGCTGATCACTTCGCGGCGAGCAGATTCTTCACCGCCGCCTCGACCTGCGACGTCGGCCCGACGTCCGCTCCCTGGATGATCCCGTACAGCTGCAGGAGCTGCCCCCGCCGCTGGGCCTGTCCCTCGTCGAGCGCGTTGATCGCATCGCAGAGCTGTTTCGACAGCGTGAACTGGCGAGCGAGATCGACCGTGGAGGTCTTGACGCGCGGATCCATCTTTACCAGGAGCGGTCGCGTCTGCGCGGCGCCGTCGACGGTCAGGCGGACCGTGTACGAGCCTGGCGGGGCCCACGGTCCCTCTGGCTGCCGGGGCGTGTTTCGGTGGATGGCCGCAATCGGATACGAGAACTGCGATGTCCGCGGCGGCGGATAGCGCACGTCCCACACGAAGCGATGAAAACCGCTTGCTGCGGAAAGCCGCTGCGGCGGTCGAATCCAGTACCGCGGAAAGTTGACGCGTTCCGCGCCTGGATCGAAGAGCGCGTCGCGCGAGGCATGCTTCCGCACGACCGATCCCCCCGCATCGACGATCTCCAGCGTCACGTCGCGCGCATCCGCCGGCAGCCAGTAGTTGAGGATCGCGCCGTCGGGCGGGTTCTGACCGGCCGGTTCGTCGGGCGGCACCGGCGTGTCGGTGTTCTTGTTCCAGCGTACCCGCCAGGCCTGGGCGGGAGTGAAAAGATGCGGTTTCGCCCGGCTGAAGCCGGGCGCTCCCTCCGCTGAGCGTTGCGTCAGTTCGCGGAGCGGGCTGATGTCGTCCAGAATCCAGAACGACCGGCCGTGCGTGCCGACCACGAGATCATCGTCTTTTATCACGAGGTCGCGGATGGAAGTCGCGGGCATGTTCAGCCGCAGCGACTGCCAGTTCTCCCCGTCGTCGAACGACACGTAGACCGCCTGTTCGGTGCCGGCGTAGAGCAGCCCGCGCCGTTTCGGGTCCTCCCGGACGGCATTGACGATCCCTCCGTCCGGAATCCCGTTGGTGATGTGCGTCCAGCTCTCTCCACCGTCACGCGTCCGGTAGATGTGCGGTTTGAGATCGTCGAGCCGGAAAGTGTTGATCGCGGCGTACGCCGTGCGGGCGTCGAAGCGCGACGCGTCCATCAGCGAGACCTTTGCCCAGGGCTTCAGCTCTGGCGGGGTCACGTCGCTCCACGTCTTGCCGCCGTCGATCGTGACGTGCATCAGCCCATCGTCGGTTCCCGCCCAGACGCGATTGATGTCGAGCGGCGACGGGGCGATCGTATAGACGACGCCGCGCTGGGTCGGCTTGGCGGCTTCGGTCCTGGTGTACTTGCCTACGTTCGGCGGCACGTCCCAGGTCGGGCGCGTGAGGTCGGGGCTGATCTGCGTCCAGCTCTTCCCTCCGGTCGTCGTTTTCCAGACGACGTTCGACGCGAAGTACAGCGTTTTCGGATCGATCGGCGAGAACAGTACGGGCATCGTGCGGACGACGCGATAGGGAGCCGATTCGTGCAGGGTCCGCGCTGAGCCGGACCTTGCAGCGCCTGGCGCGGATCCGGGCGGCCACGGTCCTATGCTCTGAACCTGACCCGTGCGGCGGTCGTACCGCGAGACCTTGCCGCCGTACACGATGTCGGGATCGAGCGGATCCGCGGCGACGTAGCCGTATTCTTCGACGCCGACCGGGTGCCATTCGCGGAACGTCACGTGCCCGTCGTCGCCACGGCTCGAGACGCAGGCTGAGCCGCTTTCCTGCTGGCCGCCGCAGACGCGGTAGGGAAACGCGTTGTCGGTGCTGACGTGGTAGAACTGCGCGGTCGGCTGGTTGTACCACGAGCTCCACGTCTCGCCGCCGTTCACCGTGATGACGGCGCCCTGGTCCGCGATCATGATGATGATGTCGGTGTTCTTCGGGTTGACCCAGATGCGCTGATAGTCGTCTCCACCGGGCGCGCCGCGGAAATCCGCGAACGTCTTTCCGCCGTCGGTCGACTTCCACGACGCGATATTCGCGACGTACAGGACGTCGCAGTTGGTCGGGTCCGGCTTGATCTCGTGAAAGTCTCCATCGCGTCCCCAGAGCCGGTTGTCGTCGTTGATCCGCCGCCAGTTCTCTCCGCCATCGTCGGATCGATACACGCCTCCGAGCTTCGGGGGCGACGCGATGATGGCGTAGATGCGCGACGGCTGCGCGTCGCACATGCCGAGCCCGAGGCGGCCGAGGCCGTCCGTTCCGGCCGGCAGGCCGTTGCCGATCGGCCGCCAGGTGGTTCCGCCGTCGATCGACTTGTAGAGACCGCTGCCCGGGCCGGTGAAGACCCCGTTCTCCCACGGCGCCTGTCGGGATTCCCACAGGGTTGCATAGACGACGTCGGGGTTCTTCGGGTCGAACGCGACGTCGGCCGCGCCGGTGTTCTCGTCCTTGTAGAGGACTTTCTCGAACGAGCGGCCGCCGTCGGTCGAGCGGAAGATGCCGCGCTCCGGGTTCGCGCCGTACGGGTGGCCGAGCGCCGCCACGAAGATCCGATCCGGGTTGCGCGGATCGACGATGATCTGAGGTATCTGCTGCGCGTCGCGGAGGCCGTGATGTGTCCACGTCTTGCCGCCGTCGCTCGAACGATAGATGCCGTCTCCCGTCGCGAGATCGGGCCGCTGGTTTCCCTCACCGCTCCCTACATAAATGATGTCCGCGTTCGACGGCGCGATCGCGATCGCCCCGACAGATCCGGTCGGTTGATCGTCGAAGATCGGGACCCACGTCCGCCCGTAGTCGGTCGTCTTCCAGACGCCGCCGTTGTGGAAGCCGATGAAGAACACGTTGGGCCGATCTGGAATCCCGACGGCCGCCTTGCCCCGGCCTGCGCGGTGCGGGCCGATCATCCGCCAGCGCATTTCCTTCAGCTCGGACGTCGCCACGCCAGGTCCCGCGGAGGCCGGACCGGGACGTTGACTTCCGGCGTCAGGGACGGCGGCTGGGACGAGCGCGACGAGAACCACGACGGCGAAGGCAAGTCGTCTCAAAATCAGACCTCGTTTCGGGCGGAAGTGTAGTCTATCTGTCGATGCGGACATGTCTTGCGGGGCTGCTCCTTGCGGTCGTCGCCTGCGCGACGCCGGCATCCACGCCGGAGCCGCGGGCGCGGCCGCCGTGGCTGGAGCCGTGTGAGCCCAACGGCGTGGCTGGCGGCGCGCTCTGCGGCGGATTCGACGTGTTCGAGGATCGTGACGCGCGCCAGGGACGGCGGATCCGGCTTCGCGTCGCCGTGCTGCCCGCGACAGCGCGGGCCGAGCCCGATCCGATCGTGTTCTTCGCCGGCGGGCCCGGCGATTCTGCGGTCGGCAACGCTTCATACATCTCGGGCACGCTCGCGGGGCCGCGGCGATCGCGCGACATCGTCCTCATCGATCAGCGCGGCACCGGCGGATCGCATCAGCTCACGTGCGACCTGTATCCCGGCAGCGGCCAGAAACGCTTCACCGGCGCCTTCATGCCCCTCGCAGCCGTCGAAGCCTGTCGGGAGCGCCTTTCGGAAAAGGCCAACCTCTCGCTGTACACGACGACGATCGCCGTGGACGACTTCGCCGAGGTGTTGAGCGAGCTGGGATACGACCGCGTCAACCTTGTCGGCGGGTCGTACGGCACGCGCGTCGCGCAGGTGTTCCTGCGCCGTCATCCCCGGCGCGTCCGATCGGTCGTCCTCAATGGCGTCTCTCCCGTGGCCGATCGCATCACGCGCATGTTCCCGCGAGACGCGCAGGCGGCGCTCGATGGGCTGCTGAACGAGTGTGAGCGGACGGCCGAATGCCGCGGCGCGTTTCCGAAAGCACGGGCCGAGGCGTCGGCTGTTTTCGATCGGGCGAGGCGGGGACCCATCGACGTCGCCGTCAACGATCCCGAATCGGGCACCTCCGTCAACGTCTCGCTGCCCGGCGAGATGGTCGGCGAAGTGGTGCGCTGGCTGCTCTACTCGCCTGTGACGGCGCGGCGGATTCCGGATCTATTTCATCGCGCCGCGTCGGGCGACTGGGCCCCGCTCGCGGAGGCGGCGATCGCGCGCCGGCGTCAGACCATGACGCCGGGGAGTATCGGGCTCTACTTGAGCGTCACGTGCGCCGAAGATCTGCCCGGGATCGATCCCGAGGAGGCATCCAGCGGGGCGCACGGGACGTTTCTCGGCGACTACCGGTATCGCGAGCAGCGCGCGGCCTGCGGACGCTGGGTGGCTGGCGCCGTGCCGGACGGGTTTCACGAACCGGTCGCGTCGGACGCGCCAGTGCTGCTTCTCTCCGGCGCGCTCGATCCGGTGACGCCGCCGGACGCCGGCGCTCAGGTGGCGGCTCGACTGAAGAACAGCCTTCACGTCGTCGTCCCGGCCGGGGCGCATGGCTTCGGCGGATTGCAGGGAGAGGATTGCCTGAGGCGGCTGCAGGCGGATTTCATCGAACGCGGCGCGGTTGCCGGTCTCGATACCTCATGCGTCGCCGACGTACGGCCGCCGCCATTTGTGCGCTAGCCGGCCACGGTATACTCGGCGCATGCGCTGTAGCAGCTTTGCGCTCATCCTGCTGATAGCCTCCCCCGCCTTCGCCCAGCACGATTCCCACTCAACTTCGTCCGATCTCGTCGGCCACTTCGTGCCGAAGGAGATTATCGAGCGCCCGCTGCCACTGCGCACCGGGATCGGGAAGCTGACGCACGCGACCAGCACGAAGTCAGCCGAGGCGCAGGCGTATTACGAGCAGGGACTCGCGTACCTTCACTCGTACGTCTGGATCGAGGCCGCGCGATCGTTCAACCAGGCCTTGCGGATCGATCCGGCGCTGGCGCTCGCGTGGATTGGTCTGAGCCGCGCGTACTCAGGCCTGGAGGACCCCAAGGCGGCGTCGCACGCGCAGGAGCGGGCAAAGGCCCTCGAAGACAAAGTCACCGACCGCGAACGCCGGTGGATCCAGGCTCGCGCGCTGCAGCTCGACGCGATGTCCGATCTGGAGAACTCAGCAAAGCGGCTGGCGTACGTCGCGGCGCTCGATCAAGCGCTCGAGCACGATGCGGGTGATGCGGAGCTGTGGACGCTGCGGGGCAACGCCGATGAGGTCCATCTCGGAGCGGCCGGTCGCGGCCAGCGCGGCACGTCGTCTTCGATCGTGTTCTACGAGGAGGCGATCCGCCGCGTGCCAGGGCACTTTCCCGCGCATCATTATTTGATCCACTCGTACGAGAACGTCGGCCGCTTCGACCAGGCGCTGAAGCACGGCGAGGTCTACGCGGCTGCCGCGCCGCAAGTGCCGCACGCGCTGCACATGTATGGACACGACCTCATGAAGCTGGGCAGGATGCAGGAGGCAATCGATATCTTTCTGCGCGCCCGGCACCTCGAGCACGACTACTACGCAAGCGACAAGATTCAGCGCGACTTCGACTGGCATCACGCGCACAACACGGCGCTGCTCGCGCTGTCGTACCGCCACACCGGCCAGCTCGATGAGACCGAACAGATGCTCCGGGATGCGGCCAGCATCAAGCAGGCGTCGCCCGTTCGAGCCGGCTACTACCGCGGGCTGCTCACGAGCCTGCTCATCGCGCGCGGCCGCAACGAGGAAGCGCTCCGCGAAGCGGTCGCCATGACCGGCTCCTCGACCAAGATGGTGAGCATCGTCGGGCACGCGCTCGCCGGCCGGTCTCTTATGGCCATGGGGCGGCTGAAGGAAGCGAAGACGCACCTCACGCCGATCGTCGCCGCCGACGCCGAGGGGGACGGCTTCATGTACGGCTCCTACGCGGGACTCGAAGTGGACCTCGCGAAGGGGGAGTGGTTTCTGCGAAACGGCGAGCCGGCGAAAGGGGAGACGCTCCTGCGCGACGCGATGGCGCGCGCCCGCCGCCAGCGCACGCCGGACGGCTGGATCGAGGGTCTCTTCTTCCTGGAGTCGATCTTCAGGGTCGCGCGCGACGCCGAAGACTGGGACCTGGCGCGCGACGCGGCCGCGAAGCTCGCCGAGCACGATCCGACCTACCGCGGCACGAAAGAAGCGCAGCAGGCGCTCAGCTCGAGCACAAAAGACAGCGGCAGGTAGCGCAGCCCCAGGGCTGCCGTGTTGTCCGCAGCTGTGCTAAAAAATTGACATACTCTCATTTTGAGAGTACCGTCACGAACGTGCCGGCCCGCCTCGCCGTCGACCGCCCCCTCAAGCCGCTCGTCTTCGAGATCCTCCTGGCGCTCGCCGATGGCCCGAGACACGGCTGGACCATCGTCCGCGCGCTTCAGGACCGAACGCCCGGCACGCGCATTCTCCCCGGTCACTTCTACCGGACCCTGTCGCGCACGCTCGATGATGGTCTCATCGAAGAGGCGAGAGCGCCGACCCGTGGTGGGATCGATCAACGGCGGCGCTACTTCCGGCTGACAGCGCTCGGCGCGCGCGCCGCGGCGGCCGAGGCCCGCCGTCTCGAGGCGCTCGTCGCCGAGTCGCGCGCGAAGCGCCTGTTGTCGTCGAGATCGCGGAGCTGACCCGTGGGCGAGCGGCTTGCGGACCTCGCGTACCGGACCCTGCTGCTGACGTTTCCCGCGCGCGTCCGCGCCGAGTTCGGCGCGGACATGCGGGCGCTCTTCCACGAGCAACGCCGCGCGGCGCGGCAGCAGCCGTTCGGCGAGACGAGGCTGTGGCTTGCCGTCATCGTCGACTCGCTCGTCCACGGCCTGGCCGCCCGCTTCGACCATTCTTTCAGCAATCAACAATCCACATTCAGCATTGAGCGGAGAGCTCCCATGTCCGCGTTCCGCCACGACCTCAGACATGCCGTCCGGCTTCTCGTCCGGCAGCCTGGCATCACTGTCATCGCCGTCGTAACGCTCGCGCTCGGCATCGGCGCGAACGCGGCGATCTTCTCCGCGGTGGACGCGGTCCTCCTGCGGCCGCTGCCGTGGACCGAGCCCGATCGCATGGTGATGATCTGGGAGAAGCGTCCGCAGGAAGGCGTGATGAACAATAACGCGTCGCCGGCGGACTACCTCGACTGGTCGAAGTCCGCGACGTCGTTCACGGCGATGTCCGGCTATACGACGGCGGCCGCCGACCTGACGGGGCAAGGAGAGCCCGTAAGGCTGAACGCGGGGGCGGTCTCTGCGGGATTCACGGAAGTGTTCGGCGTGAAGCCCGTGCTCGGCCGTTTCCTCCGCAAGGATGAGGAACTCTTCGGCCGTCACCGCGTCGTCGTACTGAACCACGGCCTCTGGACGGAGCGGTTCGGCGCCGACCCCGGCATCGTCGGCCGGACGATCACGCTGAACGCCGTCCCGCACGAGATTATCGGCGTCCTGGAACCGTTCGAGTTCATCGACAAAGAGATCGAACTGTGGACCCCCCTGGCGCTCGAAGGCGGGCCGGAGCCCCCGGGGCGCGCGAACCATTTTCTGAACGTGTACGCGCGGCTCCGGCCAGGCGTGACGCTCGAGCAGGCCCGCGCGGAGATGCACACGATCGGCGAGCGGCTCTCCCAGACCTATCCCGATACCAACCGTCGCCACGGATCTCACGTGGTCCCGCTTCGGGGCGAGCTCGTCGAGCCTGTCCGGGCCGGCCTGCTCCTCCTCCTTGCGGCCGTCGGCTTCGTCCTGCTGATCGCCTGCGTCAACGTGGCAAACCTGCTCCTCGCGCGCGCGGTGTCGCGGCGCCGCGAGACTGCGGTCCGCGCGGCGCTCGGTGCAGGCCGCCTTCGGCTCATCTCGCAGGGTCTGACCGAAAGCGTCGTCCTGGCGCTCTGCGGCGGCATCGCCGGGCTGCTGGTCGCCTATTGGGGAGTCGCGGCGCTGCCGCGTCTGGCGCCGGAAGCCGGAACGGTCGTCGGCCTCGAGCGCGTGGGGATCGACGCCCGCGTGCTCGGCTTCACGCTGCTGCTCTCGCTCGGCACCGGGGCGCTCTTCGGCCTGCTTCCCGCCTGGCAGCTCACCAGGCAAGCCGTGAACGACTCGCTACGGGATGGAGGCCGCTCGATCGTCGGTGGCCGCCACCGGTTGCGGGTCGGTCTCGTCGTCGCGGAAGTCGCACTGGCCTCGCTGCTCCTCGTGGGCGCCGGCCTCGCGCTGCGGAGTTTCCGGATGATCCTCGCGACCGATTCCGGGTTGCGCGCCAACGGTGTGATGACCGCGCTCGTCACGCTGCCGCGCGCGAGGTATCCGGAGACGGATCGACAGGTGGCGACCTTCCTGGCCATCGAGGAGCGCCTCACCGCGATTCCAGGCGCACGCTCGGCCGGAGCGACGAGCCACCTGCCGATGAGCGGCATGAACGCGCGGTCGGGCATCGCGATTCAGGGGTACGAGCCGGCGCCGGACTCGCCGACACGGGCGCACATCCGAGTCGTGACGCCGGGCTACTTGCAAACGATGGGCATCAGCGTCGTGCGGGGTCGTGGCCTTACGCCGCGGGATGACGCCCGAGCGCCGTTGGTCGCTCTCGTCAACGAAGAGGCCGTGCGGCGCTACTGGCCGGGCGCTTCCGCGATCGGCGGGCGCGTTCGGCTTGGCGGGACCGAAGAATGGCGCGAGGTCGTCGGCATCGTCCGCGACGTCCGTCACTGGGGGCTGACCAGCCCCGTCCAGCCCGAGCTTTACATGCCGGTGCCTCAATTTCCGTGGGGAAGCCTCGTATTCGTCGTCGCCGGCTCCGGCGATGCGGCCCCGCTTGCGGCCGGTATCCGCTCGGCGGTCCACGCCGTCGACCCGGAGCTCGTCGTTGCGCGCGCGCGAACGATGGAGCGGGTGCAGGAACTGTCGGTCGAAGGGCAGCGCGTGACGATGCTCTTGCTCGCGACGTTCGCCGGCGTCGCGCTGCTGCTCGCGGCGGCCGGCATCTACGGCGTGATGGCGCACCTCGTGAGCCTGCGGACGTCCGAGATCGGTGTTCGCATGACGCTCGGCGCGCGCCCGCGAGATGTATTGCGGCAGATCATGCAGGAGGCGATCGTGCAGACGGCGATCGGCCTGGCCATCGGCCTTGCCGGTGCGGTCGTCCTGATGCGCGGGTTTCGGACGATGCTCTACGAGGTCAGCCCGTCCGATCCGCTGACGCTGGCCGGCGTCGCGCTGATCCTGCTCGCGAGCGCGCTCGTGGCGTGCTACGTGCCGGCGCGGCGCGCGATGCGCGTCGATCCGGTCACGGCGTTAAGGGCAGAGTAGGCCCGACCTTTAGGTCGGGCGTCGTCAGAAGCCCCCGGTCCGCGTGACGAACGAGGGTCCCAGCACCACGGCGTTGAAGAACATCCGCAGCGTAGAAAGCTGCGAGGCGCGGAAGTTCGGATCCTCCGCGAAGAAGATGGCCTGTCCTCGGCCGATGGGCTCCACCCAGGCGAACAGCGACTTCGCGAGCGCCTTGCGCGCCTCCGGCCAGACGAACCCTCCGAGCTCGAGCTGGTCCTCACCCGGGAACGCGGCGACGTGGAGCGCCGTGCGCGACAACGTGAACGCGTAGTTCGACTGAACGGTCGCCGCCGTGTCGCGGTCGTATCCGAACCCGAGCCAGTGCTCGGGATCGACTTTCACGCGCAGGATCGCGCCGGGGGTTCGGACGAGATCCATCTCGCGGGTCAGGGGCTTGTCGGCTTCGGTTTTCTGCGCCGGGCCGGTCTGAAGACCGGCCCCTCCATCCTTTTTTCCCGTGGCGCCTTCAGTCTTTTTTAGATCTTCGGAGGGGCCGGTCTTGAGACCGGCCCCCTCGCCCTCCTCAAAAAACAACCGGATCGTCGCTTCGTGGCGCTTGAGCGTGGACGCCGTCCACTCGACGCCTTTGCGCGTACCGAGCGCAGCCGCGCCCTTGAGAAGCACGATCGTTCCCCCGTCCTGAATCCACCGGCGAAGCTTGGCGATGCCCGCCTCGCCGAGCAGATCCTGATACGGTCCGGGCGCTCCGTGCGGAAGGACGATCACGTTGTAGCGCGCCAGATCGGCGTTTCGGACCTGCTCGGTCTTCAGTGCGGTGAATGGAAGTCCCAGCCGCTGCTCGAGCGTGAACCAGGTGGCGCCGTACGATCGGTCGTCCGTCGGCTCGTCGGTGATGACCGCGATGCGCGGATGTCGCAGCTCGACGACCGGGTCCTCGCCGAAGTCCTTGCCCTGCTGCACGCGGGCGCTGTCGAGCGGCCGCACCACCACGCCGGCCTGCGCCGCGAGCGCGCGGAGGCGCTCGACGAGCGACGCCGGGTTGCGCTCGGTGCGCACGATAATCGCCCCGCGAGCGTAGTCGGCGTCCGCGAGGCGGAACGGTTCGGTCGCGACCGCGATGTTCATCTTCTCCCGCAGGAGCTGTGCCGCCAGCGTCATCGCTCCGTACGAATCCCCGGAGAAGAGGTAGCCGTAGCGAGCCGCTGGTGCTGCGTCGCTGGAGGGGGTCTTAAGACCGGCTCCTCCAGGTGGGTTCGGGCTCCAGGCCGCCTCTCCCGAGACCGGCTTGAGCGAGCCCGTGGCGACGGCGTCCTCCGCCCACACCGCGTCGACGCCGAACAACAGCGGCAGCGACCAGGCGGTCGTATCGTAAAACCCGTCGCGCGGACGCTGACCGACCAGCTCCGCCCGCCGCTTCTTCCGTTCCTCTTCTTTCAGGAACTCGTCTTTGAACCCCGGCTCGATCTCGAGCAGCGCCTTCGCGAGCCGCTTTTGCGGCTGCGCCATGGAGATGACGTAGGCGTCGGAAGGGACGTCCCGCGCGGCGGCTGGCCCGCCGAAGTAGCCGTGAGCTTTCGTCAGCTTGATCGGGGCGGTCGTCCGGTGCACTTCGACGCGCTGCATGCGGAGGACGTTGACCAGCAGCGCCGCCCGGGACTCGTCGCGCCCGGGCAGCAGCACGACCTGCCTCATCGCCTCACGCTGACCTTCGTCTATCGCGCTCTTCTTGTACTGATACAGGTCGCGCAGCCGCTGGTCCTTGCCCTCCGCCGTGATCTTCAGCGACGCCATCGTCCCCGTGTGATGGTGGATGACGCCGTCCCGCAGCGTCAGGATCGTGCCGTCCTCACGCTCCCACGCGAGGCCTTTGGAGCCGCCGCCGTCGGTCTCGAACGTCAGGCCGACCGACCCGTTGAGCGTCGGCCACGAGTCCCAGAAGCCGGCGAAGAACAGATCGAAGCGCCCGCGCCGGTAGTAGCTCCAGCCCTGGCGATCGAACGCGTCGCCGATCGCGTTGCCATAGCGTTCCATCCAGTCCGTCTGGTTTTTCGTGACGTTGAGATTGATCGCCTCGGCCGGCGGCGGAAAGAACATGTTCTTGGTCTGGCCGTGATGGTCGATGAAGAGGACCGGATTCCATTCGCCGAACGCTTTTACGAGCGCCGCGGTCTCGGGCTGAGAGATCAGGAACGCGTCGCGGTTGAGATCGATCTGGTAGTGGTTGTTGTTGGTGCTCATTCCCCACGGCGCGTTGTGCTCGGCGGCGTGTGGGTCGGCCGTGCCCTCGCGTCCGACCTGCGCGGCGTTGTACCACGCCACGAACCGCTCGTGGCTCTCCGGGTTGTGCGCGGGATTGACGATCGTCACGAGGCGGTCGAGGATCAGGCGCGTCGTCTCGTCTGTGCCGGCGGCGAGCTGATAGCTGGTCTGGATTGCCGACTCGAACGCTGCCGACTCGTTGCCGTCGTTCGCATGGTTCATCCACGCGACCGCTGGCATCGACGTGGCAATCGCTTCCGCTTCGGTGTCGTTCGTCGTCCTCGGATCGGCGAGCTTGCTGATCGCCGTCCTGATCTGATCGAGCCGCGCGATGTTCGCTGGTGATGAAACGATGACGAGGTAGAGAGGGCGTTTCTCGACCGACTGGCCGTACCGGACGATCCGGACGCGCTCGTTCCCGGCGAGCGCGGCGAGCCATCGCTCGAGCCCGGAATAGTTCGTGTGGTAGGTCCCGACAGGGTAGCCCAGCACTGATTCCGGGGTAGGGACCTTCGGATCGTACGTCCCGCCGGGGAAGAACTCGAACCGCTGCGCCGATCCAGCCACGCCGGCGAGCGCCAGCATGCACGCCACCGCAAACCGCACCATCCTCGAACCTCCTCGAACCCTCTAGTCTCCGATCAGCTCAGCAACAGGTTGGAGATCCTCGACGCGGTCGCAGATCGCCTTGAACATCATCATCATCGGGACCGCGAGGATGACGCCCCAGACGCCCCAGACCCAGCTCCAGAACAGCAACCCCACGAAGATCGCGACGGGATTCATACGCGCAGCGCGGCCCATGAGCACCGGCGTCAGGAGCCAGCCTTCCAGCGACGTAATAGCCAGCGCCGCGGCCGTGATGGCGAAGGCGGGACCGAGCGCTTGGAACTGGAGATACCCGACGACGAACAGCGCGCCGCTGACGATGACCGGACCGAAATAGGGGATGGTGTTCAGCACGCCCGCCACGATGCCCCAGAACAGCCACTCGCGGAGCCCGAGCCACCACAGCGCGACCGCTGTGAGCGCAGCGACGAGCACGCTCGTCGCGACGAGCGTGACGAGGAAATTCTCGATCTGCTTGTTGATGTCATCGAGAATCTGGACCGTGACCTTCTTGCGACTGAGCGTGCTGCCGCCAATCTTCACCAGCTTTCGCTTGTAGGAGTCGCCCGTGGCGAGTAGAAAGTACACGAGAAACAGGATCATGGTCAGTTCGCTTGCGAACCCCACGAGGCCGACCGATCCCCACCACAGATAGTCGGCGCGGAAGGCCGGCTCGACGACCTGCACGCGCTGCACGCCGCTCGGCGCGCTCGGGGCCGGCGCGGCTTCGCTGGCGGTCTTCTCCAGCTCCTTCGCAGCCTCCTGGACTTTCTCGAGAGTGGTCTCCTCGCGCCCCACCCGCTGCTGTCGGAACTTTTCGCGCATCTGGCGCGCCGCCCTGGGGAGGTCATCGACGATGCGAATGGTGTCGTCCGATATCGACCAGACCGCGGCAGACGAGGCCGCGACGAGCAGCGTGACGGCGACGCCCGCCCCCAGGACACGCGGAATGCGCACGCGGTGCAGCGTGGTGACGATCGGCGACAGCATGTAGCTGACGAGCAGGGCCAGCACGATCGGAATCAGCACCGCCTGCGCGTACTGGAGCAGGAAGATCGTCGCCAGCACGAGCACCGCCGTGAGCGCCGCGCTCCGGATGTTGACCGGCGACTGGATCGAAACCGGCGGCTGGCCTTCGGTGCCGTTGCGAATCGTCCGGTTCGAATCGGGCATGCTACCGTGTCGAATCTTACATGAAGGTTTCCGATTTCGACTTTGATCTTCCGGCCGGGCTCGTCGCTCAGGAGCCCGCGCCTCGCGGCGCGTCGCGGCTCCTCGTGTTGAATCGCTCGACCGGCGAGAAGGCTCATGTCTCGATCGCGGATCTGCCCGAGTTGCTCCAGACCGGCGACGCGCTCGTCGTCAACGACACGCGCGTGTTTCCGGCGCGGTTGTTGGGGCGTCGCGTTCCCAGCGGTGGAGCGGTCGAGTGCCTGCTCGTCGGCCGACTCGAGGGGGATCGTTGGGACGCGCTGATGCATCCCGGCCAGAAGCTGCGCGAGGGAGCGCGCGTCACGTTCGGCGCCGCGCCGCGCGGGCTCCACGCAGAGGTCCTCGAGCGACGATTTCAC
This sequence comes from uncultured Acidobacteriota bacterium, assembly GCA_963725145.1. Classification (GTDB taxonomy): domain Bacteria; phylum Acidobacteriota; class Vicinamibacteria; order Vicinamibacterales; family 2-12-FULL-66-21; genus DATAEE01. The sequence continues at coordinate 192,765 of CAVRXL010000008.1, forward strand.
GGACGGCGGACGATCCGCCTCTGGACCGACGACGGCGCCGGAATCGACGAGCGGGTGGACGAGCTCGGGCACGTCCCGCTGCCGCCGTACATCAAGCGCGCGGATCGTGCGGAGGATCGCGAGCGGTATCAGACCGTCTACGCACAGGCTCGTGGGTCGGTCGCGGCGCCGACCGCCGGCCTCCATTTCACGGCCGACCTGCTCGATCGTCTCGCCGCGCGAGGCGTGGAGCGGATTGCGATCACCTTGCACGTGGGGTACGGGACCTTCAAGCCGGTGCGAACCGACGAGGTCGAGGAGCACCAGGTGGACCCGGAGGCGTACGACATCTCGCCTGTCGCCGCGGGGGCGCTCAATCGAGCGTTGGACGAAGGGCGACGTGTCGTCGCGGTCGGCACGACGACGACGCGAGCGCTCGAGTCAGCCGCCCGCCTCTCCGATTCTCGTAGTGTCCGCCTTAAGGCGGACCGAGGTACAGCCGACCTGTTCATCTATCCCGGCTACGCCTTCAAGGTCGTGGGCGGGATGCTGACGAACTTCCACCTCCCGCGGTCGTCGCTGCTGATGCTGGTGTCGGCGTTCGCGGGGCGCGAGCTGATTCTCGAGGCGTACCGTGAGGCGATCGAACAGCGGTACCGCTTTTACAGCTACGGCGATGCGATGCTCATTCTCTGAGGTATTCTTCCGCAACCAGCATGCCCTTCCCCTACGACGAGTTCGATCTCTCTGACGTCCGGACCTATCCGTTGGCCTCCCGGACCAGCAAGGCGCGCGTGGAGGACTTCGCCAAGCCCTACGCGCCGGGCGCCGGGATGCGCTCGTGGCTCGCATCGCTGCCGCGGATGCTCGCCGCCGAGGACTTCCGCGCGGTCGTCGAGGCGCTGACGCTGGCGAGGAAGAATGATGGCGGCATCGTCTGGGGGCTGGGCGCGCACGTCATCAAGACCGGGCTCGCGCCCATCATCATCGATCTGATGGAACGAGGGTTCGTGTCCGCGATCGCGCTCAACGGAGCGGGGGTCATCCACGACTTCGAGGTGGCGATCGCCGGAGGAACCTCCGAGAACGTGGAAGAGTCGCTGGGGCCCGGCCGATTCGGGATGGCGGAGGAAACGGGCCGCGGCCTGAACGAGGCGATCGCGCGCGGCGTTCAGGCGGGGCTCGGGATCGGCCAGGCGGTCGCGCGGCACCTGGCGGACGCAAAGCCGCGCTTCGCCGACCGCAGCCTGCTCGCTTCCGCCGCGCGCCTCAGCGTGCCGGTCACCGTGCACGTCGCGCTCGGCACCGACGTCATTCACATGCACGCCTCCGCCTCGGGCGCCGCGATCGGCGAGGGAAGCCTCCGGGACTTCCGCCACTTCGTCGCGAACGTGGCCCGGCTCGAACGTGGCGTCTATCTGAACTGCGGATCCGCGGTCGTGCTGCCGGAAGTCTTTCTCAAGGCGGTCGCGCTGGCGCGCAACCGCGGCATCCCGCTCGCGAGCCTGACGACCGTCAACCTCGACTTCGTCCGGCTTTATCGGCCCCAGACCAACGTCGTGACGCGGCCGGTTGCCGGGACGGGGCGCGGGTTCTCGCTCACCGGTCACCACGAGATCATGCTGCCGCTGCTCGCGGCGGCGCTCGTGGAGGAGATTTCGACATGACGACGAGCCGCGACGCGGAGCGCCGTGCGATCGCTCGCCGGCGCTTCCTCCGCTTCATGGCCGCGAGCCCGCTGGCCGCGTGGGCGGCCCGCGCGAGCGGACTCCCGTCCCTGCTCGACCCGCCGGGCGTCGCGGCAGGCCTCGCGTCCGACGCTTCCGTCACGTCACTCCAGCAGGCCGATGCCGTCATTGCATCGCTGGACCAGGCTCTCAACGTTCTGGACTTCGAGGCTGTGGCGCGGCAGAAGCTCCCGCCCGCGCATTTCGGTTACCTTGCGACCGGCACGGACGATGACGGGACCCTTCGGGCGAACCGTGAATCGTTCGGCAGATACCAGCTGCGCGTCCGCCGGCTCGTCGACGTGGGTCAGGTGGACACGTCGGTCACGCTGTTCGGCGTCAAGTACGACACGCCGATTGTTCTCGCGCCGGTCAGCAGCCAGAAGGCCTTTCATCCCGACGGCGAGCTGGCGGTAGCGCGCGCCGCCCGAGCCACACGGCATCTTCAGATCCTCTCGACGGTCGCCTCGACGGCTGTCGAGCCTGTCAATGAAGCTCGTGGCGAGCCGGTCTGGTACCAGCTGTATCCCACCGACGACTGGGCCGTCACCGAAGCGCTCGTGGCTCGAGCCGAGAAGGCCGGCTGCCCGGTCCTGGTCCTCACCGTGGACAATGTCGGAACCAACCGCGAAGCGTTGCAGCGGTACATGCGACGAGACACCCGGCCCTGCAAGGTCTGCCACACCGTTCCGTGGGAGCGCTCCCAGCTTCAGAGGCCAATGTTCGCCGGACTCGATCTGTCAAAGACAACAAGGCTGACGCCGTACGTGTGGAATTGGGACTTCGTCAACCGACTCAAAGACCGCACGCGAATGAAGTTGATTCTCAAGGGACTGGTGACCGGTGAGGACGCCCAGATGGCCGTCGAACGCGGCGCCGACGGCATCGTGGTGTCCAACCATGGCGGGCGCAGCGAGAATAGCCAGCGGGGGTCGATTGAATGTCTGCGCGAGGTCGTCGAGGGCGCGGGCGGCAAGGTGCCCGTGCTGGTCGACAGCGGATTCAGGCGCGGCACGGACATCTTCAAGGCGCTCGCGCTCGGCGCCACAGCCGTCTGCATCGGCCGTCCCTACGTCTGGGGGCTCGCGGGGTTCGGTCAGCCAGGCGTCGAGAAAGTGCTCGAGATCCTGCACCGCGAGCTCGTCCTGGTCATGCGCCAGGCGGGCACGCCGTCGATCGCGCGCATCGGATCCGATTACGTCGTGGACCGGGGGCGGTGGTGAGGCCGGGAGGACACAGAGAAGACCGGGGACGATGAGACACAGAGCCACAGAGACACGGAGAAACCCAAAAATATCTCTGTGCCTCTGCGTCTCTGTGTCTCCTTGTCCCCGCCTTTCTCTGCGCCCTCCAGATCCTCTCTGGCCTCACAGGCTCGTTTTGCCCTTCCTCCCGATCTCCAGCAGCGCCCTGATGCCGTAATAGAAGCACTGCTTCTGATAGGCGACCTCCCACTCGCGAAGCAGGGCGCGCACTTCCGTCTCCGCGTTGCGGATCGCGGCGCGGGCGTTCGGCCGGCGGCGGCGGAGGCGCGAAGCCTTCTGCAGGGCCTTTGCGACCTCTGGTTCCCGCGACTTGCGCGCCTTCCTCGCGCGGGCGATCCAGCTGGGCGGGATGTTCGCGACCCGCTTCAGCGCGCGCGTAGGGGAGCCGCCGGTGATCCGGAACAGATTGGCCTCTCTCGGCATGCCGCTCGCCTCCAGTGTGAAGAGATTGCCGCTATAATAAGTGGTTCCTGCCGGTGTAGCTCAGTGGTTAGAGCATGCGGCTCATATCCGCAGTGTCCGGGGTTCAAGTCCCTGCACCGGCACCAATCTTTCGGCGATCTGCGATGGGCGATCGGGTGATGTGGTGCTTACGGACCGCGTCCTGCGGACGATTCGGCGTCACGATCTGATCCCGCGCGGGAGCCGGGTCGCCGTGGCGGTCTCGGGCGGGCCCGACTCGATGGCCCTGGCGCACGTCCTGAACGACCTGCAGCGCGCCGGCGGGTATACGCTCGCCGGCCTCGCGCACTTCAACCATCAGCTCCGCGGCGCCGCCGCCGAGGCAGACGAGCGGTTCTGCCGCGGCGTCGCGGCGGCGATCGGCCTCCCGATTGACGTCGAATCAGCCGACGTCACCGCGCTTGCCGCAGGATGGGGTGTGTCGATCGAGACGGCCGCCAGGCGCGCGCGCTACGAGTTTCTCGAGCGGGCGGCGCGGCGCCTCGCGGCCGACCGCGTCGCGGTCGGCCACACGCGGAACGACCAGGCCGAAACGTTCCTGCTCCGGCTCCTCCGGGGCGCCGGACCGCGCGGCCTCGGGGGCATTCACCCGCGCGCCGGCGCCATCGTGCGGCCGCTCCTCGAGGCGACCCGCGCCGACGTCATGGCGTTTCTCGCCGAGCGCGGTCTCGAGTGGCGCGACGACGAATCGAACGCCGACGTCGCCATCCCGCGCAACCGCGTCCGGCACGAGCTCATCCCTTTTCTCACCGAGCGTTTCTCGCCCGGCGTCGTCGACGTTTTGGCGCGTGAAGCGGCCCTCGCCCGCGACGAGGACTCCTGGCTCGAAACTCGTGCAATCGAAATGGCCTCCTCCGTCGTCTTAGATAATGACGGCACACACATCCGGCTCGACGCGGCGGCGCTCCGGGCGGTCCCGGTGGCGCTGGCCCGGCGCATCGTGCGGGGGGCGCTTGCCGAGGTCGAGGGCGCCGGATTCGCCGGGTTCGAGCACGTCGACGCTGTGCTCGGGCTCGAGCCCGATCAGGCGCTGGATCTGCCGGGCGTGCACGTCGCGCGCCTCGGAGCCGACATCATCATCAGACCCGCGTCACCGCGGCAGGCCGGAGAACCGAACGGTTTTGCGTATTCGTTGTCTATTCCTGGTGAGGTCGAGATCGTCGAAGCCGGTTGGTCGATCTCGGCCGAGCGGGGCGCAGGGGCGGCGGGCAAGCTGGACTCACGTGGACACGAAGTTGCAGTCCAGGCGTCAGGACTGGGACCTGAGCTGACCGTGCGGAGCCGGCGGCCAGGGGATGCACTCCGGCCCCTGGGCCTCGGAGGGCGCAAAAAGCTGCAAGATCTGCTGGTTGACCGGAAAGTCGCACGATCTGAACGAGATCGGCTGCCGCTCGTCGTCGATCGGAACGACAGAATTGTGTGGGTCGTGGGCCAGACCGTGGCCGAGGATTTTCGGGTCACGGAGCCCGCGGCAAGCGTGATACTCTTGAAAGCAAGGCGGTTAGGAGGCCTCGGGTGAGTTCGACCCTCAAAAGTTTGCTCTTCTGGATGGTTCTGGTCGTGGTGGCGGTCCTGATCTGGAATTTTTCGACCGGGCTGCAGGGGTCTGAGCAGGTCATCTCTTTCAGCGATTTCCTGACCAAGGTCCGGAACGGCGAAGTCGAGGAAGTGACGATCACCGGACCCGAGATCGTCGGCAGCCTCAAGATCGGCGTGGACAGCAAGTTCCGGACGTATGCCCCGTCGCAGTTCGAGGGTCTGGGCAACGAGCTGGACCAGAGGGCCGTCCGCATCGCCGCCAAACCCCAGACCACCAGTCCCTGGGCCAACCTCCTGTACTCCTGGGCCCCGATCCTCCTGATGATCGGGTTCTGGATCTTCATCATGCGGCAGATGCAGAGCGGGGGGAACAAAGCCCTCTCGTTCGGCAAGAGCCGCGCGAAATTGTCGTCCAGCTCGCAGAAAAAGGTCACCTTCAAGGATGTGGCCGGCGTGGACGAGGCGAAGGAAGAGCTTCAGGAGATCATCGAGTTCCTCAAGGAACCGCAGAAGTTCCAGAAGCTCGGCGGGCGGATCCCGAAGGGCGTCCTCCTGATGGGCCCCCCGGGAACCGGCAAGACCCTGCTCGCGCGCGCCGTGGCGGGTGAGGCGAACGTCCCGTTTTTCTCGATCAGCGGCTCGGATTTCGTCGAGATGTTCGTCGGCGTCGGCGCGTCCCGCGTCCGCGACCTGTTCGAGCAGGGGAAGAAAAACGCGCCGTGCATCGTCTTCATCGACGAGATCGACGCGGTCGGACGCCATCGCGGCGCCGGGCTCGGGGGCGGGCACGACGAGCGCGAGCAGACGCTGAACCAGCTGCTCGTCGAGATGGACGGGTTCGAGTCGAACGAGGGCGTCATCCTCGTGGCGGCGACGAACCGCCCCGACGTGCTCGATCCGGCGCTCCTCCGGCCCGGCCGCTTCGACCGGCGCATCGTCGTCAACCGGCCCGACGTGAAGGGCCGTGAGGGCATCCTCGCGGTACACACCAAGAAGATTCCGCTGTCGGACGACGTGGACATCCACGTGCTCGCGCGCGGGACGTCCGGCTTCTCCGGCGCCGATCTCGCGAATCTCGTCAACGAGGCGGCGCTGAACGCGGCGCGCTACAACCAGCGCACCGTCCGCATGGCGGACTTCGAGTTCGCGAAGGACAAGGTGCTCATGGGCGCCGAGCGGCGCTCCATGATCATCAGCGAGGCGGAGAAGAAGGTCACCGCGGTCCACGAGGCGGGGCACGCCCTGCTGGCCGTGCTGCTGCCGCACGCCGATCCGATCCACAAGGTCACGATTATTCCTCGCGGGATGGCGCTCGGTGTGACGATGCAGCTGCCCGAGGACGACAAGCACAACTACTCGAGCGAGTACCTGCACGACATGCTCGCGATCTTGCTCGGCGGTCGCATCGCCGAGGAGATCACGCTGGGTGGGATCACGACCGGCGCCGGCAACGACCTCGAGCGCTCGACCGAGCTGGCGCGCAAGATGGTGTGCGAGTGGGGGATGAGCGACCAGATGGGCCCGCTCACCTACGGCAAGAAGGAGGAGCAGATCTTCCTCGGCCGCGAGATCGCCCAGCATCAGGACTACAGCGAGGACACGGCGGTCCGGATCGACCACGAAGTGAAACGGATCGTCACTGAGAACTACTCCCGCGCCCGCGTGGTCCTCCTGGAACATCAGGAGAAGCTCGAGCGCGTCGCCGAGGAGCTCCTCATCCGCGAGGTGCTCGACGCCGATCAGGTGCGTCGGATCGTCATGGGCGAGCCGCTCGAGGAGCTGGTGCGTCCCGCAGCCCAGACTCCGGCCGCGCCGGCCGACGACGCGAGCCGCCGCCCGTCGCGCGAGCGGCCGGCGATCGTTCCAACGATCTCGAAGCCGGTTACACAGGAATAATGTAGGGCCCGGCCTAAAGGCCGGGCGTGCCCGGATTACCCGAACGTTCGGGGTGATCCGCGCACGCCCGACCTGAAGGTCGGGCCTACACCGTCCCCGCTCGGATCCGGTCCGCCGTTCTCACCACATCGATCATCTCTTTGACATCGTGAACCCGCACGATATGTGCGCCGTTCAGGACAGCCGCCGTGACGACCGCGGCGGTGGCCCAGAGGCGCTCCGCGGCCGGTTTGTCGCCGATGGCCTCGCGCAGGAATGACTTGCGCGAGGCGCCGACGAGGATCGGCCGGTCGAGCGCGGCGAGCCGGTCGAGGTTGGCCAGCGCCCCGTAGGTGTGCTCCGGGCGCTTGGCGAAGCCGAGCCCCGGATCGATGACGACGCGGTCCCTCGCGACGCCTGCGGCGAGGGCGGCCTCGATCCGCGCGGAGAGCTCCGCGGCGACGTCGCCAGCCACGTCGGCGTACACGGCCTCGCGGTACATGTCGGTGGAGCGGCCGCGATGGTGCATCAGCACGAGCGCCGCGCCGCGGCGCGCGGCGAGCTGTCCCAGTTCGGGCTCGTACAGCAAGCCGCTGATGTCGTTGACGATCGACGCGCCGCGGTCGAGCGCCGCCTCCGCGACGCGCGCTTTGTAGGTGTCGATCGAGATGGGCACACGAGCGCGTCCGGCGAGCCCGTCGAGGACCGGCAGGACTCGCCGCAGTTCTTCGTCCGCTGAGACCGGTTCTGCGCCGGGACGCGTGGATTCTCCGCCGACGTCCAGGATGTCGGCCCCTTGCTCGACCATCCGCAGCGCGTCGTCAATCGCGCGCGCGGGCTCCATCCGGGCGCCCCCGCCCGCGAACGAATCGGGCGTGATGTTGAGGATCGCCATCACGAGCGTCCGGTCGCCGAGCTCCAGGCGAGCGCCACCCGGCAATGGAATGTCGTAGCGCTTCCGCGACTTCACAGCGCTTATTGTGGCACTCGAGGCACCTCGTGCACCTTCCGTAATGTAAGCTAACCCCCGTGTTGGAGTGGCTGACGACCGCGATTCGCCGCCCGCCGATGACCTGGTGGGACATCCTCGACATCGCCATCGTCGCGCTGGTGATCTACGAGTCGCTGAAGCTGATCCGAGGCACGCGCGCCGTGCAGATGGCCGCCGGCTCGCTTCTCATCCTGCTCCTGCTGTTTGTCTCGCGGCTCTTTCCGCTCCAGACCGTCAACTGGCTCATTCGCAACCTGCTCGTCTACGTCGGGTTCGCCGCGATCGTGATCTTTCAGTCCGACATCCGCCGCGCCCTGGCGCACCTGGGCCGCGCGCCGTTCTTCCGCTGGTTCGCCCGGGGTGACACCGGCGACGAGGCGATCGAGGAGATCGTCAGCGCCTCGGCGATGCTTGCCGCCCACAAGACGGGCGCGATTATCGCGATCGAGCGCGAGATCGGGCTGCGGAACTACATCGAGAGCGGGATACCGATCGACGGAGAGGTGACGCACGACCTGCTGGTGACGGTCTTCCAGCTTGGCGCGCCGCTCCACGACGGAGCGGTGATGATTCAGGAAGGCCGCGTCGCGGCCGCCGCCTGCTTCCTGCCTCTGACCGTCAATCCGGTGTTCGGCCGCGAGCTCGGCACGCGCCACCGCGCCGCGATCGGCCTCACGGAGGAAAGCGACGCGATCGCCGTCGTCGTGTCGGAGGAAACAGGGAAGATCTCGATAGCTCTCGACGGACAGCTCGAGCGCGATCTGAACGCCGACCAGCTCCGCGCCAGGCTGGCCGCGCTCGTGTTGCAGCGACGCGCTCCGGCCAGGGCGCCGAGCGCCGCCTACGAGATCTGATGGCTTACAACCCCCTCAGAAATCTCTGGCTCAAGGTGCTGGCCGTCACGCTCGCCGCGCTGCTGTGGCTGACGGTCGCCGGCGAGCACATCGTCGAGCGCAGTTTGCGCGTGCCCCTCGAGTTCAGAAACATCCCCGCCGGGCTCGAGATCGTCGGCGATCCTCCGGTGACGGTGGACGTCCGGATGCGGGGGCCGTCGGGCATGTTGAGCCGTCTCGACCCCGGCGAAGTGATCGTCGTCCTCGATCTGCGTGCTGCGCGCGCGGGATCCCGGCTGTTTCACCTCCGGAATGACGAGGTGGAGGCGCCGTACGGCGTGGAGGTCGCGCAGGTCGTGCCGGCCACGCTGTCTCTCGAGCTGGAGAAGACCAACCTCCGTACGGTCCCTGTCGTGCCTGCCGTCGAGGGCGACCCGGCGCCCGGCTTCGTCGTCGGACGGATTACCGCCGAGCCGTCGACCGTGCAGATCGTGGGGCCCGAGAGTCGGCTGAACGAAGTCGCGGAGGCGACGACCGAGCCGTTGGTCGTGTCCGGCGCCACGGGCCCCATCATCGATACCGTGACGGTCGGCGTCGCCGACTCCGCGGTGCGGCTGCGCGAGGCGCAGAATGCCTTCGTGACGATCGACGTCGTGCCGGCGCCGATCGAACGCGTGGTGACCGGAGTGCCTGTGCGCCTGCGAAACCTGACGCCCGGACAGCGCGCCTCGGTGGCCTCCGAAACCGTGCGCGTGACCGTCCGCGGCGGGAAAGAAGCGCTCGACGGGGTCGGGAGCGACGGGATCGAAGCCTTCGTCGACCTTGCCGGCCTCGGACCCGGCCGGTACAATCTTCGAGTGCGCACCGAGCCCGCCCAGGCATTCGGAGTGGTCCGGATCGATCCGGGCGTAGCCACGGTCGTCATCCGTTAGCGAGCAGATGTCACGTCTCTTCGGAACCGACGGCGTGCGCGGGACGGCTGGCGAGTACCCGCTCGATGCCGAGACCGTCGCACGGCTCGGCGCGGCGCTCGTCCGCGCTCTGCCGCGAGGCGGTCACGACGGCCAGCAGCTCCGGCTGGTCGTCGGCCGCGACACGCGCGAGTCGGGCGAATCCCTGGAGCGCGCGCTGGCGCGCGGGATCCGATCCCAGGGGGCGACGCTCGTCTCGGGAGGCGTGCTGCCCACGCCCGCGATTGCGTACGTGACGCGTGCGCATTTCGACGCCGGTCTCGTGATCTCCGCGTCGCACAATCCTTATCAGGACAACGGAATCAAAGTGTTCTCCGGCGCCGGCGAGAAGTTCGGCGAGGCGCTCGAGGCGAAGATCGAAGGGATCGTCGCCGACACCTCCTGGACGGTGACCGACGGCACCGACTCGCCGGTGGAGCGCGTCGATGTCGTCGACGAGTACGTCGCCCATGCGCGCGAGGCCCTGCCCGATCCGGGCCGGCTCGGGTCGATGAGCATCGCTCTCGATCTCGCCAACGGCGCGACGACGACGGTCGCGCCGCGGCTGTTCGGGGCGCTGGGCTTCCGCACGACGGTCACCGGCAACGCGCCGGATGGACGCAACATCAACCTGGAGTGCGGGTCGACGCATCCCGACCGGCTCGTTGACCTCGTCCGCAAGGGAGGCCACCGTTTCGGTGTCGCGTTCGATGGAGATGGCGACCGTGCGATCTTCGTCTCGGCCGAGGGCCGGATCGTGGACGGCGACGCGGTTCTGCTCATGTGCGCGAAGCAGATGAAGCGCACGGGCGCGCTTGCCGGCGACGCCATCGTCGCGACCGTGATGAGCAACATCGGCCTCGAGATCGCGCTCCGCGAGCACGGGATCACGCTGGTCCGGTGCGCCGTGGGCGATAAGTACGTCATGGAAGAGATGGTCAAACGCGGCCTGCGGCTCGGCGGCGAGCAGTCGGGGCACGTCATCTTTTCCGACCATCTGTTCACTGGCGACGGCATCGTGACCGCGCTGCGTGTGCTGCGCGTGATGGCCGAGACCGGCCGCGAGCTGGCGGACCTGGCCGCCGACCTGAAAACGTACCCGCAGGTGCTCGTCAACGTGAAGGTACGCGAGAAGCGCGACCTGCATGGTGTGCCGGCGATCGCCGACGCGATGCGGAAGGTCGAAGATCGGCTCGCGGGCCAGGGGCGGCTGCTGGTGCGCTACTCGGGCACCGAGCCGCTGCTGCGGATCATGATCGAGGGGCGCGACCAGAGCGAGATCCAGTCCTGGGCCTCCGAGCTCGCCGGGATGGTCAAGGCCCACCTCGGGTGATGGCCGGATCGGTTTGATTAAGCTCTCCGTCAACGTCAACAAGGTCGCGACGCTGCGCAACTCGCGCGGCGGCGATCTGCCGGATCCGCTCGCGGCGGCGCGGACGGTCGTCGAGGCGGGTGCGCCAGGCGTCACCGTGCATCCCCGGCACGACCAGCGGCACATTCGCCCGGGCGACGTGCGCGCCATCGCCGCCCTGCTCGGACCGCTCAAAGGAACCATCGAGTTCAATATCGAGGGCGATCCGCGGCCGGATCTCATCGCGCTCGTCCACGAGGTGAAACCGGATCAGTGCACGCTGGTGCCCGTGCGGCCCGGCGAGATCACGAGCCAGGCGGGCTGGGGCCCCGACACCCCGCGCGATCGACTCGGCGGCACGGTGAGAGATCTGCGCGACCGCGGCGTCCGCGTCAGCCTGTTCGTCGATCCCGAGGCGGATTCCATCCGCTGGGCGGCCGATGTCGGCGCGGACCGCGTCGAGCTCTACACCGAGCCGTACGCCCGGGCGTGGGAGCGGGGAGAGCGCGAGGCGGAGGACAGCTTCCGCCGCTACGAGGCGGCCGCGCGTCTCGCGCACGATCGCGGGCTCGGGGTCAACGCCGGCCACGACCTGGACCTCGAGAATCTCACGCTCTTCCGACGGCTCCCGCATCTGGCCGAGGTCTCGATCGGCCACGCCATCATCAGCCGCGCGGTGTTCGTCGGACTGAGCACGGTCGTCCGCGAATACCTCGCGGTCCTGGCGGAGCCCTGACCCGCTCGTGCGCACGCGATTCACACTCCGATCGCCGGCGCGGATGCTCTCACTGGCCCCCCCGGGCGCCGTCCTCGTGTTCGTGTCCCTGTGCGTGGGCTCCGCGTTCGCGCTCGCCCGGCAGGATCGCACCAGCCGCGTGACGTTCCAGACGCCGGACGGCCAGACCATCGTCGCGACGATGATGGAACCGTCGCGGCGCCCGGCGCCGGCGATCATCCTCGTCCACATGCTGGGCCGATCGCGAAAGGACTGGGAGGCCGCCGGCGCGCGGCTCGCCGGCGAGGGCTTCACGACGCTGGCCATCGACCTCCGCGGGCACGGCGAGTCTTCCCCCGGCGGCGGCGGCGACGAGCGCGCGACGCTCGGCGCGATGGTCGCCGACGTCAGAACCGCGAAACGGTTCCTCGACACGCGCGCGGACGTGCTGCCGGGCCGTGTCGGGCTCATGGGCGCGTCCCTCGGCGCGACGCTCGTGGCGCTCGCGGCGGGCGACGACGGGACGATCCGGTCGATTGCGCTGTTGTCGCCGTCGATGGATTATCGCGGGGTGCGGATCGAGGCGGCGATGAAGAAGTACGGCAAGCGTCGGGCGCTGCTCGTCGCCAGCCGCGACGATCCGTACGCGTGGCGCTCGGTCCGTGAGCTCTCGAAGGACGCGACGGGGCGGGAGATGCTCCTGCTGGAGCGCGCCGGCCATGGCACGGCGATGTTTGAGCACGACGAATCGCTCATCCGTACGCTGGTGGACTGGTTTCGGCGCACACTGTTATGATCCTTGCCCCAATCGCCAATCGACACTGCTGAGATGTCCAAAGAGTCCGTAGTCTTCGCGGTTGCGGGAGCCTTCTTCGGGCTCATCGTGGGCTGGATTCTCGGGAGTCAGCAGGCGACGCCGCGCCTGGCGCCAGCCGCCGCACGGGCCGAGGCGCCGCCGCCAGGTCAACCGCAGGCGGGCGCGCAGCAGCCGCAGTTCGACGAGACACGCGCCAGAGCCCTGGAGGTGCGGGCACAGCAGGCGCCGAGCGATCCCGCGGTGCGCGCCGAGCTGGGCAACATGTACTTCGACGTCGAACGGTACGATCAGGCTATCCGCTGGTACGAGGACTCGCTCAAGCTCGACCCGCGCAACGTCGACGTGAGTACCGATCTGGGCGTCAGCTACTACTACACGAATCAGCCGGATCGGGCGCTCGCGCAATTCGACCGGTCGCTCGCCATCAACCCCAAACACACGAAGACGATCCTGAACCAGGGGATCGTGCGCGCCTTCGGCAAGCAGGATCTCGCCGGCGCCGCGGAGGCCTGGCAAAAGGTTATTGCGATCGCCCCCGACAGCCCGGAGGCGCGCGCAGCGAAACAGGCGCTCGAGAGCATGAAGGCGGCCCATCCCGGAGTCTCGTGACCTGGGTCATCCGCCTGCTCCTGGTGCTGGTGCTCATCCGGGTGCTGTCGCGCCTTGTCGGCGGCGTCATTGCGGGCATGGCTGAAAAGAAAGGCCATCAGGGAGGCGGCCCGGTGCAGCTCGTGCGCGACCCGATCTGCGGCACGTATGTCGTTCCGGCCCGAGCGCTTCCGCTGACAGCTGCGGGCGTCACGCAGTACTTCTGTTCTGAGCGCTGTCGGGAGCAGTTTCTCGCCAGGGCCAGGAGCTGACGATGAAGTCCGAGGACGCGCTCCGCGCGGACATCGTCGAGGTGGGGCGGCGGCTCCACGCGCGCGAGTACGTCGCCTCCAACGACGGGAACGTCAGCGTCCGCCTCGGCGCCGATCGAATCCTGACGACGCCCAAGAGCGTGTCGAAGGGCTTCATGACGCCCGAGATGATGGTCGTGACCGACATGTCCGGCCGCAAGATCGCCGGCGATCGCGATCCGTCGACCGAGCTCCTCATGCACTTGGCGGTCTACCGGCGCCGCCCGGACATCCAGGCCGTCGTGCACGCGCACCCGCCGGTCGCGACCGGCTTCGCGGTCGCCGGTATCCCCCTGGACCGCGCCGTGCTCGCCGAGGTGGTGACGACGCTCGGCGCCATTCCGATCGCCGCGTATGGAACGCCGTCGACCAGCGAGCTGGCGGATGCGGTCGAGCGGTACATCGGCGTCCACGATGGCCTGCTCCTCGCGAACCACGGCGCGCTCACCGCCTGCCGGGAGCTGTTCTCGGCGTACTACAAGATGGAGACGGTCGAGCACTTCGCCCGCATCAGCCTCGCGGCGCGCCTGCTCGGGCGCGAGCACCTCCTGTCGCGCGAGGAGGTCGAGCGGCTCCAGGGGCTCCGCGGGATGTACGGGATTGCGTCGCCGGCGCCGATTTGCGCCGACGGTCCGGACGCGGACGATCCGACCTGTCAGGTCGTACAGGCGCCGCGGTCGGTAGGCGGCGCGCGACTGATTCCGGATACGGCGCTAGGATCGGATCAGGAAATTCGGCTAACATACCGCGAGCTTACGGCCCTCATCGAGGACGCGATCAAGAAACTGACGTAGGCCCGACCTTCAGGTCGGGCGTGTCGGGATAGGCCCGACGTAACGGGCGCGTGGAGGCATTCAATGGGCGAGGCGCTGGGGATGGTCGAGACCAAGGGGCTCGTCGCGATGATCGAAGCGGCGGACGCCATGGTCAAGGCGGCCAAGGTCACCCTGGTCGGCTGGGAAAAAATCGGCGCGGGCTACGTGACCGCGATCGTGCGCGGCGACGTGGCGGCGGTGAAGGCGGCGACCGACGCCGGGGCGGCGGCGGCGCGCCGCGTCGGCGAGCTCGTGTCGGTCCACGTCATCCCGCGCCCGCACGCGAACCTCGAAGACACCCTGCCGATCGGGAAAGCCGCTGCTGCGAAAGTCTAGATACGTGCCTCGGGGTTCGTGCCTCGGACCTCGAGGCCCGAGGTCCGATCACCCGTCATGATCCTGGCCAAGATCGTCGGCACCGTCGTCGCTACCCGAAAGGACGAGCGGCTGGTGAGCAACAAGCTGCTCGTCGCGCGCGCGATCGATCCGCAGGGCCGCATGGACGGCGGCTATCTGGTCGCGGTTGACACGGTCGACGCTGGAGTCGGGGAAACGGTGCTCATCGTCTCTGGCAGCTCCGCGCGCATGGCGTTCGGGATGAAAGACTGTCCTGTCGATGCGGCCATCGTGGGCATCGTGGACGCCATCGAGGTGCAGGACTAGTAGGAAGTGCAGGACTAGTAGTCAGATGTTCGGCCCATGCAGCTCGCCCGCGTAATCGGTGACGTCGTCGCGACACGGAAGGACGCCAACCTGACGGGCATCAAGCTCCTGCTGATTCAGCCGATCGCCGCGGATGGAACGTCGGCAGGACGCACGCTGGTCGCATGCGACTCGATCGGCGCCGGCGTCGGCGAGAACGTGTTTTTCGTCCGCGGCCGGGAAGCGGCGTATCCGTTCTATCCCGTCGAAGCGCCGTCGGACGCCACCATCGTCGGGATCGTCGATCACTGGACGAACGAAGCACCGTCGTAGACACCGTAGCGCAGCCCTTCAGGGCTGCCTCAGCCGCAATATGCTGCTCGCCCGAGTCGTCGGTACCGTCGTCGCAACGCAGAAGAACCGGAAGCTCGAAGGCGCGAAGCTTCTGCTCGTCCAGCCGCTGACGCTCGACGACGCGCCGCGCGGGACCGCGCTGCTGGCGATCGATTCGGTCGGCGCCGGCGTCGGCGAGAAGGTCCTGGTCGTCCTCGAGGGCCGCGCGGCCGGAGACGCGCTCGGCCGGAAGGCCGCGGCCGTCGATGCTGCCATAATGGGAATCGTCGACCGCGTCGATCTAGGATAGCCACCAGGCCGTTATGCGGCGCCCCGGGGCCGGAGCCCCGGTCAACTGAAATGGACGAGCAGGCCCTCCGTTCTCTGATTCGCGAGGCCGTCGAGCGTCATCTTGGCCCGCGCGCCCCGTCTGCATCGCGGGCTCTCATCACCGGTCAGGCGCGGCATCCGAGCCACGATCGTTTCAATGTGCTGAGCGGCGGCGACATCGAAGGTCCCTGCCTGATCGAGCCGGCGGTGAGCTGCAATCACTGCGGGTACTGCCTGTCGCACGGCCATTGACGGTACTGGTCACCCGGCGCCTGCCCTCCAGGGTCATCGCGCGCCTTCAGGAGCGCTTCGAGGTCGACGTGCACGACGGCGAGGGGCTCACGCCGGACGAGCTGCGGGACCGGATTCGCGAGGCGGACGCTCTCATCTGCGTCCTGACCGACCGCGTCGACGCCTCCGTGATCGACGCCGCACAGCGCTTGAAGATCATCGCGGATGTCGCCGTGGGGTACGACAACATCGACGTCGCGCACGCGCGGTCGCGAGGGATCGTCGTCACCAACACGCCGGACGTGCTCACCGAGGCGGTCGCCGAGTTCACGTGGGGCCTGATTCTCTCGGTCACGCGGCGGATCACCGAAGGCGATCGGCTGGTTCGCACGGGCGGCTGGAAGCGCTGGGGGCTCGACTTCATGCTGGGGGCCGAGCTGAGCGGCAAGCAGCTCGGAATTCTGGGCATGGGACGGATCGGCCGGGCGGTCGCCGCGCGGGCCCCGGCCTTCGGGATGACGGTCGCGTACCATCGCGGGTCGAATGGGCGTAGCGCAGGCCTTCAGGCCTGCCGGAGCGTCAGCTTCGACGAGCTGCTCGTGACCTCCGACGTCATCTCGATCCACACGCCGCTGACGCCGGAGTCGCGGCACATAATCGATCAGCGCACGCTGGCGCGGATGAAGCGCACCGCATACCTGATCAACACCTCGCGCGGGCCCGTCGTGGACGAGGCGGCGCTGGCGTGGGCGCTGCGCGAGCGGCTGATCGCCGGGGCCGCGCTCGACGTCTACGAAAAGGAGCCGATGGTGCATCCGGATCTGCCCGGCTTCGACAGCGTGGTCCTCGCGCCGCACCTCGGCAGCGCCACGCGCGAGACGCGCACGGCGATGGCGGATCTCGCGGTCAGCAACGTGCTCGCGGTTCTGGGCGGTCAGCCGCCGCTCACCCCCGTATGACTACTGTGGAATCCAGAATCCAGAATTCAGAATCCAGAAGGCGTCTTCCTGTTTTTGCAGCGCCCGTTGCGGACGTCATGCGCCGGCTGGCGAAGGCGATCGACGGTCTCGAGGAGCCGGCCGTCGAGAAGATCGCCGAGGAAGAGCAGGAGGACCCCTTCCACGTCCTCATCGCGACGATGCTGTCGGCACAGACGCGGGATCCGGTGACGGCCGCGGCCTCCGCGCGCCTCTTCCGCGTCGCCCGCACGCCACGGACGATGGCGCGATTGAAAACGAACGAGATTCAGAAACTGATCTATCCGGTGAGCTTCTACCGAAACAAGGCCAGGCACGTGAAAGCGGCCTGCGAGCAGGTCATGGCGCGGTTCGGCGGCCGCGTCCCGTCGACGATGGAGGATTTGCTGACGCTGCCCGGTGTCGGCCGCAAGACCGCGAACCTCGTCCTGATCCTGGCGCACGCGAGCCGCGAGAACATCTGCGTGGACACGCACGTCCACCGCATCGCGAACCGCATGGGATGGGTCTTGACGAAGACGCCGGAACAGACCGAGCAGGCGCTCTACAAAGTTGCGTCGCGCCGCTGGTGGCCGCTCATCAACCTCTATCTCGTGACGTGGGGCCAGAACGTCTGCCGTCCCGTCTACCCGCGGTGTCAGGCCTGCGTCCTGGTCGACATCTGTCCGAAGATCGGCGTGACGAAGACCGGCCGTTAGCCACCGATTCCGCAGATCACGATTCAGCGAACCTCGACGACCAGCTGATCGACGATGGCTTTCACGCCCGCCGTTTCGCGCGCAAGCTGGAGCGCGCGCTGACGCTCCGCCTCCGTCCGGACGCGGCCCTTGACGGTCACGACGCCATCCTTCGTGTCGACGTTGATCGTTCGCGCCTGGACGAGATCGTCGAGCGTCATCTTCGACTTGATCTTCGCCGTAAGCTGGCCGTCCTCGAGCAGCTCGCCGGCGGCGTTCGCGGCGGTCGCGACCTGCTCGCCGATCTTTGCGCCGGTCTCGCGCGCCTTCGACGGATCGACCGGCGCAACCCGTCCGACCGTACCGACCGGTTCCGAGCCCGGCCGTATGACTGTGCCGTTACTCCAGCGGTACCCGAGGAAAAACGCGGCCGCTGCCACCACGATGACGACCACGAGCAGCAGGCGAATCAGTGATCCGATCATGACGAACCCCCGACGTACGGCTGAGCAAACTGCATGCCTTTGCGCGATCCGGGCTATATTTCAGCATGCTCATCAGCTTCGTTCTCGCGGCCGGGCTTTGCTCATCCGTAGCCGCTCAGCAGACCTCGCCAGGCGCCGGCCCGGTCCTCGTCATCGAGACGGCGAAGGGCAGCATCGAGTTCGAGACCTATCCGGAGGACGCGCCGAAGACCGTCGGGCACATCCTCAACCTCGTGCGGCGCGGCTTCTACAACGGCCAGCGTTTTCACCGCGTCGAGCCGAACTTCGTGATCCAGATGGGCGACCCGCAGTCGCGCGACATGACCAAGAAAGATCTGTGGGGACGCGGCCCTGATTCAGGCAGCGGCAAGGTGGTCGGCGTTGCCGAGTTCTCGAAAAAGCGGACGCACAAGAAGGGCGCGGTCGGGCTGGCCTATGCTGGGAATCCGGCGTCTGGCGACAGCCAGTTCTACATCACGCTGACGGCGACGCCGAGGCTCGACGGCCGGTACGCGGTGTTCGGCCAGGTCATCGCCGGCTCCGACGTCGTCGAGAAGATCGACGTGGGCGACGTCGTCAGGAGGATCTACGTAAAAGGGGAGAAGAAACCCTGACGATGCCCGCCAGCGCGGGGTAGCGATCGACGAGACCGGGCGGGTACTCGCCCGGAAGGTCCTGTCCGAGCTGATGTTTCAGAATCGCCGCGTTGGCCACCGCTTTCGCGGCGAAGTGATTGTTCATGTAGACGTACGCCTTCTTCGCCGTGCGTCCCGCGTCGCGGACCGCGGCCGCAATCGGCTCCAGTTCATCTTCTGAATACAGATAGTTGTATCGATCGTCGCGGTCCTTGTGCGTCCACCAGTCCGCGGCGTTCCGGCCGTGCAGCCGCATGTAGAAAAAATCGGACACGTTCGGCTTGAACGTCTGCCGGATCGAGTCGCGGAACTTGGGCTCGTCGATCTGCACGAGAGCCGCGCCGGCGGTGGTCAACAACTCATCCGTGGCCTCGCGCTCGTCGCTCCAGCTTTTGTGACGGAGCTCAACGGCGAGCGCGTAGTCGCGAAACGCCTCGAGCAGCCACGCGAGGTACTCGCGCGACGCGGCGTCGGCGCGGAAGCTGGCGGGGAATTGCGCGACGAGCGGTCCCAGCTTGCCGGCATCGGCGAGCGGCCCGATCCCGCGTCGGAACTCGTCGACGTCGGCCTGGCTGAGGTCGAAGGCGTCCTTGCCGGTCGCCTTCGCGAACATCTCGGGATGGGTGAACTTCTGATACAGCTTGAGCGCGAATTCGAACCGGGCGGGCGTGCGCTCCGCCCACTTTTTGGCGGTCGCCGCGGTGGGGGGCCCGTAGAAGCTCGAGTTCACCTCGACGGTGTCGAAGTGCTCGGCGTAGAACGGCAGCTCATCCCCGCGCTTCTTCGGATAGAAGAGGCCCTTCCACGTCCCCTTGCCCGACGGGTAGCTCCAGCCCGACGTGCCGATGCGGACCTTCATTCGAAGTCGCCGTACTTCTCCTTGTCGAAACCGAACACCGCTTTCGATCCCTTCACGAGGATCGGCCGCCGGATCAGGTTCGGCTGCGCCATCATCAGGTCGATGGCTTCCTTCCTCGATCCTGGCAGCGGTCGAGCCTTGAAAACCGGGCTTCGCGTGCTGACGAAGGCCAGAAAATCGTCCTTGTCGATGTGCTGCTCGAGGAACTCGCGCGTCGGCGGACTGCGGTTGATGTCACGCTCCTCGACCTGCACGCCTTTCGTTTCCAGAAACCTTCTGGCATTTCGGCAGGTCGTTCAGGTCGGCTTCCAGTAGAACGTGGGCTTCGCCACTCGCGTAGGTTACCCGAAATCTCGTATTCTAGATTCTGGATTCTAGATTCTGGATTCTGCCTTTATGCCCGGAGCCGTCGTGCTCCTCAGCGGCGGCCTCGATTCCTACACCGCCGCGGCCGTGATGGCCGCGCGTGGTTACGAGCTGTCCGCTCTCACGTTCCGTTACGGGCAGGTTCATCGACGCGAGCTGGAAGCGGCGCGGCGCGTGGCGGCGGCGCTCGCCGTGTCCCGGCATCTCATGCTCGACATCGATCTTGCGGCGATCGGAGGATCGTCGCTCACAGGCAGCGGTGAGATTCCGAAAGATCGTCCGCTCGATACGCCGGGCATTCCCTCGACGTACGTGCCGGCGCGGAACACGATCTTTCTCGCGATCGCCCTCGGCTGGGCCGAGGCGATCGGCGCCGACGCGATCGTGCTCGGCATCAACGCGATCGACTACTCCGGGTACCCGGACTGCCGGCCCGAGTTCCTGGCTGCGTTCGAGGCGCTCGCCGCGCTCGCCACGCGCGCCGGCGTCGAGGGACGTCCGATTCGGATCGAGGCGCCGCTCGTCCGCTCCAGCAAGGCAGCGATCATCCGCGCCGGGCTCGACCTCGGGCTCGACTACGGCCTCACGCACAGCTGCTACGACGCGCTGCCAGACGGCGCCCCGTGCGGCCGCTGCGACAGCTGCCGCCTCCGCGCGGCCGGGTTCGCGGAAGCGGGCGCGGCCGACCCGCTGATAACAAAGGATCATGTAGTGCCCGGCTTTAGCCGGACCGCTCCCCATGACTGAGCGTCTCTACTACACCGATCCCTACGCGCGCGCGTTCGACGCCGCGGTCCAGTCGATGACGACGATGGAGGGTCGCCCGGCGGCGCGGCTCGATCGAACGGCGTTCTATCCGACGTCCGGCGGCCAGCCGTTCGATACAGGCACGCTCAACGGCGTTCGCGTCGTTCAGGTCGAAGAAGACGAGGCGGGCGACGTCCTCCACGTCCTCGAGCGGGCGGTCGAGCCGGGGCCCGCGCATGGCGAGATCGAGTGGGATCGCCGTTTCGACCACATGCAGCAGCACACGGGGCAGCACGTGCTGTCGGCGGCATTCGACCGGGGCTGCCGAGCGCCGACCGTCAGCTTTCACCTCGGCGCGGAGCGCAGCACGATCGATCTGTCGAGGGAGCCGTCGGCGGCCGAGATCGCGGCGGCCGAGAAGGCGGCGAATCGCGTCGTGTGGGAAAACCGTCCGGTCTCGATCCGCTTCGCGAGCGCAGAAGAAGCGGCGCGGATGGCGCTCCGGAAGGAAAGCCGCCGGGGCGGCGAGTTGCGCCTGATCGAGGTCGAGGGCTTCGATCTCTCGGCGTGCGGCGGGACGCACGTCGCCCGCACCGGCGAAATAGGGATCATCGCCATTGCCGGCTGGGAGCGGTTCAAGGGCGGCCTCCGTGTGGAATTCGTCTGCGGCCGGCGCGCGTTGGCGACCTTCCGCTCGCTGCGGGACATCGTGTCTGCCGGCGCGCGGGCGCTCACCGTGCATCCGTCAGAGCTGCCCGGGTCGGTCGAGCGCCTTCAGGCGGATGCGAAGGAGCACGCGCGTACGATCAAGCGGCTGCAGGAGCGGCTCGCCACGCACGAAGCGGAATCGCTCGCCGCGTCGGCGACCTCCCTCGGCGCCGGCCGGATAGTCGTCGCCGCGCTCGAGGGATGGGATGCCGCCGGGCTCAAGGCCATCGCGTCATCCATCTCCGCCCGCGCCGGTCACACCGCGGTTCTGCTTGGCGCTTCGGCCGCGGGTTCGCCGCTCGTCGTCGCGCGCGCCGCCGATGTGACGCTCGATGCCTCCGCGCTGCTGCGCGCCATCGTGGCGCGATTCGGCGGCAGGGGAGGGGGCAAGGCCGATCTGGCGCAGGGCGGGGGGGTACAGGCGTCACGAGACGATCTAAGGGCGGTTGTCGAGGGGTTTGTGAAGGGGTCGGAGAACGAACCGCGGGCCTAAGAGGCCCGCGCTCCCGAGAATGGGATCTGAAACTGAAGGCCGGCTTCAAGCACGGGATCAATCACGGAATCACCAGCACGGGAGGGCGGGCCTCTTAGGCCCGCCGTTCGTTCAACGCCGGTGACCCAGATCAATGAGAATCTCTTCAAGCGGCCCATAGTCCGAGCCCATGAATGGGTATTCGAGAGGTGATTTGACCAACCTGGCGCGAACGGGGTTGTCGAGGATGTACCTCATGGCGTCCTCCGTCGCTTCGTCAGACCGCAGGGTCCGGTCAAAATAGCTCCCCTGCCAGAGTCGCTGCCCGAACCGTTTGCTGAAGCGAAATCCGGACCGCTGTTTCATCAATTTGACGAATCGCTGAAGGTCGGCGACTTCCGACTCGGTCTCGACGAGCAGGTGGACGTGATCCTCCATGAAGCAGTAGACAAGAATTGCGTACCCCTCACGAGCCGCGGTGTACCGAAATTCACCCAACACCAGATCGACGGCGCCGGCCGATGTGAAGTGCCGTTGCCGATCAGCGGTGCAGAACGTCAACGAATATCGATTCGGGCCGCGGTAGTCGGCGGCGGAGAGCCGTCGCGGCCGACGATGATGCATGCGCCCTGTACGGCACAAGGCATGCCATAACGTTGGTCAGATTGTTTTCCGGAGGGCGGGCCTCTTAGGCCCGCCGTTCGTTCAGCGTCACCTCTTCGCCCGGGCCATCGCCTCCACCGCGCGATCCGTGATCTCGTCGATCTGCGCGCCGCGCAGCGTGAAGTTGTTTGCGAGCATGGCGAACGCGAGCGTGTCGCCGGTCGCGGTCCTCACGTACCCCGAGAGCGACCGGGCGTTTGCGATCGAGCCGGTCTTGGCGAGCAGGTTGCCCTGGGCCTTCGTGCCGCGCATCCGTCGCTCGAGCGTGCCATCGACGCCGGCGATCGGCAGCGTCGCCATGAACCGTTCCTGGTGGCGGCGATCCCGATGCATCTGCTCGAGGATCGCGACGAGCATTTCGGCCGTCACATAGTTGTAGCGCGACAGTCCCGATCCGTCCGCGATGACGAAGCTCTGCGGCTCGATCTTCCAGGAGGTCATCAGTTCGGTGACCGTTTTACGCCCGCCCTCCATGGTGCCGCCTCCAATCACGCGAAGCAGCATCTCCGCGTAAAGGTTCTGGCTGGCCTTCATCATCACCGTCCCGATCTCCCACAGCGGAGGGGACAGGACTCGCGCAAGGGTTCGAGAAGGTCCGAGGGGGTTCGAGGGGGTTCGAGAAGGTTCGAGAGGGTTCGAGGGGGTTCGAGAAGGTTCGAGGGGGTTCGAGGAGGTTCCCGGCGCCTCGACCGCGTCGCCGCGGACGTCGATGCCATGCCGGATGAGGGCCTCCCTCGTCGCTCGCGCGAAGCACAGACCAGGATTCTCGACGGCGGCGGGGCGGCGCACGGCCTCGCTCCCGAGAGGAATGGCCCCAATGACCTCGAGCGTGGGCGAGCCCCGCTCGCGGGCAAGGTCGATGGTCGGGGTCGTCCCGGCCGCGAGCGTCGTCGCATGATTCAGGACCGCGAGATCGGAGGTCGGAGGCGTCACCGTCAGTCTCGCCGCCTCGCCCGCCACCGCGCCCGGCTCGACGATGACCGTCACGAAATTCTCGGCGTACGCCAGCGCGTTAATCGGCGCGGCGTACCAGGCCTCGAGGTAGTCCCAGGACCATCCGCCGCCGATTTCGGCGCCGCTGAAAAGACGATCGTCAGCGACGATCCGGCCGTCGATCGCACGGATCCCTGCCTCGCGGAGCTGCCATGCCACGTCCTCGAGGAGCTTCTCCGCGCGGTCGTGCCGTTCATTCATCGACGGATCGCCAGAGCCAATGGCGACGAGGTCGCCCTGGAGAACGCCGTCGGCAACAACCGCGTCGGACACGAACCGCGTCTCGAATCGATAATCCCAGCCGAGCCGCTCTGCGACGGCCGCGAGCGTCACGACCTTCATGTTCGAGGCCGGCATCATCAGCTTGCCCGCATTCCGCGCGAAGATCGTTTCGCCGGTGCTGAGCGAGCGGACGACGACAGACAGGTAGGATCGTTCGAGGGTGGGCGCGTCGAAGATTTGGGTCAGCTGGCGCGAGAGTGCCTGGTAGCGCGCGTTGCCCGCCTTCGCGGCCGCAGCCTGCGAGCCGCTACGGCGAGGCAGGCTCTGGGGCTTGGGGCTTGGGGCCTGGGGCTTAGGTCGGGGGGCTTGGGGCAGGGCCGCGGGGGCGCTCGCGAGCCACAGGATACCTATGCCGAGCGTGAGAGCACGCCCCCAAGCCCCAGGCCCCAAGCCCCAGGCCCCGCTTCTCACTTCAACTCGTTCAGCGCCTTGACCGCGCCCTCGTAGTCCGCTTTCTCGATCTTCATGGCGCCGGGCTCGCCGCTGCGAGCCGCGTGAAGGTTGTCTCCGCGCACCCCGAACGTCACGCGGTCTTCTTTCTTGCCGTCGTCGTATCGGACGACCACCGTCATCGCGGGCGTCTCCAGGCCGGTTCCGCTGGTCGTTGTCGCGAACGACGTCGCACGGAGGTTTGAGAACGCCGACAGCATCGAGTCCATCTTCGCCATGTCGGCATCCTTCTTCGCGGGTGCGGACTGGACCCATTTATCGGTCGACGGCGCCTTCGGGTCTTTGTTTTCGACGCGCTCGAAGACCGTCGTCTGGCCGTCGCGCGTTACCTCGACCCGTTTCGCGTTGAACGGACGGAACTCGAACACGTCCTTCCGCCGGAAGTCGTCCGCCCCTTTCTTCAGCTCGTCGGCGATCGACGACTCGAGCGTGAACACTGCGGGACGCGACACATCGCGGGCGTACACGTTGCCGTCGCCCGCGTCGCCGCCGAGCGCGAGCGCCGCCTGCGCGCTGCCCGCGCCAATCCGCACGGTGATGGGAGGCGCCGCGAGGCCGTACTTTTTCACCTCCGCCTCGGAAGGGGCCGGCGAGACGATCGCCTTCATCT
The DNA here is from genome assembly GCA_963725145.1 of uncultured Acidobacteriota bacterium. Lineage (GTDB taxonomy): Bacteria > Acidobacteriota > Vicinamibacteria > Vicinamibacterales > 2-12-FULL-66-21 > DATAEE01. Next base: position 217,443 of record CAVRXL010000008.1, read on the forward strand.
GCGCGCCGGACAACCGTCCGAGGAGCCCTTCGACGACTCCGAAGTCCGCCCGCGCCGCGACCGGCTCGGCGAGCATCCACTCGTTCGCGTCCTTCTTGACCCGCACCGTCTTGCCGCCCGCGAGAATCGCGAGACCGTCGACCTTGTCGCGCTCGAACTTCAGCGCGGTCTTGTCGCGCATCTCGAACGTCGTGCGGACGAACGTGGACTCGAGGTAGCCGGGAATCAGGATGACCCGCTTCTCCGGTTCGACCTTGGCGTAGACGTCTCCTCCGGTGGCGGTCTTGTTGCCGATGAGCAGACGCTTCGGCTCCTTCTCGCCGGCCAGGCGGAAGGAGACCTCGGACCGCGGCTCGGCGAGCCCGAACTCCTTCACGTCCCCGGGGTTCTCGTCGACGACGTGTTGCACTTCCAGCGACGAGAGGTTGGTCGCCAGCCCGGAGGCTTCGGTCTGGTCCGCCGCCGTTTTCAGCGGCGCGACGATCTGCCAGTCATTTCCGGTCTTCGTGAGCGTCGTGCGGTCGCCGTCCTTGAGCGCGATCGTGATTTCCTCGATCTTGTCCGCCTCGATGCCGGTGAAGACCTTCGCTTTGGCGTCTGGCTCCGAGCTGGGGCTCCGCTCGCCCTCGACGAAGTAAATGTAGGCGCCGAGACCGACGCCGACGATGAGCAAGGCGATGAAGGATTGCACCCGACCCATTTACCGCCTCTGCCACCAGGTGTACACCCCGCCGATGAGGATCGCGCCCGGGATGATGAAGATCGTCAGCAGCATCATGAAACGCTGTTGATCCGCGGTCATGGACAGCCGGCGATCCTGCGCCTCGCGCGGGCGGATCGCGATCATGTTTTCCTGCCCGGCGAGCCAGTTCAGGGCGTTCATGAACAGGTCGCGGCTGCCCACGGTGCCGAGGAACCCGTTCGACGCAAAGTCGGAGTCGCCGATCGCGACGACGCGCGTCTCCGGCTTCTTCGGTTCCTCCTCCTTCGTCGCCTCGACCTGGTTCTCGGGCTTGGGTGGAGAAGGCGCCTCGGGCGCCGTCACGGAGACCGCGGCGCCCAGAGGAATCGGACCGGTCTTGTCTCCCTTGGCCGCGTCCGACGTGAGCCGGCCGGTGGTCAGCAGCGACTTGATGTCGGTTTCCGCCCAGCTGCGCGGGCTCGTTTCGATGATCGGCTGCGCGGTCCGTCCGTTGACGCCGCCCGACACCGGCGTCATGGACCGGGCGATCGGGTACACCGTGAACAGCTCGAAGCGGTCGACCACCGGGTGCGAGGGGTACGGCGGCATCGCCACCGGCAGCGACGGCTCGTTGCTGCGGCCGCTGACGTCCACCACGATGTCGTTGCCCGCGTCGATCCCCCAGTCGTGCAGCAACGCGACGAGGTTCGTGAGCGGCGCGGCGTCCGGGCGCGTCGGCGGATCGAGCATGACGAGCGCGCGCCCGCCGCGCTGCAGATAGTCGCGGACCATGGCGATCTCGTCTGGCGTGTAGTCGGCCTGCGGCCCCGCAATCACGAGTACCGTGGCTTCCGCCGGAACCGACTTCTGCTGCAGCAGCCCGAGCTTTTCGACCTTGAAGTTGTCGATCTGGAGCACCTGCGCGATGCCGGAGTAGCCGGTCCGGCGATCGCTTCCGGCCGTGTCACGCTCGCCGTGCCCCTGGACGAAGTACACGGACTTTTCCTTGCCTTGTACGGCCTTGATGAGCGCGTTGGTCAGGTCCTGTTCGGAATCGGTCGTCGCGCGCTCGACGCGCGTGCCGTACTCGAACACCACCGTGCCTTCCTGCTGAATCTTGTACTGGTCGGCGAGCGCCGGCCGCTTGTACACGTCGACGTACTCGACGTTGACCTTCTTCGAGGCGTACTGGAACTGATCGAGGCGATCGCGGAACCGGTCGAAGTCGTCCCCCTTCGCGAAGACCTTGACGTTGATGGGATTCGGAAGCGTCTCGAGGATCTTTCTCGTCTGATCCGCCAGCGTGAACGTCCCGCCCGCGGTGAAATCCTTCCGCCAGTTCTGGCGGTTCGAAATCCAGTTGATGGCGACCAGGATCGCGAGCACGACGGCGACGCTCGCGATGGAGAGCGTGCCGTAGCGCGCCTGGCGCCCGGAGAACGAGCGCCCGATGTCCCGCCACTGGCTCAGCATGTAGAGCAGCACGAGCACGAGGCCCGTCAGCGCGAGCCGGCGCTGCCACGTGGGCCAGTCCACGCTGGTCGGCAGCGCCGTGTCCGGGATAATCCAGATCGCAAAGGCGGCGAAGACGACCGCCGCGCCCGCCCAGCCGAGGATGTTCAGCACCTGTCGAATCACAAATCACCAATCAATCAACAATCGCCAATCAACCGTCGACAATCAATCGACAATCGTCAATCGAGAATCCGCAATGCTTGTTTCAGCCACGCCACCGTTCGGTGTCGACCGACTTGGCGGTGAGGAACAACCCGAACGTGATGAAGCTCAGGTAATAGACGACGTGCTTCGTGTCCAACACGCCCTTCGAGAAGTCGTCGAAGTGGCCGGTGATCGACAAGTACCGCAGCACCGTGGCCGTCCGCCCCGTCGCGTCCGACGCCATCCAGTCGATCACCCACAACATCAGGAAAGTCACGAAGGTCACCACGGCGGCCACGATCTGGTTCTTGGTCAGGCTCGAGATGAACAGGCCGACCGACAGGAACACGCCGCCGAGGAGCAGGAGCCCCAGGTAGCCGATGACGACCGGCTTCCACTCGGGGTCGCCGAACCAGAACAGGAGCGCCACGTAGAGAACCGTCACGCCCAGCATCGTGGCGTAGAGCGCCAGCGTACCCAGGAACTTCCCGAGGATGATCTGAAGATCGGTGACCGGCGAGGTCAGCAACAACTCAATCGTTCCCGACCGCTTTTCCTCCGCGTAGGTCCGCATCGTGATCGCGGGCAAGAGGAAGAGGATGACCACGCTCGAGTTCGTCAGGACGTACCGGATCATGTCCTGGTTGATGTTGACCGTCTGCGGTCCCATCCCTGGCATGCCCTGGCTGCGCTGCAGGAAGAAGTGCAGCATGACGTAGAAGAACCAACCGAAGGCGAGCGCCCAGAAGCCCGTGATGATATAGGCGATCGGCGAAGCGAACAGGGAGCGGAATTCTTTGCTGGCAATCGCCAGGATGTTACCCACCGAGCACCTCTCCGTCTGACTGGTCCGCCGCGTTTGCGCCCGCTGCAACCGGAACCCCGGCCTCTGCCGTCTCCGGCCGCCGGCCAGGAGTCGCCCCTTCGTCCTGTCCCTCCTCGGTCGTGAGGTGCAGGAAGATCTCCTCGAGGCTCATGCGCATCGGCCGGAGCTCGAGCAGCCCCCATCCCTTGGTGACGATGGCGCGCGCCAGATCGCGCCGCACGTCGCTTCCGCGCTCGCTCTCCACTTCGAACCCGACGATCGCCTCGCGCTGATCCGCGAGCGCGACCCGCATTACGCCCGCGACCTGCTCCAACGCTCCCTTCGGATCCGCGTTCCCGGCGTCGAGCTGCACGTACATCGTCTCCGAGCCGCGCAGCCGGGCGGTCAGGTTCTCCGGCGTATCGACCGCCACGACGCGGCCCCGGTTGATGATGACGACGCGCTGACAGGTCTGCGAGACCTCCGGCAGGATGTGCGTGCTCAGGATGATCGTGTGGTCCCCGCCCAGATTCCTGATGAGCCGCCGGGTGTCGATGATCTGTTTCGGATCCAGGCCGGCCGTCGGTTCGTCGAGGATGAGCACCTCGGGATTGTGGATGATCGCCTGTGCGAGGCCGACACGCTGCCGGTACCCCTTCGATAGCTTCGAGCAATGGCGGGCCGCCATGTCGGTGACCTGGGTCTTTTCCATCACCTCGCCGACGCGTGTCTTCCGCTGTGCCGACGGGATCCCTTTGATGCGCGCGACGAACGTCAGGTACTCGCGCACGGTCATCTCGGGATAAAGAGGCGGCGTTTCGGGCAGGTAGCCCGTACGGCGTTTCGCGTCGATCGGCTTGTCGAAGACGTCGTATCCGGCCACCACGGCGCGCCCTTCCGTGGCCGGAATGTAGCCGGTCAGGATGCGCATCGTGGTCGTCTTGCCGGCGCCGTTCGGCCCCAGGAAGCCGAGGATTTCCCCCTTCTCGACCTTGAAGCTGACGTCGTCGACGGCGGTCACCCGCCCGTAACGCTTCGTGAGGTGTTGCACCTCAATCACGGCACACTCCCTAAATAGCGGTAGCGAAAACGATTAGGACGAACCCAACATGCTAATCAGTCTGTGAAAAACGTGTCAAGATGGATGGTCATGGCCCGGACAGTCTGCGCCGTCTGCGAGATACACGCGGAGTCCATCTTCAAGGTGGAAGGGATGGATTGCCACGAGGAAGTGGCCATCCTCGAGCGCCGGCTCAAGGTCCTGCCGGGTCTCGAGGACCTGGCCGCGGACGTCATCGGCCAGCGGCTGCGGGTCAAATACGACGCCGCGAAGCTGACCGCGTCGGCCATTGCTGAGGCGGTGGCCCAGACCGGGATGCGGGCCTGGCTCGAGCACGAGGAACCGGTGCGGGCCACAGGGTCGGTACGGGCCCGCCGGCTCCTCGTCTTAGTATCCGGCCTGACGCTCGCCGCGGGGCTGATCACTCGCCTTTTTGACGCCTCCCGGGCCTTCGAGGTCGCCCTGCTGGCCGTTTCGGTCGTTACCGGCGGGCTGTACACGGTCCGGCGCGCCTTGTCGGCCGCGCGGACGTTCTCGCTCGACATCAACGTACTGATGCTCGTCGCGGTCCTGGGGGCCGTGCTCATCGGCGAGTGGTTCGAGGCGGCCACGGTCGTGTTCCTCTTCGCGCTCGCCCAGTTCCTGGAGGCGCGGAGCATGGACCGCGCGCGCGGCGCGATCCGCGCCCTGATGGACGTCACGCCGGTCGAGGCGCTCGTGCGGCGCGACGGCGCCGAGCGGCGCGTGAGCGTGGACGACGTGGCAGTCGGCGACACGATCATCGTGAAGCCGGGGGAGAAGATCCCGCTCGACGGCCGCGTCGCCGCCGGAGAAAGCCACGTCAACCAGGCGCCCGTAACCGGGGAGTCGCTCCCGATCGACAAGGGCCCGGGCGACGACGTCTTCGCAGGGACGATCAACGGGCGCGGCGCGATCGAGGTCGTGGTCACGCGGCCGCGGCGCGACACGACGCTCGCGCGGATTATCCACCTCGTCGAGCGCGCGCAGGCGCAGCGGGCGCCGAGCCAGGCGTTCGTCGATCGCTTCGCGCGCTGGTACACGCCGGCCGTGCTCGTGCTGGCGGTCGGGATTGCGACGGTCCCGCCGCTCGCCACCGGCGCGCCGGCGGGCCCCTGGCTGTACCGGGCGCTCGTGCTGCTCGTGATCTCGTGCCCGTGCGCGCTCGTGATCTCGACGCCGGTCTCGATCGTGTCGGCGCTCGCCGCGGCGGCGCGCAAAGGCGTCCTCATCAAAGGGGGCGTTCACCTCGAGCGGACCGGCGCCGTGCGCTGCGTCGCGTTCGACAAGACCGGCACGTTGACGAAGGGGCGCGTCCATGTCACGGAGATCGAAGCGCTCGACGGCGCGTCGGCCGATGCCGTGCTCGGCCTCGCGGCGTCGCTGGAGCTCCGGTCCGAGCATCCGATCGGGCGCGCGATCGTCCGCCGCGCCGAGGCGGCCGGGATCGCGTTCGCGGCGGGCGATTCGTTCCAGGCGCTGCCGGGGCGCGGGGCCCAGGCGCGCATCGCGGGGACGACTGCCGTCGTCGGGAATCACCGGCTGTTCGAGGAGCGCGGGCTGTGCTCGCCGAAAATCCACGATCGGCTGGACGCGCTCGCGGCGCGCGGACGGACCGCCGTCCTCGTCGCGCGCGGCAGCGAGGCCATCGGCGTGATCGGCGTCGCCGACGAGCTGCGCGAGTCGGGCCGGGACGCCATCGACCTGCTGCGTCAGCAGGGCGTGAAGCGCGTCGCGCTGCTGACGGGCGACAACGCCGAGACCGCGAACGCGATCGCGCGCGAGATCGGGGTGGACGAGGTGCGCGCCGAGCTGCTGCCCGAGGACAAGGTGTCGGCGATCGAAGACCTGCGGCGGCGGTACGGCACGGTCGTCATGGTCGGCGACGGCGTGAACGACGCCCCGGCGCTGGCCACGGCCGACGTCGGCATCGCGATGGGCGCGGCCGGCAGCGACGCCGCGCTGGAGACGGCGGACGTCGCGCTGATGGCCGACGAGCTGCTGAAGATTCCTTACGCGGTTCGCCTGAGCCGCGCGACGGTCCGCAACATCCGCATGAACATCGCCTTCTCGCTCGGCCTCAAGGCCATCTTCCTCGGCCTCGCCGTCGTCGGCGCCGCCACGCTGTGGATGGCGGTTGTCGCCGACATGGGCGCGTCCCTCATCGTCATTGCCAACGGCTTGCGGCTCCTGCGGGCCGACTAGGAAGGCGCGCTCTTCGAGAAGAAATGCTGATCGACGAACTCGTCGATGGCTGTCTGCGCGGGGGCGTCGACCTTCTCGAACTGGAGCCCCATGCCGACCCTCCGATCGCTCCAGGCGACGCGCGATTCGGCCTCGATATCGTCGTTCGACCCCGGCAGCCGGAAGCGCGCGCGCACCTTCGACCCTGGGGGCAGCGGGCTCATCGTGCGGATGCCGAGTCCGCCTTTGCTGAGATTGAGCGTCAGCGCCGCCGCGATCGTCGCGCCGAAGTGATAGGCGACCGGAATACCGAGCACGACGCGCTGGCTGCCGCGACGGTTGAAGTTGTCCGGAAACAAGTGCGGCGCGATCGAGGGCAGGATGTGCTGCATCGCGCTGTACTCGTTGACATAGCCGGCGACGCCGAGCGACGCGAGCGTGCGGACTTCGTCTGCGTTCGCGATCGTCCCGCTGAACACGAGAATCGGCAATCTTCCCTCGTCGAGCCGTCTCACCGATCGCACGATCTCGACGCCGCCCGCGTTCGGCAGGCGAAGATCGATCAGCAGAAGGTCGATCTGCTTCAGATCGGCGCGGACGCGCGCGAGCAGTTCGACCGCCGTCTTGACCGGGATCGCGCGGTGTCCCGCCGCGAGCACGGCGTTGGCGAAACGGTCGCGGACGAACGCGCTGTCGTCGGCGATGATGACGGTTTTCTGGTCGCTCACGGTCCCGGTTGCATTGCAGAATTTATCAGGATCTCGCTATAATCCGAACTTCCGGTGATCGACGCGATCGCCATGGAGCCTTGGATGGCCGTGACCTGTCCAGAGTGTGACGCCGAGCTCGACGTCGACGAATTCGACGTCGAGGAAGACGAGGAAGTGAGCTGCCCGGAGTGCGGCTCCACGCTCCGTGTCGTCACGACGTCCCCGCTCGAGCTTGAATCGCTCGACGACGACGACGACGAGGACGACGACGACGACGACAAAGACAAAGACGAGGACGAGGACGAGGACGACGAGGACCTGGACGACGAAGACGAAACCGGTGACGAGGACGACAAAGAGGACTGGGACAAGTGACAAGCGAAGTGAGCGCCGCGAAGGCCCGGGCGCTTCACGATCTCCTGCTGGGCCTCGATTCGTTGATCGTCGCGTACAGCGGCGGAGTCGACAGCGCCTATCTCGCCTGGGCCGCCACCGAAGCGCTCGGATCCCGTGCCCTGTGCGTGACCGCCGACAGCGACAGCTATCCCGACCGCCACCGCCGGCTCGCGCTCGATCTCGCCCGCAACTTCGGCCTCCGCCACGAAATCATCCAGACGCGGGAAATCGACAACCCCGCGTATCGCGCCAACCCGGCGGATCGTTGTTACCACTGCAAGCACGAACTCTACACCCAACTGTCGGCGATCGCGCGATCGCGCGGCTTCGCTGTCATCGTCGACGGCACCAACGCGGACGACCGCGGCGACTATCGCCCGGGCCGGAAGGCCGCGCGTGAGTTCGGCGTGCGCAGTCCGCTGGACGAGGTCGACCTCACGAAGGAGGAGATTCGCGAGCTCTCGCACGCGGCCGGCCTGCCGACGTGGGACGAGCCGGCGTCGGCATGTCTGTCCTCGCGGATTCCGTATCACAACGAAGTCACACCGGCAAAGCTGCGGATGATCGATCAGGCCGAGGGCGCGCTGCGCCGGCTCGGCTTCCGCGTCTGCCGCGTGCGCCACCATGATCGCGTCGCGCGGCTGGAAATCGGGCAGGACGAGCTCCCGCGCGCGCTCGAGCCCGAGATGCGCGGCGTCATCGACCGCGAGCTGCGCGCAATCGGATACGCCGAGGTGACCGTCGACCCGCGCGGCTACCGGCGCGGCAGCCTCAACGAGGCCCTTCTGCTCAAGGTCGTCTGAGCGTGGCCGGCCTTCGCCCGGCGATTGTCCTTTTCTTCATCGTGACGTTCGGGTTGGCGGCGCGGGCGGCGACGCTGCGCATCCCGATCTTCGACCACCACAGCTGGCGCCAGGCGGACACCGCCGCGATCGCGCGCAACTTCGTGCGCGAGCGGTTCAATCCGTTGTACCCCCAGGTCGACTGGCGCGGCAGCCGTCCCCACGGCTACGTCGAGACGGGGCTCGAGCTGCAGGCGCTCCTCATCGCCGCGGTCTGGCGCGCCGGCGGGATTCATGTCGAGACCGGTCGTGCGCTCGGCGCGGCGATGTACGTGACCACGGCGCTTCTGCTCTATCGGTTCGTGCGGCGCCGGTACGACGAGCCGACCGCCCTCGCCAGCGTCTACGCGCACGCGTTCGCGTTTCCCCTCGGGATGTTCGCCGACCGCGCGTACTTGAACGAGCCGTTGCTCGTCCTGCTGTCCGCGGCCGCCCTCGTCGCGGCCCAGTCGTGGCTCGCCCGTCCACGGGTGGTGTGGCTCGCGGCGCTCGTCGGCACGACGGCGATCATCGGGATGGTCAAGCTGCCGTATCTCCTCGTCTATGCCCCGATCGCGGCGCTGTTCGTCGAGCGGTTCGGCTGGCGCGGTCTGCTCCGTCCCGAGCTCGCGGTCGCGGTCATCGCGAGCGCCGCCTCCGCCGGGATGTGGTACGGGCACGCGCGCACCTTGTTTTCGGAGACCGGCCTCACATTCGGTTTGACCGACAAAACATTCGATCCCTCCCTCGTGTTCTCCACGCGGTTCCCGCTGCGGATCGCGCAACGTCTCGTGCGCGACATCATCGGACCGATCGGCCTGGTGATGCTCGTCTGGGGCGCCGTGTCGGCTGTCGGCCGGCGGCGCTGGGCGGAGCCTGCCGGCCTGGGCGCCTTTGGCGTGTATCTGATCGCGGTGGCCCGCGGCAACTATCATCACGACTACTACCAGCTCGCGATTCTCCCGCTCGGCGCCGTGCTCGTGGGGCTGGGCGTGGTCGCGACCGTCGAGGCGGCCGCGCGGCGCGGATGGTCGGCAGCGCGGCGGCAGACGCTCGCGGCCGGCCTGCTCTGGGTCCTCGCGGTCACGACGGCGGTGCGGAGTTTGAGCGCCCACTCGTGGTATGAGGTCGAGCCGGGTCGCCTCGACCTGTGTCGCGCGATCGCCCCGCAGATGGCCCCGCGCGATCGGCTCTTGTTCGTCAACTACCTGAGCCCCGATGTGATGTTCTGCGTGGATCGACCGGGCTGGATCCTCGACTGGCCGGCCGGGGCGTCGGAAATCGAGCAGGCGAAGCGCGACGGAGCGTCCATCGCACTCGTGCCGCCGGCCGACGTCCGAAGCCTCGACGGCCTGCTCGCCGGCGCGAAAGTGCTGGCGGCATCCTCCGAACTCGTGGCCTACCGGCTGAACGACGCTGCCCCTTGAAGGCGCCGTTGTGCTATCGTGGCGCGCGCCAGCGCTCCATGAGGCCCCTCCGCAGCGCTGCGGCGCTGCTCGGCTATGCTCTTGCCGCCGTGGTGTTCCTGTGGCCGCTGCCTCACGACATCACGGGATCGTTTACAGGATCCGTGTCAGGGGACACGGGCGTCTACGTCTGGAACAACTGGGTGTTCCGGCACGAGATCGTCGCTCACGGTCACCTGCCGCTGTTCACGTCGAAGATCCTCGCGCTGACGCCGCCGATCGATCTCAGCCTGCACAACTACACGATCTTCCAGGACGTGCTCGCGTTTCCTCTGATCCCGCTCGTCGGCGTGGTCGCCGCGTTCAACCTCGTCCAGTTGGCGATGATCACGTTGACCGGGTTTGCGACCTACCTGCTGGCGCGGCGCGTGACGGGCCGGGAGGCCGAGGCCTGGCTGGCCGGCCTGCTCTTCGCCTGCTCGCCGACGATGATCGCAAAGAGCACGGCGCACTTCAGCCTGCTCGCTGCCGGTCCGCTGGCGATCTTTCTGCTGCTCCTGCTGCGCGTCGAAGAAACGGGACGGCTGCGCGACGCGGCGCTGTCCGGCCTGGTCGTCGCGTGGGCCGCGCTGTGCGACGCGTACTACGGCATCTACTGCGTCCTGCTGTTCTGCGTGTTCGCCGGCGCGCGGCTGGTGCGGATGGAGCGCCACCGGTCGCCGATGCCGCTCGCGCGCGTCCTCGACGTGCTGATGCTGTGCCTCGCAGGGTTGGTGTTCGGCATCCTGGCGAGCGGCGGACGCCGCGTGCAGCTCCTCGGGATCACGTTGAGCATGCGATCCGCGTATACGCCGATGCTGCTGCTGACGCTGACGGCGCTGGCGCGGCTTGCGCTCGTGGCGCGTCCGCGCCTCGCGATCCAGGGCTTCGAGCCCAAGCGGATCGTCGGCATGCTGCTCGCGGGCGGACTCGTGTGCGCGACCATGTTGTCTCCCGTTCTCTACGCGTTGGGCCACCGCATGGCGGAGGGCGGACGACTCCAGGAAGAGATCTTCTGGCGCAGCAGCCCGGCGGGAATCGACCTCGTCGCCTGGCTCTTGCCGAATCCGAATCACCCGCTCGCTGGACCAGGCTGGCGCCAGTGGCTGACCCGCGAGCGGCTCGACGCGTTTCCAGAGCAGGTCGCGTCGCTCACCTTCGTGGCGATTGCCGTCATCGTCATCGTCCTCTGGAAACGTCGAGAGCCGCTGCCCCGCAGGTGGCTGGCGATGGCCGTGTCGTTCGCGCTGCTGGCGCTCGGGCCGTTCATCCGCGTCGCCGGCATCGAGACGTATATTCCAGGTCCGTGGGCGCTCCTGCGGTACGTGCCCATCATCGGCGGCGCGCGCATGCCGACGCGGTTCGTCGTGCCGGCGATGCTGGCGTTCGCCGTGCTGTTCGCGGTGTGCCTCTCGCGGCTGGCGAGCGGGCCGAGGCGGCGGATCATCCTCGCGGCCGTCGCCACAGCGCTCGTCTTCGAGCTCTGGCCGGCGCCGCGCCCGCTGCACACGGCGGCGGTGCCGGCGATCTACGGTCAGATCAGGGAGGATCCGCGGAACATCCGCGTGCTGGAACTGCCTTTCGGCATCCGCGACGGCGTCATGTCCGAAGGGGACTTCAGCGCGTCCAGTCAGTTCTACCAGACGTACCACGAGAAGGCGTTGATTGGCGGCTACCTGTCCCGAATCCCGGTCACCGAGGTGGCGAAGTATCGGCGATTCCCGCTGCTGTCCGCGCTCCTTGATCTGAGCGAACGGCTGCCGCTCGATCCCGCGATGGAACGGGTGGCGCGGGAGGACGCGCAGCCGCTCGTCGAACGCACGCGCATGGGGTATGTCGTGATCGACACTCGGCGCGCCTCTCCCGCTCTGCGCGAGTTCGCGATCGGCGCCTTCGGCCTTGTCAGGCTTTCGGAGGAGGACGGTCGGGAGCTGTACCGGACGGAGCCCGGTCCCTCGTTCAACGACCCGGGCGACCACGGATCGCCCCGGCTTTTCTGATTGCTTACTTTTTGGGGGAAACGACCAATTCTGGGGAATCTTTCGTCCGAGCAAGCGCCGCCAGCGAGCTGCCGAAGGGCATCGGTACCGTCCGAACGACCCGCGCTTCGAGGCTCAACAGACCGCCGAGCAGCGCGTTGATCGGCGCCGGGGGGATCGAGATCTCTTGCGCCGCGGCGGCATCGGCGTCGGAAGCGGCCAGGCCGGACAGCCGCTGCACGGCGCGGAGCGGGGCGATGAGGGGGAAAAGCGTCGCGTGGGTGTAGGTCACGGCCAGCAGATCGAAGCCGGCCGCCTCGAGCAACCGCCGTAGAGCCTTCCGGCTGTACCGCCGGACTTCGCGCGAGAGGACCGAGTGGTTCCCTCGCAGCAGCTCGAGAGCGGCGACGGTGACGACAAGGTGACCCCCGGGGCGGAGGACCCGGCGCATTTCCCGGACCGCCATTTCCTCGGCCTCGTCAGGAATGCACTGTAGAACATCGAAGGAAGTGACGAGATCAAAGGAAGAGCGGCCAAAGGGGAGCGCGGCGGCACTGGCGCGCGCAAGACGGGTGCGGCCGGCGGCGCGCGCGTAGGCGAGGCCGCTCCAGGTCAGGTCGATGCCCGTGGCGCGCCCGAACCTCGAAAGCCACTGGAGGTTGTGACCGGTGCCGGCGCCGCAGTCGAGGATCTCCGCCGGGCGGCTGTCGACCGCGCGCTCGACGAGCGGCGTCACGAACGCGCGGAACCCGCGGAACCAGAAGTGGTGGCGCTCGGCGCGCGCGGTGGCCTCGAGCAGCCGGTCCATGTGCGTATGTTAAGCTCGTTCAGTTTTCAGGAGAGTTCTTCTATGAATCGCGCGAGTCGTGCGTGTCTGGCGATGGGACTGGCCGCGCTGCTTACCGCGGCTGCGTGTGGAAAGCCGAAGCCTGCGACGACGCCCGCGCCGGCGCCGCCACAGCCGCCTGCGTCGGATCCAACGCCGCCGCCGCCTCCGCCTCCGCCGCCCCCGCCGGCTGCGCCGGCGCCGACGCCGCTGACGGAGGAGGAAGTCTTCGCCCGCAAATCACTCGAGGAGCTCAACGCGGAGCAGCCGCTGGCCGACGTGTTTTTCAACTACGACAGCGCCGATCTCAGCGAGACCGCGCGGACCGCGCTTCAGAAGAACTCCGCCTGGCTCAAGCGCTGGTCAGCGATCAAGGCAACCGTCGAAGGGCACGCGGACACCCGGGGCACCAACGAGTACAACCTCGCCCTCGGCGAGCGCCGCGCCGCGGCCGTCCGCGACTATCTCAACGGACTCGGCCTGACCGGCGACCGCATCGCGATCGTGAGCAAGGGAGAGGAGCAGCAGGTCTGCGCGGAGCTCGCCGAGGCCTGCTGGTCGCGGAACCGCAGGGGGCGCTTCATCATCACGGCCAAGTAGGTTCGACTGGTTCGAACGGGTTCGATTAGGTTCGATCAGGTTCGAGCGCGGATCAGTCTGAGGAGGGCCGGCTCGTCGAGCCGGTACTTCGCAACCTTCTTTCCGTCCAGTTCGAGCACCGGGATTTCCTGGCCGTAGCGCCGTTCGAGCTCCAAATCCCCGCTGATATCCACTTCGTACAGCTCGATCGGATGCTCGCGTCGGACCCGCTGGACGACAGCCTTCATCTCCTCACAGAGGTGGCAACCCGGGCGGGAGTAGATGGTCGCCTTCACGCGTAGCCCCAGGCCCTAAGCCCCAGGCCCTAGGCCCTGAACGATCTCCTCCGCCGCGGCGCGCGGATCGGGCGCGCCGATGATCGGCCGGCCGACAACGATGAAGCTGGCGCCTGCCGCGATCGCCTCGGCCGGTCCCTGCGTGCGGGCCTGATCGTCGCCGGCGCCGGCCCTGGCGGCCTCGCCGCGGATGCCGGGGGCGACGATGACGAACCGATCGCCGCAACGCCTCCGGACGGCGGCGATTTCGAGCGGCGAGGCGACCACGCCGTCCAGCCCTGCTTCCATGGTCAGCGACGCGAGCTTGGTAACCTGATCGATCGGCGGCAGCAGAACGCCAACTTCGTCGAGCGTCGCCTGAGTCATGCTCGTGAGGACGGTCACGGCGATCACGAGCGGCGGCTCACGTCGAGAGGCGGCCGCCGTCCGGGTGGCCGCCTCGCGCGCCGCGCGCATCATCGCGGCGCCCCCCGCCGCGTGGACGTTCAGCATCCAGACGCCCAGCGCGGTGGCGGACTCGACCGCGCCCGCGACCGTGTTGGGGATGTCGTGGAACTTGAGGTCCAGGAAGACGCGGTCGCCCCGTTCGGCGAGCGCGCGGACGATAGCCGGGCCTTCAGCCGTGAACAGCCGGCTGCCGATCTTGAAGCCGCCCGCGAGCCCTTTCAGCGACGCGGCCAGCTCCAGCGCGCGGTGACCGTCGTCCACGTCGAGGGCGACTAGGAGCTGATCCACGCCTGCTCGCGTGCGCGCGTGTCGAGCGTGCCGACGAGATCCGCGATCCGCGCGACATCATGACGGACGAGGTAGTCCCGCAGGCCGTCGACGAGCTTCGACCAGATGAATGGATCCACGAAATTCGCGGTGCCGACCTGTACCGCGGCCGCGCCGGCGATGAGGAACTCGAGCGCATCGGTGGCCGTGGCGATGCCGCCCATGCCGATGATTGGCACCTTGACGGCCTGCCGGCACTCGTAGACCATGCGGACCGCGATCGGCCGAATCGCCGGGCCGCTCAACCCGCCGACGATGTTCGACAACTTGGGCCGGCGCGTTTCGACGTCGATCGCCATCGCGAGGAACGTGTTCACGAGCGAGACAGCGTCCGCGCCCGCCTCTTCGGCCGCTCGCGCGAACGACGCGACGTCCGTGACGTTCGGCGTCAGTTTCGGGACGACCGGCAGCGTTGTCACCTTGCGCACGGCGCTGACGACGTCGAACGTGCCGGTCAGGCTGCAGCCGAAGGTGATCCCGCCTTCCTTGATGTTGGGGCACGAGATGTTCAGCTCGAGCCCGGCGACGCCTTCCGCGTCGGAGAGGATCCGCGCGAGCTCGACGTACTCGTCGAGGGTCGTGCCGCAGATGTTGACGAGGACGACCGCTCGACGGTCCCGCAGCTCGGGCAGCTTCTCGCGGATGAAGCGATGGACGCCGATGCCCTGCAGGCCGATGGCGTTCAGCATCCCGGAGGGCGTCTCGACGATTCGCGGCGGCGGGTGGCCCTCACGCTCCTCGAGGAAGAGTCCTTTGACCGCGACGCCGCCGAGCGTCGACAGATCGACGACGTCGGCGTACTCGACGCCGTAACCGAAGCACCCGCTCGCGGCGATGATTGGATTCGCCAGCTTGAGCAGGCCGATCTGGACGGAGAGATCGGGAGTCATTGTTTTCTTTCGCGGACCTGGAGGGCGGGCCTCTCAGGCCCGCCTAGCGCGTCAGCTCCTCCCATACGATGCCGCCCGCATCGAACACAGGTCCATCGAGGCACGACCGCACGAAATGCGCCGACCCGTTTCTTCGGACGGGGACCACACAGCTGTAGCAGCCGCCGAGGCCGCAGCCCATCGTCTGCTCGAGGGAGACGACGACGGGACGGCCGTGCGTGCGGCCCAGCGAGGCGACGGCCGCCATCATCGGCGTCGGTCCGCACGCATACAGTGTCAAAACGCGATCGTTCGCGGCAGCCGCCAGTGCGCGGGCGAGCGGCGCCGTCACCAGACCGCGTTCGCCGCGGCTTCCGTCTTCAGTCGTGAGGACCACGCGCACGCCGAGGCGCTCGAACCACTCGACGTAGAACAGGTCCGACGCGCGTCGGCCGCCGTAGAAGAGCGTCGCCGGCACGCGGCGCGCGGCCAGGATCTCGGCGAGCGTCGCGAACGGTGCGAGCCCCACGCCGCCGGCGATCATCCACGCTTCTGATGGAAGCGCATCCGGCGTCTGCGGCGTCCCTCCGGCGATGAACGGCAGACCGAGCGGACCGAGGCACGCGAGGCGCGAGCCGGGCCCCACGTCGAAGAGCAGCCGCGTGCCCACGCCCACGCGTTTGTTGAGGATCGACACGCCCGTCGCGCGGCCCCCGCCGTCGCGCAGAATCTCGAAGATCGAGAACGGGCGCCGCAGCAGCGGGTCCGTGCCGGGCGCCGGCTTCAACATCACGAACTGTCCCGGCAGCGCGTCGCGCGCGATCGCAGGCGCGTCGAGCGCGAGGACGTTGTACTCGTCGGACAGCCGCGTGTTCGCGACGACCGCGGCGTCGACGTCGACGGGCATATTCGGCAGTATACCTACATCGCCGGTTGATCCGCGTTCATCCGGGTGGAATCTGCGCTAACCTGCGGCTGTGCGGTTTCTCCGGATGTTCACCAACTCGCTCGCGGGCGGACTGCTCGGCGCCGCGTACCTCGCGGTACTCCTCCTGCAGTTGAATCCGCACGTGCCGATGGTGTCGGAGACGACCTGGCACTGGGCCCGAACGCTGGCCGTTTTCTACGGCGCGCACCTCGTCGTCTTTTTCTATCTCGCGCTCGCGCTGCGTGAGCTCGTGGCGACGCCGGTGTCGCCCGGCTGGATCAGCGTCCGGCTCCTCGCCTGGATGGCGGCGTTCGTCTCGGTCGGCGCGGCCGTGCTGATGTGGGTCAACCTCCGCGGCTTCGCGCTGACGCTCGGAGAGCCCGCTGTCCGACGCATGACCATCGGCGCCGTCGCGATGTCGGGCGCCGCTGCGGCCGTCCTCCTGACCGTGCTGGCGCGCTATTCCTTCGGGCGGCGCGGCAGCCCGGCCGCGGGGGCGATGCTCCTGCTCGCCGTGGCGACGTCGATCGCGGCGCCGCTCGCCGCGCGCGGGCTGGGACAGCCGGATCCGCTGGGCGCGCGCCGCCTCGATCTGCCCAGCGTCGCCTCCGCGCAGGTCGCGGGACGCGTCGTTCTCATGCTGCTCGACGGCGCGTCGCTCGAATACCTCTGGCCCCGGGCGGCTGAGGGGCGTCTCCCGAACTTCGACCGCCTGCTGACGCGCGGGGCGACGATCGACCTGGCGACGATTCGTCCGACGCAGCCGGAGCCGGTGTGGGCGGCTGTCGCCACCGGCAAGTACCCGCCCTCGAATGGCGTGCGCTCGCGCGCGATGTATCGCGTGCAGCCGTCCGACGCGCCGGTCGATCTCCTGCCGGACTACACGTTCTCGCATCTCCTCGTGCGCCTGGAGCTGGTCTCGAGCGATCCGACGACGTCGGCCGCATTGCGCGCCCGCCCGATCTGGCACATCCTCAACGGCTTCGGTCTGGCCACGGGCATCGTCCGATGGCCCGCGACCCTGCCTGCGCGCCCGGTGCGCGGCTTTCTCGTCAGCGATCGGTTCCATCAGATCTCGAGTCCGCTCTTGAGGCTCGACGACGAGGACGTCGCGTATCCGCCCGAGATCCTGCCGGCAACGCGCGCAATCTTCACGGAAGCGGCGGAGCGGCCAGACGTCGTTCCCGCCGGCCTGGAAGGTGCGGAGGCCGCCGGCGGAGACGATTCGGAAGCGCGCTGGGACCCGGTGTACGCGCGTGCCGCGCGGGAGCTGGCGGCGGCGAGCGGGCCTCTTACCCTGACCGCCGTCCGGTACGCCGGCCTCGACGACGTCGGGCATGTGTATCTGCGCTACGCGCAGCCCCGCGCATTCGGGGACGTGACCGAGGCGGAGCGCCAGCGGCACGGCGAGGTGCTCGACCGTTACTACGGCTACATCGACGCCGAGATCGGCTCGGTCGTTGAAACGCTCGGCCCGGAGGACCTGCTCCTGGTCGTGTCCGGCTTCGGCATGCAGCCGGTCAGCCCGGCGAAGCGCCTCGTGGCCCGCGCGATGCGTGAGGGGCACATCACCGGCACGCACGACCGCGCCCCCGACGGGTTCCTCATCGCCTATGGCGCCCATGTCACGACCGGCAAGCTGCCAGAGCGGGGATCGATCGTCGACGTGGCGCCGACGGTGCTCTACTTCCTGGGGCTGCCCGTTGGACGCGACATGGACGGCTTCGCCCGCGCGGATCTGTTCAAGCGATCGTTCACCGCGGATCGCCCGATTACCTTCATCGCGACGCACGACAGGTAGAATGCCGCGAGCCATCCCGGCGCGGCTTTCTTCTGAATTCTGAATTCTAGATTCTGAATTCTGGTAGAATGAGGGCCACTCTTTAACTGCGGTCCTGAGAGGCCGCGAAGAGGTATGCCGTGACCGTTTCTCTCCCTCGTCCAATCCCACAACTGCCGCGGCCGGTGTCTGTTGCGCGCGTTCTGAGCCCATGTCTGTCGTGATGGACGAGGCGCAGATCGGTCGTGCGTTGACGCGGATCGCGCACGAGATCGTGGAGCGCAATCGCGGTGTCGCCGAGCTGGCGTTCGTCGGCGTCCGCACGCGGGGCGTCACGCTGGCCCGGCGCATCGTCAAGACGGTGGCCGAGATCGCCGGCGAGCCGGTTCCCGCGGGGGCGCTCGACATCACGCTCTACCGCGACGACCTGATGCGGCACCCGGTCGGCCCGCAGCCGCTCGTCCGCAGCACCGACATCCCGTTCTCGATTGACGACCGTCGGATCCTCCTCGTGGACGATGTTCTGTATACGGGGCGAACGGTGCGGGCGGCGCTCGACGCGCTCATCGACTTCGGGCGGCCTCGAGCCATCCAGCTCGTGGTGCTCGTGGACCGCGGCCATCGCGAGCTGCCCATCAAAGCGGACTACGTCGGCAAGAACGTGCCGACCTCGCTCAAGCAGAGCGTCCAGGTGCGTCTGGCGGAGGACGACGGCCACGACCTGGTGTCGATCGAGGAGCACGCGCCATGACCAAACGCGCCCCGGAAACCGTCGTCCCGGCGCATGTTCTGGACCCGTACCCGCCGGCGGCCGTTTCGCTTCGAGGACGCCATCTGCTCGGCATCGCGGATCTGACTGCCGAGGAGATCGGCCTCGTCCTCGACACGGCCGAGGCGATGAAAGAGGTCGGCACGCGCACGATCAAGAAAGTCCCGACGCTGCGCGGCCGCACGGTGGTCAACCTGTTTTTCGAGCCGAGCACACGCACTCGGACGTCGTTCGAGATCGCCGAGAAACGCCTGAGCGCCGACACGTTGAGCGTCGCGGTCGTGGGGTCGAGCGTGGCGAAAGGGGAGACACTCGCCGACACCGCCCGTAACCTCGAGGCGATGTCGCCGGACATCACGGTGATGCGCCACGGCTCGTCCGGCGCCTGCCACCTGCTCGCTCGAATCTGCCGGTCGCGCATCGTCAACGCCGGCGATGGCATGCACGAGCATCCGACGCAGGCGCTGCTCGACGCGTTCACGATTCGCGAGCGGAAGGGCAGGATCGCAGGGCTCAAGGTGGCGATCATCGGCGACCTGCTGCACAGCCGCGTGCTGCGGTCCAACCTGCTGCTTCTGCAGAAGCTCGGCGCCGACGTCTGGGTGTCCGGCCCGGCGACGCTCATCCCGCCCGGCATCGAGCAGTTCGGCCCACGGGCGACGACGAATGTCGACGAGGCGGTCGAAGGGGCCGACGTCGTCATGATGCTCCGCATCCAGCGCGAGCGAATGCAGGGACACTTCTTTCCGTCCACGCGCGAGTACTTCACGCTGTTCGGCATCACGACCGAGCGGCTGCGGCGCGCCGCGCCCGACGTGATCATCATGCACCCGGGACCGATGAACCGCGGCGTGGAAATCGCGTCGGACGTCGCCGACGGACCGTTCTCGGTGATCCTCGATCAAGTCGCGAATGGAGTGGCGGTACGGATGGCCGTGTTGTATCTCATGGCGGGTGGAACTGGTGAAGATACTCATTAGAGGAGGCCTGGTCGTCGACCCGGCGTCCGGCGTGTCCGGCGCCCGCGACGTGCTGATCGAGAATGGCCGCATCGCGCGGGTCGAGCCGTCGCTCCCCGCGGACGGCGCGCAGGTCGTGGAGGTGCCAAAGGGCTGGATCGTGTGCCCCGGCCTCATCGACATGCACGTGCATCTGCGGGAGCCGGGTCAGGAACACAAGGAGACGGTGGCGACCGGCTGTGCCGCGGCCGTGGCGGGCGGCTTTACCGCGGTCGCCTGCATGCCGAACACGGATCCGATCAACGACCAGGCGAGTGTCACGGAGCTGATCCTGCGCCGGGCGGCCGAGGCGGGGCTCGCGCGCGTGTACCCGATCGGCGCCGTCTCGCGCGGGTCGCGGGGCGAGCAGATGGCCGATATCGGTGAGCTGCACGCCGCCGGCTGCGTGGCGGTGTCCGACGACGGGCGTCCGGTGGCGACCGCGCTCCTGATGCGCCGCGCGCTCGAGTACGCGGGCATGTTCGGCATGCCGGTCATCGACCACTGCGAGGATCCCTCCCTCAAGGGGGATGGCGTCGCGCACGAAGGGCATCACGCCTCGCTGCTCGGCCTGAAAGGCATCCCCGCGGCGGCCGAGGCGATCATGGTCGAACGCGATGTCACGCTGGCGGAGCTGACGCGGAGCGCCGTGCACATCGCGCACATGAGCGTCCGTGAATCGCTCCGGGCGGTCCGCGACGGCAAAACCCGCGGAGCCTCCGTGACCTGCGAGGTGGCGCCGCACCATTTCACGCTGACCGACGAGGCGCTCGCCGGCGTCAGCGGCCCGGGCGGCCGCGGCACGGCCTACGACACCAACGTCAAGATGAACCCGCCGCTGCGTGGGGCCGCGGACCGCGACGCGATGATTCAGGGACTGGCCGACGGCAGCATCGACGCCATCGCGACCGATCACGCACCCCATCACTACGATGAAAAGGAAGTCGAGTTCGACCTGGCGCCGTTCGGCATCGTCGGACTCGAGACCGCGGTGCCGCTCGTGTTCGACCGCCTGGTCCACGCGGGCCACATCGGCGTCTCGAGGATGATCGAGCTGCTGTCGCTCAACCCGGCGCGCATCCTGCGGCTGGAGGGGGGGACGCTCGCGCCGGGCGCCCGGGCGGACGTCACGCTGCTCGCGCCGGATCTTCCAGTCATCGTCTCGGCCGCCCGTTTTCAGTCGAAGTCGAAGAACACGCCGTTCGACGGCTGGAACCTGCGCGGCGGCGTCGGGGCCACGATCGTCGGTGGACGGATCGTGTACGTGAACGCCGACGCGCCAGGCGCCGCGAATCTCGTTCAGGAAGCCGGTCAGCCGGCTCATGGAGGGCGGGCCTCTTAGGCCCGCTGCGCGCATACCGGATAGGCGTTCGAATCAGCGCGGCGAGCGAGAGCGAGCCGTGGCAGGCGCTGGGGGTGGGGCCCCAGCGCAAAGGAAAAAATGAATAGACTCGAAGAAGTCCGAACCAACGCGTTTCAGAAGCTCCGCGACTCCGAGGTGCTCATGCTCGACGGGCACTTCGACTACGGAAACGGCTATCACGGCCGGACGTACCTCAACGCGCACCAGCTCTTCCGCTATCCGTCGACGATCTGGCAGCTCGCGCAGGACCTTCTCGACATCCTTCCGTCGCAGATTACGACCTCCGCGCAGGTGATCGCCGGGCCCGCCACCGGCGGCGCGTTGCTCGCGCACACGCTGGCCGGTCTTCTCGACGGCCGCCGCGCCCTGACGCATCCGCCCTGCACGTTCGTTCCGTTCTCAGCCGACCCGTCGGGCGGCTTCATCCTGCGTCCGTTCTACGCGAAGCAGATGGCCGGGAAGCGCGTCCTGCTCGCCGACGACGTGCGGAACACGGGCAAGACGTTCGAACGGTGCGCCTCCCTCGTTCGCGTCGTCGGAGGCACCGTGATTGCGACAATCGAAATCTACGATCGGCTCGAGGCGGTCGTGGACCTCGGCGTCCCCAACATCTCGCTCGCGAGCTATCGGGCGTCGGAGAACTTTCCGGCAGCGGAGTGCCCGATGTGCAGGGCGGGTGAGCCGATCACGACGTTCTGAGCCCTTCCGTTAACGGAGTTGGCGGAGGCAACGGAGTCACAACGGAGGAACGGGGTGAGCGGAGACGTAGCGGAGTTTGATAGGTGAGCAACCTTCTTCCTTTTGATGATCTCCGTTTCGTCTCCGTTGTCTCCGTTACTCCGTTGTGAAAACCGCTACCTCCGTCTCCTCGGCTATCTCCTTACGAGAAGAGTTGGACCGCCACTACCACGCCTTCAACCGCGAGGCGGCCGCGGCGGATCCGGTCGAGCTCGTGCGGCCGTTCGCCGATCCGGCGGACCGTGAGATCGCCGGATTCTGCGCCGCGGCGCTCGCCTTCGGGCGGGTCGCGAGCGTCCTCCAGTCGATCCAGGCGCTCTTCAGGCTGATGGGTCCGCACCCCGCCGCTTTCACCCGGCGCTTCGACCCGTCCCGCGACGGCCGGGCGTTCGACGGCCTGGTGCATCGCTGGACGCGCGGCCGGGATCTCGCCGCGCTCGTCTGGATTCTGCGCGCCATGCTCGAACGGAGCGGGTCCATCGAGGCCTACTTTCTCGAAGGGTTCGAAGCGGATCACGTCGACGTCGGGCCCGCGCTCGATTCGTTCTCCCGGCGCGCGCGCGCCGTGGATCTGAGGCCCGTGTACGCGCGGTCCTCCGGGTCGCGTGGACGCGTCCCGAAGCGCCCGGGGGTGCACTACTTCTTTCCCTGTCCGTCGGGCGGCAGCGGGTGCAAGCGGCTGAACCTCTTCGTGCGGTGGATGGTCCGGCGCGACCAGGTCGATCTCGGCGTCTGGACGCGCGTGCCGGCGGCGAAACTGATCGTGCCGCTCGACACGCACGTCATCCGGCTCGGCCGTTGCCTGCGATTGACGCGCTACGCGAGCCCGGGTTGGAAGATGGCGGCCGAGATCACCGCGTCGCTCCGCGCGATCGATCCGGCCGATCCGGTGAAGTTCGACTTCTCTCTCTGCCACCTCGGCATGATGAACGCGTGCGGGTACGGCCGGCCGCAGCGCGATTCACAATGCCCGCTGCGCGGCATCTGCCGGCCGCGGTCTTCCTAACGTGGGGCTCCGCCCCACACCCCGGCTCGGTCGCTTGCGGGGGCCCCTACGCCCCGCGCCGCTCCCTCGCAGGCGCGCCTTGCGCGCCTAATCCACGGAGACCCCCGAGTTCACGACTCTCTCGCCACGCGTGAGTACACGCCGAGCGTGTCCTGCACCATCCGCTCCGCGCTGAACAGCCGGCGCACGCGTTCGAACCCGGCGCGTCCCATCGCGGCCCGCCGGGCCGGATCCTTCAAGAGCGCCACGATCGCGGCCGCCAGGGCGGCATCATCGCGCGGCGGCACGAGCAGCCCTGTCTCGCCGTCCACGACCACCTCGGGGATGCCTCCCGCGTTTGTCGCCACGATCGCCTTGCCGCAGGCCATCGCGTCGAGGAGCGACGTGCCGAGCCCTTCGGTGACCGACGACATCACGAACAGATCGAAGCCCTTGTGGAGCGACAGCACGTCGGGACGGAACCCGGCGAGCAGCACGTGTTTCTCGAGCCGCAGATCGTGGATCTGGCGCTCGAGCGCCGGCCGGAGCTCCCCTTCGCCCGCGATGACGAATCTGGCGTCGGGCACCTCGCGCAGCGCGAGCGCGGCCGCCGCGATGAGGTGGCGCTGTCCCTTATGCGCCACGAGCGCCGCGACATTGCCGACAACGGGCGCGCCGTGAGGGAGCCAGAATTCGGCATGCGGATCGATCGGCGGCGTGGCCGCAATGCGCTCGAGGTCGATCCCCTCGTGGACCGTGACCGTCCGGTCCTCCGGGATGCCATCCCCGATGAGCATTCGGCGGATCAGGTCGGAGGCGCAGACGAAGCAGTCCACCTGCCGGTACTTCCATCTCGAGAACGCGTTTCCCTTGATGTGAAAGTCCACGCGGCGGGACGCGACGAGCGGCGGCTGCGGCCCCGTCCCCATCGACAGCCCCAGCGCCGCCATCGCGACGGCGTGCGGGTCGTGGGCGTGCACGACGTCCGGCTTGAGCTGCTTCACGACGCGCGCCAGGCGAAAGGCAGCGCTGAGGTCCATCTCGGTCACCGGCGCCAGCGGCACCAGCTCGAGCCCCTCCGCCGCGCGCTCCCGCAACTCTCCCGCCGGATGCGCGACGAGCGCGGCGCGGTGTCCCGCCGCCCGCATCCCGAGTACGGTAACGAGGACCTGGTTCTGGCCGCCCCGCCATGTTCGCGCGGTGTCGATATGAAGGGAGAACACTAATTGGTCATCCTACGAGTTACCGGGACGCAGCAGGCGGAGATAGCAGAGAAAAGCATGAACGCGGAGGTCGCAAAGGGGCGCCAAGGTGAGCTGGAAGCAGGATCGGCCGGGGCCCGACCTTCGGTCGGGCCCTAGCGTTGCACGCGCCGAAGGCGCGCCGGCCGATCCTGCTTCCAGCCTCTGCGTCCTCTGCCTTCTCTGCGTCCTCTGCCTTCTCTGCGTCCTCTGCGTTAACGTCCTCCACGAGCAAGCAGCCTCGCCTTTGCAAACTTCAGATACACGTAGTACGCGTTGAGCGCCGAAATCTTCAGGCCGGCGGCGCCGTCGAGCAGGCCGCGGCGGAGAACGTAGTTCCGGAGGAACGCCAGCGGGGGATGGACCGCAACGGACATGAGGCCAGGCCGCCCGCCATCCCTGTACATCTGCTCCGCGGCGAGCGTCGTGTAGCGGTCGATTGTCTCGAGGTGCGCGGCGAGATCCCGGTAGGGGAAATGTTGCAGCTCCCCCTGCAGGTATCCCGGCTTGCCATCGAGCTGCACCGACTCGTGCACGAGCCGTTCCGACCAGCGCGCCGCCCGGCGGTCGTACAGGCGAAGCTGGAAGTCGGGATACCAGTCGGTCGTGCGGATCCATCGGCCGAGGTGGAAGGTTACTCGCGGGATCCGGTAGCCGCGCGCCGGCGGCTCCGCGCCCAGCAGGGTCTTGATCTCCTCGGCGAGCGCCGGCGGCACCCGCTCGTCGGCGTCGAGCGAAAGAATCCAGTCGTGGCGCGCGAGGGAGGCGGCGTGGTTCTTCTGATCGCCGTAGCCGCGGAACTCGCGCTCGATGACGCGTGGAGTGAAGCGTTTCGCGATCGTGGTCGTTTCGTCGCTGCTGCCCGAATCGACGACGACGATTTCATCCGCCCAGGCAACCGAACCCAGCGCGGCCGACAGGTTGTGTGCTTCGTTCTTGGTGATGACCGTGACGGTCAGGCCCGGCACGGGCGGGAGTGTAGCACCCGGGGGCTTGGGGATCGGGGCTTGGGGATTGGGCCTGGAGTGGTGTCCCCCCAGGCCCCATGCCGTGTGCCCGAGGCCCTACCGCCCGACGATCGGCGCCTTCTGAATCGCGTCGAAGTCGTTGAGCGTCCGGTTGTAGTCGAGGACCGCTCGCAGGAGGTTGTTGCGGGCGATCGACAGGTCGCGCTGCGCCTGCAGGACGCGGAACGTGTCGGACATGCCGACCGAGAACTTCTTCTGCTCCGCCGAGAGCCGCTGCTCGGCGAAGTTCTGCGCCTTCTTCGTCGCCTCCACGCGCTGGAAGTTCGTTGCCACCCGCCGGCCGATGTCGCGCACGGCGGTCACGATCTGCATCTCGGTGTTCCGCAGGGTCGTGAGCGACTGCGTGCGCTGCAGCCGGGTCCGCGCGAGGTCCGCCTCCGCGGTGCTGCGGCCGATCGGGTACCCGAGGACGAACTGGAGCGACCAGGTCGGGAAGTCGTTGTTGAAGACGTTCCCAAACGTCGAGAAGAAGCTCCGCTCGGCGACGACAGGACGGGCGACGAAGTCACCAGACTCCGGGAAGGACTCCAGCTGCTCGAACAACGTGCCCCCGAGCGCCGTGGCATTGTAATTGAACTGCACGTTCAGATCCGGCAACTGCTGGTTGCTGAAAAACTTCACGTCGATTTCGTCGGCTTCGACCTGTTTTCGTGCCGACAGCAGGTCGGTGCGGTCCGCGAGCGCGGCGCGAACCGCCGCCTCCACGTCGATCGTCCGCGGCTGCAGCACCGGCGCCTCGGTCGCTTCGATCCGGAGCTGCCAGAAGTCCGGCCGCTCCGGGTTGAGCACGAGCGCCCGAAGAACGTCCTCGGCGGTCTTGATGTTCGCTTCGGCGACGATCACGGCTTCTTCGTTGCGCGCGACCTCCGCATCCGCCTCGATGATGTCGATCGGGGCGAGCGTGCCGACCTCGACGCGCGTTCTGTTGTTTCTCAACTGCTCCTGCGCGAGCTCGAGCGACTGCACCTGCACGCGGTGGCTGGCCACGGCGAAGACCAGGTCCCAGTACGCATTCCGGACGTTGCGTTCCGTCGTCACCATCGTCTGACGGAGCGTGAGGTCCGCCACCTCCCGCCGGTTGCTCGCCTGCATGAACTGCTGGCGGAAGGAGTCAATCTTGAAGTTACGCAGTAACGGCTGCACGACCTGTACGTTCAGGTTCGAATCCAGGCGCGGATTACGGTCGTCGAAGAAGCTGTTCGTCTCGCGACGCGCTCCGTCGACGCCGACGAAATAGTTGCCTCCAAACCACTTGAGATTCTGCGAGACGCCCACGGTGGTAAAAACCCGATCGGTTTGCGCCGAGTCAGACGCTGTCCCGGTCAGAAAGCTGTCGGTCGGGCTCGAGATGCTCTGGGACTGGAATCGCGTGTTGAAGTTGGGGGTCCATGCGGACGCGGCGCTGGCGACGCCCATGTCCGCGATCTGCGGCGTGAGTCGATCGGCCCGGATTCCCAGGTTCTGCTCGAGCGACAGCGTGACCGCCTCTTCGACCGACAGCCTGAGCACGGGTCCCGTCCCCTCCTGACTCGGCGGCAACTTCGGCACTGCCAACGGCGGCTGCGGCGGCGGCGGCTGCTGCTGCTTCGCCTGGGCCGGCTGCGCAGTCGCATCCGACTGCTCGGAGGCGAACAGGGACTGGTCGTACCCGGACAGGGCCCCCACGAGGGCGGTGGCGGCGGCGAGGCGAGCGCAGGCCGTAAACGATGGCTTCAATCGCATTGCGAATCTCTCCACTTACAGTCTGGTCAACAACTGATGCCGGTCGATTAGCAAGAAACGTCTCACGAAACTGAGCCCCTACTGTTGGCGCGCCACAGGCGCGCCCGCCGGAGCGGAGCGGGGCACAGGGGCCCCCGCGAGCGACGGCGAAGGGGGTCCGGGGGGCGAAGCCCCCGGTCCTAACTTAGACGGGCCGCGGCCTTCCTCGGTTTCTCTCGATTGTATACTACGCCGTATGCGTAAACAGGCTCGCATCAACACCTTAGTCGGCGGCGCCTTCGCTGTCGCCGTCGCCGGGCTCTCGGCGCAGGCCCCGATGCCGGCTTCCCCGACAAAGTCGGGCGCGACGCAGAAACTCGCGCTGACCGTCGACAGCATCATGCGAGGCCCCGACCTCATCGGGTACCCCCCGACCGGGCTTCGTTGGTCGGGCGACTCGGAGCGCCTGTACTTCGAGTGGCGGAAGCCCGGCGAGGATGAGGCGTCCACCTACATCGTCCAGAAGGCCGGCGGAACGCCTCGCAAACTCACCGATGAGGAGCGCAAGCTCGCGCCGCCGGTCAACGGACGCTGGGATCGCGCGCACCGCCGTGCGCTCGCCGTCGACAACGGCGACGTCGTGCTCATCGACTCGATCGCCGGCACGCGGCGCTGGATCGCCCGGACGACGGGCAACGAAGCCAATCCGCGCTGGGCGCGCAACGACACGCACGTGACCTTCACGCGCGACGGCAACCTGTTCATCGTCCCGGTGGCGGAGGGTGGACTCGTTCAGCTCACCGACGTCGCGGTCAAGAAGCCGGACCCGCGGATGACCGACAGCCAGAAGTTCCTCAAGGAGGAAGAGCAAAAGCTGATCGAGTACGTCAAAGAACAGGCGGAGCAAAAGAAGAAGGACGAGGATCGCCGTCTGCGTGAGGGGCTGCCAAAGGTCGATTTGAAGGACAACCAGACCGCGATGGATCTTTCGCTGTCGCCGGACGAGGAGCACGTCTTCATCATCGTCTCGGAGCGCGCGCAGGGCGCCAAGATCGCAGACGTCCCGAGCTACGTGACCGAGTCGTCGTACTCGGAGATGATCCAGACCCGTACCAACGTCGGCGACGCGCAGGAGAAGCGCCTCCTGGCGATCCTGAACCTGAAGACCCGCAAGACGGTCTGGGCCGACTCGAGCTTTGCGGGCGAGGGCGACCGACGCCAGACGACAGCGGGGAACGGGAACGGAGCGCCGGGCCTCTCAGGCCCGGCGTCGGCTCCCGAGACTCAGGAGAAACCTGACGACAAGAAGCCTTCGCGTGAGGTCCGATGGTCGATGCCCGCAGCCTCGAGGGACGGCAAGTCGGTCGTCGGCGCCGCGCGATCGACCGACAACAAAGATCGCTGGATCCTGCTGGTCGATCCGGACAGCGGAAAAACGCGCGTCCTGGACCGCCTGACCGACGAGGCCTGGATCCGCGAGCTGGGACAGGGAGGCGGGGGCTTCGGCGGGCCGACCGTCGAGTTCCTGCCGGACAACCGGACGATCTGGTTCCTTTCCGAGCGCGACGGCTGGATGCATCTCTACACGCTCGACGTCACCGGCGATCGTCCCGCGCCGAAGCAGCTGACCTCCGGCAAGTGGGAAACCACCGCAGCCGAGCTCTCGGCGGATCAATCGAAGTTCTACCTCACGTCCACGGAGGTCCATCCCGGTGAACGACATCTGTTCTCGATGCCCATTGCCGGCGGCGCCCGCGCGCGGGTCACGACGATGACGGGATCGAATCAAGGCGAGGTCTCGCCTGACGACTCCACTCTTGGTCTCGTGCACTCGTACAGCACCAGGCCGCCCGAAGTGTATGTGATGCCCAACCGCGCGGGGGCGACCGCCACGCAGATCACGACGACGCCTACCGAGGAGTGGCGGTCGTTCAAGTGGGCCGATCCGCAGGTCGTGACGTTCAAGGCACGCGACGGCGTCGACGTGTACGCGAGGCTGTTCACGCCAGAGATGATGGGGGCGAAACGAGACGGCTCGCGTCCAGGCGTCGTGTTCGTGCACGGCGCCGGCTACGCGCAGAACGCGCATCGCTACTGGGCGAGCTACTTCCGCGAGTACATGTTCCACAACCTGCTTGCCTCGCGCGGCTACGTCGTCCTCGACGTGGACTACCGCGCCAGCTCGGGATACGGACGCGACTGGCGCACCGCCATCTACCGGCACATGGGCGGCAAGGATCTGGAGGACATCGTCGACGGCGCGAAGTACATCTCGTCGGCGCACGGCGTGAATCCGAAGCGCATCGGCGTCTACGGCGGGAGCTACGGCGGGTTCATCACGCTGATGGCGATGTTCACGACGCCGGACGTCTTCGCGGCCGGCGCGGCGCTCAGGCCGGTCACCGACTGGGCCCACTACAATCACGGCTACACCTCGAACATCCTGAACGAGCCGCACAAGGACGTCGAGGCCTACCGGCGATCGTCGCCGATCTACTTCGCGCAGAACCTCAAGGGAGCGTTGCTCATCTGCCACGGGATGGTGGACACCAACGTGCATTTCCAGGACTCCGTGCGGCTCACGCAGCGGCTCATCGAGCTCCGCAAGGAGAAGTGGGAGCTGGCGGTGTACCCGGTCGAAAACCACGGGTTCATGGAGGAGACGAGCTGGGCGGACGAGTACAAGAGGATCCTCAAGTTGTTCGAGGACAATCTGCGCCAGGCACGGTGACTCGGGTCTTCCGAACACGCCCGACCTGAAGGTCGGGCCTACACCGCCTATGGACTCGGCCGACGTTCTGAAACTTTTTCGCGACTCAGGGGCGCTTCTCGAGGGCCACTTCCGTCTGTCGTCGGGGCTTCATAGCGGTGGCTATCTGCAGTGCGCGCTGGTGCTGCAGTATCCGCAACATGCGGAGGCACTTGGGCGGGCGATCGCGGATCGCGTGCGCAGCCTCTCGCCGCAGGCGGTGCTGTCGCCCGCGCTCGGCGGTATCGTCATTGGTCAGGAGGTCGGGCGGGCGCTCGGCGTGCGCGCGCTTTTCGCTGAACGACAGGACGGAACGCTGACCCTCCGCCGCGGCTTCACGCTCGCGCCCGGCGAGCGCGTCCTCGTCGTCGAGGATGTCGTGACCACGGCGGGGTCGACGCGCGAGACGATCGATGTCGCGCGGGCCGCGGGCGCCACCGTCGTCGGGGCCGCCTCGATCATCGACCGGGGCGCCGAGGCGAACCGCCTGGACGTTCCCTTCGAGCCGCTCGTCCGCTACGCGCTGCCGACCTGGGACGCCGCGGTCTGCCCGCTCTGCCAACAGGGCATCCCGGTCGTCAAACCCGGGTCGCGCGTGTAGGCCCGACCTTCAGGTCGGGCGTGCCCGGATCATCTATGCGCATGCTCAGACTCACGATCCAGTACGACGGCACCGATTACGTCGGCTGGCAGCGGCAGCCGAACGGTGTATCGATCCAGGAGCTGGTCGAGCGCGCGATCGAGCCGATCGAAGGACGGCCGGTGACGATCGTCGGAGCGGGACGGACCGACGCCGGCGTGCACGCCCTGGGGCAGGTGGCCAGCGTGCAGCTCCAGTCGGCCATCGACGCGGCGACGCTCATGCGCGCGCTGAACGCCACGCTGCCGGAGGACGTGCGGGTCGCGTCGGCCGAAGAGGCTGCGCCAGACTTCAATGCCCGTTTCTCGGCCATCGGAAAGGTCTACGCCTACCGGATCTGGCGGGGAGCCTTCCTGCCGCCGTTCGAGCGCCGCTACGTCTGGCACGTGCCGCCGCCGCTCGACGTGGAGCGCATGCGCGAAGCGGCGCGGCCGCTGACCGGCAGACACGACTTTTCAGCCTTCCGTGCGGCCGGCAGCGACGCGGCGACGTCCGAGCGGACGATCCGCGATCTGCGGCTCGACGGCGAGGACGAGCGCATCACGCTCACGATCGCCGGCGACGGATTCCTGCGCTACATGGTGCGCGCGATTACGGGAACGCTCGTGGATGTCGGACAGGGACGCCGTTCGGTGGAAAGCGTTGCGGCGGCGCTCGCCTCGCGCGATCGCGCCCAGGCCGGACCGACCGCGCCGGCGAAGGGATTGGTGCTCTTGAAGGTGGAGTACAGGTCCGCCTGAAGGCGGACACTACGACGAGGCGGAAACGAGGTCCGCCTGAACGCGGACGCTACGGGGCGGACGTTGCGCCGGTGCCGCCCTGGGTGCTGCCCCAGACAACGGTCTCGCGCGACAGGCCGTCGGAGCTGCCCCACACGACCGTCTCGCCATCGCTGACGCCGATCGAGTCGCTGCCCCAGACGACCGTGCTGCCCCAGACGAACGTATTGTCCCAGACGAGGTCGTTGCTTCCCCAGACGAACGTGCTGCCCCAGACGAACGTGCTGCCCCACACGAACGTGGTCGCCCAGGCTTGTTGGTGGATGGCGACGGTGCTGCCCCAGACGAAGGTGCTGCCCCAGACGACGGTCTGGGCCCACGGCCACTGCTCGTCGGCAAACACGCTGTACGCATTCACGGGCGCCAGCGACGGCACGAGCCAGGGCGAGCCCTCGGGGCTTGTCGTGTCGATCGCGCGCGCGTATCGGACCGCGCCATCCCCGTTGAGAGCACCCGCGCCCCGCGTCAGCGGATCGTACTCGACGCCGAGGTCGTCGCGCACGGCCGTTGCCGTGTAGTGCAGCACGGCCTTGACGGCGTTCGGCGTCAGATCCGGGGCTCCGGGCCCGCCGGTCTCGCGGTTGGCCTCGACCATCAGCGCGATGACGCCGCTCGCAACCGCGGTCGCCATGCTCGTCCCGCTCAGCGACATGTAGTCGGCGTCGCTCGCGTCGCGGACCTGCGGATAATTCTGATAGAGCGTGCTGTTCCGGGCGGCCGCGGCGACGATGCCGTGGCCCGGCGCGACGACGTCCGGCTTGAGATGCGCGTCGAACCACGTCGGTCCGCGTGAGCTGTACGACGCGATCCGATCGTCGCTTCGCTTGACCGTCGCCTGGCTCTCGACCGCACCGACCGTAATCGCCGAAGGCGCGTTACCAGGGGAGATGATCCCGGCATACCCGGGGAGCCCCGTCTCGCGATGCTTTCCGAAGTTCCCGGCCGCGGCCACGACGATGATGCCTTCCCGCGCGGCGCGCTCGACCGCCTGCACGAGCGGGTCGACCGCCGCGGGCTCGAGAATCGGATGGCCGAGCGACAGGTTGATGATGTCGATGCCGAGCGAGGCGCGGTTGTCCACCGCGAAATCGATCGCCTCGATCACGTCGCTCGTCATGCCCGCGCCGTTCGCATCGAGCACCTTGAGCGACACGATGCGGGCGTTCGAGGCGACGCCGCGCCACGCGGACGTGCTCGACGACCGCCGCCCGGACTGGGCAATCGTTCCGGCCACGTGCGTCCCGTGGCCGTAGTCGTCGCGGCCGGACATCTGCACCGGCCACATCCCGCTCGTGAAGTCGTACGAGGCGGTGAGGCGATCGCCGAACTCGGTCGACGCTTCGACGCCGGAGTCGATAACCGCGATGCCGACGCCGCGCCCGGTCCACGTCCCGTCCACCCCCAACGTGTCGCGCAGAGCCTTCGGTCGCAGCGGAGTCGCGGGGGACGGCGTGAGGTCGGGGTTCAGGACTTGGCCGACAACCCCCAGAAGCCCGCCGACGGTGTTGACGAGTCCGCCGACGAGGCCACCGAGCAGTCCGGATGATCGCACCCGAGCGTCGGCCGAGATTGAGAGAACGCCGCTGTCCTCGACGAGCACGGACAGGTCGTGGTCATGGAGAGCGACGGAGAACGCGCGAAGCGATCCGTGCTCGGCGGTGATTCGATCGCCGTGCGAGCGGAGGGCCTGGCGAAGCCGCTCCTCGGAGCCTTCGCGAACCCGGACGATGAGGCGCGGGCGTTCGCCGCGCGGCGCGCGAGACAAGAGCTCTGCGACCGCGAGATCGACACGTGCCCGCGCGCGAGGTCTGGTGGACCCGGCGGCCGCGCCGACACTTGTCGTGATCGACGCTAGAGCGATAACGAGTGAGATGCGGAGAGCGGTTCGCATCGATCGGCTTGGACACCCGGGTCCGGCCCACCTAAGGCAACAGTTCAGCCAACCTGGAGTCCGCCGCGAGAATTCTCCGAACTCTCTCATCTGCATATAGTTAGGGCCGAACAAACCGCCGGTGTGCGGTGTCGCTCTTGCAGCGGGTTGTTCCGTTTTGAAACCGATCCCGCTCTCGGAACGCCTTAAGTTGCTGATTAATGATGATTTGTGCACATTTGTGCCGCAACGAGACAGCGTTGAACAGAACCGAACACCTGAGATAGGCCTCAGTCAGCGCGCGAGCGCGGTTGCGAGCCGCTCGCTGAACGCCTGCGCGACCGCCGTGACCAGGCGGAGATCGGCGTCGGTGAAGGCGGACGGCGCCACACTGTAGAGCGCCAGGACGCCGCAGGCCTGCGCCCCCGAGATGACGGGGACGGCCAGCATGCTTTGAGGCTGTTCGCCGGAAGCGGTCACGCGCCCCTGCAGATCCAGCCGCGGGTCGGCGTTCATCATCGGCCGGCGGTTGGCCGCGACCCAGCCGCTGACGCCTTCGCCGATGCGAAGCTTCAGCGCGCGAAGCGCCGAGGCGTTCACGCCGGCGGCGGCGGCCGTGCAGAGCGAGTCGGCGCCGTTCACGCGCAGGAGCGCGGCATCGGTGACGCGGATGCGCTCGCGCAGCGCCGAGAGCAGCGCGGCAATCGCGGCGTCGGTTCCGCCGCCGGATTCGAGCGCACGGCCCACGGCCAGCGCCGTCCGCAACCGCTCCGTATCGTCATCCCCATCCCCGCGGCGATCGGCGTCCGCGACTGAGTGGATCGAGCCGCTGATGACGGCCATCCGCTCTTCCTGCGGCTCCGCCTCGTGGCGGTTCTCCTCGACGACGAACTCGTCCGCCAGCCTGAAAAAGGTGTCGACGACCTGCGGGTCATACATCCAGCCCCGCCGTTCCCGCAGGATCTCGAGCGCGGCCGCCGTCGACAGACGCGGACGATACGGGCGGTCCGACGTCAGCGCGTCGAAGCAGTCCACGACCGACAGAATGCGCGCGCCGACCGGAATCTGTTCGCCGCGCAGGCGATCCGGGTACCCGCTCCCGTCCCAGTTCTCGTGATGGTGTCGGACGATCGGCACGACGGGATACGGAAAGTCGATCGTCGAGAGAATCTCGGCGCCGATCGGCGCGTGGCGCTTCATGATGTCGAACTCGGCAGGCGTCAGGCGTCCCGGCTTGTTGAGGATGTGTTCCGGGATCGCGAGCTTGCCGGTGTCATGCAGCAGCGAGGCTGCCTCGATCGCCCTGATCTGGCCCTCGTCTGTCACGCCAATCTCGCGGGCGAGCCGGACGGCCTGACGCTGCACGCGTCGAATGTGCCCATGCGTCACCTGGTCCTTGGCGTCGATCGCCTGCGCCAGCGTTTCAATGGTCGCCAGGTACTGCTGGTTGATCGCCGCAAGGTGCACGAGGTGATCCTGTGTGCGTCCGAGCGCGTTCTTGAACGCGAAGTAGACCAGAGCGGGCAGAGGCAGGACCATCGCAATGACGGCCAGTTCGAGCCGCTGCGTGACGAACGTCACGATCAGGCCGGCCATCGACGCCGCCGACAGGTAGGTCAGGCCGAGTGGGAGGAAGTGCTCGCGCCAAATGCGAAACGTCGCCGCTTTTTGCTCCAACGCCACCGCCCTCGCGACGAGCCCGGTGGTCAGGGCGAAACAGAGCGCCGTGAACAGCACGAGAGGTCCAATGAGGGCCCGCGGCGGCACCGAATTCTCGAGCAGTCCACCGGCCGGAACCAACAGAAAAAACACGGTCGAAGAGATCCACATCGCGAGCGCCGGAGCCGCCGCGTTGAACAGCATCCGGTCGCGCGTCCGTGCCGAGTTCCGAAAGCCGTACGACAGGACGATGCCGTCGAGCGCGGCGGCGATCGTTCCGCCGGGCGTGCCGATGAGCAGCGCTGTCGCGATCGAAAAGGTGTCCGCGATCGAGAACGTGATCGGCATCGCCGGTATCTGCAGCCGTGCGGCCGCGCCGGCGAACGTCAGTCCGAGCAGCACGAAAAGATAGAGGCCGGGAGGGTCCTGGACGAGGGCCCAGACCGAGTGCGCGAGGAGGGCGAGCCCCACGCAGACGACCATCCACACGTAGCGCCCAGAGGCGCTCTTCGACTGTTGCATCCCGGGGGTGAGAGCTGGGGTCCTTCTATTCTACGCTAGCGCGGAAGCGTGTTGCCTTGAACGTGCCGCTAAGACCCTGTATCATCGGCGTTTACCCTTTAAGAACGTCCGGTACGACCGGGACGTCACGATGTCTGCTCTGGACGACTTGCTCGCCACATGCCCGCCCGGTTCCGCCGAGGAGGGGCTCGTCCGGCAGATCGACTTCGAACGGTTGCCTCGCCACGTCGCCATCATCATGGACGGGAACGGCCGGTGGGCGGCCGAGCGGCACCTCCCGCGCGTCGAGGGGCACCGGGCCGGCATCGACTCGGTGCGCGACGTGGTCGAGTCCTCCGCGCGCCTCGGGATCGAAGTGCTGACGCTCTATGCCTTCTCGGTCGAGAACTGGAAGCGGCCGCAGGCGGAGGTGTCAACGCTCATGACGCTGCTCAAGCGGTACCTGCGTCTCGAGCTGAACACGCTGGTCCGCAACAACATCCGCTTCCGCGTCATCGGCCGGCCCGACGCGCTCGCCACCGACGTCCGCCGCGAGCTGGCCGACGGCGAGGCGAAAACCGCCGGCTCGACCGGCATGCTCTTCAACATCGCGCTCAACTACAGCGGCCGCGCCGAGATCGTCGATGCGGCGCGCCGGCTGCTCGAGCGCGGCGTCCGCCCCGAAGATCTGGATGAGCGCGCCTTCGCCGACTGTCTCTACACCGCCGGCCAGCCGGACCCCGATCTGCTGATTCGGACGAGCGGCGAGATGCGCATCAGCAATTTCCTGCTCTGGCAGATCGCCTACGCGGAGATCTGGGTCACGCCGACGCGCTGGCCCGATTTCCGCAAGCGGGATCTGCTGGAGGCGATCGTCGCCTACCAGAAGCGCGACCGCCGCTACGGCGGCATCAATCAGCCCGCCGTCGCTGGACGCTGATTGACTCGGATCCTCAGCGCCCTCGTCCTGCTGCCCATCGTCCTGGCCGCGATCTGGTACTGGTACTGGTCGACGCTCGTCCTCGGCGCAGCCGGCGCGGCGTTCGCGTTCGTCGAGTACGCCGCGATCGCCGAGACGCTCGGCGCGAGAATCGATCGGCTCGTCGCCGGCGTCGCGACGGTCGCCTCCGTCGCTGCGTTCGGCTGGCCCGGCGATCCGCTCGACGCGGTGTTGCTGACCTCCCTCGTGACAATCGGGGCGCTGTCGGTCGCCGCGGCGCGGCCCGGGCCTTCGATGCTCGCGTCGGTGGCCGCGTCGGCGTTTCCGGTGCTCTACATCGGTCTGCCGATCGGGGCCATCGTCGCGCTACGGCGGACGACCGATGCGGGACCGCTGCTCCTGCTCCTGGCGATCGTCGTTGTCAGCGATACGGCGCAGTACTACACTGGTCGCCTGCTCGGTCGCCGTCCGCTGGCGCCGGCGATCAGCCCGAAGAAAACGCGCGAAGGAGCGATGGGCGGTCTCGTTGCGGGCAGCGTGATCACCGTGCTGCTCGCACGCTGGTGGCTGCCCGAGGCGTCGCCGGTCGCCGCCGCGGCGCTCGGCCTCATCGTCGCAGCCGCCGGCATCGTCGGCGACCTGTTCGAATCGCAGCTCAAGCGCGGCGCCGGCGTCAAAGACAGCTCGGCGCTCATCCCGGGCCACGGCGGCGTGCTGGATCGGATCGACAGCTGGCTCTTCGCGGGGCCGGTCTTCTACGTCTTTGTGAGGTACATCCTGTAGGCACTGGGCACTAGGCATTAGGCACTCAGCAGATGAAACTCCTCGAGCGCTGAGTGCCTATTGCCCAGTGCCTAGTGCCTGCAGGCAATATGAAAAGGATCGCCATCCTCGGCTCGACCGGCTCGATCGGCTGCAGCGCGCTCGCCGTCGTCGACGCGCATCCCGACAAGCTCGAAGTCGTCGGGCTTGCCGCGGGCGAGAACACGGCGCGCTTCGTCGAGCAGGTCACGCGCTACCGCCCGCGCGCGATCGCCATGGCCTCGGGCGACGCCCTCGCCGAGGCGCGCAGCGCGCTCGGCGCGGCGGCGCCGGACTCGTTCGGTTGCGGCGCGGAGGGGCTCATCGACGTCGCGACCCGTCCGGACGCCGACGTCGTTCTGTTCGCCTCCTCGGGCACGGCGGGCCTGGAGGCGGTGCTGGCGGCGATCGACGCGGGAAAAACGATCGCGCTGGCGAACAAGGAAGTGCTCGTGATGGCGGGCGCGCTCGTGATCGCGGCGGCCCGCCGGCGCGGCGTCACCATCCTTCCGGTCGACAGCGAGCACAATGCGATCCACCAGTGCCTGCACGGGCGGCGCTCCGAGGAGGTGCGGCGGCTCGTCCTGACGGCGTCTGGCGGACCGTTTCGCGATCTCCCGCGCGACGATCTGGCGCGCGTGACCCCCGATGCCGCGCTGAAGCACCCGACCTGGAAAATGGGTCAGAAGATCTCGATCGACTCCGCGACGCTGATGAACAAGGGACTCGAGGTCATCGAGGCCCGCTGGCTCTTCGACGTTCCGCCCGACCGCATCGACGTTGTCGTGCACCCCCAGTCGATCGTGCATTCGATGGTGGAGCTCGTGGACGGATCGGTCATCGCGCAGTTGAGCGTGACGGACATGCGGCTGCCGATCCAATACGCGTTCTCCTACCCCGAACGGTGGGATACGCCGATCGCGCGGCTCGACCTCGCGCAGCTCGGCCGGCTGGATTTCCTCCCGCCGGATCCCGGGCGGTTTCCATGCCTCGGCCTGGCGACCCGCGCGCTCGCCGACGGCCGCGCGCTCCCCGTCGTCCTCAACGCCGCCAACGAGGTGGCGGTCGCCGCCTTCCTCGAGCGGCGGCTTCGGTTCACCGGCATCGCGCACGTCATCGAGCGCGCGATGGACGAATTCGAGCGCCACAGTTCGGATGTGGGATCGCTGAGCCAAATCCGGCATCTGGATCGCCAGGCGCGCGGACGGGCCGGGGAATTGGTAAGATCAGAGTCGTGACGACCAATCTCTGGGCGTTTCTCTTCGTCCTGGGCGTGCTCATCTTCGTCCACGAGCTTGGCCACTTCCTGATGGCGCGTCGACTGGGCGTCCGCGTCCTCACGTTCTCGCTGGGCTTCGGTCCGAAGCTCCTCAAGTTCACGCGGGGAGACACAGAGTACGCGATCAGCGCGATTCCGCTCGGCGGCTACGTCAAGATGGCGGGCGAGAACCCGGACGAGGTGCGCTCCGGCCATCCCGACGAGTTCCTCTCGAAGACGAAGTGGGAGCGGTTCCTCGTCTACATCATGGGTCCGGCGATGAACCTGCTCCTCGCGTTCATCGTCACCGCGGCCGTGCTGTACCAGGGGGCGGAGACGCCGGCCTACGAGCAGGAGCCGCCGGTCATCGGCACCGTCACCGAGAACTCTCCCGGCGCGCGCGCCGGCCTCCAGCCCGGCGACCGCGTGCTGAGCGTGGCCGGCAGGGAGATGAGAACCTGGGATCAGTTCTTCATCGAAATCGGCTCGAGAGCAGACCGCGACACCGAGATCGTCATCGATCGCGGCGGGCGGCGTGAAACCGTTCACGTGACGCCGGCGCCGCAGACGAAGTACGAGGTCGGCGAGATTGGCGTCCTGCCCAAGACCCGGATGCAGATCGGGGAGGTCACGCCGGGGATGGCGGCCGAGCGGTCAGGCTTCCGCCGCGGCGACATCATCCTGGCCGTAGACGGCAAGCCGGAGCCGGAGTATCAGCCGCTCATCGCCTACATCAAGTCCAGTCCGAACAAGCCTCTGCGGTTCTCGATCCTGCGCGACGGCAATCCAATGGAGATCACGGTGACTCCGGAGGGTGAGCCCGGTTCGGCGCTGATAGGCATCCGGTTCAGCCCGTTCGAGTTCCGCGTGATCCAGCCCGGTTTCGTCGAGGCGCTTCGCATGAGCCTGACGAAGAACTGGGAGTGGACGCGGCTGATCTTCCGCACGCTCGGCGGCCTGTTCACGCGCGAGACGTCGGTTCGTCAGTTGATGGGACCCGTCGGGATCGCCGAGCTGTCCGGCGGCGCCGCACAGCTCGGCTGGACGCATCTCTTCAACCTGATGGCGATGATCAGCCTGAACCTCGGGCTGCTCAACCTGATGCCGATCCCCGTCCTCGACGGCGGCCACATCTTCATCATGCTGCTCGAAGGGATCGCGCGACGCGATTTCAGCGTGCGCATGAAAGAGAAGATGCTGCTCGCCGGCTTCGTCGTCCTGATGATGCTGATGGTGACGGTGATCTACAACGATCTCATGCGGGTTCAGTGGATCGAGCGGATGATTCCGTGGAGATGATTCCCGGCAGCGCGTGAATGCGCCGCCACCACACCCCAATCAGCACGATCGCCACGACGATCAGTCCGATCGAGAGCCCTGCCCAGAGCCCGACGACTCCGAACCCCAGCCCGAAGCAGAGCGTGTAGCCGACGGGCAGACCGAAGAGCCAGTGACCGGCCAGGTTCCAGATCATCGGCGATCGCGTGTCGCCGAGGCCGCGCAGGATCCCCGTGGCGACCCCTTGCACGCCGTCGAAGATCTGAAAGACGGCCGCGACTCCCAGCACCCCCACGCCGATATCGATGACCGTGCTGTCCGCGGTGAACGCGCCCAGCAGCGTCCGTGGCAACGCCAGAAACGCCGCCGCGGCGGTCGCCATGAAGCCCACGCCCAGGGCGAGCGCCGTCCAACCCGCATCGCTCACACCCTCGGGATCGCGGCGTCCGACGGCCTGACCGACCCGAACCGCACCGGCCGACGACACGCCGTACGGCACCATGAACGTCGCGGCCGCGAGGTTGAGCGAGATCTGATGAGCCGCGAGGGAGGCCGGCGCCAGGCGTCCTGCCAGCGCGGTCGCCGTCGCGAAGACTCCCACTTCGAGCGTGATCTGTGACGCCGCTGGAAAGCCGAGGGCGATCAGGCATCTGAGGCGTGCCGTCTCGATACGGAGCGGCAACCAGCCGGCCGCGTGCCGCTCGCGGTAGACGATCGTGCCGAGCAGGAACAGGGTCATGTATGCGCGGGAAGCGACCGTGGCCCACGCCGAGCCGCTGACACCCATGGCCGGCGCGCCCAGCTTGCCGAAGATCAGCACCCAATTCCCGAACGCATTGATCAGGTTCGCGCTTATGAGCGCGAACATCACCGGCCCGACCACGTTCGTCGCCTGCAGGTACCGGCGGAAGCTCGCAAAAAGAAGCAGCGGAGCGACGCTCCACCCTAGAACGTTCAAATAGTCGCGCGTCAGCGGGAACACCTGGGGATCGAGCCCCCAGTAGTCGAGCGATGCGACGAGCAGCCACACGGCGCCCGTCATCGGAGCGGTCAGAAGAAGCGCCAGCGCAACGCCATGAAGGAGCCAGCGATGGCATTCCTCGATCCTGCCGGCACCGAACGCCTGCGACACCAGCGTGTCGAGGCCGAGAAGAAGCCCCATCCCGAATACCGCGACGGCGATGAACGTGTTGCTGCCGATACCGGCCGCGCCGATCGCTTCGGCGCCGAGCGGGCCGACCATGATCGTGTCGACGATCCCCATCGAGATCCAACCCAGCTCGGCGAGTACCACGGGACCCGCCAGCGCGAGCATCGGCCGAAGCTCGCGCGCGAGCCCGTGACGAGAAGGACGCATAGAGGAGATTGTCTTATAAAGGCGGACCTGGGAGGTCCGCCCTCCCTACCACCCCGCCCCGCGTCCCTTCTGCGGCAGCTTGATTCGACGGCTCGAGTCGAACATCGTGGCGAGCACGTGCTGCACGCGGCGCTGATAGTCGGTCGGGCCGACGGCGATGCCGCGCAGGTTCTCCGCCTCGCCGTAACGGCCGACGTTGTAATGGAGCGTCAGATCGCCCGTCTGACCGTGCAGGTTCATCTTCAGCTCGCGGGTTGCGCGGCTCTTGCCTCGATCAGACGCGATGCGCGCCGGCGTCCGGAACTTGATCCAGATCACCCAGTTCCCCGACTTGATTTCCTCGACGTCGGACCATGGGATCTCCGCTTCGAACGCCGCGGTCGGATCGACGCAGCCGCCCATCGCGCGCCAGAACCGCTCGTTCGTGGCCGCCGGAAACACCGGGATTCCTTTCACCTGTTTTTCGAAGGCGCCAGCCAGCGCCCCGAAACGGTAGATGCGCAGCGCGGTGCGGTCGAACGCGAGGACGAAGAAGCTGTAGGCGTCGACGTCGTAGAGCGTCGCGGTCCAGGTGACGGCGCCGCCGCCGTCGAGCGTCCGCGTCCAGGCCTGGATCGCCTTGTCTGCGTCCTCACCGAGGATGACGGAGTTGCGCGCGTGCACACCGTCGATTCGTTGGGGATCGCAGGTCGCAAGCTCGGCGGACGCGCCTTCAGCAAAGACGACGACGATGACCCCCGCCAGCAATGAGCGCATGGCGAGCCTCCGGTCTTGGGGAACACCCGCCCTGGAGGCAACCGGGGTGCCAGCCGTTAACCGCGGTGTTTCAATTGCTTACGACTTTGAAGGCGCGGCCGCTGCTCTCAGAACAGGACGCGGGCGCTTTTCACTTGGATTCCTGCGCGCGATACGCACGCGTCTGCGACAGCGCTGTCTACTCATCAACGCAGGAACTTCGACGCGGCTATAATTCGCCGCATGGATTCCGCGACATCGCTGATCGTGGGACTCTATTTGCTCGCTGCGCAGTCGGGCACCACCTGGCGTGATCCGTCGCCTCACCAAGTGCGGTTCGTCACGGTCGAGTCGTCCGTTCGATTGGAAGTGCTGGATTGGGGCGGAACCGGACGACCGATTCTGTTTGTGGGTTGCTACGTCACTGGACATGTCTACGACAACATCGCGCCGAAGCTGACCGATCGGTTTCGCGTGTACACCGTCACCCGGCGCGGCGTCGGCGTCTCGGATCACCCTGCGACGGGATACGATCCGGAGCGCAGAGCCGACGACATCCTCGAGGTGATCGGCGCGGTCGGCATGCAGAAGCCAATTCTCATCGGGAACTCGTGTGGCGGCGATATTTTGCACACCCTCGGCGCCCAACATCCTGATCGCTTGGGCGGCCTCGTCTACCTTGATGCCGCCGAG
This sequence comes from uncultured Acidobacteriota bacterium, assembly GCA_963725145.1. Classification (GTDB taxonomy): domain Bacteria; phylum Acidobacteriota; class Vicinamibacteria; order Vicinamibacterales; family 2-12-FULL-66-21; genus DATAEE01. Next base: position 259,337 of record CAVRXL010000008.1, read on the forward strand.
GACCCGACGCTCACGTTGGCGGACTACGGCCTCGCTTCAGTCGATGTGGCGCAGGTCCTGGCGCACATGCCTGCCAAGGTGGGCAAGTCAGTACCTGTCACGTTTCCGGAGGGCGAACGACGTCAGATGGCCGAGTGGCCGCTCGACCCCGCAATTCGTAAGGCAATCGTCGACGACAACAAGGTCCGGCCTGACTACGCGCGAATCCGCGTCCCCGTTCTCGCGATCTATCGAACCGAAACGATGGAACAGACCCTCAAAGATTATCCGCCGATAAATGAGGAACAGCGTGCGGCATTGAACCAGGTCTATGCGGGCAAACGGGCGCGGCTCTCGAAATGGCAGCGCGACTTGCTCGCCGGCGTTCCCACCGCGCGGATTGTCGAGCTCCCCGACGCCAATCTGTTTATGTTCTTGTCGAACGAAGCCGACGTCCTTCGTGAACTGCGCGCGTTCGCGGCCACATTACAGCAGTGAATCCGGCGCGCATGTCGCGCTGATGGACCCCTATCGAGGACTCTAGCCACGGGCTGCTAGGCCCGCGGCTTCTTCGCGTACCGCGTCGCGACGTACTGATCAATGAGGGCGCGGAACGCGGTGGACAGCTCGTCATACGTGCCGCGCAGCGTCGTGTAGTGCTTGCCGTCGATGAAGATCGGGCAGTTCGGCGCCTCGCCCGTGCCGGGAAGGCTGATCCCGATGTTCGCGGCCTTCGATTCGCCCGGTCCGTTCACGACGCAGCCCATGACCGCGAGCGTCATCGTCTCGACCCCGTCGTACTGCCGCTTCCATTCCGGCATCATCTCGCGGATGTAGTCCTGAGTCCGCTCGGCCAGCTCTTGGAACGTCGAGCTCGTCGTCCGGCCGCAGCCGGGGCACGCGGTGACGCTCGGCGAATGCGACCGGATGCCGAGCGCCTGAAGCAGCTCCCACGCGGCGTACACCTCGTCACGCCGATCGCCGCCCGGGCGCGGCGTCAGCGAAACGCGGATCGTGTCGCCGATGCCTTCGTTGAGCAGGACGCCCATCGCCGTCGCCGACCACATCATCCCCTTCATCCCCATGCCCGCCTCGGTGAGCCCGAGGTGGAGCGGCTGGTCCGTCTTCCTGGCCAGCACGCGGTAGATGGCGATGAGGTCGCGCGGGCGCGACACCTTGCAGGAAATGATGATCTGGTCTTTGCGGAGCCCTGACTCCAGCGCGAGCTCGGTCGATTGAAGAGCAGACAGCACCATGCACTCGTTGATGATCTCTTCCGAGGATCGCCCGAAATCCAGGTCCGTGTTCTCCTGCATCTTCGTCATGACGAGCTCCTGATTGAGGGAGCCGCCGTTGACGCCGATGCGTACCGGCTTGCCATGGTCGCGCGCTACCTGGCAGATCGTCGCGAACTGCTCATCGCGCCGGCGGCCGGTGCCCACGTTGCCCGGATTGATTCGGTATTTGTCGAGCGCTCGAGCGCAGTCGGGGTACCGAGTCAGCAGGAGATGTCCGTTGTAGTGAAAGTCACCGATGAGCGGCGCCGCGCAGCCCGCATCGAGCATCCGTTGCTTGATTTCCGGCACGGCAGCGGCCGCTTCAGGAACGTTCACGGTTATGCGCACCAGCTCCGAGCCCGCCTCCGCCAGCTCGACAATCTGGCGTGCCGTGGCCGCTGCGTCCACCGTGTCGGTCATCGTCATGGACTGAACGACAACGGGTGCGCCGCCACCGACCTGCACAGAGCCCACTTTGACCCCGACCGTTCGGTGCAATCTCACTGAATGCATGAAACCCCTTGATCATAGCACCCGCGCAAGCGGCCTCGCTTTTGCACTTACCCATCTGAACTCGAGCCGCCGGGGCGGCGAGCCGTCCTCGGGAGATGCCACGTCGTCAAAGCGATGTGGCGGGACCGGGGTCCCTCTCCCGTCCCAGCGACCGAGCTACTTGGCTACTTGAAAGGATCCTTCGACATGATCCGTATTGCTTCATCGACCATCGCCGCGCTGGCATTGACGATCACGGTCGCGCAGGCGCAGACGTCGGTTTCGACAGCCGATATTCAACGACTCCAGGATCGCATCTACGACGCGGGCTCCGACGTGTCACGCATCCGTTCACAGGATGCCGAGCTGGCGTCACGGCTGCAGGGCGATCTCGACGAGCTGCGTGAAGAGGTCATCTACCTCAAAGTGAAGCTCCGCAAGGAAGGCAGCGTGCCGCGCGCCGAGTACACCGCGCTGCGCGATCGGATCGACAGCATCTCGAGCAGCGCGCGAAGCGAAGGCACGTCGAACGGCGGCCGCGCCTCGGCGGGAACCACGAACGCGAGCGGTACCGTGGCAGACAACAGGACCGGCAGCACCACGTCGGTGCGCCGGGCGGGACGCCGCGAGATTCCGGTGGGGCAGGAGCTCGACGTAAGACTGCAGAGGGAGCTGGACTCGGATACGGCGCAGGTCGAGGATCGCTTCGAGGCGACGACCGCTGTCGATCTCATCCTGGACGGCGACGTCGTCATTCCGGCCGGCTCGAGCCTCCGTGGGATCGTCACGGCGGTTGATGACGCGGACCGGCTCGATCGCAAGGGCCGTCTGAGCCTGTCGTTCGATCAGATCGCCATCAACGGCCGGAGTTACCCGATTCGCGCGGGCGTCGTCGAGGCGCTCGAGAGCGGCGGCTACAAGGAAGATGCCGCGAAGATCGGCGCCGGGGCGGGCGTGGGCGCGATCATCGGCGGGATTCTCGGCGGCGGGAAGGGCGCGCTCGCCGGCATTCTGATCGGCGGCGGCGGCGTGGTCGCGGCCACCGAGGGGAAGGACGTCGTCCTGCCGGCCGGCAGCATCCTTCGGATCCGGTTGGATTCACCGTTGGCGCTGCGCTAACGCACCTCGCGGAACGCCCCCCGCGCAGCCTCGATCGTCTGATCGACGTCCTTTGCGGTGTGCGCGCCTGACAGAAACCAGGCCTCGAACTGGGAGGGCGGGGGGTAGATGCCGCGCGCGAGCATTCCGTGGAAAAACGCCGCGAACTGCGCCGTGTTGGCTGAGCCGGCGGTGCGAACGTCGCCGACTGGTGAGCTCGTGAAGAAGGGTGTGAGCAGCGAGCCCGACGCGTTCACCTGAAGCGAGATGCCGTGCTCGCGGGCGGCCCATGCCAGTCCTCCGGCGAGCCGCTCGCCCAGCGAGGCCAGCCGCGTGTAGAGCCCGGACGACAGCCCATCGAGCGTCCAGAGCCCGGCGACCATCGCCAGCGGGTTCCCTGACAGGGTTCCCGCCTGATACACGGGCCCTTTCGGCGCGACCAGGTCCATCAGATCCGTACGGCCTCCGTACACGCCCACCGGGAGACCGCCTCCGATGATCTTTCCAAGGCACGTGAGATCGGGACGAACGCCGTACAACTGCTGGGCGCCGCCCGACGACGCACGGAAGCCGGAAATGACTTCGTCGAAGATCAGCACCGCTCCTTCCTGCGTGCAGAGCGTGCGCAGACCTTCGAGAAATCCTGGTGCGGGCGCGACGACGCCCATATTGCCTGCGATCGGCTCGACGATGACGGCGGCGATCTGCCGGGAATTGCCGGCGAACAGCCGCTCGACCGACCGGATGTTGTTGTAGCCGGCGACGAGCGTGTCCTGGGTCGCGGCGGCGGTGACGCCGGGGCTCGTCGGCACGCCGAGCGTCATCGCGCCAGACCCGGCCTTGACGAGGAACGGATCGGCGTGGCCGTGGTAGCAGCCGTCGAACTTGATGATGCGATCGCGGCCGGTCGCGGCTCGAGCGACGCGGATCGCGCTCATCGCCGCTTCGGTGCCCGAGTTCACGAACCTGATGCGCTCGATCGAGGGCATGAGCGTGCGAACCCGCTCGGCGAGGGCGATCTCCAGCTCGTGCGGCGCGCCGAAGCTCGTGCCGTTGGCGGCTGCCGACGCCAGCGCGCGCCGGAGACCGCGCGGCGCGTGGCCGTGGATGAGGGGACCCCACGACATCACGTAGTCGACGTAACGATTGCGGTCGGCATCCTGAATGTACGCGCCAGCCGCCCGCCGGATGAAGAGCGGACTGCCGCCGACCGCCGCGTACGCCCGGACCGGGCTGTTCACCCCGCCCACGAGCACACGCGACGCGCGGGCGAACAGGCGATCGGAGCGTTTCGTTCGGTGGGCCATTCTGGCAAAATACCACGCCTGAACGATGAAAGGCCGACCATGAAACGCGCGCTCGTTGCCGTCTGCCTTGTCGCCGGACTCGCGCTGACGTCACAGTCCCCGGAGTTCGACCTCGTCCTTTCCGGCGGGCGGGTGCTGGATGGCACGGGTAACCCGTGGTACGTCGCGGACGTCGCCGTGAAAGACGGCCGCGTCGCGGCGATCGGACACGGCCTCGCGGCGCGCGCCGCGCGAACGATCGATGTGTCCGGCAGGTTCGTCTCGCCAGGCTTCATCGACATTCACTCGCACAGCGACCGCGGCCTCGCCGACCCGGCGCTCAAGCAGAACATCAACATGATCGCGCAGGGCATCACGCTCTCGGTCGTCAATCAGGACGGCCGCTCGCCCGACTGGCCGATTCGGGGACAGCGCGCGAAGTACGAGAAGCAGGGAATCGGCAACAACGTCGCGCTGATGGTCGGCCACGGCACGGTTCGGCAGCGCGTGATGGGGCCACGGTCGCGGGAACTCGCGACGGATGCCGACATCGGAGCGATGCGCGCGCTCGTCGAGGAAGGGATGCGCGACGGCGGGTTCGGCCTGAGCGCCGGCCTCGAGTACGTGCCGGGCCGTTTCAGCGAGACCCGCGAGGTCGTCGAGCTCGCGAAGGTCATCCGGCCGTTCGGCGGCTTCTACATCAGCCACGAGCGGAGCGAAGGCAAGGATCCGATGTGGAAGGTCGCCTCGGATCCCACGCCAGCGGTCGACCTGCTTGCCGCGGTCGAGGAAACGATCGCCGTGGGGCGCGACGCGGGCGTACCGGCCGTCGCGTCGCATTTGAAGGCCAAGGGCGCGAACTACTGGGGCGCCAGCCACGCGGCCACGCGCCTGATCCACGACGCGCGGGCCGCGGGGATCGAGGTGTACGCCGACCAGTATCCGTATGACACGTCGGGCAGCGACGGGTCGACGGTTCTCATTCCGATGTGGGCGCTCGCGCCGGCCGGGACCGACGTCGGCGGTCAGCTCGGCGAAGCGGAAGGCCGCTCCCGCGGGGACGTGAAGAAGAATCTTTCGGCGCGGCTTGCCGCTCCGGCCGACGCGGCGAAGATCCGCGGCGATATCGATCACGAGATCGCGCGCCGTGGCGGCGCCTCGCGCGTGGTCGTCTACGATCATCCGGACAAGAGATACATCGAGAAGAGCCTGGCCGATGTTGCGGCCGACCTCAAGACCTCGGCGGCCGACGCGGCGATCCATCTGCAGATGACAGGCTACGACCGCCCCGGCGGCGGGAGGATGCGCGGGTACTCGCTCTCCGAGATCGACATCGAGCACATCATGCAGCAGGACTTTACGGCGACGTGCACAGACGGCGACACGGTCGCGTTCGGCGAGGGCGTGCCGCACGCGCGGTTCTACGGCACCATGCCCCGCAAGATTCGGCGCTACGTTGTCGAACGCGGCGTCATCGGCCTGCCGTTCGCGATCCGATCGATGACCTCGCTCGCGGCGCAGATCATGGGGCTGAGAGACCGCGGCGTCATCCGCGCCGGCGCCTGGGCGGACCTCGTGGTACTCGATCTCGCGGCGATCGCCGACAGGGCGACGTTCACCAAGCCGCATCAATACCCGACCGGTCTGCGCTACGTGTTCGTGAACGGCGTGGCGGTCGTGGACGACGGTAAGTTCACTCAGGCGACGCCGGGGAGGGTCCTGACGCCTGCGGGGGATGGGTGGAGGACCGGGACCGCCAAGGTCAGCCGTAGGTAAATCCTACCGGGGCGTATCCACGCCTGACGTCCAGGAATGGAATACATATGGGTCATGGCGGTTAAGTTCCCTCTCACCATCAAGATCCGGAGGACCGTTCTTCGGGAGCCGCCGGCAGGGCAATTGCGCGCATCAGCTGCGTGGCCCAGGTCCAGCGCGTCCTCATTGTCGAAGATGACGACGACCAGCGCGATGCGTTGGCTGCGCTGGTCGCCTCGTGTGGCTTTCGGGTCGTGGCCTGTCGATCGACCGACGAGGCGTCCGCATTTCTCGCATCCGAACATCCGTCCGTGCTGATCACGGACGTTCGGCTGGCCGGGCGGAGCGGCCTGCATCTCGTCAGTCTCGTCGCGCGGAAGTACCCGGACGTGATCCGGATACTGTTGACCGGCTACGACGACATCGATCTGCGAAAGGAAGCCGCGCGCTCCGGCACGCGTTTTCTCCTCAAGCCCCTCAAGTTCGCCGAGCTCGAAGCGATCCTCGACGCCGCGAAACACCCCACGAACTTTGCGAGCCAATAGGCAGACCCTCTTTGCTACTATCCAGGCTGCTCGTCACCTGGCGAGGGACTCTACTCGATGCGCGCGTACTTCGATGTATGTCTGGGAGGCAGCCTTGCGCTGATCGTCGCGCTCGTCGGCGCAGTCGACGGACCAGCGCAGACATTGACCGTCGCGCCTCCCTTACGGCCGGAGCCGGCCTCGCTCGATCGCGCCTTGCCTGAACTGCTGGAGCGGCTCCGCGCCGACGAGCTCGCATATTTTCGATTCGTGAACCGGGCCTGGACCGCGAGGGTCTGCGAGCAGCTTGCGCCCGTCCTGCCGGATGCCCCCATCGTCCAGCTCCACGGTGACGCGCACGTCGAGCAGTACGCGGTCACCAATCAGGCGTGGGGCCTCGACGACTTCGACGATTCAGCGCGGGGGCCATCGCTCATCGACGTCGTGCGGTTTCTGGGGTCGGTGGATCTCGTCGCCCGGCGCCGCGGCTGGTCGCGCGACCGCGACGATCTGTTCGACCGCTTCTTCGACGGATACCGGCGCGGCCTCGAAGAGCCCGGCTCGCAGCCACCGGAACCAGAGTTCGTCCGACGCCTTCGAGCGGCGCCCGCGCGTACTCGCGCGGCGCATCTCGCGTGGGGCGAACAGAGGATGGAACCGCTGCCCGACGACGTGAAGACGAACGCGGTTTCGGGTCTCGCCTTGTTCGCGCGACTCGTGCATAAGGAGCGTCCCGACCTGGCGCCAGGTTATTTCTCAATCCGGCGCATCGGCTGGCTTCGTATCGGAGTCGGGAGCGCGACCACCAACAAGATGCTCGTCCGTGTGGAGGGCCAATCGTCCAAACCCGATGACGACGTGTTGCTCGAGGCAAAGGAGCCGAGTCGTCTCGAGGGGCTCGGCTGCCTCCAGCTGCCTGCGTCCACCGAGGCGCTACGGGTGATCGACGGCTCCAAACAACTGGGACGGATCCGCCACGACATCCTCGGAGTCGTTCCCGAGCAGGAGCCCAAGTGGGGGGTTCGGAAATGGTGGATCCGGAGCTGGGAACCGTCCTATCGCGAGGTACGGTTAGACGATCTCCACTCGGTCAAGGACCTGTCGGCGCTGGTGTATGACTCGGCGTTCCAGCTCGGCGCGGGCAGAGTATATGGCGCGTCACCGGACAAGGCGGCGGCGCTCCGGCGGACCGAGCTCGCCGCTGTCGGCCGCCTCGAAGGACGGCTTCGTCAGTCGGTCAGAGAACTGATTGGAGAGTTGCTGGCCGCCTGGCAGGAATTCCGGGATAGCATACGACCCCAGCGGAGACATCCATGAATCAGTCCTCGACGTTGACCCGCACCCTACTCGTGGCCGTTCTTGGCTTCGCGGCCGCTTGCGGGCCGGCGCCGCGCCAGCGGCCGGTCGAACTGGGACCGGTCGACACGGGCGCCGGTTCGCTCACCGAAGCGAGGAAATATCTCGAGGGCTTGTGGACGCTGGAGTCGTTCGAGGTCTACCCGCCCGGGAAGGGGCCGGTGGCGATGAAAGGCACCGGCACGCTCGTCTACGATGACTTCGGGAACCTCAAGATGGATATCCGCGCCGACGAGGCGTCGGCCGACGTCCTGCGCGCCGCCGGAATCGACATGGCGGATGGCATGATCAGATCGGCGGGACGCACCGTCGTCGACCTCCAGCACAAGACGCTGACCTACGTGATCGAGGGGCAGCCACCGGCCGGCGCGGCGGGCCCGCTGGGGTTGAGCCGCCCGCGTCACTGGCAGGTCGAGGGCGACATGCTGACGCTCACGACGAAAGATGATGCGGGCAATCCTTTGTCGGTTGCACGCTGGCGGAAGGCGAAAAAATAGGATGATGCTCAATCTGCTCTTGACGCTCATGGCGGCCGTTGCCACGCAGGCGACGGGCAGCGCTACCGCGTCGGAAACGTTCACTGCGACCGCGCAGGCCAAGGGCGCCACGGCGTCCGTGACGGCTACAGTCGAGATTCACATTCGGCGTTACACGCCGGAGTTCGACCGCACGGCGGTCGAAACGGGTTTGAAACAAGGCGGCTACAGCGGGTTTCTGAAGGCGCTGCGAAAAGCGCCAGTCGTCGGTCACGTGACGCTCGCCCAGCGGGAGACGCCTATCCGCTGGGCCAGAGAACGGAAAACGGACACCGGGCGCGTGATCACCGTGGTCACTGACAAGCCGCTGTTCTTCATCGGAGGCGGCGCAGCGACGCCGGAATCCCGTGCGGGATTCGAGGTCGGCGTGATCCAGATGACTGTCGATGCGAAAAACACGGGGGATGGTCTGATGGCCGCCGCCGCGCGCGTCAAACCGGGTCCTGAAGACGGCGTCGTGATCGACGATTTCGCCGAGACGCCGATTACCCTCTCGAAGGTCCAGCGCAAGCCGTAAACGCTCCAACGAGGCTGACCGCCTCGTACCACACGCAATTCGGCTAGAGCAGCCGGGCGGCCTGTCGAGCGAAATACGTCAGGATGATGTCCGCGCCGGCGCGCGAGATCGACGTCAGCGTCTCCAGCATCGCGCGCTCCTCGTCGATCCAGCCGCGCTCGGCGGCCGCCTTGAGCATCGCGTACTCGCCGCTGACGTGATACGCCGCGGTCGGGACGCCGAATTCCGCCTTCACACGGGAGATGACGTCGAGATAGGGAAGCGCCGGCTTCACCATGACGATGTCCGCCCCCTCCTCGAGATCGAGCCGGACCTCGCGCAGCGCCTCGTCGGCGTTCGCCGGATCCATCTGGTGCGAGCGCCTGTCGCCGAACGCCGGCGCCGAGTCGGCCGCCTCGCGGAACGGGCCGTAGAACGCAGAGCAGTACTTGGCGGCGTAGGACATGATCGCGACGTTCGAGAAGCCGCGCTCGTCGAGCGCTCGCCGGATCGCCCCGACGCGGCCGTCCATCATGTCGGACGGCGCCACGATGTCCGCCCCGGCGACGGCGTGGGAGACGGCGGCCTTGACGAGCTCCTCGACGCTGGCGTCGTTGGCGATCTCCGTCTCGCCCGTCGCGTCGTCTTTGACGAGCAGCCCGCAGTGCCCGTGTGAGGTGTACTCGCAGAGGCAGACGTCGGTCACGACGACGAAGTCCCGGACGTCCCGCTTGATCGCGCGGACCGCCGCCTGGACCGGCGCGTCCGGATCGGAGGCGCCCGAGCCAACCGCGTCCTTCTGCGACGGCAAGCCAAAGAGGATGACGCCTCCAACGCCTTCCTTCTTGGCGGCGGCCGCCTCACGCACCGCCTCGTCGACCGAAAGCTGGAAGACCCCGGGCATCGAGGCGACCGGACGGCGCTCGCCCATCCCCTCGCGGACGAACAGCGGATAAATGAAATGCTCCGGCGCGAGCTTCGTTTCGCGGATGAGCGCGCGGAGAGAGGGCGTACGTCGCAGCCGCCTCGGACGATGGGTGAGCTTCAGCTGCGCCAGGCGTGTGGTGGTCATGCCGAAGCTTCCTGCCCCCTCACCCTGGCGCCCTGGCTGTCTGTCTCTAGAGGGTGACGGTCGAAGTAATCGACCAGCGACTGGACGAGCGCCGGGATCGTGTACGTCGTCGGCATGACCGTTGTCTGGATCCCGAGCTGCTGCGCGGCTTCCGCCGTCACCGGCCCAATCGACGCGACGACCGTCGTCCGCAGCAGGTCGGCCGCCGGCTCCTCGCCGAGCATCTTCACGAAGTTGCGCACGGTGGAGGCGCTCGTGAAGGTGATGGCGTCCACCTGTCGATCGAGCAGCATCCGGTAGACGTCGCGATCCCCTTCGCGCTCGCCCCCTCCGTCGGCGGGCAGCGTTCGGTACGCCGCGACCTCGGTGACCTCGGCGCCGGCGTGCCGCAACTCTTCCGCCAGCAGCTCGCGCGCGATGTCGGCGCGAGGCAGCAGGAATCGCTGGCCCTTCAGATCGCCGCGGGCCTTGAGCGCTTCGATGATCGCCTCCGCCCGGTACTCCTCGGGCGTCAGGTCGACCTTGATGCCGTACCGCGCGAGCCGCCCGGCGGTCGACGGTCCAATCGTGCAGATCCGGACGCCGCCCAGTGACCGGACGTCACCGGGTCCCGCGAGCAGCCGCGCCATGAACTGATCGACGCCGTTCGCGCTCGTGAAGACGATCCAGTCGTACGACGATGCTTCGGCCGTCGCGCGATCCAGATCCGAGGTGTCGTCGGGGGGCGCGATCCGGATCGCCGGCGCCTCGATCGCGTCGGCGCCGAGGTCCTCCAACAGCTCGATGAGCTCTCCCGCCTGCTCTCTCGACCGCGTGACGATGATGCGTCGGCCGAACAGAGGCCGCTCGTCGAACCAGCGCAGATGCTCCCGAAGCGCTGCGACCGCACCGACGACGAGGATCGCGGGCGTCTTGAGTTGCGCGACGGATCCATTTGCCACGATCGATTCGAGTGTCCCGTCGACGGTCTTCTGGTCCGGTGTCGTGCCGTTGTAGATGATCGCCGCCGGCTCATCCGCGGCGCGGCCGTGGGCGATGAGCTTGCGAACGATGCCTGCCAGCTGCCGCGCGCTCGCGTAGCAGACGATCGTGCCGCCGAGCCCGGCCAGACGGGCCCAGTCGACTTCGGGCGGCTCGTCGGTCTCCGCCTCGTGGCCGCGCACGAATACGAGCGCGTCGCCGGCGCCGGGATAGGTTACCGGGACTCCGGCATAGCTTGGCGCGCCAACGGCCGCCGGGATGCCGGGGATGACTTCGAAGGCCACGCCCTGCTCGTGCAGGAACATCGCCTCGCGCCCGCCGCTGTCGAACACGTACGGATCGCCCCACTTGAGCCGCACGACCGATTTGCCCTCTCGCGCTTTTTCCGCCAGGAGGAAGCAGATCGCGTCCTGCTGCATCGGCTCCGGCGCGGCCGGGCCGACATCGATCCGTTCGGCTTCCGCCCGCGCGGAGCGCAGCAGGCGTGCGTGGACGAGATGGTCGTAGACGACGACGTCGGCCGCCTGGAGCGCGCGCAAACCACGCACGCTGATGAGGCCGGGGTCGCCAGGTCCGGCACCGACGATGGAAACCTTCGTACTCATTGCTGAATGCTGAGTGTCGAATGTCGAGTCGCTAGCCTACCGCCGAATGCCCAGGTCGTCGAGGATTTCGCGTCCCCCTGCCGCCGCCAGCTCGTCCGCGGCGCGGCGGCCGAGGGCTCGGAACTCGGACGCGGGCCCTCGCACCGTCGCACGTGCGACACGCGAGCCGTCCGGGCTGGCGACGACCGCAAGCAGCTCGAGCGTGCCGTCAGCGATCGTGGCCACGGCGCCGAGGGGGACCTGGCAGCCGCCGCCGATCTCATCGACGACGATCCGTTCCGTTTCGAGCGCAACAGCCGTATCCGCGTCGGACACGGCAGCCACGGCTTGACCGGTCTTCGAGTCGTCCGCCCGGACTTCGATCGCGATCGCCCCCTGGCCCGGTGCAGGAACGCAGCGGTCGAGCGGAATCAGCGCCGAGATGCGATCGCCGAACCCGAGCCGCCGGAGCCCCGCGGCGGCGAGCACGAGCGCGTCGAACTGGCCCTCGTCCAGCTTGCGCAGCCGCGTGTCCACGTTGCCTCGCACCGGCTCGAAGCGCGCGTCCGGCCAGGCCGGCCGGAGCTGGGCGACGCGGCGGATGGAGCCGGTGCCGATTTTTCCCGAGGGTGCGCTGGAGTTGACCGAGCTGTTCGCGGCAAGAACGAGCGCGTCCCGCGGATCCTCGCGTGCCAGCACTCCACCGATGACGAGCCCCGCCGGCAGCTCCGCCGGCAGGTCCTTCGCGCTGTGGACGGCGACGTCGACGGCGCGACCGAGGAGCGCTTCTTCGATTTCCCTGACGAACAGACGCTTGCCCCCCTCTTCCGACAGGGGCCGGTCCTGAAGCTGATCGCCGCTCGTCCTGAAGATCACGATCTCACAGGGACCGTGTCCGGCGGTCGTCAGGGCATGAGCGACCGTCTGCGCCTGCCAGAGCGCGAGGCGGCTACCGCGGGTACCAATCTTTACTGGCATTGTTGCGGGCCTATCGTCCCCCGTCCTCGCGTTCCAGTTCGCCCGTCAACGCGAACAGGCGAGCCAGGGCGTCGGCCCAGGCCTCGATCGTCCGTTGATCGGGCGCTGACTTCAGCTGCTCGGTCGGCGTCAGCAGCAGCTTCTCGACGATGAGCCGCGTGACGTCATCCACGCGCGCGCGCGCCTCGGGGGTCATCCCGCTCAGCTTCGGCTCGAGGCGTTTCAGCTCGGCGCGCCGGATGTCCTCGAACCGCTGGCGCAGCGCGACCACGGTCGGCACGGCGTTGCGGGAGCGCAGCCAGGCGATGAACTTGTCGACCTCGTCGGCGACGATCGCGTCCGCGCGATCGATCTGATGGGTGCGCCGCGTCAGGCTCTCGCTGACGATCCCCTGGAGGTCGTCGATGTTGTACAGGAAGACCTGCTCGAGCTCGCCAGCCGACGCCTCTACGTCGCGCGGCACCCCGAGATCGATGATGAACAGCGGGCGATTCCGCCGGGTCCGCATGACGGCCTGCACGCGGTCGCGGGTGAGCACCGGCTCCGACGCGCCCGTCGCCGTCACCACGACGTCGGCGCGTTCGAGCACGCGCCCGATCTCCGACCAGGGCACCGCCGATCCCTGGACGCGGCCGGCGAGCGTCTGCGCCGAGGCGAGCCTCCGGCTCGCGACCGCGATCTCACCGACGTGCTGAGACCGCAGGTGCGTCGCGGTGAGCTTCGCCATGTCGCCGGCGCCGACGATGAGCGCGGTGAGGCCGGTCAGCTCGCCGAAGATCTTGCGCGCCATCGACAGCGCGGCGTAACTGACCGACACCGCCCCTTCGCCGATCCCGGTTTCGGCGCGGACGCGCTTGCCGGCGGCGAGGGCGCAGGTGAACAGGCGGTTGAGCAGCGGTCCGGTCGCGTGCGCGTCGGCCGCCACTTGGTACGCTTGTTTCACCTGGCCGAGAATCTGCGGCTCTCCGACGACCATCGAGTCGAGGCCTCCCGCCACGCGGAACAGGTGCCGCGTCGCCGCCGCGTCGAGCTGCAGGTAGAGATGCGGGTCGAGCCGATCGACCGGCAGGCCGTGATAGTCGGCGACGAACCGGCCGATGGCTGGGCGCGCCGCACCCGGGTCGGCGACGGCGTAGATCTCGACTCGGTTGCACGTGGACAGGATCACGAACTCATCGGTGGCGCGCCGCGACGCGAGCTCGCGCACCGCGCGGGTGACGTCGCGCGTCGAGAAGTCGACCTGTTCACGCAGCTCGATCGGGGCCGTTCGGTGGCTCAGGCCGACTAGAATCAGAGACATAACTCTGGGAATTCAGAATCTAGAATCCAGAATCTAGAAGGAACGGAGCGCGCATCAACCCTGGTGCTCGACTAACCCGAAAGCCTTCTGAATTCTAGATTCTGAATTCTGGATTCTAAAAATTGTGACTCCGCGTCAGAAAGTACCCGACCGGGACGAAGTTCAGGAGCACGATGGCGAACCCCACGGCCGACAGAAGCGCCGCACGGCGGCCGGTAAAGCCGAAGCGGCGCGCCACGAGCTGGAACGAATAGACCGCCCAGCAGATGAGCGCGACGAGGATCTTCGGGTCCACGATCGTCATCGCCTGCACGCGAGGGTCGGTGAACTCCGGCCGCGCGCGGATCGCCCAGACCGCGCCGATCGCGACGCCGACGGTCAGGAACAGCCAGCCGATCCGCACCGCACGGTCGTTCATGACGTCGAGCCGCGCCAGCGGCGGGAGCCGTCGATAGAAGAATCCGACGTCCTTCCCCTTGATTTCCTTGAACAGCAGCACGTACGTGATGCCGATTACGCAGGCAAGCGCGAAGCTGGCGTACGCGAAGAGCATCGACGCGACGTGGAGCGTGAAGAGCGGGGTCCTCAGGACGTCGGATCGCGCCTCGGTCGCGCCGGGCGTCAGCGCCGGAATGAGCTGCAGCGCCGCGACGAGCGGCGCGATGAACGCGCCGATCGTCCGCTCGTCGGTCGTGATCTCGATGTACAGATAGGCGAGCGCGAGCAGCCACACGAACGCCGAGACGGCCGCCGTCGTGCCGGCGATCGGCGCGTAGCCGAGCTCCATCGTCTTCATCCCGATCGCGAACGTGTGTGTGAGGGCGCCGCCGGCGAGGAGCGTCGTCGCGAGCCGGCCGGTCTGCCGGTCGCCGCGCAGGAAATGGGCTGCGTAGGCGATCGCCGCCGCGATATAGAGCGCGAGCGGCAGGAGGTTCATGGCGACGTTCCGCTTGGCGCGTAGTATCCCTGCTTCGTTCGCGCCGTCACGCCCTCGCGCTTCACGCGGACGACGATCCGGCGCCACGCGCCGTCGCGCCGCGAGTTCTTCGAGGCGTATCCAAGCGTGTACTGACTCGCGAGCTCGGAGGCAATCTGGTCGTACACGCCGGCGAGCTGGCCGACCTGTTCCGGGAACCAGGCGCGCCCGCCGGTCTCGAACGCCAGCTGCTTGAGGACGAACTCCGCCTCCTTGAATCCGCGCGAGCCGTTGTCCTTGGGTCGCAGCCCGATCGTGTAGATCGCCGTCTCGGAGCGCTTCGCCTGATCGAGCACGTCCTCGTAGCTCAGGATGCTGGACGTGTCCTCGCCGTCGGACAACACGACGATCGCCTGGCGGCGGATCTCCTCTGCGGACGACGCGCGTATCTTCCGCAGCTCCTTGAGCGAGATGTAGATCGCGTGGTGGAGCGCCGTCGAGCCGCCAGCCGCCGTGTCCCTGATGGCCTTCTCGAGCGCCGCCTTGTCGTTCGTGAAGGTCTGGCGAATCTCCACGCGGCTGTCGAAGTCGACGATCTCCGCGACGTCCTCGGTGCGCAGGCGCTGCACGAAGCCGATCGCGGCCTCCTGCGCCGTCTGGAGGCGATCCTCCATGCTCGCGCTCGAGTCGATGAGCAGCGCGAGCGCTATCGGCGACTGCGTCTTCGAGAAGAAGCTGACCTCCTGGTTCGAGCCGTCCTCGAACACCTCGAAGTCCGGTTGCTCGAGGTCGCGGATGAGCCGGCTCGCTCCGTCGACCACCGTCACGTTGAGCGACACCACCTCGACGCCGGCGCGGAACCGCTGCTCCTTCTGTCCGGCGGCGGGCGCGGCCGCCACCACGGCGAGGAGGGCAACGGTCAGCAGCGCGCGTCGAGAAGGGACAACCGGCTTGAAGGGTGATGTCGGCACGTTATTTCTCCGCCGCCAGGGTCTTGGAACGAACGGTGACGCCTGGCCGCGTGGCGCGGATCGAAAGCTTTTCGGGCGGGATCAGAGTGTCGGGCCTTGAATACACGACCTTGTACTGCGTCAGCAGCTCGTGCGCGAGGGTGCTCATTGCCCCTTCGACCGACGACTCGGCGAGCAGCGTGTCGCGTCGGCCGCCCGTCGTGCGCGTTCCGACGTCGATGACCCGATTCCGGGTCCGGACTTCCTCGGTCTCGTTCGACGCCGTGACCGTCGTCAGCACGAGCACGTGCATTGTCGCGTCCGCTTTGCGGATCGCCTCGACGACCGTCTGGTCGTGCACGGTGCTGAACTCGACCCCTTCGGTCATCAGCACGACGATCTGCTTGCGGGCGGTGTCTTCCCGCTTGGCGAGCCCCTTCGAGGCGTCGATGACCGCGTCGAGCATCTGCATGCCGGTCGATGGGCGGTGGAAGACCCGGTCGATCGAGGAGGCGAGCGCCGCCGCGTCCGACGTGTAATCGCGCACGAGCGTCGATCGCTCGCCGAAGGTGATGAGCGCGATCTGGTTCCTGCCGGCCGCCGCGATCGTGTTGACGAACCCCTTCGCCCCCTCACGGAACTCGCGGACCGCGTTTTCGGAAGCGGCGCTGTCGTCGATGAGGAGCGCGATCATCAGCGGATCGGTGGCGCGCTCGACGCGCAGCACCTCGCGCGCGACGCCGTCCTCCCGCACCTCGAGGTCCTTGACGGTCACGTCCTCGATGGGTTTCCCCTTCTCGTCGAGGACCGTGACGATGACCGAGCGATCGACCGCGGCGAGTCCCGGCGTGCCGTTTCCGAGGACGATGAGCCCACCCAGAATTGCGGCCCGCCTCCGCGCCAGAAGAGTCGACGCCGCTACGGCGAGGCAGGCCATCGGGCGTATGCGAGCGATCGAGGGCATGGAGTGTCCTTGAGTCGCAGTATAGGTCTCGCGCGCGAAGGGCGTCAAGGAAGGCCTCGGCGCGAAAGTGATTGAAAATATTGGAGTTGCGCGGCGGAACCGACGCGCTCCGTTTCTTGACAGCCACCGGCGGTCGCGTGTTATAAGTCACGCGCCGGCGATGCTCGAGGCCTACGTCCCGATTTTCCTCTTCATTCTGATTGCAGTCGGCTTCGCGATATTCACTATCGTGTTCTCGAAGCTGCTGCATCCGAAGAAGTTCAACGTCGTCAAGCTGGAGCCGTACGAGTGCGGCATCGAGCCGGCGACCGATGCGCGCGACCGCTACAGCGTGCGCTATTACCTCGTCGCGATGCTGTTCGTCATCTTCGACGTGGAGACGGTCTTCCTGTTTCCGTGGGCCGTCATCATGGACAAGCTGGCGCTGTTCGGCTTCATCGAGATGCTCGTCTTCCTCTTCATCCTCGTCGTCGGCTACGTCTACGCCTGGAGGAAAGGCGCGCTCGAGTGGGCGTGACGGTCGATGTCTGACGAAAAACAGGCTCCGCCCCCTTCGCCGTCCGACGACCCGGCGGCTGCTCCCGCGCCGAAACCGGCGGGTCCGGCCGCGGCCGCGCCCGCGAAGGCGGCGGCCCCGGCTGCGGTACCCGGCCACGGCCCGGCTCCTCCATCCGGTCCAACGGATCCTCCGCCGCCCGCCGGCACCCAAGTGCCCGCGTTCATCGAGGCGCTGCAGGCCGCGTTTCCCGGCGCGATCGAGCACGTCAGCTTCTGGGTCGGCGACTGGACGGTGATCGTCTCGACGGATCGACTCATCGACATCGCGGTCCACCTGCGCGACACGCCCGGGGCGAAGTTCGACTACCTGTCGGACGTGACGGCGTCGGACTGGCCGCCGCGGGCGAAGCGCTTCGACGTCGTGTACTGCCTGTTTTCGACGACGCGCCGCGAGCGCGTCCGCGTGAAGGTACGGGCCGGAGAGGGCGATCCCGTCCCGTCGGTCTCGGGGGTCTGGCCGGCGGCGAACTGGCTGGAACGCGAGGTCTGGGATCTCTTCGGCGTGAACTTGACGGGCCATCCCGATCGCCGGCGCATTCTGATGCCCGACGAGTGGCAGGGACATCCGCAGCGGAAGGACTATCCGCTCGAGGGTCCGGGTGAGCTGCTCATGGAGAATCCCCTCGACTGGCTGAGGCTGAGGGTGAGTCAAGACACGGCGGACATTGAATAGGTACCAGGCACTGGGCATTAGGCATTAGGCACTGTGCAGATGAACAGAGTGCCTAGTGCCTAGTCCCTAGTGCCTGACAGAGAGATGGAACAGATCACCACACCCCAACCCATGTTCGACACCGACGAGCTGGTGATCAACATGG
Organism: uncultured Acidobacteriota bacterium; assembly: GCA_963725145.1. Lineage (GTDB taxonomy): Bacteria > Acidobacteriota > Vicinamibacteria > Vicinamibacterales > 2-12-FULL-66-21 > DATAEE01. Next base: position 277,257 of record CAVRXL010000008.1, read on the forward strand.
GTCCGCAGCATCCGAGCACGCACGGCGTGCTTCGGGTCGTGCTCCGCCTGGACGGCGAGCGGGTCGTCGGCTCCGACGTGGTGATCGGCTACCTGCACCGCGGGATCGAGAAGCTGTGCGAGAGCCGCGACTGGACGCAGATCATCCTGATCACCGATCGGATGGACTACGTGGCGGCGGCGACCAACAACCTCGGCTACTGCGAGACGGTCGAGAAGCTGATGCAGCTCGAGGTGCCTCGCCGCGCCCATTACGTCCGGACGATTCTCGCCGAGCTGCAGCGGATCGCCAGCCATTGCCTCTGGCTCGGGACGCACGCGATGGACATCGGCGCGATGACCGTGTTCCTCTACGCGTTCCGCGAGCGCGAGCTGATCCTCGACCTCTTCGAGGAGTACTGCGGCGCGCGGCTGACCTACAACTCGATGCGCATCGGCGGACTTCCGCTCGACATCCCGCCCGGCTGGGACAAGAAGGTCCGCGAGTTCTGCGGACTCATGGAGGAGAAGGTCGGCGAGTATGAGGAGCTGCTGACGCACAACCGCATCTGGCTCGAGCGGACGAAGGGCGTCGGCGTGATCTCAGGGCCCGAGGCGGTCGCGATCGGTCTGTCCGGTCCGGCGCTGCGCGGCTCCGGCGTGGCGAAGGACTGCCGCAAGGACGAGCCGTACGCGGCGTACCGCGAGTTCGAGTTCGACGTGGCGGTCGGCCTCGCGGGCGACACGTACGACCGCTACCTGTGCAGGCTCGAGGAGTTCCGGCAGTCCCTGCGGATCATCCGTCAGGCCGTGGATGGCCTTCCCGAGGGACCGATCGTCGGGAAGGTGCCGCGGCTCATCAAGCCGCCGGCGGGCGAGACGTATCACGCCATCGAGTCCCCGAAAGGGGAGATCGGCTACTTCATCGTCGCCGACGGGAAGACCTCGGCGCCGTATCGGTTCCGCGTCCGACCGCCGTCGTTCTGCAACCTGCAGGCGCTTCCGCGGCTCATCAAGGGTCATTTCGTCGCCGACGTCGTGGCGCTCATCGGGTCGATCGACATCGTCCTCGGAGAGGTCGATCGATGATCGGGTCCAGGCACGGCCGATGATCGACTCCGTCGTCATTCCGCTCCTCAAGATCGTCATCCTGCTGAACGCCGTCCTGCTGACGGTGACCTACATGACCCTGCTCGAACGCAAGGTGATCGCGTGGGTGCAGTCGCGCCTCGGCCCGATGCGGGTCGGGCCGTACGGCGCGCTGCAGCCGATCGCCGACGCGGTGAAGCTGATGATCAAGGAGGACATCACGCCCACGCGCGCGGACAAGTGGGTGTTCACCGCCGCGCCGATCATCACGCTCGTGCCGGCGCTGATCGTGTTCGCCGTCATCCCGTTCGGTCCTGCGGCGAACCTGTTCGGCAAGACGATTCCGCTGTACATCGCCGACATCAACGTCGGCCTCCTGTATATCGTGTCGGTCGCCTCGATCGGCGTCTACGGCCTCATCCTCGCGGGCTACGCGTCGAACAGCAAATACCCGCTGCTCGCGAGCCTGCGCGCGTCGGCTCAGCTGATCAGCTATGAGGTCGCCGTCACGATGACGCTCGTGAGCCTCATCCTGATGGCGGGCACGCTCAGCATGGTCGGGATCATCGAGGCGCAGCGCGAGGCCGGCCTGTGGTTCTTCTTCGTCCAGCCGGTGGCCTTCGTCATCTTTTTCGTCGGCGGGCTGGCCGAGACCAACCGCGCCCCGTTCGATCTCCCCGAGGCGGAGCAGGAGCTGACGGGCGGCTTCCACACCGAGTACAGCGGCATGCGCTTCGCGCTGTTCTTCCTCGCCGAGTACGCGAACATGATCGTCGTCTCGTCGGTCGCGACGACGCTGTTCTTCGGCGGGTGGCTGCGTCCGTTCCCGAGCGTAGGGGCGCTGTCGTTCCTCGACATCATCCCCGGCTGGATCTGGTTCCTGTTGAAGACGTTCGTCTTCCTGTACCTCTTCCTCTGGATCCGCGCGACGCTGCCGCGCTACCGGTACGACCAGCTCATGCGGCTCGGGTGGAAGGTGCTGATCCCGCTCGCGATCGCGAACGTGATCGTGACGGCGGCGGCGAAGGTGTTCCTGTGAAGCGCTTGGGGTGGGGCCCCAGCGCAATGAATCGAGCAGGCCGAGCGAACGCGAGGCCGTGGCTCAGAGCTGCGAGACAGCGCGGCGAGCGATAGCGAGCCGTGGCAGGCGCTGGGGGTGGGGCCCCAGCGCGAACAAAAAGAAAAGATGGCTGAAGCGATAGCGTTTTACGTTTTGTCGGCCTTCATCCTCGGGTTCGCCGTGCTGGTGATCACCGCGCGGAACACCGTGCACAGCGTGCTGTTCCTCGTGATGAACTTTCTGTTCGTGGCGGCCCTGTACGTCGTGCTCTCGGCGGAGTTCCTGGCGGCGATTCAGGTGCTCGTGTACGCGGGCGGCATCGTCGTCCTGTACCTCTTCGTCGTCATGCTCGTGAACCTGAAGCGTCCGCCCGAAGTGCACTGGGATCCGCGGCGCCGCACCCGGCTCGGTTTTCTGCTGTCTCTGGTGGTGCTGGCGGAGCTGGCGGTGATCGTCGGCTACGGCGTCGCGCGCGGCGAGCCGGCCGCGGCGGCGATCGGCGACGCTCCGGTGGGGCTCCTCGGCAACACCGAACAGGTCGGCTGGCTGCTGTATACCGACTACCTGATTCCATTCGAGGTCGCGTCGATGCTCCTGCTCGTCGCGATGGTCGGGGCCATTATTCTCGCCAAGAGGGAGCTATAGGCCGTTATGCGTTGCCTGGCGAGCATTCGGTTTGCGACCGAGCCGGGGTCCGGGGCGGAGCCCCGGTAAAACAACGATGATTGAGATCACCCAGGCGCACTACGCGATCCTATCGGCCGCCCTGTTCATGATCGGCGTGATCGGCGTGCTCGTACGCCGGAACATCATCATCATCTTCATGTCGATTGAGCTGATCCTCAACGCGGTCAACATCAACCTCGTCGCGTTCTCGCGCGAGCTGCAGCACGTGACCGGGCAGGTGTTCGCGGTGTTCGTGATCGCGGTCGCGGCGGCGGAGGCGGCGGTCGGCCTGGGCATCATCCTGGCGTTCTACCGGAACAAAGAGACCGTGAACATCGACGAGATGAATCTGATGAGGTGGTAGTTGTGAGTTGTGAGTTGTGAGTTTTGAGTTCAGAGAAACTCAAGACTTCAGAACTCAAGGGACTCAGAACTCAAGACTCAGAACTGATGAACTACATCTGGCTCATCCCTCTCCTGCCGGCCGCCGGCGCCCTCATCAACGGCGTCGTCGGCGTCAAGTACTTCAGCCGGCGTGTGTCCGGGCTGCTCGCCTGCGCGACGATGGCGGGCGCGCTCGGTGTGTCGATCTACACGTTCTTCAGGCTGCTCGCGCGGCCGGCCGCCGAGCGCGTGTTCGAGACGAGCCCGGTCCACTGGATTCCGCCGATCGCGCTCGAAACCGCGTCGGGGCTGGGCGCCTTCGACGTTCCCTGGCTGCTGCGGGTCGACCCGCTGGCCGGGATCATGATCCTCGTCGTCACCGGAATCGGCTTCCTCATCCACATTTACTCCACGGCGTACATGCACGACGAGCCGCGCGGCGGGTACGCGCGGTTCTTCTGCTACCTCAACCTGTTCTGCTTCTTCATGCTCGTGCTCGTGCTCGGCGCGAACTTCCTCGTGATGTTCGTCGGCTGGGAGGGCGTGGGCCTCTGCTCGTACCTGCTCATCGGCTATTGGTACGAAAAGAAGAGCGCGAGCGACGCCGGCAAGAAAGCGTTCATCGTCAACCGCATCGGCGACTGGGGCTTCATCCTCGGCGTGTTCCTCGTGTTCTACACGTTCGGGACGCTCGATTTCAGAGAAGTCGCGGCGGCCGCGGCGGCGAGGCCGGTCGAGGCCACGACGTTCGGTGTGCTGTCGGCGATCTGCCTCCTCCTCTTCGTCGGCGCAACCGGTAAGAGCGCGCAGATTCCGTTGTATGTGTGGCTGCCGGACGCGATGGAAGGCCCCACGCCCGTGTCCGCGCTGATCCACGCCGCGACGATGGTGACGGCGGGGGTCTACATGGTCGGCCGGAACGCCGTGCTCTTCGAACAGGCGCCGCAGGTCATGATGATCGTGGCGATCGTGGGCGTGCTGACGGCCCTGATGGCGGCGTCGATCGGCCTCGTCCAGACCGACATCAAGCGGGTGCTGGCGTACTCGACGGTGTCGCAGCTCGGGTACATGTTCCTGGCGATGGGAGTCGGCGCGTTCGCGGCGGGCATCTTCCAGCTGATGACCCATGCCTTCTTCAAGGCGCTGCTGTTCCTCGGGAGCGGCTCGGTCATCCACGCGATGGCGGGCGAGCAGGACATGCGGCGCATGGGGGCGCTCCGCACGTTCATGCCGGTCACCTTCATCACGATGATGATCGGCACCGCCGCGATTGCCGGCGTTCCGGGACTCTCCGGCTTTTTCAGCAAGGACGAAATTCTGCTGCAGACGTTCATGGCCAACCGCCTGTTGTGGGCGCTGGCTGCCGCGACGGCGCTCATGACGGCGTTCTACATGTTCCGCCTGATGTCCATGACGTTCTACGGCCCGTACCGCGGACCGTCCTGGACGCCGGGGCATGGACATGGACATGCGTCGCACGGTCACGGCCATGCCTGGCACGGTCCGCACGAGTCGCCCACCGCGATGACCCTGCCGCTGATGGCGCTGGCGGTCGGGGCGATCGTCTCGGGCTACGCTGGCCTCCCGGCCGCGCTCGGCGGCAACAACGCCATCGATCACTTCCTCGAGCCGAGCTTCTCGGTCGAGGCAGCCGCGCCCGCGCCGCATGCGGACGCTGCCCACGAACCGGGTATCGCAGACACATCAGCCACCCAGGGGGCCCACGCAGCCAATACGGTCCACCTCTCGACGCTGGCCGAAGTGGGGCTGATGGGGCTCTCGGTCCTGCTCGCCGTCATTGGCATCGTCACGGCGTGGCGTTTCTACGTGACGAAGCCGGACATCTCGGCCCGGCTGGCGCGCGACTGGTCCGGCGCGCACCGGACGCTGACGAACAAGTACTACGTGGACGAGTTGTACGACGCGAGCATCGTCCGCGGCACGCTCGGCAGCGGCCGCGGCCTCTGGGCTTTCGATCGGACGGTGATCGACGGCGGGGTCGACGGTTCCGGCTGGGTCACGCGCGTGTCGTCCTGGATTTCCCATCTGTTCGACAAGTGGGTCGTCGACGGCCTCGTCAACCTGGTGGGCTGGGGGACGGGCGAATCGAGCTTCGCGTTCCGGAAGGTCCAGACCGGTCTCATCCAGAACTACGCGCTGCTGATGCTCGTGGGGGTGTTTGTGTTCCTGAGCGTGTATTTGTTGGCGATATAGGCATATGAACTTTTTCCGAACGCATCTCCTCTCCATCATCCTCTTCACGCCGCTCGTGGGCGCGCTGCTGCTGGTGCTGGTGAACAAACACAAAGAGGATGCCATCCGCTGGATCGCGAACGCGTTCGCGCTCGGGGGCTTCCTCGTCTCCGTCCCGCTCTGGTTCTGGTACGACGCGGAAAATCCGGCGTGGCAGTTCACCGAGCGCGCCGAATGGATTCCGTCGATCGGCGCGAGCTACTTCCTGGGCGTGGACGGCTTCGCGGTGCTGCTCGTCCTGCTCACGACGATGATGGGCTTCGTGGCGATCCTCTCGTCGTGGGCGGCGATCACCGAGCGGGTGAAGGAGTTCTACATCTTCATGCTGGTCCTGCAGACCGGCATGATTGGCGCGTTCGTCTCGCTCGACTTCCTGCTGTTCTTCCTGTTCTGGGAAGTCATGCTCGTGCCGATGTATTTCCTGATCGGCATCTGGGGCGGAGGCCGCCGGCTCTACTCGGCGATCAAGTTCTTCCTGTACACCCTCGTCGGCTCGGTCGTGATGCTGCTCGGGATCCTGGCGCTCTACTTCCACTATTACGCCGTCACCAACGTGTACTCGTTCGACGTCACGCTGTACCAGCAGATGAGCGTGCCGGCCGACCTGCAGAAGTGGGTGTTCCTCGCCTTCTTCCTCGGCTTCGCGATCAAGGTCCCGATGTTCCCGTTCCACACCTGGCTGCCCGACGCCCATACCGACGCGCCGACGGCCGGCTCGGTGATCCTGGCGGCCGTGCTGCTGAAAATGGGGACGTACGGCTTCATCCGTTTCAGCCTGCCGATCCTGCCCGAGGCGACGCACTACTTCGTCCCGATGGTCGCCGGGCTCTCGATCATCGGCATCGTCTACGGCGCGCTCGTGGCGCTCGCGCAGAGCGACTGGAAGCGGCTGGTCGCGTACTCCAGCGTCAGCCACATGGGCATGGTGATGCTCGGGATGTTCTCGTTGAACCCCGTCGGCGTGGTCGGGTCCATCATTCAGCAGATCAATCACGGTATCTCCACGGGAGCGCTCTTCCTGATCGTCGGCAACGTCTACGAGCGCCGGCACACGCGCGAGATCGCGGAGTACGGCGGGCTGTCGAAGGTCATGCCGGTCTTCGCCACGGTGTTCCTGATCATGACCATGTCGTCGATCGGGCTGCCCGCGCTGAACGGCTTCATCGGGGAGCTCCTGATCCTGCAGGGCGTGTTCGTGCACAGCAAGATGTGGGCGGCGTTCGCGGCGAGCGGCATCGTCCTCGGCGCGGCCTACATGCTCTGGCTCTACCAGCGGACGATGTTCGGGAAGATCGAGAACCCGAAGAACGAGAAGCTGGCCGACCTCAACCTGCGGGAGTTCGCGACCTACGCGCCTCTCCTCGTGCTCGCGGTCTGGATTGGAATCTATCCCGCCCCGTTCATCCGGCGGCTCGACACGTCGGTCAATCGGGTCATGGCGCGCGTGAACCCGGAGTACGCGCGGCAGAACGCGAACAGCGCCGACTGCATCTCGGGAACGGGACAGCTGGTCGCTGGCGGCACCGCTGGTGCAGGTGGCACAGGTGGTCCCGGATCACCCTTCGTGCAGCCTCCGTGCGAGACGCAGCCCGGTACGCCCGCAAAACCTCCTGAACACGCGGCACCTCCGGAAGCCCCAGGCCCCAAGCCCCAGGCCCCGGGAGCGCATGCCCCAGCCCCCAAGCCCCAGGCCCCAACGGGGGGAGGCGACTAAATGCCTCCGGGCTTCAGCCTGCAGGATTTCTGGTTCCTCCTGCCCGAGCTCGTGCTCACGGGCGGGGCGCTGCTGCTCCTCGGCGTCGATCTCATGACCCCCCGGGACCGGCAGGGCGTCCTCGCGTGGGTCGCCGTCGGCGTGCTCGCCGCCACGGCGGCGGCGATGGCGCCGATCGCGTCGGCGAACGTCACGGTCTCGCGCGGCCTCATCGCCGTGGACGGCTTCTCCTTCTTCTTCAAGGGCGTGTTCCTCCTCTCGGCGGCGATCACCATCCTGATGTCGGCGCGCTACCTCACGGTGGAAGGGGCGCGCGCCGGCGAGTACTACTTCCTGATCCTGTGCGCGACGCTGGGCATGATGTTCATGGCCGGCGGAATCGACCTCATCACGATCTTCATCGGCCTCGAGACGATGGCGGTGTCGTTCTACATCCTGACGGGCTACATCAAGCCGGACCGGCGATCGAACGAAGCCGCGGTGAAATATTTCCTGCTCGGGGCGTTCTCGCTGGGGATTCTGCTGTACGGCATGTCGCTCCTGTACGGCCTGTCGGGCAGCACGCACCTGCGGACGATTGCGACCGAGCTCGCGACGGGCGGCGGCGGGCTGATGCTCGTCCTCGCGGTCGTCCTCGTCGTCGCCGGCGTCGGGTTCAAGATCGCGGCGGTGCCGTTCCACATGTGGGCGCCGGACGTCTACGAAGGTGCGCCCACGCCGGTCACGGCGTTCCTCTCGGTGGGATCGAAGGCGGCCTCGTTCGCGATGCTGCTCAGAATCTTCTTCGAGGGGCTGCCGGCGTTCGGGACGTCGGGGCTCGGTGTGATGTTCGGCGCGCCGCTCGGGTGGACCACGTTCTTCTACATCCTCGCCGTGGTCACGATGACGGTGGGGAACGTGGCGGCGCTGACGCAGAGCAACATGAAGCGGCTGCTGGCGTACTCGTCGATCGCGCACGCCGGATACCTGCTGATCGGCATCGTCGCGGCGACGCCGCGCGGCGTGGTCGCCACGCTGATCTACCTCTTCGTGTACGCCTTCATGCAGCTCGGCGCCTTCGCGATCGTCGTCATGCTGCGCCGCGACGACCAGGTCGGGGACGAGCTGAAGGATCTGAGCGGGCTGTACTTCCGGCGGCCGGGCGTCGCGTTCGCCATGCTGGTCTTCATGCTGTCGCTCGGCGGCATTCCGCCGACCGCGGGGTTCATGGGCAAGTTCTGGCTCTTCGGCGCGGCCATCGAATCGGGCTACGTCTGGCTCGCGATCATCGGCGTCCTCAACAGCGCCATCTCGCTCTACTACTACGTCCGGGTGGTCGTCTTCATGTGGATCAAGGAGGAGGCGGTCGGCTCGCCGATCGTCCTGGCGCCCGGCATCGCCGTCGCGCTGGCGATCGCGGTTGCGGGGACGCTCCTGCTCGGCATCTATCCGGCGCCGCTCTTCACGTTCGCCGAGGAGTCGGCCGCCACGCTCGGGCGCGCCGGCGCTGCCTTGGCTTCCTTCCGCTGATAGTCTTTCGGCCATTTGGCATTCGGCCTTTGGCATTGTTATGATTGGCTGTTTGTGGCCGAGCCCGAACGCGGATTCTTGTCGGCTGGATCGCTGAAGTACCTACAGGAGAATCTGCGGCGCGCGGGTCCGGTGGCGGGCGCCGGCTACACGTTGATCGGATCCATCATCCTCCTGGGCGGTCTCGGATACGCGATCGACTACTGGCAGGGCACGTCTCCGTGGTTCCTGCTCGGCGGGTTGCTTCTCGGGATCGTTGTCGGGTTCTACGAGCTGGCCAAGATCATCTGGCGCCGATGAAGCCGGCATCGTGGATGGCGGGTCTCAGCCTGATCTCCTGGCTGGGGATCGCAGGTCTCGTCGACCGCCAGACAGCCGTCGCGGCGCTGGCGGGCATGCTGGCGCCGCTCGCCGTGGCGTCCGGCACGTGGATCCTGATGGAGCGGACCTACCGGCGGAGCCCGGAAGGTCTGACGCGGCTGATCCTCAAGGCGTTCGTGGGCAAGATGATATTCTTCGGGGCGTACGTGGCGGTCGTGCTGAGCGCGTTGTCGATTCGTCCGATTCCGTTCATCGTCAGCTTCACCGCGTATTTCATCGGTCTGCATGTAATGGAAGCGCTGTGTCTGCGGCGGCTCCTCGCGGGGGGCCTGCAATCATGATGGCGCTGCTCGCCGCCCTCGCGCAGGCGCACGCCCAGCCGCACCCCCCGGCGCACGCCGACCCGCACGCGCCCGCCGAGGCCGCCGCGAAGGGGTTCAACGCTGCGGAGACCATCATCGGGCACGTGGCAAACAGCGGGATCGACCATCCGCTCGTCCATTTCCCGAAGGTCTTCGGGATCGATTTTTCGGTCACGAAGCACGTCTTCATGCTGTGGGTCGTCGCGGCCGTCGTATTCGTCGTCGTCACCGTGACGGTTCGCCGGTACCTGCGCCAGGATCGTCACGTCCCGTCGGGCCTGATGAACGGGCTCGAGGCGGTCGTCGAGTTCATCCGCGATTCGATCGTCCAGCCGAACGTCGGGCGCAAGTGGGTCAGCACCTGGACGCCGCTCGTCCTGACGTTCTTCGTGTTCATCCTGTGCGCGAACGCGGTCGGCCTCTTCCCGATCTTCGAGGTTCTCGGCCTGATCGATCACTACGTGATCCACAGCGCCGAGGACTCGTTCGTGAAGCAGGTGCTCCACGGCGGCACGACCGCGACCGCCAACTTCAACGTGACCGCCGCGCTCGCGACGATCACGTTCGTCTCGATCATCGCCGCCGGCTCGAAGGCGCACGGTTTCATCCAGCACTGGAAGAACCTCGTCCCGCACGGCCTGGCCTGGCCGATCTACATCCTCCTGATTCCGATCGAGATCATGGGGATGTTCGTCCGGCCCTTCGCGCTGACGATGCGGTTGGCGGCGAACATGACGGGCGGCCACATCGCGATTCTGGCGATCCTGTCGTTCGTGTTCATATTCGCGGAGCTCTTCGGCCGCGCGATCGCCGGCATCGGCGTCGGCCTGGTCGTCTCGGTCCCCATGGCCGCGGCCATTTCCGCGCTCGAGATCATCGTGGTCCTGGTCCAGGCATACGTGTTCACGCTCCTTACGGCCGTGTTCATCGGCATGGCCATTCACGCACATCACTGAAAGGACACAGAGAGAATGAGCAGAGTAGGCTTTTTCCGCAGGGCGACGGTGGTCGCAATGCTGACCGTCGCAGTGGCGGTCGTCGGCAGCCAGACGGTGTGGGCCCAGGCGCAACCCGCTGCCGAAGCGGCCGGCCAGCCTGTGCTGCATCTGTTCGGTGTGGCGATCGGCCTCGGCCTCGTCGTCATCGGGGCGGGCCTGGGCATCGGGCGGCTGGCGGCGGCCGCGGCGGACGGCATCGCGCGCCAGCCGGCCGCAGCCGACAAGATTACGGCCGCGGTGAACCTGCCGTTGTTCCTGCTCGAAGGCGTCGCGATTCTGGCCGAGGTCTTCGCGCTGCTGGTGCTGTTCCTGGCCAACCCGATCGGATAGCGTTCGCCATGGAGAACCTGGTCCGGCCCGATCCCGGCCTGTTCATCTGGACGATCGTCGTCTTTTTGCTCCTCGTGACGCTGCTCCGGAAGTTCGCGTGGGGGCCGCTGCTCCAGGCGCTCGAGGCGCGTCAGCAGACGATCCGGCAGTCGTTGGACGACGCCGACAAGGCGAAGCAGGAGTTGCAGCGGCTGCAGCAGGAGTCGGCGCAGATCGTCCGCGAGGCGCGCGTCGAGGCGGAGTCGATCATCTCCCGCAGCCGGTCCGACGCGGAGCGGCTGAAGGAGGAGATCCGCCAGAAAGCGCGGGTGGACGCCGAGTCGATCGTCCGGACGGCGGAGCGGCAGATCCAGCTTGAAACGCAGCAGGCGCTCCGCCAGATCCGCAACGAGGCGGCCGACATGTCGGTGGCCATCGCCTCGAAGCTCATTCAACGCAACCTCTCCAAGGAAGACAACCAGCGATTGATCGACGACGCGCTCAGGCAGATTGAGACGAGGGTCGAGAAGATAGAGCAGTGACGAGCCGCGGAGAAGACCGGGGACGATGAGACACAGAGACACGGAGACACAGAGGAAATCAGGTTTGGATCCTCTGCGCCTCTGCGTCTCTGTGCCTCACCGTCCCCTTCTTTCTCTGCGTCCTCTAAGATCTCCGTGACCTCCATCGACGCTCTGCTGATCCTGATGGCCTTCATCTGGGGCAGCAACTACAGCATCGTCAAGTCCGCGTTCGAGGAATTGCCCGCACACCCCTTCAACGCCGCCCGCCTCGGCATCGCGTCGGCCATCTTTCTCACGTTGATCGTCGTCGCGCGCCGTGTTCGCGTGCCCACCGTGTTCTACACGCCCTCACCGATTACCCGCGCCGACTGGCTGCAGCTGGTCGGGCTCGGCTTCGTGGGTCACTTTCTCTATCAGATGCTGTTCATCGGCGGCCTGGCCCGGACGAGCGTCGCGAACAGCTCGCTGCTGCTGGCGACCACCCCGGTCGTGATCGCCATCGCGAGCGCCGCGCTGGGGCGCGAGACGATCGGGCGGTGGCACTGGATCGGCGGCGCGATCTCGCTGACGGGGATCTATCTCGTGGTGGGCCGCGGCGCCGGCCTGTCGTCCGACACGCTCGTCGGTGACCTGATGGTCGCCGGCGGCGTCGTCTGCTGGACGGTGTACACGCTCGGGGCGGGGCGGCTCATGGAGCGGCACTCGCCGCTCGGCGTGACCGGGCTGTCGATGATCATCGGGACGGTGTTCTACCTGCCCGTCATGGCGCCTCAGATCGCGGCCGTCGACTGGTCCGAGCTGAGCGCCGCCGCGTGGATCAAGATCCTGTACTCGGCGGTGTTCGCGCTCGTCGTGGCGTACATGATCTGGTACGCGGCCGTTCAGCGGATCGGCAGCGCGCGCACGTCGGTCTACTCGAACACGATCCCGATCTTCGCGCTCGCGGTCGCCGCCATCTGGCTGGGAGAGCCGCTCGGCGCCGGGAAGCTCGTCGGGGCCGCGCTCGTCCTGGCCGGTGTGGGGCTGATGCGGATCGGGCCTCGCCTCCTCATCCACCGGGCCTCCTGAGCCTGGAGGTTACGGAGGGGACGGAGGGAGCGGAGACACAACGGAGGAGCGGAGATAACGGGGACGCAACGGAGTTTCTAGTTGATCTTTACCTGAAGAGGTAGCCTCCGTTTTGTCTCCGCTAGCCCCGTTTCTCCGTTGTATCTCCGGTCCCTCCGCAGCCTCCGTTGCCCCACCGTCGACACCTGAACCTGCTATCCTGAGTATCTCCGTGAAGGACCACTACTACAGCAAGCACGCCGGGGAGCTTCGCGCCGAGCTGGGCCGCACGGTGCCTCGCGACCTCTTGAGGGATCTGCACCAGAAAGTGCCGGCGCGCCATTTTCTCGTGGCCGCGCGGCAGTTTCTGATCCTCGGCGTGACGACCTGGGCGCTCGTCAGGTTCTCGAACCCGCTCGTCTGGATTCCACTGGCGCTCGTGCAGGGGTTCACGGTCTTCAATTTCACGGTGCTGCTCCACGAGGTCCTGCACGACCTCGTGTTCGCCGAGCGCCGGCCGATCGCCGAGCGCGCGCTCGCCCTGCTGTACGCGGTGCCCAGCGGCATATCGGCGAGCCAGTTCACCCGGTGGCACCTCGATCATCACGCCGAGCTCGGGTCGGACGAGGACGATCCCAAGCGCCACCATCTGTCGCCAAAGCGAAACGCGCGGTGGTACAAGCTGCTCTATTGCACGCCCGTGCTGTTTCCGATCTATTTCCGAGCGGCTCGGCGTGAGTCGTCGACCTACCCGATCGATCTCCAGCGGCGGATTGCGGGCGAGCGGCGGCTCGCGATGGGGTTTCACCTGACGGCGATTGCCGCGCTCTGGTACTTCTTCGGCCTCCCGGCTGCGCTCCGCGCGCACGTCGTGCCGGTGTTCTTCATATTCCCGATCGCCTTCACGCTGAACCGGCTCGGGCAGCATTACGACATCGACCCGTCCGACCCGGCGAAGTGGGGCACCCTGATGAAGGGCCACTGGTTCTGGGACTTCGCGTACATCAACTCGAACTACCACCTCGAGCATCACTACTTTCCGGGCGTCCCGTTCTACCGGTTGCCCGAGCTGCAGCGCGCGCTTCTCCCGTTCTACGAGAAAAAAAGGATGCGCTGGCAGAGCTACGGCCGGCTCGTGTACGGCTGGCTCGTCGAGAACCACGCGCCGCATACGGACTGGACACCGGAAGAGCTGCGGCCACGCCAGAATCTAGAATCCAGAATCTAGAATCTAGAATTCAGAAGGGTGTCCTGACCCGCGGAACTGACCGCAGCGGTCCGTGAGGATCCACACGAACACGTGATCCAGTTGTCACAAACGAGGGCCGTCCGCGTTATACGGTCGGAACGCCAGATGGCCAGGGCAATTCTGCCTCCCGGGCAATTCGAGATCGACGAGTTCCCGCCGTTCGGGTTGGAGCGGTTCGCGCGCCGATTGCCAACAGACACGCTGCGCATCCAACTCGCCGTCAAGGGCGACGTCGAGCGGTCCATCACGGTCGAGGATGACCTCGGCGGTCTGCCTCGCGTCGATCAAACGTCCGACATCCACTGCGTGACCACGTGGACGCGGCGTGGGCTCACCTGGAGCGGCGTCCGATTCGCAGATTTCTACGAACGGATCGTCGTCCCCCGAGCGCGTCCTCGGCTCGGCGCCACGTTCGTCATCCTTCGCGGTCGGGACGGGTATGCTCCAGGCCTGCCACTGTCTGACCTCCTGGCGCCCGACGTGCTTCTCGCCGACAGGCTGCAGGGGAGGCCGCTCTCAATCGAGCACGGCGCGCCGCTGCGCCTGGTGGCTCCGGCCCACTATGGGTACAAGAATGCCAAGCATCTCTGCGCCGTGGAGTTCTGGCGGGATCGCCGAGCGTACCGCAGCGCGACCTACTGGTTCATGGATCATCCGAGGGCGCGTGTCGCGTTCGAGGAGCGCGGCCGAATCGTTCCGGGCTGGATTCTCAGGTATCTGTATCGCCGGTGATCCCGCGCACCATTCGCGAGTTTCGGCGCGCTCTCGATGCACGACAGCCAAAGGGCCCAGATGACGCGCCTGCTTGAACGTCGCGTCGCGGCTCAGATCCGTCGCCGGGACCGGGAGCGATCCGGGGCAAGTCGTGACAGAGTCAGATACACGATTCCAGCGACCGCGAACCCCACGAACCACGCATAGTCGTAGAGCGGTCGCAGCGCCTCGAAGACGAGCCCTCCCCATGCGAGCGCGCAGCCGGCCAGCGTGGCGACGGTTGCCGGCACGTTCCACCCGCCGGTGTATCGGTACGCGCCCTCCGTGAGGTAGAGGTCTTCGAGCGCCAGGCGGCGCATCCGGACGAGCCAGTAGTCCGCGATGAGCACGCCGGCGATCGATCCGAGCCCGCCTGAGTAGCCGAGCAGCCACGGTGAAGATGTAGCCCGACGGATCCGCGAGCAGCCTCCACGGCTGGATCGCGATCCCGAGCAGACCCGTGATCAGCCCGCCCGTGCGGAAGCTGATCAGCCGCGGGAAGGCATTCGCGAAGTCGTTGGCCGGCGAGACGACGTTGGCGGCGATGTTGACCGAGAGCGTCGCGACCACCGCGGTGAACATGGAGACGGCGACGACGACAGGGGAGCTGAAGCGGCCGATCAGCTTGACCGGATCCCAGATGACCTCGCCGTAGATGATCGTCGTCGCGCTCGTGATGAGCACCCCCATCGCCGCGAACACGAACATCGTCGTCGGCAGCGCGACGACCTGGCCGACGACCTGCTCACGCTGGCTGCGGCCGAAGCGCGTGAAGTCCGGCATGTTGAGCGAGAGCGTCGCCCAGAAACCGATCATCGCCGTGAGCGACGGGATGAAGACCGGGAAGAACTCGCCGAACGTCGGGAACTTGCCCGGCTGCGCGAGGAGCGGCCCGAGGCCGTCGGCGCGCCAGATCGCCCAGGCCAGCAGCGCCGCCGTCATGACGAGCACGAACGGCGCCGCCCAGTTCTCGACCATGCGCAGCAGGTCCATGCCGCGGTAGATGATGTAGATGTTCAACGACCAGAACAGCAGGAACGACAGCCACTCGGTCGTGGTGTGGCCGCCGGCGCCGGGCGCCCAGGAGCGTCGGCCAGCCGGGGATGACGCTCGTGAAGAACGTGTGGAGCGCCTCGCCGCCGATCCAGGCCTGGATGCCGAACCAGCCGCACGCGACGAGCGCGCGCAGCAGCGCCGGCAGGTTCGAGCCGATGGTGCCGTACGCCGCGCGCGCGAAGACCGGGAACGGAATGCCGTACTTCGTCCCCGGGTGCGAGTTGAGCAGAATCGGGACGAGCACGATGGTGTTGCCGAGCAGGATGGTGACGAGCGCCTGCCGCCAGGTCATGCCGGCCGCCATGAGGCCGGACGCCAGCATGTAGGTCGGAATGCAGTGCGCCATGCTGATCCAGAGCGCGGCGTAGTTGTAGGTCGTCCAGGTGCGCTTCGCGATCGGCACGGGCGCGAGATCGTGGTTGTAGAGCGGGCTCGATTCGATGCGGCGGGTGTCGGTCAGCTCGACGCGGCCGTCCGCGCGTTCGATCTGGCTGGTAATCATGTCGCCTGGAGGGGCCGGTCTTCAGACCGGCCCTAAAGCGTCGCCGCCAGCGACGGCCCGCGCTTCAGGAACCGTCCATCCCCTTTCTTCCCGACGAACGTCCCGTCCTCGACGATGACCTTCCCGTTCGCGATGACCATGGACGGCGATCCGTGGACCGTCGTCCCTTCGTACGGGTTGTAGTCCACCTTCATGTGCAGCGTCTTGACGCCGAGCGTCAGCTTCCGGTTCGGATCGAACAGCACGATGTCGGCGTCGCTGCCGACGGCGATCGTTCCCTTGCGCGGGAACAGGCCGAACATCTTCGCGGGGGTCGTCGAGCACAGCTCGACGAACCGGTTCAGGTTCATGCGGCCGCTCCGCACGCCGCCGTTGTGGACGAGCGTCAGGCGTGTCTCGATGCCTGGCGCACCGTTGGGGATCTTGCTGAAGTCATCCTTGCCGAGCGTCTTCTGCTCGGCCATGCAGAACGGACAATGGTCGGTCGAGATGACCTGCAGGTCGTTCTTGGCGAGCCCCTTCCAGAGCACGTCCTGGTGCCACTTCTCGCGCAGCGGCGGCGACATGACGTACTTCGCGCCGTCGAACCCGGGCTCTTCGTAGTTGTCGTACGACAGGAACAGATACTGCGGGCAGGTCTCCGCGTACGCAGGCAGCCCCATGTCCCGCGCCTGCTTCACCTTCTCGAGCGCGTCGGCCGCCGACAGGTGGACGATGTAGATGGGGACGCCGGCCATCTCGGCGAGCGCGATCGCGCGGCCCGTCGCCTCGCCCTCCGCGCGGGACGGCCGCGTCAGCGCGTGGTACTTCGGCGCCGTCTGGCCTTTGCGCAACGCTTCCTTGACGAGCTCGTCGATGACCCCGCCGTTCTCGGCGTGCATGCACACCAGGCCGCCGTTCGCGCCGGTCCGCTGCAGCGCCCGGAAGATCGTGGCATCGTCCACCATGAACACGCCGGGGTAGGCCATGAACAGCTTGAAGCTCGTGATGCCCTCGTCGCGCACGAGCCGGTCCATCTCGTCGAGGCCGGCGTCCGGCAGCTCGGTGACGATCATGTGAAAGCCGTAATCGATCGCCGCTTTGCCTTCGGCCTTGCCGCGCCAGACGTCCAGCGCATGGCGCATCGTCTGGCCGCGGTACTGGATCGCGAAATCCACGAGGCTGGTCGTCCCGCCGTGCGCCGCGGCGATCGTTCCGCTCTCGAAGTCATCCGCCGATGTCGTGCCGCCGAACGGCATGTCCAGGTGCGTGTGGACGTCGATGCCGCCGGGCATGACGTACTGCCCGCTCGCGTCGATCGTCCGGTCCGCCTGGAACCTGGTCGAGGGGAGATTGGCGCCGATCGCCGCCACCTTGCCATCGTCGCAGTACACGTCGGCGACGTAGTCGTCGGACGCGGTGATGACCCGCCCGTTTCGGATGAGTAGTGACATAGATGGTGGAGGGGCCGGTCTTAAGACCGGCCCCTCCTAATAAAGGTTTCCCGTCCTCTTACTCCCCGTGTAATCCACGTACACGACCTTCAGCTCGGTGTAGAAGTCGATCGCGACGCGGCCCATCTCGCGCAGGCCGACGCCCGTGGCTTTCATGCCGCCGAACGGGATGTGCGCCTCGCCGCCGACCGTCGGCGAGTTGACGTGGATGATGCCCGCCTCGAGCTTGTCGACGAACCGGAACATCGAGGCCACGTCGCTCGTGTAGACCGACGCCGACAGGCCGTACTTCACGCCGTTCGCGATCGTCATCGCGGAGGCGGCATCCTTCGCGCGGATGACCGACAGGACGGGCCCGAAGATCTCGTCCTGGGCGATCGCCATGTTCGGCTCGACGCGATCGAAGATGGCCGGCGCGACGAAATAGCCTCGCGCGCGCCCGTCGTCTTTCAGCCGCTCGCCTCCTCGCACGAGGCGCGCCCCTTCCTTCCGGCCGGTCTCGATGTATTTGAGCACCGTGTCGAGCTGGGATTCGTCCACCGAAGGACCGACGTTCGTCTTCGGGTCGAGGCCGTTGCCGACGACGAGCGTCGCGGTTCGCGCCTCCAGGCGCTCGACGAACTCGTTCGCGATCGAATCGACGACGACCGCACGGCTGGTCGCCGTGCACCGCTGTCCGGTCGACCCGAACGCGCCCTGGACTGTGCTTTCGACCGCGAGGTCGAGGTCGGCGTCGCCGAGGATGACGATGGGGTTCTTTCCGCCCATCTCGCACTGGCACTTGATCCCGCGCGCCGCCGCGGCGGCGTAGAGCGCCGTTCCGACGTCGTTCGAGCCCGTGAACGACACCGCGCGGATCGCCGGGTGCTTGACGATCGTGTCGCCGACCTCGCGGCCGCTCCCGTACACGACGTTGAGGACGCCCGGTGGGATTCCTGCCTCGAGAAAGATGTCGGCGAGGAGCGCCGCGGTGAGCGGCGTCAGCGACGCCGGCTTGAAGACGACCGTGTCGCCCGACACGAGCGCCGGCGCGATCTTCCAGATGGGGATCGCGACGGGGAAGTTCCAGGGCGTGATGACGGCGACCGGGCCGACCGGCTCTTTCACCGTGTAGCAGAAGTTGTAGGGGAGCTCGGACGGGATCGTCTCGCCGGTCAGCCGGCGCGCCTCGCCCGCGAAGAACTCCAGGACGTTGATGGCGCGCTGGATCTCGCCCCGGGACTCGGCGAGCGTCTTGCCCTCCTCCCGCGTCAACGCGTCCGCCAGCTCCTCGCGGCGCGTCTCCATCAGCCGCTGCGCCTTGAACAGAATCTGCCCGCGTTTGGGCGCCGGCGTGTCGCGCCAGCCCGCCGCCGCGCGCGCCGCCGACTCCACGGCCGCCGTCGCTTCGTCGGCCGTCGACGCGGGCGCCTCGGCCAGGACTTCCGCCGTGTCGGCCGGATTCAGATCCTTGACGCGGCGTCCGCTCTTGGAAGGGCGCCACTCACCGTCGATCAGGTTCTGGATGCTTCGCATAGTTGGGGCTTGGGGCTTAGGGTTTGGGGCTTAGGTTTTTGGCCCCAGGCCCCATGCCCCAGGCCCTACAGCGTAGAAATAGGACCATAGGTCTCCGGCCTCCTGTCCCTGAAGAACTGCCAGGTGTTCCGCACCTGCTGGATCATCCCCAGGTCGAGGTCGGCGACGACGAGCTCGTCTTTGTCGCGGCTGGCCTGCGCGACGAACTGGCCGCGCGGATCGCAGAAGTAGCTCTGGCCGTAGAACTCGCCGATGTTCCACGGCTGCTCGAACCCGACGCGGTTGATCGCGCCGACGAAGTAGCCGTTCGCCACCGCGTGCGCCGGCTGCTCGAGCTTCCAGAGATACTCGGACAGGCCGGCCACCGTCGCCGACGGGTTCAGGACGATCTCCGCGCCGTTCAACCCGAGGATCCGCGCCCCTTCAGGAAAGTGGCGGTCGTAGCAGATGTAGACGCCGACGCGGCCGGCCGCCGTGTCGAACACCGGATATCCCAGGTTCCCCGGCCGGAAATAGAACTTCTCCCAGAAGCCGGGCGCCACGTGCGGGATGTGGTGCTTGCGGTACTTGCCGAGGTATTTCCCGTCGGCGTCGATGACCGCCGCGGAGTTGTAATACACGCCGGTCATCTCTTCTTCGTAGATCGGCAGGACGATGACCATGCCAAGTCGCTTGGCCACGTCCTGCATCATCTTCGTCGTCGGGCCGTCGGGGATCCGCTCGGTCAGGTCGTACCAGCGCGTTTCCTGCTCCGCGCAGAAGTACGGCCCGTAGAACAGCTCCTGCAGACACAGGAGCTGTACGCCGCGGCGTCCCGCGTCTTCTATGAGCGGCATGTGCTTGTCGATCATCCGCCGCTTGACGTCGTCGGTCGACCCGTCGAGCGGGACGTCCGCTTTGACCTGAATCAGGCCGCCGCGCACCGTGCGCGCCATTCGCACCCCTTCGCAAACGCGTCGTGAACAGGGAGGGGCCGGTCTTAAGACCGGCCCCTCCAGAACTGGCCGGAACTGTGATTCTACTCTTGCCAGCGCCGTTGCAGCGCCGTAGTATGGCGCCGACTCTTTTCCCACACATCGCCGTTTCTCGCGCGACCCACCCGGTCCGTCAGGGCCGGACGTCGCTCACCTTGGAGGGTGGTATGCGAAGGAGCGCGGCGTTCGCCGTCGTCGTCGGATCGGTTCTCATCTGGGCCGGCGTAGGAACTGCCGGCGCTCAAACGTTCACAGGCAGCGTCCGCGGTGAGGTCAAAGACGCGAACGGTATCCTGCCTGGCGCGACCGTTACGCTCGTCAACGAGGATACGAACGTCGCGCGCGACACGACCACGAACGAGGTCGGCCAGTACGGGTTTCCGGCGGTGACGCCCGGGACCTATACGATCAAGGTGGCGTTGACCGGGTACAAGACCCACGAGCGGAAAGGGCTGATCGTCGGGACGCAGCAGGCGCTCGCCCAGGACATCACGCTCGAGCTCGGGACCATCCAGGAATCGATTACGGTCACGGGCGAGTCGCCGCTCATCGAGACGTCGACCGCGTCGACGGGGGGCGTGATCGACAGCAAGGCGCTCGAACTGCTGCCCGCGCCCGGCCGCGCGGCGTTTCTCATGGGCGTCACCGTGCCCACGGTGGTCGCGACCGGCGACACCCAGTTCAACCGCCAGCAGGATCAGACCAACGCGTCGCTGCTCTCGCTTGGCGGCGGCCCGCGGCGCGGCAACAACTACCTCGTCGACGGCCTGCCGATCACCGACATGCGCAACCGCGCGGTCGTGAATCCGATCATCGAGTCGGTGGACGAAGTCAAAGTCCAGGTGCACACCTACGACACCGAGATGGGGCGCACCGGCGGCGGCATCCTCAACGTCGCGATGAAGTCAGGCACGAACAGCTACCGGGGCACCGGGTTCTTCCAGACCCGGCCCGAGGGGCTGCTCGAGCAGAATTTCTTCCTCAAACGGCGGAATGTCGAGAAGGCCGACCAGTACTATCGTCTCTACGGCGGCGGCATCGGCGGTCCGGTTGTCAAAGATCGAACCTTCTTCTGGGCCGCGGCCGAGGGCTACCGCTCTCTGACGACGCGGAACGGCGAGAATCGGTTTCCGACCACGCTCGAACGGGCTGGCAATTTTTCCCAGTCGCGCGACGCGAACGGAAACCTGATCGTCATCTACGATCCGCTCAACCGGGATGCCAACGGCAACCGGATCCCGTTCCCCGGCAACATCATTCCGGCGAACCGCATCGACCCCGTCGCGGCCGCGATCCTCGGCTACGTCCCGCAGCCGGACTCGAACGTGAGCAACGGCCAGCCGAACCATTCGCGCCAGACCAGCATCATCGACGTTGCCGACCAGTTCACGGGAAAGGTCGACCACAAGTTCACCGACAAGGTCTCGCTGAGCGGCAGCTACATCTACAACAAGACCGACGAGCCGCACTCGGTTTTCTGGGACGACAATCTCTTCGGAAGCCCGAGCTGGCTGCTGAAGCGCCGGATCCACATGGTCGTCGTGAACAACACGTGGATCCAGAACGACACCACGGTTTTCACATTCCGCGGCGGCATGAACCGCTTCGACGACAGCTGCAGCGTCCCGAACGAGTTCGATCCCGGAACGCTGGGCTTCAATCAGGCCTTCGTGAGCTCGATGGCGCCGGAAGGCAGGAAGTTCCCCCGCATCAACGTCACGGACTGGGGCGGGCCGGACGGGTTCGCGGGATACTGCCCGCGCGTCGATCGCCAGTGGTACACCTGGGCGTTCAACGGCACCGTGACGAAGCTCATCGGACGCCACAGCTGGAAGGCGGGCGCCGAGATGCAGCGCAAGGGGCTGGACTTCTTCCGACCGGGCCAGGGAAGCGGGACGTTCGCGTTCAACCGCGGTTTCACCGCCGGCCCGGATCCGTTCAACCCTGCCACCCTCAGCGGCAGCAGCATCGCCAGCCTGATGCTGGGGTACCCGGCCACCGGTGAGGGGGTCATCGCGACGCCCGCGGAGATCTTCTTCAATTACTACGGCGCGTTCATCCAGGACGACTTCCGCGTCAACAACAAGCTCACGATGACCTACGGCCTGCGCCTCGAGCACGAGCAGGGGACGCAGGAGAAAAGCGATCAGATCATCGTCGCATTCGACGATGCGGCGGTCAGCCCGCTCGATGCCCGCGTCAACAAGGCCGGGACGCTGCTGCAGGGGCGTACTATCAACGGCGGGCTCGTGTATGCGGGCCAGAATGGATTCCCCAACTACCAGGGGGATCCGCCGGCGATCAAGCTCGCCCCTCGGGTCGGCGTGGTCTACGCGATGAGTCCAGACACAGTCATCCGAGGCGGCTACGGCCTGTTCTACGCGCCGTGGAATTACCCTGCGCCCGGCGACACGAGCTACGGCAATCGCGGCTTCACGCAGGTCTCCACGATGGCGCAGTCGTCGCCCGTGCCGATCACGCGGTTGAACAATCCGTACCCGACCGGGCTGCAGCAGCCCACGGGCAACACGCTCGGCCTTCTGACCGGCACCGGCGGGAACATCGACTTCGTGAGCCAGCACAAGGGCGCTCCCTACGTGCAGCAGTGGTCGATCGACGTTCAGCGCGAGCTGCCGGGCAACATGGCGGTGACGATCGGCTACACGGGCAGCAAGGGCACGAACCTGGGCCTCGGCGGCACGAACGACACCGCGGTCAACATCAACCAGCTCGATCCGACTCACATGGCGCTGGGCGCCGCGCTCACGCAACTGGTGCCGAATCCGTTCTTCGGCGTGGCGGGCGCCGGCGGCTTCGGCACGCGCGCGACGATCGAGCGCGGCCAGCTGCTGCGGCCGTACCCGCAGTTCCGGGACGTACTGGCCAGGCAGGTGACGGAAGGGCGATCGGTCTACAACGCGCTGATCTTCCAGCTCGACAAACGCGTGTCGAAGCGGTTGGGGCGGACGCTTTGCCTACACGTTCAGCCGGCTCGAGGACAACCAGTTCGGCGAGACCAACTTCTACACGAACACACCGGCGCTGCCGTTGAACAACTACGACCTCGACGGGGAGTACTCGATCGGGCTCGTCGATACGCCGCACAGGCTCACGCTGGCGCCGATTGTTGAACTGCCGTTCGGCCAGGGCCGAGCGGTATCTCAACGATTCCGGCGCGTTGGACTGGATCGTCGGGGGCTGGTCGTTCTCGGCAATCGTGACCTTCGAGAGCGGGTTCCCCATCGCGATCGGACAAACGCCGAACACCGTGTTCGGGTCGACCGACATCAGCGGGAACATCCAGCAGCGGCCGAACGTCGGCTCGGGCAACGCGGTGAACCCGGGCAACATCACGGACCGGCTGGACGCCAATCTCGCCGACAACCAGTACTTGAACCCCGCGGCGTTTACACAGGCGCCCGCGTTCACGTTCGGCAATCTGCCGCGGACCGACGGCGAGATCCGCTCGCCGTTCCGGACGAACTGGGACATCGTGTTCAACAAGTCGTTCCGGACCGGCGGCACCACACGCGCGGATCTCCGGCTCGAGGTCCTCAACGCGTTCAACCAGCCGAAGTTCGCGGGGTTCGCGTCGTCGATCTTCGGAACCCAGACCTTCGGACAGGTGACGACGCAGGCGGGGTTCATGCGGATCTGGCAGATCAGCTTCCGGTTCGCGTTCTAAGCCACGGATCCCGCGGATTCACGGAAATGGGACGAACGGGCGGCCTTCGGGCCGCCCGTTTTTTTTGGCGCTGACCACGCGAGGTCCGCCTGAAGACGGACGCCCCCGCCTTACGCTTCAGTCCGCCTGAAGGCGGACTCTACTAATCGCTTGCGCGGTCCGTTACACAGCCGTAAGATGCCCCCGATTCAAGCAAAAACAGTCGAGTTGTCCGGTCCGGCGGTAACCCTTTGGAGGTCGTATGCGTAGGAGCGCGGCGTTCGTCGTGATTGGGGCCCTGCTTCTCTTAGCCGGCAGAGTAGACGCCGGTGCTCAGACCTTTACCGGTAGCGTTCGCGGCGAGGTCAAGGATGCCAACGGCATCCTGCCGGGCGCGACCGTCACGCTCGTCAACGAGGCGACCAACGTCTCGCGTGACACCGTAACGAATGAAGTCGGCCAGTACGCCTTCCCGGCCGTAACACCCGGCACCTACACGGTCAAAGTGAGCCTGACCGGATACAAGGTTCACGAGCGCAAAGGGCTCACCATCGCCACGCAGCAGCAGGTCGCGCTGGACGTCGCGCTCGAGCTCGGCACGATTCAGGAGTCGATTACGGTGACGGGCGAGTCCCCTCTGATCGACACCACGTCGGCCTCGACGGGCGCCGTCATCGACGAGAAGGCTCTTGCGCTGCTGCCGGCCCCCGGCCGGGCGGCATACCTCATGGCCGTCACGGTGCCGACGGTCGTGGCGACCGGTGACGCGCAGTTCAACCGCCAGCAGGATCAGACCAACGCCTCCCTGATCTCGATGGGAGGCGGACCGCGCCGCGGCAACAACTACCTGCTCGACGGCCTGCCGATCACCGACATGCGCAACCGGTCGGTCGTGAACCCGATCATCGAAGCGGTGGACGAGGTCAAGGTGCAGGTCCACACCTACGACACCGAGATGGGCCGCACGGGCGGCGGCATCTTCAACGTCGCGATGCGGTCCGGCACGAACAACTTCAGGGGCAGCGGCTTCTTCCAGACGCGCCCGTCCGGCCTGCTCGAGCAGAACTTCTTCAGCAAACGCCGCGGCGACGAGGACCCGCCGCAGTACTACCGCCTGTACGGCGGCGGGATCGGCGGGCCGATCGTCCAGAACCGCACGTTCTTCTGGGGCGCGCTCGAGGGTTACCGTTCCTCGACGACGCGCAACGGCGAGATCCGGTTCCCGACGTCGCTGGAGCGCGCGGGAAATTTCTCGCGGAGTCCGATCATCATCTACGATCCGCTGACGACCGATGCGAACGGCAACCGGCAGCCGTTCCCCGGCAACATCATCCCGTCGAATCGCATCAGTTCCGTCGCGCGGAACATTCTGGGCTACATTCCGCTTCCCGACAGCGAAGTGAATGACGGCAGCGCGAACTACTCCCGGACGACGCAAATCGTCGACGCCGCCGATCAGTTCACGGGCAAGGTCGAGCACAAGTTCACCGACCAGGTCTCGTTGAGCGGCGTCTACGTGTACAACAAGACCGACGAGCCGCATTCGGTGTTCTGGGACGACAACCTGTTCGGCAGCCCGAGCTGGCTGCTCAACCGGCGCATTCACGTGCTGGCCGTGAACAACACGTGGATTCCCAGCGACTCGACCGTCGTCACGTTCCGCGGCGGGTGGAACAGGTTCGACGACAACTGCTCGGTGCCGAACGACTTCGATCCGGGGACGCTGGGGTTCAACAACGCGTTCGTGAGCGACATACAGTTCGACAAGTTTCCCCGCATCGATCCCGAGGGCTACGGCGGCGCCGACGGGTTCGCCGGCTGGTGCCCGCGCGTCGACATTCGGTGGTACACCTATGCGTTCAACGGGAGCATCACCAAGCTCCTCGGCCGCCACAGTTTGAAGGCGGGGGCCGAGTTCCAGCACAAGGGCTTGGACACCCAGGTCTGGGGTCAGTCGAGCGGTCGCTTCGAGTTCACCGAGTCGATGACCGCAGGGCCAAACGCCTTCAACCCCGGTTCCTCGACCGGCGACTCCATCGCCAGCATGCTGTTGGGATATCCGCTGGACTACAACGAGGGGAACTTCGCCGTCATCAGCAACCCGACCCAAGTGTTCTTCCGGTACTTCGGCGGGTTCGTCCAGGATGACTTCCGCCTCAGCAACAAGTTGACGCTGACCTACGGCCTCCGCCTGGAACACGAGCAGGGCCTGCAGGAAGCGGAAGACAGGTTGGTGGTCGCGTTCGATCAGAATGCGACCAGTCCGCTCGATGGGCTGGTCAACAAGGCTGGAACGCCGCTCGCGGGACGTACGCTCAGGGGCGGTCTGGTCTACGCAGGCCAGAACGGCGCGCCGAGTCATCAGGGCGATCCGGCCGCGCTCAAGGTCGCACCCCGGCTCGGGGTCGTCTACGCGGTCAACCCCCGGACGGTCATCCGCGGGGGCTACGGCCTGTTCTACGCGCCGTGGAACTACCCGTATCCGAGCGAGGAGAACTACGGCCAGCGCGGCTACACACAGGTCACGTCATTGCAGCAGACCTTCCCGCGGCCAATCACGACGCTCGACAACCCGTTCCCGAACGGGCTCGATCCCGTGACCGGGAACACCGCGGGGCTCCTGACCGGCGCGGGCGGCACGGTCCGCTTCATCGATCAGAGCAAGCAGGACCCGCGGGTGCAGCAGTGGTCGTTCGACGTGCAGCGCGAGCTGCCGGGCAACATGGCGCTGACGATCGGGTATCTCGGCAGCCGTGGCGATCGGCTCGGTCTCGGCGGGACGAACGACGCCGCAGTCAACATCAACCAGCTCGACCCGTCGCTCCAGTCGATGGGATCGGCGCTGCTCCAGGAAGTGCCCAACCCCTTCTTCGGCGTGGCCGCGGCGGGCGGCCTGGCCTCGCTGCCCACGATCGAGCGCGGACAGCTCCTGCGGCCGTTCCCGCAGTTCCGCGACGTGCTGGCGCTCCAGGTCACGGATGGCAAGTCGCGTTATAACGCGCTGACGTTCCAGCTCGACAAGCGCGTGTCGAGTGGGTGGGGCGGACGGTTTGCCTATACATTCAGCCAGCTCAAGGACAACCAGTTCGCCGAGACTAACTTCTACACGAACCGCGCAGGCTCGGCGCCGCAGAACAACTACGACCTCGAAGCGGAGTACTCGCTCGGGATCCTCGACGTTCCGCACAAGATCAGCGTGGCGCCCATCGTCGAACTCCCGTTCGGCCAGGGTAAGAAGTACATGAACGAGCCGGGGGTCGCCGACTTGGTCCTGGGTGGGTGGTCAGTCTCCGGGATCATCACGTTCGAGAGCGGGTATCCGATCGGGATCGGCCAAACACCGAACAACGTGTTCGGCTCGACGTCGATCAGCGGCAACGTGCAGCAGAGGCCGAACACCGCGGGCGGCACCCAGGTGAATTCCGGCAACATCACGGATCGTCTGGACGAAGACCTCTCGGACAACCAGTACCTGAATCCCGCCGCGTGGTCGCAGGCGGCCGCGTTCACGTTCGGCAACTCGCCGCGTACGGACGGCGACGTGCGGTCGCCGTTCCGGACCAACTGGGACATCGTGTTCAACAAGTCGTTCCGGACCGGTGGCACGACGCGCGCCGACTTCCGGATCGAGATTCTGAACTTCTTCAACCAGCCGAAGTACGCCGGGTTCAGCAGCTCGACGTTCGGCAACGACGGCTTCGGCCGTGTGACGACGCAGGCCGGGTTCATGAGAATCTGGCAGCTTAGCTTTAGATTCGCGTTTTAGACCACGGATTACACGGATCACGGGCCACGGATTACGCGGATTACACGGATAGGAGGGCGGCTCTCGGGCCGCCCTCTTCTCCGATTGCCACTCACGTAGCGTCCGCCTTCCGCCTTCGCATAAGCTTCGGCGGACCGCCGTAGCCTTGGCGGAGGCGGTTAGGCGGACCGGACCTTTCCAATGGTTCCTATCGGCCGGCTGATCTTCCTGGCCGTCGTCATGCTGCTTTCCCAGAAGGAGCGGCTGAATCAGGCGGAGCTCGCCGAAATCCGTGTGCTCGTCACCGCCGTCGATCACGCGATGAAGGGAGACCCGGTCGCCGGCGCCGCGAGCGTGCGGTGGCTTCCGCACTACATGCGCGCGCCGGACGGTCGAACCTACGTGCCGTACACGGTCGCCATCGAAGACGTGCCGGAGGACAGCTTCTCGACCGTGGCGCTGTACGTGCGCGTGGCCACGCGCGGCGACCGGACGATCAGCACCGACCGCGACAAGCGCATCGGACCGACCGGGGTCGACGTGCCGTCGTTTGCCTACGATGCGGCGGCCGCGGCGTCGAACCGGCTGCGGTTCCTCGACCGGCCGGATCAGAAGCAGAGCGGACCGTACCCGTTCGAAGCGGCGCACTTTGCGCCGGTGTGGTGGGAAGGACGCCGCGGGACGGGGCTCGTGCAGCGCGCGCTCATGCTGCCGCCAGGCAGCTACGATCTCTATGTGGCCGTCCGCGAGCGCGAGGATTCAATCGGGCGCGGCAGGACGCCGCAGGCGAGCGTCCTGAAGCGCGAGCTGGACGTGCCGGACTTTTCGACGAAGGCCTTCTCGATCAGCAGCCCGATACTCGCGGCCCGGATCGATCCGGTCGGAAGATCCCTCGATGCCGGGAGCAGATGATGCGGCCCTACGCGCTCGGGGGGACCGAGATCACGCCCGTCCAGACCAAGATGTTCGCGCCCTCGGACACGCTGACGGTCCTGTTCTTCGTGTACAACGCCGGCATGGACAAGAACGGCAAGCCGGACGTCTCGGCCGAGTTCCAGTTCTTCCTGCTCCAGCCCGACGGAACGGGCGCCGCCGTCGGCCCGACCGGTCACCCAGCGCTTCGATTCGACGGTGCTGCCGCGCGAGTTCGATCTGCGCGCCGGACATCCGCTCGTGCCGATGCAGTCGCTGCCGCTCGCGTCGATCCCGCCGGGTCAGTACCGCCTCGAGATACGCGTCACCGACCGGATCGCTTCCGCGACCGCGTCGCGCGAGCTGCAGGTCGCGGTGCGGTAGCTGGCGTTCGTCGCCGCCGGGCAAGAACGACGAGAACGACCAGCGCGGCGACGATGAAAAAGGGAACAGTCACCTTTTTCCATGAGAACGCCCCGAAAAAGGTGACAGTCCCCTTCTCAGCGCCCTCTCGTGCCTCGGCGAGCTCTGCGACGTCGCCGTCCGCCTCTTTCCAGTTCGCGAGGAACGTCTCAAAGTGCCGCACGGCGAGCGTTCCATCGCCGCTCGCGGCGACGGCGCGCGCCAGACCGAGAACCGAAGCCGATCGGTTGGGGTGGCGCCGCAGCGCCGCTTCGAACGCGTCGCGGGCCTCGGCCGCGCGGCCCGTTTCGAGGAGCACCTCTCCGAGCAGCTCCTGCGCGGGTTTGATCGGCCGAGGCGGTCCCATGCCGGTGGGCAGGGCTCGCTCGGCCTCCGCGGCCGCGCGAAGCGCATCGATCGCGTCGGTCGGACGCCCCGCGGCGAGGTGCACGAGCGCCGCCACCTCGCGCTCCATCACGGTCAGCGCCGGCCCGACCGGCCCTGCCGCGCCGCCGGATGCGAGGCGGCTCGAAGAGCTCGCGGACCTGATCGGCGCGCTCGGCATTCCCCGCTCTCGCGGCGCTGATGCCGATCGCGACCAGCTCGTCGAGGTTGGTGAAGTCGTCTCCGTCGCGCAGGAGATCCCACCGGCGCGCCTCGAGCGCGTACCGCGCGCGCATCGACGCGGCGTGGTTCTTGAGAAGATCGGATCCGGTGCGGGCGGCGGCCGCCCGCATGGCGTCGGCCATCTCACGCGCGCGGTTGAACTGCCCGAGCTGCAACCGCTCGTACTGAAGCCAGGTGAGCGGATGGTAGTCGGTTCGCGATTCATCCAGACGGCGCCGCGAGGTCCAGACTTCGGCCGCGCGCGCCGCCGCCTCGTCCGATGCGGCCGCCTCCCGCCAGAGCCCGAGCTGGACGAAGATGTGCGCCGGCATGTGGCGCGCGTGGCTCGAAGAGGGCGCGATCCGGGCGTAGACGCGCGCAATGTCCAGCGCCCTCGCCGCGTGATCGGCGTCGTCATAGTTATGGAGCAGATAGTGGGCGGCGCCCGGATGCTCGGGGTTGCGGCCGAGGACCTGCCGCAGGATCTCTCCCGCGCGCCGCTGCGTGTCGCTCCCGGCCAACTGCGCGTGCCGGTGTCCCTCGGCCGGCGCGCGGCTCAGCCCGTAGGTCGCTCGGATCGCGGCGTCGAGCAGCGCGAGCGCGTAGAAGCTCGCGACCTCGTTGTCGTCTGAGTATCGCGCGTGCATCCGCTCCATCGCCGCGACGTAAGCGCCCTGCCGGGCCGTCTCGTCGCCGTCGCCGAACAGCGCGTCAACCGCCTCGATGAAGCCGCGTTCCTTGTCCGTTCGGGCGCGGGAGAGCCTCGCGTCGCGCGTCGGCGCAAGCCGGCGGAGCACCTCGCGGCCGCCGGTGACGTCGCTCGAGCCAGACAGCACCGGATAGTGCGCGAGCGCCTCGCCCCAGTACGCCATCGCGAACCGCGGATCGAGCTCGCGCGCACGGCGGAAGGCCTCGACCGCGTCGTCGTACTCGAAGTTGTGGAGCAGCGCGACGCCGCGAAGAAAGTGCGGCTGCGCATCGGCAGCGCCGGAGGTGGGGAAGTCAATTCGCCCGAGACCTGACGGTTGGCTGGATTGCGCTGCAGCCGGGGGGTGCGCCGCGCCAGTCACGGCAGGCCTGAAGGCCTGCGCTACAGCTACCGCTGCAATGACACCCGTAGCGCAGCCCTTTAGGGCTGCCCTGATAGCCCTGATCTCACACCTCATCGATCCGCACGCTGCGCGTGTAGAAATACAGATCGAGCCTCCGCGACGCGATCCCCTCCTCCGGCTTCAGGACGATCTGATACAGGCCGGGGGCCGCCGGTTGCCACGCGTACGACCACATTCCCCACATGACCGGCGACGCGGGCACCGGACAGACATCAAACAGGTGGAAGGGCTCCGACGCGCGAAACCTGATCCGCATGCGGCTCGGCACACGCGTGCCGCCCCAGACGATGCCGATCACTTGATACCGCGGGCGGCCTCCGACGAGCCATTTCTCGATGCGGACCGGCAGCGCGGCGAGGTCCATCGCGGCCGGCGCGAACGCGGCTGCTCTCCGCGGCGTCCCCTCCTGATGCGTCCGCGCCGCGAATTCCCGCATCTGTGCCGTCGCGGGCTCCTCGTCGTCCACGAATGCGATTTCGTTGACCCACTTGATGCAGGTGCAGCCGTACCAACCGGGAACCACCAGGCGTACCGGCCAGCCATGATCCCGCGGGAGCGGCTCGCCGTTCATCTCTGTGGCGAGGAAGGCGCCGGCGGAGGCGAGCTGGTCGAGGGTGAAGACCCACGACGCTCCCGGAAGCGAGCTGTTCGCATGCGACGAATGGCCGTCGAAGCCGGAGATGCGGACGCGCGTGGCGCCTGTCGCCGGCTGAAGCCGCTCGAGAACCTTGGCGAGCGGCGCCCCGCCCCATGACGCGGCGCTCATGAGCCCGTAGTTCGTCGGATCGTTGTTGCCGGAGCACTCCATGACGAACGGCCCCGCACGCTCGGCGAGCGGCTCGAGATCCTTCAGCGAAAGCGTGGTCGGTTTTCGCACGAGCCCGGTCACGTCGATGGACCACGGACGGGCGGCGTCGAGCTGGTCCGGAAACGCGGTGCGGACGAAGAACTTGTCGTTCGGCGTGACGAGCGCTTCCGGCCGGAGCGCCGACAGGTCGGTGTAGAGGCGGGCGTCGAGCCCTGCATCCATCAGCGCATGAAACGGAGGGTTCTGCGCGGCGTCCGCAAAGGGAACACTCCCGACGTAGCGGCCGCCTTCAAAGGGGTTCGGGCATAAAGCCGCCGCCCACAGCTCCAGAAACTCGCGGCGCGTTACCACTTTTTCGCCTCAGCGAGCTCCGGCCGGCCGGGGTCCGCCCGGCGCCAGTTGGAGGCGAATCGCTTGTATTGTTCGCGCGCGCCGTCGCGCGCGCCCGCGGCGGCGAGCGCCCGCGCCAGGCCCAGCAGCGACGCGGATCGGTTTGGATACCGCTTCAGAGCGCCTTCGAACGCGGCCGCGGCTTCGCGCGGGCGGCCGATCTGGGCCAGCACCTCGCCGAGCAGCTCCTGGCTCGGCTTGATCACCACCGGCGGCCCCGCGGGCGCAGGCAGCTGCACTTCCGACGCGGCCGCTTTTTCCAACAGCGAAACGGCGGAGGCCGGATCACCCGCGGCGAGCCGGAGCATCGCGGCGATCTCGCGCTCGAGGATGGCGACGATCGGCCGACGATCGCCGGTCCGCGCCGCGCCTGCGCGCCGCGCCAGCTCCTGCCGGCCCATCTCGGCCGTCGCGGTATCGCCGGTGCGCGCTCCTGCGAGAGCGATCGCGAACAGCTCGTCATGATTGTCGAACTGCATCCGCCCGCGCACCCGCTCCCAGCGCGCCGTGTCGACGACGGCGCGGGCGCGCATGGAGGCGGCAATCCCCATGAGCTCGGGATCTCGCGATCCGCTGGCGACCGGCTCGATCTCGCCGAGTGTCTTGTCCGCGGCGCCGTACCGTCCCTGCTGAAGATAGGAGTACTGCAGCCATGACAGGCTGTGGTAGCTCCGCATCGAGGGCGGGAGGCCCTTGCGTGTGGCGAACGCGACCGATGCCTCCCACGCGGACTGGTCGGACGCCGCCGCCCCGTCCCACAGTCCGAGGTGGAAGAACACATGTGAGGGCATGTGACGGGCGTGGCTCGCCGCCGGCGCAATCCGCGCGTACGTTCTGGCGATCGGCAGGGCGAGCGAGGCGTGCTCGGGATCGTCCCAGACGTGAATCAGGTAATGCGCGGCGCCCGGGTGCTCGGGGTTGGCTTTCAGGACTTTTTGCAGGATCGCAGCCACCTCGCGCTGTGCCTCGCTTCCCGCGAGCGCGTGGCGGTGCCCGTCCTCGGCCGCGATTCCTTCGATCCCGCGCTGCATCGTGGCCAGCTTCGCCAGGGCGTAGAACGTCACCGCCTCATGGTCTTCGGGGTACTTTGCCGCCATTCGTGCCATCGCCTCGGCATATTGGGTGTCGCGCGCCGCTTTCTCGCCCTCGCCGAACAGGATCTCGACCGCCCCGAGGTACGACTGCTCGCGGGTTGTCGCTGCCCGCGCCGCGCGGGCGGCAGGCGTGGCTCCGAGCCGCCCCAGCACGCTCTTCGCGGCTTCCCGATCCTGCCGGCCCCAGAGCGTCCGGTTGTGGCTCATGGCCTCGCCCCAATGGGCCATGGCGAAACCAGCGTCCGCGGCCCGCGCCTGGCGGAAGGCGTCGAGCGCTTCTTCGTACTCGAAGCTATGGAGCGCGGCGACACCGCGGAGGAAGTGGGGTTGGGCGGCCGCGGCGCCGGAAGTAGGGAAGTGAATCCGGCCGAAGCCCGTCTTCTGATCCTGGGAGAGCACAGAGGAAGCGGAGGTCACAGAGAAAAGCGTGAACGCAGAGACGCAGAGACACACGGAAACACAGAGGTATTGCCGCCGGACTGGGCGGACCAGCGCCAACGACGGTTGGTTTGTCTCTGCGTTCATGCCTTTCTCTGCGGCCTCTGCTTCCTTTGCGTCCTCAGCGCTTGCTACGCTCACGGAGCGCGGCTTCGAGATTCTCCTTCGCCAGCGCGTACGACGGATTCAGCCTCAACGCCTCCTGGAAATGCGCGATCGCCTCGTCGAGCTTTTTCTGCACCTGAAGCATCACGCCCAGGTTGTTGTGGGCTTCGGCGTAGGCCGGCTTGATCGTCAGCGCCTGTCGGTACAACCCCGTCGCTTCGTCGAGTCGTCCGTCCGCCTGCCGCATGACGCCGAGATTGTTGTACGCCTCGGCGAAGCCGGGCCGCAGCTCGATTGCCTTTGCGAAGTGAGCGGCGGCTTCGGAACGGTTGCCGCTGGCGGCCTCCGCGTTACCGAGGTTGTAGTGCACGAGCGCCAGATCCTCCGGATCGCCGGCGCCGACGCGCGCCGCCTCGCGAAGATGCCGCTGCGCGTCGTCGATCTGCCCCGCGCGGAGGTACGCGAAGCCGAGAGGCGCGTGGAGCGCGCTCCTCTCCGGGTTCGCCACGAGCATCGCCAGATAACCTGCCACGTAGCGGCTCGCGGCTTTCCGCCCGTAGTCCTCCTTCAACAGTGCAAGATCGCCCGCGGCCTTCGGCACGACCTGCATCCAGGTATTGGCCATCTCATCGGAGGACTGCCCGCCGTACACGATGCGCCTGGGGGGACTGTGCGGGTTCCTTCCGTTGCCGGCGGAGTTGTCGTAGGTATACCGCATAACGATCGTCGTTCCCTTCGGAAGAGAGACGGGAACGGCGTAGCGATACTCTCCCTGCCAGTAAAAATCCCAATCCTTTATCCAGATGAGCGGCTTCGTCGTGCCGTCGGGCAGCGTCGCCGAAATCCGGACGTCCTTGCCGAGATAATGCGCGTGCGGGTAGATCGAGTGCACCTCGACGTCGACCGGCAGCCGGTAACTGTCTTCGACCGTGTAGGCGGGATCGCCCGGCGGGATGTCGATCGTGTACGAACCGAGCTGGAGGCCCAGCCCCGTCCGCGTCGGCGGCGTCGCGGTGAAAAAGAATCCAACGGAGGCCTGGATTCTCTCGGGCTTGCCGGTCGGCAGCAGGTGGAGCTGCAGCAGGAGATCGGTTCCGGGCTCGAGGCGCCACGCCAGGTCGTCTGGCGCGACGGTCGGCATCACCCCCGGCGACCATCCCAGAAAGTGGCCCTCGGGGCTGATGCCCTCGGTGAAGAGCATCCCGCCGATCCCCGGCTCGCGGTCCGCTCCGTCGAGCCGCTTGGCTTCGCCGGTCGGATCGAGATGCATGATGGCATGGTGCAACACCCGCGGATTGCCCGGCCGGAACTCTATCGCGCGCACGTATCGCGTCCCCTGTCCGGGAACCGGCACGACGAACTTCCTGAAGACATCCGGGCCGTCGGCGGGCACGTCGTACGGCTCGCTCATGCGCACCACGAGGTCCGGCTCTCCGAGCTGCCACCCCTGCTTCCAGGCGGGCGCCGGCGGAAGATCGGCGCGATCCCCGCGAGGCGCGCCGCTCGCCACCCACCGCTGGATTGTGGCAATCTCGGCGTCGGTGAGATGGCGCTCGCCTGCAAACGTGCCGTGGCCCGGCTCCGGCGGCCACGGCGGCATCGCGCGCGCGGCGGTGACGTCGGCGATCTGGCGCGCGCGCCGCTTCACGTCTTCATAGGTGATCAAACTGAACGGCCCGACTTCCCCTGGCCGATGACAGGGCGCGCAGCGGGAAAACACGATCGGCGCGACGTCGCGAGTGAACGTGACCTCCGGCGCCGCGTTCGTCGGGCGGGCGGCGTGCGTAACGGCCGCGGCAATGGCGGCAATGCCGAGCGCGTACACGCTCACGCAGGCTCGCAGCATGGGGTTGGCCAAATTATATGCGACGGCCGCTGACGCTCGCCGCGCTCGCGCTCGTGCCGCTGGCGCTCTACGCGCGCGTCGTGACGTTCGACTACGTTCAGGCGGACGACACCGACCTCATCCGCGGCAACATCTCGTTCCTCCAGGACCTTCGCAATATCCCGGACGCCTTCGCTCGCAGTTATTTCGACGTCGAAGGGCAACCCTCCGGTCGCAAGACCTACTACCGTCCGCTCGTCATCGTGTCGTTCATGGTGGACGCGCAGGTCCGCGGCGCCGATCCGCGCGTGTATCACGTCACCAACGTGGTGATTCACATCGCGAGCGTGATGCTGCTCTTCATGCTGTTGAGGAGACTCGGCAGCGGCGAAGTGCCGGCACTCGCGCTCGCGTTGCTGTTCGCCGTCCATCCTGCGAACGTCCAGGCGGTCGCCTGGATTCCGGGGCGCAACGACACGTTGATGGCCGCGCTGGCACTCGTCTCCGTAATCGCCTTTCTTCACTATCGTCGGACGACGGGCGCGTGGGGGCTCGCACTACACGTCGCTGCGTACGCGGCTGCGCTGTTCACAAAAGAATCAGCGCTGCCGCTGCCGATTGTCATCGTTCTTCTGGCGAGGGCCCTGCCCGTCAAACCCCGCGCCGCCGCGCGGTCCGGCCCAGTCCTTTTCGCCGATGCGGTCGTCGTTGCCGTGTGGTTCGTGGCCAGACGCGCGGTGATGATGGACGGGGGCGACGCGCCGGATGCGCAGGTGCTGTTGGCCGCGTTGGTCGCAAACTCGAGGGACCTCCTTCTCTACGCTGGAAAGATGATGCTGCCGGCACACCTCAGCGTCATGCCCGGGCTGACTCGTGTTGATGTGGCGCTGGGCGCGATCTCGCTGGCGCTTCTCGGGTGGCTCCTCGCGCGGCTGGCGCCGCGCTGGCGCCGGGTCGTCATCGCCTGGATCCTCCTCTTTCTGATCCCGGCGCTCCTGATTCCCGGCCTCCCGGCGTACGAGCATCGGTTGTACTTCCCGCTGATGGCCGTCATCGTCGGGATCTCCAGGCTCCCCGCGTGGTCGATCGCGTCGAGCCGCCCTGTCGCAATCGCATCTGCGGTGGGCGTCGCCTTCGCCGCAATGTCGTTCGTCCACACGGATGTCTTCCGCGATCGCTACACCTATTGGCAGAGCGCGACGACGGGGACGCCGTATGCGGGCCTTGCGTACGTCAACCTCGGCCAGATCGCCGAGAGCGATGGGAATCCGGACCGAGCGGCCGAACACTATCGGGCAGCGCTCGCCGCGGATCCGTCCACGCCGGGGGCGCACAACAACCTGGGCGTGCTGGCGGCGCGGCGGGGCGATGCCGACGAGGCGCGGGCCGAGTTCCACCGGGAAGTGGAACGGCATCCGGCGAACGCCGACGCGCATTACAACCTGGGCCTCGTGGAAAAGTTCTCGAACAGGATCGATGACGCGGCACCCTGGTGGGAGCGCGCCGTCGCCGCCGATCCTGGACACACCGCGGCGCACGAGGAGCTGGCCGCCTACTATGCGGCGAAGGGGGACGCCGCGCGCGCGGCGAGACATCGCGACGCCGCGGTTCCGCGGTGACGGCCACGGATTTCGCTGATCTACGAGCCACGGATTTCGTGGATTTCACGGATTGAGGACGCCGGAACCCCTTCGAACCTCCGCGAACCTCCTCGAACCCCGTCGAACCACTCTTACCGCAGATCCCCGATCAGACATCCGATCGCTTGCGTCCGCTCGGCCGGGACTTGCCGACCCGCGAGGAGTGCCTCGAGCGCCTCC
Organism: uncultured Acidobacteriota bacterium; assembly: GCA_963725145.1. GTDB lineage: Bacteria > Acidobacteriota > Vicinamibacteria > Vicinamibacterales > 2-12-FULL-66-21 > DATAEE01. The sequence goes on from CAVRXL010000008.1 coordinate 313,874, forward strand.
TCGAGATCGTGGCGTGTGGGCGCCGGTCGCATGCGCCCGGCGCTGATATAGCGATCGTCGATGCGTCCGAGGTAGCGCAGCGTCCCGCGAGCGTCGAAGACCGCCGCTTCTGGCGTGACCGTCGCGCTCGCGCGATCGGCGAATGCGAACTCCGGATCACGCAGCGCGGCAAAGGGGTATCCGTACTCGCGAACGTGCCGCTGGATCGTGTCGGCCGGCTGATCGCCGGGATAGACGAGCGTGAACTGCACGCCTCGCGGCGCGAAGGTTCGGTACAGACGCGCCAGCTCGGGCGCGTACCGGTTCGAGACGGGGCAGTCGATCCGCGCGAAGACGAAGACGGCGGCGCGCGCGCCGCCGCGATCGAACGGATCGACCGGCCGGCCGTCGAGATCGAGAAGGCGGACTGACTCCTGCCCGCGTCCGGCCGAGCTCAGCGCGGTCGTCGTGACGAGAACGGCGCACGCAATCGCGGGCCACCTGAGCATCGTCCCGATTCTAGCGTGGTATTCTCGTCGCCTTCCTATGCCCCGGCAGCCGACAGAACGCCGCCGCAGCGGCGGCGGGGACCGGTCCGCCGGCGCGTCACTTCGAGGCTGGCGCCGCTGGGGCTTCCCACTTCTGGCCATTCTGCTTCCCTTTGCGTTCGTCGGCGCGCTCGAAGTCGCGCTCCGCGTCGCGGGAGTCGGACGGCCGTCCTCGTTCTTCCTGCGGGACGGCGATCGCTACGTGAGCAACCCGCGCTTCGGGTGGCGGTTCTTCCCGGTGGCGCTCGCACGCACCCCGCTGCCGGTCGCATTTCCGGCGCGCAAGCCGCCTGGCACCTTCCGCGTGTTCGTCTTCGGCGAATCGGCGGCGATGGGCATCCCGGAGCCGGCATTCGGTTTCAGCCGAGTCGTGGAGGTGCTGCTCGAGGCATGGCATCCGGACGTCGACGTCGAGATCATCAACACCGCGATGACGGCGATCAGCTCGCACGTGGTGGCCGATATCGCGCGTGAGTGCGCCCGATACGAGCCCGATGCGTTCGTCGTCTACATGGGGAACAACGAGGTCGTCGGACCCTTTGGCGCCGGAACGATCTTCACGCGGAGTGCGCCGCTGCACTCGCTCGTCCGCGCGCGCCTGATCGCCCAGCGCACGCGTCTCGGGCAGCTCGTCGAGCGCGCGACCGCCTCGATTGGGCCGCGCCCGGCGCTGCCCACCGGCTGGCGCGGGATGGAGATGATGACCGCGGATCAGATCCCCTTCGACGACCCGACGCTGTCTCGCACGTATGACTCCCTGCGGCGGAACCTCGAGGCCATCCTCGATGCCGCCCGATCGGCCCGCGCATCGGCGGTCGTGGCGACGGTGCCGGTCAACCTGCGCGACAGCCCGCCGTTCGCGTCACTCCACAGCCGCAACGCCAGCGACGCGGAGATGCACTATCAGCTCGGCGTCGCGGCGTTCGAATCGGGGCGCCGCGACGAAGCAGCCAAATCGTTCTCGCGTGCCCGCGACCTCGATCTCCTCCGGTTCCGCGCCGACAGCCGTATCAACGACACGATCCGGAGCGTCGCCCGCCGGCCTTCCGCGGATCGCGTCCTCCTCGCCGACCTCGAGGCCGTGTTCGCGTCCGCGAAGAACGGGGCGCCCGGTGACGATCTGTTCTGGGAGCACGTGCACTTGAACGAGCAAGGAAACGATCTGGCGGCGCGGGCCATCGCGAGCGCGCTGGCTCCACTCATCCCGGCCTCGGGTGGGCGCGCGCCGGCAGGGCCGGATGTGTCTCCGGAGCAGGTAGCCGAGCGGCTCGCGCTCACCGACTGGGACCGCCTCCGCATGGCGGCTGGGATCCTCGAAATGATGCGCCGTCCGCCGTTCACGGCACAGGCGGGGCACGACGCGCGCATCGAGCGCGGCCGCCGCCAGGTTGCGTCGGCGCGTGCCGCCGCGCGGGAAGGTCTCGCCCGGGCCGAAGCGACCTACCGCGCGGCGATCGGCCGCCGGCCGAACGACCCCATCCTCCGCGTCCGCTTCGCGGCGCTCCTGCGCGAACGCGGTTCGTTCGGCGAGGCGGTCGCCCAGTGGCGTGCGGCGCTTCAGGAGATGCCCGGCGTCGTGGAGTGGCGCTCGCAGCTCGCCTTTGCGCTGGCAGACGAGGCGGCCGCGGCGCAGCCGCCCGACGGCGCGAAGCTGTCCGAGGCCGAGCGGATGCTCCGCGAGATCGCCCGCGAGGAACCGGAGCTGCCGGCGGCGCAGGTCAACCTCGGCAACGTGCTCGAACGTCTCGGCCGTCAGGCGGAGGCCATCGCCGCGTATCGCGAGGCGCTGCGGCTCGACCCGCACCACGACGTTGCCCTGATCAACCTCGCCGCGCTGCACGTGGCGCAAGGCGCGCTGCGCGAGGCGGAAGGCGTCTATCTCAGTGCGATCAATGCGGACCCACAGGCGGCCGAGCCCCACGCCCGGCTCGCGGCGCTGCTCGAGCGCCGTTCAGATCTCGACAATGCCGTCGGGGAATACCGCCGGGCCGTCGCGCTCGATCCCGACCTGGCATGGGCGCGCAACAATCTCGGCTACCTGCTGGAGCGGCGCGGCGATACTGACGGCGCCATCGAGCAGTATCGCGCGGCGGCCGCGAGCGATCCCGACTATACGGTCGCGCGCCTCAACCTCGCGAACCTGCTGCTGTCGCGCGGGCACGTGGCCGAAGCCGCCAGCACGTTCGAGGAAGTCCTCGCGCTCGCCCGCGCGCGCCAGGACGCCAAGCTCATTGCCGGCATGGAGGATCAACTGCGGCGGCTCCGCGCACGCTAGTTGCCTTCAGCATTCAGCCATCAGCCTTCAGCATTGAGAGTGTGCTATCTTCGCGCAGTCTGCGCTCAGGGATGACACTCACCGTCGTGTGGCTCGCCGCGGTTGCGTTGACTGCGGACGCGCCCGCGTCTCGCTCCACGCGGGATGGCGTGTACTCGGCCGCGCAGGCCGAACGCGGCGAGAAAACGTACAAGGCAAAATGCGGCACGTGTCACATGCCCGAGCAGTACAGCGGCTTCGTGTTCATGCAGAGTTGGACCGGGCAGACGATCTTCGCGCTCTACACCAACCTGCGAACGACGATGCCGAAGGACAACCCTGGCAGCATGAAGCCACAGGAGTACGCCGACGTGATCGCGTATCTGCTCAAGATCAACCGCCTGCCGTCCGGCGACGCCGATTTGAAGGGCGCGAAGCCGGAGATGCAGGACGTTGTTATTGAAGCGCCAGAGAAGTAGCGCAGCCCTTCAGGGCTGCCCGTTGCGCAGGCCTTCAGGCCTGCTTCGCGAAGGAGATTGCATGGCGCGTCGAGTTCTTTCGGGCCTGCTCGTCATGATGGCTATTGGCGCGCTGGTCGCTCTCCCGCGCGCCAACGGGCGCGGCACCCAGGCGGGCGAGTGGCGGTACTGGGGCGGCGACGAAGGCAGCACGCGCTATTCGCCGCTCGATCAGATCAACGCCGCCAACGTCGCGAAGCTCGAGATCGCGTGGCGTTGGAGCGCCGCGAACTTCGGTCCCGAAGTCGATCACATCTATCGCGCGACGCCGCTCTATGTGAAGGGCAAGCTCTACACCGTCGCGGGCCAGCGCCGGACCGCGGTCTGCATCGACCCCGCGACCGGCGAGACGCTGTGGATGTACCGCGAAAAGGACAACCCGCGGTGGGAAGCCTCGACGCGCAAGAACTACGGCAAGGGTGTCGCGTACGCCGAGGTGGACGGCCGCGGCATCATCTATCTGGTCACGCCCGGCTACTATCTGCACGCGCTCGACGCCGAGACTGGTCAGCCCATTTCCTACTTCGGCATGAACGGCGTCGTCGATCTGCATGTCGGCCTCGGCGACTATCCGGTCGAGGCGGACATCGGCACGCTGAAAAGCGGCGACATCACCTCCTCGTCTCCGCCGATCGTCGTCAACGGCGTCGTCGTCGTCGGCAACTCGCACGACCGCGGCTACTACCCGGAAAACAAGGAGAACATTCCCGGCCATGTCCGCGGCTACGACGCGAAGACCGGCCGGATGGTCTGGCGGTTCCACGTGGTCCCGCGTCCGGGCGAATCCGGCCACGACACATGGGAAAACGATTCGTGGAAGTACACCGGCAACGTGTCTGCGTGGGCGCCGCTCTCCGCCGATTCCGAGCTCGGGCTCGTCTACGTTCCAACCGACACGCCGACCAACGACTATTACGGCGGCCATCGTCATGGCCAGAACCTGTACGGGACGAGCCTGATCGCGATCGACGTGAAGACCGGCAAGAAGGCGTGGCACTTCCAGATGGTTCACCACGACATCTGGAACTACGACACGCCGGACGCGCCCAAGGTGCTCGACATCACCGTCGGCGGCCGCCGGATTCCAGCGATCGCGCAGGCCACGAAGCAGGGGTTTCTGTACGTGTTGAACCGGGAAACGGGCCAGCCGGTCTGGCCAATCGAAGAGCGCCCGGTGCTCCAGTCGGACGTCCCGGGCGAGAAGACGTGGCCCACGCAGCCGTTCCCGACCAAGCCGCCGCCGTTCGAGCTGCAGGGGATTACCGAGAACGATTTGATTGATTTCACACCGGAGCTGCGGGAGCAGGCGCTCAAACTCGCGCGACAGTACCGGATGGGACCGCTCTTCCTCCCGCCCTCGCTCGCCAAGGCGCCCGACGGTACGAAGGGCGCATTCAACGTGCCCGGCGCGAACGGCGGCGCGAACATTCCCGGCGGGGCGGCGGCGGATCCTGAGACGGGCCTGGTCTACATCGCCAGCGAGCGCGGGCACAGCGTGCTCTCGATGGTGCGCGGCGACGAGAAGTTCAAGGGCGGCACGTCCGCATACGTGTCGATGGGGCCGGGAGGGATCCGGGGCCCGCAGGGGCTGCCACTCCTGAAACCTCCGTACGGAACGATCGTCGCGTTGAACCTCAATTCCGGCGACCACGCCTGGACGATCCCCGACGGCGACACACCGGACGAGATCAAGAATCACGCGGCGCTGAAGGGTGTAAAGCTGCCGGTCACCGGCAAGCCGACGCAGGCGAACCTGCTCGTGACGAAGACGCTGCTCTTCTACGGCGAAGGGCGAGGCGGTTCGCCGCTCTTTCACGCGGTCGACAAGAAGACGGGCAAAGAGATCGCCGCCGTCGAAATTCCGGCGACGACCAACACCGCGCCGATGACGTTCATGCACGCCGGGCGGCAGTACATCCTCGCGGCGGTCGCCAGCCCGGACGTCTCCGCGGAGCTCGTCGCGCTGGTATTGCCGAAACCGTAGCGCAGCCCGTAGCGCAGCCCTTTAGGGCTGCCGTGGATCAAACATGCGACATCTCTGTCTCATCCTCGTTCTCGCCGGCGTGACGGCAACTGCGCAGACGCCTCTCGCCTACAAACTCGGGACGTTCGAGGCTGCCGGCGGGCGCTTCGTGGGCCTCGTCGTCGGCGACGCCGTCGCGCGGCTGGACCAGGCGCTCGACCGCCCGCCTCGCGAAATGGGCGAGCTGATGGCGCGGTACGACGAACTGAAGCCAAAGCTGGGGGAGATCGCGGCGGCCGCCGCCGGTCAGGGCGCCCGTCCGAAATATGTCCTCAGGCTGGCGTCGGTCAAAGTCTTGCCGCCGGTCTTGCCGGGGACGATGTTGAACGCGGCGGTCAACTACGTCGAGCACGAGAAGGAAATGGCGGGCGCCGGGGCGCTGGGCGCGCCGCCGCCGAAGCCGCCGGACGCGATTCCAGGGATCTGGCCGCGGCAGCCGGGCGACGCGCGGCAGAATCCCTACCTGTTCCCGAAGCTGCGGTCGGCGATCATCGCGGATGGGGAGGCGATTCGCATCCCGGCGGGGCGCGATCGGATCGACTGGGAGTGCGAGCTGACGATCGTCGTCGGCCGGGTAGCGAGCCGCGTGCCGGTCGAGCGCGCGGCCGACTACATCTTCGGCTACACGCTCGAGAACGACGTGTCCGATCGTGGCGGCCGCGGAGACGGGCGCCACGGATCCGACTGGCTGCTCGGCAAGAGCCACGACACCTTCGCGCCGCTGGGCCCGTTCGTCGTGCCGCGCGAGTTCGTCCCCGATCCGCAGAAGCTCGCGATCACGTTCACGCTGAACGGGAAAGTCATGCAGGACTCGAATACGTCCCGCATGACGCACACGGTCTTCGAGATCCTGAGCTACGCGTCGCACATCCTCACGCTGCATCCTGGCGATGCCATCGCCACCGGCTCGCCCGCGGGCGTGGGCACCGCTCGAGCAACGCCGATCTATTTCAAGGCGGGAGATCGATCGGTCTGCACGATCGAGAGCATCGGGACGTTGTCGAATCCGGTGCAGTAGGTGACGACTGCACGTGGGCACGCTCGGACGGATTTGGCAGGAGGTTTGGGAGGTTTTGGGAGGTTGACTCGCTTGTCACGGCGCCCGTCACGCGGACGGCCCGGCGGAGCCGGGCCGGGCTGGCGTGAACACGCGGCGGACGTGAGCGGGTCTGCATCTCGGGCCGCTCACGTCCGTCGCGCGTTCACGCCAGCCGCCGCGCTGCGCGCGGCGTCCGCGTGACGGGAAGGCATCCGCGTCAATCCGCGAAATCCGTGGCTTGTGATCAGTGAAGTCATCCTCCCTATCCTCCGAAACCTCCTCCTTAAGATCGTGTGGAGCAAAAGATGAGACGAACGCTCGTTCTGGCCGCTCGGCCTCTTACCCGTGGCCATCCCGGTCGCCGTCGCGATGCAGCAGCAGGCCATGACCCGGCGCGTTCCCCAGTTCGAGAACGACCACGTCCGCGTCTGGAAGAGCATCATCCTCCCCAACCAGCCGCTCAGCATGCACCGCCACGAGCATGGGCGGACAATCGTCGCGCTCGTGGGCGGCACCCTCAAGATCGTCGAGGAAAAGGGCGGGTCGCGCGAGGTGACCTGGGAAACCGGCAAGGCCTACTGGCTGGACGCGGACCCTCCCGGCACGCGCCACGCCGACCTCAACGAGTCCGGCCAGCCCATCGAGGTTATCGTGGTCGAGCTCCGGAAATAGGCTAGAATTGCCCGTTACGCGTCCCGTGGTCCGCAAGGAGGCAGCCATGTCGTTGTCGCGCCGTGCCTTCGTTCGAACGCTGGGAGCCCCGGCGATTGCTCTCCCGAGCGCCCCACACCTGGCCGCCCGCGGGCGCGAGGCGCTCGTCGCGGAGGGCTGGCCCGGCGGGTTCGACTCTTCCCAGCCCGTGCCGCCGCAGCCCCTGGGCGATGTCCAGATCAACAGCAACGAGAACCCGCTCGGCCCCGGACCGGCTGCGCTGAAGGCGATCGAGAGCTCCTTCACGAACGCCGGCCGATACCCGATGAACGCGAAGCCGGCGCTGTCGGATCTGCGCGCGCTTCTCGCGACCTCGTTCAAGGTCAAGCCCGACGGCGTGACCCTCGGCGCCGGGTCTGGCGAGCTGCTCATCGCCGCGGTCCGCGCGTTCACGAGCCCCACCAGGGCGCTCGTCACTGCCGCGCCGTCCTTCGAGTCGCCGCAGCGGACCGCCGAGGCGATGCAGCATCCGGTCAAGGCCATCCCGGTGACGGCCGCCGGCAAGCTCGATCTCGATCAGATGGCGGCCGCCGCGCGCGGCGCGGGGCTCGTCTTCTTCTGCAATCCGAACAACCCGACGGCGACCGTGCACTCGGCGGCCGCGGTCAAGGAATTCGTCGCGAAGGTCCGCAAGGACTCGCCCGACACGGCCATCCTCCTCGACGAGGCCTATCACGAATACGTGACCGAGCCGGCGTATGCCACCGGCGCGCCGCTCGCGCTGGAACCCGGCTCGCGCGTGTTCGTGACGCGCACGTTCTCGAAGTGCTTCGGGATGGCCGGCCTGCGCGCCGGCTACGCCATCGGCGCGCCGGAGATCATCAAGGCGATGGCGCCCTTCCTGATGCCGTACAACGTGAGCGTGCCGGCGCTGGCCGCGACCCACGTGGCGTTCCAGGACACGGCGCACATCGAGCAGGAGCGGGCGCGCAACACCGCCGTGCGGAAGTACACGCTCGACTTCTTCAAGAGCGCCGGCCTGACGGCGACCGATTCGCAGGCCAACTTCCTGTTCGTCGACATCCGGCGCACGCCGCGCGAGTTCCGCGAGGCGTGCCGCAAGCACGGCGTCCACGTCGGGCGCGATTTCCCGCCGCTCGACCGCACGCACTGCCGCATCTCCATCGGCACCATGGACGAGATGAAGCGTGCGACGGAAGTGTTCGCGAAGGTCCTCGGCACGCCAACCACGACGGCTAACAGATAAGGGGAACGATCATGAATTCGCGCCGTGCGTTCATTCGAACCCTCGGAGCCGGGACGGCTGGTGCGTTCGCGGCATCGTATCTCCCGCGCGCCGACGCCGAGACCGCGCGCTGGATGGAAGTCTTCCAGCAGGCCGGGATGCGGCCGCTCCTCTTGCACAACAACGAGAACCCGCTCGGGCCCGGCACGAAGGTGCTCACCGCCGTGCGGTCGTTCCTGAAGGACGGCGCCCCGGCGGGCCGGTATCCCGACAACCCGCAGCTGCTGCGGGAGGCCATCGCCGCCAAGTACAAGATCAGCACCGACAACGTGCTCGTCGGCTCCGGATCGACGCAGCTCCTCCGGTCGGCGACCCACTGCTTCACGTCGCCGTCGCGCGGGCTCGTGTCAGGCGCGCCCGCATACGAGGAGTGCGCCGACTACGCCGGCCTCATGAAGGCGCCGGTCAAGGCCATCCCGCTCGACGCGCAGCTCCGCGATGATTTGGACGCCATGGTCGCCGCGTCCAAGGGCGCCGGGATGGTGTACCTCAACAACCCGAACAATCCGACGGCGACGGTCCACTCCGGGAAGGCGGTCGCGAACCTCATCGATCGCGTCCTCCAGGTGTCGCCCGAGACGACGCTGCTCATCGACGAGGCGTACTTCGACTACGTGACCGATCCGAGCTACAGCTCGCAGATCCCGGTCGCGCTCGCGAACCCGCGCGTGGTCGTCGCGCGGACGTTCTCGAAGGCGCATGGCATGGCCGGCCTCCGCATCGGCTACATGATTGGCCGCCCCGAAACGCTGCGGACGCTGGGACAGCACCAGTACGGGACGAGCATGAACTCGCTCGGCGTCGCGGCGGCGATCGCCTCGATCGGCGACGATGACCGCATCGTCCAGGAGCGGAACCGGAACACCGAGGCGCGCGATTTCACGATGGGATGGTTCCAGCGCGCCGGCTTCAAGGCGAGCGATTCGCAGGCGAACTTCCTCTTCGTGGATGTCAAGCGTCCGCTCGCCGAGTTCCGCGACCCGTGTCGCGAGCGCGGCGTTCTCGTCGGCCGCCCGTTCCCGCCGATGACCAGCCACTGCCGCATCTCGATCGGGACGATCGATGAGATGCGGAAGGCGGTCGGGGTCTTCGGAGACGTCCTGGGGGTCAAAGCGACGGCGGCTGCGTAAAATCGATTCCGTTTGGGCACCGGGCTGAAGCCTCTGGGCCGGGCTGAAGCCTGGCCCCTCCACAAGTTTCGCAACCTCCAGGTACTCGTACCTGGAGGGGGCCGGCCGCGAAGCCGGTCCATCGGCGTGTCAGGTCGGCCCACCGGAGCAGCTAATTCCAGGGTATGAACGCTGACCTCTCGACCGTCTTCACAGCCATCCGTTTCGAGAGCCCCTTCCTGCTCGCGTCCGCCCCGCCCACCGAGTCCGACAGCAACATCATGCGGGCCTTCGACGCGGGATGGGCGGGCGTCGTCACGAAAACGATCGGCCTCCATCCCGTCGTCAACGTGAAGGGGCCCAAGACCAAGTTCCTGCGCGCCATCTCCGGCACCTACCAGCTGTCGATGGAGAAGCGCCCCGACACGACGCTGCACTCCTCGTGGAACTGGGAGCTCATCTCCGACAAGCCGCTCGATTGGTGGGTTCCGCGGATTGGGAAGATCAAGAAGGCGTTCCCGCACAAAGTGCTCGTGGCGTCGATCATGGCCGGGTCGGGCAGCGACCGCGAGCTGGCCAACTGGCAGACGCTCGCGAAGGCCTGCCAGGACGAGGGGGCGGACGCGTTCGAGCTGAACCTGTCCTGCCCGCACATGGACCGGCAGGACATGGGCTCGAACATCGGCCGCGACGAGGGGCTGATTTCGGTCGTGACGCAGGCGGTAAAAGAGGTGGCCCGCGTGCCCATCTGGTGCAAGCTGACGCCGTCGACCACCGACATCGTCGCCGAGGCGCGGGGGTCGTTCGCCGGCGGCGCCGACGCCATCACCTCGTCGAACACGTTCCCGTCGATTCCGCTCGTCGATCCCGACACGCTCGAGTTCGAAATCAACGTGGACGGCTACGTGTCGAGCGGCGGGCTCGGCGGCCCGGCGATCCTTCCGCTGTCTCTGGCGAAGGTCTCGCAGCTCACGCAGGCGTTCCCCGACCGGGCGTTCTCGGGGATTGGGGGCATCGCCGAGTTTCCGCACGCGCTGAATTACATGCTGCTCGGCTGCGGCACCGTGCAGGTCTGCACCGCCGCCATGCTCGACCACGCGATCGGGCCCAACGTCATCAAGCGCCTGAAAGACGGGATGGCCGAGTTCATGGCGCGGAAAGGCTACGACTCCCTCGAGTCGTTCCGCGGCCTCCTCCGCGACCGCGTCGTCACGCACTCGCGGATCCGCCGTCCGGACGAGAAGGACTACCACGGCGGGTACGAGCAGGAGGGGTACGCAAAGCCCGAGCAGGTTGCCACGACGAAGAACTAGGCACTGGGCACTAGGAACTGGGAAACTGAGTGCCTAATGCCCAATGCCTAATGCCTAGTGCCGAGTGCCTAAAAGGATCACCACCGTGTACACCGAAACCATCCGCGGCCTGACCGGGGAAGAAATCGTCGCGCTGACGAAGAGACACACGATCTTCGAGTGGTCCGCGCAGAGCAAAGCCGACCCGATTCCCGTCGCCGGCGCCAAGGGCTGCTGGTTCTGGACGCCCGAGGAGAAGCGCTACCTCGACTTCAACAGCCAGTTGATGTGCGTGAACATCGGCCACGGCGACGAGCGTGTCGTCCGCGCGATCCAGGAGCAGGCCGCGAAGCTCGCCTACATCAGCCCGTTCATGGCGACCGAGCCGCGGGCGCGTCTCGGCGAGAAGCTCGCCCAGATCGCGCCGGGTGACATCGACACGTTCTTCTTCACGAACGGCGGCGCCGACGCGAACGAGAACGCGCTCAAGATCGCCCGGCTGTACACCGGCCGCCACAAAGTGCTCGCGCGCTACCGCTCGTATCACGGCGGAACCATGGGAGCGGCGAGCTTGACGGGCGATCCGCGCCGGCTCTTCGCCGAGCCCGGTATTCCTGGCGTCATCCACGTCCTCGACCCGTATCACGGGATCGAGCGAGGGTGGGACACGGCCGAGCAGGCGTTGACGCAGCTCGAAGAGATCGTCCAGCTCGAGGGACCGCAGTCGATCGCCGCGTTCTTCCTCGAGACCGTGACGGGCACCAACGGCGTCCTCATCCCGCCCGACGGGTACCTGCAGGGCGTGCGCGAGCTCTGCACGAAATACGGCATCCTGATGATCTGCGACGAAGTGATGTCAGGCTTCGGCCGCACCGGCGAGTGGTTCGCGGTCAATCACTGGAAGGTCGTCCCGGACATCATCACGATGGCCAAAGGCCTGACGAGCGCGTACGTGCAGCTCGGCGCGGTCGGCATGCGGCCGCAGATCGCCGCGCATTTCAGGGACCGCATGTTCCCGAGCGGCCTGACCTACAACAGCCATCCGCTGGCGTGCGCCGCCGCGCTCGCGACGATTGCCGTCTACGAAGAGGACGATCTGCTCGCCAACGCCCGCCGCATGGGGGCGATCATGAAGGACCTGCTCGCCGATCTCGAGCGCGGCCATCCGACGGTCGGCGCCACGCGGTCGATCGGGCTCTTCGGAATCGCGGAGCTGGTCAAGGACAGGAAGACTCGTCAGCCGCTTGCGCCGTTCGGCGGAACGTCCGACGAGATGGCGCGCTTCGGGAAGGCGCTGCGCGACGAGGGCCTTTACACCTTCGTCCGCTGGCACACGTTCTTCACGAACCCCCCGCTCTGCATCACCGAGGGGGAGTTAAGGGAGGGGTTCGCGATGATTGATCGAGCATTAACGAAGATCGAGACGGCGTAGGCCCGGCCCTTCGGGCCTACACCGATAGAGAACGGATCAGATCAGAACCTAAACCTCACCCCCACCTGCGCCTGCCTCGGATCTCCAACCCCGGCGCGGATCGTCCCGCTGAAGTCGAACAACAGCCCGCCGCTGATCTGCGACACGATGTTGTTCTCGCTGTTGGTCAGGTTGAAGACCTCGAACATCGCCTCGAGCGAGCGGTCGCCCTGCAGCCGGAAGACCTTCGAAAGGCGCAGGTCCAGCGTGAAGAACTGGTTGTCCTTTTCCTGCTGGTTGCGGCCGACATCCTGACCGCCCACGAAGCGGCGGTCGTTCGCGTAGCCGTCGAGGTTGATGTCCTGGCCGACCAGATCCGAGCCGGTCGTCGGCTGCGCCGAGCGATACTGCACGAGCGCGTTCACCTGGAAGTCACCCGGGAAGTCGTACAAACCGAAGATGTTGATCCGGTGACGGCTGTGCCGGTCGGACAGGCTGTACTCCGCGTCGAGGTTGAGCAGGTCCGCGTAGCGCACCGTGAACGGATCGCGCTCGTTGTCGTCGTCCGACTTGTCGTCGGAGATCGTCCAGTTGGCCTGCATCTGCCAGCGGTCGCTGTACCGCTTGTTGAGGGTCAGGATGAAGCCGTGGTACTGGCTCCGCGACGTGCTCTCGGTCGTGAGCACCTGCCCCAGCGTCGGGAACGGCCGCCCGGGCGAGGTGTTCCCGCCCGCGTAGATTGGCCGTCCTTCCGAGTTCGGCGCATAGGCGCCCGGATCGACGTTCGGGTCGGTGAACCGGCTCAGGTAGCGCGTCTTCGCGTAGTTGTAGGCGGCGCCCACGGCGAAGTTCGGGACGACCTCGCGCTCGACGCTCAAGCCGATCTGCCGGCTTTCCGGGTTCTTGAAGTCCTTGTCGACGACGGCGATGCCCGGCGTCGGGTTGACGAACCCTTCCGTCGGGACCAGGTTCGGGAACGTCGGCACGCCGAAGTTGAAGTTGCCGCCGGGCGTCTGGACGATCACACCGGTGTAGGTCTCGAAGATGACCCCGTTCGCCGTTCGCGGGTTGGCCCAGATGAGCGACGGCGTGCGCGCCTTGAAGAGGCCCGCGTTGGCGCGGACGACGGTCTTCCCGTCGTTCGTCGGATCCCATGTCACGCCGACGCGCGGCTGCCAGCCGGACCAGTCGTCGGGGATCTCGCCGGTGTCGGTCGGAAACCGCGGATCGCTGAAATATCGCGCGTATGGCGTCTCGTCGGGCGGCGTAAGCATGTCGGGGGAGTTGTAGCCCTCCCAGCGCAGGCCGAGGTTGAGCGTCACGTTCGGCCGCAGGCTCCACTTGTCCTGGAAGAAGAACGCCGGTTCCGAGACCGGGATGTCCTGCCGGCCCGAGTCGTCGATCGAGCGGCCGCCGAGCGGCACCCTCTGCAGGTAGAGGACGAACGACGACAGCGCGGCCGCGGACGTCGGGTTATTCAGGTACGCCTCGAACTGGTCCATGCCGCCGGTAAAGATGTAGCGCCCGCGCGCGAACCCCCGGAACACCTGGGTCATCGACGTCCAGTTCACTTCGCCGCCGAACTTGAACAGGTGCGGCCCGCGGACGAGCGAGACACCGTCCGCAATCTGAAAGCGGCTGTCGGTCGCCGGATCCACCGGGAGGAAGAACGGCCGGCCGAAGCGGAACGATCGATCCACGCCGCCGGGGAAGTTGCCGATCGCGGTGTCGGGGAGATCCGGACCTGTATACGGACGCGGCCGCGGCTCCTGAGCGTACTGAACGCGCAATTCGTTCAGCATGGATGGTCCGAGGGTGCTGTTCACCTGCCCCACGATCGAGTGGCTGCGGTCCTTCTCGATGCCGTTCGCGGTGTTGGTCCAGGTCGGCACGTCGAACGTCCCGTTGATCTGCTGCGACCAGGAGTACGCGTAGCGCGCGCTCACCTGGTGCTGGGTCGTGAGGTTCGCGTCCACCTTGCCGAGCAGCACCAGCGCGTCGTTGGTCTGCTGCATCGGGTTCGCCGCGCCCCCTTCGGCTGTCAGGCCGTACCGCGTCGCGAGAATGTTGAGCAGCCGCGTCCCCTCGTTGTTGGGGTTGATCGCCGGGTCCTCGAACGCCGCCTTCGACTTCAGCCGCTGCTCCTCGTTCTGGTCGTACGAGACGAAGAAGAACGTCCGGTCCCGCTTGATCGGCCCGCCGAGCGAGCCCCCGAACTGGTGCTGGCTGAAATCGTCGTCTTTGGTGCCGTCCGAGTTCTCGGAGAGCAGCGCGCCGTAGCGGCCGAAGTAGAACCCGGTGCCGCGGAGGCGGTTCGAACCGCTCTTGGTGACCATGTTCACGAACCCGCCGGCCGACCGGCCGAACTCCGCGGACGCGCCGTCGGACACGACCTGGAACTCCTTCACGGCCTCGAGGCTGATGATGTATTTCGGCCGCTGCCCGCCGCGCTGCTCGCCGAAGAACGGGTTGTTCGCGTCGGCGCCGTCGATCATGACGTTGTTGTAGATGCCGCGCTGCCCGTTGATGCTGATCTCGGCGCCGTCTGGCCCCTGCACGATGCCGACGGTGGGCGCGAGCTTCACGAAGTCGATGAAGTTGCGCCCGTTGATCGGCAGCCCCTCGACCGACCTCTCGTCGATGAGCGACGACTGTTCCGACCGCGTCGTTTCGACGACCGGCGAGCCGCCCAGGACGCTGACCTCCTGGGCCAGGCCGGCCACGGCGAGCGTGAAGTCGATCCGATGCGTCTGCCCGACGGCGAGCGGCACGCTTTCCCGCTGCGCTTTCCCGAAGCCGGTAAGGTCAACCGCGATCGTGTACGTGCCGAGCGGCAGCGCCAGCCCGCGATACCGGCCGTCGGCATCGGTGATCACCTCACGCGTAAACCCGGTGCCGATGTTCGTGAAGGTAACCGTCGCGCCCGGCACGACCGCACCGGTCGTGTCCGAGACGATGCCCTCGATCGTGCCTGTGGTCGCCTGGGACTGCGCGAGCGCGGGGGCGGCGATCGCGAGGCAGAGACCTACCATCAACAACTGCGCTAACCGGGGCATGACGACGCCTCCTGAAGAAAGTGCGGCCCGCCTTCGCCTGCGGCTTCGGCGCGGCAGGCTCTGCTCGGGTCACGTCCGTGAAATCGATGGTTTCGTGAATCCGTGTAATCCGTGGTCGTGAATCCGCGGTAATCCGCTGAATCCGTGGTTGTGTTTGAATCCGTGGTCCAGAATCGTAACACGTCGTACCGGTGTAGAAAGTTCCCGTCCTGTCGCGTTGGCTGCGCTTCTGTGATCCACGCTGTGGCCGAACGACTGTAAGTGCTTGAGCCCTCAACGATAAGTCCCGCACGATAGCGGTACCAACCTTGCGACCGAACGACGCCTTTGGGGAGGTACCCATGCGACGCACGACTGTGTGGCTGTCAATCGTTGTGCTGGCTCTCGCCACGAGTGCAAGTCCCGCGTTCGCCATAAAGCCGTCCGCCAAGCCGCCGAAGCCGGCTGTGGCAAAAACGCAGGCGCCGAAGTCCACGGTAAAGGCGCCGAAGCCCGTCAACGCGTCGGCCCCGAAGGCGGCCAAGGCTCCCAAGGCCGCGAAGGCGTCGGCTCCGAAGGCGTCAGCGCCCAAGTCCGCGAAGAACTCGATGACGACAACGACGTTGCCGCCGCCGAATACGCCGACCACGCTGAACCCGATCGCGCAGAAGCTCCAGGGCAAACCGAACCAGCTGGCGAGGCTCGAGTCAGCGCTCGGCCTCGGCACACTCACGCCGGACCAACTCAACGGCGTCACGTCTGGCTTCAAGAACTTCGGGCAGGTGAACGCCGCCACGAATACGGTGCTTCACAACCCGACGGTCACGTTCGCGGACTTGAAGGCGCTGATGACCGGCCTGGATATGAAGGGTCAGCCGGTGCCCGGACAGACGACGACCTACAGCCTCGGGCAGGCCAAGCAGCGGCTGGGGATCGCCGACGGAGACGACTCCCCGACGGCTCCAACGACCACGAGCTCGACGACCACGAAGGCGAAGAAGAGAACGACGACCTCCGGCGGGACCCACTAAGATGCGCGGCGATCGGCGCGTCCTGTTATCGGCAATCATGGCCGGCGGCGCCCTCCTGTGGGCGTCGTCGGCGTCCGCTCAAGGGAACGGGAACGGCCACGCGAGAGGCCTCTCGAAGGGGCGAGGTCCGACACCGTCGGCCGCGGCGGGGGCCACGAGCGCCGCGGTCCCTGCCGTCGGTATCCGACAATTCGGTTCATGGCTCGACGACGCGTCGCTCCCCGAACCTGGCGGCGGCTGGGCGGCGGCTTCGCTCGGGCTCGTTCGATCTGCGGGCGGGCGCCAGATGGACTTTCCGATCGCCGACGTCGGCCTCGGGTTGACGCCGCGAGTGCAGGTCGGCCTTACCGTTCCGTACTATCGACTGACGCTGACCGATGGCACGCAGGCCGCCGGCCTGGGCGACGTGTACCTCAGCGCCAAGATAGGGTTGATCGATCCGGCCAAGACAACGAGCGGCTTCGGCATGGCGGTCATTCCGCTGGTCGAGATCCTGAACGGCCTCGATCCAGAGGGAGGGCGGAGCTTCCATCTAGGGATCCCGGTAAGCGTCGAGTGGCGTCAACCGAAGTATCGCGTGTACGGCGCGACCGGCTGGTTCTCGCGTGGCTCGTTCTTCGGGAGCGGTGCCGTCGAAGTGCCGCTGAACCAGCGCGTCATCGTCACTGGCGTGCTCAGCCACACACGCGCGTTGAACGACGATCCGACCGCCGACCTTCTGGGGCTGTCGAGAGCGCGGACGGATCTCACGGGAGGAGCGGCATTCATCGCGACCTCGTCCATCGCGCTGTACGGGAGCATTGGCAGGACGATCTCGACGCAGGATGCGAACGCGGCATCGCTCATGCTGAGCGGCGGCGTCTCGGTCAGTTTCGCGCGGACGCCGACCGGGAGGCGTTGAACCCGATGGAGGGGCCGGTCTTAAGACCGGCCCCTCCGAAGTCCGGCTACTTACACGTCGCCCCGATGAACGCGACTGACCGTGCATGGAGCGTGTTGCCCTCACGCTCGCCGGTGATGCGGACCGTCGTCCCCACATGCGGCTGCAGGTCGGTTCGACCGGATGCCATCACGTCCAGCACGCGCATCTTCGTCAGATACAGCGTCCGCCAGTCGCGGGTTTCCGGAACGTCCGGCCCGCCGACCTCGGTCAGCTCGAAGGATCCATACTCGCCGCGCAGGCAGCCCACATAACTCGACGGTTTCCCTTGATCCGAAGCCGCCCTCTGACTCGAGGCGGCAGCCATCATTACTGAACCGCTCAACGCCAGAACCGCCGCGGTCGTCGCGCACACGTTCCAGGCACGCTTCATTTCATTCCTCCTGCTCGCTCCACCCCATCCGTGGGTGGCGTCTCTGAAAGACTCGCAAGTCGTATACCGGAAACCTAGCCGGGCCGTAGCAGCTCGGTCGCATGGCTGACCTTGTCTTGCCGGGCGAAAGGCAACCGGTTGAAAGTGCGTTTTCACGTACGAAAGTTGTGATCCAACGGTACCAGCCCGAACAGTAACTGCTTTGTTTCCACCAGTTCACTGCCATTGCCGAGTCGGCAGGCCGGTTGCCTCCAGTTCAGGTTGTGGAGGTGGCCATCATGCGAAGCATGACCATCCGGCTCGCCATCGTCGCTGCGCTCATCGCGCTCGCGGGCGCGAAGGTCGCGGCCAGGCAGCCGGCGGCGTCCGCACCGACCGCAACGACGACAACCGCCGCCAAAACGTCGGCGCAGACCACGCGACCAGCCATCGTGAAGACGAAAGCGGGCGCTGCGAAGACGACGGCGACGAAAACGAAGGCGACGAAGACGACGGCCGCGAAGTCGAAGGCGACGAAAAAGAAGACAGCCGCGAAAGCTGGGAAGACGACGGCTGCCAGGGCGCCGAAAAAGCCGTCGCCTGTTTCCAAGGCTGCCGGCGCGCCGGCGCCGACGAAGCCGGGACCGTGGAAACCGAACAACGCGATCGCGCAGGAGCTATCGTCGAAACCGGCGGAAGTCGCGCGGGCGCGGCGGGTGCTGCCCGCGGGAACCGACCTGAACGCGGCGACGGCCGGATTCAGGAATTACAGCCAGTTCACCGCGGCGATGAACGCGACCGAGAGCAAGAGTCTCGACTACGGGAAGCTGAAGGCGCTGATGACGGGCGTCACGATGGACGGCACTCGGACGAACCAGCCGACCATGAGCCTCAGCCAGGCAACGCAGGCCCTGCACGGGACGGCGACGACGCCGCCTGGCGGAGCTTAGTCACTGGATCGTCACGGTCTGCTCGTCGTCTGCTGAGCATTCCGCTTTATCACGCCTGCGTCGATCGTCCGCCCGTTCTCATCGATCGTCTGGAAGTGCATCTGGTCGCCGTCGATCTCGACCAGCATGAACGTGTAGCCCTGGTCGTAGCCCTTCGCGGTGAGACCGCTGGTGCCGAGGTTGCCCCGTCGCAGCTTCGCCGAGCTGCCGCAGATGAAGTAGTGGATTCCCTTCTGGGGCTTGAGCCGCTCGTAGAAGTGTTCGTGTCCGGTGAACACGACGTCGACACCGTGCTCGAGGAAGATCGGCTCCAGCTTCTGGCGCAGCAGCTCGTCTGAGCCGTGCTTCTCACCGGAGGAGTAGAGCGGATGATGGAAGAACATGATCTTCCAGTCCGATCCGCTCGCGGCCAGCTCCTTCTTGATGAACGCCAGCTGCGCATCGTCCATGTAGTTGCTGTCGAGCGCGAAGAAACGCGCGCTCGCGCTGTCCGGTTTCAGCAGCCTGCCCGTCTTGAACGAGTAGAAGCGCTCGCCGTTCATGTTGAACGGCTTGTACATCCGCTGGCTCGGATCGTCATGGTTCCCGAGCGCCGCGTAGAACTTCACGCCGGCGTCGAGCAGCGGCTTGTACGGGATCTCGAACTTCTCCTTGTAGTCGGTGGGCCCCTCGCTGCCGTACAGGTTGTCGCCGAGCATGATCGCGAAGTCGAACGGAAACGCCGACCGGAAGCTGGCCAGCTGCTTCGCCACCTGTTGCTGTGCGCTCCCACCCGTGCCGGCATCGCCGATGACCGCGAACCGCACGGACTCGTTCTTGTTCGGCAGCTTCACCCTTGCGTCGGGCGCGGGCTGTGCGGCAGGCGGCGACGCTGGTTGCGCCGGTGCCTGCTGCGCCATCGGAACCGCACACCCCAGCGCGAGCGATGCCGTAAGGCCGAGGCCGCCGATGACTCGTCGCAACACGTGCATCCTCCTCGTCATTGTTCTGGTCTCAACGAATCGCGTTCAGCATGTAGTCGACGATGATGTTGGCGTCGATGTCGCGGAGAATCATGTGCTTCCCGACGATGCGGTACTCGAGCTGTTCGGGCAGCTTCGGGATTCTCCCGAGCAGGTCCGGCGGGACCGTCGGCAGCGGCTGCTTCTCCGGATAGACGGCGTTCACCTTGAAGGGAACAGAGGCCGGCGCCGGCGCATCATCTTTAATGGCTTTCTTCGTCTCCGCGGCGTCCGGGCCCTTGAGCTCCGGATACATGAGCCGGCGGAAGAGCTTCTGGCTCTCCGGCGTGAAGATGTCGCCGTGCTTCGCGGTCGCGCGCGCGGCCTGAATCTGTTTCCTGAGCGCATCCTGGGCAGTTTTGATCTTGGCGGGGTCCGACGTTTCCTTCATCTTCGGCGCGCCATTGTCCGCCTCTCCGCGGAGCTTCATGTACGCCTCGATGCGACGTTGATAGTCCTGCAGGACCGCGGCGTCGGGATTGACTTTTTCCTGTCGAGCTTCCCCAGTCCCACAGCCGAGGCTGACTATCGCCGAAAGCGCTCCGAGCCCGACGATTCGCTTGACGTTCATCATCACAGGCATGACGTTCACGATCTGTGCCCGGGCCTTGTCCGGAGCCGCACGGTCGACGAGTGACGTTGACCGCCCAGACCGCCCCGCATACGATGAGCCAGCCCTGCCGTGGTCGGAACCCAAGTCTCGCGCTATCAGGTCCTGTCCCGCATCGGTGAAGGTGGGATGGGCGAGGTCTACCTCGCTGAGGATCCCTCGCTCGGCCGGAAGGTCGCGCTCAAGTTCCTGTCTCCCCGCCAGGCCGCGGACGAGTCGGCCCGTCGCCGGCTGCTCCATGAGGCGTACGCCGCCGCCCGGCTCGACCACCCGTTCGTCTGCAAGGTCTACGAGGTCGGCGATGCCGGCGACCGGCCGTTCATCGCGATGGAATACGTCGAGGGGGAGACGCTCCGCGATCGGCTCCTGGGCGGTCCCATTCCGATCAGGGACGCCATCCGGCTCGCGTCGGAAATTGCCGAGGCGCTCGACTCCGCCCATAAGCGCGGCATCGTCCATCGCGACCTGAAGCCGTCGAACGTCATGGTGGCCGCCGACGGCCACGTGAAGGTGATGGACTTCGGCGTCGCGAAGCACATCTCCGGCGCATCGGTCTCGACGATGATCACGCTGACCGGCGAGATCGTCGGCACGATGAACTACATGTCGCCTGAGCAGATCAACGGTGCGCCGGTGGACGCACGGTCTGACGTCTTCGCGTTCGGCCTGCTTCTCTACGAGATGGTGACCGGCGCCCATCCGTTCCAGCGCTCGTCGCCGATCACGACGGCGAACGCGATTCTCAGCGATACCGAGCCGCCGCTCGAAGAGAAACGTCCGGACGCGCCGCCGCTCCTGGCGCACGTCGTGTCCCGCTGCCTGGAGAAAGAAGTAGACCGTCGGTACCAGTCGCTCCGCGACGTTCAGATCGAGCTCAGCACGCTCGCCGATGGCACCGGCTCGTCATCCGCGCGGCGTCCGCCGGCGAAGCCGAAGCGGGGCTGGAAATGGCCGATCGCGGCGGCCGCCATCGTGGCCGTCCTCGGCGGCGCGGCGGCCTTCTGGGTCTGGGGGCCGTTTTCGGAGCCTGCGCTCGCCTTCAACGAACGCGATTGGATCCTGATCAGTGACTTCGAGAACCTGACCGGCGACACGGTTTTCGACGGCCCGCTGAGGGTGGCGCTGGAAGTGGGCGTGGCGCAGTCGCGCTACGTCAACGTGCTGCCTCCCCAGCGTCTGCAGTCGGCGCTCCAACGGATGAAGCGGACGACGACGGAGCGGCTCGACGAGACGCTCGCGTCGGAGGTTGCCGTTCGCGAAGGCGCGAAGGCGGTTCTCGCGTGCAGCATTACGCAGGTCGGCGAGGTGTACGCCCTTACCGCGCGGTTGATCGACCCGCAGTCGCGCGCCGCGGTGCTGACCGAGTCGGTTCAGGCCCGCGGCAAGGAAAACATCTTGGGCGCGCTCGACGAGCTCGCCACCAGGGTTCGGCGCGAGCTTGGAGAGTCGCTCTCGACGATCTCGCAGACGGCGGTCGCGTTGCCAAAGGCGACGACGGCCTCGCTGGAGGCGCTGAAGTTGTACGCCGACAGCATGAGAGAGAAGGAC
This sequence comes from uncultured Acidobacteriota bacterium, assembly GCA_963725145.1. GTDB lineage: Bacteria > Acidobacteriota > Vicinamibacteria > Vicinamibacterales > 2-12-FULL-66-21 > DATAEE01. Next base: position 335,471 of record CAVRXL010000008.1, read on the forward strand.
GACGCGGCCAGCAACACGCTGCTCAGGCAGGCGCTCACGGTCGATCCGGACTTCGCCATGGCCCATGCGGAGATGGGGCGCCGGTACTACTTACAGCCGAATCGAGAAACGCGGCTCGAAGCAGAAAAGCACGTGGCCAAGGCGCTCGAGTTGGTGGACCGTCTCACGCCCCGCGAGCGCCTGTGGATCCAGGCCAGCGCCGACGACGCGCGGGGCCTCCGGGCCCGCGCCGTGGACGGCTATCGAACATATCTGGCGCAGTATCCGGACGATGCGCGGGCGTGGTTCCGCATGGGCTGGGCCTACATGGCCGGTCTCGGCCAGTACGAACATGCGGTGGAGGCGTTCAACAAGGTCATCGCGATCAATCCCAAAGATGCCGCCGCGCACGTCAATCTCGCCACGTGTTACAGGGGTCAGCGGAAGTACGAACAGTCCGTCGAGACGTACCGGAAGGCGTTCGAACTGGACCCCGCGATGCTGACGGGGCAGTTCGTCAACCACGAGTACGGGTCCACGCTCATTCATCTCGGACGGCTGGACGACGCGGCCGCCGTGTTCATGAAGATGCGTGCCCAGTCCGACGCGACCAGCAAAGCGCGCTCGTACCGCTCGATGGCGTTTCTGGAGATGTACCGGGGCCGCTACGACGCGGCGATCAAAGAACTGAGCCAGGCGATCCTGATCGACGAGACCAACAAGTTCGGCGTCAGCGAGTACCGCGATCGGCTGATCCTCGCGCGCGCGCTCAGCGCGAAGGACAGACCGGCCGCTGCCGGGGCCGAGCTCGATGCCGCGATGCGGCTGCGAACGACCTTGTCGCTAGGTCCCGAGTGGCTGAGGATGCTCGCGAAGCTCGAGGCGCGTCGCGGCCGCGTCCGCGAAGCGCGCCGGCTCGTCGACGAGATGTCGAAGCGCGCGTGGGACGCCACGGCCGGGTCTTCGACGAATCGGTCGATGGACCAGGATCAAACCCACATCAACCAGGCCCAGGGGGAAGTGGCGCTCGCCGAAGGACGCCTGGACGAGGCCATCCGGCTGCTCGACGCGGCCAGCCTCGCCGACGACAGTGAAGACCTCGTCGAGTCGGCCGCCGCCGCGCACGCCGCCGCAGGCCATCTGGACGTCGCCGCGAAGCGGTACGAAGACTTGCTCGCCGCGCCGCGCCTCGGCAACGAGACCCAGGAGCTCTGGTTTCGCTCGCACGTCACCCTCGGCGAAATCTACGAGCGGCTCGGCCGGCCCGACGACGCGCGCCGGAAGTACGAGGCGCTCGTGAAGCTGTGGACGGATGGCGACCCGGACCTGGTCGCGCTCAAGGCCGCGCGCGCGAAGCTCGCGAAGTTGGGGGGGTGAGGTCGCCCGCAGCGATCCGCCGGGCGCTCCTCGTCCTGTTCGCCGCGGGCGCGGTCGGCACCGGGATCGAGCTCATCCTGCTGGGGCACACCGAAGACCCGTGGCAGTGGGTGCCGGTCGTGCTGACGTTCTCCGGTCCGCTCGTCGCGATCTGGTACGGGTTGCGCCGCGGTCGAGCCAGCCGGCGCCTGTTTCAAGGTACGATGATCCTCTTCGTCGCCAGCGCAGGCGTAGGCCTGACGCTCCACTACCGCAGCAACGTGGAGTTCGCGCTGGAGATGGAGCCCGGAACGCGCGGGCTCGCGCTCGCGGGTGAGGCGCTCACCGGCGCGATCCCGGCGCTGGCGCCTGGAACCATGATGCTGCTCGGTGCGATCGGCCTGATCGCGTCGGCAATCTCGGAGGACTGAGGACGATGACCAAAGCCACGTCGTTCGGCTGTGCGGCGATCGTCGCCGCCGCGGCCTGGATCGGTTCGTCGGCGTCTGCGCAGGAAGCCACGGCCGAGGCGTTGATCAACCCCAATACCGCGACGGAAGCGCAGCTCGCGAAAGTGCCGGGCCTCACGCCCGCGATCGCGGCAGAGATCGCGAAGCGGCGGCCGCTGAAAAGCATCACCGACGTGACCGCGATTCTGAAACAGCAGGGGCTCACGCAGGAGCAGATCACCGAGGCTTATCGGAAAGTCTTCATCCCGATCAACCTGAACACGGCGACCGACGAGGAGATCCTCAGCATCCCCGGCATCGGCAAGCGGATGCTCCACGAGTTCAAGGAGTATCGGCCCTATAAAGCGATCGAGCAGTTCCGGCGGGAGATCGGAAAGTACGTGGACAAACAGGAAGTCGCGCGGCTGGAGAAGTACGTCACGCTCCAGAATACAGGCAGCTAGGGCAGAGCACGGCACGAACGGACTGAATCAGGGCCGGAACGACGCACAGAACGCGCGCCACGCGCGTTCGGCGTCGTCCAGCGAGCGGCCGTAGATCTCCTGGAAGCGCCGCTGGAAATCGCCCGAGTTGACCGGCTGCAGCTGCTTCAGCGACGCCGGCCCCCCGGTCTCGAGCAGGTACGCCAGGAACGAAGCGCTCGCGTTGTAGGTCGTCTGCGTATCGTAGTCATCCCACCTGTCGTCGTCGACGAGGCGCGAGAGCGGCGGGATCCGCTCGTCGTTGGCGGCGGTCCAGCCATAGAGAAACGTCTTGCCGAAGGGATGAAAGCGCTCCGACAGGACCGCCGAGGGCAACCCCTCGCCCAGGAAGAACGTCCCGGGTCTGCCGATCCCGTTCTGCTGGATGACGTGGTTCGATTCGTGCGAGACGAGGGCGAACAGGCTGCCGTCGAGCGGCGGCACACACACGGCGCGAGCCGCCTCGGTGTCGGGGTAGGCCCGGCCCGATCGGTCCGCAGCCATGTCGGCGTCGGCGGCCGAGTCGTAGAGGAACACCGACACGCGTCCCGCGTAGCGGAAGTCGAGCACGCGGGTGGTGTAGTCGTACTGGTCCTCGAGCACTTCGCCGATCCGCGCGCGTTCTGTTCCGCGAACGATCCGGGCCGGACGTTGAAGGAAAACCGCGGCGTGTCGATGACCCGCCAGTTCGAGTCCTCCGACCTCGGACCGAGAATGGAGTGGCACGCGGCGCCCGGCCACGCCAGCGCGAGCCCGACGATGACGCAGCGAAGCCTAGCGTTCATACGTCACCCCCACCGCGAACCGGGATCGGCCGAACGTATAGGTCTCGTGCGAGGCGTAGCGGCCTTCGCCCGAGGTGAGGTACGACAGCAGCACCGAGGCCCGCGATGCGACGCGGACGCCGCCACGGATGTGGAGGTGGGTCTGCCAGCCGCCGCCCCAATAGTCGATCCGGGTCTCGGCCGCGGCCTGGTGACGGGATGAGCCACGCCCAATCGACACCCCGTTGGCCCAGGCCACCTGCAGATCCAGCGCGCGCCAGCGCCGGAGCCGGGCGGCCACGACGCCGGCGCCTCCCAGGTTGGTGATGCCGGTGTGCAGCGCGATGTCGGGCGCGAAGTGGCGTTCGAAGACCAGGTGCTCGCCGTCGGCTTCGACGCCGAATCCGAGATCGAAGCCCGCCAGCCCGACGTCACGGAACGGGTAGCGCCGGTACTCGTAGCGGCCTCCCGCGCGCGTCGCGCGGTCGTCCGGCGGCGCCGGCGTGGTCCGGACCGGCGACGCGAGCGAGAACCCCCCGGACGAGACGAAAGAGCCCTCGAAGTGGTGCAGGCGCCAGGGACCGCCGCGCTCGTAGAAGGCGGTGACGGCCGGGCCGGCCCCTTCCCAGGTGATCGGCGACCCGTCAACCGCTGGACGGGAGGAAGCGACGTCGCGCAGCCAGAATGACTCGTACCCGGCCGCCACCGTCCACGCCGGTGGCGACGACGCGGGCACCGAGGATGGCGCGGGAGCCGTCTGCGCGGCGGCGGCCGTCGCGCTGAAAAGCCCCAGCAGCGCGAGTTTTCCCGCGGTGAGGAGCCTCAGATGGTGGCTCATGGCGCGCCATCCTGTCCCGGAACACCGTCGTTCGTCATCAGGAAAACGACGTACACTGGTTTAAGAGCGACGAATGAGTTCCACGGTCGTCCTCCTCTTCATGCTGCTGCAGGCGACACCCCCGCCCAGTTCGAGCGCCGGCGATGCGGCCGATGACCTGCCGGTGTCGCTCTCGCGGATACAGCGGGCACTCTCCGCCCCACCAGCGCCCGGGATGCTCGAGCCTCAGATGCGCAACGGCCGGCCGGTGTTTCGCGTCGACATCGAGGGCGAGAAGATCGACCTCGGGACGCTGCTCGCGAAGGACGCGCTGCGCGGTGCAGTGCAATACGGCGGGATGACGCACCAGGAATTTCTCGACCTGGTGACGCCGGACGACGTGCGCGGGTACGCCGCGTTCTCGAACGCGGAAGGCATCACCGTCGCTGCCACATCGATCGCGCTGAAGTGGGCGGTCCTGAAGGCGATGGACGCCCTCAAGAAGGCAAAGGACGCGCGCGAGCAGGAAGCCGCACGAAAGGAAGTGGACGACGCGCTCGAGGCACTGCGCCGGGCGCGCCGCGCCGCGGGCCTCCCCGACAAATAGAGCCGGTGGCTATTGGGAGTAGCGTCGTCCCGTGCGGTCGGTTTCCTCGCGGATCTCGCGCGCGAGAGTTGCTGGCGTCAGGACGCGAGCAGCCGCTCCGAAACCCATGATCCATCGTCGCAGCGCCCAATCATTCGACACATCCAGCGTCAGACGCACCGAGCCGTCGGGCCGTTCGTCGAGCGCCTGTGATGGGTGCCACAGGCGTTCGGCGATATAGCGCGCGACCGGCGCGCTGAACTCGATCTCGATCCGCTCGGGCGTTCCCTGGTTGATGCCCATCGAATGCTGAAACACCTCGTCCGCTAACGCCTCCTGCGGTTCGAACGTCTCTTCGAGCAGCGACAAGGATTCGATCCGTTCGATCGCGAACGTTCTGAGGCCCGCATATTCCGGAACGAGCGCGATGAGATACAGCCCGCCGTCCGCGTACACGAGGCGGTACGGCTCGATGAGGTACTCCTTGGTCCTCCCGCTCGAGAACGAGTGATACCGCATCGTCACGCGGCGGCGGGTGAGGGTCGCCTCGATCAGGCGCGCGATGATGTCGCGGTCGCGGGCGGAATGGGGGCGTCGCTGCGGCTCCGGCTTCGCCTGCAGGATGTTTGGCAGCCGGTCGAGGAACTGGCGCATCTTCGGGGAGAGCGCGCGCTCGAACTTGGCGAACGCCGACGCAAGGTCGTCGCGGAACGGCGTCCCCGCGAGAACCTCGAGCAGCGTCCGGCTGAAGTAGAGGGCGCACAGCTCCGAAAGGGTAAAGCCCGTGTCGGCGAGCGCCTTGAACGGCCGTGTGTCGATCCGCCAGTAGCGTTTCCCGTCCTCGACCTCGTCGAAGAGCGGGAACCCGGCCGCCTGAAGCGCCTCGAGGTCGCGCCGGATCGTACGCGTCGTCACGCCCTGCGCGTCGGCCAGACCGTCGATCGTGACCCTTCGAGACGCCTCAATCGCCCGCAGGATGTTCCACTGACGGATGACTTCCGCGTTGCGCGGCATGGGGAAACCCTGACAGAAGCGGGCCGGTCCATGCAAACCCGCGGGGGTTGAGTTCCGTCTAAGCAAGAGTTCATGAAACCGGCTGTATTTCTCTGCGTCTTCGCCTGTGGGTGGGCCGCCGCTCCTGCTGTACAAGCTGACGATCGCGTCTCACCGGGCCGCGCGCGCCTGGATCGACCCGGCGCCAAATCCGTGACAGCTATCTCCTCCGTGGCAGTGGTCGAGGCCGTCCCGGTCAACGAGGCCAGCGCGCTCAAGCTCGACGGCGACCTGACCGACGAAGTCTGGGAACGCGCGCCGAAGATCGAAGGGTTTCTCCAGCGGGAACCGAAGGAAGGTGCGCCGCCCACGTATCCGACCGAGGCCCGGGTCGCCTACGACGCAGCGAACATCTACGTCGCCGTCACGGCGCACGATCCCCAGCCGGACGGCATCGTCGGCCACCTCACTCGCCGCGACACCGACTCGCCGTCGGACTGGATTCGCGTCGCGATCGATTCGTACTACGACAAGCGCACGGCGTACGAGTTCTCCGTCAACCCGGTCGGCGTGAAACGGGACAAGTACTACTTCAGCGACGGCAACGGCGAGGATCAGGGCTGGGACGCCGTCTGGGACGTCGTCGTCTCCAGGAACGATTCGGGGTGGCGGGCGGAGTTCCGGATTCCGCTGTCGCAGCTCCGGTTTCCAGCGAGCGAACAGCCGACCTTCGGAGTCGCGATCGCGCGCGTGATCGGCCGGCTCAATGAGACATCGACGTGGCCCCTCATCGCGAAGAGCGTCAACGGGCTCGTGTCCCAGTTCGGGGAGCTGCGCGGCCTGGCGCTCACGCGGTCGCCGAAGCGGCTCGAGCTGGTGCCGTACACGGTCGCCGAGCTCAAGACGGAGCCGGATACGGAAAACACCCTGGTCGACACGCTCGATCCGGGAGCGTCGGTCGGCCTCGACATGAAGTACGCGATTACGCCCGCGCTGACGCTCACGGCGACCGTCAACCCGGACTTCGGCCAGGTCGAGGCGGACCCCGCGGTCGTCAATCTCTCGGCCTTCGAGACGTTCTTTCCCGAGCGCCGGCCGTTCTTCGTCGAGGGCTCCGGTGTGTTCCGCTTCGACATGGATTGCAACGACGGATCGTGCACCGGCCTCTTTTACACGCGGCGCATCGGGCGCCCGCCGCAGCTCGATCCGGACGACCCGGAGGGCGGATTCGTCAGCTCGCCGGTCAACACGACGATCATCGGCGCGACGAAAGTCGCCGGCCGCGTCGGCGGCTTCTCGGTCGGCATCCTCAACGCGCTGACGGCCGAGGAGGAGGCGCAGGTCGCCGTCGGCACCCAGCGCTCCACGTCTCCCATCGAGCCGTTCGCGAGTTACACCGTCGGTCGCGCGCGCAAGGAGTTCGCGAACCAGTCGTCGCTCGGTTTGATGATGACGGCGACGAACCGCAATCTCGGAGACGATGTGAGCCCGCTGCGGCTGTTGTCGAACTCGGCGTACGCTGGCGGCCTGGACTGGGACTGGCGCTTCTCGAAGAGCCGGTACGCGGTCGCGGGCTACTGGGCCGGAAGCACGGTGCGCGGCAGCGAGGCGGCGATCGCGCGGCTGCAGGAGAACAACGTCCACAGCTACCAGCGGCCGGACGCGGATCATGTCGAGTTCGACCCGACGCGGACATCGCTGGCCGGCCAGACCGGCTTCATCGCCGCGCGGAAAATCTCCGGCGAACGGGTCCGCTTCGAATCGAACATCGGGTTCAAGACTCCCGGCTTCGACAGCAACGACCTCGGTTTCATCCGCCGGGCCGACACGATCAATCAAAGCAACTGGATGCAGTGGCGGCACGACAAGCCGGGCAAGTACATCCGCAGTTACCGGTTCAACCTCAACCAGTGGAGCGGGCACAACTTCGACGGCGACCGGCTCTTCCTCGGCGGGAACATCAACATGCACTGGACCTGGCAGAACAACTGGAGCAACGGGTTCGGCATCAACCACGAAACGACCGGCTTCGACGATCGCGCGACGCGCGGCGGTCCGGGCGCGCTGTACGAAGGCAACTGGAACTTCTGGGGCTACGTCGACTCGGACAACCGGAAGCCGGTCACGCTCAACCTGTTCTCGGGAGGCGGGACGTCGCCGGAGTTCGGCGTCCACTTCTTCGATTTCAGCCCGTCGGTCACGTTCCGTCCCACGTCCGCCCTGTCAATCAGCGGCGGGGTCCGCTTCAGCCTCTACGACCAGGACGCGCAATGGGTCGAGAACCTGGACGGCGCCGATGGCCGTACGCACTACGTCTTTTCGAGGCTCGATCAGCAAACCGTGGCGCTGACGACGCGGCTCAACTACACGATGACGCCGAACCTGTCGCTGCAGGTCTACGCCGAACCGTTCGTCTCGTCCGGCGAGTACACGGGCTACAAGGAGCTCGTCGACGGCCGCGCGGAGGACTGGCGGGATCGCTACGCGCCCTATCCGTATGAAGGGAACGCAGACTTCAACTTCCGTTCGTTCCGGACGACCAACGTGCTTCGGTGGGAGTACAAGCCCGGCTCGGCGCTCTTCGTCGTCTGGCAGCAGGGGCGCGAGGACACGGAATCGTTCGGAAACTTCCGGTACCGCCGCGATTTCGGCGGCGTGTTCGGGATTCCCGCCTCGAACGTCTTCCTGGTGAAGCTGTCTTACTGGCTCAATTATTAGGCGGGCCTGAGAGGCCCGCCCTCCGAGATCGGTGTAGCGCAGGCCTTCAGGCCTGCCTACGCGTGCGCGGCCGCTCTCTCCTTCGGATCGACCGCCATGAGGTCCGCATGCGCGGCGACGTGGGCCGCGACGATCGCTTCGGCCTTGGCCATCGTATCGGCGTCGCCGTTCCGGTAGATGTCGTTGGCCGGGATGAGATCCTTCTGACTGGCGGGCGTGGAGTCGTGGCTGTCGTAGATGGCGGCCACCGGGCACGCCGGCACGCAGGCGCCGCAGTCGATGCACTCTTCCGGATGGATGTAAAGCATCGTCATGCTGGCGAACTCGGGCTCGTCCTTCTTGGGATGAATGCAGTCGACTGGACAGACGTCCACGCAGGCAGTGTCCTTCGTGCCGATGCACGGGTCCGTGATCACGAATGGCATGAGCGCTCCCTCGGTCAGGCGGCGCCCGTCGTCGGGGCCGCAACCGCCCTGATCCTACTTTGATACCGCGGCAATCTCCAAGGCGAAGCGGACGTTTTCCACAGAGTGGAATGGGCTTCGTACCACCAGGCCAGCGCTCAGTAAGACACCTTCTCGAGAAACAAGCCGGAGGCCGGGGCCGTGAGCCGGGCCGGCGTACCGGAGCCCTCCTTGAGCATCTTCCGGATCTCCTCGAGCGTCAGCGCGCCGCGGCCCGCCTCGACCAGCACGCCGACGATCCGCCGCACCATCTTCCACAGGAAGTGCGAGCCGTCGATCCTGATCAGGATGAGATCGTCGCGCTCGCTGACGTCGATGCTGCCGACGTGCACCTTGGTCGACTTTTCGTCCGGCTCGTCGTCGGTGAAGGATCGGAAGTCCTGCAGGCCGGTGAAGAGCGCCGCGGCGTCTCGCATGCGCGAGAGGTCGATGTCGTCACGGACCCACCAGACGAACGGTTTGTCGAACGCCGTCCGGCGCTTCGAGATCTGATAGAGATACCGGCGTCCAGTTGCGTCGTGCCGCGCGTGAAAGCGGTGGCTGACGGTCTCGACGGCGAGGAGGTTGATGTCGGCCGGCAGCTCGTCGTTCACGCGCCGGCGAAGCGTCTCGGGCGGGAGCGTCGTGGCGACGTCGAGGTGGGCGACCTGGGCGATCGCGTGCACGCCGGCGTCGGTCCGCCCGGAGCCGTACAGCTCGAGCTTCTTCGCGCGGGTCACCTCGCGGACGGCGCGCTCCAGCTCGCCCGCGACCGTCCGGGCGTTTTTCTGAATCTGCCAGCCGCTGTAGCGCGTGCCGTTGTACTCGATCGTCAGCTTGAACCGGGGCATCCCGTGTTTAGTAGCCCATTTCCCGTTCGATTCCTCGAACAATTCGATCCAGCTCCTCGACGAGCGGTCCGCCGCCCGCCGCTCGGAACGACTGCACGAGCGCCTTGTAGTACCAGATGATGTCGTCCGGCTTGGCGCTGAAGCGGTCCCACACGCGCTCGCCGATTGTTCGCAGGTCGCGCAGGATGGCGTAGGCGTTGTGGACTTTGTCCGCCGCCGAGACGCGCAGCGCGGCCGCGTCGAGGCGCGTCGCGTTTGAAACGTACCTCCGCTTCCGCTCGATCCACGGCTCCTTGGGTGTCGTCCACGAGTCGGTGCACGCTTCCACGATGCGCGCGACGACGTCGCCGAAGTGTTGGCGGATGTCCTCCAACCGCTGCCGTCCGCCCTGGTCCTCTGCCGCGTCGTGCAGCAGCGCGGCGATCGCTTCGTCTTCGTTCCCTCCGTCCCCGAGGACGATCGACGCGACCCCCAGCAGGTGGGACAAGTACGGGACCGTCGTCCCCTTGCGGGTCTGGCCCTGATGAGCCGCTGCGGCGTAACGGACGGCCTCGAGAAACCGGTCGCTCAGCATGGTTCAGGGGCTGAATTGGCGCCGTGACCTAGTCTGTCACGCCCGGCGGCTACTGTGTGCATATGCCACTGATATTCGCCCGCACCGCCCGCGAGCGCCGCCGAATCGGCGCCGCCGGCCGCACGCCCCTCGAGGTTGGTCCGCAGCGGAGCCTCTTCGACCCGACGGTCGCCGGCCGATCGTTCGAGCGCGGCGCCACACGGTTTCAGATGACCGACGAGATGCTGCAGCAGCGGCTGGCCGAGCTCGATCTCCGCCGCCGCCGCGCGCAGATCCGTGCGCGCAAAGCGCTCGACGCTCCGGAACCTGCTCCCTTGGGTCTGCCCTTCGCCGTTTGACGTGCGTCAAGCGGCATAGGTGCTCATGGTGCTCATGGTGCTCATGGTGCTCAAGGTGCCCTGGGTGCTCAAGGTGCACCGAGGGGTCGCGCTCGGCGTGGCGGGCGCCGGGGGAGAATTTTTGCACAGCTCCTGCGTAGCCGGCAGTGCACAATTTCACCGTCGAACGCCGTAAGTTATTGAGTCGTCGTTCAACGATCCTCGGCATGGCCGGTGCTTGCCCTGTCGCAGCGTGCGGATAACGGATCACACGCAGCTAGTTGCCTGGCATTTGGCCAACGAACTGCGGAAACGAATAATCGCGTTCACCGAGCGGCCGCCGGCCGCACGGGACTTCGAGATTCAGGGACCAGATTCGCGACTCGAGTCGATCCGTCTGTCGGAACATCTCTGAAGGCTTCTATCGCTACAAACACAAGGAATTCGCAAATTTCGTCAGCATCGCGAAGGGATCGCTCGGCGAAACCCAAGATGGGCTGCAGGACGCACTTCAGTCAGGGTTTGTAACTAAGTCAGAGTTCGATGAGATGTGGCGGCTTTCGAAACGTTGCATGGCGGCGGTAAACGGCCTTCATCTATATCTCCGAACTACGAAGGAACCGGAGGACCGAAACTTGGGCTGAGCACTCTCAGCACCCTGAGCACCTTGAGCACCTTGAGCACCCTGAGCACCCAGAGCACCCAGAGGACCCCGATGGTGCTAAGAAACCCGTCGTGCCGGTCGAAGGATGACGTCGATGAGATCCGTCCGCCGGCCGTCGGCGAAGCGGACGGCGCCGCGGCCGACCGCGGCGATGAGGAATCCATCTCCAGGCTCGTGCGCGTAACGAAGGCCGACGATCGCGTGCCCCTCGATCGGCCGTACCTCGCCGGTGTCGGACACGCCGTTGCCGTTGCGATCGTGCCACAGCGCGAGGCCGCGGAGCTCCTGGCCCCGAAGCTCGCCGTCCCGATCGTCGTCGAGGGCGCCGAGCGGCTCGAAGCCGTTCCGCCAGAACAGCCAGAAGGTGACGTTGCCGAAGAGCTGCAGGGCCGACCCGATCTGGCCGGAGCGGGAAGGATCGTGCACGAGCCAGGCGGCGTCGCGCGAGATCCACGTCCACCGGCGGGGCAGGGCGGTGCCGTCGCCATCGAAGAGGACGCCCGCCGTCATGTCGACGAGCTCGTGCGGCGCGGTTGCGGCGCCCAGCGGGATGACGAGCGGCGTAATCGCGCGCGGGAGGCGGCCGACCTTGTCGATTCGCGCCTGCAGCTCGGCGATCTCCGCGCGATCCTTATCTGCATCGAGCAGCGGGATGAGGTGGCCGGCCGCTTCGACCGTATAGAAGTTCTGGCCGAGCCCTATCTGGTCGACCTTCTGCTCTTTCGGCCACGCCTCCTCGATCACTCGGCGGTAGGCGGCAATCGCCTCGGCCGGACGCTTTTTCTGATCGAGGCTCCACCCGAGGCCGAGCCTCGCGGTAAGGTTCGACGGATCGATCGCCAGCGCGGCTTCATACCAGCGGACAGCCTCATCCAGGTGTTTCGCGGCGACGGCAGCGCGCTCTTTAGGTTCCGCGACGTACGGGACGATCTTTGGCTCCATGCCGTACCAGGCGTCGTCGCTCGGGCCGCCTGCCTTGACCGGCGCCGACTCGGTGTCGAGCGCGTAAGCCATCCCGTGCAGCCGGCCGAGGTTCACGCGCACGCCCGCATCGTCCGGCCGCGTTTGCGCGCGCGTTTCCAGGTTCCGCACGAGCCGCGCCACGGGGACGGTCTTGACCTCCGGCACCACCCATCGGGCGCCCGCCGCGGTGGAAGCGGCCAGGATCGCGATCATCACCAGGCGGCAGGAGGTCCTCATGCGCGCGATTCTACTCGAAGGGCGGCGTAAGATCGGAGCATGGCGCCATCCCCGCCGGGGCGGATGATCGATGTCGGAGGGTTCCGGCTTCACCTCAACGGCACCGGGTCCGGCCGTCCCACGGTCATCCTCGACGCGGCGCTCGGAGGGTCGTCGGTGAGTTGGGCGCTGGTGCAGCCGGAGGTCGCCCGGTTCACGCGCGTCTGCAGCTACGACCGCGCCGGCTTCGGCTGGAGCGATGCCGGGCCGCTGCCGCGGACGGCGGGCCGCATCGCCGGCGAGCTGCGGGCGCTGCTCGATCGCGCGGGCGAACCTCCGCCCTACGTCCTGGTCGGTCATTCGTTCGGCGGGCTGGTCCTGCGGGTGTTCGCGTCGCGCTACCAGGCCGACGTCGCCGGGCTCGTGCTGGTGGACACGGCTCACGCCGAGGACTGGGTCCACCCCGCGCCGAAGGAACAGACAAAGATCGACCGCGGCGTGCGTTTGTGCCGCCAGGGGTCGAGGGCGGCGCGGCTGGGCATCGCGCGCGTCGTGGGGTGGCTGGTCGGGCTGGGCGCCCTCGGGCCGGCGCGCGCTCTGACGAGGGTCGCGAGCCGCGGCGGCCTGTCGCGCGAGGACGAAGGCATCCTCGCGCCGATCTGGAAGCTGCCGCGCGAGGCGCGGAAACCGCTCCGGCACTTCTGGACGCGGCCGCAGTTCTTCGACGCGCTGGGCAGCCAGATCGAATCGATCTGCGCCAGCGCCGCCGAGGTGATGGAGGCGGACGCCCGCGGCTACGGCGACCTGCCGCTGGTGACGATTTCCCAGACGGATCCGGGCGAGTATCGCTTTCGTCAGCAGGAGGCGCTCGCTCGCCGCTCCACGCGCGGGCGGCACATCATCGCGAAGGCGAGCGGCCACTGGATTCCCCTCGAGGAGCCGGAGCTCGTTGTCTCGGCCGTTCGGGAACTGTGCTATCGTTTCGAGCACGACGGCGAGCGCCGTCGTACCCGGGAACCCGGCATGGCGTCCGGAGACGAAGGAGTCGACTATCACCACCACCCCTCGTTCATTTCCTCTGATTGAATCGGCGTCGGCCGCGGTGCGTCTGCGCGCCGCGCGCGAGTTCCTCGCGCAGGCGCCGCCGATGGCCGAGGTGCTGCTGGTCGGCGCGTCGCGCGGATCGGTCGACGATCTGGCGCGCGCGATCGCGACGGCGAGCAAGGACGGCGTTGCGGCCGGGCTCCATCGATTCAGCTTCACGCAGCTCGCGGCGCGGCTGTCGGCCGTCGCGCTGGCCGAGCGCGGCCTGACGCCCGGCACGCTCCTCGGCACGGAAGCCGTGGCCGCGCGTGCCGCGTTCGAAGCCCGGAGCGGCCGTGCGCTCGAGTACTTCGGACCGGTCGCCGGCTGTCCCGGGTTCCCGCGCGCGCTCGCGCGCACGCTCGTCGAGATCCGCATGGCCGAGGTGAGCGCCGCCGCGCTGGCGGGGCTTCCGCTCGGTGGATCCGACCTGGCCGACCTCTACGGGCGGTTCGACGAGCAGTTCGCCGCCGCGTCGGCGACCGATCGCGCGGCGCTGTTTCAAACGGCCGCCGGCCGGCTCCGTGCCGGACGCACTCTCTGGTCCGGACACCGGCTGCTCCTCCTCGACGTGCCGATCGAGTCCTCGGTCGAGCGCGACTTCGTCGCGGCGCTGCTCGAGGCGTCTCCGGTTGCGCTCGCGACGGTGCCCTTCGGTGACCGTGTGTCGCTCGACGCGCTGCGGACGCTCGGCGGCGCTCTCGAAGTCCTCGAGGAGGAAGGCTCGACGGATCTGGCCGCGCTCAGGCAGCGGCTCTTCGCGCCCATGCCGCCGGCTCCGCGCGCGCCGACCGGCGAGCTGACGTTCTTCTCGGCGCCCGGCGAGGCGCGCGAAGCCACCGAAATCGCCCGCCGCATCGTCGAGGAATCGCGCCGCGGCGTGCGCTTCGACGAGATGGCGATCTTCGTCCGCTCGCCGAAGGACTACATGGGGCTGCTCGAGCACGCGCTTCGACGGGCGCAGCCACCGCAGCCGCCGAATCCGCCGATCGGCGCAGAGCCGCGCAGATTCGAAGACGAGGGCATCCCCGCGTACTTCGACCGCGGCACCCGCCGTCCCCATCCCTCAGGCCGGGCGTTCCTCGCGATCCTCGCCTGCGCGGCCGAGAAGCTGTCCGCCCGCCGGTTTCGCGGAGTATTTGTCGCTTGCGCAGGTGCCACAACTCGATCGACGGGCACGAGCGCCAGAGTCTCGATTCCCGAATGGGTGCCGCCGGATGATGACGTGCTCACGGCTCGGTCGGCTCGACGTCCCGGGCCCCAGAGCCCCAGGCACCTGAAGAACCCCAAGAACCCCAAGAACCCCGGAATCCGAAGACCCCGACGACAGATCGCCGTCGTCGAAGGCACGCTGCGCGCGCCCTGGAAGTGGGAGTACTTGATCGTCGAGTCATCCGTCATCGGCGGGGATGCCGGTCGCTGGCGCAGGCGTCTGGACGGGCTGGCCAGGACGTTCCAGCACCAGATCAGGGAACTGAAAAAGGAGGAGGCTGAATCGCCGAGGCTGCGCCGGCTCGAGCGGGATCTACGTAACCTCGGGCACCTCCGGAAGTTCGCGCTGCCGATCGTCACGCGGCTGGCGGGCTGGCCGCAATCGGCCACCTGGGGAGAATGGATCGAGCGGTTCGACGAGATCGCGCCCCTCGTGCTCCGCAGGCCGGGGCGGGTGCAGCGCGTGCTCGCCGGCCTGAGGCCGATGGCAGCCATCGGCCCGATCTCTCTGGCGGAGGCGCGCGGGGTCCTGGCCGATCGTCTGCTGTCGCTGGAGATCGATCCGCCGGCGCGCCGCTACGGCCGCGTGTTCGTCGGCAGCCCGCATCAGGCCCGCGGCCGCGCGTTCCGCGTTGTCTTTGTGCCCGGCCTCGCCGAGCGGATGTTCCCGCAGAAGCCGCGCGAAGACCCGATGCTCCTCGACGATGAACGACGGACGCTGGGGGGCCTCGCCGTTCAGGAGCACCGCGACACCACCGAGCGTCTCCTGCTTCGTCTCGCCATCGGCGCGGCGACCGAGCGACTCCACCTGTCGTATCCACGCCTCGAGATCGCGGAGGGGCGTCCGCGCGTGCCGTCGTTCTACGCGCTGGACGTCATGCGGGCGATCACGGGACGGCTTCCCAACCACGAGGATCTCCAGCGCGCGGCGTACGAGGAGGGCGGGGCGCGGCTCGCGTGGCCGGCGCCCTCCGACCCGTCGCGCGCGCTCGACGATGTCGAGCACGATCTGGCGGTGCTGCGGGCGCTCCTGGACGAGCCGGTGCGGGACAAGGTCCGCGGACATGCGCACTACATCCTGCGGCTGAACGACAACCTGAAGCGCGCCGTCACGACACGCTGGAAGCGGGCGCAATCCTCCTGGTCGCCGTACGACGGCGTCGTCCGCGTGACCGGTCAGACGCGCGCGGCGCTCGACGGCCAGCGGCTCGGGGCGCGGCCCTATTCGCTGTCTGCGCTGCAGAAGTTCACGAACTGCCCGTATCAGTTCATGCTGTCGGCCATCTACCGGTTCGAGCCTGCCGAGGAGCCGGAGCCGCTCCAGCACCTCGATCCGCTCCTGCGGGGCAGCATCTTCCACGCGATCCAATCCGAGTTCTTCCGGGCGGTGGAGCGCGAACCCTCTCGAGCTCCCTCGAGCCTCCTCGAACAGACGATCGAAAGCGTGTCGAACCAGTACAAAGAAGAGCTGGCGCCGGCGATCGAGCGTGTCTGGGAGGCCGAGATTGCCGACATCGCGAAGGACCTGCGCGTCTGGGCGGGGCGGATGCCGGACAAGGACGGCTGGCGGCCGCATCGCTTCGAGTTCAGCTTCGGACTCTCGGACGAGGGGCGTGATCCACGCAGCCTGCCGGAGCCCGTGAAGGTAGACGGACGGTTCCTGCTGCGCGGGTCGATCGATCTGCTCGAGGAGCGCGGCGGCGGCAAGGAGTTGCGGGTCACCGATCACAAGACCGGCAAGGCGCGCGTGTCCGACAAGTCGATCGTCGACGGCGGCCGCGCGCTGCAGCCCGTGTTGTACGGCCTCGCGATGGAAGCGGGGCTGGGGCTGCCGGTGGTATCCGGCCGGCTCTACTACTGCACGAGCGCGGGCGGATTCACGGAGCACGAGATTCCGATCAACGAGAGGACGCGACGGGCCGGGCTCGAGGTGCTCGAGATCGTCGATCGTGCGATCGAGCTCGGATTCCTGCCGCCGGCGCCGGCCGGCCGCGCCTGTGGCTGGTGCGATTTCCGGCCGATTTGCGGTCCGAACGAGGAAAAGCGCCTCCGGCACAAGTCGGCCGACAAGCTGGGCGATCTGATCGCGCTCCGGGAGATGCCGTGAGTAAACGTCGAACCCTGGAACCCGTGGAACCACAGCGCCTGGCCGATCAGGATGCCCGCGACCTCATCGCGAACGACCTCGACTCGACGCTCGTGGTCGAAGCGGCCGCGGGCACGGGCAAGACGACGGCGCTCGTCGGACGGATCCTGCGCGTCATCGAGGCGGGAGACGAGCGCGACACGATCGACCGTATCGTCGCCGTCACCTTCACGGAGAAGGCGGCGGGGGAGCTGAAGCTCCGTCTGCGCGAGACGCTGGAGGAAGCGCGCGGAAACGCGCGGGTGCCCGACCGTCTTGACTCGGCCGTGGCCCGGCTCGAAGAGGCGCACATCGGGACGATCCATGCGTTCTGCGCCGATCTGCTGCGCGAGCGTCCGGTCGAAGCTCGCGTCGATCCGTTGTTCACGGTTCTTACCGATCCACAGGCTGATCGACTGTACGGGGAGGCGTTTCACGCCTGGCTTCAGGAACAGCTCGCGGATCCGCCGGAAGGCGTCCGCCGCGCCCTTCGCCGCTCGTCCTATGCCGGGTTCCGGGCAGGTCCGGGTCTTCCCAGTCCGGGCGAGGGTCCGATCGATCGTCTCCGGTCGGCCGGCCGCGCGCTGGTCGAGTGGCGCGACTTTCCGCATCCCTGGACGCGAGACGCTTCCTTCGATCGCGCACGCGAGATCGAGAAGCTCGTCGAGGAGGTGCACCGCTTCGCCGAGCTGACCGAGAATCCGTCGTACGCGCGCGATTTTCTGTATCTGGACACCGCCCCCGCGCGCACGACGAGCGCCGAGATCAGGCGAGCCCTCGGGTTTCAAGCCCCAAGCCCCAGGCCCCAAGCCCCAGGGGTCCTTGATGAAGTGGAGTCCCGCCTGGTCGATCTCGCGCGCGATCGCAGATTCCAGAATGCCAAACACGGGCGCGGGCCGGACTATCGACGAGGGGTGCTGCGCTCGTCGGTCGTCGCGGCGCTCGACGCGCTGAAGGTCTCGCTCGACCAGTTTCGAGCGGCGGCCGACGCGGATCTGGCGGCGCTCCTCCAGCAGGAGCTGCAGGGCAGCATCGATCGCTACGAGAAGCTCAAGACGCAGATTGGAGCGCTCGATTTTCTCGACCTGCTGATCAAGACGCGCGATCTCGTCTACGGGAACGCGGAGGTCCTGCGCGCGTTCCGGAAGCGTTTCTCTCGCATCTTCGTGGACGAGTTCCAGGACACGGATCCGCTGCAGGCTGACATTCTCTTGAAGCTGGCGGGTGAAGAGGCGGGTAGGAACCTTCGCCTTCTCCCTAGGTCCGGCTTCAGCCGGACCAGTCAGCCGGACCAGCCAGGCAAGCTCTTCATCGTCGGCGATCCGAAGCAGTCCATCTACCGCTTCCGGAGAGCGGACGTGGCGGTCTATCGCCGCGTCTGTGAAGATCTGATCGCACAAGGGGCAAAGGCGGTCACGCTCACGACGAGCTTCCGATCGACCCCGCAGATCCAGGCCGTCGTGAATGCCGCGTTCGCGCCCGAGATGACGGGCGACGAGGCGACGCTGCAGGCGGGCTACGTTCCGCTCTCGCCGTTCCGCGCTCAGCCCGCGGACCGGCCATCGGTCGTCGTGCTGCCGGTTCCCGAGCCGTACGGCGTGCGGAACCTGTCCGCCGTCGCGATGGAGAAATCGCTGCCCGACGCCGTCGGCGCGTTCATCGAGTGGCTGATCGACAAGAGCGGCTGGACGATCAAGCCGCGGGACATCTGCATCCTGTTCCGCCGTTTCCTCTCCTTCGGCGAGGACGTCACGCGTCCGTACGTCGACGCGCTCGACGCGCGGAACATCCCGCACGTGCTCGTCGGCGGAAAGACGTTTTATGGCCGGGAGGAAGTCGAATCCATCCGCGCCGCGCTGGCTGCGGTGGAGTGGCCGGACGACGAATTGTCGGTCTTTGCGACCCTCCGCGGCGCGCTGTTCGCCATCGGAGACGAGGATCTTCTCGAGTGGCACCACCTGTATAGGAGCTTCCATCCGTTCCGCGTGCCGCAGGAGTTTGTCGATCGCGGGTCGGAGGCCGGTGACGCGCCTTCGCAGTCGGAGGCCAGGAGCCCGGCGCCACCGCATCTCGCACCGATTGCAGACGCGCTTCTTCTGCTGCAGCGTCTCCATCGACGCCGGAACTACCGGCTCGTGTCCGACACGATCGGCGACCTTCTCGGCGCGACGCGAGCGCACGTCGGCTTCGTGCTGCGGGCCGGCGGGGAGCAGGCGCTCGCGAACGTCCTGCACCTGGCCGAGCTGGCCCGACGATACGAGCTCGAGGGCGGCATTTCCTTCCGCGGTTTCGTCGAGGCGCTGAGCGAGGCGGCGGAGGGGACGCAATCGGCCGAAGCGCCGATCCTCGAGGAAGGGAGCGAAGGCGTCCGCCTCATGACGGTCCACAAGGCGAAGGGGCTGGAGTTTCCCGTCGTCATCCTCGCGGATCTGACGTGCAAGCTGTCCCGCGCGGACGCGGGCCGCTGGATCGATCCCGAACGAAAGCTCTGCGCGCTGCGGCTCGGCGGCTGGTCGCCGCACGATCTGCTTCGGCAGGGCAGCATCGAGGTCGCGCGAGATCAGGCCGAGGCCGTGCGGCTCGCGTACGTCGCCGCGACGAGGGCGAGGGATCTGCTCGTGGTGCCGGCGGTCGGCGACGACGTGTACGACGGAGGCTGGGTCGATCCGCTCAACAAGGCGATCTATCCGCCCGCGGCCGCGCGGCGCGAACCGGGGAAGGCTCCGGGCTGTCCCGCGTTCGCATCGAAGGACTCGGTGCTGACCCGTCCCGGCAGCGATCCGGCACGCCAGACGACGGTCGCGCCAGGCCTGCACGCCATCTCCAATCCCCAATCCCCAATCGACAATCTCCAATCGCCAGCGTCAGTAGTGTGGTGGGATCCAAGGGCGCTCATATTGAACGCCGAGCCGTCGCTCGGTCTTCGGCGCGACGATCTCATCGTCAAAGATGTCGACATGTTCACCGTCGATCAGAAAATGCACGACTACGAGCGCTGGCGCGCGTCTCGTGACGATGCGATCGCTTCTGGCGCGCGTCCAACGCTCAGCGTCCGCACGGTCACCGAGATCGCGCAATCGTTGGAGGGCGGGCCCTTGGAGGGCGGGCCCGCCATCGAAATCGTCGACGTGGCCAAAGCCGAGGGGCCCCACGATCGGCCGTCGGGCCCACGATTCGGGACGCTCGTTCACGCCGTCCTCTCCCTGGTCCCGCTCGACGCGGCGCCGGATACAATCCGGGCGCTCGCGGAAACTCAGGCGCGTATCATCGGCGCTTCGGCGGCGGAAATCACCGCGGGGATCGAATCCGTCACGGCCGTTCTCGCGCACCCTCTCCTCGAGCGGGCCAGAGAAGCCGAGCGGAGAGGAAAGCTGCGCCGCGAGTTTCCGGTCGCGGCCGGGTCCGGCGACACGCTCGTCGAGGGAGCGGTCGATCTCTTCATAGACGACGACGAGGGGCTGGTGATCGACTTCAAGACGGACCGGGACCCGGAGCGGGACTTCGGCCAGTACGAGCGCCAGGTAGCGTTCTACTGCGAGTCGCTCGGACGCCTGCGCGGCTCAGCGCCGCGCGGCGTGCTGATGCGGATCTAGAATCCCCTGTGCTCGAACTCGTAAACGACCTTCGCCGCCGGGGTTTCGCCGACCTGGCGGGCAGCCGTGCCGCCGTCGATCTTGCCATCCCGCAGGCGCTCATAAACGAGGCGGTGGCCAGAGCGCTGGCAGGATCCGAGGGACGACTGCGCGGCGTGACGGTGACGATTCATTCCGGTTACAGGTTCCATCTCGACCTCCAGCTTTCCCTCGGTTTCATTCCCTCGATTCCCGTCGAAGCGGTCATCGACCGCCAGCCGGAGCTCCCCGAATCGCCGGTGATCGTGTTCCGCTTTCGCCTGCTCCTTCGAGGCCTCGCGGCGCTGGCCGGGTCGGCAGCCTCCTTCTTCAAGGTGTTGCCCGCGGGTATCCGGATAGAAGGGGATAACCTGTTCCTGGACCTCCGGCCGCTCCTCGTCAGAGCCGGCGCGGCAGATCTGTTGCCGCTGCTGTCGGAATTGAGCATTTCGACGCGTGAGGGTCTCCTCGACGTCCACCTCGTCGCGCGTGTTCCGGAACAGCCGTGAACGTCCATCTCATCGACGGCACCTACGAGCTCTTCCGCCATTTCTACGCGCTGCCGTCGGCAAAAGACGCCGACGGCCACGAGATCGCGGCCGTCCGCGGGGTCGTGAACTCCGTCCTCGGCATGATCCAGCGCGGCACGACCCACGTCGGCGTCGCGACCGACCACGTCATCGAGTCGTTCCGCAACCGGCTCTGGCGGGGATACAAGACCGGCGCGGGCGTGGATCCCAATCTTCTCGCGCAGTTCGAGCCCCTCGAGGTGGCCCTCTACGCCGCCGGGATCGTCGTCTGGCCCATGGTGGAGTATGAAGCGGACGATGCGCTGGCGTCGGCGGCCGAGAAGGCGTCGGCTGACAAGCGGGTGCAGCGCGTGATCATCTGCACGCCGGACAAGGACCTCTCTCAATCGGTCCGCGGCGATCGCGTCGTTCAGTTGAACAGGCGGACGGGCGACGTACGAACCGAGCCGGACGTCGTCAAGAAATTCGGCGTGGGGCCGGGCTCGATCCCCGACTGGCTCGCGCTCGTCGGCGATTCGTCCGACGGCTACCCCGGGCTCCCCGGATGGGGGCAGAAGTCGGCGTCGGAGGTTCTGGCGCGCTTCAAGCGGCTCGAGGATATCCCGCGCGACTATCGCGAGTGGCACGCGAACGTCCGGAACGCCGGCGCGCTGGCCCGGGTGCTCGAGGAGCAGAGGGATCTGGCCTTTCTCTTTCGGGATCTCGCGACGCTCAGGACGGACGTGCCTGTCTTCGCGTCGGTGGACGAGCTGCGGTGGACCGGCGCCCGGCCGGAGTTCGAGGCGATCGCGGCGAGGATGGAGAGTGCAACATGAGCCACGGATTCCGCGGATGGACGCTTGTCCTGCTCGTCAGCTTCGCTGTCGGGTCCGCGTTCGTGTGGTACGAGGCTTCAGCCTCGTCCGGTGCGCAGCCGCTCGACCTCACCGGTCGAAAAATGGTCGACCTGACGCACGAGTACGGTCCGCGCACGCTGTACTGGCCGACCTCGCCGACGAAGTTTCAACACGAGAAGCTCGCCTACGGCCCGACGCCGGGCGGCTGGTTCTACGCGGCATACAGCCTCTGCACCGCGGAGCACGGCGGGACGCACCTGGACGCGCCCGTCCACTTCGGAGAAGGGAAGTGGACTGCCGACCAGATCCCGCTCGACCGTCTCATCGCGCCGGCGGCCGTCATCGACGTGACGTCGGCCGCGGCGAAGGATCGCGACTATCGGCTCACCCGCGCCGACGTGGAGCGGTTCGAAACGCAGCACGGACGGATCGCGGCCGGGACGATCGTCGTGATGCGCACCGGCTGGAGCCGGCACTGGCCGGACGCGAAGGCATATCTCGGCGATGACACCCCGGGGGACGCCTCGAAGCTCAGTTTCCCCGGTTTTGGCGAGGAAGCGGGACGCCTCCTCGTCGAGGGCCGCCAGGTCGCCGGGCTCGGCGTCGACACCGCCTCGATCGACTACGGCCGCTCGCAGGACTTCGTCGTCCATCGGATCGCCGCCGCGCGGAACGTCTTCAACCTCGAGAACCTGACGAATCTCGACCGGCTCCCCGCCCGGGGGGCGACGGTCATCGCCCTGCCCATGAAGATCGAGAACGGGTCGGGAGGACCTCTCCGGGCGGTCGCGGTTTTTTGAGATCGCCGAGGTAGTGTGAGGCCGCGGAGAAGACCGGGCACGGGGAGACGCGGAGACGCAGAGACACAGAGAATGTCGTGATTTTCAGAGCTGTTGGGCGAACCGTCTGAGGGCCGTCACGCCGAGGCCGCGCTAAGCGCGGCTGCCTGGCTACGGCTCGGCGGGCCGGGCCGCTCGGCGTGACGGCCCCCAGACTGCGGCTCGCTAGAGCCGTCAAATCACGCCCTTCGACTCCCTATGCGTCTCTGTGTCTCTGTGCCTCCTCGTCCCCGCCTTTCTCTGCGTCCTCGGCGACCTCAGCGCCCTCCAAGAACCGTAATCCACTGCCGCGATCTGTGACGCGCGCCGCGAGTGATCCGGACCCCGGCCTGCTTACTTCTGCACATTTTCCTCAGGATTTTCGGCGATCGTGTTGCGGCGTTGGCCGGAACCGTATATGCCATACCAGCCCACCCACACGGAGCCAGTTCATGAATCTGTTTTCGGGTTTTGCCTCGGACGTCGCCGTCGACCTCGGGACCGCCAACACCTGCATCTTCACCCGGGGAGAGATCGTCCTCGACGAGCCGTCCATTGTCGCCTTCAACACCCAGCGCGGCTGCGTTGAAGCGGTTGGGACCGAAGCGCGCGACATGCTCGGGCGGACCCCCCCCAACATCACCCCGATCCGGCCGATGAAGGGTGGGGTGATCGCCGACTTCGAGGCCGTCGAGAAGATGCTCGCGCACTTCATCAAGAAGGTGAATAAAGGCCGTGCCCTCGTGCGGCCGCGCCTCGTGATCGGCGTGCCGCCCGAAATCACCCCGGTGGAGCGCCGCGCGGTAAAGGAAGGCGCGGTCCGGCTCAAGGCGAGCGAGGTTCACCTGGTGGACGAACCGATGGCGGCGGCGATCGGCGCCGGTCTGCCCGTGACCGACCCCACCGGAAACATGGTCATCGACATCGGCGGCGGGACGACGGACATCGCGATCATCTCGATGGCGGGCGTGGTCTATGGCCGGTCGCTGCGGGTGGCGGGCGACGACCTCGACGCCGCCATCATTCAGTACATGAAGAAGAGGCACAACCTCCTGATCGGCGAGCGCACGGCCGAGCAGATCAAGTTCGAGATCGGATCCGCCGCGCCGCTCGAGGCGCCGCTGAGCATGGACGTGAAGGGGCGCCACCTGTCGGAAGGCGTGCCGCGCACCGTGACGATCACCGACTCCGAAATCCGCGAGGCGCTGTGCGAGCCCGTCCGCGTCATCGTGAAAGCCGTTCGCGAGGCGCTCGAGCGCGTTCCGCCCGAGCTGTGCGGCGACATCTTCGACCGCGGCGTCGTGCTGACCGGAGGAGGCGCGCTCATCCGTAACCTCGATCGCCGTCTGCGGGATGAAACGGGGTTGCCCGTCCTGCTCGCGGAGAACCCGCTCGCAACCGTCGTGCTCGGCGCGGGCAAGCTGCTGACCGACCGCGCGCTGCTCAAGCGGGTGGCCGTCGAGTAGCGGCGCGCTCGAGAGCCCGGACGATCTCCGGGTTCTTCATGAACCACGCCCAGACTTTCCCACTGCGCAGATTCTCGGCGCTGAGAAGGGTGATCCCGACGTCGATGCCGATCACGTCGGGATTGACCCAGCCCGTCGTCGGGTTGAACGCGTCCGTGAAACCGTAGCGCGCGTAGATGCGGTCGCCGAAGCGGCGGTGCATCTCGCGGAGCGCCGGCAGCGTGATGTCAGGCGCGAACATCAGCGAGCCGCCGGGAGCGGCCGGGACGACCGTGCCGTCGATGGCCTCGTGACGCGGCGGCCCGCCCCAGGCGATATAACCCTTCGGTGCGTCCGACGCCGTGAGGCCCCACATGTTCGGGCCGTATCCTGAAAACTCCTTGCGCAGATCGAGAAAGAACTGACGCTGCGCCTGTGTCGCCACGATCGAGTTCGCGAACCAGTCGGGCTGCGGCGGGACGGGGTCGCGCCACTTCCGGAAATCGACCCACGCGTGCGAGTACTGGTGCAGAAACAGCGGCGGCACGGTGTGGACGTAGGTGTAGCTGCCGTATGTAAACAGCGGCCGTCCCCAGGCTGCCCACGATGCCGCCGGCAGCGGATGCGTCGGTGACCCCAACCCGAGGAAGTACAGGATCATCGCCTCGCTGAACTCCTGCCAGCGGTTCACGATGAACCCGCGCTCCGGATACCAACCGTGGGACAGAAGGGTCGGGTGGCCGTTCAGCATCCACCGGAAGTCCATCCGCCTGTAAATCGTGTCTGCGTCTTTCACGATTTCGCCGTCGTCGGCAAAGCACTGCTTCACGGTCAAAACGCCGCCCATGAAGAGCGCCGTGTCGATCGACGAGACTTCGCTCTTCCAGAGGCGTTCGCCCGTGCGGATGTCGAGGAAGTGATGGAACCAGCCGTGGTTGTTGTACAGCCGGTCCGCGAAGGTTGACAGCGTGGCGCGCGCCCGCTGTCGCGCCTGCGCGGGCTGGCTCCACCCGCGATCCGCCGCGATGCAGAGGGCGGTCAGGCCGAAGCCGGTCGACGCGATGCTCCCGACCCAGCGCCGATCTTCCACGTGCGCGGATCCGTCGGTGCGCGCCCGATCGCGGACGATGCCGGTCTGCGGGTCGGCGTTCTCCCAGAAGAACTGGAACGACCGCCGGGACAGATCGTTCAGGAACCGGTCGTCTTCCTTGTTCAGCGTGTAGCGGACGGGCGCGGGCCGCGTCGGCACCGCGGCCGCGGGCGACGCTGGCTGGGCTGCGCCTATGCCGGCGCCGACCCCCACCGTAAACGTTCCTTCGAGGCCGCCGACGGAGCTGTTCGAGACGCGGAGCCGGAACTCCCCCGGCTCGACGATCCAGGTCATGTCGCGGCCGTGGAACCCCAGTTCTTCACGTCCGAGCCAGAACTCCACCTTCCGCCGCTCACCTGCGTTCAGCGTGATGCGCTGAAATCCCTTCAGCTCCTGCACAGGACGCGTCATGCTCGCGACGACATCCTGCACGTAGAGCTGAACGACTTCGTCCCCCGCACGCTCCCCGACGTTCGCGACGTCGACCGAGACTCTCAGTCGACTGGTGGCCGTGATCGCGGGAGCGCTCAGCTCGAGATTCGAGAGCGTGAATGTCGAGTAGCCGAGGCCATGGCCGAACGGAAAGAGCGGTGTCCAGGACACGTCCAGGTACTTCGACGTGTATTTGTTCTTCTCGTCTGGCGGCCGTCCGGTGCTCAGATGGTTGTAGTAGAGCGGGACCTGTCCGACGGTTCGAGGAAAAGTGACCGGCAGCTTTCCGCCGGGGTTGACCTTGCCGAAGAGGACGTCGGCGACGGCGTGGCCGGCTTCTGTGCCGGGGAACCAGGCTTCGAGGATCGCCGGCGCGGACTCGGCGAGCCTCGGGATCGCGAGCGGACGGCCGTTGAAGAGAACGACGGCGACCGGCCGTCCCGCGGCGAGGACCGCGTCGGCGAGCGCCTGCTGATGGCCCGGCAGCCCCAGATCCGCGCGCGACGCCGCTTCGCCGCTCATACCGGCCGACTCGCCGAGCGCCAGGATCACGGCATCGGCGTCTCGCGCGGCGGCCACGGCGTCGGAGAAATCCGGAGCGCGGGACCTCTCAGGTCCCGCGGGCCCAGGCGCATCGATCTCGACACCCTTCACATGAACAACGCGCGTCGAGGGCGAGACCGCCGCTTTGATGCCGGCGAGGAGCGACACGGCATCCTCCGACCTGCCGTCGCCGGTCCACGACCCCATCATTTCAGATGCCGCGTCGGCCAGCGGGCCGATGACGGCCAGCCGCGACACTTGCGGCGACAACGGAAGCACCCGCCGGTCGTTCTTCAGCAGCACCATCGACCGCGCCGCGATCTCGCGCGCCGCTTTTCGGTGGTCTGGCGTGATCAGTGTTTTCCGCTCGAGCTCTGCGTCCGCATACGGGCGCTCGAACAACCCCGCGCGCAGCTTGATTCGCAGCACGCGGCGCAGGGCTTGATCGATGGCCGCAGGCGACAGGCGTCCCGATTTGACCAGCTCGGCGCCATGCGTGACGTAGGACCGGCTCACCATCTCGACGTCCACGCCCGCGGCGAGCGCCTGCCGCGCGGCGTCCGCCTCGTCTGCCGCGACGCGGTGCTTGATCAGTTCGGTGACGGAGGTGTAGTCGGAGACGACGATGCCGTCGAAGCGCCATTCGTCGCGCAAAACCGTCGTGAGCGTGAACGGATTTGCGGAGGCGGGCACGCCGTTGATGTCGTTGAACGCGCTCATCACGGTGCCGGCGCCCGCGTCCACGGCCGCCTTGAAGGGCGGGAAAAAGATGGTCCGGAGCGAGCGTTCGGACACATCGACCGTGTCGTAGTCGCGGCCCCCCTCCGCCGCGCCGTACGCGACCCAGTGCTTCGCGCAGGCGACGACCTTGTCGGGCCGGCTGTAGTCGGTCCCCTGGAAGCCGCGGACCCGCGCCGCGGCAAAGGCGGAGCCGAGAAACGGATCTTCGCCCGCGCCTTCCGCCACACGGCCCCAGCGCGCGTCGCGGGCGATGTCCACCATCGGCGCGAACGTCCACTGGACGCCCGCGGCCCTGGCCTCGGCCGCGGCGATCGCCGCCGACCGCTCGGCGTCCGCGGGGTTCCAGGTCGCGGCCTCGCCGAGCGGAATCGGGAAGATGGTGCGGTAGCCGTGGATCACGTCGAAGGCGAAGATCAGGGGAATTTTCAGCCGTGACTCTTCGACGGCCGCGCGCTGCAGGGCGTTGACGTTCGCGGCGCCCCGGACGTTCAGCGTCGAGCCGAGCAGGCCGCGCCGGGCCAGATCGAGATGCTCGGGCCGGTAGCCCCCCTCCGCGTGGCCGTCGAGCTGCTGGAGCTGCCCGAGCTTTTCCTCGAGCGTCATCTTTGCGAGCAGCTCTTCGACGCGCTCGTCGATATTCGGAGCGCGCTGGAGCGACAACGACAGCACGATCCACGGCAGGGTGAGGACCGCTGCTACTAACCGCTGATTACGCTGCATGACCGTTTATAACCGTGGATGGCCGCGATACGCGTGGACGTTTTTAGGGGGGAGGTCAGGGAGGATCTGGGAGGATGACTTCACGGATCACGGGCCACGGATTACACGGATTACACGGATGCCCCTTTTCGCAGGCAAATACGCGTCACGCGGACGCCGCGCGCAGCGCGGCGGCTGACGTGAATGTGCGACGGACGTGAGCCGCAGGACGCATCAGACCGCTCACGTCCGTCGCACATTCACATCAGCCCGGCCCGGCTTTGCCGGGCCGTCCGCGTGACGGCTCAGTCGTGACAAGCGCAGTCAACCTCCCTAAACCTCCCAAACCTCCTGCTAGATGTCTCTGCGTCCTCAGCCTCCTCTGCGTCCTCTGCGTTTAAAGCCCTTAAAACGCATACGCAACCCGAACTGCAATCTCCTCCCCGGATCGATTAACCGCGACGGCCGCCCGAAGTTCTGGTTCGTCGCCGGCAGCGTCGGCTTGAACCACGGCACGCCGATGTGGGTACGATGTCGAGCTGGTTTGTTCGAGGAATGCTGAAGCTAGCGGATGAGCACCGGGCAGGTCATGCAGTGCGCGCCACCTTTTCCCATGAAGAGCTCGTCGGACGGGAAGGTGTCGAGCGTCCAACCCGCGCGCGCCATCTCTGCCCCGATGCGGACCGCCGTGTGGAAGCCCACCGCGCGCTTCGACCGTTCGGTGACGACGACGTTCAGATGACCTTCGCGGCGCTCCTCATCCGTGATCGAAAGGCATCGGAACCCGCGCTCGTCGAGGAACTCCAGGAACATCACGTGCCGCGGATCGGCCTGTCCCCGTTCGTAGAGCCGGCAGGGGAACGTCGAGAGCGACTCCTCGTGGATGAGGCAGAGCCGCTCGTCGAGCACCATGAAGATGCCGTCGATGTGGATGTGCCCGGCGGGGAGGGGCACCTCGAGAAAGTACTTCGCGCCGGCGCCGAACCCGGCCTCCCGCAGCGTCCGCAGGCCCTGAGGCGTGGCGCGGTCGCACAGCGAGGCCACCAGCGTATCGTCGCCAATCATCGTCACGCCGCCCCCCTCGAGGTAGCCGGGCGCTTCGATGGCCGCCAGGATGGGAATCCCCAGGCGCCGGAACGCCCGCGCCATCATCTCCTGATCCCCCTGCCGTCCTTTCTGCCACGGGCTCATCAGCACCGCGCCGGTCGCGAGGACGACGGCGAGGTCGCGCGTGTAGGTCATGTTCGGCCGGCGTGCCATGTAGGACAGCGCATCCCGATCCGAGGACAGGACGTCGGCGACGAGCAGCGGCTCGACGCCGTGCGCGCGGAAGCGATCGAGCATCGCGTCGTAGTCGGCGACGAACCGCGCGCGATCCACCGATCGCGCGAAGTGGAACTCGTCGATCGTCTTCTCGGTCACGAAATCGAGCTCGGGTCCCGGGCGATGCATCAGCACGCGCGCGAGCGTGCCGTACGCGTTCGGAACGCCGTAGCCGTTTCTCACCGGGGCCTCCGGAACATCAGCCAGTACGCGGGCGCCGCGGTCATCGTCAGGGCGACGCCCGTCAGCGTCTCGTACGGCCGGAACACGATTGCGCTGACCAGGAAGAAGCCTATCACCGCGATGTAGACGAGCGGCAGGACAGGATATCCCGGGGCGCGGTAGCCCGGCTCCCCCGGACCGCTCCGACGCAGGCGGAACACCGCGGCGACGAGCAGGATGTTGTTCAGCTGCAGCGGCACCACGAAGAAGTTCACGATTCGCGAGAACGTTCCGAAGAAGACGAGCGCGACGGTTGCCGCGGCGGCCGACAGGAGCAGCGCGGCGGCGGGCACGGCGCTTCTCGGCGTGAGGACCGACAGCGCGCGAAAGATCGCCCGTGGCGCGCCGGTGGTCTCGTCCGCGTACTCGGCCGCGGCGGCGTAGTAGAGGCGCGGGAGCGTCATGATGAGCCCGCCCATCGCGCCGAAGATGGAGAGGATGATGAGCCCGTGGAGCAGCGATCCGCCCGTCGGCCCGAACAACGCGCGCGCGACGTCGGTCGCCACCGTCGTCGGGGCCGCGCGCATCGCGTCGAGCGGCATGACCCGAAGCAGCGCGACGTTGACGATCACGTACAGCAGCGTGACGCCGGCGACGCCGTAGCCGAGTCCGCGTGAGAGATGACGTCGGGGATCCTTCACCTCGCCCGAGAGGTAGGAGACGTCGATCCACCCGTCGTACGTGTAGAGCACGGCCCCGATCCCCAGCCCGACTACGCGGATGAAATCGCCGAGCGCGCGTGCGGGCCCGACACCGCCCGAAGCGCTCGACAGCCTCTGACTTCCTGCGTCTGTGAGCCACAAGCTGCCGGCCACGAGCGCCAGCAGTCCGGCAACCTTCGCCGTCGTCAAGGCAATCTGCGTGCGTCCGCCCCATCGCACGCCGAGCAGGTTGACCGCCACAAAAAACGCGATCGCGGCAGCGCCCCAGGCGGGCGCCGACCAGCGATCGAACGGAGGGCCGGTACGCGCGACGAACTCGCCGAACGCGACCGCCACGCCGGCGATCGAGCCCGGGCCGGCCACCCAGACCTGCATCCAGATGGTCGCGAATGCCAGGAACGGTCCGAAGCTTTCGCGAATGATGTGGAACGGAGCACCGGCGCGCGGCCAGCGGCTGGCGAGCTCGGCGAGTGTGAGGGCGCCGCAGAGCGTGATGCCTCCGGCGAGCGCCCAGAGCAGGTACACGTGCCAGGGCGCGAGCGCGACCGCGGCCAGCTCGCCGGGCGTGAAGAAGATGCCCGACCCGAGCATGTCGCCCGCGACCACGCCGGCGACGGCCCACAGGCCGAGGTCACGACGGAGGTTCGTCGCTGTCAACGGCGTCGCTAGGATTGCCCGGAGCGGATCTTTTCGAGCTTCGCGTCCCGCTGCGCGACCAGGCGGTCGCGATCGCGCCGGTACTCCTCCTCGAGCGCCGCCCGGGCTTCGGGATCCGGGATCTTTCGCAGCGCCGACTGGTGCAGCAGCTCCTGCTCCGCGAGCTTCGCCTCATAGAAGCGCCGGAGCTCTGCGATGGAGGCCTTTTGCTCATCGGTCAGGCGGCGCGGCTCGACGCCGGCGTCGGCGTCGACTTTCTTCAGCCGTTCCATCGCGAGCTCGAACGATGACTTGAGAGGCTTCTCGTCGGTCATGTTTCTAGCAGTCTTGAGTCTTGAGTTCTGAGTCTTGAGTTCTGAGTTCAAAAACTCAGAACTCAGACCTCACAACTTGCCAGCGTAGCAGTCTCTCACTGCGGTCCGAGTTGTAACACGCGCACGTAATCCACTTCCATCCGCTGTGGCCAGATGGACTCGTCCACGCCCTGTTGGCCGCCCCAGTTCCCGCCGACGGCGATGTTGATCAGGACGCGAAAGCTCTTGTCGAACGGCCAGTGCCGGTAATCCGCCTGCGGTGTTGCGAGTCGCTCGTTCGCGAAGGTGAAGTAGGGGCGGTCGTCGACCAGCGCTTTGATCTCGCGATCCGTCCACTCGATCACGAAGACGTGAAACGAATCGCGCGCGCCAGGCACGCCGATCTTCGCCGTCTTTTGCGTACCTGCGACGTGGTTGTACGCCTGCGTGTGAATGGAGGCATGGATGACGTCAGGGTCGAAGCCGACGTGCTCCATGATGTCGATCTCGCCGTTGTCCGGCCAGCCGCGGTTTCCGTAGGTCCAGTCGACCGGCAGCATCCAGATCGCCGGCCAGGTGCCGCGGCCCGACGGAAGTTTTGCACGAACCTCGATCCGTCCGTAGGTCCACCCGGCCCGCGTGTTGAGGCGCACCGAGGTGTAGTCGCGCTCCTGCCAGCGCTCGCGGCGCGCCTCGACGATCAGGCGTCCACCCTCGACCCGGGCGTTCTCGAGCCGGCGCTCCGTGTAGAACTGCAGTTCGTTGTTGCCCCAGCCGTGGCCGCCGGTGTCGTAGTACCACTTCGCCGGATCGGGCAGGCCGGCCGTGTCGAATTCGTCCGACCAGACCAGACGCCACGTCGGCTGCGTCTGGGACGGAGCGCCGCTGACGCCGCGCGCGGCGTCGCTGCCGCAGGCGACGGCGGCGAGCAGGATGAGACAGGCGCCTCTCGGATGAGACATGGAAACAACCGGGAGGACAGTGACGGTACTCCCGGTTGTCGAGTCTAACGGAATGCCGAATCTAACGGAACGAGAAGAGCAGGTGGAACTCCGTGCCGTCGTTCAGCTTGACGATCAGCCTCCGGCAGGTGCCGGCCCACGACTTGTCCGTCTGCCACACGTACTGGTATTGACCGGTTCCCGCGTCGAACGTCAGCCCCGAGTCGCCCGCCGTATCGGTCGGCTCGAGCGCGCCCGTGGGCGTGTTCGTCGCGCAATCGATCTGCTGCGACGCCGGGTACCCAGTCGCAAAGATATCGAGACCCTCGTTCCCACCTTCCAGGGTGAACTTCAACGGTATCGCGCTGCCCGCGTTGCGGCTCGTCACGCCCGTTGGATTCACTGGATTCGAGAACGCGTTGCACGCAGCCGGCATGTCGAACGCCTCCACGCCATCCGTGCGGCTCGTGTTGAGTCCCTGGCTTGCGCTGACCCCGAGCCCTCGCCTGGCGAACGCGCGCCAGATCGAGCACTCGTTGTCGCCGCCGGTCAGCGCCACATCGGCCGCCAAAACGGCGTTGCGGCCGTCGACGAAACCGGGCCGGCACGGCTGGAACTTCATGCCGTCCATCACGAGCTGAATGGCGAGGTTGTTGCCTCCGGTGCTCCAGCTCTCGTACAGGTTCGGGTTGAAGCCGTGCTTGTCCACGAGGTTCCAGTACATGTCCCAGAGCATCGTCGCCCAGACGTAGCCGATGCCATGGGGCTGGGAGATGTTCGCCACATCGGCGACCGAGGCGTAGCTGCTCGGGTTGATGGTCTTGTCCGGGGAGTACTGCGTCGGCCGGATGCCCTCACCGCTGTTCGGCTCAAAGATCAGATAGTTGCCGATGCCGCGCGGCACGTTGCGCGTGTCTCCCGGGTTCGCCGTGATCGCCAGCCCTAGCCAGTCGCTCCAGCCCTCGCCCATCTGTTCCGCATTGTTCAAACAGGTGACGATGGATGGGCCGCCGGTGAGCCGGTTGCTGATGCCATGCCCGTACTCGTGGGCGATGACCCCGGCGTCAAGATCGCTGTCTCGGTTGGTCGATCGCGTCGGGTTCGCGCGCAGCGTGACGTTCAGCGGCGCGTTCGCCTTGAACAGGTCGCCGTCGGCCTGACTGACCATGACCGTTGGAATGACGACTTGGTTGCCGACGGCGCCCGGGCCCATCGTGATCGGGTTTCCGGGCGCGTTGTTGGCGACGATCACACCACTGGCGCCCGCCTGCTGCGCGGTGAGCGCCTTGAACCCGAACTCGCACGTGCCGCGGTCGACGATCGCAATGCTGCCGGGGGGAAAGCCGATGAGCGGCTGGCAGGCATCCCCCGGCGCGTCCACGCCGTCGTTGGCCACTACGGCGGTGCCGTTGAAGTCGGCAAGCGTTAGCTGCTGACCGAACTGCGCGCGCGACGCTTCGTACGTGCCCGCCGCGGGTCCGCCGTTGACGACGACGTCGTTTGGCCGGGGATGGGTCCAGATGAACATCTGCATACGGGGCCGGGCGCCGTCGACCGGCGTGCCGAAGTTCGCGTTGTTGGTCCCGCTGCCGTCCTGAGCCTCGGCGCGGACGTCGTCGTTGCCGAGCCCGCCCTTGCCGTACGTGTTCACCTGGAAGTTGCCGGAGCTTTCGTCGAACCCGTACTGGTAAAAGACGTCGTGGACGATGTTGTTCCAGTAGAACAGGTTCGTCACGGCCGCAGGCCGGTACGTAGTAGGCTGCAGCCCGAGGTCCAGAGGGAAATCGAAGAGGAGGGCAGCGGTGCCATCCGGATCGCTGCCCGGATCCGCGACGTTGTTCATGTCGATGTCGGTGTACGCATGAACGTTGTTGCCGCGCGTCACCGTGAACTCGGCCCCCGCGACACCGTTCGTATCGTGCCAGCCGAACGGAGACGCGGTCGGGTTCGACGGGTCGACCACGAGCGTCCGCCCGCCATCGTTGGGACTCTCCTTCGGTTGCGCGAAGACTCGGTACGACGCGCCGTCGCCAATCGGCGCGGGGCTCGCCGCGCCGCGCGCCACACTCCTCGCGAAGAACTCGCGAGTGCGTGTCGCGGCGTCCGCCGTCGGCCCCGCCGCGCTCCAGAAATCGCGCACGACGTAGTCGTCCTGGCCGAGCACTTCGCCGTTTTCGGCGTCGACCGTCATGCTCCACCAGTGCGCGCCGTTCAGCTCTTCGATTTCGATCTGCCACGCAAGGCGCACCTCGCGCGGGCCCGTCGGCTGATAGACGAGGCGGGCCGTAATCGGCTGGCTGGACACGCCGCCGCTCGTCAGGACGGTCGCCTGGTCCGGCCCCGATCGAACTTCCTGGACCGTGAGCGAATCCTTGACGTCCAGACCCGCGCTCCGAGCTGCCGCCAGCGCGGCGTCGGCCGCGCTGCGCGCCGGCGGTCCGGTCTTTACGGCACCGGCGAGGTCACCGAAGAAGCTGCTTCCCGCGCTGACGATGCTGCCGTCACGCGCGACGTTGACGTTGGCCTCCGCGGCGTAGACGTCAACCCCCTCATAGCGCTGCCGCAGATACACGTGCGTCACGCCGTTGTGCGCGCTCGTGTAAGAGCTTGTGATGGTGACGTCCTTCAGGTCGGCTTCTGTGAGGCCGAAGTCCGCTCTCTGAGCACGCAGGTACGTCAACGCGATGTCCACCGGCTGACCCGTGGAGGGACCCCTGGCCGGCTCACCCGGCGTTCCACGCGAGACGGTGTTCGGCCGATACGCTTTGCGGCCCCGGCCGGGATTGTCTTGTGCGGCCAGGCCGACGCCAATCAGGGCGCAAGCGCAGGCGACGATGAATGCACTCGGGACACGGTACGCCATCTTTGCTTCCTCCCGTGAGAGTGGGGCGGGAGAATAGCACAAGCGTCCGCGTTCGTCCCTGGATAATGACGGCTCGTCCCTGATTTTCGTCGGCGGTCCCTGCTTAAAGGACCCTGCGGCGGAGATCGGGGAAGACTTTGGATACCTTGCCAAGAATGTAATCGCCGTACGTCCCCTTGAACTCGTGGACGCTCGTCTGGTCCCAGCGCTCCGCCTTGTCGTCCGTCGCTTCAAAGACCGACGCACCCACCTGGATCGGCCGTACGTCGGCGTCGAAACCCGGATCGAAGAAAAAAGGAAACGACAGCCGTGCGCGGCCGCTCGGGTTGTGCACGCGGTGCGGCGTCGAGCGATAGAACCCACCGGTCATCCGGTCGAGCATGTCGCCGATGTTGCAGACGAAGGAACCGGGAATCGGCGGCGCGTCGATCCAGCCCGACGGTCCCTTCACCTGCAGCCCGCCGACGTCGTCCTGCTTCAGGATCGTGAGCAGGCCGTAGTCGGTGTGCTCCCCGACCCCCCACTCCGGCTCCGAAGTCGTGGGGGTGCTCGCCGGGTAATTGAAGATGCGGAAGAGGACCAGCGGGTCGCGGGTGTACCGGATCGTCGAAGTAAGACGCGTCGAGGCCGAGGCTCAGCCCGAAACCCTGCATCAACGCGTGGCCGAGCCGCGTCATCGTGCCGATGTAGTCGAGAACCGTCTCGCGGAAGCCGGGAATATCCGGGAAGAGATTGCGGCCGTGCAGCGGCGTCCCGGCGGCGACGCGCGGGTGGCCGTCCGGCAGCTCCGCGCCGAAGTACAGCCCTTCCTTGAGATCCGGCCTCCCCCTGGTCAGCTCTCCCCGCACCGGAAAGTAGCCGCGCCACGCCAGGCCGCCCAGCTCCATGCGGATCGCCAGCTTCGTCTCGAGCGGCTGTGCGAAGAAGCGCCGGCTGAGCGATTCGAGCCGCGCCTGCAATCCCTCGTCGACGCCATGTCCGACGATGTAGAAGAAGCCGGCGCTACGGCAGGCGTCGCGGATCTGAGTTGCCCTGAGCGAAGTCGAAGGGCTTGCCCTGAGCGTAGTCGAAGGGTCGCCCCCTCCGGAGACGAAGGGCGCGACATCGATCACCGGAAGGGAGGTCACGATAGCGTTTGACCCGCGAACAGCGGGAGTGACACGTCGAAGGTAGATCCCTGCCCCGGTCCGGTGCTGGCCGCCTGCACGGTGCCGCCGTGCAGCTCGACGAAGTGCCGGACGAGCGCGAGCCCGAGACCAAGGCCCGCGTACTCCCGGTCGACGCGCTGATTGCCCTGGCGGAACCGCTGGAACAGATACGGAAGGAAGTCGGGCGAGATGCCGGCGCCGGTGTCGCTGACCGAGACGTGGACGATCCCCGCGTGCTTCCGGAGCCTCACGGTGACCCGGCCCCCCTCCGGCGTGAACTTCATCGCGTTGGCGAGCAGGTTCCAGAACACCTGCTGCAGCCGATCTGCATCACCCAGGACCGTCGCCGGGCCAGGTTCGAGATCGCGCACGAGCGACAACCGTTTCGCCTCCAGGCCCGGCCGGACGACATCGATCGCAGCTTCCAGGACCGGTACCAGATCGCTCGGTTCGAGCTTCAGCCGCGCCTTGCCGGCGACGATCGTGGAAATGTCGAACACGTCGCTCACCAGCCGCACCAGGGCTCGTGCGTTTCGGTCGATCAGCTCGAGCGCCCGGCCCTGACTCTGCTCGCCGATCTTCCCTTCGCGGAGCATCTGCGCGTACCCCATGACCGCGTTCAGCGGCGTGCGCAGCTCGTGCGACAGCGTGGCGAGGAATTCGTCCTTCAACCGGTTCGATTGCTCGAGCTCCGCCAGCAGGCGTTTCCGCTCGCCGATGTCGCGCGCGATCTTCGAGACGCCGATGACCTGGCCGTCCTTCCCCTTGATCGGCGACACGGTCAGCGAGATGTCGATGAGCGAGCCGT
This sequence comes from uncultured Acidobacteriota bacterium, assembly GCA_963725145.1. GTDB lineage: Bacteria > Acidobacteriota > Vicinamibacteria > Vicinamibacterales > 2-12-FULL-66-21 > DATAEE01. Next base: position 371,725 of record CAVRXL010000008.1, read on the forward strand.
CCTTGCGGACCCGCACGGTCTCGAAATGCTCGATCCGGATGGCCTTGCGCACCTGCGAGAGGACGAAGTCCTCTTCGGGCAGCCGGTCCGGCGGGATGATGGTCTTGATCGACTTCCCCACGATCTCGTCGGCCGTGTATCCGAACATGTGCTCGGCGGCGCGGTTCCACGACGTGACGATCCCGTTGAGGTCCTTGCTGACGATCGCATCGTCGGAGGAATCGACGATCGCCGCCAGCCGCAGCGCCTCGCGCTCGATTAGGCCGCTTCGATCGATATCGCGAGCGATCATCGACACGCCGATGCTCTCCCCGTCCGGGTCCATGAACGGGCGACAGCGAGAGCGAGACCTCAATCTTTCGTCCATCCTTCCGAATGCGGACGGTCTCATGGGGCTCGACGCGTTCGCCCTGTCGAACCCGTTGCAACAACTCGTTTTCCAAGGGTTGGTGATCCGAAGGGATAACGACAGAGATCGAACGGCCGAGGACCTCTTCAGCC
>CAVRXL010000009.1:0-42253 GCA_963725145.1 uncultured Acidobacteriota bacterium
CGCGCGACGTCGGTCGCCACCGTCGTCGGGGCCGCGCGCATCGCGTCGAGCGGCATGACCCGAAGCAGCGCGACGTTGACGATCACGTACAGCAGCGTGACGCCGGCGACGCCGTAGCCGAGTCCGCGTGAGAGATGACGTCGGGGATCCTTCACCTCGCCCGAGAGGTAGGAGACGTCGATCCACCCGTCGTACGTGTAGAGCACGGCCCCGATCCCCAGCCCGACTACGCGGATGAAATCGCCGAGCGCGCGTGCGGGCCCGACACCGCCCGAAGCGCTCGACAGCCTCTGACTTCCTGCGTCTGTGAGCCACAAGCTGCCGGCCACGAGCGCCAGCAGTCCGGCAACCTTCGCCGTCGTCAAGGCAATCTGCGTGCGTCCGCCCCATCGCACGCCGAGCAGGTTGACCGCCACAAAAAACGCGATCGCGGCAGCGCCCCAGGCGGGCGCCGACCAGCGATCGAACGGAGGGCCGGTACGCGCGACGAACTCGCCGAACGCGACCGCCACGCCGGCGATCGAGCCCGGGCCGGCCACCCAGACCTGCATCCAGATGGTCGCGAATGCCAGGAACGGTCCGAAGCTTTCGCGAATGATGTGGAACGGAGCACCGGCGCGCGGCCAGCGGCTGGCGAGCTCGGCGAGTGTGAGGGCGCCGCAGAGCGTGATGCCTCCGGCGAGCGCCCAGAGCAGGTACACGTGCCAGGGCGCGAGCGCGACCGCGGCCAGCTCGCCGGGCGTGAAGAAGATGCCCGACCCGAGCATGTCGCCCGCGACCACGCCGGCGACGGCCCACAGGCCGAGGTCACGACGGAGGTTCGTCGCTGTCAACGGCGTCGCTAGGATTGCCCGGAGCGGATCTTTTCGAGCTTCGCGTCCCGCTGCGCGACCAGGCGGTCGCGATCGCGCCGGTACTCCTCCTCGAGCGCCGCCCGGGCTTCGGGATCCGGGATCTTTCGCAGCGCCGACTGGTGCAGCAGCTCCTGCTCCGCGAGCTTCGCCTCATAGAAGCGCCGGAGCTCTGCGATGGAGGCCTTTTGCTCATCGGTCAGGCGGCGCGGCTCGACGCCGGCGTCGGCGTCGACTTTCTTCAGCCGTTCCATCGCGAGCTCGAACGATGACTTGAGAGGCTTCTCGTCGGTCATGTTTCTAGCAGTCTTGAGTCTTGAGTTCTGAGTCTTGAGTTCTGAGTTCAAAAACTCAGAACTCAGACCTCACAACTTGCCAGCGTAGCAGTCTCTCACTGCGGTCCGAGTTGTAACACGCGCACGTAATCCACTTCCATCCGCTGTGGCCAGATGGACTCGTCCACGCCCTGTTGGCCGCCCCAGTTCCCGCCGACGGCGATGTTGATCAGGACGCGAAAGCTCTTGTCGAACGGCCAGTGCCGGTAATCCGCCTGCGGTGTTGCGAGTCGCTCGTTCGCGAAGGTGAAGTACGGGCGGTCGTCGACCAGCGCTTTGATCTCGCGATCCGTCCACTCGATCACGAAGACGTGAAACGAATCGCGCGCGCCAGGCACGCCGATCTTCGCCGTCTTTTGCGTACCTGCGACGTGGTTGTACGCCTGCGTGTGAATGGAGGCATGGATGACGTCAGGGTCGAAGCCGACGTGCTCCATGATGTCAATCTCGCCGTTGTCCGGCCAGCCGCGGTTTCCGTAGGTCCAGTCGACCGGCAGCATCCAGATCGCCGGCCAGGTGCCGCGGCCCGACGGAAGTTTTGCACGAACCTCGATCCGTCCGTAGGTCCACCCGGCCCGCGTGTTGAGGCGCACCGAGGTGTAGTCGCGCTCCTGCCAGCGCTCGCGGCGCGCCTCGACGATCAGGCGTCCACCCTCGACCCGGGCGTTCTCGAGCCGGCGCTCCGTGTAGAACTGCAGTTCGTTGTTGCCCCAGCCGTGGCCGCCGGTGTCGTAGTACCACTTCGCCGGATCGGGCAGGCCGGCCGTGTCGAATTCGTCCGACCAGACCAGACGCCACGTCGGCTGCGTCTGGGACGGAGCGCCGCTGACGCCGCGCGCGGCGTCGCTGCCGCAGGCGACGGCGGCGAGCAGGATGAGACAGGCGCCTCTCGGATGAGACATGGAAACAACCGGGAGGACAGTGACGGTACTCCCGGTTGTCGAGTCTAACGGAATGCCGAATCTAACGGAACGAGAAGAGCAGGTGGAACTCCGTGCCGTCGTTCAGCTTGACGATCAGCCTCCGGCAGGTGCCGGCCCACGACTTGTCCGTCTGCCACACGTACTGGTATTGACCGGTTCCCGCGTCGAACGTCAGCCCCGAGTCGCCCGCCGTATCGGTCGGCTCGAGCGCGCCCGTGGGCGTGTTCGTCGCGCAATCGATCTGCTGCGACGCCGGGTACCCAGTCGCAAAGATATCGAGACCCTCGTTCCCACCTTCCAGGGTGAACTTCAACGGTATCGCGCTGCCCGCGTTGCGGCTCGTCACGCCCGTTGGATTCACTGGATTCGAGAACGCGTTGCACGCAGCCGGCATGTCGAACGCCTCCACGCCATCCGTGCGGCTCGTGTTGAGTCCCTGGCTTGCGCTGACCCCGAGCCCTCGCCTGGCGAACGCGCGCCAGATCGAGCACTCGTTGTCGCCGCCGGTCAGCGCCACATCGGCCGCCAAAACGGCGTTGCGGCCGTCGACGAAACCGGGCCGGCACGGCTGGAACTTCATGCCGTCCATCACGAGCTGAATGGCGAGGTTGTTGCCTCCGGTGCTCCAGCTCTCGTACAGGTTCGGGTTGAAGCCGTGCTTGTCCACGAGGTTCCAGTACATGTCCCAGAGCATCGTCGCCCAGACGTAGCCGATGCCATGGGGCTGGGAGATGTTCGCCACATCGGCGACCGAGGCGTAGCTGCTCGGGTTGATGGTCTTGTCCGGGGAGTACTGCGTCGGCCGGATGCCCTCACCGCTGTTCGGCTCAAAGATCAGATAGTTGCCGATGCCGCGCGGCACGTTGCGCGTGTCTCCCGGGTTCGCCGTGATCGCCAGCCCTAGCCAGTCGCTCCAGCCCTCGCCCATCTGTTCCGCATTGTTCAAACAGGTGACGATGGATGGGCCGCCGGTGAGCCGGTTGCTGATGCCATGCCCGTACTCGTGGGCGATGACCCCGGCGTCAAGATCGCTGTCTCGGTTGGTCGATCGCGTCGGGTTCGCGCGCAGCGTGACGTTCAGCGGCGCGTTCGCCTTGAACAGGTCGCCGTCGGCCTGACTGACCATGACCGTTGGAATGACGACTTGGTTGCCGACGGCGCCCGGGCCCATCGTGATCGGGTTTCCGGGCGCGTTGTTGGCGACGATCACACCACTGGCGCCCGCCTGCTGCGCGGTGAGCGCCTTGAACCCGAACTCGCACGTGCCGCGGTCGACGATCGCAATGCTGCCGGGGGGAAAGCCGATGAGCGGCTGGCAGGCATCCCCCGGCGCGTCCACGCCGTCGTTGGCCACTACGGCGGTGCCGTTGAAGTCGGCAAGCGTTAGCTGCTGACCGAACTGCGCGCGCGACGCTTCGTACGTGCCCGCCGCGGGTCCGCCGTTGACGACGACGTCGTTTGGCCGGGGATGGGTCCAGATGAACATCTGCATACGGGGCCGGGCGCCGTCGACCGGCGTGCCGAAGTTCGCGTTGTTGGTCCCGCTGCCGTCCTGAGCCTCGGCGCGGACGTCGTCGTTGCCGAGCCCGCCCTTGCCGTACGTGTTCACCTGGAAGTTGCCGGAGCTTTCGTCGAACCCGTACTGGTAAAAGACGTCGTGGACGATGTTGTTCCAGTAGAACAGGTTCGTCACGGCCGCAGGCCGGTACGTAGTAGGCTGCAGCCCGAGGTCCAGAGGGAAATCGAAGAGGAGGGCAGCGGTGCCATCCGGATCGCTGCCCGGATCCGCGACGTTGTTCATGTCGATGTCGGTGTACGCATGAACGTTGTTGCCGCGCGTCACCGTGAACTCGGCCCCCGCGACACCGTTCGTATCGTGCCAGCCGAACGGAGACGCGGTCGGGTTCGACGGGTCGACCACGAGCGTCCGCCCGCCATCGTTGGGACTCTCCTTCGGTTGCGCGAAGACTCGGTACGACGCGCCGTCGCCAATCGGCGCGGGGCTCGCCGCGCCGCGCGCCACACTCCTCGCGAAGAACTCGCGAGTGCGTGTCGCGGCGTCCGCCGTCGGCCCCGCCGCGCTCCAGAAATCGCGCACGACGTAGTCGTCCTGGCCGAGCACTTCGCCGTTTTCGGCGTCGACCGTCATGCTCCACCAGTGCGCGCCGTTCAGCTCTTCGATTTCGATCTGCCACGCAAGGCGCACCTCGCGCGGGCCCGTCGGCTGATAGACGAGGCGGGCCGTAATCGGCTGGCTGGACACGCCGCCGCTCGTCAGGACGGTCGCCTGGTCCGGCCCCGATCGAACTTCCTGGACCGTGAGCGAATCCTTGACGTCCAGACCCGCGCTCCGAGCTGCCGCCAGCGCGGCGTCGGCCGCGCTGCGCGCCGGCGGTCCGGTCTTTACGGCACCGGCGAGGTCACCGAAGAAGCTGCTTCCCGCGCTGACGATGCTGCCGTCACGCGCGACGTTGACGTTGGCCTCCGCGGCGTAGACGTCAACCCCCTCATAGCGCTGCCGCAGATACACGTGCGTCACGCCGTTGTGCGCGCTCGTGTAAGAGCTTGTGATGGTGACGTCCTTCAGGTCGGCTTCTGTGAGGCCGAAGTCCGCTCTCTGAGCACGCAGGTACGTCAACGCGATGTCCACCGGCTGACCCGTGGAGGGACCCCTGGCCGGCTCACCCGGCGTTCCACGCGAGACGGTGTTCGGCCGATACGCTTTGCGGCCCCGGCCGGGATTGTCTTGTGCGGCCAGGCCGACGCCAATCAGGGCGCAAGCGCAGGCGACGATGAATGCACTCGGGACACGGTACGCCATCTTTGCTTCCTCCCGTGAGAGTGGGGCGGGAGAATAGCACAAGCGTCCGCGTTCGTCCCTGGATAATGACGGCTCGTCCCTGATTTTCGTCGGCGGTCCCTGCTTAAAGGACCCTGCGGCGGAGATCGGGGAAGACTTTGGATACCTTGCCAAGAATGTAATCGCCGTACGTCCCCTTGAACTCGTGGACGCTCGTCTGGTCCCAGCGCTCCGCCTTGTCGTCCGTCGCTTCAAAGACCGACGCACCCACCTGGATCGGCCGTACGTCGGCGTCGAAACCCGGATCGAAGAAAAAAGGAAACGACAGCCGTGCGCGGCCGCTCGGGTTGTGCACGCGGTGCGGCGTCGAGCGATAGAACCCACCGGTCATCCGGTCGAGCATGTCGCCGATGTTGCAGACGAAGGAACCGGGAATCGGCGGCGCGTCGATCCAGCCCGACGGTCCCTTCACCTGCAGCCCACCGACGTCGTCCTGCTTCAGGATCGTGAGCAGGCCGTAGTCGGTGTGCTCCCCGACCCCCCACTCCGGCTCCGAAGTCGTGGGGGTGCTCGCCGGGTAATTGAAGATGCGGAAGAGGACCAGCGGGTCGCGGGTGTACCGATCGTCGAAGTAAGACGCGTCGAGGCCGAGGCTCAGCCCGAAACCCTGCATCAACGCGTGGCCGAGCCGCGCCATCGTGCCGATGTAGTCGAGAACCGTCTCGCGGAAGCCGGGAATATCCGGGAAGAGATTGCGGCCGTGCAGGGGCGTCCCGGCGGCGACGCGCGGGTGGCCGTCCGGCAACTCCGCGCCGAAGTACAGCCCTTCCTTGAGATCCGGCCTCCCCCTGGTCAGCTCTCCCCGCACCGGAAAGTAGCCGCGCCACGCCAGGCCGCCCAGCTCCATGCGGATCGCCAGCTTCGTCTCGAGCGGCTGTGCGAAGAAGCGCCGGCTGAGCGATTCGAGCCGCGCCTGCAATCCCTCGTCGACGCCATGTCCGACGATGTAGAAGAAGCCGGCGCTACGGCAGGCGTCGCGGATCTGAGTTGCCCTGAGCGAAGTCGAAGGGCTTGCCCTGAGCGTAGTCGAAGGGTCGCCCCCTCCGGAGACGAAGGGCGCGACATCGATCACCGGAAGGGAGGTCACGATAGCGTTTGACCCGCGAACAGCGGGAGTGACACGTCGAAGGTAGATCCCTGCCCCGGTCCGGTGCTGGCCGCCTGCACGGTGCCGCCGTGCAGCTCGACGAAGTGCCGGACGAGCGCGAGCCCGAGACCAAGGCCCGCGTACTCCCGGTCGACGCGCTGATTGCCCTGGCGGAACCGCTGGAACAGATACGGAAGGAAGTCGGGCGAGATGCCGGCGCCGGTGTCGCTGACCGAGACGTGGACGATCCCCGCGTGCTTCCGGAGCCTCACGGTGACCCGGCCCCCCTCCGGCGTGAACTTCATCGCGTTGGCGAGCAGGTTCCAGAACACCTGCTGCAGCCGATCTGCATCACCCAGGACCGTCGCCGGGCCAGGTTCGAGATCGCGCACGAGCGACAACCGTTTCGCCTCCAGGCCCGGCCGGACGACATCGATCGCAGCTTCCAGGACCGGTACCAGATCGCTCGGTTCGAGCTTCAGCCGCGCCTTGCCGGCGACGATCGTGGAAATGTCGAACACGTCGCTCACCAGCCGCACCAGGGCTCGTGCGTTTCGGTCGATCAGCTCGAGCGCCCGGCCCTGACTCTGCTCGCCGATCTTCCCTTCGCGGAGCATCTGCGCGTACCCCATGACCGCGTTCAGCGGCGTGCGCAGCTCGTGCGACAGCGTGGCGAGGAATTCGTCCTTCAACCGGTTCGATTGCTCGAGCTCCGCCAGCAGGCGTTTCCGCTCGCCGATGTCGCGCGCGATCTTCGAGACGCCGATGACCTGGCCGTCCTTCCCCTTGATCGGCGACACGGTCAGCGAGATGTCGATGAGCGAGCCGTCCTTGCGGACCCGCACGGTCTCGAAATGCTCGATCCGGATGGCCTTGCGCACCTGCGAGAGGACGAAGTCCTCTTCGGGCAGCCGGTCCGGCGGGATGATGGTCTTGATCGACTTCCCCACGATCTCGTCGGCCGTGTATCCGAACATGTGCTCGGCGGCGCGGTTCCACGACGTGACGATCCCGTTGAGGTCCTTGCTGACGATCGCATCGTCGGAGGAATCGACGATCGCCGCCAGCCGCAGCGCCTCGCGCTCGATTAGGCCGCTGCGATCGATATCGCGAGCGATCATCGACACGCCGATGCTCTCCCCGTCCGGCGCCAGCATCGGTGCCACAGAAAGCAGGATGTCGATCCGCTCGCCGTTCTTGCGCTGGCGTGCGGTTACGTACGAATCGACACGCGCCCCCTCTCGAACCTGGCGCATGACCTCGTCTTCCACAGCGGGCCCGGGAGGGATGATGATGCCGATTGAGCGTCCGACAGCTTCCTCCGCCGTGTAACCGAACATGCGTTCGGCCGCGCGGTTCCAGAACTCGATCATGCCATCCAGGCTGATGCAGATGATGGCGTCTTCGAAGGATTCGACGAGGGCTGCGAGCCGGAGCGCCGCGGCATCGACAGTCATGGCCGAGGCCGAGGATATCAGAACATCGGCCCGGCGCTACAATGCGCGCATGCGTGACGCAGGCCACATCCGCGAGACGCTCGAGCGGAACGCGAAAGCGGTGTCGCTCCGGCCGTCGCTGGGGCTCCACACGGCAAAAACGACGGTTCGTTTGAAGCCCGGGTTGGAGTGCGAGGTCGAAGAGGGGCCGTGGAAGCTGACCGTCGGCGTCGGTGAGAGCTCCGGCGGCACGAATGCGGGGCCGACCCCCGGCGTGCTCGGCCGCGGGGCGCTTGGAAGCTGCCTGGCGGTTGGCTACGGGATGTGGGCCGCGCGGTTGGGCGTGCCGATCGACGCGCTCGAGGTTCGGGTCGAGGCGGATTTCGACAGCCGCGGCGAGCTTGGTGTGTCGGACACCGTACCGCCGGGCTACTCGCAGGTCCGCTACTTCGTGACCGTCTCCAGCCGGGCGCCGGAGGCCGACGTCCGCCGCGTGATCGACACCGCCGACAAGTACAGTCCGTACCGCGACGTCTTCGCGCGCGCGCACGACGTGCGGCGCGAGCTGACGATCCTCGCGCCGGCTGAGTGAGTGTGGACGCGAGGCTCCAGCGGCGCGTCCAGCGATACGGGTGGGACAAGGCGGAAGCGCACTACGAGCGCTTCTGGCAGGCGCAGCTCGCGCCGGCGCAGGAGCGGTTGCTCTCGCTCGCCGCGCTCCGGCCGGGGATGCGCGTCCTCGACGTCGCGTGTGGGACCGGCCTCGTGACGTTCAAGGCCGCGGCGGCCGTCGGTCCCTCGGGTGCCGTGACGGCGACCGACATCTCCGACGCGATGGTCGCGCACGTCGCTGCAGAAGCGCCGCGGCGAGGATCCGCGCCAGTCACCGCCGTTCGGATGGACGCCGAGTCGCTCGACTTCCCGGACGGTTCGTTCGACGTCGCGCTTTGCGCGCTCGGCCTGATGTACGTGCCGGATCCTGTCGCCGCGCTCCGCGAGATGCGTCGCGTCCTCGCGCCCGGCGGGCGCGCTGTCGCGGCCGTCTGGGGCGCGCGCGCCCGCTGTGGCTGGGCGGAGATCTTTCCGATCGTCGAATCGCGCGTGCAGTCGGACGTCTGCCCGATGTTCTTCGCGCTCGGCACCGGCGACCGGCTGCGTGACGCGTTCATCGAAGCGGGATTTTCCGACGTCCGTGCGGACCGCGTGTCGTCGATCCTCCGTTACGAGACTCCCGAAGAGGCGTGTGGCGCCGCGTTCGCCGGCGGTCCGGTCGCGCTCGCGTATTCACGCTTCGACGCCGCGACGCGCGACGGCGCCCACGCCGAGTACCTCACCTCGATCGCGCCGTGGCGCGCCGGCGACGGCTACGACGTGCCCGGCGAGTTCGTCGTCGCCGCGGGAGTCGCGGCGTAGCGTGAGCGATCAGACAGCGGGCGAGCTCGTATCGCACTACCGCCTGATCGAGCGTCTGGGCGCCGGCGGCATGGGCGTCGTCTGGCGGGCCGACGATCTGACGCTCGGCCGGCAGGCGGCGCTGAAGTTTCCGGCGGCGCATCTCGAGATGACGTCGGACGCCGTCGCACGGCTGACGCGCGAGGCTCGCGCCGCCGCCGCGCTCAACCATCCAGGCATCTGCACGATCTATGAAGTGGGCGAACACCTCGGCCGGCCCTTCATCGCCATGGAGTTGCTTGAGGGCCGCGCGCTCGACGCGCATCTGTCGGGCCGCCCCCTCGAAACCCGCCGGCTGCTCGAGATCGCGATCCAGGTCGCCGACGCGCTCGCGGCCGCGCACGGCCGCGGCATCGTTCACCGGGACCTCAAGCCCGCGAACATTGTTTTGACCGAGGGAGGCGCGGCCAAGATCCTGGACTTCGGCATCGCTCGCATCGCGCTGGCGGCTGAAGCCGGCGAATCGCCGACGGTCGAGGCCGTGGGTCTGACCGCGCCCGGCACGACGCTGGGCACGCCGGCCTACATGGCGCCCGAACAGGTCAGAGGCGAGGCCGCCGACGCGCGCAGCGACGTCTTTGCGTTCGGCGCCGTCATCTACGAGATGGCGACAGGCAAGTCGCCGTTCGCGGGCACGACGGCAGGGACGACGTTCGAGGCCGTCCTCAACCGCGCGCCGACGCCCATCGAGGCGCTCAATCCGGCGGCGCCGCCCGACGTCGCACGCATTGTCCGGAAGGCGCTCGAGAAGGATCCATCGCTGAGGTACCAGAGCGCGTCGGAGCTGCTGACGGATCTCAAGCGTCTCAGACGCGATCTCGAGTCTGGCGCGACGAGCGCATCTTCGATCGCAACGGATCACGAGCGATCACAAGGCAGGCGGTGGCCTTTCGTCGGCTCCAGGCTGGCCAGCGCCGTGATCCTGGCGACCATCGTCGGCGCCGTCGCGACCGCGATCTGGCGAACGGCCGCGCCGCCGGCGCCCTCGCCAGCCAGCTCGATCACCTCGATCCTCGTGCTCCCGCTCGAGAACAGCAGCGGCGATGCAAGCCTCGAGGACCTGACCGACGGCCTGACCGAAGCGTTGATCAATCGGCTCTCGAGCATCACGAGCCTGCGGGTGCTCGCGCGGAACACGTCGTTCCGATTCAAGGGCAAAGCAGCTGACCCGGGCGAAGCAGGACGCGGCCTCGGCGTCGGAGCCGTCATGACGGGGCGCGTCGAACAGGAGGGAGACGGGATCCGCGTGGCCGCGGAGCTCATGGATGTTTCGAACGGATCGCAGCTCTGGGGCGCGCGCTACACGCGGTCAGGCAGCGAAATGATCGCGATCGAAGAGGAAATATCGCGCGCGATTGCCGAGAGCCTTCGCGTGAGACTCACCGTCGCGGAATCCGCCAGCCTTGCGCGCCGTCCGACGGATGACGTCGAGGCCTACCGCCTGTATCTCACCGGTCGGCGCCACTGGAACCGGCGCACTCCTCAGGAACTGAAAAACGCCATCGATTTTTTCAATCGCGCGATCGATGCCGACCCGACGTTCGCGTTGGCCTGGTCCGGGATCGCGGAGTCGTATGTCCTGCTGCCGGGGATGGGCGTCGGCGCCCTCGCGCCGCGCGATGCGATGCCGAAAGCTCAGGCCGCGGCGCGTCGGGCGTTGGAGCTGGACGGCAGCATCGCGGAGGCGCACACCGCGCTCGCCTACATCAAGCTGCATTACGAGTGGGACTGGCAGGGCACCGGACGGGAGTTCGATCTGGCCCGTGCAGCGCGGCCAAACGACGCAAGCTTCTGGCGCGGCGCATTCCTCTCGGTCGTCGGCAGACCGGACGACGCAATTGCCGAAGCCGCACGCGCCGCGGCCCTCGATCCGCTGTCGGCCATCGCCGCAGCCGGCGTGTCCTGGATGTATCACCTGGCGAGACGATACGACGACTCGCGCACGCAGGCGTTGAAGGCGCTCGAGCTCGACCCGCAGCTCGCCCTGGCTCACTGGCGTCTCGGCTGGGCCCTGATCGGACTCAAACGCCCGGAAGAGGCCATCCAGGCGCAGAAGGCCGCGTTCACCTTCTCCGGCGAAAGTCCCGACATGGCGGCCGCGCTCGGCTGTGCACTTGCCGCGGCCGGTCGAACCCGGGAGGCCCGCGAGATCCGGGACCGTCTCGGACAGCTCGCTTCGCAGCGGTACGTGTCGCCGCTCTCGCTGGCGCAGCTGGATGCAGCGCTCGGCAACCGTTCCGGGGCGCTGTCGGGCATGGAAGCCGCGTACGAGCAGCGCGCATGGGGTCTCGCGTTCATTGGAATAGAGGCTGCCCTTGATCCGCTGCGGAAAGAGCCGCGATTCGAGCGGCTGGTTCAGCGGATGCAATTGCCAGTGCAGGCCCGATGATCAGCAGGGCAGGGGCCGGCAGGTCGGGCGTGTCGATGAGCCGCTCGACCGTGGCGTTCTGCGTGCGCTGATCGGGACGCGTGGCCTTCGAAACGATCACGCAGGGCGTCGCCGGGTCGAGACCCGCGGCCGTCAGCTCGTACGCGAGTTCCGCATATCGGCCGCCCGGCATGTAGACGGCGATCGTCGCGCGCAGCCGGACGAGTGCGCGCCAGTCCGGCGCCGCACCCGTCGCACACTGGTGGCCCGCGAGCAGGACCAGCGTCGATCCGCGGCGCCGATCGGTCAGCGCCACGCCCGCTGACGCAGCAGCTGCCGCCGCGGCCGTGATCCCGGGGACGATCTCGACGTCCACGTCCGCCGCGCGGAGCGCTTCGATCTCCTCCGCGGCGCGGCCGAAGATCAAAGGATCGCCTCCCTTCAGCCGCACGACCATGAGCCCCTGCCGGGCGTAGTGAATCATCAGATTGTTGATGGCGTCCTGGCTGAGCGTCTCCGCACCGTGCCGCTTGCCGACGCTCCAGACGTGCGCGCTCTTCCGCGCGAGCGCGAGGATCTCGGGCGAGACCAGATCATCGTGGAGGACGACATCGGCCCCGCGCAGCACCCGCAGCGCCCTGAGCGTCAGCAGCTCGGGGTCCCCGGGACCGGCACCGACGAGAAAAACGGACGTCTGCATCTTTTTTATGCTCGCGGGGCCCCACCCGCTTTTGCGTCAGCTGTCTCTTCGAGGAACCGCCCGAAAGCGTGCGCGGTAGTCTGGCGATGGAGCAACCGCCGGCGTGCTTCGGGATTCATCGAGCGGGCGAACAACGTGGCGCGCGAACGTCCGAGGTGATCGAGCCACGCCTCGTACTCTGGTCCGAACTGGGCTTCCAGCTCCCGCCGGAGCCGTTGCGCGAGGGCCGGGCTTCGGCCACCAGTTGAGACGGCTATCTGCAGATCGCCTCGTCTGACGACGGCCGGGTAATAGAAATCGCATCGCGTCGGCTCATCGACCGCGTTGCACAGCACGCCGCGGCGGCGAGCTTCGCGGAACACGGCGCGATGCACTCTGACGGACGAGGTGGCCGCGATCACGAGGAAAGCCTTGTCGAGATCCGCCGGCTCGAAGACACGCTGGCTCCACAGAATCCGCCGGTGGCGTGCCCATGCGGCGATCGCGACGGTCGCCTGCGGCGCAACGACCCGCACGCGCGCTCCGGCGTCGAGCAGGCTCGCGATCTTGCCTTCAGCGATCTTCCCGGCGCCGACGACGAGACAGCGTCGCCTGGTGAGCTTCAGGAACATGGGGAAGAGGGTGGTTACACCGCGCATTCCCCCTCCATCACCTCTGGCGTGAACTCACGCTCCTCGCCGAGATCAACGAAATCCGAGGCGACGGCATCCGCGGCGGTCAGTCGCTCGAGATCCGCGAGCGCGGCTTTGACCCGGGCGACGTCGATCCGGCAGAAGAACGCCGTCGCCGTCTCGCCAGGGGACCGTTCCGCCTGATACAGCGCCACGAGGCGGGCGACGACCTCCGGCATGCGGCGGACGGGGACTTTCGCCGCGAGCCGGGCGAAGCTCGCGCCCGCCCCGTGCAGGGCGCCGCCGACCATCACGAAGTACTGCGGCACCGCCTTGTCCCCGAGCTTCCGCACGCTGCCCTGGAATCCGAGCCCGGCAATGTGGTGCTGGCCGCAGCCGTTCGGGCAGCCGCTGATCTTGATCTTCAGATCCGGCGCGGCGGCGACGAGCAAGGGATCCGCGCGAAGATGGTCGCCCAGCAGCCGTCCGAGGCCGCGCGACTGTGTGACCGCCAGCCGGCACGACTCCGCGCCCGGGCAGCTCGTGACGTCGGCGATCGTGCCGCCATCCGGCAGGCCGAGGCCGGCCGCCGCGAGGCGGCTGTAGAGATCACCGACGACGGCGCGCGGGATCCAACGGAACGCGGCGTTCTGCTCGTGCGTGAAGCGGACCCTGCCATCGCCGTAGGCGAGCGACAGATCGGCCAGCGTGCGGAGCTGGACGCTCGTCACGTCGCCGAGCGGCAACGTGACGGTCGCGGTGACGTACCCCTCCTGTTTCTGCGCGCGCACGTTCGTCTCGAGCCAGCGTTCGCGGTCGTGCTCCTGGAGGGGCCGGTCTTCCGCCTCCGCGTGAAGCTTCGGCGGACCGCCGTAGCCTTGGCGAAGGCGGTTAGACCGGCCCACGTCTTTGAACGGGCCCGCGTCAGGATGCAGCCCGGGACCGACCAGCCGAGTCGACTCGGCGCGACGCGCGATGTCCTCGATCGATGGTGGCGAGCTGCGCGGCCAGTCCGGCGCAGCCTCGAGCGGCGGGCGGTCGGGATCGAACGGCAGGCGCGCGCCGCCGGCGGCCTGGACTTCGGCCAGCGCGCGGTCGACCTCGGCGCGCCAGCGATCCCAGCCGAGCGCCTTGATGAGGAACTTCATCCGGTTGCGCTGCCTGTGCTCGCGGTCGCCCAGCCGGTGAAACACGCGCAGGATCGCCTCGGCGACGTTCAGGATTTCGCCCGCCGGCAGGAACGCGAACAGGACCTGGCCCGATCGGCAGTCGATCGCGGTGCCGCCGCCGGCGGTGACGCGGAAGCCGCGCTCGACCGTCCTGCCCACCGTGCGGACCGCGGCGCGCCAGCCGAGATCGTTAATCGCGGTCGCGACGTGATCCTCGGCGCAGCCTTCGAAGGCGATCTTGAACTTGCGCGGCAGCGTACTGCTGAGCGGATGCCGCAGCAGGAAGCGCGTGAGCGCCTCGGCATACGGCGTCACATCGAACGTCTCGTCACGGGCGACGCCGGCGTACGCGCAGGTGGTGATGTTGCGCACCGAGTTGCCGCACGCTTCCCGCGTCGTCAGGCCAGCCTCGGCGAGCGTGCGCATCGCCGGCTCGACGTCGTGCAGCCTGACGAAATGAAACTGCATGTTCTCGCGAGTCGTGACGTGGCCGAAGCCGCGAGAGTACGTCTCGCCCACCTCCGCCAGCGCCAGGAGCTGTCCGGCGCTTGAGATGCCCTGCGGGATCTTGACGCGCAGCATCTGCGCGTCGCCGGCCTGACGCTGTCCGTACGTGCCCCGGATCAGCCGGAACGCGCGCCACTCGTCGGGCGTCAGCTCTCCGCGCTCGAACCTTTCGAGCGTGGCTACGAACTCGTCGATTTCCGGCTCGCTCGCGAACGTCAGCCGCGCCCGGCCGAGAGTTTTGGGATCGTCCACAGCCGCCATAGAGATCTCCACAAGCCGCACCACTAAAGTGGTGCGCTACCTTCGAGGATTAACTGATTGATTGATTTTGGGGGCCGCGGTGCCGGCGGTCAGACCGCCACGTTACCGCGGCAGGCTACAACCGCATCCGAAGGGGCGACAGGAGGAGTGGGCCGGACGAACGCGGAACACCCGGTTACCGTACTACTCCTGAGCGAGGACGTCAAATGCCCCGGCGCTCCTTGCCTTGCTCATCGGGCCGGCGTAGGATCCAACTCCCCAGCAGATCCCGCATGGCGCTGGTGTCCGGCACTCGCCTCGGGCCGTACGAAATCCTCAGCCCGATCGGCGCGGGCGGCATGGGCGAGGTGTACCGCGCCCGCGACACGCGCCTCGAACGGCACGTCGCGGTAAAGATCCTGGCGCAGCACCTCCTCGGCGGCGCCCCGGCGCGCGAGCGGTTCGTGCGTGAGGCGCGCGTGATCGCCGCGCTGTCGCACCCCAACATCTGCACGCTCTACGACGTCGGTCACGAGCGCGGCATCGATTTCCTCGTCATGGAATACCTCGAAGGGGAGACCCTGGCCGATCGTCTCGGCCGTCAGGGACTCCGCTCGCCCGCGCCGTCCAGGCCAGTGGCGACGCCGTCGCCCGGGGCACCGGCACGGGCCCCGCGCTCGGATTCGGCCGGTCGCTCTCGAGCGCCTCTTCCGATTGACGAGGTCGTTCGCATTGCGACGCAGCTCGCCGATGCCCTCGCCGCCGCGCACCGCGCCGGCGTCGTCCATCGCGATCTCAAGCCGGCGAACGTCATGCTGACGAAGACCGGTGTGAAGGTGCTGGATTTCGGCCTGGCGAAACCGCTCCAGGAGGGCGCAGCACCCGGGCAGAGCGCAACCGCGACATCGCCGCTGACCGATGTCGGCACGATCGCCGGCACGCTGCCGTACATGGCGCCCGAGCAGCTGGAAGGGCGAGACGTCGACGCGCGGACCGATCTCTTTGCCTTCGGCGGGATCGTCTACGAGATGGCAAGCGGCAGACGTGCCTTTGCGGGGGACTCGCAGGCCAGCATCATTGCGGCGATCCTCGACCGCGATCCGGAGCCGCTCGCCACGCTCCAGCCGTCGACGCCCCAAGGTCTCGATCGGCTGGTTCGGAAATGTCTGGCGAAGGATCCGGACGCGCGCTGGCAGAGCGCCAGCGATCTCGCGGACGAGCTGAGGTGGGTCTCGAGCGGATCCGGCGTCACGGCGGAGCGAGCGGCCAGAGCGTTGCGTCGTGACAGAAGGCTCCGGCGTGCCGGAATCGCGGCAGCTTCGCTCGCGCTCGTCGCAATCGCGGTCGGCACGTGGAAGTGGATCAACAGGACCGACCCGGTTGGCCGCGAGGTACAGCACCGCCAGGTGACGTTTGCCGGCGACGTCCTCTCGACGACGCTGTCGCCCGACGGCCGCACCGTCGCCTATGCCGTCGGCGAGGTGGAGCAGAACGCCCGGCTGCTCGTCCGCGACGTGTCGGGCGGGCAGGCACTCGAGATCTGGGCCGGCGACTACCTGACCGCCGCAAGTTGGATGCCGGACGGATCCCAGATTGTCCTGAGCGGAATGCAGCAGGGCCAGCGAGGCATCTGGATGGTCCCGCGACTCGGAGGGGCTCCGCGGCGCATCGCGGGGCACGGCCCGATGGTGGGTATATCGCCTGATGGAACCGCGTTGAGCCTCGCATGGCAGGAAGAGAAAGGCTTCCGCATCCTGTCGCTGAAGGACGGAACCTCCCGGCCTGTGAAGCTGAACGGGTTTCGCTGGCTGCTGGGGCTCGACTGGACCAGCCGCGGAAATCGCATCCTGCTGCTGACAGAGGACGACGACCGTATATCGACGGTGTGGAGCACCGCCCCGGAAGGTGGGGAGGCTAACAAGATCTACTCGGGGAAGGAGCCCGTGACAGGCTTCTGCCCGTCCCCCGTCGCCGACGTCGTGTACGTGCTCCGCGAGCGGAGCGGCACCAGCGAGCTCCTCAGTGTGCCCATGGACGGCAGGGCCGGCGCTCCTCCTCGAGTCCTGCTCTCAGGCCTTCCGATGACGACGGAACACTTCGCTTCGCTGAAGTGCTCGATCTCGGCGGACGGACAGCGGCTGCTTTACTCGCGTGCGTCCCGCCACGCCAACCTGTGGCGTTACAACCTCACGTCTTCCGCATCCCGCGCGACGATGCTGACCCATGGAACGTCTCTGTACGCGTTTCCCGCTGTGTCACCAGATGGGCGGTGGATCGCGGCAACCGAAGGTGCGGAATCCCAACCCGAGATCGTCAAGCTCCCGATCGCGGGCGGCGATCCGATCCGTCTGGGTTCCGGAGCCGGGCCTGCCTGGTCGCCTGACGGCCGACGACTCGCCTTTGTCTCCGACCGCAGCGGATCGCGGCGCGTGTGGATCATCGGTGCGGAGGGCCAATCGGTGGTCGAAGTCAAGGATTCGGTGGTCAGCAACCCGCTCGTGACCTGGCTGCCGGACGGCCGCCTGGCCTGGCAGACGGCCGACGCGAGGAACTATCGCATCCGGGATCTGGCAAGTGGACGCGATGAGCTCCTGGTGAAGGACCCGTCGGTCGGGTGGGTGTTCACCCCCAGCTTCTCGCCCAACGGAGACCGCGTCGTGGTCTCGTGGAACCGAAAACAGAGTGGGTTGTGGCTGCTCTCCTGGCCCGAGCGCGAAGAGCGTCGCCTGGGTCTGGAGCCTCAGGGTGACCAGCCGATCGGCTGGTCTGCGGACGGGGAATGGATCTACGTAGCTCC
This sequence comes from uncultured Acidobacteriota bacterium, assembly GCA_963725145.1. Classification (GTDB taxonomy): domain Bacteria; phylum Acidobacteriota; class Vicinamibacteria; order Vicinamibacterales; family 2-12-FULL-66-21; genus DATAEE01. The sequence continues at coordinate 17,337 of CAVRXL010000009.1, forward strand.
GATGACGGGCCGGACGCTGTTCAGGATCTCGGCGCGTACCGGCAAGAGGGAGGCCTTCGGCAGCTTTCCGATCGGGAGGTTCCAGGTCGGTTCCTGCAGTCTGACACCCGACCGCGCGGCCGTCGTCTGCAGCCTCGCCGAGATGAAGGCGGACGCCTGGGTCATGGAGCACTTCGATCGGGAGATCCCCTAGCGATTCGACTCCCCTCTCAGGCTCAACCGCTCAGCGGCGAATTCAGGCGGGAAACGAGCCGAAGCAGGCGTGGTTCCTATTGACATTCTATACGAGCCTGTCGTATCTCATATAGACAGTCGATATGGCAAAGCCGTCGAACGCACAGGCGAACCTCCTCCAGGGCACTCTCGATCTCCTCATCCTCAGGGTCCTCGCGCTCGGCGAGCTGCACGGCCTCGGGATCTCCCGCCGGATCGAGCAGATCACGAACGGCACCTTTCAGGTGAAGCCCGGCTCTCTCTTCCCGGCGGTTCACCGCATGGAAGAGATGGGCTGGCTGATCTCCTCGTGGGGAGAGTCGGAAAACAACCGTCGCGCGAAGTACTACCGCCTGAGCGCGTCGGGCCGCCGGCGGCTCGGCGTCGAGACCGAGGAGTGGGAGCGCATCGCGCTGGCGATCGCCAACGCGCTCAAAGCGACCTGAGGAACGCAGCCATGACAGCCATCTCCTGGCTCGTGAGTCTCTTTCGGAACTGGTTTCTCCGAGACCGCGTCGAGCGCGATCTGAACGAGGAACTGGAAAGCTACACACACCTCGTCGCCGACGAGCAGATGCAGCGCGGGCGATCCGCCGCCGACGCGCGCCGTGCCGCGCTCCTCGAGCTCGAGGGCGCCGATCAGGTCAAGGAGCGGGTCCGCGATGTTCGCGCCGGCGTGGTTCTGGAAACCGCGTGGCGCGACGTGCGCTACGCCGGCCGGCTGCTTGCCAGAACGCCAGGCTTCACCGTCGCCGCGCTGCTCTCCCTCGGCTTGGGGATCGGCGCCAACACCGCGTTCTTCCAGCTCCTCAACGCCTTGAGCTTCCGCGGCCTGCCGGTCGAGCGTCCCGAGCAGCTCGTGGAGATCCGTGGGGTAGGGGAGGGACGGTCGGGTCGCCAGACAGGCCGCAACCGTCAGTTCAGCGCGCCCGTGTGGCAGCAGATTCGCGATCACCAACTGGTCTTCGCCGACGTCTTCGCGTTCGGCGACACTCGTTTCAACCTCGCGCCTCGAGGAGAAGTGAAATACGTCGAAGGCCTCTGGGTTTCCGGCAATTTCTTCCAGGCGCTGGGAGTGAGGCCGGTCATCGGCCGGCTCTTCACCCGGGAGGACGATCGGCCCGGCTGCGGCTACTTCGGCGCCGTCATCAGCCACAGCTTGTGGCAGCGGGCATTCGCAGGAAGACCCGATGTCGTCGGGCAAACGATCACGATAGGTGAGGAGCGCACGCCGGTCATCGGCGTGACGCCGGCGAGCTTCTTCGGCGTCGAGGTGGGTCGCCGCTTCGACGTCGCGCTGCCGCTCTGCTCATCCGGCTTCGACCGCCCCGATCACTTCTGGCTCGCCGTGATGGGCCGCCTGAATCCTGGCGGGTCGTTGGATCAAGCGAACGATCACCTCGCGGCTCTGGGCCCCGGCATTCTCAGAGAAACGGTACCTCCCGCCTATCGGCCGCACATGGCCGAGAAGTACCTGAAGATGGGTTTCGAAGCGACGAGCGCCAGTGCCGGCGTGTCGCCGCTGCGATCGAACTACGCGCAGCCGCTCTGGGTCCTGATGGCGATCGCCGGCATGGTGCTCCTGATCGCCGCCACCAACCTCGCCAACCTGATGCTGGCCCGCGCGACCGCGCGCGAGCACGAGTTCGCCATCCGTCTCGCGATCGGCGGCTCGCGCGGCAGGATCGTCCGACAAGTGCTGGCGGAAGGTCTGTTGCTGGCCGGTGTCGGCGCCGTGGTGGGGTTGCTCCTGGCGCAATGGTCCGCGCGCGCCCTCGTCGCGTCGATCGGCACGACGATGGATCCGATCTACCTCGATCTCACGCTCGACTGGCACGTGCTGGGGCTCACGACGCTCGTCGCGGGCGTGAGCTGCGTGCTGTTCTCGCTCGCGCCGGCGCTGCGCGCCGCAAGCACGCCTGTGACGCTCCCGCTCGCAGGGCGCGGCTCAGCCGCCGGCGGCCGGCACCGGCTGTCGAGCACGCTCGTCGCGATTCAGGTGGGAGCCTCGTTCATCCTCGTCTTCGGCGCTGGGTTGTTCGCTCGGAGCTTCCAGAACCTGGCGACCGTCGAGCCAGGCTTCCGGACCGACGACGTGCTCATGGCGCATGTCTTCTACCGTGAGAACGACATGCCCATGGAACGCCGGGCGGTCTTCAATCGGCAACTTCTCGAGAAGTTCCGCGGCATCCCTGGAGTGTCGGGTGCCGCTTCGACATCGAGCCCTCCGCTCAGCGGATCGTTCTGGGATACGGAGATCAAGATCGACGGCAGAGTCGCATCCTCGAACGTCAATCAGGTGACGCCCGGCTATTTTCGCGTCATGGGCATGCCGCTCGTCTCCGGCCGCGACTTCGGCGACCGGGACACGCTCGGCGCGCCGAGGGTCGCGGTCGTCAGCGAGGCGTTCGCGCGCAAGTTGCTCGGCGACGGTCCAGTGCTGGGCCGGACGGTGGCGATGCCGAACGCGCCCGGCCAGCCGGACACGTCATTCGAGATTGTCGGATTGGTTGGCGACTCGAAGTATCACAACATCAAGCAGGTCTTCCAGCCGATCCTCTTCATCGCCGAGGCGCAGGACGATGAGCCAGGGGGGACGAGACGGTTTGCCATACACTCGACGCGTCCGGCGGCGGACCTGATGGCCGACGTCACGCGGGTCGTCTCAGAATCCAATCCGGACGCCAGCCTTCGCTTCGACGTGTTCAGCAGCCAGATCAGCCGGTCGTTGTTCCGCGAGCGCCTGATTGCCGCGCTGTCGACGGCGTTCGGCCTGCTCGCGGTCGTGCTGGCCACGGTCGGCGTCTTCGGGGTCGTGTCGTACGGCGTCTCCCGGCGCAAGGGGGAGATCGGCGTCCGCATGGCGCTCGGGGCGCGGCGCGCGCAAATCGTGACGATGATTCTCGGCGAGCTGATGCGCGTCGTGGCGATAGGGATGGCAGCCGGCGCCGCGGCCGCCCTGCTGGTCTCTCAATACGTGGCGTCGCTTCTCTTCGGGCTCGAGCCGAACGACGCGGTGACGCTCGGTTCCGCGGCTGTCGTGCTCGTCCTGACCGGCCTCGCCGCCGCGATGGTTCCGGCATACCACGCGGCCAGGTTGTCGCCGATGATTGCGCTACGGAATCAGTAGGAGGGGGAGGAGATCGAGGGCACCGAGAAAAGCGGGGACGTTGAGGCACAGAGACGCAGAGTCACAGAGGCTCAGTATGGGTCCGACCTTAGGAGAAAAACTGGCCTCATCGACCATCGGACCCCTGGCGATTTTTGCCTCTCGGTGACCCTGTTCCGCTCGATTTCCTAAGGAAACCGCCACGCGCTGCCTCGGCATAGGCCATGCGTTCGCTGATGCCATGCCTAGTCCGTTGGCGATCAATCGAATCACTCATCGCACGACTTTCTCGTGGAAGATCTCGTAGTCGTCGAGGTCAAGGCGGTGGATAGGCTGCTGCCGGTGCACCGCGCCCGGATGTTGACCTACCTGCGCCTGACGGGTTGCCCGGTCGGGCTCGTCTTGAATTTCTGCGCGCCGATCTTGAAGGACGGCATCATGCGCGTCGCCAACGGTGAGGTCGACGGGGAAGTACCAGATGCCAACGAGGACGCCGAGGTAATCGAGGAATAACCTCTGCGTCTCTGTGTCTCTGTGTCTCTTCGTCCCCGCCTTTCTCTGTGTCCTCGATCTCCTCCAACTCGTTCTCCCCTCCCCTCTCTCCTCGCGCTCGGGAAGTCAGATCAAGAGCGTCGCAACCGCGGAATAATCCTCCTCACCGCGTCCTGCCGCGACGAAGGCATCCACGAGCTGCTTCATCGTCGTCGTGATAGGCGCCTGGGCGCGATGCTCGGCGAGCGTCTCCGCGGCGATCCGCATGTCCTTCTGATACAGGACGGCTCGGAACCCGGGCTTGTAGTTCTCCTGCAGGATCCGCTCGCCGTGGACTTCGAGCACGCGGCTGGCGGCGAATCCGCCGAGCAGCGCCGCCCGCACTTTCGCGGGATCGACGCCGGCTTTCCGCGCGAGGCCAAATGCCTCGCCGACCGCCGCCAGCGCGCCGCCGATGACGAGCTGGTTGCACACCTTGCAGATCTGACCCGAGCCTGACGGTCCGATATGGACAATTCGCTCGGGGTTGCCCATCGCCTCGAAGATCGGCCGGGCCTGCTCGAAGGCATCAGGCTCGCCGCCCACCATGATCGACAGCGACGCGTTGATCGCGCCGATCTCGCCGCCGCTGACCGGCGCGTCCAGCATCGACGCGCCCAGCGACGCCGCCCGCCCGGCGAGCCGCCGCGCCGTCGCGGGCGCGATGCTGCTGCAGTCGATGAGCAGTGTCCCGGGTTGCAGCGCGCCGAACACGCCATCGGGTCCTTCCAGGACCTTCGAGACGTCCGGCGAGTCCGGCAACATGGTGATGATCCGCCGCGCGCGGCGCGCGATCTCGGCCGGAGACGCCGCGGCCTCCGCTCCTGCCGCGACCAGCTCGTCGACCGGCCCGCGGCTGCGGCTGTGGACGACGAGCCGGAAGCCGCGCTTCAGGAGATTGCGCGCCATGGGACGGCCCATCAGGCCGAGGCCGATGAAACCTACTGTACTTGTCTCATCCATTGTCGATTGGGGATTGGCGATTGACGATTGATTGGTGATTGCTGATTGACGATTGGTGATTCATTGACGATTGGTGAATGTCTGCCCGCTACGTCGTCGTTTTCTTGTGCGCGACGAGGATGCGCTTGGGGCCGCTCGCGCGCTCGAACTGGATGTTCGCGATCACCTTGCGGCTGGCGACATCGATCGCCGAGACGACGTCCGAGTACCACAGGCTGACGAAGATGACCTTGCCGTCGGGCCGCATCGTGAACCAGTGCGGGAAGTGAGCGACCTGGATCTTCGCCACCTCGCTCATGTCGGAGAGCCGTACAACACGAACCAGATCGTTGATGCAGTCGGTGACCCAGAGCTCCTGTTCATCCGCCGTCAGTTGGAGGGCGTGCGTGTAGGTCTCGAGATAAGGCTTCGGCACGCCCTCCGGCAGTTTCCCCAGCTCGACGCGCCGCGTGACCTTCCGGGTCGCCGGATCGACGACCACGAACCCGAGGAGGTTCGACAGCGCGACGTACAAGGTCCGGCCGTCGCGCGTCGGCTCGATCGGCCGGACGCCATCCTCGGTCGGAATCCGGGGCAGCGCGGTTTGCGTCGCCGGATCGATGACCTCGATCGACCTGCCGAACTGCGCGCCCACGTAGACCCGCGAGCCGTCGGAGGTCGTGTAGGCGTCGTGCGGCCCCTTGTCGGACGGGAACGACTTCACCAGCTTCAACGGGTCGAGCTGGACGAGGTCGATCCGGTTTTCGCCGCGCATCGGCACGTACGCGTGACGACCATCCTTCGTCAGCGTCATCTGGTTCGGATCCTTGCCGAGCGGAAGCCGCGCCGTGATCGTCCCGGTGGCGACGTCCACGACCTGGAAATTTCCAACGCGATCGCTGGTGAGGTACACCTTCGACCCGTCGGCCGACGCGGTCAGCCCGTGCGGCTTCGGATCGACCTTGATGCGCCGGATCTCCTTGAACTTGTAGGCGTCGACTTCCGCGAGGATGTCGCTGTCGCCGAGCGTGACCCAGAGCGTGACGTCATTTGTCTGCTGGGACGACCCTGAAGGGTCGTACCACAAGCTCAACGCGATCGCGGCTGCCACTACCAATCTGCCAATCATCGATAGTCCTCAATCATCAATCAGCAATCGGCAATAAATCCACATTCAGCAATCCACAATCCACAATGTGGCGCACCTAGGTACCGAGCGCTTCGATCAAGAGTCGTAAGGCCTCGTTCGTCGCCTTGCGCGCCGGCCCGGCCCCCCGAAAGTGTCCCATTCGAACGACGACGAGCTGGTGCGACGGGACGACGAAGGTGTTCTGGCCGCCCGCGCCCGCCATGATGTACGCCTCTTTCGGCAGGTTCCAGCCGCCGTCGCTGTTGATCCAGAAAAACCCGCCGTAGAGGGCCCGTTTCCACGCCGGCGCCGGCGTGCTGACAAACGTCGACCAGCCTTCGGGCAGGATGCGCGTCCCCTGCCACACGCCGTCCTGGAGGTAGAGCAGTCCCAGCCGCGCCCAGTTGCGCGCGGTGCCGTAGTCGTAGCCGCTCAGGAGGAAATTGCCGTACGGGTCGGTCTCGAGCACCTGACGGCGGATACCGATCCGATCGAAGAGCGCTCGCTGCGGCCACGTCAGGTACGCCTCGCCGCGCTTTTCCACGGCCTGCTTGATCAGGTACCCGATCGTCAGCGGGTCCGAGTTTCGATAGCGCCCTTCGGTGTTCGGCGGGAACTGCAGCGGCCGGTTGACCGAATAGGCGAAGGCGTCCACCGCGCCCGTGTAGATGAACATGTGGTCGGGGTAGCCCTTGTCCGCGGTGTAGTCCGGATCCTGGCCGGCGATGAAGCGCAGCCCGCTGCTCATGCGCAGGAGATCGATGTTTCGGATCTTCGCGCGCGGGTCGTCCGTCGTTCTCCACTCCGGCACCGGCGCCGGCTGCTCGAGCGTATAGGTGCCATCTTTCACGAGCAGCGCGAACAGCGTTGCCGTGATGCTTTTTCCCATCGACCAGCTTTCGAGCTGCGTGTCCTTCGTGATGCCCGGCATGTACCGCTCGGCCAGGATGCGTCCCTTGTGCAGGACGAGGAAGGCCGCCGTCAGAGCCGCGGGGTCGGCGAATGCCGCCTGGACGGCGGCGTCGATCCGGGCAGGATCGACTTCCGGCAGCGGCGACGCCACCGCGTCCGCGTCACCCATCGGCCACTTCTGACCGGCTGCATCCGGCAGCGTCGTCTTGACCGGCACAGGAGTGAAGAAGATGCCGGGCTTTTTCTGCTGGTGAATGATGCAGCCTTGATCGCCGTAGAACTTTGCCTCGCGCGTGATGCCGTCGAGCGTCATCCGGACGATCCTGGCCTCGCGGTCGACGGTCCAGGTCACTTTCTCGTCCTGGCCGGCGGGCATCAGGAAGAATCCGCTGTTCTTCACCGCTTCGTTCGCGTCGCGGCCCGAGACGAAGATCGCCGAGCAGAGCACCTTGGCGTATCCGGCCAGGCCCAACTCGACGGGCGTTCCGTTTGGCGCGTAGGCCGACGGCTGACGCGCCGGCTGCACGGCGCACAGAGCTCCCGCGATGAGCCACGTGATGAGCCGCATCGTTCCCTCCTGCTGCGCGCTGAAGGGTACCACGTACGAGGGCCTACCGAAAAAGTCAACTCTCTGTGTCTCTGCGTCTCTGTGTCTCATCGTCCCCGGTCTTCTCTGTGTCCTCTGTTGCTCGTATCATCTTGCCTTTCTCATTCGACGATGGCATCGTCGTCGTCGTCGTGAAATCGCGGACCGTTGATCTCAGCGTTACGTACAAGCGCAGACGCGGCGTCAGGAGGGGGCTGATGACGACGGCGGAATATTTCCAGACTCCGGAGACCGTGCTGCCGTGCGAGCTGGCGTACGGCGTGCTGGAGGTGGCCGAGTCGCCGACCGCCTCGCATCAGCGAGCAGTCAGGGATCTGCTTCTGGCCATGGTCCCGTTCGCGCGCGGCCGTCAGCTCGGTGAGGTCCTGGGTGCTCCCATGGACGTCGTGCTTGACTACGACGCCGCGCTCGTCGTGCAGCCGGACCTTCTGTTCGTGTCAGCCGGGCGGCAGATCATCAGCGACAAGGTGTACGGCGCACCGGATCTGGTCGTCGAGATCCTGTCCCCGCGGCCTCGCGTGGGGCAGCTCGACCGCCGTCTTGGCTGGTTCGCGCGGTACGGCGTCCGCGAATGCTGGCTCGTCGATCTTGCGGCTCGACGGTTCGACGTGCTGATGCTCGGACTGAGCGGCGTACGAAGCCGCACGTCGTTCAACCCGGGAGAGTCGATCGACTCGGTCGTGCTGCAGGGGTTTACTCCGCCGGCTGACATCTTCGGAGTGTAGGCCCGACCTTTGGTCGGGCGTGCTCGGATCATCCGGGTTTGCGTCTCAACACCGCCAGGTGATCGCGCACATCGGTGCGTGCCCGCACGAAATCGCCGTGCTCGATCTTCAGCTCGCGGCTGATCTGGCGGATCTCGTTGTCCTCCCGGACCTGGACCGAGAGGTCCGCGGCCGAGATGGCGAAAAGGCAGCGAAGCAGCGCCAGGCGCTCGTCGTGCGTGGCGATCGAGGCGAATTCGCGCGCGACGATGAGGTTGTGCGTCCCGCCGAAGCGCCGGAACTCCTCGAGCCCCAGCGTCACGACGGCCGATGCCTCGTTGACGGGTAGCCCGGATTCCTCGGACACCAGCTGGATCATCAGCCGTTTCTCTTCGTCGCCGACCTCGTGATCCGCGGCGGCGACGCGTCCGAGAAGGTAGGCAAAGGCGGCAATGTAGCGCGCGCGCCTTTCGTCGAGGCGATCCAGCACTCCGCTGATCGCGTCGAGCACTTCCGGGTCCCTGGGCGGCTGTTCCACGCCGAGCCAACGGAGCAGATCGAGTCCTCGCGCCATGCGCGATTATGGACTCGATCGGCTTGCTTTGTGGCACGAGGCTTTAGCCTCGTCCGGAGCGGACGGCCCTGAAGGGTCGTGCCACCCCTAGTCTCTGTCGTCGTCTTCCCGCTCCCGAACGCGGAACACCTCGTAGATGGCTCCGTGGTTGAGGGACACGACAAACAGGTTGCCGTTCGGCCCGGTCTTGATGTCCGTGCCTACACCGAAATTGCGGCCGGCCAGGAGGCTTTCGCTCTCGGTGATGTCGTGCTTCGTCGTGTTGTCCGCCACGCGATCGCGCAGAGCCCCTGTAAGGTTGAGATCGCGCCGGTCCCGGCTCAAGTTGAACCGGAAGAGATACCCGCCTTCGAGCACAGGGAGTGACGCGCCGACGAAGAGGTCCCCTGCGTAGCGCGCCCCCAGCCCGAACCCCCGCATGAAGCCGATCCCGGCTGGAGCCACGGCAAAGCGCCAGCTGAACTGCGGGTCGCGATACCGGGCGCCGGGCAGCATGAACAGGCGTTCGCGCGCATCCTCCGGGCTCTCGGCGATGTTCGAGGGCGGCCAACGCAGTTGCTGGAGGCTCGGAGTGGCGGGTGGGATGGCGAACGTGGTTTCAATCCTCTTGAACTGGTTCAGGCGCGCGAGCGGGCCGATCGTCTGGATCCAGCCGGAGTTCAGCCCGGGCGTCACCCGCTCGATCTCGTCGAACGAATCGTCGCCGTTCACCTGGATCCAGAGCCCTCCGCTGAACGGATCGACCGCCATCCCGAACGAGTTGCGGATCCCGTACGCGAAGATCTTCTGGAGGTTCTGACCGACCTCGCCGCCGATCCTGGCGCCGTGCTGGAAGAACGGGTTGTCGCGCGGCGCCGAGCCATCCTCGTTCAGCCGGAGGATGACGCCGGTCAGGTGAGCGTTATCCGGCTCGGGTCCGCCGAACTGATCGTCGTCGGTCGGCGGCGTCGGGCCGAACTCCAGGTTCTGGAGCTGCCCTCGGCGTCCCACGTCGCCGATAATCACGTAGAGTTTGCGATCGAAGCCGAACCGGATCACTCCTCCGTCATGGTTGCCGCGCGCTGGCTGGTCTTCGTCTCCCTGCCCTGGGGGCTGCGGCGCTGCGTCGTTCTGGAAAGAACGGAGCATGATCAGGTTTCGATCGAAGACCAGCTCTGAGCCGTTCCACTCGAAGCGGTCGACGCGGTTGCCGAGGAGCGGCACGTTCACGTCCACGTTCGAATCGTCGCCCGGCGTCGGCGTGTCGTCGCAGCGTTCCTGCGACGGCACGAACGGATCGGTCGGGGCAGGGGCGGTGCAGCTCCAATACAGGTAGACGCCGCGGTTGAACGGGAAGAACGGATGCAGCGCGATGCCGAGCAGCCCACGCTCCGAGAAGTTGTTGACCGCGAGGTCGAGCACAGGACCCTGGACCACACCGTTGGTCACGCGCACGACGCGGCCGGTGTTTTTCTCCAGCACCAGCATGTCGTTCCGGCCGATGAACGTGAAGCCGATCGGAAGGTCGAGGCCCGAGACGACCGTCCTGACCCCGAGGCCCGGGTCGATCATGGTCGGCGTTGGCGGCGGCTCGGTCTGCGCGTCGAGCGGGTCGATGGGTTGAAAGAACGTCAGAGTGGCCGCGGCCGCTGCCGCGGCGAGCGCGAAACGGCTCAGCCGCCGCGCTCTGCCGGAAGACATGAGGATGCTCCTGTTCCCGCAGGGTGCGCGGTCGACAAGGGCAAATTCGCTGCCGCATGTACTGACGCAGATTCCCAGCAGTCGGCGCGGCGGCCGTTCGATGTCAGTACGCGGATCGAAAAGGCTTACTCTGAATAGAACTCATCAAGGGAGTTGCTGCGTGTCCGTTCGAGTCGTAACGGCTGTCCTCGCTCTCGACCTCATCTTGATGTCGTCGCCGCGCATGCTCGGCCAAAGGGCTGAGATCCGTTCCATCGCCCTGACATTCGACGACCTCCCCGCGTCGCAGGCCGCGGATGACGTCGCACGCGTCACGAGGTTGAACTCGACGATTGTGTCCGCGCTGCAGTCCGCGCGGGCGCCGGCCGTCGGGTTCGTCAACGAAGGCAAGCTCACGACGGACGGGCGCCGCCAGCGGCAGATCGACGCGCTGAGCGTCTGGACGCGCGCCGGCATGCCGCTCGGCAACCACACGCGCTCGCACTGGGACGTGAACGACACGCCCATCGAGAAATACGAGCGCGACATCCTCGACGGCGAGCCGGTGACCGCCGGCTTGAGGGTTCGCGCGAGCATGACGGAGAAGTGGTTCCGCCATCCGTTCACGCACACGGGGCCAACGAAGGAGATCAAGGACCGGCTGAACACGTTCCTCGCGCGTCATGGCTACACCGTCGCGCCATTCACGGTCGAGCACGTCGACTACCTGTTCAGCGCCCGGTACCGCTCCGCCAGGCTTGGGAAAGATGACGCGCTTGCGAAAAAGATCGGTCAGGCCTATCTCGCGCACCTGGATACGATGCTGGAGTTCTTCGACATCAACGCGCGGACTATCTGCCGGCGATGCTGGACGGGATGAAGGGGCGCGGCTACGCGTTCGTCAGCCTGAGGGAGGCGATGCAGGACGCGGCCTATCGCACGGAGGACGACTACGTGGGACGCGCAGGCCCGTCATGGCTTCATCGCTGGCGGATCGCGAAGGGCCTTCCGTCACGCCTGGCGGCGGAGCCCGACCCCCCGAAGTGGATTAGCGAGCCAGGGGCACGTTGACCGCCGACTTCCTGATGCGGTGATCCGCGACGCGCGCGGCGATGTCGGCGTGATGCGTGTCGATCGACCCGTGGAAGTGCGCCCCTTCGCTGATCCCGATGACGGAGGCGACCAGCCGTCCTTCGACGCGCGCGGTGTCCCGGATGTCGGCCGTGCCCGCGACGACGAGGCGCCCCGTCAGCCGTCCGAAGACCACGAGATCTCCAACGTACCCGTCGTCGGCATGGACGTGCGCGTCCGGTCCGACGATGAGGCAATGGTTCCGGATGTCGATCCGCCCTTCGAACCGGCTGTCGATGGTGAGATCGTCGTCGGCCTTGAGGTCGCCCTTGACGGTGAGGTGCGCGAGACGCTGGGGCATACGAGAGCATAGCAGTTATCGGACCAGGTGTGATCGGAGATCGGGGCATCTTATCGAGCGATCTGGCTGTCGCGTATCGGGTTAAGAAGATCGGTCCATCGCTCTATCGGTATAATCGCGCCGCCAGTGATCGGCGAGACCGTCGGCCCGTATCGCATTACCGCCGAGCTGGGCGGCGGCGGGATGGGTGTCGTCTATCGAGGGGAAGACGTTCGCCTCGGACGTCCGGTCGCCGTCAAGTTCCTTCCGCCCGCGCTGTCCGCGGATCGCGCCGCGGCCGAACGGTTCCAGCGCGAGGCGCGCGCCGCCTCGGCCCTCAACCACCCGAACATCTGCACCGTGTACGACGTCGGCGAGTACGCCGGGCGGCAGTTCATCGTCATGGAGCTGCTCGAGGGCCACACGCTGAGACATGTCATAGAGGAGAAGCCGCTCGATATCGATCGAGCGGTCGACGTCGCGATCGAGATCGCCGACGCGCTCGACGCCGCTCACGGCCGCGGAATCGTCCACCGTGACGTCAAGCCGGCCAACATCTTCGTCACTACGCGCGGCCACGCGAAGGTGCTCGACTTCGGCCTCGCGAAGCTGGCCCCCCTGCCGGGCGCCGCGGCGCCAGCCGAAACAGGACTCCCGACCGTTTCCGCGCCGGATCATCTGACGACGCCTGGCGTGGCGATGGGAACGACGGCGTACATGTCGCCCGAACAGGCGCGAGGCGACGACGTTGACGCCCGGAGCGATCTGTTCTCGTTCGGCTGCGTCATCTACGAGATGGTGACCGGCCAGCGGCCGTTTCAGGGCAAGAGCACGGTCGCGCTCGTGGATGCGATCCTGCACGGGGTGCCCGCGGCGCCGGTCCGGCTGAACCCGGCTGTCCCGCCGGATCTCGAGCGAATCATCCTGCGGCTGCTGGAGAAGGACCGGGAGCTGCGGTTTCAGGCGGCCGCCGACCTGCGCGCGGAGCTCCGCCGGCTGAGGCGCGACAGCGGTCAGGGATTACACGGATCAACGGACAGCCACGGATTACGCGGATCCTCGTCGGTTCCCTCTGCCCGCCGGCGCAGGGGCCGCTTCGCGGCAATCGGAGTGCTCGTCGTCACCGCCATCCTCGCGGCAGGGTACTTCTTTTCGTCCCGCGCGCCCGCGCTCGCGGCCGAGGATGAGATCCTCGTCGCGGACCTCGCCAACACGACGGGCGAGCCGGTGTTCGACGACACGCTCCGGCAGGCGCTCCTCGTGCAGATCCAGCAGTCGCCGTTTCTCAACGTCGTCTCGCAGGATCGCGTTCGAGAGGCACTCCGGTTCATGTCGCGTGCCCCGAACGAAAGCATCACGGGGGCCGCGGCCCGCGAGGTCTGCCAGCGGCTGAGCGTCAAGGCGATGCTCGAGGGCTCGATCGCGCGGCTCGGCAGCCAGTACGTGCTCACGTTGAACGCCGTGAATTGCGCGACGGGTGAAATCCTCACCAGCCGGCAGGCACAGGTTTCGAAGCCGGAGGACGCGCTCGGCGCGATCGGCGATGGCGCCATGTCCATGCGCCGCGACCTTGGTGAATCGCTCGCGTCGATCGAGAAGTACGACGTCCCGGTCGCGGAAGCGACGACGGGATCGCTCGAGGCGCTCAAGGCGTTCACGACCGGACTGAAACTGTTTCAGGCGTCGCAGTTCCAGCAGGCCGTCGGACACTTCGAGCGTGCGACGTCGATAGACCCCGGATTCGCGGCCGCCTGGGCGCAGATGGGGACCGCCTACAACAATCTGGGCGACATGGATCAGGCGCGAGCGTTCGCCACGAAAGCGTGGGGCCTTCGGGATCGGGTGAGCGACCGCGAACGGTTTTACATCGAGTCTCGGGTACTACGCCTCGGCGACCGGCGAGCTCGAGGAAGCGATCAAGGTGTGCCAGGTGTGGGCCGGCGCCTACCCGCGCGACCATGCGCCGAGAAACAACATCGGGGTCTACGGCCTCGAGCTCGGCCGATTCGAGCAGTCGCTCGAGGCGTACCTCGAGGCGCGGCGCCTCGCCTCGTCCAACGCGGGCACGGCTGCAAACGTGGCCTGGGGCTACGCCCAGCTGAACCGAATGGCCGAGGCGAGGAACGCGGCCGAGGAAGCCGTCGCGCGATTTCCCGCGAGCCTGTCCGCGCGGCAGGTGGCCATCATGACGGCGCAGATGGCCGGCGACTACCCGCGGGCGGACGAGCTCCTGGCGGCCGGCCGTGCCGCTGGCGAGACCGAGATGGTGCACACCGGGATGTTCGGCGCGATCGCCGAAGGGCGCATGGGGGCGGCGCGCGGTTTTGCGATCGAGGAGCTGAACATGCTTGGCTCGCGGCGCCCGGCCCATCGGCAGGATGTGCTGCTGGAGCTGGCGTTGAGCGAGTGGCTGTACGGCTCTCCGAATCGGACGCGCACGCTGCTCGGCGAGGCGGCCGATCTCGTTCCAGCTTCGCAGGCCTCCCGGGGTGCGGCAGCCGTGTTCGGTCTCGCCGGCGATGCGCGGCGGGCGCGGGAGTTCATGACGGCGCTGTCGGCGGAGTGGCCGAAGGCGACGCTCGTCCAGGGCGCATGGCTCCCGCTCGGACGCGCCGCGATCGAGCTGTCGGAGGGCCGGCCGAAAGAAGCGCTGGCCGCGATCGCTCCTGCCGCGCCCTACGAGCGCGGGGTGCACTTGGCCGGGTTCGTGCGCGGCCTCGCGCTGATGCGCACGGGCGATCCGCGCGGCGCTGCCGAGGCGTTCCGCGGCGCGCGCGAGCGGCAAGCGCTGCTTCCGGCCTCAATCGTCCCGGTCGCGTCGGTGTCGCTCGCCCGTGCGCTCGTCGCGGCCGGCGACCCGGCCGGCGCGCGCGAGGCCTATCAGTCCTTCTTCGATATGTGGAAACGCGCCGATCCGGATGTGCCGCTTCTGGTCGAGGCCCGCAAGGAATTCGCATCACTCAAGTAAAGGAGACGCGTGACCGCGCCCTACCTGACGCGCCTGTCGGTCGCTATGATCACGGCCATGGCCATCGTCGTCTCGGGGTCGGGTGCCGGCCAGTCAGACGCCGAAGGGTCCGACGTGCGTCTGATGACCGTCGATCCCGGTCACTTTCACGCTGGTTTGATCCAGAAAGAGATGTATCCGGGCGTGGCGCCGCGCGTGGATGTCTACGCGCCGCTCGGATGGGATCTCTTCGAGCATCTGAAGCGCGTCGCGGCTTTCAACAACCGCAGCGAGAAGCCGACTGCGTGGAAACTGGAAGTGCACACGGGCCCCGACTTCTTCGAGCGGATGCTTCGCGAGCGACCGGGGAACGTCGTCGTCCTTTCGGGCCGCAACCGCGGCAAGATCGGCCGGATCGCCGGGTCGGTCCGCGGCGGCCTGAGCGTCCTCGCGGACAAACCGTGGATCCTCTCGTCGAAGGATCTTCCTGAGCTCGAGGCGGCCCTGGCCGATGCGGATGCGAAGAAGCTCGTCGCGTACGACATCATGACCGAGCGCTTCGAGATCACGACGATCCTCCAGCGGGCGCTCGTCAACGATCCGGCGGCGTTCGGCGAGATCGAGCGCGGATCGGACGCCGATCCGGCCGTCTACATGGAGAGCGTTCACCACCTGATGAAGGTCGTCGCCGGCGCGCCGAACATCCGGCCGCCCTGGTTCTTCGACACGCAGGAACAGGGTGAGGGGCTCAGCGACATCGGCACGCACCTCGTCGATCTCGTGCAGTGGACGCTCTTTCCCGAGCGGGCGATCGACTATCGCGCCGACGTCCGCGTGACGGCGGCCGAGCGATGGCCGACCTGGATTCCCGAAGCCGATTTCCGCCGCGTGACCGGCGAGCCGCGGTTCCCTGCCAGCCTGGGCTCGGCCGTCAAGGACGGAAAGCTGGAGTACTACTGCAACACGCTCGTCTCGTATACGCTCCGGGGTATCCACACGAAGCTGAACGTGATCTGGGACTGGGAGGCGCCCGAGGGATCGGGCGACACGCACTTCGCGTTCTATCGAGGCACGCGCGCGCGCGTCGAAGTCCGGCAGACGCGCGCGGATCGGTTCCGTCCCGAGTTGTACGTCATCCCGGCCGAAGGCCTGAAATCAGACGTGCTGACTGCGGTGCAGACTCGAATCAAGGCGCTCGAGAAAGACTATCCGGGTCTCGCCGTGGAGGATCGCGGCGCCGAGATCCGCATCGCAATCCCTGACGCGTTCCGCGTCGGCCACGAGGCGCACTTCGCCGAGGTGACGACGAACTTCCTCAAGTACCTCAGGAACCGCAGCGCGCTTCCATCGTGGGAGCGGCCGAACATGATCGCGAAGTACTTCGTGACGACGACGGGGACCGAGTTGAGCCGCCAGGGTCCGCCGCGACCCGCGACCAGGATTGCACCGAAATAGAGCGGTCAGCGGAAGTTTTCGACGAGCATGATGTCGCTCGAGATGCCGTCGAGCTGCGGATAAAGCAGTCGCCGGCCGTCGCGTGAAAGCGCCAGCGGTCCTCCCCAGGAAGCCGGTCGACCCGAGAGGTCTACGACGCGCGTTATCCGGGCGCTGTCGAACTCGAAGAAGTCGATACCGGCGCGGGGCGGCGCGGGGTTGACGAAGTAGATGCCCGTCGGGCTCAGTACCCACGCATCGACGAACTGCGGCGGCAGGGGAGGCAACCCCGGGACTCGCCGCTCATCACCTCCCGCCGTCGAAACCGAGTACATCTCGTCATCCTTCATGTAGTAGATGCGCGTGCCGTCAGCCGATGGCTGCGGCGACCAGCCACCGCCTGTGGTGAGCCGGAGCGCGCGGCCACCTTCTATCGGGACCTTGAATATCTGTGAATCCGGGGCTCCTCCAATCCGGGCGTCGAAGTAGAGCCATTTCCCATCGATCGACCACGCGGGCTGGTGGTTGTCGCCTACACCAGTGGCGACACGTCGGTGCGGCCCTCCTTCGGACGGGACGACGTAGATTCCGGAGAGTCCCTCCACGGCAGAATCGAACGCGATAAAGCGTCCGTCCGGCGACCACTCCGATGAGCCGGTCCCGGTCGGAGGTCCTCCAAATGTCGTGAGAGCCACCGGATTAGAACCGTCGCCGTCACTGGTCCAAATCTCCGACGACCCCGAGCGGTCGGATGTGAACGTCACCCGGCGGCCGTCGGGCGAGAAGGCCGGGTACCCGTGCATCCGGCTCGACGAGAGGAGTTTTTCCGGCGGTCCCGCGGGCCGGGTCGGCGCCGTGAGACCTACCTGCCACAGATTGACGTTGTAAGGGCCCCTCTTGGCGAAAGCCAGGCGCTTGCCGTCGCGGGACAGCGCCGGCATGGCCACGTCGGCCAGCAGTTTCTCAGGCTGACCACCCGACACCCCCGCGGCCACGCGCCACAGATTTCCGTCTGCGGCATAGATCAGACTCCCACCGTCCGCGGTCCAGGTCATGCCCGTGAAATCCCCCTCCACGCGCACCACCCGCCGCCCTGCGCCGCCAGCGATTGGCCAGACGAAAAGATCGTTGATGTTAACGGCCACCATGCAGCCGACGGCGAGCGATGCGCCGTCTGGCGAGAAGGCGGGCGCCCAGGACAACGCGCACTCCGGCGACGGGCTGCCCCACCAGCGTTTCTCCAACGTGGTTATGTCGATTTGGGAGACGCCCTCCTGACCGGAGGGCCCGCGATCGGAAAACGCCAGCGATTTCCCGTCCGGCGACCAGCTCAACATCGCCTGGACGTAGTACCTGAGAGCCGCGTCCGCCAGCTTCCGCTCGGGACCGCCAAGCGGCGAAATCAGATAGATCGCGCTGTCCCCGGGCGCGAGTCGCGCAAAGGCGATCTGGCGCCCATCGGGCGACCACGCCGGAGAGATGAACTCTGCCGGACGCGAGGTGAGCCGGAGCAGGTTTTCACGCCCGATCACTTTCACATAGAGATCGAACTCGTCTCTCGGCCCGTCCGCCGCCCAGGCGAAGGCGATCTGGCTCCCGTCCGGCGAGAAAGCCGGCGCGATTTCCTGTCCAGGGAGGGCCGTGAACGGCACTGCGGTCAGCGGACTCGTGGAGCGGACCGGACGATCGGCAGAAAGGTAGATCCAGAGACCGCCAATCCCAACCGCGAGACCTGATGTGAGCAGGAGCCAGACTCGTCTCACGCGCGGGAGGGCGACCGGCCGAATCGCTGACTCGAAACCGACATGAGACCTATGAGCGCCATCAACGCTCGCCGGGGCGATGAACCGGTAGCCACGTCGCGGCACCGTCTCGACAAAGCGGGGCGAGTCGGCCGAGTCGCCCAGTGTGTCGCGCAGGCGCTTCACGGCGGCGTTGAGCCCGTGTTCGAAGTCGACGAACGTGTCGTCGGGCCACAGGCGCTTGCGGAGATCGTCGCGACTCACGAGCTCGCCAGGCCGCTCGAGGAGCACCGCGAGGAGTTGCAGTGGCTGTTGTTGAAGGCTGAGACGCGCGCCCGACTTGCGCAACTCGCCCGAGCGCAGATCGAGCTCGAAGACGCCAAACTTGACGGGCCGGGGAACGGGTGGCGAGGTTTCGCTCATGGCGCCGAACCAGACCTACCAGATAATCTTCAACCCGAACTGCATTTGTCGCGCGTCGCGCGTGGATGTTGCCTGCCCGAAGCTCGCCGGAATTACTGCGCTCTCGATGATCGTCGCGTTCGGTGCCGGGTTATTCAGCACCGCCGAAGACGGCTGCAGGACAGCGTTCACACCACGGAAGTTCGTGTTGTTGAAAAGGTTGAAGACATCCCAGCGGAATTGCAGCTTGACGGCATCGGTCACGCGGAAGTTCCTGTAGAACGCGAGATCCGTCTGGAAATAGCCCGGGCCCGTGCAGTCGCCTCGTTCGGCGGTCCCGATGGATCCGAGCTGGAAACCGTTCAGCGTGTACGCATCCGGATTGATGATCTGCGCAGCCGGCCCATCGCCGGCGCGGCAGGGTTCGCTCGTGCGGTTCGGTCGCTGGTTGTCGGTGAATCCGGTTCCGGAGGGTCCGCCGTTGAGACCGGGAATCGGGCCGGTGTAGGCCGTGAATGATTGCCCGGTTGCCGCGTTGACGATGGTGGCGAGCTCCCAGCCGCCGAAGAGTCCCCTGATCGCGCGGGACCTTCCCCCCAGGGTCGGCAACAGGTAGACGACGGACATGTTGAAGATGTTCGTACGTCCGACATCCGGCCGGCCCCAGTCGTGGTCGGGATTCTCGTTGTCGAGGGCGGTGAAACCCTGGCTCAGAACCTGGCCGACGTCGGAGAGGTTGGAGTTCGCCCGAGAGCGGGCGAGCGTGTACGACGCCTGAAACTGCGAACCGCGGCCGAACCGGCTGACGATCTGTGTCTGAAGCGAGTGATACGTAGATTCCCCGCTGGTGTCCCAAATGAGGATCAGAGAGTCTCCGAACACTCCAAACGGGCGAAGCGCTCCGTTCGCGGGTGCCGGGTTTGCGTACTGCAGGCGATCGTCAACGCCATTGGTGTCGGTATCTCCGGCACGAACCTGGTTGGCGTCATGGTTACGGAGCAGGTTGTGGCCGGAGCTGCCGACGTAGCCCGCTTCGATCGTCGTGTTTCTCCAGATCTCCCTTTGGAACATCACGTTCCATTGCCAGGTGTTCGGAGCCCTGGACTCTACTTCGCGACCGAAAGTCGGTGTAGGAAATGCCTGCGTGAAACAACCGGCGCACGGTTCGGCGTTCGTATCGAGCTGACGGGTCCCCGATACTCTCTGCATGAACGGCGTGTTGCGAGCGATGCCCAATACCGGGCCCACATGTTCGCGCTGGAAGAATTGTCCAATGCCCGCACGAATGGCAGTTTTCCCATCGCCTTTCAGATCCCACGCAAGGCCGAGACGCGGGGCGAAGTTGTTGAAGTCCTGATACATCAAGGATCGATTCGGCCCCTCGACCCCGCCGCGGGCATTCGCATCCTCGCACCAGGTCCTCCCGGGCGGCTGCAGGTTGCCGTTGCACGCATCCGCTCCCAGGGCCGGGTCGAAGAGCGCCGGCACGAAGCTGGTGATCTTGTCATCGGCGGTGTAGGGGTTGAAGTACACGGAGTACCGGACTCCGTAGTCGAAGGTGAGGTTGGGTGAGACTTCCCAGGAATCGGCGACGTAGAACTCGGCGTCTCGCCACCGCATCGGAGCCTGGCGCCCCGCCGATAACTCGGAGAAGCCAAACGCCATGTCCTCGAGCAGGAAGTCGGCCAGGATGTTTCCCGTCGTCCCGCCCCACCCATTGAGACCGGTCGAGCCCCAGAAGGCCTGGTTCTCCATCGAGCCGTTTCCGATGGTGTCTTCGTTCTTCTTGTTGAAGCTGACGAGCGCGCCGGCCTTGACGTAATGCTTGCCGAAGACCTTCGTGTAATCGTCCCTCAGGACGAACAGGTCCTGATTGTTGTCGAACGGCGCCTCGTTCCACAGGGCCCCGTATCCGCTCCCTCCCCACCAGAGCGGGTGACCGATGTCCGCCCCGTGCTGTTTGCTTTGGATCGGGAAGATGGGCGGGATGGCGGTCACGACGCGGGCATTCAGCTCCAGGTCTCCGCCGCGCCGCATTGTGATTCGGTTGGCGGAGTACGAGAACTGAAGGCTATTGGTCGCGTTCGTGCCAAGTGTCTGGTTCAGCGACGCGACAAACGACGTACTCCCGTAATGCCAGTTGGAGTCAACCGAGGGAAACGGATCGTCGCCCCACAGGTTTGACTGAAAGCTGGGCGCGTCGTTCTTCCAGCTATCGTGCGTGTAGCGCACCATCAACCGGGCCGCGTTGCCGATGCTCCAGTCCCCGCGCATGTGCTGCTGGCTGAAGTTGATCGGCGACGTCACGGACGTCACCCAGTTATTGCAGCTGCCACCGGCTGCGGCGACATTGGGCACGGGGAACAGGCTGAGGAACGCCAGACCACCGGGGCTGAGACGATCGCCCGGAATCCGGTTGCCATCGAAAGGCCTGCCGGTCGTCGGGTCGATGGGAATCCCGGGCGCCGTGCTGCAGACGGGGCCGGCGCTGAAATCGCCGTTGCGTTCCGCCAGCGTCGGCACCTGCGCGACGCGCGCGCTGCCGCGGTCCTCGAGGTTCCACTCGAGACCGCCGAAGAAGAACAGCTTGTCCTTGACGATCGGACCGCCGACAAACCCGCCGAAATCATGTCGTTGCAGCTCGCCTTTGGGCTGGTCGTTCTTCTCGAGAAAGTAGTCCGTGGAGCTGAACGCGTCGTTGCGGACGGAGTAAAACCCGCTGCCGCGGAATGTGTTCGTGCCTCCGCGGGTCACGACGTTGATCTGGGCGCCGCCGGCATTGCCGAACTCGGGGCCGTAGCTGTTGCGGAGAACCTTGAACTCCTCGATGGCTTCGAGCGAGGGGTACACCAGGTTCGTTGCGTTGGTGCCAACATCGTTGTTGTTGGCGCCGTCCACGGTCCACAGGTTGGCTGTGACACCGCTGCCGCTGACCGATAGGAACGTGCCCCCGAGCAACCCTTTGTCCTTGGCGTTGAGGAAGTCGTGCGCGCTCACGCCCGGCATGAGCGTCGCCAATTGCACGAAGTTGCGCCCGTTGAGCGGGAGCTCGCGCGCCAGCTGACCGCTGACGATGCCCGAGACGTCGCCGCCGACCACCTTGACGGACGTAGACGACGCCTCTACGGTCACGACGTCCGTGAACTCCCCCGCTTCGAGTGTGAAGTCGACGACATGATCGTCGGCGACCCGCAGAATGATGCCGGTGCGCGAAGCCGTCTTGAACCCTTGCAGCTCCGCGTTGACCCGATAGCGGCCGATCGGCAGATCAGGAAGCGCGTAGGCTCCGGAATCGTTGGTCGCCGTGGTACGGGTCAGGCCCGTATCCTCGTTCTTCGCGGTGATCGTCGCTCCGGGGACGAGGGCCTTTGATGGATCGACGACGGTGCCCCGCAGTGTCGCGGTGGTGCGCTGCGCCAGCGCGGGCGCGGATACGCCCATAACCAGAGATGACACCAGCAGGAACGACGATGTATGCATAGCGCGCCTCGCGGGCGCTCGCTCAACGCATCCGGAACACGTCAGCGAAAGTTATTGATCAACATGATGTCGCTCGCGACGCCATCGACCTGCGGGTAAAGGAGTCGCCGGCCGTCGGGTGAGATCGCCAGCGGTCCTCCCCAGGGAGCCGGTCGTCCCGGCAGGTCTACGACCCGCACGATCCGCGCGCTGCCGAACTCGAAGAAGTCGATTCCGGCGCGTGGCGGCGCCGGGTTGATGAAGTAGATGCCCGTCGGGCTCAGTCCCCAGGCATCGGTAAACTGGGTCGGCAGCGGAGGCATCCCCGAGACGCGCCGCTCATCACCTCCCGCTGTCGAAACCGAGTAGATCCCGCGCTCGCTGGTGTAATAGATGCGCGCGCCATCAGCCGATGGCTGGGGCGCGAAGCCGCCACCTTCTGAGGTGAGCTGAATCGCAGCGCCACCTTCTGTCGGGACCTTGAATATCTGAAAGACTCCTTTAATCCGGCCGCCGAAGTAGAGCCATTTCCCATCGATCGACCACACCGGCTGGGAGCTGTCGTCTACACCGGTAGCGACGCGCCGATGCGGCCCCCCTTCCGACCTGACAACGTAGATTCCGGAGAGTCCCTCCACCCGAGAGTCGAACGCGATGAAGCGTCCGTCCGGCGACCACTTCGGTGAGCCGGTCTGACGTCCTCCAAACGCCGTGAGAGCCACCGCATTGGAACCGTCGCCGTCGCTGGCCCAAATCTCCTCCGATCCCGAGCGGTCGGACATGAAGGCCAGCCGGCCGCCATCGGGCGAGAAGGCCGCATACCCCTGGAAGCGGCTTGACGACAGTAGTTTCTGCGGCGGACCTGCGGCCCCGGTCGGCGCTGTGAGACCTACCTGCCACAGGTTGACGTTGCGAGGACCGCGTTTAGCGAACGCCAGACGCTTGCCGTCGTGCGAGAGAGCTGGCATTTCCGCGTCCTGGCCTGCCAGCAGCGCCTCCGGCTGACCACCCCGCGCGGCGACGCGCCACAGATCCCCCCTGGCGGCATAGATCAGGGTCCTGCCGTCCGCGGTCCACGTTATGCCCGTGACGTGCCGCTCCACGCGCGCCACCCGCCGAGCTGCCCCGCCTGCGGTGGGCCATACGAAAAGATCGTAGAGATCAACCGTCAAACCACAGACGACTGCGAGCATTGTGCCGTCGGGCGAGAAGGCGGGAGCGAAGGACCACGCGCAGTCGGGCGAGGGATTGCCCCACCAGCGTTTCTTCAACGTCGCTATGTCGATCTGGGAAATACCCAACTGACCGGCGGTTCCCCTATCGAAAAACACCAGGGATTTCCCATCCGGTGACCAACTCAACATCGCGTGAACGAAGTAAAGGAAAAGGGGCGCGTCGGTCAGCTTCCGCTCCGAACCTCCCAGCGGCGAAACCAGATAGATCCCGCTGTCGCCCGCCGCGAGTCGCCCAAAGGCGATCTGGCGCCCGTCGGGCGACCACCCCGGAGAGATGATCTCCGCCGGACGCGCGGTCAGCCGCAGTAGATTTTCACTCCCGATCACTTTCACGTAGAGATCGAACTGGTCTTGCGGACCTTCTGCCGCCCAGGCGAAGGCGATCTGGCTCCCGTCCGGCGAGAAAGCCGGTGCGACTTCCTGTCCAGAGAGCGTCGTGAATGGCACTGCTGTCATCGAAGTCGTGGAGCTCTCTCGACGATCGTCCAAGAGGAAGAGCCAGAGACCGCCAATACCAACCGCGAGACCAGCTGCGAGGAGAACCCAGACTCGTTTGCGAGGCACAGTGACCGGCCGGATCGCTGTCTCAGAACCGGCACGAGAAGTGTCAGCGCCAGCGACGCTCGTCGGGGCAATGAACCGATACCCCCGCCGTGGCACCGTCTCGACAAAGCGGGGCGAGTCGGCCGAGTCGCCCAGCGTGTCGCGCAGTCGCTTCACGGCGGCGTTGAGCCCGTGTTCAAAGTCGACGAAGGTGTCGTCCGGCCACAACCGCTTGCGGAGCTCGTCGCGGGTCACGAGCTCGCCGGGTTGCTCGAGCAGTACCGCGAGGAGTTGGAGCGGTTGTTGTTGAAGGCTGAGACGCGTGCCCGACTTGCGCAACTCGCCCGCACGCAAATCGAGCTCGTAGACGCCAAATCTGACCAGGCGTGACGAGTCCATCGAGATCTCTACCTCGACCGAACTGTGAGGCGGCACGACAGTGTACCACTCGTCCGGGCCGATGACCTGGTATCGCATCGCATTGAAACGATGGGGGTTCCTGGGTCAGATACTCGTGCGATCTCAGTCACCCTCCCGTCATTGAGGTAGCCGTTTCAGCGCCGCACCGTGGCACTCCGCGCACTCGCGGAGGTGCTGAATGGGCGGTCAACTCGGGAGCGTCCTCTTTGTATGTCTGTTCCTCGTCGGAGCCGGGCAAGCCTCGCAGGACGTCGCGCCGGACCTTATTTTCCGTTGCAATACCGGCTATACCCAGCAGGATTGCGACGTTCAGCTGGGGATCCTCAGTCGGGTTCTGGGTACCATGGACTTGACGCCGCTCGGTGAATGGACCTGGGTTCTCGTCAAGTCGGACGACTGGAAGCCGATTCTCAGCCGTGTCCGTCGGGATCCGGACAGCCCGGCCTTCACGATTCTCGAGAAACGGCAAATCTTCCTGGAGGAGGCTCTGTTCAATCCCCGTCCGGATCGCGCTCGGACGCTGATCGCCAAGTGGCGAATGCCGCTCGACGAGCTCCTGCCGTTCTCCGTCGGGCACGAGCTCGGCCATGCGCTGTGCAAGGAGGTCGATGAGAAGAAGGCGAATGAGTACGGCGCACAGTTCCGCGACATGGGCACGATCCGGTGCGTGGCCCGGTAGTCTGACAGCCCTACTCAGGCTAGAATCGCCGACGATCGCCATGAACATTCTACGCTCCGACATACGCCGTATCGTCTGGACCTCCGCTGCGATCGTCGCGTTCCTGATGACCTCCGCCGCCGCGCACGCGCAGACGGGGCAGTTCGAAACCTGGAAAGAGACCGCGAAAGGGCGTCCGGCGAAAACCGCCTGCGACCACCTGCGCGCGCTCACCGGCTACGACTTCTCGATCGACGCGGCGGTCGTCGTCCCTGCGCAGGGAGAC
>CAVRXL010000010.1:0-1462766 GCA_963725145.1 uncultured Acidobacteriota bacterium
AGATGGTCGCCCTTCGACTTACCCGCTTGCGCGGGCTCGCCTCAGGGTCAACTCTGAAACACAAGGCCGAATTGGCTCTTGCGTTGTTTTTGTCAAGTTGTGGATGGCCGTTAAGCCATCCGCTGATTACTCGACGGAGTTGCTTTACTGCACGTTCTATCTAGTTTTCAAAGAACCGAGCGCTTCCCCGTCCGCATGCGCCGCGCACGGCGTCGCCGTCGTCTGGAGAACCTTACGAGATTACAGATCTCTCCAAGATCTGTCAAGCCCTTCCGTTCGTCTTGTCAGGCCGTTTCCGCTCGAATTTCGGGCGTTGAGAGCTTGCCTGGACTGGAACGAGTGGTGACTCCGGTCTCCCGGGTCACGCGCAGCGAGCAACCATTATAGAGGTCTCGCCGCCGGCGTCAACCAAGCGTTCGCTGAACCGCCGGGCTGGCCCGTCGTATCCTCCTCTATGCACGACCTCCGATACGCCCTTCGCTGGCTCCGCCGCACACCGGGGTTCACGCTCGCGGCGGTCGCCTCCTTCGCGATCGGTATCGGCTTCAACACGGCGCTCTTCAGCGTCGTCGACGCGGTGCTGTTCCGGCCACTGCCGGTGCGCGCGCCCGAAGAGCTCGTGAACATCTACACATCAGGCAGCGACGGCGACCCCTGGATCACGTCGTCGTATCCCGATCTGCAGGACCTTCGGAGCGGAAACGCGGTCTTCACGGACATCGCGGGCCACAGCCCGATGATGGCCGCGGTCAGTTCGAGTGATCGCACGCGGCTCGCCCTCGGCGAGATCGTGACAGGCAACTACTTTCAGTTCTTCGGCGTCACGGCATCGCGCGGACGAACGCTGACGCCTGATGACGAGCGGCCCGAAGCGGAGCGAGTCCTCGTCGTGTCCGATCGCTACTGGACGCGGGAGCTCGGACGGGATCCGAATGTCGTCGGACGCCCCCTGCGACTTCGAGGACAGACGTACACGATCGTCGGCGTCATCGACGCGAGCTTTACCGGCATGGTGCCGATGCTGTCGCCCGACATGTGGGTCACGGTCCGTGAAGCGACCGAGGTGGAGCCGGCCGGGATCCAGGACGTCGTGCCGTCGCCGACCGGCACGAGCCGGCTCGATCGCCGAGGTCAGCGCTGGCTCTTCGCGAAGGGCCGGCTGAAGCCGGGCGTCACGGTCGCGCAGGCGCAAGCGAACCTCGACGTGCTCATGCGGCAGCTGATGGCAGCCTATCCCCAGACGAACAAGGACCGCAGACCCGCGCTCAAGAAATCTTCCGACGTTCGGATTCACCCCGCAGGGGACCAGCTGGTCCTCTTCATCGGCGTCGGTCTCATGGTCGCGGTCGGACTGGTTCTGCTCATCGCGTGCGCGAATGTGGCGAGCATGCTGCTCGCACGCGCCTCGGCCAGACAGCGCGAGATCGCGATCCGCCTCGCGATTGGCGCCGGCCGCTGGCGGCTGATTCGTCAGCTCATGATCGAAAGCCTGGTGCTCGCGCTTGCCGGCGCGGCGGCCGGAATCCTCGTTTCTGCGTGGCTCACCCGACTCATCGCCACGCCGAATCTGCCCATTCCCATCCCGATCGTTCTCGACCTCCGGATGGACGGACGTGTGCTGGGCTTTACGCTGCTGCTGACGACGATCGTCGGACTCGCGGCGGGGCTCGCGCCGGCGTTCCGTGCTTCGCGCGCAAATCTCGTCGAGGCGCTGCGGGGCGCCGCGGGCGGCGCCCGGCCGGGCCGCCGCTGGACGCTTCGTGACGCGCTCGTCGCTGGTCAGATTGCCGCGACCGCCGTCCTGCTTGTGACCGCGGGCCTGCTGGCGCGCAGCGTGCTCGCGGCGCGCGGCGCCGACGTCGGATTCCAGACAGAGGGGCTCGCGGTCGTTTCCGCCGACCTCGACCTGGCCCGGTACGATCAGGCGCGCGCCGAGCAGTACTGGCGGCGCGCGCTCGAGCGCGTGGCGGCGCTCCCCGGCGTCGAGGCTGCGGCGCTGGCAGCGCGGCTGCCGTTCTCAATCAACTTCAACGTCGGACAGTTCCACATTCCCGGGCACACGTCGCCGAACGACCTCGGGTTCTCGCTCCAGAATACGCGGGTGTCAGCAGACTACTTCCGGGCGATCGGCGTGCCGATCCTGCAGGGACGAGGCTTCAACGAATCCGATACGCCGAAGTCGCAGAACGTGATCGTGATCAACGAGACGATGGCCAAGCGTTTCTGGAAGGACCGGAGTCCTCTCGGAGAGCGGATCCGTCTGCGGACCGCCGACGGGCCGGCGTTCGAGATTGTCGGCATCTCAGCGGATCACCGCATACGGACGGTCGGCGAGCCGCCAGAGCCTTACGTGCATTTCGCCGCGTCGCAGCAGATGAATTTCTTCCAGATAATCCTGGCCCGAACGAGCGGCGATGCGCGGCGCCTTGTCGAGGACATCCGCCGCGAGCTGACGGCGCTCGAGCCGGGCGTTCCGATCCTCGACAGCCAGACGATGGAGGCGCAGGTGGCGGCGACCTTGCTGCCGATTCGCGTCGGTCTGTGGGTCGTGTCGGCGGTGGGAGCGGTCGCGCTGCTGCTGGCGGCGGTCGGCCTCTACGGCGTCATCGCGTATTCCGTGTCGCGGCGAACGCGCGAGATCGGCATCAGGATGGCGCTCGGCGCGCGCCCGGCTGCCGTGCTGTCGCTCATCATGCGTCAAGGGCTGACGGTCGCGGCGGCCGGGCTGGTGCTCGGCGGCCTGCTGGCAATCGCCGCGACGCGAGCGCTCGCGGGGATGCTGTACGGCGTCAGCCTCGCGGATCCCATCGCGTGGATTACTGCCGTTGCGGCGCTGCTGGGGGCGGCAACGCTCGCGAACCTCCTGCCGGCGCGCCGCGCTGCGCGCGTCGATCCGTCGGTTGCGCTTAGAACAGAATGACGTCCGGGAACGGCCTCGCGCCGGGCGCGTTCCTCTCGAAGAAGTACAGCACCTTGTTCGTCGAGCAGGCGTCCGTTCCCGACGCGGATCGGAAGTCACTCTCGACCAGCGTGCGAAGGAGGCAGGTGATGGGCGTCAGGCGCTCGTCGTACGCGGGCCGCAAGTGCCGCGAGCGTACCGCGAACAGCGTGGAGAAATGGTCGGTGTAATCGGCGGGTGCCATGTTCGCTTTGACCGTGCCAATCGGGTCCACCAGACTTATCCGCGAGCCGTGGTCGCCCTGAACGATCAGAATGACGTCGTCCCTGAGGGATGATGGAATCGCTTCGATGATTTGTTCGATCTTTCGCTGTGTGCAGAGCAGCTGCTGAAGGTAGAGTGCGTAACGCGCCGCCCGACTCTCCTGCGTGTTGGTCATCGCTCCTGGAACGCCGCCGTCGAAGGCATCGCTTCTCATCAGCCACTGGCTCGGTGGCCGCGCCCGGCAATGGGCATCGTACACATAGGGATAGTGCGGCATCAACAGATGGGCGTACACGGCCTGGCCCGGCTCGGCCTTGGCGAGATCGGCAGCCACACGATCGAACACGGGCATCGTCCCGACGGAAGCTGACGAGCTCCGCTCCCAGTCCCAGGCCGGAATGGGAATCCCTGTGGCAAGGAGGCGCCGCCGCGCGGATCCGTACAGCCGTTTCAAACGGCCGTACCCCTCCGATCGCGCGAGAAACGTCCCCGCGACGACCGACAGTTTCTCGCGCGGCGGCGCGTCCAGGTGTTCGAGCGCTCGCAGGCCGTTCGCGCGGTAAGTGTGACACGCTGAGGCCGGAACCTCGCTCGTGCACACGTCGAGGTATTCCGGTTGGAAGACTCGAATCGCGTAGCCTTGCCGGGCGAGCCGTGCGAAATACGCGTTGCGATTGAGGCGAAAGGTCGCCGCCGTCGTACCGGCGCGCGAGAGGTCGGGCACGTAGCCGCCCGGCGAAAGATTCAGCAAGTGGCTCAGAGACCACAACGTGCTCGGATATTCGCTGTAGGCCCTCCCGAACAGCATGAACCGGTGGTCGGTGAAGAATGTCTCGAGCTGATGCTTGAACGCCGGCGGTGTGAGCTCGCGTGGAAGACCCTCGATGCCGATATGCTCGTCCAGCACGAGATGGACGAGAAGCGGGAGATCGCGCCGCGAATCTGAGGAAGGATTGCCGCTCGAGACGGCTTCCGATCGGGACTGTCCGAGTGACAACACGAGTACCGTCGCGAGCATCAGAGACACGATTCGGGCGGCGTGCAGCCGGATCAGCCAGACCACCGCTGCGATCCCCACGAAGGCCATCGCGAGTTTCTTTTCTCCCGGTTCGTCGAGCTGGATGTCCAGGAAGAACGTCAAGAGAGCGGCGATGATCGCGACTTCGAGCACGCGCGACAGCGCGGCGCCCGCGCCAAGGACGAACGCCAGGGCGGCGAGCGCCAGCATGAAGAGAATCACCTCCGGGTGCGCGAGGCTGTACCCCTGGTACTGCACGAAGATGACAAACGGCGTGAGGAGAAGGAGGAATGGCGCGACGGCTCCTCGCAGCACGCGGCCGACGGAGGAGGGCCAGAGGCCCCGCATCACGCCCTCTACGGCTCAGGTTGTCCGTTCGACGCGCCCGGGGGCGTCCTGCCGAGTGCGGACTTCAGTCGAGCCCAATACAGGCGGACCGTCGCAAGCGTAGCGACGAGCCCTCCAATAATCACCTGCAAGGCGATGCTTCCAGTGCCCGGGTCGAGGTAGGCGTGGAGGTCTCCGGACAGGTGAGAAACGAAAAGCCAGACTGCCACAAACAGGGCCGCGCGGATCGCGTGCATCGCTGCTACCTCCCGGCTATGCGTCGCTGCCGAGTTGCAAGAACGTCGCCTGCGCGACACGGGGTGTTTACAGGGACATCAGGTAGCCAGTCGACCATTTTGCGAAATCACGGACCTACGACGGGCAGAGCAGTACTACAATCCCCGTGATGAGCGCACGCGTTCATCGCGCCTCTTTTCGCGACCGGTCGGGCTTCGTGTTCACCCGCGACGGAAAGCTCTACCGGCAGATCAACCAGGTCGCCCGCGCCGACTACGAGCGGCTTCGCGACTCCGGCTTGTACGACCGTCTTGTAAAATCCGGAGATTTGGTTCGGCACGAGGAAGCGGACGCCGGCCTGTCCCCCGACGGCCTTGCCTTCCGCGTCATTCGTCCCGAACTAGTGCGTTTCGTTTCGTACCCCTACGAGTGGTGCTTCAGCCAGCTGAAGGAAGCTGCGCTGCTGACTCTGCGCCTTCAGGCCGTGGCGGCCGAGCACGGGATGGGTCTCAAGGACGCTACGCCTTACAACGTGGCGTTCTGGCAGGGTCGAGCCGTATGGATCGACACGCTGTCGTTCGAGGCGGCTCAGCCCGGCGCACCATGGGTCGCCTATCGGCAGTTCTGCGAGATGTTCCTTGCGCCGCTCGCGCTGATGAGCCTGGTCGACGTCCGATTGCTGGCCCTGCTGAGGTCGAATCTGGACGGTGTCCCGTTGGATCTCGCGAGCGCGCTGCTGCCGGCCTCCTCACGGCTGCGGCCGGGGCTCCTCATGCACATCCACATGCACGCGGCGGCGCAGCGCCGTCTGCAAGGACGCGCCCCATCGAGCCCGACGCAGAAGCCGCTGAGTCGGACTGCGCTCGCTGGGATTGTCGAGAGCCTCCAAGGAACGGTCAAGCGGCTCGAGTGGCGGGAGGCCGGGACCGAGTGGGGCGACTACTACGATCGGACCAACTATTCCGAAGCGGCGTTTGCGCACAAGCGCCAAATCGTCGAAGCCGCGATCGATCGGCTTGCGCCCGCGAGCGTGTGGGACCTTGGCGCCAACGATGGCACCTTCAGCCGCCTCGCCAGCACCCGGGGAATCCCGACCGTCGCGTTCGACGTCGACCCGCTCGCGGTCGAGAAAAACTACCGCCGGGCGAAACAAGCTGCCGAGCGGACGATTCTGCCGCTGCTGCTCGACCTGACCAACCCCAGCGCCGCATCCGGGTGGGCGGGCGAGGAGCGCGACGCCCTGGCCGACCGCGGCCCCGCGGATCTCGCCTTGGTGCTGGCGCTGGTGCACCATCTTGCGATCGCGCACAACGTGCCGCTGCCGCGGATCGCGGAGTATCTGGCGCGGCTCGCGCGCGGCCTCGTCATAGAGTTCGTGCCGAAAGAGGACTCGCAGGTACAGCGCATGCTCGCCTCACGCGCGGACATCTTCGACGACTACACACAAGAGGGGTTCGAGCGGGCGTTCTCGACGTGCTTCGCGATTGAGGAGGCCACCCGCGTGCGCGATGCGGTGAGAACGATCTACGTGATGCGCAGGCGGGCGGCATAGCCGAGGAACCCCAGCGTTTGGGTGTTCATCGCCAGATCACAAAGAAGCTGTTGTCGAGATAGTCGTGCGCTGACACCCGCGTGAATCCGGCGTCACGCATCCAGCCTTCGAGTGCCTCGAGCGTGTAGGCCATCGACTCGTGGCCAACGGGCCAGTCCTTCGAAAAATCGATGATCGCCACGCGACCGCCCGGGCGGAGGTACTTCGCCAGTCCTTTCAAATACTGTGGCTGGCCCTGGATGTGGTGCAGCGTGTCGCAGATGAAGATGACGTCGACCGGTTCGGGCAGTTTCGGGTCGTCCGGTCCGGCGAGCACCGTTCGAATGTTGTCAATCTTCTGATCCTTCGCCGAGCGGTCGACGATCTTCAGAAGGGCGTCGTTGATGTCGACCGCGTAGACGACGCCGGCCGGCGCCGCTGCTTTCGCAATTGGGCGCGTGAACAGGCCCGAACCGGATCCGAGATCCGCCACCTTCATCCCCGGCTTCACGCCGAGCGTCTCGATGACGCGCGGCACCTGCATCCGTGAAACCCGCTCCGCCCCCTCGAGAAACTTCGCGTATCCTTCGGGATCCTGCTGCGGCGACGGCGGCCGCTGCTGGACGTAGAGGGGAACGAGCACGAGGATCAGCGTCGCAAGACCTGGCCTGAGATTCACGCTATGCCTCCATGAGCTTCACGAGATGGTTCTGGCGTTGCCCCTTCCGCAGGACGAACAGCTTTCCTCCGATCGCCTGGCTGCGGCTCAGCGCGGTGCGTTCGTCAGACACGCGCTGGTTGTTCACGTACACGCCGCCGCTCTTGATCAGGCGCATCGCCTCGCTTTTCGACGGGGCCAGACCGGTCGTCACAAGCGCCTGGATGACGGTCAGCCCTTCTGCGGGCCAGCGCAGTTCGGTTGAAGGGGCATCCTCGAAGACCGTCAGCGCGTCATCCAGGTTGGCCTGAGTGATATCGCCGCCGAACAGGATGCTCGACGCGCGCTCGGCGCGCGCCGTCTGAGCTTCGCCGTGGACGAGGGTCGTGACATCGCGGGCCAGAGTCCGCTGCGCCTCGCGTTTTTCTGGCGCCCGCTCGACCGACGACGCCAGGTCGTCGATCTCCTGCTGCGATTTGAAAGTGAAGAACTTCAGGTAGCTCACGATGTCACGATCGTCGGTGTTCAGCCAGAACTGATAGAAGCGGAACGGAGACGTCCGCGTCGGGTCGAGCCAGACGGTGCCTGCCTCCGTTTTCCCGAACTTCGTCCCCGACGCCGTCTGCATCAGCGGCCAGACCAGGCCGTGCGCCTTGGCCGCGCGCACCTTGCGAATCAGATCGATGCCGGCCGTGATGTTGCCCCACTGGTCGCTGCCGCCGAGTTGCAGCGTGCACCCGTAGCGATCGTAGAGCTGCACGAAGTCGTAAGCCTGCAGCAGAACGTAGCTGAACTCGGTGAACGAGATGCCCTCCTCGCTCTCCAGTCTCCGATGTACCGACTCCTTTTGCAGGAGGTAGTTCACGGTGAAGTGCTTGCCGGCATCGCGCAGGAACTCGAGCATGCCGACCGTACCGAGCCACTCGGCGTTGTTCACGATTCGGGCCGCGTGGGGACCTGCGCTGAAATCGAGGAACCGTTCGAGCTGTGCGCGTATACCCGCGACGTTGACGTCGACCTGCTCGGCCGAGAGCAGCACGCGCTCCTGCGACTTGCCGCTCGGATCGCCGATCATGCCAGTGCCGCCGCCAACAATCGCCAGGGGGGTGTGACCGAACCGCTGCAGACGTGCCAACCCCATCACCGTCAGGAGCGACCCGACGTGAAGGCTGGACGCGGTCGGATCGAAGCCGATGTAGCCGGTGAGCGAACCCGCGGCCAGCGCTTCGCGAAGGCCGTCGGTGGCGTGATAGATCATCTCGCGCCACTCGAACTCTCGATAGAGGTCCATAGCGTTCGGAATCAGAAAGTATCACGACTGACCTGCTACCATAACCGTCGGCCGGTCATGCACCAGGAAGGTAAAGTATCCCGTCGCGTACTGCTCAAGGGAGCCATCGGCACGAGCGTGGGCCTCGTAGTCGGGAGCGCGGGATACGGCTACTTCTACGAGCGGCATCGCGTGCAGGTGGCGCGGGCCTCGCTCCCGGTGTCCGGCCTTCCCGAGGCGCTCAACGGCCTGCGCGTCGCGCTCGTCACCGACACACACTTCAGCCGTTCGGTTCCCGCAGAGGACATCGAAGCCGCCGTCCGCCTCACGCTCCAGGAGCGCCCGGACCTCATCATTCTCGGCGGCGACTACGTGACGTGGGGCGGCGACTCCGACACGAAAGGCGACCGCGGCTACGTCAGCGGTGCGGCGGATCTGCTCGCGCCCTTGACGGCGCCGCACGGTGTGTTTGCCATCCTCGGCAATCACGACGACGACCGCGACATGCCCGAGGCGCTGACGGCCAAGGGATTCACGGTGCTCAGGGACGCCCGAACGCGCGTGACGATTCGCGGGGAGCCGCTCGAGATCGCGGGGATCCGCTTCTGGACGCGCCGCGTCGAGCACATCGCGCGCGTCCTCCGCGGGGCGACGGCGACGACGGTGCTCCTCGCGCACGACCCGCGCCGGCTCATCGAGGCAGCGGCGCTGAATGTTGGCGCGGTCTTCTCGGGCCACACGCACGGCGGGCAGGTCGTGCTGCCGGGCGTCGGCGCAATAGCCGCACGCCGGTTTCCGGTCGTCGCCGGCATCGGTCAGCGCGAGAACACATCCATCTTCGTCAGTCGCGGCATCGGCACGGTTTACCTTCCGGTCCGTTTCAACTGCCCGCCAGAGATCGCGATCGTGGCGCTCGAATCCCGCGCCATTTCGGTTGTTTGATTGACAAAATAGATTATTTTGATGTATCAAAATGCCTATGGCTGGCTTCCAGTTCTGGCCGCGTCTCTGGCGGTGGGCCGCCGTCAACGTGCTTTTCGTCGGCGGTTTTGTCCTGATCACGGGCCGGACGGATCTGCCATGGATGTGGGTCTTGCTCATCGTCTGGGCCGGCATCCTGACGTACGCCTTCTTCATCCTCGACCCTGACCTGCGGCGCGAGCGTTTCCGGCCGGGCGGTCCCAGCGCGGACCCGATTGCGCTCGCCTTCATGCGGCTGTCGGCTCTGGCTACGCTCGTCATCGCGCTGCTCGACGTGGGCCGCTTTCACTGGAGCGACAACGTCCCGCGCGCCTGGCACATCGTCGGGTTCGGCCTGTTCGCGCTGGGGGCCTGGCTCCCGATGCGATCGATGTCGGTCAATCGGTTTTTCTCGCCGGTTGTCCGCGTGCAGCGTGAACGCGGACACAAGCTCGTCGATCGAGGTCCGTACGCGGTCATCCGGCACCCGGGGTACGCGGGGATGACCATCCTGGCGGTCGGCGCTGCGCTGCTGCTTGGATCGTTCGTCGCGCTCGTTCCCGCGCTGATCTACACCGGGCTGGTGCTGCGACGGATCGTCTTCGAGGACGCGTTCCTGAAGCAGAACCTGGAAGGCTACCGAGAGTACTCGGAGCGGGTTCGATTCAGACTCGTTCCGGGCGTCTGGTAAAGGAAGCGGCGACCGTCCAGCGTCCAGTCGCCTGCAATCACGATCTTGATCGCTTCCGCGTAGATTCGATGTTCCTCGACCAGGATCCGCGCAGAGAGCGATTCCACGGTGTCGTGTTCGAGGACCGGGACCTGCGCCTGCAGGATGATGGGCCCGCCGTCGAGCTCCGGTGTCACGAGGTGGACCGTTGCGCCCGTCACCTTGACGCCATGCGCGAGCGCCTGACGCTGGGCATCCACGCCGGGGAAGGCTGGCAGCAGCGACGGGTGCACGTTCAGAACGGCATTCGGGAACGCGGAGAGAAACGCTGCACCAAGAAGCCGCATGAAGCCCGCGAGGCAAACGAGCGTGACGCCCCGTCTCTTCAGCTCTTCGATAAGCGATCTGTCGTAGTCGTCGCGCGTCCGGTGCAGGCGGTGGTCGCAGACCAGCGTCTCGATTCCGGCCTCGCGGCCCCGCTGGAGTCCCGGCGCGTCGGATCGATTCGAAATGACAACGGCGATTCGCGCGTCGAGGCGCCCGTCCCCGACGGCGTCGATGATCGCCTGCATGTTGCTCCCGCGGCCCGAGATGAGAATGCCGAGCAGGACATGGGGCTTGCTCCTCACGCGTACCGGACCTCGCGCTCGCCGGCGCCGATCTCGCCAATCACCCACGCCTGCTCGCCCGACTGCTTCAAGAGATCGAGCGCGGGCCCGGCATCCTGGCTCGCGCAGACAACGATCAGGCCGACGCCCATATTGAACGTCCGCCGCATGTCGTCCAGCGGAATCTGACCCGATCGCTGAAGCCACTCGAAGAGCGGCGGTACGGACCACGAACGGGTGTCTATGTGGGCCGCGAGATCTGGAGGAAGGACGCGAGGCAGGTTGTCGGTCATCCCACCACCGGTGATGTGCGCCATCCCTTTGGCGAGTCCTGCGTGCAGGAGCGGCTTGATCGCGCGCAGGTATGACCGGTGCGGCTCGAGCAATGCTTCACCCAGTGTCCGCCCGATCTCGGCCACATAGGCGTCCACCGTCAGCGCGAGTCTGTCGAATACGATGCGGCGGGCGAGCGAATAGCCGTTCGTGTGCAGCCCGGCCGACGGCAACGCGATGAGCGCATCACCCGCGGCGATCCGTGAACCGTCCACCAGCCGTGCGCGCTCGACGATCCCAACGATGAACCCCGCCAGGTCGTACTCCCCATCCTGGTAGAAGCCCGGCATCTCGGCGGTCTCGCCGCCGAGCAGGGCGCAGCCGTTGTCGCGGCAGGCCCGGGCCATCCCCTCGATGATCCGCTCGGCGACGTCCGGGCGCAGGCGTCCGGTGGCCAGGTAGTCGAGGAAAAAGAGCGGGGACGCCCCCTGGACGAGGATGTCATTGACGCAGTGGTTGACGAGATCGACTCCTACGGTCCCGTGCGAGCCGGCGAGAAAAGCCACCTTCAGCTTCGTGCCGACGCCGTCAGCGCTCGCGACGAGCACCGGGTCGGTCACGTCACGCGGCGCGCGGAATAGACCGCCGAAGGACCCGATCTCGGACAGCACGGCGGGCGTGAAGGTGCTCCGCGCGAGCGCGCGGATGCGCCGGACGACTTCGTTGCCGGCCTCGATGTCGACGCCCGACTGCTTGTAGTCCATTACTTGGTTTGCCGTGGGGCCCCACCCCCACGGCCTGCCACGCCTCGCTGTCGCTCGGCGGGCTGATTCCAGCGACTGGCTGGGCCGCGCACTAAAACTCCAGCTTTCCGATGAGCGCCGCCGTGACGCGCCGTGTCGGTGAACCCTCAGCCGCGCGCCAGTAGGCGCGTCGGACGGTCACGAAGAATCGCTCCTCTTCGTAGTGTTCCTCGAGCATGTCGAACGCTTCCGCCAGAAGGGCGGATGCTTCCGCGAGGTCGGCGCGCGACTCGAGCCACTCGAGCATGAGCGCCGGATTGCGAATGGCGACCGTGCCGATCGCGAGCGCCATCGGCGCGCGCGCGGGGTCGCGGGACGGAATCGCGAGATCGAAAAGCGCGGCGAGAGCATCCTTGTTTCCCGCCACCGCGACGGCGGCCAGTCCGTTCGCCGCGCTCCTCAACAATTCCTGGTACCCGACCTCCTTGACCGAAAAGCGTAGAGTCTGAATCAAGTACCCCACGTGCGACCCGCAGTTCACGCCGAGAAGGCAGATCGCGGCGGCGATCGTCGGCTGCACGTTGCGCGGCGCGGTTCGCTGGAGACCCGCAAGCGTCTCCAGGCCTTTCTTTTCTCCGATCTTCCCGATCGCCACCGCCGCATCGTCCTGGAGGGGACCCTCGACGGTGGCCACCGTGACGATCTCGGAGAGCGCGTACGCCGCTTTGTGGTCGCCCAGAGCCTCGATGGCGATGCTCCTGAAAAAGTCCTGTCCGCGGGTCACGGCCTGACGCATGACACCCCGGACGCCCTCCACCGTCGTCCGATTGAAACCGGACGCCGGGTCGGCTGCTGCCACTGAGGCCGCGGCGAGCGCCCGGGTCAGCGCGGGCCGCACGAACTCGGAGGGCTCGCGTTCGAATGCCGGCAGCATGACGCCGAGCGACTCCGGCGACGGATGATCCTCGAAGTACGAATACGCCGTCGACCGTAACCGGTCGTTCGGGTCCTTGAGCGCCGCGAGCATCAGCGACTTCGCCCGCGGGTCGTTGAAGCCGGCGAGCAGCACGAGCGCCTTGAATCGGACGTAGCCGTCGGCGTGGGAGGACACCGCCTCGATGAGCGCCGGCGAGGCCACCGCCGGCGGCGCGCGGCGAACGGTTTGAGCCGCTTTCATTCGAGACGAAAAGTCGAGATCGCCCAGGCGATCAATCGCGCTGCGCACCTGCGCGGCTGAGATCGCTTCGGCCTTGGGCTCCTGGGCCGCGAGCGCGGACATGACGACGGCGAGAACGACACTCAACGGCATGTGCAGGCGGGCGAGACGTCAGTCGGCCAGCTTCAGCGCGAGCTGCAGATACGCCTTCTCATCGCGAGGGAACTCGACCGGGTAGTCGCCGGTGTAACAGGAGGAACAGTACGACCCACGCTTCTGGCCGACCGCGCCCAACAAACCGTCGAGGCTGAGATACGAAAGGCTGTCGGCGCCGATGTAGGCGCAGATCTCGTCGAGTGTATGGGTCGCCCCAATCAGCTCCGACCGGCGTGGCGTATCCACTCCGTAAAAGCACGGAGAAATCGTCGGCGGGCAACTGATCCGCATGTGGACCTCGCGCGCGCCGGCGCTTCGCACCATGCGGACGATCTTGCGGCTCGTCGTTCCGCGCACGATCGAGTCGTCCACGAGGACGACGCGCTTGCCGTCGAGGATACTGCGCACGGGATTCAGCTTTACCTTGACGTTGAAATGGCGGATCGACTGCGCCGGCTGGATGAACGTCCGGCCGACGTAATGGTTGCGGATGAGCCCCATCTGCAGCGGCAGGCGGGCTTCCTCGGCGAAGCCGATCGCGGCGCACACGCCCGAGTCCGGAACCGGCACGACGACGTCCGCCTCGACGGGCGCCTCCCGCGCGAGCCGGCGGCCGAGGTTGGTCCGCACTTCGTTGACGCTCTCGCCGAATACGTAGCTGTCGGGGCGCGAGAAGTACACGTGCTCGAATACGCACTGGGAAAGCCGCGCGGCGCCGAACGGATGCAGCGATCTGATCCCGGCGGGACCCGCGATGAACACCTCGCCGGGCTCGACGTCGCGCACGTAGGTGGCGCCGATCAGGTCGAGCGCGCAGGTCTCAGAGCAGACGACAATCGCGTCCCCGAGCCGTCCGATGCACAGCGGACGGAAGCCGTGCGGGTCGCGTACGGCGATCAACCGATCCTTCGTGAGAAGCGCGAGGGAGAAGGCGCCGCGCGCCTGCGCGAGCGACTCGATGAGCGCCTCCTCGACAGTGGCGGCCCTGGATCTCGCGTACAGATGCAGCAGCACCTCGGTGTCGCTGGTCGTCCGGAAGATGGATCCCTGGCCGACGAGTTCGTCGCGCAGCTCCTGCGCGTTGACGAGGTTGCCGTTGTGGCAGATGGCGATCTCGCCGTGCGAGCAGTCGATCAGGAAGGGCTGCGCGTTCTCGAGCTTGCTCTCTCCGGTGGTCGAGTAACGGACGTGCCCGATCGCCGACGTCCCGAGCAGCCCGGCGAGGGACCGCTCGTTGAACGCGTCCGCGACGTGGCCCATCTCGCGCGCGGCGCGGAGCCGCTGGCCGTCGCTCGAGACGATGCCGGCGCTCTCCTGCCCGCGGTGCTGGAGGGCGTACAGCCCGAGATAGGTGAGGTTGGCCGCCTCGGCGTGGTTGTAGATGCCGAAGACGCCGCACTCGTCGCGGAACTTGTCCATCTTTTTTGTTTGCGCGATTCGCTACGCTGCGCGGTCCTTGAAATACTTCTCCAGCCCGCTCGTCCAGATCTGCTCAGCTTCGGCGACGGCGATGTCGAGCGCCTGCTGACCGTCTATGGTAATCCTCAAACGGCTACCGCCCGTCTTGCCGATGATGCGCGCCGGCACGCCGGCCGCGCGCGCCATCTCAAGAAAGGCCGCGCCCGAGCCCGGCACCGCCGACACGATCGCACGGGAGGCGGACTCGCCGAAGAGCGTCGCGATCTCGCCGCCCGCGGCTGGCACGTCTACGTCGGCCCCGATGCCGCCGGTGTCGAAGGCGCACTCGGCCAACGCGACGGCGAACCCGCCGTCCGAGCAGTCCTGCGCCGAGTGCAGGAGTCCCTCCTCGGCTGCCCGCGCGAGGAGGCGATGCAGCGCGCGCTCGCGGCTCGAGTCGAGCACGGGCGGGACACCGCGCGTCAACCCGTGAAGCGTCTTGAGATACTCGCTTCCGCCTAGCTCCCCGAGATTGTCCCCGAGGAGCACGATGTCGGCGCCGACGTCGCGGAAGGTCCGGCCGAGCGCCCGATCGGCGTGTTCAATCAATCCGACGACGCCGATGATCGGGGTCGGGTAGATCGCCTGGCCGTCGGTCTCGTTGTACAGGCTGACGTTGCCGCCCGTAATGGGGATCTCCAGCGCGACGCACGCCTCACGGATCCCCTCGACCGCTTCGGCGAACTGCCACATGATCTCCGGCCGCTCGGGATTGCCGAAGTTCAGACAGTTGGTCGCGCCTATGGGCGTGGCGCCGGCGCAGGCGACGTTGCGGGCAGCCTCGGCGACCGCGAGCGCGGCGCCGCGGCGCGGATCGAGGTAGCCGTATCGTCCGTTGCCGTCCACCGAGAGCGCGAGCGCGCGCGCCGTTCCTTTAACGCGTAGAACTCCGGCGCCAAACCCGTCGCGCACGATGCTGCTCGTCCCGATCATGTGATCGTACTGCCGATAGACCCAGCGCTTGCTTGCGATCGTCGGTGATCCGAGCAGCGCGGCGAACGCCGCCCGAGGCTCCGCGAGCGTGAGCCCGTCCAGGTCGAGTTGCCGGACGTCATCCAGATACGGCGGCTGTTTCATCGGCCGGTCGTAGGTCGGCGCGTCGTCCACGAGCGCGCGGTTCGGGATCTCGGCGACGATCGCCCCGCGCTCTCTGACCCGCAGCAGGCCATCGCCGGTGACCTGTCCGATCCGGACGGCGTGCAGATCCCACTTCTCGAAGATCCGCTCGACCTCTTCCTCGCGCCCGCGCTTGACGACGAGGAGCATGCGTTCCTGCGATTCGGAGAGCATGATCTCATACGGCGTCATCCCGGTCTCGCGCTGCGGGACGAGGGTGACGTCGATCTCCACGCCGACGCCCCCGCGCGCGCCCATTTCGGAGGTCGAACAGGTCAACCCCGCCGCTCCCATGTCCTGCACGCCGACGAGCGAGTCGGTGGCCATCAGCTCGAGGCAGGCCTCGAGGAGCAGCTTCTCCATGAACGGGTCGCCGACCTGCACGGCTGGACGCTTCTCGGCAGACGACTCGTCGAACTCAGCCGATGCCATCGTCGCGCCATGAATCCCGTCGCGGCCCGTCTTGGCGCCCACGTAGTACACCGCGTTGCCTTCGCCGCCGGCGCGGCCCTTGACGAGGCCGTCGGCGCGCGACAGGCCCAGACAAAACACGTTGACGAGCGGGTTGCCCGCGTAGCACTCGTCGAACGCGACCTCGCCGCCGACCGTTGCGATCCCGATGCTGTTGCCGTAGCCCGAGATGCCTGCCACGACCCCCTCGACGAGCCGGCGCGTCAGCGCGCCCCGCGGGCCGTCGAGAGATCCAAACCGCAGCGAGTTCATCAGCGCGATCGGCCGGGCCCCCATGGTGAAGATATCGCGGATGATTCCGCCGACCCCGGTCGCCGCACCCTGATATGGCTCGATGAAGGATGGATGGTTGTGCGATTCGATCTTGAAGACGGCGGCGAGGCCGTCACCGATGTCCACGGCGCCGGCGTTCTCGCCGGGACCCTGCAGGACCCGGCGTCCCTTCGTGGGAAGTTTCTTCAGGTGGATCCTCGAGCTCTTGTAGCTGCAGTGCTCGGACCACATGACCGAAAAAACGCCCAGCTCGGTCGGGCTCGGTTCGCGTCCGAGCGTCTTCACGATGCGGTCGTATTCCTCGGTGGTGAGGCCATGGCGCTGGATCGTCTCTGGC
Organism: uncultured Acidobacteriota bacterium; assembly: GCA_963725145.1. Lineage (GTDB taxonomy): Bacteria > Acidobacteriota > Vicinamibacteria > Vicinamibacterales > 2-12-FULL-66-21 > DATAEE01. Next base: position 16,426 of record CAVRXL010000010.1, read on the forward strand.
GTGATCATCGAACGGGTTCGGCCGCTCGCGCGACCTGCGCATCGGCGGCGAGCGCCCTCAGGACCGATTCGAACAGGACGCGGCCGTCCTCGCTCCCGAGGGGCGTCTCGCAGGCGCGCTCGGGGTGGGGCATCATGCCGACGACGTTCCGGCGCTCGCTGCAGATGCCGGCGATCGCGTTCGCCGATCCATTGGGGTTGGCCGCGTCGGTGATATCGCCGCCCGCCGAGCAGTATCGGAACACGACGCGCCGCTCCGCTTCCAGGCGCGCGAGCAGCGCCGGATCGGCGTAGTAGTTTCCCTCACCGTGGTTGATCGGGACGCGCAGGATCTGCCCCGCGCCGCAGTTCATCGTGAAGGGTGTGTCGTTCTGCTCGACGCGAAGGTACACGTCCGCGCAGACGAACTTCAGGCCACGGTTTCTCAGCATCGCGCCCGGCAACAGTCCCGCCTCGAGCAGGATCTGAAAACCGTTGCAGATGCCGAGCACCGGCCCGCCTGCCGCCGCGAACGCGTTGACAGCGGACATGATCGGAGAGAACCGCGCGATAGCCCCGGTACGAAGGTAGTCGCCGTGGGCGAACCCGCCAGGAAGGATCAGCACGTCCGCGCCGCGCAGGCTGGTGTCCTTGTGCCAGAGGTACTCCGCGCGCTGCCCGAGCACGTGGGTGACCGCGTCGTGCGCGTCGCGGTCGCAGTTGGAACCTGGGAAAACGACGACCCCGAATGTGGGCATGGTTGCTGTCGATTACCCCACTTCGATGCGGTACGACTCAATCACCGGATTTGCCAACAGCTTGTCTGCAACTTCCGCCGCGAGCGACTTCGCCTCGTCGGCCGATCCCGCCTGCAGATCCAACTCGAAGTACTTGCCCTGCCGGACGTCGGTGACGCCGCCGTAGCCGAGCGAATGGAGCGCATCGGCGATCGTGCGCCCCTGGGGGTCGAACACCGACGGCTTCAACGTGACGAAGACGCGCGCGCGCATTAGACGGCGACCTCTTTTTCCTGAAAGACGCGCTCGAAGACACGGTCCACGTTCCGGAGCTGCTCCTCGAGATTGAACGCGCGGTCGATCTCCGACTGCGTCAGCACGCCGGCGACATCCGGGTCCGCGAGGAGCAGCCGCACGAAGTCGATCTTCTCGTGAAACGACCGCATCGCGTTCCGCTGGACCCATTCGTACGCCTGCTCGCGCGACACGCCCCGGCGCGCCAGCTCGAGCAGCACCGTGCCGGAGAATACGACGCCGCGTGACCGCTCCAGATTCTCGCGCATCCGTTCCGGATACACGACCATGCCCGACACGATCCGGGTGAATCGGCGCAGCATATGGTCCAGCGCGATGAAGCTGTCGGGCAGGATGACGCGCTCGACCGAGGAATGCGAGATGTCCCGCTCGTGCCAGAGCGCCACGTTCTCCATCGCCGCCATCGCGTTCGCCCGCAGCAGGCGCGCGAGGCCGCAGATCTGCTCGCACCCGATCGGGTTGCGCTTGTGCGGCATCGCCGACGAGCCTTTCTGTCCCTTGCCGAACGGCTCTTCGACCTCACCGATCTCTGTCTTCTGCAGTCCCCGGATTTCCAGCGCGAATTTCTCCAGCGACGCGGCGACGATCGCGAGCGAGGCCATCAGCTCCGCATGGCGGTCGCGTTGGACGACCTGCGACGACACCGGCGCCGGATCGAGCCCGAGGCGCGCGCAGACGCGCGCTTCGATCGACGGATCGAGGTGCGCGAACGTCCCGACGGCACCGGAGATCTTGCCGACGTTCGTGACCTCGCGCGCTCGGCGGACGCGAACGATATCCCGCTGGACCTCGGCGTACCAGAGGGCGAGCTTCAGGCCAAACGTCATCGGCTCCGCGTGCACACCGTGCGTGCGGCCGATCATGGGTGTTCGCCGGTGCTCGTCGGCGCGCGCCCGGATGGCGGAGGCGAGCCCGTCGAGCAGCTTCAGGATGAGATCGCACGCATCGCGCATCTGCAGCGCGAGCGCGGTGTCCAGGACGTCGGACGACGTCAGGCCGAAGTGGAGCCAACGCGCCGATGGACCGACGACCTCTGCGACCGCGGTCGTGAACGCGATCACGTCGTGCTGCGTGGTCCGCTCGATCTCGTCGATTCGCGGAACGAGCTGCGCGATGTCGATCGCCCGGGCGCGATCGCGGATGTCCCGCGCGGCCTCGGTCGGCACGATCCCGGCTTCGGCCGTTGCTTCCGCGGCGGCAATCTCGACGGCAAGCCAGGTCCCGTAGCGACGGGCGTCGCTCCAGATGGCGCCCATTTCGGGGTTCGTATAGCGAGCAATCATCCCAGGTCGAGCCGTTCGCGGGTCAGCGTCTGCCCGTTCTGCGGGCCGAGCACGGTTGCGCCGAGCGCGCCGTTCGAGAACAGGTCTTGCGCGACGCGCTGGATATCCCCGGACGTCACGCGCTCGACGCCCGCCAGCGTCTCGTCGAGCCCGAAATGCCGATCGAAGTAGATCTCCTGCCGCGCCAGATGCGACATGCGGCTCGCGGTGTTTTCGAGCGACAGCATCAGGCTGCCCTTCAGGTGGTCCTTCGAGCGCCGAAGTTCGGTCTCCGAGACAGGCGTCCGCTTCAGACCGCGCAGTTCCTCCACGACGAGGTCGGTCACCTCGCCGACCGCCTCGTTGCCGCAGCCGGCATAGACCGTCAGCGATCCCGCGTCGCGGTACGCGCTGAGCCCGCTGAACACCGCGTAGGCCAGGCCGCGCTTCTCCCGGACATTCTGAAAGAGCCGGGAGCTCATGGAGCCGCCGAGCAGCGTGTTCAGGATGTAGCTCACGTACCGGTCGTCGTGTTTCTGCGGGTAGCCAGTCGTCCCCATGCAGATGTGGCTCTGCTCCAGTTCCTTCGTGCGGACGACGAGCGGCGGCACGACGCGCGGCGGTTGATCCACGAGGGAATCGCCCTGGTGAGGAATGTCGTGGAACGCGCCGGTGATCAGTTCTCGGACGCGCGCGTGCTCAACGTTGCCAGCCGCCGCAATGATGAGATGCGGCGCCACGTAAGCGGTGGAAAAATACCGACGCAGCGTCTCGGCGGTAAACGACTGCACCGTCTCGGCGGTGCCGAGGATCGGCCGCCCCAGCGGGTGCCCTTCCCAGAAATGCTGCGAGAACACCTCGTGCACGAGATCGTCGGGCGTGTCCTCGACCATCTTGATCTCTTCGAGGATGACCTTCTTCTCGCGTTCGATCTCCTCCGCCTCGAACTTCGGACGACGGACGATATCCGACAGCAGATCGACCGCGATCGGGAGGTGATCGTCGAGGACCTTGATGTAGTAGCTCGCGTACTCCTTGGCGGTGAATGCGTCGAGTTGGCCGCCGATCGAATCGATCTCCTGCGCGATGTCTTCGGCGCTGCGGCGCTCCGTCCCCTTGAAGAGCATGTGCTCGACAAAGTGCGCGATGCCGGCCTGCGGGTCGCTTTCGTGGCGGGATCCTCGGCTCAGCCATACGCCGATCGTCACCGACCGGACATGCGGCATCGACTCGGTGATGAGACGAAGCCCGCCGTCCAGAACCTCTCGAGTGACCATCGTTACGGATGAGCGCCGCGCAACTTATTGTCTCAGAAGGGCTTAACGAGCGGCGTGGAAGACAGCATGATACCACGCGTCCCCGACGAGTTCAATCGGCACCGTACAATGAAAACGCGCCATGGATCTCGTCGAGCTCGAGCGCTCAGACCTGGAAGCCGCGCTGACCGCGCGAGGATACCCGGCGTACCACGCCCGCCAAATCTTCGCCTGGCTCTACCGGCGCGGCGTCGGCGACTTCGCGCGCATGTCGGATCTCCCGAAGCCGCTGCGCGACGAGCTGGAACGCTTGGCGGTCGTGTCGACGCCGATCGTCGCGCAGAAGGATCTCTCGCGCGACGGCACGACGAAGTTTCTGCTGAAGCTGGCGGACGGCCGGTTCATCGAGTCGGTCTTCATTCCCGACACGCCCGCCGACACGTTCTGTATCTCGACCCAGGTCGGATGCGCGATGAAGTGCGCGTTCTGTCTGACCGGGAAGATGGGCCTGACGCGCAATCTCAGCGCCGGCGAAATCGCCAGTCAGGTGCGCGTGCTCCTCGCCGAGACGGGGCTCCTCGGCAAACCCTTCAACATCGTCCTGATGGGCATGGGGGAACCGCTGCACAACTACGACGAGACGATGAAGGCGCTCAGGATTCTGCACGACGAGCACGGGCTTGCGCTGCCCGAGCGTCGGATCACGCTCTCGACGGTTGGAGTGCTCCCCGCGCTGGAGCGGCTCGGCCACGAGACGCTGATGCCCAACCTGGCGATATCGCTCCACTCGACGACCGAGGACCAGCGGGATGCGCTCGTCCCGGTCAACCGGAAGTACGGTCTCCAGGATCTCGTCGACGCATGCCGGGCGTTTCCGCTGAAGCGCCGCCGTCGGATCACCTTCGAGTACGTTCTCCTCGGGGGCGTGAACGATACGCCGGCAGACGCGCGTCGCCTCGTGACGCTGCTGCACGGCATCAAAGCCAAGGTCAACCTGATCCCGTTGAACGAGGCGGCCGGCATCCCGTTCGACCGGCCGTCGGAGGAACGCGTCAACGCCTTCGCGAAGGCGCTCGCCGATCGGGGGCTCACGGTGTCGGTCCGCAAAAGCCGCGGGCGGGACATTCGGGCGGCCTGCGGTCAGCTGATTGTCGAGGGAGCTACGCCGTCGACGGGTCAGAGGGCGGCAGGACTTCTTTGAAGAACCACCGTCGTCCAGCTGTTGCGCGGTAATCCAGGAGGAATTCTCACCTTCAGGTAATTGTCGGTGACTACGAGCGTGCCATCCTCGAGCGTCAGGCCACGCCGAGCGGTGCCCGCCTGGGAGGCTCGGAACCGCGATGCGAGGCCGGCCGCGATCTCACGGACACGCTGGCCGCGCGCTCGGACGACGGGACCGGGGACCTTCTCCCGGATCCGTGTGGCGTCGGTCCCTGGCCGATCCGAATATGGAAACACGTGAACGTACGTCAGCGGCGACGATTCGAGATACCGCACCAGCGCCGTGAAATCGTCATCCGTCTCACCCGGGAACCCGACGATTACGTCAGAGCCAATCGCCGCGTGAGGCATCCGTCGGCGAATCGACTCCGCCAGCCGGGCGTAGAACGATGCCGTGTACGGCCGGCGCATCGCCGACAGCATCCGATCGCTCGCGTGCTGCAGCGGCAGATGAAAGTGGGGGGCCAGCCTCGGCGACGACGCGACGAGCTCGACGATCTCCGGCGAGCAGTCCATCGGCTCGAGCGAGCTCACGCGGAACAGCGCGTCCTGTGGCAACGCGCCGATCGCACGCAGTAACTCGAAAAGACTCGAGGCTGGAGTCAGATCGCGGCCATACGAGCCGAGGTGCACGCCGGTGATCGTGATCTCTCTGAACCCGGCCGCGACGGCCCGTTCGATTTCCTTCAGAATCTGCGCAAGCGGGGCGCTCCTGCCAGGGCCGCGCGTCGTCGGGATGATGCAGTAGCTGCACGCTTCGTCGCAGCCGGTCTGAACGCGCAGCGTCCAGGCGGTGCGCCCGGCGATGCCAGGCGCGATCGGCGCGCCGCACGGTCCATCCCCGAGGTCAAGCCCGAGGAGCGCGACCAGCCGTTCCTTGTCATCGTTGCGAACGACGTGCAAGACGTTGGGCAGCGACGCCAGATCCTCCGGACATCGGGAGGCGTAGCACCCGGTCGCGACGATTCTTGCCGCGGGATTCGCGCGCGCGACCCGCCGGATCGTCTGCCGTGCCCCCTGGTCGGCTGACGCCGTCACCGAGCACGTATTGACGATGACGAGATCGGCGGCTTCCGGTGTCGCCGCCGGCTCGGCGCCGCGTTCGCACAACTCGGACTCGAGCCTCAACGAGTCGGCCTGGTTGACGCGGCAGCCGAAGGTGATCACTGAGTACTTCACGGTAGTTTTGAGTTCTGAGTTGCCGCCTCCTCCACCTTGTCCGCGAGCTTTTTCTTGTAGCCCTCGAGCTTCTCGCGGAGGCGGCTGTCCCCGACGGCGAGGATCTGCGCCGCGAGGACGCCCGCATTCGTCGCGCCGGGCGTGCCGATCGACACGGTCGCGACCGGCACGCCGGGCGGCATCTGCACCGTCGAGAGCAGCGCGTCGAGCCCCTTCAGCGCCGATGAATCGATCGGAACGCCGATGACCGGCGCGGTCGTATGGGCCGCGACGACTCCCGCCAGGTGCGCGGCGGCGCCGGCGCCGACGATGAAGACCTTGACGCCGCGGTCGGGAGCTTCGCGGACGAGCCGCATGACGCGGTCGGGCGATCGATGAGCCGACGCGACGGTCATCTCGCACGATATCCCCAGCTCGCGAAGGATATCGACTGCCGCCTGCATCACGGGAGCGTCCGAGTCCGAGCCCATCAGGATGAGGACGTCAATCGGCATCCGGTCTCCTCAGGAATTCAGAATCCAGAATCCAGAATCCAGAACGAGCAGGCAGCATTACGCCCGCACCTTGCCTTCTGAATTCTGAATTCTGAATTCTGGATTCTCATCAAACGCCAGCGCGCGCCGGCCTATGTCGGAGCGATACTGCACGTTCTCGAACGAAACACGGGACACGCCCTCATAGGCGCGGGCGATCGCGTCGGCGTAGGTCGCTCCGCGTCCAACCACGGTCAGAACCCGTCCACCGCTCGTGACGAGCCGTCCGTCCCGATCCGCCGTTCCGGCATGAAAGACGACGACGCCCGGGAGCGTGTCCGCGGCGTCCAGCCCCTCGATCGGGCAGCCGGTTTGGATGTCACCCGGGTAGCCACCCGAGGCTAGAACGACGCCGACGGCGACGCCGTCCGAGAATCGGCAGATCGATCCGCCGAGATCCCCGTCCGCCGCCGCTGCGAGCACCGGCGCCAACTCGCTCTCGAGGAGCGGCAGCACGACCTGCGCTTCCGGATCGCCGAAACGGACGTTGAACTCGACGACCTTCGGCCCATCGTCGGTCAGCATCAGGCCGGCGTAGAGCAGGCCGCGATATTCGTGCCCCTCTTCGCGCATTCCGTCCACGACCGGCACGACGATCTCGCGCATGATGCGGTCGGCGGTCCCCTGCGTCACCAGCGGGCTCGGCGCGAACGCCCCCATCCCTCCAGTGTTCGGTCCGCGGTCGTCGTCGTAGGCGCGCTTGTGATCTTGCGCGGAAATAAGGGGCAGCGCGCGGCGGCCGTCGCAGATGGCAAAGAACGAAGCCTCGGGCCCGCGCATGCACTCTTCGAGGACGAGCCTGGCGCCCGCGGCGCCGAATCGCCGGTCGATCATCGCGGCGCGGATAGCGCCCTCAGCGCTCGACTGGTCGTCAGCGATCACGACGCCCTTGCCGGCGGCGAGGCCGTCTGCCTTGACGACGAGCGGCCAGCCGAGCTCGCCGCTCGCGGCGATCGCAAGCGCGTCGCCGGCGTTGTCAGCGACGCGACAGCGCGCCGTCGGAACGCGATGCCGCTCCATGAACTGTTTCGCGAATACCTTGCTCGTTTCGAGGCGCGCGGCGTCGCGGGACGGTCCGAAGATCCGCCGTCCGCGCGACGCGAACAGATCGACGACTCCTCGTTCGAGTGGTTGTTCCGGACCGACGATCGTGAGGTCGATGCGTTCCCGATCGGCGACGGCGAGGAGGGACGCGGGATCCGCGGCCGGTGCGTCAACCGTTCGGGCCACGCGCGCGAGGCCCGCGTTCCCGGGCGTGACGACGACCTCGGCCACACCGGACTCACGCGCGAGCGTCCAGGCCAGCGCGTGTTCGCGTGCGCCGGCGCCGACGATCAGCACTCTCATACGGGCGCGGCGGTCGACCGGCGGGTCATCGGAGGTCTGAGAAAACGGTGAAACCTGCGGCCGGATATGCCCAACGGCAGAAAGGAGTTAGCGGGGTTTGACGTGCGCGGAGTTTTGCGCCTAGAATCCGCGTTTACCTGTGATAGCCTATCACATTCGGGCGGACCTCGACGGTCCGCCCGACGCATGTTTCGCGGGTTTTGCGCTCGCACGAGCAGCTCTGCTGGGGCTGCCGCACACCACGGTGAAAGGGGTTGAGTCACGGTTGGCTGAAGTCAAGGTCCAGGAAGGCGAGTCGATCGAAAGCGCGCTGCGCCGCTTCAAACGCAAGGTTCAGCAGGAAGATATCATCAAAGATATCAAGAAACATTCCTTCTATCTGAAGCCTGGCGACAAGAAGCGCGCGAAGCAGGCGCTCGCCCGCAAACGGACACGCAAGAAGCAACGCCGCGAATCGGAGTAATGCCGTAACGCCGGACCGTCGAGCAAGCGAAAGGGCGAGGAGCGATGGAGTTCCAGGACAAATCCCTTCGGTGCGTGGACTGCGGCACGGAGTTCATCTGGACGGCAGGGGAGCAGCTTTTCTTCGCCGACAAGAACTTCAAGAACGAGCCGAAGCGCTGCAAGGCGTGCAAGGCGAAGCGAGCCGCGCGTCCCTCGGCTGGCGCATCGATGGGGCGCGAACGAGTCGAGACGACGACGAACTGCTCGAACTGCGGGAAGGAAACCACGGTGCCCTTCCGACCCACGCAGGGTCGGCCCGTGTTCTGCCGGGAGTGCTTCCAGCAGCGGAAGTTCGCGGGAGCCGGCGGCGTCTGAGCGGAGCGGCACTCCATCTGACACGCGCACACGAAGAGCCAGGCCGCCGGGCCGTGGCTCTTTCCTGACAATTTGTCGATCGTTTGTGGAGGAACGGGGACCATGCAGATCGAGGAACGGGTCGTCGACAACGTGACGATACTCGACCTGAAGGGAAAGATGACCTTGGGGGAGGGGGACGAGCTCCTCAAGGACTACATCAACAGGGCGCTCGCGCAGAAGAAGTTGCAGCTACTGCTCAACCTCGAAGGGGTGCCCTACATCGACTCGGCGGGTCTCGGAGAGATCGTGCGGACCTACACCACGGTGAGCCGGCAGGGCGGCAAGCTGAAGCTCGTCAACCTGACGAAACGGATTACCGATCTGCTGTCGATCACGAAACTGCTGACTGTCTTTGAAACCTTCGAGTCGGTCCCCGAGGCCGTCAAGAGCTTCAAGGCGTAGCGGGCTCGCTGCCGCGCTTCGTCCGCACCAGTGGACGAAGAACCTGATCGTCTTCGCGGGACTGATCTTCGGCCAGAAGCTGCTCGATCCGGACGCGGTCGCCCGCGCGGCGGCCGCGTTCGCCATCTTCTGCGCGCTGTCCAGCGTCGTCTATCTGATCAACGATCTCGCGGATCGGGAGGCGGACCGGCTGCACCCCCTGAAGCAGCACCGCGCGATCGCCGCCGGCGTGGTCTCGCCGGCGCTCGCGCTGACGACCGCCGCCGTGTTGGGAGCGGCCGCGCTGACCGCGGCGTTCCTGCTGGGAGGATGGTTTGGGATCGTGGCGGCCGCCTATCTGGGGCTCTTCACGCTGTACACCGGGTCGCTCAAGCACGTGGTCATCATCGACGTGCTGACAATCGCGGCCGGCTTCGTGCTGCGCGCCGTGGGCGGGGCGGTGGTGATTCCCGTGCCGATCAGCCCGTGGTTGCTCATCGTCACGATCCTCGGCGCGCTGTTCCTGGGGCTGTCGAAGCGGCGCCACGAGCTGGTTCTGCTCGCGGACGACGCCTCGGGGCACCGTCGAAGCCTGGAGGAGTACAGCCCCTACCTGCTCGACCAGATGATCGCCGTCGTGTCTGCGTCGACGATCGTCGCGTACGCGTTCTACACGGTGAGCCCGGACACGATTCACAAGTTCGGGACGAACATGCTCGGGCTGACGTTGCCATTTCCCCTCTACGGGATCTTCCGTTACCTGTATCTGGTGCACCAGAAAGAGGGAGGAGGCAGTCCCGCTGAGCTCTTGATCACGGATCGACCGCTGCTCGTCTGCGTCGCGCTCTGGGCGGCCTCGGTCGTTGCCCTGATTTACGGGGTGCCCTAAAGTAAAGCCATGGCCCGCGCAAGAGTCGCTGTGCTGCGGACCGCTCCCGCGACCGTCCTGAGCGATTACCACCGCCTGCTCAACCTGGCGGGGTACCAGGACGTCATCGCCCGCGACGCGGACACCGCGCTGAAAGTCAACATCTCCTGGCACTTCTTCTTCCCCGGCAGTTCGACGACTCCGTGGCAGCTCGAAGGCGTCATCCGCGCGATGAAGCAGGACGGCTACGACCCGTCGCTGCTGCACGCCTGCCACAACCGGACGGTCGTGATCGACGCGCGCCTCGGTGAGCGCGAGAACAAGCAGGTCAACGTCGTCGAGGCGCACGGGCTTCGAAACATCCACGTGTACGAGAACGAGCCGTGGATCAACGTCCGCGACGCGGTCGGAGACCTGGCGGACAAGTTCATCGTCCTGAACGACGTCTATCCGGACGGATTCATGATCCCCCGCCGGTTCATCGGTGAGAACATCATCCATCTCCCGACGATCAAGACGCACGTCTTCACCACGACGACCGGCGCGATGAAGAACGCGTTCGGAGGACTGCTGAACGAGCGGCGCCACTGGACGCACCCGGTGATTCACGAAACGCTCGTGGATCTGCTGATGATCCAGAAAAAGATCCATCGCGGCGTGTTCGCGGTGATGGACGGCACGTTCGCGGGGGACGGTCCCGGGCCGCGGTGCATGGTTCCGCACGTGAAGAACGTGCTCCTCGCGAGCGCCGATCAAGTGGCGATCGACGCCGTGGCTGCGAAGTTGATGGGCTTCGACCCCCTCTCGATCAAGTACATCCGGCTCGCGCACGATCGCGGCCTCGGCTGCGGCGATCCGCGCGAGATCGAGATGGTCGGCGATCTGGACGCGGCGAACGAGAACTGGCGGTTCGTCGGCCCGTTCAAGAAGATGACGTTCGCCTCCCGGATGCAGCATCAGATCTACTGGGGCCCGCTCCGAAAGCCGGTCGAGTGGTCCCTCAAGACGGTGCTGGCCCCCTGGGCCTACATCGCGAGCGTGATCTACCACGATTCGTTCTGGTATCCCGTCAAGGGCCGGCGGATGATGGAGACCGTTCTGGACAGCCCCTGGGGCCGGCTGTTCCGGAACTGGGAGACCGTCGCGCCGGACGCCGCCGGCTACCCGGATGTCGGCGAGGCGAAAGCGGAGATCTCGCGGAGCGGGATGCGCGCCTTCGCCAGTTCGATCGGCATTCTCGGCACCTGCATCAGGGAAGCGCCGGAGTTCGAGATGCGGAAACACCACAAGCATGTCTGATTTTCAGATTCGTTCCGATGGCGTCGACGTCGAGCAGATCATGCGTCAGATCCGCTCCCGGATCCGCGAGAAGCGCGGCGCCGACTACACCGAGCAGGAGATTCGCGAGCTGGCGACGGCGAAGCTCGAGAAGTTCCTCGATCCTTCGGGGGTCCGATCCGATCTGCTGGAGCACTTCCGGCGCGCGCACGCTGCGCCGCAGACGTCCGACCCGCCGATGAACTACGTGTTCGAGGACACGACGCTCTTCGAGTCGCCGCGGCCGGCGCTTCGCTTCATCCGAAACCTGCTCAAGCCCGTGCTCAGGCTGTTCTTCAACTACAACCGGCTCTCGCACGTGCTGCATCAGCAGGTGATCGCCAACACGCAGATGCACGGCTACGAAGCCCGTCGAAAGACCCTCGACGCGCTGTACTACGAGGTCATGCACAACCTGGTGCTCGAGACCACGCGGCTCGGCATCGAGGTCACGAACCTGAGAATGCGGCTCGAGTCGATCTCCAGCCGGCTCGACTTCGATGAGCGCCGGGCGCGCGCGCTCGAGGGCGTCGTGCAGTACCGTCCTGGCGTAATCGCTGCGGCCTCGCAGCAGCCGCCGCCGGCGCCTCAGCCTCCGGCTCAGGGACAGTCGAGCCAGGGACCGAGCCAGGGACAACCGCCCGGCCAGGCCGCCGACGCCGGGCTCGCGGAGCGACGCTCGCGACGACGACGGCGCCGGGGACGACGCCGGGGTCATGGGGCGCCTCTGGGTGCTCAAGGTGGACAGGGTGCACAGCAGGGTGCACAGGGTGCTCAAGGTGCTCAAAGTGCCGACACCGGGGCGCATCATGCGGAGCACCCTGAGCACCCTGAGCACGATGAGCACCCTGAGTCCCCCGAGAACGACGATCAGTGAAGCTCGCGATCGTCGTCCAGCGCTACGGCGCGGACATCAACGGTGGCGCCGAGCTCCACGCCCGATACATCGCCGAACGGCTGGCGCGGCACGCCCAGGTCGAGGTCCTGACGACCTGCGCGACGGACTACGTCACCTGGAAGAACTCGCTGCCGGCGGGCGAGGCGACGGTCAACGGCATCCGCGTCCGGAGGTTCCGCGTCTCGCGCGAGCGGAGCCCGCTCGAGTTCGGACGCCGGTCCGCGCAGGTCTTCGAGCGTCCTCACTCGCTCGCCGACGAGCTCGCGTGGCTGCAGAGCGAGGGCCCGACGAGCCCCGCGCTCGTCAGGTATCTGTCGCGCCGCGCTGACGACTGGGACTTCGTTCTCTTTTTCAGCTATCGCTACTATCACGCCTGGCACGGAGCGCGCGCCGTGGCGTCGAAGGCCATCCTCGTCCCGACGGCGGAGCGCGATCCAGCCGTCGCGCTGCCGATGTTCGGACCGGTCTTCAGGGGCGTCCGCGGCATCATGTACAACTCGTTCGAGGAACGTGCTCTGATTCAGGCTGCCAGCTCGAACGCCGACGTTCCCGGCGTCGTCGTCGGCGTGGGATCAGATGTGCCGGAGCGGCCGGTGCCGCGGCGCTTCCGCCAGAAGCACAACATCGGCGGGCCGTTCGCGATCTACGTAGGCCGCATCGACGAGAACAAGGGCTGCGCAGAGCTCTTCTCGCATTTCCAACAGTACGCGCGGACGTTCACCGACGGGCTGTCGCTGGTGCTCATCGGCAACGCCCTGCTGCCGGTGCCGTCACATCCCCGGATTCGGCATCTGGGCTTCCTTCCCGACGAGGACAAGTTCGACGCCATGGCGGCAGCCGACCTGCTGGTCATGCCGTCGTACTTCGAGAGCCTCTCCATGGTGGCGCTGGAAGCGTGGGCGCTCGGGAAGCCCGTGCTCGCCAACGGGAAGTGCGACGTTCTGCGCGGCCAATGCATCCGCAGCAGCGCCGGCCTCTACTATGAGTCGTTCGCCGAGTTCTCCGAGGCCATGTACGCGCTCGAAGCCAGCGGGCCGCTCAACTCGGTCCTCGGGGCGAACGGCCGCGAGTACTTCCGCCAGCACTATGCCTGGCCGGTCATCGAACGGAAGTATCTCGAGATGTTCGAGCGGCTGACACAGGAAAACAAAACGGGCGTCGCCAGACGGATCGAGCCTCTGCCAGGATGGCTGGCGCGGCGGCGCCAGGACCTCCGGCCCGCCCGTGAGATCCTCGCCGCGCTGCCGTCAGGGCCGGCCGAGGCGCCGCAACCGGCGCGCGAGTCACGCGCGCCCGAACCACGAGCGCACGAACCACGAGCGCACGAAGTCCGAAGCTCGAACGAGGCACGGGTCGCGAACGGGGCGCAGCGCCCGCACGAGGGACGCGGCGCGAGGCCCCAGGGACGACGATGGCACAGGTCCACCAGGTCCTCGCGACGCTGAGCTACGGCGACGCGATCGGCCACGAGGTGCTGGGCATCCAGCGCGCACTGCTGGCGGCCGGCCATGCGTCCGACATCTTCGTCGAGACGGCACACCCGAAGCTCGAGCCGCTGACGCGCGACTATCGCGAGCTGAAAGACTCGGTCGGACCCGACGATCTTCTCATCCATCACTTTTCGATCGGGTCGAAGGCGTCGCGGGTCGCGTATGCCACGCCCGCGAAGATGATCCTCGTCTACCACAACATCACGCCCCCCCATTACTTCCTGGGGGTGAACGACGAGCTGGTCCGGCGCTGTTATCTCGGCCGCCGCGAGCTGCGCGCGTACGTCGGCCGGTGCGAGCTCGCGCTCGGCGATTCGGAGTTCAACCGTCAGGAGCTCGAATCGCTCGGCTTCCCTCGCACCGGGGTGCTCCCCGTCGTCCCCGATTTCTCGCACCTCGACGTCGAACGGGATCCGATGCTCGCGGCGCCCTTCGACGATGGGTGGACGAACATCCTGTTTGTCGGCCGCGTGATCCCCAACAAGCGATTCGACGCGCTCATCCGCAGCTTTCACGTGTACCGCACGCGCTTCAACCCGCGTTCGCGGCTGCTCCTCGTGGGATCGACGGCCGGTTTCGAGGAGCACCGCACGCTGCTCCTCGCGCTCGCCGCGCGGCTCGGGACGCCCGACGTGCACCTGACCGGGCAGGTCACCAACGGGCAGTTGGCCGCGTTCTACGAGGTCGCGGACCTCTTCCTGAGCGCGAGCGAGCACGAGGGCTTCTGCGTGCCGATCGTCGAAGCCTTCTACATGGGCGTGCCCGTGCTGGCCTACGCCGCCACCGCCGTGCCGGGCACGATGGACGGCGGCGGCGTGCTGTACGACACGCAGGATCCCTTCGAGGTCGGGGCGCTCATCGACGGGATCATGCGCGACGCCGATCTGCGCGAACGCGTGCTCGACGCGCAGGACGCGGCGCTGGATCGGCTGTTGGCCCACGATTTCGACGGCGCGGTTCGGGGTTTCGTCGAGCGCACGCTGCGGGGACCACGTCTGGCGACGCACCGCGTGGCGTTCGACTTCTGGCGACAGTTCGACGCGCACGAAAGGCTCTGGGCGCTCAAGCGGCTGCGGCCCGCGTTGTATGAAGCGCTGCCGGCGGCGCCCGGCGCTCAGGGACCGGCAATCAGGTGAGGATCGATCAGTGGGTCCCGGCGGCCCACACAGGAGACGCGATCGGCGACAGCGCGCGGCGGGTCCGCGCCGCGCTGCGCGATCGGGGTCTCGCCTCCGACCTGTACGCGCTGACGATCGACGAGGAGCTGCGCGGCGACGTGCTGCCGTTCGGCGACGCCGCGCCGCCGGCCGACGCGACGATCTTCCATTTCGCGCTCCCCTCGCCGATGACGCGGCCGTTCGCCGAGCTCCGGGGGATGCGGATCCTGCAGTACCACAACATCACGCCGTCGCACTTCTTCGCGCCCTACGATCGGGCGCTCGCGCGGCTGGCGTCGCTCGGGCGCGCAGAGCTGTCTTCGCTCGCCGGGCACGTCGACCTCGCGCTTGGAGACTCCGATTTCAACCGGCAGGAGCTCGAGGCGCTCGGCTTCGAGCGGACGGGCGTCATGCCGATCGCGGTCGACCTCGGGCGGATCACGGACGCGCCGCGGCGGGTGGCGCTCGAGGAGGCGCTCGACGACGAGCTGACGAACGTTCTGTTCGTCGGCCGTGTGGCGCCGAACAAGCGGCTCGAAGACCACGTCCGGCTGGCCGAGCACTACAAGCGCTACGTGGACGCCGAGTGCCGGTTCATCTTCGTCGGGCGCTACGACCTCGTGCCCCGTTACCACGCGATGGTACGCGCGCTCATCGTCCGCTATCGCATGCTGCCGGAACGGTTCGTATTCACGGGGCCCGTGCCGGATGACGACCTGGCGACCTATTATCGGATGGCGGACGCGTACGTCTCACTGAGCGAGCACGAGGGGTTCTGCGTGCCGCTCGTCGAGGCCATGGCGGCGGACGTTCCCGTGCTCGCGTACGCGTCGACGGTGATTCCAGAAACGCTCGGCGGCGCCGGGGTGCAGTTCGCCCCGAAAGACCTCGAATACGCCGCCGAGCTGCTGGGGATGCTGGTGTACGATGACGCGGTTCGCGCGCGCGTGATCGACGGTCAGCGCCGCCGTGTCGCGGCGTTCGGCCCGGAACGGATCGAGCGGGAGGTCGACATCTTGTTGAGCCGCATTGCTGACGGGCCGAGGACGAATTGAGAATCACTTTGAGATGAGGATCGCCTTCATCGTCCAGCGTTACGGCGCGGAGGTCCTCGGGGGATCCGAGTATCTGTGCCGGGTGATCGCCGAGCGCCTTGCCCCTCGGCACCAGGTCGAAGTGCTCACGACCTGCGCCCGCGACTACATCACCTGGAAGAACGAGTATCCCGAGGGGCACGATCGGATCCGGGGTGTGACGGTCCGCCGCTTCGCGAACGCGCGGACCCGCGATCTCGCGGCCTTCAACAAATACTCCGACTGGATTTACAGCCACCCGCACACGCGCGACGACGAAATGGAGTGGATTCGGCAGCAGGGACCCTGGTGTCCGGCGCTCGTCGACTATCTGCAGCGGCAGCATCACCAGTTCGACATCCTCGTGTTCTTCACGTACCTCTACGCCCCGACCGTCCTCGGGCTCCGGGTCGATCCGTCGAAGAGCATCCTCGTGCCGACCGCGCACGACGAGCCGGCCATCCGGCTGGGCATCTTCAAGGAGGTCTTCACCGCGCCTGCCGGGCTCGCGTACAACACCGAGGCCGAGCGGCGGTTCGTGCACGACACCTTCGCGCTTCGCGCGATCGACGAGGATGTCATCGGCATCGGCGTCGAGCCGCCGGAGACCACGGATTCGGACACGACCACGGATTCAACGGATTCATCCGGGCACACGACTACTGATTCTGCGGATGCAGAGAGCTCGGATCCCGCCGATCGCAAAGCCTCCCGGTTTCTAGACATCGACGACACGACCATCACGCCCGGCGCGAACATCGACTCCCCCACCTTCCGGTCGCATCAGGCGACGCGGGGCGAGCGGTTCCGCCGCCGACACCGCCTGCACGGTCCGGTCGCGCTCTACGGCGGCCGCATCGACCCGGGCAAGGGCTGCGAGGAGCTGATCGAGTACTTCAGCAGCTACGTCGCGGAGGGGAACGAGGGATCGCTCGTGCTGATGGGCGTCAAGCTGATGGCGCTGCCCGAAGAGCCATGGGTCCGCTTCGCCGGACAGCTCTCCGAGCAGGAGCGGTTCGCCGCCCTCGAGGCGGCCACCGTCGTCGTGGTGCCCTCACCGTACGAGAGCCTGTCGATCCTCGCGCTCGAGGCGTTCGCGGTCGGCACACCAGTTCTCGTCAACGCCCGGAGCGAGGTGCTCGTCGAGCACTGCCGCCGGAGCAACGCGGGTCTGTACTATGCGGACCGCGACGAGTTCGTGGAGTGCCTGAAGCTGATGATGACGGAGGATCGGCTCCGCCGCGCCATGGGGCGGAACGGTAAGGAATACGTCCGCCGGAACTACCGGTGGGACCTGGTCATCTCGAAGTACGAGCGCCTGTTCACCAAGCTGCGCGGGGCATCGGTCGGTCGGGGCTGACCCCACGCGGCCAATTCGTGTTCACCGCCGCCGGGTCGGGCGGACCTGTGCGGGCTTGTACTCGCAGCCGTCGAACTCCACGGAGCCGACGAATACCAATATGCCGATCTCATCCTCGCCGGTCTGTTGAGTTCCTTGCGAGCTTCCGCCACCGCGGCTCGACATGCGGACGGTCTGGCCAGGCAGCAACTCCGTCACGGAGCCTCCGCCGCTGCCCCCTTCGGTGTATCCGACGCGAACGTTCATCTGAACACGGATGTTTGACAGTGGTCGATCGGAGACGTTTTGCACTTCCATGAGGAAGCTCGACTCGTGCTTCGACCTGTTCTTGTCGAGCGTTATCTGTGTTCCTGTGACGTCGACCATCAGGATCGCAACCGGCGACCCGGGCTGACTCACAACGCTGACGCGCGACACCAGCTCCGGTGGCCCGGCGATCAGCGGTCGGCCGGCTTGCTGAACGACATTGAACTCGCATCGCACGTTCGTCTCCGGCGCTTCAGCCTGAGAGCCGAAAGTCGCCAGAAACACCATCGCGGGAAGAATCAGTTCCTGCATGATTGAACCCTAACCGCGGCGTCGGCCGCTCTTCAGGGGCGCGTGCTCGTCGTTCGTGCCTTCCGCTCCGCGACCAGCCTCTCGAACTCCTCCTGCTCGAGATACGTGACGTCGACCCACGCGTGAGCCATTTCATCGACCGTGCGGTCGCCCCAGCCGACCCACTGCTTCGGATCCGGGTTGTTGGGGTTCGCCGCCGTGTTGTCGTGCCAGGCGGTGAACACGAGCACGGTCCCCTTCGGCACCAACGGCGCGACGTGGTCGGCGTAGATGTAGTTGACGTGCCAGTTCCACTGGAAGTTGTTGACGGCGCTCAGGACTTCCTTACGGCCATCGGGATAGACGGCTTCCATCGACATCGACTTCCCGCGCATGTGCATGTGCGGCTGGAAGTTCTCGATCCGCGCGGGCGCCTGCATCACGTGGAAGTTCTGCGTCATCGCGACTTCGCCGGGCGGAATGTCGAGATCGGATCCCCGGCTGACATCGAACATCCTGAGGACCGTGCGGTGCTTGGGCACGACGCCCTTCGGGTAGAAATAGATGCCGAGCTCGACCTGGTTGTCTTTGATCTCCCGCCCGATCGCGAACATGTGGATTTCCCACCGGATCCTGGCTCCGGGCAAGAGGAGCTTTCCGGCGTCCGCAGGGAACACCTCACCCACTTTCCCGACCGCCCACTCCATGAACAGTCCGGGACCGCGCTGCACGTCGTGCGCGCTGTGAGCCAGGCCCGTAATCCCTTCTTCCGGCTGCTCGAGCGTCGTCAGGACGTGGTGGACGATTCGGCGTCCATCCGGAAATGAGGGCTTGATCTCGATCGCGCGCACCCAGCGCGGCTCGGTAAGACCGGTGTCGCTGACCGGCCTGAACCACTTGTCCTGCGTTCGAGGAGCGAGCGTGTAAGGCGGCGACTTGATGACGAGATCCGGCGGGCCGAAATCTTTCGCGAGCTGCCAGTCGGCCGGGTCCGGGAACTTGACGGGCGCCGGAAGATCCTTGGCGTCGCCGCGCGGCATCCCGGCGTCCACCCACTTCACGATCGTGTCGATCTCCGAGTCGGTCAGACCCCGCTCGTTCTTGAACTCGCGGATCCCGAGGTTCCGGTCGATGTGCCACGGCGGCATGACGCGCGCTGCGACCCTCGTCTTGATGGGACGCGCGAACTCGCGCGCATCCTCGTATGTGATGAGCGGCATCGGCGCGATCGAGTTCGGTTGATGGCAGGCCTGGCACTTCTGCTGGAGGATCGGCGCGACGTGCTTCGTGAACGTCACCGGTTCCGGGACGTTCGCGGAAGGCGCGTCACCTCCAGACGCCGACAGTCCGGCAAGCGCCAACACACTGGAGACAATCGTGGCGATCGCACCGAAGCGGCGGAACATTCTCGCGCCAGCCATGTCGTTCCTCCAGACCTAGCGAGTGACCGTGATCCTGACGAACCCGTTCGTCCAACAGCACTGCGCGTGCCCCGCGTTCGCCACGCCGGAGGCGTCGTTCGCCCGCACGCGCACGATGTAGTCTCCAGCCTCGCTGAATGACGCGCTCGTCTCCGCCTGCCCGCCGGCCGCGTCAACTTTCGACGACGGCGGGCTGAACGCGACTTTGCCAGGCCCCTGATGCTTGAACCACGTCAGCGTGACCGGCTCCGCGTTCTTCCCGGCGGTTCCCACGCTGCCCGACGCTCTCCCATCGTCGCGCGCCCACACGACGATCGAGAGCGGTGCCGCGACCGTCGTCGTAAGCGGCCCTCCCGTCACGCCGAACGGACCGCCGCCCTCAGGCCCGCGATCGCTGAACTTGAGCACCGGCGGCGTGTTCCCCGAGCCGGCTTCACCTTCCAGTGCGTCGATCTGCCAGTTCGGCTGGAGCGAGCCGGGGATGGCAAACGTCCGGCCGCGAGACTTCAGTGTCCAGACGACCTCCTTGAGACCGAAGTCGGCCGGTACCGTCACCGCAAACACGCCCCAGTGCCGGCGCGGATGAAACTCGCTCGGCTGCCCCTGATTCTGATTCCCGGGCTCGACGAAGTTGTCCGGTCCAATCGGGATTTGCAGGATTTCGTCCGCGTTCCGGTTGAAGTATCCGAACGAGAGGCTGAACGTGCCGTCAGGGTTGCGGTACCACCCTTCGTATACCGGCGTCACCGTCTGGCCCGTTGACTTGACGGACGCGAGCGGCAGCTGCGCGGCATCGGGAAGCGAGGCTCCGGCTGCCAGCAGCGCGAGTCCGACACCGACGGCGAATCGGCGGCTTCCCATCGGGCCTCAGGTGGAAGAATTATACGCCGGGGGACGGCGTATTCCGAGACTGAGCCTACTGCTAAATATCTTCGTCGACCGGGGCGAGCCTCGCATCCTCGAAGCCGTTCTCGACATCCGCGTCGGCAGGCGCACCCGGCCGTCTCGCACGGCGCGGCCGGATGTCGTGGCGCTTGATCATCTCGTTCAATGTGGTGGGCTTGATGTGGAGCAGCTCGGCGGCCCGCTTTTGAACGCCGCCGGCCGCTTCCAGGGTCGACTCGATCAGCCGCCGCTGAAAGTCGTTCACGACCTCGTGGTAGTTGATCCCTTCGGGCGGAACGACGAAATGCGGCACCGCGAACCGGCGCGTCGAGCGAACGTGATCGGGCACGAGCCCGGCGTCTATCCTCGCCGACGACGACAGGACCACCGCGCGCTCGATGACGTTCTCCAGCTCGCGGACGTTGCCCGGCCAGTCGTACTCGAGCAGGAGGTCGAGCGCGTCGGCGGTCAACTCGTGCCCGGGTTTGTTGTTCTCCGCGCCGTACTTGTCGAGGAAGTGCTGGACGAGAATGGGGATATCCTCCTTCCGCTCGCGCAGCGGCGGGAGCGGGACCGCGATGACGTGGAGGCGATAGTACAAGTCCTCGCGGAAGCGTCCCTCTTCCATCATCCGTCTGAGATCGACGTTCGTCGCGGCGATGATCCGGACGTCCACTTTGATCGTCTCGACGCCACCGAGCCGCATGAACTCGCGCTCCTGGATCACGCGGAGCAGCTTGGCCTGCGTTTCGACCGGAATGTTGCCGATCTCGTCGAAGAAGATGGTCCCTTTGTCCGCGAGCTCGAACAGGCCTTTCTTCGGGTAGACCGCGCCGGTAAACGCGCCCTTGACGTGTCCGAAGAGGTTCGACTCCAGCAGATCGGGCGGGAGATTGCCCGAGTTGACGGTGATGAACGCACGGTCCGACCGCGACGAGTTGGCGTGGAGCGCCCGCGCCACGAGCTCCTTCCCCGTGCCGCTCTCCCCCTGAATGAGGATCGTCGTCCGGCTCGGCGCCGCCTGGATGATCAGGTCGAAGACCTGCCGCATCCGGCCGCTGCGGCCGATGATGTCGGCGAACTTGTGCTGACGGGCCTGGAGGTTCTGGCGGAGCGCCCGGTTCTCGGCGACGAGCCGCCGCCGCTCTGTCGCGTTCTTCAGCACGACGAGCACTTCGTCGTTCTTGAAGGGCTTGGTGATGTAGTCGAACGCGCCGCGCTTCATCGCCTGGATTGCGTTCTCGACCGACGCGAAGGCGGTGATCATCAGCGCGGGCAGCTCTTCGTCGATGCGCCGCAGTTCCTCGAGGACGGTGATCCCGTCCGAGTCGGGCAGCATGACGTCGATGATTGCAGCGTCGAACGGAATGGTCCGCGCGAGGTCGAGGCCCTCCGCGGCGGTCGTGGCGAGGCGGACCGCATACCCCTCGCGCGTCAGCAACGCGTCGAGGATCTCGCGCATGATTTCCTCGTCGTCGATGACGAGGATCGTGCCTCGAGTGGACACGTCAGCCGGCATCCCCGTGCCGCGCGGCGGCACTGGCCAGCGGCAACGTGAGCGTGAACCGCGTTCCCTGCCCGGCGGCGCTCTCGCACGCGATCGACCCGCCGTGCTCCTGGACGATGCCGTAGGTGATCGACAGCCCCAGGCCGGTCCCCTTCCCGAGCACCTTGGTCGTGAAGAAGGGATCGTAGATGCGCGACAGATGCTCGGCAGGAATCCCAGACCCCGTGTCCGAGACTTCGACCAGCGCCGATCCGTTTTCCAGCCGCGTCCCGATCGAGAGCCAACCGCCCTTGGGCATCGAATCGCGCGCGTTCAGAAACAGGTTCAGCAGGACCTGCTGCAGCTTGTACTCAATCCCGTCCACGATGGGCGTCGTCGCCGTCGCCAGGTCCTTCCGGACCTGTATCCGGCCGCTCTTGAACTGGTGCTCGAGCAGCGCGAGCACGTCGTTGACCACGACGTTGAGGTCCACCGGGCCGGTCTCGACGCGCGCCGGGCGCGCGAGATTGAGGAGGCCGTTGACGATCTTCGCCGCCCGGAACGTCTGCCGCTCGATCTTCTCGAGCACTTTGGTCTTGGGATCGTCCGGATCCGCGTGCTCGAGCAGCATCTGCGTGAAGCTCGAAATGCCGGTCAGCGGCGTGTTGACCTCGTGCGCGACGCCCGCCGCGAGCAGGCCGATCGACGCCATCTTCTCCGAGATCTGGAGCTGTTCCTCGAGCGCGACGCGCGAGGTGATGTCCTCGATGACGATGATCGAGCCGGCGGTCGCCCCTTCAGGCGTCCGCAGTGGGGCGGCCGCGACGTTGACGAGCAGTCGCTTTCGCGCCTCCGTCGTCCCCAGCCCGAGCGGCACGCGGAAGAGCGTCGCGCCGGACGGCGATTCGCGACGCGCACCCCGGATGGCATCGAGGAAGGCACCGTCGACGAGCGCGTCGATTCTCGCGCCGACGGCGTCCGGACGGGCGACGCCCGACAGCTCCTCGAGCTTGCGATTCCACCGCACGACCCGCTCGTCGAGGTCGATGACCACGAGCCCGTCGTTCAGCGACTCGAGCACGTTCTCGCTGAACTCGCGCATCCGCTCGACCTCGTCCGCCTTGAGCCGGAGCTGCCGGTAGAGCCGGGCGTTTTCGAGCGCCGTGGCCGCCTGGCTCGCGACCGCCGTCAGCAGCGCCGTGTCCTCGCTGCTCAACGGCTCGCCGTCGCCGCGCCGGCCGAGCACCATGATCGCGATCGTCCCTTCCTTGGAGACGCACGGCACGAACGCGTGCGCGCCCGCGTCTTTCCAGACGGCGGCTTCGTCCGGCGGCAGGCGGCGCCCCGCGTGAGCGTCATCCAGGCTCACGAGGTGGCCGCCCCGCAGCCGGGCCGCGAGCTCCGACTCTCGGCCGATGCGCGGAGGAATGTCGGTGAACCCCACGGCCCCGATCGGCAGGAAATCCCCCGCGCCGGAGGGAGGCGCGAGCAGGAGCGCCATCCGGTCCACGAGCAGCGTCTCGACCACGCGCGCGACGAGCCGCTCGCTGAGCCGGTGCAGGTCGAGATCGCTGTTGAGATCGCGCGCGAACGCGACCAGCGCCCGCCGGTAGTCGTAACGGTCGCGATAGTACGCGCGGTCCAGCGCGGTCTGGATCGCGTCCTTGACGGGCCGCGCCAGCAGCACGACCGACAACGTCGCGAGCATCGCGATCACCGTGTTGTGCTCGTCCCTGCCGTCGAGGAAGATCGCCTCGGCGACCCGCAGCAGCACGGCGTAGATGATCGCGATCGCCGCGATCGCCGTGGCATAGACGACGCCGCGCTTGATGATGACCTCGACGTCCCACAACCGATACCGGACGATCGCCGACGCGAAGGCGAGCGGCACGAGGCCGAGAAGAAGCGCCGTGAACTGCAGGGGGCGCGACGGCGTCGCGCCGAGCACGAACGGCACGACGTACAGCACCACGAAGGGCAGCGCGCCGATCGCCGTCCCCCACACGATCCAGCGGAGCTGCCGGCGCGCGGTCACCGATCGCACGCGTCTGAGCGCCCGCACGAGCACGGCGAGCCCGCCCACGAGACACACCGCCAGATACGTCAGCTCGAGGCGATCGACCGAGCTCAGGATGGACGTGAAGAACGTTCCGGTGACGGCGCGCCCCGCGAACGCCGCCACCTGCGCGCCGCCGATCAGAAACGCGGGCAGGTACAGCGCGGGAAGCATCGCCCGTCCCGAATCGCTCTTCACCCAGGCCTGCGGCCGCTCGGGGAACACGAGCGCAAAGTGCACGAAGAGCGGCGGCAGGAGCAGCCGCGCGACGACGTCGGCCCAGTAGAAGAACCGATCGAGCGCGTCGAGGCGGCCGCTGAACGAGAACGTGAGCAGGCCGAAAAAAGCGACCGACAGCCAGAAGAAATGCAGCGTGGAGGGATCGGTGGGGCGGCGCAGCCGGACCGACGCGCCGACGAGCAGCGTGAACACGCCGACGCCCGCGAGCATGAAATACAGCACGCGGTCGCCGTCCGGGATTGGCGCGAGCGTGATCTGGCGCAGCTCCTGGCCGCGCAGCCGCAGCGTCGTGTAGGTGAGCGCCTGTCCATTGCGCCCGGCGTGGAGCGCCGCGAGAACGTCGCTCACAGACTCCACCGGGCGGCCGTCAATCGCCAGGAGCACGTCGCCCGCGCTGAGGCCGGCCCTCGCCGCCGGTGAGTGCGGCGCGATCTCCTGCGCCACGACGCCCCCGTCCCTTGCACCCCACAGGACCCCGTCCTCCACCTCGCGCCAGCCTGCCCGCAAGAGGACGTTGACGGCTGCAAGGCAGAGGAGCAGCGCAGAGATGCCCACCGGCAGCACCACACGCCACACCAGCCAGCCGCGCCGCCCGTCGGTCGAGGTCATGTGTTTAGAGAGACCCGGCCTCAGCCGGGGTTGAAGCTCCTCTCGGCAAAGCAAAGGACGTTCCCCAATTGGCCCCGGTGTATACAACGTAAGTGACTCTTTCCTCGAAACTTCCGAGTAGCGCCCATACTGGGGCGGCAGCACGGCTTCAATCTACCGGAGTGGTATTCAAAAAACCGGAGACACGAAGCAAGCCAAAAAAAATGGCGGGCACGTTCTCGCGCCCGCCACCCGGTGATCCCAGCCCACCCGACCTGAAGGTCGGGCCTACACCTCAGAACTTGACCTGGACCCCGCCCACCAACCGCTTGGGCGGTCGGACGACGAGCAGCTCGTCGTAGACCGACGCCACGTCCATCGGTTCGCGGAACATGTTGCGAACGCCGACGAGCACTTCCCACTGACTCCCGAAGGGGAGGAACGGCAGCGCCTGCTTGACCTGCACGTCGAAGCGGCCGTCGAGCCCGGGGCGGATGGAATCGCTGTCCGCGCGCGCATACGCGGTGTTGATGCGGTAGAGCACGAACACGCGGGTCGCCGTCTCCGGGATCTCGGTCTCGACCGCGGTCGTGATGTCGTGGAAGTCCTCGCGCTCGCGCCGCGCCGACGGCGACCACCGCTCGATCGCATCGGCGTCGCCGGCGGTCGACCATGTGGCCCGCGTCAAGGTGTAGTCGACCGAGCCGCGCACCCGCTGCGCGAGCGGGCTCGCGAAGCGGAGACCCCAGCCGTGTGCGTCGAAACCGCCGGCCGTCGCGACGAAATAGTGGCTCAACTCCGAGCGCGGGCTCTGGGTGTGGAGGCCGAAGAGCGTCACGAGCTGGTCATCCACGGACTGATAGAAGCGGCGCACGCCCACGATGTACTCATCGTCCATCTCGCGCTCGACACCGACCTCGACGTGCCGGACGCGCTCGACGAGGAACGTGTCGCCGACGAGGGGAGCGAACGTCCGCTCCGGCGGGAGCCACATCGTCTGGCTCGGCGGCGGCAGGAACTCTTCGGCGCCCGGCGCGAGCAGTCGCTGCGACACGACGGCGCGGACCCGCGTGCGCTCGACGGGCATCACGCTGAACGCAACGCGCGGGCTCAGGAGGCCGTTCCGATCGAGGTAGTCGTAGTAGGACAGGCGGGCGCCGTACGCGACCTGAACCCGGCGTGACACCGTCCACTGATCGAAACCGTAGAGCGCGCCGACGTGCCGGTCGCCCTCGGAGGCGAGGGTGAAGCCTGTCGGGCTGAGGCCCTGGTACTGCTGCGATCCATAGGACATGCCGACGTCGAAGGCGTGGGTCGGCGTGCCGCGCGCGATGTATGCGCCGGAGACAATCCACGAGGCGACGTCACCCTGGGTGAGCGCCGCGCGGACGTTCCAGTCCCCTACGCCCGCAGGCGCGCCGATCGCCAGATACGCCACGCCGCTCGGCGCGCGCTCGCCCGTGAACAACTCGGCGGCGCTGTCGAACACGCCGGTCGTCAGCAGGTTCAGCTCACCGCTGAACGGGAATCCGGTAAAGAACGACGCGACGGCCTCGACGGGCGCGGCTTCATCGGGCGCGGCGTCGGTGACGATCGCACCTGATTCTTCCTTCAGCACGTTGCGCCGGAGATGACGCAACCGCCAGGCGCGCTCGTCGTGCGGATGGGTCCCGGCCGTGGAATCCGGTTCGGGTGGTCCGGCCTGCGACGAACCGGGCGCCGCCAAGCCGGCCGTCATGATCGATCTGGTGGGAACGCCGGTGGTTCCGACCGCGTCGGCCGCACGCCGCAGCTGAATCAGCCTGACCGTCTCCGCGCTCGCGCGGATCTCGACGAACTCGCGCCGCGACGTGACGAATCCAGAGAGATGCGCACGCAGGAGATAGCCGCCGGATGGAAGCTTGTCGAAGGTGTACTTGCCGACCGGATCGGTGACGGCGAACGCGACGGTGGTGCCCGTCGCGGAGACCATCACGCCCGTGAGCGGCACACCACGGTCGTCGCTCACGAAGCCGGAGAGCGATCCAATCGCGGCGCGGGCGGTGACCGCTTCGGGGCGCGGAGACACGGAGGGCTCGAGGCCGCCCACCAGTGGTTGAGCGGCCGCCACGTGCGCCGTCGCCAGCATCGCCAACGCCGCCGAGAGCAGCCTGTCGAGCCGGTTCATATCCTCTCCGTCGCGCAGGTCAGGGACCCGCAGGGAGCCGAAACGTCAGGACGCGACGACAGTGAACGCCGCCGAGCGAGTGATCGACTTCCCTGAAATCTTGTCCGTAATCTTGACCTCGACCCGGTATTCCCCCTCCGGGAAAATCTGCAGCGGAATACCCTGCGCCGCCACGACCTGATGCCCGGCCTTGATGTCGAAGGCCGGGGGCAGCGTCTCCCCGTTCAGCGACTGCATCGGCGTCTTGTTGAAGAACTTCTCGGCGTCGCCGGTCTTCTGGTGGAAATTGTACTCTACTTCGAGGTTCGGCTTGCCCGCGTCGGTCACGCCGGCGTTGTAAATCTGGAGGAAAATGAGCAGTTCTTCCTTTTTTCCGAACCGCGTGTCCGCCGCAGGGGTAATCTCGAACGACCCGAGCGCGTAGGGCCGCTCCGCCTGCTCCTCAGGGCTCAACTGCTTCGACAGCTGTTCCGCCTTGTCCGCCAGAATCACGGTGCTCGTCGAGAGCTCTCCGTTCCAGTAGTTCGGCACGGTAATCGGCTGCTTGAGGACCGAGGTCTTCTGCGGCTGCGCGTTCTTCGGGTCCTTCGCCTCCAGCGGACCGCGCTCCTTGATGGCGATGTAGAGGTCGTACTCGCCGCCCGGGATGGAAAGCGCCCGGCTCAGACGGATCGGCTGTCCCTCCGGCGGGGCCTTCATGTCGATCACGTGCAGCCCTTCGAACGGGAACGGCGACGGTTCCTTCTGGTCCTTCTTCTTCTCGTCCTTCTTCGCCGGCGCCGGCGCCGGTGGCGCGGCGGCGCCGCCGCGGGACATCGCCCGGATGTACATCGCGACCGGTTGAGGCGGCAGCTTCGACGGGTCGATCGTCAAGGTAAACGGGATGTAGATCATCCCGTCCTGCGCCTTGAGGAAATCGTTCTGGAACTGGATCGGAAAATCTGCAGGAGCAGGCTGCCCCGCCGCGGCCGTTTCCACGGCTTTGACGAGCGCCTGGACGTCGCGCTGCTGCGCTTCCTGCTGCTTCTTGTCGTCTTTTTTCTGTACGCCGGCATCCGCCGTGCCGCACATGAGAGCAGCCGCAACGACCACAAGGGCCCGGCGTCTGCTGAGGGAGGGGTTCATCAGGCGCTCCGGTCGAGTATCTGGCCGATCATAGGCGAGCCGTGTAATCAAGTCAAACCATTGACAGTGGGCAGTTTCTGATAACATCCGGGGTCCGCTTTTGGTTGGGCGATGCCACTTCTGGACGTGAGTCTCCCGCTCGATGCCAGCCTGCCGATCTGGCCGGCGAATCCGCCCTTCGACCTGACCCCCGTCAAGCGGATTGCGGACGGGGCCAGCTCGAATGTGTCCCGCCTCACCCTCGGGACGCATACCGGTACCCACATCGACGCGCCCCGGCACATGATCGATGGCGCTCCGACGCTCGACCAGCTTCCGCTCGACGCCCTGGTGGGTCCTGGAAGGGTGGTCGCGATCGAGACCGACCGCGCGATCGAGGCGCGGCACGTCGACGGGGACGCCCTGCAGGGATCCACTCGCATCCTCCTCAAGACGCGGAACTCGACGTTCTGGGGATCGCCGGAGTTCCGAACCGATTTCGTCTTCCTGAGCGAGGAAGCGGCGCGCGCGCTCGTCGACGCGGGGGTGCGGCTGGTCGGGATCGACTACCTGTCCATCGAAGAGTACCGGAAACCGGGCGCCCCGGCGCACAAGGCGCTCCTCTCCGCCGGCATCGTCGTCGTCGAAGGACTGAATCTGACGTCGGCCGAACCGGGACCGTACGATGTGATGTGCCTTCCCCTCCGCGTGACCGGCGCCGACGGCGGGCCGGCGCGCGTCATTCTGAGGCGCGAGCCCCAGTAAAAGCGCGATGGTCGACGACGCGCTCGTGATCGTGCTGGCAGGCGGCGTCGGCGAGCGCCTGTATCCGCTGACGAAGGAGCGGGCGAAGCCCGCGGCCTACTTCGGCGGGCCGTATCGCATCATCGACTTCACGCTGAGCAACTGTCTCAACTCCGGGCTGCGGCGGATTTTCATCGCGATGCAGTACAAGTCGCTCTCGCTCAGCCGGCACATCCGCATGGGCTGGAACATCGTCGCGGAGGAGCTGGGAGAGTTCATCGAGATCCTGCACCCGCAGAAGCGCGTCGGCGAGCACTGGTATCTCGGGACGGCGGACGCCGTGTATCAGAACCTGTACTCGATCCTGCGCGAGGAGCCGCGCTACCTGATCGTGCTCTCGGGCGATCACGTCTACAAGATGGATTACGGCAAGATGCTGCGGTTCCATCAGGAGAACAAGGCGGCGGCGACGATCGCGACGATCGAAGTCTCGCGCGAGGAGGCGGGACGCTTCGGCGTCATCCGCACCGACCCCAGAGATTTCGTCGTCGGTTTCCTGGAAAAACCGAGGCCCGAGGAACTGGGTCCGGCAGACGATCAGGTGCTCGCGTCGATGGGCATCTACATCTTCAACATGGACATCCTGCAGGGCGAGCTCGAGGCCGACGCCGCCCGCGCGACGTCGCACGACTTCGGCCGCGACATCATTCCGGCCATGGTCGAAGGATCGGCGCCGGTCGTCGCGTACCGCTTCTACGACGAGAACAAGAAAGCCGCCAAGTACTGGCGCGACATCGGAACGCTCGACGCGTACTACGAGGCCAACATGGACCTCTGCCAGGTCGTGCCGGAGTTCAACCTGTACGATCCCGAATGGCCGCTGCGGACGTGGCAGGTGCAGGCGCCCCCCGCGAAGTTCGTGTTCGCCGACGACGATCGGTGCGGGCGCGCGCTCGATTCGATGATCTCGTCTGGCTGCATCATCTCGGGAAGCCGGATCGCCGGCAGCGTCCTGTGCCCGAACGTGCGCGTCCACAGCTTCTGCCAGATCGAGCAGAGCATCCTGATGCCCGGCGTCCGCGTGGGCCGGCACGCCCGGGTCAACCGGGCCATCATCGACCGCGACGTCGTCATCCCGCGCGCGGCCCTCATAGGCGTCGACGCGGAAGAAGACCGGCGCCGGCATACGGTCACGGAGAAGGGCGTCGTCATCGTCACCAAGGACGAGGAGCCGCTCATCGGCCCGGTGCCGGACGATCAGCTCAGGCTGGAGCAGGTCGCGGACGCGCGAGGTGCCAGGACGTGATGATCGCCGGTCGACCAGTGCCACACTGCCCCCGCTGAGGATTGATGAGAATCGAGCGCGTACACGGACGGGAAATCCTGGATTCCCGCGGGAATCCGACCGTCGAGGCGGATGTCACGCTGAACGGCGGCGCCACGGGCCGAGCAGCCGTCCCGTCCGGCGCCTCCACGGGGGAGCGTGAGGCGCTCGAGCTCCGAGACGGCGACAAGCAACGATATCTGGGCAAAGGCGTGCGGAAGGCGGTCGCCAACGTCAACGGCGAGATCGCAAGCGCGATTACGGGCCAGGAGGCGGACCAGCGCGCGATTGACGGAACGCTCATCGCGCTCGACGGCTCGCCGGCGAAGGGACGGCTTGGAGCGAATGCGATCCTCGCCGTCTCCATGGCTCTGGCGAAAGCGCTCGCGGCGGCGAAGAAGAAACCTCTGTACGAGTCGTTTTCTGGAGGGGCGGGTCTCTCCGGAGGGGCCGGTCTTAAGACCGGCCCCTCCACGTACTTATTGCCCACCCCCATGCTCAACATCCTCAACGGCGGCGCGCACGCCGATACGAACGTGGACTTTCAGGAGTTCATGGTCATGCCGGTCGGCTTCCCGTCGTTTTCGGAAGCCCTGCGGGCTGGAGTCGAGATCTTCCACACGTTGCGAGGCATCCTGAAAAAGCGGGGCCTCGCGACCGGTGTCGGCGACGAGGGAGGCTTTGCCCCGAATCTGAAATCGAACCGCGAGGCGGTCGAGATCGTCCTCGAAGCCGTGCGTCAGGCCGGCCACACCGCGGGCGAGACGGTCTACCTCGCGCTCGACGTCGCCTCGAGCGAGTTCTACGAGAACGGGAAATATGTGTTCAAGAAGTCGGGCGACACGACGCGCGGATCGGACGAGATGGTCAGGATGTACGAGGACTGGACCCGGGAGTATCCCATCATCTCGATCGAAGACGGCGTGGCGGAGGGAGACTGGCCGGGCTGGCAGGCGCTGACCCGGGCGCTCGGCTCACGCGTGCAGCTCGTCGGAGACGACGTGTTCGTCACGAACCCGTCGATCCTCGAGCGCGGGATCCGCGAGAAAGTCGGGAACGCCCTGCTCGTGAAGCTCAATCAAATCGGTACCGTCACCGAAACGCTCGATGCGATCGCGATGGCCCGCGCGGCCGGGTACGCGAGCGTGATGTCCCACCGGTCGGGCGAGACCGAAGACACCACGATCGCGGATCTCGCCGTGGCGACCGGAGTCGGCCAGATCAAGACCGGTTCTGCCAGCCGCAGTGACCGCGTCGCGAAATACAACCAGCTCCTGCGCATTGAAGAAGAGCTGGGTTCGCGCGCGACCTACGCCGGCCGAAGCTCGATCAAACAGCTCAATGCGTAGCCCGCTCGTTCTCGTGGTCCTCGACGGATGGGGGCTTCGTCCGGAACGCGAGAACAACGCCATCGCCCTGGCCAGAAAGCCGGTCTACGACGCGCTCGTCGCCGGCTACCCACACGCTCAGCTCGTCGCCTCCGGCGAGGCGGTGGGGCTGCCCGCCGGACAGATGGGCAACTCCGAGGTCGGCCACATGAACATGGGCGCGGGCCGGGTGGTCTATCAGGATCTCACCCGGATCGACAAGAGCATCAGGGACGGTGACTTCTTCACCAACCCTGCGCTCGTGGCCGCGATGGACCGCTGCGGCGGCGGAAGCCACGCTCTCCATTTGATCGGCCTTGTGTCCGACGGCGGCGTCCACAGCCATACCCGGCACCTGTACGCGCTCGTCCAACTGGCGGCCCGGCGGAAGCTCGAACGCGTGTTCGTGCATGCCATCACCGACGGCCGGGACACCTCGCCAACCGGGGGCCGCGGCTACGCCGGAGAGCTGGAGGACGAGCTCCGACGCGCCGGCACGGGTCGGATCGCCAGCGTGTCCGGCCGCTACTACGCGATGGATCGCGACAAGCGGTGGGAGCGCACGAAGCTTGCGTACGACGCGATCGTTCGTGGGCGGGATGCCGAGCGGGGGCGTTCGTCGAGCGAGATCATCGAGCGGGCGTACGCGGCAGGCATCACCGACGAATTCATCAAACCAGCCGTCATCACCGACGCCGACGACCGGGCAATCGGGCCGATGGCGACGGGCGACTCGGTCATGTTTTTCAATTTCCGGGCGGACCGGATGCGGCAGATCACGCGCGCGGTCGCCTTCGAAGCCTTCGACGGCTTCGACCGGCTCGAACATCCAAACGTCGCCTGCACGACGATGACCGAATACGACCAGACGTACGGTCTCCCGGTCGCGTTCACGACGGATCAGTTCAGCGGCAGCCTCGCCGAGGTGCTGCAAGCGCACGGCGTCGCGAACCTCCGGCTCGCGGAAACGGAAAAGTACGCGCACGTGACCTACTTCTTCAACTGCGGCGAGGAGCGGCCGTACCGCGGCGAGGAACGGCTGCTGGTGCCGTCGCCGAAGGTGGCGACCTACGACCTGAAGCCGGAGATGAGCGCGCCCGGGATCACCGACGCGCTCGTGTCGGATCTCGAGGGGCGCCGCCACTCGGCGGTCATCTGCAACTACGCCAACGCCGACATGGTGGGGCACACCGGACGGCTGGACGCCGCGGTCGCCGCGGTCCAGACGCTCGACGCGTGCCTTGGGCGGATCGTGACGGCCGTGAGGCAGGCGGGCGGCGTCCTGATCGTGACCGCGGACCACGGCAACGCCGAGCAGATGTGGGACGACGAGTTGAACGCGCCGCACACGGCCCACACGTCGAATCCCGTCCCGGTCATCCTGGTGGACGAACAGGCGCGCGGCAGGCGGCTGCGCGGCGGTTCGCTCCGCGACGTGGCGCCGACGATGCTGACGTTGCTGGGCTTGGAGCTGGCGAAGGAGATGACAGGACGATCGCTGCTTATTGATTAGGAGGGGCCGGTTTTAGGACCGGCCCCTCCTACGTTATTCAACTTCTTTCTTTTCAGCCGACTCATCGGCTGCGATGCGAAGCGAACGAAGGAAGCGCCGATCCGTCGCGCTCATTTCGAGCGCGCGGCGCGGCGCGAGCGCGCGGGCGTTTGGTCCCACCTGCTGCAGCGCACCCGGCGTCGAGCGGCTCGCGAATCCAACGGTCGCCTCGAGCGACACTTTCATCTCGTAGCCGGCCGCGCGGGCGCGTTCCCGGCACGCCTCGACGCGGGGATCTTCAGCCACTGCCGCGGCAATCGCGTCGGCCAGCTCACGGGCCAACCGGTTCACGGCGTCATCCATGCGGGACCTCCTCACAGCCGCCGGCGCTGGGAAACCGGGGCGATCGCCGATCGAACACTGTCGGCTGAGGATGCGCGAGCAGAGATCGGCCGCCAAATGTTGCTCATGGGGAGTGGGTCGGTGGAGCTGACGTCATTGTAAGACCCGACTTCACGGGTGTCAACGGATCCGTGCCACAATCGGGCCGATGGCGCGGCCGCCGTTCGTCACACCGGATGACCTCGGCGACTGGGATCCGGTGCGCGATCTCGGGCAACCGGGTGCCTTTCCGTACACGCGCGGAATCCAGCCGACCATGTACCGCGGCCGTCTCTGGACGATGCGGCAGTACGCCGGCTTCGGGACGGCGGCGGAATCCAACGCACGCTACCGGTACCTCCTCGCTCAAGGCGTGAGCGGCCTCAGCGTCGCCTTCGACCTTCCCACGCAGATCGGCTACGACTCCGATCATACGCTCGCCGAGGGCGAAGTCGGGCGCGTCGGGGTCGCGATCGACTCGATCGAGGACATGGCGGACCTCTTCGACGGCATCCCGCTGGATCGCGTGTCGACCTCCATGACGATCAACGCGACGGCGATCGTGCTCCTCGCCCTGTATGTCGCGGTCGCCAGGCGCCAGGGCGCCGATCTGGCGAAGCTCTCCGGTACGGTTCAGAACGACATCCTCAAGGAGTACGTCGCGCGGGGCACCTACATCTTCCCGCCCCGGTCCTCTCTGCGCATCGTCACGGACATCTTCGCGTGGTGCGAGCGCGAGCTGCCGAACTGGAACACGATCTCGATCAGCGGCTACCACATCCGAGAGGCGGGGTCGACCGCCGCGCAGGAGGTCGCGTTCACGTTTGCGAACGCGATCGCCTACGTCGAGGCGGCGGTCGCGGCGGGGCTCGACGTCAACCGGCTCGGCCGGCGCCTCTCGTTCTTCTTCGCCGCGCACAACGACTTCCTCGAGGAGGTCGCCAAATTCCGCGCCGCGCGGCGCCTCTGGGCGCGGCTCATGCGCGAGCGGTTCGGGGCGACCGACCCGCGCGCGGAGCAGCTTCGCTTCCACACACAAACCGCGGGGAGCACGCTCACCGCCCAGCAGCCCGACAACAACATCGTCCGCGTGGCCATTCAGGCGATGGCGGCGGTCATGGGGGGGACCCAGTCGCTCCACTGCAACGGCCGGGACGAAGCGCTCGCGCTCCCCACGGAAGAGTCGGCGCGGATCGCGCTCAGGACGCAGCAGATCATCTCGAGCGAGACCGGCGCGACCAACACCGTCGACCCGCTGGGCGGCGCATGGGCGCTCGAAGCGCGAACGACCGCGATCGAAGCCGAAGCCCGCGCCATGCTCGAGCGCATCGAGGCGCTCGGCGGAACGCTCGCCGCGATCGAGGCGGGCACGATTCAGCGGGAGATCCAGGAGTCGGCCTACCGGGCGCAGCAGGCCGTCGACCGCGGCGACCAGATCGTCGTCGGCGTCAATCGCTTCACGACCGCGGACGGCGCCTCAATCGCGCTGCTCCACATCGACCCGGAGCTCGAACGGCGCCAGGTCGGGCGCGTCAGGGCGCTCCGCGCGGCGCGCGACGCCGCCGCGTGGCGCTCATCGCTCGACGCGGTCGCAGCCACCGCCCGCGGCCGCGACAATCTCGTGCCGCCCATCGTCGCCGCGATCGAGGCGCGCGCCACGATCGGCGAGATCTCCGACACGCTCCGCGGCGTCTTCGGAGAGCACAGGGAGATCGATACGTGACGCGGGGCCTGGGGCCTAGGGCCTGGGGCCTGGCGCGAACGAGGCCCTCGCACTGTGGCTGACCTCCTCCGGGTCGAGCACCTCACGACCGTCTTCGATCTTCCCGTAGGTCACGCGCGCGCCGTCGACGACGTCAGCTTCGACGTGCGCGCGGGCGAAACCCTGTGCCTGGTCGGCGAGTCGGGCAGCGGAAAGTCGGTCACGGCGTTCTCGATCCTGCGACTCATCCAGCCGCCCGGCCGGATCGCCGCAGGGCGTATCGTGTTCAACGGACAGGACTTATTGACATTGGACGAGCGTGGGATGCGCGAAGTCCGAGGGGCCCAGATCGGCCTCGTGTTCCAGGAGCCGATGACGGCGCTGAACCCGGTGTTCACGATCGGGGATCAGATTTCTGAAACGCTCGTGGTCCACGGGCGCGCGAAGCGGCGCGAGGCGCGGGACCGGGCGGTCGAGCTGCTCGGCGCCGTGCGCGTGCCCGAGCCGGCCCGACGCGTGGACGAGTATCCGCACCAGCTCTCCGGCGGGCTGCGGCAGCGCGCGCTCATCGCGATGGCGCTCGCGTGCCGGCCGGCGCTGCTCATCGCAGACGAGCCGACGACGGCGCTCGACGTCACCATCCAGGCACAGATCCTGGAACTCCTGCGCGACATGAAGCGCGAGTTCAAGCTGTCGCTCCTCCTGATCACGCACGATCTCGGCGTCGTCGCTGAAACGGCGGACCGCGTCGCTGTCATGTACGCCGGACGGATCGTCGAGGAGGCGACGGCGGCCGAGTTGTTCAGCGACCCCAAGCATCCGTATACGCAGGGCCTGCTGACGTCGATTCCGGGCGGAACGCCCGGCGCACGGCTCAAGGCGATCCAGGGAACGGTTCCGGCGCTCGGTCACGTCCCTCCCGGCTGCGCGTTCGCGCCGCGGTGCCCGGCGCGGCTCGAGCACTGCGACACGCTCGTCCCCGGCGTCACCGATCTCGGACGCGGCCGCGCGGTTCGCTGCTTCCTGTACGACGGGGAGCTCCTCGATAGGCGCCGTGTCCAAGCCGCTGCTGGAAGTCCGGCACCTCACCAAGCACTTCACCCGCGGGCATGGGCTGCTCGCGAAGAAGACGGTCGTCCACGCGGTGGACGACGTCAGCTTTTCGATCGCTGAGGGGGAAACGTTCGGGCTCGTCGGGGAATCGGGCAGCGGCAAGACGACGACGGGGCGGTGCATCCTGCGGCTCATCGAGCCCACGTCGGGCGAAGTGCTCTACCGCGGCGAGAACGTGCTCGCGTTTTCACGCGCGCGTCTGCGCCGCGCGCGCCGCGACATGCAGATCGTCTTTCAGGATCCGTACTCGTCGCTGAACCCCCGGATGCGCGCCGGAACGATCGTGGAGGAGCCGCTGGTCATCCACAAGATCGGGAAGAAGGCGGAGCGTCAGGCCCGGGTCCGCGAGCTCTTCTCGCTCGTTGGGCTCGATCCGTCGCATCTCTCGCGCTACCCGCAGGAGTTCAGCGGCGGACAGCGACAGCGCATCGGCCTCGCGCGCGCGCTCGCGCTCAACCCGTCGCTCGTGATCGCGGACGAGCCCGTCTCGGCCCTCGACGTCTCGGTGCAGGCGCAGGTCGTCAACCTGCTGATGGAGCTGCAGGAGAAACTGAAGCTGACCTATCTTTTCATCGCGCACGATCTTCGTCTCGTGCGGCATATCTGCGACCGCGTCGCGGTCATGTATGTCGGGAGAATCGTGGAGACCGGACCGACCGACCGCCTCTTCGCGGCGCCCGCGCATCCCTACACTCGCGCGCTGCTCACCGCAATCCCGTCGCTCGATCCCGCGGCGATCCGCCAGCGGATCGACCTGGATCCGTCGACGTTCAACCGGAACGCGCCGCTGAAGGAGATTTCAGGCGGGCACTTCGCCGCGATCTAGTCAGGGGTTCGCTGTCGAGCTGGAACCACGAACCTCGGGAACCCCTGGAACCACTCGAACCTTTGGAACCCCTGAGGTTCGAACGTCCCGCTCGACGTTTCCGTCCCTGATGTGAATCGTCCGGTGCGCGTGGGCGGCGATGTCCGCCTCGTGCGTGACGAGCACGATGGTGTTCCCGGTCTCGTGAAGACGCGAGAAGAGCCCCATGATCTCCTCGCCTGTTTTCGAGTCGAGGTTCCCGGTCGGCTCGTCCGCCAGCAGAATCGACGGATTGTTGACGAGCGCGCGGGCGATGGCGACACGCTGGCGCTGGCCGCCCGACAGCTCGTTGGGCCGGTGCGTCTTGCGGTCGATCAGCTCGACCTTGCCGAGCGCCTCGAGCGCGCGCTGCTGCCGGTCCTTCGACGGCATGCCGGCATAGATGAGCGGCAGCTCCACGTTGTGGAGCGCGGTCGCGCGGGGCAGCAGGTTGAACGTCTGAAAGACGAACCCGATCTCTTCGTTCCGTATCCGCGCCAGCTCGTCGTCGTTCATCTCGCTGACCTGCTTGCCGTTCAACAGGTAGCTCCCCTTCGAGGGGGTGTCGAGACAGCCGATCAGGTTCATCAGCGTCGACTTCCCCGACCCGGACGGCCCCATGATGGCGACGTACTCGCCTCGCTCGATCTGAATCGACACCCCGCGGAGCGCGTGAATCTCCTCGGAGCCCATCACGTAGGTTTTCCACAGATCCTGGGTCTCAATCAGAGACAACGGCGACCCTCCTCAATGCTGAATGTGGACTGCTGAGTGCTGAATTCTGTGGACGAATCCAGCACAGCCGAGGTTCCACTCCACAATCCACAATGGGCCCTACCCTTCCTTATCCTCGTATTCAGACTTCAACCTGGCCACGACGGTTGGGTCGGCGAGCGTGGTCGTATCGCCGAGCGTTTTCCCCTCGGCGATGTCGCGCAGCAGCCGGCGCATGATCTTGCCGGACCGTGTCTTTGGCAGGTCCGCGGCGAACAGGATCTGATCGGGTCGCGCGATCGCGCCGATCTTCTTGACGACGTGATCCTTGAGCTCGTCGGCCAGCCCCGGCGACGCTTTCACGCCTTCCTTCACCGTGACAAACGCGGCCACGGCCTGTCCCTTGATGTCGTGCGAGCGGCCCACGACTGCTGCTTCGGCTACGTTCGGGTGGTCGACCAGCGCGCTCTCGACCTCCATCGTCCCGAGCCGGTGACCCGCGACGTTGAGCACATCGTCCACGCGGCCCAGCAGCCAGTAGAAGCCGTCCTCGTCCCGCCGCGCGCCGTCGCCGGTGAAGTACACGCCGTCGGGCCACTTCGACCAGGTACTGCTGCACGTAGCGCTCGCGGTCGCCGTAAATCCCGCGCAGCATCGAGGGCCACGGCTTCGTCAGCGCCAGCAGGCCGCCGCCGGTCTCGACGCGCGCTCCAGCCACGTTCCGGATTTCGGCCGTCACACCGGGAAACGGGGTCGTCGCGGATCCAGGCTTGAGGCTGGTGATGCCGGGGAGCGGCGTAATCATGATCGCGCCGGTCTCGGTCTGCCACCACGTGTCGACGACGGGGCAGCGGGAGCCGCCGATGTGCGTGTGGTACCACATCCAGGCTTCCGGGTTGATCGGCTCGCCGACCGATCCGAGCAGCCGCAGGGTCGTGAGGTCCCGCTTCGCCGGCCACTCGGTCCCCCACCGCATGAACGCGCGAATCGCGGTCGGGGCCGTGTAGAGGATCGTCACGCCATGCCGCTCGACGATGCTCCAGAAGCGATCCTTCGCCGGCCAATCAGGGGCGCCCTCGTACATGACGACCGTGGCGCCGTTGGCGAGCGGTCCGTACACGACGTAGCTGTGGCCGGTCACCCACCCGATGTCCGCCGTGCACCAGTACACATCGTCGTCCCGAAGATCGAAGACCCACTTCGAGGTCGCGTAGGTTCCGACGAGGTACCCGCCAGTGGTGTGCACGATCCCTTTCGGCTTCCCGGTCGTTCCGGACGTGTAGAGGATGTAGAGCATGTCCTCGGCGTCCATCGCTTCGGGCGGACAGGCGGCGGGGGCGTCCTGCACGAGACGGTGATACCAGTGGTCCCTTCCCTCCTGGATGTGGACCGGGAACGGCGCGCCGGCCTGGCGCTGGACGACGATGACGTTCTTGATCGACGGCGTCTCCTGCAGCGCCTCGTCGGACGTCTGCTTCAGCGGCACGATCTGACCGCGGCGCCAGCCGCCGTCCGACGTAATCAAGAGCGTCGCCTGCTGGTCGTTGATGCGGTCGCGGAGCGACTCCGCGCTGAAACCTCCGAACACGACGCTGTGGATGGCGCCGATGCGCGCGCACGCGAGCATCGCGATCGCGAGCTCCGGGATGAGGGGGAGGTAAATCGTGACCCGGTCGCCGCGGTTCACGCCGAGCGACTTGAGGACGTTCGCGAAGCGGCCGACCTCGCGGAAGAGATCGAAGTAGGTCAGCGTGCGCCGGTCGCCCGGCTCGCCTTCCCACACGATGGCGGCCTTGTTGCGCCGCGCGGTGCGCGCGTGGCGATCGACGCAGTTGACGCTCGCGTTGATCTTGCCGCCGATGAACCACCTGGCGTCCGGCGACTTCCACTCGAGGACTCGATCCCACGGCCGCATCCACTCCAGCTCGGACGCGAACCGCGCCCAGAACACTTCCGGGTCCGCGTCCGCCGCCCGGTACGTGTCTGGATCGGTGACTTGCGCGGAGCGCCGCCAGCCGTCCGACGGCGGGAAGCGGCGATCCTCCTGAAGGAGCGCGTCGATTTCGGGCTGATCAGACATCCCGGTTACATCATCGGCGCCGGCGGCTCGCTGTGGGCGGGCGAGCCGCTCTGGACCGGCGGCTCGCTCGGGGCCAGCGGCCCGCTCTGCGCCGGCGGCTGATCCTTGCGGAACATGGCCGCCCCGAGAACGCCGCCGAGCAGGCCGAAGATCGCTCCGGCGACAACGCCGAACATGAGCCCGAAAACGGACCCGAGCGCCATCTCGGCGGCGCCACGGCTCTCCATCTGTTCGAACACGTCCTGCGCCTCGGGCGGGAGGGTCCCCAGGCCTTCGATCATCTGACGGAACATGTCGCGCTGCACGTCGCCGAACGCGAGCTCGATCGGAATCGACAGCACGGTGCTGATCACGCCGCCCAGGACGCCGGCGAGCAGCCCGACGAGCGCGCCGTCAGCCACCGTGATCGGCAGCGGATGGTTCTGCTGCATCACATACGCGGCGATGACGCCGCCGATGATGACCCACATGCAGCAGCAGACGTTGCCGAAGTTGACGAACGGCAGGGCCGACAGCACGCCGATGAACGCGCCGCCATAGAGCGCCGGCTGGAGCTTCGCTGGTGTCATCAGTCGTAGTACTCCCTGCCCAAATGAGTGATCAGGTCCTCACCCTTCATGTATCGAAGGGTGTTCTTCAGCTTCATCAGTTGAATGAACAGGTCGTGTTCCGGATACAGCTCGGGGGCGTGCATCGGGCTCTTGAAGTAGAAGGAGAGCCACTCCTGAATGCCCGACATCCCCGCGCGCTTCGCGAGGTCGAGGAACAGGACCAGATCCAGGACGATCGGCGCCGCCAGGATACTGTCGCGGCACAGGAAGTTGATCTTGAGCTGCATCGGATAGCCGAGCCACCCGAACATGTCGATGTTGTCCCAGCCCTCTTTGTTGTCGCCGCGCGGCGGATAGTAGTTGATCCGGACGACGTGACAGAGATGCTCGTACAGCTCGGGATAGAGGGTCGGCTGGAGGATGTAGTCGAGGACGGATTTCTTGCTCTCTTCCTTCGTCTTGAACGACTCGGGGTCGTCCAGCACTTCGCCGTCCCGATTGCCGAGGATGTTCGTCGAGTACCACCCGCTCACGCCGAGCAGGCGCGCCTTCAGGCCGGGCGCGATGATTGTCTTGATGAGCGTCTGCCCGGTCTTCAGATCCTTGCCGGCGACCGGTGTGCCGGTCTTCATCGCGAGGTCGACCAGGGCCGGCACGTCCGCGCTCAAGTTGGGCGCCGCGTTGGCGTACGGGATGCCTTCCCTGATCGCCGCGTACGCGTAGATCATGCTCGACGGGATGCCGTCGTCGTTCGACGCCAGCCCCCTCTCGAACGCCGCGACGCTCCGGTGCACGTCGGTCTCCTTGAGGAAGACCTCCGTCGAACCGCACCAGATCAACACGAGCCGATCGAGCTTCTGCGATTCCTTGAAGCGGCGGATGTCGTCGACGAGCGCCTCGGCCAGATCGCGCTTGTTCCTCGAGCCTTTGACGTTCGGTCCGTCGAGCCGCTTGACGTAGCGGCGATCGAAGACCGCGGGCCACGGCTTGATCGCCTCGAGCTCGGGCTTGACTTGATCGAGGAGCGACCGGTCGAGTACGCCGGCGGTCCGCGCCGCGTCGTAGCAATCGTCCTCGAAGATATCCCAGCCGCCAAACACGAGGTTGTCGAGGGGCGCGAGCGGAACGAACTCGTCGATGCCAGGCGAGCGTCCGTCGGTACGTTTGCCGAGGCGCACCGTTCCCATCTGCGTGAGAGAGCCGATTGGTTTCGCGATTCCTTTTCGCACGGCGAGGACGCCGGCGATGAACGTCGTACTGACCGCGCCGAGCCCCGCGAGCAGCACGCCGAGACGGCCGTCGGCCGGCCGAATGTCGAGTGGCTCCGTCACGGCCGGAAACTATATCATTTCGAAACGCATGAAGTTCTTCCGACAGGGACCCGGACCGCACGACTTGGCCGTCTCGATGGTCGGCGTCAAGCTCGGCGACCGACTGCTGCAGATCGGGTGCGGCGACGGCGGGCTCTTCGCGGCGCTCGCCTCGAAGACCGGCCTGACCGGACGCGCCGCGGCGATCGATCCGTCGGAACACGCGGTCGCCCGCGCAACGCGCGTCGCGGAGCGCGAAGGCGTGCTCGTCGAGATCTCCTCCGCGCCGGTGGCGCCGCTTCCTTTCGAGAACGGTGCGTTCGACGTCGTCGTGCTGCTCGACGCCTTGCGGCCGCTGACGCCGGAGGCGCGTACCGCGGCGCTCGCCGAAGCGTCACGCGTTCTCCGCGCCGGCGGGCGCGCGGTCGTCGTCGAACCCGCGCCGCGCGGCGGGCTCGCCGGATTGCTGGGACCACGAAGCGATCCGTTGTACTCGGCGGACGAGTGGCTGCGCAGCGCGGGTCTCAAGGCCGTCCGCGTGATCGCCGAGCGTGACGGACAGCGTTTCGTCGAAGGCGTGCGCGGATAACCGCTACCGCAAGCAGGTCAGGTGCCGTCCCCCGTCGATCGAGATGGTCTCACCCGTGATCCACGCCGATTTCTCCGAGGACAGAAAGTAGATCAGCTCCGCGATCTCCTCCGGTGAGCCGGGGCGTCCGAGCGGGTGTGTCTCTTTTGCCCGATCGAGGAACGCAGCGTACGCCTCCTCGGTCATCCCCGATCGCCGGTGCAGGTTGGTGACGACGACGCCCGGGTTGACGGCGTTGACGCGCACCTGCTGCGGCGCGAGCTCGAGCGCGGCGCAGCGTGTGAGCTGATCGAGCGCCGCCTTGCTGACGCAGTACGCGAGTACGCCCGGGAACGCGCGCAGCCCGGTGACACTCGAGATGTTGACGATTGCGCCGCGTGACGCAGCCAGGTGCGGCGCCGCTTCGCGCATCAGTCGAAACGGGGCGCGCACGTTCACGTCGAGCATCGCGTCCCACGACCGGTCGTCGGTCGACTGCACGGTTCCGCCCGCGATCACGCCCGCCGCGTTGACGAGCGCGTCGATCCCGCCGAACGCCTCGACCGCGGCGCCAACGATGCCCGCGGGGGCGTCGGTGGCCGTGACGTCGGTGACCACGGCGCGCGCCTGGCAGCCCGCGCCGGCCAGCTCGTCCATGACGGCGTCGAGCGCGACCGCGTCCCGTCCGACGAGTGCGAGGGCTGCGCCCTCACGCGCAAACCGACGCGCGACCGCCTTCCCGATTCCACTCGTCGCTCCGGTCACAATCGCCCGCATATTCGGGCCACTCTGTCACTTAGGGACGACAGCTGTCCAGCCGCCGCTACAGCCCCACGGCATGGTCCACGCGAAAACTGCCGAAATACGTTAGGGGATTCTCCGGGCGGGCGCGGCAAGGGATTTGCCCCGAAAGGCGCCCAGACCGCATGCAGGCCGCTCCGGGAAGGCTGTCCTCACAGTTCTTCAGGGAACGCTCAAGACTTTTGGGCGGGACGGCCGTATCGTGCGATCTCAGAACCGACGGCAAGACCATGAATCTCGAGCGACACTTCGCTCCACCTGCGGTGTTCACGGCGCGCGAGATCGCGCTCGCGGCCGGCGTCCGAACTGCAGAGGTCGTCGCCCTCGTCAACAGCGGCGGGATTCGAGCGATCGGCCCGGGCCTCGCGTTTGTCGGCGAAGGCGAGGCCGTTCGCGCCGTCCGCTGGCTGACGCGAAAAGGGAAGCCAACCGAAACGCTCGGCATCGCCGACGCTCCAGTCGCGCGAACGAGGCGGTTCGTCCCGTCGCTGGCATGCTCAGGGACGTTGCACGCCGCGGTCGTCGCCGCGCTCGTCGCGGCGACATCGTTGGGCCTCGGCGATCCGGAGGCGAACCAGGTCCGCCCTGCTCCATCCGAGCCAATCCGCGTGGTGTACCTCGTCCAGCCCGGACCTGGCGGCGGCGGAGGGGGTGGGGGCAAACTCCAGCTCGCGCGACCACCGCGCGCCCAACGCAAGGCGCCGAAACCGAAACGAATCTCGAGTCCCATGCCGCCGCGTCGCCCGCCACCGCCGCCGCTCGTCGTCGCCGAGCGGCCGGTGGAGCGTCCGGCGCCGCCGCCGCCACCGCCCAAGGCGGAACCTGTCGTCGCGCCGATCGCGTCGGCCCCCGCGGACACGCAGGATCGCCGGGGCGTGCTCGAGGAGACGACCGCGAAAACCGAGAGCGCCGGAAGCGGCACCCACGGCGGCGTCGGCAGCGGCCGCGGCACCGGCATCGGTGAGGGAGACGGCCCAGGGGTCGGCGCGGGCAGCGGAGGCGGAACCGGCGGCGGCCCGTATCGTCCGGGCAGCGGCGTCGAGCCGCCGCAATTGCTGCGCGAAGTGCGGCCTGACTACACCGAAGACGCGCGGCGGCGCGGCATCGAAGGGGACGTCGTGCTCGAGATCGTCGTCCGGCGCGATGGATCGGTCGGAGACGTCCGCATCGTCGATCGGCTCGACGCGGGCCTCGACCAGCGCGCGGTCGCCGCCGTCCGGCAGTGGCGATTCGCGCCCGCGCGGCTTCGCGGTTCGGCCGTGGACGTCGAAGTCGAAGTGGCGGTGGAGTTCAAACTCCGTTAGGAACCATTATGGAGACCACGCTGGTCGTCATTACGCTCGTTTCGCTGGCGCTCGCGTCCGCGATGTCGCTGCTCACGTGGCGGATGGTGGCGCTCGACCGCCGGCGCGAGTCGGCGCGCGTCGCGGCACTCGTTGATCTTGCGAGGGAGGACGATGGTTTTCTGATTGACCAGGACCCCGGGCCTGAGAGGCCCGCGGCTCCGAGGCCCGGGGCTCCGCCGGACGAAACCGGATCGGGTCTGTTTGCTGCGGGCGAGCGCGAGTCACCCGCGGGTCGTCGGCTCCTCGCCGTCGTCACGGTCGCGGCCGTCATGGCGATCGGAGTCGGAGCGCTGATGTTCGCGGGCTCCGAGCCAACAGCCGGTTCGGCAACTCAGGCCGTATCGAGCGGGGCCGCTCCGGCAGTTCCCGCGGCGGTCGGCACCGCTGGCGTTCCGCTCGAGCTCATGTCCCTTCGGCACGATCGCGAGGGGGAGAAGTTGACGATTACCGGCCTCGTCATCAACCCGCGGCACGGCGCGCGCGTCGAGCGCACGAGCGCCGTCGTGTTCGTATTCGATCAGGCTGGGACCTTCGTCGCGAGCGGACGCGCTCTCGTCGACTACACCAGGCTCGATCCGGGCGACCAGTCGCCGTTTGTCGTGACCGTCATCGCGCCGGGAAAAATCGGCAAGTACCGCGTCGGGTTCCGCGGCCAGGACGGCGCCGTCGTGAGCCACGTCGACCGACGCTCGGGGACATGATCATGAAACGCCTCGCCATCCTCGCGTGCGCGCTCGTCCTCGCCAGCGGGCGACCGTCTGGTCAGCAGCAAGAGAAAGATCGGTTCCGCTTCAGGACGGGAGTGGAGCTCATCAACGTCACGGCGACCGTCACCGATCGAAACGGCCGGTTCGTGCCCGGGCTGCGGAAGGAAGACTTCGAGATCTATGAGGACAACGACCCGCAGACCATTTCGCATTTCAGCAGCGAGCGCGTG
The DNA here is from genome assembly GCA_963725145.1 of uncultured Acidobacteriota bacterium. Taxonomy (GTDB): domain Bacteria; phylum Acidobacteriota; class Vicinamibacteria; order Vicinamibacterales; family 2-12-FULL-66-21; genus DATAEE01. The sequence continues at coordinate 61,417 of CAVRXL010000010.1, forward strand.
CCGGTGAGCCTCGGGATCGTGCTGGACACGAGCGGCAGCATGGAGGGAGAGAAATTCGCGGCGGCCCGGCGGGCGCTGGATCGCTTCCTGTTCGATCTGCTCGACCGCGACGACGAGATCTTCCTCTACACCTTCGACGCCACGCCTGAACTGGTGGAAAACTGGACGACGGACCGCCAGCGGATCGTGCGTGGGCTCGCTCGCGTGGACCCTGGAGGCGGCACGGCGTTGTACGACGCCGTCGCCGAGGCCGTTCCGCTCGCTCAATCCGGCACGCGGCGGAAGAAGGCGCTCGTCGTCATCTCGGACGGCAACGACACGAGCAGCCGCACGAGCCTGCGCGAGGTGCAGCAGCTCATTCGCGAGACTGAGGTCCTCGTCTACGCCATCGGCATCGACGGACGCGATGCGACGACCGCGTCGAACCAGAGGCCGCCCCGGGTGCCGATCCCGATTCCCTTTCCGTTCCCCGGCCGGAGGCCGCCGCCGACCTCACGACCGCCGCAACAGCCGTTTCCACCGCAGCCACGCGGACCCTACCGGTCAGGAGGCTCCGGCAGCGAAGCCGTCGACATCGCCGCGCTGCGCGATTTGACGGACGACAGCGGCGGCCGCACCGAGATCGTCCGCTCGGCGGCCGATCTCCATCCGGCGACGGCGAGCGTCGCAGATGAGTTGAGCAAGCAATACTTCCTCGCGTATCCGGCGCCGGGCCACAAGGATGGCCGGTTCCATACCATTCGCGTCGAAGTCCGGCGCGGGAACGGCTATCTGGTACGGTCACGAAAGGGCTATATAGCTTCATGAGCTAAGATCGGTTTCGTGCAGACGTTCGCCGCGCTCGGGCTCAGCATCGTCGGCAGCCTGGGCGGGCTGCTGACGGCCTCGGCCTTCCTGCTCGTCGGCGATCGTCTTCGGACGCGGCTCGTTCCGTCGCTGATCAGCTATGCGGTCGGCACGCTGCTCGGCGCCGCGCTCCTCGGACTCCTGCCCGAATCGCTCAAGACCCTCACGCCACCGGCGGCGTTCGGCACGCTGCTCGCCGGCATCTTTACGTTTTTCATCCTCGAGAAGCTCGTGCTCTGGCGGCACTGCCACGACACCGAGGACTGCCTCGTCCACAGGACGACGGCGCCGCTCGTGATCATTGGCGACGCGTTCCACACCTTCGTCGATGGCGCACTGATCGCGGCGGCGGTCGTCACGTCGCTGCCGCTCGGGATCACGACGGCTCTCGCGATCGCAGCGCACGAGATCCCGCAGGAGGTCGGCGACTTCGCGATCCTCCTTGGCGCAGGCTATGCCCGCGGTCGCGCCTTCACGCTCAACCTCATCTCTGGACTCGCGGGAATCGCGGGGGCGGCCTTGATGCTTCTCTTCGCGGCCTCCGCGCCGCGCCTGCTGCCGTGGGTGCTCGCCTTCGCGTCAGGCAACTTCCTTTACGTCGCGATGGCGGATCTGATCCCCAGCCTGCATCGCGGCGGCCCGGGCCACGCCGGCGCCAGCAACGGGAGCGGGCTCCTCCAGATTGTCCTCATCGGCGCGGGTGTCGCCACGATCGTCCTGCTTTAAGGACCTGTTGCCCGCCTGATCCCCCAGCTTTTCAAGGGTTTCCGGCCGCGTCGGTTGGTACCGCCTTTGCCTCTTCAGTGGGCTGTCAGCCAGCTCCCGCAGCTACCCCCCAAGAAGGAGATGGAGGTCATGCTGCCGCTTTACCATCGTTGCTTCACGGCTCTCTTGTTCGTCGGATTCCTGACCAGCTCGCCCGCCCTTGCGCAGGGCGTCGATCCGGACGCCGATCACCGCATCTTCAAGGCCGCCGCCTCGCGCGTGTCCACGTATACGCAATTCACGATTTTCGATGACGTGCGCGCGTCGGTGGACGAGGGCGTCGTCACGCTCACCGGCAAGGTCACCATGCCGTACAAGCGGAACGACATCGAGAGGCGCATCGCGCGCGTGGATGGGGTGCGCCAGGTGGTGAACCGAATCGACGTGCTCCCTGTTTCGATTTTCGACGACGAGCTTCGGCATCGGATCGCGCGACAGATCTACAGCAACCCCTCGTTCTGGCACTACGCCGCGATGGCCAATCCGCCTATCCACATCGTCGTGGATCGCGGAAGGGTGACGCTGACCGGTGTCGTGATGAGCGAGGTCGAGAAGATGCTCGCGCGGTCGATCGCGACGGGGTCCGGAGCGTTCTCGGTCACGAACGAGCTCCGCACCGAGGCGGAGGTGCAGGCCGAACTCGAGAAGATCGCTCGCAGGTAAGCGAGCAACCGAACGGCTCCGGGCACGCCCGACCTGAAGGTCGGGCCTACAACTTCTTCTCGAGCCGTATCTCGTCGCGAATCGGAATCCCGCCGAAGCCGGCGGCGGGAGCGACCTTCAGATGCGGCAGGATGGCGCCGGGAACCAGCGTCGTGACGACATAGTCGCGGCGCTGGTAGAAGTAGAGCGCCGGCAGATTGTCGTTCGTCGTTGCGACCACGACGCGACCGAGGCCGCGGCTGCGGGCTGTGGCCTCCGCTTCCGCTACGAGATGCCCGCCGACGCCGGTGCGCTGCCACATGGGATCGGTCGCGAGCGCGAGAACCTGAAGCGCGTCGGGCAGCAACCGATAGGCGAGCGCGCCGGCAAGCTCTCCTTTCATCGACGCGGCGAGCATGGGCGCGCCGTCGAGGACGACCGGCTCGCCGAAGGCCACGATGGTGGTCTGGCCGAAATCCCGCCGGATGAGTGCCAACGCCGCCGCGCGGTCGGCGTCGGTGGCGTCGCGGACGAGGACAGGAGGCAATTGCAGCTTCGTCCTGCAACCGCACGCGACCTGCAGCCGCGCCTCCTCCCAATCGACGAATCGGCCGCACCGCGAGCAGCGCAGCACCACAGGCTTTGCGCCGAATGCCCGCCTGGACATAAACGGGATACTCTACCAGATTGCTCGACGCCGGCGGGTCGTTGCCGTCGGGCTAAACGTCCGAACCGCGAGAACAGTCTAAGTACTCGAGATGGTTCGCACCCTGACACTCCTCGCCGCTGCCGCGTTGCTCTCGGTGGATCTGGCGGCCGCGCAGCAACCGCGGCCAGACGCGCCGCTTCGACCGCGGCGCGACCGTCCGGCGGAGACAGTAGCGACAGGAACGGCGCGACTCGCCGGACGGGTCATCGCGGCCGACACCGGGCGCCCCTTGAAGCGGGCCCGTGTCTCCATTCAACTCACCGAAGGTCGGCTGACGAAAGCGGCGGTCACCGACGAGAACGGACGATTCACCGTTCCCAGCCTGCCCGCGGGAAAGTATTCGGTCAGCGCCACCAAAACCGGATACGTGACGATGGCGGCCGGCCAGCGGCGCACGCTGCGACCCGGAATACCGATCGAGCTCGGGGACGGACAGGCGATCACCAACATCGACCTGAGGCTGCCGCGCGGCGGGGTGATCACCGGACGCATCCGTGACGAGGAGGACGAACCGCTCGCCCGCGCGACGGTGCGCGTCATGCGGTTCCAATACCAACGGGGCGAGCGGCGGCTCGTCCCTGCCGGGAGCGATCAGACCGACGACCGCGGCGAGTACCGCGTCTTCGGCCTGCCGCCGGGTGAGTACGTGGTCACGGCCGTCGTCGGCGCGTTCGAGCGTTCCGTGCGAACCAGCGCCGGCGAAGCGCTTCCACCCGAGTCGGATGAGCCACTGAACTACGCGCCGACGTACTACCCCGGCGTCACCGCGGTCACCGAGGCGGGGCGCGTGGCGGTGGGTGCCGCGCAGGAGCAAACGGGGATCGACTTCTCGCTGGTGCTCGTGCCGACGGCGCGAGTACGAGGCGTGGTGACGGCGCCGAGCCCGGGGGCCGCGGTCCGCGCGAGAGTGATGCTCCTCCCCGACGAGGCTGGTGGCGCGCTGCGCGCACCCGGCTACCGAGCCGGGACCGACGCGGACATGACGTTCACGATTGAGACGGTCCCTCCGGGTCGTTACGTAGCGGTGGCGAACGCCGGCGGCGGACGGGACGCTGCTCCGCTCTTCGCCAGGCAGAGCGTCACGGTGTCCGGGACCGACATCGAGGGCCTGGTACTGACGCTCACCGCCGGTGCGGCCCTGAGCGGAGTCGTCCGCTTCGAGGGGGTTGGCGCGCCGGTAGAGTCGACCCAGACCGTCGGCGTTGGTCTCCTGGCGTTCGATCAGCTGATGGCCGGCACGGGAAACGCGAGCGTCAACCCGGATGGGACGTTCCGTCTCGGCAACATTCCGCCCGGCCGCCATGCCCTGCGGGTGCGGACGCCGAAGGGATGGACCGTCAAGGCGGCGACGCTCGACGGACGCGACGTCAGCGAAGAGATCTTCGACGTCAAAGGAGCGCAAACGATCGCGGGTTTGGAGATCGTGCTCTCGGACCGCGCCGCCCAGATCGCCGGTCTGGTGAAAGCCGACGGCGATGCGACGGGCACGACGGTCATCGTCTTCCCGGCCGACTCTGCGCGCTGGGTGCCCCAGTCGCGGAGCATCCTGACCGCACAGGTCGATCGCGACGGGCGGTACACCATCGACGGGTTGTCAGCCGGTGAGTATCTGATCGCAGCGATCGAGGACGTCGAGCAGGGCGAGTGGTTCGATCCAGCGTTTCTCCAGGCGATCTCGAACGGCGCGTCACGCGTCGCGCTCAACGAAGGGTCGCGCGAGACGAAGGACCTCAAGCTGACGGCGATCCCTTAGCGGCTTTCCCCCGGCGCGCCGTCCACCAGATGATCGCGCCGAGGACGAGCACCGCAGCGCCGAACGCCGCGGCGAAGAGCCAGAGCGTGCGATACAGGATGGATTGCCGATCCATCCGGACCTCCATCTCCAGCGCCTTGCCGGCCAGCCGATCGGTCAGCCGCTGCTCCCAGGTGAGGATGTTGCCCCGCTCGACGTCGAGGGTCTCGTTGGTCTCGACGTCCCGCACGTTGTGATAGTGGATGCGGCTCGGCAGGTGCAGCCTGAACGCGACGCGCTCGCGGCCGTCCCATCCGGCGCCGGCCGGAGCCTGGCGCGCATCTCCGCGAACGACCTGCTTGAACACGTGCATGTCGGGCGTTTCAATCAACGAGTATTCCGACCACGCGAATGGCTTCGCCGACGGCAGCTTCCGGATGTCGCGCACCGCGATCCGGATCTGCACGAACCGGCGTCCGGCGCGGCGCCACGGGCGACTCACGCGCCTGACGTCGGTCGCCTCCGACTCGTACGCGGCGCGGACGCGGTCGCGATCCAGGCGCGCCCCGGCGTCCGGCGGCAGGTCGAGGCCGGCGAGCGCGATGAGCGCCGGCACCGACGCATTGACGACGACCGTCGCGGAGCCGTCGAGGTCGAGGTAAACGTCCTCTTCGTATTCGTACTGGCGAATGAGCCCGCCGCCGCGGCAGGCCACACTGAGGCAGATGATGACGGCCAGGAGGAGAGCCCTTCGCTCAGGGCAGGCCGCCGGGACGCGAGAGCGCATCGGTCCCCAATGATATCCTCTGTTATTTGTGGCACGCGTTTATCTGATTGACGGGTCATCGCAGATGTACCGGGCGTTCCACGCGCCCATTCGTACGACCGAAGGCACTCCGCTCCGGGATGCGCAGGGCCGGCCGACCAACGCCGTCTACATCTTCGTCACGATGCTCCGCAAGCTGCTGAAGGAGCATCAGCCCGAGTTCATCGCCGCCTCCTTCGACCTGCCCGGCCGCACGTTCCGCGACGACCTCGCCGCCGACTACAAAGCGAACCGCAGGCCGATGCCCGAGGATCTGGCGCAGCAGATCCCGCTCGTCCACGACGCGTGCGAAGCGCTCGGCGTGCCGATTCTCACATCCGAGCGGTACGAGGCGGACGATGTGATCGGCACGCTGGCCGAGCAGGCGGCGGCCGCGGGGTTCGAGGTCGCGATCGTCACCGGAGACAAGGACTTCTTCCAGCTCGTCGGCAACGGCATCAAAGTGTTCAACCCGAAGGAAGACGGCGCCTGGTTCGACGCGAACGCGGTGAAGGAGAAGTTCGGCGTCGCTCCGCAGCAGGTGGTGGACGTCCTCGCGCTCATGGGCGACACGATCGACAACATCAAGGGCGTGCCCGGCATCGGAGAGAAAGGCGCTCGGGATCTCATCGCGGAGTACGGCTCGCTCGAAGCGCTGCTCGCGCGGGCCGCCGACATTTCTCAAAAACGCTACCGCGAGCCGCTCCTGGCGCACCAGGAATCGGCCAGGCAGAGCAGGGAGCTCGCGCGCATCAGGACGGACGTGCCCGTCACGTTCAGCGTCGACGCGGTGCGCTACCGCGGGGCGTCGCGGCAGCGCGCGTTCGAGCTGTTCTCGCGGCTCGTCTTCCGATCGCTCGTCGCTGAGTACGCGCCGACGGCGGAGACGAGCGACAGGGACTATCGCCTCGTGACCGCCTTCGAGCTGCCGGCGCTCGCGGCGGAGCTGAAGGCGGCGGGGCGCGTCGCGCTGCGCGTGATTCCCGGCGACACGGCCGCGATGCGCGCGCCCGTGGTCGGGATCGCGTTCTCGACCGCGGAGCGCCAGGCCCGATACGTGCCGATCGGCCACCACGCCCTCGGGCCGACAGGCAACGTCTCGCTCGAGCGTGTCGCAGCGACGCTGGGGCCGGTGCTGGCCGACCCGGCCGTGAAAAAGGTGGGCCACGACCTCAAGTTCGACGCGATCCTGCTCGAACGCCACGGCCTCGCGCTGAACGGGCTCGAGACCGACACGTTGATCCTGAGCTATCTCCTGGATGCCACGCGCTCGACGCACCGGCTCGAGGATCTTGCGCTCGAGCATGCCGGGTACAAGGCGCTCACCGAGGAGGAGGTCTGCGGCCGCGGCGCCAAAGCGATGCCGTTCGCGGAGCTGCCGGCCGATGGACTCCTCGACTATGCCGGCGAGCGGGCTGACGTGGCGCTTCGAGTGGCCGGCCCCCTGCGCGATCTGGTCGCACGGGAAGCGCTCCAGGATCTCTATCAGTCGCTCGAGCTGCCGCTGGTGCCCGTCCTCGTCGCGATCGAGCGCGCCGGCGTGCGCATCGACGCGGCGGCGCTGCTGTCGCAGTCTCAGCGGATCGATCAGGAGCTGGCGTCGCGCAGCCGCCAGATCTTCGAGATCGCCGGCGAAGAGTTCAACATCAACTCGCCGCCCCAACTGTCCCTGATCCTCTTCGAGAAGCTGAGCCTGCCGGTCCTCAAGCGCAACGTGAAGACCAAGACGCCGTCGACCGCCGTCGAGGTGCTCGAAGAGCTCGCGCTCGCGCACGATCTGCCCCGGCTCATCCTGGAGTGGCGCACGCTGCAGAAGCTGAAGGGGACCTACATCGACGCGCTGCCGGTGCTCGTCAACCCGGCGACGGGGCGCGTGCACACCTGTTTCAACCAGGCGGTCGCCGCGACGGGACGGCTGTCGAGCAGCGACCCGAACCTGCAGAACATCCCGATCCGGACCGAGCTCGGGCGCGAAATCAGGCGCGCGTTCGTCGCCGAGCCGGGCTTCGTCCTGATCTCGGCCGACTACTCGCAGATCGAGCTGCGGGTGCTGGCCCACCTGTCGGGCGACGAGGCCCTCATCGACGCGTTCGAGCGCGGCGAGGACATCCACGATCGCACGGCGCTCCAGGTCTTCGGCGCCGCGAGCGGCCTGAGCCGGCACGAGCTGCGGAGCCAGCGCGAAGATGATCAACTACGCGGTGCTCTACGGAAAGACCGCGTTCACGCTCGCCAAGGACATCAGCGTCCCACAGCAGGCGGCGCAGGAGTTCATCGACGCCTACTTCGCCGGCTTTCCCGGCGTCCGGCGGTTCATCGACGAGACGCTCGTCCGCGCGCGGGAAACAGGCAGCGTGAAAACGATGATGGGGCGCCGGCGGCTGGTGCCCGACCTGAACAGCCGCAACGGGCAGATCCGCGCGGCGGCCGAGCGGGCGGCGACCAACTTCCCGATCCAGGGATCGGCGGCCGACATCCTGAAGCGCGCGATGATCGACGTCCACGCGGCGCTGCCGTCGAACGACGCACGGATGATCCTGACGGTGCACGACGAGCTGCTCTTTGAAGCCCGGAAAGAAGCGGCTGAAGAGGTCGCGGCGCTCGTGCGCGAGCGGATGGAACAGGCGGTGCCGCTGAAGGTACCCGTGACCGTGGATCTCGGGATCGGAGAAAACTGGAAGGAAGCGAAGGGGTGAGTTTCGGTCGAGTCCTGAGTTCTGAGTTCTGAACTCAAGACTCAGAACTCAAGACTCAAAACTCAAGACTCAAAACTTCTGACCCGTGAGCACAGTATCCAGCGGCCACTTGGTTTTCAGCTCGTTCCACTCCTCCAGCATTTCCGCTTCGAGCTGGGTCGCGTCGCGGAGCGCGTCGGCTCGGCGCTTCGCCCGGGCCGGGATGATCGATTCCCGGACGAGCCGATCGAGGTCGTTCGAGAGCGCGCGCGAGCGGGGGCCGGCGAGGCGCGCGCGCAGCCAGCCGGCGACGGCCGCATCCCACGCGCGATCCATGTCTCCGGCGCCCCGCGCGCCGGCCGCCAGCCAGTACGCCGCCACCGGCGACGCGGGTTCGCGCTCGAGCTCGCGCGCCATCCGATCGCGCAGCCGGCCGAAGATCTCGTCGCGCGCGGAGCCGCGCGCCATCTGCGCCTCGCGATCCATCGCGCCGGCCCACCATTCGAGCAGGCGGTCGCGGCCGCCAGGCCCCGCCGCCGGCCAGGCGGCGGGCTGATCGACGACGCTCGCGAACAGCTCGGCCGACGCGCCGAAGGATCCCTCGAGGAAGAGCGACTCGGCGAAGCCGATGACCAGCTCGTGCCGCTCCCGGGGCGCGAGGGCGGTCGGCTCGATCGAGACCAGCGCCGCCCGGCCGGCGACGAGGTCGTTCTCCGCGCGCTCCCGGCGGAATCGCTCGAGCAGCGCCCGTCCCGCGACGAGTTTCGCGGCGTGGACGAGCTGGGGTTGCGTGATCTCTTCGGCCGCCGCGATCGCGCCGGCGTAGTCTCCGGTGTTATAGAGCTGCCGGGCGACGGCCAGCGGATCGCGCGCAGCCCCGAGCGGAGCCGCCGCGACCGTCAGGCAGACCGCCGCCAGTGCGGCGCGCCACCGCCCCACTCTCCGTCCCTCCCTCATTCCGGCCGATGGTACCACGCCGGCACGCTATAATCCCACTCGATGGTGGCTCCAACCATCGTCCCGCGGGCCGAACACCAGATCTCCCGCCGCAGCATCGACCCTGACGCCCTCAAGGTTCTCTATCGGCTCCATCAGAGCGGGCACGCGGCGTATCTGGTCGGGGGAGGTGTGCGGGATCTGCTGCTGGGGCTGCGCCCGAAGGACTTCGACATCGGGACCGACGCGCACCCCGGGCAGATCAAGAAGCAGTTCCGGAACTGCTGGATCATCGGCCGGCGCTTCCGGCTGGCGCACGTGCGGTTCGGGCCGAAGACGATCGAGGTCGCGACGTTCCGTCGCCAGATGCCGCCCGAGCCGCAGTCGCCCGAAGCCGAGGCGGCGACGCATGCCGGCGACAACACCTTCGGCACTCCCGAAGAGGACGCCTTCCGGCGCGACTTCACGGTCAACGCGCTCTTCTACGACATCGCGACCTTTTCGGTGATCGATTACGTCGGCGGGCTCCAGGATCTGCACGAGCGGGTCATTCGATCGATCGGCGATCCGAACGTCCGGTTTCTCGAGGACCCCGTGCGCATGCTGCGCGCGGTCGTCCTCGCCGCGCGGCTGGACTTCACGATCGACCCGCCGATCCTCGACGCCATCGACAGGCATCGCGAAGCGATCGGATTGAGCGCGCCGGCGCGGCTGATGGAGGAGCACTACAAGATCCTCCGCTCCGGCGCGTCAGAACGAGTGTTCCGGATGCTCGGCAAGGTCGGGCTGCTGCAGCACATCGCGCCGCCGCTGATGCAGGCATCCGACGCGTTCTGGTCGTCGCTCCGCCGGCTGGACGCGTACCGCCACCGATTCCCATCGATCCCCGACACGTTGACCAACGCGGTCCTGGTCGGCAGCGTGCTGCACCCGATCGGCGCGCTCGCGCCGCGCCCGCGCCGCCCCGACGGCGAAGAAGATCGGCCCCGCGGGATCACGCTGGGCCTTCTGCCGGTCCCGAAGCGTGACGTCGAACGTCTGCGGCACCTGATGGCGCTGCAGCGCCGCCTGCTGGAGCTCGACGCCCCGCCCCGCGCGCAGCGCGGGCTGCTCCACCGGTACATCCTCCCCGAAGCGGTGACGTGGCTGGAGATTCACGGCGACCGGCCGGACGCGGTCGAGCACTGGCGCACGCTGCTGACGCAGGCGCCGCGCGGGCATCATGCGCCGGACGAAGGCGCGCCCGGTCAGCCGCAGCCGCAGGGCCAGGCCGCCGGCGACGATCAACGCCCGCGCCGCCGGCGCCGCAGACGGCGCGGCGGCCGCGGCCGGAATCGCCAGCCGCAGATGTAGTCTCGGATTTACGCTGAAGGACGCAACGAGGGCTTACGCACAGGCACTAGGCACTAGGCCACTAGGCCCTAAGCCCCAGGCCACAAGCCCTACAGCGAAGCTAGGCCCCCGACTCCTGCGGACGCAGGTGCGCATCCTCGATCGTCTTGTACGGCCGCGCGAGGCGCAGCTTGGTCAGCAGGCGGATCAGCGGCCACGCGGGATCGAACTCGCCGCGGCGGAAGCTGAACTTCGGGCTGCGGGGGAACCCGTGGTGGTTGTTGTGCAGTCCTTCGCCGCCGGTGAGATAAGCGATCAGCCGGATGTTGGTGGCGGTGTTGGCGAAGTTCTTGTACCCGGCGTAGTGGCAGAGACCGTTGATTGAGGACGACAGCACGAACACGTACATGAACGTGTGAACGCCAGCGGCGAGAAGCCCCCACCCCAACCCGAGAGTCACACAGAGAAGAGCGATGCCGACGCCGAGACCGAAGGTGCCGTGATTGAACAGCGCCTTGTCCCAGCGATCCTCTTTGATGTCGCGGGCGTACTTGCTGACGATCTGCGGATCCTTCAGTTCGCGGAGGTAATAGAAGACGTTGCCCAGCTGAACTTTCCAGAACCCGTTGATCTTGGGGCTGTGCGGATCGCCTTCTTCGTCCGTGAACGCATGATGCTTCCGATGGACGGCAACCCACTCACGCGGCACGATGCCGGTGGTCATCCAGATGCAGAACCGGAACACCCATTCGACCGCGGGGTGTAGAACGATTGCGCGATGCGTCGCAGTTCGGTGGAGATAGATGGTCGTGCTGTAGACCGAAATCTGCGTGACGACGGTGGACGCGACTAGGGCGAGAAGAAGCGAAACGAGCACATAGACCTCACTGAGGGTAAACCGAAGGCTGGGAAACCCAACAATCTTAACACGGAAACGGGCGCACACGGGAGGCCGACTCATCCGTGTTTCCGTTCGAAATCCCGCATGAACTGGACGAGCGCGTCGACGCCTTCCTCGGGGAACGCGTTGTAGATTGACGCGCGTAGGCCGCCGACAGAGCGGTGGCCCTTGAGGCCGTCCAGCCCGGCGGGTGTCGATTCCTTGACGAAGAGCTTTTCGAGCTCCTCGCTGGGCAGCCGGAACGTCACGTTCATGAACGAGCGGCTGTCGGCATCGGCGTGGCCGCGATAGTAGCCGCTGCGGTCGATCTCGGCGTACAGCTTCGCCGCCTTTCGCTCGTTGGCGCGCGCGACCGCCTCCAGGCCGCCCATCGCGAGCAGCCACTTCATCACGAGCCGCGTGATGTAGATCGCGAAGACCGCTGGCGTGTTGTACATCGACGCGTTCTCCGCTTGCACCGCATAGTTCAACATCGTCGGCAGCGACTTCTGCGAGCGCTGGAGCAGATCCTCGCGGATGATGACGAGCGTGAGTCCGGCGGGGCCGAGGTTCTTCTGAGCGCCCGCGTACACGAGCCCGAACTTCCTGATGTCGAGCGGGCCGCTGAACATGTTGGAGGAGGTGTCGCAGACGAGGGGCGCGCCGCCGACCTCCGGCACGTACTTCCACTCGGTCCCGAAGATCGTGTTGTTCGAGGTCATGTGGACGTACGCCGTTCCCGGCGCGACGGCGATCTCGTGCTGTTTCGGGATGCGCTTGAAGTTTCCTTCCTGGGTCGTCGCGGCGATGTTCACGTTGCCGACTTTCTTCGCTTCCTTGACAGCCTTCTCTGACCACGAGCCCGTGACGATGTAGTCGGCAGATCCGCCGGGCGGCATCAGGTTCATCGGCACCATGGAAAATTGCAGGCTCGCGCCACCTTGAAGGAACAGGACCTTGTAGTTGTCCGGCACGCCCGCGAGCTTCCGGATGTCGGCCTCGCAGCCCTGGATGATCTCGTCGAACGGCCTGGAGCGATGGCTGATCTCGAGAACCGACATGCCGACGCCGGGCAGGGCCAACAGGTCGCGCTGCGCCTCTTCCAGAACCGGCAGCGGCAGAATCGCCGGCCCCGCCGAAAAGTTGAACACGCGCGTGACGGTGGTCATGGCAAGACTCCTTCGTTCACAACGACACCAGCCGCAAATCGAGCACGTCCTGGTGGCCGTTCCGGATGCGCTGGAGCAGCGCGGCGTCCGGCGGCGCGTCCACGTTGATCCGGGCGATCGCCGCCTCCGCGCCGTCGAAGACGACGTTCTCGGTTTCCTGCACGTTGATGTTTCCCTCGCGCAGATGGTCGAAGACGTGCGCGAGCACGCCGGGACGGTCGCGGTGCCGGACGACGAGCATGTGCGACGCAGGCGTCCGGCGGCAGAGGTTCACGACGTTCGGCACCTCGCCGGTCTCTTTGAACGACCGGATGATGCGCACGGTCTCGGCTGCGATGGCCTCCTGCGCCTGGTCCGTCGACGCGCCGATGTGGTGCGTGCCGTACACGCCGGGAAGCTGCACGAGCGGGTCGGCGAAGTCCCCCGTCGCGGACGCGGGCTCGTTGGCGTAGACGTCCAGGGCCACGCGGACCCCGCGGTTCCGCACGGCCTCCGCGAGCGCCGCGTGATCGACGACCTCGCCGCGCGCCGTGTTCACCAGGATTGCCCCCGGCTTCATGCGCGCCAGCAGGTCCGCGTTGACGAGCGTGCGGGTCCCCGGCGCGAGCGCGACGTGCAGGCTGATCACGTCGGCCCTCGCCACCGCTTCGCCCGGCGTCGGCGCGAGCGAAATGGCGATCTGATGCTGGAACAGATCGATCCCCAGCTCGCGCGCCTCGGCGTCGGTGATCGGCCGGTCCTCGGCGTCGAACCGGCGGCTCCAGATCACGACGTTCATCCCGAAGCCGGCGGCTCGGCGGATCATTTCCTGGCCGATGTTGCCGATGCCGATGAGCGCCAGCGTCCGGCCGTACAGACCCGCGGCCTTCGAATACTCCTTCTTGTTCCACTTGCCGGCGCGCAGCTCCGCGACGTTGTCCGGGATGCGGCGGTCGACCGCGAGGATCAAGCCGAACGCGAGCTCCGCCACGGCGATAGAGTTCTTGCCGGGACAGTTCGAGACGTAGATGCCGCGCTTCGACGCGGCTTTCACGTCGATCGTGTTGTAGCCGGCGCCCGCGCGCACGACGAGCGCGAGCCCGCCCGCCTCCAGCATCGGCTCGGTCACCTTCGTGCTGCGCACGACGAGGACGTCGGCGCCCGTTTTCGCGATGGCCTGCGCCAGCGCGTCATCCTTGAGGTCCGGGTCGTAGACGACGTCGCAGCCGGCGGCTTTCAGACCGTCCAGACCGGACTTCTCGAACTTGTCGGCGACGAGGACTTTCATTGGTGCTCTAGAGAGAATTCAGAATCTAGAATTCAGAATTCAGAATTCAAACCCCATCCGTGTAATCCGCGAAATCCGTGGCCCGTAATCCGCGAAATCCGTGGCTCAGATTGCGTTAATCAGGAGCCCGTCGCGGAGCTTGGGCTCGAACCAGGTCGACTTGGGCGGCATGATCCCGCCCGCATCCGCGATCGCCATGAGATCTTCGACCGTCACGGGATAGAGCGAGAACGCGACGGCAGCGGCGCCGCCGTCCACGACCCGTTGCAGCTCCGCCGTGCCACGCGCCCCGCCCACGAAGTCTATCCGCTTGTCGGTTCGGACGTCCTTGATGCCGAGGAGCGGGTCGAGAATGTGCTGCTGAAGCAGGCTGACGTCGAGCGACGCAATGCGATCGTTTTGGGCCGGTCTGAAGACCGGCCCCTCCGAATTCTTCTGTCCCTGGAGGGGCCGGTCTTTCGGCCGGCCCAGATCGATCGTGTGCCACCGGCCGGCCAGGTACATCCCCACCGTGCCCTTCGCGTTCGGCGCTGCCGGACCTTCCGTGACGGTGAATGTCTCTCGCAGCCTGGCGACGAACGCGTCGGGCGCCAGACCCGCCAGGTCTTTCACGACCCGGTTGTAGGGAAGGATCTGTACCTGGTCGTCCGGGAACGCGACCGCCAGAAACGATTGGGCGGCGTCGCCGTTGACGCGTTCCCGCGCGCGCGCGGCGCTGGCCGCGCGGTGATGCCCGTCAGCGATGTAGAGCGCGGGAATTCGCGCGAACGCCTCGACCAGGGCACGCGAAAGATCTCCGTCGGTCTTCCAGATCATATGCGCCACGCCATCGGGCGCCGTGAAGTCGTACAGCGGCGCCGAGGCCGTCACGCGTCGGGCGATGGCATCGACGTCAGGTGACGCGCGATAGGTCAGGAACACGATACCGGTCTGCGCGCGCAGCTCGGTGATATGCCGCGTGCGATCGTCTTCCTTGTCGGGACGCGTCCGCTCATGTTTCTTGATCAGATCGCGATCGTACTCGTCCAGCGAGTACGCCGCCGCCAGGCCGATCTGCTCGTGCCCACCCATCCGCAGGCGATAGAAATAGAGAGACGGCTCGGGCTCGAAGACGAGAGGCGCCTCGCGCTTGATCCGCTCGAGGTTCGCGAGCGCCTGCGCGTAGACCTGCGGCGCGTACGGATCGGTCTGGCGCGGCAGATCGATCTCGGAGCGCGTCACGCGCAGAAAGCTGAGGTCGTTGCCGTCGGCGAGCGCCCGCGCTTCGTCGGTCGAGACGACGTCGTAGGGGACGGCGGCGACGCGCGGCGCGGCGTCCGGCGCAGGTCGCAGCGCGCGGAAGGGGCGGATGGCGGACACAACCGGGCGATTCTACTCCGGCGCCGCGCGCACCGCGTCCGGCTTCGTGAGAGGCGCGGGCGGTCCGAAGGCAAGCAGCGTCTTTGACAGCTCGCTCCTCGCGGCATCGCGCGCGACCGTGAAGGCTTCGGTGTAGGCGGCGGAAATCGGAGCGCCCGGCGGCAGCCGTTTGTGCTCGGCGAGCGGGTTGACGAAGACGCCGTTCCTCCGCAGGCGGTAGTCGAGGTGCGGGCCCGTCGCCGTGCCGGTCGCGCCGACGCGCCCGATCAGCTGACCCTGGTCGACGTGCGCGCCGGTGCGAATCCCCTTCCCGAACGACGAGAGGTGCAGATAGTAGCTCTCGTACCCGCTGGCGTGGCGGATGCGGACCATCCGCCCGGATCCGCCGCTCCAGCCCGCGGACAGGACGGTGCCGCTCGCCACCGAGACGACCGCCGCGCCATACGGCGCCCCGTAGTCCACGCCGAGGTGCGGGCGATAGCCGCCGTGCACCGGATGTCGCCGCCGATACGAGAACCGCGAAGTCACGCGCGGCTCGAAGCGCAACGGCGACGCGAGCATGAACCGCTTGAGCGATCGCCCTTTCGCGTCGTAGTACCCCGCCTTGCCGTCAACCGAGAACCGGTACGCCTGAAGGTCGCGATCCTCGTTCACGAGCTGCGCCGCCAGTATGTGGCCGTAGTGGGCGAACGAGCCTTCCCGATAGACCTTCTCGAAGAGCAGCTCGAAGCGATCGCCCGGTTGCAGATCGCTCTCGAAGTCCACCTCGCCGGAAAAGACTTCCGCCAGCGCGATCGCGAGCTGGACGTTCTCACCCGTCGATTCGAACGCGGCGACCAGCGAAGGATGATCGCGGTCGATCGCCCCGCGGACGGCTGTCACGTCGGTCCGCTTCTCGTACGGGATGACCTCGACGTCGAGCGCGGCCGGCGTCCGGCGGTCAGGGCTGACGATTCGAAGGAACTTGTCGGCGTCGATCTCGTACTCGAAGAGGCGCAGCAGCCCATCGAGCGTGCGGACGAGGCGGTAGCTGTTGTTCGCACGGAGATCCCGCGGGTCGAACGATCCGCGCGCGGCCTCGACGATGGCGACGACCAGGTCGTCGCGGACCGCGTGGTCGCGCAGGAGCCGGTCGAGCGTCGCGTTCCGCGGGACGCGCGTCTCGATTGTCTCGGTGTCGTTCGCGAGGGCGATATCCGCTCGAGGAGGAGCAACAGGGACAGGGGTCTGCCGGCATCCGACGAGGCACAGCACCGCAGCCGCCGCAGTCAGCAAGCCCGTTCGTTGCATGAGCTTGCAGGATTTTACCCCGGCCTAGCTGCCCGAAGCCATGATGAAGATGCTCCAGCCGCCGCCTTGCCGGCTGTGGAAGGCGACACGCCGCCCCTGGGGATCCCACGAAAACTCCTCCGCGGTCGGATCCTCGAGGACCCGCCGCGCCGATCCATCGCGCAGGTCAAGGATCCAGACGCCGTCTCGATACACCTGGTAGATGACGCGCGTGCCGTCGGGCGATACCGTGGGCGTCCGGATCAGCCGGCCGGGCTCGGGCGACTGGAACTCACGTGTCGCGCCTGTTCCGAGATCGTGCACGATCAACCGATCCTCGTGGCTGTAGGCGATCCGCTTGCCGTCAGGAAACCAGGACGCGCCCCAGGGCAAGCCGCGCGACACCTCGGTCACGCGGCGCAGCTCATCGGTAGACCTATCGAGTAGCCACACGTTCCATGTGCCTGGACGATCCGGCTCCGCCTTCACGAACGCGAGCGTCCCACTATCGGGAGACCAGCTCGGCATCGCCGCATGGCCCGGACCGCTGACGCGCCGCACCTCGGATCCGTCGGCCCGGCCGACGTACACACCGCGTTCGCCGTCGCGATCCGAATCGAACGCGATCCACGCGCCGTCCGGCGACGGTCTCAGGTGGTAGCTCTTCGCGCCTTCGTCCACAACGCGAAGCAGGTGCGTGTCGCGCCCCGCGGCGGAAGGTTCGAGCGAAGGCGGAAAGTACAACGCCTCCCCGGCCGGCGCGAAGGAGGGCGCGTAGGCGCCGTCAAGTGCGGCCCTCACCTCGACAGGCCCCCGCTGGGTGTCGATGGGCTCAGCCGCACGCGATTCAACACCGCGCGGAGGTGATCCGTAATAGGTGGACGTGACGAACCATCCGGCGCCGAAGAAAAGCGCGACCAGCCCGGCGATCGCAAGCGCCCACACGCCGGACGATCCGGTGGGAGCGACAATCTCCGGAGGAAGAACCGGCTCGGAGGGCATCGAAGCGGGGGGCGTGAGCGGCGGCGACAACCGGGCGTACAGCGCGGCGAGCGCCTGCCGCGGGTCCGGCGGCGCGAATCGACGAAGCGCCGCTGCAAGATCATCGAGGGTTGCGAAGCCGGCGAGATCGATCGTGCCCTTCGCCCGAGCGATCGTGAGCAACAGCGCGCCCGGCACACGTCCCTCGCCTCCCATGGTCAGCAGCGCGTGGAGCAGCCGCGCGAGCGCCGCGGGATCGTTTCCGTCCAATCGGGCTGCATCCACCGCCACCCGGCCGCCGGCGGCCAGCTCAACGGCCGCTGCATCCGCAGGCACGCCCGCGATGTCTCCAGACCTGATCTGTTCAGCCAGCTCGAGCGCGATGGCTACCGCTTCGGTGGGATCGAGACGAGTGCCTTCGAGGACGGCTGTGTGGTGACTCGCCACGGCGAGGTCGAGTCACTGCGAAAGCCGCGCCAAGGCGAGCGAGCTCGACCGTGGGGTGTTCTGAATGCCGCTCGAACCGGCCTGGCAGCCCGACGTGAAGTCGCGACGGGCTGCTATTGCCTGGGGTTGCGAGCAGCGAGGGCGATCTGAATCCGCTTGCGGAACTTCACCGGAACGTTGTGGACCATCGCCGGGTGGTATCGCCACTCGCGCGCCGCGGCGATCACCATCGAGTCGTACACGGGGTGGACCGACTGGCGAATGGACGCTTCCTGGACGCGGCCCTGTTCGCTGACAACGATTTCCAGGATGCCGCGCTCGCGCGCCTGTGCGAGCACCTGCGGCGGCACCCTCGGCATGTCCTGGCGGAGCACCACGGGCTGCACGATGTCCGGATCCTCGGCAACGTAGACACGCGCGGCAACCGGGCGGTTCGGCTCCGGCGTCGCCTTCACAGGCTCGGGCGCCTTCGGAGGATCCGGCGGTTTCGCCAGCGTCGCGGCCAGCTCGAGGAAGCCCGCGGCAATCGTCCGCAGGTCCTTCAACTGCCCCTGCATGTCGGGATCGTCGATGAGCGCGACCGCCTCGCGGAACAGATCGGCCGCCTCCGGATAGTCCTTGCGGTCCCACGTCGACTTTGCCGCCTGGTATCTCTCGCTCGCAATCTGCGGGAGCATGCGGCGCCGAACGTCGGTGAACGCGTTACGGACGCGCGGCGACGCATCCCCGTCTCCGGGCAGGAAAAACGGATCGGTGCGGACGACGGCGGCGATCGCCGCGTCGGCTTCGTTGCTCCGTCCGAGCGCGAGCAGGCACAGCGACCGGTATTGTTCGATCGCGCGGCGATCGAGCGTCGTCGTGACCGCCGACTCGCGGAGGCCGTCGAGAGTGGCCAGCGCTTCGTCGTAGCGAGCCGATGCGTACAACTCGCGCGCCGAAGACAGCGGATCCTGACCCTGGCCCGCCGCCGCGCCCGCGGCGGAGGCGATCAGGATGCCGGTGAGCATCAGGGATTTGATCGTCATTGCTTGTTCATGTCCACGCTCACCCGGATCGGCCCGCCGAGCGTCACCGATATGGCCTGACGCCGCTCACCGAGCTGGGGATTCCTGAACACGACCTCGTGCGGTCCGATCGGCAGCTGGAGGTTGCCGATCGGGGTTTCCCCCACCGCCCTTCCGTCGACGAAGACTTCTGCCCACGGTACGGCGTTGATGTTGACCACGCCGTTGGGCAGTTCGATGCCGATCGGTACGACCTTCCCAGCCGGGACGTTCACGTTGCGCGTAATCTTGAACCCGAGCGTGTCGTTGACGATTTCAAGCCGATGTGAGCCGGCCGTCACGAGAATCTTGTCCGTCTCGGTCGAGCCGATGAGATCGCCACTCTCGTATACCTGCATGGCGAAGGGCGCGGTGATCGAGATCCATCCCGACTGGGGCCCCGCGGCCATCGGCGTCACGAGGGCGGCCGTCAGTCCGGGCTCGATCGTCACCGTGTGTCGCACGGTCCCGTGGTCGTTCTGCAGAACGACGGTGTGCTCACCCGGCTGAAGATTCGACACGAGAATCGGCGCGATGCCCGCATCGTGTCCGTCGACCTTGACGCGGGCGCCCGGCGGATCGGATCGCACGTCGAGCTGGCCCGTCACCGGCGCCGACGCTTCCGCGAGCTCGACGTAGTGCGAGACCGTGGCGCCCGCTTCGACCATCACGCTGCGCACGCGGGGCGTGCCGCGCCCGCGCAGTTCGACGAGGTGCGCGCCGGGCTTCAGCGAGACCTTGGCGGGTGTCAGACCGCGCGCCTCACCGTCGACGAACACCTGCACGCCCGCCGGATTGGATTCGACCAACACGATGCCGAGCTGGACTTCCGTCTCGGACGCTCCCGTGAACAACCATCGCGACGCATAGACGCCCGCGACGCCGACGACGGCGACGCAGGCAATGACCGCCGCGAGGAGCCGACGCTTGCCCCCGACGCCCCGTCTCCTCGGCTCGTCCGCGACATACGGCGGCGGCTCGGGTGCGTGGCGCGGCTCGGGCGCCGTGTAGCGCCGCGGCTCCGATTTGACCGTGATCGGCTCGGTCGACGGCCGGCCGAAGGGGCTGTCGGTCGTGCTGGACATCCCCGCGCCGATGGGCTCGACCGGAAGGTCGGTGCGCTTCAGCGGAACGCTCGGTGTCGTGGTCACGGAGGACGGCACCTCGAGGCGCGGTATTCCACGCGCGGGCGTCACCTCGACGCGAGGCGTCCCGCGGGCGGGCGTCGGGTCCGTCCCGAGCTGGAGCATCTGCCTGAGATCCGGCTCGAAGGGACGGGCGTCGATCGATGAGAGCTCGACCGGCAGCGGCGGCGGTTGCGGCTGCTGCGGCCTTTCCGCCTCCACCAGAGGCTCAGGGATGATCGCGTCAACCTGCGAGACGGGAGCCGGCGGCACCATCGGCGGAGCGTGCGGAGGCGCTGACGACACGGAGACCAGCGGGTCCAGGTAACTGGCCGTCACGTTCGGGGCCGACGCCTGCGGAGGCGGCGGAGGAACGGGCGGCGGAGGAGCGGGCGGCGGAACCGGATCCATGACGATCGGAGCCGGCGGTTCTGCGTACGACGGCGCCGCCGGCTGCGCGGCCATCGGCGGCGGCGGCGGGGCTGGCGCTGGATCGACCCTGCCCGACGGCACGTTGCCCGCCGGGGC
Organism: uncultured Acidobacteriota bacterium; assembly: GCA_963725145.1. Taxonomy (GTDB): domain Bacteria; phylum Acidobacteriota; class Vicinamibacteria; order Vicinamibacterales; family 2-12-FULL-66-21; genus DATAEE01. The sequence goes on from CAVRXL010000010.1 coordinate 81,926, forward strand.
GGCGTCGCCCGATGTGGCCTCCAACACGCGCGTAAGGAACGTCTCGAGCGAAACGGGCGCCGCGACGTACCCGGGCTCGGCGGCGAGCATCTGCTCGAGCGCCTGGCAGGCCTCCCGGGCCGACGCGAATGCGCGGCGCAAATCGATGTGCAGGGCGCGCACGAGCCACGAGTGCAGTCCCAGCGTCAGCGGCCGTCGCTCGCCCCCCGCGGTCGTCATCGCCGCCTGATCGACGAGCGACGCGAGCCGCGCGGGGTACTCGTCGGACCGCAGCGGCCGCCCGAGCACGAGCTGCAGGACGACGATGCCAATCTGCGTGACGTCAGCGTGATGGTCGAACCGCGGCGCGCCAGCCGATGGAGGCATCGCGACCCGCACTTCGCGCCAGAGGTGCTCACGCGAGAACCGGAGCTGCTCGAGGGCGGATCCGAGAACGTGCTCGACGACCATCAGACGGCCCAACGGCGTCACGACGAGACGCTCGAGCGCGATCGCTCCGTGCGCGACATCGCGCGCGTTGTCGTGAAGAAACGCAATCGCCGGGACGAGCTGCCGGACGAGGCAGAAGGCGGCGCCGACGTCGAACGGCAGACGACGCTGGCTCGAGACGTTCAGCACGTCGGAGAGCCGCGCGCCCGGGATGTAGTCGGACACGATCCCCAGTCCGCCGTCCGTCGTCCGATCGATCCGTCGCACGCGGGCGAAGTCCTCGTGGCGGAAGTTGGCCAGCCGGGCCGACCGTTCGCGCAACGCGAACTCGAAAGAGGCGACGCGTGTGAGCTCGGGACGGATCGTCAGGAGCTCCAGCGTCTCGCCGGTGGCGCTATCGGTAATGGTCGATCGGGTTCCAAGACCGTCGGTGAAGCCGGGCCGGTCTTGTGGACGGAGTGGTACCTGGGCGGCGTTCATGGACACCCTCTGCGCTTCGCGCGTTGCAACCGCCGCACCACACCGCCGCTCGCTCTCGATCTCCTTCGCAGTGCGGGAGTTGCGGGCGTCCGCAAAAAACGGCTCCGCCGAATCTGTTATTCACGCTGTTACAGGAAGGGCCAGTCGCGTGAGAAAGTTGTAATCACGGTTTTAGCGGATTCGGGCGCCGGGGGTATGCTGTGGGGCCCGGGAGGGATGGGATGAAGAAGGTGCTCCTCGCCATGGCGCTCGCCGCGGCGTTCTCGCTGCCGAGCGCGGCGCGCGACCAGCTCGACTATGACGCGCTGTACCGCATTAAAGATGAAGGCCTCCAGCGCTCGCAGGTCATGGAGATTACGAGCTGGCTGACCGACGTCCACGGCCCGCGGCTCACCGGCTCGCCAAACATCCGCGCGGCGGCGGGATGGGCCGACAAGACCCTGAAGGAATGGGGGCTCGCGAACGTCGCGCTCGAGCCCTGGGGCACGTTCGGCCGCGGATGGTCCAACGAGCGCTTCACCGCGCACGTGGTCGCGCCTCAGGCGTATCCGGTGATCGGATATCCGAAGGCATGGTCGCCAGGCACGAACGGACCGGTGGTGGCCGAGGCGGTGTTTGCGCCGATCGACGCCGAGGCGGACTTCGCGACCTTCAAGGGACAGCTGGCGGGCAAGTTCGTGCTGAGCGCGCCCCTGCGCGAAGTGCGCGAGATCACGACCGCCCTGTCGCAGCGCTACACGGACAAGGATCTCGAGAACCTCTCGAGCGAGGACGATGCGGGCCCGCGCCGTGGCCGGCAGTACAACCGGGGCAACGCGGAGCTCGCGCGCAAGCGGCTCCAGTTCTACAAGGACGAGGGGGCGCTGGCCGTCATCGACGCCGGCCGGGGCGACGGCGGCACCGTGTTCGTGCAGGGCGGCGGGGTGCGAGGCGCACCCGGAACGCAGACCTCGCGCGAGTCGATCATCACCGAGGTCAGCCTGGCCGTCGAGCACTACGGCCGCATCGTCCGCACGCTGCAGAAGAAGATACCGGTGCGTCTCGAGATGGACGTGAAGAACACCTTCCACGCGGAAGAGCCGCCGTTCAACGTCATCGCCGAGATCCCCGGGACCGACAAGGCGGCGGAGCTCGTCATGCTCGGCGCGCACTTCGACTCCTGGCACGCGGGGACGGGAGCGACCGACAACGCCGCGGGATCCGCCGTGATGATGGAGGCGATGCGCATCCTGAAAGCGGCCGGCCTGAAGCCGCGCCGCACGATCCGGATGGCGCTCTGGAGCGGAGAGGAAAACGGGCTCCTCGGGTCGCGGGCGTACGTGAAGAACCACTTCGCGGATCCCGGGACCATGCAGCTCAAACCGGAGCACGCGAGGCTCTCGGGCTACTTCAACGTGGACAACGGGACGGGCAGGATCCGGGGCGTTTACCTGCAGGGAAACGAGGCCGTCGAGCCGGTGTTCCGCGCCTGGATGGAGCCGTTCCGCAACCTCGGGATGACGACGCTCAGTATCCAGGACACGGGCGGGACCGACCATCTCGCGTTCGACGCGGTGGGGCTGCCCGGCTTTCAGTTCGTCCAGGATCCGGTCGAGTACGACACGCGCACGCACCACTCGAACATGGATGTGTACGAGCGGATCCAGGAGCCGGACATGAAACAGAACGCCGTCATCGTCGCCGCGTTCGTGTACCAGACGGCCAACCGCGAGGAGAGACTGCCGCGCAAGCCGCTGCCGAAGCCGCAGCCGAGGAGAGATACGACGACCGCCGCGCGCTAGTCCAATGCTGATTGCTGGATGCTGAATGAACTGAATTCAGCATTCAGCAATCCACATTCAGCACTGAGCTCATTGCTTCAGTCTTTTCTTCAACCACTCAATCCTGTCCCGCGTCGCTTCCTCATTCAGCTCATGTCCGGCCTTGTACGTCCTGGCCTCCGGCTTGCCCGGCGCAGCGTCGACGAGCGCGTCCGCGGTCGCCTTCGTCACATAGCGATCGTCGGTGGCGAACTGAAAGAGCAGCGGTGTGTCGGCCAGCTTCGGCAGCGCGGCGATCGGATCGAGCGGCGCGAGCCGGTCGACGAACGCCTTCCGCGCCTCCCCTTCCAGCTTGGGCTCTCCGAGCAGGAACCAGTCGCTGAACGACCTCGTACCGGCCATGAAGACGAACAGCCGGATGCGTCGATCGGCGGCTGCTGCGAGCACGCCGTACATCGCGCCGAAGTCATGCCCGACATACGCGACGCGCGCGGGATCGATCCCGGGCTGCGCCAGAAGCACGTCGAGCGCCCGGCGCAGGTCCTTTACCTGAGCGATCGATCGGCTGTAGTCCTCGTCACGCTTGCGCTTCGGGAAGTAGTCAGGATCCGACCACGGGGTATCAATCAGCAGCGACACGACGCCCGCCCGCGCCAGCTCGATCGCGTCCGGGACGAACTGCGTCCGGTTGGACGTCGGCTCGGGCGGGCCGTACCAGTGCACGAAGAGGACCGCGGGCCGCGGGGCCACCAGCCGGTTTCTGCCAGCCAGCGTCACCAGCGTGGCGCCGTTTCGTCGGCCCTCGAGGGTCGCGTACGTGATCTCCTGAAGAAACACGCCGTCCCTCTCACGCCGCGAGGTTTCCTGCAGGTCGATCGGCAGGCTGCGGTCGTAGTCGAAGGAGGGTTGGGCGAAGAATATAGACCCGATGACGAAGAGAATGATGCTCATTGCTGAATGCTGAATGTGGAATGCTGAATTGTTCATTCAGCACTCAGCAATCCACACTCAGCAATGATCAGTGTTCTCCCTACCTTGGTTCGGAAGAGGGCGGAACTATCCCTTTCACCCGCATGTAGGTGACGAGATTCCCGTAGTGCTCGTTGTTGTGCGAGTTGTTGTTCATCAGCGAGGCCGCGCGGGCAACCTGCCGGGTCGTGTTGTTCGGCCCGGATACCGTGATCTTCTCAACGGCTGACGCGTCGGTCAGCGTCGCATAGACGGTATCGCAATAGGCGAGCGATTCGGTCAGCGCTTTGATCAGATCCGCCCGCGCCGTCACCGTTTTCTCGATGTCGACCTTGTTCGGACTCGGCTCCCCTTTCGCGCGGGAGCAGAGGAGGAAGTTGGCGTTCGCGATGTGGCCGATGAACTGTCCGTACGTGCGGACCTCGGGCATGATGCCCGCCGGTTTGAAGCCATAGTCCGCTTCGCTCATCTTCTCTGCTGATTTGAGGAGGTTCCCCTTGATGTTGTTGTGGCCGTTCTGGATGGCGGTCGCCAGATCGAGCGGCGGCGGCGGGGCCGGCTGCGGGGGGGGCGGCTGCTGCGCCGGCGGCGGCGTCTGCGCGAACGTGGAGACCGTCACGAGCGTCAAAAGACCTGCGAGCGCAAGAACCTTCATGTCATCGGCTCCTTGTAAGATAAACAGCCCCGCCTTCGCGACCGGCATTGTCCAGGTCGCTTCGGCGAGGCAGGCTCTGCCTGGCCGAGGAAGCGGGCCGGGCCATCGTACTCGCGGGGGTATCCCGCTCGAATGACTTTTTTTGAGGATTTCCGTGAGAACACGACTGGTGCTCCTGGCGCTCCTGGCGCCCCTGGCCCACCTGGCCCCCCTGGCCCCCCTTGTCACGCTGCTCGTCCCGGCCGCGGCGGCCGCGCAGACGCATCTCGCGTCGCTGCGCGGGATCGTGACGGGACCGACGGGCGACCCGATCTCAGGCGCTACGCTCACGCTGACCCGTGACGAGACCGGCGATACCCGGACGGTCACCAGCGGGCCCGACGGAGCCTTCACCATCGTCCCGCTCGCGCCAGGCGAGCATCGCCTCGAGATTCGCGCCCAGGGGTATGCCGCGTTCGTGCGGCGCCTCGAGCTGACCGTCAACCGGGCGGAGTGGGTGGCGGCCACGCTGTCGGTCTCGGCCCCGCCGGTGACCGTGGACGTCACGGCGGAGGCGCCGTCGATCGACCGGGATTCGCCGGCGATCGGCACGGTCATCGACGCCGGTCAGATCGCGCGGCTGCCGCTCGACGGACGGAACTTCCTCGAGCTGACGCTGCTCGCCCCGGGCATCGCACCGTCCGCCCAGGGGTCGGCGACCTCGGTGCGCGGAGACTTCGCGTTCAGCGCGAGCGGCGGCCGCGAGGACGCGAACTCGTATCTGCTCGACGGCGTCTACAACCTCGACCCGAAGCTGAACGGCGTCGCGGTCCGGCCGCCGGTCGATGGCATTCGCGAGTTCGAGGTCCTGACCAGCAGCTACGACGCGTCGTTCGGCCGCAACGCGGGGGCGCAGCTCAACATCATCACGCGGTCCGGGGCGAACCGGTTGAACGGCACCGGATATCTCTTCCTCCGGAACGGCGCTATGGACGCGCGCAACTTCTTCGCGCCGCGCGACGAAGAGGCGCCCGAGTACGAGCGTTATCAGTTCGGCGGATCCGCCGGAGGGCCGATCCGGGCCAACCGATTGTTTTTCTTCGCCGATTACGAAGGGACCCGGCTGAACGAGGGGATCACCCGCGTGACCACGGTCCCCACCGCCGCCGAGCGGACCGGCGACTTCTCCAGAAGCGCGATCCAGCCGACCATTCCCGGCACGCCGTTCCCCTTCCCGGGCGGCCGGGTTCCGGCCGCGTTCCAGCACCCGACCGGGCAGGCGATCGCGAACTTGTACCCAGCGCCGAATCGCGACGGGAGCGCGGGCAACTTCGTGTCGTCGCCGACCCAGGTGGACGACGGAGATCAGTTCGACCTGCGCGTGGACCACGTGTCGGGCGGCGCGACGCTGACGGCGCGCTTCAGCTTCGCGGATCGACGGCTGTTCGAGCCGTTTGCGGGGCCGCAGTTCTCCGCGGTGCCCGGCTACGGAAACGACGTTCCGCGGCGCGCCCAGAACCTCGGCGTCTGGTACACTCTGCCCTTCGCGGCCGCGTTCGTGAACGAGGCGCGCGTCGCCTGGACGCGCGTGTCGACGAGCGTCCTCCAGGAGAACCAGGGGCGCAGCATCAACCGCGAGGTCGGCCTGCCGGACCTGTCGTCGGACCCGCGCGACTGGGGGCTCAGCTTCATCACCCTCACGGGCTACTCGCCGCTCGGGCACGAGTACAACAACCCGCAGGACAGCACGACGAGCCTCATCCAGGCGCTCGACACGGTGTCGTGGGCCCCCGGGCGGCACCTGGTCCGCGCCGGCGTGGACTTCCGCGCGACGAGCCAGGACGCCTTCCGTGACGTGCAGTCGAGGGGCAATATCAGTTTCCTGAGCGTGCCTGCGTACACCGGCAACGCGCTCGCCGATCTTCTGCTCGGTCTGCCGCTGTTCACGACCGGTGCGCAGCTCGACAACCCGCAGCGGCTGCGCACGCACAGCCTGAACTTCTTCGTCAACGACAGCATCCGCGTCGCGTCGAACCTCACGCTGACCGGCGGTGTGCGCTGGGACTACAACTCGCCGCCCGTGGACGAAGACGATCGCGCGACGCTCTACGACCCGGCGACCGGCACCCTCGTCCCGGTCGGCACCGCGGGCTTCCCGCGGGGCGGTTACGACCCGGACCGGAACAACTTCGGGCCGCGCGTCGGCGCCGCCTGGACGCCGGATGCCGACGGCCGGACCGCGGTGCGCGCCGGCTACGGCCTGTACTTCGACCAGTCGGCGCTGGCGACGTCGGAGGGGCTGTATTTCAATCAGCCCTATTTCGATCTGAGCTTCTACTTTCCGCTGCCGACCTTCCCGCTCTTGATTAGCAACCCGTGGCCCGCGAACTACCCGATTCCCACGCCGGACTCCGCGCTCGCGATTCAGCGCGACTTTCAAACCGGCAAGCTGCACCACTTCTCGGCCGGCGTGCAGCGTCAGCTCGGGCGGACCCGCGCGATCGAGGCGACCTACGTCGGCACGCGCGGTCGGCAGCTCATCGCCCCGCGCGACATCAACCAGCCGGCGCCGAGCCCGCAGCCGCTCAACCTGCGGCCGAATCCGTTCTTCGCCGACATCACGTCGATCGAGTCGCGCGCGGAATCGCAGTACGACAGCCTGCAGCTGACGTTCAGTCAACGGCTCGATCGGGGGCTGGCGTTCGTCGCCGCGTACACGCTCGCGAAGTCGACCGACGACGCGTCGGGATTCTTCCCGAGCGCGGGCGATCCCAACTTCCCGCAGGACAGCAACAACCTCGCGCTCGAGCGGGGGCGATCGAACTTCGACGTCCGCCATCGCTTCGCGGCGAGCTTTTCCTACGAGCTGCCATGGGCGCTCCAGCTCGAAGGCATCGTCACGCTGCAAAGCGGCCGGCCGTTCACCGTGGCGCTTCCCATGGAGCTGGACAACAGCAACACGGGACGGACCGTGCTCGGCTTCGGCGCGAACGATCGGCCGAATCAGACGGGCAATCCCGAGGTGTCGGATCCGGGGCCGGATCGGTGGTTCAACCCGGCGGCGTTTTCGATGCCGCCGTTCGGGACGTTCGGCAACGTCGGACGCAACACGCTCGAAGGCCCGGGCTTTTCGAGCGTCAACCTGGGCTTGATGCGGGAGTTCGGCAACGGCAGCTCCCCGCGGCTGCAGCTCCGGCTCGAGGCGTTCAACCTCTTCAACCGGGCCAACTTCAACCTGCCGGACAACTTCCTTCTCTCGCCGACCTTCGGACAGATCCTGTCGGCGGGAGCGCCGAGGAGGATTCAGATCGGGGCGAAAATCCTTTACTAGGTTCCAAGGGTTCCATGGGTTCCATGGGTTCCAGAGGTTCAAGGTTCCCGGCACGCGGGTAGTTCGTTCACGTCGTTGGAAGCAAACGCCGCGGGCACTGTGCGACGCGGAGAGAATTGCCGCTGTTTAGCGGCATCAGTCTGGCGCGCCTTGGTGCCGCGCGATGGCATGCGTCGTGCTGCGGACCGATTGTGATCGCGCAGCATTTCACGGAGCTGATTGCCTGGCAGCTTGCGGATGAACTGCGGCGGGAAGTGATTGCGTTTACGTCGAAGCCGCCGTGCTCGAAGGAATTCAGGTTCCGCGATCAAATCCGAGCAGCGGCCGACTCCGTCTGCTTCAACACGGCCGAGGGATTTGGCCGGTTCCGACCAAAAGAGTTCGAGCGGTTTCTCGGATTCGCGAAGGGATCTCTCGAGGAGGTTCAGGACGCGCTCGTGAGCGCGAAGCGGAAGGGGTATCTCAGCGACTCCGACTTTCAGCGAATCTGGCGTCTAACTAGACGCGCGATCCCTGCGAACGCAAGGCTGCAGACGTACCTCCGTACCAAGGGACGCTTCGGCCCTATCCCCAGCAAGAGGAAAGGAAAGCCGAATCGCGAACCAGAACCCTAGAACCTCGAACCCATGGAACCTATGGAACCGCGGAACCCGTGGAACCCGTGCTTCCGATAGCGAAGAGGTGTTTGTCCCCGCGTATGTAAATCCGTCCGTTCGCGATAGCCGGCGACACCTGCACGGGCTCACCGATGGAGTTCTTCCCGAGCACCTCGTGTTTCGGGCCCGCCCGCACCACGAAGATGTCCCCCTCCTCGCTCGTCTGCAGAATCCTGTCGCCGACGGCGACCATCGACGCCATGAAGCGCGCCGGCTCGGGCGGCCGGCCGCCTTCGTAGAGCACCTTCCCGGTCCTGGCGTCCAGGCACGTGATCACGCCCTGGTCGTTCATGATGTACAGGTAGTCGCCGACGAGAATCGGCGACGACACGTACGCCGTTCCCTTGTTGTGCGTCCAGACGATGTTGGGCGTGCCGGTGAGGTCGCCGTTCGCTCCGAGGCGGACGGCGATCACTTTCTTCGCCGGAAATCCCGTCGAGAGAAACACCATCCCGTGACCGACGACCGGCGACGGGATCGCGTTGCTCTGCACGCCAGTGGTTCGCCAGAGCTCCTTTCCGGTCGCCGGATCGTAGGCAACGATCAGCTCGGAGCCGCTCGTGACGAGCTCGTCGCGGCCGTTCGCGCTGACGATCACGGGCGTCGCCCAGCTCACCCCCACCTTGCGCGCGGTGCGCCAGACTTCGCGGCCGTCCCGCTTGTCGAGCGCGACGATGAAGGACTTCTCGCCGCTGTCTTCGTCGCAGAGCAGGATCAGCAGGTTGCCATGGAGGACCGGGGACGTTCCCGTGCCGAGGCCGAGAGTGGCGGGCCCCTCGAGCGTCTTCTTCCACACGAGCTTGCCGGAGAAGTCGTACACGTACATCCCTGAGGGGCCGAACCACGTGAAGACCAGCGTGCCGTCGGTGACCGGCGTCGGTGCCGCGAAGCTGCTGCGCCGGTGTCGGTTGTCCCAGGGCGTCCCTTCCCAGGCCGTCTGCTCCCAGAGGACTTTCCCGCTCCTGGCGTCGAGCGCGAACACCTTGAGGGTATGCTGCTTGTCGGCGCCGACGCTGTCGGGGTGCAGGAACTCCTTGCCCTCGTCCAAGTGCTTGACCGCCGCGGCGCCCGGCACCGCCGCGCCTTCGACGGCGGTCGTCAGAAAGATGCGATCTCCCCAGACGATCGGCTCGGAGAGGCCGCGGCCGGGAATGGGGGCCTTCCACGCGATGTTCTTGTTCGCGTCGGAGGACCATTCGAGCGGCACGGCGGTCTCGGTCGAGACGCCGCGGCCGTTGGGCCCGCGGAATTGCGGCCAGTTTTCGGCGGAGACGGGCACCAGCGAACCGAGAGCGAGCGTGGATATTAGAGAGACTCGTAGTACGACCCTTAAGGGTCGTACCACGACGTGGGGTCCCACATGAGTTTTGCCCATACGAGACCGGACATTATCATGGTCTTTCGGCCACGGATTCCGCGGATTGCGCGGGCCTGAAGAATCTCAGGCAAGGGATGAATGCAGTGACGAAACAGACCTCGACCATGCGCTCTCAGCTGATCTCGTCGGCGCTCGCGATCTTCGCGTCTGCCGCGCTGCTCGCGGCGTCGGACTGGCCCGAATATCGCGGCCCGGCGCGCGACGGACGCTCGACAGAGACCGGCCTTCCGGAAAAATGGTCGCCGTCGGGCGACAACCTCGCCTGGCGCGCGCCGTTCGGCGGCCGCTCCGGTCCGATCGTCGTCGGCAACCGTGTGTACCTGCAGAACCTCGCCGGCGACGAGAAGACGACGCAGGAACGGCTGATGTGCCTCGACGCCGACACCGGCAAGCTGATCTGGGAGCGCAAGTTCAGCATCTATCTCAGCGACGTGCCGCAGCACCGCGCCGGCTGGGCCTCACCCGCCGCCGACCCGGAGACCGGGAACATCTACGTGTTCACGGTCGGGGCCGAGCTCATCGCCGTCTCACGTGAGGGGAAAGTGGTTTGGTCGCGGTCGCTCGTCGAGGACTTCGGCGCGATCACAACGCACGGCGGGCGCACCGTGTCGCCCATCATCGATGGCGCGAACGTGATCGTGAACACGCTCAACTTCGGATGGGGCGACCTGGCGCGCACCAGCAACCGGTACTTCGCGTTCGACAAGCGAACGGGTCAGGCGGTCTGGATCAGCACGCCGCAGAAGCGGCACTTCGACACGAACTACGCGATGCCCGTGACCGCGGATGTCAACGGCATGCGACTGCTCGTCGTCGGCGGCACCGACGGCGTCATCCACGCGATGATGGCGGGCACCGGCGAGCCGGTGTGGCATTGGGACGTCAGCAAGCGCGCGATCAACAACAGCGTGGTGATGCGTGGCACGACGGCCTACGTCACGCACAGCGAAGAAAACAATGACACGAGCGAGATGGGGATGGTCGCCGCTATCGACGGCGCGGCGAAGGGCGACGTCGGGGCGTCGCAGATCAAGTGGGTGACGCGCGGCTTCCTCGGCGGCTTCGCGTCGCCGGTGTACGACGACCAGCGGCTCTACCACATGGACAACGGCGCGGTGCTCGGCGCGTTCGACCTGCAGAGCGGCAAGAAGGTCTGGGATCGGAATCTCGGGACGATTCAGAAGGGGTCGCCGGTCCTCGCCGACGGCAAGATCTACGTCGGCACCGAGAACGGCAAGTTCTTCATCCTCCGACCCAAAGCTGACGGCGTGGACGTGCTGGACGAAGACTGGCTGGGCTCACAGCAGAGCCCGGAGCCGATCATCGCCTCACCCGCCGTCGCCGACGGCCGCGTCTACGTCGTGTCGATGAACGCGACGTACGCGATCGGCAAGCGAAAGCCGGCGCAGACTCGCGCTGCTGGATCTGGTACTGGAGGGGCCGGTCTTAAGACCGGCCCCTCCACCAACGGCGAACCCGCAAAACCCGGAGCGCCGGCAAAGATCCTGGTCTTTCCGAACGACGTCGTGCTCGCGCCCGGGACGCGGCAGCAATTCGCCGCGCGGCTCTTCGATGCCAACGGGACCTTCATCCGCGAAGAGATCGCCGACTGGTCGCTCGAGCAGCTCGGCGGGACGATCGGCCCCGACGGCGTCTACCGCGCGACGACGGGCTCGGCACAGGCGGGAACGGTCAAGGCGACGATCGGCGAGCTGACGGGAACCGGGCGCGTCCGCGTCATCCCGCCGTTGCCCAACTCTTACGACTTCGAGGATGCCAAGGGAGAAGCGCCGCCGCGGCACTGGATTCACGCGAACACCCGCTACACGGTGCGCGATCTCGGCGGCACGAAAGGGCTGTTCCGCCCGACCGACAGCTCCGTCGCGCGACGAGTGAAGACGTTCATCGGCCCGTCCGATCTGCACGACTACACGGTCGAAGCGGACTTCCGCGCCGTCGAGCGACGCCGTCAGATGGGCGACGTCGGCGTCATCGCTCAGCGGTATGCGCTCGTGCTGTTCGGCAACAGCCAGCACGCCGAACTGCATCCCTGGCAGGCGGCTGATGAGATGACGGTCCGTGCGCCGTTTGCGTGGAAGGCGGATACCTGGTACCGCCTGAAGCTCCAGGTCGAGAACCGGCCGAACGGGTCGACGGTCGCGCGCGGCAAGGCCTGGCCAGCCTCGGAGCCGGAGCCCGCGGCCTGGCTCGTCGAGAAGGTGGATACGATTCCGCACCGCCAGGGGGCGCCGGGGATTCTACACCGACGCGGGCTCGGATATCTCGGTGGACAACATCAAGGTGTATCGCAAGCAGTAAATCTGTAGGGACGTCCCAGCGAGGATCATCAATGCGTATCGCTCTCCGTCTGGTCCTTCTCACCGTTCTCGTCGCTACCAGCCTCGGCGCCTCCGACCCCGGCACCGGCGACTGGCCCATGTGGGGCGGCACGCCGGATCGGAACATGGTGTCGAAGATGACCGGGCTCCCGGTGTCGTGGGATGTCAAGGCCGGAACGAACGTGAAGTGGATGGCGGAGCTGGGGTCGCAGACCTACGGCAACCCGGTCGTGTCGAAGGGCGTCGTGCTCGTCGGCACCAACAACGAGAAGCTGCGAGATCCGAAGCAGGGCGGCGATCGCGGCGTCCTGGTCGCGTTCCGCGAGTCGGACGGCGAGTTCCTCTGGCAGATCACGCACGAGAAGCTCTCGTCGGGCCGCGTCAACGACTGGCCGTATCAAGGGGTCTGCTCCTCGCCGCTCGTCGAGGATGGCATCGTCTACTACGTCTCGAACCGCGCCGAGGTCATCGCGGCGGATCTGCAGGGCTTCCGCGACAACGGCGAGAACGACGGGCCGTTCAAGGACGAGAAGTTCACCGGCCAGCACGACGGCGACATCCTCTGGAAGTTCGACATGATGGAGGAGGTCGGATCCTTCCCGCACAACATGGCGAACTCCTCGCCGGTCGTGTTCGGCGACCTGATTTACGTCAGCACGTCGAACGGCCAGGACGAGAGCCACGTCAACGTGCCGTCGCCGAAGGCGCCGGCGATCGTCGCGATCAACAAGACGACCGGCAAGCTCGCGTGGGAGGACAACTCGGTCGGCGACCGCGTGCTGCACGGGCAGTGGTCGTCGCCGACCGTCGCCAGGATCGGCGACACGACGCAGGTCATGATCGGGCAGGGGGACGGCTGGATCCGGGGCTACGAGGCCACGAGCGGCAAGAAGCTCTGGGAATTCGATACGAACCCGAAGGACTCGGTGTGGCCGAAGACCCGCAACGAGCTGATCAGCACGCCGGTCGTGTTCGACGGTCTGGTGTACATCGCGAACGGGCAGGACCCCGAGCACGGTGAAGGCGTCGGGCACCTCTACGCGATCGATCCCACCAAGCGCGGCGACATCACGAAGACCGGGATGGTCTGGCACTACGACAAGATCCGCCGCTCGATCTCGACCGCTGCGGTCGTCGACGGCATCGTGTACTTCCCAGACTTCAGCGGCTTCCTGCACGCGGTGGACGCAAAGACCGGCAAGGCGTACTGGACGCACGACATGTTCGCCGCGGTCTGGGGCTCGGCGCTCGTCGTGGATGGGAAGGTCTATCTCGGGGACGAGGACGGTGACATCACGATCCTGCAGGCGGGCAAGACGCTGAAGGTCCTCGGCGAGATGAACATGGGCAGCTCGGTCTACGCGACCGCGGTCCCGGCGAACGGCGCGCTCCTCATCGCCAACCGCAACCAGCTCTTCTCTTTCGGGGTAAAAAAGACGAGTGCGCGGAGGTAGATCGAGGACGCAGAGGGACGCAGAGATGGCTGAGGTCGCAGTGAAGACCGTGGCACGAAGAGACCCCGCCTTTCTCTGCGTCCTCTGCATCCTCTGCGTTCTCAGCGTGATCGCGCACGCGCAGTCAACCCCGAACTGGCCGCAATTCCGGGGACCGCACGCCGCAGGCGCGGCCGCCACCTCCGTCCCGACCGCGTGGGATCTCAAGTCAGGCCGCAACATCGTCTGGAAAACCCCCATTCCCGGCTTGTCACACTCGAGCCCCATCGTCTGGGGCGATAGCGTTTTCGTCCTGACCACCGTTCCGGCGGCGGCGCGCGAGCTGACGCTCAAGCTCGGCGACGCCGGCATCGATCCCGCCGACGACATGGTGCCGCACCTGTGGAAGCTCTATTCAATCGAGCGGCGGACCGGACGGGTGCGGTGGGAACGGACCGTGCACGAAGGGATGCCGCGGATGAAGCGGCACGTGAAAGCGAGCCACGCCTCGTCCACGCCCGCGACCGACGGCACGCACGTCGCCGTGCTGGCCGGATCGCAAGGCCTGTTCTGCTACGACGTCAACGGCAAACTGCTCTGGACGCGCGACCTGGGCGTGATGGACGTCGGGCTCGTAGACGATCCGTCGTACCAGTGGGGCCCGGCCAGCTCGCCCATCATCTATAAGAGCCTCGTCATCGTCCAGAACGACCGGCAGCGCGACTCGTCGCTCGCGGCGTTCGACGTGCGAACGGGCGCTCCGGTGTGGCAGGTCACGCGCGACGAGCTGCCCTCCTGGGCGACGCCGCTGGTGCTTCAGGCGGGCAGCCGCACGGAGCTCGTGACCAACTCGGGCAAGTACATCCGCGGCTACGATCCGGATACCGGACGCGAGCTGTGGCGCATGTCGGACCAGGCGACACAGGTCAAAGTGCCGTCGCCGGTCTCGGCGGGAGATCTGGTCATCGTTTCGGGCGGATATCCGCCGGCCGGGAGGCCGATCTACGCCGTCCGGCCGGGCGCCACCGGCGAGATCTCGCCGAGCCAGCTTGCCTGGCGCACCGACCGGGGCTCCTCGTACACCTCGACACCGATCGTCCACAATCGGATTCTCTATTCCGTGACCGACAACGGGATCCTGAGCGCGTACCAGGTGTCGAACGGCGAGCGGCTGTATCAGACGCGCGTCTCGCCGGCCGCGTCAGGCTTCAGCGCCTCGCCCGTCGCCGCCGGGAACGCGCTGTATTTCACGAGCGAAGACGGAGACGTGTTCGTCGTGCAGGCGGGCCCCGAGTTCAAGCTGCTCGCGACGAACACGATGGGTGAGGTCTGCATGGCGACGCCGGCCGTCGTCGATGGGATGCTCATCGTGAGGACGAGGACGCAGCTCGTGGCGATCGGCGAGCGCTCTCAGTCGAGCGCGCGGAACTAGGATGCCGCCGCCCCGTCTCAACACCCTGTGCGTCCTCTGCCTACTCTGCGTCCTCTGCGTCGTCGGCGGTCCCCGAGCGCAGCCGCCGACGGCCTGGCCGCAATTCCGCGGAACTCCCCTGCTGACCGGCGTATCGCCGGACCCGCTCAAGGCACCGCTGAAGGTGCAGTGGACGTACGAGGCGGGCGAGTCCGTCGAGTCCTCGGCCGCGATCGTGAACGGCACGGTGTTCGTCGGATCGCAGCCCGGGGTGCTCGTCGCGCTCGATCTGGTCAGCGGTAAGCCGAAGTGGGAGTACAAGGTCTCCGAGGCGGGCCTCGCCGAGTCATCCCCCGCGGTCGCGCGCAATCTCGTCCTCGTCGGCGACCTGGAGGGCGTCGTGCACGCCGTGGGCGCGGCGGACGGCAAGGCGCGGTGGACCTTCAAGACCGGGGCCGAGATCAAATCGTCACCGGTCGTCGTCGGCGATCGTGTCTTGATCGGGTCGTACGACGCGCACCTGTACTGCCTGAGCCTCGACGGCGCGCTCGTCTGGAAGGTCGAGACCAAGGCGCAGGTCCACGCGACGCCGGCGGTGCGCAACGGCATCGCCTACGTCGCCGGCTGCGACGAAATCCTCCGGGCCATCCGGATCGCCGACGGCCGGGAGCTGTTCACGATGTCGTCCGGCTCCTATACGGCCGCCTCGCCGGCGATCGTCGGGAGCCGGGCCTACTACGGCACGTTCGAGAGCGAGGTGCTGGCCGTCGATCTCGACGCGCGGAAGCTCCTGTGGCGCTACCGGCATCCCGAGCGCAATTTTCCGTTCTACGCGTCGGCGGCCGTCGCCGACGGGCGCGTCTTCGTCGGAGGCCGCGACAAGATGGTCCACGCGCTCGATGCGACGACCGGCAAGGCGATCTGGACGTTCACGACGCGCGCGCGGGTCGATTCGTCACCGGCCGTCGCGGGCGGCATCGTCTGGGTCGGCTCGAACGACGGCCGGCTCTACGCGCTCGATGCGGCATCGGGCAAGAGCGTGTGGGAGTTCGACGCGGGCGGCCCGCTCTCCGCGTCCCCTGCAATCGCCGGCGGCCGCCTGGTGATCGGGTCGCAGGACGGCACGGTCTTCTGCCTGGGGCCCGCGTAAATGAATATCGACCGGCTCCGAGAGTACTGCCGCACGTTCCCGAACGTCTCCGAAAACATCCAGTGGGGCAACGATCTGGTCCTCAAGATCGGGCCGAAGCAGGGTGGCAAGATGTTCGCGGTCGCGTGTCTCGACGCGAGCGCGCCCGTGCGCTGCTCCTTCAAGTGCACGCCGGAAGAGTTCGCGGAGCTCCAGGAACGCGACGGCATCATCCCGGCGCCGTACCTCGCGCGGGCGCACTGGGTGGCGCTGGAACGCTACGACGCGCTCGGCGACGCGGAGTTCAGGCGGTTGCTGAAACAGGCGTACGAGCTGGTCGCGGCCAAGATGCCGGCGCGACAGCGTTCAAGTACGAAGTCCAAAGGACGAAGGCCGAAGCGAAACGCTACTCAGGCAAAGCGTCCCCTTTCGGCTCCGGCAGGAAAAAGCTCGCGACAACCCCGACGAGGTACACGCTGAAGCCGACGGCGGCCGCGACGTACGCCAGCTTCGTCGGCGCGTACGCGCGATCGGGCGATACGGCAAGCGTCGCCGTCACCCACGCGAACGACGTCCCGATGAGGCGTCCCCCGATGTTCGCCGCGAAGCTCTCCCCCGTCCCGCGGAGGTACGTCGGATACACCCGTGGCAGGTAATTCCCCCAGAAGCTGAATTGGGCGACCGTGAAAAACCCGGCGAAGAACATGCCGATGTACAACCACGACAGGCTCGTCGTCGCCGCCCAGGCGAAGACGATCGGCATCACGATCAGGCCCGGGACCTGGAACATCCGCAGCAGCTTGCGTCGGCTCACGACGTAGACGGCCAGGACGGCGAGCGTCGTGCGGCCGAGGAGGCCGCCGATCTCCTGGACTTTCGTGACGTCCGACGCCGTGGCCTGCACGATGCGGCCCGCTTCCGGCGCCGGCCGTCCCGCGGTCTGAGCCTTGACCTCCGGCAGGCCCGGCACGATCTGCTGGACCTGCTGGATCGCGCCGAACGCGGCGCCGTACGACATCGCGAACATCAACGTCGTCACGATGGTGACGCGCCGCAGCTCGGGAGCGAACAGCGCCATGATGCTGGGCCGCTTGAGGGTGCCAGCGGCGCGCTTGCGCTCCCACGCGGGCGACTCCGGCAGGAACGGGCGGATGATGATGAGCGGGATGGCCGGGATAACGCCGGACATCACCGTATAGCGCCACGGCGCGTGCGGCTCGGCGATCGTTCCGCCGAGGATCGCGCCCAGCGCCGGCAGCGAGGGTGCGAGCGACACGCAGAGGCCGTTGACGGTCGCGACGAGCAGTCCGCCGAGCGACGAAAAGGCCTGCGTGTAGCCGAGCGCCGCCTCGCGGCGCTTCGGATCGGTGAACAACTCCGCGACCCAGGCGACGGCGGCGACGAACTCGACGCAGACGCCGATGAACACGAGGCACCGAAAAAACAGCAGCATCTCGATCGACGTCGAGAACCCGGACAGGAACGCGGCGAACGCATAGAGAAGGATGCTGAAGGTCAGCACCCTCCGCCGCCCGAACAGGTCGGTAAGGTAGCCGCCGAGCAGCCCGAAGATCCCGCCCGCGAACGCCGGGATGTAGAACAGCCGCCCGACCCACATCTGGTACTCCGCCGAGCCCGGCGCCGCCCCGACCAGTTCGAGGAGCGCCGGCCGGACGATCAGCGGGAGCATCAGGATCTCGTAGATGTCGAACGCGAAGCCGATCGCGGCAATCGCGCAGATCAGCCATTCGGTTGACGTGAGTCGGGACGTGGTCGGCATGGCCGCTTATGATAAGGGGACAGTCACCTTTTTTCATGATTCGTAAAAAGGTGGCTGTCCCCTTTTCAGTGGAGAACCTCATGAACTGGCTCGTTTTCGTCCTGGGCGCCGTCCTGTCGTGGGGATCGTACGGCGTGCTGCTCCATCAGGGTCAGGTGAAGCTTGGAAACCCGCTGCGCGCGCTGCTCTGCGTGGGCGTCGCGTACTTCCTGATCGGCGTGCTCGCGCCGATCGCGGGGCTGAGCGCGCAGGGCGAGGGCCTGCGAGGGTTCAACGGACCGGGGACGACGGCGGCGACGATCGCGGGGGCGCTGGGCGCGATCGGCGCGGTCTGCATCATCTACGCCTTCCGCGCCGGCGGGCTGCCGGTCTACGTCATGCCGCTCGTCTTCGGCGGCGCGCCGCTCGTGAACGTCCTCGTGACGATGGCGCTCCATCCGCCGAAGACGGCGCCGAGCCCGATGCTCTTTGTGGGGTTCCTTCTCGCATCGCTCGGCGCCGGCATGGTGCTGTACTACAAGCCGCAGGGGTAGTTCGAAACTCGCGCTCGCGGCCGTCGGTACACACGGCTGAGCCGGCCGGTTCCTCTTTCCAAAATTCTGTCGGAATCCTCGACAGAACTTCTGAATGTTGCATCACGACGCGAACCTCAACCGCAAAAACCCTCGTGCGCGGTGGTCAAATCCGTGGCACCGGCCTTGCCCTACCGGATGTGCGTTGGACCAACACGGCGGTAACCCGTCGAGCTGGACACAGCTCGCAATGGAGGTACGAGAAGATGCTGAGACGATTCGTCTTCACATCGCTCGCGCTTGGATGGTTCGCAGCCTTGCCGGTGCTGGCAACCGCTCAGGAAGGACGCGTGCCGCGCGAAGGATCGACGGCCGTCGGACTGGATGTCGGAATCTTCATCCCCTCCGACGATCTCTTCGACGACGCGCTGCTCGTCAACATGCTGTACGAGTACTACGTGACGCCGCGCCTGAGCCTTCGCACGGCGTTCAGCTGGACCGACCCCAACTTCGGCGGCGGGTCGATTCAGTCACTTCGACAGATGCCGCTGCGGGTCGACGTCAACTACAACTGGGAATATGGCAAGTGGCATCCGTTCGTGGGCACGGGCGTCGGCGCGTACTTCATGCAGTTCAAGAACAACGGTGAGTCGTTCGGCGACTCCGAAACCAAGGTCGGCCTCAACGCGGGCGGCGGAATCGAATACTTCCTGCACCGCGCGGTGACGCTGAAGGGTGAAGCGCGGTACCACTCGATCGCGAACGTGCGCGGAGGACAAGATCCGTCCGGGCTGGCGATCACGGGAGGGCTCAAGACGTACTTCTAAAGGTTCGAACGAGTTCGAACGAGTTCGAACAGGTTCGAATAGGTTCGAATGGGTTCCAGGGTTCGCAAGACCCTGGAACCCTCGTTCTGTCGTCGCTATCTTACCGGTCCCTGAATGCGCCGCCTGTCACTGCCGCCCGTTCGGCTGCATGACGAGGTCGAAGATCATCAGAATCGTCTGCGAGGACCCGACGGTTCGTGTCGGATCGAGTAGGCCAATCGACGTGAGAAAGACGTCCTGGTACCCCGCGACGGGGACGAACGTGTCGCCGTCCTGCAGGCGCTGGAGCTCGATATTGCGAAGCTTCTTGTCGGCGTCGTCAGCGTCCGTGCTCAACGACGCGACAATCCAGTCGACGATCGCCTCGACTTTGAAGGCAGCGTTCTGGAGCGTCGCGACACGCATGTGAAGTGGATCGATGGCGACATGTTGTCCAACGAGCCGCTCGTCGCCGCCCGAAACGTCCGCGATGCGCTGAAGCACGCCGTCGATATTCAACGCCAGCGAACTGGAGAATGAATGGATACCGGCCGTGCCGCCAACGACGTCGCTTAGAACGACGTCGTCGTCGCAATCGACGACGGCGGTCCGGACGACCATGCCCTGGGCGTCGTCGAAGCTGGAGCTCAGCGCAGAGGGGAGGCAGTTGGCGAGGTGGATGGTCATGACACTCGCCTGAAAGTCGTGCAGCACGATGGAGACGGAGCGTTTCGCCTTATCCAGGTCGCCGTTGCGCACGTCACTGAACCACTTCTCGAGCGTCAGGATGTCGTTCGGCCGTGACGAAGCGATGGCAAAGGGTGCAAGCCGGACGGCGCCCGGAGAGTACCCGAACCAGGCCGCTGCCGAGCGTTTCCGACACGGTCTCGACGTCGACGGTTATCGGCGAGAGTCCGTACCGATCGCCCTCCTCACCACCGATGGAAACCACGAGGTTCCCGCCGAATCCAACGCGCGTCGCCGGATCGACGACAGGTGCACCGCCGGCAGGTCCCGGCGGACCCGCTGGGCCTGGCTTCCCTTCAGCTCCCTGCGGACCCCGTTCACCCCGGGCGCCGGTGCAGACCGGAACTGACACCGCGCCGTCGCCGCTCGCGACGACAACGCCACCGTTGATGCACTCCGCCGGCGTCGCGTCGCGCACGGTGGCGGCGGCGCCCGGCGGCCCCGGCTGGCCGGCCACACCCGGATCGCCCTTGTCGCCTTGGTCCCCCTTATCGCCCTTTTCGCCGCGCGCGCCGGCGACACCAACGGTGACATCCATGGTCGAGAGGACGAGGCCGGTGTAACCGAACCGCACGACGACCCGATACGTGCCCGGAGCCATCGCGCCCAGGCGCGCCACGATGAGCGAAGCGGTCGCGCTTTCGACAACCAGGTCCTGGAAGGCACCGGTTCCATTTCCGATCTGGATGCGAGGGGCAGGATTCGTCACGAAGTTCCGGCCCAGGATCGTCAGCCGTCCGGCCTGGGTGTCGGCCGTGACGGTCGCAACGACGGGGACGGGAAGATCGCCGGCAGCCACGGGGATCGGCGAACCAGACATGGCGAGACCAACGATGAAAACAGCCAGCCGATAGAACCGCGAACGCGTGCGTTCGGAAATCATGGTGTCCTTCCCTTTCGCATCAACTTCCCAGGTTCGACAGGCACGTGAACCCGTCGCCGTCGTCGGCGTTGCTGTTAGAGCCATCAGGGCACGTCGTGTTCGACCAGATGGTCCCGTTGAAGACAACAGATGAGAGCTGCGCGCCAGTGAGATCCGCACCGGTCAGGTCGGCGCCGGTGAAGTCACAGGAGGGGCCCAGCGGTCCTGGTGAGGTGCAGCGAAGGCCGCGAAGATCGGCCTCGCGGAGCCTGGCGCGCGTGAAGTCGCAGCCTGTGCTCTCGCCCGCGCGGCAGTCGTTGCCGGCAAGGATTGCCCGAAACAGATTCGCGTCGGCGAAGCTCGTGCTGGTCGGGCGTGAGCCGCCCCGGGGGGACAGGTTGGCGAAGCGCAGGTCGGCCCGCTTGAAGCTACTTCGGGGCGCGCGTAACTGGAACTGCGCCATCACGAGCGTCGCATCGTCCGCGATGACTTCGCTCACGAAGTCGGTCGGGAACACCGCGCCGGTCGCATCCGCGAACCGCATGTCGTGTCCGCCGCTGGTTGCGATCGTTGCTCCTCGAAGGTTGGCGCCAACCATGATCGCCGCACCATCGAGCCAGATGTCCGCCCGGCTGAGGTCCGCGTAACTCCAGTCACCAGCCGCCGACACAGCCGTGTTGCGAATCCGCGCGCCGCTCAGGTTGGGTCGGGGCCCGGCCACGGAAACGCCGCCGCCGTCCGGCACCGTGCAGTTCGAGGCATCGACTGGGGCCCCATCAGAGTCAGGCAGTTCAGTAAGTTGCCTGCCGAGCAATATGCGGCGAGAGCCACTGCCGGCAGGCACGACGTTGCACTCACGGGCGATGAGGGGACGATCACAAACCGGCGTCCCGTCTGCCTTGAAACTCACGACCATGCCAACCGCGTCTGGCGTTCCGTCGCCAGGCGGGTCGTCTTCATCCGCGCTGGGAGGAATGTGGTCGAGCAGGCAGGCGTCTCCGATTTGAACCGATGCGCCAGGAAGACCCGGAAGACCTGGATCGCCCTTGTCTCCTTTGTCCCCCTTGTCGCCTTTGTCTCCCTTGTCACCTTTCTCGCCTTGACTCCCCGGATCGCCCTTATCTCCCTTGTCGCCTTTGTCGCCCTTCTCTCCTTGCCGTCCGACCGTTCCAATCGTGACGTCCAGCGACCCGATCACCAGCCCGGTGCGCCCGAACTGCACCACGACGCGATACGTTCCCGGTGACTGACCCGTCAGGCGCGCGACGATGAAGGCTGACGTCGCGCCTTCGACGACGAGCTCCTGAAAGCCGCCCGCTTCGGTGCCGATCTGCACGCGCGGCAGCGGGCTGGTGATGAAGTTGCGGCCGTAGATGGTGATCTGCCCTGTCTCGACGTCTGCAGTCGCGCTCGTGATGAGCGGCACCTCGACGCCGGCGGCGAGGGTGGGTGTCCTGAAGGCGAATGCCGAAACAATGAGGACGACGACGAGCCACTGCCGCCGCTTGAACAGCATGTTCCTGCTCCTTTACCCACAGCTACGCAGGAACCGGGCGGATCCGGACAGACATCGGGTTCGAGAAGGTTCGAGAAGGTTCGAGGGGGTTCGAGGGGGTTCGAGGAGGTTCGAGGGGGTTCGAGGGGGTTCGAGGAGGTTCGAGGGGGTTCGAGGAGGTTCGAGGAGGTTCGAGGAGGTTCGACGATCGCCCGAAGCGCTAGCGAAGGCGGGCGAGGCGGACGAGCCTGGCGTCGGTTGGAATCGGAGAGCGGACGAGGATCCGCGTGGCGCGCGCGAGAGGGTCGCGCGCGTCCGACTGTCGGCCCAGGGCGACATGGCTGAGCCCCAGCCAGAGAGCCGCTTCCCCCGCCCAGCGGTTGTCCGGGTCGAAGGCGATCCAGAACCGATCGGCTTCCTCGAGCAGCGGCAGCGCGTCGGCCGGCTTGCCTTTGCTCAGGTGCGCGCGGCCCAGGCCGACGAGGACGTCGGCGCGCGCGGGGTGCATCTGTGTCTGCAGCTGTGTGTACAGCGCTCTGGCTTTCTCGAGCGTGTTGACGGCGTCGTCGTACGCCCCGATCTCGACCTGATTGAGCCCGGCCTCGCCGAGCGCGCGGACGCGATCCCAAGCGGCGCGCGGCCCTTCCCTGATGAGGCTGAGCGATTCCTGTTGGGCGCGCAGCGCGGCAGCGTGGTCGCCCGCCATCCGCTCCACGGATCCCAGGACATGCTGCGCCCACACGACGTTCTGGACGTCTGGAGACTTGTCGCGAACCAGCACGAGCGCCTTCCGGGCTTCGTCGACGCGCCCCAGATAGGCGAGCGCGATCGCGCCGTTGAATTGGGCCGTCAGCGTCGCCCAATGCGATGGCCCCAGCACCCTTCGCAGCGTATCGGCGCCGGCAGTCAGATCGGCGAGCGCCTCGCGGCCGCGGCGGGCGGCGAGCCACGTGACGCCGCGCGTCGTGAGCACTTCGGCATAGGTAAAGGACTCGCGCTGGGCGTGCGCTCCGTGGATCGTGAGCGACCGGTCCACGTTCTCGAGCGCGCCCTTGATGTCCCCCATCCGCCGCTGCCACGGCGCGACGTTTCCCGCGTAAAACGCGATGGTGCGGTTGGTGGCGCCGAAGACCTCGCTCCCGTCCCGGACGGCGCGATTCATTTCTTCGACCGCGCGATGCACGTGTCCCGCCTCCGCGAGCGCGCGGCCGTAGACGTCGCGCATGTAGATGACGTGCGGATGCTTTGGCTGCTCCGGGTAGGCGTCCGAGACCAGCTGAAACACACGCTGGCAGACGGGCAGGGCCTCGCTCGGCTTGCTGCCATACAGGTGCGATTCGGCGAGGATCGTGGCCGCAGCGACGGTGCGTGGATGTCGATCGCCCAGCCTCGCCCTCGCCATCTCGAACGCCTCGCCGGCCGCCGACCTCGCCTCGTCGTACTTCCCGTCGTCGACCGCGACGTGCGCCTGGTTCTCGAGCGCGCGGACGAGATCCTCCGGATTCTCGTCGCCTTGAGCGCGAGCAAGCGGCACGAGCTCCGCCAGGTCGTCCCGCATCTCCTTCGTCCGGCCCCGGAACCGGTGGACATCGGTCATCAACAGGCGGGCATGGAGCGTCATGGGGTGATCCGCGCCCAGCCCCTGCTGCGCCTCGGTGACGGCCTGGCGGGCCACGCCCTCGGCGGCGTCGGTGTCTCCAAGGTTCATCAGGCTCAGCCCGACGAGGTTGAGAAGCTCGACACGGGTTTCTGGCCGCGTCTCGCCGACACGATCGATCTCTTTCCGCGCCTGCTTCAGAAGATCGACCGCTGAAAGCCGCGTCCCGGATCCTTCATAGGGGTTCGCGTCACGGAAGATGGCGGCGATGAAATCCTTGACCTCTTCGGCGCGCGCCTTCTCGGCCAGCGCAATCCGCGCCTGCCAGATGGCAATGCCCGCGCCGGCGATGACGGCCGCGAACACCGCCGTCCCGGCGACGACCGCAAGCCGGTTCCTGCCCACGAATTTCGACAGTCGATACCAGGAGGTGTCCGGCTGCGCGACGACGGGCCGGCCGTCGAGGAACCGATCGATGTCCTCCGCAAACGCGTTGACCGTCGCGTAGCGATCGCCCGGCTTCTTCTTCAGCGCCTTCAGGATGATGGTGTCGAGGTCGCCGCGCAGCGCCTTGCGCACGGCCGGCTCGCCGGCCGACTCGCTTGGGCGATTCGGATCCGTGTGCAGGACGGCATCTTCCAGCGCGCCTCGAGCGCTCCGCCGGACGTTGTGCGGGCGAATACCGGCGAGAAGCTCGTACAGGACCACCCCGAGCGAGTACACATCCGACGCGACCGTCAGCGATTCACCCGCGACCTGCTCGGGAGAGGCGTACTCAGGCGTGAGGGGGCGGCCGGCCAGCCGCGTGAGCGCGGTTTCTGGTGCCGCCCCGTCTTCCAGCAGTTTGGCGATGCCGAAGTCCAGGAGCTTCGCCTGGCCGTCGGCGCTCACGAGGATATTCGACGGCTTCAGATCGCGGTGAACGATCAGATTGGCGTGCGCGTGCGCGACCGCGCGGGCGACCTGCAGGAACAGCCGCAGCCGGGCGCGGACGTCGAGCCGCTCCCGCCGGGAGTACTCATCGATCGGACGGCCGTCGACGAGCTCGAGCGCCAGATACGGCTGGCCGTCCGCGGCCACGCCGGCGTCATGCAGCCGGGCGATGTTGGGATGGTCGAGGGCCCCGAGAATCTCGCGCTCGCGCGCGACGCGCTCGACGAGACCCGTCCGGGTCCCGGCGATGTGTGGCAGCTTGATCGCGACAGGGCGCTTCACCAGGCCGTCGATGCGCTCCCCGAGCCACACCGTGCCCATGCCCCCTTCGCCCAGCTCGCGCACCAGCCGGTACGGGCCGACCGCGGCGCCGACGCCGCCGGACGAGCTCCCACCGGCGGCGCCTTCAGCGCCGTCCAGCGTGAACTTCGGCAGCGTCTCGAAAAAATCGGGGCCTGTGGCTGGAGATGCGGTCGCCAGCAAGCTGCGCAATCTGGGCTTGATGGTGTCGTACTCGGGCGCGAGCGCCTCGACCCAGAGCGCGCGCTCGTGTGGCGGGAGCTCGAGGGCCTGGTCGAGCAGACGGCTCAGCGCGGCCCATTCCTCGGCGTCCATCACTTCAGCATCGTCCGAAGCAGCAGCCGCGCCTTTTCCCAGTCACGGCGCACCGTGCGATCCGTGACGCCCAGCGATTCGGCAATCTCTGGTTCCGTCATGCCGGCGAAGTACTTCATCTCGACGACCTGGGCCAGGCGCCGATCGTGCGCGGCCATCTCGTCGAGCGCATCATGAACGCGCAGTATCTTATCCTCGCCGGCGGGACCAGCAGGCAGCTGCACCGTCAGCGTCACGCGCCTGACGCCGCCCCCACGCCGCGCGGCCAGCCGCCGTCGCGCGAAGTCCACGATGACGCATCGCATCACGCGGCCGGCCCAGTGCATGAAGTGAATGCGGTCCTCGACCCGCAGCCGCCCGGCCTGGGTGAACCGGAGGTACGACTCGTGGACCAAAGAGGCCGTATCGAGGAGCGTGTTGCGGCGGCCCGCGCGCAGTCGGCGGCGCGCGATGCTCCGCAGATCCGAGTAGGTGGCGGCAAAAAGGCGGTCGGCTGCGGCGGCGTCCCCCTCACGGGCGCGCTGGATCAGGTCGGTCAGATTGACCGGCTCTTCCATGGGGGGAGCCTACTCGCGAGCCGTCAACGCCGGGCAGCCCTGAAGGGCTGCGCTACGATTGTTTCTTTCGATCCCCTATCGCCCAGAGATTCGTCGTCGTCCTTAGGAAAATCTGCCCGTCCGAGATCGCCGGCGACGAGAGGCAGTAGTCCTCGAGCGCGTTCTCGGCGATCAGCTCGAACTTGGGGCCCGGGGCGAACACGCTCGTCAGCCCGTCCTCGTTCGTGATGTAGATCTTCCCGTCGGCCAGGACCGGCGACGCGCTGTACGTGCCAGGCTTCAGCCGCTCGGGGCCGTAGACGATCGCTCCGGTCTTCGCGTCCAGGCAGTGCACGACGCCGCGGTCGTCCACGACGTAGACGTACTTGCCGTCGCTGATCGGCGTCGGCACATCCGGCCCGCGATCGAAGGCCCACACCTTGTGCGACTCGGTGACGTCGCCGCGGCCGCCAGGCTTCAGGGCGACGAGCGGCTTCACGCGGGACGGCGCGGCGATGATGCCCTCCGAGACGACGAAAGGCGACGCCACGATCCGATAGTTCGGGTTGTTCTCCGGGTTGAGCCCGCCCAGCCGCCACAGCTCCTTGCCGTCCTTCGGATCGGTCCCGGTGACGACGTCGCCGCCGACGGTGACGATCTCGAAGCCACTACCGACCTTCACGGCCAGCGGCGTCGTGTACGAATCGGGAGACTCGCGGATCGCCTGCGTGGGACGCTCGACCTTCCACAGCGTCTTGCCGCTCGTCTTGTCGATCCGTAACAGATACGACGGGTCGTCCGTCTTCATCCCGTGGAGCACCTGCACGTACAGCGAATCACCGTGAAGCAGCGGAGACGATGCGTACCCCCAGTTGAGCCCGAATGCACCGTAGTCCTTCTGGATGTCCCGCGCCCAGAGTTCTTTGCCGGCGAAGTCGAACGCCTTGAAGACGCCCGTGCCGGTCATCACCCACACGGTTTTTCCATCGGTGACCGGCGACGGCGACGACATGTTCTGTTTCCGGGCGCGCATGTTGCCGCCGCCCATCGGCCGCTTCCAGACGACGTCCCCCTTCGCGCGATCGACGACCCAGAACTCGAGGTCCCCCTCGCCATCCGCCAGTGCCACGTTGAGGAAGATCCGATCGCCCCAGATGATGGGCGTCGCCCCGCTCCGGCTCGGCAGCGCGAGCTTCCAGGCGACGTTCTCCGTCGGCGACCACTTGACGGGAAGTCCCTTCTCGCCGCTGTGGCCGTTGGCCTGGGGTCCGCGCCAGTGCGGCCAGTTTTCGGCGCTCAGAGTCGACCCGGCGATGAGGACGGCTGCGGCTGCTACGCTCCAGGTGTAACGCACAGAAGAGCTCCTTCCGGTTGGGTTCGGCGGATGCCCGCCATCCGTATACTGCCTGTCACGCGCGTCCGTTTCAACGGTCCGTTCTGACTGTGCACTAACCAACGAGCAAAGTCGCAGGGTTTCTTCTGGATTCTGAATTCTGAATTCTAGATTCTGAGAGGCTACTGCCCGAGCTCTAACGCGAGCATGTTCTTCCTGTCTCTGATGTAGAGCTTCGTCCCGACGAGCGTCGGGACGGTCCAGGAGGTCTTCGTCATGACGTCGGCGCGGGCCAGGACCTTGATCCCTTCCGGCGAGACCGTCGCCACTCCGAGGGTACCGTCCTCGTCGAGGATCAGGAGCTTCCCGTCCGCGTGAAGGAACGTCGATCGCGAGAAACTGCGGTCGCGCCAGGCGATCTTTCCGGTCTTCACGTTGATCGCAGTGATGAAGGCCGGCCCGAAGTCGCCGCTCGCGCCGTAGGCGTAGTCTCCGATCCGGATGACCGTGCCGATATGCACCCGCATCTGATTCGTGAAGAACAGCTCCTTCACCGTCGTCTTGCCGCCCGCCTGGGAGAGCTGGAGCGCGCGGGTCCCGGAGTTGTAGGCCGACGAGAGGAAGAGGATATTTCCTTCGCCCCAGACCGGCGTGCTGATGTTCAACCCCCAGTCGGTCTTGTGCGGGTGCCGCCAGAGAATCTTACCGTTCGACGGGTTCAAGCCGACGATCTCCGCGCCGCCGAACATCACGAGCTGATCCTCGCCGTCCACGGTGATCGGGAGGGGGGTCGCGGGAGACGCCTCGAACGGCGGGCTCTTCCAGAGGACCTTGCCGGTCGCCTGGTCGAACGCGATCACAGCATGGGGACCGCCCGCCGGCAGGATGACGCTGTCGCGGTATGCGATGGGACTCGGCGAGAATCCCCGCCCCGGCATGCCCGCGTCGTACTCCTTGATCATGTTGTGGGACCAGAGGACCTTGCCCGACTGCTTGTCCAGCGCGAAGAGCTCCTTGAGCGTGCCGGCGGCGAAGAGCTTCGAGCCGACGATCAGGGGGGTCGAGTGCGGGCCGGCGCCGTACTCGAAATCGAGGCCGTCAGTCGGCGCGGGATAACGGTGCTCCCAGACCGTTTTCCCGGTCGCGGCGTCCAGCGAGATGATGACCTCCTCCTGGGAGCGCCGGATCATGGATATCAACCCGAGCGGGCGATACATCGTGTAGAGCCGTGAACCATCGACGAGAATCGACGAGTGCCCCTCGCCGAGCGCGCGCGTCCACACCTGTTTCGGTCCACCTGCCGGCCAGGGGGTGGCGAGGCCCTTCGCGTCACTCGTGAAGTTTCGGCGCGGGCCGCCCCACTGCGTCCATTCTCCCGCCGCCTGCAGGCTGGCGGCCGTCAGTACCAGTACCGCGATCAGAATCGATCTGCGCATTTTGTTCTCTGGTCCGGCTTCAGCCGGACCTTCAAGTCTCGCGGCTCGTTCACGGGCGCCACAGCGTAAGCGAATTCTCGTCCTTGATCAGGAGTCCGGGCGCAGCCAGCGCCGGATGCGCCCACGTCGGGCTCGAGGCGACGGTGTACTTCCTGATCTCCTTGAACGCGTCGCGGCTAGCAGAAAAGAGCACGAGCTGCGACTCGGTCGTGAGCGCCAGAATCGTGTCGCCGACGCGCATCATCGCCGCGTTATCCCCCTGCCGGCCTCCGGTCCTCCAGAGTACCTTGCCCGTGTCCGCGTCCATCGCAAAGAAATGACCGCTGTTCCGGTGGCCGAGGCCGTACAGCACGCCGGAGTGAAGCACCGGCGTGCTCATGTAGTTCGAGTGATCTGAGACATGCCAGAGCTGCTCGGCCTTCCACGCGCCCGCGGTGGAGGAGACACGCAGCGCCGCGAAGCCGCGATCGAGTCCAGAGTTGAAGACGACATCGCCGCGCACGATCGGCGTGATGACGTTCTGATTGTAATCCGTCGTGAACGGCAGCTGCCACAGCAGCTTCCCGTCACCCGCGTTCACAGATATGACGTGCCGTTCGGTCTGCGTGATGAGCTGGCGGATTCCGCCGACGCCCGACATCACTGTCGGAGAGGCGTATCCGGGTCCGTCGCCACGCCATGCCCACTTCAGCTTGCCGGTTGCGGCGTTGAACGCCGAGAGCGCGCCGCGGCCCTGACCTCCGACGTGCGCAACGACGGCGCCGTCAATCGCGATCGGTGACATCGCGACGCCGAACTCAGGCGAGGTCTGCGGAAACTCTTTCGTGAAATCGTGGCGCCAGAGCACCTTGCCCGTCGTCCCGTCGAAGGCGCTCAACACGCCGCTGATGCCGAGCGTGAACAACCGGCCGTCGCTCCAGAGCGGCGTCGACTTCGGCCCTTTGCCGTGTTGCCTCGCCGCCGGGTTCATCGTGTACGCGGCCGGGTATCTCTGTTCCCAGGCGACCTTCCCCGTGGCCGGATCCAGCGCCAGGACCACCTCCTCCTCGCCGACGCGAGCGTGCTGGAACACGCGGCCGGCGGCGACGATCGGAGACGAGTGGCCGATGCCGACGTCGCGTTTCCAGACCTGAGTCAGCGACGCCGGCCAGGCAGCCGGCGGCTTGAACGTGTCGGCCGCTCCGTCGCGTCCCGGCCCCCGCCATTGGGACCAGTCGGCGGCCGTCTGCACGCCGACGGCCGTCAGTGAGATCACTACCGCGATGATCAATCTGCGCATTCTCTTCACTCCGACTTCAGCGCCTCAACCAGTGAGCCCTTCGCCGCGGCGCGGGCGGCGGCGACCGAGGAAAGCAGCCCGGAGGCGAGCACGGCGATCAGGAGCAGCGCGAGCGACCCGCCGCGCGCGGCGCCACCGCGTTCCAGGAGAGTGGGCGCAATCGCCACGACTGCACAGGCGATGCCCGAGACGAGGCCGAGGAGGAGCAGCAGGCCCGTCTCGGCGAGGATCATCACCCGGACGTCGCGCGACGAATAGCCGATGGCGCGCAGCAGCGCAAGCTCGCGGCGCCGCTCCAGCACGTTCCGCACGGCGATCGCCGCGAGGCCGATCGTCCCCACGAGCAGACCGAGCCCGCCCAGCGCCTGGAAGGTCGAGAGGTACGTGTTCTCGACGCGGTGATAGGCCGCGAGCCGCTCCGGGGCGGACTCGGCGTCGAACCCGACGTCGGACAGCCGTGCTTCCAGAAAGGCTGCGACGCGATCCGCCGCCTGGCGGTCGCCGTCGACGTCGATCAGAAAGAACCGGTAGCCCTCCTCGTCGGGAAACCACTCGACGAACCGCGCTTCCGACACGAGCAGCTCCCCCTGGAGCACGCTGTCTGCCAGCGTCCCGACGATCTTGAAGGTCGTTTCCCGAGCGCCGTCGTCATCGAACGAGATCTCGTCGCCAACCGAGGCGTGCAACACGTACTGCAGCGACGTTGCATCCACGATCGCCGGGATCGCGCCCGACGGCTCCTGTCGATCGAGCAGACGCCACGGGTTGGCTCTTTCCTCTTCAGTCGCGGCGAGCGACCTGGCGAACCTGAACCGGTTCTGGTCCGCCAGCGTGCGGGGCACGCCGACGACGCGGGGGCGCTGCGGGCGATACAGGTTCAGGCAACTCGCATCGTCCCCGGGCCTGAGGCGGAGCCGGTAGATCGCGTACGCCGCGCCGGCTGAACCCGATTGATCCGCCTGCAGGTTGAGGGCGTCGCGTCCCTCGGGTGTCGACGGATCGTGAAAGGTCGGCAGCATCGTTTGCGCGACGAGCGCGAACCCGCCGGTTCCCGAGCGGCGATCGCGCATCCCGGCCGAGTCGTCCTTGCGAAAGGCCTCGATCGACACGATGAGAAAGACCGCGGCGCCGATGAGCGCAACGGCGAGCACGCTTCGACCGCGGCGCCAGGTTGCGTAGCGGAGGCCAAGCCGCGCAACGCCGGCGAGGCCGGGCTCCGCAACCGCGCTTGGCGAAGCGGACGTCAGCCGCGCGCTGATGGCGGTGACGCTCGCCGCGAGGAGCAACGCACCGCCGAGGAAGAACGCGGCCGCATCCGGTATCGCGTCGATCACGCCGCCGCCGACCGCGAGGCCGGCCGCGATCGCGAGACCCGCAGCCGTCAGCATCCGCCGGCGGGGGCTCGGAGCTTCGCCGACGGAGAACGCCGCACCCACATCGCCGGCGAGCAGCGCGCGCGGCGACGCCCGGCGCAGCGCGCGCAGCGTCCACCAGATGACGCCTGCCGCGAGCACGACGCCCGCGGCGGCGCCGATCGCGAGCGGGATCACTGACGCATGCACGCGCAGGTCCGACGTTCCGACCGCGCCGACCCACCACGTCCGAAGTCCCAGCATGATGAGCGCCGCGTACGCCAGGCCGCTCACCGCGCCCAGCGCGGCGCCTGCGACCGCCAGCGCCACTCCTTCGAACAGGAACAGCCGCTGGATCTGCGCCATCGTGAAGCCGACGGCACGGAGGGCTCCGACTTCACGCAGGCGCTGCTCGATGCCGAGTCGGAAGAACAGGGCGCCGAGCAGCAGCGCCGAGGCGACAAGAAAGAAGCTGAAGTACGAGAAGTACTCGCCGAAGTCGGTCGCACCTTCCGACGCCTCGAGCGCTTCGCGCCGCACGGCGGCAACGGTCAGGCCCGAGCGGAGCGGGTCGAGCTTGCGGCGCAGCGCAAACTCGAACTTCGTCGCCTGATCGGCAAGAAGCCTGGTGTTGGTGCCCGGGATAGCCACCCGCACCGACGTCACCTGACCGAACCGGGAGCGCCACAGTGCCTGACCCACTTCGAGCGACACGAACGCCTTCGGCGTCGTCCGGTACTTGTCCCAATACTGCTCGTCGGCGGGACGGATCCGAGAGAGGTCGAGCGGAAACGGCGGGTCCCAGTCGGACAGGCTCCGGGATTCGGTGATACCCGGATAGTCCGGAGCGAAGTCTTGATCGGCGGCGTCGACCGACACGACGCTCGCCACGCGGAACGACGCGGTGCGTTCTATCAACCGGCCGCTCGTATCCCAGACGTAGTAGTCGAGCGTCGCGGTGTCGCCGCGTTTGGCGCTCAACTGCGCGGCGGCCCAGGCGTTCAGGACGATCGCCGGAGGTTCGGCCGGCTCGAGCTCGTCGATCGCGCTGACGAGCGAGTACGGAACCATGCGATCGCCAATCCGAATGGCGTTCGCGAGGTACGTGAGCATCGGCTCCGGCCGCCAGCCGAGGCCGCGCGCGACTTCGGCTGCCGCGGTGACGACGTTGTCCTCGAGAAGACCGGCTCCGCTCTCGACGGCGATCGCGTCACGGCCCGGAAGCGGGCGCACGCGCACACCGATGTCGGCGAGCGTCGCCCGCTGGCGGATCCGTTCCTCGAGCTCGGCCTGAGGATGTCCGGAGACGAGGATCGTGTTGATCGCTCCGGGCCGTTCCAGGTCGCGCTGAAGGCGATCGAGGCGGACGAAGATCGCTTTCGTGCCCCCTTGCGATGGTCGAAGCGAGAATTCACCTGCCTGCTCGCGCCGCAGAATATCGGCGACCCGCAGCCGGATCGTTCGCCCCACGTCGTCGCGCCGGCCGTGGAGGAACTCGGCGGGGATGTCGGACGGCTTGCGCGTGCGCACGAGCAGCACGTCGTTGGCGCGGGCGCCCAGCTCGGCTGCCAACGTCGGGCTGAGAAACGCGTCCCCGCGGTCCGGCGCCCGCAGATCCACGCCGTGGAACGCGAAAAACCCGTCGTCCACCCCGTAGACCGTGACGCCCGACGCGCGCGCGCCCCCCTGCTCGCGCGTGACGGATCCGTCAGCGACGATGAGCCCGGCCGAGCGGTCAGCGGCGTCAGCGCCGAGGGATGCCCGAACGAAACCGCTTGAGGCTACGACGAAATCGGTTCGGCCGAGCCGGCCGATCGCCAGCTCGCGCAGGCTCGCACGAACAGAGTCGCCGACGACGAGCGCGCCTGAGAGGACGGCGACCGCGCAGGCGATTCCCGCGACGACGGCCAGGTTGGTTCGCCAGTAGTGACGGGCGCCGCGTAGTGCGAGGGAGGCCAGGTTCATTGCTGAATGCTGACTGCTGAGTGCTGAGTTACCTCGTCACTAACGTCCGGTCGCTCAGCGTGTAACGCTTCGCGAATCGATCGGCGAGCGCGGCGCTGTGCGTGACGACCACGAGAATGGCCTGCTCGCGCGTCTGCAGATCGAGCAGCAGCGCGGCGACCGCGTCGGCCGACTGGCGATCGAGATTGCCGGTCGGCTCGTCGCACAGCACGAGCCGGGGCTGACGGATGAGGGCGCGCGCGATCGCGGCGCGCTGCCGCTCGCCGCCCGACAGCGTGGCGGGGCGATGGTCGCGCCTGTCGGTCAGGCCGACCTGTGCCAGGAGCCACTCGGCGCGGGCCCGCGCGTTTCCACCCGACAAGTCCACGAGCGTCGGCGCGAGGACGTTCTCGAGGACCGTGCACTGGGGCAGCAGGAAATGATCCTGGAAGACGAACCCGACGCGGCGATTGCGAAAGGCGGCGAGCTCACGCTCGCCGAGCGCGAACGGGTTGACGCCATCGAGCGCGACCTCCCCGCCGGACGGCGGCTCGAGCGCGCCCAGCACGTAGAGCAGCGTGCTCTTCCCGCTCCCGGAAGGGCCCATGATCGACGCCGTCTCGCCGGGATTGAGCTCCAGCGAAACGCCCGACAGCACCTCGATGGCGCCACGCGGTCCGGGATAGCTCTTGGAGACGTTGGTCGCCTTCAGCACGCCGGCGTCTATGCGGTCTTGGTCGCCGCCTGGCCCGCGACCGCGCTGTAGACCTCAATCGCGCGATCGGCCATCCGGGCGACCGTGTAGTGGCGGGCGACGTTCGCGGCGCCCGTCGCGCCGAGCGCCGCGCGTCGAGCGGGGTCGGCGAGAATCGAGGCCAGCCCGTCGGCGAGCGCGCCGGGATCGTCCGGCGGCACGAGGAGACCGCCGCCCGTCTTCTGAAGCATCTCGATGAACGAGCCGCGACGCGGCTGGACGACCGGCACGCCGCAGGCCATCGCCTCGAGCACCGAGAGCCCCTTCGGCTCGTCGTAGGTGGCGGGCAGCGAGAAGACATCGAGGCTGCGCAGGAAGGTCCCTTTGGCGGAGCGATCGAGCTCGCCATGATAGTGGAACTCCGATTCGAGGCCCCAGCCGCGCACTTTCGCTTCGATGTCCCGCAGGTAGGTCCGATACTCTGGCCCGAGGTACCCGGCCGCTTCGAGCGTCAGCGGCCCCAGGTCCTGTCGTTCTCTGAGGCGGCGGTACGCCTCGCACAAGACGTGCAGCCCCTTCTCCGGCGCGATGCGGCCGAAGAAGCCGACCCGTCGTCCTCGTTTTGGCTCGACGGCCGCCTGGCCACCGCTTCGGAGGCTTTCGATATTCACTCCAAGCGGCAGCACGTGCATCTTCGCCGCGGGGATGGCCAGATACGACATCATGAAGCGCGAGTACTGCTCGCTGACGGCAAACACCGCGTCGACGTGTTGCATCTGCTTGCGGATCAAATCGATCGTGTCGCTGCGCCAGGGCTCGCCGAGGCCCGCGATGAACAGATCCTCTCCTTGCAGCGTCACCGCGACGGGACGGCCGGTGACGCGCCGGATGGGCGCCGCGAGGCTGATGAGCAGCGAGTTGGGCAGGATCGTGAGATCGGGCGGCGGCTCGGTCGCGAGCCAGTCACAGAGCTTCTCGACCTCTTTCCGCTGCGCGCCGTGCTCCCCTCGAAGCGTCGACACCGTCAGCTCACCGAGCATCCGCGGATTGGTCTGGACCGGCCGGTTGGCCATCGCGCGGATGACCGCGGGCGCGTCCCACAACCGGTCGAGCAGCTTCGGGGTGTGGCGGAAGATCGGCAGCTTGTGCTCGAGGTAGACGCTGATGCCGCCGAGAAACACGCGGCTCCGGCTGACGTTCGGCTCGTCGGTCCGGGTCGGCGTGTAGAGCGGCATGAGGATGACGTCGTGGCCGCGCCGCACGAGCTCCGCCGCCAGCGCGTTGTCGCGCAGGCAGCTCCCGCAATACATCGGCCCGGCGCCGGCTGTCAGCGCGAGAAGTTTCATACGGCCTGCTGATATGAACGGCGTGCGTACAGATGCTCGAACAGGTTTCCCTCGTGGGGCTGATCCCACGCGATCTGGTTCGTCTTGATCGGCCCCACGTTGATGCGGTCGACGAGCGGCGATTCGATGAGCCGATCGACCAGCCGCCTGTCGCCGGTCAGGGCGGTGACGACGAGCGTCGGCCCGAACGGCGTGGGCACGGCAGCCACGTCCTCAGCGCTCATCTCGACCACGGCGGCAAACGGAAAGAGGAACTCGCGGTTCGAAAGCGGGTGCGACGGACTGTCGCAGTAGATGATCGTCGGCAGCAGATACGTGCAGCCTTCCCATCGGACCAAGCGTGGGCCCTTGCGATGCGCCGCGGTGAGATCGATCGCTCCAGGCTCGCGCAGCCCGGCCTCGATCTGGCCGTTGATCCACTCCGCGACGCGCGGGTCCGTGAACGGCGCGATCGCCGCCTGCTCGTCGTCGGCGGCGCGCGGACCGATGGCGGCAAGCCGCGCGGCGAGCGCATCCGCGATCTCGCGGCCGCGGCCCGGCGTCCAGATGCCTGAGGCGTTCACACACGAGCGGCCGCCGTTCTCGGCGATCGAGCTCGCCATCAAATCGAGATAGTCCCGCCATCGATCGACGCAATCGGGCGCGAGGAGGATCTTGGTGTAGCCCGGACCGTGCAACTCAATCTTCGGGTCGCCGGCAACAGCGCCGACCGAAGTCGCGTCGCCGAAGAACGCTCCGCGTCCCGTCTGCCGGAGAATCTCTCCCGCGCCGGCGTGATCCGCGGGGTAATAGCCGAACGCCGCCTTCGGCGCGCCCGAAGCGATGTAGGCCTGGGCAATGCGAAACGGCGACCACGGCTCCGCGCTCCCCGGTTTGAGCGCGAGCGGCATCTTCAGCGGAATCGCAGGCGTCCAGAGCGAGTGGACGCCGGGCGAGTTGCTCGGCAGGACGACGCCGAACGTCGACGCTCGGGGAAAAAAGCTGACCGTGTGGCCGTTCGTTTCGCCGACACCGGCGTCGAGGACGCGGGGATCGAGACCGCGAGTCAGGCCCGCGATGACTTCCGGCATCTCCCGCAGGACCGCCGCGATGCGATCCATGTTCCGCCGCACCATCACGTACGGCATCCCCGTCGTCGCTGAAACCTGTTCGATGTAGTCGTCGCGGGTCTGGTCCGCCCGCCCGAGCGGCAGGGCGTCGTTCAGGAAGCGGTCGGCCGTCTCGCGGCAGATCTCGAACAGGCGTGACATCGGCACGTCGACGAGCGCGCGGCGCGCCGCGGCCTGCGCGTCGGGCAGCAGATCGCGGCGGATGAGGCCCACGTTGGCCTGGCTGATCTCGACAAACGGCGCGCCGGTCCGGTGATGTCGGACGGTCGCGACGTCGAGGCTCGTGTAGGGCTCGCCGTGACGGAGGATCGGGATCTGGATCATCGCTAGGGCCTGGGGTTTAGGGCCTGGGGCCTGAGCCTCCGAACTTCAGGACGATTGTACTTCGCGGAGCGCCTGGCGGAGCATCGCCCGGACTTTGTTGCGCTCCCGCACGAGCGCGGTACGGATGAAAGGGCGAACCGCGGACCCGGCGCTCGCCACCAGAGCAGCCGCCTCGAGGCGTGGCACCGCCGGCAGCTTGATCGCGGGATCGTGATCGAAGCGCTCCCCACGCGCGTAGTTGAGCGGCACCAGGATGCGCGCGAGCCGCCGAAGCGTCGCGTTCACTCGTCTGCGGAGCGCGTGATCGTCTGGCGCGGCCTGCACGCGGCGTCCGGCCTCGGCGGTCCATGCAGCCACGGCGGACCGCAGCGCCCGCAGGTCGTCGAGGATCGGCGCGAAGTCGACGATTCCGCCCGCCTGCTCCTGGTACTTGCCGACCGCCGACGCGATCTCGGTCGCCGTCGCGCCGTAGTCGAACGGATGGAGCGGCGCGTTGACCGCCCTGACGATCGTCGTGAGGTACACCTGCAGATCGCGCCGGAGGATCTCGCCGTCCTCGACCCCCGGCCCGTCCGCCGGCGTGTGCCAGACGGGGCTGCCGCCGCATCCGCCGACGGCGTAGTACCCGCGCGCCGCGCGCTCCTCCCTCGGGATGTTCGAGAGCAGCATGTAGAACGCCGAAGGGCCGATCTGATTGAACGAGTAGTCGCCGGCGCGAAGCGGGCGCATCCCGCGCGCCGGCTCGCCGAGCGCGTCGCCAATCGCGTCGATGCAGAGCTCCGCCGCCTCGGCCATCCACATGACCTCTTCGTACGCGGTCGCGCCGGCGCAGCCAGGTGAATCGATGTTGAGGTGGCCGAGGCACCATTCGTCGATGTCGTCGGCGAACGCGTCCGCGTACCACGTCGACCCGGCATACCGGCCGGTCGAATGGCCGGGCCACCAGGCGATGCGGACGGATCGCTTCAGCCCGTCGCGCAGGGCGTACAGAACGCGCGCGAGCTCCAGCAGCGCCGCGTCTCCGGTCGCGTTGTCGCCGATGCCGACGTACCACGAGTCGTAGTGACCGTGCACGAGGAGAAACTCGTCCGGATCGGCCGCGCCGCGGATCTCGGCGACCGGCAGAAGGCAGGGTGACCAGCCTTCGCGAAGCCAGGTGCGCACGCCGACCCGGATCGGACCGTTCGCCGACGCGAGCGCCGCCAACCGCTCGCCGTCGGGACGCGAGACGGAAACGACGGGCGTACGCGGCTTGCGCGCGATCGACTCGTGTGTGGGCGCACCCCAGATGGGTGTGCAGATCCCTTCGTGGATGCTGTCGCCCGGATGGATGAAGACCTGCGCGATCGCGCCGCGCCGCTCGAACGCGTGAACGGTCCCGGGCATCGAGTAGCCCTCTGTCAGCACGATCTTCCCTTCGACGGCCTGCTCACCGACGGCCGCCATCGGCGTGTCGAACAGGCTCGCCGTGCCGCCGGCATACGTCGAAGGGACGTACACGAGCTCCCCGGACGTCTCTTCGCCGCTGGTCGATCGGGCGAACGACGGAGGCCGCGACCGAATGGCTGCTCCGCCGGGTCCGAGTACACGCAGCTCGGATCGCTCCGGGATGCTCAGATACAGCTCCGGATCGTGAACCGTGACCGGCACGCCGAGCCGACGGAGCCGCTCGGCGATGTACTCGCCCGCGGCGCGTTCGTCCGCCGTCCCCGATTCGCGGGTGAGGGTTGAAAAGCGACGAATGAGCGCGAGCGGCTCGTCGAGGGAGATCAGTTCGTGGGCGCGGCGTTCGAGATCAGGATCTTTGAATGACATGCTCTTTAGTCAACGACGCTACAAGAATAAACGCTGCAAGGCTCACCCCCACGCCTGCAAAAATCGGATCAATACCGAGCGGCCGCGGCCGCGACAGCGTCCAGATGATGCAGGCGGTCGAGCCGCCGAGCATCGACGCGAGCGCAGCCATCCTCCCGCCCCGCCGCCAGTTCAGCCCCAGCACCAGCGGCGCGAAGAATGCGCTCGCTATCAGGTTCGCCTGGGTGATCACGATGAACTGCACGAGCGTCACCTCGCGGATGGCGAACCACACCGGCGCCACCGCGAGCGCCAGAACCGCGATCCGATTGGCGGCGAGCCGTTCGCGCTCCCCTGCATCCGGCCTCAGAAACCTCCCGTAGAGATCGTGCGCGACGCTCGCGGCGCCGACGAGCAGAATCGCGTTGACCGTGCTCATGATCGCGGAGAAGGCGGCGACGAGCAGCAGCGATCCGGCGATCGGCGACAGCACGTGCGCCGCCATCACCGAGCTCGCGAGATCGGGCGACGGCAGCGACGGAAAGAGCGCCCGCATGGACAGGCCGACGATCATGATCGCGCAGCCGATGATGGCCTGGAAGACATACGCCACGCCGATCGCGTACCGCGCGGTCGCCGCGTCGCGCATCGCCATGAAGCGCGTCGCCTCGAGCGGCGTCGCGGCAAGAGACAGGCCGAAGGCCGCGCCGAAAGCCAGCAGCTCGCGCCAGCCGTAAAACCAGCCCGTCAGCCTCGGATCGATCTGCGCGAGCGCGCGGCCGAGCGCTTCGACCCCGCCGAGATGGCCGAGCAGGTAGGGCACCGCCGCCAGCAGGCCGACGACCATCACCAGGCTCTGGAGCAGGTCGATCCGCGCGCCGCCATGGAGGCCGCCGGCGAGCGAGTACACGACGGTGCTGACGAGCACGAGCGCGATGCCCGTCCAGGCGGGCCAGCCGAGCACCGTCGAAACGATGATGCCGCTCGCCTTGTACTGCGCGACCAGGAAGATCGTGTAGGCGAGGACGATGAGGACCGCCGCCAGCGCGCGCACCGCGCGGCTGCCGAACCGGCGCTCGCAGTACTCCGGGATCGTCAGGACCCCCGCCGCGCGCAGCCGCGGCGCCACGAACACCGCCGACACGAGCCATCCCAGCCACGCGCCCGGCCAGACCCAGATGAAACAGACGCCCGCCATGTAGTGCAGGCCGACCGTCCCGACGAACGTGCCGGCGCTGATCTGCGTCGCCGCCAGCGTCGCGCCACCGACCAGAGCACCGAGCGACCGGCCGGCGACGATGAAATCCGCCGACGTGCGCGTGCGGCGATAGCCGACGATGGCAAGCGTGATGACGGCGGCGAAGTACGCGACCAGGACGATGGCGAGAGGCGTCGGCATCTACTTCTCTTTGGTATGCGCTGGGGCCCCACCCCCAGCGCCTGCCACGCCTCGCTCACGCTCGGCGCGCTGTCTGGAACGCGCCCAGAGGAAGTAGCCGGCGATCCAAAAAATGCAGAAAACGAAGAACCCGTAGAAGTTCCAGCCGAAGCCACTCACTTAGCTGCGTCTCCGGGCAAACGCGAGCGACCAGATCGTGGCGATTGCCGCCGCGGCCAGCACGCTGACGTCGAGCCACCGCTCGCGCGCCGAGCCGGCCGGCACGAGGCGCACGAAGGACGGCGGGGACGGCAGCCGCGCGCGGCCCTCCCACCGGCCGCTGTCCTCCGTCCACTTCAGCTGCGGAAAGCTCGACGCCGGACGCTCCGCGCCGGGCGGCGCCACGACTTCGAGCTCGACCGCGCCGGTATCGCCGACCGACGTCACAGCGCACCGCCACTCCGCCGATTGACGGGGATAGCGAACAGCCGACCGGCCACTCGCGCCGACCGTGACGACGCTGCAGTCTCCTTTGTCGGTGAATTCCACGCGCAGGCGGGTGTCGGCGGTTGCTGACGCTGGAAGAATCCAGAATCCAGAATTCAGAATCCAGAAGGGAATCCAGAAGCGAATCCAGCGGCCTGCCCGGCTACGCCCGCTGGCAGGCCTTCTGGATTCTGGATTCTGAATTCTGAATTCCAAGTTCAGGTACACGCCCTCAACGACGCTCGTCGCAAACCGCGAGAACGGCCGGACGTTGCGCACGCCGTCCCAGGGGTACGGCTCGCAGGGCGGCTCGCGCTCCGCTTCGTCCCGCTCGAGGAAGCGCGGCATGAAGAACTCCTTCGTCAGCGTCGTCAGGCGGACGCGGCCGGTCTGGCCGTACTCGACGACGCGATCCGGATTGTCGGGGTCGACGACCTCGATCATCGCGCGCGGCAGGGGCGGGTAGTAGATGACCGCGTAGTTGTCGGCCGGGTCCAGCGGTTTGTGGACCGCGAGCCCCATCAGCGTGTTGCCGTACGTCGGGGCGAAGTAGACGCCGTCGAGCAGCTCTTCGACCGCGAAGCGGTGAAACTGCGGCGTCATCTCCGTGCCGCCGCAGAACACGCCGGTAATCCCGGCCTTGCGGAGCGAGATCTTTTCGGCCAGCGCCTCCAGCAGCTTCGGCGTGGTGAAAAGACAGCGGATGTTCTGGTGAGCGCGCAGCAGCGTGAGCGCCTGCTCGACGACGTGCTGCTTGTAGCGCTCCGCCTCCTCGAACTGGCGCCGCTTGATCAGCTTGATGACCCAGCGCGGGTCGAGGTCCACCATGAAGCAGATCCCGCCGCGGTGCTGGGCGAGGTGCTCGACCGCCAGCCGCAGCCGCCGCGGACCGGACGGCCCGACCTCCAGCCAGTCGCTGCCCTTCGGAAACGCCCAGTCCGGCAGCGTGTCGCTGAACATCTCGTAGTCGATGCGGAAGTCGTCGATGTTGATCCGCGACTTGGGCACCCCGGTGCTACCGCCGGTCTCGAAGATCGATACGGGGCGGTGCGCGTAGGCCTTCGGGACCCAGCGCCGCACGGGCCCCCCGCGCAGCCATTCGTCCTGGAATGGGCCGAACTTCGCGAGGTCCTCGTAGCCGCGGACCTCGCCCCGCGGGTCCCAGTCCAGCCGCTTCGCGAAGTCCAGCCAGAACGGACAGCCGGTCACCGGATCGAAGTGCCACTCGATGATTTCACGGGTGTGGCGGTCGAGCGCTGCGCGCGCCTTCGCGACCGCGTCGGTTGAGACGGGCATAGATGAGTGAGTTTACCCCGCGTGACGGCTCTGGACGAACTCGGCGAAGAACTCGTCGACGGTCACCCGCCGCTTCGTCAGGCCGTCCTCGAATCCCGACTGGCAGAACACATCGAGCGCGTGTCGATTCTTGTCGAGCCCGTGCGGGTGGAAGTCGCGGCCCATGAGCCGCTCGGTCTCTTCGATCTCGGAAACGAGCCAGGGGGTGCCGTACGGGTAGAGACGCTGCGCCGCGGTGAACGACGCCTCGGAGCGTTCGAACGTCTCGACCAGCCGCGTGCCCACCGATCGGTCGCGTTCCCACACCTCGCGTCGAAGGACGATGACGTGCTGCGGCGGGTAGCAGCGCGTCTCGCGGAAGTAGCGCTGTTCCACGGAGCGGAAATCCGGGATGAGACGGACGATCGGTCCGTTCGCCGCGTCGTACTTCGAGGGCGGGAGCGGAGCGAAGAACGCGACGATGTCCCCCGCGAGGAGCAGATCGCTCAGAGACGATCCCGGCGGCGCGAGCGTCACGTTCGGCGGCAGCGTCACGTTGACCGCAACGGCCGTCGTCGAGTCCGGGCTGCCTACGACCCACTGCACTTTCGCGGGATCCTGGCCCAGATACCGGACGAGCTGGCGATACCAGATCGCGCCGCTTGCGGCCCAGTTGTAGATGCCAATGCGCTTGCCGTTCAGGCTCGACGGTGAGAGGGTCGAGCCTTTCAACGTGTAGATGTCGCGCGCCGTGAAGTTGCGGAGCGGGAAGACCGGGATGGCCACGAGCGAACGGTCACCGCGGTCGACGCGGATCAGGTGCTGTGCCATCGAGGTCTCGCCCCCGTGGACGGCCGGATCGGTCGTGGCGCGGCGGAGCATCTGGTTGCGATCGCCGCGGAGCCACGTCAGCGTCAGCGCATCCGGGCGCACGTCGCCTGTCGCAACGGGCATGAACCTGATGTAGTCGGCGCAGGCGAGGGTGAGCGCGGTTGTCGAGGTCGAGCCCTGACGCCGCGTGCCAAGGCGGCCGACGAGTGGAGCGGCGGCCGCACCGCTCGTGGCTCCGATGAACTCCCGGCGGGACAGCGGACCCATGGACCACCCCCTTCGCGCCGGATGCTATCACTCAGCCGCTTCGCCTGAAGCAGCTACGCCCGACGTTAGTGCGGCGGTCGCCGCCCGTGCCGCTCCGTCATCGCCGCCAGTTGGGCGGCGCGGTCGCGCGGCTCCGGCTCCTCCATCATGCGATCGGACAGCCACGGGAGACGCCAGGTCCAGTTCTGGGGACCGGTCGTCGCCGGCACGTTGAGGCGATCCCGCCAGCCGAAGAGGTCCTGGATGGGCGTGATCACGAAGTCGGATCCGCTTCCGAGGATCGCCTCGAGAATGGCGTCGCGGAGTTCCGGACCGAACCTGCTCGACGCGGTGAGGCCTCGTGTGGCGAGGTCCGGAATCGCGAGAAATGCGGTTCGTTCCTCGGCGTCAGCCGTGTCCCACCACTCCGCCAGCGACGCGGTGTCGTGCGTGCCGGACACTCCGACAGAGGAGGCCGGCCAGGTCCGCGGGTCGCCGAACGGCTGGCCTGGCGCGTGCCAGTCCCGATCCCAGCGCAGCACGCGGAAGCCCGGCACGCCGAGCGACGCGAGCGACTCGCGGACGAAGTCCGGGATGGTGCCGAGATCCTCGGCGACGACCAGCGCCTCCTCGGATCGAAACGCCGCGAGGATGCGCTCGCCCTGCGCCCGCTGCGCCGGTTCGTCGGCCGGCGAAAAATATGGCTCGAACTCGCGCGCG
Source organism: uncultured Acidobacteriota bacterium (assembly GCA_963725145.1). Taxonomy (GTDB): domain Bacteria; phylum Acidobacteriota; class Vicinamibacteria; order Vicinamibacterales; family 2-12-FULL-66-21; genus DATAEE01. The sequence continues at coordinate 125,305 of CAVRXL010000010.1, forward strand.
CGTTCCGGCGAGTAGAGCGGACCCGACGTCAGCGGCCGGACGAAGGTCCGGTAAAAGCCCACGACGTGATCGATGCGGTAGGCGTCGTAGAGCGCGGTGCTCCGGCGCGCCCGTTGCCGCGCCCACTCGTCGCCTCCTGCTTCGACGACGTCCCAGCGGTACACCGGCAGGCCCCAGTTCTGCCCGGTCTCGCTGAACGCGTCCGGCGGCGTGCCGACCGACGCGTCCACGCAGAATTCGCCCTGACGCGCCCAGACGTCCGCGCTGTCGCCGCTGACCGTGAACGGCACGTCGCCGAAGAGGCCGACCCCCGCCTGTTCGCGCGCCGCGCGCCACTGTTCGTCGGCGATCCATTGCGCGTAGCGATAGAAGTGAATGTCGCGCTCGTGCTCTCGATCGGCAGCCGCCAGCGCGGCTGACTCCCGGTTCCTCAACGGCGTGGGCCAGTCGATCCAGGAGCGACCCGACGTCTGTCGAATGGCTCGGAATCGCGCGTAGTCCTCGAGCCACCACCGCTCTCGCGCGACGAAGGCGTCGAACATTTCAGCGCGGCGCGGCTCGAGCCGGCCGCTTTCGACGATCTGCTCGAACGCCGCGCGAAGCGCGGCCCGTTTGAGCGCGCGGACCGCATCGTACCGGACGCGCGGCGAGCGCCGGACGGCATCGATCGCGTAGCGCGCGGGAGGAGACGCGATCGATTCCCCGCCGATCGCCTGGAATTCCGGCACGTCCGCCAGCGAGATGTAAATGGGATCGATGGCCATCGCGGTCATCGCCGAGTACGGCGACGTCTCGTCGGCGGCGATTTCAGTGACCGGCAGCAACTGGATGAAGTCGTGGCCCGCGCCGCGCAGCCAGGACGCGAAGCGCGCGATGTCGCCAATCTCTCCGATCCCCCACGAGCGCCCCGACGGGATCGAGAAGAGGGGGACGAGCACGCCGGCGTGCCGGCCGGCCTTGAACCGCGTCATCCGCGAAATCCGTGGCCCGTCATCAGCGATATCCGTGGCTTCAATCGGTGGCCGTGCGCGCGATGACGCGCCTCACGCCCTCCGCGAACGCGTCGGGGGGCGGCAGCAGGCTGGCGACGAGAAACGCCTCACGGGAAAAGTCGAAGAAGTAGCCCGGGTGGACGACCACGCGGTCCCGCTCGAGCAAGTCCAGGGCCAGATCGTCCTCCGACCGGAGCGCCGGCACCTGAAGGATCGCGTACCAGCCCCCCTCGACGGGCAGCAGGCGAATCGACGGGTGGCGAGCCACATCGCTCGCCAGCCGGTCGTGATTCGCGCGCACCCGCCCGCGGATCTGCGCACGAATCGCCTCCCCCGCCGACAGGAGCCTCGGGGCGGCAAGCTGAACCGGCGTCGCGACCGGCAGGTACGTGTCGCAGATGATCTCGAGCCGCTCGAGCGCTTCGGACACGAGGCCCGTCGGCCCCGACACCGCCATCCACCCGAGCTTGAGCTGCGGCAGTCCGGCCGATTTCGACAGACCCCCAAGACTGAAGGCGAGCGCCTCATCCTGGTCGATGACGCGCGCGGTGTCGGCCGGCAGGGCGCCGTTCGTCCCGAGGGGAAAGTCGTAGAACACTTCGTCCCCCACGATCGCGATGCCGCGCTCGGCGGAGAACGCCGCCAGCGCGTCGAGGTCGCGGCGGCGGATGTACGACCCGGTCGGGTTGTTGGGGTTGACGAGGAGGATCGCGCGCGTGCGCGGGGTGGCGGCGGCGCGCACGCCGTCGAGATCGATCGCCCAGCCGGCCGCCTCGTCGAGCGCGTACGGCACCGCGCGGATCGCGTCGAGCGGCGCCAGCAGGTCGAAGAGCGGATAACTCGGCTGCGGCACCAGCACATCGTCGCCCGGATCGCAGAGAAGCTTGAAGAGCAGCGAGTACGCGTCGCTCGTGCTCGCGGTGATGACGACGCGGTCCGGCGGCAGGCGCAGCAGACGTGAGACCGCCTCGCGGGCCGGAGGCAGGCCGAGCGGCGAAGGATCGTACCGGAGGCCGTCGCTCGACGCGAGGCTGGAGAGCAGGTCTGTGGGGTAATTGATCCCGGCCGTCGTCGGGTTCGACAGCGTCAGATCAATCAGCGGCTCCCCCGCGGCGCGAAGGCGCTCGAGCGTCTGGTGCAATCGATTGGGACGCCGATCGGAGGGAAGGCGATGGGAGAAGATAAACCGCAGATTAACGCAGATTCACGCAGATCCTTGGATTAACGCGGGGTGATCAGGTTAACTTGCTTCATGTTTCTCGCGCTAATCCCCTTGCTCGTACTGGCCCAGGAGGCTCCACCCCCCGCGCCCCGGCTGGCCGTCCCGTACAGCCAGTTCACGCTGCCGAACGGCCTGCATGTGATCCTGCACGAGGACCACAGCGTCCCGCTCGTGAGCGTCAACGCCTGGTATCACGTCGGCTCCGCGCGGGAGAAGCCGAAACGGACGGGCTTCGCGCACCTCTTCGAGCACCTGATGTTCGAGGGCTCGAAGCACGTGAAAGAAGGCGAGTTCGACACGCTGCTCGAAGCGACCGGCGGCACCAACAACGGCTCGACGGATACCGACCGCACGAACTACTGGATCGACGTTCCGTCGAACGCGCTGGAGCTGGCGCTCTTCCTCGAATCGGATCGCATGGGGTATCTGCTCGACGCGATGAGCCCGGCGCGCGTCGACGGTCAGCGCGACGTCGTCAAGAACGAGCGCCGCCAGTCGTACGAGAACGAGCCGTACGGGATGGCGGAGATCGTGCTCGGCGAAATGCTCTACCCGGACGACCATCCGTATCACTGGCCGACCATCGGCTACATGGAAGACCTCACGGCGGCGAGCTACGAGGACGTCGTCGATTTCTTCAAGCAGTACTACGGTCCGAACAACGCGAGCGTCGTCATCGCCGGAGATATCGATCCCGCGCAGACGCGCGCGGCGGTCGAGAAGTGGTTCGGCGACGTCAAGCCGGGGGCGCCGGTTCGTCCGATCGAAGCGCCGCCGGCCATCCTGACGGAGGTGAAGAAACGGACGCTCGAGGATCAGGTCCAGCTGCCGCGGGTTTACCTCGCGTGGCTGACGCCGGCGCAGTTCGCGCCGGGAGACGCCGCGCTCGACATCGCCGCGCAGCTCCTGACCGGAGGCAAGAACTCACGGCTGTACAAGAGGCTCGTCTACGAGATGCAGATCGCGCAGGACGTCAGCGCGTTCCAGAGCTCCGCGGCGCTCGGCTCGCAGTTTACGATCGAAGCGACCGCCAGGCCGAAGGTCGCGATCGCCGACGTGCAGAAAGTCATCGACGAGGAGCTGGAGAAGCTGCGGGTGACAGCGGCTTCCCCCCGCGAGATCGAGCGGGCGGTCAACCAGATGGAGTCCGCGTTCCTCGACGCGATGGAGGCGGTCGGCGGTTTCGGCGGGAAAGCGAATGTGCTGAACAACTACTACTTCGCGACCGGTAACCCGGACTTCTTCAACGAAGATCTCGCCCGGTATCGCGCGCTGGCGGCGGAAGACGTCCAGGCCGCCATCCAGAGGTTCCTGCCGGCCGGGAAACGCGTGGAGCTGACTGTCGTGCCGAAGAAAGCGCCCGGGCAATGACTATCAAAGCGCTGACGCTCGCGCTGGGTCTGCTGCTCGGGTCCTGGCCGACGCTCGCTCAGGTCCCCGACCGGTCTGCGCCGCCAAAGCCGGGGACCGCGCCTGCGCTGAAGCTCCCGGCGATCCAGAAACGCCAGCTCGCAAACGGCCTCCCGGTCTGGATCGTCGAGCTGCACGAGGTCCCGGTCGTGCAGGTGGATCTCGTGCTGCGCGCCGGCAGCGCCGCCGATCCGGTCGGAAAGGAAGGGCTTGCGAGCCTCACGGCGGCGATGCTGGACGAAGGAGCCGGCGCACGCGACGCGCTCGCGCTCGCGGACGCCATCGATTTTCTCGGCGCCGACGTGTCGACGGGAAGCGGATTCGATTCGACGAGCGTCCGCCTGCACGTGCCGGTCGCGCGGCTCGGCAACGCGCTCCCGCTCATGGCGGACGTCGCGTTGCGCCCCTCTTTCCCGGCGAAGGAACTGGACCGGCTGCGCGAGGAGCGCCTGACGTCCGTGCAGCAAGCGCGCGACGAGCCGGCATCGATCGTGTCCGCCGCGTTCAATCGCGTCATCTTCGGCGCTCACCGGTACGCGACGACCATGCTCGGCACGAGCGCGGCGCTGAAAACGTTCAGCGTGGACGACCTGCGGGTGTTTCATGGGCGGCAGTTCACCCCTGGCAACGCCGCACTGCTGGTTGTCGGCGACGTCAACCCGGACGCTGTGCTGCCCCTCCTCGAGGCCTCGTTCGGAACGTGGAAAGGTGCTCAGGGCGTCCCGGGGCCTGAGAGGCCCCGGGCTCCGGATACGCTGAGCGCGCCGGCGCAGGTGAAGAACCGGACCGTCGTCATCGTCGACAAGCCGGGAGCGGCGCAGTCGCAGATACGAATCGGCTGGGTCGGTGTCCCGCGATCCACGCCTGACTTCTACGCGATCCAGGTCATGAACACGATCCTGGGTGGGGCGTTCACGTCGCGGCTCAACCAGAACCTGCGTGAACAGCACGGGTACGCGTACGGCGCCGTATCGAGGTTCGAGATGCGGCGAACGGCCGGAGCGTTCTACGCGACGGCCGGCGTGCAGACCGACAAGACCTCGGAGGCGCTGGTCGAGTTCTTCAAGGAGCTCGAGGGGATCGCGCAGGCGGTGCCGGCCGACGAGCTGGCGAAGGCGAAGAACTACATCGCCCTGCGCTTCCCGCAGCGATTCGAGACGACAGGGAACCTCGCCACGCAGCTCGCGGAGGTCGTCACTTACGATCTGCCTGACACGTACTTCGCGACCTACGTGGATCGCATTCAGGAGGTGAGCGCCGCCGACGTGCAGCGCGTGGCGAAGATGCTCGTGCAGCCCGGCCGCCTGGCGGTCGTGGTGGTCGGCGATCGCAAGGTGATCGAAGGGCCCGTGCGCGCCCTCAAACTTGGACCGATGAGCTTCATGAAGGTGGAGGAAGCCATCCCGTAGACGCAAGCTCGACGCGACCTTACTGCCATCAGGGGAGCATGGCCGTACTGGACTGGCTGCTCGATTCGGACCCCGCCATCCGCTGGCAGGTGTTGCGCGATCTTGTCCGTGCGCCGGCTGAGGTGATCTCGGCGGAGCGCGCGCGGGTGGCCACCGAGGGTTGGGGCGCCAGACTGCTGGCGTTGCAAGGCGAAGACGGCCAGTGGGCAGGAGGCGCGTGCTTCCCGGCGCGACGCTTCGACCAGTCCGACGAGAGCCAGGGTCAGCCCTGGACCTCCACGTTGCCAACACTCCAGCTGCTGCATGATTTCGGTGTCGACCCGTGCTCTGACCGAGTGCGCCGAGCGGTGGCGCTCGTCAGAGACCACTGCCGTTGGGAGCACGCGGGACAACCGTTCTTCAGCGGCGAGGTCGAGCCGTGCATCAATGGCAGGACCGTCACATTGGGCACCTACTTTGATCAGGATGTGGATGGCGTAGTCGCGCGCCTGCTGGGTGAGCAGCTCGAGGACGGCGGGTGGAACTGCGAGATGGAGAACGGTTCGGTCCGCTCGTCGTTCGCGACCACGATCAACGTCCTGGAAGGACTGTTGGCGCACGAGCGCGCAACCGGTGGCTCTGCGGAGTCCATCGCGGCGCGGCGGCGGGGTGAGGAGTACCTCCTCGAACGAAAGCTGGTCCGACGCAAGAGCACCGGCGAAGTCGTCAACCCGGCCTGGCTGCAATTCTCGTTTCCGACCCGCTGGCACTACGACGTGCTGCGTGCCCTCGACTACTTCCGCTCGGTCGGAGATGTGCCGGACTCGCGGATCGACGAAGCGATCGACTTGCTCCGATCAAAGCAGCAGCCCGATGGCACCTGGCTGCTGGAGAACACGCATCCCGGCAAGGTCCACTTTGCGCTCGAGGATGGCGACCTTCGGCCCAGCCGGTGGAACACGCTGCGGGCGCTGCGTGTCCTCGGGTGCGGTGGAACACGCTGCGGGCGCTGCGTGTCCTCGGGTGGTACGAGCAGTCTGCTACTTGAGCGTCAGGTGGAGCCGGTCGTCCTCTCGAGCACGGCTAGCCCAGGTCGTCGTAGCGCACCGCGATGATCTCGAGGCGTTCGGGTCCGCGCGGCGCCCGAACCGTCACCGTGTCTCCGACCTTAGCCGTCAGCAGCGCCCTGGCCAACGGAGAGCGCCAGGACACGCGCGCGTCGCCGGCATCGAGCTCGTCCACACCGACGATCGTGACCTCGCGCTCGCCGCCGGTCTCGTAGAGGATCGTCACGGTCGCGCCGAAGTGGACCCGGTCGTGCGTCCTGGCCGAGTTGTCCACCACCACGGCCCGGTCGAGACTTTTCGACAGGTAGCGGATACGCCGGTCGATTTCGCGCAGCTTCTGCTTCCCGTAGATGTAGTCGCCATTCTCCGAGCGATCGCCGTTGCCCGCGGCCCACGTTACCGTCGTCACGATTGGCGGCCGCTCCACCTTCCACAGGCGTGCGAGCTCGTCCTGCAATCGCCGGTACCCGGCGGGCGTGATGTAGTTCTTCGCCTCGTCAGCCATTACGTCCTCGCCCGTGCGGCCACCTGCTCCAATCACGCGTGTGCCCGCGACCGGCGGAACTCCGCAACCAGCTCGCTGACGTCGGCCGGTTCCTCGAACGCCACAATCCTGTCATTCCGGAACGTAAAGACGTGCACCCACCGGAAGTCCACGAGCCTGCCGCTCCCCTTTGGACCCTCGCGGCTCGTGCCGAGCACGACCACCGTATCGCCTGCCGCCAGGAAGTCCCGCGGCTGGAAATCGGCGATGTCGAGAGTGTTCAACAGGAGCCCGAAGAACTCGCGTACCGCTGGAACCCCCTGGCGCAGACCGCCCGTCGGCAGGTCCGGAGCCCCGGGCGTCCGCCAGGACACCTGGGGATCGAGTGGCGCCAGGATCCCGTCGAGGTCGCCGCGGCCGAACGCGGCATACAGGCCGCGAACGACGTTGAGATTCTGCTGCTCGCTCATATCGTCCCCCCTGTGAGGGTCAAATGTATCTCATGCCCTGAATGCCGCAACTCCTGAGTCCTCGGAGTAGAATCCGCCACCTTTCTGATGGGAGTCCGTGATGCCGCTCGATGAATCTTCTTCCCGTCGCCGGTTTCTTGCCGCCCTCGGCCTCGGCGGACTGATGACAGCCTGGAGACCGCGCCCGCGGCTGGTCGCCCAGGGTCCAGTGCCGGCGCCTGCTTCGACACCTCAGTGGTGGCCGTCGCGATGGGGACAGGGCGACCAGGCGGGCGCGTCGAACTGGATCACCCCGGCCAAAGTACTGGATGCGGCCAGGTCGATCCGCGACGGCAGGATTTACCGGCTGGGACGCGTGTACGAAGCGGGGATGCCGCTTTTCGGCACGAGGACTTTCTCCGTGACCATCCCCGGCGGTCCGACCGGTGGTCCGGTAGGCGCCAACAAGCTCGTCTACCATGACGAGTTCGTTGCGGGCCAGATCGGTCAGGTCGGCACGCAGTTCGATGGTCTTGGCCACATCGGGATCCAGCGCGGACGCGACGGCGACCGGTCAGAGATGCGTTACTACAACGGTTTCAGCGAGCAGGAAATCGGCGGATCCGACGGCCTGCTGAAGCTGGGCATCGAGCAGGTCAAGCCGATCGTCACTCGCGGCCACCTGGTGGACGTGGCCGGACTGAAGGGACGCATGTTGAACCAGGGGGAAGAGATCACGGTCGCCGACCTCCGCGCATCCTTGTCGCGGCAGGGCCTGAACGAGGCGGACGTCAAGCAAGGGGACGCCATCCTGTTTCACACTGGCTGGGGGCGGCTGTGGATGAAGGACAACGCGAAGTACGGCGCCGGCGAGCCGGGCATCGGCCTCGAGGTGGCACGGTGGGTCGCCGACCGCGGCCTCTGCCTGACCGGGGCCGACTCCTGGTCAGTTGAGGTCGTTCCGCACGCGGATAAGTCGCTCGCTTTCCCCGTCCACGCGGAACTGCTGACCAGGAACGGCATCTTCAACCACGAGAACCTCTTCTTCGACGACCTGTTGGCCGACCGAAAGTATCAATTCATGTACGTGTTCGTGCCCGTGCCGATCAAAGGGGCCACCGGCTCGCCCGGTTGCCCGATTGCGATCACCTAAGAGGCTCACGACGGGCTGCTCAAGGCGAGCGTCGTCGCCTCCTCCTCGGGCTCCGGGTCGAAGATCAAAGCATCGGTCCGGCCGAGCCGCGAAGACATGCCAGCGACGACGAGCGCAGAGGCGGCGAGGATGGCGATCGAGGTTACGAACATTCCCGGGCGCCGCAGCAGCCAGACCTCGAGCTCCGCCATCGTGTACGCATAAGTCGTAAACAGCGTCAGATACAACGGCCAGAGCAGGCGGACGTTGGCTTTGCCCGGAACGTACGGGCAGGTGAACGGCACGCGCCCGAATCGCCACATGAGCGCTTCGACGAGCAGCCAGGCGAGCGCAAGCACGTACAGCGCGTGCGCTCCCGCAATCCCGGATCCCCACAACGCGATGGACACCGGGAGGAAGAGCGCAATCGGCGGCCCGGCGGCGATCAGCAGGAGCGCGAGCCGGGCGCCCGCGACGTGCGATCGCACTGTCGTCCGCTCCGTGAGGCGGAAGACCCAATTCGCCGCAGGCTCCATCGGGATCGCGAACAACACTCTCGCCCCGACGGCCGCGAGAAAGGTGAGCACGAGCGAGACAGAGAGAAGCGGTCCCGACGGCGACGCGGCGGCCGGCCAGCCCTGGGCCGCGACGCGCAGGAGACCGGCAAGCGCGATGGCGCAGCCGACGCCGATGTAGATCCCGTACAGCAGCCGGTGTTGCCGGCTCCGCGCAAAACTCGCCACCGCGAACGCGAACACGCCATAGGCAATCGGACGCGCGGCGGCCAGCGGCCGGGCAAGCTTGGCGGCCGCTCGACCGAGGAGGCCGGGCGCCGCCGCGAGCGGCACTTCCTGCGTCTCGAGCGCGCGATGCACGAGCCGGTGATAGCTGACGATGTACAGCACGATCGCGACCGCGGCGACCGCGGTCGTGACGAGGACGGCGCGCCAGGCGAGAAGACGGAAGAGGTCCCCGGGCGATCCGGCGATCACCTCGGAGAGGCCGAGGAACCAGAGCGGCGGCGCCCACGCGACCAGACTATCCGTCTGCGTGATGCTCGCTTCCAGCAGGCGCCGGAGCTCGCGAACCATCCCGCCGCGGAAAATCACCATCTGCAGCAGCAGGATGACGGCCGAGAACTGGCCCCACACGATCAACCGGTGAGTCCAGCGGCCGCGTGCGACGGTGACGAGCACGCTCTGAATCGCCAGCACCGAGCAGAAGACGAACGCCGTCGCGAGACCGCTGCTGAGAAAGTTGCCGACGATCGCCGCGACCACGCCGCCCTGATACTGACCCACGAGCGTGCCGTAGAGCAGAGCGACCGGTACGCCCACGAGCACGGAGATCAGACCGAGCACGAGGCCGAGCGCCGCAAGCCGCGCGACGACGATCAACCGGTTGGTGATTGGTAAGACCGACATGATGTGGGCGTCGCGTCGATCTGGAAACACGCCATCCCAGATCACCAGCGAGATGAGTCCGGCCGGAATCATCGCCAGAAGGAGCAGCTGCAGCTTGTCGCCCCAGATCGCCGGCTGCAGTTGCTCGGGATGCCACCTCGCGAGGTAGACGTATCGTCCCCACATGTTGACGGGCAGGTAAAGGCCGGGCCCGACGATGAGAGCCGCGCTCCAGATCAGCAGCCGCACCTGTGGGAGGCCGGGCGGCATCAGCTCGCTCTCGAACAACCGCGAGAAGAACGTGCGCACGAGCAGCGCGCCGCGGCCGTCGGTCATCAAATCCTCATCGCGCCGACGAGATCCTCGGCGGTCCGATCGACGTCGGTCTCGATCACGAGCGCGCGGAACACTTCCTCGAGCGATGGCATCTTCATGAGGTCGCGCAGCCGCGACACGTCGTCGTGCGCCACGACCCGGCCTTCATGAAGAATGACGACGTTGGTGCAGACGGCCTCGACCGTCTCGAGCAGGTGCGAGCTGTAGATAACGAGCTTGCCTTCCCGCGCCAGCGCCTTGACGAGCGACCGCAGGACGAGCGACGCCGTGACGTCGAGGCCCGAGTTGGGCTCGTCGAACACGACGACGCGCGGATCGTGCAGCAGCGCCGCCGACAGCAGAATTTTCTGCCGCATGCCTTTCGAGTAGGCGGACATCGGCGCGTAGCGCGCGTCCTCGATTCCCCACAGTTTCAGGAAGGCCTCGATCTTCTCGTCGAGCCGGCCGGCCGGAAGGCCGCGCAATCGGCCGACCAGGGACAGATACTCGGGCCCGGTCAGGTACTGATAAAGATGCGCTTCCTCGGGGACGTAGCCGACCTGGGCCTTATAGGCGATCGGATCGGCGTCGATCGACGCCCCGTCGAGGCGGACGCTCCCTCCTGACGGTTGAATCAACCCCGTGACGATCTTCACGGTCGTCGACTTGCCCGAGCCGTTGCGGCCAAGCAGCCCGAGAATCCGTCCGGGCTGGATCGCGAAGCTGACGTCGCGTATGGCGGGAAGGGCGCCGTAGTACTTGGTCAGACGGAGGGCTTCGAGCATGGTCTGTTCGACACCGGAGAGAGTTGGATGTTCCGGTTAACGGATGAGAGGGAGACAACGGAGAAACAACGGAGGAACGGGGTCAACGGAGGCAGAACGGAGCTTTTGTGGATTCCTATTCAAAATCTCCGTTTCGTCACCGTTAACTCCGTTCCTCCGTTGTATCTCCGTTCCCTCTGTCCTCTCCGATGACCTCACTGAATGTCCTTCCGAATGACCAGCACCAACGCGTCTCTCGCGGCAAAGCGGTGCCGGTGCGCGACGCCATCGGCGACGCGATCGAAGTACGCGACTTCGCCCGTCTCGAGGTTGACCCACTCGGCGAGCGGCGTCGCCGGCGGCAGCGTGATCGTCGCCTCTTGCGGCACGTCCCGATGGTTCATCGCGATGAGCACGAGCGCCTGGCGCGACTGAAAGAGTCTGGCATCTACCTGCGCCGCGCGCGCGCCCTCGATCGGCTTGATCGTCAGGAACAGCGCGGAGCTGCCTGCCACGCTGCTCGCGAAATCGCCCGCCGCGCGAAGGTGCGGCGCCACCCCTCCCGCCGGACCACGGGCGGTCGGGGTTGGCGCGTCGACCGCGAACGCGATCGCGCGCGCGCCGTGGCGGATCGCCGTCCAGCCGCGATACCGCAGAGCCGACGGAGGCCCCGACCCGTCGAGCAGGACCATCGGCGGCTTGTCTTCGTCTCGCCTGGCGATGACCTGCAGCTCGGCTTGAGTCGCGGCGGCGCCGATCCGTTCGACGCGATCGTCCGGCACCACCACCGCGGTAAAACCGATCGCGCGGATCGCGACCAGGTCCTGATTCCAGGGGGCGCCTTCCTCAGCCGCGTAGCGCACCGCGACCGGAAAAACCGGCGCCGCCTGAGCTGCCAGCACGAACGCCAGGACCGAAAGCACGGGCCCATTCTAGTCTTGAGTTTTGAGTCTTGAGTTTTGAGTCTCATGACTCATGACTCATGACTCAGAACTCAGAACTCAGAACTCAGAACTGATAAAATCCGCCCCATGAGAAAGCTCATCTTCGTCGCTGCGCTCTGCGCGGTCGCGCTGGCCGGAACCGACGCTCCCCGGGCCGACGGCTACCTGACGCCGCCGAAGGCGATCGTGGACATCCTCGACGCCGAACCCACTCCGACCGTCACGGTGAGCCCCGATCATCGGACGCTCGCCATCTTCCGTCGGCGATCGATGCCGACGATCGCCGAGGTCGCCGAGCCGATGCTCCGGCTCGGCGGGCATCGAGTCAACCCGAAGATCAACGGCCCGCATCTGCTGCGCGTGACGACGTCGCTCGCGCTCAAGCCGGTCGGCGGCGGCGCCGATCGACCCGTTGCGCTGCCCGCGGGCGCCAACCTTCTCTCGATGGGCTTTTCTCCCGACGGCAAACGCCTCGCCGTCGGCGTCGTCCGCCCGGCCGGGATCGAAGTGTGGGCCGTCGACGCCGCGACCGGACAGGCAAAAGCGCTGACCGGACCGATCCTGAACGCGACGTTCAGCGGCGGCGGACCCGGGTTCGGCGGCGGCGGGTGCGATTGGCTCGATTCGAGCGCCGAGCTGCTCTGCTCGTTCGTGCCTGCGGGCCGCGGCCCCGCGCCGGCGGCTCCGGCGGTCCCGCCAGGGCCGAACGTCCAGGAGTACAGCGGCAAGCCGGCCCCCGCGGCGACGTTCCAGGATCTGCTCGAGACCGATCACGACGAGAAGCTCTTCGAGTACTACTTCACGAGCCAGCTCGCGTACATCGACGCCGCGACGGGACGCCGGACGAACGTCGGGCGGCCCGGCATCATGTATCGCGCGTCGCCGTCGCCCGACGGGCAGTACGTGCTCGTGGCGCGCCTCAAGCGGCCCTTCTCCCGGCTGCGGCCTTCGAGCGCGTTCGCGAGAGACGTCGAGGTCTGGAACCGGGCCGGGCAACTCGTCAAGAAGATCGGCGACCTGCCGCTGGCCGAGGACATCCCGATCAACGGCGTGGAAAAAGGACCGCGCAGCTATCGCTGGAACACCGCCGAGCCTGCCACGGCTGTCTGGGCCGAAGCGCTGGACGAAGGCGATCCGAGGAAGCGGGTCCCGAACCGCGACGCGATCTTCTCGTTGAAGGCGCCGTTCACCGGGACGCCCACGGAAATGGTCAAGACGGAGATGCGGTTTCAGACGATCGCCTGGACGGACACGGGCGTCGGGCTCGTCTCCGAGTTCGAGCGCCGCGGACGGCGTACACGTACCTCCATCCTCGAGCCCGGGTCCAGCCAGCTGCGCAAGCTGTGGGACCGCAGCTCGGAGGATCGCTACGGCGATCCGGGCGAGCCGATGGTCCGCGCGGGGCTCGGGCGGATCATTCAGTCGGGAGACTGGATTTACACGACCGGCGAAGGGGCGTCGCCCGAGGGGGACCGGCCCTTCCTCGATCGCGTCAGCCTCAAGACCGGCGCGAGCGAGCGGCTGTTCCGATCCGACAATCAGAGCTACGAGACGGTCGAGGCGCTCCTCGGCGACGACGGCAAGCGGATCCTGACGCAGTACCAGACGAAGTCGGAGCCGTCCAACTATTGCGTGCGCGACCTGACCGCCGGCACGCGTCAGGCGCTGACGGCGTTCAAGGATCCCCATCCGCAGATCACGCCCTCGACGATGAACCGGCAGTTCGTCACCTACAAGCGCGATGACGGGGTGCAGCTCTCAGGGACGCTGTACTTGCCGGCCGATCACAAGCCGGGGCAGCGGCTGCCGATGGTGGTCTGGGCGTACCCGCGCGAGTTCACGACGGCCGACGCGGCGAGCCAGGTCGTCGGATCGCCGAACCGGTTCACCTCGATCGGCGGCGCGTCCCATCTGCTGCTGCTGACGCAGGGCTACGCGATCTTCGACGGCCCCACGATGCCGATCGTGGGCGAGGGGGAGACGGCCAACGATCACTATGTCGAGCAGCTCGTGTCGAGCGCGAAGGCGGCGATCGACAAGGCGGCCGCGATGGGAGTCGCGGATCCCGCACGCGTCGGCGTGGGCGGCCACAGCTACGGGGCGTTCATGACGGCCAACCTGCTGGCGCACTCCGACCTGTTCCGCGCCGGCATCGCGCGGAGCGGCGCGTACAACCGGACGCTGACGCCGTTCGGGTTCCAGAACGAGCGCCGGACGTTCTGGGAAGCGCGTGACGTGTACGCGAAGATGTCGCCGTTCTTCTTCGCCGACAAGATCAACGAGCCGATTCTCCTGATCCACGGCGAAGCGGACAACAACTCGGGCACCTATCCGATCCAGACCGACCGGCTCTACATGGCGCTCAAGGGGCACGGCGCGACGGTGCGCTACGTCACGCTCCCGCTCGAATCGCACGGCTACTCGGGGCGCGAGTCGGTGCTCCACACGGTCACCGAGATGCTCAACTGGATGAACAAGTACGTCAAGGAGGCGCGGCCGAGGGAAACGACAGCATCACGGTAGGATGTTTTCGATCGAAGCGCTTCAAGACTTGTACGAGTGGATGGAGTGGGCGGACGGCGCGGTCTGGCGCGCGACGCTCGCGCAGCCCGCGACGGAGGAGGACGCGAAGATTCGCGGGCTGCTGCTCCACATCCACGTGGTCCAGCGCGCGTTCCTCGCGGTCTGGACGGACGGGCCGCTGACCATCCCCGAGCCCGACGAGTTCCCGTCGCTCGGCGGCATCCGGGACTGGGCCCGTCCGTACTACGCCGAGGCCCGGCGATTTCTGGCGTCGCTCGATGCGGCCGCGCTCGTCCGGCCGGTGACGATGCCGTGGATCGAGGAGTACCAGGCCCGGGAAGGGCGCACGTTCGCGGCGCCGACGCTTTCAGAAACGATCTTCCAGGTCGTCAGCCACTCCACCTATCACCGCGGCCAGGTGAACGTCCGGCTGCGCGAGCTCGGAGGAGAGCCGCCGCTCGTCGACCACATCGCCTGGATCTGGTTCGGGCGGCCGAAGCCTGGACTGGCCGTAGAGCATCGATGCTCCAGAATCACGTACCGAGCAACGCTTGGCCCATAGGCACAGCAACGAGTGCACCTTCATATGCTTCGCATCACTTCTACCCTGACATCGAAGAGCAATTCATCCGCGCCTCCGGGCCAGGCGGGCAGAACGTCAACAAGGTGGCGTCGGCGGTGCAGCTGCGATTCGATGCCGCACGCTCGCCCGCCGTGAGTCCAGAAGTCCTTCAACGCCTGCGCGTGCTCGCCGGCGCACGAATGACCGACGAAGGTGTGCTGGTGATCGACGCGCGGCGATTCCGGACCCAGCATCAGAACCGGGAGGACGCTCGCGATCGGCTCGTCGCGTTGATTCGTGAAGCGCTGGTCAGACCGAAGAAGCGGCGGAAGACGCGTCCGACCACGGCGTCAAAGGAGCGGCGCATTGCGTCGAAGCGGCACAAGTCGGAAGCCAAACGCCATCGCGGGAAGGTTCGCGGCGAGACCTAAGGCAGCCCTAAAGGGCTGCGCTACGGACACACCTCTGCGTCCTCTGCGTCCTCTGCTACCTCTGCGCCCTCTGCGTCTTCTGCGTCTCGATCCACCGATCGACATGCGCTTCCAGCGTCCGCATCGGCATCGACCCGCTCATCAGGACCGCGTCGTGGAACTGGCGCACGTCGAACTTTGAGCCGAGCGCCTGCTCGGCCCTCGCGCGCAGGTCCCTGAACCCGCGGCTGCCCATCTTGTACGCGAGCGCCTGCCCCGGCATGTCGACGCCGTAGCGGAGCGACTCGGTGCGAATCTGTTCTTCGGATTCGAGCGTGTGCTCGCGCATGTAGTCCATCGCGCGCTCCCGGCTCCAGCCGAGCGCGTTCATCCCGGTGTCGACGACGAGGCGGACCGAGAGAAACATGTCCATCATCAACCGGCCGTACTGGTCGTAGGGGTCCGCGAAGAGACCGGCTTCATCGCCCAGGCTCGACGCGTACTCGCCCCATCCTTCGGTATAGGCCGTGTGCCGCGATTCGCGGCGAATCGGGGGAAGCGCGTCGTTCTCGGTCTGCAGGTTGATCTGGAAGTGATGGCCGGGCGCCAGCTCGTGAAACGCGAGCGCGCGGACGTTCAGCAGGCTCCGCGACTCGAGCTTCGAGCCGTTGTAGTTGTAGTAACCCTTCGGATCGCGCGGCGTGGGGACCTGGTAGTACCCGTACGTCATGGACCCTTCGAGGCGCGGGTCGAGCCGCTTGACGCCGTACGGCGCTTTCGGCCGGCGAAGAAACAGCCCCTCGAGCTTCGGCTCCATCTCACGCATCGCGGCCATCAGCTTGTCGCCTATCTCGTCGGGCGCCTTCGGAAAGAAACGCGGATCAGTCCGGAGGAACTTGTGGAACTCCGCCTTGGTGCCGGTAAAGGCCAGCCGTTCGCGGACCTTGGCCATTGCCGCGTTGATGCGATCGACCTCGGCGAGCCCGATCTCGTGCACTTTCTCCGGCGTCACGTCGAACGTCGTATGACGCTTCACCAGCCAGGCGTAGTACTGGTCGCCGCCGGAATACTGAGAGAGACCGACCGCCGACGGCGCCTTCGAGCGGTACGCCGCGCCGTAGTCGTCTGCGAGCGCTTTGGCCGCGGGCCGGATCTGGCCGGTCAGGAGAATCCGGATTGCCGCCCGGAACGAATCCGCCTCCGCCTTGGAGATCCCCGCCAGACGCGTCTCGTCGACGTCGAAGGTGCGATCAAGCGCTTCGAGGTCGGCGGCAAAGAACGCGGACGCGAGATCGAGCGACGCCTGGGGGATGCGGGTGCCCGACCGCACCTGATCCGCGGTGCGCGCGCGGATCTGCCCGATGGCCTCCGCATACTGCTTGAGCAGCGACAGGTATCGTTCGCGTTCGGCTGCCTCGCGGACCGGCAGCAGCGCGAACACCTGCTGCAGGCCACGAATCGGCGTTGAATACGGGAGCACGAGGAACGGAAGCGCATCGAACCGCGTTTCCATCAACTCCTCGGCCTCCCAGCGCAGGATCTCCCGCGTCAGCCAGTCCTCGTGTGAGAGATTCTTTGGATCGATGCGCCTGAGTCGATCCATGAACGACCGGGCGAACGCCGCGTCACGCTGCGACTGGGCCAGTGACAGATCCGGCAGCCGCTCCACCGGCAGCCCCTGCCGGAGCCGCAGCATCGGACTGCGCTCGAGCCGGAACTTCGCGAGCTCGTCCGCGAGCGCCGCCACCGGCGACCCTTCGACTACGCTCAGGGCAGGCCCCTCGACTCCGCTCGGGGCACGCACCGCGCCCTGGCCGGCGAGGAGGATGGTGACGGGGACTATCAGAAGAAGCCGCATTATTTGTTGAAACGCGCCAGTGCGAACATGCGATCCACGGGGCGCTCGCCGAGAACGATCGCCGCGATGCGCTCCCCGATCGCCGGGCCGAACTTGAAGCCGTGCCCCGACCCTCCGCCGGCAATCCAGACGTTCGACAGCGACGGATGCCTGTCGATGATGAAATTCGAGTCCGGCGAGTTCTCGTACTGACAGACTCGTGCCTCGACGATCGGCGCGCCCTTCAACTCCGGAAACCGCCGCGCAAGGAGCGCCCTCGCATCCGCCAGGCCTCCCTCCGACGGCGTCCGCTCCATCGTCGTCGGATCGACCACGGCGCCGTGCGTGTCGTCGGCGACCTTGAAGCCGCGCCACTGATTGCCGGGGATGCCATAGAACAGCCGCGCGCCGTGCTCGATCCAGACGGGAAGACGCCCGTCGGTGAATCGATCTCCAGGTGGCGTGCCGAAGAAGAACACTTCCTGGCGGGTCGGCCGGATCTTCGTCTCGAGCAGATCGGGGAACAGCTGGCCGAGCCAGGGACCGCACGCGAAGACGAACGCGTCGGCGTCGATCGCCGGCCCGGCCGCCAGCGTCAGTGCGCGCATGGACGCGGCCGCAGACAGACCGGGTGTGGCGCGGTCCTGAACGTAGGTCCCACCTTCCATGCGGAAGCGATCGAGGACCGTCTCGCACGCGCGGCGCGCCAGAAGGTACCCCGCGGTGGCTTCGAAGAGCGCCCAGCGGATTCCGTCGAAGGCGATCTGTGGATAGCGCTTCGCGGCGGCGTCGGGCGTCAGCTCCTGGATCGGGAGGCCGGCCTCGCGCAGAAGCGGAATCGATGCGCGCTCGAGGCTGTCATCGGCGCCCGCCACCATCCAGAGCGCGCCGGTCTGGTAGTAGAGGCGCTGGCCGACTTTCTTCTCGTGCTCCTTCCACAGCTCGAATGCACGGACCGCGAGCTCGACGTACAGACGGTTGTCGCCGTAGACGCCGCGGATCACGCGCGTCTCGCCGCCGGAGCTCGCGCGGGCATGCCCCGGCCCCCAGGCATCGACGAGCGTGACGCGGCAGCCGCCCCGCAGCAGCGCGAGCGCGGTCCATCCGCCGAAGGCGCCCGCCCCGACGACCGCGACTCTGGGGCGAGGCTGTTTCCTGATCGCGAGGAGCGGCGTTGCGGCCGTCAGGTGCAGGAAGGTCCGGCGTTTCACGGGCTGGGCGCCAGCATCAGAATCTGGCCGGGCCTGGCGCCGGTGTGCTCGCCGTTCTTCACGACGGCGACGCCGTTGACGATGACGTGCGGCACGCCGGCGGCGTAGGCGTGCGGGAGCTCGAAGGTGGCGGTCTCGCCGACGCGGGCGGGATCGAACAGCACGAGGTCGGCCGCCCATCCCTCACGGATGACGCCGCGCCGCCCCAGCCGGAAATGCGACGCGGGAAGCGACGTCATTTTGCGAACGGCCTCTTCGAGCTTCACGAGCTTCCGCTCGCGCACGTAGCGGCCCAGGACCCGGACGTTGTTGCCGTAGCCGCGCGGGTGCGGCACCCCGTCGCCCGGCGTCAGCACCGATGCGTCGGAGGCGATCGCGACCTCCGGATGCTTCATGATGCGATCGACGTCGTCGTCGGACATGAAGTGATAGACCATCGTGGCGTTGCCGGCGATCAGCATGTCGCGCGCCTGCTCGAGCTGCGCGTCCACGTCGTCACGCCCTTTTTTCTTCGCGGCCGCCTGCTTGATCGTGAGTCCGTTCAACGACGGATCGGCGGCGTGCGACGCGATCGTCGCGAAGGACAGATCGCTCAGGCCGCGATCCGCGAGCAGCTGCTTCATCTCCGACCGCACCCGGGTCCAGGTCGCATCTTTTTCCAACCGCTCGCGGGTTTTTTCCGGACCACCCTCGAGCACCCATGACGGAAAGCGGATCCCGAGGTTCGATGAGGCGGCGGTGTAGGCGTACTGATCCGCGCGGACGTCCACGCCGCGCTTTCGCGCCTCGTCGATCAGCACGAGCGCCCGGGCGCTCGAGCCCCAGCGGCTCGGGGCGTCGACTTTAAGGTGGGAAATCTGCACCCGGCAGAGGCTGCCTTCGCCGACGCGGATCGTCTCGTTCACGGCCTCTTCCAGCGCAGTCCCCTCGTTTCGCATGTGCGAGGCGTAGATGCCGCCCGCCGAGCCGGCGACCCTCGCGAGCTCGATGATCTCGGGCGCCGCCGCGTAGGTCCCGGGCACGTACTGAAGACCGGTCGAGAACCCCACCGCGCCGTCGGCCATGCCCTTCCAGACGAGCGAGCGCATCTTCGTGAGCTCGCCCGTCGTCGGGGGGCGGCGCTCGGCGCCCAGGACGGCTCGCCGGACGGTGTTGTGGCCGATGAGCGTCGCGAAGTTCACCGACGCCCCGACCAGCTTGACGCGGGCGAGCGCTTCGCCGATGTCGAGCGACGAGCTCCCGCAGTTGCCCGCCACGATCGACGTGACGCCCATCCGAATGAAATTCTCCGCGAGCGGATGCTCGGCCAGATCGTCGGCGTGCGTGTGGACGTCGACGAAACCTGGCGCGACGATGAGCCCGGCCGCATCGATCGTTTCCTTGGCCGCGGCGGCGTTGATTTTTCCGATCGCCGCGATGAGGCCATCGCGGATGCCGATGTCGGCGCGACGCGGCGCGGCGCCGGTCCCGTCGACGACGAGGCCGCCGCGGATCACGAGATCGAATGAAGGTTGCGCGAAGATCGCTGCCACCCCGGGCCTAAGAGGCCCGGGGCTCCGGGACCCGGTGCTCCGAGGCCCGGGGCTCGAGGCGAGGACCATGAGCGTGATGACGCACAACCTCAACATGGCCGGCATAGAATGCCATACATGCGTCGCATAGTCTGCGTCATGGCGGTCGCGATCGGGATCGGGTGGTCGGGCCTGTCTATTTCCGGAGCGCGGGGCCTCTCAGGCCCCGCGGCGCCGTCGAGCACCGAGATCCTCTGGGACAAATTCGGCGTCCCGCACATCTTCGCCGCGGATCCCGATTCCCTCTTCTACGCCTTCGGCTGGGCTCAGATGGAGGCGCACGGCGATCTGATCCTGCGGCTCTACGGCGAGGCGCGGGGCCGGAGCGCGGAATATTGGGCCGTCGACAGCAACCTCGAGATCGACAAGTGGGTGCGCCGGATGGGCGTCCCGGCGCGCGCGCGAGACTGGCTCGCCGCGCAGACCCCGGCCGAGCGCGGCCGGCTCGAAGCGTTCGTCGCGGGCATCAACGCGTACGCGCGCGCCCACGCGGATCGGATCGCGGATGACGTCGAGATCGTCCTGCCGGTCACGCCGACCGATGTCGTCGCGCACGGCCAGCGCGTCATTCTCTTCGAGTTCATCACGTCACGTAACGCGGTCACCCAGGCGACGAAGGCCTGGAGCGAGGGAACCACTACGTCGAGCCCCGGACCTCAAGCGGCGGGGGACACTGCGGTGGCCGATAGGGCCTGGGGCTCGGGGCCTGGGGCCTGGGGTTCCCCCCAAGCCCAAAGCCCCAAACCCCAAGCCCCACATCCCGGCGGATCCAACGCGTGGGCGATCGGGCCATCGCGCTCCGCGTCGGGCCACGCGATCCTCGTCGCGAACCCGCACCTGCCCTGGGCCGGGTTTTTCCGCTGGTTCGAGGCGCAGCTCGTCGCTCCTGGTGTCGACGTCACCGGCGCCGCGCTCGTCGGCAACCCTCTCGTCGGGATTGCGTTCAACGATCGGCTCGGCTGGACCCACACCAACAACACCCTCGACGGCTTCGATCTCTACGACCTGACGCTCAAGAACGACGGGTATCTCTGGAATGGCGACGTGCGGGCGTTCGACGTCGAAACGCAGACGATCAAGGTGAAGCAGCGCGACGGCACGACCCGCGAGGAGCCGCTCGTCATCAAGCGGTCGATTCACGGTCCCGTCGTGGCGGAGAAGACTGGGAAAGCCGTGGCGCTCCGGATCGTCGGCCTCGATCAGCCGCACATCGGAGATCAGTATTGGGACATGGCCCGCGCGACGACGTTCGCGGAGTTCGAGGGAGCGGTACGCCGCCTTCAGAATCCGTTCTACACCGTGATGTACGCGGACCGCGCAGGGCGCATCATGCACCTGTTCGGAGGACGGACGCCGGTGCGCCCGGCCGGCAGCTACGACTGGTCCGGGATCGTGCCGGGCGAGTCGAGCGCGACGCTCTGGACCACGACGCACGCGTACAACGAGCTGCCTCGCGTGGTCGACCCCGCGAGCGGCTGGCTCCAGAACGCCAACGATCCTCCGTGGACGACGACGTTCCCCCCGGCGATCGACGCGAACGCGTACCCGCGCTACATGGCGCCGCGGTTCATGCACTTTCGCGCGCAGCGTTCGGCGCGGATGCTCGCAGAAGACGATCGGGTCACGTTCGACGAGGCCCTCGCCTACAAACATTCCACCCGCATGGAACTGGCGGACCGCGTCCTCGACGATCTGCTTCCGGCGGCGAAGCAGGCCGGCGGCGCCGCCGCGCGCGCCGCGGCGGTCCTCGACGCGTGGGACCGCTCGGCGGACGCGTCCAGTCGTGGAGCCGTGCTCTTCGAGCGGTTCAACAGCGAGCTGACGAAGGTGAGCGGCCGGAGCGGACCGTTCAGTGTGAAGTGGAGCGAGCGCGATCCCCGGACGACGCCGGACGGGTTTGCCGATCCGGCGGCGGCCGTCGCGGCGCTCGAGCGCGCCGCCGCCTCGCTGGAGAAGGAGGGGCTGGCGCTCGACGTCCCCTGGGGAGACGTCTATCGGCTGCGCCGCGCCGGCGTCGATCTGCCGGGCAACGGCGGACCGAGCGAGCTCGGCATCTTCCGGGTCGTCGGTTATCGCAAAGCGCAGGACGGCAAGTATGAGGCGGCGGGAGGCGACTCGTTCATGTTCGTCGCCGAGTTCGGCACTCCGGTACGCGCCATGACGAGCGTCGCGCCCGGCAACTGGTCGCAGCCCGGGTCGCCGCACGCCGCGGATCAGCTCGCGCTGTTCGCGGAGAAGAAGCTGAAACCTGCGTGGCGTGCTCGCAAGGACATCGAGGCCAATCTGGAGAGACGAGAGGTCGTAGACGCACGGAAGTGAACCGGACAGACCTCAGCGCTTCGTCAGGTTTCGCTCCTCGGCAATGGCGTCGATCCACAACTGCAGCGTCAGGTCTTCCCGCTCCGGCCGGAGCACGAGCGCCCGCTGCTCGGACTCGTACCGATGCCGCAGGCGCTCGAGATCCAGCGACGCCGCGCGCGCGAGGTGTTTCACATCCTCGAAATCCTGGTCGCTATTGCGTTCCAGTTTGCTGAGGGCAAGGTCGTAAGGATCAGGCGCCAGGAGCCTGAGACGGGAGTAGGCTCCAGGAAACATCTCACCGAGCCTGCTGACGTAGTCTTCCGGAAGGTGGGCGACCGATACCTTCTGGATGTGCACGCGGTACTTCCGCGCGAGCGAGCCGCCCTCTTGCGCAAGATCGAGGAGCTCACCAAGACGCGCTCCGGGAACAACATCGAGAACGTCGATATCGCCGGTCGGCCGTGCCAGGCCGTGGCACATTGCGACCGTGAAACCACCGATGCAATGCAAGTCCATCGGCGCGGTGAGCTGCGCGTTCAGATCTCTGAGAAACGACCGCCACGGTTCCGGGACCGCATCAGGCGGCATCCAGCACCTGGTCCGACGACAGGCGGGTCAGCAGATTCCAGTGCCGGGCTGCTGGTGGACGAGCTTCTCGCAGCCATCGACTCTCGGTTGCAGTAAGGGACGTGCGGCCAAATACATCTTCGCGGACGAGGCGCGCTCGCTCGAGCTGGCGCTCGACATCTGTGAGCTTTGCGGCGCCCGCGTCGTCCTTCCGCCGCTCCGCAACCTCTCGGGCCAGCGAGACGACAAACCCGAGACGATTCTGGAGGTCCTGGAGCTTGGCCTGTTCCATGACCCAGTCCCACGGCATGTCCGGGTACCGCAGAGCCAGCCACGGCAACGCGGCGGCAAGGCGCGGCTCGAGATCCTGTTTCAGACCGGCCAGGAGCACGACCGCAGGATTCAGCGTCGGCTTGTCAGCCGACAGGTATCGATATCCCGGATATCCCAGGCTTCCTAACGCGACCGCCAGACGCTGGAAATCGAGCGGCTTCTCGTCTGAGACTGGCCGAGCCGTCGGCCCGAGCTCATACACGCGGAGGACGCGCGTCAGGAGCCGGCGGCTCACGGGCCGCGAACCGGATTCGAGCATCGACAGATAACTCTGTGACACCCTCAGCCGTTTCGCGGCCTCCACCTGAGTCAGCCGCGCCCCGAGCCGTGCGGCCCGCAGCGTGTCTCCCGTCATGGCGGCCATGATATCACAAATATTGTGATATCAGCAATGGATACACGCCCGAAGACGGTTGCACGGTGACCCGCCGAGCACCTGCCGTATAGTCGTAGGCCCACATGCACCCTCTCGACTGGACGCTTGCGATTGGCTTCGTCGGCTGGCTGATCTGGGACGGCGTCAAACGTACCCGTCTCCAACGCACGACCGAGTCCTACTTCCTGGCGAACCGCAGCCTGCCGTGGTGGGCGGTCGGGCTCTCCGTGATGGCGACCCAGTTGAGCGCCATCACCCTCGTCGGAACGACCGGGCAGGGCTACGCGGACGGCCTGCGCTTCATCCAGTTCTACTTCGGCCTCCCGCTGGCCATGATCATCCTGTCGGTCACGGTCGTCCCCTTCTTCTACCGCGCGCGCGTGTACACCGCGTACGAGTATCTCGAGCGCCGGTTCGACGTGAAAACGCGCACGCTGACCAGCCTGCTCTTCCTGGTGTCGCGCGGGCTGTCGTGCGCGACGATCGTCGCCGCGCCTGCCGTCGTGCTGTCCGTCATGCTGGGCTGGGACATCACGCTCACGACGCTCGCCATCGCGGGACCGGCCGTCGTCTACACGATTCTCGGCGGCGTCCAGGCCGTGACGTGGACCGATGTGAAGGTCATGGCGCTGACGATCTTCGTGCTCTTCGCGGCGATCGTGGTGCTCGTGACGAGCTTCCCCGCCGGCGTGTCGCTGGACGCAGCGCTCGGGATCGCGGGGGCGGCGGGCCGGCTCGACGCGTTCACGTTCGACCTGACGCTCACCAACCAGTACACCTTCTGGTCGGGGATGATCGGCGGGCTGTTCCTGATGCTCTCCTACTTCGGCTGCGATCAGAGCCAGGTGCAGCGATACCTGACGGCGAAATCGGTCGAGGAGGGGCGCTCCTCGCTGCTCATGAGCGCGTACTGGAAGATCCCGCTGCAGTTCCTCGTGCTGATTGTCGGCGTGCTCACGTTCGTCTTCTACCTGTTCGTTCCTCCTCCGATGCTCTTCAACCCGGTCCACGACGCGCGGGTCCGCGCGAGCGGACAGGCGCCGCAGTATCTGGGGCTCGAAGGGGAGTACAAGACGGCGTTCGAGGCGCGGCGACGGGAGGCCCGAGCGATCGCGGAGGCCCGCCAGGCCGGCAACGAGACGGGGCGCGCGACCGCCGCGCTGGAGCTGCGGCGGCACGACGCCTCGATGCGGGACATCCGTGCGCGCGCGACGGCTCTCGTGCGGACGGCCACCGGGGACACCGGTTACACCGACGTCAACTACGTCTTTCCGACGTTCATCCGCACGGCGCTGCCGATCGGCCTCGTAGGTCTGTGGATCGTCGCGATCATCACGGCCGCGACCGATTCCATCGCCGCGGAGCTGAACTCGCTGGCGACGGCGACGGTCATCGATTTCTACAAGCGGCTGTTCAAGCCAGCCGCGTCCGACGAACACTATCTACGGGTTTCCAAGTTCGCGACCGCCGGCTGGGGCGCCTTCGCGTGCATCGTCGCCGTCTATGCCAGCACGCTCGGCTCGCTGATTGAAGTGGTGAATCGGTTCGGGTCGTTCTTCTACGGATCGATCCTGGGCGTGTTCATGCTCGCGATTCTGACCCGGCGGGCGACGGGCACCGGCGCAAGCGTCGGGCTGGCTGCGGGAATGAGTGCGGTAGCGCTCGTCGCCTTCGGCCGGCCGGACATCGCCTTCCTCTGGCACAACGTCGTCGGCGCGGTCGTCGTGTTCGTTGTCGGGATGGTCGTCAGCGGCTTTACGAGTAGTACCGCTCGAACGCCCAGAGCGCGCTGAGCACAACACCCTGGAACAAGATGACGCGCAGGAAAACCTTGCGCATCCCCGAAGTATAGAGATCCTCAGTCATTCTCGCCTACGCGATCGGCGACCCGAGACCCACGACCCGCGGCGCGGCGGGACGCCAGGACAGCGGCCGCGGCGGGGGGACATGTCGCATTTGTCGGCCGGACGGACGGTCCGGAATAGTCCTCCGCTGCGTCCCCTGCGACGCAGTTGAGTGGCATGTCGTTGCCATCACCGCCGCGCAGAGGACCCATAACAGCCGCGCTCTCATGCCGGGGAACGAGATTGCAAGAATGGGACCGACGCGGTCATGTCGAGTCGCCAGTAGTCGAGGGTCAGCGGCGGAACGTCGCGCGCCGCCTCGGCCGCGAGGTGACCGGTGAATTCTGGCTGGAGCTCAGGCGGGAGCCGGGCGACGTGATGGCGGACGCAGACCGTTTTCAGAAAGGCGCGGTACGTCTCGGCCGAATCGAACGAGACCGGGCTTGGGTAGAGCGCCGTCACGACGCCGACGAACCCGGCGGTCTCCAGCCGCCGCCGCGTCGTGTCGGGGTCGGCGAAGTTCCAGGGCGCGCGCCAGCCGGCGAAGTACGGCGCGAAGTCGGGACGATGCATCAGCGAACCGGCTCGTTCGAGCAGCCGCTGGAGGTTGGGCCCTCCTCCACATTGGGCGACGAGCCGTCCGCCTGGCTTGAGCGCACGGTACACGCTCGCGAAAAGCCGGTCGTGATCGTGGACCCAGTGGAAGGTGGCGGTGCTGAAGATGAGGTCCAGCGCCCGGCTGAACGGCAGGGCGGCCGCATCGGCGCGGATCAGCTCCACCGTTGTGGCACCAGGCTTCAGCCTGGTCTGCACCCCCATGTCGGAGGTACGCGCGCGCCTGCTCGATCATCGACTCCGACGAGTCGATGGCGATCACGCGACCGCCTGGCAGCCTCTCCGCGAGCTCGGCGGTCAGCCGCCCGGTACCGCAGCCGACATCCGCGGCCGTCTCATCCCCGCGCAGCTCGAGGCGCGCGAGCACGTCCAGGCCCCAGGCGAGCTGCGGCTCTGACAGCCGGTGATACGCGCCGGCATCCCAGTCAGTCACTTTCCGGTGGATTCTAGTCGCGTCGAGTCGAGACACTGAGGTTTCTGAGGCCACAGAGAAAAAAGAGGGGACGGGAGACAAGAGACGCAGAGGCACAGAGAAGCAAAAGCCTTCCTCCGTGTCTCTGTGTCTCATCGTCCCCGCCTTTCTCTGTGTCCTCTACTTTCTCGCCCGTGGGGAGCTCGACCGGGGCCCCTGACTTGCGCATTCTGCAACGGTCCCGATAGAATCCCCCCGAAAGTTCGACGAATCTCGTTCCCTTCGGTGAGCGGGTGTCGCACCCGCGGAGGGTTTGACCGTTGGATCACCCGTCGACGGTCCACCATGTGGACCACGGCCACAAGCCACACGAGCACGCGCACGACCTTCCGTTCTGGCGTAAGTACATCTTCTCGGTCGACCATAAAGTCATCGGGATCCAGTACGCGATCACGGCGCTGCTGTTCCTGTTCTTCGGTTTCAGCCTGATGATGCTGATGCGGTGGCAGCTGGCCTATCCGGGCCAGCCGATCCCGCTCATCGGCAACCTGCTGGGCATGGCGAACGCGCCGGGCGGCATCATGCTGCCGGAGTTCTACAACCAGCTCGGCGCGATGCACGGCACGATCATGGTCTTCCTCGGCGTCGTGCCGCTCGCGGTCGGCGGCTTCGGCAACTACGTGGTCCCGTTGCAGATCGGCGCCCCCGACATGGCGTTCCCCAGGCTCAACATGGCGAGCTACTGGGTGTTCTTCATCGGCGGCGTGGTCATGCTGGCGAGCTTCTTCGTCCCCGGCGGCGCGGCCAACTCGGGCTGGACCTCCTACGTGCCGCTCGCCGCCATCGCGACGACCGGGCAGACCTGGTGGCTGTTCGGGATGGTCTTCCTGATCACCTCGTCGCTGCTCGGGTCGGTCAACTTCATCACGACGATCGTACAGCTGCGGGCACCCGGGATGACCTGGCTGCGGCTCCCGTTCTTCGTGTGGGCGCAGCTCGTGACCGCGTTCCTGCTGCTGCTCGCCTTCCCGCCGCTCGAAGCGGCGGCGGTGCTGCAGGTCATGGACCGGCTTGCCGGCACGAGCTTCTTCCTGCCCTCAGGACTCGTGGTAAGCGGACAGGCGCTCACGAATACCGGCGGCGGGAGCCCGCTGCTCTGGCAGCATCTGTTCTGGTTCCTGGCGCACCCCGAGGTGTACGTCTTGATTCTGCCGGCGATGGGTATCGTGGCGGAGGTCCTTCCGAACGCGATCCGCAAGCCGCTCTGGGGCTACCGCCTGCTCGTGTACTCGATCGTGTTCCTCGGCTTCATGTCGTTCGTGGTCTGGGCGCACCACATGTTCATGACGGGCATGGGGACGACGATGAGCGCGTTCTTCCAGACGACGACGATGATCATCTCGATCCCGTCGGTGGTCATCCTGTCGGCGTTCTTCGTGTCGCTGTATGGCGGGTCGATCCGGTTCACGACGCCGGCGCTGTTCGCGATCGCCTTCCTGCCGATGTTCGGCATCGGCGGGCTGACGGGGCTCCCGCTCGGCCTGGCGGCCACCGACATCCACCTGCACGACACGTACTACGTCATCGGCCACTTCCACTACGTCGTCGCGCCCGGAACGATCTTCGCCCTCTTCGCGGGCATCTACTACTGGTTCCCGAAGGCGACGGGGCGGCAGATGAACCGCGTGCTCGGCGTCCTGCACTTCTGGGGCTCGTTCATCTGCATCAATCTCGTGTTCTTCCCGATGTTCATCCAGGGGCTGGCGGGGATCAACCGGCGGTTGTACGACGGCGGGATCCAGTACCAGCACGCCGCGCCGCTGCAGCACTGGAACGTCATCCAGGGATGGGCGGCGTGGGGGCTCGGGGCGTTTCAGATCTTCTTCATCATCAATTTCTTCTGGAGCATGAAGCGCGGCAAGCCGGTCACGGCCAACGCGTGGGACGCGACCACGCTCGAGTGGGTCGCGGCGCCGTCGCCGCCCGGACACGGCAACTTCCCGACGCCGCCGCGCGTCTATCGCGGGCCCTACGAATACAGCGTCCCGGGGGCGCCGACCGACTTCACGCCGCAGAACCAGCCCGACACCGGGCCCCACGCGGTGCGCGATTTCCACGCGGAGACCCTGGCGCACGATAAGTTCAAGCTATTAGAGAAATGATGTAGGCCCGACCTTCAGGTCGGGCGTGCCCGGATCATGTAGCGCAGCCCTTCAGGGCTGCTGGAGCGACAACGACACCGATGGAAGAGATCATCCCCTATACCGTCGAGACCCGGGCCGACACCGGGCTGAACAACGTCAAGCTCGGCATCTGGCTGTTTCTCGCCTCAGAAGTCATGCTCTTCGGTGCGCTCTTCTCGTCCTACATCATCCTGCGCACCGGCGCCGACACGTGGCCGCTCGGCGCCACGATCCTGAACGTGCCGCTCGCGACGCTCAACACCGTCGTGCTGATCGGCTCGTCGGTCACGATGGTGATGTCGTGGGCGTCGCTGAAGATGGACAACTTTCCGAAGTACCGCCTCTACATGGGGGCGACCGTCGCGCTGGCGTTCGTGTTCCTCATCGTGAAGTACTTCGAGTACACGGCGAAGTTCGAGCACGGCCTGTGGCCGCGGACGAACACGTTCCTGGCGATTTACTTCACGATGACCGGACTGCACGGCCTGCACGTGATCGGCGGGATCGTCGTCAACACGTACCTGCTGCTGCCGGGCGCAAAAATGTGGAAGACGCAGCGCGAACGGTTCACCAACCGCGTCGAGGCGGCCGGCCTGTACTGGCACTTCGTCGATCTCGTGTGGATCTTCCTGTTCCCGGTTCTGTATCTGCTTTAAGAACCGGGTTCCAATGGTTCCAAGGTTCCAACGGTTCCAAAGTTCATGGTTCCGGACGAGAACTGAGAACCTCTGGAACCCATGGAACCCATGGAACCCATGGAACCTTGGCTGAGGTGAGGAGAGATTGATGGCCCACGGCCACGAAGACATCCGCAAGCACGTTCGGGTCTACATCGGCGTGTTCGTCGCCCTGATGGTGCTGACCATCGTCACCGTCGGCGTGGCGCAGCTGCACTTGCCGGTCCCGATGGCCATTACGGTGGCGCTCTTCGTGGCGATCATCAAGGGATCGCTCGTGGCGCTGTTCTTCATGCACCTCAGCAACGAGCGAAGGGCCATCTACGCGACGCTCGCGTTGACCGTCGCCTTCTTCATCTTCCTGATGGCCATCCCGAAGTTCACGGAGAACGACCATTTCGGCGCCCCGATCGAGCACAAGGCGCCGGCGGCGGCGGAGCATGCGCATTAGGGCCGGTCTGAAGACCGGCCCCTCCAGGACCCGGGTATGTCACT
This sequence comes from uncultured Acidobacteriota bacterium, assembly GCA_963725145.1. GTDB lineage: Bacteria > Acidobacteriota > Vicinamibacteria > Vicinamibacterales > 2-12-FULL-66-21 > DATAEE01. The sequence continues at coordinate 154,792 of CAVRXL010000010.1, forward strand.
GAAATACATTCACCTCGTTTTCATGTCGGCCGCCATCGTGGTGACCGTCATGTTCGCGCTCTGGGCGCTCCAGTCGTCGGTCCCGCTGGCCATCGCCGGGTTCGCCGTCAGCGTGATCGAAGCGGAGTACGCGCGACGGTTCTTCCGGAAGGCGAGGGCGTTGTGAACCTTTTCGCGATGGCCTGCCCGGTCTGTTTCAGCCAGGGCGTCGGCGGGTCGCCGCTCGTGGACGCGGCGCTCCTGGGCGTGGTCGTGTTGCTCGCCGTCACGGTCGCTGTGCTCGGCGGGTTCGCCGCGTTCATCCGGCATCTGATGAAGTTGTCCGCGAATCAGGAGGAAATGCCTTGATGGCCCGTTGGCTCGGACTGCCGGTCTCGGCGGCGGAACACGCGCCGCAGCTCGACTTCATGAACGAGGTCGTGCACTGGATGATGCTGGTCCTGTTCGTCGGATGGGGCGCGTTCTTCCTGTGGACGCTGTTCCGGTTCCGGCGGGGCCGCAACCCGAAGGCGGACTACCACGGGGTGCGCAGCCATTTTTCGACCTGGAGTGAGATAGCGGTCGGCGTGGCGGAAGTCGTCCTGCTGGTCGCATTCGCGATCCCGGCCTGGGCGCTCCGCGTCGCCGACTTCCCGCCCGAATCCGAGGCCACGGTCGTCCGCGTGATCGGCGAGCAGTTCGCGTGGAACGTTCACTACCCCGGTCCGGACGGCCAATTCGGGTCGACCGACATCAAGCTCATCACCCCGGACAATCCGCTCGGGCTCGATCGCAAGTCGATGCACGCCGCGGACGACATCACGACGGTCAACCTGCTGCATCTGCCGATCAACAAGCCGGCTATCCTCCATCTCGGGACCAAGGACGTCATCCACAGCTTCGGCCTCCCCAACTTCAGGGTGAAACAGGACGCGATTCCCGGCCTGACGACGCCCGTCTGGTTCACGCCCAACCGCGCGGGGGACTACGAGATCGCCTGTTCGCAGCTGTGCGGGCTCGGCCACTACCGCATGCGCGGGTTCATCACGATCGGGTCTGAGGACGAATTCAAGAAGTTCCTGGCGGAGAACGGCCCGCAACCATAATGCCGGCCGGGGCCGGAGGGCCCCGACCCTCCAACCCGGAGCCGCGGGTCTTCAGACCCGCGGATATAATCCAGCGTCATGCTTCGCGCTGCGCTGCTTCTTACGCTCCTTCAGTCACCGCCCGACCACGGCCAGCTCGCCCGGGACATCTTCAAAGAGCTGATCGAGATCAACACGACCGACTCGGTCGGCGACAACACGAAGGCGGCGGAGGCGATGGCCGCGCGCCTGCGCGCCGCCGGGTTCCCGGCCGAGGACTTGAAGGTCCTCGCTCCCGCCGACCGCAAGGGCAATCTCATCGCGCGGTTCCGCGGCGCCGGCAAGCAGAAGCCGATCCTCCTCCTCGCCCACCTCGACGTCGTCGAGGCGCGGCGCGGGGACTGGTCGATGGATCCGTTCGCGTTCAACGAGAAGGACGGCTACTTCTACGGCCGCGGCACGAGCGACGACAAGGCGATGGCGGCGATCTTCGTCGCCAACCTGATTCGCCTGAAACAGGAGGGATTCGTCCCGCAGCGCGACATCATCCTCGCGCTCACGGCTGACGAAGAGGGTGGCAGCCACAACGGCGTGGACTGGCTGCTCCAGAACCATCGCGCGCTCATCGAGGCCGAGTTCACGATCAACGAAGGGGGCGGCGGCCATCTGAAGGAGGGGCGCCCCCTCCTCAACGAAGTCCAGGCGAGCGAGAAGGTCTACCTCGATTTCACGCTCGAGGTGACGAACCCCGGCGGCCACAGCTCGCTGCCCGTGAAGGAAAACGCGATCTATCGGCTGGCGCAGGGCCTGACGCGTCTCGGACAGTTTCAGTTTCCGGTCAAGCTGAACGAGGTCACCCGCGCGTTCTTCAGCAAGTCGGCGGCGTTCGAAAAGGGACAGGCCGCGGCCGACATGAAGGCCGTCTCCGCCGCCACGCCAGACCCTCAGGCTGCGGCGCGGCTTTCCGCCGCGTCGGCGGTCTACAACTCGATGCTGCGGACGACGTGCGTGGCGACGATGCTGAACGGCGGGCACGCGCCGAACGCATTGCCGCAGATGGCGCGCGCGAACGTCAATTGCCGCATCCTGCCGGGAGAGGATCCGGTCGACGTGAGGAAAACGCTCGCCCAGGCACTTGCGGACGATAAGATCACCATCGCGCCCGTGGGAACGCCGCGACCGAGCGCGCCCTCGCCGCTGCGCCCCGAGATCGTCGGACCGATCGAGAAATTGACGAACGAGATGTGGCCCGGCGTGCCGGTCGTGCCGTCGATGTCCACCGGGGCGACCGACGGCTTGTATCTTCGCAACGCCGGCATTCCGACCTACGGCGTGTCAGGGCTCTTCGAGGATGTCGACGACGTGCGCGCCCACGGACGGGATGAGCGGATCGGCATCAAGGAGTTCCACGCAGGGCCGGGAGTTTCTGTACAGGTTGGTGAAAGAGTACGCGAAGTAATCGCGGAGGGCGGGCCTCTTAGGCCCGCAGCGGATAGGAGGGCGGGCCTCTCAGGCCCGCCGAAAGGATCCGTCATGCGCCGACCGATCTTCGTTGTCGTCGCGATCCTCACCTTCGCTGTGTTGTGGCACCAGGCTTCAGCCTGGTCCGCTGGGACGACCCTGAAGGGTCGTCCCACCTCTTCACAAGCCACCTCCACACAAACCACAGGCCAGCAGTACGGTCGTCTCGTCATCCGCGACGCGACGCTCGTCAACGGCCGCGGCACGCCGGCCGAAGGGCCCGTCGACATCGTCATCGACAAGGACGTCATCCAGGACATCATCCCGGTCGACGCGGTGTCGATCGCGAACTACGGGAAGGACTGGAAGCGGCCCGCCGGCGACCGGGTCATCGACGCCAAGGGCATGTACGTCCTGCCGGGTCTCGTCGACATGCACGCGCACATTCCGGGCGGCGGCACGAGAGGCGGCGCCGGCTGGGACTACTCGTACAAGCTCTGGCTCGGGCACGGCGTCACGACGCTGCGCGACGCCGGGAACGGCGCCGGCATCGAGAACCTCCGCGAGCACCGGCGGCTGGGCGAAGAGAACAAGATGACGGTGCCCCGCCTCGTCCTCTATCAGCGCTGGCCCAACGTCTCACGCCAGCGCGTGGACGGCCACTCGCCGGAGGCGGCGCGCGCGCTCGTACGCAAGTTCAAGGAGATGGGGGCCGACGGCGTGAAGGTCAGCAAAGGCCCCGGGCATTTTCCGGACATCATTGCCGCGATCTGCGACGAGGCGAAGAAGCTCGGGATGAACGGCGTCGCGGTCGATCTCAAGGTCAGCGAGACCGACGCGGTGATCGCGTCGAACGCCGGCGTGTCGACGATCGAGCACTGGTACGGCGTCCCGGATGCGGCGATCCCCGGCACGCAGCACTTCCCGTCCGACTACAACTACTGGGACGAGGACGATCGCTTCCGCGAGGCCGGCCATCTCTGGAAGCAGGCCGAGCAGCGCCCCGAGGAAATCGTCAAGGTCCTTGACCTGATGATCAAGAACGGCACGATCTGGGACCCGACGATGGTGATCTACGAGGCCAATCGAGACCTGGCGCGCATCCAGGGCATGCCGTGGCACGCGCGGTACTCGCACCCGTCGCTCCTCGAGCACTGGGCGCCGAATGCCTCGAACCACGGCTCGTATCACCACGACTGGAAGACGTCGGACGAGATCGCGTGGACGGAGAACTTCCAGATCTGGATGAAGTACGTGAAGGCGTTCTTCGACCGCGGGGGCACGCTCACGGTGGGCTCGGACGCCGGCGCGGCCTACGGGTTGTACGGCTTCTCGACGATCCGCGAGCTCGAAGTGCTGCAGCAATCGGGAATCCACCCGATCGACGTGATCAAGATCGCGACGTGGAACGCGACGAAGGCGCTCGGGCTGAAGAACCACTGCGGCGTCCGCATCGGATGCGTGGCCGACCTCGCCGTCGTCAACGGCAACCCGCTCGACAACTTCAAGGTGATGTACGGCAATCGCGAAGGACAAGGCGTCCGCTGGACCATCAAGGCGGGGGTCGTCTTCGATGCCCCAGCACTCTTGCGCGAGGTCGAGGAAGAGGTCAGGAAAGCAAAGAGCAGCAGCCGGCCTACGGAATCGGCTGGCTCCAGCGCACCCCGCCGTCAGTGATGGAGGTCCGCGGCGTGGTATAGGCCGGATCCTGGTCCGGCGCGCGGTTGCCAGGCTGACGATCGAACGCGATCCGGACCGCCTGGCGATCGAAGCTGGTCGGATCGGGGCCGATCACCGGGTTCATGATCGACGTCGTCGCCGTCACGTGCATGTAGCCGAGCGCGTGCCCGAGCTCGTGAGTGCGCAGCTTGACGCGCTGGATGTTCGTGACGTCGTAGTCCCGGTCGAGATACACCGAGCCGCCGACGATCGTGCCGTCCGACTGTGCAGCCCAGCGACCGTACCCGATGGTGTTGGCCCCGGCCTGAATTCCCGAAAAGCGCCCGACGACGATCGCGCCCGTCCGGGTCGTCGATACCGATTCAGCGGGCCCGACCGCTTCGCGATCGACGACGCTGAAGTCGGTGAAGGCGCCGGCCGTGAGCAGCACGAGCGCGTTTCTCATGTCGTTGACGATCGATTCGACATCGGAGCCCGAGATCTTTTCGTCGGTCCCGAAGAAGGTGTCATCCCTCATCGCCGAAAAACGCATGACCGACGTGAGCACGACCAGCCGCGGACGGGTCGTCCACCGCTGCAGCCGCGCATCGTGCCGAAGCATCTCGTTGAAAGGGTTCATGTCGAAGGAGGCGGGGATGAGCGAGAGCCGGAGCCCGCTCGCCGGAGCATCGACGCCGGTCAGCCGCTCGACGAATCCGCCCGCCTGGAGCGTCGCCGGATGCCATCCCGGGTACGGAACCTCGGTCTGGAAGAAACCGGATGGATCGGATTGGACGGTGACCTGACCGATCCGGATCGCCACGTTCCCGGTCTGGCCGTCGTCGAGTGCGTTCATGGTGCGGCCGGAAAGGGTCCGTTGATCGCCAGGCTGGGTGGGGGATCCACCACCGCTGTCCTTGCTGCAGGACGCTGCGAGACCGCCGACCAACAGACCGCAGATTCCACGGATCAACCAACCACGGATGCCGCTGGTCGTGCTGGACATAGGACAGGGCCGTGCAAGGTCGATGCTTGCGCGCGCCTGCTGGTTATTCAACGACTTACGCCGATGCGGCGGCCGGGTCACCTTCAACTTCGAAGGTCGAAGTACGAATGCTGAAAACGGGGGCGGAACCGTGTTACAAGTGCGGCCCGATATGGTTCCCCGAACCCGCTCACACTTCTTCTTCGCTCTCGGCGCCGCGTTTCTTGCGATCGCTGGAATCGCAGCCGCCTTTCAGCCGGAATCCTTCGACCTGATCCTGCGCAACGGTACGGTGTACGACGGCACCGGCGCTGCGGGACGGCGTTCGGACGTCGGGATCCGCGGCGATCGGATCGCCGCCGTCGGCGACCTCTCGAGCGCCAGCGCGCGCGCGACGATCGACGCGAGCGGCCTGGCCGTCGCCCCCGGCTTCATCAACATGCTGTCGTGGTCCACCGAGTCGCTCCTCGCGGACGGACGCTCGCAGGGAGAGATCCGGCAGGGCGTGACGACGCAGATCATGGGCGAGGGAGACTCGATGGGGCCCCTCACTGAAGAGATGAAGAAGCGGCGCATCGGGTCGCAGGGCGATTTCAAGTACCCCATCACCTGGACGACCTTGAGCGAGTACCTCCAGGAGCTGCAGCGGCGCGGCGTGGCGCAGAACGTCGCGTCGTTTGTCGGCGCCACGACGATTCGCGAGCACGTCATCGGGCTCGACGATCGGAAGCCGACGGCCGACGAGCTCGAACGCATGCGGGCGCTCGTGCGGCAGGAAATGGAGGCGGGCGCGCTCGGCGTCGGCTCGTCGCTCATCTACGCCCCGGCGTTCTACGCGACCACCGAGGAGCTGATCGAGCTGTGCAAGGTCGCCGCAGCAGTATCGCGGCAAGTACATCTCGCACATGCGGAGCGAGGGGAATCGCCTCGTCGAAGGGGTCGAAGAACTGCTCCGGATTGCGCGCGAAGCCAAAATCCCGGCAGAGATCTATCACCTCAAGGCGGCCGGCGAGCGCAACTGGGCCAAGATGGACAAGGTCATCGCGGCGGTCGAGGCGGCGCGCCGGGAAGGCCTGAAGATCACGGCCGACATGTACACCTACCCGGCCGGATCGACCGGCCTCGATGCGGCGATGCCACCCTGGGCGCTCGACGGCGGGTACGACGCGCTCTACAAGCGCCTGCGCGACCCGGCGACGCGGCAGAAGCTGGCGAGCGCGATCGCGACGCCGAGCGACGACTGGGAGAACCTGTATCTCGCCGCCGGCTCGCCCGACCGGGTGCTGCTCGTCGAGTTCCGGAACGAGGCGCTCAGGCACCTCACGGGAAAGACGCTCGCCGAGGCGGCCCGCATCCGCAAAGAGGAACCGATCGAGACGATCCTGAATCTCGTCCTGGAGGATCAGTCACGCGTCGGCACCGTGTATTTCATGATGTCGGAAGAGAACATCCGGAAGCAGATCAAGCTGCCGTGGGTCTCGTTCGGATCCGACGCGGCGTCGATGGCCACCGAGGGGCTGTTTCTGAAGTCGGCCACCCATCCCCGCGCGTACGGCAACTTCGCGCGGCTCCTCGGCAAGTACGTCCGCGAGGAGAAGGTCACGATGCTGCCGGAGGCGATCCGGCGGCTGACCAGCCTCCCGGCGTCGAACCTCGAGCTGGATCGGCGGGGACTGATCCAGTCCGGCCATTTCGCCGACCTCGCGGTGTTCGATCCGGCGGCCGTCGCCGACCGCGCGACGTTCGAGAAGCCGCACCAGTACTCGGTCGGCATGAAGCACGTCTTCGTCAACGGCGTCCAGGTCCTGAAGGACGGCGAACACACCGGGGCGACGCCGGGGCGGGCCGTGTGGGGAATCGGGAGAAAAGCGTCATGAATCCTGGGGTGCTCAAGGTGCTCAGGGTGCTCACGGTGCTCTTGGTGCTTTGCGCGACGCGCGTGGCGGCGCAGGAGGTGGGTCCTAAGCGGGGAACGCTCCTCGTCGTCGGGGGAGGCACCGGCCTCGGGAACGCCGGCATCTGGAAGCGGTTTCTCGAGCTGGCAGGCGGCGCCGAGGCGCCGATCGTCGTCATCCCGACGGCCGGAGACGACGATACCTACGATCAGTTCTGGACGGGGCTGCGCGGGTTGCGCGACGCGGGCGCGAAGCACGTGACTGTCGTCCATACGAACGATCGGAAGGTCGCCGACAGCGAGGCGTTCGTGAAGCCGATCCGAGAGGCAGCCGGCGTCTGGATGTCCGGCGGCCGGCACTGGCGGATCGCCGATGCGTACCTGAACACGCGGACGCACAAAGAGCTGGCGGCGCTGCTCGACCGCGGCGGGGTCGTCGGCGGGACCTCAGCCGGTGCGACGATTCAGGGATCCTTCATGGTGCGAGGCGACACAAAGGGCAACACGCTCATGGTCGGCGACCATGTCGAGGGCTTCGGGTTCCTGAAGGGCGTCACGATCGACCAGCACGTCCTCAAGCGCAACCGCCAGTTCGATCTCGTGGACGTCATCCGCGCGCGGCCGGAGCTGCTCGGGATCGGCATCGACGAGAACACGGCGATCGTCGTCCGCGGCGACGAGTTCGAGGTCGTCGGCGACAGCTACGTGCTGATTTACGACCACACGCGGCGGCTGGACTCCGGGGGCGAGTTCTACTTCCTGGCGCCGGGCGACCGGTACAACCTGAAGACGCGCGAAGCCGAGCGTCCGACCGAGCGCACCGCCCCGATCGAGCGCGTCGTCAAGCAACCATGGAAGAAATGACGTAGGCCCGACCTTTAGGTCGGGCGTGCAGCGATCCAAGCCGAGAGTGCGGGATTGGCCCGGGTTACCCGTGGCTGACGCGCGGCTTCTCGGCGCCCGACACGCGCGCCCCGGCGCTCACGCGGTTGCGGACCGCGTCGACGAGGAGGCCGGCCGGCGTGTTCCCGCCGGCGATGTAGCCGATCGTGTAGTAGGCCGCCGACATGAAGCCGAGCGTGCTCCACACGTCGCGGTGCACGATGCGCGCGACGACGAGCGAGAAGAGCACGACCGCTGAGAGATCGAGGCTGGACACGACCGTGCGCTGCGCGAACTGCTGGCCGGGCGCGTCGGGCTCCGGCGGCGGCGGCGGCAACCGGCGATCGCCCGTCCGCGGCACGCGCGCGCGATCGTCGTCGAATTCCGACGGCACACCGATGACCTCCGCCTGAGCTTTGATGATCGTTTCGGATCGGCGATCCGCGAGCGGGTAGAGGCGGCAGAACTCGTCCACGATTTCGGACGCGTTGAGGCCGACGCGCATGGCATACGCCCGGACGAACGACCGCGCGAAAATGCCGGCTGGCCACTTGGACAGATCTCCGCGCTCCAGGCCACCCCAGAGATCGGCCGCAACCTTCGTTTCCTGAGAGAGTTGCTCGAGACTGATATGACGCCGCTCACGTTCGCGCCGGAGCCGGGCGCCGAAGCTGTGCTGGTCGCTCACCGCCCGCGGACACAGCAATTCCCGGGCCGTTCCGGTTCCCCCGGCTCGACCGATATGCCCACCGTACTTGCCGTTTAGGCCGATCAGGGCCCTCCAGGGCCCCTGTGGACGAGGCTCCCGCAGATGTTTCGGTTTTGATCATTCGATTACAGGCCCGTGCCCTAGAGATGAACAAAAGGCCACCGATACCGCGAATTTCACGTCTCGGCGCGTTCGGTTCTTCGGATCATCCTTTCCTTGTTCGGATCGTCTTTATGATGGGCCGTGGCTGCTCGTCCGGTCCGCGCCAGGCCTCCGAGGGGCGATGCGACCGACCTTCGTTTGACAGGTGACGCCGACACCATCGCGGCACATCGTGAAGACGCCGCGCACGTTCGAGGCGGACACGCCGACGCGGTGGCATGGCCGCGCAGCGAAGCGGCCGTCGCCGCGTTGATCCGCAACGCGTCGCACGTCCTCGCGATTGGCGCGCAATCCTCGGTCACCGGAGGCGCGACGCCCGCGGGCGGACTCATCATCTCCACCGCGAAGCTGACCGGCATCCAGCTCTATGGCGACCACGCCCGCGTCGGCGCGGGTGTGCCGCTCTCCGCGCTGCAGGCCGAGCTGTCGACACGATCGCGCTGGTATCCGCCAGTACCCGACCTTCACCGGCGCGTTCGCCGGCGGCGTCGTCGCGACCAACGCCGCGGGCGCCGCGACGTTCAAGTACGGCAGCACGCGCGACTGGGTCGAGGCGCTGACGATCGTGCTCGCGTCGGGCGACGTCCTCGAGCTGTCACGCGGCGAGTGTGTGGCAGACGACGACCGCCGGGTCGAGATCAAGGGGGTCGACGGCCGCGTCACGTCGATCGCGATGCCGTCTTATCGAATGCCGGATGTGCCGAAGCGGTCGGCCGGGTACTTCGCGGCGCCAGGCATGGACCTGATCGATCTGCTGATCGGCTCGGAAGGGACGCTGGGCGTCATCGTCGACGTCACGTTTCGCGTCGAGCGAGCGCCGCCCGCGGTCGCGCTGGCGTTCGTGCCCGTCGCGTCGGAGCCGACGGCGATCCAGCTCGTCGACGACCTGCGCGCCGCGTCGCATACGACCTGGCGCGCCCGCGACCCGCGCGGCATCGACGTCGCGGCGATCGAGCACATGGACAGCCGGTCGCTCGCCGTGATCCATGAGGACGGCGCCGATCGACAGCTCGGCGTGTCGTGGCCCGCTTCGACCGCCGCGGCGCTGCTGGTCCAGCTCGAGCTCCCTGCACCGCTCGACGCCGAGCGCGTCTTCGAGGAGGTGGGACAGGCGCGCGAACCGGGCGCGCCGGACACGCCAATCGTCCGGTTCTGCCGGCTGCTCGATCGGCACGGCGTCCTCGAAGCGACCGAGCTCGCGCCGCCCGGCGATCGCCGGAGGGCGCAAGCGCTCCTCGCCCTCCGCGAGGCCGTGCCAACCGGCGTGAACGAACGGGTCGGCGTCGCGAAGCGCACGATCGACGCGGCGATCGAGAAAACGCCGGGAGACATGATCGTCCCGTTCGACTCGCTGCGGGACATGCTCGCGCTCATCCGGGAAGCCTTCGAGCGCCGCGGGCTGGATTACGCCGTCTGGGGCCACATCTCGGATGGCAACATGCATCCAAACGTCATCCCGCGGAGCCTCGAAGACGTGAAGGCGGGTCGAGAGGCGATCCTCGAAATCGGCCGCGAGGTCACGCGGCTCGGCGGCTGCCCGCTCGCGGAACATGGCGTCGGCCGGAGCGCGGTCAAGCAGGCACAGCTCCGCGATCTCTACGGGGAGCATGGGGTCGAGGAGATGCGCGCGATCAAGCGCGCGCTGGACCCGGAGTGGAAGCTCGCGCCAGGGGTCATCTTTCCCGCGCACTAATCCATAGGTGCACTCAGGTGCCCTCGGTGCCCTTAGGTGCACTCGGTGCAGGTGCACCAGGTGCGCGGTGCTAAGTGCACCGCCAGCACCGAGCACGCCGCACGCAGCACCAAGTGCACCCGCACCTGAGGGCACCCAGGGCACCTAGAGCACCCAGTGCACCCGGGTATGATGTCCCCATGCTGGATCTCCTCGCGGAGTGGCCACTTCTTCGCCAACTCATCTCCGGCGGCGACGGCACGGGCGTCGAGGCGATGTCGCCGCGCACCCTGGCGCTTCGGCCTCGCAATGAAGGAGCATCGGTCGCGCGATCTGTCTGCCCTTTCTGCGGCGTCGGATGCGGCCAGCTCGTGTTCCATCGAAACAACAAGCTGATTTCGATCGAGGGCGATCCCGGTTCGCCGGTTTCCGAAGGACACCTCTGCCCCAAGGGGGCCGCCAGCTTCGAGCTGCTGACGCATCCGGCCCGATTGACCACGGTGAAGTACCGCGCGCCGCATGCCAGAACCTGGACGGAGATCGATCCGGAACAGGCGCTCGACAGAATCGCGGAGCGGGTCTGGCAGTCGCGCGAACGGCACTTCGTCGAGACGATCGACGGCCGGCCGGTCATGCAGTGCCGGTCGATCGCGCACCTCGGCGGCGCGACGCTCGACAACGAAGAGAACTACCTGATCAAGAAGCTGTTCACGGGCGGGCTGGGCATGGTCTGCCTCAGCAACCAGGCCCGGATATGACACAGCTCCACGGTGCCCGGTCTGGGCACCACGTTCGGACGGGGCGGCGCGACCACCGCGCAGCAGGATCTGGTCAACGCCGACGCGATCCTCATCATCGGCTCGTCGATGGCAGAGGCACACCCGGTGGGCTTCCAGTGGGTCGTGCGCGCGCGCGAACGTGGCGCGACGGTCATCCACGTCGACCCGCGGTTCTCGCGCACGTCGGCGATGGCCGATCGCTGGGTCCCGCTTCGCGCCGGCAGCGACATCATCTTTCTTGGAGGGCTCATAAACTACGTGATCGAGCGTGGCCTCGAGTTCCGCGACTACGTCGTGGCGTACACGAACGCGCCGGCCATCGTGGATGACCGGTTCGAAGGGACCGACGAGCTCGGCGGAATGTTCTCCGGCTGGGACAACACGGCCGGGCGCTACGACGCCAAAAGCTGGAGCTGCGGCGCCGAGCGGGATCCGACGCTGAAGCATCCGAGGTGCGTGTTCCAGATCCTGAAGCGCCACTTCGCGCGGTACACGCCCGAGATGGTCGAGCGCGCCTGTGGCGTGCCACGAGACGCGTTCCTCGACGTCGCGCGGATGTTCACCGCGGCGTCGGGCCCGGATCGGACCGCGACGATTTGCTACGCGGTCGGCCTGACGCAGCATTCGGTCGGCGTGCAGATCATCCGCGCGGCGGCGATCCTGCAGCTGCTGCTCGGCAACGTGGGACGGCCCGGTGGCGGCGTGCTCGCGCTGCGCGGCCACGCGTCGATCCAGGGATCGACCGACATCCCGACGCTCTTCGACATGCTCCCGGGCTATCTGCCGATGCCGAAGCTCGAGCCGCGGGGCGGCCGGACGCTCGCCGAGTACCTGCTGACGCACCGTCCGCCGACCGGCGTCTGGGCGGCGACCGACGCCTTCCTCGTCTCGCTGCTCAAGGCGTGGTACGGCGAGGCGGCGACGCGCGCGAACGACTTCGGCTTCGACTGGCTGCCGCGGCTCACCGGCGATCACTCGCATCTCGCGTACTGGCTCGACATGGCGGACGGGAAGCTCGAGGGCCTGTTCGTGATGGGGCAGAACCCGGCCGTCGGCGCCCCGAACGCCCGGCTCGAGCGCCGCGCCCTCGCCAACCTCCGCTGGCTCGTCGTCCGCGACATGGTCGAGACCGAGACCGCGAGCTTCTGGTACGACTCGCCCGAGATCGAGCGAGGCGAGCTGCGGACCGAGGACATCGCGACCGAAGTATTCCTCTTTCCCGCCGCCGGCCATGCCGAGAAGAGCGGCAGCTTCACGAACACCCAGCGGTTGATTCAATGGCGCGAAAAGGCGGTCGATCCGCCAGGCCAGGCGCGGAGCGACGCCTGGTTCGTGTACCACCTGGGCCGCCGGCTGAAAGCCATGGCGGCCAGGGAGCCGCGGGCCCGCCACGCCGGCCTCGCGGCGCTGACCTGGGACTACTCAACCGCCGGCAGGCACCACGAGCCGTCGAACGTAGAGGTTCTGCAGGAGATCAACGGCTGGCAGGTCACGAACGGTGTACGGACGCAGGTCGAGAGCTTCGGCGCGCTGAAGAACGACGGCAGCACCGCCTGCGGCTGCTGGATCTACTCGGGCGTTTATCCGGCACCCGATCGCAATCGCGCCCGCGAGCGCGAGGCGCGCGGTCCGTACGGGCACGGATGGGGATTCACCTGGCCGGCCGATCGCCGAATCCTGTACAACCGCGCGTCGGCGCGGCCCGACGGCCGGCCGTGGAGCGATCGCAAGAAACTCGTGTGGTGGGACGACACCCGCGGCGAGTGGACCGGCCTCGACACGCCGGACTTCAACCGCACGAAAGCGCCGGACTATCGCCCGCCGCAAGGCGCGCTCGCGGACGCCGGCCTCGCGGGCGACGCGCCGTTCATCATGCATCCCGACGGCCTCGGCTGGATCTGGGTCGCGAGCGGGCTGAAGGACGGGCCGCTGCCGGCGCACTACGAGCCGCTCGAATCGCCGATCGCGAATCCGTTGTACCGGCAGCAGCGCAACCCCGCGGCGGATCCGAAGGAGCGTCCGGACAATGCCTACGCGACGTCGCCCGACAGCCGCTACCCGCACGTGCTGACGACGTATCGGTTGACGGAGCACCATGCGGCGGGAGGAATGACGCGGACGCTGCGCCGGCTGGCGGAACTGCAGCCGGAGCTCTTCTGCGAGCTCTCGCCGGAGCTCGCGCACGAGATTGGCGTGCGGCACGGCGAGCAGCTCACGATCTCGACGCCGCGCGGATCCATCAACGCGCGCGCGATGGTGACGGCGCGGATCAGGCCGCTCACGATCGAGGGCCGGACGGTCCATCAGGTCGCGCTCCCGTTTCACTACGGCCGTCACGGGCACGCGAAGGGGGACGTCGTCAACGATCTGATCCCGATCTCGCAGGAACCGAACGTGAAGATCATGGAATCGAAAGCGCTGCTCTGCCGGGTCGAGGTCAGCAACAGCGTAGGCCCGACCTTCAGGTCGGGCGTGCCCGAATCACCCGGACGCTAGATGCCTATCACCGCTTTCCTGACCGACTCGACCCTCTGCATCGGCTGCAAAGCGTGCGAGGTGGCTTGCAAGGAGTGGAACCGCTTGCCTGACGATGGGATCCAGTGGCGCGGGCTCTCGTACGACCATACTGGCTCGCTCGGACACTCCACCTGGCGGCACGTGAAGTTTGTCGAGGGATTCCAAGCCCCAAGCCCCAATCCCCAAGCCCTGGGCCCCAATCTCCAGGCCCCAGGCCCCCATCCTCCGGCCCCAACCTGGAACTTCTCCAGCGACGTCTGCAAGCACTGCGAGCATGCCGGCTGCCTGGATGCCTGCCCGACCGGCTCGATCGTGCGGACCGAGTTCGGCGGGGTGTTCATCCAACCGGACGTCTGCAACGGATGCGGATATTGCGTCGTCTCCTGCCCGTTCGGGGTCGTCGATCGTCATCCCGCGGACGGCCGGGCGTTCAAGTGCACGTTCTGCTACGACCGTCAGAAGGCGGGGCTCGTTCCGGCCTGCGCGAAGGCCTGTCCGACGGAGTCGATTCTGTTCGGTGAGATCGATACGCTTCGGACGCGGGCAACGGCGAGGGTCGAGGAATTGCGCGCTCGCGGTGTGGAGGACGCGACGCTCTACGACGGGCGCGACACGGGCGTCGGCGCCACGCACGCGATGTTCATCGTCCGCGGCGACCCCCGGACCTACAATCTTCCGGCTGCACCCGAAGCGCCCGCCGCGCACGCGCCGGACGGCTGGCGCTCGGCGGCGATTGCGGCCGGCGCGATGGTTGTCCTGACGGCTCTTGCGTTTCTGGGCGGGCCTAAGAGGCCCGCCCTCCAAGGACTGGAACGACGCTAGGATTAGGTGCACTCAGGTGCACTGGGTGCCCTCAGGTGCCCTGAGGTGCAGGTGCACTAAGGTGCGCGGTGCTAAGTGCGCGCCCGCATCGAGGACGCCGCAGGCATCACCAAGTGCACCCGCACCAGAGTGCACGAAGGGCACCCAGAGCACCCAAGTGCACCATCGAGCGATAGCGCCAAATGGACCGCGAATCAAGGCTTGATGATCTGCGGCGCGAAGCGAAAGAGACCGGAACGGTCCAGGCGCCAGGCGTCCGTCCTGCCGGCGCACCCTTCCCGATCGCCGACGCCGATCACGGCTACTACGGCCTGCCGCTGCTGAAGCGGCCGACGTGGACGTGGGAAGTCCCGGCGTACCTGTTCGTCGGGGGGACGGCTGGCGCGGCGGCGCTCATCGGCGCGGCCGCCAACATGAGCGGGCATCCCACGCTCGCGCGCGACGCGCGCTGGATTGCCGCGGCCGGCGCCGCGGCCTCCCCTCCTTTATTGATCTCCGATCTCGGCAGGCCGGACCGTTTCCTCAACATGCTGCGCGTCTTCAAGGTGCAGAGCCCGATGTCGGTCGGGGTCTGGACGCTCGTCGCGTTCTCGACCGCGAGCGCGACGGCGGCGTTCGCGGACGTCGCGTCGCGGCTGCTGCCGGCGTCGACGCCGGTGCGGACGGTGCGCAACGCCTCCGAGCTCATGGCCGCGTCGACCGGCATCGCCATGTCGACGTACACGGGTGTTCTCATCGGCGCTACGTCGATTCCCGTCTGGTCCGCGAACGTGCGCCTCCTCCCGATTCACTTCGCGGCGGGATCGCTCGGCGGCGCGGCCTCGCTCCTCGAGATCGCCGGGCATCGCCATCGTGGGCTGCACCTGCTTGCGCTGGCCTCGGCCGCGGTCGAGACGGCCGTGGCCTTCGATCTCGAGCGGCGCACCGACCGGACGAGCGCCCCGCTGCGCGAGGGGGAAAGCGGCGCGCTCATCCGCGCCGGTGGAATCCTCTCCGGACCGGTCCCGCTCGTCCTGCGGCTCCTCGGCGGGCGGTCGTTCGGCTGGCGGCGCGCGGCGGGATTGTGCGCCGTTGCCGGGGCGCTTCTGACCCGTTTCGGCTGGGTGCGAGCCGGCGCTGCCTCGGCGGACGATCCGGACGTCGCCCTATAATTTTGAGGCCAGGCGCGCCACAGGCGCGCCCCGCCGGAGCGGAGCGGGGCAATGGGGGCCCCGCGAGCGACGGCGTTGGGGGGTCCGGCGGGGCGAAGCCCCCCGGTTGAAGATGACACGGACGCTCCTCATCATCGGCGTCGTCGCGAGTGCGTACCTCTCCGCGATGGGCGTGGGTCTCGGAGGGGCCGGTCTCGCTCTCGGAGGGGCCGGTCTTCAGACCGGCCCCCCCACAAACCCGGGCCCCTCGAGTACCTCCGCGGACTTTCTCGGCTCCGAATCCTGCAAGTCCTGCCACGAGGATCAATACGCGTCCTGGAAGAAGTCGCTGCACGTGCAAATGACGCGTCCGGTCGAGGAGGCGCGCGTCCTGGGGAACTTCCGCCCCGGCACGCGGCTGGAGAAGTACGGCCGCGCGTACACGATGGACACGCGCGATGGCCGGCGATTCGTGAAGCGCCTGCGGCCCGAGCGACTCGATCTTGCTCAGGGTCGTCCTGAGCCTGTCGAAGGACGAGGCGCCGGAGTCCCCAGCGCGACTCAAACGGCCAGCATGCGCGGGCGGGCAAGCCTCGAGGATGAAGAGTTCGAAGTCCACTACACACTTGGCGCGCGGCGGTTCCAGGGCTACCTGTCGCGGCTGCCCAACGGCGGCATCTACGTGCTGCCCGTGTTCTGGCACGTCGAGACCGGCCAGTGGATCGATTTCCAGGAGATCACGCCGCTTCCGATCAAAGGGAGCGAGGCGGCGCACGACTTCCGGCAGATCTGGAACGTCAACTGCTTCAACTGCCACGCCACGAACCTCGTGCAGAACTTCGACACGAAGACGAAGAGCTACGGCACGACGTGGACCGAGATGGGGATCGGTTGCGAGGCGTGCCACGGTCCGGGCCGCGAGCACTCGGCCGCCATGCGGGCGTGGAAGGCGGGCGAGACGCACAAACCGGCGGCGCTGAAGGTCATCTCGCCGCGGACCGCGGCGCCGCGCCAGATCTTCGACACCTGCGGCTACTGCCACGGCAACAAGACGAACTACTTCCCCGGTTTTCGCGCAGGTGATCGCTACGAGGACTTCGCGCTCCCGTTCCTGATCAGCCAGCCGATCCCGCCCGAGGATCCCCAGGGGGATTTCTGGCCCGACGGGCGGCCGAACCGCTTCAACCGCCCGCAGGCGATCACCTCGACCGGCTGCTTTCTGAAAGGAAAGGTGACCTGCACGAGTTGTCACGTCGGCCACGCCGCGCGGAACGACCACGCGCTGAAGCTTCCCGCCGAGCAGAGCAACGGCCTGTGCACGCAGTGCCACTCGAGCTTCGCCGGGCCGAAGCTCACGGCCCACACGCGGCACGCGGCCGATTCGGCCGGCAGCCGCTGCGTCGAGTGCCACATGAGCGACGTCAACTGGCGGCTGCTCACGCGCCGCCGCGATCACACGTTCGCGCCTCCGGTGCCGGAGATGACCGCCCAGTACGGCGTCCCGAACGCCTGCACGACCTGCCACGACGACAAAACGCCTGAGTGGGCCATCAAGACAATGGACGGGTGGTTCGGCGAAGCCGATCGCGAGCGCCGGTCCGGCGTCATGCGTCGCGCCAACGCGATGTACCGCGCCGGCGCGGGCGACCGCACTGCGATTCCCGCGCTCGCCTCGGTCGTCTCCGAATCCGCCCAGGGCGTCGTCGTTCGCGCGAGCGCCGCCGATTTCATCGGACGATTGAGCGCTGAGGGCGGCCTGCCGATCGAGGCGGCGAACGCGCTCCTGAAAGCGACCGCTGATCGCGAGCCCATGGTCCGCGCGACAGCGATCAGGGCGCTGGGCTTCTCGGGAGAGCGCCGCGCGGTCCCAGCCATCACCGCCCGATTGCGCGACCCGGTACGGGTCGTTCGCGTGATCGCCGCGTCGGCGCTTCTCGGCCTGGGCGTCGCGACGCTCGAGGGTCAGCCGGGTGTGTCGCTCGTCCGCGCGCAGGACGAGTACGCCGAGAGCCTCCGAGCCTTCCCCGACGCATCGGACAACCACACGTCCCTCGGCTGGCTCGAGATGTCGCGTGGACGCGATGCTGACGCCGATCGGGCGATCCGCACCGCGATCGATCTGAACCCGTCGGATGCCCGCGCGCGGCTGCTGCGGGGCGTGCTCCTCGCCCGTCAGGACAAGCTGGACGACGCGATTCGCGAGTGGATGGAGGCGAAGAAGCTGGACCCGTCGAACCCGCGGATCGATCTCCTCATCGAGGAGGCGCGCCGGCGGAAGCAATAACGATGTCGCCGGTGATGACGTCGATCGAGACCACCGGCTCTCCTTTCCCCAGCGTCGCCTCGCCGAAGCGGGGGCCGAACGCCTCCCGCCGAGCGAGCGGAATCTCCGACTGAATCCTGCCGTTGAACGTCAGCGCGAGTATCCGGGCGTCCGCCGGCGGGCGCGCGAACGTCAGCCGCACGTTGCCGTTGAAGGCGCGCAGCCGCAGCAGCCCGGCCGGGTCGAGCGTCGCCGATTCGACGGTCACGTCGCCGAAGCCGGTCTCGAGGCGGACCCGCCCACCGATCCGCGATGCCTCGATGCCACCCTGGCGGACGTCGGCGGTGATCGCCCCGGACAGCCCGACGATGGTGAGGCGTCCGTCGAGCAGCCTCACAGCCTCGAACGTCGCCTTCGCAGGCGCGCGAATCCCGATCCGGGTCCGGACGGTCCGGTCCATCGCACCTCCCGGCTGGATCGCCGAGATCCGGATGGCTCCCGGGCCCTCGTCCACGCGCGGCTCGACGCCTGCCGGCGCGTCGATGTCGATCGTCAGCTCCGGTTTGTCCCAGCCGCGGATGTCGACGTCGCCGACGGTGCTGTCGATCGAGATTGGGGTGCCGGGTGGAAGGGCGATCGTCCGCGACAATCCCGTCGGCGCCGTGAGGGCGGTCGCCAGGAGGCCGAGGACCCACGGTGAGGTCAGCAGACTCTTCATCGAGACTCCGCCGCGAGATCCTCCTTGAGCAGCGACTGGTTGATCGCGTACGCCGCTTCGGCCCCTTCGGCGGCGGCCACGACCGCCCACTGCACCGCGCGAGAAGCGTCACCCGCGACGTAGAGTCCGGGAACGTGCGTCGTCTCGTACGGCCCCGTCCGCACGGTGCCCTTGTCGTTGAACTCGCAGCCGAGGCGCCGGGTCAGCTCGGAATGCTGCGACTGGCCGAGCGTGAAGAACAGCGCGCGCCGTTCGAGCGGCGGACCCGCGAGAAAGACGATCCGCTCGAGCAGGCCGTCCGTCCCGACGAGGCGCGCCACGCGGCGCTCATCGACAGCGATGCCGTGCGCCCGCAGACGTTCCCGCTGCTCGTCCTCGAGCTCCGACGGCCCGTCGGTCACGAGCACCAGGTCGCGCGACCAGCCCGTCAGCTCGAGCGACAACCCGCAGCCCTTGTCACCTTTCCCGTAGATCGCGATCGGCTGGCCGCGAAGCTCCCAGCCGTCACAGTACGGGCAATGAAAGACGGTGCGTCCGTACAGGCCGCGGATCCCGTCGATCTCCGGAACGTGGTCGAGGACGCCGGTGGCGAGCATCAGCTTGCGGGATCGGCAGACGTCTCCGGTCGCGAGCGTGACGCTGAAGCCGTCCGCCTCGCACGAGGCGTCGTGCACGTCGACGTCGCGAAACTCGACCGTGTCGTACCGCGCCAGCTCGTCGCGGGCGAGGCGCCGCAGCTCGAGCGGCGGCGTGCCGTCCCGGGTGAGAAAGCCGTGCAGCGCCTGCGAGGCGGCGTTGCGCGGGCGTCCGCCGTCGCAGACCAGAACACTGCGGCAGGCGCGCGCGAGCACGAGCGCGGCGCTCAGCCCCGCGGGTCCGCCTCCGACGATGATGACGTCGTAGCGCGTCAAGCCATCAGCGCGCGGAACCGCGGGTTCTCTCGCAGGCTCTCGAGATCCGGGTCGATCGGCGCGCGCACGCGGTTGATGGGAGCGAGCGATTTGAACGAGCGCTCGAGGCTGTCGAGCGCCTTGTCGGCGTCACCGCGCAGCGCGTGGAGGCAGGCGATGTAGTAGCGCGTGAAGGGATCGTCGGCGCCTCTGGCGAGGCGGCTCTTGAATCCCTTGAGCGATGAGTCGAAGAACCGATCGGCTTCGGCGCGGCTTCCCTTCCGCAGCCACGCGGCGCCGAGCTTTTGCGTGACCTCGATCGTCGCCCGCTCGCGAAGCGCATGGTCGCTGGACGAGATGAACGCGAGCTCCCGCTCGTACTCCCGGATTGCCTCGTCGTAGCGGCCCTGCACATACTGGATGTGTCCGAGGCGCGTGTGGGCGCCCACGACCTGCAAGCCCTCGCTTCCCGATACGTAACGCTCCTGGAGATCCACTGCAAGGCGTGCGATCCGCTCGGCATCCGCGTATCGGCCGCGCAGCGCGTAGAGCTGCGCAAGCTGCAGGTATGAGTAGCCGGCCTCCGGGTTGAGGTCGACCGCGTGCTCGAATTCGGTAATCGCCTCGTCGACTCTGCCGAGACGCATCCAGTACACCCGCGCCAGGCCAGCCCGGGCCCGGTCGTCGTCCGGCTCGAGCCGGAGCGCCTCCCGGTAGGACGCGACCGCCTCGTCGGAGCGCCCGGCTTCCGACAGCGCCGATCCGAGCCAGGCGTGCCCGTTTCCGAGCTTCGGGTTCAGCTCGATCGCTCTTTGGAGGGCCTCGATCGCTTTGTCGATCAGGTCGGGGAGCGTAAGGAAGGACCCCTTGAGGTCGTACGCGGCCCCGAGACCCGCGTACGCGGAGGCGTAGTTCGGATCGTGCTTCAGCGCGCGCTCGAAGAACGCGATGGCGCGGTCGAGCGACTCGCGGCCGGCCATGCGGAGGTTCATCAGGCCGCGCGAGTACGCCTCGTACGCCTCCATCGACGGCGTTTCGTCCCGGCCGATGCCCTCGATCTCGCCGATGCCGAGGGTCAGGTTCAGGTTCTGGCTCAGCTCGTAGACGATGCGATCCTGGAGGTCGAAGATCTCGCCGATCTTTCCGTCCACCTTGACCGTGCGGACGAGCGCGCCCGTCCCGACGTCCATGAACTGCGCCGTGATCCGCACCATGTCACCGAGCCGCTGGTAGCCGCCGGCGACGACCCACGTCGCGCCGAGGCGGCGGCCGACGTCGATCGCGAGCCGGTCGTCGAGCGCGGCCAGATCGCCGCTCGACAGGTTTTTCAGCGCTTCGAAGACTCTCGCGCGCCCGATCACCGAAAGCCCCTGGATCTTCTTCAGATCGGACGTCACGGTCTCGGCGATGCCGGTGCCGATCCAGTCGTCCGACCCCTCGCGCGTGATGTTCGAGAACGTCATTACCGCAACCGCCTGCTCGACCCGGCCGGCCGCCGGCCGCGCCAGCCCGCGGAGCGCGCCCGACCCAATCCGGCCGGGAGACAGCGGCAGACGTGCGCGGTCGAGCGCCGCCCGTGCGTCTTCCGCCAGCGAACGGGCGGACTGGTAGCGCAGCGACGGGTCTTTCTCGAGCGCGCGCTTGACGATCGCGTCGATGTCGTTGGTCACCTGCGCGGCAACGCGCGACGGCGCGGGAGGATCGAAATGCAGCACGCGGTCAACGATCTCGGTTACCGATGTTCCCTGGAACGGGAGGCTGCCGGTCAGCATCTCGTAGAGCACGACGCCGAGCGAGAACAGATCGGCGCGGTGATCCACCGGCCGCCCCAGCGCCTGCTCCGGCGCCATGTACGACACGGTCCCGAGCACGACCCCCGGCGACGTCACCCTCGCCATCGTCGTGGCTTTCGAGGCGTCGCGGGATTCGAGGAAGCGGGCGAGACCGAAGTCGAGCACCTTCACGCGCCCGCGATCGTCGAGCATGAGGTTCGCGCTCTTGATGTCCCGGTGGACGATGCCGGCGCGGTGCGCTTCCTCCAGCGCCTCGGCGACCTGCGCCGCGATATCGAGCGCCGCCGGCGGATCGAGCCGTCCCTTGCCGAGCCGCGCCGACAGCAGCTCGCCCGAGACGTACTCCATGACGATGAACGCGGCACCCTGGTGCTCGCCGATGTCGTATGTAACGGCAATGGCAGGAGAGCGTAACGCCGAGGCGGCGCGCGCCTCGTTGAGGAGTCGGCTGCGACTGTCCGGATCCGAGGCGAGCGACGGCGCCAGGAACTTGAGCGCCACCTGCCGGCCGAGGCGTGTGTCCTCGGCCAGGTAGACTTCGCCCATCCCACCGCCGCCAAGCCGCTCGCCGACGCGATAGTGCGACACGACCTGACCGGTCACAGCCGCGATCATATCCTTGTACTAGGACTCGTGAAGCGCCGCCGAAGTTCCCGGCGGTTACCACGGATCGGACGGATCCAGGTCCGACGGACCACGGATTTTACGGATTCAACGGATTTGATTTTTCAGACCGCATCCGTGTTATCCGCGTCATCCGTGGTCGTGCTTTCCGAGGCATCCGTGGTGACGAGCGCTGGCGTGTGCCGCACGGCCGCGCTATAGTGGGCATCTGTGGTTCGCACGGCGTTCGCTCGCATCGTTCTCGTCGCCGTCATGGTCGCGCCGGTCGTGCGCGCCATGTGCGATGTGAACTGCCTCCACATCGCCGAGCCCGCGCCGCCGCCGTGCCACGGTGCGGCGCCGGACGAACCCTCGAACGATGGCGCGTGCTCGCACGATCACGATCGCATCGTCGCGCGGCTCGCGTCACCATCGATCGAGCAGCATGCGGCGATTCTCCCCGCAGTCGTGCTGCCCGTCACCGCGCCGCTGACCTTGACCGTTTACGCAACGGGCGATGGCAGGCCGCTCGCCCCACGCGCGAGCCCTCGCACGATCCTGCGCGTCTGAACGACCTCTCGCCGTTCTTCTGAATCGGCCGGTCTGAAGACCGGCCGCTCCATTCTTGGTTTGGCAGAGGCCCTCCATGTTCGTTTGTCGGAGGGGCCGGTCTTTAGACCGGCCCGAGAGGCCCGAGAGGTTCCCATGGGTCGTGCACTTCTGGTGGTCGTCGTCTCGGTCTTGTCCGCGTCACCCGTGTTCGCCCAGCACGAGCATCCGCCTGCGGCGCCGTCACCGTCGGGATGGCACTTCATGCAGGACGGCGTGGTGTTCCTGACGTTCAACCACCAGGGAGGACCGCTCGGCGAAACCGAGCTGACGAGCCAGAACTGGTGGATGGGCATGCTGGGCCGTCAGGTGGGACCGGGCCGGCTGACGCTCTCTTCGATGTTCAGCCTCGAGCCCATCACGGAGCGCGGCTACAGCCACATCTTTCAGGTCGGCGAGACCTGGGAGGGCCGGCCGATTGTCGATCGGCAGCATCCGCACGATTTCCTGATGCAGCTCTCGGCGGTGTGGAAGGTGCCGATTGGCGATCGATCGAGCGTGGTGCTCGCGGGAGCCCCGGTCGGCGAACCGGCACTCGGACCGGTGGCGTTCATGCATCGCCGATCGGCGGCCGAGAATCCGTCGGCGCCGATCGGTCACCACACCTTCGACGCGACGCACGTCGCGATGGGCGTGATCACCGGCGGCTTCGAGCGCGGGCCGTGGTTCGTCGAGGCTTCGGCCTTTCACGGCCGCGAGCCGGATGAGAACCGCTGGGACCTCGCGGATCTCGGCCCGCTCGATTCCTGGGCCGCGCGTCTCTGGTTCCGGCCGGACGAGCGCTGGACGTTCCAGCTCTCACGCGGCTGGCTCAACGAGCCGGAGGCGCTCGTCGCCGGCGACCTGGATCGGACGACGGCGTCGGTCTCGTGGGAGGCAGAGCGGGCGAGCGGCTTCACCGCCGTGACCGCGGCGTACGGCAGAAACGATGGCCATCATGGCCAGTCGGACGCGTTTCTGATCGAAGGCACGCACCGCTTTGGGAAATACGCGGGTTACTCGCGGTTCGAAGTGACGGAAGTCGAGACCGATATCCTCCGCTTCGGCGTGCACCCATTGCCGCACACGCACGGCGGTCCCGAGCCGCCGCACGTCGTGCCGCATGACCCGGTTGTCGCGCTGACCCTCGGCGCCACACGCGACCTCTGGCGCTGGGGTGGATTCGACTTCGCGGCTGGAGGCGACGTCACCTTCTACGGCGTGCCGGACTCGCTGGTGCCGACGCACTCGTCAAATCCCGTATCGTTCCATCTCTTCCTGCGTACACGGCTGCCGGCGCCGGCGGGCCGGATGTGGAACGCGACCATGACGAGGCCTCATGATCCCTGACATTTTCGATTGGCGATTGAGGATTTGGGACTGATTCTGGATTGAGGATTGAAGATTGAGGATCCATTGCCGATCGGCGATTGAGCACCGGTGCTCAATCAGCAATCGTCGATGAATCGTCAATCACCAATCCTCAATCGTCAATCAATCTGAAATCCCCAATCGTCAATCCACAATGCTGGGATCGCGGTGGCGGTCTGCCCACCAGCTCCAGAACGTCAGCGCCACGCTTGCGATGATCGCTGAGATGTACAAGGCCGGCACTGACGGCGGGGCGCCGGCAAGGTTCGCGAGGTACGCGACGAGGAGAAACACGGCCAGCGCGGTGAACGCCCAACGGCCGATCGAGTCTCGCGCCCGTGTCGCCCGCAGGTACATCCACAGACCGACCGCATACATCGTCAGCTCGACGACGAGCGTCCAGGGGATCGAGTTCCACAGTCCCAGGCCCACCTTCGGACCACCGGGATACACGGGCAGGTCAGGGCGATGAGTGACGACATCGAGAACCCAGTGACTCACCACCAGCGCCGTGGTGACCGCGAACACGCCTCTCCCGCCCACCAGGAACCGGCACATTAACCCGAACGCGACGCCCCAGACCGCGAGCAGGAGCAGCGAGTGCGTGTAGGGATAGCTCACGAAATCGAGCGGCGTGAAAGCGGTGTTGCCGGGATCTATCCGGACCTCCTCGAGCCCGAGCGCGAGGAAGACGGGCCACAGGACGTCGGCGAGCTGGCAGCCGAGGACGAGCAGACCGAGCGAAACGTGGGGTGTCGCCCGCTTCGCCGCCAGCCCCAGAGCCACGTGTCCGAGAAACATCGATGCGGTTTTTCAACCTCCAGGGCCGGCGCCGATGCTCGCGAGAAAACCGTTCAGCGCTGTCACCACCGCGACGGGCAGGTCGTGACCGCCATCGAACGGCGCCCATGTCACCCGCAGGCCGGACCGCCGCATGTGTCGTTCCAGACGCGCGGCCACGTCGAACTTCAGAACCGGATCTGTCCGCCCGTGCGCGATAAAGACCGGCAGGTTTTTCCTGCGAGGCATGCCCGCCACCCACGCCTGCTCGTCCACGAGTGTGCCTGACAAGATCACCAGGGCCGCGAGCGGCTCGTCCGTCCGAAACGCGATATCGGCGGCGATCATGGCGCCCTGCGAGAACCCGCCGAGGATCGCATCCTGCGAGTTCAGGCGGCGGCGAACCTCGCTGAGCAGGATCCGCATTCTTCCAGCCGCCTGGTCGAGGCCGGCGGGGTGCGCGTCCGACAGATCGGGAATCGACTCCCCGCGCCGACGATACGACGCGAGGTCGAGCCGCCACCAGGCACGTCCGCCCTCGGGCCCGTCTGGCGGACCCGTTACTCCTGGCGCCTCGGGGAATACGAAACGCGTCTGTGTGGAGACGCGAATGGTTTGAGTGAACGGAAGCCATTCCTGCGGCGCGGAACCGTACCCGTGCAGGAGCACGAGCGGCGCACGTCCGGATCCGACCTCCAGCGTGCGAATGCCCGATTCGCGATTGACGACCGTCGTTGCGCCGACACCAGCGGCAAGCGCGACGACGCCGACGGCGCGGAGCATTATGAGTACAGGAGCATCGGCAGGACGACCCTAAAGGGTCGTGCCACGATCGTTGGCAGCGACCGCCACGCCGCCTGCCCTGAGCGGAGTCGAAGGGCCCGCCTCGCGAACGAAACTCCAGCCGAAGTACTCCGACAGGAACAGCACCGCCCAGGCCAGGAGCAGTACCTCGATCAGAAGGACGAACGGTCGCAGCAATCGTTTGACCATCGTCAGGCGAACCTTTTCACCCCGCGCTCGTGCGCCTTGCGCGCCTCTTCGTCGCGGTTCCGCGGCGGCGCCGTCGTCTTGAGCGATCGGATCAGCCGCTCCGCGATCGCCGTCACATCGTCGACCGCCTGGTTGAACGCCGCCTCGTTCGCCCGGGACGGCTTGTTGGCTCCGCTCAACTTCCGGACGAACTGAAGCGCCGACGCGCGGATCTCATCCCCGGTCGCCGGCGGCTCGAAGTTCGCAAGAGTCTTGATATTCCGACACATCTGTTGGGCTCCCGATCCTGTCTACTACTTAACTTTACTCCCCAGCCATTTGTCGCGAAAGGTCTGCTGCGCCGGCGTCAGTTTCCCGCCGGCCGCCTCGACGCTGACGAGATCGAGCGCGGGATCCTCGGCGATGGTGACCGTCGCGCGGGAGGCCTTCCCGCGCCTGAGGAACGCGACCGCCGCGCGCTCTCCGGGTCGCAGATCGCGGAGCGCGAACTCGACGTCCGCCGTCGACGCCACCGGCTTCCCGTTCACCGCGCTGATGACGTCGTCCTGTTCGAGGCCGGCCGCGTAGGCGGGCGTGCCCGGGGCGACGAGGTGTCCGATCTTCACGCCATCGCCGTCGCGATCCAGCCCGAGGTTGCCGATCCATCCGCGGCCCGGATTCCGCCGGCGCAGGACGCCTCCCGCCCGCGACAACAGCGTCGTGTAATCGACGACGTCCCGCCCTTCGATGAAGCGATCGAAGAAGCGGTCGGCGAAGGCCTTGTCCTCCGAGACTTCCGCGAGCGTGTCGCGCAGGTCCTGCATCGTGTACGGACGCGCGACGAGCCCCGGCGCCGGTCCGCCCGGCTTGCCGAACTTGCGCCAGAGCGCGCGCATGTAGTCGTCGAGCGAGATGCGGCTGTCGGTGCGATCGCGAAGCGAGAGATCGAGGCCGAGCCCGATCACGGCGCCGAACGTGTAGTAGGAGATGTAGGTATTGCCGAAGTTCGTCCGGTCCACGGACCGCGCCGAGTCCACGAACGGCGCCATCCGGCTCGCGTCGGCGGCGGACCGGAACCGGCGGCCCGGGCCGTTGACGACCGCGTCGATCCCGAATCCGAAGCTGCGCAGCGTGTCGTCCAGCGCCGAGAGGCCGGCGCGCTGAATCACCAGCGGCCCGTAGTAGCTGGTGACGCCTTCGGCGAACCAGAGCTCCGACGACATGTTGGCTTGGGTAAAGTCGAACGGCTCGAGCGATCGCGGCCTGATGCGCTCGACGTTCCAGCCGTGGAACAGTTCGTGCGAGATCGTCCCGAGCGCCGCCTGCCGCTGCGTGGCGTTCGACGTCGAGAGCCGGCTGGTGATGACCGTGCTGTTCCGGTGCTCCATGCCATCGCCGGCGACCCACGGGAGATAGTCGAGCAGGAACGTGTACGTGCCCGGCTCATAGTCCGGAAACTCGCCGTAGACGGCCCCCTGCTCGCGCGCCACTTTCTGCACGTCCGCCGTCAGCGCGTCCGCGTCGGCATCCGAGCCGGTGTGGTGCAGCGCGATACGGAAGCGCGCGGCACGGCCGTCGGGCCCCGTGACGCTGAACTCGCGCAGCGTCAGCGCCGCGAGCTCGGCGGGGCTGTCGAGCAGGTACTGCAGGTTCGGCGCGGTGAAGGTCAGGGCGTCGGCGGTGGGATAGAGCTGCGTCGCGACGCGCCAGCCGGAGCTGCGCGGCGGCTCGAACCTGACGCGCGCCGGCCGGTCGTCGAAGCCCCGCGCCCAGACGAGCGCCGCGGGCATGTTCAGGTGCGCGTGCGTCGTGTCGACGGCGAAGTAGGTCCCGTCGGCGTGATCGCCGTAGATGCGGTACCGCACGCGGACCGCGCCGTCGTGGACCGGGACGTCCCACTGATACGGGTTCGGCCTCGTCGTGGCCAGCTCGGTTCCCTTCGAGTCGTACGCGCGCAGCTCGAACACGTTCTTCCCGAACTCGTGGACCGCGTACCGTCCGGGCGACGAGCGGCTCATGCGGAGCTCGAGCGGCCGGTCGCGCGGCACGTCGGGAAACGTCACGTCGACTTCCATCCAGCGATGCTCGGGCTCCGGAAAGGTCAGCCGATACGCGATCGCCAAATCCTGCTCGGGCTGCGCGCGCGGAGCCGACAATGACAACAACACAACAACCGCGCCGACCAAAACTCGCTTCATTCAGCCTTCTCCGTCTGCCGCCGGCGATACGCGAGCCACGTCAGCGTGACGACGAGCGCGATGAGGTTCGGCCAGAAGATCCGGGGATCGCCCCAGGTCAGCCCCTGAATGCTCCACGACGAGAGCGGATAGAACGGCTGCGTCTGATATCGCTCGTGCGTCGGGATGTCCATCAGGATGTGCAGTCCGTACGGCACACCGAGCCATGCCCAGCGTCGCCTCCCCGCCAGAATCAGCAGAAGGACGGCGAGGCCGAGGAAGACCAGGCTGTGTGTCCTGACGTAGTAACGCGAGTACGCCTCGACGAGTTCCGGCGGCAGCGGCGGGCCGTCCGCGCGCCAGATGCCCGGATCGCCGCCGACGCCGAAGGACGCCCATCCCCGCTCGATGACGGCTTCAACACGGGACGGAATGAAGAACAACAGATCGGGCGCCGCGCCCGCCAGCGCGCCCCACCACGCCAGCCCGCGCTTCGCGTGCAGGGTCGCGTACCCCCAGCCCCCGTGCGACAACGTATCCATCAGGCTCGACTGCCCGCGATGACGCCAAGCAGCTCGAACATCAGGTTGGCGGCGAGCAGCGACGTGATGTGTCCCGGTCCGTCGTAGGGCGGCGCGACTTCGACGACGTCGCAGCCGACGATCGGCAGGCCTGCGAGCCCGCGGATGAGGCGCTGCGCTTCATGGCTCGTGAGGCCGCCGACTTCCGGCGTGCCGGTGCCCGGCGCGTACGCGGGATCGATCCCGTCGATGTCGAACGTGACGTACACCGATGCGGACCCGTCGAGCACGTGACGCATGGCCGCGACCGTCCGATCGACGCCCTCGGCCTTGACGCGATCGATGTCGATCATCGTGATGCGGTGCGCGCGGTGGAAGTCGAAGTCTTCCTCGCCGTACATCGGCCCGCGGATCCCGACCTGGACGAACCGGCCGGCCGCGATGAGCCCCTCTTCGATGGCGCGGCGGAACGGCGTGCCGTGGAAGTACTTGCCGCCGAAGTACTCGTCCCAGGTGTCGATATGGGCGTCGAACTGGACGAGGGCGACCGGACCGTGCTTGCGCGAGACCGCGCGGAGGACGGGAAGCGAGATCGAATGATCCCCGCCGACGACGAGTGGAACCGCGCCGGCGCCGAGGATTCGGTCCATCGACTGCTCGATCGCGGCGTAGGCTTTCTCGATGCTGGTCGGCGGCGCATCCACGTCGCCGACGTCGGCCACCTTGAGCCGGTCGAACGGCGCCACCTTCTGAAAGTAGCTGTAGGGCCGGATGAGCGACGACTGCGCGCGGATCTCGCGCGGTCCAAGCCGCGCGCCGGTCCGGTACGACGTGCCGCCGTCGAACGGGACGCCCACGATGGCGACGTCGAGGCCGCTCGCGTCGGTCACGTGCGGCAGGCGCATGAAGGTCGCGGGTTGCGCGAACCGCGGGGACTTGAACGATTCTCGTGGATGGGGATGATCCATGTCAGTTCTGAGTTATGAGTTCTGAGTCTTGAGTATTACTCAGAACTCAAAACTCAAAACTCAGAACTCAAGACTCAAGACTCAAGACTCAGAACTGACGAAGATCCACCGCAACATCTCCCGCGGCGTGGCCGCCTTGCCGTGCATGAGCAGGCCGGCGCGGAAGATCCGGCCCGCGGCCCAGACCGCGAACACGACCGTCGCGCCGACGAGCACCGTGGACAGCACGATCTGCCAGATCGGTGGCGCCGGCTGCAGCGCGATCCGCAGCAGCATGATGAACGGCGTGGAGAACGGCAGGAGCGAGGCGGCGATCGCCAGGCCGCTCTCGGGCGCGCGGATCACCGCCGCCCAGGTGAAGATCGGAAACATGGCGAGCAGCATCGCCGGCGTCATCATGTTCTGCGCGTCCTTGAGGTCCGTGCAGGCGGCGCCGATGGCGATGAACATCGATCCGAAGAGCAGGACGGCCAGGACGAGATAGAAGAAGAACGACGCGATGAGGCCCGGCGTGAGCACGGTCCCGTAGCCCCAGTACGACGCGAGCCCGTAGCCGCCGGCGAGGTAGACCGTCGCGAGGACGAGCGAGACGCCGACGCTTCCCAGCAGCTTCCCCATCATCAACTGAAACGGTGTGATCGACGCCACGAGCACCTCGCTGATGCGGCTCATCTTCTCCTCGATCACGCTGTTGAGAAGCTGGGGCGAGCTGGTCATCACGAGCAGGAACATCGTCATCATGAAGGCGATGGGGATCGCGAACGTCCGCGTGCGATCGACCTCGGTCGCCTCCGTGATCTCCCCCCGATCGTTCCGCTCCAGCAACCCGAGCGCGTCGACATCGGGCGTACGGGTCAGGGGATCGACCATCTTCCGGTCGAGCGACGCCGCCTCGAACCGGCGCTGGACGATCTCGCGGCCGAGCGTGGCCTCCAGCCAGCGTGGCAGGTCGTTGTGCGCCGGGTGGTTGGAGTGGTAGCGCAGCCGGGCGTTGGATCCCATCTCGAGCGCCGCGGACGGAATCTCGACGAAGGCAAACAGTTCTTTCCGCCGGATCCGATCGGACAGCTCCAGGCGGATGTCTTCGATGCGGCGGCCGGAGGTATCGACCTGCGACGGCACGAACGCGCCGGCGCGCACCGCCCCGCCCTCCGGAGCCACCGCTCGGTTTCTCACCTCCGCCGCGCGCGCCAGCGGCTCGTAGAGCACGCCGGTGTGATCGACGACCGCGAACTCGCGCCGCTCGGTATCCGGCCGCTCCATCATCGTCTTCTGCATCACGATGGCGCCGCCCATGAAGGCGGGCATCAGAAAGACGCCGATGAGGAACGCCTTCGTGCGGATGAGCGTCAGGAACTCGGACGAGGCGACAATGAAGGTTCTCGACATTTTTTGTTTGCGCTGGGGCCCCACCTCCAGCGCCTACCACGCGCCTCGCTCTCGCTCGGCGCGCTGTTTCCACCATCTGGGCTACACCCACCGCAGGGCCTGAGAGGCCCGCCCTCCCTAGACGGCGACGGCCTCGGGTTCGGGCTTGGCGATGCGGACGAAGATATCGTGCAGCGAGGGACGGCACACCTCGAAGTGGTGCACGGCGGTCAGCGCAGAAAGACGCGTGAGAAACTGCTGCGGGTTGCCGCGCAGCCGCACCTCCTGCAGCCGGCCGTAGTCGTTCACCGATTCGACCTCCGTCATCCGCTCGAGCACCGACACGCCGCCGTCGATTCGCACGCGAACGGTGTCAGACCCGAAGCGCGCCTGGATGTC
Organism: uncultured Acidobacteriota bacterium; assembly: GCA_963725145.1. Lineage (GTDB taxonomy): Bacteria > Acidobacteriota > Vicinamibacteria > Vicinamibacterales > 2-12-FULL-66-21 > DATAEE01. Next base: position 185,939 of record CAVRXL010000010.1, read on the forward strand.
CTCGAGCGATCCGTCGAGCACCTTCTGCCCTTTGAAGATCATGAAGATCCGGTCGCACATCCGCTCGGCGGTCGCCATGTCGTGCGTGCTGAACACGATGGTCTTTCCTTCCCGCCGCAACTGAAGCACCGCGTCCTTCAGCGCCTCGGCGTTTACCGGGTCCAGCCCGGTGAACGGCTCGTCGAGGATCACGAGCTCGGGGTCGGCGACCACGCTCGCGATGAACTGGACCTTCTGCGCCATGCCTTTCGAGAGCGCCTCGATCTTCCTGTCCCCCCAGGCCTCGAGGCCGAGCGCGCGCAGCCATCGCTCCGACGCGCGGTCGACGTCGGCCGTCGCGCGTCCCTTCAGCCGCCCGTAGTACCGCAGGAGTCGCCGGACCGTCATTTTCTTGTAGAGCCCGCGCTCTTCCGGCAGGTAGCCCACGCGATCGCGCGCGGCGCGGGTCTCGCGGCTGCCGAGCACTTCAATCTCTCCCTCATCCGGCAGAAGAATGTTGAGAATCATCCGGATCGTGGTCGTTTTGCCGGAGCCGTTGGGACCGATGAACCCGTAGATCGAGCCGGCCGGGACTTCGAGGGAGAGCCGGTTGACGGCGACGACCGCGCCGAAGCGTTTGGTGACGTCGCGGATGCGAATGGCCTGATCGGTTGTCACGGTGGAGCTTGGACCAAAGGTCTACGGGTTGAAGAGCGCCGACATTGTATGCTGCACCCGGCCGGTTGACAGTTTGTGAAATCTTTCACATTATGTCGGACAGGCCCGCCGGCGCGCGCCGTCCTCCGTCCCGATGAGTCAGATCTTCCACCGCAGCACAAACAGCATCTCCCGGCTGAGCATCTTCGGCGCGCTCATCATCCTCGGCCTCCTCCTCTGGATCACCGTCGTCGTCAGCCGATCCGGCTACGTCACCCAGGCCGGGATCGCCCGCGAGCAGCCGATCCAGTTCAGCCACGCCCACCACGTCGGGGGCATGGGCATCGATTGCCGCTACTGCCATTCGTCGGTCGAAGAATCTCCCTTCGCCAACGTGCCGCCGACCAAGACCTGCATGAGCTGCCACTCGCAGATCTGGGCGCAGAGCCCGATGCTCGAGCCGGTGCGCAGCAGCTTCCGCACCGGCCAGCCGATGGAGTGGACCCGAGTGCATGACCTGCCGGACTTCGCCTATTTCAACCACTCGATCCACGTGAAACAGGGCATCGGCTGCGTCACCTGCCACGGCGAGGTCAACCGCATGCCGCTCATGTCGCAGTACGCGTCGCTGACGATGGAGTGGTGCGTCGAGTGCCATCGGGCGCCGGCGCGGTTCATCCGCCCGCGCGACCAGGTCTTCAACATGGAATGGGAGCCGCCCGCGGATGATCCGGACCTGGGCGCGAGGCTCGTCAAGGAGTACCGGATCGGGAGCGTCGAGCATCTCACGAGTTGCTCGACGTGCCATCGGTAATGGGGCTTGGGGCATGGGGCTTGGGGCTTAAATTCACCCGCGCCGTAGCGCAGGCCTTCAGGCCTGCCAAAGCGGAAGAAGATGAAAGCTGAATTCTGGCGCAGCGTCGAGGAGTACGCGGCCTCCAAAGAGGTCGAGGAGCTCATCCATCGAGAGTTCCCGGCGCTCGCGTCCGAGTTCACCGATCCGGTCGGCCGCCGCCGCTTCCTGCAGTTGATGGGAGCGTCGCTCGGCCTCGCCGGGGCCGGCGCCTGCACGCGCCAGCCGGACGAGAGCATCGTCCCGTACGTCCGCCAGCCGGAAGAGATGATCCCCGGCCGTCCTCTGTACTTCGCGACCGCGATCCCGGAAGCGGGCGTCGCGATGCCGGTCATCGTCGAAAGCCACATGGGCCGTCCGACGAAGATCGAAGGAAACCCCGAGCACCCCGCGAGCCTGGGAGCGACCGACGCGCGCACGCAGGCGGCGATCCTCACGCTCTACGATCCGGATCGCGCCCAGACGATCACGTACCGCGGCGACGTCCGTCCCTGGGGCGGATTCCTCGGCGCGATGCAGCTCGCGATGACGGCGCAGCGATCCAAACAAGGGGCTGGACTTCGGATCCTGACCGGGACGATCACGTCGCCGACGCTCGCCGATCAGCTTTCAGCGCTCCTCCGTGAGCTGCCGGCCGCGAAGTGGCACCAATGGGAGCCCGCGGGTCGTGTGACTCCTCGCGAGGAGTTCCTTTACCACTTCGACAAGGCAGACGTCGTTCTGTCGCTCGACGCTGATTTTCTCGGCTGCGGGCCGGGCCACGTGCGATACGCGCGCGACTTCGCGCTTCGTCGGAAGGCAGGCGGTGACCGCCCGCCACTGCGGCTTTACGCCGCCGAGAGTTGTCCGACCATCACAGGGGCGAAGGCGGATCACCGGCTGCCGCTGAGAGCCTCAGAGATGGCGGCGTTCTTTGGATCCGGTCCTGGAGGGGCCGGTCTTAAGACCGGCCCCTCCCAAGCGGGGTTTCTGGACACGGCTCTTTCGGATCTTCGAGCGCACCGTGGTCGATCCATCATCATCGCCGGCGAGACCCTGCCGCAGGAGATTCACGCGCACGTACGGCGGATCAACGAGGAGCTCGGCAACATCGGCTCGACCGTCGTACCGGGGCCCTCGAGCGAACCGCGCCCGGTCGATCATGTCTCGTCAATCCGGGAGCTCACCGCGGAGATGGCGGGTGGCGCCGTCGATGTTCTCGTAATCATCGGCGGCAACCCGGTGTTCGACGCGCCCGCGGACCTGAAGTTCGCGGACGCCCTCAAGAAGGTCGGGCTGGCGGTCCACGTCTCGCTCTCAGAGGACGAGACGTCCGAGCTGTGCCACTGGAACATCCCGCTGTCGCACGCGCTCGAGTCGTGGAGCGACGCGCGCGCGTACGACGGCACGGTGTCGATCGTCCAGCCGCTCATCGCCCCGCTCTATGGCAGCCGGACGGAACACGAGATCGTCGCGTCGCTGACGCCGCGCCCGGAGCGCACGTCGTACGAGATCGTGCGCGAGTACTGGCTCAAGACGCGAGGCATGGACGAGAAGGGCTGGCGCCGCGCGCTGCACGACGGCTTCATTGCAGACTCTGCCGAAACCCGGGGACCCGAGGCGTTGATGCCCGAGGCACCTGCGAGGCCCGCGGCCCAGGCCCCAAGCCCCAAGCCCCAGGCCCCGGCAGGATCCATCGAGATCCAGTTCCGCCCCGATCCAACCGTCGGCGACGGCAGATTCGCGAACAACGGCTGGCTGCAGGAACTGCCAAAGCCGCTGACAAAGCTGACGTGGGATGCCGCGGCGTACCTCAGCCCGGCGACCGCGGAGCGGATCGGCGTCGCGAACGCCGACCTCGTCGAGCTGCGCGCCAACGGCCGATCGGTCCGGATGCCTGTCCTGATCGTCCCGGGACACGCGGCAGACACCGTCACCGTTCATTTCGGCTACGGCCGGCGCAGGGCCGGCCGTGTCGGCACAGGCGTGGGCTTCGACGCGTATCCGCTCCGGACATCCGACGCGCCCTGGACCACACGCGGCGAGATCGTGAAGACCGGTGAGCGCTACGACCTCGCCACGACACAGAACCACTTCCTGATGGAGAACCGCAACGTCGTGCGCGTGGCGACGGTTGAGGAGTACAAGCGCGAGCCGGAGATCATCAGCCACATGGGCCACACGCCGCCCAAGACGATGACGCTCTACCCGGAGTACCAGTACACGGGCAACCGCTGGGGGATGGCGATCGACCTCGACGCGTGCACCGGCTGCAACGCGTGCGTGGTCGCCTGCCAGGCCGAGAACAACGTCCCGGTGGTCGGCAAGAGCCAGGTGATGGTGAACCGCGAGATGCACTGGCTTCGCGTGGACACGTACTATCGCGGCGATCTCGACAATCCGGAAACGTACCACCAGCCCGTTCCCTGCATGCAGTGCGAGAACGCGCCGTGCGAGGTCGTGTGCCCCGTCGCGGCGACGGCGCACAGCGCGGAGGGGCTGAACGACATGGTCTACAACCGCTGTGTCGGGACCAGGTACTGCTCGAACAACTGTCCGTACAAAGTGCGCCGGTTCAATTTCCTTCTGTACCAGGACTTCACGACGCCGTCCCTGCAACTGATGCGCAACCCGGACGTCACGGTCCGCAGCCGCGGCGTCATGGAGAAGTGCACCTATTGCGTGCAGCGGATCAACGAGTCGCGAATCACGGCCAAAAAAGAAGGACGCGAGATCCGGGACGGCGAGATCAAGACCGCGTGCCAGCAGACCTGTCCGGCCGACGCCATCGTCTTCGGCAACCTCAACGACCAGAACAGCCGCGTCGTGAAGCTGAAGGCCGAACAGCGCAACTACGGGCTGCTCGAAGACCTCAACACGCGGCCCAGGACGACGTATCTGGCGGCGCTGAGAAATCCGAACCCGGAATTGGCAGGACCACAGGCTGAGACGCCTGTTCGACACGAAGACTGACGTGGGAATCACCGCGCCGAGCGAGAGAGCGAGGCGTGGTTGGCGCTGGGGGTGGGGCCCCGGCGCAAACCAAATAAAGAATGACTGACTCTCCTCACAAACAGCTCGCCGAGGCGGCGGAGTACGAGACCGCGCCGGTCATCGAGCCCGGGCACACGTTCGGGTCGCTGACCGACAAGATCAGCGCGATCGTTCTGACGAAGAAGACGCCGAAGATGTGGTACGTCGGCGTCGCGATCAGCGCCGCGTTGACGCTGATGCTGTTCGTGTCGCTGACGAAGCTCCTGTTCACGGGCGTCGGGATCTGGGGCAACAACGTCCCTGTCGGCTGGGCCTTCGACATCATCAACCTCGTCTGGTGGATCGGGATTGGCCACGCGGGCACGCTCATCTCCGCGATCCTGCTGCTCCTCCGCCAGAGCTGGCGGACGTCGATCAACCGGTTCGCGGAGGCGATGACGCTCTTCGCGGTCTCGTGCGCGGTCATCTTTCCGCTGTTCCACACCGGGCGTCCCTGGCTCGCGGCGTACTGGCTCTTCCCGTACCCCAACACGATGGGCCTCTGGCCGCAGTTCCGGAGCCCGCTGATCTGGGACGTCTTCGCGATCTCGACCTACGGGCTGGTCTCGCTCGCGTTCTGGTTCGTCGGCCTCATCCCGGACCTGGCGACGCTGCGCGACCGCTCGCGCAACCGCTGGACCCAGATGATCTACGGCATGCTCGCGATGGGCTGGCGCGGATCCGCGGTGCACTGGTATCGGTACGAGACGGCGTACCTGCTCCTCGCCGGCCTCGCGACGCCGCTCGTGCTCTCGGTCCACACCGTCGTCAGCCTCGACTTCGCGGTCGGCATCCTGCCCGGATGGCACGCCACGATCTTTCCGCCGTACTTCGTCGCCGGCGCGATCTACGCCGGGTTCGCGATGGTGCTCACGCTGGCGATCCCGCTCCGCGCGATGTACGGCCTCGAGGACTTCATCACGAACCGTCACCTCGAGAACATGGCGAAGATCACGCTCGTGACCGGGTTGATCGTCGTCTACGGCTACGCGATGGAGGCGTTCTTCGGCTGGTACAGCGCCAACCAGTACGAGCGGTTCATGCTGATAAACCGGATGACGGGCCCGTATGGCTGGTCGTACTGGGCGCTCATCCTCTGCAACGGGCTCGTGCCGCAGATCCTGTGGATCAAGAAGATGCGGACGAACCTCGCCGTGCTGTTCATCGTGGCGCTCGTCGTGAGCGTCGGCATGTGGCTCGAGCGGTTCGTCATCATCGTGACGAGCCTGCACCGTGACTTCCTGCCTTCGTCGTGGGGCATGTACTACCCGACGGTATGGGATTTCTCCACGTTCTTCGGGACGATCGGTCTGTTCCTGATGCTGTTGTTCCTGTTCCTGCGCGTGCTCCCGATGATCTCGATTTTCGAGATGCGCACGCTGCTGCCGGAGGCGCAGGTCAAGGAGGTCGAGGACCTCCGGGTGCTCTAGGTGCTCATGGTGCTGCGATGAAGCCAAGAACGCCGATCTACGGTCTGCTGGCCGAGTTCCACGACGCGAACGATCTCGTCGTCGCGGCGACGCGGGTGTACGAGGCCGGGTATCGGCGGCTGGACGCGTTCACGCCGTTTCCGGTCGAGGGGCTCGCAGAGGTGATCGGCTTCCGCGAGATGAAGCTGCCACTGCTCGTACTGGTCGGCGGCATCGTCGGAGCGATCACGGGCTTCGGCCTGCAGTACTGGACGTCGGTCATCGCCTATCCGCTGAACGTCGGGGGGCGGCCGTACAACAGCTGGCCGTCGTTCATCCCCGTCACGTTCGAGATGACGATTCTCTTCGCGGCGTTCACCGCGGTGCTCGGCATGCTCGCGCTCAACGGGTTGCCGATGCCGTACCACCCGGTGTTCAACGCTCCGGGATTCGCGCTGGCGAGCCGCGACCGGTTCTTCCTACTGGTCGAGGCGCGCGACGGGAAGTTCGACCGCGACGAAACGGCGCGGTTCCTGCGGAGCCTGCGGCCCCGCGAGGTGGTGGAAGTTGCGCATTAGGGCGTGGGGCATGGGGCTTGGCCTCTTGCTGTGTGCGTGTCGTCAAGACATGCACGACCAGCCGAAGTACGAGCCGCTCGAAGCGAGCGCGTTCTTCCGGGATGGCCAGGCGTCGCGTCCGCTCGTGGAGGGAACGGTGGCGCGCGGTCAGCTCCGGGAAGACGCGCATTTCTACACCGGCAAGGTCAACGGCCAGCCGGCGACGACGTTCCCGGCCCCGATCACGCCGGAGATGATGGACCGCGGACAGCAGCGCTACGACATCTACTGCGCGCCGTGCCACGACCGCGTCGGCCGGGGCGAGGGGATGATCGTCAAGCGCGGCTACCGGCAGCCGCAGTCGTTTCACATCGATCGTCTGCGGGACGCGCCGCCCGGGCACTTCTTCGACGCGATCACGAACGGCTTCGGGGCGATGCCCGACTTCCGCGCGCAGATCCAGCCGGAGGATCGGTGGGCGGTCGTGGCGTACATCCGCGCGCTGCAGCTCAGCCAGCACGCCAGCGAGCCGGACACGAAGCGATGACGCTGCCCGAACACGCCCTCGCCCGGGTCCGGCGGAACGCCGCGGTCGGCGGCGGCGCGCTCGTCGCGCTCTCCGTCCTCCTCGCGGTCCTGACGGGGGCCGGCGCCGAGCAGTTCTTCCGCTCGTACCTGATCGGGTTCATGTTCTGGCTGGGCATCGCGCTGGGGTCGCTGGCGATTCTCATGCTGCACCATCTGACCGGCGGCGCGTGGGGACTCGTGATCCGGCGCCATCTCGAGGCGGCGACCAGGACGCTCCCGCTCCTGACGCTCGCGTTTCTGCCGCTCGCGATCGGACTCCGCGCGCTCTACATCTGGGCGCGCCCCGATGTGGTCGCCGCGGATCCTGTCCTCCAGGCCAAACAGCTCTACCTGAATGCGCCGTTTTTCCTCGGCCGCGCGGTGTTCTACTTTGCCGTCTGGAACTTCCTCGCCTACGTCATCAACCGCTGGTCCCTCGAACAGGATGCGGGCGGACGCCAGCCGATCGGCTCCGAGCGGAAGTTCCGCCAGTTGAGCGCGCCAGGCCTGATGGCGTACGGCCTGACGATTACCTTCGCTTCGGTCGACTGGGTCATGTCGCTCGACCCGCACTGGTTCTCGACGATCTTCGGCGTGCTGTTCATGGGCGCGCAGGCGCTGTCGGCGATGGCGTTCGCGATCGTGGCGCTCGCCGCCACCTCGCGCTACGAGCCGCTCGCCAAGGTCGTCGATCCGTCGCACTTCCACGACCTCGGCAAGCTGCTCTTCGCGTTCGTGATGCTCTGGGCGTACTTCTCGTTCTCGCAGTTCCTGATCATCTGGTCGGGGAACCTGCCGGAAGAGATTCCGTGGTACCTCGAGCGGCTGCATGGCGGGTGGGGGGCGGTCGCGCTCGTCGTGCTCATCGGATCGTTCCTGCTGCCGTTCCTGCTGCTCCTGTCACGCGACCTCAAGCGGAACCGGCCCGTGCTCGCGACCATCGCGGCGGGCGTGTTGATCATCCGGCTGGTGGATCTGGTCTGGCTGATCGCTCCGCGCGCAGATCATCACGGGTTCCCCGTTCACTGGCTGGACGTCACGCTCCCGCTGGGGCTCGGCGGATTGTGGCTCGCGCTGTTCGCGCGCGAGCTGACGCGCCGCCGGCTGCTGGCGGTCAACGATCCCTACTTCGAGGAAGTGTTCGCGCATGGCCATCACTGATCACGATCATCGCGGGCCTGAGAGGCCCGCGGCTCCGAGGCCCGGGGCTCCAAGCGTCCACGACCCCGTCGCGCACGAGCACAGCGACGTCGACGTGCGGAGCATTCTGTGGTTCTGCGTGGGGCTGATTGCGATCGCCGCCGTGATCCACGTCGCGGTGTGGCTGCTCTTCGTCGCGTTCGAGCGCCGGACGGCCGCGGCCGATCCGGCCCCGGCGCCGCTCGCGCAGCCGGCCGGCCAGCTTCCGCCGAGCCCGCGGCTCCAGACGCGGCCCGTCAACGATCTGAAGGCTCTGCGCGCGGAAGAAGAGGCGCTGCTCCATGGCGAGGGACAGGCCGGCGATCAGCCAGGCGTGTACCGGATTCCAATCGAGCGCGCCAAACAGCTGATCGTCGAGCGGGGAGTTCCAGTGCGAGGCCAGCAATGATCGAATGTAGGCCCGACCTTCAGGTCGGGCGTGGCTGTGTTAGCTGGGTGTTCGCGATGACGATCGCGCTCTGCGCCGCCTCAGCCTCCGCGCAGCCAATCTCGAGGGAGCCGGCCGGCCCGCCCGCCGCCGAGAAGCCGGCGATTCTCCGCGAGGTCGGCATCGATCAACGGCTCGACGAGCGCGTGCCACTGGACCTTCCGTTTCGGGACGAACACGGCCGCCAGGTCCGGCTCGGTGAGTACTTCGGCACGCGTCCGGTCGTGCTCGCGCTCGTGTACTACGAGTGCCCGATGCTGTGCACGCAGGTCTTGAACGGGCTCGTGAGCGCCCTGGGCGTGCTGTCGCTCGATGTCGGCCGCGAGTTCGACGTCGTCGCGGTGAGCTTCGATCCGGCCGAGGGGCCCGGGCTGGCGATGGCGAAGAAGCGATCGTACCTCGAACGCTACGGGCGTCCCGGGACCGATGCGGGCTGGCACTTTCTGACGGGTGAGCAGGCATCGATCGAGCGGCTGACGAAAGCCGTCGGGTTTCGCTACGTGTACGACCGGAAGCGGGACCAGTTCGCGCACGGCGCCGCGATCACGATCCTCACGCCGTCGGGGGTCATCTCCCGGTATTTCTACGGCATCGAGTACGCTCCGCGTGACGTACGGCTCGGCCTCGTGGAAGCGTCCGCGAACCGCGTGGGATCCATCGCCGACCAGATTCTGCTGCTCTGCTATCACTACGACCCGTCGACCGGCCGATACGGCTTCGTCGCGCTGACGCTGGTCCGGATCGGCGGGATTCTGACGGTCGTAGCGTTCGGGTTGTTTCTCTGGTTCGAACGGAAGCGGGTCCGGCGAGAGGTCCGGCTGAAGCCGGACACTACAGAAAAACATGGAGGGGCCGGTCTTCAGACCGGCCCGCACGCGTGATCGAAAATCTCCCCCTCTTCCCGGCGCAGGCATCCGGCTTTGCGGGTCAGGTCGATGCGCTGTATTTCTTCCTGATCGCCGTCAGCGCGTTCTTCTCGCTGCTCATCGCGCTCCTGGTCATCGTCTTTGCCATCCGCTACCGCCGCCGGGCGCCCGACGAGATCGGCGCGGGAATCACCGGTTCGCTGCAACTCGAGCTGCTGTGGACGATCGTCCCGTTCGGCATCACGATGGTGATGTTCGTCTGGGGCGCGTGGGTCTACTTCACGCTCAATCGTCCCCCGCAGGCCGCGATGGAGATCTACGTCGTCGGCAAGCAGTGGATGTGGAAAGTCCAGCATCCCGACGGCCAGCGCGAGATCAACGAGCTGCACGTCCCGGTCGGCCGGCCCGTCAAGCTGCTGATGGGAACCGAGGACGTCATCCACAGCTTCTTCATCCCGGCGTTTCGCACGAAGTTCGACGTCGTCCCCGGCAAGCTCACGACCCTGTGGTTCGAGGCGACGAAGCCGGGGCGCTATCACCTGTTCTGCGCGGAGTACTGCGGCACGAAGCACTCGGCGATGACCGGCTGGATCGAGGTGATGGAACCGGCGGCGTTCCAGGCCTGGCTCAGCGGCGGCGCGGTGGAAGGGTCGCTGGCGTCGCGCGGCGAGAGGCTGTTCCAGGATCTCGCCTGCCACACCTGCCACATGCCGGACTCCCAGGGACGCGGACCGGTCCTCGACGGCCTGTTCGGCAAGAGCGTGCAGCTCCAGGACGGCCGGATCGTCACGGCCGACGAGAACTATCTCCGTGAATCGATCGTGCTTCCCCAGGCGAAGGTCGTGGCCGGCTACCAGCCGCTCATGCCGACGTTCCAGGGGTTGATCAGCGAGGAAGGACTGCTCCAGCTCATCGCCTACATAAAGACGTTAGGGCCCAAGCCCGTGCCTGACGCGCAGCCGGCGCCTCCGGCGAAACAAGGGGCGCCGTAGGCCCGGCCTTCAGGCCGGGCGTGCTCGGGCCATCCGGGCGTGACCACCATGCATACCATCGCGACCGACCGACACCGCAACTACATCAACGCCGAGTACGGCGTCATGTCGTGGCTGCTCACGCGCGACCACAAGCGCATCGCGCTCTTGTACCTCGGATCGATCACGACGTTCTTCGCGCTCGGCGGGCTGTTCGCGGTCGCGATCAGGCTCGAGCTGCTCACGCCGGCCGGCGATCTGGTCCAGTCGGAGACCTACAACAAGCTGTTCACGATGCACGGCGTGATCATGGTGTTCTTCTTCCTGATCCCGTCGATCCCCGCGACCCTCGGCAATTTCCTGATCCCGATCATGATCGGGGCCAAGGACCTCGCGTTCCCCAAGCTCAATCTTCTGAGCTGGTACATCTACATGATCGGCGGCACGTTCACGATGTGGGCCGTGATCAGCGGCGGCGTGGACACCGGCTGGACGTTCTACACGCCGTACAGCTCCGCCGTCTCCAACACGCACGTCGTTGCGACAGCGCTTGGCGTGTTCATCACGGGATTCTCGTCGATCCTCACCGGCCTCAACTTCATCGTCACGATCCACCGGATGCGCGCGCCTGGCATGACCTGGTTCCGGATGCCGCTCTTCGTCTGGTCGCACTACGCGACCAGCCTGATCATGGTGCTCGGCACGCCGGTCATCGCGATCACGGTCCTTCTCGTGTTCGCCGAGCGCGTGCTCAAGCTCTGCATCTTCGACGCCGCCTGCGGCGGCGATCCGGTGCTCTTCCAGCATCTGTTCTGGTTCTACTCGCACCCGGCGGTCTACATCATGGTGCTCCCCGGCATGGGCGTGATCAGCGAGCTCGTCGCCGCGTTCTCGCGCAAGAACGTGTTCGGCTACAGCTTCGTCGCGTTCGCGAGCCTGGCCATAGCCGTGCTCGGGTTCCTCGTCTGGGGCCATCACATGTTCGTGAGCAGCCAGTCGGTGTACGCCGGGATGATCTTCTCGATCCTGAGCTTCATGGTGGGGATCCCGTCGGCCGTCAAGGTCTTCAACTGGACCGCGACGCTCTACAAGGGATCGGTTTCGTGGGAGGCGCCGATGCTGTACGCGTTCGGCTTCATCGGCCTGTTCACGATCGGCGGGCTCACGGGCCTCTTCCTCGCAACGCTCGGCCTCGACGTGCACGTGCACGACACGTACTTCATCGTCGCGCACTTCCACTACATCATGGTCGGCGGGACGATCATGGCGTATCTCGGCGGGCTGCACTACTGGTGGCCAAAGATCACCGGCCGCCTCTACCCCGAGGGATGGGCCAAGTTCGCGGCGCTCGTCGTGTTCATCGGGTTCAACCTGACGTTCTTCCCGCAGTTCATCGTCGGCTACCTCGGGATGCCGCGCCGCTACCACGCGTACCCGGAGGAGTTCCAGGTCCTCAACGTCATGTCGTCGGCCGGCGCCTCGATCCTTGGCGTGGGCTATCTGATACCGCTCGTCTACTTCTTCTGGTCGATGCGGTACGGTCGCAGGGCGACAGCAAATCCATGGGGGGCCAAGGGCCTCGAGTGGGACATCGCGTCGCCGCCCATCACCGAGAATTTCGTCGAGACGCCGGTCGTGACCGAAGGGGCCTATGCCTACACGCACGGGAGGATGAACGTTGTCTAGCGCGCGAACCGGCACCCCCCCTCGACTTCGCTCGGGGCAAGCCGCCGCCCACGCGCACCATCCTGCGCAGGCGCATCACTTCGATTCGCTCGAGCAACAGCAGGAAGCCTCGACGCTCGGCATGTGGGTGTTCCTGGCGAACGAGGTGATGTTCTTCGGCGGCCTGCTCATGGCCTACCTCGTCTACCGGACCTGGCATCCCGATGCGTTCGCCGCGGGCAGCGCGCACCTCGACATCCCGCTCGGCGCGATCAACACGGCGGTGTTGATCTTCAGCTCCCTGACGATGGCGCTGGCCGTACACGCGGCGCAGACGAGCTGGCGGCGCGGGCAGATCGTGTTCATCGTCCTGACTATCGTGCTCGGGACGACGTTCCTCGTCATCAAGGGGTTCGAGTACGCGGACAAGTTCAGGCATCACCTCGTGCCCGGCCCGCACTTCGAGTGGCCCGACGAGAAGCTTCGAGCCCCGGTCCAGATGTTCTATTCGCTGTACTTCGCGCTGACCGGCCTGCACGCGCTTCACATGGTCGTCGGCATCGGGATCATGCTGTGGCTGCTCTGGATGGCGCGCCGCGGCCGTTTCACGGCCGAGTACTATTCGCCCGTCGAAGTCTCAGGGCTGTACTGGCACTTCGTCGACATCGTCTGGATCTTCCTGTTCCCGCTGCTGTACCTGATCGGGGCGCACGTAAGGCACTGAATTCTGAGTTTTGAGTTCTGAGTTGTGAGTTGTGAGAACAATGTCTGAGCATATCGTCCCCAGGCGCGTCTACTACCTGGTGTTCCTGGCTCTGATGGTCGGAACGGCGGCTACCGTCTGGGTGGCATATCTCGATCTGGGCTTCGCCAATACTGCGGTCGCGATGGGCATCGCCGTGACGAAGGCCACACTCGTGATCCTGTATTTCATGCACGTCAAGTACAGCTCGCGCCTGACGTGGGTCGTCGTCGCATCCGGTTTCATCTGGCTGGGAATCCTGTTCGTGCTCGGCATGAGCGACTACCTGTCGCGGGGATGGATTCCGCAGCCGGGGGTTCCGAGGATCTAGGTTCTAAGGGTTCTTGGGTTCTTGGGTTCTTGGGTTCTTGGGTTCTCACCCAGCCGGCGCGCCCAGCGTGGTGTCTAAGTTCCGAGAGGCGCCGATCGCAAGCCTGATCACATGTATCGCGGCGGGCATGATGGCCGGATCGGCCGCCACAATGCTCGCATACCTTCGCACGATTCGCGGGATGAGTGTGCTCGATGCATTCCGAAGCTGGGACATGTGGCTCGTTACAGGAGCTGGCGCCGGAGCGCTTCTCGGCGTGCTTCTCTGGACGCTGCTGGCGCCGAGGTCCCGTGTTCGTCGCGCAACGGCGATCCTTGTCGCAATTAACTGCCTGGCGTGGCTGTCGTACCTCGTCTTCACGCCTCCGATGCCGGACAGGGAGTTTGACGCGATTATCCGACAGCTGGAAGGACTCGACATCATCCATGACGGTCCCTCGATGCTCGCGGGTCGTGAAGCTGGCTTCTGGCCGGTCAACCCGTCGCACCGCTTCTTACAGCTGATGTCGGGACCAGCCATCGGATTCGCGGAGCTGCACGTGATGCCCGGCAGCGGTACCTTGCCAACTCGTACCGAGTCCTATTGGATCGCAGTCATCGCGTTCGTTCTGTCCACGGCGTGGTGGACGACCGACGGCGGGCTGGCCACGTGGGTCCGGTCGGTCTGGAAGCAACGCGTCGTAGCGCGATCTGAGCCCGGAGCTCACTTGTGATTGTCAGTTTGCGTCGGGCCTCCTCCCAACCACACAGGCGCCCGGATCGAACCCCCAGGCCCGACCGCAAAGTGACAACACAAGTGAGCTCCGGGTTTTGATCATGGATCTTTGCTACCACTGCGGCGGAAGACACTGGCTCGCGGCGTCGGTTTTCATCGGTGTCGGGATGATCGCGTGGATCTCGGCTCGCTCTTACCACCATCAAATCCGGTCCGGAACCGCTCGGGCGCGCGAGCTCCTGTTCCAGACCGTCGTGCTGTATCTCATCTCGACATTTCTTGTCCTGGTCGGCTGGATGGTGCTCTAGGACGTAAGGTCAGCTTGCGCATGCGGTGGGTAGGGACCTATGCTCCGTACGTCAGGGACCCCCAGCTCAGGAGGATCGTCATGCGCATGTCTTCAACCGTCTTTACTGCGATCGTTGTCGGCTCGATGTGCGTGACGGTGGCTTGTAACAAGCCGGCCTCTGACAATGCGGCCGCACCTGCTGCCGCACCCGCAGCGGCGCCGGCGGCTCAGCCTGCGGCGCCTCCGGGATCTGAACCCGCCGCACCCGCGCCCGCGGCGAGCGCTCCGGCGACACCGACGGCCGCACCCCCGGCGCCCTCGGCGCCTGCGACCCAGCCCGCTGCGGCGCCAGCTGCGCAGCCCGAGGTCAAACCTGCTCCGCCGCCACCGCCGCCCCCGAAGGTCCACACGTTGAAGGCCGGCACACCGCTGAGCGTCTGGACGACCTCGACGCTGTCGACGAAGAGCAACAAGACGGGCGAGACGTTTACCGCGACGCTCGCCGAGCCGATCGTTCACGACGGCTGGGTGATCGCGAAGAAAGGCGCTCCCGTGCGCGGGGTCATCGTCGAATCCGATGAAGGCGGTCGCGTGAAAGGAACGGCCTCGCTCTCGGTCACGATCAACAGCCTGACGCTGGCGGATGGGAGAACGGTCAAGCTCGCGGTGGATTCGGCCGGATCGGCGGCGAAGTCGACCAAGGGCAAGGACGCCAAGAAGATCGGGATCGCGACGGGCGTCGGCGCGGCGATCGGCGCGATTGCCGGCGGCGGCAGCGGGGCCGCCATCGGCGCCGCGGTCGGCGGCGGTGCCGGCACGGCGCACACGCTCGCGACGCACGGCGCGGCCGCCACGATTCCGGCCGAGACCGAGCTGACCTTCGTGCTGCGGGAGCCGATCACGATCAAGCAGGTGCGCTGACAGGTCGTACCGTCGACTGATGTGCTTGCCTCGGCGATGGTACGATCGGGCCGCTTTGTACGAAACAGACATTGCCGTGTTCACGTCGAGGTCAGTGTTCCATTCCCCCCTCATTTGACGTTATCCAAGTACGGAGCGCGCAAGTTAACCCACGCCCCCAGGCGTCCGCTCCGATGTGAGGGTCCCCATGAGGTCCGTGTTGTGGGCTCCGGCAGCGGCTGAGGGCCAAAAGTCCATGAAGATCGACTTTCAGCAGGCGCTTGGAAGTGCGCTTGCGGAAACCGACCGACTGCGGCGGGAGCGTGAGCGACTCGCCGACGAGAACGAAGACCTGCGCGCATCCGCGGAGTTCTGGCTCTGGCTGTACGAGCACCAGCTCGCCCGCGCGAACAACGCCGTTCGAGAGTTGGCGGTACGCTCGACCGTTTGAAGCACGCGATCGGCAGCTATAATCCCGTAGCGTCACGTCTCGCTACGGCCGAGCTGCCCATGAGTCCGTCGGAGAGCGACCGGGGTCCAAGGGCGGACTCCGGTCAGATCACACGCCTGCTATCGGCGGTCCGCGACGGCGACCAGGCCGCGCTCGATCTCGTTTTCAACATGGTCTATGGCGAGCTGCACACGGCGGCACGCCGGCAGCTCGCGCGCGCCCGCCCGGGGCAGACGCTGAACACGACCGCCCTCGTCCACGAGGCGTATCTCAAACTAGTCGGCGCCGCTCACGCCGACTGGACGGACCGAGGTCATTTCCTCGCCGTAGCCGCGAAGGCCATGCGGCAGATCATCATCGACTACGCGCGCTGGGCGTCTCGAAAGAAGCGGGGCGGCGGCATTCACCGAATGACCCTCGACGGCATCGACGTCGCGGACGAGCAGCGCGCCAGCGAGCTGGTGGAGCTCGACGCGGCGCTCACGAGGCTCGAGTCGTTCAGCGATCGACTCGCTCGCGTCGTGGAGCTGAGGTTCTTCGCCGGCCTCTCGGTCGAGGAAACCGGAGCGGCGCTGGGCGCCCCGCCACACCAGATCAAGCGCGAGTGGCGCAAGGCGCGGGCGTTCCTCCTGCAGGCGATGCAGGATTCCGCCTGAGCGTTCCCAGGACGTTCTAATGCCGACGAGGTTCACGCCGGCGGAATGGGCCCGCATCGAGGTGATTCTCGACGACGTGCTGGAGCTCGACCCGCCGGCGCGCGCGGCGGCGATCGCGCGTGCGTGCGCCGGCGACGACAGGCTGCGCGCGCAGGTCGAATCGCTGGTGGCCGCCGACGCGGGCGGGGACGCGCTGCTCGACACGCCGGCCGTTGAATACGCCGCAGGGATCGTCCGGGCAGCGTCCGACGCGGGCGAGGAATTAGCAGACGAGGCGCAGCCGGGCGATCGCATCGGGCCGTACCGCATCATCAGAGAAATCGGCCGCGGGGGCATGGGCCATGTGTTCCTGGCCGACAGGGCGGACGGCGAGTTCGAGCAGCAGGTCGCGCTCAAGCTGGTCGGCAGCGGATACGCCGGCAATGAGATTCGCCAGCGGTTCCTGCGGGAACGGCAGATCCTCGCGCGGCTGCATCATCCGAACATCGCCCGCCTGCTCGACGGCGGCATGACGCCGGACCGCCGGCCGTTCTTCGCGATGGAGTACGTGTCCGGCGAGCCGATCACGCGCTACAGCGACGCGCGTGCACTCGACGTCAACGCGCGGCTCGATCTCTTCGCCCTCGTCTGCGACGCCGTGCAGTACGCCCACCAGAACCTCGTCGTTCACCGCGATCTGAAACCGTCGAACACGCTCGTCACGCCGGACGGGCAGGTCAAGCTGCTCGACTTCGGGATCGCGAAGGTCCTGCACGAAGACGATGAGGCGCCATTCGCCACGCTGACGCGGCTCGGCAGCGGGCCGATGACGCCGGAGTACGCGGCGCCAGAGCAGGTGCGCGGCGAGCCGGTGACGACCGCGACGGACGTCTACGCGCTCGGGGCGCTGGCCTATGAGCTCCTGACCGGCCGAGGGCCACACGAGCTGGAGCGCCGGACGGCGGCCGAGGTCGAGCGTGCGATCGTCGAGCGCGATGTCGTGCGGCCGTCGTCGGTGGTGTCCCGGAACGGTGGCGGGACGGTCGTCGGAGGGGCCGGTGCGATTGCGAAGGCGCGGGGGACTGAGCCGGCTCGCCTGCGCCGAAAGCTCCGGGGCGATCTCGACACCATCGTGATGCAGGCGCTCCAGAAGGACCCGGCGCGCCGCTACGCGTCCGCCGGAGCCCTCGTGGAGGACGTGCGCAGGTACCGCGACGGTCGCCCGATCGCCGCCCGCCGGGACTCCGTGCGGTACCGTGCCGGCAAGTTCGTGCGGCGTCACGCGATCGGCGTCGCGGCGACCGGACTCGTGCTCGCGGCGCTCGTCGCGGGATTGATAGGAACGGCCTGGCAAGCGGGTGTCGCGTCCAGGGAGGCGGCCAAGGCGAACGAGGTGAGCCGCTTCCTCGCCGGCCTCTTCGCGGTGGCGGATCCGGCGCGGACCAACGCCGCGCAGATCACCGCGCGGGAACTGCTCGACCGCGGTGCGACCCGCATCGAAACCGATCTGGCAGGCCAGCCAGACGTCCAGGCCGAGATGATGCTCCTCCTCGGCCGGATCTATCGCGAGCTCGGCGTCTACGACCGCGCGCGGCCTCTGCTCGAGCGATCGCTCGAGCTGCGACAAACCAGATTCGGACCGGAAGATGTCCAGGCGGCCTCCGTGATGGCGGAGCTCGGGCGTCTCTGGCTCGACATGGGCCGTCCCGAGGATGCCGAACGGCTGCACCGCGAGACGCTGGCGCTGCGTCGCCGCCTGCTCGGGCCGAATCATCCGGACGTCGGCAGGACCCTGCGCGACCTGGCGACGGTGTTGAACAGCCGGGGCAAATATGACGAGGCCGAGAGGCTTCAACGCGAGGCGCTGGCGCTGAGTGAGCGCGAGTTCGGCCCCGAACACGCGGAGGTCGCCAGCGATCTCGAGGGCCTGCAGTCGATTCTCCGCGCCCGCGGCCAGTGGGAGCCTGCGGTCGTCGCGGCGCGGCAGGTGCTCGCCATCCGCCTGAAGGTGCTCGGTCCCGACCATCTCGAGACCGCCACCGCCATGAACAACCTGGCGATCCTGCATCGCGAGCGATGGGAGCTGGCGGAAGCGGAGCGGCTGTACCGGGAAGTCCTGGCCTTCGATCTCCGTCGGCTGGGCGAGGTGCATCCCTACACGGCGACCGTGTCGAACAACCTCGCGTTCGTGCTGAGGGACCGCGGGCAGTACGACGAGGCCGAGCGGCTCTTCCGCTCTGCGCTGGACATCGACTATCGGCTGTACGGGCGCGAGCATCCCAACGTGGCCACGGTGCTCAACAACCTCGCCAGCGTGCTCTCGGCCAAGGGCAACTACGACGAATCCGAGCGCCACTCACGGGAATCGCTCGCGATGATCCGGAAGGTCTACGGCGATGAAGATTGGCGCGTCGGTATGGTCCAGGGCGCCCTCGCCGGCGTGCTGAGCGCGCGGCGCGACGCCGGCGCCGAGGCGCTCTATCGGGAGGCGCTGGCGCGGCTGGAACGGTCGCTCGCGCCGACCAGTCCGACCCTCGAGCCCGTTCTGATTGGTCTGGGCCAACATCTGACCACCGGAGGCGCCGCCAACCAGGCGGAACCGTTGCTTCGTCGTGCGCTGCGTACGCGACTCTCGCGCCTGGGGGAAAACCACCCCCGCACGGCCGAAGCGCAGGTGAGGCTCGGCGCCTGTCTTGCGGCGCTCGGCCAGCGCGAGGAAGCCTCGACCCTGTTGACCGCCGGTCACGCCCGCCTGCGGGACGAGCCTCACTTCCGACCCGAAGCGCGAGAGGCCGCGCGCGTGCTCTCGACGTTCCCCTCTGCGGCGAGGTAGTGGCCGCCGCCCCCTCCACCGTTCACCGACGTTTCCCCGCCGCTCACCGATAGCCTCGACCCGCGGCCGACCTGTTACGTAACATTGATCTGGAAGCAGTAAGATCGAGGTTTCGTGGCCGACCTGAAATCTGAACTCGCATCGCTCAAGATCGATCGGGATTCCCGCGGCGGGAGCGGCCGCGGAGGTCTGTGGATCGCGCTCGGCATTGCAGTCTTTGCGGTCGCGGGCGGCGGATGGTGGTGGGCGACCCGCGCGCAGGCGGCGACCGTACGGACGGTCGCGGTCGAGGCGCGGTCGGAGGGCGCAGCGGGGATCCCCGGCGCCGTGCTCAACGCGTCCGGGTACGTCACGGCGCGCCGGCGGGCCACGGTCTCCTCGAAGGTCACGGGCAAGGTGATCGAGAACAACGTCGAGGAAGGCATGGCGGTCAAGCGCGGGCAGGTGCTCGCCCGGCTCGACGACTCGCAGACGCGCGCGGAGCTCGCCCTGGCCGAGTCGCAGCTCACGTCGGCGCGCCGAGCCGGCGCCGAGATCGAGGTTCGCATCCGCGAGGCGGATCTCACGCTCAAGCGGCAGAGGCAGCTCGCCAAGGAAGGCGTCATCGGCCAGGCCGATCTCGACGCCGCCGAAGCGCAGCTCGAGTCGCTGCGCGCGCGGCTGGCGGTGACGGCCCAGGAGATTGAAGTCGCGGAGCGGATGGTCACGATCCGCCAGACCGATCTGAACGACATGGTCATCCGCGCGCCGTTCGACGGCGTGGCGATATCGAAAGATGCGCAGCCGGGCGAGATGGTGTCGCCCGTCTCTGCCGGCGGCGGCTTCACCCGGACCGGCATCTCGACGATCGTGGACATGTCGTCGCTCGAAATCGAAGTCGACGTCAGCGAGGCGTACATCAACCGTGTCAGCGATCGCCAGCCGGTGACGGCGGTGCTGGATGCGTATCCCGACTGGCGGATTCCGGCGCGCGTCATCACGACGGTGCCGACCGCCGATCGCCAGAAGGCGACCGTGCTTGTGCGAATCGCGTTTGAAAAGCTCGACCCGCGCATCCTGCCGGACATGGGCGTCAAGGTCGCGTTCCATTCGGCCCGGCCGGCGGCAACCGAAACGGCCGCCGCGGCGGCGCCCACCCAGGCGCGCCTGCTCGTGCCGAAGGCCGCGGTGCGCAAAGTGGAGGGACGCGACGTCGTTTTCGTCCTCAGGGAGGACCGCGTCGAGCGCCGCGCCGTACGGGTCGGCACCTCGGAGGGCGATCGCATCGAGATCGTCTCGGGCGTCACCGCCGGCGAGCACGTGGTCGTCGAAGGACCACCGGAACTGACTGACGGATCGAAGGTGCGGGTGCAATCGTAGTTTTGAGTAGTGAGGGGAGCGCGGGCCTCTCAGGCCCGCGGGTTCTGAGCTTTGAGTCTGGAGTGGAGAAGAGAGAGAACATGGCCGAGACACTCGTCAAGATTCGGGACCTCCACAAAGTCTTCCGCCGCGGCGGGGAGCGCATCGACGTGCTTCAGGGTGTCCACCTCGACATCGCGTCAGGGGACTTCCTCGCGCTCATGGGGCCGTCCGGATCCGGAAAGACGACGCTGCTCAACCTGATCGGCGGGCTGGACACGCCGACCGAGGGATCGGTCGAAGTGGGCAGCGATCGCATCGACAAGTTGTCCGGCGGCAAGCTGGCTCAGTGGCGCGCGCGCCACGTCGGGTTCATCTTTCAGTTGTACAACCTGCTTCCCGTCCTCACGGCCGAACGAAACGTCGAGCTGCCGCTCCTGCTCACGAAGCTCTCGCGCGCCGATCGCAAGCGGCGCGTAGGGGTGGCGCTGAACGTCGTCGGCCTGACCGAGCGCGCGAAGCATTATCCGCGTCAGCTCTCTGGCGGCCAGGAACAGCGCGTCGGCATCGCGCGCGCGATCGTGACCGACCCCACGCTCCTGCTCTGCGACGAGCCGACAGGCGACCTCGACCGGAAGTCCGGCGACGAGATCCTCAACCTGCTGCAGACGCTCAACCGCGAGCACGGGAAGACGATCGTCATGGTGACGCACGACCCGCACGCCGCCGAGCGCGCGCGGCGCACGCTGCACCTCGAGAAGGGCAAGCTGATGGAACAGACGGTCGGTAGCGCAGTCGGTAGCGCAGCCCTTTAGGGCTGCTGGAGCCCGTGATGAAATACCTGCACCTGGTCTGGCGCAACCTGCTCCGGCGCAAGATCCGCACGACGTTCACGCTGCTGTCGATCTTCGTGGCGTTCGTGCTCTTCGGCGTGCTCGTCGGGATCCGGATGGCGTTCTCCCTCGGGGTCGAGGTGGCGGGAGCCGACCGGCTCGTCATGCTGCACAAAGTGGGCTTCATGATGTTCGTGCCGGAGAGCTACGGGCCGCGCATGCTGTCGGTCGCCGGCGTCGAGCACGCGACCCACGCAACCTGGTTCGGCGCGTACTACCAGCATGAGTTGAACACTTTTTCGAGCATGGCGGTCGATCCGGAGCCGTATCTCACGATGTACCCGGAGTTCGTCGTGCCAGAGGACCAGAAGAAGGCCTGGTTCGAGGACCGGACCGGCGCGGTCGTCGGGCAGCCGCTGGCCGAGCGGTTCGGCTGGAAGATCGGCGACCGCGTCCCGCTCAAGAGCCCGATCTTCAACCGGCCGGATGGGAGCCCCTGGGCCTTCACCATCCGCGGCATCTACACGGCGTCACGGAAGGGCGTGGACGACACGCAGTTCTTCTTCGACCGGCGCTATCTGGCCGAGACGTTCCGGGGCGTCGACTTCATCGAAGGCAACGTCGGCTGGTTCGTCATCCGCGTCAGCGACCCGCCGAACGCCGATCGGATCGCCAATAACATCGACGCGCTGTTCGCGAACTCGCCGAACGAGACGAAGACGGCCACGGAGGCTCAGTTCCTGCAGAATTTTGCGAAGCAGATCGGCGACATCGGGACCATCGTCACGGCGATCACGGCTGCAGTCCTGTTCACGATCCTGCTGGTGGTCGGAAACACGATGGCGCAATCGATCCGCGAGCGGACGAGCGAGCTCGCCGTCCTCAAGACCCTCGGGTTCAGCGACGGAAAGGTTCTCGGGCTCGTCCTGCTCGAGTCGCTCTTCATCGCCGTCCTTGGCGGCGGCGCCGGGCTGCTCGTCGGCTGGCTGATCGTCTCGGCCGGCGACCCGACGGGAGCCTTCCTACCCGCGTTCCGTTATCCGCCGAACCAGCTCGCTCTCGGCGTCGCGATAGTCATCGGCCTGGGGATCGCGGCCGGCATCCTGCCGGCGCTCAGGGCGAACCGGCTCAGGATCGTAGACGCGCTCCGGAGAAACTGACGTGAACTGGATCTCGCAGATCTTCGCGGTCACCGCGTTGAACATCCGGACGATCCGCCAGCGGCTCGGCTCGTCGGCCGTCGCCGTGATCGGCATCGCCGGCGTGGTCATCGTGTTCATCGCCGTGTTGTCGATTGGCGAAGGGTTCCGGAAGGTCTTGATCGACGCGGGATCGCCAGAAACGGTTCTCGTCCTCCGCGACGGGGCGGATACCGAGATGACGAGCGGTCTCGGGGGTGAGCAGGCGAAGCTGATAGCGGAGGCGCCAGCGATCGTTCGTACCGGGAACGGGAACGGTTCGCTCGCATCGCCCGAGCTCCTGGTGATCGCCGACGTACCGAAGCGCTCCACGGGCACCGACGCCAACGTGCCGTTTCGCGGCGTGCTTCCCGAGGCCTTCGACGTGCGGCGCGATCTCTCGATTGTCGAGGGCCGGCGCTTCGAGCCGGGCCGCAACGAGATCATCGTCGGCCGCGCGGCCGTCCGCGAGTTCGACTTGACTCTGGGATCCACGGTCCAGTGGGGCGAGAACAGATGGGACATCGTCGGCGTGTTCGAGGCGGACGGGTCCGCTTCAGAGTCCGAGATCTGGGCCGACGCGCGCGTGCTCCAGCCAGCTTACCGCCGCGGCAATTCGTATCAGTCCGTCCGCGCGAAGCTCGAGTCGGTGGCCGCGTTCGACAAGTTCAAGGACGCGCTGACCACCGACCCCAGGCTCAAAGTGAAAGTCGTTCGGGAGACCGACTACTACGCCCAGCAGTCGACGATCCTCCACAGCATCATCACCAACATCGGCTACGGCATCGCCATCCTGATGGGCATCGGCGCGGTCTTCGGCGCCATCAACACGATGTACTCGGCGGTCGCGACCCGCACACGCGAGATCGCCACGCTCCGGGCGCTCGGCTTCGGGGCGAGCGCTGTGATGGTGTCGGTCCTGGCTGAAGCGTTACTGCTCAGCCTTATCGGCGGAGTGATCGGCGGCGCGCTCGCCTATCTGGCGTTCGACGGGTTCACGACGGCGACCATGAACTTTCAGAGCTTCAGCCAGGTGGCCTTTGCCTTTGCCGTCACGCCCGCGCTCCTCATCCAGGGGATCGCTTCGGCAGCCGTCATGGGGCTCCTCGGCGGCCTCTTCCCGGCGATTCGAGCCGCGCGCCTGCCGATCGTCACGGCGCTTCGAGAGCTCTAGAGAGACCTCGAGGGCACAGAGAAGACTGGGGACGGGGAGGCACTCCCCGTCCCCGCTTTTCTCTGTGGCCTCGGCTCACTGAAGTCTTTCCCAACACATTCCGTAGTCCAGCTTTACGCCGACCGGCAGGCCCCGCGATCGGCGATTCTCCGTACTCGCCGTACAGACCGACCTAATCGTCTGCCTGTTCAGCTTTTGAAACCGCCCCAAAGAAGTTGTCCGTCACGAATTGGAGAGTCGAAGGCACGGGCACGCGCGTTGCTTGAAATACGTCGATCTCAGAAGTTTTCGATTTAGCGTCTGGCGGAGCGTGTATGCGGGTCGAACAAGTGCTTCAGCGGATTCGGGGAGAGTATCTGGAAATGCCAGGCCTCCGGTTGACGGCCGCCCAGGCCGAGCGGCTCTGGGGTCTCGACCGCGAAACCTGCGCGTCGCTCCTCGCGGCTCTCGTTGACGCCAACTTCCTGAAACAGACGCGGGATGGCGCCTACATGCGATATGACACGGCGCCCGCCGCCACATTCAAACCGCGCCGGCCTGGAGGCCGGATGGAGTCGGTCGCCTGATGATGTGAGTTCTCCCACCAAGCCGGCTGGCCCGCTCCTGCCTCGCGGGCCAAAAAGAGCGCCGGCCCAAGCCCCTGATCCCGGGCAACAGAGTTGCCCGCGGCCACCCGGACCGTCGAGGGTTGAAGCGACTGGCTTCAACCTTCGACGAAGCCTCAGCTCCCTAGGAATCGATTCCTTCGAGAACCGCCAGTACGTCCGTCATATCCGGCAATTCCCCTAGGTCGTACCGTTTCGCGAAGACGACCGTCCCGTTCTTGTCGACGACGAAGACCGCGCGTTCCGGGAAGCCCTCCGGACGAAGGACGCCGTAGCGTTCGGCGACTGCGCCGTGCGGGAAGAAGTCGCTGAGGAGATCGTAGGACAACCCGCCGAGGCTCTTCGCCCAGGCTGCTTTGGGAGGAACCGCGTCGGCGCTGATCCCGAGGACGTGGGCGTCGTGGCTGGTGAGACGGGGCTGTTCAACCTCGTATCCCGTCATCTGGCGCTCGCACACGGGCGTCCACGCGAACGGATGGAACGCGACGACGACGTTCTTGCGGCCGCGGAGCTCCGACAGCTTGATCTTGCCGCCGCGATGGCTTGCCAGCTCGAAGTCCGGCGCTTCCTCCCCGACTTTGACCTTCATGCCTTCAGACTACATCAGGGCCTGGGGCCTGGGGCTTGGGGCTTCTTGGGCTTGGGGCCTAGGAGCTGGGACGCCGGAGTGTTTCTACCGGGGTCGCTCCGGCGACGCGCCACTCCCCCTCTTCCTTGCGGAGTGCGACCTCGACCTCCCGGGCATCCATCGCCTGAGCGCCTGTCTGCGCGTTCGTCCAGGTCAGCGTAACAGTCAGATGCGCGGTCGCGGCGCCATCCGCACCGACCGAGACCTGGACATCCACGAACGACAGCTCGAAACCGCCGGCCGGTCGTCCCGCCGTCGCGGCCGCGGCCACCACCGCGTCGCGCCCGCGCATCGGCGGGTAGGGCTGTCCCGGATCGATCGTCACGTCCTCTGTAAAGAACGACGCAAGCCGGGCCGCATCCGCGAGCTTTCCCAGGCCGTCCGTCGACTGCGCGTTGACCGTGTCCACAATCTGGTCCAGCCTGGCGCGGATCCGCTCTTCCTCGCTCGGAAACATCGTCTTCCAGACAAGCCAGGCGCCGACGACGGCCAGCAGGGCGAGCAGGAGCCAGACGAGGTTCGCGCCCCGGGTCACCTTCACCACAACATCCGCCCGACGATTCGGTCGCGGTCGACGGCCCCGAGCTCGTGCTGTTCGATCCTCATCCCGCGGTTGTCCCCCGCGACGAAATACTCGCGGTCTCCCAGCCTTCTCTCGCGCATGATCCACGCCGCCCGGTGGATGACATAGGGCTCGTCGATCGGCTTCTCATCGACGTGGACGATGCCGCCGTCGATGCGCACGCGCTCGCCCGGCAGGCCGAGAATCCGCTTCACGAAGAGCACGCGCGGGCCGGCGAGCCGGATGGCGACGACGTCGCCGCGCCGGGGTTCGCGGATGAGATACGCCAGCCGGTTGACGAAGTACAACCCGCCGTCGCGATAGGTGGGCAGCATGCTCGGTCCGTACGCCCGGATCGGCCGGAGCACCCAGCCGAACGTGACCACGCTGACGGCCACGACGACGGCGGCCCGCGCCAGCGTGCGCGACGGGCGTCGGCCTACAAATAAGCGCTGCCAGCCTTCCGGCGCCACTATTTGCGGCTGCGGCTGGGTGGCGCGTCGAGCAGCAGATGGTGGTAGACGAGGGCGCCCGCGACGCCGCCCAGGATCGGCGCAACCCAGTATGCCCAGTGCCAGGCCCAGTGACCGGCCACGAGCGCGGGGCCGAACGATCGCGCCGGGTTCATCGATGCCCCCGTCACCGGGCCTCCCGCGAGGATGTCGAACGCCACCGTCAGGCCGATGCCGAACCCGCCGATCTTCACCGCTTTCCCGCGCTCGTCCACCGCGGTTCCGAAAATCGCGACGACGAGGAGAAACGTGAGGATGAACTCCACGGTGAGCACCGTTCCAGTCGTAGCCCAGGCCGCCGGGAGCGGGATGCCGAGCGTCGCCTGGCTCACCGCCGCGGCGGGGAAGATCGCCTTGCAGAGCGCCGCCGCCACGGTCGCGCCCGCGAGCTGCGCGAGGACGTAGACGCCGGCGAGGCCGCCCGCGATCCGCCCGGTCGCGAGCATGCCGGCGGTCACGGCGGGATTGAAGTGCGCCCCGGAGATCCCGCCGAACGCATTGACCGCGATCGAAAGCGCGAGGCCATGCGCGAGCGCAATCGCCACGAGCCCCCCGCCGCCGCCGACCGCCTCGGTCGCGCTCAGTATCGCGCCGATGCCGGCAAAGCACAGGAAGAAGGTCCCCAAGAATTCCGCCAGGGCGACGTTCCTGTTGTTCATCTGCATCCTCCGGGCAGGGATGATAGCGCATGAATGGAGTGTCAAGCTTCAAGCAACCTTCTGGTTCCCTTGACCTTCTAAGCCAAGACTAACTGGTGAGGCAACATGGACTGGCTGAGGACGTTCCGTTGGCGCTTTCGATGGTTCGATGAATTCCGCACCGACGTCAGGTTCGCGATTCGGCAGCTGAAAGGGTCGCCGGCGTTCACGCTGGTCGCGGCGCTGACGCTGGCGCTCGGCATCGGGGCCAACAGCGCGATGTTCTCGCTCGCCGACGCCACGCTGATGCGCTCCCTCCCATACGCAGAGCCCGAGCGTCTCGTGATGATCTGGGAACGGACTGGAACGAACGCGCGATCGTCGGCTGGTCTCGTCAACCTTCGCGACTGGGACGAGCGGAACCGCTCGTTCGAGGCGATGGCGGCCATCACGCTCGGACTCGGCGGCGGCCCGTTGCTCGAGGCCCCTGACGGGACGGTCGAGAGCGTCGACCGCCAGAGCGTCTCGACCAGGTTCTTCGACGTGCTCGGTGTCGTCCCGGTTGCGGGTCGGACGTTTCTCCCGGAGGACGAACGGCAGGGGACCAACGTCGTCGTGATGAGCGAACAGTTGTGGCGCACGCGTTTCGGCGGCGACCCCACGCTCATCGGTCGCGATATCCGGTTGAACGGATTTCCACACACCGTCGTCGGCGTCGTGCCCGCCCACGTCCGGTTCTCGCGGCCGGCCAGCATCTGGTCGCTCCTGCGCCCCCTGCCGGCGGATCAACGGGGTCTGCGGATCTGGCAGGGTGTCGGACGCCTCAAGCGCGGCGTCACCCTGGAAAGCGCCCAGGCCGACCTCTCGGTGATTGCCGATCAGCTCGCGCGGGAGTTTCCGGCAACGAACAAGGACCGGGGCGTCAGGATCGAACCGCTGCGCTCGGGCATCATGGGTCCCGAGCTGCAGCTCACGTCAATTCTTCTGCTCGGCGTCGTCGGCTTCGTGCTCTTGATGTGTTGCGCAACCGTGGCCAACCTGCTGCTCGCCCGTGCCGGCGTTCGGGCGCGGGAGTTCGCCGTGCGCGCGGCGTTGGGCGCGGGGCGTGGGCGGATTGTCCGTCAGCTCCTGACCGAGAGCGTCTGCCTGGCTGCGCTCGGCGGCGCACTGGGCGTTGGCGTCGGCGCAGCCATTCTCAAGGCAGCGCCGGCGCTGATTCCGCCGGGGATTCTGCCAGCGGCGGTCACGCTCAATTTCGATGGTCGCGTGCTCGCGTTTTGCGGCCTCGCGGCAGTGGCTGTCGGCGCGTTGTTCGGGCTCATGCCGGCCTGGCAGGCGACGAGGACGTCACTCGTGCAGGCCATCGCGTCGCACAGCCGCACTTCGACGCGAAGCGGGGGACGAGTACGCCACCTGCTTGCGGTCGGGCAGGTCGCGGCCGCGTTTCTCCTGTTGTGCGGCGCCGGGCTACTCCTGCGCACGCTGTGGGTGCTGGGCAGCTTCGAGGCCGGATATCGCGCCGATAGCGACAGCGTCGTGACCCTGGATTTTTCCGTTCCGACGGGCCGCTATTCGACGGCGGAACGTCTCCTGCAATTCTACGAGGCGGTCGAGCGTGACGTTACCGCGCTCGCGAATGTCCGCCAGGTTGGATGGTCGACCAGTCTGCCCGCCGGCAACGCCGAGCTCGGGCGATGGCCTTTCGAAATCGTCGGCGACACCCCGACAGACGCGATGAGTCGCCCCGTCGCCGAGTACACCGTTGCGAGCGACGGCTACTTCCGAACGCTGGACATTCCGATCGTCGCCGGCCGCCGCTTCACCGAGCGCGATACCCGAGAGACAACGCCGGTCTGCCTGGTCAACGAAGAGTTCGTGCGTCGGCATTTGGGAGGCCGCGATCCGATCGGTGCGCGCGTGAGCATCCGCCCCGGGTTCATGTCGAAGACACCTGCGGTCCGGGAGATCGTGGGCGTCGCGCGGCAGGTCAAAGGCCGGCCGGACGCGACCCAGGAGCTGCTTCAGGTATATGTCCCGCTGACCCAAGCCCCCTATGACGATGTGTACCTCGTCGTACAGGCTGGCAGTGGCCGCTCGGAGACTCTGGTCCCCGCGATTCGTGCCGCCGTCGCGCGGCAGGATGTGAATGTCCCTGTGCGCCGCATCAGGACGCTTCAGGATCTGGCGGATGAGGCGACGGTACGATATCGCTTCCGCGCGGTGATCGTGGCTGCCTTCGCCGGGCTCGCACTGCTGCTCGCGCTGGTGGGAGTGTTCGGCCTGCTCTCGTACTCCGTTCAACAGCGGAGTCGGGAGTTCGGCATGCGGATCGCGCTCGGCGCGACCGCCGGTAACGTGCTCGCGCTCGTGCTCCTGAGCGCGACTCGAGTCCTTGCTGCCGGCGCGGTCATCGGCCTGGTTGCAGCCGTGGCGCTGGCGCGGTCGATTTCGACGTTCCTGTACGGCGTGCAGCCGCTGGATCCGGTGACGTTCGGGTCCGTGGCCGTCGTCCTGGCCTTGACGGCAGCGATTGCGACGGCTGCGCCGGCGCTGCGTGCCGCCCGCGTGGATCCGGTCGTCACGCTTCGGGGGGAGTGAAGGAAGAGAATAAGCGAGCGGCTTACAATGTCTGCGTGAGGCTCGCGTTCCTCGCCGCCGTCTTCGTTTTCGCCCTATTGAACGCGGTCCGGCTAAAGCCGGACACTACGCAAACTCTGAAAACTGCACAAACTCTAAAAACACTCGTCGAAATCGAAAGTCCAGCGCCCGCCGGATCGGCGCAGCCGCACCTCGCGGATGCCTTTGACGGCGCGGTGATCCTGAGCTGGCTCGAGCGCACCGCGTCCGGTCACCGGTTCCGCTTCGCGACACGCCGCGACAATCGATGGACCGAGCCCGTGACGATCGCCGAGGGCGATCGATTCTTTGCCAACTGGGCGGATGTCCCATCGGTCGTCCGCCTGCCTGACGGCTCGATCCTGGCCCACTGGCTCCAGACGAGCGGCCCCGGAAAGTACTCCTACGACGTGATGCTCCGACGCTCGCCGGACAACGGTCGCACGTGGTCCGCGCCGCTGGTGCCGCATCGCGACGGAACGGAGACGGAGCACGGGTTCGTGTCGATCGTCCCCTGGCCGGGCAACCCGTTCGGCAGCAGCTTCGGAGTGATCTGGCTCGACGGGCGGGACTTTGCGAATCGCGGCGGCCACGGGGAAGCCGGGATGAAAGCCGAGATGTCGCTGCGCGCGACGGTGCCGTCGCAGATGACCGGAGGGATCGTCAGCGGGAGCGGTGCCGTCTCCCCGCCGGTCGCCGTCTGGACGCAGAGCAAGGAAATGCTCGTCGACTCGCGCGTGTGCGAATGCTGCCCCACCGCTGCCGTGCGCACGAGCCGCGGCGTCGTCGTCGCGTATCGCGATCGGAGCGCGGGCGAAGTCCGCGACATTGCGGTTGCCCGCTTCGAAAATGGACGCTGGACCGACGGCAAGGTCGTCCACGCCGACAACTGGCAGATTCCGGGCTGTCCCGTGAACGGTCCGGCGCTCGCGGCGTCGGGATCGCGCGTCGCGCTCGCGTGGTTCGCGGCGCCGGAGAACAGCGCGCGCGTGAGCGTGGCATTCTCGAACGATGCAGGCGTCACCTTCGGACGCCCGATTCGCGTCGACGATGGCCTGCCTCTCGGGCGCGTCGCGATGACGACCCTCTCCGACGCGTCGGTGCTGGTGGGCTGGCTCGAGTACGTGAAGGATCCCGCGGGAAAGGCGGCGGCCTGGGCGGAGTTTCGCGTGAGGCGCGTCGGCCCCGGTGACGCGCGGGGCGAGGCGACGACGGTCGCGCGCGTGACACCGGACCGCGCGAGCGGGTATCCGCGGCTCGCGCGCTCCGGTGACGTCGTTACGTTTGCCTGGGTTGCCGACGATCGGGTGAAGGTCGCGGCGATGGCGCTGCGATAGGCTCGTACGGCGTCAGCATTCCAGCCCGGGACGGCAAATAGATGGTTTTTGCTTCCCCCTCGCGCGCCATGAAGACGGGAAAGCCGTTATAGTCCTCGACCGCGCGGAAGCGCGCTTCGTCGAATTCCACGGGCGCCCCGGCCGGGCGCCAGCGCACGCCTCGATACGTGATGAAGATGGCGTTGAGGCCCGTCGGCCGCTCCAGCGAGATCACGCCCGGCGGCACCACGGCGGCTGCGGAACCAGCCGTGCCGGCGGTTCCGACGAGGGGCGGGGTAGTCGGCGGCTGGGATTCCTCCGTCTCGAAAAGCGGGACGACAGGGCCCACGACCGCGCCACGGGCCGCTTCGGCATAGCTCCCTACTGGAAACGAGGGGGCCTGGCTGCCGGTCGTCCCTGCCAGCGGTCCCTCGCGGCGGCGCTCGTATGGCTGGAGCCGGCCGCCAGACAACGGAACGAAGATCTTGCCGTAGAGATCGAGGAACTTGTCGGTGTAGAACGGCACGCCGCGGTGCGAGCCGGAGCGCACCATCCGGTTCCCGTCGAAGTGCTGGATCGCGCCTGCCGGATAGTAGACGCCGTCGGCGAATGGAACGGGCTCACCCGCCCGATACCAGTCCTCGCCGTCGGCAACCACCTCGGGCGGCGGCGTCGCGACGTACATGACCTGCGCCGCGGCGAAGCCGGAGACGAAAGTGGCGCAGAGCGTGGCGAAGAGAATGATGGGCGCCAACTGAGCGATTTTTCGAGTCACGATGTTCCCCCGGTTCGTCATTTGTCCAAACCGCGTGCCAGAATAGACAAGCTGAGATGGCCAAGGAACGCTCCCGGCTCTTCCGCCCGACCATCCTCCTGGTCGGCCTGTCTATCGTCTTCCTGCTCCCGTCGGTGGCGGCATTCTACACGGATTGGCTGTGGTTCAAGGAAGTGGGCTTCGAGGCGGTCTTCGCCAAGCGGCTGCGGATGTCGTTCCTCACCGGAGGCGTCGTGTTCGCGGCGGCGTTCGCGGCGCTCTGGGCGAACGCGCGACTCGCGCTCTCGGTGCTGACTCAACCGTACGTCGTCATCGCATCTTCGGCGCAGGGTCAGCCGATCCTCTTCAACCGCCCTCAGGTGCGGCGCGCCGCGACGCTCATCGCGACGGTCGCGGCGCTCGCCATGGCGCTCCCCGCGTCGAGCCGCTGGCTCGATCTGCTGGAGTATCGGTACGCCGTCCCGTTCGGGCAGCGGGACCCGATCTTTAACCGCGACGTGGCGTTCTACGTGTTCCAGCTGCCCGTGTACGAGTTCGTGCGCGGACTGACGCTCGCGGTCGTGGTCCTGTCGCTGGTCTTCGCGGCCGGAATCTACATCCTCGCCGGCGCGGTCGGGATCAACGCGCGGAATCGCGTGGACACGACGCGGCGGTCCCGAATCCACCTGTCGCTGCTCGCGGCCGCGCTCTTCGTCGTGATGGCGGTCGGCGCGTGGCTCGACACATCGCGGATCCTCGTCTCCCCCTCCGGCATCGTGCACGGCGGCTCGTACGTGGACGTGCACGCGAGGCTGCCGTTTCTGTATACGACCGTCGCCGCGCTCGGGATCGGGGCAGTCCTCGCCGTCGTGCACGCGTTCTCGCGGCGGGTGTGGCCGATTCCGGCGGCCATCGGCCTCTATCTGATCGTGGCGACGACGGGCGCGTTGTACGCAGCGATCGTCCAGCGCGTATTCGTCGCGCCGAACGAGCAAGTACGGGAGCTCCCCTTCATCGAGCGGAACATCGCGGCGACGCGGCGTGCGTTCGCCCTCGACGCGGTCGAGGAGCGCGAGCTGCCCGGCGACACGCTGCTGACCCGCGCGGACGTCGCCGCCAACGCCGAGACGCTCGAGAACGTACGGCTCTGGGATCACCAGCCGCTCCTCGACACGTTCGGTCAGATCCAGGAGATTCGCAGCTACTACGACTTCGTCTCGGTGGACAACGACCGCTACGTCATCGACGGCAAGTACCGGCAGATCATGCTGTCGGGGCGCGAGCTCAACTCCGACACGCTGCAGAACCGGAGCTGGGTCAACGAGCGGCTGACCTTCACGCACGGCTACGGTCTCACGCTGGGCCCGGTCAATCAGGTGACGAGCGAGGGGCTGCCCGTCCTGTTCATCAAGGACATCCCGCCGGTGTCGACGCCCGACTTCCAGGTGCGCGAGCCGTCGCTGTATTTCGGCGAGCTGGCCAGCAACTACGTCCTCGTCGGCACCCGCACGAAGGAGTTCCACCACCCGAAGGGGGACGACAACGTCTATACCGAGTATTCCGGGCGCGGCGGCGTGCCGCTCGGCGGCTTCTGGCGGCGGCTGCTCTTCGGCCTGCGGTTCAGATCCACCGACATCCTGCTGACCGACGTCCTCACGCCTGACAGCCGCGTGCTGTTCCATCGCCGGATCAGGGACCGGCTCGGCGAGATCGCGCCGTTCATCGCCTACGATGACGATCCTTACCTCGTCATTGCCGACGGACGGCTGTTCTGGATCTGCGACGCCTACACCATGACCGGCCTGTATCCGTACTCGACGCCCGCCAGGCCGGGACTCAACTACATCCGCAACTCGGTGAAGGTCGTCGTCGACGCCTACGACGGCACGACAACGTATTACCTGGCGGACGAACAGGATCCGCTGGTGCAGACGCTGGCGCGTGTGTTCCCGACCCTGTTTCGCCCGATCGCCGAGATGCCGGCGGCCCTCCGGCGCCACGTTCGCTACCCGGAGGACATCTTCGCGATTCAGACGGCGGTGTTCTCCACCTTCCACATGACGAACCCGGGCGTGTTCTACAACAAGGAGGACCAGTGGGAGGTGCCGGCGATCGAGAGCGAGGGGAATCCGGTGCTGATGCAGCCGTACTACACGATCATGAAGCTGCCGGGTGAGAAGCGTGCGGAGTTCATCCAGATGCTGCCGTTCACGCCGCGCCGGAAGGACAACCTCGCCGCCTGGATGGTGGCGCGAAGCGACAGCGACCACTACGGCAAACTGCTCGTGTTTCAGTTCCCCAAGCAGAAGGTCGTCTTCGGCCCGCGGCAGATCGTAGCCCGGATCAACCAGGATCAGGTCATCTCGCCGCAGATCACCCTGTGGAACCAACAGGGGTCGCAGGTGATCCAGGGAACGCTGCTGGTCATCCCTATCGAGCAGTCGCTCCTGTACATCAGGCCGCTCTACCTGCGCGCCTCCGGTGGACGGATCCCGGAGTTGAAGCGCGTCATTGTCGCGCATCAGAATCAGATCGTGATGGAAGAAACGCTGCCCGGCGCCCTGAACCGGATCTTCGGCCCGGGCGCGGCGCGGGTCGATCGTCCGGCCGCGTCCCCCGTCGGCCCGCTCGCCCAGTCGAGCGCGCCTCCGGCGCCGACGCCGGTCACCGACGGTACGCCGGCCGTGCCGCCTCGGGCCGGCGAGAGTCTCGACACGCTCGCCGCGCTCGCGCAGGAGCATTATCAGCGTGCGCTGCAGGCGCAGCGTGACGGCAACTGGGCGCTCTACGGCGACGAAATCAAGAAGCTCGGCGACGTCCTGGAACGCATGAAGGCACGCAAGTGATCACGAGACGAGCCTTCGTCCGCCGCACGCTCGCGGGACCCGCGGCCGCCGCGCTTGCGCCGCTCGTACAGACGCGAACGCCGCTCGAACGCGCCGCGGCCGTCCTGCGAGGCCGGTTTCAGAATCTGCGCCGGCATTTCGTCTTCGAGTACTACCCGTGGTACGGCACGTCGCCGTGGACGCATTGGGAGCAGTGGGAACGCAATCCGCCGACCGATCTCGCCGCGACGAGCGTCCCGCTGCTCGGCGCGTACGATTCGCGGTCGGCGAGAGTGCTCGAGCAGCACGCGCGGTGGATGGCCGACGCCGGGATCGGCGCCATCAACGTGAGCTGGTGGGGTCCGGGCGACTACACCGACCGCGCCGTGCCGCTCCTGATGGACGTCATGCGCGCCCACGACATCCACGTGGCGTTCCACCTGGAGCCGTACGATCACGGCCGCGCCAGGAACTTCGCGCGTGACGTCCTGTACCTGGTCAAGGAGTACGGCGAGCGCCGCCGGTGGGATGCGCTACTGTTCCTCGATCGTGCGGACGACTCGAAAGGGCCGGTGTTCAAAACCTTCTTCACCATCCTCCCGGAGAAGGAGACCGACTGCCACGGCGTGACGCGGGAGGTCCGGTTTCACGTGGCGCCGTCCACGTGGCGCGAGCAGATCGACATCATCCGCCGCGAGCTGCGCTCGAGCTTCGACCATGTCACGCTCCTCTCCGACTCTCCAGATGCGGACAAAACGGCCGAGGCGGGCTTCGATGGCCTCGCCATCTACAACAACTACATCAGGCCGTCGTCGTGGCCGGACCTCGCGGCCGCGGCCTCCCGCCGGAACATCGTGTTCTCCTTCAACATCAACCCGGGCTTCGACAGCATCGCGCCGCGCACCATCGAGCCGGACTCCTGCTATCGGGCGCCCGCGTTCGAACCGCCGGCCGACTCGCTCGACTGGCGCGGGGACGGACGCCGGCGCGCCCATTCCCTCGCGCTCCAGCGCATCTCGGAGTCGTTCGAAGCGACGGTGACGCTGCAGGCGGAGCGCCGACTTTCGAACGCGCGCAAGGGCTTTTTCCTCGCCTACATCTGCACGTTCAACGAATGGCACGAAGGGACCGCGTTCGAGCCCGCCAAAAGCTGGGACGACCTGAGTGAGGAAGAGCGCAAGATCGGGTACCACAACCCGGACGACGGTGGGTACCGACTCAAAGCGTTGAAGAAACTCATACAGTCGGTGAGAGATTAGACGCTTTCAGCATTGTCGATTGAGGATTGCTGATTGAGGATTGATTGACGATTGGGGATTGACGATCGCCGATTCATTTCGGATTGACGATTGGGCATCGATGCTCAATCGAACAATCTGCAATGAATCATCAGTCGACAATCCTCAATCCGAAATCAATCCTCAATCGAAATTCCCCAATCACAAATGTGCCAACTTCCTTGCACGTTAGCCGTCTAACCTTTCTATGACCTCCGTCTTGCTCGATTTGAAACACTCCCTTCGCTCCTTCCTTCGCCAGCCCGGCATCCTGATTACGTCGCTCGCCTCGCTGGCGCTCGGCATCGGCGCGACCAGCGCGATCTTCAGCGTCGCGTACGCCGTGCTCGTGCGGCCTCTGCCGTACCCGGAGGCCGATCGGCTCGTCACCGTGTGGGAGACGATGCCGGGAAACGATACGCGGCTGGTGGCGCCCGGGAACTACCTCGACTGGCACGCTGAGGCGAAGTCGTTCGCAGCGCTCGCGGCCTACAGCGGGACGGAAGTGAACGTCGCCGGCGCGGGCGAAGCGGAGCGGGTGCCAGGGCTGACGGTTTCGGGGGAGTTCTTCCAGATGCTCGGCGCCGACGCCGCGGTCGGCCGGGTCTTCACGGCGGCGGACGATGAACGGTCGGACCGGATTGTCGTACTGAGCGCGGGATTCTGGCGGCGACGGTTCGGCGCGGATCCCGGAATCGTGGGCCGCGTCATCCGCCTTGACGACGTCCCCTACACGATCGTCGGCGTCGTGGATGCGGGCTTCCGGTTCCACGAGCCGGCGGAGGTCTGGCGGCTGGCGGACCGCGGCGTGCCGACGCTGGGCGGTCTGCCGCGCGACGTCGCGCGCGGCCGCGACATCCACATCATCGAGGTCGTCGGCCGGTTGAGGCCGGAGGTCCCGATCGAGCGGGCGGAAGCGGAGCTGCAGACGATCGCCGCGCGCCTGGCGGCCGCGCATCCGGACACGAATACGGGGCTGGGCGTCAACGTCGTCCCGCTGCGGGAGACCGTCGTCGGCGATACACGCCCGGCCATCCTGCTTCTCAGTTCGGCGGCAGGCCTCCTCCTGTTGATCGCGTGCGCGAACGTCGCGAACCTTCTGCTCGCGCGATCTGCCGCGCGCCGGCGGGAGCTGGCCGTACGCGTGGCGCTTGGCGCCAGCCGCGCACGGCTGGCCCGTCAGCTCTTCGCGGAGAGCCTCGCGCTCGCGATCGCCGGCGGATTGCTCGCGCTCGGCGTCGCCCGCCTTGCGCTGTCGGCGCTTCTGCGGCTGGCGCCGGAGGACGTGCCCCGCGCCGCGGAGATCGGCCTCGACCCGGCGGTGCTGGCCTTCACTGCGGTCGCGTCTCTGGGAACCGGTCTGCTCTTCGGCCTCGCGCCGGCGCTCAGCGCCTCGACGCCGCCGGCGGCGGCGCTGCACGACGCGTCGCGCGCGGTTGCGGGCGGGCGCCGCGGCAGCCGTCTCCGCCGCGCCCTCGTCGTCTCGGAGCTGACGCTCGCGCAGGTTCTGCTTGGCGCGGCCGGCCTCCTCATCGTCAGCTTCGTGCGGCTTGCCGCGACCGACGCCGGATTCGCGCCCGGCGGGCTCTTGACGATGCAGGTCGCGCTCACGGCGGAGAAGTACGGCGATCCGGCGCGGCGCGAGCAGTTCTACGACGCCGTGCTCCAGGAGCTGCGCGGGCTGCCGGGAGTGTCGGCCGCGGGCTCGGTCATGGTGCTGCCGATCGAGGGCTCGCGTAACCGCGGCTTCTGGATCGTCGGCCGGCCCGATCCGCCGCCCGGCCAGAACCTGAGTGTTGATTTCCAGATCGTGAGCGACGACTATTTCCAGACCCTCGGAGTGCCGATCGTTCGCGGCCGTGGACTGACGGCGGCGGACGGGCGGACGGCGGCGCCGGTGGTCGTCATCAATCTCGCGATGGCGTCGCGGTTCTGGCCCGGTGAAGATCCGATCGGGAAGCAGATCCGGTTCGGCCTGGCCGCGCCGAGGACGATCGTCGGAATCATCGGCGACGTGCGCCACCGTGGACTGCACCGACCGGCCGATCCGCAGGCGTTCCTGTCCTACCGCCAGGACTTCGAACCGCTCTGGAAGTCCGCGGCCCTCGCCGTGAGGACGACGGGCGACCCGGCGTCGCTGGCGTCCGCCGCGCGCGGGGCCATCGCGAAGGTCGATCCGGACCAGCCGGTCGGACGCGTGCGGACCATGGAGGAGGTCGTCGCGCGTTCCGTGGCGCCGCGGCGCTTCACGATGACGCTCGCGTCGGCGCTCGCCGCGCTCGCGGCGGCGCTGGCCGCGGTCGGCACCTACGGCCTGCTCGCCTGGCTGGTCGCCTCCCGGCGTCGGGAGATTGGCATCCGGATGGCCCTCGGCGCCGCGCCCCGATCGATCCTCGGCATGATCCTCAGGCAGGCGCTCGGCCTGGCCGGTGTATCCGCCGCGCTCGGCCTGATCGGCGCGCTCGCGCTGGGACGCAGCATGCGGACCCTGCTCTTCGCGACCGCGCCGACCGATCCGTTGACGCTCGGCGCGGTCACGATCGGGCTGGGCCTGCTTGCGCTCGTCGCGTCCGCGGTTCCGGCGTTTCGCGCCGCGCGAGTGGATCCGGCGTTGACGATGAGAGATGAATAGCGCGTCTCTGCATGGTGGATTGAGGATTGGGGATTGTCGACTGATTGACGATTGAGGATTGGCGATTGACGATTCACTGCTGATTGTCGATTGGCATCGGTGCTCAATCGAGCAATCAACGATGAATCGTCAATCAACAATCAACAATCACCAATCAGTCCTCAATCGACAATCGTCAATCCAAAATGTAGGTGTTCAGGCGGGCATCACTTTCGTCACGTATCGCTTCAGCCCGTACCAGGAGTAGTCGAACCGTCCGGCCCGTTCGTAGTTCTCGGCCTCGGCCTCCGACATGTGCCGGCGGAGATCGACGCGGATGAGCCGGACGAACTCCTCGCAGCGCTCGTCGTCGGTGAGCGTCGGCCGCGCGACGAGCGCGCGAGCGATGCGGACCCACTCGTCCAGACGATCCATCAACTCCCGCATGTGCTCCGCGGCGTCCGAGAAGGGCCCGAAGTGCGTCAGGAAGAGCGTCGCCGGGCGCCACTCGAGGATCTGATCGGCGCTCTGCCGCCAGGCCGCGACGTCGATATCCGGCGGTGGCGTCGGCGGCACGATGTAGGTGCCTGGCGCGCGGCGGATGCCGGCGACGTCGCCTGCGAAGGCGACGCCGCTGGCGCGATCGAGGTAGCTCACGTGATGGACGGCGTGGCCGGGCGTGTAGGCCACTTCCAGCTCCCGGCCGCCGCACGAAATGCGCTCTCCACCCGCGAGCGTGCGCACGCGATCGGCCGGCACGGTCAGGAACTCGCCCCAGAGTGACTCCATCAGATCGCCGTAGAGGCGGCGCGCGCTGGCCAGCAGCTTCGACGGATCGATCATGTGCGGCGCGCCCACTTCGTGAACGTAGACCTCGATCGACGGGTTCTGCGCGAGCAGGGATCCGGTGGCGCCGGCATGGTCGAGATGGATGTGGGTCAGGAGGATGGTTCGGATATCCGCGATCGATATCCCTCGCCGCTCCAGCTCCGCGGTCAACGCTGAAAGCGTCGACGTCGGCCCCGGATCGACGAGCGCAACGCCGCTGACGTCGTGCAGGATGCCCGTCGCGATGATCTGCGCCTTGCCGCGGAATTTGAGGTCGACATAGTCAAGTCCGGCCGCCAGCGTCGTCATGAGGCGCAGATTATCTCAGATGCGCGGGCTGGAGACCTTCAGCCCTCAATGGCCCTTCGGCAGTATCATTATTAGAAGGATGGCGGAAGGGGAGCGGCAGACAGGCGGCGAGATTCTCGAGCGCACACGGCAGAAGACGAAGGAGCCCGAGCTTTTTCAGGTGGTGCTCCTCAACGACGACTACACGACAATGGAGTTCGTCATCGAGGTGCTGGAATCGATCTTCAACAAGCCGCCGGCTGAAGCGTTCCGGATCATGATGCACGTGCACACTCAGGGGAAGGGCATGTGCGGTGTGTACCCGTTCGAGATCGCCGAAACGAAGGTGGAAACAGTGCACGAGCGGGCAAGAGCCAATGGCTTTCCGTTGAAAGCCACGATGGAGAAAACGTAACAATGCTGATTGCTGAATGCTGAGTGTGGATTTCACGCTCTTCATTCAGCACTCAGCAATCAGAATTCCACAATGTTCAGTACGTCCCTGGAAATCGTCCTCACCATTGCCTTTCGCGAGGCGACGTCGCGGCGTCACGCCCATCTGACGCTCGAGCACCTCCTGTACGCCCTCGCGCACGATCCCGACGGCGAACGGATTCTCGCGGCGTGCGGCGCCGACCTGCCTCGGCTGCGCCGCGAGCTGGACGAATACCTGCATCGGTCGGTCGAGCAGTTCGGGCGCGGCCAGCAGCGCGAGCCGGATCAGACGCTCGCGTTCCGCCGGGTGCTGCAGACCGCGGTGCTCCACGTGCAGAGCGCGGGACGGCAGGAGGTCCAGTCGGGGGACGTGCTCGCGGCCATCCTGCAGCAGCCGAAGTCGTTCGCGGCGCAGGCGCTCGAAGGGCACGGCATCAGCCGGCTCGACATCCTCGAATACATCTCGCACGGCGTCACGAAGGTGCCGCCGTCGGGCGCCGGCGGCGGCGGCGGCGAGGAGCCCGCGGCGGCCGGTGAAGGACAGGAAGGCCCCGCGACCTCGCGTGATCCGCTTGCCGCGTACGCGCTCAACCTGACGGACCGAGCGAAAGCCGGAGCGCTCGACCCGCTCATCGGCCGCACGGTGGAGCTGCAGCGAACGCTCGAGATCCTCTGCCGGCGCCGGAAGAACAACCCGGTGTTCGTCGGGGACGCGGGCGTCGGCAAGACCGCGCTCGCCGAGGGGCTCGCCATCCGCCTGCTCGAGGAGGACGTCCCGACGATCCTGGAAGGGGCGGAGGTGTTCTCGCTCGACACGGGCGCCTTGCTCGCGGGCACGCGGTTCCGCGGCGACTTCGAGGAGCGATTCAAGGCGGTCATCGGCGCGCTCGCCAAGCGGCGGCGGCCGATCCTGTTCATCGACGAGATTCACGCCACCGTCGGCGCCGGCGCCACGACCGGCGGGACCATGGACCTCGCAACGCTGATCAAGCCGGTCCTCACCGCCGGCGATCTTCGCGTCGTCGGATCGACGACGATCGAGGAGTTCAAGCACATCGAGAAGGATCGCGCGCTCGCGCGGCGGCTCCAGAAGGTCCAGATCGATGAGCCGTCGATCGAGGAAACGGTCAGGATTCTCAACGGCCTCCGATCGAGGTACGAAGGACACCACGACGTGACGTTCGCGGAGGGGACGCTGGAGGCGGCCGCCAAGCTCGCGGCGCGGCACCTCCGCGACTATCGTCTCCCCGATTCGGCGATCGACGTGCTCGACGAGGCGGGCGCGATGCTGCGCTTGCGAGCGCCTGCGGCCGGCGAGGGTGGCGAGCAGGGAGGGACGGGGGGCACCGAAGCAAGCAAGCCGCCGCCCCGTTCGGTGACCCTCGCGGACATCGAGCAGGTGGTCGCGCGGATGGCGAAGATTCCGGCGAAGCAGGCCAGCTCGTCGGATCGCCAGCGGCTGCGGTCGCTCGAGGAGGCGCTCGGTCGCGTGGTCTTCGGCCAGGAAGAGGCCGTGCGCTCGGTCGCGAACGCGATCAAACGCTCGCGCGCGGGGTTGGGTCAGCCGGACAGACCGGCCGGGTGCTTCCTGTTCACGGGCCCGACCGGCGTCGGCAAGACCGAGCTCGCCAAGCAGCTCGCGATCCATCTGGGCAACGAGTTCATCCGCTACGACATGAGCGAGTACATGGAGAAGCACGCGGTGGCGCGGCTGATCGGCGCGCCGCCGGGCTACGTCGGGTTCGAGCAGGGCGGCCTGCTCGTCGACGCGGTGCGCCAGCATCCGTACTCGGTCGTCCTGCTCGACGAGATCGAGAAGGCGCATCCGGATCTGTACAACATCCTGCTGCAGGTCATGGACCACGCGACGCTGACCGACAACACGGGGCGCAAGGCGGATTTCCGGCAGACGGTGCTGATCATGACGTCGAACGCGGGCTCGAGGGAGCTGAGCGCGCGCTCGTTCGGTTTCGGCGTCGGCGGCGACGCCGCGCGCCAGAAAACGGCGGCCGGACGGTCGAAGAGCGCGGTCGAGCGGGTGTTCAGCCCGGAGTTCCGCAACCGGTTGGATGCGATCGTGACGTTTTCACCGCTGACGCCGCAGGTGATGGAGACGATCGTCGAGAAGTTCATCCTGCAGCTCGAGGCGCAGCTCTCAGAACGACGAGTGGCGATCTCGCTCGAGCCCGAGGCGCGCGCCTGGCTCGCGACGAAAGGGTACGACCCGATCTTCGGCGCGCGGCCGCTCGCGCGGGTCATTCAGACCGAGGTTCGCGACAAGCTGACTGAAGAGATCCTGTTCGGACAACTCGAGAACGGCGGGACCGTCAACATCAGTCTCCAGGGTGACGCTCTTGCCTTCACCTACACCCAATCACCAATCGTCAACAATCCTCAATCCCCAATCACCAATCAGCAATAAATCCACAATCTCCAATCCACAATCGGCAATGGGCAGACATCACGCCCCGGCAGCCCTGAAGGGCTGCGCTACGAACTCACGCCCCGGCAGCCCTAAAGGGCTGCGCTACGAACTCACGCCCCGGCAGCCCTAAAGGGCTGCGCTACTCCTTCTGTCGCACCACGGCGCTGCGCAGCTGGTGAAGCGCGAGCGTCTCCGAGCTGAGCTGCTTGCTCATGTAGACTTTTGACTCGCGGTTGTCCGCGTGCGGCTCGTACTTGATGACGTCGAACCGGAGCGCGTCGAGCACCGCGCGCATGTTGTAGAACTTGTTCTTGGTCTTCGCGACGAACTCGTGGAAGCCGGATGAGACGGCCCAGGCCTCCTGCTCCTCCGTCAGCGCTCGAAAATGGCCCTGCCCCCGCCAGTCGCTGCGCGTGCCCCCGATCCACTGATAGAGCACGCGTCGGCCGTCGAACGCGACCCCGCCGCGCAGGCGCGCCACCAGGTCCGCCAGCTTCCGCTCGGTTTCGTACGGCTTGATCTCGTGCGCCACCTTGAAGGACACGGGCACGACGGTGTCCGGATCGTCCGGCAGCGGCGCGACCGCCATGAGGATCAGATGCGCGCGGCCGCTGAGACGATCGACGATTTCTTCAGCGCTTTTCCGTCTCCGGAACTCGCCGAAGAACTCCTCGATGTACTGGATCTCGAGCGCCCCCTGCCGGAGCGAGTACTGCCTGACCAGGTGTGACAAGGCAGAAGGATTTTAATAGAGGATAATGTTCGAATGATGCGGATTAATTGCCTGCTCGCACCGGCCGTTCTCGCCCTGGCGGCCGGCGTCTCGGCGCAGACCCTCCCCCGAATCGAGGCGGCGGCGATTCTCACCCACATCAAGGTCCTCGCGTCCGACGAGTACGAAGGGCGCGCGCCCGGGACGCCGGGAGAGGAGCGGACGGTCAAATACCTGATCGACCAGTTCCAGAAGCTGGGCCTGAAGCCGGGAAACACGAACGGAACCTATATCCAGAACGTGCCCTTGGTCGGCATCACGCCCGACCCGTCGATGGCGCTGACGTTTGAGAAGGGGCCCCAGGCCGACACCCTGAAGTTCAAGGAGGACTTCGTCGCCTGGACCAAGCGGGTCTCGGACTCGGCCGTCCTGGACGGCTCCGAGCTCGTGTTCGTCGGCTACGGCATCGAGGCGCCCGAGTTCACGTGGGACGATTACAAGGGCGTCGATCTCAAGGGCAAGACGATGGTCGTGCTGATCAACGACCCGCCGCTCCCCGACGAAAAGATGTTCGGCGGCAAGGCGATGACCTACTACGGCCGCTGGACCTACAAGTTCGAGACCGGCGCGAAGAAAGGAGCCGCCGGGATCCTGATCGTGCACGAGACGATTCCCGCCGGCTATCCCTTCTCGGTGATCCAGAGCAGCTCGGGCGAGCGGTTCGACCTCGTGACGCCGGACAAGAACATGTGGCGGGCATCCGTCGAGGGTTGGATCTCGCTGGAACGGGCCAAACAGCTCTTCGCGAAGGCCGGCCAGGATTTCGACGCGCTCAAGGCCCGGGCCGCGACACGCGAGTTCAAGCCCGTGCCGCTCGGCGTCACGGCCAGCTTACGGATCAAGAACAAGCTCCGGACGCTCGACTCCCGCAACGTCGTCGCGAAGCTGGAAGGCGCCGATCCGAAGCTCAAGGACGAGTACGTCGTGTACACGGCGCACTGGGATCACCTGGGCGTAGGCCCCGAGGTGAAGGGAGACAAGATCTACAACGGCGCGCTCGACAACGCCTCGGGGACGGGAGGCCTCCTCGAGATCGCGCGCGCCTTCACGCAGGCGAAGCCGGCGCCGAAGCGGTCCATCCTCTTTCTCGCGGTCACCGCGGAAGAACAAGGCCTGCTGGGATCCCAGTACTACTCCGTCGCGCCGATCTACCCGCTTGCGAAGACGCTCGCGAACATGAACATCGACGGCATGAACCTGCACGGCCGAACGAAGGACGTGACCGTCATCGGCATGGGCGCGTCGGACCTCGACGACTATCTCAAGGCGGCCGCCGCCGAGCATGGGCGCACGCTGAAACCCGATCCGGAATCGGAGAAGGGCTTCTACTACCGGTCCGACCACTTCAATTTCGCCAAGCAGGGCGTGCCGGCGCTCTACATCGACGATGGAACCGAGTTCATCGGCAAGCCGGCCGATTTCGGCATGAAAGCGCGCGAGCGGTACAACAAGGAGGACTACCACGCGCCGTCCGACGAGGTGAAGCCGGACTGGGACTTGTCTGGCGCCGCCGAAGACGCGCAGCTCTTTCTTGTGGTCGGCTATCGGGTGGCGAACACCGCGAAGTATCCCGAGTGGAAGCCGGGTAACGAGTTCAGGGCTGTTCGGGAAAGGCAGCTTCGCGGTACACCCTGATCAGAAGCCTCCTCCCCCACCGCCCCCGAACCCGCCGCCACTCGATCCACCGCCGCCGAACCCGGATCCGCCCGAGCTGCGCGGCGCCGACGCCATGGTCGTCGCTGCCACGGCCGACATCCGGCCCAGGTCGCTCGTGAGCGTCGCCGGCCGGAACATGTGCACGCCGCCCGGCCCGCCGTACCAGTCTGGCGGCTTGTTGTAGATCCCCTCGAACGCCTTCGCCCAGCTCGCCTCGACGCCGAGCGCCATCGCGTACGGCAGGAACTTCTCGAACATCTCGGGCGTCTTGACGATGCGGTTCAGCCGATCGCCTTCGACGCGCGAGAGGAATTCCTGAAAGCCCAGTACCTTTTCGAGCTCGCGCGTGCCGCGGATCG
Source organism: uncultured Acidobacteriota bacterium (assembly GCA_963725145.1). Lineage (GTDB taxonomy): Bacteria > Acidobacteriota > Vicinamibacteria > Vicinamibacterales > 2-12-FULL-66-21 > DATAEE01. The sequence goes on from CAVRXL010000010.1 coordinate 230,627, forward strand.
TCCGCGACGGCATGTAGTATCCGAACAGCGCGACGATCAGCGCTGACAGGATCCCCGCGATGATCGCGCTCGCCGGCTGCATGCCGAGCCAGCTCATGAAGGCGACGCACGCGAATGCGATCACGACGCCGAACGCGATGCCGCCGAAGATGTACCCCATCCGCACGCGATCGGGCCGCCCCGTGTAGAACCCCCCGTCGACGAGCAGCTTGTACTGCATATCCTTGAGGCCCGGCAGGTGCTTGTAGAACTTGTTCTTCAGCGACGACAGGCGCACCATGTCCGGCTGCTCGGGGTTCCAGGAGAACATCGCCGCGAGCATGCTGGACTCGTGCGGCTTCAGCGCCTGCCAGTCGGTGCGGGCCTTCTTGAGCGTGAACAGGTAGTCTTTGCTGCTGAACAGCCCGAAGAATCCCTCGTCCTCCGCGACGTCGATCCGCAGGTAGCCCCGCACGGCCAGATCGACGAGTGTGGAGGTCAGGTCGCGCATGTCGGGCGTTCCGTCGACGAGCGTGCCGAGCTCGGCCGGCGACATCCCGTCCGGCGGCTCGTAGCGCGTCTGAACGGGCGCCAGATCCGGATCGCGTCCGCGTCTGCTCCAGAGCCGCCACATGCCGACGAAGACGAGGGGCGGAATCAGCAGCGGCAGGTTGCTCAGCGCCGTGTCCCGCACGCGGTCGACGGCCGTCGGCCGCTGGACGACCCCCGGGTCCCAGCCGACGACCGCAGTCAGCCCTTCCCTGAAGGACAACCCCGTCGTCGTCTTGATGCGCACTGAAGGTGGCTCGATCGCGACGGTCGCGTCCTTGTCCGTGGAGCCGTAGCCGCCGGTGAACGCCGCCGCGCGGATCCCGGTCGCGCCCGCCGGCAGCCGAATCTCGGCCGATGCGGACTGGATGGGCACGTCCCACTCGTCGCCGGTGACGTTCCAATAGAGCTCGTCGTGCTCGTCGAAAAAGCGAAGGCCGTTCGCGACGCGGTAGCGGATGACGACGGTCTTCGTCGTATCCCGCGCGCCCGGCACCCAGATCTTCAGCTTCCGATAGTGCCGTTCGCGGCTGCTTTCCCACTTGAGGGCGTCCCCGGACCCGTCGGTGACGGAATCGACCGTGAGACGCAGCGTGTAGTTCAGGCCCTGCGGCGTGCGGTACTCGACCGGAATCGTGCGAAAGATGCCGTTCCAGGATCCGGTGAACGTCGGCTGGATGACCTCTTCGACGGTAATCGACCCGTCGGCCGCGACGGCGATCGTCGCGTCGAATCGGTCGATGACGAGGGTGCGTTGCGCGAGGGTGGGGGCGCTGGCGAGAAGCAGGATGCCAAGTGCCAGGGCTGCGCGGCGGGCGCAGACGAACAACTTAGAAACTCACCCGCGGCGCCTCGCGCTGCGCCGCGTCCGGCACCTCGAAGAACTCCCTGTTCTTGAAGCCGAAGAGCCCCGCGACGATGTTCGACGGGAAAACCTGGATCTTGGTGTTGAGGTCGCGTACGACGGCGTTGTAGTAGCGGCGCGCGTTCTGGACGGCTTCCTCGATCTGCGCGAGCGTGTTCTGGAGTGCGGAGAAGTTCTCCGTGGCGCGGAGCTGCGGATACGCCTCGGCGAGCGCGAAGAGACCCCGCAGCGCGCTGGTCAGCGCCCCCTCGGCCTGGCCGCGCTCTGCCGGGCCGGCGCCCTGGACGGAGACGGCCTTCGACCTCGCGTTGATCACCGCTTCGAGCGTCTGCCGCTCGTGGCCGGCATACCCCTTCACGGTCTCGACGACGTTCGGGATGAGGTCGTGGCGGCGCTTGAGCTGAACGTCGATGTCCGACCAGGCGTTATCCGCCTGGACTTTCAGCTTCACCAGGCCGTTGTAGATGCCGATGACGGCCACGGCCACCACCGCCAGAATGCCAAGGACAATCAGGGTCATCGTTCCTCACGGCAGCCCTGAAGGGCTGCGCTACGGGGCTGCGCTACGTTCTTACGCCGAAGCACCCCTGAAGTGGTGCGCTACATCTTTTATATGGGCGTAGATGAAAGTATGCCAAGATATTCTAGGTAACGATGCCGCGCCTGGAGTTCGGCCGCCGCCTGCGCTCCCGCTTCTGGCGGCCCACGCCGCGCGAGGAAGTGGATGCCGAGCTCCGCTTTCACCTCGAGATGCGGGCGCGTGAGCTCGAGCGCCAGGGGCTGACGCCGGAGGCGGCGCGCGCCGAGGCGCGGCGGCGGTTCGGCGACCTCTCAGGGATCGCGCGGGAGTGCCGGTCGCTTGCGGCAGGAAGGAATCGACGCATGGATCTCGTCGACTACGCCCGCGACCTTGCGCGCGATCTTCGTGACGCGGCCCGTCAGATGGGACGGCGTCCGGCCTTCACGTTGACGGCGGTCCTGACGCTCGCGGTCGGCATCGGCGCGAACGCCGCTGTTTTCTCACTCGTCAAAGCCGTCCTGCTCCGCCCGCTTGCGGCGCACGAGCCGGATCGGGTGCTGCGCCTGTACTGGCGCGGTCCGACCGGGGGCGCCAGCTCCAGCTTCGCGTATCCGGAATACGCGGATCTCGCGGCGAGCGCACCATCGCTGACACCGCTCGCGGCCGTCAACCTCGCGACGATGGCGGTCGAGGCGGACGGTCAGAGGGATCAGCTCGTCGGAGAGATCGCGTCAGGCGGCTACTTCGAGGTCATCGGAATGCGGGCCGCGTCGGGACGGGCGCTTGGCGCGGCTGACGACCGCCGGGGCGCTCCGCCCGCCGCGCTGATCTCGCACCGCTACTGGACCTGGCGGTTCGCCCGCGATCCAGCGGTCGTCGGACGTTCCATCTCGATCAACAACCGTCCTTACACCATTGCAGGGGTCGCCGACGCCAGGGCCACGGGAAGCTTCCTGGGCGCGCCGGTCGACGTCTGGGTTGCGCTCGAGCCGTCGCTCGATCTCTTCGGACCGGACACCGCGAACGACCGTACCCGGCGAGTGCTGAATCTCCTTGGACGCCTGGCGCCCGGCGCGACCGCGCCGAAGGTGCAGGGCGAGCTGGACGCGGCGGCGCGCGAGCTGGGCCGGTTTCGCAAGGAGGAGAAGCTCCGACTCGAGCTCGGGCCGGGAACGCTGCTGCATGGCGGCAGGCGCGCGATGGCGGCGGTGTTCCTGGGCGTGGTGATGGCGCTCGTGGCCCTCGTGCTGCTCGTCGCGGCGGCAAACGTCGCCAACCTGCTGCTGGCGCGCGCCCTGTCGCGCCGGCGCGAGATGGCCGTCCGGACGGCGCTTGGCGCCGGGCGCGGACGGCTCATCCGGCAGCTCGTCGCGGAGAGCCTGTTGCTGGCCGCGCTCGGAGGCGCTGCCGGAATGATCCTGTCGCTCTGGCTCTCGGCAACGTTCGGATCGGTGCCGTTCATTCCGGGGTTCGAGCTGCGGCTCGATTTGTCACCCGACCTCCGCGTCCTCGGGTTTACGGCCGCGCTGAGCCTCGTCGCGGGCCTGACGGCGGGGCTTGCCCCGGCACTCTCGGTCACGCGGGGTGACGTGGTGACCGCGCTCAAGGACGGGGCGGGGACAGGAGGCTCTCGACAGGCGACGCGGCTGCGCGCGGCGCTCGTTGTCGCGCAGGTCGCGGTGTCGGCGACGTTGCTCGTTGCGGCGGGACTCCTGACGAAGAGCGGGCGCGCCGCGGCGGCGATCGATCTGGGCTTCGAGACCGCCGGCGCGTTCGCAACCGATCTCGACCTCGAAGGGCCCGGCTACACGGAAGCGCGCGGGCTGGAGTTCTACCGGCAGCTCGTCGCGCGCGTCGCCGCGCTGCCGGGCGTTCGTGCGGTCTCGCTCGCCAACCGCGCGCCGCTCGACATTTCGACGCCGACGATCCGCGTGAGCCTGGACTATGGAGGGGCCGGCCTTCAGACCGGCCCTGCGTCTGACACGGCCATGGAGGCGACCTATCACATCATCAGCCCGGGCTACTTCGACGCCGTCAGAATGCCGCTCGTCGCTGGGCGCGATTTCGAACCGCGGGATCGTGACGGTTCGCCCCAAGTCGCGGTCGTCAACGAGACGCTCGCGCGGCGGCTCTTCGAGGCTCGGGCCGGTCTAAAGACCGGCCCCTCCAACGATACCAACGGTATCCTCGGCCAACGCTTTACTCTCATCGCTGGCACCGCGACCGAGCGCCGCCGCGAAATCTCGGGCGAGGTCGAAGTCGTCGGCGTCGCCAGTGACGCCAAGTACCGCACCGTCGGCGAGCCGCCCCAGCCGCACCTGTATCTGCCGCTCGACCAGCGCTACGGTCCCGGCATGACGTTGATCGTGCGGAGCGACGCGGCATCGCCACCCGTGACGGCCGTGCACGACGCGATTGCCTCGCTCGATCCTGCCGTTCAGGGGTTCTTCACGCGGACACTCGTCGAGCACACGCGCGTCGCGCTCGTTCCCGCCCGGTTGGCGTCACGGGTGTCGGCGGCGGCCGGCCTCATCGCGCTGGCGCTGGGGGCGGTGGGACTCTACGGCGTCATCGCCTGCCTGGTCGGCGAGCGTACGCGTGAGCTGGGGGTCCGCGTCGCGCTCGGCGCAAGTCGCGGGACGATCGCGCGTCACGTTCTCGGACGCGCGGCCATGCTCGCGACGATCGGAATCAGCCTCGGCCTGGGGCTTGCGGCCGCCGGCGGCCGGGCGCTTTCCGGACTGCTGTACGACGTCTCGTCCGTCGATCCCGTCGTATTCCTCACCGTCGCGCTCACGCTCTGCGCCGTGACGCTCCTGGCATCGTGGCTTCCGGCGAGACGCGCGTCACGGATCGATCCGCTGGTTGCGCTTCGCGACTCGTAGCGCAGCCCTTCCGCCTTCGCTGAAGCTTCGGCGGACCGCCGTAGCCTTGGCGGAGGCGGTTAGGGCTGCCACGCTGGTCCGGCAGGCCTGAAGGCCTGCGCTACCTTTCGTAGGATTCGCGGCGGGACGCAGCAGACAGCTTAATCAGGTAGCGCGACGGATCCTTCCAGAACATCTTCCGGGCATCGTCGAGGCTCTTGCCGCCCGCGTAGCTGATCGACGAGCAGAGGTGCTTGATCATGTCCTGGATGACGGGCCTCGCGGAGCCGCGCGCGGGCACGCTGATCTCCAGCCCCTCCGCGCCGATCGCTTCGAGATCGACCTCGTCGACGTCCTCGACGTCCAGCCGATCCTTGATCGCCCCCAGAGAGGCCATCCCGCGCAGCACCTTGAACGGGACCTTGACCGTCCGCTGCTGCTCCGGCAGCACGACCGGCTTCTGGACGACGTCGCCCGGCGTCTCGAGCGTGCCGGCGAAGGCGCTGCCGAGCATCACGGTGTCGCCGCCGCAGACGAGCGCCTGGATCAGCGCGCCGTCCCGTTTGACGCCTCCGTCCGCGATGATCGGGACGGTCTCCCCAACGGCCACGCGGCATTCGACGAGCGCCTGGAGCTGCGGCACGCCGAAGCTGGTCGTGATGCGGGTCGTACAGCCGCCGCCAGGCCCGATCCCGACCTTGATGCCGTCGACGCCGCGCTCGGCGAGGAACTTCGCCCCCTCCGCGGTGCCGACGTTCCCCGCGATGAGCTCGAAGTCGCCGAACCGCTTGCGAAACTGCTCGATGGCCTCGGACATCACCGCGGAGTGGCCGTGCGCGATGTCGATGACGAGGACGTCGACGCCCGCCTTGATCAGCTCCGCGGCGCGCTCGAGGTAGTCCCCTTTCGCGCCGATCGCGGCGCCGACGCGCAGGCGCCCCTGAGCGTCCCGCGTCGCGAACGGCAGGCCGCGCTGTTTGATGATGTCGCGCGCCGTGATCAGCCCGCTCAGGACGCCTTCCGCGTCGACGAGCGGAAGCTTCTTGACCTTGTGCTCGATCATCAGGTGCTCGGCCGAGTCGAGCGACGGATGCGTCGTGCCGCGCACGACCACGAGCCGGTCGACCGGCGTCATCCGATCGGATACCTTCGCGGAGCCGCTCACGAAGCGGATGTCGCGCTCGGTCAGCAACCCTCGCAGCCGGCGCTTGTCGTCGACGACGACCAGCGTGCGCACGCCGGAGCGCTCCATCACGCCCCCGGCCTGCTCGATCGTCACATCCGGGCCGATGGTGTACGGATCGGGGATGATCCCGTGCTGCGTACGCTTGACGATTTCGATCTCGCGGACCTGCGGCTCGATCTCGCCGGACCGGAAGCCCCGGTCGACGATCCCGAGTCCACCCTCTTCCGCCTGCACGATCGCCATAGGCGCCCGCGTCACCGTATCCATGTTGGCCGAGACGATGGGCCGCTTGAGGGTGAGGTGCTTCGAAAAGCGCGAGGTCAGGTCGATCTTCGCGGGGTCGCGCCGCTCGAGGACGCTGTGCTGGGGGGCGAAGAGGAAGTCGTCGAACGTGCAGCCGTGGACCAGCTCGACGAGAGCGCGGACGGACATGCTGAGAGCTTATTCTGAATTCAGTGCGGAGAGGCAGCCCTAAAGGGCTGCGCTACGCGCTTTCGCTGAGGCAGGCCTGAAGGCCTGCGCTACTTCTTGGGATCTTCCAGATAGGTATAGCCGTGGAGGCCGTCCTCGTAGAACTGGAGGAGGCGGCCCGCTTCGATGAAGTCCAGCCGGCCCTCGCGAACGGCCAGCTCCACGTCGGTCCGGAGCTTCCCGACGAGCGCGTTCGCGTCGAACTCGACGTAGTCGAGCACCTCGCGGACGGTATCGCCCTTCACGACGGCATCGAGGACAACGCTCCCGTTCTCGTCGAGGCTGACGTGCACGGCGTGCGTGTCGCCGAACAGGTTGTGCAGGTCGCCGAGGATCTCCTGGTATGCCCCGACCAGGAACACGCCCAGGTAGTACGGTTCGCCGTTGACCGCGTGCAGCGGGAGCGTGCGCTTGACGTCCCGCCGATCGACGAAGCGGTCGAGCTTGCCGTCCGAGTCGCAGGTGATGTCGCCGATCACCGCATGCGACTGCGGCGGCTCGTGGAGCTTGTGGATCGGCATCACCGGGAACAGCTGCTTGATCGCCCAGCTGTCCGGGATCGACTGGAACAGCGAGAAGTTGCCGAAATACGTGGCCGCGAGCGTCTCGTCCAGCCCCTGCAGGTCCTCGGGCACCTCGTCCATCTGCTGGACGATCTTCTGGAGCTTGACGCAGATGGCCCAGAACAGGCTCTCGGCCTGGCACCGCTGGTCGAGCGGCAGGTAGCCGCCCGAGAACAGGTTCATGGCCATGTCGAGCGCCTGCTGCGCGTCGTGGTAGCTCTCGAGCGCGTTCCGCGCGTTGACGTTCTGATAGGTCTCGAACAAATCGACGACCGGCTGCTCTTTCTCCTCGACCGACGCCGCGTCAGGGATCTGCTCGTCGCCGAACCCGGACACGCCCAGCACGTTGAAGATGAGCACGCTGTGGTACGCGACGATCGCGCGGCCGCTCTCCGAGACGATAGTCGGCGGCTTGACGCCGGCGTCCTCGCACACGGTCTGGAGGTGATAGACGACGTCGTTGGCGTACTCCTCGAGCGTGTAGTTGACGCTCGACTCGAAGTTCGTCTGCGACCCGTCGTAGTCCACCCCGAGGCCGCCCCCAACGTCCAGATACTCGAGCCCGGCGCCCGCCTTGACCAGTTCTGCGTAAACGCGTGCAGATTCGATCAGGGCCCCCTTCACGATCCGGATGTTGGGGATCTGGCTGCCGAGGTGGAAGTGCAGGAGCTTGAAGCAATCCTGCATGTTCTGCGACTTGAGCTCCTCGAGGCCGCGCAGCACTTCGGCCACGGTCAGCCCGAACTTGGACCGGTAGCCGCCCGAGCTCTGCCACCGCCCGCCGCCGCGCGCCGCCAGCTTGACCCGCATGCCGAGCTGGGGCCGGACCCCCACCTTCCGGGCGTACTCGAGCACCAGACCCAGCTCGGTATATTTCTCGACGACGGGGATGATGTTGCGGCCCATCTTGTGGGCGAGCATCGCCGTCTCGATGTACTCGGCGTCCTTGAAACCGTTGCAGATGATCGGCGTGTCGTTCGAGGCCAGCGCCGACACCGCCAGCAGCTCGGGCTTCGATCCAGCCTCGAGGCCGAAGCCGTAGGGCCGGCCGAAGTCGAGGACCTCCTCGACCACCTGACGCTGCTGATTGACCTTGATGGGATACACACAGATGTAGCGCCCGTCGTATGAGTGCTGCGAGATGGCGGACTGGAAGGCGCCGTAGATGTCCGCCATGCGGTGGCGGAGGATGTCGCGGAAGCGGACGAGGATCGGCAGGTCGATGCCGCGAAGCTGCAGGTGATCGACGAGCTGCTTGAGATCGATCGCCTGCTGGGGATCCTTCGTCGGGTGGACGAGCATGTGGCCGGAAGGGCTGATGGAGAAGTAGTTCTTGCCCCATCGGTCGACCTCGAACAGCTCGTTCGCATCCGCGACAGTCCAAGGCTCGCCGATGCGCCAGGGCCTCGGCAGCCGCGTGGTCTGCGTGCTCACGCGATCATGATAAACGAAAGTCAGCGTTTGTGATCGGGCAATCGACAAACTTTTGCGCTCGCGGGACCCCGCGGCCGCAAGTTTTTACGCCAAACCGTGTCGCCGAACCCGCTGGCGGAAGTCGAACGGAGTGAGACCGAGCGTCGCGGCGGCCCATCGCCAGTCACCGTTCGCTCGCGCGAGCGCGCGGCGGATGAGAACAGCCTCCGCTTCGAAGAGCGTCAGGTCCTCGAGCCGCGGCGACCGCTCGATCCACGCGCGAAGGCCGAGCTCCCGCGTCGTGAGGAGAGCGCCGCGCGCAGTGCGCACGGCCGCCTCGATGGCGCGGCGGAGCTCCCGGACGTTTCCCGGCCACAGATGCCGCATCATCGCCGCCATCGCGCCATCGTCGAACTCGCGCGCCGGGCTCCCGTGTAATTCTGTAAATTCCTCGAGAAAGCGCTCGGCCAGCGGCGGGATGTCCTCGGGACGCGCGCGCAGCGGGGGGAGCTCCAGCTCGATCGTGCCGAGCCGCAGCAGCAGCTCCCGGCTGAATCGGCCCGCCGCCGCTTCGGCCGGCAAAGCGGCGCTCGTCGCCGCCAGGATGCGAACGTCGGCGCGGCGTTCCTGCGAGCTGCCGGTCCTGAAGAAGGTCCCTGATTCGAGCGCCTCGAGCAGGCGGCCCTGGACGCTCGCGGGCAGGTTGGCTGCTTCATCTATTAGGAGCGTGCCTCGGTCCGCCAGCTCGTAGACCCCGGCCCGCTCCACGACACCCTCGCCCGCCGGGACGCCTGCCACGCCGAACAGCTCGGCTTCGAGCAGGTCGTCCGGCCGCCCGCCGTTGATGGTGAGGAGGGGACGGCCGCTGCGGGGCGAGGTCTGGTGCAGCGCCCGCGCGACCACGGACTTGCCGGTCCCCGGTTCGCCGCTGATCAGGACGTTCGCGTGGGAGGGGCCCGAACGCTCGATCAGCCGCACGACAGGCCGCATCGCGCGCGACTGGCTGATGAACCAGGGGGTGGCGTGAAGGTGGGACCCCATCGAATCGAGGATCGAGGGCAATCCTGATTACCGCAATGAAATTGGGATGATCGCCCAGTGGGAAGGGGTGGACGGCGTAGGCCCGACCTTCAGGTCGGGCGTGCCCGAATCAGCCGAACGCCTGGATGATCCGGCCACGCCCGGCCTGAAAGGCCGGGCCTACCCTGTCAGAACTTCACCCTCATCCCCAACCGCACGATCCTCGGGTTCATGATTTCCAGCACGGCGTCGAAGCCGCGTGTTCCGGTCGCTTCGACGTCGTACTGCCGCCCGAGCACCGTCGCCGCATTGAACACGTTGAAGATGTCCAGGTCGAACTCCAGATTCGACCGCGCGATCCGCACCGCTTTCTGGAATCGCAGGTCGAACGACGTCACGGCCGGCAGCCGGTTGGCGTCGAGGTCGTCGATCACGAGCACGTCTTTCAACGTTCTCACCGGATCGTTCGTGACGACGTCGTTGGCGTGGTACGGCTTCCCGTAGCCCTGCCTTGTCACCAGGTTCGCGCCGATGCCGGTGTCCCACGGTCCCTGCCAGAAGCCGTTCGCGATGAACTGGTACTTCGGCACGATCAGGTACACCTGCGACTTGCCGCTTCCGCTCGTCGGCCGGCTGACGACGCCATCGTCGATGAGCGGCGCCTGCCGCCGGCGGGTCGGGTCCTGGATCGACAACGACGGGTCGGTGAAGTGCTCGCGCTCGTCGTTCCAGGAGAACCCGAGGCGCGCCATCCAGCGATCGGCGAGCCGCTTCGTGCCCGACAGCTCGAAGCCCCTGAACGAGCGGTGATAGCCCTGCCGGTTTTGCGTGATTGTTCCGCCGCCGACCGGTGCGGCCGCCGGATCGAGCGCGTAGTACGGCACGTCGTACGCGCCGGTCTGCGGCGTGTTGCCCGTGAGCCTGCCGTCGAGGAGATAGTCGGCCGTGGTCACGCCGATGATCGGCAGCGGCTCGCCGCCGGGAACACCCCAGAGCGGATCGTTGAAGCGGCGCCAGCTGAACGATCCGCTGACGGCGACGTTTCGCATGATCTCGTGGTCGAGGCCGACTACGAACTCGTGCGAGCGCGGCGCCTTCAGATCCGCGTCGATCGCGTTGACGGTCACGGTCGGATTGTCCGCGTCGATGCCGACCGAGCCGATCGCGCCGGGCTCGATCTCCGCCCGCTCGATGCGGCCGTTGCTGTTCCCGTCGATGCCGATGTAATAGGCGTAGCCGTAGGAATTGGCCGCGACCGTGCCCGCCGTCGCGACCTGGAGCTGGCTCGCGAACGACGCGTAGCTCGCGCGGACGATGGTCTTCCGGTTCGCGTCGAGAGCATAGCTGGCGCCCACACGCGGCGACAGGGTGTTCCAGGTCACCACATCGTCGAGGGCGGGTGACGTGTAGGCCGGCATCAGGTCCGGCACCAGCTGGTGAGCCGGATTGTCACCCTCCTTGACCGCGTTCGTCGTGTGGTCGTAGCGAAGCCCGAGGTTGAGCGTCAGCCGGTCCGTGGTGAACGTGTCGGTCACGTACAGGTTGTCGTAGTTCGCGCGGTTCTCCTGGATGTAGGGGCGATAGATCACCATGATGTAGCCGCCGGGCCCGAAATTCGGTACCTCGAGGTTGATCACACCGCCGCCCCAGCTGAAGTCGGTGAAGTCGTCCACACGCCGCCAGGCCCCGCCGAACCGGAGCTCGTGCCGTCCGCTGAACCAGTTGCCGTCCAGGTTGATCGTCTTCTGGGGCCGCGCCGTGGCGAGGTAGTAGCTCGACCCGGACTGAAAACCGTTGCTGTCGAGGAAGACCTGCGTCGTCCGGCCACCCTTCGGCTCGAGGTTGAACTCGTTCTTGACGTAGGCTCCGCGCGCCGTCAGGAACAGATTGCCCGACGGGATCCAGTTCGCCTCACCTTTATAGGTGCGCGTCGGCCCATCCTGGTCGACCGTCGACTCTGGCGCCACCAGCGGCGACGCGTCGCGGCCAAACTTCTTCTTCTCGCCCTGAAAGAAGGTGAAGTTCGCGCGGACCGTGTCCGAGATCTGCGCGTTGGTCTTGAACGCGGTGTTCTCGAGAATCGTCCGGTCGATCAGATCGTTGATCGTCCTGATGCGAACGTCGGTCTTCCCCCACGAGCCCCAGGCCCACCACTTGTTCTTCATGAGCGGCCCGCCGAGCTCGAAGCCGTAGTCGGAGTACTGATCGGTGCGGTTCCCCTTGCCGCTCGGGCCCGCGACCGCCACGAGCTCATCGTCGATGTTGTTGGCCTGCAGCGACTCGTTGGCGAAGAACACACGGGCGGACCCGTGCGCATCGTTGGTCCCGGTGCGCAGCACGAAGTTCAGCTGCACGCCGGCCGTCGCCGCCTGCGGATCGGCCCCTCCCGTCGTCACCTGGATTTCCTGGAACATGTCGAAGTCGTAGTAGGTCGGCGAGCTGCCGAGCGCGTTCATGTCGGTGATCGGGATGCCGTCGAGGTACCACGTGTTGTCGCCGAAGTCCGCGCCTTTCGCGGTGTAGTTGGATTGCTGCCCCGATTCGGAGCCGCCGACGTTGACCCGATCCACGACGATGCCCGGGACCGTCTGCAGCACGACCCAGGGATCGCGGGAGTTCGGAACCTTCTCGAGCTCGTCCACGGTCACGTTGGTGGAGATGGCGATGCGCTTCGGATCGATCGCGGGCGTCTCGGCCTGGACGGTCACCTGTTCGGCCACGCCGGCGACGCTCAGCGTCACGCGAAGCGGAACAATCGATCCCGTCGCGACCGGAACGGTCTGATTCAGGTACTCCCCGAAGCCGGCGAGCGACGCTTGCACCTGATAGGTGCCGGGGGCAAGGTTGAGGAAGTGCGCCTCCCCTTTCGCGTCGGTGACCGCCTCGTGACTCTGGGGCCCGGCGATCGACACGGAGACGCCCGGCAGTTGCGCGCCCGTGCTGTCGCTCACGCTGATGTCGATGCGGCCGGTGTACACCTGTGCGGCCGCCGGGCGGACGGCCGTCAGCATCGAACCGATGACGAGCGCCGCGATCGCAGTCTTCATGGGATCTCCTTCGCCGAAGCAGCCCTGCGGGCTGCGCTACGCGTTCTTCGATCGGGTGTCGTTGAGCAAGTGGGGTACCGCGATAGCGTGGTCCGATTGGATCGCAACCGCACATGTGTCCGGCAGAATTGTCAGAAGGATGAAGCGGCTGAATCGAGGTGCGGGACCCGAGCAGTCAGGGACGAATCACTTCCCACGAGTGACGAACGGAGGGACAGAACTCTCCAACGGTTCGTATCCGGCATCCAGATCGGTGTGAAGGACGGGGCGAACCGATCGCTGAACGTGCCGCGAATCCTTGACACGTTTCCGAACCACGGCCATAGTTCGAATGATGAGCGAGCGCTACCTTCCTGTGCGCCTGCGCACGGTTTTCTGCATGGCGACCGGCCTTGCCGTCTTCTCGACGCTGATGTCCTACCAGCTCACGCGGTACTGGGAGCACCCGTCGCCGATCAAGCACCTGGCGGCGCTCAACGGCGCGTACTGGATCATGTGGGGGATCTTCACGCCGATCATCATGCGGCTGGCGATGCGCTTCCGCTTCGACGGCGGCCGATGGCCGCGCGCGCTCGCCGTGCATATTCCCGCGGTGGTGTTCTTCGTCGCTTTGCATCTGGCGGGCATGCAGCTGGTGCGGCGCTCGCTCGTCGGCTGGGACAGATTCAAGCTCGGGTTCTGGGCGCTGTTCCGCAACGACTTCATCCAGTATCTCGACTGGGAGATGATGACCTACTGGGCCATCACGGCGCTCGCGCTCGCCGCGGCGTACTACCGCGAGTCGCAGGAGCGCGCGGTCCGGACGGCAAAGCTCGAGACGCGGCTCGTCGAGGCGCAGCTCCAGACGCTGCAGCGCCAGCTCCAGCCGCACTTCCTGTTCAACACGCTGCACGCGATTTCGACGCTGATGCACCGGGACGTCGAGTCCGCCGACCGCATGCTCTCGCGGCTCAGCGAGCTGCTCCGGCTGACCCTCCACAAGGTCGGTCAGCAGGAAGTCACGCTCAGCGAGGAGGTCGACTTCCTGGCGAAGTACCTCCAGATTGAACAAACGCGCTTTCAGGACCGTCTCACCGTTACGTTCGATATCGAGCCCGAAGCGCTGGACGGTCTGGTTCCTCGTATGCTGCTGCAGCCCCTCGTCGAGAACGCGATCAAACACGGCATCGCGCCCCAGACCGGGCCGGGCCATATCGAGATCCGCGCGTGGCGCGACGATCATCATCTCCTGATGGAGGTCGAGGACAACGGCGCCGGCCTGTCGCAGGATGCGCTCACCGCGCTCCAGTCGGGGATCGGGCTGTCGACGACGCGCGCCCGGCTCCAACATCTCTTCGGCCGCGACTATCAGTTCGAGTTCCTTCGCCAGCCGCGCGGCCTCGCCGTCCGTGTCGTCCTTCCGTGGCGGTCGGCCGAGCCGGCCGTCGAGCTCAAACCAGCGAGTGTGGCATGACTCTGACCCTAGCCTCGACCAAGCCGCAAACCCAACCGCCGATGACCCGCAAGCTGCGCACGCTCAAGACGCTCATCGTGGATGACGAGCCGCTCGCGCGCGAGCGCGTGGCCACACTTCTGCAAAACGAGGAGGCGATCGAGGTCCTCGGCGAATGCCGCGACGGCCTCGAAGCCATCGCCGCCATCCAGCAGCTGCATCCGGACCTCGTGTTCCTCGACGTCCAGATGCCCGGCGCCGACGGCTTCCAGGTGATCCAGGCGATCGGCCCTGAGAAGATGCCGATGGTCATCTTCGTCACGGCGTACGACCAGCACGCGCTCAAGGCGTTCGAGGTGCGCGCGCTCGACTATCTGCTCAAGCCGTTCGACCGCGATCGCTTCCGCGAGGCGCTCGGCCGCGCGAGGCTTCACGTCGAGCAGCAGGAGACGGGGGACCTCGGCCGGCGGCTCCTGGCGCTCGTCAAGGATCTCCGACCGTCGGCGCCGAAGACCGACCGGCTGGTCGTCAAGGCCGGCGGGCGTCTGTTCTTCCTGCGCACCGACGAGATCGACTGGGTCGAAGCGGCGGGGAACTATGCCCGGCTCCACGTCGGCGCCGAAGCGCACCTGATTCGCGAGACGATGCAGTCGCTCGAGAGCCGGCTCGACGCCGAGCGTTTCTTCCGCATCCACCGCTCGCGCATCGTCAACATGGAGCGCATCCAGGAGCTGCAGCCCTGGTTCAACGGCGAGTACGTCGTCATTCTCCGCAATGGGACGCGGCTGACGCTCAGTCGCGGCTATCGGGAAAAACTGCAGGAGCGGCTGGGGAAAGCTTTCTGATGAGTGTGGATTGCTGATTGCTGAATGCTGAATGAAAAACACTCAGCATTCAGCACTCCACAATCAGCAGTGGGGTTATTCGGTCGCCTTCTTCGTCCCTGGAGTCACCGGCGCGATCTTCGCCCGCGCGAGCTGGCGGTTCAGGACGGCCAGCTCGTTCGTCAGCGTCGATTGCAGCGCCGACAACTGCCGGTCGAGCTCTGCTGACAGCTCTTTGAAGATCTGATGGGCACCGTCGGTCGGGCGATTGTCGCCCGTCTCGACGACCCGACGGAGCGACGCCAGCCGGTTGTTCAACTTGATCGGGAAGTTGAGCGGATCCTGGCCGCTTCTGTTCCGGACCTGGTAGAGGTCTTCTTCCACGGCCGTGAGCTTGGCCGTCAGCGCCTGCGCCGCCGGCGCCAGCTCGGTCTGCCGATTGCCGGCCTTCGTCAAGCGGTCCTGAATCTGCTGCTTCAAGCCGCGAATCTGGACGACGGTGTCGTTCGCCTCGCTCGTGCGATCGCGGATCTGCAGCGCGAACGCGAGCTGCTGCTCGAGATCAGCCTGCGTCACCTCCGCATAGCCGGGATGCTTCCGGATGTTCAACGGACGGGTCTGGCTCGTGCCGTCCGCCGTGATGCGCACCTGGTAGGTCCCGGGGACCGCCGTGGGTCCCTGATTGCCGGCGCTCCAGAGGATCATTCCCGGAAACGTCGAATGGCCGCCGTGCCGGAGGTCCCAGGAGAACCGCGTCAGCCCGGCGTTGGTCAGTAAGGTTCGCGGCTGCGGCGGGCCGAAGCCTCCCTCGCCGCCGCCCGGCGCCTCTCCCGGCTTCGCCGGTTTGAGCTCCTCCTCGCGCACGCCGGTGAACGAGCGAATCACCTTTCCTCCTGGATCGAGGATGTCGATCTGCACCTTCTTCGCCGGCTGCTTGAGCGCGTAATAGATGGTCGCGGGGCCAGCCGATCGCGTGGCCTCGGCCGGATCGAAGAGGTGAAACGCCGCGGCGGTTGTCTCCGGAGTCAGCTGCCTGAGCGGGCTGACGTCATCCAGGACCCAGAACGACCGGCCGTGCGTGCCGATGACGACGTCGTTCCCCTCGACGACGAGGTCGGAAATCTGGGTGTCGGGAAGGTTGAGCGACAGCGACTGCCACCCGGCGCCGTTGTCGAACGAGACGTACGCGCCGTGCTCGGTGCCGGCGTACAGCAGGCCGGCGCGCTTCGGATCCTCGCGGACGACGTGGACGTAGTCGTCGGATCGGATGCCGGCGACGATTCGCGTCCAGGTCTTGCCGAAATCGTCCGTCCGGTAGATGTACGGCGCGCGATCATCGACGAGATAGCGCTTCGCCGCGAAGTACGCCGTGCCCGCGCTGTGCGCCGAGGCGTCGATGATGCTGACGCGCGCGAACTCGGGCAGGTCCTTCGGCGTGACGTTCTGCCAGCTCTTGCCGTTGTCACGCGTCACGTGAACGAGGCCGTCGTCCGACCCGGCCCAAATCGTGCCGCGCTCGAGCTTCGACGGCGCGAGCGCGAAGACCGTCGCGAAGATCTCCGGCCCGTTCATGTCGCCCGTGATCGGTCCGCCGGAGTGTCCGAGCGTCTTCGGATCGGCGCGCGTCAGGTCCGGGCTGATCTTCTCCCAGGTCTGGCCCTCGTTCGAGGTCCGCCAGACGTGCTGCGAGCAGATGTAGACGACGTTCGCGTCATGAGGCGAGAAGACGATCGGAAACGTCCACTGCCAGCGCTCCGGAAGCGATGATGCGGGCTCGCCCGAGAAGAAGCGTGGATACGGCTGGATGTCACGGATGTGGCCCGTGCGGCGGTCGAAGCGCGTGATCTGGGCCCCCTGGTTCCCCGCGTAGAAGATATTCGGATCGACGGGATGCGGCGCGATGTAGCCGCTCTCGCCGCCGCCGACCGCGTAGAACACCGGTGCGACGCGGCCCCCTCCCGGCTGGCTCGACACGCACGCCGTGCTGTTGTCCTGCTGCGCGCCGCAGACGTGGTACGGGAAATCCTTCGTCGTGGCGACATGGTAGAACTGCGCGGTCGCGAAATCCTGATCGGTCCAGGTCTCCCCGCCGTTGATCGTTACGTTTCCACCGCCGTCGTTGGCGTTCACCATCCGATTCGGCTCGTTCGGGTCGATCCACAGATCGTGGTTGTCGCCGTGCGGCACACGGATCGTCGAAAACGTCTTCCCGGCGTCCGTGGATTTGAAGAACGCCGTGTTGAGGACGTATACGGTGTCGCGGTTCTTCGTGTCGGCGTTGACGTGTGAGTAATAGAAGGCACGTTGCCGCAGCCGGCGGTCGTCGCTGACACGCGTCCATGTGGCGCCGGCATCGTCCGAACGGAACAGTCCCCCGTCGGCGTGCTCGAACATCATGAAGAGCCGGCTGGAGTCCGCGCCGGAGACGTCGATGCCGATGCGCCCGACGACGCCGGCCGACGGGAGCCCGGGGTTCCTCGTCAGCTCCTTCCACGTGTCGCCGCCGTCGGTGGACTTGAAGAGCCCGCTGCCCGGACCGCCGCTGGACATCTGCCACGAGAGGCGGTACGCCTCCCACAGTGCCGCGTAAATCACGTTCGGGTTCCGGCGGTCGATGACGAGATCGACCGCGCCCGTCTTCGCGTCCCTGAACAGGACCTTTTCCCAACTGCCGCCGCCGTCCTTCGACCGGAAGACCCCACGCTCGGCGTTCGCCGCCGCCGGGTGGCCGAGCGCGGCGACGTAGACCAGATCGGGATTCGTCGGATGCACGCGGACGCGCGAGATGATCTGGGTGTCAGCCAGACCCACGTGCTTCCAGGTCTTCCCGGCGTCGGTCGACTTGTACACCCCATCTCCCTGCATGATGTTCCCGCGGAGGCACGCCTCGCCCATCCCGATGTAAACAACATCCGGGCTGGATTCGGCGACCGCGACGGCGCCGACCGACGAGCTCCTGATCTGCCCGTCGGTGACGGGGTTCCAGGTCTGCCCGCCATCGGTGGTCTTCCACAACCCGCCGCCGACTGCTCCGAAATAGAACTCGAGGGGCCGGCTCGGGACTCCGGCCACGGCAATCGATCGACCGCCGCGGGGCGGGCCGATGCTCCGCCAGCGGAGCGACGAGAAGAGGGGGGCATCCCCGGGGGCGGAGGCTTGCAGACCCAGGAGCAGAAGCAGGATGGTGAGGCACTTCATGGCTGGGACTCTAGCGAACGGGCGGGATCAGGCGCAAGCCAACCGGGGCCCCCTGGATTCCGTCCAAGAGTCTGTTTGAGGGGGTGCCATGCGTGTTTTAGCCTTCCTGTTTTCACTGCTGTGTTCGATGCTCGGGCTATCCGGGTCGCCCGTGACGGGCGGAACGGTCGCGGCCTCCCAGCATTTCAGCGTCAACGTCGAGGGAGAGGATCCGGCCGGATGTGACGATCTGAGGGTGACGTCCGACCAGGAGATCGCCCGCGCCGAGGAGTCCTTCACACTGCCGGCGACGGGTCCGGCCAAGATCAGCGCCGCACGCAATGGCGGCGTCTGGATCGTGGGCTCGCAGGGGACGCAGATCGAGGTGCACGCGTGCAAGATTGCGCTGGGAGCCTCGCAGTCCCGCGCGCAGGAGATTCTGGCCGGAGTGCGCGTGCAGCAGCAGGGCGACACGCTGACGGCGAACGGCACGGGATCCAAGTGGCACCTGTACTTCATCGTCCGCGCGCCGCGCGGATCGACCATCAGCGCCGAGACGACCAACGGCCCGCTCTCGCTGCGCGACGCGGAGGGCACCTTCACGGTGCAGGCGTCCAACGGACCGGTATCGATCTCGAACTCGCGCGGCACGATCGACGCGCGGACCGTCAACGGCCCGATCTCGCTGAAAGGTGGCGCGGGTGAGTTCACGCTTCGCGCGCAGAACGGACCGCTGTCGATCAAGCTCGACGGCGCGGCCTGGGATGGCGCTGGGCTGACCGGCGAAACCCGCAACGGCCCGCTGTCGCTGACGGTCCCGCAGGGCTACCGCTCCGGCGTGCTCGTCGAGGCAGACGGCCACTCGCCGATGCGCTGCTCGCGCTGTCCCGACGCGCGCAAGACGTGGGACGACGATCAGCGCCGGATCGAGTTCGGCGGCGGGCCGCAGGTCATCAAGCTCACGACCTCGAACGGACCGGTGAGCGTGGAGCAACGCTAGATGATCCTTGCATTGTCGATTGGGAATTGGCGATTGGGGATTTATTGCTGATTGATGATCGACGATTGTTGACTATCGGCGATTCCCTGCGCCGTTGCCAATCCCGGCGATCATTAATAGTCGGCAATCATCAATAGTTCGGCAATCGTAAATCCTCAATCGGCAGTCAATCCCCAATCGCCAATCCACACTCCACAATGTACGTGTCGCAGTGTGTGTTACCATCCCTCCACCCAGCACATAAGGAGGAGCGATGGCGGATCCTGCCCGTCCGGACGGGGTTGCGGACATCCTGCGGCGCACACAACCCTGGGTCAGGCTCATAGCCATCATGCTCTTCATCTCGGTCGCCTTCATGGTGTTGTGCGGGCTGGCCGTCGGCACGATGGGGCTCTTCTCGGGAGAGCCAGGGATGGCGGCCCTGATGTTCGTCTACCCGATCCTGGGCCTGCTGTACTTGTTCCCCGGCATCTACCTCACGCGCTACGCGAGCCACATCGGCGGCTACCTCTCCAATCCGCAGGGCGTCCAGTTGGAGCTGGCGCTCGACGCGCAGCGGGCGTTCTGGAAGTTCGTCGGCGTGCTGACGATCGTGATGATCGGTCTGACGCTGCTGGGGATTGCCGCGGCGATTGCCGTTCCGGCGTTATTACGGGCGCGGATGGGGTAATCCCGGCACGCCTGACCTGACCGCCGCCGCCAAGCCGGCAACCCTCGTAGAGCAGCCCTTTTAGGGCTGCTCTCATAACACACCCGTAGCGCAGCCCTTTAGGGCTGCCGCTCCGCTCGTCAGAGCCGCCAGCTTTCCAGCTCATCGATCCACGCTCTGATTTCTTCGCGCGTATAAACTGACGAACCAGAGAAGCGATACAACTCGAACGACTCGACCAAACCTGCGCGCACCGGATTCTGGAGGATGTAGCAGACGACCAGAGGCGTCTCATCATCCTCCCTGAGAACGCGGTCATACCAGCTGGGTTGCCACAGCTTTTGATGAAACCGGCGCGAGAATTCGTAGCCTGACCGCTGTTTGGCCTGATGGACGAAGCGCCGCACGTCGGCGTCAACGGCGCGGCCCTGGACCAGAAAATGGAGATGGTCCGGCATGAAGCAGTGGGCAACAATTGCAACGCGTTCTTGGGCCGCGGTACGCAGAATTTCTCCCCACACGATCTCAACGTGAGCAGCATCTGTGAAGAACGGAGCGCGCTTACAGGTGCAAAATGTGAGGAAAACCCGATAGAGACCGGTGTAGTCGAACGTTCGCAGCCGTGGCCGTCGTTGGTGCATCGCACCGGGACGACGGCAAGAAGCGGACCGGGCAGCAGCGAGCAGCCCTGAAGGGCTGCGCTACGGGTGTCAACGGGGTAGCCCTAAAGGGCTGCGCTACGGGTGTCAACGGGGCAGCCCTAAAGGGCTGCGCTACGGGTGTCAACCAGGCAGCCCTGAAGGGGCTGCGCTACGGGTGTCATCGAGGCAGCCCTGAAGGGCTGCGCTACCTCTTTTCGAATTCTTCCTGCGTCATCACCCGCAGCGGTTTCTGCCCCGCGGCCTGGAGCTGCGTGTTCACCTCGGCGACGCGCGTCGTCGACAGGCGGTCGAACTCCGCAGTCGCCTTCTTCAACTCCGCCTCGAGCGCGCCGGCGTAGGTGATCTGTGCGGAGGTCGGCCCGCCGCCGTACGAGAGCACCGCGCCGTAGACGTCGATGACGTTCTCGCGGAGCTGCGGGTTCGACGCGGCGAACGCCCCGCCTGAGTCGACCAGCCCCTTGTGCAGCCGGTCGAGATCCGACGCGAAGCTTTCGAGCGATTCTTTCGGGGTGATGCGCGCCCGTGCCTGCGCGCGCAAATCGGCCGACGCGTCGCCGAGGTACGCGAGCCTCGCCTGCATGTCGTAGAGACGCATCAGCAGCGCGAGGCGCCGCTGGCGGTCGGCCGGGGGATGCGGCGTGAGCGGGTCGACCCCGACGTCGATCGGCCCGGTGGCGACATCGTCTCCCTTCGTCACGCGCACCGTGTAGCGCCCCTCCGGCACCGGCGGCCCTACGATTGCGCGCGCGCCGAGGCCGGGCGCCGACGCGCTCTTCGGCGCGGGCAGCCGCATGTTCCACACGAGGCGGTTCAGGCCCTGACGCGCCCCAGCCGGCAGCGTCTGGACGACTTTGCCGGACGAGTCGAGGATATCGACCGCGAGACGTCCGAAGATGTGCCGCGCCTTCAGGTAATAGACGACGACCGCGCCGTCGGGCGGGTTCGCGGCCGTGAACTCGCCGTCGCCGGGGAAATCCTGGAGCGTGGCGAACACCGCCTGGGCGGCGGGACGTGACGTCAGCACGGCGACGTTCTTCGCCGTGACCTCTGGCGTCAGGTGCCGGAGCGGCGTGATGTCGTCGACGATCTGGATGCCCCGGCCGTGCGTGGCCAGCACGAGATCGTGCTCGCGTGGATGGATCTGCATGTCGTGCACCGCGACGCGCGGCAGGGTCGTCAGGCGGGCCCACTTCGCGCCGGCATCCACGCTGATGAACAGGCCGAATTCGGTGCCGGCGAAAAGCAGATCGGACCGGACGAGATCCTGGCGGACCGAGTGCACGTAGCCGTCGAGGCCCTCTGCAATCGCGCGCCACGTCTTGCCGTAGTCGTCGGTGGCGTACAGGTGACTCTGCATGTCGCCGCTGCGGTGGCCGTCGAACGCGACGAACGCGGTCCCGCCGCGGTGCCGGCCCGCCTCCACCATCGAGACCCAGGTGTGGGCCGGCAGCTTTGGGACGTTCTTGACGACGTTCGTCCAGCTCTTGCCCCCGTCGCGCGTGACCTGCACGTTGCCGTCGTCGGTGCCGGCCCAGATGACGCCCGGCTCCAGCGACGACTCGGCGATGCTGATGATCGTGCAGTGATTCTCCGCGGTCGTGTTGTCGGGCGACAGGCCGCCCGACTCGCTCTGGCGCTGCTTCGCCGGATCGTTCGTCGTCAGATCGGTTGAAATGCGCTCCCATGTCTCGCCGCGATCGCGCGTGCGAAACACGTACTGGCCGCCGAGGTACAGGACCGACGCGTCGTTGGGGCTCGGCGTGAACGCGGCGTTCCAGTTGAAGCGATACTTCGGCTCGCCGGCCGCCGCGCGCGGGCGGATATCCTTCATCTCGCCGGTGCGCGTGTTGAGGCGGCGGATCTGAGCCCCCTGAAACTCGGAAAAGACGATCGACGGGTCGCGCGGGTCCGGAAACACGTTGAAGCCGTCGCCAAAGCCGACGTTGGTCCAATCCCTGTTGCGGATGCCCCCGGGTCGCTGCGACGGAGCCGACCACGAGCCGTTGTCCTGCAGGCCGCCGTAGACGCGGTACGGCCGCTGCCCGTCGACGGTGACGTGGTAGAACTGCGCGACCGGTAGGCTCGCCGAGAAGCTCCACGTCGTCCCGCGATCGCGTGAGACGTAGACGCCGCCGTCGGTCCCGAGCAGCATGTGATACGGGTCGCGCGGATTGATCCACATCGCATGGTGATCCGGGTGCATCCCGCCGAACGGGTTGGGGCCGCTCAGCTCGAAGCTGCGGCCTGCGTTCGAGCTCACCGTCAGAAACAGCGAGAAGTTGTAGACGCGCGTGTGGTCCGTTGGGTCCACCTTGACGTTCGCGAAATAGAACGGGCGCGCGCGGACGCCGAAGAATGCCTCCCCTTCGGTCGTCTTCCTCCAGCTTTCACCGGCATCGTCAGATCGATAGAGCGCGGTCTCCTTCGCTTCGACGATCGCGTACAGCGTGCCGGGACGCGACGGCGCGACCGCCAGGCCGATGCGGCCCAGGTCGCCCGCCGGGAGGCCTGCGGTGACCTTGCGCCAGGTCTTTCCTCCATCCTTGGATTTGTACAGGCCGCTGCCGGGGCCGCCCGAGACGAAGAAGTCCGGCCGCCGACGGACCTGATACATCGCCGCGTAGATGACCTCCGGCTCCTGCGGATCGATCGCGAGGTCGCCGCAGCCTGTGTCGGCGTCGACGTAGTGAACTTTCTGCCACGTCTTGCCGCCGTCGGTCGTGCGGAACACGCCGCGATCCTCGTTCGCGTTCCACAGATGGCCGAGCGCGCACGCGAAGACGGTGTCCGACTGCTTCGGATGGATCGCCAGCCGCGCGATGCGCTCGGTTTTCTCGAGACCCACCGCCGTCCACGAGCTGCCCGCGTCTGTGGACTTGAACATCCCCCGGCCCACCGAGACGCTGTTGCGGGGCCAGCTTTCTCCCGTCCCGACCCAGACGGTGTCGGGCTTCGACTGATCGACGGCCACGGCGCCGATCGACATGATGTGCTCGTCGAAGATCGCCGAGAACGACTCGCCGCCGTTGGTCGACTTCCAGACGCCGCCGCCGGCGGTGCCGGCGTACACGATCCGCGGGTTGTCGTGGACGACGTCGAGGGAGCTGATGCGGCCGCTGGTCGTCGCCGGCCCGAGCGCGCGGGGGCGCAGATCGCCGAAGGTGGTGGAGTCGATGGAAGCGCTTCGGCCCGCCTGCGCTGAATCTTCGGCGAGGCTCGCCGTAGCGCCAGAGGCGCGAAGGCGGCCGTCGCCGGACTGCGCAGATGAATCGATCGCGACGAACGACAGCGCGATGGCCGCGATGACCCCGATGAGCCGATTACATGACCCGATCGCCCGATCGCCCATCGCAGATGCCGCGCCTATGGCTTCGCGGCCGGCATCTTGAACTGTGCTTCGTCAACCGGGACGTTCAGCTCGATTTTCTGGACGACGATCGAGCCAGTCGGCATGCCGTTGATTGAGGTCTTCAGCGCGTGCGGCATCATGATGCCCTCGACGGGCCGGTAGTCGGACATCTCCGTCTCGACCGTCATCGTCGTGGCTCCCTGCGGGACCTGGACCGTCGTCTTCAGGTCGATGCCGCTCTCCGCGTCGAGATACAGTAACTGTGTCTGACCGTTCTTCTTGGTCAGCTTGAGCTTGTGGGCCTTGGCGCCGCCGACTTCCTCGGTGCCGACGTATTCGAGCGTGTGCCCCTTCCCCTTCCAGTCCAGCAGCGGTCCGTCGAAGTCCGCCTGGTCCTTGGCCAGGTCGGCCTGGGGGCCGGTCATCTCCTGAGGGGTCTCGGATCCCATCAGCGGGTTGATCATCCAGGCCGTCGTGCCGTCGAACCCCTGCACGATCTTCTTGTCCTGGAACTGCATCTCCTGCCGCATCATGTTGGGCCGCTTGGTGGTGATCAACATGTTCAGATCCATGCCCTGGATCGTCACCTTGCCCGCCATCTTCATGCTTTGAACGGCTTTGAGCTTGGCCTCGCCCCCCTTGGCCTGGATGTTCTTCGCGACGATGGCATCGAGGCTTGGCGCCGCGGCGGGCTGAGGAGGAGCAGGCTGAGTTGGTTGAGCGAAGACACCGGAAGCGCTGAGCGCCGCATGTAGTGCCGCGAACGCGAGCAAGCGAGTGAAACGGCGCATGAACCCTCCTGGGCGTGTGTTCTCTGAACGCAAAGAACGACAATTGTAGCAGGGCCCACGCGCCGGCGCGAACGCCCGCCTTCGCTAAAGCTACGTCGAGGCTTCGCTTAGACCTGGCGCGGGCGCGCCATCAGCCGATAGAGCGCCAGCAGGATGACCGCGCCGAGAATCGACACGAGCCAGCCGGCGCCTTCGCTCGGACCGTAGAATCCCATCGCGCGGCCGAGGAAGCCACCAAGCAGCGCGCCCACGATGCCGAGCGCGATCGTCACGATGAACCCGCCAGGATCGCGGCCCGGCATCAGGAACTTGGCGATGATGCCGACGATCAAGCCGAAGAGAATCCACGCAATAATGCCCATCGATCTACCCTCCTCTGTCTCAGCCTTAGAGGAAATGCAAACGGGAGGACCTCATCAGTTGTGAGTTCTGAGTTATGAGTTCTGAACTGCAGAACTAACTCAAAACTCAAGACTCAGAACTCAAAACTCAGAACTCAGAACTGCGTTAAGTCCCCCGGCGATACCCCGGGCCGTAGAGCGCGCGGCCGGCGCGCGTGCCGGTGTGCTGCTCGTTCTCGACCGTCACGATGCCGTTGACGACGACGTGGCGGATGCCGGTCGAGTATTGATGCGGGCGCTCGAAGGTCGCGTTGTCCACGACCGTCGCGGGATCGAAGACGACGATGTCGGCGAACCAGCCGGGGTGCAGCTCGCCGCGCTCCCGGATCTGCAGCTGCGCGGCGGCGAGGCCCGTCATCTTGCGGATCGCCTCCTCCATGGGGAGCAGCCTGGCGTCGCGGACGTACCGGCCGAGGATGCGCGGGAACGTCCCGTACGCGCGTGGGTGCGGCTGGCCGCGTCCGAGCTCGCCTTCCGGCTTGATCGCCGCGGCGTCGGTGCCGACGCTCACCCACGGAAACCGCATCGCGGTACGGACGTCTTCCTCGCTCATCATGTGATAGAGCGCGCCGACGCGGCCGTCGTTGTCGGTGAGCAGCCTGAAGTACGTGTCCCAGGGATCCTCGCCGCGTCCGGCCGCGATCTCGCTGATGCGCTTCCCGACGACGGTCTGATCGCGATCCTGCGGGACCGACGCGATCTGGATGCCCTCGAACGTCGAGCCGGCGACGAGGTTCTCGGCGCCGTCGAAGCCTTCGCCCGGCAGCTTCGTTTCGATCTCGGCGCGGATTTTCGGTCTGAGACTGGCGTCGCGCAGCCGCGTGAGCATTTCCTCGCGGCCGCCTTCCTGCACCCAGCCGGGCAGCGACGCCGCGAGGCCCGTGCCTCCTGCGGTGTACGGGTACTGACACGCCGACACCTTCACGCCGCGCGCGCGGGCCTCCTCGACGATCTTCCCGACGTCGCCCATCGTCCCCCAGAGCGGCCGTGCGGCGACCTTGAGGTGATAGATGACGACCGGCAGCTTCGCCTGCTCACCGATCGCGATGGCCTCGGCGATCGCTTCCTTGACGCGGAAGCTCTCGCCGCGGACATGGGTGATGTAGATGCCGCCGTAGCGGGCCACCACCTTCGCGAGCGACACGATCTCGTCGGTCGACGCGAACGCCGCGGGCGGGTAGATCAGGGCCGTCGCGAGGCCGAACGCGCCGTCGCGCATCGCGCGATCGACGATCGCCTCCATGCTCGCCAGCTCCTCGCCGGTCGCGGGGCGGTTGACGAGGCCCACCACCTCGCTCCGCACCATCGCGATCGGCGCGAAGGAACCGACGTTGATGGACGTGCCGTACCGCTCGAGCGTCCGGAGGTACCCGTCGAAGGTCTGCCATTCGGGCGGGCGCTGGCCCGGCGCGAGGACCAGCGCGGGGTCGGGCCGCATCAGCGCCGGCGTGCTCCCCTCGCCGATGATCTCCGACGTGATCCCCTGCCGGATGTGGCTTTCGCCGTTGCCGTCCACGAGCAGGCTGTTGCCGGACTGCCCCTGAACGTCGATGAAGCCGGGGGTGACCGTCAGGCCGGCGGCGTCGATCTCCTTCGCCGCGCGCTTTCCCTCGAGGTTGCCGATCCGGTCGATGCGTTCGCGCTTGATGCCGACGTCCGCGCGACGCGCCGGGGCGCCGGTCCCGTCGATCACGGTTCCGCCACGGATGATGAGGTCGTACTCCGGCCGGCACGAAGCGAAGACAACGACGGCCAGTAGCGAGAGGACGGCGATCGCGGCGGCTCGCTTCACGTCAAAAGGCCCTCCACGAAAGCCCCGGATTCATGCGAGATGCGCTCGCGGTGATAAAAGGCGGCACATAATACCAGACATGCGACTGACCCAATCCGCCCGTGTACTCGGTGTTGCGTTACTCGCGTCCGTGGCCACGCTCGGCGCGCAGTCCGGGAAAAAAGTGTACATCTCGGCCGACATGGAGGGCATCAGCGGCATCGTCGGCGACGACCAGGTCTCGGCCGGCGGCGCGGAGTACGGCCGGTCGCGCAAGCTGATGGCCGAAGACGTCAACGCCGCGGTCCGCGGGGCGATCGCGGGCGGCGCCACCGAGGTCGTCGTCAACGACTCCCACGGTGGACAGCGCAACATCCTGCCGGAGGACCTCGACCCCTCGGCGCGCCTGATCACCCACAGCTTCAAGCGCTACGGGATGATGGAAGGGCTCGACGAAACGTTCGACGCCGTCCTCTTCGTCGGGTATCACGCCAAGGCGGACACGCCGGGCGGGCTGTTCGCGCACACGGGATCCGGTGTGGTGCGCGACGTGCAGATCGACGGCCGGTCGGTCGGCGAGGGCGGGATGAACACCTTGCTGGCTGGCTGGTACGGCGTGCCCGTCGTCCTCGTCACTGGAGACGACGTGGCGGTGGCGCAGGTGCGGGAGGTCGCAACCGAGGCGCGCGGCGTCGTGGTCAAGCGCGCGATCAACGTGCGAGCGGCCGAGCTGATGCCGCTGCGCGAGGCGAGGAAAGAAATCGAGGCCTCGGCGCGGATGGCCGTCGCGGATGCGAAGAAATACGCGCCGAAGCGGCCGTCATCGGTCCGGGTCCGTCTGCGCTATCGGAACTTTACTTATCCGGAGATCGCCGAAGCCTTCCCCGCGATCAAACGGGTCGAGCCGGACACGATCGAGTTCACGGCCACCACGATGCCGGAGGCGTACAGGCTGATTCGGGTGTTGTACCGGTTTATTAATCCCGATTAGGAGCTCTCTGAGGGACGCGAGGGCACAGAGAAGACCGGGGACGAAGAGACACAGAGACACAGAGACGCAGAGGATTCTTTTGGTTTCTCTGTGTCTCTGTGTCTCTGCGCCTCTGTGCCTCATCGTCCCCGCCTTTCTCTGTGACCTCTAAGGCCTCAGCGACCTCCAGATTCTGTATTCTGAATTCTGGATTCTGAATAGAACTTCCACCCGGCCTTGTAGGTTCGCGTGAGCGGGGTCTTCGCCAATGATGCGCGGACCAGCTCCACCGGCATCTCCCCCCGCTTCAGGATCGTGTCGTGGAACTCGCGGTCGGTCATCTTCTTCGACGCGACCAGCTCGCGGTGCAGCGCGCGAAACTGCAGGCCGCCGATCATGTACGCGACCTGATAGAGCGGCGAGTACGAGCCGTTGAACGACCGGCGCACCTCGCCCTCCGCGTTCGCGCGCTCGTGCCCGACGCGATCCACGAGGAAGTCGATGCACTCCTGCGGCGTCATCGTCCCCAGGTGAAAGCTGAGAGAGAAGATGATTCGCGCGGTCCGGTGCATCCGCCAGAACAGCATGCCGACGCGATCCTGGGGCGACCGCGGGAACTCGAGGTCCCAGAGCTGCATCTCCCAGTAGAGCGCCCACCCCTCGGTCCAGAACGGCGTCTCGAACAGCCGCCGGTGCGTCGCGTGGCGAGCGTTCATGAAACCCTGGAGGTGATGTCCGGGTATGAGCTCGTGCTGCACGGTCGCGCGTGAGAAGTGCGTGTTGTTCCCGCGCATGCTCATCAGCTTGTCGCCGTGCTCCATCGCGTCGGTCGGATAGGACACCAGGATCACTTCCCCGCCGAGGAAGAACGGCGAGACCTTCTGCTGCGCGGGGGACATCATCTCGATGCGCCAGATGTCCTTGGCGAGCGGCGGGATCGTCACGAGGCCGCGCTTTTCGATGAACTCGATGGCCTCGTGAGCCAGCTCTCGGATCACGGCCGGCTGCTGCCCGGGCTCGACGTGGAGGTTCTTGACCTTTTCGAGCGCCTTCCGCCAGTCGTCGCCGAACCCCATCTCGCGCGAGGCCTTGATCATCTCAGCCTCGCACCAGGCGTACTCCTTCTTCGCGATCTCGACGAGCTCCTCGGGCGTGTACTGGATCATCTCCGCCTCGAGATCCTCGAGGATCCCATTCCGGCCGATCGGATCGCCGACGATCGGCTCGTCCTCTCCCTCCTTGTAGCCGACGATGCGCTCGCGGAGGGTCTTGACGTATGTCGTCATCGCGGCGTCGGCGCGCTTGTACGGTTCGCGCACCCACCACGAGAAAAGCGGGTTGTATCCGTCGTGAAACTTGAACCAGTTGTCGAGCAGGCGCTTCAGATCGCCCGCTTCGTTCGCGGCGCGGAGCGCGACGATCCTGGATGGAGGTTTCTCGGAAGCACCCGCTTCCATACTCTTCCGTGCGGCGTCGATCTCCGTGGCCATGGCGGTCAGCGTGGCGGCCGCCTCGCGCGGGTCGACGTTCTCCATCCGCCGCCGCGACTCGTGCAGCCGGCTGATCGTCGCGGAGAATGGAAGCAGCGCCGACATTTCCTTCTGCCGCGCCGCCTCCCGTTCGAAGAGCTTGAGCTGGTAGTCGAGCCGGGTTCGCAGGAGGACGTAGTCGATCCGCCCCTCCTGGCCGAGCGGCTCGAAAGGAATCTGGTCCACGCGCGCGCGCCAGGCGCGCGTGAACTCCGTGAGCGCGGCCCGCCGCTCGCCCGCCTGATCGTCCGAATAGCGCCGCGCCAGCGCCGAGCGATCCACGATCAGACGCTCGACCGCATCTCTCAGCTCGCTGTCGGTCTGGCTCGGAAGCGGCTTCACTTCCGGCACGTACGTCGCAGCCGGCGCCATCGTGTGGCGATCGACCGTCTGGTCGCCGGAGATCGCCGATGTGACGCCGACGACAGCGGCCGCCGCAAAGAAATAGCGCGATTTCATGGCCTGAAATGATACCTTACGCCCTCATGCGCCACGGATTTCACGGCCACGGATTACGCGGATCACGGGGCCACGGATTACACGGATTACACGGTTGGGCTTTGCTGGCTGCCGTGACCCTCGCCGTGGTCACGCTGACCGCGCCTCTGTGGGCGCAGCGGGGTCAGCCATACTTCCCGGATCGTCACGACTGGCAGACGCGGACGGCCGAGCAGGCCGGCTTCGATCCCGCGCGGCTTAAAGAGGCGATCGACTACGCGGTCGCGAACGAGAATCCTGCCACGAAGGATCTCGCGGTCGACATCGCGACGACGTTCAGCCGCGAGCCGCACAACGCGATCATCGGCCCGACCCGCCCGCGCGCGGCGCTGAACGGGATCGTCGTGCGCAACGGGTTCGTCGTCGCCGAGTGGGGAGAGAGCACGCGGCCGGACATGACCTTCAGCGTGACCAAGACCTTTCTCTCCACGGTCGTCGGCCTTGCCTGGCAGCGCGGCCTCATCAAGGACGTCAACGATCGCGTGCGAGAGTACGTCCCCACGACCGATCTCTTCGAGTCGGAGCACAACGCGCCGATCACGTGGGATCATCTGCTCCGGCAGACGAGCGACTGGCAGGGGACGCTCTGGGGCAAACCGGACTGGGCGGACCGACCCGAAGGGGAGCGTCCTGCCGACTACCCGAATCGAAAGCTCAGCCCGCCCGGGACGCGCTACAAGTACAACGACGTCCGCGTGAACGTCCTCGCCCTCGCGGCGCTCCACGTCTGGCGCCGGCCGCTGCCCGAAGTCCTTCGCGAAGAGGTCATGGTCCCGATCGGCGCCTCGAACACGTGGCGATGGACGGGCTACGACAATGCCTGGATCGATCTCGACGGCGCCAGGGTGCAGTCGGTGACCGGCGGCGGGCACTGGGGCGGCGGGATGTTCATCAGCGCGCGCGACATGGCGCGCTTCGGGTACCTGTTCCTGCGTCAGGGGAAATGGAAGGACCGGCAGATCGTTTCCGAGAAGTGGATCCAGATGGCGCGGACACCGGGCCCCGCCAATGACACCTACGGCTACATGAACTGGTTCCTCAACACCGGCCGCAAGCCGCTCCCCTCGGCGCCCGAGTCGAGCGTCACGTTCCGCGGCAACGGCGCGAACATCATCTATGTCGACTGGGACAACGACCTGGTCGTGGTCGTCCGCTGGATCCGCGGAGGGCCGGCCCTGAACGAGTTCATCGGGAAAGTGCTCGCGGCTCTGAAGACGACGCCGACCGCGTAGCCGTCAGACAGGCGGACGCCTGCCCTGACGGCTATTGGCCTGGGCCTGGGATGACACGCAAGCCGCCCGGGGCGGTAAGCGTCGGGCCGCCGGCGCTCTGATTGATCGTCACCGTCACGCCTCCGACCCGGATCGTCCCGGTTCGAGGAGTCGGGGCCGTGTTCGCGGCTATCGTGAATGCAGGCGTGGCGCTGCCGCTGCCGCTGGTGCTGCCCGCGTTGATGGTAATCCAGCTCGCCTGAGAGCTCGCGGTCCAGTTGCAGCCTGCGCCCGTGGTCAGCTGGACGGTCTGAACCCCTGACTCCGCGCCAACCGGAAGCGTCTGCGGCGACACGATGAACGTGCAGCTCCCGCTCTGAACGACAGTGACGTTCTCGCCGGAAATCGTGACCGTCCCCGTTCGCGAGCCCGTGCCGCTATTCGCCGCGACCAGGAACTGCACCCAGTCGGTCCCCGATCCACTCGTCCCGCCAGTGAACGTAATCCACGAAGCGGAGGTGGACGCGTTCCACGAGCAGCTCGCTCCGGTCCGCACCAGCGCGTAGTTCGTCCCGCCTGTGGCGCCTTCGTTGACGGTCCCAGGAGTTACCGCGTAATCGCACGACGACTGGACGACCGTGAACACGTCTCCCGCGATATTCAGGGTCCCGGTGCGAGGCGTCCCCGCCGGATTCGCGGCAACGGCGTAGCTCACCGATCCGCCACCCGTGCCGCTCGAGCCGGCGGTGATCGTGATCCACGACACCGTGCTCGCGGCAGTCCACGAACATCCGGCGCCCGTCGTGACGTTTACGGTGCCCGAGCCGGCAGTCTCGCCGAGCGTGACGTCGGTCGGCGAGATGCTGTAATCGCACGCTCCGGCCTGCGTGATCGCGAACGTCCGGTTGCCGACCTGTATGTTGGCGCTGCGCTGCGCACCCGACGCGTTCGGCTGCACGGTATACGTGACGGTGCCGTTGCCGGTGCCGGCGCCGCTCACGCTGATCCACGGCGCGGCGGTCGTCGGCGTCCAGCCGCATCCGTCGCTTGCCGTGACCGCGAACGATCCCGTGACGCCCTCAGGGCCAACCGTCACCGCGGTGGGAGCGAGCGAGTAGGAGCAGAGTCTGCCCGCCTGGTTGATCACCAGCGTTCGGCCGCCGATCGTCACGTTCGTGAGACGGCCGACGCTGCCCGGGTTCGAGGCGACCGCGACCGTCACCGTGCCGGTGCCCGCGCCACTGCCGCCGGAGGGGAAGGTCGCCCACGGCACCGGACTCGACGAGCTCCACGGGCAGCTCCCCGGCGTCGTCACGGTCACGGGGATCGTCGTGGCGTCTGCCCCGACGTTCACGAGGCTCGGCGAAATGCTGTAGGTGCACGTCCCGCCAACCTGCGTGACCGTGACCGTCTGGCCAGCCACGGTCAGGGTGCCGGTCCGCTCCGCGCCGGTCGTGTTCGCCGACACGCTGAACGTCGCGTCCCCGCTTCCAGGGCCGCCTCCGCCCGAGAACGTGATCCACGTTGCCGCGCTCGACGCGGACCAGGCGCAGCTTCCACCGGTCGTCACGTCGATCGAAAGGCTCGTGGCGGCCGGCGAGAGCGCGACCGTCGTCGGCGAGACGCTGAAGGTGCAGACGACGCCAGCCTGTGTCACCGTGAAGGTCTGGCCGGCAATGGTGACCGTACCCGTCCGGCCCGTCGTGCTGGGATTCACCGCGATGCTGTAGCTGACGGTCCCGTTCCCGCTGCCGGTGCCGCCCGCCGTCACCGTGATCCACGACGCGTTGCTGGTCGCCGACCACGCGCAGCCACCCGGCGCCGTGACAGCCACCGTGCTCGAAGTGGCCGCGGCCCCGACCGAAGTGCCCGTCGGCGAGATCGCAAACGTGCAGGGGACGCCGGCCTGTGTGACCGTGAACGTCTGGCCCGCGATGGTGACCGTGCCCGTCCGGCCCGAAGTCGCCGGATTGGCCGCGATGCTGTAGCTGACGGTACCGGTTCCGCTGCCGCTCGCGCCTCCCGTGACCGTGATCCAGGTCGCGTTGCTCACCGCCGTCCACGCGCAGCCCGTCTGCCCGGTTACCGCCACCGTTCCATTCGTCGCGTTCGCGTCGACGGAGACCGATCCGGGCGCGATGCTCAGCGCGCAGGCCGCTCCCACCTGAGTGATCGTGAGCAGCTGCCCGCCGGCCGCTATTGTGCCCGTGCGCCCTGTCGTGCTCGCGTTGGCCGCGACCGTATAGCTGATGGTTCCGTTACCCGAGCCGCTGCCCCCGGCCGTGATCGTGATCCAGGACGCGCTCGGCGTCGCGGTCCACGCGCATCCCCCCTGAGCCGTCATCGCGACGGTCCGGTTGCCGCCGGCGGCCGGCAACGTTCTCGGTCGTCGGCGAGAGACTGTAGTTGCACGGCTCGCCGTCCTGCTCCACCGCCATCGACGCTGACTGGCCCTGACCGTTGACCGATATCCCGCCGTTCCGCTTGCCGGTACCTGGGTTCGCCGCGACGTTGTAGCTGATGTTCCCGTTGCCCGACCCGCTACCGCCCGCGGTGATACGTGATCCAGGACACAGCTGGCGTAGCCGTCCACGTGCAGCCCGGTTGCGCCGCCACCGCCGCGGTTCCGCTCGATGCATTGGAGCCGACCTTAACCGATGCCGGCGTGATGGTGTAGCTGCAGGCGGCCCCTTGCTGCGTGACGGTGACGACCTGGCTGCCGATCGCAATCGTGGACGACCGCTGCGGACGTGCTGGTATTGGCCGCGACCGAATAGCGTCACCGTGCCGTTGCCAGACCCGCTGCCGCCGGCGGTGATGGTGATCCAGGACGCGCTCGGCGTCGCCGTCCAGGCGCATCCGGCCTGCACCGTGACGGCGATCGTCCGGCCGCTGCCGCCCGCGGCGGGCACGTTGTCGGAGGTCGGCGCGACGGCGAAATTGCACGTGCCGCCTGCCTGCGTCAGCGCGAATGCCTGCCCGGCGATCGTCAGCGTCGCCGCGCGGGGACTGGTGGTTCCGTTCGCAGCCACGCTGTACGACACGGTTCCGTTGCCGCTCCCGGTCGCGCCGCCGGTGATCGTGGCCCACGTCTGGTTGCTGGTCGCCGACCAGGTGCAGCCGACCGGCGCCGTGACCGCCACGGTGCCCGATGTCGCCCCGGCCCCGACCGACGCGCCCGTCGGCGCGAGCGTAAACGTGCAGGGGATTCCGGCCTGCGTCACCGTGAACGTCTGGCCGGCGATCGTGATCGTGCCCGTGCGGCCGGTGATGGTCGTATTCGCGGCGATGCTGTAGCTGACCGTCCCGTTCCCGTTCCCGCTCGCTCCGCCCGTGACCGTGATCCAGGTCGCGTTGCTGACGGCGGTCCACGCGCAGCCCGCCTGCGCCGTGACCGCGACCGTCCCGGTCGCCGCGCTTGCGTCTACCGAAACCGACCCGGGGGTAATGCTGAACGCGCAGGGCGCGCCAGACTGCGTGATCGACAACAGTTGCCCGC
Organism: uncultured Acidobacteriota bacterium; assembly: GCA_963725145.1. Classification (GTDB taxonomy): domain Bacteria; phylum Acidobacteriota; class Vicinamibacteria; order Vicinamibacterales; family 2-12-FULL-66-21; genus DATAEE01. Next base: position 264,867 of record CAVRXL010000010.1, read on the forward strand.
CGACCGCGATCGAGCCGGTCCGCGCGCTCGTGCTCGGGTTGGCCGCCACCGTGTAGCTGACGGTCCCGTTCCCCGATCCACTGCCCCCGGCGGTGATCGTGATCCACGACGCGCTCGGCGTCGCCGTCCAGGTGCAGCCCGCCTGCGCCGTCACGCCGACGGTCCGGTTGCCGCCCGTCGCGGACAGCGTGACCGTCGTCGGCGAGAGCGTATAAGTGCACGGCACGCCCGCCTGGGTCACCGTAAAGGTCTGCCCGGCAATCGTGATCGTTCCGGTACGGCCGGTCGTGCTCGTATTCGCCGCGACGTTGTAGCTGACGCTTCCGTTCCCGCTCCCGCTGCCGCCCGCGGTCACCGTGATCCAGGTCGCGTTGCTCACCGCCGTCCACGCGCACCCGGTCTGCGCCGTCACTCCCACCGTTCCCGACGTCGCCGCCGCCGCGACCGACGACCCGGTCGGCGCAATCGAGAACGCGCACGGCACACCGGCCTGGTTGACCGTGTAGACCTGCCCCGCAACCGTGATCGTTCCCGAGCGTCCCGTCGTGTTCGGGTTTGCCGCGACGCTGTAGCTGACTGTCCCGTTCCCGTTCCCGCTCGCCCCGCCCGTGACCGTGATCCACGAAGCGTTGCTCACCGCCGTCCACGCGCACCCGGTCGCCACCGTCACGGTGATGGTGCTGCTCGAGGCACCCGACGGAGCGGACGCGCTCGTCGGGGAGATCGAGAAGGTGCAGGGCGCGGCGGCCTGGTTGATCGTGAATGTCTGGCCGCCGATCGTGATCGATCCGCTGCGCGGGTTCAGAGTGGTGTTCGCGGCGACCGAGTACCCCACCGTGCCGTTGCCGCTGCCGCTGCCGCCGCTCGTCACGGTGATCCAGGACGCGCCGCTCACCGCGTTCCACGTGCACCCGCCGGGCGCGGTGACCGAAACCGACCCCGTGCTCGACGCCGCCGGGACGCTGCTGCTGGTCGGGGAGAGGCTGAAGCTGCAGGTGACGCCTTCCTGCGTCACCGTGTAGGTCTGACCGGCAATCGTCAGCGTACCCGTCCGGCTCGACGCCGACCCGTTCGGCGCGACGTTGTACGACACGGTCCCGTTGCCGTTGCCGGGGGATCCGCCGGTGACGGTGAGCCATGACGCTCCGCTCGACGCCGTCCACGTGCAGCCGGCCGCCGCCGTGACGCCCACCGTGCCGGGTCCGCCGCCGGCGCCGACCGTCACGCTGGTCGCGGACAGGTTGGGCGTGCAGACCACTCCGGCCTGAGTCACCGTGAACGCGCGGCCCGCGATCGACAGCGTGGCGTTGCGTGACGCGGTGCCGGTGTTGGCCGCCACGCTGTAGGTCACCGTGCCGTTGCCGGTTCCGTTCGCGCCGCCGGTGATCGTGATCCAGGAGACCGGGCTCGTCGCCGTCCAGGCGCAGCCCGCGGTCGTCGTCACGGCCACGCTTCCGGTCGACGGACTCGCGGGCCAGGACGCGCTGGTCGGAGAGATGTTGAACGTGCAGGATCCCGCCTGGTTCAGCGTGAACGTCTGGCCGGCGGCCGCCACGGTCCCGGTTCGCGGCGTCGTCGATGGATTGGCGGCAACCGAGTAGGTGACCGTGCCGTTGCCGGTGCCGGTCGCGCCGCCGGTGATCGTGACCCACGACACCATGCTCGACGCCGACCACGTGCATCCCGCCGCAGCGCTGACGGTCAGCGAGCCTGTCGCGGCCCCGCCGCCGACCGAGCTGCTGAGCGGCGAGATGGTGGCGGCGCACGAGGCCGTGAAGGCAAACTGGTTGGAGACGGTGCTACGGCCGACCAGGCTCTGGCTGCTCACCGCCGTCACGCGAGATTCGTAGTTCTGCCCCGCGGGAAGGAAGGCGCCCAGCACCGTCGAGAGATCGACTCGAATCTTGCCGTCGCCCTGCGGCGTCGGCTTCCCGAGGCTCACCGTCTGAAAAGGCGACGACGCGCCGACGAAGTACAGCTCCAGGTCGTAGCGGACGACCAGCGTGGGACTGCTATGGTCGGGAGACGGATCGAACTCCGCGGTCCGGGGATCCAGGGTAACTTGGGCTGAGGCGGCGGCGGCCCAAAGCACGCAGGCCGTCGCGGTGAGGAGTGTTCGAATCCGTCTGGTCGAAGGCATTAAGTGCAGCACTCGACCGCAAGCCGCCGGGGGGTTGGCGCACCGCGCGTGTGCACGCATGGATCCAGGTGTGCACGGCTCGCAAATCCTTGTACCGAGCGGTGATCACGCTGCTGAGTGTGGAATTACATGCCAAGGGGCGTAGGTCGGATTTCAAATTGGTCAGCGTGCAGGCCATAACCACGCCGCGCCTCTGACGCCGCTCGAATCGCCGTGCCGCGCCTTGACGAGCCGGGTGTACACGGCGTCCGAGAACACGAAATCACCCCAAATGATCGGTACCTGCGTGTACAGACTCTCGATGTGGGACAACCCGCCGCCGAGGACGATCACGTCGGGGTCGAGCACGTTGATGACAGATGCGAGCGCGCGCGCCATCCGGGCGTGATAGCGCGCGAGCGTCGTCGTCGCCGCAGGCTCTCCCCTGGCCGCGCGCGTCGCGATCTCTTCGGGGCTCAGCCGGGCGCCGGCGCCCCGCTCGTGGTCGCGCGCCAACCCGGGACCGGACAGGAAGGTCTCGATGCAGCCGGTGAGGCCGCAATAACACGCGGGTCCGGGGCGCTCCGCGCCGTCGGGCCAGGGCATCGGATTGTGCCCCCACTCCCCGGCTATCCGGTTCGGACCTTCCAGCACGGCGCCGTCGACGACGACGCCGCCTCCGGTTCCGGTGCCGATGATGACGCCGAACACGACGCGCGCGCCGGCGGCGGCGCCATCGACCGCTTCCGACAGCGCGAAGCAGTTCGCGTCGTTGGCCACGCGAACGGGGCGACCGAGCCGCGCCTGAAGATCGCCGTCGAGCGGACGGCCGTTGAGCCAGGTCGAGTTGGCGTTCTTGACGAAGCCGGTCTTGGGAGAGATGGCGCCCGGAATCCCGACGCCGACGGTCACTTCGCTTCGCTCACGCCCTGCCGCGCGCTCGAGGTCTGACGCCAGCGCGGCGATAGCGGACAGCGTCCCTTCATAGTCGTCGCGCGGCGTCGGCACCCGGCGTCGGGCGAGCTCGCGCCCGTCGTCGCCGAGCGCGATTCCCTCGATCTTGGTCCCACCGAGATCAATACCGATCCGCATCGGCCTGCCTGGGTCGGCTAAGTATCACGCGGTTCGTCACTAATTTGCGTATCCCAGATGGGGCATGAGTAGAATCCAGCCTGAGGAGTCACTCATGAGAGCACGCTGGATCCCGACGGTGTTGCTTGCGACGGTGCTCATTCTGCCCGGGGAAGCCTCCTTTCAGGAAAAAAAGGACGCCCCCGCCGACAAGAACACGAAAGAGAAGAAGGACCTCCCGCTCGAAGGCACCCGAACGATCGCGTTCGCCACAGACGAGGGGTCGTGGATCTCGCTCGACGTCTCGCCCGACGGAAAGTCGATTCTGTTCGAGCTGCTGGGTGATCTCTATACGCTGCCGATCGACGGCGGCGAGGCAAAGCGGGTCACCGACGGGATGGCGTTCGACAGCCAGCCGCGTTACGCGCCAGACGGGTCGAAGATCGTCTTTCTCTCGGATCGCAGCGGGGCGGACAACATCTGGATCGCGAACGCCGATGGATCGGACCCCAAAGCGGTGACGAAAGAGAAGACGCAGACGTTCCGCTCGCCCGACTGGACGCCCGACGGAAAGTACATCGTCGCCTCGCGGCCGGCCGGCACGCCGCCGGTGATGAGCCTGTACCTGTATCACGTCGACGGCGGCAGCGGCGTGCGCCTGACGGGCAACTCCGAGGAGAGCAAGAACCTCTTCGCGCTCGGTCCGGCCTTCGGCAAGGATCCGCGCTACGTGTACTTCACCGAGCGCACGGCAACCGGGAGCGTCTACAACCAGATGGAGTTCCGGTGGCAGCTCGGGGTCTACGATCGCCACACCGGGCAGAACTACCGGCAGAGCGACGAGCTCGGCGCGGCGATGCGGCCCATCCTCTCTCCAGACGGCAACTGGCTCGTGTACGCGACGCGGTGGGACGCGCAAACCGGGCTGCGGGTCCGCGACATGCGAAGCGGCGACGACTCGTGGCTGCTCTATCCGGTGCAGCGCGACGATCAGGAATCGGCGAGCACGCGCGATCTGATGCCGGGCGCCTCCTTCACCCCGGACTCCAAAGCGCTCGTGACCTCCTTCGACGGCAAGATCTGGCGTGTGTCGGTTCCGGGCGGTGAGGTGGCGCCGATCCCATTCAAGGCGAACGTCGACCTGAAGATCGGGCCGAAAGTCGCGTTCGAGTACGCGATCGATGAAGGCCCGGTCCGCGCGCAGCAGATCCGCTACCCGCGGCTTTCCCCGGATGGAAAGAAGCTGGCGTTCACCGCGCTCGAGCGCGTGTACGTCATGGACTACCCGAAGGGGACGCCGAGGCGGGTCAGCACGCTCGACGTCGCGGAACATCATCCGACCTGGTCCCCGGACGGACGATCGATTGCCTTCGTGACGTGGTCCGACGCGGAAGGCGGGCACATTTATCGGGGAACGCCGGAGGCTGGCGCGACCCAGAAACTGACGCGCATCCCGTCGTTCTACTCGGATCCCGTGTACTCGCCTGACGGCCAGCGGATCGTGGTCGTTCGCGGGCCGCGTATGGAGCGTCAGGAGGACGTCGGTCCGTCGGGCCGCGGCGGCCAGGCGCTCGAGCTCGTCTGGCTGCCGGCCGGCGGCGGCGACACGACGCTCGTCGCGCCGTACCGGGGACCGGGCGCGCCGCACTTCTCGAGCGACGCGTCGCGGATCTACACGTGGGAAGGCCGGCGCGGCCTCGTATCGTCCCGGTTCGACGGGACCGATCGCCAGGTCCACATCAAGGTGACCGGCTACAAGAACCCGAACGCGGAGCAGGCGAACCCGGCGAGCGAGGTCATCATCGGACCCGACGGCGAGCACGCCCTCGTCCATGCCGAACGGCGGGTCTACATGATCACGATTCCCATGGTCGGAGGCGACAACCCGCCGACCATCAGCGTGTCCAGCCCGGACGGCGCCGCCGTTCCGGTGAAAAAACTCACGAACGTCGGCGGCGAGTTCGTCGAGTGGGCCGAGAAGGGCAAGGCGGTGACCTACGCGCTCGGCCACACGTTCTTCCGCTACGACCTCGAGACGGCGAAGGCCGCCGAAGAGAAGCAGAAGGCCGAAGAGAAGAAGAAAGAAGAGGAAGCGAAGAAAAAGGGCGAGAGCGAAAAGAAGTCCGACGCCGGCAGCGCGAAGGACGAGGAGAAGAAAGAGGAGAACAAGAAACCCGCCTACGAAGCCGTCGAGACGGAAGTGATCGTCGAGGTCCCGCGCGCGAAGCCCACCGGGACCGTCGTGCTGCGCGGCGCGCGCATCATCACGATGGCCCTCGATGCCAAGGGCCAGGGGGCGGCCACGAAGAATGGCGTCATCGAGAACGGCGTCATCGTCATCAAGGACAACCGCATCGTCGAGGTCGGTCCGAGCGGCCAGGTGAAGGTTCCACCGGGCGCGAGGACGATCGACGCGTCCGGCAAGACGATCATGCCGGGGATCGTCGACATCCACGCGCACATCTGGCCCGCGTGGGACATCCACAAGACGCAGGTCTGGGAGTACCTCGCGAATCTCGCGTACGGCGTGACGACGACGCGCGATCCGCAGACGGCGACGACCGACATCCTCGCGTACCGGGACCTCGTCGAGACCGGGCAGATGCTCGGACCGCGCGTGTACGGCACGGGGCCGGGCGTCTTCTCCGCGGACAACGTCCAGAGCCTCGAAGACGCGCAGGACGTGCTGCGGCGCTACAGCAAGTACTGGGATACGAAGACGATCAAGCAGTACATGGCCGGCAACCGCCAGCAGCGGCAGTGGATCATCATGGCGGCGAAGGAACAGAAGCTGATGCCGACGCTCGAGGGCGGCCTCGATCTGAAGTTGAACCTCACGCAGATGATCGACGGCTACCCGGGGCTCGAGCACACGCTGCCCATCACGCCGCTCTATAAAGATGTCGTCCAGCTCGCGGCGCAGTCAGGCATCGTGTATACGCCGACGCTGCTCGTGCAGTACGGCGGCCCGTGGGCGGAGAATTACTTCTACGAGAACGGCCACGATCTCCACACCGACACGAAGCTGCGTCGCTTCACGCCTCACACCGACCTCGACAGCACGGTCCTTCGGCGTCCGTGGTTCCACGAACAGGAATATTCCTTCCCGCAGGCGGCGAAGGTGCTCGCCGACGTGATCAAGGCGGGCGGACGCGTCGGTCTGGGAGGGCACGGCCAGCGGCAGGGCATCCAATGCCACTGGGAGCTGTGGGCGATCCAGTCGGGGGGCCTTTCGAATCATGACGCGTTGAAAATCGCGACGATCTTCGGTGCGGAAGCGATCGGCTTCGGGAAGCAGCTCGGCTCGCTCGAAAAAGGGAAGCTCGCCGACCTCATCGTCCTGGATCGCAACCCGCTCGAGAACATCCGCAACACGAACTCGGTCCGGATGGTGATGAAGAACGGGGAGCTGTACGACGCCGAGACGCTCGATCAGATCTGGCCGGAGCAGAAGAAGCTGCCGCGCCAGTACTGGTGGGATCTGGAGCCGCCGGTCAGGAAAGGCGCGCCGCCTCTGCCGGCGATCAAGAAGGGGACAACGACGAATAACAATCCGGAGCTCGTCGAAAAACTGTAGCGCAGCCCTTCAGGGCTGCCACGGCAGGGCTAAAGCCCTGCGCTACGCGTTCGGAAGTCGTACCCCCTCGTGCGCGAGCAGCCATCGCTTGCGCTCGAGGCCGCCGCCGTAGCCGACGAGCCGCCCGTCGGCGCCGATGACGCGGTGGCACGGGATCACGATCGGGATGGGGTTCGCGCCGTTGGCGGCGCCGACGGCGCGGACCGCGTCCGGCCGCCCGACCGCGCGCGCCAGCTCCGCGTACGAGCAGGTTCGCCCCGCCGGAATTTGCTGCAGCGCTCGCCACACCTCCCGCTGGAACGGCGTGCCTTCAGGATCGACGGAGATCGTGTCGAGCGCGCGGAGGTCTCCGTGGAAGTACGCCTGCAGGCGATCGGCAAGGCTCTGAAGAGCGGGCGCGGCCGGCCGGCGGCCGAAGTCTGTCGAACTGAAGCGTATTCCCCGTAGGACCCCGGCATCCGCGGCGACGGTAAGCACTCCGAGCGGGGATCTGAGTGTCATCAGCTCCGCTGACACGCCGACATCCTACGGCAGGCCTGAAGGGCTGCGCTACAACCAAATTTCACTTCTGCAACTTTTCTGTCGTGTCGTCCGTCTCATTACCTTGACAGTCTAGGTAACGCGCCGCACAATGCGCACATGGCACACGAAGCCCCCGGCATGATGCACGGCACGCTCGACGCGCTCATCCTCCGGACGCTCGCCCCGGGCGCGCGCCACGGCTACGCGATCGCGCGATGGCTCGAGGAAGCGACCGACGAGATGCTCACGATCGAGGAAGGCTCGCTGTATCCGGCGCTGTACCGCATGGAGCGCAAGGGCTGGATCGAAGCGGAGTGGGGCATGTCCGAGCTCAACCGCCGCGCGAAGCTGTACCGCCTTACGCCGAAAGGACGCAAGCAGCTCGTGGCGGAGACCGAGCACTGGGCGCGGTTCGCCGCCGCCGTGTCGAAGGTCCTGCTGCCGGCCTGATTGGTCTAGAAGATGTCCGACTCCACCTACGGCCGCCCGCACAGGCCGGCGCGAAGACGGGAAATAACCGACGAAGTCACCGACGAGCTCGAGTTCCACCTGGAGATGCGCACACGGGAGTACATCGCGCGCGGGATGAGCCCCGCCGACGCGCGCGACCGCGCGCTGGCGCGGTTCGGCGACCTCGCACACGTCCGGAAAACCTGCCGCGAGATCGGTCGAAGAAAGGATGAAGACATGCGTCGGCGTGAGTACTTTGGCGAGCTGCGTCAGGACATCGGCTTCGCGCTCCGGCAGCTCGTCGCCAACCCGGGCTTCTCGCTCGTCGCGATCGTCACACTCGCGCTCGGCATCGGCGCGACGACGGCGATCTTCAGCGCGGTGAACGCGGTCGTCCTGCGGCCGCTGCCTGTGCAGGATCCGGCGCGCCTGGTGTTCGTGACCGAATCGTGGCGCGGGCAGCCCTCCGACGTGTCCGCGGGCAACTTCGTCGACATGATGTCCTCGCAGACCGCGTTCGAGCGCGCGGCCGCCATTCAATATGCCAGTTTCAACGTGTCTGACGGCGACAACCCTGAGCGAGTCATCGGCGCCCGCGTGACCCAGGGTTTCTTCGATCTGTTCGCCGTCGCCCCATCGATCGGACGCGTGTTCCGTCCGGATGAAGACCAGCCCGGCAGCGAGTTCGTCGTCGTCTTGAGCCACAGGCTCTGGACCCGGCGATTTGCCGCAGATAAATCAATCGTCGGCCGCGACGTCCGCATCGGCGGGCGTCCGTATCGGGTTGTCGGCGTCATGCCTACGGAGTTCGATCTCACGTCGGACGCCGAGGAGCTGTGGGTGCCGATGGCGTTCACGCCGGAGCGAAAAGCCATGCACGACGAGCATTACTTGACGGTCCCGGCGCGGCTGCGGGACGGCGTCACGCGCGAGCAGGCGGAGGAACAGCTCAAGGCGATCTCGGCCACTCTGCGCGAGCGGTTCCCGCGCGACAACGCCGAGCTGGCCTTCCGCGTGCTGCCGTTCACCGACACGTTCGTCGGGGACGATCGGAACCGGCTGCTCGTGATGCTCGGCGCCGTCGGGCTCGTTCTGTTGATCGCCTGCGCCAACATCGCGAACCTTCTGCTCGCGCGCGGCGCGACAAGAAACCGCGAGCTCGCCATCCGCGCGGCGCTCGGCGCCGGCCGCGGCCGTATCGTCCGTCAGCTTTTGACTGAGAGCGTCGTCCTCGCGACGGTAGCTGGAGCGGTAGGCCTGGCGCTCGCATGGTGGACGACGGGAACGCTCGTCGCGCTGGCGCCGCCGGGGGTCCCCCGTCTCGATCAGACGTCGATTGATACGACGGTGCTGGCGTTCGCGCTCGGGTTGTCGATGGTGAGCAGCATCGTGTTCGGCCTTGCGCCCGCGCTGCGCTCGGCGCGCTCAGGTGTCAGCGACACGCTCAAGGAAGGCGGACGCGGCCACGCCGGCAGCGGCGGGCGCGACTGGCTGCGGTCGGCGTTGATCGCGACGGAAGTTGCGCTTGCGGTGTTGCTGCTCGTTGGCGCGGGACTGCTCATCCGCAGCGCGATCGAGCTCTCGCGTGTCCGGCCGGGATTCAATCCAGCCGGTGTCCTGACCGCCCGGCTGACGCTGCCCGCCGCCGAATACCGCGATTCGACGCGCGCGGTCGCGACCTTCGAGCGCCTCGCTGAGGAGATCGGCCGCCTGCCCGGCGTGGCGGCGTCGGCGGTCGCGTCTCACGTGCCGATGGCGCCGGGCGGCAGCGGCAACGGCCTGATCCCGGAAGGCAAGCCCTTCGACATGAAGCACATGGTCCAGGCGCGCCTGCGAATGGCGTCGCCGGGCGTCTTCGGGGCCCTGGAAATCCCGATCCTGCGCGGCCGTGGATTCGATGCCCGCGATCGCCGGGGCGCACAGAAGGTCATGATCGTCAGCCAGACATTGGCTGGCGCGTTGTTCCCGGGCCAGGACGCGCTCGGGCGGGGCGTCGCGTGCTGCGAGCCTGGACCGGACGGCAAGAGTCCCGACTACAAGGTGATCGTCGGCATCGCCGGTGACATCAGGGCTCGCGCGCTCGCTGCGCCGCCGCCGCCCGACTTCTACCTGCCGATGGCCCAGGTCCCGGCGGAAGCGTGGGACTGGAACCAACGATCGATGTACATCGTCACGCGCGCAACCGGTGACGCAATGTCACCGCTGCCGCATCTCAGGGCGGTGGTCGCTGCGATCGACCCCGACGTTCCGCTCTTCAACGTGCGGACGATGGAAGAACGGATGGCGGAGTCAGTGGCGGGCGCGCGGTTCAATACGCTTTTGCTGTCGCTGCTCGGCGCGATCGGGCTCGCGCTGTCGGCTATCGGTATCTACGGCGTCATCGCGTACTTCGTGACTCAGCGGACACCCGAAATCGGCGTGCGCATGGCGCTCGGCGCAACTCGCGCCGATGTGATTCGTCTCGTGCTCCGGCAGGCCGCTGTGCCGATCGCGCTGGGCCTCGCTGCGGGCCTGGTCGCGTCGTTCGCTGCGACGCGCGCGCTCGCCGCGCAGCTCGTCGGCGTCGAGCGCAGCGACCCGGTTACCCTCGCATCGGTCGTCGGCGCGCTCGCGATCACCGCGCTGGCGGCCGCGTTCGTCCCCGCGCGCCGCGCGGCGAGCGTCGATCCGACCCAGGCGCTGCACGTCGGATAACTCACTCCGCATGCAGCGCCGTCGCCGGATCCGTGGACGTCGCGCGGATGAGTGGAACTATCTGGGCGGCGATCGACGTCGCGGCGACGATCACGAGGATGGCGCCCAACGTCACCGGGTCTGACGGCCTGACGCCATAGAGCAGACTGTCCATGAGGCGCGTGAGCATCACCGCTCCGAGCCCGCCGACGACGAGGCCGGCGGCAACGAGCTGCGTCCCTTCCGACAACACGAGCCGCGCGATGTCGGCGCGGCGCGCGCCGAGCGCCATCCGCACGCCGAACTCGCGGCCGCGGCGCGCCACCATGTAAGAGATCGTCCCGTAGAGGCCGAGCGCCGCCAGCGTCAGCGCGATCGCCGCGAAGGAGGCAAGCACCAGCATCGCAAAGCGGCGCTGCTGCACCGACTTCGACACGAGCTGCTCCAGCGTCGTGGCCGCCGCCGGCGCCACGCCCGGCGCTTCGCGGAACACGATCGCCCTCACGGCCGCGGCGATGCCGAGCGGATCGCCCGCCGTCCGGACCGTCAGCGTCACGAATGAATCGGTGATATGTGGCTGTCCGACGTACATCTGCATCGTCGGCGGCGCGGCGAGCTCGTAGTGGCGCACGTCGCCGACGATGCCGACGACCATGTACCACTCGCCTTTGACGCCGGGCATCCGCCCACGCTTGCCGATGGGATCCTGCCCCGGCCAGATCTGCCGGGCCGCCGTCTCGCCGACGACGATGACGCGCGGCGCGTCGGCCCGGTCGGCCTCCGTCAGGAGACGGCCGCGCTTGAGCGGAATGCGCATCACCTTGAAATAGTCGGGTGTGACGCCGTAGCGCTCGACGGACGGCGCATCGGCGGTGCCGTACAGGGGATGCCCCTCGGCGTGCATGCCCCACGTGTCCATGTTGCCGCCGAGCGGAATCTGGCTCGCGAAGGCCGCCGCCTCCACGCCGGGCAGCGCCCGCACGGCCTCGAGGATGCGTCGTTGCGTGGCGAAGACGGCCGGATCCTCGGCGTACGGCGGCCCGACGAATGCCAGATCGACCGTGAGCACCCGCCGCGGATCGAATCCGGGATCCACGCTCAACAGGTTGCCCATCGTCCTGATCATCAGGCCGGCGCCGGCCAGAAGAACGATCGCGACGGCCACTTCTCCCGCGACCAGCGCGCGGCGGCTCCACCGCGTCGCATCCTGCGTCGAGCGCTGCCCCGAGTGCAGCGACTCCCTCGGGTTGCCGGACCACGCGCGCAGCGCGGGAACGAGGCCGAACGCCAGGCCGGCGAGTATGGTCACGGCCAGGGAGAACGCAAGAACCCGCACGTCGAACCCGGCCGCGGCGATCCGCGGCACGTCCACGGGAGCGGCGAGCGTGAGCGCGCGCGCGCCGGTCGCCGCAAGCAGCGATCCGACGACGCCGCCGAGCGCCGACAGGAGCGCGGCCTCGGTCAGGAGCTGGCGGACGAGGCGTGCCCCCGACGCGCCCAGGGCGCTGCGCACCGCGAGCTCGCGCTCTCGGCCTGCGCCGCGCGCGAGCAGCAGGCCGGCGAGGTTCGCGCACCCTATCAGCAGAACCGCTGACACGGCACCGAAGAGCACGAACAGCATCGGGCGTACATCGCCCAGCAGCTGATCGCGCAGCGGTCTCAGTGTCGCCGTCGTCGAGCCGTAGTCGGCCGGGAACTCGCGGCGCATCGCCTCCTGGACGCTCACGAGCTCGGCGCGGGCGGCCTCGATCGAGACTCCCTGCCGGACGCGCGCGATCGCGTTCAGGTGCTGGCAGCTCCGGCATGCGTCGCGCGTCGCCTCGTCGTACCCGATCGGGGCCCAGATCTCCGCCGGCGTGTAATACCGTGCCGAGATGAGCGGCTCGAGCGATGACGGCATGACGCCCGCGACGAGATACGGACGATCGTGGATCCGGATGGTTCGACCGACGATCGACGGGTCTGCACCGAACCGTCGCCGCCAGAGGCCGTCGCTCAGAAGCACGACGCGCCAGGTATCCGGCCGATCATCTTCGGGGCGGAAGTCACGCCCGAGCGCCGGCGCAACGCCGAGCAGTCTGAAGAAGTTCCACGACACGCGAACGGCGGGCACGCGCTCCGGCTCGCCGAAGCCCCCTTCGGGCGCGGAGGCGGCAGCCGGGCCTCCTGTGATCGTGGCCAGCCAGGAACGCATCAAGGCGGCGTCTTCGATCGCCTTCGTGCGATCGCGCCAGTCGCGGAACGTCAGGAAACCGAGATTCGTCGGAAAGCCCGTGTCGGCGTCCGGATGCCCGATCGCGACCAGGCGGTCCGGCTCGACGTACGGAAGCGGGCGCAGCAGCACCGCGTCAAGCACGCTGAAGGCGGCCGTCGTCCCGCCGATTCCGAGACCGAGCGTCGCGATCGCCACGACAGAGAAGCCCGGCGCGCGCCGCAGCGTCCGCGCGCCGTAGCGAAGGTCGTTCCAGACGCCGCCGCTCCATGAGCGCGACGCGAGGGGGGCCGCGGGGGTCCAGCGCGCGGCGATCGACCGCAGCGCCTGACTCCAGTACCACCGGCTTGCGCGCCAGCGCCCGTGCTGCGCGACGCGCGCGTTGAAGCCTTCGGCAAGATCGCCGGCGAGGGCTTCGCGGATCGGTTCGCGAAGCAGCATGGACAGGAGGGCCCGTGGAACGATTGGAGGTTTCATCGCGAGGGCTCCAGTTTCACAACCACGCCTTGCGCCATGCGCTGCAGGCTGTCGTACGCGCGGCGGAGCGCGCGCTGGCCGTCCGGCTCGACCCGGAAGTGGCGCTTCCGGCGTCCTCCGCGCGCCGGCGTCGGATCGCCGAACCAGGACGAGACGAACCCGCGGCCCTCGAGGCGTTCGAGCGCGGTATAGACGGCGCCGGCGCTGATGGCGCGGCCCGTGCGCGCCTCGATCTCGTCGCGCACCGTCACGCCGTATGCGTCGTCTCCGAGGTGGAGGACAGCAAAGAGGATGAGCTGCTCGAACTCGCCGAGGAAGTCCGCCATGCCGGGTTTAGACGACAGTGTAGGGGAAATGGTTTACGGGGTAAGCTGCCCGCCGTGATTCACGAATCCCAGGCGGACGGGATCGTCACGCTCAGGCTGGCGCACGGCAAAGCGAGCGCGCTCGACCTCGACCTGACCGACGCGCTGGCGGCCTCGCTCGAGACGCTCACCCGAACGCGCCCGCGCGGACTGGTGATCACGGGCACCGCCGGCATCTTTTCGGCCGGCGTGGATCTGTTCAAGCTCGTCAAGGGCGGACCGGACTATGTCGCCCACTTCCTGCCGTCGCTCGACTACATGCTCGAGGCGCTGTTCATGTTTCCCGCCCCGGTCGTCGCGGCGGTGAACGGGCACGCGATCGCCGGCGGCTGCATCCTGGCCTGTGCATGCGATCGCCGGGTGATGACGACCGCCACCGCACGCATTGGTGTGCCCGAGCTGAGAGTCGGCGTCCCCTTCCCGCCGCTCGTCGTCGAAATCATGCGCGCGGCGGTCGCGCCCCCCTATTTCAACGAGCTCATGTATGTCGGCCGGACCTACGAGCCCTCCGACGCGCTCGCGCGTGGAATCGTGGACGAGCTCTCGGCGCCGGAGGATCTCGCGTCACGCGCTCACGCCATGGCCGCCGAGCTCGCGGCGACGCCGGCCGCGAGCTTCACGCTGACGAAACGCGCGATGCGCCTGCCCTGTCTGGACCGCGCGCGCCGCATGATGGACGCCGATCGCGAGGCGCTCATGGCGGCGTGGTCATCCGCCGAGACGCTCACGGCGATTCGCGACTACCTGGAGAAGACCCTTCCGAAGAAATAGCGTGCCTCGCCCGGCCCGTTGACACGTATTTAGACACTGTGTATAAGATCCTGGCGTGGCCAGGACCGACTACCGCCGCGCGCTCGAATCCGCGATCAAGGAATACGAACGGTTGAAGGCCGAGCGCGACGCGGTCGAGACGCGTCTCGCGCAGCTCCGGCAGACCATTGCGGGGCTCGGCCCGCTGTGCGAGCTGCCGGCCGAGAGGGCGCCGGCGCTCGAGCTCGGGCTCACCGACGCGTGCCGGTCTGCGCTCCGGGCGAGCGTGTCAGGCCTGACACCCGGAGAGGTCCGCGAGCGGATCGGCGGGCTGGGCATCGACCTCGAGCGCTATTCGAATCTGCTCGCGTCGATCCACATCGTGCTCAAGCGTCTGGTCGCCGCCGGCGAGGCGTTCACCTATCGCGGACGCGACGCGAAGCCCGTGTACGCCTGGAAGCGGCCGGCCATTCCGTTCGCGGTCAGCGACCCGGAACAGGCGAAGGCGCTGGTCACCGGCGGAATGATGTGGCCAGGCATGCTCGATTTCCCGATACTGCCCGGGCGACGGAAGGCCCGGACCAAGAAGTGAGATGACGGCCTCAACGGACGCGATTCGACAGTTCTACGCGGAGGAGCTCCTCGCGGTCTGCAATCTTCAATCGCCTGCGCTCGTGCGGGCGCTCGCCACCGTCCAGCGTGAGCGTTTTCTCGGACCCGGACCCTGGCGCATCCGCGGGATGGACGGGATGTTCATGCCGGGCGCGACGGGCAGCTACCGCGAAACCCCAGATGCCGACCCGCGGCACATCTATCACAACGTCCTCGTGTCGATCGATCCAGTCCGCGAGTTGAACAACGGGCAGCCCGGGACGCTCGCCTCGTGGATCGACATGCTCCGCATCCGCGATGGGGAGCGCATCGTCCACGTCGGCGCGGGTCCCGGCTACTACTCGGCGATTCTCGCCGAGGTGACCGGCCCGCGAGGCTTCGTGACGGCGATCGAGATCGACGACGCTCTGGCCGCGCGCGCGACGGCCGCGCTCTCGGAATGGCCGAACGTCCGCGTGGTCGCCGGCGATGGCGTCGTCGAGCCACTCGATCGGGCGGATGTGATCATGGTCAACGCGGGCGTGACGCATCCGGCGCCCCGGTGGCTCGACGCGCTGAACCCTGGCGGCCGCCTGCTGCTGCCTCTCACCTTCGAGCCCGCGCCCGGCGTCGCGGGCAAGGGATGCGTGGTCCTGATTACGCGGGACGGGGACGCATTTTCCTCGCGCGTCGTGTCGATGGTGCAGGTTTATTCCTGCATCGGCGGTCGCGACCCTCAGCTGAACGACGCTCTGATGAAGACCTTCTCGCGCGGCGGTTGGGAGAAAGTGCGCACGCTCCGCCGCGACCCGCACGATCGCGGCGACCGCTGCTGGTTCCACGCATCATCTTTCTGTTTGAGCGTCGACTGAGCTAGACCCCACTGACTGTGCGTGACTTTCATGACTGCACGTGACTGCACGCGACATGCCCGAACGAAAAATTTAACGGGGAGGTTCGGGAGGTTAAGGGAGGATGACTTCACGGATCACGAAAATCACGGACCACGGATCACGCGGATTTCGCGGATGCAGCGTGGGTTAGATTCTTCGGGCCGTTACGCCGAGGCCGCGCGAAGCGCGGCGGGCTTGATGTCGCGGGTCGCGCGCGAACGTGCGCGTCATTCCGATTGGCCGTGATCAGGCACGCTCGCGCACGACCCGCGGCATCAAGGCTCCGGCCCGGCTTCGCCGGGCCGCTCGGCGTGTCGGCCCGTCAGCGTGACGTCCTCCCTTGACCTCCCAGACCTCCCCTTTTAATTCCTTCCGGGCGTATCACGCGAAATCACGTAAGTCATCTGCGGCCCGCCGGGCTACCGCTCGTACCGCCCGGCGAGCTGCGCCGTCGCAAGGGTGTGACCCTTCATCGCGGCTTCGATCCGCGATCGAGACGTCCCGTCGGGCAGCCCGAGCGTCTCGACATCGAGCGCCGACAGCTTGAAGAAGTACCGGTGAGGACCGTGGCCCTTTGGAGGACAGGGCCCGCCGTATCCGTCCTTCCCGAAATCGTTCTGACCGCTGCGCCC
Source organism: uncultured Acidobacteriota bacterium (assembly GCA_963725145.1). GTDB lineage: Bacteria > Acidobacteriota > Vicinamibacteria > Vicinamibacterales > 2-12-FULL-66-21 > DATAEE01. The sequence goes on from CAVRXL010000010.1 coordinate 281,199, forward strand.
GACGCTGGCGGCCGCCTCGGACAGCTCCGTCAGGCCCGCCGGCACATCGAACAGGATCCAGTGCGTGAACGTTCCCGACGGGGCGTCCGGGTCGTCCACGATGAGGACGAACGAGCGCGTGCCGGTGGGTGTGTCGCGCCAGACCAGCACCGGCGAACGATTCTCCCCGTCGCACGTATGGCGGCGCGGAATCTCGGCTCCATTGCTGAACGCTGAAGAACTGACGGCGAACGGCATGATCGCCTCCGGCGTCATCTTCCCCGGCGGGTTCTCTTGCTGCAAGCTCTGCTGGTCACGGTCATCCGTGGCTTGTGGCAGAATCTGCCCTTTATGAGAGGTTCCACCATGCACCGCCCGCTCCTTTCAGTGATCGTTCTGGCGGCCGTGACCCTGCCGCTTCGACCAGAGGCGCAAACGAGTGTCACGGTCGAGCCCAAGCTCTACCAGGATCTGAAGTGGCGCAACGTCGGACCGCACCGTGGAGGACGCGTGACGGCGATCGCGGGCGTCCGCTCGAAGCCCTGCACCTTCTACATGGGGCCGACGGGCGGCGGCATCTGGAAGACCGAGACCTGCGGCAACCTCTGGACACCCATCAGCGACGGCCAGATCGCCACGGGATCGATCGGCGCCATCGACGTCTCCGAATCGAATCCCGACGTCGTCTACGTCGGCACCGGCAGCGCCGCGATTCGAAGCAACGTGATCATCGGTCGCGGCATGTACAAGTCCACCGACGCCGGCCGAACCTGGCAGTTCAGCGGCTTGCGAGATGCCGGGCAGATCGGTTCCGTGATCGTCCACCCAACCAACCCGGACATCGTCTGGATCGCCGCCCTCGGATCTCCGTTCGGCCCGAACGCCGAGCGCGGCATCTTCAAGACGACCGACGGCGGCAAGACGTGGAAGAAGACGCTCTTCGTGAACGATCAGACGGGCGGCCGCGTGCTCGCGATCAACTACTCGAACCCGAACGAGCTCTATGCCGGCATGTATCGCGGTCTCCGTCTGGGCTGGGACATCGTCAGCGGCGGACCGGCGACCGAAGGGGGCATCTACAAATCAACCGACGGCGGTGAGACCTGGAACAAGCTGTCGGCCGGCCTGCCCCAGAAGCTGATCGGCAAGATCGACCTCGACGTCGCGCGCAGCAATCCTCGAGTCGTGTACGCGATGGTCGAGGCGCCTGGGCCCGAGGGTGGTCTCTTCAAGTCGGATGATGCCGGCGCCACGTGGCGCAACGTCAACAACAACCCGCGCCTTCGAGCGCGCCCGTTCTACTTCCACTACGTCGACGTCAATCCAAAGAACGAGAACGAGGTGTGGGTCAACGAGCTGGCGCTGCACAAGTCGACCGACGGCGGCAAGACGTTCACGCAAGTGGCGACGCCGCACGGCGATAACCACGGCATCTGGTTCAACCCGGACAACCCGAGCATCGCGCTTCAGTGCAACGACGGCGGCGCGAACGTCACGCTCGACGGCGGGCGCTCCTGGTCGTCGATCCTGAACCAGTCGACCGCGGAGCTCTACATGGTCTCGGTGGACGAGCAGTTCCCCTACCGGCTCTACGCGCCGCAGCAGGACAACTCGACCGTCATCGTCCCGAGCCTGCCGCCGCACTCGTGGGGCTACGACAACCCGGCGCAGTCCTGGACGCAGGGACCAGGGTGCGAGACGGGCCAGATACATCCGCGTCCTGACGGCTCGGTGATCTGGGGCGCGTGCAAGGGAGAAGTCGGACGCTACAACGTCGCGACCGGCCAGGAGAAGCACACCTGGATCTACCCGCAGAACCGCTACGGCCACGATCCGGACGACATCAAGTACCGCTTCCCGCGCCAGACCGTCATCCACGTCTCGCCGCACGATCCGAAGACGGTGTATCAGGCGTCGCACGTCCTGCACCGAACGACAGATGAAGGCGTGACGTGGACGACGATCAGCCCGGACCTCACGGCGCGGGAACCGGACAAGCAGATCGTGCCCGGCTCGCCGATCACGCGCGACATCACGGGCGAAGAGGTCTACAGCTCGATCTATTCGATGGTCGAGTCGCGGCTCGAGCGCGGGGTGCTGTGGGTCGGAGCGAACGACGGGCCCGTCCACGTGTCGCGCGATGGCGGCAAGAACTGGGCGAACGTCACGCCGAAGGATCTCCCGCCCGGCGGCCGCGTCCAGAACATCGAGGACTCGCCGCACCGCAAGGGCTCCGCGTACATCGCGGTCTACCGTTTTCTGCGCGAGCACGACCTCAAGCCCTACATCTACGTGACGAACGACTACGGCAAGACGTGGTCGAAGCTGACCGACGGCGCCAATGGAATTCCGATCGATCACCCCACGCGCGTCGTCCGCGAGGATCCGGATCGTCAGGGCCTGCTCTATGCCGGCACTGAGTTCGCATTCTTCGTGTCGTTCGACAACGGCCGCCGCTGGCAGTCGCTCCAGCAGAACCTGCCTGAAACGCCGGTCACCGACATCCGCGTCCATCGCAAAGATCTCGTCATCGCAACCATGGGCCGCTCGTTCTGGATCATGGACAACGTGACGCCGCTGCAGCAGTTGGCCGGCGCGACATCGTTCACTTCGGAGCCGAACGGAAATGGAAATGGTGGCGGTCCTGGAGGGGCCGGTCTTCAGACCGGCCAAGCGGCCAATCGACTGTTTACGCCTGCCGTCGCCTGGCGAACGCGCCACGCGGCGTCGGGCGGCTCTCCCGACGTGCCGGAATATCCGGGACCGGGCGCCCGTATCGACTACGTCTTCGCGGGCGCGCCATCGGGAGATGTGAAGCTCGAGATCCTCGACGCGAAAGGGACCATCGTCCGGACCGTCCAGCCGCCGTCCGCCACGCCGCAAGGCGCCGGACAGGGCATGCGCGGGTCCCGCCGCGGCGGACCGGTCGCGGCGCTCGGCACGAAGGACGGCCACAACCGGTACGTATGGGATTTGCGCCACAGCGGCGCGGATGGCCCGATGGTGGCGCCGGGCAAGTACCAGGTCCGGCTCACCGCCGGGAGCTGGAGCGACACGAAGCCGCTCGAGGTGAAGATCGATCCACGCGTCACCGCGGATGGCGTGACGCAGTCGGACCTCGAGGAACAGACCGCGTTCCTGCTGAAAGTTCGCGACGCGATGAGCGAGGCGCGGGCGCTTTCGGCGATGGTGCGCGACTCCCGCAAAGATCTCTACGACAAGCTCGTCACCGCCGAGGGGCCATATCCTCAGCCGATGCTGATCGATCAGCTGTCGAACATCGCCCGGATGGTCGGCCAGGCCGATCAGAAGATCGGGAAGGAAGCGCAGACCCGGTTCGACGACGTGATGAAGGAGCTGGCGCAGATCAGGGCGGTGGCGAAGTAGAGTCCGTCTTCAGCCGGACGGAGCCAATCACCCGTAGAGTCCGGCTTTAGCCGGAGCGGCGACGGCGGCGGAGATGGGGGCGGCGGAGGTGGTGAGTGAGAGCACTCGAGCGCGCTCCGCATACGTCGCCAGCCCGCGTCAGGAGGCGCGCGGTTCCCACGTCGGTTTTGTTCAGCCTTAAAGCCGGCGCCTGGCACCGTTGTTGTGCTAACCGGTGCCTGGCACCGATCTAGTGCCAGGAGTCACTCGGTCTGGACCGAGTCGTCGCATCAGAATCAAACGATTCCAAGATCACTCGTCACCGGGCGAGTTGCGCCGCCGCAAGAGGCCGTCCCCTGGCCGCGTGCCAACGAGCCGCGTGCGCGCGGTCGCCTGATTATCAGCCAGTTGCAGCCGACGCCTGGCACCGATCTCGTGCCAACCAGCCACTCGGTCCTGGACCGAGTCGTCGAGCGATCGTTTCTTCCAAGGCGACATGAGAAAGTGCTTGACAGGTTTTTCGCACTTCCTCGACTAACCGCACGACGCTCGCGACCCTTCCGCTCTCGTCGTCCGCAGGTTCGCCACGGCGCGGTGTTCGGACCTCTGTCCGACGAAGACGGCGGCCTCGCGATCGATCGCAGCCGTGGCGACCAGCGCGAGGCTCGAAAATCGCGATGCTATAAAGCGTTATGACGACGTGCATTCATTCGTTTACTCAGTTGTCCAATCAGGATCTCCTCGACCTGGTGAAGCGGCTCGCTGCAGACGAGCGTCAGGCGACGGTACGCCTCATCGCATCTCTGATGGAAGTCGACGCGCGGCGGCTCTACCTCGGCGAAGGGCGCTCATCCCTTTTCACGTACTGCACGCAGGTGCTTCACCTGTCCGAGCACGCCGCGTACGGACGCATCGAGGCCGCGCGGGCAGCGCGGCGTTTCCCTGGGATCCTGGAGCTGCTGGCCGAAGGAGCGATCACCCTGACGGCGGTTGGAATGCTCGCAGCGCATTTGACCGACGCCAACCATATGGAGGTTCTGAACGCCGCCCGGCACAAGACCAAGCGGGAGGTTGAGCGGCTGGTCGCACAGATCCATCCTCGGCCGGACGTGCCGTCGTCCATTCGCAGACTTCCCGCGCCGAAGCCTCTCGCCGTCTCGTCCGCTCGAGGGGTTGACGTTCAAGCCAGCATCGGAACCGAGCCCATCTCGCTGAGGGGCGACGAACACCACGAGCGGACGCCGCCGGTCCCATTACCCTCGAAGACGCTCGCCGCTGTGGCTCCGCTTGCGCCAGAACGCTACAAAGTCCAGTTTACGGTCGGGCGTGAAACGCTCGAGAAACTGCGTCGGGCTCAGGACCTGCTGCGACACTCCATTCCGAACGGCGATCCGGCTGCGATCTTCGATCGAGCGCTCACACTGCTTCTCGCAGAGTTGGATAGGACCAGGCTGGCCTCGACCAAGCGGCCGCGGGCGAGTCGGACGATTCTGTCGAGCTCCCGCAACATTCCTGCAGCCGTGAAGCGGTCGGTGTGGGCGCGCGATGCCGGACGCTGTGCCTTTGTGGGCGCGACCGGCCGATGCACCGAGACAGGCTTTCTCGAATTCCATCATGTCGTGCCCTACGCTCGCGGCGGTCCGGCCGTCGTCGAGAACATCGAGCTTAGATGCTCCGCTCACAACGCCTATGAGGCGGAGCTGTACTTCGGTGTTCGTCAGCCGACGCTCGTTCGGGAGAACAGTCCGCCGTATGTTGTGGTGTGAAAGCAGCATTGCCGGACTCGGCGAGCGCGTCACGAAGCAGCCGGTGAGGCGGCGCCGGTTCAGGGCTGAGCTCGGTCCGACGGCTCGCGAATTCACGCACGCGTCCCTAGTACCAGAGGCTATGGCGGTCCGCCGAAGATCAACGAGGCTGAAGCCTCGTGCCACAGCAGTTCGCTTCCGGACGCCCGGTCCCGGAGCCGGACAGCCGTTTGACCCGGGGGGTCCCTGATCCTCAGGAAATCAGCCAGATAGCGCGACCTCCTCCGGCACGGGATCTGCCTGTATCCACGGATCTATGCCCTCCTTCTGGCGCGACGTCCGCTACGCCGTTCGCACCCTGGCCAGGGCGCCCGGGTTCACGGCCATCATCGTCTGCACGCTGGCGCTCGGCATCGGCGCGAACACCGCCATCTTTTCGCTGCTCGACCAGGTTCTGCTGCGACGCCTGCCCGTGAAGGATCCGGAGCAGCTCATCCAGCTCGACGACCCGGGCACGTTCCGCGGCCGGACGATGAACAACCGGACGTTCTCGTATCCGATGTATCAGGACTTCCGCGACCGTAACGAAGTGTTCAGCGGCGTGCTCGCGCGCGCGCAGGTCGCGGCGACCGTCTCGTGGAAGGGGCGGGCGGAGCGCGTGACGGGCGAGCTCGTCTCGGGCAATTTCTTCGACGTCCTCGGCACGCGGCCGCACCTCGGGCGGCTGTTCACGCAGTCGGACGACGCGACCCCGGGGGCGCACGCCGTCGCCATCCTCGGCCACGGCTTCTGGACGCGGCGCTTCGGGAGCGATCCGACCGTCCTCAACGAGTCGATCACGCTCAACGGCCACCCGATGACGATCGTGGGCGTCGCCGCGCCCGGGTTCACCGGCGTCGACATCGGCGGCGCGTCGGACGTCTACGTGCCGATCATGATGAAGGCGCAGATGACGCCGACCTGGAACGACCTCGACAACCGGCGGAGCCGCTGGGTGAACGTCTTCGCGCGGCTGAAGCCGGGCGTCACGATGGAGCAGGCGGACGCCGGCATGCAGGTGCTCTTCAAGCAGATCCTCGAGCACGACATCAAGGAGTACACCGACGCCACCGAACGGTTCCGCACGCGCTTCCTCGCCAAACCGCTCGTGCTGATGCCGGGCCAGAAAGGCGAGTCGGACATCCGCCGCCGGTTCTCCGACTCGCTGATCGTCCTGATGGCCATGGTCGGTCTGCTGCTCGTGATCGCCTGCGCGAACGTGGCGAACCTGCTGCTCGCGCGCGCGACGTCGCGCTACAAGGAGGTCGCGATCCGTCTCGCGCTCGGCGCCGGCCGGATGCGGATCGTCCGCCAGCAGCTCGCCGAGAGCCTCGTGCTGGCGTTCGCGGGCGGAGCGCTCGGGCTGATCGTCGCATCATGGACGGGGGCGCTCCTGATCGGCTCATTGCCGGGCGCCAGCGACGGGTCGGTCACGCTCTCGTCCGACCCGGATCTGCGCGTGATGTTCTTCACGCTCGCCCTGTCGATCGCGACCGCGCTGCTCTTCGGCATCGCGCCGGCCATCCAGGCGACGCGGTCCGGCGTCGCCGGGACCCTCAAAGACGAAGCGGGCGGCGTCGTCGGCGGCACGGGACACGCGCGGGTGCGTAAAGGGCTCGTCGTCGCCCAGGTCGCGCTGTCGGTCATGCTGCTCGCCGGCGCGGCGCTCTTCGCGCGCAGCCTCTACAACCTGCGCTCGCTCGACCCGGGCTTCAAGGTCGATCAGCTCCTCAGCTTCGGGATCGATCCCTCCCTCAGCGGCTACGACCAGGCGCGCACCAAGGCGCTCTACAAGAGCGCGCAGGAGCGTCTGGCGGCGCTGCCCGGAGTGCGATCCGTCTCGATGAGCTCGATTGCACCGCTCAGCGGCAACGGCTGGCAGGCGACGATGCGGGTGGACGGGTACACGGCGAAGCAGGACGAGAACATGAACATCAGCATCAACAGCGTGGGGCCGGGATTCTTCGCCACGCTGGGGATCCCGCTCATCGCCGGGCGCGAGATCACGGAACGCGACGTCCAGGGCGCCCCGCAGGCCGTCGTGATCAACGAAGCGATGGCGCGGTACTACTGGCAGAACGAGCGGAACGCGATCGGCAAGCGCCTCGGCTACGGCCGGGACAAGGGCGACTTCCCGCTCGAGGTCGTCGGCGTCGTGAAGGACTCCAAGGACACGAGCCTGCGCGACGAGATCCCGCGATTCATGTACTCGTCCTATCAACAGGAGCCCGATCTCACCGAGATGAGCTTCTTCGTGCGGACGCAGGCGGACGCCGCGGGCGTCACCGCGGCGGTCCGCGACGCCATCCGCGCGCTCGATCCCGCGCTCCCGATCTACGGCGTGAAGACGATGGAGGCGCAGGCGAGCGAGTCGCTGTTCGTCGAGCGGATGGTGGCGTGGCTGTCGGCGGCGTTCGGCGCGCTCGCGACGCTGCTCGCCGCGATCGGCCTCTACGGGGTGATGTCGTACGCCGTGGCGCGGCGCACGCGCGAGATCGGCATCCGCATGGCGCTCGGCGCCGAACGGCGCACGGTGCTGTGGCTCGTGCTGCGCGAGGTCGCGCTGCTCTCGATCGTCGGGATCGCCGGCGGCCTGGCGATCTCGCTCTACGCGACGCGCTTCGTGAAGGCGCAGCTCTTTGGACTGTCGGCAACCGATCCCGCAACGCTGGCGATAGCGGCCGCGACGATCGCGCTCGTCGCGTTCCTCGCCGGCTACCTCCCCGCGCGCCGCGCCAGCGCGCTGGATCCGATGCTGGCGCTCCGGACAGAGTAGGCCCGACCTTTAGGTCGGGCGTGGCGGGACCAATTCGACCGCTCGTCTTATCCGGGAACGCCCGACCTGAAGGTCGGGCCTACGTCCCCGCGTCGAGCTTCTTCTGAATGTCCTCCCTCGACATCCACTTTCCATTGAGCATTACGCCCGCGATCTTCATCGTGTTCGCGATGTCGGAGAGGGGGTTGGCGTCCAGCAGGATGAGGTCCGCGCGCTTGCCGGCGGTTACCGTGCCCGCCTCCTTTTCGACCTTGAAGAACGCGGCGACGTTGCGCGTGCCGGTGACGAGCGCCTGATAGGGCGTCAGCCCAGAGGCGACGTAGGTGCCCAGCTCGCGGTGCGCGGAGAAGCCGGGCACGTTCCAGATCTGCGGACCGTCGGAGCCGAGGAGAATCGTCACACCCGCTGCGTGCAGGTCCTTGATCAGGCGCCGCCGGATCGTGAGGAGCTTCTGGCGCGCCTCGGCTGGAACCTGTTCGTACTTTTTCTTCACCTCGGTCCACTTCTCCACTTCGCCCGGCTGCGCGTACTTCATCTCGGGCCAGGCGGCCATCGACTCGGCCGACTGCGGGCCGAGCCAGTTCTCCAGCAGGATTTCGGTGGGAACCTGCGCCACTCCCGACGCTTTCGTCTTCGCCACCAGGTCCGGAATCTTCGACTCGTCCACGACGCCGGTCAGATTCAGCCCGAAGGTCTGCGACGCCGGCGATCCAGGCGGCACGAGCGCTTCGACGTATCCGTCGAGATGATCGATCGTCGCGTATTTCGCCTCGAGCGCGCGGTGCAGGCCGACGTCGAGCGGCACATGCCCGGAATACGTGACGCCGAGGCTGTCGGCCGTGGCATCCATCGCATCGAAGGATGCACGCGACACGCCGGGATGGATTTTCAGGAAGTCGTACCCCGCCGCCTTCTGATCCTTGACCATCTGCGAGGCGACCTCTGGACTCGTCACGCTGTTGCCGTTGAACGACGGGCCGGAGCTCCACATCCGCGGCCCGAACAGCTCTCCCTTCGCGAGCCGCTCGCGCAGCGGGACGTGACGCGGATGGCCGAGCATGCTGCGGATCGTGCCGATGCCGTTCGCGGCGTAGAGAAAGACCACCCGCTCGACGACGGCCTCGGGCGCCTGACCGCCGGGCACGTGTGCGTGCATCTCGGCAAGCGCGGGCATGAGGTACTTGCCCTTTGCGTCCACTTTCGTCGCGCCGGCCGGCACCTGCGCTTTCGCCGCCGGACCGATTGACGCGATCTTCCCGCCGCTGACAACGACGGTCTGATCGGCCAGGACCGTCTCGCGGTCCATCGGAATCACGTTGACGTTGACGAAGGCGACGGTGCTATCGGCCGGCTGCGCGGCGTAGACGGCCGCCCCCAGGACCAGACTCAGCAGCAGCTTTTTCATGGGATTAACATAACGCATGCGTCCCAGTCTGATCGCGCTCGTTCTTGGCGCCACTCTGCTTGTCCCACAGGCCGTCCCTCTCGAGCTGGAAGAGGCCACGATCGATCAGTTGCAGGCGGGGATGGCCGCCGGCCGCTACACGGCGCGTCAGATTGCCGAGGGCTACCTGGCGCGGATCGAGGCCATCGACCGGAGCGGCCCGACGCTCCGGAGCGTCATCGAGACCAGTCCGGACGCGCTGGAGATCGCCGACGCGCTCGACCGCGAGCGGCGCGAGAAAGGCCCGCGCGGAGCGCTCCACGGCATCCCCATCCTGCTGAAGGACAACATCGACACGGCCGATCGGATGATGACGACCGCCGGCTCACTCGCGCTGGTCGGCCCGGCGCCGGAGCGCGACGCGTTTCTCGTCGAGCGGCTGCGCGCGGCCGGCGCGGTCATCCTCGGCAAGACGAACCTGAGCGAGTGGGCGAACTTCCGATCCACGAAGTCCGCGAGCGGCTGGAGCGCGCGCGGGGGGCTCGTCCGCAACCCGTATGCGCTCGACCGCAACGCCTGCGGCTCCAGCTCCGGAACCGGCACCGCGATCTCCGCCAACCTCGCTGTCGCCGGCGTCGGCACCGAAACCGACGGCTCCATCGTCTGCCCGTCGTCGATCACCGGGCTCGTCGGCGTGAAGCCCACTCTTGGCCTCGTCAGCCGATCCGGGATCGTCCCGGTCGCGCACAGCCAGGACACCGCGGGGCCGATGGCGCGTACGGTCAGGGACGCGGCAATCCTGCTCGGGGCAACGACAGGCGTCGATCCGCGCGATAAGGTCACGCTCGCCAGCCGCGGCAAGACGCTCGCCGACTACACGGTCGGTCTGACCGCGGATGGATTGAAGGGCGCCCGCATCGGCGTCGCACGAAAGCGGTTCTTCGGCTACAGCCCCGTCACCGACCGGCTCATCGAGACCGCGATCGGCGACCTGAAGACAGCCGGCGCGATCATCGTCGATCCGGCCGACGTGCCGAATGCCGGCGCGTACGAGGAAGGCGAGCTCGAAGTGCTGCTCTACGAGTTCAAGGCGGACCTCAACGCCTATCTCGCGACGCGCAAGGATCTGCCGGTTCGCACGCTGAAGGATCTGATTGCGTTCAACGAGCGTGAGCGCGACCGGGAGATGCCGTTCTTCGGGCAGGAACTGTTCGAGATGGCGGAGAAGAAGGGACCGCTGACCGACAAGGCCTATCTGAACGCGCTCGCCAGAAACCGCCGGTTGAGCGGCCGCCTCGGCATCGACGCCGTCGTGGTCAAGCACCGGCTCGACGCGATTGTCATGCCGACGGTGAACCCGGCGTGGCCGACCGATCTCGTCAACGGCGATCATTTCCTCGGCGGCAGCTCGACGCCGGCGGCGGTCGCGGGCTATCCGAGTATCACCGTTCCAGCCGGCTTCGCGCACGGCCTGCCGGTCGGGATATCGTTCGTCGGCCGCGCCTGGTCCGAACCGACGCTGCTCAAGCTCGCGTACGCGTACGAGCAGGCGACGAAGCATCGCCGCGCGCCGACGTTTCGCCCCTCGGCCGATCTCACGTCGCGGTGACCGGGCTGCGAGGTCACTTACTGTCGTACGGCAGCCCGATGTACTCCTCGCCTTGCTCCGGCCGCAGGATGAAGGTCGTCAACATGAAGCTCGTCGCATACCGGCCGTCCGGCTGGCGCGTCACGTTCCACACCACGCCGAACCGCGCGTGCCAGTCGGAGATCGCATCCCAGGCGCGAATGCCGACGTCCATGTAGTCCGGGTACTTCTGCGAGGCCTTCAGGAAAGTCCGCTGGTGCTGGCGGATCGTCTCCAGGATCCCGTGGCCCGGGGTCGCCTGCTCGCGTGACGTCTGCATCTCTCGTCGGATTTGACCCAGCGCGGTCACGATCTCGGCGAGAATCTTCTCCTGCGACTGCTGCGGCGCCGCCTCGACGCCCGCCGCCGCGCCAATCCCCGCCGCGAGCCCCGCGCCGATTAGCGATCGTCTGTCCGGCATAGGTTCTCCCTGCTTCCTGCATGCAACGGGCTGACCCGCACACGCCCGACCTGAAGGTCGGGCTCCATCATCGTTTGTCCCCGCCCGCCGCTCGCGCTGCTTCGCGGCGATCTCGACGAGCCGCCGGAGCTCCTTGATTGGCTCCGGGCTGTCATCCGCCTGCAGCCGCAGGACCGTATCGTTGTTGAGCCAGACGCCGCCCCCCTTCTTGACGATCAGCATCGCGGCCGACTGCATCCCGCGCGTGTCCCCGCCGGCCGCCTGCCCCGCCTCCAGCGCCGCCTGCAGGCGGAGCGACAGATGGCCCGTCGTCTCCTCGAACGCCTTGACCATGTTCGCGACGACCGCCTCGCCCGCCAGGATGTTTCCCTGGGCCGTGCAGAATTTCCCGCCCTTGTGGCCGGCCCACGCGCTCGCTTTCGGGCCCGTGAACGCCGCGTACTCCCCTTTCGCGTTCATGACGGCGAACTGCCGGCCCTGCTTCGTCCAGTCCTGGGGTCTTGGGTCCGGATCCTTCTCCCAGATCTCCTTGACGATCTCCGCGGGCGTTCGGTTGGTACGGAGCATCGCGATGGCTTGAGGGCCGTAGCTGATGTCGACGATCGCCTGCGTGGCGACGACGCCGACTTCGGCCTCCGCCCAGAGGACGCCGTTGCCGACCGAGAACACGCGGGACTGGACGGCGCCGCCAATCTCGCCCGAGGCGGGATCGAAGCCGAGGATGGAGAAGGTCGCAACAGGATCTTCCCGGGCGGCGAGCGGCCCAGCCGTGATGGACGGCAGCGCGGTCAGGAGCAGGACGAGCAGATATCTCGACATTGGCCAACCTTTCTTTGGCGATGGAACGTCTAATCTAGCCTATGGAGACGCTGGTCCAGGACATCCGCTACGCCCTGCGCTACCTGGTGAAGGCACCCGGGTTCGCGGCGGTCACGGTGCTCACCCTCGCGCTCGGCATCGGCGCCAACACCGCCATCTTCAGCGTGGTCAACGGCGTCGCCCTGCGTCCCCTGCCGTATCCCGAGCCGGAGCGGCTGATGTTCATCACCAGCCAGTTCCCGGCGCTCGGCTTCGATCAGTTCTGGATCTCGGCGCCGGAGTTCCTCGAGTTCCGCGATCACAACCAGGCGTTCGAGAACGTGGGCGGATACCGGGCGGGAGCTTCCAATCTGGGCACCGAGCAGCCGAGCCGCGTCAACAGCGTCGTCACGACGCACGAGCTCCTCGAGGTGCTCGGGGTGAATCCACTGGTCGGCAGGAAGTTCACTCGCGAGGACACCCTGCCGGAGGCTGAGGATGTCGCGATCCTCTCCTACGAGCTGTGGCAGCGGGAGTTCGGCGCCGATCGCGGCACCGTCGGCCGCGTCGTCCCCGTCAACGGCCTGCCGACGCGGATCGTCGGCATCATGCCGCCCGGGTTCGACGTACACGACGCGAAGGTCGAGCTCTGGCTGCCGCTGACGATCGATCCGAAGAATCCGGGCGGACGGGGCGGGCATTTTCTTTATCTCGTCGGCCGGACGAAGCCCGGCGTGTCGATCGGCCAGGCGCGCGCCGACCTCGAGACCTTGCTCCAGCAGTGGGCGACGATCGCGCCGAACACGCACGTCCCGAACCTGAAGACCCACCGGTTCCGGATCGACAGCCTCCACGAGGACATGATCGGCGGCGTGAGAACGGCGCTCTGGGTGTTGCAGGGAGCGGTCGGCTTCGTGCTCCTCATCGCGTGTGCCAACCTCGCAAATCTGCTGCTGGCGCGGTCCGAATCGCGGCACCGCGAGTTCGCGGTCCGCACGGCGCTCGGGGCGAGCCGGGCGCGGCTGCTGCGCCAGTTCCTGACCGAGGGCGTCGTGCTCGCGATCATGGGCGCGGTCGTCGGCGTCGGCCTGGCCTACGCGGGCCTGCGGCTGCTGCTCGCCGCCAACCCCGACAGCGTCCCCCGCGCCGCGCACATCACGATCGATCCGCCCGTCCTGATCTTCACGTTGGTCGTCGCCATCTTTACGGGGCTGCTGTTCGGATTGTCGCCCCTCCTGCACGTCCGCGAGACGCTGCTGCACGGCGCGCTCAAGGAGGGAGGGACGCGGACGACCGGCGGGAAGGCACGCGCCCGCACGCGCAGCGCGCTCGTCATGGCCGAAGTTGCGCTCGCCGTCGTCCTCGTCGCAGGGGCGGGGCTGTTGCTGCGCAGCTTCTGGAACCTGATGAACGTGGATGCCGGCTTCAACCGCGCGCGCCTATCGACGTTCGGCCTCGTGCTGCCGGTGGCGCAGTACCGGGAGCCGACGTCGCGTCCGGCGTTCTTCACGCGTGCGCTGGACCGCATCGGCACGATTCCAGGCGTGAACAGCGCGGCGGCCATGAGCGGCCTGCCGCCGCTGCGTCTGGTCAACGCCAACGACACGAGCTTCGAGGGGTCGACGGCCAAGCCGCCACCGGACGGACCGATCCCGAACGTCGACTATTACCAGACGGTCACGGCGCGATACGTCGAGACGATGGGCATTCCCGTTATCGAGGGACGCGCCTTCAGCGAGACGGATGCGGGCGGGCCGCCCGTGATGCTGGTCAACGAGGCGCTGGCGAAGAGGTTCTATCCGGACTCGAGCCCCGTGGGGCGGCGAATCAAGCCCGGAGGACCGAACACGCCGTGGTTCCTCGTCGTCGGCATCCTCAAAGACGTGAAGCAGGGCGGCCTCGATCAAGCCGTCGGCACCGAGCTGTACTTCATCTACGAGCAGCTCGGGCGCCTCGGAGACGGTGTCTTCGTGCCCAACAATATGAATGTCGTCGTCCGTTCCGACCTCGAGCTCGACGCACTGGCGCCGACATTGCGTCAAGTCGTGCGTGAGGCGGATCCTGCGCTCCCGATGGTGAAGCTCCGGACGATGCGCGACGTGTTCGGGGAGTCGGTGGCGCGACCGCGGTTCATCGCGCAGCTCCTCGGCGCGTTCGCGGCGCTCGCGCTGCTGCTCGCGGCGATCGGCACCTACGGCATCCTGTCGTACAGCGTCTCGGAGCGGCACCACGAGATCGGCATCCGCATGGCGCTCGGCGCCACCCGCTCGAGCGTGCTTGGCCTGGTCCTCCGGCAGGGCGCGAGGCTCACCGGCATCGGCCTCGTCGTGGGGATAGTCGGCGCGCTGCTCCTCTCACGCGTCCTCGGCACGCTGCTCTTCAACGTGAAGCCGACCGATCCGGCGACGATGGCGGCGGTCACTGTTTTCATCGCAGCGATCGCGCTCATCGCGTGTTACGTGCCCGCTCGCCGCGCGACGCGTGTCGATCCGATCGTTGTACTAAGAGAAGAGTAGCCCGGCCCTTTAGGGTCGGTCAGCGGAGGCGTAGCGCAGCCCTTTAGGGCTGCTGGAGCGAGGCGTAGCGCAGCCCTTTAGAGCTGCATCGCATGCAGCGCGATCGCCACGGCCGTCACCACGTTGAGCGAATCGGCGCCGGGCGCCATCGGGATGCGGACCAGACGGTCGGCGCGTGCGAGCGCGCCCCCGCTCAGACCGCGACCTTCGTGGCCGGCGACGAGCGCGAGCCGCGGCGCGCGACGACTCGAGTCGAGCGTCTCGGACCCTGACGGGGTCAGCGCGACGATCTCGAGGCCGTCGCGGCGGAGATTCTCCAGCATGTCCGGCCATGGCTCCGCTTCCGCGAACGGAAGCGTCAGCGTCGCCGCCATCGACGTCCTGATCGACTTGCGGTAGAGCGGATCGGCGCAGCCGGGGGACAGCAGGACGGCGTCCGCGCCGAGCGCCGCCCCCGCGCGGAACAGGCCGCCGACGTTGTCAGGGTTGCCGACATCTTCCAGCACGATCGCCGTCCGCGTGTGGCGGACGACCTCGCGCCATGACGTCGGGGCCGGGCGCTCGCCGATCGCGAGACATCCGCGGTGCACGTTGAAGCCGGTCAGCTGGCGGAAGAGATCCATGTCCGCCTCGTAGACGGGCGGGGCCTCGTCGAGACGTTCAAGCACATCAGACAGTTCCGCGCGAGCGGTTGGCGTGACGAGGACAGATCTCGTGCGGAAACGCGACTCGAGGAGCCGCCGCACGACCAGCCGGCCCTCGGCGACGAACACACCGTGCGACCGCAGCAGCTCGGCGTCGCGGACGCCGCGGTACAGCGCGAGCCGCGGATCGGTGGGGGCATCGACCATACGCACAGCCGCAGGTTAACGCAGATTCTCGCGAAGCGTGGGATATGCGACACTGGATCCCAGCGCCCCAGAACAGGTGACCGAGATGCGCCTCTTCAAGCCGCTGGCCGCCGCGTCCGCGCTGATCCTCTGCGCGTGCGCGCCAAAGCTCTACGCGCCGGTCGACGTCAAGCTGCCCGACCCAGACGCGCTCCATCTGGCAGAGATCAGTCTCGCCGAGGAACTGAAGGCGCCGATTGCGCCGGCGGACGGTAAGTCCCACACCTTCTACGTCCGCATCGGAGACCGCCCCGCCCCGAAGACGCTCCTCGCACGGCTCACGCCGCCGCCGCGATTCGAGCTGCACCCGGACCCGATCGACAAGCCGAAGGATGGAAGCTGTCTCCAGGTCAACATCGCCCCTGGCGACGGCGAGACCGTCGACGTGTCCGTCGTCTACGGGCACAGCCACCCGCACTCGATTCAAGTGGACATGCAGGGAACGACCTTCGCGTATCGCCGCCAGGGGGCGGACTGGGTGCTCGTGCAGCGGGGGCGCTTCGCCACCTGACGGTTTCCCGCAACCGTGCGTGCTACGATTGCCGCCGTGCCTGGCACACGTCGAGATGCCATGGGCGCGCGCGCCGCGATTCTCATCGCGGTCCTCGCGGCCGGCGGCTGCCTGTCCGCGGTCCCAATCGACACGGCGCCGGCCATCAAGGTGGACACATCACTGCTGGGCAACTGGAACTGCCAGACCCCGCTGGCCGAGCCTGAAACCGAGAAGAGCGCGCTCGACATCACCGCCGCGGACGCCTCGAGGATCCTCGTCGAGGTCAGGGAGCCGGATCTGGAGCCACAGCAATACGAGGCGTACGCCAGCAGCGTGGCGGGAAGCACGCTGTTCAACGTCAAAGCGGCGAAAGGCACGTTGCCGCTGGAGCCTGTGGAGTGGGTCTTCGTGCGCGCGACGCTCTCGGGCAACAAGCTCCGCATTCAGACGCTGAACTACGACAAGCCGCTGAAGGTCGCGTCTTCGACGGCGCTTCGGAGTCTCCTCGAGTCGGACTCGAAGAAGCCTGGATTCTTCCTCGACTTCGCGCTCTGCGAGAGGAGGATGGGAAAGAAGGACGCTCCGAAGTGACGGAGGACGGGAGAACCAGCGGGCCGAGACGCACCTATAATCGGTCGACACATCGATGGCACTCTCGCCCGGCGCGTTCCTGGGTCCGTACGAGATCGTCGCTCCGGCCGGCGCCGGCGGCATGGGCGAGGTGTACCGCGCCCGAGACACACGGCTCGATCGCACCGTCGCGCTCAAGGTGATGCCACCGGCCTTCGCCGGCGACCCCGGACTGCGGGATCGCTTCGAGCGCGAGGCCCGGGCCATCTCGCACCTCAACCACCCCAACATCTGTACGCTGCACGATGTCGGCTCGCACACGGGCATCGACTTCCTGGTCATGGAGTTCCTCGAAGGCGAAACGCTTGCAGAGCGCCTCCGCCGCGGCGCTCTGCCTCTGCCCTCCGCGTTGCAGATCGCGCAGCAGATTGCCGAGGCGCTCGACCGCGCTCACACCGCAGGCATCGTCCATCGCGACCTCAAACCGTCGAACATCTTTCTCGTTCGCGGGCCCGGTGCGTCGTCCGGACCCCGCGTCAAGCTGCTCGACTTCGGGCTCGCCAAGTCGGTCGCGCCGTTCGCGACAGGGGAGACGGCCTCGCCGACGCTGGCGCAGGCGCTGACCGGCCAGGGCACGATTCTCGGGACCCTGCAATACATGTCGCCAGAGCAGTTGGAAGGGCGCGATGTCGACGCGCGCGCCGACATCTTCGCGTTCGGCGCCGTGCTCTACGAAATGCTGACCGGGAAGCGGGCGTTCGACGGGAAGAGCCAGGCGAGCGTGATCGCGGCCATTCTGTCTACCGACCCTCCACCCGTGTCGAGCCTGCAGCCGGTGACCCCTCCGGTCCTCGATCATCTGATTGGCCGGGCGCTCGCCAAGGATCCCGCCGACCGCTGGAGCTCGATCCACGACGTGCTGCTGCAACTGGGCTGGATCGCGACAGCGGGTCCGGCGTCACCATCGAGCGCCGGAGCAGCGACCGTCCGCCCTCGCGACTGGCGGTGGTGGATTGCGGGCTCCGCCGCGCTGCTGCTCGCGCTCGCGGGCGCGGCGTCGATCCTGCTGCGCCCGCGCGGCGCAGAGGCGCCGGCGGCGCTTCATTTCGAGATTCCTCCGCCTCAGGGCGCGACGTTTCTCGCCGCGGGTTTCGCCATGGTGTACATGACCCCTATCCTGTCGCACGACGGGTCGCGCATCATCATGCCCGCGATTGGGGCCGATGGCGTGCGCCGCCTGTGGCAGCGACGTCTCGATGTCCCCGAGCCCCAGCTGCTGAACGGTACCGAAAATGGCTTCCTGCCATTCTGGTCGCCCGACGATCGCTCGATTGCGTTCTTCGCCGAGGGCAAGCTGATGCGTGTCGATCTTCCCGACGGCACGCCCCGAGCGTTGTGCGACGCACCCTCCGGCTACGGCGGGAGCTGGAATCGAGACGGCGTGATCGTCTTTGCGCCGGCGGCCGATGTGCCGCTCCATCGTGTGTCGGCCTCGGGCGGCATCCCCGCGCCGGTCACGACGCTCGACAAGACGAGCGAGCACGTGTCGCACCGCTTTCCGGATTTCCTACCAGACGCCCGTCATTTCCTCTATCTGGCGCGCAGCGCGAAGGCGGACCTGAGCGGAGTGTTCGTCGGGTCGCTCGATCCGGGAGCGAGTACTCCAGTCGTGTCTACACCGCGCCGCGCGGTCTTCGTGCCTCCTCATTGGCTGGCGTATGCGACGGGCGGCGGCACCATGGCGGGGGCCGGGGGGACGCTGTTCATACACAGGTTCGATCCCGAGCGGCGCCGAACCTCCGGAGAACCGATCGTGCTCCGGCAGGGCGTCGGGGCGGACGAGGGCGGACAGGGCGCCTACACGTTCTCGGATCAGGGCACATTCGCATACCGCGCGTTGGCCGCGACCCGCCAGAACACGCTCAACTGGTATTCGAGGAGCGGCGCGCTCGAATCGACCATCGGCGAGCCCGGTGATTACACGGTACCGCGGCTGTCTCCGGACGGCCGCAAGCTGGCCGTGGGCGTGGCCGGCGCGATCTGGGTTCGCGATCTCGCACGGGGCACTGTCTCCCGGATGACGAACGGTCCGGCTCATTGCTGTCCGATATGGTCGCCGGACGGGTCGCGGATTGCGTTCCGAAAGGGGCAGCTGGATCTGGCCGTCATCCCCGCGAGCGGGACCGGTCCCGAAACGTCGCTTCTTGCGAACGGCTCGACGAACACACCGACACATTGGACGCCTGACGGTCGCGCGATCGTGTACCAGTCGCTTGGCAGAAATCGCGTGGACACGATGCTGCTGCCGTTGGCCGAGCCGCGCACGCCAAAGCCGGTGGTGCAGTCTCCGTTCAACGAAGAGCAGGCGCAGCTTTCACCCGATGCCCGATGGATCGCCTTTACGTCGGACGAATCGGGGCAGCCCCAGGTGTACGTCCAGGATTTCCCGGGCCTCAAGGAAAAGTGGCTGATTTCTACGAGCGGGGGGGCGGATCCGCAGTGGCGGGCAGACGGCGCCGAGCTGTTCTTCATCGGCCCAGATCACAGGCTGATGGCAGTGTCGGTCGGCCGTGGCCAGACGTTCGAGCCCGGGATTCCGGTTGCCCTTTTTCAAACCCGCGTCACCGGACTCACCGACGTGCGCACGCACTACCAGGTCAGCAGGGACGGAAAACGGTTTCTCGTCAACACGACCGGACCCGCCGATCGCGGGGCCCCGGTGCAGCTGGTCGTGAACTGGCACGCAGCAATGCGTCACAACTGAGACTGGATGCGAATGTCTCTCGATGGCATCTCCGATAAAACCTGGGACAACCTGGGCGTATTGTTCGGGTTCATCGCGTGCAGCGCGATCGCACGGCAGGTTGTCCATGAGTGGAGGATCCCCGAGCCGTCGTCTGTGTCGCTCTGGTTCGTCGTCGGTTTCCTTCTCGTGTATCTGTTCTGGTTCCTGTACGGTCTTCGGTTCGCGCGGCGGGGGATCTGGCTGCCCAACGCCATCGCCTCAGGGCTGCAGATCGTGTTCGCGGTGATCATGGTGGCAAGGCATGACCAGGATTCACGGATCGGCGCGATCACTGGACTCGCATGCCGCTGAGCGACCTGCTGCACCTTCTCGTCGCCGCTCGTCACGAGCTGCCGGGGGTTTCACGAGGCCTGGAACTCCCCACCGTCTCCGGCGCCGACCGATCCGCTCACGGGACGCTGGCAAGGGGAGTGGCACAGCGACGCGAACGGGTTTCATGGACCGCTTCGCGCCGTGATGACACGCGCGGACGATGGCCGTTGGCGCGCGGCGTTTCACGCGACGTTCGGCAGAGTGTTGAAGGCCTGCTACTCGACGGATCTCGTGATCGACCGCGGGACGGACCTCGTCCTTGACCGCGGACCTGAGAGGTCCGCGGCTCCAGCGTCGTGCACGTTCAAAGGGTCATCCGACCTGGGCGTGTTCGGCGGCGGGGTCTACGAGTACGCCGGCGAGGTCGCCGGCGACCTCTTCACGTCGTCCTTCCGCTCGCGCACCGATCGCGGCACGTTCCGCATGCGCCGGATGTAGCGTGGGATCCATCTACCAGGAATTCGAAAAGCGGCTCGCCGAAGGGAAACAACGGTGGGCCGACCGTCCCCGAGAGGAGATGCTCGACCTGTTTCTGCTCGCGCTCGAGCGCGAGGAGATCGTCGCCATCGGCTACCGCGAGAACGCGATCACGCGCCGGCTGGCCGCGATGCCGATCCCGTCCGACGTGCGAGAGATCCTTCGCCACGCGCTCATCTGGGCGTGGAAGGACGAAGAGATGCACGCGATCTACATCCGCGGCGCGATCCTGCGTCTGGGCGGACCGTTTCTGCGGATGAAGGCCTACACCCGCCAGCTCGCCGGCGGCGTCGGCGGATGGGCGAGCTCGGTGCTGATGCACGCGCAATGGCGCGATGCGCCGTTCTCTCGAACGCTCGCCCGAGCGATCACGACGATCGGGGGCCTCGTCGGCAGCGTGCCCGCAGAGGTGCGGTCGGCCCTCGAGTACGGGCCGTTCCGGCGCTTCTGCGAGTTCAACATCGACGCGGAGAAGACCGCCTGGCTCTGCTGGCACCGCATCCGATCGCTGGCCGAGAACGACGCCGCCCTTCCATCGACGCTCGTCGGCGACTTCTCCCGCATTGAACTGGACGAGGAGCGCCACGGCGCGCTCTTCGAGCTGTTCGCAGCCTCGTTCGACGATGAGGACCGTCTCGTGGGGGGACACGATGCGACGACGCTCGCGGCCGAGATCGCGAAGATCGGCGAGGAGTTCCTCCCGCGGAGCCTCCGCCATCGCGCCTCCCTGGACAATCCGCTCGGAAGCGGCACCCGCGTCGATGTCGTCAGAGGCGACGAACCGTCGGAGAAGCTCGCCGCCTTGCGCCGGCTGCTCGAAGCCTCGGAGCTGTTGACGGCGCTCGATGCGCGCGCGGCCAGGCTCGGCAAGCGCCGCGCCGACCTGAGCGTCGCGATCAAGCCGACCTTCATGTTGGGCTATCACCGCAAGGACAGGTCCAACATCACCGACCCCGCCGTGCTGGAGCAGCTCGCGCGTTATCTCACCGAGCAGGGATGCGGCGCGGTCGTGGCCCTCGAGGGCCCGAACATCTACGACGAGTTCTACACGAACCGCGACGTGCGCGCGGTGGCCGAGTACTTCGGATTCTCCTCGCCCTGGTATCGGCTCGTCGACACGTCGAACGACCAGGCCGAGCATCGATTCAGCCGCGGGATGGCGCAGTACACGGTCAGCCGGACCTGGAAAGAGGCCGACTTCCGCATCTCGCTCGGCAAGATGCGCAGCCATCCGGTCGAGATCGCGTACTTGACCGTGGGAAACGTCGAGTGGCTCGGCGCGCGGTGCGATCAGTTCCTGTTCTGCGAGCGGCAGGCGCAGCGCGAGACCGCGGTCATGATGCTGCTCGACGCCTGCCCGCCGCACTTTGCCATTCTGGAAGCGTGGAACGAGGTCGCGGACGGGCTCGTCGGCGTGATGGGCTGTCCGCGGCCGAAGACCCCGCTGCGGTTCTATGCCGGCATCGACGGCCTGGCGGTCGACATCGTCGCGGCCCGGCACATGGGGATGCGCAACCCGCGCGAGTCGAGCATGCTGCGCGCCGCCCATCACTGGTTCGGCGCGGGCGACCTGTCGCCGGAGGTCGCCGGCCCGGACGATCCGATTGGAGAGTGGAAGAGTCCGTACCACAACGAGTTTTCCGCGCTCCTCAGTCTTGTCTCCTACCCTGTCTACGTGCTGGGGAGCGGACGCGGTGCGTTGTTCGTACCGGAGATGGATGAGCAGGCGTTTCCCCCGAAGTACAGCCCGTCGCTTCCCCTGCGCGCCGCGCGAAGCGCGGTGCGGGCCATGATCGGGCTCAGACATCCCCGAACCCCGGACCTAAGAGGTCCGGGGCCCCAGTGAGGGTCGTCGTGATCGGCGCCGGGGTCGGCGGCCTGACGGCCGCCGCACGATTGGCCGCGCTCGGCCATCGCGTGCTGCTGTGCGAGGCGCGCGCGGAGCCCGGCGGCCTCGCGTCGGGCCTCACCGCGGGCGGCCTGTCGTTCGACGGCGGGCCCTACATCCTCCTGGACAAGCCCGGCCTCGAGTGGGCGTTCGACAGGCTCGGCATCGACATCGCCGCCCTCGACCTGCAGCCGGTACAGCAGTTGTACGAGGTCCACTCTCCCGCGCGGCGGCCGGTTCGGATCTTTCTCGATCTGGAACGAACGGCGAGTGAGCTGGAGCTGGCGTGGGCGGGCGCCGGGCGTGCGTATGAACGCTTCGTCGCCGAGATGGAGGCGTTCCGGCGCAGGCTCGCGCCGCTTCTCGTCGTCTCGCGTCCGACCGTGTTCGAGCTGGCGCGTCGCGGAGCCCTCGGCGCGGCTCCCTTCCTGTTGAGATCCCTGAGAAGCGTGTTGCGGCGGACCGGACTGCCCGACGAGGTCGTCGACGCAATCGTCATCTGGACCCACATCGCCGGCCAGTCGCCAGACGATGCGCCGAGCGTGATGGCGTTCGTGCCTGCGCTCGTCCACAGCATCGGGGCCTACGTGCCGGGCGGCGGCATGCGAGCGATCCCGAAGGTCTTGATGGAACATGCCAAAGAGATCGGCGTGGAGATCCGCGTCAACACGCGCGCACGGCGCATCAGAGCCGACAATCGGCGCGTGAGAGGCGTCGAGCTCGAGCAGGGCGAGGTCATCCCCTGCGACGCCGCGGTCTCCAACTACCACGGGATCGGCACGTACGACGAGCTGGTGGATGGCGTGCCCGCGTCGGTCCGCCGGCGGCTGCAGAGGGTGCCTCTTCAATCGCCTGGCATGTGCGCCTATCTCAGCGCCCGGGGCCGAGCGCCGCGCTGGTACTTGCGGTTCATGCTCGGCGGAAAGGGCAACGTCACGCTGGCGGTTGCGCCGACGGTGGCTGGTCAGGCCGCCGGCGACGAAGGCCAGTTCCCGATGCGGTTGATCGCTCCGATCGATCACCGAACGGCCGGCGAGCTCGGCGAGCAGGGTCAGTCGGAAGCGCTTCGCCAAATGGTGGACCAGAGCTGGTGGAAGGACGGCCTGACGGACGTCACGGTCGTGGCGAGCCGCACGTCGCGGCAGTGGGGGACGGAGATGAACCTGTACCGCGACAGCATGAATCCGTCGATGAACCGGCGCCTCTTCCTGGGCGGCCGCATGCGGCACCGGAGCCCGTGGATTCGCGGCCTCTATCTGGCCGGCGCCTCGACGCATCCCGGCCAGTGGGTGAGCTTCTGCGCGATCTCCGGTGTGCTCGCGGCCGAGGCCCTGCACCGGGACGCGCCGCGCCACTGATGGTTCCAGTCCGCTTCGACGACGTCCGCGGCCTTCCGTTGCGGTACGCGCGGCTCGGGAAGGGACATCCGATCGTCTTCCTCCACGGCTATCCCGACAGCCTGCAGCTCTGGAGCGAGGTCGGCCCTTTGCTCGCCGATCGCTTCGACGTGATCGCGCTCGACTGGCCCGGCATGGGGGACAGCGAAGCCTGGCCCGGCGGCGCGACGCCGTTCGACATGGCGTCGCGGCTGATCGCGCTCCTGGACCACTGGAAGATCGATCGCGCGGCGATCGTCGGCGCGGACATGGGCGGGCAGCCGGCGCTCGTGGCCGCGGCGCGATACCCTCGACGAGTCTCGCACGTCGTGGTGACCGGCTCGCTGCTGCAGTTCGACGAGCGCACGTCGTGGGAGATCGGCCTGCTCCGGCGCTTCAAGCTCAATCAGTTCTTCCTCGGACGCACTCCCGGGCTCGTCTTCCGCCGCGCCCTGAGGACCTTCCTCCCTCGCGGTCACCAGGTCGACAAGGCGGTCCTCGGCGACTTCTGGAATGGCTTCCGCCGCGACGACGTGCGCCGGTTCATCATCCGCATGTGCGCGGGATACCAGGGGGTCCTCCCGCGACTCGGCGAGGAGTACCGCCGTATAGAGGTGCCCACGCTCGCGCTGTGGGGAGAGGCGGACGCTCACTTCCCGCCGGTTCACGCGGCCCGACTGGGCGAGCAGGTCCGAGGGTCGAAGGTCACGGTGATCGGCGGCGGGTGGCACTGGCTGCCGCTGCAGATGCCAGTCGAGTACGCCACAGAGGTCCGGTCGTTTATCCGAACATAGCCGCCTGACTCTTCGGGACTTCACCCAGACGGTTTTTGGGGGAGGTCTGGGAGGTCAAGGGAGGATGAATTCAAGGGCCGCAGCTTCATGCCGCAGATTTACGCAGATGGACGCAGATTATTGCAGCCACGGATTACGCGGAGGTAATGGAGCGTTTAGCGAGGGTCTTCGGGGGAAGTCGTCCGTGGGCGTTTTGCAAAAGGCGCAGGGCGCCACTTCGCACGCTCCCTCTGTGAACGCTTCACGGAAGAAGACCGCTTTGGTACACCCAACCACTCGCACCATTCGATGAGACGAGTTATGTCAACGACGCCCCAGTCGTTTCTGTGTCTTAGCGTGAGCAAGATTCCCATAGACTCACGAAAGCCGTGCGTGAATCCTTGCACGCGCCGAGTTGCTACAAACCGCTGTTCCCAGGATGAAAAATCTGCCGCTTGCAACGGCTCCAGTTCCTTGGGTTTGAAAACTGGATACATCTGCGACGGAAGCTTGTTACGCGCGACCTCACGAACCCAGTCCATGAAATGGATGAAATCGCCGCGGCCGCTATCACCCTGCTCGTACACGAACTCCATTAACAGATCGTGTGGGTGCTCGCGGCCCATCCATTTTATGGACTTGCTTAGAACACTGAACGATGCCATCGCATACGGCGTCGCGTGACATTCTTTCAATTCGTAGACCCGATTGACGACATTCCAGTCATTCAACAGTACGGTGCTAGCAGGACTGAAATGGCAATGCCTGACGATGAACCCTTGCTAACTTCTTCAAGACGGCCATCTGCTGAATTGGCTTGCTCTTCCACTCGGTAAAGTCACCCTCGCCGGCAATGAAATCGGTCATGTGAAAGACGCCGATGCCGAGAGGATCGAGAATCTTGCGCCAATCGCGCCGAAAACGACTCCAACTCCGAACTGGCGACAGATATCCGCCAACCGTTACCGCGTGGTCGCCGCGATTGTCGCCAGCCGCATCGTAGTAGCCGATCAACATTGCCATTAACGCCGCCTCGGCTCGTAATCAACGATAACAGCAAGAGGCGATCGGACAGTCCTCAACACGCCCCTGTTCCGAGCAGCAAATACGAGACGAAGGTTTTTCCCTGCCGGTTAGTTCCACACACATGCTGGTTAAGCAGACCGTTCGGAGCAAGTGACATGACCGGAGATCGGCCGGCACGCCGAGGCCGCGCGTAGCGCGGCAGCGCTGATGCCACGGATCGCGCGCGACCGTGCGATCACGAACGCCTCCTCGAGATGGCGTCGCACGTTCGCGCGCGATCCGTGGCATCAACGCTACGGCCCGGCTCCGCCGGGCCGCTCGGCGTGACGGCATCCCCGACGAGCGAAGTCATCCTCCCAAAACCTCCGAAACCTCCCCCTAGATTCCGTCCGAGCGTGTCACGTGCAGTCACGTGAAGTCACGAAAGTCAGAATGCTTACCAGTACTTCCACCGCGCCAGGACGTGATTCTCGAACGTGAACGGATCTGCGGCGCCCGGCTGCACGGTCACTCTCACCCACCCGACTTCCGGCGAGCCGGGCACCTGGAGCCGAACGAAATTCTCCAGCCGCTGGCCCGTTCCGCGTCTCACGAGCGGGCGATCAACGATGTAGATGTGATCGTCTCCGTGCATGGCGAGGACCGGTTTTTGAAACCGCTCCACCTCCTCCTCGAGCGCGGCGAGGAACGGCTCGAAGACGGCGCGGTTCCTCGACGTCGGTGGACGTTCGTCGAAGTCCGGGCTCGCGTGGAACGCCAGGACGACGCCCGGGGCGTTCGAGGCCGCCGCTTCGGCGAACGTCTCGCGCACCCACGCCGCGGCCGCCTCGGTCCGGCGCTTCGCCGCCGCGTCTTCGGACGCGGCACGCCCCGGAAACTCCTTCATGCCGTTCATGCTGCCTATCAGATGGACCGTTGCGAAGACGAACGCCTCTTCTACCCAGCGAACGTTCTCGACGAACTCGGGAAATGAGCCCCGACCGCCCTGGTTGACCACCATTCGCGGCCGTTGACCCAGGCTCCGGGCTGGATTGGCGAAGAAGATCTTCCGGATGCGATCGAGCCGGTCCTGGGGCGCGAAGCGGCCGGATCGCGGCTCCCAGCAATCGAACCACTCGTTGTCACCCGGCGTGTAGATCACCGGATGCCGCAGGCCGTTGAACCACTCGAGGCTTCGCCGGTAGTAGGCGTCGGTGCAGGGCCGCCAGAACATGTCGCCCACGTGAACGACCGACCGGAGCTCGTGGGCGTCGAGCGCCTTCAGGACGAGTCGAAACTGGAGATCTTCCCACATGAAGTACGGAGCGTCGCCGAGGACCGCGAACGCGAACGCTCCCGTGGGAATCGGCGTCGGCGAGGGTGGGGCGCTCCGTGTGAGGAATGCCGTGGCGAGCACGAGGAGGACGCCCGCCACGACCAGGGTCCGGCCGCTACTTCTCCGCGTAAATCCTCAGCCGGAACCCGTCAGGATCGTCGACGGTCAGGCTCCGCCCTCCCCACTCCTGGTTCGTGGGCCCCTCGACGAGACGTCCGCCGGCCGCCGTGATCCTTCCCGCAATGGCGTCGATGTCCTGCGCGGTCTGGAACCACAGGCTCATCCCCAGGCCCTTCTTCCGGTCGCGCCCCTTCGAGAAATCGTCCTGCGACAAACCCAGCCCGCACGCGCCGGCTTTCAGCATCACGCCGCGCAGCGCGCCGCTCTTGTCGGTGTGGCGGCCGCCGACGATGAAGCCGAGGACATCGGTGTAGTACTTGAGACTCTGATCGATGTTGTCGACCGTCAGCGAGGGCTCGATCGCGCGCAGCCGGAGCGTTTCAGGTTCCCGGCGCAGAACCTCTATCCGGCCAACCGACCGTGCGGCGGGGGTGGCGCGTCGAGCACTCTTGGGACGCCCGGACCGCGCCGGGCGGGCCGCGCGCGTCGCGCGGCGGGGTTTCCGTTTCGCCATGAACTCTCCTTTTCAGGATCCAGAATTCAGAATCTAGAATTCAGAATCCACAACTCACAACTCACAACTCAGAACTCAGAACTCAGAACTCAGAACTCAGAACTCACGACTATCTCCTCGTCGCAGTCCCGTCGTCGCTCAAGTACTTCTTCAGCCACCCGAAGACCGCCTCGTGCCAGTGCCGGCTGTTCAGCGGCTGCAGCACCCAGTGTCCTTCGTCCGGGAACACGAGCGCTTCCGACGGAACCCCGTTTCTGCGCAACGCCGTGAACAGCTGGAGACCCTGATCCACCGGGACGCGGTAGTCCAGCTCGTTGGTGACGATGAGCATCGGGGTCTTGATCCTCGAGGCATGCAGGTGCGGCGACCACTTCGCGAAGTTGGCGCGCGCCTGATCGCTCCACGCCGGGCCGCCGAACTCCCATTCGGTGAACCACAGCTCTTCAGTCGCAAGCGCCATCGACTCCAGGTTGAAGACACCGTCGTGCGACACCGCGACGCGGAAGCGGTCGGTGTGGCCGACGATCCAGTTCACCGCATACCCGCCGTAGCTCGCGCCGGCGATTCCCATTCTCTTGTTGTCGACAAACGGCATCCCGGCCACCGCGTCGAAGACGCCGTCGAGGTCGGTCATCACCTTGCCGCCCCAGTCCTGCGAGATCTCGTCCACGAAGTTCTGACCGAACCCGGTCGAGCCGCGCGGGTTCGGCGCGGCGATGATCCAGCCTTGCGCCGCCCACAGCGACGGGTTCCAGCGCGCCGACCACGCATCCTCCCACGCGCCCTGCGGCCCGCCGTGGATGAGGAAGACGACAGGGTATTTCCTGGCGGGATCGAACCCGGGCGGCTTCAACAGCCAGTACTGGATCGGCGCCCCGCCGGCTCCGCGGGCCGTCAGGCTCTCAGGGGTGGACCACGCAACCTCCTTCGACCATGCGGCGTTTTCGCGCGTGAGCTGCCGGGAGGCGCCCTGGCCGCCGGTGGACAGCGCGAACAGATCGTTGGGCGAGGTCAGCGTGGACTTCGCGTAGATCACGGTGTCGCGTCCGACACGCAGCGAGTTGATGGCGCCGCCCTTCGCGATCCGCTGCGGCGTGCCGCCGCCGGACGAGACGACGAAGAGGTTCTCCGTCCCTTTTTCCGCGGCGGTGAACCAGATGGACTTGCCGTCCCGCGAGAACGCGTACTCCCCCACCGACAGATCGGGTGCATCGAATACCGTGCGCTTTGCCCCGGTAGACCGATCGTAGACGTCGATGTACCAGCGATCCGCCTCGAAGCCGGCGCGGCGCTGGGCGCGGACGGCGATCGACTTGCCGTCGGGCGAGAAGACGGGCGTTTCGTCCGCCGCGGGGTTGGTGGTCAGCTTCACCGCCTGGCCGCCGGCGATCGGCACGATCCAGACGTCCTTGTTAGTGGTCCAGGCCTCCCGGTCGCCCCCTTCGCGATTCGAGACGAATGCGAGCTCGCCCGCGTCGGGCGAGAACGCGACGCCGCCGTCCTCGTAGAAGTGCGGCGGCGAGTCGAAGTCGCCCGGCGTCACGTCCACTGGCTCGCCGCGGCCCGACGCGTCGGCGACAAAGACGTGATGGCGCACGCCCACGCGCCACTCGTCCCAGTGGCGGAACATCAGCCGCCTGAGGCTTCGCGCCTTGATCCCCGTCTTCCCGTCGTCACCGACGTTCACGTCCGAGACGAACGCGACTCTGGATCCGTCCGCCGAAAACACGAGCGGCGGCTGGACGCCGGCTTCGAGCTTCGTGATCTGACGAGCGGCATCACCAGATCCGGGGGCCCCTGTCCCCCGGTCCCCTCCGTCGGTATCCATCACGAAGACCTGCGGCGCGCCGGCTCTCGTGGAGATGAACGCCAGTTTCTTCCCGTCGCCCGAAAAACGTGGCGCGCTCTCCCCTTTGTCTCCTCCGACGAGCAGCCTCGGCGCCGCCGAGCCGTCGGACGGCACGATCCAGATGTCGCCGTTGCGCCGCCCGGCCTGCAGATCGGTCGTCGCGCGCACGTACGCAACCTGGCGGCCGTCCGGCGTGACCTGAGGGTCGCTCACGCGAATCGCCACGAGCAGGTCGTCGATCGTCATCGGCCGGCCGCTCTGCGCGCCAATCGCCGCTGGGAGTACGGCCGCCGCCGCTATCACAAGCCAGTGTCTGTTTTTCACGTCGTTTCCTGAAGCAGGCCTGAAGGCCTGCGCTACGGATGCTTCCAGGCAGGCCTAACCGCCTGCGCTACGGATCGCAAACAGATGTTTCTCGCCGCGGATGAAGATCGTCTTGTTCGCGAGCGCCGGCGACGCGTATACCGGCTCGCCTATCGAATTCGTGCGAATCACTTCGTGCTTCGGGCCCGCGCGGACGACGAACGTCTCGCCGTCCTCGCTCGTGAGAAGTAGCAGGCCGCCGAACGCGACCGGCGACGCGGTGAACGTCGCAGGCACCGGCACCCGACCCCCTTCGTACTGAAGCGCCCCCGTTTTCACGTCGAGGCACGTCAGCAGGCCTTTGTCGGTCATCAGGTAGACGAACTCATCATAAAGAATCGGCGACGGAACGTACGCCGTCCCTTTCGTGTACCGCCAGACGATCGCCTCGGTGTTCGCGAGATCGCCGGAGCCGCCGGGGCGGATCGCGAGCGCGCGCTTCTGTTGGCTGCCCGCCGTCACCACGACGAGCCCCTGACCGGCGACCGCGCTGGGGATGGGATGGCTCACGACGCCTTCCGCCCGCCACAGCTCGCGGCCGGTCTTCGCATCGTACGCGATGACCGACTCCGCTCCGGACGCGATGAGCTCCGTCCGTCCGGCCGCCTGCACAATCAGCGGCGTCGCCCAGCTTCTCCGGTTGGTGCGAGACGTGCGCCACACTTCCTTCCCCGTCTTGCGGTCGAGGGCGGCGATGAAGGACCCGTCTCCCATCTCGACGTCGCACTGGACGATGACGAGGTCTCCGACGAGGACCGGCGACGTGCCGGGGCCCAGCCCGGCCTTCGCCAGGCCGCCGAATGACACCTTCCACTTCAAGCCGCCATCCATGTCGTAGCAGAACAGCCCGGCCGACTCGAAGAACGCGTACAGCAGCCTGCCGTCGGTCGCGATGGTGGAGGAGGCATACGTGTTCTTGCGATGGCGGTCGTCGTACATGGCGCCGTCGTGGGCGGTGCGCTCCCAGAGGATCTTTCCGGAGCGCGCGTCGACCGCGATGACCTTCAGGGCGTTGGCGCGGTCGGCGCCGACGCTGTCGGGATGGAGGTAGCCCGGCTTTCGATCGAAGCCGAGATGCACCGGCGCCTTGTTGCCCGGGACGAGATCGCCCTCGACGGAGGTCGTCAGGAAGATGCGGTCGCCCCAGACCGCGGGCGACGAATGCCCGCGTCCCGGGATCTCGGTCTTCCACGCGACGTTCCTGTCGGGGCCCCACTCGGTTGGAAAACCGTTGGCCGTGGAGATCCCGAGCCCACCCGGCCCGCGCCACTGAGGCCAGTCGTCGGCCGCCAGTGATAACGGTGTCAGCGCCAGGGCGAGGATCAAAAGGCCATGCCGCACCCCAGCATGGTATCTGAACGAGCCGCACGGCTAAAGCCGTGCGCTACCACGCAAGGCGAGCATCATTCAGTCCGCAGGGCGATCAACGGATCGACCGCGGTCGCGCGGCGGGCGGGCAGATAGCTGGCGAACGCCGCGACGAGGATCAGGAAGATCGAGACCCAGATGAAGCTGATGGGATCGGTCGGCTTCACGAATAGCAGCGACTGGACGATGAAGTTCGTCGGCACGGAGAGGACGAGCCCCGCGAGGATCCCGATGCCCGCCAGCCTGAGCCCCTGACCGACGACCAGGCGCAGGACGGCAGCCCGATCGGCGCCGAGCGCAACGCGTACGCCGATCTCCTGCGTTCGCTGAGACACCGCGTACGAGAGCACGCCGTAAACTCCGATCGACGCCAGGAAGAGCGCGACAACACCGAACATCGAGAACATCACCCCGAACAGGCTGTACTGCCAGTAACCCAGCTGCCTCACCTCCTCCATCGTCCGGATCTGGAAGAGCGGGATGTTCGGGTCAGCCTCGCGGATGGCGGCTCGCACGGCCGCCGTGATCGTCGCGGGATCGCCGTCCACGCGGATCGTGAGCCCGGTGTTCGCCGTCGCCATCCAGGCAAGGGGCACGTAGGCGCACGGGAACAGCGGATCCTGGTCGTCCATCTCGCTGTGGAAGAAATCGGCAGCGACGCCGATAACCGTGAACCACTCGTCGCCCGTGTCCGCACCGGCCACCTTGAAGCGACGGCCGAGCGCATCCTGATTCGGCCACAGCTGTTTGGCCATGGTCTCGTTGACGATGGCGAGGGGACGCTTCGCGTCCGCTTCGGCATCGGTGAAATCCCGGCCGCGCAGGATGCGAACGTCGAGCGTGCGGTACAGGTGCGGCGTGACCGCGGTGAACCCGATGTTCGGCTCCTGGCCCTTTTCGTACGTCCTGCCCTCGACGGTCGCGCGGCCCCCGCCGCCGCCCCCGTCGAGCGGGATGAGGTTGGACGCGAACGCCGCGCGAACACCCGGCAGCGATTCGACGCGCCGGACGATGTCGGCGGTGCGCAGGGCGCGCGCCTCCTGCGTCTGATACGCGTCTCCCGTCAGGAAGAACCGCATCGTCATCAGCGGCGCGGCCTCGAAGCCGGCGTCGCGCTTCTGAAGGGTCTGGAAACTTCTGACGAACAGCGACGCACCTACCAGCAGCACTAACGACGCCGCCACTTCGACGACGACCAGCGTGTTCCGCAGCCACGCGCGGCGGCCCTGCCCTCCCGTCCCGCTTCTTTCCTTGAGCGATTCGTGGAGGTTCACGCGGGTCGCCTGGAACGCGGGAGCGAGGCCGAAGATGATGCCGGTCACAATCGCGACAACGATGGTGTAGGTCATCGCGCGGCGATCGACCGCCCAATGGATGAAGTAAGGAATGTCGTCGGGGGGCATCGCGCCGTCGAGCCAGCGGAGGCCGACCACGGCGAGCGCCATGCCGATCGGCGCGGCCATCAGCCCGAGCATGATTGCCTCGGTCAGAAGCTGACGGACGATGCGCCAGCGCCCGGCGCCCAGCGCGGCGCGGATCGAGATCTCCCGCTGCCGCACCGACGCGCGCGCGATGAGCAGGTTCGCGATGTTGGCGCACGCGATGAGCAGCACGAGCGTGACCGCGCCCATCATCGTCCAGATGATGAGCTCGACGTCGTCGGGGATGAACTCCTCGTGGAGCGGCAGCACGAGGGCGCTCCAGCCGTCGTTCTCGACGGGGTACTCTTTCGCGAGCTGCGTGGCAATCGCGGTAAGCTCGCTGCCCGCGCGCTCGACCGTCACGCCGTCCTTCAGCCGGGCGAGCGTGAACAACCCGCGCTCGGTCCGGGGTCGGTCGTGCGCGAGCGGCGCGAGCGGTATGTACAGTTTCTGATTCTCGGGGAACTCGAAGTTCGGCGGCATGACGCCGACGACCGTGTGCGGCCGCGCGTTGACGAGGACGCGCTTTCCGACGATCGAGGGGTCGCCACGGTAGCGCCGCTGAAAGATCTCGTCGCCGAGGACGACGACTGGCTCGGCGCCGGGACGATCGTCCTCCGCGGTAAACGTCCGGCCGTGCGCGGCAGGCCAGCCGAGCATCGCGAACAGATCCCAGGAGATCGCTGCGCCGGAGTACCGATCCGGCTCGCCGCCGCCGTCCGCGAGGACGAGGCTGCGATACTGAACGCCCGCGACGGTCGTAAAGACCGTGTTGCGCTCCTTCCAGTCGATCATGTCCTTGTAGGACAGGTTGCTCTCGCGGATGTTGCCGCGATGGAAGGTCTCCTGGAGGACGACCAGGCGCTCCGCGTCCTGATACGGAAGTGACTGGACGAGGACGCCGTCCACCACGCCGAAGATCATCGTGTTGACACCGATCGCAAGGGAGAGGCACAGGACGGCGATGGCGGTGAACACGGGGGTCCGGAAGAGCGCCCGGAAGGCGTACCGCAGGTCTTGCATCAGCATGGATGGCTCAGGCCTTTAGACGTATCGGCGTACGGCCCGGTTCAAACATTGGAGCGCGGACCTCTCAGGCCCGCGTTGCTGAGGGCGGGCCTCTTAGCCCACGTCGCGGAGGGCGGGCCTCTCAGGCCGCGGAGGGCGGGCCTCTCAGGCCCGCCTGTAGTACGCTTTGATGTTCAACTTCCTACGAGGTCCACGCCGTGAACTCTGTTCTTCAATCTATTGCCATGCTGTTGTTTGCCGTCAGCGCCGTCGCGCAGCCGCTCGCGCAGGCCGGCGGTTCTCCGCAAGCCACTCCGCTCACGCTCGAGGATGCGCTGACCATCGCGGAAGCGAAAAGCGAGCAGGTGGCGATCGCGCGGGCCGGCGTCACCCGCGCAGACGAGGAAAAGAAGCGGGCGCGCAGCGAGCGGTTCCCGCAGGTCGGGGTGCAGGCGTCGTACGACCGCACGCTCGCGTCGGAGTTCGACAATCTGTTCGACGACGCCGGCGGCGAGGGGGAAGGGTCGGGCTTCGAGGATCTGCCGTTCGGACGCAAGAACATCTGGCGCGTGGGCGTGCTGTTTTCGCAGGCCCTCTATACCGGCGGCCGCATCTCGGCGCTCGAGATGATGGCCGAGGCGGGAAAGTCGGTGGCCTCAGTGGAGGTGGCGTCGGCGAGGGCCCGGCTCGCGCTCGACGTGATTCGCGCGTACTACGACGCGGCCCTGAGCGATCGCCTGGTGGCAATCGCCGAGGCGGCGCTCGCGCAGGCGGACGCCGCCTACCAGCAGACGACGCTGGGGTTCAAGGCGGGCACACAGCCGGAGTTCGAGCAGCTCCGCTCGCAGGTGGAGCGCGACAACCAGCGGCCGATCCTCATCCGTCGCAAGTCGGATCGCGACCTGGCCTACCTTCGATTGAAGCAGCTGCTCGAGCTGCCCGCGTCGGCGAGGGTGCAGCTCACGGCGGCGCTCGAGGGGCTGACACTGCCCGTGCCTGAGCGGTTTGCGACGGCTGTGTCCCTGGCGGAGAAGGCCGCGGCGGCAGATCAGCCGGAAACGCTCCTGCGGGCGCCGGTCCGGCAGGCAGAGAGCGCGATCCAGGCGAGTGACGCGGCGGTGAACCTCGCGCGTTCGGCTCGCCTTCCGAACGTCAACGTCAGCTCGAGCTACGGCAACGTGAACTATCCGGGCGGGTTCTTTCCAGACACCAGCGAGTTCCGGACCAACTGGACGATCGGCGTGGGCGTCCAGGTGCCGATTCTCACCGGCGGGCGACTGAAGGCCGAGCACGCGGTCGCCCTGGCGGACAAGGAGGTCGCGGAGCTCCGCCTCAAGCAGACGCGCGAGCTCGCGGAGCTCGATACCCGAGCGGCGTACGAGGAGCTCCGGTCGGCGATGGCCGCGTGGGAAGCGAGCGCCGGCACGGTCACGCAGGCGGAGCGCGCTTACCAGATCGCCGAAGTCCGGTACAAGCAGGGAATTTCGACGCAGCTCGAGTTGAGCGACTCGAGGCTCGCGCTGGAGCTGGCCGGGGCAAACCGTGCGCTGTCGGGACGCGACCTGCAGGTCGCGCGCGCGCGCGTGGCGCTCCTTCCGGATCTGCCGCTGGGCACGGAAAGTGTGCCGTCGCCGGTTCTCGCGCCGCCGTCGATTGTCAGTCCAGCCCCAGCGCGGCCGGCCCAGCCGGCCACGCGCGTGGCGGCTGCTGGTGTGACGGGGGGTTAGGACTAGGGACTAGGGACTAGGGACTAGGCACGAGGCACTAAGAACTGACGTGGTCCCGCAGCCACTGCCTGGCCTCGCGCCAGTCGGGGCAGATCCGGGACATCACCCGCCAGAAGCGTCTCGAGTGATTGGGCTCGCGGAGGTGCGCGAGCTCGTGGAGGATCACGTAGTCGCGCACCGCGTCGGGCATCGTGACCAGCCGCCAGTTCAGCGAGATGTTCCCGCGCGGCGAGCACGATCCCCAGCGGCTGCGCTGATCGCGGACGGTGACCCGGCCGGCCTCGAACCCGTGGCGCGCCGCCAGCTCGCGCAGCCTGGCCGGCAGCTCGATCGACGCCCGCCGCTCGAGCGAGGCGCGTTCGGGAGACGAAGCCGAGAGGGCCGCGCGACGCAGCAACCGAGCACGCTCGCGCTCGATCCAGCCGCGTTCCGCGCGCGCAAACCGGCGCGCAGCCTCGAGCGAGCCCCAGCGCGGAAGCGTGAGCCGCAGCGTGCCATCGGTGTTGACCCGCAGGACGTACCGCCGCGCGCGCGCGTCGCGCACGAGGTGGACGACCAGCGTCCGGGCGCCGATTCTGAGCGTCTGTGATGCGCCGACCGAGGCAGGACGGCCGAAGGGAAGGGCAATCTGCAATCCAGCATTGTCGGATTGAGGATTGGGGATTGCTGGATTCATTGTCGATTGTGGATTGACGATCGACGACTATTGTCGATGGTCGATTGAGGATTGGCAACAGGATGTCTCCTCCGCCCCGTATCAAAGGCGTTGTGGCGCTCGAACGCGCGCTGTCGAAGCTGGGACTGGCGTCGCGGACCGAGGCACGCGCGCTCGTCGAAGCCGGGCGGGTGCGGATCGACGGCCGCCTCGCCTCGGATCCGCGTGCGCTCGTCGTACCGGAACGTGTGC
Organism: uncultured Acidobacteriota bacterium; assembly: GCA_963725145.1. GTDB lineage: Bacteria > Acidobacteriota > Vicinamibacteria > Vicinamibacterales > 2-12-FULL-66-21 > DATAEE01. The sequence goes on from CAVRXL010000010.1 coordinate 317,053, forward strand.
AGATCTCGATCGATGGACGGACCGTCGATCGAACGGCCTGGCGGCTCGTGCTCCTGCACAAACCGCGCGGCGTCGTCACGACCAAACGCGATCCCGAAGGGCGCCGGACCGTTTACGACGTCCTCCGCGGGTCGGGTAACCACGACTGGCTCGACCGCCTTGTTCCAGTCGGCCGCCTCGACCTCGCCTCTACGGGCTTACTGCTCCTGACGAGCGATACGCGGCTGGCCGATTGGCTCACCGATCCCCGCAACGCGATCGTCCGGAGATACGTGGTGACGATTCGCGGCGAGCTTCACCCCGAGGCGCACGCAAGCCTGCCCGCCTTCGCGGAGCTTCGGCGGGGCAAGCCCGGCGCGACGCTCAGAATCCTGAAGCGCTCGAAGCGTGAGACGCACCTGATTGTCGAGCTGACCGAGGGAAAGAACCGCGAGATCCGCCGGATGTTCGAGGCGATCGGTCACGAGGTCACGCGCCTGAAACGGATCGCCTTCGGCGGCCTCGAGCTGGGCGACCTTCAGCCTGGCCGCTGGCGGGAGGTCTCTCGCGAAGAATTGCGAGCCGCCTTCCCCGCCTTCAAGCCCCAAGCCCCAGCCCCCAAGCCCTAAGCCCCAAGCCCCTGATCGTGCCAGAGCCGACAGAGGTTGACGATCACCTCCACCGCCTTGTCCATGTCCTGGGCCGACACCCACTCGAGCCTCGAGTGAAAGTTGTGCTCGCCGGCAAACAGGTTGGGCGTCGGCAGGCCCATGAAGGAGAGGCGCGATCCGTCGGTCCCGCCGCGAATCGGCTTCATCCGCACCTCGAGCCCGGCGAGGCGGATGGCCTCTTTCGCGCGGTCGACGACGTCCGGGTGCCGGTCGAGCACTTCGCGCATGTTCCGGTAGGACTCGGTAATCGCGATGTCGAGCCTCGCGCCCGGATGACGGGCGACGATCGCACGGGCCAGGTCCTCGACGAGCGTTTCCTTTTCCTTCAGCCCCCCGGTCTGAAAGTCCCGCACGAGCACCCGGACGCTCGTGCACTCAACCGAGGCGTCGACGACGTACGGGTGCAGGTACCCGTCGTAGCCGTCGGTGGTTTCGGGCGACAGCCGGTCGGCCGGCAGCGCCGCGATGAACTCGCCGGCGATCCGCACCGCGTTGACCATCCTGCCCTTCGCGTAGCCGGGATGCGTGTTGAACCCGTGGAAGCTGACGGTCATCGCGTCGGCCGAAAAGCTTTCGATCTCCAGCTCTCCGCGCGAGCCCCCGTCGAGCGTGTACGCGCAGGCGGCGCCGAACCGCTCGACGTCGAAACGATCGGCGCCCCGGCCGACCTCTTCGTCCGGCGTGAAGGCGATCCGAATGACCCCGTGCTGGATCTCGGGATGACGCATCAGATGCTCCGCCGCTGCAACGATCTCAGCGACTCCCGCCTTGTCATCCGCTCCCAGCAGCGTCGTCCCCGACGCCGTGACGATGTCGTGTCCCATCTGGCTTGACAGCTCGGGCTGTTCGGAAAGACGCAGGACGAGCGAGGGATCGTCGGGGAGGATCAGATCCCGGCCGTCGTACGCACGGTGGACGATCGGCTTCACGCCGGCGCCCGGCATCTCGGGCGACGTGTCGACGTGCGCGATGAAGCCAATCACGGGCACGCCGGCCTTCGCGCTCGTCGCCGGCACCGTCGCCGTCACGTAACCGTTGGCGTCCAGCTCGACGTCGGTCAATCCGATCGCGTTCAACTCGCTGACGAGCAGCCGCTGCAGATCGAGCTGTCCCGGTGTGCTCGGCACGGACGTCGAGCGCTCGTCCGAGCGCGTATCGATCGTGACGTAGCGGAGGAAGCGGTCAAGGGGAGCCAGGGGAGCCATGCTCAAGTATGCGATAATGCCTCAGTTCCCCCGGAGACTGGTCCCATGCGCCTCGCGCGACTGCTGGCTGCCGTTTGTGCGCTCCTTTCAGCCGGCTGCTTCACCTCCGATTCGGTCATCGTCGTTCAGTCGGATGGCAGCGGCACGGTCACGAACACGATCCTCCTCAAGTCGGCCACGATGGAGCTGCTGAAGAACTTCCAGCCTTCGACCGGGGCCGGGAAGGAGAAGTCCGAAGGCGCCGCGCCAGCGAAGGAGCTCTTCACCGAGGCGAAGATGCGCGAGGCCACCTCGCACATGGGCGAGGGCGTCACGTTCCAGTCCATGCAGCCGCTGAAAAAGGACGGCTGGGAAGGCGTGAAGGTCACGTATGCCTTCAAGGACATCTCGAAGCTGAAGTACAACATGCGCTCCGAGTCCACGATGGCGATGACCGAGTCCTCCCCCGAGCTGATGACGTTCCGCTTCGCGCCGGCCGCCGCGGCGGCACCCGCGAAGCTGACGATCGTGATGCCGCTCGACAAGGCGCTGAAAGAACGCTCCAAGACGGGCGGATCGATGCCCAAGATGGACGACTCGGCGATGAACAAGGCGATGCTGGAGCAGTTCAAGGCGATGTTCGAAGGGCTCAAGGCGTCGGTCGCCGTGGAAGTGGGCGGGCCGATCGTCAAGACGAACGCGGACTACGTCTCGGGCTCGAAGGTCACGCTCCTGGCGATCGACTTCAACCAGATGATGGCGAGCGGCGCGGACTTCGAGATGTTCGGCGCCATCAGCGACGGCACCATGCCGCTCGCGGAAGCCCGCGAGAAGCTGAAGGCCACCAAGGGCCTGTCCATGCAGCTCCAGCCGGAAGTCAACGTGGAATTCGGGAAGAAATAGCCGTAGGCCCGACCTTCAGGTCGGGCGTGCCCCGAATGACCCGGATATACATCGCCATCGCCGCCGCGGTCCTGTCGACCGGCTGCCTCACCATCGATTCGGAGATCTCCGTCCAGGCCGATGGCACCGGCACCCTCACGCATACGCTTTTCCTCAAATCGACCACGATAGAGTCGCTCAAGAAGTTCGAGACGACAAAAGAGAACAGGAACGATGCGGCGGGCTGGAAGGGCTTCTTCAGCGAAGCGAAATGGCGCGAGGCCAGCGCGACCATGGGCGAGGGCGTCACGTTTCAGTCTCTGCAGCCCCTGAAGAAGCGCGGCTGGGAGGGCGTGAAGGTCGTGTATTTCTTCAGCGACATCTCGAAGCTGACGCTCAAGATGGGCTTCCCGTCCGTGATGTCGCTGACAGAGCCTGGACCTGCGCCCGCGGCGATGACGTTCCGATTCGCGCCCGCCGCCGCGGCCCCCGCGAGGCTGACCATCGTGATACCGCCTGACAGGGCGTTGGACGAGCGCACGAGCGGCTCACCGCCGGAGACGGACGGCTCGCGGCCAACCCTCACGGCCCCGATGGCGCAGTTCAGGCCGATTCTGGACGGGTTCCGGGCGTCTGTTGCGGTCGACGTCGGCGGGCCGATCGTGAACACGAACGCGAACTACGTCTCCGGCTCGAAGGTCATCATCCTGGCGGTGGATTTCAACCAGATGATGTCGAGCGGCGCGGACTTCGGGATGTTCGGGACCGCCATCGATGGCCGCCTGCCGCCGGATATCCGCGAGAAACTGAAAACAACCACGGGACTGTCGATGGAAGTGCAGCCTGAAGTGAACGTGGAGTTCGATAAAAAATGATCTGATGGTGCGATTCCTCGCCGTCCTCTGCGCGATCCTCTCCGCCGGGTGCGTGGACTCCGATTCGATCGTCGTCGTGCAGCCGGATGGCAGCGGCACGGTGACGAATACGGTGTTCATCAAGCTGGGCGCGATCGATCTCCTCAGATCATTCGAGGGGTCGTCCAGCGATCCTTCGGACGTCTTCAACGACGACGAGATGCGCAAGGCCGGCGTCCGCATGGGCGAGGGCGTGAAACTCGAGTCCGTGAAACGCCTGAAGAAGGAAGGCTGGGAAGGCGCCCGCGTCTCCTATACCTTCACGGACATCTCAAATCTGACGCTCGTGACCGGGGCGCAGGCCGTGTGGCAAGGCACGGAGGGCGCGACAACGCTGATCAGTTTCCGCTTCGCCCCCGCCGCTGGTACGACTCCGGCGAAGCTGACCATCCTCAGGCCGATCAGGGAGCCGTCCGAAGACCGAGCGCAATCGAGGGATGGCTCTCCAAAGACCGACACCGAGGCTGACAAAGCCACCATGCAGCTGTTCAAGTCGGCGTTGGAGGGAATGCGGCTGTCGATTCTGGTCGACGTCGCCGGTCGGATCGTAAAGACGAACGCGGACGCGGTCAAGGGCTCCAAGGTTCCGCTGGAGATGGTCGACCTCGATCAAGTGCTGGCGAACGGCGGCAACATCGAATGGTTCCTAGCTATGCATGACGGCACGATGTCGCTCGCGGACGCACGCAGGAAGATGGAAGGGACCAAGGGCTTCTGGATCCAGCTGAGGCCCGAAGTAACCGTGGAGTTCACGAAACAATAGTTACTCTGCCCGTAATGCAACCACGGGATCAACCCTCGACGCCCGCCTCGCCGGCAGCCAGCTCGCGACCAGCGCGACCACGAAGAGCACGCCGGCGACCGACGTGAACGTCGCCGGGTCGGTCGCGCTGAGGTTGAACAGCATCTTCTCCAGCGTCGAGGACAGCAGGAAGGCGGCGACGAGACCGATCGCGAGACCGACGGTCGCGAGCGCCATCGCCTGTCCGACGACGAGGCGCCGGACGGCCCCGGCACCCGCGCCGAGCGCGATCCGGATGCCCAGCTCGCGCGTCCGCTGCGCGACCGAGTACGACATGACCCCGAAGATTCCCACAGCGGCCAGCAGCAGCGCGACACCCGCGAAGATGGCGACGAGCAGCATGTAGAACCGCGGCTGGGAGATCGACTCGGCGACGACATCTTCGAGCGTCTCGATTCTTGCGATCGGCAGTTCCGCGTCGAGCTGCCGCACCTCGCGCCGGACCGCGGAGGCGAGCGTCCCTGGCGGCACGTCCGTGCGCAGCACGATCTCGAGCGAGCTGTTCGCGACCTGCGTGTGTGGCACGTAGATCTCCGGCTCGTACGGCACGTCGAGCCCGAGCTGCCGGACGTCGCCCACGATCCCGATCACCTCACCGCCGACGTTCGGCTTGTCCTTGCCGCGTCCCCACCCGAGCCGGATCTTCCGGCCGATCGGATCCTCGTTCGGAAAGAACTTTTTCGCCGCAGCCTCGCTGACGAGCGCAACCTGCGGCGCATTCTCGTCATCCTGGGCGGTAAAGAGCCGGCCCTTGAGGAGCGGAATGCCCACGGCCTGGAAATAGCCCGGCGTCGCCACGCGCGTCTCGAGCGTCGGCTCCTGCCCAGGCTTCGGCGGCGGCCATCCGTTGACGGTGAAAGACAGATTGAAGCTTCCGCGCAGAGGCAGCACGATGACCCCGCCAGCATGGCGAACTCCGGGCAGCGCTTCGAACCGCTCGATGGCCGTCCGGAAGAATCGCGTCTTCTGTTCGTCCTCTTTGTAGCGGCTGTCCGGCACGTCGAGCTCGAAGGTGAGGACCTGCTCGGGCTCGAAGCCGGGATCGACCGCCTGCAGGCGCAGGAAGCTCTTGATGAGGAGCCCGGCGCCCGCGAGCAGCGTCACGGCGAGCGCCACCTCGGCGACGATGAGCGCCCCGCGGGTGCGGCGGCCCGCGTGCGCCAGCCCGCGGCCTCCTTCTTTCAACGTCGTCGCGAGCGACGCGCCCGTCGTCTGGAGCGCCGGCAGGATGCCGAAGATGATGGCAGTCAGCATCGACACGCCCGCCGCGAACGCCAGGACGACGGGGTCGATCCGGACCGTGTCGAGCCGCTCGATGCCTTCCGGGTTGAGCGTCACGAGCGAGTCGAGCGCCCACATGGCCAGGAGCACGCCGGCCGTGCCGCCGGCGGCGCCGAGCACGACGCTCTCGGTGAGCATCTGGCGGACGAGCCGCCGACGGGGGGCGCCGAGCGCGGAACGCACCGCCATTTCCGATTCGCGGGATGCCGCGCGCGCGAGCAGCAGGTTCGCGAGGTTCGTGCACGTGATCAGCAGCACGAACGACACGGCGCCCATTAACACGAAGAGCGCGGTCCTCACGTTGCCCACGATCGCTTCGTGGAGCGGCCGCGCCGTCAGGCCGACGTTCGTGTTCGGTTCTGGATACTGTCGCTCGAGCCTCGACGCAATCGTCGCGAGCTCCGTCCGCGCCTGATCGAAGGTCGCGCCGTCGCGCAGCCGTCCGACCGCCCGGAGGAACCATGCGCCCCGGTTGCCGTCGCCGTACATCCCTTCACGCGCGTATGGCACCCAGATCTCCCGTCCGAAGGGGAACGAGAATCCTGGCGGCATGATGCCGACGATGGTGTGCGGGACGCCGTCGAGCGTGATCGAAGCGTCGAGGATGTCGCGCTGGCCGCCGAAGCGCTGCTGCCAGAGCGCCTGGCCGATCACCGCAACCTTCTCTTTGCCGGGCGCGTTCTCATCAGAACGGAAGACGCGGCCGAGCGCCGGCTGCGCGCGAAGGACGTCGAAAAAGCTGGCGCTGACGCGGACGCCTTGCAGACGGACCGGCTCTCCCCGTCCGGTCAACGTCACCTCCCCTTCGCGGTACGCCGAGGCGGATTCGATCGCGCGGCTCTGGTCGCGGGCGTCGTGGAAGTTGCCGGCCGACATCGTCGTGGGCGCCCCTTCCCACATCTGAGAGATCGCGACAAGCCGATCCGGCTGCTCGAACGGCAGCGGCTTCAGTAGCACCGAATGAATCACGCTGAACATCGTCGTGGTACCGCCGATGCCGATGGCGAGCGTGAGGACGGCGACGAGCGTGAAGTGCCGGGTGCGGCTGAGCCAGCGAAGGGCGTAGAGGATGTCCTGGCGGAGTGAATCCATTCGTCGTCCAATAGCGAGCCTCGTGCCAGACAGATCGCCTGAAAGACGTATGATGTCAGGCTGTTAGCGGCGGGCGGCTCCGCCGAATTGTCCGAATCCGCCACCGACCGTTCGACACCGAACAGTGCCTCTCAAAATCGCCACCTGGAACGTCAACGGCATCCGCAAGCGGCAGACCGAAGTCCAGCAATGGCTCGAGCGCGAGCAGCCGGACGTCGCCTGCCTCCAGGAGATCAAGGCGCCGGCGTCGCAGGTGCCGCCCGCGCTCTGCGAGATCGAGGGCTACTGGTGCTACTGGCACGGCGAAGGGGGCTACTCCGGGGTCGGGCTGCACGTGCGCAAAGAGAGCTTCCCGCAGCCTCCCGAGTTCTCGCATCCGCCCTTCGACCTCGAAACGCGGATCGTGGCGGCGCGGGTGGGAGCGCTGACCGTGGCGTCGATTTACGTGCCGAACGGCGGCAAGGATTTTCCGGCGAAGATGAAGTTCCTCGAGGCGCTCGACGCGTTCGCGGAGGGCTTCCGCGCGGCGGACGCGCCCGTGATTCTGTGCGGCGATCTGAACGTGGCGCGGACCGAGCGCGACGTCCATCCAAAGGAGCGCAAGCCGCGCGCCGTCGGGCAGCTGCCGGAAGAGCGCGCCCTCATCGAGCGCCTCATCAGCCGCGGCCTGGTCGATGTCGGGCGTGCGCTCGACCCGGATAACGACGACCTGTTTACCTGGTGGGCGCCCTGGCGCAACATGCGGCAGCGCAACATCGGCTGGAGGCTTGACTACGTTCTCGCCAGCGAGGCGATCGCGTCAAAGGCGCTGTCGTCGACCGTCGGGCGGGAGTTCGGCACGAGCGACCACGGACCGGTCATGACTGTGTTCGGCGTCGAGCCGGCGTCATTTGCCACGCCAGGCAAGGCGGCCGCCGCCGTCGAGCAGGCTCCGTCGCGTCCCCCGGGCCGTTTGTTCTAATTTGTGGCACCAGGCTTTAGCCTGGTCGTGAGGAGCTTCAATGCGTCTTCGACTAGTGACCGCGTTCGCCGTCGCCCTGCTTCTCAGCTCGACGATCGCCCTCGTAGAAAGCGCGCCCGAGCTACGGTTCGCCGTCACCTTCTCGAGCGCGCAGAGCGCGACGCCGCTCGACGGCCGCGTCCTGCTGATGATCTCGACCGACGGCGCCGCGGAGCCGCGGTTCCAGATCGCGGACGGACCCAACACGCAGGCGATCTTCGGCATCGACGTCGACGGCCTGAAGCCTGGAGCCGACGCCATCGTCGACGCATCGGCTCTCGGGTATCCGATCGACAGCATCGCGCAGATCAAGCCGGGCAAGTACTACGTCCAGGCGCTGCTGCACAAGTACGAGACGTTCCGCCGGTCCGACGGCCACGTGGTCAAGCTGCCGATGGATCGCGGCGAAGGCCAGCAGTGGACGCGGGCGCCCGGGAATCTCTACAGCACGCCGCAGCAGATCGAGATCGACCCACAGAAGGGCGGAACGATCACGGTCGCGCTCGACAAGGTCATCCCGCCGATCGCTGACCCGCCCGAGACGAAGTACATCAAGCACGTCCGGATCCAGAGCGAGCGGCTGACGAAGTTCTGGGGACGGCCGATGCACCTCGGCGCGCACGTCCTGCTGCCGCACGGCTTCGACGAGCATCCGGACGCGCGGTACCCGCTCGTCATCAATCACGGGCACTTCCCGTATACGTTCGACGGCTTCCGGGAGGAGCCCGCCGATGCGACCATCAAGTGCGAGTACAGCGAGCGCTTCAAGCTCGAGTGCTACAACCGCATTCAGCAGGAGCAGGCGCATCAGCTCTACAAGGACTGGATCTCGCCGGGCTTCCCGCGGATGCTGATTATCGAGATCCAGCACGCGAATCCGTACTACGACGATTCGTACGCGGTGAACTCCGCGAATCTCGGACCGTACGGCGACGCGATCACCTACGAGCTGCTTCCGCACATCGAGAAGACGTTCCGCGGCCTGGGCCAGCCGTGGTCGCGGTTCATGTACGGTGGATCGACGGGCGGCTGGGAGGCGATGGGAGCGCAGATCCTGTATCCGGACCAGTACAACGGCGCCTACGCCGCCTGCCCGGATCCGATCGACTTCCGGGCCTACACGGTCGTGGACATATATAAGGATACGAACGCCTACTTCATCGACGGCCCATGGAAGCGGCTGCGCCGCCCCGGACTCCGCAATTATCTCGGCCACATCAGCACGACCGTGGAAGACATGAACCGGCACGAGCTGGTCGTCGGGACGAAGAGCCGCTCGGGCGGTCAGTGGGACATCTGGGAAGCGGTCTACTCCCCCGCCGGTCCTGATGGATACCCGAAGCGCATCTTCGACAAGCGCACGGGTGTCATCGACAAGTCGGTCGCGGAGTACTGGCGCGACAACTACGACCTCTCACACATCCTCCGGCGCGACTGGGACAAGGGCCTCGGCGCCAAGCTGCACGGCAAGATCAACATCTACGTCGGCGACATGGACAACTACTACCTGAACAACGCGGTCTACCTCGTCGAAGAGTTTCTGAAGACGACGAAGAACCCGCCGTTCGAGGGAGAGATCATGTACGGCGATCGTGCGGAGCACTGCTGGAACGGCGATCCCACGCGGCCGAACGCGATCTCGCGGCTGCGGTATCACCAGATGTACCTGCCGAAGATTCAGGAGCGGATTCTCAAGACGGCGCCGGCGGGGGCGGATACGAAGAGCTGGCGGTACTGAGGCTCGGCGGCGTAGGCCCGACCTTCAGGTCGGGCGTGCAGGGACCATCCGAATGTTCGGCCTTATCCGGAGACGCCCGACCTAAAAGGTCGGGCCTACTTCACCTTTATCGTCGCCTCCGCCGTCCGGCCTCGTCCATCACGCGCCGACACGACGTGCTCGCCCGGCCGGAGCGGCCACATCAGCGGCTCGTCCGCCGCGGCTCGACCGGCGGGCTTGCCGTCGATCCGCCATTCGATCGATCCGCCGCCCGCAGTCGATGCGCGGAGCGGGAGCGTCTGAAACTCGCGACGCAGCGTGGGATCGATCAAGTATGTCGCGCCGTTTGGCGGGCTCACGATCTCGAGGGCAGGCCTGAAGGCCTGCGCTACGGATACCACCGGTGCAGGCGCCGAAGAGCCGCCCTCAGCAGCCCTGAAGGGCTGCGCTACGGATGCTGTTGTAACGGGGCTGGCGTAGCGCAGCCCTTTAGGGCTGCCCAGCAGCCCCCGATCCGCGGCCCACGCGCGGTACTGTGGCGGCCAGACAACGAGGAGACCTTCATCGGTCTGGTGATGCCAGCTGCAGGGTAGGCGATCGTCTTCAGCCGCCACCCATTCCGTTACTCGCGACGGACACCACGCGTTTGCGTGCATGCCGGAGAGACTGCAGATCGTTTCCCTTGTCGCCTGGGCCGGTCTGAAGACCGGCCCCTCCATTGGGTCTGTTTCAGCGCTGTACCTCCGTGCTGCAGCCAGCATGACCGCGTGGAAGATCGGCCCCGCGCCGGTGACGCCGGACGAGTTGCGCAGCGGCGCGCGATCGAAGTTTCCGACCCAGACGCCGACCGTCACGTCGCGCGTATATCCGATCGCCCAGTTGTCGCGATAGCCCTGCGACGTCCCGGTCTTCGCGGCGACCGGAAACGGAAACTCCAGGCTCCCGCCTCGCCCGAAGACGAACTCGCGCGCGTCCGCATCAGACAGAACGTCCGTGATCCAGAACGCCGCGCGCTCGCTCACGAGCCGCGTTTCCGTCCGGACTCCAGGACCGCGCACGCCCCTCGACTTCGCTCGGGGCAGGCCGACCGGCGCGATAAATACGCCGCCGCGCGCGAACGACGCATACGCCGCCACCAGCTCGTCGAGCCGCACCTCGGCGTTGCCGAGCGTGACACCCAGCCCGTAGTGCGCGACGGTCTTGTCGAACGTCGTCAGACCGGCCCGGCGGAGGAAGCGGACGAGCGTCGGCGGCCCCAGCTCCGAGAGCAGCGCGACGGCAGGCACGTTCTCCGATCCCGCGAGCGCGAGCCGCGCACGCATCGGGCCGCGGAAGCGGCCGTCGTAGTTGCGCGGGCTGTACACGACGCCCGCTTCGGCGGTCGGAAAGTGCGACGGAACGTCCGGCAGCACGCTCGACGGACCGTAGCCGGTATCGAATGCCACGGCGTAGGTGAACGGCTTGAGCGCGGAGCCCGGCTGCCGCGGCGCGACGGCGCCATCGATCGCTCCGCCGTGCGCGGCGTCGAAGTAATCGCCCGACCCTTCCCACGCCAGCCACTCGCTCCGGCGGTTGTCGAGGACGACGACCGCGACGTTGTGCGCGCCGTGGCGATCGAGATCGCGCCGCTGGCTGCGGATGATCCCGGCCACATCCGCCTGCAGGGCGGCGTCGAGCGTGGTGACGATGCGTCGTTCGCTGCCGGCAGCCCTAAAGGGCTGCGCTACGGCGCTTAATACGCGCTCGACGAAGTGCGGAGCGGCGAACGCCGGCGCCTCCCGCCTGAGATTCAGGCGCTCGGCGAATGCTTCGGCAGCGCGAGGCTCTTCGATGAGCCCAAGCGCCCGCATGCGCTCGAGGACGCGGCGTCCTCGCCGCGCGGCACGATCGGGGTGCAGCCACGGGTTGAAGCGCGATGGCTGCTGCGGCAGCGCGGCCAGATACGCCGCCTGCGCCGGCGTCAGCATCGAGGCGGGCACGCCGAAGTACGCGCGGCTCGCCCGCTCCGCCCCGGCGATCTGATTCCCATACGGCGCGATGTTGAGATACAGCGCGAGAATCTCGCGCTTCGACAGGCGGTGCTCGAGCCGCAGCGCGAGCAGCGCCTCGTACAGCTTGGTGCGAACCGTGCGGCCAGGCGGCGGACCTCCATCACGCGCCGCCGCACGCGCCCGCAGAAGCTTTACCGCCTGCTGCGTGAGCGTCGACCCGCCCTGGACGACCCGTCCCTCGGCGACGTTGGTCTTCATCGCTCGAGCCAACGCGATCGGGTCAATGCCGGGGTGAAGCAGGAACCGATGGTCCTCGGCGGCGAGCGTCGCGTCGACCAGGACCTGAGGAAGCGCGTCCGCCGCCAGCGTCTCCCCGCGCAATCCGCCGCCGCCCCTCGCCTCGTAGAGCGGAACGCCGTTCCGATCGACCACGACCGTGGAGTCCACTGACGACAGGTCGAGAAGACCGTGAGGCAGAGGGCCGAGACGGATCCAGGCAGCGAGGGTGACTGTGATCGCGAGGCCAGCCGCAGTGACGACCCTGAAGGGTCGTGCCACGGCAGCCCTAAAGGGCTGCGCTACGAGGGTCCGCATAAGCCCCAGGCCCCGAGCCCCAAGCCCCAGCCTCACCGCTTCACCTCAACGATGACGGTCCCCGTCCGCCCGAACACTTCCGGCTCGTACATTTCCTCGACGTGCGCCGGCGCGGTCTTGAACGTCCCGGCCGTCGTCGCGCGGACGATGTAGGAGAACTCGTGGGTCCCTTCGCCCAGCCGCGTGGCGAAGAGCATGACGCGATCGTCGTGGCGCTCCACGTGATCGAACCCGCCGCGCTCCCACCAGCTCCGCCACTCGTCCCTCGACTGCGCTCGGGACGACCCTGAGCCTGTCGAAGGGTCGCGAGAAGAGCCTTCGTCTTCGTCGCGCTGCTGTTTGGCGAGATCCGCCGCAGTCGTCTGGAACCAGGATTCGACCGGCTCGAAGCCGGCGGGAATCGGATCGACGAGCGCCACCCACCGTCGCTCCTTCGGAATCTCCAGCGTCAGGGTCACCTTGATCAGATCGCCGGCCTTGAACGTCGTTCCTGGCGCTTGTGGTTCGGCCTGCGCGTCCGCAATCGGGGCGTAGCGGCGTGAGATCGCAAAGCCCTTGTCGAGGCTGTCGTGGAAGATCCGATCCGAAGCGTACTGAAGACGCGCCACGTAGAAGAGCGTGCCGGTCCCCTGCTTCGAGAAGGTGAGCGGCTTCGTCTCACCCGCGCCGACCTTCGCCACCAGCTCCGGCATCCGGAGGTCGCGCGACAGCGCTTCGGCCGAACGCCCCTTGAACGTGTCGCGCGCCAGCTCGGTCTCGCCGACCTTCACGAGGGCGGTGAAGTCGGGGATCTCCGACTCGAACCTGCGGTAGTAGTTCACGAGCCCCTGCATGGCCCACGCGTTCTCCTGCGTGTTACCCCACCGGCCGTTCTCGCGCGCGTTCATCATCCAGCGGACGACGCTTCGGATGAGCGGCTCTGCGCCGCCGCGGCGCACGAGCGAATCGAGCACGATCGCCGTCGATCGCACGTTCGAGCTCCACAGCCAGCAGAGATACGGATCGTCCAGCTCCTCGACGTGCGCGCTCCCCCCTTCGGGCAGGATGGCGTTCGTCATCCGGCGGCGCAGCTCCTCGAGCCTGGGATCCGACGCGTTCTTCGACGCGATCGCGTCGTACAGGTGCGCCAGCCCGAAGACCGGCATCCGGTCGCGGTACTGGTACAGGCGGTTGACGTGGCTGTCCTGCGGCTTTCCGACGTCGTCGAGCACCTTGACCGCGAACGCCTTCCAGGCCGTAAAGGACGGCATCCACGCCTCGTTCGCCGGAGGAGGCTGGGCGAGCGACTCTTCGAGGTAGCTCGCCGCGCGCGACATCACGTCCGTGGTCACGTCGTACTTCAGCGTCTTCGCGCTCTGCATGACGTGCAGCACGTAGCTCGTCAGATACGACAGGTCTCCGTAGCAGCCTCCCGGCCAGTACGCGAAGGCGCCGCTCGGGCACTGGAACTTCTCCAGCTCCACGAGCGAGGTCTGGACGGCCGGCCGCAGCTTCTTCGGATCGATCCCCGGCAACGCGAACGCGTCTCCGAGATCGGCCGCGAGCAGCAGGGCGAGCGTCCGCGACGAGCGCTGCTCCGCGCAGCCGTACGGGTACTCCACGAGATAGCGCGCGCCTTCGCCGAGGCCGACCATCGCCGTCGATGACAGCTCGACGTGCAGGCCGCCGACGCCCGGAACGACACCTTCAGGAACAGTGATCTTTTCCGTCGCGGTCGCCGTGGAGGTCTCGCCGTACGCCGCGACGGTCTCTTTCGACGTGAGGATCTCGACCGGAATCGTGTCCTCGAAGGCATCCGCTTCGCTGTTCAGCCGCACGCTCATCGAGACGCGCGCGCGGCCGACGGTTTTCGCGATCGCCTCGAACCGGACCTCGCTCTGCCCTTTCGCGCCGACCCGCACGTCCTGCCGGCTGTCGCCGCGGAACTCGAGGACGCCCGGGTCGAGGCTCTTGATGGTCACGACCGCCGTTCCCGGGTCCGAGAGCTGGCTGGTCACCACCGAGCCGAAGTGCACGCGATCGCCGACGGCGAGAAATCGCGGGAACGTCGGCCGGAGCAGGACCGGCTTGTTGATCCGAATCTCGCTTTCTCCCGATCCGAAGCGTGATGCCCGGTCGCCGCCGACCGCCATGATGCGATACGTCGTGAGCGACTCCGGCAGCTTGACGTCCACCGACGCGCGCCCGCTCGCGTCGGTCGTCACCGACCCGAGCCAGAATGCGAGCACCCGGAAGTCCTTCCGCACGCCGGCGCCGCTGTCGTCACCGCCTCCGCCTCCTTCGTCGGTGCCCTTCGGCGTCAGGACGCGCCGGCTGATGATGCGCTGGCGGTTGTCCGTGTTCAGCACCTGAAGCGCCTTCTGGACGTAGACCGAGCCGAGCACGTCCGGCGTCCGGAAAGCGGTGAGCGACAACACGCCGTAGTCGACGGCCCAGAGCGTGATCTCGCTCGACGCGGGCTTCCCCAGCACGTCCCTGACCTCGAGGTCCACCTTCGCCATGCCTGCGGGGCGGTACTCGGCGCGGTTCGACTTCACGTTCACGGTGAGCCGCTTCGACGCGTCTTCGACCATGAGCTCGACGTAGCCGAGGCGGAACGTGGGCTTGCCTGGATCGCTCGCATCTTCGACGACGGCGTCCCGGACTCCGGACTCCGAGTATCGTTTGCCTACTTCAGGCTTTGTCTGCTCGGCGGCTGCCGTGTCTGCGACCGTGCGACCCTTCACGAGCAGCACGGAGACGTAGACATTCGGAATGTCCGCGTCGGTCACCGGCACCGTGATCGACTGCTGCGTGGACGTGAGAGCGAACTGCCGGTGCGAGCGGATGCCCTCGCGCTCCGTCGTCACGAGCGCGGTCGCCTGCTCCCAGGGCGACTGAATCATGATCCTGGCGGTGTCGCCCGGCTTGTAGCGCGCGCGGTCGGCGACGAGCTCGATCCGGTTGTGGTCGAACCGCTGCCACGCGGTATAGCCCTCGCCGAGCACGTAGAAGGACTGCGACGTCGTCGTATGACGCCCCTCGGCGTCGGTTGCCGTGGCCTTCAGCACGAACGAGCCGCCGCTCGCAAGCGGGATGGACAGCGGCACGGGCTCCTCGGCGGTCGTGACGGTCCACGTGCCCTGCTCCACCTCGTTGCGGTGCGTTTCCCAGGTGTAGAAGCCGTTCCCTTCGGCGCGTCTGACGCTGTTCCACTGGATCTGCGTGAGCGTCACCTTGACGGGCACGCCGGGCGTCACGCGCCCGTCGGGCGTCACTGCGACGATCGCCGTGTCGGCGCCTCGCTTCTGCTCGATGAAGTACTCGACGCGCTTCAGGCCGATGTACCACGGCGCCGGATGGACGACGATGCTCGCGCGGTTGGCGATGTGCTGGCGGGAGACGTCTTCGACGTCGCCGTCGACCGTGTAGCGGTACGGGCGGCCGGCGGCCGCCGGCGTGGCGAACGTCACCGCGATCTCCCCGCGCGCGTTCAGCTCTCCCTCGGCCCCGCTGACCTGCTCGGGGTCGCTTCGCGACCAGGAGCAACACTCCTCGAACGTGAACCGGTCTCCCGGGAATCGATCGCGGATCTGCTCGGTTACGCCGGCGTCCGGCGTTTTGAAGAATTTCCACGTGACCGGCCGGCCCGTCATGGCCGCGCCGAACAGGTACCGTGCCGTGATGACGCCCTCGAGCGTGGCGCCGGCAAGCCCGGATCCGGCGGTCAGCGTCGCGTCCACGCGAAAGTCCGGCCTCCGATACGCGGCAACCAGGAAGCCGCCGTGCACGCGCTCCTGCGCTCTGGCGGGATCCCAGCGCATCTCGTTGCGCTCGTCCTGGTCCGCCGGCTCTTTCTGCTCGGTCGCGCTCGCGGTGATGGAGTAGTTCCCGAGCGCGCCGTCGGCCGGCAGCGTCATCGTCCACTCTGCGCTGCTCCAGGCGTTCATGCTGATCGTGCGCTTGTCGATCTCCTTGTCGCGGCTGTCACGGACGCTGATATGGATCGGCGTGCCGCTCGAGATCATCTTGATGCCGGCGGTCGTGTCGCTGCGGAGGATCGCCTTGACGTGGACCTCTTCGCCGAGCCGATAGACGCCCCGATCGGTGAACACCGTCCCGCGCAGGACCGGGCTCGCCTCATAGAGGCTGAACGATTGCCCGAAGTCCCAGGGGGAGATCCCTTCGTTCCAGTCGCTGGCCGAGTACGCGACGTCGCCATCTTTTTCGGCCAGGACGAGAAACGAGAAGCGCCACCACTCCCTTGCCGAGCGCAGCGGCGTGTTCGGCGCGAGCACGAGCCCGTCGGGCCCCGTCGTGCCCTTCCAGAACGTGGCGTTGTCCGGTGTGATGATCGAGACGCTCGCGCCGGCGACCGGCGCACCCGTGTCGAGGCGCGTGACGAAGACCAGCGTGTTCTCAGGGCTGTCCTTGACGTTGATGCCGAGGTTGGTGACTTGAACGATCGTCGACCGCGCGCGGTTCTCGGAGTAAAGCGTCGCGCGCGGGATGGCGTTGCCCTCGCGCACGCCCGCCCAGACGAGTCCGGTCCCGCTCGGGCTCACCGCCGGCTTGAGGTTGAGGCCGTGGGATTGGATGGTGTCCGCTTTGACTGGCAGCGTGCGGCGCTCGCCCGGTCCGGGTGGGGTCGCGAGGAAATTCTGCTCTTGCAGCTCGAGCACTTTCGGCATCAGCTCGGAAAGCGCCAATGGCACGGCCCACTGCGTCACGTTCCGGAAGTTGCGAGAGTAGAACGGAAGCAGCAGACCGCCGGACGATTCCCACACACCGTGGCCGTCGCCGAAGCTCGTGAACGCGCGCTGGTGCCAGTTCTCGACGATACCGATCCAGTTGTGGCCGAGGGCCTGGCCGTCCGCGGCCTGGAGGCTCGCATCCACGCGGACGAGATAGGTCCGCGCGGGCGGCTGACGGTCGAACCCGGCATCCTCGAGCGTCAGCCAGGAGACCTGGTCGGTCGGATGGCGGCGCGGCGGCTTCGACGATCGCGGCATCGGACGCTCACGCCTGGGATCGGTCACGTCGACAACCGACACGGCTTTGCGCCACCCGTCGGCCGCGACGTCGGCGCGGAGGCGGGCTGGATTCCAGCGCTCAGGGTCGCATCCCGATCCGCAGTCGAACCCGTCGACGAAGAAGGTTCGCTCCAGCTTGATCGTGAAGACCTGCTCCTTCCCGGGGATTGCCGGGCCGGCCGGCGACGGCACGTCCGGCCGGACGGTGACGCGCAGCCAGCTGTCGGGCGGCATCGACGGCGCCTGCAGAACCACCTGATGGGGCGCGGGCGGAAATCGTTTCTTGTTCCAGTCGGCTGCAAGGGCGCCGGCGACCGTCATCGTCGCCTTCGCCGCGGAGGCGGCCGTCGCGACCTTCGTGTCGAACCGCTCGAGCGACGAGGGGTCGATCGCCTTCATCCGTTCGCGCGCGGCAGCGGTGAGCGTCGGCGGCGTGAAAGCATGCGGTTCGTACGCAAGCGTGACGTGCTTGAGGACGTCCGCCGGCTCCACGCGCTGGTTGAACCCCAGGACGATGACGACCGGATCCCCGACGCGTTCGTTCCGGCGGTACCAATTCGTGTCGAGCAGCTTCACGGTAGGCGTCGTGAAGGTGAAGCGATACGGCGCCGCCAGCTTGCGGCCGCTCACGCCGGTCGCCCCCGCGTCGACGATCACCTCGAATTCCGTGGCGTAGGGCAGAGGCTTCGAGCGGACGGGCGTGAAAATCAGGACGGTCGTGCCGGACCAGCGGAACTCCCCCGCAATCGCCGGGCGAATCCGCACGAACGGTACGCGGACCGGCTGCGGGATCTTGCCGAGCTCGACCATCGGCTCGGAAAACACGATCCGGATCTCGTTCACCTGATCGAGCTGCGCCATCTCGCCGGTCGGGCCGGCGGAGACGACTGTCACCGCGGGCTGAGCGAATGTGACTGCAGCGGGAGTGAGAAGACACACGACGGCCAGAGCCAGGCGGGCAGCGTAGTAGCGCATAGGTTTGTGCGGGAGCTCTATTAGTGTAGCGCAGCCCTGTAGCGCAGCCCTTTAGGGCTGCACTCTGGCTCTTCCGGGCTGCAACGTAGCGCCTTCGCAGGGTGCTCTGTGGTAGTTGGACACCGGAACTCAGGAACCGATCGGCCGCTCCTCTTTGACCCGGTGCAGCAGCCGATAGTCCGCCGTCTGTGCAGCCTCGTGCAGAACCGATTCGTCAACGGTTCGTCCCGATTCCTTACAGATTCGTTCTGTCTCGGTCGCGAAAACCTTGAGCGCCTTTCGCGGAAAGGTGACGACCTCGCTCAGTCGATCGGACTGATACGCCGTCCAACTGGCGAAGACCTTCCCGGCGGCGTAGCGTCGCAGCGGTCGGGACAGCCGCAGGTCGGCCCGAGCCGCCCCGGGCGCCGATCGATGCCGAGCGAAGGCATGGCCGACGGCGTCGAGCAGCGGCTCGCTCCCCGGCCGCCACTTCGACAGCGTCGCGGTGGCCGACGCCAGCGCCCCGAGCGCCTGGTTGGCGGTCCAGTCGTCGCGTGCGAACAGACCGATGGCCTCGCGCTCCCAGGCCGTGTAGCCGTCGAGATCCATCAGGACCTCGGGCGCGAGGAGCGGAGGCAGGGCGCCGCGGGCGTCCAGGCCTTCGTAACGGGCATCACCGGGAAAGGCCGGCGGGTTCGCCACGATCTCGAGCGGCACGTCGTCTCGAAAGAGCATCGACGCGGCGGTCGGGCAGAAATGCGAAAGGGTGATGTGCGTGCCCCGGTCGTCGATGAGGGCCCGGCGAGGGAACTGCTGGCAGGCCATCGGCAGGGCGTCGTGGCCGTGGTCGCGGTGCAGCGCGCATAGACGGAGGCCGGCGGCGTCGAAAAACCGACAGCCCCCCGCGGTCGCCAGCGTGGCGGCGCCGACGAGCGGCTGCCGGTGCACTTCGACCGGGATCTCCCAGCCGGCCGTGCAGCAGGCGCCGGCGTGACGGCACCGATAGTCCGCGTGTATGCTCAGGCTGTAGGTGACCACGGATTCTTGCACTATTGCACGGAAAGGACAGGGACGAGCGCGTGGCCAACAAGAACGTCATTGATGCGATCAACGGTCAGATCAACTCCGAGCTGAGCGCGTCGTATTCGTACCTCGCGATGTCCGCGTGGTCCGAGGCGCAGAACTTCACCGGCGCGTCCCGGTGGCTGCGGCTGCAGAGCCAGGAAGAGTACATGCACGCGATGAAGCTCTTCGACTTCGTGCTGGCGCGCGGCGGAAGCGTCCAGCTCAAGGCGATCGACCAGCCGCGCCTGACGTTCGAGTCGCTGGCCGACGTCTTCGTGAAGGCGCTCGCGCAGGAACAGGGGGTCAGCCGCGAGATCGATTCGCTCTACGAGCTCGCGTTTCGTGAAAAGGCGTTCGCCGCGGTCGCCGAGCTGCAGTGGTTCCTGACCGAGCAGGTCGAAGAAGAGAAGACGGCCCGCGAGATCGTCGCGAAGTTCAAACTCATCGGCGACGATCCGGCGGCGCTGATCGATCTCGATCGCGAGCTCGGGGCGCGAGTCGCGGCCCAGGCGCCCACGGCGACCGCGGCGACGTAACCGGGCAGCCCTAAAGGGCTGCGCTACATACCGGCCGGGAGCATGTTGCGGATGGCCGCGATACGCCAGCCGCCTTCTTTGCCGGTCAGCACGAAGCTCGTCCACATCCGCCGCGTCGCGCCGCCCGCCATGCCGCTGATCTCGTAACGGCCGTCGGCGAGAGCCACGCCGGGCGCGGGAAACCTGACGGTTTCAATCGTGATCGTACGCGTGCCGCTGTTCTGCTGCGACGAGGCCAGCGTGCCCTTGACGACCTCGCCGCGCCCGCGCCGCCACTGGCCGGAGGACGTGAGCTGATCCGCGTCCTCGGTGAACAGCGCTTCAATTGCCTTCGGGTCGCGCTGCTCCCGCGCGTCGACGTACCGCTTCACGATTTCGCGAACGGCTGCTTCGTCGTTCGCTGGAGCTGGTGCCTGCGCCGACGTCGACACCACGGCCAACAGGGAGAACATCGTCAGAAGGCGCATACGTAACCTCGCTGCGTAGGCCCGACCTTCAGGTCGGGCGTGGTGAGGCTAATCAAACCCCTCCAGCAGCAGCTTGACGTCGTTCAACGCCGGCGCGCCGTCGATCGCCCCCGGCTTTGTGCAGCTCACCGCCGCCGCCGCGTTGGCGAACTGGAGAATCCGATCGGCGCTCCAGCCGCGGACCAGACCGTACAGGAACCCGCCGCGAAAGACGTCGCCCGCGCCGGTCGTGTCGACCGCGCGCACGTGGTGGCCCGGAATCGTGATGAACCGGTCGCCGTCGAGCGCCGCCGCCCCCTTCGCGCCGAGCGTCACCGTCAGCAGCCCCGGATGGGTGCGGCGGAGCGCCCGCAGCGCGCGCTCCGGATCGGCCTCGCCCGTCAGCTCGGTCGGCACCTGCTCGGCGAAGATCGGGTGGCTGGCGAGCGACACGAGCTCCCGCGTGCGGTCCGTGACGCGATCGAGGTCGGTCGTGATCGGCACGCCGGCCTGCCGGGCGATGCGCGCCGTCGCGACGGCGGCGGGGTCGTCGACGTCGTCTACATGCACCGCGCGGGCGGTCTCAATCGCTTCGCGCGGCAGCTCGCTCGTGTGGAGCGCCAGCGTGCGGCTCCGCTCCCACAGCACGATGCGCTCGCCCGATCCTTCGTCGATCAGAATCGCCGCGGAGGCGTTCATGGCCCCCTCGCGCCGGATGACGTCCGCCACGTCGACGCCCAGGCCGGCGAGCCGCTCGACAATGCGCGCGCCGTAGACGTCGGCGCCGACGACGCCGACGTACTTCACGCGCAGGCCCAGCCGCGCGCAGGCCGCGGTCGCCGTGGCGGTCTGCCCGCCGCAGCGCTCGCTTCGCTCGCGCACCGGCAGCTTGGACAGGCCCGCCTCCGGCCGCGGCCAGGACGGAAGCCGGTACACGAAGTCGATCGAGTTGGCGCCGACCCCGACAACGTCGAAAACCATAAGTGGAGCGCCGGACCTCGCAGGCCGCTCATCTCTGGAGCGCCGGACCTCTCAGGTCCGGCGGCTCGATCGCCCTGCGGGTCGATAGTGTATAAAAGAAGCCCCGATGTCGATCGAATTCATCGCGCTGCTCTTCGTGTTCATGCTGGCGACCTTCGTGGGGCTCGACGTCATCCGGCGCGTGTCCCGGCTGCTGCACACGCCGCTGATGTCGCTCACCAACGCGATCTCCGCGATCGCCGTCGTCGGCGCCATCCTGCTGGCGGGCGAGGCGGAGACGCCGTTCAGCACCGCGCTCGGCCTCATCGCCGTCTTCGCCTCGACGACGAACATCGTCAGCGGGTTCCTGATCACGGACCGGATGCTGAAGATGTTCAAGCGGCGTGAGCCGAGGTCCTAGTGTCGGCCGCCACCGAGCTCACCTACCTCGTCTCGACGGCGCTTTTCATCTTTTCGCTCAAGTGGATGAGCGACCCGAAGACCGCGCGCCGCGGCGTCTTCGCGGGTGTCGTCGCGATGGCGCTGGCCGTCGGCGGGACCCTGATCCATCACGAGATCGTCACCTATCGCGGCATCGCGATCGCGTTCGTGCTGGGGACGATCGTCGGCGTCCCGCTGTCGTGGGTGCCGCTGACGGCGGTGCCGCAGCGGACCGCGCTGTCGCACGCGTTCGGCGGCCTCGCGGCAGGGCTCGTCGGAACCGCGAAGTACTATCTCTGGCTGCCGTCGGGAGAGCTGACGACCTTCCGCATGGCGGCGATCGCGGTCGAGATCGTCCTCGGCTACCTGACGTGCACGGGCAGCCTGATGGCCGCCGGCAAGCTGCAGGAAGTGCTGCCGACGCGGCCGATCACGTACCGCAACCAGAACTTCATCAACTTCGGGCTCTTCGGCCTCGCGGTGGTCATCGCCGGCTGGCTCGTCGTCGATCCGTCCAGATCCTTTCTGTTCCCGATTCTCATCGGGCTCGCGCTCTCGTTCGGCGTGCTGCTGGTCCTGCCGATCGGCGGCGCGGACATGCCGACGGTCATCTCGCTGCTCAACGCGTACGCGGGCCTCGCGGCCGTGGCGATGGGCTTCGTGATGGAGAACAAGCTGCTCATCACCGCCGGCGCGCTCGACGGCTCGTCCGGCCTCATCCTGTCGATCATCATGTGCCGCGCGATGAACCGGTCGTTCACGAACGTCCTGTTCGGCGCGTTCGGGCAGGTCCAGGCGGGCAGCGCCGTCACGGAGCAGCGGACCGCGAAGAGCGCGACGGCCGAGGACGCGGCGCACATCCTCGAGAACGCGAACTCCGTCGTCATCATCCCCGGTTACGGCATGGCGGTCGCGCAGGCGCAGCACCGGATCCGCGATCTTTACGAGCACCTCGCGAAGCGCGGCGTGGACGTGAAGTTCGCGATCCACCCGGTCGCAGGGCGGATGCCCGGGCACATGAACGTGCTCCTCGCGGAAGCGGAGATTCCCTACGACCGCCTCGTCGAAATGGACGACATCAATCCGGACATGCCGCAGATGGACGTCGCGCTCGTCGTGGGCGCCAACGACGTCGTCAACCCGGCGGCGCGGCACGACAGCAAGAGCCCGATCTTCGGGATGCCGATCATCGACGCCGACAAGGCCAAGACGGTGATGGCGATCAAGCGCTCGATGAACCCGGGCTTCGCCGGCATCGAGAACGAGCTGTACTTCGCCGACAACACGCTGATGCTCTTCGGGGACGCAAAGGCGGTCGTGGGCGATCTCGTCAAGCAGATGGCGGGCGGCGAATCGGTGCACTGATGGCGCCTGGGGAACTGACGCTGCTCGACGAGACGGACACGAGGCGCCGGATCCTCCAGCACGCGTTGATCCTCGACGGCATCCTCCTCCTCCTGGTCGCCGGGCCGCTCATCAAGACAACCGACAATCTCACGGCTCCCGGTGGCATCGTGTTGACCGTCGGCCTCGTGAGCCTTCTCCTGGCGTTTTTCATCAAGCAGCGATGGACGGTCCCCTACAAGGGACACGTCATCCGATTCGAGAACGACCCTCTTCGCGGCGAGCGCCTGTTCATCGACGATGACCTGGTCGCAAAAGGCGGACTGGGCGTTCGAATGGTCCTGCAGGACAGCATCAAGCAAGGGTCCGGCACCGGCGATCGGATTACCGCGGTCTCGGAGGCGGGCCTGTTCCAGTTCAGGTGCCGCATCACGGCCACGCCGGCTTGAGCTTCGAGGTAGTACAACAACATGCGGCTCGTGACGTTCGGCGGCGCGACCAGCCTCGACAGTTTCTTCGCGCGCGAGGACGACGGGATGGACTGGCTGCTCTGGGGGAAGGAAGTCGCCTCGATTACCGCCGCCTACTGGAAGACCATCGATACCGTCGTGATGGGGCGCCGAACCTATGAAGTTGGCGTGAAGATGGGCACGACGGCGTATCCGGGCGTGAAGAACTACGTGTTCTCGAAGACGATGCGGGAAAGCCCGGACGAGCGGGTCGAGATCGTGTCGAGCGACGCCGGCGCGTTCGTCAAGAAGCTGAAGGGGGAGAAGGGCAAAGGCATCTGCGTGATGGGAGGAGCCCGGCTGGCCCAGTCGCTTTTCGAGGCCGGGGTGATAGACGAGGTAGGCCTGAATATTCACCCGGTTATGCTGGGATCGGGAATCCCGGTGTTCCATCCGATGGGCCGCCAGATGAATCTGGAGCTCCTGGAATGCACTCCGTTCGAGAACGGCTGCGTGTACGTTCGATACCGCGTCAAGCGGTGATCGGCGCGGTCGGTGTGATGCTGGCGGGCGTCGCGCTCTGCGGCGGGGGCGCGGCAGCCAACCAGGAAGCGCAGCAGCCGCGTTTCGCCGAGCGAGTCGACGTCTCGCGGGTGATCGTCGACGTACGGGTCATCGACGATCGAGGCGGCCCGATCGTCGATCTGGTTGCCGACGACTTCGCCGTCAAGATCGACGGCAAGGCCGCCCGCGTCGAATCGGCGCGCTGGGTCGGCGGCAGGGAGTCTCAGGCGGCCGCCAGGGCGCGCGTCGCGAGCCCCACCTCGATGCCTCCCGATCCGTCGTCACCCGGGCGTCTCATCGTCTTTCTCATCCAGAAGAACTTCGAGGGAAAGCGAATCTACGGCGTCATGGAGATGCTGCGTCAGGCGGTGGACTTCCTCGACACGCTCGGGCCGGCCGATCGCGTCGCCATTCTCTCGTTCGACTACCACCTCAAGATCTGGGCCGACTTCACCGACGACCTCGAGCGGCTACGGAGGGTGTTGAAGCGCGGCATTCTCATGGAGCGCCCTCCGGTCCTGCAACAGGAAGGCACGATCTCGCTGGTCGGCCGCCTTCCGCAGAGCCGCGGCCAGAAGGCTTACAACATCGAGAAGGGCCTCCGTCTCATCGCCGAAGCGCTCGAACCATTGCCGGGGTCGAAGGCGATCGTGCTGCTCGGCCACGGCTTCGGCCGGTTCAACCCGGGCATCTCGAGCGCGCCGATCGAGACGTCGACCGTGACGATGGAGAACGGTTACGAGGAGACGGTCCGGGCGCTGGTCGCGTCGAGAGCGTCGGTCTTCTCACTGGACGTCACGCGGGCGGACTACCACTCCCTCGAGCAGGGTCTGTGGCAGGTCGCCGACGAGACCGGCGGCTTCTATGAGCGGACGCACCTCTTTCCCGAAGTCGCGATGAGAAAGCTGCGCGGGGCGCTCGTCGGCTACTACGTCTTGTTCGTGGAGAAGCCAGAGGGCTCGCTGGTAACGGGCCGAGTCGATGTGGACTTGACGAGGCGCAAAGGAAACGTTCTGGCCAAATCCGGGTTCTAGAGACGCGGAGCGCTTGGAGGGCACAGAGAAGACCTGGGACATGCTCTTCACCACGAACATCACGTTGGCCGGACGCTCGGCCAGCCGGCGCTGCTGCAGCATTTCGGCGACCCGGCGTGAGCGTCGAGGCGTAAGATTGACCTCCTGGAAATGCACGTCAATCAGGAGCGGCTGCATGGACGGTCGGTACCGCGTCACGCCGTCATCGGCGCGGTAGGCGTGATGCTGGCGGGTCTCGCGCTCTGCGCCGGGCGCATGGCCGGCACGCAGGAGCCGCCCCAACAGCCGCGCTACGTCGAACGCGTCGAAGTCTCCCGCGTCGTCGTCGATGTTCGCGTTCTCGACAACCGCAACAATCCAATCGTCGATCTCTCGCTCGAGGACTTTGTTGTCAAGATCGACGGCAAGGCCGCGAAAATCGAATCCGCGCGCTGGGTCGGCGAGCGCGAGCCAAGGACGGTTGCCGGCGAGCGCATCCACGACACGCCGGCCCTCCCCGTCGATTCGACGTCGCCCGGCCGCCTCATTGTCTTTCTCATTCAGAAAAGCATGGAAGGGCACCGCATCTTCGGTCTGATGACGATGCTCGTCCAGGCGCGAGACTTCCTGGATAGGCTGGCTCCGGACGATCGCGTGGCGATCCTGTCATTCGACTCGCACCTGAAGATCTGGACCGACTTCACGAACGACGCAGAACGGCTGCGGCACGTGCTGAAGAGAGGCATCCTCATGGAGGAGCCCCGGCCGATCCAGGCGCTCGTCTCCGCTCAAGCTTCGGCGGGCAAGACCGAATCGATCTCGCTCGTCGGTCGTCTTTCGCAAAGCCGCGGCAAGAAGACCTTCGACATCGAGACCGGACTACGCCTCATCGCCGAAGCGCTGGAACCGCTGCCTGGGTCGAAGGCGATCGTGCTCCTGGGGCACGGGTTCGGCCGGCTCAATCCCGGCCTCGGGATTGTGGACATGGAGCACCGCTACGAAGAGTCGGAGCGTGCGCTGATCGCGTCCAGAACGTCGGTGTTTTCTCTGGACGTCACCAAGGCGGACTATCACTCGCTCGAGCTCGGCCTGCAGCGCGTCTCCGACGAGACCGGGGGCTTCTACGAGCGCACCCATCTCCACCCCGAGATCGCGATGAAGAAGCTCGCCGGCGCGCTCGCCGGTTACTACGTACTGTTCGTGGAAAAACCAGAGGGCTCGCCTCGAACGGGCCGAATCGATGTGGAGTTGACGAGGCGCAAAGGGAACGTGCTCGCCAAGACTGGGTTCGATTAGGTTCGAGGGGGTTCGAGGGGGTTCGAGGAGGTTCGAGCGCGAGCCCTCTCGAACCAATTCGAACCATATCGAACCGGTTCGAACCCGTTCGAACCCAGTTATCCCTGGAACATGCTCTTCACCACGAACATCACGTTGGCCGGACGCTCGGCCAGCCGGCGCATGTACCACGGGAACCAGTACTCGCCGTAGCTGATGAGCACGCGCATCTTCTCGCCCTCCGCGACCAGCCGCTGCTGGAGCTGACGGCGGATGCCGTAGAGCATCGCGATCTCGTACGCCTCCCGCGGAACGTTGTTCGCCTTGATGTGCGCACGCAGCCGCTCGATGAGCGCATCGTCGTGCGTCCCGACGTGGACGAGGCAGCCCGCCTTGACCGCGTCCGGCTGCAGCAGGCGCGCGACGAGCCTGAAGTAGTTCTCGTCAACGTCCGCCTTCTTCGGGTACGCGAGATTCGGCGGCTCCTTGTAGGCGCCCTTGACGATGCGGAGAGCGGAGCCGAGCGCGGCGAGCTCGTCGACATCTTTTGCGGACCGGTACAGGTAGGCCTGAATCGCGACGCCCACCCGCTTCGACCGCTCGCGCGCCGCGCGGAAGAGCGCCAGCGTGCGATCCACGTACGGCGTGCTCTCCATGTCGATCCAGACGAAGTTGCCGAGCGCGTGCGACGTGTCGAGGAGCGCGAACAGATGCCGGCGGCATAGCCCTTCGTCGAAATCCAGGCCGAGCTGGGTCGGCTTGATCGAGATCTGGGCGTCGAGCCCCGCCGCCTTCACTCGGTTCATGACGTCCACGTAGTGCGCCGCCACCTCGTCCGCCTCGGAGGCCTTCTCCAGGTTCTCGCCGAGCCGGGTCAGGATCGTCGTGATCCTGGAGATCTTCAGCTCACGCGCCGCATCGATCGCGTCCTCGATCCGTTCCCCGGGCATGAACCGGGACACGGATCGGCGCACGAAGGGAGCGCGCATGGCCTTTTCGCGCAGCCAGACGTTGGTCGAGCCGGCGAGTATGGCGTCGCGTACTAGGGACATGGCGTCATCTCTTCTCCACCTAGGGGTCAACGGAGGCGGCGGAGATAGCGGAGATACAACGGAGGAACGGAAATAACGGAGACCGAACGGAGTTTTTTCTTGCTAAGAAAACTCTCCGTTCCGTCCCCGTTGACTCCGTTTCTCCGTTGTTTCTCCGTTGCCTCCGTAATCTCCGTTAACGGGCTATTTGCCCGGCAACCGATTGTACTTTCGAAGCGCGTCGCGCAACCGATCGTGCGAGATGGCCTGGACGGACCGGCCGTCGGCGCCGGTCATTGTCTCGGCCGCCACGAGCGCGTTGATGATGGCCTCTTCGGTCGCCTGCACGGTGGCCTCGAACAATGCGCTGATCCGTTGATTTGAGATCATGCCGACCTGCGCTGAGTCCTTCGCGGAAGCGGCGCCGGCGTTCGCGGTCGAGAAGGCGATGAAGATGTCGCCCGAGCCGTTGCCGGAGGTTGCGCCCGTGCGGGCGAGACCGTGGGATGCCCGCCGCGCGACCCGCTTCAGCTGGTGCGGGAGCATCGGGGCATCGGTCGCCACAACAATAATGATGGACCCCTGCTCCTCTTCTGGGCCGGTCTGAAGACCGGCCCCTCCAGCCTCTCGATCTTCGGAGGGGCCCGTATCTCGATTTTCGGAGGGGCCGGTCTTCAGACCGGCCCAATCGCCGGACTCCTTCCCCACCGGCACCCCCGCAACCATCAACTGCTGTCGCACACCCATGTTCGCCTGCACCAGGACGCCGACCGTGTGGCCGCCGGCGATCGTTCGCGACGCCGTGCCCGTTCCGCACTTGAAGCCGTAGCAGGTCATGCCGGTGCCGCCGCCGACGTTGCCCTCCGGCGACGGGCCCGCCGCGCGCGCCGTCGAGCGCGGAAAACACGTGCTCCGGCTTCACGTGAAACCCGTTGATGTCGTTCAGCCCGCCGTCATAGGTCTCCGCGACGACCGGAAGCGACCAGGGTTGAAACAGCTTCCCGTGCTTCGTGGACCATGCGATCGCCGCGTCGCGGACGACGCCGACGCTGTGGGTGTTCGTGATGAAGACGGCGCCCTCGAGGAAGCCGGCTTCCTCGATCCACGTCGTGCCGGTCATCTCGCCGTTCCCGTTCAGCGAGAACCAGCCGGAGAAGACCGGATCGGCGGACGTTTTCCCGCGCGGCAGGATCGCGGTCACGCCCGTTCTCGCCGGACCGGATGCGAGCGTCGTGATGCCCACCTCGACGCCGCTGACGTCGGTGATCGCGTTCAGCGATCCTGGCGTCCCGTCGAACGGGATCCCGAGGTCGCGCGCCCGAGGCTTGGTCTGCGCGCCGCCGCGGTAGTCGATCATGAGCATGAGCAGCACCGGGATCCAGGCGAGCGCGATCACTTCTACCGCTGCTCTTCGACGGCTTCGGTTCGAGCGCGATGCGTCCGAGCGGTCCCAGAGGATCCGCCGCCGCACCCTCGGCCTCGATCGCCGCCGCCGCTTCCGCTTCGATCGCGGCGAGCTGCTCCTTGAGGGCCTGAACGTTCTCCTCGGCGCGCTGGACGTCCTCGCGCTCCTTCATCGACCGCAGCCCGCCACGCGCCGTCGTCGTGGCCCGCCCGACGGTCGAGGCGCTGACGGTCTTCCTCCCGAGCAACGCGCCGAGCACGGTGGCGCCCAGGGAGACCGCGGTCTGCCATCCGGCAGACTTCATCTGCTCCGACTCCCGCGCGACTGCCTGCTCCGCGCGCCGGATACGCTCGGTCAGCGCGGCGGTCCGTCCCGCGTACTTCTGGCGAAGCTTCTCGGTCAGCTCGTCGCGCGTCTCGCGCGCCCGCGCCTGGAGACGCGCTCGAAAGTCGCGCTCGGATTCTCCCGGCTCCGAGACGAGATCGAAGGCGTCGCTCCGAAAGAGCTCGAGACGCTCGCGCTGCACGAGCCGCTTGAGCACCTGCTGCTTCCAGGCGGCGTAGCTCTTCACCTTCAGGGCATCTGGCGGCAGCTCGCCGAACGTGGCGTTCGGCGCAGGCTCGCTTGCGAAGCCGTCCGGCGTGAGGGGCGTTTCCCGCGCCGCGTCGAAGTCGAGCGCGTCCGGGCGCGAGACAAGCGGCACCAGATAGTTGATGGTCTTCGACACGTCGACACCTCGCTTCGTGTCACGGTACTCGAGCCGGGCTGCTGTGTAGAGCGCCGGGTCGTAGTGCGGCGCGGCGGTCGTCGCCGATCCGAACAGCTCGCGAACCTGCGACGGAACGACCGGGCGCGTCGCCGTGGAGATCCGCGGTGATCCGTAGCTTTCTTGAGTCGGGGAAATCCGTGGGGATCCGTGGCTAACGTCCGAGATCCGTGGCGATCCATGGCTGAGCCGCGAGATCTCGTCACGGCCCAGCGGCCCCCGCAGGTACGACATCGCCCATCGGGTTTCGAACACCACCGGCTCGGACTCGTGCACGTTGTGCATGAGGAAGATCCGGGTCGTCAGCGCGGACAGGACCGTGTCCGCGCGCGCGCGATCGAACGTCGCACCGGCGGCGGCGCTCGTCAGGCCGTCGAGCACCCTGGCCTTGTCTCGCTCGGTCTGCAGGCGACCGAGGAACCAGGTCCCGGCGTTCGAGAGCGCCTTGTAGTCCAGGTCCACCGGGTTCTGTGTGGCGAGGACGAGCCCGAGCCCGCCGGCGCGCGCCTGCTTGAGCAGCGTCAGCAGCGGCTCCTTGGACGGCGGGTTGGCGACCGGCGGCAGATAGCCGAATACCTCGTCCATGTACAGAATCGCGCGCAGGCTCGACGTGCCGCGCTGCACGCGGACCCATGCGACGACCTCGGACAGCACGAGCGCCGTGACGAACATCCGCTCGGCCTCCGAGAGGTGCGCCGTCGAGATGATGGAAACGCGCGGGCGCCCCTCGGCGGTAAAGAGGAGACCGCCGACGTCGAGCGGATCGCCCTGTAGCCAGGCGTCGAAGTCGGGGGCCGCCAGCAGGCCGTTCAGCCGCATCGCGAGCGCGAACCGATCCTTCTCCGGGAAGAACGAGTCGAGGTCGAGCGCGCCTATCCGCGATACCGGCGGCCGCTGGACTTCGCCGACGATCCCTTCAATCGTCAGATCGCGCCCCGCGCGCCACCCGTTCCCCAGAAGCGTCGAGATGAGCGCGTGTTCCCGACTGTTGAGCGGATCGGCGTCGAGGCCGACGAGCGACAGCAGGCTCGTGGCAGCCGCGCGGATTCGCTCGCCAAGCGCTTCGGCGTCGTCGCGCACGGCGGGAGGAGGAGCGCCGAAAGACTTGAGAATCGAAAGGCCGCGTCCCGACCGGCTGCGCGGCGTGTAGATGGAAAACTCGACCGCCGCTCGCAGGCGCTCGATGCGGGCGGCGTCCTGTCCCCACTCGGCGAGGCCCTTGGACCAGCGTGCGGCTTCGGCCGCCGCAAACGCGTCGAGATCGAGCCCTTTCCGCCTCGCGTCGTCCTCGGCCACCCAGGGGCGGAATTCGTCGGGTGCCAGGCGCGGAAACGTCAGCAGCAGGTTGGCGATGTCACCTTTCGGATCGATCGCAATCGCCGGAACGCCGTCTATCGCCGCCTCTTCCAGCAGCGACAGGCAGAGCCCGGTCTTGCCGCTGCCCGTCATCCCGAGACAGACGGCGTGGGTCACGAGATCGCGGGAATCGTAAAGAACGGTCCCCTCGGTCCGCCGGCGGTTTTCGAGGTCGTACTCGCGGCCGAGGTAGAAGAGACCCAGCTTCTCGAAGTCCTGCACGACGTGGCATTTTATCCCCGGGCCTAAGAGGCCCGGGGCTCCTATCCCCGCCTAAGAGGCCCGGGCTCCAATCGGCAGGAGGGCGGGCCTCTCAGGCCCGCCCGAACCCGGCGCTCAGAACTGTCGTAACTTCAACGTATGCCCCAGATGCTCCAAGACCTGCGCTTCGCGGCGCGTGTGCTGTTCAAACAGAAGGGGTTCGCCGTGACGGCGGTCCTCACCCTGGCCGCCTGCATCGGCGCGAACGCGACGATCTTCAGCGTGGTCAACGCGGTCCTCCTGCGGGCGCTTCCGTTCCCCGAGGCGGAGCGGCTGGTCACGCTCATGAACAGCTACCCCAAAGCCGGGGTCGAGCGGGCGAGT
Source organism: uncultured Acidobacteriota bacterium (assembly GCA_963725145.1). Lineage (GTDB taxonomy): Bacteria > Acidobacteriota > Vicinamibacteria > Vicinamibacterales > 2-12-FULL-66-21 > DATAEE01. The sequence continues at coordinate 348,365 of CAVRXL010000010.1, forward strand.
AACGGCGTGCCGGACTACTTCGACCGGCGGCGCGAGACCGACGCGTTCGAGGAACAGGCGCTCTATCGCCAGCGAGGCCAGACGATCGGGACCGAGAATCAGCCGGAGCGTGTCCAGGGATTCCAGGTCACGCCTTCGATCTTCCGCGTGCTGCGGGCCGAAGCGCACCGCGGGCGCCTGCTGACGGACACGGACGGCGAGGAGGGCCAGGAGCGCAAGGTCGTGGTGTCATATTCGCTCTGGCAACGCCTCTTCGGCGGGCGGGACGACGCGATCGGAAAGGACCTGCGGGTGAACGGCGTCCCGCACGCAATCGTCGGCGTGCTGCCGGAGGATTTTCTGTTCCTGAATCGGGAAGCCGAGATCTGGATCCCGGTAGCGTTTGCGCCGGCCGACAAGGCGGACGATCGGCGGCACAGCAACAACTGGCAGATGATCGGGCGGCTGAAGCCGGGACGGACCGTCGATCAGGCGCAGGCGCAGCTCGACGCGCTCAACGCCCGCAACCTGGAGCGGTTCCCGCAATTCAAGGAAATCCTCACGAACGCGGGCTTCCACACGAAGGCCCTCGGAATGCAGGCGGATCTGGTCCGCGACGTCCGGCCGACGCTCTTCCTGCTTTGGGGCGGCGTGGGGTTCGTGCTCCTCATCGGCTGCGTCAACATGACCAGCCTGATGCTGGTCCGATCCAGCGCGCGGCTGAAAGAGCTCGCGACCCGGCATGCGCTCGGCGCCGGGCGCGGCCGTCTCGCGCGTCAGCTTCTCACCGAGACGATCCTCCTGACGTTCGTTGGCGCCATCCTCGGCCTGGGCGCGGCGTTCTGGGCGATCGACCTCCTGCTCGCGGGTCCGCTCGCCGGCCTGCCGCGCGCGGTGGAAATCGGCCTCGACGGCCCGGTCGTCGCCTTCACGATCGCGCTGGCGTTCGCCGTCGGTATCGCCATCAGCCTGATCCCGATCGTCAGCGTACACCGCATGAACCTGAACCAGGCGATTCGCGAGGAAGGCCGCTCGGGCACCGCCGGCCGGGGCGCCCGCATCGTCCGCCGCGTCCTCGTCGCCAGCCAGGTGGCGTTCGCGTTCATGCTCCTGATTGCCGCCGGGCTGCTGCTCGCGAGCTTCCAGCGGGTGCTCGCGGTCGATCCTGGCTTCAACACGGAGCGCGTTCTCACCGGCAACGTGAACATGCCCCAGGCGCGCTACAAGGACGACCCGGCGCTGCGGACGTTCATGACGCGCGCCCTCGAGCGCGTTCGGGCCGTGCCGGGCGTCGTCCAGGCCGGCGCGACGACGACGATCCCGTTCGGCGGGAGCAACAGCGATAGCGTCATCCTCGCCGAGGGCTATCAGATGAAGCCGGGAGAGTCGCTCATCTCTCCCCATCAGATCGACGTCACGCCCGGATACTTCCAGACGCTGCAGGTGCCGCTCATCGCGGGACGCTTCTTCACCGAAGCGGACACCGACACGTCGCCGCGCGTCGTCATCGTGGATGAGCGGCTCGCCAACCGGTTCTGGCCGGGGACGAGCCCGCTTGGCCGCCGGATGTGGCAGCCGGACGACGTCGAGGAGTTCACGAAGGGCCCGGGCCCGAAGGCGCGCTTCTTCACAGTCGTCGGCGTCGTCAGGCGAGTGACCGTCGGCGGCCTCGTCGAAAGCGTGGATGACGCCAGGGAGGGCGCCTACTACTTTCCGTACGCCCAGAACCCGGGCAACTTCATGACCTTCGCGATCCGGACGGCGGGCGATCCAGCGTCGGTCACTCCCGCGATGCGACGCGAATTCGGCGCCATCGATCCGGAGCTGCCGTTCTACGGCGTGCGGACGATCGACGAGCTGATGAGTCTTTCGCTCACCAATAGACGGACGCCGATGATCCTGGCGGTCGCGTTCGGCGCCGTCGCGCTCTTCCTCGCCGCCGTCGGCATCTATGGCGTGCTCGGCTATCAGGTCACACAGCGCACGCGCGAGATGGGGATCCGCATGGCGCTCGGGAGCGACGCCGGCGGCATCTTCAGGCTGGTGATCCGGGAAGGAGCGCTACTCGTCGCCGCGGGATTCGCGATCGGGCTCGCCGGGGCGTTCGCCTTGCGCGCGTCGATCGCCAGCCAGCTCTACGAGGTCCAACCGATGGATCCTCTGGTGGTCGCGCTCGTCGCCGGCGTCCTCGGAACGGTTGGATTGATCGCGTGCGCGGTGCCGGCGCGCAGGGCGTCACGCATCGATCCGCTCGTCGCGCTGACGGAACATTAGAAGCCATCATTGCACCAGCCGCCCTTGGGCGCGGCGGTCTATTTCTTCTGTTCGGCGAACGTGTCAGCCACTTTTAGTGCGAGAGCGGCCGTGTTGGCGTGCGCGATGTTCGACACCACGGCAACGACGATCCCGTTGTCGCGGCGCGTCATCAGCGACATCACGCTTCCGCCTGCGAGCTCGCCGTTGACGCTGTCTGCATTCGTCGCCAGGGCAAAGCGGACGAGATCGGACGGCGTAGAATAGAACGCCATTTTCCCCGCACAGCACGCCAGGTCGCGCATGTACATCAGTCGTCGTCCACTGCGGGGATCTGTGGTGAAGCCCCGCCAGAATGTTGCCGGCACGTAGAACGTCGCGCGATCGCCCGGCAATGGCTGTCGGGGGGCGCTGATACCAATCGGCCTGAGGATGAGGTCGTGGACGGCCGTGAAGCCTGGGAAGTCCTCTTCCGGCTCCCCGACATGATCCGGGCTCCACTCGGCCGCCGAATCCGTACCGGTGTTGGTCAGGCCGAGGGACGCGACCGCGGCGGGGGTGACCACCTGTGCCGCAGTGCCGATGTTGAATCGAGTATCGGGTGTAACGGGCGTCTGCGTGACGACGTCCCTCCATCCGAACCCTTCGGCCCAGACAATATTCCCGGGGCCGCCGCCGATGCCGACCGCGATCGAGACTCCTGGTAGGTTCTGCTCCACGATGGCCGCGCGCACCATCGGCCGCGCGCGATCGACGGCTGCCGCCAATTGTGGCGAGGGTGCCGACGCGCTGACCGACGGCACGCCCGGAGCTTGCGCGAAGAGAGGCGCCTCTACCTCGATCGAATGGATGAGAAATGCCGCGAACGCGGCAATGAGAGCGCCGACCGCCACTGCGGTGCGCCCGGCCCAGGTCGGGAGCCGGCTCCGCGCGGCCCTCACGCCGAAGAGGACCGCGGCAACCATGAGCAGGAATCCGACGACGGCCCCGCCCGGCGGTTCTGAGCTCGCGACGTAAATGCCCATCGCCGCAATGGCCAAGGGCAGAGCGATGCGGGCGAATGCCTTCCCGGGGTTCGTCACAGACGACGTCATGTGCTACCACTCCCCAAACCGGCCTGAAAACGCGGAAGCTGCTGCCTGGCACCGAGGCCGCGTATTACTTTATAACAAAAAGTGCTCTGTGTATAGGAGCGAGCAGTTGATGGCTCGCGGCAACGTCTTCTCGATAGGTCCCGTGAGCTCCATTTCACGCAAATCTCGCATTCCCTGATGTGGGGCTCTCTCGATTCCTGCGCTTCAACGCGGTCGGTGTGGCGGGCTTTGCCCTCCAGCTCGCCGTCGTCGCAATGCTGACCGGCGCGTGGGGCGTCCTTCCCCTCATCGCGACCGTCCTGGCGGTCGAAACGGCGATTCTCCACAACTTCTTCTGGCACGAGCGATGGACCTGGGCTGATCGCCCGTCGGCGGGGAGCGAGCGTCTTTCGCGGCTTTTGCGCTTCCACCTCACCAACGGGCTTCTGTCGATTGTCGGGAATGTCGTCATGGTTGCGGTTCTGGCAGAACTCAATCCTATTGCCGCCAACGCGATCGCTGTGCTGATTTGCTCGCTGGTGAACTTCTCCGCAGGTGATCGGCTCGTCTTCTCACCAATCGAAAATCGTCAATAATTCCCCAATCAGCAATCGACAATCCCCATTCAATCGACAATCCCCAATCCCCAATCCTCAATGCATGGTTTTTACAGGATTCGTGTAGACTCCCGCCGCTCGGTTGGAGGCCACACCTCATGGTCCTGATTCGCCTGCGCCGTACCCATCTCTTCAAGCTGTCTCTCACCGCGATGCTCGCGGCAGCTCTCCTCACGATCGGCTGGCGGCTGATGCCGTCGGCGGGCGCGCAGGTTGCCTTCGTCAACCTGACGGCGCTGGATACGCCTTACCTTCAGGACTTCGACACGCTCGTTTCGACCGGCACATCAGCCGTGACCCCGGTCGGCTGGCTCTTCCTGGAATCGGGTACGAACGCGAACGGCGTCTACACCGCCGGCACCGGCAGCAGCAACACCGGCGACACCTATAGCTTCGGATCGGCGGGCGCGGCCGACCGCGCGTTCGGCGGGCTGCTCAGCGGCTCGTTGACGCCGCTCGTGGGCGCTGCGTTCGTCAACAACACTGGCGCCTCGATCACCGAGATGACGATCGCGTACACAGGTGAGCAGTGGCGGGTCGGCACCGCGGGACGGACCGACCAGCTCGACTTTCAGTTCAGCACGACCGCCACGAGCCTCGACACCGGCACGTGGATCGACGTCAACCTGCTCGACTTCACCGCGCCTAACACGGGAACGGTCGGCGCGCTCGACGGCAACGCCGCGTTGAACCGCGTGATTCTGTCGGCCGACATCACGGGGCTCGCCATTCCGCCCGGCGCGATGTTCTTCATCCGGTGGACCGACTTCAACGCGACTGGCGCGGACGACGGCCTGGCGGTTGACGACTTCTTCTTGAGCGTCAGCGGCGTGCCGACGACGACGAACCCGACCGGAACCGGCGCGGCATCTCCCAACCGTGCGGGTGAAGGGGAATCCACCCTGCTGACGGTGACGGTGACCCCTGGCGCAAACCCGGCGAGCACCGGGCTGACGGTCACCGGCGACCTCACGGCGATCGGCGGCGCGCCGTCACAGCCGTTTGCCGATGACGGCACGAGCGGCGACGTGACGCCGGGAGACAACGTCTTCTCATTCCTGGCGACGATCGCCGCCGGCACGCCGGCTGGCGTCACTAGCCTTCCAGTGGCAATCGCCGACGCGCAGGGCCGTTCCTCGACGGCGTCGATCACGCTCGACGTCGCGGCGCCCGTCTTCGTCGCGATCAGTCAGGTGTACGGCGGAGGGGGAAACACCGGCGCGCCGCTTCAGAATGACTTCATCGAGCTCATCAATCGCGGCGCGACGCCGGTGAACCTGGCGGGCTGGTCGGTCCAGTACGCCTCGAGCGCCGGAACGACCTGGCAGGTCACGCCGCTCACGGGCATGCTGGTCCCGGGCGGGTACTATCTCGTCCAGGAGGCGGCGGGCACGAACCCGTCGCCACCGCTGCCGGCGCCCGACGCGACCGGCGTCATTGCCATGGCGGCAGGCTCGGGCAAGGTCGCGCTCGTCGGCTCGACGACGCCCCTGTCGGGCGCATGCCCGCTCGGAACCATCGACCTCGTCGGGTACGGCGCGGCCAATTGTTTCGAGGGCACGGGACCGACGCCGGTGCTGTCGAACTCGACCGCCGCGATCCGTGCGCGCGGCGGCTGCAGGGACACCAACGACAACGCGTTCGACTTCGCGGTGGGCAGCCCCGCGCCGCGCAACACGTCATCCACGCCGAGGGACTGCACCGCGCCGCCGCTGCCCCTCGCGATCTCCGAGATTCAAGGCAACGGGCTCGAGTCGCCGTTCTTGAACCGCGAGGTGCGGACGAGCGGCATCGTCACGCTGCTCAAGTTCAACGGCTTCTTCCTGCAGACTCCGGATGTGGAAGCTGACGCCGACGCAAACACATCAGAGGGTCTGTTCGTCTTCACGTCCATCTCGCCGGCCGTACTGGTTGGAGACGCAGTCTCGGTCATCGGACAGGTGGACGAGTTCTTCGGCCTGACACAGGTCACGACGACGTCCCGTGAGATCACGGTCGAATCCACGGGACAGACGCTGCCGTCCGCGGTCGTTCTGACGGCGGCGATTCTCGATCCGGCGGGCACACCGTCCCAACTCGAACGACTCGAAGGCATGCGTGTATCGGCGGCGGATCTCGTCTCGATCGCGCCGACCAACGGGTTCGGCGAGACGTTCACCGTGCTGGCGAGCGTGCCGCGGCCGCTGCGCGAGCCGGGCATTCCGGTCTCGTCGCCGCTTCCCCCGGGCGCACCCTGCTGCGTCCCGCGCTTCGACGAAAATCCCGAGCGCGTGATGATCGATTCCGACGGCCGGTTGGGGTCGACCCCGGTGTCGGTCACCACGGGCGTCACGTTCACCGGCGTGGCCGGACCGCTCGACTTCACGTTCGGCGACTACAAGGTCATACCGGAATCGGCGCCAGCCGTGTCGCCCAGTCTGGAAGCGCAACCTGTACCGGCGGCCAGCGCCGATGAATTCACGGTGGCGTCGTTCAACGTCCTGAACCTCTTCATCAGCCAGGGGAACTTTCCCACCAAGCTCGCGAAGATCTCTCTCGCGGTGCGTGACGTGCTGCGGCTGCCTGACGTGATCGGCCTGGAAGAGGTCGGCGACATCGCGACACTGACGGCGGTGGCCGATCGGATCAACGCCGACGCGGTCGCGGCCGGCGGGTCGAACCCTGGATACCGCGCGTTTCTACTCGAGGGCAGCAGCGAGTTCCCCGGCGACGACATCGACGTCGGCCTCCTCGTCAGGAGTCGAGTGACCGTCTCGAGCGTGACTCAGGAAGGACTGGGACTGAGGTTCACGGATCCGACCGAGGGAGACGAGGACCTGCTGTTCGAGCGCCCGCCGCTCGTTCTGCGGGCCCTCATGGCGCGCGAGGGATCGGCCGCCGGCACCGGCCTGCCGGTGACGATCGTCGTCAACCACCTGCAGTCGCTGATCGACGTCGACCAGGATCCAGGAGACGGGCCACGCCAGCGGTTGAAGCGGCAGCTCCAGGCGGAGTTCGTCGCCCGGCTCGTGCAGAGTCTTCAGCACGAGAACCTCATCCTCGTCGGAGACTTCAACGCGTTCCAGTTCAACGACGGCTATGTCGACGTCATCGGCACCATTCGCGGCGCGCCGACGCCAACGGATCAGGTGACCCTCGCGAGCGACGATCTGGTCGATCCGAATCTCGCGGTGCTCGTCGAGACACTGTCTGCGGACCAGCGCTACTCGTTCGTGTTCGAAGGCAACGCGCAGACGCTCGACCACGTTCTCGTGAACCAGCGCGTGGCGGGACGGCTGACCCGGTTCGTCTACGCACGGAACAACGCCGACTTTCCGGAGAGCTTTGCGGCCGATACCACCCGGACCGAACGCGTGTCGGATCACGACATGCCGGTCGCGTACTTCCGCCTGCCACCCGCGGTCGCGGACCTGGAGGTGGCCATCGCCGGAACGCCGTCGCCCGTGCCGGCCGGCTCGCCGCTGACGCTGACGTTCGACGTGACGAACGCTGGCCCCGATGCAGCAACCGCCGTCGGGTTCGCCACGATCGTGCCGCTCGGGACGACGTTCGCGTCGCTCGAGGCGCCCGCCGGATGGACGTGCGCCACGCCCGATCCCGGCAGGTTCGGGCTGGTGGTCTGCTCGACGCCTTCGATCGTCGCGCTGAGCGCCGCGCGGCTGCAGTTCACGGTCGACGTCAATTGCCGCCTGCGGGACGGCGTGCCGCTCGTCGCGGCCGCGGTCGCTACCGCCGCCTCGGAGTCGGCGCCGGCGGACAACGCCGCCGCGGCGATCGTCCGCGTGTCGAACCGGGGATGTAGGCCCTGACTCAGAACTCAAGACTCGGAGCGTGTCACAAACTGAGAAACTGACCTTGGTTCGCCCCTCGGTCCCGCGCGTATACTCACGTCACCGTTGGCTTTAACTCCAGGCACCCGGCTCAGCGTCTACGAAATCATCACGCCGATCGGCGAAGGCGGTATGGGCCAGGTGTATCGGGCGCGCGACACGAAGCTGGATCGCGACGTCGCGATCAAGATCCTGCCGGAGGCGTTCGCGCATGACGCCGACCGTCTGGCGCGGTTCACACGCGAGGCTAAGACCCTCGCCGCGCTGAATCATCCCCACATCGCGGGCATCTACGGACTCGAGGAGAGTGGCGGCGTGTCCGCCCTCGTGATGGAACTCGTCGAAGGTGATGATCTATCGCAGCGCATCGCGCGCGGAGCCATGCCTCTCGACGAAGCCTTGCCTATCGCGAAGCAGATCGCGGAGGCGCTCGAAGCCGCGCACGAGCAGGGGATCATCCACCGCGACCTGAAGCCCGCGAACATCAAGATGCGCCGCGACGGTACGGTGAAGGTGCTCGACTTCGGCCTGGCGAAGGCGCTGGACCCGGCAGCGGGCAGGCCCGACTCAGGACCCAACACCCGGGACTCCCCCACGATCACCTCACCTGCCATGACGATGCGCGGGGTGATCCTCGGCACCGCTGCGTACATGAGTCCTGAGCAGGCGGCCGGCAAGCCCGTCGATAAGCGCAGCGACCTGTGGGCGTTCGGGGTCGTGCTGCTGGAGATGCTGACCGGACGCCCCGTCTTCACGGGCGAGACGGTGTCGCACGTGATCGCGTCGGTAATCAAGAGCGATCCCGACTGGGCGGGACTGCCGGCAGACACACCTCCGGCGATTCGTCGTCTGCTGCGCCGCTGCCTGGAGAAGGACCGCAAGCGGCGGCTCACGGATGCGGGTGCGGCGCGACTGGAGATCGACGAGGCGCTGGGCCCGCCGTCGGCCGTCGAGAGCGTCGTTACGGCGGCGGCATCGCCGTCGCGCGGGCGCCTGGCGTGGACAGTCGCGGCTGTCGCCCTGCTTGCGGCTGCCGTGCTCTTGGTTCCCGCGGTGCGGGATCTGCGCCAGACGCCGCCACCCGCGCCGCCCGAGACGCGCGTCGACATCGTCACGCCGCCCACCGACGACCTCGTGTCGTTTGCGCTCTCGCCCGACGGCCGGCAGATCGTCTATGTGGGCTCAAGCGACGGCGCCTCGCGGTTGTGGCTGCGGTCGCTGGCGATAACGAAGGCGCAGCCACTGGCGGGCACCGAGGGCGCCACATTTCCCTTCTGGGCGCCCGACAGTCGCTCCGTGGGCTTCTTCGCGGGGGGCGCGCTGAAGCGACTCGACCTCGGCGGCGGGGCCCCGCAGACCCTGGCTCCGGCCATTGGCGGTCGTGGCGGGATGTGGAACGCAAACGGTGTCATCCTGGTTGCGCTTGGCACCTCTGGCCCCCTGATGCGCGTGTCCGCGACCGGCGGTGAGGTGGTGGCGGCGACCACGCTTGGACCGCAGCAGTCGAGCCACCGCTGGCCGCTGGCACTACCCGATGGCAGGCGGTTCCTGTTCTATGTGTTCGGAGCGCCTGCCACGGCCGGGATTTATCTGGGCGCTTTCGACGGGACCGCCCCGACCCGGCTGACGCCCGCCGACAGCGCCGGCGTGTATCTACCCGAGGGTGCCGAAACGCTTCGCGAGGGAGGGTGGCTGCTGTGGGTTCGGGCCGGCACGCTCGTGGCCCAGCGTCTGGACGTAAGCCGGCGGGCGCTCACGGGCGAGCCCGTGTCGCTGGCTGACCACGTGGCCACCTCCGGCACTTTGTTGAGCGCCGTCTCGGTGGCGGCCACCGGGCTCGTCGCATATCGGACGGCCGGCGACAGTCGGCGGCAACTGATCTGGGTGGACCGGTCGGGCAAGGCCCTGGGCACACTGGGCGCACCGGACCAAGGCGAAGTGGTGTACGCGTCGTTGTCAGTGTCGTTGTCACCTGACAGCCGTCGCGTGGCGGTGACCCGCAGGGTGGCGGGCAATACCGACCTCTGGCTGCTGGACGCCACCCGCATGAGCCGTGCAACGTTCGATGCCGGTGTCGACCAAGTCCCCCTCTGGTCGCCCGACAGCAGGCGGATCGTGTTCAACTCGAACCGGACGGGTCAATTCGACCTCTACCAGAAGCTCACCAGCGGCGCGGGGGTGGAAGAGCGTCTTGTGGCCTCGGACCAGTTCAAGGCGCCAACCAGCTGGTCGGCGGACGGCCGGTTCCTGCTCTACAACAGCATCGATCCGCAAACGAGCGAAGACCTCTGGATTGTGCCGATGACAGGCGAGAGCACGCCGTCGCTGTTCCTCAGGACCCCTTTTCGCGAGCTCTGGGGCGCATTCTCGCCGGACGGTCGGTGGGTGGCCTATATGTCGAACGAATCGGGGCGGATGGAGATCTACGTGCGGCCATTCAAGGGGCCTGCGGCGGCCGGTGCAGACGCAAATCTATCAGGCGGTCAGTGGCAGATCTCGACGGCCGGCGGCCTCTACCCGCGATGGCGACCCGACGGCAGGGAGCTGTTCTATCTCAACGCGGCGGGCGAGATGATGGCGGCGACGATCAAGGTCAATGGACCGACGCTCGCACCGGGCGTGCCGGTGACGCTCTTTTCGAGGCAAACCTTCGGCGTCGCCCGCGGCGAGCGGCCCTTTGACGTGGCCGCCGACGGCCGGTTCCTGATCAACACGGTGCTGGACGGTGCCGTCCCGCCGATCACGCTCATCCAGAACTGGAATCCCGAAGCGAAGAAGTAGCGTCCTGTCCTCGCTGAAGAATCTTCACCCAGCTGTCCTTGAGCGTGACCGTGCGGTTGAAGACGAGCCGGCCGTCGGCCGAGTCGGGGTCGACCGAGAAGTAGCCGAGGCGTTCGAACTGATACCGCATGCCGGGGGGCGAACCGGCCGCGCTCGGCTCGATCCGCGCCTCGCGCACGACCTCGAGCGAGGCCGGATTCAGATCCGCGCGGTAGTCGCGATCGCCCGCCCCCGGCATCTCGGTGTTGAACAGCCGATCGTAGAGCCGCACTTCCGCCGGAATCGCGTGCGCGGCAGAGACCCAGTGCAGCGTCGCCTTGACCTTCCGGCCGTCGGGCGCGTCGCCGCCGCGCGTCGCGGGATCGTACGTGCAGCGAAGCTCGACGATCTCGCCGGTTCCCGGATCCTTCACGACGCCGGTGCACGTGATGAAGTAGGCGTTGCGCAGGCGGACCTCGCGGCCCGGCGCGAGCCTGAAGAACTTCTTCGGCGGATCCTCGCGGAAGTCGTCCTGCTCGATGTAGAGCACTCGTGAGAACGGGACCTTCCGGGTGCCCGCGGATGGATCCTCCGGGTTGTTCACGACGTCCATCTCCTCGACGCGGTCTTCCGGATAGTTCTCGAGGACCACGCGCAGCGGTCGGAGCACGCCCATGATGCGCGGCGCGCGGCGGTTCAGATCCTCGCGCACCGCGTGCTCGAGCAGCGCCACGTCGACCACGTTCTCGCGCTTGGCGACGCCGATTCGATCGCAGAACGCCCGGATCGCCTCTGGCGTGTAGCCCCGCCGCCGCATGCCGACGAGAGTCGGCATCCGCGGATCGTCCCAGCCGTTCACGTGCCCCTCTTCGACCAGCTGGATGAACCGCCGCTTGCTCATGACCGTGTAGGTCAGGTTGAGGCGGGCAAACTCGATCTGGCGGGGCTTGGACGGTACCGGCAGGTTGTCGATCAGCCAGTCATAGAGAGGGCGATGGTCCTCGAACTCCAGCGTGCAGAGCGAGTGCGTGACGTGCTCGATGGCATCCGACGGCGGGTGCGCGAAGTCGTACATCGGGTAGATGCACCACGCGTCCCCGGTCCGGTGGTGGTGCGCGCGGCGGATCCGATAGAGCACCGGGTCCCGCATGTTGATGTTCGGCGAGGCCATGTCGATCTTCGCGCGGAGGACGTGCGCGCCGTCGGCGAACTCCCCCGCGCGCATCCGCGCGAACAGGTCGAGGTTCTCGTCGACGGATCGGTTCCGGTAGGGACTCTCCTGGCCCGGCTCGGTCAGCGTCCCGCGATGCGCGCGGATCTCGTCCGCCGTCAGGCTGTCGACATACGCCCGGCCGGTCTTGATCAGATGAACCGCGTACTCGTAGAGCTGCTCGAAGTAGTCGGAGGCAAAGTACAGCCCGCTCCAGTCGAACCCCAGCCACCGGACGTCCGCCTTGATCGACTCGACGTACTCGACTTCTTCCTTTTCCGGGTTGGTGTCGTCGAAGCGCAGGTTGCACGTGCCGCCGAACTCGCCCGCGACGCCGAAGTTCAGGCAGATCGACTTCGCGTGGCCGATGTGCAGATAGCCGTTCGGCTCGGGGGGAAACCGGGTCGCGACGCGGCCGCCGTTCTTCCTGGCGGCGACGTCTTCCGTGACGATCTCCCGTATGAAGTCGAGCGCCGGCGCCCCGGCGCCCGTCGTCGGCGCGTCCATAAAGGATCGATTATAGACCGCGCGGGCAACGGAGAGGACGGAGGCAGCGGAGTCACAACGGAGGAACGGAGTCAGCGGAGACGAAACGGAGAATTCTGGGCCTCCGTTGCTCCGTTGTTTCTCCGGTGCCTCCGACAGCTCCGTTGACTCATTCCGGAAGAAGCTTCCCCGGATTCATCAGGTTCTGCGGATCCAGGGTCCGCTTGATCGCGCGCATCACGTCCAGCGCGCCGCCGTGCTCCGCCTCGAGGTACTCGAGCTTGCCGATGCCGACGCCGTGCTCGCCCGTGCACGTCCCGCCGAGCGCCAGGGCGCGCCGCACCATCCGCTCGTTGAGGCGATGCGCTTCGGCCATCTCCTGCTCGTTCTCGGGATCGATGATGTAGATCAGGTGGAAGTTTCCGTCCCCGGCGTGTCCGACGAGGGCGATTGGCATCGACGCGCCCTTGTTGTCGGCCTTGGTCTCGGCGATGCACTGCGCCAGCGCCGAGATCGGGACGCAGACGTCGGTCGTCCAGCCCTTCGCGCCGGGGCGCAGCGCGAGCGAGGCGTAGTACGCGTCGTGGCGCGCGCGCCAGAGCCTGGCGCGTTCCTCTTCGCGGACGGCCCATCGGAACTCGCCGCCGCCCCGTTCGGCGGCGATCTCCTTGACCATCTCCGCCTGTTCGATCACCGCCCGCTCGGACACGGCGTGGAACTCGAAGAACAACGTCGGGGCGACCGCGTAGTCCAGCTTTGAAAACCGGTTCACGGCATCGATTTGCACTTCATCCAGAAGCTCGATGCGCGCGACCGGGATGCCGAACTGAATCGTCGTGACGACGGTCGCGACCGCGCCCTCGATCGTCGCGAAGGGACAGACCGCGGCCGAGACCGCCTCCGGCAGCCCGTGGAGACGCAGCGTGACCTCCGTGATCACACCCAGCGTGCCTTCCGAGCCGACGAAGAGCCGCGTCAGGTCGTAGCCGGATGCGGACTTGCGCGCCCGCGTCCCGGTGCGAATGACGTTTCCATCCGCAAGGACGACGGTGAGCCCCAGGACGACCTCGCGCATGGTTCCGTACCGCACCGCGGCGGTGCCAGACGCGCGCGTCGCCGTCATCCCGCCGATCGTGCAGTCGGCCCCGGGATCGACGAAGAACGCGAGCCCGTGCTTACGCAGCTGCGTGTTGAGTTGACGATGCGTGATGCCCGCCTCGACCGTGACATCGAGGTCGTCCACGCTGAGCCGGACGACACGGTTCATGCGCGTCATGTCGATCGAGACGCCGCCGTGCACCGCCGCCACGTGCCCCTCGAGCGAGGTCCCGGCGCCGAACGGGACGATCGGCGCGCCGTGCCTGACGCACGCCTTCACGATGCCCGCCACGTCGTCGGTCGACTCCGGGAAGACCACCGCGTCCGGGGGGTGAGACTTGTGGTACGACTCGCCGTGGCTGTGATGGTCGCGCACGGCGGCCGCCACCGACACCCGATCGGACAGAAGCTGGCGGAGGTCGGCGACCAGCGGTTCGATCGATGCGACGCGGGTCATCGGGCCAATCATATGCGCTGACGCCTTCGATGTAGGCCCGACCTTCAGGTCGGGCGTGCGCGGATCATCCGGACGTTGGGGCGATTCGCACACGCCCGGCCTGAAGGCCGGGCCTACACCGTCATTCCCCCATCGCGTACTGGAGATACGAGTAGCCGATCCGGAGCCGGCCGGTCATGTCGGGGTCGAAGGCGTGGCGCACCGCTTCGGTTCCCAGCGCGTGGGAGATGGCGAGCGGAATGATGTTCGGATAGCGGCTGTAGATCCAGCACCAGACGAGCGCGGCGGCAAACGTGAGCGGCGCGAGGAACGGGTTCGGTAGATGGATGGCGCCGAAGACCGCCGCGGCGACGATGACGGCGGAGCCGCGCGACATCCACCCGCACGCTTCGCGCAGCAGCACGGTCTGCAGCGCGAACTGCTGGCCCGCGCCCCAGACGAAGAGGTAGAGCAGGCTGCGGCCGACCGCGCGCCGTTTGTGCAGCGTCTCGAGCGCCTCCCCGGCCAGCAGGATCAGGAGGACGCCGACGATCGTGACGAGGAGCGCGCGCCAGAAGGCCGGCCACAACGCGCGCGGCTCGAGCCCCCAGTCGCCGGTCCTGATCGCGTGCGCGAAGGCCAGCGCGACGACGAGCACGACCGGCACCGCGCGCGCGGCGCCGGTCCAGACGGGCTCGAAGATCCAGACGTACGACAGGATGATCGCGACGATGGTCAGGCTGAACGGCACGGCTAAGTGTAAACCGTTCAGTTCTGAGTTCTGAGTTCTGAGTTTTGAAGACTCAGGACTTACAACTCATAACTCATAACTCATAACTCACAACGCACAACTCACAACTACAATGTCGCGCTCGCCGCAAACAGCCGATCGATGGTCGTCTGCGCGTCTCGGCTCAGCTCTTCCACGCGGGCTCGATCCTCCGGACGGTAGCTCGAGAACCAGACCATGACGCCCGTCTCGCCGCCGGCGCGATGCGTGGCCACGCGAAACACGCCGTCATCCATCTCGCGGACCGATCCCGAGAACTCCTTCTCGGGAAGCGCCATCAGGATCGTCCCGGAAAGCTTCGAACCGTCGGGTGGACGCGCCGAGTAGCTGGCGCCCTCGGTCAGCGAGGAGGGATCGAGCGCGAAGCCATCGGCGAGCACCCGGCGCCAGGCGGCGCCCCGCGCCTCGGAGGTGGACAGCCGCGCCATGGCGGCGAATCGATCCCGGCCTCTGTGACGTTCGATGTAGTACTTCAGGTTGCGAAGCTCCGACTGCCAGCCGGTGCCGATCCCTTCGAACTCATCGTCCCAATCCTTGCCGCGCTCGAACCCGGAATGGACGAGCCGCAGCCTCGTCGATCCTTCGCGCGATTCGAGAGTCACTTCGATCGCCACGCGCGCCGGCCGCGTCTGTCCCTCGGGCATCGGCTTGCCGTGCACGTCGAACGGCACGGCCCGATCGTCCACGAGCCGCAGAAGCCGGCCAGGCTCCCACGCGTCGATGCGATGGCGCCAGTCGAAGAACTCGCCCCAGCCCCAGAACATCGAGCCGCCCGTGCCCGGCTCGACCTTCGCCTGGAACGGAAACCAGCGCACGAGCTCGCCGGGGTCGGTCAGCGCTTTCCATACGGTCGCCGGATCGGCGGCGATGTCGAGGGTCATGTCGAAGGCGCGCACGGCGCCGTCGGTAATCTTGACGTGCGGTCGATCGCTCATGGTTTCCATGGCTTCTTCTCCAGAACAGGATGAATGGCGGCGAGGACGCGGAATTTCCGGCCGCGTGGGTGTTTATCGTCGTGATATCTGGCGGCGAGGGCGGCGACCGCGTTCGCCAGCTCTTCGGCGAACTGGGCGCGCGCCTCGGCGGTGGCGAACCGGACGTCGGTCTCGAGCGTGAAGGTGGAGAGGCGCTTGCCGGCGCGCGTCGCCCCCGTCTGCAGCGCCGCGACGTCGCGCATGGCGCGTGCGGCGGCGCTCACCAGATAGGTCGAGCTGAAGCGGTCGGCAGCCTCTTCCGGCGTGGCGCCGAGCTCGCCGAGCGCGTCCGGGCTGATCACGAAGGCGCGCGCGGTCGCACGGACGATGCGCTCGACGCAGTTGCCCTTGCGCCGCTCCTCGACGAGCTCGACGAGCCCTTCGCGCTCGAGCTCGCGGAGATGGTAGTTGAGGCGCTGACGCGGCACCCCCAGCCGGCGGGCGAGGCCGGCCGCCGAGTCGGGCTCGGCGAGGCGGGCGAGCAGCTGCCGGCGCGTGCGCTGCAACGCGACGACGGCCTGATCCGGACCGGTAATGACGTCGATCTGGTTCACAAAGCGTTACCGACAGTTATTTTTGTCAAGACTGTGTATTTTGTCAAGAGGCGGGCTGACCTAGACTACCCCCATGCCCCTACGCCGCCTTGCTCCAACCACCGCCCTCGTCGCCGTCGCCCTGACCTCCCTCTCCGCCGCCAGCGCCCCGCGCCCCGGCGTCGACTGGCCCTCCTTCCGCGGCATCGCCGCCAGCGGCATCGGCGACGGCAAGGCCACCCCCACCACCTGGAACGCGTCGACCGGGACGGGCGTGAAATGGAAGACCGCGATCGCCGGCCTCGGCCACTCCAGCCCGGTCATCTGGGGCGATCTCGTGTGCGTCACGACCGCAACGAGCGACCCCTCGACTTCGCTCGGGGCAAGCGAGAGCCTGAAGGTCGGGCTCTACGGCGACATCGCGCCGGTGAACGACACGACCGAGAAAGCGTGGAAGGTCGTCTGCCTCGACAAGAAAACGGGCGCGCAGAAATGGGAGCGGGAACTGCGCCGCGGCGTCCCGGCCGTGAAGCGCCACACCAAGGCCACGCACGCGAACTCCACCCTCGCCACCGACGGCGAGCGCATCGTCGCGTTCCTCGGGTCCGAAGGCCTCCACGCCCTGGATATGAAGGGCCAGCCGCTCTGGAGCAAGGACTTCGGCGTGCTCGAGTCGGGCTACTTCATGTTCCCCGCCGCGCAATGGGGTTTCGCCAGCTCGCCGATCATCCACGAGGGGCGCGTCATCGTGCAGGCCGACGTCTTCAAGGGATCGTTCGTCGCGACGTTCGACGCGAAAACCGGGAAAGAGATCTGGCGCACGGCGCGTGCGGACGTGCCGACCTGGAGCACGCCGGCGGTCTACACAGGACTTGGGCCGGCGCAGGTCATCGTCAACGGCTGGCGGCACATCGGCGGATACGACCTAAAGACCGGCCAGGAGCTGTGGAAGATGAAAGGGGGCGGGGACATCCCCGTGCCGACGCCCATCGTCGCCCATGGCCTCATCTACATCACCAACGCGCACGGCCCCGCCTCGCCGGTCTTTGCCATCAAGCCCACCGCGACGGGAGACATCTCGCTCCCCGCCGACGCCAGGACGAACGATCACATCGTCTGGAGCCAGAACCGCGAAGGGGCGTATATGCAGACGCCGCTCGTGTACGGCGACTACCTGTATATCTGCCGCGACAACGGCGTGCTGAGCGTCTACGACGCCAAGACCGGCGAGCGGAAGTACCAGCAGCGCCTCGCCGACGGCAAGACCGGGTTCACCGCATCGGCGATCGCCGCGAACGACAAGGTCTACTACACGTCGGAAGAGGGCGGCGTCTACGTCGTCAAGGCCGGGCCCGCGTTCGAGCTGCTGGCCGAGAACACGCTCGGTGAGATCGCCATGG
Organism: uncultured Acidobacteriota bacterium; assembly: GCA_963725145.1. Lineage (GTDB taxonomy): Bacteria > Acidobacteriota > Vicinamibacteria > Vicinamibacterales > 2-12-FULL-66-21 > DATAEE01. The sequence continues at coordinate 365,804 of CAVRXL010000010.1, forward strand.
CGACGCCGGCGATCTCCGAGGGCGTGCTGTTCTTTCGCACGAAGGGCAATCTGATCGCGATCGGGCCACGGTGAAACACGCCCAGGCGCCGGCTGCGTAGGTAGATGACATGCTGAACGGCATGAGAGTACTGGACGTTCGATACACGCTGCGCCGCCTGCGGCAGGCGCCGGGATACGCCGCGTCGGCCATTCTGACGCTCGCGCTCGCCATCGGCGCGACCACCGCGATCTTCAGCGCCGTTCATGCGGTGTTGCTGAAGGGGATGCCGATTCGCCAACCGGATCGGCTGGCGGTCGCGTGGGGTGTGACTCCCGCGCGCAATGCCGGCGTCTTCGAACTGAGCTATCTCGACGTCCAGGACCTCGCGAACGCGACGCCGGAAACCGGCGACGTCGCGTCGATGGGCGCCTCCGCGTGGCCGACCGTGCTCGACGGTGAGGGCGAACCGCGAAAACTGTCGACAACCGGCGTCTCCGGCCGCTTCTTCGACGTACTCGGCGCGACCCCGTTCATGGGCCGGCTCCTTCGGCCGGAAGACGACATACCCAGGGCGGCGAAGGTCGTGGTCATCAGTCATGCCTTGTGGGTCGGCCAGTTCGGATCGGATCCGCGGATCGTCGGCCGACGGATTCAGCTCGACGAGGAGTTGTTCGAGATCGTCGGCGTGACGCAACCGGGCTTCGACTATCCGCGCGACACGGAGTTGTGGCAGCCGGTCCATCCGGTTCTCGCGGCGGCGTCTGCTCAGTGGAAGACCGACGCGCTCCGGAACGTCGGCGTCCTGTTCATGCTGGCGCGCCTCAAGCCCGGAGTAACGACTGCGATGGCCGCAGAGCAATGGACGCGCGCCAACGCACGCCTGCAGTCGGCATTGCCCGGATTCAGGTTCGATCTGACGGCGACGCCGTTCCTCGAGCATCAGATCGGCCCGGCGCGCCGGGCGATCTGGATCCTGTTCGCGGCGGCAGGTGTGCTGCTGCTGATCGCCTGCGCCAACGTGTCGGGGCTGATGTTGACGCGCGTCGCCGAGCGCCATCGAGAGGACGCGGTGCGGCTGGCCATCGGCGCGAGCCGGTCAGCCGTCGGCTGGCAGTGGGCGCTCGAGGCGCTTCTTCTCGCGGTCATCGGCGGCACGATTGGCCTGCTCGTGTCGCATTGGTTCCTCGCCGCCATCATCGCCCTGGCGCCGGCGGGCATCCCTCGCCTCGACGAGGTCGCGATCAACGTGCCGGTCGCGCTCTTCAGCTTCGGAATAATAGGTGCCGTCTCGGTGCTGTGCGGGTTGGCGCCGGTGCGCCAGACCGGCGCCGTGAATCTCGCCGCCACGCTGAACGACGGCAGCCGGACGATTGCCGGAGCGCGGTCGTACCGCGCACGTTCGTCTCTGCTCGCGTTTCAAGTCGCGATGTCGGTGGTACTGCTGATCGCCGCCGGCCTCGTCGTCCGCAGCTTTGGACAACTGCAACGGATTGATCTCGGCTTCAATCCTGAAGGCGTCCTCACGCTCAAAGTCGAGCCTCGGGCCGAGAAGCCGCCGGTCAACGAGATGATCCGCGAACTGCTGGCACGCGTGGCGGCGCTGCCACCGGTCGGCGCGGCGGGCGCCGTCTCGCTGATGCCGCTCGAGCTCGGGGCCATCGGCCAGGGCACGTGGGTCCTGAAGGAGGACCAGCCGGATACGCCGGAATCGAAGCGGCAGAATCCGATCTTGAACTATCAGGCTGCCACGCCCGGGTATTTCCGCGCGATGAACATTTCGCTGAAGCGCGGACGACTGTTCGAAAACACGGACGTCGCGACGGCGCCGACCGTGGCGATTATCAGCGAACGGACGGCAGAGCTCCTCTTCCCTGGTGTGGATCCGATTGGCAAACGCGTCAGGCTGCCGGTGTTCAATCGCGCGGACGGCCCGCCAAGCGCGTTGCGCACCGTCGTGGGGGTCGTGGGCAACGTCCGCTACCGCGGCATCAACGAGGTGCTGCCTGACATCTACGATCCGGCGGCCCAGACAAATCTCAACGCGACGAGCCTCGCGGTGCGCGTACGGCCCGATGTCGACGTGAGCCCTGTGGCGCTTGCCGCGGCGATTCAGCGTGAAGCCCGCGAGCTCGATCAGCGAGCTCTGATCAGCCGCATCGCGACGCTCGACGCGGTCGTCGCGTCGGCGATGGCGCCGTGGCGCTTCAGCGCATGGATCTTTGCGTTGTTCGCGTCGCTCGCCTGCCTTCTGGCCGCGGTCGGTTTGTTCAGCCTCGTGAGCCTCGACGTGACGAGCCGGCGGCAGGAATTCGCGGTCCGTTCGGCGGTGGGCGCGTCGGGCGGCGCAATCGTGAGGGGCGTGATGGTCTCGGCATCCCGACGCGCCGGGATCGGGATCGCCGTTGGGCTCGCCGTCGCCCTCGGCGCGACCCAGACGTTGACCAGCCTGCTCTACGGCGTCGACAGCAGAGATCCGGCGACCTACGCGGCCGTGCTGGCGCTGGTGATCGTGGTCGTCGCGATTGCCGCCTACGTGCCGGCCCGCCGTGCCAGCAACTGCGACCCGTCCCTGCTGCTGCGTTGATCGACGCTCACCCGCGCGTTCCGATGAGGCTGGTCTTTGAAACTCACGCGACAAGCCTCGACAATGAAGTCGGTCTCGCCTCCGGCTGGTTCGACGTTGCCCTGTCGGCCGCTGGCGAGGAGCAAGCCCGTACGCTGGGCGCGCGTCGGCGTGACGATCACCTGGCCGTCGTATTCTGCTCGGATCTCTCACGCTCGTTCCGCACCGCCGAGATCGCTTTCGGCGATCGCTCGCTTCCGATTGTCCGCGATGCTCGGCTTCGTGAATGCGACTACGGTGATCTGACGAGACAACCAACGTCGGAAATCGAGCAACGACGCCTGCTACATCTCGTGGACCCGTTCCCCAACGGTGAAAGCTACCAGCAGGTAGTGGACCGAGTCTCCGGATGGCTTAGTGAGGCACTGCCGTACATTGACGCCGGCACCGTCCTCATCATTGGGCATCGCGCGACGTTCTACGCGCTCGAGCATCTGCTCAACCGGGTTACGCTTCACGAAGCGGTGACGTCACCCTGGACATGGCAGCCAGGATGGAACTATCACTGCTAGGCCGCCATCCGTTTGGCCGTCACGACCACATCCGGATCGTGCACCGCAAGCGCCGTGGCGCGCCCACCGGACAGCTCGAACCGGATGCGCACCGCCTCCGCGCCCACGGGATGGAACTGCAGCGAGCCGACGTGGACCAGCCCGCGGCTGGTCCCGCCCGGGCGAATGATCGTCGGAAAACCCTGTCTACCTTCTCCAACTTCGAAGCGATCGTTCGGCCCGGCGCCAAAAACGTAGGTGCCCGGGAGCGCGGCCATCTCCGCCGCCGTCAGGGCCACCGGCGCATAGGCCGGATCGGCATCGCCGAGCGATTCCAGGTACTTCCGCACTTCGACCGCGTGATCGCCTCCGAAGCGCGCATGCGCCAGGAGGGTGATGCCGTGTGGGCCACGAGTCCGCTGGATGCCGGGCGTCGCGGCGATCGCCGCTTTCACGACGTCGAGCTGCCCCATCATCGTGGCGGTGAAGAGCGTTGGGCGCGCTCCTTTGCTGATCAAGTACTCCGCGATCGGCCGGTTGCCGACGTGCGACGCGGCGTCGATCGCGCTCTCCCAGTCGCCGAAGCCCCAGTCCCAGGCCGCTTTCGCGAGCGCCGGGCGCGCCTCCGCGAGCTCCTTCACGCGATCGAACTTGCCGTGCGCGACGGCGACCATCTCCTTCACGAGCTCGGCGGGCTGCGTCGGAAACAGGTCCGCGACCGCGGGTGCGGTCGTTGTCTGGGTTTGAAACGGAACGGCCGCGAGCGCCGGACCGGCGGCGAGAAACGTTCGTCGGGAAACGGTGTTCTGGAGGGCGGGCCTCTCAGGCCCGCCAAGCGAAGTCATAGGCGTTCTCCTCAATCCAACGGATACGACGGTTCGTCACGGTTTACCACCTAGAACCCGCGACGGTCGAGCATAGAAAAATGTGAGCGGCGATCCGACGCTTACTCAGAGGGTTGCAGCTTGCGTGCGACGTCGCGGGCGATCTGGTCCGCGATCTCCCCCTGCACCGCCAGCGTGAGCTCCGGCCGATCGAACCGGTTCGCCCAGACGTGGCGTTCGTCGCTCACCCGTATGAGATGGGCGACGACCCGCACGCCGATCCCGTCGCGCTGCACCTGGCCCAGGACCACATAGTCGACGTCCAGCTCGGCGCCGATCCGTTTGACGTCTCGAAAGCTCCGGGCCGTGCGCAGGAGCTGCGCGTTTCCGACCACCGCGAGGCGAGGCCGATCCGACTGCGCCAGCCGGGCGACGGTCGCGTCCGCGAGCCCTTCCGCGATGGCGTCGAACGCTATCGAGCCGGTCTGATTGTCGAACGGGACGACGGCAATCGGGACAATCGCGGCGGGCTCGAGCACCCTCTGGCGCACGAAGACGAAGGCCCCCATCCCCGCGGCGAGGCTGATCAGGAGAGCGACCAATGCGGCGCGTCTCTTGTTATTGGAGGGGCCGGTCTTAAGACCGGCCCCTCCGTTGGACGACTCGTTGAAAGACGACGCCGGCGCAATGAAGCGATACCCGCGCTTGGGAACCGTCTCGACGTAGCGGGGCGAATCGGCCGAATCTCCAAGCGCCGACCGGATCTGCGCGATGCAGAAGTTGAGGCCCCGCTCGAAGTCGACGAAGGTCTCGTTCCCCCACACGTGACGACGGAGATCGTCGCGCGAGACGATCTCGCCCGGGCGCTCGAGGAGCAACGCCAGCACGCGCGCAGGCTGCGGTTGGAGGCGGATCGGCGTTCCCTCGCGCGACAGCTCGCCGGTCGCAGGGTCGAAGTGGAACAGGCCGAACCGTACGCGCGAAGCCATGGGCAGGTCCCGGCAATTCTGCCATGTCCGCGGGCGCCCGGCGCTTGGGGCGTCTGCTAAAATTGAGATCTTCCCAGCGACAACCTGCGGACGGTCGACGGCGCCGAGCGTGTGACACGCTTTTTCACACTTTCCTCAGCGCCGGCTCAGGATGGGCTCGTCGGCCTTCCGTAGACTGTCAGCGTGAGGTCGACCCAGGACGATGAACTGGGGACTCGGCCTTTAAGGAGAACGCGTGGAGTTCCTGCTGTTCGGCCTGGTGCTCGCGCTCGTGCCGTTCGTCATGCCGATCGTGGCGTGGGTGTCGGCGCGCCGCACGCGGTCGCGCGTCGAGTCTCTTGAGGCCGCGCTCGAGGCCCAGCAAGCGACGATCGATCGGCTTGCCGAGCGCGTCAAAACGCTGCAACGCGAAATCGGTACCGAGCAGCCAGCGGCGCCCAAGCCGTCGGCAGCTGTGGCGCCTCAGCCGCCAACGCCGACGCGAGCGCCGGAGCGCCCGGCGGAGCCAGCGCCGCGCAAGCCGGAGCCTGTCGCTGAGACACCTGCGCGGCCCGTTGCCCCGACGCCGCCTCCAGCAGTACCTGTTCCGCAACCTTCGATCGCGGCGCCGCCGCCTCGACCCGTCGCGCCCGTGGCGGCTCGCGTCGCCGATTCGGGCGCCGCGGCGGATCGGCCGCTCGTCCTGAGCAAAGTCGAAGGACGTCCACCGCAGCCGCCTCCCCCTCCGCCGACACCGCCGGCCCCGCCGGCCGAGCCGCCGGACTGGCGGCGGGCGATCGACTGGGAGTCGCTCGTCGGCGTCAAGCTGTTCTCCGCGATCGCGGGGGTCGCGCTCGTGCTCGCGGCCATCTTTTTCCTGCGGTACTCGATGGAACATGGATGGCTGCAGCCGCCGGTCCGCGTGATCATCGGCATCGTCGTCGCGGTCGGGCTGCTCGTCCTGTGCGAGCTGAAAGCCGCCCGGAAATACCCGGTCACGGCCAACGCGCTCGATGCGGCGGCCATCGCGATTCTGTTCTCGACTTTCTTCGCCGCGCACGCGCTCTGGAATCTCATTCCTGCGATCGCGGCGTTCGGCCTGCTGGCCGTCGTGACGGCGCTCGCCGTGCTGTTGTCGATCCGGCGGGAGTCGCTGTTCATCTCCGTTCTCGGTCTGCTCGGCGGCTTCGCGACGCCGGCCCTCCTATCGACCGGAGAGAACCGGCCGATCCCGCTGTTCGCCTACCTCATGCTGCTCAACGTCGGCCTCGCGTGGGTCGCGTACCGTAACACCTGGCCGGTTTTGACGTGGCTGACGCTCGTGTTGACGGTCGTCTACCAGTGGGGGTGGGTCCTCAAGTACCTGGAAGCGAGCAGCCTCACGCTCGCGATGGGGATCTTTCTCGTGTTCCCGGTCGTGTCCTTCGCCGGCCTCCTGCTGGCCCGGCGCGGCGCCTCGCGCGAGGGCTCGTCGGATGCCACCGCGGGGTTCGAGGGGACGGCGATTGCCGGGGCGGCCCTGCCGCTGCTGTTCGCGGCGTACCTGGCCGCGGTACCGGGCTACGGCGCGAGGCCGGGACTCCTCTTCGGGTTCCTGCTGATCATCGACGCGGGCCTGCTGGCGGTCGCGCTGGCCCGGCGCCAGGAGCTCGCGCATGCCGCCGGAGCGCTGGCCAGCGTACTCGTGCCGGCGATCTGGCTCGCGGTCTCGTACGCGGGATCGGCGCGACTCACCGCGCTCGTGTTCACCGCGCTCTTCGCTGTGTTCTTCGGCCTGGCGCCGGCGATCGCGAGGCGGTTCGGCCGGGCCTTTGCGGGAGCGGCCGTCCAGGCGATCTTCGTCGCGCCGCTCGTGCTCTTCCTGCCGGCGGCGCTGGCGCGGATCGAGCCGGCCTTCGCATCGCCGATGCCGCTGTTCGCGACCGTGATCGCGCTCGTGCTGCTTGTCGCCTGGCGGGCCGCCGTCGAACGCGACGGCCGGCTGTATTTCATCGCGGCGTTCTTCGCGATCGCCGCGCAGGCGGCGTGGTCGGTCACGCACCTCACGGTCGAGTCGCTCCGAACGGCAATCACCTGGTACGCGCTTTTCGGCGCCGTCTCGCTCGGCGTTCCGCTGGCCGCCAGGCGGTGGTCGAAGCCGCTCGAGCCGGTCTGGGGCGGTGGAGCGGTGCTCCTCGCGAGCCTCGGGCTGCTGTTGTTTCTCGCCGCGGGATCAGTCTCGGCGGACGCGCTGTGGGGGCTCGCGTTCCTCCTCGCCGTCATCAACGCCGGGATGTTCATCGAAGCGGGCTCGGCCGGCCTGCCGGCGATCTCCATCGTCGGCAGCGTGGCCTCGTTCGGAATCCTCGGCATCTGGTGGATGCGATCGGCCGCGGTCGTCGGCGTGCTGCCTTCGCTCGCCGTCATGGCCGGCCTGACGTTGATTACGCTCACCGGCTACGCCTGGTCGCACCGGCGATCTCCGGCTCCGATCACCACGGAACTGAACGAGGTCAGCTTCGGGCAGGGGCTGTATATCGGGCTCGGCGGACATCTCTTCCTTCTCTTCGTCGCGGTGAACCGGGAGTGGTCGATGCCGCCCTGGCCGCTTTTCGGCACGCTTGCGGTCCTGACGCTCGCCGTGAGCGTGACCTCGCTCGGCACGCGTCAGCCGATCCTTCACGCAGCGGGCGCGATCGCCGCGGCCGTGGTCACGGCCGCGTGGGCCGGAACCGTCTCATTCGAGTGGGGCCCGACGGCCCTCGGCGCCGCCGCGGCCTCGAGCGCATTCGCGCTGGCGTGGATGGCTGTCGCGAGGCGCGCCGGGTCGCCCGGCCCGGCGACCTGGGCGGCGACCGCCTGCCTGCTCCTCTCGCAGGTGGCCGTCATCCTGGCGTCCGCCAACAAGGTGCCGCCGCCGTTCGCCGCGATCGTCGTGTCGCACGTAATCTACGTGTCGGCGCTGCTGGCGATCGCGTGGGCGAAACGATGGGAGCATCTGGCGCTCGCGGCCGTCGTGCTGCCGTGGATCGCGGCGCTCAGTTGGCAGTACGGCCACCCCGGCGAGTGGCAACGCCTGCTCGTGCTCGGGTCGGCGCTCTACGCGGTGTTCGTCGCGTATCCGATCGTCCTGGGCGGACGCGCGCGAGGAGAGCGTCATCCGTACGTGGCGGCGGTCCTCGCCAGCGCCATGTTCTTCTTCACCGCTCGCTCCGCGCTGACCGCCGGGGGCTACGCCAACATCATCGGCGTCGTGCCGGTCGTCGCCGGCGGCGTGATGGCGTGGCTGCTTCGGAGCCTGTTGCGGCTGGAGCAACCCGGGCAGCGCGACCTTGGACGCCTCGCGCTCGTCGCCGGTGCGACGCTCGCCTTCATCACGGTCGCGATCCCGCTGCAGCTCAAGCACCAGTGGATCACGATTGGCTGGGCAATCGAGGGGGCGGCGCTCGCCTGGCTCTACACCCGGATTCCGCATCGCGGCCTGTTGTGGATCGCATCGGCGCTGCTCGCCACCGTCATGGCCCGGCTCGCGCTGAACCCGATGGTGTTCGTCTACGAACCGCGCGGCGGGCTCCGCATCCTGAACTGGTATCTCTACACCTACGTGACCTGCGCGGCGACGATGTTCGTCGCCGGCTGGTGGCTCAAACGCACCGACGAGAAGCTTCCGGCAAGGCTGCCTCTCCCGTCTCAGTGGCTGCCCACGTGCGCCGTCATCCTGTTGTTCATCGTGCTCAACATCGAGATCGCCGATTTCTACGCCGTGGGGCCCTCGCTGACGCTCAGGTTCGGCGTGACGCTGTCGCAGGATCTGACGTACACGATCGGCTGGCTCGTCTTCGGAATGCTCCTGCTTGGAGGGGGCATCTGGCTCGGGATTCGCGCCGCGCGTGTCGCGGCCGTCGTGCTCATCGCGCTGACGACGTTCAAGTGCTTCCTGTACGATCTCGGGTCGCTCGACGGCCTGTATCGCGTCGCTTCCTTCGTCGGCCTGGCGATGTCCCTCGCCCTGGTCGCCCTCGCGCTCCAGAAGTACGTGCTGGCGCGCCCCAAAGGCATCGCATGATCCGCTCGGTGTTTCTCTCGGTCGCGCTCGCGATCGGCGTCGTGGTCTCGGCTCAACAGCCGACACAGGGACCTTTTCGCTACGAGCGCAGCGTGGCCGGCTCGGCCTCACAGGCGCAGCGCCTGCCGGTCGACGTGCCCCTTCTCTCGGGGGGCCGGCCGTTCACCGTCGTGCGGCGCGGGTCGCGACCGGTCGCGGAGGGCGGCCTCGCGGACCTGCGTTTCTTCGACGCCACCGGACGGGAGGTGCCGTACCTGCTGATCGCGCCACGGGTGGCCGAGCCGCGGTGGCTGCGAGGCGCGGTGCTGCCGATCGCCGTGACCGAGAAGACGAGCGGCTTCGAGGCGGACCTCGGAACGGTCGAACAGGTCGACAGCATCAGCATCGAAGGGCTGGGCGCTCCGTTTCTCAAACGCCTGACGCTCGAAGCGAGCGGCGACCGTCGTCACTGGACCATGCTCGCGCCCGAGGGAACCCTGTTCGATCTTCCCGCCGAAGGGCGACGCCAGACCTCGCTGGACTTCGAGCCGGGCCCATACCGCTTCTTCCGCGTCGTCTGGAATGACACGAACACCGGACGCGTCGGCCTCCCCTCGAGCGTCAGAGCGCGCGCTGCGACGGAGGGAACCCTGCCGCCGCTCCCGCTCGTTCCCGCCGAAGGGTTCGAAATCCGGCCGAGCGAGCCGGGCCGCAGCCGTTTCCGGGTCCGGCTGCCAGGGGCGCGGCTGCCGGCGGTGGCCCTGCACATCAACGCCGAAGGCGAGCACATCTCCCGAGAGGCCTACGTGACGGAGCAGCGCGTGAGCGGCGCCGAAGCGTTGCCGGCGATCCTCGGACGCGCGAAGCTGACGCGCGTAATCAAGGATGGAACGGTGACGTCAGATCTCCGGATTCCGATCGCTTCGCCGACGGAGACCGAAATCGATCTGGTCGTTCACGACGGTGACAACCGGCCGCTCCACATCACGGAACTGCAGCTCGAGCTCGCGGATCTACCTTGGATCTACGTCGAGTCGAAGGGTGTGCCGATCGTCGCGCGCTTCGGCCACCGAACGACGCAGGCGCCATCGTACGATCTGGAGGCCGCGCGAAACACGATCGATATCGACAAGGTAGCGGCTGGTGAATGGGAGACGCCGCGCGACGCGGTCGGTCCGGCTGCGGCGACGCCGTCGGCCGACCTGCCAGCAACGGGCGCCGCGATCGAGACGGCGGCCTTCCGCTATTCGCGCAGGATCCGCGCGGGCAACCCGGGGCTCGTTGCGCTCGCGATCGACGTCCCGGTCCTGGCGCACAGCCGCGGCCCGGTTCGTCGTTTCGAGGACGTTCGGGTCGTCGATCCGTCGTCGCGCCAGATTCCGTACCTCATCGAGCGGCTGGAAGAGCCGCTGCCGCTCGTGCTTACGATCGAGGCGGCGACCTCGAAAGTGCCGGAGCTCGCGCAGGCGACCGCGCAACGCTCGATCTATCGCATCCGTCTCCCGTATCGAACCCTGCCCGACGGGACGCTCGTGTTGAGAACGTCGGCTCAGTTGTTTCGCCGGACGGTCAGGGTCGGCGTGGAACGTCCTCCGGATCGCCTGCGCCGGGACGCGCACTTCGAACCCATAGCCACGCAGGTGTGGCAGGGGCTGAATCGCGAGGCGGCTGCGCCGGAGCTGACCGTCAGCATTCCCGGCCTCGACGCGGAAGCGCTGACCGTCGTGGTCGACGAAGGAGACAACAGTCCGCTGCCGATCGCGCAACCACGGTTGTTGCTGCCTTCGTACCGGCTCCGGTTCTATCGCCCGGCCGCAACCGACCTCCAACTGGTGTACGGCCGGAACGATCTCTCCGCGCCGCAGTACGATCTCGCGCTGCTCGCGCCGATCGTCATGGGCGCCGAGGCTCAGGAGATCGTCGCCGGGTCGGAAACCACGTCGACGACGGTGCCCCAGGCCGCGAGTCTCGTATCGCCGCGGCTGTTCTGGGCGTTCCTCGGAGCGGCGATTCTCGTCCTGATCGCCATGCTCGTGAGGCTCGTAAGGCAGACCACGTAAGTCAGTGTTCCGTTCTGAAGCAGGCCGCCGAGCCTCCTTGCCGCTGGAGAGCGTGGATCCTAGGGAAACCGCGCGGCCTCGTTTTTGCCTCTGACGCCCCCCTAACTCGCCATCGGAGGGCCCGTCGGGTCGGGCTGTCACACTCGAATGAAATTAGCTTTCGGCCGGCTGGAGGAAGTGAACAAGGAGCTGTGGCTCCTCCTGTCGGTGTTCGGCATCTGCCTGCTCCTCAATCTCCTCGTCGACAGCCAGCGCATGGTGCTCAGCTTCTACACGCTGCCCACGCTGGGGTCTGCGTACATCTACGGCAGGCGGCACGCGACGCTGACCGCGTTCGGCAGCGTCCTGCTCGTCACGTTGATGACCTGGTACAACCCCGTGCTCTTCGCCGCGACGACGGCGATGAGCTCGCAGGCGTCGACGTGGCTCGACATCACGGTCTGGGGCGGCGTGCTCATCGTGACCGGCTATTCGATGGGAACGCTCTACGAGCACAAATCGGCGCAGCTCGAGGAGATGCGCGAGACGTATCACGGCGTCCTGATGATCCTGCGCCACTTCGTCGCCAAGGACCCGTATACCGAGAATCATTCGTACCGCGTTTCGATCTATGCGGCGAAGATCGCCTCCCGGCTCGACCTGTCGCAGGACCGCGTCGAGGACGTCCGCGCGGCCGCGCTCCTGCACGACATCGGCAAGCTCGACGTCAGCCGGGAGCTGCTGTACAAGGCCGCCCGACTGACGAAAGACGAGTACGAGCAGATGCAGCAGCACGTCGCGAAGGGCGTGGCGATGCTCGAGCCGGTCGGCGGCTCGCTCCGCCGCGTCATTCCAATCGTGCTGGCGCACCACGACAAGTTCGACGGGTCCGGTTATCACCCGAGCCGCGGTCAGGAGATCCCGCTCGAGGCGCGGATCATCTCGGTCGCCGACGTGTACGATTCGCTCACCAGCGACCGGCCGTACCGCAAGGCGATGTCCACCTTCGAAGCCAAGGAAATCATCGTGAAGGGCGCGGGCACCGAGTTCGATCCCAAGGTCGTCGACGCGTTCCTCAACGCGTTTCGCCTGGGTGAGCTCGAGGTTCCAACGGTCGTCGTCTAAGTCACCTCCCAGCTATACTCGCTCCGGCCATGAGGCTCGCTCATCTCACGGTCGCGGCGGTCGCCTGCGCGGCGGCGTTGACGGCTGCCAGCCAACCGGCGGTCCCGTCCGGCCTCGATCTGGCCAGCCTCGATCGGACGATTCGCCCGCAGGACGATCTCTACCGTTTCGCCAACGGGGGCTGGCTCACCAGGACGGACATTCCGTCGGATCGCGTCGCCTACGGCGCGTTCATCGAGCTGGCGGACAAAGCGGAATCCGACATCCGCGCGATCATCGAAGAAACAGCCGCCCTTCCGGACGCGCGTCGGGGATCGACGGCGCAGCAGATCGGCGATCTCTACACGAGCATGATGAACGAGGCTCGCATCGAGGAGCTCGGGACGACACCCATCCGCCCTGAGCTCGACAAGATCGACGCGATCGCGACGCCGACGGATCTCGCGGCGGAGGCCGGATACCTTTCCTCGATTGTGGGCGGCGGTCCGTTCACTGGCTTCGTTGCCGAGGACGCTCGCGATCCCGGACAGCTGATCGTCCACCTGGGTCAGGGCGGGACGCTGCTGCCGGACCGCGACTACTATCTGAGGGACGACGCCAGGTTCGTCGAGATCCGCCGGCAGTACGAGGAGTACCTTGCCCGCTTGTTCACGCTGACCGGCCGGGCGGCGCCCGCTGCGGATGCGAAGGCGGTGCTCGGCCTGGAGACCGAGCTGGCACGCGCGCAGTGGCCGCCGGCCGACACCCGGGATCCGGCGAAGACCTACAACCGTTTCACGCTGTCGGAGCTGTCGTCTGCGATGCCCGGCTTCGACTGGCAGGCCTGGGCGCGGCCGCAGGGCATCCACCGGGTCCGTCATGTCGTCGTCTCCCAGCCATCCTTCTTCAAGCAGTTTGCGGCGCTGGTTCCGGCGACGCCGCTGAGCACGTGGAGGGCGTGGCTCGCCGGCCGGCATATCACGGCGATGGCGCCGTACCTGAGCGAGGCGGTTGCCGGCGCGCGCTTCGAGTTCTTCGGCCGCGTCCTCACGGGTCAGGAGCTTCCGCGCACGCGCTGGAAGCGCGGCGTGTCGCTCGTCAACGGGTTCCTCGGCGACGCGGTCGGGCGGCTCTACGTCGAGCGACACTTTCCCCCCTCCTCGAAAGCGCGCGCCGAGAAACTCGTGGCGACCATGGTCGAGGCGTTCCGGCGCACGATCGACGAGCTCGACTGGATGGAAGAGGGAACCAGGCGCGAGGCGCGCACCAAGCTGTCCAGGCTGAGAACGAAGGTCGGGTACCCGTCGGTCTGGCGCACCTACCGCGGCCTCGAGATCAAGCCGGACGATCTCGTCGGCAACGTCCAGCGCGCTCAGCGGTTCGAGAACGACCGGCGCATGAGCGGCTTCGCGCTTCGAATCGACCGCCCGGAATGGCTGGTGACGCCACAGACGGTGAACGCCTACTTCAGCCACGCGTTGAACGAGATCGTCCTGCCGGCGGCGATGCTTCAGCCGCCCTTCTTCGACCCTGCCGCGGACGACGCCCTCAACTACGGCCGGCTCGGCGCCATCTTCGGCCACGAGCTGGGCCATGGCTTCGATGAGCGCGGCCGCCGCTTCGACGAGTTCGGCGCGGTTCGAGACTGGTGGACGGCGGCGGACATCGAGCGATTTCAAGCTCGCTCGCGCGCTCTCTCAGTGCAGGCCGGCGCGTTCAGCCCGATCCCCGGTGTCTACGTGAATGGGGACCTCACGCTCGGCGAGAACCTCGGCGATCTGGGCGGCCTGTCGATCGCGTTCCGCGCGTACCAACTCTCGCTGGACGGGCGCAAGGCGCCGACGATCGACGGGTTCACCGGCGACCAGCGTTTCTTCATCGGCTGGGCGCAGGTCTGGCGCACGAAGATGCGTCCGGAATTCCTGCGACAGACCTTGCTCTCGAGTCCCCACGCGCCGGCCGAGTTTCGCGCGAACGGGCCCGCGAGCAATCTCCCCGGGTTCTACGAGGCATTTTCGGTGAAGCCCGGGGACAAGCTGTATCGCGATCCCGCGACGCGCGTGAGGATCTGGTGATCTCGCCAGATTCGTAACCGCCCTGTCGAAATCGTTGTCGCGCGTGGTGGTGCCACACCCTTCCCCAGACGAGGCTGACCGCCTCCGCCAAGGCTACGGCGGTCCGCCAAAGCTTTAGCGAAGGCGGAAGCCTCGTACCACGCCCCTTCCCGACGAGGCTAAAGCCTCGTACCACGAGAGTCGTCGATTGGCAGCACTGTTGCGGGAATCTCGCGACGTTGCGCAAGCTCATCCGTCTCGGCCTGGCCGGGTGCGCCACCATCCTGGCGCTCGCCTTCATCCTCATGGCCGTCGTCTTTGCCGGACCAGTCTCGTCGGGCGCGCTCTTTCTGCTGATGCCGACGAGCGCGGCCCCGGCGCACCAGGACCGCCCCGCTTCGTACGAGCCATTGCACAAAGGACACGTCGACCTCTCGGTCGGGTTTTACGTTCGGAAAGACGAAGATCTGGTCGTCGATGGAACGCCGCGCATCGTCCTGCGCCGGACGTATCTGTCCACCTGGCGCGTGCCCAAACAGTTCGGCATCGGTACCACGCACGATGGCGAGATGTACCTCGTCGGAGACCCGAAGCAGTTTCAGTGGGCTGCGCTCGTCCGGGCCGCCGGCCGGCCCGAGATCCGGTTCGAGCGGACGTCGCCAGGGACCTCGTACGTGAACGCGATGTTCGAGCATCGCGGGATGACCGAGTATCACGGTGCGCGCCTCGGGTGGACCGGGCTCGGCTGGACCATGCGCCTTCCCGACGGCAGCGGGGCGTCGTTCCGGTCCTGCGGCCCGAAACCGGGCCAGTGTTCGATCCTCCAGACACGCGATGCCCATGGCAATTCGATCGACCACAAGCGCGATCTGTCGGGAAGACTTCTCAGGATGGAGGCTTCGGCCGATCGATGGATTGCGTTTGACTACGACGACAAGGATCGAGTGAGACGCGCGCACGACAGCGCCGGACGCCAGGTTCGTTATACGTACGACGGACCGGGGCGCCTGATTCGGGTGGACACGTTCGACGGCAAAACCCGCGAATACACCTACACCGATCGCGACGAGATGCGCACGATCTCAGACCCTGGCATCTCCATCGAGAACACCTACGACGCCGACGGCCGGTGCACGAAGCAGATCGACCGGTTCCCCGGACAGGCCGAGCCGTTGATCTTTCAGTTCGAATATCGCGGCGAAGGGCGTGCGATCGTTGAAACAACGTCGACGGTCTCCGACGGCACCTGGTCCAGCTACAAGTTCAACGCAGATCATTTCCTCATAGCCGAGTCGTGGGGCGAGACGGGACGTGCGCCGGCAACCTTGACCTACGAACGCGATCCGGTGACCACGGCGGTCGTCGGGATGACGTTGACGTGTCCCGATCGCTCCGGGCGCCAGACGCCGCACTCGAGCGGCGTTCAGCCGGGGTTCGAGGATTGGGTCAAGTGGGATCTATTCCAGACACACTGCACATGGTCCGACTGGATCAAGGGTCGCCAGGCCCGACGGCTGGACCGCGAGCCTCAGTAAGCGCTCAGCTCGATCGACCCACGATCGCAATCAGCTGATCGTCCGTGCGCAGGAAAAACCTGCCGCCCGACAGCGCCGGCGACGCGAGAAGCCTGGCGTCGATCCGGTTACGAGCCAGGACTTCCGGTGTGCGCGCGGCGCGCATGACGATCGTCTCCCCATTCTCGCTGACCAGATAGAGCCGGCCGCCCGCGACGATCGGCGATGCGGTGAAGATGCCGTCGACGCGCTCCTGCCAGACACGCTCGCCGGTCTTCGCATCCACGCAGGTCACGACGCCGACGTCGCCCGCCATGAAGAGCAGCCCGTCGGCGTAGACGAGCGACGAGATGTAGGGGGCGCCGGTCGGCGCCTTCCACTGGACGTGCGAGGCCGACACGTTGCCTCGACCGCCCGTGCGAATCGCGAGGTACGGCCCGCTGCGATATCCGCGGCTGGCATAGA
Organism: uncultured Acidobacteriota bacterium; assembly: GCA_963725145.1. Classification (GTDB taxonomy): domain Bacteria; phylum Acidobacteriota; class Vicinamibacteria; order Vicinamibacterales; family 2-12-FULL-66-21; genus DATAEE01. The sequence continues at coordinate 381,892 of CAVRXL010000010.1, forward strand.
CGACCCCACCTTCGTGGACGGGCATCGGGATCGCGAACCGGCTCTCTTCGTCGACGCGCCACAACGCCTCGCCGGTTGCGGGCCGGTACGCCTCGATCGCGGCGCTCGTATTGAGCACGAGCTCGTCGCCGCCGGCCGCAGTGACGACGATCGGCGTGCTGTACGACACGACCTTCGCGCCGCGATCGACCTTCCAGCGAGTCGCGCCGGTCTTCGCGTCCATCGCGAGCAGGTACGACTGCGGCTCGTGATAGCACGGAAGGATCACGAGGTCTTTGTAGACGATCGGCGAGCTGCCGTGGCCCCAGTTCACCTGGAAGGGGCCGTGCTCGGCGGCGAGATTGCGGTGCCAGACGCGCCGGCCCGCGTTGTCGACCGCCACGACCTGACCCGTGCCGAAGACCGCGTAGACGCGCTCGCCGTCGGTCACCGGGCTCGCGCTGGCGAGGTTGTGCTTCTCGTGGACCGGCGGCGGCGTGCCGTCAGCCGGCAGCTGGAACGACCACAGGCGTCGGCCATCGGCGCGCCCGAACGCCTCGATCAAAAAGTGGATGCGATCCGACTCGCCGGCCTTGGATAGGGCGCGCTCTCCCGCTTCGCGCGCGCCGCCGCCCTGCAGGAGCGTCGGATGATTCCCCTCGCGCCTCGCCCCCGCACCGGATTGCGACGTCACGAAGACGCGTTCGCCCCAGACGATCGGCGTCGAGACGCCCGTGCCCCCGAGCGGCGTCCGCCACGCGATCCCTTCCTTCTCGTTCCAGCTGAGCGGAAGCGCTCGCTCGGCGGAGACCCCCGTGCCGGCAGGTCCACGCCACTGCGGCCAGTTTTCTGCCTGCATCCGGGATGAAAAGGCTGCCGAGATTGCCGCGGCGAATGCCAGAGGTTTCAGAATGGCTTTGCGCACGCCGGGAATTCTACCGGACACCCGCCTCGATCGCGCTACGATAAAGGCATGCGCTACCTCGTTCGCGCACGTGTCAAGCCCGGCCGCGAGAAAGCGCTGGTCCGCGCGATCGACGCGGGCACGCTGGGCCGCGGCTCCGTCGCCGGCGGCGAGTATCTGCGCAACATGAACGACGCGCGCCAGCTCGACGACGGCACGGTGCGCTGGGTGGAGGTGTGTTATTGCCCGTCGCCGCTCCTGGAAGAGCGGCCGTACTGGGAGGAGTACTTCGATCTCATCAAGGTGCAGGACGCGCACGCACGGGCGAAGTGCCGCGACCAGAACGGCACCGAGCCCTGGGCGTGCGGCGACTGTGATTGCACCGCGCGGCTCGAGACCGCGCTCGAACGATCCGGCGATCCGTTCCTCAATCAGCTGCGACGGGCAGCCGAGCGACCGTCTGAATGACCTCGTCGATTGGGGTCCTGCCCTGCACGCGACGATCGCCCACGGGGCGAATACGTCCGGCGTTGAAGCCAGCGTACATGTCCGCATAGACCTCGGCGAACGGCCGGGGGAGTCCCGCTCGTGTCAGGCGTGCTCACCCATTCCGCCTGCGGCACGTTGACGACCTGAAGCCGTTTCCCGAGCGTCGAGCCGAGCTTGTCCGCCACGTCGTTCGCGGAATACGCGGGGCCCTGGAGGTCCACAATCTCGCCCTTCGCTGGCCTCTGCAGGAGGGATTCTGCCGCAAGCGTGCCGATGTCCCTGGTCGCGATCATCGGCTCTTTCGTGTCCGCCGACGGCGCAAAGCTCGGGTAGATGCCGGCGGCGCGCGCCGCGCCTACCAGCGCTCCGATGTTTTCCTGAAAGATGCACGCGCGAATCGCGGTCAAGGTCGTGCCGGTTGCGCGAAGCGCGTTCTCCAGATAGTTCAGGCCACGGATGGGGCCGTTCCCTGACGAAAGATCGGCGCCATCGGACGACAGCATCACGACGTGCGGCACTCGCAGCCGTCCCGACAGCCGCCGCGATCGTGTCGGCCAGCTCTCGCTGATATCGCATAGAAGTCGGTCGTGGTGAAGGGCGGCGGCGGCGACATCGCAAAGAAACCTTCGACACCGCGCAACGTGCTCGTCGAGGAAGGCCTGATCGTCGAGCGAACCGACCGCCACCTCCGCCCCCTGCCTCGCCAACTCCGCGCCCTTTCTCTGGACTGCGGACGATGACCCTGATTCTTTGTTTCTTTGCCAGCAATTCCGTCGCGACGACGGACCCGACGTGGCCTGTGGCCCCTGAAATGACGAACATGTTCCCCTCCTTGCGAGCGGCTGCGGACCGGTGGACCCTTCTCGCTAGACGCTCTCGCGGACGCCCTGTGTATACCACTGGCTGGACCACACGCAAGTGGCGCTGGCTTGGAACCGGTGCGGAGCACGGGTGTCCGCGTTACGGGGCCGGCCGACGACCAGATTCGGTTCCGTCCGATGTCGCACTAGCGTATTGCGCACACTATCTGGACGCACCGTCGGCCGACGGCCACGCCGGCGAGATGCTTGCGCTGGACACGATACGTCGGTGAAACGGACAATTCACCATCAGCAATCGTGAATCGAAAATGACAGGGAGCGTAGCGAGACGCGCCTGATCCCCTCCTCTATGCGCACCCGCCGCTCTGTCAGTGCTCGGTCGTCAGCGCCCCGCTTGGCCATGATTGGCGAGATAGCTGGTCCTCGTTCGCGGTACGCCGTGCGCGGGAGGGAGGAGGCGAATGGAGATGCGACGCAGCGTCTGCTTCTGGCGTGCGGCAGGAGCGACGTAGGCCATCGTGTATTGGTTGACGAGCTCGCGCGCGATGACGTCGTAGATGCCCTCCAGCTCCACCGCTGTACTCGGAACGAACGCCCGCCCGCCGGTATCAAATGTCAGCGCGCGCATTTCCCACGTCGCATGCAGCACCTCAGTGTTCCGCGCGATCACCTGCGGCAGCCGTCCATCGTGCATCGTGATCGTATAGATCGTCACGTCGAGAGCGCGGGCCAGCTCGCTCACATCTTCGAAGCGGACATGACTCGCGGTATCGACACCGTCCGAGAACACGACGAGCGCCTGACGTCGAACTTCGGGACGCTGCCGACGCTCGCGCGCGAATTCTTGCAGCGATATGTACAGTCCGTCATACAAAGCCGTGCTTCCGCTGCTCGACAGATCGTTGATTGACGCGACGACATGCGACAGGTCGGCATCCAGGCCGGCACGAATCTGAATCCGCTGTTTCACGTCGACGACGAGCGCCCGGTCGCCGTGCCGAAGCGTGGTGAGCAATGCCCGTGCGCCCCTTTTGACGGCAGGCTGCACCGCGTGCATGCTGCTGCTCGTGTCGAGCACCAGAGCCACATCAAGCGGCACTTTCTCGCTTCCGAACAATGACACGTGCTGTTGGACGCCATCCTCGTAGACGGCGAAGTCCTCAGCCGTGAGCCCGGTGATCTCCTGCCCGCGCGCGTCGGTGACGGTGACGGTGAGGCCCACGATGTCGACGCTGCTTCTGAACACCTGTGCTTGTGCGGCCTGCGCTGCGGCGGCCATCAAGAAACATCCGCACCCGAAGGCGCGCATCGTCGGCGTTGGTTGCATGTTCCACCTCCCTGCCTGGTCGTGGTCGCGGCGGCTCACGGCGCGATGACACGTCGCCTGTTTCAAGGGTCATTCCACCTCGCCGGGCGCCGCCGTTTTTCTCGGGGAAACGCGGCACTGCTAGAGCGGGCTGTGTCGATTGCCGGCCGATACCGCGTGGCGGCGCTGCTGAATGAGAACGCGCACACTGCGTGGTTTCAGACGCTCGCCGGCCGCCGGCCACACGCGAATGAGCGCATTTGCGCCCGTTTCTCGCGCGTCGGACACCGGCATCCCCGTTGCCCTTCCAATGGGAGTGGCAGCAGCGATCCAGAACGTACGGCAGAGGCACGAGGCAATATTGAGGGCGGGGCTGGACAACCATCGGCGCATAGAAGGGGCTCGTGCGTAAGTCCCTCGTGAGCGCAGCGACGGCTGTCACCGCCCTGCTCGCTCTGGAATATTTTTCGCTCAGCACGTCGATTGGACCGGTTGCGCGCGCGCAGACGTCGCTCACCTGCCCCGTCGCGTTCGAACGGCTGCAGCCCGAGCTCGAGGACGCAGACGACGCGGATTCGACCGGCTTCAACAACCACTACTGGGCCGTGGTCGTCAACCGCCAAGGCACGGTCTGCGCGGTCGCGTACTCGGGGCGCGATCGCGACTCGCAGTGGCTGTTGAGCCGCCACATCGCGGCGGCGAAGGCCTTCACCGCCAACGGGCTGAGCCTTGACGACGCGCCGATTTCAACGGCGCAGCTCTATCCGTGGGTGCAGCCAGGCGCGCCGGAGAATCCGCTGTTTGGGCTGGCGGCCGGGAATCCCGTCAATCCGGACGCCGCCTACAAGGGCAATTACAACCAGTTCGGGACGCCCAACGATCCCATGGTCGGTCAGCGTGTCGGCGGCACGATTACGTTCGGCGGAGGGCTTGCGCTCTACTCCCGCAGCGACACCGTCGGCGGCCTCGGCCTCTCGGGCGATACGGCGTGCGCCGATCATTCGACCGCGTGGCGCTTGCGGGCGAACCTCCGGCTGGCGCCGCCGGTGCCGACCGATACGATCACGCTGAACGACGCGTCGGGTCATCCGCACTGTCCGAACGACCGCAGCACGCAGGGGGCGACGCCCTAGGCGGGGCGATCCGTCGCGCGGTAATCGCCGACCGAACACGTAAGGATTGCTGCGGCACCACTGAATGTTGACGCGCACACTGCGTGACTTCACGCGCTGCCACAGACTGCATTTGGCGCATTCGCGCCCGTTTCCGCGCGTCGGACAGCGGCATCCCCGTTGCCCTTCCAAGGGCCGTGGCAGCAGCGATCCAGAACGGACCCAAAGGCAGCCGCTCGACTGAGCACCTCGAGGCGCGCGACATGGGATCGCGTGATCACGTCTGGAAGCATCGTGTAATCATCGGTGACCGGGATTCAGCTGCCGAACTTGGAGTGCGTACGATGTCCAAAGGTCGTGTTGCTGTCCCTGTAGTCGTCACCGCAGCGTTTGCCGTTCTGTTTTTTGGCGGCGGAAGTTACCTCGGGGCACGGCCCAGCGTCGACCCACAGCAGGAATTGGCGACCCTGCGCGCCGAAATCGATCTGTTGCGCAAACAACAGGAGCTCGCGCCGACCCGCACCGCCGGCATTGCGCCACCGCCTCCTGTTGTTGAAGCCCCCGTATTCGATAACGAGAAGCGCGCCGCCATCGTCGCCGATGTGAAGCGTCAGCTCCAGACCGAAATGGGCCTGTTGCCCCTGACGCTGATTCGCGATCGCCGGCAAAGTTTCGTCGAGCTCTACTCATACGACGACAGGGGTGCCAGCAGCTACGGCACCGCCGGCTACCTTGGCAACGGCTATTTCATCACCGTCAAGCATGGCGTGGTTGCCTTGGGCCAGGAAGGTGCCTCTGATCCGCGTGTCATCAACTCCATCGAGTTGATGATCGACGGGCGTCCGATCAGCGCGCGCGTGGTTGATGCCGGCGATGCTCGCGTCGAGGTCGACCCAGGCGACTGGGCAATCCTCAAGGTCGATGAGAACATCGACCTCCCGGCATTGAATGTCGGGCTGAACTATCAATTCGAGTTTGCCGATCCGATCTTCCGTCTAGGCAACGACTACTCCAAGGGCATCGTCGTATCGACCGGGTACGTGGGCCAGCGGACTCCCAACAAGCTCGTCACCTGTTTGACGGACGGTCACCCCGGCGTGTCCGGCGGCGGTGTGCTGAACGCCGAGGGTCGGCTCGTGGGCATTCCCGTCGGCCGAATGCAGGGGGATTTCAGATTCTCGTTCATTCTTCCGCTTCGCGACGAGATGCTCCAGAAGGTGAAGTTCGGGCCCGCAGCGACGTCAGCCGTTCCTTCACGATCGACTCGAAAGCCACGGTCCGTAGGTTCGTAGAGTCGACGTCCCATTTGCGCGGGCTTGCCTTCCGGGATACCGAGGACAGGGCGGCTGAATGGTGACGCGCACATTGCGTAGTTTCAGACGCCCGACGGCCGGCGGATATACGCGGAATTAGCGCATTTGCGCCCGTTTCCCGCGCGTCGGACAGCGGCATCCCCGTTGCCCTTCCAATCGCCGTGAGGCACTCATGGTGAAACGGATGTTTCTAACGCTCGCGGTGATGCTGATTTTCATCGCGGTTCTGGGATTCGTGAAGTTCCAGCAGATTCAGACAGCCATTGCTAAAGGCGCGGCGTTTCAGCCACCTCCAGAAGCGGTGACGACCATCGTCGCGGCGCAGGAGGAGTGGCCGGCGACATTGAGCGCCATCGGGACGATGGCGGCGGTGCAGGGTGTGACGGTCAGTGCGGATCTGCCTGGAATGGTCGATCGCATCATCTTCGCAGTCGGGTCGAGCGGTTCGCGAAGGTGAGGTGCTGGCCGGGCTCGACACCCGTCAGGAACGCGCACAGCTCGCCGCGAGCGAAGCGCAGCGTGAGCTGGCACGTCTCAACTACGAGCGGATGAAAGGGCTGTTGAGCGACCGCGTCGTCTCGCAGGCAGACTTCGACCGGGCGATGGCCGAGGACAAGCAGACCACTGCTCAGGTCGCCGAGATTCAAGCGACCATCGAGCGCAAAACAATCCGGGCCCCGTTCTCGGGCGTGCTTGGCATTCGCCAGGTCAACCTCGGTCAGTATCTGGCCGCCGGCGATCCGATCGTTCCGTTGCAGTCACTCGATCCGATCTACGTGAACTTCGGTGTGCCGCAGCAGGACATCCCGCGGATACGCGTGGGCCACCGTGTAACCGTACGGGCCGACGATGTGGGGGGCGCCGAGTTCAGCGGGCGTGTGACGGCATTCGACTCGATCGTTGACGAGGCCACCAGGAACGTTCAGGTGCAGGCGACGCTGTCGAATCCCGGGGGCACACTGCGCCCCGGCATGTTCGTTCAGACCGAGCTGTCATTGGGATCCAGTCGAACCGTCATCACGCTGCCGGCATCCGCGATCAGCTACGCACCCTTTGGTGATTCGGTTTTCATTGTGACCGATCTCAAGGGAGAGAACGGGCAACGCTACCGCGGCGTGCGCCAGCAGTTCGTCAAGCTGGGAGGCGCGCGCGGCGATCAGATTGCCGTGATTTCAGGCGTCACGCCGGGTGACGAGGTCGTGACTTCCGGTGTCTTCAAGCTGCGCAACGGTGCAGCGGTGCAGATCAACAACAAGGTGCAGCCGTCCAACAACCGGGCACCAAAACCGGAGGACAGCTAACCACGGACAACAACGTGCGGAGGCTGTAGGTAATGGGATTCACCGATCTGTTCGTCAAGCGGCCGGTCCTCGCGATCGTCGTCAATCTGGTCATCCTGATCGCGGGTCTGCAATCGATCGGCTCGTTGAGTGTCCGGCAGTACCCGCGCAGTGACATCGCGGTCGTGCGCGTGTCGACGGTTTACACGGGCGCGAATGCGGATCTCGTCCGCGGTTTCATTACCACGCCACTCGAGCGGGTCATCGCCAGCGCCGATGGCATCGACTACATGGAATCGTCGAGCGCCCAGAGTCTCAGCACGATCACCGTCCACCTGCGGCTCAACTACGACACCAACGACGCCCTCACGCAGATCCAGGCGAAGGTGGCGCAGGTGCGCAACGACCTGCCGCCCGAGGCCGAGGCGCCGGTCATCGACGTCGAGAATGCCGACACCCAGTTCGCGGCGCTCTACCTCACTTTTTCGTCGCCCGACCTCGATCAGAACCAGATTAGCGACTATCTGAGGCGTGTCGTGCAGCCAAAACTGAGCGCCATCACCGGCGTTCAGCGTGCCGACATCCTTGGTGACCGCACCTTTGCCATGCGCATCTGGCTCAAGCCGGAACGGATGGCGGCACACGGCATTGCGCCCTCGATGGTGCGCGACGCGCTGGCCCGCAACAACTATCTCTCGGCGCTCGGGCGAACCAAAGGATCGATGGTGTCAGTGAACCTGGTCGCCAATACCGATCTGCGCACGCCGGAAGAGTTCCGCCAGCTCGTCGTCAAGGAGTCGGACGGCGTTGTCGTCCGCATTGGTGACATTGCCGACGTCGTACTCGGCGCCGAGAACTACGACTCGGACGTTCGCTTCAACGGCCAGACCGCGGTGTTCATGGACGTGGCGGTGTTGCCGACCGCGAATTCGCTCGACGTGATCAGGCGCGTGCGCGCCGAGATTCCCGGTATTCAGGCGCAGATGCCGGCCGGGATGGTCGCCGGCATTTCTTACGATTCGACTGCGTACATAGAAGACGCCATCAACGAAGTACTCACGACACTGAGCGAAACGCTGCTCATTGTGGTTGTGGTGATCTTCCTCTTCATGGGCTCCCTGCGATCCGTGCTGATACCGGTGATCGCCATCCCCATTTCGCTCGTTGGCACCGTTTTCCTGATGCTCGTGGCGGGGTTCACGATCAACCTGCTGACGCTGCTCGCGATCGTGCTCTCGGTGGGCCTGGTGGTGGACGACGCGATCGTGATGGTGGAAAACGTCGAGCGCCATATCCAGGAAGGCAAGCCGCCCTTCCGGGCAGCAATCGAAGGCGCTCGGGAGCTGGTCGGCCCAATCATCGCGATCACCATTACGCTCGCGGCCGTTTACGCGCCGGTTGGCATTCAGGGGGGCCTGACAGGAGCACTGTTTCGCGAGTTTGCCTTCACGCTCGCGGCTGCGGTGATCGTGTCCGGTGTGGTCGCGCTGACGCTATCGCCGATGATGGCCTCGAAGCTGCTCCGATCCGGACAAAGCGAGCGCGGCTTTGCCGGCTGGATCAATCGCCGCTTCGACGGCTTGCGAAACGTCTACCTCCGTTCGCTGACCAGCACGCTTCGCTATCGGCCAGTCGTCCTCGTGCTGTGGGCGATCGTGGCGCTGCTGATCGTGCCCTTCTACATGTTCTCGCCGCGCCAGCTCGCTCCGGCCGAAGACCAGGGCGTGCTCTTCTCGGTTCTTCAGACGTCGGCCAACGCCACGCTCGATCAATCGAAGATGTTCGCGGAGCAGGTGGCCGAGGTGTATCGATCGTTCCCCGAAACTGAAAGCATCTTTGAGCTCACGTTGCCAACCGGGGGGTTCGCCGGCCTCGTTACCAGGCCATGGAGCGAGCGGACCAAGACCACCCGACAGCTTCTGATGGAGTTGGCCCCGCCGCTGTCGAAGATCCCGGGCATCCGCGTGATCCCGCTGACGCCTCCGCCGCTGCCCGGCGGTGGAGAGTTTCCGGTGGACGTGGTGATCGCCTCGGCCGCGGAGCCCACAGAACTGCGCGAGCTCGCGAACCAACTCGTGCCCAAAGCCGTGGCCAGCGGCCTGTTCATCTTTGTCGATGCGGATGTGAAGTTCGACCAGCCGCAAACGGAAGTCGTGTTCGATCGCGACAAGCTGCGCTCACAGGGCGTCGATCTCAGGCAGGCGGGACAAGACCTTTCGACACTGCTTGGCGGCGGCTACGTCAATCGGTTCAGCATTCAAGGACGAAGCTACAAGGTTATTCCGCAGATAAAGCGCGCCGAGCGCCTGACTCCGGACCAGCTCACGAACGTCTACATCACGGGATCCGACCGAGGGCTGGTGCCGCTGTCGACATTCGCTTCGTTGAGAAACACCGCCGAGCCGCGCCAGCTGAAGAAATTCCAGCAGCTGAATGCGGTGCGTATTCAGGGAGTGATCCCACCACCGGTGCCCCTGGATCAGGCCCTTCGTTTCCTTGAAGACGAGGCTCGCGCGATTCTACCGCAAGGCTTCACGATCGACTATGCAGGCGAGTCGCGGCAGTTACGCACTGAAGGCAACACATTCCTGGCAACGTTCCTGCTGTCGGCGATCCTGATCTATCTCGTGCTGGCGGCGCAGTTCGAGAGCTTTCGCGATCCACTCATCATCCTTGCAGGTTCAGTCCCGCTCGCCGTTTCTGGTGCGCTGCTGTTCTCGTTCCTCAACCTGACCACGCTGAACATTTACAGCCAGGTCGGTTTGATCACGCTCGTCGGGCTGGTTTCCAAGAACGGCATTCTCATCGTGCAGTTCGCCAATCACCTGCAGGAACTCGGCACCGACAAGCTCGCGGCAATCATCGAGGCCTCCGGCACCCGCCTGCGTCCGATTCTGATGACGACTGCCGCGACGGTCATGGGGCACTTTCCGCTCGTCATCGCGACGGGGCCTGGCGCCGGCGCGCGGAACAGCATCGGCATCATGCTCGTGAGCGGCATGATCATCGGCTCGATCTTTACGCTGTTTGTGGTGCCGTCGATCTACATGCTGGTTGCGAAGCAGCACGTGTTGAGTCCTTCGGCAGTGCCCGAGCAAGCGAACGACGACCTGCGCACGCCTCCGCTGCGCCCCGCGCCTGGTTCGACGGGACTGCCCGAGGGAGCAAGTGCATGAGAACGAAGTTGCTCGCGCCGATGTTGACAGCCGGGCTGGTCGTGGGGTGTGCCGTTGGCCCGAACTACGCTCGACCTGAACTCCCAACGCCGGCTACCTTTCGGGCCGATCCCCCCGCGCTAGCCGACGTCGCATCGCTCGCCGACCAGAAATGGTTCGAGCTGTTCAAGGACGAACGTCTGCAGGAAATGATTCGCACTGCGCTGGTGCGGAATTTCGATCTCCGCGATGCGGTGGCTCGAGTCGAGCTCGCACGCGCCAACCTCGGCATCACGCGGGCCGATCAGTTCCCAACCATCGAAGCCAGCGCTGGGATCACCGCGCAGCGCAGCGCCGCAAGCGGCAGCTCCCCGCGTCCTCCAGGGTCCAGTCAGTCGCGCACGTTTGGAACAGTCGCGGGCGACCTGCTGTCGTTCGAGATCGATCTATGGGGGCGGCTGCGCCGCGCAACCGAAGCGGCACGGGCTGACTTGCTGGCCAGCGACAACTTCCGCAAGGCGGTGATCACGACGCTGGTCAGCGACGTCGCCACCGCTTACTTCAATGTGCTGGAGCTCGACATGGAGCTTGCGATCGCCAGGCGCACACTGCAGCTCCGCGAGGAGTCGTTGACGATTATCCGAAACCGAGAGCGCGGTGGACTCGGAACGCTCCTCGAGATCCGCCAGGGCGAGCAGTTGGTGCACGCGGCCGCGCAAGTGATCCCCGACGTCGAACAACTCATCGAGCAGACAGAAAACCAGCTCAGTCTGCTGCTCGGCGGCAGTCCGGCTGCGATGGCGCGCGGTCTTTCGTTAATCGATCAGGAGCAGCCACCCGCAGTGCCGGCCGGTTTGCCGTCGGCTCTCCTGGATCGCCGCCCCGATATTCTCGTGGCCGAACAGAATCTCGTGGCCGCAAACGCGAACATCGGCGTCGCCAAGGCCGCTTACTTTCCTGCCATCAGCCTCACGGGCTTCCTGGGGCTCCAGAGCGACGCGCTCTCCAATCTCTTCTCGGGTCCGGCGCGGATCTGGCAGTTCGCGCCCCAAGTGACGCAACCAATCTTCAATGCAGGCCGCCTTCGATCGAACGTGCGACTCGCCACGGCTCAACGGGAGATTGCGCTGATTGAATATCAACGCGTGATCCAGACGGCGTTCCGCGAAGTCTCGGATTCGCTCATTCAATATCAGAAGGTGCGTGAGGTTCGCGCACAACAGGAGCTGTTGGTAGCGACACTCCAGGAGCGATCGCGACTGTCATACGTGCGCTATCAGCGTGGCATCGACACGCTGTTGAACGCCCTGGATGCCGATCGCGACCTTTTCGACGCCGAACTGCGACTGGCTCAAACCAGACGGAACGAGCTGCTCGCGGTGGTTCAGTTGTACCGCGCGCTGGGCGGCGGCTGGCAGTAGCCGTCGCCCAAAGTGCGTGACAACAGACGCGTTGCGTGGTCTCGGACAGCGCGCCACTCGATCCTTCGCTGACTCGATTCCACGCTGTCAGAACAGCCGCGTCGAATCAAGAGTTTACGCCGTAAACACGCGTGCACGTAGGAAGGCGGATCGCGGCATGGCCCTTGCGACGACGTACGAGGACAGCGCCAACGATTTGTGGCGCTGGCAACTCGAAGGGAGCACTGGATGTTACGCGGAATCGCAGTCCCCGTTGTAGCAGGGATCCTGTTTGTCGGCGTCGGAACGCCAGGACGCCGAGGACTTGCGCAATGAATAGCTCGACCAACGTGCTGGCAATCGCAGGGGACATCAGTCTCTTCGGACTGCGGGCGGTCACCGATGCGTTTCGGCGCCCCTTCGAAATCGCTCAGATCCGACGGGAGCTCGCCGAAGTCGGGTCGAAATCTCTTCCTCTTATCGTAGCGGCCGGTTTTGCGCTGGGGGCGGTTCTGACGCTGCACACGCGCGGGACCCTTGTCACGTTCGGCGCCACCGCGTGGATTCCGACCGTGCAGGCACTGGCGTTCTTCGTCGAGATCGGTCCACTCGTCACCGGCCTGCTGGTGGCTGGCCGGGTTGGTTCCGGTATCGGGGCTGTACTGTCCAACATGAGGGCGACCGAACAAATCGATGCGATCGAATCACTGTCCGTCGACTCGTTCAAGTTTCTGGTCGTGCCCCGCATCGTCGCGTGCACGCTCGCGCTCCCTCTCCTGACGCTTTTCCTGGATTTTTCTGCCCTGCTCGGAGGCTTCGCCTCGGAGTATGCCGCGTCGCGGCTTTCCTTTCAGCTGTACATCTCCGGGGCGTTTTCGGCCGTCGACTGGTCGACCTTCTATCCGCCGACGCTGAAGACGGCCGTCTTCGGATTCGCGATAGGCACCATCTCGTCGTTTCTCGGCTACACCACCGACGAAGGTGCAGAGGGCGTTGGACGGTCGGCGACCAGAAGCGTCGTGGTCTCGTCGTTGGTGGTCATTTTTCTGGATGTTCTGTTGATCAAGTTCATCTTCTTCATCTTTCCGGAGACGGCGGCACTATGAGCGGCGATCCCGCGGTGGTCCTGGAAAACGTGTCGAAGTCCTTCGGCGACAAGCCGATTCTCCGAGACGTGTCGTTTCAAATTGGCGCGGGGGAAGCGCTCTGCATCCTGGGCCGCAGTGGAACCGGCAAGAGCGTGACGCTGAAGCTGATCATCTCGCTCCTGAAGCCGGAGCAGGGGCAGATTTGGATTGAAGGGGAAGAAATCACGGGCCTGCACGCCTCGGACCTGTCTCGCCTGCGACGAAAGATGGGATTTCTCTTCCAGGGTGCCGCGCTCTTCGATTCCCTGACGCTTTACGAAAATCTGGCGCTGCCGCTTCTCCGGCTGACCAGCAAATCACCCGCGGAGGTCGAGGCCATTATCGACCGGGTGCTTCGCGAGGTCGGGCTGCCCGATGACAAGCAGAAAATGCCCTCAGAGCTTTCGGGTGGAATGCGGAAGCGCGCCGGGCTCGCACGGGCGCTTGTGCTCGAGCCCAGGATCCTGCTCGTCGACGAGCCGAGCAGCGGGCTCGATCGGATCACCGCGTCCGAGATCGACGAGCTGTTGTTGAGGGAGAAGGTCGAGCGTCGGACGACGTTGATCGTCGTGACCCACGACGTGCGTGGCGCCAAGCGTATTGCCGATCGCATCGCCGTCCTCAATCAGGGGCGGCTGATTGCCGATGGCACCGTCGAGGAAGTCCAACACAGCGAGAACGAGATCGCTCGCACTTTGATGTCGGAGTGAAGCCATGGCCATCAGGAAAGAAAGCATCGGCCTCTTCGTGATCGGAGGGCTCGTGCTGTTTGGGATCGGGATGTTTCTCATCGGCGATCGCCATCAGCTGTTCGCGCGCCGCACCGAGTACTACACCGAGTTCACGAATCTCTCGGGGTTGACCACGGGTGCGAAGGTTCGCGTCTCGGGCCTTGATGCCGGCGAGGTGCTCACCATCGACGTGCCCGACTCCCCCGCCGCGCGGTTCCGCCTCAGGTTTCGAATCGACGCGCGGCTGCGTGCCCTTGTCCGGAGCGATTCCGTCGTCACGATTGGCAGAGAGGGGGTCGTCGGCGGCACCTACCTGTCGGTTCGACCGGGCAGCAGCCAAGCGGCGCAAGCGGACGCACTGGCGACCATACCGAGCGCGGAGCCGACTGAACTGTCGGCGCTCCTCACCAGCGCTGCGGGGCTTCTCGACGATGTGAGGGGCGCGATGAAAGGTGTCACGTCGGCGGTATCGAACGTGAATGATGTCGTGGTCGGTCTCAAAGAAGGCCGTGGCACGGCCGGTATGCTGCTCAGCGACGACGCGCTGGCGGGCGATATCCGCCGGACGGTCACGACCGCGGGGTCGAGCGTCCGTGACATCGCTGCAGATCTGCAGAACGGCCGCGGCACAGCCGGCATGCTGCTGCGGGACGACGCCATGGCCGGTCAGGTCCGCGAGGCTGTCGCGAGCGCTCGAGCGGCGACTGCGGACCTCGGTCAGGCGACGCGCAAGGCCGATGCGCTGATGACGGATCTGAGCTCGCGCCAGATCCCGCAAAAGGCGGGCGAGCTGGTGGATCACTTGCGTGACAGCGCGCAGCACATTCATCAAATCACGTCCGACATCTCGCAACCCGATCCGGTTGGCATGAGCGCCGGCGCGAACATCAGAGCATCGCTCACCAACGTCAATTCGTCGACAGCCAACCTCGCCGACGTGACGGAGGCGGCGAAGCACAATTTCTTGCTGCGCGGTTTCTTCAACAAGAGGGGCTATTACAGCCTGGCGGACATCTCCCCGGACAAGTATCGCCGGGATGGGGCCTTCACGAATCGCTCGAACCGGCGAATCTGGCTGTCCGGCTCGGAGCTGTTCCAGAACGGGTCGAACGGGGAGGAGCTGTCCGAGAGGGGAAAGGCGCTCCTGCACGCCGGTCTCACACAGCACGGCGAGTCCTTTGCGGAGAGCGCCATCGTCATCGAGGGCTACGCAAACGGCGGCGTTCCCGCCGATGAGCTCCGACTCTCCCGCAGCCGTGCCATGGCGGTCCGGCAATACGTTCAGCAGCGGTTCGAGCTCGATCCAAGGAATCTCGGAGTCGTGCCGATGAAGAGCGCCCCGCCGAAGGAACTGGGGCGGGCGTCATGGGACGGCGTGTGCCTCGTGGTGCTGTCGGGAAGTTGAGGATGTTGTTCGAACTCGCGCCTGCCGCGGTGCCTCAGTTCGCTCGCCTCGGCCGTATTCCTCACGCACATCTGCGCGCTACGGCGCTGCAGGGCGATTACGCGATGGCAGCCTCCTCGAGGCTGTACTTTCGAATCCGCAGGTGGAGCTGCGTCCGTGACAACCCGAGTCGCCGTGCCGCTTTCGTTTTGTTTCCGCGGCACTCGTGCAAGACCTTCCCGATCGTGGTGCGTTCGAGAGCGCTCAGATCCGTGGTGTCGTTGCGAAGTGCCCTGGCGCCTGATTGCAGGCGCAAATGGCTCACGTCGATCGGCCCGCCGTCACAGAGGATCGCTGCCCGTTCCAGGACATTGCGAAGCTCTCGCACGTTGCCGGGCCACTCGTACTGAAGAAGCGCGGCTCGTGCCTCGCGCGTCAGTTCAGCGGCTGGCCGGCCGAAGGACCTGCCGATCTCCTGCAGAAAGCTCTCGCTCAGCGGCACGATGTCCGAGGCACGATCGCGCAGCGGCGGAATCTGGATGTCGAAGACGCCGAGGCGGTAGAACAGGTCCTCGCGAAAGCTGCCGCGCTCCACCGCTTTCCGCAGGTCGCGGTTGGTCGCGGCGATCACCCGGATGTTCGCCTTGACGAGCCGCGTGCCGCCGAGCCGCTGGAACTCGCGTTCCTGCAGCACGCGCAGGAACTTCGCCTGCGCGGAGAGGCTCATCTCGGTCACCTCGTCGAGGAACAACACGCCGCCCGACGCCAGCTCCACCTGCCCGGGCTTGGCTTGCTGCGCGCTCGTGAAGGCGCCGCGCTCGTAGCCAAACAGCTCCGACTCGAGCAGCTGCTCGGGCAACGCGGCGCAATTCAGCGCGACGAACGGCCGATTCCTGCGCGGAGACGCTGCATGGATGAAGCGCGCGACGACTTCCTTGCCGGTGCCCGATTCGCCGGTAATGAGCACGGTGGTATCAGTCGCGGCGACCTGCGTTGCGCCGCGCAGCACCCCGTGCCATTCGACAGACTCGCCGACGATGCGCAGGCGGGTGCCCGCCGTCGGATGGTCGAGAACTCGCGGCCCGGCGGGGTCGATACGCTGGGCACGAGCGTCGTGGAGCTCGTGGTCCGTCTTTGCGATAGCCAGCATCGTCATTGCCCTCCCTGTTTCTGGGCGATTGTGGGCGTCCCCAGCGGCTGCCACAACCTCCGTTCGGGCCCATTCGTAGGCTCTTTAAGCGCTATTCAGAGGACTGATTAGGGTGTGTTGCGACGACTCGGGAGGGTTGCTTGCAGGGGACCCTTTCGGGCGTGGCGTTCTGGGCTCAGCCCACGCTCGAACTATTCCTGCGCACGGGTGCGTCGATGCGCTTCCATCCGAAGAGCCGAGCGTCCACCGACCAGCGACCCGGGCCTAACATCGCCAGAGCGGCAGCGATGGTTCCTGCCAACAGGCCGACCAATGGATGTTCGTCGACTCTCAGGAACTGAGAGATCTGGATCAGGGCGACAACTGCTCCAACCACGGGCGTCCAGAGTCCCGCGACGAGAAGAAGTCCCAATATCGCCAGCGACGCGGAGGTGAGTGTCATGTGTGACAGCGGGTCACTCCACAGCATCAGTCCCGTACTCACAAGGAGGACCCAGGCGACGACCAGGCGCATGACCAGCAGACCGATGCCGGGCCAACCGCCGGCGAATGTGGAATACAGGCGTCGCAACACGTACCTCGACTCGATTATTCGTCGTGGCGGCGCGAGCGGAAACACCCCGCGGGGCAGCGGGTGTGACTCTTTCGGGTCGGTGGGACGGCCCCGCGGCGAGGAAACTACACCTCGATGATTCCTCTCTTCAGGCCGATGATCGCCGCATGCGTCCGGTCGTTGGCGTCGAGTTTCGCAAGAATGCTCTTGACTCGCCCCTTGACGGTGTCCTCCGTAATGGCGAGCTGATCCGCAATCTGCTTGTTCGCGTTCCCGGCGGCGATGAGGCGCAACACGACGATTTCTGCTGGTGTCAGGGTCTCATCGCTCACATGCTCGGCGACCTGGAACGAGGCCTCAGGCGACAGACTCCTCTTTCCAGCATGGACTGCCCGGATCGTTTGCAGTAATTCCGAGTGGAGTGTGTTCTTGAGCAGGTAGCCCTGAGCACCTGCCTTCAGGGCGCGGAGGATGTGCACATCGCCCTCGTAGGTCGTCAACACGACCACTTTTGCATCCGGGAACTCCGTTCGAATCGCGATGAGCGCGTCGAGGCCATTCATCTCCGGCATCTGAACGTCCATCAGCGTCACATCCGGACGGTGCGCGCGGAATTGCTGGATCGCTTCCCGACCATTGGCCGCTTCTGCGACCACGGCCATGTCCGGCTGAACTCCCACCAGACCGGCGATCCCCTGGCGCACGAGTGGATGGTCATCGACCGCGAGAATCCGAATCGGCGACCTGCCGCCGTTCATGATGCGTCGCCTCCGACGTGGGCCGCCGTTTTGGAGTTCAACAGCCGTGACCACCAGGAGCGCCTACGCGCGGTCGCGTAGGCGGCGCCAGCCGGAATCCGCAGCTCCACCTCCGTTCCTGAGCCGACTTCACTCCACACCGCCAGTTTCCCTCCGATCAGTGCCGCACGTTCTGGCATGCCGCGCAGTCCGTAGTGTCCCTCGAGACCCTGGTTGGCGAGCACCGCCGGATCGATCCCCTTGCCATCATCGCGCACGCGCAATCGGAATTGCTCGTCGTCGTAGCGGATCTCGACCTCGACCCGCCCGGCATGCGCATGCCGGAAGGCATTCCGAAGGGCTTCGGCGGCAATCTTGTAAATCTCGTCACGAACGATCGGGTGGAGATCGCGCGCCTGGCCCTCGACGGCGACACTGAATGCGGGCGGCTGGTGAGCGCTCGCGTCGTTCGCGAGCTCGTCGCCAAGGGCCCTGATCGCGACGGCGAGATCGTTGCGTTCGGCGGTCGACGCCCGTAAGCCCTGCACCGCGTCGCGGCTTTCGGTGATCGCCTTCGCCGCATGTTCAATCGCGATGTCCAGTCTGTTTTTCGCCTCTGCCGGCCGTTCCGGCAGCAGGTAGGACGCGGTCTGAAATCGCAGCAGCAGACCATGAAAGCTCTGAAGCAGCGTGTCGTGCAGCTCGCGCGCAATACGTGTGCGCTCGCCAACGCGTGCCTCGAGCTTGAGCGCGAACGCATGCTGCACCTGACGCATCCGGAACTGGTACGCCGCCCACAGCAGTGCCGAAAACAGGCCGACGCACAAGGCGCGGAACCAGGCGGTCATCCACCAGGGCGGCGTGATCAGAATCGGCAGCGACACACCTGCTTCATTCCAGACGCCGTCGCTATTCGATCCCTGCACACGAAACACATACGTGCCCGGATCCAAATTGGTGTAAGTCGCCAGCCGTTGCTTGCTGCCCACCTCGTTCCAGTCAGGTTCCAAGTTTTCGAGCCTATATCGATAGCGGTTCTTGTGCGAATTTGAGTAACTCAATGCCGCGAATTCAAAAGAGAAGACGCTGTCCCGGTAGGAGAGAGTCAAGGAATCGATGTATGGGATGGCCTTCCTTAGTACCGATGTAGCGCCGATGGGAACGGGTCTATTGAAGATCTTAAAACTCGTCAGCACGACTGGGGGCACGTAGGGATTGTCTTGGATAGTCTCAGGATAGAAAGCGGTAATCCCGTTGGTGCCGCCAAACAACATCTCCCCGCTTTGGCTGTCTTCGTAACAACCCTCACTGAAATCGTTGCTCTGTAAGCCGTCGAATGTGTCGTAGTTTCTGAATCTTCCCGTCTGAGGATCGAACCGGGATATGCCCTTTTTGGTGCCGAGCCAAAGCCTGCCGCTCCGATCACCCAGAATGCAACGAATTTGGCCACTGGGCAGGCCCTGATTCTCCGTGTAATGGGTACGCGTTTCGTTTTCCCGGTTATACCGGTACAGTCCATCCGTGGTTCCCAACCATAATGATCCGGCCTGGTCTTCGTGGATGGCATGAATGCGGCCACCACTGAGTTTGTGAGGGTCACGCGAATCGGTCCTCACGTTCACGAAGGTGTTCGTCTTGTCGTCGAATCGGCTCAATGTGCCCATCCACGTCCCAAACCACAGCGTGCCGGACCGATCCTGATAGATGGCGCTGACGTTACTGATCCCCAAGCTAGCCGGGTGAGCCGGATCATTCCGGTAGTTGATGAACTTCTCCGTCGCTGGATCGAAACTGCTGAGACCGTCAACCTGCCCCACCCACAGCTTGCCGCTTCTATCTTGATAGATGCAGAGAATGTTGTCGGAAAGTAAGCTGTTGGGATCGCCGGGCTTGTGTCGGTAATGTTTGAACTGCCCGCTTCGCTCATCGAACCGGTTCAGACCGCTATCCCAGCCACCGAACCAGAGATAACCCTGTGCGTCTCGGTAAATGTTATTTCTAAGAGAACTGCCTTTGCCGAGCCCGTTCTTGTTTCCCGAGCCGCGAGGATAATGGGTGATTTGCCCGGTCTTTCGATCCAACCTATCCATGGCGAAGAGAGTGAAACCTACCCACAAAATGCCGTTGCGGTCTTGATGCATTGCACTGACCACACCGGGCGATAGACTACCCGGGTTACCGGGACGATGCCGGTAAGAACCGAACTGTCCTTGCCGGAAATCGAGAATATTAAGCCCCCCATTTTCAGTGCCTACCCACAGCACGCCAGCCCTATCCCGATAAATTGACGAAACACTGTTATCGTTGAGGCTGTCCGGGTTGGTCGCATCGTATTGAAAGCGATACGTGAACTGTTCCGTTTGCAGATCGAAGTGATAAAGCCCCTGGCTCGATGCCACCCACAATGCATTCTGCCCGTCATCCAGAATGGTGCTATTGGGTATGCCGACAGCGCCTTCCCCAAATGGATATTCAGTGAATCGCTCTGCTTGACGATCGTATTTGACGAGTCGGGCGACCGGAGAATAGGCAAGCATCCAGAGATTGCTGGCCTTGTCTTCATGGATATAATCTGCGGCTAAACGATCAATGGGTGCAGGCGTACGAGTGATCTGTCCTGTTTGTGGGCTGAGATGGAACAGACCGCGCGTGCCGACAAACCAGATATCCCGATGGCTATCCTCGATAATGGAATTGATCGTCCCAACAAATTGGCCATCGCTGTCATTGCGATAGCGAGTGAAGGTTTCAGTGGCCGCATCAAGTTTGTTCAGGCCGTCGTCTACGGTACCAACCCAGAGATTGCCGCGACTGTCTTGGGCGATGCTCTTGATGGCATCGCCGCTAATGCTGTTGGGGTCGTCGGGGTTGTACCGGTAGTGGGTAACGCGTTCGGTTGTTGGATCTAACTTGTTGAGCCCACCCCAGGTGCCAATCCACACATAGCCATGGCGGTCTTCAATCAGATTCTGAATCAAGCTGGCGCTCAACGTATTCGGATCGTCGGGGTTGTGTTTGTACACGACGAACGTGTTGCCATCATAGCGATTGAGTCCGTCCTCGGTGGCAAACCACATAAAGCCGCGGCGATCCTGCAAAATCGAATAGATTCGATTTTGGGATAGACCATCGTCGCTTGTGAGGTGGGTGAATCTGAGGTCCCTCCCCGGAGGAGGGCCGCTCTGAGCGGGGGGCGGCTGAGGAGGGCGCCGGGGCAAGTCAGCACTGCGGCCGCGATCCTCCCCGACGCCGGCCGTCGCCTGCTCGTGCGCAGTCCGTGTCTGGCTGTCTCCTCCAATTGCGATGGTGGATGCGCGGAGTTCAGCCGCTACGGCATAGCAAGCGTTAAAGGCGCACAGCAGCAGAATGTTGCTCGCAAGCCGAAAACGGCGCGGCGTGCTGAGGCGCATGGTGATCATGCACCCATCCAGTGGCTCTCTGGCCTGCAGTTCACCGCTCGGCCTTTGATGCTTGACGCCTGTCTGGCGGACGTTCGTGAGAACCAAGGTCTCGAGCCGGCGGCCGATCTTATCAGAACCGGACAGTTCCGCGTGTGATCCGATCGGTGCGGAGTTTTGGATTCCGCCCGCGCATGCCCACCCGGCTGTTTCCGTCCATCGCCAGCTGGATGCTCATCACACTCAACAACGAGGTGTTACACAAAATTCTGCGACGCCCGCCCGTTTCGGTTCATGATCGCGTTGGCCATGGTCTGCCCGGAGCGTCGACGGAGGCGCAGCTGGGCAAGTGCTCCCCGCGAGCGACCGCGTTACCGTCCGGCGGGGCCAAGTCTTCCGGTCAGAGTTGGAGGACACAATGAAACCGACCATCGCGGCAGCCTGGCTGGGCCTTGCTCTTGCCTGCGTGGCGCTTGGGACTCGAGCGGAGGCGCAGCAGGGTGTGTTTGGAAGCCTCACCGGTACGGTGCAGGATTCGAGTGGCGCGGTGCTGGTGGGTGCGACCGTGACCGTCACCAACCTCGCAACCAACGTTGCTAGAACATGGACCACGAACGAGGCCGGTCTTTACAGTGCAACAGGCCTTCTTCCGGGGCCGCACAAGGTGGAGGCGTCTCTTGACGGGTTCAAGACGGCGGTTGTCGAATCCATTCTGCTCGACGTGAATGCCAGCCTCAAAGTCGACTTGACGCTGGAGGTGGGGCGTGCCGAGGAACTGGTGAACGCGATCGCTCAGGCGCCGTTGCTGCAGGCGGAGCGGACGAACCTGGGACAAACGGCCACCGGCCAGCAAATCGAGCAGTTGCCGACCGGACGCGCGCTGTTCAGCCTGATCCCCCTTGCCGCCGGCGTCTCGCAGCAGGTGGCCTGCGACGGAGACTGCGGCAACAACGGCAACCTGCGCATCAATGGCGACCGCCCCCGCACACAGGACTACCTCCTCGATGGCACCACGATCAACGCGCCGGTATTCGGCGGGCAGTCGATCAATCCGCCGATCGATGTGATCCAGGAGTTCCGGATCGAATCCAACAGCATGTCGGCCGAGTATGGAAGGACGGGAGGGGGGCTGCTAATCGCCGTGACGAAGAGCGGCACGAATCAGTTCCGTGGCTCCGCGTACCAGTACCACCGCAATGAGAAATTGAACGCCCGCGACTTCTTCGAAGACCGCACCCAGCCGAAGATTCCCTTCGATCGGAATGAGTTCGGGGGCAGCTTCGGAGGCCCCCTGGTGACGGACCGGCTTTTCTTCTTCATGGGGTATCAGCGCGTACGCGCGGATACCAGCAGCCCCGTCGTCGGCGTCATCGTGCCCAATCAGACGTTTCGGAGCGGCGATTTGTCGGTCGTGTGCACGGCTGGCTTCGATGCGGAAGGCATGTGCGGTGATCCGAGTCAGCAGATCCGCTTTCCGGGCAGCGGCACGCCCGTACCGTTCAATCGCATCCCTGCCGGACTGATCAGCTCCATCTCGAGCGCTTTCCTGGCCCGTGTGCCGACGTCAGGCACGCCCGGTCCCAATCCGGGAACTCTCGAGCTGACCGACAGGGACACGGAGGACACGACGCTGAGCCAGCTGAACAGCCGCGTCGATTACCACGCCTCGTCTTCGGACCAGGTTTTCGGTGTCCTGCACGCCAACTGGGGTGCGAGCGAGAATCGCCGCACCAATCCAATCCCAAACAGCAGGACCAGTCACGTCGGCGAGTACGTATTCTCGGCCGGTTGGACGCGGATTTTCACGTCGAGGACGCTGAACAACTTCCGGGTTGGTTACATGCAGCGGAAGGCGCACATTCTTCCCGAAGGCTCCCCGACCGATTTCGGCATCCAAGGCATTCCGGAATGTCTATCCAGCGTCCCTGGTCTGACGGGATGCGGCAATCCCAGTGTGTCGATTACCGGCTTCAGCAGCTTGGGTGGGGGATCGCCATTCTATGAGCCGGCCAACACGCTTCATCTGAGTGACACGTTCACCAGCTTGCTTGGCCGGCACAGTGTGAAGCTGGGCAGTGAGGCGCGACGCGTGGCGATTGACAACTATCAGCACGGGCCGCCAGGGAGCTTTAGTTTCAGGGGCACGGAGACCGGCCACCCGTTTGCCGATTTCCTGTTTGGCGTGATGAATAACGGCAGCGTCAATCTGCAGAACGCCATGGTGCAGACGCGGGCCTGGAGCTACTCCCTGTTCGTGCAAGACGACTTCAAGATGACGCCAACGTTGACGCTGAACCTGGGCCTGCGGTGGCAGTACGACCAGTCAGTCCGTGAGAAGAACAACGCGCTCGCGTTCTTCAACCCGTTCACTGCCGTGTGGGAGCAGTTCGGCGTGAACGCCCCGCCGACGCCGTTTGATCCATCAAAGAAGCAGTTCGCGCCGCGCGTCGGCGCGGCGTGGAGCGCGACTCCGACGCTCGTCATCCGCGGCGGCTACGGCATCACGTATCCGGGCTGGGTTGGCCACGGACGCGCCGGCGATGGAGAGGTCAGTCCGAACGTTTTGGCAAACACGGCCTTTTCTCGCGGGACGAATTGGGAGAATCTGCCGCCGATCAGGAATCCTGATCCATCAGCCATCGCCGCGCCCATCCCGGTAGCCGGTACCGTGTCCTTCGTTTATTGGGCACCGCGGAAGCAGGCGCCTCCCCGGTTCCACCTATGGAACTTCACTGTCGAAAAGCAGCTTGGACCGAATACGGCTGCACAGGTCGGCTACGTCGGCAGCGCTGGCCGGCATCTGCCCATCAACGCTGGGTACAACATCTGCCAGCAGACGCCGGAGACTACCACGCAGTTCGGCAACGCCGCGACGACGAGCCCTTATTGTCCGCTTGCTGCGGAAAAGGTCCTCGCAGGAGGCGGATCCTTGTACGACCTCGTCGTCAACCCAGGCTTCTGGGGACTCTCGAGATCGAACTATCACTCGCTCCAGGCCAAATTCGAGCGCCGCTTCTCCAAAGGGATGTCGCTGCTGGCAAACTTCACCTGGAGCAGGTTGATGGACGATTCCTCGTCCGACTGGAGTCGCTTCTGGTCTCTTGACGTGCCGGGCCAGGATTTCTACAACCGAGACGCCGAGTACGTCATAAGCGCCGGCGATATCCCGCTGCGGGTGACCGTCGCGCCCATCGTGGAGTTGCCGTTCGGCCCTGGTCACCGTTGGTTGAACCGAGGAGTGGCGGGTCACGTGCTGGGTGGATGGCGTGCGGCGGCCGTGTACAGTGTGAGCAGCGGATCTCCCTTCGGCATTACGGACACATCGAACGGATACTGCAACGCGGCGCACACCCTCACGAATCGGCCGAACATGATCGGCGATCCCGTGCCCGCGGGGTTCAACCAGACGGTCGGTCGCTGGTTCGACACCAGCGCCTTTGATTTCTCGGGCACCTGTCCCGCCGAGAACCTTGTGGTGACGACGTTCCCAGGTGATCCCACCAAGGCGTTTGGAAACGCCCCCCGTTACTTCTCGAATATCCGGAACCCCGGCGTCAACAACGTCGACCTCTCGCTCCAGAAGGACTTCGGCCTCCCAGGCGGAGACCAACGACGCCTGCGGATTCGCGCGGACTTCTTCAATCTATTCAATCATCCGCAATTCGGCGAGCCGGTGTCCGATCCGACGAACGCGAACTTCGGACGAGTCCTCCGCACCTCCGTGAACAACCGGACCGTGCAGTTGGGCCTCCACTTGTACTTCTGATAGACGCATTGCGGGTACCGCGTAACTACATCGCTATGAAAAACGCTCCTGGTGATCAGGGATTCGTCGGATTCTTAAACGACCGCTCGACGGTGTCGTTGACGTCAACCGAGACAGGCAGGGTGTGGAGCGAGATGCGCAGCCGGTCCCGTCCGACCGCGGACTCGTCGAGCAGGCCGGCGCCTACGTCACCAGCAGCACGCGGCCCGGATCACGTTCAGAGCGGAAGACGATGAACGGTTCCACCGAGAAGCGGAAACCGCCCATCGTCCTGCATGGGGCGGGCTAGCAGGCGGGAGCGTCAGCGTGCCGACGCCGAGCGGGTCGAAGAAATCGCCGCGATGCGGCCTTGCCGCAATTGGCGAATGAACCCGCGGTACGAGGGACCCGCGAATCAGTTCTCTGCGTGTCGCGAGCACTGGATCGATCGAGTCACGCACCTGGAAATGGCAACTCGCGTGCCATTCACCTTCATCGCAAAATGAGCGTGCACTCGATGATGCGGTGCGATTCGCACATGCGGCATCGCGTGGAAACAGACATCGTGCGTATTCACACGCGCGCCAAGGAATCAGCTCGAAGGCTGTCCCCGTCGCTGTCCGCGCCTTACCCGTTCACTTCGAACTCGATGGATTACGAGCGATGAGGATCTCTGGAAGAGAAAGAAGGCGCTCGATCTGAGCTAGTAAGGGAGATTCCAAATAGAGGCGCATACCAGTCTTCGCAAGGCTTCTTACATGAACATTACAGTGGGGAACATTACGGAGCACTCTCGCAAATAAAATTCTTACGCTGCTTCTGCGAACATTGTCTCGTCTTTTCCAACCGCATCAACGACGTTCAGCACACGGCTCATGATCACGTCATTCCCGTATTTTGGAAAGAGTATGCTTTTGACCAGATCCATTGCTTCATCATGAGTTTTCTGACTTCGAGCAACGGCGGCCTGGTATTTATCAACGGCCATGAGAATCCTATTTTGAAGCAGGTCCACATATGCGTCGCTGGAGAATTCATACGGATCTATTCCCCGATCCATATGATGGCTCCCCGCGATAACCCTCGCCCGAAGCGGTATGTCTTCCGAGTCAGCTTCGAGAATGTCGTGCGTCCAGTAACCATGGCGATCCCAGAACGCGCGCATCGTGTCAGTTGACCGGATGCCGCATGAGCCAAGACGCCTGAGTATGCTCTCGGCCTCCTCGGTAGAGAAGTTCGCGCCCGCCGTCTCGGCAATCGTCTGATTGGGATCCGCGACATTCTCCACCGCATACAGCTTCAGGATTGCTTCCTGGATGTCTTGTGATGCATCGAACGGTCCGGATTTACCGATATCGTGGAGATACGCGGCAATCGACATGTCTCGCGTGCTATCCGCATCCAGCTTGGACTGAAGCTCGGGCTCGAGTGTGCCAGCTATGCGGTCCATTACCGTCAGGCATATCCGCCGTATCATTCTCGAGTCGTTGTTCAACCGTGCGGCAAGCACCTCGATCAGCTCCATCCTGTGCGCAATCGCCTCGCTGAAATGCTTCAGGCCGACCGTATGAAGTTCAGCGTCAATCCTGTCATGGACGTCTTCCCGGTGCCCCCGCTCGCGCAGGATCCGCTTCATTCGATTCGACCGACGCATGACCTCACCTCCATACACGCGGGCACTGCTTCGCGTTACGCGATGGCAGCCTCCTCGAGGCTGTACTTTCGAACCCGCAGGTGGAGCTGCGTCCGTGACAACCCGAGTCGCCGTGCCGCTTTCGTTTTGTTTCCGCGGCACTCGTGCAAGACCTTCCCGATCGTGGTGCGTTCGAGAGCGCTCAGATCCGTGGTGTCGTTGCGAAGTGCCCTGGCGCCTGATTGCAGGCGCAAATGGCTCACGTCGATCGGCCCGCCTTCACAGAGGATCGCTGCCCGTTCCAAGACATTGCGAAGCTCTCGCACGTTGCCGGGCCACTCGTACTGAAGAAGCGCGGCTCGTGCCTCGCGCGTCAGTTCAGCGGCTGGTCGGCCGAAGGACCTGCCGATCTCCTGCAGAAAGCTCTCGCTCAGCGGCACGATGTCCGAGGCACGATCGCGCAACGGCGGAATCTGGATGTCGAAGACGCCGAGGCGGTAGAACAGGTCCTCGCGAAAGTCGCCGCGCTCGACGGCTTTCCGCAGGTCGCGGTTGGTCGCGGCGATCACCCGGATGTTCGCCTGGACGAGCCGCGTGCCGCCGAGCCGCTGGAACTCGCGTTCCTGCAGCACGCGCAGGAACTTCGCCTGCGCGGAGAGGCTCATCTCGGTCACCTCGTCGAGGAACAACACGCCGCCCGACGCCAGCTCCACCTGCCCGGGCTTGGCGTGCTGCGCGCTCGTGAAGGCGCCGCGCTCGTAGCCAAACAGCTCCGACTCGAGCAGCTGCTCGGGCAACGCGGCGCAATTCAGCGCGACGAACGGCCGATTCCTGCGCGGAGACGCTGCATGGATGAAGCGCGCGACGACTTCCTTGCCGGTGCCCGATTCGCCGGTAATGAGCACGGTGGTATCAGTCGCGGCGACCTGCGTTGCGCCGCGCAGCACCCCGCGCCATTCGACAGACTCGCCGACGATGCGCAGGCGCTGGGCACGATCGTCGTGGAGCTCGTGGTCCGTCTTTGCGATAGCCAGCATCGTCATTGCCCTCCCTGTCTTCGGCGATTCTGGTCGTCCACGCCGAAGGCCACAACCTCCGTTCGGGCGCATTCGGAGGCTCATAAGCGTGCGTGAGACGACTGAGTCGGGGGTGTTGCGACGACTCGGTAGATGGCTTCAGGCGACTTACTAGGGTGCGTCGAGACGACTGAGGAGGGGGGCGTGCGGGGGACCCTTTCGGGTACGGCGTTCCGGGCTCAGCCCACGCTCGAACTATTCCTGCGCACGGGTGCGTCGATGCGCTTCCATCCGAAAAGCCGGGCGTCCACCGACCAGTGACCCGGGCCTAACATCGCCAGAGCGCCGGCGATCGCGGCTGCGAGCAGCCGCCCAACCGGAGGCTCGCCAGTGAGGATCTCGGAGATCGCGATAACGGCGACCACGGCGCCAGCAACCGGCGTCCAGAAGCCCGCGATGAGAAGGAGCCCCGCAAGCGCCAGCAACGCGTCGGCAAGGATCAGGTGCGACGGCGAATCGCTCCACAGCCGCGGGCCAGCATTCCAGAGAACGACCCCGCCGACGACCAGTCGCAGCAACAGCAGCCCAAACCCTGGCCAGCCGCCGGCGAACGAGGAATACAGGCGTCGCAACACGTACCTCGACCCGATTATTCGTCGTGGCGGCGCGAGCTGAAACACCCCACGGGGCAGCGGGTGTGACTCTTTCGGGTCGGTGGGACGGCCCCGCGGCGAGGAAACTACACCTCGATGATTCCTCTCTTCAGGCCGATGATCGCCGCATGCGTCCGGTCGTTGGCGTCGAGTTTCGCAAGAATGCTCTTGACTCGCCCCTTGACGGTGTCCTCCGTAACGGCGAGCTGATCCGCAATCTGCTTGTTCGCGTTTCCGCCGGCGCGGTTCGCGCGGAATTGCTGGATCGCTTCCCGACCGTTGGCCGCTTCTGCGACCACGGTCATATCCGGCTGAACTCCCACGAGACCCGCGATCCCCTTCGCGCACCACTGGGATGAAATCGTCGACGGTGAGAATGCGAATTGGGGAGCTGCCGGTCATGAACCGTCTCCTTCGACGTGTGCCGGCGTCTTCGGTGCCCAGAGCCGTGACCACCAGGTGCGCCTCGGGGATGTCGCGTACACGATGCTCGCAGGAAGGCGCAGCTCCACCTCCGTCCCTGCGCCCGCTTCGCTCCACACCGCCAGTTTCCCTCCGATCAGCGCGGCGCGTTCCGCCATGCCGCGCAGGCCGTAGTGTCCCTCCGGACCCTGGTTGGCGAGCACCGCCGGATCGATCCCCTTGCCATCGTCACGCACGCGCAATCGGAATTGGTCGTCGTCGTAGCAAATGTCGATCTCGATCCGCCCGGCATGCGCATGGCGGAACGCATTCCGAAGGGCTTCCACAGCAATCTTGTAGATCTCGTCACGGACGATCGGGTGCAGATCGCGCGTCTGGCCCTCGACTGCAACACTGAATGTGGGCGGCGGGTCGGCGCTCACGTGGGTCGCGACTTCATCGCCAAGAGTTCTAATCGCCACGGCGAGCTCGTTGCGTTCGACGGTTGACGCCCGCAAGCCTTGCACCGCGTCGCGCCCTTCCGTGATCGCCTTCGCCGCGTGATCAATCGCACCAGCCAGTTGCCCTTTCGCTTCTGCCGGGCGATCTGGCAGTAGGTACAAGGCGGTCTGGAGTCGCAGCAGCAATCCGTGGAAGCTCTGAAGCAGCGTGTCGTGCAGCTCCCGCGCGATGCGTGTGCGCTCGTTGACGCGTTCGTCGAGGCGTCGCTGGTACTGACGTGCGACTTGGCGGACACGGGCACGATAACCCGCCCAAACAAAGCCAAGGGACGAGGCCACGACGAGCCCCTGGAACCAGCGCGTCTGGTAATACGCCGGCGCGATCGAGAATTCCAGTGTCGCGCCCACTTCGTTCCACACGCCGCTGTTGTTGGAGGCCCTGAGCCGGAATGTGTAGCTCCCCGGAGCGAGGTTCGAGTATTGCACCCGGCGATCGTTTACGACTTCGCGCCAGTCGCTGTCTTGTCCTTCGAGCTTGAAGCGGAACTGCACCTTCTCGGGTGCGACCAGACTCAGCGCCGTGTAATCAATCGTGAGGTCGCGAACAAGCGGCGGCAGTTCCGGCGACAACGGAGCCTCGCCTGACACGTTCCGCCAGTAGGTCTTGCCGTCGGCAGTGACTTGCTCAATGTGCACCGGTGGCGGAAGTTTGTTGAACGCAAGATGATGCGGATCGATGACGCTGGCGCCGCCAGGTCGCACGAACCACAACTTGCCATCCGCGGATTTTGCGACGACCGAGTTATGAGCGCCCGTGAACCGATGGCTGCTCACTCCGTCGGAACTATCGAACACCGTCACCTGGATCGTCTGCTTTGGATGAGAGGTCCAGGCGTCCAGCTCAGACCGGCCAACGCGCACCAGGCCACAGGACAGATACAGCCAGACCGATTGGGCGTCATCCTCCATCATCCAGTGAACCGTATTGCACGGCAGTCCGTTCTGGCTGGTGAGCGTGAGAATGTGGCCGTCTTTGATACGGCTCAGCCCCCCCTCAGTTGGGACCCAGAGTGTACCGTGGCCATCGATGTAGAAACCGCGGACCATTCCCTCTCCCAGCCCTTCGACGCCTGAGTACGAGGTGCGGAGTTGACCGTCCTTGAAATACGCGACGCCACCGTCTCGAAATCCAAGCCATAAACCACCCTGCACAGCATCATGCAGGAGAGCACTCGCCGGTTGTCTGCGCCCGAGCCTGGCCCAGGGGATGCGTTCGACCACACGCTCCTGGAACAAATGGAAAAGCCCCTCCTGATGACTCACCCAGACGTTCCCTGCACTGTCGTCGGTGAAGGAAGAGACGATTCCGTACGGTACGGATGCTACGGGAACAAACCGGTCAGCCTTGAGAAAGGCAACCCCGCTTGGCGTTCCGACCCACATTCGCCCGCGAGCGTCCTGAAAGAGGGAGTGCGCCTTATCCGGCAACCCACTGTCGGTGATCTCACGAACCGTGCCCCTCGAGTCGGCCTCCCTTCCCGCAGTGAGTCCGCTGACCAGGGAACCACCGCGCACGCCACCGAAGCCTCGATAGCGATAATTCGTGATCTGGCCTTTATTCCATCTATTCAGCCCATCAGACGTGCCCAGCCAAAGACTGCCATCCTTCGCGGTCAGAACCGAAAAAATCCCTCCGCTCGAGAAACCCTGCAGGTCAGAAAACGTTGGGATGGCGAAGTCGCGAAACCGGTCCAGGCCTTCCGCGGTCGCCACCCAAATATTGCCTTCCCGATCCTCGAAGAAAGAGTTAACGGACCTGCCTGACAGGCCGTCGGCTTGGGAAAACCGATCCATTCTCCCGTCGTGGATATGCAACAGCCCCCTGTCCACCAGGGCGCCGATCCACAGGCCGCCATCGTGATCCCGATGCAGCCTGTGGGGCTGGAACCCAGCCGGAAGCGGATACGCCTCGGACTTCCCGTTCCTCAGTTTTGTGATTCCGCGGTGCGTGGCAATCAAGATTCCATCGTCGTCGCTTTCGATCAGCGCGTAGATTCGCTGCGCCGGATCTGGCATGGGATAGAGCGTGGGTGGACCAGGCTTCCATCGCCACAGGCCAGTCATCGCTCCCGCCCAGAGATTGCCTCCGCTATCCTCATATAAGGGCGTCACTCCAGAGCCGAAACGGCCGTCCTCTCCATGGCATTGGATGTTGCCGCTCTGAATCCTGCAGAGCCTCCCCGCGGAAGGCGCCCACCCGGCGACCCAGATCGTTCCTTCACGATCCTCGAGCAGCGCTTCAATAACCTGCCCATCAAGTTCCGGGTAGTGAGTCAGCTTGCCGTCCTTCCAGCTGGCAAGCCCGTTATAGGTGCCAATCCACAGACGTCCGTCGCGCGCGCCCTGCACGCTTCTGATATCGCTGCTGGGGAGATGCTGCCCCGCCGGTGGCTCCCACGGGACGGCCCTCACGCCATCGAACCGAAGCAAGCCGAATTCGGTGCCCAGCCAGAGATACCCATCGGCCGTCTGTGCAATTGACCGAATGAAGCCTTCAGAAAACCCTTCGCTGATTTTCCATGAGGTGTGCGCGTACTGACTCACGTCGAGACTGGAGTTCGACGCGAAAGCATACAGCCCGGCACACGAGGAGCATGCAGCCGGCTATAACAGCGCTTCGTCTCCTATCCGCCCTCTTCATCTTGTGCAGCAGGATCAAAAACTGTACTTCAAGCCCAGCTGGATGACGCGTTCAGTCTGCGTGAATCCGAAATCACTGGCCGACGTGATCTTTCCGGCCAGCGGGTTGTTGCCGGGCGTCACCACCGGATCGTCAAATTGCGGATGATTGAACGCATTGAACAATTCCGCCCTGAACTCCAGTCGATGTCCGTCCGCGATGTCGAAGAACTTCGAAATAATCAAATCCCATTTGTTGTTTCCGCTGCCGCGAATCACTCCTTTTCCTGCGTTACCGAGCTGACCCGGAGCTGGATTCGCCAGCTGGCTGACGTCGAACCATCGATCAATGGTGCGGTCACCGCGTGGTAGGTTCGGGTCGCCCAGAAGATTGGCGTGGGACCCGACGAACGGGACCCCAAACGAAGAGGGCGTCAGAGCCGGACCGTTCTGGAAAGTACCAATTCCACCGATCTGCCAGTCCCCGGCGACTTTCCGCAACAGATCATCTCTTTGCTTGAAAAACGGAAGCTCGTAAAGCCAGCTCGCGACTAAACGGTGCGGCCGATCAAAGGGCGCCGGACCCCAGTTGGCGCGAACATCCTTCATCGTTTGTAGGCCAGCTCCGGCACCGATGGCAACGCCAGCGCTGCTGACATCGAGATCGGTCAACGTCTGCTGAAACGTATATGAGACGAGGCCGGTAAAGCCGTCGGCGAACCGGCGTTCGAGTCGTGCCTGCACCGCGGTGTACTTTGCCGCCGCGCGTGACTCGTAGATATTGACGCTGCCCAGCTGGCGGGTATGGACGGATGAGCGCAAAACCCGGCGGCTGAGGCGGGAACGGGTTGGTTTCGTTGTAGTTGAGAACGCCCATCAGGTGCGCGCTCTTGGAACCGTGATAAGCCACTTCGAGCAACGTAGCATTCGTGAGGAGATACTGGACGGACGCAGTCCATTGCTGCACCTGACCATCGCGCAGGTTGCGCTGCATGCCGTTGCGGCTGTTCGTGGACAGGCGAGTGGCCTGCGTCAAAGGATCGTCGACCGTGAAGACGGGCAGCGGATTTTGCGGATCCGTGGGACGGGCCGTCAAGTTGCTGATCCCTCCAAACGGCTCCTGAAACCCGAGTTGCCGATACGTGTTGATGACATCCGGGGTGTAGAAAATCCCGTAACCACCCCGCAGCGCTGTGCGGTTGCCGGCGCGCCAGGCAAGGCCAACCCTGGGCGCGAAGTTTTTGTAATAGGGGTCGACCAGGCTGCGCGGGTACCCATTCTGTCCAGGAAACACCTGCTGGCCAGTCGCAAGATCGAAACTGGCAATCCGATCATCGCGCTCAACCGGGCGACCGAAGTATTCCCAGCGCAGTCCCACATTCGCCGTCAGACTGTCCGTCACTCTCCAGTCGTCCTGTATGTAATAGCCCATGGCTGTATACGACAGGTGTGGCGAAAACGGAGTGGTCTGGACTGTATAGCTCGAAGGGTATCCGAGAAGCAGATCGGCCAGCGCATTGTAGCGAGAGGTGGCCGACAAGGGCACGGGAGCACTGAATTGGCCGGAGAAGGTATACGCCCCGTTGGGCTGACCCCACTGTCTGGTGTTCATCCGCTTGAGTTGAATCGTCAGACCGGCTTTGAGGGTGTGCGTGGCGCGAACAGCAGAGAAGTTATTGACGATCTGTACCGATTGTGTGACCCATTTGAACACCGCGTTGTTGGAGGAATAGCCGATCTCGGGATATCCGCTCGGAGTCATCGAAGGCGCCGCCCAGGTAAGCGGATCGGGTGAGATCCCGTTAATGCCCAACTCCTGGATCCAGTTGCGCGTGAAGGCGTCAACGGAACGGCGCTCACGCCGAAATTGCACGAACCCGATGTTCACTTCATTAATCGTCGTCGGCGTGAAGCTGTGCGCATGTCCGAGGGCAAGCTGCAGGTTGTTGTCGGACTGTTCCTGATCGAATCCGGGGAATGCAGGCGAGAGCGCCTGTCCGACGCCGCGATCGACAGGAGCGTTCCTGGTGAATCGGCCCCAGATCGTATCTCGGCTTCCAGGCCTATAGTCAATTCGCGCTGCCAGGACGTTGTTATCGGACCTCCCTGTTGGATGACCGATGTAGTTGCGTGCGGAGTCGGCGTTATTGGGGGCCGGATACAAATTTGCCAATGCGGCGCCCACAGGATTGATCCTCTCCGCCGGAATCACATTTCCGGGAAAGGGACTTTTGGTAAAAGGATCGACGATAACCGCTGACACGTCGCTGAAGTCCCCGGCGCGCTCCTTGAGAGTCGGCACCAGGGCCGTGGTTGTGACCGCCTGCCGCCGTCGCGTCCCTTCATACGAGAACATCCAAAAGAGCCTGTCTTTGCCGTTGTACAGTCCGGGTAGCAACACCGGCCCGCTGGCGACGAAACCAAACTGATTCCGATTCAGCGGATCAACCGTGGTGCTGAAGGGGTTCCGTGCATCCAGAGCGTCGTCGCGAAGAAACTCGAATACCGTGGAGTGAAATGCGTTTGAGCCGCGCTTCGACGCCACGTTGATCACAGCCCCGGAGTTGCCGCCGAACTCCGACGAGTAATTGGAGGTCTGCACTCGGAATTCGGCCAATGAATCCAGCGGAGGTATCGCCAATGGATAATTGTTGAGTTCCTGTCCGCTGATTTCCATGCCGTCAATCAGCACCACGGACGTGTTGTCTCTCTGCCCGCCGACCGAGAACCCCGGGCCGTAATTGGCCTGGCGTTGAGTGGCGCTGGCACGCCCTCCGTTGATCACGCCGGCAGATAGAGAAACGAGTTGCATGACATTGCGCCCGTTAATCGGTAGTTCCAGCAACCGCTTGTCATCGATGACTTGAGACAAGCTTGCATCTGAAGCCTCGAGCAAACTACGGCCGGCTTGAACGGCAATCGACTCAGTCACCGATCCGACCTGCAACGTTACATTCACACTCACCGTCTGCGCCACTTGCAGCGCGACATCCTCAATCACTGCTTTCTTGAAGCCGGGATGATCAAGTTCAATCCTGTAATTGCCGAACGGCAATGCCCGGAATTCGAACAATCCGCTCTGGTTCGACTGTTGCTCCCAACTCTGATGTCGAGCGTCGTCGATCAACTTCACATGCACGTCCGGCACGACGGCGCCAGTAGGGTCTGCAACCGTCCCGCGAATCACACCGGTGGCGGTCTGCGCGAGGACGACAGACGTCATGCGCAGGTACAAGACAATCGCGAGAATCAGGTGGCGTCGCAGCTGCGCGCGAGTGTCCGTCCCCCGAACAAGGCGCAGTGCTCCGGAAGCATAGGTCGACGGCCATCGCGCGTACGCCGCGACTCGGCTGATGATGTTGTTGCGGAACAGCCCGGCCACCGCGCCAAGGCCGGTCGTTCAGCCGGACGACGGACAGCACCACGAATGTTCCCGCACAGCGCATTGTGGGTTCGCCCCTACAGCTTGATTACCCAAGTGCGTGGGGCACCGCGAACCGCTGGCTCGACGAACAGGATAATACGCGAAGTGAATCGCGCGCGTGCCGCCAACTCCAACATTCTTCTGCGTCAAGAGTCAGCAGACGACGCCGGGAGTCTGGATTAACGTTGTGTGGGATTGACTC
Source organism: uncultured Acidobacteriota bacterium (assembly GCA_963725145.1). Classification (GTDB taxonomy): domain Bacteria; phylum Acidobacteriota; class Vicinamibacteria; order Vicinamibacterales; family 2-12-FULL-66-21; genus DATAEE01. The sequence goes on from CAVRXL010000010.1 coordinate 416,946, forward strand.
TGGCCGACCCCTGCGACTTCCGCCCCCGCACGCCCAGGGGCAGCGCCAGCCCGACGCGATGGCGCGACATGGCGTTCACGCGATCGAGGTTCGCGAGCATGAGGGCAGCCGCATCGGCGTAGGGCACGATCATCTCAATGCTGAACCTCATCGTCCTCGTTTGAGCGTGGAGGCGGGACAGTCCCCGCTGCTCCCGCAGGATCCAATTCATTCGCTTAGCGGGCTTGGGCGTCGTCCGGCTGCAGCCGAATCGCTGCACGGTATTCGGGGAGCGCGGCGGGCCGCGGTTCGGCGCCGGCGCGCTTCATCTCGAAGTGCCACTTCCAGATTTCGTAGATCGCCGGGTAGACGACGAGCTCGAGGACGAACGATGTGAAGATGCCGCCTACCATCGGCGCGTGGAGAAACGGTTCTGACATCTGCTTCCTTCGCAGCGCTTCAATGCTTTTCCTACTCCGGCAATCCCGGAGACTGGTGATCGTGCAATTCCTGCCCAACGATGCAAAGCAGGATCGCGACCTGCGCGTAGCTGGCGATCAACACGCTGTAGTGAAGTAACTCTTCTTCGCCAAAAAGCGCCAGGGCTGTCGCGTACGTCGCTGGCGTAACCTGCTTCGCCCCCACCGCCTCGCGCGCGAGATGAATGAGCGCAGCCTCTCTTTCTGGTACATCTGAAAGCGGCCTGCCGTGGCGGATCATGTCGATGGTCGCAGCGGGAACACCCATCTCCAGCGCCACCGGTTCATGCATGGCCCACTCGAACTGGCTTTGCATCTCCCGCGCGGTGGCGAGAATGGTTAACTCAACCAGGCGCGCATCAAGCCCCAGCTCGGAACGCAGCATGCGGTTGACGTCGCCCAGGGACTTGGCGAGCTTGGGCATGCGCAGGATCACTCCGCCAGGCCCCTTGATGCCCGCGAGATTCAAGCGTCCCGAACGTGGCGCCGTCACCGCGTCGTAGGCCTTTTGCTGTGCCTCGTTCAAGGTCTCGCGTTTCAGCGGCGGCAAGCGCGAGAGGGTTTCGGGATACACATCGGCGGGAAGTTGTGTTGCGGTTGCCATGCCATCTCCTTCGTGATGACGTTGGTACCGGTCGAGCCCGCAGCTCACCGCGGTGCTCGGGCACCCGTTCGGGTCGAGCATCGTCATGCCGCCGCGTCATGCCTGGGCAGGCTTCAGCACAAAGTCGTAGTGCATACGATAAAACGGCGCTTCGACCTGGTATTTCGCCGCTTCTTCACGCGTCTTCACGCGCTCACAGTCGACCACCAACGATTCTTTCACCCCAAACACCGCATCCGAATCGAGGTATTGGTCGCCTGTGACGAACAACTGCGTCACCAGACGCTCGTGCCCTGGGGCGCTGATCATGAAATGCAAATGCGCGGCGCGCATGTTATGCCGCTTGGTGGCCTCCAGCATGGCGCCCACTGGCCCGTCGGTTGGTATCCCATAGTTCACCGGCCGCACCGCCCGGAACCAAAACTGGCCTGAGGCATCCGTCCGCAGCCGTGCCCGCAGGCTGAGACCGTTGGGTTTTTGCAAATCGTAGAACCCGTCACCGTCGGCTTCCCAGAAATCCACCACTGCGCCCGCCAGCGGGGTGCCGTCGAGGCTTGCGACACTGCCGGCGATCACGCAAGGCTCGCCATCGCTTGGGTGCTTGGCAAGATTACTCCCCAGCGGGAGTTCCGGTGCGCCCTCGACGAAGGCTGGCCCGAGCAGGTCCGACTCGGTGGCATTGCCAACCTTGCCATGATTGAGAAGGTCGACCAGCATCGACACCCCAAGCGAGTCTGAGAGCAGAATGAACTCCTGCCGCTTGTCATCACACTTCTGGCCAACCGCCGTGAGGAACTGGATACCGGCCAGCCATTCCTCCGAGGTTGGCCGTACCTCGCGCACAAAGCCGTGCAGATGCGTGACCAGACTGGTCATGATCTGCCGCAGACGCGGGTCGGGCGTTGCGGCAACGCGGTTGATCACCGCTTCCATCAGGGTCTGTTCGTTATAGTCACTCATGTCTTCCACCTTATGCACGGTGTGGCCTGCGCCATAACTTGCGGATGGCGAATGAAACGGTCCCGGCGCCAGCTCGATCCATGGATGTCGATCGCTGTCATTGCGCCGCCTCGGGCGACGGCAGGGCGGCGAGCAGGGCGGGCTGCGCTTCGGCGCGGGCGCGCTTCATCTCGAAGTGCCACTTCCAGATTTCGTAGATGGCCGGGTAGACGACGAGCTCGAGGACGAACGACGTGAGGATGCCGCCAACCATCGGCGCGGCGATCCGCTTCCACACGTCGGACCCGGTGCCGGTGGCCCACATGATCGGGAGGAGCCCGAGGAACGTCGTCGCCATCGTCATGAACTTCGGGCGCAGCCGCTTCGCGGCGCCTTCCACGATCGTCGCCTGGAGATCGGCGAGCGTTCGCAGGCGTCCTTCGCGCGACGCCTTCGCGTACGCGAGGTCGAGATACAGCAGCATGAAGACGCCGGTCTGGGCGTCGACGCCGAGCAGCGCGATCAGCCCGACCCATACGGCGATGCTCATGTTGTAGCCGAGCAGGTACAGGAACCAGACGGCGCCGACGGCCGAGAACGGCACGGCCAGCAACACGATCGCCGTCTTCACGAGCGACCGCGTGTTCAGGTACAGAAGCACGACCACGAGCAACAGCGTGAACGGGATGATGTACGCGAGACGCGCACGCACGCGCGCCATCGCTTCGTACTGGCCGCTCCAGAGCACCGCGTAACCGGGCGGCAGCTTCACCTGCTCGCGCACGACGCGGCTCGCCTCGTCCACGTAGCTGCTGATGTCGCGGCCTGCGACGTCCACGAAGACGTATCCGGTGAGCAGCCCGTCCTCGTTGCGGATCATCGCGGGTCCTGTCGCGACCTTCACGCGCGCCAGCTCGCCGAGCGGGATCTGCCGCTGCCCATCCGACGCCGGCACGAGCACGCGCGCGATCGCGTCGGTGTCGGACCGGAAATCGCGCATGTAGCGGACGTTCACCGGATACCGCTCGCGCCCCTCGATCGTGGTGGTCACGTTCTCGCCGCCGATCGCGTTCTGCACCACGCCCTGCGCCGCCTCGACGCTCAAGCCGTAGCGCGCGAGCGCGTCACGGTTCCATTCGATGTCGAGGAAGAACCCGCTGCCGGTGCGCTCCGCGAACACGTTGCGCGTCCCGCTCACGGAGGGAAGCGCCGCCTCGATCGCCGTGCCGATCTTCTCGATCTCGGCAAAGTCCGCCCCGGAGATCTTCAGCCCGACCGGCGTGCGGATGCCGGTCGTCAGCATGTCGATCCGCCCCTTGATCGGCATCGTCCAGGCGTTCGAGACGCCGGGATACGTCAGGGCCGCGTTCATCTCCTCGACCAGCTGTTCTTCCGAGATGTGATCGGGCGTGACGTGCCGGAGCACGCGCTTGATCCACTCCGGCGCCCACCCGGAGTACCACGTCTCGACCCGGCGCCACTCGGACGTGGGCTTGAGCGTGATCACCGTCTCGAGCATCGAGAGCGGCGCGGGATCGGTGCTCGTGTCCGCGCGCCCCGCCTTGCCGAGCACACGATCGACCTCGGGGAACTGCTTGATGGCACGGTCACTCACCTGCACCAGCTTCTGCGCCTCGCCGATCGCAATGCCCGGCATCGTCGTCGGCATGTAAAGAAGCGATCCCTCGTAGAGCGGCGGCATGAACTCCGATCCCAGGCGCGTGAACACCGGCACCGTGACGACGACGAGGGCTGCGGCGCCGCCGATGACCGCCCATTTCCACCGCAACGACCAGCGGACGACCGGCTCGTACATCTTCATGAGGAAGCGGCTGATGGGATGCGACTCCTCGGAGCGGATGCGGCCGACGAGCACCGCGTTGGTCACCCGGCAGAGCCAGGCCGGCCGGAACTCGAAGCGCCGCACGCGCGTGAAGAGAACACGCAGCGCGGGGTCGAGCGTGATCACGAGGCCCGCCGCCACGAGCATCGTGAGCGTCTTGGTGTAGGCGAGCGGCTTGAACAGCCGCCCTTCCTGCGACTCGAGCGCCAGCACCGGGAGAAACGACACCGCGATCACGAGCAGCGCAAAGAAGCTCGCCGGCGCCACCTCCTTGACCGCCTCGAGGACAACCTTGTGATAGTCGCGCGTCGATCCGTCGCGCTGCGCCTGCTCGAGCTTCTTGTGGGTCTGCTCCACGACGACGATCGCCGCGTCCACCAGCTCGCCCATCGCGATCGCGATGCCGCCGAGCGACATGATGTTCGCCGTGATCCCCATCGCGCGGAACGGGATGAACGCCACGAGCACGGCAACCGGAATGGTGATGAGCGGGATCAGCGCGCTCGGCACGTGCCACAGGAACAGCAGCACGATGAAGACGACGGCGAGCACCACCTCGACGAGCGTCTCGCTCACGTTGTCGATCGCGCGGCGGATCAGCACCGAGCGGTCGTAGATGGGGACGATCTCCATCCCGGACGGCAAGCCCGGCTCGATCTGGCGGATGCGCTCCTTGACGCGATCGATCACGTCGACCGCGTTCTCCCCCTGGCGCATCACGACGATCCCCGACACCACTTCGCCGGCGCCGTCCAGATCCGCCACGCCCCGCCGCAGATCCGGGCCGAGCGTTACGTGCCCGATGTCGCGGACCCGGATCGGCGTGCCGCTCTCGCTGGCCGTCACGACGATGCTCTCGAAGTCGGCGACCGACTTGGCGTACCCGCGGCCGCGCACCATGTACTCGGTGCCGCCGAACTCGATGAGCCGACCGGCAGTCTCGGCGTTGCCGCCGCGCACAGCCTCGACGACCCGCTGTATCGAGAGGCCGTAGTTGCGCAGCCGGTTCGGGTCGACGTTCACCTGGTACTGCCGGCCGAAGCCACCGACCGAGGCCACCTCGGACACGCCGGGCACCGCCTTCAGGTAGTAGCGCAGGTACCAGTCCTGGTACGACCGCACATCCGCCAGGCTGTGTCTGCCCGAGCGGTCCACGAGCGCGTACTGGAACACCCAGCCGAGACCGGTCGCGTCGGGCCCGAGCTCCGTGCGCGCATCGGGCGGCAGCCGCGACAGCACGCCGGAGAGGTACTCCAGTGTCCGCGTGCGCGCCCAGTAGGTGTCGGTTCCATCCTCGAAGATCACGTAGACGAACGAGTAGCCAAAATCGGAGACGCCGCGGACCGCTTTCACGCGCGGCGCGCCGAGCATCGCCGTCACGATCGGATACGTGACCTGCGCCTCGATGAGGTCGGGACTGCGATCCCACCGCGAGTAGACGATGACCTGTGTGTCGCCGAGGTCAGGGATCGCGTCCAGCGGCACGTTCCGCAGCGCGCGCGCGCCGGCGAGCGCGGCGGCGCCCACCAGCAACAGGACCAGGAACTTGTTCCTGACCGAGAAGTCGATGATGCGCTCGATCATGGCCTCGCGACCTTCCGGTTCGCGTGGCGCGACGGGTCGGCCGCAAACTGCTGCTTACAGGTGTCCGAGCAAAAGAAGAACACGTGTCCGCCATGCGCCGCCGTGCGGCCGGCGTTGCCGGCTTCCCTGGGATCCACGTGCATCCCGCACACCGGATCGAGCACCGGCGCCGCCGGCGCCCGCCGCGTTGGGGCTTTCATGCGGCTCTCCGAATCGATGAAGAACGTGCCCGAGATCACGATCCGCTCGCCCGGCACGAGCCCGTTCGTCACCTCGACGTCGTCGCCGAAGCGCGACCCCGTCTCGATCAGCCGCGGCTCGAAGTAGCCGTGGCCGCTGTCGACGAACACCGTTTTGCGCAGCCCCGAGTCCACGATCGCATCCGCCGGCACGACGAGCGCCGGTGGGACGTCGACCGGAAACTCCACGTCAACGAACATGCCGGGCTTGAGCGCCAGACTCGGGTTCGCCGCCTCGAGCCGCACCTGCAGCGTCTGCGTCGCCTCGTCGAAAATCGGCTCCGAGGTGCTCACCGCCGCCGGCAGCGCGCGGCGCGCTTCGGCCGTGGTGATCCGCGCCGAGGCGCCGCGGCGGATGAACGGCAGCTGGTGGCGGTACACGTCAGCCAGGATCCACACGCGGTTCAGATCCGCGATCCGGTAGAACTCGAAGCCGCGATCGAACCGGAGGCCGGGCGAGACGCTGCGCTTCAGCACGACGCCGTCCACCGGCGACTCCACGCGGATATCAGGCACGACCTCCCGGCGAGTGGCCATCTCTTGCAGCTGCGAATTGGAGACGCCCATGGTCCGCAGCTCATCGGCCATCCGGTCGATCGCGTCGGCGCCGCGCACCGAGGCGTGCGACCGCGACTGGGGCTGTTGGGGCTGCGTGACCGCCATCCGATAGAACGCCTCGACGCCGGTGTAGTACGACTGCTGCGCACTCCTGAACTCGACTTCGGGCGCAAGGAACGACGCGAGCACCTGGTCCTTCTTCACAGCCTCGCCCGTTGCTACGCTTTCCACCTTCCGGATCCAGCCGCTCACGGCTGCGACGATCGGATACGTGCGGTTCTCGTCCGGCGCCACGCGCCCGGTCGTCCGCAGCAGCCGGGTGCCCGCGAACCGGGTGACGACACCGAGCCGGACGCCGATCGCCTGCTGCCGCTCCGGACTCACCTGCACCGCGCCGTGCGGGAGGGCGCGCGCCTCGGCGTCGCCGCCCGTTACCCTGGTTGCACGATCCGCCTCGAGCGACATGCCGCAGATCGGGCAGGTGCCGGAATTGCCGCTGCGGTAGTCCGGGTGCATCGGGCAGGTGTAGACGGTGGCGGCGTGCGCGCTCGCGTGCGCAGCGCCGGCGCGGTGCGCCCACCACGTGCCGCCGGCGAACGAGCCCGCGCCGAGCGAAACAGCGACAGCCGTGACGGCAATGATACGTTTCATGATCGTGGCCTCCGCGTCAGCTCGCCGCCAGCGCGGCGTCCTGCCGGCGTTCGTCGTTCTTCCATGTCATGCGACCGTTGACCGGTACGACTGCACCATCACGAGGAGCAGCGTAAGCGCCGGCAGAGCAACATGCGACAGGCCTTCGCGGTGCCTGATCAGGGTTGCGAGTGCGCCGACCAGCACGAGGGCGAGGCTTGCCGCACCAACGAGTTCGAGTCCTGGCCACCAGAAGAGGGCGAGCGCGGCAAGTTCGGCAATGCCGGTGGCATACATGAACTGCCGCGAATAGCCCCAGCGATCCCAGTTCGGCGCCACCTTGCCGGTGAGTTTCTGCACTGCGGCGCCAACGAAGATCACGCTGATCAGCAGCTGCAGGATCACTGCTGCTTTCCTCCCGAAGGCAGCGACCCATGCGCGCCACCGCGCGAACCGCCAAGGGCACGCTCGTGGAGAGTCTTGTAGGTGCGATCTCTCTCGGCGGCCTCCTCTGTGGACAGGCGTTGTGGCTTGGGCGGCTTTTCATAGGCGTCATACTCGTAGCCCATCTGCGCGGTACGATCACTCGCGCTGACCGGTAGATCCGCGCGCTTGTTGCTTCTGTCCCCATACGAGAAAATGCGATTGAGATACTTGGGATCGGTAGGATTCTTGTTCCCGAGCTGATTCCAGCTTTCCCAAATACGATCGATGTTGGCGTGATGGATATAGAACATCGGGTCGCCACCGACGGTGGAGAATTCGGCCATGTCGCCGCCGAGTGCGAAATGCGTAAAGAAGTGCGGGTTCTGGTCCATCCTCGGATTGAACCCAATGTTCCCCGTCGGCGAGTTGATGTAGGTCTTCTCGTTGAGGGCGTCCAGATTGATCCATTCCTTGTAGAGGATGTCGATCCGCTCGCCCCCGTTGACCCAGGGCCAGCGCGTGCCGTTGTACAGCGTGGTGCCCGGGACCCGGAACATGGCCGGGACGATGAAATCGTCGGGGTTGCCGGTGACCGGGTTCCAGTAAGGAAGTGAAAAATCCTCGTCCTGCAGCACTTCGCGAATGACGCCTTCGAACTGGGCGAGCATCAGCCGATGCCACGGCAGGAAGTACCACTGCTGAAACTGCTCGGGGTTCGACGGGTTGAACGGGTGCGCCTGGCACCCGTTCCATACGGCCTCCGCATCGGCTCGCGCCTCCGGCGGCAGCGATGCAATCAATTCGGTCTTGAGCTTCCGGGAGTGATCCCACAGGAACGCCGGAAATCCCTTGATCCAGTGGGTATTCCACCACCACTGCCACGAACGCTGATCGTGTTGCGGCAACTCCCGCATGATCTCGATCGCCTGCGCGTACTTCGCGAGCATCACCTGGCCCTGCGGGCTGTTGACGTTGTAGCGCGTGTAGAGTCTCTTCGGACCCTGGGAAGGCGCTGCCGCCGCGGTCGTTGCAGCCGTCGTAGGCTGTTGGGAAAGGGCCGGGGTTGCGCTCGCAGCCGTAGCCGGAGCCTGCGAAGGCGCCGCGGCCGCGCTCTTGCCAGCAGCTGTTGGCGGCGGCGCACCGAACTGCAGCTCCAGAATGTCGTGCATCGCCGTGTGCGTTGAGAGTGTCGGGTCGAGGAACACCAGCGCCCCCGCCGACTGCATCATCCCGCTCACCAGGTGAAAGCGATTGCCGATCACCCCGCCCGCGATGCCGTGACGCGGCATCGGCATGGAGGGCAGCGTCATCCACGAATTCGTCACCGGGTCGTACGCCTCGACGCTTTTAAACGCCCCGACCAGATCCTTGGTCGTCACCTCGCCGCCGGCGACGTAGATCCGGCGCCCGTCCGTCCCAGAGGCGCCTCCGCTTCGCGCGGTCGGCATCCGCTCCTTCGGAACACTCCACGTGTTCGAGATCGGGTTGTACTCCTCTACGACGTCCGTGTTGGTGGCCGACAGGATGAAGCCGTGACCGGTGCGCCCGCCAATGACGTAGATCTTGCCGTTGACGACGCCGCTGAACGCGTGATTACGCGGCACCGACATTGGCGCGCGGCTCTCCCATTTGTTCGTCGCGGGGTCGTACACTTCGTTCGTGCCGAGGACGCGAGACGGTCCGAAGAAGCTGAAGAACGGGTCCTTCGATCCTTCCATCGTCGTGGCGCCGCCGATCACGTAGATCTTGCCGCCGACTTCCGCGGCGATCGCCGATCCGCGCTTGCCGGGCAACGGCGGCAGCGACTTCCAGGAATCGGCCGCCGGGTCGTATTCCCACGCGTTGTCAATCGGTTCCCAGGCGCCGCCAACGGGGATGGCGGTGTCCTTCGGGGGGACGAAGCCGCCGATCACATAGATCTTGCCGTTCGCAGCGGCGAGGGCCGCATGGTGGGCCGGCCGCGGCATCGACGTCTTCTTCGTCCATTTGTCGGTGACCGGGTCGTATTGGTAAGCAACGCCCCGAGCCTTGCCTCCGTCCCAGCCGCCAAACACGTAGAGTTTGCCGTTCAACGGAACGCCGTAGAGCTCCTCATCGGGCTCCGGAAATGGTGCGCCCTTCTTCCAGGGCGATGTTGGCATCTGCGCCAGTGCGGTCGTGACGACCACCAGGCAGGTGATCAACACGGCCAGCATGGCAGTTCCTCGTTTCAACACGTTCGACATAAGTGGTCTCCTTTCACGGTCGTTGACGATGTATCAGGTCCTATCGCGTATTGACGATCAGGCCAAACAAGAGGTAGTCGACGGTTCTACTGCCGTCACTGGTCTCCCACATGTAGGATGGCTGGAAGAACACGCGCTTGTTGAGTGGCAACGTGACGCCAGTCCAAACGCGCACTCTGTTCCATCCACCATCCTGCTCATAGTAGGTTTCGTATGCGGCAAAGGGCTTCCAGACGTGCCCTCGAACCGTGAGGGGATGCGCGATCGCAATTTTTCCGCGGTAACGGTTCGTATCGTTCGCTGGCACTGGACGGAACCGTCTGACATACATGTTGCGGCCGGAGATCTCGAACTTGCGAACGGAGAACGCCACGGTTCCGTCAATTCGAAACTGGTGCTCGTCGTAGCTGTCGGTGAATCGTCCCGGCTGCGGCGGCAGCTTATTGAGCCCGCTTGCAGGAACCGAGTAATACATGTAGCTGGGAGTCACCGTCAGAAACTTTGCCGTCCGAATTGGAACGTCAACTTGTGCGACTGGTGTGTCTAATCTGCCGATGTAAAACCCATACAGTTTCAGATCGATCTGTTTCTGCACCGGGGTACTCAGCACCATCCAGGCCGAAGGCGCGAAGAGTGCGCCACGTCCATCGCCTGGATCGGGTACAGCAGGTACAGTAGGTGGGTCTACGTTTTCTTGGGCAGCACACGGTGCGCCGAGCGACATCAAACAGACCACCAGAGCACTTGGCACGAGATACCGCGCAGACCTTGTGAACCCTCGCATAACCATCTCCACGGACCTCGTCCATCGACGCGACAGTCACCGTTCGGCGAAACCTCGTTGCGAGGTCCCTTCCGCTACGCGTCGTGAGATGGCAACGGCGATGCCGGCGCACAATGCCTCGTGAACACGCCAGAATTGGCGTTTTTGCCTGCGCACACCGCGCAAATGAGTGTGTGGTTTCGCGCGATGTGTGCGATCACACGCAGCCGCCGTTCAGGCACGCTTGGCGTTGATGCGCCCGGCCACGAGAAGGCAATTACGTCGATCTCGCCGCGTTTCTCACGGATTGCCTTACGAGCGAGTAGAGAGGCTGTGAGTGCCGAGCGGGAGGCATCACCTTTGCCGTGCACTTCGACCGGAGAGGTCAAAGATGGCAAGGCAAAAGGTCATAACGGGTCTGGTTGTCGTTCTCGCATTCGCGTGCGCGGCGAACGCAGGCTTTGCGCAAACGCAGGCGACAACAACCAACGCAACACAGACATCAGGCGGTGACGGTCAGTCTGCCGCCGCACAGGCCCAGGAGGCGAGTAATCCCTTCGCCAAGAGTTGGCTGATGCAGTTGCAGCAGAACAACAATTGGACGGAGATGCCCCGCGGCGACGATCACACTCGGGTGCAGAGTAATCTGGTGTTCCAGCCGTTGATGAGTCTCAGGCTGACCGAGAAGCAGGGGCTGGTTGTCCGCCCCATGGTGACCATCGTTAATTCCATCCCCCATTTCGATCAGAGCGGCCAGAATGAACGGACCGCCGGGTTCGGCGACACCGTTCTCGCATTTGCGCTGCCGCGTCCGTTCTTCGGCGGCCGGCTCACGGTCGGCGCAGGCCCGACGTTCATCTTCCCTACGGCATCGAAGGATCTGCTCAGCCAGGACACATGGCAGGTGGGGCCTGATGCGGGAGCCGTGTTGCTCGGCAAGAACTTCATCGCCTACGGCTTCGTGCAGCAATGGTTCAAAATCGGGGGAGACGGCGAGGACACGAACCACATGAACGGAACGTTCAACTTCACGTACATGCTCGCAAACGGGTTCACGATAGGCACCCAGCCGAACCTCTCGGTCGATTGGGAGGCGCCCGAAGACAACCGAGTGGCATTTTCGATCGGACCACAGATAGGAAAGCTCTGCAGATGCGGGGGCCTGCCGACGTTGTTCCAGTTGCAGGTTCAGTACTACCCGGTTCGCCCAGATGTCGCCGGTCCGAAGTGGAATATTCAGCTGCAAGCGACGCCGACGATCCCGGCCCTCATCAAGAAAGCGCTCTTCTGACTGTGAGCAGAGTTTTCTGCACCGTTCCTGGTTCAGACAGCTCCCGCGCAGGCAGGACAGATCGTAAATGCTGGCGTATGGATCCTCGCCGACCGCGCCTCCTTCGTATCACCCGGGCCTGCGCCACGGCTGCGGCCAGCCTGAGCTCGTTGCTCATCTGCGTACTCGTGTCGGCGGGGCCCGCCTATGGCTTGGATCCGGATAAGCGAGTCACTCAGTACATTCACACGTCCTGGCGAATTCAGGATGGCTCGCTGCCGGCCGGCATGTTCTCGATCACCCAAACCTCCGACGGCTTTCTCTGGTTGTTATCTCTCCCAGGCGAGGTCTACAGGTTCGACGGTGTTCGGTTCGTACGTTGGCCTGTCCCTCCCGGTCCTTCAGGGAAGGTCTTTGCCGACAGCGCCGGCGGTCTCTGGGTAACCGCGACAGAGCTCGTTCACCTGAAGAATGGGGTTGTCGCTTCTCATTTCGAGTTGGCAGGCACTCACGGGTTTCAAAGCATCAGCGAAGATCCTGAGGGCACTGTGTGGGTCGGGCTACGCGGAGAAGACGCGCCGCTCTGCAGCGCGAGCGACCACGGGGTCAAGTGTTTCGGAAAGAGCGATGGGCTTCCGCTTAGCGAGATCAATGCGGTGCTGCCCGATGGCAGCGGTGGCTTATGGCTGGGAGGATCGACCGCCCTCGTTCGCTGGAACCGTGGTGGTGTGTCCGAGACGTACCCGGTCAAAGCCCCCATATCGAGTCTGGCCCGCACGCCCGATGGAACGCTCTGGGTGGGCCTGTCGGAGGAGGGACCAGGGCTGGGGCTTCAAGAGCTAGGCGACGGTGTTCTGAAGACCTTCGTCACCCCGCACTTCGACGGAAGCAAAGTCAGCGTCACCAGTCTGATGGTGGATCGTGACGGCAACCTCTGGGCCGGCACCGATGCTAGCGGTGTCGTTCGTATCCATGGAGACGCCGTCGAACGCTACCGTCAGACGGACGGCCTTTCCGGCGATTCCGTGTGGGCCCTGTTTGAAGACCGTGAAGGCATCGTCTGGGCGGGAACCACGAGCGGCATAGACAGCTTCCGCGATCCGCGTGTCGTCACCTTCTCGGCTGTACAAGGGTTGGGAAAGGATCTGGCAGCCGGCATTCTGGCCAGCCGAGACGGCACGCTCTGGGTGGCAAATCACGGGTCGCTCGACCGGATCAGGAACGGGACGGTCACATCCATCGACAGCAGCAATGGTCTTCCGGGGAACCAAGTCGCCGCCATGCTGGAAGACCGCGCCGGCAACATGTGGGTAGGAGTGGACGACGGACTGTATCTCTTCAAAGATGGGCGATTCCGTCGTCTGCCGGAACCAGACCACCAGCCGCTCGGAATGGTGGTTGGACTGACCGAGGATGTCGACGGAAATATCTGGGCAGCATGCGGCAGACCAAGAAAGCTCGTGCGAATACGCGATTTCCAGGTGCGCGACGTGTTCACTGCCGCGCAGGTTCCGCCTGGATCTCATCACCTTGCTCCGGACCCACACGGAGGGATTTGGATCGCGACATCAACAGGAGACGTCGTGTTGATGCGGAACGGCACGGTCGAAACGACGATTCCGCTCGATCCCAGAAGTTCTCCGTTGAATCGGCACATCGTCGCTGGCGCAGATGGCTCCGTTCTCGTCGGCTCCGAAAACGGTCTGCTGGGCTGGCGTGCGGGCAAAGTCCGGCGGATGACCACGAAAAACGGCCTGCCCTGCGACTTCGTCATCGCGTTCATTCAGGACACGGAACAGCAGTGGTGGCTGTATACCCGCTGCGGTGTCGTGGGCTTCCCGGACGCTGAGCTCCAGAAGTGGTGGGCGAACCCGGATGCCATGATTCGGAACCGCGTCTACGATGCGTTCGACGGCGCCCAGCCAAACATCGGTTCTTTCAACGCAGCGGCGTCGACTTCCGATGGGCGCGTGTGGTTCTCCAGCGGAGTCGTCGTACAGATGCTGGACCCGTCCAGGATCTCGCAACCAGCCAGGCCGGCGGCAGCTTCCGTCGAGTCCGTGATCGTCGACCGAGAGGAATTCGCGGCTGTTGACAACCTCGAGTTTGGCCCGCACCCGCGCGACTTGCAGATCGACTACACGTCGCCGACCTTCTCGATCCCACAGAAGGTCAAGTTTCGCTACAAGCTCGATGGCTTCGACGCCGGTTGGCATGAAGCCGGTCTGCGGCGGCAGGCGTTCTACACCGATGTGCCCCCGGGGAAGTACACGTTCCGCGTGATGGCGGCCAACAGCGACGGCGTCTGGAACGAGCGCGCCGCAACCCTGAAGTTCTCCATCGCTCCGGCGTACTACCAGACGACCTGGTTTCGCGCAGTGTCCGCGGTTGCGTTCGTGGCGCTCCTATGGGCGGCGCACCGGTATCGGATGCGCCATGTGCAACAGTCGTTTGCTCTGACGCTCGAGGCACGGGTCGGAGAACGCACGCGAATCGCACGGGAGCTGCACGACACGCTGCTGCAAAGTTTCCACGGTGTGTTGCTGCGCTTTCAGACGGCGTCGTACCTGCTGTCGGAACGCCCGGCAGAGGCGAAAGAGAAACTGGATGACGCGATCGAACATGCGGCGAACGCAATCACCGAAGGCCGCGACGCGGTGCAGGGCTTGCGGACGTCAACCATCGAACGGAACGATCTGGCCAAGGCGATCAGAACGCTCGGCGACGAGCTCGCGGCCAACGCGAGTGACCACCCTCCTTCCGGCTTCCACGTCGTTGTCGAGGGGGAGCCGAGGGATCTGCACCCGATCGTGCGTGACGAGATCTACAAGATTGCTGCGGAAGCACTTCGGAATGCCTTCCGGCACGCGCATGCCGGACGGGTCGAGGTCGACATCCGCTACGACGACGAGCAATTCCGATTGCGCGTGCGCGACGATGGCAGGGGGATCGATCCGGCGGTGCTCGCCAACCAGGGTGTGGAGGGACACTACGGCCTGCGCGGCATGCCGGAACGCGCCGCGCTGATCGGAGGGAAACTGGCGGTGTGGAGCGAAGCGGGCGCAGGGACGGAGGTGGAGCTGCGCCTTCCTGCGGGCATCGTTTACGCGACATCCCCGAGACGCACCTGGTGGTCACGGCTCCTGGCACCTAAGACGCCGGCTAACGTCCGAGGAGACGCGTCCTGACCGCAGCGTGGACGAGGGGAGCCGCGTCGTGCGCGAGCAGGTGAAGCTGCCGCCCGGCTACGCGGCGCTCTGGAGCGGCCAGTACGAAGCGATGGCCCGCGTGCGCGCGAAGCAAGCGGGGCTGGCGCAGTACCGAAAGGCCTCTGAGCTCTTCGGCTACGAGCGTGGCCCCGGCGGGTAGTTCTTGAACATCTTCTCCGTCGCCTTCGCGCGCCGTTAGTTCGGCGGTCCCGCGGCCTGCCGGGTTATCCCAGGGACGCTCGAGGATCGTGGCGCCTTCCACGAGCCGGCCGTTACCGTCCGATTCGCAGACTTGCCGCCGGCCTCCGTTGGTGCCTTTGGCAAGACCGAAGCCAGCTTCGCTCCGTTGCGCGAGTCCCTCCAACACGGCTGGCATTCCGTTCGACCGGATGTGCGTTGATGCGTGTGATCGCGCATGGCGTGCGCCAACGCGCAGTACGGAGGCCCGTCGTTTCGTCGGACTACCGAAGAAAAGCAGGTTCGGGGACAGCAGATGTCCATGTGACGCACGGGCTCGGTGCTGCTCGCGCAGCGTGGCGTGGATGTTGCCGTGGCCCGGTGCAGCGCCAAAGGAGGCGTCGTCATGTCACAAACGGGTGTTGGAAACGTCGTCGAGCAGCTCCTCACGGATGAGAACCTTCGCATCCGATTTGCGCTCGATCGGATCGAGACAGTCGCCGAGCTCTGTCTGCGAGGTTTCGATCTCAACCGGGAAGACATCGACCTGTTTTGCCGGACGGATGCTCGTCTGTGGTTCCTGGGTGACATCGCGAGAGGCGAACGGCCGCAGTGAGGCCGCCCGGACGACGGGCGGCTACTTTGGTGGCCGACGCGAGATCACACGCGAACCCGTGCCCCTCACACTCGCCCCCCCTTTGCCCCAGCCTCCGGTTTTTCTCCACGACGACCGCCTCGTTTGAAAACGCACGTACCGTGTGCCACGACGCACCCGCCCGCGACGGACGATGAGTGCTCATGCACCCGAGCGCGAGAACGAACCGGTCGATCTGGGCCGCGTTCCTCGAAAAGTGACTGCGGCACGCGACTGGGCGCTCGGCGCTGTGCGCAGGCATCACCTTTGCCCTTGCGTGCACCGACCGCAGCGCGGTGATGCGCCATCGGTCACAGACACGCACGGAGAAGGTCGCTTGGAGGACGATATGCCCGCTGTTCGCTGTTCCGTTGTCAGACCTGTGTGCGGTGCCGCATTGCTCGCGGCCGCCACGATGTTCCTGGTGCCCCCGGGCCAGGCGATGGCCCAGGAGACCAGGGGGGAAATCATCCGCCAGGAGCAGGCGGACAAGCTGCGCACGGTCACGCCGCCAGAGCCGAACGGCGCGGAAAAAATCGTGTACCGGCTCGAAGACTGGGGATGGCTCACCGGCGAGCCCCATGGGGTATATCCGCTGCTCGACTCCGTCTATCCCGGCGGCGGCTTCGCCGCCGGCCTCGGCGCGCGGAAGCCGTTCGGGGACGACGGCGCGATCAGTGTGATCGGCGCCTATTCGATCAAGAGCTTCTGGCGGGCGCAGACGGACGTGTCGCTGCCGACCTTCGCCTCGAACCGCGGCCGGGTGTCGCTGACGGCTCGCTACCTGGACGCGCCCGATGTGAAGTACTACGGCATCGGCGCGGACTCGGACAAGGACGACAAGACGTTTTTCGGCTACACGCCGTGGGGAGGAGGCGGACGTCTCGACTTCGACGTCAGCCGGTATTTCTCCGTCGGCGGCGGCGTCAACTACATCGACATCGGAACCGATTCAGGCGCCACCGGGCCGTCGATCGAGGAACAGTTCTCACCAGCCGACACCCCGGGGCTCGAGCTCGACCAGTTCAAGTACGTCAACAGCACCGCGCGGGCGGTCGTCGACTGGCGGCGACAGCTGGGCTACTCGGGCACGGGCGGGCTGTACCGGGTCCAGTTCGATGACTTCCGCGAGAACGACAACAACCAGTACTCGTACCGCTCGCTCGAGGCGGAGGTGGTACAGCTGATTCCGCTGATGCGGGCCAACTGGGTCATCGCCTTGCGGGGTCTCACGACCATCACCGACATCGACGAGGCCGAAGCAATCCCGTACTTCATGCTCCCAGCCCTGGGCGGGGGCAAGACCCTGCGAGGGTTTCCGGACTTCCGGTTCCGCGATCGCCATCGCCTGGTCATGAACGCGGAGCTGCGATGGACCCCCGCGCGCTTCCTCGACATGGCGATCTTCTATGACGCCGGCAAGGTCGCGGCGCAGAAAGGGGATCTCGATTTCCGCGATCTGGAGGACTCGTACGGGATCGGCATGCGGATCATCGGTCTGAAAGGCTACGCGTTCAGGGTCGAAGTGGCGCACAGCCGGGAGCACGCCGCGCGTCTCCTCGTCAGCGCCGGAGGAGCATTCTGATGATGAGCAACGCAAGCAGGGGACGTCAGGGGCTGGTCGCGCTGGCGTGTGCCGTCGCCGTGACGGTGACGGCAGGAGCGGGCGCGAACGGCCAGAAGTTCTATCCCGACGATCCGATCACGCGGATCGTCGACGCAGAGGGCGCGTCGGACGTGCAGGAGCGGGAAATCGATCTGGAGTATGACACCCTCGAGAACCTGTTCTACCTGGCCCGGCGACCAGACGCCGAACGTCCGCGCGCAGAACCTCAACACGATCGATGAAGTGCCGGACTCGACCTGGTTCACGAACCGGCTGGGGACTGTAGCCGTCACGGTCGACGAACTCGTCAAAGGGCCGGGGTCCGGCGCCGGCCCGGCGCCGGGCGGCTTCACGGTGATTTCGGCCAAGAACGATGGCGTGATGCCGGGGTTCACCGTGCGCGATTCCGCCGGGCAGGTCTGGTTCATCAAATTCGATCCGCCAGGCTATCCGGCCATGGCGACTGGCACGGAGGTCCTCGTCGCCAGGCTCTTCTGGGGGCTGGGCTATCACGTGCCGGAGACGCACCTGGCGACGCTGCGGCCCGAGGAATTGACGATCGACGACCAGGCCCGCATCAAATCGCCGAGCGGCAACCGGCGTCGCTTCAAGGAATCGGATATCCGGCTGCTGCTGCGCAGAGCGCACCGCGAGTCCGATGGATCGTACCGCGTCGTCGCCAGCAAGGCGCTCGAGGGGCGGCCCGTCGGTGGTTTCCGGTTCTACGGCACGCGGTCCGACGATCCCAACGATGTGGTCCCCCACGAGCATCGTCGCGAGCTGCGGGGCTACGGGACCTTCTCCGCCTGGCTGAACCACGTCGACTCGAAGTCCATCAACACGCTCGACACGGTCGTCGAGCAGAACGGGAAACACGTCGTCCGTCATCACCTGCTGGATTTCGGATCGACGATCGGGAGCGCGGGAGTCTATCCGCGCGAGGCGTACGAAGGCTTTGAGTACCTCGTGGAAGGCAAGAAGGCACTGGCCGGCATGCCGAGCCTTGGGCTCTACGTCAAGAACTGGCGGACGATCCCGCTGTATCGTGCAAAATCCGTCGGCGCCTTCCCCATCGACAACACGAAGTGGGATCCCGAGCGGTGGAAACCCCGCTACGCCAATTCCGCGTTCCGATCGGCGCGCCTGGACGACAAGTTCTGGGCCGCGCGGCGGCTCCAGGCATTCACCGACGAGATGCTGAACACGCTCATCGGCGTCGGCCGGTTCAACGATCCGAAATCCGAGGAGATGCTCTCGAAGTTCCTGATCGAGCGCCGCGACGCGATTCTCCGTCGTTATCTTCCGGCCGTGAACCCGGTCGTCGACGTGCGCCTGTCGCCGTCGGGTACCTTGACGTTCCGGAACGCCGCGGTGGATGCCGACGTGGCGCACGCGCCCGCAGAATACGTCGTGGTCTGGCAGCGGTTCGACAGTGCGACCGGCACGACGACGAACCTCGGCGAGACCCGCGCGTCGGCGACGAACGTCAATGCGCCGAAGGATCTTCCTGCGGCAGCGAGCACGTATATCCGTGTCGAGATTTCCGCCAACGGCGGGCCGGAGAGCTGGACGGAACCCGCACATGCTTACTTCCGGCGCGAGGCGGCTGGCTGGACGCTGGTCGGCTTCGAGCGTGTGCCGGGCGGCAATCCGCCCGGAAGCAAGGACGCCAGGCGCCGGACTAATTAGTTCCGAGGGGCTTTCGCCCCTCGGACTCCCCTACGCCGTCGCTCGCGGGGGCCCCGATGCCCCGCTCCGCTCCGGCGGGCGCGCCTGTGGCGCGCCTAACTGAGGTAAGTGCGATGAGCGCTCGGGAACCATGCCGCCGGCACCACGTCGTGATCGTCGCTGCGGATTCGAAGGAGACAAGATGCCACGAAAGATTGCGTACTGGGGAGCCACAGGTCTAGTGGGGATCGTGACGCTGTTCGCCGCCTTCAGCTATCTGACCACCACCCCCGAGGCGGTCGAGAACTTCCGGCACGTGGGATATCCCCAGCAGTTGCGTGTCCTGCTCGGCATCGGGAAGCTGGCGGGAGCCATCGTGCTGCTCCTGCCACGGCTGCCGACCTTGAAGGAATGGGCCTACGCAGGCTTTACCTTCATGTGGATCGCGGCAGTCGTGGCGCACTATCTGGCGGGCGACGGGGCCTTGTCCTTGCTGCCCGTCGCGTTGCTCGGGTCGCTGGCGGTTTCGTACGTCACGCGCTCGGCGAATCGCGGCGGTTCCGCGAAGGCGACACGATCGCTGAAGGAGAGACGACCTGGGGAGCCATGACCGAGCGAAGCGAGGCAATGGCTCGCCGCACTGGACGAATTTTCGGGGTTCCGCCTACGAGGCCTGGTCGGGGTCGGCGGTCAGTAAACGCGCCGCGGCCGCCTCCATGCGGGCCGCGTCAACCGGCTTCGACATGTAGTCGTCATAGCCGGCGACGATCGCCCGATCGCTGTGCCCGGTGTACGCGCTGACGGCAATGGCAGGGATACGTCGCACCTTCGGATCCGGAAGGCTTCGGACAGCAGCGATGAGCGCATACCCGTCCTGGCCCGGCATGCCGAGATCGGCCAGCAGCAGATCGAACGAGCCCGACAAGAGGAGCCGTATCGCGTCGCCCGCCGACGTGGCGGTCACGACCGTCGCACCGGAGCGCTCCATCATGTGCTTCAACAGGTCGACCGCATCCGGCTCGTCGTCCACGATGAGCAGGCGAGCCCGCTCGACGGCCCGCAGCGGGGAGCGGCGCGCCGACTCGTGTGTGTCCTGGCCGACGGCCACGATGCCTGTGGAACCCAGCGGAAGCGTCACGGTGAAGGTCGCGCCAAGGCCGTCACCAGGGCTTTCGGCCGATACGGTTCCGCCGTGGGCCTCGACGAGATATTTGACGATCGTCAGCCCGAGTCCAAGGCCTCCATGCCGGCGCGTGGTGCTCGTGTCCGCCTGGCGGAACCGTTCGAAGACATGCGACACGAACTCGCGGCCGATGCCCTGCCCGGTATCGCTGACCACGATCTGCGCGTGCGCCCCGGCGCGTTGAAGCCGGAGCTCGATCCGGCCGCGCTCCGGCGTGAACTTGATCGCGTTCGTCAGCAGGTTCCAGACCACCTGGTGCAGGCGGCCCGCATCGCCGGTGACGAAGCGCGCCGACCGATCGAGCTCGACCGCCAGCACGATCCCCTTGGCGTCCGCCGCCGGGCGCACGCTGTCGGCCGCGCCGGCGAGGACCGTCGCCAGGTTCACGCGATCGGGGTTCAACCGCAGCTTGCCCGTGATGATGCGCGAGACGTCGAGGAGATCGTCGATCAGGTGGACCTGGAGCGTCGCGTTGCGCTGGATGACGTCGAGCGCCCGCCGGATGGTCGCTTCGTCGGTCTGAGGGTCGCGGACGATGTGGGACCAGCCGAGGATCGCGTTGAGCGGCGTGCGCAGCTCGTGAGACAGCACGGCGAGAAATTCGTCCTTCAGACGGTTCGCCGCCTCGGCCTCGGTGCGCGCTTCTCGTTCGGCGGCGAGCAGCCGCTCGCGGTCCCCTTCGGCGCGCTGTCGATCGACGAGCGCATCGCGCAGCGACTGCTCGAGCTTCTCGCGTTGCGCGATCTCCGCCTCGAGCGCGCGCGCGCGCTGCTGAAGGCGGCTGATCTCCCGCGCCTTGCCATCGTCACCAGCGGCCTGCGTGTAGCTCTCCGCGGGAATCACGTGCGTGTGCGTCCGGCACATGTCTCGGAACTTTTCCGCGTGCGCTTCCTTGTAGAAGCTTCCCATCGCGTACGCGCAGAGCAGCGAGAACGAATGCGTGCGGCCCAGGTCGTTCCAGAGCTCCTCCAGCCGGATGGCGCCGTCGACATTCTGCTCGCGCCAGAGAAGGTCCACCATCTCGCCATACGCCCGCGCGGTGGTCTTCCGCCCGCCGAGGCTGCGCTCGATGACCCCGCCCACGAGCCTCCGGAATCTGCGCGGGTCGGGTTGATTGCCGTCCATGAAGGCCGACAACGTTTCTCTCGCGTCGAGGAACAGCAGCTGACCCGCGTCGAGCAGCCCGTCGAAATCGAGTCCCTTCGCCTCGAGACGCGCCTGAAAGGCTTCCCGATGCGGGGCCGTGGCGATGGCGATTGCGGGCTGACCAGCCTTGAGCCCGTCCGCCAGGAACGTGGCCACAGCGTTCGAAAGGTAGTCGTCGCTTTCGTAGAACTGGACGATGTGGTCGTGCCGCGCGCCGGGAAAGTTGAGGAGAGAGCCGCTCGTCACTGATTCCATGATGTCGTCCCGCACTACAGCCCTGTCCCCGATCGCGTCACGAGCGCGCGCCGGGACCCATTACCGAATCACTGCGTTTCGGCCGCTTTCAGCGGTCCAGGTCGAGAGCCTGGGGAGACGGGGGCCCACTATAGCAAGAAGCGGGCCTCCGGGCGTCAGTCGCGGAGGGCCGTCATGGGGTCGATTCGCGTCGCCCGGCGGGCCGGCAGGTAGCAGGCCGCGACGGTCACCGCGAGGAGGAGGAAGGTCACGCCGGCGAACACGGTTACGTCCTGTGCGCCGACGCCGAAAAGGAGACTCTGGAGATAGCGGGTCAGCGCCAGGGAGCCGCCAAGGCCGATGGCCAGCCCGATCGCCGCGGTACCCAACCCCTGTTTCAGCACCATAGAGAGAATGGACCGGCGATCGGCGCCGAGCGCCTGCCTGATGCCGAACTCGCGTATCCGCTGCGCGACGCCGAACGCGAGCACGCCGTAGATCCCGATCGCCGAGAGCACCAGCGCCACGGCGCCGAAGAGCGCGAGCAGCATCATCGGCGTGCGCCGCCCTTCGAGCGATCGAATCACCCACTGATTCATCGTCCGCACGTCCGCGATCGGCTGTTCAGGGTCGATCGACTGGACCGTGCGCCGCAGCTCCGGCACGAGCGTCAGCGGATCCAGGCCGGTCTTCAGGACCAGCGCCATGTTCGCCTGACCCTGTTGAGTAATCGGGTAGTAGAGGCGCTCCTTCAGCACCGGCTCGCCCAGGTCGATGCTGTTGATCGTTCCGACGACCCCGACGATGGTGAACGGTGGACTGTTGGCATCTCCCCGGCGGATCTGCTGGCCGAGCGGGCTCTTGTCCGGGAAGTAGCGGGTGACGAGGTACTGATCGATGACCACGACGCGGGGACTCTCGGCGGTGTCGCCGTCGTTGAAGAGCCGTCCCGAGACCAGCGGGATTTGCATCGCGCGAAAGTAATCGCCTCCGACGACCTCCTGGCGGCCGTGCGGCCGTGCGTCGGTCGGTCCCGGGTTGTAGCCCACGATCGAGTACGACCCTGAGCTCACCATGCCGTTGAACGGGACGTTCGACGTCAGGCCGACGGCGGTCACACCGGGAAGGGCCCGCGCGCCCTCGATCGCGCGCGCCCAGAACGCGCGGCGCGCCGGCGGTTCGGGGTACCGCGCGGCGGGCAGCGACATCTGCGCGGTCAGCACGTTCTCGGTCGAGAAACCCGGATCGACGTTCTGTAGCCGCGCGAAGCTCTTGATGAGCAGCCCCGCGCCGACCAGCAGGACCAGCGCCAGCGCCGTTTCCGCGACGACCAGGGTGGCGCGCGTCACGCCCGTGCCCTTGCCCGGAGAGCTGCGAGCGTTGTCGTCCTTGAGGATGGCGCTCGTGTTGCCGCGCGACACGACGATGGCCGGAACGAGCCCGAAGACGAGCCCCGTCACGATCGACAGCCCCATCGTGAACGCCAGCACGGCGGGATGGATCGACGTATCAACGAGGCCGGGGACCTGGGTCGCGCTCGTCGCAACGAGCGCGCGAACACCGATCAAGCCCAGCGCGAGCCCGCCGATCCCTCCGAAGATGGACAGCACGACCCCTTCGGTCAGCATCTGGCGCGCCAGCCGTCCGCGGCCGGCACCGAGCGTCGATCGGATCGCCAGCTCGCGCCCACGCCCGGCCGCACGCATCAGCAGAAGGTTGGCGACGTTCGCGCACGCGATGAGCAGCACGACGATGACGCCGGCCTGCAGGACGAGCAGCGGCGCACGGGCATCGCCGACGAGCTGCTCACGAATCGGGCGACCGAAGCCGCCGAAGCCGCTCGTCCGCGCGAAGGTCTGGAACTGCGGCAGGCGATCGAGATTGCGATCGACGATCGCCTTGATCTGCGCGTTCAGCTGCTCGATCGTGGCGCCCGGCCGCAGCCGCGCGATCATCGAGCTGAACTCGTTGCCTCGCCCCTGGTCGGACATCTGGGCGGGCGTGAACGAAAACGGCACGAGGACGGAGATGTCGCGCGACGGCAGATCGAAGTCGGCCGGCAGCACGCCGACGACGGCGTACGGCTCGCCGTTCAGCCTGATGGTGCGCCCGACGATGGCGGGATCGGAGCCGAAGCGCGAAGTCCAGAGACCGTGAGTGAGGATGGCGAACTTGTCGGCGCCCGGCCTGGCCTCCTCCTCGGTGAACGCCCGGCCGAGAGACGGCTGGCGCTGGAGCGTGGAGAAAAACGACGGGGTCACGAACAGGCCGCGCAGCTGTTCGGGCTGGCCGCCGCCGTCCACCAGGCTCACGCCGCGGCCGGTAAACAGCGTGGCGTCCTCGATGGCGGGCGCTTGTGTCTTTCGATCGATGTAGTCCGGAATCGACACGCTGGCCTGCGGCAGCCCCATGAGGGGGTAGGCGTTCCAGACGAAGACCAGCCGGTCCGCGTCGGGATACGGCAGCGGCCGGAGGAGGATCTGGTAGAGCAGGCTGAAGATCGCCGTGTTGGCGCCGATCCCGAGCACGAGCGTCAGGACGGCGACCAGGGTGAAGATGGGCTGTTTCCGGAGGGTGCGCAGCGCGTAGCGGACGTCCTGCATGGAGGGTTGGACGGGTCCGCGGGGAGAAGGGTTCTGGTGTTAAATTGTCGGCGATGAAACTCTCGCGTCGGGACCTCCTGCTGACGGCGGCCGGCGCCGCCGCGGCCTCTTGCACGGCAGCGCGCCGCCCGGCGGCCGTCGCCGCGACCCCGCAGCCAAAGACGCCGCCGAGCGGCCGGATCACGGTCGCGTGCCTCGGCGTCGGCTCGCAGGGGCTGCGCGTGATGATGAACTTCCTGGCGCACCCCGACGTGCAGATCGTCGCCGTCTGCGACGTCAACGCAGGCAGCGACGACTACTCCGAGTGGGGCAAGTTCGAGCTGCGCGACAAGGTTCGCGCGCTCCTCGGCGCCGGCCATACGTCCTGGGGAGGCGACGGGACGACGTATCGCGGTGGCATCGCCGGGCGGAAACCGGCGCGCGACGTCGTCGAATCCTATTACGCCGGGCAGAAGACGTCGGGAACCTTCAGCGGGTGCGCGGAGTTCGAGGATTACCGCGAGCTCCTGGCCAAGCGGAGCGACGTCGACGCCATCCTCATCGGAGCGCCCGATCATCTGCACGCGCCGATGGCGGTCGCCGCGATGCGCGCCGGCAAGCACGTCTTCTGTCAGAAGCCCATGGCGCACTCCGTCTTCGAGGCACGGCGAATGGCGGAAGTGGCGCGGGAGACGCGCATGGCGACGCAGGTCGCGGTCGGCAACCAGGCATCCGAGGCGACGCGGCTGCTCTGCGAGTGGATCTGGGCCGGCGCCATCGGGCCGGTCCGAGAAGTGATCAACTGGTCGAGCCGTCCGTTCTGGCCGCAGGGGATTGCGAAGCCGGAGACCGAGGAGCCCGTGCCGTCGCACTTGAACTGGGATCTCTGGCTCGGTCCCGCGGCGGCGCGCCCCTACAACCACTTGTACCAACCGTTCGTGTGGCGCGGCTGGTACGACTTCGGCACGGGCGCGATCGGCGACATGGGCTGCTACAGCTTCGACACGATCGTGCGCGCGCTGAAGCTCGGGCCGCCGACGACGGTCGAGGCGAGCTCGACGGAGCGGCTGCCCGACACGTTCCCGAGGGCTTCAATCATTCACTTCCAGTTCCCCGCGCGCGGGGACATGCCGCCGGTCCGGCTGACGTGGTACGACGGCGGGCTGAAGCCCAAACGGCCGGAGGAACTGGACGAGACGTTCGACGCGGAAGGGCTCCTCTTCATTGGAGACGAAGGAAAAATCCTGTGCGGCTTCAACGGCGCGAAGCCGCGATTGATTCCGGCGGCGCGCATGCAGGCGTTCCAGCAGCCGCCAAAAACCCTGCCGAGATCGCCCGGAAACGATCGTGAATGGATCGACGCGTGCAAGGGCGGCGCGGCCGGCGGCGCGAACTTCGAGTTCACGGCGGGCGTCACCGAAACCGTTCTGTTGGGGAACGTCGCGGCGCGTACCGGCGAACGGTTGTTGTGGGACAGCTCCGGTTTCAAGATCACGAACGTCGCCGAGGCCAACCGGTACTTGCAGCGCGAGTATCGACAGGGTTGGGCGGTGTAGGATTCTGTCGGACCACGGATTGGACGGATTCCGATTTCACGACCACGGATTTGACGGATAAAAACCGATCTCCTTGTTTTTGACGACCACAGATTTCACGGATAGCACGGATTCGTTTTCCTCAGCCTGAACGTCACAGCGACACCACGGATTGGACGATCCCGGTTTCACGACCACGGATTTGACGGATGGTCTCGGTTCAAGCGTCCGTGGAATCCGTGTCATCCGTGGTTCGTGAAGAACCAGTCAAGCATCCGTGGACTCCGTGTCATCCGTGGTTGTGAGTATCCGTGTTCATCCGTGGAGCACAGATTTGGTGTCCGCAGTTTCTGGATCCGTGGTTCAAACTCGTCACCCGCACACGATCCAGATTCTGACATTCCCCTCAGGAGCGTCGTTTTAGGCCGGTTTTCGGCACCGGGTGTGCGGGCGCATCGATTGCAGGATTGTCCCGTTTCCCGATGAGAACGAAGGCCGTCGTGGCGCTCGCCGCGCTTGCCGCTGCGATTTCCGTGGCCGCGTGGAATCTCGTCGCGCGCCGCGCGAACGCCCAGGCGGCGACGATCGCGGCGGAGGCCGCTGCGGACGACCCCGTCGAGGCGCGGCGGCGAGCGGACGTCGCCGCGATGGAAACCTTCAGGCCGGGCTATCCGTTCTGGCGGCACGTCTTCACGATTCCCGACCACTCGATCGCCTTTGGCAGCGCCATCGACGGACGACTCATCGCGACGTTTCCCACGAAAGGGGACTGGACGCGGAAGGCCGTGTGGAGCGATCCCGATCTCGATCGCATCCTCGACGGTCTCTACCTCCCCCGCAAACTGAGCGATCGACGTGACCACGTCGCGCGAATCCTGGAAAACGCCGTGGGACCGGTGCTGCACAACTCGACGCGCGGCGATGCGTTGCTGAAAAACGTCCCTCAGTACGGCGCCTTCCTGCAGGAATGGGGCACTATCTACGAGCGGTTCGGCGTGCCCGCGGACATCGGCCTGGCTCAGGTCATCTTCGAATCCGGCCTCAACCCCACGAAGCGTTCCGAAGCCAACGCGATCGGGTTCTGCCAGTGGCTCCAGAAGAACTGGCGGCGGCTGAACTACTTTTCACCCACGCCGATCGAGGGACGGAATCAGACGACGCAGGCGCCGTATTGCGCCGCGTACTTGTCGGTGCTGGCGACCAAGTACGGCTCGTTCATCCCCGCGCTCTCCGAGCACAACGCCGGCGGCACGAACGTCGGACGGGCGTTGATCACCGGCGAGCACCTCGGCGCGGAAGATGTCCGCCAGCGATATTTTGCGGGATCGCGGCTCGCCCGCGACCTGCGCGAGCTGCCGGGCAAGCACTACGAGGACGTGTATCGGAGCTACGGCCACCGCTCGTATCTCTACGCGGAGATGGTGTTCGGCAACAGCTTCAACGTCAGGGCCGTGATCGCGTCGATGCCGCAGGTACCCATCCATGCGATGCGCACGGAGCGCGCGATTTCGCTTGCGGAGATCATGAAGCGAACGGGCCTGTCCAGGGACGAGGTCCGGCGCTTCAATCCGGCGATCGTCGAGCGGATTCCGGCTCGCGGTACGCTCTATCTTCCGTCCTACATCAGCGAGTTCGGCGCCGACGTCGCGTTCTGGCGCCGGCCGGCCGACCCTTCGTACGTGGCCGTTCTCGACGACTTCCTGCGCCTCACCCCCGGTCCCGAACAGTGGGACGATCCTTCCTTCGCGCCTGTGCTGGCGGACTTCAAGCGTCGTTTTCGACAGACGAACACCGAGGAAGGCACGGTGATGGAGACGGTGCTCACCTACGCGATGGACCAGGCGTTCACGAGCCCCCGCCGCACGCTGCTGGCAGAGTTCCGAGGGAGCGAGAACGTCCGCGAACTGATCGGGCGCGGGATGATGGAGCTGGATGCACTGCGCAGCGTTCAGGCTCTGCGCACGGCGGACTGCGAGAGCGTTCCGACGCCCGCAGGGCCACCGCTTCCGGGCTGCCGGTGATCGGCTACTCGCACCGCAGCGCGACGATCGGATCGACCTTCGTCGCGCGGCGCGCCGGCAGGTAGGACGCGACCGCCGCAATCAACGCGAACAACGCCGACACCGCGACGAACGTCGCCGGATCGAGCGGCGTCAACCCGAACAGCATCCCGGCAAGAGAGCGGGCAAGAATCGCCGCGCCTACCAGTCCGAGCGCGATGCCGCAAGCCGTCCAGACCAGGCTCTGACGCACCACGAGCCGCATGACTTCCGCGCGGCGCGCGCCGAGCGCCATCCGGATGCCTATCTCCCTCGTGCGCTGCGTCACGGCGTGCGTGAGCACTCCATAGATGCCGATCGCGGCGAGCGCGACCGCCACGGCGGCGAAGATGCCGGTCAGGATCGCGTACATCCGCGGGCGGGTGATGCGGTTCGCGACGAGCTGGTCCATGCTCGCGACGTTGAACAGACCGGCCTGCCCGTCGAGCTCGCGCGCCACCGCGCGCACCTGGCTGACGACCAGCCCCGCATCACCATCGACCCGGAGCGCGTAATACGGCCCGAGGAACGTGAACATCACGCGATCCGACTCCGGCCACTGCCGGTAGTCGGCGAAGAACTGCGGGCGCGGCGCCTGATCCTGCCCCGCCTGCCGGACGTCGCGGACGATGCCGACGATCTGCCAGGGAATCGAGTCGCGGCCCGCGTAGACCAGCCGGCCGATCGGGCTCTCGCCGGGAAAGTCCCTGCGTACCACCGCTTCGTTAATCAGCATCACGCGCGGCGCGGCGGGGCCGTCGCCATCCTCGAATCCGCGGCCCGCGATCACGCCGATTCCCATGACGGTCAGGTAGTCCTGACTGACGACGCGCGCGTCGGTCGACGTCGCCGGGTTCGGCGGCGGCGGCGGATCCGCGAGCTCCGGCGTTCGCCGGAACCAGAACGTCTCCGTGATAGCCACGAACGGAAGCTGACGGCCGTACGCCGCCCCGCGCACGCCCGGAATGGATCGAAGCCGCGCGACGAGG
Organism: uncultured Acidobacteriota bacterium; assembly: GCA_963725145.1. GTDB lineage: Bacteria > Acidobacteriota > Vicinamibacteria > Vicinamibacterales > 2-12-FULL-66-21 > DATAEE01. The sequence goes on from CAVRXL010000010.1 coordinate 445,487, forward strand.
CTCTCGGCGAACGTCCGGAGCTGCACGTTAGTGTAACGATCGGCCGGCAATCCCACCTGGAATGTCAGCACGTTCGCCGGCTCGTACCCGAGATCGATCGTTGAGAGCTTGACGAAGCTGTGGATGAGCAGTCCCCCGCCGACGAGCAGGACCATCGCCATCGCCACCTCGGCGACGATCAACACGCCGGCCATGCGGCTGCGCGGCGAGAGGCTCCTCAGGGCGTCCACGCGCGCCGAAGCCGAATGGCGGACGGCGGGTGCGATGCCACAGAGGATCCCCGTCACGAGCGATGTCGCGAGCGCCACTCCGAGCACGGTCGCATCAACGCCGATTTCCTGGAGCCTCGGGAACGGCAGCTGCACCCCCAGATCCAGCCGGGAGAGCGTCGTCGCGAGGCTCCGCATCAGACGAACGCCGCCGAGCGCCAGCGCGGTACCGGCGATCCCGCCGAGGAGCGACAGGAAAACGCTCTCGGTCAGCAGCTGCCGGATGATGCGGCCGCGCGACGCGCCGAGCGCGGTGCGGATCGCGATCTCACGCTGCCTGGCGTCCGTGCGCGCGAAGACGAGGTTCGCGACGTTGACGCACGCGATGAGCAGTACGAATCCGACGGCGCCCATCAGCACGAGCAGCGCCGGCTTCACCGGCGCGACGAGATCGTCCTGCTGGCGTACGAATTCGTATCGCGGTGGCGTTTGAGCCTTCGGCGGCGCCGGCCGCCCCCGCGCGTGCATCTCGCGGACGATGGCCCCGGCTTCGGCCGCCGCGGCTGCCGGCGACACGTCATCGGCGAGACGCGCGACCAGGTTGCCGCGCGGCGGCGGGGTCGTCGCCGTCAGCCCGAACGGGATCCAGAACTGATTCGGGCCGCCCGGGTCGAAAGCCTCGGGCATCACGCCGACGATCGAGTAGGGACGCCGTCCGCCGGGAACCGGGACACGTTCGGATGGCGGCGGCTGCCGTGCGAAGACGTCGTCGAGCGTCACCGTCCGTCCGATGATGTCGGGGTCGGCGCCAAAATGGCGCCGCCAGGTGCTGTAGCCGAGAATCAGGACGGGATCCGCGCCCAGCGCTTCGTCCGCCTCGGCGAACACACGTCCGAGCAACGGGCGCACGCCCATCATCTGAAAGAGGGCCGGCGAGAAGCGCGCGCCTTCCAGGCGAATCGTCTCGTCCCCGCCGGTCACGATCATGAACGAGAGCGTCGAGGCGCCGGCGTGCGTGATCGCACGCGTGCGCTGCCGGAGCTCGATGAGGTCCGCGACGCTCAGGCCCACCCTGAGACGTCGAGGCACTCCGGTCGGCGACTGTTCGGCAGGCTGGTGCACGTACAGACCAACGAGTCGATCGGCATCCTTATAAGGGAGCGGCCGGAGCAGCACCGAATGCACGACGCTGAAGATCGCCGTGTTGGCGCCGATGCCGAGCGCGAGCGTCACGATCGCCACGGTCGTAAAGGTGGCGTTCCGCGCGAACATGTGCCGCGCGTTGAGGACGTCCCGCTGCAGATCCTTCAGCAACCTCATCGTCCGGGAACAGTCGCACGGGTTTCATCGGGATGTCAAAACGTAGTTGAGGAGCCTCGGGAGATCGTGTGCGCAACCACGATCTCAACGTTTAGATCGTCACTTCCGCTGCGACCTTCCGATCCAAGTTTGGGTGAGCCAGTTACAAAGACCGGCATCATCGGGCGTGATCGCAAGGCAGTGCAGGCCTCAGAGCCTGTCGAAAGGTGGCACGCAGTTGGCGTACGACCGGGTCTTCCAATGAGACGCGCCGTCGCCATCGCTATCGCCGCCCTCTGCCTGACGCCGGCGGCCGTGCACGGACAGCAGGTCGTCGCTGGTCATCCGAGAATCTACCTGCGCCCCGCCGATCTGCCCACGTTGCGCACCCGTGTGACGCAGGCGCCGATCTCGACCTACTACACGCAGATGCGGAGCCGCATGGACGGCTCCAGCGCGCGCCACTCCAACAACGAGGTCGCCGGATTCGAGCTCGAGAGCCTGGCGCTGCTGCACGCGATCGCGGGCGGTACGACATACCGCGACAAGATTCTGAACGTCTGGCGCTTCTCGTCGTACACCCCGGGTCAGATCACGCACTGGGATCTCCCCTACCAGGTCATGGGGCACGCCCTCGCGCTGGACTATCTGTGGAGCGACATCTCTCCGGCGCAACGCACCGAGCTGGGCAACGTCATCGTCGCGATGATGGACGACCTGTACAACTACGCGCCGTACAACGTCTCCTTCGCGAACCAGATGTCGGACTACTCGAACCAGCTCTACTACCACCTCGGCGCGCTGGCGTTCGCGGGGATCGTGCTCGCCGGAGAAGGCATCAACGACGCCCGCGCGCAGTTCTATCTCTCGGAAGCGGCCGTTCTCCTGAACGACCACATGATCCCCGCGATGAACCAGGAGGCGGGCGGCGACGCGGACCTCCCGCGCCGCAGCGGCTTCGTCGGCAACGGCGGCTGGGGCGAGGACATGGGCCATCTCGACATGACGCACCCGTTGTTCGGCCGGATGGTCGAAGCCTGGCGCACCGGCGTCGGCGAGAATCTGTTTCCCGCAATCAACGGGCTGGCCAGGTACTCGCAGTACGTCGTGTACATGCGCCGGCCGGGCGGCCGGCTGTCGCCGAAGGGCAACAGCAGCTACCAGGTCGGGATGAGCGACAAGAACTACGGCACGCTCGGCTCACTGCTGAGCGCGCGGTATGGCGACCCGCTCGGCAAGTTCGTCAAGGATGCCGCGTACGTCGGCCAGACGTTCGGCTTTCATCAGTTGGGCGCGATCCTCTGGTACAACCAGTCGCTTTCCGCGCCGGCGTTTTCGAGCATGCCGAAGGCGATGCACTTCCAGGGACAGGGTGAAGTCGTGATGCGGTCAGGCTTCGGGCCGCAGGACACCTGGGTGTATCTGCGCTCCGGACCGATCTACAACGGCCACCAGCACGACGATCAGGGCAACCTGCTCGTCGAGGCCTACGGCGGGGAGCTGCTCGTCGAGAACGCCGGCAGCGGGGTCAATCACGAGACGGTCTATCACAACAGCATCCGCGTCGGCGGCAGCGATCAGATCCCGTATGGCAACAACGAGGTTCAGCGCGCGAGGCCGATGGCCGGAACGCCGCAGGAGCGCGGACGGGTCACGTCGGTCGTCACCGATCCCGCATACACATACGTCGCGACCGACTTCAGCAACGCGTACGCCGACAGCGTCGTGCCAGCGCCCAGGGCCGGGAAGGTGACGCGCGAGGTCGTGACGATCCTGCCCGACGTGGTGATCGTACGAGATCGCGTGACGGGCGCGAACCCCGAAGTCCTGTTTCACGTCTGGAGCGGCGGCGGCGCGCTCAACGCCGGCGCGCGCGAGCTGACGGTGACGCACGGAAGCGGTCACGCGTGGCTCAAGACCGTGTTCCCCGCCGGCGCCTCGGTCCAGCTGACGGCGCAGGCGCCGACGGATCTCCTGACCGTACGGTCCACGGGGTCAGGCCCGACGGTCGACTTCGTTCACGTCGTGTACGTTTCGCCCGCCGCGACCCGCTTCATTCCGACGAACCTCACCCAGATTGATACTGCCAGCCAGATAGGCGTGTCGTTCCGCGACCGGCAGGGGCAACAGTGGTCCGTTGCGTTTCACACGAACGGCGTCGGCCTGTCGGGCGTGATCGCCGGCAACGCGCCGTCCGCGCCGACCGGCCTGCGCGTCGTGCGGTGACGCGCCCCGTCAGGTCTTCACCTTGACCTGCACCTCGTTCAGCCTCACAGGCTCGCTCGAGTAGTTCTCGAGGACGATCTGCTTCTTGTCCTTGTTGAAGTCGATTTTGGTCGCGACAGCCATCTTGCCGACGCCCTTCCCGTCCTTGTCGGCGCGAATCTCGATGAGCATGAACGGGTAGTCGATCGTCCGCGGCTGGTTCCGCGCTTCCTGAAAGCCGATGTACCGGTCGGTCGCCAGGACGATCCGGCGGCCGCCTTCGGGCAGCGGCGTCTGCCACGCGTAGTGCAGGTTGAGTCCGAGCGCGAGATGATGCGGATCGGGTGGCCTTGCGGCTGGAATGCGGAGACGGCCCCTCTCGGGCAACTTCTGGAGCTCGCGCAGCAGCGCATCGGCGTTTTTTTCTACCATCGTCGTGAGCAGGTGTTCGCGCTCCTCGGGTGTCGACCACGAGTTGATGGTGATGGCCACTACCGCGTTCGACCCCGTCGCGATATTGCTCATGTTCACGGCGAACGCTGAGATCTCCAGCTTCTCGTTCTGAGCGTACACACCCGCGGTGCCCACGCCAGCGAGCGCTCCCATGGCCGTCGCCGCGATGCCAAGTAGAAGTTTCCTCGTCACAATCTCCCCCAATTTCTGGTCAGGGACCACTCGACAAGCCCTGAAACGTCGCTGTGGCATTCTACTTCGGCGGCGCCGATCAGATCGACCGACTGGACTGCCCTCGCTTCGCCTTGAGAAACTCCACCGAACGCCGCATCTCGTCAAGGCCGTTCATGCCGTCCTCGATCGAGATCCAGCCGTCGAAACCGGCCTCTGACAGCAGCCGGAAGACCGCGTCGTAGTCGATCAAACCTTGTCCGACCTCGCCATGCCTCAGCACTGCGGCATAACCGGTCGCCCCATCCGCCTTCTTCAGATCCTCCATCGTCGCGCCAGGCGCAAGCGAGCGGTCGGACGCGTGCATCGTCACGACGCGGTGCCGCACCTTCTCGAGAAACCGGATGGGATCGTAGCCGCCGATCCACGCGTTGGACGGATCGTACTGGACGCCAAAGAAGGGAGAGTCGATCTGCTCGATGATCTCGAGAAAGATGTCCTCAGGCTGCGCGAACTCCGGGTAGCGCCACAGCCCGTCCTTGTAGTGGTTCTCCATGCAGAGCACGACGCCGCGGCGCTCGGCGTAGTCGAGCGAGCGGCGGATGCCGTCGAGCGTCCGGGCGATACCTTCCGCGCGTGTCAGCCCTTCGTGGCGCTGGCCGCTCAGCGTGCGGCAATGCCGCGCGCCGAGACGCACCGTGAGGTCGATGGCGGCTTTCTGCCGCTCCACCTGCCGCTTCCGCTCGCCAGGATCGGGATGCGTGAAATCAGGCGAGAAGCAGATCATGGACGTGATCTGCCCCGTATCCTCCATCGCGCGCACAATTGGGTCGACGTCCACGGGTGTCAGGCTGCGGAAGAAGCCGTCGTAGTGCTCGACCCCTTCCCCGCCGAGTGTGACCGCCTGACGGATCCACCCGTCGAACGGCATGCGGCCGTCCGCGAGCTGGTCGAAATAGCACTTGGGGAAGACGCTGATCCGCGGAGGCACGGCGTCCGCTGTCTACCGGTTCTCCGGGGCGCCGACGGGGAACTGTTCGAGATCCATCACCGTGCCGGTCACGACGGCACTGTCGTCTGACGCAAAGTACGCGGCTGCGAAGGCGATGTCCTGCGGTGTCAGGAGGCGACCAAAGGGACGCGTGGCGACGGCCTCGCGAAGCCAGTCGTCACCCTTCCCTTCCTCCTCGCGCTTGACGCGCTGCTCACCTTCCGTCAAGGTCCACCCGACGTTGATCTGGTTCACGCGGATCCGATACTTGCTCAGCGATGCGGCCGCGTTTCGCGTCAGCGTCATGAGCGCGCCTTTCGAGACCGAATAGGGTCCGAGCTTCGGCTCGCCGATGTAGGCATTGATGGACCCGATGTTGACGATCGACCCGCCGCCGCGCGTCTTCATCGACTTCACCGCTTCCTGCAGGCAGAGCAACGGCGCCCGCACGTTGACGTGCATGACGAAGTCCCACAGTTCGACCGGCGCATCCTCGAGGAACGCGCGCGCCGTGGTCGCCGCGTTGTTGACCAGGACGTCGACACCGCCGCAGCGCTCGATCGTCTGCCGGACAACGCCCCGGCACGACTCGACGTCCGAAAGATCCCCCGGGACGAATTCCGCCTTCTGGCCGTCGCGGCTCAGCCGCGACGCCACCTCCAGTCCCTGAGCCTCCTCCAGGCCGTGCACGACGACGCGCGCGCCGAGTGAGGCGAAATGTTCGGCGATTCCGCGCCCGATCCCGGACGTCGATCCGGTTATAAGGGCGACTTTGTTGGTGAGAGAGGCCATGTCAGCCGCCACCTGGAATGAGGACCGACTTAATCACACGCCCGTCGTGCATCGCGTCGAACGCCTCGCGCCAGCCTTCGAGCGGCGCCCGGAGGCCGACGATCGTCTCCGGCATCGTCACACCCCGGTCGAGCAAGTGGATCACCCGCTCCCAGACCGGATAGTTGTGGCTGAAGGAGCCCTGCAACCGAAGGTTCCGCTGAACGAGCGGGTTGATGTCCACCGCCACCGCATCCGGCGACCACCCGACTTTCGTGACCTGGCCGTCGGGCCGCGCCAGGCGAAGCGCGACGTCGAGCGGCCGGCTCGAGCCAGACGCGTCGCAGACCAGGTCGGCTCCAATCGCAGAGTGTCCACGCACGATGTCCTCGAGATTCTCCGTCTGAACGTCCACTGTGCGTGTCGCGCCGAGCCGCCGTGCCGCGTCGAGGCGAGGACCGTCGGTCGACAGGCCCGCCACGATCAACGGATCCGCGCCGGAGAGCGCCGCCATCCGCGCGCAGAGCAGACCGATCGGGCCCGGGCCGAGGATCACGACGAGGTCCCCCGGCCGGATCGTCGAATTGACGCACATCGCCTGATACGCGACGGCGTGCGGCTCCGACAGGCAGGCGATCTCGAACGGCAGCGAATCCGGAATGCGGTGCAGGCATCGAGCCGGCACGCGAACCCAGCGCGCCATGGCGCCGTCGATGCCGTAGCCGAAGCCCTTGCGCCGCGGGCAGAGGTTGTAGCGCCCGGTCCGGCAGAGCAGACACTCGCCGCAGACCCGCGCCGCGGTTTCGCTGACGACGCGGTCGCCCTCCTTGAAACCCCGAACAGCCTGACCGAGCCTCGAGACCACGCCGCTGAACTCGTGACCGAGGACGACAGGCGTCTGCACGGGCCACGACTGCGTGTTTCGCGCCTGATGCACGTCCGAGCCGCAGACCGACACCGCACCGACCTCGAGCAGAACCTCGTCCTCTTCGATGTCGGGCACGGGCACTTCGCGCAGCTCCACCGCGTTCGGCTCGAGCGCGTAGTGGACGACGGCTTGTTGAAAGGGGACAGTCACCTTTTTACGCCCTTCGTAAAAAGGTGACTGTCCCCTTTTACCGCGCCACAGATCTCCTTCAGTCTCGCCAGGAGATCGCCATCAGCGGCACGAAAAGCGGCGCCGTCAATCACCAGCGGCGCTCCGATCACGACCAGCGGCGCGCCGTGGGCAGGACACGCGATCGCCTGCTCGATCGACAGGCCGCCGACAGCCTGAACGGGAATCGACACGGCGGCGACGACGGCGTCGAGCTCGTCGAGCGGGCTGAGGCCGGCAACCATGTTCCTCTCGTCGTATCCGATGTGATGGACGATGAAGTCGACGCCGAGGCGCTCGAGCCACCGGGCGCACGCGACGCGATCGTCGGCGGCGAGATTGTCCCCCATCACCTTGATGCCGAAGTCGCGTCCCGCGTCCACGACGCGGCGGATCGTGGCTTCGTGCGCGCGGCCCATGACCACCACGAGGTCGGCGCCCGCTCGCGCCATCATCTCGGCCTCGAGGTAGCCGCCGTCCATGGTCTTCAGGTCGGCGACGATCGGATGGTCGGGAAAACGCGCGCGAAGCGCCTCTACCGCATGCAGCCCTTCGGCGAGCAGCAGCGGCGTGCCCGCCTCGAGCCAGTCCACGCCCGCTTCAACCCCGATCGCGGCGGTCTCGAGCGCTTCGTCGAGCGACGTCAAGTCGAGCGAGAGCTGAACGATCGGATGCGTGAGCTCCCCGACGCGCCGTCCGCTTTTCACGGACGTCCGCTCGCGGCGGAGCCTGGCAGCCTTTCGACCGCGTAGCCGCCTCGCCCCTTGTCGTAGAGATAGATGCCGCCAAAAATGGCGACGAGTGTCACCGGCAGGAGCGCCCAGTACGCCAGCACCCGGTCCGCGCCGTAGGTCTCGCTGATCCAGCCCATGATGGGCCCCGCGATCGCCGTCGAGAAGCTGCCGGTCGCGCCGATGATCGCCAGCAGCAGCGCCCCGCCGCGCGGGAACCGCTCGGATGTGATGCCGAGCATCGTCGGCCACCAGAACGCGACGCCGGCGGCGAAGAGCGTCGCGGCGCCGAAAGCGGCCGCGGTGCTGTTCGCGAGGCTGAACAGATAGAGCCCGACGGCCGCGGGGACCGCCGTCATCGCGATGAGGGCGATGGGCGACATCGCATGGGCCGCGTTCGCGCCGAACTGCCGCAGGAGATACATGATGCCGTTGATCCAGACGACGACGAGGATCCCCGCCTGCGCCGAGCTGCCCATCACGCGGTTGAAGATCGTCGGAATCCAGGCGCCCGGACCGAGCTCTGTCGCCGCGGTGATCCACATGGCGATCCAGATGATCAGGAACAGCGGCCGCCCGATCTGTCCCACCATCTCGCCGAGCGGCACGCCGGCCGCCTTGCGTTCGGTTTCCGGGAAGCGCTGGCCGATCACCATGGCGGCGTAGATGACCGAGGGAATCAGCAGCATCAGGGTCTTGGCCTGCCAGTTGAACCCGAGCTGCGTGAAGACGAACGCGAGGACGCCGCCGATCACGATCCCGCCGGGGAACCAGGCGTGGAGCGCGACGAGCCGCCGCGTCTTGTCCTCGGAGTAGATCGTCGCGACGAGCGGATTGATGGCCGCCTCCACCAGCCCGTTCGCGATCCCGACGATGACCGTCGACGCGAAGAACATCTCGAAGCTCGTCGAGAATACCGTCAGCAGCGCGCCGCCGATGTGACCCGCCGCCGCGAGGCGGAGGATCGTGCCCATCCCGAGGACGTCGCAGAGCGGCCCTCCGACGAGGATCGACAGCCCGAAGCCCCAGAAGGCCGCGCCCAGAATCCACCCGACCTGGACGTCGTCGAGCGTGAGGAGGCGCTGGACGTCGCCCATGATGTCGCCCCGGATGGCAAACGACATGGCGGTGGCGATGAGGGAAATGCAGCTGGCGAGGAAGAGGCGTTGTCTGTTCACGGGTGACGATAATATACGAGCCGTGCCCAAGCCAGCCCCGGCGCCGCCTTACCGCGACGTCACCGTCGGCGGGCTGTTGACCCGGCTCGCCGAGGCGGTGCCGGACAACGAAGCGCTCGTGTATGGCGACCGCGGCCTGCGATGGACCTTCGCACGTCTGGACGCCGAGGCGCGCGAGATCGGCCGGGGCCTGCTGGCGCTCGGCGTCAAACCGGGTGAGCGCGTCGCGGTCTGGGCGACCAACGTTCCCGAATGGGTGGTGCTGCAATTCGCGCTGGCCAAGATCGGCGCGATTCTCGTCACGGTCAACACGGCGCTCCGCGGGCAGGAGATCGACTACCTGCTCCGCCAGAGCGGCACCGCCACGCTCGTCACGATCCGCGGCTTCAGGGACGTCGACTACATCCAGGTGCTGCGCGACGTCGGCGCGCTCGGCGGCGGCTACGCGGCGCTCGAGCGCATCATCTTCGTCGGCGCCGATCCCCCGTCCGGAACGATCCCGTACGACGAGCTGCACGCGCAGGCGCGCCGGATCTCCGAGGACCGGCTCGCCGACCGCGAGCGCGACGTGACGCTGGATACCGTGATCAACATGCAGTACACGTCGGGCACGACCGGGTTTCCCAAAGGCGTCCGCCTCTCCAGCCGGAACATCGTCAACAACGGCTACTGGCTCGGCCAAGGGCTCGGCTTCACGCCGCACGATCGACTGTGCCTGTGCGTCCCGCTCTTTCACTGCTTTGGCTGCGTGATCGGCGTGCTGGGCTCGTACACACACGGCGCCTGCCTCTGCCCGATCGAGTTCTTCGAGCCGCGGAAGGTTCTGGAGACCGTCGCGCGCGAGCGCTGCACGGCGCTCTATGGCGTGCCGACGATGTACCTCGCCCAACTGGAGCACCCGGATTTCCCGCGCTTCGACCTTTCGTCGCTGCGGACGGGGATCATGGCGGGCTCGCTGTGCCCGGAGGCGCTGATGCGGCGGGTCATCGCCGACATGCACCTTCCGGAGATGACGATCGCCTACGGCCTGACCGAGGCATCTCCCGGCATCACCCAGACGTCACGAGATGACTCGCTCGAGCACCGGACGCAAACGGTCGGCCGCGTCCTGCCAGAGATGGACGTGAAAATCGTCGATCCCGGCAGCGGCGCGCCGGTCTCCACGGGCGAGCCGGGTGAGCTCTGCGTGCGCGGCTACAACGTCATGGAGGGCTATCACGACAACGACGCCGCCACGCGGGCGGCGATCGACGCGGACGGCTGGCTTCGCACCGGCGACCAGGCGACGCTGGACGACGAGGGATACCTGCGCATCACCGGACGAATCAAAGATCTCATCATCCGCGGCGGGGAGAACATCGCGCCGAAGGAGATCGAGGATCTGCTCCGCGAGCATCCGGCGGTCGCCGACGCGTACGTCTACGGCGTCGCGAGCGACTGGTTCGGCGAAGAGGTCGCCGCGGCCGTTCGCCTGAAGCCCGGGACGCCGGCCGCGGCCGAAGCGCTCGCGTCGTTCTGTGAAAGCCGGCTCGCGCGCTTCAAGGTGCCCCGATTCATCCGCTTCGTGGACGACTTCCCGATGACGGCGTCAGGGAAGATTCAGAAGTACAAGCTCCGCGAGATGCACGAGAGAGAGCTTCAACGGGTGCACTAAGGTGCCCTTGGTGCACTGGGTGCCCTCTGGTGCGAGTGCACCGGGTGCTGAGTGCGAGTGCACCTGCACCCAGGGCACCTCGGGCACCCCCGTGCACCTGGTGCACCTTGTAATCATCCCGGGTGCACCCACGGCCCGCGATAGGGACGGCGCAGCAGCCGATTCGCTTCCTCATCCCCAACGATGAGGCCGCGCGCGTGGTCCCACGCGAGCGAGCGGCCGAGGCGCATGGACAGATTCGCGAGAATGCAGGCGGTTGTGGAGATATATCCCTGCTCGATGTCGGCGACCGGCGTCCGGCGGGTTGAGATGCACTCGAGGAAGTCCCGCATGTGCGCGCGGATCGCGGGCGCGACGTGCCGCTCCAGGTCCTTCTCGGTGCGGTCCTCCGGAAACTGATCGAGCTCGTAGGTGACGTCCTCGTGGATGGGCGACTCGTCTTTCGACGAGGAAACGAAGTCGTAGCTCATGACGCTCGCCTTGAGCGTCCCCTTGTCGCCGTAAAACGTGGCGCCCCACGGATACTTCGGATCGGGCGGATCGCCGTACGTGCGGTGCGTCCACACGACCTGCAGTGAGCCGAAATCGAACGTCGCCGTCTGCGTGTCGGAGATGTTCGCCTTGCTGGCCTTGTCGACGAGGATGCCGCCCGACGACGTGACGCGCGCCGGCATGCCGAGGTCCAGCATCCAGCGGACCATGTCGAGCATGTGGACGCACATGTCGCCGACGATGCCGTTGCCGTACTCCATGAACGCGCGCCAGCGCCGCGGGTGCACCAGCGCGTTGTAGGGCCGCATCGGCGCCGGCCCCGTCCACATGTCGTAGTCGAGGTACTCGGGCGGGCTCGCGTCGGGCGGATTCTCGCGCGCCCGCATGTGGTAGTAGCAGTAAATCTCCACCAGGCCGATCGTCCCCAGACGCCCCTCGCGAATCACGCGGTCGCGCGCGCGGACCAGGTGCGGCGTGCTGCGGCGCTGCGTCCCGACCTGGACGACGCGCTTGTGCTTGCGCGCGGCGGCGAGCATCGCCTGTCCTTCGATGACGTCGACGCTGATCGGCTTCTGGAGATAGACGTCCGCGCCGGACTCGAGCGCCGCGATCGTCGGCAGCGCGTGCCAGTGATCGGGCGTGACGACGAGGACGATGTCGAGGTCGCGCTCGGCGAGCATCTTGCGGTAGTCGGTGTACGTGCGCGGCGTCTTTTTCGATGCCTGGCGCGCGGCGACCTGCTGCGCCGCATCCGCGAGCATCCGGCTGTCGACATCGCAGAGCGAGACGACCTCGACCGGCGCGACCTGAATCAGGCGGAACAGATCGGTCTTGCCGTACCAGCCGCTGCCGATGAGGCCGACACGTTTGCGGGGTCGCCGAGTTGCGCTGCGTAGGCCGGGATCCCGGCCGCTGCAAATGCAGCAGCGCTCCGCTTGAGAAAGTCGCGACGATGCATGACATCAACTCCGGCGCAAAGCAAAACATTAAACGCAGAGTGCGCAGAGAACGCGGAGGTGTCGGCCGCGCGCCTGCGGCGCGTCGGCGACGCGACAAGACCCGGATACACGAGCCTCGGAGCTACGGTGGGCTCGTGCATCCGGACCTTGTCGCGCCGCCGTAGGCCCGACCGTAGGTCGGGCCCGGCCGACACTCGCTGTCTCTGCGTCCTCTGCGTCCTCTGCGTCCTCTGCGTTTCAACCGTGATCCGTTGAATCCGTTCATCAACTCCAGGCTTTCTGCAAAAACCGAACGAAATTGCCGTGCGCGATCCCCTCGACGTCCTGGCCGCTGTACCCGCGCGCCGCGAGCACCGCGGGCAGGCGGGAGAGGTCGGCGATCGTGTGAATATCGGACGGACACTGCTCCCGTCCGAACGCTCCGTCCAGATCGGATCCGATCCCGCAGTGCCGCGCGTTGCCGGCGATCTGGCAGATGTGGTCGATGTGATCGACGACGGTCTCGAGCGTCACGCCGGCGCGCTCGGGCGTCGTCTCGCCGCGCACCCAGCCGGGCACCAGCATCCACGCGTCGAACGCCAGGCCGATGACGGCGTCCCGCTCGATGAGCTCGCGAATCTGATCGTCGGAGAACTGACGCCCGTCCGGCACGAGCGACCGGCAGTTGGTGTGGCTCGCCCACACGTGGCCGCTGGAAATGATCCAGCGCCTCGCGAAAGCTGTCGTCGCAGAGGTGCGTGACGTCGAGGATGATGCCGAGCCGTTCCATCTCGCGGAGCAGCTCGCGGCCGCGCGTGCCCAGGTCGCCGCTCGCGTGGGTGCCCTGCGCGTAGACGCCCGGCCCGTAGTGCGCCGGGCCGACGGCGCGAAGTCCGTACGCGTAGGCCCGCTCCAGGTGCGGCAGGGTCACTATCGAGTCGGCGCCTTCGAGGCTCAGCACGTACCCGATCGGCATCCTGTCGGTGGAGGCGCCTTGCCACCGCGAGAGATGGCCGTCCAGCCCGGCGCGATCGCGAATCTGCACGAGCTCCCCGCGATCCTCCATGGCGCGATACCACGCGAGCTGCGCCTGGGTCATCGCCCACGCCTGCTCGGGCGAGTGCCAGCCCGGCAGCCGGTTGTCCGGCGCCACGTACCGGGCGATCTGCGTGCCGACGCAGAGACCGACGCCGCCGCGGCGCATCTCGGGAAACGACACGGTGCCGCGCCCACGATCGGGCCTGTCGGTCAGGTGGCGCTCGCGCGCGCGGATCTCGTCGATCGGCCGCGACAGGTCGCGGTTCCACTCGAGCGCGTTCATCGCCAGGTCAAGGTGCGCGTCCAGGATCAGCATGTCCGACATTATTTTCTTGCGCTCGCGGGGCCCCACCCCCGCTCGCTCTCGCTCGCGGGCCCGGCTTCGCCGGGCTGCCCTCCGGCCGCTCGCTCGGGCCGCAGGCGCTCAGCCCGTCACCAATCCGAGAAGCAGCACGCCGGCCAGGCCGGCCACGGCGATGATCGTCTCCATCAGCGTCCAGGTCGCCACCGTCTGCGGGACGCTCATGTTGAGATACTCCTTCACCAGCCAGAACCCTCCGTCGTTCACGTGCGACGCGATGAGCGAGCCCGCGCCGATCGCGACCACCAGCAAGTCCTTGTTTAGGTCCGGCAGCGCAAACGCGATAGGCGACATGATACCGGCGGCGGTCACCACCGCGACGGTGGCCGAGCCGACCGACAGGCGAAGCAGCGATGCGATCACCCACCCGAGCACGAGCGGCGAGAGCTGGAGCCCTCCCATCGCGTTCGCGATCGCGGTATCGACCCCGGCGGCATCCAGTACCCTCCCGAACCCGCCACCGGCGCCGACCACGAGCAGCACGCTCGCGATCGGCGGGAGCGCCTCCTCCGCAAAGCGCAGCAGACGCGCGCGGTCGAACCCGCAGGCCCGGCCGAAGGTGTACAGCGAGAGGAGCGTCGCGACGAGCATCGCGACGAGCGGGCTTCCCGCGAATCCGAGCCACTGGCGTACGACGCCGTTGGGCAGCGTAGCCTGCGCCAGCGCCGCGACCAGCATCAGGAGCACCGGCAGCAGGATCGTGAGCAGCGTGACCGCCAACGAGGGCGCTCGCGCCCCGGTCCCGGTTCCGGTGAGCTGCTCGGCCATCGCGCCGGCGTCGACCCGCACGCGCCGGCTGATGAAGCGGCCGAAGAGCGGCCCCGCGATCACGGCGACCGGAAGGCTGACGATCAACGAATAGAACAGCGTACGACCCGTATCCGCACCGAGCAGCTCGATGGCGGCGAGCGGTCCGGGATGCGGCGGGACGAGGCCGTGGGCGACAGACAGACCCGCAACCATGGGAATTCCGAGACGGATCAGCGAACCGGGTCTCGTTCGCGCCAGCGTGAACAGCACCGGCGCGAGCAGGACGAGGCCCACTTGAAAGAACACCGGCAGCCCGATGATGAGCCCGGACAGCATCATGGCCCAGTCGAGCCTTCGTTCGCCGAGGGCGCGCGCGAGCGCCCCGGACACGACGACCGCGCCGCCCGACTCCGCGAGGAGCTTGCCGATGATCGTGCCGAGCCCGATCACCACGGCGATGAATCCCAGAGTGTCTCCCACGCCCTGCTGAAACGCGCGCGGGATGTCCGCCAGCGGCATGCGCGCGGCCAACCCCACGAAGAACGCCCCCGCCGCCAGCGCGACGAACGCCGGAATCTTGAGCCATGTGATCAGGAAGACGACGAGCGCGACGCCGAGGAAGCAGACGAGCAGGAGGGTGGTGGGATCCGCGGCGGGCAAAGTGGTGAAAGCTTAACCTGACAGGGACCTATCGCATAAAATGCGTGCCGTCTCCATATCGCATGCATCGAACAATCACGGGCCTGTTGACGTTCGCACTCGCCACCTCCGGCACCGCCGCGTGCTCAATCAAGAAAATGGCGATCAACCGCCTGGCCGATACGCTCGCGGCGAGCGGCGACACCTTTTCTTCCGACGAAGACCCCGACCTCATTCGCGACGCGGTGCCCTTCTCGCTGAAGACGATAGAGTCCCTCCTCGCCGAAGTCCCTGAACACAAAGGCTTGCTGTTGACCGCGTGCAGTGGCTTTACGCAGTATGCCTACGCGTTTGTCCAGACCGACGCGGAACTCATCGAGCCCAAGGACTTCGAGGCGTCGGTCGCCGGACGCGAACGGGCCCTCAAGATGTATCAGCGGGCGCTTGGCTATTGCCTGCGTCGCGTCGAGCTCACCCACAAAGGATTTCGCGCGGCGGTCGAGAAAGATCCGACAGGGACGATGAAGGCGTTCTCGAAGGAGGAAGTGCCGGTACTCTATTGGACCGGCGCGACCTGGGGCGCCCTCGTCTCGGCGGGATCCGAAAAGCCGGAGTTGCTCAATCAGCTACCCATCGTTCGCGCCATCATGGACCGCGCGCTCGAGCTCGACGAGGCCTACGAGCTCGGCTCCATCCACGACGTCCTGATCTCGCTCGACTCGCTGCCCGAGGCGATGGGCGGGTCCGTCAAGAACGCTCGCCTCCACTACGCCCGTTCGGTGGAGCTGTCGAAGGGGGAATCGGCGAGTCCCCACGTGTCACTGGCGTCGGGCATCAGCGTTGCGGAGCAGAATCGCAAGGAATTCGAAGAGCTCCTCGCGAAGGCGCTGGCCATCGACGTCAACCAGGTGCCCCGCCTCCGGCTGTCGAACGTCATCTATCAACGGAAGGCGCGTGCGCTCCTGGCGCGCGCCGACGATCTGTTCACGCCAGACAAGTCTCCGGAGCCACCGGGCGCGGTGGTCGGATTGACCGGACTCCACTCGCTGGCATATCGGGGGTTGGGAGTAGCGCGATGAGAGTGTTGGCCTCGCTGGTGGCAATCGGACTTCTGGCTGCGGGATATCCGCACGCGCAAGGCGTGACGCAGGTCCGTCTCGGCACCGTGATTCCGGCCGGTACGATCTGGAACACCATCCTCAAAGAACAGGCCTCGGAATGGGGGCGGCTGACGGGCGGCCGCGTGCGCCTCACGGTGATGGCCGGAACGCAGGGCGACGAGGACGCCATCATCCGCAAGATGCGGACGTCCGGACAATTGCAGGCCGCCTCGCTCTCGGCCGTCAGCCTGGCGATGTGCGATCGATCAGTCCTTCAACGTGTTCTTCATCCCGATGTTCTTCCAGGACTACGCCGAGCTCGACCACGTCATGGGCAAGCTCGAGCCGATGATCACCCAGCGGCTCGCCGACAAGGGCTTCGTCTTCATCAACTGGGGCAGCGGCGGGTGGGTTCAGGTCTTCAGCAAGAAGCCGGCGAAGAATCTGCGGGACCTGAAGAGCATGAAGCTCTTCACCTCCGCGGGTGACGACGTGACCGTGCAATGGTACAAGGACAACGGGTTCCAGCCGGTGCCGCTGTCGTCGGCAGACATGTTGTCGTCGCTGACGACCGGCATGATTGAGGCCGTCCCGGTGACGCCGCTCTCGGCGCTCTCGTTCCAGTGGTACAAGTACACGCCGTACATGCTCGACGTCGGCATCTCGCCGCTCGTCGGCGCGACGATTGTCAACAAGAAGACGTGGGAGGCGATCAGCGAGGCCGACCGTGCGCTGCTGACGGCAGCCGCCCGCAAGACCGAGGCGCGTTTCCGCACCGAAGTCCCCCGCACCGACGCCGAGTCGATTGCCGTGATGCAGAAGAGTGGCATGACCGTCGTCAAGGCGGACGCGGCCGCGCTGGCAGAGTTCCGGACGGTTGCTGACGGCTTCACCAAAACGATGCGCGACGACCTGATACCGCGCGATGTCTTCGAGCTCGCGGTGCGCGAGCGCGATGCCTATCGGAAGGCGCGGCCGATCGCCAAGTGACGAGCGTCGTTCCGGCCGCGCCGCCGCGCACCGGCTCGCCGGTGGTCCGGCTGCTTCATCGGGTCGAGGATGGCCTCGCGGCCGTCGCGCTTGGCGTGATGGTCGTCCTGCCTCTCGCGGAGATCCTGCTTCGCCGCTTCGCCGGCACGGGCATTCGCGGGTCCATTCCGTTCGTCCAGCATCTGGTGCTCTGGGTCGGGTTTCTCGGCGCGGCGCTGGCCGCGCGCGAGGGCACGATGCTGGCGCTGGCGACCGGCACGTTCCTTCCGGCGGGTCGCGCCCGTGACTGGGCCGATACGTTTGCCGCCACGGTTGCCGCCGCGGTGTCGGCGATGCTGTGCGTCGGCGCGTTCGAGCTGGTGAGGAGCGAGCGCGAGGCTGGCACCGTGATCGCTGCCGGCGTCACCACGTGGATCGCGCAAACGGTGCTGCCGTTTGCATTCGGGCTGATCGCGTTGCGCACGGTGTGGCGAGCGAAAGGCGGCTGGGCGTCCCGCGCGATCGCGGCGTGCGGCATGGTCGCCGGCGGATGGCTGGTGTGGAATGCGACCCCCACACTTCCGGCGGGCCTTCAGTGGCCGCTCGTCGCAGCGCTCCTCGTCGCAGCCGGCTGCGGAACGCCGATCTTCGTCGTGCTTGGAGGAGTGGCGGTCGTCCTGTTCATCACCGACGGCGTCGGGCCGTCGGCGATTCTCATCGAGACCTACCAGCTGGCGGTGAAGCCCACGCTGGCGTCGATTCCGTTGTTTACGCTCTGTGGATTTCTGCTCGCCGAGGGGAAAGCTCCCGAGCGGCTCCTGAACGTGTTCCGCGCCTTGTTCGGGTGGTTCCCCGGAGGAACCGCGGTCGTCTGCGCGATGCTCTCGGCGTTCTTCACGATCTTCACCGGCGGATCCGGGGTCACCATCCTCGCCCTCGGCGGCCTGTTGCTGCCGGCGCTCATCAAGGACGGCTATCGCGAGAAGTTTTCCGTGGGGCTGCTCACGGCGTCCGGCTCGCTCGGACTGCTGCTCCCGCCGTCGCTGCCCTTGATTCTGTACGCGATCGTGGCGCAGATCCCGGTGGAGGATCTGTTCATCGGCGGCATCCTGCCCGGAGTGCTGCTGCTCGGGCTCACGGCCGCATGGGGCGTGCGTGAAGGCGCCACGCATGCTACTGGCCGCACTCCGTTTTCACCGGCGGCGCGATCCGCGCTTTATGGCAGGGCAAGTGGGAAGTGGCGCTGCCGGTCGTGGTGCTGGTCGCGCTCTTCGGAGGGTTTGCGACGATCGTCGAAGCGGCGGCGCTCGCGGCGCTCTACGCGTTCATCGTCCAGGTGTTCGTCCACAGTGACGTCCGGCAGTTCGACACGCTGCGGCGGGTCTTCGCGGAATGTGTGGCCACTGTCGGCGGGGTGCTGGTGATCCTTGGAGTGGCCGTCGGCCTGACGAGCTACCTGATTGGTGCGGACGTCCCTGGCCGGTTGCTCGAATGGACGCAGGCCTATATCAGCTCGCCGATGGTCTTTCTGCTGATGCTGAACCTGTTCCTGCTCGTCGTCGGCTGCCTGATGGACATCTACTCCGCCACCTTCGTCGTCGTACCGCTCATCGTGCCGCTCGGGCAGCATTTCGGCATCCATCCGGTGCACCTCGGCATCATCTTCGTCGCGAACCTCGAACTGGGGTACCTCACGCCGCCAGTCGGCATGAACCTGTTTCTTGCGTCCTATCGTTTCAAGAAACCGCTGCTCGAAGTCACCGCCGCCTCATTGCCGATGCTGGGCGTCCTTGGCCTCGGCGTCGTGCTCATCACGTACATTCCGTGGATGACAACGGCGCTGCTGGAGGTACTGGGTAAGATGTAAAGAACAGAGAACTAGAGGAGATCGAGGCCGCAGAGAAAAGCGTGGACGGTGAGGCACAGAGACGCAGAGACACAGAGGACCGTCTATTTTCTTTTCTCTGTGTCTCTGTGTCTCTTCGTCCCCGCCTTTCTCAAGGGCCTCTGTGGCCTCTATCATTGGTCATGCTCAAGAGTCTCGGGATCCTCCTCGCGATCGGCATGACGGTCACCGCCTACCAGGCACCCTCGACGCCGCCCGCCGTCGCCGCAACCATTGCCCTCGCGGATGAAGTGGTCGCGGCGTTCAAGCGCCATTTTCCGGAGCTGGGAACCTACCTGGGGCTGCCGGACGCCGAGCACGGGCGGATCAGCGACAACTCGCTCGACGCCCGCGCGAAGCGCCGTGTCCGAAGAGGATCAGTTCCTGCAAAAAGCTGAACGCGATCGACGAGCAGGCGCTCGCCGGGCGCCCCGAGTGGGTGATCCACGGCTTCCTGCGGGAAGCGCTCGACACCTCGATCGGCAATCGCGTGTGCGAGGCGGAGCTCTGGAGTGTCGATCAAATGGGCGGCTGGCAGGCGTCGTACGGTCAGCTCGCGCAGATCCAGCCGATCGACACCGAGGCGCTGCAGAAGCAGGCCATCGCGCGTTTCCGCGGGCTCGCGGGCTATGCGGACAACGAGATCGCGAACCTGCGCGAGGGATTGAAGCGCGGATACTCGGCCCCGCGGGGCAACGTCCAGCAGGTGATCACGCAGATGGACGGCTTCGCAGACGACCCGAGCCCTTACTTCGGTCCGGCCGAGCGCACGAAGTCACAATCCTTCGCGGCAGCCTGGCGTGAAATGGTGAAGAAGGATCTCGTACCCGCGTTCCGTCGCTATCAATCGTTCCTTCGCGATGAGTACCTGCCTCGCGCGAGGGAAGCGGTGGGCGTCTCCGCGCTGCCGGACGGCAGCGCCTGCTACAAGGCGCGATTGCGCGACATGACGACGATGGCGGTGACGGCGGACGAGGTACACAAGACCGGGCTCGAGGAGCTGGAGCGCATCAAGACCGCTGAGCGAGCGATCGTCGAGCGGCTGTTCAAAACGTCCGACCTGGACGCGGCCTTCACCCAGCTCGAACAGCCGCAATACAAGTGGGACAACCGCGACGCCGTCATCACCCAGGCGCGCAAGCGCTGCCGAGCGTGCGGCCGCCGCGATGCCGCAGTGGTTCGGACGGCTGCCGAAAACGAAAGTCATCGTGACGCCGATTCCGCTCGTCGAAGAACCGACGGCCGCGGACCGGTATCAGGCCGGGACGATCGACGGGAAGCGGCCGGGCGAATACCAGATCAACGCCGGCAAATGGATCGGCAACCGGAAGTCGGATCTGGAAGCGGTCGTCTTCCATGAAACGATTCCCGGTCACCATCTGGAGTTCTCGCTCTCCAGAGAGCGTGCCGACGCGCACCTGATCACGAAGATCATTTCGACCTCCGCGTTCAGCGAGGGATGGGGCCTGTACGCGGAGCGGCTCGCCGATGAGATGAAGCTCTACTCGTCGGACCTCGACCTGCTCGGCATGTGGCAGAGCCGCGCCTACCGCGCCGCGCGACTCGTCGTCGACACCGGCCTGCACGCGTTCGGCTGGCCGCGCCAGCGCGCGATCGATTTCATGAAGGCGCTCCACCTGGCGAACGACGCGGAGATCACGTCCGAGGTCGATCGCTACATCATCTGGCCGGGACAGGCGACGGCCTACATGGTGGGCGCGCTGGAGATCGAGCGCCTCAGGGCCGAGTCGCAGCAGCGACAGGGCGAGTCGCTTCGACGATCGCGGCGCTTCCACGACGCGGTGCTTCAGGACGGCTCGCTGCCGCTGCCGATGCTGCGCGAGAAGATCAGCCGGTTGCCGTAGCGCAGCCCTTAGGGCTGCTTCACCAACCGATAGCTGACGAACGCAAATCGTGAGCTGTCGGGCGACCAGGATGGCACGTTGATCGTGCCCTGACCGCCGAACAGCTTCGCGATGACTTTCGGCGTCCCGCCCGCGAGCGGCATAAGCCGCAGCACGACGTCATGGTTGGGCGGATGTCCTTTGACGCCCTTGTCGTAGGAGAGGAACACAATCCAGCGCCCGTCAGGCGAGGGGTGCGGAAACCAGTCCGCGTACGCGTCGTCGAACGTCACCTGCTCCTGCCCGGTTCCATCCGCCGCCATCCGCCAGATGCGCATGACGCCGCTGCGCTCGGAGTTGAAGTAGATGAACCGTCCGTCCGCCGTGTAGTCCGGACCGTCGTCCAGCCCCGGCGCCGTCGTCAGGCGCGTCTCCGCTCCGCCCTCGACCGGGATCGTATAGATGTCGAACTCGCCGTTGCGCTGCGCGCAGTACGTCAGCTTCTTCCCGTCCGGTGACCAGCCGTGCCAGTAGGACGGACCGAGGGGCGTGACGAGACGCGGCTCGCCGCCGATCGCGGGCAGGACATAGATCAATGACTGCCGCTCTGGCGAATGGCTGATCGCCAGCAGGCGGCCGTCGGGCGAGAAGCCGTGGTCGTTGTTCAGGCGGCTGGCCGTTCCCGTGTCGATCGCTTCGAGCGTCCCGCCCGTTGTCGGCACGCGGTACAACCGGCCGGCACGATTGATGACCAGGAATTTGCCGTCCCGCGACCAGTTCGGCGCCTCGAAGTGCTCCTGCGCACGGTACACGACCTGACGCGCACCCGTCGCGACGTCGATGATCTCCAGCGTGCTCTCGACGTTGGCCGTCTGCGGCGCACCCCCGACGAGGAGCAGCAGCGCCAGCGGGGCGATCGAGAGCTTCGCCATGGTGCGGGTATTATGCTTCCGAATCGAGATGAGTCTTCAGCCGGGTGAGCAGCTTGGACCGTACCGCATCGAGGCCAGCCTGGGCAAAGGCGGGATGGGCGAGGTCGTGCGCGCCAGGGACACGCGGCTCGATCGTCCGGTCGCGATCAAGTTCGTCTCCTCGGCATTCGTGGACGAGTCAGCCCGGCGGCGCTTCTTACAGGAAGCGCGGATGGCGTCGGCGCTCAACCATCCGCACATCCTCACGGTCCACGAGGTCGGAGAGTCGGACGGCCGTCAGTACCTCGTCACGGAGTTCGTCGACGGAGGAACCCTCCGCGACTGGGCGCAGGCGGAACGGCGCACGTGGCGGCAGGTCGTCGACCTGCTCGCCGGCGTCGCCGACGGCCTCGCGACCGCGCATCAGGCAGGGATCCTGCACCGGGACGTCAAGCCAGCGAACATCCTCGTGACCGCAGGCGGGCACGCGAAGCTGGCGGACTTCGGCCTCGCGAAGCTCGAGGCGCACGCGACGTCAGACGATGCGACCCGAACGATCACGGACGCGACGTCGCCGGGGGCCGTCATCGGGACGGTTGGGTACATGTCGCCCGAGCAGGCGATGGGCAAGCCGCTCGACGCGCGCAGCGACATCTTTTCCTTCGGACTCGTGCTCTACGAGTTGCTGGCCGGGCGGAAGCCGTTTACAGGCCGGTCGGACTTCGAGGTTCTGCAGGCGATCACCTCGCGGCCGGCCGAGCCGCTGCCGGACGATGTCCCCGCTGCGCTCCAGTCGCTCGTCGCGAAGGCGATCGAAAAAGACCCGGGCGACCGCTACCAGTCGATGCGGGATGTCGTCGTCGATCTCCGGCGGGTCGCACGACAGAGCGCGGACGGGATCTCCGCACCCATTGCCGCGTACCATTCGACGCGCCGACGGACGTGGTGGGTGGCAGGTCCAGTCCTCGCGCTCGTGCTCGCGGCCATCGGTGCGCTCTGGGCCTGGGGAGCGTTCGGGCGCGCGGATCCGACGTCTCTGACCTACACGCCGCTGACCAACTTCGCCGATTCGGCCGTCGCGCCCGCGCTCTCCCTCGACGGCCGCATGCTGGCCTTCATCCGCGGAGAGAACACGTTTGTAGGGCCGGGCGATCTGTACGTGAAGCTCCTGCCCGACGGCGAGCCCGTACGGCTCACGCGCGACGGCTCAACCAAGATGGGACCCACGATGTTCTCTCCCGACGGGTCGCGGATCGCGTACACCTCCGAATTCGCCGATACCTGGGTCGTGCCGGTCCTGGGCGGGGAACCGAGCCCGCTGCTCGCGAACGCATCCGGTCTGACGTGGATCGATTCCAGTTCCGGCCAGCGCAATGTCCTCTTCTCAAAGTACATGAATCGTGGCGAGAGCATTCACATGGGAATCTTCACCTCCAGCGAGAGCCGTGCGGGCGAGCGGAGGGTGTACGTGCCGGCCGACACGAACGGCATGGCTCACCGGTCCTTTCAGTCGCCCGACGGGCGGCACGTGCTTGTCGTCGAAATGGGCCTCGGCGGATGGCTGCCCTGCCGACTCGTGCCGTTCGACGGGACCTCACCCGGGAAGGCCGTCGGCCCTTCGCCCGCGCAGTGCACGGACTCGGCCTGGACGCCGGACGGCGCCTGGATGTACTTCTCCGCCAATACCGGGGACGGGTTTCACATCTGGCGACAGCGCTTTCCCGACGGCCGGCCGGAGCAGCTGACGTCCGGGCCCGCCGAAGAGCAAGGGATTGCGTTCGCCCCGGACGGCCGGTCCTTCGTCACGTCGGTCGGCGAGAGTCAGAGCACCATATGGATCCAGGATTCCCGAGGGGAGAGGCAGCTTACGTCGCAGGGCTACGCGTTTCTTCCGTCGTTCTCGTCGGATGGGCGACGGTTGTATTACCTGCAGCGCTCGCGCGCGAATCGGCGATTCGTCAGCGGCGAGCTGTGGGTCACCGACGTCGAGAGCGGCAAGCGCGATCGGCTCCTGCCCGACTACTTGATGGAACACTACGCCGTTTCCGGTGATGGGACGCGTGTCCTCTTCATCAACATCGACGATGAAGGGCGCTCCGGGATCTGGGTGGCGCAGCTCGACGGGGGCTCGCCCCCGCGGCGGTTGCGTTCGTTGGACCACGTGACACGCGCCGTGTTCGATCCGAAGGGCGGTGTGTTCTTCGTGGGATGGGAACGCGGAGTGCCGTTCTTGTACCGGATGCAGGATGACGGCAGCGGGATGCGTCGAATCTTGTCGACGCCGATCAGCTTCATCTATGACGTCTCGCCGGACGGAAGCGTCGTCGCGCTCTGGGAGGGAGAATCGGTCGTCATCTACCCCGCCGCCGGTGGCAGCCGGCTCACGACGATCTGTACGGACTGCGCTACCGCGGGAGAGGAGAACCGCGGCGTCACGCCGCCTCTCGTCAAATGGTCGCCGGATGGAAGACTGGTGTACGTGCATTCGGCGCCGACGCGCCAGACGTATGTCGTGCCCCTGAAGCCGGGACAGGTCCTGCCGCCGCTGCCCGCCTCAGGGATGGCCTCGGTGGCAGCGGCGAAAGATCTCCCGGGCGCGCGCCTCCTTCCTCACGCGAGAGTCTTCTCGAGCGCGGACCCTTCCGTGTATGCCTTCATCCGCGTCGCGACCCATCGCAACATCTATCGTGTGTCCGTTCCATGACCGTGGCGTCGACCCTCAGGCCCTCGCTCGCTGCGCTGGCGGTTCTCCTCGCCGTGATGGCAGCGCCCGTCGGCTGGTCCCAGGAGCCCACACCGCAGGCGCTCGCGCGCGAGCGTGGACGACGGTTCGAGAGAGCGCTGACCGCGATGGACCGTCTGATGCGCGCCTGGTTGAAACATGCCGACGAGCGCACGCTGCTGCTCCCGGATCGCATCGCGCCTCCGGGTGGCCCGCCGCCCGCGAAGCGCGAGTACACGCCGCACAACTCCGGCGCGGATCTGTATCCTTATTTGATCCTCACCGCTCACCTCACGGATCCCGAGCTGTATCGCGGCCGGATGATGGAGATGCTCCGCAACGAGGTGCGCTACACGAGCGCGGAGGCATCGATCCCCGGCAACCTCGATCTGGCGACCGGTCGCCTGGGTCCGCCAAGCTTCTTCGGCGCTGGTGAATATGCGAAGGACGGCCTCGTGTCCGTCACGGAGTACCTGGGCCGCACGCCCTGGTTCGCGCGGATGGTGGACATGATGGCCGACGCGATGGAGCGGGCGCCGGTCGAGTCGCGCCACGGCCGGCTGCCCGCGTCCGACTCGGAGCTGAACGGCGATTATCTCCAGGTGCTGGCGCGGCTCGCGGTCATGACGGGCGAGCAGCGCTTCATCGACTGGGCGCGCCGCATCGCCGACGCCTACATCGAGGAGGTCATCCCTGGCAGCCACGGCGTGCCGAGCGGCCAGTGGGACTTCGCCGCTCACACCGGCAACCAGCGCCTCCGGTTCCGCGATCACGGCAACGAGCTCATCGTCGGGCTCGTGCTCCAGTACGCGAACGAGCGGCGCTGGCAGAGCCCGCGCGCGGAGCGTTGGCGTCCCGTCATCGCCCGCATGCTCGACCGGGTCCTCGAGTCCGCGAACCCGGATGGCCTGCTGTACAACGAAGTGGATGCGGCCACGTTGAAGCCGATCGACACCGGGCTCTCCGACAACTGGGGATACGTCTACGGCGCCGTCTACTCGTTCTATCAGTGCACGGGAGACGAGCGGTACCGCGAGGCGGTCAGGCGCGTCCTGCGCAGCCTGCCGAAATATCGACGGCATGTCTGGGAGCCGAGGTCCGATCCCGCGCTGCCGCTGGGCTCGTTCGACGGTTATGCGGACAGCCTCGAGAGCGCGCTGTACCTGACGGCGCGTGAACCGGCGCCCGAGGCCCTGGACTGGATTGAATCAGAAATGGACGTGATGCTCGGGATGCAGCGGCCCGACGGTCACGTCGAGTATTGGTACGGCGAAGGGAATTTCAACCGCACCGCCATGCTGTACGCGCTCATGCAGAGCCAGGGCGTCCGGCCGGCCCACTGGCGGCCCGGCATGCGAGTCGGAGCGGTTCGCGATGGCGATCGGCTCCACGTGAGCCTGGAGATGCCGGCCGCATCGACCATCCGGTTCGACTTCGCCCGGCACCGGCGCGCGATGAACCTTCATCAGAACTACGTCCGCCTGAACGAGTTCCCCGAATGGTTCGTCGTCGACGAGAACACGCTGTACGAGCTTCGTCGGACCGCGCCTGGTCCAGCGTCGCTCGTCCGGCTCGGATCGGAATTGATCGATGGCGTGATGCTCGAACCCGGAGCGTGGATCGTCTCGAAGGCGCAGCCTGCCGCGCCGTAGCTTTAGCGAAGGCGGGCTATGATGACATCAGTGGAACACCACAAGAACCTGGCGATCCTCGTGGGCGGGGGACCCGCACCCGGCATCAACAGCGTGATCGGCGCGGCGACGATCCGCGCGCGGCTCGAGGGCATCGAGGTGCTCGGCGTGCGCGACGGCTTCGAGTGGATCATGCAGGGCGACATCGACCACGTGATGCCGCTGACGATCGACGCCGTCAGCCGCATCCACTTCCGCGGCGGGTCGCATATCGGCATCGCGCGGGCCAACCCCACGTCCGACCCGGCGCTGCTCGAGAAGTGCGTGATGTCGCTGCTGCGGCTCAACGTCACGCAGCTCATCACCATCGGCGGCGACGACACGGCGTTTTCCGCGATGAAGCTGGAACAGCGCGCCGCCGGCCGCATCCACGTGGTTCACGTCCCGAAGACGATCGACAACGATCTCGACCTGCCGCCGCACGTCGACACGTTCGGGTTCCAGACCGCCCGGCACTACGGCGTCGACATCGTGAAGAACCTGATGGTGGACGCGAAGACGACCTCGCGCTGGTACTTCGTGATCGCGATGGGGCGCAAGGCCGGCCACCTGGCGCTCGGCATCGGGAAGGCCGCCGGCGCGACGCTGACGCTCATTCCTGAAGAGTTCCCCAAGCCGATCCGTCTGAAGGCGATCGTGGACACGCTCGTCGGCGCGATCATCAAGCGCCTGAGCTACGGGCGCCGCGACGGCGTGGCGATGATCGCCGAGGGAGTCGTCCTCGACGTCGCCGACGAGGACCTCGCGGGATTGGAAGAGGTCGAGCGCGATGCCCACGGGCACCTCCGCATCGCGGAAGTCAACCTGGGCGAGATCCTCAAGGCGCAGGTGAACGCACGGCTCAAGAAGTTCGGGATCAAGACGACGACGGCCGTGAAGAACGTCGGGTACGAGCTGCGGTGCGCCGATCCCATCCCGTTCGACATGGAGTACACGCGCGACCTCGGCTACTGCGCCGCGAAGTACCTCCTGTCGGGCGGGAACGCCGGCATGATCTCGATCCAGGGCGGCCACTTCGTGCCGATTCCATTCCATCAGATGATGGATCCGGAGACCGGCCGGACGCGGCTCCGCCTGGTCGACGTCGCGTCTACGCGCTACGCGATCGCGCGGCGCTACATGATCCGTCTGCGACGCGACGACTTCGAGGATCCGCACGAGCTCGCGAAGCTGGCCGCTACGGCCCGCCTGTCGCTTCAGGATTTCCGGCGTGAGTTCGAGTACCTCATCGCCAGCGAGCCGCCGCCGCTTCTCGTCGATGAGTGGGGCGAGCAGGTGCCGGCTTCGGGAGATCCGAACCAGTCCCGCCGCCACGAAGGCGACTGAGGTGCGCATTCGCATCGCCTTGTGTGTCCTACTTTGCGCGGTCGCCTCCGCGGCTTCAGGCGAGGACTGGCCCGCGTTCCGCGGGCCGACCGGCCAGGGGCACTCCGCCGAGCAGGGCCTGCCGCTCGAGTGGAGCGAGTCCCGAAACGTCGTATGGAAAACCCCGGTCCCGGGCGCGGGATGGTCGTCTCCGGTGGTCGGCGGCGGCCGCGTGTGGGTGACGACGGCGGATGGCGAGCGAGGCCGATCGCTGCGCGCGCTGGCGTTCGACGTCGAGACCGGGCGCGAGCTGCTCAACGTCGAAGTCTTCCGGACCAGGAACGACAATCCGATCAACCCCAAGAACAACCGCGCGTCGCCGACGCCAATCGTCGACGGTGACCGGATCTACGTGCACTTCGGCGCCGAGGGCACGGCGGCGCTGACGACCAGCGGCGAGATCGTCTGGAAGGCGCGCTTTTCCTACGAGTCTCAGCACGGCGCCGGCGGGTCGCCCGTGCTCCACGGCGATCTTCTCATTTTCAGTTGCGACGGCAGCGACGCGGCGTTCGTCGTGGCGCTCGACAAGCGGACCGGCAAGGTTCGCTGGAAGCGGGACCGGAGTCAACCCGCGGACCAGGCGTACTCGACGCCGCTCGTGATTCGCGTCGGGGAGCGTGACGAGGTCGTAAGCGTCGGCGCGTATCGCGCGACCGCGTACGAGCCGGAGTCGGGCAAGGAGATCTGGCGGGTCGGCTACGACAATGGCTTCTCGAACGTGCCGCGGCCGATTTACGGCCACGGGCTCGTCTACATCGCGACAGGCTTCAACCAGCCGTCTTTGATCGCGGTCCGCCCGGACGGGTCCGGCGACGTGACCCGAACGCACGTCGCCTGGAAATTGCAGCGAGCGGCGCCGCTGACGCCCTCTCCCCTTCTCGTGGGTGACGAGCTCTACGTCGTGAACGACGCCGGCATTGCCTCCTGCCTGGACGCCAGGACCGGACACATCTACTGGCAGCAGCGTCTCGGAGGCGCGTACTCGGCCTCTCCAGTCTTCGCGGACGGACGGATCTATTTCCTGGCCGAGGAGGGGGTCGCGACCGTCGTCGCACCTGGCCGGGAGTTCCGCAAGCTGGCAACCAGCACGCTCGATGGCGCGACGCTCGCGTCGATGGCCGTGTCGGCCAGGTCATTGTTCATTCGAACGGACACACATCTCTACCGGCTCGCGACCCGACAATAGGGCTTCCAATGAAGGAGTGGGAATGATCCGCGTGTGCGCCGCGTCGCTGCTTCTGTTCGTCGTCGCCGTCAGCCCCGTCGCCGAGGGGCAGGCGCCCGCGCAGCCTTTGCGCGTGATCGCCTTCGGCGCGCATCCAGACGACGCCGAGTTGAAAGCGGGCGGAGTCGCGGCGCTCTGGGCCGGCCGGGGACACAAGGTCAAGTTCGTCGCGATGACCAACGGCGACGTCGGGCATTTCGAGACGGCCGGCGGCCCGCTCGCGCGGCGGCGCAAGGCCGAAGTGGCGGAATGCGCGCGGCTGCTCGGCATCGAGACCGAGGTGCTCGACATCCACGACGGCGAGCTGACGCCGTCGCTCGAGAACCGCAAGACCGTCGCGCGGCTGATTCGCGGATGGCAGGCGGACGTGGTCATGAGTCACCGCCCGTACGACTACCATCCCGACCACCGCTACACGGGCGTCCTCACCGATGACGCCGCGGTCGTCGTCGTGGCGCCGTTCTTCGTGCCCGACACCCCGCCGACGCCCCGCAACCCCGTGTTCCTCCACTACTCGGACCCGTTTCAGGATCCGCGGCCTTTCACGCCGACGCTGGTCGTGTCGATCGACGAAGCGGCCGAGAAAAAGTGGAGCTGCATCAGCGCGATGCCGTCGCAGTTCGGCGACAAGGACTCCTGGCAGGGCCGGACGCTGCCGAACGTGCCGCAGGGTGACAAGGAGCGTCAGGCGTACCTGCTCGATCTCGTGAAGAAGCGCGGCGCCGCGGTCGCGGATCAGTACAGGGATCGTCTGATCGCGCTCTACGGCGAGGAGCGAGGCCGGAAAGTCAGGTACGCCGAAGCGTTCGAGCTCTGCCAGTACGGCCGGCAGGCGCCGCTCGACGAGCTGAAGAAGATGTTTCCGACGTTTTGAGGGAAACGGAAACGGAGGAGGCGGAGGCAACGGAGAGACAACGGAGGAACGGAGGTAGCGGGGACGAAACGGAGATTCTGGTAAACCAAAAACAGCTCCGTTTCGTCTCCGTTGACCCCGTTCCTCCGTTGTTTCTCCGATACCTCCGCAACCTCCGTTCCCGGATTCGGTGCTTTAATACCGCAATGACCGTCGTCGGCAAAGGCGTCGTCACCGGCTATCTCGCCCCCGACGAGGTCGCGGGCATCGTCCGGGCGGGACTCGCGCCGATGCCGCTGGACGGCCGGCGCGTGCTCGTCCTCATCCCGGACGGGACCCGCACGATGCCGATGCCGCTCATGTTCGACACGCTCGAGCGGGAGCTTCTGCCTCGCGTGGCGGCACTCGACTATCTCGTGGCGCTCGGCACGCACACACCGATGGACGACGCCAGGCTCGCGGTGCACGTGGGTCGATCGGTCGTGGACGGGCGCGCGGGGCGAAGCCGGATCTTCAACCACAACTGGAGCGACCCGGCGACCTTTGCTCACCTCGGCACGATACCGGCGAGCGAGATCGCGGACCTGACGAACGGCCGCCTCCGCGAGGAGGTACCCGTCGCGCTGAACCGTCTCGCCACCGAATACGATCACGTTCTGATCTGCGGGCCGGTCTTCCCGCACGAGGTCGCGGGATTTTCGGGCGGCGCCAAGTACCTGTTCCCGGGCATCGCCGCCCCGGAGATCATTCACTTCACGCACTGGCTCGGCGCGCTCATCACGAACCACGAGATGATTGGGACGATCGACACGCCCGTGCGCGCGGTCATCCATCGCGCCGCGGCGCTCGTCGACCGGCCGATCTCGCTCCTGGCGGCCGTCGTCACCCACGAGGGCGTCGCGGGAATGTTCTGCGGCGATCTGAGCGAGGCGTGGCGGCAGGCCGCGAGCCTGTCGTCGCGCCGGCACATCGTGTGGGTGGACGAGCCGTACGACCGCGTGCTCTCGGTGATGCCGCGGTTGTACGACGACCTCTGGACGGCGGCGAAGGGGATGTACAAGATGGAGCCGGCGGTCGCGGACGGCGGCGAGGTCATCATCTACGCGCCGCACGTCGGCGAGGTCAGCCGCACGCACGGCCGCGTGCTCGACGAGATCGGCTATCACTGCCGCGATTACTTTCTCGCGCAGTGGGAACGCTTCAAGCGGTATCCAGGCGGCATCCTGGCGCACTCGACGCACGTCAAGGGGCTGGGAACGTTCGATCTCGACTCGGGCGTCGAGACGCCTCGCATCCGCGTCACCCTGGCGACGGGCATCTCGCGCGAGCGCTGCGAGCACGTCAACCTGGGCCACCTCGATCCGGACGATGTGGACGTCGATCGCGCGGCCGCGGAGTGGGGGGGCGACTCGCTCGTGGTGCCGCGCGCCGGGGAGCTGTTATACAGAGTGGGGCGGCCCCCGGCGATGTAGCATGTCCGCATGTTTTCGCACACGGTCTGCGTCCTCATCATTGCATCGACGGCGGCGGCGCTCGCGGGCCCTGGCGGTTCGCACCAGCCCACCAGGCCGAAGGTCGGCGTCGCCTTCGGCGGCGGCAGCGCCCGGGGCCTCGCGCACGTCGGCGTCATCCGCTGGTTCGAAGAGCATCGCATTCCCATCGATCGCGTAGCCGGCACGAGCATGGGCGGGCTCGTGGGCGGCGCGTTCGCCGCGGGGATGAATTCCGCCGAGCTTCACCAGCTCCTCGCCGAGACCGATTGGGACGCGATGTTCGGCGCGTCGTCGTTCCGGTACAAGAACGTGCGGCGCAAGGATGACGCACGCGACTATCCGTCGCGCATCGAGTTCGGGCTGAAGCGCGGCATCGTGCCGCCCCCATCGCTCAACAACGGCCAGCAGGTCGAGTTCCTGCTCTCGCGCATCGGCGGGGCGTATTCCGATCTCCAGAGCTTCGACGAGCTGCCGACGCCGTTCCGCTGCATGGCGGTGGACCTCAAGACGTCGACTCCCATCGCCCTGGACAAGGGCTCCCTCCCGCGCGCGATGCGCGCGACGATGTCGCTTCCGTTGATCTTTCCGCCGGTCGAGCTGGACGGACGCGTCCTCGTGGACGGCGGCGCGATGAACAACGTCCCGGCCGACGTCGCGCGCGCGATGGGCGGCGACTTCGTCATCGCCGTCAACGTCGGAGAGATCGGCGATCGGGACATCATCAACAGGACACTGTTCGGAGTCGCCGGCGAGACGCTCGACTCGATGATGCGCGCGTCGACGCGGCGCGCGCTGGCATCGGCCGACCTCGTCATCACGCCGGACCTCAAGGGATTCGGATCGCTCGCCTGGCGACGCAGCGCCGACCTCGAGGAGGCGGGATATCAGGCGGCCGAGTCGATGAAAGCGGAGCTTCTGAAGCTGGCGGTCGACGAGGCCACCTGGAACGCGTACCTCGCCGACCGTCAATCGCGGCGCAGGACCGAGCAGCTCGTGCCGCAGTTCCTCTCGGTCGAAGGCGTGGCAAGCGGCGACGAACGGCTGATGCGAAGGCGTCTCGAGCCGATTATCGGCCGTCCGCTCG
Organism: uncultured Acidobacteriota bacterium; assembly: GCA_963725145.1. Lineage (GTDB taxonomy): Bacteria > Acidobacteriota > Vicinamibacteria > Vicinamibacterales > 2-12-FULL-66-21 > DATAEE01. The sequence goes on from CAVRXL010000010.1 coordinate 477,605, forward strand.
ACATTCCCGCGCTCGAAACGGAGCTCGAGAGCTTCACCGGGCTCGACCGGTACGAGACCGTCGGATGGGAGCGGTCACTGTCCGGGACGACGCCGGGGTTGCTCGTTCGCGCCCGCAACAAGCCGTACGCGCCCCCCTTCTTCATGCTCGGCCTCACGCTCTCGAATACGACGACGGACGAGTTCGCCGTGGAGTTGGCGGCCCGGTATCTCGCGTTCGACGTCGTGGGCTCAGGATCGGAGCTCCGGGTGGACGGTGCGGCCGGCTCGGTGCCGCGCGCCGGAGTCGAGCTGTACCGGCCTCTCGGCTCGTCGCCCGTCTTCGTCGCCGGCTACGCCGCCGCCGGCAAGATCCGGGTCAACTTCATCCAGGACGACATCATCACAGCCCAGTACGACATGACGCGCTCGTTCGTCGGCGTGGATGGCGGCATCAACATCGGACGAATCAACGAGGTTCGCGCAGGGATCCGGTTCGGCCGTCTGGACGCGAGCGTCCGTGCCGGGGATCCGGGGCTGCCTGAGCTCGGCGGCAGCGAGGACATCGTGCGGGGGCGATGGATTCACGATAGCCAGGACAGTCCTGTTGTCCCGTCGAGGGGGGCCCGCATCGTCGGAGAGCTCCGCCATTGGCTGGAGTCGCCAGACGTTCCGCCGGAGTTCGCAGCGGCGGGCACGAACGACGGGCTCACTCAGGCGGAGCTCGAAGGGGCGATCTTCTGGTCGGTCCGCCGGCGCGACCGCTTTTTCGTGCTGGCGGGAGGCGGGACGTCGTTCGATGGAGACCCTCTGCCGATCGCGGAGTTCGAGCTCGGCCAGCCGCTGCGGCTGGGCGCCGTCAACGTCGGCGAGCTCCGCGGCCCGAAATACCTCCTGCTGACGACGGGGTATCTCTTCGGGGTGGGCCGCCTTCCGGACTTCATGGGCGGTCCGATTTTCGCGGGGGGATGGCTCGAGAACGGATCGGCCTTCGATCGGCTGTCGTCAGCCCACCTGGAAACGAACGCGACCATCGGATTGATTGCCGATACGATCGTCGGTCCCGTCGTGCTCGGCACGAGCATAGGCTTCGACGGTGGATGGCGGTACTACATCGGCGTCGGGCGCGTGCTGCGGTAGCTGGGACTCCTCGTGATTCTTCTGACTGCCCGTGACATGCCCGGACGGTTATTGGGGGAGGTCAGGGAGGTTTGTTGAGGACTGACTGCGCTTGTCTTCTCGTCGGTCGGGCCGTCAGGCCGACGCCGCGCGAAGCGCGGCGCTGGCGTGGGAAAGCGATGGGCGCGTAAGCCCGACCGCGATCCCCTTCCGGCTTACGCGTCCATCGTTTTCCCACGCCAGCAAGGCCCGGCTCCGCCGGGCCATCGGCCTGATGGCCGTTCTTCTGCCCAGTCGTTTTTTTCCACTTCACCCCCGACGCCACGTTGCAGTTTTTGCCCCTTGCAACGCCCTGAAACTTCAGAATGCCCGCCAACTGCGATGGATCAAACCGTGCACCCGTTGCTCGCATGCTCGTCCAACTACCGCTCTACGACCTCACTGAGTTGATCATCGCGGAAGCCATGGTCGTTCACGACCACTTCGGCCCCGGGTTGTTCGAGAACGTCTATAAGCGCTCTCTCGGATTGCTGTTAGTCGAAGCGGGCCTGATCGTGGAGATGGAAAAGCCGTTGCCCGCTCGTTTTCGGAACCTGTCCCTCGAGTGTGGCTACCGGCTTGATCTGTTGGTGGAAAACAAGGTGGTGGTCGAAGTGAAGACGGTCGATGCTCTGGCCCCGGTTCACCGGGCTCAGATGAGGACCTACCTGCGCCTCGCGGAGTGTCCGGTTGGCTTGATTATCAACTTCAATGTGTCGTCTTTGAGGTATGGCCTTCGCAGAGTGGTGAACAAGCGATGCCTCGATCCTGGCGAAGCCGCTTTGCTGGAGTCGGCAATGGGTGAAAGGGAGTGAAGTCAACCTCCCTTAAACCTCCCAAACCTCCAGCCAAAAAACGTCAGAGCGTGTTACGCGAAGTCACGTGAAGTCATCAAAGTCACGTGAAGTCGTGGCCTAGCGGAAACGAGGCTGAAGCCTCGTACCACAAACGAGGCTAAGGTAACGTGAGCCGAAGGACGCGATGGTTCGCGCTGTCGGAGATGTAGATCTCGCCCGTCCTCGGGTGAGGCATCGCGCCGTGCGGACGATTGAGCTGACACTGGTCCGCCGGGCCGTCTAGCCCGGTGGCGCCGGGAGCACCTGTCCCCGCGACGCGCGAGATCGACCCGTCCTTCGGCGAATACCGACGGATCGCATGATTCTCGGTATCGGTGATGAGGACCGAGTCATCCCGATCGACCCAGATGTGTTTCGGCCCGTTGAGGCGCGCGTCGCGCGCCGGCCCGCCGTCGCCGCCGAAGCCTGCCTCCCCGGTGCCCGCAACCGTGCGGATCTTCCCCGACGGATCGACGACGCGAAGCGCGTGCCCGCCGCGTTCGCAGATGTACAGGTTTCCGCGCGAATCGAACGCGATGGCGCGCGGATCGACGAGCGGCTGCGTGCGCGCATCGGCCCCGTCGGCCGGGATGCCTTTCTCGCCGCTGCCGGCGACGGTCGCCACGATACCGCTCTCGAGATCTACGGCCCTCACCCGACGGTTGCCGAGGTCCATGAGATACAGACGGCCCTGATGGAACGCGATCGAGAAGATGCCGTTGAAGGTCGCCGCAACCGCCGGGCCGCCGTCTCCGCCGAACCCCTTGTCACCCGTTCCGGCAAATCGCGTGATGACACCCGTGCCGAGATTGATACGCCGGACGCAGTTGTTGAACGTGTCCGCGACGTAGAGATCGCCGTCGGGTCCGACCAGGAGGTGATGCGGCCCGTTGAACTGGCGCCCGGCTTGCCGGACCACCATCTCCAGACAAGACCGGCCAGGCCCGTCCCGGCCAGCACGCGCGACTGTCCTTCCCGATCGATGACGCTGACGCGATGCCCCTCCATCTCGACGATGTAGGTGTTGCCGGCGCGGTCGAAGTCGACGCCGAACGGCTCGCGCAACCCCTCGCCCAGAACGAGAACGGCGCGCCCGGGCAACGCAGACGCGGCTGCGATGATGAGACCGGCCACGACGATGGCTTTAGAGGTCATATTGGCGGAACGTCAGATTGTATCGTCCTTCGACGCCGAGCTCCGGTGGAGCGGTGTGAGGAACAATCCGCGAGACCCCGTGGTACCGCAGCCTGGAGGGTCCGCCGAACACGAACGCGTCGCCTGACTCGAGCAGCAGCGCGTCGATCGGCTCGCGCCGCCTGGTGCCGCCGAACAGGAACCGCGCCGTGTCCCCCAGCGACACCGACACGACCGGCACGCCGGCCGCGATCGATCGTTCCCCTTCGTCCTTGTCCTGGTGAAGGCCCATGCGCCCCTCTGCATCGTAGTAGTTCATGATGCAGATGTCCGGGACGATCGTCATGCCGACCGCGGCCGCGATCTCCTCGGCCAGGGCGGCGAACGCATCGGGCAGCGGCGGGGCCGGGAGATTATCGAAGTCCTGGCGGGTCGACTCGTAGCGGTACGTCTTGCCGTTCCAGTGGCGGCCGAGGCACAGCATCCGGACGTGCATCCTGCCGCCGCCGCGGACGGTGGGCACGTACGCCGGAACCGCGCCGTCCATCAGCGCGCGGCACCGTTCGACGAGCGAGCGCTGGGCGGCAAGCGGCAGGAAATGCCGCAGATGAAAGGCGCCCGCGCCGATCTCCATCCAGGTACCTTACCATCGCCCGTGGGCCCTCAGGCGGAGGCCACGAGCTCGAGCATCGGGGTCTGCGCTTCCTCGCCGAGCGGCGCGAACTCGAGAATCACGGCGGCCACGCCGGCCGCCGCCTTCAGGATTCTGAACTCCATCGCAGACGGCTGATAGTCCGGCTCGAACACGGCCTGCAGGATCGGCCGCGAGCCCGACGCGCGGGGCACGGTGAAGTAGACCGACTCGGTCGTCTCGTCCGGAATCACCGGAGTCCGACGGATCTTGATCTCTCTGACCGGCAACAGCTGGCGAAGCTCCTGCTCGAACCTGGCGCGCAGGCTCGCGTCGCTCGAGCGGCGATCGACGTCCGCGAGCACGCGCGCGAGCACGTCGGCCAGGACCTTGGGCATCCCCGACGGATCGGATGGGGCTATCTGAAGACCGGTGATGTCCAGCTCGTGTGAGAACGCGGCCGCGGCTCGATACTTCACGCCGAGGCGATCGACCGACGCGACCTCGCTTCGCACCATGCGGGCAGCGACGCGAAAGTCGATGTTCTGACCGAGCACGTGCAGGTCGAGCGTGCCGCCGGGACTGATCTTGGAGCTGGTCTCGACGAGCACGCCCGTGCTCGAGATGTCCACGACCTTGGCTTCCGGACAGAGCGGGAATCGGACGGCCCACAACCCGGGAAGCTCCGTCGCCGGCCGCCGACGGGCGCGGCGGCGGTCCGTCGCCTCACTTCCGCCGAGCAGGTGAGGCCGCTGGACGACGCTCTGAGCCACCACGATTGGCGCGGGGGCCGGCACCGTTCGGGGGGCCAACGCGGTCGTCACACACAGGGAATCCGAGAGCCCGACGCACAGCCCCGTCCGGGCCGCGCGGGCCTGTACGAGATAGTCCTCGATCTGGTTCCTTAGCGTGTCTGGGGCGCACGCCGAAGGAGCCGTGGAGCGTCGCCTCAGGAATCCCAGCATCCTCGGCGGCGTCGATCGGCCGGCGTCATCCGTCTCGATGGAGTGGGGCACGGTGATGACCGGTACGTGCGCGGCTGGAGGCGTCCGCCTCAGATGCGTACTCAGCGCGGCCTCCTCCGCCGGTTTGAGAAATGGAGAGGTGAGGATGAGGTCCGGGACCTTGTCCGTCATGGACCGGATCGCTTGGTCCACGGATCTCACGATCTCGAGGCGAGCGCGGACGTGACCGCGCAAGACGTGCTCCAGGGTTTTCGACCGCTCGGGATCCGATTCGATGGCGAGAATCCGGCCCGGCTCTTGTCCCCGCCCCCGCGGAGACACGAGTATTGAGTTCATCAAGGGCGCCTCTCGCGACGCGCGCCACACACACCCATGTGGCGCCCAGCCGCGCATATTGTTTCTGTAACTGGCCGTAGATCAGCAAGTCCCGGGCCGCGAGAACAGGCGGTACTATTCTGCTTTTCAGTGGCTTTCAGATCCGAAATGGGCAATCCGTTGGCCTGGGCTGATAAAAGTCTACCGATAGGAAGACAACGCCGACCAGCCGGAGTAGATCGCGAAAGCAAACATCACGGCCGTGGACAGCCACAGCAGGACCGTGATGGCGACCGAGGGTCGGATTTCCTCGGGCACGTGCGTGTGCCGCAGATACGTCACGCCGAGGCCGATGAGCGGCAGCATCAGAGCCTGCGCGATCCCGCCGACCACGACCATGCGCACGGGCGACTCGAAGAGCCAGTACAGGAGCGCGGGGATGCTCGCGAGCGCGACCACGAACCGATCACGCCACCGCCGGCGGCTCTCCGCGTCCTCGCGCGCGTAGAAGCCCATGATTCGGACGGCGTCGGCGAACAGGCGCGCGTGCGCGGCGGTCGCGGCGAAGATCGTCCCGTACAACGTCACCACCACGCCGACGTAGAAGACCCACAACGCCCAGCCGCCCAGCGTTTGCGTGTAGATCTGAGACAGAACGGCGATGGTATCGCGGCTCGCCGGCACGACGCCGATGCGATGCAGCACGCCGGCGCCCAGAAGGTAGAATGCCACGGTCGCCAGGGTGTAGACCACGAGCGAGCAGAGGATGTCCACGTGCATGACGCGTATCCACCCACGGGCGCGCGCGACCCATGCGGCCGATCGATCGTGCGGCCCGACGAACCGGGCGTACCCTTTTTCGATGCACCAGTACGGGTACATGACGAGCTCGGTCGCGCCCACTCCGGTGATTCCGAAGACGGCAATCGCGGTGACGAGGCCGGCCGGCGGAAGGCCGAAGCTGAGACCGGACGCGAGATCGCTCATGTCGACGGCGCCTGGACGACGGAGGAGGACCGCCGCGGCGCAGACCGTCAGGAGCGTGAACAATCCGACCTTGACGATCGCGAACCGCTCGATGCGCTGGTATCCTCCGCCGAGGAGCATCGCCAGCGTGATGGCGAGACATACGCCGACCCAGACGTTCACCGACAGCGGCGGCGCGAGCAGGTTCAGCACCTGCGCGACGCCGCCGTACATCCCGCCGATCTGCATCAGCGTCGAGGCGACCGTCACGGCCCAGGCCCACACCAGCCAGTTCACACCAGCCCGCGGCCCCGGCACGCGGTTGAACCCCTCGAGCCCGGTCTGACCCGTCGCGATCGTGTACCGGCCGAACTCGCCTTGCACAACCGGTTTGATCGCGCAGCTCGCCAGGACGATCCACAGCGCCGCGAAGCCAACCTGCGCCCCCAGCGTCGTCGTGGCGATGACCTCGCCGGATCCGACGATCGACGCCGCGAGCACGATGCCCGGCCCGATGCGCCTCAGCGCGGAGGCGATCGATGCCGGCGGCGCCTCGATCGCGTCGGCCGACAGCGCGTAGGGATCGGGCGACCGGGCGGCGGGATGCTCAGGAAAGGACGACACGTCCATCGGGAGGCGACGATAACACGCTCTGCCGAGTAGTATTGGGGGCGACTCAAGGAGGCGGAAGATGTCGGGCTGGTTTGCGGTTCCCATCCGGACGGTGGCGGCCTTATTGACGGTCTCGATCTGGCTCTCAGCTGCGTCGTCTGTGCTCGCGCAGGAGCCTGACAGCCGCGTGGAGGCCGACCGGCAGCGGCGCGAGGAGAAGAGCCAAAAGGTTGAGCCGTACAAGCCGGGCGGCTTCGAGCGCGCGATGCATTTCGTCGAGGAAAAGGCCATCTTCCTCATCGGCCGCGAGGGTTTCTATCCGAAGCTGGGATCGCTCACGACCGGCAGCGGCTTCGCGTACGGCGCCGGCTTCCGGGATCGGGATCTCTTCAACAACACGGGCACGCTGGACCTCTGGGCGGCCACGAGCCTGCGGCAGTACTGGGCGGTCGAGGCGCGCCTCAACTTCCCGGAGCTCGCGAACAAGCGGCTGATGTTCGAGACCTGGGCGGCCCATCGCGACTATCCCGAGGAGGATTTCTTCGGCATCGGCCCCAACTCGGCTCGTGAGAACCAGACCAACTACGAGATCCGATCGGATCTCTTCGGGGCGCGCGCCGGAGTTCGACCTTTTCCGATCCTGCTGGCGGGCGGTGGGCTCGAGTACCTGAATCCAAGGCTCGGCCCGGGACAGGACACCCGCGTGCCGTCGATCGAGACGATTTTTGGTCCAATCACGGCGCCCGGCCTCGGCGAGTCGGTCGACTACCTCCGCTCGATAGCCTTTCTCGAGCTCGACTACCGCGAGCCGAAGAATGCGAGAAAAGGCGGATGGTACCGGGTCAACTTCTCTCACTACGACGATCGGACGACCGGGCTTTACACCTTCGACCGCGTGGAAACGGATCTCCGGCAATTCATCGGGTTCCTCGCCGGGCGCCGCGTGATCGCGCTCAGGTTATTCGCCTCGACATCCGATACCGACGAAGGGCACGTCATGCCGTTCTACGCGATGCCGACGCTCGGCGGGAACGACACCCTGAGGGGCTTCCGTGAGTATCGCTTCCGGGGCCCGCACGCCATCCTCATGCAGGCCGAGTATCGGTGGGAGATCTGGAGCGGCCTCGACGCCGCGTTGTTCTACGATGCCGGAAAGGTCGCGAATCGCCGCGGCGATCTGGACTTCGACAACCTCGAAAGCGACTACGGATTCGGGTTCCGGTTCAATACGAACGAAGCGATCGTGTTTCGCGTGGATGCGGGCTTTGGGAGTCAAGATGGCAAGCATGTCTACATCGTCTTTGGCGGCGTCTTTTAGCCGCAGATTTCGCAGATTCCGCAGAGTTTTCCTGACGCGCTGGGCCGCGGCTGTCGGCGCGCTCAGCCTCGGAATCGCCACTGCGGTCTGGTCGGCTGCTCCGCGGTTCTATCCCGACGACCCCGTCTGGTCGGACGATGACCGGGTGTTCGACGCATCGAAGGTCGTCGTGATCGAGGACACGGGCGGTTACGACTTCGTCGTCAACACCTTCAGCGACCCGGGCGAGCGGCGGGACGTGCGCGCGTTGAACGCCAACACGGTCGACGAGGTGCCGGACTCGAGCTGGTTCGCCAACCGGATCGGCCGGCGGCAGATGTCGGTCGCGGACGTCGTGAAGGGTCCCGACACGCTCGGCAAAGTGTCGCTCGACGGTTGGATCGTGTCCGGCGGCAAGAGCACGGGGCTGCAGCCCGGCTTCAGGATGACCGATCCGTCGGGACAGCTCTATCAGATCGAAGTGGACCCGCCGTCGAATCCCGAGCTGGCGAGCGGCGTCGAGACGATCGGCACGGCTTTCTACCACGCGATCGGGTATCACGTGGTCGACGTGTACCCGGCGGAGATCGATCGCGCCGCTCTCGTCATAGCTGAGAAAGCCACGATTCGCGATCCGCTGAACGGCCGGCGCCGGCAATTGAAAAAATACGACCTGGACAACGTCTTCGAGCAGGCCGCGCGGCTGCCCAACGGGCGCTACCGCGTCCTCGTCAGCCGCTTCGCGGCCGGGAAGCCGCTGGGAAACTTCCGATACTACGGCACGCGGCCGGACGACCCGAACGACGTTGTGCCGCACGAGCACCGCCGGGAGCTCCGGGGCGCACGCGTGTTCGGCGCCTGGCTGAACCACGACGACTCGCGCGGCATCAACAGCCTCGACATGCTGGAGACGGCCGACGGGCGCGGATGGATCAAGCACTACATGTTCGACTTCGGTTCGATCCTCGGCAGCAGCACTATCGCGCCGCAGGTTCATCGCGCGGGCAACGAGTACATTTTCGAGCAGCGCCCCGGCTGGCTCACGCTCGTTACCTTCGGTCTGTACACGCGTCCGTGGATGCACATCGACTATCCCGACGTGCCGCGGTCGGTCGGCCGGATCGAGTCCGAAGCGTTCGACCCGCTGAGGTGGAAGCCCGAGTATCCCAATTCGGCTTTCGACAACATGCGGGCCGACGACGCGTTCTGGGCCGCGCGAATCGTGGCACGGTTCAGCGACGAGATGATCGGCGGCATCGTGAGGAAGGCGCAGTATTCCGATCCGAAGGCGACGGAGTACATAACGAAGGTATTGATCGCGCGACGTGACAAGGTGACCGCTGCCTGGCTCAATCAGGTCTGCCCAGTCGTGGACCCCGTTCTCGCGGCCGACGGCGGCCTCACGTTCACGAACGCGGCGGTCGCCGCCCGGGCCGCGACCGAGGGGGACGGCTACCAGCTCCAGTGGTTCCGCTTCGACAATTCCGCCAACACGCGCACGCCGGTGGGCGACGTTCAGACGGTCCCAACGGCCGCTTCGCGTGCGCCCGCCGAGCTGCTGGGATCGGGCGAGTACGTGGGGGTCAGCGTGACCGCCAAGCACGCCACGCATCCAGGGTGGTCGCGGGCGTCCACGTTCTTCTTCCGCCGCGGCGGCTCGGGCTGGACGCTGGTGGGTGTCGAACGCGGATCGTGAGCGTCCCGGCTCTTCAGGACGCGCTGGTGAAGTACTGGGGCTACAGGAGCTTCAGGCCGCTCCAGCGCGAGGCGATGGAAGCCATCCTCGACCGCCGGGATTCGATCCTGGTCCTTCCGACGGGCGGAGGAAAGTCGCTCTGCTTCCAGGCGCCGGCCGTCGTGCAGAACGGTCTCGCGCTCGTCGTCTCTCCGCTCATCTCTCTCATGAAAGATCAGGTGGACACGCTGGTGGGCAACGGCGTGGGGGCCGCGCTCTACAACAGCTCGCTCGCGGCGGACGAGAAAGCAGCGGTCGCCGCCGGGCTGCGCGAGGGACGATATCGCCTGTTGTACGTCTCGCCCGAGCGGCTCGTCGGAGAGGGCAGCGACCGCTTTCTGACGCTCCTCTCCTCCTGCTCCATCGGCTTCGTCGCCGTGGACGAAGCCCACTGCATCAGCCAATGGGGACACGATTTCAGGCCCGAGTACCGCCAGCTCGGACGCCTCCGCCAGCTGCTGCCGGGCGCCAGCCTCCACGCGTTCACGGCCACCGCGACGGCGCGCGTCCGGCGGGACATCGCGACCGAGCTCGGCCTGAGCAACCCGCTCGAGCTCGTGGGGTCGTTCGACCGTCCGAATCTCGTCTATCGGGTGCAGGCGAGGGCCACGCTCAAACGTCAGCTGCTCGACATCCTGGCGCGCCATCGCGGTCACGCGGGGATCGTGTACTGCACGTCGCGGCGCGAGGTCGACGCCCTCGCGAGCTGGCTGGCTGGCTCCGGAGTGTCCGCCCTGCCGTACCATGCCGGGCTCGCCGACGCGGAGCGGCGCCGGCACCAGGAAGCGTTCCTCACCGAACGCGCCGACATCATCGTGGCCACCGTCGCGTTCGGCATGGGGATCGATCGGTCGGACGTCCGCTTCGTCGTGCACGCGGGCGCGCCGCGATCGCTCGAGCACTATCAGCAGGAGTCGGGACGCGCGGGCCGCGACGGCCTCGAGGCGGAGTGCGTTCTCATCTACTCCATGGCCGACTTCATGAAGTGGCGGGTGATGCTCGAGCGCAACGGTGAGCTCAACGAGGGATCCCGGGCGCTTCTGCGTCAGATGGAAGAGTATGCGGCCCGGGTCGGCTGCCGCCATCGGCACCTCGCCGAGTACTTCGGCGATCGCTATCCAGGAGCCTCGTGCGGCGCGTGCGACTACTGCCTCGGAGAGCTCGAGCCTGCCGCGTCGCCGGCGGTGCTCGCGCGCAAGATCCTGTCCTGCGTTGCGCGCGTCGGCCAGAGGTTCGGATCCACGCACGTGGCCAACGTGCTGCGCGGCCACGCCAGCGATCAGGTCGTCGCCCGCGGGCACGAGAGGCTCAGCACGTTCGGCCTGCTGGCGGAGGCGCCGGTCGCCGAGGTTCGAGGCTACATCGAACAGCTCGTGGGGCTGGGGTTGCTGCGACAGACCGACGACGCCTATCCCGTCCTCGCTTTGACACAGAAAGGGCTCGTGCTGCTGAGGGACGAAGCGAGCTGCCCTGACCTGACACTGTCCCGGCAGCCGAGGCCGAAGAAGGATGCGCCCCGCACGCGCTCCCGCGTCGAGGCCGAGTCGTGGCAGGACGTGGACCGCGATCTGTTCGAGCGGCTCCGCGCCGTCCGGCTGGAGATCGCCCGCGGACGCGGGGTTCCGCCCTATGTAATCTTCCACGACGCCACGCTGCGCGAGATGGCGCGCCTCCAGCCGACGTCAATCGACGCGCTGCTGAGGGTCAAGGGCGTCGGCGCGCGCAAGGCGGACGACCTCGGCGAGGTGTTCCTCGCGGCCATTCGCGGGCAACCTTCCTAGATGCCTCTGGTTTCGCTCGAGCACATCTCGATCGCCTACGGCCACCTCCCGCTTCTCGACGATGCCAGTCTGCAGATCGAGCCGCGGGAGCGGGTGTGCGTGATCGGCCGCAACGGCACGGGGAAATCGACGCTGCTCCAGATCATCGGCGGCGATCAACTGCCCGATGCGGGAAGCGTCTGGCGCCAGCCGGGGCTGCGGATCGCGCGGCTGGTGCAGGACGTGCCGCTGTCGGCCGACCGTCCCGTCTTCGACGTGGTGGCGGAGGGGCTTGGAGACCTCGGCGACCTGGCGGCCGCGTATCACCACGCGGCGGTCGAGGTCGCCGCATCCGGAACGGAGGCCTCGCTCGAGAAGCTCGGACGGCTGCAGCACGCGCTCGAGGAACGGGACGGGTGGCGGCTCGAGCAGCGGGTCGAGCTCGTGCTCGAGCGGCTGGACCTCCCTGCCGACACGATCGTTGACACGTTGTCCGGCGGCTGGCGACGCCGCACCCTTCTGGCCCGCGCGCTGGTCGCGCAGCCCGACGTGCTCCTGCTCGACGAGCCGACCAACCACCTGGACATCGAGGCCATGACCTGGCTCGAGACCTTTCTCGCGGACTATCCGGGGACGGTGATGTTCGTGACGCACGACCGCGTCTTCCTCCAGCGCGTCGCGACGCGGATCGTGGAGCTCGACCGCGGCCGGCTGACGTCGTGGCCCGGCGACTACGCGACGTTCCTTCGCAGGAAGGAAGAATGGCTCGCCAACGAGGCCGTGCAGAACCAGAAGTTCGACAAGCGGCTGGCCGAGGAGGAAGCCTGGCTGCGCCAGGGCGTGAAGGCCAGGCGCACGCGCAACGAAGGCCGCGTCAGGGCGCTCATCGCGATGCGCAAAGAGCGCGCGGCTCGCCGCGCAGGCGCCGGCACCGTGCGATTGCCGCTCGAGATGACCGACCGGTCGGGTGAGCTCGTCTTCGAGGCCGAGCGCGTCACGAAGTCGTTCGGCGCCAATCCGATCGTGCGCGATCTGTCGCTGCGCGTGATGCGGGGCGATCGTGTCGGCCTCATCGGCCCCAACGGGTCTGGAAAGACGACGCTGCTGAGGCTGATCATGGGCGAGCTCGAACCGGATGCGGGCGAGGTGCGGCAGGGATCCAACGTGCAGATCGCGTACTACGATCAGCAGCGCGAGCAGCTCGATCCGGACCGGACGGTGGTCGACACCGTCGGCGATGGACGGGACACGGTCACCGTCAACGGCCGGACGCAGCACGTGCACGGGTACCTGCGGAACTTTCTCTTCGGACCCGAGCGCGCCGCCTCGCCCGTCAGGGCACTTTCGGGCGGCGAGCGGAACCGCCTGCTGCTGGCCCGGTTGTTCACGCGACCGGCGAATGTTCTCGTCCTCGACGAGCCGACGAACGATCTCGACCTCGAGACGCTCGAGCTGCTCGAGGCGCTCCTGGTCGAGTGGCCCGGGACGCTCCTGCTCGTCAGCCACGATCGGGCGTTCATCGACCACGTCGTGACGAGCACGCTCGTCTTCGAAGGGGCCGGCCGCGTGCAGGAGTACGTCGGAGGATATGCAGACTGGCTGCGGCAGCGTCCCGCGGCGGAGGCTTCGAGTGGCACCAGGCTTCCGCCTTCGCCAGGGCTTCGGCGGACGGGTCAGCCTGGTCCGGGCGTCAGCGAACCGGTTGTGCCTGTCTCGCCCGCGGTGGCAGGTCCAAGAAAGCTCTCGTATCGCGAGCAGCAGGAGCTCAAGCAGTTGCCCGAGCGGATCGAAGAGTTGGAAGCCGAGCAGCAACGCCTGACCACCGCGGTCGGGAGCGCCGACTTCTACAAGGAGCCCGGCGAGACGATCCGGCAGACGCTCGCCCGGCTGGATGCGCTGCAGGGCGAGGTGCTCGACGCCTACGCGCGCTGGAACGAGCTCGACTCGCGTACGAAGCGCTGACCCGCGCTACCCCTTGACGACGAAGCCCCGTTCGACGAGGAGCGGACGCACGCGATCGCGGAGATCACCCTGGAGTTCCACCGAACCCTCGCCGGCGGCGCCGCCCGTTCCGCACACCCGCTTCAGATCCTGACAGAGCTTCTTGAGGAAATCGGCGTTGTTCGGGAGGCCATCGACAACCGTGACCGTCTTTCCTCCTCGGCCCTTCTTCTCGACGCGCAGCTTCGCCACGATCCTGGCCGGAAGCGCCGCCTCCGTCCGCTTCGTGCTGCATCGACAGTTGTCCGCCGGCCAGCCGCAGCCCGGGCAGATTCTCCCGGAGCCCGTTGAATAGACAAGCCTGCTGCCGCCGCGGTCCTTCATAATCGACCCATGCTACTTCAGGCCGATCAAGCCGAAACATTCGCGGCCCGGCGGCGTACGGCCGATCGCATCTTTCGAGGCGCGCTCATCTTCAACGCCGCCCTGACTGCTGTTCTGGCTCTTCGTCATTCTCGTCAACCGCGACGCGGTGTTCTTCAAGACCTACGAGATCGACCGCGCGGCGCTGGGACGCATCGCGTCGGGGGTCATCTTCTTCTACATCGTCTGGGGTTTCATCTGGTACGGCATCAAGAGCCTCCTGCTGAAGTACTTCGTCGGGTTCTCGAAGGCGGAACGCCGGCAGGCGTTCTCGTCCCGCATGAACGAGCCGTACGAGGTGTCCGCGCTCGTCGCCCGGCATTCCGAACGGCGGATCCGCATCGTCGACATGATCGGACGACGCGGCCGGTTTCTCATGATCGGCCTCGCGGGATTTTTCTACTTGTACGCCCGCGTCGGGGCGGAACCGTCTCCCGATTTCGCCACGCTGTTCCTGCAGGACAACCTGTTCGATGCCGTCGTGGGGAGCTGGATCTTCCTCGCGTTCTACTACGTGAACGGCTTCGTCGCCGCCACTTTCTACGGTGCGCAGTCGCGCGTGATGGACGGCGTCCTCGCCCGGGCGAATTGCCTCCTCATCACGACGCTCTGGGCGGCGTTCAAGTTCGTCATGCTGCCGATCGGCGCCGCGCTCGCGCCGTACTTCACGCCGGCCCAGTTCGCGACGGTCTTCGCGCTCATCTGGGGCTCCTACATCGTCGTTGACGGACTCACGGAGGTCGGCGGATCGCTCTACGGGCGTCAGACCATCCGCGTGTGGGGCATCGGCGACGTCAACCGCAAGTCGATCGGTGGAACGCTGACCGGGTTCGTCGGCGGTCTGGCGTTCTGTCTCTGGGTGGTCCTGGCTCAGGGCCTGCCGATGCCATGGATCGTCCTGGCGGTCGTGATCGCCGCTTCGAACACCCTCGTCGAGCTCTATTCGCCGCGAGGGACGGACGACTTCTTCATGGCGACGACCAACGCGCTCATCTGCTGGGTGTTCGGCGCTCTGATCATGTAGTGTCTCCGGCGAGCAACAGCTCATCCGGATCCGGCGCACCAGCGTATTCCGAACTCGCCGCAATTCCGGCCTCGACACGTTGGCGTCTCTTTTGCCGTGACGCCCGTCGCGACCCCGCTCATCCTGCCGCAAACGTGCAAGGTGCCCCGTGTTTCCACGGACCGCGTACGCGCTACCGTTGTCGCTGCTCCTCTTCTCGGACACCCTGCAGGCATCGGACGCCGTCGACTTCGCCGCGAGCCTCATTGGACGCCCCTACGTCTGGGGCGCCGAAGGACCGGACTCGTTCGACTGCTCCGGCCTGACGCAGTTCGTCTTTGGTGAATTCGGCATCGAGCTGCCGCGGCGCGCGATCAGCCAGTCGAAGGTGGGCGACCGGGCCAGGCGGCTTCAGCGAGGCGACCTGGTGTTCTTCTCGTCGGATACCCGCCGGTCCGAGGTGACGCACGTCGGCATCTACGAGGGGGGCGGGATCATGATCGACGCGAGCAAGCGACACGGCAGGGTCCGGCGAGACAACCTGGACGAGGACTACTGGACGGAACGGTTCATGTTCGCCCGGCGGTTGGACGACTGGGAGGTCGCACGCGACACGTCGAGGGATCGAGAGGACGAGGTCAGACGACCCCGCTCGTCATCGAGTGACAGGCGTAGAGTTGCTGCGCGTATCTTCGGCCGGATTGCCGAGGAGCTGTTGCGGCGTCCGAGGCGGTGACGCCGACCCTGCAGCAGCCCTAAAGGGCTGCGCTACGGGCGCAGCGGCCCGATGTCGACGCGCCGAAATTCGACTTCCGTCCCCTCGGCCTGGAGCGCGATCTTGCCGCGGTCGGCGGTGCTGTCGAATCCGTCGTTGACGAGGGCGCCGTTCACCCAGACCTTCACCGTGCGGCCGCGCGCTTCGATCACCATCGTGTTCCACTCCCCCAGCGGCTTCTCCGAGCCGTCGGTGAGGTTGAGGATGCGGCGCGCGTCGCCCGAGCTTCCGCCCCACTTCTGCCCTTCCTTCCGCGGGCGGCGTTTTTCCATCTCGGGGACCTGGATGTTCTCCTCGATGCACCAGAAGTCGCCGGCGTTCTCGTGCGCCATCTGCACTTCGATGGATTGCGGGAACATCTCGCTCAGCGCGCGCAACCTCGACGCGTGCACCAGAACGCCGCAGTTCCCGCCCTTTCCCGGGAACCTGTACTCGACTTCAAGCCGGTAGTCTCGATAGGACCCCTCCGTCAGCAGGTGGCCCCTCGGCTCGCCGAGACTGACGAGCAGGCCGTTGCGGACGATGAAGCTGTCGGGCGCATTCGGATTCGTATCCTTCGCGGGCACGTCGGCCTTCCATCCCGTGAGGTCGCGCCCGTTGAAGAGCGGCGTCACGCGCTCGGGAACGACGGCCTGCGGCTGAGACGTGGCCGGCTGTGCGGCAGGCCCATTCGACTCGCCCCTTCGGGGCTCGCTCAGGGCAAGCCCGGCTGTCTTACGCAGACCGTCGAGCGTGGCCCGGTCGAGTGGCAGGACGACCGTCGTGTAGCTCTCGATGCACGCGAGAATCGCCTGGCGCGGTCCCTTGATCCACTCGTCGCTTCCGTAGAACGCGTCCTCGCTGCGCTGCCGAGCCTCGATGCTGTCGAACGAGCGTATGAGGAAGTACGAATTGGCGTCGTGAAGCGACGGCCCATACGACACGACGTCGATCTTCCAGCGCTTGAGCATCGGAATCGCGTCGCGTTCGGCGAGCTGATGGAACGTGTCTCGAGTGCCTGGCTTGAGGTTGTAGGAGCGGATCTCGACGATCCGCCCCTGCACCTGTGAACCATGCGCCGCGAGGAACGGCGACACGGCCAGAAAGGCGAGTCCGATCGCGCAGCCGGGAGTTACCAGACTCATGGCCGGTGTCAGCGCAGCTTCGCCGTCATGCCTTTGATCGTGGACGCCAGCGATCGCAGGCGAGCCGCGTCGCGTTCGCCTGCCGCGGCGGCATCCCCTTCGAGCTGAGTCGCCAGCGTCCCCAATTTGTCGAGAGCCGCGGCGGCCCCCTTTTCCTTCCCCGTTCGAACGTCGCCGACATCGTCGAGCGCGGTCTTCACGGCGCGGGCGCGCTCCGGCTGGATCGCCTTGGTGCGGGTCAGCTGATCGAGATACGCGCGCGCCACGACAGCGTTCGCCGGCCACGCGATCTTCATCTGCTGCTGCGCGTTGAGCTCGTTCGCGCGCACCATCATCGCGGCGTCGATCTCGTTCTGCGTCAGGTACTGGCTCGGCGTGAGCCTGAACACGTCGACACCGCGCGCGATCTCCGTCCCGTAGATGTGACCGTTGTACCAATAGGTGGACCAGTACCCGCCCGTGATCAGCTGCTTGGCGTCGATCGGGCCGCGGTCGAAGAACGCGATCTCGACCGGCTTCGCCGAGTCGGTGAAATCGAAGACGGACAGGCCGCCCTGATACCACCCCTGAACCATGATGTCGCGGCCCGGCACCGGGATGAGCGAGCCGTTGTGCGCGACGCAGTTCTCCTGCTCGGTCTGCGGCGCGGGCATCTTGTAGTAGCTCGCGAACTTGCAGCTTGCGATCGACGACGTCGAAGATCGCGTCGCCGCCCCAGGTCGGCGGGTCCGTCGCGCGGCAGCGGGGACGCGTGCCGCCGCCCCATTCGTCGGTGAAGACCACCTTCGTGCCGTCGATGTTGAACGTCGCCGAGTGCCAGTACGCGAAGGCCTTGTCGGTCACGTGGTCGAGCCGGACGGGGTTCACCGGGTCGGAGATGTCCATCAGGATGCCGTTCCCCGAGCATGCCCCCGCGGCCAGCCCGACTTCCGGGAAGACCGTGATGTCGTGACACTGGTTGGTCAAGCGCGATCGCTGCGTTCCAGGACCATGGTCGCCCCCCTGCCAGAGCCCGGAAATGGCGCCGCTCTTCGGATCCGCGAAGATGCGGGGACGATTGACGATCTTCGCTGTCTCAGGAGCGGCCAGCGGCACCTGGATGACGTCGATGCTGAAGAGCGCGGTGTTCGGGTCTTCCTTGGGGTCCAGACCGGAACAGCCCGCGAGCTCGTCGCCCGGCCGCACCGTGCCGGTCCCCGATCCGTACACGTAGACGTTCGCCTTGTCGTCCGGGTCGATCACCAGCGTATGGGTGTGGGAGCCGCGGCAGGTCTGGATGGCGGCGATCTGCTTCGGCTTTTTCACGTCGGTGATGTCGAAGATGCGCACGCCGCGGAAGCGCTCCGTGCTGACCTTCTCCTGAACGCCCTGCGTGCCGCAGTCGATCCGGCCGCGGGTCTGCTCCACCGACATGAACAACAGGTTGCCGTGCAGGGAGACATCCCCCTGGCCGCCGGGGCACACCACCGAGGCGAGCAGCCGCGGCTTCCTCGCGTTCTCGATGTCGTAGGTGTTGAACCCGTGGAAGCTGCCCATGACGAGATGGTTGCCGCGGAACGCGAGGTCCGAGTTCGCGAAGCTCAGCCTGTTCGCCCGCCGGGGATCGTTCTGCGGGGAATTCGGATCCTTTTCCGCCGCCTCCTCGGCGGCGGCCGCCGCCGCCTTCGGGTCCTTCTCCGCCGCCTCGGCCGCGGCAGGGTCACCGCCCGGCGCCTTGGGATCCCTCACGCGTTCCGGCGGGGTTGGCTCGCCCGCCGGCGTTTTGGGATCGAAGAAGCCCTCCGGCTTGGGCATGCTCGAAACCCGCTCCATGTTGCTGGCGGCCTCGCCCGCGTCCTTGAAGCCCGCCTTCAATCCGACGCGGGGATCCTTGCTGGCCGTGCCGGGCTGCTCCTGCGCACCTCCTACCAGCGTGACGAAGAGCAACACGACGGAGAGATACAGGAACGTGACTGCTGCTTGCCGCGCCGAAGCGAAGCGAAGGCGGGGGGATCTCATTTCTGAAGCTCCTTGAGCATCGCGAACATGCGATCGATTTCCATCTGCTGATCGGCCTCGACGTCGGAGAGGAAGGCGAAGACCTCAGACTCCTGGCCGGCGCCGTTGTTGTCGAAAAGATTCTTCACCATGATCAGCGCGCCCTCATGGTGTTTGATCATGAGCTCGAGGAAGAGGCGATCGAAGTCGACGCCCTTCGCGTCGGCCAGCCGCTTCATTTCCTCCGGCGTGAGCATGCCGGGCATCAGCTTCGCGCCGGGCGCGTGGTGCGCGTGCACGTCGGGCGCCGGCTGGCCGCGGTCTTTCAGCCAGGTCTGCATCATGTTGATCTCGTCCGCCTGCGAGATCTCGATTCGCTGGCCGAGCTGCTTCATGTCCTCGCGGCTGGTCCGCGGCGGGAGAAGGGCCGTCATCTCGAGCGCCTGCGCGTGGTGGCCGATCATCTCCTGCATGAAGCGGACGTCGGCGGGCGTGTGCCCGACGCGGGACAGATCGACCGCCTTCTCGACGGAGATGACCTGGCTGGGCTGGCCTGGCGCACCCGGCTGCACGATCGGCGGCTCGGATGCGACGTTGGCGCTCCCGCACGATGCGCCGGCGACCCCGGTCAGGAGGAAGGCGGCGATCCTCAGAGCCGACGTTCGCGGCACCGGCATAGGATATTAGGGGTTCTCTGGGTTCTCAAGGTTCATCTTCCGCTCATTGCGGAACTCCCGGGCGTGCCGCCTTTTCCTTCGCTTGCACCGCCAGCCTGCGATTCACCAGGGCGAGGTCGTAGTCCGGCTTGAGCTTGAGCGCGACGTCGTAATCGGCAATCGCCTTGGCGAACTCGCCCTTCCTGAAGTATGCGAAGCCGCGGTCATTGTACGGCAGCGGATCCTCCGGCCCGAGGCGGATGGCTTCGCCGCAATCCGCGATGGCCCGGTCTAGATCAGCTTTCTTGCTGTACGCCAGGCAGCGGTTGTGATATGCGAAGAGGTATTTGGGATCGATTTCGATCGCTCGATCGAAATCCGCGAGCGCGCGCGCGATGTCACCCTGCGCCACAAAGGCATTGCCTCGGTTGTTGTAGGCGGCTGCGCTGAGAGAGAAGTCTGGCTTGCGCTGGATCGCTTCAGTGAGATCGTCGATGGCCCGCTGATGATCGCCCTTTGCGGCGTAAGAGGCCGCTCGTTCGTAGTGGATGCGGGCGGGATCGAGCGCGCCTGCAGGGTAGAAGATGGCGTCATCCGGTTTCAGCGTCAGGGCTACGCCGTAGTCGTCGATCGCGCGATCGTGCTCGCCGAGGGCCTGATGGGCCTGCGCGCGGTGTTGGTAGAAGTACGGGTCGCCGCGATTCAGCTCGATGGCCCGGTTGTAGTCTTCGATTGCGCGGCGGAATTCACCCTTGCCGCTGTAGGCGGCGGCGCGGTTGTTGTAGGCCAGCCCGTTGTCGGGCTTCAGCTGAATGGCTCGATCGAAGTCTGCGACGGCCTCGTCGGTCTCGCCCTTCCGCAAACGTATCACGCCGCGCGCTATCCAGTAGTCCGGGTTCCCGGGACCAAGTTCCAGGGCCGCGCTGTAGTCTCTGATGGCCTGTTCGAGATCGCCTTTCGCCGCATACGAGAAGCCCCGCTTGGAGTACATGACATCGCGACCGAGCTGCTTTGACGCCTGGTCTGCCGTGAGCTTCAGTGCTTCCGTGAAGTGCGCGATGGCGCCGTCCCAGTCGTCCGCCACATATCGGATCATCCCGACGGTAAAGAGCGTAAGGTACGGCGAGTTCATCGGAGAGCGTCGTCTGGAGCTCAAACGTCTCCATCTTGGTCGCGTGCTCTGTCCAATCCAGATCCACAACGCTCGAGGTCTCCGCCCTGCTTCGCGCCAGACGACCGAGTACGGGCATGTAGCGTGGCGCGTCGAGCAGCTCGAAGTTGGCGCTGAGGTCCACCGTGGACGCCGTCTGCAGATACCTGCCCCAGATGACGACCGGCGCTCGGCGTTTCCTGCCCTCCGCTTGCGCAGCCGCGCTTCCTTCCGCTTCCGTGATCGTCCGACGCAGAGCGACGATCCGGACCTTGTACGCGCTCGTCGTCTCGGTCAATTTCTGGATGATTTTGTCCGTCACGCCGGAACGCTTTGGATCGGGGCCGTCGAAGTCGGCCACGAGCACGATGAGATCATCCGACGGTGGCATCGGCTGGAAGTATTTCCAGGCCGTCCACCCGGCGAGCGCGAAGAACAGCGCGGCCAGCGCTATCAGGAGTGGACGGCGGTATTGCGGGCGGGGCGCGAACTCGTCGAGGTGATCGATGAGCGCCGACTCATCGCGATCCCAGTGCGCGTGCCTCAGCTCGACAGCCTGGCGATTGGCAAGCGGCCGCAAGTCTTCAGGAAGGTCCGCGGCGCCCGGCATGCCGGCGCCCTCGACCAGCACCGGGATGACGGGAATGTTCCGGCGCAGCGCGGCCGCGATCTCGAGACGGACGTAGTCTTCGGGATCGTCCAGGCGCCGGCGGCCGCTCGCTGTCTGGATCCGTAGCCAGTCCCTGCCGATGACGGCGAGAAGGACCTCGCAGGTGCCGACCGCACGCTCGATCTCGAGACGAAAATCTCTTCCTGGATCGATGTCGGTCACGTCCATGAACACCCGGTCCTCGCCGAAACGTCGGCGAAGACCTTCGAAGAGGCGACCGGTCTGACCTTCGGTGTCTGCGCGCCTATAGCTGATGAAGATGACAGGCACTGGCGAAATCGACTCGGTGGCGATTGTATCGGGACCGGGGGCGATCTGACCGGGTATGGGCGGCAGGGATTTCGGACGTACAATGACCGCCTCACAATATGTCTCTTCTAAGACTGTCGGGCATGCTGGTCGCGGTAAGCCTCGCTGTAGCGTGTGGTGGGACACCGGGCGCTCCAGCCACCAAGGCCTCGGACGACGCCTGGGCGGTCGTCGATGGCCGGGAGATCAAGCAGGACGACGTCGAGAAGGCGTATCGACGGACGGCGGACCCGTCGAAGGTGCTGTCGAATGAGGAGACCCTGACGGCCAAGCTGAGCCTCCTCAATGAGATGATCGTCCAGGACGTCCTGCTCGCGAAGGCACGCGATCTGAAGCTCGAGCTGCCCGAGACCGAGCTCGACACCGCGTTCGCGGCGGCACGAAAGAACATCCCCGAGGAGGCGTTCCAGCAGGAGCTGAAACGCCGAGGCTTGACGCCCGCGGACATGCGGGAAGGCCTCCGGCGCGAGCTGTTGGCACAGAAGGTGATGGACCGCGAGGTCGGCTCGAAGGTCGCCGTCACGGATCAGGAAGTCTCCGATTTCTTCAACGCGAATCGCGCGCAGTTCAACGTCCCCGAGGAGGCGTATCACATCGGGCAGATCGCGGTCACGCCGGTGCGCGATGCGCAAGTGGCGAACCGGACGGGAGACGATGCCGTCACTCAGCAGGCGGCGGCGGCCAAAGTAGGAATGCTGATGGAGCGTCTCAAGAGCGGAACACCTTTCAGGGAGCTGGCGGCGGACTATTCGGAGGACCCTGAGTCTGCGCCGCGTGGCGGGGACCTGGGCTTCGTGCCGGTCTCGAGGCTGAAGCAGGCCCCGCCGCAGTTACGCGACGCGGTGCTGGGCAGGAAGCCGGGCTCGGTCAGCGTAGTCACCCTTCGCGGCGCCCACACGATCGTTGTCGTGGTCGCGCACGAGCAGGCGGGCCAGCGCGACCTGTCCATGCCCGTGGTGCGCGAGCGCATCACGCAGACCCTCCGCGCGCGCAAGGAACAGCTCCTGCGCGCGGCCTACCTCACCGCCGTTCGGTCCGACGCTCAGGTCGTCAACCACCTCGCGCGGCGGCTGGTCGAGTCGCAGGGCAAAATGCCGCCGAGCCTCCAGCCCGCGGCGCCAGGGTCGCGGTAGGCCTCAGAACTTCGTGAACGTCACGCGGGTTTCCGCGCTTTCCTTGTATCCGTACCGAATCGCCTTGGCGCGAAGCGTCATCGGTCCCTCAACCAGGATCGGTCCGGTGTAGAGCCGCCACTTCGGCGTCGGTCCCTCCTCGGTGGTGTAACCGATCGAGGCGCCCTGCGTCGGCACGTAGATTACGACCTCGGTGGGCCCATCGATCTTCAACGACGCCTGCCTGGCCGGCGCATCTGTCGTCCGGCGGGGGACGATGTAGGGCTGAGCGGTTTCCGGCTGGACACCGCCCGGCCACATCCGCTGGATCATCTCGGGCTCGTTCACCAGGCCCTGGTCGCGGGCCCGCGCCATCCAGTCCGTCACGGCGCCGCGCATCCGCGCGAGCGTTGCCCGGTGCGCCGGCTCCGCGGACAGGTTGCGGATCTGGTGCGGATCGGCCTGCGTGTCGTACAGCTCCTCGGCTGGACACTCGGTTCGCATCCAGAGCGCCGCCGGACCGGTCAGCTTCCTTTCGGCCTGCAGCCTGAGCCACTCCTGCATGATCGCGCTCTGGTTGCGATAGCTGATGTGGCCGGCGTACGGCAGCTCCGACTCGAAGTTGCGGACGTACAGGAATCGCGCGTCGCGCGCCGAGCGCATCATGTCGTATTCGATGTCCATCCGATCGCGCGCGGCGAACACGAACTCCGGTGGCTGCACGGCCTCGGGGCCGACGAGCACCCGCCCCTGGAGATGAGTTGGAACCTCCACCCCGGCGAGCGCGAGAACAGTCGGCGCGAGATCGATGAAGCTGACGAGCTCGTCGCGCACCGTGCCGGGCGTCACCGTCGAGCCCATCGCCTTTGGCAGACGGATCATCAGCGGCACCCGCAGGCCGGAGTCGTAGAGCGATCGCTTCGCCCGGGGCACGCCGTCCCCGTGGTCGCTCCAGTAGAAAACGATCGTGTTGTCCGCCAGGCCGTCCGCGGCGAGTTGCTCGAGAATCTCGCCGACCTGGCCGTCCATGTCGGCGATGTTGTCGTACATGCGGGCGAGCTCTTCGCGCACGGCTGGCGTATCCGGGTAGTACGGCGGAACCTGGAGCGCGGCCGTGTCGGTGACGAGCTTCTTCCCCTTTCGCGCCGGACTCGACGGAAAGATCTGGCTCTCGTGCGTCACCTCGATGTTGAACACCGAAAAAAACGGCTGCGTCTTGTCCGCGCGATTGCGCCAGTGCGCGTTCGTTCCGAGATCGTCCCAGATCGTGAACGGTACGCCGAACTGGTAGTCCGTCTTGGACCGGTTGCTCGTGAAGTAGCCGGCGGCGCACAGGTATTCCGGAAACGCCTTGACGTAGAACGGAGGCACGGCCAAGTACGGTCCCGGCAGCTCCGGGACTCGGTCTTCCGTCGTCCGCATGTGCTGGGCGCCGAGCGTCGTCTGATATATCCCGGTGATGATCGCTGCACGGCTCGGCGCGCAGACGGGGGCGGTCGTGAACGCGTTGGTATAGCGGACCGATTCACGAGCGAGCCGATCGAGCACCGGAGTCCGCGCGATCCGGTCCCCGTAGGCACCGAGCCGGGGACTCATGTCCTCGTTGGAGATCCAGACGATATTTGGTCTGAGCCCGCTCGAGCTCCTGAGCCTGCCTCGCATGTCTGCCACGACCGACTGGTACTTCGGATCGGCGGCAAGGTTCTTCGTTTCCCAGGGATCGTCCGGCTCGTCATAGAGCTGCGCGCCGCGTTTGCCGCCGTCCCACTCCGTGTATCGCCACTTCTCGGTACGGATGCTGTAGCCCATGTAGGCGCCTTCCGTGGTGTTTCTACGAACCTGCGTGATGGCCGGGATAATCCCACTTCGCCTGTGGATCCTTCAAGAAGCGGGGTCAGCGACCGGCCGTGAAGGTCCGCCGACGGTGAAAGCCGCGCCAGTTCGGTCAGCGTCGGGTAGACATCGAGAAACTCGACCACTCTCGACGTCGACCGGCCCTTCGCCGACACTCCCGGGCCCGCTACGATCAGCGGCGCCCGCGCCGAGCGCTCGAATAACGTCTGCTTCATCCATTGGCCCTTCTCACCCAGGTGGTAGCCGTGATCGCTGATGAAGATGACGATCGTGTTGTCCATGAGGCGCAAGCGGTCGAGCGCGTCGAGGATCCGGCCGACGTTCGCGTCGAGAAAGCTGATCGACGCGTAGTACGCCCTGATGGCCTCTCTCTGACCCTTCTCACCCACGTCCCAATGCGGCGGCGTGGTGAACCACGCCGCGGCCGGCGCGCCGGAGTCCCGCGATGACGCGGGTGCAGGAATCTGCTCGAGCGGATACAAATCGAAGTATTTCCGCGGCGCGATGAACGGACAGTGCGGCCGGTAAAAACCGGCGCCGATGAAGAACGGACGGTCCTTGTTTTTCTCGAGGAGCGCGATGGTCTCCGTCGCGACCTTGCCGTCCGTGTGTTCGTTGTCAGCCGCCGGCGAGGCGTAGTACGCGAGCGCTGAGCCAACGTTGCGCGACGGCGTGAAGTTCGTGAGCCGGCCTTCCTCGTCCTTGTCGATCCCTCGAGGATTGACAACCATTTCCCACGACGCCGGATCGTCCAGCCCGCTCGTGCCAATCTGGCCTGGGTTGCCATAGTGATAGATCTTGCCGACACGGGCAGCGAAATAACCGTTGCGCCTGAACATCTGCGGCAGCGTCACCACGTCCGGCAGGATCGTCCGGAAGTCTGTCTGCAGGTCGTGGACGCGGGTCGTGTCGGGCCGCAGGCCGGTCAGAAGCGACACTCGGCTGGGACTGCACAGCGGAAACTGCGTATATGCGCGGTCGAAACGGACTCCGCGCGCGGCGAGGCGATCGATATTGGGACTCCTGACCGTCGGGTGGCCGTAGGTTCCCAGGTCGTTGTTGAGATCGTCCGCCATGATGAGCAGCACGTTTGGGCGCGCAGGCTGCTGCGCGAAGACCGCCTGCGATTGTCCGATGAACGCCGCGCATAAACACGTCGCCCAGAGGTTGCGACCGAGGTGTCGCCGCATGCGCGGCATACTCGCACGGCGCATCGGGGCACGCAAGCATCCGCCGGGCGTTCGGGCATGATCTGATGCTCTATCATGGGCTCGCATCAACGAGAGTGAATGGCGAGGCGATGATGAAATCGAGAGTCGGTGCGATCGCTATCCTGCTGGCACTCACGGCGTCATCTGCTGCGGCGCAGAACCGTCCGAACGTCATCCTCATCTACGCCGACGATCTGGGATACGGCGACGTCTCCGCGTACGGCCTGCGCAGCCTGAAGACCCCGAACATAGACCGTCTCGCCCGCGAAGGCCTCCGGTTCACCGACGCACACTCGCCCGCAGCCACCTGCACACCCTCTCGCTACGCGATGCTCACCGGCGAGTACGCGTGGCGTAAGCCCGGCACCGGCATTCTGCCCGGCAACGCGGCGCTCGTCATCGAACCCGGCCGTACGACGCTGGCCAGCATCTTTCAGCGAGCCGGTTACGCAACGGGCGTCGTGGGCAAATGGCATCTTGGCCTCGGTCCAGCAGGGGGACCGGACTGGAACGGCGAGATTCGGCCAGGGCCGACGGACATCGGATTCGAATTCGCCTTCATCATGGCCGCTACCGGCGACCGCGTTCCCACCGTCTACGTCGAGAACCGGCACGTCGTCGGCCTCGATCCGGCCGATCCGATCAGCGTGAGCTACGGCCAGCCGATAGAAGGCTCGCCTACCGGCCGCGGGAACCCGAATCTTCTCAAGATGCATCCAAGCCACGGACACGACCAGACCATCGTGAACGGGATCAGCCGGATCGGCTACATGACCGGCGGCAAGACCGCGCTCTGGAAGGACGAAGACATGGCGGACGTCTTCACCCGCAAGGCGACGGCTTTCATCGAGCAGCGGCGCGGGAAGCCGTTCTTCCTGTTCTTCGCGCTGCACGATCCTCACGTGCCACGCGTGCCGCACCCGCGCTTCGTCGGCGCCACATCCATGGGGCCGCGCGGCGATGCGATCGCGCAGCTCGACTGGTCCGTCGGCGAAATTCTCTCCACCCTTGACCGGCTCGAGCTCGCCAGGGACACGCTCGTGCTCTTCACGAGCGACAACGGCCCCGTGGTCGATGACGGATATCGGGATGAGGCGGCCGAGAAGCTGCAGGATCATTCGCCTGCGGGGCCGTTTCGCGGCGGAAAGTACAGCAACTTCGAGGGAGGCACGCGGATCCCGTTCGTGGTGCGCTGGCCGGCACGTGTCAAACCTGCCGTCTCGAGTGCGCTGGTCTCTCAAGTCGATTTCATCGCGTCGTTCGCCGCGCTCGTGGGTCAACCGTTGTCGGACCCAGGTGCGCGGGACAGCGACAACGTACTGCCGGCGCTGCTGGGCACGTCGAAAACCGCGCGGTCTGTGCTGGTCGAGCAGGCGGGCTCGCTGTCGCTGCGGCAGGGAAACTGGAAGTTCATACCCGCCGGTCAGGGTCCGAGAATTCATCAATACACAAAGACTGAACTCGGCAACGATTCCGGGCCACAACTCTACGATCTCGCGGCGGACGAAGGAGAGCGGAACAATCTCGCCGGTACGCACTCCGAGAAAGTGCGCGAAATGGCGGCGCTGCTGGACGGAATCCGGCGCGCGAACGCCCAGCCGGCTCCGCCGCTGCCTGACGATCAGGGCTTCGGTCCGAACACACCCACCAGGAAGCCTGGAAGCGGACTGCCGCCCGCGGCGCCGACCGCCGGAATCTCGACCATCAGGTCGTCGGCAAGGCCGTCGCCGTTTGCGTCGAACGTCGACCCGGACCCTCCTGGATGTCCGTTCGGCACGAAGATCTGCGGGTGATCGAACGGCGCCTGCCGGAAGAGGACCCGTTCGTCGGTGAGGGCTTCCATGAACGCCACGATTGCGTCGATCTCGTCGGAGGTCAGCGCTGGAATCCCGAGCGGCTCGATGACCGTGCCGTCGAGATCGTTGATGGGAGCCACGTTTCCGCCGCGGCTGTAAAGCTCCACCACCTCGCGCAGGGTTCGCGCCTCGCCATTGTGGAAGTACGGCGCCGTGAGGGCGACGTTGCGCAGCGACGGGATCTTGAACGCGCCGTGGACGCCGAAGCCCTTGGTCACGGCCGCGCCGTCGAAGTTGAGGTTGGCGGGCAGCGGAAAGTCTGGGAAGAGCCGGCGCGTGAACGAGAGCGGACCGAACGCATCGCTGGCGCCGACGCCGAGGTCGTCGCCCGTGGGCCTGACGCCGATGTTGTTGAACCCCTTGTCGATAATGTTGCCGTCGCGATTGCGGACCGGCCCGTTGACCGCGGCTGCGATGCGGCGCGCGGAAGCGTCCGTCAGCTCGTTCTGCTCGTGGCAGTTCGAGCAGCGAATGTTCTGGGGCCCGCGGGTGCGGTCGTTGAAGAGGTGCGCGCCGAAGAGGGCAAGCCGACTGATGTGGCTCGGGGTCATGTTGACCCAGGGGTTCAGGTCCGGGTCGGTCGCCGCAGGGTTCTCGCGGCGGAAGCGGTCCCAGGGAGTATCGTCGGAGACGAGCGTCGCCTGGTACAGCTGGACGGCAATCCCGAAGAACAACGAGAAGTTGTACTGGATGAGCGCGTACTCCTCCTCGTCGCAGTTGTGGTCCTCGCACTCCCCGTCGTTCTTGTTCACGACGGTCCTGGAACCGTCCGCGTTCACGCGGATGAGCCTCCTGGCCTTCCACCACTGCTCATGAAAGGCCGCCTTGATCATCTGGTCATATCTGTAGAAGAAGAGGCCACGATATGGCCACCTGCTCATCGAGCCCAGCACGCTGTCGGTCCGCGACACGAGCTGCTTGCCCAGCGGACGGACCTTCGCGACCTTCTTGCCCTGGTTGCGTTTGCCCCTGGCCAACTCTCGTCCGACATCGAGGCGCGTGCGGCCGGGTGCGGCCATCTCGAGATCGCTCACGATGGGAGCCACGGCCTGCGACGCGAGGCTGGCGTTTTCGAGCTCGACCCGCACCTCGACCGGGTTCACGGGATCGTCGGCGCGAAAGAGCTTCGCGTCAGGATCGCGCCGGCCCAGGTGGTTGACGCCGTTGAAGACGTTCTCGGCGCGGCCGTCCCAGAACTGGCGGTGGTTGAACACCGCGTTGATCACCGACGGCGTGTTGCGCGGCTCCACCCTGCGAGTGTTCGCCGGGCCGACGGCGAAGCCCTGAGGGTCGATCTCATCCCCAGGGTGATGGATGCCCTGTGACGACACGGCGTCGTTGCTGTCGGCACCCGGATCGAGCGCGCCGCGGACACCCGAAGTGGCGAGCCGGGTCAACGGGAAGTCCGAGGCGGTGAGCTGGTGGTTGGGCCCAGTACCGGTCGAATAGGTAAGGTCCGCCGAGGGCGCGCGCCTCAAGCCGGGGCTCACCTGGTTCTTCGTTCGCGGATCGGCGCCGGCGCGGAAGTGACAGCTGGCGCACGCCTGCACGCCGTCGCTGCCGACCTGCATGTCCCAGAAGAGCGCCTTACCGAGGGCGACCGCCATCACGGGGTCCTTGACGAAGTCGCCAAGGTTCGACGGCACAGGCACTTGGACCGCTCGCAGGTCGCCAGGCAGGCTTGCCAGGTCGGTGGCCAGCGGAGGGTTGGGGACGCGCGGAATCGTGTCTGGCGGCGCCTGCGCGAGGAGGGTCGTCACCGCCAGAGTCAATCCGGCACCAGCCACGAACAGGGCACTCATTCTCAAAGTGGACCGCATGACGCCTCCTCGAAAGACGTTTTGAGAGCGGGCCGGGGCCGTCCTGAATGAATACGTCCGAGACGGCCGTCATGGAAGATAACGAGTTTCGTCACCGACTTGGAACAGCGACCCGCGTCCTTTCCTCGATCCCGCGTGAGCGCTCGGGCGTGTCGGGCTCTAGCCCCGGCCGATGAATGGCATCTTGGTGGCCATCACCGTGAGGAACTGCACGTTGGCATCCAGCGGAAGACTCGCCATGTAGATCACCGCTCGTACGACGTGCGCGACGTCCAGGAGCGGCTCGGCCAGCGTGTCGCCGCTGGCCTGCACAACACCCGTGGAAAACGTCGCCGTCATGTCCGTGGCGGCATTCCCGATGTCGATCTGGCCGCACGCGATGTCGAAGCGGCGGCCGTCGAGCGCGGTCGATTTGGTGAGGCCGGTGATCGCATGCTTGGTCGCGGTGTAGGGCGCGGAATGCGGACGAGGTGAAACGGCCGAAATGGAACCGTTGTTGATGATGCGGCCACCCCTCGGCTGCTGATCCTTCATGAGCAGGAATGCCTGCTGCGTGCACAGAAACGCGCCGGTCAGGTTGACGTCCACGACCGACTTCCACTGCTCGACGGTCAGATCCTCCAGCGGAACGTTCCGCGTGTTGGTGCCGGCGTTGTTGAACAGGAGATCGAGCCGTCCGCAGGCATCACGCGTCGCGGAGAACAACGCGCGCACGGAGGCTGAATCGCTGACGTCGGTCGGCACGGCGAGCGCGCGCGTCCCGTTCGGACCCGCATCCTTGATCGTCTGCTCGAGCAGCGCCGCGCGCCGGCCGGCGAGGACTACGGAGTACCCCTCGTCGAGGAGGCCGAGCGCCACGGCCCTGCCGATCCCCGTCCCAGCCCCGGTTACAATCGCGACCTTCGCATGTGAAGCAGCCCTAAAGGGTTGCGCTACGTGATTGGTCACGTGCGCAACGTAACATGACGGCGGGCATGAAGGTACTGGTCACCGGAGCCGCGGGGTTTCTCGGCAGGCGTCTGGGCGAAGCTCTCCTTGCAGGTCCGGAAGGCTTGCGAAGCGTGTCGCGCCTCGTCGCGGTCGATACCGTCGCCTGCGCGCTGGACGACCCGCGAGTCGACTGCAGAACCGGCTCGATCACCGACGGCGACTTCGTCCGGTCAATCGTCGACGCCGACGTCGACGTGGTCTATCACCTGGCGGCGGTGCTGAGCGGGCAGTCGGAAGCGGAGTTCGATCTCGGCATGCGGGTCAACGTCGACGGAACGCGGAGCCTGCTCGAGGCGTGTCGCCGCGTGAAAACCCCGCCGCGCTTCATCTTCACGAGTACTGTGGCCGTGTTCGGCGGGCCGCTGCCGGCGGTCGTGCCGGACGATGCGCCGGTCGTGCCGGAGTCGTCTTACGGAGCCGCGAAAGCCATCGCCGAGCTTTTCGTAGCCGACTACTCGCGGAAGGGATTCATTGACGGGATCGCGTGCCGGCTGCCGACCGTGGCGATCCGCCCCGGGAAGCCGAACTCGGCGATGTCCTCGTTCGTCAGCGGCATCATCCGCGAGCCGCTTGCCGGAGTCGACAGCGTCTGTCCCGTGCCGCTCGACACGCGCTTGTGGATTTGCTCGCCCGACGTGCTGACGGACAACCTCGTGCACGCCGGCCGGCTCGACACAGCCGCACTGGGCAACCGACGCTCGTTAAACCTTCCAGGATTGTCGGTGACTGCCGCCGAGATGTTAGCCAGCCTCGAACGGCTGGGCGGCGCCGAGGCGCGGGCGCGCGTTCGCTGTGAGCCCGACGCCGACATCATGCGCATCGTGTGCACCTGGCCGGGCGCCTTCGACGTCAGCCGCGCGATCGGTCTCGGGTTCGGCGCGGATCGCGACGTCGATGCCATCGTGCGTCAGTTCATGGCCGGGCGAGCGCGGTAGCAGCCGAGGCAAGCATCCGCGAAGTCAGTTTTCTGTGTCGGTGGACGATGAGCCTCCCTGTTTTGAACTTCGTCCCCAAAACCACCCCAGGACGCCGACAGCCGTAAGTCCGAGCGCTGCTCTTTTCAGCAGCCGCCCCGCCTCTGAGGGAGTCGGTTGCTCCGTGGTGAGGCGCCTGTACGTTTCTACTTCTGGGGAGCTCGCCGGTCGCGGCCGCGTACGTCGTTCAGGGGCGGGGATCCACCGAGTGATGTACGTGAAGGTCTCCGAAGCGCAGATTGGACACTGTTCCCCGGCGTGTAACTCTTCGCAATCGTGGCAAAGCCGAGCGGTTCGGAGTTGCATTGTTCAGTGTAGATCGTAGGCCTATATTAAGGACGCCATGAGCCCCTTTCGCTTCGGTCTCTACCTGGTGCTGGGGATGATTTTCGTGGTCCTTGGTGTCTGGCGTTTTTCAGAGAGCAGAACGGTCTCCGGGCTGAGGCACGTGGGTCTGTTGCTCGGCATCGCCATTCTCGCCATCCTGGCTGGATCACAGCTTGGACTCGTTTCTCTCGAGGGCGTAGAGAAGTGCCTGGATGAGACGAGGAGCCGCAGGAGCAAACTCATTGTTTGCCTCTTTCACGTCCGGCGTGCGCCTTGACCCCTGCGGATCAGCTCCGATTATTCCTCCTACAATTGAGGCATGGCCGGCCACGAGTGCTACCACTGCAAGCAGTGGGTCGACGCGGGCGAAGAGCACGATTGCTGGACGACGACCGAAGCCGCCCTCACCCGGGACCTCTCGGAGGACCTGCGGGACGCCTGGGAGCGGCTCCGCGAGACCGCCGTCTCCTTCGGCGACCAACGGATCTACGCGTCGCACAAGTCGATCATGTTCTCGCGCAAGTCCTGCTACTTCTTCGTGCGGCCGAAGAAGAGCCACCTCGATGTATGCGTG
Organism: uncultured Acidobacteriota bacterium; assembly: GCA_963725145.1. Taxonomy (GTDB): domain Bacteria; phylum Acidobacteriota; class Vicinamibacteria; order Vicinamibacterales; family 2-12-FULL-66-21; genus DATAEE01. The sequence goes on from CAVRXL010000010.1 coordinate 509,738, forward strand.
TTCCTCGGGCGCGCGGTCAAGTCTCCTAAGATCCGTCGCGTCGATCGGGCGTCGAAGTCCAAGGTCGTTCACTTCATCCATGTCCGCCACCGTGATGAGGTCGAAGCGCCGATGACCGACTGGCTTCGGGAAGCGTACGAATTCTCTGTCGGGCCGGCCGCAACCACCTCCGCCAGGGCCGGCAAGAAGCCGGCGCGCAAGAGCGGCGCCGCGCGGAAGTCGAAGCGGCGGTAGTGGACCGCGATTCGGATCTCGTCCTGATCTTCGAAACCCACGCGACGAGCCTTGACAATGAGGCCGGGCTGGCCTCGGGCTGGTTCGACGTTGCGCTTTCGCCGACTGGTGAAGAGCAGGCGCGTGCCCTGGGCGTGCGGCGTCGAGACGATGACCTCGCGGCCGTGTTCTGCTCCGACCTTTCACGATCATTTCGCACGACCGAAATCGCGTTCCGCGACCGTGATGTCCCAATCGTGCGCGACGCGCGTCTCCGTGAGTGCAACTACGGAGCGCTGACCAGACGGCCGGTGTTGGAAATCGAGCAAAGCCGCCCACATCGACACCCCGTTTCCAGACGGGGAGAGCTATCACCAGGTCGTAGATCGCGTCTCCGCGTGGCTCTCGGAGGCCACAAGTGCGTTTGCCGGGCGCACGATACTCGTCATCGGCCATCGGGCGACTTTCTACGCGCTGGAACATCTGGTCGGGAAGATCCCTCTGCGTGAGGCGGTGATCTCGCCGTGGCGGTGGCAGCCTGGCTGGACCTATCGCGTTGCGGAGCTTCCCCCGCCGAAGCTTTAGCGGAGGCGGAGCTTGCCCGCCGAAGCTTCAGCGGAGGCGGGCTAACGCCAGTCGCCCAGACCGTTTTCCGCTTCGACCAGCACGACGTCGTATTTTTCGAGCATCGGCATGAGCTTGTGTTCCAGCTCGCGCTTCCAGAGGACACCTTCGTAGAACCGCTCTTTCATCGGGTCCCGGCTCTGGAGGTCTGGAAAGCCTCTCATGAAGAAGAAGGTGTCGGGATCCTCTATTGAAAGAAACGGACCGAGGATCTTCATCCCGATTTCCTGATGCGCCGGGACGCTCTTCGATTCGAAGATCTCGAGGAACTCGGCCCGCTTTCCGGGCTTCAGCTTGTAGGTTCGCATTTCGATGATCACCAGGCCGCCCCCGTTTGAATGTTTCCACGCCGGCCCGGTGCAGGCAACAAATCCTACCTGGCAGCTCGGCAGTGCCGCCGGCAGCGCGGCGTCGACGCGATCAGGTGGGAAGATCGAGGCGAGCTGGTTCACGGAGGCAAGGGAGGACACGGAGAGGGATCACCACGGAGACACGGAGAACACGGAGCCGAAACCTAGGTCTTCTCCGTTGCCTCCCTGTCTCCCGTACACTGCGGGGTACGAGTCGTGTCAGACGGGGCGCTTCCCGCGCCGCCGCGCTCTCGCCAGTAGCGCGAGCCCGCTGCCTACCAGGAGGAGTGATGCCGGTTCAGGGACGGGGCTGGCGAACTCTGCTGTTCGCGCGTCGCCATCCGTGTCGATGAACGAAACCGAGAACGGTATGCCGCCGGTGGGAATGATGACATCGAACGCCAGCAGATTCATCCTTGTGTCGTCAGTAAACATCGGTACCTGATTCACGAACATAGGGTCGGGCGATGGCGGGAAGGATCCGGTAAGCTGCGTGAGTCCGTCGCGGGCGCGAAGGCCGATCGTGTGTCTCCAACCGCTTGACACAGGAACAACGGCCCAGAGGAAGTTGATGAATTCCTGGTTGAGGAACGGCGTGAAATCGACGGTACGCTCACCGATGGTGACGACCGGGTGCACGCTCAGATCGACGCTGACGGGGGAGTCAAGCGGCAGGGGAAACACAATCGGATCTGCCACCGCCTTGTGTGTAGGAAGTAGGAAAAGTACGAACAATAGAGGGGCAATCTTTTCCACTGTACACCTCATCGCAGATCTTTTCAGGACCGTGGTGCAATAGCGGGTCCACCATCATTTGGCATGGATCGACGCGTCGACGAAATCGATTCTGTTCTCGCACAGGTCCTGCTCCTTTTCGTACGGCCGAGGTCGGGAAGCGCCCAAGGCCGCCTGGACAATGAAGTCCGGCTGGCCACGGGCTGGTTCCATAGAGGGTTGTCGGCGCAGCCGCCCACATCGACGAGCGCCGACGCGATCAGGCGCGGGAGATTCCTGTGAGCGCGCGGCGCGGATTGTCGACGAGCAGCCGGCGAACCTCGCCGTCGGAGAATCCGGCGCGGGACAGCGCCGGGACAAACGAGAGAAAGAGGGTGTCGTACGGCCGGAACCGGCCGCCGGCCGGCTCGCCGACGTGGTACCAGCCGGCGTCGTGCGATACGAGCACGCGATCGAGGAGGCCGGCCTCTTTCATCTGTCGCACGAGCTTCACGTGAAGGTCCACGCTCGACGGACCGACGCCGTCGAACTCGACCCAGGCGCCTCGCCGCGCGGCCCGGACGTGAAACGCCTCGTCGCGTTCCGACTGCGCGTGCACCCAGATGAACGACGCGGCCGCCACTCCCGCGGCTTCGAGCAGATCCAGCTCGGCCATCGCGGCAGCGCCCGACCCGGTATGGGAGGCAATCGGGAGACGCGTCTTCAGCGTCGCGAGGGCTGCTGCGCCGACGAGCTTCGCGTCGATCGCCGACAACGGCGCGCCATCGACTCCAATCTTCATGAACCCCGGCCTCATCGAGGTTCCGTCCAGGCCCTCGCTGGCCTCTCGAATCCAGCGCGCAGCCAGTTGCTCGGCCGTTTCGGTGAAGGCGAACGCCGGCACGTGCTTGTCGTTCGCCGCGCCGTAGAGACCGGTGTTCGTGACGATGCGCAGGCCCGATGCCTCGGACAATCGCTTCAGCAGCCGCGGATCGCGCCCGAGGTAGGCAGGCGTGCACTCGACGAGCGTTTCGCATCCGAGCTTTCGCACCTGCTGTAAATGCGGCAGCGCCACCTTGAAGACCGCATCCGCGTCGTACCGAGACCGACTCACGTCGGCGGCGCCGATGAAGTCCACGAGCACGTGTTCGTGCATCAGCGTGACGCCGAGCGATTCCGGGCGCACGGGACCCGTCACGGTCTGGACATGGCTCCCAGGGGTCTCCGTCCCAGTCGACGCGCTCCGGCTCGGGCGCTGGCGCGCCGCCGGCAGGGCGGCAAGCATGCCTGCCAGCCACGCACGCCGGGTCATGGTCATCGACATACGGACTCTATCTGGCCCGGCAGAACGCGAGCCGCTTCGCTCGCTTCTCGGGTGGATCGACGGCCGAGAGCTTCACGTCGCCCAGCTGCTCACGAATGAAGCGCGTCGTGTCGGCGGCGGCATCCGCGACGCGCCGCCGAAGCTTCGCATCTGCTTCCCACAAGCGCGTGAGCACTGTTTCGGCATCCGGATCGTACTCCCACACTCCCACGATCTGCCCGCCGGACACCACCGCGTGGTGGTACAGATTGTCGACGTCGCCGATCCGAGCCCGTTTCAGCATGCCGTCGAGAACAGGGACTCTGGCGTTCGGGCAGAGGACTGCCGGACCGTGACGCATGTGCACGAACGGGTCCCGGTAAGGCAGGAGCACGACCTGATCGTCACTCTGCCCGGCGAACGATCGCCACGCCGGCAGATCGGCCGGCAGCAGCCACGCCTCTTTCGCCCAGGCTGGTACTGCCAGCGCCTCCGCGCCAAGCGTACTGAGCGCCTTTCGTACCGCACCCTTGGTCAGAACCGCCCACCACGCGAGCTCTTCCATCGTCGCGGGGCCGTGATGCCGTAGAAAGTGCTGCGCTGCATTCACGACGACCGCGTCGTCGGCACCTTCACCGTCGAGGTCGGGCCGATCGTCGGGATGCCGGAGCTCGTACATGTATTTCGTCGAATCGAGCCGCCCATCGACGGGAAAGCGCTGGATGATCCCGCGAACCGAGAGATTGATGAGCGCGGTGACCAGCAGTTCCTCGGCATCCGGGTTCCTCAGGGATGCGCGGATCTCCGCCGTCGGCAGCGGGCCCTCGTCCAGCACACGGCACACCTGCGTCTCCACGCCGCGCAGCGCGGCCTGGCTGATGTCGCCTCGCGCGAAGTGCGGCGCGAGATGTTTCTGGAACGTGGCCGAATGCAGCCGGAGGGCGAGCGGCATCTCGTCGCGGGGGACGAGAACCGCGGGCCTCCCGTGGGCTCCGGGCACCTCAATGAGCGATACGCGATCCATGGCGGCGCGATCGATCGCCTCGCGTGAAACACCGGGCATCCGAGCGCGCATCGAGAGATAGACGCCCGTTGACGTGGCGAACCAGCCCGCCTGCCGGACACAGCCGTCAATCGTTTTCGGGGCGGCCGCCGGGGCCAGCCCCTGTCGGTCCAGCCACCAGATGCGAAGGCGTGCGAGGGGGTCGGCTGCGGCGCGGGCCATCCGGGACTGATGGTAGCGAATCGCGGGGCGTGTAAGGAATCGTGGGCTCCCCACACTACCTAGGGCAGGAGGCACGTTCAGATGATTGACGTTCGCCACGTGCACAAGCGCTTCGGGTCGATTCCGGCGGTCAGCGACGTCTCGTTCACGGCGCCGGACGGCGTCATCACCGGCATCCTCGGCGAGAACGGCGCGGGCAAGACGACCACCCTCGCCATGGTCTGCGGACTCCTGCGCGCGGACGCGGGTTCGATCCGGGTCGGTCCTGATAAGAGCACTCCGATCGAGCGCCGGCGGCGGGTCGGCGCGCTCCTCGATCACAAGGGACTCTACGAGCGGCTCACAGCTCGCGAGAACATCGCGTACTTTGGCCGCTTGCACGGCATCCCGCCCGCCGTCCTGAACGAGCGGGTGCAGGATGTCGTCGTTCGACTCGGTCTCGAGCGGATCGCCGACCGCAAGGTTGCCGGCTTCTCACAGGGCGAGCGCATGAAGGTCGCCCTGGGGCGTGCGATCGTCCACGCGCCGGGGCACCTCCTGCTGGACGAACCGACAAACGGGCTGGACATCCCGAGCGTCCACGCGCTTCGCGGAGTGCTGCGTCGTCTGCGAGATCAGGGTGCCTGCATCCTCTTTTCGAGCCACGTGCTCGACGAGGTCCGCGCGCTCTGCGACAAGGTCGTGATCATCTCGCAGGGCCGCGTCGTGGCGAACGGTACAGCCGAGGAGATCTGCCGGCAGGCAGAGTCCGCGACGCTCGAACACGCGTTCCTCGCGCTGACGGGACGGGAGGGGATCCCCTCATGAGCCGTGCGCTCGTCGTCGCGGCAAAAGAGATCCGCGATCACGCGCGGGACCTGCGATCGCTGCTGTCATCTGCGCTCCTGGCGCTGATGGGACCCGGCGTCGTCCTGCTGGTCTCGCTGTCGGATCGGGCGCCCGGCCAGGATGGCGCCCGTGTGGTGCTCGGGATGTTGTCGGTGTTTGCGCTCGTGTCATCATTCGCGGGAGCCATTGACATCGCGATGGACTCGACCGCCGGGGAGCGGGAACGCCGCTCCCTGCTTCCGCTGCTGCTGAATCCTGTCCACCGATCGGAGATCATCGTCGGCAAGTGGCTCGCGGTAACCGCTTTCGCACTGGCCGCCCTGGTCCTCAACAGCCTGGGCACCCTCGTCGTGCTCGCCTGGGCCAATCCCGACGTGCTCGCGTCGCGCGCGCAGCAGATCGTCGTGTGGATTGTGCTGGGGCTCGTACCGCTCGCCGCGTTCGGCGGGGCCGTGAACCTGCTCGTCGCCGTGATGTGCCGCACGACCAAGGAAGCGCACACCGCGCTCCGGTTCCTCGCGTTCCTGCCGATGCTGGTCGGCATGTTCCTGGTGTTCTTTCCGTCCTGGACCAGCCGCGTGTGGTTCGTGCTTCCGATCGTCGGGCAGCAGGCGCTCATCGGTTTTCGAGAACCGTCGGGACTCCTGGCGCCGGCCGCGATTCTCGGGCTCGTCACGGTGGCGGCGTCGGTTCTTCCGCTCGTCGCCGCGGCCCGCGTGCTGGATCGAGATGATGTCCTCTCCACGTGAGCCCGCACCTGGTGACTGACGGTCGGTCGAAGGCCCGGTCCCGGACCGAGCTCGAGCAGTGGTTCGACGCCCTGCTCGCAGAATATGGGCCCGCGCTCGGCCGGCTGGCCTCGAGCTACGCCCGGACGGCGAGCGAGCGTGAGGATCTCCTGCAGGAAATCGCGCTGGCCATCTGGGGCGCGCTGCCACGCTTCCGGGGCGAGTGCTCGGAACGAACGTTCCTGTATCGCATCGCTCACAACCGGGCGATTGCGCACGTCTCACGGCGCCGGCTGTCGACCGTCGAGTCCGACGCCGAGTTGGAGATTCAGGCCGCGACGCCAGACCCCGAGCGGGCGCTTTCCAGTGAACAAGAAGGGAAACGTCTTCTGACCGCGATTCATCGCCTTCCGGTTGGCTACGCGCAGGCCGTCACGCTGATGCTGGAGGGCCTGAGCTACGAGGAAATCGCCGATGTGCTCGGGACGAGCGAGAGCAACGTCGGCGCGCGCCTGACGCGCGCGCGGGCGATGCTGCGCAGATTGTTGAGGGATTCGGATGGAAACTGACCTCGAACTGATCACGTGGCGTCGCCAGTGGCAGGCGGACTCGGTCGTGCCGCCGTCCCTGAAACAGCGGGTGGAGCAGGAGACGCGGTGGATGCGACGATTCGTGATCGGCGAGATCATCGTCACGATCGTCTTCGGTGGAGGCAGCCTCGCGTGGGCTGCGATGTCGCTCCGCACCGACATCCTCGTGCTCGCCCTGGGCGTCTGGGCGTTTCTCGCGATCGCCTGGACGATATCGTTCCTGCTGCGACGAGGCGCGTGGACGCCGGTGACGGCGACGACGACGGCGTTCGTCGAGCTGTCGATTCTGAGATGCCGGCGCAGACGCGAGTCCATCATCGCGCAGGCAGCGCTCTATCTGATGATTCTCGGCTTCGACCTCACGTGGATTTACGCCACGCGGCCGGCAGGCTCCGAGCGCAGCGTCCTGTCGTTTCTGACGAGCGGTGAATTCGCCTGGGTGTGGGCGATCACCCTTGTGCTGGGTGTCGCCGCCGTGATGCAGCGACGGAAGCTCGCTCGAGAGCTCGAGGCCCTGATGAATCTGCGCCCGCAAATCGAAGATGGCGCCATGGAGCCCCGGCATCACCCACCCAAGGCGAGCGAGCGTAAGTGACCGGCTCGGCCGGATATGGGATGATCCCTCGCATTCCCATGATAGGGACCATCGTCGGCCATTACCGGATTCTCGATCGCCTCGGCGGCGGGGGCATGGGGGTGGTTTACCGCGCGGAAGACACCCGACTGGGGCGTCAGGTCGCGCTCAAGTTCCTGCCGCCCGAGCTCGCCGCCAACCCGGAGGCGCTCGATCGATTCGAGCGTGAGGCGCGCCTCGCCTCGTCGCTCAATCACCCCCACATCTGCACGATCCACGACGTGGGCGAACACGCCGGGCAGCGGTTCATCGTGATGGAACTGCTCGACGGCCACACGCTCAAGGAGGAAATCCGGCGCGGCACGCTGCCGTTCGAGCGCATCCTCGACCTCGGCCTCGAAATCGCCGACGCGCTCGACGCCGCGCATGCGAGCGGGATCGTCCATCGGGACATCAAGCCCGCAAACATCTTCGTGACGCGCCGCGGTCAGGCCAAGGTGCTCGACTTCGGCCTTGCCAAGCTCACGGGGTCGAGAAGCTGCGGCTCCGGTCGTTGCGCCACGCGCTCAGGACGATGTGACGCGCGTCGAGGACCAGGTGACGACGCTCGGGACGACCCTGGGCACGATCGCCTACATGTCGCCCGAGCAGGCACGCGGCACCGACATCGACGGCCGTTCCGATCTCTTCTCGCTTGGCGTCGTGCTCTACGAGATGAGCACGGGCAGGCTTCCGTTTTCGGCCACGAATACAGTGGCGCTTTTCGAGGAGCTGCTGACGCGGACGCCGCCAGCGCCTTCCGCCGTGAAAAGTGGGCTGCCCTCCGAGTTCGATCACATCGTGGCGAAGGCGCTGGAGAAGGACCGAGACGTTCGCTATCAGACCGCGGCGGATCTCGGCAGCGATCTCAAGCGGTTGAAGCGCTCCAGCTCCGGCGCCGTTGCGGCTGTGACAGCGGTGCATGGGCGGGACGCGGGTTACCGCCGATTCGACTGGCGCGTGTTGACGGCGATCGCGGGTGCCGTTCTCGCCGCGGCCGCCGGCATCTTCCTGTATTCCAGCTCGACCCGCACGGGCGCATTCAGCGAACGTGATTCGGTCGTTCTTGCCGATTTCGCGAACACCACGGGCGAGGCGGTATTCGACGACACTCTGAAGGAAGCGCTCGAGGTCCAGTTGCGGCAGTCTCCCTTCCTGAGCGTCGTGCCCGAACAGCGCCTGCAGAGCACGCTGCGTCTGATGGGACGGCCGACGGAGGAACGCATCACGCCGGCGATCGCGCGCGACATCTGCGAGCGGACGGCCAGCAAGGCGATGATCGCCGGCAGCATCTCACAGCTCGGCCAGAGCTACGTGATATCGCTCGACGCGTCGAACTGCCGGACCGGCGACACGATCGAGAAACAGCAGGTCCAGGCCGCGGGGAAGGATGACGTGCTCAGGGCGCTCGGCAGCGCGGCGGAGCAGCTGCGTCGCGGCCTGGGCGAATCGCTGGCGTCTATTGAAAAGTACGACGCGCCGGTTCAAGGCGCGACGACCGGATCGCTCGACGCGCTCAAGTCGTACAGCCAGGGGATGTCGACCCGGCGCCGGCAGGGCGACGCCGCGTCGGTGCCGTTGTTTCGCAAGGCCATCGAGCTCGATCCCGACTTCGCCCTGGCGCACGCGCGGCTGAGTACGGTCTACAGCAACATGGGCGAGGGCGCGCCGTCGCGCGACCACATCACGAAGGCGTACGCGCTGAAAGATCGTGTCAGCGAACCCGAGCGCCTCTACATTCAGGCACGCTACTACCAGACGGTCGAGGGTGTGCTTCAGAAGACGATCGAGACGTATCAGGTCTGGATTCAGACGTACCCGAAGGATTTCGTGCCGCATTCGAACCTCGCCTCCTTGTATGCGGCACGGCAGGAGCACGACAAGGCGATAGAGGAGTATCGGACCGCCATCACGCTGTCGCCCGACGAGCCGCTGCCGTACGCGAACCTCGCCGGCCTGTACCAGACGGTGAACAAACCGGACGAGGCGCGCCGTCTGCTGGAGGACGCGATCGCGCGTGGACTCGATTCTTCCGGCTTCCGGACGGAGCTCTATCAGCTCGCCCACCAGCGGAACGACGAGGCGGAGATGGCCCGTCAGGTCGAGGCGGCCCGCCGCTTTCCCGAGGGCCCCGCGCGGATCCTCGCGACCCGGATCATGATCGCGTTCTATGACGGGCAGCTGGCGCGCGCGCAGGAGCTGGCGGGCCAGTACGCGGCAGAGGCGTCCAAGATGGGGCTCAAGGGATCCGCGGCCGCCGCCTGGAGCAGCGTTGCGCAGACGGCCGCGGCCTTCGGGGATGCCGGAGCCGCACGCGCGGCCGCTCGAACCTCGCTCGGGTTCGAGCGGAACATCGGCACGCTGTTGAACTGCGCGATCGCGACCGTCATGTCCGGCGACGCCCGGGAAGCGAAGAAACTGGTCGACGAGGCGGCCGGCATGCCGGGCGCCTCGAACGAGCAGGCCCAGCGCGGCTTCAAGTTCGTCTACGCCCTGATCCGCTGGCGCCAGGGAGACAAGCGCGCCGTCGACGCCATGCTCGCGCTGAACGACCCGAACGATACCGGCGCCACGTTCACGCTCGGGGTCGTCGAGCTCCACGAGGGCCGCACAGAGGCCGCCGCCGCGCGATTCAAACAGATCGTTGATCGGAAGGAGCTGACCTTCAACTCGCTCAGACGGGTCGCCCCCCTGTACTACGGTCGAGCGCTCGTGAAAATGGGAAAGACCGACGAGGGCCGTCAGGCGTACGATCAATTCTTCGAGGGATGGAAGAAAGCGGACGCGAACCTGCCGCTTCTCGTCTCAGCGCGCGGGGAATACGCGCGGCTGAAGAAACCATCGGCCGAGGTTACGGCGCCTCGGTGAAACCAGGGGCGGACTATCGCACTCGTGGGCAGAGTCATCGTGCGCGCACCGATTGGCGACAACGAGGCGGTCACGTGGGGAACAGCTCAGGCACGGTGGGTTCTGCTCGCGACCGTGCTCGGGTCGGGCATTGCGTTTCTGGACATGACCGTCGTGAACGTCGCGCTTCCCACGATCGGCACGGACCTGGACGCGAGCGTTGCCGGCCTGCAGTGGATCGTGAACGGCTACAGCCTCACGCTCGCGTCCCTGATCCTGATCGGCGGCTCGCTTGGCGACCGGTTCGGGCGTCGGCGGGTGTTCCTCGTCGGGATCGTGTGGTTCGCCGCCGCGTCCTTGTTATGCGGCCTGGCGCCGACCGCAGGAGCGCTCGTGGCCGCCCGCGCGCTCCAGGGGATCGGAGGTGCGCTGCTCACGCCGGGCAGCCTCGCGATCATTCAGGCATCGTTCGCGCCAGGTGACCGCGCCCGAGCGGTGGGGGCCTGGTCCGGGTTGTCGGGGATCGCCGCGGCGATCGGGCCGTTCGTCGGCGGGTGGCTCATTGGTGTCGGGTCGTGGCGTCTGATCTTCCTGATCAACGTACCGCTGGCCGTCGCGACCGTCGCCATCGCGCTCCGGCACGTCCCCGAGACACGCGATCCGACGTCCAGTCGCAGCATCGACGTCGCGGGCGCTGCGCTGACCGCTCTGGGCCTTGGCGGAATATCCTGGGCGCTTGTGGAAGCCGGCGAGCGCGGCGCGAGCGGGGCGACGCTCGCGGCCGGCGCCGCCGGCCTGGCCGCGCTGGCCGGCTTCGTGGCCGTGGAATGGCGTAGTCGTCACCCGATGCTGCCGCTCGAGATCTTCCGCTCGCGGCAGTTCACCGCTGCCAACCTCGTGACCTTCGTCGTATACGCCAGCCTCGGCATCACGTTCTTCCTGCTGGTCGTCAATCTCCAGCAGGTCCTCGGCTACTCGCCGATGCAGGCTGGCCTCGCGACGCTACCGATCACGGCCCTCATGCTCGCTCTCTCCGCCCGTGCCGGCCTGCTTGCAGAACGCATCGGACCCCGGTTGCCGATGACCGCCGGGCCCCTGGTTCTGGCCGCGGGCCTCGTGCTGCTGAGCCGTGTCCAAGAGGGGGTCACCTATCTCGGTACCGTGTTGCCGGGAGTGATCGTGCTCGGCCTCGGGCTCACGGTTACCGTCGCTCCTCTTACCGCCACCGTACTCGCCGCCGCCGCCGCGCGGCATGCCGGTATCGCCTCGGGCGTCAACAACGCCATCTCGCGTGGCGCGGGAATGATCGCGATTGCGGTGGTTCCGGGGATCGCCGGCCTCACCGGAAATGCTTATCGCGACCCGGCCGCCTTCGCGAGCGGCTTCCGTATCGCCATGCTGATCAGCGCCGCGCTGGCCGGCGCCGGTGGGGCGCTCGCGTGGTTGCTGGTCCGCAACGAGGTCGCCGGCCGGACCCATCCGTGTCCAGCCGGTCGGCTCGATCGCCGGCACTACTGCGCGGTCGACGGCGCGCCGCTAGCCACTGATCGCGACGCCGCGGAAGCGACGCGCTCCGCTGGCTGACGCCGGCGCCTGATTGACGCTACGGCCGAGGTAGCAGATAATTGCCCGCCCGCTGCGAACCGTTCAAGTTACAGCCCTAGAGGAGCTCTCAATGAAATCGTTGAAAATGGTGTGTGTGTGCTCGATTGCCCTTCTGTGGTCTGGGACGGCGCTCGCCCAGGACCCGGTGAAAGTCGACTCCGCGCACTACAAGGTCCTGCTCGACAACGCGAGCGTGCGCGTGCTGAAGATCAGTTATCCGGCGGGAGCGAAGAGCTCGATGCACCAGCATCCCGAGGCCATCGTCGTTCCCCTCGCGGACAGTAAGGTCCAGTTCACCCTGCCGGATGGCAAGACTGAAGACTCGAACCTGGCAAACGAAGCGGCAATGTACATGCCCGCGGGCACGCACAACCCGACCAACGTTGGCACGTCGGCGGTCGACGCCATCCTCGTTGAATTCAAGGCCGCGGCGCCGGGCACGGCGGCGATCCCCACGTCCCGCGAGGGCATGTCGATGAAGGTCCTGGCCGAAGGCCCCCGGGCGGTGGCGTACCGGACGACGGCCGATCCGAAGTTCCAGGAACCGGCTGGTTCGAAGCATGACTACGATCAGGTGGTCATCGCGCTGGCCCCCTCGCAGATGTCGCTGTCGATCGATGGCAAGCCGGCGAAGACGAAGTGGGCCCGCGGCGACGCGCAGTTCATCGGGCGCGGCGTGCCGCACGAGTCGAAGAACGCCAGCGGCAAGCCGGTGGATTATGTGATTGTGGCGATAAAGTAAGGACCCTGCTTGCGGGGCGAGGCGGGCGACGTCGGGCCCGCCTCGCGCCGGGGTGTAGAGTAGTAGCGAAGGAAGTTCTTGAGCGAGACAGCGTCGCTCACACCGCAGGTCGACGCGCAATTCCGAGCGCTGCACCGCCTGGTTGGCAATACGCCCCTGCTGGCGGTCGACGTTCTGTACCGGGGTGAACCCCGCCGCATCTACGCCAAGCACGAATCGCTCAGCCTGACGGGCAGCGTCAAGGATCGAATGGCGCTCTTCGTCCTGGAGGATGCCTACCGATGTGGGCGCATCCGACCCGGACACCGCATCGTCGAGGCCACGAGCGGCAACACCGGCATTTCCTTTGCCGCGCTCGGCCGCGCGCTAGGGCATCCCGTCACGATCTTCATGCCGGATTGGATGAGCGCGGAGCGCATTGCGCTCATCGCGAGCTTCGGCGCGGACGTCGTGCTCGTGAGACACGATCAGGGCGGGTTTATCGGAAGCCTCGAGCGCGTCGAAGCGCAGGCCGCCCTCGATCCGTGCGTGTTCCTCCCGCACCAGTTTTCAAACGAGGCAAACGTGCGGGCGCATTTCGCGACGACCGGTCCGGAAATCTGGGTTCAGATGTCGACGGCTGGCGTCGAGCCGGCTGCGTTTGTCGCCGGCGTCGGCACGGGAGGCACGGTGATGGGCGCAGGACAGTATCTCCAGACCGCCGCTCCTCAGATCCGCGTTCACCCGCTCGAACCCACGGAATCACCCACACTGTCCACGGGACACAAAGTCGGACACCATCGCATTCAGGGCATCTCGGACGAGTTCGTTCCACCTATCGTCAAGCTGGATGAGCTCGATTCAATCATCGACGTCCATGATGGGGACGCGATCCTGATGGCGCAGCTGCTTGCACGGCACGGCCTCGCGGTCGGCATCTCGTCGGGCGCGAACTTCATCGGCGCCCTCAAGGCGCAGACGGCGCTCGGCGCCAACGCGCCCACCGTGACGATTTTCTGCGACAGCAACAAGAAGTACCTCAGTACCGACCTCCTGCGTCGCGAACCCGTGCGACGCGAGTATGAGACGCCTCACGTGCAGATTCTCGGCTATTCCGCGTTCTCGAGAACGTGTGTCTTCTGCGCACGCTGATCACGTCGCGCGCCTCCAACCCTAGCTGCCGCTCGTAAAGAGATCTCCGGTCAGGTATTTCAACCCGCTGTCCACGGCGACCGTGACGACCCGATGGCCGACGCCGAGCTCGCGCGCGAGCTGGAGGGCGGCGACGACGTTCAACCCGGTCGACGTGCCGGTGAAGATGCCTTCCTCGCGGGCGAGGCGACGCGCCATCGCCCGCGCTTCCTCTTCATCGATCGCGCGCGCCTCGTCGTAGTCGCCGCGATCGAGATGCGGCGGCACGAAGCCGGGTGCCGTCCCTTCCACCCGATGCGGGCCGCCGCGCCCGGCGGTCAGCATCGGCGATCCACTGGGCTCCAGGGCCACGATGCGCGCTCGGCTGCCGCCGGCTTTCAGCGCGCGGGACACACCGACCAGCATGCCGGCCGTCCCCGTCGCCCCGCAGAACGCGTCGATCTGTCCCACCTGTTCGAGCAGCTCGGCACCGATCTGACGGTAGCCATCCAGCGCGTCGGCGTTGTGAAACTGGTCGGTCCAGAAGGTGTCGGGCTCGTCCTTCAGCACGGCGATGCGCTTCTTGAACCGATCGAACAGCGCCGGGGTCACTTTTCCACCGTCGCTCGGCATCACCTCGACGTCGGCGCCGAACGCCCGCATGGTGTCGAGCTTTTCGCGCGCGAACGCATCCGAGGACAGGGGGAGAAAGGTGTAGCCTTTGACCGCGCACACCATCGCCAGTGAGGATCCAGTACTCCCACCGGTGTATTCGACGACGCGCATGCCGGGCCGCAGCGCGCCCCTCGCCTCGGCGCCTTCGATCATCGCGAGCGCCATGCGATCTTTGTACGATCCGGTCGGGTTGAAGTATTCGAGCTTCACGAATACATCCGCGCTGCCCGGCGCCGGAAGGCGTTTGAGCTGAACGACGGGAGTATGGCCGATAGTCTTGAGTACTGAACCGGCAACGTCCTTGACAGGCATGTCGAAGTCTCGCTTTCCTGACGATCTCCAATAACGATACTATTCCGGCGGCTTCTGCGAATACCCGGGTGCCACAGCGTGGATCGACGGCGCGCGCGTTCCCGGCGCCGGCTCCCGGCGGCGGCAGCCGGCATGCCGCGCCGTGTGTGTAGAAGGGAGATGAAGAGATGGACCGTCGTCATTTTCTTCAGAGGACCGCGGCCGCCACGGCTGGACTGACTCTGGCGTTCCCCGGGCGCGCCCGCGCGCAAAAGAGCGCGAACGACACGGTGAACGTCGCGATCATCGGCCTTCGGGGCAGCAACAAGGGGCATCCCACGTGGACCGCCCGCGGCCGTGGACAGGATCACTACGAACATCTGGCCAGGATCGCCAACGTCCGCATCACCCATGTCGTGGATGTCGACGAGCGGCATTTCAACGATTCCTTGTCGTTCGTGAAGCAGAAGTTCGGTGGCGATCCGAAGACGGAAACCGATTTCCGGCGCGTCCTCGACGACAAAGAGGTGGATGCGGTGACCATCGCCACTCCCGATCACTGGCATGCGCTCATGACGATCTGGGCGTGTCAGGCGGGAAAGGATGTCTACGTCGAGAAGCCCATCAGCCACAACATCGTCGAAGGCCGACGGATGATCGATGCCGCGCGACGCCATGACCGGATTGTGCAGGTCGGCACGCAGCGGCGAAGCGGTGCCGTTCTGGCCAAGGCGGTGCAGTTCCTCCGCGATGGAGGCCTGGGTACCGTCTATTCGGGGAAGACCGTCGTCTACCGCCCGAGAGATCCCATTGGAGTGGTGGCGGACGGCCCGGTCCCGCCCGGCGTTCACTACGATCTGTGGCTCGGGCCGGCGCCTTCGCGCCCATTCAACGAACACCATTTCCATTACTACTGGCATTGGTTCTGGGAATACGGCACGACCGACCTTGGCAACACGGGGGTCCATTCGCTGGACGCCGTTCGGTGGCTGCTTGGAAAACAGGAGCATCCCCGGACGGCGCATTGCAGTGGCGGCCTGTTCGAAGCGGGCGCCCGCACCGATCAGACGACGCCGAATACGCAGTACGCCACGTATCGATACGCGGACGGGACCGAGATCCACTGTGACCTGCGCAACTGGTTCAGCGGTCCGCCCGAGGCGCAGGGTGTGTACATCTTCGGATCCAAGGGCTGGATGAAGGTCGGCGACGACACAGCGCAGGTGTACTTCGGACGGAAAAACGAGCCTGGGCCCACGCTGAGTGCCGAAGAAAAGGGGGACGAAGGGGACGCGCACTTCGCGAACTTCATCGACTGCGTGCGCTCACGCAAGTCGGCACACCTCAGGGCGCCTCTCGAGGACGGTCACTTGTCGACGACGCTCTGCCATCTTGGGAATATTTCGATACCGGGTCGGCCGGTCGGTCACGTTCGATGGGGCGAGCGAGCGGTTCGACGGCGACGAAGAGGCCAACACGCTTCTCAGCCGTACCTATCGCGCGCCGTACGTGCTTCCCGACAAGACGTAGGGGGCGCGCCTTTACCTGGGATAGCCCTCTGACGCCTTCACCTCGGCGATCTGCTGGTTGTGGCGCAGGTGATGGAGCGGAATGTACAGCAGCCATTGATGCGCGTTGAGGCTGCCGAAGAACGGATTCGGAGCCGTGTGGGCTTTCAGCGGCTCGTCTGTGTCGCGGGCATACGCCAGCGCACGCGCGCGCTGCTCCTTGAAACGCGAGAGCAGCTCGGCACGCGACACCGCCAGTTGAGGCTGGATTGAAGCGGGCGCGTCGACCCGGCGCGACCTGTTCGGCAGCGCCTTTCTGAGCGTGTCGGTCTTGCTGACCGTCGCTTCCCATTTCGCGTCCGGCTGACCCTCCAGGCTCTTGATCGCGACACTGAACAGCAGTCCGTCCGCCAGGACGATGTGCTCGGCCACCTCACCGACGGACCAGCGGGCTGGTCCCGGCTTGAACGACCACTGCTCTTCGGTCAGCCCGTCGACCGCGTCCATGAACTCGCGTTCAGACTTCTGAAGCAGCTCGATCAGTTCCGCGCGTTCGGCTTGCGTCATCTTCGGATCCAGTGACGCCTGCGGGGCCGCGCCCCCGGTGAGCGCGAGAACGGCGGTCATCAATACGCTGATCGAAATCACCTATGGCCTCCCTCAGCTGCTCGCGCGGGAGAGCCGGAACGCCGCCATCTCCTCGCCGTTCCGAACGAGCAGGACATCGCCGACCAGCACCGGGTGATTCCAGGTCTTGCCCTCGATGGCCTTGAACCGTGCGATCTCCGAGAACTGATCGGGCGTCGCCCTGACCAGCGCCAGTTCACCTTCCTCCGACAGCACGAGCAGCACATCCTGGTCCGGCAAGAGAACGAGCTGGCCGTTTCCGAAGCGTCCGCCCTTCCACTTGCGCGCGCCGTCCGCGACGTCGATGCACGAAAGGATGCTGCCGTCGAAACCGTAGGCATGACCCTCGTGAACGACGAAGTCGTTGAAGTAGGGCTTCAGCCCGCGTGAGGTCCAACGCTCCTGGACGTTCCATCCGCCGGGTCCGTGGCCCACCACGAGACGGCGCATGCCCTGCCCTCCCATGGCGTCGGCGGTGGTGATCAGTATGTCACCGTCCGCGATCACGGCCGGCTGCACGATGCTGGCGGCCGGCTGCCACGAGTACTCCCAGAGCATGGTGCCGTCGGCCGGCGCGACGCTCGTCGTGCGGGCTCCGCGCTGCAGCAGAACCTGGGTGACCCCGTCGATCGTCATGAGGTGCGGTGAGCTGTAGCCGGCGCCGCCAGTCGGACCGAGCCAGCGCGGTTTGCCCGTGGCGGCGTCGTAGGCGGCGAGCCGGCCGGAAACGGCCACGATGACGATGTCGTCGAGCACCAGGGGAGAGCTGGAGAAACCCCAGAACGGGGTCGCGACCTCCGTGTCGGTCGCCGCGTTGCGCGACCATACGACCGCTCCGTTCCGGGCGTCGAGCGCGTTGAGGATGCCGGTGGCACCAAACGAATAGACGCGACCGTTGCCGATCGCCGGCGTCCCGCGCGGGCCGGCGCCGCCGTTCGACTCCCAGAACCGGACTGGATCGCGGTGCCGCCAGACCGGCTCGCCCGTAGAGACCCTGTAGCAGGCAACGACTTCGTCCTCGCCGCGCTGCTCCTGCGTGTAGAGAAAGTCGCCGTCGACCGCGAAGGAAGACCAGCCGGGTCCGATCGCCCGCCGCCACATCTCGACGGGCGGCGAGGCCGACCAGTCGGTCCTGATCTGCACGCCGCGGACGATGCTGTCGCGTCTGGGGCCGCGAAAGCCCGGCCATTCGACTCGCGCGACTCCCCGCTCGCTCATGGCAAGCCCCGCAGGGACCGCCGTCACCGGCCGAGCGACGGGTTCGGACTTCTCTGCCGGTGGGGCTTTCACAGCGGGCCTGTCGGCAGTCGCAGGAGCGGACGGCTCCTTTGGTTTTTCCGCCGGCGCCACGGGACTCTCCGCCGGCGCCGTTGACGGCGGCACGGGCTTAGGCTCGTCCTTGGCCTGAGCCAGGAGTAGCTGCTCCGGCGTCGGCGTCCAACGCCAATGGAGCTGCGCACCGGCTCCCTGGACACCGGCGGTCCGAATGAGCGTGAATGACGCGGCGGCGAGGAGAATCGCCGCGGCCATCGCCGCGCGCCGGGCGCCGGCCGTGAGGCGACGCCCGGCGACCGCCCCGACGACCAGCGCGACGCTCAGAAGCGGCGTGGAGTACACGTACAACCAATACCCCATCATTCCGCCGATGAGCGACTCGTGGACGAGCGGCCGTATCGCGAATACGGCGGCGATCATCAGGACAATGGCACCCAGACGTTCGGCCCAGGGCGCGCGGCTGAAGAACAACCACCAGAGGACGATGGCTACCGAACACAGCAGCCCTGTGCCCAGGAAAATAACCGGGAGCGGAAAGGAGGACTCGACTTCGGACGTGATGGGAACGAGGACATATCTCGCGATCACGAGCACGGTTGCGAGGACCACCCCGGGCCACAGACGGAGAGGTTTCCGAAGCGTCGCGTTGTCGGTCGGCATTCTCAGGCACCCAGGCTGCGCAGGATGACCTCGTCAGCGGTCGGCTGCGACTTGATGTAACGGAGCTCACTCGCGTCCGCGTGAAGTTGCGGCGCATCGTCGGGACACGAGTCTGCCCGGCCACGCAACGAGGCCATCGTCGACTGCGCCATCAGCGACACGCGAAGCTTCATCGCGCAGGTCGTCTTTTCCAACGGCTCGATATCGGAGCCGGAAGAAAAGTCATCGAGCAGCCGGAGCGCGTACTCTCGGAGGCGCGACAGCTCGTTGAGGCTCACGACCTGATCCGCCGGCCGCTGCAGTCCCCAGACCTGACGCAGGCGCTCGAGTCGAGCGAGATAGATGTCGGTCAGGAAGAGATGAAACCAGCACCGCTGGTAGTCCGACGTGCAGTGCAGGGCTTCATCATTCGTTGCGAGGACATAGCGGCCGTTGGGCACCCGGTGCGCGGCAAATGTCACCGAGGATGTGTCCGAAAGCCGCATGCTTCCAGAGAACTTCCAGTCTCCGATACGCACTGAATCGGCGCGTAGGTCTGCGGCACACAGAATCGTGCAGTGGCTGTTCGCCAATGGCGCTTTGAAGAGAGCCAGGTCCGCGACAGTGGCGAGCGACATGTATTCGAACGTCCCGTCGATCCGGATACCGTCCGCGTCCTGATGCGCAACCACGGAATGATCCGCCCCTCCGGTGCGTTCGCTCCCGGCATTTGCCAGGATCAGCGAGCGATTCCTGATCGCACGCAGGAGCATCGTCCGCTGAAATCTTGCGGCGCTCAGCAGCGGCAGCGGAACGCACTGCAGGACGCACAGCGGGTAAAGGTGCATGGCCACACCGATGCCCAACGGCAGGCAGGTGGCCGCGAGGTTCCTCGCGGTCGCCGCCGCCGACTCGAAGACGATGGACGCGCGTCGGCCGGAAACCGGATACATCTCCAGCCGCGAGCGCAGCCGTGTGAAGCCCTCACGATAGGCCTGGCGCGCCGCTGGTCCATCTCCCGCGGCATTCACCCGCTCGATGAACTCAGTGACGAGTCGATCTTCGTTGGCGTGCGTTGCTGCCTGCCTCATCGCCGTCAGCGGCCCGCGCGCGTCAACCGGAACGCGGCCATCTCCTCACCATTGCGAACGAGCAGGAGGTCGCCGACGAGCACCGGGTGGTTCCAGGTCTTGCCCTCGATCGCCTTGAAGCGAGCGACCTCTGTGAACTGATCCGCTGTTGCCTTGACCAGCGCCAGCTCACCATCCTCGGACAGGACGAGCAGCAGATCCTGGTCGGGCAACAGGATGAGCTGACCGTTGCCATACCGTCCGCCTTTCCACTTGCGCGTGCCGTCGTGAAGATCGATGCACGAGAGGATGCGGCCGTCGAAGCCGAAGGCATGGCCTTCGTGAACGACGAAGTCGTTGAAGTACGGCTTCAGCCCATTGGAGGTCCACCGTTCTTCGACGGTCCATCCGGCGGGTCCTTGCCGCACCGCGAGGCGGCGCGTGCCGCTGTCCCCGCTGGCCGCGAGCAGGATGCCGCCATCCGCGGTCACGGCCGGCTGCACGATGGGGAATCCTCTCCACGGATGCTCCCAGAGCCGCGTGCCATCCGCGGGCGCGAAGCTGCTCGTGCCCCTTCCGCCCACCAGCACGACCTGCGCGACGCCGTCGATCGTCGCGAGATGCGGTGAGCTGTAGGTTTCACCGCCGGCCGAGCCTGACCAGCGCTGCTTGCCGCTGGCGAGGTCATAGGCGACGAGCTGACCGCCAACGGCGACGATCACGACGTCATCGACCACCAGCGGCGAGCTCGAGAAGCCCCAGATCGGAAGGTCCGCGGAAATGTCGGACGCCGCGTTGCGCGACCACAGGACGGTGCCACGACGGTCATCGAGCGCGTTCAGGATCCCGGTGGCGCCGAATGAGTACACGCGGCCGTCGCTAATCGTCGGCGTCCCGCGCGGGCCGGCGCCGCCATTCGCCTCGAAGAACCGCGCCGCGTCGCGATGCGTCCAGACCGGCGCGCCGCTCCTCGCGTCGTAGCAGGCGACGACCTCGTCGTCACCGCGCTGCTCCTGGGTATAAATGAGATGGCCGCTGACGGCGAACGAAGACCAGCCTGGCCCAATCGGCCGCCGCCACAGCTCGACCGGTGGCGACACCGACCAGTCGGTCGCAATCCGATCGCCGTGACTGATGCCGTCGCGCGTCGGGCCACGAAAGCCCGGCCAGTCGACTTTCGTCACGACCGCCGGAGGAATCGACGCGGGCGTCGCGGAGCCGTCCGCGGCCTTGCCTACGGGCCGAGTCTCAGGAGCCGTCGTCGCTGCCGGAGTCGCCGTCGCTGCTGGAATCGACGGCGCCGGGTTCGGCTTGTCGTCAACCGACGTCAGAAGCCGTTCCTCGGCACTCTTCGCCCAACGCCACCCGAACGTCAAAAAATGGTCGCCGCTGATGCCATCGGAGCGTGCGAGCAGCCATGCTCCGCAGGCGAACAGGATCGTCGCCGCCATTACCGCGCGACGCGACGGCTCAGGCAGGCGTCGAGTCGCTGCCAATCCAGCGACCAAGGCAACGCACAGGAACGGGACCGCGTAACCGACTATCCACAGCGGTCCCATCGATTCGTGTCTGAGGAACCAGGCGATCCCAAGACCTGCAACCATCAGGACGATGGCGCCCACTCGGTCGAACCAGCGCGCGCGGCTGAAGAGTACCCACCACAAGAGAACAATCGCTGCGGCGCCGAACATCCACTGCATGCCGAGCGCGAAGCCAGTGAATCCAGGGACGACGGCCTTCACGCCGAATCGTGCCAGCAGGAGCACAACCACGGCGACCACGCCAGGCCACAGCCGGAGGGGCTTCATCGCATCTACTCCGCTCGCAGCGCCTGCAGCACGTCCACGCGCGACGCTCTCGCGGCCGGCATCAACGACGCGAGGAGGGCGGCGCCGACGAGCAGGGCCGCCGCGCCCAGGATGGTCAACGGGCCCGGGAGCCGGACGTTTTCCAGATAGCTCGCCGCCACGCCGGCGAACGCGTATCCGCCCGCGGTGCCTGCGAGAATCCCGACCGACGCGATGAGCACGCCTTCCATCAGGACGCCCATCAGCAGGCGGCGCGGCGACGAGCCGACCGCAAGGCGCACACCGAACTCGTGCGTGCGCGCGCTCACGGAGAAGGCCAGGACGCCCGCGACGCCCACGACCGCAATCAACAACGCCACGCCCGCGAATCCTGCCAACACGAACGCGTTGAGCCGTTCCGGCGCCAGCACTTCCGTCCGCACGTCCTCGAGGGTCGCGGCGCGCTCGACGGGCTGGTTCGCCGACATGGAGTGAACGATCTTCGTCACCGCCGGCACCAGGGCGTACGGATCGCCTGCCGCGTGCACGAACAGGCGGCCCGCGACCCGCATCTGCTGCACCGGGTGATAGATCGTGAGGGCCGGCCGCGGCACGACGTTCTCGTCGTCCACATCCGTCACGACGCCGACGATGCGGCGAGGCCGTGGCTTCCCGAAGAGCGCGTCGGTCCACCACAGCTTCCGGTTCAGCACGTCGCCGTCGGGGAACAGCCGCTCGGCGAGGCTCTGGCTCACGATCACGACGGGCTCGCTGTCGGCCCGGTCGTCGTCCGTGAAGTCGCGGCCGGCGAGCATCGGGACGCCGAGCACCGCGAAGAAGCGAGGCGCGACGACCCGCAACCGTGCGTACGAGTTCTCTTCGCCATCCGGCGGCGTGTAGCCCTCGACGACGAACCGGAAGCGGGGAAACGAGCCGGCGTCGCGCCATGGCACGAAGGTCCCGAGCGCGACCCCCTCCACGCGTGGCAGCTCGTCGACGCGCCTCGTCACTTCCTGATAGAAGTCCAGTTCCTGCGCGTTCAGGCCCGTGAGCGACGACATCGGAAGATCGATCGCCAGCACCTGCCGCATGTTGAAGCCGGTGTCCGCCGTCTGGAGCGCGACGAGCGCGGCCAGGAGCGTAGCCGCGCCGGCGAGCAGCACGAACGAGAACGCAATCTGGATCGTCGCGAACGCGCGCAGGCGGCGGTTGGTCCCCGGCGTGATCCGGGCGCTGCCGCTCGTCAGGCCGAGGCCGCTCGGCGACTGCGGCGACGGCAGGCGCGGCACGTACGCCAGCAGAACGGCCGCCGCCATCGCCAGACCGGCGCCGACCCAGAGAAGGCTTCCGTCGACCGTGACCTCGAGGGCGCGCACCGAGAAACGCGACGCAAACCGCGCGACGACGGCCACGAGAGGCCGCGCCAGCAGGACGCCCAGCACGGCCCCGACACCGCAGAGCACCAGGCTTTCCGCGAGGAGCGTCCGACGAAGCGCGGCGCGACTCGCGCCGAGTGCGGCGCGCACCGCCAACTCCCCTTCGCGCCGAACAGAGCGCGCCAGAATCAGGTTGGCGACGTTCGAGCAGGCGATGACGAAGACGATCGCGGCCGCGCCGAGCAGCACGAGCAATATCGTCCGCGCGGGCGCGGTGAGCTGATCGCGCAGCGGCCTGACGCTCACACGGACGTCCGCCTTCGCCGAGTACGCTTCGGGATGCTCTCGCACGATAGCGGCGTGCACGGCGGTCACCTCGGCGCGCGCGTCCTCAACCGACGCTCCGGGCGCCAGCCGGCCGAAGAGCTCCGTCATGCGATGGGTGCGCCCTTTGGCCATCGTCGCATCGAGGTGATGCGGGCTCGTCGCGACGTTCGCGATGATTTCCGTGTCGGCCGGATACGGCAGCGACGGCTCGAGCACGCCGACCACGGTTGCGGTGCGCAAACCAAGGCGGATCGTCCTGCCGATCACCGCCGGATCGCTGTTGGCTGAGGAGGTCCAGAAGCGGTGGGTCAGAACCGCCACGCTGGCCGCGTCGGGACCATCGTCTGCGGCGTTGAGCAGGCGGCCGAGTACGGGACGCAGGCCCATCACCTCGAAGTACGAGCCGCCCACGACGCCCGCCTGCACGACGCGGGGCTCGCCGAAGCCGATCATCGTGAAGTTAATCGTCGAGAAGTCGCCGAAGGCGCCAATGGTCGTGACGCGCGACTTGAAGTCGTCGATCTCCGGAACCGAGAACGTCGTGTTCGCGCTGCCGAGTCCCGGCGCGCTCTGGCGGATGTAGACGAGGCGATCTTCGCCGCGATTGACCAGCGGCCGATGGAGCACGCCGCGAACGACGCTGAAGATCGCGGCGTTGGCGCCGATGCCGAGCGCCAGCGTCACGACGACGGTGGCGGCCATCCCCTTCGCGTGCCGGAGCGAGCGCAGGCCGACCCGCATGTCCTGCACGAGAGCCGCAGCCGCGTCGAACCAGCGGCTGTACCACACCCGGCGCATCGAGTCGCGGATCTCGGGGATGTAGCCAAGCTCCCGGAGCGCGGCCATTCGGGCAGCCTGCGGATCTTCTCCGCGCTCGATCCGTTCTTTGATGCTCAGGGCCAGGTGGCCGCGGATTTCGTCGTCCAGCTCGCGCTCGTTGGGACGCATACGTTATTCCTCGCGAGCCGGCGCCGGGTTCATGATCCGGCCGATCGCGTGCACGAGCTGCGACCAGCGATCCGCCTCGCGCAACAGCTGGGCCTTCCCGGCCGCGGTGAGTTGGTAGTACTTCGCGCGCTGGTTGGCCTCGCTCACGGCCCACTCGGACTTCAGCCATCCGCGCTTCTCCAGCCGGTGCAACGCGGGATAGAGCGACCCGGTTTCGACCTTGAGCAGCTCGTCGGACTGCGTGCGGATGGCCAGGCCAATGCCGTGGCCGTGCTGCGGCCCCCACTGGAGCGTCCGGAGGATCAGCATGTCGAGGGTGCCCTGGAGGAGGTCCAGGCGCCGATCGTCGGGGGTTTTGGCCATGGTTGTAGACAGTCTACGGCTTAGACGTAGGCCATCTACGGCTTGTTCCGGGGCTGGGCGGCCGCGGCGCTACGGCGCCGGCCGCAGTGCAATCATCGAGAGGGCGACCTGGCTGCTCTCCGAATAGGCGTAGCCCATGGTGGTGGGGCCCGCCGGCGTAATCGGACCCTTGGCCGTCATCACCATGTGGTCGTTCGATCGGCCGACCGCGACCGCCTGGTTGACGAGCGCCGTCTGCCCGGAGGCGAGCGAGACGGCCCCATCGGCGCCCGCGTATTGGATGTCCACCACCCACGCGTTGGCCGCCACCGTGGCGAGGCTCGCGCTGGCGGTCCAGCCGGCCGTCTGCGTGTAGCCCCCGTGCGCCGCAATCGGCGACGCGGGATCCACTCCCGTAAACGTGGCCGCGGTCCCGGAGGCCTGCGTCACGGCGTTCGCATACGTGATGATGACGGGGTGCGCGCCCGCGGGCGGGTTCACCAGATACCACACGCTGGCATACACGTTGGTGACCGTCTCGTCGTCCTGCCGGACGCGGGTCAACGCGAGGCCCGCGTAGGTCACCCCGACCACCGGGCGCCGCGTATCGGTCGCGTCGCGCGACACCGCGCCCACCACCAGCACGCTCGTGCCCGCCGCGCTCGTATGCGACCAGCTGATCGACCCGACATTGCTCTCGTCGCCCGACACCGACACCCGGTCCAGCGCGATGGCGCCGCCCCCGCCCCCGCTCGCCTGATAGGTCGCGGTGTAGGTGGTCGCCGTCGCCGGCGTCGCAATCGTGTGGCTGGCCGCCCCGCCGTCGGACCACGACACGAACGTGTAGGTCGTGCCGCCCGAGGTCTGCGGGCTCACCGCCTCAATCGTGCGCTGCATCCCGACGACCGCGTCGAACGCGAGCGGCGTCGCCACCGGTTGGCCGTCCAGTTTCACCTGGAGCCCCGCCGGACTGGTCGCGAGCGTCATCACGATCTTGCGCGGGAACACATCGCGCTGGGTCACTCGCGTGAGCCCCCCTGCATCCCGCACCGTCAGCGTGATCCGATACCACACGTTCGCCGACGTCTCCCCGACCGTGGGAATCGTGAACGACCCCGTTTTCGACCCGGTCGTCGCGGGCAGGAACGGGTGGAGGTGCGTGTCATGATGGAAATCCACCTGCCACGTGAACGCGCTCGCCGGCAGCGTCCCGTCCTCCGGATCGGTGCCCGTCCCGGCGTAGTTGATCACCATGCCCCCGCTATACAGCGTCCCCGCCGCCGGCTGCGTGATCGTTCCCGTCGGCGCCTGGTTCGTCGCGCCGCCCGGCCGCAGTGCAATCATCGAGAGGGCGACCTGGCTGCTCTCCGAATAGGCGTAGCCCATGGTGGTGGGGCCCGCCGGCGTAATCGGACCCTTGGCCGTCATCACCATGTGGTCGTTCGATCGGCCGACCGCGATCCGCTGGTTGACGAGCGCCGTCTGACCGGAGGCGAGCGAGACGGCCCCATCGGCGCCCGCGTATTGAATGTCCACCACCCACGCGTTGGCCGCCACCGTGGCGAGGCTCGCGCTGGCGGTCCAGCCGGCCGTCTGCGTGTAGCCCCCGTGCGCCGCAATCGGCGACGCGGGATCCACTCCCGTAAACGTGGCCGCGGTCCCGGAGGCCTGCGTCACGGCGTTCGCATACGTGATGATGACGGGGTGCGCGCCCGCGGGCGGGTTCACCAGATACCACACGCTGGCATACACGTTGGTGACCGTCTCGTCGTCCTGCCGGACGCGGGTCAACGCGAGGCCCGCGTAGGTCACCCCGACCACCGGGCGCCGCGTATCGGTCGCGTCGCGCGACACCGCGCCCACCACCAGCACGCTCGTGCCCGCCGCGCTCGTATGCGACCAGCTGATCGACCCGACATTGCTCTCGTCGCCCGACACCGACACCCGGTCCAGCGCGATGGCGCCGCCCCCGCCCCCGCTCGCCTGATAGGTCGCGGTGTAGGTGGTCGCCGTCGCCGGCGTCGCAATCGTGTGGCTGGCCGCCCCGCCGTCGGACCACGACACGAACGTGTAGGTCGTGCCGCCCGAAGTCTGCGGGCTCACCGCCTCAATCGTGCGCTGCATCCCGACGACCGCGTCGAACGCGAGCGGCGTCGCCATCGGTTGGCCGTCCAGTTTCACCTGGAGCCCCGCCGGACTGGTCGCGAGCGTCATCACGATCTTGCGCGGGAACACATCGCGCTGGGTCACTCGCGTGAGCCCCCCTGCATCCCGCACCGTCAGCGTGATCCGATACCACACGTTCGCCGACGTCTCCCCGACCGTGGGAATCGTGAACGACCCCGTTTTCGACCCGGTCGTCGCGGGCAGGAACGGGTGGAGGTGCGTGTCATGATGGAAATCCACCTGCCACGTGAACGCGCTCGCCGGCAGCGTCCCGTCCTCCGGATCGGTGCCCGTCCCGGCGTAGTTGATCACCATGCCCCCGCTATACAGCGTCCCCGCCGCCGGCTGCGTGATCGTTCCCGTCGGCGCCTGGTTTGAGCTGACGGTCAGCGTCGCCTCGTTGCTGAGCACGCCGGCCGGAACGACGTCGTTACTCACGCGCGCGCGGAAGCGCGCGCCGTTGTCGCCCGCTCCGACCGCCGCGATCGTGTAGTCCGGCGCGGTCGCTCCCGCTATGTTCGTTCCGTTGCGCTGCCACTGATACCGCAGCTGCGGTGTCCCCGACGCCCGGACGCTGAACGTGACCGACGCGCCCGGCGCGACCGACTGGCTCGTGGGGTGCGATGTGATCGTCGGCCCCGCCGCGCCGAACTCGATTCGATACACGGCGTCCTCGCCGCGCGTGAGGTAGTACAGACTTCCATCGCTTCCAACCTTGAGATCGACCGGCGCGAAGAGGCCCGTCGCGAACGTCGTGACGCTGTTCCCCGCCGCGGGGTCAAGTCTCTTGATCCAGCCAGCGCAATAATCGGCAAAGAAGTAGTCGTTGAGATAGTCGGAAGGAAACTGGGGCGTGGGAGGCGCGTAGAACGCCCCGCCCGTGATCGCGCACGCGCCGCCCGCGTGGCTGTACGCATACCTCGGACTCTCGTATCGGGGATCCGTAGTCGTCCCCTCCGTTTCCGGCCACCCGTAGTTGGCGCCAGGGAGGCCATCATTGATTTCTTCCCACGAGGTTTCACCCACATCGTTGATGAACAGGTCGCCCCCGATCGGATGGACCGCGAACGTGAACGGGTTGCGAAGCCCGAGCGCCCAGATCGCGCGATTCTTCCCGGTGGTCTGCGTGAAAAACGGGTTGTCCGACGGGATCGTGCCGTCGGTGTTCAGGCGGAGGATCTTCCCCAACACGGTCGTCAGCGACTGCGCGTTCGCGCTGATGCCGTTGTCGCCGGTGGCCGCGTAGAGCTTTCCGTCGGTTCCAAAGTTCAGCGCGCCGCCGTTGTGGTGGTTCGCGTCCAGGTTATCGAGGTCGAAGAGCACGACCTCGCTGCCAGCCAGTGCGACGTCGCCGTTGGCGGTGAAGCGACTGATGCGATTGTGAACGGGAGTCCTCGCCGTGTAATACACGTAAACAAAGTTGTTCGTGTCGAAATCCGGATCGAATGCTATGCCGAGCAGCCCGCGCTCGCCGATCGAATCGACGTTCAACGTGAGGAAAGGAGCGGGCAGGAGCGATCCGTTCTTTATCACTCGCACCCTGCCGCCCTGCTCGCAGACGAAGAGGCGGCCGTCGGGCGCAAACTGCATGGCGGTCGGGCTGTTGAGACCACCTGCGAACAACGCCTCGGTGAACCCTGGTGGCAGGGTCGGGGCCTGGGCTCGCGCGTCGGGCAGCGCGACAGTGAGGAAAAAAACACTCGCCACCGCGAAGACTCCCGATGACCGCGCTAGAGGCACATTCACGCTCCTGCTGCTGATGAGCTCGAGCAGCGAGCGTCCTAGTGCAACTTGAATGCCGCGGACGGCGGCGCGCGGCCATCACTCGTGGCGAAGCGCGATCATCGGATCAACTCGCGACGCCCTGCGGGCCGGACCGTAGCCGGCCACGAGCGCCGCGCTCAGGAGAATGGCCACGGCCAGCGCCAGCGTGCGAGGGTCGTTCGGCTTCATCCCGAACAGGAACGATTCGATGAGCCGCGACGTGCCGATGGCGGTCGCGACGCTGATCGCCAGCCCGATGGCGAGGAGCGCACCAACCTCGCGCAACACCATCCAGATGACGCTGCCCTGCGAGGCTCCCAACGCCATACGGATGCCGATCTCATTCGTGCGGCGCGCCACCCCGTAGGCCATGGTGGCGTAGAGCCCGACGCATGCGATCAGCAGAGCGAGGATGGCAAAGGCGCTGCATAGTCGGGCAAACACGATTTCTTGATTGATCGTCTGATCGATGTCGGCGGCCTGTGTCTTGATATTGGTCAGCGGCACCCGCGCGTCTGCCTCGTGCACGATTTGGCGGACGGCGGCGACGTGGCGCAGCGGGTCGCCGTCGGTGCGCAGGGCGTATACCATCTGCTGCACGTAAGAGAACTGCGCGTACGCCACGTAGACGACGGGTGGAATCTCGCGCTTGAGTCCACCGTATCGAACCGTCGTGGCGACGCCGACAATCTCCAGATCGAGGGGTTGCCGGCCGCCGGGGCTGATCCTGATCTGCCGCCCTACCACGTTCTCATCGCCGAAGTTTTTTCTGGCGAAGAGGTCGCTCACCACCGCGACGAGCAACGTACCCTGCCGGTCCTTTTCGTCGATCTCGCGTCCCCGCAGGATCGGAATCTGCATCGTCCTGAAGAAGCCCGGGCCGGTCAGCAGGAGACGCGTGCCCTGCGTTGGCTGGCCGTTGACCGTAGTCGTGTGCCCCCGGCCGGCCCTGATGAGCGAAGCGTGCGACAGCGTGACGTCGCGCACGCCGGGAATCTCGCTGAAACGACGCCGGAGAGCGGCGTAGAAGTCGGCCGCCCTCGACTCCGGCAATCCGGCCTGCGGGGCATTCAGCTCGAACAGCAGCACGCCCTCGCGATTGAACCCGAGTGGAATCGAGTGGAGATTCGAGAGCGTCCGAACGAACAGGCCTGCCGCGACCAGCAACAGCAGCGAGATTGCGATCTGCGCGACCACCAGCGCCTGGGTCAGGCTCAGACGCGGGATTCTTCCATGGAAACGTGTACGCGGCTCGGTGACGGACCGATTCTTGAGTGCCGGCATCAACGCCGGCCGGGTAGACTGAATCGCGGGAGCAAGGCCGAACAGCACACCGCACAGCAGCGACAACCCCAGCGTGACGGCGAGCACATGCCAGTTCAGTTCGGCGTGGAGCGTGAAGCCCTCCTGGCCGTTGGCCAGCAGCAGCGTCAGTACACGCATGCCGACGACCGCGATGACGATGCCGAGAGCGCCGCTGAGTGACGCCAGCAGGACGCTCTCCGTGAGCAGTTGACGCACCAGGCGCAACCGTCCGGCGCCGATGCTCAACCGCACGGCCATCTCGCGCTTGCGGGCGGCGGCCCGCGCGAGCAACAGGTTCGCGGTGTTCGCGCACGCGATCGCCAGGATCAGCCCCACCATCACCAGCAGCACGTAGAGCGGCTTCGAGTACTGGCGCCTGAGGCTGTCGAGTCCACCCGCTCCTTCCTCGAGGCGCAACACCGGAAGGTTGGCGCGCTCCCCATCGGTGGTGGCCGTCGGGGCCACCCACTGGTCGAAGGGCGCTCCCAGCGCAGCCTGGGCCTCCTCGCGGCGAACACCAGGACGCAGGCGTCCCATGATCTGCAGCCAGTAATAGTTTTGGTCGAGGAATCGTTTGGGGGCGTCCTCCGGATCGAAGAGGAAACTCGCGTGCATCGGGAGATAGACGTGGGGGGCCGCGCCTGGATCGACGCCGAAGAACTCGGACGGCGTGACACCGACCACAGTGAACGCGACGTTGTTGAGCAGGATCGGCTGGCCGGTCGCGCTCTCGGGACCGCCAAAGCGCCGCTGGCTGTAGCCCATGCTGATGACCGCGACGGGCGGCGCGCCGGGGCGATCGTCGTCAGCGACGATCAAACGGCCAGCGGCCGGTGCGACCGCTAGCCCGCCGAAGAAGTCGCCCGTGACGTACTGTCCGTTGGCGATCTCTGCCTCGCCTTTGACAATGACGTTCATCTTGCCAGCCGGGTGGTACCCAAAGATGCTGGACAGGACCGGCGCCGACGCCTCCCGCAAGCGCTCGAACGCTGGAAACGGGAAGATGGCCGCGGTGGAACCCCCAGAGTCCGGGTAGACGCTGCCATCGATGGAGTGCAGGACGAACTCGGACCCGCGCGCGAAGTTGACCGGTTTGCTCCGCCACTTCGCCACCACCAGCGACGCCGGGTCCGACACCGGCAGCGAGCGCAGCAGGATCGAGTCCATGAAGCTGTAGATCGCCGTGTTCGCGCCGATTCCGAGCGCGAGCGACACTGCGGCCAGCAGCGTGAACACGCGGTTCTTGAACATCGTCCGCAGGCCGTACCGGACATCCTGCGCCAGCTGCTCGAGGAGGATCCACGACCACAGCGTGCGCGTGTCTTCCCGCAGGAGCGTCACGTTGCCCAGCTCGCGGCGCGCGGCCCATCTCGCCTGCTCTTCCGACAGGCCGTCGGCCTGGCGTTCATCCGCTTCCTCGGCAAGATGGAACCGCAGCTCCTCGCGGAGCTCGTCTTCCTTGCGCCGCCGCTGCACCCACCATGTGAGTTTTCGAAAGAGCGAGGTCATCGTCCTTCCTCATCGACCGGCTTCAACAGCAATCCCATGGCGCGGGCGAACGCGTCCCATTTGGATTGCTCGCTGGTCAACTGCTTTCGTCCCAGAGGAGTGATTCGGTAGTACCGGGCGCGCTTGCCCTTCTCGGACAGCGCCCATGAGGCGGCGATCCAGCTCCGGGCCTCGAGCCGGTAGAGCGCCGGGTAGAGGGAGCCGGTCTCGACCTGCAGCAGCTCTTCCGAGGTCCGTTGAATGTGCTTCGCGATGGCGTGGCCGTGACTGGGGCCTGGCACCAGCGTGCGCAGGATCAGGAGATCGAGAGTGCCTCGCAGGAGCTCGACGCGAGAGGGCGGCTTCTGAGCCATTGTGTAGGAACTCTACTTACTTTTGTGTAGAGAGTCTACCCTTGAATTCAGCGCTGCCTGATCCATGCGACTTAGGTCTAATTGGACGGTGGCCCGGCCGCCAGCAAGACAGCCGCGGCATGAATCTTCGTCGTGTCGAGCAGCGGCACGCCGTCGTGCGACTCGGCTCGGAGCAGGATCGGCAGTTCGGTCCCGCCGAGAATCACCGCTTCGATGGCATGGTCTCGTGTCATGCGCTCGATGACGCGCAGGACACCTGCTCGTGTCTCGCGCAAGAACTGGTTGTGCAGGAGCTCTCCGAGGTACTTTTCATGCACATACTCGAGCTCGTCTGGCGCCGGCGTCGTCAGCGACAATCCGCGCGGTGTGAACACGTCGGGATAGAACGTCCCCTGCATCGTGAAGCGTGTCCCCAGGAGTCCCACCTTCTTCATTCCGGCAGCCTGGACGTGATCGGCGACCGCTTCGACGATGCTGACCATCGGGATCCGGCTGCGTGCCTGCACCTCGTCGAACGCAATATGCGGTGTGTTCGCGGCAATGATCCCGACGTCGGCTCCGGCTTTCGCAAGCGTCTCGACTGCATCGGATAAATACTCGGCGACGCCCGCCGTCTCACCCCTCGACATCATCCCCACGAGGCGCTCTACGGCGACGTTGTTGATGATGATCTGCGTGTGCCCCGCCGCGATGAGCAGGCGGTAGTAGTCGATCGTGGACTCGGGACCAATGCCGCCGACGATGCCAATGGTCTTCATGGATACGGGTTCTTTCGGCCCTGGTCCTAGGTCCTGGTTATCCGGCCGTCTCCGACCAGCACGCTTGTGCCGCCCACCTTGACATCGGTGATGTTATCGGGAGTCCCGGCGATCCGGATGTGCACGCGACTCGGCCGACCCATTCTGACGCCCTGTCGACTGACGATCTCACCCGCTCGCGTCGGATGCACGAGGCGATAGCGAACGAGATAGCAGCCAAGGGGCCCGCTCGCTGATCCGGTGGCCGGGTCCTCCCGGCCGGCCCCGAGCATGCGGCTGTAGACCGTCGCCTGGTCGTCGCCCGGTTCTGTAGAGAAGACGAAGATTGCACGACGCGTGAGCCCGGCCTCCTTGAACATCGCCTCGCTGGCTCTCGGGTCCAGCACGCATTGGTCCACGGCGGCGCGCGATGTCAGCGGAACGAAAAAGAACGCCAGGCCGCATGAGATTTCCTGGATCGGCATTCCGTCGCGAATGGCGGCGGTGGCGATGCCGAGCGCGGAGGCCACGCGCTCGCGCGCGTCGAGCGTTGGACCATACTTCGGCGGCTGCTGAGTCATCCAGGCAAACGCGAGCTCCGCGCCCTTCCATTCGAGCTCGACGGGCGTCGGGCCGAGCCCCAGCCCGAAGATCACACGCCCTTGCCCCGCCTTCACGAGACCTTCGTGCGCCAGCGCGAAGGTCGAGCCGATCACGGGGTGACCGGCGAACGGCATTTCGCCCTCGGGGCTGAAAATCCGGAGGCGGACGTCCGTACCGGCCTGTTCGGCGGGAAAAAGAAACGTGCATTCGGAGAAGTTCATCTCGCGCGTCACGCGCGCCATGTCGTCCGTGGAGAGACCCGTCGGATTCGTGAAGACCGCGAGCTGATTACCGGTGAGCGCCGTGTCGGTGAAGACGTCGTAATGCAGGTAGCGGTGCGTGCGGCCGGCCGTTTGTGCGCCGAGCCGAACGAACGATTCGCCCGTTGCTCCAAGCATAGCCAGGCACCAGTCGCGGCGATTCATGAGCCCACCGCCCTTTCGTTATCCAGGACATCCATCTGTACACATCCCACCAGGTATCGTACGGTACAGTTGAGGGCCATGAGCACGGAGACAGCGGAACCACGGGTGCCGGCGGGCTGCCCGAAGTATCTGAGACTCGCGAAGAATTTCGAACGGCAATTGCGGACCGGCGTCCTGCGGATCGGAGACCGCCTCCCGTCTGTCCGGCAGCTTCGCGACACGCACCGCGTCAGCGTCGCGACCGCCGTAGGTTGTTATGCCTGGCTGGAGCGCCAGGGCTATGTCAGGGCTCGTCCAAAGTCTGGTTTTTACGTCAGCCGCGCTCCCCTGACCGACTCGACGCCGCCGGGTGTCGCCTCCACGGCGCGGGGTCCGGTGCCCGTGCGTGTGGGATCGCTCGGAAGCGTGGAGAACCTGACTCCTGGCCGACGCCGCCTGATCGACCTGGGTCCAGCCGTGGTGGGCCCCGATCTCCTGCCGCGAAACCGCCTGAATCAATCCCTTCGCGTGGCCCTGTCGGCGTTCACTGACAACGCCGTCCGCTATGAGGACGGCCGCGGCAGCCCGAGACTTCGACGACAGATTGCGCGCCTCGTGTTTCGACAGGGAGCGACCTGTTCGCCCGAGGACATCGTCGTCACGTCCGGCGTGACCGAAGCGCTCAACCTCAGCATTCGTGCCGTGGCGAGGGCAGGTGATGTCGTCGCGGTCGAAAGTCCAGGGTGCTTCGAGATCCTGCGGGCCCTCGAGGCGCTGCAGCTCCGCGCGATCGAGATTCCTCATGTGCCGAAGCTCGGGGTCAACCTGGATCTGCTGGACTCGGCGGCTGCGCAGCACGCGATCAAGGCGATCTTGTTGACCGCTACGTGTCACAACCCTGTTGGCGACTGCGTTGACGATGCGCGCAAGGAGTTGATCGTGCGGTTCGCGGCGGAACGGCGCATCCCGATCATCGAAGGGGACGCATTCGGGGACCTCGTCTTCAGCGGCGAGCGACCGCGCCCGCTCAAGGCGTTCGACACCACCGGGATCGTGCTGCAGTGTTCATCGCTGGCGCACTATGTGGCGCCAGGGTTCAACCTCGGCTGGTCGAATGCCGGCCGGTGGCAGCCCGAGGTCGAGCGTCTGAAGAGCTTCACGAATGTCGCCGGAGCCACGCTTCCACAGCTGGCCATGGCCGAGTTTCTGGAGTCGGGCGCCTTCGACAAGCACCTGAAGCAGTTGCGTATCGCCCTCTGGCAGTCAGTTGAGGCGGCGCGTCAGGAAGTGCTGCAATCTTTTCCCGACGGCACTCGCGTCAGCACGCCGGAGGGCGGCCTCGTGCTGTGGATTCAATTGCCGGACGGTTTCGACGGACGAGCCGTACAGCGTGAGGCCGCCTCGGAGGGCATCCATCTCCTTCCCGGCGCGGTGTTCTCGCCAAGCGGAGACTACGCGAGCTTCATCCGGATTGCGTGTGGCCAGCCGTTCGAATCGCTCAGACCAGCCATTCGGGCGATCGCGGCTCGACTCTCGCGGTTAACGCCAGCCTCGATCCAGTGAGCAGGTCAGGCGGCGGCGAGCCGCGGCCGCTGCCCCTCACCAGAATGACGACGAGCGTCACTCGAAGGCACGGGGGGGATCCGCGGGTGGACGCCAATCTCCCTGAAGTACAATCCCGGCCCAGTACGCGGGTTGCCGCCACCGAGGTTGCTCGCGCATCCACAACTGAGCCTGCCGCAGCGCGGCCGCGGGGGTGAGCCCCTTCCGGAAAAGTCCGTCGTAGAAGCGCGCCATCAGCTTCGCCGTCGCCTCGTCGCGGACGTTCCACACGCTTGCCATGACCGCCGAGGCGCCGGCGTGCATGAACCCACGGGTCAGGCCGATCAGTCCTTCGCCTCGCACCTCGGTACCGAGCGCCGTCTGACACGCGCTGAGTACGACGAGTTGCGCATTCAGCCGCAGGTTGAAGATGTCATGCAGACGAAGGAACCCGTCTCGAGGCCGGCCGCGTTCATCCACGAGCGACAAGACGATGCCTGACAGTTCGGGATGACTGGTGTTTAGCAGCGCATGGGTAGCGAAGTGTACGACTCGAAATCGCGCCAGGTCAGCAGAGGTGGCGGTCTCGCGGCTGGCGTCAAAATCAAGCGCTCGCATACTGAAAGATGCCCCTGCGCGCGAAACGATCGCGTTGGCTTCCTGTCGCGTAAAGGGCAAGCGGTCCAGTCGATCGATACCGGATTCCGTCGCCGCCTGCATGACGTCCCGTTCCGCAGACGATTCGGCGCGTCCTGCGTCGTGCCGTTCACCGGCCGTATCGCGCGCACCTGAACGCGTAACACGTGAATCGTCGGCGTTAAGGACGGGATCGGCCAAAACGGCAACGGCGCCTTCCGGCAGTCGTTCGCGAGTGCCGCTGCGCAGCACTTCCATCACCGAGGCGGACGGGAGTGTCACGAGCTCATGTCGCACGATGAGCGGCTCTTCCCCGCCCGGCCGCGGCAGCGCGGCAAAGGGCACGTACTGCAACGCGCCGTCCGGCACGACGACCAGTCTCTTGTCCCCTAGCTGACCGGCGACCGGGCGAAGGATCATCGCGCTCAGATCTGCCAACGCTTGTCGGACGGCGCCTTGCAGCTCACGGCGTGTGCTCCTACTTGCCAGCTCGTACGCCTGTCGAGCCGCTTTCTCGATGGTCGCTCTTCCGGGTAACTCGTGCACCGTGAGCGATGTGCTCGTGACGGCCCACATGTAGCTCCGCTCGGTGCCGAGCGCATATTCGAGGAGGAGCGTTTCATCATCCAGGATGCGCCGCTGAATGGTCTCCACCTCAACTGGCGCGGGTCGCGTCAGCGCGGCGTACCGAGGACTTCGGGCGCGTATCTGCGCCCAGACCTCTCGAAGTGCCTCCACGTGGGCGTCGAGCTCGCGCTTGAGCGATTGGACTTCGTCTGTGGGTTTGGGCGCGGCGGCGAGCCGAGCGAGGCGCTCTGCCTTGGCGTTGATGGTGCCCTGGATCTGCTGCTCGCGCGCGAGGAGCTCCGGATCGACGCCGGCTCGAACGTTGGCGCGCGCCTCGAAGAGCGTTTCGAGCAGGCTTCGCGCGCGGCGGCGCTCGCTGGACGCGAGGGCCTGGGCGGCAAAGCCGGCCGCGGGGTTCCTGGCATGCAACGCCATGAGCACCGCGACGTACGACTCGAACAGGTTGTGCCTGGCAGCAAGATACGAGGCGCGGAGATCGGCGCGGGTCACCGCGACCCGCAGCGCCTCGAGCTTCTCGATCGCCGACGCCATTCGGTCCCGCGCGTCGTCGAGTGCGCCGCGAGCCTGGGCCACCCGGCCAAGGCCCATCAGCGCGGTGGCTTCTGAAGGTGACACGCGCAGTTCCGAGCTGAGGAGTCGTGCACGCTCGTAATGCTCGCCCGCCGTGTCGTAGTCTCCTATCGCGAGGTACGCGTCGCCGATCCGATTGAGGAGCATCGGCTGGACTGAGACGTACCCGCTCTGGGATATGAGCTGGAGCGCCTCGCTGGCAGCCTTTTGTACGAGCGCACCCTGCCCCGACGCGCCCGCAGCCGCGGCGACGTAGGCCAGACTGCTGGACAGTCCGTCACGATCGGCGACGGCACGAAAGAGTTCTACCGCCGACGCGAACGTCTCGCGCGCACGCTCAAATTCCTGGCGCTCGAAGTACGCGTGTCCCAGCGTCTGCAGTGTGTAGGCTTCCCCGCGACGATCGCCGGCGCGGCGGCGTCCCGCGAGGCTGCGCTGGTGGAACTCGATTGCGCGGTCGTACTCACCGAGCGTCCGATACACGCTGCCAAGTTGATTGAGCGTCTGCGCCTCGCCCGCGACATCGCCGGCTCCCCGCCTGAGCGCCAGCCCCCGCTCGAAATGCGCCAACGCCTGGTCGTAGTCGCCGAGCATCGCATATGCCCAGCCGATGTTGTGCTCCGCGAGGCCTTGAAACTGCGGACGCTCCAGCTGACGCCATAATTCGGCGGCCCGCTGCGTGTACGTAATGAGCTGGTGCAGCTCCCCCATGTCGCCGAGCACGTATCCAAGACCCTGGAGCGTTCCCGCCTCGCCTTCCGGATCTCCGGCCTCGAGCCGGACGACTCTCGCCCGCTCGTAGTAGTCGCGGGCCGTCGCGAGGTCGCCGCGGTTGATGTGGACGACGGCCATGTTGCTGAGCGTGATTCCTTCTCCGTACCGATCGCCCATCCCGCGGCGAATCTCGAGAGCCTGCTCGTAGACGCGCAGCGCCTCGTCCGGCTCACCGAGCCTCGCATGCACGAAGCCCACCTTGTGAAGCGTTCGCCCTTCTTCGAAGGTCGCCCCCACCCTGCGCCACAGACCAAGCGACTTGCGATAAAGGTCGAGCGCCTGGCGGAGACCGTCGCCGGTTTTGGCTTCTTCCTGTGCGAGAGCCCGCGAATACAGCACCGCCGCTTCAGCAAGCGCCCGGTCGCGGTCTGTTGCTGCTCTGATCGCCGTGACCGTGATCGTCGAATGCATGCCCGTTTTCAGTCCGCGTACGGGCTCAACTGTTATCCGGTGGTCGCCACCGACGGCCGCGACGGCATAGACCCGCTCCGGCCCTTGCAGCGGCGCGCGAAGATCGCTGCGCACCACTTCGACACCGGACGGATCGCGCATCGTCAGCTCGAGTTCGATCGGCTGGTCCGCGTGGATCTCGACGAACTCTCCGGGCTGAAGGAACACGCGGCACACGCGCGGGGGTGCGGCGAGCGGCAAGGCGAGCGGTGTGCCAGGCTGGAGCAGCGGCTCCGGCAGGTCCTGCGCGTCGAGGCCGCCTGGAGTTGTCGCGTGCAGGGAGACCGTCAACAGGACGACCAGGATCCCGGATGGCGACCGATGCGTCAGACCTGCGTCACCGCGTTTCCACGCGGATCGCATAGTCCTGAAGCAGCTCGCGGCTGTTGCCGCGCCGCGCGAACAGGCGCACATGTGATACCCGCCCCTCAAGCAGCTTCTGCGGCACGATCATCGTGAACGTGCCGTATGCGGATCGTTCGAGTCCCGAACCCGTCCAGACGACTCGACCATCGTCGCTGCTCACGTCGACTTCGTATTGGACAGCCGGAGCATGATGGCGAGCGGTGATGACGAACGTCACCCATGGTGCACTCGAACGCACCGTGATGATTCGTGGCCGCGCTGCGCCCCGGACCGCATCGTCCGGTTCCAGGTCCACGATTGGGATATTGAGCGTCGGCTGGGTCGCACGGCTGAGGCGCTCCTCGAGCTGCGCGATCTGGCGCGCCTGTTCGTCTGCCCGTCGACCGGTCTCGACGCTCTGGCCCTGGGCCGCAGCGGTGCTCGCCGCGCTCTGCTCGTCGAGCGCGGCGACGAGACTCGCATTCCGGACGCGAAGAGCCGCCACCCACGCGCCGAGCCCGATGACGATGGCCGCGAGGGCGGCCGCAGCCGCGTAGGTGACGGTCGGGCTGTAACGACGTCTCTCGACGCGAGGCCCCGACCCAGCGTCGGCGCCCGCACGATCGGCCCACGACGTCAGCGCGGCGGCGACCCGATACTCATCGCTGCAGCGCGCGCATTGCACAAGGTGATCGGCGATCTGCTCACGCTCGGAGACGCTCGCTTCGCCGGCTGCCGCACGCGCCAGCGTTTCGATCGAGAGACACCCGGACGCATCGCGGCCGCGGGAGCCTTCCTGCCAGACGCGCATCAGATCGTCGCTCTCGAACGTCATCGGGCCACCCGCGGGACTGTGCCCGATCGCTTCGTGAGCTCGTCGCGAAGCCGCTCACGAACGTCCTTCAGTGCGCGATAGACGAGGTTTCGTGCTCGCGGTTCGGTCCATCCGAGGAGCGAAGCAATCTCCGACGTGGTGAATCCCTGGAGGTGCAGGCCGACCGCGCGGCGACGGTCGTCGGGCAACATCTCGAGCGCGCCGCGCAGCCGCTGCACCAGCTCGTGACACGCAGTTTTCTCTTCCGGTGATGGAGATCGTGCCTCCAGCTGGTCTGTTCGTTGGTCTCCGTCAACGGCCAGCGCGTCCGACAGCGGAACCTCGCGGCGCGCTCGTACCTGCCTGATCGCATCGATAGTGACGGACGTCACCACTCTGTAGAGATAAGACGAAGGATTCGAGACTTCCCTCTCACGCTGAAGCGCGCGCCAGAGACGCACACGCGCTTCCTGCTCGATGTCCTCCCGGTGAATGCCGAGCGTACGGGGGCACAGGCGGAGAACCGTGTCACGAAGCAGGCGGCAGTAGTCCTCGAGCTGCGCGACGATCTGCCGTTCCCGCTCAGTCGCCACCGGTGGTTCCGCCTGTGGTTCTCGCCAGCCCGCCATCAGTGTCTCGGAGCTCGCATCGCCCGCGGCGCTGAGAGAGATTCCCGTCCCGTTCGTCTTCTCAGCAGGTGACGTCACGCGCGGCCAGGCGACGGAATTATATCGGCATCCCGCGCGCACACGTTGTCACAGAGCCGGCTCGACCCGGCACGCTGGCCAGCTCGACAGCTCGAGAATCGAAAGGACGACCATCATGCGGCGCATTCCAGGAATGTCGATGAAACACACCAAGATGGCGGGCGTGCTGCTGGTTGCGCTCCTGGTCTTCAGCTGGAGTTTCAATCACGCGATCCCGAAGGGTCTGGCAGTCGTGAATGCCTCCCAGTCCGCCGGCATTCCGAACAACCGTCCGCAACGCAACCCGGGCGGTCACGCCGCGACGTTCAGTACGCAGGGTGCTGTCGATCTGACGGGCGAGTACTTTCAAGCACAGGGTACGAACGGCCGGAGCTGTGCGACCTGTCACGTTCCCGAAGACGCGTGGAGCATCAATCCCGGCACGCTGCAACGCCTGTTCGACGAAACTGAGGGCACGCACGCCGTTTTCAATCTTCTTGATGCGAACAACCCGTCGATGGACGTCTCCACGGTCGAAGGACGTCTGGCCGCGTACAGCATGTTGTTGAGTCGCGGCGTTTTTCGCAGGGGGGGCACACCTCGCGCAGGCTCGGAGTGGGAGCTGATTGAAGCCGACGACCCGCATGGATTCGCGAACACGACCCGCCTCGTGCACTGGCGGCGCGTGATGCCGACGATCAATTTCCCGGTCGGGAGTGCGACGGTCAATTGGGACGGCGGCAACAGCGTGGGCGCCGATCAGCATGCCGGGCTCGTCAACCAGGCGACCCGCAACGTGACCGGCGCGCAGCAGGGTTCACCAGCTTCAGCCGACGTGATCGCCGACATTGTCGGCTTCGAAACGTCGCTGTTCACCGCTCAGCTCATCGTACGGGGCGTCGGCCGTCTCGATGATGGCGCGCGTGGAGGTCCTGAGGCTCTATCGCAGATGGCGAAGCGCGCCGGCGGGTTCGACCTCTTCGACGGCTGGGCCGGAGACGACAATCCACGCCGCGCCCAGATCGCGCGCGGCCAGGAGATCTTCAACGCCACCAACGCGGGCGGCGGCCGGTGTGGCGCCTGCCACAATTCGGCGAACAACGGCACGAACGTCAACGATGCTCTGTTCGACATCGGCACTGCGTCGGCTGCCGTCCGGACGGTGGACCTTCCGCTCTACACGTTCCGGAACCGGACGACCCTCGAGATCCGGCAGTTGACCGACGCCGGCCGCGGAAACGTCACCGGGCTGTGGAATGACCTCGGCCGCTTCAAGACGCCGACGCTGCGGGCTCTCGCGGCGCGGGCACCATACTTCCACAACGGCATCGCGCCAACACTGGAGAGTGTCGTGCGTTTCTATGAGACACATCTCGGCTTCGTCTTCACCGATCAGGAACGAGCGGATCTCGTCGCGTTCCTGATCGCGTTGTAGCTGCGGGCATACGGTCCGTGCGGAAAGGAGGCGGCTGTTCAACAACCCGCTCCGAATTGAGTAGAGGAAGGCATTGACCCGCCGCTCGGCCCGGATTCCCTGGGTGGGCAACTGATCGAAACTGCGTCATCACCGAGAGGTGTTGCATGAACACGGGACGCTCCCGTAACGGCGCGTGGGTTCTGACGATTCTCGCCTTTGGAAGTATGTCAATTGCGGGCGGGCAGGGTCAGGAGCAACGATCGCCTGATTCAACCGCGCCGGATAACCGGGCGGAACAACTCGCCCGTGCCGCGGACGTCGAGAAGGACAATGCAACCGAACGTCTGGAATGGCAACGTCGAGAGTGGGGCGTGGTCACGCCGGAATTCCGGCAGGCTGCGCTGAAGCAGGGCAAAGATCATTCAGACAAGAAGAACGCGCGAGGACCGAAGTGGGTCAGCATCGGACCCATCGGCGCCGACTTCGCACAGAACGGCAGCTTCACCGGGCACGTCCGCGACAGCGGCCGGGCGCGAACGATTCTTCCGCATCCCACCGACCCCGACATTGTTTACTTCCTGACGTCGGGCGGCGGCCTCTGGCGAACGAGCAACTGGAGCGCGGCGAACACCAAATGGTCCGTGCTCACCGACGATCTACCTACCACCGGCGGCGGCTCGGTGGCGTTCGGTCGCAATCCGAACCATCTCTATCTCGGGCTCGGCGATCCGTACGACCAGATTCTGGTCGGCGGCGCGATGACGAAGTCGACGAACGGCGGCGTGAGCTGGAGCCCGATCATCGAACTGGGCAGCGCCGTGTCCGTGCGTGACGTCAAGGTCGACACGAGCACGAACCGCGAGATCGTGCTGGCGGCCACGGACAACGGGCTGTATCGCTCGTCCGACGAAGGTGCGACCTACAGCGCCGTCGCCACGTTCAACGGTATGTCCGTCTGGAGCATCGCCCGCACCAGCGCGGGGTGGCTGGTGTCCGCGCAACGGTGCTCGGCGGTCTCAGTGGGTCTCTTTTGCAGACAGCCGACCACGATCTTCCTCTCCACGGATCGCGGTGCGACCTGGGCGCCGATTGCGAACGCCGGTGGCGTGTTTACCGCCAACGGCCGGACGACGCTTGGCGTGGCCGTTCCGGGCGACGCGGTGGTGTACGCCTACTCGAGCACCGTCGACGATGCACAGATGAAAGACGTGTACCGTTCGAACGACGGTGGGCAGACGTGGCTGGCCAACGGCGTCAACGCAACCAAAGTTCCGACTAACCCAGTGACTGGTGTGAGCGTGATGGACAACATGAACATCTGCCACGGCCAGTGCTGGTACAACCAGATGGTGCTCGTCGACCCGACGGACGTGTCGCGCAACACCGTATGGATCGGCGGCGACCTCGGGAGCGTCAGCAGCTCCGACGGGGGCGACACCTGGACAATTCGAACCTGGTGGCTGCCCAACCAGGTCGCGACAATCCCGTACGCGCACGCCGACCATCACGCGGCCGCGTTCAAGACCACCGGAACGCCGACCGTCATCCTTGGTAATGACGGCGGCTTGAGCATCAGCGAAGACAACGGCGTGACGTTCAGCAGCGACAAGAACAACGGGCTGGCGACGCACCTGTACTACACGGTCGCTGGCAATGCCGAATTTCCGAACCTCGTGATTGGGGGAACACAAGACAACGGCACGCGGGTGCGGACGGACAACAGCGCCATCCACAATCAGGTAATCGGCGGCGATGGCATGGGCACGGCATATAGTCAGGAGAACACCAACAGCGTCCTGGGCAGTTTGCAGTTCTCCAACATGCGCACCGATCTGAGCAACACGCCGCCGGCGTCCATCCAGAACTTTGTCGTCGCCACGACCGGCCTGAGTGACCCGGCCGGTGTCGGATTCTTCACCGCGATCGTGTCTGCGCCGGCGGGCCTTGACCCTACGGGCCGCGTGTTCTTCCATTTTTCCAATTCGCGTATCTGGCGTACGACGAATGGTGGGTTGAATTGGACGCGACTCGCATCAGCGACTGCCAGCGCGGGGGTCACGATTTCTCCCGGGTTCCCGGCAGATGGTTCGCGACGCTTCCGTTCGAACCCGTACAACCTCGGCGTGAGTCCGACGGACCTCAATCGAATTGCGATTGGCGCGCTCGGTGGCTTCCTGGACATCACGACCGATGGAGGGGTGACGTGGACGGATCTCAACCTGATCGCACTTGTGCCCGGATACCAGGGCTTCGTCACCAACGTGACCTGGCAGGACAACCAGACGCTCTGGGTCACGGCGGTGGCGCCAGCGCCCGGAGCCGTGCGCGTCATCAAGGCGACGATCGCGAGCCCAAGCGCGAGCTGGGCGACGGCGACGTTCACACCACTGGAGGACGGGCTTCCCGATCTGCCGGTCACACGGGTGTACATCGATCCGCGCGACGCGTCGCGGAACACGCTCTACGCCGCGACGCACGTGGGGGTCTACCGGACGGTGAACGGCGGCCAGCAGTGGGAGCCGTATAGCAATGGACTCCCGACGGTGCGCGTCAACG
Organism: uncultured Acidobacteriota bacterium; assembly: GCA_963725145.1. Taxonomy (GTDB): domain Bacteria; phylum Acidobacteriota; class Vicinamibacteria; order Vicinamibacterales; family 2-12-FULL-66-21; genus DATAEE01. The sequence goes on from CAVRXL010000010.1 coordinate 553,314, forward strand.
ACATCTACATGCCACCGGACGGCAGCTTCATGCGCATCGCCACCTACGGCCGTGGAATCTGGGAGCTCTCACAGATCGAACTGGTGAATACGACCCTGACCGACGACACCGCATCGTGCGACCGGGATGGTGCCCTGGACAACGGGGAAGTCGGAAATCTCACAATCACCTTCGCGAACCAGGGCCCGAATAATCTCAATCACCTCGAGCTGACGGTCACGTCGAGCAATCCGCACGTGAGCTTCCCGCAGGGCAACGTCGTCAGCTTTCCGCCGTTGCGGAAGCGCGGGCAGAGCACAGGATCCATCCGTGTGGCGGTGAACGGCGCGGCGGGCGTGGAAACGGCGCAGTTCGACATCTCGATCGTGGCCCCGGAGCTCGAGCTCCCGAGCGAGTTGAACGTGACCGCGACGCACCGGGTGAATTACGACGAAGTGCTCTCGGTGTCTGCAACAGAAACGGTCGAGTCGTTCAATCACGGCTGGACCTTCGGTGGGTCCGCCGCTGTGCCACCAAACATCAACTCGTTCCAGCGCCGCGCGCTTTCTCGGATTCAGCACGTGTTCTGGGGACCCGACAACAATGGTCGGTTCACGGAGGAAGAGGGCGCGCCAACAGAGCAGACCCTGGTCTCCCCGAGCATGCACGTCGGATCTGCTCCGCTCTCGATCTCATTCCGGCACCGCTTCGCCTTCGAGGCCGGCGCCTGGGATGGCGGCGTCGTTGAGATCAGCAATGACAACGGCGGAACTTGGTCTCCCGTTGGGGCACTGGGCTTCTACAACGCAACGACAAACGCGGAGACGGACGCGCCGATTGGGACGAACAGGCCAGCGTTCGTGAACCGCAATACCGGATGGCCCAACTTCATCACGAGCCTCGTCAATTTGGGTACCGTCCATGCGAACCAGGACGTGAGAATTCGATTCCGCGTGGGCGCCGACCTTAACATCGGAGCACCCGGATGGGACATTGACGACATCACAGTCAGCGGCATTACGAACACGCCGTTTACGGCGTTGCTCCCCAACGTGTGCACTACGACTGATCAGCACTAGATCGGGAGGGGCTCCGAGCGCCTCGAGGAGGTGCGACGAGAGTCGGAAAGCGTGCACGTCAGACTTCGGCGAGTCGCGGACGCCGCACGAAGAGCCCGTGCAGGAGGCGATCGAGGCCGGCGAACAGCCCGCTGCGCGTCACCAGAATGACGACGAGCGCGCCCGAGCTCCACCAGGTTCTTGTTCACGATCAGGTAGCTGCCTTCGCTTGGGATTGAATAGAAGTAGCCGACGAAGGGGGGCGTGGCGAGATAGAAAAGAAGAATGAACCCGATCCCGGCGAGGCTCGCGAGGCGCGTGAACAACCCGAGAATCAGGAACAACCCGACGAGCGTGAGACCCCACATCGTGACGAGGTCGGCGTTCGCGAGCAGGTTTGGCTGGCTGGCCAGCGACCTGAAGAGATCGGCAAACGGACCCCGTGCCTGCTTCAAGTAGCCCGCGGCTGACCACGAAGGGGACGTCAGCTTGGCGACGCCCTCGTAGAGGAAGTGCCACCCGACGAAGATCGCGCATCAGCGTGATCGCGATGAGCGCGCGCTGGGAGAGACTCCTGTCCTCCATTCCGCTCTCCTAAACCTTGAAGTCCGCGGTGTTAAATGAGAGCCGCGTCTTCGCCTCGATCGCCTCGTTGACCTTGAGCACGGCGACCGCCGTCTCGTAGGCGACTCTCGGATGGGCAGTTCAGTTTCGCCTTGCCCCGCACCGCGTCGAAGAAATTCTGCAGATGCGGCTGGTGGTACGGGTCCCGCAGCGCGACTGGTACCGTGTGCCGATCGGGCGCAACCGATTCTCGTACGTCGGCGATCGCGCCGGAGTCGCTCGTCGCCGGTTTTTCCTGGATCTGTGGCGCGCTGATGTAGCCCTTCTGAATCCATTCGTCCCAGGCGGGCGCGTTCGGATCCCGGTACAGCTGGCCCGCGTAGTTCAGCTCGGACTCGGAGAGGATCAGCGTGCCCTGATCCCCCATGAAGTTTTCGAAGTAGCCCTGGCTGCCGTTGGTCGTCTGCGTCTGGTAGTACGCCTTGGCCGGCCCATTCGGAGTGTCGTAGTCGTAGACTGCCATCACCGTGTCGTACCACTCGTGGTTTTTCGGATCGTAGTACAGGAGTCCGCCGCTCGCCGTCACGTGCGTGGGGTTCGCGCCGAGGAACCAGCTGTAAATGTCAATCTGGTGCGAGCCCAGATCCACGATCGGTCCGCCGCCCAGGCCTTTGTACCAGCGCCAGTTGCGGAACTGGTGCATGTCCTTGAAGCCGTACTTCTTGAGCCGATCCGCGGGAATCGCATACCGATCGGGAGCGCCGAGGTCCGGCGTGACCGCGCGGTTCCATTGCCCGTTGACCGTCACGATGCGGCCGAGCAGCTTCGCCTCGCCGAGCAGCTTGTCGTAGCAGTGCAGGTAACGTGGGTTCGACCGGCGCTGGTGGCCGATCTGAAGGAGCTTGCCGGTCTCGCGCGCGGCCGCGACCATGTTGCGCGCCCCCTCGAGCGTGTTCGACATCTCCTTCTCGCAGTACACGTGCTTGCCCGCCTTGAGGCAGTCGATCGTGTGCCGCTCGTGCCAGAAGTCCGGCGTCGAGATGAGGACCGCGTCGAGCTCCTTCTCCTTGTCGAGCATCTCGCGGTAGTCGTCGTAGGCGTTGGGCTCGTGCTTGTACCGCTTGAGGGTGTTGACGACGCGGCGCTGGTTGTACTCCGTCCAGATGTCGCACACCGCGCGGAAGCGCAGGCCCGGGATGCGAAGCATCGCGTCGGTCAGGACCTGGCCCTGCGCCCCCGCGCCCAGGAGCGCGATGTTGATCACCTGCAGGTCAGCGGGAGCCACGGGCGCCGCGGCGGCCGCCTCCGCCCGCGCCTGCTGGTGCTGGCGCTGTCTGTTCCATGCGTAGCCGAAGAGACCCAGCGCGGGGACCGTGGACAGCCCCATCAACACTTCGCGCCGATCCACTTTTCTCGGTCCTTTTGTCTTGTCGTCTTCGCCGGCCATTGGGGTCTCCTCGCTCGGACGACCCTGAAGGGTCGTACTACATGACAAATCTATTCTGCCGGGCCCTCGAAGTGAAGCAGATCGGTGCCTTCGCTCGGCTCCGGCAGCAGCCACGCCTCGAGCCCCGGCGTGCCTGCGCAGATTCCCTCGATCTCTTCAGTACTCATCAGCATGAAGGCGGTCGTGAGAGCATCCGCCACGGCGGTTGCGGCCACCCTCGGCCCTTCGTCCATCGGCTGCGCGATCGGAGGCCGCGGCAGTGCCACCCAGGTGGCGACCCGTCCGCGCGCCGGTTCGCCGGTGCGCGGATCGCGGATATGGTCCTTCTTGCGCACCCCCGAGGCGCCAAGCGCCGTCTGGCGGACGGAAAGCCGGCTCAGAACCCGCAATGGCGCTGTCGGATCGCTCAGCGTCAGCGGCCAGCCTACGCCGCCCGCGGGCGGCTCGAGCGCGAGGACGGAGCTGAACCCGCCGTGGACGAGCGCGACCTGCACGCCCCACTCTTCGAGCAGTTCCGCCATCAGGTCCACCGCGTAGCCCTTGCCGACGCCGCCAAGATCAACCTGGACGCCGCCCTTCGTCGCGGACACGATGTAGTCGTCCGGATTGACCTCCAGCGACGGCAGGCCCGTCCCGATCGAGATGTCGAACGCACCGCCCGTGAGGTCGAACATGTGGCGCGCGATCACCAGGCATTCGAGCGTCGATGGGCTGACCTGCGTACTCTCGCCCGCCGCCAGACCGTTGACGCGCGCGATGTCGCTGTTAGGAAGGAAGCGGCTCAGCTCCCGCTCGAGTCGGTCGGTGAGATCGAACGCCGCCTGCGCCGCCTGTGCCGCGTACGCGTCGTCGGGGTGCACGGCGTACACCTCGAACACGGTCGCCATCGCCTCGTGCGAGAACCGCAGGACGTCGCCGAGCTCGCGAGGTTTCTCGATCGCGAGGCTGGTATCGGCGGCTTCCGGCATGTGGTACGACCCTTCAGGGTCGTCGCGAGCAGGGCCGGTCTGAAGACCGGCCCCTCCATCATTAATGATGCGTGGTAGCCTAGGCGTCACCTGAGTCCTCGGTCAGCGTCCAGCCCTGGCGGTAGTTGTGCTGGATGAACTGATCGGCGTCCGGCATGTTGGTGACCTTCATGTTCGGCGCGTCCCACATGAGACGCGTGCCGGGGAAGTGCAGCGCGACGTTCCCGAGCAGCACCGATTCGGTAAACGGGCCGGCGTAGTCGAAATGCGACACCGCCTGCCCCTTCTGCCTGATCGCATCCAGCCAGTTCTTCTCGTGACCGGGCCGCCCCTCGGGAACGCGCGGCAGCGTCTTCGGGGGCCGCGGATTGAAGGCGGCCATCGCCGACTCGGGTATGAGCCTCGGGCTTTCCGAGTAGGTCTCGCACCACATCTTGCCCTTGCTGCCGACGAAGATCGTGCCCGACTCAGGCATCCTCCGGTCCGGCTCGAGATCCTCGGGCCGCTCGGGAAGAATTCCGCCGTCGTACCAGTGCAGCTTGATGGGAGGCATGTTGTCGCGCGCCGGGTACGACAGGTGGATGATCGTCGAGGGCGGATAACTGTCGTTGTATTCGACACGCTTGCCGAAGCCGCGCTCGCCGGGTACCGGCGGCAGGAAGTTATACGCGAGCGTCGCGATGACGCTCGTCGGCGCGCCGAGCTTCAGGACCGTGTAAGCGGCGTCCATCACGTGGCACGCCATGTCGCCCATGGCGCCGGCGCCGAAGTCCATCCACGCGCGCCAGCCGAACGGGTGATACGTGCGATGGAAGGGACGCATAGGCGCCGGTCCAATCCAGAGCTCCCAATCCAGGCCCTCGGGTATCGCCTGCGTGTCGGTCGGCCTGGGCATGCCCTGCGGCCAGATCGGCCGGTTGGTCCAGCAGTGCACCTCGCGCACCTCGCCGATCGCGCCGGCGCCGAACCACTCCTGCATGAGGCGCAGGCCCTCTTCCGAGTGACCCTGGTTCCCCATCTGCGTCACGACCTTGTACTTGCGCGCCGCCTCGGTCAGCGCCCGAGCCTCGCTGATGGTGCGCGTCAACGGCTTCTGCACGTACACGTGCTTCCCCAGCTGCATCGCGGCAGTCGCGATCACGGCATGCGCGTGATCGGGCGTCGCGACGACGACCGCGTCGATGTCCTTCTGCTTCTCGAGCATCAGGCGATAGTCCTTGTACTTCGCGGCCTTCGGGTGCTTCTCCCACGTGCCTCGCCGCGCGATCGCCGCCTTGGCGGCCTCGCTCTCGTCGCAGTCGCACAGCGCGACGATGTTGTCGGTCTTCGCGACGTTCTCCATGTTCGACGTGCCCATGCCGTGCGCGTAGCCGACGATGGCGACGTTGACGGTGTCGCTCGGCGCCTGAAACAGGGGGCCGCCGAGCACGTGGCGCGGCACGATCGTGAATCCGGCCGCGGCCGCGGCGGTACCCATGAACGTGCGGCGGGAAACCGTGGTTGTGGGCTTCTTCTCAGTGGTCATCGTGTGCTCTCCGGCGAATCATATTTACGTGGGGCTCCGCCCCACACCCCGGCTCGGTCGCTTGCGGGGGCCCCTATGCCCCGCGCCGCTCCCTCGCAGGCGCGCCGTGCGCGCCTTGGTGGTGCCTGAAACCCGCCCCTCGACTCCGCGCGACGCGCTCGCGCCAAATGTACCAGAGGTCGGCCGTCGCGCGCGCGAAGTCGTGCCAGCGCAGCTTCGACCCCGGCTTGTCGTGCCACGCGGGCAGAACCAGCTCGTACAGCCGCGCGCGACGGGGGGGCTCGCCGGGCGCGACCGGCAGCCGCAGGTACCGGGCGATGAGCTCGACGTCGAAGATCCACTCGCTCCGGAAGGGGGCGGCGACGAGCGTGGCCGTGGCGGCGTTCACGCGCATCATCTTAGCCCCACACTGGGTGTCGTACACAGGGAGATCGAGGGCGAGCGATACCGCCGTAGCGAACACCCGGCCGAAGTAGTGGCGCGTGGCCTTCCGCCTGATGTCACGGCCCATCAGCATCACGCGCGAGCCGAGGACGAACTCGACCGTGGGACGGTCGTGGAGCACGGCCAGGAAATCGTCGATCGTCTCGAGCGGCGTCGCGAGATCGGCGTCGACGAATCCGACAAGCTCGGCGCGCTGCGCGATCCCGGCGAGCATGCCGGCGCGTACCGCCTCTCCTTTGCCGCGGCGGGGCGAGTGCTGCAGTATCGACACCACCCCTGGCGCCGCCGCACGGATCCTCTCGAGGATCTCCCCCGTCCCGTCGACGCTCCCATCGTCCACCAGCACCAGCCGCACGCGCGGGTGCGAGTTGACGAAGCTCACGAAGGCCTCCGAGTCGAGGCGCGCCGCCTCGTTGTAGCACGGCACGACCAGGGCCAGTTCGGGGGGCATCATGGCGCGCTCGCCGCACGCCACAGTGCCACAGAGGGCGCTTGCTCAGCAAGGAAACGGTCCCACAATCCACGCTCGATGTAGAGCGTCAGGAGCACCTCCGGCCTGAGACCGTAGAACTCCGAGACGAAGCGATCCCCGAGCGCGGCCTCGACGGCGGCCGTGTGATCCATCGAGGCGACGACGACCGGCGCCTGCATCGCCAGCGCGTCGCCCGGCGCGGTCCAGTACCCAACGTGGGGCATCGTCCGGAGGTACCACGGAAGCGGCCACTGCTCGTGCGGCGCCGCGATGACCGACACGAGCATGCCTGCCCCGTCGGGTGAAGGGCCGCCAGCGCGCGGATCCGAGTCGCCATGCGGACGGCGTCGGGAACGGTTTGCGCGTAGACGTAAGGATTTCGCGGATCGGACGCGTAGGTCACCGACGCGCGCCAGGCCTGCCATCCCAGATGTCCCGACGCGACGAGGAACGCCGCGGCGACGGCAAACCTCACCACGCGGAACGATGTCGCCTTGAGAAGGTTAGAGAAGCCGATTCCGGCGAGCACGATCGTCCCGACGTAGAACGGCAGAACGTTCCACGGAGTCTTGTAAGGGATGGACGAGTAGATGGCCGTGGCGACGATCGCGTAGCAGGCGAGATAGCGCGCCCAGAACGTGCGCGCCGTCACCGCGCCGGCGATCGCGAGCGCGAGCACGAGCCCCTCGCTCCACTTCAGGCCGCCGGACGAGAGAGTACGTGAGCAGTCCGAGGTAGAAGCTCCACGGGTGCACGTGGTTCGCCGGGGCGACGACGCGATCGAAGTACGGGCCGGCTGCCCGAAACGGATCGAGGACGGCTCGCGGCGCGGTGAGAAACGACGAATAGAAGAGCGCGGCGACGGCCGCCGCCGCCGCGATACCGACGAGGGCGGCTCTCAGCCATCGTCCGCGGGCGAGTGCATCGCGCGGTGATCCGCTTCTCAGCGACCAAAGGGCGATCGCGCACGCCGCGAGCGCGGCGGGCAGTACGATGACCGATGTCTCCTTGGTCGAGATCGCCAGGCCTGCCGCGACGCCCGCCACGGCGGACCAAGCGAGCCCTCCGCCTGTCGCGGCGCGCCCGACGGCGATCACGAACGCGAGCGTGAAGAACGCGAGCAGCGACTCCTGGATGAACATCCGCGAGTAGAAGACCATCGCGGGTGAGAGCGCCAGCAGCCATGCGCTCGTGGCCACCGCCGTCCGTCCAATCCCCGCCGAGAGGAGCGGCAGCAGCAGGATCGTCGCCGCGCCGAACGTCGCCGTCACCCCGCGGAGAGTGCGCTCGTCAAGGGACGCGAGTGTCGCCTGGCCGCGGAGCTTTGCCGCCGGCAGCGACAGGTAATACAGCGTCGGTCCGTGGTGGTCGTGCGCGTCGTAGGCGTACTCGCCGCGCTCGAGCAGCGCGCCGAACTTGAGGGCCTGGTTTGCTTCGTCGTGGTGCATCGGGCGCGCGTCGAGCCGGGTCAGGCGCAACGCCAGCCCGGCGGCCAGCGCGAGCGCCACCAGCGCGCCCATGCCCGCCCGTGTCATTTCTCCTACCGGGGGCCCCGATCCCCCGGCGTCGGCTGGCCGTAGATCTCAACCTCGACGTAGTGGTTCAGGTCGTTCGTCGTGTTCCCGTTGGAGGAGAGCCGGACGTACCGGCCCTTCGCGCCCTTCGGGTCGATCAGCCTGCCCTCGGCGACCTCGACGTACTCCTTCTCCTTCCCGGCGCCCAGCTTCGTCGTGTTGTCGTGGTCGTTGTTGAAGACCGTGGTGACGCCGGTCTTGAACGCCGGGTCGTCGGACACCTGGACGACGACGTCGCGGTAGACGCGCGCCTGGCTGTGGTAATGCCACGTGAGGATCGCGTGGAGCGCGTGCGAGGCGCCGAGATCGATCTGGATCCACTGGGGACCGGGGCCGAGCTCGATGAAATACCCGTCGCCGCCGGACTTCTCGCCGTCGTTGGCCATGTCGAGCTCACCGATGACCGGCTGCATGTCGCTCGAGGTCACCGGTTTCTTCGCCGACAGCAGGACGGTGCCCTTGGGCACGTAGAACGGCCCGCGCGACTTGCCCGTGATCACCTCGAGGTTGGAGCTTTTGATGTTGGTCGGCGTGCCGACGAACATCGGCTTAGGGAGCTTCAGCTTGAGCTCTACCTTATTTGGATCCTGCTGCGCGGCAAGGGGTGCCAGGGCCAGGGTGAACAAGAGAGAGCCGGCGAGTGTGTGCTTAGTCATGGTGTTTAGTCTGAAGTCCGCGTCTTCAGCCGATCTTACACACCCGCCGGCATATGTCGCAATCGAGCGCGCTAATGCGCGCCGCCGTGCGCGGAATGCGTGGCCTCCTCTCCGTCGTACTCCTCGCAACTCACCGCAGAGTTCCAATCGACGAACATGCCGAGCGGGTTGTTCCGCCAGGCCCAGACGTGCAGCTCGTAGAAGGGCGGGAGCCCGTACCGGTTGGGGCTTCCCACGTACTGAAAATGCTGGCCCATCAGCACTGGGGGCGCGCCGGGATGTGCCGTGTCCCATTGCTCGGCGATGACGAGATACTCGACGCCGAGCAGTCTCAGGCGCCCGTCACGCTGCTCGTAAACCAGAATCTCTGGCTTCGATGCGTCGAGCACTCCGTCCATCACCAGCGGCCCGTTCGGGTAATGGATACCCATGGCGCCCTCCTGGGGTCCGCTGACGCAACTGCCTGCCGAACCGTAGCCCGCAGCGATCGCGGCATTGACATCGCGAAAGTCCCGGGTCGCCAGACGGACTTCTCTGACGAGTCCAGTTGCCGTCCGCTCGCGGTCGTTCTGTCGGTGGTCCGCCCGGGCCCCGTCGCCGGGCGACGCCGCATACGCGACCGCCGCGAGCCCAATCAACACGAAGTACTTTCTGTTCATGTCTGTTTCTCCCTTTCCGTCGAAGCACCCGGAACTGACGAGCTTCGACACATGGGCCGTCTTCAATCGTTCGTGCCACGAGTGACGGGTCGCAGCCAGCGTGCTTCGTGCTGATTTCTAAACGCTTGGCCGGGCGGATTCCGGACAGACCGTCCGACTACTCCGCTCGCAGGACGGACATCGGCGCTACGCGAACGGCCCTGACCGCCGGCACGAGCGAGCCGGCGAACGTCATCAGAAGCGCCAGGCCGACGGCCGCGGCGAACGTCGCGGGATCGCTCGGCGCGACGCCAAAGAGCAACGCGCGCATGCCTCGCGCGGCCGCGTAAGCACCCAGTACGCCCGGCACGATACCGAGCAGCGCCAGACGCATCCCGTCCGCGAAGATCATGCGGCCGACGCGCGAGGGATCCGCGCCCAGCGCCAGACGCACGGCGATCTCCTGCGATCGCTGCGAGACGGTGTAGGCCAGCAGCCCGTAGATGCCGACGCTCGAGAGCAAGACCGCGACGACCGCCAGCACACCGAGCACCTGGAGCTGAGCTCGCCGGCTGGCCGTCTCGCCCGCGAGCACGTCGTCGAGCGGGCGCACGTCGGAAATCGGCTGCTCGGGATCGGCCGCGCGGACGATCTGGCGGACGGCGGAGACGAGAGCGTCACCCTGACCCGAATGCCGAATCACCAGATCCTTCGGATCGAAGTTGGCGGGCCATCCATCGGGAGCCTGCGGCGCGGGCAGGTACATCTGAGGCTCGCTGTTGCGTTCCAGGCCGCGGACCCTGATGTCGCCAACCACTCCGACGACGGTGCGAGTCTGACCTCGGTGCCCGAACGTCTTCCCGATGGGATCCTGACCGGGCCAGTAGCGCTCGACGAACGACGCGCTGACGACGGCGATCCAGGCCCGGTCGCCAGTGTCGGCGTCCTCCACGTCGCGCCCGCGGTGAAGGGGAATACCCACGGTCCTGAAATACTGCGGCGTCACCCAACGGTGGCTCACGCCGGCGCTTCGCGCGGTCCGCGCTTCGTGACCGGGGACCTCGATTCCGGTAATCAAGCCCGTCACGACCATCGGCAGGCCGCTGATGAACGCGGCGCTCTGGACGCCTGGCAGGGCGCGGACTCCTGTCAGAACGGGCTCGTAGAACTGACCGCGACGCACCGGGCTGTCGTACTTCGGTCGCGGCAACGCCGTCCTGAGCGTCAGGACATTCTGCGGCACGAATCCGGGGTCGACCGCCTGCACGCGCCACACGGCGCGGATCAAGAGGCCCGATGTGATCAGCAGGATCACCGACATGGCGACTTCGACGGTCACGAGGACGGCGCGGAGGCGTTGCTTCCGGCCGCCGCCTGCGCGGTTGCCCTCGCGCAGCGCGGCGAACCCCGTGCGGCCGCCGGAGCGAAGGGCGGGAACGACGCCGAACCCCAGGCCGGTGAGGGCCGTGAACACCGCCGCCAGGGCGAGCACGCGCAGGTCGAGGCTGGGCTGACCGGCGATCGGCAGCGTGGGAGGAACGAGGCTCGAAAACAGCGGGATGCTCAACGCGGCAACCAGAACGCCCGCGGCGCCACCAAGCAGCGCCAGGATCACGCTCTGAGTGATCAGCTGCCGCGCCAGCCGCCCCCTGCCCGCGCCGAGCGCTGCGCGCACCGCCATTTCGCGCTCGCTCGCGGCCGCGCGGGCCAGCAGCAGATTGGCGAGGTTCGCGCACGTGAGCAGGAGCAGGCACAGGGTCGCACCACCGAGAGCCATCAGCATCAATCGGAAGCGCGGCGACATGTTGTCGCGCATCCGGAAGAAGCTGACACCGGTCTCCGCGTTGGTCTCCGGGTAATCGCGACCAAGGCGTTCGGCCAGCATCGAGAGCTCCGCTCTGGTCTGTTCGAACGTGACGCCTGGCTTGAGACGGCCCACGGCCTCGATGTAGGTGTTGGTGCGACTTTCGAAGTCCTCCGCTCGCAACGTCAACAACGTCCACAGCTGTACGTCTCGGCTGGGAAAAAAGAAGGCGCGGGGCATGACGCCGATGATCGTGTAAGGGGCGCCGTTGAGGTTGACCTTCCGGCCGAGTATCCCCGCGTCGCCGCCGAACTGCGACTGCCAGAGGCCATAGCTGATGACGGCGCCGTCGATGTCGTCATGTGCTCCGCTTTCGAAGACGCGCCCCAGCACTGGTTTTACGCCGAGCAGGGGCAGCACTTCGGGCGTGACTCGCGTGATCGCGAGACGTCGCGGCTCTCCGCCGCCAACCAGGTTCACGGCATCGTTGAAGAACGCGCCCATCTCTTCGAACGACGAGCTCATCGTCTTGAAGTCACGATAGTTGGCTGGCGAGAGCTGGTTCATGCATCCCCAACCGCCGCCGGTGCGCGGGCCCTCGCAGAGTCGCACCAGGCTGTCCGGGTCGGCGAACGGCAGCGGCCGGAGCAGCACGAAATCCGCGGCGGAGAACGCGGCGGTATTGGCCCCCACGCCGAGCGCGGTCACCAGGATGGCGGTGAGGGCGAAGCCGCGGGCGCGGTTCAGAGTGCGCGCGGTGTAGCGCAGGTCCTGGATCAGCATGTCCAGGTGGGCGGCGAGTGCTTTCATGATGATCTCGTGCTCGCGATGCAGCGGTTCAGCGGCCCGGCGGCTTCAGCTCCCAGAGCACGTTCACGATGACCCAGCGGCCGTTCCATTTCGCCATGTGCATGTAGTCGACCCAGCCGGACATGGTGGCGCGTACGCTGGCGGCATTCTGGAAGATGTCCAGAATGACGACGTCCTTCTGCATCTGCTCTGGCGGCGTGTCCTTGCCGCCACCGTTACGCGTGTTCTGCACGAGCGTCATCGCACTCTGCTGGCCCAGGCTGCTGCGGCCGTTCTGTGGGTTCCTGTTCACGATACGCTTGGCCAGCTCGGGGTGAAGCGCGCGCTCCATCCGGGCTGCATCAGCCGTGTACCAGCCTTCTACGTAGTCCAGAGCGGTGGCGCGGATGGCGGCTGATTCGTCGGTGGCTTGATGATTCGTGGCGCCGACCGGCAGCGCCAGTGCAAGAAGGATGAACGTGATGGGTCGATGCAGCATGGAGCCATTACCTCATTGATATGCACAGCAAGGGTATATCCACTGTACACATAGTTGTCGCGTTAGACGGGAAGATTGAGCAGTCGGTTGGTCCGATTGACAGCCCCTGACGAGGCGGACCGCGAGCGTCGGCTCGCCTGACCGCCTACGGTATGCCGGACACCCTCCGGCAGGTCGGGTGTGCGGCCCCGGCGGTTCGCGCGCACGCCGGCGGCAATGCGCGAAATCCTCAATGAATCCGGCGATTCCTGATCACTCCGCACGGCACGCCGTCTGCAGCTTGCGGCCAGCCTGCGAAGTGTCACAGATCCGTCAAGGCGAGGTTGACCGCGACGGTTCAAGCCCGGACAGGAGGACTCATGAAACGGTTTGTCGTGGGGATCATCGCGGCGGCGGTTCTGGTGTCGACGGCGCGCACGGCCCTGGCCCAGTCCAAGACCATCAACGCAGAGATGAAGACGGCGACGGCGGTCATCGAGGCGATCGAAGCCTCGACACGCACAGTCACGCTCAAGAAACCGGACGGCACCTTCGTGTCGATCATCGCGGGGCCGGAGATAAAGCGGTTCGATGAGCTCAAGCTCGGCGACAAGGTCACCGCTAAGTACTACGAGAACGTCGTCGTCCGGCTGAAGAAGCCTGGCGAGGCGGACGCGAACACCGGGACAGCGGCCACGACCGGTTCGGAACAGGTCCTGCCGGGTGGCACCAAAGCCAAGCAGCGGACCATCACGGCCGTGGTCACCGCCATCGACCCGGTCATGCCCTCGATCACCTTCACCGGGCCGAACGGCTGGAAGTATTCGTCCACAGTGCTGGACAAGGCGGCTCTCGCCACCGTGAAGGTCGGCGACAAGGTCGACATCATCTGGACGGAGGCGGTGCTGGTGTCGGTCGAGCGCGGCGGCACGTAGAGTTCACAGCCGGGGCGATCCGCCGTGATCGCCCCGGACCTCCCCGTTCGCTCCAATCCAGCAAAGGAGTGCGTCGTGTTCCCTAAGCTCTCCGCGGAGTTTCTCGGCACGTTCTGGCTCGTTCTCGGAGGGTGCGGCAGCGCGGTACTCGCGGCCGCCTTCCCCGAGGTCGGAATCGGACTCCTCGGGGTGTCGCTGGCGTTCGGTCTCACGGTCGTGTCAGGGGCATACGCGCTCGGACCGATCTCGGGCGGTCACTTCAACCCCGCTGTCTCCGTGGGCTTGTGGGCGGGAGGCCGCTTTCCTTCCGCCCTGCTGTTGCCTTACACCGCGGCGCAGGTCCTCGGTGGCGTCGTCGGCGCAGGCGTGCTGTACCTCATCGCGAGCGGCCGCGCCGATTTCAGCCTCGCGGGAGGGTTCGCCTCCAACGGGTACGGCGCGCACTCACCGGGCGGCTATTCGCTTGGGGCGGCGCTCGTGTGCGAAGTCGTGATGACGTTCATGTTCCTGGTCGTCATTCTCGGCACCACTCACAAACGCGCTCCGGCAGGATTCGCGGGCCTCGCAATCGGCCTCGCACTCACCTTGATCCATCTGATCAGCATCCCGGTGACGAACACGTCGGTCAACCCGGCGCGCAGCACCGCAACCGCGCTGTTCGTTGGAGACTGGGCGCTTCGGGAGCTCTGGTTGTTCTGGCTTGCTCCGGTCGTCGGCGCCGCGATCGCGGGCTTCACGTCCAAGGCTGTGCTCGACAGCTAGTCGAGAAACCTCCGGTACCCGGACGCACCCGCTATCAGTTCACTTCTGATTCGAGCGGCGGCGAGTGTGCATTACACTCGCCAGGCCGTCCTGCGGAGATTCGATCCCGACAGCAGCCGCGACCGGCACACACTGTTCGATAGTTGAATCACGGATCGAGGAGGAATCTCATGCATGCTGGGATGCGAGTTGCCGCCATTGCAGCGACGTTGCCCGCGCTGGCCGTCGCGCAAACTCGTCCGGGCGATGTCAGGCTGAGCCCCGCGGAGAGCGTACGCGTCGAACGGCTGGCCGCGCTCGAATTCCCGTGGGGGATGGCGTTTCTCCCTGATGGGCGCCTGCTCATCACGGAAAAGCCGGGACGGCTTCGGATTTTCGCGGACGGACAACTGTCTCCGCCGCTCGAGAACGTACCGACCGTTTCGTATCGCCCGAAGCCATCCGAACAGGGTGGCCTGCTGGACGTCGCGGTCGATCCGGAGTTCGAGCAGAACCGTCATATCTATCTCTCGTACTCCGAGGAGGCGCCGAGCTCCGCCCAGGGGGACGCCGCCGATCCCCGATTCGGCGGATTCCTGGATCTCACGGACAACCGGCTGATCGGTGGGGCCGTCATGCGAGCCAGGCTCGACGGCAATCGGCTCGCGGATGCGCAGGTGATCTGGAGGCAGGAGCCGAAGACAATCGCCCGTGGACACTTCGCACTCCGGCTCGTCTTCGGACGCGACGGGACGCTGTTCATCACCTCCGGCGACCGCATGCGCTTCGATCCGGCGCAGAGCCTGGGCTCGAACCTTGGCAAGGTCGTTCGCATCAATCGCGACGGGACGACGCCGAAGGACAACCCGTTCCTGGGAAAACCCGACGCGCTCGGGGACATCTGGAGCTTCGGCCATCGCAACATGCTCGCGGCGGCCGTCCACCCCACCACCGGTCAGCTGTGGATCGTCGAGATGGGGCCGCTCGGAGGCGACGAGCTGAATCTCATTGAGCGTGGCGCCAATTATGGCTGGCCTGTCGTGAGCAACGGCGACAACTACGACAAGTCCCCCATCCCCGATCACCACACGAAGCCTGAGTTCAAGGCGCCGGTCCGGACGTGGACACCCGTGATCTCGCCGTCGGGCGCGTTGTTCTACGACGGCTCCCTTTTTCCGTGGCGCGGCAGCCTCGTGGTCGGCGGTCTTTCGTCGAAAGCCCTGATTCGCCTCGCCCTCGACGGCGCCAAGGTGAACGCCGAAGAACGAATCGACATGCAGCGTCGAATCCGGGACGTCGTGCAAGCCCGCGATGGCGCATTGCTCGTCATCACCGATGACAAGAGCGGCGAGTTGCTGCGGGTGACACCGGCGGCTTCCAGCAGCAAATAATCATCGCGGTTCGACGTAGAGCATGGAAGCCAACGAGTCGGCAACCGGTCGCGGCGCAGCGGTCACGCGGCTTCTGCTCCGCTGCGGGATGCTGGCCGGCCCGTTCTATCTCGCCGTCAGCCTGATGCAGGCCCTCCTCCGGGACGGCTTCGACCTCGCGCGGCACCCGCTCAGCGTGCTCGCGAATGGACCGGGCGGGTGGGTCCAGACCGCGAACTTCGTGCTCACCGGCCTGATGGTCGTCGCCGCTGCCGGGGGATTCGGGCGCGTGCTGGGTCCGAGGTCACGCGCGGTGACGTGGTTCCTCGGCGGCTTCGGCGTGGCCATGATCGTGGCCGCCATCTTCCCGGCCGATCCAGTGGACGGGTTTCCCCCTGGCACGCCCGCAGGGCCTCCCACGTCGATCAGTACCACCGGGCTGATCCATTTCGCTGCGGGAGCTCTGGGCTTCACCTTCCTTGCCATCAGCTGCTTGTCCGCCGGGCGGGCGATGTCGCGCCGAAACCTGTCGACGCTCGCACGTCTCTCTCTTCTGAGCGGCCTTGCCATTCTCTTCGGATTCTTCGGTGGTTTTGCGCTCCCGGTGGGAATCCTGGGAATCTGGTTCGCTGTGATCGTGGGCTGGGCGTGGCTCGCGGTCATGTCGTTCGGCTTGAACCGCCTGGCCTAAGGCGATTCCCAATCAACAGCCTGCGAGGGCGGCCGGCGGACGTATACTGCAGCAACGAAGGAGGCCTGCATGTCACTGTCGCGCCGCAGCTTCGTACGGACCATCGGGCTGGGCGGTGCCGGCCTGTCCACAGCGTTCGTCATCGGTCGCGGCCGCGAGGCGATGGCGTTCGGGGACGGTGCGCTCCAGCCCTTGCAACCACCGGACGAGGGCGTCATCCAGATCGACTCGAACGAGAACGCGCGCGGCCCCGGGCAGTCCTCCATTGAAGCGCTGCACCGGGCCATCTCGGCGCGTGTGGGACGCGGCTATCCCCCAGACTACGTCGGCGATCTCAGCAAGACCATAGCGGCCCACTACAACGTGGGCATCGACCGCGTGATCATCGGCACGGGTTCCGGTCCGATCCTCGAAGCGGGTGTACGGGCGTTCTGCTCCCCGAGCAAGCCGCTCGTCACCGCGTCGCCGTCGTACGGCGCGCCCGAAAGCGCCGCGCGCAGAATCGGCGCCCAGGTCAAGGCCATCCCGGTCGACCGCGAGCTCAAGCTCGACCTGGACGCGATGGCCGAGGCCGCGACGGGCGCCGGGTTGGTGTTCGTCTGCAACCCGAACAACCCAACGGCGACAGCGCACAGCTTTGCGGCCGTCGATCGGTTCGTGCGCCGCGTCAAGCAGGCGTCTCCGGACACGGCGATCCTCATGGACGAGGCCTACATCGACTATACGTACGATGCGGCCGTCAAGACGGCCATTCCGCTGACGCAGGAACTGCC
Organism: uncultured Acidobacteriota bacterium; assembly: GCA_963725145.1. Classification (GTDB taxonomy): domain Bacteria; phylum Acidobacteriota; class Vicinamibacteria; order Vicinamibacterales; family 2-12-FULL-66-21; genus DATAEE01. The sequence goes on from CAVRXL010000010.1 coordinate 570,220, forward strand.
CGGCGTCTTCGTGGCGCGCACCTACTCGAAGGCGCACGGCATGGCCGGGCTGCGCGTGGGATACGCAGTGGGCCAGACTGCGACGGTGCGGGCCGTATCACAGGCCTGGAGCCTGGGCAGCATGAACACGCTGACCGCGGCCGCTGGCATCACGTCGATCAGGGACACCGCGCACATGGAAGAGGAACGCAAGGAAAACGCGCGGGTGCGCGACTTCACGCTTCAGGCCTTCAGAAAGATGGGATACGAGGCTTCCGACTGCCACACCAACTGCATCTTCGTGAACCTGGGCCGTCCGGCCCGCGAGTTCAGAGACGCCTGCCGCAAGCTCGGCGTGGCAGTTGGGCGCGACTTCCCACCGATGGAACAGACCCACAGCCGCATCACGCTCGGGACGATGGAAGAGATGCGGAAGGCGGTGGAGGTTTTCCAGAAGGTACTCGGAAGACCCACGAACCTGTAGGTCGCTCCCACCGACACCAACTGTCGTCGGTTATCGTGCCCGAGTCAGCACGTCTACCACCGCCTGGAACGCCGGCTTCGGCCGGCGCAAACGGTCCCAGAGCAGGGGATGGTTGACTCGTCCTCGGTTGAGCCACGAGTCGGCGTCACTCAGGCCCCAGAAGGTTACGCGCGACACCCAGTCGCGGTGCTTGACGATGACGCCGAAGATATCGGCGTACCGCCTGGCGAGCTGCTGCTGCTTCGCCTCGGGCAATCCGTTGACATACGGGTCCGCCATCGTCGGGTCGGTGTTCGGTTCGGCCGGCGGCAGCATGTTGATGTCGAGCTCGGTGTACATCACCTTGAGCCCGGTGCCATGCAGCTCGGCAAACGTCTGTTCGATTTGATCGATGGCAGGCGTCTCGAGCTGCCAGTGCGCCTGGTTGCCGATGCCATCGATGCGCAGCCCGCGCGCCCGGAGATCTTTGACGAGCCGGATCACGCCGGCGCGTTTGGCCGGCTTCTCGAGGTTGTAGTCGTTGTAATAGAGCTCGGCGTCCGGATCGGCCTGGTGGGCGAACTCGAAGGCCTTCGCCACGTAGTCGTCGCCGATACCGTCATGCCACGGCGCCTTGCGCAGCGTGCCGTCCTCGTCGATCGCCTCGTTCACGACGTCCCAGCCGTGGATCTGGCCCTTGTAGCGCCCGACGACGGTGAGAATATGGTCGCGCATGCGGGCGAGGAGCGTCTCGCGATCGGCGGGCTTGCCGTCCGCGCCCTGGAAGACCCAGGCCGGCGTCTGCCGGTGCCACACGAGAGTGTGGCCGACGATCTGCATCTTGCGATCGCGGCCGAACCGCACGTAGCGGTCCTGTGCCTCGAAGGCGTAATGATCTGCTGTCGGATGCACGTGCTGGAACTTGAGCAGGTTCTCCGGGGTGATCTGGTTGAACTGCTTCGTGATGATCTCGACGGCGGCCGTATCGACGAGGTCGCTCTGGCGTTGGTTGATTGCGACGCCGATCACCATACCGTTCGGCGTCAAATCTTTCAACGCGACGTTCTGACGCGCGGCGATCGGCAGGAGGGCCGCCACGGCAGCCGCGAGGGTCAGTCCCGATCCGACGAGGCGATTGCCGCTTCGGGCGTGGCCGAGTTGTCTGAGCATACCGCCCGTATCTTAACGGGAGCGGCCTAAGTTACGCTGGGCCGTCACGTCACGTATTCGGAGAAGCACACATGGTCTTCCGATTCTCGTCCGCCATTGGCCTGCTCGTCGTCGGCCTGGTTCTGATCGGCGCGAGCCGGGCCGGGATTGCGCTCGCGGACGAGCCGATCGAGCTGGCCGTGGACGCGTCCAAAGCCGGCGCGAAGATCGACCGCAACATCTTCGGCCAGTTCGCCGAACACCTCGGCAACGGCGTGTACGAGGGCATCTGGGTCGGCCCCACGTCCCCCGTCCCAAATACCCGCGGCATCCGCAACGACGTCGTGGCCGCGCTCAAGGCGCTCAAGGTCCCCAACGTTCGCTGGCCCGGCGGCTGCTTCGCCGACGAATACCACTGGCGCAACGGCATCGGACCGTCCGGCGCGCGCGCCGTCACGCTCAATCCGAACTGGGGCGGCGTGACCGAGCCGAACAGTTTCGGGACGCACGAGTTCATGGACTTCCTCGACCAGATCGGCGCCGAGGCGTTCCTCTCGATCAACGTCGGCTCGGGGACGCCGCGGGAAGCGGCCGAGTGGCTCGAATACCTCACCACCTCGCAGCCGACGACGCTCGCGAAGGAGCGGGCGGCGAACGGCCATCCGTGCGCCCTACAAGATCGCCTACCTTGGCATCGGCAACGAGAACTGGGACTGCGGCGGGAACATGACGCCGGATTACTACCTGAGCCAGCTCAAGATCTACAGCCGCTTCGTCAGGAACTTCAATCCGGCGCAGCAACAGGACGCGCAGCGGATGCTGAAGATCGCCGTGGGTCCGGGCGGCGCCGAGCCCAGGTGGACGGAATGGACCGACGTCATCATGAAGGCCTGGCAGGGTCGCCAGTGGAGCTGGGACATCGACGGCCTCTCCTTGCATCACTACACCGTCGTGCGCTGGCCGCCGAAGTTCGCCTCCATCGGGTTCGGAGAGACCGAGTACAGCCAGATCCTCAAAGCCACTCTGAACATGGAGCAGCTCGTCGCGACGCACTCGGGAATCATGGACAAGTACGATCCCGAGAAGAAGACCGCTCTGGTCGTCGACGAGTGGGGCGCGTGGTACGCGCCGCTGCCGGGCAGCAACCCGGGCTTCCTCGTCCAGCAGAACAGCCTGCGCGATGCCATCCTGGCGTCGCTCAACCTGAACATCTTCGCCCGCCATGCCGACCGCGTTCGAATGGCGAACATCGCTCAGATGATCAACGTGCTGCAGGCCATGATCATCACCGACAAGGAGAAGATGGTCGTGACCCCGACCTACCACGTCTTCAAGATGTATGTGCCCTTCCAGGACGCCACGTTCGTGCCGGTCACGTTCACGGCGGGCAGCTACACGCACGGCGACGTGACGCTGCCGCGCGTGGATGCCATCGCCGCGAAAGACGCCGCCGGCACGCTGTGGCTGGCCGTGACCAATCTCGACCCCGCGCGTCCCGTCGAGATCGCGGCTCGCCTGGCTGGTATCAGCCCCAGGAGGGCGGCCGGCGAAACCCTGACGGCTGCTGCCGTGGATAGCGTGAATACCGTCGAAGCGCCCAACGCTGTGACGCCGAGGCCCGTTTCGGCGAAGGTCCACGGCGACCGCCTGACCGTGACACTGGAGCCGAAGTCCGTGACGGTCCTGTCCGTTCGACAATGAGGCCCTGTCCGACCGTGCGCCGACCGGTGTTAGGCTGCCGCTGATCGAGCATGCGCTTCTTCTTCTTCCCGCTCTTCGTCGTCGCCCTGACCATGGCGATCCCGGGTGAGCCGGCATTGGTGCAGTCCGCCCGCCACGTCCTCACGAGCGTCGAGCAGAACATCGACGTGGAAGATTGGCAGATCACAGCACGCGACACCGGCGTGGCTCCCGACGTCCCGTGGTCCGTGCGGCGAGAGCGGCTGCATGGCGGCAAGCAGGACGGCGTTGACCTGATCGTGATCGACAACGGACGGATGACGATGACGGTCGTGCCCACCCGCGGCATGGGCATCCTGCGCGTCGTCATGGGCGATCTCAGGCTGGGCTGGGACTCCCCGGTGCGCGAGGTCGTGCACCCCCAGTACGTCAACCTCGAGGCGCGCGGCGGCCTCGGGTGGCTCGAAGGCTTCAACGAGTGGCTGGCACGCTGCGGGCTCGAATGGGCCGGCCACCCCGGTCCCGATCGCTTCGTCAACAACGTCGGCGAGCAAGCCGAGATGAACCTGACGTTGCACGGCAAAGTGGCGAACATCCCCGCATCCGAGGTGGAGGTGATCGTGGAACGTGAGCCGCGTCCCCGTATCCGAGTGAGGGGTCGCGTCGATGAGCGGGCGTTCTACGGTCCCAAGCTGGAACTCTGGACCGAGGTCTGGACCGAGCCGGGGAGCTCGACGTTCCGGATCGAGGATGCGCTGACCAACCGCAGCGCGTTCGAGTCGGAGTTCCAGCTTCTGTACCACGTGAACTACGGCCCGCCGCTTCTCGGGGCCGGCGCGCGTTTCTCGGCTGCAGTCCGGCGCGTCACGCCATTCAACGCGCACGCGGCGAAGGACGTCGCGACCTACGCCGAGTACTCCGGGCCGGTTCGGGGGTTCATCGAGCAGGTTTACAACCTGCATCCTCTTGCCGATCGCGAGGGCCGCAGCGTGCTGATGCTGAGCAATGCGGCACGCGACCGCGCCGTGTCGATGAGCTTCGCGGTCGCGGAACTCCCCTACGTCACGCTCTGGAAGAACCTGACCGCGCTCGAAGAGGGGTACGTCACCGGACTCGAGCCGGGCACGGGGTTTCCGTACCCGCGCCGGCTCGAACGCGAGGCGGGACGCGTTCCAAAGCTGAAGCCCGGTGAAACTCGCCGCTTCGCGATCGACGTCGGCGTGCACACGACGGCGGCCGCCGTCACGGGTGTCGACGATCACATCAAGCGGATCCAGAACGGCCGCTCCACGCAGATCGATCGCGTGCCAGAACGCTGACGATGGTGCGTCGCCCCCCTGCCACAGGTCGTGGCGGCGCGCCTAGCCCCTACTAGCGGATGACGGCGCGGGCGCACCGGGCGGCACGCGGATGGGCTCGAGCCGGAGCCACGTCAGCGATCTCCAGGCCCACTCGAGCGGCCCGAAGCGGAAGTGAGCGAGCCAGACCCGAGAAGCCCAGACCTGAAGCGCGAACACAGCGAGGCCCATCGGGATGGTGACGCTGTTGCCGAAACGGCCCAGGAGACCGAGGCCGAATCCGAAGAAGACGAGCACGCCGATCGCGGTCTGGCCCGCATAGACGCTGAGCGCCATCTGTCCGACAGGGCCGAAGCGCAGGAGGCGCGGCTGCCATCGCGGTCGCAGGCTCAGCAGCGCGAACGATGCGACGTAGAAGAGCGTCATCGCATTGTTCCACGCGTCGAAGAGACCCATGCCGGCCACCACGGGCCAGCTCGAAAAATCGGGCAGCGTACCGGCCGGCTGCGGCGGTTGACCGCCGCCGCCCATCGCGCGGCCCACCGCGAAGAGAACGCCGCCGGCTAGAGGAATGAGCAAGGTGAGCGCCCCCGTCCAGCGCCAGATCCTCCGCAACAGCCGCCGGTGCGTCTCGACGTCCTCGAACACGCGGCGCCGCCCGGCCCAGAGGCCGAGTAGGAAGAGCCCGAACGTCTGGAATCCCCGTCCGAAGAATCCGAACTGAAACTCCCACTTCGCCCTGAAGCCCGTCGTCGCGTGAAACCGGACGATCGCGGGGACGTCCCCTTCCGCAACCGCCCGCCAGTGCTCCTCCGCCTCCGCGTTCATCCGAGTCTGAAGCGACTGAAGCTGAGCCGGGGTTGCGGGTCCCTCGATCACCCGTTCGGCGATCCGGGGCACGCCCACGAGAAGAAGGACCGCGAGAACGAGTAGCCAGCGGTCCTGAACCCGGTAAAAGAGGATGAGGGGGATTCCGAGCGCCGCGTAGACGGTGAGGATGTCACCGCTGTAGGCCAGGCCGTGCAACCAGCCGATCGCGAACAGGATAAGAAGGCGCCAGACGAAGCGGGGGCGGAAGTCGGTCCCTGGACGACGGCGCTCGGCGCGTTGCATCTGCAAAGCGAAGCTCAGGCCGAACATGAAAGAGAAGATACCGAACCCCTTGCCCCGTACGAAGATCCAGGACAAGGCCTCCAGCAGCAGGTCCGCCGTCCCGTGGATGTTGTAGGGTTGCCCCGGCGGCGGCATGAAGCCCAGGTACTGTTCGCCGAAATGCGCCATCGCGATCCCCGCGAGCGAGAGCCCGCGCAGCGCGTCGATGAGGCGAATACGTTCGTTCACTAGTGCACAACGCCTTGGCGGAATTCCGCCTCGTAGGTGTCGATGTAGGCGCGATAGCCCTCGGGGTCGATGAACGGGTCCACCGGGTTCTTCGCGGTGGCGCTTGCGACAAACTTGCGGTACCTGCCCCACAGTCTTGCATGGGAGGTCACCCAGATGTCGGCGGGGAGGCTCCGCAGCACGCGGAAGGTGCGCTCGAGGTCGGCCCCTTGTTCTCGATACCGCATCCCCTGCAGCACCACCAGGCTGCAGGCGCTCACAACGTTCAGCACGCGGTCACCGTCGCGGACGGGGAACGACCACGAGGTGCAGCCGCGCGTGTGGCCGCCGGTGACATGCGCGGTGAGCGCGATCGGCCCGACACGGATCGTGTCGCCGTCCTTGAACCGGTGGTCGACGCGCGCGGGCGGGTAGCCGACGATCCCGATCCAGATGAGGGCCCTCAACGGCAGGACGATGTCGGGGTCGTCGCCGCCCGACGCGAGGGCGTCGGCGCTCGCGTCGCTGGCCCACAGCTCGGCGCCGGACGCCTGCTGGAGCACGGCCAGCCCGCCCCCGTGGTCGGGGTGCGGCTCCGAGTTCAGAAGCACCTTGACGTCCTTGATGTCGAAGCCGAGCTTCGCGATGCTCGCCATGATCATCGGAGCGGTGCTGGGATAGCCGCCGTCGAGCACGACGTGCCCCTCGGGCCCGGTGATGAGGAAGGCCGCGACGTCGTTCGCGCCGACGTAGTAGAGGTTGCCGGCGATGCGGAACGGTTCGGCGGGCTCCTGCCCGCCGCGCTTTGTCGCGTTCAGCCACCTGCCGACGAGAAGCAGCGCAAGAGCACTCAGCAGCCCCAGCACGACGACCAGCCAACGTCGCCTGGTGAGATGGATTACTCCGACCGTATGGCCACCATCGGCTGGACCGAGGTCGCGCGGCGGGCGGCCGGAAGGCCGGCCAGAAGCGCGACGGAGATGGCGATCGTGCGTGCCAGGAGTGGCTGGATACGTGGCGCCCGATTGATCGTCACTGAGGACAGCGGCCACAACGTCCCGATAGAGCAACCGGCTCTCGTGGTCGACACCATACGCCGGGTCGTCGAGGAGGCAAGGAGTCGGCAGCGGCCGCACACGCCATGGACATGCAGCAAGCCTCAATCACTCTTGTAGCGGTCAGCCGGAAACGGCGAGCCGCGCGAACTGATGCTTCAGCGCGTTGACCTCTGCCAGGTAGCGGCGGGCGTCGTGGTCGCCGCATCGCTGGCCGCGTGTGAGCCGGAACCCGCGACGCGCGTATGCGTTGCCGGCCCCGCTCCCGCACAGGTGGATGACTGTCGCGAGGTCCTGCCGTTGCTGCAGCGAGGCGGAGGCGATGCGGTTGCGCTCGAGAGTGCGCGCGACCGTGCGATCCAGCAGCGCCGCGGTCATTTCCACAGCGTGCCCGGGCACCACGCGCGTGTAGAGCGAGTTGAACCAGCACGACCGCGGGTCGTGCCAGGGGCCGTCCTCGACCACGATGTTGTCATGGATGCAGTAGCGTCTGGCTTCCGCGAAGGTGCCGTCGGTGATCTGAAACATGCCGACGGCGCTCGACGCCGGCCGGTACACCTCGAATGGGTTCCAGCTGAGTCGCCACCGCCAATAGGTCCGTGCCATCGGGTTGCCACTGCCCTCCACCTGGGCCAGTGCGGCGAGCAGTTCCGGCGTGATGACCGCCGTGGAGTGCCTGGCGAAGAGGGGGCCGTATTGCCGCCAGGTTTGCGCCGGAGGCTTAGCGAGTGAGCCGCTGACCGGAAAAAATACCTCCGTCGGCTTGCGGGCCACCTGCACCATCCAGTTCACCGCCGCCCAGACCGCCACCAGGAGAACGGTCCCGACGACGATCCGAATGGTCAATGGGGCGACCCGCAAGGCCAGGAGCGCGCGTCCGGCCAGGCGCCAAGCCGCCGGTGAGCGGCGCGCGCCGCGGCGGCGGGTGCGTGTCCTCCAAGGTGCGCCGCGCGAAATCGTCGCGTGGGGCATGACGGGTACACCTCAGTATGCCCGGCCCGCGAAATTCCGGCCAGCCCAGTGGGTGCGGGTCACCTCCAGCGCGGCAGGCGTCGCCACTGGCAAACGGCACGACATTCGTGTTCACGGTACCTGCCGGAACGCTGGTGCGTCCAGTTCAGCACTTGCCCGATAGTACGGTTGTCGCAACCACTGTGCGGCACCGGGCCGCAGAGTTCACCAGTGTGAACGCCGCTGAACTACGACAGCTGCTACGCGATCGTCCAGAAAACCGTGTGGTCATAACGGAAGAGCCCGATTCCTACGTCCTTCGCTTGGTGCTTCTCGTCTCAGTTCCCGCTGCCGTTCCGCATCCTCCAGCCATTGAGCCATCTTCTCGTCCCGCAGGGCGTGGAACGCCCAACCCTGTGCCGTGCTGCTCCAACGGTAGTCCTTGATGGTCATGTCGATGCCGCGGTCGATGAGAAATCGCATCGACTCGTAAGGGTTCGGCAAGAAAACAAGATGGTGCAGGATGCTGGCCGGCTCGTGCGAGTTCCAATTGGTGTTGATGTCGGCGCCGTGCTCGAGGAGGAAGTCCGCCACGTCGAAGTGACGATTGATGACGGCCCAGGCGAGCGCGGTGTCGAGAACGTGCTGCGCAGTTGGCGCGCCCCAGTGGAGGTCGTCGTGCCTCTGCGCGTGTGGGTCGTTACAGGGAAAGTGCTTCTCGAGATCGCCCAGCGCAGGCGCGCCGGATTCGTCGAACCAGCGCTTCACCCGCGAGAGATCGCCCATGCCCGCCGCATGTGGCAGATCGTCCGGCACCGGCCAGATGCGGGTGAGTAATGGAATGAGGTGCGTGTTCGCGTACGTGATCGCGTGCTCGATGGCTTTCGATGGCGGCGGTGAGCGCCGCAGGATTGCGGGATCGAGATCGAGCAGGGCGCCGATGAATTCCCCGGGATCGTTCTGAAAACTTTCGGTTTCGATGAGCCCGGCCTGAAACGCCACGGAGGCGTCGCCCAGCAGCCACGGCTCACGCCGTAGACCGTCGACGAACGCCGTCACATCGCGGTCCTGGACCGTGCGCCTGATCCGCTCCATGACGAACACCTTCCACAGTCCGAGCTCTGCGACCTGCGCAAAGCCCGATTTCTCGAAAGCCTTGATGAAAGTGACGCGGTCGGTGCTTCCGTCGATGTGCTTGCCGAGCTCGGGATCGAGTGCGATCGATCGTTCCAGCAGCAGTGACGCGACGGCCTCGCGATCGAAGCGGCAGGCGCACACGAAGGCCTCGTTGACGGTCTTCAGATCGTACGCGTTCTCATCGAGAGCGGCGCGCACGGCGTCGAGATCGCCAAGCGCCGCAAAGAACTTCAGCGCGCGCGGCAGCAGGCCCTTACGCTGAAACAGCTCGAGCAGCCCCCTGGCGCGGGATCGGAGAAGGCCCTCGCAGACCGACGGCATCACGACCGCGCCGGCGTCGATCAGTAGCTCTGCGCATGCTCCGCGGGTGAACCACTGTTCCCTCTGCGCGTCGCCGGCGTCGCCATAGGCACCCGTGGCCATTCCCAGCAGGCCGCCGTCATCGTCATCGTCTTTCCAGGAAAGCAGCGCGGGGTATTCGGCCAATAGCTGCTTCAGGCCTTCGTCGTCGTTGTCGTGAATGATGCGTCGAGCCTGCGCTAGCGCCCACTCAAGCCCCTTGCCGAGCCGCTTGCTGACCTCAGCCATGAGGTCTTGCCACCCCGCGAAGCCGTACTCACGCGCGATCAGGAGTTGCGCGTTGCGCAGCGATAGGGAGAGCTCGCGCGCGCGTTTCTTTGCCTGTTTACGGAGGGATTCGAGGGACGGACGAGCCGGGAGGAACTTCGAAGCGGTCATCGCGACCTCCTTTCATGAATCGCCTGTACCCCGCTGAAACCAGGCTGAAAGAAGGTGCAAACGCACACGACTCAGACCAAACAGGTGGGAGTGTTCCCTTGCCGCGGGTTGGTGGCGCCCTGTCAGCGCGCTCCCGGCAGTATCTCGGGACCGCGTTTCGATGTCAATCGGCGAGGGCGGGAGCGTCGCTCGAAGTGATGCCTGGGAATCCCCGTCCTAGAAATAGACGGTGGCTCCAAGCGTCCACATCGAGCCACGGTGCCCCGGAAGGAGCCCGCCTATGATGCCTCCGCCGTCGTCGTCGTCATCGTCGCCGAAGTCGAGGAAGGTGTAGCGGTAGTCGCCGTGAATGCCGAAGTGTCTGCCCGCCAGGATCTCCAAGCCGATGCCGGCGTGCCAGCCGAACTCGGTCGTGCTGAGGTCCAGATCCGTGGGGCCGTCGAGCGCTTCGACGCTGCGCCGGTACCACCCCGGCCCGCCCAACAGGAAGGGAGAGACCTTACCCTCGGCCATGCGCAGGAGGGCCGACGCCTGTATCGGAGTCTCCGTGAATTTCTGGTTGAGAGCCTCCAATGTCTCAGAATGCCTGTCTATCGACAGCTCGAAGCCAAGGCGTCCGCCGATGAGGCGGATCTGGCCGCCGTAATAGCGCGCGGTATCCACGTCGGCCTCGGTGTCGGGGTTGACCCACGCGAAGCGCCCGCCCACACCAAAACCCTGGGCCGCCACTGGTGCTGGCACGGTCAACATCCCACTCAGGGTGAGCATCGCGATGACGGACGGCCGCAGAGAGAGCACGCAACGGGATGTCATGGGGTGATCCTTGCCCCTGATCCCTCACGGTTCACGGCCGGAGGCGCGAGAGGCTTGTCAGGTTCTTATCGGGTGCGGACGACTACAACTTCAGCTCGCGATCGGGGCGTCGCGTCGTTTAGCCTACCGGACACAGAGACGACCATGGCAAAGAGCCCATCCTCCCACAAGCCGCTGACTGGGCGCGTGGCCCTCGTGGCGGGCGCGACGCGCGGCGCCGGCCGCGGCATCGCACGGGCGCTCGGGGAAGCCGGCGCGACGGTCTACTGCACCGGTCGAAGCGTCAAAGGCAAGCCGTCGCCGTACGGGCGGCCCGAGACGATCGACGAGACCGCGGCGATGATCAAGGCCGCCGGCGGCACCGCCATCGCGCGTCGCGTCGATCACACGAATGAGGGCGAGGTGAGGGCGCTCTTTCGGCGCATCATGCGCGCCCACAAGCGCATCGACGTCATCGTCGATAGCGTGGCGGGCGAAGACCCGCTCATGGGAGTCTACGGCTTCCTCTGGCAGGCGGAGCTGAAGAACGCGGATGCGATATTCCGGCAGGGGCTCACGTCACGCATCATCACGGCGAAGTATGGAGCACGCGCGATGCTGCGCGCCAAACGCGGCCTCATCGTGGAAGTGACGGAGAACGACATGATCGGCGGCGGCGGGAATCCGATGTCGCAGGCCGTCAAAATGGCGCAGAAGGTGCTCCCGCTCCTCTGGGCCGCCGAGCTCGCACCGCATGGCATCGCCGTCCTGGCCGTCACCCCTGGTTTCCTGCGCTCGGAGACGATGCTGCAGAACCTCGGCGTCACCGAAGACAACTGGCGCGAGGCGGGCAAGAAAGATCCGAACTTCCTGCAGTCGGAATCCCCGTTGTTCGTGGGACGTGCGATCGCCGCGCTCGCGGCGGACCCGAAGGTGCAGGACCGCACCGGAATGCTGTTCGGTTCCTGGGAGCTTGGACGCAACTACGGATTGGCCGACTACGATGGCCGCCGTCCCGACTGGGGCCGCCACAAGATTGATTTCTCCGTCCTCCCGCCGGAATGGATCGATCTTTTCCGCACGGGTGCCAACCTGGAGATGAAGTGGTTGACGACGCTCGCGGCGCGGACCAGAAAGTTCAGAACAAAGATCCCTGGCCAGAGTCGCCGCTGATGGCATGGACTCGAGCACTCCATACATGAGCGGCATTCGCGTTAGCCGTCATGTGTGTGTTGCAAGAGCCATGCTTTGTAGCGCAGGCTGAACAAAAAGCGCCTGCGACCTCATCAATGATCAGCACGCCTCGTTCGCCCGCGTGACAAGGAGCACACGAACATGAAGCCAAAGAACACGATCTGCCTCTGGTTCGACAAGGACGCGCATGAGGCGGCGCGCTTCTACGCCGCCACCTTTCCGGATAGTGAGGTGACCGCTGTTCACAAGGCGCCCGGTGACTACCCGGGCGGCAAGCAGGGCGATGTGCTGACGGTGGAGTTCACCGTTCTGGGCATTCCCTGTCTCGGTCTCAACGGCGGCCCGGAGTTCAAGCACAGCGAGGCCTTTTCCTTCCAGATCGCGACGGACAATCAGGAAGAGACGGACCGCTACTGGAACGCGATCGTCGGCAATGGCGGCAAGGAAAGTCAGTGCGGCTGGTGCAAGGACCGCTGGGGCCTCTCCTGGCAGATCACCCCGCGCGCGCTAACCGACGCGCTGGCGGCTGGTGGCGGTGAGGCAAAGCGTGCCTTCGAGGCGATGATGCCGATGAAGAAGATCGACATCGCCACCATCGAGGCAGCGCGGCGGGGCTGACAGGCCTACGGGATGCGCGACGTCAATTCGCGCGAGGTGCGACCGCGACGGAATCGTGTCGGACGAGCACTGGCAACGCACGGCGGCCGCGGACCCTCCATAGCCAGTAGAACATCGCGCCAAACAACAGCACGATCGGCAGCGCGCGCATCGGCCCGGTCGTGAACGGCTCGGGAAGAATCGTCGCGACGCGCTCAGGGACCGAAAAGAACGATCCGGCCGCGATAAACAGCGCGAAGCACATACGCCACAAATGGCGAGCCAGGCGCGGGCCGCCGCGAGGCATTCCGAACCGCATGATGCGCACGTCGCCGGCCGCCGCCATCACCAGCAAGACGCCGACAATTGACGACACCATGCCGGCCGTCTGGTTCGGGACACCATTCAAGTCGCGGCCGGGCGTATTCATCGTCCTGGCTCCACTAACCGCGCAGCCGGCGGCGAGTACGACCGCGACCGTCAGCGCAACGGCGTTGATTCGGCGCGTCCAGGACGATACCGGGCGAACAGTGGTGAGAGCGGTTCCGACGAAATACGCCGTCAGCACGCCGGCGAGTACATTCCCGTCGGCGCGGCCCTTGAGGAGACTGAGTATTGACGCGCTCACGGCCATGATGAGCATCGCGTAGACGAACAGCAAGCCGCTGCGGCGGTGGATATTCCCGCCCTTCTTCACGGACAGCGCGACCGCGCCGAGAACAATCGCGAGCCCGCCTGCGGCGATATGGATTGGTAAGAGCACGACTACCTCGGAAGCTGGCGCCGTCGCAGACTCCACAATCCTCGCGCCGACAGGATGAAGGTGACGCCCCCCAGCCCGCCGAGCGCCCAGAGCGTCCAGACGAAGAAGAAGCCGCCGGCGGATCTCGCGATCTCGCTGTAATGCGCCCCCCGCATGTGGATGACAGGCATCGCCGCTGCGAACAGTCCCACGAGCAGCATGATGACGTGTCCCGATCGTTGTTCGGCAAGCACGAGGGTGCCGTAGACAAAGACTGCGAGCACCAGCAGCGCGGTGTTTGACGGCTCGGCCTTCGATATCCCACGGACGATGTCGTCCGTTACGTGAAGCGTCAGCAGCAGGATCGAGAGCAGAGAGGTGACGACCAGGATCGTGTCTTCCTTCATCCGCACACATCGTGGCCGCGCGCAGGCGATCGAACAACCAGCTTGCGACGAAGGGCGGATCGGCGAGGACGAACCGCGGACCTGAGCGCCGACTTGTCCGCCGTAGCCTTGGCGGAGGTGGAAGCCTTGGCGAAGGCGGCTACATCTGACGGAACAGATGCAGGTAATTGCGGCTCACCGGCAGAACGTCGTCTCGACCTTTCAAATGAATCTCCGCCGTTTCGTTGTCATGCCGCTTCAGGTGGCTGATCGCGCGCAGATTGACGACGACCGATCGGTGGACTTGCGCGAATTGCTCTGCATCGAGCTGCCCGAGCAGCTCTTTCAGCGGCGTCCGCACCACCGCCTCGACGGATTTCCCTCCATCGCGCCAGGCGACGATGGTGTACTTCGCGTCGGAGCGAAGGTAGTCGACGTCATCGATCGCGATGAGGCGCAGGGTTTTCCCCGCTTGCGCGCGAATCCATCGGAGAGCCTCTTTCCTGCCGCCGCCACCCTGCAGCTTCGCGAGCTGCTCGCTCAGTTGCTGCAATAGCTGCTCGGTGTTGATCGCCGGCCTCGACGACTGCAGACGTTCCTTGAGACGGCTCACGGTTTCCGCGAGCCGCGCCTCTTCGACCGGCTTCAGCAGGTAATCGAGCGCGCCGTGCGCAAACGCCTGCACTGCGTAGTGATCGTAGGCAGTGATGAACACGAGATGGGCGCGCCTGCCGATGTGGTTCGCGGCATCGACGCCAGAGAGTCCCGGCATGTGGACGTCGAGGAAGCAGATGTCTGGATGACGCTCGTCGAACAACCTCACCGCCTCCCGTCCGTTCCGCGCCTCGGCTACAATCTCGAGCTCGGGCCACACGATCGCAAGTCGCCGCCGCAGCGCCTCGCGCAAAAGCGGTTCATCGTCCGCGATCAACGCTGTCGGGTGGGCGTTCATGTGTGTGCCGGCATGTCGACTTCGACGACGACGCCGCGGGGAGCGCCGGCGATCAGCCGCAGGTGCGCTGCATCACCGAAGATCAGCTGCAGCCGCTCGCGCAGAGTCGCGAGCCCGGTCCCCGGACCGTTCGCCGAGTGATGCAGCCCGGCGCCTGTGTCGGTTACACGGACCACACAACGTTCACCACGTCGTGCGATGTCGACGTCGATCCGGCCTCCTTCTTCGCTGGGGTCGATCCCGTGTCGCACGGCATTCTCGACCAGCGTCAGCAGGGTGGTCGGAGGACAGCGAACCTTCAGCGCCGCGGGGTCGACGTTCATCGCGTACTGGAGGCGATCGGGCATGCGCATCTGCATCAGCTCGAGATATGGCCGAACAAGCTGCAGCTCGCGCTCGATCGTCGCCGTGGACTCATGGAGCAGCGGCACCGCCGCGCGCAGGTACGCGGTGAGGCTTCGCAGCACGAGCGACGCATGCGGCGAGCCCGCGTCGACGAGCGCCTGCACGTTCGCGAGTGTGTTGAAGAGGAAATGCGGCGCGACCTGCGCCTGCAGCAAATGCAATCGCGCGTCGAGCGCCTGGCGCTCGAGTTCACTGCGCTCGAGCGCGAACGCCAGCGTCTGGTGGCGCGCGAAGGTCTCCTTCTGGCGGACCACCGTCGCGACCGCCGTCCAGGGCGCGATGAGAACGGCAGCGAACCCGACGAGCATCCAGTTGTGGTCTTCAAAGAAGGGCGGCGCTCCTGGGGAGGTGGCCCGGCGGTGCATCACGAACACCGTGACCGGCATGGCGGCGCCGACGGCCACAACCTGGAGAATCCATCGCTCGACCCTACGCGGCAGTCTTCGGGGCCACACCTCGAAGAGTGAAAAGACCGCCGTGGCCGACAAGGCGAGCATAATCGCCCGGAGAAAGAGTGCGGACGTCGATCCCTTCCAGAGGATCAACAGCAGGAGCGCGACGCCGATCGCGATTGTGACGGCGACGGCAACGCGCCGCGTTGTTTTCACAACGATGCCGACCGGCCTCGCGGTCGTCGCCTGTTCGGACATGACGTCGAGCATACCTGTATAGGCGTCCTGAGAGTGCCGACAACCGGAATGCGGCGAAGGGCGGATTCGGGCGGACGAACGGCCGCTGCGTCTGCGGGAACAGGCGAGCCAGTCCAACCGCGACCGCCAGCGCGGCAACATTCATACGGCGGGTTGATCGAATGCGGCGTGGAATCGTCGACCGTCCGTCGCAGATGACTACAACGGCCTCCGCTTCACGAGACTCCCCACATCGGTCACAAATCTGGAGAGCAGCGGGGACAGGTTGTCCTTTCTCCAGACGAGAGCCAATGGCAACGACAGCTTGAGGTCGGCGACTTTCAATATCGCCACGCCGTCCGGACATCGCCAGCGGGCGGTTTCAACGACAAAACCTACGCCCATGCCCTGAGCGACGAGTGTCAATATCGTCGCTTCGTTCGACGCTTCCTGAACGATCCGAGGCGATTTCAGGCCGCCACGGAAACATTCGTACATCAAGCGGTCGTAGAAGACCGCGCTCTCGCGCCTCGGAAACCAGATGAAACGCGCGTCCGTCATGTCGCGCAGCCGGAGGTTCTTCAACTTACTGAGCGGGTGCGCGGCAGGAGCAGCCAATGCCAGGCTGTTCAACGCGACCGGCAATTGATCCAGCTCCCGATCCGGTTTCGGCGGGTTGAACATGAACCCGGCATCCAGTCGGCCAGATTGAACGGCCTCGAGCTGTTGCAGACTCGGTAGCGGGTTCAGCTGCAGTTCTGCGTCGGGATAGTGCTCTCGGAAGACGTGGAGCGAGTCCGGTACCACGCCCCGCCATGATGCATTCTCGGTGAATCCGACCCGCAGCGTTCCTGATTGGCCGCGCGCGACACGTTGCGCGCGTTCCGTCGCCTCGTTCAGCTGTTGAAGAATTCGACGCGCCTCCTCGAGAAACAACCTGCCCGCCGAACTGATCTTCACGCCGCGACTGAGGCGATCGAACAACTGGAAACCGATCTCGCGTTCGAGATCCTGAATCTGTCGCGAGAGCGCTGGTTGAGCCACTCGCAGGCGTAGCGCGGCGCGGCCGAAGTGTTCCTCTTCACCGACCGCCACGAAATATCGAAGATGCCGAAGCTCCACACCGATACCTTATCGCGATTAGTCCGATAGGAACAATATCTTGGACGCATCGGGAGAGACTTGCCACAGTAGGGTCGGAAAGGGTGGTGAACGATGCCTCAGATCGAGCAATTCACGAAGGAATTTAGTCTGCCCGGGCCGATCGCCAGTTACCTGAGGGCCGTCAACACCGGCGCCAGGGAGGAGTTTCCGGCGAGCTTCGCAGGCGATGCCGTGGTCGTCGATGTGAACCGCGAGCTGCGCGGTCTCGACGCGATTACGGCCTGGGCCGGCGCCGACATCTTCGGGGCTCATGTGCATTTCGACGTCCTGGATGTCACAGAGCGCCAGGGACGAACCATCGTCAGAGTCAAGATCGACGGAACGTTCGATCGAACGGGATTGCCGGATCCTCTCGTGATGAACCAAGAGTTCAAGGTGGCAGAGGGGAAGATCGCCGAACTGCGAATCGGGTTCTAGAGGATACGAACGAGGCCAAGGCCGAGTGAAGGCTGGCCCTTCGACTCACTTCGTTCGCTCAGGGCCATTCTCCCTGTCGCTGGCTTGCCATGTAGGCAGGGATTCGACGCCATTCGCGACGAGCCGAGTGAGGCGAAGCCGAACGAAGGCGAATCGAGATGCCGCTGAATCGGCCTCACAGCCAACGAATGAGGCCGCAGGCCGAATGAGTTTGGCTGGGAGGCAGGGATTCGAACCCCGATAACGTGGTCCAGAGCCACGTGTCCTACCGTTGAACGACCTCCCACCGTGGGGCTTGGGGCTCAGGGCCTGGGGCCTGAACGAACCGCTCAGGCCTAGAAATGCTGACGAGCGCGCCCCGGAACCTCCAATTATAGCCGCGGACAGCGGGAACCGGGCCAGCCGGGTTATCGTCAGACTTAGAGCCAGCCTGTCGCGTCCTATCGAGGCGGTGTGAGAGTCCACGCAACCCGACGTCAACCCGACACGAGCCGTCACACCAGCAGCCCTGAAGGGCTGCGCCACGGGACCCATCCTGCTGGCAGGCCTAAAGGCCTGCGCTACGGCTGTCTATTGCTGTGCCTCCCCGCTCTCGTCCTCGCCCAGTCCCCGAACCCGGCAGCCGGAACAGCGCCTCAGTCAGATCTCGACGCCCTGATGGAGCGCGCCCTCGCGCGGAGGGAGGCCAGCTGGAAGCTGCTCCGCCAGTACGTGCTGGACGAGCGCGAGCAGTTCGACTTCAAGGACCCCAGCGGCAACCCGATCTTCGGCGAGCGCCGCGAGTACACGTGGTACATCCGCGACGGCTTCTTCGTCCGCAGCCCGACGCGCGCCAACGGCGTCGCGCTCAGCGAGGCGGAGCGACGCAAGTACGAGGACGAGTGGATCTCCCGTGAGAAGCGCCGCGAGTATCGCCGCTCGGCCAAGGATGGCCCGCCGGTGCCCGACGAGACGCCTCCGTTCGATCCCGAGCGTGTCGGCGATTTCCTCCGCCAGAGCATCGAACCCCGGTTCATCTCCGCCGCGTACTTCATGGACTTCAAGTTCGAGCCGGGCAACTACGCGCTCGTGGGCCGGGAGTCGATCGAAGGGCGAGAGGTGCTGCGAATCGAGCACTACCCGACGAAGCTCTTCACGGACGATAACGAGCACGAGCACCAGGAGCACGCCGACCACGCGGCCGAACGCGAGAAGGACAAGGACAAGCAGGGGAAGGGCAAGAAAGAGAAGAAAAAAGAGGACGAGGACGAGGACGAAGCCATCGAGCGCCGGATGAACAAGGTGGCGCTCATTACCCTGTGGGTCGACCCGACTTCGGCGCAAATCATCCGCTACACGTTCGACAATGTCGGCCTCGACTTCCTCCCCGGACGCTGGTTCGTGCGCGTCGACGAGCTGAAGGCCAGCATGGAGATGGGCCTCCCCTTCCCGGACGTCTGGCTCCCCCGCAAGATCCAGTTCCGCGCTGCCATCACGCTCGCGACCGGCACCTACCCGGCCACGTTCGACGTCGAGTACCGCGACTACCGCCTCGCGGACGTGACGACGAAGATCAAAAAGGTAGGTCAATGATCGCGGTGGCGCTCGCGCTGGCGATCGCCACGACCCAGGCCGCAGCGGCCGTCCCTCGGCAAGCTCGGGACGGCCCTGAGCCGAGTCGAAGGGCCGAGGAACCAAAGGTCGCCGCCATCCGCATCCACGGCAACCACACGACGCCGGACGACGTGGTCACGTCGCTGGCCGGCGTGACGGCTGGCGCTCCGGCGGCGCAGGGCATCGAAGCGTCGGTCCGCGAGCGTCTCGAGCGGAGCGGGCGCTTCGCGGAGGTCGAGGTCCGGCGCCGCTTCGCCACGCTCGACACCAACGGCGACATCCTCCTGGTGATCGTCGTCACGGAGCGCCCCGGGATCGTGGGGGATCCGACGCTTCCGACCGGCGTCAGGCAGGTGAGCCGCCTGACCCGCGGCGGCATGTTCATGCCGGTGCTCGACTACGAGGATGGCTACGGATTCACGTACGGCGCGCTGATGACGCTCGCGGGCGTGGCGGGCGACCGGAGCCGGCTCGCGTTTCCGGCGACCTGGGGCGGCACGCGACAGATCGCCGCGAAGCTCGACAAGCAGTTCACGCGGGGACCGTTCACACGCGTGGAAGCCGTGGGCTCGTACTCGCGCCGTGAGAATCCCTTCTACGAGATCGGCGACGTGCGCGGATCGGTGCGCGGGCGCGGCGAGCGCATCATCGCAGGACCGCTGAGAGCGGGCGTCTCAGGCGGCTGGGCGGACGTCGAGTTCGACCCGCTCCACGAGCAGTTCTCGACGTTCGGCGCCGACCTGACGTTCGACACACGCCACGATCCCGGCCTCCCGCGCGGCGCGGTGTTCCTGCGCGGCGCCTACGAGCGGGACTGGTTCGAGACCGGGCGGCCGGTGAACCGCTTCCGAGCGGACGCGCGCGGCTTCGTGCCGCTCATTAAACAGTCGGTCCTCGCGCTGCGCGTCTACAGCGAAACAGCGGACGCCACGCTGCCGCAGTACGAACGGTCGCTTCTCGGCGGCGCCACCGATCAGCGGGGCACGCTGCGCGGCTTCCGCGCCGGATTCACATCGACCGACAACCTCTTTGCGACCTCCGCCGAGATCCGCATCCCGATCTCGTCGCCGCTCAGCGTCGGCCGCCTCGGCGTCAACGTGTTCTATGACGCCGGCGCCGCGTACGATCGCGGCCAGAAGCTGAAGGACGCCCGGTTCTACCGCGGTGTCGGCGGAGGCGTGTGGTTCAGCGTCGCGTTCGTGAAGCTGAACCTGGATGTCGCCCGCGGGCTGGGCGAGGGCACTCGGGCCCATCTCTCGTCCGGGTTTACGTTCTGAGCGCCCTCGAGTCCCTATCGCGCACCCGAGTTAACCGACGCGAAACCCAGCCGTAACCTCGTGGTCACATTCGGTCAATAGGCTTCGGTTCGCTCTGCCGATTCCATGCCTTGTTCAGGCGTCAGCTAACCAGCTCGAGGAGAATCTGATGGGTGAGAAGCCGCGGAAGCGGATCCTGAATTGGTTTGCCCCACTGCTGATAGTCATCCTGGGGGCGCCGCTCGTGCAGGCGCAGGGGTTC
Source organism: uncultured Acidobacteriota bacterium (assembly GCA_963725145.1). Lineage (GTDB taxonomy): Bacteria > Acidobacteriota > Vicinamibacteria > Vicinamibacterales > 2-12-FULL-66-21 > DATAEE01. Next base: position 590,379 of record CAVRXL010000010.1, read on the forward strand.
TATTACAAGGAAATCCTGAAAGACGGCCGCATCTACGTATTCAACATCGCGGAGGAAGCCGACAGGTTCGAGAAATCGGGTGAGATGGGACGCGGGATCACCCGCCCTGGCGTGGGCCCCAACGGCGAGACGGTTGTCGCGGACAGCGAGCGCGCTCTCCAGCTCTTCTTCTTCAAGCACGGGATCTCGGAGCCGGTTCCCGAGCCGACCCCTCCACTCCAGCGGATCGAATGGCGTGACGGCAAGACGCGAATCACGACCGATCTCGCCTATCTCGAGATCTCGAACCGCGTCATGGTGCGCTACACGCACGAGTTCCCGAACGATCAGATCACGTTCCCCGGTCAGGACCCAGGGGATTCACGTGGCTCGTTCCGAATCCGTCGCGCCAAGTTCAAGGTCGAAGGGTGGTTCTGGCGGCAGAACAACCTCACGTACGAATTGCAGTTGAACTGGCCCGCCGCGACGGGAGCGAACATCGGGGCGTTCCTCGAAGATGCCAACATCGCCTGGGATCCGAAGGGCCGCGGGAGCTTCCGAATGCTCGCCGGTCAGTTCAAGGTTCCATCCTTCCTCCAGCAGATGACCTCTTCGGGCAATCAAAGCTTCGTCGATCGCTCGATCGTCTCCGACGAATTTGCGCGCGGCCGCGATACGGGTTTCGCCGTCCAGGGTGTCCTGTTCAGCAACAAGCTCGAGTACCGCGCGGGCATTTTCAACGGGAACGGCCTCACGCGGACCATCAACGACAACGCGTCGTTTCAGACGAACGTGCGGCTCATGTGGCAGCCGAACGGCAACCAGGTGCTCGTCCAGCGGGCGTGGGTCAGCGGCGCGCTGTATTCCGAAGCCGACTTCGAGTCGACCACGGTGCCGCTGTATGCGTTCGGGTTGAACTACGAGCACAACGACTTCCACGGGACCACCACGGGCGTCGACCTGAAGTCGGACATCGTTGGCGTCGACGGCATCTTCAAATTCAAGGGCGTGTGCGCGACGGGCTCCTACTACTGGCGGGAGCGTACCCCGGAGACCGGCGCGAAGTTCAACGCGGACGGCTGGTACTTCCAGACCGGCGTCATGCTCAACCGCCGCCGCACGTGGGAAGGGGCCGTTCGCTACGGCGACCGCGAAGTGAACAACAGGCTCGCCAACGACGACATCACCGAGCTGCGCGGCGGGATCAGCTACTACTACCGCCGCCACACGCTCAAGTTCCAGATGGACGTGGGGCGACTCGAAACGGGCCTGGGCGCGACGAACAACAACACGAGCAAGCTCACTGAAGTGCGGTTACAGACGCAGTTCATTTTCTGAGCAATGGGAAGGAAGGGAACCATGAAACGCGTGCTCTCGACGGTTGCGATGTTTCTCGCTGTCGCCCTGGCGGCGACTCCGGAAGGCCGGCAGGTGCTCAAAGTCGATCCCGCGATCCCCGGCTACCAGAAGGCGAGCGGAATCTCGGGAAATCTCAGCAGCATCGGGTCGGACTCGATGAACAACCTCATGACCCTCTGGGCCGAGACGTTCCGGAAGTACTACCCGAACGTCAAGGTGCAGGTGGAAGGCAAGGGCTCGTCGACCGCGCCCCCGGCGCTTATCGCGGGGACGGCGCAGTTCGGGCCGATGTCGCGGACGATGCGCTCGACGGAGATCGATCAGTTCGAGCAGCGCTATGGCTACAAGCCTACGGAGATTCGCACGAGCTACGACGCGCTCTCGGTGTACGTCCATAAGGACAATCCCATCAAGGAGCTCTCGCTCGCGCAGGTCGAAGCGATCTTCGGGAAGAGCCGGAAGCGTGGGTACAAGCAGAACATCACGACCTGGGGACAGCTCGGGCTGACCGGCGACTGGGCCAACCGGCCGATCGGCCTCTACGGCCGCAACTCGGCCAGCGGCACGTATGGCTTCTTCCGCGAACACGTGATGCGGAACGGCGACTACAAGGACACCGTCAAGGAACAGCCCGGTTCGGCCTCGGTCGTTCAGGGCGTCACCGAGGATCGGTATGCGATCGGCTATAGCGGAGCGGGCTATCGGACGTCCGGGGTCAGAGCCGTCCCGCTGTCCGAGCAGCCCAGCGGTCCCTATTTCGAGGGCACCTACGAAGAAGTGATCTCGGGCAAATATCCGTTGAGCCGCTTCCTGTACGTGTACGTGAACAAGGCGCCTGGAAAGCCGCTCGATCCCGTGCCGCTGGAATTCCTCAAGCTCGTCATGAGCAAGGAGGGCCAGGAGGTCGTCATCAAGGACGGCTACATGCCGCTGACGCCGGCGCAGGTGAAAGAGGAGCTGGCCAAGATCGCGGGCGGAGCGACGACGACGATGTAGCGCGCCGAAGGGATGCCGGACGCTCACATGAGTCTGCCTGCAGCCGATAGCCCCGGTCTCACTCCGGCCATCAGCGGCGAGTCCGAAGTCCGCCGCCAGATGGCGGCGGCCGCGGGCCGCATCAAGCGGCTGAAACGCGTCGACCGCGTGGCCGTCGGTGTCATTACGTTCGGCGGCATCGCCGTCATTTTGGCCGTGATCGGGATCCTGGTCTTCATCGGCGCCGAGGCCGTGCCGCTGTTTCGGCCGTCTTCGGCGACGCTCAAGGGCACGCTGCGCCCTGCTGAGAGCGTCGCGTCCGTGCCGATGGAGCGCTGGGCGCTCGGCAGTGACGACTTCGATCGATACGTCTACTTGCTCGAACCCTCGGGTCGCGTGATCTTCCTCAACCGGGAGACAGGCGCGCAGGAGCTCACGTTCAGTCCGCCATCGCTTGCGGAAGCCACCGTCATCGCATCCTCACGATCGTTACTTGGAGACTTCGTCGCAGCGAGCACGACCGACGGACGCGTTGCGCTCCTGCAAATCCGGTTTGTCCCCGTCCACGGGGCCGAGGGGCTGACCGGCGTGAAGGTCGACGTGCGCGAGCGCGGCGCGGTGTCGATCGATCCCGCCCGGAGGCCAGCCGAGCGCGTGTCGTACCTCGAAGAAGGCGAGCGGAAGTTCGTCGCGGGACAGGTTTCACCGTCGGAGATCGCGCTCTGGTGGATCGATGAAGGCGCCGCCGAGCGGCGGGCCGTCGTCAGTGTCGCGAGCGGTGAAACGATTACGGCCGTCCGCGTCGGCCGCACCGGCACGGCCATCGCCGGCACCGACCGCGGGAAGGTGTATCACTGGCGGCTGGAGGAAGAGGCGACACTGACCGATGTGTCGCCCGTCAGCGACTCCGCGGTGACGGCGCTGGAGTACATGATCGGCAACAACACGTTCATCGCCGGCACGGCAGACGGGCGGCTGAGCGCGTGGTTCCGGGCCCCCGCGAATCTCGACGGCGATTACGGCATGGTCCGCGCCGGGGAGTTCGAGCCGCAGGGTGCGCGTGTCACGGCGATTGCGGCGTCGACGCGTGACCGCACGTTTGCCACGGGGGGCGAAGACGGCCGCGTCGTCCTTCGACACCAGACGTCGAACCGCACGCTGACGCGCATCGCCGGCACGACGGCGGTGCAAGGGCTGGTCATGACCCCGAAGAGCGACGGGCTGCTCGTCGCCCGCGCCGGCGGTGACATCGACCGCATCGCGCTCTCGAACCGGCACCCGGAAGCGAGCCTGCACACGCTGTTCGGGAAGGTCTGGTACGAGGGCTACGCCGAACCGGAGTACGTCTGGCAGTCGACCGGCGCCACAGATGATTTCGAGCCAAAGATGAGCCTCGCTCCGCTCGTCTTCGGCACGATCAAGGGAACGTTCTACGCGCTGGTGTTCGCCATACCGCTCGCCGTGCTCGGCGCGCTCTACACGTCTCAGTTCGTGCACCCCTCCATCCGTGCGCGGGTCAAGCCGACGATCGAGATCATGGCGGCGCTGCCGAGCGTCGTGATCGGCTTCGTCGCGGGACTCTATCTGGCCTCGGTCGTTGAGCGGAATCTCGTGGCGATGATGCTGCTCGTCATCTTCCTTCCGCTTTTCGGGACCTCCGGATTCATGATCTGGAGCATCCTGCCGCACGGCCTGAAGCGCCGCGTGAGGGTAGGGGCCGAGCTGCTCCTGATCGTTCCGTTGCTGCTCGCTGCCGCGTGGCTGGCGTTCGCGCTCGCTCCTTTCGTGGAAACCTGGCTGTTCGCCGGCGACGCGCGCCAGTGGCTCTCGACGACGCTCGGCGTCACCTACGATCAACGCAACAGCCTCGTCGTCGGCCTGGCGATGGGATTCGCCGTCATCCCAATCATCTTCACGATCTGCGAGGACGCGTTCGGCAGCGTGCCGTCGAACCTGGTGGCGGCGTCGCTGGCGATGGGGGCAAGCCGATGGCAGACCGCGGTCCGCGTCGTCCTGCCGACGGCCAGCCCGGGCGTCTTCTCGGCGATCATGGTCGGCTTCGGGCGTGCGGTGGGCGAGACGATGATCGTCCTCATGGCGACGGGCAACACGCCCATCATGGACTGGTCGATGTTCAACGGTTTCCGCACGCTCTCCGCGAATATCGCCGTCGAGATTCCTGAAGCGCCCCAGGGCGCGACGCTCTATCGCATTCTCTTTCTCTCGGCGGCCCTGCTCTTCGTCCTGACCTTCACCGTGAACACAGTGGCGGAGCTCGTTCGTCAGCGCCTCCGCGAGCGCTACAGGGCTCTGTGATGACGTTCCGTGAGATTCTCCGGCGCGGCGATCCGGCGATCTGGTTCACGGGCACGGGGCTCGGCATCTGCCTGCTGATGATCACCGGGATGATCGGCCTGATCCTCGTCAACGGTCTCGGCTTCTTCTGGCCGAGGCCGGTGAACAGACTGACGCTCGCCGACGGCACGACGGTTCTCGGCGAGGTCGTGGCTCGTGAGGCGGGCGTGCGCCATGGCGCCGACGAGCGCCAGCCGGACCGCGTTCAGGTCAAGGTCGCCAACCGCGATCTGTTCGGTGCCGATTTCAGGTGGATAGACGAGCCGCAGATCAAGGAGCGAAGCGTGCCGTCGGAGGCCATCTACGTCGAGCGGCGCGAGTACGGCCCGTTCATCGGCGTTCCCGTCCGGCTCACCGAAGGGGACAGGGAGCTCGCAAAGGGGCCCGACGCCGTCTGGCAGGCGCTGCGGCCGCTCATCGACAAAGCAGACGACGACCGCGCCCGGATTCGAGAGATCGAGAGCGACGAGATTGGCCCCATCAACGCCGCGATCGAGGAGGAGCGTCTCGCGGTGCGGGCGGCCGAGCTGAATGCCGCGCGCGGAGCGACCGTCGACATCCCGACCGCCCGCGCTGGGTCAGAGCAACGCCTGTCGCAGCTCAAGGAGGAATACGCGGCGGCGGAAACCCGCCTGGCCGAACTGGTCGAACAGGCCTCGCGGACCCATGTCACGCTGGCCGCCGCCGACGGAACGGAGAAAGAGCTCGCGACGATCGACATCTTCCGCGCGTACATGCCCAATCAGCTGTCGTCCCCCGGCCGGGCGCGGGTCTACGCGGGGCGCCTCTGGGAGTTCCTGTCGGGCGACCCGCGGGAATCGAACACCGAGGGCGGGATTTTCCCGGCGATCTTCGGCACGGTCATGATGGTGATTCTCATGAGTCTCCTCGCCGTGCCGTTCGGCGTGCTCGCGGCGCTGTACCTCCGGGAGTATGCCAAACAGGGCGTTCTCGTCCGCCTCGTTCGTATCGGCGTCAACAACCTGGCTGGCGTGCCATCGATCGTGTTCGGGGTCTTCGGGCTTGGCTTCTTCGTGTATTTCCTAGGCGGGGCCATCGATCAGGCGTTCTTTCCAGAACGTCTCCCGACGCCGACCTTCGGCACGGGAGGCATCCTCTGGGCGTCGCTGACGCTCGGGCTTCTCACCGTGCCCGTCGTCATCGTTGCATCGGAAGAGGCGCTGGCGGCCGTTCCGCGCTCGATGAGGGAAGCGTCGCTGGCGACGGGCGCCACGAAGTTCCAGACGATTCTGCGCGTGGTGCTGCCGGCGGCGGCGCCCGGCATTCTGACGGGGTTGATTCTCGCGATGGCCCGGGGGGCGGGTGAAGTCGCGCCGCTGATGATCACGGGGGTCGTCAAGCTCGCGCCGGACATGCCGCTCGACGGCATTGCGCCGTTCCTGCACCTCGAGCGTAAATTCATGCACCTCGGCTACCACATCTACGACGTCGGGTTCCAGAGCCCGAACGTGGAGGCGGCCAAGCCGATGGTGTACGCCACGACGATCCTGTTGCTGATTATCGTCATCGCGCTGAATCTGACCGCCATCATCGTGCGCAATCACCTGCGCAAGCGGTATCAGACGTCGGCTTTTTAACCGTGGGCACTGCAATGGCGAGTGGGACTGACATCGAGACAGGAGCCGATCACATGACCGAGTCCACCGCGCCGAGGCGCGACGGTCCGCTCATCAAGACCGACGTCCAGTTCGTGCCCGCCGAGACAACGACGACGGGGCTGCCCCCCGCCATCGTCATCCGGGATGCGAACCTGTTCTATGGCACCGCCCAGGCGCTCTACGACATCACGATGGACATCCAGGCGAAGCAGGTGACCGCGTTCATCGGTCCGTCGGGGTGTGGAAAATCGACGCTGCTGCGCTGCCTCAACCGGATGAACGATCTCATCGACAACGTGCGAATCACGGGGGCGTTCAACGTGCACGGACAGGACCTCTATGCCCACACCACCGACGTCATCGAGGTGCGGCGGCGAATCGGCATGGTGTTCCAGAAGTCCAACCCGCTGCCGAAGTCGATCTACGAGAACGTGGTGTACGGCCTCAGGATCGCCGGCATCAAGAACAAGGCCACGCTCGATGAGGCGTGCGAGCGGAGCCTCAGGGGCGCGGCGCTCTGGGACGAGGTGAAGGACCGGTTGAACGAGAGCGGTCTGTCGCTGTCCGGCGGCCAGATGCAGCGGCTGTGCATCGCGCGGGCCATCGCCATCGAGCCGGAGATCATCCTGATGGACGAACCGTGCTCTGCGCTGGATCCGATTGCCACGCTGAAGGTCGAAGAGCTGATCTTTTCCCTGAAGACGCAGTTCACCATCGTCATCGTCACCCACAACCTGCAGCAGGCGGCGCGGGTCTCCGACAAGACGGCCTTTTTCTGGCTAGGACGTCTCGTGGAATACAGCGCAACGCAGGAACTCTTTACGAACCCCGCGCAGAAGCACACGAACGACTACATCACGGGGAGATTCGGCTGATGGAGCGCCATTTTCACGAGGAGCTTCGGGCCCTGACCAGTCGAGTGGCCGACCTGGGTGCGCTCGTCGAGTCGCGCACCCGCGACGCCCTGACCGCGCTCGCCGAGCGACGTTCGGATCTGGCGGTTCAAGTGGCGTCGGGCGACGCCGCCGTCAACCAGCTCGAGCTCGAGATCGACGACCTCTGTATCAAGTTTCTGGCGACCCAGAGCCCCGTTGCGTCGGACCTCCGGCTCGTCCGATCCGTGCTCAAGGTGATTACGGACCTCGAGCGTGTCGGCGACCAGGCGGTCAACATGGGGCACACGATCATGGGCCTGCACACACAGCCGCCGCTGCGGCCTATTCTCGACGTCGGACTTCTCGGCGAGACCGCGGTGCAGATGCTGCATGACTCCGTCAAGGCGTTCGTGACGCAGGACGTGGCGCTCGGCCAGTCCGTGCTCGAGCGCGACGACCGCGCCGACGCGCTGCGTGATTCGATCTTCCGGGTCCTCCTGACCCACATGATGGCGGACCCCGGCGCCATCGAGCGTGCGCTCGGCCTGATCCTCGTCAGCCGCTGCCTCGAGCGCATCGCCGATCACGCGACGAACATTGCCGAAGAAACCACCTTCGCGGTGGAGGGGCGGGTGATCCGGCATCAGGGAGGCGCCCTGACGACGGAGTGATCAGAGCTCCTGGCTCAGGCGGACGCGCGTGAGATCCATGAGCGTCCAGTGCGTCCCGAGACCCTCGGGGCCGTCGGTTGCCCGCGCCGTGGGGTGCAGCGGCGTATAGCTGCCGTCGCTGTTCATCTGCCAGGCCTGACGTCGATCCCTCAGCGAAACGTCCAGAATCTCCCAGAGTCGCTCGCGCGCGGTTCGCGCCGACACCGGTGCGACGACCTCCACGCGGTTCGAGAGGTTCCGGACCATCCAGTCCGCCGATCCGATCAGGAACTCACCCTCCAGCGGGTCGGCCTTGCCCGCGCTGAAATAGAAGATGCGCGAGTGCTCGAGGAACCTGCCGATGATGGATCGAATGCGGATCGACTCGCTGAAGCCCGGGACGCCAGGCCGCAGACAGCAGAATCCCCGGATGATGAGATCGATCGGCACGCCGGCCCTCGAGGCGTCGCACAGCGCGGTGATCATCGCCGGATCTTCCAGCTGATTCATCTTGACGATGATGCGCGCGGGGCGGCCGGCACGTCGATGCTCGATCTCGCGCGCGATCAAATCCAGGAACTGCTGCCGCATGCTCGTGGGCGCGACGAACAGCCTCCTGAACGCCGGCATCTCGGACCGGCCGGTGAGGTGGTGGAACAGATTGACCACGTCGGCCGTGAGCGCTCGATCGCAGGTCAGCAGCCCGACGTCGGTGTACATCCGCGCCGTGCGTACGTGATAGTTGCCGGTGCCGATGTGCGCGTAGCTGCGGAGGCCCCCGGCCTCTTTGCGCACGACGAGCGCGATCTTCGCGTGGGTCTTCAGGTTCAGATCGCTCACCGTGACGTGGGCGCCGGCGTGCTCGAGCTCGGATGCCCAGTGCAGATTGCGTTCCTCGTCGAAACGCGCCTTCAGCTCGATGACGCAGGCGACCTGTTTGCCGGCCTCCGCCGCCTTGATCAATGAACGAACGAAGGTCGTGTCGTCACCCAATCGGTAAACGGTCATTTTGATTGCGACGGTACGTGGATCGTTGGCGGCCGTCTTGATGAGCCTGTCGACGCTGTCATCGAAGCTGTCGTACGGGTGATGGACGAACAGGTCGCCGGCCTGCAGAACGTCGAAGATTGACGTCCCGTCGGCAAGACGCGGCGGCGTGGTCGGCGTCCACGGGGCGTCGCGAAGCTCGGGCACGTTCAGCCCTGCGATCTCGAACAGGCTCGCGTAGTCGAGCTCTCCCGGAGACTCGTAGACGTCCTGCGGGGTCAGCTTGAAGCGCGCCTGCAGCATCTCTCGAATCCGGTCGTCGGCATTGGCCGAGAATTCCAGCCGCACGGCCGGCTCGAACCGCCGCTGCCGGATCTGTTCTCTGACCGCTTCACGAACGCCCAGATCCTCCTCGTCGTCCAGCTCGACCTCGGCATCGCGCGTCAGGCGGAACAGCGTCGGCGAGGTCAGCCGCATGCCCGGATAGAGCTTGTGCGCGTTCTCCCGAATGACCTCGTGCAGCCGGACGAACACCCGCTCTCCCGGCGGGACGTCGGCAGCCACCGGCACCCACTGGGCGAGCTCGGACGGCACCTTGACCCGCGCCTCCACCACCTCGCCCTTGCGCTCGTCGTGCAGGAGAAATGCGAGCGAGAGCGATCGGTTGGAGAAGAACGGAAACGGCTGCGACGGATGGATCACGAGCGGCGTCAGCGCCGCGGATACTTCCGCGTCGAAGTATTCGCCGAGCTCCTGCTGCTGGGCCACACTCAGCTCTTCCCACCGACGCAGGTGAAGGCCGTAGCGTGAGAGCTCCGGCACGATGCAACTCAGGAAATACTGCGCCTGGGCCTGCAGCATGGGCTGGAGGCGACCGCGAATCTGGCCGATGAACTGCTGCCGGTCGGGCGTGGCCCCCTCGCGCAGGATGGCCATCCGCTTCATGAAAAATTCGTCGAGGTTGGAGGTGAAGATCGCGAGAAACTTGGCCCGCTCCAGCAGCGGCGTGCGCTCGTCGAGCGCTTCGGCGAGCACCCGGCGGTTGAACTCCAGCCAGCTCAGGTCTCGATCGATCCAGACGCTTGCGACTGGCGCGTCCTTGGCCGCGGCCAATGGCGCGGCGTCCGTCGATAGCAGCCCGGCGTCGAACCCCTCCCGTAGAGCGACCGACCGAGGCGCGTCCTCGACCGGAGTCACGCCGGAAGCAACGGTCTCATCCATGAGCCCGTTCCTATACTACGGCGCTGTAACTATTCGATGACCGTCTCGAACCAGGCCTCCTATTTTCTGGCGCCGGGGGCCGACGTGGTCGTGGGGGCCTCTTTGCGCTCCTGTTCCCAGTAGAACGGCTTCCGCTTCCTCGGATGATTCCCGATCTCGTCCATGGTCGCCGCGTCGTACAGGCGGCCGTTCAGCATCACCATGTTGACGGAGTCCGTGTTGCGGACGTTCTCGAGCGGGTTCAGGTCGAGCACGATCAGATCGGCGAGCTTTCCCTTCTCGAGCGAGCCCAGCTCGGCCTCGAGGCCCAGGTACGTCGCACCGTTGATTGTCGCGGCGCGAAGCGTTTCCACCGGGCTCAGCCCGCCTTGCGCGAGCATCCAGGTCTCCCAGTGCGCGCCGAGGCCCTGAAGCTGGCCGTGAGCCCCCATCTGAATCGATCCGCCCGCGTCGGCGATCTGCTTCGCTCCTTTGGCGATGAGGACGTGGTTGAAGTCGTCCTCGTCCGCCATGGTCCGGCGGCGCGAGCGCGGCACCACGACGTCCGCGGGAACGAACGTGAGCAGCCGCTGGTTCTTCCAGACGTCGCTGTGCTGGTACCAGTAGTACTCGCCAGACAGCCCGCCGTAGCCGACGATGAGCGTCGGCGTGTAGCCGGACTTGCTCTTGGCGAAGAGCGTGACGACGTCCTTGTAAATACGGGGAACCGGGAGTGAGTGCTCGACGCCGGTGTGGCCGTCGACGACATGCGTGAGATTCATGTAGAGCAGCGAGCCCCCTTCGGGCACGACCATCATCTGGAGCTCGCGCGCAGCCTTGATGATCATCTGCCGCGCGTCGCGGCGCTGCTGGTTGTAGCTCTTGACGCTGAAGCCGCCGACCGCTTTCAGGCGACGGAGGTGCGACAGCGCATCGTCATAGGTGTCGACCACCGCTTTGAAGGGCGTCTCGGCGCCGTAGAGGATCGTGCCCGTCGAGTACAGCCGCGGCCCGAGCTTTCTGCCGGCCCGTATGAGCTCGGAGTTCGTGAAGACGGTCTCCGTGTCGTTCGACGGATCGTGCGACGTCGTGACGCCGTACGCGAGGTTGGCGACGAGCGGCCAGGAAGCCTCCGCCAGCAGGCCGTCGTTCTCGCCGCCGACGTGCGCGTGGACGTCGATGAGCCCCGGCATGACGGTCTTGCCGCGCGCATCGATCCGTTTGGCCCCCGCCGGAACGCTGACCGAGCCCGACGGCCCAACCGCGACGATGCGGTTGCCCTCGACGACGATCGTGCCGTTCTCGATGACGTCAGCATTATTTCCAGCTCGCGGGGCCCCACCCCCGCTCGCACGCGCTCCGCGACTCGCTTCGCTCGCGCTTCGCGCGGGCTCAGGGCTGCTCATCGTGATGATTCGCGCCCCGACGATCGCGAGCGATCCCGTCGGAAGGTCGCTCTTCACGGTGAACCCGATCGGGACGCCTTTTGCTTCAAGCTCGGCCGGCTTTTCGGCGCCGGCCAGGAACCCGAACGTCTGGGCCAGGTCGCGCGTGAAGTACTCGGGCCCGAGCGACCAATGGACCTGGCGGCCGTCGCCGGACCAGTGAATCGAGAAGCCGGCGTCACGCGAGATCTGCGCGACGGGGAAGCTGGTCCCTTTCGGCGCGAGATCGATCGGCCGCCCGGACCGCGGGAACGCCGCGACGTAGGCGTGCCACCGCTCCGCGAACGCGACGTACTTGCCGTCGTTGGAAGGCTCGATCTGCGTCGCGTTGTCGGATTGGAGGTGGACGATCTCATCGCTGCCGTCCACTTCGAGGCTCGCGAGGACGAACTTCTCGCCGCGCCGCTCGCGGAAGTAGATCCGCTTCCCTGTGTGATCGAACTGCGGCCGGGATCCGGCCTCGCGCACGAGCGATGGCGGCCCCGTCCCATCGGCGCTGACAACGTAGATGCCAGGGTCGCCCGCATGGGTAATCCCGCGGATGCCGTCCGGCGACGTTCTGCGATATACGATCTGCTTCCCGTCGGGTGAGAACGACGGCTCGACGTAGTGCCCGGGTTGCGCGATGACATCGCGCGCGCCAGACCCATCCACCCGGACCGCGCGGATGCGGCCCAGGTTGGCGTCGTTCCAGGCCGCGAAGACGATCCACTGGCCGTCGGGCGAGAAGCGGGGATCGGATTCCATCCAGGTTCCAGAGGTTCCAGAGGTTCCGGTGAGCACGCGCGGCTCGCCGGTCGGCATCGGCTTGACGTAGATCCGGCCGAGCGCGCTGTATGCGGCGAGCTTGCCGTCGGGGGACGTCGTGACGTCGCGCAGCATGCGGACGGTAAGATCGTCGGAGTGGACCTTCTGCGGAAAGCGCACCGCGTCGTTGACCGCCTGTTCGACTTTGACAGTGAAGGGGATCTGGACGCCCGCGACCAGGCCGGAGGGGCCGGTCTTAAGACCGGCCCCTCCATTCAGATCAACCTTCCAGATCTTTCCCTCGCCCCAGATCACAATCGCGCGGCTGTCCGGCGTCCATGAGTACTGAGCGTACACACCGTGGATCGCCCACGCCTCCTGGAGGTCCTTGTCGAGATGGTCGAACACCGGCCACTCGCGGCCGGTTGCCAGCTCGCGGAGAAAAAGAAGGCTCTTCGTGTCCACGCGGCGGACGAAGGCGAGATACTTCCCGTCGGGCGACGGCAGCGGAGCGATCGATCCGCCCGGCCGGTTGACGAGCGTCCGTTCCTTGCCGGTCGTCAGATCCCGTCGGATGATCGCGTAGATGACGCCGTAAGGGTCCTTGTTGTATTCGAAGTTCTGCCCGGGCGTGACGTCCTTGCTGTAATAAAGGTAGCGGCCGTCGCGCGAGACCGCCGGCTCGCCCGCATCCTTCTGGAAGCTCACCTTCTCGGTGACCTGGACGCCGTCCGAGCCGCTCGAGTGGAACATCCAGATCTCGCCGGCGCCCAGCGAGCGCTCGCGCACGAAGTGGCGCCGCGCGAAGATGTACTGCCCGTCGGGCGACCAGGTGGGGCTGTTGACGAACCACCGGGTGTCTTTGGACACCTGCTTCGGATCCTTGCCGTTTGCGTCGGTCGTCCAGACGTTCCAGAGGCCGCCGCGGTCGCTCGAGAACGCGATGCGCTTGCCGTCCGGGCTGAACCGGGGCTGCATGTCGTAGGCGGGACCGCTCGTAAGACGTGTCGCCGGCTGGCTGCCGCTCCCGGCGATCGGCATCACGTAGAGATCGCCAAGCAGGTCGAAGACGATTCGCTGACCGTCGGGGCTGACGTCCACGTTCATCCACGTCCCCTCAGACGTCTCGAACTCGATCTTCGTAGTCGGGCCGAACGGATCGCCGACGTCCCATTTTTTGTCGTCGTTCTTTTCAGGGCCGGTCTGAAGACCGGCCCCTCCAGCGACCGTAATCGCGAGGCCCCAAGCCCCAAGCCCCAGGACCCAAGCCCTATAGCGGTTCATTCTCGAGACTCCTCCACAAATACCAGCACGCGACGGATCGATAGGGACGCCACGGCTCGCCGATCTCGAGCATGCGCTCCGGCGTCGGTGGTTTCCGCAGCCCGTAGCATCTCTGCATCGCCTTGACGATCCCGAGGTCGCCAACGGGAAGAACGTCCGGCCGGTTCAGCCGAAACATGAGAAACATCTCCGCGGACCAGCGCCCGAGACCCTTGACCTGCGTGATGGCCTGAATGACCTCTTCGTCCGGGAAGAGCTCGATGTCGGAAAGACGCAGCGTCCCGTCACCGACTTTCACGCAGAGGTCCCGCAAGTACGCCGTCTTCTGGCGGCTCAGGCCCGCGGCGCGGAGCTGCGCATCGGTGACCGAGGCAAATCCAGGCTGTGTCGGGACGTTGTCCGGGAAGCAGGCGGCAACGCGGTTGAAGATGGTCTGAGCCGCCTTGGTCGACAGCTGCTGTCCGGCGATGACGCGCACGAGGGCCGTGAAATACTCGATGCGCTTCGGGTATTCCGGCGTGCCCTTACAGCGCTTGATGACGGCGCCCAACCGGGGATCGCGGCGCGCGAGCAGACGGCGAACTCGAGCGTGATCGTCGAACATCGGCGAGTGGGGCCATTATCTCATCTGTACGCCCCACCCCCGGCGAGCTGAGCCGTTAACGACACCCTACCCAAGATTGCGTTGCGGCGACCAAAGATCGTGTCGCCCGCAACGCGGATTACCCGGGTGATTGCAACGGCTGGACTTCTGTCACACGAGGACGGACGAAGCGCGGGTCTTAGAAGTGGTAGCTCGCGTTCACGAGTTGGGTTCCCGCGGCTCTTCCTCCATCACATTGACCTCGGCCCCGCTCGGGTCATCGGGCTGCGTCAGACGCTCACGACGACGCTGGTGGCTGGCGATGCCGCCTTTGCGTCCAGCTTCGCGGGCTTCCTCGCTCGTCCACTCGTGTGCGGTGCCCTTCTGGTGCGCGGCCTTGCCGCCCTTGCTCGCTATCTCTTTCTGCTTCGATCGATCCATCGATGCGAAGCCACGATCTTCTTTCGCCACGGCGCGCCTCCTGCCTCTGCAGGCTGCAACGCATGTGCCACGGAAATTGTCGGTGGCTCAGCCGTTTCAGGAGGATCCGTGAGCGTCACGTACGCGACGCTCGGCGGCCGCGAGCCGCTGGAGCACGCGATCGCGGCCCGCAAGCGCGAGCACGTCGAAGACTCCCGGGCTAACCGATTGGCCCGTCACCGCCACGCGGGACGCGTGAATGAGCGACGCGGCTTTGATGCCCTCCGCAGCGGCCACCTCACGCAGCGCGGTTTCGATCGGGACCGGCTCGAACGGGTCTACGCGGGCCAGCCGCTCGCGCAGCGCCGCGAGCGGGCCCGCGAGCTCCGACGCGCCGAGGTACTTCGCCGCGGCGGCCGGATCGGGCTCGACGACATCCGCCAGAAACGGCCGCGCCTGATCGACAACGTCGGCGAGCTTCCTGAGCCGCGGCTTCACGAGATCGATGACGGCAAGCAGCCAGGGCCGTCGAACGGACGCGAAATCGTCGTTCCACAGCCCTGCCGCTCTGAGGTCCGGCTCGACGCGCCGGACGATCTCGTCGGCCGGCATCCGCGCGATGTGCTGGCTGTTGAACCAGTCCAGCTTCTCGGCGTTGAAGACGGCGTTGCCGCCGCTGATCCCTTCGATGGCGAACGCGGCGACGAGCGCGTCGCGCGTCATGACTTCACGATCGCCGCCGGGCGACCATCCGAGCAGCGCGAGGAAGTTGACCATTGCTTCCGAGAGATAGCCGGCGCGCTCGTACTCGCCGACCGCGGTCGCGCCATGCCGCTTGCTCAGCCGCTTCTTGTCGGGGCCGAGGATGAGCGGCACATGGGCAAACGCAGGCACGGTCCGTCCGAACGCGTTGTAGAGCAGCACCTGCTTCGGCGTGTTCGAGATGTGATCGTCGCCCCGGACGACGTGTGAGATCTCCATGTCGATGTCGTCGACCACGACCGACAAGTGGTAGGTCGGATGGCCATCCGAGCGGAGGATGACGAACTTCTCGATGTGTTCGTTGTCGAAGTCGATCGGCCCGTGCACGAGATCGGTGAACGACGTCCGTCCTTCGGGGACGTTGAACCGGATCGCCCCATCATCTATATATGCGTGGCCGGAGGCGACCAGGCCCTCGGCCGCGGCCCGGTATTTGTCGAGCCGCTGCGACTGGAAGTACGGCGCGTGCGGCCCGCCGACGTCCGGCCCCTCGTCCCAGTCGAGGCCCAGCCATCGCAGCCCCTCCACGATGCCGGAGACCATGTCCCACGACGAGCGCTCGGCGTCGGTGTCTTCGATGCGGAGGATGAACGCGCCGCCGTGGCGGCGGGCGTAGAGCCAGTTGAAGAGCGCGGTGCGTGCCCCGCCGACGTGCAGGTAGCCGGTCGGGGACGGCGCGAAGCGAACGCGGACCATCCGTTCCTAGAATACCTTGCGGGTCGGTCGTTACCGGCGCGGCGGCGGATTGAGGACGATCACGACGTCGGCGGTGAACTCGACCTGCCAGGCGACGTTTACGTCGAGGCCGACGAAGCAGGCCCCGGCTCCGCACGCCACGGCCCGCGCCTCCGCATCCACGAACGTCGTAAACACGCGGCTGTCGAGCCGCACCGCAAACCGCCGGTGAACAGGCAGCTTGACGCCTCCGCCGGCAGCCACCGTGAACCGGAGCTCGTCGTCTCCGTCAGCTCCGTACCGCGTGAGTCCGAGAAGGCCGGACAGAAAAGGTATGGCTCGCCCTGTCCCGAACTCCTGACGGCCGCCGGCGAGCCAGTGATCCACGACGACACTCCACCGCGCCGGCGGACCGAATGGGCCGCCAGGCGTGTCGACGTACGCCCGCTGATGCGAGAACACTGCCTCGAAGGAGAGCCCGTCACCCATGTCGACGTTCACGGCGCCTCCGACGACGGGCGCGCCGTCGACATCGACGGGCCGGTTCGCCGCGATTTCGAAGAGGTCGCCGCCGAAGCGGTAGCCGGCGAGCGGCGCGAACTCGACCGTCTGGGCGGACACCGGCACGGACAGCCGGACGAGCAGAAGAACGATGAACGCAGCCAACACGGACGGCCACGCGCACGCTGATGCGCGCGCCGGGTTCGCCGCGGTTCTGCCGGCCCCTGTCATGGATGGGGTCGGCATTCTACTTCACGGACGCACCCGTCTCTGAGAAATACCTTTGACGCGGTCGGGGCGAGTGCCTATATTTGGCGGCCGGCCCGGAAACCTGACGCTACAGCAGTTCCTGGAAGTCTTCAGGCGCGGCACGGACTTCGAAACCGGCAGTCCGGGAAACGTACCGGCGCCGTCGCCGGACAACGATCTCCTTCAGGTTATGCCGTGGCCGGTGTTTTCCAAGATGACGATCCTGGAGAAGCGGGCCATCTACGAGTACCTCCGGGCGATCCCCTGCATCGGATCGCCGGCTCGGTGCGGCACCACTCCCTAGAAGATTTCGCCGAACATCGACCAGAACTTCTCGCGCGCTTTCTCGAGCACCGACCGCCGACGCCACTCGTCCAGGTTCAACCGGGTGGCGCGGCGGATGTCCGAGTCGAAGTCGCCCGTGAAGCGGGCCGCCAGCGGGGCATCCGCGACGGCGGCGTTCAGCTCGTCGTTCAGCTCGAGCGATCGGTTGTCGAAGTTCGCCGACCCGAACACGCTCCAGATGCCATCCACTACCATCACCTTGGCGTGCATCATCGTGGGGCGATACTCGTAGATCTCGATCCCTCTCGACATGAAGCGTTCGTACGCCGCTCGGCTGGCGTACTTGACCGGCTTCGCGTCGGTGATGTCCCCCTCGACGAGGATCCGAACCCGGACGCCGCGGTCCACCGCCCGCTCGATGGCCCACGCGGTCGATTCGTCGGTCAGAAAGTACGGGCTGCAGATGTCGAGCGTCTTGCGCGCCGCGGCGATCGACAGCAGGTAGAGGAGCTTCATCCCGCTGCTCCCGCCGACGGGTGAGCTCCAGATCACCACCGTCCGTTCGTCGACGTTCGGTACGAATTCGGTCGGAGGGGGCTCGAAGAGGGGCGTGACCGGCCGCACGGTCTCGGTGAAGTTCTCGAAGAAGCCCGCCTCGAGGTACTTGACGGACGGCCCTTCCATGCGCACCTGGGTGTCGCGCCAGTGATCCCGATCCTGAGCGTCGCCCGCCCAGTAGTCGGCGACCCCGACACCCCCGATGAATCCGATGATGCCGTCTACGACGAGGATCTTGCGATGGGTCCGATAGTTCAGCTCCTCGAAGTTGTACCAGTGCGGAAGGTTGAACGTGCCGATCGTGCAACCGGCCCGGCGCAGACGATCGAGATGATCGCCGAGGTCCTTCGAGCCGATCGCGTCGAGCACCATGTGGCACCGCACGCCGCGCCGGACGGCTTCTTCAATCGCCGCCGTGAACTGGTCGGCGACAGGTCCCGGAGAATAGATGTAGGTCTCGAAGCTGATCTGGCGCCTGGCGCGGCGGATCGCTTCGAGCATCGACGGGAAGACGCGATCTCCGTTGACGAGAACCTGAAAGTTGTTGCCGGTCGTCATCGCGGTGCCCGTGAGGGCGGCGACGTAGGCGGGGAACTCCGCATCGCCGGCGCCGCGGACGCTTTCGATCTGGAGGACTTCCTGATCCTGCGCGATCCCCAGGACGATCGCGAGGACCAGCGCGACGACGACGAGCAGCCGAAGCCAGAACTTCCACACGCCGGCCGAGCTGTGCAATTAGCGGGCCCGTGGGTCGGCGTGCTATGATGGCGGTCGCCTCTTCTCCGCGCTCTGCCGTCTGTAGGCGTAACGAGCCCGTCCTGACTCGGTCCTCCTCAAGTCCAGCTTAGCCACGAGACGACATCGGTTCAGGCAATTCAGGAGCATTTCTTAATGCCGTTTTCGAAACTCGGCCTCGCGCCCTCTCTGTGTACTCCTCTCGCTCGAATGGGCTACGGGCAACCTACGCCGGTCCAGTCTGAATCCATTCCTTTTGTGCTGAGCGGCTCCGACCTGCTGGCCCGTGCTCAGACGGGCACAGGGAAGACGGCGGCGTTCGGTTTGCCGATGATCGAGCGGCTCTTCTTGCGCGGCCGTTCCGCCAGAACACGCAGCCCGCGGGGCCTCGTGCTCGTGCCGACACGTGAGCTGGCGCTTCAGGTCCGGCGTGCGCTCGCGACCTATGGAGCGCCCGTGCAGCTCCGTGTGTTACCCATCTTCGGCGGAGTCCCGATGGGGCCTCAGGTGCAGGCTCTGAAGCAGGGAACGGACATCGTCGTCGCCACGCCGGGCCGGCTCATCGACCACATCCAGCGCCGGACGCTCGATCTGTCGGCGATCGAAATCCTGACGCTGGACGAAGCCGACCGGATGCTGGACATGGGCTTCCTGCCGTCGCTTCGTCGGGTCATTCCGGCGTTGCCCCGCGCCCGTCAGACGCTGCTGTTTTCAGCCACGCTCTCGACCGACGTCGTGCGCCTCTCGGCCGAATTCACGCGCGACCCGGCACGCGTGGACGTCTCAGAGGGGCAGAGCGTGCCGCCGACGGTCACACATCGCGTCCATCCGGTCGCCATCGACCGGAAGCGCGACCTGCTCAGGCACGTGCTGACGCAGGCGCCTGTCGGTCAGACGCTCGTCTTCTGCAAGACAAAGCGCGGCTCGGATCGCGTCGGCGCGCACCTCCAGCACGCCGGCATCAGGGTGGCGGTCATTCACGGCAACAAGAGCCAGGGCGCACGCACTCGCGCCCTGGGCGATTTCAAGGCGGGTCGTGTGATGGTTCTGGTGGCCACCGACATCGCCGCACGGGGCCTGGACATTGCGCAGCTTCCGCTCGTGGTCAACTACGACGTGCCGCTCGTCGCGGAAGACTACATCCATCGCGTAGGGCGGACGGGACGAGCCGGGCTCGCCGGGCGTGCGATCTCACTCGTGACAGCGGCGGAACGGCAGCTCTTGCGCGACATCCAGCGGCTGTTGCCGGCACCGCTCGAGCAGGTGGTCGTCGAAGGATTCGAGACGGTGAGCTCGCCGACGGGGCCTTCTAGACAGGAGCGCGGCGCTCGATCTCGCGATTTCGCTCGACCTTTCGTTCGGCGACTTCCAACTGAGCGGTAACCGCGATCTTGTCGGAGGGCTTCACGCGCGGCCTGCACCCTCGGGCGAGCTGGCCGGCACGAAGGCCCGCCACCACCGCGAACTCGAATGCGCTCAATTCGACCGGACGAGCGACCACACGGACCTGCCTTTCTGCAGAACGTGCCCGACGGCTAGGCTTTGGTGAGGGCTGGGCCGGAATGGCCTAGGGCTCAGAAAAGCGGGAAACCCAAGTATACGCCGGATTCGCTCAACGACGGCGGCGCTGGCGCTTGACCGATAGCGCACGGGCGCCGCTGACCGGGTCGTCGAGCCGCTCGAATGTGACCGCGTCGCCGACGTCGAGGTCGTTGATTGACGTCCCTTCCTGCAGGTCGGCCCGATGGAAGAATATCTCGCGATCGTTCGCGAGGCGGATGAATCCGTGGCCCTGACCCACGAACAGCCTCACGATGCGGCCGGTGTCCGGCACGCCGCGGCGTTCCGCCGGTCGCGACAATTTGCCCGCGCGCTTGGGCGACGCCTTCCGCGTCCGGCCGTAGACGTACTCGCTGCTCATGATGTGCGGGAATCCTTCGCGTAGCTTGCCTGGCTGAAGCTCACGCTCGACGGTAGCTTGCGGGAGCGGAGGCGGACCGCCCTTCGACTGACTTCGTTCGCTCAGAGTATTTTCTCCATCGCGGACACCTCCGCGGTTGGCGAAGGTTGGCGGTGAGGCAGGGATTCGAACCCTGGATACAGCTTTTGGGCCGTATAACGGTTTAGCAAACCGCCGCCTTCAGCCTCTCGGCCACCTCACCCTTCGACTCGCTCCCACCCTTGACTCGTCGCTCAGGGCGGGGCGCGGACGTTCAAGTATACGTGAGACAGGCACTTACGCGGAAGCGGTCGTCACCGAGGCGCTGAAGGCGACTGGCTTTCAAACCGCCCCTTTCGTCAAATTCGCCCGTGAATTGCTCGATTTTTGGCAATAACGGCACGAGACGGTCGGAAGATAGATAGACGGACGAATCCGCCAGGAGGCCCGCATGGACGAGCGAGCGCTGTTCACGAAATTCTGGGAGGAAGAGGCCAAGACGACGCGCAAGGTGTTCGCGCGCATTCCGGAAGGCTCCGATTACCGCCCCGATCCGAAGTCGCGCACGGCGAGCGAGATCGCGTGGCAGATCGCGTGCGAAGAGAAGATGATCATCGATGCGCTCGAGACCGGCAAGGCCGAGTGGAAGCCGCCCCCCGCGCCCGACACGATGAAGGAGCTCCTCGACATCTACGAGAAGCAGGGCGCGGACATCGTCCGGCGCTGGAAGGCGCTCCCCGCCTCGCGCTGGAACGGCACGCTCGAGTTCTTCGGCGGCCAGCGGCCGGCGTCGCCGATGGCGTGGAGCTTCCTCTTCGACATCGTTCACCATCGAGGGCAGATTTCGACGTACCTGCGCCCGATGGGGTCGACCGTCCCGCAGATTTACGGACCGAGCGGGGACGAACCGTAGCGACGGCTCCGTGCGCTGCGTCATTCCGCGCACGCGGACGTCGGCCCGCGGTAGACTCTCGCGGTGGCCTGGGTGCTCCGCTGGGGTCTTCGCGCCGTCCTCCTGGTCGCCGTCGCTCTGGGCACGCTGATCGTCGGTGGGGCGTGCGACGCTCGCTGGCGTCATCCCGATCTCAAAGCCTGGCATCGTCTCAGCCTCGACGATCTGCGCGCCTCCGATCTGGACGATGATTTCACGTTTGCCCAGTACGCTGCCCGGGAGGAAAAGCTCTTTGCGGAGATCCGGGCGTTCGAATCGACGATCGAGCCGCGTGATCGCACGCGGGTCAATCGGTACCATCCGGGAAGCCTCTCACATCCCCTGAGCGCCGGCCGCGACTGGAACAAGTCGTTCGAAACCCGGCCGGCAACCGCCATCCGCGGCGGCGCGCTGCTCGTCCACGGCCTGACCGACTCTCCCTACAGCATGCGAGCCGTCGCCGGCGTGCTGAGCGCGAACGGCGTGTACTCGTTGTCGCTCCGGATGCCCGGTCACGGCACCATTCCATCGGGTCTGGCTCGATCGTCATGGAAGGACTGGCTGGCCGCCGTCCGAATGGGCGTCCGTCATGTCAGGGCCAGCATTCCTCAGGACGCGCCGTTGCTTCTCGTCGGCTATTCGAACGGCGGCGCGCTCGTCCTGAAGTACACGCTCGACGCACTCGAGCGCGACGGCGACGCGCGGCCCGCGAAACTGATCCTTCTCTCGCCGATGATTGGCGTCACGCCAGCGGCGAGGCTGGCGTGGTGGATCAGCCGCCTGGGCGTCGTGCCGTATTTCGAGAAGGCGAACTGGCTGGACGTGATTCCCGAATACAACCCGTTCAAGTACAACTCGTTCCCTGCGAACGCCGCGTTTCAGACGGCATCTCTGACGAGCGCACTGCAGGCCGACCTCGATCGCGCGATCTCGAGCGGCCGGCTGACGGCGATGCCGCCCATCCTCACCTTTCAGTCCATCGTCGATGCGACCGTCAGCACGCCAGCCGTCGTGCATCTGCTCTACGATCGGCTCCCGCCGAACGGCAGCGAGCTCGTCCTGTTCGACGTCAACCACCTGTCGGGGATCGACGTGTTCGTGCAAACCGCCGATCAATCGCTCTTCGAAAGCCTGTTCAGTCGGCAGCCGCGCCAGTATC
Organism: uncultured Acidobacteriota bacterium; assembly: GCA_963725145.1. GTDB lineage: Bacteria > Acidobacteriota > Vicinamibacteria > Vicinamibacterales > 2-12-FULL-66-21 > DATAEE01. The sequence goes on from CAVRXL010000010.1 coordinate 612,651, forward strand.
GGCGGGTGCTCGTGACGAACAGCTCCGCCGAGACACGGGACGTGGATGCCGAGACGATCGAACCGAATGCCGCTGCGGGCTCGCGGCGGGCGCTCGGTCTGGCCTGGCCGCCCGAGGTGTTCTCGCTCACCCACGTCGCGATCCCGTTTCCGCCCGACGATCCGCTCTACGGTCTCGTGGGCCCGACCAAGGCAGCGGGCCTCCTTCCGATTGGCCGGCTCAGTCCTCGCGGCGAGCGCGCCGTGCTGACGGTCGGCACCGATACTCTGATGCGCCTCTCGTCAAATCCGTTCTTTCCATTCGTGGCCGAACGCATCGGCGGGTGGGTGGGCGATCCACTCGTTCAGAAGTGACACGGCCCACCGTCACGGAACCATGTAGCGCAGCCGTAGCCAGCGCCGGATCCGGGTCTTGCCGAAGGCGTTGACGGCGAATGACCACGCAATGAGTTGACAGTCCAGCGAGGGACTCCAAGCGCCGGCGTGAACCCGATCGAGCGCCAGCGCGTCGTCATCCGCGCGGGCGCCGAGGAGCTGTGCCAGCCCCGTGAGCCCGGGGCGGCATCCCCAGCGAAAGTCGAACTGAGGGCCGCTCCAACCGAGACGCGCGACGTCGGCAGCAGTGAGCGGCCGCGGCCCGACCGCGCTCATGTGGCCGCGAAGAATATTGACGAACTGCGGCAGCTCGTCGAGGCCTGTAGCGCGGAGCACACGGCCCACGCGTGTGACGCGGCCGTCGCGCATCGATCGGAATTTCAGGATGTGGAACGGCCGGCGCCGGTACCCGATCCGTTCCTGACGAAACAACACCGGCCGACCATCATCCATCAGTACCGCCGCCGCTATCACGGCCATCGCCGGCGCAAACACCGCGAGCCCGGCCGACGCCCCGACAACGTCGAACAGCCGTTGCGCCCTCGACACGCTCTTACTCTACATCACAAAGTAGATGCCTGATGGGCGGGCTGAATGCATCGAGAAACGCCGTTAGCGGATTGCCTGCAGGACCTCAGTAGCCACTCCAGTGGGCCCCTTGGAGGTGTGCCTGACGATGACGCCATGCTCGATGGATTTCCAGTACTCGTCGACAGATTTCCCGACCGGAGTCGTCGACGTCCTGATGTAGTGGACGGTGTCGAACCGCCCCGCCGGCACCGTGACCGCCTCGCGGAGCGCGACGATCGTAAGCGTCCCGGCGTAGGTCGGCGCCGAGGCGTTCCCCTGCGCGGATGAGTGCCGGGCCGTCACCACGCGAATGGGCCACGAGCGGCCGGCGCACGCCCGGAAGGCGGGGTCGCCGACGACGCCGGGCCGGAATATCGTCTTGCTGTTGACGCGTCCGCTCGCATCGCTCGACGTCGTGGCGTCGATGACGCTCACGTCCTCCTCGATGTGATGCTCGTTGACCTGAATCGTGACGTTCGTGCCCCGGACGATGCGAAGTCGGCTGCCGGTGGGCGTCACCTCCTTCCAATGCTGTGTGAATTGGGACACGGTGCCGTTCGAATCGCGGTGTTGATACGTGTAGCCCACCGTCGGCTTCGGCGTGCCGATCGTGACGCAGTCTGCGCTCTGGAAGGACCGTGCCTGAAGATCCTCACACCCGTTGAGGGTTACGACGAGGAACCCGGCGATGGCGGCGAAGCTCGGGGTACGGTCGAGCATGTCCTGGTGGGGTCATGATAGCGGACTCCGCCCGGGTGTTGCGGGTTCCACATCCGGGAATCTTGCCGCGAGAAGCCTGGCGATCTCGACCGGATCCGCAGGCTTCGTCAGATGCGCGTCGAAGCCCGCCGACATCGCGCGTTGTCGATCCTCCTCCTGTCCCCACCCCGTAATGGCGACGAGAAACAGCTCGCGCAGCTGTGTGTGCTCTCGAAGCCGCGCCGCGAGCTCGTAGCCGTTCATCTCCGGCATCCCGATATCGAGCAGTCCCACCTGGGGGTTGAATGCGATGGCCTGGCGCAGTGCCTCCTCGCCATCGTACGCGAGCCGTACCGAATGTCCGCTGGCCGTCAGCAACCGGGAAAGCATGTCGGCGGCATCTCGATTGTCGTCGACGACGAGGATCCGGCACGACGGCATGGCGTGATCGTCCTCAGCCGCTGCGCCCGCATCCGGAGCGGCCGCTCGTGGCAGCCGTAGGCGGAACTCGGAGCCTTTCCCGCGCCCTGCGCTGCGGGCTCTTACACTGCCTCCATGGAGCTCGGCGAGCGCCTTGACGAGCGCCAGGCCGATCCCAAGCCCGCCATGACGGGCTTCGCCGACCTGGACGAAGCGCTCGAACACACGGTCGAGATCCACGGCAGCGATGCCATGGCCCGAATCGCGCACGTGGATGGTCACGTCGCCATCGGCGGCCGTCGTCGCCACTCGAATCCGTCCGCCCGGCTCGCTGTACCGAGTGGCGTTCGTGAGCAGGTTCACCAGCATCTGGACGACCCGGTCCGGATCCACGTTGAGCCAGACGGGCTGCGGAGGAAGGTCGATCTCGAGCTGGTGACCCGCGCGCTTGATCTCACTCGACACGGCGTTGACGGCGTCGTTCACCAGCTGCCTGAGCTCGGACGGACGCACGTGCAGTTCCAGCTTGTCGCGCGTAATTCGCGTCAGGTCGAGCAGATCGTCGATGAGGCGCGTCAGGTGCTGAACCTGACGCTCAATGGTCCGCCGCGCGGATTCCGCCGCTGGCGGAGGTCCGTTCAGCAACTCGACGGCGAACCGAATCGGCGCCAGCGGATTCCGCAGCTCGTGCGACAGGGTGGCGAGAAACTCGGTCTTCTGTTGATCCGTCTCGCGAAGCGTCCGCTCGCTTTCGGCGAGGGCGCGTTCTGTCGCGGCTCGCGCATCCAACGACAGCACGAGTTGCGTGCCGGTCCTCCAGATGACCCCGGCCATCAAGACGATCAGCACGAGCGCCATTGTCGAAATGGCGAACGGCGCATCGACATGACCAGCGCCGAACTGGCGCGCGAGGACCCATCCAATGCCAAACGGCAGCAAGACTGCCGCGGGCAGCATCCGCCGCGCGAACACCCCAACCTCGTCTTCCCTGCAGAACAGCAACGCAAGTCCTGTATCTGGCCTGCCGGCCTGAACGGCCAGCGCCAAGACGAACAGCGCCACCGCGTTCACCAGTGAGATTCCTGTGTACTGGGCGATTGCATACAACCCGGTGAATCCGTACGCATATCCCATCAGCGGCAGGAAGGCGATGCCACACGCGAGGAGCGCCAGCAGTTGACTGAGCGCGCGCCTGCGCGCCGACGTGCTGTTCCCCAGCAGCAGCGCCAATCCGAGCAGGAGATTGGCCGTCGACGCTGGTGGTCCCATCCGGTTTGGGCTGGTCGTAGCCAGCGCGCCCGCCGGTTCGGTTGCGAGCAGTTGATCGATCCGGAGATCCCATCCGACGATGTGTTCCGACAGCGTGAGCGCCCCCAGGGCCGTGGGGACAACCAACATCACGTAACCCGCGATACGCCACCGTCGTCGAGCGCTGCGAGACGACATCAGGAGCAGGTTGGCTATCGCGCCGCAAGCCAGACAGAGCGCGGCGTTCGTCTTGAGGGTGGGACCAGACAAGTACAACGACGTCAGCCCCGGAATGTCCCACAGCCATCCGATCAGGACGGCCAGGCCCACCGTCGCGACGAGCACGCTTGCGAATCGAGCGGCCGCCACAGATTGCTCTGTTACGGAATGCGGCGTCGTTTCGGCCTCGAGAGTCATGTGCCAGCCCGGGTCACCGACGATTCCAACGTACGTCAGGGTGCGTTGCGGTGATGATAGCGGACTCAGCGGTCGTCGGATGGCCCGTCTCCAACGGCGATCCAGATCCGGTATGCTGGTCATCCGATGAATCTCAGCCGTTCAGTTGTCGTCACTGCCTACCTCATCAGCGGAGGGGTACTTCTCTTCTCCGCCGAACAATCGACCGGGAGTGCCGGGCCGCCTCAGGGGATCACGCTCGACGGCCGTGTCGACGAAGCGGAGTGGAAGGCGGCTTCCAGCCAGCCGCTCGAAGGGGGCGGAACCGTCCGGTTGATGTTTGGCGACAAGCTTCTGTACGTCGGCATCCGCGGGCCGGCCGCCGGCATGGCGCACGTCTGCGTCGGATCCAGTGATGAGGTGCGGATCCTTCACGTCTCGGCGGCAGTCGGCTCGGCCCTCTATCGGCAGTCCGGCGGCTCCTGGACGCTTCAGTCGCCGTTTTCCTGGAACCTGCGCGAGACCGGGCTCACGGGCGCGCCCGCCGACGCGCGCACGGCGTACCTTCAGAAGGAGGGCTGGGTCGGCACGGTCTCCCGGATGGGACGCGACACGGATCGGGAACTGGTCATCGATCGAAGCCGATTTCGATCGCCGCTGCGGCTGGCGGTGGCGTATGTCACCACCACTACCAGCGGCGAGGCGGGCGGCGTGTCACGATGGCCGGACCTCCGCGACAACTGCAGCGACCAACGCACGGTCGCCGGCCATCTGCCTGATACGGCGAAGTTCCTCGTCAACGATTGGGCGCTCGTGCGATAGCCGTTCAAAGAAAATGCGCGGCGAAATCGACGCCGTACGCGCCTGGATCGACCGGTCGTCACGGCTCGTCGCCCTGACCGGCGCGGGAATCTCCACCGATTCGGGCATCCCGGATTTCCGAGGCCCGAAGGGCGTCTGGACGCGAGATCCGGCGGCCGAAAAGCTCTCGAACATTCATTACTACATGTCCGATCCCGAGGTGCGGAAGCTCGCGTGGCGCGGCCGCCTCGATCATCCGGCGTGGCAGGCCGCGCCGAATGCCGGCCATCACGCGCTGGTGGAGCTCGAGCGTCGCGGGAAGCTGCACGCGCTGATCACGCAGAACATCGACGGCCTGCATCAGCGGGCTGGCAACTCGCCCGATCGCGTCGTCGAGGTTCACGGAACCGTGCACGAGGCCGTGTGCATGGTGTGCGGCCGGCGCGCGCCGATGCCAGTGGTGCTCGATCGCGTCCGTGCCGGTGAAGCCGACCCTGGCTGCAATCAGTGCGGAGGAATCCTGAAGAGCGCGACGATCTCGTTCGGCCAGGCGCTCGTCCCTTCCGTGATCGCGCGAGCCTTGCGCGCTGCCGAAGAGGCGGACGTGCTCCTCGCCGTCGGCACCAGCCTGCAGGTCTATCCCGTCGCCGGCATGGTGCCCGCCGCGAAAGAGTCAGGTGCACGGGTCGTCATCGTCAACGCGGAGGATACGCCGATGGACGACATCGCAGACGCAGTCCTTCGACAGCCCATTTCCGAGATCCTGCCGGCCCTCTGCGGATGCGCTGACGTAGACACTCCCTCGTGAACGATTGGGCGCTCGTGCGGTAGCTCAACGAGCGCGCTCGATCTCGCGCTCGGCGGCGCGGACGGCGCGCTCGAAATGCGGGCCGAGCTGTGGCTGGGCGCGCAGCGAGGCGTCGGCCAGGCTCAATTCGGCGCGAGCGCCGGCGGCGTCCCCGCGCGCCGCGAGCAGCCTCGCCTTGACCGCGTGGACCTGGATGCGCACCGGCCCGTGTTCGAACAGGGGGGCGCTCAGTTCCTCGACGCGCTGCACCAATGGGGCGGCCTCGTCCACTCGGCCGACGCCCAGCAGCGCGCGTGCCAGGCGCAGCCGCAGCGAGAGTTCCGACGCCCGGTTACGCTGGCCTCCAGGCAGCGCGTCGAACAGCTGCACGCCCTGCTGAATCACGGGTAGCGCGGCGTCGTAACGCTGGCGCTCGAGATCGAGCTGCGCGAGGTTCATCGACGCCAGATGACGGGGTGAGCCGAACACTTCTTCCCGGTTCGCCTGCGATTCCCGAACGGCGCGGAACGTCGCTTCTGCCTGGTCCCACCGGCCGGCGGCGAAGTAGACGAGCCCGATGCGATTGGTGAGCGACGCGACCGCCGGGTGGTCGCGGCCGTATTGCGCGGCGCGCTGCTCGCGCGTCTTGATCAGCAGCGACTCGGCCTCCTCGTAGCGACCCGTATCGAGCAGGTATCGTGCATAGATGGTCTGGGCGACGGTCGTCGACGCCACGCCCCTGCCTGCTTCGTGGCGCTTCAATCCTTCCTGCAGCGGTGCTCCCGCCTCGGCGACCCGGCCATCGTCGAGCAGTGCTTCACCGAGAAACGTCAGCGCGTCGGCAGCATGCTGCGGATCGACGTCCTGACGCGACTGGAATACCTTCGCCGCCGATTGGAGCAGCGGGCGAGCCTCGACGACGCGCCCTTGGATCGACAGGAGGCGGCCGAGGTTCATCTCCACGACCGCGGTCGTCGGATGCGAAGGGCCGGCGGTGTCGAGCATGGTTTGCAGCGCCGCCCGCAGCTGGGTCTCTGCCTCCTGCTCGCGCCGCTGCGACGCAAACGCCATGGCGGCCTGATAACGCAGCCTGGCGAGTCGGATCGAGCGCGGCCCCAGCGTCTGCCCGAGCAGGTCCAGCGCCTCCTTGAACATCGGCACCGATTGTTCGGTCCTGTTGGCAACGCTGTGCGCCTCGGCCAGCCGCAGCAGCGCCTCCGCGTACTCTGTCGATCTGGGGCTCAGGCCGCGCAATTGGTCGACCGCCTGCGTCAGCTGCGCCTCGGCGCCGGCACGCTCGGAGCTTTCAATGCCCAGGTAGCCGAGGCTCGAAACGAGCGACCAGCGCAGGACCGCGTTGGCGCGGCCGCTCTGCGTCTGCAACAGGGCAATGGCACCTTCGAGCTGTTTGCGCGCGCCGGTGAGGTCGCCCTTTTGAGCGAGCGTGTCGGCCAGGTCGCTCAGCGCCCTTGCCCGTTCGGCCGCCGGCGCACCGCGTTGCGTGAGACCCGCAACGCGTTCGGTGCGAAGCGCGAGCGCCTGGTCGGTCAGCGCGACGTCGTGCATCAGACGGCCGACGACGCCCTGCAATTCCAACTTCAGCTCAGGCTGATCCTGGAACGCCCCCGCGACCCGCACGGCGCCTTCCTCCAGGAGCTGTCCCGCGGTGAGCTGCCGACGCCGTGCCGCATCCGCCTGCTCGAGGCTGTTCGCCTCGAAAAGCGTGATGAGGAAGTCCTTGACCGCGGCCGCGCTGGCCGCCTGGCGATGCGCTTCGCGCGCCTGCCAGAGCGCCACGCTCGTGCCGATGATCAGAGCCGCGAGCACGCCCGCGACCGCGCCGACGGCCAGCGTATTGCGAGCGACGAACTTGCGCGCCCGGTACCCGAGCGATGCCGGCTGCGCACGCACCGGTTGTCCTGTACCGTAGCGCTCGAGATCGTCGGCCAACTCGGCGATCGACGTATACCGATCCTGCGGCGTCTTGGCGAGCGCCTTCATGACGATCGTATCCAGGTCGCCGGCGAGCAGCCGGCCGAGCCGCTTCGCGTTCGTGCCGCGCGCCGCCGCGGCGTCGTCGTCGATTCCTGAGCTCGGCCGCACGGGATCGACGTTGACAATCGCTTCTTCGAGCTGCGCGGCCGATGTTCCCTTCACCTTGTAAGGCCGGTGACCGGCGAGAAGCTCGTACAGCACGACTCCGAGCGAATACACGTCGGTCGCGGTCGTCAGCGGATGGCCGAGAACCTGTTCCGGGCTCGCGTAGCCTGGCGTCAAGGCTCGGCCGGAGAGCTGGGTCAAGAGCGTTTCGCTTGCCGCGTCATCCGCCGTCAGCAGCTTGGCGATGCCGAAGTCGAGCAGCCGCGCCTGACCGTCTGCCGTGACCAGAATATTTGATGGCTTCAGATCCCGATGGATGACCAGGCTGCCGTGCGCGTACTGGACCGCCTCGAGCACCTGTGCGAAGAGCCGAAGGCGAGCGTGGATATCGAGCCGCCGGGTGTCGCAGTGCTCGGTGATCGGCTGGCCATCGACGTACTCCATCGCCAGGTACGGCGCGCCGTCGGTGCTGACGCCGGCGTCATACAGGCGGGCGATATTCGGATGTTCGAGCCGCGCGAGGATGTCGCGCTCGCGTTCGAAACGGGCAGTGAGATGGTGGCGGAGGAGGCCCTGACGCGGCAGCTTGAGCGCTACCTTACGCGTCATCGTCCCGTCGACCCGCTCGGCGAGCCACACGTCGGCCATGCCGCCGCGGCCGATCGGCTGCTGCAGCCTGTACGGCCCGACCTCGTCTCCGATTGCGGAACTGCCTTCGTGGCGCATCAACGTCCGACGCAGATGCTGCAGCGGGGCCAGCGCGGGCAGACGCGCCAGGACGTCGGCCGTTTGATCGGTCGCCGCGAGCAGGTTCCGGAGGGCGGGCGCCAGCTCCGGACTCGTCGTCGTGATCGTCTCGAGCCAGAGGGCGCGCGCAGGCGGGTCGAGGTCGATCCCTTCCTCGATCAAGCTCGAAAGGGTGTTCCTCGTGGAAACCGAAACGTCCATGTCCACCTCACTCGGATGCTCGCCGGCATCCGCGACGCGGGCTGATTATGGCTCCCGGCGGTTCAAAAGCGATACACGGCGCTGACCGAGTAGAACCCGAATCCCTCCGAGACGAATGTCTCCTCGAGAAAGCGGCCCGAGAGAAAGCGCGTGATCACACCTTGCAGCTGGCAATGGCGCGTCGCCTGCCAGACCACGAAGACTCCAGGATTAGTACCGACGTATTTCCCTGTTCCGGCCTCGGGCCTGATCAGCAGCCGAAGGTCGGTCGCGTAAACCCCGTCCTGGGTCGACGTGCGCCAGTAGCTCGGCGCCTCGACGCCGACGGTGAGGTCCGGCCTCGGCGCCATGACGATCGTCGGAGTGAAATCGGTGAGGTTTGTGGGCCCGAGCAATCCGACCGCGCCCGAGTAGGAATTGCCCGGAAAGAGCGGGTTGAACGACTCCAATCGCTGGCCAGCCGGGTCGTGGTCGCCGGAGGCGATATCTACGCGCACGCTCACGCGTGGCTTCCAGCCGGAGGAGACAATCCGGTAACCGGTCTCGGTCGCGAAGGCCCACGCGCGAATCGAACCATCTGCGAACGTCCCCCACTGAAAGATCCCGTCGTAATTCAGATCGAACCGCCCGCGAGCTCCGTTCCATTTCACGCCGACTGTGTGTCGAAGTTCAGGGCCGATACCTTGCGTGTACTGCGACTCGTCGCGATCGATGCCGAGGTAGTACGTGCCAACTTCGCCACGCTCGATCCAGGGGCTGCGCCGGCCGGCAGCAACGCCCCAGAACAGCTGACCGCCTCCGGGCCCGTCATCGAACGCCCCCGGGACAATCGGGACGAGCTCGGCGACAGCCCCGACGACGGTCCAGGACGGCGCGCGGTACCCGACGCCGGCACCATCGAAACTTCGCTTCACGTTGAGGCCCGGGCTCGCCGAGATCAAGCGCGTGCTCCCGATGGCCAACTCCTGACGTCCAACCTTCGCCGAAAGCTGGTGGCTCCCTCGGACAGGTTGCCGCCACTCAAAAAACGCCTGGTGCATGTCCAGCGTGTTCCGATCACTAGGTCGGGGCGATCCCAGTTTTCCGTTGATGATGCCGCTCTGCAGCTCGGCAAACGCGCGCGCGCGCGCGCCGAATCGCACGTTCGCTCCAAAAATGTATCGCTGCAGAAAGTAGGTGTCGATCGTGGAGGGCCGCGCTTCGGTCTCCCGCACGCGAAAGCCTTCCGGCCGGTACCGAATCTCGCCGCTCAGCGTCATGAACCAGTCTTCGCGGCCGAGGCGAATGTATTTGACCGGATCCCAGACATCGGTCTTTGGAGCGCTCTTCAGGAAACTCCAGTCCTCGTCGGCGGCGTCAGGAAGGTATCGCGGCCGGCCTGACGGCGCATCCTGTGCGGGTGTAAACGAGGCTACCAGGACAAGCGCAAGAATCGCGGCGGTCAAGGATCTCCCTGCGTGTAGCGCAGCCCTTTAGGGCTGCCACAGGGTCAGAGTGTAGAGCATCGTCCAGCGACGAGCTACCCCACGCCCAGTACGTCATTGATACGTGCGACCACGTACTTCCACGTGAGGTAATACAACACCAGCGTGATGGGCAGCCCGACGGCGACGAGGCCGGGCGTCCAGAGCATTTTCCCGAGCGCGAGCTGGATGCCGAACGCCGCGGGCGCAATGAGCAGTACGAGGGCCGCGCCGTAGGGCCCGATGGGGATCTCGCGCCGCTTTCGCAGCCAGACATACAGCATGTTCCAGAGTCCCCATGCGTTGGGGACGAGGCCTACGGGAAAGATGACCACGTCCTCGATATGAAAGTCGTGGCTCGCCGGATGCTGCAGCGAGAGCCCCAGGACGACCAGAGGCACCACCATCGTCGGCAGCGCGATACCCGATAGATACGCTCGTAGATACGGATGCATGGGGGCCTCAGAAGTGAAGCAGCAGGATCCCGGCGAGCGACGGGCGCATCAGACAGAGCAGCGCCACGGCCGCGACGAGAACCCAGTCCAGCGCTGACGGCGGCACAGGCCCTCGGTCGATTCGTCGCCGCACGCGCGGCCAGAGATCATCGAGCGGTCGATCGACGCCGACTGGAGGCATGGCGGCGCGCAGCAGCGCGAGCGCGCGTTCATCGGACAACTGGTTCACGGTTCAATCCCTTCTCGTTGGAACGCGTTCTTCAAGTGCTTCATCGCCCGGAAGGCCCTGGACCGCACGGCGGTGCGCGAGATTCCGAGAGAAGTCGCGATCGCCTCATGCGGCCATTCCTCGATCAACGCCAGCTCTGCCACGACGCGCAGCTTCGGAGGAAGCGTCAGGAAGGCGCGCTCGACCCGGACGTGGAGGTCACGCCGTGCCGTCGAATCCGGAGAGGAATCGGCCGGCATCGTGACGGCCGCCCGCTGGCGGCTCACGCGTCGAAGGTGGTCGAGCGCGGCGTTCGATGCGATGCGCCGCGCCCAGGGCCCGAAGCCGCGCGACGGGTCGAACCGCGCGTGCGCGCGGTAGATCCGCCAGAACACCTCGACCGTCAGCTCCTCGGCAACGCCAGGGTCCCGGATCAGGCGCACCAGCCACCCGTACACGTCGCGGTGGAACTGACGGAACAGGATCTCGAACGCCTCGACGTCACCCCTGGCGAACCGATCAAGCAGCTCCATCCTCTGTATGTCTTACGCCGGGGACCGGGCCCGCGGTCGCACGAGAGACCGGGTGCGACAAATCGAGCGTCCGGCGACGCAGGCAGGCGGCGGTAGCGTCGTTCAGCGGCGGTAGGAAATACGGTAGATCGCGTTGGCCTTGTCGTCTGACACGAGCAAAGCCCCGTCTGGCATGACGAGGACGTCCGCGGGCCGTCCCCAATCGTTCTCCCCCTGAAGCCAGCCCTCCGCGAACGGCACGTAGCTCGTGACCTTCGAGCCCTCGAGCGTCACCTGCATCACGCGATACCCGAGCTTGCGGGACCGGTTCCACGACCCGTGCTCTGCGATGAAGATCTGCTGTCGGTACTGCTGCGGGAACATCCGTCCGGTGTAGAACCGCATCCCGATGGCGGCGACGTGTGGCCCGAGCGCCCGCGCCGGTGGCGTGAAGCCGTTGCACGGCCGCTTGCCGCCGAACTCGGGATCGGCGAGTCCTTCCCCGTGGCAATACGGGTATCCGAAATGCAGCTTCGGCTGCGACGCGACGTTCAGCTCGTCCGGCGGAGTTTCATCACCGAGCAGATCGCGCCCGTTGTCGGTGAACCACAGCTCCTTCGTCGCGGGATGCCAGTCGAACCCGACCGTGTTGCGCACGCCGCTCGCGAAGACCTCGACGTTCGAGCCGTCCGCGTCCATCCGCGTGATCGACGCGAACCGCGGGTCGCTCGGCTCGCAGATGTTGCACGGCGCGCCGACCGGCACGTACAGCTTTCCATCGGGACCGAACGCGATGAACTTCCATCCGTGATGCCGCTCGGTCGGGAACGTGTCGTTGACGACGACGGGGGCGGGCGGCTGTTCGAGGTGAGCGTCGATGCCGTCGTACTTGGTGACTTTGTTGATCTCGGCGACGTACAGGGCGCCGTCCTTGAACGCGACGCCGTTCGGCATCCGCAGGCCGGTGGCAATCGTGTGGACGCGATCCGCTTTTCCGTCCGCGTTGCGGTCGACGATCGCGTAGACACTGCCTTTGGTCCGGGTGCCGACGAACAGGACGCCTCCCGGGCTCAGCACCATCGATCGGGCGTTCTCGACGCCGTCCGCAAAGAGGTCGACGCGGAACCCGGGCGGCACTTTGATCGTGTTGAGTGGTAAGGGCTTCTGCACGGCCAGGTGGGGCGCCAGCAGAACCGTGACGATGAGGCTCAAACCGATTCGGCGCATCGGTGCATCTTATCGCTTGACAGTCCACGCACCCGATGCTAGTTTTTTGGCACGTGCTAATTTCATAGCACTGAGGAGAGTTCGAGTGACGCGCGCCGCACATCACGATCTCAGCCGCCGCGAGCGGCAGATCGTCGACGCCCTCTACAAGCTCGGCCGCGCCTCGGCCGCCGAGGTGCGCGCCGAGTTGCCCGACGCGCCGAGCTACTCGGCGGTCCGCGCGCTCCTGCGCATCCTCGAAGACAAAGGACACGTGCGCCACGAGCAGGACGGCCCTCGCTACGTGTACGCGCCGACCGTCGCGCGCGACAGCGCGAAACGGTCCGCGATGCGCCACATCCTCCATACGTTTTTCGACGGATCGGCGGCGCAGGCGATGTCGGCGCTGCTCGACGTCTCGTCGTCCCGTCTCAGCGACTCGGAGCTCGATCGACTCGAGCGCCTCATCGACGACGCCCGCAAGCAGGGAGTGTAGCCGGATATGACCGCCGATCTTCTTCGCCTGGCCGATGTGGTCCTGAAGGTTTCCGTGCTGATGGGCGCCGCCGCGCTGACAACGCGCGCGCTCGCTCGCCGATCGGCCGCCGCGCGTCACCTGGTCTGGACCTTTGCGATCAGCGCCGCGCTCGCGATGCCGATCCTGACGAGCGTCGTGCCCCCGTGGAGCGTGGCGGTGTTGCCGGCATCGGGGATATCCGAACCCGCCCGGCCTGAAGGCCGGTCTACATCCGGGCTTTCCGAGCACGCCCGACCTGAAGGTCGGGAGGCATCCGGATTATCCGAGCACGCCCGACCTGAAGGTCGGGCCTACACCGTTGATGAAACGAACGCGAACCTGACGGGACGTACGGGCCATCCCAAGCGTTCGTCCTGGATCGCCTGGCGGACGTGGACGCCAGAGGTCGCCCTCGCCGCGATCTGGCTGGCCGGCGTCGGGCTCGTCCTGCTGCCGCTCGCGTTCGGCACCATGCGCATGTGGTGGATCGCGCACCGCGCGAAGCCGGCGGGCGAGGCCGCGTGGGCGCCGCTGGCCTGGCGGCTCGCGGCGTCGCTCCAGTTGGACGGACGCGTGACGTTTCTGAGCGGACGACGCGAGGCGATGCCGATGGCGTGGGGGCTCTGGCGCGCGCGTGTGCTGCTGCCGGCCGAAGCGGACGAGTGGCCGATGGCGCGCCAGCGGGTCGTTCTCCTCCACGAGCTGGCGCACGTCAGGCGGCGTGACTGTCTGACGCAGCTCCTCGCGCAGCTCGCCTGCGCCGCGTACTGGTTCAACCCGCTCGTCTGGCTCGCCGCGCGCCGCCTGCGCGCGGAGCGCGAGCGCGCGTGCGACGACCTCGTACTTGCGGCCGGCACGCGCGGCTCCGAGTACGCCGATCACCTGCTCGATATCGCGAGGTCGTTGCGCGCGGCCGCTCCAACCTGGTCCGCCGTCGCGATGGCGCACCGCTCACAACTCGAGGGAAGACTCATGGCGATTCTCGATCCTGCGCTGCCGCGCCGGTCACCGACCCGCACGGCCGCCGTTATCTGCGCGACGGTAGCCGTCGCCGGTGTGCTGCCGCTCGCCGCGCTTCAACCCGTCGCGAAGGCAGAAGCGGCGCTCACGTCTCCGCTCCCGGCCGACTCGCCGGTTCTCGAGGCCTCAGCCGCACCGCAGGGACGTCCGTCCTCTCCGGCCAAGCCGACTCCCACACCAACTCCCACTCCGACGCCGACGCCAACACCGACACCTACTCCGACTCCGAACCCGAATCCAAACCCGAACTTTGGCAGCATCGAGGAAGTTGCCGAGGCGGTCGGCCAGGCGGTTGGCCAGGCGGTCGGTCAAGGCATCGGACAAGGCATCGGACAAGCGGTCGGACAGGGTACGGGTCAGGGACGCGGGAAAGGTGAGGGCAGCGGCAACGCAGATCCGAAGGTTGTTGCGGCGCTCATGGAAGCGCTGAACGACGAGAACAAGGATGTCCGCGAGCAGGCGCTCCACGCGCTGACGCAGATGCGCGCGCCCATCGCCGCGGAGGTCTTCCTCAAGCTCCTGAAAGATCAGGATGCCGACGTCCGGCAGCAGGCGGCGTTCGCGCTCGGCCAGACACGCGATCCGAAGCACGTGGACGCGCTCACCGGCGCGCTCAAGGATTCGATCGCCGACGTGCGCGAGCAGGCGGCGTTCGCCCTCGGCCAGTTGCGCGACAAGCGCGCCGTCGATCCGCTGCTCGGCGCGTTGAAGGATGCGGATGCGGACGTGCGCGAGCAGGCGGCATTCGCTCTCGGACAGCTACGTGACACACGCGCGATCGACGGCTTGATCGCGGCGCTCAAGGACGCGGACGCCGACGTCCGCCAGCAAGCGGCCTTCGCTCTGGGCCAGATTCGAGACTAAGCGTTGTTCGTCCTGGGGCCGGGGACGCCCGGCCCCCGCCTCGCAATGCTGATTTTTTAGCAGGGAGCCGGACATGCCTCCGTATCTTCTGTTCCTCGAAACGGCAATCAACACGCTCCTCTCGCTCGTCGCCGCCGCCATCGCGCTGTTCGATCCATCGCTCCATCAGATGTCAGGTCCGCAGCGCGTCGCGCTCCGGACCGCGTCGTACATCCGGACGTCGTTCGTCGGAACGCAGGACGTGACCGGACTCATCGCGAGGCTGCGCGCCGCCGATCCCAACGCCCGCGCGTCGGCCGCCTGCGAGCTGGAGAAGCTCGGCACCGGCGCGCGATCGGCGATCCCCGCGCTCGTCGAACGGCTCTCCGATGCGTCGCCGGTCGATCCAAAAGTCTGCGGTGAAGACCGCAACTACTGGAAGAAGGATTACGAACAGCTGACGTCTCCGGGCGAAGAAGCGGCCGCCGCGCTCGTCGCCATCGGCAGTTCATCGCTTCAGCCGCTGGTTGGAGCCGCGCGCGCGCCGCAATGGGTCGCGCGTCGCAATGCCGTCTGGGCTCTCGGAGCGCTGGAGGACGAGCGCGGTGTGGCCCCGGCGCTGACCGCTCTGAAGGACAGCGAGCCACCCGTGCGGGCGACCGCCGCATGGGCGCTCGGCGCGCTGGAGGCGTTCGACGCCGTGCCCGCCCTGATCGAAGCGTTGAAGGACTCGGACGCCAGCGTCCGGTCGCAGGTCGCATGGGCGCTCGGCGCGATCGGCGATCGCCGTGCGGTGGAAGCGCTCGTCGGCGCGCTGAAGGACAGCGCCGAGGGCGTTCGCTCGCAGGCGGCATGGGCGCTCGGCGCGATCGGTGACTCACGCGCAAATGCCGGGCTTGCCAGCGCGCTGAAGGATACGAGCGTCAAAGTCCGGAAGCAGGCGGCCTGGGCGCTCGGCGCGATAGGAAAATGACGGACTTCCTCTCGGATCTCCGGTTCGCCGTTCGTGGACTCGTCCGCAGCCGGGCGTTCACCGCCGCGGCGCTCCTCACGCTCGCCATCGGCATCGGCGCCAACGCCGCGATCTTCTCTGTCCTCGACGCGCTGATGCTCAAGCCGCTTCCCTATCCGGATCCGGACCGGCTCGTCGTCATCTGGGAAAAGAACATCCCCCGCCAGCGGATGGACAACGTCGTCTCGCCGGGCAACTACATTCACTGGTCCGAGCAGGCGCGCGTGTTCGAACGCATGGCGGGTGTCGGCCAGGCCTCGTTTTTCCGGATGTCGATCGCCGGCGGCAACGGCGATCCCGAGGAGCTCCCGGCGCAGGCGGTGACCGCGGATTTCTTTCCAATCCTGGGCGTGCAACCGGCGCACGGACGGTGGTTCCTTCCGGAGGACGACAAGCCCAACATGCGCGTCGCGATCCTGAGCCATGCCCTGTGGACCCGGCGGTTCGGCACGGATCCGGCCGTGGTCGGCAAGGCCGTCACCCTGAACGGCAACGCGTTCACAGTTGTCGGGATCATGCCGCCGGAGTTTTTCTTCATCGAGCGCGAGGCGGCGCTGTGGGTCACGATCGGGCTTCGCGCCGAGGCGCGGACTCCCAGAGGGCGCTGGATGCTCGTCACCGCGCGGATGAAGCCGGGCGTAACCGTCCAGCAGGCGCAGGCGGAAATGGACACGATCGGCGCGCGCCTGACCGCGCAGTTCCCCGAATTCAATACTGGTTGGGGAGTGAACGTGGTGCCGCTGCACCGACAGGTCGTCGGCCGCGTCCGACCGGCTGTCCTGACGCTCGTCGCGGCCGTCGGCGCGGTACTCCTCATCGCGTGCGCCAACGTCGCGAATCTGCTGCTTGCACGCGGCGCTTCGCGCCGCCGCGAACTGGCCGTCCGCGCCGCCCTCGGCGCGGGGCGCGGACGACTCGTCCGTCAGCTCATGGCAGAGAGCGCCGCGCTCGCGGTGGTCGGCGCGCTCGCCGGCCTGCTCATGGCATGGTGGGGAATCGCATCGTTCCGCATCGCTGCCGAAGCCGGGTTCTCGCTGCCTCGCGCACACGAGATAGCGCTCAACGCCCGCGTCGTGCTCTTCACCGTCGGTCTGTCGCTCGTGACAGCGCTCCTCTTCGGCCTGGCGCCCGCTTTTGCCACCGCGGGGCCGGATCTGCAGAACTCACTGAAAGACGGCGCCCGCGCGGACGACGCGCGGGGCGGGCGGATGCGCAGCCTGCTCGTCGTCTCGGAGATCGCGATTGCCTTGGTCCTGCTCGCCGGAGCCGGCCTGTTGATCCGGAGCTTCGCCCGGCTGGTCAGCGTCGACCCGGGCTTCCGCGCGGAGCAAGTCCTGAGCGCAAAGATCTCCATTCCAACGGTCCGCTATGACAACACGGGCAAAGTGATCCGGTTCTTCGACGACCTGGTGAAGCGGGTCGAGGCGATGCCTGGCGTCCGCAGCGCTGGAGGCGTGTCGTTCCTCCCGCTGGCCGGCCCGGCGGCCGCGACGGCGTTCGTGATCGAAGGACGGGAGAAGCCGCCGCCCGGCTCCGAGCCGGTCTGCGAGGTCCGTGTCGCGACCGGTCATTATTTCGCGGCGATGGGCATTCCGCACGTCGCCGGGCGTTTATTCGACGAGCGCGACTCGCGCGAGAAGACGCGCACCGTCATCATCAACCAGACGATGGCGAGGCAGTATTGGCCGAACGAGAGCCCGCTCGGCCGGCGCATCAACGTGTACTGGAACGACCAGGGGTGGGACGAGATCGTTGGGGTCGTCGGCGACATCAGGCACGCCACGCTCGAAACCGAGTCGCGTCCCATGATCTACTACCCGCCGGGTCGATTCTCGTATCCGTGGATCGCGCTCGTGCTTCGCGCCGCGGGCGATCCGGCCGCACTCGGGCCCGCGCTCGTCAAGGAAGTGCAGGCGATGGATCCGGCCTTGCCGGTCGCCAATCTGCAGCCGATGGACGCGGTCGTCTCGCGGTCGGTCGCGGAGCGGCGGATGGTCATGGCGATACTCGCCGGCTTCGCCGTCGTCGCCGCGCTCCTCGCGGCGATCGGCATCTACGGCGTGATGGCGTACTCGGTCGCGCAGCGCACGCGCGAGATCGGCGTGCGGATGGCGCTCGGCGCGAGGCCCGGCGACATCATGCGTCTCGTTCTGGGCCGGGCGGTGGCGCTCACGGCGATTGGGGCGGCGATCGGTGCGGCCGGCGCGATCGCTCTGACGCGGTTCATGACGACGCTGCTTTTCGACACTCAGCCGACCGAACCGACCGTCTTCGCCATCGTCGTCGGCGGCATCGCGACGGTCGCGGTGGCGGCGAGCCTGCTGCCCGGCCGCGCGGCGGCGCGCGTCGACCCGCTCGTCGCTCTGCGCACCGAATAGGGTGCTCAAGGTGCTCAGGGTCCACCGAAGCACCTTGAGCACCTAGAGCACTTTGAGCACCTTGAGCACCTGATGCGGTAATCTGCGGGGCGTGGTCGCGGCCTGGGCCATCATTTCTGGCCTGATTTTCCTGACCGCGGTGTACGTGGCCGCGGAGTTCGCCGCCGTGAGCGTGCGGCGCAGCCGGCTGCGACGGATGGCCGAAGACGGCGATCCGCTGGCGGCCCGGCTGTTGCCGGTCGTCGAAGACGCCCGGCAGCTCGATCGATACATCGCGGCGTCGCAGATAGGGATCACGTTCGGCAGCCTCGTGCTGGGCGCGTTCGGCCAGGCCCGGCTGTCGCCCGTCGTCGCGCCGCTGCTCGTCCGAGCCGGATTCGAGCCCGATTCGGCCCAGTCCACCGCAGCCGCGGCGATCCTCATCGGCCTGACGATCCTCGGCGTCATTTTCGGCGAGCTCGTGCCGAAGTCGCTGGCGCTGCAGTACCCGACCCAGATCGCGCTGTGGACGGTCGTCCCGATGCGCTGGTCCCTGCGCGTGATGGATTGGTTCATCTGGGCGCTCAACGGATCCGGGATCCTCCTGCTGAAGGCGTTCGGCGTTCAGAATACCGGCCATCGACATATCCACTCGCCCGAAGAAATCGAGATGTTGATCGCGGAAAGCCGGGACGGCGGGCTGCTGGAGCCCGAGGAGCAGGTCCGCCTCCACAAGGCGCTCCAGCTGCGTCGGCGGACCGCGCGCGAGCTGATGGTGCCGCGCGAGCGGCTCGTGCTGCTCGATGGGAACCAGCCCTTCGACGAAATCGTCCGCGCCGTGGCATCGAGCCCCTACACACGGCTACCGGTCTTTCGCGGCAAGGCGTCGAATGTGATCGGCATGCTCCGCACCAAGGATCTTGCCGTCGGCTACCTGTCAGGAACGCACGCGATCGACGGCCTCCTCCGACCGATCGCGACGGTACCGGCGGCTATGCCGGCCGATCGTCTGATCGGATTCCTGCGGGAGCGCCGCGCGCACGGCGTGCTCGTGACGGACGAGGGGGGGAGCTGGCGGGCCTTGTCACACTCGAGGATGTCGTGTCCGCGCTCGTCGGCGTGGTGCAGGACGAGTTGAAGGCCCAGCCGGAGGCGAAGCGTGGATAGCCTCGTCGCCATCGCCATCATCACGGGGCTCGTCGTGGCGAACGGCCTGTTCGTCGCGGCGGAGTTCGCGATCGTCGGTGCCCCGCGCCAGGCGATCCAGCGCCTCGCGGATCGTGGCCACCGTACCGCGCGGCTCGTCATGGGCGTCCTCTCGGATCCGATCAGGCAGGATCGGTTCATCGCGACGGCCCAGCTCGGCATCACGGTCGCGAGCCTCGGCCTCGGCATGTACGGCGAACATGTCGTCGCCGAGTGGATCGCCACGCAGCTCGAGTATGTCGGGGCGGGGCGCTGGATCGCCGCGCACGCGGTCGCGAGCGTCATCGCGGTCATCCTGCTGACGTACCTCCACATCGTCGTCGGCGAGATGGTGCCGAAGTCCGTCGCGCTCCAGTATGCGGACCGCGTCGTCCTGTGGATCGCTCCACCAATGGTCGCGCTGTACAAAGCGACGTATCCGATCGTGGTGGCGCTCAACGGCGCCGGCAACCTGACGCTCCGGCTCCTCGGCATCCGCCGACAGGTCACCGGGCCGGAGCACTACTACACCCCGGAAGAGCTCTCGATCATCGTCGAGGAAAGCGAAGAAGGCGGTGAGCTGCGCCGGGAGTCGAGCCGCATGCTGCGCGAGTTGTTCGAGTTCGGCGCGCTCACCGCCGCGGAAGCCATGGTGCCGCGCGTCCGGGTCGTTGGCCTGCCGGCGCGGGCGAGCCTCGACGAGATCGGTTCGGTGTTGGGCGCCTCGCCTCACACACGCTACGTCGTGTACGACGGCGATCTGGATCACATCGTCGGCATGGTGCACATCAAGGATCTGCTACGGCTCTTCATCTCGAGGCAATCGTTCGATCCGACGAAGGCGCGGCCGCTGCCGGTGGTTCCGGAAACCGCGCCGCTCGACGACGTGCTGGCGACGATGCGCCGGGAGCGGACGCAGATCGCGGTCGTCATCGACGAGCACGGCGGCACGGCCGGCGTCATCACGCTCACGGACCTGTTCGACGAAGTCCTGGGCCACATCGTCGAGGAGGGCGCGACGGTCGCGGGCGCCCGCGATCAGTTCGGAAGGCTGCGCGTCAAGGGGACGATGCGCCTCGATGAAGTCGGGCAGCAGTTCGACCTCGACGTCGAGCACGCCGACGTCGACAGCGTCAGCGGTCTGGTGCTCACGCTCCTCGGGCGTCCGCCGCGCGTCGCCGACGTCGTCGAGTTCGACCGTCTGCGTTTCGAAGTCACGGCGGTGCGAGGGCGCGGCGTCGAGGAATGCGCCGTCACGCTTCTCCCCGACGTCTAGTCGCTCGGTGGTTACCAGGCTTCAGCCTCGCCTCGGCGGTCTCTTGCGCTTCGTCGCGCTCCGGAACTAGAATCCGCGTCCCGGGACCGCTCTCGCCCAAGGGGTAACTCACAAATCCGTTGAGGAGATACACAGCCCATGCGGAGAACCCTGCGTACGCTCGCCTACCTGGTGTTCATCGCCGCCGCGGCCGTCGATCTGGCCGCCACAACCGCCCGTCGGCTGTCGAACGAAGAGATGGCCGACACGGCTGACACAATCGTAATCGGACGGGTGACCGACGTCCGAGCGGTCTGGGAAAACCCGCGTACGCTCGTAACGGTCGCGACGGTATCTGTCAGTGAGAGAGTCAAGGGGGACGTCGGCGACACAGTTTCAGTGGCCCTCCCGGGCGGTGCCGACGCCAATCGCCGATTCCCAATCGCCGTGACCTACGCCGGCGCTCCGCAACTGCGCGACGGCGAGGAGGTCTTCCTGTTCCTCTCGCGGGACGGAGAGATCGCAAGCGGCCTCACCGTCCTGGGGTTCTCGCAGGGCAAGTTCTCGATTGTTGACGACGGCAAGGGCGGCAAGGCCGTCTCTCGCGATCTGACGCAAGTGACGCTCGTGGGAGGTACCGGGGCGGTGCGTGGCGCGGTCACGCTCGTCGGCCTCTCCGAGTTCAAGCAGGAAATCCTGGAGTACCTCCGCTAGCCCGGGCTGGCCGAAGGAGTCACTTATCATGCGACACAAGATCGCGTCCATCTTCGTTTGCGTCGGTACTCGCAATCGTGGCCTCCTCGAGTCTGCAGGCTGGAGGGCGTCTCGAGACCTTCGACATCACCGCGATGACACCGTCACCAATTCCCGGACACATTCTGGCGAGGGTCATCGGCATCCAGTGGGACGTCCGGTCGATTCCGGTCCGGTACAGCATGAACACCACGCTCGATCCGATTCCGAATCCGCTCGGCGCTCCGTTCATCTCCGTCGCCCAGATGACGACGGCGCTGCAGGAGAGCCTGGACAGGTGGAACGGGATCCCGACGTCGTTCATTCAGATGAACCTCACCGGAACGACGGCGAACCCCGGTCTTCGAGGCTTCGACTTCGTCAACGAGATCACGTTCCGGACCGACGCCGGTTTCGGCGCGATCGCCTCCTCGCCTTCCGTGACCCTGATCGCGGATTCGACGGCCGTTCACGGAGACGACATCGACGGCGACGGGGACCCGGACGTCTCGAACACCCTCACGGTCATGGGAGACGCCGACGGCGACGGCGACAACGAGTTCCCGCCGGGTAACTACAAGGCGGGCACGATCATCGACAACGACGTGCAGTTCAACACAAAGGTCTCGAACGGGTTCCGCTACACGCTCGACCCCACGCAGGCCGACACGGTCACCCGCTCAGTCGACCTGTTCGCGGTCGCGGTCCACGAGTTCGGGCATTCGTTCGGGCTGTCGCACAGCAACCTCAATCAGACCAGCAGAACCGACGGGACCGGCGCGACGATGTTCCCATTCATCGACACCGGCGATCCCGCGCAGGAGCTCGCGCAGAGGAGTCCGCACCCGGACGACATTGCGTGGGCGTCGTACCTCTACCCGGAGGGGACCGCTTCGAGCGGGCCGCCGAGACTTCAGCCCGGCGATGTCGCGTTCAGGCATCGGTACGGCGTCATCACAGGCAACGTTCATCATGGGGTCCTGAACCAGGACATCGCGGGCGCCGCGGTTCAGGCCGAGGATGTCACCGGTACCGCCGTCGTCGGCGCGTACAGCGGCACGACCAACCTCTCGTTCAATCCGGCGAATGGGGGCCTGTTCTTTATTCCCATGGCTAATCGAGACCTGGCCATCCTGGACGGCAAGTACTCGATACCGGTTCCGATGGCGACGGTGCCGCTCTTCCACGGCCCGTTCTCCATCACGCTGCCGTTTGCGCTCTACGAACTCGCGATCGAGGCGGTCGACGGTTTCCCTGTTGCGGTCGGCAGCATCAGCTTCACGACGCAGATCGGCAACTTCTTCGGCCAGCAGAACTTCAACGAGGAGCGCTGGAACCGGAGGCGGGAAGCCGATCTCGAGCGGAGCCCGGGCGATGACAACCTCGTCCTGGTGCTGGCCGGCACGACGACCAATGGAATCGACTTCGTCACCAATCGAACGACGAACATCAACACCTTCGGCGCCACGCTGAACGCGATCGGCTTCATCAACTCGCCGGTCAGCCGGTACTATGCCCAGCGCATCCCCGCCGCGCTGGTCTCTGCGGTGAACCCCGGCGAGGACATCCTGGTGCAGTCGGCGCTCTTCAACAGTTTCGTCGTGGATGCATCGGTGGCGCCGCTGTGGACGGAAGCCATGCTGACGACGGGGACCGTGGACGCCACGGGTGCTCTGGCTTCAATCGATCTAGTCCACCCGCTCGCGCGACAAGCGCCATTCCTGGCTCAGGACTCGGATTTCGCGCCGTTCCACTTCCCGAGGCCGCGCCTGCTCGGCCATCAGATTCGGGAGGGAATCGCCGACGGCACGATCCAGAACCTGTTCCTGGTGCTGCGTGGGCCGCTGACCACTCCGTATCCCGGGGTCAGCGGTCAACCTCCTCTCGTCGGACTCAACAACACGCCGGCTGTCCTGGGCATGTCGTACCTGTCGGACGACGGAGGCGTGACGTTCAACAGGGTGAACACGTTCAACTTCATGTTCTCGCTGGTGCTCGCCGAAGTGCCCTGAGGGAGGGTGAAGTCGGATTTCGATGGCCCGCCGGCGCTTCGGCGTCGGCGGGCTTTTTTGTTCGATAATGGAGAGTCGCGCGGAGAGGTGGCCGAGCGGTTTAAGGCGGCGGTCTTGAAAACCGCTGTACGGGGAACCGTACCGGGGGTTCGAATCCCTCCCTCTCCGCCATCCTTCGCTCACGCGCGCTCACGCCGAAGCGTGAGCTTCGGCTAGGCAAGCCATGCGAAGGTGAGCGCAATCCACAATCCTCAATGCGGCTGACGTAGGCTTGCGACGGTCATGGGGGCCTCCGGCTTCGCCTCGGCCACAGATCCCGCTACACTTCGACCATGCCAGCGCCCATCACACTGCTCTTCGTGTTGCTCATGGCCGCTCCGACACCGTCGCAGGAGCCCGTTGCCTCCACGCGGGACGTCCTGAGGCTCATCGCGCGTGTGGACCGCGTCGACAGGCTGGGGCGGACGCTGACACTGCGCGCCGAGAACGGCCTCGTCCATACCGTCTACGTGGACGCGAAGCTCACACTCTTCGACGAGCTGAAATCAGGCGACACGGTGCGTATCCAGATCAAGGAATCGATCGTCGTCGCCGTGCGCCCTGACGCGAAACCGGGCGTAGTCGCCGACACGACGGCCGCCGCCAGGGGAGCCGGCGGGGATCAAGGGACCGACGTAATCCAGCAGCTCAAAGCCACGGTCACCATCGAGAGCGTCGACATGCGAACCCAGATGGTCGTGTACAAGGATGGCAACAAACGGACGGTGGCCAGGTACGTCCTCGATCCCCGTCTGCTCGAAGGGCTGAAACGCGGGGACGTCGTCGAAGTGACGTATACGCGCGCGCGTGCGATCGAGCTCGAACGAGGGCGTTAGACCGTCGGCGAACCTTCGCTCACGCTTGCCAGCGAGTCCGTAAGCTACAGCTGGCAAGCCACGCGGAGTGCGCCCCTAGCGGCGCCCGCCTACTTCGTCGAGGTGCCTGAGCAGATCGGCGGGATCTTCGTAGACCCGGTACGCGCCGGCGCGCTCCAACTCTTCCAGGCCATAGCCACCTGAGAGCAGGCCGATACCGAGCGCCCGCGCACGTCGAGCAGCAAGCATGTCCCACACGCTGTCGCCGACGACCGACGCCGTCTCGATTCCCACGCCGAGGCGGTTGGCGGCCGCGAGGAACAGGTCGGGCTCCGGCTTCGCGTACTTCACTTGATCGCGAGTTACGACCGGAATGCGGTTCAGATCGATGCCGAGCGATTCCAGTAGAGGGCCGGCCGTCTCCATTCGTCCGCTCGTCGCGATGGCCCACGGAATGCCGGCGTTCGTCAAAGACGTCAGCAGCGCTCGGGCGCCCGGGAGTGGTCGAATATTCGAGCGAGTGCGTTTGTAAGCCTCCGCG
Organism: uncultured Acidobacteriota bacterium; assembly: GCA_963725145.1. Classification (GTDB taxonomy): domain Bacteria; phylum Acidobacteriota; class Vicinamibacteria; order Vicinamibacterales; family 2-12-FULL-66-21; genus DATAEE01. Next base: position 637,166 of record CAVRXL010000010.1, read on the forward strand.
TGGAGCCGCTGGAGGCGCTCGATGCGCTGCTGATCGAGCTCGAGGCCCGTTTCGCGGAGGAGCATGTTGGTGAACAGCCCGCCGCTCATGCCGATCTTGCGGTGGATACGCCAGACAGACAGATCGAACCCCTCCGTTTCAAGGGCTTCACGCCAGGCGAGGACGTGCTGATACACGCTGTCGACGAGGGTGCCGTCCAGGTCGAACAGGAAAGCCGTCTCCTGGCGCTGTGCCGCCGCGAGCTCGGTCATGCCGCTCCCCCTCCGCACGATTCGAAGTTCGCGCTCGTCATCCGCTTTCTGGAACCGCGCGCATCAGTACAGCCATACGCGTCCCCCCGACGGGAGAAGCACGCCTGATTGGGGTGTGACTCGTTCCAGCCCCAGCAGCCACTGCCGCTCAGGAAACAGCGTGTACACGCGGAGGGTTTCCAGCCAACCGGGGCCGCGTCCGCCTGTGTGATCAGACTCCCCGGCCAGGATTTCACGCCACGCTGCTCCCCAACGGCCGGGACGGATGTGAACAGGGTCGAACCCGTACCATTCAGGCTTCAGACGCAAGAAGTGAAGCCCTCGCTTGAGCGCGATTGCCTCGAGACCAGCCGTCACCTGCTCGGATCTGTCTAGGACCTGGCTGAACGACAGCCGGCACTGAGGCACCAGCATTGTGCGAAACAGCAGGAATTTACTCCGCGAAAGCGCGCGGATGCCGTTCATCGGGAGATCGGTCAGGACGATATCGTTGGTGTAGCGCTGAAGGCGCACGACACATTCCTCGACCCAGGCAAGAATCTGAGTTGGGGCCGCGCCATACAGGATGTCGTTCCCGACGTCAGTGACGAGTGCGCTAGTGGGCCGCTGCGGGCGGCTGTCCAGATGCTGCCAGACGCCTGACTGCAGGATACCCGGTAGCGTTCGAATCAACAGCCGGCTTGGCGCGCCGTACGACCGGCCCAATCCCAGGGCCACAAGGATCTCGACATCCGACCCCCAGGTGTCTCTGGCGGTTGACACGAGCGTCCTGAAGCCACGCGTGAGGTTGCTGGCGCCCAGCGCGACGACCCGGTGCTGAGTCACTTCGGCTTGATCGTCTCCAGCCCGTGCATGTACGGCCGCAGCGCCTCAGGGATGACCACCGTGCCGTCCGCCTGCTGGTAGTTCTCCACGATCGCGATCCACGTGCGGCCGACGGCCAGGCCCGAGCCGTTGAGCGTGTGCACGAATTCCGCCTTGCCGGTTCCGCCAGGACGGAACTTGATGCTCGCCCGCCGCGCCTGGAAGGACTCGGTGTTGCTGCAGGAGGAGATCTCGCGATACGCGTTCTGGCTCGGCAGCCAGACCTCGATGTCGTAGGTCTTTGCCGATGCGAATCCCAGATCGCCGGTCGCAAGCGCCATGGTTCGATATGGAAGGCCGAGCCGCTTCAGCACTTCTTCGGCGTTCGCCGTCAGCGATTCGAGCTCCTCGTACGATCGATCGGGCGTCGTGAACTTCACGAGCTCCACTTTGTCGAACTGGTGCTGGCGGATGAGGCCGCGCACGTCGGCGCCGTACGATCCAGCTTCGCTTCTGAAACAGGGCGTATACGCCGTGTACTTGATCGGGAGCTCACGGCCGTCGAGGATCTCGCCGCGATGGAGGTTCGTCAGCGGGACTTCCGCCGTCGGGATCAGATAGAGGTCCCAGTCGCCGCTGATCTTGAACAGATCCGCCTCGAACTTCGGAAGGTTCCCCGTCCCGGTCAGCGCCGCGCTGTTGACGAGAAACGGCGGCTCGATCTCCGTATAGCCATGCTCGCGCGTATGAAGGTCGAGCATGAAATCAATCAACGCGCGCGCGAGCCGCGCCCCCGCGCCAACGAGCACCGAGAACCGGGAGCCCGACAGCTTCGTCGCCCTCTCGAAATCCAGGATCCCGAGCGCCGGCCCGAGATCCCAGTGCGCCTTGACCGGGAATTCGAACTGTCGTGGCTCGCCGTGCCGGCGCACCTCGACGTTGCCGTCCGCCCCCGACGCAACCGGCACCGTGGAATGCGGCAGGTTCGGCAGCGCCATCAGGACGGCCGTCCGCTGCTGCTCGATCTGCTCGAGCTCGATCTCGAGCTGGCGGATCCGCTGCGCGCGCTGCTTGCTGGCGGCGAAGAGATCCGACGCGTCCTTGCCCTGTCGCTTCGCCCGGGCGACTTCGTCTCCCGCCGCGTTCTGGTCCCTCTTGAGCCCTTCGAGCTCCGGGATGACCCGCCGGCGGCGCGCTTCGAGCGTCGCGAGCTGTTCCAGCTCCCGATCGACCGACAGGCCGCGGTTTCGCAGTCCGGCTCTGACGTCGTCGAGGCGATCGCGGACGAGCGCGGGGTCGAGCATGCGTAAATCCTATATCCTATGCGGATGGCGCGTCAGATTCGGAAGGTGGTCTTCCCCGCGGCGGGTCTCGGCACGCGGTTCCTTCCGGCCACCAAGGCCCAGCCGAAAGAAATGCTGCCGCTCGTGGACAAGCCGATCATCCAGTACGGCGTGGAGGAGGCGGTCGCCGCCGGCGTGAACAACGTCATCCTCGTCACCGGCCGCGGAAAGAACGCCATCGAGGATCACTTCGACGTCTCCATCGAGCTGGAGAGCTTCCTCGAACAACGCGGCAAGGCGGACCAGCTCAGTGAGATTCGGAAGATCTCCAATCTGATCAATTTTTCGTACGTGCGTCAGGGGGAGCCGCTCGGCCTGGGGCACGCTGTCCTCGTCACGCGCACCCTAGTCGGGGACGAACCGTTCGCCGTGATTCTGGCCGACGACGTCATCGACGCGACGCCGTCCGCGCTCGCACAGATGATTCAGGTGTACCAGGAGACCGACGCGCCGGTCCTCCTCGTCGAGCGCGTGCCGAAGGAGAACGTCAGTTTGTACGGGATCATCGCCTATGAGCCGGTCCGCCCGGGCGTGTACCGAATCACCGATCTCGTCGAAAAGCCGCCCACCAACGAAGCCCCGTCCGACCTCGCGATTATCGGCCGGTACATCCTGACGCCGGACATCTTCGCCGCGCTCGAGGCGACCGCCAGGGACCGGACTGGCGAGATCCAGTTGACCAACGGCCTCCGGCGGCTCCTGGCGTCGCGGCCGATTTACGCGTGCGAGGTCAACGGCGTGCGTCACGACACCGGCAACAAGAACGGGTACCTGCGGGCGGTGGTCTACTTCGCGCTCAAGCGCCCGGACCTCGCGGAGCCGCTTCGCGAGTACCTTCGCTCCCTCAATCTCGCTGAGATCGCCTGAGTGCTGGACCACCCTGACCCGCCTACGCCAAGGCTACGGCGGTCCGCCGAAGCTTCACGCGAAGGCGGAAGGGTGGTGCCACATCGGGTCAGACGGGATCTTTCGATCCCGGCGTCGAAGGCTTGGCGGCAGCCGTATCAGACGATGAGGACTCTTTCGAGGACTTGTCGGCCGGCTTCGAGGAATCGCCTTTCGAGGAATCACCTTTCGAGGAATCGCCTGACGACGTGGACGTGCCCGAATCGCCCGACTTGCGCGCGTAGTCGGTGATATAGAAGCCGCTGCCTTTGAACTGAATCGCCGGCGACGACAGCAGCTTCCTGACCGGGCCGCTCCCGCAGACACGGCAGACCGCTGCCGGCGGATCCGAGTACTTCTGGATGACCTCGAACCGCTGCGCGCACGCTTCGCACTGGTATTCGTAGAGCGGCATCGCGTCTATTCTATCAATGCGCCCGGGGCCTCGCCGAGCATGAGCCTGCGATGGACCCAGAACGGCAGCGTGCCGTTCGAGAGCAGCGCGTCGTGGAACGCGCGGAGCGAGTACTTCCCGCCCGTCATCGCCTTGTAGTCCTCACGCAGCTTCAGCAGCATCAGCTTTCCCGCCGAATACACGACGTAGGAGGGGTCGAACGCGCCGCGCTCCGCCTCGCGGCGGGCGCTGCCTTCCTCCATGAACGCCTCGTCGCGGAAAAACCGGACGCCCTGTTCGACCGACATGTCCTCGGCGTGCAGCCGGATGCCGACGACGAACCGGCACAGGCGGATGAGCGCCTCGGCGAGCTGGCCGAGCCGCACGGAGAGATCCTCGCGGCCGAAACCCGCCTCGATCATCATCTGCTCACAGTAGTGCGCCCACCCCTCGACGAACGACGCAGATGAAAAGAGGATGGACTTGCGAAGCGACGACTCGACCTGACGGAGGTGCTGATAGTGCAGGAAGTGCCCGGGGTACACCTCGTGGATCGAGATCGCCCACAGCGCGCCGTGATTCAGATCGCGCATGTGCTCTTCCTGGCGATCGGGCGACCAGGCGGCATCGACGTCGGTGATGTAGTAGTAGGCGCGAATCGGCCGCGTCTCGAACGGACCAGGCGTCCACATGCTCGCGAACGTCCACCGGTAGAACTTCGGGGACGGGGCGACGATGACCGGGTCGCCCTCGGGGAGCGACACGAGCGCGCGCGTGCGGATGAATGCCTCGAGCTCGTCGATCTGCTGGCGCGCGACGTCCACGAGCCGCCCGGGGTCCGGATGATCGTCCTTCAGCCGCCGCCAGGTCTCGATCGCGTCGGCGCCATTCGAGCGCCCCGCGACGCGCTTGAATTCCTCCTGAGTGGCCCTCAGCTCGCGCAGAGCGATCTTCAGGAGCCCGTCGGCGCCGACGCCGATACCTTCCTCCAGGCGCAGCTTTTCGTCGAACGCCTCGCGCCCCAGCCGGAAGGAGGCCCGGCTGCGCGATCCCTGCTCCTCTTCGAGATGGGCAATGTAGGACCGCACCGCCGCGGCGGCGCCCATAGAGGCATCGGCGAGATCGCCAAGGAGGTGAAGATCGTCTACGGCTCCGAACGCCCGCGGCAGATCCTCCTCGATGAACCGCAGGGTGCCTCGCATGGTCTCGAGGCCGATCTTGACGAAAATCCCCGGAGGTTGCTTGATGTTGTCGCGCGCCGCCTGGATGAAGCGCGGCGTCTGCCGGAGCTTCGACAGGACGCGCCGCGCGCGGTCCTCGAGGGGCGCGTAGTCGAACAACGCCTGCCCGGCAAGGCTCGTCGCCAGCAAATCCGCGTAATACTGCGGGTTCCGCTCCCACGTGCGCGTGGTCTCGAGCTCGAAGAGCCGGGATCGGATGTTGGAGTCCAGCGCAGGCCGCTCGATCTGCTCGATCGGCGTCAGGATGGCCGGGTCGATCGCCGCCAGCCGGCGGGCGAATCCGGATAGTTCCGTGATCTGGGCGTCCACCGCCGGACGGGCCAGATCCTCGAGCAGGTCGTCGTGCGTGTGGACGCCGTCGAAAGTGGCGTTGGTCGGGTGCCGCTCGTGCAGGTACGCTAGGTAGTCGTCGACGAAGTGCGGCAGCGGTTCCGATGAATACATGGAGTCGGTGATGCCCGGTTCCCTTTACGTCGTCGCAACGCCGATCGGCAACCTCGAGGACATCACTCTTCGAGCGCTCCGGATTCTGCGGGAGGTCGCCATCATCGCGGCCGAAGACACCCGCCGGACGGCCAAACTCCTCTCACACTACTCGATCTCGACGCCCACGACGAGCGTCCACGCGCACAACGAGCGCCGGCGGATCCAGGGGTTGCTCGATCGGCTCGCCGCGGGCGACGACATCGCCCTGGTCTCGGACGCGGGCACTCCTGGCGTGTCGGACCCCGGCCGCCAGGTCGTGGCCGCCGCGGCCGAACGCGGCTTCAAGGTGGTGGCGATTCCCGGTCCGAGTGCGGTGATGGCGGCGCTCGTCAGCTCCGGCTTCAACGTGGACTCATTTCGGTTCGCTGGGTTCCCTCCGCGTAGGTCGAAAGCCAGAAACGACTGGCTTCGTGGTCTTGCTGATGAGCCTGAAACGATCGTGTTCTTTGAGGCACCCCATAGAATACGAGAGACGCTGGCAGCAGCCGCTCTTGTTTTTGGCATTAGACCAATTTGTCTGACCCGAGAGCTCACAAAAATCCATGAAACATTGGTCAAAGGACCAATTAAGGATGTTCTGGCCGTCGTAGCAGAGCCGAGAGGGGAGTATACCGTTGTTGTTTCAGCGCTCGAGGAGACGGAAGCTGTTGGTGAACTGCCTGACCAGCTGGCACTTCTGGCAGAATTTGGTCATTTGATAGAGTCTGAGCACCTGTCACGCCGCGATGCAATTGGTCAATTGGCCTTAAAGTACCGTCTGCCACGTCGCGAAGTGTATGGAGCGATTGAAAGGGCTAAGGAGTCTGTTGGTTGACCTAATAATGAGGGATTTGTTACGTTACGGCCGCCTGTCGCCCCGTTGCCCCTCCGATGTTTCCGGGCGCAGGAGCAGGCTGATGGCCAAGACTCGTCGGGGACGCGCCCGTCCTTCCTCTCCCGAACGCCCGAAACGGCGCGCTGCGCCGCCACCCACACCCGTCCAGGGACGGCCGAGCCGGCCAGACCGGCGCGCGCCGACTGCTCCTCAGCCTCCGCCTCCCCCTGCACCTTCGCATCTCGAGGCGGTAGCTCTTTACGAGCGTGGGGTTGAAGCATTGCAGCGCCGGGCATTCGAGGCGGCGGCTTCGATATTCCGGGAAATCCTTGGCAGGTACCCTGAGGAGCGTGAGGTAGACGAACGGGCTAGACTCTATTTGAAGGTCTGCGAGCGCGAGATGGTCTCAGCCCCCTCCTCACCCCAAACCGCTGAAGAGCGCCTGCTCTCGGCGACGGTCGCCCTGAACTCCGGCGACTACGACGGCGCGCTCGCGCTCCTCCGGCACGTCCAGGCGGATGATGCGGAAAACGACCTCGCCGAGTACATGCTTGCCGTCATCGCCGCAGCACGGGGAGATGAGAGCCGGACGATCGATCATCTCAAGCGCGCGATAGAGCTGAACCCCGAGAATCGTGCCCTGGCGCGCCAGGACGGCGACTTCGAGGCGCTGCGCGCGAACGATGCGTTCCGCGTCCTGGTCGAGCCGGTTCCGGGCTCGTCGATGGCGCGGCGCCGACGCCCGCGCGTGGCGCGCTGAAGCGGCCGTTTGGGGCCGATGCCCGAACTCCACATCGTCGTACTGGCTGCCGGGAAAGGGACCCGGATGAAGTCGGCCCGTCCAAAGGTCCTTCACGAGGCGGCCGGCCTTCCCCTGATCGAGCACGTCCTGCGGGCGGCCGATCCACTCGGCGCCGCCTCAATCACGATCGTCGTTGGACACATGGCCGACGCGGTGCGCGAGACCGTGAGCAGAAATCGCCCGGCCACGCAGTTCGCCCTTCAAGATCCTCAAAAAGGCACGGCGCATGCGCTCCTCCAGACCGAGCCCTATCTCGCGGGGCGGAGTGGCACTGTCGTGATGCTGTCGGGCGACGCGCCGCTCTTGTCGACCGAGACCCTGCGCCGGCTCGTCGCGACCCACGCGGCCGCTGGCGCGGCGGCGACGCTGCTGACCGCCGTCCTCGATCGACCTTTCGGTTACGGCCGCGTCATCCGATCCGGGGGACGGGTCCAGCGGGTCGTTGAAGAACGCGATGCCTCGCCGGAGGAACGCGCGATCCGCGAGATCAACGCCGGCTTCTACGCGTTCGAGCTTGGGCCCTTGTACGACCAGCTCCGCGCGATCGCCACGAACAACGCGCAGGGGGAGTACTATCTAACGGATGCGGCGGAGGTGTACAGCCGCCACGGCCTCAGGGTCGAGACGTTGGTTGCCGAGGACCCTCGCGAGGTGCGAGGGATCAACAGCCGCGCCGAGCTGGCTGAAGTGAGCGCCATGATGAGACAAACAAGAAACGAGGCTCTGATGGCCGCCGGCGTGACCCTCGAGGATCCCGCCTGCACCTACGTCGGTCCCGACGTCACGGTCGGTCCCGACACCGTGATTCATCCCAACGTGCACCTCGAGGGGCGCACGACGATCGGGACCGGGTGCGAAATCCACGCAGGCGTCCGGATCGTGGACTCGACGATCGGCGACCGGGTGACGATTCTGAACTTCTGCGTCATCACCGCGTCGCGGATCGCCTCGGGCGCGATCGTCGGCCCGTTTGCCCGCCTCAGGCCAGACTCCGAGGTCGGCGAGCAGGCGCGTGTCGGTAACTTCGTCGAGCTGAAGAAGACGACGCTCGGCCGCGGATCGAAGGCCAACCACCTCGCGTACCTCGGCGATTCGACGATCGGCGCGAACGTGAACATCGGCGCCGGCACGATTACGTGCAACTACGACGGCACGAAGAAGCACCCCACGGTCATCGAAGACGGCGCGTTCATCGGGAGCGACACCCAGTTGATCGCGCCTGTGAAGGTCGGCCGGGGCGCCTACATCGGCGCGGGATCGTCGATCACCGACGATGTGCCGCCGGGGGCGCTGGCGGTCGCACGAGGCCGGCAAGTGAACAAAGAGGGTTGGGTCGATAAGAGAAAGAAGCGTTAGGGGCTTGGGGACTGGGGCTTGGGATTAGGCCCCAGGCCCTATGCCCCAGGCCCATAAGGATCAGACCATGTGCGGCATCATCGGGTACATCGGGCAGCGGAAGGTCGTGCCGATTCTCATCGACGGGCTGCGCCGGCTCGAATATCGCGGATACGATTCGGCGGGCGTCGCCATCGTGCGCAAGGGCGCCATCGAATTGCGGCGGAGCGCCGGCAAGCTCGCGCGGCTCGAGGAGACCATCGCCGGCAACCCGCTCGATGGCGACTACGGCATCGGCCACACCCGCTGGGCGACGCACGGACGGCCTACCGAAGAGAACGCCCACCCGCATCGCGACTGCACGGGGCGCATCGTTGTCGTCCACAACGGGATCATCGAGAACTATCTCGAGTTGAAGCATCAGCTCCAGCGCGAAGGGCACACGTTCGCCACCGAGACCGACACCGAGATCGTCGCGCACCTGGTCGAACGCGAGATGCAGGATGACGGGCTCGAGAACGCGGTGCGCCGTGCGCTGCTGTCTCTGCGCGGCCTGTTCGCGCTCGTGCTGATCTCCGCGGAAGATCCCGAGAAGATCGTCACCGTCCGCAACGGCCCGCCGATCGTCGTCGGGCTGGGCGACGGTGAGTTCTTCGTCGCCTCCGATATCCCGGCGATCCTCCAGCACACGCGCGAGGTGGTCTTCCTCGGCGACGAGGAAATGGCGGTGATCACGCCGCGCGGCGTCGAGTTCACCGACTACTCGGGGCGCGCGGTCTCGAAGGTCAGCACGCGCGTGTCCTGGGATCCCGTCATGGCCGAGAAGGCGGGATACAAGCACTTCATGCTCAAGGAGATCTTCGAGCAGCCCTGGGCAGTGAAGGAGACCGTCCTCGGCCGCGCGTCGGTCGAGTCGGGGCGGGTCTTCCTCCACGAGATCGAGATCCCGGACGAACGGCTGCGCTCGCTCGAGCGGATCGTCATCCTCGCCTGCGGCACATCCTGGCACTCCGGGCTGGTCGGCAAGTTCCTCCTCGAAGATCTCGCGCGGCTGCCGGTCGAGGTGGACTACGGGTCAGAGTTCCGATACCGGGATCCGATCGTGGCGAAGAACACGCTCGCGGTCGTCATCACGCAGTCCGGCGAGACGGCCGACACGCTCGCGGCCCTGCGCGAAGCGAAGAAGAAAGGCGCGTGCAGCATCGCCATCTGCAACGTCGTGGGCAGCATGGCGACGCGGGAGAGCGACGGCACGGTGTACACCCACGCCGGGCCCGAGATCGGGGTCGCGTCGACCAAGGCGTTCACCTCGCAGCTCGTCGCACTGCATCTCCTGGCGCTCTACCTGGGCCAGGTCCGAGGGACGCTCACCGAGAAGGCTGTCCTGCCGCACCTCGAAGGGTTGACCCAGCTTCCGCTGCTTCTCGAAAAAACCCTGCAATGCGACCCGCTGACCGAGGAGATCGCGAAACGCTTCTACCAGCGGCGGGACTTCCTGTATCTGGGCCGGGGCATCAATTACCCGATCGCCCTCGAGGGCGCGCTCAAGCTCAAAGAGATCTCGTACATCCACGCCGAGGGCTATCCGGCGGGCGAGATGAAGCACGGCCCGATTGCGCTCATCGATGAAGACATGCCGGTCGTGACGCTCGCCCCACGCGACCACGTCTTCGAGAAAATGATGGGGAACATCCAGGAAGTGAAAGCGCGCGGCGGATCGGTGATCGCCGTGACGACCGCCGGCCATGAGGGGCTCGACGGGCTGCTCGATCCCGCGCGCGACGTGCTCCTCAAGGTCCCTGAGTCCCATCCCCTGCTGGCGCCCGTCCTCTTCGTGGTGCCCTTGCAGCTCATCGCCTATCACGTCGCCATCCGGCGGGGCTGCGACGTCGACCAGCCGAGGAATCTGGCCAAAAGCGTCACGGTCGAATAGGGGTTCGCGAACCGCCCTTACGGGGACGGCCCCCGTTGACTTGCCCTAAAGTACTAGTACAATCAAACCAGTTATGACGGGCCTGGGCCGGATGCGTGTGGATCCCAAGGACCCCACACCCCTGTACGCCCAACTCGAGCGCGAGATCATGGCGGCCATCGCGACAGGGCATCTGCCCGCAGGGTCCCAGCTGCCGACCGTTCGGCAGCTTGCGGTCGACCTCAGGGTGAACGCGAACACCGTGGCTCGGGTCTACTCACAGCTCGAGCGCGCCGGCGTGCTCGAGACGCGGCGAGGCGTCGGGACATTCGTTGTGGGCACGCCGCGCTCGGCTGCGCCAAACCGATCGGCGCGAGATGCGGCGCTGCTCGCAGCCGCCAGGGGGTATCTCGCGGCCGCAGCGGTGGCCGGGGCCTCTCCGGAGCAAGCGATCGCGCAATTGCGCGCGATGGTGGAAGGAGCATGAACCGTGGCTGACGACACTCTGGATCTGAAGGATCTCAGGAAGCTGGAGATTGACGTGCGGTTCAACGTCGTGTCCCTGCTGATCCTGGTTCTCTCCTGGACGGCAGCCGTGGCGATCGCGGTCGTGACACGCTCGGCGCCCATCCCCGTCGCGATCGCGATCGGCGGCACGCTCCTGTCGATCTCGCCGAAGATCGCGAAGCAGTGGGAGCGCGGCGTCGTCTTGCGGCTGGGGCGGTACATCGGCCTGCGCGGGCCGGGGCTGTTCTGGATCGTGCCTCTCATCGACACGGTGACGCGCTGGGTGGACCAGCGCGTGATCACGACGAGCTTCGCGGCGGAGCAGACGCTTACCTCGGACACCGTGCCGGTCAACGTCGACGCGGTCCTGTTCTGGATGGTGTACGACCCGGAAAAGGCGGCGCTCGAGGTACAGGACTACCGCCAGGCCGTGAGCTGGGCGGCGCAGACCGCGCTGCGCGACATCATCGGCCGAACGGCACTGACCGATCTGCTGCGCGGGCGCGAACGAATCGAGTCCGAGCTGCAGAAGCTCATCGACGAGCGGACCACCCCCTGGGGCGTCACGGTCCAATCCGTCGAGATGCGTGACGTCGTCATCCCGGTCGCCCTCCAGGACGCGATGTCTCGCGAGGCGCAGGCTTCGCGCGAGAAGCAGGCGCGCGTCATCCTCGGCCAGGCCGAGGTGGAAATCGCCAAGAGCTTCGAACGCGCGTCGGAGTCGTACCGCAACAACCCCACGGCGCTGCACTTGCGCGCGATGAACATGCTCTACGAAGGCCTGAAGGAAAAGGGCGCGCTGATGCTCGTGCCGAGCTCGGCGGTCGAATCGATGGGGATGGGCGGGCTGCTCGGCGCCGCCGCGCTGCGACAGGAGAAGCTCTCGACCGGCAGCACGGACGACGAGCAGGGGAAGTAGCCATGGACACACCAAACTATCCGGACCGGCAGGCGCAGGTCGTCCGAACCATGCTCGCCATTCTCGGCGCCTTTCTGCTCGTCTACGGCTGGTATCAGTGGGCGACCTGACGAGATAGCATGGGGGCGGGCCGCTGGCCCGCCCTATGGCCTTTTCCCGTCAGACCTTTGAACAGGCGCGAGAGCGTATCGGCTCAAACGCCTATCACACGCCGCTCGTCACCTCCCGGCTCCTGAGCCGGCTCACGGGGTACGACGTCCGCCTGAAGGCCGAGATGCTGCAGCGGACCGGCTCATATAAGATTCGCGGACCGCTCAACAAGTTCGCGCAGCTCTCGGCGGACGAGAAAGCGCGAGGCGTCATCTGCTCATCGGCCGGGAACCACGCGCAGGGCGTCGCGCAGGCCGCGGCCATCCACGGGATCAAGGCCGTCGTCGTGATGGCCGAGAACGCCACGCCTTCGAAGATTGAGGCGACACGCGGGTACGGCGCCGAGGTCGTCCTCCACGGCCGCATCTGGGACGAGGCCAATGAGAAGGCGAAGGCGCTCGTCCGCGATCGCGGCTACACGTACATCCATCCGTTCGACGACGAGCAGTTGATCGCGGGGCAGGGAACGCTGGGCCTCGAGATCGTCCGGGACTGGCCCGAGGTGGATGCCGTGATCGTTCCGATCGGCGGCGGCGGCCTGATCTCGGGCGTCACGCTGGCCGTGAAGTCCTTCAGGCCCTCGGCGCGCGTGGTCGGCGTCGAATCGTCGGGCGCGCCGGCCATGAAGCAGAGCGTCGAATCCGGCCGGCTGATCACGCTCGATCGGGTCGACTGCGTCATCGACGGTCTCAAGGTGAAGCGCGTCGGCGAGCTGACGTTCGAGATCGTATCCAAGAACGTCGATGAGCTGGTGGCGCTTCCCGACGAGCAGATCTTCGACGCGCTCGTCTGGATCATGTCCCACTGCAAGCTCGTGGTCGAAGGCGCGGCGGCCGCGCCGGTGGCGGCGCTCCTCGCGGGACTCGTGAAGCTGCCGCCGGGATCGAAAGTCGCCTGCGTGTTGAGCGGAGGGAACGTCGACCTGACGCAGCTCAGAGGGCTGAAGTGGAACTGACCGCCCGCAATTGATCGACGCGATCGGTGATGGCCTTCGCCATCAGCGAGCAGGAGAGAACAGGAGCGCCGGGCCTCGGAGCGCCGGGCCTCTCAGGCCCGGCGACGAGGTCCGCCGTCCTGGCGCCCGTCGCAATCGTCTCGACGATCGCCATGTCGAGCGCGTCGGCTTCCTCGGTGAGCTTGAGCCCGTAGCGCAGCAGCATCGCAGCGGACGCGATCGCGCCGATGGGATTGGCCGCGTCGCGGCCGGAGAGGTCGGGGGCGGAGCCGTGAACCGGCTCGAATAGCCCTGGACCGCTGCCGATGCTCGCCGACGGCAGCAACCCGAGCGATCCCACCACCGCCCCCGCCTCGTCCGAAAGGATGTCGCCGAACATGTTCTCCGTGACGATCACGTCGAACCGCGCCGGCGACCGAACGAGCTGCATCGCGCAGTTGTCGACGTACATGTGATCGAGCGAGACGTCCGGATACGCCCGGCCCGTCTCAGTCACGACGGCTCGCCACAACCGCGACGTCTCGAGCACGTTGGCCTTGTCGACCGACGTCAGCCTCCTGCGCCTGCGGCGCGCCTCTTCAAACGCACGCGTCGTCACCCGTTCGATTTCCGCCCGGGTGTACCGGAGCGTGTTGTGCGCCGACGACCCGTCCGCCGCGACCCCGCGGGGCGTGCCGTAGTACAACCCCCCGGTCAGTTCCCTGACGATGAGCAGATCGACGCCGGCGACGACTTCCGGCTTCAGCGGACCCGACAATTCGAGGCCGGCGTAAACGCGCGCGGGCCGGAGATTGGCGTAGACGCCGAGCTCCCGCCGGAGCGCGAGGAGCGCGGCCTCTGGCCGCCGGGCCGGCTCATGACCGTCGAACGCTGGATCCCCGACCGCGCCAAGGAACACCGCGTCCGATTCCAGACAGGCGGTCAACGTCGCCGCCGGCAACGGCTCGCCCGTCTGCCGAATCGCGACGCCGCCGATCGGGAATGTCCGCAGCTCGAACGTGTGGCCGAATCGCCGAGCCGCCGCCGCCAACGCCTGCGCCGCCGCTGAGGTCACCTCCGGGCCGATGCCATCCCCGGGCAAGAGCGCGATGCGCGCCTTCACACCCCGTGTCCGTATCCGTGCGCGGCGAGCGTTTCGACGCCGGACTGCGCCGCGAGCGCCTCGTCGCGAGCGTCCCCGACGATCCGTCGCAGGTCGGCGTCGGTGATGTGCTTCTGCGCGTCTGCGAGCGCCATCAGCCGCCGGTACACGCGATCGATTTCGAACCGGCTGAGCGCGCAGCCCAGCTCCTCACACCGCTTCTGCACTGCGTGCCGCCCGGAGTGCTTGCCGAGCACGAGCGTCGCCCGCGGCACGCCGACCTCTTCGGGCCGCATGATCTCGTAGGTCCGCCGGTCCTTCAGCATGCCGTCCTGGTGAATCCCGGCCTCGTGCGCGAACGCGTTACGGCCGACGATCGCCTTGTTCGCCTGAACCGCCTCGCCTGTGATCGACGTCAGCAGCTGGCTCGCCGTGTAGATCAGCCGCGTGTCGACGTCGGTCTGGAACGGCAACCGGTCGGACCGGACCCGCGTGGCCATGACGATTTCTTCGAGCGAGGCGTTGCCGGCACGCTCGCCGATGCCGTTGATCGTGCACTCCACCTGCCGGGCGCCCGCGCGGATCGCCGCCAGGCTGTTGGCCGCCGCGAGGCCGAGATCGTCGTGGCAGTGCGTGCTGAGCACGGCGCGATCCGCGTTGGGCACGCGCGAGCGGATCGTCGTAAAGAACTCGAACAGCTCGTCCGGCGTCGAGTAGCCCACGGTGTCGGGCAGGTTGATGGTCGTCGCGCCGGCGTCGATGACCGACTCGATCACCCGGCACAGGAAGTCCAGGTCGGTCCGCGTCGCGTCCTCGGCGGAAAACTGGACGTCGTCGGTGTAGTCGCGCGCCAGTCGAACTGCCTCGACGGCGGCGTCGAGGCACGCCTCGCGCGTCATCCGCAGCTTCCGCGTGAGGTGCAGGTCGGAGGTCGCGATGAAGGTGTGGATGCGCGGCCGCGCGGCATCCTGGAGCGCCTCTCCCGCCCGCTCGACGTCGGTCCGGCAACATCGACCCAGCGCGGCCACGGTCGGCCGGCGGACCTCGGCGGCGACGCGACGGACCGCTTCGGCGTCGGCGTCCGACGCGATCGGGAAGCCCGCCTCTATGATGTCCACGCCAAGCGCATCGAGCGCGCGCGCGAGGCGCACTTTCTCCTCGATGTGCATCGAGAACCCGGGGGCCTGTTCGCCATCGCGGAGCGTCGTGTCGAAGATCGTGAGTCGATCCGCCATTCTGCCGTTGTACGCCCGGCCCGCAGAGCTGTCAAATTTATCTTTCTTAACAGAACATAAGCAGCTATTATCGACCGCATCGACCTGGCCGAGCTGCGGACGTTCGTGGCGGTCGCCTCAGACCGCAGTTTCTCGCGCGCCGCGCGGCGGCTGCACCGCACCCAGCCCGCGGTCAGCCAGGCCGTCCGCCGGCTCGAGGAGGCGGTCGGCGAGACGCTGTTCGATCGCTCGACGCGCGACGGGTCGCTGACCGACGCGGGGCGGGTGCTGCTGGAATACGCGCAGCGGCTGCTCCGGCTGGCGGACGAGGCGCACCTGGCGGTGAGCGAGCTGCGGGACGTGCAGCGCGGCCGCGTCCTGATCGGCGCGAACGAGGCGGCGGTGCACTCGCTCCTCCCGGCGGCGGCGGTCTTCCAGAGCCGGTACCCGGCGATTCAGCTGGACGTCCGGCGCGTGCCGTCGCGGCAGATTGCCGGCGAGGTCCTGGGCCGGACGCTCGACTTCGGTGTGCTGACCTTTACCCCCGCGGAACGCGGGCTCGCGGCGTTGTCGCTCGGCCGGGACGAGCTGGTCCTGCTGACGCACCCGGGCCACCCGCTCGCACGTCGTCGCACGGTCTCCATGGCTGAGGTTGGCCGGCAGCCGGTCATCGCGCACAACGATCCGTCACCCGCGCGGGAACGCGTCCTGCGGATCTTCGAGGCGCGTCAGGCGCCGCTCAATATCGCCATCTCGCTTCCGAGCCTCGACGGCATCAAACGCGCCGTGGAAATGAAGATGGGCGTCGCGCTGCTGCCGCGGCGCTGCGCGCTCGCCGAGATTGCGCTCGGCCAGCTGGCCGCGGTTCGATTGTCCGATCTACGGATCAAGCGCCAGATTCGCTTCGTGTACCGCCAGGGTGTGGAGCTGTCGCGCGCCGCGGCGGCGTTCCTGGAGGTCGTCAAAAACCAGTGACGTACGGCAGCGCTGTCGCCACGCGCGCGATGGCGGCGGACTCGCTCAGCAGCAGGCCCGTGGCGTCCCAGTGGCCGGTCAGGAAGGACTCCCGCGCGCTGTCCGGCAGGGTGAGCGGATAGCCGGTCCCGCCGGCGGTGACAAGCATCTCCGTCAGGGAGAGGTCGATGCTGGTCGAAGGCTTCTGCTCGACGAGCGTCATCAGCGCCCCAACGTCGTCGCGCGACACGGTCACGCAAGGCAGGCCGAGCGCGACGGAGTTCGAGAAGAAAATCTCCGAGAAAGACTCGCCGACCACCGCGCGGATGCCCCGCCGGTGCAGCGCCTGAGGCGCATGCTCGCGTGAGGAACCGCAGCCGAAGTTGGCGTTGACAAGCAGCACCGTGGCGCTCGCGTACGCGGGATCCGAGAAGGGATGCGGATCTCCGGCGCCCGCACTCACGCGCGCGTCCGCTTCGCGGCGGTCGTCCTCGAACAGGTGTTCCTCGAGGCCGCTGAACGTGATCGCGCGGAGGAACCTCGCCGGCATGATGCGGTCGGTGTCGATGCTGTCGCCGCGCAGCGGCAGCGCCGTTCCAGACACCCGATCGATGATCACAACATGGTCCTCACATCGACCACTTCGCCGGCGATCGCCGCGGCAGCGACCATCGCGGGGCTCATCAGGAGCGTCCGACCCGTAGGGCTTCCCTGCCGGCCCTTGAAATTCCGGTTCGAGGATGAGGCGCAGACCTCCCGTCCGTCGAGACGATCGGTGTTCATCGCCAGGCACATCGAGCAGCCGGCGCCCCGCCATTCGAACCCGGCCTCGCGGAACAGCCGGTCGAGCCCCTCCTGTTCCGCCGCCCGCCTCACGGCCTGCGAGCCCGGGACGACGAGCGCCCGCACGCGCGGAGCGACGTGTCTGCCGGTCACGACCCTCGCCGCTTCACGGAGGTCCGACAGGCGCGCGTTGGTGCAGGACCCGATAAAGGCCACATCCACGGGGGTGCCCGCGATCGGCGCGCCGGCGGCGAGCCCCATGAACTCGAGCGCCTCGGCGAGCGAGCTCCGCTCCGAGGACGGTACGTCGGCCGGTGACGGGATTCGTTCATCAACGGCGAGCGCCTGCCCGGGGTTGATCCCGAACGTCACCGTCGGACGGATCGCCGCTCCATCCAGCGTCACCTCGTCGTCGTACGGCGCCCCCGGATCCGAGGCCATCGAGGCCCACCACCGCACGGCGCGCTCGAATGCGTCCCCGTGGGGACTGAACGGCCGCCCTTCCAGATACCGGAAGGTCGTCTCGTCCGGGTTGACGTAGCCGGCGCGCGCCCCGCCCTCGATCGACATGTTGCAGATCGTCATCCGTTCGTCCTGGGTCATGCGCTCGACGACGGCGCCGCCGTACTCGGTACGCGAATCCGACGCCTCCCTGGACGCCGAGCCGCCGGATGATGTCCAGGATCACGTCCTTCGCGTACACGCCGCGCCCGAGGGTCCCGGTGACCGAGACGCGGCGCACCTTCAGAGGACTCATCGCGAGCGACTGCGACGCCAGCACATCGCGCACCTGGGACGTGCCGATCCCGAAGGCGATCGCGCCGAATGCCCCGTGCGTCGACGTGTGGCTGTCGCCGCAGGCGATCGTCATCCCAGGCTGCGTCAGGCCGAGCTCCGGCCCGATGACGTGCACGATGCCCTGGCGTCCGCTGCTCAGGTCCGCCATCGGAATGCCGTAGTCCCGGCAGTTGCGCTCGAGCGCCGACATCATGTCCTCGGCCATCACGTCGAGAAACGGCCGCCGCTGATCCTTGGTCGGCACGATGTGATCGACGGTCGCGAAGGTGCGGTCCGGCCGGCTGACGCCATGCCCCCGCGCGCGGAGCATGTCGAACGCCTGCGGGCTCGTCACCTCGTGCACGAGGTGCAAACCGATGAAGAGCTGCGTCTGGCCGTTCGGCAGCGTCCGCACTGTATGCGCACGCCAGACTTTCTGGAGCAAAGTCTCAGGCATTCAGTCGGACTGTACTACAGGGCTTGGGGGCTAGGGCTTGGGGCTTGGGGGCTAGGGCTTGGGGCTTGGGGGCTAGGGCTGGGGCTGGGGCTTGGGCTTGGGGGGTTAAGGCTTGGGGCTTCGGGCTCGCGGGCCTCGGGCTCGCGGGCCTCGGGTTCGCCGATCAGGGGCCCGGAGCTTGCTGCTCGCGCGGGACGCACCGCATTCCCGCCAAGAGAGGGCCAGTTTTTGCCCCTCGGTGCGCGTGGACCGGTGCAGAAAGTGCAGTTGACCGATGGCGCAGATCTTGTCGTTCAGGGATCTCGACGTGTGGCGGAATGGTATGGACCTGGTCGAGCACTGCTATCGTTTGACTCGATCGTTCCCGCCTGAAGAGCGGTACGGGCTCGCGTTTCAGATCCGCAAGAGTAGTGTCTCCGTGCCCTCGAACGTCGCAGAGGGCCATGAGCGACGTAGTCGATCGGTCTACCGCAATCATGTTTACGTAGCCGCCGGCTCCTGCACCGAGCTTGACACTCAGATCGAGATCGCTCACCGCTTGTCGTACCTTTCCGACAAAGACGCGCGCTATACTCTGCATAGAGTGACGAGCCTCGGTCGTCGGCTGTCCGCATTGATTCGGTCGCTCGGCGTCGACAAAGAAAACTCTGACTAGCTGCAGCCCCAGCCAAGCGCCGCGGATTAAGAATCAGGCCCAGGCCCCAAGCCCCATGCCCTAAGCCCCAGACCCATGGACTTCCTCAACGCACTCAACGACGCCCAGCGCGAAGCCGTGCTCCATACCGACGGCGCGCTGCTCATTCTCGCGGGTGCCGGGTCCGGGAAGACACGCGCGATCACCTACCGCATCGCGTACCTGATCGGCAACGGGCTCGCCGAGCCGGGCAACGTCCTTGCCGTCACCTTCACGAACAAGGCGGCCGACGAGATGCGCGAGCGCGTCGCGCGGTTGATCGGCGAGGAGGCGGAGCAGGTCTGGATCTCCACCTTTCACTCGCTCTGCGCGCGGCTGCTCCGGCGGGAGGGTCCGCACATCGGCCTCTCGCGTGATTTCGTGATCTACGACACCTCCGACCAGAACGCGGTCGTCAAGCGGGCGCTGAAGGACCTCGGGATCGACGACAAGGACCTCGCGCCTCGTCTCGCGCTGTCGCGGATCAGCTCGGCCAAGAACCGGATGGAAGGCCCGGCCGAGGTGCGCGCCTCCGGCTGGAGCCTGCGGGACGAGCAGATCGCCAAGATCTACGAACGGTATCTCGCGGTGCTCGCCGATGCGAACGCGCTCGATTTCGACGATCTGCTGCTCAGGACCGTCGAGTTGTTCGAGAAGTCCGAACAGGTGCGCGCCAAGTATGCGCACAAGTTCAAGTACGTCATGGTCGACGAGTACCAGGACACGAACCGGCCGCAGTACCTCCTCATCCGGCGGCTCGCCGAGATCCACCGGAACCTGGCGGTCGTCGGCGATCCTGATCAGTCCATCTACAAGTGGCGCGGCGCCGATCTGCGCAACATCCTCGATTTCGAGCACGACTTTCCCGAAACGGTCATCATCCGGCTCGAGCAGAACTACCGCTCGACGCAGGTCATCCTCGACGCGGCCAGCGCGGTCATTCAGCAGAACCGCAACCGGAAGGACAAGCGGCTCTGGACGGACCGGGCCGGGGGCGCGCCCATCGTGTACTTCAGGGGCGGCGACGAGCTCGAAGAGGCGGATTTCATCACGCGCACGATCGCCAAGGCGCGACGTGAAGGGATCGACTCGACGCTTGCCGTCCTGTACCGCACGAACGCGCAGTCGCGCACGATCGAGGACGCGTTGATGCGCGAGGCGATTCCGTACCGGATCGTCGGCGGCGTGCGGTTCTACGAGCGCAAGGAAATCAAGGACGCGCTCGCCTACCTGAAGCTCATCATCAATTCGAACGACGACGTCAGCCTCCGCCGCGTGATCAACGTCCCGGCGCGTGGCATCGGCAAGGGAGTAATGGACGCGCTCGAGAGTATCGAGCCGGAGGCGCTCCTCCGCTATCAGGCGCCGCTGCTCTCGGGCGTCTCGGACGGACCGTCGACGCGATCGCTCTGGGCGCGGCTCACCTATGCGGTCGAGGCGCGCGCGGTCCCCCCGAGGGCGGCCGCCTCGCTGAGCGCGTTCCGCGACCTCATCACCAATCTGACGGCCGCGGCGAAGGTCGACTCGGTCTCCATCGCTATCGGCAAGATGCTCGACCAGTCCGGCTACCTGAACGACCTGCGCGAGGAGAACACCGAGGAAGCCGAGGAGCGCATCCGCAACCTGATGGAGCTGGTCTCGGCCGCGCGGGAGTACGAGTCGCGCGAAAAGGAGGCGACGCTCGGCGGCTTCGTCGATCGTCTCTCGCTGCTGTCGGAAGCGGACGAGGAATCCGGATCAAAGGATGCGCGCGTGTGGCTCATGACGCTTCACGCCGCCAAGGGGCTCGAGTTTCCGATCGTGATCATGGCCGGCCTGGAAGAGGGGCTCTTCCCGCACTCGCGCGCGAGCGAGGCCGAAGAAGATCTCGAGGAGGAACGGCGTCTCTGTTACGTCGGCATGACGCGGGCCGGATCCCGCCTCGTGCTCACCGGCGCGGCGCGCCGCCGCGTCTTTGGTGAGTACCAGGCCAGCGAGCCTTCGCGCTTCCTGGAAGAGATCCCGGCCGCGCTCGTCGAGCGGATCGCGCCGGCGTGGGTATCGCCCGCGCAGGCGCAGTTCCGCCACGAGCACTACGCGTTTCGAACGAACCCGTATGGCCGCCGCAAGGGCAGCGGGCGGGGGCAGTGGCGCGAAGACTCGCCCGAGTATCCGGCGGGCTTCAGCTACGAGAGCGAGGATCAGTCGGCCGAAGAGCTACGGCTCGGCATGCGCGTCCGGCACGAGCAGTTCGGCGTCGGCACGGTCGTGGCGGTCGAGGCGTACAACGACGATCAGAAGGTCACCGTGCGGTTCAACGGTGCCGGCGTCAAGAAGTTGATCGCGCGCTACGCGAAGCTCACGCGGGCCTAGCGCGCCGCCGGCCGGCGCGCGTTCAAGCCTTGATCCCGGTAATAATCCAGCGGCCGACGCGCTCCCCTTCCGGCCCCTTCAGCTCCGCGCGTTCCATCGTGACAACCATCCGCTGGGTAGATGTCTGGTCGCCCTTTCGAACCTGCGCGTCGATCGCGACGTCCTTGGAAACGAGCTCTCCGTCGTACTCCTCGATGTTGATCGGCCGGCGGGCGTCGTACGTGCTGATCTCGGCGGCTCGACGCTCGGCTGCGAGCAGCTTGCGCGCTTCCGACAGCTTGCCGGAGGAGACCTTCATGTCCTCACGCCATTTTGCCCACTCGGCCTGGACGGCCACGTCCTTGCCGCTCACTTTGGCCTTCTTCGCCTCGGCGCTGCGGACGCGGCTGATCGCTTCCTTGTTCTCGTCCTGATACGCCTTGATTCTCTTCCCGAACTCGTCGTCGGCCGCCTTCGCTTCCTGATACGCCTTGACGCGCTCGCGAAGCTTCAGCGCCGTGCGCCGTGGCTCGCTGACGCTCACGACGGTGAACCGATCGACGGTGCCGTCCTTGTCGCGGTCGAACTGAACCGTCGCAAGGTTGCCGAGGGTGGTTTGATCGCGGAGCCGGTTGGCGTCGAAATACTTGCTCAGGATCTGCTGCTCGCCGCCGGACGAACAGGCGGCCGCCGCCAGCAGGGCTGCCGTGGCGACGAATCGTGTGGACCGATGCACGAGGGGATGCATGATCAGCCTCCTGGTCCGGCCGCAGCCGGACCCGACGATATGTGCGCCGTATCGCCCGGGATTACTCGGACGTCTGCGAAGGCTCCGTCCCGTCGTCCTCTTCCGCGAGCCTGGCGACGGAGACCACGCGGTCGCCTTCTTCAATCTCAATCAGGCGGACCCCCTGCGTCGCGCGGCCGATCGTCCGGATGTCGTCGGTGCGCGTCCGCAGGATCTTGCCCTGCTGCGTGATGAACATGACCTCGTCGCCGGGGTGCACGTAGGCGATCCCCGCGACCCGACCGTTGCGCTCGCTCGTCTGGATGTTGATGATGCCGATCCCGCCGCGCGACTGAACCCGGTACTCCTCGAGCTCGGTCCGTTTGCCGTAGCCGTTCTCGACGACGGTCAGGAGGGTGCCGCCGCCGGGGCGCACGACCTCCATGGCCACGACTTCGTCCCCTTCACGGAGGTTGATCCCGCGGACGCCGTACGCGGACCTCCCCATGGGTCGCGCGTCGGCCTCAGGAAACCGGACGGCCATTCCATTGCGGGTCCCGATGAAGATCTCGTCCTGGCCTGAGGTCTGGGCGACCGCCATCACCGCGTCCCCCTCCTCGATGCCGATGGCGATGATACCCCCGGCGCGGGGATTCCGGAACGCGGAAAGATCGGTTTTCTTGATCACGCCTTTCCGGGTCCCCATGACGATGAACTGCTGGCCTTCCTCCGCCGGCCACTCCCGCACGGCCAGCAGCGCGGCGATGCGCTCGTCAGCCTGCATCGAGACCAGGTTCGCGATCGCCTTGCCACGCCCGTCCGGGCCCACGTCGGGTATCTCGTGGACCTTGAGCCAGTACGCGCGGCCGCGGTCCGAGAAGATCATGATGTACGCGTGGGTGGAGGCGATGAAGAGGTGGCTGACGAAGTCCTCCTCGCGCGTCCGCATCCCGATCCGTCCCTTGCCGCCCCGCCCCTGCTTGCGGTACGACGTCACCGCGGTCCGCTTGATGTACCCGGTGTTGGTGACGGTGATCGCCATGTCTTCCTCGGCGATCAGGTCTTCGATGCGGAACTCGCCGGTCTCGTCGACGATCTGCGTGCGGCGCTCGTCCCCGAACTTCTCCTGCACCGCGCGCAGCTCCCTGACGACGATCTCGATCAGCAAGGTCTCGCTCGACAGGATGGCGCGCAGACGCTCGATCGTCTTCAGAAGCTCGACGAGCTCGTCGGCGATCTTCTGTCGCTCCAGGCCGGTCAGCCGCTGGAGCTGCATGTCGAGGATGGCCTGAGCCTGGATCTGGCTGAGGCTGAACTCGCCCATCAGGCCTTCGCGCGCCTCGACCGGGTTTTTCGATCCTCGAATGAGCTTGATGACCGCGTCGAGGTGGTCGAGCGCGATTTTGAGCCCTTCAAGGATATGGGCGCGGGCTTCCGCCTTCCGCAGCTCGAACTCGGTCCGCCGGCGCACGACCTCACGGCGGAACTCGACGAACTGGTCGATGACCTCGACGAGGTTGAGGACCTTCGGCCGCCCGGCGGCGATCGCCAGCATGATGATCCCGAACGTCGACTGCAGCGGCGTGTGCTTGTAGAGGTTGTTGAGGATCACCTCCGGCACCTCGCCGCGCTTCAGCTCGACGACGATACGCATACCCTCGCGGTCGCTTTCGTCGCGGATGTTGGAGATGCCCTCGATCACCTTGTCGTTCACCAGCTCGGCGATCCTCTCGATCAGCCGGGCCTTGTTCTGCTGGTACGGAATCTCGGTGATGACGATTGAGAGTTTGTCTCCCTTCTTGGCTTCCTCGACGGCCACCTTTGCCCGCACCGTGATCGCACCGCGTCCGGTCGAGTACGCCTGCACGATGCCCGAACGGCCGACGATGATGCCGCCGGTCGGGAAGTCGGGGCCGGGGATGTGCGTCAGGATGTGGCGCAGCCGGACGTCCTTCGACTCGTGCCGATGCTCGATCACGGCGAGCACGCCCTCGATCACCTCGCGAAGGTTGTGCGGCGGGACGTTGGTCGCCATCCCCACCGCGATCCCGGCCGAGCCGTTGACGAGCAGGTTCGGGAACGGCGCCGGCAGGACCGTCGGCTCTTCCGTCGTCTCGTCGAAGTTGGGGACGAAATCGACCGTCTCCTTGTCGAGGTCCGCCATCATCTCCTCGGCCAGCGCCCGGAGACGGGCCTCCGTGTAGCGGTACGCCGCGGGCGGGTCGCCGTCGACCGAGCCGAAGTTCCCCTGGCCGTCGACCAGGAGGTAGCGCATGTTGAAGTCCTGCGCCAGGCGGACGAGCGTGTCGTAGGCGGGAACGTCGCCGTGCGGGTGGTAGTTGCCGATGACCTCGCCGACGATCTTCGCGCACTTGCGGTACGCGCGGTTCGAGGCGAGCCCCATCTGGCGCATGGCGTAGAGCACGCGGCGATGCGCGGGCTTGAGGCCGTCGCGGACGTCGGGCAGCGCTCGCCCGATGATTACGCTCATCGCGTAATCCATGTACGAGCGCTTCATCTCGTCTTCGATGTTTACTGGAATCTTGCTCTGAGCTATGTCCATCTGGCTTGAATCGGGGTGGCTCGCCGTTCACGGGAACGGCCTGCTGAACCGCGATCTCAGACGTCGAGGTTCTTGACGTCGAGCGCGTTGTCTTCGATGAACTTCCGGCGCGGCTCGACCTGATCGCCCATCAGCGTCGTGAACATCAGGTCCGCCTCGGTGTGGTCCTCGGCGCGCACCTGCAGCAACGTCCGCGTCTCGGGACGCATCGTCGTCGCCCAGAGCGTATCCGGGTTCATCTCGCCGAGCCCCTTGTAGCGGTTGATCGCGATGCCCTTCTTGCCCGCGGCGATGAACAGCTCGACCAGATCGTCGAGCGAGTCCACCTTGACGTCGGTCTTCGCGATCGACCGGGGCTCAGCCGCGAGCTTGGAGGCCTGGTCGAGCGGCGCGCCGCCGTCGCCGTCGACATCGTCTGGCGCCTCCTCGTGCCCTGCGCCCGTGACCGTCGTGACCATCATCGGCCCGCGAATCCCGCGAACATCCTGATAGCTTCCAAGCAGCGTGCGGAACTCGACGGTCGTCACGAAGTCCAGGTCGATGCGATAGTGGCGCGGGTATCCCGCGCTGCGATCCTCGATCGCGAGCGCGAACGCCTGGTGTTCCTCGTCGGACTGCACGGACACGGTGCGCTGCGGCGTCTGGAGCGCGGCGGCCAAGGCGTCGACCGCCCGCCGGTCCGAGAAGAAGGCCTTGTCGCGCGCGCCGTGTTCGAGGAGCGCGAGGATGATGTCCCGCGCGGGCACTCGCCGCTCGACGATCTGCAGGTACTTGCGGAACGCCATCATCTTCTGGAGCTTCCGCTCGAGCGCTTCGCTCGTGAGCTCGGTGCCATCCGGCAGCTTCACCACGCGGGATTCGGTCGCCCGCCGCATCAGGTACGTCTCGAGGTCGCGTTCGTCCTTGATGAAGGTTTCGCTCCGGCCGCGCTTGGACCGGAAGAGCGGCGGCTGGGCGATGTACACGAATCCGCCGTCGACCAGGTCGCGCATCTGGCGATAGAAGAACGTCAGCAGCAGCGTCCGGATGTGGGAGCCATCCACATCGGCGTCGGTCATGATGATGATCCGGTGATAGCGGAGCTTCGAGAGGTCGAAGTCCTCTTTCCCGATTCCGCATCCGAGCGCCGCGATCATCGTCCTGATCTCGTCGCTCGAGAGCATCTTGTCGAACCGCGCCTTTTCGACGTTGAGGATCTTTCCCTTGATCGGAAGGATCGCCTGGAAGCGGCGGTCGCGGCCCTGCTTCGCGGAGCCGCCAGCCGACTCACCTTCGACGATGTAGAGCTCGCTCTGCGCCGGGTCGCGTTCCTGGCAATCGGCAAGCTTCCCCGGAAGCGACGAGTTGTCGAGGGCCCCCTTCCGGCGGACGAGATCCCGCGCCTTGCGAGCCGCCTCCCGGGCGCGCGCCGCATCCACCGTCTTGGCGATGATCCGCTTCGAGATGGCTGGGTGCTCCTCGAGAAAGGCGCCCAGCTTGTCGTTGATGACCGCCTCGACGATGCCCTTCACTTCGGTGTTGCCGAGCTTCGTCTTGGTCTGTCCTTCGAACTGCGGCCGCGGGATCTTGATGCTGATGACCGCGGTCAGGCCTTCGCGGATGTCGTCGCCGCCGATGCTCTCCTTGAGGTCCTTCGCGAAGTTGTTCTTGGTCGCGTAGAAGTTGATCGTGCGCGTGAGGGCGGACCGAAACCCTGAAAGATGGGTGCCGCCCTCGACGGTGTTGATGTTGTTCGCGAACGAGTACACCGTCTCCGAGTAACCGTCGTTCCACTGCAGCGCGATCTCGACGTCGATCCCGTCTTTCTCGCCCTTCATGAAGATGGGCTTCTCGTTGACCGCCGCCTTGTTCGTGTTCAGGTACTTGACGAAGGAGACGATGCCCCCCTCGTACAGGAACTTGTGGCTCTTCTCCGTCCGCTCGTCGTCGAGCGTCACGGTCACGCCGCCGTTGAGGAAGGCGAGCTCGCGGAGCCGCTGCGCGAGCGTGTCGAAGCTGAAGTCGATGGTTTCGAAGATCTGCGGATCCGGCTTGAAGGTGACCTTCGTTCCGCGGCGCTTGGTCGTGCCGGTCATCTCGAGCTCGCCCAGCGGCTTGCCGCGCTCGTAGGCCTGCTGGTACACCTGGGCGTCCCGCCAGATTTCCACTTCGAGGCGTTCAGAAAGCGCGTTCACGACCGACACGCCCACGCCGTGGAGCCCGCCGGCGACCTTGTAGCTGTCGTTGTCGAACTTGCCGCCCGCGTGGAGCATCGTGAGCACGACTTCCGCGGCCGACTTGCCGCTGGCGTGCTTGTCGACCGGAATCCCGCGCCCGTTGTCGATGACCGTGACCGTGTTGTCGATGTGAATCGACACGTTGACCTGGTCGCAGAACCCCGCCAGTGCCTCGTCGATCGAGTTGTCGACGATCTCGTAGACGAGATGGTGCAAGCCCGGGGCGCCGGTCGAACCGATGTACATGGCCGGGCGCTTCCGGACCGCCTCGAGCCCCTCGAGGACCTTGATCTTGTCGGCGCGGTACTCGTCGGCAACGGCGGCGGACGGCTCCACGGCCGTCCGCCCCGTGGGATTGGTGTCGATGTCGTCTCGTTCCGAATGGCTCACGCGGGCTAGATCCTCATCGGCATGATGACGTACGTGTAGTCGTAGCCGTCGGCTCCGACGGGCTTCATCACGGCCTGGCTGGTCTCGTCCTTGAACTCGAGCGCCACTGAATCGGTCTCGACGACGTTCAGGAAGTCGAGAACGTACTGCGCGTTGAAGCAAATCTGCAGCGCGGGCCCGGCGTACTCCACGGCGATGAGCTCTTTGGCTTCGCCGAATTCAGGGCTGCTCGAGGCGATTTCCACCTTGTCCGAATCCAGGTGGAACTTCACGGCGCGCGACCGCTCGTTCGAGAGCAGCGCCACGCGTCGCACCGCGTTGGTCAGCCGGTCGCGATCGAATTCTATCTGCTTGTCGTTTCCTTTGGGAATCACGCGCTCGAAGGCCGGGAACTGGCCGTCAATCATCCTGGAGATCAGCAAGCGGCCGCTGACTTCGAAAAAGAGGTGATTCTCGCCTCGCTCGTATTGGATGTCCCCTTCGCCTTCGGCGACCAGCCGGCTCAGCTCGGCCAGCGTCTTCCGGGGAAGTATCACGCGCACTTCCCCTTCTTCCTTGCGCCCCTTCACTTTCTCGCGCGGTACCGTGATGAGCGCGAGCCGGTGCCCGTCGGTCGCGACGAGGCTCATGGAATCGGGACGGAGGATGAACAGCGCGCCGTTCAGGTAATAGCGCGTGTCCTCGCCCGTGATCGCAAACTGCGTGCGGGAGACCATCTGCCGCACGGTGTCGCGCGCCAGCGTCGCGCTGAACGTGCCCGTGCTCTCCGGGAGCGTGGGAAAGTCTTCGCGCGGCAACGTCTGCATGCGCGAGTCGAATCGATCGGCGGCGACCTTGACGCCCGTGCGGTCTTCCTCGATCCGCACGTCGGTGTCCGGAAGCGCTTTCACGATCTCGTAGAGCTTTTTGGCCGGCAGCGTCAGCGACCCGCCTTTCGAGACCGACGCCGTGCATTTGCTCCGGAGCCCGACCTCGAGGTCGGTCGCCAGGAGCTTCACTTGATCGCCAGCCGCCTCGATGAGCACGTTCGCAAGAATCGGAATGGTGTTCTTGCGCTCGACGATGCCCTGGAACAACTGGAGCTCGCGGAGCAGATCGTTCTTGCGGACGACAAGTTCCATGCGGTGATGACCTCGTTGCTGGGGCGCGCGGGGCGCTTTGATCTCTTCAGAAGAAAGGAGATCTTAGAGACTAGGAAGTATAACAGTAATAAGGTGCTGTTGAAATCTCAATAAATGACTATTAATACTTACATATCAACCACTTAGCTTGTGGGCGCTCCGGACAGAACCAGGCGCGGTTTTGGAGCGCGTTTGGGTATGCAACCAGGCGCCCCCAAAGGCCCCACAATTCATCCTCAGCCTGCTTCGCGCGGTCCTGTGGAAAACCCTTTTTTCACCGGAAACTCTCGACGAAATTACTGATCAGCGTGTTGAAATCTCCGTCGCGCTGGCGGAGGTGCTCGATCTTCCGGATCGAGTGGATGACCGTCGAGTGATGCTTCCCGCCAAAGCTCTTTCCGATTTCCGGCAGCGACGCGCTCGTCAGCGCCTTGCAAAGATACATCGCAATCTGGCGCGGCAACGCAATTGATTTTGAGTTGTTGCGTGATTTGAGGTCGACGATCTTCAACTGGTAGAAGTCCGACACGTATTTCTGAATGATGTCGATGGTGACCGCCTTCTCTTCGTGGCTGAGGATCTTTTTCAGGACCTCCTGGGCGAGCGACACCGAGATTTCGCGGCCGGTCAGCGACGCGTAGGCGACCAGGCGGATGAGCGATCCCTCCAACTCGCGGATGTTCGACTTGATCTTCCCGGCGATGTAGATCGCGACATCGTCCGCAAGCGGCACGGCTTCCGCCTCCGCTTTGCGCTTCAGAATGGCGACCTTCGTTTCCAGGTCGGGCGGTTGAATGTCGGCGATGAGCCCCCATTCGAAGCGCGATCGCAGCCGCTCCTCGAGGGACGGGATCTCGTGCGGCGGGCAGTCGCTGCTCAAAACTATCTGTTTTTGCGAGTCGTACAGCGCGTTGAACGTGTGGAAGAACTCCGTCTGTGTCCCTTCTTTCCCCGCGAGGAACTGGATGTCGTCCACGAGCAGGACGTCCACGCTCCGGTAGCGCTCCCTGAAATCGAGCACGCGGTCGTACCGCACCGCGTTGATCATCTCGTTCATGAATCGTTCGGAGGAGATGTAGGTCAGCGTCATCCCGCGCGCGTGCTGAAGCACGTAGTGGCCGATCGCGTGCATCAGGTGCGTCTTGCCGAGCCCCACACCGCCGTAAATGAACAGCGGGTTATATGAGCGGGAGGGCGCCTCGGCGACAGCGCGGCAGGCTGCATGAGCAAACTGATTTGACGGTCCGACGATGAAGGCGTCGAACAGATACCGCGGATTCAATCCCGCCTGCGTGGTGACGGCAGGCGACGTGGTGGGCGACGCGGGGGGCGGGACGGCCGAAGGCTCGGACGGACGGCCTTCGAGAAGAAGCGGATCGTCCTGCGTGACGAACGCGATAATCGCCCCGGAACGATCCGACTCCAACAACGCCTCGTCGATCACGGCGGCGTAATGCTTCGTGAGCCAATCGCGGAAGAGCGCGTTCGGCACGCGGACCGTGATCGTCGTGCCCTCGTCTTTCAGATAGGACGTGGGCCTGAACCAGGTCGTGAAGCTGTGATGATTGACCTTCCCCTCGATGCGGGAAAGGACCTGATCCCAGATGTTGCCGACGCCTGTCATTGCCGCCACTTTCGCCCCCGGCTGGGCGAAAACTCTGGGATTTTCCACACCTTTTTCCACAGTTGTGGAAATCTTGGGGGGAGCCCCTATGGGATGCGCTAAAAGAGACCGGCCACTCTAGCACACGGCCGCCCGGCTGACAAAGGCTGGGCAATCGGATACTATTTGGGTTTCTCCATCGTTCGCTTCGAGGTTCCATCGCATGAAACGCACCTTTCAACCCAATCGGCGGCATCGGAGCCGTACGCACGGCTTCCTCGTCCGCATGAAGACCAAGAAGGGCCGTCAGGTGCTCAAGCGCCGTCGGGCCAAGGGGCGGAAGCGCCTGACTGTCTCCTCGGAGTAGTCGGTTTGCGCCCGCCCGGCAGATGTCCGAGCGTCTCAGGCCTCCAGATCGCATCCGTCGCAGGGCCGATTACTTGCGTATTCAGAAGAGAGGCTTCCGCACCCAGAGCCGCTTTCTGACGCTGATCTCGCTGCCGAACGGGACCGGCAACGCCAGGCTGGGCGTCAGCGCTTCGAAGCGGCTCGGGGGGGCGGTGCGCCGCAACCGAGCTAAACGCTTGATTCGAGAGGTTTTTCGGAGGAACAGGCCGGCGGCTGGCGTCGATCTCGTCGTCATCCCCAAGCTCGAGCTGTTTGAGGCCTCTCTCGCAGCGCTTACCGAGGACTTTCGCACCGTTCTACGACGTCATGCCGGCACAACTCGCTCCTGACCTGTCGATTCCGACGACCGCCGCACGGCAAGCCGTCCTTGCAGGCATCCGGGGCTATCAGGTCCTCTTTTCCCCATTTTTCGGCGGATCTTGCCGGTTCCTCCCGAGCTGTTCCGTCTACGCCGCGGAGGCGATCGAGCGGCACGGCGTCATGAAGGGTGGGGCCCTGGCAATCCGGCGGCTGGCGCGCTGTCATCCTTTCTGTGCCGGCGGGCACGACGCCGTCCCCTTCGACTGATGGAAAAGCGGGTTCTGCTGGCCGTCTTCCTGTCGTTCCTGGTTCTGGTGGTCTACCAGGGCCTCCTGCCTCCTCCGCCGGAGGAGAAGGCAGCGCCCCCCGCGCAACGTCCCTCCCAGGCGGCCACGCCGGGCGCCAAAGTCACGACGCCTCAGGCCCAGCCTGCGCCGGCCGAGGGACCCACTTTCGCCCAGCCACTCGTCTCCGGCGATGCGGAACGGGACATCGTCGTCGAGACCCCGACCGTGCGCGCCATCTTCACTACGCGTGAAGCAGTACCTGAAGAGCTGGCGGCTCAAGCCTTACAAAGACAAGGCGGGTCAACCGCTCGAGGTCATCCCGGACAATCTGCCGCCCGACGAGGGACGCGTTTTTTCGCTGCGCTTCCCCGACAGCCAGGACACCACGCTCCTCTCCCGGGCGATCTTTCGCGCAAGCGCCCCAGGTCTCGACGCAAGCACGGACACTCAGACACTCGGGTTCGAATATCGCGACGAGGCCGGGCTCGCGGTCATCAAGTCATTCACCTTCGAGCCCTCTCACCCATACGTCGTCTCGTTCACCGTGCGTGCCGAGCGATCGGGCAGACCGCTCGAGGCAAGCGTGCACCTCGGCGCGCTCGGGTCCGAGGGCCAATCGCAAAGCTCCACGTCGTACGTGGCGCCCGCGCGAGCGATTATCGCGAAGGATGACGACGTCGAGCGAATCGGCGGGAAGGACCTTTCGGACCCGGAGTCGGCCGCGCACGTCGGGACGTTTCCATTTGCCGGCGTCGACGAGCATTACTTCATGTCCGCGCTCGTGCGGCCCGACGAACAGATCCGTATCGAGTATCGGGCGCTGAGCGTTCCGGTGGCCGGGGATGAACCGGCGCGGTACTTCGTCGCCTACTCCGCGCGCTTCCCCACGCCGCCGTCAAACAAGCGGCTATTCGTCGGCCCGAAGGACTTCGACGTGCTCCAGGCGGTCGATCCCTATCTCGTTCATGCCATCGACTTCGGCATGTTCGATTTTTTCGTGGTTCCACTGCTGCAAGCGCTGAAGTGGATCAACGGATGGGTCGGGAACTACGGGTGGTCGATCATCATCCTGACGGTGTTGATCAACGCGGCGATGTTTCCGCTTCGCCACAAGAGCTACTCCTCCATGCGCAAGATGCAGGAGATTCAGCCCGAGGTGAAGGCGATACAGGATCGCTACGCGAAGCTCAAGATGAGCGATCCCGCGCGTCAGAAAATGAACGTCGAGCTGATGAATCTGTACCGCGAGAAGGGGGCGAACCCGGCCAGCGGCTGCATCCCGATGCTGCTCACGTTCCCGGTTCTGATCGCGTTCTACTCTCTGCTGTCGGTGGCGATAGAGCTGCGCGGCGCGCCGTTCGCGGGGTGGATCAAGGACCTGTCGCAGCCGGACCCGCTCTATATCACGCCCATCCTCATGGGCGCGACGATGGTGTGGCAGCAGAGGATGACCCCGGTGACCACCGCGGATCCCGTTCAGCAGAAGATGATGATGTTCATGCCGGTCATGTTCACCGTCTTCTTCCTGTGGGCTCCGAGCGGGCTCGTGCTGTACTGGTTCGTGAGTAATCTCTGGGCCATCGGCCAGCAACTCGTCACGAACCGGATCCTCGGGCCGCCGCGGGCGCATATGGTTCGCCCGGCGGCGGAGCGCCGCCTCAAGCGAGTCGGCAGCGGCAAGACGGATCAGGCCGAACCCGGAGGGCGGGCCTCTTAGGCACGCCTGTGACTATGACAGAGCACGCGAAAGTGACCGAGTTCGTGCGGAAGGTCGTCGAGGCCATGGGTCTCTCGCTCGAGGTGAACGCGGAGCAGGAAACCGACAACGTCCGGGTCAACCTCGAAGGCCCGGGCGGTGAGCTGCTGCTGCGTCGGAAAGGTGAAACGCTCGACGCGCTCCAGCACGTCGTCAACACCACGTTCCGCCGGGACGGCGGTGAACGCCACTACACGGTGGATTGTCTCGGGTTCCGGAAGGCGAAGGACGCCGAGCTGCGCGAGATGGCCCGCTACATGATCGACAAAGCGAAATCGAGCGGCCTTGCGCAGGAGATCGGCCCGCTCAATCCGTACGCCCGCCGCCTCGTGCACCTCACGGTGGCAGAGGATCCTCAGGTGACGTCTGAAAGCATCGGCGACGCGTTCCTGAAGACGGTCATTATCTCGGTTAAACGGTAAATCAGGGCTTGGGGCTCAGGGCTTAGGGCCTTGGGAACCGCAAGCCTTAAGGCCAAGCCCCAGGCCCCATTCCCCAGGCCCCATGTTCTCCACCGACGACACCATCGTCGCAATCGCGACGCCGCCCGGGCGGGGAGGCATCGGCGTCGTGCGCGTCAGCGGATCGAACGCACGCGCAATCTGCAGCCGTCTGCTGGAGCGCGACGCGCTCGAGCCGCGGCGTGCCACGTTCACGCGGGCGCGCGACGCCGGCGGCGTTCCGATCGATCACGTCGTCGCGACGCTCTTCTCCGCCCCGGCCTCGTACACCGGGCAGGACGTCATCGAGATCAGCGCGCACGGGAGCCCGGTGCTGCTCACGACAATCGTGCGCGCCGCGATCGCTGCGGGCGCGCGTCATGCCGAGCCTGGTGAATTCACGCTGCGCGCGTTCCTCAACGGCCGTCTGACGCTCGCGCAGGCGGAAGCGGTCGCGGATCTCGTCGACGCGTCAACAACAGCACAAGCGCGCGCGGCGTTCGACCAACTCGACGGAACGCTGACGGAAGCGATCGGCCGGATAGACCGAGAGTTGCTCGATCTGACCGCGCGCCTCGAGGCCTCGCTCGACTTCCCAGACGAGGGATATCACTTCATCACCACGGAAGATGCCGGCGCCGCAATAAAGGATGTCATTAATAGCGTCGACGGCCTTCTCAACGAGGCTGCGCGGGGACGGCCGGTTCGCGAGGGCCGGCAGGCAGCCATCTGCGGGCGGCCAAATTCAGGCAAGTCCAGCCTTTTCAATAGTTTACTTGGATTCGAACGCGCGATAGTCACTGCGGATCCCGGGACAACGCGCGACCCGGTCACCGAAACGACGGCGATCGCTGGCGTGACCGTCCGCCTGGTCGATACCGCCGGACTTCGCGCGGCGTCGGACGAAGCCGAGACCGAAGGTGTCCGCCGCGCCCGGCGCGCGATGGACACTGCGGACGTCGTCGTCCTGATGCTCGATCGATCGCGGGCGCTCGACGCTGAAGATCGAGGGCTCATTTCGGGGACCGCGACACGGCCCCGGGTTGTCGTCGCGAACAAGATGGACCTTCCTGCCGCGTGGTCCCTCGAAGAGGCAGGTGTCCCGGCCGTCGAGCTCTCACTCGTGACGCGCGGCGGTCTCGAGGAAGTGCGCCGCGCGATCGGCGAAGCGATCCTCGATTGCGATGACAGCCGTGAAGTGCCTGCGGTCACCAACGTGAGGCACGTTGCGTTGCTCGAGCGGGCACGAGAGTCTCTCTCGCGCGCGCAGGACCGGGCGGCGACGGGCGCGCCAGAGGAAATCGTGCTCGTCGACCTTTCGGATGCGCGCGGCGCTCTGGAAGAGATAACCGGGGCGCGCACGTCCGAGGACGTGCTGAAACACATCTTCGCGACGTTCTGTGTTGGAAAATAGACGCTCTCGCCTGCGGTGCCAATGAAGCATGACGTGATCGTGATAGGCGCCGGGCACGCCGGCTGCGAAGCCGCATGGGCCGCGGCTCGCGTCGGCTGTCGCGTAGCCATCTGCACGATGTCGCGTGAGACCGTCGCGCTCATGCCCTGCAACCCGGCCATCGGCGGCACGGCAAAGGGCCACCTGGTCAGGGAAATCGATGCGCTCGGGGGGCTGATGGGGCGCGCCATCGATGCGACCGGCCTGCAGTTCAAGATTCTCAACCGAAGCCGCGGGCCCGCGGTCTGGTCGCCCCGCGCGCAGGCCGACAAGAAGCGGTACGCCTCCTGGATGCGCGACACGCTCGACGAGGAGCCGATGATCGACTGGATCCTCGGCATGGCGGCTCACATCGTCGTCGATCGGGGCCGCGTCAGAGGTCTCGCGCTCGAGGACGGACGGGAGCTCAGAGCGGACGCGATCGTGGTCACGACCGGCACGTTTCTCAACGGCCTCGTCCACATCGGGCGCGAGCAGCGCGCCGCCGGCCGCGTCGGAGAGCCGGCATCGCGGACGCTCGCCGAATCACTGGCGTCGTTCGGATTCCGCATGGGCCGTCTGAAGACTGGAACGCCGCCGCGGTTGCGGCGGGCGAGCATTGATTTTTCGCGGTTCCGCGAGGAGCGGGGGGACGATCCGATCACGCCGTTCTCGTTCATGTCGAGAACCATCGAACGCGAACAGATTGCCTGTCACCTGCTTCACACGACGCCACGGGTTCACGCCATCGTCCGCGAGCGAATCAACGACTCGCCGCTCTACAACGGCCAGATCCGCGGTATAGGGCCCCGCTACTGCCCGTCGCTCGAAGACAAGGTGATGCGGTTTCCGGATCGCGAGCGCCATCAGATCTTTCTCGAACCGGAGGGGCTCGACGCAGAGGAGATCTACATCAACGGGTTCTCGACGAGCCTGCCGCGGGACGCCCAACTCGCGCTCATTCACGCGCTTCCCGGTCTCGAGGCGGCCGAGATGATTCGTCCCGGCTACGCGGTCGAGTACGACTTCATCCAGCCAACCGAGCTTCGGCCGACGCTGGAAACCAAGCGTGTCCGCGGGCTGTTTTTCGCGGGTCAGCTCAATGGAACGTCCGGTTACGAGGAGGCGGCGGCCCAGGGTCTTCTTGCCGGTATCAACGCGGCAAAACATGCAGGCGGCGGCGATCCCGTGGTCCTGGGAAGAGACGAGGCGTACGTCGGGATTCTCGTGGACGACCTGACGACGAAGGGATGCCTGGAGCCGTACAGGATGTTCACGTCGCGCGCCGAGCACAGGCTCCTGTTGCGCATCGACAACGCGGATCTTCGGCTGACTCCGGTTGGCCGCGCGGCGGGTTTGGTGGACGAGGAACGGTGGCGAGCGTTCGAGGAAAGACGCGCCCGCTTGGAGAAGAACAGAGCGATCCTGTCCAGGTCGTTCGTTCGAATCTCATCGGGCGATCGCGTTCCTGCGAGTGTGGCGCTGCGACAGCCGGAAGTGAGGCTCTCTCATCTTGTCGCCACCGGCGACGTCACTTTGGACCTCGACGCCCACGGCGCTCGAGTCGACGTTGCGAGCCTCGAAACAGAAATCAAATACGAGGGGTATCTTCGCAAGCAGCGGTCCGACGTCGAGCGGTCGGCCCGGTTGGAGCGGCGTGGCATCCCCGACGAGATCAGCTTCGAGTGCATTCCTGGTCTGTCACGCGAGGCCGTTCAACGGCTTCGAGAAGTCCGGCCGGCCACGCTCGGCCAGGCCGGACGCATCCCTGGATTCACACCGGCCGCCGTTGCCGTGCTTGCCGCTTATGTGGAGCGTTGGGAGAGAGCGCCACCCGGATGATCAGCCAGCGTGAGTTCAGGACCCGGCTCACCCGCAGGGCCCGAAAGGCCGGCCTGGCTATTCCGGAGGAACTTGTGGCCCATCTCTGGAACTACCTGGAGCTCCTCCTCCGGTGGAATCGCAAGATAAACCTCACGGCGTTCGACGAATCCTCGCCGGATTCCGCGCTCGATCGGCTCCTGATCGAGCCGCTTCAGGCGGCTCGGCACGTGGCAGGAGCAGCCCCGCGAATAATCGATATCGGGTCAGGGGGCGGATCCCCTGCGATCCCCCTCAAGCTGGCCCTCGCCGACTCGGCGGTTGTGATGGTGGAGCCAAAGGCGCGAAAATCCGCGTTCCTTCGTGAAGCCGTCAGGGTGCTCGGCCTGACGGGCACTCAGGTCGAAACGGCCCGGTTCGAGGAGCTCCTCGCCCGCCCGGAGCTTCATGAAGTCATGGATATTCTGACGGTTCGGGCCGTGCGGGTTGAGCGAAAGACGCTGGTAGGGCTGCAGGCGTTCCTGAGGCCAGGTGGGAGAATGCTGCTGTTCCAGGGGGCGGCTGGCTCCGAGGCGGTCGAGCCCGCTCCGCCGCCCCTGACGCTCGAGGGCATCCATCCACTGGCTTCAGACAGCCCTGGCAGCCGGCTCACGATCCTCAGGAAGCGTGTTCCACGTGGAACGATGACGCTTGACGGCGCCCCGTGAGCCGCGCGACTATGCGGCAGCACTCTCAGCCGTCAATTGGGCTCATAGTAGGTCATTTAACCAACAATGGCGCGCGTCATCGCCATCGCCAATCAAAAGGGGGGCGTCGGTAAAACCACCACCGCCATCAACTTAGCGGCATCTCTCGCGCTCGCCGACCAGCGGGTGCTGCTCGTCGACCTCGACCCCCAAGCCAACCTGACGAGCGGCCTCGGCCTCAAGGGTCAAACAGGCCCCGCCGGAACCGTCTACCAGGGGCTCACCGCCGACTCGCCAGACGGCGCCGGCGTGATCGTCCCTTCCGCCGTCAAAGGCCTCGCCCTCATGCCGTCCGACCGGAATCTCACGGGCGCAGAAATCGAGCTCGTCTCCCTGCCCGGCCGCGAAAGCCGCCTGCGCGCCCTCCTCGATCCGCTCCGGGAGCGTTTCGATTTCATCTTCATCGATACACCTCCCTCGCTGGGGCTCCTGACGTTGAACGCGCTCGTCGCCGCCGACTCGGTCTTCATTCCGCTCAACTGTGAGTACTTCGCGCTGGAGGGGCTCGCGGATCTGGTGGCCACGCTCCGGCGCGTCCGCGCGACGCTCAACCCGCGGCTCGATATCGAAGGCGTCCTGCTGACCATGCACGACGAACGCACGAACCTGGGGCAGCAGGTCGCGCGCGACATTCGCGGGTTCTTTCGCGACAAAGTGTTCTCGACGGTGATTCCGCGCAACATCCGGCTCGGCGAGGCGCCGAGCCACGGCCTTCCCGCGATCCTCTACGACGTGAAATCCCGCGGCGCCGAAGCGTACCTCGCGCTCGCCCGCGAGTTCGTCGCGCGCGATCGCCAACCGTCGGACGAGAACGCCACCCCGTAACGGAAAGGACGGTAGCCATGGCTGACAAACGCCCCGCCCTCGGACGCGGCCTCAGCGCGCTTCTTCCGGACGCGCCGTCCCTCGCGGCGGCGCCGGAGCGGGCGCTCGAGATCGACATCGATCGCCTTCACCCCAACGCGTATCAGCCTCGCGGCGCGTTCGACGACGCGCGCCTCGACGAGCTCGCACGATCGATCCGCGCGAACGGCGTCATCCAGCCCATCGTGGCGCGCCCGACCGGCGACACCTACGAGATCATCGCCGGAGAACGACGCTGGCGCGCGGCGCAGCGCGCCGGCCTCCTCCGCATCCCCGTCATCGTCCGCGACGTCCCCGACGAGAAGGTCCTCGAGGTCGCGCTCATCGAGAACATCCAGCGAGAGGATCTCAACCCGGTGGAGGAGGCGCGCGCGTACAAGCGCCTCGCGGACGACTTCAACCTGACGCAGGACGCCATCGCCGAGGCCGTCGGCAAAGATCGATCCTCGATCGCGAATTACACGCGGCTGCTCCGTTTGCCGATCGACGTCCTGAACGACGTGTCCGCCGGCGCGCTGTCCATGGGGCACGCGCGCGCGTTGCTGTCGCTGCCCGACGGCGCGGCGCAGCGCCGCGCCGCCCGTGACGTCGTCGCGCGCGGGCTGTCGGTCCGCGACACAGAGCTCCTCGTGAAGAAGCTCGGCGAGCCCGCGGCACCCGCCAAGGCGCCGAAGGTGAACGACGCGAACACGCGCGCCGCGGAAGACCGGCTCCGGTTCGTCCTCGGCACGCCCGTCCGGATCGTCCGCAAGGGCAAGGGCGGCCGCATCGAAGTGGAATTCACATCGGAAGAGGAGCTGAATCGGATCTACGAGCAGATCGCTGACATCTGATCGAATCGAAGCCAGGTGTGTGAATCAGCGCGCCGAGCGAGAGCGACCCGCCTCCGCTCGGCGAGCTTCAGCGAGCTTCGGCGAGGCCTCGCCGAAGCCTTGGCGAAGGCGGGGGCGTGGCAGGCGCTGGGGGTGGGCCCCAGCGCAAAGAAGAAAACATGACCAGAAGATTGACCGACTACGCAGCCTGCGCCGGTTGAGCGGGCAAACTCGCCGCCGGCGAGCTCGCCCAGGTGCTGGGTGCCATGCCGCGATCGGATGACGACCGGGTGCTGATCGACTTCAGGACCTCGGACGATGCGGGTGTGTACCGCTGGGAGAGCGGGCCGGCGCTGGTGCAGACCGTCGATTTTTTCACCCCGATCGTGGATGACCCGTTCGTCTACGGGCAGATTGCCGCGGCGAACGCGCTCAGCGACGTGTACGCCATGGGCGGCCGCCCGCTGACCGCGCTCGCGATCGCCGCGTTTCCGTCCGAGGAGCCGGGCGATGCCGTGATCCGGCAGATCTTCCTCGGAGGCCTCGACAAGCTGCGGGAGGCGGGGGTGGCGCTGCTCGGCGGTCACACGGTGCGCGATCAGGAGATCAAGTTCGGCTACGCCGTCACCGGGGCGGTCGATCCCGCGCGCGTGCTCGCGAATGCCGGAGCGAAAGCGGGCGACGCGCTGCTGCTCACCAAACGGCTCGGCACCGGGCTGATCGCGACCGCGCTCAAGTTCGAGCGGGCGACGGAGCAGTCGATCGCCGCCGCGGTCGGCTCGATGACGACGCTCAATCGACGCGCGGCCGACGTGTTGGTCGGTGCGCCGCCGGGCCTCGTCCATGCCTGCACGGACATCACCGGCTTCGGGTTGATCGGACATGCGTCAGAGATGGCGGCGGCGAGCGGCTGCACCATTCGAATCGACGCCCTTCGAGTGCCGCTCCTCGACGGGGCCTTGGCGCTCGGGCGAAAAAACCTCCCCGGCGGCGGCAAGACCAACGAATCGCATTTCGGCGGCCGTGTGCGGGCCGAAGGCGCCATCGATGCCGATCTGCTGGCCGTGCTGTACGATCCCCAGACGTCGGGCGGCCTGTTCGCCGCGGTGGCGCGCGAGAGCGCGGCCGGGCTCATTCAGCGGCTGCAATCCGCCGGCGTCGAAGCGGTCGAAATCGGGGAGGTGCTGCCGCCCGCGCGGGATGGCGTCCTCATCGAGCTGTGTGGTATAAATTGACGTTTCGGCAAGCCCGACTTTTTCCCGATTAACCCAATAATTCGTTGACGTTGCCGTCGAGCCGCTACACCAGATGACCAGCCGCGCCGCAGCCGCCCGCTACGCCCGGGCGCTCTTCGATGTCATCGTCAAACAGAGGGACCCCGCGGGCGCCGAGCCCGAGCTCGCGGCGTTCGCCGACGCGCTGCGCGGGCATGACGCGCTCGCGCGTGTCGTGGGCAACCCGGCCGTGCCGGCGTCACGCAAGCGCGCGATCGTTGAAGCCATCGTCGAGCGCATGAAGCCATCCTCCGAGGTCGCGAAGCTGCTGGTCCTCCTGGCCGAGCGGGATCGATTGATCCTCCTGCCAGACGTCGTCGAGACGTATCGCTCGCGTCTGCTCGATCACCAGCGCGTCGTGCGCGCCGAGGTCACCACCGCGGTGCCCCTCGGCGACGCGGAGCGCAGCACCCTCCAGAAACGTCTCGCGCGGGCGACCGGCCGGGCGGTTGTGCTGGAGTCGAAGGTGAACCCGGCGATACTCGGCGGCGCGGTGACGAAGGTCGGCAG
This sequence comes from uncultured Acidobacteriota bacterium, assembly GCA_963725145.1. Taxonomy (GTDB): domain Bacteria; phylum Acidobacteriota; class Vicinamibacteria; order Vicinamibacterales; family 2-12-FULL-66-21; genus DATAEE01. The sequence continues at coordinate 677,504 of CAVRXL010000010.1, forward strand.
CGTCGTCTACGACAGCAGCATCTCGCGACAGCTCGAAAAGCTCAGAGAACGCCTCGCGGAAGCGTGACCGCTCACCCGAGAGGCCGCGTGAGCGTCAAGGACTGAGGACCGAGGATTTCAAGGATGCAGATCAAGGCCGAAGAGATTTCAAAGATCATCCGCGACCAGATTGGCGGCTTTTCGGCCGACGTGGACGTTGCCGAAGTCGGCAGCGTGATTTCGATTGGCGACGGCATCGCGCGGGTGCACGGCGTCGAGCGCGCGATGTCGGGCGAGATGCTCGAGTTTCCCCACGGCGTCTTCGGCATCGCGCTGAACCTCGAGGAGGACAGCGTCGGCACGGTGCTCCTCGGTGAGTTCACCGAGATCCGGGAAGGCGACCCCGTGAAACGGACGGGCCGGATCATTTCGGTGCCGGTGGGAGAAGAGCTGCTGGGCCGCGTCGTCAACGCGCTCGGCCAGCCGATTGACGGCAAGGGCCCCATCGCGACCAAGCAATTCTCGCCCATCGAGCGGCTCGCCCCGGGCGTCGTGGATCGGCAGCCGGTGAAGGAACCGCTTCAGACCGGGCTCAAGGCGATCGACGCGATGGTGCCGATTGGCCGCGGGCAGCGCGAGCTGATCATCGGCGACCGTCAGACGGGCAAGACCGCGGTCGCGGTGGACGCGATCATCAATCAGCGCGGCAAGGACGTCGTCTGCATCTACAACGCGATCGGGCAGAAACAGTCCACGGTTGCGCAAGTCGTGAAGACGCTCGAGGATGCCGACGCGCTCGCCTACAGCATTATCGTCGCCGCGACCGCGTCCGATCCGGCGCCGTTGCTCTACATCAGCCCGTACTCCGCCTGCGCGATGGGCGAATACTTCCGCGACACCAAGCGCCACGCGCTGTGTGTGTACGACGATCTGTCCAAGCACGCGCAGGCGTACCGCGAGATTTCACTGCTGCTTCGCCGGCCGCCGGGACGCGAGGCCTATCCGGGCGACGTGTTCTACCTGCACTCGCGCCTGCTCGAGCGCGCGGCGAAGCTGCGCAACGAGCTCGGCGGCGGCTCGCTCACCGCGCTGCCGATCATCGAGACCCAGGCGGGCGATCTGTCCGCGTACATCCCGACCAACGTCATCTCGATCACCGACGGTCAGATCTTCCTGGAGACCGATTTGTTCCACCAGGGCGTCCGGCCGGCGATCAACGTCGGCAACTCGGTTTCCCGCGTCGGGGGATCGGCGCAGGTGAAGGCGATGCGGCAGGTCGCGGGCAGCCTCCGGCTGGACCTCGCGCAGTACCGGGAGCTCGCGGCGTTCGCGCAGTTCGGCAGCGACCTGGACAAGGCGACGCAGGCGCAGCTCAACCGCGGCCAGCGGCTGGTCGAGATCCTGAAGCAGCCGCAGTACGCGCCGCTCGCCGTCGAGCAGCAGGTCCTGATCATCTTCGCCGCGACGAACGGGCTCCTGGACGCGGTTGCGGTCGCCGACCTCCGTCGCTACGAGGACGAGCTGTACAAGTTCGTCGGCTCGCGGCACCCGGGATTGTTGAAGGCGATCGCCGACAAGAAGGTGATGGACGATCAGCTCAAGGGTGAGGTGACGTCGGCGCTGAAGTCGTTCGGCGAGACGTTCGCCGCCGCGAGAGCCGCGTGATCCATGCCGTCGCTCATTGATCTACGGCGGCGGATCCGCGCGGTCAAGTCGACGCAGCAGATCACCAAGGCGATGAAGATGGTGGCCGCCTCGAAGCTACGCCGCGCACAGGCGCGAATCATGAGCGCGCGCCCGTTCGCGCAGGACATGCTGCGCGTGCTGAACGGGCTCGCGTCGCGCGTCGATCCGTCAGCGCACCCGCTCCTCGATCCGCGCGAGGATGCCGCCGGACCGACGCTGCTCGTGGTCATCACCGCGGACCGCGGCCTCTGCGGCAGCTTCAACACGAATATCGTCAAGGCGGCCGGGGCGTTCATCGCCGACCAGACCGGGCGCGAGGTGACGCTCGGGCTCGTGGGCCGCAAGGGCCGGGACTTCTTCGTGCGGCGCGGGTTCAACGTCTCCTTCGAGCACATCAACATCTTTCAGCAGCTGCGGTACGCCGATGCGCAGGCGATCGCCCGCGCGGCGATCGAGGACTTCACCGAGCGCCGCGTCGATGCGGTCTACCTCGTGTACAACGAATTCAAGTCGGTCATGCAGCAGCGGATCGCGATCGAGCGGCTGCTGCCGATCCCGCGGTTCGAGGAAGCGGCGCAGGCCGAGCCGACCGTGAACTATCTCTACGAGCCGGCCCCGGAAGTCATCTTCCGCGAGCTGCTCCCGCGCCACGTGGAGATTCAGGTCTTCCGTGCGCTCCTCGAATCGGCCGCCGCGGAGCACGCCGCGCGGATGACGGCGATGGACACGGCGACGAAGAACTCGGCGGAGATGATCGACTCGCTGACGCTCTACATGAACAAAGTGCGCCAGGCGGCGATCACGCGGGAGATCATCGAGGTCGTCTCGGGAGCCCAGGCGTTGTAGCGGTTTCGGGACTGACGTTGGAGGCAGCGCGCCGAGCGTGAGCGAGGCGTGGTAGGCCGTGGGGGTGGGGCCCCACGGCAGATCAAAGAAAAGATAGGCCCGACCTTCAGGTCGGGCGTGGTGAGATATGGCAACAGCAGTCGCATCAGAAACGAAAGTCGGCAAGGTCGTTCAGGTCATCGGCCCCGTTCTGGACGTCGAGTTCGAGGGCGGCCACCTGCCGGAGATTTACAACGCGCTGCGGATTGTGACGGAATCCAAGGAGGCAGGCGCCGGCGATGTCATCGCGGAGGTCGAGCAGCACCTCGGCGAGAACCGCGTGCGGGCGGTCGCGATGAAGCCGACCGACGGCATGCAGCGCGGCATGAAGGCGATCGATACGGGGGCTCCGATTTCGGTTCCCGTCGGACCAGCCACGCTCGGACGCGTGATGAACGTGCTGGGCGAGCCGGTCGACTTTCCCGACCGCCCGGTCGAGTCGAAAGAACGGTGGCCGATCCACCGGGCCGCGCCCACCCTCGAGCAGCAGTCGACCGAGCTGAAGATGTTCGAGACGGGCATCAAGGTCGTCGACCTCCTCGAACCCTACGTCCAGGGCGGCAAGATCGGACTCTTCGGCGGCGCCGGCGTCGGGAAGACCGTCATCATCATGGAGCTGATCCACAACATCGCCCTGAAGCACGGCGGCGTGTCGGTGTTCGGCGGCGTCGGCGAGCGGACCCGCGAGGGGAACGACCTCTGGCTCGAGTTCCAGGAGAGCGGCGTGATCGACGTCAACGACGCGTCGAAATCGCGCGCCGCGCTCGTGTACGGCCAGATGACGGAACCGCCGGGCGCGCGGCTGCGCGTCGGGCTGAGCGCGCTGACGGTCGCCGAGTACTTCCGCGACGCTGAGGGGAAGGACGTCCTCCTCTTCATCGACAACATCTTCCGCTTCACGCAGGCCGGCTCCGAGGTCTCGGCGTTGCTCGGCCGCATGCCGTCGGCGGTCGGCTACCAGCCGACGCTGCTCACGGAAATGGGCGAGCTGCAGGAACGAATCACGTCGACGAAAAAGGGGTCGATCACATCGGTCCAGGCGATCTACGTCCCGGCGGACGATTACACCGACCCGGCGCCGGCAACAACCTTCGCGCACCTCGACGCGACGACCAATCTCTCGCGGTCGATCGCCGAGCTCGGGATTTACCCCGCGGTCGATCCGCTGGCGTCCACGTCACGCATCCTCGACCCGCGTGTCATCGGCGACGAGCACTACGGGACCGCGCGGCAGGTCAAGCTGATCCTGCAGCGCTACAAGGATCTGCAGGACATCATCGCGATCCTCGGGATCGACGAGCTGTCCGAGGAGGACAGGCTGACGGTCGGCCGCGCGCGCAGGCTCCAGCGGTTCCTCTCGCAGCCGTTCTTCGTCGCGGAGCAGTTCACCGGCTTCAAGGGGAAGTACGTGCCGATCGCCGACACGGTCAGGGGCTTCAAGGAGATCGTCGAAGGCAAGCACGATACCCTGCCCGAGCAGGCATTCTGGATGGTCGGGACGATCGAAGAAGCCGTCGAGAAGGCGAAGACGATCAAGGGCGCGTAAGAGCTCTCACACAGCATGACGATTCCGCCGCTGCCCACGTCGCTGACGCTCGAGATCGTGACGCCGGACCGCCTCCTGATACGGGAGCAGGTCGACGAGGTCGAGATCCCGGGCGCGGGAGGCTACTTCGGGGTTCTGCCGGGTCACACGCCGCTGCTGGCCACGCTGCAGGTAGGAGAGCTCTGGTATCGTAAGGGCCAGGAGAAGGCGTTCCTGGTCGTCGCGTTCGGCTTCGCGGAAGTGCTGCCGGATCGTGTGACGATCCTCGCGCAGGTCGCGGAGAAGGCGGAGGAGGTCGACGTGGTCCGGGCCAAAACGGCGAAGGAACGCGCCGAAGACCGTCTGACGCGGCCGCAAATGGAGATGGATTACGAGCGGGCGCGGATCGCTCTCTTGAAGTCGCTCATCCGGCTGCAGGTCGCTGAACGGCCCCGCACACGGGTGTAGCGATGAAGCTTTCCTGGGCCGTCCGCACCAACCCGGGGCTGCGCCGGACCAGCAACGAAGACAGCTACTGCGCGCGACCCGACCTCGGGTTGTTCGTGGTGGCGGACGGCATGGGCGGCCACGTGGCCGGCGAGGTCGCGTCGCGCGTGGCGGTCGACGCCATCGAGGCGTTCGCCGGCGAGACCGCCGGCGCCGATCGCAACCGCACCTGGCCCTTCCCCTACGATGCCAACGTCGGCGTCGACGCCAACCGCCTGAAAGCGGCCTTCCGCCTCGCCAACCGCCGGATCGGCGCCGCCATGGAAGGCTCGCAGGATCTCCGCGGCATGGCGACCACCGCGTCGGCGGTTCTCGTCGGGGGCGGCGGCCGCGACAGCGCCGCGGCGATCGCCCACGTCGGCGACAGTCGCGTCTACCTCCTGCGCCGGAGTGAGCTCGAGCAGCTGACGCACGATCACTCGTGGGTCGAAGAGCAGGTGCGCGCCGGGACGATGACGGCCGTCGCCGCGCGGCAGCATCCGTGGCGCAACGTCGTCACGCGGGCGCTCGCCGGCGGGGACGATCCGGAAGTGGACGTGGGAGAGGTGACGCTCGAGCCTGGCGATCGCGTCCTGCTCTGCTCGGACGGGTTGTTCGCCGTGCTGCCGAACGAGCGCATCTCCGAGATCCTGAAAAAAGACGGAGCGCTCGAGACGCTCTGTGACCGGCTGATCGAGGACGCAAACGCGGGAGGCGGACCGGACAACATCACGACGCTGCTGCTGCAGGTCGATGCTGCATAGACTCGGGCAGCTGTTCCGCTATCGCGGTCTCGTTCAGAGCCTGGTCGCGCGCGAGTTGAAGGCGCGGTACCGCGGCTCCGTCCTCGGGTTCTTCTGGTCCTTCATCAATCCCCTCCTGCTCCTCCTGATCTACACGTTCGTCTTCCGCTACATCATCGAATCGCGTGCGCCGAAACACGAGCCCTACGCGCTCTTCATGTTCTGCGGGATCCTCCCCTGGTCCTGGTTTTCCGCGTCGCTCACCGAATCCTCGAACGCGCTCATCGCGGGCGGGAACCTGATCAAGAAAGTCCTGTTCCCGGCGGAGATCCTGCCGATCGTCACGGTGCTGGCGAACATGGTGCACTTCTTCCTGGGGCTGCCGATTCTCGGGGCGTTCCTGATCTACTACGGCCGGCCACTGAACGTGGCGGAGCTCCTGTGGTTCCCCGCGGTGGTGGGCGTGCAGCTCCTCCTGACGCTGGGCCTTGCGCTCGTGCTGTCGGCGCTGACCGTGCACTTCCGCGATTTGCGCGACATCCTGTCGAACGTGCTGACGTTCTGGTTCTTTGCCACGCCGATCATCTACCCGATGCTCCTCGCCGGCCAGCTCGAGCGGCGGCTGCTCAACCTGAATCCGTTCACGCACCTGGCGATCTCGTACCAGGAAATCCTGTTCTACGAGGGGCCCTTCGGGCACTGGAAGTGGCTGCTCGCGCTCGGTGCCGGGTCGCTCGGGCTTCTACTTTCGGGGTTTTTCCTCTTCGATCGCTTGAGGGACTCCTTTGCCGAGGAAGTGTAGGCGTTCAACCCCGGTGTTGCGAGGCAGCGCGCCGAGCGTCAGCGAGGCGTGGTAGGCCGTGGGGGTGGGGCCCCACGGCAAAGGAAAAAGATGACCGCGATCGTCGTCTCGCACGCCACGAAGATCTACCGCCGCTACAGCGGACGCCGGCAGTTCGCGACGCTCAAGAGCGCGCTGCTGAGCGGGAGCCTCATCCGGGATCTTCGGCCCGACGAGCGGTTCACCGCCGTCGACGACGTGTCGTTCGACGTCGAGGCCGGGCGCACGCTGGGGATCATCGGCCGGAACGGATCCGGCAAGAGCACGGTGCTGAAGCTCGTCGCCGGGATCACCAAGCCGACGAGCGGCAGCGTGCGCGTGAACGGGCGCGTGTCGGCGCTGATCGAGCTGGGCGCGGGGTTCCATCCGGAGATCTCCGGCCGGGAAAACGTCTTCATCAACGGCATCATGCTCGGTCTCTCGAAGCGTGAGGTCGCGCGGCGCTTCAACGAGATTGTCGAGTTCGCGGAGATGGCGGACTTCATCGACGCGCCGGTCAAGACCTATTCCTCGGGCATGTACATGCGTCTCGGCTTCGCGGTGGCGATCCACGTCGACCCCGACGTGCTGCTCGTGGACGAGGTCCTGGCCGTCGGCGACGAGGCCTTCACGCACAAATGCCTCGATAAGTTCGCGGAGTTCAAGCGCCGGGGAAAGACGATCCTCCTCGTGACCCATTCACTCGGCCTGGTCGAACGCTTCTGCGACGAGGCGATCTGGCTCGACGGCGGACGCGTCCGCGCCACCGGGGACCCGCGGCGCGTCGTCGACAGCTACATCACCGCGGTCGAAAAGAGCGAGGAAGCACAACTCGCCAGCGATGCGGAAAAGACGGTTGCGGGACCGCAGCCGAGCGCGGCCGACGAGACACCCTGGACCGGCCCGGTCGAAGGGCGGTGGGGCTCCCACGAGGCCGAGATACTGGACGTGCAGCTCGTGGGGCCCGACGGAACCGCGGCGCACATTTTTCAAAGCGGCGAGCCGCTGGAGATCCGGCTGCGCGTTCGCGCGGACCGGCCGCTCGAGGATTTCGTGTTCGGGATCGGCATCTTCAATGCCGAAGGCGTGCGCTGCTATGGAACAAATACTGACATCGACGAGTTGAAGCCTGTCCGCCTGGCTGGCGAGGGAGAAGCCGTGTTCCGCATCGACAGCCTGGATCTCGTCGAAGGCACGTACAAGCTCGACGCCGCGATCCACAAACAGGACGGTTATCCGTACGACTATCACCGCCTGCTCTACACGTTCCGCGTGAAGTCCCGCACGCGCGACGTGGGCATCTACAGGCCGCGGCACGAGTGGCGCTTCACGGGCGGCGCGACGTTGACCACGGATGCTCCACGATCGCGGACCACGAATTAGGCGGATTGCTCAGTGAGCAGCGGTAGCCGGGGAGCGATCGTCAGCCTTTCTGACGCGCAGCGTCTCGTGGCCGAGCTCAGAAGGGCCGGCAAGCGGATCGTTTTCACGAACGGTGTCTTCGACCTGCTGCACCCCGGCCACCTCCGGTACCTGAAGGCTGCGCGGGCTGAAGGGGATGTTCTCATTGTCGGTGTCAACTCCGACCGATCGGTTCGGGCGAACAAGGGACCGACCCGGCCCGTTACGCCGGAGGCGGAGCGCGCGGAAATCGTCGCCGCGCTCGGCCCCGTGGAGGCCGTCGTCGTGTTCGACGATGAGACGCCTGCCGACATCGTCCTGGCGCTGCAGCCTGACGTCCTCGTCAAGGGGGCGGACTGGCCGGCGGACCAGATCGTCGGCCGCGATACTGTCGAGGCGCGCGGCGGCCGTGTGGTTCTCGTGCCGGTCGAGACGGGCTACTCCACAACGGCGATCCTCGAGCGAATCAAACCCAAGCCGGGCCGGTGACCAGGTGCTATCATCGTGGGTTCCGGGCGGACCGGAAACCGCGCTGTGACCACCGCGACATCCCTCGCGCTGCGGGCGCTCTTCAAGTCGGCGCTCGGCCGGCTGGAGACGGGTGTGCGCGGCCATCGGACCGGGCTGGACCGGCGTATTACCGGGCTGACCCCCGCCGCGCAGGCGCTCTACGTGGCAGGCGCGGCGCGCGAGGGATTGATCGTGCTCGTCGTGCCGACCGATCGCGACGTCGAGCGCACGACGTCGGATGCGCGGTTCTTCCTGTCGGCGCTCGATGGCCTTGCCGAGGCGGATGTCGAGCGCCTCGTGCTGCCCTTCCCCTCCCATGAAATCGATCCCTACCGTGGATTGACGCCGCACTTCGAGGTCGCCAGCGCCCGGGCGCGGGCGCTTCACGCCATCGCCGCCGGACGAGCACGGATCGTCGTGGCGTCGGCCGCCGCGCTCCTGCCCAGGGTCAGCGCGCCGGAGCGAAGCCTGGCGGTGTCCATCGACCTGATGCCGGGGACGGACATCGATCCGCAGGCGCTCGGCGACCTGCTCATCGAGGCGGGGTACACGCGGCAGGATCCGGTCGATCAGCACGGCGAGTTCTTCGTGCGCGGCGGGGTCGTCGACTTCTATCCCGCCGGGGACGAGCAGCCGGTCCGCATCGAGTTCATCGGCGACACGATCGAATCCATCCGACGGTATGACTCCGCCACGCAGCGATCGATCGCGCCGCTCGACCAGATCGCGATCGTCCCGCTCCGCGAGCGCTTCGAGGACACGGATGCGACGGCGACGTTCCTGGACTACGTGGCGCGCGCGGGGAGCGTCCGTCTGTTCGTCGCGGAGCCGGAGGACGCCAGCGCGCAGACTCGAAAGGTCGTCGACCAGATCCGAGCGAGCTTCGACGATGCCCGGACGAAGGCGCCGGAGGTCCGCCACCCTGAACCGGACGCGCTGGTGGCGAGCGTGGACGACGTGGGCGCCTGGCTGACGAGCGGCACGGCGTTGGAGGAGCTGGCGGTCGACGACGGCGCCGCGGGGACGCGGCACATCGCCTGCCAGCCGGTCGTCGAGTTCCGCGGGCGGGTGGCCGACTGGGTCGCCGAGATTCGGCACGCCCGCGATCGCCACGAGGTCGTGCTGTTCGTCGCGCACTCCGCGGGGCGCGCGGAACGGGCGCTGGAGCTCCTGCGCGAGTACGAGGTCGTCGCGGTTCCCGTGACGCACGCCGACGAGGCGCACACCGCGACCGTGTTCGTCGCGACCGGCCATCTGTCGCGCGGCTTCCGGCTGCCAGAGGCGGGTCTCGTCATCTACGCGGAGACCGACGTTCTCGACGAAGAGCGCCGCGTCCGCGAGCGTCGAAAGTCGGCGGCGAGCAGCTTCCTCTCGGACTTCCGCGATCTGAAGATTGGGGACCACGTCGTGCACGTGGATCACGGGATCGGCATGTTCGTCGGGCTGAAGCGGATTCAGGTCGGCGGCCGCGACGGCGCGCAGGAGTTCATGGAGCTCCGGTACGCCGGCGACGACAAGCTGTTCGTGCCTATCGAGCGGCTCGACCTGGTCCAGAAGTTCACGGGCGGTTCCAAGCCGGCGCTCGACCGGCTCGGCGGCACGACCTGGGAGCGCGCCAAGACCCGCGTGAAGAAGGCCATGCGGGACATGGCCGAGGAGCTGCTCAAGCTGTACGCGGCGCGGAAGGCCGTGAGCGGCCATGCCTTCGCGCCCGACTCGCACTGGCAGCGGGAATTCGACGAAGCGTTCGAGTGGGAGCTGACGCCGGATCAGCTGGCGGCCGTCGCCGACATCAAGCGCGACATGGAGACGCCGTCGCCGATGGATCGGCTGCTCTGCGGGGACGTCGGGTACGGCAAGACGGAAGTCGCGATGCGCGCCGCGTTCAAGTCCGTCATGGACGGCAAGCAGGTCGCCGTCCTCGCCCCGACGACCGTGCTCGCCTTCCAGCACCTGAAAACGCTCCGCGATCGGTTCGCCGGCTTCCCCGTCGCGATCGAGATGGTGAGCCGCTTCCGCTCGAAGCCGGAGCAGAAACACATCCTCACCGATCTGGCGGCCGGAAAGGTCGACGTCATCGTCGGCACCCATCGGCTGCTTTCAAAAGATGTGGTCTTTCGCGACCTGGGGCTGCTCGTCGTCGACGAGGAGCAGCGCTTCGGCGTCGCGCACAAGGAGAAAATCAAGCAGCTTCGCCGGCGCGTGGACGTCCTCACCATGACGGCGACGCCGATTCCCCGGACGCTCAACATGTCGCTCGTCGGCATCCGCGACATGTCGATCATCGAAACGCCCCCGAAGGATCGGCTCGCGATTCAGACGAGCGTCGTGAAGTTCGATCAGCACGTCATCGCGCGCGCGATCCGCAACGAGCTGGAGCGGGGCGGGCAGGTGTACTTCGTGCACAACCGGGTGGAGTCGATTTACTCGCTCGGGAGCCTGCTGACGCGGATCGTCCCCGAGGCGCGCATCGCCGTCGCTCACGGGCAGATGGACGAAGACGCGCTCGAGCGGGTCATGGTCGATTTCGTCGCGCACGCCTCCGATGTGCTGCTGGCGACGACGATCATCGAGAACGGCCTGGACATCCCCAACGCGAACACGATCATCGTCAACCGCGCGGATCGCTACGGCCTGGCGCAGCTCTACCAGCTGCGCGGGCGCGTCGGCCGATCCGATCGCCGGGCGTACGCGCACCTTCTGATACCGCCCGAGGACTCGCTGTCCGCGGTAGCGCGTAAGCGGCTCGCGGCGATCCGGGAGTTCAGCGATCTGGGAAGCGGGTTCCGCGTCGCCGCGCTGGACCTCGAGATCCGCGGCGCCGGCAATCTGCTCGGCGGCGAGCAGAGCGGGCACATCGACGCGATCGGCTTCGACATGTACATGAAGCTCCTCGAGCAGACCGTGAAGGAGCTCCGGGGCGAGGAGCTCGAGGACGAGCGCCGGGCGTCGGTCAACCTGCGCGTCGATCTTCGCCTCGACGAAGAGTACATCCAGGACATGAATCAGCGGCTGACCGTCTACCGGCGTATCGCCGCCGTGCGCACGGAGGACGAGCTCGGCAGGATGATTGAGGAGATTCGCGACCGCTACGGCCCCGTGCCGGCCTCGCTGCTGAATCTCGCCGATTACGCCCGGATCCGGCTCCTGGCAGACCGGCTCGACGTGGAGTCGCTCGACCGGGAGGGGCAGGTCGTCGTCCTAAAGTTCAGGCCGGACGCGAAGATCGACGCGGCCGCCCTGGTCCGGATGGTTCGAACGAGAAACGACGTCAAGTTGGCCCCGCCGGCCTCGCTCAAGCTCGACCTGCGGGGGGCGAGGCCGGACGTCCGCCGTTCCGGATCGTGGTGGACGGCGCGCGCCACGGCCGGCGAGGTGGCGCCAGGCTTTACGCGGGAAGAGATGACCCGGCTCCCTGAAACCGACCCGCGGGCCCGGGACGGGCTGTTCGAGCGCCTGGGCGGCCTGCTGGACGAGTTGAGCCAGACCGCCACGATTGGCTAAAATGTTGAGTCCGCGTAGTTTGCAAGAAGGTCCTATATGAAGCGAACCCTGCTCCCCGCCGTCCTCCTCATTTCGGCGCTCGCCTCCATCGGTCGCGCCGAGGTCCTCGAGCAGATCCTGGTCAAGGTGAACGGCGAGATTCTGACGAAGACGGACCTGGAGCAGCGCCAGATCTCGGTGCTCCGGCAGCGCAACCCGCAGGCGCTCCAGGACGACGCGGGGCTCAAAAAGGCGCTGCAGGAGATTACGCCCCAGCTCCTCGTGGACACGGTCGACGAGATGCTGCTCGTGCAGCGCGGCCGCGAGCTCGGCTACAAGATGAGCGACGAGCAGTTCCGCGGCATCCTCGACAACATCAAGAAAGAGAACAAGCTCGAGACCGAGGAGCAGTTCCTTGCGGCGTTGAAGCAGGAAGGCATGACGGTCGACGACCTCCGGCGGTCGATCGAGCGCCGGATGCTCATCGATCGCGTTCAGCAGATCGAGGTGATGCAGAAGGTCGGGATCACGGACGAGGAAGCCAAGAACTACTACGCCGCGCATCCGGACGAATTCCGCTCCCAATCGACCGTGACGCTGCGCGAGATCCTCGTGTCCGTGCCGGTGGGAGACGGAAAGAGCATCAACGTCGCGCAGGACGAAGAGGCGCTCGCCAAGGCGGAAGCCGCGAGGGCGCGCATTGTCGCCGGCGAGGACTTCGGCAAGGTCGCGGCTGACGTGTCGGACGCGGGGTCAAAGGCGAACGCCGGGCTGATCGGACCGATCAACCGGAACGAGCTGGCGCCGGCGCTGCTGAAGCTCCTCGAGGAATTGAAGCCAGGCGAGGTGACCCAGCCGCTCCGCGGCGCGCGCGGCTACCAGCTCATCAAGCTGGAGTCCGTCACGAGCTCGGACGTGCAGCCGTTCGACCAGGTCCGTGATCTGATCGCGGACAAGGTGTACGACGAGAAGCGTCGCGGCGAGCTGGTGAAGTACCTCGTGCGGCTCCGCGCACAGGCGATCATCGAGTGGAAGAACGACGAGCTGCGGAAGATGTACGAGCAGCTGGTCTCCTCGGGAGCAAACCCGGCCACCCCGTGACCGATCCCCAGTGGTTCGCGATCTGGACGCGCTCGCGTCACGAGCAGACCGTGCGCGAAGAGCTGGAACTCCGGAATATCGAAGCCTTCCTGCCGACGATGACACGCTGGAGCCGGTGGAAGGATAGAAAGAAGAAGATCGACTGGCCGCTCTTCCCCGGGTACTGCTTCGCGCGGTTCCCGGCCGAGACGCGGCTTCCGGTTCTCAAGTGCAACGGCGTGGTCAACATCGTCTCGTTCAACGGCGAACCGGCGCCGATTCCCGATCGGGAGATCGACAGCCTTCGGGTGCTCGTGGCGACCGACCTCGCCTACGATCCCTGCCCTCTCATACGCGAGGGGATGATGGTGGAAGTCGTGCACGGCCCGCTCCGGGGCATCCTCGGACGGCTCGTGCGCAAGGGATCGCATGCCAGGCTCGTGCTGGCCGTCGATCTCATCGGTCAGGCGGTCAGCGTCGAGGTGGATGCGGCGGATGTGAAACCGTATTGAGATGAAGATCGGCGACATCACCCTCGACGTTCCCCTCGCGCTCGCGCCGATGGCGGGCATGACGGACACCGCCTTCCGCCGGCTTGTGAAGCGCCGCGGGGGCTGCGGTCTCGTCGTGACCGAAATGGTCAGCTCGGAAGGGCTCGTACGCGGCATCGATCGCACGCTCGAATACGCCGAGTACACCGAAGAAGAGCGCCCGGTGTCGATCCAGATCTTCGGCGGCGATCCCGCGAGAATGGCCGAGGCAGCGCGGATCGTGGAAGGGATGGGAGCCGACATCGTCGACGTCAACATGGGCTGCCCGGTTCCAAAGATTGCGAAGCACAACGCCGGCTGCTCGCTGATGCGTGAGCCGTCGCACGCGCAGGCGATCGTGCGCGCCATGACCGACGCTGTGACGATCCCGGTGACGGTGAAGATGCGCGCCGGCTGGAACGATCGCGAGATCAACGCGCCGGATCTCGCGCGGCGGATGGAGGATGCCGGAGCCTCCGCCGTGGCGGTTCACGGCCGCACCGCCGAGCAGTCCTACAACGGCTCGAGCGACTGGGAGCTGATCGGCCGCGTCGCCGAGGGCCTGCGCATTCCCGTGTTCGGGTCGGGGGACTGCGTCGCGCCGGAGCAGGCTCTCGGGCGGCTGCGCGGCAGCCGCATCGGGGGGGTGCTCGTCGGGCGGGGCGCGCTCCGCAACCCGTGGATCTTCAGTCAGATCGCCGACCTGCTGGACGGCCGACCGGCACGTGACGTGACGCGCGAGGAGCGGGGACGGTTTCTCCTCGAGTACCTCGACCTGCTGCTGACCGAGCGCGTCGGCGAGGCCGAGGGCTTCCGACACGTCGCGCCAGGCGTCGATCGCGGGGCTGAGAGCCCGGCGGTCCCGGCGCGCGGCCGCGAGCGCTGGGTGATCAACAAGCTTCGCGCGCTCGGCTCGTGGTACACGAAGGGGTTCGAGAACGGCTCGCACCTGCGCGTCGCGATCAACTCCGCGGAGTCGATCCCGCACCTTCGTGGCATCATCGAACGGTTCTTCTTCGAGCCGCAGCCCGGCTACGAACCGAGAACGTCCCAGGCGTCCGCCGCATCCGTCATCTCGTAGTCGTACACGAGCGTCGCTTCGCTCACCTTCCAGAACCAGGATCCCAGCGGCTCGTGAGCCGGGTGCTGCAGGTACGCCTGGAGCGCGGCGAGGTCGGCGAACTCGATCACGGCGGCGTAGCCGAAATCCTGCGGCATCGCCTGCGCGTAGGACGCCTCGCGCAGCACGCGGCGGCCGAGGTGGAACTTCCGGATGCCCGGGATCTCGCGGCGGGCGCGCACGATTGCGTCGACGAATGCGCGCTGGTCGTCCTCTGTCACGTCGCCGCGCGGCTTGAAGAGCACGACGTGCGCGATCATCCGCCTCCCCTTCTCCCCTTTCCAGGTCCGCGGCCGTGTGGCCCCTGCCTGCCGGGACCGCGCGGTCGATCGTTCGTGCGTGGCCGACCGAATCCACGGGTCCGCTGAGGCCCGGCGCGTGCGGGTCTGAAGGGCGAACGCGGCCGAACCGCGTCGAGCGGCGATTGCCAGTACCGCCCGTTCTGAAACCACATCAGGTGGGTGTCCGGGTGCCGCGTCTGCAGCTGCTTCAGCGTCGGGACGAGATCCTCTCGTTCGCCCGCGCGAAACGCCGTCGGCCGACCCTCCATCACGATCGTCCAGTACGCGGTCCGACTCAAAAGTCAGCACTCAGCATTCAGCAATCGACATTGAGCTACTGCTTCTCCAACCGTTTCAACTTCTCGATGAGCGTCGTCCGTTTCAGATTGAGAAGCTTTGCGGCCTGGCGCTTGTTCCCGTGCGTCCGCTCGAGCGACTGGCGGATGAGCGCGCGCTCGATCGTCGCCACATACGCGTCGAAGTCGATGCCACTGTCAGGGAACAGCACGCTGGAGAGCTCCGGCGCCGCGGCGGCGCGCTGGACGTCGGGCGGGAGATCCTTCACTTCGATCTGCGCTCGACCAGGCGTCAGCGCGATCGCGCGCTCGATGGTGTTCTCCAGCTGGCGGACGTTCCCCGGCCACTGGAACGACATCAGCAGCCGCATCGCCTCCTGGGAGACGGTCATCGGCTGGCGCGGCGGCGTCTGCTCGCGGCAGAGCTCCTCGATGAAGTGCTGGACGAGGAGCGGCACATCCTCGCGTCGCTCGCGCAGCGCGGGGACGTGAATCGGAATGACGTTGAGGCGGTAGTACAGGTCTTCGCGGAACGTCCCCTGCTCCACCATCTTCGCCAGATCCGAGTTGGTCGCCGCGATGACGCGGACGTCGACGCGGACCGGATGCGCGTCGCCGACCCGCTCGAACTCCCGCGACTGCAGGACGCGCAGCAGCTTCGCCTGCAGCGACGGGCTCATCGTCCCGATCTCATCCAGGAAGAGCGTGCCGCGGTGCGCTTGTTCGAACCGTCCCTGCCGCGTCGCGACCGCGCCGGTGAAGGCGCCCCTGACGTGCCCGAACAGCTCCGCTTCGAGCAGCGTCTCCGGGATCGCGCTGCAGTTGATCGCGACGAAGCGCTGCGTTCGCCGCGGGCTGTTGTGGTGAATCGCGCGCGCCGCGAGCTCCTTGCCGGTCCCGGTCTCCCCCGTCACGAGGACCGTGCTCGAGGACTGCGCGACGGTCTCGAGGAGCTGGAAGAGATCGCGCATGATGCGGCTCTTGCCCACCAGGCCATCGAGCCGGTACCGCTCTTCGAGCTGCGCGCGGAGGTACGCATTCTCCGACCGGAGCCGCCGCTGCTCTACAGCGGAGTGAATGACGTGCAGCAGCGCGTCGAACTGAAACGGCTTGGTGACGAAGTCGGCCGCCCCCTGCTTGATGGCTTCGACCGCGTCCTGCACCGTGCCGTAGCCGGTCACGATGATCGGGATGATGTCTGGGTAGCGATCCAGCGCCGTCTGCACCACGGCTCGACCGTCCATCCCCGGAAGCCGCAAATCGGTGATGAGAATGTCGAACGCGAAGTCCGAGAGCCGGGCGATCGCCTCTTCGCCGTTCGCCGCCTGCACGACCTCGAATCCCGCCGCCACCAGCCGTTCGGCGACCGCCTCCCGCAGCGGGCCTTCGTCGTCCACAAACAGCAGATGTTTCGGTGTCTCAGCCATTTAGTCGCGCGGCCGGTATTTTGACACCCGCACTCGAAGGCGTCAAACAATTACGGATCGCAGGGATCGCAGGGATCGCAGGGTGGCCACGGATGGCACAGATCTACAGTCGCGCGTACACCCATCCGATACACGCTGATGAACAACCGGAGTGAAGGACAGATGATTGTTGACCGCAAGACGATCTCGATCATGAAGGCCTGCGAGCTGGTCGGCGTCAGTCGCCGCACGATCTACAACTGGATCGCGAGCGGCAAGGTCGAATACGTCCGCACCGCGGGAGGCTCGGTGCGTATCTTCGTCGATACGCTCTGGCGCGAGCCGTCCGAGCCATCGGGAACCTGGCCCGGACACAAGCACGCGTCATAGATCGCGGTTCGCGGCCGGATCCCGCTCTTCACTCAGACGCGAGACGACTAGCCACGTGACAGGGACGTCATTCGCCGTGGACGATCACACCGATCTGTCCCTGCTCTTTCACCGACTGAACAATCAGCTGGGGATCATCCTCGCCAACGCGGAGCTCCTCGAGGCGAAAGGCGCCGACGAGGCGAGCCGGCGCCGAGGGGCGCAGCTCGTCGCGAGCACGCTCGAGGCGCTTACGACCGTCAAGGACATCCGCCAGCGGCTGAAAAACCGTTAGCGCCAGTTTTTTGACAGTTAGGCCCGTTTGACCGTCAAGGAATTGGCGATTCTCGCTCGATTTCTCCCGCCGCTGCACGACGTGACACAGGCGGCGTACACCAATAACCACCGCACACTCAACAGTTTAAGTAGCACACATCTCTCCTGCTGGGCTGGAGTGCCGGAGCTGGCAGCGCCGTTGCGCTTGCTGCCGCTCGGTGGAGGCACCCCTAATGCAGCGTCAGCCGCTCTCGCCACGTCACCGTGAACGCATCGTCGCCGGTCTGCCCTTCGTCGAATCGCTCGCTCGCCGCGTGGCGGCGTCGATGCCGCACTCGATCGACGTCGGCGACCTCGTCCAGGACGGCATGATCGGCTTGATCGATGCGGCAAACCGGTTTGACGAGTCGCGCGGCATCAAGTTCGAGACGTTCGCCGAGCGCCGCGTCCGCGGCGCGATGATCGACGCATTGCGGCGGGACGCCTGGCCGCGCGGCGTCCGGCGCGTCCGCCGCGAGCTGGAGGCCGCGCGCGAGCAGCTGCGCCGCGAGCTCGGAGCCGAGCCGTCGCTGTCGGATCTCGCCGCGCGCATCGGCGCCGATGAAGCGCGGCTGGGACGCACCATCGTCCGCATCAACACGATCGAGAGCACGTCGCCGTTGTCGGCCGGGGACCACGTGGATGGGACGCAGCTGCCGCCCGCGCTCGTGCCGTTCGAGCCGCCGCAGCCCGACCGGGCGTACGAGGAAACCGAAGTCCGCCACCGCATCCGCTCGGCGATCGCGTCGCTTCCGGCGCGCGAACGCCGCGTGATCGGCCTCTACTACTACGCTGAAGTGACGATGAAGCAGATCGGCGCGGAGATCGGCGTCAACGAGTCACGCGTGTCACAGCTGCACGCCCGGGCGATCCAGCGGCTGCGGAAGGCGCTCGCCGCCGACTTCTCGAGCGCCGACGCCGAGCGGGCGCTGGTACTGGCGTTCGAGCGCCGCACGAACGCCGGGCCTCGTATGACGATGGCGAAGGCGTCGCTGCCGGCCGAAGCGGCCGATGCATCCGGGGACGAACAGCCTGCCCGCCGAGGCCCTGGCGAAGGCGGGCCGGCGACGATTCACGCGATCGCCTCCCGCGCGGCGCGCAGCAAATCGGCGAGCCTGAAGGGCTTGGCGAGCCAGCGGCAGCCGCTGTCTTCCAGGAAACGCTCCGCGTCGGTTCCGGCGACGTCGCCCGTCACGAAGATGATGCGGTGCGCCAGCGCCGGCATCGTCGCCGCGACGCGCCGATAGAACGCCGGCCCGTCGAGCCGCGGCATCTTGATGTCGCAGACGATCACGTCGTAGGCGCGAGCGGCGACGCGCGACAACGCTTCCTCGCCGTCCGCCGCCCGGTCCACGGCGAACCCCGCATCGCCGAGCGCGTCCGCGACGGCGGCCGCCAGCGGCGCCTCATCTTCGACGACGAGCGCGGCCGATCCGGGCGGCACTTCGGCCGCCGGCTCGGGCACGCGATCGCGCGTCGGCCGCAGCGCCGCCCCACCGGTCGGCAGCTGCACGCTGAAGGTCGCGCCGGCCCCGTTTCCCGACACGACGTCGATCCGGCCGCCATGCTCCTGGACGATCGCGTACGCGACGGTCAGTCCCAATCCCGTTCCCTGCCCGACTTCCTTCGTCGTGAAGAACGGGTCGAAGATCTTCGGCTGCACGTCCTGCGGCACGCCTGGACCGTCGTCGGAGACCTCCAGGACGACGGTCTCGCGATCCACGTCGTGCCAGGTCCGGACGATGAGCGTGCCGCGGCCGTTGGCGGCGAGCATCGCCTGTTCCGCGTTGATGACGAGATTGAGCAGCACCTGCTGGATCTGATGCGGGTCGGCAAAGACCTGTGGAAGACCGGACGCGAACGCTTCGATGACGTCGATGTTCGTCAGGCGCTGCTCGTACGAGCGCAGCGCGAGCGTCTCCCGGACGACGCTGTTGAGATCGACCATTGCGCGCGTCGTGTGCCGCTTGCGCGCGAACGTGAGCAGGTTTCGGACGATCCGCGCGGCCCGCTCCGACTCCGTTCGAATCGTCTCGACCGCGCGCCGGACGTCGTCGTCCACGGACTTCGCGCTGAGCCGCTCCGCAGAGGTCAGGATCGTCGCGAGGGGGTTGTTCAACTCGTGCGCGACGCCTGAAATCGTCTGTCCGAGCGCCGCCATCTTTTCCGCCTGGAGGAGCTGGTGGTACAGCTCGCGCGCCTGCGACTCCAGGCGCTTGCGCTCGCTGACGTCGCGCATCAGCGCCTCGACGCGCAGCAATCCGCCGTCGCGGGAAGCGTCGGGTGCGCCCGGGTCGGCGACGTGGGCGGTCACTTCGACCCACATCGGCGCGCCGTCCACCTTTCGGAGCCGGAGCAGATAGTCGGCGACCGACCCGTCGCGGGACAGGCGGGCGATGAACGCCTCACGCGACTGCTGGTCGACGAAGCGTCCCGGCTCGAACGGCCGGAGATCGGCGGGAGAGACGTCCACCGCGCAGCCGAACATCAGCTTCAGGTGAGGGTTGGCGGCGATTGTCCGCCCGGGGCCGTCGGCGGCGATCTCGCCGATGTAGGCGCCCTCGTGCGCCGCCTCGAAGAGCCGCGCGTAGGCTTCGGCCAAGTGTCAGGGGGCGCCTGGCTTCGGCGCCGGCGGAGTCGGGGTCATCGTTCCGGAGGGTGATCCGTAGCGAAGCTCGATGGCTCCGCGGATCGACTGAACGCCGGCTCCCGAGTTGTGCATGCGCATCGCGTCACGCGCGACATCTATGCAGACCGCTCAACCGAGGCCGTGCGGCTCCCAGGTCACGGATCCATCGGCAGCGCGCGCCTTGACGAAGCAATCCTCGTTGTCCTGGTGGCCGCTGCGCTCGCAGCCGCAGAAGCAGGGGACGTAGCGCGCGACCTCGGGGTGCATCGCCGCAAATCGATAGACCGCCTGTATCTCGTCGAATGGCCGTGGCGGTGGGAAGCCAAGATTCGGAATCGGCGGCAGGCGCGCCGGGTCCGGCAGTTTGGGCAGCGGTTCGGTCAGCGCCGGCGGTGCCGGCTCGCTGGCGGTGGTCGGCGTTGCAGAAGCCGCAGAAGCCGCGGGCGGCGTGGACTCCGGCGGCGCGGCAGCGCTCTGAGACGCCGGTGGTTGCGCCGTCGATGTCTCCTGAGACGCGCATCCGGCGGCCAGGGCGGCGCCGAGCAGCACGGACGCGATCATGGCGCGCATGGATCAATCTTAATATGATGCCCGGATGTTCCGTGACGATCTTCTGAAGGATCAGGTGGCCATCATCACCGGCGGCGGCACAGGGCTCGGCCTCGCGATCGCCAGGCGGTTCACCGCACTTGGGGCGCGCGTCGCGCTCGCGAGCCGCAGCGCCGAGCATCTCGAGGCGGGGGCGGCGGCGATCGCCGGCGCCGGCGGCGAGGCGCTCACCGTCCAAACCGACGTACGGGTGCCCGATCAGGTCGATCGGCTCGTCGAGCAGACGGTCGAGCGGTTCGGGCGCGTGGACATCCTGATCAACAACGCGGCCGGCAACTTCATCTGCCGCGCCGAGGATCTCTCGCCGAATGGCTGGACCGCCGTCGTGAACATCGTCCTCAACGGCAGCTTCTTCTGCGCGCGCGCCGTCGCCCGGCACCTCATCGCGCGGGGCGCCGGCGGATCGATCGTCTCGATTCTCGCGAACTACGTCTGGACGGGGAGCGCCGGCACGGTCCACTCCGCCGCCGCCAAGGCGGGCGTGCTCTCCATGACGCGGACGCTCGCGGTGGAGTGGGCGCGTTACGGCATCCGGGTCAACGCGGTCGCTCCCGGCCCGATCGAGTCACCGGGCGCGGCGCGACAGCTCTGGAACTCCCCCGCGGCGGTCGACCGGATCACCGCGAAGGTGCCGCTCGGCCGGTGGGGGCGGCCCGAAGAGGTCGCGGACGCGGTGACGTTCCTCGTGTCACCCGGCGCGGGCTACGTCACCGGCGACGTGATCACGATCGACGGCGGTGCCTGGATCGGGCGCGGCACGTTCGACTTCGCATAGCGCTGGGTGCCGTGTCCGCGCGCCACAAAGCCTATGCCGCCTGGATCGCGGTGTGTCTCGTCTGGGGCACCACGTATCTCGGCATCCGCATCTGCCTCGAGACGATGCCGCCGTTTCTCATGGGCGGCCTCAGATGGGTGGTTGCCGGAGTCATGCTGGCCGCGTTCCTGGCGGCGCGCGGCGTTCCCCTGCCGCCGCCCTCCACGTGGGGCACGCTGACCGTTCTGGGATTCCTGCTGCTCGTGCTGGGCAACGGCGCGGTAGTCTGGGCCGAACAGTGGGTCCCGAGCGGCCTGACGGCCGTGATTATCGCGTCGTCTCCGTTCTGGATGGTAGGCGTCGAGCGTGCAGTTGGCGGCGACCGCCTGACGGTGCGATCGCTCGTCGGTCTCTCGATCGGCTTTGCGGGGATCGTGCTGCTGGTGTGGCCGGAGCTGACGTCCGGCACCGTCGGATTCGGCGCGGGTGTCGTCGCGTTGCAGCTCGCCTGCGCCGGCTGGGCGCTGGGATCATCCTATTCGAAGCGGCACACGCAGCACACGAACGTGTTCGCGGTGGCCGCGGGCGAAATGCTCGCCGGCGGTCTGATCATGCTCATTATGGGTACTGCGCTGGATGAATGGAGGACGCTTTACTTCACGCCGCGTACCGCGACGGCGTTCCTCTACCTCGCGACGATAGGCGCCATCGGCGGGTTCGTCGCGTATGCCTACGCGTTGAAGCACCTGCCGATGGCGTTCGTCTCGCTGTACGCCTACGTCAACCCCATCATTGCCGTCGTGCTCGGCGTCGTGATTCTCGACGAGCCGTTCACAGCGCGCATGGTCGCCGCCGGCGCGATCGTGCTCGCCGGCGTGGCGTTGGTGCAGGCGCGACCCAGAGGCCCTAGACTCTCCGGCCGCTGATCAGCCTGACGAGGAACAGAACAATGGCGACGACGAGGAGAACATAGATGAAGTTCCCCAGCGTATAGCCGCTGACCATCCCCAGCAGCCACAGGATGATGAGGATGATCGCAATCGTTTCGAGCATGGCGTCGCTCCTTCTCCTTTGCGGCAATGCGCCGCGCGAGGTCGCGTGACTGCAACGCGAATGCCAGAGCCGGAAGCTCTACTGTAGAACCTCGGGGGCGCGAATCACGGCCGCTATGACGAGAGATCGGTCCTGTCTCCCGAGCGCGGGCCCAGGGCGAATGTCATCTTGCCGTCGATCACGACGTGATCTCCTACGCGGGCCGATCCACGAAGGACTCCCATCCGGCTCCGCAACCGCTCGACGGTCGCCTCGACGATGACGACGTCCCCGGGGTGCACCGGGCGACGGTATCGCACACGCTCGATCCCCATGAAAAAAATCAACTTCTCCCGGTTCTCTGGCTTGGCCAGGATCAGGATCGCGCCCACCTGCGCGACCGCTTCGGTGAGGATGGTCGGCGGAAGCGCGGGGCGTCCGTCGACGCGGTGCGAGAGATAGCGCTCGTTCAGCGACACGTTCTTGATGCCGACAATGCGCTTGTCGGGTTCGAGTTCGGTGATGCGATCGACCAGCAGGAACGGATACCGGTGCGGGAGAATCCGCTCGATCGCCGCGTAGTCGAGCGGAAGCGTCAGATCAGTAGCCAACCGTGCGTCCATCCGAGCGCGGATCAGAGGCGCCGAGCCGCACGCCAGTCTTCGGATCGATCAGGATCGCGTGGACGTCGCCCATGTCCCCGAGCGGCTTCGTCTTGTGGCCCATGGCTTCGAGCGCGCGGATGACGTCGACGGGGAAGCCGCGGCGCTCGACGCGGATCTCGTCGGGCAGCCACTGATGATGGAAGCGGGGAGCATCCACCGCCTCCTGGACGTCCATCTCGTGGTCGAGGACGTTCATGATCACCTGCAGCACGGTCGTGATGATGCGAGAGCCGCCCGGCGACCCGGCCACGAGAAACGCGCGATCATCCTTCGTGACGATCGTCGGCGTCATCGAGCTGAGCATCCGCTTGTGCGGAGCGATCTCGTTGGCGCGGCCGCCGATGAGCCCGAACATGTTGGGGCTCCCGGGCTTCGCCGAGAAATCGTCCATCTCGTTGTTCAACAGGAACCCGGCGCCGGTTACGACCTGGCCGCTGCCGTAGCTGCCGTTGAGCGTTGTCGTCGTCGAGACCGCCGTCCCGTCAGCGTCGACCACCGAGTAGTGCGTCGTTTGATCGGACTCGAACTCCGCCGGCGTTCCCGCTTTGATCGACGACGACGGCGTCGCCTTGTCCTGACCGATACCGGTTCGCAGCCGCTCGGCGTACCGTTTCGAGATCAACCCGGCGACCGGCACCCGGAAGAACGCGGGGTCGCCGAGCCACTCGGCGCGGTCTGCATACACGCGCTTCGCCGCCTCGGCGACGAGGTGCATCGTCCGCGACGAGTTGTGCCCGAGCTCGCCGATCGGGTACGCCTCGAGGATGTTCAGAAACTGGATCAAGGCGATGCCGCCGGAGCTGATCGGAGGCATGCCCAGGATGCCGTAGCCGCGGTACGTCGCTCGGAGCGCTTCGCGCTCGACGGGTTTGTACGCGGCGAGATCGTCTTTGGTGATGAGGCCGCCCGACCGGGCCATCTCTGCGGCAATCAGGTCCGCGACGGGTCCACGATAGAACGCGTCGGGGCCGCCGGCGGCAATCGCCTTCAGCGTCCCGGCCAGATCTCTCTGAATCAGGCGCTCGCCGGGCTCGTACGGCTTACCGTTCTTGAAGAAGACCTTCGCGGTTTCAGGAAACCGGTCGAAGAGCTTGCGTTGGTCGGCGAGCGAGCGGCTCAATGCGTAGCTGATCTCGAAGCCCTTGTCGGCCAGCGCGATCGCCGGGGCCAGGGTCTCCGCGAGCGTGAGCTTGCCGTACTTCTTCTGCGCATACGCGAGACCGGCGACCGATCCGGGCACGCCGGCGGCGAGCGGCCCGACGAGGCTGCGCTCGGCGACCGGGTTGCCTTTCTCGTCGAGGTACATGTCGCGATGCGCGCGCCCCGGCGCAACCTCACGATAGTCGATGGCCGTAGCGCGGCCGTCGGCGAATCGGATGAGCATGAGGCCGCCGCCCCCGATGTTGCCGGCCGATGGATGCGTCACGGCGAGCGCGAAGCCGACCGCGACCGCGGCATCGACCGCGTTGCCACCCTTTTTCAGGATGTCGACGCCCACGCGTGAGGCGTGCTCATCGTTCGATCCGACCATACCCTTCGCGGCGCGCACCGGCGCGCGGGACGCCGCGCGCGGCGACGCGGGAAGGAGCAGCGCGGCCGCCACCGCGATCGCAAGAAGCTGCTTCATAGGAACCTGAGTATAATCCCGGACCACGGATTCAGGCCTGGTCACGACCGCGGATTTGACGGATACAGGCAACCACGGATTCAACGGATTCAGTCCATGAAACAACTCTTTCGCGCGCTCGGCGTTTCCACCGTCGTGCTGGCCTCGGCGACGCTGGCGGCCCATCCCGCCGACGAGAAGCGTCCGGTCACGTTCGACGACATCATGGGCGTGAAGGTGCCGGGCTCGCCGGCGATTTCACCCGACGGGGCGTGGGTGGTGTACACGGTGCGGCAGTGGGAGAACGCGCCGGGACGCGACGGCGACGCCGGAGGCGCCACCGGTCGCCGGGAAGCACGCACGCACGTCTGGCGTGTCGCCACCGGCGACACGACGGGCGCCTCGCAGTTCACCTTCAGCGACCGCAGCGAGACGTCTCCGGCCTGGTCGCCCGACGGCGCGTTCGTCAGCTTCCTCTCGACGCGCGGCGGCGGGGCGCCCGGTGACGAGCCGCCGAAACAGCAGATCTGGCTCATCCCCGCCGCCGGCGGCGAAGCCTGGAAGCTGACCGACGCCGCCGAGAGCATCACCGCGTATGCCTGGTCTCCAGACAGCAAGCGCATTGCGTACACGATGCGCGATCCGCTGTCGAAGGAAGACGACGCGAAGCGCAAGCGGCGCGACGACCCCGACACGTTCGAAGGGGATTTCCGCTACTCGCATGTCTGGATCATCGACGTCGCCGGGAAGAAGGCGGATCGGCTGACCGAGGGCGACAAGTACACGGTGACGGGCACGCCGAGCTGGTCGTCCGACGGCGCCAGGATCGCGTTCGCGGGGACCCGGACGCCGATGACGCGCGATGGCCGCGCCGATGTCTACGTCGCGGCGATCGCCGGAAAGACCGTCGAGAAGGTTTCCACCAACGCGGGACCGGATCGATCGCCGGCCTGGTCGCCGGACGGCCGGACCATCGCCTGGATCGCGACGCCGAATCCGCAGCCGGTGACACCGGACGGAACGTACCCCGCGCCGGTCGCGCACGGGCGGATCGCGCTCTACGACGTCGCCTCGAAGCAGACGCGTGAAGCGGGAGCCGGCTTCGACGGCGCTCCGGACGATCTGACGTGGTCGCCCGACAGCACGCGCCTGTACTTTGGCGCCGGCGTTCGTGTGTATCGCGAAGCCTTCGCGCTCGAGGTGGCGACGGGGAAGGTGACCCAGCTCACGCGGGGTCAGACGATCGGCCTCGCGAACCTCACGCGCGACGGCCAGCGCGCCGTGTTCACGAAGGATTCGCCCGCCGACCCGCTCGAGATCTACGTGGCCGACGTCCGCTTCACGGCGCCGAAGCGCCTGACGACGACGAATCCGCAGGCGGCGGCGTTCGCGCTCGGCGAGGCGGAGGTCATCACGTGGAAATCGGACGGGCAGGAGATCGAGGGCGTGCTCCTCAAGCCGGTGGGCTATCAGCCGGGCAAGCGCTACCCGCTCCTGACGGTGATCCACGGCGGCCCCGCCGGCGCGCATATGAACGGCTACCGCGTGACGCCCGGCGACGGCGGGCAGGCTTGGGCAGGCGAAGGCTGGGCTGTGCTGTATCCGAACCCTCGCGGCAGCACGAACTACGGCGAGAAGTTCATGCGCGCCAACCTGAACGACTGGGGCGGCGGCGACTACCGCGACATCATGACGGGGGTCGATGCCGCGATCGCGCGCGGCGTCGCGGATCCCGACAAGCTCGCCGTCCTCGGCTGGAGCTACGGCGGCTACATGACCTGCTGGATCGTCTCGCAGACCGGCCGATTCAAGGCCGCGATGATCGGCGCCGGCCTCACCAACATGGTCAGCATGCACGGCACCAACGACATCCCGAACACGACGTGGGCGTACTTCGGCGGGCCGCCCTCGAAGCAGACGCTCCAGCTCTTCACGGCGCGGTCGGGCATCACGTTCGCCGACAACGTGACGACTCCGACGTTGATCCTGCACGGGGCGAACGACCAGCGGGTGCCGATCGGCCAGCCGATGGAGTTCTATCGCGCGCTGAAGGATCGCGGCAAGACCGTCGAGCTCGTCTTCTACCCGCGCGAAGGCCACGGCCTGACCGAGTACTACCATCAGCTCGATCGCCTCAAGCGTCAGCGCGACTGGATCGTGAAATACACGCTCGGCGGCGACGGGAGAAAGACGACGACGCAGTGACGGAAGGGGCGCCGGACCGGCGTCGCGCCTCCGGCGTGGTGGCGAGTCCCGCCGACGCTCCCCCGCCGGCAGATCCAACCTCGAAGAGCGAGCAGGAGATCGTCGGGGCGCTCTTCGATCTGGGCCGGCAGGTCACGTCCTTTCTCGATCAGAACGAGCTGCTGCGTCAGATTCCGCAGCTCATCGCGCGCCTGATCACGTTTCAGGCGTTCGCGGTGTATCTCGTCGACGGACGCCGCGGCGAGCTGCGGGTGGCGTACTCGGTCGGGTACCCGGAGTCTCCGGACCGGCCGCTCCGATTGATGGCGGAGCAGGGACTCGTCGGCGCGGCGGTCGCCGACCAGTGCCCAATCGTCGTCAACGACGTCAGCCAGGATCCGCGATACGTCGAGATGGTCCCGGGGATGCAGTCCGAGCTCGTCGTCCCGCTCATCTACAAAGCGAAACCGATCGGCGCGCTCAACCTGCTGAGCAGCACCAGGAACCAATTCACGGGGCTCGACGCCGACATCCTGCGGCAATTTGCCGCACTCGTCGCCGTGGCGCTGGAGAACGCCCGCATGTTCGAGCGCGAGCGCGCCGACGCCGAGGCGTTCGAGACGCTGTCCGACATCGGCCGCGAGATGTCTGCCGTGCTCGACCTCGACGCGCTGCTCACGCGCCTCGCGCAGCTCGTCAAGCGAGTCGTGTCCTACCGGACCTTCGGCATCCTGTTCCTGAACGAAGAGCGCGGCGAGCTGGAGATGAAGCTCGCGCTGCAGTTCGGCGAGTCCCCCGCCGTCTCGTCCGTCAAGCTCGGGGAAGGACTGGTCGGTTACGCCGCGCTCCACAAGGAGCCGGTGCTCGTCTCGGATGTCTCGAAGGATTCCCGCTACATCAAAGTGCTCGAGGACGTCCGGTCCGAGCTGGTCGTGCCGATGCTCGTAAAGGATCGGTGCATCGGCGTTTTCGATCTCGAGAGTCCCGAGCTGGATGCGTTCAGCAAGCGGGACGCCGAAATACTGACGCTCCTCGCGTCTCAGGCCGCGGTCGCGATCGAGAACGCACGGCTCTACGAGGCCATCGTCGCCAACGAATCGCGCATGGAGAAGGAGCTCAAGTTCGCGCAGCGGGTCCAGGCGGCGCTCCTGCCGCAGGGGCTGCCCAAAAAGCTCAAGAACGTCGACGTCGCCGCGCGATTCGACGCGGCGCGCGAGCTGGGCGGGGACTTCTACGACTTCCAGTTGCCCGAAGCGAGCTCGCTCGTCGTCGCGGTGGGAGACGTGTCGGGAAAGGGCGTCCCGGCCGCCCTCTACAGCGTCTTCGCGGCGGAGCTGGTCCGGGGGCGCACCTTCCGCCGCCGCTACCTTCCGGAGCGGTCGTCTCCGGCGGCGATCCTCTCGTCGGTCAACACCATTCTCAATCAACGCCAGCTCGAGGAGTATTACTGCACGGCGTGCTACGCGATCTTCGATCTGAAACGACGGACCGTGACGATCGCTAACTCGGGCCTGCCGTATCCGATCCGTTGCTCGGGTGACGACTGCGCACTCATCGAACTGCCGGGCGTTCCGCTCGGCTCGTTTTTCGGCACAACGTACGAGGAGATCGCCATCCCGCTCGCGGCCGGTGAACTGTTCGTCTTCTGCACGGACGGCATCTTCGAGGCGTTCAACGCGGAAGGACAGGAGTTCGGCGCCGACCGGCTGGTCGAGGTGATCGCCGCCCACAGGAAAGGGACGGCCGACGAGATCGTCGACGCCATCATGCAGGCGGCGAGGGCGTTCCGCGGGGACCACCCGCAGAGCGACGATCAGACGGCGGTGGCCGTGAAGATCACGGGATGACCGCCTTCGCGCTACACGCGGTCTGCGCGGTCGCCTTCCTCGCTGCCGATCCGCAGGCCGAGCTGAAGACCGCAATCACCAGGCAGCTCGAAACGATTGCGGCCGGCGTGGACGGCGTCGTCGGCTATACGGTTGTCGATCTGACGAGCGGTGACCGGTTCGAGCGTCACGCAACCGCGCAGTTTCCGACGGCTTCGACGATCAAGATCGCGATTCTCTACGAGCTGTTCAAGCAGGTGGACGAAGGACGCCTCACGCTGGATGAGGTCAAGCCGCTCGACAAGCGCCACGTCGTCGGCGGCGCCGGCACGCTGCAGCACCTCACGGCCCCCGCGCTTTCGCTGCGCGATCACGCGGTTCTGATGATTCTTCAGAGCGACAACACGGCCACCAACGTGGTCATCGATGCCGTCGGCGCCCAGGCGGTCACCTCACGCATGGCTGCTCTTGGCCTGGGAGCTACGAAGCTGCAGCGGCGGATGATGGACCTCGAGGCGGCGCGGCAGGGGAGGGAGAATCTTTCGTCTCCCGCCGACCTCGCGCGGCTGCTGGTCGTCCTCGACCGCGGCGAAGGACTGTCCAGGACCTCGAGAGAGGCCGCCGTCGAGATGCTGAAGAAACGAAAGAGCACGCCGCTGACGCGAGGCCTTCCCGCCAGCGTCGAGGCGGCGAGCAAGCCGGGCGATCTCGACGGCGTCCGCGCCGATGCGGGCATCGTCTACGTCGCCGGCCGCCCGTACGTGTTCGTGATGATGGGCGCCTGGCTGGCCGACGAGGCGGCGGGCGAGCGCGCCATCACTGACGCCTCGCGCGCCGCGTTTCAGTACTTCGATCGCCTGGCGGCGAGCAATGCCGCGGGGCGTCGGGTCCGCTAGTAACTCCTGAAGTCGAGGTCGGTCTGCCGGATGTGCAGGCCGATGGCGTTGCCGCCGAGCGTGGCGATGTCTTCGATCCGCCCCTTGACCCTGACGCGCGCTCCCCTGGTTGGGGCCCGCCCGCTGCCAGCCAACACGGTAATCTCACCCGTGCCGTCGTCAACCTTGTAGAACTTGTACGGAACGAGCGGGACGCTCCACGCGCTCGTCACGATCCCGGTGACCGACACCGAGCGGTCGTCGTAGCGGCCGGGGTTCTGCTTGATCTCCGCGACGCGCGCAGAACGGGCGGCACAACCGACAACGGTCGCGGCGAGCGTGAGCGACAAGAGAAGTCGGGTTTTCATGCGACTGACCGTTTCAAGAATCGCGCCGTTTTTGGTAGTGGTTGAAGTCGGTCGCGCGCGGATCGCCAACGCCCTAACTCGAACGGGATGCGGCGATGCCAGCGCCTGCCTGAGGTTTCGCACCCCGTTGACCCGGCGCGACCGACCACGACGAACTTCAAAAGATGTGCCCGCTGCGGAGCTGAAAAAGCTGCGGAAAAGAGGCGGCAGCGCGCGCGGGCGCGTCCTGCGCCGGGGACGCCGCTGACCTCAGGAGGGTGCGCCCGCGCCCGACCACGCGGCACGCCACCGGAGCGCACAGGCGACGATCAGCCCGACGGCGACGGCCCCCGCCAGCCAGCGGCCGAGCATCCGCTCCCGATTGGCGATTCGTTCGACTGCAGACCTCCTGGCCCCCAGCACCGCCAGGCAGTCCGCCTCCAGCGCGCGCAGCTCGTCGCGGACCCGCGTGGCGCGCGCGACGCTTTCTTCCTGCCGGCCCGCCCCTTTCTGGCCCTGCAGCTGCGGCACCGTCGCGACCCGCTGCCAGTCGTCGATGAACCGTTGGACGGTCGCCGTGCGACTGACCGCGGCGCTTTCGGGCTGGTCGGGGGTCAGACGCGTGACGCGCTCCAACGCTTCCTCGTAATCGCGGCGGCGGCCGGCGTTCTCCTTCACGAAGTACTCCGGAGGAACGCCAGGCATCCCGCGCGGGATGGCCATCATCAAGTCGATCGCGCGGCCGAGGCGTCCGACGGCCGCGACGATCGTGGTCTGGCGTTCGAGCTCGCGCGCGGCGTCCCGCGACTGGGCCTCCAGGACGAACGTCAGCCCGAAGATCGCACCGGCGAGGACTGCGCCAGCGGCGAACGTCAGCACGCTGGCAATAGAAGGAACGCGCGGCACCGCGGTCATTGTATCTCCGGCGTCCCACCCAACCTTTTCGCCGGGCGATGCGTCAGATTCACTGGAGCCAGCATCCGGCCTGGGGAGGTCAATTTTATGCGTCTGTTGAAGATAGCCGGCGTCGCGACGGCCGTTCTCGGCGGGGCGGCGCTCGTGGCGCTCCTTGCGGCCGACGTCGCGGGGCAGGTACGCGTGCGCGCGCCGAAGGCGCGCGCGTTCGAGCTGATGGTTGGTGGGTCGCACATCGGCATAGCGGTCCGGGATCTGGACGACGCGGACGCGAAGCGCGAGAAAACGGCCCAATCTGGCGTGGTGATCGACGAAGTGTACACCGAGTCGCCCGCGTCGCGAGCCGGTCTGAAGGCGGGCGATGTCGTCGTCGAGTTCGACGGCGAACGCGTGCGAAGCGCACGGCAGTTCTCACGGCTCGTCGCTGAGACGCCCGATGGCCGCAGCGTGAAGCTTTCAGTGGTCCGGGACGGGCAGCGGATGACCATCGACATCACCCCCGAGGCGGGGGGCGGCCTGAACACCGAATGGAAGTTCAGCGGAGATTTCTCCCACCTGCAGGACCTGGAGCACGACATCACCCAGATGGTGCCGAAAATCGCGGTTCCCGGATTCGAAATGAGGACCCTGGTGCGGACCGGCCGTCTCGGCGTGCAGATCGAGACGCTGACGCCGCAGCTCGCGACCTACTTCGGCGCGAAACGCGGCGCGCTCGTCACGAGCGTCGAGGAAGGCTCCGCCGCGGAGAAGGCGGGCCTGCGGGCCGGGGACGTCATTACGGCCATCGATGGTCGGACCATCGAGGATGCCGCCGACATCCAGCGTGCCCTGCGAGGGGCCGGGGAGGCCGACGAGGTGACGATCGAGATCCTCCGTGACCGGAAGCCGCAGACGCTGAAGGCCAAGGTAGAGTCCGCGTCCGGCGCGCGGAAAACGCGGCGGCGGGTCGCTGATATCTAGGTATCCAATTCTCTACGCTCCGGCGGCGCGGGGCGCGCGGGCGGCCGCGGGTGGCGGGCCGAGCAGCGACGCGATCTGTGCGGCGATGATGCGCGCGAGCGCGCGAGTGGCGGCGTCGCGCTCTCGCTCTGCGTTCACTTCGACCGCCATCACTCCCACACACCCGGCCGGCGTCACGAGCGGCGCGACGATCGCGCCGCTCGCCGGACCATCGGCCGCGACGGTCTTGAGGGACCCTTCGCGAAACGCCGCCGCCGTCGCGTTGTCGGCGTCGCGCGCGATCGTGCCGAACCGAGCGAGCGCCGCCGGCGCGTAGCCGTGCGTGAGCGTCGGTACCAGCTCGCGCCGGTCCGGGTCGGCCATCCAGACGATGACGCCTGCCGCGTCCAGAACCTGCGCCGTGCGCTCGAGGAGCCCGGCAAGCTGCCGGGGCTCGTGGACGCGCGCCAGCTCGACGCAGAGGTCCGCGGCGCGAGACATGTCGGGCGCCTCGACCCGGGTGGCGGCCGACTGTTCGGCAACTTGAGGAGATGGCGCGGGCCGGGCGCGGTCCATGTGGGCGAGCTCGACGTCGAGCGCCAGGCCGAGGATGTCGGTCGTGGACGCCTGGTCCGGCGCAGCCGGCGCGGCCTGCTGCAGCGCCGGATCGGTGCCGTAGGTCGGCGCCGCGAGGAGAAAGGCCACCAAAAGGGCGAATGCGCCTGCCGCGACAACCGTCATCGCTTCACGGCGGTCGGCTGTGCTCAGCACGCCTTCCGCTTCCGCCCGTTCTGCCGCCCGTGCCGAGGCGAGCTCCTCCTGCGCGGCGCGCGTGGTCTCGAGCCCGTCGGTGAAAATCACATCGGAGGCGAGCAGACGCTGACCCCCGCGCGCGTATTCGCGCGTGCGCCGGTCCAACTGCTCGAAATCTTCGAGCTTGCCCGACACGGCTTCGAGCCGGCTCCGCGCCTCGGCCGACCGAACGCGGCCCGACAGTGCGGTGAGATCGGCGCGCAACGCGGCGAGCTGTCCGTTCACGCGCGAAATCCAGTAGCCTTCTCCCTGTCCCGCTGCGACGTACGCCTGCTGCGACGCGCGGAGCTCCGAGATCGCGTGCACCAGCGAATCCAGGTCGCGGTCGACTTCCGCCTGCGTTGAGAGGTTTGCGCGTGAAGAAATGAATGTCGTCGTGATGAGATACCCGGAGGCGAGCGTCGCGAGCGTGAGAACGATCGCGAGCGCGAGCCGGACTCCGCGGTTGTGCATCGAGTGTGGGCCTCCGCGAGTGGGAGCGTCGTTACTATAACGCAGATGAAACGCGATCATCTCGCGCCGAACCTATAAGGCAGATGACCTCAGATACAAAAATCGGCGTCGTGATCAATCCGATCTCCGGCGCCGGCGCGCATGGCGATCGTGGCCGCGCGCGGGTCGAGCTCGCGCGGAGTACGCTCGCGCGGCTCGGCTGCACGGCAGACGTTCGGGTGACCGAACGCACCGGTCACGCTAGAGATCTCGCGCGAGCGCTCGTCGAGGCAGGTGCATCGCGCGTGGTCGCGTGGGGCGGAGACGGTACCATTAATGAAATCGCGCCCGTGTTGATCGCCTCAGCGGTCCCGCTGGGCATCGTACCGTCAGGTTCCGGCAACGGATTGGCAACCGAACTGGGTCTTTTGCCCGAACCGCAACGAGCCTTCGAGATCGCCGTGAGGGCGGAGCCGAAGGCCGTCGATGCCGGCGAAATCAACGGCGTTCTCTTCGTGAATCTGGCAGGGATCGGCTTCGACGCGCGCGTTGCGCACGAGTTTCACAGTCTGCCAGCCGGACACCGCGGCGGGCTTCGGTATCTCTTCATCGGCGTTCGCGCGATCTTCTCGTACCGGGCCGCCAGGTATCGCGTCCAGCTCGACGGCGGGAAGCCGATCGATCAGGCCGCGCTCCTCATCGTGTTCGCCAACGCGCGTCAGTACGGCAACGGCGCAATCGTCGCCCCCCGAGCTCTGCCGGCGGATGGCCTGCTGAACGCCGTTCTCGTCGACAATCGCTCCGTCGTCAAA
The DNA here is from genome assembly GCA_963725145.1 of uncultured Acidobacteriota bacterium. Lineage (GTDB taxonomy): Bacteria > Acidobacteriota > Vicinamibacteria > Vicinamibacterales > 2-12-FULL-66-21 > DATAEE01. Next base: position 710,857 of record CAVRXL010000010.1, read on the forward strand.
CACTTCTGGCGCGTGCGGCACCTCTTCCGCGGAACCGCCGACCGCGCCGAAGGTGTGATCACGCAGCCCATCGTGCAGGCCGTCGTGGAGTCGGATCAACCGATGGCCATTCATGCCGACGGGGAGCCGGTGGCTCCGGCGACCCGGGCTGAGATCCGGGTCCTCCCTGGAGCCATCAGAATCGCCTTCTAGATTCTGAATTCCAGATTCTGGATTCTGACCGGACTGAGAGGCCCGCCCTCCTAGAACGTCGGAAAATACGGCTCGAGATAGCGCGCGATGATCGTGAACCTGTTGGTGAAGATCAGGATGCCGATCGCGACCAGCATCGCGCCCGAGACGAGCTCGATGGTGTGGTAGTACCGCCGAATCCGCGCCGTGGCGGCAAAGAACCGGTCGACCGCGAGCGCCGTGAGCAGGAACGGAATACCGAGGCCGAGCGAGTAGATCGCCAACAGGCGAACGCCTTCCCCGATGCTGTCGCGGGAGCCGGCGATCGCCAGGATGCCGCCCAGAATCGGGCCGATGCACGGCGTCCAGCCGAATGCAAACGCAATCCCGACCAGGAAGGCGCCGACGAAACCTGCCGGCTTGCGGGACGTATGGATCCGCTTCTCGGTTTCGATGAACCGCAGCCTGAATAAACCCATCGTATGCAGGCCGAAGATGATGATCAGGACGCCGGCAATCTTCCCCAGGAGCGGCAGCCGGCTCATGAGGAAGTCGCCGATCGCCGAGGCGGAGGCGCCGAGCGCGATGAAGACCGTCGAGAAGCCCAGCACGAAGGCAGTGGAGGCCAGGAGAACCTGTCGGCGCGCGCCGCTATTGCCCGCCGCGCCGCCGCGCATCTCCTCCAGCGTCAAGCCCGATACGAACGACAGGTACCCAGGGATCAGCGGAAGCACACACGGCGACACAAAGGAGAGAAAGCCGGCCGCGAACGCGGTGAGGAGGGTTACCTGATCCACGGGCAGCTCAAGTATGAAGCGTCAACTTCACTTCAGTCTTCGACCTTGATTTGAGCGAGTGGAATGACAGCTCCCTCGAACTTCACGGGAGGCAGATCCTGGAACAGAAAATCCCACTTCCATCGCTCGGAAGGATTCGACGACTGCAGCCAGTTCCGGGCCGCGACCGGCGCCGCGAACGCGAGCCCGGTCAACCCTGCGTAAGTCGGGTTCCCGCCGAGCACGGCGGCGGCCTCTGCACGCACGTCGGCTGCGCTCGAATGGTCCGAGGGGGCGCCCAGCGCGCTCGCTACGTTGGTCAGCACCCGCCAGTCTTCCATCGCGTCCCCCGGCGGCGGGATTGCCCGCGCGGCACCCTGGAGTCGTCCCTGGCCGTTCGTATATGACGCTTCTTTTTCCACCGACGATGCGCCCGGGAGGACGAGATCTGCCGCGGCAACGAGATCGTTCATCAGAACGCCCTGCACGATGAGGAACGGTAACGCTCCGCTGCGCCGGGCCTCGATGACCCAGCCGACATCGCCAATCGATCCGGCTGGACCTGGATCGAGCACGTAGAGCGCCGCGACGCGCCGTCCCTCGACCGCGGCCTTGAGCGCGGCAACATCGGGCCTCCCGCTGGACGGGTCGACCCTGGCGTCGACCAGACCCAAATCGCGCGCGCCGGCGACGTTCGGCGCATCGACCGCCGGGACCGTGAACTGGGAGCTCGCCGGCTGGGCCTTCTCACGAACGGACCAGCTGACACCGATCGATCCGCCGCCGGTTTTCGCGGCGAGCTTTTGGACGAGGAACAGCTCCTCGATCGAGGCGTGCGCGGATACGAGGAAGGAGATCTGCGTGCTCGATGGGCGGAGACGGTCGCGCATTCTGGTGAGCGCACCCTGCCAGTCGGTAGGCTCCAGCTCTCCCGACGCCGCGCGTGCGAGCGGCGTCTTGAGCCGATCGTCCCCCTCAATCCAGTGGTACTCGAAGCGCCCGATGTCGCACATCCAGTACCCGTTGACGTCCGGGTTGTACCGCGGAGTGTTTCGGATGAGCCGTGCCCCCTTCGCCCATTCCGGCTTCGCCTTGATCCACGCGGTCGTGTTGCAACCCTTGGAGCAGAACGTGCAGATCGTGTCCACAGCTTGAGGGTTGTCCCAGGGCCGCGATTTGAACCGGTAGTCCCGCGTCGTGATCGCCCCGACGGGGCAGACGTCCATCAGGTTCCCCGACAGCAGCGAGTGAACCCCTTCTTCCTGGAACGTGGCGATCTCGCTGCCGTAGCCGCGGTCGACGATGTTGATCTGCGCGTCGCCATCAATCTCGCGCATGAACCGCACGCAGCGTGTGCAGAGGATGCAGCGGTTCCGGTTGAGCATCAGCGTCGGACCAAAATCGACGTCGGCCCGCACGCCCTCGCCGTCGAAGACCCGACGCGAAAACTCCATGCGGCTCCGATTGGGTCCGAACGAGTAGGAGAAGTCCTGGAGCGGACACTCTCCGCCCTTGTCACAAACGGGGCAGTCGAGCGGATGGTTGATGAGCAGGAACTCGAATACGCTGGCGCGCGCTTCGACGACGTCGGGGGTCTGGGTGTAGACGACCATGCCGTCGGTGCAGCCGGTGGAGCAGGCGGTCTGCAGCTTCGGCATCTTGTCGATCTTCACGATGCAGACACGGCAGGAGCCGTCGACGCCGAGGGCGGGGTGGTAACAGTAGTACGGAACCTGGATGCCGTGCTCGATCGCCGCCTGGAGAACCGTGCGGCCCTTCGCGACCGTCAGCTCCCGGCCATCAATGGTCAGCCTGACCGTGTCCATAGCCCTGAAAGCATATCGGAGGCCGGAGGTCGGGGGCCAGAGGAGGAACGCCCACGCAGGCGCCGGGGGTGGGGCCCCGGCGCAAACCAAGAAAAGATGACGTTGACTTGGATCGTCCGGGGACCTACAGTGCCCCCATCGGCGCTCTCTGGCCAGAGGGAGGCGCGCATGGGCGACCTTACCGTTCGGACCCGCTTCGGCGGCGCAGTCGAGTGGGCGATCGCGGTGGCCTTCCTGGCCGCTACCGTTGCCGTTGGCTCGCTCATCGTCCGTGAGATGCGCGTCACGCCGGCCGCCGGCGCCGCCGGCGCAGCAACGACGGCGATGACGGCGACCACCCCCGCCCCCCTTCCTGCGAGCGTGCCCGAGCGTGCCGTGTCGATCCCGACGCTGCCGCTTGCAGACGGCGCGGAAATCAACATCGGCGAAACGCTGACGATGGTTTCCAGGCGGCTGGGTCGCGCGGCGGAAAGCGGCCGGCAGGAAGTCGACCGGGGCGCGCTCGGTGAGCGGCTCACCCGCTTCTACGAGCACGAAGGCGTCCGGTTCATCCTGGTCTTCGAGCCGTTCGAACGGAACGGCGAGCCCAGGGTCGCGGCGATCTATTTACCGTAGGAACTCGGCCAGCGCGGCGTTGTCGCGATTTACCTGCACCACCCGCAGCCGGCCCGTCAGCGGCACCGACACTTCCGCCACTTTGTCCGTTATCCGCACGAGCAGCTCGTCGATCGCGCCCGACTCGTAGACGAGGCTCACGAGCGCCGGCACGTCCACGACCTGGCCCACGTGCTCGAATCGCAGCGCGACCGACGCGCCGTCGGCGGCGACGGTCGACTGAAACGTCACGCGCGGGATCTCCGTTCCTTGGATCCACCCCTGGAAGAACCGCTCGAGGCTGACACCGGCCTCGGCTTCCATCGCTTTCCTGAAGTCTTCGGTACCGGCCTTCCGGAAGCGATACTCGCGATAGAACCGGCGCACGCCTCCGAAGAATGCGTCCTCCCCCACGAGCCGGCGGAGCATGTGGAGCACCATCGCCGCCTTGTTGTAGACGATGGCGCGAAAGACGCGTCCCTCGCCCTTGATGTGGCCGAGCCGGTACCCCAGCGCGACCGGACCCTCATCGGAGTGTTCGACCGCCCATTTCCTCATCTGCCGCAGCAGGTTGACAAAGACGTCATCGCCGCGCTCCTCGCGCGCGTACAGCGCCGCGAAGTACTGCGCGAAGCCTTCGCTGATCCACTGCTCGTGGTAGTTCTTCCATCCGACGCCCTGGCCCCACCACTGGTGAGCCACTTCGTGAGCGAGAAAGAACGAAGGGAAATCGTCGAAGCTGACGGGATCTCCCCGCCACGTCACAGGCGACATCGGCAGCGGCTGGTTCAGGATTGCGAAGTACGCCGGGCTGTGTCCGCCCGGCAGATCGCTCTCGGTGAGCGCGAGTGTGAAGCTCGGGTAGGGCGCGCCGCCGACCAGCCCGCTGTAGAACCGCACGATCCGCGAAGCCCGATCGAGCATCGTCCGGCCGCGCGCCTGCTGCCGCGGGTTCGCCTTGATCGTCAGCGCGACGGAGGCAATCTCGGGGCTCACCGCGGCGGGCGCCGCCGCCGCCGAGACGTCGTGCCCTGGCGCCGCGCCGACGTGCACGTTCGCGGCGTCCACCTGATTGAGGCGGGTGATCAGACACGACAGATATCGGACCGGCTGGGCCGCGCTGAACTCGAAGAGCTTACGTACCTCGGAACCGTTCGGGGTCTGAACCGCGATGACGCGTGAGCCCTTCAGCTCGCCGGTTCCGACCGCATCCGCGTCGGTCGGCACGGTCACGCGGATCATCGCGGTGGCGTAGTCGCTCGATGGCGACTGCGGATACCAGTAGCTCCGGTTGCTGTAGATGAAGCGGGGCTCCGCCACGATGACCGGCATCTCCGCTTCCTGCCGGTCCTGTTCCATCTCGATCGCCTCCCGTTCGAGCGACTGAGGAGGGAGCCGTCCGGAATACACGAAGTCGAGCGAGAGCTCGGTCCCTTCGACCACGGTCGCCGGCAGGTTCACGATGAGACTGTTCTGCCCGACGACGCGAAGGAACAGCAGCCGCCCTAACTGGGGCGAGCCGACCGCCCGTACGGTCAGAGCCTCGTTGAGCCGCAGCGTCAGCGTCGTCGTGGCGCGCGCGGTGGTCTTGAGCCGCACGGTCGTGCGGCCCTCCAGCCAGAGTCGATCGGGCCAGAAGTTCGCCTGGACGTCGTAATGGATCATGTCGAAGTCGATGAGCGCGTCTTCGTCGTAGTAGGGCCCGCGGAGCGCCAGCTTCTCTGGCGAGGCGTACAACGAGATGTTCTTGCGCCGGCGGCGGTCGAAGAGCGTGATGTCCTCCGCCTCGCCCCCCGATCGCGCGAATGTGAGCGCGCCGTGCCGCTTGGTGCGGACCTCGGCGACGAAGTCGCCTGACGGCGGCGTCAGCGACCAGGTCTCCCGGCTCAGATCGGTGAGGTTCAGGGCGAAGGTCTGCGTGATGTACTCGCCGAAGATTGTCTGGGCTCTCCGGAGCTCCGACGATTCGACGGCACGCGGCGTCAGCGCGCCCGGCGAGACACGCCGCTCGAAATCGTAGGGGTTCAGGCGGACGAACGCCGCTTCGAACTGCGAGGTGAGCGTCTCGCTCCCGGAAAAGATCCGCACCTGGCCGCGCTCAGCCGGCGGGGCCGGCTCGAACCGCATGGTTCCGTTGCCTCGAAGAACCATCGCGGTCGTGCCGTCCGGTGTGTCGGCCACGAACACGTTCCCGGTCGGCAGCTCGAGGGTGAAATCCTGCGCGGTGATCACGAGGTTCTTCGCCGTGAACTGCTTCGACGGGTCCAGCGAGAGTCGATGCAGCCCATCGACCGAAGAAAGCTGCTGGGCGCCTACGATCTGCCACGGAATCGCCTCGGACGGTGCGGCGGGCGGTCTGGGAGCCCGGACGAGGTCGAGCTGCCAGGTCGCGATCCGGGCCGTGCGTCCGCGCTCGAAGAACACCTCGAAGAGGACCCGATACGCTTGCCCGTCCGGTACCCCCGGGAGAGGCAGCCGATCCCGCTCGCGCAGCACGGCGCGGGTGATGCCCGGAATGAACATGGAATCCGCGAAGGTCCGCGCGGACTCGTGCTGAGATCCAGGCGCCACGAGCTCGAGGTAGGCGGCCGGATCCCCGCTGACGAGCGCCTGCTCGAGCCGCGACGACATCGCCTGCAGGCTGTCATCACCGGCGCCCGCAGGCTGGGCTGCGGCGGGCATCGCACACCAGATCAGCAGCAGCGCGGCCGGCGCCGAGATCGCAGAGCGCAGACCTTCCGGCCTGCCAGGACCCATGACAACTATTAGACCCCGCCGGGCCGACCCGGCGCTAGAGAGAGCGGCGCAAAATCAGAATGGTCAGATCGTCGCCCAGGCGTGTGTCGCGGGCGTGTCGCTCCACCGCCTTGAGGACCGCCGCGCCGAGCGCCGCGGGGTCCTCGCGCGGGCCGACGTCGATCGTGCGTTCCAGACCCGATTCCTCGAATGGCTGGCCTTTCGGGTCTTCCGCATCCGTGATGCCGTCGCTGTACAGAATCAGGAGCTCTTCCGGGTCGATGCGGGTCGTTCGCGCCTCGTACGTCGATCGGTCGAACATGCCGAGCGCGACGCCGGTCGGCCCGAGACGATCGTAGACGCCCGATGTCCGCCTCAGGAGAGGCGGATTCTGTCCGGCGTTGACGTAGGTCAGGATCCCGGACGCGGGATCGAACACGCCGAAAAAGAGCGTGATGAATCGGGAAGGCGGGCTGTGACGCCAGATCTGCGCGTTCAGGCGCTCGACCAGCGCCGGCGGCGCCAGCCCTTCGTCGACGAGAGTCCGCAGCATCGCCAGTAACAGCGCCATGAGCAGCGCCGCGGGGCTGCCCTTGCCGGCGACGTCACCCAACGCAACGACGACGCGCGCGTCCGGGAGCGGCAGGATGTCGTAGAAGTCGCCGCCGACCGTGTTCGCCGGGCGGCTCGAGCCGCTCGCCAGCACGGTCGGTCGGCTGAAGGTCCCCGTCGGCAGCATCGCCTGCTGGATCTCGCGAGCGACCTCGAGATCCCCTTTGAGCGACAGGCGGTCTGCGACCTCCAGCATGATCAGCAGGTAGGCGAGGAGGACGCTGAAGAGCAGCGGGAGAGTGCCTTCGACCCACGACGGTCCGGGCAGCGCGATGGAGAAAAACGGCGTCCCGAGCGGCGTCTCCATCAGTCGGAACCCGGCAAACAGCCGGACGAGACCAATCAGCGCCAGGACGACCGACATCGCGAACATCGCGCGGCGTGCAGGCGACAGCCGCAGGCTGAATGCGACCAGGAAGTGCCGGGCCTGGCGCGGCCAGCGCTCGTACCACGGCAGGTGTTTCAACGCCTCCGCGTCGAAGCCGCGGACGAAGTAGTGGTAGGCGTCGGGCGTGTCGCGAGTGAACAGCCGCCCGACGTCCTCGGCCGTGAGGTCGCGCGCGTACATGTCGTAGAAGCTGCGCGCGGGTGCCATCTTCTTTCTATACGGCTTCCAGGTCCCCGGGTTCTGGAGGGGCCGGTTAAGACCGGCCCCTCCTATTGAATGATCCCCAGCTCGCGCCCGACCTTCGCGAACGCATCGAGCGCGTATTGCAGCTCGTCGCGTGTATGCGCCGCCGTGACGATCGTCCGCACCCGCGCCTTTCCGCGCGGCACGGTCGGAAACGCGAGTCCCTGGGCGAAGACGCCTTCGTCGAAGAGCCGGTCCGACAGCTTCATCGCCAGCGCGCCGTCGCCGGCAATCACCGGCGTAATCGGGCTCTCGCTCGTGCCGGTGTCGAACCCCAGCCGTGCGAGCCCCGCCTTGAAGAACTTCGTGTTCTCCCACAGACGGTCGATGAGCTGTGGTTCGGCGAGGAGGACGTCGATTGCCGCGATGCACGCGGCCGCCACGCCCGGCGGGTGAGAGGTCGAGAAGAGGAACGGCCGAGCTCGATGGTACAGGAACTCGACGAGCGCCCGGCTGCCGGCGACGTAGCCGCCGAGCGCCCCGATGGCCTTCGACAGCGTACCAACCTGGATGTCGACCCGGCCGTGCAGGCCGAAATGATCGATCGTGCCGCGGCCATTCCGGCCGAACACTCCGCTCGCGTGCGCGTCGTCGACCATCATGATGCAGCCGAATTCCTCTGCGAGCGCGGCGAGATCCGGCAACGCGCCGAGGTCGCCGTCCATGCTGAAGACGCCGTCGGTGATGAGCAGCTTGCGGCGTTCCTTCGGCAGCTCCTGGAGGATCTTTCTGGCGGCCGCGGCGTCGCGATGAGCGAACACCTTGATCTCGGCGCGGCTGAGGCGCGCGCCGTCGATGATGCTCGCGTGGTTCAGCTCGTCGCTGACGATCACGTCGTCGCGTCCGAGCACGGCCGCCACCGTTCCCGCGTTCGCCGCGAACCCACTCTGAAAAACGACGACCGCTTCGGTTTTCTTGAATTCCGCGAGCTTGCGCTCGAGCTCCAGGTGAATCGCCATCGTTCCGGCGATCGTGCGCACGGATCCCGAGCCGACGCCGAACGTTCTCGTCGCCTCCAGCGTGCGCTCACGCAGTTGGGGGTGCGTCGTCAGGCCGAGATAGTTGTTCGATGAGAGGTTGACGACCGAGCGGCCGTCGAAGCGCGCGCGGGCCGTCTGCTCGTCGTCGAGCACGCGCAGCCGGCGGTACAACCCCTGCTGCTTGAGCGACTCGAGCTCCTCGGAAAGATATCGGAGGGGATCCGGGCGCATCGGCCCAGAATCCTATCAAAACCTACAGGTACAGGATTGCAATCCAGGGCAGGACGGCAACCACCAGGTAGAACAAGGTCAACCCGGCGACGACTTTGTGAACCGCCGACAAGTGCAGCGCGATGCCGAATCCGCCCGCCACGAGCTTCGCGCCGGCGAGAGCGCCGACTTCGCCATAGCTTGCGATCAGCCAAGAGATTAGGGGGTTCGCTTCGACCGCGAGGCCGAGCTGTCGGACGCCGACGTAGGTCAGCGCGCCGTCGGCTGCTTGAGCCAGCAGGAAGAGCACGACGGCGAGATCGCCGAAGCGCGAGCGGCGTATGTAACTGAGGCTCCACACATTGACCCGCCTGCCGTCGCAGGACATGGAAGCCGGATGACAAGATGCGGCGAGCGACGCCATCCGGGGACTACAACCGCAACGCCTGTGCCAGAACCCCGCCCGCCTTCGCTCGCGTCCTTCGCGGCGAGCTTCGGCTGGGCAGCCGAGGCGGCCTACTCGTCGGGCATGAGCTCCCGGACGACGACCTGCAGGATGGCGGCGGTGGGGATCGCCAGGATCGCGCCGACGACGCCGAGGAGGCCGCCGCCGATGAGCAGCGCCAGAATCACCGTCACGGCGCTGATACCAACCTGACGCTCCATGATCTTGGGCACGAGCACGTGGTTCTCGAGCTGCTGTTGCGCGAGAAAGAAAACGGCGACCATCAGCGCCTTCTGCCAGGACAGCGTCGCGGCGATCGCGACGGCGGGGACGGCGGCGATGAGCGGTCCGACGACCGGAATCATCTCGCCGACGCCGGCGATGAGCGCCAGCACATAGAAGTACGGCACGCCCATCAACCAGAGGCCGATCGCCGCCGTGGCGCCGATGATCGTTCCGAGCAGCAGCTGGCCGTTGAGCCACGCGCTGATCTTGACGGTCGCTTCCCGGCTGGCTTTCTCGATGCGGGGCCGCTGACGTTTCGGGAACAGCTCGAGGAAGCTCGATCGCAGGTTTGACGCCTCCACGAGGAAGTAGAAGGTCAGGATCAGAATCGTGAGGAGTCCGACCAGGCCTCCCAGGAATCCGAAGACCGCGCCGGCGAGCGTGCCGACGGCGTCGCCGGTTCCGGGTGCCTGTTGAACAGCCTCTTTCAGCGTCAGACGGTGGTCGATGATGCCGGCGTCGACGAGCCAGTCCTGGCTGCGGTCGACCATTGCCGGCGCTTCGGTCCAGAGTTGGCGCGCTTGATCGGCGAGCTTCGGGACGATGAGGATGCCAATCGCCGTCAGCGTGCCGAGGAGCGCGACGTACAGCGTGAGAATGGCCAGCCAGCGCGGCACGCGCTGCGCGCCCTTCGGTAACAGCCGCTGCCGCTCGATCAGGCGGACGATCGGGCTGAAGCCGATCGCGAGGACCATGCTGACGTAGATGAGCAGCAGGACGTCTCGTACGAGATAGAGGCACCAGAGAAGGACGATGGCGGCCGCGGCCATCGCGATGATCTGCGCCGCGAGCCAGCGAGGATCCCGAGACTCCGGCGCCACTCAGCCGGCCAGGAACTCGCGCGTGAAGGCGCCCATATCGTCGTAGATGCCGGCAAGGTCGGACGGCGGGGCGAGGAACACGATCCGCAGAAAGCCGTCGCGAGGGGGAAGACCGAACCCGGACCCGTGCACGCACAGGATGCCGGTCGCGCGAAGCAGGCCGAGGACGTAGTCTTCGTCGGTGCGGCCGGGAGGAAGATCGATCTTCGGCATCACGTAGAACGCGGCCGCCGGTGCGACGCAGGCGACGCCGGGCATCGCGGACAGGCGCGACACGGTCAACGCCGCACGCTCGCGAAGCGCGGCGCGAAAACTCTCCTGGTGGGATCGGTCTCCAGTGAGCGCGGCGACGATCGCGTGCTGCATCGGCGCGGGGCTGCACAGGCGGCCATCGGCGAGCTTCTTGATCGCCGCCATCACGTCGTCGAGCCGCGGCGTGCGGCTCGCCGCCAGCCATCCCGCCCGCCAGCCCGGGGCGAGGTAGGCCTTCGACAGCGACGAGAACGAGAGGACCGCCGCCTCCGGCGCAATGCTCGCGAGCGACGGCACCGGCCCCGAGTAGGCGAGATCGCCGTAGACCTCGTCGGCGAGGATGGGGAGGTTGTGCCGCTCCGCGACGTCGATGAGCGCCCGGCGGACGTCCACCGGATAGGCCGCTCCGGTCGGGTTGTTCGGATCGATGACGACGAGCGCGCGTGTCGCCGGCGTCACGAGACTCCTCAGATGATCAAGGTCGGGAAGCCAGCCGCGTGCGGGATCCGTCCGATAGTAGAGCGGTCGGGCGCCGATCTTCGCGAGGACGGCCGTATAGAGAGGATAGGTCGGCACCGGCACCAGGACGTCGGTGCCGGCGTCGGCGAGCGCCGTGAGCGTCAGCTCGATCCCTTCCGATGTGCCCGACGTGATGACGACGCGCTCGGGAGAGGTTGCCATCCCGCGGGACGCCAGCTCGGATGCAACGGCCTCGCGGGCCGACGCGATCCCCGGGGATGGGGCATAGCCGTTGTGGCCATCCCGCATCGCGCGCTCGACCGCCGCGGTCAGGTGCGGCGGGGTGCTGAAGCCAAACGGGATGGGGTCGCCGATATTGAGGTAGCGCACCCGGCGACCCGCCGCCTCTACCTTCCTGGCCTCGGCGACGATGTTCCGGATGGCGTAGACGAACCCGCTAATCCGGGAGGCGACCGGGATGGCGGCGGCCGCGGAAGCCCGGGGAATCATGGGGTTGCATGTTAACAGGACTTGCACTGGCAATTTTTCAGGCGCAAATCCGCGAATCATGTAACTCCTACACGTTTTCCGAGTGATTTGGGCGTTACCTGAACGGTGACGATCTTGTTAAGCTCCTCGACTGCAATGGTTTAACCGCGATGGCAAGACCTTTGGAGTAGGGGTGGGCGTGAGGACTGCGACCTCATCGCTCGCCGGCATCGCCACTGTCGGCATGACTGCGGTTCTCACCATCTCCATCCTCCCGGCGCGCGTCGCGGGCCAGCAGCCCGCGACGCCGCGCTTTCGATCCTCAGTTCAGGCGGTCGCGGTGACCGCCGTCGTTCGGGATCGCAAGGGGCGGTACCTTCGGGACCTCAAGCGCGAGGATTTCGAAGTCTTCGATCGAGGCGTCAAGCGCTCGATCAGCGATTTCAAGGCGGAGACGTCGGCGCCCGCGAGCGTCGCGATCGTCTTCGATGTCAGCGGCAGCATGCATGTGGCGGAGAAGCTCGCATGGGGCCGTCAGGTTGTCGGGTATCTGCTCGCGGCGCTCGACGATACCTTCGCGCCGGACGCGCGGACCGACGACTCGGCAGCCGTGTTCACATTTCACACGGAGCTGAAGGAAGTGCAGCCGTTCACGACCGATCGAAACGCCGTGAAGAAGGCGCTCGAGACGGTCCAGCCGTTCGGCGAGACGTCAATCTTCGACGCGATCCACGGGACGGCGACGCGCGTTGTGGCGCGAAACACCACGCGCCGCGCGCTCGTGGTCGTCACCGACGGGATCGATACCGGAAGCCGCATCACTTCGAGCGACGCGGCAGTGGCAGCCAGCAGCGTCGACGTTCCGGTGTACGTGATTGAGGTCGTTCCTCCGATCGATCATCCGGTGGGCGAAGACGGCGAGAAGACGCCGGAGCTCGAGCCCACGAAGGAACTGGCGTGGCTTGCGGAGCGGACCGGCGGCGCGGCGTTCGTCGTGAGCGTCCCGGCGCATGCGAGCATCGCGACGCGACGGATCGTCTCGGAGCTGCGGCATCAGTACTTGCTCGCGTTCAACACAGGGGACGAACCGGGCTGGCACCCGGTCGAAGTGAAGACGCGCGACCGCGATTTGCGGGTGCGCTCGAGAGCGGGTTATCTCGTGGGACGTGCGGTTGGAACGCCGGAATCAGAGTCAGGTGTCAATTGGAACAGGGACTTGTAATTACAGCAGGAGGAACGGCAATGCGGAAGTTTGCTATGGCCATCGCGGTTGTGGCGCTCGCTGGCGGCGGCTCGGCGGCGTGCGCGACCAAGAAGTTCGTGCGGACCTCTGTTGGCGAAGTGAACAACAAGGTCGACACGCTCTCGAAGTCTCTCGAGGAGACGCAGGAGCGGACTCGTCAGAACGAGCAGCGGATCGCCGAGGTCGACGGCAAGGCGGACGCGGCTGGCAACAGGGCAGACGCGGCGGGCAAGTCGGCCGCAGACGCCCGTGCGGCGGCTGACCGGGTGAACGTGCGTGCCGACGAGATCGAGCGCGCGTCCAAGCGGTTGATCTACGAGGTCGTGCTGAGCGAGGACCAGGCCAACTTCAAGTTCGGCCGGAAGGCCCTCCCGGATGAAGCCCGCGCCGAGATCGATCAGCTCGTCCAGCAGCTCAAGTCCGACCCGAAGGGGGCCTTCATCGAGATCGAGGGGCACACGGACTCGGTCGGCGACAAGACCTACAACGAGATGCTCGGCATGGAGCGCGCCGAGGCAGTGAAGCGGTATCTCTACGAGACGCACCAGGTGCCGCTGCACAAGATCAACGTCATCAGCTACGGCGAGGATAAGCCGGTCGCGCCGAACAACACGCGCGACGGCCGCGCCCAGAACCGGCGCGTCGTCGTTCGCATCCTCACGTAGAGCGCGGGATCGGGGGCAGGGTGCATCAATGTGCCGTCATGGGCTGGCGGCACGCCGACAATAACAGCACTTTCGCAGGGTGCTCGCATCCTGTCCCCGGTCACGCGCTTCGGGATTCAGAATCTAGAATCCTGAAGCGCAGAACCAAGCAATAAAGTCCTACCCCGGGACCTCCGATAACCAATCGGAGGTCCCGTTTGTCTTTCACCCGCCTCCCCGCACGACGATGATCAGGCCGGAGCTGGGCCTTCGCCTGCAGAACTCCCCGGGCGCCCTGGCACGGGTGTGCGATCTCCTGTCGGCCGAGCGCGTGAACGTGATTGCCCTGTCGCTCGAGTCGAACGGCACGCTGCGCCTGATCGTCGACAATCCGATCCACGCGAAGGGCGTCCTCGTCGAGCGGCACTACGAGGTGTTGGAGCGGAACGCCCTGGTCGTCCAGATCGGGAACACTCCCGGCGCCTTCGCGGCCGTGGCGCGGCTGCTCGCGTCCTCCGGCGCCAACCTCGACTACGTCTATGCGACCGCCCGCGAGGGACATCCGACCGCGACGGTCGTGGTCGGCGTGCCCGATGCGATGCGCGTCGCGGCGGCGGCGGGCCTATAGACGGTTCGACCCGCCATTCAACCCTTTCTCATCTTTTCGGCGTGCGCCCACGTCTATAATCCTGCGGTTCATCGACGGGAGGGAGTCATGCGTGCTCTTGTCAGCCGGATCCTGCTCGGTCTGCTGATCTCGGCAACCGGTGCCGCGCACTCCGGAACCACCACTCCGAAATTCGCCTACACCGACCACACGCTCTCGAACGGTCTTCGGGTGCTCGTGGCCGAGGATCACTACGCGCCGGTCGTATCGGTCGCGATCGTGTACAACGCCGGCTCGCGCGACGAGCGGAAAGGGCGCACCGGGTTCGCGCATCTCTTCGAGCACATGATGTTCAAGGGATCGGCGAACGTGGCGGACGGCGAGCACTCGCGGCTGATCCAGAACAACGGCGGGCGGATGAACGCCACGACCGATCAGGACCGGACGCTGTATTACGACACGCTGCCGGCCAATCAGCTCGACCTGGTGCTCTTCCTCGAAGCGGATCGCATGCGCTCGCTCGACATCAGCCGCGAGAACCTCGACAACCAGCGGAACGCGGTGCAGGAGGAGCGCAGGCTCCGGCTCGACAACCAGCCGTACGGCCGCACGTTCGAAGTCCTCCAGAACCTGGCCTACGAGAACTCGTACAAGCACCTGCCGATCGGATCAATGGAAGACCTCAACGCCGCCAGCGTCGAGGACGTGGCGCAGTTCTTCAAGACCTACTACGCGCCCAACAACGCCGTGATGGCGATTGTCGGGGATGTCGACACCAAGTCGTGCCTTGCGCGAGTCAGGAAGTACTTCGAAAGCATCCCCTCGCAGGCCCGGCCCCCCTCTGTGGACATGTCGGAGCCGCCGCAGAAAGCGGAACGCCGCCAGACGGTCGAGGACCCGCTCGCGCGCCTCACGCGCCTCGATGTCGCGTACAAGATTCCCGACGCCAAATCTCCCGACCTCGAGCCGCTGCAGGTCCTCAGCCTTGCGCTCGGAGGCGGGCGGAGCTCGCGGCTCTATCAGTCGCTCGTGCGTGACAAACAAGTGGCCGCCCAGACCGGGACGGCCGTGGGAGAGAACCGCGGTCCGGGCCTGTTCCAGGTGTTCATCGCGGTCACGCCAGGCAAGGCCGTCTCCGACGTGGAGGACGCGTTGAGCGCGCAGATCGAGGCGGTCAAAACGGGCGAGCTCGCGGCCTGGGAGCTCGACAAGGCGAGAAACGCCGTGCGCCGGGGCTTCATCAGCTCGATGGGCAGCTCGTTCGACCGCGCGGTTCTGCTCGCCGAGTACACCGCCTTCCTCGGCAAGCCGGACAAGATCTTCACGCAGCTCGACGAGATCGCCGCGGTGACCGCGGCCGACGTCCAGCGCGTCGCGCGGCAGTACCTCCGCGGCGAAAGCAGGACCGTCGTCGTCACGGTCCCCAAGCCTGCGCCGAAGTCTGACGGCGCGAAAGGAGGCGCGTGATGCTGCGGACCGTCGCGTTCGTGATCGCTCTGACCGCGGCCCAGACCGCGCCGCCGCCGGCGAAAACGCCGCAGCCCAAGGGCAAGGCGCCGGTCTCGAACGAGATCCTTCGGGTCAAGCTCCCGCGGCCGGCCGAAGCGGACCTTCCAAACGGCCTGCACCTCATCGTGCTCGAGGACAGGCGGCTGCCGCAGATCTCCTTCGAGATCATCATCCCGGGAGCGGGCGGTTATTTCGACGCGCCCGATCGGCTGGGGGTCGCCGCCTTCACCGCGTCGATGATGCGGGAAGGGACGACCGCTCGAACGTCACAGCAGATCGCCGAGCAGATCGACTCCATGGCGGCCGGCCTGAGCGCATCGACCGGCGCTTCGTCCTGGAGCGCGTCGATCTCCGGATCGAGCCTCACCGAGCACTTCGACCGCCTGCTCGCGCTCACGGCCGACGTGCTGCTGCATCCGACGTTTCCGCAGGAGGAGCTGGATCGGTACAAGCAGCGCACGCGCGCCGGTCTGGTGCAGCAGCGCACGAGCCCGCAGTTTCTCGCCAACGAGCTCTACGCGCGGATCCTGTTCGGTCCCCATCCTGGCAGCCGGGTGTCGCCGACGCTGGAGTCGCTCGACAAGGCGGGCCGCGACTCGCTCGTCGCGTGGCACCGCGAGCGATACGTGCCCGATCACGCGGCGATCGCGATCGCCGGCGACATCTCGCTCGCCGAGGCGCGCACGCGTCTGGAGTCGGCGCTGTCGGGTTGGAAGAAGGCCGGCGTGCCGAAGCCGGTGGTCGAGAACCCGACCGACCTCGCGGGGGCGAGAATCGCGATGGTCGCGCGGCCGAACTCCGTCCAGACGTCGTTGTACGTCGGAACCCAGTCCATCAACCGGACGAGTCCCGACCATCCCGCGTTCGTGGTCGCCAACCGCGTGATCGGCGGCGGGTCGTCCGCGCGACTGTACAACAACCTGCGCGAGCAGAAGGGCTACACCTACGGCGCGTACAGCGGCCTCTCGGCCGGGCTCTACCGTGGCTCCTGGCAGGCGACGACCGACGTCCGCACCGAGGTGACGGCGCCGGCGATCGACGAGATTCTCGGCGAGATCGAACGGCTTCGCCGCGAGCCGGTGCCGGAGGCGGAGCTCCAGGAGGCAAAACGCGCCATGGTCGCCTCGTTCGCGCTCTCGCTCGAGTCGCCCGAGACGATCATCACCTACTACATCACGCGCTGGCAGTACGGGCTCGCGGCGGACTACTGGGACAAGTATCCCGAGCGTCTCATGGCGGTCACGGCCGGAGAAGTGCAGGCGATCGCGAAGAAGTATCTCGATCCGTCGCGCCTGCAGCTCGTGGCGGTCGGCGACGCGAAGGTCGCGGAAACGCTCAAGAGTCGCGGGACCGTGGAGGTGTACGACACGGAAGGAAAGCGAATTAGTGACTAAGCATTGGCGATTGTGGATTGGGGATTGTCGATTTATTGCTGATTGAAGATTGTCGATTGGAGAATTATTGATGATTGACGACTATTGACGATTGAGCACCCGGCCCGTCCGCGTGGTGTCGGATCCGAGCCAATTCACGGCGCTGGTCACAGTGCTCGATTACGCTCCAATTCCGAAATGGAAGCCCAAGCGGCGGAAGGCATAGCCGAATGGAAGACCTGGGCACTCCAGTACCTGGCCTGGTATGACCGCGAATATGCTCAGGGACCAACGAATGGTGACTAACGGCTGGGGACTCTCGACACGGAAGGCGCGCCAATCATCAATCGCCAATATTCATCAATCGTCAATGTTCAATCGACAATCAATCTCCAATCGCCAATCCCAAATCCCCAATGGTCAGACGGTACCCTGCGGAAGTCCGTGATCCGCAACCTTTAGGAGCGCTGTGGCGAATGTGTCCACTTCTTCCAGCGTCGTGTACACGTTCGGCGTCACGCGCGCGCCTTCGTACTCGGCATGGACGATCGGCGTGACGATGATGCGCCACTTGTCCCAGAGGTGCGCGGTCCACTTCGGCGTCGCGATGCCGGTGATGCCCACCGTCCCGATGGCGCCAGACTCGCCCGCCGCCAGCGCCGTGTGCAGCTTCACGCGCGGGTGATCCTTGACCTTCGTCGCCCATCGATCGCGCAGGTAGCGCAGGCGGGCGAACTTGCGATCGAGCCCGATCGCGTCCATGAAGGTCAGCGCTTCCGCGATCGCGTTGTGGTTCGCCGCCGGGTGCGTCCCGATCTCCTCGAACTTCCGGATGTCCTTCTCTTTCGAGGCCGCCGCCGGCGTGAGCGGCCAGAGCAAGGCGATGTTCTCCCGCCGGACGTACAGGAAACCGGTCCCGACGGGCGCGAGCAGCCACTTGTGCAGGCTCGTCCCGTAGTAGTCGCAGCCAAGGTCCGCGACGCGGAAGGGGAAGTGCGCGAACGCGTGGGCGCCGTCGACGACGGTCTTGATCCCGCGCGCGCGCGCCATCGAGCAGATCTCCTGCACCGGGAAGATCTGGCCGGTCAGATTTGTTATGTGGCAGAAGTGGATGACCTTCGTCGCCGGTGTGATCGCCTGCTCGAAGCGTTTCACGAGGTCCGACCTGGTCGGCGGCACCGGGAACGAGATTCTCGTCAGCTTGATCTTGTCGCGCCGTACGCGCTGTTCCCAGGTGTCCAGCATCCGGCCGTAATCCTGGTTCGTCGTCAGGACCTCATCTCCCGCCTTGAGATCGAGCCCGAGCTGCGCGATCTGCAGCGCCTCGCTCGCGTTGCGCGTGATCGCGAGCTCCTCCGGGTCGCAGCCGGCCGCGGCGGCGAGCCGGCGGCGGACGCTCTCGATGTTCGGCTCGAGGATCTGCCACATGTGGTAGACCGGCGCCTGGTTCGAGATGTCGAGGTATCGCTTGAGCGCTTCGTGGACGACGCGGGGCGAGGGGCAGACGCCGCCGTTGTTGAGATTGATGATGGTCCGATCCAGCGTGAACGCCTGCTGGATCTCGCCCCAGTAGCGCTCGTCGGCCGCGACCTCGTCCGGCGTCCCCCCGGCGGCGCGTGCCGCCGCGGCCTGGACCCGAGCGAGCCCGTCCGGCGCCAGCGCGGCCAGAGCTGCGCCCCCGGCAAGCCCGGAACGATGAAGGAAGGCGCGGCGGCTAAGCATGGATACCTCCCGGCGCGTAAGGATACAATGGGCGCCGCCAAAGCGAGCCGCGATGCGAGAGTACGGCCTCCTCATCCTTCGCCTGGGTCTGGGCGCCGTCTTCATCGGCCACGGCGCGCAGAAGCTCTTCGGCATCTGGGGAGGTGGCGGGCTGAGCGCGATGGCGGGCACGTTCCAGGGGCTCGGGCTCGTTCCCGCCTTTCCGCTGGCCCTGCTGGTCGGCGTGACCGAGTTTTTCGGCGGCCTGTGCCTGGCGTCGGGCGCCTTCGTGCGGTTCGTCGCCCCGCCGCTTGCCGCCGTCATGGCCGTGGCCATCTGGAAAGTCCATCTTCCCAACGGCTTTTTTCTCAACTGGTACATGCGTCCCGGGGTCGGCCACGGCTACGAGTTCAACATGACCTTGATCGCCGGGCTGACTTGCCTGATGTTCATGGGGGCCGGGGCGCTGTCGGTGGACGGTTTTCGCGAGCGCTCGGCTGAGTCGGAAGCGGCGGGACGCGCGAGGCTCAGGGCTGGTAAAGTCTAGGGCTTCGAGAAGGTTCGAAAGGGTTCGAGAAGGTTCGAAAGGGTTCGAGGGGGTTCGAGGAGGTTCGAGATGGATCGACGTGACTTCTTGAAATCCGTCGGCGCCGGGGGCATCGCCGCCGGGGTGATCGCGCCCGCCGAAGCCGAAGCCCAGACCGGCGGTCGCGCGCTCGGCCCCGGTCCGGTGCCGATACGTCTCAACATCAACGGACAGATGCGCTCGCTCGAGGTCGAGCCGCGCGTGACGCTGCTCGACGCGGCGCGCGACCGGCTCGGGCTCACCGGCCTCAAGCGCGTCTGCGATCGCGGGACGTGCGGCGCCTGCACCATGATCATCGATGGGCGCACGATCTACTCCTGCTCGACGCTGGCGATTGAGGCGCAGGGGAAGACCATCCGCACGGTCGAAGGGCTCGCCGCGGCGGGATCGCTGCATCCCGTGCAGCAGGCCTTCTGCAGCCACGACGCGCTGATGTGCGGCTTCTGCACGCCCGGCTTCGTGATGGCCGCGGTCGCCCTCGGCGACAAGAACCCCAAGCCGACGCGTGAGGAAGCCTGCCAGGCGCTCGACGGCAACATCTGCCGCTGCGGCACCTACGTGAAGCTCCTCGCGGCGGTCATGGATCCGAAAGGAGCCGCCCGTGGCTAAGTGGCCATCGTCCCCTGAGCTGCTCGGCAAGCGCATCCCACGTCTGGACGGCCCCGCCAAGGCGACCGGCGCCGCCAAGTACCTCGTACGACATTCAGCGGCCGGGCATGCTGTTCGGCCGGATCCTCCGTTCGCCCCACGCGCACGCGCGCGTGCGCGCGATCGACTTGTCCGCGGCCGAGAAGGCGCCAGGCGTCAAGGCGGCCCTCGCGATCATCGACGCCACCTCGCCCGACGCGAAGGTGATGTACCAGGGCGACGAGGTCGCCGCCATCGCGGCCGAGACCGAAGACCAGGCGCGCGACGCGGCGCGATTGATCAAGGTCGACTACGAAGTGCTCCCGCACCTGGCGACCGTCGAGCAGGCGATGCGCGCCGAAGCGCCGCGCGTGTTCAAGGACGGGAACGTCCGCGAGGCCAACGCGCAGGAAGAAGGCGATCTGGAGGCCGGCTTCAAGGCCGCGGCTCACATCGTCGAAGGCGTCTATTCGACCCAGGTCCAGACGCACACGAGCCTCGAGACGCACGGCTGCGTCTGCGAATGGGAGGGCGACAAGCTGACGGCGTGGGT
This sequence comes from uncultured Acidobacteriota bacterium, assembly GCA_963725145.1. GTDB lineage: Bacteria > Acidobacteriota > Vicinamibacteria > Vicinamibacterales > 2-12-FULL-66-21 > DATAEE01. The sequence goes on from CAVRXL010000010.1 coordinate 730,987, forward strand.
CTCGACGCAGGCCGTGCACGGCACGCGCGAGGGATTCGCGACCGGTCTGAAGATCCCTCAGACGAACGTCAGGGTCATCACTGACTACATGGGCGGCGGCTTCGGCAGCAAGTTCGGGCCGGACGTCCAGGGGCTCGTCTGCGCGAGGCTGGCGCAGAAGGCCGCGCGCGCGGTGAAGCTGATGCTCGATCGCAAGGAAGAGCATCTCGCGACCGGGAACCGGCCGTCGGCCTTCGCGAAAGTGCGAGCGGGCCTCTCGGCCGACGGCAAGCTGACGGCGTTCGACGCCGAGACGTGGGGCACCGGCGGGGCCGGCGCCGGCGCCGGGTTCAACCCGCTGCCGTACACCACGTATGTGTGGCCCGCCCGCCGCCGCAGGCACCGTGACGTCTTCATCAACGCGGGCGCACAGCGCGCGTTCCGCGCGCCGGGCCATCCGCAGGCCTCCTTCATCACCGAAGTCGTGATGGACGAGCTCGCCGACAAGGCGGGCCTCGATCCCCTCGAGCTCCGGATGCGCAACCTGCCGCCCGAAGCGCCGAACGCGATGTGGACGAAGTACTTCCCGATGGCGGCGGAAAAGATCGGCTGGAGCAAGCGCCACAAGACCGGCGATCCGACGCCCGGTCCGATCAAGCGCGGCCTGGGATGCGCGGCGAACCGGTGGGGCGGCGCGGGCAACCCCAAGACGCAGGCGCACTGCGACGTCTTCGCCGACGGCAGCGTCGTCATGAAGATCGGCACGCAGGACATCGGCACCGGCACGCGGACGATGGTCGGCCTGATCACCGCGGAGACCTTCGGGCTGCCGCTCGAGGCCGTGAAGGTCGAAATCGGCGACAGCAACCATCCGTTTGCGCCGGGCAGCGGCGGCAGCGTGACGATCGGCTCGATCTCGCCGCCGGTCCGCCACGCCGCCGAGAACGCGCTCGCCGCGCTGGCCGCGAAGGTGGCGCCGGCGCTGGGCGGCGCCGATCCGGCGACGATCGTGGCGTCGAAAGGGCGCGTGCACGTCCAGAACGATCCCTCGAAGGGGATGACGTGGAAGGAAGCGTGCAAGCGCCTCGGGACCGAGACGATCAGCGTGGACGGCACGTGGCAGAAAGAGCTCGCGACGGTCGGTACGAGCGGCGTGCAGTTCAGCGAAGTCGAGGTGGACATCGAGACCGGCGTCACGAAGGTGAAGAAGATCGTCTGCGTCCAGGATACCGGCCTGCTCCTCGATCGGTTGACCGCCGACAGCCAGTGCTACGGCGGCATCATCATGGGGATCGGGTTCGCGCTCTTCGAGCACCGCATCCTCGACCGCAACACGGCGAAGGTCGTGAACCCGAACATGGAGTGGTACCTGCTGCCGGGGCCGTCGGACATCCCGGAGATCGACGTCACCATCGTCGATCAACCGGACCGCGGCGTCGTCGGGCTCGGCGAACCGCCGACGATCTCGACGGCGTCGGCCATCGCCAACGCCGTCGCCAATGCCACCGGAGTACGGATCCGGAGCCTGCCGATCACGCCGGAGCGCGTGCTGGCGGCGCTGCAACAGGACAAGCGAGGAGGGACGCTGTGAAGCCCTTTGCGTACGTCAACGCCGCGAACGAAAAGGAAGCGCTCGCTGCGCTCGCCCAGGCGGGCGCCCAGGCGCCGCGCGGGAGGATCCTCCCGATTGCCGGCGGCATGGACCTGCTCGCGTTGATGAAGGACTACATCGCGCAGCCGGAGCGCATCGTCAACGTCAAGGGGCTGGACCAGACGATAGCCACCACGCCCGATGGCGGACTCCGGATCGGCGGGGGAATACGGCTCGCGGATCTTGCCGAGCATCCCATCGCCCGGAAGATGTACCCGGCGCTCACCGACTCGGCGGCCGAGGTCGGGACGCCGCAGATTCGCAACGTCGGGACGCTCGGCGGCAACCTGACCCAGCGCCCGCGCTGCTGGTACTTCCGCAATGAGGAGTTCGACTGCCTCAAGAAGGGTGGGTCGCGCTGCTTTGCCGTGGATGGGGAGAACCAGTACCACGCGATCTTCGGGAACGGGCCCTGCTACATCGTCCATCCGTCGAGCCTGGCCATCCCGCTGATCGCGTACGGCGCGAAGTTCCGGGTTGCGGCAGCCTCGGGCGATCGCTCGGTCGATGCATCCGACTTCTTCGTGTCGCCGGACAAGAACGTCCAGGTCGAGAACGTGCTCACCGCGAGCGAGCTCGTGACGCACGTCATGCTCCCCGCGCCGGGGTCGGCGCGCAGCGCGGTCTACGAGGTGCGTTTCAAGCAGTCGCACGATTGGCCGCTCGCGATGGCGGTCGTGGTGCTCACGATGAGTGGCGATCGCACCGTTCAGCGGGCGCGGGTGGTGATGGGCGCGGTCGCGCCGATCCCGTGGCAATCCGCCGCGGCCGAGCAGGCGCTCGCCGGGAAGACGATCAACGAAGAAACGGCATCGGCCGCGGCAGATGCCGCGGTGAAAGAGGCGCGGCCGATGACCGAGAACGGCTACAAGGTGCAGATCGCTCGGACGGCGGTGAAGCGGGCGATTCTGAAGGCGGCCGGGTTACCGGTCCCGGCGTTCAGCGCGTAGGAGGGCGGGCCTCTTAGGCCCGCCGGAGAACATGGATCATCCACATCTCACATCTCGTCTGATCCAGCCGACCACCTGCAGCCATCTCCGCCACAAGGGGATGTACGTCATGGCCGAATACCATGAGGAGTACGACGATGGCGGCGACGCCACGGCGTACTGGTGCACCTGTACCCAGAAGCCCATCGGCCCGGACGGCGGGTTTGCGAGCGCCGAAACGTGCAAGCCGGGCAGGGAATGTTGCGGTTAGAATAAGAAGGTTCGAGAGGATTGATATGAGATACCTGAGCATTGCGGCGGCGGTGATCCTGGCCGGGACCGTAACGTTGTCGGCCGATAGCTCGAGCACGATCTCCGGCGATTACGTCGAGGCGCGCACGGTCGAGGTATTCACCGGCGGTTGCATCATGAACATGGACGGCGAGAGCGGGGGTCGCGAGGCCGTGATGGCCTGGCGCGTCAATCAGGGCGCGTACGAGGGCGTCGCGCTCGGCGGGCTCAAGGTCGTCGCCATCGTCGCGGGCGACGTCAACCTCGGCACGCACGAGCTCGGCGGCGCGGCTCCGAGCACGGTGAAGTCGATTGTGTTCGTCGACGAGCGCGCGACCAGCGCGCAGCGCGACGCGCTCGTGGCGTTCGCGAGATCGATGTCGGGTGGGCTGATCGACGCCACCGCGGACGTGCGCCAGTCGAGCGTCACGTTCGAGCGCAGCGCCGAAGCCATCCGCGTCCAGGCGGGCGACGCGAGGCTGAACGTCGTGACGAAGCTCGAGCACAACCCGAGCTGCGGCGCGCTGAAGTGGTTCACGCCGCTGAGCCCGGTCGACGGCGCCGCCATCGGGATGACGAAGATGTTCGCGTTCGCTGACGGCGCCTTGAACCGCGGCTGGCGGCAGGTCGATCAGCGGTCGGCGTTCTTCGGGACGTTCGGGTCTCAATAAGTTTTGAGTTCTGAGTCGTGAGTTTTGAGTGTTGAGTTCTGAGTCTTGAGTTTGACTCAGAACTCACAACTCACAACTCAGAACTGCGCGATTCACGCCTGCATGTCCGTCTTCCTGCTCCTCCTCGTCTCGGCGAACGCCCTTTCGGCTGCAAAGATCACAGACGCGCCACCGCCGGAGCTGGCTCCGGCGGTGCGCGAGCTGATCGCGGCCCCGGGCGCGCGTGTCACCGCTTCCGGTACCACGCTCGACTTCTGGTGGGTGAAGACGCTTCCGCAGAAGGAGGCGGCCGCGCCTTCGTGGCAGCACGTGGAGGAGGGCACGCTCGTCGGCGCGGTGCGCGTGTCGGCCGTCTACCGCGACATCCGGGGCCGCGTGATCAAGCCGGGCGTCTACACGCTTCGATACGGCATTCAGCCGGCCAACGGCGATCATCTCGGCGTCTCGCCGTTCCGGGAGTTCCTCCTGCTCAGCCCCGCCGCGGCCGATGCCGACGTCAAGCCCACGGGTCATGAGGGCACCGTCGATCTGTCGAAGCAGACGATCGGTGGCTCGCATCCCGCCGTGTGGAGCCTGGATCCTCCCGCCGCAACCGACGCCGCGCCGCTGAGCGGGGTGACCAACGACGCGGGCCACGAGGCGGTCGTGTTCGAAGTCGCGACGGCCTCCGGAAAGCCCCTGCGCTTCGGCCTCATCCTGGTCGGCAAAATCGAAGCGTAATCCTTGGATCTGGAAAACCGCGCCGCGCTCATCGCCGGCGGCAAGCGAATCGGCGCCGCCGTCGCTCTCGCGCTGGCCGAGCGCGGCTGCGACGTCGCGCTCACCTACAACCGCTCGCGGGAAGAGGCGGAACGATCGGCGCTGGAGGTCACCGCCGCCGGGCGCCGCGCGTTGATCGTCGAGGCAGATCTGACCGACTCCTCGTCGTGCGCGCGCGCGGTAGATCACGCCGCGAGCACGTTCGGCCGCCTCGACGTGCTCGTCCATATGGCGTCGATCTACACGGCGGTCCCGTTCGACAAGTTGACCGTCGACGACTTCGACCGGAACCTCGCGGTCGATCTCCGTTCGGGGTTTCTCTGCTCGCGCGCGGCGATACCGCACATGCGCGTGGCCGGCGGCGGGCGGATCATTCTCTTTTCGGACTGGCTCTCCGTGAGCCGCCGCCCACGGTATCCGGGTTACCTGCCGTACTACGTCGCGAAGAGCGGCGTCATCGCGCTCGCGGAGGCTCTGGCGCTGGAGGTCGCGGCGGACGGCATCCTCGTCAACGCGATCGCGCCCGGTCCGATCCTCGCGCCGCCCGACACGTCCGACGCCGAGCTCAAGGCAGTCGCGGAATCCACGCCGCTTGGGCGCTGGGGCGGCCCGGGGGAGATCGCCAAGGCGGTCCTCGCCATCATCGACTCCGATTTCATCACCGGCGAAACGGTCCGGGTCGACGGCGGCCGCCACGTCCGGTAGGCGCCGTACGAAGAATCTCCTCTACGGCAGAGCTTCAAGGGCAGCCATCTTGCACTCTATCTGGACACCGCTGGCGCATGGGCGCCGGCCGAGGACCAAATGGCTGCGACCCCGCACACGGCTTTCCGGGAGCTTCCCGAACGTCGGGCAGAGGGCAGCCGGCGCCAGGCGCGCATCCTCCTCGTGGAGGATGACGACGATGTCAGGCTTCTGCTGACGCTGGTGTTGAAGCGCGCTGGCTACCAGGTCAGCGCCACGGCGACTGCCGACCAGGCGCTCCAGGCTCTGCATCGCGGGCGCCACGATTTGATCCTCACTGACTATTGCCTGCCGAGGAAAGACGGACTGGAGTTCCTGGCGGAAGCGCGCTCCGAAGGTACCCTCGCCGGCGCGCCTGTCATCCTGTGCACCGCATTTCCACCGAACCGCTTCTCCGGCGTCACCGTAGTGGAGAAGCCCATCGACCTCGATGCGCTCCTGCAGCAGATCCGAGCGGACTTGAAGCGCAGCTCAGAATCCAGAATCTAGAATTCAGAATCTAGAAGGTGATGTTGTTTCTTCTGAATTCTGAATTCTAAATTCTTACAACGTCTTCAGGTACTCGATGAGCGCCCTCCGTCGCGCGTCGGTTCGAATGCGCCTCCAGACGTCGTGTCCTCGGTTGTCGCAGCCCTCGCGGTTCGCGTTGAACCAGTCCCGCCGGTCGCCGTACCGCCCGACGAGCGCCGCTTCGTCCAGCCACACCGATCGCTCCTCCGGATACAACGGTTGTCCGACGCGTTGACGATCGAACCGCCGGGCCGCCATGACGCTGAAGATCTTCGGACGCTCCGCCGCCGGCCCGAGCAGATGATGGAGCGTCGGGACGCTCCCGTTGTGCAGGTAGGGATAGTTGGCCCAGACGCCGGTGAGCGGCGTCGCCGCGTACCCGTCGCTGGGCCTGAGGCGTCCTTGCGTCGCAAGAGGACTGTTCTCGAAGGCTTCGACGAAGGCCGGCCTCACCACGTCGAGACGGGCGCGGTCGGTTCCGACGTCCTGATGCTTGCCGGGCCACGCGACGTTGCCCCTTCCGTCGTACACGCCGTGACAACGCGCGCAGCCGACCTCATCTGAGTAGAAGAGCGCCCGTCCCTCCGCTGCGAGCGCTCGATCGATCTCATAGGGATAGCGGGGCGGCCTCAGATGCCTGACGACCGTCTCGAACTCTTCCTTGATCGTGGGCACGACAATCGCGTCCAGCGTCTCGAAGGAGCGATCCTTCTCCAGTTCCATCGAAGAGGCCATGAGCGGGTATCGGCCGTAGAAGCTGCCGTCGGCGTACCAGCGGCCCGCCTGCATCTTGGCCGCGGTGTGCCAGAGCGGCGGCACTTTGACGTCACCGCGGCCGACGTCGTCATTTGCCGGCATCCGCCCGTCGTTCGGTCGCATGTACAGCTCGACGTGAGAGGCGGCGAAAGCCGTCGAACGCGCGCGGGTGAGCGAATCGATCTTGTCGTGATGATGCCTCGTCAGGATGTCGTTCGCGCGGGCCGCGAGATCGTGCGCGGCCGTGCCGCGGGCCAGTAGCCTGCGCCCGACAGGGCTCGTCAGGCTCTTCAACGAATCGCCGAGAATCTTGTCGTCGAAGACCTTCGTCCCCGCGCCGAAATACGCGACGCCGTCGATCTCGGCGGTGTGGCAGATCACGCAGTTCACGGTCCACATCAAAGGCTGCGAGGGATCCGCGGCCGGCGCCATGCCGAAGGCAGGCACCGACTGGTTCTCGGGCCAGGGCACGAGGCCGACGCGCTCGCGGATGATCGTCGTCACGTCGCCTCCGACGATCTGCGTCGCGAGGTTGCTGTCGAAGAGCGATTGCGGAATCCAGGCGGAGCTTTCGTATGTCTGGTAGACGAACGCAAACAGCGCCCGTCGTCTCTCTGTTACCGGGCGTGGATCGTCGGGGCTCCACTCGACGACGAGGTTGCGGATGTCCGACTCGAACGATGCGGCGAGCGTCTCGCGCGTGAGGCGCGCGGCGGGTGACGGAGCCGCAGTCGACACGACGAACACGATGGCGGCGAACGGAACGAGCGCCGCTCCGGCGAGTCCGAGGGCTTGCCCTGAGCGAGGTCGAAGGGCTTGCTTGAGGGCCGGCATGCCGTGCCTCCTCATTCGAGCGTAGGCGGTGGGGCTGGCTCAGGTCGTGAACGCGCGGTGAATCAGGGTGAAAAACCGTGAGGACGCAGACGCAGAGGGCGCAGAGGATGCAGAGGACGCAGAGACAACTACGAGGTTCTGGCGCCCGCGAACAGCGCTTTCATCGATTCCAGCGCGCCATTGAGCTCGCGCCGCTCGCGCGCGAAGCAGAACCGCACGTATCCTTCGCCGGCCGCGCCGAAGTCGACGCCCGGCACGCACCCGATCCGGCCCTCGGAGATCAGATACTCGGCGATCGACCAGGAGATCGACGGCTGGCTGGTTCGGCCTGATGCCTTCGCCCAATCCGGGTTGACGCGCAGGAACGCGTAGAACGCCCCCTTTGGCGGTGTCCCGCTGAACACGCCGGCCGCGGCGCTGGCGATGCCGGCGTAGAACAGATCGCGCCTGGCCTGCAGCTCCTGGCGAAACTGCTCGACCGACGACTGCGATCCTTCCAGCGCGCCGATGCCGCCGAACTGGACGATCGACGCGATGTTGCTCGCGGTGTAAAACAAGACCTTCTTCATCCGCTCGCGCAGCTTCTGATCCTTGACCGCGACGTAGCCCAGGCGCAGGCCGGTCATCGCGTACGTCTTGCTGAACGTGTAGAGGGGCAAGGTGCGCTCGTACATCCCAGGCAGCGACGCGATGCTGACGTGCTCGACGCCGTCGAAGACGACGTCCTCGTACGCCTCATCGGCGAAGATCCAGAGGCCGTGCTTCGCCGCGAGGTCCGCGATCGCCTGCAGATCGTCGCGCGTCAGGACTCCGCCCGTCGGGTTGTGCGGGGTGTTCAGGTAGATGACGCGGGTCTTATCCGTGATCTTGGAGGCCAGTTCGTCCAGGTCGTAACGCCAGCCGAGCCGCTCGCGCAGCGGGCAGGGCACCGGCACGGCGCGCGCCGCGAGCACATTGCCCACGCAGGGGGGCCACTCCGGGTCGGGAACGATGACTTCGTCCCCGGGCTCGAGGAGCCCCTGGCACGCCATGAACAGGGCATGGATGCCGCCGGTCGTGACCATGATCTCGTCTGGGCTCACCGGGATGCCGTTCCGTCGGCGCAGCTTGTCGGCCAGCAGCTCCAGCAGCTTCGGGACGCCGGTCGTCTGCACGTAGTGCGTCTTGTTGTCGGCGATCGCGCGCGCCATGGCATCCTTGACGCTGTCGGGGGCGTCGAAGCTGACGTCTCCCTGATCGAGCCGAAAAGGATCCTTGAGGCCGAACATCATGTCGCGGATGCGGATGATGCCGGAGAAGGGAACGGAGTCGTAGAACTGGCCCATAGCTACTGATTATAGATGCGCATTGTGGATTGAGGATTGGCGATTGTGGATTGATTGGCGATTGTTGATTGGGGATTGGCGATTGGATTGATGATTGCTGATTATGCGTAAACCCGCGACTGCTGACCATCCGATTCATGACCTGATACGCGAACGCTGGAGTCCGCGCGCGTTCGACGACCGGCCCGTCGATCGCGCGGATCTCCTGTCGCTGCTCGAGGCGGCACGCTGGGCGCCTTCCTCCGGGAACGAGCAGCCCTGGCGCTTCGTCATCGCAGAGCGGCACGCCGATCCGGCCGCCTTCGATCGCCTGATCGGCTCGCTCAACGAGTCGAACCAGGTCTGGGCGCGGCTCGCGCCGATCGTCGGCTACTCGGTGGCGTCGATGACCTGGGAGCGGACCGGTAAGCCGAACCGGCACGCGTGGCACGACGTCGGTCTCTCGATGAGCACGCTGCTCGTCGAAGCCACGTCGCGAGACCTGTTCGTGCACCAGATGGCGGGGTACGACGCGCAGAAGGCGCGCGAGGCCTGCGGGATTCCCGAGGGGTTCGACCCGGTCGCCGCCTTCGTGATCGGCCATCCCGGCCCGATCGAACGTCTCGACGAGCGCAATCGGACTCGAGAGGTCGCGCCGCGCACACGGCGGCCGGTCAGCCAGTTCGCTTTTCAGGGACGCTGGGGATCTTCGCTCGTTCCAGAATCGCGCTGAGGGTGGACAGCGCCCGTCCGGCGGGCAGGTTGCTGATGTAGAAATGCCGCGCGCCGGCGCGCGCGAGCGTCGACAGCGTGCGCGCGCAGATGTCCACCGCGGTCGCTCCCTCGCCGAACTCCTTCAGGAGCTCCTCGGCCGGCACGGGCAGGAATCCTTTCAGCACCTCGAGCGTGCGCGGGTTCGCGCTGCGGTAGTAGAAGACGCCGAACACGCCCGGCTGGCGAAGCCCTTGTCGCTCCGCTTCGCGCACGAACCGCTCGACCGCAGCCGCGTCGTGATGAGAAACGACCTGGGTCAGATAGAAGTCGGCATTCGCCTCTTCGGCAAGCAGGTACTCCACCTGGCGCCCGGGTTCGGCGTGAGGATTCGCCCAGCCGCCGAGCCGCAGCTCTGGCTGCCTCGCCCGAATCTCCTTCCGCAGCTCCCACGCGTGCGCGACGCACCGGGGCGCGCCGACGGACTTGTCGCCCCCCAGCACGACCAGCGAACCAAAGCTCTGCTGCACAGCGCGGTCCGCGTAGGCCAGGCAGTACTCCAGCGTGTGCTTGCTCGTCAGAAACGGAACGACGTGGCTGCGGGGTACGTCGCTGCCGAGGTTCGTCACCAGGTGCCGCAAGTTGTCCTCCTCGCGGAGGCCGACGGCGCTGTCGGTGATGAAGACGAAGGTCCCGCCGCGCACCAGGCTGCGCACCGCGTGATACGTGTCGATCCACGCGTCCATGCCCGCCGCGGCTCCCAGCTCGGCGCGTGGAGGCCGCAGTTCGGCCGCGATCACGTGGTCGTGGCTCACGAGCGCGTCGACGAGCGAGGTCACAAACTACAAATTATACTATCCAACTGATGTTCGACCCGGCGGCGCGGGCAGCGCTCACCTCGCTTCCCCAGATTCCCCTTCCGTCATGGCCGACCCCGGTGGAACGGATGCCGCGGCTCGCCGCCGCGATCGGCACGCGCGCGGAGCTCTTCGTCAAGCGCGATGACGCGATTCCGTTCGGCTTCGGGGGCAACAAGATCCGCAAGCTGTGCATCGTTGCGGCCCTCGCGCTTCGTGAAGGCGCGGACACGCTCATCACGTGCGGCGGGGTGCAATCGAACCATGCGCGCGCGACCGCCGCGTTCGCCGCGCGGCTGGGGCTGCGCGCCGTTCTCGTCGCCAACGGCGCACCGCCCGCGACCCCGACCGCCAACGCTCTGCTCGACGATCTGCTCGGCGCCGAGATCCACTACGTGTCGTCGCGCGACGCGCGCGACCCCGCGATGCAGGAGATCGCCGGCAGGCTCCTCCACCAGGGACGACGCCCGCACATCATCCCGCTCGGTGCTTCGACGGCGCACGGCGCGGCGGCATACGCGCTCGCGGTGGCGGAGCTTCTCGGCCAGATCGAACCGCCCGATGTGATCGTCCACGCGACCTCATCCGGCGGCACGCAGGCCGGCCTCGTCGCCGGCTGCCGCCTCGCCGGCCTCGACACCCGCATCGTCGGTATCAGCGCAGACGACCCGCGCGCGGCGCTGACCGAGGTCGTCCAGCGCATCATCGACGGGCTCGGGTCCGTCGCGGGCTCACCCGACCCGCTGCGCCGGACGGCGCCGGCGATTGAAGTGGACGACGGGTTCGTGGGGGAGGGGTACGGCATCCCGACGCCCGCGTCGCGCGAAGCGCTCGAGCTGGCGGCGCGATGCGAGGGGATCTTTCTCGATCCAACGTACACGGCGAAGGCGATGGCGGGCCTCATCGCGTACGCACGGCGCGGCGACTTCGAGGCTGGGGAACGCATCCTCTTCTGGCATACCGGAGGTCAGGTGGGCCTGTTTGCGCGATGACGACATTGACGTTTCTTGGCGCGGCGCGGACCGTGACCGGGTCGAAGCATCTGCTCGACACGGGGCAGGCGAAGGTGCTCGTGGACTGCGGCCTCTTCCAGGGACTCAAGAGCCTGCGGGAGCGGAACTGGCAGGCGCTGCCGGTCGACCCCGCGTCGATCGACTCGGTCGTCCTGACCCACGCCCACCTCGATCATGTCGGCTGGCTCCCGCGCCTCGTCGCCGGCGGGTTCAAGGGGCGGGTATTCTGCACGCCCGCCACCGCAGACCTCGCGAAGATCGTGCTCGCTGACGCGGCGAAGCTCCAGGAAGAGGATGCCGCAGCCGCCAACCGCGAAGGCTACAGCCGTCACAAGCCGGCGCTGCCGCTCTTCACCGAAGAGGACGCGCAGCGCGCCATGATGCTCCTGCAGCCGGTCGGATACGAGCGCGCCATGCCGATCGCTCAGGGGGTCGAGGCCGACTTCATCAACGCGGGGCACCTGCTCGGCTCGGCGTATGCGCGCGTCCTCGCGGGCGGCCTCGAGATCCTCTTCGGCGGCGACCTCGGCCGCTACGATCGTCCCATCCTTCCAGATCCGTCGCCGGTCGAGGGCGCGGACATCCTGTTGCTGGAGTCCACGTACGGCGATCGCCAGCACGCCCAGGACGACAACGGCGAGCTGCTGGCGCGGGTGATCACCGAGACGGCGCAGCGCGGCGGGAAGGTGATCGTGCCGGCGTTCGCGATCGGCCGGGTCGAAGAGGTCATCTACTGGATCAAGAAGCTCGAAGAGGAGCGCCGCATCCCCACGCTGCCCGTGTACCTCGACAGCCCGATGGCGGCGGCGGCCATCAAGCTCTATGAGGCCCGGCAGAGCGAGCTCGACGCCGAGGTGCGTGCGGTGGAACGCGGCGTCTGCGTTTTCTGCACCACGCGCTTCAGGGTTGTGACGTCTCCACGCGAGTCGCACGCGCTCGTGACCGACGGGGCGCCTGCGGTCGTCATCGCGTCGAGCGGGATGGCGACCGGCGGACGCGTGCTGAATCATCTCAAGGCGAAGCTGCCCGATCGGCGCAACACCGTGCTGTTCGTCGGCTATCAGGCGCCAGGGACCCGAGGCCGGCTCATGCTGGACGGCGCGCCGCAGGTGAAAATCCACGGCGTCGACGTATCGGTCGGCGCGCAGATCGCGGTCGTCCACTCGATGTCGGCCCATGCCGATCAGTCGGAGATTCTCCGATGGATTGGATCTTTCAAACGCCCCCCTCGCCGAACATTTTTGGTACATGGCGAGCCGCCCGCACTCGAAACGCTGCGCGCCGCGATTACACAAAAGCGAGGATGGGATGTGTACATTCCAGACCATCAGGAACGCGTAGAATTGTGAGTAGCTTCATGAGAGGACTCCTGATGACTGTTGTGGTGGGAGCCGCCGTCGGCAGCGGGTGCGGCGATACTCCCGAGTCAGCTCCAGCGGTACAAGACGCGAAACCGGCATCACAGGTCGACGCCGGCAGAAAGTATCTTCTCGAGCGCGTGGACGACGCCGCGGTGGCGCAGCTCTACGCGGATGGCTTCGAAGCGCTCCCCCTCCGGGAAAAGACGTTGATCTGGCATCTCTATCAGGCGGCGATCGCGGGGCGCGACATCTATTACGACCAGCGCTACCGGCACAACCTCGTGATGCGGGAAGTGCTCGAGCAAATCCTCACGCACGCCGGCGGGATCGACCAGGGAACGCTCGACGAGATCCGGCGCTACACGAAGCTGTTCTGGCTCAACACCGGTCCCTACAACAACCTGACGGCGCGCAAGTTCGTCCTGAAGACCACACCGGACGCGTTTGCGGCCGCGGCGAGGCAGGCGTCCGCCAACGGCGCCACGTTTCCGCTCGCCGCGGGCGAGACGCTCGACGCGATGCTGGCGCGCATGCGGCCGCTGTTCTTCGATCCGTCGTTTGATCCGATCGTGACGAACAAGACGCCGGGTGAGGGGAAGGACAAGCTCGCCGCGAGCGCCAACAACCTGTACGCCGGCGTGACCGAAGAGGACGTGACGGGGTTCACCGAGAAGTACGGCCTCAACTCGCGGCTCGTCAAGCGGGACGGGAAGCTCGTCGAGGAAATCTACAAACAGGGCGGCCGGTACAGCCGCGAGATCGAGCGCGTCACGGCGCACCTCGAGGCCGCGGCCGGATTCGCGACCGAGCCGATGGCGCGCGCGCTCAAGGCGCTCGTCAAGTGGTATCGCACGGGCGAGACCGCCGATCGCATCGCGTACGACGTCGCCTGGGTCCAGGACAAAGACTCGCCCGTCGACACGATCAACGGGTTCATCGAGGTCTACATGGACCCGCGCGGCATCAAGGGCTCCTGGGAGGCGCTCGTCTTCTATGTAAACCCCGAGAAGACAGCGGACATCCGGAAAGTGGCCGAAGCCGCTCAATGGTTCGAGGACCGGATGCCGTGGGACCCGAAGTACCGCAAGCCGGGCGTCCAGGGGATCACCGCCAATGCCATCGACGTGGTCATCGAGACCGGCGACTCGGGACCGATCACACCGGTCGGGATCAACCTGCCGAACGATCAGGCGATCCGCGAAAAGTACGGGAGTAAATCGGTTTCGCTCTCGAACGTCAGCATTGCTTACGACAAGTCCCAGGCGCCGGAATTCCGCCGCGAGTTCGCCTGGAGCGACGACGAGGTTCAGCGCGCGGAGAAGTGGGGCACCTTCTCCGACGAGCTGCACACGAACCTGCACGAAGTGATCGGCCACGCATCCGGCCGCGTGTCGGAGCGGATGAAGGGCTCGCCCCAGGAAGCGCTGAAAGAGCAGTTCTCGGCGCTCGAAGAGGCGCGGGCCGATCTCATCGCGCTGTACTTCCTGCCGGACGCGAAGCTGGCCGAGCTGGGAATCCTGGAGGCGGCCGACCAGCAGGAGATCGTCCGCACGCAATACGAGTCATACGCCAAGAACGCGCTGATCCAGCTCCGCCGCGTGCGGGAGGGAACGCAGATCGAAGAGGACCACATGCGCAACCGCCAGCTGATCGTGCGGTGGCTCATGGCGAACACGAAAGCGATCGAGGTCCGGACCCGTGACGCGAAGACTCACTACGTGATGGTGGACGCGAAGGCCTTCCGTGACGGTGCCGGACAGCTGCTCGCCGATGTCCAGCGGATCAAGGCTGAAGGGGACTACCCGGCTGCGAAGGCGATGTTCGAGACCCACGGCATCCACTTCGACGCGAAGCTGCGGGACGAGATCGTCGCGCGCGTCGACCGGTTGAGGATGCCGTCCTACACCGGCTTCGTGCAGCCGCGTCTCGAGCCGGTGATGGATTCGAACGGCCGGATCACGGACGTGAACATCACGTATCCGCAGGATCTGACGCAGCAGATGCTGGAGTACTCGGGCAAGCGGACGCCCCCGACGGATTGAGGTCCGGTGATCCTTGCGCTGATCGTCGCCACCGTCGTCGTGTCAGGTGGCGGCTTCGAGAACGCCAGGATCTTCGAGATCCTCGTCGCGGAAGACGCGCGAGCACCCACCGGGGCCGACCTTCAAATAATCATCGACGCGACGAAAGACGCCGATCCGGCTGTGCGTCGGGTCGCTGTCCGCGCGCTGGGACGGCTCGAGCGGCCGGCGCTGGCCGAACGTGTCGCGCCGCTGCTCGAGGATCCTGACGCCGCCGTCCGCCGCGAGGCGGCGAACGCGCTCGGGCAGTCGTTCTTCGACGCCTCGGTCTCAGACGTCCGGCTCGCGGCGACGCCGTTGACCGAGCGGCTCTCTCGCGAGCCGGACGCCGCCGCGCGCGGCGCGATTCTCCAGACCCTCGGCCGCCTCGAGTATTCCACCGACGACTTCCGCGCGATCGAACGGACGCTGGTGAAGTGGTACGACCCTTCAGGGTCGTCTGGTCAGGGCCCACGGAGATCCATCGACGAAGTCGACGGCGCCGTTCGCGGGCTGAGCCGCCTGTTCGCTCGCCGTCCGAACACCCCTCCCACGCCCGCGCCGGAAACCGTGAAGGCTCTCGAGGAGGCCGTCCTGAAGACGTTTCCGACGGTTGGCGCCGCCATGGACGCCGAGCGGTACGCGCGGGTGCGGCGTCTGGCGGTGCAAACGCTCGGGGGGGCATCCGCACTTACTGAAGATGCCGCCGCCTCTGCGTTCACCGACCGCGACTGGCAGGTTCGTCGTCTTGCTGTGCAGCACGGCGCGGCGCTGCCCGGCGGCTCCGTCCGAAGCCAGGCGGCGTTGAAGGATCCGTCGCCCCAGGTGCGGTATGAGGCGCTGCGTACGCTCGCTCAGTCCCCGACTGTCCCGTGCGCGGCGATCCTCCCGCTTGTCCGGGATCGCGATCGACATGTCGCGCGCCGGGCAGTCGCCACCCTCGCGCAACCATGCAGCGCCGACTCCATTGCCGCGCTCAAGACGCTCGTCAGCTTGGCGGGCTCGCCGACGCGCGATCAGGAAGGACGCTGGCACCTGGCGGCGTCGGCGCTCGGCTCGCTCGCTCGCGCCTGCACGGGAGCCGACGCTCCGTCGAAGTCCGCACCGTGCGTTCGCGCGCCGGAGCTCGTGCGCGCGCATGCGCAGTCGCGCGTGTGGCAGACGCGGATGTCCGCTGCGCGGTCCGCCGGCACTTTCTCGGACGTGCTGAGCCTTCGCGGGCTTGCACGCGATCCTCATCCCAACGTTCGCGAGGCTGCCATCGAAAGCCTTGGGGCGAGGACGCCGCGCGAGGATGACGGTCTAATCGTGGAGGCGTTGAGCGCCGATGACTATCAGCTCGTCCTGACCGCGGCGCGCCTTCTGAAGGAGAGCTCACATCCGGGCGCGGTGACAGCGCTGCGCAGCGCCTACGATCGTCTGGCCGCGAAGCGCAGCGACACCGCGCGCGACCCGCTGACCGCCATCTGCGACGCGCTGGCGGCGCACGGCGTCGACGTTGCCGTTCCTCCGTCCTCGCCAAAAGCGGCGCCGTTCACCAGCGCCGAGCTCGACCGTCTTCTCGCCGGGCCGCCGCGTGCGACAGTGACGATGGCGTCCGGGCGCTCGTTCGAGCTCGCGTTGATGGCGGATGAAGCGCCGGCGACCGTCGCGCGTTTCGTCCGGCTCGCGACGAAAGGTGTCTACAACAACCTGACGTTCCATCGCGTCGAGCCGAACTTCGTGATTCAGGGCGGCAGTCCCGGCGCGAACGAGTACGCCGGACACGATCCCTACATGCGCGATGAGGTCGGCCTCGTCTCACACGACCGCGGCGCGGTCGGCATCTCGACGCGCGGGCACGATACGGGCGACGCGCAAGTCTTCGTCAACCTGGTCGACAACCCGCGACTCGATCATCGATACACGGTGTTTGCAAGGGTCATCAGCGGAATGGCGGTCCTCGACGAGGTCGTCGAAGGGGATGCCATCGCGCGGATCGTAATCCACTTACAGAACTGAAAGTCACGGCTTCGTGTTGTGACATTCGGGGAGCGCGCCCGTGCGGTACATGGCCGAAGCGCCGAAATAGGCTCTGGTCCGACGGTTGCAGACTTGTCACGGTTCACGTGGCGGCAAAGGCTGAGATCCGTACATTCGTGTCGTCGTCGGGCTTCCGGGACGGGCTTGGCGAGCGTGTGCTCACGTTCGACCGGCCCATGGGAGAGGTCCGCGAGCGGCTCCGGGTTCGCCCCGAGCTGGCCGCGTTCGAGGCGGTGCTCGGCGCGCAGATCGATCGGGTGTCGAAGCTCACCGATCCGCGGTTCCCGCGCGCGCGCGATGTCGATCGCGATCGCACGACCGGCCAGGTCGTCGTCGTGTCCGACTACATGGCCGGGGAGCGGCTGTCCGACCTCCTCGAGTCGGCAAGCGAGCGCGGCGTGTTTCCCGACATCGCCGCGGCGCTCCAGACGGCCGGCGAGCTGCTGCTCGCGATGGCCTCCTTCTCCGGCGCGCTGAAGACGGTTCACGGCGCGATTGCGACCTCGCGCGTCGTGATCTCGGAGAACGGCGACGTCGGTATTACCGATTATCTTTTCGCGCCGATCCTGCCCCGGCTCCGGTTCTCCGCGTCGCGTCTCTGGAACGACCTCGGGATCGCCAGCGGTCCCGACGGCGCGACGTTCGACGAGGCGTCCGACGCGCGCCAGATCGCGCTCGTGCTGGTCGCGATGGCGCTCGGCCGCCCGATCGATCCGGACGAATACCCTCACAAGATCCCGTCCCTCGTCGCCGAGGTCAGCGACGTCGCGCTCATCAGCGGCGGCGATCGTCTTGCGACCGGACTCCGCGCCTGGCTGGAGCGCGCGCTCAACCTGGAAGGCCGACAGGGCTTCGGCAACATGGCGCATGCGTGCGCGAGCTTCGGCCAGCTCACGTTCGACGGCGGCGGTCTCGCGGGGTCGCGCGCCGCGCTCGTGACGTTCCTGACCGACGTCGCACGCCCGCCCCAGGCCGTCGAGCCTCCGGCTCCACCGCCGCCGCCCCCGGTCATGCGGATCGTGCCGCCGCCGGCCCCGCCGATCGTCCTGGCGCCGGAGCCGCCGATCGTGCCGCCGCCGGAGCCGCCGGCGTTGAAACCCCTTCCGAAGCTCGATCCGATCGTGTTCGCCACGCCGGACCCGGATCCCATCGTGATCCCGGAGTCGGAATCGATCGTGTTCACCGAGTCGGAAGCGGACTCGATATGGACGACGGAGCCGAAAACGATCGAGGTTCCGGCGCTCGAGCCGGCCGTGCTCCGGAACCCGGATCCTGTCCCGTTCACGCCGTTCGAGCCCGAGCCTGAGGCGCCGCCTTCCGTCTGGGCGCGGAAACCGGAGCCGCTCGTCCCGGCGAAGCCCGACCCGGAGCCGATCCCGGCGTTCACGCCCGGTCCTGAATTCGAACCAATCTCGGATCCCGAGCCCCTCTTTGCCGCGGAGCCGCCGACGTCCCAGGCCCTCCGTCCTGACCCATGGCTCGAGCCGCCGTCAGCCGCGGCGCCGGCGGCGCCGTCCGTCGACACTGCGTTCGAAATGTCATTCAACCTTCCGGCCGAGGCCGCGCCGGAACCGGTGCTCGAGCGCATCGTCGCGACTCCCGCTCCGGTGGTGACGCCTCAGCCTCCGGTCGAGCGGCCGATGTTCCAGGCGCTTCGTCGCGATCGGCCGCCTGAGCCCGCGCCGGCTCCGCCGCCGCCGCCCCCGCCGCCGGCGATCGAGACGTTCGAGCCGGCGCCGAGCCCGGTACAAGAAGTTGCCCCCACGTCGGTACTCGAGCGGCTCGAGCGGCTCGTCCAGAAGCTCGCGGCGCCATTCCCCGTCGCGCCACCGCCACCGCCGCCACCAGCAGTCGAGCCGCCGCCACTGGTCCCGGCGGCCGCCGTTCCGCGGTGGTCCGATCCCGAACCGCTCTCGGTTGCGCCGCCGCCCGCGCCAGAGCCTGTCATCGAGCCGGCGCCACGGATGATTGCGCCGCCTCCTCCGCCGGTTGCGGCTCCAGAGCCTCCGCCGATTGCGGCCGCCCCGCCTCCGCCCGTCGTTGCGCCCGAACCTGCGCCGGTAGCGGTACCTCCGCTCGCGCCGGCACGGGTGCCTGAGGCAGCGCAGGCCGATCCGCACGAGAAGAAGAAGAAAAAGCCGAAGAAGCTCAAGCTCAGGAGACGGGAACCGGATCCCGCAACGCCGCCGCCAGCGCCGGCCTACGTTCCGCCGCCACCGCCGCCGCCCGCGACCTACATGCTGCCAGACATCCCGCCGCCGGGCGTTTCTCCGCTGCCCGCGCCGGCTCCTCAGTATCCATCGATGGCGCTGCCGGACATCCCGCCGCCGGGCGTGGTCCCGCTCCCGCCTCGCGTGCCAGTCTTCCCGACGGCGCCTGCGAGGGCTGCCGGCCCGCCGGTGCTTGCGGCGCCGCCGGCGCCTCCCGCGCCAATCCGTCTGAAGGATCCGGCGCCGGAAGTCATCACGCGCCCGCGCAAGCTGGACCGCCTGGACCGGAACGTCAGTTTCACCGCGCGTCCCGACCTTCCTCCGAGATCCCCGGCGATGACCGACATGCCGGAGCGGCCTCGTCTCGACATGTGGAAGTTCGCGGCCATCATCGTCGTGATCGTGGTGGCCGGGTTCGCTGCGTTCAAGTTCGGCTGGTCATCGGCGGTGACCGTGGAGCCCGGCATGCTGACCGTCGAGACGACGCCGGCGGGCAGCCAGGTGTTCGTCGACGGCGAGCTCAAAGGCAAGACGCCCCTGACCATTCCGCTCGACGCCGGAAAACATGAGCTCAAGCTCACGCGGCGCGGTCTGACGTATTCGCGCTCGGTAACCGTCGAAGAAGGTAAGACGCGGGTCGAGCGGTACGCCTGGTCGCGCGCGCGGACGCCGGGCCGCGGCGGCCTCCGCGTGTCGTCGGAGCCGCCGGGCGCGAAGGTGTTTGTCGACGGCAAGCTGCAAGGGGAGACGCCGCTCGATCTCCCGAACACCCCGGTCGGGACGCACACCGTGACGATCGAGAGCAGCATCGGCTCGGTCAGGCGGACCGTCAATGTCGTCCGCGGCGAAGAGGCGCTCGTAGACGTCGAGCTGTACTCGGGATTCGTGAAGGTCTTTGCGCCGATCGAGCTGGAACTGAGCGTGAACGGCCGCCCTGTCGGCAACGGCTCCGAGCCGATCATGCTGCCCCCGGGAGAGCAGGAAATCCTGGCGGTCAACAGGTCCATGGGTTATCGGGAGGTCCATCCCATCGAGGTCGAGCCGGGTGAAACCCGTACGTTGACGATCACGCCAGTCGGACGGCTGACCGTGACGGCGGTCCCCTGGGCCGAGGTCTGGATCGACGAGACGAAGATGGGACGCACGCCGCTCACGAACAGGCGCGTACCGATCGGTACGCATACGCTCGTTCTCCGACATCCCGAACATGGCGAGCGTCGCGTCGTCGCGACCATCAAGTACAACGAGGTGACATCGCTCCCCGTGGACATGACGAAGCCCTAGTCCGCCTGCTGTACAATCCCGCCGCCCACATGCCGACCCCGATCGGCTACCGCTTCGGGCCTTTCGAGATCGAGGCCGGCGCCTATCGCCTGATGCGCGAGGGTGCGGCGGTGCCGCTGTCGCCCAAGCTCGTCGAGCTGCTGCTGCATCTGGTCGCGCGACCGGGGAATCTCGTCACGAAGGAAGCGCTCTTTGCGGCGGTCTGGCCGGATGTCGTCGTGACCGACAACGCGCTGACCCAGGCGGTGTCGGACCTGCGTCAGGCCCTCGGCGACAACGCCGCCTCTCCCCGCTTCATCCAGACGGTCGCGCGGCGCGGCTACCGGTTCATCGCGCCGGTGACGGTGGTCGAGGAGGCGGCGCCCGCGACGACGGCGCCCATCCGATCCGCGCGCGAAACCTCGAGCCTCGACGCGGCGCACGCGTTCGCCGACGGCAAGCTCAAGCTCGAAGCGCTGGACGCCGATCTCGTCAGCAAGGCTGTCGCCGACTTCACGCGGGCCGCGTCGCTCGACCCGCGATACCCCGCGCCGCACGTCGGGCTGGCGAACGCGCGCTTCTACGAGTACGAGCTGTCGCGCGCGCGCGTCCGGCCGGATCACGCGTTGCTCGCCGCGGCCATCGATCACGCGAAGCGCGCGATCGAGCTCGATCGGGATTTCGCGGAGGCGCACGCCACGCTCTCGTTTCTGCTCGTGAGCGCCGGCCGTTCGAGCGAGGCGCTGGCAGCCGCGCGGCACGCCGTGCGCCTCGATCCCGCCAACTGGGCGCACCACTTCCGCCACGGTCACGCCGCCTGGGGCTCGGAGCGGCTCATGGCGCTCGGCACGGCGCTCAACCTGTACTCGGAGTTCGCGTACGGCCATTTCGAGACCGCGATGGTGCACATCGCACGCGGCGATCTCGACCGCGCCGAGCACTCGCTCCGGGAGGGTGTCATCGTGCAGGACCGTCAGGCGGGCCGCCGCGAGCGGTTCCCGGCGCGCGGGCTTCACTGGCTTCTCGGCCTGGTCCGCCTGGCCCGCGGCGACGCCGCCGAGGCGGCGATGGAGTTCGAGCGGGAAACGGTGCCGAACACGCAACTCTACGCGCCGGAGTTTGCGATGAATGCCTTCGACGGCCTCGGGTTCGCCGCGCTCGCGCTCGGCGATGCATCTCGAGCGTCGGAGAGCTTCCGGCGCGCTCTCGAGCTGTTCCCCGGGCATGCGCGGTCGCACGTCGGCCTCGCGGTTGCGCACGGCCGCGACGGAAACGGGACGGCCGCGGCGAGCGAGCTCGACAAAGCCCGGGGCGCGGCCGCCGATCTCGGTCGCGGAGGGCGCCTCACAGAGGCCCGCCTGACGGAAGCGTTCGAGCGCGTCGCCGCCGGTGCGCCCGAGGAGGCCTGCGAAGCGCTCGAGCGCCTGCTTGCCATCGAGGGGCCCTACTTCACCGGCTGGACGATCCGTATCGAGCCGCTCCTCGCGCCGCTCAAGGGCCACGCCCGGTTCGATCGCGTGCTCGCAACCGTCGCCGAACGCGCGGGTTAACCCCCTCACACTTTTTCAGCCTGTCTCAGGCCCCCCTCACGACTCCGGCGGCGCCGGCGCGTATCGTCGATTCATGCTCGCAACGGGCGAACGCACCATCGTCAACGACGTCCACTCGCAGCTCAACTCCACCGCCGTGGAGGCGATCCGGCGGCCGCGTTCGATCGAAGAGCTGCAGCGGATCGTCCTGTCGGCGCGGGAGCGGCGGGCGAAGATCGCCATCGCGGGAGGCCGCCACTCGATGGGCGGCCAGCAGTTCGGCGAGGCGGCCGTCCTCGTCGACATGACCGCGATGGATCGCGTCCTGTCGTTCGATGCGGGCGCCGGACTGGTCACCGTCGAGGCCGGCATCATGTGGCCGGCGCTCATCGACAGCTTGATCGCGCAGCAGGCGGGCCGTCTCGTCCAGTGGGGCATCGTGCAGAAGCAGACGGGGGCGGATCGGCTGACGATCGGCGGATCGCTCGGAGCCAACATCCATGGCCGCGGCCTCTCGCTCGGTCCATTCGTGGATGACGTCGAGGCGTTCACGCTCGTCGACGCGGACGGCTGCGTGCGGCGCTGCAGCCGCGAGGAGCACGCGGAGCTGTTTCGGCTGACGATCGGAGGCTACGGGCTCTTCGGCCTGATCGCCAGCGTCACGCTGCGGCTGCGGCCGAGGCGGAAGATCGAGCGCCGCGTCACGATGCCCAGGACCGACGGCCTGATGGCCCGTTTCGACCGGCGGATCGCCGACGGCTTCGAGTTCGGCGATTTCCAGTTCGGCATCGATCCGACGTCGCCCGGGTTTCTCCATGCCGGCGTCTGCTCGTGCTACCGGCCGGTCGCAGGAGACGTGGAGATCCCCGAGGGTCAGCGGGAGCTCGGCGAGCGCGGCTGGCGCGAGCTCGTCCGGCTCGCGCACGACGACAAGCGGCGCGCCTTCGATTACTACGCACGCCACTACCTGGCGACCGACGGGCAGATCTACTGGTCAGACACGCATCAGCTCGCGGAATACTTGGACGACTATCACGCAGCGCTCGACGCGGGTCGTCAGCATCGCGCGACAGAGATGATCAGCGAGGTGTTCGTTCCCCGTGCCGCGTTCGAAGCGTTTCTCCACGACGTTCGAGAGGATTTCCGCCGGAACGACGTCGACGTGATCTACGGCACGGTGCGCCTGATCGAGCGGGACGAAGAAACGTTCCTGGCCTGGGCGCGAAACCGGTGGGCGTGCATCGTCCTGAACCTGCACACCGTGCACACTCCGGCCGGCGTGGCCCGATCGATGGATGCTTTCCGCCGGCTCATCGACCACGCGCGCCGTTACGGCGGCAGTTACTACCTCGCCTATCACCGCTGGGCGCGGCGCGATCAGGTCGAGGCCTGCTATCCCCAGATCCGTGAATTCCTGCGGCTCAAGCGCCAGTACGACCCTGACGAGCGATTCGAGAGCGACTGGTACCGGCACTACAGAGCGATGTTCACCTGAGGAGTCGATCATGATCAGAAGAGCCGTACTCATCGCGAGCGTCGTTCTGCTGGTGATATCGGGCAGCCTGGAGGCGGCTCAGGAGCCCGCCATAACCCAAAGGGTCCTCCTGCGCGACGGATCCGTGCTCTTCGGGACCGTCGCGGTCGCTGCCGAGGATCACATCGTGTTTCGCACGATCAGCGGCACCGAGGTGCGGATTGCCCGCGACGCCATCGTGTCAGTCGAGCAGGCCAGGGGGGAGGTCGTCGCCGGCGAGTTCCAGCCGAGCGATCCCAACGCCACGCGGCTGCTGTTCGCGCCCACAGGTCGAGCGCTCAAACGCGGGGACGGCTACGTGGGCGTCTACGAGATCTACCTGCCGTTCGTGCAGGTCGGCCTCACGGATCGCATTTCAATCGGCGGAGGCACGCCATTTTTCTTCGGGATGAGCGAGAGCGAGCGCCCGTTCTGGCTGACCCCCAAGGTGCAGATCGTGAACCGCTCGCGCATCCAGGCCGCGGCAGGTGTCATGCACATCGTGGCGCCCGAGCTGGGCTCGCTCGGCATCGCATACGGCGTCGTGACCACGGGCCGGCCGGATGCGGCGCTGACGGTCGGCGCCGGCGCGGGATACAGGCGTTACGAGGGGGACACCGCCACGACCGCGATTTTCATGATCGGCGGCGAGCGACGGCTGCGCGGCGGGATCAAGTGGGTCACGGAGAACTACATCTGGAGCGGCGGCGACGGGATTCTCAGCGGCGGCCTCAGGTTTTACGGCGAGCGATTGTCCGCCGACGTCGCCCTGTTTGCGCCGATCGGTATCAGCGAGTTCGTCCTGCTGCCCCTCGTGAACGTCGTGTGGACCTTCTAGCCGCAGGAGTCGAGCATGGGTGGAAGTGCACTGGTCGTGGCGTGCGTCAGCTTCCTCGCGGCGCAGCCGGACATCGGCGCCGATCCCGATGAGCTCGCGCGGCGGATCAAGTCGGGGAGCCGGGTGTTCGTGATCGACTGGACCGGCGCCGAGCGGGCGGGGACAGTCGTCGGGATTTCGGGCTCCGGTATGACGATCGATCAGAAAGACGGCTCACGCTTTACGGTGCCGATCGAGTCCATCGCGCGCGTTCAGCGGACCGACAGGCTCTGGAATGGCTTCCTGATCGGCGCGGCGATTGTTCCGACGCTGTACGCGATCGGCAGCATCGGTGACGCCGTCCAGTGGACCTCGCACCACACGGCGTTCACCGCTCTGTACGCGACGCTCGGTATCTGGTGTGACTGGCTACGCGATGGACGCGCAGATCTCTACCGGGTCGGTCGGCGACCTGCCGTCTCGATCGCTCCAATGGTCGGACCGCGCGCAGTGGGCGCCGGCCTGCGAATCAGCTTCTAGCGCTCAGGCGACTATGCTTGACGGATGGCGAGGGAGCTCTCGGGCCGCCGCGTGGCGGTCGTAGGCGCTGGCCTAGCCGGCCTGACGGCCGCGCGTGAGCTCCGGCGGCGCGGCGCCGAGCCCATCCTCTTCGAAGCGCGCGATCGAGTGGGTGGCCGGGTGTGGACGTGTCGCGAGTTCGAGGATGGGCGGCACGCCGAGCTGGGCGCCGACCTGATCGAGGAAGAGCAGGAGCGGTCGCTCGAGCTCGCGAAGGCGGTCGGCTGCACGCCGGTCCGGATCCTGCGCGGCGGGTTCGGCTTCCACGCGGCGGGCGACTCCGGCATGAGCCGGTACATCCCCGGCTGGGAAAAGCTCGAGAAGCGGCTGCAACCGCTCGTCGATTCTTACAACCTGGCCGAGCAACGCTGGGACTCGGCGATCGCGCGCCGCCTGGCATCGGAGTCCGTGGCGGCATGGCTCGCGCGCGTCCGCGCGACCGCCATCGAACGGAAGATGCTGACCGGGATGCGCGGATTCTTCCTCGCCGACCCGTCGCAGCTCGCGCTGCTGATGCTTGTCGACCAGTTCGCGACCGACGGCAACCCGGCCGAATCCAGGATGTACCGGCTCCGCGAGGGAAACGACGCGCTCCCGCGCGCGCTCGCGAAGACCGTCCGCGGCGCGATCCACCTGGAGACCATCGTGCTCGCGATGACCGGCTCGCCGCGAAGCGTGCGGCTCACGGTGGCCGATCGGAGCGGG
The DNA here is from genome assembly GCA_963725145.1 of uncultured Acidobacteriota bacterium. Taxonomy (GTDB): domain Bacteria; phylum Acidobacteriota; class Vicinamibacteria; order Vicinamibacterales; family 2-12-FULL-66-21; genus DATAEE01. The sequence continues at coordinate 756,055 of CAVRXL010000010.1, forward strand.
CGTCGCTCCCAGGTGCGCGCGGACTTCGCGATCGTGACCGCGCCCGCCTCGACGTTCCGTGACATCGAGATCCAGCCGGCGCTCCCGCCGCTGCAGCGCGAGGCCATTGCCACGCTCGCCTACGGCCGCGCGACGCGTGTCCTCGCCGAGTTCGATCGACGCTTCTGGCGCGCGCCCATGCGTCGTCGCGCGTTCGGTACCGACGCCGAGACCGGGGCAATCTGGGACGCCAACGAACAGCAGGGGGGCCGCGGCGGAATTCTCAGCCTGCTGGCCGGCGGCTCGGCGTCACAGGGACTGCAGCGTCTGGCCTCGCGGGGCGGTCGAGCGCTCGTCCAGGAGCTGGCGTGGCTCGGATCGCGTGGGCACGCGCCGCGCGCGTTGAAGACGTGCGTGTGGGAAAAGGACCCGTGGGCGCGAGGCGGCTACGCGGTCTTCACCGCCGGCTTCGATCCCGACCTGCGCGCGTGGCTGTCCCGTCCGCACGGCCGCATGGTGTTTGCGGGCGAGCACACCAGCATCAGGTGGCAGGGTTACATGAATGGCGCGGTAGAAACTGGGCTGCGAGCCGTGGAGGAAATCTGCTCAATGCTGAATGTGGATTGCTGAATGCTGAGTGATCCAAGCCCCAGGCCCAAGCCCCAAGCCCTAGACGTGATCGCTAAGTTCCCCCCACGTATCCGGGTCCTGCGAAATCAACGCCGAGAAGTACAGCTTCACGTCCTCTGCCGGGTAGCTTGCCGTCAGGGTCTGCGCCGCGCTCGCGAGCCGCTCGCTCGGCGGCGGCTTCATCTCTTCACCGATCAGCCCGTTGTCGTGCGTGACGCCCAGCGCGTCCAGAAACGCGCTCATCATCGGACGCTGGCGCTCGAGGTGCCACGCGACGAGCAGCCGCGCCGCGACCGTCTCGGAGACCGACGGCAGGCCCGCCAGGTAGCGGGCGCGGCGGTCGATCGGCAGCGCCGCGGCGCTCTTCGGCCGGAACTTCAGGTGACCGGCGATCGCCAGGATGGCCTCGGCCTGCTGCTCGGCCGCCTGATCGTCGGTCCAGAAGGCCCGTGCCGCCTCGGTACGGCGTTCCAGGCTCATCGTCTTCCAGACTTTCGCGGGACGAAAGCGGTCGAGGGGCGGCTCTGCAGTCATAAGGCACTGGGCACGAGACCAGGCACTAGGAACTAAGCACCAAGAACCAACATTCCGTCAACCCCGGCGAATGCTGGCCCGTCTAAACATCCATGCTCAGCAGCTTCGTTCAGGACCTCAAGTACGCAGCGCGCGGGCTTCGCCGAAGCCCGGGTTTCGCCGCGGTTGCCCTTTTGACGCTCGCGCTCGGCGTGGGCCTGACCGCCGCGATTTTCAGCGCGCTCGACGCGGTCCTCCTCCGCCCGCTGCCGTGGGGCGAGCCCGACCGGACCGTGATGATCTGGAGCAAGTGGATCTCCTTCGACAAGACGTGGCTCGCCGACGGCGAGGTGCTCGACTACCGGAGGCGCAGCCGGACGCTGCACACCGTTGCCGCCTGGAGCGACGGACAGATCAACGTGACCGGCGGGGGCGCCGAGCCCGAGCGGGTCGCCTACGCGGAGGCGACGGCGAACATCTTCGACGCGCTCGTCGTGCGTCCCGTCGTCGGGCGAACCTATACCGCGGAAGAGGACGTGCCCAACGGGCCGGCCGTCGCCGTCATCTCGTACGAGCTGTGGCAGCGCCGGTACGGCGGCGAGCCGTCGGCGGTCGGACAGCCGGTCGAGCTCAACGGCCGCCCGTATGAGATCGTCGGAGTCGCGCCGCGCGGCTTCGCGCTCCCGACCGACTACGCGTCGGCGGATAGGTCGCAGGTGTTCGTGCCGCTTCAGATCGATCCAAAAACCACCGACCATGGAAACCACGGCTACTACGGCGTCGCGCGGCTCCACCCCGGCGCGAACGCGGCGCAGGCCACTGCGGATCTGCAGTCAATCACGCAGGCGCTGACGAAGGAAGGGCTCTATCCGAAAGAGATGGCGTTCTCTGCGTTTGCGGTGACGCTTCGAGACGAGGTCGTCGGCGAGGTGCGCGGCGCGGTGGTCGCCGTTTTCGGAGCGGTTGGCTTCCTGCTTCTCATTGCCTGCTTCAACGTGGCCAACCTCCTGATCGTGCGCGCCGAGGGACGGCAGCGCGAGATTGCCGTTCGATCCGCCCTCGGGGCCGGACGCGCCCGGGTCGTCCGCCAGCTCGTCGCGGAAGGGCTGGTGTTGGCCGGCATCGGCACGGCAGCGGGGATCGTCCTCGCGTACGGCATCGTGCGCTGGCTCACCTGGTGGGCGCCGGCCGGCATCCCGCGGCTCGCCGAAGCGATCGTCGACGTGCGCGTCCTGCTCTTCGCGGTCGGCCTCACGATAGTCACAGCCGCGTTCTTCAGCCTCGCGCCGGCGCTCCGGCTGCTGGGCGCCAACGTCGCCGGGCACCTGAAGGACGGCGCGCAGAACGCCACGGCGGGCGCGGGCCGCCAGCGCTTCCGCAGCGCCCTCGTCGTCGCCGAGATGGCGCTCGCCGTCGTCCTCGTCCTCGGCGCGGGGCTGATGATGCGCAGCCTCGCGAAACTGCAGCAGATCGACATCGGGTTCGATCCGAGTAATGTCCTGACACTCCGCCTCTCGACGCCCCAGGCGTCGTATGACACACCCGAGAAGGTCGTCCTCTTCTACCAGCAGCTCGTCGAGCGGGTCCGGCGGCTGCCAGGCGTGACCTCGGCCGGCGCGGCGCGGCTGCTGCCGCTCGCAGGACAGATCGGGGACTACGGGTTGATGGTGGAGGGCTACACGCCGCCGCCCGGGTCGAGCGCGAAGGGGGACTGGCAGATAGTGACCGACGGGTACCTCGAGACGGTCGGCGAGCGCCTCGTCCGCGGGCGGACGTTCCGGGCGACCGACACGATGCAATCGCAGCCCGTCGCGCTCGTGAACGAGGAGCTCGCGCGGCGCTACTACACCGGTCAGGATCCGATCGGGAGGCGCATGAAGATCGGCGGCGGCGGCAATCCTCAGCGTCCGTTCGTCACGATCGTCGGCATCGTCAAGGACGTGCGCCACAACGGCATGACCGCGGCGATCAAAGAAAAGTTCTATGTGCCGCACACGCAGTGGCACGTCGCGACCGGCAACCCCATCCGGAGCATGAGCATCGTCGCAAAGACGACGGGCGATCCGATGGCGCTGGCGGCGGCGGTGCGCGCGGAGGTCCGTGCGCTCGATCCAAACCTGCCGCTGGCTCAGGTCCGATCGATGTCGGAAATCGTCGCGACCTCCCTCTCGGAGCCTCGGTTCACGAGCGTGCTGTTCGGCGTCTTCGCCGGTCTGGCGCTCCTGCTCGCGGCGATCGGTGTCTACGGCGTGCTGTCGTACCTCGTCACGCTGAGGACGCGTGAGATCGGGATTCGCGTCGCGATCGGCGCCGGCCCGCGCGACGTTCTCCGTCTCGTGCTCGGCCGAGGCCTCGCGCTGTCGATGGGCGGGATCGTCGTGGGCCTCATCGCCGCGATTCCGCTCGCGCGTCTCGTCGCGGCGCTGCTCTACGAGGTGAGCGCGCTCGATCCCTTGACGTTCGCCGCAGTCCCGCTCGTGCTGTCGATCGTCGCCCTCGGCGCGAGTGCGCTGCCGGCGCGCCGCGCGACGCGGGTTGACCCGGTGACCGCGCTCAAATCAGAATGAGCACGCCGCATAACGGCCTAAATGGCGTCGGAGCGTCTGTTCACGCCGCACTTCTTCGTGATGTGCGGCTACAGCTTCACGGTCTTCCTCTCCGCGTTCCTGCTCTTTCCGACCGCGCCGTTCCACATCCTTGACCTTGGCGGCTCGACGTTCGCGGCCGGGCTCTTTCTCGGGCTGCTGACGTACGCCTCCGCGTTCTCCGCTCCGTTCACGGGCTCGCTCGGCGACCGCATCGGCCACAAGAAGATGCTGATCGGCTGCAGCCTGGCGATCGCCGGTTTTACCGTGGCGTACGCGGTGGTGACCGATTGGCGCGTCGTCCTGGCGCTCGTGGTGGTGCACGGCGTCTTCTGGTCGGGGCTGCTCTCCGCGTCCGGCGCCTACATGATGTCGCTCCTGCCGGAGAAGCGGCGCGGCGAAGGGATCAGCTACTGGGGCCTGTCTTCGATCATTGCGATCGCCGTTGCGCCGCTCACGGGCTTCTGGATCTACCGGTTCGGCTGGTTCTGGGTCTGCGCCGTCATGCTGACGCTGAACCTGATCATGACGGTGATTGCCACGACGCTGAAGGAGATGAAGCACGACCATGGGCCGGGCGAGCTCGAGGCGCCGGCGTCACACGGGCTCCTCGACTGGCGCGTCTTCTTTCTGGCGCTGACCGTGTTCCTGTATGCCTTCTCGTACGGCGGGATCACGAGTTTCTCGGCGCTCTACGCCGAGGCGTACGGCATCGCGCCGAAGAGCATCTTTCTGACGACGCTGGCGGGCGTCATGCTGGTGAGCCGGCCGTTCTCGGCGCCGCTCGGCGACAGGTTCGGCTACCGCCGTGTGTTCGTGCCCTGCCTGATCCTGTTGACGCTCGGGCTCTCGATCCTGCCGTTCGGCCCGACCCGCGGGTCCATGATGGCATCCGCCGTGATCTTCGGCCTGGGCTTCGGGTCCGCGTTCCCGGTCTTCACCGCCTACATCATGCAGGGCGTCGATCCCCGTCGGCGCGGCGCGGCGTACGGCGCCATGATCGCCGCGTTCGACACCGGCATCGGCACCGGCTCGATGAGCATGGGGTGGATCATTCAGCGATTCGGCTACCGGCCCGCGTGGGTCGTGGCGGCCGCGGTGTCGGCCTTCGCGGTGCCGTATTTTCTCGTCGCTGACAAGCGGTGGAGACGCGCTATTCCATCCCGCTGAACTGCTCGAACGTCTGGCCGCTCAGCAGGAAGAACAGCGACGCGACGAACAGGCCCACGTTCAGGACGACCGCCACGCTCACGATTGCCCAACCGGTCACGCGGCGGGAATGCATCTGATAGCCGATGTTGAAGAAGGCTGGAACCGCCAGCGGCAGGTTGGGGAGTCCCAGGGCCAGGAGCGTCATCCCGAGCCACACGTTGAGAACGATCGTCTTGCTCCCGAGATCGCTGTCCGAGGCGACGATCTGGCGCGCGTGGTGGATGAGCCGCCACGAGGGCACGGCGAGGAGGATCCCGATCACGTAGAACAGCAGGACGGAGCCTCGGAGCGTCCCCTGTGCCAGCTTGGTCGTCACCGCCAGAAGATGGCCGAAGGCCATCGTCCCGATCGTGACGCCGAAGAACAGGTTCATCGCAGCCGTGATTCTCTGGCGGGCGGGAAGGTCCGAATTGCGGTGCAGATACAGCAGGATCGAGACGGAGAGCAGGGCCAGGCCCATCGACGTCGGGAACCATTTGCCTTCGTCGACGATGAGTGCGAGAAGCTGGTCGAGCATACCTACATGGCCATGACGATGGCGCTTAGACCCAGGTTCCCAACGAGAGACTCTTCAGCCCGCTAGAGAGTGAGAACTACGATGGAAATCCCCCGAAGTGTCACTCCGTTCTTAATCAACATCGACGTAGAGACTCTGTCTGACCTTCGAAAGCGCATCCGCAACACTCGCTGGCCTGATTCGGCACCAGGCGCGGCCTGGGAACAGGGGACCGATCTTGATTCCTTGCGACGCTTGCTTGCGTATTGGGCCGATGAATTTGATTGGCGCGCGCAAGAGCGCGCACTGAACGCCACCAATCAGTTCCAGGCCGAGCTCGACGGTGTCCGCATTCACTTCGTTCATGTACGGGCGAAACACGGAGACGGCATCCCGCTGATTCTGACCCATGGCTGGCCCAGCACCTTCGTCGAGCTGCTTCCGCTCGTCCCGTTCCTGACCGATCCTGACGCCCACGGCATCGAGGGTCCCGCCTTTGACGTGGTCATCCCTTCGCTGCCGGGCTACGGCTTCTCCGAGCGGCCCGCTCGGGTGGGCGTGAACTATCAGTACGTCGCCGGGCTGTGGCACCGGCTTATGCATAGGCTCGGTTACGAGCGCTACGGAGCTCAGGGCGGAGACTTCGGGGCCGGGATCGCCACGTTCATGGCAATGAAAGATCCCACGCCAATGATTGGCATCCACCTGAGTAATCTGGAGATTAGTCCTTACACCGGACCAGAGGCGCGGCCATTATCCGCAGCGGAGAACACGTATCGCGAGCGCAATGAGGCATTCTGGCAGGCGGAATATGGCTACAAGGCAATCCAATCCACGAAACCACAGACGCTCGGATACGGGCTGAACGACTCGCCGGCCGGGCTCGCCGCCTGGATTCTGGAAAAGTGGCGCTCTTGGGCCGATTCTGCCGGAAACCTCGATCAGCGCTTCTCTCGCGATTTCCTCTTGACCACAGTGACGATCTATTGGGTCACACAGACGATCACATCCTCGATGCGGGACTACTTCGATAACGACAACAGGCGGTTCCGAGTCACGCTTGGACCACAGGACTTCGTCAACGTGCCAACTGGCATTGCAGTCTTCGCAAACACCTTTGTCGATGAGGGGACACCTCCCCGTGAATGGGCCGAACGCCTATACAACGTGCGCCGGTGGACCCCGATGCCTCGCGGCGGTCACTTCGCCCCAGTCGAGGAGCCGGAGTTGCTCGCCCGCGATATCGCGGCGTTCTTCGTTGAGTTATGAGCCTGAATTCGAGGTACGTTGCGCCCTGGACGGCTCCTCCAGGCAGCGGAAAGTCGCAACCACAGTCTTCATTGGCGACGGCGAATCGGCGGGTTGTTATCCGGCCGTCAATCCGCGTTCACGAATGTGTCGCACTTCTTCCTTCGAGAGCAGCATCTCCTCACTCGTCCTGGGGTTGACGACAACGACAGCACCCGCTTGGATGCCGCTCGCCAGCGATGAGCCGGCGGCTGAAAGCACCTGGAACGGCAGAATGCGTCCGATCTCGCTCGCGTAGGAGCGGGCGAAAGTTTCGGCGTGGCTGGCGTCAGTGAAAACGGGAAAGACCTTCGATCCATTTGGCCCGGCGTAGACGAAGGGTTCGAACGATCCCCGGGCGGCCAGGTCAACGGCCGCTTTCTCGATAAATGCCAGTGCCTCTTCCTGTGTCGCCGTGGCCGGCAGGCCCTCGCGAAACGCCTCGGGCAGGCAGAGGAACGTGATGTCCATCGACACGAACACTTCAGGAAGGGTGCCGCTGCCGCGGGCCCTGGCGAGAGCGTTCTTGCCCGCGAACAGTTCCCTCGCTTTCTTCCACATGTGCGATCGCTACCTGGCGTCGAGTTTCAACGCTTGCTTGATGTAGTAGCGCAGCGCGGTCTTGTTGACGTCCTCGAGATCGCTCATCCTGACGTTCTTCGACACCTTGCCGACGCCTTCGAGCAGGCCGTACTTGTCCTCGAACTCCGCGCCGCGCGAAAAGGCGAACGTGATGCCCTTCTTCGTTGGACTGATGACCGCGACGATTCGCCGGCACCTGTAAGCCGGGATCCCGTAGCTCATGATCTCTTCGGCGCCCGCGGCGTGCGTGCGCATGAGCTGACGCAGCACCTTCACGATGCCGCGATATTCCGGCAGGACCCTGGCCTTCACGAATTCATCGACGGTCATGCATCGTCCCGCGTTTCGATCAGCGAATAGCTATCGGCGCCACGGTCGATCCCGTCCCGCCCTGGATCTTGAGCGGCTCGACGATGAAGGCGAATTCGTAGATGCGTTTGGCCGCCAGCTCGTCGAGCTTGAGATTCTCCAGGAGATGGATGCCGTTGACGACGAGCATGATCTGGTGCCCTGGCAAGGAGAGCTCGCGATCCGGGTTCGGACTGACTTCGACCGGCGCGGTGTCGGCACCCACCAGAATCGGACTCTGGCGTGCGAGCCACTCAGACGCGGCGACGCCTATACCGGGGTTCGTCGCCTGGTAACGAGCGTTGTCCTTCCCCCACAGTTTGCCCCATCCCGTGTGGATGAGGACGGCGTCGCCCTGCTGAAGCGCCACGCCCTGTTTCGACAGCGCCTGCTGGAGGTCCTCGACGGTGATCTCGTAAGTCTCCGGGACCAGGTCGACGCCTTTCAGCGCTGTGATGTCGATCAGGACGCCGCGCGTCACGATGGCGCCGACGTTCTGAATCCCGAGCTTAGTGAAGCCCGTTCGTGTCCCGACCTCGCTGACCTTGAAGCAGTTGTACATGCCGTCGCCGATGGTCTGGTGCGCGAAGCCGTCGAACTGCGTGCCGACCTGGCCGAATTCGGCGACGATCAGCTCTTCGTTCGAGCCGCGCCGGTTCGACTGCGGGTTCATCGTGGTGCGCTTGGTGTGGACGTTGAACTGCCGCGTGGGGTTGAGCGGCATGGCGGCGGACAGGACCTGTCCGAGCTCGATCACTTCGCCGGTGCGTATCAGCTTTGCGGCGCGGAGGACCGACTCAGGCCCTTTCAGATTGCCGGCGCCGCGCTCGTCGGCGGCGCCCCACTTCGACGGACAGCGCTCAGTATCGGAGGGTGGCTTCCACGTTTGCCCCTGAGCCGCCCCCGCGGTCAGGGAAGCCAGCAGCGTGATGGCGAGAAGTCGCATGCCGGCGAGTATAGCCGGACGCCCATGGCAATCAGGGAGTGTCGCGCCGCAGGCGTGCGAGCCCTCGCAGCGCGAATTGACGCATCACCCAACCGTCGACCTCGAGCCCCTCTCGCACGGGGATAAGTGTGAGTTCCACGGGCGCCCGGTACCCCCAGAGCTCGGCTGTGTAGTGAAGAGCGATTCCCTGGTCCAGCGTCGTAATCTCTCGAGTCCTGCCGTCGCTCATGAGATCTGAGCTCACTAGGGCGACGACACTGCCCTCGTCAACCGAGATAGCGATCCGGAGACTGACCGGTCCGGTCGGACCCTCCAGCACGGCCGTCCACGTACCCAGGAACCTTTCGGCCTCGTCCGGCGTGACACGTGCGGAAGGAGTGCCTTGACCGATGAGGCTCAAGCACGCCACGGCAATCACCAGCGGTGACATGAACGTTTCGTCAGCGGGTTACCGGCGCGCGATCGATGTGGAGCCGGTCACCGTTCGAACGCCTTGTCGGGAGCGTGAGCCAGTCGACAACCGAGCCTATCGCGGTGACACCAGCCAGAGCAGCGTGAGCGGCACCGGCCGCCAGATAGTGTCGTAGTCGTTCCGGTTTTTGCGAGAGGAGTTCCGTCGCCCACACGACGACGCGTATCAGAAAGAATCCCAGCCGTCCCATTTCATGCCTCGTACTTCTAATAGATCTTACGGGCCGATGGTGGGACGGGTTCGTCAGGATTCGGTATGCGTTCGGTGAGAATGCGGTGAGGGTGGGCGGGGCTAAAGCCTCGTCAAAGCGCGATCCGGACCCCAAGCTCGATCCGCCGCCCCGGCATCGCAGACGTCGCCTCGCCGAAGAACGGCGACGTCATCACGCCGCTGAACCCCACGAGGTTCGTGCGATTGAGGAAGTTCTGGAACGCCGCGTACAGCTCGAACCGCACGCGTTCATTGCCAGCGACCCCCATGACCGGACCGCCCGCGGGGATGTTGTCGCCGGCGACTCGAACGATCTGCACCTGGGGCCCGCCTTCGGTCTGGGCTCGCTGGCCGAAGCCGAACGTCCAGCTCAGTCGCGCCGTGACGTCCACTACTCCATCAGCCCGCGCGGCGTTCCGGCCGACGCCCGCGGGACGATCGCTGAGCACGGTGTCGCCGTTGTCGTCGAAGCCGGTCGTGATGTTGTACGGCGGCGCGGAGGCGACGCGGAACGTCGATCCCAGACGCAGGCGCTTCCAGATCGGCACGTTGAAGATCCCGGTCAGCCGGTGGCGGACGTCGTTCGGCCCCGGTCCCCAGTCGCCGTGCGGGTCGGCGTTGTCCATCGGCAGGCTCAGCGCCCCATCCGATTCATTCCGGACGCGTGCGAGCGTGTAGTTGAGCGCGGCGAACATCCTCGGCCCCGCCATCCGGTTGTAGTTGAAATTGACGGTGAACAGGTCGGTCCGGGACTGAGCCGTCGACTGGATCTCGGTGACGTTCCCCAGCGTGGGATCCGGCCGGATACCGTCGATCGGGGCGTTCAGGTTGATGCCGCGCAGGATGTCCCATCCGCGGATGTTCATGTAGGACACGTTGAGCTGACCGCCGGTGGCGACGCGGCGCTCGACGCCGATCGACGTTTGCAGGATCGTCGGCATCTGCAGATCGGTTGCATCCTGGATCCGGCCGGGCGGAACCGCGGACGGGCTCGTCCCGGCGAACGGATCGGGATAGGACGGGTCGCTGATGACCAGATCCTGCTGCTGCACTCCGTCGACGCGCAGCGTCTGCTCGTAGACTCCAGCCTCGTACCAATCGTAGAAAATGCCGCCGCCCGCCCGGAACGTCGTCTTGCCGTCCCGAAAGGGCGACCAGAGGACACCGCCGCGCGGCGCAAAGTTCTTCCAGTCGTCCAGGTGCGATTGCACCTCGTGACGCAGGCCGACGCTGACGGTCAGGTCTTTCCGCGCGCGGATGTCGTCCTGCACGTACCAGCCGAACTGGATCTGGTTGAACTCGACGAGCGGATCGCCGATACGCTGCGAGAAGGTCGCGGGGCGTCCGGCCTCATACGCTTCGAGGCTGCTGAAGGTGAACGTGCCCCACGGGTTGCGGACCTCGTCGCTGCGATACCGCGCCGCTTCGAGCAGGAATCCGGCGCGCATGGCGTGGCGGCCGGAGGAGTAGTCGAAGTTGTCCGCCAGCTCGAACGCGGTGGTATCGCGTCCGCCGACGATCTGCGCCGACCCTTCCGTGAATGCGTTGAGCACTTGGACCGTCGTCGTCGTCGTAAACGGATCTGAGCTGGTCGACCGCGTGAGGGCCTGGAACCGCAGCTCGTTAAACCCTTTCGCGCCGACCGCTCCGCTCTCGGCCAGTCGGAAGACGTGGTCGTCCTGCTCGCGCGCGTAGGCCCTGGTCCGCAGGTCGTAGTTGCCGACGCCGAGATTGCGCTGATCCGTCGTGGCCCGCTGGTACTCGCCCCTCAGCGTGTGCGACGAGGTGAGGGCGTGCTCCAGGCGGGCGCCGAAATTCACCCGGTCGAGCGGCCGGCGGAACACGTCCGAGATCTCGCCGTCCGGCGTCGCCGCGACGATCGTCGCGGAGTCGTAGGAGGTCGTCCCGTCGGTGTTGAACGCCAGCGTCGTCCGGTTCTTCTTCAGCGGACCATCGAGGCTGACGCCGAGGCGCTGCTGCGCTTCATCGCCCTTCCGAGGCGCCATCGCGTTCCTCGCGTTCAGCGCGTCATCCCGGATCCCGACGTCCATCGTCGATCGCCAGGTCGTGGCGCCCGGTTTGGTGGTGATGTCGACGTTGATGAAGCCGGCCTCGTGCGTGTCAGCCGCGTAGATGTTCCGCCGGAAGCGGATCGACTGGATCTGGGACTTGGGCGGCAGCCGGCCGGCGCGGAAACCGTTGACGCGCATCACCGCTCCGGGCCCGGCGAGCTCGCGCAGCGCGTCCTCCATCTCGTCCGGGTCCTCGGGCAGGGCGGCGATCTGTTCCGGCGTCAGCACCGTCGCGAATGAATCGCCGCGCGGATCGGTGCGCGCCTCCCGCGGGTCCCGCCCGACGATGACGTCTTCGGCGACGCGTTGAATGGCGAGCCGGAGCTCGCGGCGCGTCTCGCGGCCGCGCACGCGGACATCCTTCAGCTCTCCACGCTCGAACCCAGCCGATTCCGCGACGATCGCATATCGGCCGGGCGCGAGCGCTTCGAAGATCGCATCACCCTGCGCGCCCGTTGGCTGGGTCTTCACCTCGCCCGCTGGATCCGTCACATGCACCTGGGCGCCGACGATGACGGCGCCGCTCGGGTCCGAGACGGTGACCCGGAGCGTGGAGGTGGGCGGTGTCTGCGCCGAGGCGGTGGAATAACCACCGAGGCAAACCATGAGCGCCACCAGCAAATTACGGGCTCGTTGTGACATTACCTCTGCGTCCTCTGCCGCCTCTGCGCGCTCTGCATTAACTCTTGAATTTCTCGTCCTTGATCGGCTGATTCACCACGAACTTCGAGAACTCCCACTCCTCGATCGTCTTGCCATCCGCCGCCTGCACGAGGCGGTGCGGCAGCCAGAGACCGGCGACCTCTTTGAAGTCGTCCACGAACCACTGGATTTCGGTGAGCGCCGGCGGCGCCTCCTCCATCTCGCCGTGGCCGCCCGCCGGAGGACGCTGACCGGCGGACATGGTTTGCGTCCGGATCATCGGAGGCCGTCCCTGATAAGTCAGCATCAGCGGCCGGCGCGTCTTCTTGTCGATGAAGACGCGGAACGACAGGTTGTCCGCCCCCTTCACCTCGAGCGCATCAGCCTTGCCCTCCGGAGACTCGGCTTCGCCGACGTAGGTGAACTGTCCCTGCGCGTAGCCCGGTGTCGTCAGCAGCCACGCAGCCATCAACCGTGACAGCTCGTTCTTCTGCATCTGGAGCCGCATCTGCTTCGCGCGCTCCGGGTCGCCGCCGGCGTCCGGCCCGCGGAACATGACGACGGCCCCGGGCGGCGCGGCGCTGCGCTCGAGGAGCGCGCTTCCGCTGAACCCCTGCTCGCGCGTCACGGAGTTGCCCATGATGCTGTCGACCTGGGTGCGGAGATAGCGATCGGGCAGCGCAACAGCGATTTCGATCTCCCCGTCCATCTGCCGGTCGCCCATCTGCCGCTGGCTCTTGCCGGTCGCGACGATCGTGCGCACCGCGCCCACTTTGTCCTCGCCGCCGATCGCTTTGCGCGCCTCGGCCAGCACCTCGGCGCCCTTATCGGCCCGCGCGCTCATCGCCATCGGGACACCAAGCGCCAGGACGGCTGCGACTGCTACTGCTCGATTCATCAAGAACCTCCTCGAACCTTCTCGAACCTTCTCGAACCCACTCGAACCCGTTCGAACCATATGACGCGAAGCGGTGAGTCCAGTTGTTAAGAGGAGGCAAAGCGTTTGTTAAGAACGTAAAAGTTGAGGGTTTGCGGCCGTAAGTCGCTCATTTCGCATGCTAGACTCGCTCGAATGCGACTTTCGAGCGCGGGACTTTCGGGCCGGCGATCGCTCTGGCTTTCGGTTGCTCTCGCCCTGCTCGTCGCGGGGCTTGCGGCGCTGCAGTACCGGTGGCTCGGACAGGTGAGCGATGCCGAGCGCGATCGGATGCGCGCCAGCGTGCGCGCCCGCGCGACGCAGGTTGGCGAAGCCTTCGACCGCGAGATCACACGCGCCTATTTCCTGCTCCAGCTCGATCCCGCGACGCGCGAGCAGCGGAACTGGTCGATGTACGCCGCGCGCGTTCAGGCGTGGCGTGCGTCTTCTGCCTTCCCCGGCATGGTCAACGACCTGCTGCTCGCCGAGCGGGGGACCGATGGATCGATCACGCTCCAGCGCTTCAGTGTCGATGCGGGCACGTTCGAGCCGTCTCAGTGGCCCGAGCGCGCCGCGCCGCTGCGACAGTGGTTCGAGACGTGGGGTCCCGTCATCCAACCGATCAGGCTGGACATTCCGGCGCTCGTGATGCCGACGCCCGATCTGCATCTCAGCCGGGGCAACATGCGGATCGAGGCCTTCGAAGGCCGTCCTGCCGCCGCATGCGTCTTCGCGCTGCTCGACGCGAGATACATGACAGAAGAGATGCTGCCGGAACTCCTGCGGCGGCAGTTCGGGACCGGTCCGGCGCTCGAGTACGACGCGATCGTTCGCGAGCGGGAGCAGCCCGGGAAGGTTTTGTACGCGTCGGACGGGTCGCGTGCCGGCGCGACCGATCCGCCGGACGCGACGGTCGGGCTCTTCGAGCTCCGTCTCGACATGCTCGCGGATCTGCGCACGAGCGGCGATCTGGGCGACACGGGGCCGGACGGCAAGCGGCGGTTCTCGTTCAGCATCCTGCAGACCGGACCGCTTCGACTTCAGGCGGGCGGACATGCGCCCGGCGCCGGCGGCGCGCGGTGGGAGCTGACGATGAGGCATCGCGCCGGGTCGCTCGAGGCGGCTGTCGCCAGCGTGCGAAGGCGAAATCTGCTGCTCAGCTCCGGCATTCTCGGTCTGCTCGCGGTCAGCGTCGCGTTCGTGCTGCTCTCCGCGCGGCGGGCTGAGCGGCTCGCGGCACAGCAGGTCGAGTTCGTCGCGGGCGTCTCGCACGAGCTTCGGACGCCGCTCGCGGTCATTCGATCCGCGGGCGAGAACCTCGCGGATGGCGTCGTTTCCGACGCTGCGCAGGTGCGCCGCTACGGCACGCTCGTCCGCGAAGAAGGGGAGCGGCTGACCGATCTCGTCGAGCAGGTCCTGGCGTATGCCGGCATCCAGTCGCAGCACGCGGCGGCGGCGCGCCGCCCGTGCGCTCCGTCCGACATCGTTTCACTTGGCATCGCCCAGTCGCGCGACGCGATCGATCGCGGCGGCGTTCGCGTGGAGATCGACGTGCCGGCGGACCTGCCGCGGGTGCTCGTCGATCCCGCTGCTCTGGGCCGTGCGGTCGCGAATCTCGTGACCAACGCGATCAAGTATGGCTTGCCCCGACCCTTCGACACGCTCAGGGTCGCCCCGAGCGAAGTCGAGGGACGAGCGAAGCCGGGCGACGTGTCCGGGGCGGAGTCGAGGGGAGGCGATGCGCAGTGGGTCGGCATCAGCGCACGCGCCCGCGGCGGCGAGGTGGCGCTGACGGTCAGCGACCGTGGGGCCGGCATCGCGCCCGCTGATCTGCCTCACATCTTCGATCCCTTCTATCGCGCCGCCTCGGTCGTCGCGGCGCAGATTCACGGCACGGGACTCGGGTTGACGGTAGTTCAGGGCATCGCGCGCGCCCACGGCGGACGCGTGACGGTCACCAGCGCGCCCGGAGAGGGAAGCGCCTTCACGATTCACCTGCCGGCGATGGCCGACGGCAGCTCGCCAGAATGGGCAGCAAACGCATCCTCCTCGTCGAAGACGAGCCCGGCCTCGTCCTGACGCTCACCGATCGGCTGAAAGGCGAGGGCTATGACGTCGAGTCTGTCCGCGACGGCGCCGCCGGGCTCGCGCGCGCCTCCGAGGGAGGCTTCGACCTCGTGCTCCTCGACGTGATGCTGCCGGGGATGAGCGGTTTCGACGTCTGCCAGACGCTCCGGCAGCGCGGCATCGACACCCCGATCGTGATGCTCACGGCCCGCGGCCAGCTCGTCGATCGCGTCGTCGGTCTGAAGATCGGCGCGGACGACTACCTTCCGAAACCGTTCGAGATGGCGGAGCTCGTCGCGCGAATCGAGGCGCGGTTACGTCGCGCGCCCCCGCCCGCCCACGCGGCCGAAGCCGCTTCGGCGCGGCAAGGCGCGCCCGCCTCGGGCAGCTACCAGTTCGGCGACGTGCGCGTCGACTTCCGCCGCGCCGAGGTCGAGCGCGACGGATGCGCGCTCGAGCTGTCGGCCCTGGAGTTCCAGCTCCTCCGCTACTTCATCGAGCACCGCGGCGCCGCCTTGTCGCGCGACGAGCTGCTCAACGAGGTCTGGGGCTATCACGCCATGCCGTCCACGCGGACGGTGGACGTGCACGTCGCATGGCTGCGTCAGAAGATCGAGCCGAACCCGAAGCGGCCGCAGTTCATCCTGACGGTGCATGGGATTGGGTATCGCTTCGCGGGGTAGTTCCTCGGTCGAGACACGGAGGAACTGGAGAACACGGAGAAGACCGGGGACGGGGAGGCGCAGAGACACTGAGCCACAGAGCCACACAGGTGGTCATCGTTCTTCTCTGTGACTCCGCGTCGCTGTGCCTCTTCGTCCCCGCCTTTTCTCTGCGCCCTCCCGTTCCTCAGCCTCTCGGCCTCCGACGGCGAAGTTGTCGTCGTAGTCCTTCATGGCTGCGCGTACGACTTTGAGGGCGTGAACCCGTCCGTACATCCTGGCGATGCGCACCCGCCTGCGACTTCCGGGGACCAGCTTGTATGTCAGGAAATAGTGCTGGAGCCGCTCCACCAGCACGGGCGGTACGTCGCTGATGTTGCGAGCGCCGCCCCAGACGAAATCGTTGTCCAGGACGCCGATGATCTTGTCGTCGGCCTCTCCGCCGTCGATCATCTGGAGGCCGCCGATGACCCGGGACCTCACGATGATCTCGTTGCGTGTGATCGCCCGTTCACTGAGGACGCAGATGTCCAGCGGGTCCCCATCACCCCGCTTTGAACCGGGTGCCAGCCTCCGCACGCGCTCGTCACAGTAGGTCCGCGGGACGAACCCGTACAGCGCCGGGGGCTGGGCGGAGGAGCGCTGCGGTCGATCGACGCGAAGATATCCGGAGACTTTATCGACCTCGTACTTCATCAGGTCGAACGGCGTGATCTCGATGTACGCGTTGAGCAGCTCCGGCGGATCCGGTCCAACCTCCAGGCCGTGCCACGGGTGGGGTCTGAAGTAGTTCGCCACTTGGGTCCTCGCTGCCGGACGCGGCCGACCGATTCGCTATTTCATCTGAAGGAGTATTCGTGCCGTCGAGTCATCCGGCCCGAGTGTCGACGCGGGTCCAATCCACAGGCTGTGCGTGGGTGTGTGGGACCACGATCATCGCGACGAGAATTCTGACCAACAGTGGGTGCGTGTGCATGCGGCACTCCTGAAGAGCATCCCAGAATAACTCTGAGTCACTCGGTCCGGACCGAGTTCGCGGTTGGCACAACATCGGTGCCAGCGCCCGCCTTCGCTAGGCTACGGCGAGGCAGGCCGCCCGGGACTACACCTGAAAATCAGACACGAACATCGTCCCGGTCTTCTTCTCGATCAGGACGCGGAAGTTGCCGCGAGGTTCGTCCGCGTAGCCCCACACGTCGTACTCCTCTATGGCCTTCGGGGCGAACCAGGCAGGACACGTCGAAAAGCAGAGACTCTTCGACTCAACCGCGGCGGCGCCTTCGAGTCTGAGAAACCGATTCTCCCTGAACAGCTGCTCGCGGAGTTTCGGGTTGGCGGCGATCTCGAAAATGTAGCCCGCCTCATAGCTCCAGTGTGGCGTTCGCCAGTACGTCGAATGAACGACGACGACGTCGTCAGGTTTCGCCGACCGGAATGCCCGTTCCCAGTTGGAGGGGTCGTTCTCCCAGACGCCGCTCTGAAAATACCCGCAGCCGGTCGTCAGCAGCAGCGCACTGAGAACGTAGCGGCGTCTTCTCATTGAAGCCTCGCCCTCAACTCGGTCCGGACCGAGTTGAATGTTGGCACAACATTGGTGCCACTCGCTACAATCCAGAATCCAGAATCTAGAATCTAGAAGGGATCGGCAGCCGGATTAACCCCGGTACTCGATCCATCTCGATCCTTCTGAATTCTAGATTCTGAATTCTATATTCTGGATTCTGAATTCTACGGAGACTCACCGAATGAACGACGCCCACTGTCACTTCTTCTCCTCGAACTTCTTCACCACGCTCGCACGCGACGTGAAGGATGCACCGGCCGACCCGGCCGTCGGGCTCCCCAGCCGCCTGGGCTGGGATCCGCCCGGCACCGACGACACGCTCGCAGATCGGTGGCTGGCGGAGCTCAATCGTCACGGCGTGGGTCGCGCGGCGCTCATCGCCAGCGTGCCGGGCGACGAGGGATCGGTCGCCGCCGCCGTCGCGCGTCTCCCGTCGCGGTTCGTCGGCTTCTTCATGATCAATCCGACCGCGCCCGATGCGGCGTCGCGCGCCGACCGGGCGTTCGGCGAGCTGCGCCTGCGCGCCGCCTGTCTCTTTCCGGCGATGCACCTCTATCGGCTGGACGATGAGCGGGTGGAGGCGATCGTGGCGCGGGCGGAGGCGCATGGCGCCGCGGTGTTCGTGCACTGCGGCGTGCTTTCAGTGGGCGTGCGGAAGAAACTGGGGCTGCCGAGCCGGTTCGATCTGCGGCTTGGCGATCCGCTCGGCGTCGCGGCGATCGCGCTGCGCCACGCTTCCGTGCCGTTCATCATTCCGCACTTCGGCGCGGGGCTCCTGCGAGAAGCCCTGATGGCGGCCGACACGGCGCCGAACGTCCACCTCGACACCTCCAGCTCCAACGCGTGGATGCGCTATCACCCTGGTTTGACGCTCGCGAAGGTGTTCAGGCAGGCGCTGGAGGTAGCGGGAGCCTCGCGGCTCCTCTTCGGGACCGACTCGTCGTTCTTCCCGCGGGGGTGGCAGCGAGGCGTCTACGATGCGCAGGTCGCCGCGCTCCTGGAGCTCGGGACGAGCGAGGAGACGCGGGCCGCGATCTTCGGGGGGAACTTCGAGAGGTTGTTCCCGGTGTGAGGAATCATGCCCCGTACATGATGGGGGCATTGTGGATTGACGATTGAGGATTTCCGATTGATTGCCGATTGACGATTGGTGATTGCGGATTCATTGCCGATTGCCGATTAGGCACCGGTGCTCAATCGAACAATCGACAATTAATCCCCAATCTCCAATCCTCAATCGTCAATCAATCCCCAATCGTAAATCGCCAATCGTCAATGCTGATTGGTAGTCACCGTCCCTCGCTGCGTCTTCCCCTTCACCGGATACGGCGGACGCTTGGGCTTCGGCGCCGGGTTCTTCTTGAGCTCTTCCATCACCACCGCGATCGCCTTCTCGAGCTGCGGATCCCGGCCCGCGATGACGTCGGCCGGCGTCTGCTCGATCTCGATGTCCGGGGCGACGCCCTCGTTTTCGACGGCCCATCCGTCTTCCGGCGTCCAGAACGCGAGGTTCGGCGCGGTGATGCCGCCGCCGTCCATCAGCACCGGGAAGCCGAGCACGCCGACCAGCCCGCCCCACGTGCGCTGACCGATGAGCGGTCCCAGGCCGAACTTCCGGAACATCCACGGCAGCAGATCGCCACCCGACCCGGCGGTCTCGTCGATGATCATCGCCTTGGGGCCCTGGATCGAAGCGACGGGGGTCCTGAGATCGTCGCCGTACCGCATGGCCCAGTAGCTGATGAGCGGCCGCCGCATGATGTCGATGTAGTAGTCCGCGACGGCGCCACCGCCGTTGAAGCGCTCGTCGACGATGACGGCGTCCTTGTGGGACTGCGGATAGAAGTACCGTTTGAAGTAGGTGTGTCCGAGGCCTGCGGTGTTCGGCACGTACACGTACGCCACGCGCCCGCCGGTCGCGCGATCGACCTTGCGGAGATTTCCCTCGACCCAGTCGCGGTTGCGGAGCGCCGCCTCGCTCTCGACCGGCACGACCTGAACGACGCGCGAGCCCGTGCCGTCCGGACTCGGCCCGATGGTGATCGAGACGATCTTCCCGGCCGTGTTCTCGAACGACGCGTGGACGTTTGCCGGCGGCCTGAGGTCACGGCCGCCGACCGCCAGCAGGTACTCACCGGTCCGGGCGTTCACGCCCGGTTCGGTGAGCGGCGATCGGAGCTGCGGGTTCCAGTTCAGGCCGCCGTACACCTTCTTGAACCGGTAGCGACCGTTCGCCACCTCGAAATCGGCGCCGAGCAATCCGCCCGGTACGGTCTTCGGCTCGGTCAGCGCGTCGCCGCCGCCGACGTTGTGGTGGCCGACGGCGAGCTCGCTCGACATCCACTGGAGCACGCGGTTGAGGTCCTGGCGTGTCGCGACGTGCGGGAGGAAGATCTCGTACTTTTCGCGCGCCGCTTTCCAGTCGATGCCGTGCATGTTCGGCGCGTAGAAGTAGTCGCGATTGATGCGCCACGCCTCGTCGAAGATCTGGCTCCACTCGGCGCGCGGGTCGATTTTTACCTCGATCGCATCCGCGGCGATGCGTCCCTCAGATGGCTCGACTTTCTTCGTCGTCGCAACGATCGACCAGGCGGGACGCTTGGCGTACAGGAGCTTCTTGCCGTCGTGCGAGACGACGAACGCGTCCGCCTCAGCCACGAACGGCTCGGTCTTGCGCGTGGTCAGATCGAAACGTTGAAGCGACGTCTTCCCGTCGGCCGTCTTCAGAAAGTAGACCTGGCCGGTCGTGCCGACCTGGAGGCTGTCGTAGTCTCCCGGCGGGACGGGAAGATCGAGGATGCGGTACTCCATGCCATCGGTGTCTATCCGGAAGTCGTCGGGTTTGGGGGCTGGGGTTTGGGGCTTCGACTCCGGAGCTTGGGGCTTCGTTTCCGGGGCTTGGGGCTTGGGGCCTTGGGCCTGATCGGCCTTTTCCGCGGAACGCCCCCCAGGCCCCATGCCCTGAGCCCCAGCCCCCTCTTTCTTTTCAGCGTCCTTTTTCTCCTCGTCCTTCTTCTCGGCCCCCTTCTCCTCGTCCGACTCCTTGGCCAGCGGCGACGGGAGATCCTTGCGGAGGACGAGCATGTAGATCGCCCGTGTAGCGCGCATGTCGGCGCTCGCCTGGGAGAACCAGTCGCGCACCGGTCCCTCGTCTGTCGACCCGAAAAAGTACAGGTACTTCCCGCCGCGGTCGAAGGCCGGATCGCTGACCGCGCTGAGGCCGTCGGTGACCTCGAAGGACTTGTCCTGGTCGAGCGAGTACAGAAAGACAGACCGCGAGAGCGGGCGCGTGTCGAGCGTGTACGCGATCCACTTCGAATCCGGCGACCACGAGAAGTTGACGTCGTCGATCGGCGAGTACGTCCCGGCCGCCGCAACCTTCTTGACCCGACCGCTCTTCACGTCGAGCCAGAAGATGCTCTGCGAGTTGTCCTCGAACGCGATCTTCTGGCTGTCGGGGGACCAGGCAGGCCGGCGATAGAAGCCGGCGCCGGAGAGCGCGATTGCCCGCGGCTCGCCGGTCCCGTCCTGCGCAGCGAGGTGCAGCGCGTACTCGCCGGACCGATCGGAGAAGTACGCGATGAGCTTGCCGTCCGGCGACCACGCCGGCGACCGCTCGTGCGCTCCCGGGGTGTTCGTCAGATTCCGCACGTCCCCCTTCTCGGCCGGCACCGTGACGATCTCGCCTCGAAACTCGAACACGGCGCGCGCGCCGGATGGCGACAGATCGGAATTCCTGATGTAGCGCGCTCCCTTGACGAAGCGCGTGCGCGTCTCACGGAGATCCGCGGGCGCCGCGAACGAGAGACGCCGGCTCGTCCCTGACGCCGGATCGAGAAGATGGATACGCCCGCCCTGTTCGTAAACGATCTTCCCGCCGCCGGCCGACGCGCTCAGCACCGGAAAGTCCTCGTGCTTTGTCACCTGCGACGTGCCCTTCGCGCGGGTATCGTACGAGAAGATGTTGAACTCGCCGTTGCGGTCGGATCGGAAGAACACCTTGTCGCCGACCCACATCGGGTCGGTATCGTTCGCGCGGCCCGGTGGCTGCGTGATCTTTTCGATCGCGTGATCGGCGGCGTTGTACAGCCAGAGCCGTGATACACGTCCACCGCGATACAGCTTCCATTGCAGGAAAGCCGGGGCGAGCGGGTTGTAGGCGATGCGCCGCCCGTCTGGCGACCAGACGGCGCGCGCGGCGTGCGGCACCGGCAGCTCGGTCTCGAAACCTCCATCGACCGGGACCGTGAAGAGCCGGGTGTGGCGGTTCGTGAACACGGTTCGCGCCGAGGTGAACGTCACCGCCTTCCCGTCGGGGGTGAAGCCCTGCACCAGGTCGGCGCCCGGGTGCCACGTCAGCCGTTTGGGCACGCCCCCGGTCGCAGGGACCGTGTACACGTCGGTGTTCCCGTCGTATTGCGCGCTGAACGCGACGAGCGCGCCGTCGGGCGAGAACGCCGGGTTCGACTCCACTCCGTCGTCGGTCGTCAGGCGCCGGACGTTGGATCCGTCCAGCCGCCCGGCCCAGAGGTCGCCGGAGTACACGAACGCCACCTGCGCTCCGTCGGTCGCGGGCTGCGACAAGAGAAGCGTTTCGGTCGGTTCTGCCCGCGCCGCCAGCGTTGCGCCGTACGCGCCAACAAGGGCGGCAATCGACAATGCGATCGGTCGGAATGTCATAGGGACCTCGGCTGTGGGGCCGGATGATACCCGGACCCGCTCCGATGGTCCACCGGTGTTGAATTACCGGGCGGGGGGGCCCACCGGCACGCGTTTCCGCTGTTGCTCGAACACGCGGTCGCACGCGCGGTGGAATCGCCGGGTCAGCTCGTGGACGGCGTCGCGCGGGGCGGGCCCGACGCGCCTCCAGGCTGCCTGCGCCTGACGGACCTCTTCGATTGCCGCCTTGATCCGCGACTCCTCGCTCGGCCGGCCGCCGATCGTGTTCGCGGCGAGCGCCTCACGGAGCATGGCTGCGAGCGCTTCGGACGAGGTCGGCTGCGAGGGCTCGTCGGCGGCGAGCTTCTCGATGCGGGCGCAGAGCTTCTCGAGCTTCTGCAGGTTCGCTTCCGGATCGAGGTCGGTGCCGCGGAACACGTCCGGCCGCGCGGTGAGGATGAGCTCGAGCGCCTGGGCGTAGCGCGCCTCGAGCGGCGCCATGCGGTCCGTGGGAATGGGTCCCGCCTGATCCCATCGCCGCCGCACCTCGCGGACCGCCTCGCGCAGCTCCGCGGCGTCCCGTTCCGGTGTTGCGCCGGCGGCGAGCTCCTCGAACGCGACGACGCTCGCCTCGCGGCCCTGCACGCGGGCCTCGAGCGCGATCGCGTCGCGCTGCTTGTACCGCTCGAAGAAGCGGTCACAGGCGGCGCGGAACCGGTTCCAGAGGGCCTCGGCCTTCGTCTTCTTGACGGGACCGATGGTCTTCCACTCGTTCTGGAGCCTCCGCAGCTCGGCGGCGGCGGTATCCCATTCCGTCGACTCGGCGAGCGTCTCGGCGCGCTCGCAGAGCGCGACCTTCTTCGCCTGGTTGCCCGACCACACCTCCTTGCGCTTCGCCAGGTCGTCATGGCGGCGCGTGAAGAAGCGGTTGCAGGCGGCGCGGAAGCGCTGCCAGATCGCCTTGGACTGCTCGTGCGGGATCGGTCCGATCTTCTGCCATTCCGCCTGGAGCGCGCGGAGCTCGTCCGCCGTCTTGATCCAGTCGGTCGACTCGGCGAGCGCCTCGGCGCGCTGGCAGAGGGCGAGCTTCGCGGTCAGGTTCGCGGCCCGCTCCTGCGCCTGCGCCGCGAAGTGCTCGCGGCACAGGAGCTGAATCGGGTCGAACGCCCGGCGATACCTGTGCCACAGGGCCTGGGCCTGCGCGCGCGGCGCCTCCGCCGCTTCCCGCCACTTCGTGTTGATCTCCCGCAGCTCTTTCGCGACGACGTCGAGCCCTGGCGGCTCGGGTTCGCCCAGCCGCTTCAGGAGGGCCTCGGTCCGCGCGCAGAGGTCCTCCTGGACCGCGGCGTTCGCAAAGCGCTTCCAGTCGTCCATCTCGCGGAGCTCGCGCGCGCGGGGCGCCAGCGCCGCCTGTGCCTGCTTGAGCCGCTCGACGATGGTGTCCCTCTCCTGCCTGGTCGGAAGCGGTCCCGGTTCGTCGAGGACCGGGCGGAGCTCCTTCATCGCGCGTTCCGCTTCGCGCAGCGTGAGATCGGGCGCGGGGGCGCGCTTCTCGATCCGGTCCGCGAGGCGTTCGAGCCGGCGGAGGTTGTCGGCGAGCGCCTTGGCTTCGGTGGCGTGCCGCTCCGCTTCCCTCGTGGCGACGCGTTCCCGCGCCGCCGCGTACCGCGCGCGGATCGAGGCGCCCGCATCGCCGAGCGCATCGAGATGCGGCTCGAGCGCGCTCCAGTCGGCGTCGAGCCCGTTCAGGCCGATCTTGGCCTCGCCGAGGCTCTCGAGCGCAGCGGTCGTCTCGGCCTCCGCGGCCAGCTCGTCGAGCCTCGCGCGAGCGGCATCGGCTGCCGCGCGCGCCTCGATCGCCAGACCGATGTCGCCACACGCCTTCTCGAACCGGGTGCGCAGCGCATCCAGGTCGCCGGTCCACTCGGCGGCGTTCGCCGGCGGAAAGCCTTCCCACTCGGCCCGTGCGCGGTCGATGTCGTCAGCCTGCGCCTCGGCGACCGCGGCTTCCATTCGCTCGCAGAGCTCACGGCGCGGGGCGAGCGCCGCCTCGCGCGCCGCTTCGCGGGCCAACCGCTCGCGCTCGCGCGCCAGTCGCTCTTCTTCACGCTGCCGCTCGCGCTCCCGCTCGCGTTCCGCTTCTTCCGCCACGCGGCGCTCCGCTTCGGCTTCGTCGATCGCCTGCACGGCCGCGCGGGCGCGTCTCGAGACCGCCTTCTCCGCCGCCCGCTCGGCAATCTGCTCGAACGCGGCCCGGTCGGCCGGCGAAGCGGCCGCGAGCCGCTCGACGGCGACGACACCCGCCTGCTTGTGCTCAGTTTTCATCGCAACGTTCAACAGTTCGCCTGGATCGTCGATGTGCTCGGCCGCGAGCGCCGCGATCCCGGCATCTTTCGCATGGCGGGCAACGCTGCCGAGCGCTTTCGCGTCGGTCAGCCGCTCGACCGCGCGGCGACGCAGCCGGTCGTCTGCTTCCCCTTTCGCGACCACCGCCAGATGGCGCGGTTCGTCGAGCGCGGCGAGCGCCGCCTCTGCGCGGGAGAAGCCGTCCGTCTGGTTCGGCGCCAGCCCGTCCTGCGCCAGCGCAAGGAGTCGCTCGACCGCCTTTTGTCGCACCCCTTCTTCCGTATCTTGCCGGGCGGCGCGGGAAAGCACCGTCGGATCCAACAGACGCGCGACCGCAGTGCGGCGGACGCGGGCGTCCGGATCCTCGGCCGCCAGCGACGCCAGGACCGCCGCCGTCTCGTCCGCGGCGTCGTCAAGCGCCTGGATCGCGGAGACCCGGACCGCGGGGTCCGTGTTCTTCCACTTCGGCTGGGGTTTGAAGCGATCGAGCAGCGCCACTTACGACCTTCCGGGCTAGTCCGACTCCGCCGTCAGCCATTCGATGACTTGTTCACGCGTCCAGCGATGGTCGTCGTTGAGGTGAACGATCATGGAGCCCAGCGGCAATTTCTTCTTGCAGCCCAAGGGGCACTTTTTCGTGATGTCCTCGAGGCAGCGGAAGAGCCGCTCGAGGTGCTTCGGGATCACCCGCCCGTGCTCCCGCGGGAGGTGGTACATCCCTTCGTAGGCCGCGCCAAGCGCGCAGGATCCGCCCCGGTCGTCGAAATAGCTCCCGAAGCACTGGGGACCGCGGCTGGCGCCGAGCTTGATGGCTTCGGCCAGCTCCTTTTCGTCAGCTCTGGGTTCGGTGACCATTGCCGCCCCCTCCCTCTGTCGAGGTCACCCCGCTTGGCCGGGGTGCTGTACCACGCCAGGACGCGTGTCCGGGTTGTTGACCCGGAGCACATTGGATGCCAGCGCTCAAAGCGTCCGAACGGGGACGCCGTCCGCCCCGAAAGCCATGACATTCGTGATAGATCGACAATTACCGCGGCTCATTGATCTACGCCGATCCGTGGCCTAAGATCGCCAATCCATCCGTTTGAATCGGAGCACCGAGGAACGTATGCGACTTTCTCATTCCGGAAGGACTTTGGTCCCCCTCCTGGCGGTGCTCGGCACCGGCGCGCTGCTGGCCGGCGCCGGCGATTCCCAGTTGGCCGTCTCGGCGGGCCGCTGGCTCTCCTACGACCAGGCGTTCCGGGTCCAGCCGCCTCGTGAGTCGGGCGAGGCAGTCCGGGATGACATCCTTACGACGCTTCCAAACGTCACAAGGTGGCTGGACGACGAGCGCTACCTCGAGCTCCGTACAGAAAAAGACGACGATCGCCGGCTCTACGCCGTTCGAGCATCCGACGGATCTTCAGAGGTCTACCGCGACTACGTCGCGATGCGGGCGGCGTTGCCGCGTGGCTTCGACCCGCGGACGGCGACGGCAAGCCCTGACGACAACCGGTATCTCTTCACGCGCGACGGCGACCTGCACCTGTTCGACCTGCCAACGAAGAACCTGCGCAGGCTGACCGCGAACCCGGGCAACGAGCGGAACGCGCGCTTTTCGCCCGACGGCAAGCGGCTGGCCTACACTCGCGAAAACAATCTCTTCGTCTACGACCTCGAAGACGGCGTGGAGCGTCAGTTGACGTCCGACGGGAGCGAAACCGTCTACAACGGCCGGGCGTCCTGGGTCTACTTCGAGGAGATTCTCGGGCGGCCTTCGCAGTACGCGGCGTTCTGGTGGTCGCCTGACAGTTCGAAGCTCGCGTTCATGCGGTTCGACGACTCACCCGTGCCGGTCTTTCCGATTTACCACGCGAACGGGCAGCACGGCGAGCTGGAGCGGCAGCGATATCCGAAGGCGGGCGACGCCAATCCGTACGTGCAGATGGGCGTCGTCCCCGCAACCGGAGGCCGGGTGGTCTGGATGGATTTCGAGGCCAGGGCGGATCACTACATCGCCTGGCCGTTCTGGACGCCCGATTCGAAGGCGCTCACCGTCCAGTGGATGAACCGCGGGCAGGACACGATCAGGTTCTTCAACTGCGACCCGGCCACCGGGAAGAAGACGCAGATCTTCGAGGAGCGGCAGGCCTCGTGGGTCGAGTTCTTCGAGGATCTCTACTACTTCCGCAACGGAACCGGCTTCCTGCTGCGGACAAACGTCGACGGCTGGGATCATCTCTATTACTACGCGCCGGACGGCACGCTGAAGAAGCGGCTGACATCCGGCGAGTGGCGCGTGACCGAAATCGCGGGCGTGGACGAAGGTCGCGGGCTGGTTTACTTCACCGCCCGACCGGCGGGCCGGATGGGGGACAGCGCGCTGATGCGGGTACGGCTCGACGGCGGTGGCCTTGAGCCGCTGACCAGAGGGGAGGGCCAGCACAGCGCGCGCGTGTCTCCTGCCGGGTCCTACTTCATCGACACGACCAGCAACGTGTCGACGCCCGCGTCGATGAGCCTGCATCGCGCCGACGGCAGCGTCGTTCGCGCTCTAGGCAACGCCCGGGGGGCGGAGGTGAATCGTTACGCGTGGGGCAAGGCGGAGCTCTTCACGATCCCCTCTGGCGACGGCTACAGCCTGCCGGCGTACTGGGTGCTCCCGCCGGACTTCGACCCGACGAAGAAGTATCCGGTCATCATGAGCATCTACGGCGGCCCGGACGCCGGCCGGGTGCGCAATGCCTGGCTCGACTCCCAGGCGCACTATTGGGCCCAGCGCGGCGTGATCGTCGTCAGCGTGGACCATCGGGCCGGCGGCGCGTTCGGCAAGAAGGGCGTCGCGCTCATGCACCGCAGCCTGGGCAAATGGGAGATGCAGGACCTCATCACGGCGGCGAAGTGGCTCCGGTCGAAGCCGTTCATCGCGGGCGACCGGATCGGGATCGCCGGGGGAAGCTACGGCGGCTACACCACGATGATGGCGCTGACTTTCGGCGCCGGACACTTCAACTACGGCCAGGCGGCCTCGTCGGTCACCGACTGGCGCCTGTATGACACCGTCTATACCGAGAGGTACATGGACACGCCGGCGGAGAACCCCGACGGTTACAAGAACGGCGCCGTGCTCACGTGGGTCGACCGCTACAAAGGTGGCCTGCGGATCACGCACGGGACGATCGACGACAACGTCCACATGCAGAACTCGATGCAGATCGTCGATTGGCTGACGGCGAACAACAAGCCGTTCGAGCTGATGTTCTATCCTGGCAGCCGGCACGGCCTGCAGTCCTCGCAGCGCGCCCACGCCAACCGCGAAACGCACGACTTCTGGGTGCGGCATCTGCTGGGCGGACGGCTCCCGGTGCAGACGATGACGCAACGATAATTGTGGAGGGCCAATGAACGGTTTGATGAGCGGAGTGTTGATGATGGCGATGGCAGCGGGCACAGGCGGTCAGACGGCAGGCGGCAACCCCGTGGTCGTGATCGAGACGACGATGGGGGACATCACGGTGGAGCTGGACAAGGCCAAGGCCCCGGTCTCGGTCGAGAACTTTCTGTCGTACGTGAAGGACGACTACTACCCCGGGACGACGTTCCACCGTGTGATCAAGGGCTTCATGATCCAGGGGGGCGGCCTGACGGCCGACATGCAGCGGAAGCCCGGGACGAAGGCGCCGATTCAGAACGAGGCGAACAACGGCCTGAAGAACGCTCGCGGGACGCTCGCGATGGCGCGCACCGGCGAAGTCCGCAGCGCGACGTCGCAGTTCTTCATCAACACCGTGGACAACGGCGCGCTCGATCACAAGGGGATGACCCCGCCCGAGTACGGCTACGCCGTCTTCGGCAAAGTGATCGCCGGCATGGACGTCGTCGACAAGATCGAAGGTGTCGCGACGGGGGACAAGGCCGGACACAAGGCCGTGCCCGTGGAGCCTGTGACGATCAAGAGCGTTCGCGTGAAGCAGTGACTCTGCAGGGACTAGGCACTAGGAACTAGGCACTTCTAGTTCCTAGTCGCCAGTCCCTCGTGCCTAGTGCCTAGTGCCTAGTGCCTGGAGTTCCCGTTCCAGCCTCGTAACGAGCACGTCGAGCTGCTCGATCACGGCGCGGACGGTTTCGGGCTCGCCGAGATCGACGCCGGCGCGCTTCAGCAGCTCCATCGGATAGTCGCTCCCGCCGGCGGCCAGCAGATCGAGGTATCGCTGCCTGGCCGCCGCGCGGCCTTCCTCCGGTCCCTCCATGATTTCCCGCGCGATCCGCGCGGCCGACGCGAAGCAGGTCGCGTACTGATACACGTAGTACGGCGTGCTGTAGAAGTGCGGGATGCGCGCCCAGGTCACCCCGGCGAGGGGATCCGCGTCGATCGCGTCGCCGTAATAGTCCTTCAGCAACGTCAGATAGAGCTCGTTCAGGATCTCGCCGGTAATCGGCTGGTCCTGCTCGACGCGCCGGTGCGCCTGCAGCTCGAAGTCCGCGAACATGACCTGCGTGAAGAAGGTGCTCGTGATGTTGTCGATCGCGTGCTGCAGCAGGACGATCCGCTCGACCGGATCGTTCGAGACGCTGAGCATGTGCTCGAGCAGGAGCGCCTCGCTCAGCGTGGACGGGACTTCGGCGACGAAGATGGTGTAGCTCGAGTAGATGAACGGCTGCCTCTCGTTGGCGGCGAGGGTGTGCATCGAGTGCCCCATCTCGTGCGCCAGGGTGAAGACATCGTCCAGCGTGTCGTTGTAGTTGAGCAGCATGTACGGGTGCACGCCGTACACCGGCGCCGAGTAGGCGCCCGATCGCTTTCCCTCGTTCTCGTAGACGTCGATCCAGCCGCCAGCGAATCCGCGCCGCATCGTCGTCTGGTACGGAGCTCCCAGCGGACCGACCGACGTGACGATGTGATCGAGAACGGCGTCGTACGGGTACCGCCGGTCGAACTCGACGAGCGGAATGCTCAGGTCGTACACCTGGTAGCTGTCGACCTGCAGGACCCGCCGCCGGAGCTTGTGGTAGCGCCGGAGCGCCTCGACGCCGGCGCGCGTCGTCTCGATCAGGTTCTCGACGACGGAGGTCGGGATGTTGTCGCCGTGGAGCGCGGCGTCGAGCGTCGTCGCGTAGCCGCGTGCGCGCGCCTGGAACCAGTCGCGCTGGCACACGCCGTTGTAGAGGCTCGCGTAGGTGTTCACGCTCGAGCGATATGTGTCGTGCAGCGCGCGAAAGGCGAGCTCACGGTCCGCCTGGTTCCGCTCGGTGGCGAGGATCGCGCGGTACTGGCCGTACGAGACGGTCACGTCGCGGCCGGTCGAGAGCGTGATCGTGGGAAACGTCGCGTCGGCGGTCGACAGCGACCAGTACGCATCGTTCGGCGCGCCGGACACGCGGCTCGACAGCGACATCAGGCGCTCGCCCTTCTCGTCGAGCACGTGCTCCTGCTGGCGATAGAGATCCTCGACGGCGAACCGGTAGACCCTCAGGTCCGCATTCGCGTCCATCCAGGCTCTGACGGTCTGCAGCGGGATCGCGAGCAGCTCGGGGTTGAACCAGGCGGACGCCTCCTTCCAGCGCGCGAAGAGGATCTGCACCTGTTGGCGCCGCGCGTTGACTGTATTGTCCCGCTGGTCCTCGTCGTACTTGAGCGAAGGAAAGTACCAGACGCGGTACGCGAGCTGGCCGAGCTCGTCGCTTGCCTTGAAGGCGCGCAGAAGAGCGGCGGGGCCCGAAGCGAGCATGCCTTTCAGGGCGGTGAACGCGTCGATCTTCCGGCTGAGATCCTGAAACGCCGCGTCCCACTGCGGCCAGTCCGGATAGATGTCGCCGAGGTTCCAGCGGAACCGCTCGGGCACGTCGGCGCGTTCGCGCCCGCCCGCGGGCTTCACACCGGCCGCGCTTTCAGCACGCCAATCTGGAGGAGGACGCCGGTGAAGTCGAGGATGCGCCGCTCGTGGACGATCTCGCCGTTCCTCATCGTGTAGACGAAGACGACGCGGCATTCGAACCGTCGTTTCGACGGAGCCATGCCGAAGAACTCCCCTTCATGGGTGCCGACGATGCGCGCGATGACCGCGGCACGCTGATCGTCGATGAGCACCTCTTCCTGAAGGAACTGGTAGTCGGGAAAGGCGGTGAACCACAGTTTGTAGACGGACTCGATCGCTTCGCGGCCGCGCTGAAGCGCCTGCGTGGGGCTCTGGACCAGACTGTCCTCTGCGTGATCGGCCGCGAGCGCGGCGGCGTCGCGCCGACGCCACAGCTCGAGCCGCCGCTCGAAGAACGCGAGGATCTCATCCCGCGTCATGCACAATCCTCGATCGAGCGGTCACTATACACCGAGCTTCGGCAGGCCCGGGCACTTGTGTGAAATCGTGGACCGTCCGACACACCCGAGAATGTTATAATTGTTACCTCCCATTCAGCATCTCCGGTTTCCGGCCGAGGGCGCGAGCGGTTCCGTGGCACGAGGCTCGAGCCTCGTCCACGAATCTCGCAGGGTGAATTATGTCCGATGCATCCGGCCTTCAGTTCGAGCGTGCGGACTACGCGCAGCCGCCTGCGGAGATGACCTGCGGGCAGTGCAAGCGGTCCATCACGACGTCCTACTATCTTGCCGGGGACCAGACGCTCTGTGGCCTGTGCCGAAACGACCTCGAGCGCGCGTTGACGAGCGGCTCGCGCGTCGGCCGGTTCGCAAAGGCGATCGGCGCCGGAACGGTCGCGGCATTCCTCGGGTTTCTTCTGTACTACGGGATCGCCGCCCTGACGGGTTATGAGTTCGGCCTGATCGCGATCGTCGTGGGCTTCACCGTCGGATCGGCCGTGCGGTGGGGATCCAACGGGCGTGGCGGGTGGGCGTACCAGGGGCTCGCCATTCTGCTGACGTACCTCGCGATCGTCAGCACCTACATCCCGCCGATCGTGACGGCGATTCGCGCGGAGGAGGCCACCGCCGCCATTTCGGAGTCACCTGAAGATCCGTCGGCCGTATCGTCTGAAGAGCCGTCGGTCGTGGAGGTGTCGCAGGCGCCAGATACCATCGGCGCCGCCGCATCCGGCGATGCGGGAATCCTGCGATTCCTGGTGGCGCTCGTGTTCCTGATGGCGCTGGCGTGCGCGGCGCCGTTCCTGGCTGGCGTCGAGAACGTCATCGGCCTCATCATTCTCGCCATCGGCCTGTTCGAGGCGTGGAAGCTGAACAAGCGCACGGCGTTCACGGTCACGGGTCCGCACTCCCTCGCGAAGCCGCCGGCCGCGCCGGCAGCCGCCGTGTGAGCACCGCTGAGATCTCTGCCACCGCCGCTCTTCGATGTCCCGGCTGCGGGACCGAGGTCGGCGGCAGCCTCCTGTCGTGCCCGGCATGCCACCGATTGGTGCACGCGGACCGATTGAAGGAGCTCGCGGCGGAAGCGGCCTCCGCCGCCGAACGACAGGACGTGATCGCCGAGCTGACCGCATGGCGGGCGTCGCTCGACCTGCTGCCTGAGGGCTCGCGCCAGTACACCACCATCGCGGCGCGCGTCAGCGACCTGTCGCGCACGACCGACGCCCGCCTTCGCCGTGGCTACGGCGGGCAAGCCGGCGCGGGTGAGCAAGCACCCTCCGGACGATGGAAATGGCTGGCAGCGCTCGGTCCCATCGGCCTGCTGCTCTGGAAGTTCAAGTTCCTGATCGTCGCGGTGGCGAGCAAGGGAAAGCTGCTCGTCCTCGGGTTGACGAAGGCGAGCACGTTCACGTCGATGCTGCTCGCCTTCGGCGTGTACTGGACGCAGTGGGGGATGTGGTTCGCGTTCGGGTTCGTGCTGTGCATCTACGTTCACGAGATGGGGCACGTCGCGGCGCTGCGCCGGTACGGCATCGCGGCGAGCGCTCCGATGTTCATCCCCGGCGTCGGGGCGCTGGTCAGGCTGAAACAGCGGCCAGTCGATCCGCGGGAGGACGCGCGGATTGGGCTCGCAGGTCCGATCTGGGGGCTGGGCGCGACGCTGGTGGCCTATGCCGGCGCGCTTGCCGGGGGCGGGGCGCTCTGGATGGCCGTCGCGCACGTCAGCGCCTGGATCAATCTCTTCAACCTGCTGCCGATCTGGCAGCTCGACGGCGGCCGCGGCTTCGCGGCGCTCTCCACTGAACAGCGGTGGATGGCGACCGCCTCGCTTGGCGCGGGCTGGTTCATCTGCGGCGACGGGCTGCTCGTGCTGCTGATGCTCGTCGCGTTTCTGAGAGCCGCTGCGGGCCAGGCGCCCCCTTCGCCCGATCGCACCGCGCTCGCGCAGTACGTCGGCCTGGTGCTCGCGCTGTCGCTCCTCGTCCGCGTTGCCGTGGCGCCTAGATTCTAGATTCCATCCATCCCCAGAGTTGGTCGAGCACGCCCTCGAGCACCCGGTCTCGCGACCCGGCTGATTTGGGGACGGCGAAGGAGTGATCGCCTCCTTCGATGACGAAGAGCGTCGCGCGATCGCCAAGGCGGTCGAGGACCGGCCGCAGCTCCTCGGGTGTGCCGAACGTGTCGCGGGATCCCTGCACGAAGAGCATCGGGACTCTGACGTCCGGCAGGTGGCGATCGCGAAGCTGTTCCGGTTTGCCGGGAGCGTGCAGCGGGTAGCCGAGGAAGAAGAGGCCCTTCACGTCGGGCAGCAGTCCCCGCGCCGCCGCCTGGGACGCGATCCGGCCGCCCATCGATTTACCACCGGCAAAGACGGGCAGGCCCGGCGTCACCTCGGGACGATCCCGCAGCGTTCGAACCGCGGCCGCGAGCGATTCCTCGAGCACCTGCGGGCGGTCGGGCGCCTTCCGGCCCGCTTCCATGTACGGAAAATCGAACGTGAGGACGTGCACGCCGCGCCGCGCGAGTCCCCGCGCGATCGTCGTCATGAACGGATGGCGCTGGCCGGCCCCGGCTCCGTGCGCCAGCACCGCACCGCCGCGCGGCGGCGCGTCGGCGGGAAAGAAGGATGGTGGCACCGCCGCAGATTAGCGCAGATAGACGCAGATTCCCCGGTTCTTTATAGTCTTCCGCATGCCGTCACGACGACTTGGCGTGGGATTCATCGGCAGCGGGTTCATGACGCGCTTCCACATCCGCTCGTGGGAAGCCGTGCGCGACGCGGACATCCGGGGCATCTGGAGCCCGAACGCAACGCACGCCGAAGAAGCGGCGGCGCTGGCGCGGTCGGTCCGGGCGGGCGACGCGCGCGCGTTCCCGTCGATCGAGGCGATGGTGGCGGATCCCGAGATCGACTGCATCTGGATCTGCGGGCCGAACTACGCGCGGGTCGACAACATGGAGCGCATCGTGGCGGCGCTCGCCGGGGGCGCCACGCTCGCCGGCATCGCGTGCGAGAAGCCGCTCGGGCGCAACGCCGCCGAAGCGCGCCGCATGGTGGAGCTCGTCGAACAGGCGGGCGTCCGCCATGGCTACCTCGAGAATCAGCTGTTCCTGCCGGGGCTCGAGCGCGGAAAGGCGATCGTCTGGGCGCGGGGCGCCGCGCTCGCGGGCCGTCCCTATCTCGCCCGCGCCGCGGAGGAGCACAGCGGCCCCCACATGCCCTGGTTCTGGCGCGGCGATCTGCAAGGGGGCGGCGTGCTGAACGACATGATGTGCCACAGCCTCGAGGTGGGGCGACACCTGCTGACGAAGCCGGGCGCGCGGCGCGACAGCATCAAGCCCGTGAGCGTGTCCGCGCAGGTCGCGACGCTCAAGTGGTCCCGGCCGGAGTACGCCGCGCGGCTGCAGGACATGATGAGCCGCGACGTCGACTACCGTCGTCATCCCGCCGAGGACTTTGCGCGCGCCAGCGTCAGCTACGTCGACGAGCAGGGCGCGCCGCTCATCGTGGAGGCCACGACGTCCTGGAGCTTCGTCGGCGCCGGCCTGAGGCTGACGATGGAGCTGCTCGGACCGGAGTATTCACTCTCGGTGAGCACGCTCGACGGCGGGACCAAGGTGTTTTTCTCGCGGCGCCTCCAGGGGCCGGAGGGCGAGGATCTGGTCGAGAAGCAGAACGCGGAGCAGGGACTGATGCCGCTCATCGGCAACGAGTATGGCGAGTACGGCTACGAGGCGGAGAACCGGTACTTCACGCGGTGCTTTCTGGACGGGGTCCAGCCCGAGCCGGATTTCCACGCGGGGCGCGAGGTCACCGAGCTGCTGATGACCTGCTACATGAGCGCCGAAGAGGGTCGTGTCATCTCGTGGAAGCCGGACAATCTCGAGAGGTATCTCCCGCCGGTCGCGCGCGCGAAGACGGGAGCCTGACATGGCGCGCCACACGAGGTTCAGCCACTATCTCGAGCGGTTCTCGGCGCGGATCACGGCGTGGACCGGCGGGTCGTGGGGGTTCGGCGTCGCGGTTGCCGTCGTGCTGGTGTGGGCCGCAACCGGTCCGATGTTCGGCTACTCGGACACCTGGCAGCTCGTGATCAACACGGGCACGACGATCGTGACGTTTCTGATGGTCTTCCTGATCCAGCGGTCGCAGAACAAGGACGCGCTGGCGTTACAGCTCAAGCTGAACGAGCTCGTCGCGGCGGTGAAGGGCGCGAGCAACCGTCTGATCGACGTCGAAGATCTCGACGAGGAGGAGCTCCGGATCCTGCATCGGCACTACCGAACGCTCGCGAAGCTGGCCAAGCGGGACGCGCGCCTCACCGAGTCGCACTCGATCGAGGAAGCCGAGACGCGGCACGGGGCGAAGCGGTCGCGCGGCTGACTCCGGGCCCCCCGACTTGCCTAGAACCGCATCAACAGATATAGATTTATAGATATGGAATCGCTCCCGGGCCTCTTCCGCCTCCTGGGGGACGAGGCGAGGCTCCGGATCCTGCGGCTGCTCGCCTCCGAGCGGCTCAACGTGTCGGAGCTGACGACCGTCCTCGGCATCGCCCAGTCGGGCGTGTCGCGGCATCTCGGCCTGCTCGCGGAGGCGGGGCTCGTCCTCGAGCGCCGGGAGGGGGCGTTTACGTGGTTTTCGCTCGCCCCGGCGCTCGGGCCCGGCAACGGCGCGCTGGGGCAGCTGCTCCAGACGCATTTCGCCGACAGCGCGCGCGATCCGCGCTCCCGCGAGGATCAGGCCCGCCTGCAGGAAGTGCTTCGGCTGCGGAAAGAGAACTTCGACGTGCACGCGAGCCCCGATGCCCGGCGGACCGGCCAGCTCGTGCCGGGCCGGAGCTGGGCCGCCTGGGCGCGGGCGCTCGCGCACCTGCTGCCGCCGCTGCGCGTCGCCGATCTGGGATGCGGCGAGGGTTACCTCACGGTCGAGGCGAGCCGCTTCGCGTCGCGGGTGATCGCCGTCGATCGGTCCGCCGAAGTGCTGAAGCGCGCGCGGGCGCTCGCCCGCCGGCGCAAGGTGGACAACGTGACGTGGCGTCGCGGCGAGATCGAGAACGTACCGATCAAGGACGGCGGCGTGGACGTCGCCGTCCTGTCGCAGGCGCTCCACCACGCCGCGGATCCCGCACGCGCCGTCGCCGAAGCGGCGCGCGTCGTGGCGCCCGGCGGCAAGGTGCTCGTGCTCGACCTGCGCGCCCACGGCGAGGGGTGGGTGCGGGATCGCCTCGGCGACCGCTGGCAGGGATTCGAGGATGGCGCGCTCGCCAGGCTGCTGAAGGACGCGGGCCTCAAGGATGTCCGCGTCGGCGTCGGCGCGCGCAAGTCAGGCGATCCGTTCACGGTGCTCGTCGCCAGCGGCCGAAAGGAATAGGACCGGCCGTGGAGCGCGGGCCTCTTAGGCCCGCGGAGATTGAATGACAACGACACTCGATACGCTCAACGACCTGCTCGCGCGCCGCATCCTCGTCATCGACGGCGCGATGGGGACGATGATCCAGCGGTACAAGCTGGACGAGGCCGACTATCGAGGCGAGCGGTTCGGCGCCCATTCCAAGGAACTGAAAGGGAACGCCGACGTCCTCAACCTGACGCGCCCCGACGTCATCACCGCCATCCATCATGCGTACCTGGAGGCGGACGCCGACATCATCGAGACGAACACCTTCAACGCCCAGGCGATCTCACAGGCGGACTACGCGCTCGAGCCGTTCGTCCGGGAGCTGAACGTTGCCGGCGCGCGCCTCGCGCGCGAGGCGGCCGACGCCTGGACGGCGAAGAGGCCGGACAAGCCGCGCTTCGTCGCCGGCGCGCTGGGTCCGAGCAACCGGACGCTCTCGATCTCGCCAGACGTCAACGATCCGGCGTTCCGCGCGGTGACCTTCGAGCAGGTGCGCGACGCGTACGCGGAACAGGTCCGCGGCCTGCTCGATGGCGGAGTCGACCTCCTCCTCGTCGAGACGATCTTCGACACGCTCAACGCCAAGGCGGCGCTCGTCGCGATTCAGGAGGTGTACGAGGAGCGTTTTGGTCAAGCCCCAAGCCCCAAGCCCCAAGCCCCCCAGGCCCAAGCCCCTCCGGTGATGATCTCCGTCACCATCACCGACCGGAGCGGCCGCACGCTCTCGGGCCAGACGATCGACGCCTTCTACGTCTCCATCGAGCGCGTCAAGCCGTTCAGCGTCGGGATGAACTGCGCGCTGGGGGCGCGCGACATGCGCCCGTACCTCGCAGAGCTCTCCACGCTCGCGACGTGCTGGACGAGCGCTTATCCCAACGCCGGCCTGCCGAACGCGTTCGGCCAGTACGACGAACAGCCGGCCGACACGAGCGCGATGCTCCGCGAGTTCGCCGAATCCGGCCTCGTCAACATCGTGGGCGGCTGCTGCGGGACGACCCCGGATCACATCCGCGCGATCGCGAAGGCGGTCGAAACGGTCAAGCCACGCGTCGGTCCGGCTAAAGCCGGACTCCACTTCACGCGCTTTTCAGGGCTCGAGACGCTGACGATTCGCCCCGACAGCAACTTTCAGATGATCGGCGAACGGACCAACGTCACGGGCTCCAAGCGGTTCGCCCGGCTGGTGAAGGCGGGCGACTGGGCGGAGGCGGCGCAGGTCGCGCTCGACCAGGTGCGCGGCGGCGCCAACATGATCGACGTCAACATGGACGAGGGCATGCTCGACTCGGAGCGCGCCATGACGACGTTCCTGAACTACATCGCCACCGAGCCGGAGATCGCACGCCTGCCCATCGTGATCGACAGCTCGAAATGGTCGGTGCTGGAGGCGGGGCTCGCGTGCGTCCAGGGCAAGGCGGTCGTGAACTCCATCAGCCTGAAGGAGGGGGAGGACGACTTCCTGGAGAAAGCGCGCACCATCCGGCGGTACGGCGCCGGTGTCGTCGTGATGGCGTTCGACGAGCGCGGGCAGGCGGACACGATCGACCGGAAGGTCGAGATCTGCCGACGCGCGTACGAGCTGCTTACTGACAGCGCGGGGTTCGATCCCCTCGACATCATCTTCGATCCCAACATCCTCGCGATCGCGACCGGCCTCGAGGAGCACGCCGACTACGCCGTCAACTACATCGAGGCGACGCGCATCATCAAGGAGGCCTGTCCCGGGGTGAAGGTCAGCGGAGGCGTCAGCAACCTCTCGTTCGCCTTCCGGGGCAACGAGATCGTCCGCGAGGCGATGCACTCCGCGTTTCTCTACCACGCCATCCGCGCCGGCATGGACATGGGCATCGTGAACGCCGGTCAGCTCGTCGTGTACGAGGACATCCCGAAGGATCTGCTCGAGCACGTCGAGGATGTGATTTTCAACCGGCGGCCGGATGCGACCGAGCGGCTCGTCCAGTTTGCCGGAGAGGTCAAAGGGTCCGGTACGAAGAGGGAAGTGGACATCGCCTGGCGGCAGGGATCGGTCGAGGCGAGGCTGTCGCACGCGCTCGTGCACGGCATTGTCGAATTCATCGACGACTGACGTGGAGGAAGCGCGGCAAAAGTACACGCGGCCGCTCGAAATCATCGAAGGCCCGTTGATGGACGGCATGAAGATCGTCGGCGACCTGTTCGGCGCCGGCAAGATGTTCCTGCCGCAGGTCGTCAAGAGCGCCCGCGCGATGAAGAAGGCGGTGGCCTACCTGCTTCCCTACATGGAAGAGGAGAAGAAACGGTCCGGGGGGCGCCAGACCCAGGGCAAGGTGCTGCTCGCGACCGTCAAGGGGGACGTCCACGACATCGGCAAGAACATCGTCGGCGTCGTGCTGGGGTGCAACAACTACGAGGTGCTGGACCTCGGCGTCATGGTCCCGGCCGACAAGATCCTCAAGGCCGCTGTCGAGCACGAAGTGGACATCGTCGGCTTGAGCGGCCTCATCACGCCGTCGCTCGACGAGATGGTCTTCGTCGCGAAGGAGATGGAGCGCCGCGGATTCAAGGTGCCGCTGCTCATCGGCGGCGCGACGACGAGCCGGCAGCACACGGCGGTGAAGATCGCGCCGGAGTACGGCCGGCCGACCGTGCACGTGCTCGACGCGTCGCGCGCCGTGGATGTCGTCTCGTCTCTTCTCAGTCCGACCGGGGCGGCCGGGTTCGTCGAGAAGACCCGCCAGGAGCAGGAGACACTCCGCACGCAATACGGAGCGCGGCGCGACAAGCCGCTGCTCTCGTACGAAGCGGCGCTGGCCAACCGGCTGCAGACGGACTGGGACCACCTTGAGCTGCCGGCACCCTGGTTCGTCGGCCGGCGCACCGTGCAGGACGTCACGATCGAGACGCTCACGCCGTACATCGACTGGACGTTCTTCTTCTCGGCGTGGGAGCTGAAGGGACGGTTCCCGGCGATCCTCGAGCACCCCGCGTACGGCGCGGCGGCGCGCGAGCTGTACGAGCACGCGCAGATCCTGCTGAAGCAGCTCGCATCGGGCCGACGGCTGCAACCGCGCGGCGTGTACGGCTTCTGGCCTTCCGCGAGCGACGGCGACGACATCATTCTGTACGCGGATGATTCACGCCGGGAGGAGCTCACACGGTTCAGCATGCTGCGGCAGCAGGAAGTGATCGCCGACGGCCGGCCGAACCGATCGCTTGCGGACTTCGTCGCGCCGCGCGGGAGCGGGGCGGCGGACTACATCGGAGCGTTCGCCGTCAGCGTCCACGGTGCGGAAGGCATCGCCGCCGAATTCGAGCGCGATCACGACGACTACCACGCCATCATGACCAAGGCGCTGGCGGATCGACTCGCGGAAGCGTTCGCCGAGTGCCTGCACGGGCGGGCGCGAACGGACTGGGGCTACGGCGGGACCGAGCGTTTGAGCGCCGAGGATCTGATCGCGGAGCGGTACCGCGGCATCCGTCCGGCGTTCGGGTATCCGGCGTGCCCCGATCACAGCGAGAAGGTCGCGCTGTTCGAGCTGCTCGACGCGCGCGCGATCGGGATGACGCTCACCGAGTCCGGCGCGATGCTGCCGGCGGCCAGCGTCAGCGGGTTGTACCTCAGCCATCCCGAAGCGAAGTACTTCAACATCGGCCGGCTCGGTCGCGACCAGGTGGAGGCCTACGCGCGGCGGAAGCGCGTCAGCCTGGAGGAGGCAGAGCGATGGCTGTCGCCGAACCTGGCGTACGAGCCGGAAGCGGCAATCTCGAGAATCTAGAATCTGGAATCCAGAATTCAGAAGGATTTCTGAACATAACCAACCAAAGCGGTGTCTAAGTCGTCTGATAGACTGCCCGGACGGGCTGAATACCAGCATGTACTTCCCCCTGCGTGGCGCCACGGGCTGGGTCGTCTTCAGCGCGTTTTTCCTGGCGTTACCGTCACAATCGCCTGACTCAGCCTCCGACCCCGCCACCGCCGTCGCCGCCCGAAGGGACTTCGTCCGGACCGTCCGGGTCACGGGCACGGTGATGGCCATCCGGTCCACGGTGATCTCGGCGCCCCGGCTGTCGGGGCCGAATACCGCATCGCTCGTCATCACACGGCTCGTCACCGGCGGGGCGTCCGTCGCGCGCGGGTCGCTGCTCGTCGAGTTCGATCGCCAGCAGCAGCTCAGCAACGCCTTCGACCGGCGCGCCGAGTATCTCGATCTCGAGGAACAGATCCGCCGCAAACAGGCCGAACAGACGGCCGCCCGCGCGAAGGACGAGACGGAGCTGATGCAGTCGGAGAACGACGCGTCGCGCGCGCGTCTCGAGATGCTGAAGAACGACATGCTGCCGAGCATCGAAGCGGAGAAAAACACGCAGCGGCTCGAAGAAGCCGAGGCCAAGCTGGCGCAGCTCCGTAACACGTTCCAGTTGAAGCGGCGCGCCGCCGCCGCCGACCTCAGGATTCTCGAGATCCGGCGCGATCGCGCGCGCAACGCCATGGAGCACGCCGAGCGCAACG
The DNA here is from genome assembly GCA_963725145.1 of uncultured Acidobacteriota bacterium. Taxonomy (GTDB): domain Bacteria; phylum Acidobacteriota; class Vicinamibacteria; order Vicinamibacterales; family 2-12-FULL-66-21; genus DATAEE01. The sequence continues at coordinate 796,431 of CAVRXL010000010.1, forward strand.
CGGAGCGGATGGCGATCGCTTCGCCGCTCGACGGCATGGCCGTGCTGAAGAGCATCTGGAAGGGGAACCAGCTCGCGGAAGTGCAGGAGGGCGAAGAAGTCCGCGCCGGCGTGCCGATCGTCGAGGTGGTCGATCCCGCGGGGATGCAGGTGCGCGCGCAGGTCAACCAGGCGGACATCAGCCATCTGCAGGTCGGCCAGATCGCCGGCATTCGTCTCGACGCCTATCCCGATCTCGTCTTCAACGGCCGGGTCGAGCAGGTCTCGCCGCTCGGCGTCGTGAGCACCCTCAACCCGAAGGTCCGTACCTTCGTGGCGCTCGTCTCCATTGCCGGGTCCCACCCGAAGTTGATGCCGGACCTGACCGCCGCCGTAGATATCGTCGTCGAGCGCCGGGCCGGCGCGCTGATCGTGCCCCGCGACGCGTTGAGCGCGGACGGCAAGACCTCGTTCGTGCAGGTGCGCCAGTCCGGCGGCAACGGCTTCGACCGCCGCGACGTCACGGTGGCGGGGCAGTGCGACCATGAGGTCGCTATCGCGTCTGGGATTGAGGAGGGCGCCGTCGTGCGGCGCCACGCCGCCGGGGTGACGCCATGAACTGGAAGGGCCTGGGGCCTGGGGCTTGGGGCTTGAAGCCCCGATCGCGCGTCGTCAAATGGACAGCCGCGGCCGCGGCGGTTGTCATCGTGGCCATCGGCATCGGCGCAGGCGTCGGGCGCGGCTCCGCCCCCGACCTGCCGACGGCGGAAGTGACGACGGGCGAGTTCGTGGACGCCGTGGAGCTGCGCGGCGAGATCCGGCCGGTCCGCTCGATCGTGATGGCCGCGCCGATGCAGTCGGGCGAGCTGCAGATCGTCAAGCTCGCGAAGAACGGCTCCACGGTCAAAGCGGGCGACCTCGTCGTGCTCTTCGATACGAGCACGGTCGACCGGACCATCCTCGAGAAGCGCACCGAGGTCAAACAGGCGGAGGCCGAGATCAATCAATCCCGCGCGCAGATGAAGATTGCCGCGGAGCAGACCGAGACCGCCCTGATGAAGGCGCGCTACGACGTCGATCGCTCGAAGATCGACGTCGAGGCGCAATCCGAGGAGCTCAACAGCAAGATCGATCGGGAAAAGGCGAAGCTCGCGCTCGCCGACGCCGACCAGCGTCTGAAGGAGTCCGGCGAAAAAGCCGGCTCCGACAGTGCCGCCGCGCAGGCGGATCTGAACGGCAAGCTCCGCAAGCTCGAGAAGGCGCTCGCAGACCTGCAGCGGGCCGAGCGCTCGCGCGCCAACCTGGAGATGCGCGCCCCGGCCGACGGCATGGTCAGCATCATGCCGAACTACCGCGCAGGCGGCATGTGGGGCACCAACCCCCCGGAGTTCCGTGAAGGGGACCGCGCGTGGTCGGGCGCCCAGGTCGTGGAACTACCGGATCTGGCGGACATCCGGTTCGAGGCGCGGCTCGATGAAACGGACCGCGGGCGCATCGCGGCTGGACAGACGGCGAGCCTCCGTGTCGACGCCGTGCCGGACCGGCAGTTTACCGCGACGGTGGCTGACGTGTCGGTCATCGCCCGCGTCGATTTCTCGTCAGGTACCTGGCCGCCGGCGCGCAATTTCGACCTGAAGTTGAAAATGGGAGAGAAGGATCCACGGCTTCGACCCGGCATGAGCTCGACGGCGCGGATTGCCGTCGACCGCCTCCCGGGATCCGTGATCGTCCCCGCCCGCGCGGTCTTTCAGAAGGACGGCAGGCCCGTCGTCTATCTTCTTGACGGGCGCGCGTTCGAGCCGCGTCCGGTGGAGATCGCCCGTCGCGGCAAGGAACAGGTGGCGATTCGGTCCGGCGTGTCGCCCGGAGACCGCGTCGCGACGAAGCTGCCCGAGCGGGACATGTTGAAGGACGCGCGATGAAACTCCGGCGGCTTTTCTGGCCTGCGCTCGCGGCGCTCGTCGTGCTCGGCGGCGCCGGCATCGTCTATGCGGTCCAGAACTGGGAAGCCGAGCGGGACGACGGTGTCCCGACGACGCGCGTGACCCGTGGCGACCTGAAACTGGACGTCTACGCGACCGGCGAGCTGCGCGCCGGCCGGGCGGTCTCGCTCGTCGCGCCGCCGATCACCGGCGGCTCGCTCCGCATCGTGCAGCTCGCCCCCACGGGCACCACCGTCAAGAAGGGCGACGTCGTGATCGAGTTCGACCCCGCGGAGCAGCAGCACGCGCTCGAGCAGAGCCGATCCGAGTTGAACGAAGCGGATCAGGAGATCGTGAAGACGAAGGCGGACGCCGAGGTCCAGGTGTCCGCCGAGAAGGTCGCGCTGCTCACCGCGCGGTTCGATGTGAGGCGCGCGGAGCTCGACGTGCTGGCCGGAGAGCTGATCAGCGCGGTCGAAGCAAAGAAGCGCGCGCTCAACCTCGAGGAAGCGAAGCGCCGCCTCGCGCAGCTCGAAGAAGACGCCAAGTCGCGCACCGTCACGAGCGCGGCGGGGCTCGCGGCGCTGCAGGAGAAGCGGAACAAGGCGCAGATCGCGATGGATCGCGCCACGGCGACGATCGAGACGCTCGTCATGCGCTCGACGATGGATGGCCTGGTGGCGCTGAGGACCAACCCCGACGCCGGCGGCGGCTTCGGGTTCCCGGGCATGGTCCTCCCCGAGTACCGCGTCGGCGACACGATCGGGCCCGGTCGCGTCCTCGCCGACGTGCTCGAAGTGGGGGAGATGGAGATTCGCGCGCGTATCAACGAGACCGATCGCGCCAACCTGGCGGTCGGCCAGAGCGCCGCCATCCGCGTCGAGGCGGCGCCCGGCCGCCAGTTCGAGGGCCGCATCGTATCGCTCGGGGCGCTCGCGTCACGCGTCAACTTCTGGGAATCGAGCCAGTCCGGCCGCCAGTTCGACGTCTTCTTCCGGATCGACGATCGCGGTGCCCGGTTGCGCCCGGGCGGATCGGTCCGCATCATCGTGGCGGGGCGGGCCGTCGAGAACGCGCTCCAGGTCCCCCGGCAGGCGGTCTTTGCGAAGGAAGGGAAAGCCGTCGTCTACGTCCGCGACCGGGATCACTTCGCGCCGCGCGAGGTCAAGGTCTCGCACCGTTCCGAGAACCGGGTGGCCGTCGAGGGCATCGACGAGGGCGTGGAAGTCGCGCTCGTGGATCCCGAAGCCGCACCGCCCTCCGGCGCCACGCCTCGGCCCGCGCCGGCCGGTCCAACCGGGCCCGCGCGATGAAGGACGATCTGCGAATCTCCTCCTGGCGCAACGCCGACTTTCTGCCGGAACTGCGCCACGGCATCGACAACCTCCGCGCGCACAAGCTCCGATCCCTCCTGACGATGCTCGGGATGATCTTCGGCGTCGCCGCCGTCGTGGCGATGCTGTCGATCGGCGCCGGCGCGCAGCAGGAGGTGATGGCGTTCATCGAGCAGCTGGGCGTACGCAACCTCATCGTCGAGGCGCGTGAAGCGACCGACTGGCAGGTGATGCAGGCGACCCGGAAGCTGTCGCCCGGCCTGACGTTCGAGGACCTGCGGGTCGCGCAGGCGAACCTGGAGGGCGTCTCCGCCGCCACGGCGCGCAAGCGCTTCAAGCCCGGACGGATGCTGCCGCGGCCGACCGGCGAGATGCCCGTCGTCTACGGCGTCAGCACGACGTATGTCGGGATCAGCGGCCTCAACGTTGCCCGCGGGCGATTCTTCACCGAGGAGGAATCCGAGGCGGCGGCGCCGGTGGCGATTCTGGGTCAGGCGGCTGCCGCGGCGATCTTCGGAGCCAGCGAGCCGCTCGGCCAGCACGTCAAGGTCAACGACGCCTGGTTCCGCGTCATCGGCGTCACCGGGCCGCAGCTCTCCGTGCAGTCCGACGTCGCAGGGATGCCGTCGCAGGATCGCAACAACCTCATCTACGTGCCGCTCATGGCGGCGGTCATGCGGCTCGAGGACAGCTACAGCAACATCAAGGACGAGATCGACGGGATCTACCTTCAGCTCGCTCCGGAGATCGACAGCCTGCGCTCGGCCGATCTGCTGACGGGGCTGCTCAACGCGTCGCACCGCAACGCGGGCGACTTCAGCGTCATCGCGCCGGCCGAGCTCCTCGCCCAGCAGCAGCGCACGCGACGGATCTTCGAGATGGTCATGGTCGCGATCGCGTCGATCTCGCTGCTCGTCGGCGGCATCGGGATCATGAACATCATGCTCGCCAGCGTGCTCGAGCGGACTCGGGAGATCGGCGTCCGCCGCGCCGTCGGCGCGCGTCGCGCCGACGTCATCCGCCAGTTCCTCATCGAGACGACGCTCATCTCCGGGCTCGGCGGCGTCCTCGGCGTGGTCGTCGGCGTTCTGTTGTCGGAATTGGTGGCCTCGCTCGCCGGCTGGTCGACGATCGTGACGGGCCTGTCAATCGCGCTCGCGTTCGTCGTCTCGGTCACCGTCGGGATCGTGTTCGGTCTCTACCCCGCCGTCCGCGCCGCGCGGCTTGATCCTGTCAAGGCGCTTCACTACGAGTAAGTCCCGTCGACGTCCGTAGCGCAGCCCTTCAGGGCTGCCAGGAGCTTGATCTGCGCCGCGTCGATAACGCGGCAGCCGTGTGTGGCTGGATTCTCGACACTCCACAGCAGAGCGCCAATCATTTGCGCATGCGTGACCAGCGCAAGCCGTCGTGCGGCGTCCCGCGTCGACGGCAGCCATTCGAGTAGCCAGTAGACCGGGACGATGAGATACGGCCAGCGGTGTCCAGGCCCCAGGACGTACCACGGGCGCAGAATCGTCGCCGGCATTCCGGTTTCGCGCAATGCCGCTTCCGCCTCGGCCCTCGTGGCCTGATACGCCTTCATGATCGGCGCGGGCTGCGCGACGCTGACGTAGACGAAATGCCGGACGCCGGCCGCTGACGCCGCGGCTATGGACTCGCGCGCCGACACGAGATCGATGCGGCGGAACTGCTCGGCCTTTGCCGGGCTCGGGTGGGGCACGCCGACGAGCTGCACGAACGTGTCGCAGCCGGCGACCGTCGGCTCGAACGTGCGGCGATCGAGCGCGTCGCCTATGACGATGCGGCAGCCGGGCGGCAGACGCACGGCGCTCTCGCGGCGTGCGAGCGCGGCGACGGAATGGCGGCGTTCGATCAGCGCGCGGATGAGCGGCGCGCCGAGGTAGCCGGTCCCGCCCGTCACGAAGACGTTCACCGGGCGCAGTCTAACCTGCGCATCACCCGATGTAGGATGTGGCGCGTGAAGCGACGAGATTTCCTGCATGTGATCGGCGGCAGCGCCGCGGCTGTCGCTGCGTCTGACGCCTTCCTCGACCTCCTCGCGCAGGCTCGCGTGCCGCGTGAGGCGCGGCTCCGAGAGCTGGCGGACATCGCGCTAGGCGAGGCGAAGAAGCTGGGCGCGACGTACGCGGATCTGCGCATCACCCGCAACCGCGCGCTGAGCGTCGCGGCGCGCGACCGCGTCCTCGCCGAAGGAGGCGGGGGTGGGCCGGGGGGTGGCGGCGGAGGCGGAGGCGGATTTGGCGGCGGCGGCGGCCCGGCCGACAACTCGCGCGAGGACACGCACGGCTTCGGCATCCGGGTCATCGTCAACGGCACGTGGGGCTTCGCGTCGAGCCCGATCGTGGCGCCGGACGAGGTGCGCCGCGTGACGCGCGTGGCGGCCGACGTCGCCCGCGCGAGCAGCATCGCCAAGAAGTTCGACGTCAGGCTCGCGCCCGTGCCGCCCTACACGGACTACTACCGGACGCCGATCGCGCGCGACGTGTTCGAGGTGCCGCTCGACGAGCTGGCCGCGCAGGTCCTTGCGGTCAACGCCGCCATCCTCGAGAACAAGGACGTCTCTCGCGCCGTCACGCGCATCTACGCTCAGCACGAGTGGAAATACCTCGCGACGAGCGAAGGCTCGCACATCGAGCAGGACGTGTACCGCACGTCTCCGGCATCCGTCGCGTCGGCGCGGTACCAGGGCGCCGTCCGATCGCGGATGTACTTCCCGTCGCCCCGGACCGGCGGATACGAGGTCGTCGCCGAGGCGAAGATGCTGGACCACGCGCGCCGAATCGCCGCCGAGGCGGTCGAGTTCTCCCGCGCGAAGCCGGTGGCGGTGGGTCTGAAAGACCTCATCCTGACGCCATCCCACGCATCGCTGACGATTCACGAGATCGTCGCCCACGCGACGGAGCTCGATCGCATCGTCGGCTACGAGGCGAACTACGCCGGCACGTCGTTCGTGAAGCTGACCGACGTCGGGAAGCTGAAGTACGGCTCGAAACATTTCAACGTCACCGCCGATCGCACGATCGCGGGCGGCATGGCGACCGTCGGCTACGACGATGACGGGGTGAAGACGCAGCAGTGGCCCCTCGTACGGGAGGGCATCCTCGTCGGGCTGCAGACCAACCGCGAGACGGCGCACTTCCTCGGCGAGAAGGAGAGCCGCGGCTGCACCTTCGCGAACCACTGGCGCAACTACCCGTTCCTGCGGATGCCGAACGTCCACGTCGACGCCGGCCCGGCGGGATCGCCGACGCCCGAGCAGCTCATCGCGGACGTGAAGGAGGGCGTGCTGATCGACGGCCGCGGCAGCTTCAGCATCGATCAGCAGCGCTACAACGGGCAGTTCGGCGGCGACTGCTTCTGGGCGATCCGAAACGGGAAAAAGGCGGAGATGCTGGCCGACGTGACGTACAACGCCATCACGACCGACTTCTGGGCCAACCTCGACGCCATCAGCGGGCCGGAGAGCTGGGAGCTGAACGGGCTCGTCGGGGACGCCAAGGGCCAGCCGGTGCAGACCAACTATCCATCGCACGGCAGCCCCTGGCTGCGCATTAGAAAAATCATGGTAGGCGCGGCGCAGCAGTGACATGTGGAGCCCGGGGCCTCTCAGGCCCCGGGGATCAGCACAGGGCGTTAAGCCGCTTGCCGCAGCGCAATGATCGCAAACGTCGCGCCCTGCGGATCGCACGCGATCGCGAAGCGGCCGATGCCAGGAATGTCCTTCGGCGGCAGCGGAAGCGTGCCGCCGTGCTGCTTCACGCGGTCGGCGCTCGCGTCGCAGTCCACCACCGCGAAGTAGGGCAGCCAGTGCGGCGGGACTTCTCCCCACTCCGGCTGGATGCGCATCATGCCGCCGATGGGCGTTCCGTGGTTGAAGAACTCCGTGTACTCGCCAGGCGGCGCGGTGCCCCGCTTCGCGGTCCAGCCGAAAAGCGACATATAGAACTTCTGCGCCACGCCGGGGTCGGTCGTCGCGAGCTCGGTCCAGCAGAGCGTTCCCGGATCGTTGAGGCGCTCCGCGCCGATGCGGTCCTTCGCCTGCCACAGGCTGATGAACGCGCCCGCCGGATCCTTGAGGACGGCCATCCGTCCCGCGTCGAACACGTCGAAGGGCCCCGCGACGACGGTCCCGCCGAGCTTCGCCACGCGTCCGGCGGTCTCGTCCACGTTCGACACCGCGACATAGCTGTTCCAGCGCGGCGGGCCCTGCTCGGGGTCCGCCTGACAGGAGGCGACGTCCTCGCCATCGAGCTGAAATCGGTAGTACGGGCCGGCGTCGGTATGTGATTCGACGGCGGTCCAGCCGAAGAGCGCCGAGTAGAACAGTTGGGCTTCCTGGGGCTCGGTGGTCGCGAGCTCCGGCCAGCAGAAAGTGCCGGGCTCGTGAGGGGTCAAGCTCTTCGGTGCCATGGGAGACGCCCCGTAGCGCAGCCCTTGAGGGCTGCTCAGGTTCCAGAGGTTCGAGGAGTTCCAGGGTTCCGAGGACTGGGGAATGATACACTGGGCGTTTCAAGGAATGGCCAATCCCGCGTGAATGTAGAACCCAGGCTCAAAATCGCAGTTTTCATCGACTTCGACAACATCGAGATCGGCGTCAAGAACTCCCTCGGCGGGCAGTTCGACATCGGTCCCGTCCTCGAGGCGCTCAAGGAGCGCGGCGAGGTCGTCGCGAAGACCGCCTACTCGGACTGGAAGCGCGCCGGCGACCACTCGCGCATGCTGACGCAGCACGCGATCAAGATGGTCCAGCGCAACCTGACGCCCGGTGGCGACAAGAACGGCGCCGACATCAACCTCGCACTCGACGCGCTCGAGATGGCGTTCACGCACCCGCACATCAACGCCTACGTCATCGTCGGCGGCGACAGCGACTTCATCTCGCTCGTCGAGAAGCTGAAGCAGTACGACAAGAAAGTGCTGGTCGTCGGCGGCCGCTCGTTCACGAGCATGGTCCTTCAGCGGAACTGTCACGAGTTCATCGCCTACGAGAACCTGACGGGCGTCAACGGCCGGCGGCAGCAGGATCGCGGCGGCCGTCCCACGGCCCGCGAGACGCAGGCGCCGCTCGAGCAGATCTTCCCGCTCGTGCGCCGCGCGCTCAAAGTACTGGCGGATCGCGAGGTCTCGCCGCAGCTGGGATTGCTCAAGAGCACGCTGCTCCAGCTGGATTCCACGTTCTCCGAGCGCAGCTACGGGGCGGGCACGTTCCGCGACTTCGCCGAGCGGCTTGAGAAGGCCGGTCTGGTGACGCTGAAGGTCGCGGGGCGCAACATCCTCGTCGAGCTCAAGGACGACGATCGCGCCGCTCGCATGCCCGCCCTCTCGGAGGCCAACGAGAACCCTGAGAACCCTGAGAGCCCTGAGAACCTCGAGAACCCTGAGAACCCTGAGAACCTCGAGAACCTCCAGAACCGACAGGGCCCAGAGAACATCGCGGCCACTGCGAACATTGATCCTGCGAGACAAGCTGAAGGCGTCGCCGTGGTCCGGCGGCTGCTGACGGGATCCCACGCGCTGCGTTTTCCGATGTACGTCCGCAACGTGAAGCAGGTGCTTCGTCAGGCGAACGGATCCTTCGATGAACGCGCGTACGGCTTTGCCGGCCTGATGGACCTCCTCCGCGCGTGCCAGCGCGACGGCGTGCTGCGCCTCGAACGCGACCGCCGTGGCGCGCTGCGCGTCTTCCCGGGCTCGCAGGTCTCGGCGCCGGCCGGAGAGGCGGCGACGGGCTCGAGGGCCGTTGAAGGGGAAGTTGACGAACAGGTCGCCGGCTCCCCAGCGCCGGCGCCAGTGGCCTTCCAGGAATCACCGACGTACCAGCCGTTCCGGGAGGTCGCCGCAGGCGACGAGGAAGAGTCGTCCGCCCACATCACGGATACGACCGCCGAGATGCTGGCCCGGGCCGCGGCCGGCGAAACGCCGGCACGGCGCCGCAAGCCCGCCGGCGCGGCCCCGAAAGGCCGTCGGCCGGCTCCTCGGACCCCGAGCCCACGCAACGGCCGGCCCAGGCCGCGCCGGACTTCCTCAGACCAAAGCTAAGAAAATAAGCAACTTAGTCCGAAGGTCCCCGGCTAGGGGAACCGTTCGCCTTGACTTGCCGTCTAACACCGTTAGACAATTGAACAGTGTTCAACCTATCAGTGGTCGCCTGTAGCGCAGCCCTTCAGGGCTGCCAGGAGGCGCCGGCTTCTTAGGCCGGCGCGCGCGAATTGGGCACAAAGCAACGCCAGGAGCGCGAACGCGAAGCGGTCCGGAGAAAGATTCTGGACGCCGCGACGGAACTCTTCCTCGCCGAGGGCTATCAGAACGTCTCGATCCGCAAGATCGCCGAGCGGATCGAATACAGCCCCGCGGCGCTCTACAGCTACTTCCCGAGCAAGGACGACATCTTCTTCGCGCTCGCCGAAGAAGGATTCCGCGCGCTTGCGGAGACCGTGAAGTCCGAAGCGGCCGACCCGCTCGACGGGGTGCGTGAAGGGTTCTGGCAGTACTACCAGTTCAGCCGGACCCATCCCGAGTACTTCGCGCTGATGTTCGTGGACCGCAGCGTTCCGCGGATCAGCGAGGACTGGGAGCGGTTCGGGTTCGTGCAGGACATGCTCCGGCGCGCCGCCGAGGGCGTCCGCGCGTGCATGGCCGCTGGTTACTTTCCGGCGTCGCTCGACGCCGACGCCGCGATTCATGTGTTGTGGGCCGCCGTCCACGGCCCGGCGACCATTCAGTTGTGCAATCGCCTCGGCCCGGGCGAAGAGCCGGACGCGCTTGCCCGCGACACGCTCGAGGCGGCGATCGCCGGCCTCCGCGCGGGCAGCCCGATCACGTTCCGCGCGGCCGAGTGCATCCACGGGTTTCCTCAGTCAGTCGGCGGAGAGTCTGGAGAGTTGAAGTCATGAACCGCCATTCGCAGATCGCGGGGGCCGCTCTTGCGATCGTCATCTCGATCTCAGCGGCGGCATGCGGCCGGGCGGCCGCGCAGCCCGATCACGCGGAAGCGAAGACCGAGGCACCCGCGCCGGCGGTCCAGGTCGTGACGGCTCGCACCGCGACGCTCGAGTCCGCAATTGAAATCTCGGGTAACCTCGCGCCGCAGTCGCGCGTCGGCATCATGCCGAAGGTGGGCGGAACCCTCGATCGCGTGCTGGTCGACCTCGGCGATCGCGTGAGCGAGGGGACCGTCGTTGCGACGCTCGACCGCCGCGAGATCGACGCGCAGGTCGACGCCGCCGTCGCCGCGGTCGCGGTTGCGAAGGCGTCGCAGGAAGCAGCGGAGGCCTCGCAGGCGAATGCCGCGAAGGAAATCGAGCGCGCGCGCAGCCTGTTCGAGCAGGGCGCGATCGCCAAGGCGCAGCTCGACACCGCCGAGACGGCCGACCGGACGACGTCGGCGCAGCGCGAGCTGAGCCGCGCGAACGTGGCGCAGGCCGAGGCCTCGCTCCGCCGGGCGCGCGAGGTGCAGCGGGACACGACGCTCCGCTCGCCGATCTCGGGTGTCGTCGTCGAACGTAACTTCGACGCCGGATCGCTCGTCGGGCCGGGGGACAAGCCGGTCGTGGCGGTCGCCGACAACCGCGTCCTCAAGCTCGAGGCGGGCGTCTCCGAGCTGGAGGCCGGCAGGCTGAAGGCCGGCACGCCCGCGACGATCACGGTCACGGCGCTGCCCGGCCGGACGTTCCAGGGCCGGATCGTGGCGCTCGCGCCGGAGATCGACCTCAAGAACCGCCACTTCCGCATCGACGTGCGCGTCGCCAACACCGACGGCGCGCTCCTCGGCGGGATGTACGCCGTCTCGCGGGTCGTGACGGCTCGCGCGGAAAACGCCGTCGTCGTGCCGCGGGACGCGGTGTTCCAGCGCGCCGGCCAGCGGATGGTTTATGTGGTTTCCGGCGAGCGCGCGACAGCGACCCCGATTAAGGAAGGCCTGACAGACGGGTCGCGGGTCCAGCTCGTCTCGGGGGTCGCCGCCGGCGCGAAGATCGTCGCCGACGCCCGCCGCGACATCGCAGAGGGCGTGAAGATTCGGCCCATCGATTCCCAGTAGCGCAGCCCTTCAGGGCTGCGGCGATGTCTGTAGCGCAGCCCTTCAGGGCTGCTTGTGAACTGTATGTGGATCTCTGAAACCTCCATCAAGCGTCCGGTCTTCGCGACCATGGTCATCGTCAGCTTTATGGTCCTGGGGATCGTGTCGATGACGCGCCTCGGCATCGATCTCTTCCCCGAGGTGAACTTCCCGTTCGTCAACATCACGACCGTCTATCCCGGCGCGTCGCCGGAAGAGGTCGAGACGCTCGTTACGCGTCCGATCGAGGACGCCGTCGCCGGCATCAACGGCGTCAAGCGCGTCGAGTCCTCGTCGACGGAAGGCGTGTCGCAGGTCGGCCTCGAGCTGAAGCTGGAGATCGATCCGCAGGAGGCGGCCGCGGAGGTCCGTGAGAAGGTCGCGGCGATCCGGCGCCGGCTGCCGGACGCCATCGAGGATCCGACGATCGTCCGCTTCGACGTCGCGGCGCTGCCGATCATGAACTTCGCGGTCTCCTCCCCGCTGCCGTCCGACAAGACGCGTCTGATGGTCGAGGACGATCTGAAGCCGCTCGTCGAGCAGGTGGACGGCGTCGCGTCGGTCGAGGTCAACGGCGGGCTCGTGCGCGAGATCCAGGTCGATCTCGACCCACGGCGGCTCGAGGCGCTTGCCCTGCCGCTGCAGTCGATCGCGGAGGCCCTCGCGGCCGCGAACCTCGATGTCCCTGGCGGCAAGATCACGGCCGGCGGCAAGGACGTCGTCCTGCGCACAAAGGGAGAGTTCAAGACCGCCGATGAGATTGGCGCCGTCATCCTCCGTTCCGCCGGCGGGTCGACGGTCCGGCTGCGGGACGTCGCCAACATCGTGGACGGTTACGAGGACCGCACGTCTACGACGCGCCTCAACGGCGAGGATGCGGTGTCCTTTTCAATCCGCAAGCAGTCTGGCGCGAATACGGCCGAGGTCTCGCGCCGGGTCAACCTGACGCTCGCGAAAGTCGCCCCGAACTTCCCGGATCTCGCCATCAAGTCGGTGCATGACGATGCGCGGTTCATCGCGTCGAACGTCGAGGATGTGCGGGTGAACATCATCTTCGGCGGCATCATGGCGGTCGTCATCATCTTCGTCTTCATGCGCGACTGGCGCTCGACGCTCATCTCGGCGCTCGCGCTGCCGACCTCCGTCATCTCGACGTTCTTCTTCATGTGGGTCGCCGGCTTCACCATCAACATGATGACGCTGATGGCGATCTCGCTCGTCATCGGCATCCTGATAGACGACGCGGTCGTCGTGCGGGAGAACATCTATCGCCACATGGAGATGGGCGAGGACCCGATGACGGCCGCGAGGAAGGGGACTGCGGAGATCGGCCTCGCCGTCATGGCGACGACCTTCACCATTCTCGCGGTGTTCCTGCCGGTCGGCTTCATGACCGGTATCGTCGGCCAGTTCTTCAAGTCGTTCGCGCTGACGGTCGCGTTCGCGGTCGCGATGTCGCTGCTCGTGGCGTTCACGCTGGACCCGATGCTCTCGTCGCGCTTCGTGCGCTACATCCCGCCCGAGGAGCGGCTGCGGTCGCGGACGGGTCGGATCCTCGAGCGCTGGGGACAGGCCTACGATCGCCTCGACGCGCTGTATCACCGCGTGCTCGGCTGGGCGCTGCGGCATCCCTGGAAGGTTGTCGCGTCGGCGGTGACCATTTTTCTCGTCAGCATGTCGTCCGTCCTGATCATCGGCACCGAGTTCGTGCCGCCCGAGGACCGCGGCGAGTTCCAGGTCATCGTCGAGCTGCCGCCCGGCGTGTCGTTCGACGAGAGCGTCGCAGAGGTCGCGAAGATAGAGCGGCTGGTGCTCGAGACGCCCGAAGTCCGCCAGGTGTTCACGACCGTCGGCATCGAGGGAGAGATCCGCAAGTCCACGCTGCGCGTGCAGACGACGCGGAAGGATGAACGTGAGATCGGGCTGATCGAAATCAAGGCGGAGCTCCGGAAGCGGCTGTCCGTGCTGCCGTTCGTCGACACGAAGGTCGCGGACCCGGAGTTCATGCAGGGGGCGCCGTACGAGCCACCGATCAACATCTTCATTCGTGGCGACGACCTCGCGGAGCTCCAGCGGATCAGCGACGAGATCGTCGCGCGGGTGCAGAAGATTCCGGGGGCCGTGGACATCAGCAGCACGCTCGTCGCCGGCAAGCCGGAGATGGTGGCGCGGGTGGACCGTGCGCGCGCGGCGGACCTCGGCTTCAGCGTCGGCTCGGTCGCGGCGCAGCTCCGCGGCATGGTCGAAGGGATCGTGCCGAGCCGGCTGCGCGACGGGGACCGCGAGCACGACATCCGCGTGCGCCTGGCGCCCGAGTTCCGCAACGACTTCGGCGCGATCGCGATGGCGCCGATCTACTCCCCAACGGGCGCGGCGGTCCGCGCGGGGGATGTCGTGTCGATGGATCCCGGCCTCGGGCCGACGAGCATCGACCGCGAGCAGCGCCGGCGGCAGGCGAAGATCGGCGTGGATCTCTACAACCGCCCACTCGGCGACGTGACGAACGACATCTCGGCCGCGATCGCGGACATCAAGCTGCCGCCGAACGTCGAGGTCGGCTTCGCCGGTGACGTCGAGCTGATGCAGGAGTCGGCGCAGGGCCTGCTGCTCGCGATGCTGCTGGCAGTGACCTTCATCTATATCGTGCTCGCGTCGCAGTTCGAGTCGTTCATCGAGCCGTTCATCATCATGCTGTCGCTGCCGCTCGCGCTCGTCGGCGCGCTGCTGCTCCTCCTCGTGACCGGCAAGCACCTCGGCATGCCCGCCATGATCGGCGTCGTCATGCTGATGGGCCTCGTCACGAAGAACGCGATCCTGCTCGTGGACTACACGAACCAGCTTCGCTCCGAAGGCCTGCCGCTCGAAGAGGCGATCCTCAAGGCCGGTCCCGTGCGACTGCGGCCGATCCTGATGACGACGATGGCGATGATCCTGGGGATGCTGCCCGCGGTGTTCGGCATCGGCGAGGGCGGGGAGTTCCGCGCGCCGATGGCGATCTCGACCGTCGGCGGATTGATCACGTCGACGCTCCTGACGCTCGTGCTCGTGCCGGTCGCCTACATGCTGCAGGCGCGTGGGGTTGAGTGGGTCAAGTCCTTCTTCCGGCGGCCGTCGCCGGCCGCCCAGACGGCGTTGCGGGTAACAGGCGTGTTCCTGGTCCTCGCGATTCTCGGCGGCGTCATCGCGGTCGCGAGCGCATTCGCGTGAACGAAAGGGATATGAAGGCCGTGGAATTTGTCCTGAGCCGCAACCGCCGCGACGACATCATGAAAGCCGTCAAGGCGATTGAACGAGAGATGAAGGAGATGACCGGCAAGCCCGACTGGCAGGCCCCCTGGGTCATCGGCACGAACCTGTCCATCATTCAGATGAACCTGGCCAACCTGCGCCGGGCCGACTCGGACTGAGGGGACCTAGCTACTCTTCCCTAAGCGCAATCATCGGATCGATCCCCGCTGCACGCCGAGCAGGAATGGCGGTCGCGACCGCCGCGACAAAGAGAAGAGTCAGCGTAGCTGACGCGAACGCCGTCAGGTCGAGCGCGCCGACACCGTACAGGAGCGTTCCCACCCAGCGTGACATCAGGAATGCACCCACAAGCCCGCAAAGAATCCCGACAGCCACCGGCGTGCACGCGATCCGCGACACGTAACTCGCAATCTGCACGCGTGTCCCGCCCAGCGCACGTCGGAGCCCGATCTCGCCCGTCCGGCGCGCGACCACGTGCGAGAGCATCGCAAACACGCCGACCGTCGTCAGCGCCAGCGCGCCCAGCGAGAACGCATTGACCAGCAGCGCGTAGAACCGCGACGCCGAGTACTCCCGCCCCACCTCCTCCTCCATCGTCCCCGTCCAATGGACCGCGGACGACGGCGCGACGCGCGAGATCGCGCGGCGCAGAGGCTCGATGAGCGCCGCCGCATCGCCAGAGGTGGTGACGCCGATCGACACCGGCCGCATCGGAATACGCACGAGCGGCAGATAGAGGTCCTCGCGCGACGCGACGCGATCGCTCGCGTCGCCGTAGTGAATGTAGCGTCCCGTTCCCTGCTCGCCGAGGCCGTCATACGCGACGTTCTCCGCGACGCCGACCACGCGCGCCTGGCCGGCCGGAACGACATCGTCTCCGACGAGGGTGATCGATCGACCCAATGCGACCTGGACGCCGCCGAGCCGCTCCGCGATTGACCGACTGACGATGACCGGCGGATCGCCGGCGCCTCCGTCGGTCGATTCGAAGTTGCGGCCCGCGACTATCGCAACGCCGAGCATCGGCAGGAGTCCCGGATCGGCGAGATGCACGCCGACCATGAGGCCTGGCGTCGCGAACGGCTCCTCGAGTCCGGGATAGCGAATGCGGGTGCGGTGTCCGTCCCACGGCGGAAGCGTCGGCGACACGAGGCCGACGCGCTCGACGCCCGGCTGCTGCTGGAGCTCGGCACGAAGACGCGTGTAGAACGCGGGCAGGCTGCCGGCGGCCGAAACGTCGAGACGGCTGATTGTCACCGCCAGCCGCGAGACGCCTTCGATCCGGTAGCCGGGATCGAACGTCGCGAGCGTGCGATATGACATCAGGAGCAGGCTGCCGCCGACGAGCAGCACGAGCGTCAGCGCCGTCTCGCCCGCGACCAGGATGCCGCCCCATCGCCGTTCGCCTGTCCGACCGACCGCTCCCCGACTCGACTGCTTCAGCGCATCCGACGGCGCCACTTTGCTCGCAACCAGCGCAGGAGCGCAGCCTGCCACGAGACCGCTGAGGATGATCGTGACCGCAGCCAGGATCAGCCACGTCGCGTCCGGACGCAGCGTGACGTACGCAGGCAGGCGGATCGGCGAGGTTGCGAGGAACGCATCGAGCACGTAAGGGGCGGCGATTGCGCCAATCGCGCCGCCGACCCCGGCGAGCAGGACCGCCTCGAGCAGGAGCTGGCCGACGAGGTGACGCCGCTCCGCGCCGAGCGCGGCACGCACCGCCATCTCGCGCCGGCGATCGAGCGCCCGCGCCGCGAGCAGGCCGGCGACGTTGAACGATGCGATCAGGAGAAGAAGGACCGCCGCCGCGAGCAGGATCACGCTGCCCGTCCGCACGCGGCCGCGCCAGTTCTCGCCCATCGGCTCGAGCCGCGCGCGCAACCCTCGGTAGTCGTCCGGGAACTGCGTCGAGAGCGAGGCCACGAGCGCCTGCAGCTCGGCTTCGGCCGCCGCCCGCGAGACGTCCGGCCGAAGCCGGCCGATCGCCCACGCCGAGCGTCCGTCGCGTCGATTGATCAGGTGAGCGGGCACGTACTGCTGCAGAGGCATCCAGAACTCGACGACATCCTCTTCGACCGTGCCTTCGAACCAGGCTGGAGCTACGCCGACGATCGTGAAGACCTCCGCCTCGGTCCGGAACGGGCGGCCGATGACTTGCGGATCGCCGCCATAGTGCTGCATCCAGGTCCGCGCGCTGATGACGATCACGCGCGGCGCGTCGGGCGCGAAGTCCGCAGTGTCGAGTAGACGCCCGAGCGACGGACGAAGGCCGAGCGCGGTGAAGTAGTCGCGCGTGACGCCCTCGCCGCGCATCCTCTCAGCGCGCGTCCCGAAGAGGGCCACGAGCCGGCTCCGCGCCGTCCCGAGAAACGCGTCGAACGAGCGCACGTGCGACTCGAGATCGCGCAGTTCCGGAATGGACACCGAGACCCGCGAATCCCGCGCCTCGTCGTCCACGAGCCAGATCCGGACCATCCGATCGGCGGCGGGGAAGGGCAGCGGACGGATCGTCGCCGCGCTCACGAGCGCCGTCACGGCCGTCGTGGCCGCGACGCCGACCGCCGCGCAGACGAGCGCGCCGAGCGCGAGGCCGGGGGAACGAGTGAAGGTGCGAAGGAGAGTTTTCATTGGAGATGTCAGACCAGGCTAAAGCCTGGTTCCACACGCCCAAGCCCCAGGCCCCAAGCCCTATTCCTTCGCCGTCCGTACCTGAACTTCCTTCCACCCCTGCCCCTGATACTCCATGTAGACAGCCGTCTGCTCCGCGACCGCGCGTCCGTAGTACTTTTCGACGATGTGGAGCGCGAGGTCGATGCCGGAGCTCAGGCCGCCGGCCGTGTAGACGACGTCGTCACTTTTCACGAATCGCAAGCCGCGCTGCAGCTTGACGTTCGGGAAGCGCGAGGCGAACCGATCGAAGAAGTCGTGATGCGTCGTGGCCGGCTTTCCGTCGAGCAATCCGGCCGCTCCCAAGTGGAACGCGCCGGTGCACACCGACATGACGACGTCCGCCGTCTTTCGGCTGCTGCGCAGCCAGTCGGCGAGCTCCGGCGCGCCAGCCTGCGCCGGAATGACGACGATCTTCGCGGGAGGCGCATCCGCGAACGTGTAGTCCGGAACGATCTGCATCCCGCCGGACGCGCGGATTGGCTTCCGGCTGTCGCTGACGGTGTAGAGCCTGAACGGATGATGCATGCCGCCCCCCTCGGTCAGCATCACGTCCTGGAACACTTCCCACGGCCCGGCGAAGTCGATCATCGTCGAGCCCTGCGTGAGGACGAAGGCCACGGTGATGTCGCCATCGGCCGCGGGCCGGCGCGATGGCTGGGCGACTTCGGAGTATCCAGTAAGCCCTGAGCCACAGGCCCCAGGCCCCAGCTCCGGCCAGATCACGGCCGCGCCGACGGTTCCGATGCCGAGTACTGACGCTGCGCAGGCGACGAGCACGAGTAATCCACGGAGGCTCATGAGGTCTTCCTCCCGATCGCAATCACCGATCGATCTGTTCTGAAGATGAGCGCGCCGCCGGCGATCGCCGGAGACGCCATGACGAGCTCGCCGAGATGGCCGGTCGAGACGAGCTCGTACGTCTTACCGGCGCGCAACACGAACGTGTCGCCGTCCTGACTGGTGAAGTACACCTTGCCGTCGGCGGCGACGGGAGACGCGCCGAACGCGCCGGCGCCGGTCGGGCCGACACGCTGCCGGTAGACCTGTTCGCCGGTCTTCGCGTCGTACACGCTCAGGATGCCGTTGTCGGTGCAGACGTAGAGCAGTCCGTCGTAGATGAGCGGCGTCACGAGGTGCGGGTTGGCGCGGTTGCGCCAGGCGACCGCGTCGCTCGACGTCGCGTCAGGCGCCAGCGTGATGTCGCCGCGCATGCCCGCGCGGACGCCGTAGAAGCGCCTCGATCCCGAAGAGCTTCCACCGCCTATGAAAACGAGGCCGCCGTCCGAGACCGGCGTCGGGATCTTCACGCCGTTCGCTTCCGCCATCCGCCACAGCTCGCGGCCGGTGAGAGGATCGAACCCGCGGACGAACCCGTCGCCGTTCAGCACGAGCTCGGGCGCCGTTCCGGGAACGATCGCCGGAGTGCTCCAGCCGCTTCGCTCCTCTCGCGCGGCGCGCCACGCCTCGCTGCCGTCGGCCAGGCGGAACGCCGCGGCGAATGAACCCCGCCTGATGTCGCACTGCAGGATGACGAGGCCGGCATGGATGATCGGCGAGCTGCCGAAGCCGTAGTCCGAGCTGGGATCGGCGTCCCAGCCGGTTTCGAGCACGCCGAGATCCTTCGACCAGATCAGCTTTCCGTCGAGGTCGTAGCAGTAGAGGCCTTCCGAACCGAAAAACGCGACGACGTGGCGGCCGTCGGTGACGGGCGTGGAGTTGGCGTACGTGGCGTTGATGTGGCGGCGTGAGCGCGGCGTTCCCTCGCGCGCGACGCGCATCCACAGCACGCGCCCGGTCGAGCGGTCGAGGCAGTACACGCGCCAGGACTGCGGCGACTTGTCGGTCGAGAGAAGGCTGACGTCCTGCAGGCCGCGCGTCGCCTTTGCGCCCGCCTCGCTGACCGAGGTCGTCACGAACACCTTGTCGCTCCACACGATCGGGCTCGAGTGCGCGAGGCCGGGGATCTCCGCGCGCCAGAGGATGTTGGTGTCCTTGGTTGCGTCCCAGGCGTCCGGGAGTTGCTGCTTGTCCGCCGTGCCGCTCGCCGACGGGCCGCGGAACGATGGCCAGTTCTGGGCGGCGAGCGGGGCCGTCGTCAGGGACACGACGAGCGTGAACAGGACAAAGCGCATGAAACTCCAGCAGGCCTGAAGGCCTGCGCTACATGGAATCCTTGGCAGGCCTAAAGGCCTGCGCTACATGGAACCCTGGCAGGCCTAGAGGCCTGCGCTACGACGACGGGCGCTTGAAGCGGGCGTCGTCCATCGGCTTGTCGACGTCGGCCGACTGGAGCGTCACGCTCTGTGACGGAACGGCCTCGCCGTTGAACGTCGTCGAACGCTTGAACGGAACGGCGACGCCGCCGGAGTCGCGATAATCGGAGAACGAGATGACGACGTCGCCGAAATCGCCCTCGGGCCCGCGTCCGCGATAGGAGACCGACGCCGGACGGCCGCTCGACGGATCGATCTTCATCGTCATCACCGGCCCGCCGAGCATCTGCACGTCGACGGCGTTGGGCGATCGCAACACGGCGCGGAAACGCTCCGACTCGCGCGCACGCACGAGCAGGAGCGGATGGAGGAACGCCTGCCGCATCAGCTCGCGGGCCTGCGGCGCTTCGAGCGACCGCACCCCACTTGGCAGCGAGACGAACGCGTCCGCGTCGGTGATCACGTTCGCGACCGTGCCGAAATCCGGAAACGTCATCTCCATGCGCAGACGATGCGGGACGGCCCACGCGAAGGCGGTCTTCATCTCCCGCTCGGCCATGTCCCCCTGCGCCGGAATCGTCCGCGACGCGCGCTCCTCGTACGTTGTCAATCGATCGAGACCGCCCAACGCTTTCGCGGTCCGGTCCAGCACCGCGCGCGCGGCCTTCGACTCGGACGGCGTGGCTTCGAGAATCGTTGCCGCCGGCGCGAGATACCTGGCGGGCGCTGCCTCGAACCGCTCCTTGCAGGTTGGGGTCCCGAACAGATAGATGCGCCCGTCGTGCACGGCATACTGATTCGGGTTGCCGACGACGCCTGGACCCATCCGCGCGCAGGTGCCTTCGAGCTGGACCGCGTAGCGCGCCGGATCCTTCTCGAACGCCGCCTTGGTGTCCGCCGTGGAGAAGAAGTATTTGAGCTGGCCTTGCACCACCGTCAGCTTGTCCTGCCCGGCGACTTCCTTGCCTTGGGCGAGAAGGACGGGGTCGAGCCCTTCGAGCGCTTCCGCCGGCGCGGGAGTCTGCGCGCCGGCAGTCACGCCGCCCAGCCCGACGCACAAGAGGACGCAGACCGTCCGGAGGGCGACGAGCGGGTCAACCGAAGCCGCGCGCCGCGCCGGCAGGAAGCAGGCGACAAGCGCGACGACGAACAGCACGAGGGACACGACGATGAAGGTCGGAATGTCTGTGGGTTCGATGCCGAAGAGCAGATTCGCGATGAGTTGCGTGAGCGTCAGCGCGCCGACGACGCCGAGCGCGATGCCGATCGCGACCATCCCGACGCCCTGCTTCAGGACCATGCGCAACACCTCGCCGCGCTGAGCGCCGAGCGCCATCCGGACGCCGAACTCCTGCACGCGCTCGCTGACGGAGAAAGCGACGACGCCGCCGATCCCGATCGCCGTGATCGTCAGCGCGAGCGCCGCGAAGATGGCGATGAGCGAGGTCGTGAGCCGCGACGGCGCCAGCGCCGACGCGCGTACCTGTTCGAGCGTTCGGAACCGATCGACCGGCTGCTCGGGATCGATCTCGCGAAGCGCCGTCCGCACCTGCTGCGTCATCGTCGCGGGATCGACGGTGGTTCGGATGAGCCATGCCGTCGAGAGCTGCCCCGTCTGCAGGATCGGTCCGTAGATCGCCTCCCCGGCTTCCTCAGTCAGTACGTTGCGGGCATCCGCGACAACACCCACGATCGTCACCCACTGCTGGCCGCCGTTGAAGCTGATGCGGCGATCGATCGGGTCCTCGTCCTTCCAGTACCGTCGCGCGAGCCGCTCGTTCACGATGACGACGCGCGGCGACTCGATGTGATCCTGCTTCGTGAACAGCCGCCCGCGCCGCAGGGGAATGCCGATCGTCTTGAAATAGTCCGGGCTCGCGAGATTGAGGTTCGCCCGCGGCCGCGGCTGACCCTCCGGCACTGGCTTTCCCTCGATCTCGAACGATCCGTTGAACCCGCCGCCGTCGTCGTTCAGCGGGAAGCTCGCGGATGCGGCGACGTTCGTGACGCCAGGCTCCGTCTCGAGCCGCTCCAGCAGCCGCTTGATGATGGCTGCTCGCTTCGCCTGGTCGGTGTATTTGGAGAAGTTCAGGTCGATGCGCATCGTCAGGATGTTCTCGACCGTGAAGCCGGGATTGACCTCCTGGAGCTTCATCAGGCTTCGAAGCATCAGCCCCGCGCCGATCAGCAGCATGAAGGACACCGCCACCTGCGCGACGACGAGCGTGGCGCGAACCGCGTGCCGGCCCCCGGCGATGCGGCCGCCGTTGCCGTCGCGAAGGGTGGTGAGCGCGTCCTGGCGCGAGCCGAGCGCGGGGATCGCGCCGAACACCAGACCGGTGAGGACCGACATCCCGAGCGTGAAGAGCAGGACCGGCGTGTCGATCGTGATCTCCGACGCGCGCGCCGTGAAGCGCTCCGCGAAGGCGACGAGCAGGTCGAGGCCGAGCATCGCGAACAGCAGGCCGACCGCGCCGCCGGCAACGGCGAGCATCGTGCTCTCGGTCAGGAGCTGACGGAGCAGCCGCGTGCGTCCTGCCCCGAGCGCCGCTCGCACCGCGAGCTCGCGATTGCGGCGCACGAGCCGCGCGACGAGCAGATTCGCCACACTCGCGCAGACGATCAGCAGGACGAATCCCGCCGTCGCAAGCAAGACGATCAGCGTCGGCTTGAACTCCTGCGTCAGTCGTTGCCGAAGAGGAGAAACGGCGACGCCGAAATCCTCGGCGGGCGGATAGGCGTCCGGATAGGCCGTCTTGAGCCGCTGGGCGATCACCGTCAGGTCGGAGGCCGTCTGCTCCGGCGTCACGCCCGGCTTCGTGCGCGCGAACGCGCGCATCAGGCGGAACTGCCGGTTCGCGATCGCCCTCGGGTTCGACCGGAACGGGCAGGCGGAGGTCGGCATGTAGACGTCCATCTCCGCCGGGAACTGCGGGATCGGCGGCAGCACGCCGACGACCGTGTGCGGCCGGTCGTTCATGCGGAACGTCTGGCCGACGACGTTCGGGTCGCCGCCGAAACTGCGCTGCCAGTAGGGGAAGCTCAGGATCAGCACCGCCGGCGCGCCATGCTTTTCGTCGTCGTCACGGAAATTTCGTCCGAGGAGCGGCTTTACGCCGAGCACGTTGAAGAAGCCGGCGGAGACGACGCCGGTCTGGACGCGCTCCGGTTCGGGACGGCCGAGCAGGATGAACCACATGTCGTGGAACTCGACCATGCCGGCGAGCGTGCTCGCCTGTCCCCGGTAGTCGTCCATCTCTTTTGGAGAGAAGCCGAGGCCGTCGGGGCCGTCGTGCTCGCCGCGGGCCTCGTCGCGCGTCCGCTGCTGCCGCAGGACGACCAGCTCGTCTCCGCGCTCGTAGGGCAGCGGCTTGAGGAGCACGCCGTTGACGACGCTGAAGATCGCGGTGTTGGCGCCGATGCCGAGCGCCATCGTCAGGACGACGACGAGTGTGAAGCCTGGCGCCTTGAGGAGCGTGCGTGCCCCGTAGCGCATGTCCTGCATGAGCGTCTCGGCGGAGCGCACGAGCCACGTGTCGCGGACGTCATCTTTCACACCGCCGACGTTGCCGAACGCGGCGACCGCCGCGCGGCGCGCCTGTTCGCGCGGCATCCCGCCGCGGACGTTCTTGTCGGTCTCCATGTCGATGTGGAAGCGCACTTCGGTGTCGAGCGTGCGCTCGAGCTGGTGTCTACGAAACAACGACCGCAGTCGAGAAAGGATCATGTTTTCTTCTCTCTATGCTCGCGGGGCCCCACCCCCGCTCGCGCTCGCTCGGCGGCCGGCCTGCGGCCGGCTTCACTCCGTCGCCTCGCGAGGGCCGCAGGCGCTACGTCTGCTCGAGGATCCGTGTTACTGCACCAGCAAAACGTTCCCAATTCGCCGTCTCCTCCTGGAGCTGCCGGCGGCCTTTTTTCGTGAGCGAGTAGAACCGGGCCTGGCGGTTGTTGTCCGAGACGCCCCACTCGGCGTCGATCCAGCCCTGTTGCTCGAGCCGCGAGAGCGCCGGGTAGAGCGATCCCTGGTTCACGCGCAGCACGTCGGCGGAGATCTGCTGGATCCGTTGCGAGATGCCCCAGCCGTGCATCGGGCCGACGGCGAGGGTCCTCAGGATCAACAGGTCGAGGGTGCCCTGAAGGAGGTCACTCCTGTCTGCCATGGTTCTCCTATAGACGGTCGACAAGAGGGTACAGTTCACTCCTGTAGACGGTCAACAAGAAAAAGGCTGGTACGATTGGCGGGATGGACGTGGTGGCCGCCTGTCCTTATTGTGGGGAGCCGATCGACCTCGAGATCGACGAGACGGGCGGGCCGGAGCAACACTATATAGAGGACTGCTCGGTGTGCTGCCGCCCTATAGAGGTACGTGCGACGGTAGAGCGAGCGGGGGGTCGGGTAACGGTCGACCTGCGGCAGGGGTCCGAGTAGGCCCATGATAATATCCGAGCTACCGCCGGCCTTTTTTGCCGCCCGTCTCGGTCCCCCCGTCGGCGGCGTGCTCTTCCAGGCTTCATGACGACGATCGGCCGCTATCAGGTTCTAGAGAAGCTCGGGCAGGGCGGAATGGGGGTCGTCTATCGGGCCTTTGACACGCTCCTCGAGCGCGTCGTGGCCCTGAAGGTGATCTCGACCCCGATCGAGGACAAGCCCGAGGTGCGCGAGCGCTTCATCCGCGAAGCCCGAGCGGCCGGCCAGCTCTCGCACCCGAACATCATCACGATTCACGACCTCGGGGAGCACGAAGGTCAGCCGTACCTCGCCATGGAGCTGCTCGACGGCGAGGATCTCCTGAGCCGTATGGCGCGCCCGGAGCGGATGAGCCTCCGCCGGAAGGTCGAGCTGACCGCGGACATCTGCAGCGGGCTGGAGTTCGCGCACTCCCGGGGCCTGATTCATCGCGACATCAAGCCTGCCAACATCTTCATCACGAGCGGCGGGACGGTGAAGATCCTGGACTTCGGGCTGGCACGGCTCATGACCTCCGAGCTGACCGGCAGCAACATGATGATGGGCACGCTGAACTACATGGCGCCGGAGCAGATCCGCGGGGAGCGCGTCGATCACCGCGTGGACGTCTTCTCGGTGGGCGTGGTCATGTACGAGCTGCTGTCAGGGCAGAAGGCGTTCGCCGGGGACTCGTTCGCTTCCACCCTTTTCAAGATCCTGAACGAGGTTCCCGCTCCGCTGCTTGGAATCGATCCGACCCTGCCGCCCGACCTCGTCGCGGTTGTCGAGTGCGCGCTCGCGAAGCCGCGAGACGAGCGCTACCAGAACATGGGAGAGATGCTGCGCGATCTCGCCGTGTTCCGGCAGTTCAGTTACGGCGACTCACCGATGACCGGCCGGCCGATCTCGGATCGGCTCCGGCCGTCGTCCGATCCGGCTCGCGTCGGATCCGGGTCGAGGCTCGAGGACCGGCCGCCGACGCCCGCGCCGCTGTTGACGCCGCCACCCGCGCCGGTTTCCGGCATGGGCCTGTCTCCAGGCATGAAGTTCGCGACGGCTGCCGTGGTCGTCGCCGCGCTGACGGCCGCCGGCCTCTGGCTCGTATTCGGACGCTCGAGCGCGGAGCCGACGGGCGCGCCGCCGGCGGAGACGGTCGCGACGACCGACGTCTCGGTGGAGATGCAGCAGGCGCTCGACGCGCTGAAGCGGGCCGACTATCCGGCGGTGGAGCGAATCACCGACGATGTGCTCAAGAAGGTGCCGGATCACGGCGAAGCGCGTCGCGTGCGCGAGGCAGCTCGCGTCGCCGCCGAGTCCGTGACCCGCGGCCTGCAGGCGGCGCAGGCTCACTTCGCCGCCGGGCGCTTCGAGGAGGCGTCGCGCGCGGCGGGAGAGGTTCTGAGCGTCGCGCCGGACCACGCCGAAGCCCGTCGGATCATGGAGGAAGGGGCGTCCCGGTCGCGCGGGCATGGCGCCGAAGAGGCGCGCGCGAGGATGACGCGGGCCCGCGCCAACGCGCGCGCGGCGAACGCCACCACTCTCGCATCCGGTTCGTATCGCGCCGCGTCCGACGCGGAGCGGGAAGCGCAGCAGCTTTACCAGGCGGGACGGCTGGCTCAGGCCACGGCGAAATTCTACGAGGCGAGCGGGCTCTACCGCAGCGCCGAGATCGCCGCGGAGAGCAGCGCGGCAGCCGAAGCCGAGCGGCGCCGCGTCGCCGAGGCGGATCGGGCGCGCAAG
The DNA here is from genome assembly GCA_963725145.1 of uncultured Acidobacteriota bacterium. Lineage (GTDB taxonomy): Bacteria > Acidobacteriota > Vicinamibacteria > Vicinamibacterales > 2-12-FULL-66-21 > DATAEE01. The sequence continues at coordinate 822,064 of CAVRXL010000010.1, forward strand.
GCGGCGCCTGCGGAGCCGGCGCCTGCACCCGCGCCTCCCGTCAGCACGGGCGCGCCGGTCAGCGCGCTGCCGCCCGCGGTGACGCCCGGGCTGCCGCCGCCTCCGCCGCCCGCGCCGGCGCCCCCCACGCCTCCGGCGCCGACGCCGACGACGTCTACGAGCCCTCCGCCCGCGACCGAGTCTTCTTCGCGCGCCGCGGCGGAAGAGGCGATCCGCGAGCTCCTGGGGCGCTACGACTCGGCGCTCGAAAGCCGGAGCATCGACGCGTTGAAGCGCCTGTGGCCGAGCCTCAGCGGCGCCCAGCAGGGAGCCATCGAGAACGACTTCCGGAACGCGAACAGGATCCGCGTCGAGATCATCGAGCCGCGTATCGCGATGTCCGGCGGCACGGCGACGGTGAACTTCCTGCGCCGGTACGAGCTCATGACCGTCGACAACCAGCGGTTGAGCAGCGACACGCCGACGACGATGATGCTGCGGCGGGCCGACGGCCACTGGATCATCGAGTCGATCCGGTTCGACGCGCCCCGACGGGGCGCATGACCCACACATCGAGGACTGAGACGATGCACAAGATTTCGGCAATCCTGGCGGTCGCGTGTCTGTTGAGCGCGCCCTCGGTGTTCGCGCAGAACCGGCCTTCTTCGCTCGCGACGCTTTTCGAAGAGATCTACGGCCCCAACGGCCTCGTGGTCAGCAGCGACGACGTCGCGCTCGACGGGACGACGCATGCGGCGCACTTCAACAGCGCGTTCCAATCGGATTTCCGCCTGGTCAACGTCGCGCTGGCGAGCCAGCTCGCCTCGATTCCGCTCCCGTCGCCGGCGTCCGGCTTCACCTACCGGTTCGACGAGGCGACCGGCACGTTCGTGCGATCGACGCAGAGCTTCGGCCCAATCCTGACGGAGCGCGGCGAGACGATCGGCCGCGGGCGCGTGGCCTTCGGCTACGCGTACCAGTTCTTTTCGTTCGACCATCTCGACGGCGTGCCGCTCGCGAACATCCCCGCCGTCTTCCGGCACGACAACTTCGAGGTCGGCGGCGGCCGCGCCGACGTCGTCTCGACGGAGAACGTCGTGAACGCGACGGTCAGCCAGTTCACCGGCGCGCTGACCTACGGGATCACCGACCGGCTCGACATCGCGCTCGCGGTGCCGGCCGTGCGCACCAGCCTCTCGTTGATCTCCAATGCGACAATCCAGCGGGTCGGCACGGGACCGAACAAGACGATTCACTACTTCCGCGACGACGCGGCGATCGGCGGCTATGGATCGAGCAATCAGTTCTTCTCGGAGGGATCGGCCGCGGGCCTCGGCGACATGGTCGTCCGCCTGAAGGGCACGCTCATGCGCGAATCGAGCCGCGCGCTGGCGGCGGGCGTCGACGTCAGGCTGCCGACCGGCGACGAGAGCAACCTGCTCGGCGCGGGCGCTGCCGGCATCCGGCCGTTCGCCGCGTTCTCGGGCTCGTTCGGCCGCTTCGCGCCCCACGCGAACGTCGGCTATCAGTGGAACGGCAAGAGCGTGCTCGCGGGAGACATCAGCCTCGACCAGGAAGCGGATCTTCCCGACGCCTTCATCTACGCGGTCGGCAGTGACTTGAGCGTGACCAACCGTCTGAGCGTCGTGCTCGACGTGATCGGCCAGCGCGTCATCGACTCACCCAGGCTCTTCACGCGCACGACGACCGTCACCGGCCAGTTCGGGAGCGTCGCGCTGCCCGACATCTTCCTGGAAAGCAACTCGTATTGGACGTCGAGCGTGGCGCTCGGCCTCAAGGCCAACGTCGCGACGGATCTCCTCATCGACTTCAACCTGAGGTTCGCGGCGACCGACGGCGGCCTGACCGATCGCGTGACGCCGCTCGTCGGGTTGGAATGGTCGTTCTAAACCGGGGGGACTTCGTCCCCGCCGGACCCCCCTTTCGCCGTCGCTCGCGGGGGCCCCTACGCCCCGCTCCGCTCCGGCGGGGCGCGCCTGTGGCGCGCCTGGGCGCAGGTATGACGAGGCTTTAGCCTCGTCCTGAGCGCGGGACGACCCTAAAGGGTCGTGCCACTAGAGCCAAACGGCAGCTTCCCCGCCTCCACCTCCTCGTCGTTGACCAGGTTGTGGACGCTGACGCCGAGCAGCCGCACGGGTCGCGCGCCCGCCTCCGTCCGGGTCAAGAGCGACACCGCGCGGGCGGCGAGCGCCTCCGCGTCGCGTGACGGCGGCGCGGTATGGCTCCGCGTCACGGTCGTGAAGTCGTCGTATCGGACCTTGATCGTGACGGTCCGCGCCGAGAGCCCCTTCCGCTCCAGCCACGCGGCATCGTCGCGCGCCATCTCCACGATGGCGTCGCGGATCTGCGGCAGGTCCGTCAGGTCCCGCGCGTAGGTGTTCTCCGTCCCGCAGGACTTCGCCGGCCGATCGGCGACGACCTCGCGGTCGTCGATGCCGGCCGCGAGCTGCCGGAGCCACTCCGCATGGCTGCCGACGGCGCGCTGGAGGACTGGCAGATCGATCGCGCGCACGTCCACGAGCCGCGCGATGCCGATCGCGCGCAGCTTCGATGCCGTCACCGGTCCGACGCCCCAGAGCGCATCGACTGGGAGCTTGTGGAGGAAGCCCTCGATCCTGTCGGGCGCGATGACGGTGAGGCCGTCGGGCTTTTTCCAGCCGGAGGCGATCTTGGCGAGGAACTTGTTGGGCGCGACGCCGGCCGACGCCGTCAGCGACGTCGTCTCGCGGATCAGGCGCTTGAGCCGCTCGGCCACGCGCGTACCGGACGGCTCGTTCCACGCGTTCGCCGTCACGTCGAGATACGCCTCGTCCATCGACAGCGGCTCGACGAGCGGCGTCACCGCGCGGAAGATCTCGAACACCTGCCTCGACACGGAGCGGTACTTCGAGAAGTCCGGATGCACGATGACGAGCGACGGACAGAGCCGGAGGGCGCGGGCCATCGGGATCGCCGACCGCACGCCGTACTGGCGCGCTTCGTAGCTCGCCGCCGCGACGACGCCGCGGCCGTCCGGGGAGCCGCCGACGGCGACGGGTCTGCCTCTCAGGGACGGGTCGTCCCGCTGTTCCACGGACGCGTAAAAGGCGTCCATGTCGACGTGGACGATGCGGCGCACCAGGTCAGGATACTGTAGGCCCGGCCTTCAGGCCCGGCGCGGTGGGATAATTCCGGACGGTCGAGTACTTCGGGCACGCCCGACCTGAAGGTCGGGCCTACTCTGATCATGGATTCTGGGCGCCGGATTCTGTATTCTGCTCCCGTGCGCGTCCTTCTGCTGTCGATGCCCGACTCCTTCGAGCACACCCCATCCTTGACGATGCGGATGCCGAACGGGGCGCTCGCGTCGATCGCGGGGAACGTAGACGCGCATCACGACGTCGCGATCGCCGACCTCGTGCTCGTCCAGGATCGCGTGCGCGAGACGGTCGAACGGCTCGTGCGCGAGCGCGAGCCGGATGTCGTGGGGCTGTCGGTGATGACGTTCCAGCGCCGGACCGCCCACCGGCTCATGCGCATCATCAAGGCGATGCGGCCGTCGGCGACGATCGTCCTCGGCGGGTACGATCCGAGCCTCGCCTCGGACGCGTACGACGATCCCTCGCTCGGCGTCGACTATATCGTCCGAGGCGAAGGGGATCTCACGGTCCGTGAGCTTCTGCGTGTCCTCGAGGGGACGCAGAGCACGCAGAGGGCGCAAAGCATCGCCGGCCTGTCGTGGCGCAATGGCGATCGTTTCGTTCACAATCCCGACCGCGCCGTCAGCTCGCTCGACGGTGACGCCGTGCGTCTCCCGAACCGGGCGGCGCGCGTGCTGAAAGGCTACACGTTCCTCGGCCGCCAGATCGACGTCGTCGAGACCTCGCGCGGGTGCACGTACGACTGCAGCTTCTGCTCGATCATCGAGATGCGCGGGCGCAACTTCGAGACCTGGTCGTTCGATCGCGTGCTGGCGGACATCAGCGACGCGAAGGCGCGCGGGGCGCGCGCGATCTTCCTCGTCGACGACAACATCACGCTGAACGTCGCGCGGTTCGAAGGGCTCTGCCGGGCAATGGTCGACGCGGGCGTCAACGACATCGACTACATCGTCCAGGGGATGACCTCGTCGATCGCGAACCACGGCGAGACGCTCGCGCCGCTCATGCGGCGGGCCGGCTTCCGCTACGTGTTCCTCGGGATCGAGAACATCCTCGACAACGATCTCGAGTTCCTCCGCGCGCGGTCGAAGAACGCCGAGCGCGAGCACGGACGGACGGTGGGCAACGCCTCTGCCCGCGCGATCGACATCCTCCACCGTCACGGGATGTACGTGGTCGGCGGGCTGATCGTGGGCAACCCGGACGACACGCCGGAGTCGGTCGAGGTGAACCTGGCGTTCGCGCGGCAGTACGTGGACTGGCCCTACATCCAGCATCCGACGCCGTACCCGCGGACGCCGATGACGAAGGACTTTCGCGACCAGAACCTCATCGTCAACGAAAACTTCGAGGAGTACGACGGGACGACGGCGGTCGTACGGACGAAGCACCTGTCGGCCGAAGACGTGGAGTTCATGCGGTGGCGCGCCGAACGGTGGATGAAGGCGAGGCATTTCCCCGCGGCGCTGCGCCACGATCCGGGATTTGTTCTACGGCACGCGGGCCAGATGTTCGCGCACACCTTCCGCGGCAGCACGTGGCGATCGGCGCTCGGCCTCGAGAGCCAGCGGGACGTGTTCCGGCGCTACAAAGAGATCAGGCGCCGCGAGCGCGAGTACGTGCCGGAGCCGCAGCTTCCTCCAGAATCCAGAATTCAGAAGTCAGAATCCAGAAGGATTGCCTGACGTTGCGCGCACGACAAATGGCGCTTGCTGTCGGGATCTGCCTGGCCACAATCGCATGCAACGGAACGAGTCAGCTGAGGACTGGCATGCAGGAGGCCGAGGTAATCCAGGTGCTTGGAGCGCCGGCGGAAGTGATAACCGAATCCTCCCTCATGAGCGTTTTCTTCTCTGAGGAGGCGAACGTGAAGAGCTGTCTCCCCAAAGCCACCAGGGTCCTGGTGTATGACCGCTGGATAAACGATGTGAGCGTAGCCATCGACGCGAAGGGGGCCGTGGTGTGCTTCGAAGTCGTAACTGTCCTCTGAGGTTCTTTCAGAATCCAGAATTCAGGAGGATCGCCTGATCATCGACGTCGAACTCGTGAAACACTTCGTAGCCACATTTGGTGACTTCGATGAATTGGAGATCGGTAAGACGATCTCGGTCGACGGAAAGATCGAGCCCGTTCTGACGCGTCCCTGGGATGCGGATGGCTGGGCTCCCTGGCACCCGCTGCGGGTGGACACCCCGCGAAGTACGCTTGACGACCTGTACGCGGTGATCCCAGGTCCGGTTCCGCCGCTTTACGAGCAGTTGATTCTGTCCTATCGGTGGAGTGAGGTTGACGTCGGTCGCCTGCGGCTCCTTGGAAGTCTTCCCCCGCGTCTTAGTGGTCTTGCGACAGCCATCACAAAAGACCGAGGTCTATTGGACGCACTGGCGCCGGCGCGGTTCACGCAGTTCGGTAAAGGGCCGGACGTCGACTACGACCCGGTTTGCTTCGACTTGAACCGGCGCCTGCCCGACGGTGACTGCCCAGTCGTAAAGTTCGATCACGAGGAGATTCTCTGTAACCGGCGACTCGTCCAGGTCGCCGAGCTTGCCCCGACGTTTCGGCGGTTGATGGAACTTGTGATTGAAGACGCTCAAAAGAAAGGTCGTTCTGCTGGCTGACCGGGCCCCAATCGTCAATCGACCTCCAGTATCCAGAAGCATCTCCTACTACTGCAGCTCTTTCACCGACAGCCATCCAGGCAGCCCGGTAGCCGCGCGCACGGCACGGAGTATCGCGTCACCAACGACCTCGGCCGCGATCGCGCCGATTGGAGTGAGCGACACGTTCGGGTTCACCGCTCCGGTAGAGAGAGCCAGAACCTGGTCTCCGTCGTTCTGTGTCTGGTAAGGATTGATGGCCCGTGCCGCGCCGGTGTGAGCGACCAGGGCAAGCTTGGTCAACTGGGTCTTGCTGAGCGCCGCGTTTGTCGCCACGACGGTGAGCGTCGTTGCTCGTTGGGCGTCGTCTGCCGGCGGGGCCGGTCGCGTCGAGAGATCGCGGCGCAAAACATCTACTGTGCGTGCGAAGCCTCGGCCATCAGCCGTCCGCGCCCCAGCGACGATGGTGCCCGTTCGCCAGTCGATGACGTCTCCGGCGCAATTGACCACGACGAGCGCGGCGATCACGACGTCGCCGAGACGTATCGACGCGCTGCCCACGCCACCTTTCATCCCGGGCATTCCACGGCCGACGAACAGCTTTCCCACCGTGGCGCCGGCGCCCGCGCCGACGCTTCCTTCCGAAACCGCTGCGCTCGTCGCCTGCTGACAGGCCCGATACGCATCGTCCGGTCCGATCCGGATGCGCCCGTCGCCGATAGCGAGATCGTCGATGACCGCGCCGACGACAATCGGCACGCGCACGTTCGGCACGCCCCAGTCGTGCCCGACGCGCTGCTCCTCGAGGAAGCGGACCATGCCGGCCGTCGAGCCGAGGGCCATTGCGCCCCCGCCCATCAGCAGGATGCCGTGAATGCGATCGACCGGGCTCGTCGGCTGCAGCATGACGCCGAGCGACTCTCCAGCCGCCGATCCTGCGTAGTCGGCGCCGGCCGTCGGCGGCTTGTCGAACAGGATCGCCGTGCAGCCGGTCGGACGACGCGGATGAGTGAAGTGTCCGACGCGCACGCCAGCGACATCCGTCAACGAGCCAGCGGACGGCGCCGCGGGCGGCACCTGCCGGGCCGAGACTGCGGAAATCTGCGTCCGTCTGCGGCCATCTGCGGTCGCGATCGCCGCGCCGCCGATGCAGCCGAGGAATTCGCGCCGTGAAACCGATGGTCTGCTCATATGCGCATGCTACAGCGTCATCTCGTTCGCGGCGGCAAGCACGAATCCCATGGCCCAACCCGACGATTCGTCGCGCAGCCGCATCTCCCGATTCTCTGCGGGCAGCGCCCAGACGTAATACGTGTTGCGAAGCACTCCATCGTCGGTGAGGTGTGCCTTGACGAACTCCCAGGCCTTCTCTGATGCGGGCCGATAGCTGCCTGGCAGCCAGCCGAGCCGGACGGATTCATGAACGCCGAGCGCAAACATCGCGGGACCGGAGGCATCCAGCGGCGTAGAGGGATCGTCGAGCAGCACGTGAAATCCGCCGTTCGGTTCCTGCACGCGCGTCATCCCATCGACGAGCCTGCGTAAATCCGATCTGAAGCCGCCGAAGGCCGGGTGCTGCGGAGCGAGCCGTCGCAGCATCGCCGTGATGGCCCAGAGCAGCCATCCAGACGCACGCGTCCAGTACGTCTGGCCGACGCCATCGCCGCGGTAGAGCGTTTTCGCAAGGCCGGCGTCCTTCATCAGGAACGTATCGATCGACGTGCGCAGCTGATAGAGCGCCTGCTCGCGATACGCCGCCTCATTCTGCCGGTCCACCGCGGCGCCGATCAGGAGAGCGCTGACGGCAAGGAAGGTCACATCGGGAATGGCAAAGTCCGCCGTGTCGTCGTGGCCAACCAGGCCGATTCGATTGCGGGCAGTCTTGTGCAGCACGATGGCGGCGACATCTGCGGCGACCTTCCGCGCGCGCTCGTCCTGGAATTGCGTGACCATCTGCTCGCACACCTGAGACATCCCGAAGTGGCCGGCGTAGGTCGTCAGCGGGATGCCACCGGCCACGACCGTGCGCGAGCGATTGCCCGAGTACTTGGCGACCTCGGTTGTCTGAAGGTGGTGCGCGAGCCACGCCTTGCAGAACGGCCCGACTTCGGTGACGCCTCGCCTGCGCCACTGCAGCGCGCCGAGCAGCGCCATCGTCCCGAACCAGTCGGTATTCATCGATGACGGGGCCTGTGCCAGCATGCGCGCAAGGATGGCCGCCACACCTGGCGGCAGTGCTTCGGGCAGACGGCCGCGGGCCGACTGCGCCGATACACTCGGCCTCGCGGACGCACACAAGCCTGTGGACACGAGCGCGAGCGCTTCCCGGCGCGTCAGGCGCCCGTCAACCGCTCCCCTTCGGATGAGTTCAGCGTTCATCATCTTGGCTCGTGGATAGAGTAATGCCCTCTGGATCGGCAATGTTGCCTCGGCGACTTTTGTCGCCATCTTTCGGGCGGTGGCCTGCGATTGTTCCGGAAAAAAGCGATCGCGTCGGTGTCGCAATTTGTCACTTGCCCGAGTGGCGGCGAGTGAAAGATAATCAAAGTCCTCATTCGTGGCGGAGAGGTTCTCCCGCCCGCACCAGAAATCACTGCACAGCGCAAGGAAGGGACGTCAATGGGATCCGCAGCATTAGGTGAGGCGATCAGAAGTATTACCGAGTGGGGCGTCGGCCGCGCGTATCCGGCCAACGGCCCGGTCGAAACCGCCAACGGGCGCTCCACCGAGGAGACCGCCAACGTCGCCGAGATCTTCGGCAGCCTCACCTTCAGCGATCAAATCCAGCGGGCCCGCCTCCCGAAAGAGGTCTACCGCGCGCTGCGCCGCACGATGACGATCGGCGAGCCGCTCGACGGATCGACCGCGGACATCATCGCCGCGGCGCTCAAGGACTGGGCGGTCGAGCACGGCGCCACGCACTACACCCACTGGTTCCAGCCGATGACCGGCATCACGGCCGAGAAGCACGACTCGTTTCTCGCGCCGGGGGCCGAAGGGCGCGCCGTCGCGGAGTTCAGCGGCAAGGAGCTGATCCAGGGCGAGCCCGATGCATCGAGCTTCCCGTCCGGCGGCATGCGCTCGACCTTCGAGGCGCGCGGCTACACGGCATGGGATCCGACCAGCCCGCCGTGGCTGCTCAAGACGCCCAACGGCTGCACGCTCGTCATCCCGACGGCGTTCGTGAGCTGGACCGGCGAGGCGCTCGACAAGAAGACGCCGCTCCTCCGCTCGATGGAGGCGCTGTCGAAGCAGGCGCTCCGAATCCTGAAGCTCTTCGGCTCGCGCGCGCAGCGCGTGGTGACGACCTGCGGCCCCGAGCAGGAGTACTTCCTGATCGACCGCAACTTCTACTTCAACCGGCCGGACCTCATCAACGCCGGCCGGACCCTGTTCGGCGCACGACCCCCGAAAGGGCAGGAGCTGGAGGATCAGTATTTCGGCTCGATCCCCGAGCGCGTGCTGGCGTTCATGCATGACGCCGAGCGCGAGCTGTACAAGGTCGGCGTGCCGGTGAAGACCCGTCACAACGAGGTCGCGCCGAGCCAGTACGAGGTCGCGCCGGTCTTCGAGAACGCCAACGTCGCCACCGATCATCAGATGATGACGATGGAGACGATGAAGCGCATCGCGCCGAAGTACGGCCTGGCGTGCCTGCTGCACGAGAAGCCGTTCGCCGGCGTGAACGGCTCCGGCAAGCACCTGAACTGGAGCATGAGCGACGACCTCGGGAACAACCTGCTGAATCCCGGGGACACGCCGCACGACAACATTCAGTTCCTGGTGTTCTGCGCCGCGATGCTCCGCGCCGTGGACAAGTTCCAGGGGCTGCTCCGGATGAGCGTCGCCAGCGCCGGCAACGACCACCGGCTCGGCGCGAACGAAGCGCCGCCGGCGATCATCTCGATCTTCCTCGGCGACATGCTGACCGACATCTTCGAGCAGATCGAAAAAGGTTCCGCGAAGTCGACGAAGAGCGGCGGGATCCTCGACTCCGGCGTCTCGGTGCTGCCGAAGCTCCCGCGGGACGCCGGCGATCGCAACCGGACGAGCCCGTTCGCGTTCACGGGCAACAAGTTCGAGTTCCGCGCGGTATCGGCGAGCCAGAGCATCGCGTTCCCGAACATCGCGTTGAACGTCGCGGTGACCGAGGCGCTCGACCACGTCGCGACCGAGCTCGAGAAGGCGGTCGAGGGCGGGCAGAAGCTCGAAGAAGCGCTCCGCGCGCTCTTGACGTCGACGATCAAGCAGCACAAGCGGATCATCTTCAACGGCAACAACTACTCCGAGGAGTGGCAGCAGGAAGCGGCGCGCCGTGGGCTGCTCAACCACAAGACGTCGGTCGACGCCTTCGCCGAGCTCCTGAAGCCGGACGTCGTCGCCGCGTTCGAGAAGTACAAGGTGCTCAACGAGCGCGAGCTGCACGCCCGCGGCGAGATCAACTACGAGCAGTACATCAAGACGATCAACGTCGAGGCGCAGCTGATGATTCTCATGGCGAACCGGTACATCCTGCCGGCCGCCTTCGAGTATCAGAAGCAGGTCGCCGAGAGCGCGGCCGCGGTCAAAGCGGCCGGCGCCACCTCGAAGAGCACGTCTCAGCTCCTCGACGACCTGATCCGGTTGATCGACGACTTCCGCGCGCGGACCGAGAAGGTCTCGAAGCTCGTCGAGCACGAAGGGACCGGCTCGGCCGAGACCCACGCGAAGCACTTCCGCGACCACGTCGTCCCGGCGATGGCGGATCTGCGCGAGGCGGGGGACAAGCTCGAGACCGTCATCCCGCACGCGCTCTGGCCGCTCCCGACGTACCGGGAGATGCTGTTTATCAAGTAGCGCAGCCCTTTAGGGCTGCCCGGAGCGCAGCCCTTTCGGGCCGCTTTGTATGAACCTCCAGGATCTGCGCACGCTTCTCGATTACCACTACTGGGCGCGCGACAGGGTCCTGGAGGCGGCTGACCGCCTCACCCCCGAACAGTTCAACCGCGATCTCGGAAACAGCTTCCGCTCGGTGCGGGAAACGCTCGCCCACACCTACGCGGCGGAATGGGCGTGGCACTCGCGCTGGAACGGGCAGTCGCCAACGGCGCTCCTGTCGGCTGATCTCTTTCCAAGCGTCGCGGAGCTTCGCCGGGTGTGGGTCGAGCACGAAGCGAAGATGCGGTCGTTCCTCGACGGCCTCGGCGAGGAGGGCATCAGCCGCGTCGTCGAGTACAAGCTCCTCAGCGGCCAGCCGGGAAAGTCCCCGTTCTGGCAGATGCTCCAGCACGTCGTCAACCACGCCAGCTACCATCGCGGCCAGGTGACGACCATGCTCCGCCAACTCGGCGTCCAGCCGCCGAAGAGCATGGATTTGATTGCCTTTTATCGAGAGCGTACGTAGCGCAGCCCTTTAGGGCTGCTACGGCCAGCCGCTACGACACAATCCGCATGAACGAGCAGTCGTTCTGCGGCGCGGGGAAGCTCGCCTCGTTCGCCGCCCTCAACATCAATTCCGCCAGGAACGCGTAGCCGGCGTCGTTCGGGTGGAACCCGTCGTTGGAGTACCGGCCCGGCTCGTACGAGCGGCCGTCGCACATCAGGTCCACCACCGCGACGCCTTCAGCCGTAAGCGTGTTGATCGCCTCGCGCGTCAGACGCACCGTCAGCGTCTGCATCGCCTGCCGTCGCGCCGGTGGGTAGCCGGCGGCGTACGGGGCCCCGGCGAGATTGGGCAGGTTCGCGGCGATGATCCGCGGCTGGCCGGCCCGGGAGCGGATGCCGGCGACCAGCTGCCGGTACTCCGCTGTGAACTGACGGACCTGATCGTCCATGAACGCGCCGGTGTTCGAGCCGGCCGCGCCCCGTTCGAGCGCCTCGACGATTGTGTTCGCGTCGTTGGCGCCGGCGAAGATCGTCACGAGCGTCGAGTCGCGCGCGACATTTGGAAGCTCGGCGTCCAGGAAATTCGCCGGGATGAGCCGGCCGTACTGCCGTCCGAGGTTCTGGATCCGCGGGCTCAGCACGGCGGCGGGGATCGCGAGGTTCGTCAGGCTCACGGTCCGCCCGGCGCGAAGCGTCCGCGCGATCACCTGGACATACCCCATCCCGTTCGGGCACTCGAAGAGCGGGAGGCACTCTACGCTCGAGCCGATGCCGAGCCCGTCCGAGGCGGCGACGGCGGTGTACACGACCGGCGTGGAAGGATTGGGAGTCGGCGACGGCTCGGTCGGGCCCTCCGACGAGCAGCCGGCAACGAGCGCCGCCACCAGCAGCGCACCGAGCGCGCCGGACCTAGAAGCGCAGGTGGCCTTCACCGATCAGGACCGCCTTCCCGCCGACCCGGACGCGATCGATCGCGCCGCTGGTCGTGCCGATGTCGACGTGAATCCAGCTCGGGCGCCCCATCTTCTTCCCCTGCAGGCTCACGATCCGTGTTCCTTCCGCCGGCGTGACGATGCCGTGGTGGACGAGATACGAGCCAAGCGGCCCGCTCGCGCCGCCCGTGGCCGGATCCTCGACGATGCCGAAGCCGGGGGCGAACATGCGGCTGTAGCAGGTCGCCTTGTCGGATCCGCGTTCCGTCGTGAAGACGAAGACAGGCAGAATCTTCAGCCCGTGCGTGCCGTAAAAGCGTTCGAGCGCACGCCGATCCACTTCTACCGCGTCGACGGCGCGCCTCGAGGCGAGCCGAACGAAAAAGAACGGAACACCGCACGAGACTTCCTGCGGCGGCGGTCCGTCGGCCAGATCGTCGACGGCGAGCCCCAGGGCCGCGGCGAGGTCACGCATATCCGCGGGCGACCGGCCGAACTCCGGCGCTCGCTGCGTCATCCAGGCGAACGACAGACCCTTGCGGTTCCATTCGAGCGCGACGGGCGTCGGCCCGACGCCGAGCTCGAATACGAACTGCGGCCTGCCGCGTTTGATCCTCCCGAGATGCGCGAGCGCGAACGTGCTGCCGACCGTCGGATGGCCCGCCATCGGCAGCTCGCTGTCAGGCGTGAAGATGCGCATCCTGACGTCCCCTTTCTTCTCGGCCGGAAGAATGAACGTCGATTCCGCGAACGCCATCTCCTTCGCGATGGCCTGCATCGTCTTCGCCGGAAGGCCGCGCCCGTCCGGGAAGACCGCGAGCTGATTCCCTTCGAATGGCTTGTCGGTAAAGACGTCGAGCTGGAGGAAATTCAATTTCTTCATTTATAGGCGGGCCTAAGAGGCCCGCCCTCCTCAAAACAACCGTCCGCCCAGGGGCGCCTCCCTCTCGGGCCCGACCAGCACGACGTGCCCGGTGCCGTCCGGCACGCCGAGCGTGAGCACCTCGGACATGAACGGTCCTATCTGCTTAGGCGGAAAGTTGACGACGCCGAGGACCAGCCGTCCGAGCAGCGCCTCTTTCGAGTAGAGCGCTTTCGCCTGCGCCGATGACTTCTTCACGCCGATCTCGGCGCCGAAATCGATGAGGAGCTTGTAAGCCGGCTTGCGCGCTTCGGGAAAATCGTCCACCTGCACGACGCGTCCGACGCGGACGTCCACCTTGTCGAAATCTGCGTAAGTGATCACGGTCCAAGTATATCGGATGGTATTCTGTGCGCCGGAGGCCAACGAGTGGCGAAGCGGCGCGGGAAGAGTCCTTCACTCTTCGATCAGATGGACGGCGGCGGCGGTGGCGCCGGCGTCATCGATCGGCCAGGCGGCGGTGGGGGCGGCTATGACGTCGTTCCGCTCCACGAGGCGGCGCAGGCCCGGTATCTCAACTACGCCCTGTCGGTCATCACGTCTCGCGCGCTGCCGGACGTCCGCGACGGCCTCAAGCCGGTGCAGCGCCGCATCCTCTACACGATGTGGCAGCAGAACCTGACGGCCGACGCCAAGCACAGGAAGTGCGCGAAGGTCGTCGGCGACGTGATGGGCAGCTACCATCCGCACGGCGACACGGCGATCTACGACACCCTCGTGCGCATCGCGCAGCCCTTCTCCATGCGCTATCCGCTGATTGACGGGGCGGGTAACTTCGGATCGCTCGACGGCGACAACGCCGCGGCAATGCGCTACACCGAATGCCGGCTCGCGCGCCTGAGCGACGAGCTGCTCATGGAGATCGACCAGGACACCGTCCACTTCCGGCCGAACTACGACGGTACGAAGACCGAGCCCGTCGTCCTGCCCGCGCGCATCCCGAGCCTGCTGGTGAACGGCGCGACCGGCATCGCCGTCGGCATGGCGACGAGCATCCCGCCGCACAACCTCGGCGAGGTCTGCACCGCGCTCCTGAAGCTGCTCGAAAACGACGAGATCGGCAACGCCCAGCTCTGCCGCTACATCAAGGGACCGGACTTCCCGACCGGCGGCCAGATCCTGAACAACCAGGAGGAGCTGCGCCAGATTTACAAGACCGGCTCCGGAACGGTCCGCCTCCGGGGCACCTGGGACATCGGTCCCGACACGCGCACGACGAAGACCGTTTACATCGACAGCATTCCCTACACCGTCAACAAGGCGCAGCTCGTCGAGCGGATCGGCGAAATCGTGCTCTCGCGGAAGCTGCCGCAGGTCGTGGACGTCAAGGACATCTCCACCGACGATGTCCGCATCGCGTTGACGCTCAAGAGCGACGCCGACGAGAAGATGGTGATGGCGTACCTCTACAAGCACACGCCGCTGCAGACGACGGTGCCGGTGAACCTGACGTGCCTGGTGCCGACCGAGAATCCGGAGGTCGGCCGGCCCGAGCGGCTGGCATTGAAAGAAATCCTCTGGCACTTCCTGCACTTCCGGCTCGACGTGGTCACCGGCCGGCTCGAACACGAGCTGGCGGCGCTGAAGAAGCGGATCCACATCCTCGAAGGCTTCGAAACCGTTTTCGACGCGCTGGACGAGATCCTGCGGATCGTCCGGAAGTCCGACGGCAAAGCGGACGCGGCCGAAAAGATCATCAAGCGCTTCAACCTCGACGCCGAACAGACCGACGCGATCCTCGAGCTGAAGATCTACCGGTTGGCGCGCCTGGAGATCCTCGTCATCCAGAAGGAGCTCGAGGAGAAGCGCAAGCGGTCGCGGCAGATCAACGCGCTCCTGAAGGATGAAGACAGCCGCTGGACGATCGTCCGCGAGGAGATCGAGGAGCTGCAGAAGACGCACGGCAACGCGAAGATCGACCCGCGCCGCACGAAGATCGAGGCCGAAGAGGAGGTCGAGTTCACCGAGCAGGACTTCATCGTCGAAGAGGACAACGTCGCGATCGTGTCCCGCGACGGCTGGGTGAAACGGCAGAAGGAAGTGCGCGACCTGTCCACGACGAGGCTGCGCGAGGGGGATTCGGTGCTCGCCGTGATCGCCGGCAGCACGAGGGCGACCGCCGTGTTCTTCACGAACTTCGGCGTGGCCTACACGTGCCGGTTGATCGACGTCCCCGCGTCGACCGGCTACGGCGAGCCGATCCAGCGCCTGTTCAAGCTCAAGGACGGCGAGCGCGTGGTCGCCGCCGTGAGCCTGGATCCCCGGGCGACGCCAAAGATCGCCGCGAAGAAAGAGGGTGACGTTCCTCCGACGCACGCCCTAGCCGTCTCGAGCGACGGCTACAGCCTGCGGTTCTCGCTGGAGCCGTTCGTCGAGCCGAGTACTCGGGCCGGGCGCAGGTTCGCGCGACCGTCGAAGGATGCCGCGATCGTCGGCGTCGCGGTGCTGACCGGTGGCGAGACGATCATCGCGGCCACGCAGCAGGCGCGCGCGATGCTCTGCAAGGCTGAAGAGGTCAATTTCCTCTCCGGCCCCGGCAAGGGCGTCCTGCTCATCAAGCTCGCGAAAGGGGAGGACCGCGTCCTCGGCTTCATCGCGTCAACCGACGACCGCGACCTCATGCGCGTCGAGACGACACGCGGGGCGGAGCAGACGATCAGTACCGCGAAGTACACGGTGACGTCGCGCGGCGGCAAGGGACGCGAGCTGCTTCAGCGCGGCGAGTTCACACGCGTCGTGCCGCCTGAGCCGATCATTCCCGAGCTCTCAAGCCCTTAGGAGGCCACAGAGGTTGGTGAGGGCACAGAGAAAAAGCGGGGACGGGGGAGGCACAGAGACGCAGAGACACAGAGGAAACCTTAATCATTTGGTTAACTCCGCGCCTCTGTGTCTCTGTGTCTCTTCGTCCCCGCCTTTCTCTGCGCCCTCGATAGCCTCCGCGTCTCACGTGGCGGCTTTCACCCCCAGCTGCCAGAACAAAAACCTCATCTCGTCGGTGAGATTCTCGATCTGCTTGCTGAGCGGCAGGCCACCGGAGTGGCCGGCCTTCGTGTCGTACTTGAGGAGGATCGGCCGCTCCGCCTGATCGGATCCCGTCTGATCCTGCAGGAGCGACGCCATCTTGCGCGCGTGCAACGGAGCGACGCGCGTGTCGCCGTCACCGGTGATGAAGAGCACGCCGGGATAGTTGACGCCCTTCTTCACGCGGTGGTACGGCGAATAGGCGAGGAGCGTCTTGAACTGCGCCGGATCGTCCGCCGATCCGTACTCCGGCACCCAGAACTTCGCGACCATGAACTTGTCGTACCGCACCATGTCGAGGAGCGGGTACGTGCAGACGACCGCGCGGACGAGCTCGGGACGCTGCGTCAGGAGGGCGCCGACGAGCAGCCCGCCGTTCGACCCACCCGAGACCGCCAGCCGGGAGGACGAGGTGTAGCCGTTTTTCACGAGCCACTCCGCGGCGGCGATGAAGTCGTCGAACACGTTCTGCTTCTTGTCGAGCATCCCCGCGTGGTGCCATTCCTCGCCGAACTCCCCGCCGCCGCGCATGTTCGCGAGCGCGTAGACGCCCCCGTTTTCAATCCAGAACGACGCGCGCGAGGAGAAGTTGGGCATCTGGCTCACGTTGAATCCGCCGTAGCCCGTCAGCAGCGCCGGATTGGACCCGTCCAGCTTCAGCCCGCGCCGGTGCGCGACGAACATCGGGACCTTGGTGCCGTCCTTCGACACGAACCAGACCTGCTTGATGTCGATGGGGGCCTCCGCCACCGGCACCTGCAGCCTGGCCCAGACCTGCCGTTCACCGCTCGACACCGTGTACCGATAAATCGTCGCCGGCGTCGAGAGCGAGCTGAAGGTGAAGAAGCCTTCGTCGCGCTCCCACTCGCCCGACACGTTGCTCGTGACGCCGACGCCGGGCGCGGTCATCTCGCCCGCCGGGGTCCCGTCGAGCCCGAACATGCGGATGCGGCTCTGGACGTTCTCGAGATAGGCGGCAAACAGACGGCCGCCGACGGTGTTCAGGCTGGTCATGACGGCCGTGGACTCCGGGATCACCTCTCGCCAGTAGGGGCGCGCCGGGCGATCGAGATCGACCGCCATGACGCGCTGTTTCGGAGCGTTCCAGTTGGTGCGGAGATACATCGTCCGTCCCGCGATCGTGCTGTCGAAGGTGGCGTCGATGTCGGTCACGAGCGGCTCCAGCACCGCCCCCTTCTCGAGATCGGCGATGTAGATCTCCTCTTTCATCGCCGCCGAGCCGTGCCGGACCGTCACGGTCAGATACCGTCCGTCATCGGACAACGCCACGCTGATGATCTTCCCGAGCCCGTAGCCGTCGCCGAAGACCTTCCGATCGGTTGAGGGATCGCTCCCGACCCGATGCAGGAAGACCCGCGGCCCGTCCGGCGTCTGCTTCGAGTAGAAGAGCGCCTTCTTGTCCTTCGTGATCGACATGCCCGAGTACCGCGCCCGCGGCAGGACGGTCGGCAGCTCTTTTTTCGCGTCCACGTCCAGCAGACGGACGGTCAGCTCGTCCTCGCCGCCGGCTCGGACGCCGTAGACCAGCACGGTGCCGTCGGGCGAGACGTCCAGTGGCGTGACCGAGGTCGAATGGTCCGCGCTCAACGTGTGCGGATCGACGAGCACTTCTTCCTGAGCGTCTCGGTCGCGCCGGAAGTAGAGCACCTGCAGGTTCTGGTCGGCGCGGCGCTTCGAGTAGAAGTACCTGCCGCCGCGGACGGTCGGCGTGCCGATGGTGTCGATCTTCATCAGCTCCGTCAGCCGCCGCTCGATCTGCGCCTTGCCCGCGAGACCACCGACGACCGCCTCCGTGTGCGCGTTCTGCGCGTCGATCCAGGCGCGCGTCGCCGGCGCCTGCTGATCTTCGAGCCAGCGATACGGGTCCGGCACGTCCACACCGTGGAGCCGATCGACGACCTCGTCCTTCCTGGTGACCGGTGGCTTCGACTGGCCGGCGAGGCCGGCGACCGAGACGGCGACGAGCGCGGCGGAGACACGCGCGCGTAGGTGGAGCTTCATGCGGCGGAGTCTAGGGGGAGGGGAGGTCGGGGTCAAGCTACGAGCACCCCACGTACGCACAGAACGCCCGCGTCAGCTCCTCAGTGAGCTGCTCGTCGCCGAGGTCCCCCGGATTGAGCCGTAGATCCTCGAACAGGATCGCCTCGCGGATCGCGGCCGCCGTGAACAGGAGCGCGAACGGGATCGCGCGCTCCGGCGCCGGATGCGCCAGCTCGCCGCGCCGGGCCAGCAGATGGTCGGTGAGGCGCCGCCGGATGAGCTGATCGACGCGCCGCGCCCGCGTCCGAAAGTCCGCGTCCTCCTGCGAGCGGAGCCGGAAGTGGATGGCGCGGAGCAGCCCTGCATTCTGCCGATGGGCCCGGACGGCGGCCGCTATGAACGCGCGGACGATCTCGGCCGGCGCCGCTGTACGCCACCGGGGGCGATCGAAGAAGGCAGTCCAGAGCGTCAACGCCGCAGCCGTCTGCTGCACGTCGAGATATTCGAGCAGGGCCCTCTTGTCGGAGAACCTGTTGTAGAAGGCGCCGATTGACGTCCCGGCCTCTCGGACGACGTCACGGATGGCGACGTCATCGAACTGCCTCGATAGCAGGAGCTTACGCGTGGCCGTCGTCATTCGATCGAGGTTGGCGCGGCTGCGTCGTTGGCTCGGCCGGCGGTGAGGCACGGCCAATTATAGAACAAGAACTCTGGTTCTAATTAAGCGAGTTGTGAGTTTTGAGTCTTGAGTTGTGAGTTAACTCACCACCAGAACTCAAAACTCAAGACTCAGAACTCGAGACTATCGGAATCCGATATAGTAGCGCCCCATGCGTCCTCCATCTCTCCGTGTCGTTCACATGCTTCTGGCCCTCAGCTACGGCGATCAGCACGGCTACGCGATCAAGCAGGAAGTCGAGCGCGTGACCGGCGGCGACATCCGGCTCGGGCCGGGCACGCTTTACGAAGCGATCCAGCGCCTCGAGGAAGACGGTTTGATCGAAGAGGCTTCGCCCGCATCCGCCGGTCAACCGCATCGCCGGACCTATCGGCTGACGTTTGCCGGCCGCGCCGCGCTGCGCGTGGAGCTGCGGCGCTACGGCGCCGTTCTCACGCACGCGCGCGCGATCTCGCCGGGGCTCGTCGATCCCTCATGAGTGCTCGCTTGTGGCTGTACCGGCTGCTCATGCACGCCTATCCGGCGTCGTTCCGCCGCCGGTTCGCGTCGGAGCTCGAGTCCGCGTTCCTCGACGCGCGGGGCGAGCCGCGCTATGCGCGTCGCGGAGGCGGTGCGCTGTTCTGGGTGGACACACTGCTCGATCTCTGCGCGTCGGCGTCGCGCCAACGCACGCGGCAGATCATCGCCGCGGTTCGGAATCCCAGGCCTTCGCCCAACAAGGTGGATACGATGCTGCACGACCTTCGGCACGCCTTCCGTCTCGTGATCCGTCAGCCGGCGTTCAGCGCGGCGGCGATCCTGTCGCTCGCGCTCGGCATCGGGGGGAGCAGCCTCATCTACGGGCTCGTCGACGGCCTGGTGCTGCATCCGTTTCCCTATCCCGATCCCGATAGGCTCGTCTCGGTTGGAGTGGCGTTCCCGCGCCAGAGCTCGGAGCTTCGCTTCATCGAGACGCTGTCGCCCGCCGAGTACTTCGACTTCAAGAAGATGCGGAGCTTCGGCCTGACGACGGCGTTCGACCTTGGCAATCGGAACGTCTCGGGCGGCGACGAGCCCGAGCGGCTGTTCACGGCGTTGCTGCTCGACGATCCGTTCGAGGTCATCGGCATGCGGGCTGTCCTGGGGCGGGGCTTTCTGCCTGACGAGTTGGCCCCGAACGGGCCGCCCGTCGCGATCATCAGCCATCGCATCTGGCAGACCCGCTTCGGCGGGGATCGCCAGATCGTCGGCCGCGCGATCCGGATCGGCGGTCAGGCCGCGACGGTCGTCGGCGTGATGCCGCCCGGCCTGCTTCTGCTCGGGACGGATCTGTGGATTCCGTGGGGCGGCGACCCATCGAGGATGCCGCGCAACGTCCGCCAGTTCACGGTGCTGGCGCGGCTCGAGCCGGGGTCCGGCTTGAAGGAGGCCAACGCGGAGCTGGCGGCGGTCGCCGGCCGCGTCGATCAGGAGTTCCGGGGGCAGTTTCGCGAATACGAAGGCTGGCGGCTCGAGGCGCGGCCGTGGGCGGCGGTCGTGACCGCCAGCCTGCGCGACGCCGCGTTCGTGCTCTTCGGCGCCGTCCTGTTCGTCCTGCTCATCGCGTGCGCCAACGTCGGGAATCTGCTCCTCGCGCGCGCGGCGGCCCATCAGCGTGATGTCGCGATGCGGCTCGCGCTCGGCGCCGCGCGATGGCGCGTCGCTCGAGAGCTGCTGACCGAGAGCCTGTTGCTCTCGCTGGCGGGAGCGGCCGGCGGGCTGCTGCTGGCCGCGGGCGGCCTGGTGATCGCCCCGCAGTTCCTGCCCGCGCAGGTAGTCTCGCTCGCGCCCGAGATCAGCCTGAGCGGCCGGGTCCTCGCGTTCGGCCTGGCGCTGACCATGATCTCCGCAGTCGTCATCGGCCTGGTTCCAATGGTTCGCGCCTGGCGAACGTCCCCTCGCGTGTGGCTGTCGGCCGAGGGACGCAGCGCGACCGGCGGCCGTGCAGTCGTCCGTCTGCGCCAGGCATTCATCGTCGCCGAAGTCGCGCTTGCCGTGGCGCTCCTGACGGGAGCCGGGCTCCTCGTGCGGAGCTTCATGCGCGTCCAGGCCATCGATCTCGGCTTCGATCCGTCGAACGTGCTGACGATGCGGCTGACGCTGCCGCGCGAGAAGTATCAGGGCGAGGCGGTCAACCAGTTCTTCAACGCCGTCCTGGAGCGCATCCGCGCGCTGCCGGGGGTCGAGCGCGCGTCGGCCGCGTCGCAGTACCCGCCCATGGGAGCGTTCGAGACGTCGTTCGAAGTTGAGGGGGAGGAACCGGGGGAGGCGCGGCCGAATACGCTCATCACGGTGATGACGCCGGACTACTTCGGGACGCTCGGCGTGCCGTTGAAAGGAGGGCGTGCCTTCGACGCGCGCGACACGCTGCGCGCGCCGCTCGTCGTGAGCGTCAACGAGACGTTCGCCGATCGCTATCTGCGCAACGAGCCATTCGTCGGCCGCCGGTTGCGCATCGGCCCGCCCCGGCCCGATCGGCCCTGGGTGGAGGTCGTCTCGGTCGTTGCCGACACGCGCAACCGGGGCGCGACGGCGCCGGTGGCGCCCGAGATCTTCATCCCGATGGAACAGCAGGTGATGTGGAACCAGGTGTTTCTCATGGTGCGCGCGCGCGGCGATGCGCCGGCGCTCCTGCCGTCGGTCCGCCGCGAGATCCTCGCGCTCGACTCCGAACAGCCGGTGTATGCGATCAGCACGCTCGAGGGTTCGCTTCAGTCGGCGCTCTTCCCGCAGCGCGTCTCGCTCGTGCTCATCGGGCTGTTTGCCGCCGTGGCGCTCCTGCTCGCCGCCGTCGGCGTGTACGGCGTGATGTCGTACGGCGTCGCCACGCGCACCCGTGAGATCGGCATCCGCATGGCGCTCGGCGCCGACGCCCGCGACGTCGTCAGGCTCGTCGTTCGGCAGGCGATCGTGGTCTTGTCGCTCGGCCTCGCCTTCGGCCTCGCGCTGGCGGTGTCGGCCGGCCGCGCGCTGTCGACGTTGCTCGTCGACGTCACGGCGCGAGATCCGGCGACGCTCGCGTCGGTCTCGGCCGTGCTGGCGGCGGTCGGCCTGGCGGCCGGCTACCTGCCCGCGCGCCGCGCCGTCCGCGTCGATCCGTCGGCGGCGTTGCGCCACGATTAACGCAAAGGACGCAAAGGACGCAAAGGAGGCTAAGGACGCAAAGGCCTTCTCGGCGTCCTCTGCCTTCTCGGCGTCCTCTGCCTTCTCGGCGTCCTCTGCGTTTCGCGATAGCATTAATACCTTATGGCGGGGTGGCAGGACTTCTCCGGGATCAACCGTGGGTACGTGCTCGAGCTCTTCGAGCGTTACTCGCGGGATCCCGGCTCCGTGGACGAGGCCACCCGCCGGTATTTCGAGCGCTGGTCCCCGCCCTCCGACGAATCCGCCCAGACGACGCGTGTTGGGGATGAGCGCCGCGCGGAGCGGACCGATGCGATCGTCGGCGCCGTCGCGCTCGCCGAGTCAATCCGCCGCTACGGCCACCTCGCCGCGCACATCGATCCGCTGGGCGCCACGCCGCCGGGCGATCCGCTGCTCCTGGAGCGCACACACAACGTCACCGACGAGGACCTGCGCCGCCTGCCGCCCTCGATCATCGGCGGGCCGGTGGCGTCGGAGGCCGCCAACGCCTCCGAGGCCATCGCCGCCCTCCGCCGCGTGTACTGCTCGACGACCGGCTACGACTTCGCGCACATCTTCGTGCCCGAGGAGCGCGAGTGGCTGCGTGAGGCGGTCGAGCGCGGGCGATTTCGCGCGCCGGCCGATCCGATCGATCCACGCGCGCTGCTCGATCGGCTGACCGAGGTCGAGGTCTTCGAGCGCTTCCTCCATCGCAGCTTTCCCGGCAAGACGCGCTTCTCGATCGAGGGACTCGACATGCTCGTCCCGGTGCTCGACGAGGTGATCACCGAGGCGGCCGAGGCGGGCATCGGCAACGTCGTCATCGGGATGGCCCACCGCGGGCGCCTCAACGTGATGGCGCACGTGCTGGGAAAACCGTACGAGCAGATCCTCGCGGAGTTCAAGGATCCGCTGCAGTCGCGCAGCTTTCGCGAGGACATGGCGTGGAGCGGCGACGTCAAGTACCACGCGGGCGCGTCGCGCGCGCTTGCCGGCGGCCAGCAGGTCGGCCTCGTCGTCTCGATGCCGCCGAATCCCAGCCATCTCGAGGCGGTCGATCCAATCGTCGTCGGGATGGTGCGCGCCGCCGGAACGAAGACCGACCGGCCCGGGGCGCCGAATTTCGACTCGACCGTGGCCCTGCCGCTCCTGATTCATGGAGATGCGGCGTTTCCGGGACAAGGGGTCGTCGCCGAGACCCTCAATCTGCACCGGCTCCCGGGGTATCAGACCGGCGGCACGATCCACATCATCGCGAACAACCAGCTCGGGTTCACGACCTCTCCCGAGGACGCGTACAGCACGTCCTACGCGAGCGGCCTGGCCCGGGGGTTCAAGATTCCGATCGTCCACGTGAACGCCGACGCTCCCGAGGCGTGCGTCGAAGCGGCGCGCCTGGCGTTCGCGTATCGCGCGCGTTTCCGCCGCGACGTCATCATCGATCTCGTCGGGTATCGGCGCCACGGGCACAACGAGGGGGACGAGCCGGCTTTTACGCAGCCGCTCATGTATCAGAGAATCGCGGCGCATCCGACCGTGCGCGAGATCTGGGCGAGGACGCTCGTCGAGCGGCAGGTCGTCGCCGACGGTGACCCGGAAGCGAAGGTGCGGGATCGAATGGACGCGCTCCAGCGCACGCTCGACGCGCTCCAGCCCGAGACCGCGCTCGTCGAGCCGCAGCCGGAGATCGCGCCCGCCGGCACGGCGCGGCGCGCGCGTACCGGTGTCCCGCTCGATCGGCTGCGTGCGCTGAACGCGGCGCTGCTCACGCTGCCGACCGGCTTCAGCGGCCACCGCAAGCTCGAGAAGTCGCGCGAGCGCCGCCGGCATGTGCTCGACGATCCGGACGCGCGAGCGGTCGAATGGGCGACGGCCGAGGAGCTGGCGCTGGCCTCGATCCTCGAGGACGGCGTCGCGGTCCGCATCACGGGCGAGGATGTCGAGCGCGGCACGTTCAGCCATCGTCACGCCGTCTTTCACGACGTCAAGACCGGCGCGACCTACATTCCGCTGCAGGCCATCCCGCAGGCACAGGCGGCGTTCGAGATTCACAACAGCCCGCTGTCGGAGAACGCCGCGCTCGGGTTCGAGTACGGCTACAGCATCCAGGCGCCGTCCCGCCTCGTCGTCTGGGAAGCGCAGTACGGCGATTTCATCAACGGGGCGCAGGTCGTCGTGGACGAGTTCCTCGTCTCCGCGCGCGCGAAGTGGGGGCAGGAGCCGTCGGTCGTGCTCCTCCTGCCGCACGGGCACGAGGGGCAGGGGCCGGATCACGCGAGCGCGCGTCCGGAGCGGTTCCTGCAGCTCGCGGCCGACGTCAACATGCGTGTCGCAAACTGCACGACGGCCGCGCAGTATTTCCACCTGCTCAGGCGGCAGGCGGCGCTGCTCGTCGAGGATCCGCTGCCGCTCATCGTCCTGACGCCGAAAAGCCTCCTTCGGCACCCGCTCGTGGCCTCTTCGCCGCGCGAGCTCGCCGAGGGGAAATGGCAGCCCATCCTCGACGATCAGGGCGTCGAGAAGGGTCGAGTGAGGCGCTTGATCCTCTGCAACGGAAAGGTCGCGGTGGATCTGCTCACGAGCGAGGATCGCGCGAAGGCGCCGGAGGCGGCGATCGTCCGGGTCGAGCAGCTCTATCCCTTCCCGGTGGATGATGTGCAGACGGCGATCGAGAGCTATCCAGCGGCGACCGAGGTCGTGTGGGTGCAGGAGGAGCCGGAGAACATGGGCGCCTGGGAGTTCGTCCGTCCCCACCTCGAAGCGCTGGTCTCCGGGCGCGCGCGGCTCGCGCTGCTCGCCAGGCCGCGGTCGTCGAGCCCGGCCGAGGGGTCGGCCGCGCGACACACGCGCAATCAGCAACTGTTGATCCAGCGCGCTCTGCGGCCACAGCCTCAGACCGCAGATCAACGCAGATGACGTAGGAGCCCGGCTTCCACCCGGGCGTTTCGAATCAGCGCGCCGAGCGAGAGCGAACAGCCTTGAGCCGGCGCGAGGCGCGAAGCCGCCGAGCGCCAGCGAGCGGGGGTGGGGCCCCGCGAGCAGCAAAGAAAGTGGTAGGCGCTGGGGGTGGGGCCCCAGCGCAAACAAGAAGAATGTCATCAAACATCCTGGTGCCGGAGCTGGGCGAGTCGATCGTGGACGCGCGTGTCGCACGGTGGTTGAAGAAGGAAGGCGAGCGCGTGTCGGCTGGTGACCCGGTCGTCGAGCTCGAGACCGACAAGATCGATCTCGAGGTCGGCGCGCCGCAGGCAGGGGTCCTGGCGCGCATCGATCGCCGCGACGGTGAGGACGTCAAGATCGGCGAGGTGCTTGGCGTCATCGAAGAGGATGGCAAGACGCAGGCACCAGTCGCGGCTCCGCAGCGGGCTGCGGCGGTCGAACAGAAACCAGAAGCGAAGAAAACCGAGCCGGAACCGCAGGCTGCGCGGCCGGACACCGACACGCCCGAGCCGGACAGGACGCGTTCGACTCCGTCGGCCCGGCGCCTGGCGGATCAGCATGACGTCGATCTCCGAAATCTCAAAGGAACAGGCGACGCTGGACGCGTGACGCGTCGCGACGTCGAGGGGGTCCTTGCTCCGGGTGCTCAGGGTGCTCAAGGTGCCCAGGGTGCTCAAGGTGCTCAGGGTGCACCCGCACCCAGTGCACAGAGCGCACCGAGTGCACCCGCACCTAGTGCACCCAGGGCACCCAGTGCACCCAGCGCACCGGGAGTCCGTCCGGAAGAACGTGTCCGCATGTCGAAGAGGCGGGCGACTATTGCCAAGCGCCTGGTCGAAGCGCAGCGGACCGCCGCGATGCTCACGACCTTCAACGAGGTCGACATGACCGCGGTGATGGCGCTGCGCGAGCGGCGGAAGCAGGCGTTCAAGGACCGGCACGGCGTCGGGCTCGGCATCGCCTCGTTCTTCGTGAAGGCCTCCATCGGCGCGCTCCGCGAGTTCCCCCGCCTCAACGCCGAGATCCAGGGGGACGAGATGATCCTCAAGCGCTACTACGACATCGGGATCGCCGTCGGCGCCGAGGAAGGGCTCGTCGTCCCCGTGCTTCGCGACGCCGATCGGATGTCGTTCGCCGCCATCGAGCTGGGAATCCGTGACTTCGCGAAGCGCGCCAACGACGGCGCGCTGACCCTCGAGGATCTCAAGGGCGGGACATTCACGATCACCAACGGCGGGGTCTTCGGCTCGCTGATGAGCACGCCGATTCTGAACCCGCCACAGGTCGGCATCCTGGGCCTGCACAAGATCGAGGACCGTCCCATCGTCCTGCAGGGCAAGATTGAAGTGAGGCCGATGATGTACGTCGCGCTCTCGTACGATCACCGGATCGTGGACGGCGCCGAGGCGGTGCGGTTCCTGGTCAAGGTCAAGGAGCTCGTCGAGGATCCCGGTACTCTGCTGATCGAATCGTAGTCGCTGCCGGCTGATGCGAGGATCGACCCCGGACGTTGGAAAAAACGCGCCGAACGAGAGTGAGGCGTGGCAGGCGCTGGGGGTGGGGCCCCAGCGCAAAAAGCAAAAAATGACTGAGATAGAAGGCATCGTCGACGAATTGCAGCGCGAGTATGGCGGGGACGCCTGGTACGGGTCGTCGCTGCGTGACATCCTGAAGGGCGTCACCGCGGCGCAGGCATCCGCGCGGCCGGTGCCGCAGGCGCACTCGATCTGGGAGCTCGTGCTGCACATCACCGCGTGGAAACGCGAGGTCGCGTCACGGATGCAGGGGCGGCCGGCGGGTGAGCCGGCTGAAGGCGACTGGCCCCAGGCGCCGACCGACGGCCAGGGCACTGATGCCGCCTGGGCGCAGGCGCTCGAAGCGCTGCAGCACGCGCAGGTGACGCTCCTCAGCGCCGCGGGCCAATTGCCGCCGTCGCGGCTCCATGTTGCCGTCACCGATCCTCGCAACCGGCCGCTCGGCACCGGCGTCTCGCACTACGTCACGCTCCACGGCATCGCGCAGCACGACGTGTACCATGCAGGTCAGATCGCCATCATCAAGAAGGCCCTCGGGGTCTAGACACCAGGTGCACTGGGTGCCCTCGTTGCACTAGGTGCTTTGGTTGCAGGTGCTCGGTGCTCAGGGTGCTCACGGTGCTCACGGTGCTTGCGGCCTCCGCCGTGCCCGAGGCGCGCGCGCGGCAGCCTCGGACGCTCGAGGATGTGCTGGAGGCCGCGGCCGACTACGTCGGCCGGTACGAAGCGGAGCTCGGCGTGATGATCGCCGACGAGCGCTACGACCAGAAGATGAGCGCTTCGAGGCGGCGTGACACCCGGCAGCGCCTCGACTCCCACTTCCTCTTCCTGCGACTCCCGGGAACCAACGAATGGCTGGGGTTTCGCGACGTTTACGCGCTGAACGGCCGTCAGGTCCGGCCGCGCGACGACCGGCTGGCCGCTCTCCTCGTCGATCCGACGGCCGACGTCGCCAGGCGCGCCAGGGCTATCGTCGAGGAGAGCTCGAAGTACAACCTCGGCCGGCAGGACCACACCGTGAACGTCCCTCCGCTCGTGCTCGACTGGATCACCGAGCGCGTGCGGCCGCGCCTTGCGTTTTCCAAGCTGGGGGAGCCGCGCCTCCGCGGCGTCCAGACGTGGCGGATCGGCTTCAAGGAGATCTCGCGGCCGACGCTCGTGCGAACCCCGCTTGGCGATGACGTGCAGTCGGAAGGGTCGTATTGGATTGAACCGCTCACTGGCCGCATCCTGGAGACCGAGCTCATCTCGCGCGTCGAGATCAAGCCGGGGCCGGCGGCGCTGGCCTTGGGCCGACTCCAGGTCAGGACGGTCAAGGCGATCGTCCGTGTCAGTTACGAGCCCGATTCGAGGCTGAGCGTGCTCGTCCCAGTTGAGATGCGCGAGAAGCTCGAGGTCCCGCCGTTCGGCGTCGCGGAAGGCACTGCGAAGTACAGCAACTTCCGACGGTTCGAAGCCACGGCGCGGATCAAATAAACGGGGACATGGTGCACTCAGGTGCACTGGGTGCTCTCGGTGCACTGGGTGCAGGTGCACTGGGTGCTTGGTGCATCGTGCTATCTTGAAGCGCAGCACCGAGCACCAGCACCAGGCACTCAGCACCCCGTGCACCCGCACCACAGGGCATCTGAGGGCACCAAGGGCACCCAGTGCACCCTTAAAGAATGTCCTATACAGCCAAAGACATAACAGTCCTCGAGGGTCTCGAGCCGGTCCGCAAGCGTCCCGGCATGTACATCGGCGGCGTCGGCTCGGCCGGCCTGCATCACCTCGTCTGGGAAATCCTCGACAACGCCGTCGACGAAGCGATGAACGGGTCCGCGTCGAATGTGACCGTCACGCTGCACGACGACGCCGCGTCGGTCACGGTGACCGACGATGGGCGAGGGATTCCGGTCGACAAGCATCGTCAGACCAAGAAGAGCGCGCTCGAGGTGATTTTCACGAGGCTTCACGCGGGCGGGAAGTTCGAGCCCGGCAGCTACAAGACCGCGGGGGGCCTCCACGGCGTCGGCGCCAGCGTCGTCAACGCGCTGTCGAAAGAGCTCGTCGCGACCGTCCGGCGTGACGGCGCGCAGTTCGAACAGCGGTTCAAGCAGGGGAAACCGGTCAGTGCCGTCAAGAAGCTCGGAGCGGCGCGCGGCACCGGGACGACGGTCTACTTCCGCCCCGACCCGGTGATCTTCCCGAAGATCGAGTTCGACTCAGCCACGATCCGCGAGCGGCTCGAGACGGCGAGCTACCTCCACAAGGGCGTCAAGTTCGTCTTCGACGACGAAAGCGAGAAGAAGAAGGAGACGTTCCAGCACAGCGAAGGGCTCGTCGACTACCTGAAGAAGATCGTCACGGAGCGCCAGGCGGCGCCCGTGCACGAGGCGGCGTTCGTCCTGGAGCGGAGCGGCGAGGCGAACGGACTGCGCCTCGAGCTCGTGCTGCAGTGGACGCAGTCCACCGACGAGCACCTGCGCAGCTACGTCAACGGGATCCCGACCGGCTCGGGCGGCACGCACGAGAACGGGTTCCGTGCGGGGCTCGGGAAGGCGGTGCGGAACTTCATCGAGACGCACAACCTCACCCCGAAGGGCGTCTCGCTCGCCGCCGAAGACATCCGCGAAGGGCTCGTCGGCGTGCTCAGCGCCTTCCTTCAGGATCCGCAGTTTCAGGGTCAGACCAAGGATCGGCTGAACAACCCGGAGACCGCTTCCGCGGTCGATTCGGCGGTGCGCCCCGCGCTCGAGCACTGGCTGAACCACAACATCAGCGTGGCCGAGTCGATCGTCGCGCGCATCATCCTCGCGGCGCGGGCGCGCGAGGCGAGCCGGGCGGCGCAGGCGGAGGTGACGCGCCGCGGCGCCACGACCGGGCGGGTGACGCTCCCTGGAAAGCTCAGCGACTGCACCTCACCCGGCCGCGACGACAGCGAGATCTTCATCGTCGAGGGAGACTCCGCCGGCGGGTCGGCGAAGCAGGGACGCGATCGGGCGAAGCAGGCGATCCTGCCGCTCCGCGGCAAGGTGCTGAACGCCGAGAGCGCCTCGATCGCGAAGGTGCTCGAGAACAAGGAGCTGTCGGACCTGGTCACGGCGCTCGGCTGCGGCATCGGCAAGAACTTCGACATCTCGCGGCTGCGGTACGGCCGGGTGATCATCCTGGCCGACGCCGACTCCGACGGCCATCACATCGCGACGCTGCTGATGACGTTCATCTATCGCCACATGCCGCAGCTCATCACCGGCGGCAAGGTATTTCTCGCGCAGCCGCCGCTCTACCGCATCGACATCGGCAAGGAGACGTTCTGGGCGCTCGACGAGCCGCACAAAGAGCGCCTGCTGAAGCAGCACGGCAACGGCCGCGCGAACGCCGAAATCACGCGGTTCAAAGGGCTCGGCGAGATGATGCCGAAGGTGCTGTGGGAGACGACCCTCAATCCCCGGACGCGGCGGCTGCTACGCGTGGCGATCGCCGATCACATCCTGACGGACCGGGTCATCAACGAGCTGATGGGCAAGGACGCCTCGGCGCGGTTCAAATTCATCATGGAACGGGCCGAGCAGGCGGAGGAGTTGGACATCTAGAGGACACAGAGAAGACCGGGGACGAAGAGACACAGAGACACAGAGACACAGAGAGTTTCTTGGTTTCTCTGTGCCTCTGCGTCACCACTTTAACCCGACCGCCTTCGTCAGAAACTCGACCAGCGGACTGAGCCGCCGGCACTCGGCGACGACCTCGCTCATGAAGCGCGGCGAGCAGACCTGTCGTTCGGTGAACGACCTTCCTGCAACGAAGTCCTTCCGCCTCAGATCATCGATGAGCGGGTGCTTCGGATCGAGGCCGCGGGGCGGGCGACTGAGGAAGGCGCCTTCCAACTCCAGTCCTCGCCGCGCGCGTTTCCACGCGGCCGGGGATTCCATCATCGCGTCGCGAATCTTCACCAGCATCGGCGTGTCTGGATGCCAGAGCCCGCCGCCGACGAAGCACTCGCCGGGCGCAAGATGCATGTAGAACCCGGGCGCATGGCCAGTCGCCTTGCTGGCCCGATGGAAGAAGTGAGCCGCGGCGTGCGTCTTGTACGGCGATTTGTCGGCGGAGAAACGGACGTCGCGGTAGATACGGAACATCGAACCGCCTGTGGGCCGCGGGTCCGCAACGAGCCGCGGGCTGATGCGCGCGAGATGCGGGCCGAAGTCGGCGATGAACCGCAGCGCCGGATCCCGCACCGACGCCTCGAAGCGCGCCTTATTGGCGAGGAACCACTCGCGATTGTTGTGGCGCTTGAGCGCGCGCAGGAAGGCGAACAGGTCGGGAGTGAAATACGAGCCGCCGCCCATCACGCCCCCTCCATCGTCAGGACGATCTTGCCGATGTGGTCGCCTTGTTCCAGCGCGCGATGTGCATCGGCCGCCCGGGCCAGCGGGAACGTCGCGTGGATGATCGGCTTGACCGTCCGTGCGCTCAGCAGCGGCCAGACGTGCGTCTCGAGCGCTCTGGCGATCGCTCCTTTCTCTTCGACGGTTCGCGGACGCAGCGTCGAGCCCGTGATCGTGAGCCGGCGCTGCATCACCGGCACCAGGTTGACCTGCGCCTTCGCGCCACTCATGAGGCCGATCTGGATGAGCCGTCCGTCAACCGCCAGCGCCTTGAGATTTCGCTCCAGGTACTCGCCGCCGACGATGTCGAGGATGACGTCGACGCCGCGCCCTTCCGTCGTCAGATCGACCGCTTCGACGAAGTCGTACACCCGGTAATTCACTGAAGCCCTGGCGCCCAGGGCGAGGCAGGCGTCACCTTTTCGTTCGTTGCCCGCCGTCGCGATCACGTTGGCGCCGAACGCGCGGCCGAGCTGAATCGCGGTCGTGCCGATTCCGCTCGTGCCGCCGTGAACGAGGAGCCATTCGCCCGGCTTCAGCGCGCCCCGCTCGAAGACGTTCGTCCAGACCGTGAAGTACGTTTCGGGAACCGCCGCGGCCTCGACGAGCGACAAGCCGTCCGGCACGGGAAGGCATTGCGGCGCGGGCGCGGCGCAATACTCCGCGTAGCCGCCGCCGGCGACGAGCGCGCAGATCTGCCGGCCGATCTCGAGATCCGACCGGTCCAGGGAAGGCCCGTGCGCGACGATCGTGCCGGCGATCTCCAGTCCTGGAATGTCCGAAGCGCCGGGAGGCGGGGGATACTTTCCCTGGCGCTGCATCAGATCGGGCCGGTTCACGCCGGCCGCGGCGACGCGGACCAGCACCTCCCCCTGAGCAGGTCGAGGCACGGGGCGCGAGACCGGCCGCAGGACCTCCGGTCCGCCCGGCCGCTCGATCTCGATGGCGGTCATCGAGTCGGGGATTGTCACCCTGTCATCATATGCCGCCGTCGGAAAACAGCCGGCGGACCTGCCGCGAGCGATGCAGGTAGACGAGCCACGCGCCATGATGAGCGATGAGCACCGCCGAATAGAGCGCGTCATCCCCCGGAATGCGGTTCGACGGGAGGATCCGCGTGTTGAGGATCACCAGGCCCATCGCGCC
Organism: uncultured Acidobacteriota bacterium; assembly: GCA_963725145.1. GTDB lineage: Bacteria > Acidobacteriota > Vicinamibacteria > Vicinamibacterales > 2-12-FULL-66-21 > DATAEE01. The sequence continues at coordinate 853,852 of CAVRXL010000010.1, forward strand.
GCTTGCGAGAAGCGCGGCACGCGCCAGCCTCACGCCGTGAGGCCGTACGTCCCGAAGCGCCAGGCCGGCCGCGACGCTCAGCCCCGCGACCAGAAGGCGCGCAAACAGCGCAGCAGCCACGAGCCAGCCGCGTATCGCAATCGACGACACGATCGGCGCCATCGTCAGCGCCAGCAGAGCCGGTTCGTAAACGATCAGAATCCTGCAGAGCAGAAACAGCCAGCCCCGCGGCCGACGATCCGCGCCCGGTTCAGATCCCAAGCTTGCTGATTATTACCGTTTGTCCGACAGTCCGGAGGGCAGCCGCGGCGACGAGAGCAGCGCCGCGAACTCCGTCCAGCGCCTGGCTGGAAACCCGGCGGTGCCGCCGCGGCGCTCGATGAACTCGCGGACGAGGTCCTTGCCGAGGTTGTAGTTGATCACGTAGCTGCGGTACTGCTCGATGAACCGGACGCGCTGCTCCGCGCGCGGGCGCGTCATGAGCGCGTACTTCTCGAGCCACGCGGCGGCCTGGGCGCTGGTGAACTGGCCGTTGAGGTAGCGTCGCGCCGCCTCGTTGCCGGCATACGACAGCCGCTCGGCGAGCTGCGCCGCTTCGTAGTACGCCTCCGCTTTCGATGCGTCGAGCCCCGCGAGCGGATAGAGTCGTTCCCGCTCGAAGGCGAGGCGCTCCCGGCCGGGGAAGGCGACGTCGATCCCGAAGTTCGCTGTGCCTTCCGCGATGAGCGACTGTGGCGAGAAGAGCGGGTAGACCGAGAATTCGACCCAGCCGCGGTCGCGCACCAGGTGCTTCTCGAGCAGCACGTTGTAGACGTGATGCCCGGGATACCCTTCATGACACGCCAGGTCGAGCGCGCGATCGATGTAGACCGGCAGGTCCGTGTTCACCTGGATGACGCTGGTGAACTCTCCCTTGTACCAGTTGTAGGCGCTCCAGGATTTTCCCGTGACGTACTCGACGGTGAAGCGCTCGTCGGTCGGAAGCTGGATGTTCTTCGTGGTCCGGGCGCGGCACTCGTCGATGGCCGCGTCGAACACCTTGTCCAGTCGATCGCGCGGGATCACGAACTGCTTGCGGAAGGCTTCGTACCGATCGACCAGCGGTCCGGTCCCGGGGAACCGGCGAGCGAGCTCCGCGGTCAGCTTTTCGAAGTGCGATTCCGGCAGGACAGGCGCCGCCGCGTCATAGAGGCCGCGCGACTCCTCGTCGAACGTCAGACGCTCGCCGCCGAGCATTCGGACCCGGACGAGGAGCGACGAGAGCTGACGATCGAGATAGTCACGCCGCAGGCGGTCTAGCTCCGCGTCCGGCGTCGACGCCGCGGGCTTCTCAGTCGTCGGAGCCCCGGGCCTCTCAGGCCCGGGGACGGCAGCGAGTGATTTCCGTAGATCGGCGCCCCGGCGGCCGATCTCGGCGAGCGTCCAGGCGCTTTTCTCGGCGGCTGTGCGCCAATCGGAAGGCCCGTAGTAGGCGTCGACGTAGTCCTTGTCGTGCAGGCCGAGAGCCAGCACGAGCTGCACGTAGTCTCTGGCGATGTCAGTCATGGCGGGTGCGGCGGCGGGCCCGATTGGCCCCGCGCTGCAGAGCGCGAGCGCCAGCGGGAGAGCGGCGAATCTCATCGATATATGATCACCCCATGACCGTGAAGGGAGCAATGCTCGCGGCGGCCGTGGCCGCGATCGCGATGACGCCGGCCGCACGCCTCGACCTGGCCGGGCAGCCAGCCGGCCCTGCCGCGCCGGCGCCGGAGAAGCGGCTCGCGAACGTCCGCCAGCTCACGAGCGGCGGCGAAAACGCCGAATCCTACTTCTCCCCCGACGGCCAACGCTTGATCTTCCAGACCACGCCGGCCGGCGGCGGCTGCGATCAGATCTACACGATAAACATCGACGGCTCAGCCCGGAGCCGCGTCAGCACCGGCACCGGACGGACGACCTGCGGCTACTTCTATCCGACCGGCACGGAGCTGCTCTTCGCATCCACGCACGGCGCGTCTCCCGAGTGCCCGCCACGGCCCGGCTACGAGCGCGGATACGTCTGGCCCGTTTACGCGACCTACGACATCTACCGCGGGCGGCTGGACGGCAGCGGCCTCACGCGTCTGACCGACGCGCCGGGCTACGACGCCGAGGCGACGATCGCGCCCGACGGTCGCATCGTGTTCACCAGCACGCGCGACGGCGACATGGAAATCTATTCGATGAGCGCCGACGGATCCGACGTGCGGCGCCTGACGCGGCGTCCGGGTCCGGACGGCGGGCCGTTCTTCTCGTTCGACGGCAAGCAGATCGTCTTTCGCGGCCGCGAGCTCGGCCCGGGGGCCGAGCGGGATGACTACCTGGCGCTGCTCAAGGACGCGCTGTGGCGCCCGACCCAGCTCGAGCTCTTCGTGATGGACCGGGACGGCGGGAACGCTCGCCAGCTCACGCGGCTCGGGGGAGCGAACTTCGCGCCGTCGTGGCATCCCGACGGCCGCCGCATCATCTTCTCGTCGAACCACCACAACCCGAAGGGCCGGAACTTCGATCTGTTTCTCATCAACCTCGACGGAACCGGGCTCGAGCAGGTCACGTTCAATCCGACCTTCGACGGGTTCCCGATGTTCTCGCCGGACGGCGGGCGGCTCGCCTTCTCGTCCAACCGGCAGGCGAAGGCGGAAGGGGAGACGAACGTCTTCGTGGCGGACTGGAACGACGGCAAGTAGCCGATGCTTGTCGCGCTCTCGCTGCTGTTCTTCCTGTCCGGGTGCGCCGCTCTCATCTATCAGATTCTCTGGCTGCGGCTGCTCGGGCTGGTCTTCGGCGTGACGGTGTATGCGGCGAGCACCGTGCTGGCCGCATTCATGGCGGGGCTCGCGCTGGGATCGCTCCTGGCGGGCCGAGTCGCCGATCGCATCCGTTATCCGCTGCGGTGGTTCGCGGCGGCCGAGTGCGGCATCGCGCTCAGCGCGATCGCGTCTCCCTGGATGCTCGGTGCGCTCGAGCGCCTCTACGTCGCCTGGTTCCCCACGCTTCCTCATGTCTCCGGCGCGGTGACGGGCGTCCGGCTTCTCATGGCGGGCGCGGCGCTGATCGTTCCTACGCTGCTCATGGGGACGACGCTGCCGCTGGTGCTGCGGTCGTCTCTCGTCTCGGGCGGGAAGCTCGGATTGCGGCTGGGTGTGCTGTACGCCTCCAATACGACCGGCGCCATTGTCGGCACGCTCGTCTCGGGGCTCTTGCTGATTCCTGCTTACGGGATCTCGAGGACGTTCCTGGTTGCAGCGGGTGTCAATGGAGTCGTTGCGGCAGGGGCGATGATCTTGTCTTGGGCCGGTCTAAAGACCGGCCCCTCCAAAGACACGAGAGATACCGGTCCCTCCAAATATCTCTCCAAAGACTTTGGAGGGGCCGGTCTTCAGACCGGCCCGATGGCGACCGCGCGGCTCGCGGTCCTTATCACGTTCGCGATCTCGGGGTTTGTCAGCATCGGCGCGGAGGTCGTGTGGTTCCGTGTGGCCGTGCTCATCATCCGGCCGACCGTCTACGCTTTCGCCGTGATGCTCGCGACAATCCTTGGCGGTATCGCGATCGGGAGTTACCTCGTTTCCCCGCGTCTTTCACGCGGAGCCCCGGGTCTCTCAGGCCCGGGGATTCGCGCGCTGGCCGTGCTCGAGTTTCTCATCGCCGTCGCCATAGTGCTCTCAGTGGCGGCGCTGCAGCTCGGCCCGGATCTCGCGCGCCGCGCGCAGCCCGTGCTGTCGCGGGTGATGCCCGCCTATCTGCCCTTCCTCGTCGTCCACAGCATGCTGATGCTGTTTCCGAGCGCGCTGCTGATGGGGGTCGCGTTCCCGATTGGCGCGCGGCTGTGGACGCGCTCGGGGGCCGAGGGTAGCGGCGCGGGCGACGTCGGGCGGTTTTACGCCGTGAACGTCTGCGGCGGAATCGCCGGCTCGCTCGTCGCCGGCTTTCTACTCCTGCCCTTGATCGGAAGCCGCGGGACGCTGCTCGTGCTCGGAGCGCTCACGGCGGCTGCCGCCACCTGGCTCCTGTTGACGGATCCCGCGAAGAATCGCACGACCTTGATGGTTGCCGGCCTCGCGCTCTTCGTGGCCGCGTGCGTCTATACGCCCGATCCGTTCGACGTCTTCCTCAGGCAGCGTTTTCCCGGGCAGCGGGTCATCTGGCGCGAGGAAGGCGTGCAGTCGACGGTCAGCGTGCACGAATCGGGCACTCTTCGCTCGCTCCACCTGGACGGCAACCATCAGGCCAGCACGAGCGGCGGGACCGTCGCGGTCCATCGTCGGATCGGCGGCATCGGCGTCGCCATCCACCCCGACCCGCGCGCCACGCTCGTCATCGGCCTTGGCGGCGGCGCCACAGCAGGCGCCGTCAGCCGGTTCCCGTTCGCGCAGGTCGAGGTCGTGGAGCTGTCCGAGGCAGTGGTCAAGGCGGCGCCCTTCTTCAGCTCGATCAACAACGACTTGTTGAAGCGTCCCAACGTGCACGTTCGCGTGGACGACGGCCGGAATTTCCTGATGCTCGGACGACAGAAGTACGACGTCATCACGGCGGACATCATCCTTCCGATTCACGCCGGCGCGGGCAACGTGTACTCGCAGGAGTACTTCAGGCTCGTCAGCGCCGCGCTCGACGACGATGGGATCGCGGTGCAGTGGGTGGCGGGAACCGAGCAGGAGTACAAGTTGATCGCGCGGACGTTCCTCAGCGTCTTTCCGCACACGACGCTCTGGGCGGACGGCTCGTTGATGGTCGGCTCGAATCGGCCGCTCCGGCTCAAGGCGGCGGACTTCGACTGGAAGCTCGCCGTGCCGGAAGCGCGTGCCGCGCTGCAGGAGCTCGGCTATCCCAGCTTCGAGGCGCTGGTGTCGCAGTATCGGGCGGGGCCCGAGGAGCTCCGCGCCCTGGTCGGGCCCGGCCCCGTCCTCACCGACGACCGCCCGCTCGTCGAGTACTTCCTTTCGCTCGATCGGGAGGGGACGATCGATCTGAGCGGCCTCCGCCCGGATTCCCGCGCGATCCTCGCCCCTCGCTGACGACAGCCGTCCCCCTCACTGTTTTTCACGATGCTTCAGCGCCGGCTCACGACACGACGGCCAGCTGCCTCGTATCCTCGTACAGCATCACGCGCGAGGAGGTCCGTCATGACCGTTCACCGTCGTGTCGTCTGGCTGCCGTTGATCGCGATTCTCGTTCCGGTCTGCGCGACGTGGGGCTGCAACGCCAGCGCCGCGTTTCAGCGGCGAAGCAACGCGCTCGAGTTCCTCTACCCGCAGGGCAAGGAAGCCGAGCCCCCTCGCGACGTCGTGCTGCAGGTTCCACTGCGGGTCGGCCTGGCGTTCGCTCCCGGCGATCACGCTTCGGGCGATTACTCGATGCTGCTCTCCGGCGAGCAGAAGCAGAAACTGCTGACGCGCGTGGCCGACGCTTTCACCTCGAACCGCTCCGTACGGCGAATCGAATCGCTCCCGCCGCAGTATCTCGAGCCGAGAGGCGGGTTTGGCAGCGTCGATCGCCTCGCGAGAGCGTTCGACCTGGATGTCATAGCGCTCATCTCGTACGACCAGTTCCTGTACAGCGACACGGATCGTCTGAGGAGCCTCGCCTACTGGACGCTGATCGGCGTGCATCTCGTGAAGGCAGAGAAAAACCAGACGCGAACCCTCATGGACGTCGTTGTCTACGATATCCGGTCGAGGACGCTGCTCTTCCGCGCGGCCGGCGACAGCGTACTCAACGGCCGCGCTTCCGCCGTCGGCCTCGGCGCGGAACGGCGTGCTCAGAGCGATCAGGGATTCAACCAGGCCGTTGACGGTCTCATCACCAATCTGAAGACGTCGTTCGACGAGTTCTCCAAGCAGGCGGCGTCGGGCACGGTCCGGGGTCCCGGCACGCCCGCCATCCGAATCACGCGGACTCCAGAGGCTCAGGTTGCGTCGCGCGGCGGCGGACCCGGCGGAGCGGGCGCGCTCGGGGTCCTCGACGTGCTGATCGCGGCGATGCTGGGCGTCGCGGCATGGCGGCCGGCGCGTTCATGAGAGAAGCGCTCGAATACCATCGCGACGGTGTCGCCGCAGGCGAGCTGTGGCGGCTCCTGACTGGACAGCTGGTGCACTGGAGCACGCCGATGCTGATGGCTGACTTCGCCGTGCTTCTCGTGGCCGGGTTCCTGCTCGCGCGCACGTCCCCGCGAGTGCTGATCTTCTGTGTTCCGATCTCCGCGGCGGCCGTTGGCGCCGCCGTGCATTTTCTCTCGCCGGAGCTGATTCGCTATCGCGGGTCGTCCGGAATCGCGTCGGCGCTGGTGATAGCCTGCGCGCTCGATCTCGTCCACGCAGGGGGAGCGTCGCGTCGTGCGGGGATCGCCGCGTCCGCTTTCTTCGGCGGAAAGCTGGCCTACGAGGTCGCGACCGGCACCTCGATATCGTCGGGCACCCTGCCGCCCGGAGTCACTGTCGCGCCGGTGGCGCACCTCGCCGGCGCGGCGAGCGGAGCCGTCGCGTGGCTCGTCGGAAGAGCTAGGGAAGACGGATGTTAGAGGCGCGCCAAAGGCGCGCCCCGCGGAGCGGAGCGGGGCAAAGGGGTCCCCGCGAGCGACGGCGTAAGGGGGGTCCGGCGGGGACGAAGTCCCCCCGGTTTAGAATGTCTGCCGCATGAGGCGTCCGCTCTCCGTCCTGCTGGCTGTCCTGGCCGGCCTTGCCGCCGCGCCGGATCTGAGGGGACAGCCAGCCGCCAAGCCGCTCAGGATTTTCATCTCAGCCGACATGGAAGGGATCGCGGGCGTGGTGCAGCCCGCCCAGCTCGGGCCGACCGGTTTCGAGTACGGCAAGGCACGCGAGTGGATGACGGGCGAGGTCAAAACAGCCATCGCGGCCGCCAGGTCGGCGGGCGCCGCCGAGTTCGTCGTCGCCGATTCGCACGGCAACGCCCAGAACCTGCTCATCGACGATCTCCCGCCGGACGTGCGGGTCGTCCGCGGCTTTCCGCGTCCCCTGTCGATGATGCAGGGGATCGCCTCCGGGTTCGACGCGGTCCTGTTCGTCGGGTATCACGCCAGCGAGTACGGCCGCGACGCGGTGCGCGGCCATACGTTCTCCAGCGCGCGCCTGCTCCACGTGAAGCTCAACGGGATGGAGGTCTCGGAAGGCATCTACAACGCGGCGATCGCCGGCCACTTCGGCGTGCCGGTGGCGTTCGTCTCCGGCGATCGAGAAGCGGTCGCGCAGCTCAAGGGCGTCATCCCGTCGATCGAAGGCGTCGTGCTCAAGGAGGGACTCGGCTACCATGCCGCCGAGACGGTGACGCCCACGCGGTCGCGCGAGATGATCGCGAAGGGTGTCGAGGCGGCGCTGAAAAAGATCGGGACGCTCCAGCCGTATCGGGTCAAGACCCCTATCGATCTCGACGTTGGCTTCAAGCTGACGCTCGACGCGGAACGCGCCTCGTACATTCCCGGACTGACTCGCGCCGACGCCCATTCCGTGCGAGGGACCTTTCCGGACATCGTCCAGATCGCCCGGCTCATGCAGGTCCTGACGAGCCTCGAACCCCCGCCGTGAAGACACGTCAGGTTTCCTACTGGCTTGATCGCTTTCCGGATTCGCGTCGGCCGTCCTGGCCGCGGCAGCGCGGACCTCTGAAGACGTCGGTTGCGATCGTCGGCGGCGGCCTGACCGGCTGCGCGTCCGCGTACACCTTCGCCACGGCGGGCGTGCCTGTCGTGCTCGTCGAGGCGGAGCGCATCGGGCAGGGCGACGGCACCTCGGGCGGTCTTGGCCTGTTGCGCCAGGAACTGGACGTCGACTTTCACCAGGTCGCCTCCACCTACGGCCGGCGCGCCGCGCGGGCACTGTGGCAGGGGGCGCGCCGGGCCGCGCTCGACTTCGCCGCCGCGCTCCGCCGGCTCGGCGTCGGAGCGGAACTGGACATCGCCGACTCGATCACGTTCTCGCGGAGGCGGGAAGACGAGCGCCGGCTGCGCCGTGAGCTCCAGGCCAGGAAGGAGGCGGGCGTTGAAGCCGCCTGGCTGAGCGCCGCGGCGTTCAGGCGCGAGACGGCGATCGACGGCGTCGGCGGCATCAAGGCGCACGGCAACGGCCAGATCGATCCGTATCGCGCGTGCCTCGGCTTCGCGCGCGCGTCGACGGCGCGCGGCGCGCTCATCTTCGAGCGGTCGAAGGCGCTTCGCGTTCGGGCGGGCCGCAAGGCGGTCGAGATCCGCACCGCGGGAGGCGTCATCACGGCCGATACGGTCGTCCTGGCGACGGGGTATCCGACCGACGATCTCCGCGCGCTCAGGCGCCACGTTCGCAGGCGCCATTCGTACGTCGTCCTGACCGATTCGATGCCTGCGGCGGCGCGGCGGGAAGCGGGAAAGCGCTCGGCCATGCTTCGAGACACCGAGGAACCCGCGCACGCGCTGCGCTGGATGAAGGACGATCGCATCCTCTTCGGCGGAGGCGACCAGCCGGAGGTCAAGGAACGGGCGCGCGGCAAGGCGCTCGTCCAGCGCAGCAACCAGCTGATGTACGAGCTGTCGCTTCTCTATCCCGCGATTTCCGGGATCCAGCCCACGCATGCGTGGGACGGGTCGGTCGTCCAGTCGGTGGACGGCCTCCCGTACCTCGGCCCGCACCGGAACTTCCCGCGGCACCTCTTCGCGTACGGCCTGGGACGTGACGGGCTGGCGTTCGCATGGCTCGCGGCGAGGATCTTTCTGCGCTTCTATACGAACGAAGCGGACAAGCACGATCATCTGTTCGGGTTCGGGAGGATCCTCGGGGAGCGTTAAGGGGACGACGGTTTAAAGCTTTTTTCCGTTGTCTCTCCATAACCTCCATGTGGACGCTTGCGCTAGAGTTACGGTGATGCGTCGCCTCGGCATCATCCTGGCCGTCATGTCTCTCGCCTCCGTTGGGCTCAGTCCCCAGGCCAGGACCTCCGACCTCGATCGCGGCCATATCGGCCTCGGCCTGGCGCTCCGCCGGCTCGCGACGGCCACCACCTTCATGATGGCCACGGCGCATCCAGACGATGAGAACAACTCGCTGCTGGCGATGGTCAGCCGCGGGCTCGGCGTGCGGACCGTTCTGGCGACGGCGACGCGCGGAGACGGAGGGCAGAACGAAATCGGGCCCGAGCTGTTCGATGCCCTTGCCGCGCTCAGGACCGAAGAGCTGCTCGCCGCGCACCGCATCGACGGCGCGGAGCAGCTGTTCACGCGCGCCGTCGATTTCGGCTACTCGTTCAGCATCGAGGAGACGTTCGAGCTCTGGGGCAGGGAAGAGATCCTCGGCGACTACGTCCGCCTGATTCGCATGACGCGGCCGGACGTCATCCTCGGCCTGCGGCCGGAGGGCACTGGCGGCGGACAGCACCACCAGGCGTCGGCGCGCCTCGCGCGCGAGGCGTTCCGCGCGGCGGGCGACCCGGCGAAGTTCCCCGACCAGGTTGCCGAGGGGCTGCGCCCCTGGCAGGCGGCGAAGTTCTACTTCTACGGCCCGTTCGGTTTCCGCGGCGATCCGCTCCCCGATCCGTCCAAGAATTTCGTCACTATCAACCTCGAGACCTACGACCCGCTGCTCGGCCGTACCTACGCCGAAATGGGCAGCGAAGCGCGCGCGATGCACAAGTGTCAGGGCTTCGGTCAGCTCATAGCACTTCCTACGGGGCGCGCGGCGGCCCGCTTCGAACTGATCGACACGACTCTCGACGCGCAGCGCGGAGCGACCGAGCGCTCGCTCTTTGACGGGATCGATCTGACGCTCCAGAGCCTCGGCACGTACGTGGGCTCGAGCGTGTCAAACGCCACGACCGATCTCGTCCGCATCGCCGATCAGGTAAAGACTGCTCAGGCTGCCTTCGACAAGGGCAACGACGAAGGCACTGTCGCGCCGCTCGCTGCGGGGCTCGCCGGCGTCCGGGCGCTCCGCGGCAAGCTGTCCGCGCTCGACCCGTCCGCGCGGTACGAGCTCGACTTCAGGCTGGCCCAGAAAGAGCGGCAGTTCGCGGAGGCGCTCGTGCTCGCGCAGCCGCTCCGTATTGAGCTTCTGGCTGACGATGGCGTCGTCGTGCCGGGGCAGGCAGTCAAGGTGACCGCGATCGTGGCGAACCGCGGCGCCACGCCGGTCGAGATTCGAGGCTTCAGCTTCTCAGGCTTCGACGGAGCGGGGTGTCAGCCACCAACGAGCGCGCTCACCGGCGTCCATACGTGCGCCACCGGTGCGAAGGTGCCCCTCGACGCGACGCCGACGGGCGTGCATTGGAAGCGCCGCGCCGACGCGGACCGGTACGACCTCGAACCGGACGTCCCGTTCGGTGCCCCGTTCGCGCCGACGCCGTTTCGAGCGTCGCTGACGCTCGCGATTGGCGGGGCAGAGATCTCGATCGACCAGCCCGTCGAGTACCGGTACGAGGGTGACATCTTCAGCGGCGAGAAGCGGATGGAGCTGAAGGTCGTTCCGGCGTTCGGGGTCGGGGTCGATCCTGAGATCGCGATCGTCGGCCGCGGCCCGACCGTGCGCGCCCGCGAGGTACGGGTCACGGTGACGAACCGCGTCAAGGGACCCGCGTCGAGCGAGGTCGCGCTGCGGACGCCGGAAGGCTGGAAGGTCACGCCGGAGCGGGCGCCCGTCTCGTTCACGCGTGAGGATGAAGCACAGACCGTCAAGTTTAGCGTCCAGCCGCCCGCGGGGGTCAAGGTTGGCAAGTACCGGCTGGATGCCACGATAGGCGAGGTCGGCGGATCGGCCGTCGCCGCGATGGGAGCGCAGCCGATCGAGTACCCGCACATTCAACGCCGCCACCTGCTGCACCCGGCGGTGGTGGACGTAAAGGCGCTCGACGTCAAGATCGCGCCGAACCTGACGATCGGTTACGTGAGGGGCGTCGGCGACGCGGTGCCGCAGGCGATCGAGCAACTCGGCGCCGCGGTCGAGTTTCTCGACGCCGACGATCTGGCCTGGGGCGATCTCTCTCGATTCGACGTCATCGTCACCGGCGTGCGCGCGTACGAGCGGCGCGCCGACCTGCGCGCGCACAACCACCGGCTGCTCGACTACGCCGCGAAGGGCGGGGTCGTCATCGTCCAGTACAACAAGTTCGAGTTCAACGAAGCGCAGTACGGGCCGAAGCCGGCGAAGGTCAGCAGCAACCGCATCACCGACGAGCGGGCGCCGGTGAGGATTCTCGATCCATCTCATCCGGTGTTCCGCGCGCCGAATCCGATCGGTCCCGAAGCCTGGGAGGGATGGGTGCAGGAGCGCGGGCTCTACTTTCTCGGCGAGCGCGATCCGAGCTACGTCGATCTGGTCGAGCTGACGGATCCGTACCGAGTACAACAAAGGACCGAAGGGGGGCGCGCTCGTGGAGGCGAAGGTGGGACGCGGGCGCTGGATCTATCTGGGTCTGGGCCTGTGGCGTCAGCTGCCGGCGGGCACCCCTGGTGCGTACCTCCTCCTCGCCAACCTGCTGTCGCTGACGCGCTGACACACGCCCGCACACAAACAAATTTGTCTTTTGGATTTGCCCGTAACCTCCCGGCCAGCGGCAGGTCTAAACTACCTAGGCCCAATCGTCGAAACGGGAGCACGGCCATGGCCAGAGGACGCGAACCCGAGATCGAGCATCTGCTGCGCCGCGCAGGTTTCGGCGCCACTGACAGCGAGATCGGTGCGTACGTTCAACTCGGTTACTTCGGGGCCGTAGACGAGCTGGTCAACTACGATCAGCTCGCCGACGACGTCGACGCCAACATCGGGAAGCCGGGCTACGTGGGCGTGACGACGCGGGGCCAGTTCGCGCCATCGACCGTCATCGCCGACGCGCGGCAGCGGTGGATCTTCCGGATGGTCCACAGCACGCGGCCGCTCCAGGAGAAGATGGCCCTCTTCTGGCACAACCACTTCGCCACCGCCTACAGCAAGGTTTCCGGCGGCCTCGGCGCGGCCGACGGCACGCGGGCGATGGCCGCCAAACCGGACGAAGACCCCGGGGGCGCCAAGGGACAGCTCGAGCTCTTCCGCGAGTACGCCCTCGGGAACTTCCGCGATCTCCTGATTGAGGTCACCAAGGACACGGCGATGCTCGTCTGGCTCGACGGCCGGACGAACTTCAGAAACCGGCCGCAGGAGAACTACGCGCGCGAGCTGATGGAGCTGTTCACGATGGGCGTGGGCGTCTTCACCGAGCCAGACGTCTACGCGGGCGCGCGGGTCTTCACAGGCTGGAACCTCGCGCGCGGCGCGGGCGACACGCTGCAGCGCTTCAACTTCAACGCGAACCAGCACGACACGGCGGCGAAGGACTTCAGCTTCCCGATTTTTCCTGATGGCCGGCGGATCATCCCGGCGCGGGCCGCGGCCAGCGGGATGCAGGATGGCATCGATCTGATCAACGCGGTCGCGCGGCACCCCGAAACGGGCCGGCGGCTCGCGCGGAAGCTGTGGGCGTTCTTCGTGAGCGAGAACGCGCCGCCCGCCGAGGACTTCGTGAACGAGATCTCCGGCGAGTACTACCGGAGCGGCTACGAGATGCGGCCCGTCGTCCGGCGCGTGCTGATGTCGAGGCACTTCCGCGATCCGGCGAACTACTTCGCCCGCTACTCGTGGCCGGCCGAGTTCGTCGCGCGCGCGATCAAGGAAGTCGGCTGGCGCGGCTTCTCGGTGAACGACGCGATCGGCCCGATGACCAACATGGGGCAGCAGCTCTTCGAGCCGCCTGACGTCAACGGCTGGGAGCTCGGGCGCGGATGGTATTCGACCGGCGCGATGCTCTCCCGGATGAACTTCGCCGCGCAGCTCGCGACCAACCAGCGGTTCAACCTCCGCGACGAGTCGCGCGCGTTCGGCAGGTCCCCCGAGTCGCTGCTCTCGTACATGCTCGACCGGCTGACGCCGGCCACGTTCGAGCGGCGGGCGACCGTCGCGCTCCTCGACTATCTTCACGCCGGCGGGTCGTGGACCGGATCGGATGCGCAGCTCCTGACGAAGGCGCCGGGCCTGGTGCATCTGCTGGTGGGGGCGGGGGAATACCAATTGGTGTAGCGCAGGCCTTCAGGCCTGCTGCGGCGACGGCGGTAGCAGCCCTAAAGGGCTGCGCTACGTGTAGGAATCCAAATGGCAGTGACACGACGCGAGTTCATGCGGGGCGGCGTCGCCGCGTTCACGGTCAGCTTCGCGGCGCCGGCGTTCCTGTGCGACCTGGCGCGGGCGCAGGGCTCGAGCCGCCGGAACCTCGTCGTCCTGTACCTCTCGGGCGGAAACGACGCGCTCAGCACGCTCATCCCGTACAACGACGGTTTCTACACGAGCCGGCGGTCGACGCTGGCGGTGGCGGCCGGCAACGTGCTGCAGATCGGCAGCGACCGGAGCGGCGTCGCGCTCGGCCTTCACCCGCGCCTCGGCGGGCTGAAGCAGATCTTCGACAGCGGCCGGCTCGCCATCGTCCAGCGCACCGGGTACCCGAATTCCAGCCGGTCGCACTTCCTCGGGACCGACATCTGGTCCACTGGCGATCCGGGATCGCCGCAGGGCACAGGCTGGCTCGGCCGCTACCTCGACACGCTGCCGGGGCCGATCGATCCGCTCGTCGGCTGGAATACCGCGCGCGAGACGCCCCGGACGCTCGTCTCCCGGACCGTCGGCGTGCCGGCGATCCCGAGCGTCGCCGGCTACGCGTTCGCGAGCCCGAACAGCGGCAACGAGGCGCTCCTCGAACGCTCGACCGCGGCATCGATCGCGTCGCACGTTCCCATCGATCGGCCGAACCTGGCCTTCGTGAACAGCAGCGCGATCTCGGCGCTGGCGACGCTCGATCGCGTCGCCCAGGTCGCCGCGTACGCGCCGTCGGTGACCTACCCGAACAACGGCTTCGGCCAGGCGCTCCGCGCGGTTGCGGGGGCGATGTCCCGAGGGCTCGGAACGAAGATCTTCTGGGTCCAGACGGGCGGCTACGACACCCATGCCGGGCAGAACACCAACAACGGCGCCTACGCCAACCTGATGTCGACGCTCAACGACGGGGTGACCGCGTTTTACAACGACCTGCGAAACCAGGGACTGCTCGGCGACACCGTGATCCTGCAGTTCTCCGAGTTCGGCCGCCGCATCAACGAGAACGGGAGCAACGGGACCGACCACGGCGCGGGCGGCCTGATGATGGCGATCGGCGGCAGCATCCGCGGCGGCATCTACGGCACCGCCGCCAACCTGAACCCGGTGCCGGACAACCCGACGCTCGAGAACAACGGCAACGACGTCCGCTTCGAGACCGACTTCCGGTCGGTCTACGCGAAGATCATCGATTCATGGCTGGGCGCCGATTCCGCCGGCATTCTGAGCGGGAATTTCCGAGGGGGAGCGCCGGCGATTCTCTAAGCCCCAAGCCCTAGGCCCCAAGCCCTACGGAGTGTCGGTCTTCTTCTTCCCGTCCTTCCACACCTCATACGTCGGGTCGACATCCTTCCCGAGGATGTACTTGTCGTACCACAGCCCGTACCGGCGCAGTCGATCGATCTGATAGGACGGTCGCGAGATCCCGTGGCTCTGGCCCGGGTAGACGACGAGCGCGGCGGTCTTGCCGAGCGAGCGCAGCGAGACGTAGAGCTGTTCCGACTGCGGCAGCGGCACGCGGTAGTCCCGATCGCCGACCATGACGAGCGTCGGCGTCGTCACCTTCTCGATGCTCATCAGCGGCGACAGCCGGCGGTAGAGATCCACGTTCCGCCAGGGGTACCCCAGCTCTTTAATCCACCACAACCGGAGATCGTCGGTCGCGAAGTTGCTGAACATGTCCACGGCGCCGGCGCCGGAGGTCGCCGCGGCAAACCGGGTCGTCTTCGTGATGGCGTAGTTCGTCATGATCCCGCCATAGCTCCAGCCGCCGACGCCGAGCCGTTTCGGATCGACGTAGCCCAGCTTGAGGACGTGGTCCACGCCCGCCATGACGTCCTGGAAGTCCTTGTTGCCCCAGTCCGCGAAGATCGCCCGGCAGAACGCCTCGCCGTAGCCGTTGCTCCCGCGAGGGTTGGTGATGAGGACGACGTAGCCGAGCGACGCCAGGTACTGATGCTCGAAGTTGAAGCTGTCGGTGTACTGGCTCACCGGACCGCCGTGGATCCGGAGGATTAGTGGATAGGTGGGACGGCCCTGAAGGGTCGTACCACTATCGAAGTCGGGCGGCTTGATGATCCAGCCCTCGACCGGCGTGCCGTCGGCGCTCTTGAAATCGATCTCTTCAGCAGCCTTCAGACGCAGTTTTCCGAAGAGCTCGTCGTTCGCGCGGCTGAGCGGCCGGGCGGCACCACCTGCGAGAGAGATCGCGAGGACCTCGTTCGGGCGGATCGGGGTCGACGCGATCGTCACGACCTGATCACCCGCGATCTCGAACGGACCGGCGTCTCCGTCGTACACCGTCGTGCGCGTGCCGTCGAGCGTGACCTTCACGATTGGCGTCCGCCCGTCGTCCACGAGCGCGGCGTAGATGGATTTCCCGTCGGCCGCCCAGCGCGGGGAGCCGCTCACGTGGCGGTCGAGCTTGCCGGTCAGATCGCGCGGCGCGCCGCCCTGCGCGCCGATGACCTGGACGCGCGGGGTGGAGTAGATCGGCGGATCCGCCGGCTCGTGGACGTACGCGAGCGATTGCCCGTCGGGCGACCACTCCGGGTTCTCGTCCGAGCCATCATCGGTCGTCAGCCGGCGGGTCGCGCCCGACTGCACGTCGAGGATCCAGATGTCCGCGTTGTTGTTGTCGTCGGGATCCTTGCTGCGGTTCGAGCTGAACGCGATCGATCGCCCGTCGGGCGACCACGCGGGATCTCCATCGTCGAACGGTCCGCTCGTCAGGGCCTTCGACTCGCCGACCGCGAGGCCCGGCTTCCCGAGAGCAGCGTCGAGAGTCACGAGATACAGGTGACGACGACGCAGGTCGAGCCAGCCTGAGCCATCGCGTTTGTGCTGGAGGCGGGTCAGGACGATCGGCGGCGCCGGCGGTTCCTCGGTTCCGATCTTTTCCGGCTCGTCCCGGGGATCGCGCGAGACGACGACGAGGCGCAGGTTGTCGGGCGCCCAGCGGAAGGTATCGACGCCTTCTTTGAGCGCCGTGACCGGGAACGCCTCACCTCCGCCGAGGGGCAGAAGCCAGACCTGTCCGCGCTCGCTGATCTTCTGCGGGGTCGGGCCGCCCGCGATGTGGCGGTCGCTGATGAATGCCAGGAACCGCCCGTCTGGCGAGAAGCGCGGCGAGCTGGCCGAGCCCGTGTGTGTCAGACGCTCCGGCACGCCGCCGGCAGTCGGCACGCGCCAGAGGCTCGTGGTCCGGCGGTCCTTTGCGCGATCGATCTCGCTGATGGTGAACGCCGCGGTGCGTCCGTCGGCCGACATCGCGAGCCCCCCCACGTTGCGGATCGAGAGCCAGTCCTCGAGCTGAAGCGGCCGTCCTTGAGCGAGCGCGGTCTCGATCGCGGCGCCGAGCAGCACGGCGAGGGCGCAGCCGGCGAGTGCACCCGTGCGAACGAAAAACCTGTTCGGCAGAGTCATGAACGTAGTTGTATCATTTTCAAGGATGACCGCGACCGCAGACCCGTTTCTTCAACGGATGGCTGAGGGAGATCCCGTCGGCCTGGAGCAGCTGTACGACCTTTGCGGGCCGGCGGTGTATGCCGCGGCCATGCGCGTGCTGCAGAACCTCGACGCGGCCGAGGACACCGTGCAGGAAGTCTTCGCGGAGGCCTGGTACAACGCACGGGGCCTCGTTGCGCGCGGCGTGGACGCCGCGGAGTGGCTCGTGGCCGAGGCGCGCGCCCGCGCCGCCATCAGGCTCGCGCAGATTTCTCCAGCGACCGTGCAGAGCGGGCCGGGCCCGTCCCCCCGCGCGCTCGACATTCCACCGACGCTCCGGCGGCGCGTGCTCGATTCCATCTACGGCGCGGGCGAACGCCTGCCGAGTCTGTATTCGACCCCGCGCGTCGCCGAGCGGATCTTCGGATGGCTCAGGCGGCGTTCATCGCGTCACGTCGACTGACGCGCAAGCGGCTTGAGCACGACCGGAGCGGATCGCTCCGGCGCCTTCGCGAATCGACCGTCCTGCAGACCGAATCGTTTGACCAGGAACGTCGCGGCGCGCGCGAGCGCGCGATCCTCGGCGCCATCCAGAAACTGCACCGGCTCACCGGCGTCGTCGGCAAACCAGTAGAACACGTTCGGATCCTCGGCGATCACGAATGGCGTGGCGGCGAAGTCCGGCTCGGTGCCGGCGGTCGAGCGAGCCTCCACCCGCACGTGACAGTGCGTCGCGCCGAACGTTGCTTCGTAGGCGTTCACCGGGTTTTCGACACCGCTAGTCAATAAAGATAGCGCGCATCGCCTGATCGATCTTGGGAAGGTGGAACCTGAAGCCGTGCTCGAGCGCGCGCGACGGCACCGCGCGCTGTCCCGTGAGGACGAGCGGGTCCGCCATCTCGCCGAGCAGGAGCCTGAGCCCGAACGCCGGGGCCGGGATCCAGCTGGGACGCCCGACGGCGCGTGCGAGCGCCTTCATGAAAATCTTGTTCGGCACCGGCTCCGGCGCCGTCGCGTTGAAGGGCCCGTGCGCCTGCGGCATCTTCGCGAGCCAGCGCACGAGCTCGAGCCAGTCGGCCCGATGAATCCACGGCACGAACTGCCGGCCCGATCCGATCGTCCCGCCGGCAAACAACCGCACCGGCGTCAGCATGCGCGGAAGCGCTCCGCCGCCGCGCTCGATGACGACGCCCGTGCGAACGACAGCCACCCGCGCCCCCGCCTGCTCCGCGCCGTGCGCCTCGTGCTCCCACGCGGCAGATGTCTCCGCCAGGAAATCGTTGCCCGGCGCTTCGCGCTCCGTGATCGGCTCGTCGCCGCGCGGGCCGTAGTAACCGACCGCCGAGCCGCTGATGAGCGTGGCGGGCGGCCGGGCGGCAGATCGAATCGCCGCGACGAGGCTGCGAGTCGCAGAAATCCGGCTGTCGCGAATCTTCCGCTTCTGTTCCGGCGACCAGCGCCTGGCGGCGATGGATTCGCCCGCCAGGTTCACCACGAGATCGGATCCGTCGATCGCCGCGGCCCACGGTCCGGTGGATCCGTCAGGCGTCCAGCCGACGTGCGTGATCCCTGGCAGCCCGGTTCCCGCTTCGTACTCCGACACCGCGGGTGCCAGGCGCCGCGTCAGGTTCGTGACCTGCTGCCCTTCTTCAGCGTAGATCTCCGCGAGCGGACGTCCGAGGAATCCGCTTCCGCCGGCGATCACAACCTTCATCGCTCCTCCCGGGTGTCGTGCGCTACACCCCCGCTATTGGACGGTTTATCCCACAGGTAAGTTTGCTTTGGAGGTCCGGAGGCTATAATGAAGCCTCCCCACTCGTGCGAGGTGTGATGCGGCGTGCTCGCGGCCTTCTGTGTGCGGCCGCCATCCTTCTTCCGCTTCCGGCGTTCTCCCAAGAAGGTCCAGTTCCGGTTGTCACGCCGCCCGCCAGCGTCGTGCTGCAGGGCGTGCCGGCCATCCCGGCCACGTACGCGGAGGCGATGAACCGCTACGCCGACTACCGCACCGCGCACCTCGTTGCGTGGCACCCGGTCCGGCGCGAGATGCTCATCGCGACACGGTTTGGCAATACGTTCCAGCTCCATCGCGTGACCTCGCCCGGAGGCGAGCGCACACAGGTTACGTTCGACGAAGCGGGCGTCGCGGGCACCGGCCTCGGCGCGCGCGCGTGGTTCGAGCCAGGCTCTGACCACATCCTCTATCTCCGTGACGTTTCACCCGGCAAGGGCCTTCGTCAGTACTTCCACTTCGATCCCTCGGTCGACAAGACGCCGACGATGCTGACCGACGGCGCCTCCCGGTCCTTCGAAGGCGCCTGGTCCCGCGACGGCCGGCGTTTCGCCTGGACCTCGAACAAGCGCGCCGTGGATGACTTCGACGTGTACGTGATGGCGCCGCACGACCCGTCGAGCCTGCGCCTCGCGGCCGAGCTGAAAGGCATGAACGAGGTGCTCGAATGGGCGCCGGACGGCAAGGCGGTGCTCGTTCGGGAGGAACTCTCGGCCGCCGAGAGCAAGCTCTGGATCGTACCCGTTGACGGCGGCGAGAAGCGCCAGGTCTCGCTCGCCGACGGGGAGCCGGTCGCGTACAACGCCGCCGTCTTCGCTGGCGACGGCCGGTCAGCCTTCGTCGTGACGGATCGCGGCGCCGAGTTCTTCGACGTCCACCGGCTCGACCCGCAGGCGCGGGCCCTGACGGCCCTCAAGACGAAGGCGAAGGGAGACGTCGCCGAGCTCGCGCTGTCGGCCGACGGACGATGGCTCGCGTTCACCGTGGTCCAGGACGCCGCCCGCACGCTGCACCTGCTCGACACGAGAAGCGGGAAAGAGCGGACGGGCTTGAAGACTCCGGCTGGAGACACCGCCGGCCTGAAATGGCATCCGTCGGGCGAGCTCGGATTTCACGTCACGTCGGCGCGAATCCCGTCCGACGTCTTTTCCTACGATCCGAAGAAGAACGTCTCGACCCGCTGGACGACCAGCGAGACCGGCACGCTGAAACCGGAGGAGATGCGCGAGTACGAGACGATCCGCTGGCGCAGCTTCGACGGCCTTCAGATCTCCGGCATCCTCCATCGTCCCGCGACGCGCTTCACCGGGCGCCGGCCGGTCATCGTCAACGTCCATGGCGGTCCCGAAGACATCGCGCGCGTCTTCTTTTGGGGACGCAGTAACTACTTTCTCAACGAGCTGGGCATCGCGATTATCCAACCGAACGTCCGCGGATCGACGGGCTTTGGCAAGACATACCAGAAGCTCGACGACGGGAAGCTGCGCGAGGCTCCGGCCAAAGACCTGGAGGCGCTGCTCGATTGGATTGCGAAGCGTCCAGACCTGGATCCGACGCGCGTCTGGTTCGTCGGCAACAGCTACGGCGGCTATCTGTCGCTCATGGCGGCGACGAAGTACGCCGACCGGATCCGCTGCCTGATCGTGAACTCGGGGATGTCGAACATCGCGACCTGGCTCGATCACCAGCCGCCGGACCGCGTGACACTCCGCCGCCGCGAGTACGGCGACGAACGGGATCCCGAGATGCGAAAGTTTCTGATCGACGTCTCGCCGTTGACCCACGCCGACCGAATCAAGGCGCCGCTGTTCATCGTGCACGGGAAGAACGACGTTCAGGTTCCAGTCGAGGAAACCCGGCAGATCGTCGAGGCGGTCCGGAAGAACGGCACGCCGGTCTGGTACATGGTGTTCGGCGACGAGGGCCACCAGTTCACCCGCCGCACGAACGTGGACTACGTGCTCTACGCGTGGATCGCGTTCGCGAAGGAATATCTGCTCAAATAGGTGCACTAAGGTGCCCTCGGTGCCCTTAGGTGCACTCAGGTGCAGGTGCACCAAGGTGCTCTGTGCTTCGTGCCGTGCACCGAGCACGCGCACCCAGCATCAGTGCACCCGCACCCCCAGTGCACCCAGGGCACCAAAGTGCACCCAGTGCACCTAGGTATAAGATCCCCTCATGTTCGCCATGATCGTCGTACTGGCCCTCCTGTCATCTCAGCCGGCGCCCGCGCCGGATGCCATGGCCCTCGTGAAAGAAGGGCAGAAGCTCCTGCAGGCGGGGAAGATCGACGCCGCCGAGCCCCTGTTTCGCAAGGCGATCGCGGCCGACGCCAAGCTCTACGACGGTCACTACGCGCTCGGCCGCCTGCTCGACTTGAAGGGGAGCTACACCGAGGCACGTGAGCACTTCGAGCGCGCGCTCGCGACCGCGACCGAGGAGCAGAAGCTCCAGATCTGGCTGCAGACCGGCGTCTCCTGGGCGTTCGAGGGCAAGCCGGACGAGGCAGCCGTCTGGCTGCAGCGCCGGTTCGACGCGGAAACGGAGGCGAAAACGCTCGACGGCGCGGCAGGAACCGCGAACGCGCTGGCGCGGATCTATCTCGAGGCGGGCCAGACCGACAAAGCGGAGCAGTGGTACCGCACCGGCTACGAGACGGCGCGGCAGATTGAGAAGCTGCCCACCGACCAGCGCGACCTCTGGGACTTTCGCTGGCACCACGCGCAGGCCCGGATCGCCGCGCGGCGCGACCGCCACGACGAGGCCCGGGCGCACGCCGCGGCCGCGAAGTCCATCCTCGACAAGGGCGCCAACCCGGATCAGGCCCCGCAGATGCCGTATCTGACCGGTTATCTGAAGTTCTACGCGAAGGACTACCGGGGGGCCATCGCGGACCTGACAAAAGCGGATCAGACCGATCCGTTCATCCTCGGCCTGACCGCCAGCGCCTACGAGCAGATCGGGAACGCCGGAATGGCGCGGGCGTATTACGCCAAGGTGCTCGAGTCTCCCGCGCACACGATCAATGCGGCGTACTCGCGGCCGGTTGCGCAGAAAACCCTTGGTGGTGGACGGTAGCTACGGCTACTGCCTTGAACCGAGACTAACGACGATATAGGCGTTGCCGATGCCGTGCATGACCGCCACGATCCAAAGGTTGCCCGAACGTCTGAATATCGTCGCGAACACCAAGCCCATGGCGAAGATGGCCGCGAACATAGGCACCGCCAACGAGGGCCTGGACGAGAAGTAGTAGTAGTGCAGAGGACCGAACGTATAGAGCAGGTTGCTGACGAGAATTCCGACAATGAGCCCCCATCGCCGGACCAATTCCGTCTGGAGCATTCCCCGGTACAGGACCTCCTGATAGAACCCGAAGAACAGATACGGGACGAACACAGTCCAGACAGTCATGATCGCGGAGGGCTCGCCGAACACCCTGCGCAACTGAGCGGCGAAGATCACCGGGAACATGACATTGGCGATCAAGAGCACTTGGATGAAGAACGATTTCTCGGTGCCGTTCCAGGCAGACCACTCGCGAAAACCGATCTCCGACCACGCCAGGCCGGCAATAACACGAACTGACAGCAACGCAAGACCGAGGTAGACGGGGACCGCGAGCCAGAAGGGTGGGAACGGAAGCGCGAGGAACCGAAGCACCAACCGCAAAGCTTCGAGGCCGACAACGGTCCACAGCAGGCGCTCGCCGACGCCAGGCCCAAATGTCGGCTCCGATTGCACTTTGTCGAACAGGAATAGGTGCCCTCGCCACAGCGTTGCGAATCCATGTGGGCCTGCTCGAACCGGCGTTACGAGAGCGACCATTTATTGTCTCCGCTTTCCTGACGAGTTTACCGGGTCCTCACTGTTGACCGCCTAGCTAGTAGTAGGCCGACCGGCATATTTTGGGCCGACCTGCAAGGCTCGCAGGATAACGCCGAAACGGCTTCGCTGGAAATGTCGGCCAAGTCCGCCTCTGCGTCTCTGTGCCTCTGCGTCTCCTCGTCCCCGCCTTTCTCAGCGTGCTCCTAAGGCCTCCGTTCGTCTCCGCTAACTCCGTTTCTCCGTTTGTATCTCCGCTGACTCCGTCCCCTCCGTTGTCCCCAGCCGTTCGCGGACTCGATCCAACACCTCGACAATCTCGTCACGCGTGCGCCCCAACCGGGCGCGCGCGCCCGGCGGCGCCCGCCGGACGGCGAGCCAGCCGCGAACGGCGCGCAGAACGGCGGTCTCGCGCTCGACCGCGAACAACGACGCGAAGGCGACGATCGGCAGCGTTGCGAGCGTGAGGAGCGCGCCGCGCGGTCCCAGCGCCCGCCATGCCAGCCAGCCGAGCAGGCCGATCCACAGCGAGTAGACGACGAATCCTCCGATGACCTTGATGGTGGCCTCTTCGTCGAGCGTGCCGCGCCGCGAGATCCAGTCGGTCAGCCGGTACGGCAGCCAGAAGACGATGAACCCCACGACGAGAAGCGGCGCGAGAACCACGGCGATGAGCCCCTCGCGAACGGCGAAGCGCGCCGCCGAGGTCGGCACCTCACCGCGCAGGTCCGCGTCCCTTAGCCCGAACCGTGCCAGGCGGGCATCGTAGGTCCGCACGCGCTCGGCGATCTCGCTGTACCACTCGGGGTCCTGCAGCCGGAGTTGCTCGATGCCGGCGGCGATCCGCCGCCGCCGCTCGACACGATCTTGTTGCAGCATCTCGGGACGCGCCGCCGCGTACAGCCGATCGACCCTGTCGACGATCGCGGCGTCCACCACGGGATCGGCTTCGATCATCAGCGCGCGCATGCCGTCGGCGATGCGCGAGGTGAGCGCGCGAACGTCCTCCTTGCCGTCGGCTCGCAGTGCCGGACCGAACACGACCGACGCGCGCGAACGGAAGGCGGACTTTCGATCGAAGTTCAGCCCGACCGGGACGATGCTGGCGTCGACGCCCCCGGCGGCCGCGGCCAGCGCGATGCGCGCCGCGCCCGTCCGGAGCGGTTCGAGCCGGCCGGTCGAATGGCTGGTTCCCTCGGGAAAGATGCAGACGACGTCGCCGGCCGCCAGCGCCGCGCCGGCGGCGGCGAACATCGCGGCATTCTTCGACGTGTCGGCGGCGTCGATGGCGCGATAGACAGGAATCGCGCCGCCGCCGCGCAGCAGCTGCCCGAGGACAGGTACCCGGAACAGCGGCTCCTTGGCCAGGAACCGCACGTCGCGGCCGGCGGTCGCCCAGACGACAGCCGGATCGACCATCGCGTTCGGGTGATTGGCAACGAGCAGCACGCCGCCGGACGAAGGGGGCGCGCCGCGCGTGTCGACGCGGTAGAACGTCCAGGTCGCGGCGCGGGCCAGGGCACGGATGAAGCGCCGCAGGTCCATCTAGGTGCCGACGGCCGGTCGAGTGGCCTCCCGCCGTCCCTCCTCGACGTCGACCAGGGCGAGCAGCGCGGCGCCGATGACGAAAAACGCCATGACGGCGAGGATCGCGTTGCGGCTGGCGCCGGTCGCCGAGACCATCCAGGCGAAGAGCACCGGACCGAGGATGCCGGCGTAGCGCTCGAAGACGCTGAAAAAGGCGAAGAACTCCGACGATCGATCGCGGGGGATCATCGACGCAAACATCGATCGGCTGAGGGCCTGCGTCCCGCCCTGCACCGTGCCGACCAGGATCGCGAGCGCCAGGAAGTGCGTTCCCGTGCGCATGAAGTAGCCGAGGATCGTGATGAAGGCGTACACCAGCAACCCGAGGAACACCGCGCGCTTCGGCCCGATCGAGCCGGCGAGGCGCCCGAACATGAACGCGCATGGCACGCCGATGAACTGCGTGAGCAGGAGCGCGCCGATCATGAGGTTGGTATCGAGCCCGATTTCCGCCCCGTAGAGCGTGGCGGCGCGGATCATGGTCTGGATGCCGTCGTTGTAGATCAGGAATGCGAGCAGGAACATGAACGCCTGCCGGTAGCGCCGCAGCTCCCGGAACGTGGCTCCCAGTCGGCCGAACGCCACGCGGACGGTGTGCGTGAGTGTGGGGGAGGGGTCGGGGTCGACAGGGCCGGTCTTAAGACCGGCCCCTCCAATCCCTCCGCGTGGTTCCGGCACGCGCAGAAACAGCGGGATCGAAAAGGCGGTCCACCAGACCGCGACGGTCACGAACGTCAACCGAGTGGCCGTACCCACGTCCGGAATCCCCAGCAGGGACGGCTTCATGATCATCAGCACGTTGATGGCCAGCAGGATGCCCCCGCCGAGATACCCGATGGCGTACCCCGCCGACGACACCCGATCCAGCGCCTCGGCGTCTCCGGCCGGCACGAGGTGGGGGAGGAGCGATTCGTAGAACACGATGGTGCCCGCCACGCCGACGTTGCCGGCGACGAAGAGCTTGAGCGCCAGCGACCAGTCGCCCGGGCCGATGAAGTACATGGCGGCGGTCGCCGTCACGCCGATCGCGAGGAAGGCGGCGAGCATCGGCTTCTTCACGGCGCGATAGTCGGCGATCGCCCCCAGAATGGGCGCGACGATCGCGACGATCAGAATCGCAATGGCCGTGGCCCACATGAACCGGCTCGTCGCCACGGGCGGCGTGAGACCGCGCGAGGCGACCTCGGCGTAGTAAATCGGAAACACCGCCGCGATGATCGTCGTTTGAAAGGCGGAGTTCGCCCAGTCGTACATCGCCCACGCCCGCAGATCGGGACGGTCGAGCCCCAGCCGGTTCAGTTGCGTCGCGAGCGACATCAGAACGTCCTCCGGGCGATCCATTCGCGGAAGAGCGAGTCGACGACCGAATAGCGATCCTTGTCGCGCGTCAGAATGTCCTCGCGCACGAGCGCCGCGAGCGCCGCCTGCACGGTCGAGGCGCCGCCCAGCCGGTGGCGTGCGCGGGTGTCGGACGACAACAGCTCGCGTCCCTCTTCGACGACCGCCGAACGGAGCGCCGCGCGCTGGCCGAGCGTGAGCCGCTGCCACTGCGTCTCGAAGAGCGTGTCCTGCTCGCCGAGCAGCCGCTTCAGCGTCTCGTGAAGGTCGTCCAGCCCGATCCGCCGCCGTCCGCCCGCCCGCACATCGTCCCACGCCTCGTGCGCGAGGCGCTGCACGTCGTACGGAAGATTGCCCGCGAGCTCGACGACGGCCTGGCCCATTCCCGCGTCCGGCTTGATGCCGGAACGGGAAAAGCGCGACTCGACGAACGAGGCGAACCGGTCCGCCGGGATTTTGCCGAGGCGCATCACCGGCCCCGCCTTGTAGAACGGGCGGCTCCGGCCGAGCATCCGCTCCATCAACGCCGGCTCGGACCCGGCGAACACGTAGCCCACGTCGCGCTGCTTCTGCACGGCGGCGCGCAACGCGTGCTCCACGCTGCCGCCGTCGAAACCGGCGATGGCCTGGAACTCGTCGAGCGCGACGGTCAGCCGGCGCCGCCGGTCGCGCGCGACGCGCGCCGGCAGCTCGAAGACCTCCGTCGCGAGATGCGCGACATCGCGCGCGTTGCGGACGTGGGGAAAGGAAATCTCGAGCGAGCCGCCGACCTCGTAGCGAACCTGCGGCTGCACGCCGCCGAGCAGCTCGCGGACCCAGGAGCGGGCGCGATCGAGCCGGGTCTCCACAGCGACGAGCGCGCGCGCGTAGCCTTCGAGGAACCCCAGGTACGAGCTGTAGCTCGAGACGGTGACCTCCACCGCGAGCGCACCGGCGCGCTCGCAGCTGCGAAGCGCGTGGCGGATGAGGGAGGACTTGCCGTAGCGGCGCGGCGAGATGAGGAAGATCTTCTGCCCGTCGAGCAGGTCGCGCCACAGCCGGTCCAGCTCCGCCTCGCGGTCGACGAAGGCGGTCATGGGCGCGATCTCGCCGTACACGAACGGATTGCCGGTCACGCGCCGGCCCCGGATACGTAGATGGCCGTAATGGCTACGTAGTTTAGCGTAACGGCCGCTAGGGCGCCAGGATCCAGGCTGCGGTCGTCTCCCAGGCCGTCCGGTCCGGCGCCAGCCAGACCGGCAGCCGACCGCCGGTCCGGAGCAGGACGACCCGGGCCGCGTCCGCCCGGTCGCCCGCCTTCAGCGTGGCCGTGAATTCCATGCCTTCTGTGGGGATCGCATCGTAGCGCGCGGCCCAGCGGCCGCGCCGGTAGGTCCCCGGCAGGCTGGCGCGGACGGGTCGATCAGGCAGCACGAAAACGGCGGACAGGCCCGGCTCGTACGGCAGAACGCGCAGCGTGACGGCGCCGGCCGGGCCCACCCCCCTCGTCACTTCGGCGGGCGGCGGATCGCGCGGCTCGCCGGGATCCAGCGTGCGGCGAAACACGAACGGGTAGGTGAGCGGCGGGAGCGGGACGGTGGTGCGCGCCTGTTCGCGGGCCACGGTCCATCCGGACGGCGCGCCGCCGCCGAGATCCAGCCCGGGCTCGATTCCGCCGACTTCCCAGAAGGCCGTGTCGGCGGGCGAGCCGCCAGACGCCTCGTAGACGTAGCGCGCCGTGCGACGGAGCGGCCGGTCCTCGGTGTACGCCGGCGCCCTCCAGGCCCACGCGAACGCGCACGCGATCGCCAGCAGCGCCGCCGATGTGCCGACCGCAGGGTGGAGCAGCCGCCGCTGCCGGACGAGGGCGGCGATCGCGGGCGGCGCGAGCACGATCGCCCCCAGCGTGAGAATCGCCGGATAGATCCAGACCGGTGTGACGACCGGCAGCCTCCCCAGCACGGCGACCATGAACCAGATCAGCGCGACGAGGTTGTCCAGCCAGAGGAGTGCGACGACGACGAACACGACGACCGACGCGGCGCGCATCGCCGCCACGGAGCGCGTCGGCAGCGTCAGCAGGAGGATGCCCGCGACGGCGAGCGGAAGCGTCCAGAGAAACGCAGACAGCGGAGCGAACACCGAGGTGACGCCGGCGATGACGATCCAGACCGGCAGCGTAATGGTCCAGACGAGCGCCGGATGCCGCACGCCGTGCCAGCGCTCGGGCAGCAGCGTCCCCGCGCGCGCCGCCGCCCACGCGGACGCACCGCCGGCAGCCAGGAGAAGAACGAGGAAGCGTTCCGGATGCGCGTACCAGGGATGAAACGCCTCGCGCGATGCGCGCAGCGCGGCGGCGGCGAGCGTCATCGCGACGAACACCGCGAACAGCCCCGCATTGGCCCAGAAGGCGGCCAGCGCGAGGCGCCCGGGGCCCGCGAGCCGCGCGCTCTCGAGGGCGATGCGGAACCAGCCGAGCAGCCCGGCGACCAGCGCGCCGATCGTGATGATCGTGGAGGCGACCGGCCCGTAGACGATCGCAAACCGCCGGGCGACGTCGAAGTACACGGGCTGGTCGGACGTGCGCCGCGCGAGGTCCATCCGATCGAGACGCGCCGCGACGGCGACGAGGTTCTCGCCCGTCTGACGGATCGTCTCGTCGCTCAGCCGCGCAGCCGTGTCGCGCGCGGTGTGATACGCGTAGCTGTCGCCGATCGGCGCGAAGTTCAACCCCGGCGCCCCCGTCCGTTTGAGGATCGAGAAGTCGGTGTCGTTCGGCAGCCGGCGATAGATATCCGCCGCGAACGACGCGCCGCGGGGCCGCGGCGCCGCGCGCGCCCACGCGTGCACGATCCAGCCGTTGCCAGGGCCGGCTTCGAACAGGTGCGACGGCCCGCTGGATCCGATCGAATCGACGTTCAGGTAGGCCGCAATCCGGTAGCCGACGTCGCGATCGACCGCTGCGGCCGCGGCGCCGATGAGCCCCGCCTCTTCGCCGTCGGTGATGAGCACGAGGAGGCTGTGCTGCGAAACACCCGACGCCGCCAGCGCGCGGCCGGCTTCCACGACCACCGCCGCTCCCAGCGCATCGTCGGACGCGCCGGGCCCGAAGGGCACCGAGTCGTAATGCGCGACGAGCGCGATCGCTTCCGGCTTCGCGCCGGGCTTGACGGCGACGATGTTGTGGACCGGCGCCGCGAGCCCGATGTCGGGCCGTCTGGCTTCAGCCGTCCTGATCTGGACGTCGGGGAAGCCGGCGGCCCGAAGCGTCTCGACGAGATAGTCCCGGGCGACGGCGTTGGCGGGAGTTCCGAAGGGCCGGCTGCCGATATGCGCGAGGGCGTTGACGTGTGTGCGCGCGGCGTCGGTCGAAAAAGTCGACGCCGGGCGCGGCGCGCACCCGGCTCCGAGGAGGAAGACCGCGAGACAGATGGCCTGACGGCCCTGGTTCATGCGGACGTCAGATTAGCTCATGGTTGGGACACTCAGAACTCAAAACTCAAAACTCACGACTTGATCCTTACGTCCCCGCTGAATGTCTTGAACCTCAGCTCGTTTCGGCCACCGGCGTTCAGCGTGCCGCTGAACCGCTTCTTGTTGCCGCTGCGCAGCGTGAGCGGGACGTCGCTCGACAAGCCGCCGCTGAACGAGCTGAACTCGACCTCGCCGCTCGCGTTGCCAGGGACGCGCGCCTCGATGTCGCCGCTGAACGTCTCGGCCTCGATTTCCGGCGTCGCGGCGGACGTCACGTCCACGTCGATGCTGCCGCTGAACGAGTTCAGCGTGAACGGGCCCGTGCCGTTCTTGACGGTGATCGATCCCGAGAACGTGTGGAGCTTCTGGCGACCCTCCACGCCGTCGATCGTCACATCGCTCGAGAACGCGTCCACTTCGAGGTTCGTCTGAGTGGGGACAACGAGCTCGAAGTCGGTCTCGACGACGTTGTCCTTGTCCTCGTCTCTGGAACGGTCGCGCTTGTTCGCGTCGATGCGGAGCGTGGAGCCGTCGACGCGGATGTCGAGCTTGATGCGGTCGAGCCGCTCGCGCGTGGCCGTCCGGACCGCCTTGAGCACGACCTGGCCGCCGCCGGTGCCGCTGATGCGGACGTCTCCCGAGAAGTTCTTGAGCACGATCGTGCCGCCCGATTGAAACGGGATCGTCCGGTCGACCCGTTCGGTTTCCTTCGACTGGGCCGCCGCCGGCATGGCGAGCGACGCGACGATTCCGGCTGCAAACAGGATTCGCATCGGCATTTCTCCGTCCCCAATAGACGAATTCAGGGGTCCCAGGGTTGCATTCGGCCCGTGTACAAGGCCATCCCGACCACGGCATCCACGCCGATCGCGTCGAGGCTGCGGACCTCGTCCAGCGTGGTGATCCCCCCCGCGGCCGCCATCCGTCCCGTAGCGGCGGAGCGAGCCGCGAAGACCGCCGCCAGATCGATGCCCTGCATGAGTCCCTCGCCGTCCACGTGCGTGTACAGAAAGCCGCCGACGAGCGGATCGAGCGCCCGGATGGCCTCGGCCGTCGGGACGTCGAGGCTGTCGCGCCACCCGCGGACCACGATCCGTCCGCCGCGGCTGTCCACGGCGGCGATCGTGCGGTCGCGTCCGACCTCCTCGGCGAACGACCGGGCGGCGTCGGGATCGGGTCTGCCGCCCGTGAAGAGCGCCGAGCCGACGATGACGTCGCGCGCGCCTGCATCGACCAACGCGCGCGCGCGCTGAATGGTACGGATCCCGCCGCCGACGCGGCAGGGCAGCGCGCCCAGGATCCGCGCGACGAGCGCGTCGTTCGATCCGAGGCCGCGCGCGGCGTCGAGGTCGATCAGCTGCACGAGAGGGTAGCGCGCAAAGCGATCGATCCAGAGATCGATGTCGTCGGTCTCGATCGCCAGCCGCTCACCCTGAACGAGCTGGACGATCCGGCCGGCGCTCAGGTCGATCGATGGGATCAGGGCCACCGATCACCACGGATCACGGGGTGTGGCCGCACCGGAATGCCCCGCGATCCCAGGAAATCCTTGAGATCGGCGAGCGATCGCTCGGAGTAGTGAAAGATCGATGCCGCGAGCGCCGCGTCCGCCCGTCCGACGGTGAAGACGTCCACGAAGTGCTCGGGCTGGCCGGCGCCGCCAGAAGCGATGACGGGAACGGGCACGGCCGCGGCCACCGCCGCCGTGAGATCGCAGTCGAATCCTTCGCGAGTGCCGTCTCGATCCATCGACGTCACGAGCAGCTCTCCCGCGCCGCGCTCCACCGCCTCGCGCGCCCATTCGATCGCGTCGCGGCCCGTCGGCTCCCGGCCGCTGCGCACGACCGCCTCGAACCCGCCCGACCCGCGTCTCGCGTCGATCGCGACGACGACCGCCTGGCTTCCATAACGGTCCGCGAGCGCGGTAATCAACGACGGATCCTCGACGGCCGCGGTGTTGACGCAGACTTTGTCCGCCCCCGCGTCGAACGCCGCCACGGCGTCGCTCTTGCCGCGGATTCCGCCGCCGACCGCGAGCGGGATGAAGATCTCACGCGCGACCGCGCGGATCGTCTCCCCCAGCGCCCGTCGTCCTTCGATCGTCGCCGAGACGTCGAGAACGACGATCTCATCGGCCCCTTCGTCGTTGTAGCGCCGCGCGAGCGAACCTGGATCGCCCGCATGCCTCAGCTGCTCGAAGCGCACGCCCTTGACGACGGCGCCGTCCCGGACGTCGAGGCAGGCGATGAGGCGACGGGAAAGCATGGCTAGTCCGGAGGCGCGGGCCTCTCAGGCCCGCGCGAGACCATCGCGACGAAGTTGCGCAGGAAGCGGATGCCGACCGCGCCGGATTTCTCAGGATGAAATTGCGCCCCCGCGACGTTCCCGCGCGCCGAGAGGCTGGCGAAGGGGGCGCCGTAATCGGTCGAGGCGATGCACGTGTCGGTGACCGGCGCGGCGAATGAATGGGTGAAGTACACCTGCGCGCCCGGCGGGATGCCGTCGAGGAGCGCCGACGGACGGCACGGGTCGAGCGAATTCCAGCCGACGTGCGGAACCCGCGGCGCCGCGAGGCGCGCGCACCGGCCGGGAAAGAGGCCGAGACCTTCGAGTCCCGGCGCTTCGTCGCTCCCCTCGTAGAACCACTGCATGCCGAGACAGATCCCGAGCAGGGGCCGGCCCTCGGCGGCGAACGCCCGCAGCCTGGTTCGCCAATCGGCGCCGAGCGTCGCCGTCGCGCCGAAATGGCCGACGCCCGGGACGACCACGGCGGCGGCACGCTCGATGTCGCCGGGATTGGTGACGCGGCAGACCCTGGCGCCGGCGGCGACGAGCCCCTTCTCGACCGATTGGAGGTTGCCGACGCCGTAGTCGACTAAAGCGATCATGTCTGTGACAGGCACTAGGCACTAGGCAATAGGCACTCAGCAGATGAGCAGCAGATGAACGGAGTGCCTAGTCCCTAGTGCCCAGTGCCTACAACAATCCTTTCGTGCTGGGCAGCATGCGGCCGAGGCGAGCGTCCTTCGCGCACGCGACGCGGAGCGCGCGGGCGAACGCCTTGAAGATCGCTTCGACCTGATGGTGGCTGGAGCGTCCGTACATCACCTTGAGATGCACGTTCGCCCGGGCCCCCTGCGCGAACCCCTCGAAGAAGTCGTCCACGAGCTCGGCCTGCAGATCGCCGACGCGCGCCGGCCGGATCCGCAGGTCCACCGCGGCGTGCGCCCGGCCCGAGAGATCGATCGCGGCGACGGCCAGCGATTCGTCCATCGGCATGACGAAGTACCCGGCGCGCTGGATGCCGCGGCGCGCGCCGAGCGCCTTGTCCACGGCCTGGCCGAGCGCGATGCCGAGGTCCTCGACCGTGTGATGCTGGTCGACGTCGAGGTCCCCCCGCGCGTCGACGACGAGGTCGAAGGCACCGTGGCGCGCGACGAGCTCGAGCATGTGGTCGAGAAACCTGATGCCGGTCGCGACACGGTAGCGGCCGCGTCCGTCGAGCGCGATGCGGATCCGGACGTGCGTCTCGGCGGTGCGCCGATCGATCACCGCGCGCCGCACAGCGTCTCCTCGATCGCCCGCGCGACCTCGCGCGTGTCCTCGACGCGGCCGGCCGTCACCCGGAAGCAGCCGGGAATGTCTGCCGTCCGATCCCTGACGGCGATGCCGCCCGCGGCGAATGCGGCCAGCAGCCGCGGCGCCGCCTCGCCCGCGCGAATCAGGACGAAGTTCGCGGCGCTCTTCCAGCACTGGAGCCCCGCGCGCTCACAGACGTCGTACAAGAGCTCGCGGGATCGCCGGGACTCCTCTACGTACCTTTCAACGTACGCGACGTCGTCCAGCGCCGCTGGCAGCGCGGCCGTGATCGCGGAGTTGAGGGTGTACGGAGGGACGATGGCCTTGAGTGCCGAGATGCGATCCGCGGCGCCGGCCACCATCCCGGCGCGGAGCCCCGCGAGCCCGAACGCCTTCGCAAACGTGCGGCCGACGACGACGTTCGGGGCCGCGGCGAGCCGTTTCCGGTCGTCGAGCAGGCTGGTGCCGGCGAACTCGGCGTATGCCTCGTCTACGAATACGAGCGCGGCGGGCGCCATCTGCGCGACGTCATAAATCGCATCGGCCGCAATCTCGAGCCCCGTCGGATTCATCGGAGTGTTGACGAAGATCAGCCGCGTGCGCGGCGTGATCGCGGCGCTGACGCGTTCGATGCCGGGCGACAGATCGGGCGCCGGCCCGAGACGGACCGGTCGCCCGCCGAGAGCTTCCGTGACGATCCCGTACATGTCGAAGGCCGGCTCGAGGATGATGGCTTCGCCGTCCGCCCGGCCCCGCAGCGCGAGCGTGGCTGCCGAGTGCAGTCCCTCGTCCAGCCCGTTCGTGAGCACGAACTCCGCCGGGGCAAGACTGAAGTGGCGCGCGACGGCGGTGACCGCATCGTCGTAGTCGGCGTACTGAGCCAGGTCCGCTGCCGACAGATCGCGGACGGCTTGAAGCGCCCGCGGCGAGCATCCATCGGTGCGCTCGTTCAAGTGAAGCCGCCGCGCGCCCCGCGGCGCCGACGGGCGATCGTATTCGTCGTATTCGTCGGTCACAGCCGTACCTCTATCGAGCGCGCGTGCGCGCTCAGTCCTTCTGCATTGGCGAGCGCCACGGCCGCCGGGGCGATCCGGCGGAGGCCAGCGCGCGTCAACCGCTGGATCGCGACAATCTTGACGAAATCCGCCGCGCTCAACCCTCCGCGGGTACGCGAGGCGCCGCCCGTCGGCAGCACGTGATTCGATCCGGTCGCGTAGTCGCCCGCCGCCGGCGCCGACCATCGGCCCACGAAGATCGTTCCGGCGTTCGCGATCCGATCCGCGACGCGGTCGCCATCGCACGCGACGTGCTCCGGCGCCAGCCGATTGACCAGCGCGACGGCCTCATCGATGGTCCGCGTGAGGATGATGCTGCCATTCCACTGTTCCGCCACGTTCCGCGCGAGGCGGGCGCTCGGCGTCACCAGTATCGATCGGGCGTCCGGATCGTGTTCCGCCTGCGCACGAAGGTCGGCCGCGATCCATTCAGCGTTTCCGGTTCGGCTGATGACGATGAGCTCCGTCGGGCCGGCCTCGAAGTCGATGTCGCAGTCGGGAGCGACGAGGCGCTTCGCAGCGGCCACCCACGCATTGCCGGGGCCGACGATCTTGTCCACGCGCGGCACGCGACGCGTTCCGTACGCGAGCGCGGCGATTGCCTGCGCGCCGCCGATCCGGAAGAACCGCGCGACGCCCGCCTCGAGCGCCGCCGCGAGCATGGCCGGCGCCGGCCGCGGGCTCACGGCGACGATTTCGCGGACGCCCGCCTCCGACGCCGGAATGGCCGTCATCAGCATCGTCGAGATGAGCGGAAACCGTCCGCCCGGCACATAGCAGCCGGCGCGGTCGAAGGGAACTGGACGAAGCTCGATCGTGACTCCAGGTCTGGTCGTCACCGACTGGGGGCGCGGGATCTGTCGCGACGCAACTTTTCGGATTGCCGCCGCGGCGGCTGCGATCGCGCGCCGGACGTCGCGCGCCGTCCGCGCGGCGCCGTCCCGGATCTCGCGATCCGTCAGCTCAATCGCGCCATCGAGACCGTCCAGGCGCTGCGCGTACGCCTCGAGCGCTGCATCGCCGCGCAGCCTGACCGCTGCGACGATCGTGGCCGCGCGCTGGTCGATGTTGCGCCTGCGTTCCAGCCGCTGGCTCATCAACCGCTCGATGGCACGCCGATCGACCGACTTTATGATCGGCATCACTCACACCACGATCTTGTTGAGCGGGTACTCGACGATGCCCTGGGCCGCCGCTGCCTTCAGCCGTGGAATCAAATCCCGCACCGTCTTCTCTTCGACGATGGTGTTCAACGCGACCCAGTCGTCGTCGCTGAGCGGTGAGATCGTCGGCCGCTGCAGCGCCGGCAGCAGCGCGAGCACGCCGGCGAGGTCGGCGCGCCGGACGTTCAGCATCAGGCCGACGCGTCCCTGCGCCTCGATCGCCGCACGAAGAAGGAGCGCGATGTTGTCGATCTTGGTCCGCTTCCAGGGATCGCGCGCGGCCGCCGGGCTGGCGATGAGCTGCGTCGTAGACTCCATGACCGTGTCGAGGATGCGCAGCCGGTTGGCTCGCAGCGACGATCCGGTCTCGGTCACCTCGACGATCGCGTCGGCGAGCACGGGAGGCTTCACCTCGGTCGCGCCCCACGAGAACTCGACGGTCACCCTCACTCCGAGCCTGGCGAAGTACGCCTCGGTCGCCCTCACGAGCTCGGTTGCGATGGTGCAGCCGTCGAGATCGCGTGGCTCGCGGAACCGGGAGTCTTCTGGAACGGCCAGCACCCACCGGACCTTCCCGAAGCTCTGTTTGGCATACGTGAGCTCGGTGATGGGCACGACCGTCGTCTCAGATTCCAGGGTTCCATTGGTTCGCCGGACGGGCGTCGCCTGTTGCTCCGCGATCCAGTCCTGACCCGTCAGCCCGGCGTCGAGGATGCCGTCGGCGACGTAGCGCGCCATCTCCTGCGCGCGGATCAGCATGCACGAGATCTCCGGATCGTCGATCGTCGGAAAGTACGATCGCGTGCTCGTGTAGATGTTGAATCCGGCTCGCGCGAAGAGGTGAATGGTCGCCTCTTCCAGCGAGCCCTTGGGGATGCCCAGCTTGAGCGTTGGCATTGTTAGATCTCGCGAAAGAAACAGCTTCGTTCGCCCGTGTGACAGACGTTGCCGTCCCCCTGACGCTCGACGCGCACGAGCACGGTGTCGTCGTCGCAGTCGACGAGGATCCGGCGGACGGCGAGTCGGTTGCCGGACGTTTCCCCCTTCGTCCAGAGCGTGTTGCGCGTCCGGCTGAAGAAGGTCACGAAGCCGGTCTCCCGCGTTCGCGCGAGCGCCGTCTCGTTCATGAATCCGACCATCAGGACCTCATCGCTCCCGTCGTCCTGCACGACGGCCGGAATCAGACCGCCCATTTTTGCAAAGTCCATATCCGCGTAATCCGTGCAATCCGTGGCCAAAAACAAAAGCCCCGCCGGTCTTTCTCCGGCGGGGCTCGGTAATCGCGAAGGATTGTGATCGAGTTAGCGCACAGTCCTCCACCGGCCCGCCGGAGCGGGGTGATGATGATGCCGGTGATGGTGGCGCAACGTCATTGCGAGAGTGAGCCTATTCCACGCCCCTGGGGCGTGTCAAACCTGAGCGGGATTACCTCGTCGTGATCCCGCACCAAGCACCCGCACCTCAGTGCACTCGCACCTAGTGCACCCAGGGCACCTGAGTGCACCAAGTGCACCTGAGTTTATTGCTGCGTCGTCGTCTGCGTCCCGCTCTTCTTGTACTTCTCGAACCAGTGGCGCAGGTACAGCTGCGTCCGGATGAAGTTGGACGGCTTGGACGTCGTCCCGTGCCACTCCTCGTTGAAGCGGATCATCGCGCTCGGCACCTTGCGCATCTTCAACGCGCTGTAGAACTGCTCGGTCTGCGGCATCGGCGTGCGCAGGTCGTTCACGCCCGTCATCAGCATCGTCGGCGTCTTGACGTTGCCGACGTAGGTGAGCGGCGAGCGGCGGATGTGCTCGCTTGGATCCTCCCACGGCAGCTTCTCGAAGTTGTAGTACCAGCTCGAGCCGTCCGTGGTCCCGACAAACGACAGCCAGTCGATGACGGGGCAGTTCGACGATGCGGCGGCGAAGCGATCGGTGTGGCCGACGACCCAGGCGGTGAGGACGCCGCCGCCGCTGCAGCCGGTGACGTACATGGCCGCCGGATCGACGAAGCCCTTGGCGAGCACGGCATCGACGCCGGCCATCAGATCGTCGTAGTCCTTGCTCGGATAGGCGCGGAAGATCGCGTTCCCGAACTTGCTGCCGTAGCCGGTGCTGCCGCGCGGGTTCGTGTAGAGAATCACGTAGCCGTTGGCGGCGTGCTCCTGCCATCCGAAGTTGAAGCCGACGCCGTACATGCTGTGCGGCCCGCCGTGGATGTGGAGCTGCATCGGGTATTTCTTGGTGGCGTCGAAGTCAGGCGGCGTGATGTACCAGCCCTGAATCTTCCATCCATCGACCGACGTGTACCAGATCTCTTTCAGCTCGCCGAGCTTCTTCCCCGCGAGCACGTCGTCGTTCACGTTCGTGAGCTGCTTGAGGTCGCCCGCGGACTTCAGGTTGAAGGAGATGATGTCGCCGGGCTTCAAGGGACTCGAGAGCGTGCCGACGACCGCCCCGTTCTTCCCGATGTCGGAGACCGACACCATGTGCAGGCCCTTCGTGATCGGCTGGACCTTGCCAGCCGACCCGCCGGCGAGCGGGAGGTAATAGAGATTCTGCGATCCCTCGCTCTGCGCGGTGAAGTAGAGCCCGCCGCCGTCTGTCGCCCACGTCATGTCGCCAGGCGAGCGGTCCCAGTCCCCCGAGACGAGTCGTGGATCCGATCCGTCGCTGTTCATCACGTAGATCTTTCTGTCGACCCACGTGTCCTTCACCCAGTCATAGCCGGTGTAGGCGATCCGCTTCCCG
Source organism: uncultured Acidobacteriota bacterium (assembly GCA_963725145.1). Classification (GTDB taxonomy): domain Bacteria; phylum Acidobacteriota; class Vicinamibacteria; order Vicinamibacterales; family 2-12-FULL-66-21; genus DATAEE01. Next base: position 890,932 of record CAVRXL010000010.1, read on the forward strand.
TCGGGCGAGATCTTCGGGCTGTCGTCGAAACCCTTGCGGCTGGTCAGCGGTTTGATAGTGCCGCTCGCGACCTCGACCGCGTAAATCTCGGTCTCGCGCCAGCGGTATTCGGCATCCGCCTCTCGCAGGCCGCTGAACACGATCGATTTGCCGTCGGGCGCCCATTCCGGCGTGCCGTGATCGAACTCGCCGGACGTCAGCTGGCGCGGCGTCCCGCCACTCGCCGGCACGAGGAAGATGTGCCGGTAGCCGGTATCGGTGAAGCCCTGACGGTCGCGCCGGTAGTTCAGCCGCTCGACGATCTTCGGCGTCTCGGTCCACTTCGCGCCGTTCGGCTTCTTCGGCATCTTGATCGCCCACTCGTTGCGATCCTCGATGCTCATCTGAAACGCGATCTGCGTCCCGTCGGGCGACCAGGCCAGTCCCGACGGCGTCTGCTCGACGCGGGTCACCTGAGAGGTTGCCCCCTCGGCGTCCATCCAGCGGACGAACACCTGCGCGCCCTTCGGCTCGCCCTGGGTGGTGTAGACGATCCGGTCACCCGACGGCGACCACCGGGCGTTGGATCCTTTCGTGAGGAACCGGTTGCGCGAGCCGTCGGCGTTCATGATCCAGAGCGCCGATTCGCGGGAGTCGGCCATCTTGTCGACCCACCCGCGCGTGTAGATGATGTGGGTTCCGTCGGGGGACAGCTGGGGATCGGAGACCGATTCCATCTCCAGGAAATCCTCGAGTGTCAGCCGATCGGACGGCCGCTTCTCGTCTGCTGCGGCGACGACCAGCGCGGGAAGGGCGGCTAAGACGAAGGCGATGAGGTGAGCTCGACGCATGCCATCCTCCTTGAACAGCATTGAGAGAGCACCCGGGGCAGGAGCACGTTACCCTACCGGCACACCTTTTGCCACTGCAAAGGCCCGTGATTTCCAGCTCAACCGTTAACAAGAAGGGGCTGCGGGCGCGTCGCATCCCGAAGCTCGAAGTGTGGCCCGGTCAGCCATTTCCGCTGGGCGCGACCTACGACGGCGCGGGCACGAACTTCTCGCTTTTTTCGGAGGTCGCGGAGCGGGTGGACCTGTGCCTCTTCGATGATTCCGGCAGCGAGACGGTTCTGCAGCTTTCGGAGATGACGGCGTTCTGCTGGCACGGCTATCTCCCGAGGGTGGGGCCGGGCCAGCGGTACGGCTTCCGCGTGCACGGACCGTGGGCGCCCGAACGCGGACACCGCTGCAACCCGACCAAGCTGCTCCTCGATCCGTACGGGAAGGCGATCGAGGGGGACATCGATTGGAACCCGTCGCTCTTCCCGTACGACATCGGAAATCCGGACGGGCCGCCCAACACCGACGACAGCGCGCCGTCGATGCCGAAGTGCGTGGTCGTCAACCCCTATTTCGACTGGCGCGGCGACCGGGCGCCGAAGACCGGCTGGCATCACACGGTGGTGTACGAGACGCACGTGAAGGGATTCACGGCGCGGCATCCGGAGATTCCGGCGGATCTGCGCGGCACCTACGCCGCGCTCGCGCATCCGGCGTCGATCGATCACTTCAGGCGGCTGGGGGTGACCGCCGTCGAGCTCATGCCGGTGCACCAGTTCGTTCACGACGCGCACCTCGTCGAGCGCGGCCTGCGCAACTACTGGGGCTACAACTCGATCGGGTACCTGGCGCCGCATGCGGAGTACGCGGCGGCCGGACAGCGCGGTGAGCAGGTCCACGAGTTCAAGCAGATGGTGAAGGACCTGCATCGCGCCGGCATCGAGGTCATCCTCGACGTCGTGTACAACCACACCGCCGAGGGGAACCATCTCGGGCCGATGCTGTCGTTCAAGGGCATCGACAACGCGGCGTACTACCGCCTGACGCCGGACAATCTCCGGTTCTACATGGACTACACCGGCACCGGCAACAGCCTGAACATGCGGCATCCGCACGTGCTGCAGCTGATCATGGACAGCCTGCGCTACTGGGTGCTCGAGATGCACGTCGACGGTTTCCGGTTCGACCTCGCCGCCACGCTCGCGCGCGAGCTCCACGACGTCGATCGGCTCTCGTCGTTCTTCGACCTGATTCAGCAGGATCCCGTCATCAGCCAGGTCAAGCTGATTGCCGAGCCATGGGACATCGGCGAGGGGGGCTACCAGGTCGGCAACTTCCCGCCGCTCTGGTCCGAATGGAACGGCAAGTATCGAGACACCGTGCGCGACTTCTGGCGCGGGCAGGACCGGACGCTCGCGGAGCTCGGGTACCGTTTCACGGGCAGCTCGGATCTCTACGAGCGCACGGGGCGGCGGCCGTTCGCGAGCATCAACTTCGTCACGGCGCACGACGGGTTCACGCTGCAGGATCTCGTCTCGTACAACGAGAAGCACAACGAGGCGAACGGCGAGGAGAATCGGGACGGCGAAGGCCACAACCGATCCTGGAACTGCGGGGTCGAAGGGCCGGCCGACGATCCCGCCGTCAAGGCGCTGCGCGCGCGCCAGGAGCGCAACTTCCTCGCCACGCTCTTCCTGTCGCAGGGCGTGCCGATGCTGCCCGCCGGAGACGAGATGGGGCGGACGCAGCTCGGCAACAACAACGCGTACTGCCAGGACAGCGAGCTGTCATGGCTCGACTGGGAAGCCGCCGACACCGAGCTGCTGGCGTTCGCGCGCGGGTTGATCACGTTCCGCCACCGGCACGCGGTGTTCCGCCGGCGCCGCTGGTTCCAGGGGCGGGCGATCCACGGCGGGGGGCTGCGCGACATCGCGTGGTTCAAGCCGTCAGGCGAGGAGATGTCAGAAGAGGACTGGAACCAGGGGTTCACGAAGTCGCTCGCGGTATTCCTGAACGGCGATGCGCTGCCGGCGCCCGGCTCCCCTGGAGAGCGCGCGCTCGACGCGACGTTCTACGTCATCTTCAACGCGCACTCAGAATCGGTCGAGTTCACGCTGCCGCACGCCGACTGGGGCGCGCGCTGGACGATGCTGCTGGACACGCGTGAGGCGCGGGCTGTCGACGAAGAAGGGCGGGGCGAGCCGCTGCCCGCCAGCGGCACGTTCAGGACCGAGGGGCGGTCGGTGGTGCTGCTGAAGCGTCTCTGATGACGTGGAGCGCCCATCAATCGCCCGACGCGCGAGCGATCATGACTTCCGTCGACTTGATGATGGCCAGCGCATCATCGCCACGTTTCAGCTTGAGCTCGTCCACGGCGTCGCGCGTGATGACCGCGGTCAGGATCTGATCGCCGATCCGCAGCCGGACCTGCGCCAGCAGCCGATCGACCCGTATTTCCTCCACGAACCCCGCCAGCTGGTTGCGACCGCTGATCGCGACGAGCGCGCCGGCGCGGGGCGTGGATCGCCGTCCGCGCCGCGCCGGCCGATCGTCGCGCCTCGCCAGCAGCCGATCGATTTCGGTCTCCGCGATGCGGTGGTGCCCCCCGGCGGTCCGCGTCGTCCTCACCGACCCCAGGTAGATCCAGTGCTTGACGGTCTGATAGCTCACGCCGAGCCGGGACGCGGCGGCGCGCGGGGTCAGGAGCGCCGGGTTTGCCGTGCTGGAGCGTCGTGACATAATCGATGCCAAGTGTATCTCAAACTGGCTCAAATCGCCTTAAATCGCCTAATAGTCGTCGGGCTCTCGCTTGGGGCCTGGGGCCTGGGGCCCGCCTTCGCGGCCGATGTCGGCCGCTTCGGCGCGGCAGGCCTTGGGGCCTGGGCCGTCCCGCCAGCGCATCGGGACTTGTCGGCCCCTGCCGATGAGGTGCACGTCGCCGCCGCCGTCAGCTTGTCCGAGGCCCTGCAGGAGATTGCCGCCGCGTTCGAGCGGCAGCACGGTGTTCGCGTCACCCTGAATCTTGCGGCCTCGAACGTGCTCGCGCGGCAGATCGCCGCCGGCGCGAAGACCGACGTGTTCATCAGCGCGGATGCCATTCAGATGGACGCGGTCCGGCGGACAGGAATGGTCCAGCGAGAGGTCGATCTCCTCACCAACCGCCTGGTAGTGCTGATTGACGCCGGTTCGACCGTTTCGCTGACCTCTGCGAGCGACCTGCGCCGCCCTGAGATTGCCCGCATCGCGATCGGCGATCCGGAGGGCGTTCCAGCCGGTGCGTACGCGAAGCAATACCTCGAGGCCGAAAAGGTGTGGGACGCGCTTCAGCCGAAGATCGTCACCACCGGAAGCGTCCGCGCCGCGCTCGCCGCGCTCGAGGCAGGCAACGTGGACGCGGCCATCGTCTATCGGACAGACGCCCGCATCGCGCGCCGCGCGCGCGCCGCCTATCCCTCGCCTTCCGAACCAGTGGTCACGTATCCGGCGGCGCTCCTCACGGCTGTCCCGGAAGCGGCCCGGTTCTACGGGTTTCTCCGATCGCCGGAGGCAGACACGATCTTCGTGCGCCACGGTTTCAGCCTGCCCGCCACGCGCGAGGAGCGGGCGCCGCACGCGAAAGGTGCATCGTGAGCGCCGAGCTTCTACAGGTGTCGCTCTTCACGGTCGCGACGGCGCTTGCCGCCACCGCGCTGATGCTGCCGCCCGGCGTCGCCCTCGCCTGGACGCTCGCGCGACACCGCTTTCCGGGACGAGCGCTCGTCGAAACGATCATCTCGCTGCCGCTCGTCGTCCCGCCCGTCGCGACCGGGTTGCTGCTCCTGTATCTGTTCGGGCGCCGCGGACCGCTCGGCGCGGCGCTGGCTTCGGCCGGCGTCGACGTGATCTTCACGTGGAGGGCCGTCGTGATCGCCATGGCGATCATGGGGTTCCCGCTCGTCGTCCGGACGGCTCGCGCGGCGTTCGAGCAGGTGGACGCGCGCTTCGAGCAGGTGGCGGCGACGCTCGGCGCGAGGCCCATGCGCGTGTTCTTTTCGATCAGCCTGCCGCTGGCCATCCGGGGAGTCATCGCGGGCGCGGTCCTGGGCTTCGCGCGCGCGCTGGGAGAGTTCGGCGCGACCATCATGATCGCCGGCAATATCCCCGGTCGCACGCGCACGCTCGCGACCGCGATCTACTCGTATACGGAGACCGGCCGCGACGCGCCGGCCGCCGCGCTCGCGGCCGTGTCGATCGGCCTCGCCTTCGTGGCGGTCGCGCTCTCGAACCGCCTGGCAGGGGCGGCCCGCTGACGATTCCCGAACGCTGAACCGCATTCCGATGTTGACCTTAGAAGTGCGTCTGACCCAGGGCTCCTTCACGCTCGACGTGTCCGCACGTGTGGAGGCGCGGGCGACGGCGCTCGTCGGGCCGTCGGGCGCCGGCAAGACGACGCTCCTCGAGGCGATTGCGGGGCTGCGGCAGCCCGGGCGCGGTGAGATTCGTGTCGGCGATCGCGTGCTCTTTTCATCCCGCGACGACATCGACCTGCCGCCGCACGCCCGGCACGTCGGCTACGTGCCCCAGGACGTCGCCCTCTTCCCGCACATGAACGTACGCCGCAACTTGCTGTACGGGGCCCTTCGACTTCGCTCAGGGCAAGCACTTCGACTGCGCTCGGGGCAAGCCCTATGGCCTGGCCTTCCGCTGGAGCGGATTGCCGCGATGCTGGAGATCGAGCCGCTGATCGATCGCGGCGTCAAGGATCTGTCGGGGGGCGAGCGTCAGCGCGTGGCGCTCGCGCGCGCGCTGCTGTCGGCGCCGGACCTTCTCCTCCTGGACGAGCCGCTCGCGGCGGTCGACGTCCCCCTTCGCCGTCGCATCGTCCCGTACCTGCGCCGCGTCCGCGACGAGCTCGGGGTCCCGCTCGTCTACGTGTCGCACGACCTCGAGGAGGTCGCCCTGCTCGCCGAATGGGTGATCGAGCTGGATCGGGGATCGGTCGTCAATTCAACCGCCACGGACCGTCGCCATCAGGCCTAAGCTTGGTGTATGCGCCCCACGCTCGCTGAACTGGAGTCGGCGGTGACCGCTCGCCGTCCATTCCCGCAGGATGCCGACCCGCTCGTCAAGGCGTTGTGGCACGACGCCACCGGAGACTGGGCAGGTGCGCACGACGTCGTGCAGAACATCGAATCGGCCGAGGCCGCGTGGATCCACGCCTACCTGCATCGGAAGCAAGGCGATCTGCAGAACGCGCAGTACTGGTACCGGCGTGCCGGCCGGCCCGCCGCGAGCGGGCCGCTGTCGGATGAGTGGCGGGAGATCGCGCACGCGCTGCTGCAGGCTGGCTAGAAGATTGCGATGCCGCTGTCGCCGCTCATCCGCGGATTGACGATGTTGTTGAAGATTGACCCGAACGAGTAGCTGATACCGAACTCGATGAAGTACCGATAGTTGGTCGCGAGCTGCCGGCGGCGGACCAGGACCTCTTCGTCCGTCGCTTCACCTTTCGGCAGATACACCTGATCGCGGATACGCTCGTAGTTGCCGCCTACGAAGAACTCGAAGCCTTTGAAGAGCCGCACGTTGGTGTTGCCGTTCAGCCGGACACGGTTCTTGCTCGGGTCGCTGAGGTACTGGGAGAAGACCGCCGTGCCATCGAGTGAGCCCCAGGGCTGGCGCGCCCCGGCCGACACGATGAGCGCGTGGTCCCACAGCGTTTCCTCGAGCTTGTCGAAGATCGTCACTTCCTCGTACCGGAAGCGGTCGACGCCTATCGTGTACTGGAACGTCCACCGCCGCCTGGTCCACTCCGCGTACGGGAAGACGTCGAACTCGACCGCCGGCCCAATCCGCGTACCCAAATCGAGGTTGAGAAACGTCTCCGCGGCGACGGCACCACGCAGCCCCGCCGACCACCGGGGCGTCAGGCTCTTGACGACAAGCGCGCGGGCGCCGACGTCCCGCGAGACGTTCCGGAACTCTTCGCCGTCGCTGAAGGTGAAGTTCTCCTCCTCGTACTCGCCGCCTACCTCCAGGTTGATTCGCCAGGCCTCGGTCGTCCGATTCGCCGTGAATTCTCCTCCGAAGTCCTTCTGGTCCTCCAATTCCTCCGATTCAAGTTGCATGTTCAGATCGGTGCGGAAGAACCAGTAGTTCCACGGGTCGGGCACGCCTCCGACCGGCGCCTTCACGTCTGGTTTTTCGAATTCGATCGTGAGCCGATCCGCCAGGGGCGTGTCGGCGACGTACCGGACGAGGCCGAGCTTGAACGTTCTCGCGAACGCCCGCCGCTGATCGTCGTCGGTCGCCGTCTGTGCGGTCGTGAACCTGAGGCTCTGATCGACGCCGGCGAAGCGTTCGAGGCCGATGAACTTGACGGTCCACTCGCTGCCGCCGCTCCCGGTGTCCTGTGTCGTGACGAGGACGTGGACTTCCGCCTGCTTCCTGTCGCGGACGTAGTCGATGAACGTGATCTCGGTCCGGAGGTAGTCGAAGTCGCAGCGGTCGCAGTCGAGGAACACCCGCAGCGGTCCCGGCGCCGGGGTTTGCGGCCGCGCGTGCCCGGGGGCGGCGTCGAGGAGGCTGAGGATGAAGGAGGAAGCAGAGACGATTAAACGCAGAGTTCGCAGAGCGAGTCGCAGAGATCGCAGAGGGTAAGCTGGAAGCCGGAGCGGCCGGGGCCCGACCTGCGGTCGGGCCTGGCGTTGCACGAACGAGCCCACACGTAAGAGGGTAGCCAACGGCGCTCTCCAACCGGCTCTTACGTGTGGGCTCGTTCGCGCAACGCAACGCGCCGAAGGCGCGCCGGCCGCTTCTGCTTTCAGCCTCTGCGTCCTTCGCGCTCTCTGCGTTTGATGCGGTCTGGCGTCCTCGACCGAGACTCCGCGCTCTCTAGACGCCAGGGCGCCCACGCCCCGGCCTCTGCGGCGCCGGCGCCTCCTCGATGTTCACCGACCGCCCGTCCACGAACACGTGCTTCACCTTCATCTTCTCGTCGAAGAGATCGCCCTCGGTGACGAGCACGTTCGCGATCTTGCCCTTCTCGAGCGATCCGAGGCGGTCGGCCGCTCCGGCGATTCGGGCGGCGTTGATCGTGAGCGCGCGGACGGCGGCGTCCGGCGCCAGACCGTCCTTGACGGCCCGGGCCGCGTTGCGGACGAAGTCCTTCGACTCGCGAAGACCGTCCGACTCGAACGCGAACAGGATCCCCGCCTTCTCGAGCGCCGCGGCCGTCCTGGGCGCCGACGCGCGCTCACGCAGCGCGCGCACCGCCTCGTCGGCGTCCGGCGCGAGCGTGCGCGGCCGGGAGGGATAGTTCAGGCTGAGGATCACGCGGGCGTTCCGCGCTTTCAGATCCGCCACGACCTGGTCGGCCTCGCGGCCGCCCGTCACGATGGGGTCCAGCTTGAAGTCGGCGGCCATCTTCAGCACCCGCAGGATCTCCCGCGCCGTCTGTCCTTCGAACGCCACCGGCAGGCGGCCGGCGAGCGCCGGCTGCAGCCCGTCGAGCGCCGGATCGAAGACCGGACGCAGGGTCCCCGATTTCACGCGCTGATATCGCTCGACCGAAGCCTGGTGATGCTGCCCGTCCAGAAACGCCTGGCGCACGAACGCGATGACGCCCATCAGCGAGGCGGGGTAGCCGTCGCCGCGCGGGCGCTCGGTGAACGCGACGTGCAGCGCGACCGGCGCGCGGACGACGACGAGGCCGCGGCGCGGGTCGGCGACCGCCCCGATCTGCGGATCCTCTTCGGGCGCCGCGACGTTCACGAGCGCGCTCCTGCCCTTGATGACTTCACCCGGAGGCGTCGCGAGCACGGTGGTGATGCCAACCGACGCGAGCGACGTGAGGCTGGCCACGTCGGGGCGGACGTACTCCGCCGCCTCGAGCTGAGGCCTGAGGATGTTCTCCCGCTTCCAGCGCTCGGCTTCCTCCGACGTCCGAAGCTCAGGCGCCTGCGCCCGCGGAAGCTCTATGCCGGCCGTCGTCCCCATGTCGATGAGGCCGGGGTACACGGTAAGACCCGCGCCGTCGATGACGCGGGCGTCGGAGGGAACCGCGACGTCCGCGCCGACCGCCTCGACGAGCCCGCCGCGCAGGACGATGGTTCCGGACGCGATGGGCGCGCCGGCCGCGGTGACGATCCGCGCGCCGCGGATGGCGGTGGCGAACGGCGCCTGGGCGCGCGGCGTCGCAACGACGAAAGCGGCTGTGAGGGCCGCGGTAGTCAACAAGAATGTTTACGCATATGCCTACGGTCTCGCCATGAAGCGCTCGAACAGCGCCTGGTGCTTGTTGCCGAGGTCCACGTTCTTGCCAGCGATCACGACGTGGCTGATCGTCGTCCGGATCTCCAGCGGATCGCCCTTCGACACGAGCAGGTTCGCGTCTTTGCCGGGCTCGAGGCTTCCCAGCCGATCGGCGACGCCGAGGATGTCCGCAGCATCGATCGTCAGCGCCTTGATCGCGGCGTCGTGCGGCAGCCCCCACGCCACCGACATGCCGGCGTTGTAGTTGACCAGCCGGACGTTGCTGTTGTCGCCCGTGGCGAACGCGAACTTGATTCCCGCCTGGGCGAGCTCGCTCGCCGCCTGGTAGCTCGCCGCGTGGAACATGTCCTCGCGCGACGGCGGGGTGAGAATCGGCCCCAGAATGACGGGGATGTTCTTCTCCTTGATGAGCGGCGCCACGAGCGGCGCCTCCATCGCGCCGGTGAGCACGATGTTCACCTTGAGGCGTTCGGCGAAAGCCACGGCGTCGCGGATGTCCGACTCACGGGTCGCGGCCACGTACAGCGGGGCCTTCCGATCGATAACCGGGAGCAGCGCCTCGAGCGACCAGTTGGTCCTGCGCTGATCCTTCGGCACCTTCGCGTACGCCCTGGCGTCGTCGAACAACCGCGCGACGCGATCGAGCTTCTGGTCCCGCTCCTTCTTCAGATCCTCGTAGCTGCGCTCCTCCGGCTGCGTCGGCGGCGGGCCGAAGAACCCACCCGCGCGGCCGATCGTCGGGAAGTTGAGGGTCACGCCGGCGCTCTGCCGGACGGCCGCTTCTTCGTACGTCCAGCCGTCGAGATTCATCACGGCCGCCTGGCCGCCGAGAATGCCGCCGGACTGCATCACGGCGACCGTCGTGACGCCGTTGGCGCGCGCGACCGGGATCGTGTCGCTGTCCGCCTGATACGAGACGACGGCGCGAAGCTCGGGGTTGAAGTCGAGCATCTCGCTGACGTCGTCGAACCCGCGAGGTCCAGGCTCGGCCAATCCGACCGTCGTCCGCGCGTTGATGAAACCGGGATAGACATCCGCGCCGCCGACGTCGATGCTTTTGGCGCCCGCCGGGACGGCGACGTTCGCGCCGACCGCCTCGATCTTCGTGCCGCGAATCACGATTGTGCCGCGCTCGATGACCGGCTTCGTCACCGGGTGGATTTTTGCGTTCGTGATCGCCCATACCGCGCCGGCACCGCTCTGGGTGCTCATGGTGCTCTGGGTGCCCGTGCCCGACGTGCCCGCGGTGCCATTGCCGTTCGAACCATTCGAGCCGTTGACGTCGTCCTTCGGACCCTCGGTGGCGTTTCGGGGCTTCGGCGGCTCCGACGTCTCGGGCGCCGTCGGCGATCGACGGTCCTGCTTCTCGGCGCTCACGAGCGTGTCTTTTTCCTTGCGGAGCTCGCTCAGCCGGCGCTCTTCGGCCATCCGGTCGTAGTACGCGATCCCGTCGATGTAGGTGCGTTCGACGATGGCGTACGAGCTGAGCGGGTGGTGGCTCCAGATCGCGACGTCCGCATCTTTCCCGACCTCGAGCGATCCCACGCGGTTGTCGATCCGCAGCTGTTTCGCCGGGTTGATCGTCACCATCGCGAACGCCTCGTCATCCGAGAGGCCGCCCCACTTGACGGACTTCGCGGCCTCGGTGTTCAGGCGTCTCGCGTGCTCTGCGCTGTCGGAGTTGATCGACACGAGCACACCCTTGCGCACCATGATCGCCGGGCTGTACGGGATCGCGTCCTCCGCTTCGATCTTGTAGCCCCACCAGTCCGAGAACGATGACGCCCCCGCGCCATGGGCCGCGATCTCCTTCGCGACCTTGTAGCCCTCGAGCACGTGCTGCAGCGTCGCGATCTTGAACCCGAGCTCGTCGGCGAGGCGCAGCAGCATCAGGATCTCGTCGGCCCGGTAGCAGTGCGCGTGCACCAGCCGCTTGCCTTCGAGGATCTCGACGAGCGGCTCGAGCTGCAGATCGCGCGCCGGCGCGATCACGTCCGGGCCGGCCGCCTTCTTCTTCTCGTAATCGCGCCACGCCTGCTGATAGGCCTTGGCGCGCGTGAACGCGTCGCGTATGACGAATTCGACGCCGGCGCGCGTCACCGGGTAGCGGCGCGGGCCGGTCTGGCCGAACTGCCGCATGTCCTTCGGGTTCTCGCCGAGCGCGAACTTGATGCCGGGCATCGCCCCTTCGAACAGGAGCTCGTCCGCCCGCGTCTTTCCCCAGCGCAGCTTGATCACCGAGTTCTTGCCGCCGATGGGGTTGGCGCTCCCGTGCAACACGTTGGCCGTCGTCAGGCCGCCGGCGAGGTCGCGATAGATGTTGATGTCGGTCGGGTCGAGCACGTCCTCGATGCCGGTCATCGAGGAAACGGTCGTGCCGCCTTCGTTGATCGAGTCGGCGGCAATGTGCGAATGGGCGTCGATGATCCCCGGCGAGACGAACTTGCCGCTCGCGTCGAAGACCTCGGCGCCGGAGGGCACATCGACGTTGGCGCCCACCGCGGCGATCTTGCCGTCGCGCAGGACGATGGTGCCGTTGGGGATGATCCCCTTCGTCACGGTCAGGATCGTGGCCCCTTTGATCGCGACGACGGCCGGCGCGCGACGCGGCGCCGCTTCGCGGGCCGGGGGAGCCTGACCCAGAAGCGACACCGTCGCGCCGGCTGCCAGCGCAACTCCTATCGCCGATGCGAATCTGATGAATGGCACGTCTTTCCTCCCGGAGAGAGGGTGAATCTATCACTCTGTAGGGACTGGGGACTAGGGACTAGGGACTAGCGATAAGCCCGAGCGTCGGTAGCCAGGCGCCGAGTCCCTAGTCCCAAGTCCCTAGTCCCTACGGCGTCGTCCATTACGGATTCGTCGTCCGCGCCTGCCCGAACAGGTACCGGTCGAACCATTCGAGATTGTGCTCGAGCGCCGCGCGCTGCGCCTTGGGCTTGTTCAGCCCGTGGCCGAAGCCCTTGTAGACGATGAGCTTGACCGGCACGCCCTGGTCCTGAATGCCCTGATAGAGCTCGTACGCGTTCGGGATCGGCACGCGCTGATCGAGCTCTCCGTGCTGGATGAGCGTCGGCGTCCGGGCGCCTTTGATGTAGGTGATCGGCGACGTCTTCGCGTAGATCTGCGGGTCATCCCACGGGGTGGCTTTCAGGTACTGACGCGTGAAGGGATGGATGTCGGTGTTGACGTAGTAGGTCATCCAGTCCGAGATACCCGCGCCGACCGAAATGGCCTTGAACCGCGCGCTGTCGTGCGTGGTGAGGAACGCCGAGATGTAGCCGCCCTGGCTCCAGCCCGCGGCGCCGACCCGGTCGCGATCGACGAGGCCCTGCGCGACGAGCGCGTCGACGCCCGACACGACGTCCCAGGCGTCGCCGACGCCCAGGTTGCGCACGTTGAGCGACCTGAACTTTTCTCCGTACCCCGCGCTGCCGCGATAGTTCGGTTCGAGCACGAGCGCGCCCTTCGACAGCCAGATGTCGATCGGATACACGCCATTGGTTCGGAACTTCGCGGGCCGTGAGATACCGGTCGGCCCGCCGTGAATCACGACGATGAGCGGATAGCGGCGGCCGGCCGTGAAATCCGCCGGCTTGTGCAGCACGCCTTCGATCGCCGCCCCGTCTGTGCTCTTCCACGAGATCACCTCGCTCGGCCCGAGTGCCCAATCCTTCAGCTGGGTTCCGAGATCGGTCAGCCGCCGTGGAGTCATCGTGGCGACGTCCGCGACGGCGACCTCCGCGAACCGGTCGGCTGCGCTTTCGACGAACGCGGCGGAGCGGAAGTCCTTCGTGAAGCTGAAGGCGAACGGCATGCCGCGCGCGTCGCGCGTCAGCTTCGTCACCGCTTTCGTCGCAGGGTCGAGCCGGTACAGGTGGGCGTAGGTCCGCTCGGACGCACCGAAGTAGATGCCGTCCGGTCCCCACGCGAGCAGCTGCGGATCCTCGTCGAACGCTTTCGACAGCACGTCGATCGTGCCGCCGCCGGCCGCGATCGTCGCGAGGACACCGTTCCCGTAGTAGAACCACGGATTCGACATCGCGGTGTCGAACACGACGCGTGTGCCGTCGGGCGACCACCTCGGCGACGCGTCCGGACCATCCTGCGTCACGAGCTTGCGTACCGATCCGTCCGCGACACGCACGATTGAGATATCTGCGCTCCCTCCATTCGACGGGTCGTCGTTGATGCGGTGATCGAACGCGATGTCCGAGCCGTCCGGCGACCAGTCAAAGCTGCCGACCGTGAACGCGCCGTCGGTGAGGCGGCGGACCGTCTTCGACACAGGATCCACGACGTGAAGGTGGGTCATGCGGTGATCCTGATCGACGACCGAGAACTCGCCGTACTTCTTGTCGCGGTCTTTCAGGGCCTCGGGCTTCGGATCCTGAGCGGAGAACGCGATCGTCTTGCCATCCCGCGACCACGCGAAACTGTTCACGCCCTCCGGCGCGCTCTCCTTTGCGTCGGTCGTGATCGGCTCGGCCTCGCCCCCTTCGACGTTGATCAGATAGATCTGGCGCTTGTCGGAGCGGTCGGAGATGAACGCCAGGCGCCGGCCGTCCGGTGACCACGCCGGCGCGCTGCTGGACTTCTTCGCGCGCGTGAGCTGGCGCGGTTGCGAGTCATCAGCCGTGGCGACCATCCATAACTCGGTCTCGAAGGCGTTCTCGTCCCAGTTCGTCTCGCGAACGGTGTACGCCACCAGGCGGCCGTCCGGAGAGATCGCCGGGGAGCCGACGCGCTTCAGCTCGAGCGCCTGATCGATGGTCGGAACTTTGGTGGTCTCGCGGGCCGCCAGATGTCCGGTGGCCAGGGCTACGACTGTGACGGTGGCAAGTGTGCGGGTGCGGATCATCATTTTTTCCTTACGCGCTGGGGCCCCACCCCCAGCGCCAACCACGCCTCGCTGTCGCTCGGCGCGCTGTTTCATGTCACCTTTCTTAGGCGTCCCACTCTATGTAGTGAGTACGACTTTCCCGATATTCGACCGGTTCTGCAGAAACCGATGGGCTTCGGCCGCTTTCTCCAGCGGGAACGTTTTCGCGACGATCGGCCGCAGCCGGCCCGCGCGGAACTCGTTCAGCAGCATTTCGGTCAGGGGGCCAAGTTGGGCTTCTTCCGTCCACAGGTGGCCCACGTTGAGCCCGAAGACCGCGCGATTATGGTTGATCAGCGAGAGCGGCTTGAAACGGGGCAGGGCGCGCCAGGTGCGCAGCACGCGCCAGAGGCGCCGGCGCTCACCGCTGACGATCGCCGACATCCCGAACATCACCAGGCGTCCGAGAGGCGCGAGCATCCGGTAGCTCGCCGCGAAGCTCTCACCCCCGAGCGGATCGAGGATTACATCCGCGCCGCGCCCTTTCGTGAGCGTCATGACCTCGCGCTCGGCGTCGCGGTACTCGATCGCGTGCTCGACGCCGATGGCCGCCAGCGCATGGTGTTTGGCGGCCGACGCCGTTCCGATGATGCGGGCCCGCCGGAGCCGGGCGAGCTGGGCCGCCGCGATACCGACGCCGCCGCCGGCGTTGTGGATGAGGACCGTCTCCCCCGCCGAGAGGTTCGCCATCTTGTACAAAGCGATAGCCGCGGTCAGGAAGGTCACCGGAATCGCCGCCGCCTCCGCGTCGCTCAGGCCCTCGGGCGTCCGGAACACGCGCGTCGCTCGAGTCACCGCGAGATCCGCATACCCTCCGAAATGGGTGAGCGCGATGACGCGGTCACCGGGTGCGATGCCGGTGACGCCTCCCCCGAGCGCGTCAACCGTGCCCGCGACCTCGTAGCCGACGACGGCCGGCGGCTTGGGTCCGTCGGGGTAGAGCCCGATCCTGGCCAGCACGTCGGCGAAGTTCACCCCGGCCGCCCGCACACGAATGCGCGCCTCCCCGGGGCGGGGGAGGGGGTCCGGCACCTCTTCAGGTACCAAGACCTCGGGCGGGCCGTACCGGGTGATCGGCACTTGCCGCATACAAGTAATGCGTGGCGTCCGGCTCAGCCGGACCCGAATGGCCGTAGAGTCCGCCGCGAGGCGGAAAGCGTTGGGGTCGTTGAGTCCGCCTTCAGGCGGACCGGACGATAGGGTAGTATAGGCAGGTTTTTTCAGGAGGCTAATCGCATGAAACGGGTCGTTTCGGCACTAACCGGCGTTCTGTTCGTCGCGGCCATGGTGGCGCCGCTCGTCGCCGACGTCAAAACCGTCAAGGGTGAAGTCGTCGACGTGGCGTGCCAGGCGAAGAAGGCCGAGAATCACGGCGCCGACCATGAGGGATGCGCGAAGAAGTGCGCCGAGAAGGGCCTTAAGATGGGCATCCTCACCGACGACGGCGTGTACACCATCACGGGCGACTACGCCGCCGACAACAACAAGAAGCTGCTCGAGTTCGTCGCGAAGAAGGTCGAGGCCACGGGCGACGTCGTGGAGAAGGATGGTCAGAAGACCATCAAGGTCGCCTCGATGAAGGCGTCGAACTAAGGGCTCGGGGCTTAGGGCTTGGGGTTTAGGCCCCAGGCCCCATTCCCAGGCCCTACCTGACCAGCATCGCCAGGAGCGCCTTCTGCGTGTGAAGGCGGTTCTCGGCCTGATCGAACACCACCGACGAGGCTGAGTCGATCACCTCGTCGGTGATCTCTTCACCCCTGTGCGCCGGCAGGCAATGCATGACGAGCGCGCCGGGCCGGGCCCGCGCCATCAGCGCCCCGTTCACCTGAAACGGGACGAACGCCTCGCGGCGCGCCTCCGCTTCAGCCTCCTGTCCCATCGAGGTCCAGACATCCGTGTAGACCGCGTCCGCGCCGGCGACCGCCGCGCGCGGATCGCTCGTGACTTCGAGGCCCCCACCCGCCTGGGCGATTCGCTCGCATTCCTGCTGGACCTTCGCCGGCAGCTCGAATCCTGGCGGCGACGCGACGCGGACGCGCGCGCCCCGGACGACGCCGGCGTGCGCCAGCGACGTCGCGACGTTGTTGCCGTCGCCGACGAACGCGATGGTCTGGTTGCGGAGCGAGCCGAGGTGCTCCTCCAGCGTCATGATGTCCGCCAGCGCCTGACAGGGATGCTCTTCGTCGGTCAGCGCGTTGATCACGTGGAGCGACGGAGCGGCGGCGGCAAACTGCTCGAGTCGCGCCTGCGCGAACGTCCGGATGACGGCCGCCGCGACCCAGCGCTCCAGATTGCGGGCGACGTCGCGCGGGTCCTCGCGGCCGCCGAGGCTGACTTCCGGCGGCGGCTCGATCGTTTCGCCGCCGAGCTCGCGGACCGCAATCTGGAGGGTCGCGCGCGTGCGCAGCGACGGCTTCTCGAAGAGCAGCGCCACGTGCAGCCCGGCGAGCGGCCGATGCCCATTCTGGCGAAGCGAGCGCGCCGCCTTCATCGATCGCGCCAGCGTCAGGCAGGCGTCGAGCTCCTCGGGCGAGAAGTCCAGAATCGAGAGGAAGTCCTTCTTCAGCGTCGTAATCATCACGTTCTGTATTCCGCGTTGATCCGCACGTACTCGGCCGACAGATCGCACGTCCACATCCGCGCGGTCTCGTGCCCGAGGCCCAGATCGACCTCGAGGCTGATGTCCTTCCCGCGCAGGTGCTCGGCGGCCTTCGGCGCGCGGTCGTCGTGGGGACGGCCCTGGGCGAACAGCTCGACCGCGCCAATCCGGATCGCCGCCTTTGACAGCTCGAACGCCACGCCGGCCCGGCCGGCGACGGCCATCAACCGGCCCCAGTTCGGGTCTCCGCCGTGGACGGCCGTCTTGACGAGCGGCGAATTGCAAATCGCCCGCGCCGCGCGGCGCGCGTCGGCGGCGCTCGCCGCGCCGCGAACCGTGACCGTCACGAGCTTGGTCGCGCCCTCGCCTCCGCGGACGATGTCGACCGCCAGCGCCCGGCAGACCTCGGTGAGCGCGGCCACGAACGTGGCGTACTCTCCCGGCCCGATCGAGACGCCGCTGGCGCCGCTCGCGAGCAGGAAGACGCAGTCGTTCGTCGAGCACTCGCCGTCGATGGAGATGGCGTTGAAGCTGAGCGCGACCGCGTCGGCCAGCGCGCGATGCAGCAGCGTCGGCTCGATCGCCGCGTCGGTCGTCACGACGCCGAGCATCGTCGCCATCAGCGGCTCGATCATGCCCGCGCCCTTCGCCATGCCTCCTACGCGGACGGTCGTGCCGTCGATGATCGTGGCGGCGGCGTGCGCCTTCGGAGACGTGTCGGTCGTCATGATCGCGCGGGCGGCGTCCGCGTGGCCATCCGGCCGGAGCGCCCGCGCGGCTTCGCCGATCCCGCGCGTCACCTTCGCCGGATCGAGCGCGACGCCGATGACGCCGGTCGAGGCGATGAGCACGTGCTCCGGCGCAACCGACAGCGCCCGCGCCGCCGCCGTCGCCATCGACGCCGCGGCCTGATCCCCCTGCGTGCCGGTGCAGGCGTTCGCGCACCCGCTGTTGATGACGATCGCCGCCGCGCGCCCCCCGGACCGGCGCAGATGGTCGCGCGACAGCAGCACGGGGGCCGCCACAGCCCGGTTGGTCGTGAAGACGCCAGCCGCCCCGGACAGGCCATCGGAGGCGACCAGGGCGAGATCGAGCGCGCCGCCGGCCTTGATCCCGCACGCCACTCCGGCGGCGCGGAAGCCGAGCGGGGCCGTAATCCCGCCGTCGATTCTGTCAAGGCTGCGCTCGATCAAACGGCGGCTCCAATGACCCCTCGACCTTGCTCAGGGTCGCCCTGAGCTTGTCGAAGGGCGAGCGCCGGTTTCCGCGGCACGACGCCGATCGGCAGCAGCGTTCGAAGCATCGCGTGCTGGCCGCAGCGCTTGAACAGCGGGCACGAGTAGCAGTCGGCGGCGATCTTCTCCGGCAGCCAGTTGTGCGGCACCATCGAGAAGCCGAGTCTCAGGAAGTGATCCGGCCGGTGCGTGAACGCGCAGAGCCGCAGATAGCCGTGAAGCCGGGCCCGGCGCTCGAGCGCCGCGACCAGCCGCGAGCCGAGACCGTGATTCCTGTGCTGCCGGTCCACGACGAGCGATCGGATTTCCGCCACGTTGTGGCTGAGCGGCGCCAACTCACCGCAGGCCACGATCGTGGAATCCACGGCCGCGACGAGGAACCGCGGCGCGTGCGCCCGCAGGTCGGCCAGCGTTCGGGGGAGAAGATGCCCCTCCTCCTGGTGCGCCGCGATCAACGCCTGCAGCGCGTCCGCTTCTTCGGGCGTCGCCGCGCGGATGATGGGTGTCTCAGTCACAGTTTGATTTCCAGTTTGCATCACAGTTTGCATTTCTTCCTGCTCGCGGGGCCCCACCCCCGCTCGCTCGCGCTCGGCGGCGCAGCTACGCTGCGCTTCCCTCCGGCGCCTCGCGCGGGCCTGCGGCGCTGCTCAGCGCGGCGTCCAGGCCGACGAGCGCTTCGTCCAGATCGGTCACGGAAATCGTGAGCGGCGGCAGCAACCGGACGATCGTCCCCGCCGTCCGGTTCACGAGGAGGCCGCGCTCGAACGCCGCGTCGATGACCGGCTGCGCGTCGCGATCCAACTCGAGCCCCCAGATCAGGCCGGCGCCTCGTACCTCGACGATGGCCGGGTGCTTTTCGGCCAGCGCGCGCAGCCGTTTCTCGAGGTGACGGCCCGCGGACGCGACGTGCTCGAGCACCCCGCCGTCGACGAGCGTCTCCAGAAACACGAGCGCCGCGCGGCACGCGAGCAGATTGCCCCCGTACGTGCTGCCGTGGTCGCCCGGACGCGCCGCACCCGCGACGCGCTCGCTGAGGAGCGCCGCGGCGACCGGCATCCCGGCACCCAGCGCTTTCCCCACGGCCAGAAGATCGGGCTCGAGCCCCAGCGTCTTCGAGTAGAAAGGAACGCCCGTGCGCCCGAGCCCCGACTGCACTTCGTCGGCGATGAGGAGCGCCCCCGTGCGCGCGCACGCGTCACGGATCGCGCGGGCGGTCTCGATCGGAATCGGCCGCACTCCACCTTCGCCCTGAATCGGCTCGACGATGATGGCGGCCGTGTCCGGCGTCACGGCGGCCGCCAGCGCCGCCGGGTCGGTGGGCGACACCCAGGTCACCTGCGGCACGAGCGGCTCGAACTGCTCGCGGTAATGCGCATCCCACGTCACCGAGAGCGCGCCGACCGTGCGCCCGTGGAAGCCGTGCTCGAACGCGACAATGCCGGGCCGCGGCGCCCCCTGCGCGTGCCAGAACCGTCGCGCGAACTTGAGGCACGCCTCCACCGCTTCGGTTCCGCTGTTGCAGAAGAACGCGCGCGGCAGCCCCGAAAGCGCGGCGAGGCGTTTCGCCACCTCGCCCTGCAGCGGGTGGTAGTACAGGTTGGAGGTGTGCGCGAGCGACGCCGCCTGATCGGCGAGCCCGCGAGCCAGCGCAGGATGTGCATGGCCGAGCGACGCGACGCCGATCCCGGACACGAGGTCCAGCCAGGCGCGTCCGTCCGAATCGAACAGCCGGGATCCGCTGCCGCGCACGAACACCACGGGCGAGCGGCGATAGACCTGCAGCACGTGCGCCGACTCCAGCGCCTGCACCTCACCCAGGGTCACGGTTTGCGTCATAGTCATGCGTTTGCCGTCATTCCTTTGGTTTGCGCGCGCTGATTCCCGCAATCGTGTTCCAGCGACCGGATCGTGGTGCCCGGGGCGTTCGTGAGGTCCGCGGGCCCACGGCCGTCCACGATGCGGACGATGCCCACCCCGGCGGCCGTCGCCGCCACCGCCGCCGACAGTTTCGCGACCATCCCATCCCGCGCCCCGCCCGACTGCACCAGCCGCCCGGCCGCCGACGCGTCCAGGCTCTCAATCGTTTTCCGATCGCCGTCGAGAACACCCGGTGTTCCGCCAGCCACGATCAGCGCCGACGCGCCGAGCGATGCCGCCAGCCCGGCGGCAAACGTATCGGCGTTGACGTTCAACAGCGCGCCATCGGCCGTCAGTCCGATGCTCGCGACCACCGGGACGACGCCGATGCCGAGCAGGGCGTGGAGAACGACGCCGTCCCCGCCCGCCGGTTCGCCGACGAGACCGAGATCGACCACGGCGCCCGAAGTGGCCCGAAGCGGCGCCGCCTTGGTCGCCGGGCCCACGCCGGCGTCGGCGCCCGTCAGGCCGACGGCGCGCCCGCCGGCGGCGCCGATCGCGGCCACCAGCCGCGTGTTCACGCGGCCGGCGAGCACGCAGAGGACCGCATCGAGCGTCGCGTCGTTCGTGATCCGGAGGCCGTCAACCGCCTGCTTTTCAACCCCGCGGCGCGCCAGCTCCGCGTCGATGCTCCGGCCGCCGCCGTGCACGACGACGAGCGGCCCCGCGGCCGCCATCTGCACGACTTGCGCGGCAATCCAGGCGAGGCCCGCGTCGGTCTCGAGGAGCTCGCCGCCGAGCTTGAGGACGGTCGGCGCCATCACAGCAGCCCCGCGCACTCCTCGAACCCGAACGCGATGTTGAACGCCTGCACCGCCTGCCCGGCCGCTCCCTTGAGCAGGTTGTCAATCGCCGAGACGATGACCGCCCGGTCGCCCGAGACGCGCCATCCGATGTCGCAGAAGTTGGTCATGGCGACGTGCTTGATCTCCGGCACCGCCTCGCCTCGAAGCCGGACGAACGGCGCGCGGAGGTAGGCTGCGTCGTACGCGGCCGTGATATCGGACGCGGCGGCGCCCGGCCGCAGGCGCGTGTAAATCGTTTCGAGGATCCCGCGATCGAGCGGTACCAGGTGCGGCACGAACGTGACCGCTGTCCCGAGCTCCTGTTCGATCTCGGCGCCGTGGCGGTGGGAGAAGATCCCATACGGCGCGATGTTTCCGTGACACTCGGAGAAGTGGGTCCGCTCGCTCGGCGTCTTCCCCGCCCCCGATACGCCGGACTTCGCGTCGATGACGATCGACGGGTCGGCGGCGAGGAGCCCCGCCTCGCGGAGCGGCCGCAGGGCGAGGAGCGCGGCCGTCGGGTAGCAGCCGGGGCAGGCGACGAAGCGCGCCTCGCGCAGCGCCTTCTGGTTCAGCTCGGCCAGGCCGTAAGCCGCTCCCGGCGGAATGGCGGGAGAGTGCGGATACCACTTCGCCCGGTTCCCGTCATCGGTCAGGCGGAACGCACCAGAGAGGTCGAACACGCGCGTCCCCCGGGCGACGAGGGCCGGCGCGAGCTCGGCGGAAACCGCGTCCGGCGTCGCGAGGAACACGGCGTCGGCGTCGCCGAGGGCGTCGGCGTCGAGCGCCGTGACCTCGCCGTCCCAGAGGCGGGCGAGCGCGGGCAGGCGCCGGCTGCCGCCGTCGGCGGCCGCCCGGGAGGCCATGACCGGCCCGAGCGACGCCCGCGGGTGGCGGGCGAGCAGGCGGACCAGCTCCTGGCCGGTGTAGCCGGTCGCGCCGGCGACGGCGACACGCGCCCTCTCGGGGTGGCCTGGCGAATAATTATTCATCTACTGTATTTTTTATACATACAGATCGGCCCAGAATCAAGTAGAATCGGGGTTCGGCATGAAAGCGTTCCGGCAGGGCCTGATCCTCGAGCTCGTGGGGCGCGAGGCGATCACCAGCCAGGAGCAGCTCCGGAAACGGCTGCGCGGGCGGGGGGTCGACGTCACCCAGGCGACGCTTTCGCGCGACATCGCCGAGCTCGCGCTCGCCAAGCACGCCGCCGACGGCGCGTACCGCGTGCCGGGCGAGAACGGCTCCGGCCCCGTCGAGCCGGGGGGGGCGCTGCGCGGCGCGGTCGCCGAGTACGTGCGCGGCATCGACCGTGTCCGCGAGCTGGTGGTCATCCGGACCGCCCCCGGCCAGGCCGGCATCCTCGGAATCGCCATCGACCGCGCGGCTCTCGCCGAGGTCGCCGGAACGGTCGCCGGCGACGATACGCTGCTGGTCATCGTGCGGGATGCGAAACGGGCCAGGGCGCTCGTCAAGACCCTCGGGGAATGGGCGAGGAGATGACGGGCGGATCATTGCTGATTGTGGATTGCTGAATGCTGAATGGGCGCAGAGGAAAAAAATGACACGCATCGTCTTGGCATACTCCGGCGGGCTCGACACCTCGGTCGCGATTCCCTGGCTGGCGGAGCAGTACGGCGCCGAGGTAGTGGCCGTCACGCTCGACCTCGGGCAGGGGAGGGAGCTCGAAGACATCCGCGAGCGGGCGCTCGCCATCGGCTGCGTGCGCGCCCACGTGCTGGACGTCCGCGAGGAGTTCGCGCGTGAGTTCATCCTGCCCGCGCTGCAGGCGGGGGCCATCTACGAGGACCGGTATCCGCTCGCCACGGCGCTCGGCCGTCCGCTGATCGCGCGCCGCCTCGTCGAGATCGCGCACCTCGAGGGGGCCTCCGCGATTGCCCACGGGTGCACCGGCAAGGGGAACGACCAGGTCCGCCTCGACGTTTCATCGCGTGCGCTGGATCCGAAGATCAAAGTGATCGCGCCGGCGCGGGTCTGGGGCATGACGCGCCCGGACGAGATCGAATACGCCCGGCAGCGCGGCATCCCCGTCCCGGCCACGATCGAGAGCCCGTACAGCACCGACTCCAACCTGTGGGGCCGGTCCATCGAGTGCGGTGTGCTCGAGGATCCCTGGACCGAGCCCCCCGACGAGATCTACACGCTGACCCGCAACCCCGCCGACTGTCCCGATCAGCCGGCGTATGTCGAGATCGAGTTCGACGCCGGCGTGCCGGTCAAGGTCAATGGCATCGCGATGCCGATCGTCGACCTGATCGCCAGCCTGGAGACCATCGCAGGGACGCACGGCATCGGCCGGATCGACATGGTGGAGAACCGCCTCGTCGGCATCAAGTCACGCGAGATCTACGAAGCGCCCGCGGCGGTGGCCCTCCACGCCGCGCACAAGGAGCTCGAGAAGCTGGTCATCCCGCGCGACCTCGAGCGGCTGAAGCACGACGCCGGCCGGACCTACGCCGACCTCGTCTACAACGGTCTGTGGTTCACCCCCACGCGCGAGGCGATCGACGCCTTCGTCGCGAAGATCCAGGAGCGCGTCACCGGCACGATCCGCCTGAAATTCTTCAAGGGGGACTGCCGCGTCGTCGGACGCAAGTCGCCGTTCGCGCTGTACGAGCACGATCTGGCGACCTACGACGCGGGCGACAAGTTCGACCACTCCGCGGCCGAAGGCTTCATCAAGATCTGGGGCCTGCCGGTCGAGACCGCAGCGCGCAAGGCGCCGAAGCCGAAGGATGACAAGGTCTCCAAAGGCGATAAGGTGTCGATCGGGTGATGGGGGGTTCGCCCGATCCCCCCTTGCCAGATCGAGCTCGTCCCCTGTGGTCCGGTCGCTTTTCGAACGAACCCGATCCGGCAATCTTCGCGTGGGGCGCGTCGTTCCGCTTCGACCGCCGGCTGTTTGACGACGACGTCGCGGGCAGCCTCGCCTGGGCCGAAGCGCTCGAGGCGGCCGGCGCGATATCCCGCGACGACGCCCGCGCCATCCGCGACGGGTTGACGGCGATCCTCGACGAGGCGGGCAGGGACCCGTCATATCTGGAACCCGGAACATCCGGAACCCCCGATGAAGACGTCCATTCGTTCGTCGAGCGCAAGCTCGTCGAACGGATTGGCGACGCCGGCAGGCGGCTTCATACGGGCCGATCGCGCAACGAACAGGTCTCAGTCGATCTCCGCCTCTACATGCGCCGGCAAGTCGCGACGCTGCAGCGTGAGACCGCCGGACTCGTCGTTGCGCTCGCCGATCAGGCGGAAGCGGCAGGCGACGCGGTCGTCCCCGCGTACACCCACCTGCGGCGCGCGCAGCCGGTACTGGTCGCACACTTCTTCCTCGCGCACGCGGCCGCCTTCCGCCGCGATCACGCGCGGCTCGCGGCAGCCGCGGCGGAGGCCGATGCGCTGCCGCTCGGCTCCGGGGCGATCGCAGGCACGAACTACGCCATAGACACGAAAGCGCTCGCGACCCGTCTCGGCTTCTCGCGCGTGGTCGCAAACAGCATCGACGCGTCGAGCGACCGTGACTTCGTGTCGTCCTTTCTGCACGCGGCGGCGCTCGCGATGGTCCACCTGTCTCGGCTCGCCGAGGACCTCATTCTTTTCACGGGCGAGGAGTTCGGATTCTTCGGCCTCGACGACGCGGTCGCGACCGGCAGCAGCCTGATGCCGCAGAAGAAGAACCCGGATCCGCTCGAGCTCATCCGAGGCAAGTCGGGCCGGGCGATCGGGACGCTGGCCGGCTGGCTCGCCTCGATGAAAGGGCTCCCGGCGGGCTACAACAAGGACCTGCAGGAAGACAAGGAAGCGGTGTTCGACGCGGAAGAGACGCTCGCGGGATCGATGGTCGCGGCGAGGACGGTGGTCGAGGGCCTGACGCTCGATCGGGCGCGCGCCGCCGGGGCCGCGTCGGGTCTGCTCCTCGCGACCGACGTCGCGGACTATCTGGTCGCGCGCGGGATGCCGTTCCGGAGCGCGCATGAGCTGGTCGGAACCATGGTCCGGCGGCTGCTCGTCGAAAACCGTGGCTTCGAGTCGCTGACGCCGGTAGAGTGGCGCGGGTTCAGCGAGCTCTTCGGCGACGACGTGGCGGCGCGCGTGAGCGCCGCGGCGTCGGTCGCCGCCAAGCGCACGCCTCAATCGACCGCGCCCGGGGCGGTTGCGCAGCAGCTGGCCGATGTCAGAGGATGGCTGCGCTCGTGTTCATCTACTTAGTGCATCACGCCGACGCCGTCGGCCCCGACGTGGATCCTCAGCGGCCGCTCTCCGCCGCCGGCCGGGCGCACGCCGAGGCGCTCGCGGCCGCCGCGGCGGCACGCGGCGTCAAGCCGGGCGTGATCTGCCACAGCGGCAAGCTCCGCGCGCGCCAGACGGCCGAGTCGTTCTGGCGCCTCTGCAACCCGCTGGCAGTGGTGGCCGCCCAGAAGGGTCTCCAGCCAACCGATCCCCCACAGTCCATCAGCCCTCTGCTCGCGGGCGAGGAGCTGGACCTCATGGTGGTCGGCCACATGCCGAGCCTGCCGCGAATCCTCGCGCTCCTTACACGCGGCTCCGGGGACGCGAACGTCACGTTTCCACAACACGGAATGGTGGTCCTGGAGAAGACCGAGTCGGGTTGGGAAGAGCGGTGGCGCCTGGAAGTGTGAGGCAGAGGCACAGAGGGAACAGAGACACAGAGAAAAGGCGGGGACGAAGAGACACAGAGACGCAGAGACACAGAGGAAACCTAGCTAAAACTCTGTGGCTCTGTGTCTCTGCGCCTCCTCGTCCCCGCCCTTCTCTGTGTTCTCCCGACGACTCTGCGTCTCTACGAACCGAATCTGAACGTCACGCCGACGGTCCCGCGCCAGAAGCTGAGCCCCGACAGGTCGAAGTCCAGGTCATCGACGCCGTCGCTGTCGTTGCTGAACTGACGGAACCAGCGTATGTCGCCCCGGATGCCGACGTTGTCCGTGAACATCCCCATGATCCCGCCGCCGACGTTGAACCCGAGCGAGTTCCTGTCCGCGTCGAACACGTCAATCACGTCGTCCACGCTCTGACGGACGAGACCGAGCCCCGCGGTCCCATAGGGTCGGATTCCGGCGCCGCGATCGCCGCCGATCGGCACGCCGATGACGGCGTTGACCATGAAGGTGCTCACGTTGCCGTCGCCGATGAAGTCCACCTCGTTGTCGTTGTCGCTGAAGAAGAACTCGGGCGTGTAGCCGAAGTCGACTTCGAATCCGGCGATGCCTTCGCCCATCCACATCAGCGATCCACCCCAGCTCAGCTTGTTCTGGGTGCTTTCGTCTAGATCCACGTCATTCAGCTCGCCGTTAAAGGTCGAGCCGATGAAGGGTGAAAACGTCCAATCCGCGGACGCCGGGGCCGGAGCCGCCGCAACAAGCGCCAGGGCGGCCACCGAACCGAGGATCATCTTACGAACCTGCATGTCAAAACCTCCTGAACCGAGTGCCTGCCAGGAGGGTGCAAGCCGGAGGCCAGTAAAAGGTCGAGCTAAAGCCGGCTGAGCTCGGTCCTGAGGAGGTCGTACGCCCGGCGCACATGCGACTCTGCGGTGCGGATATGGCCGATTGCGAGCCGAATTGTGAAGAGGCCGTTGAGCCGCGTGTGTGACAGAAATACCTCGCCACTCGCATTAACGCGATCGAGGAGTCGCGTGTTGAGATCGTCGAGGACAGCAGTGTCCTCACCCAGCGACGGCGGGCGCGCGCGAAAGCAGACCACCGAGAACGGCACCGGCGCGAGCCGCTCGAAGGACGGATCCGCGTCGATCCATTCCGCGAACAGGCGCGCGAG
The DNA here is from genome assembly GCA_963725145.1 of uncultured Acidobacteriota bacterium. Taxonomy (GTDB): domain Bacteria; phylum Acidobacteriota; class Vicinamibacteria; order Vicinamibacterales; family 2-12-FULL-66-21; genus DATAEE01. Next base: position 917,241 of record CAVRXL010000010.1, read on the forward strand.
CCGCATGTGTTCGCCGAGCCGCGCGCGAAGCGCCTCGCTCCCGAAGTGCCGCATCACCATCCAGAGCTTCAAGGCGCGAAACCGGCGCCCGAGCTGGATCCCGGTGTCCATCAGATTGCGTGCCGCGCCAGCCTCTGTCGTGCGGAGATACTCCGGCGTCAGGCTGAACGCCGCACAGAGATCGGCCATCCGGCGCGTGTAGAGCGCGCTCAGATCGAACGGAGTAAACAGCCACTTGTGTGGATTGACGACGAGCGAGTCGGCGCGATCGCAGCCGGCGAGCGTTGTCTCGTATCCGGGGACCATCGCGGCGACGCCGGCGTAGGCGGCGTCCACGTGCAGCCAGAGGCCGTGACTGGCGCAGACCTCGGCGATGGCCGGCACCGGATCGACGCTGGTGGTGGAGGTGGTGCCGACGGTCGCCACCGCGGCAAGCGGCCGGATGCCTGCGGCGCGATCTTCGATGACCGCCGCTTCGAACGCGTCCGCGCGCATCCGAAACCGATCGTCGGCCTGGATCCTGCGAACCGCCTCGCTTCCGAGGCCGAGCAGCATGGCCGCCTTGTCGATCGACGAATGCGCGTGCTCCGAGGCGTAGATGCGCAGCCGTGGCACGTCGGCGCGGCCCGCGAGCCCCCGATCGCCGACGCTCGCGACCTCCGCCTGCCGCGCGGCCGCGAGCGCGTGCAGGCTCGCGATGGAGGCCGTGTCGTAGATGACGCCTTCGAACGCGTCCGGGAGGTGGAGCAGCTTACGCAGCCAGTCGAGCGTCACCTCTTCGAGCTCGGTCGCCGCGGGCGACGTGCGCCAGAGCATCGCCTGCACGTTCAAGGCGGCCGTCAGGAATTCGGCGAGAACGCCGGGAGCGCTGCCTGTTATCGCGAAGTAGGCGAGGAAACCCGGATGGTTCCAGTGCGTGATGCCCGGAAGGATGATGCGCTCGAAGTCGGCGAAGATTGCCGCGAACGGCTCACCCTCACGCGGCGCGTCGGCCGGGAGCGCGCGGCGGACATCGCCTGGCGCCACGCGGGAGAGAACGGGGTACTTGTCGGAGTGCTCGAGGTAGTCCGCGATCCAGTCGACCAGCCGATGACCGTGGGTCCGGAAGTCATCCGCGTCCACGCGCGGATTATAGGCGTGGTTCCTGTTCTCGCTCGACGGTCACGGTGACGGGCGCGGACAGCCTGACCGTCACGCTGCTCCCGGCCGGAAGCACGGCCGGCTTGCGGTCTCCCGCCATCACCGCGGCGGTGCCGCCCGCGGCTCCCGTGGAGCCGCCGATGATCGCTCCCTTGGCGCCTCCGAAGATCGCGCCGAGGATGGCTCCGCCGACGGCGGCGCCGCCAATCTTCGCGGTGCTGCTGCCCGCGGGAGACTCCCCGTCCCTGTAGATCGTGTCGGTCTGGACCGGCAGCGTCGTCCCGTCGGCGAGCACCAGCGTGTGGAACCGCACGCCAAGCCGCGAGCGCTCGCGGACCTTTCCGCCCTTCTCGACGAGCGACACCGATCCGATCATGCGCGCACCGGCGGGGATCGCGGGCCGATCGCCGACGGTGACGTCGCGCGTCACGCGCGCCTCGACACGATCCTCGACGCGCGCGCGCTCGGTCGTCAGCATCGTTTCCATCTGCAGCCCGATCACCGAGTCGGCCCCGACGACGAGCTCCTCGACCGTGCGTGAGGGCGGCGGCGCCTCGCGCTCGGGTTCACGCTCAATGGGCGCAACGGTCTCCCGGATCGGATCCGGCGCCGGCGCAGCCTCAGGCTGCACGGGTTCGGGCGCGGGAACTGCCGGGGGTTGTTCGACAGGACGCGAGGGCGCGCTCGACGGCGCCGCCCGTGGTGTCTCGCGGGTAGACGCGGTGCGACGGGCGCGAGGGGTCTCCCGGATCGGTTGCCCGCCGCCATTCGAAGCAGACGGTTCCGCTTCCTTCGTCGGTTGCGTTTTTACCGCCTCCGCCGCAGCGTCGCTGACGGGGACGACGGTGTCTGTGGCGGTGGCCGGACCGGCCGACCTCTGCGCGGCCGCCGCCGGACCCGCGGGCTCAGTCGGAGGGAGGGCCGACAGCTCCACGGCCGGGGTCGCGCCGTTCTCTCGCACGGCCAGATAGGCGCCGCCGCCAGCGGCGGCGACACACAGCACGGCGACGAGCGCGATTATGGCGGACCTGGAACTCATGATGGCCTCGGGAACAGCAAGAGGCGTACCCCTTCAAGCGGCCCAATTCTAGCGGGTTTCAGCCCCGGAAGGCGACCCGGGCGGAGGACACCGGTGTCACCGAGTGCTAAGCCCGGCGCCGGCGCCGCCCGAAGGTTCGGGCGAGGCCCAGGACCGGCGGAAGCAGAGCGAGCCCACCGATGAGAAGGTCGCTCGGCTTGAGTGCGGGGCGAGCGGGGCGTCCCTCGATTGCGCAGTTCGGCTCGTTCCGCCCTGCCGTCGCTGCGTATGCGGCCGCGGCGGGCTCGCCCGCGCGAAGCCGCGCCTCGTACTCACGCATCGCGCGGATGCCGATCTTCTTCTTGCTGCCTGGCACTTTTTCTCCCGGCGCTTTCCCGTATGGCGACGCGTGTTCGATCTCCGCGTTCAGCTCCGCACCGGCGAGAATCGCGAGACCCGAAAGGTAGAACCACAGGAGCAGGATGATCACGCCGGCCAGCGCGCCGTAGGTTTCGTTGAAGTTGCCCCAATTCGCCAGATACACCTTGAACGCGAGGGAAATCACTAGCCAGAGCAGCGTTGCCAGGAGGGCGCCTGGCGTAATCCACACCCAGTCCTGCTCGGCGTCCGGCGCGTAGTAATAGATGATCCCGATCGCGGTGACGACGAGCAGAAACACGACCGGCCACTGAAGGACCTTCCAGGTCCAGGCGAACGCGGGCCCGAGCTGCAGCATGCTCGCCAGCCGCTCGCCCAATGTCGGACCGGCGATCACGAGCGCGAACGACACGAGGATGAACAGCGCGAGACCCACGGTCAGGCCGATCGCGATGAGCCGCGTCTTCCACCAGGAACGCGACTCCTGGATGTCGTATGCCGCGTTCATCGTGTTGATGATCGACATCATCGCGCCGGAGCTGCTCCAGATCGTGAACAGAAACGCGAACGTCAGGATTCCGCCGTCGTCGCTCTCGGAGATCTTGTGGATCTGCTCCAGGAGAAAACTGATCACGTCCGGGGGTGCGACGCCCCCCAGGTATCTGACAGTCTCGTCCATGAGGTTGACGACCGGAAAGAAGCTCGCGAGCGAGACGAGAAACAGCAAGGCCGGGAAGAGCGACAGAAAAAAGTAGTACGCAAGCTGAGCCGACAGGCTCATGATGTCGTCGGCGAGGCTCTCCTTGAAGGTCCGCTTCAGAATCTCGGTCCAGCCGATCGGAACCTTGAGGTACGCCAGCACGACTGCGGACGGCTGCAAGCCGGCTGCCAGATGTGGTTAAATGCGTCTCCCCGGAACGTAGCGCAGCGTGTAGCGCAGCCCTTCCGCCTCCGCGTAAAGCTTCGGCGGACCGCCGTAGCCTGGGCGAAGGCGGTTAGGGCTGCCGGGACTCCTGGAGGATTTCATGACGAAGTACGCGCGGTTGAGTTTTTCTCTCACTGTCGCGCTCTGCCTTGCAACGGTCGCGGCTCCGCAGGCGCAATCGACGCGTGCGGCGTCAGGCCAGAAGCCGCAGAAGATTGATGAAGAGTACACACGGAAGATCAAGGAACACACCCAGGATCCGCGCATCATCACCGAGCTGGTGGATCACCTGCCCGCTTCGGACACGATTCCGTCGCCGCTCAAGTTCTTCGGCCGGATCGTCGGAGAACCGGGGAACCTGACGTACTACAAGGACATCGTTCGGTACCTCGAGGCTCTCGACAAGGCGTCCGACCGTCTGACGATGTGGAAGATCGGAAAGAGCGATGAGGGGCGCGACATGGTCGCCGTCGCGATCGCCGACGAAGCCACGATCAAGTCGCTTGACAAGTACAAACAAATCACGAACCAGCTCACCGATTCGCGGAAGATCAGCGAGGTGCAGGCGCGCCAGTTGATCGACACCGGGAAGCCGATTTACTACGCGCTCGGGAGCATCCATTCGCCCGAGACCGGCAGCCCCGAGATGCTGATGGAGCTCGCCTATCGGATGATCGTCGAGGAGACGCCGTTCATCCAGACGATCCGCAACAACTCGATCTTCATGTTCACGCCGGCGACCGAGGTCGATGGCCGCGACAAGCAGGTCGACAACTTCTACTACCAGAAGAAGACCGGCAAGACGCCGCCGCCGCTCGTGTACTGGGGCCACTACGTCGCGCACGACAACAACCGGGATGCGATGGGCGTCTCGCTGAACCTGACACGGAACATGCTCGGCGCGTTCCTGCAGTGGCACCCGACGGTGTGGCACGACCTGCACGAATCGGTGACCTATCTCTACACCTCGACCGGCACCGGTCCGTACAACACGTCGATCGATCCGATCACGGTCGACGAGTGGTGGCTGCTGGCGAAGGTTGAAACGAGCGAGATGGCCAAGCGCGGCGTGCCCGGCGTCTGGACCTACAACTTCTACGACGGCTGGGTCCCGAACTACCTGTTCTGGGTCGCGAACATGCACAACTCGATCGGGCGTTTCTACGAGACCCAGAGCTACCGCGGCGAGAACTACGACCTGAACGTGCCCGTGACGACCACGAGCCGGGAATGGTACCGTCCGAACCCCCCGCTGCCGTCGATCAAGTGGGGACCGCGGAACAACATCAACATCCAGCAGTCGGCGCTGCTCCTCGCGATGAACTACGTCGCGCGGAACGGCCAGACGTTCCTCGAGAACTACTACCTGAAGAACAAGCGAGCGGTCGATCGCGGGAAGGCGCAGGCGCCGCACGCCTGGCTGATTCCCGCCGCGCAGCGCCGCAAGGTCGAGGCGGCGGAGATGGTCAACCTGCTGCGGCTTCAGGGAGTCGAGGTCCACACAGCCGGCGCCGCGTGGGAAAGCGGTTCGACGAAGATCGCCGCCGGCGACTACATCGTCCGGATGGATCAGCCCTACAGCACGCTCGTGGATGTGCTGCTCGATACGCAGTTCTACCCGGCCGCCAACCCGCGGCCGTACGACGACACCGGCTGGAGCTTCCCGCTGCTTCGCAACATCAAGGCGTCCAAGGTGGACGACAAGGCCATCCTCGAGCGGCCGATGACGCTGCTGGCGCAGGACGTCAGCGTGCCGGGGGCGACGAGCGGCGCCGGGGACACGCTCATCGTCGAGCACAACACCGACAACACGCTCGCGACGTTCCGGTTCCAGAACGCGGGCGTGAAGATGCTGGCGGCCGAGGAGGACTTCGAGGCTGGCGGCCGTAAGTTCACGGCCGGGGCGTTCATCGTCCCGGGCGCCGACCGCGCGAAGCTCGAGCCGGCGATCACGTCGCTCGGCCTGTCCGCGTTCGCGGTGAGCGGCGCGCCGACGGTGAAGACGCACGACCTCGACGTCCCGCGCATCGGCTACGTCCACTCGTGGGCGCGGACCCAGGACGAGGGCTGGGTCCGCATGGCGTTCGACAAGTTCAAGGTGCCGTACACGTACTTCGCCGATCAGAAGCTCCGCGAGGGAAACCTGCGCGCGAAGTACGACGTGATCGTCCTTCCGCACATCGGCGGCGACGCGCAGCAGCAGGTGAACGGGCTGCCGATGATCGGCGATCCGACGCCGTACAAGAAGAGCGAGCTCACGCCGAACCTCGGTGTGCAGGATCAGAGCGATGACATCCGCGGCGGCATGGGTCTGCCGGGCCTCAGCGAGCTCGCGAAGTTCGTCCAGGAGGGTGGCACGCTCATCGTCGAAGGATCGACGTCGACGATCTTCCCGGAGTACGGCCTGATGCAGGGCGTGACTGTCGAGGAGCCGCAGGGTCTCTTTGTGCGCGGGTCGGTGCTCAAGGCGGTCATCGCCGACAAGAAGAGCCCCATCGCATACGGGTACGATCAGAACGCGCTCGCGGTCTATTTCAACCAGGCGCCGGTCCTGCGGGTCGGCCAGGGCGGGTTCGGCGGCTTCGGCGGCGGCGGGCCGCAGATCCCGGGCGTCGGCCAGAACCTGACGCCGAATGCGGTCCCGGAAACGCTGGCGTCGCTCGAGCCTCAGGAGCAGACCAAGCGGCCGCAGCGGCCCATGGTGGACGAGGCGGCTGAGCTCCGCCAGATGGCGCGCGCGTTCGGGTTCAACATCGACGATCGCGCGCCGCGCGTGGTCCTGCGGTTCCCGGCCGACCCGAACGACATGCTGCTGTCGGGCGCGCTCGTCGGCGGCCAGGCGCTCGCGAATCGCGCCGTCGCGCTCGACGCGACCATCGGCAAGGGCCATGTCGTCATGTTCGCCAACCGGCCGTACTGGCGGTGGGAGACGCAAGGCAGCTTCTTCCTGGGCTTCAACGCGATCCTGAACTGGAACGATCTGGACGCCGGGAAGCCGGCGGAGAAGAGGACGACGACGGAGCAGGCTACGCGGTAATTGGGTTCGATCAGGTTCGAGAAGGTTCGAGGAGGTTCAGGCGGTTCAGGGGTTTCGACCAACATTCGAACCTATTCGAACCTTTCGAACCTATTCCTTCTGCTCACCTATGCGGTACGACTCGCGCAGTAGTTTAACGAACTCTGTGTCGATATCTTGGGGCGCGGTGAGCCTGAACCAGTGAATCCAGTCCTGGCGCAGGAGGTGCTCGACCTTCGTCAGGCTGGCGTGACTCGCGCGGCGCTTGAGCCAGAAGTGACCGTCGAGCCACTGTTTCTTCGGCATCGCGCGCGCGAAGCGGACGCGGACCTGAAAGACGATGCTGGTTTTCTGCGCGTAGACGTTGACCGGGCCGAAGGCCCGGATGACCGCGTCGAGCCGATCGAACAGCTCGCGAACGCTCGGCGCCTTGCCGGTGAAATGATCCTCGAGTCGATACCGGCCGCACGAATGCCAGATGTTCGGCGTCACGAACCGGTGTCCGCAGGACGGGCACTTCCACAGCCCGCGTGTCGTTGACATACTTGGGTGATGACAGTAGCGCAGCGCGATTTTCTCCGCCACACCGTCGCGACGCTGGCGTATCGCGGAGGCAAGGCCGTCCGGGACGCGCCGGCGGACTTCGGCGCGTTCCGCCTCAAGGAGTTGACCCGCACGCCGGGGCAGATCCTGGCGCATGTCTGCGATCTGCTCGACTGGGCGCTGTCGCAGGCGCAGGGTCAGCAGAAGTGGAACGATTCGACCCCGCAGGCGTGGGAGGACGACGTGCGGCGGTTCTTCGCGGGCCTCGCGGCGCTCGACGAGTATCTGGTCTCCGGCCAGCCGCTCGGCTTTCCGGCGGAGCAGATCTTTCAAGGCGCGATTGCCGACGCGCTGACGCACGTCGGCCAGATCAACATGCTGCGCCGTCTTGCCGGGTCACGGGTCAAGGGTGAGAACTACTTCAGGGCGGACATCGTCGCCGGCCGCGTCGGCCCCGAGCAGACCGCGCCGCGCCGGGAGTTTGACTGACGTGAGTTTGACTTTATGATGCTCGGATGACTCTACGCCGACTGACCGCTTGTGTACCTCTGCTGCTCGCCCTGACGGTCTCCATCGTCGTTGCCCAGGTCCTGCCGCCCGTGCCGCCTGACGTCGCCGCGCCGCCGGCCGACGCGCAGAAGACGCCGTCGGGCCTCGCGCACAAAGTGATCACACCCAGCAAGGAAACCGGGCATCCGGGCCCGACCGACATGGTCACGGTGCACTACACGGGCTGGACGACCGACGGCAAGATGTTCGACAGCTCGTACACACGCAAGGCGCCGTCGACGTTCGGCGTCAATCGCGTCATTCCGGGGTGGGGTGAGGGCGTGCAGCTGATGGTCGTCGGCGAGAAACGCAGGTTCTGGATCCCGGAGTCGCTCGCGTACAAGGGCATGGAAGGCCGTCCCAAGGGAATGCTCGTTTTCGATGTGGAGCTTATGGACTATCAATCATCGCCGACCACCGCGCCCGCCGACGTCGCCGCGCCGCCCCCGGATTCCAAGAAGACACGAAGCGGCCTCGCCTACAAAGTGATCCGGCCGGGGACCGGGACGAAACACCCTTCCTCTGCATCGAATGTGACGGTGCACTACACCGGCTGGACGACCGACGGCAAGATGTTCGACAGCTCGGTCACCCGCGGAGAGCCGGCAACCTTTCCCCTCAATAAGGTCATCGCAGGCTGGACCGAAGGCGTGCAGCTCATGGTCGAAGGGGAGAAGACACGGTTCTGGATCCCGCAGAACCTCGCGTATCAGGGCCAGGCCGGCGCGCCGCGGGGCATGCTGGTGTTCGACGTGGAGCTCCTGAAGATCCAGTAGCAAGGTTAAACCGCCCAGAACTCGCCCGTGAGTCCAACGCCGTCGAAGAGCTCGCGCATGCGTTGCGCGCTCTTCGGCCGCCAGCCGTGATCCAGCCGGTCGCCGTACCACGGGCGGGACAGGCGCCAGGCCGTCTCGAGGTCGACGACCGCCCCACGCGCTTCGCCACGCGCCGCGCACCACCGCTCGACGTGCTCTTCCGACCGGAAGAAACAGATGGTCGCTCAGGTGTAGCCGACGTTCTCCCAGAACCGGCGTGGCGGGACGGCGAAGTGGATGAGCGCCGTTCCGCGAATGAGGCCGTCACGCGCCGTGAGCGCGATCGGTTCCGCGCAGCACGCGCACCGCGACTGGACGTCGGCGTCGCGGTGGAGCAGCGCCACGATTCCCAGCGAGTCCCACGCGCAGTTGGCCCACCAGCCGCGACCGTTGGCCGCGACGCGGTGATCGGTGGGCACGTTGGAGAACGGGTGAGCCATCCAGATCGAATCGCGCGTCGCGGGCGCCAGCACGAGCGCGTGCTCGGCCTGCAGTGACTCGAGCGAGGTCCGGACGGCCTCGACCGGCGTGGCTAGCTCGCGCGCGAGATCGTCCGCGCCAGGCGCCGCACCCGTCTCGAGGAACTTCCGGTACACCAGGTGGCGCAGGTCGGCCGGGTCCATGGCGCCCGTGTGTTATACACCACGGATTACGCGGATCAAGGCAACCACGGATAAGACGGATTTTATGGGCAGGGCAGTGGACTACTGGCGATTGACATGGCGCATCTCGGTAGTGGCCATCGGATGCCTGGCCGCCGCCTGCGTGGACAAGCCGCTCGAGGGGCCGGTCGCGACCGACGCCAGCGTCCTGTTGATCACCGTCGATACGCTGCGCGCGGACCGCGTCAACGCAGCCGGGACGCCCAAGATTGATGGACTCGCCGCCTCGGGCACGCGGTTCACGACGGCCCGCGCGAACGCGCCGCTCACGCTCCCGTCGCACGTCACGATCATGACGGGCGCGTTGCCGCCGGCGCACGGCGTGCGCGAGAACGGCTTCCCCTTCGATCAGGCGCGAGACACGCTGGCGCAGCTGCTCAAGCAGCGCGGCTATCGGACCGGCGCGTTCGTCGGCGCGTTCGTCCTCGACCGCGGGTTCGGGCTGAACGCCGGCTTCGACACGTACGACGATCGGATCCCGCGCGGCGCCGACAGGGCGGCGTCGCTCGAAGCGGAGCGGCCCGCGGAGGCGGTGAGCGAGGCGGCGATCAAGTGGCTGATCGCTCCCGACGATCGGACGCGGCCGTTCTTTCTCTGGGCCCACTACTACGATCCGCACGCCCCTTACGCGCCCCCTGCCGCCTACGCGACGCGGGCGGGCGGGCGCGCGTACGAAGGAGAGATTGCGTACGCGGATGCCGAGCTCGGCCGGCTGGTGCGGGCGGCGCGCGAGCGGACCGCCGACCGCGCGCTCGTCGTCGCCATCGCCGGCGATCATGGAGAGAGCCTGGGCGATCATGGCGAGCCCACGCACGGCATGCTCCTGTACGAAGCGGCGATCCGGGTCCCCGTGGTTATCGCCGCGTGGAAGAACGGCGCGGCGGTCAGCCTGGGTCCGGCCGAAGATTCGCGCGCGGTCAGCCTGCAGGACCTGGCGCCGACGCTGCTCGCGCTGACGGGCCTTTCGACGCCGAAGACGATGACGGGCATGGCGCTCCTGGGTCAGCCCAAAGCCCCAGAGCTTGCCTCGCCGAAGCGGCTCCAGGATTTTGCCGCGAAGGCGGGCCCCAAGCCCCAAGCCCCGAGTGACAACTATGCGGAGTCGGTTTATCCGCGATCCGCGGGCTGGAGCCCCCTTCGCTCGCTCACCGACGGCCGTTGGAAAGTCATCGTCTCCTCGCGCGTCGAGCTCTACGACCTGGCGGCCGACGCGGGCGAAAGCCGGGACGTCTCCGCCGCGAATGCATCGGTCGCGCTCGCCCTGCGCACCAGGCTGGACAGCCTGTGGCGGCCTGCGGGGATGGCACCCGTCTCCGCCGAGGCGGCCGAGCGGCTCCGTGCGCTCGGGTACGTGGCGTCGGCGCCCGACCCGGCGCCGCTCGACAAGGCGCCGAACCCGGCCGACGAGATCGCGTCGTGGGCCGCGTTCGAGCGGGCGTTCACCGATCTCTCATCGGGCCGCGCCGCCGACGCCGTCGAGCCGCTTGCAGCGCTCGCGGGGCGATATCCTGCGTCGGTCGTCTTCCAGTCAGCGTACGCTCGAGCGCTGAGCGAAGCCGGCCGCGGGCGCGAGGCGGTGCAGCGGTACCGCGCGATCGTCGCGCGCTGGCCGCGCGACCCGATCCAGTACCACGAGCTCGCCGTCGCGGCCCGCAACGCCGGAGCCGCTGCCGAGGCGATCAAGGCGGAGGAAGCGGCGATCGCGCTCGACCCCAAGTTCGCGTCCGCTCACAACGGCCTCGGCCTGCTCCACGCGGACGCCGGCCGTCCGCGCGATGCGGCCGCCGCCTTCGCGCGCGCCGCGGAGCTCGACCCGCGCAATCCTTCGATTCAGGTCAATCTCGGCAACGCTCGTCGCGAGCTGAAGGATGTCAACGGCGCGCGGATCGCCTATCAGACCGCGCTACGGCTGGCGCCGGACGACATCGATGCGGCCAATGGACTGGGCGTGCTGCTGCTGGAGGCGGGCCGGCCGCTGGATGCCGTCGTCTACTTCAATCGTGTTCTGGAGCGCGCCCCGGGAATGTATCAGGCGAGGCTCAATCTGGGCGTCGCGTATCAACAGAGCGAGCAGCCCGAACGGGCCGCGGAAGCCTACCGCGCCGTGATCGACGCGGCCCCGCCGGGCTCCCGCGAGCGCGCCGCCGCCGCGACGTTACTGCGCCAGGTCCGCCCATAAACAGTTCGAGGGGGCCCGAGAACCTTCTCGAACCCCCTCGAACCTGATCGAACCTACTCGAACCCGTTCGAACCTAGAAACTGAATCGGAATCCGATCTGCCCAACCCGCTGCTCGGGGTTCTGGAAGTCGCCCGAGAACTCGGTCGGCTGCATGAAGTTCGAGGCCGACTGGTTCGCGATGAACGTTCCAGGGTTCTTGGCGTTGAAGAGGTTGAACACCTCTCCAATCGCCTCGAGCCGCGAGTTTCCGAAGAGCGGGAAGCCGTAGGACACGCGCAGATTCATCTGCGAGCGCCAGGCGGCCCGGCTGCAGTTCCAGGTCTCGCACGCGCCGATGTCCTCGAAGGTCGCCGTTCCGTCGTCGTTGAGGCCGCTGAACGCGAACGCGCGCTCCGTCAGGTCGTTGTTCTCCCCGTTGCGGTTGAAGTCGACGCCCCGGACAGTCGCAATGGCGGTCGGCGACCGGAAGATGTAGATCGGCGAAATCGTAAAGCCCTTCGCCTGCCACACCGCCGAGAACGTGCCCGAGTGCCTGGAGTTACGCGTCGTCGGTCCGAAGACCCGCGGATCGTCGTAGAGTTGCTCCGCTTCCTGCAGGTTGCTCGAGTTCAGCTCGTCAACCGCCGTACCGATGGTGCTCTTCGCGTCGCCGAGCGTATAGCTCGCCGTCAGCATGAGGCCGTTCGTCATGCGGCGCTGGAAGCCCGTGATGAGCGCGGTGTACTCGCTCGTCCCGAAGCTCGTCGCGGCGCGCGTGCCGGCGGCGTTCGGCTGCAGGTTCAGGAAGGCCAGGCGCCGCGGCGCCGTCGGGTTCCCGACCGGCCGCGAGTTGAGCCGCGGCCGCGTGTTCAGGTCGCGCCCGTCGTTCCGGACGAAGTCGACCGTGAACACCATGTTGGGCGCCAGCTGGTGCGACCAGCCGAACGCGGTCTGCCGCGTGTACGGCATCTCGAGGAGCGGATCCAGCCACTGCCCGATCAGCGGCAGCGCGTTCGGATTCGCGTTGTTCTGGCTCGCGATGTTGCTGGTCGGCTGACCCACCCGATAGAAGCTGCCGTCCGGGTTCCGAATGCCGTCCGGGTTGTCCACGTTGAAGATGACGCCCGAACCGATCCCGGTCGCGTCAATCGCCGGGAAGAGTACGTTGGCGTTCGTGTAGCCCACATCCTGATAGACGCCCCAGCCGGCGCGGATGACGTCCCTGCCGTCGCCACGCACGTCCCAGGCGACCCCGATGCGGGGCTGCCAGTTGTTGCCGTCCTCACGCGGATCCTGGCCGAAGTTCTCCATGCCCTTGATGCCCGCGAAGAGGCCGGCGCGGCCCGCCGCCTGCGCGCTCACGAAGTTCGGGTTCAACGACTGATCGACCTGGATGCCGTCGATGAAGTCGTAGCGCAGGCCCATGTTCACGGTGACGCGCGAGGTGACGCGCCAGTCGTCCTGGATGTAGAAGGCGTACTGGTCGAGCGGGATGTTCGCCTCGGCCGCGCCGCCGTTCCGCGTCACGCTCCCCAACGGCCCGTTCACGTCGTCGGTCAGGTGGTTGTAGGTGAAGTCGCCGGTCGCGACGTTGAACGTGATGAACAGCCGCGGCTCGTGGATGTAGTTGAAGCCGACCTTGAAGTCGTGGCCGATGCCGCCCAGGCCCGCCTTGTGCCAGGAGAAGTCGTTCCGGAACTGGTACTTCTCCTGCTGCGTCGTCTGCGGGGTGTTGCCGTTCTGCCCGATCGCCACGCCGCCCGGGAAGTTCTCGGTCGGGTCATTGCTGTTCGCGCTGATGAAGTTCCCGAAGTCCGCGAACTGGAAGATGACCTCGTTCAGCATCGATCCGCCCACCACCCAGTTGTAGTTGGCATTGATCGAATTGAAGTTGTTCTCGCTTGTGCCCCAGTTGCTCGGCGGCGTCGTCGGGCTGGCGCCGTACGGCTGGTTGTTCGAGTTGCGGCCGTACCGCACCGACACGTAGTGCGCCGGGTTGAGGTTCATCGTCCCCTTCACGGTGAAGAGGTTTTCCCGGTACGGCGTCGCGAAGATGCCATCGAGATTCGGGAACAGCCCCAGCGTGTCCACGACCTGGAACGTGTCCTGCTGCGTCCGCTCGAACGCCGCGAAGTAGTGAACCTTGTTGGACACGATCGGGCCGCCCACGCTGCCGCCGTACTGATAGCGGCGGTAGTCCTGCTTCTCGGCTTCGGCGAGCCTGTTCGCTCGTGCTCGGTGATCGAGTTCATCGCCGTGTCGCGGAACAGCGTGAACCAGCTGCCCTGCAGGCTGTTCGTGCCGCTCTTGGTGACGATGTTCATGACGCCGCCGTTGCTGCGGCCGTACTCCGCCTTGTAGCGCGAGGTGACGAAGTTGAACTCCTGGATCGCCTCGAGCGGGAAGAGCTGCAGCAAGCCGCCGACGGTGTCGTCGTTGTTGTCGCCGCCGTCAATCTGGTAGTTGACGTTGCGCCCGTTGCCGCCGCCGATCTGCGGCGAGTACTGCGTGCTCTTGGTCGGGTCCGAGTGGTACCCGAGCGTCACGCCCGGAATCGTCGCGGCGAGGTTCGCGAACTGCCGGCCGTTGAGCGGCATGTTCTCGATGCGGCCCACGTCGACGACGCCGCCGACCGATGAGGAGCTGGCTTCGATGATGGGCGAGTCGCCGGTCACCGTGACCGTCTCCTGCACCGTCGCGAGCTTGAGCGGGATGTTGATGTCGAGCGTCTGCGAGACGTTGAGGATGATCCCCTTCTGCTCGTGCTTCGAGAAGCCGGACAGCTCGACGGTGAGGTCGTAGGTGCCGACCGGAAGCGCCGTCAGCCGGTACAGCCCCTCGGCGTCCGTGTTCGAGGCCCGGGTGAAACCCGTTTCAATGTTCTTGCCGATGACGGTCGCCCCCGGGAGCGCCGCCCCCTGCTCGTCGACGATCCGGCCCGCTATCGTGCCGGTCGTCCCCTGCGCATATACCGGAGCCGCCGCAAACGCGGCGAGCGCCACGAGCGCGCAGATGAATCGCTTGCTGATACTCAAAGTGCTTCCTCCCTGTTTAAAGCCCATGGTGAGTGCGCGGATGAATTAGCAACACGCGGACCAAGACGTCGTCCCACCGCATGTCAACTAACAACCGTGTTTTCAGTTGTTTAGATGGTCAGAACTCGCTGCAGTTCGTCCCAGTTGCGGTTTAATCCAAGTCTTTGGATTCGGAGGGACAACATGCCGGATTCCGGGGACGAAGAGACATCTTATCGGATGCTGCCCCGGCTGGGAAGGGGAGCCGATTCGGCGGGTGGGATGGCTACTGGACCGCGCGTAGGAGTCGATCCACCTCCGCCCGTTGAGGCGCGTTCGCCGGCAGGCGCTCGAGGAGCGTTCGTGCTTCCCGCGCCGCGTCTTCCCGCCGGCCGGCCCGCGCGTACGCCAATGCCAGATAGAAGCGCGCCTGATGGAAATCCATGTCGAGGGAAACGGATCGCGCGAGTGCAGAGATCGCGCCCGTGTGGTCGCCCAGATCGGATCGAAGGCTGCCCAGGTTTGCCAGGACGACCGGGTTGTCTTTCTCGACAGCCTGAGACGCTTCGAGCGTCTTGATCGCCTGCTTACGATCGCTGCGCGCCGCCTGGCATCCGGCGAGGCCGAGGTACGGATCGGCCGACGGCAGGTGGAGGGCCATCGCGCGCCTGAAGTGCGGCTCGGCGCGCGCGCAATCGCGGGCCTCCACGAGCGCGAAGCCGAGGCGCATCTGCGCCTGCGGGTTCGATTCGTCCTCCTTCAGGATCGCCTCGAGCTCGCGTCGCAGCGCGTCTCCGTCGAGCTCGCCCGACGTCACGCGCGCCAGGCGCGCGGCGAGCTCGCGTCGGTCCTTGGGATCTGGACGATTGGAGGGGCCGGTCTTGGAGGGGCCGGTCTTAAGACCGGCCCCTCCGGCCCCTCCGGTATATCCAAGCGCGCGCAGTCGTTGCTCGACTTCAGGATCGAGCGCGGCGCTCGCGTCGCGTGGGAGGTCGGGGCCCGAGATGCGCGCGACGGATCCCTCGAGATCGGCCACCCGTACCGGCTCTCCCCTCGCGCGGTCCGTCGCTTCGCCGGGATCCTGCGCGACGTTGAACAGCTCGGGCCGTGGCGCGGCGATGTACTTCCAGCCGTCGCGCCGGATGCTGCGCAGCGCGCTCCAGCCGAAGTCGATCAAAGGAGCGAACGACTCCGCGTAGAGCGTTCTGCCGGCGTTCAGGTTTGCGCTGAACACATCCACGCCGTCGGTGTCGAACGCAGGCAGTCCAAGCCGCGCGAGCGCGGTCGGCGCGACGTCGACGAGAGAGACCGGTTCCGCGATCGCTCCGCGTCTGACGCCCGGTCCGGACATCACGAGGGGGATGCGCAGCGTCGTGTCGTACACGAAGATGCTGTGTCCGATCTCGCCGTGCTCGCCGAACGCTTCGCCATGATCGCCTGCGGCGATGACGAGCGTCGCGGATCGCGCCGGTCCCAGCGCCTCGAGCAGCCGCGCCACCTGCCGATCCGCCTCCGCCACTTCGTCCGCGTATCGATCCCTCGCGGGCCGGCCGTCGCGCGGATTCCCGTACGGCGCGTGCGGCTCGAAGAGATGGACCCAGAGAAAGAAGCGGAGCGGTCTTGGAGGGGCCGGTCTTAAGACCGGCCCCTCCGTGCGTCACAAGCCACTCAATCGCCTCGTCCACCGTCGACGCGCCGGGACGCTCGTTGAGCGGACGCGTGTCGGGGCCGCGCGGAAACCGGTCCCCGTATTGAGCGAACCCTCTCGCCAGGCCGAAGCGACGATCGAGGGGATACGCCGACACGAAGGCGCCCGTCGCAAATCCAGCCTTTTCGCAGACGGTCGCTAGCGTGGCCACGTCGCCTCGGATGGCAATCCCGTTATGGCGGGACCCATGACCTGGCGGATAGAGGCCCGTCAGCAGGCTCGCATGCGACGGCAAGGTGATGGGCGTAGGGGCGAACGCCGCGTCGAAGCGTGCGCCTTCCGCCGCGAGCGCGTCCAGCGTGGGACTTCGGCGCGCGGCGGAACCGTACGCGCCGACGGCGTCGGCCCGCAGCGTGTCGATGGTGACGAGGAGAAGATTCGACGCTGTCTGTCGGGCGACGTCGTCGTCGCTCGTCGTGTTCCGTGCGACGCCGCATCCACGGCATGCCGCTGCGATCGCCGCCGCGCAGAGGAAAAATGTGACGAGCGCGGGACGGGACGCGGCTGACATGGACCCGAGTCCGATTATAGTCGCCGCATGCGGATGGCTCTGGCGCTCGCCGCCGTCGCGAATCTTCTCGCCGGGGCCGGTGACGATCCGTTGATCCTCGAAAGCCGCGGCGCGAAGCTCGCGGCGACCGTTCGGCTACCCGATTCCGGCGTCGGAGCCGGGGCAAAGGCGGCCGCGGCCGGTCAGGTGCGATATCCCGCCGTCGTGCTCGTGCACGGTTCGGGACGCGTCACGGGCCACGAGCTTCTGAACAGCGCAGGCCGGCGCCTCACCGCGATGGGCTTCGCCGTCCTCGCCTACGACAAGCGCGGCGTCGGCGGTTCGACGGGCGAGTACACCTCGATCGGTCCGGCAAACAGCGATCGGATGTTCGGCCTGTTGGCTGACGATGCGCTGGCCGGGATCGCCGCGCTCAAAGCACGCCGCGACATCGACGCGTCGCGGGTCGGCCTGGTTGGTTTCAGCCAGGCTGGCTGGATCATGCCGCTCGCGGCCTCGCGCTCGCGCGACGTCTCTTTCGTCGTGATCATCTCGGGCCCGGCTGTGAGCGTCGGCGACGAGATCGCCTACAGCAATCTCGCCGGCGAAGACCCGGGATCCGAGCAGGGCATCGCCGACGCGGAGATCGAGCGCCGGATGGGGACCTTCAAGGGCCCGCACGGCTACGATCCCGTACCCGTGCTGCGGACGCTGTCCACGCCGTCGCTCTGGATCCTCGGCGAGAAGGACCGCAGCATCCCTCTCGCGCGCACGGTCGCGACGCTCAACGACCTCGCGCGTACTCGGGGCCGGCCGATCAGCCTGCACGTCATCCCTGGCGTGAATCACCGGTTGATGGATCCAGCCATCGGCCGCCAGCCCGACTTCTGGCGGCCGATGGAGGAGTGGTTTAGAAGTCGGGGCGTGTTGCGTCAACGTGGTGGTCCCTGAGGCGCCGTCGTGCTGAACGTGCCCGTCACAGGCACACCCATCGGACCGACCGGGATGTACACCACGGTATGGTTCGGTGAGTTGACCATCAGCTTCTGCGCCTCGATCGCCTCGTGCTGAACGTAGAGCGGGCTCAGCTGTCCACGGATGATCTGCATCGCGTTGGCAATACCCTCGGCCTGGACCTCGCGCTTCGTCCGCTCTTTGCGCTCGATCTCGATCTCGGTGTCCTTCCGCTCGAGCTCCTGCGTCGCCGCCAGCTTGCGGGAGACGGCATTCGCGATCTCCTCCGGGTATTGCACGTTGCCGACGACCACGCTGTTGATGATGAACGGGCTTCCGTCGGCATAGCGCCGAATCCGGCTCAGAACCGCGTCGCCGATCGAAATCAGATCCTGTTTGACTTCGAGTCCTTTCCGCCGCTGCACCTCGTCACGCGCGAAGGTCTTCAGCGGCTCCCGCACGAAGTGTCCGTACGCCACCTCGACGACGGCGTCCGGCGATTTTGTCGAGTCGCCATTACGGACGGTCGTGCTGTAGCGCTCCATGAACAGCGGAACCTTCGTCTCGTCCACGCGCCACACGGTGTGCACGCGGAACGCGATTTTCAGGTTGTCGCGGCTCAGCACCGCATCGTCACCGGTGAAGTTCTCGGTGTAGGTGTACGGCGT
This sequence comes from uncultured Acidobacteriota bacterium, assembly GCA_963725145.1. Taxonomy (GTDB): domain Bacteria; phylum Acidobacteriota; class Vicinamibacteria; order Vicinamibacterales; family 2-12-FULL-66-21; genus DATAEE01. Next base: position 935,280 of record CAVRXL010000010.1, read on the forward strand.
GATGCTGATGTTCGTCACGTGCACCAGCCACGTGCGGCCCGGCGAGGTCGGCCCCGTCTGGACGCCGTAGAAGCGCGACTTTCCCAGCACGGCCCCTTTCGTCAGATAGCCCACGTACCCCGCCGGCGTGACCGGGTTCGACGATCCGACGAACCACACCAGCACCATCGCGCCGAGCGCAACGAACGTTGCTGCTGCGACGCTGACAGAAACACGACGGTCGAATCCCTCCGAATATCGGGTAAGAGACAACACGGCAGGCCTCCAATCGGCCGACGGGGTTAGCTGACGGGCTCGAGGTTGGAGTTCCTCTACCGCTCGATCCAGCGTTCCGAGCCGGATCTCACGGATTCGCCCCTTTGGCGCGTGCGCGCGCCGTTTGGGTCCCCCGCGACGCTCTTCAGCGTCCTAGGCGTAATCCGAGATCGTAGCGCCGACCCGGCTGTACGTCAAAGACCGCTGTGCTATTCCGACACGCCCGCGCATATCATGCTCGGTGGTGCGCGTACTTGTTGCCGGCGCCGGCGTGATCGGCTGCGCGATCGCGCACGAGCTCGCGCGGCGCGGCGCCACCGTCACCATCGTCGATCCGCGTCCGGTGGGCGGGGGCGCGACGCAGGCATCCGCCGGGATGCTCGTGCCCTATCACGAGGCGGAGCACGGAGGCCCATTCCTCATGCTCGCGGAGCGAAGCCTCGACCTCTACGACAGCTTCATCGCGCGAATCGGCGCCGACCTGCCCGATGCGGACGTGGAGTACGCGCGTACCGGCACGCTCGAAGTGGCGCTCGACGATGGGGCCGCGGCGGCGCTGGATCGTCAGGCGTCGGCGCACAAGGCCGCGGGCGTCGAGTGCCGGCGGCTCGACCCAGCGGCGGCCCGAGCGATGGAACCCCAGCTCACGTCCGATGTGACCGGAGCGCTGTTCGTTCCGGCGCACGGCTTCGTCGCCCAGGAAGCCATGACCGCCGCGCTCGCCCAGGCCGCGATCGCCCACGGCGCGGCCGTCCTCCGCAGAACGGTCTGCGGCGTTCGCCGCACGGGCCCGGCGTTGACCGCGGACACCGACCAGGGACCGCTCGAATCGGATCGCGTCGTCGTCGCCGCCGGGAGCTGGAGCGCCCAGGTGCGCGTCGAAGGGGACTCGCCGCCGCTTCGTCCGATTCGCGGGCAGCTGCTGCGGCTCGAGTGGCCGCGAGCGCCGCTGGCCCGGATTGTCTGGGGGCCGCGCTGTTACCTCGTCCCGCGACGCGACGGAACGCTTCTCGTGGGCGCCACCGTCGAGGACGTCGGTTTCGACGAGCGTGCGACGGTCGCCGCGGTGCGCGATCTGATGGAGGCGGTGTGCGAGGTGCTCCCGGACGGGTGGCGCGCCGGCTTCAAGGAGGCTCGTGTCGGCCTGCGGCCCGCGACGCCCGATGGCCTGCCGATCCTGGGAGCCTCCGTTGCGCTCGACGGCGTCGTCTACGCGACGGGCCATTACCGGAACGGCGTGCTGCTCGCGCCAGTCACCGCGGCGCTCGTCGCGGACCTGGTGCTCGACGGCCGCACGGATCCATTGATTGAGGCTTTTTCTCCAAACCGATTTGTGTGAGGTAACGATGCCCAAACTCTCACGCGCGGATGCCGAAGCCGAGCTCAAAGAGCTCAAGGGCTGGTCGCTCGAGGGGGACGCGATCCGCAAGCAGTACACCTTCGGCTCGTTCCGCGAGGCGATCTCGTTCGTTGTCCGGCTTGCGTTCGATGCCGACGAAGCGGATCATCACCCGGACATTCTCATCAACTACAAGCGTGTGACGCTCACCTGGAGCACGCACAGCGCGGGTGGACTCACGGAGAAGGATTTTGCTGGAGCGAAGGGCGCGGACAGGATCTCCTGGGTGTGAGAACACAGAGAGCACTTGAGGCCGCAGAGAAAGGCGTGGACGGAAGAGGCACAGAGACGCAGAGGCGCAGAGAAACTTTGATGGAATCTCAGTGTCTCTGCGTCTCTGTGTCTCATCGTCCCCGCTTTTCTCTGTGCTCTCGGGTGCCTCTGCGAGCTCGTTGACGCGGATGGAGTTAAAGAAAACGTACAGCTCGCGCGAGGTGGCGTCGCTGACGGGGCTGAGCGCCCGGCAGCTCCAGTGGTGGGCCGCGAAAAAGCTGTTGCGGCCCGCCATCCCCTCGCGGCCAACCGAGGCAGGCGGCTTCACGGAACGGCGCTACACGCCGGTGGAGCTGCTCGAGCTGCTCGTGCTCGCCGACCTTCGGCGCCGCGGCTTTACGGTCCAGAAGATCCGTCGGCTGCTCGACACCCTCAAGCGTCGGTTCAACGTGAGACTCTTCGAAACGATCGGAGGCGCAGGGCCGGTCACCCTCCTCACGGACGGCCGCGAGGTTTATGCGCGGACGAACGGCGGGGAGATTTTCAACCTGCTTCGCGCGCCGACGCAGCCGTTGCTGGTGTTGGGCGAGGAACTGCCGCTGAAGGAGCTGTCGGCGCGTGCGCGGCCGTCGCGTCGGAAAAAGGGGCGCGTCAGCCGATCGGGAACACGTCGTCGAGGCCTTCCGCCGGACGCGGGATGACGTGCACGCCCACGAGCTCTCCGACCTTGCGCGCCGCCGCCGCCCCGGCGTCGGTAGCGGCCTTGACCGATCCCACGTCGCCGCGCACGATCGCGGTCACGAGCCCTGCGTCGACCTTCTGATAGCCAACGAACACGACGTTGGCCGTTTTCAGCATCGCGTCAGCCGCTTCGATCATGCCGACGAGGCCGCGCGTTTCGACGAGGCCGAGCGCCTCGCCAGGCAGGGGAATCTTGGATTTTGCCATTTATGCGTGTCGACCTTACCAGATCTTGCCCCGCGCCGCGACCGGCAGGGTCTCGACGACCGTCGAGCCGTCCACCATCCTAATGCAATCGACGAGATTCGACACGACGCATGAATGGTTCGGGAGCACGCGGACGAGATTCCCCGGCTCGAGGGTGGAGGCTCCCTCCACCACCCGGACGGTGGCATGCTCCTCGGAGAGGCGCTCGATGAGCAGCCCCCGGTCCGGCTCGCTGGACTCCAAATCCTTGAACACGATCCCGTAACCGGGAGTCGGCTGGAAGCCGCGCGCGCCGTCCGAGCTGAGGGTCTTGCTCCCGCAATCGAGAATCACGCGGTCCGGGGATGGTCGCGACACGACGCGCGCAAGAACGGTGAGGGCGCAGTCCTCGTAGCGGGCCGCTCCCATCCCCACCTGCGTCCGATCGAAGTAGGCGTAGTTTCCGGGCCGGATCTCGGTGAGGTTGCTCTCTTCGACGCTGAACTTCGCCGTCGGCGTGGCGCCGACGCTCATCTCTTCCAGAGCGACCCCAGATTCCCGTGCGAGCGTTGCGAGCGTCTTCGCCTCATCTGCGGCAATCTTTCGAAGCTCCTCTTCGGATCCTGCGAGGTACGCGTGCCCCGCGTGGCTGAGGAGGCCGCGCAGCCTCAGGCCATCGAGCGCTCCCACGCGGCGCACGAATCCGGCCGCATCCGGCGCCGACGGATCGATGCCGCACCGGTGAAAGCCGACGTCCACTTTGACCAGCACGTCGAGCGTGCGCGCGGCGCGCTGCATGACCTGCGCCCAGGCTCGCGCAACCGCTTCGTGATCCACGATGATTGACAGGCGCGTCGACTCCATCAGTCGCAGGACACGCGACGCGTTCGACGGGTGAACCGGATACGGCAGGCGGATATCCTCGATACCCTCCGCCGCGAAAACCTCGGCTTCACCAACCTTCGCGCAGCAGATTCCGATCGCGCCGCGATCGATCTGCTGCCGCGCGATCGCCGGGCTCTTGTGAGTCTTCGCGTGCGGCCGCAGCGACAACCCGCGCGCGGATGCCGCCCGCTGCATCCCATCGAGATTTGCCGCAAGTCGCGTGGAATCAACGAGTACCTGTGGCGTCGGCAATTCCGTAATACGCATGGCGGCCACAGTCTACTCTACGCACTTCGGCAATCTTGTGTGCAGGAACGTAACACTTCGACGTCAGTTGGTCTTCAATGGTACCAATTGCTGTTTTTCTTATAAACAACTGACCCATCAGAGCTTATGTGGTAAGCCCTGGCACGCGGGCGGGCCGGGCGAAGTGTTTGCCTTCCGTTGGGCTGGTGTCGGCGGTATCGACAGACCCGGCCTTTGTCGGGAGGAGCTAATGAGAATCGGAACGCGGTCCAGCCCCCGTCGGTTCGTTCTCGCGGTCGTCGCAGCGACCCTGGTCTTCAGCGCACGGCTTGTCGCTGACGATGACAGGAGACATGACGATGACAACGACCATTCGACCAAACCCTTGATCGTCGCGGCAAAGGTCGACGTCGCAAACCGCACGATCCAGCTTTACGGCTACAACTTCGGCCGGACTCCGGCCGTGTGGATGGACGGACGGTATCTGCATATCGAGAATGCGAACCGCGGAGGCACCTCAGTCCTGGCGCGCCTGCCGGAAGGTCTCGAGGCTGGCGTCTACCTCGTGCGGGTTGCGCGCAACCGCAAATCGAACGCGCCGTTCGACGATTTCAACGTGCCGCTCAACTACGGTGGCGGCGGCGGCGAGCCTGGACCTCCGGGTCCGGCGGGGCCGCAAGGGCCGGCGGGACCGCAGGGTCCGCAAGGCGCTCAGGGCGCGCCCGGTCCAACGGGCGCAACAGGCCCGGCAGGACCCGCAGGTGCGGCGGGCTCACAGGGCGCGACCGGGCCTCAGGGTCCGCAAGGTCCGCAGGGTCCGCAAGGTCCGGCGGGCGCAACGGGTGCAACCGGTGCGACGGGTTCGATGGGGCCGATGGGTCCGCAGGGTCCGCAGGGACCACAAGGTGCGACTGGGCCGCAGGGCTCGCAGGGCCCGGCGGGCCTGACGAGCGGGGCGCACGTAAACACAGCGATGCCGTCGAACGGCGTGACCTCTGGCCTTACCTTTCTGGCGCCGACCGTCAACGTGACGATCACCGCCGGGCAGTCGATCCTCGTCACGTCGCAACGAGCGTTTGGAACCAACGGTAACGCCGCAACCGGTCTCGCGCTGGCGATCTGTTACAGCACCGGCGGCGCAGCCCCCGTCCAGTCAGGCGTCGGCGTGCTGGGCCTCAGGCTACCGCAGAACACGCGCGTGAACTACCCGATGACTGCGATCTTGAGCGGCCTGCCGGCGGGCACCCACGCGGTCGGCCTGTGTGGCTACTCGCTGGGCGAGCCGGCGTTCTGGAACTCGAACGAGTCAGGCTCCACAACCGCTGTGGTGTTCTAAGACGTGGTGACCGAACCGCTCAACACCATCCTCGTCGGCTCCGAAGAGCTGGTCGCGGCCTGGTGTGCGCATGCGGGGCGGGCAGGGGACGTACTCGCCTTCACCGACGCCGACGCGAACGCCGCTTATGAGGCCATCCTCAAGCGGCGTCCGCGCGTCGTCATCCTCGATCAGATGGTCGCGTCCACGTCTCGCGGCGCCGCGCTCGTGGACTGCGTGCGCGGCGAAGCGTCGCTGGCCGGGGTCGAGATTCGGATGCTCTCACCGGAGTCGGCGGCGGCGCTGACCTCGCAGCACGGCCACCACATGCCGGCCGGAGCGCTGGTGGCGCTCGCGCATCCCATGCAGATTCGGGCCGTGCGCCGTGCCGTGCGGGTGAAGATGCCCGGCGGCGTCGGGGCGATCGTCGATGGCCGGCCGGTGCAGCTCATCGACCTGTCGATTCACGGGGCGCAGGTGCTGTCGTGCGAGATCCTGAAACCGAACCAGAAGATCAGAATCACGCTCGATGCGCAGTCCGGCATCCGTTTCGAGGCGTCGGTTGCCTGGGCGACCTTCGAGCTGCCCCGCGCCAACGATCCGCAGTACCGCGCCGGGATGCAATTCTGCGATGCGGATCCGGCGCGCGTGCAGCAGTTCTACTCCCGCGTGACGGTCCAGCAGTAACCCGCCCACAATCGTACAATCCGTAGAATCCGTGGTCGTGAGCCATCTAATCCGTGGTCAGGAATCCCCTGAATCTGGATTGATCGACGCGGAACCCGGGAAACACGGGAGCCGCGTTCGCTATCCCGAGGTGCCGCACCGCCACTTCGGCGAAGACGTCCCTGAAGTCCGTCGTGACCGCGAGGTCGCGTCCCTCGAAGCGCTGTCGTGATTCGAGGCCGGGCCACTCGCCGTACACCTTGCCGCCGCGCACGCCGGCGCCGATGACCATCATCGCGTTTCCGTGGCCGTGGTCCGTGCCGCGATTGCCGTTCTCCGCCACCGCCCGCCCGAACTCCGACATCGTCAGGATGAGGACGTCCGCCATGCGGTCTCCGAGATCGGCGGTGAGGGCGGCGAGGCCGCGCGCGAAGTCGTCCAGCCGGAACGCGAGCTGGCCGGTCGAGGCGCCTTCGTTCACGTGATGGTCCCAGTTGCCGGTTTCGGCGAACGCGACCTCGAGCCCCACGTCTGCCTTGACGAGCTGGGCGATCTGACGCAGCGCCTCGCCGTACGCCGATCGCGGGTACTGCGCGCCGTTCGCCGGACGGTACCGGGAGGGGTCGGCGTTCTTGAGCATTCGGATCGCCTCGAACGCGTCGCTCCCGGTCTTCGTGAGCACGCGGTCGGCCGCCGCCGCGTACTCCGACTCGAACGACGAGGCGACGTCCCCCTTCATGCCTCGCTCGCGAATCCCGAACTGATTGAGCCGGCCGATCGCGAGCGCCTGCGCGGTCCCCTGAAGCGCGCGCGGGAGCTGCGGCGCGAGCGCCACGGCGCGGAAGGGGGTCGCGGTCGCGTGCTCGCGCGCGTGCAGGCAGCGGTTCAGCCAGCCGTCCCGCGTGCTCTTGACGCCCGGCGTCGCGCTCTCCATGTAGTCCTGCGCGTCGAAGTGCGAGCGCGTGCTGTCGGGCGAGCCGGTCGCGTGAACGATCGCCAGCTCGCGCCGATCGAAGAACGGCTTGAGCGGCGCCATGCGGGGGTGCAGGCCGAAGAAGCCGTCGAGGTCGACCGCGGCGTCGGCGCCCGCGCCGGGGCGGGGAATCGCGATCGTCGGCCGCGCGGCGTAGTACGCGCGCTCGCCGTGGGGGACGATCATGTTCAACCCGTCCACGGCGCCGCGCTGGAAGATCGCGATCAGGATCTTCCGCCGCCCTGATGAGGCCTCGGCCGCGCGCGCGAGAAACGCCGGCGCGAACCCGAGGCTCACGAGCGCGATGCCGCCGTTTTTGATGAAGACCCGTCGTGAAATCATGCCTATCCTCATTTTTTTCAGCTCGCGGGGCCCCACCCCCGCTCGCGCGCGCTCGGCGGTGCGGCTTCGCCGCACTTCCCTCCGGCGCCTCGCGCGGGCCGCAGGCGCTTGCCCCAAGCCCCAGGCCCTAAGCCCCAAGCCCTATTTCCGCTGAAACTCCGGCGACCCGAGCGCGAGCGCGATGAGCTTGGCCGGCTCCTTCGTCTTCGCCAGCGTCGCGGCTGTGGCCTCCGACACGTGCCCGCCGAGGAGCGATTCCGCGATCGATCCTGGTCCGCTCCCAGGCGTCGAGAGGCCGTCGACGCTGACGCGAACGCCGCGCATCGTCCCGTCGGCGAGCGCGACCGCGAAGTTCATGCGGTTCAGGAGCGCGCCCGTGTTCACCCAGTCCTCCGCGGTGTCGCCGTAGCCGGTCGGCGGCTGGCACATGTAGAGCGGCATTCCCAGATCGCGCAGCGAACGAAGGAGGGGCAGCGACGTGTCCACCTCGGCGCCGGTGGCCCTGACGGCGGTCGCGACGAACTCGAGCGGCGTCTTCACCTTTGCGCGCCGGGCCGCGGGCGCGAAGAACTCGGCCGACGTCAGGATGACGCGCACCGTCTCGCGCAGGTCGCCGCCCGTCTCGCGGAAACGCGCCGCCGCGCGATCCACGAGCGCCGCCGGCGGATCGTCGGCGACGAACCGCCGTGCGAGCTTCGTCGCGAGGAAGCGCGCCGTCGAGGGATGCGCGGCGACGATGTCGAGGATCCGCTCGCCATCTTTCCGTCCGCCGCCGGGCGCGATGCGCTGCCCGAGCACGTTCTTCTCCCCGTCGTCGTGCATGCGCGGCTCGAAGCGGTAGCTCCCGCCGCGCCGGGGGTTCTGGATGGTCCATCCCGTGAACGCGCGCGCCACCTCCACGACGTCTTGTTGCGTGTAGCCGCCATCCACCCCGAGGGTGTGCAGCTCGAGCAGCTCGCGCGCGTAGTTTTCGTTGAGGCCCGTGGGACGGCGGGGAGGCTGCGGTTTCTGCCCTCCGACGCCGCCGGGAGCACGCCTGCCGCGGCTCGACATCCCGAACCGGCCGCGTGCGGCCGCGGCCTTCTCCGCCATCTTCGGGTCGGCGCTCATCCAGTTGTCGAGATAGAAGAGCATCGCAGGGCTTTCCGCCACCGCCCCGAGGAGATCTCGAAACCTGCCCAGCACGTGCGGCCGGATCACGTCGCGCTCGTACTCCATCAGATAGATGCGATCGGCGCCCTTGCCCGCGAAGATGTTGAAGTGGTTGAACCAGAAGTCGACGAGGACCTCGTTGAGCTGCCGCTCGCTGTAGACGGCGCGCAGGATCCGCTGCTGGCCGAGCTCCGCGAGCGCCTCGCGCTCTTCCATCATTACTTTGCTTTGCGCTGGGGCCCCACCCCCAGCGCCCGCCACGCCTCGCTTACGCTCGGCGCGCTGATCCGTAGCATCCGGGAACGTCCCCGCATTCGGCTCACTGGCCGCCGCGCGCTGCCGCTGCCGCTCGCGGCGCTCCATCATCGCGGGGATGAAGTACCGGTCCGCCAGCTCTTGCGTCGACATCGTCAGCGTCTCGAAGCCGGAGAGCCGTGCGGCCATGCCGGCGTCCGCCAGACGGTCGGGGTGCAGCTGCTGATCGATGTACTTCGCAAGCCCGAGTTCACTGACGCGCTCGAGGTCGCCCGGGCGCGGACCGTACCCGATCCGGTTCAGCACGTGAAGAATCGTCGCGGAATCAGGCTTGGCTGGAACAGCCGACGGTTTCTCTGCTGCGGCGAAAGGCTCATGCGAGGCGGAAGGGCTGGTGGCGAGGGCCGCACACGCAAAAACTGTAACCAGGGGGCGTATCAGCCTCATGTCGGATTAGACAGGGCCCGCCGGCTGTGGGTTACCCCCACGCTCAGGTGCCCGTCGGTACGATGGTGGCCGTTTCCACCATGAGGATCACCGTTCGCTCCGGCGCTCGGGGTCGGTGCATCACGCCCTTCGGAACCACAAAGCCCTGCTGCGGATCCAGGGTCACCGTGCGGTCCTCCAGGTCGATCACGAACTGGCCCGAGACAACATAGAAGAACTCGTCCTCTTCGTCGTGCTTGTGCCAGTGATACTCGCCCTGCACCACGCCGAGCCGGACGACGGACTCGTTGACCTTGCAGAGTGTCTGGTTGTACCACGGGAACTTGCACTCGGCCACAAGCTGCCGAACGTCGATCAGCTCGAGGGCGTTGTGTAGAACATTGAGACGCGTTTCGTACGGATGCGTGGGGGTGGACATGACCAGCAGTATCGTATGCCTCATGCAGCTCGTCCAGGCATCCGGAGAGGTGCTCGAGCAGGCGCTCGACGAGTCCTACTCGCTCTGGGGCGAAGGGCTGTCGCGACCGGACTACGGCCGATACAACGCCGCGCAGCTTCGAACGGACTGGGGCGCCGCCAACCTCGCCCGCATGGCGCTCGTCGAGGACGGCCGCCTGCTGGCGACGGCGAAGCGGTACGATCTCGTCGCGCGCCTCGACGGACACGCCCGGCCGATGCTCGGCATCGGCGCCGTGTTCACGCCGCCGGATCTGCGCCGGCGCGGCTTCGCGCGAGAGCTCATCGACCGGATGATCGAGGACGCCGCCGCGCGCGGCGTCACCGGCGCGCTGCTCTTCTCGGAGATCGGCCCCGACTATTACGCGCGTCTCGGTTTCTCGGTCGTCGAGGTCGACGAGGTGCGGTTCGAGGTGCCGGCCGGGCGCGGAACTCCGGCCATCCCCATGCGGAGCGGCGACGACCGCGACATCGCACGGATCGCGGAGATCTCCGCCCGGATGACGCAAGGCCTCCGCTTCGCGCTCGAGCGACCGGCGCCGTTCATCCAATACGGGTTGACGAAGAAGCGACTGCTGGCCGGGCTGACCCCAGGCACCGCGCGTCAGGTGGAATACTTCGTTGTCGAGGAGGGCGCGCAGCCCGCTGCGTACGCCGTGATGACGATCACGCCGCGCGGCCGCACGCTCGAGGAGTGCGGGGACCGCGATCCGTCGGGCGCGCGCGTCGGCGCGATGCTTCAGGCCCTCGGACCTGGGCGCCTGAACGCGTGGGTGCCGCCAGGGTTCTGCCCGCCGCAGCTGTCAATCGTTCGCCGCGCGCGGGCCCGCGACGTCATGATGACCCGCGGCGTCGATCCACCGCTCCGAGCGGCGGAGGTCGGCTATTGGCACGGGGATATCTTTTAGTTTTGAGTCTTGAGTTTTGAGTCTTGAGTCTTGAGTTCTGAGTCTTGCTCAAAACTCAGAACTCAGAACTCAGAACTGAGAGCTTACTTCCCCTTCTCCATATACTTTCGCCACTCGTCGACGATTTCACCGCGCGGTCCGTTGGCGGCAGTGTAAGCGGTGCGGTACTTGTCGAAGCGCACCAGATCCTTTTCTTTCGATTCGATCGGCTTGCCGGCGGCGTTGGCCTCGTAGAGAATCCGCATCGCAAAGAACAGGCGGGCGTGCTCGTTCGGCCCCTTCTCGAGCTGCGTCTCGACCGCCTTGAGCGCCTCGTTGAACTCTCCGGCCATCGCCGCCGCCACGACCAGCCGCACCTGCACCTCGTCGTTCTGCGGCCAGAGCGTCGCCGCCTCGCGGCTGACGTCGAGCGCGCCGGCGCCGTCCCGCGCCCGCAGCAGCGCGTCCGCCAGCACGATGTAGATGAAGGGCGCGTCCGGCTCGGTCACGAGCGACGTGGCCCAGGCGGCGGCCGCTTCTTTGTCCTTTCCGCCCGCGGCGTAGCACGCGCCGAGGTAGAAGATGGCCGGGAAGAAATCGGGCGACGCCCGAAGCGAGCGCCGGAACGCGTTGCCGGCGGCGTCGAGATCGCCCTTCGAATAGAGCGCCAAACCGCTCACGAACGAAGGAAGCGGCGTGTCGTCCGGCTGACCGGCGACGTCCTTCTGGGCCTCGTCGAAGCGTCCCGCGCGCGCGTGCGCGATCGCCGAATCCATCCCCTTGGCGGCCGCCGAGGCCGACGGATCCTGCCGCATGCGATCGAGGAAGAAACCGACGACCGTCGGATCGAGCACGGTCTTCTTGTCGAACGGGGGGAGATCGGTCGCGACCGCGGCCCGCGACGGAGCAGGGTTGCTTCCCGTCGCGCGCGGCGTCGCCGACGTCGCGTTCGCCGGGGAGCGCAGGACGGTGAACGGCCGCACCACCTTGCCTATCGGTCGTCCGTCGGCGAGGATGACGGCGCGGGCGATGTAGTCGCCCGGCGGCAGCAACGCGACCGGCACGCGCCCCTCCGAGACGCGCCGGGTCCCCTTCGGATCGTCCTCGACGCGTCCGTCGCTCGATTCGAGCGCCCGGCCGTTCTCGTCGGACGCGACCTCGAACCGGACCTTCGTCTTCGCGAGCTGGTCCGGCGCCTCGGAGTACAGCTCGACGTACCCGACGATGCTGTCGCTCGCGAGTCCTGGCGTCGCGGCCGGCCGGGACGTGGATTCCCGCGATTTCCGGGGCTCGGCGATCATCAGATCTCCGAACTTCACCTGTCCGGCAGTCCCCAGAGCGGCCTTGAAGGTGTGTTCGAGGCTGCCGCTCGTGCCGTCCGGCGTCAGGACCGCCAGCTTGAGGGTGTACGAGCCCGGATCGACGAGGGTGGCGGCGGTGTACGCCTGCCAGCCGTCGGGCAGCGGCGCGAGCGACGATTTCTTCAGCGGCTTTTCCAGTCGGCTCGCCGCCAGCCGCCCGCGTGTGTCGACGAGCATGTAGGCGAGCGAGAGATCGCCTTCCGCCTGGTGCCGTCCCGAGTTGATCGCGGCGGCGACGATGACCTTCAGCTTCGGCGTGCCCGGCTCCTGCATGACGTACGTCGTGGCGCGGAGCGGGATGTCCGGTGACACGAGCGGTGAGCGCAGCGCCTCGGCGAGCTGCTGCTCATCGGTCATCGACGACCGCGCCGGGTCCACGGTGAACTGCTGGCGCGCGCGGATCGTGATGTCGCGGCGCGTCGTCTCGACCTTGATCCGGTGCCGCTTGCCGTCGCGGTCGGTCTCTTCCGGCTCGAAGCTGAGAAGGTAGTAGCCCGACAATTCGAGCGATAGCCGCTTGAACGCCGACGCCGGGTCCGCCGCCGCGGGGAACACCGCCCCGCGCGCGTAGCCGGCGAGCGTCTCGAGGCCCCGGACGCGCAGCTCGCGATCCTCGACCCAGGTAGGCGAGATGCGCGCGACCGACGCGTCGAACTCGTTCCGATCCAGCTTCAAGACGTACAGGCTCACCTGCGCCTTCGCGGCGTGCTCCGCGACCCACTCGAGGTCGCTGATCTCGCGATCGACGACGAGCCCTTCCGACACGAACAGCAGCGTCTTCGGTCCCGGCGACACGGCCATGCGATCGAGCAGCGCGCGGAACGCGAAGAGCGACGACTGCGTCCGCTCGCGGATCTGCGCGACGACCATCCTGGCCTCGGCCGGGAGGCCGTCCTCGCACTCGGACAGGGCCAGGCCGGCCATCCCGGCGCACTCGCGCGCGGCCACTTCCTGCAGGACGAGGTTGTCGCCGCGGTCGATCGCGTACGCCTCGCCGACGCCGATGTGATGGAAGCCGCTGATCGGATCCGACTCGCCGACGACCTGGGGCAGGGAGGACTTGACGAACGCATGGTTTGCCGTGAAGTCGATGTGCGGCCCCGCGCCCGGCAGGACGTGCAGGCCCACGCGATCCGCCGGCGAGAGCCCGTCGATGAACCCCGCGGCCGCCTCGAGCGGCCGACGCGCGCCGAGCTTCGAGATGTTGCCCTGATCGACGACGATCATGATCTGCCGGCCGCCGCCTTCGCCTTCGTTGCTGCTGTACGGCGGACGGGCCGACGAGGCGGGTGCGCTCCGGCGGGATGACGAGATGAAGCTCGCCGACGCCACGCGGCGCGGCTTGCCGTCCACCTGGATGTTGAAGTCTTCTGCGGACATGTCCGCGACCGGCCGTCCCCGTTTGTCGATCACGATCACGTCGACGATGACGCGATCAACCGTCGTGCGGAACGTGACCGCCGGCTGGTCCGGCGCCGGCGGGGGCGTCTGCTGCGGATCGGGCGGCGGCTGCTGGGCCGCCGGCGGCAGCCCGGTATGGGCGGGCGGCTGCTGTCCGGCGACCGACGCGGAAACGACGGCGAGAAGCGCTGCGAAGACGAGCGATCCGACGCGAGGATTCGACGCATGCATGGGTACCCACCTCAGTCGTGTTTCGTCAGACGATAGCCCTGGCGCGCGCGCACCCGATAACCTCCCGCCACGTCCACCTTGATTCGGCGCCACGCGCCCGCCGCCGCGTCCGGAGGCGCGTAGCTGATCAAATACTGATGCGAGAGATCGTCGATGATTTCCTTGAACGCCGCCTCGAGCTTCTCGAGATCCTGCGTGAAGAAGGCGCGGCCGCCGCTGACGGTCGCGAGGTTCTCCATGATCCGTTGCAGCGGGGCGTGGTCGGCGGCCCGCCCCTGTCCGATCGTGTAGACCGTCGCGTCGCTGCCCTCGACGCGGCGGTTGGCGGCCTCTCGAGTGGCGTGGCTGGACTGATCCTCGCCGTCGCTGAACACTATGACCGCGCGCCGCCCCGGCTGGCGGCCGACCGAGTCGATCGCCTCGATGATGGCGTCGTACAACGCCGTACCCCCCCAGGACCGCAGCCGATCGATGCGGCTCGCGCGGTTCACCGGATCGGTCGAGCGCCGGATGAGCGGGAAGACGTTTTCGTTGAACGCGTAGATGGTCACCGGCGTCTGCGGCGGGACGGCGGCCTGAAACCGCTTCGCCGCCGCCTTCATCGACGGGATGAAGTTCTCCATGCTGCCGCTGACGTCGAGCGTCATCACCAGCTCGAGGGGGATGTTCTCGGAGGCGAAATGCGTGATTCGCTGCTCGGCGTTGTTCTCGAAGACCTTGAAGTCGTCGGTCGTCAGGCCAGACACGAACCGGCCGCCGTCGGTCACGACGACCGGCACTTGAACGACGTCGACGTCGACGCGCTCCGCGTAGTCGAGCTTCCGCGTCCGCACGGTCTGCGCCAGCTGCTGCCCGTCGTCGAGCGTGGCCGTGACGCGGAAGGTGTGCTCGGCGATCCCGGGCCCGGCATCCCACTCGCATTCGAACGGCGGCCGCTGCAGCTCGCAGACCAGCTTCGTGTCGGCGAAGAACCTCACGCGGGTCACGCGCGTGATGGCCGACATCGGCTCGACGACCGCGCGGAGCAGGACCGGCCCGCCGACGAAGGTGTCGTTCTCGGGCGACAGCACCCGGAGCGTCGGCGCCGGCGCCTGAGGCGCGCGGGCCGCCTCGAGGCTGCCGTCAGGCAGGAGGCCGAATGCCGTGGCGGTCGCGAGAGCCGCGGCCGCCGCGGCAAGAGCAGGCTTCATGGTGTCCTCCGCGGCACGAGCGGGCCGCTGGCCGTCAGCGCGGCGATGATGTCGATCATCGCGTCGGCCGACAATCGCCGCGCCGCGCTTGCGAGCGCGTCACGATCGTCGGAGTGCATTGTCGTGGCGTCGTCGATCATCTGCTGCGTCGCGTACGCCATCATGTCTGGCGCGAGAGCCGCCGGCAGCTTCAGCTCCGCGAGGGTCTCGACCACGCGGAGCGTGACATCCGGCACCGTCATGGCCGTCATTCCGATGGCGGGCCGGCCGGACAGCAGGCACGCGTCGCCGCTAGGGGGATAGCGTACAGCGAGCCCCCCCTCCAATGGGAGGGCCGCGGTGCCCCAGGCGTCGAGTCGATCGGCCGGAATTCCGGGCTTTCCCAGCGCCACCAGCTCGGACAGCCATAATTCTTCGAACGCTGCGGACGGATCCCGCGCCGCGATCCACGCCAGCGCCTGCCGCCGGACTTCGTCCATCCGGGCTTCTGCCGCGACCGTGGCGGCTCCGTTCGGCTCCGCAAGGAGCGCCCGCGCCCGGGCGCGCCCGCGGGCCAGCGCTGCCGCCAGCGCATCGCGATCGGCATCGGCAAGCTCGGTCCAGCTCATGAGCCGCACCGTTTCGGCCAGCGTCCGTCGGTCGTTGTCGCTGACCTCGGGCGGGGGCGGCAGGCCCGTGTCGAGCTGCCGCCGGAGCGCGAGGCGGGAGAGTCCGATGTCGAGCGCGATGAGCGATCCACGCACCATCCAGCCGCCCGGCCCGAATTCCTCGCCCGGGATGTCCCAGGCCGTATCCGCCGCGGTAGGGCCGACGCCCGCGGCCGCCGAGCGCAGCGCGTGCCGACGCGCGACGTTCGCCGCCCGCGCCGCCGCGCTCGTGGACGACCCCACGCTGAGCGCATACACAATCGACGCGAGCGTATCGGCGGAGATGGCCTGGCTGTCCGCGCGGCTCGGATTGGTGGCGAAGGCGCTCAGAGAAAGCCAGTTGCGGCCATCCCCATCGTCGGGCCCGTTGGAGTCAGCGTCTTTGAGCGATGCCAGCAGGGCCTTGTCGCCCGCGAGCGCGCGCCCGGTCGTGAGCCGGTGCGCCGCCAGGGCGACGTCGAGGCTCGCGGATCGCTGACGCGCGCGCACGCGCTCGGCGTCGGCCAGGCGCGCCGCCGCGGGATCGACACGGTACGCCATGCCTTCCCAGTCCAGCGACGGCCGGACCGCGTCGCCCCGGATGCCCGCCGCCGCGGCGATGAGGATCCGCTCGATCGGCTCGCTCTCGGGCGACATGCCGGTCGTCTTCGCGAAGGCCGGCAGGAGCGACCGGTCGATCCAGTCGATCATCGGTCCCGCGTCGGACTTGAGCGACGCTTCTGCCGCCGCGAGCGCGTCGTCGGCGAGCGCAGAGGCGGTGTCGGCGCCGATCCCGCGGTTCTGGCGGGCGTAGGTCAGAAGCGCGATCGCCGCCTGGATCGCGACGAGCCTCGGCCGGTGTTCGCTGTCCAGCGTCTCGCCGGGCAACCGCTCGGCGAGCGCCGCCGCCCGTGCGTAAAGCGCCGGGTCGCGCGCGCCCATCCGCTCGAGCGATAGCATCAGCGCCGGCGCGCGTGCGAGACCGCACAATGCGTCGCGAACGTCGGTGGCGGAGGAGGCCGGCGGCGCGGGGAACACGCGCTGGGCGAACAGCAGGAGGCGTAGACGCTCACGCGCCCGACCGACGCCAGGAGCGACCACCCTGGATGCGAGCCACGCCGCATCGATTGGGGGAGACCGCGCGATGTCGGCACCGCGGCTCCCATCCCGGCCGCGCGCCGCGCACCCACGCGAGAAGACCTCCTCCCACAGCTCCGACCAGAGCGGGCCGATGAGACGGCCGCCACTGTCCACGTGAAGCGCCGCAAACAGCAGCGCCCCGTCGACGGCGGTCCGATTGAAGGGCCGGCGGCTCGGTCGCCATTCCTCCTCCGGCCGCGAGAACACTTCGTACAGATTCTCGGGATTGCCGGAGAGCGCGTACCGCAGGCGCGGCTCGTCGAGGTGGGCCATGGCGTCGTAGAAGAACGCCAGGCGTCCGCGGCCGCGGGACAGGAGCCGCGGCAGAAACTGTTCGGGCCGGCCGAGCGGCTCGCCAACCAGCCGCTCCCAGGCCGCGTCGAACGCGCCGCCGCCCGGCGGGTGCACACGGCCGTTGCCGATCCGGATGGACTTGCCGAACGCCGCGAAGACGGCCGCGTGCTCCCGGTGGATCGATGCGATCGTCTGCGGGTGGGCCGCCAGCCATTCGAGCGTGGCGTCGTCGAGCGCGTACAGGCCGTTGTACAGGAGCGCGCTCGATCGATCCGCGAGGATCTCGAGGGCGATCCGCGTCTCAGGGACCGACCGGCCGAGAATGGTGCGCCAGATCGCCGGGGTCAGCGGAAGAGGAACATCGTCCGCCTGGCCGGACGCTGGCGCGAGGAGGTAGGCGAGCACTTTCGCCCGCCGCGCGTCGACGCCCGGCGCGTCTCCGAGGGGCGCATCGTAGATGACGCGGGTGACCTCGAGCAGGACGCGCGCCGGGCCGGGCGAGCGGTGCAGTCCGGACGCCTCGGCGAGCGCGGCCGCCCCGCCGGCGAGCGGCACCGTCGATCGCACGTCGGCGGCGGCGGGCACGGCGAGCGCCAGCAACAGGCCGCAGGCGGCCGCCGTGGCGGCGCTCACCTGATGCGGACGCGGCTCTGCTCGCGCATGAATTGCTGCACGTACCATGGCCCGCCCGTACCGCGCCCTGTGGAGCCGCTCGCCTTCCAACCGCCGAACGGGTTGATCCCCGGCCACGCGCCGGTCGTCGCGCCGGCGCGTCGGTTGGCGTAAAGCACGCCCGCGTGCACGCGATTGAAGAACTGTTCGATCTCGCGGTCGTCCTCCGAGAAGATGCCGGCCGTCAGGCCGTACTCGGGTACTGTTCGCGAGCGCGATCGCCTCGTCGAGCGTTGCCACGTCTCCGACGACGGTGATGGGTACGAAGAGCTCTTCCGAGAAGAGCGGGTGGTCCTTCGGGAGACCGTCGATGATGGTCGGCTCCACGAACCAGCCGTGGGCGAACGGCCCATCGGTCAGCCGCCGGCCGCCGGTCAGGATCTTCCCGCCGTCGCGCGTCGCCTGCGCGATGGCGCGCTCGTAGGTCGTGACGGCCGCCTCGTTGATGACCGGACCGAGCCAGACATCGCGCTCGAGCGGATTGCCGACTTTGATCTTCTTCGTCTTCGCCACCAGCAGGTCGACGAACTGCTGGCGGAGCTCTTTCGAGACGTACACGCGCGAGCAGGCGGAGCACTTCTGTCCCTGCGCGCCGAACGCCGATCGCCACACGCCGTCGGTCGCCTTCTCGAGGTCCGCCGACCGCATGACGATCGCCGGATTCTTGCCGCCCATCTCGATCACGAGCGGCCGCGGCATCGACCGGGAGCCGTTGTCGCGAATCAGCTTCATCCCGATCTCTTTGGAGCCGGTGAAGACGATGCCGTCGATGCCCGGGTTGTCGATCAACTCCTGACCGGCCGTCGCGCCGCCGCCGGTCACGAAGTTGAAGACGCCGTCGGGGACGCCGGCCTGTTTCATGATCACCGCGAGCTGGTAGCCGAGAAACGGCGTGTCCGAGGCCGGCTTGAAGACGACGGTGTTGCCGGCGACCAGCGCGCCTCCCGCCGGACCGGCCGCGAGCGCGAGCGGGAAGTTGAACGGGGAGATCACCGCCCAGACGCCGTAGGGCCGGAGGACGCTGTAGTTCTCTTCGCCGGGGCTCAACTTGCCCATCGGCTTCGTGAAGCCGCCGTTCTGCTCCATCTGGTCGCAGTAATACGCAATCAGATCGGCCGACTCCTCGACGTCTCCGACGCACTCGAGCCGGTTTTTCCCCGCCTCGAACCCCATCAAGGCCGACAACTGCCAGCGGTGCTCGCGGATGGCTTCGGCGACGTTGCGCAGGATGAAGACGCGCTCCTGCCATGACTTGGCGACCCAGGCGGGCGAGGCCGCGCGCGCGGCGGCGATAGCCTGCTGCACGTGTTCGCGCGTACCTTTCTGAAAGCGCCCGAGCAGGATCCGGGTGTCGATCGGGCTCCTGTCCTCGAACTCGGCGTCGGCCCGTAGCTCCTGCCCTCCCACTACTAATGGATGGCTTTGGCCGAACGTTTCCTTGACGGCCGGGACGGCCTCGTCCAGAGCGCGATGGAGGTCCTCCATCTGGTCCGCGCTCATGGTCGCGTACGTGATTTTCATCGGTTTCTTCGCGGTCGTCGCGGCGTCCGTCACGGGATCCTCCGGTGGGGGGTGAGCCGACTATTCTATGACGTGAAACCGCTGCATGTAATAGAGAAACGACGAGTCCCGGTTACGTGGACAGGACATGGCGGGGCCGCCGATTCGGGGCTGGCAGAGCTCGGATGACAGGCGGGGCCGCTGATTAGCGGCCGGCCAGGGTCGCCGCGGCGCGGTCGAGCGCGGCGGCCAGGCGCTTCGCCTGCCTCGAGACTTCCGGCGCGTTGCCGGCCTGCACAGCCTCTGCAACGCCGGGCAGGAGCTCCGGAGCGTACGTGAACTTCGGCGCGTAGATCTGGTGGCGGTACCAGGGCCGGCCCGGGATGCCATCCGGATCGAGGAACGCGCGCTCGGCCGCCACGAGGCGGCGGTTGATCGCTCTGGCCGAGCCGTGTGTCAGCGCGGCGTCCATTTCGCGCCCCGCTGCGGATGCGGCCGCCACGAGCCGCTCGGCCGCCGCGCGCGCCGGCGCGAGCTCGGTCGCGTAGCGCCGGTCGACGTCGCCGATGAATGCCCGGACGCGCCCGGCGTACGCCGCGTAATCGAGCGGCAGCACATCGGCGTTGGCGAGCCGCAGCGCGAGCAGGCCCCAGACGCGGACCATCGCCGCATGGTAGCGGAAGCCTGGATCCCCGATCCGTGCGACCCAGTGGTGATTGTCGTAGACGGAGTGATAGACGCCGTACGGCCCGTCGAATGAGAGATCCGCGATGGGGATACCGAGGAAATTGAGGAACACCGTGTAGTCGGACCCGCTGCCCAGTTTGTTGTTCACCAGCTCGCCGCCGCCGCCGGTGGGGAGCGTCCCGCGCTCCTTCTGCGCGCGCGCGCGCCAGGCAGAGACGATGGGAATGCGGGCGACGGGGTCCCGGACCTCCGCGGCGACTTCGCCAATCAGCCGGTTGAGAGCCGGGACGGCGGCTGCGCCGAAATTCGGTCCCGACGCCGCGCTGTCCACGTTCAGGTACGCCACGGCGTGCTCCTGGAGCTCGCGCTCGTGCTGCTCACCCCACTCCGTCGACGACGTCAGCGTGAATTCTTCGGCATCCCAGCTCGCCAGGAGAATCGTCCGCCTCGGCCGCACGCCGGCCTTGGCCAGGCTACCCAGTGTGCGCGCGAGCTCCATCAGCGCCGCAGAACCGCTCGACGGGTCGACGCCGCCGTACATCCACGCGTCGCGGTGATTGCCGGCGATGACGAGCGACTCGGGTTCCTCGCTGCCGCGGATCTTTCCGGTGACCGTCCAGATCGGACGAACGCGGTCGTCCATCTTCAGCCGCAGGCGAATTGTCGCGGGTCCCGGGCCCACCCGGTACGCCTCGGTCCGGCTAAAGCCGGACGCTACGGGTGAAAGAGAGGGAATCCCAGCGCCCTGCCACCCTTTCGGCGCTTCGGGACCCTTAATCGCGCGCAGGATCACCTGCGCATCCTTCCACGACAGCGGCGCGCTCATGATTTTCGGCAGCGCGACCGATTCGCTCGCCGCGATTCGCTTCGCTCCCGGCACGGACGCCCATCCGGGGGTCAGAGGGTCTCCAGGGACCATGAAGTCGAACACGATCCCGCCGCTCTGGATGTGGCTCTCGGGTCCCCACGGACCATCCGGGTACACCTTGCCCTTCTTGGACCCGTCGTCGGCCGGATCCGAGTAGATGAGGATGCCCGCGGCGCCTCGTTGCTGGGCGGTGAGCGCTTTGAACCCCCGGTAGCTGTACGGGACTGAGTACCGGACGAGCGCGATCTTTCCTTTGATGTCGATGCCCTTCGAGCGCAGCCAGTCGTAGTCCGCCGGGTTGCCGCTTCCCGCGTACACCACCGGCGCGGTCACGTCGCCCGACGCCGAGTAGGCGTGGTAGGGGAGGCCGACGTCGGCGTGCGTGTACTCGTCGCCCGCGATCGGCCTCTTCTTTCATCGACGCGCGCCATGGCGTCGGCGCCGTCATCTCGACGATCACTTCGTCCGGGTACGGAAGCAGGACCTCGTGCTCGGTGATCTCGACTTCTTCGAGGCCGTACTCGCGCCAGCGATCGCGCGTCCACTCGGCCAGCTCACGATCGCGCGACGTCCCTGCAACGTGCGGCTTCGCGGCGTACTCCTTGTGGAAGTCGAGGATGCGATCGGGTTCGACGCTTTCCTGAAAGCGCGATTCGAGGGAGCGCTGGGCGGCGACGGCGGCCGGGGCGAAGCCAAAGATAGGGCTTGGGGCCTGGGGATTGGGGCTTGGTGCCTCGGCGAAGAGTACCGCACCTACCCCAAGCCCTAAGCCCCAGGCCCTAAGCCCTGACATGCTTCAGAATCTCTCTCGCGGCATTCCGCCCCGACGCCCCGGTGATTCCCCCGCCGGGATGCGTTCCCGCGCCGCAGAGGAACAGCCCGGCGATCGGCGTCCGGTACCTGGCCCAGCCGAGAATCGGCCGCATCGTGTAGAGCTGGTCGAGCGACAGCTCGCCGTGGTGGATGTGGCCGCCCGTCAGGCCGAACTCGCGCTCGAGGTCGACCGGCGTCAGCACGTGACGATGGAGCACGTGGCGCTCGAGATCCGGCGAGTACGCCGTGAGCGTTTTCAGGACGACATCCGCCAGGGCCTGTCGGCGCTCGTCCCAGCTGGTGCCGCGGAGCGTGTATGGCGCGAACTGCGCGTGAATCGACATCACGTGCTTGCCGGCGGGTGCGAGCGTCGGATCGGCCACCGACGGAATGGTGACGTCGAGGTACGGCTCCTCGGCGAAGGTGCCGTACTTCGAGGCGTCGAACGCGCGCTCCAGATAGTCGATGCCGGGGCCGACGTGGACGCGGCCGGCCAGTCGTGCCGCATCCCCTCCCAGCGCGGGGAACGACGGCAGGCCGTCGAGCGCCAGATGGATCTTCGCGACCGTGCCCTGAGCGCGATAGTTGCGCGCGCGGGCGGCGAATCCAGGCTCGAGGTCGAGCGGATCGAGCAGGTCGAGGAACGTGCGCCGCGGATCCGCGTTCGAGACGACGGCGGCCGCCGGGATCTCTTCGCCGTTGTCGAGCAGCACGCCAGCCGCCGCGCCGTTCCGGACGACGATCCGCCTGACCCCGGCGCCGGTCCGGATGCGTGCGCCGGCGGATTCAGCCGCTTTGGCGAGCGCCGCCGCGAGCGCGCCCGGCCCGCCGCGCGGCGCAATCGCGCCGCCTCCGGGGAGCGGGTCGAGCGCGGCGGCGAGCAGCAGCACGGCGGCGCTTCCCGCCGACCAGGGTCCCAGGTTGGCGCCGTGAATGCCGCGCGCGGCGATCGCGGCCTGCAGCAGGTCGGTCTCGAACCATTCCGAGACGAAGTCGGCGGCCGCCATCGGCATCCAGCGAAGAAGCCGGAATCCGTCGCGGCGGCCGAGCGCTCTGAACCGGCGTCCCGACTGCGCGAGCGACCACAGATCCGACGGCGACGGCCGATCGATGTCCGGCGGAGGGGCATCGAGCAGCCGCTCGAGCAGCTGCGCGATCCGCGTCAGCGACGCCTGGAACTCCGGGTACCGTTGCGCATCGCGCTGTGAGAACGCCGCAATCGACGTCGCGGTGTGGGCGGGATCGCGCGCGAACGCGATCGCGCGGCCGTCGGGCGACAGCGCGACGAGGTAGGGATCCGGCGTGATGAGCGACAGCCCGTGGGACTCGAGCCGCATGTCGCGCGCGACGTCCGGCCGGATCGGGCCGATCGAGTGCGCCAGGATGGGCGCGCGGAAGCCGGGCGCGATCTCCTCGGTCGCTGCTCCGCCGCCGACACGCTCGCGTTTCTCGAGCACCAGCGGACGGCGCCCCGCGCGCGCGAGGTAGAACGCCGCCACGAGGCCGTTGTGACCACCACCGATGATGACGACCTGACGATCGCTCATCGCTTGTCTCGAAGCATCACCATCGCCGCGTTGCGACCGGGCGCCCCCATGATCCCGCCGCCGGGGTGGGTCGCCGATCCACACATGTAGAGATCGGAAACGGGCGTCCGGTACTTCGCCCAGCCGGGCGCGGGCCGCAGGAAGAACAGCTGCTCGAGCGTGAGCTCGCCCTGAAAGATGTTGCCCTCGGTGAGCCCGAACTCCCGCTCGATGTCGAGCGGCGTGAGCACCTGACGATGCAGGATGAGATCCTTCAGGTTCGGCGCGTGCTCCGCAATCGTGTTGACGACGGTGTCGCCGAACGCTTCGCGGTGCTCGTCCCAGCCGCCTTCCTTCAGGTGATACGGCGCGTACTGCACGAAGCAGGACATGACGTGCTTTCCAGGCGGCGCGACCGACGGATCCGTCAGGCTCGGCAGGACGATGTCGATGTACGGGCGGCGGGAGTAGCGGCCGTACTTGGCCTGATCGTACGCGCGCTCCATGTAATCGACGCTCGGCGAAATCGAGACCGCGCCGCGCAGGTGCGGGCCGGGTCCCGGCAGGCACGTGAAGCTCGGGAGCCCGTCGAGCGCCATGTTCACTTTGCCGGACGAGCCACGATACTTGTAGCGCCGGATATCTTCGACGAACTCGTCCGGGAGATGCTCCGTGCCGACCATCTTCAGGAACGTCAGGTTGGGGTCGACGCTCGAGGCGACCGCCCGGGCTCGGATCTCATCGCCGTTGGCCAGCACGACGCCGCTCGCGCGTCCGTCGGCGACCAGGATCTTCGCGACCGGCGCCTGCGTGCGAATCTCGGCGCCCGCCTCGCGCGCCGCGCCCGCGATCGCGTTCGAGATCGCGCCGGTCCCGCCGCGCGACAGCCCCCACGACCGGAACGCGCCGTCGATTTCCCCCATGTAGTGGTGGAGGAGGACGTACGCCGTCCCCGGCGACCGCACGCCCAGAAACGTCCCGATGATCCCGGATGCCGACATCGTCGCCTTGAGCACGTCGGTCTCGAACCACTGGTCGAGAAAATCGATCGCGCTCATCGTCATGAGCTGGACCTGGTTGTAGCGGTCGTCCGGCGGCAGCTGTCGGAAGCGCTTGAGGAGAGACCAGAGATCTCGCAGCCCGCCAGGCTCGAGACGCGTCGGGTCGGGCGGCGTCATGCCGAGGATCGGCTTCACGAACCGCCCCATCTCGATCATCGCCTTCCCGTACTCGTCGTACGCCTCGGCGTCGGTCGAGGAATGCCGCGCGATCTCCCGCCGCGTCTTCGCGTGATCGTTGACACGCCACAGGTAGTCGCCGCTCGGCATCGGCGTGAACGTGCCGTCGAGCGGCAGAATCTCGAGGCCGTGGCGGGGCAGATCCAGCTCGCGGATGATCTCCGGGCGCAGGAGGGACACGACGTACGAGCACACGGAGTACTTGAACCCGGGGTAGATCTCTTCGGTGACGGCCGCGCCGCCGAGCACGTGCCTCCGCTCGAGCACGAGCACCTTCCGACCGGCGCGCGCCAGATACGCTGCGGCCGTGAGGCCGTTGTGGCCGCCTCCGATCACGATCACGTCGTAGTGCTGGGACATGCAATCAGAATTCAGAATTCAGAATCTAGAATGTAGAATCTAGAAGGGGTTCGGTGTCCTCGACGCCCAGGTGACTCGTGCGGGAGATCAGAGTCCGGCGGAACGGCTCTCGTTGCCCAGAAGCAACGTATGCAAGACGAGATGAATACGGGCGAGCATGAGGTGCCCGGATTCTACCACCCACGTGCGGATCAAAGTCTCCTAGATTCTGAATTCTAGATTCTATATTCTCGACGAATCATGCCGATCGGAACGCCCTTCCACGAGCGCACCTTTCCGCTCTGCGAGAGCCTGAACTATCGCGAGTGGTCCGGCTACTACACGGTCAGCGCGTACGAGACGCACCACGAGCACGAATACAACGCCATCCGGAACGCCGCGGCCCTCATCGACGTCACGCCGCTCTACAAGTATCTGGTCACCGGCCGCGACGCGACGCGCTTCGTCGATCGGCTGATCACGCGCGACGTGCGCAAGATGTCGGTGGGGCAGGTCTACTACACGCCCTGGTGCGACGAGCGAGGCAAGGTCATAGACGACGGCACGGTCTCGCGGCTGGGGGAGCAACGATACCGTTGGACGGCGGCCGATCCCAGCCTCCGCTGGTTTCGCCAGAACGCCGCCGGGCTCGATGTGCAGATCGAGGATGTTTCTGAAAAGGTCGCCGCGCTCGCGTTGCAGGGACCGACCTCCGCCGGCCTTCTCCGCACGATCGCCGAAGCGGACATCGACAAACTGAAATACTTCCGCGTCACGAGCGGCCGCATCGGGCGCGTCGCCGTCGACATCTCGCGTACGGGCTACACCGGCGACCTCGGCTACGAGATCTGGATGGACCGCGCCGACGCGCTCGCGGTCTGGGATGCGCTCGTGGGCGCCGGAGGCGCCTTCGAGATCAAACCGGCCGGCATGCTCGCGCTCGACGTCGCGCGCATCGAGGCCGGGCTTCTCCTGATCGAGGTCGACTTCTTCAGCAGCAAGAAGGCTCTCATCCCGTCGCAGCGCTACACGCCATCCGAAATGGGCCTCGGCCGTCTGGTGTCGCTCGACAAGGAGCGTTTCGTCGGCCGGGCCGCTCTCGAGGCGGAGGCGGCCCGCGGCGCCGCGCGTCAGGTGTCGGGGCTGGAGCTCGATTGGACCGAGGTCGAAGCCCTTTACGAGCGCGCCGGACTGCCGCCGTCGGTCGCCGCCACGGCGTCACGCGTGGCCGTCCCGGTGTACAGCGCGGGCCGTCAGGTCGGGCGAGCGACGTCGACGACGTGGTCTCCGGTTCTCAAAAAGATGATCGCGCTCGGGACGATCGATGCAGGGTTCTTCAATCCAGGGACGCGGCTGGAGATGGAGGTGACGGTCGAGGCCGTCCGTCACCGCGTGGCCGCGACGGTCGTCAAGACGCCGTTCTTCAATCCGGGGAGGAAGACACAGAGTCCAGCCCCTGTGAGATTGGGACCACAGAGAAAGGCGGGGACGAAGAGACACGGAGACGCAGAGCCAGCAGAGACCAAACGTATTAGGTTTTCTCTGTGACTCTGTGTCTCTGCGCCTCATCGTCTCCGACTTTTCTCTGTGCCCTCCAGTCCTCAGAGTCTCTCGACTTCGAACTCCTTCGACCCCGCCGGCTGGCCATTCAGGAAGATCTCGGCCTTGTATTTTCCGGGCGGGAAGCCGTCCGGCTTCGAGATGTGGAACTCGGTCCGGGCTTCGCCTGTGGGGGAGATGGTCTCGGTCGACTCATTCACGAGCTGGCCGTCGGAGAAGGTCCACCGCGCCTTCAACTGGGCGCTGGGAGCCGAGCCGTCGGTCTTGACCGAGACGTAGATCGTGTCGCTCGGCTTGAACGACGCCGTGTTGTCGCCGATTGACTTGTCCGCGTTCAGAGAGCGCCCGATGTCGATCTCCTCGACCTCGAGGCCCCGCCCCGCGGTCCCGGTCGTATTGTCAGCCGGCCGGTTGTTGCAGGCCGCGGCCACGATCGCGGCCAGGGCCAACGCCGGGACAACACCGAGCCTCTTCCGTACGTTCCATGCGTGCATCTTCGTGTCTCCTGTTGATTCGGCTGAACTGGTCAGGCTCGAGGTCGGCCTACGGGATCGTCAGCGTCCAGCCTGGATGGATGAGGTCGGGATCCTTGATCAGGTCGCGGTTCGCGTCATAGATGCGCCGCCACTCGTCGGCGTCGCCGTACTCCCGCTTGGCGATCTTCGACAGGCTGTCGCCTTTCTGAACGGTGTAGGTTCGCGTCTGCCGTTGAGCCGGGGCCGCGACGCTTCCACTCGTGCCTTCGGTCCGGGGCGCGGTAGAGGAACTGCCAGATTGCACGTTGCTGAAGTCGGGCTTAGGTTCGTCCTTGTCCTTAAACTTGTCGAAAATTCCCATTCAAACCCCCTGTCGAGCGGAGTAAGCATGGGACGTGCCCGGGATCACACTCCGCGCCTCAGCAGCGCCTCGAGCGCCGGATAGTCCACCTTCCCGTTGTGCCGCTTGTCGACCGGTATCGTGTCGAAGACGACGACGTCGTCGAGGTGCGCCCACTCGAATCGCTCCAGGAGCCCCGAGCGTGATAAAGGCGCGGCAGGCCGGTCGAGCTCGATGACCAGCGTTCGCCTGTCTCGATGCATGACGAATGCACTCCGGCGAATCTCTTCCACGTCGCTGGCCGCGGCCTCGACCGCGAAGGGATAGAGCGTCCCGCGGCGATCGTTCACCCGCGCGCTGCATCGGCCGAGGAGCCAGAGTCGGCGTCGATCGTCGAAGTAGCCGGCATCGCC
Organism: uncultured Acidobacteriota bacterium; assembly: GCA_963725145.1. Classification (GTDB taxonomy): domain Bacteria; phylum Acidobacteriota; class Vicinamibacteria; order Vicinamibacterales; family 2-12-FULL-66-21; genus DATAEE01. The sequence continues at coordinate 962,373 of CAVRXL010000010.1, forward strand.
CGTCCGGTGCCAGACGCGATCGCCCACGCGAATCTTGGTCTCGGCGTCGCCGGCGCCGTCCAGGTAGCCCGGCAGCACGTGCGGTCCGGCGACCACGATCTCTCCCGTCTGTCCGCTCGGCAGTGATTCGCTGTCGAACGCCTCGGCCGCAGGGTAGGGTCCGAGCGGCATTCCCCATCGGTCCGGCAGTACCCGCACGTCGATCGCCGGCACGGGCCGCCCGGCGAGGAGCCCGGCGCCGCGGGTCATGGCTTCGAGATCCCGCGCTCCGATCTCGCTGCGCTCCAGATGCGCAATCGGCTCGGCTTCAGTCGATCCGTAGACGGCGCTGACGAGAGCCCCCGGCGCGACGGCGGCGACGCTCCGCAACAGGTTTGGGAAGACGGGCGCGCCGCCGGTGAAGATCCGCGTCATGCCGTCGAGGCGCTCGCCGCGCATTTGCAAATAGGCCGCAAGTCGATCGAAAAGCGCGGGTGACGCGGCGGCGCGCGTCGGTCCTTCGATTCGCACCTGACGTGCGAGCCGCGCTGGATCGATCGCGCCTGGCCGCCGCAGATCGACGTCCGGAATCACGCTGGTGACCCCCGACGCGAGGTTGGCGAGCACGAAGATCGGGAGCGTCGCGAGGTCGATCTCGCCCGCCCGCAGGTGAAGCTCGTCGGCCAGGATCTGGTGCTGGGCGCGGAGGAAGCCGTGCGTGCGCACGGCCGCCTTGGGTTCCCCGGTGCTGCCGCTGGTGAACGTCAGGAGGGCGACATCCTCGCTGGCGCACGGTTCGATGCGGTTCGTCGCGCCCGCGTCCGGCGTCCGCCCTGCGACCGACCGGGTCCCCGGCAGCCGCCCGCCTATCGCGAGCTTGATCGGCAGCCGCCGGATAGTCGGTGAGACGATCCGCAGGGCGTGCGCGCGCGGCGTGGCCACGAACGCGCGCGGGCCGGCCCTGGCGCAGCAGCGCTCGATGTGAAGGCGTCCCGCCGATGGATCGACGAAGACCGCCGTCACGCCGAGGCGGAACATGCCGACGAGCGTGACGTACAACCGCGCGGACATCGGGCAGAACACGAGCGCGCGATCGCCCGGTCGAAGCCCCGCCGCCGCGAGGTCCGCGGCGGCGCCGGCGACGGCGCGCTCCAGATCCGCGAAGCTGAGGCGCTCCGCGCGGTCGACGACCGCCGGCTGGGCAGGGCGCTCGCGGCACTGCTCCTGGAGAATGCCCGCGATGTTCATGGGCCGAGACGGCGGGCGAACAGGTGATACCGGCGTATCGTGCGGGCGTACCGCCGGCTGATGTTCTGCGAGACGTTCTCCTCGTGCATCAGCGCGTGGATTGCGCGCGTGAAGCCGAGCTCCCGCGCGGTTGTCTGCGCCGCCGCCACGAGCACGCTGCCGAGCCCTGCCCGGTTCCGTCCTTCTCCGACGGCAACGGTCTTGACGACGATCGTATCGACCGCGCGTCCCCGGCGAGCCTGAAGCGCGTCCGGAATCGCGAAGAGAAACCCTGCCAGCTCACCCGAGAGCTCCGCCAGGATGACCAGGTCGGGCTGCACGAACGGCAGCGCGGCGCGGTTCTGCTCCAGGAACTCCGCTTCGTCGATCGGCGTGTAGAGGAAGTTGTGCCGGAAGCTTTCGAGCGACAGCGCAAACATGCGTCGAAGATCGGAATCGGGATTCTTGATGTCCAGCGGACGGAAAGTGACGCCTGAATCCGACAGGCGAGCCCGCGCCCGCGCGACCCGTGGGTCGTCGCGGCTCAGGTCCTCGTTGAGGGCCGAGGTGTAGCCGGCGATCGGCGCGAACCCCGCCTGGCGCCAGGTGTCCGGCCAGTCATCCGGGTTGTCAGGCTCGAGAAAGAACGGCGGTTCCGGGCCGCGTTCGGTGACGAACCGATAGCGGCGCCAGGTGTTGCCGTCCATCGGACCCAGGGCCATCGTGCATCCTGCGGCGCTGAGTCTGCCGCACGCCACAGTCAGCAGCGCGACGCCGGTGGCGGCGTCGCTCGCGGCGAAATGGCCGATCACGCCGACGCGTTCACCCGGCAGGTCCGGCGTGCGCGTCCACCAGCAGGAGCACCGGCCGTTCAGGATCGATTCGTCCCCGACCCACAGGACATGGAGATCGGGCGCATGAAGCTGGCGTTCCTTCTCCGGGATCGGATCGACCGCCGCCCCCGGCAACTGGGGCCAGGCCTCGCCCGGCGCCAGGGTGCGTGCGGTCATGCGATGCCTGCCGCGTCGATCGCCATCGCCATCAGCCAGCCGGCCGCCGAGGCGACTGCGGCCGACGCCGCCTGCAAGACCCAGCGGCGCGTGTCCTGCGGCGCGTGTCGAATCGACGGCTGCGTCCGCACGAACAGCGCGACGCCGATCGCCATCGCCGCCACCCCGCCGATCGACAGCAGCACCGTTCGTCCGGCGACGCCTTCCAGGAGGAGGAACGGCAGCAGGACGACGATCCAGCTGATCGACAGCGCGCGGATAACGAGAAGCGGCACCGACCGCGACGGAAAATCAGCGGCGAGACGGCTGGTCCCGAAAATGGCGAGGTGGGTCGCGAACACCAGCGTGAACGGAAAAATCAGGAGCGGGTCTCCCAACGCCCGCGCGATAGCCAGCCAGGCGACCGCCGCGACCCACACCGAGAGGATCACCGGGACGTCGTGCATCCTTCGGCTGTTCTCCGGCGTCCGCGGCGACATCAGACTGTAACCGACGAACACGAACAGCGGCGGCACGAGCCACCGATACCCCATGAGCGCCCACGTGATGTAACAGAGAAACACGCCTGCCACGAGCGAATCGTCCGCCAGCGTCGTAGACCGGCGCGACAGGAACACGAGCACGACCAGCGTCAGAACGACGAGAAACCGTACGATGAGCGCCGGGACGTCGAGGGGCAAGTACGTGCGCAGCAGGAAGAAACCACCGATCGGGATGAACAGGTTGTCCAGACCGCGCCACGCGCTGCCCTCGAGCAGCATCACGACGAGCGCGAGCGTCGCGGCAATCAGGAGGGTTTCGGTCCGGCCGACCTCGCCCCAGAGGAGCAGCGGAACGTGAATGCAGAAGAAGGCGACGACGGCAAAGGCGGCCGACCCTTCGAAGGTCTTGTTCGCTCCGACGTAGTGGCTGAGGCCGTATCGCATCCCGACGAGCGCGCCGGTGGCGTCGGCCAGCGTCAGCACAAGCACGGGAATGACGAACAGCAGCGGCGTCTGTCCGAACGACAGCCAGTACACGATGGCCACCGAAATCGGAAAGTAAATCTCCCCCAGCGTCGTCCGCTGCACGCCGTCCACGACGTGCCCGAGACGGCGATGCCACCACGGGGAGAACTTGACCGTCGCGAGGAGGATCGTCGTGGCGCCGGTCAGGAGGAAGACCGGCCACAGCTCGTCGAAGAGAAACGGGAACGACAGCGTCAGCAGCCCCGAGCCGGTGTGGAGCAGCTTGCGGAGGGCTTCCGGGTGCGGCTTCGCCAATCGCGCGTACAGCTTGAGGCCGGCGAAGAGCCCGAGGAACGCGGCCATCGCCGAGGCGATCGCAATCCAGGGGTTGTCGATCACTCGTTTTCTCGGGCAGCCCTAAAGGGCTGCGCTACAACTTCCTCTATTCGAAACGCGCTGTAGAAGAACGCCCGATCCCGCAGGTGGAGCCGCCCGGCCAGCTCAGACAACGGGACGATCCTTCCGGCCATCTCCGCCGGCCGTTCCCGCGGCGCCAGCATGTTCCAGTACGCCAGCCGTGCGTGGGGCCGGCTCGCGCCGACGATGGCGCCGAGGAGTCGATGGTAATGCTCGAGCGAAACGTACTCGAAGAGATCGCTCAGGTTGAAGCGGTCGAAGGTTGCGCCCGCGCCGCCGGTCAGAAAATCCTCGAGAGAGGCCTGGCGCCACTCGAGGCGATCGAGGTTTGCGCGGATGGGCGCGAAGCTCGCCTCGCGGAGCGCGCAGGGCAGCGCCGCGCCGTGCGTGCCGGTCAGGATCCAGTGCACGTATGGATTCTCGGACGGATCGAGCTCGGTCAGTGCGTGCTTCGTCCGATCGAGGATTCGGCCGGCCACGTCGCCTTCGACATACCTGAAAAACTCCGGATCGCGCCCCAGCCGCCCCATCATCGTTCGCGAGAAGAACAGGCGGAAGAGCAGGCGCCAGCGCCAGGTGTCCCACTGGTCCGAGTAGAAACGGACGCGGCCCGCGCGGTCGCGAGGCGCCAGCAGCGCTTCCACCCGTGTCCGATGGTGCACGAGCGGGAGGATCCGTCGCCTGAAGGTCTCGAAGTACCGCTCGAACTTCCCGGCGCCGCCGATTCCGCTGGCGATCGCGCCGGGGCGTGCGTCCCAGAATGCCGCTGCGTCGGGCGACAATCGCGGGCGGCACTTCGCGTACAAGATCTGACGTCGCGCCGAAGGGCGGGATCCGACGAGCTCCAGCAGTTCCGCGTGTTCCAGCTCGCGGTAGGCCGCGACCCGGAGCTCGAGGCAGGCAAGCTGCGCCGGGCTCAAATCCAGCGCGACCACCCGGGCCGGGCCCCGTGTCAGAAGCGCGAGGGCGTTGTCGCCGGCCGACGCGATGGACAGACACACGTGGCCCGGCCTGACGTCCAGGCCGTCGAGCAGCACGTCGGCGTCTTCCCAGACCTGCGCGTAGCGGATCTCGCTGAAGTCGGCGCGGAGCGCGGCTTCACTGCGCATGCGGCCCCGGTTCTGTGGCTCGACCCTTCAGGGTCGTTTCCGCTGTCGTCGCAGCAGGCGCGACACGCCGAACGACTCCGGTACTTCCATCGAACTCGACGACATCTCCGTCCCGCAGCCAGCGCGTCACGCCGGGGATGGACACGACGGCCGGGATCCCGAGCTCGCGGGCGACGATCGCGGCGTGCGACAGCAGGCTCCCCCGTTCGACGAGCACGCCGAGGGCCGTCGGGAAGATCATGATCCAGCCTGGATCGGTGTGCTCGGCGACGAGAATCGACCGCTGCTGCAGGTCGACGGTGGTCGGATCGGCAACGACTCGGACCGTGCCTCGAACGACGCCAGGGGAGCAGCCGAGGCCGCGCCGCTCGTCGCCGCTCTCCGGCGTCACAGGCACCGCGCGTCGAAAGTCGTGACCGTGGTAGATCGGGCCGCGAGTCTCGAAGCGATCGTCCGGCGCGGGCTCGCGCTCGTAACGCGCGAACTCCGCGCGCCGGACGGCGGTCAGGCCGCGGAGGTCGGCCGTCGTGGCCCGCCCGTCGACAAAGGCGAGGAGCTCGTCGACTTCGAGATAGAACACGTCGCGCGGATCGTCGAGAAGATTCAGGGCGTGCAACCGTCGGCCCAGCTCGAGGAAGATCCGCCGCACGCGTCCGAAGAGCCGGGTCCGCTCCAGCCGCAGGTTCTCGCGATCGCGGACGCGCGTCCGCGCGTGCCGCAGCACCCACCCGAAGAACAGCCGGCGCAGCGGATGCCCGGCCAGCGCCCGGGCGGTCTTCGCCCGGGCCTCGGCCCGCAGCCGATCGCCGCTCGCTTCGCCGGCGGCCGATCCGGAGCCGGCGATCTGGCGCCCGAGCGCGCCGATCGCGCGGAGAAACGGGAGGGGATCGTCGTGGAGCGTGGCGCTTTCGAGCTTGAGCTCGTTCACGGTCCGATCGCCGAACTTTTCCAGATACTCCCGGTACTCCCGCTTGAACTCCGGAGCCGCATCGATCGCCGTTTCGATGCTTTCGCGCTCTCCGGTCGCCAGCGCCTCGAGCAGCGGCGCGTCGCGCACGGCAAGCGTCGCGAGGCGGCGCAGCCGGAGCGCAGGCTCCGCGCTGACCATCCCGCCTTCGCCCGCGATCAGATCGTTCTGCAGCGCGCCTTCACGATCGCCGCACCAGGTGCCCGCCAGGCGGCGCAGCACGCCGTAGAACATCATCGCGAAGAAATCGTTGACGAGCGGCGCATCCCACGCCAGGAGCAGCCGTTTCCTGAGGTCGCGGTAGTGGGCGGCGAGCTCGTCGGGCCGCCGATCCTCGAGCGGCGGGTCCGGCGGAGCGAGCGCCTCGTTCAGGCGATGGTAAAAGGCCTGCACGCGGCGCTTCAAAAAGAAGTGGTTGACGACGAGGCCCGCCAGCGTCCGCGCCAGATACGCCGCGTCGATGAGTCGATTCCCGCCACCGCTGGCGATCTCTTCCGAGAGCGCGTCGGGCAGCGGCTCCTTGACGCCCATCATCTGCTCCATGAACCGGCGGTTCACCTGGTAGCCGGGGAGCAGCGCGAGCACCCGGTACCAGTTGAGCAGGTTGTAGTACAGGCGGCCGCGCACGAGCCCGAGCATGTTGCGAAAGACGTCCTCGCGCGCTCGAATGACGCGCTCGGGCACACCCATCAGGCGGCAGAACTGCTCGTAGACGTGCTGATAGATCTCGCGCGCGAACGAGAACGTCAGCGGCGTCGTGACGCCGCTGTAGCTCTCGACGATGTTGCTGTTGTCCCAGATCGCGAGCGTCGCATCGGGGTCGGCGCGGTCGGCGAGCGACGTGATCGGCCGCGACTGCAGCAGCCACACCCGCTCGGCATCCAGCGCCCACTCGACGTCCTGGGGACGCCCGAAATGTCTTGCCGCGTTTCTGGCGAGGGCGGCGACTTCCTGTATCTGCGCGTCGGCGAGCGCGCCTTGCGGGACGCCGCCGCGGGCGACGACCTGACGATCGATGATTTGGCCGCGGTGGTCGACACGCCACGTGTCGGCATCCGCCTCGCCCGAGACGAGCACGTCGCCGAGCCCCGGCACGGCGCTGACCACGGCCACGCCGCGCCGGCCCGATACCGGATCGGCGCTGAACGCGACGCCGGCGGCGCGCGCGCGGACCATCCGCTGCACGAGAACGGCGGGCGGGCGGGGCTCGGGGTCGAGCCCGTGTTCGCGGCGATACGCGACGACGCGGTCGGTGAAGCCGGAACGCCAGACCGCCATCACCTTCTCGGGAACGTCGGCCGGCGCGACCGACAGGAAGCTCTCGAGCTGGCCGGCAAACGAATGATCGACGCCGTCCTCGTCGCTCGCCGACGATCGGACGGCGACCTGCTCGCCGTTCGGGCTGAGGCGAGCGAGCGCCGCCGACAGCTCCGCGCGGACCTCGGGTGTGAGACTCGGGCCGTGCGCCTCAGCGGAGAGCACGAACCACGCCGGGACGGGAAGGCCGGCGCGCCCCGCGGCAGCGAGCGCCCGCGCTTTTCCGCCGGCGGCCGGCGAGCGCAACGCCTCCCGCGAGGTCAGGATGTATCGCAACGTCTATATCGCGCCTGGCCGCCACATGGCGATGGCCAGCGGGACGGCGCCGAGGCCCAGGTACATCAAGAGCGTCCAGACACCAGACATCACCTCGATCGCCTTGCCGCCGCCGGCAGACGGCCGCCTGGCGAAGCGGACGCCAACCGCGATGCAGGCGAGCACCACGCCGCCCAGGAGGATGGAGGTCGGCACCGCGGTCCCCAGACGCTCGGCCGCCTTCCAGGCGGCGAAGCCGGTGACGGCGATGGCGCCAAGCCAGGCGCGGATGGCGCCGTTCACACCCCACAGCGCGCTGTAGGTCTCGACGCCGACTTCTTCATCTTCGCGCGCCCGGATCTTCCGGCCGATCTCGACGACCACGCCGTTGAAGAAGCTGACGATCAGGAACCAGAACAGGCCGGCCGGGGGCTGGCGCAGGCCCGCGACCCACCAGTCGCAGGCGGTGGCATACATGTCGATGAGCGGCAGGATGACCATGTGGCTCGCCATGTACATCACCGGGTGCGCCTTGAGCCACCGCGGCACGAAGAACTCTCGAGTCATCAGAACGAGATACGCCCACGCGAGGACCAGCAGCCAGACGATCGACGGCTCCAGCCACAGGGCCAGCATCAGCTGGATGGCCGCCGCGCCCGCCGCGACCCAGGCCAGCTCGGTCAGCGTCACGAGGCCCCGCGGGACGGGGCGGTACGGCCTGTAGCGTGAGTCGTCTTCGAAGTCCTTGAACTCGTCGGCGATTCGAAGCTGAAGAAAGAAGAGCAGCGAAGTGACGAACGCGACCACGAGCGCCCGCGTGGAAGGCCAGGCGACCCGGCCGCGCACGAGCGACGAGAAACAGACCGCGGATCCGCTGAAGGCCGCGACCAGGGGCGCGTGGCCGGCGAGCGGGAAGCGCTCGCGCTGATAGACGATCCAGCGCCTCACGTAGTCGAAGCCCCCCGCGCGAGACGATGATGGGCCTCGGTGAACTGGCCCGCCGCCAGCGCGGCGGTGATCGACAGCTCGCCGGCGAGCGCGAGCGCGGCCGCCACTTCGGCGAAGGCGCGCGCGCGGTCGGGGCCGGCGAGCCCCAGGATCTCCAGGCATGCGCGCTGGCTCGGCAGACGTGTCCCGCCGCCGACGGTGCCGACGATCACGTTGGGCAGCGTGACGGACGCATAGAGACCCCCCTCCTCGGTGGGCTCGAAGCGTGTCACGCCCACCGCCGCCTCCGCGACGCAGGCGGCATCCTGCCCGCACGCGATGAAGAGCGCCGCCAGGCCGTTGGCGTAATGGCCGTGCACGCCGATGCTGCCGCTCATCACGCCGCCGAGCGCCGACATCCGCCAGTACTCAATCATCGCGGGCGTCGTCGTATGGAGGCGTTCGGACAGCAGGTTCGCCGGAATCACGACCTCCGCGGCCACCTTCTTCCCTCGAACAGACATGAAGGAGTGCGTCGTCGCCTTCTTGTCGCCGGAAAGGTTCGCTTCGACGAACCAGTGCCGGGGCCGGATCGGCGCACGCTCCACGATGTCGCGGCAGATGGCCTCGGTCGCGATCGTCACCATGTTTTGCCCCGAGGCATCCCCGGTCGCGAACACGAACTCGAGGTACACGTGATTCCCTTCGACCTCGAGCCCCATGTCCATGAGCTTGCCGTACCGGGTCGTCGCGTCGGCGACGGCCTTGAACCGCTCGAACGCCGACGCCGCCCAGGCGGCGAAATGCGCCGCCTCGGCGAGCGTCGCGAACGCGAAGCCGGGCGCGCGGCTGACGCCTTCGTTGAGCAGCAGCGCGGCGCAGCCCCCGGCTTCGGTGACGAGTTGCGCGCCGCGCGAGTACGAGGCGACGAGCGTCGCTTCTGTCGTCGCGAGCGGCACGTAGAAGTCGCCGCTCGCGTGGAATCCGTTCACGCGCAGGGGACCGGCGAGGCCGACCGGCACCTTCACCGTTCCGATGAAGTTCTCGATGTTTCGCGCGAAGGCCTCGCGCTGTTCCATCGTGCGCGCGTCGGCCAGCTCGTCGCGCGCCCCCTTCGGCATCGCCTCGAGCGCCCAGCGCCCGTCGATCGCCTCGGGTGTCACGGCGCTCGCCCCCGGCACCTTGGGCGGCATCGGGTCCGTTCGCGGCCGGAGCCGCTCGAGGTCCTTGGCGCCACGGTCGCCGATCGCGTGCTTCAGGAAGTCCGTGGCTCGGCGGTAGTCGGTAGGCATGCGGTCAATCCATCTCGCGGATGCGCCGCGAGAACGCCGGGTCATCCGCGTAGCGGGCGGCCCGATCGTTGATCCGGAACCGCCGGCGCGCCTCGTCCAGCGGCAGCGTGGTGTCGATCAGCCCCAGGTCGTACGCGAGCTCGTCGGAGTAGGCCGGCAACAGCACCTTGTAGCTCCAGGGCACGCGTCCGGCGGAAATGGTGTTCACGTGCCGGACGATGTTGGTCGTGCAGGTATTGGTGAGCGTGTTGTAGAACTCCGGATGCTGAGCGAGCCGGTTGGCGCGCTCGAGCATTTCGACGAACATCTGCCGCCGCCGCTCAGCCGTCGTCCGAATGGGATAGAGAAAGACGTCGTCTTTCCGGAAGTTCGATCGCAGCTTGATGACGTCCCGCTCGTCCGCGACCACGTACATCAGCTCGTATCGCTTGAGGATGCCGAGCAGCGGCGAGAATTTCTCGCCCTTCTCCTTCCGGATTTCGACGGAAATCGCGACGTACGCATCGTCGGCGAACCCGAAGCTCATGAGCGTGTGCGCGGGCCCTTCCATGCCGTGAAACGGCTCGACGACGAACCAGAGCGATCGCAGCGCGTCCAGGTCGAACGTCTGGTTGTAGTGCCGAAGCGTGTAGTCGTCCGTGGACCGGTACTCGATGTTCCTGATGTTGCTGACATCCACATACTGCCCGCGAAAAACGGCGAGCGGCATGACGCGCTGGTCCGGATTCCAGTCCCTGGTGGTCGAGGGCTCGATCAGGGCGTACACGAGCGCGGCCGCAAGCAGGAGAATCGCCGAGATCCGCCACAGACCGGCGCGGCGTCGGCTATCCGATCTCACCTACGATGAACCTGTCGAACGCATAGAGCAGGTCTTCGCGATTCGAGTACGGTCCCGGGCGGTAGCCGCGCGAGGAGATGCCGGCCTGCGACAACTCGCAGACGTGCCAGTCCTGCCGGTTCGTCATGTCCCAGAACGCGATCACATCGTCCGCGGTGAAGCCTGGTTCGGCGATCGCGGCCGGGTGGAAGTGCCACTCACAGATGTTGATCGTGCGATCCGGCGCCTGCGGCCAGAGCGTATTGGTCATCATGTAGTCGGGATGCAGGCTGAGCAGCATGTTCGGGAAGATGGCGTAGAAGTAGACCCGCCGCCGATCGTCAGGGGCCAGGCCAGGCAGAAACGCGCGCGGGCACGTGCCGTCGATCGAAAGCGTCTCGACACCGGGCCGCAGATCCATCCGGCCGCCCATGTAGGTCGGCTGGAGCGGCTCGTTCTCGCCGCTGAGGTAATGCGACAGCTTGTTGAGCGCCGGGTGCAGGTTCGGGCAGTGCAGGCACTCGTTGTAGTTCTGGACGATCAGCTTCCAGTTCGCCTTCACGTCGTAGACGATCCGGTGACCGAGACGCAGACCCTCCATGCCCCACGCGGCGAACTTCGACGGCAGATCCGCGAGCTGGTCGGCAAGCGGCCCCGCCTGCTCGTTGAGCGAGAGAAAGATGTGGCCGTCCCAGGTGTCGCACGGGATCTGGCGGAGCGGATGCTCCTCCCGCCGGAAGTGCGGGACCTCGTCCATGTGCGGCGCGCCGACGAGGCAGCCGTCGAGGCCGTACGTCCAGGAGTGGTACGGGCACTGGATGGTGCCCGGAAAACGTCCGTCGGGCTCGGTGCAGATCCGAGTCCCTCGATGCCGGCACACGTTGTAGAACGCCCGCACGCGTGCGTCCTCTCCGCGGGCGACGATGACGCTTTCGCCGACGACGTCGCGGAGCAGGTAGTCGCCGGCTGATGGAATCTGATCGGCGCGGCCGGCCGCGATCCACATCCGGACGAAGAAGCGCTCCATCTCCGCGCGGAAGACCTCCGGGTCGGTGTAGTACCGCGCCGGCAGCGTCCGCGCGTCGGTGGGCATGACGTCGCGCGGCTTGACGTCAGTCGTCACGCGTCGATGATACACCGCGGATGGAACGGATTCATCCAGACCACGGATTTCGCGGATCCCAACTGAGTTTTTACGACCACGGATTGGACGGATAAAACGGATGGCTTTGTAAGCCGGCGTAGCTCTCGGGCCCCTCTTCGAGAACTCGTCCGCTGAAAAGCGACCTTCAGTCTCGTGTCATTCCTCTGGCGGCGCGAGCAAGCTGTTTACACCGCTTCTGTCCCGCAGGTTCCTGCCAACCCGGATACCGCAAAAGACTGCTACGGCACCCGACACAGTACCGGTTACCCACACTGTTCTGGTTATCGCCGACGGATCGATCGGTCCCAAAACGATGTCGTACTGCGCCCCCCTTTCACCGGCGATGAAGCACGCTGAGGACAGCGCGATGAATAACGCCGGTACTCCGAGTAAGAAGGAGGCGAAAGAATCGCATTTCCGAGTCATGCTGGCTCGCAATCAACGACCACCGGAGCGAAAATTCAGACCCTCTTGGCGGCCATCACAATGATGAATGCACCACGGCCTGCGATGGCCATTCGCCCTGCTTTCACATTTGAACCTACCGCGCCATAGAAGTTCCGTCCAGCTGGCGGTGGTAGTTTTAGGTGGCGAGTCTGAGTTGTCTACGGTTGGTGAGCCACGCGAAGGTTTTCGGCCGAAGCCGCGACGGCGGCGAAGGCGCAGACCACGGGCTTTCGTATCATCCGTGGCTTGCGCGGCATGAGATTCAACGGCTCCCACGATCCGTTGAATCCGTTGAATCCGTGGTCGTAGTGAACGGAATCCGTGGTCCGTGATACACGGAATCCGTGGCGCTTGACGTTCCCGGAAGCGCCACGGATGATAACGCCGCGTGCCCCCCAAGACCGGCGCTCCCGCTCTCCGCCGCGAGCTGGGACGCTGGGACCTCACCGCGATTGGCGTCAACCAGGTGATTGGCGGCGCCGTGTTCCTGATGCCGGCGCTCGTCGCCGCGCAGGTCGGCCGCTGGAGCTGGGTCCTCGTGTTGCTGGTCGGCCTCGTGTCGATGACGATCGCGCTGTCGTTCGCCGAGGCGGGGAGCCGGTTCGAGGGGACGGGCGGACCTTATTTATATGCGCGCTCGGCATTCGGACGTTTCGTCGGGTTCGAGGTCGGTTGGATGCTCTGGTTCACCCGTACGGCGAGCTGGGCGTCGGTCGTCAACGGCCTGATGGACGCGCTGGCGTTTTACTGGCCGGCTCTCCAGTCCGGGGCCGCGCGTCCGACGCTCATCACGGCGCTCACGCTCAGTATCGCCGGCCTCAACGTCCGCGGTATCCGCCAGAGCGCGTGGGCCATCGACGTGCTGACCGTCGGCAAGCTCGTGCCGCTGCTGTTCTTCTGCCTCGTGGGTATCTGGTTCATCACGCCCTCGCGCGTCGTCCCGGGTGGGGAGATCGCCGCGGGCGGCATCGGCGCCGCGGCGGTCTACCTGATCTTCACGTTCGGCGGCTACGAGGTCGTCCCGGTACCCGGCGGCGAGACGAAGGACCCGCGGCGGGACATTCCGTTCGCGCTCATCACGACGATCATCCTCGTGACGGTGATTTTCACGCTCGCGCAAATCGTTTCCCTCGGAACCCTCGCGGATCTGCCCTCCTCGAAGACGCCGCTGGCGGACTCGGCGCTGCTCTTCGCGGGCGCCGCGGGGGCGCTTCTGTTGACCTCGGGCGCGGCGATCTCGATGACGGGCAATAACGTCGGGCAGGCGGTCGCCGGGTCGCGGCACCTCTTCGCGCTGGCGGAGCAGCGCGACATCCCGGAAGTGCTCGCGCGCATTCATCCCGTCTATCGCACGCCGTGGATCTCGATCATCGCGACGACCGGCGTCGCGCTCGCGTTGGCGCTCAGCGGATCGTTCGCCACGCTGGCCGCCGGCAGCGCCGTCAGCCGGCTCGTCGTCTACATCGGCACGTGCGGAGCCGTGCTCGCGTTCCGCCGGCCGTCGTTCGCCGGCCGCGTGCCGCCCGCGCTCTTCACGGCGCCGGGCGGCTCGGCGCTCCCGGTCACGGGTATCGTCGTCGCGGTGGCGATCCTGGCGGGGGCGACCTGGCAGGGGCATCCCGGCATCCGCATCGGCGCGATCGCGCTCGTGGCCGGCGCAGGTACCTGTACCTTTTCACTCGGAGGACCCCATGATCCCCATGATCCCCATGATCCCCTTGACTGCTCTGTTGCTCGTTGCCCTGCTTGCCCAGTCCGCGCCGCCGGCGTCCGAGGCGGCGAAGGCGTTCGCCGAGGCGAATGAGCTCTTCGCCAAGGCCACCGGGACCGACACGGCCGCCAACGAGAAGGTGCTCGCGGCGTATGACCGTGCCATCGCGCTCGACCCGGCCAAAGCGGAGTATCACGTCGGCCGAGGGCGTACGCTGGCGCGGCTGAGGAAGTACGACGAAGCCTTCGCCGCCTATGGCGCGGCGCTCAAGCTCGAGCCGGACAACGCGATGATCCTGCGCTATCGCGGCCACAACTACATCAACGTGAAGCGGCTGGACGATGCCCTCGCGGACCTGACGAAGGCCGAGGGGATGAAGAAGGACGACAACGGCATCTACTATCACCTCGCGCTCGCGCATTACTTGAAGGGGAACTACGCGGAGGCGGCGACAGCGTACGAGGGATGCGTTCGCACCGCCCCGGCGACCGACGAGGGGCCCATCGCGTGCAAGGCCTGGCAGTACCTCGCGCTCCGACGCGCCAACCGCGACGCCGACGCGGCGAAGGTGCTCGAGAGCGTGAATGCGGACCTCAAGCTCACGGAAAGCGCCCCGTATCTGGACCGCCTCTTGCTCTTCAAGGGCGTCAAGACGGAGCAGGAGGCGGCTAAGCGCATGGAGGAGGGGCCGCTCCAGGCCTCGACGGTCGGCTACGGCATCGGGATGTGGCACCTGCTCAACGGCCGGCCCGATCCAGCGAAGGATTACTTCAAGAAAGCTGCCTCGACCGACGCGTGGAACTCCTTCGGTGCGGTTGCGTCGGATGTCGAGCTCAAGAGAATGAAATAGGCGCCCAATGTGGAATGCTGACTGCTGAATGAGGAGCACAGCGCTCGCGGCCGCCGTCATCGCCTCCGCCTGCGGGGGATTCTCCGCCAGGGAAACGCCCCCGCCCGCGCCGCTGGAGCTCGCGAAACTGTGGGATGCGGAGCGGGTTTCGCCGCGCGTGTCGCCGCTCGTCGATCACACCGAGGTAACGCGGCGCCTCGAGGCGCTCGAGCGGCGCGACGCGCGCTTCTTCGCGGTCGAGGAGATCGGCCGCTCGGTCGAAGGACGGACGATCAGCCACGTGACGGTCGGCCGCGGCCCGTTCAAAGTGCTCCTGTGGTCGCAGATGCACGGCGACGAGCCGACGGCGACCTCCGCGCTTTTCGATCTCTTCGAGTACCTGCACCGGCACCAGGGCGAGGATCCGCCCAGGCGCATCCTCGACGCGCTGACGCTGCACGCGGTCCCGATGCTGAACCCCGACGGGGCGGAGAAGTTCACGCGCCGCAATGCGCAGGGGATTGACATCAACCGCGACGCGCTGCTGCTCCAGACGCCGGAAGGACGCGCGCTGAAAGCCCTGCGTGACCGGCTCAATCCGCGCCTTGGGTTCAACCTTCACAATCAGAACCTCCGGACGTCGGTCGGCCAGCCGCCGAAGCCCGCGGCGATTTCGCTCCTGTCGGTCGCCTATGACGAAGCGCGGACGCTCAACGAGGGCCGGCAGCTGACCCGTCAGGTCTGCGTGGTGATCCGCGACGCGCTCGAGCCGCTCGTGGCGGGTCAGATCGGCCGCTACGCGGAAGGCTTCGAGGTCAGGGCGTTCGGCGACAACCTGACGAAGTGGGGCACACCGATCGTGCTGATCGAGACCGGTCCGTGGGCACTCGACGCCGCCCGGAGCCGGGCGGCCGAAGACTTCGACGGGCCGCTCATCCGGCTGAACTTCGTGGCGCTCGTGACCGCGCTCGACGCCGTCGCGACCGGCCGCGTCGCGCAGGCGGACACCGCGCGCTACGAGTCCCTGCCGGTGAACGAGTCTCGAAACTTCTTCATCACTATTCGAGGCGCCTCCATCATCACCGGAACGGGGATCCCGCCCTTCACCGGCGACATCGGCCTCGTCTCGACGCGGCGTGTCAAGGTGGAGAACGGGAAGCGGGAGCTTCAGTGGCCGATGGCCATCGAGGACATCGGTGATCTGCGGACGACCGGCGCGCTCGAGACGATCTATGCGACCGGTCTCACCGCGGCGCCGCTCTTCGACGACAAGCTGAAGGTCGGAGAAACCGTCGACCTGCCGGAACGCTTCACCAGCACTATTTCGGTCGGGGCGCTCGCCGGCATCGTCCTGCTGCGGCCCTCCGGGTCGAAATACGTGGTCGAAAGGGTTATCAGAGACGACTACTCAAGTACGAAGTACGAAGTACAAAGTTCGAAGTGAAGTTCGAAGTTCACTTCAGCCTTCGAACTTCGTACTTCGTACTTGGGCTGCCACGAGTTTCCCGACTCTCCTCGCGTCCCATCCAATATTGAAGAGCGCCCCGCGGCGGTCGTAGGTCTGGCCGACGAAGAACAGGCCCTGTTGCTCGCGGCTGACGACCCGGCGGTCGCACAGCGCGAAGCCGCATCGGTCGAGAGTGACCAGCGACCCCAGCGGCGCGAGGGCCGGCCGGTACCCCGTGGCGAGGATGACCGCCTCGAACTGCGCCGCGCGGCCATCCACGAAGCGGACGCCGTCGATCGTGAAGGACTCGAGCGCTGGTGCGAGCGTGATGGCCCGCTCGCGGATCGCGTCCACGAGATGGAATCCAATCAGCGGGACATCAGGGCAGCCGTCCCCTTCCGGCGGACGAGGCAGGGGCGAGACGCCGCGCCGCAGCTCTCCAAGCCTTGCCGTCGCGCGAAGGACGATTCGCTGCAGCGCCAGGGGCAGCTGGCTCGTCACGACTGCGAAGTACTGAATCGGCAGCCCGAGCAGCTCGCGCGGTACGGTCTCCGCACCGGAGCGTACTGAGACGGTCACCTCGGCTCCAGACCGGGCGAGCTCCGGCGCTATCTCCCCCGCCGAGTTTCCTGACCCCACGACCAGGACCCTCCGCCCTTTGAAAGGGTTGGGCTTTCGGTAGCTGACGCTGTGGAGCACGTCCCCCTTGAACCGATCACGGCCGGGGAACGCCGGCACGATGGGGTTCGACACGATACCGGTCGCCATGACCACGACGCGCGCCTGGAGGTCGCCGGCCGGCGTCGTCACGCGCCAGCCGGCGTTCTGCCGGGCGATGTGCGTCACCGGCGTCGACGTGCGCACGGGCAGCCGGAAGATCGATGCGTACTGGCGGAGGTAGTCGAGGAACAGGCCGCGCGGTGGGAACAGCGGGGTTCGGGCGCTGAACGGGAGGCCGGGAAGCGAGGAGAGGTGCTTCCCCGTATGCAGCACGAGGCTCTCGTACAGGTTCGCCCATGTGTGGCCGAGCGTGTCGCCCTTTTCCAGGACTACGTGCTCGACGCGCCTGCGTCCGAGCTCGCGCGAGGCGGCCAGCCCGGCTGGACCGGCGCCTACGACGACGACTGAGGTCGCGGTGCCCACCGTTCCTGTACATTACTGCCTTCCTCATGGGATCCAGTTGACGGTCGCGCCACTGACCACCTGAGTGAATGCTGACCCGTTGGCCGGGGTCGAGTTGGACATGTTGACGACGAGCGCCGGACCGCTGGGCGGTGCCGTGGCCGCCTGGATATACAGCCCGGTCGTCGGCGTCGTCAGGAACCGCACGCCCGTGAACGTGAACGTGCCGACCGTCTGAATGAGGAACTGGGACGTCGTTGGCGACATGTTCTGAAACGTCGCGTTGTCGAACCGGGCGATCGCCGCCGGTGTCAGTGCCGCAAGCCCCAGCCGGACGTTGTCGAAGACGACGCCGTCCGCGTCGATCCCGCCGTTGGCGAGAACCATGCGCTCTCCGCCACTGCCAACGAGGCGCGTTGTCGACGTCGCGGCAGACACGAGCTGCCCCACCATGTTGATGTTGCTCAACAGCGGCAGCGTGCCTGTCGCCTTCTGGAAGACCACCCGGCCGAATCGCGACAGTGTGCTCTGGAAGAAGATGGTCTGGTCCCCTGTCCCGTTGAATACGGTGCTGTGCGTCCCCGCAGCGTCGAACGATCGGGTGCTCGCAAGCCCAAGCTGCTCGAAGTCGCCGCGCACGAAGAGCGTCCCCGCGGTCAGGATGCTCGGCCCTCCCTCGAAGTCCGCGTCGTTCGCGTTCAGACTCCCCGCCGCGTTCTGCATGACCAGAACGCCGTCCTCCCGGGTGTGGAAATCGTCGCACGTCACGGCCGCGCCGGCGACGTCGAATCTGCCGTAGACATCGAAGCCGTCGCCGATCGTCGTCGTTCCACCAGCCATGTAGATGCCGGTGACGTCCACGTCGCCGTCAAGGTTGCCTGACACGACGCCGTTACCAGCGAGAATGACCGGCCCGCCGTCGATTCGGCCCTGGACGGTGACGGTGCCCAGAACCGTGAGGTTCGTCGCAAAGCCCATCGTCACCGTCGCACCAGTGTTGACCTGCAGGTGCCTGACCGACGAGTTGGCAGTGATCGTGGGTTGCACCGCAGTCGCTGGAATGCTGACGCTGTCCGCCCCGGTCGGCACGACAGCAGGGTTCCAGTTGCCGGCAGTCGACCAGTCGGTGCTGACGGCGCCGGTCCACGTGCGGTTGGCCTGCGCGCCAACGACGAAGACCGTGGTCACATCTGGTCCGAGGTTCGGTCCGATCGCGGTGATCGTGACGACACCTGGTGAAACCGCGGTCAGGGTTGCGTTCACCGGCCCTACCTGCCCGGTGCTGATCGAGACCGTCTGCGTGACGGTCGCGACCGCGGGGTTGCTGCTCGTCAGGACGATCTGCGCGAAAGTCGCAGCCGGTTGGCTGAGGCTGACAGGCAGCGGCTGCGGGCCCTGGCCCGCCGTCAGCACGACTCCGGTCCCGAGGACGATCAGATTCGCGCTGACCGTGAGCCCGCTCGTCGTCGATTGCAGCCCCGGCGCGCTCGCCGTCAGCGTGACGGCTCCGGCGGCAATGCCAGTCACATTGAACGTTGCCTCCGACGCGCCGGCTGGAACGAGTGCGTCGGGCGGCGAGACCGACGCAAAGCTGACGTTGCTGCTGGCCAGCGTGACGAGTCGTCCGCCCGCGGGTGCCGGTTGCGCGAGCGAGACCGTAGCCAGGAGCGAGCGGCCGACGCCAAGGTTCGTCGTCGGCGTCCTGAGCGAGAGATCGCCCCAGTTGACGGTGGCGCCGCCTGTGACGATCGTGCGCGTCGCGCCGTTCGCTGGCGCCGGATTTCGCAGGTTGACGACGAGCGGCACTCCGTCGCCCGTGTTCGTATCCGTCGCGCTGACGTAGAGTCCAGTCGTCGGCACGGTCGTAAACGTGAGGTTGTTGAACGTCAGCGGTGTGGCCGCGCCCGGATGCGCGATCTCGAGCTGCGTCGACGCCGGGCTCTGGTTGCTGAACGTGGCGTTGCCGAAGAGCGCGATGTCGCTGCCGACCGAGAGCCGGACGTTGTTGAACAGCACGCTGTTCATGCTGATGCCGCCGGCCGAGAGGAGCCGGTTCGGACCGGTGCTCGTAAAGCTCATGACGAAGCCGGTTGCCGTTTCTCCTTCCACCCGGCCGAGCACGTAGACGTCGCTGCTCATCTGGATGGCGGCGCCGTTGGTGTTCAGCCGTCCGAAGTGCGACTGGTTGGCGCCTGGACCCGGATTTGCGAACGAGATTGCGAAGATCACCGTGAAACGGTGGTTCGGTCCCGCCGAGAGCGACGCCGGATTGCCGCTCTGCGTGACGGTCTCGCAGCCAATGCTGCCTGCCGTCAGCGTACTCACGCCGCCGGAGAACACGCAGCTCTCCACCGCCGAAATCGCGCCGAGAGCATTGTCCATGACGATGACACCGGCCCCGAGCGTCCTCACGGCGTCCGGGCCGCTGATCGTGTTCGGCCCGACGATGAGCGTGCCAGTAATGTCGATGTCATTCCCGATGTTGGTCAGCCCGACGATCGTCGTTGTCCCGGTCACCTCGACCACGAAGTTGTTGATGGTGCCGCGCAGCCTGTTCGCCGCGCCGTTCAGCCGGACGACGCTGTTCAGGCTCGATCCCGACCCGGCGATCTGACCGTTGGCAAACAGGTCGCGGCCGACGACGAGAACGCTGCTGGCGTTCTGCGTGATCGTGCCGTTGACGGTCAGGTCGCGGTTGACCGTCAGCGCCACGCCGGCGTTCTGCGTCAGGTTCGCGCCGAAATCGACGACGAGATCGTTCACCGTCGAGTTTGCCGTCACCGTCGGCTGGTTCGTAGTGGCCGGAACGCGGACGAAGCTGACTCCCGACGGCACGCCGTTCGGACTCCAGTTCGAGGCGTCCGACCAGTCGGTGTTGACCGCCCCGGTCCACAGGATCGGAGGCGGTCCGGCGACGACGGCGATGCACAACGAGAATTCCGATGTGCCGTCGGTGGACGTCGCAGTCGCCGTGATGAACGACCCGGCAACCTGGGCCGGAAGGTTGGCGATGAACGAAACCGTATTGGCAGCCGCCGTCGTCGAAACCGCGATCTGACCGATGAACGTGTCGCCCTCGCCGAAGCCGGTGGCGTCGCACAGCGCCACGCTGTAGAAATGGATCGTATAGGTGCGGCTCAGCAGCGAGTTCAGCTGACCGCCGACCGTCGTCACGCCCGCGTCCACGGTCGCCGAGGCGAGCACCGGATAGTTCTGGAGGTTGTTGGCGCCGGGGTCGGGATCGTTCGAGTCGTTGGCCGTCACCCCGATGGCGCCCAGGTCGATGCCGAGGCCTCCATTGGCGCGAATCGCGTTGTAGAGGATGCGGTTGCCCGTGCCGGCCGTCACGCCGACGCCGCGCCCGCCGTTGAACGCGATGACGTTGCCCTGCTGCGCCAGCGGCAACCCGCCGATGTCGTTGTTATTGCCCGAGTTGATCAGAACGCCGTCGCTCGTGTTCGGGAGGCTCGACACGGCGTCGGCCGCTGTGCCGATTGCATTCCCCTGAACGAGGTTGGTCGTCGACCCTGGGTTGATCAGGACGCCAGTCGCATTACCCGAGATGACGTTACGCGCGCCCGCCGCGCTGCCGCCGATCGTGTTGTTGTTGGCCTGAATCGACACGCCCGCGACCAGGTTCGCAATCGGCGCGGTGCCGGTGATGTTCGTTCCGATGTAGTTGCCCTGCACCTGGTTGAACGTCGAGTTGTTGATGAAGACGCCGTTCTGCGTCTGGCTCCCCGAAATGATGTTGCGCGCGACGGCCGCCGACCCGCCGATCACGTGCGACCCACCCGTCACGATCGAGATGCCGTTCTGGGTGTTGCCGACGGCGGCGGTGCCGAGCGCGTTCGTTCCGATCAGGTTCCCTACAACGATCGCTCCAGTGGCGTTCGACTGCAGGCTGATGCCGTTCTGGTTGTTCCCGCCGATCACGTTCGCGGAGCCGGCGGTGGTCCCGCCGATGATCGCGCCGACCGCGCCGAAGACCTGAATGCCGTCCGAAACGTTTCCAAGGTCCAGCGTTCCCGTCCGATCGAGGCCGATGTAGTTGCCGAGGACGGCGTTGGACGTGGCGTTGGCGCCATTGATCAAGACGCCCCGCCCGCCGTTGCCTGAAATGATGTTTCGACTAAAGGGACTGGCCGTGGTGTCTCCGCCGATCACGTTCGACGGGCCGTCCATCCAGACGCCGTCGGTCCGGTTCGGACGCGCGATCGTCCCCGTGATGTCCGTGCCGATGAAGTTGCCCTGGATGATATTGCCGCCGGCGCCGACGAGGACGATGCCGCCGCCTCCGCCGCCGCTCCCTCCATTGCCGAATCGATTGATGACGAGGCCCCGGACCACGCTGCTGCCGGCGGTGATGTGGATGCCGTTGCTGGCGCCGCCGGCGTTCGTGCCGTCGAGCTCGATGATCGGGACTCCGGCAGCACCCGGGTTCACCGACGCGTCGATCATCACGGGATCGGTGATCACCGGCAGCGGCGACAGCAGCGCGATCGTGTGCGGGCAGGGACACGGGATATTGAAGAGAATCGAGTCGAACGCTCCTTCATTGGCGTTCGCGTCGAGGATGGCCTGCCGGAACGATCCGGGCCCGCTGTCGCTGGCGGTGGTCACCTGGAAGTTCTGCGTCGGCGGGATGTTGATCGGCGCCACGGCAATGGCCGTCGGCAAGGGCGCGGCCGTGAAGGACGTCGTCACCGTATTGGTCGATAGATCGACAACGCTGATGATGCCGTCGTCGATCTCCGCGATATAGGCGCGGCCGTCGGACAGCATGCCGATCGCTTCAGGACTGTTCGACGGGAACGAGCCGATCACGGCCAGCGTCGATGTGCTGATCCGGGTGATACTTTCGCCGTTGAAGTTGGCGACGTAGACCTGCGTGTTGTCCGGCGTGACCGCGAGGGCGTCGGCGTTCGTGACCGGAACGGTACCGACCACAGTGTTGGTCGCGGCGTCGATCACCACGACGGCCCGGACGCCCGCCGTCGTTCGGGAGACATACACGCGGTCACCGGCTGGTGACGTGTCAATCCTGCCGGCCGCGCCGCCCATCGGAATCGTCGCGATCGCGGTATTCGTGGCGGTGTCGATCGCGACGACGCTGTTGCCGGTCGTGCTCGTGACGTAGGCCCGCGCGCCGTCCGGCGTGACGGTGACGTCGAATGCGCCGGCGACTGGAACGCTCGTCACGATGCTGTTCGCGGTCGTATCGATGACGTAGACAGTCGTCTGGTTGGCCGTGACGTACGCCAGCCCCCGCGCCGGGTTGGTCGCGATGTTGAATGGCGACGTGACACCGGTGATCGTCGCGATCACCGTGTTCGTCGCGGTGTTGATGACCGACACGGAGTTCGACGAGTTGTTCGTGACGAGGGCGCGCGACCCGCTTGCGGTGACCGCGACGTCAAATGGGCTGGATCCCACGGGAATCGTGGTCACGATGCTGTTCAGCGATGCGTTGACGACCGTCACGCGGCTCGGCACGCTGCGGTGCGTAATGTAGGCCCGGAGGTTGCCGCCGCTGACAAGCGTCACCGCACGGCAAGGCGAGAACTCGGACGTGTTGCCGGTCGAGTCCGTCGCGGTCGCGGTCACGAACCCACTCACGACCGTCGGCACTCCCTGGGTGAAGCTGGCGACGCCACCCGTGGTCGTTACCGAGGTTGATCCGAGGAACGTGCCGCCTTCGCCGTTGCCGGACGGATCGCAGGTCTGGTTGCCGTAGAAATCGATTCGGTAGGTTCCCGAACCGCTCGACAGCGTGCCCATGACGACCGTGCTCACCCCCGAGACCTGGGCCGACGACAGCAGCGGGAAGTTCTGCAGGCCGTTGGCGCCCGTGTCTGCATCGCCCGCGTCGTTCGGCGTCAGCCCCGGCGGGCTGAGATCGATTCCCAGGCCGCCGTTCGAGAAGATCGAGTTCGCCGTGATGTTGTTGGTGCTGCTCGTCGCCGAGACCAGGACGCCGTTCGATCCGTTGAAGGCGATCGTGTTCGCTGTGACCGGGACGCCCGTCGCAGCGCTGAACGAGATGCCGTTCAGGGTATTGCCGAGGCCTGACGCGAGCGACAGGTTCGTGCCGATGACGTTGCCAGAGATGACGCCGACGCTCGTACCGAACTGGATACCGTTCTGGTTGTTGCCGGCGATGACGTTGTTCTGAATCGTCGCACCAGGGCCGCTCGAGACGTTGACGCCGTTGGCGCCGTTTCCTGCATCGACCGAGCCGCTGACGTCGACGCCGATGAAGTTGTTCTGAATGACGTTCGGGGTGCCGGTGCCCAGACTGGCGAAAATGCCATCGCGACCGTTCGCGGAGATCACGTTGCGCTGCGCCGCGCTCGGCCCGCCAATCCGGTTGTTCGGCGACAGCACCGCGATGCCGTCGTTCCGGTTCGGCCGCGCGATCGTCCCGGTGACGTCCGTACCGATGAAACAGCCCTCGACGACGCTGTTGCCGCTGCCGCCGAGGAAGACCGCGCTGCCGATGCCGAGGAACCTGTCGCCGCCCGTGCCCCCCGTCCCGAAGCGGTTGATCGCCAGGCCGCGCAGGGTGCTGTTCCCGCCTCCGAAGACGAACGCGCGCGCGTCGCCTCCGGCAAGGCTCCCGTCGATCTCGATCACAGGTCGCTGAACGGCCGCCCAGCCCGGCTGCGTCGTCCCGTCGATGATCACACCGTCGCTGCCGGCGTTGTTGGTCAGTTCTCCCAACAGCTGGATCGTGTGCGGTCCGTTGCCCGGGATGTTGAATGCGATCGTGTCGACGCCGGGGTTGTTCCTTGCGTCGATCATCGCCTGCCGCAGCGATCCCGGGCCGCTGTCGGCCGTGTTGGTGACCGTAAAGATCGCAGTCCCTGTCGTGGGGAGCAGGCAATTCGAGAATTCTGACGTATTGCCGTTCGGGTCGGTCGCGGTCGCCGTCACGCCGAACGAGGGATTGGGTCCAGCCGGAACGATCGTACTGCCCGTGCCGTTCCCGCTCGCGTCGGTGACGAGGGTGAGGCTGCCGGTCGAATTCGTTCCCTCGCCGTTGCCGGACGGATCGCACGGAGTGGTGTTGTAGAAGTCGATCGTGAACGTCGTATTTGGCGTGCTGTTGAGCGTGAATCCCACGACGGTCGTCGTTCCCGTCGTAGCTGCCGACGTCACCACCGGGAAGTTCTGCAGGTTGTTCGCGCCGCCGTCGGGGTCGCCCGGGTCATTTGGCGTGATGCCGGCGGGACCCAGGTCGATACCGAGTCCAGTGTTGCTGAAGATCCGGTTGCCGGAAATCCGGTTGCCCGCGCCAGACGCCGCGCTGACTCCAGGGCCGTTGTTGAAGCCGATCGTGTTGAACCCGAAAGCGGTCGGGCCGGGGCCGATGCTGTTGTTCGACGCGCCATTCTGTATGCTCACGCCGACCGCGTTCGGTAGAACGCCGGTGTGCCCGATGTTCATCCCGATCGTGTTGCCGAGGACGACGTTCGACGTCGCGGCCGCGCCCGACAGCAGAACGCCCGCGCCGGTGTTGCCGGAGATGAGGTTGCTCGAGCCCGGAGCGTCGCCGCCAATCGTGTTGCCGGGGGCTTGGATGAAGACGCCAGCGCCCCCGTTTGCCACAGCCGCCGTGCCTGCCGCGTTCGTGCCGATGCGATTCCCCTGCACCAGGTTCGCCGGGCCGCTCGTGATCGTTATGCCGTTCGAGGTGGATGAACCCGAGATAACGTTCGTCGCGCCGGCGGCGGTGCCGCCGATGACGTTGTTCGACGCGCCGCTCTGAATGGTGACACCGCCGAGGTTGGGCCGGGCGGCACTGCCCGCCGGATCCAGGCCGATGAAGTTCCCAACGACCGTGTTATTCGTTGCGGCGGCTCCGGCGATGAAAATGCCTCCCGAGGTATTGCTGGAAATGACGTTCCGGCCCGCGGCCGACGTGCTGCCGATTCGGTTACCTGATGTGCTTTCAATGACAATGCCAGTCACGTTCCCGGTCGCGACGCCTGCAGGCGTCACACCGATGTAGTTCGCTTCGACGACGTTTCCACCGTTGCCGAGGATCCAGATACCGGAACTCGGGAAGCCGGTGATGGAGAGCCCGCGAATCGTGCTCGCTCCGGCGTTGATCCGAAGGCCGCTGCCACTGCCGCCAAATCCGGCGGACAGCTGCACCAGCGGCACGCCGGCGTAGCCCGGCTGCGTCGTCGCGTCGACGACGGCCGGATCCGTGAGCTCTGGCAGCACCGACGGGGCAGGAATCACGTGTGGTCCGGCGCCCGGGATGTTGAAGTTGATCGTGTCTGTCTGCCCGACGTTCGCGTTCGCGTCGAGGATCGCCTGCCGCAGCGAGCCGGCGCCAGTGTCGGCGGTGGTCGTCACGGTAAAGACCGCGGCTCCCGCCGCAGCCGTCCGACACGCCGAGAACTCGGATGTGTTGCCGGCCGGATCGGTCGCCGTCCCCGTAACCGCCTGACCGCTGGGAACGGTCGGAGCGAACGTGACGTCGAACGACGCGTTGCCGGCGGCATCGGTCGTGACTTGCGCCGAACCGACGAAGGTCTGCCCCTCGCCGTTGCCGGACGGGTCGCACGCCGGGCTGGCAAAGAACTCCAGCGTGGACGTCGTGTTTGCTGCGCTGTTGAGCGTCCCCAGGATCCGCGTGCTGTTTGTCTGGGTCGCCGACGCGATCACCGGAAAGTTCTGCAGGTTGTTGGCGCCGACGTCGGCGTCGCCCGGGTCGTTTGCCGTCACTCCGTTCGGACCGAGATCGATTCCGATGTTCCCGTTGCTGAAGATGGAATTACCAGAGACGCGATTTCCGGTGCCAGCGCTGATGAGGATGCCGTTTCCGGTATTGCCCGAGATCAGGTTCCGGACGGTGCCCCCCGTCGACCCGCCGATAGTGTTGTTGGCGCTCGAGACGAGAATGCCGGAACCATTCGGTCGCGCAATCGTGCCGGTCTGGTCGGTGCCGATGTGGTTGCCTTCAACGGTGTTCCCAGTCGACGCCGTGTTGATGTTGATCCCCGGGCCGGTAAATCGATTGATCGCCAGCCCGCGGATCGTGCTGCCGCTCGACCCGGCCGCGAGGACGACGCCGTTCGCCACAACGCCGTTGCCGTTCAACTCGATGAACGGCGTGCCGTTAGGGTTCGCCTGCGACGCGCCGTTGATGATGACGCTGTCGGTCAGGTTCGGCAGCGCGCTCGCGAGCGTAATCGTCTGCGCTCCGCCGCCGCCGATGTTGAACGCGATCGTGTCGCGCTGACCCGTGTTAGCGTTCGCGTCGATGATCGCCTGCCGCAGCGAGCCCGGACCGGAATCGGCCGTACTGGTGACCGTGAACGTCGCCGTGCCCGGCGTGATCGTCGTCTGCTGGAACGCGGTGTTGTTGAAGAAGTCTTCGTCGACCTGATCGCCGATCGCGGTCGCGACGTTGAAGCGCGTGCCGTTGACCGCTCGAACAGTCATGGTAATCGACACGGTCTCATCGACCTGGATCGTCCCAACCGGACACGTCAGCGACCCCGCGAGCGGCGTGCACGTCCCGGTGACCATGCCGACGAACTGGATGTTCGGTGCCGGCAGCGAATCGGTGACGACGACGTTGGTCGCGACGTCCGGGCCGTGGTTGGTGACCGCGATCGTGTAAGTGAACAGGGAATTCACCGCGACCGGATCGGCCGAATCGGTCTTCACGACCGACAGCTCGGCGGTCCCCGTCTGCGCACCACATCGATTGAGGAACACCGACAGCTGGCCCGACCCCGCGCGCGCCACGAGGATGTCGGGCCGCGCGTCGCCGTTGACGTCGCCTACCGTCAGCGTGTTCAACGCCGGGCCGGTCGTGTAGTTGCCCGTGAAGTGGAACGTCCCGTCGCCGTGGCCAATGAACACGGACATCGTGCCGCCGCTGACATTGGCGATGTCGAGGAAGCCGTCGCCGTTCACGTCGGCCGTCGCGCCGTGGAACGGGCCGAAGCTGGACGGAATGACCTCGGTCGGGCCGGCGAACCCGCCTCCCGGAGTACTGAGATACACGCTGACCGCGTTGCCGCCGACGGCGCCCGATACGAACATGATGTCGGGCCGTCCGTCGCTGTTGAGATCGCCGGTCCGACGCACGCGCGGGTTCGCGCCCGTGTTGAGGGTCGCGGTCGCGGTGAAGGTCCCCGTGCCGTTGTTCGTGAGCACCGAGATCGTCGCGTTGGCGCCGTTGCCCGTCACGATGTCGATGTCCCCGTCGCCGTCGTAGTCGTCCAGCACGACTTCGCGCGGCATCTGACCGGACGGCAGCACGATCTGAGGCGTGAAGTCGCGATTGGCCGGCACTCCAACCAGCAGCCGTGCGACGGAGCCCGCTGCCTGCGCACCTATCACCAGGTCGAGGTTGCCGTCGCCCGTCAGGTCGGCCGTCGCGATGCCGAACGGGTTGATGGCGCCGACGGGAATCGTGCTGACCGCCGGGAACCCGCCGCTTCCGTCCCCATACCCGATGCTGACGGAGTTGCCGAGCTGGTTCGCTGTGGCGAAGTCGAGGTTACCGTCGTTGTCGAAGTCAGCCGCCACGATGCCGTTCGGATTGCTGCCGACGGTGATGAAGACCGGCGCCTGGAACGTGCCGTTGGCGTTGCCGCGCAGGAACGCGACCCGGCCCGCGGTGCTGGCGTCGGTCACGACCAGATCGATGATGCCGTCCTCGTTGAAGTCGCCGAGCGCCGACATGTACACGTTTGAGCCGGCGGCGAAGTTCGTGGGCGAGCCAAAGCTGCCGTTGCCGTCGCCACACAGGGGGAACGGCGGCGTCACCGTCGTCGTCTGGACCGCCGTGTTGTCGGAGAAGTCCGGATCGGCCTGGTTCCCAATCGCCGTCGCCGCGTTCGTCCTGACGCTGTTGTAAGCCCGGACCCTGAAGACGATCGAGGCCGTCCCGTCGACCGGAATCGTGCCGACCGGGCAGGTCATCGCGTCGTCGCCAACGAACGTGCAGGCGCCAGACACCATTCCCGCGAAGACGAAGCTCGGCGCCGGCAGCGCGTCGCTGACAACCACACCGGTCGCCACGTCGGGGCCGTGGTTCGTCACGGTGATCGTGTAGGTCAACTCGGTACCCGGCGTGACGGGATCCTGCGAGTCCGTCATCGTGACCGACAGGTTCGCGCTGCCCGTCTGCGTGCCGCAGCGGTTGAGCAGCACCGCCAGCCCCGCGTTCTCCTGGGCCAGCAGGATGTCGAACCGGCCGTCGTCGTCGACGTCGCCGAGCGTGAGGTTGCCAGGATCGGTGCCGACGGCATAGGCGACGGGCGGCGCGAAGTTCCCGGCGCCGTCCCCCCTCATGACCAGCACCGTGCCGCCGGTAAACGTGACGAAGTCCTTGAAGCCGTCGCCGGTCAGGTCAGCGGCGGCGCCGTCGTGCAACTCGGCCGAGACCGGGCCGATGTCCACCGGGCCGGTGAACGTGCCGGTTGCGCTGTTGAAGTACACGCTTGCAACCGCCCCGCCGGTCACGATCCGACCGAACAGGATATCGGGCCTGCCGTCGCCGTTCAGATCGCCGACGGAACGGATGCCGAGCATGGGCCCTGGCGTCAGCCGCGAGACTTCCGTGAACGTGCCGGTTCCGTTGTTCCTCAGAACCGAGATCGAGTTGTCGGCGGCGTTGCCGGTTGCGATGTCGACGAACCCGTCACCGTTGAAGTCCTCCAGGGCGATGCCGACCACCTCGGTCCCGGACGGAAGTGGAACCGGCGCCAGGAACCCGCCGGCGCCGTCGTTCCGCATCAGGTACGCGAGGCCGCCTTCGTCCTCGACGCCAATGACGAGGTCGAGGAAACCATCACCGGTCAGATCCGCGACGAAGGCCCCGCCCGGATTGTCCAGACCGGTTGGGAAACGCGTCACCCTGGGGAACCCGCCGGCGCCGTTGCCGTACAGGACGGTGACCTGGGTGTTCTCATTCGCCGTCGCCACGTCGAGATTTCCATCCCGGTCGAAGTCGCCGACGGCGATGCCGTCAGCGCCAGCCTGGAAGTACACGGGCGGATCGAAGGTGCCGTCGCCGTTTCCGATCAGGAGCTGGATGCCGCGGGGATTGCCGGTATCGTTGGTCGCGACGACGTCGACGAAGCCGTCCTCGTTGAAGTCGCCGAGGGCGGCGATCTCCGTGTTGCGGCCAGCCGGATAGATCACAGGCGGGCCGAACGTGCCGGTCAGGCACGGCCCGAACGAAACGACCGCCGTACTGGTCGCCGCGACGTTGTTGGCGGTCGGATCGGTTTCCACAGCATCGACGGTCGAGGTGCTGGCGTGAATGCCGACCGCCGTCGCCCGGACCCGGATCGTCACTATGGTGGACGCACCGCTCGCGAGCGTTCCGATCGAACAGTCGGCCGCTTGCGCTGAAACGTCGCACTGGACCGACGAAGACAGGAAGGTCACGCCGGCGCCGAGCGTCTGGGTCAGACGCACGCCGGTCGCGGGCGACGGCCCGTCGTTCGTGACGGTGACCGTGTAGATCAGCTCACCGTTGAGCAGGACCGGATCCGGCGCGTCGGTCGTCGCCACGCGAAGGTCGGCGGCCAGCGCCGACGCCGTCGCCGTGAGGCACCCGGAGAACTCCGCCGTATTGCCGTTCGGATCGGTGGCCGTCGCCGTCACGATGGTCGCGGTGCCGACGACAGCCTGGAAGCTCGCGTTGCCGTCGGCGTTCGTCGTCACCGTCGTCGATCCGAGGAAGGTCTGCCCTTCTCCGTTGCCGGAAGTGTCGCACGCGGCGTTGGTGAAGAGCTCGATCGTGAACTGCGTCTGCGCCGTGCTGTTCAGCGTGCCCTCGACGGTCGTCTGGCCGCCATTCAGCGTAGCCGACGTCAGCACCGGGAAGTTCTGCAGGTCGTTCGCGCCGACATCGGCGTCGCCCGGATCGTTTGGCGTCACGCCGTTCGATCCGAGATCGATTCCGATGTTCTGGTTTCCGAAGATCGCGTTCCGGCTGATTCGGATGGCCGTGCCGGTGCTGATGTTGATCCCGCGGCCGCCATTGAAGGCGATGACGTTACCCTCGCCGGCGCCGGTGCCGCCGATCGTGTTGTTGCTTGCCAGCGACACGTTCACGCCGTCGGTTGTGTTCGCCAGGGCCAGCGTCCCGGTCACGTCGGTTCCGATGCGATTGCCCCGGACGAGCGTACCCGTGACGGAATTGCCAATCGACACGCCTGTACCGGTATTCCCGGACACGACGTTGCCCTCGCCCGGCGCAGCGCCGCCGATTATCGTCCCGGTGACGGCGTCATGAATGTTGATGCCAACGCCGTTGCCGATCGCAGCGGTCCCCGCGGCGTTCACGCCGATGTGGTTGCCCTGGATGATCGTGCCGGACGCGTTCGTCCGGATCTGAATGCCTGCGCCGTTGCCGGAGATGACGTTCCGTGCGGCGCCCGCGCCGCCGATCGTCGTGTTGACGGCGCTCACGATGTCGACGCCGATCCCGACGTTGGCGACCCGGATGGTCCCGGTGGGATCCGTGCCGATGAAGTTCCCCTGAATGACGCTGCCGATGGCGGCCGCTCCAACGACGGTGACGGCGTGATTCGCGTTACCTGAGACCACGTTGCCGGCGCCGGGCGCCGTGCCGCCGACCGTGTTGCCGGGCGCTCCGTTGATGAACACACCGCTCTGAATCCCGAGGTTGGGGAGCGCACCCGTGCCGCCGACGGTCGTGCCGATGAAGTTGCCCTGCACGACGTTCCCCGTCGTCGTGTCGCCAAGGAAGACAACGCCGCTGCCCTGGTTGCCCGAGATGAGGTTACGTGCACCGGCCGACACGCCTCCGATACGCGTCCCGGTCGCGCCGTTTTGAACGAACAGCCCGCTGCCCAGGTTCCCCAGCGCGCCGGTGCCGGCCGGCGTCGTCCCGATGTAGTTGCCCTCGACGACGGTGTTCGGGCTGCCGGTGATGATGATGCCGTTCGTGTTGCCCGAGATGACGTTGCGCGCGGCCGCCGTGACTCCTCCGACCATCGTCCCTGACGCGCCGCCAGTAATGTGGACGCCCGGATTGTTCGGCAGCGCGGCCGTGCCGGCGAGGTTCGGACCGATTACGTTGCCTCTGACGAGGGTGCCCGTGGCCGCCGCGGTATCGATCCTGATGCCGCTCCCGACGTTGCCCGAGATGAGGTTGCCCGCGCCCGCCGCGTCGCCGCCGATCGTGTTCCCGGGGGCGGTGATGAAGACACCCGCCCCGCCGTTCGGCACCCCGATCGTGCCCGCCGCATCGGTGCCTATCCGGTTGCCCTGAACGATGTTGGCCGTCGCGCCGGTGGTAACCGAGACGCCGCTCGAGAGGTTCGCCGATCCCGAGATGACGTTTTCGGAACCCGGCACGGTGCCGCCGATCACGTTGGCCGACGCGCCGGTCTGGATGACGATGCCGCCGTTGTTCGGCACGGCGGCCGTTCCGGCCGGATTCAGGCCGATGAAGTTGCCGAGGACGAAGTTGTTGGTCGACGCGGCGCCGTTGATGTTGATGCCGACCGACGTCGTGTTGCCCGAAATCACGTTCCGCTGGGCGGCGACCGTCCCGCCGATGCGGTTGTTCGCCGAGCCGTTGATCGAAATGCCCGGCACGTTCCCGCTCGCGACGCCCGCCGGCGTCACGCCGATGTAGTTGCCCTCGATGATGTTGAGGCCGCCGGTCTGGATCGCGATGCCGGAACCGGAGAATCCGGTGATCGACAGGCCGCGGATGGTGCTGCCGCCGCTGTTGATCTGAATGGCGCGTCCGCCGCCGCCGGCCACGGCGTCCAGCCGGACGACCGGCACGCCGAGGTAGCCCGGTTGCGTCGTCGCGTCGATGACGACCGGATCGGTAATCGTCGGCAGCAGCGCTGGAACGGCGATCGCATGCGGCCCGGGTCCCGGAATGTTGAAAGCGATCGTGTCGAGCTGCCCCGTGTTCAGGTTCGCGTCGACAATCGCCTGCCGCAGCGAGCCAGGACCGCTGTCGTTCGTGTTGAGGACGGTCAGCGTGAGGGCGCCGGCGTCGACCACCGTCGTCTCGAAGTCGGAGTTGTCGGCCTGCGCCGGATCGTACTCGGCTGCCGTGACGGTCGCGGAGTTGGTCTTCGTCCCGCCTGCTATCGCACGTGCGGTGATGGTGATCGTCGCGGTTCCTGCCGGCGGGATGTCGCCGAGCAGACACTGCACGGCGCCGCCGGTGAGGCCGCAGGTCCCCTGCGACGGTGTCGCGGTCAGGAAGCTGATGCCGGACGGCAGCACGTCGGTCACGGAGACGGACGTTGCGCCGTTCGGTCCGTTGTTCGTGACTTCGAGCGTATACGTGAGCTGCGCTCCATTGGCCACGGGGTCCGGTGCGTCGGTGACCGACAGCGAGAGATTCGCCTCCGCCTGTCCGCAGGAGTTGCGCAGCACGCGCAGCCCGCCGTCCGGGCCGCCCACGGCGATGTCGACTCGACCATCCCCGGTCAGGTCGATCGGAACGGGGTTCGTGAAGATCGGGGCAGCGAACCGCGCCGCCGCACCAAAGCCGCCCGTTCCATCACCCAGCTGGATCACCAGCGAGCTCGTGTCGAGGTCCCACGCGACGACATCGAGGTTGCCGTCGCCGTTGAGGTCGGCCAGCGTCGGCGCTGTCATGCGGAAGCCTGACATCACGACGACCGCGGCTCCGAACCCGCCCGCTCCGTTTCCAGGCAGCATCGTCACTCGCTGTGCGGGCGCGGTGCCGTCTCGGACGATGAGATCGAGATTGCCGTCCTCGTTGACGTCTCCGAATGAATAGACGCGACCCTCGGTTTGAGTCGGGATCTGGACCGCCGCGGCGAATCCGCCCTGCCCGTCGCTGTTCAGGATCGAGATCGCGGTACCGGTCGAATGGCCGACGGCGATATCGGCCACGCCATCTTCGTTGAAGTCGGCCACGACCACGGTGACCGGATTCGCACTAACTGTCAGCGTGACGGGCGGGCCAAAGGCCCCCGCCCCGTCTCCGTGGAAGAGCCTGAGGCCGCCGGCGACTGCGGCAACCACGAGATCCTGATCGCCATCCCCATCGAGGTCAGCGGCCCGGACGCCCAGCGGAGTGCCGGCACCGATCGGCAGGGTCGGACCCGCCGCCAGACCACCCGTCCCGTTCCCGAAGAGGACGATGACAGCAGCGGTCGTCCCGCTTCCCGCGCCGGCGGCCACGTCGAGGTTGTCGTCTCCGTTGAAGTCGGCGACCGCCAGCGACCAGGCCTGCATTCCAAACGGGACAAACGTCGACTCGGTAAAGCCGCCTGTTCCGTCGTTCACGACGAGCGCCACGCCGCCGAGGGTCGGCGACTGGTTCGCCATCACGAGGTCCGTCGCGCCGTCTTCGTTGAAGTCGCCGCGCGTGAGCTCGAACGGCGTCGAATTGAATGAGTAGGTGCCGAACGGTCCGGAGAACGAAATCGAGCACGCACTGAGCTCCACGTCCGTCGTTTCGCTGTCGCTGTTGTTCGACGGCGTCGGATCGGCCTGATCCGCGGCAACCGTCGCCGTCACGACCGGACTTCCCGGCGCGTCGGCACGCATCGTCACCGTCACCGTCGTCGTTGCCAGAGGCGCGAGGGTCCCGAGGTTGCACGGCGAGCCGAAGACGCAACCGTTGGTCGCGGACACGAACGTCAGGCCGGCACCAAAGGTGCCAACGAGCGTGACGTTCGTGGCTGGCGCGGGACCGTTGTTCGTGACCTGGAACGCGAAGTCGGCGTTCTGCCCGACGGTGACTGTCTCAGGCGATGTGAGGGTGATCGACAGCTCCGCGGTCAGCGCCGTTCCGACGATCTCGATCGGCTCGCTGACGAAGTTGTTCCCCTCGTTCGTCTCGGTGGTTTCGCTGAGCTCGTCGACCAGGACGCCGATGAAGTAGCTCCCGGGCGCGGTGGCAGACGGAATGGTGACGGTCGGCGCGCTCCAATCGAACCCGCCGCCGATGGGGAGCTCGGCGTTCGTATTGACCGTGCCTCCCAGCCGCACGTCACTGGCCGTGATGACGGCGTCGGTGGAGAGGTAGAAGCCATTGCTGATCGTCTCGTCGGCGGCGTTGCCCGGGCCAGTGCCCTGGTTGTGGTGCCGCCAGGCCGACAGCGTGACCTGGCCGCCGGGCGCCGTCGCGAGGGTCGTCGCCGCCGGCACGTAGTTGGCCACCACCAAATCGGGGAACGTGATGGCGCCGGGCTGCGTGCCCTCGGGCTGCACCACGCCGTCGACGACGTTGGTCGACACGGAGTCGACACGCGCCACGACGTCCGCGACGTCTTCCGGCCTCAGCGTCGGTCCGCCCGCCGCAATCGGCGTGAGACGGGTCGCGCGCAGTGTGATCTTGATTTCGTCCGGAACGACCGTCGAGTGGGCGTCTTCGTTCCCCTCGTCGCCGTGCGAGTTCTGTCCCTCCGCTCCACCTTCGGGCTCCACCCAGAAGGTCGAGATCTGCGGCGAGGAGATCTGCGGGCTCGAGATCTGCGGGTTGCTGATCGTCGAGATTTGCGGGCTCGAGATCTGCGGGATCGGCACGTTGCTGATCACCTGCACCTTCGGCACCAGGGCGGGCTCGCAGCCCGTCGCCGTCTGCACGAAGCCCGGGACGAGGCTCGTCCGGGTCACGATCAGCTGGAACTGGTAGTTGCCGCTCGCGATCAACGCTTCCACGCCCGGCACGTTCAGCAGGGCCTCGTACTGAGTGGTCGTGTTGCCCTGGTTCTTGACCGTCCAGGTCACGTCCATGCCGTTGACTTCGCCACCGACCGCCGGCGTCGAGATCTGCGGCGACGAGATCTGCGGCCCCGCCTCACCCGGCGTGGAAATCTGCGGCGTGGAGATCTGCGGCTCGAGATCTGCGGCGTGGAGATCTGCGGGCTCGAGATCTGCGGCGCGCGGTTGGAGAACGTGGAGATCTGCGGCGACGAAATCTGCGGGTTGTGGATTTCCGAATCCTCGATGGTCGCGCCGCCAAACCCCGGCGCGGTCGCGGGGACCTCGGTCAACGCCGGGTTCGTCGGGTCCGGGTTGAGGATGACGCGCGCCCGCAGCCCGTCGGTCTTGAGCGCGCCGCCGATGGCGACGATCTCCTGAGCGATCACGCGCACCGACGCCGTCTGGTTCGCCGACGGCTGCACCCACAACGTCCGCGTGTGGCCGGAATTGGCGAAGATCTGCACGTCCCGGACGTCGTCGGCCGCGGTGAATGAGAACTGATCGAACGAGCCGTCCACGCCGCCCGCCTCGTTGTCCTGTAACGTCAGGCGGAAGAGGCGATCGACCGGCGTGCGGTTCTCGAAGTACGTGACGAACGACCGCTGGATGTTCAGCGGCTTGAAGCTTTGCGGCGCCCCGGCCACCAGGCCCGCGATTTCCGCGAAGTACGGGTTCGAGTTCCGCGTGGCCACCTGCCCGCAGCTCGACGGCAACGGCGTGCCCGGGTCGGTCGGGTCGATCGGCTTGATCGCCTGGTACCCGGTCCAGGGGGCGTTGATGTCCGGCTTGAGCGTGACCGGGTCGACCGGAAACTGCACGTCGCGGTTGTCGGTCCACATCGCGAGCAGCGAGCTCGGCTCGGTCGCCCACTTCCACGTGCTGCCGCTCTCGAAGACCTGCGAGGTGGCCAGGGCGGAGTAGTCGCCGAAGAACGCCCGCAGTCCGCCGCTGTACATCGTCAGGTTCGGCCGATGCACCTTCTTGTACCCGGGCGCCGTCTCCGCCAGCTGGGCCGGGGACGAGTTGGCCTTGATCGGATACTGGGACACCTGCACGGAAGGAGCGACGCGCTGGCCCGTGACCGGGTCGAGGCGCGCCACGCGGACGTCCATCTGCCGGCCGATCCCGCTGATGAAGCTGGTCTCGAAGGGCTGCGCCAGCTCCTCGCGCGCCTCGTGATAGAGGAGTACCAGCTGGGGATTGGTCGTCCCGCTGATGTTCAGCGCCGGCTGCACTTGTGGCCCGGACGGCCGCGTCACGATGGGGCCGACGCCCGGCTGCTCCAGGTGTTCCTTGCGCGGCCCGGCGTCCACCGCCTTGCGGGCCGTCCAGCTCCAGCCGCCGTCGGTCGACGTCGACAGCACGATGCGCGGGCTGCCGGTTGCGAGCGGCTGGCCGAACGTCGCGGAGGCGGGATTCACATCCACGCGCTCCTGCCAGACCGCGAACAGCTTCGACCGGCCGTTGACCACGCCCGCGACCAGCTGCGGAAACGCGAGCGACCGCGCCGTCGCCGTTTCGGGGGGCCCCGGCTCGCTCGTGAACTGATCGAACGGCTTGAGGTTCGACGCCTTGAGCTGTTTGATGATGTCTTTCAGGCTCCTCGCCGGCCACCAGTGCGTGATCGGCGTCGCCGGCAGAAACGTGCGCCCCCTGTCATACGACTTGGAAACCACCATGAGCGGCCATTTGTCGTAGAAGAGCCGCCACGCGAGATACACCGTCCCGTTGAGGGGATCGACCGCCAGCGTCGTGCCGTGGTTGCGGAGGAAGCCGAGCGTCAGGAGCGGCATCGTCTTCGTCCAGGTCGCGCCGCCGTTGGTCGAGCGCGCCACGACGACCTTGCTGTTGTCGCCTTCCAGGAACACCGTGTAGGCGACATACAGCGTTCCGTCCTGATCGACCGCCATCGCCCCTTTGTCGAGGAACGGGGCGGGGACCGTCGACGTCACGTGCGCGGTCGAGCGGTCAATCTCGATCGTGCGTTCGTAATTGAAGCAGGTGCCGCCTTCATGGTTGTTGCGGTCCGTGTAACTGACGTGGTACATCCGGCTCTCGCCGACGTTGCCGTTCGGGAAGCGGACGAACGCGAGGATGAGGAGATGCATGCGTCCCGCCGGGCCCGGGACGAGGACGGCGTCGGTCGTCTCGGCATGCCCGCCTTGCGCGGCGGCCGCATTGCTGAACGCCTTGATCGGCGACGCCAGCGAGGCCTCGGAGAAATCGAGCGGGCTGCCCGGAACCGCGCCGCCTATCCACGAGCGCCCGCGGTTGCACGAGCGATAGACGCCGGTCCACGCGCCAATCGAAGCGGCCGATCGCGAGAGAAGCCGATGCGCCGGTTTTCCAAACAGCCTCGCGAACAGCCGCGTGAAGATGTTCATGTTCCCGCCGAAGAACTGATCCTGCGGGAAGTCGACGAACCGATAGTCGTTGCCGGCCGCCAGAAGATGATCGGGGTTTCTCACCGAGGCGGCGAGGACGGTTTCGTTCTGCCGCTGCATCTGCACGTCGGCTTTCACGAGCGCGGCGGGGTCGGTCGGATCGAAGATGCCGGCGGCGGCGTTGATGTTCGGTCCCGGCTGCGGCTTGACGTTCGCGCCGCCGTGCGGCGACTGCTGGGCGTTCAGGAACGCGTGCGCCGAGATCGCCATGACACAGGCGAGACACGACGCCATCAGGCGTGGCTTCATCACCATCCCTCACGAATGGAGGAACATCACGCGGCTGCTCAGCCGCATTCGCCGTGATTTCCGTTGCCGGAGATAGAGAGCTTCCCCTGCGGCGGGTGATCGTTCGCAAAAAATAGCCGAGGGGAGCGCAGATTATCGGCCCGTTGACCGACCGGCGCAAGAGCGTTCTTGTGAAACTTGCTGGTCACTCACAGGTGGGGAATAGTCACGCAGACGAAGGACTTTTCTCAGCTCCGCGCGGGAGGAAAGTGTGGCGTTGTCCGGTCGCATCTTTCAAGCCATAATGTCCCCTCTCACACCTAAGGCGCCCGGAGGTGCCAGCAACATTTGGTATGCCCTCATTGCGGAGCGAGTGCCGCCTCGCGCGCTGGGCAGTGTACGCAGTGCGGCAGGAGTATGCCCGGCAACCGCGTTGCCGCCGCGACTCTCACCCCGTTCCCGGCCGTCCCGCCAACTCAAATTGACGACGCGACGCGGCTGGCCTCCGAGCCCGGTGGCCTGAGCGCGCGTCCTGCCGGCGCTCCGCCGGGCGCGCTGGCTACGGGCGATCCGTTCGGCACCCGTTACCGCATCATCCGCGTGCTCGGCGCCGGCGGCATGGGGATCGTCTATCAGGCCTGGGACGAGGAGTTGGGCGTCGCCGTGGCGCTCAAGGTCATCCGGCCCGAAGTCAACGCCGACCCGATCATCGCAAAGGAGCTCGAAAAGCGATTCAAACGCGAGCTGCTGCTCGCGCGCAAGGTCTCCCACCACAACGTGGTCCGCATCCACGACATCGGCGAGGTGGAGGGCACGAAGTACATCACGATGACGTTCGTCGACGGGCGCGATCTCGCCACGATCCTGAAGGCGAGCGGGCACCTGTCGGTCCCCGAGACGCTTCATCTCGTGCGACAGCTCGCGGCTGGACTTCAGGAAGCTCACGCCGCCGGCGTGATTCACCGCGACCTGAAACCGGCCAACATCATGGTCGAGGGCGACACCCTGCTCATCATGGACTTCGGCATCGCCCGCTCGGCGGTCCACACAATCGAGGGGGGCGGCTCGTCCGAAGCCATGACGCTGTCGAAGAGCGCGCTCGCGACGGGAGCGACGATGCAGGGCGCGATCGTCGGGACCGTCGCATACATGTCGCCCGAGCAGTCCAAGGGGCAGCCTGCCGAAGAGCGGTCGGATATCTACTCGGTCGGCATGATCATGCGCGACATGCTGGTGGGACTGCGCCGCATCGAAGACCCGACGATTGCCCTCAACGACCTGATGGAGCGCGTCCAGCACGCGCCGAAATCGGTGAGGGAGATCGATCCGGCGATTCCGGAAGCGGTGGATCGTGTGGTGACGCGGTGCCTGCAGCCGGATCCCGCCGCACGGTATCAAAGGGTCTCGGACCTGCTCGCGGACCTCGACGGCCTGGATGCGGAAGGGAAGCCGCGGCCAAAGGTCCGGCCGCTGACGAAGCGTCTGGTCTACGCCGTCGGGACTGTCGTCCTGATGCTGCTCGGCGGCACGTGGTGGCTGGCGCGCTCGCCGGCGCCCACGGTCGTGCCCGACCCGGTATCGGTGCTCATCGCCGATTTCGAGAACACATCGGGCGATCCCGTGTTCGACGGCGCTGTCGAGCAGGCGTTGAGCATCGCGATAGAGGGCGCCTCGTTCATCACGGCCTATCCGCGTCGGGACGCCGCGACGCTGGCGGCGCGCATCGGTGCCGGCAGCAGGCTGGACGAGAAGACGGCACGCGTCCTGGCGGTACGCGAAGGGATCAGATATGTGCTCGCCGGCGCCATCGTGCCGCGTGACGGCCGGTTCGACCTGTCGGTCCGGGCCGTCGATCCCGCGAGCGACAAGGTGGTGAAGACGGCTGCCGGGACCGCCCGGGACAAAGGCGCGGTGCTGCAGGTGATCGCCTCGCTGGCGGCGGAGGTTCGCGAGGCGCTCGGCGACACGGCGCCAGAAAGCGCGCGGCTCGCCGAGGCCGAAACCTTCACAGCCAGCTCGCTCGAGGCGATGGCGGCCTACACGCGCGGGCAGGCGTTGAACGCCGCCGGCAAGCCGCGCGAAGCGCTCAACGCATTCCAGGCAGCCGTCGCGCTCGATCCGGCATTCGGACGGGCCTATATCAACATGGCGTCCATCTACACGAACCTGAAACAGGATGCCGACGCCAAGACCCAGTACGAGCTGGCACTCAAGTACCTCGATCGGATGACGGCCCGCGAGAAGTACCGGACGCTCGGCGTCTACTACCTCGGCACCGTGCGAGACTACCAGCAGGCCATCGACAACTTCGAGTTGCTGGTCAAGGAATATCCGGCCGACAACATGGGGCACGCCAACCTGGCGCTGTCGTACGTCTTCGCGCGGAACCTGCCGCGAGCGATGGAGGAAGGCAAGAAGGCGACGGAGATCTACCCCCGGAACCTTCTGCAGAGGACCAACTACGCGACCTACGCGATGTACGCGGGCGACTTCGCGACCGCGCGGGCCGAAGCGTCGGCCGTGCTCAAGGAGAACCCGAAATACGAATACGCCGGACTGACGCTGGCCCTGTCGATGCTCGCGCAGGAAGCGGAAGCCGAGGCGCGCCAGGAATACGCTCGCCTCGCCGACGCCAGCCCCCTCGGACGTTCGCTGGCGGCGATGGGAGAGGCTGATCTCGAGATGTACTTCGGCCGCCACAAGGCGGCTATCGGAATCCTCCAGGCGGGGATTGCGATCGACGAGAAGGAGACGGCCAGCTTCAACGCCGCGCAGAAACAGGTGGCGCTCGCCGAAGCCCATCTCGCCATGGGGGATCGTCGCAGCGCCGCAGCGGCGGCCGCCCGTGCCGCCAGCCTGAGCGATCTCGAAAGCGTCTTGTTTCCGGCCGCACGTGTGCTGATCGCAACCGGCCGGAGCGACGACGCCCAACGGATCGCGGATGGCATGGGGAACGTCATCCAGAGTCAGACGCGCTCGTACGGCCGGCTGATCGCGGGAGCGCTCGCTCTACAGCGGAAGCGGTACCCCGACGCCATCGACGCCATTCGGGAGGCGTTGAAACTCCACGACTCCTGGATCGGACACGCGCTGCTGGGCGAGGCGTACACGGCAGCGGGCCAGCACGCCCAGGCGCTGGCTGAGTTGGAGCTGTGCCTGAAGCGGCGCGGGGAAGCAACCGACGCATTCTTCGCGGATACGTCGACGCTGCGGTACCTGCCGCCGATCCATTACTGGCTCGGGCGCGCGCAGGAGGCGCTCGGCGCCACCCCGGCCGCGCGCGCCAGCTACCAGCGGTTTCTGGACCTTCGCCCGAGCGCCGACCCGCCTGATCCGCTGGCGGCGGACGCCCGAAAACGGTCGGGCCAGAGATCCTGAGTCCCTCCCGACTGGTTGCGGCTACCGCCTAACGCATTGTCGCGCAGGGGCTTTCAGGTCATAATGGCCCCTCCCCACCCTTGGGCGCCCGGAGGTGCCACCAATTGGTATGCCCTCATTGCGGAGCGAGCGCCGCGGCGCAGGGCGGGATGTGTCCCCAATGCGGCAAGAGCGTGACGGCCAACCGCGTCGCGGCCGCCACCTTGACCCCCTTCCCACCGGTTCCGCCGCCGCCGCTTCAACCGCCTGACGACGGCGGAGAGACGCGCCTGTCATCCGATCCGGGCGGGCTCGCCGCGCGTCCACCAGGCGCGCCGCTAGGGGCGCTGGCACCTGGCGATGCGTTCGGACCCCGCTACCGCATCCTTCGGGTGCTGGGGGCGGGCGGCATGGGAATCGTCTATCACGCGTGGGATGAGGAGCTCGGCGTCGCCGTGGCGCTCAAGGTCATCCGACCCGAAGTCAGCGCCGACCCCGCGACCGCGAAGGAGCTCGAAAAACGGTTCAAGCGCGAGCTGCTGCTCGCGCGTCAGGTCACCCACCACAACGTCGTCCGCATCCACGACATCGGCGAAGTCGAAGGCACGAAATACATCACGATGTCGTTCATCGACGGCCGCGATCTGTCAACCGAGCTCAAGACGTCGGGCCATCTGACGGTCCCCCAGACGCTGCTTCTCATCAGGCAGCTCGGCGCCGGTCTCCAGGCGGCGCACGGTGCGGGCGTGATTCACCGGGACCTCAAGCCGGCCAACATCATGGTCGAAGGGGAGACCGTGGTGATCATGGACTTCGGCATCGCCCGCTCGGCGGTCCGGCAGGTCGAGGGGAACGTGATGCAGGGCACGATGCCGCTGTCGCGGAGCGCCCTCGTCACCGGCGCCACGATGCAGGGGGCGGTCGTCGGCACGGTCGCGTACATGTCGCCCGAGCAGGCCAAGGGGCAGCCGGCGGACCAGCGGTCGGACATCTACGCGGTAGGCATGATCATGCGCGACATGCTCGTCGGCATGCGCGACGTCGAGAACCCGACGGACGCGCTGAACGAGCTGATGGCGCGCGTCGAGCACGCGCCGAAGCCGGTTCAGGAAATCGACCCGTCGATCCCTGACGAGGTCGACCAGATCGTGACGCGGTGTCTGCAGCCGGACGCCGCCGCGCGGTATCAGAACGTTCAAGAGCTGCTGGCAGATCTCAACAGGCTCGACGCTCAGGGCCACCCGCTGCCCAAGATCCGGCAACTGACGAAGCGGATTGTTGGCGCCGCCGCCCTGTTGGTGCTGACGCTGATCGGCGGGACATTCTGGCTGGCTCGCACGCCCGCCCCGCCGCCGGAGCACGAGCCCGTGTCGGTCGTGATCGCGGATTTTCAGAACGGCACGGGCGATGCGGCGTTCGACCGTACGCTGGAACCGATGCTCAAGCTGGCGCTGGAAGGCGCGGGGTTCATCACCGCCTTCGACCGGACGCTCATCCGGCGCAACCTCGGGGTCACGCCACCCGAGCGGCTGGATGAGCGCGCGGCTCAGGAGTTGGCAGTCAAGCAGGGCCTTGGCGTCGTGCTCTCCGGCTCGATCGACCGGCAAGGGACCAATTACGCCGTTTCAGTCAAAGCGACCCAGGCGGTCACCGGGGACGTCATTACCACCGCTCGCGGCAGGGCCTCCAGCAAGGAGGGCGTCCTCAGCGCCGCGGCGACGCTGGCGAATGAGGTTCGCGAGGCGCTCGGCGACGAGACCTCGGACTCGGTCAAGCGCTTCGCGATGGAAACGCTGTCGGCCACGTCGCTGGAAGTCGTGCGGGATTATGCCGTCGCGATGGACGCGCAGTCCAACAGCAGGTTCGAGGAGGCCCGAACCGGCTTCCTGAAAGCCGTGGGGCGCGACGCGAACTTCGGGATCGCCTGGGCGGCGCTGGCCATGGCGTCGTACAACCTGGATCAGCAGCAGGACGCCGAGAAGTACATCAAGGAAGCCGTCCGTCATCTCGACAGCATGACGGAGCGCGAGCGGTACCGCACGCGCGGAAACTTCTACATGATCACCGGTGACTATCAGGCGTGCGTGAAGGAATACAGCGATCTCCTCGCGCGGTATGCCGCTGACGTCGCCGCGCACAACAATCTCGCGTTGTGCTCGACCCAGTTGCGGAACATGCCGAAGGCCGTGGAGGAGATGCAGATCGCGGTCAAGATCCTTCCGAAGCGGCTGCTGTACCGGGAGAACCTTGCGCTGTACGCGGCCTACTCGAGCGATTTCCAGACCGCGGAGCGGGAGGCGCGTGCTATACCGGAGCCACGCGTCTTTGGCTTGATGGCGCTCGCGTTCGCTCACCTCCTGCAGGATCCGCAGACACCCGATCAGTTGGTGCTGGCCCGCGATGCGTACGACAAAGTCGGAGCGACCAACCAGCAGGGCGCGTCTTACATGGCGTCAGCTCTGGGCGACCTCGCGATCTACCAGGGCCGTTTCTCCGATGCCGCGCAGATTCTCACTCAGGGCGCCGCCAAGGACCTCGAATCCAACGATCTGGAGCTCTCGGCGAGCAAGCTCGCCGCGCTGGCATACACCCAGCTGCTACGACAGCAACGAGCCGCCGCGATTGCTGCCGCCGACAAGGCGTTGGCGACCAGCAAGGCGGTGAAGATCCGCTTCCTGGCGGCGCGGATCTTCGTCGAGGCCGGCGCGGCCGCGAAGGCTCGGGCCCTCGCCGCCGGCCTCGGCTCGGAGCTCCTCGCCGAGCCTCAGGCGTACGCGAAGATCATCGAGGGTGAAGCGGCGCTGAAGAACCGTGACGCGCGCGGGGCGGTCAAGGCTTTCATCGAGGCCAATACGCTGCTCGACACCTGGATCGGACACTTCGATCTCGGGCGCGCGTATCTCGAGGCGGGCGCCTTCACGCAGGCCGACTCCGAGTTCGACCGCTGCATCAAGCGGCGAGGCGAGGCGCTGTCGATGTTCCTGGACGAGGACCCCACTTACGGCTTCTTCCCGCCCGTCTATTACTACCAGGGGCGCGTCCGTGAGGGTTTGAACAACGACGGGTTCGCCGAGTCGTACCGTCTCTATCTCAGCATCCGGGGCGAGTCGAAGGAAGACGCGCTCCTCCCGGATGTCCGCCGCCGCGCGGGGAAGTAGAGAAAGGAAAAACCGGCGAGCACCTCGAGTACTCGCCGGCTCCTATCCGAATTCGATTGTGCGACCGCGCGGTGCCTCTACGGCTCGGGTTGGACCCGCCTCGCAATCCCGAATTCGCCTACCGCGAATCCGTTCGCTCCAGCTTCCGTCGTCACGACGATGCTGGTGATGGTTGCGAAGTCTGAGTAGAAGGCGAAGCCGCGCGCCCCGCCTTCGCCGTCAATCACGGCTTCGGTGCTCGTTTCGAATACCTCGCCGTCGCTCGTCGTGATCGTGAAAAGGAACGGCTGACGGGTATTCGGTTCAGCATAGAAGTAAAACCCGGTCGTTCCTGCAGGTAGCGTCATCGTGAGCGTCGTCGCGTCGCGCCCCTCTCCCACATAGTCGAAGTAGACATCACCCGTGAAACCGTGGCTCCAGGTGACCCACACACAGGGCCCTTCGGCCGTGTTTGCCGTGCGATGGGCGACGGAGGTGTCGAACGTGAGAACACCCCCCAAAGGCGACGGCACGGTGGTCACGTCCGCGCCGCACTCGCGCGTGTCGTTGAACGGAGTTATCTCCTGCTCGCCGAGCGTGGCGGGATCGCCGAGTGTGGCGGGCGGTGCTTCGACCCCGAGATCCTGGAAGCAGATGGTTATGGGCGTAACGACCTTTGCGTAGTTGGAGATCGGGCTCAAGGAACCGTCGTCGAACCTGGCCTTGACGAAGTAGGCGAGGTTCGGCCCGCCGCAGGCAAAGTCGTCGA
This sequence comes from uncultured Acidobacteriota bacterium, assembly GCA_963725145.1. Taxonomy (GTDB): domain Bacteria; phylum Acidobacteriota; class Vicinamibacteria; order Vicinamibacterales; family 2-12-FULL-66-21; genus DATAEE01. Next base: position 1,006,993 of record CAVRXL010000010.1, read on the forward strand.
AGTATGTCGTCGGTACGCTCTCCTCTCCCTCTTCCAACTCCACGATCGCGAACGGAACGGTCGGGAGAGTCGCAGGCGGGAACGGCGCCTCTGGATCGTAGGCGAACTTGAAGATCTCATAGGAGGCGACCGTTCCGAGGCCAGGTGCCTGCCAGTCGAGTCTCACAGGCAGATCACCATCGCCCTCGGTCACGCATTCGCCCTCGCCGTCGGTCAGGCAGGCTTCAAGCTCGATCGGCGCGGGTGGAGCATCGCCCGCCATCGCCAGCACGACCTCGAGAGGGATTTCGTCGAAGGACTCGCCTTCGGCACCGACATTCGTGTCTCCCAGTCCGAATGCGCCGCGGCCGGTGTCGCCGCGTCCGGTATCGCCGCGTCCGGTATCGCCACGGCCGGCAGTCCCCGTATCGCCGCGCCCGGTGTCGCCGCGCCCGGTATCGCCACGCCCGGTGTCGCCGCGCCCGGTGTCGCCGCGCCCGGTGTCACCACGCCCCGTGTCGCCGCGACCGACGTCGAGGGACATTGGCCCCACCATGAGCGTGCTATCCGAGTCCTTGCTGATGAACTGTCCCCCGACATTTCGCCTGATGCCGAGCTGATTCAGACGAATGGCGGCCCATTCGTTCTCGCTCGACGCCAGCGTCGTGGGGCTGCCGTCGAAGTTGACGTCTTGTGTGAACGAGGGGGCCTGGGTGTCCAGCGTCCCGTCGGAATTCCAATCGATCGGGCCGACGGCCGCGCCGTCGACGCGCACAGACGGAAGATCTCCTGCGAGCAGAATCGTTCCGTCGCAGTGCCTCGTCGCCGCGGCTGCCAGGCCGTTGAGATTGCTGGTGGCCAGGGGCGCATACCAGCTGGAACGGTATAGCGGTCCCCCTGCCAAGGGAGTATCGAGGAGCGAAGTCTCGTCGATCCCGACGCCAGGGGCTATGACCTGGCGGGAGTAATCCATCTTGACTTCGCCCTGCAAATTGACCAGTCCGTGCAGCTGATACAGCCAATTCATCGTGCTGAGCTGGTGTGGCGCGCAGTTCTTTTTCCTTTCAACCGCCGGGTCGAGCGACGCCGGTCCGCCGTGCGCGAGCTCGAAGCCGTGTCCGAGCTCATGGAACAACGTGGCGCCCTGATACTGGTCGCTCCCGATCGGCAGCCCATCGGCGTTCAGAAACGCTCCGAGCGTCACCATCCCGTCGCCGCCGGGGAAATCGTTGATGCCGGAGTTGGTCACAGCCCTGTGGAAGTCCGGGTTGGTCTCCTGGCAGATTTCATCTGGAGTGTCGAGGTCCCCGTCGGCGTCCGGTCCGTCAACCAGACAGGATGCCTTGGGAATGCCCAGCGCGTGAGCGAACAGCACGTAGCGGTGCGTGTCCATTCGGTTGCTGTCGAATCGCCTCTGGCACGTATTGCCGGGCAGATCGCAGGGGTCGTCCCCGTTGGGAAGGAGTGGAGGCGGGTTGAAGACCTCGTCCCTCAGGAATCGAAAGCCGGTCTTCCAACCCACCGTCCCGGGAATAGGACCAACCGTAGCATCTGAAAACTGGCAGACGGTCGGATCATTCGGATCCGGGGGGCAAACGGTAATCGATTCATCAATCGCCTCGCCGCCCCGGGCCAGGTCCGACTGGACAAGAGCACAGCGTGGCTGCCAGGCCGCCTGGCAGGCTGCGGCCGTGGGCAACGGCGGGTAAGGCTGACCGGTAGCAGGATCGACGTTCGGCGCCTGGTAGTTACCCCCGACGTCTATGTGGACGTTGATGCCGGTGCTTCCATCGGGGTTGTTCACAGGAGCGTTCTTGAACGCCGTGCTCATGAGGCTCAGCGCCTTCTCGGTGGGCAGGTGTGAATGCGGAGGTCTCGGTACGCCCGCGTATGACGTGACAACGCCGGTGTGCATGTAGCCAATCTCTACGAAGAGATCCTTCGTCATCGGGTTGGCGCGCATTGCGTGCAGGTCGGGCTGCTTTGGGCTGTTCGGATCCGCTGGATCGATTGGCGCTCCTCCGGGAGTGCTTTCCCAGACGTCCAGCTTGCCATCCCTGTCCGTGTCCCTGACCGGCGTGTTGAGCACGAGCGCGCTCCAGGAGACGCAATCAGGCACGAGCAGGCCCGGGTCGACTGTCATGATCGCCGCGCCGTTGTTCTCCTGCAAAGCGACGTTGGCCGTGAAGTTGTCCCACTTGGGGCCGTTCGCGCTTCTGAAGGGATTCGGGAAGGTCTGGCCGTTGATCTTCAGCTGCTCCGTCAGAAGCAGCCGGCCGTCTCCGACGACATGGGTCATCTTGGCTGACTTGGCACCCTGGCTCGCCATTTTCGGGTCATAGAACCCAATCATCCGCTGCGTCCAGGACTGGAACGCTCGCTTGGTGGAACCACCGTCGTAGATGGTGATCCCTTTCAGCAGCTCGCTCTGGTCCCTGTACAGGACGACCAGGCTGGCGCCGACTGCACGCGGCGCCGTAAGGAACCCCGGTTCGATCGCCGCTCTCGTCATCGTCGGCGAAAAGCTTCCCCGCGTCTGGTATCTCGAGACGATGCTTCGCCGTCAGCGACTGTTTTCCGGTGCCGGGATCGATCGTCAGGAATCGGAGCGCGTCGACGCGGTACGTCACCATCCTGCGGATGCCGGGTATCGCGAGGCTCCAGCAGGGGGGCGTCGCGAGCTCCCAGTTGAGCGCCTTTGCGAACGTCCCGGAGCCCGGACGTTGGACCCCGGCGCCATGAATGGCCCGAGGTCGAAGCCGTTGAACTTCGCGCTGTCTATGCCGGAACCTCGGAAGCCGGTTCGTTCCGACGTCTGCACGTACAGGAACGCGGCGACGATGTCGGCCGCGACCGGTACGCCATTGGGACCGCCCAAGGCCCCAAGCTCCGGAATATCGACAACGGCTGTTCCGTTGACGCCCTTCCGCCACAGGCTGATGCCGCGGACGACGTGGTCCCCGGTGATGAAATAGTTCTTGAAGAGCTGCAGCGTGCTCTGAACCGGCGGCGGAGGGTTCGTCGCGCTCAACGGCGGCCCGCCCATCCAGTGCCCGGTGGCGGCGAACACCAGGGCGATCGTCGCAGCGCCAACGAGGCGGCGTCTCGTCATGGCTGACTCTGCGGTCGTGTGTGTCCGTCACGATCCGTATTCAGTCTGGAAACGGCGGCGTGGAAACACTTCGTCATGACACCCTCGATCGGCTGGAGAGCAGCCGCATCAGAGATAACGACATCGGACCCCGGCGCGGACTACTGCGCCGCGACTTTCAGGAACAAGAGCGTTGCGGGAGGAGCGGAGATTATGGTGGAGGAGGCCCCTACCGGCGCAAGAGAAGAATTGGCCGATTACGGGAAATTCCGCGAAGCGCATGGCGCCCTCCTTGCCATGGCTCGCTTGGGGGGGAGCGTGCTGACGCTTTTGGACGTCGGCGCCGTCGGCAAAGTTCCCGAAGCGCGGGCGTAGCGCGAGCGCGAGGCGGGCCTATGTTACAGTCCCGGCGTGACTTCCGCTTCAACCGCGGCTTCCGCCGCGCCGGCGGCGCGCGACAAGGCTCTCGTCCAGGCAATCGGCCTGCCGACGGCCATCCTCTTCGTCATCGGCAGCGTCGTCGGATCCGGCATCTTCATGACCACCGGCATCATGGCCGATGCCTTGCCGTCGACCACCCTGCTGCTCGTCGCCTGGACGGCCGGAGGGCTGCTCGCGCTCGCCGGGGGGCTCACGTACGCCGAAATGGGGGCCATGTTCCCGCGCTCGGGCGGGGTTTACGTGTTTCTCCGCGAGGCGTGGGGACCACTCGTCGGCTTTCTGTACGGCTGGGCCGCGCTCCTCGTCGTCGTGAGCGGAGGGATCGCCGCGGTGTCGGTGGGCTTTGGTGAGTGGGTCGGGTACTTCATCCCGTCGTGGTCGAGCTCGAGGATTCTCGGCTCGGCGACGATCGCAGGGCTCAACTGGACCATAACCGCTGCGCAGATCACCGGCGTGTGCGCGATCGCGATCCTCGGTACGATCAATTACGTCGGCGTCCGATCGGGAAACATGGTCAACGCCGTCATGACGGCGGCGAAGGTGAGCGGGCTCGCGATGCTGCCGCTGCTGGCGCTCGTGGTCCAGCGCGTCGATCCGGTGTTCACGCCCGTTGTCCCTGATGTGCCGCGCCCGGCGGCCGCGTTCGGCGTCGCGATGATCGCGGTGCTCTGGACATACGAGGCGTGGTACTTCGTCACGTATGCGGCGGGGGAGATCAAGGATCCGCGACGCAATCTTCCGCGCGCCCTGCTGTACGGGATCCTCGCGCTGACAACGATCTACCTGTCGGTCAACCTCGCGTACTTCTATTCGCTGCGGCTCGACGAAATGCGCGGCGTCGTCAGGATCGCCCAGCATTCGGCGACGGCGCTCGTCGGCGACCGCGGCGCCACCTTCATCGCCGTGACGGTGGTCATCTCGACGTTCGGCTGCAACGCAGCGGCGATCCTCGCCGGGTCGCGGCTGCTCTACGCGATGTCGCAGGACGGATTGTTCTTTCGCGTCACAGGGCTCGTGCACCCGCGATATCGGACTCCGCACGTCGCCATTGTCGCGGTGACGCTGTGGTCGATCGTGTTGACGCTTTCCGGCCGGTACGATCAGCTGTTCACGTACGTCATGTTCGCGTCGATTCTCTTCAGCGTCGCCGGGGGGCTCGCCCTGTTTCGTCTACGGTTCACGCGACCGGACACGCCGCGGCCGTACCGCGCGTGGGGCTACCCGGTCGTGCCGGCGCTCTTCATCGCCGGTGGCACCGCCTTCGTGCTCAACACTCTGCTCGAGCGGCCCGGCGAGTCGCTGACGGGGCTCGGTCTCCTCGCGCTCGGTCTGCCGGCGTATTGGTACTGGACGAAGCAGCCCTGAAGGGCTGCGCTACGAAATCAGAGATGCACTTCGTCATCCTCGGATCGGGCGCCGTCGGCGGGTACTACGGGGCGAAGCTGGCCAGGGCCGGTCAGCGCGTAACGTTCATCGCGCGCGGCGCGCACCTCGCCGCCCTGCGCGAGCGCGGCATGGAGATCGTGGCGCCCGAAGTCGAGAGCTTCACGATCCGCGCGGAAGCCACGGACGATCCACGACAGGCCGGCACACCAGACGTCGTCCTCCTGGCCGTCAAGACCTATGACAACGGCACGGTCCTGCCGATGCTCCGGCCGATGCTCGGACCTTCGACCGTCGTTCTGACGCTGCAGAACGGCGTCGACAGCGCCGATGAGACGGCGGCCGTCGCCGGGGAAGCACGCGTGCTCGCCGGGCCGACGTACATCGCGACCGCTCTCGAGGCGCCGGGCCGGATCGTCCAGACCGGCACGCACCGACGGATTGTCTTCGGCGAGGTCTTCGGCTCCCGGGGCCTCACCGATCGCGTGAAGGCGATCCGGGATGTGATGCTGGGAGCGGACATCAAGGCCGAGGTCGTCGACGACGCGAGGCCGATCCTGTGGGAGAAGTTCATTTATCTTGCGCCCTTTGCGGGGTTCACGGGTGCGATGCGGCTTCCGGCAGGGGCCATCCTCGACGATCCGTTCATCCGCGCGCAGTTCCTCGCGGCCGCCGGCGAGGTCGAGCGCGTCGCGCGCGCCGAGGGCATCGCGCTTCCCGCGGACCTCGAGGCGCGGCTGGCGCCTTACATGAACGCGCTTCCTCCCTCTACGCGGTCCTCCTTGTTGATCGATTTGTCGCAGCAGAAGCGGATTGAAGTCGAGGCGCTCCAGGGGTCGGTCGTGCGCCGCGGCGCGCGCGCCGGCGTCCCGACGCCGATCATGTCGACGCTCTATGCCGTCCTGAAGCCCTACGTGGAGGGCGCGCCGAAGACCCGGGCGATGATGGCCTCGTAGCGCGGGTGACCCTTCAGAGGCTCGAACATCGGGTCCGAGCCGAAGAAGACACAGTGTCCGGATCGTGTCTCGACGAGCTGACCCATAAGGTCCAGCGAGGCATCGATCTCTCCGAGGCCGATGTGGGCCGCGATGAAGATCTGCGGCGCCCGGTCGCGCGCGCCGGGAATGGAGTTCATCATCGCCACACGGGATCGCCAATACGCCTCGGGCGACTGGGTCGCGAGGGGCATGGCGAGCGTCGCGGCCTCGTCGATCCGTACGCCGAGGTTCTGCAGCGCGCTCGTCGCGTAGCGTGCGGCCCGCGGAAAATCGCCGAGCTGCTCGCAGGCGGTGGCCGCGACCGCGTTCGCCTCATGGAACCCGGGGTCGAGCTCCAGGATGTGATGTGCTTGCCGTATGGCGTCGTCGTATCGGCGCGCCTGGTACAGGGCCCAGCCGAGGTTCAGATTGAAGAGAAGCGAGAGCGGCTCGAGCTCCACCGCGCGGCGACTCTCCTCGATGCAGGCATCGGGTCGCTGCTGCGTACCCTGGTAAATTCCGTAGAAGGAACGCGCCAGCCCATGTGACGGGCTGAGGTCGAGCGCGCGTTTGAATTCACGCTCGGCCTCGCTCCAGCTCCACGTGTGGAACATGTGCACCAGCGCGAGCGTGTTATGCGCGTCTGCCAGGTTGTCGTCGAGCTCCATGGCGCGCCGCGCCGTGTCGCGCGCCTTCTGCCAGCCCTCGCCGGGGTCGACCAGATGATAAAAGGCGAGTGCGCCGTAGGTGTCGCCGAGGCCGGCCCAGGCCGGAGCAAAAGAGGGATCGAGCGCGACGGCGCGCTCGAAATGCGCCGCGGCCGCTCGAAAACCGTCCGGCGTCCAGCGGTTCCAGTGATAGCGGCCGCGGAGATGTTCCTGGTAAGCGTCGCTGCTGCCGGTCTTCTTCTGTGTGAGGCGCTTCTTCTGCTCTCCCGTCAGCCGGATGCGCAGCGCTTCCGAGATGTGCCAGGCAATCTCCTCCTGCACGCCCTGCACCTCGGACAGCGGCCGGCGATACTGCTCGCCCCACAGCTGTGATTCGGTCGCCGCATCCACGAGCTCCGCCTGCACGTTCAGGAGGTCGCCGCGCTGCGCGATCCGACCGGTCAGGAGGGTCCGCGCGTTGAGCGCGAGCGCCGCGGCGCCCGGATCCGTCTGCACGCCCTTGTACCTGAACACCGATCCGCGCGGGACGACGCGCAGGCCGGGAAGCTGCGACAGACTGTTGATGATGCTCTCGGTCAGGCCGTCGCTGAGGTACTCGAGATCGTCGCTCCCCGCGCTCTGGAAGGGGAGCACCGCAATCGACTTGCCGCGCGGCACTCGACGCTTGCTGGCGGCGGCGGCGCCGGTTCCAGTGAGGAGCGCCTGGAGCGCGAAAGCGACGTCCCGCGCGCTGCTGAACCGGCGCTCCGGCGCCTTCGCGAGGCAGTGTTCGAGGACGCGCCCGAGCTCCGCAGGAGCGGGCGGATTGAGCGCCGGCAGCCGCGGCGCGGGGTCGCGCAGCGTGGCGGCCATGATCTCCTGCGGCGTCCGACCCGCGAAGGGACGCCTGGCGGTCAGCATCTCGTACAGGACGCAGCCGAGCGCGAACAGATCGCTGCGGGCATCGGCCGGCAGACCCTGGACCTGTTCGGGCGACATGTACCCGATCGTCCCGAGCACGATGCCGGGAACCGTGCCCAGAAACGTCGCGGCATCTTTTTCGGCGTCCGGGACGATGGCGGGCCGCCGCGCGAGGCCGAAGTCGAGGATCTTGGGCCCCTGTCCGACGGGCAGGAAGATGTTTTCCGGCTTGAGGTCGCGATGGATGACATCCTTGCCGTGCGCCGCGGCGAGGCCTTCGGCAACCGACGTCGCGATCTCGACCGCCGCGCGCCACGGCAGCGGGCCCTGGAGCAGGCGGGATCGGAGTGTCTCCCCTTCGAGGAGCTCCATCACCGCGAACAGCGTGTCTTCGGCGCGCGTGAACTCGTAGATCGCCACGATCCCGGAGTGCGACAGCGCGGCGATGGCGCGCGCCTCCCGCTCGAACCGCTCACGCGCCTCGGGATCGGACGACAGGTGTTCGGGGAGCATCTTGATCGCGACGTGCCGCCCGAGCCGCGTGTCGAGCGCGCGATACACGACGCCCATGCTGCCGGCGCCCAACGGCTCGACGATCTGATACTGGCGAAGGAGGGAACCGGACTGTACGGACAAGATGTGTGGAACCCACCTCAATGCTGATTTCTGAATGCTGATTGCTGAATGCACTCAGCACTCAGCATTCCACATTCAGCATTGGGCTATTCGTGATACTTCAGCTCCCGTCGTCGTCGCGCCCACGTGCCGTCTCCTGCCGGCTCGAAGACGTGACAATGATCCATCTCGCCGCCGTACACATGCAGCGTGACGGATGGACCGTCCGGGCGAGCGTTCGACAGCGTGTGATATTCGAACGGCGGGATGAGACACCCGGCCGATCCGACGCCCGCCGTCACGCGCGTGCGCTCCTCGAAGCGGTACGAATCGCCGGCGCGTCCCACCAGGTCGAACTGCGCCACCTCCATCCGGCCGTCGACGACGCACTCGACGCACCAGATGCCGGCGTGGTCGTGCAGCGCGGTTCCCTGACCCGGGCCCCACGTCATGGCGACGACCGTGTAGTGGCCCTCCGGATCGCGATGGAACAGCCTGCGCGCGTACGTATCGGGGCGAGGCTCGCGGAAATGCTCGTCGAGCGGTAACGGACCGTCGCGGAGCATTGTCTGCAGCGCGGTCTTCACCTGCTGAGCAACCGCCGCGGTGTCGCCCGCGCGAACCGCCTCGTCGAGCCGCGCGCACAACGTCTCGCGCCCCGTAACTCGCATACAATGCGGATCATAGCATCACCCGCCGTGGTCCTCATCGTGATGGCCGCCGGCGCCGGCGCCGGGGGCCTCGGCGCGCTGCTCGGGATCGGCGGCGGGGCGTTTCTCGTTCCGTTCCTCAATCTTGTTGTCGGTCTGCCGTTTCTCTCGGCCGCGGGTATCAGCCTCATGACCGTACTCGGGACCTCCAACGCGGTGTCCATGCGGAGTTCCGGCCGCCAGCTGATCAATCTCCGTCTGGGCATGGTGCTGGAAGTTGCGACGGTCACCGGCGCCTTCGTTGGCAGCCTCACCGTCGGGATGCTCTCGGATCAACATCTGCAGCGGCTGTTCGCGATCGTGACCGCCGGGATCGCACTCCTCATGTTGACGCGCCTCGACCGCCGCAACGTGATCCTGGATCCGACCGTCGATCCGGGCGCGCTCGGTGGCCGCTACCATGAACAGGAGAGCGGCGGCGAAGTGGTCTACCGCGTCCGCCGGCTCCCGCTCGGTCTCGGCGTGTCGTTTGTCGCGGGCGTGCTGTCGATCCTCCTCGGCATCGGCGGAGGCATCCTGAAAGTGCCGGCGCTGAACGCCTGGTGCGGCGTCCCGATCCGCGCGGCGGCGGCGACGAGCGCGTTCATGATCGGCGTGACGGCGCTCGCCGGCGCTCTCACGTACTACGTCCGAGGGGAGGTTCGGCCGGAGCTGGCGGCGGCCGCGGTCCTCGGCGTCCTGGCGGGATCGCGCGCCGGCTTCTGGATCGCCGACCGTACCCGCGCAAAAGGATTGAAAATGCTGATGGCGGTTGTCCTGGGCGGCATCGCCGCCATCTATTTCGTCAAATGAAGCAACACGACGTGCTCGGCCGGCTGCTCACCGCAGGGATAGCGCTCAGCACCACGTGTCTCGTTGCCGGCCTCACCCTCTCGCTCGTCGATCGCGCACTCGGTCCGGAGCACGCCGGACTTCATCCTCTCATCGACGCTGGGCTGATTATTCTGATGGTGACGCCGCTCGTGCGCGTGCTGGTCTCGCTTGCCGAAGAGATCCGCGACCGGAACTGGTTCTTCGCCGGGATCACCCTCATGGTCGTCGCGGTGCTCGGCGCGACGCTCTGGACGGCGCTGCGTTACGTCTGAATACCTGGGATCATGATGCCGGATGCCACCACCCGTTGATTGTGCGCGCTGGACGACGACGCTGACGGCGTCGTATCTGGCGATCACGGCCGCGTTGATTGCGACCCTCGGGAATACCGTTCCAGGCCGCGTCTGGCTGGTCGCGATGCACCTGACGCTCTCCGGATCGTTGCTGCTCCTGAACCGCGCGAGGCCGTCGGCAGGGATCCTTCGCGTGATTCGGGACTGGCATCCATTGATGCTGTTTCCTCTCCTCTACAAGGAAGTGGAGCTGCTCGCGGCGGGCATTGGCGACTGGCGGTTGACCGCGGCGATTCCGGCCTGGGAGTCGGCGCTGTTCGCCGGGCACCCGAGCCTGTACCTGAGCGAACGGCTGGCGTTCGTGCCGCTGTCCGAGTACCTGCATTTCTGCTACCTGTCCTACGTGATCGTCATTCCATCGGTGACCGCGTACTGGTACGTCAGCGGACGGCGGGCGGCCTTCGGCGAGCTGCTGCTGATGCTCTCGACCGTGCTGCTGGGGAGCTACCTGTTCTTCATCCTGCTGCCGGTGGACAGCCCGTACTACCTGTCGCCGCGCCTGGGCCCGCCGTTCTCCGGCCACTTCTTCTTCGATCTCGTTCATCAGATGTCGGCGCGCGGCGGCGCGCGCGGCGGCGCGTTTCCCAGCGCGCACGTGTCGGGTGCGGTCGTCGTGAGCCTGGTCGCGTGGCGCCACCAGCGCCGGCTTGGTTACCTGCTCGTCCCATTCACCGGGAGTCTGATGATCGCCACCGTGTACGGCCGCTTCCACTACGTCCTCGACACGCTCGCCGGCGGGGCCCTCGCGATCGCCGTCGTGGTGGGGTATCGATATCTTTCCGGCGACGGGCCCGGTGAGATCTATTCCGATCGCAGCGCCTGCAGCACGTCCACACGCGACGCACGGGAAGCTGGCAAAAGCGACGCGAGGATGGCCGCGATCACGAGAAGCGTCGCCGCTCCGGCGATCGGCAGCACGCCCGGCATCCGGACCACGCCGAAGAGCCCGCTCGCGAACCGCGTCAGCGCGATTCCGCCGAGCGCACCGGCGACGATTCCCGCGGCGGCTATCACCGCGCCCTCGCCGAGGACGCGGGTCAGCAGGTGACGCGGCGCGGATCCGAGAGCGAGGCGGATGCCGAACTCGCGCGTGCGTGCGCTCACCGAAAACGCCAGCACGCCCGCGACACCCACGATCGCGATCGTCAGGGCCACGAGCGCGAAGCCGCCGAACACCATCGCGTTCAAGCGATCGGGCGCGAGCACCTCGGCACGGACGTCCTCCAGGGTGGCCATCCGTCCGAGGGGCTGCTCCGCCGAACTCTGACGAATGATGCGCGTAATCGAAGGCACGAGCGTATACGGATCTTCCGTTCGCGTGTGCACGAACAGCCGCCCGGCGCCCCCCACCTGGGCCAGCGACTGGTAAACCGTCATGGCAGGTCCCGGCAGGATGTTCTCGTCGTCGACGTCCGCGACCACCCCCACGATCCGCCGCGGCTCAGGGCTGAGGCCGCCGAACTTTATGGCGCTTTCATCGGTCCACATCAGCCGGCGGTTGACGGCGGCATCGACGCTCGCGAACATCCGCTGCGCAACGCTCTGGCTCACGATGACGACCTGGTCGCCATCGAGCCGGTCGTGCTCATTGAAATCGCGGCCGGCAAGAATCGGCACGCCCATCGATGCAAAGAATCCCGGCGACACCGTCCGGGGGCGGCAGCGCGGATCTTCCTCGCCGTCCACTCTGGCGTATCCTTCGACCGAGAACTGCAGGTAGAACCCTCCATCCCGCCAGGGCATCGACGATCCAGCCGACACGCGATCGACGCCGGGCAGCTGCTCAATCTGCCGCATGATGTCCTGGTAGAACGCGAGTATCTGAGCTTCCGTCCGGCCGTAAGACATCACCGGCACCGACACGGCGAGCACCTGCCGGATCTTGAAGCCGGTCGGAGCGCGCTGTAGCGCGATGAGCGTCGTCAACAGCATACCGGCCCCGGCGAGCAGCACGAACGACGCGGCAATCTGCGTGACGGCAAACAGCCGGAGGCGGCGGTTGGTGCCCGACGTGAGGCGCACGCTTCCGGTGGAGAGCCCCAGCCCGCCGGCGGCGTCGGGGAGACGCGGCACGAACGCGAGCAGCACCGCCGCCGACACGGCCAGGCCCACGCCGATCCACAGCAGGCTGGCGTCGACCGTCAGGTCGAGGGCGCGGACAGAAAAGCGGGACGCGTACTGGCTGAGCACGGGCACCATCCACAGCGCGACGATCACACCGAGCAGGGCGCCGCTGCCGCAGAGCAGCAGGCTTTCCGCGAGCAGCGTCCGGCGCAGCGCTCCGGGGCCGGCGCCGAGCGCTGCCCGTATGGCCAGCTCGCCTTCCCGCCGGACCGACCGGGCCAGGATCAGGTTGGCGACGTTGGAACACGCGATGACGAAGATCAGCGCCGATGCGGCCAGCAGGACGAGCAGCACCGTTCGTGCCGGCGATGTGATTTGATCCCGCAGCAGCTTCGCGTCGATCCGAAGGTCCGACTTTGGCGGGTACGCTTCGGGGTGTTCCTTCTGGATCGCGCCGTAAACGGCGCGCAGCTCGGCGCGCGCCGCCTCGAGATCCGCTCCGGGCGCCAGGCGGCCGAACAGCTCGGTCATGCGATGCGTGCGGCCCGTCGTCATCGTTGCACCCAGGTGGTGCGGGCTCGTGACGACGTTCGCGATGATCTCGGTCTCGGTGGGATAGGGCACGGATGGCTCGAGGATGCCGATGACCGTCGCCACGCGCACGCCCAGACGCACCGTCCTGCCGATGACATTGGGGTCGCTGTTCAGCCCCGTGGTCCAGAAGCGATGCGTCAACACCACCACGCCCGCGGCATTCGGGCCATCGTCTGTCGCCTCGATGAGGCGGCCGCGCACGGGCCGCAGACCCATCACCGTGAAGTACGAGCCGCCGACGACGCCCGCGCGCACGACACGAGGCTCGCCGAGGCCGACCATCGTGAAGCCGATGGTCGAGAAGTCGCCAATCGCCGTCACGGTTTTCATTCGTGAGCGTAGATCGATGAGTTCGGGCACAGAGAAAGTGGCATTCTCGACGGGAATGCCCGGCGCGCTCTGGCGGATGTAGATCAGCCGCGATTCGTCCCGATTGACGAGCGGCCGCAGGAGCACGCCCCGGACGACGCTGAACATCGCCGCGTTGGCGCCGATCCCGAGCGCAAGCGTCACGATGACGGTCAGCGCCAGCCCCTTGGCGCGAGTCAGCGACCGGAACGCACATTTCAAGTCGGCGACGAAGTTCATAGGGCTCCTGTGACACGGCGGTATCGCACCTTACATGCCAGAGGGTGCTAAAGCACAACGGCTTAAGGAACAATGGATTACAGCTCGCCTCCCCCGGGGCGATCCGTCCGATCATGGAACGGGTACGTCCGGAGGCGCGCAAACAGAAGGGAAGCTTGTCAGGTGGTCTGATCGCGAATGGGCATCGCTTCGGGGCTGCCCGGTATCCCCTCGCTTCCGACGCTCGCCGCGGTCTCCTTCAGCCGTTCGGTCGCGGCGTGCCGCATCCGGTCCAGCAGATCGGCGATTCGCTGCGCCTGGCGGATGATGGTGGCCAGATCGCGCTGAAGCGCGGGGTCCGGGTGCTCGCGCTCGAGCAGGTCGCAGTGTCCGATGATCGTCTGGAGCGCGCCGTTGATCTCGTTGGCGGTCGACAGCGTCAGCTCGGCCATCGCTTCCATCATGCGGTACCGTCCGAGCGACAGCTGGAGCTGCTGCGCGACGTACGCGACGGCGAGAATCTCGGCGATCGGCCAGAGCGTCTTCAAGTCCATCTCGGTGAATGCGTTCCGCGCGCGCGAGACGACATTGATCGTGCCGACCGCGCGCCCCTTCGAGATGAGCGGCAGCATGATGACCGATCCGAAGCCGGCGCTGTGGAGGACGTTGGCGTCCAGGTAGTCGGCCGCCACCAGCGAGATGTCGGGAATCGTCATCGGCTCGCGGCTTCGGACGACCGCGCCGATGAGCGTGCGCCCGACGCCGAACTCCAGCTCGGGCCGCGGCCGGTTGCGCCGTTCCTCTTCGGTGACGCGTGCGGTGAAGGTCTGGAAGTGCTGGCCGTCGTCGCGAAGCAGCGCGAGCCCCATGCGATCGCATGGCACCATCCGCGCGATCCTGCGCGCGAGCGCCTGGAAGGCAAGCGTCACGTCGGGGGCGCGCGCGATCACCTGCAGCACGTCGTTCTGCGCCTCGAGCTGCTCCATCTGGGTGAGCGTCACGCGGTGAGCGCTCTCGCGCCGCTCGAGGCTGGTCGCGAGGCCGCCGATCTGCCGCGAGGCGATCAGGCCCAGCCAGATGATGAGCGCCCAGACGGTCAGGAGCTGGATGAAGAGGCCGGAGGTGTGACCGAGGACCTCTCCGCCGACGAGCGCCGACACCCCGAACTGGATAACGGCCGCCGCCGCCACGCTCATCCAGATGGTCCGCGACGAGGTCTCGCGCCGGGGGGTCATTGCGTTAGCGTCTCGGGCCCGCGCGTTGCGTATCCAGGGGTCACTCCGCCAGGGTGTAGGTCGAAGGCACGGGTCTCAACGGGCGATCGAACCAGAGCGGCCGGCGCAGCCCGCCCGGCCCTGGGGCCGGCCGGGTTCTGGCCATCCATTCTTTATAGATCTCGTGCGATCGCGCCGTGTCCACCATGATATCCCCGTAACTGTCTGACGGCCCGGCCTTTTCGAGTCGGACGCGCTGGTGCCAGCAGTGCATCCCGCTGACCGGATCGGGCTGCACCGGGAAGGTCAGGTTCTGATGCACGCCGACCTCGGTCCACCAGATCCGGCCGCTGTCGGCATCAGTGCTTTGAAACGGCTGCGCGCCGTGCACCTGATGCATCACGTACCGGCCGTTCTCGTCGCGCGCGATGCGGACGAGCGACGAGGCCGCGCGCGCGCCTCCCTGATCCTCGTGGAGCCGCCAACGTCCGAGGTGGTGCGACATCGCCAGGATGCCGGGCCGGATCCCTTCGGTCACCCAGGCCCGTGTCACGAAGTGGCCGATCTGCGTTGATACCTTCACGAGGTCACCGGTGGCGATCCCCAGCCGCCGGGCGTCCGCCGTCGAGATCCACAGGGGATTGCTCTGCGAGATCTCGTAGAGCCACTTGACCGGCGATCGCGTGTGGATCAGCGTGGGGAGCCGGAAGTTGGGAAGCAGGTCGAACTCGCCCTCATCCCTCTTCAGCTCTCGCCAGTGAACGTGGCCCGGAACGTACCGAGGGAGCGTGTGCTCGGGCCAGCCCCAGTCGGCGAGCGTCCGCGAGTACAGCTCGAGCCGGCGGGTGGGCGTGGTGAACCCCGCGCGCGCAACTCCGTCGACGAGCGCGCCGACGACCGCCCCGTCCCGCGTCACGACCTGGCGCCCGTCGTCCGCGCGCGTGCCGGTGAGCTCGTCTCCCGCGAGCGCGCGCTCGTGCGCGCGGCTGTACGACTTGTCTTCGACCTGGAACACGCCGTACTTGCGCATGTACGCAAGCGGCGTGAGCCCCTCGCGCGCGGCCGCCTCGGGTAAACCCGGTACGGCGTTCTCGAAGATCCACCGGTAGTACTCGTCGACGGTCACCCGCTCGCCCGGCCGATACGGCGACTCGAAGAACCGTCGGATCCCGAGCGAGCCGTCCGGATCGATCGCCCAGCTCAGCGCGATCCAGAATTCGTTTTCCTCCCAGACCTCGCCCGGATTCGCCTCCCACGTCGCCGAGATTTGCTCACCGCGTTTCTCGCGCGCGACCCGCAGGACCGGCTGGCGGAAACCGATCCACTTCGCGGCGTGCGTCTCCTGGCTCATGACGTCATGCCGCTCGGTGCCGAGGCCCATCGGCAGGACGTAGTCGGCGAACCAGGCCGTCTCGCTCCAGATCGGCGTCAGCGCGACATGGCACCCGATCAGCGATTCGTCCTGCAGGACCTCCATCCACGTGAAACCGTCAGGGTTGGTCCAGAGCGGGTTGTAGACGCGCGTGAAGTACGTGTCCAGCCGCCCGCGTCCTTCCTTGAGGAAGTGCGGCAGGAGGAAGCTCATCTCGAAGAACGCGAGAGGGAACTCGCGGGGGAACAGGAGCTCGTTCCAGTACCCCGGCGCCGGCGGCGGATTCGGGTGCTTTGGCACGAACTTGTTCGTGACGTGCAGGTTCACGCCGCCGACCGATCCCACCGAGCCGGTCAACACGACGAGCAGATACAGACACCGCGTGATCTGCCAGCCCCAGAGGTTTCCAGCGGCGGCGGCGCGCCAGCTGTGCGTCGCGAAGCGGTCCCCCGCGCGCGCGATCGCTCGTGCCGCCTCGACGATCCGCGCCGCGGCGACGCCCGTCTCCCGCTCGGCGTACTCCGGCGTGAATTCCGCGTACTCCTGGCGAAGCGCGGCGATGAAATTGTCGAAGGTCGGCTCGACGCCGGGATGCTCCGACGCGAGATACTCGCGCCAGTTGACCCAGTTCCGGACGAACTCGCGGTCGAAGAGGTTTTCGTCGAGCAGGATCCTGGCGATCGCAAGCAACAGCGCGCCTTCGGTGCCGGAGTACGCGGGCAGCCAGAGGTCAGCCTTCGCGGACGTGTTCGACAGCCGCGGGTCGATCACGATGAGCGTCGCGCCGCTCGTCTTGCCTTCCATGATGCGCTGCGCGTGCGGGTTGAAGTAGTGCCCCGACTCGAGGTGCGAGGAGAGCAGCAGGATCGTGCGGGCGTTGGCGTAATCGGGCGACGGGCGGTCCGCGCCGGTCCACAGGAAATGTCCGAGCCGCGCGGAGGAGGAACAGACGTTCGTGTGGCTGTTGTGGCCGTCCATCCCCCAGCACTGCAGGACGCGATTCGCGTAGCCGTCCTCACCGGGACGGCCGACGTGGTACATGACCTCCCGCCGGCGCCCTTCCTGAATCGCGCGCCGGATTCGGCCGCCGATGTCGGCCAGGGCTTCGTCCCAGGTCACGCGGCGCCAGGTACCCGATCCCCGCTTGCCTTCACGCTTCAACGGGTAGAGCACGCGGTCGGGATCTTCCAGCTGATTCGGCGTCACGACGCCTTTGGCGCAGGTGCGCCCCCGGCTGCCCGGATGAACCGGGTTGCCCTCGATCTTGCGAACCTCGAGCGTCTCCTTGTCGACGTAGCTGATGATTCCGCACGCCGACTCGCAGTTGAAGCAGATGCTCGGGATGATCCAGTAGCGGCGGCGCTCCTTCCGCGGCCAGGCCGTGGACTCGTAGTCGGTGTAGTCGTCCCATTCGGAGGGATCGGGATGCGAACGGAAGGGAGTGGTCATGAGAGTGGCACGCTTTGGCCCGCCTCGACCCAGATGTATTCCCAGGCGAACCCGCCCGCGAGCGCGAGCACGGCTGCGGCGGTCGTCGCGGCCGTCAGCGACGGGGTTGCGAGCAGCAGCGCGAGCGGAACGAGTCCGCCGCCCGCGACCGCGAGTCCCCAGAAGAGCCGAGCGTACGCGCCACGCCGGATCGTGCCGACAGCCAGCTCGTGATGCACGCTCGGGCTGGGCGACAGCAGCGTCTCGAACGCCAGAAAGACAAGATGCGCGGCGACAGACACGGCGAGGACTCGCACGAGAAACATCGACGCGGCGGCGTCGGCGTCGACGAATCGTGTGGCGATGAGGAGCGTCGCGGCGCCGGCCGCCGCTGCCTGCGCGAGAAGATCGACCGCCGCGTACGGCCCCTGCCACAGATCCCGAGCGAGCCCTTGCGCGAACAGAAACCCGGTATAGGACGTCGCGAGGATTGACGCGACGATGGCCGGCACGACGAGCCAGCCGATGAGCCCGTCGGCGCGCAGCCAGCCGGCCAGCAGCCACAACGTGGCGATCGCTCCGTGGGCGGTGAGAAAGTAGGCGCCCCAGACCATCCAGGATCGCCAGTTCGGACGGATGAGAATGTAGTAGAACCGCTCGGGACGTTCGAGGTCGGCCACGAGAACGATCGCGGTAAGTATCCCGAACACGACCGCGATCGCCGGCCCTACGACAGTCGTGATCGCGTCGCGCCAGCCCAGCCACCAGAGAAAAGCCGACAGGAAGAGGGCGCCGGTCGCGATTCCCTTTGTCAGGAGGTAGATCGCCATGTCGAAGCCCCATGGCTTCTCGTGGGGGACGTCGTAGTCGACCCGCGGAAGCCCTGGCGCGGCGGGGTCCTCCGTCGGGGCGCCGAGCGGACGCAGGTGGACCTGCCCTTCCTTATAGATCAGCGGCCGCGCCGAGATCTCGGGCCGGATGACGCTCTCCTCGGCGCCCAGGTAGAGGACCTTCGGTCCGGTGCCTTTCTCCGGCTTCCGGACCATGAACGCCTCGCGCTGGTAGATCCGCGACACCTCGCTCGCAGGATCGTCGAGGTCGCCGAAGATCCGGCACTCGGTCGGACACACGCTGACGCACGCCGGCAGCAGCCGGTTCTCGACCCGGTTCGCGCAGAAGTTGCATTTCTCCGCTGTGCGCGTGTTCGGGTCGATGAACAACTGATCGTACGGGCAGGCTTCCATGCAGGCGCGACAGCCGATGCAGGAGTCACTGTACAGATCGACGATGCCGTCGCGCCGTTTGAAGAGCGCATTGGTTGGACAGATGCGCACGCACGGCGCGTCGGTGCACTGATTGCAGAGAACCGGGAAGAAGAACCGTCGCACTTCCGGGAAGACGCCCTTCTCGACCGTTTTGACCCAGCACCGGTTCACGCCGATCGGGATGTCGTGCTCGGCCTTGCACGCAATCGTGCACGCGTGGCAGCCGATGCATTTGCGAAGATCGATGGCGAACCCGTAGGTTGGCATTCTGTATTCTGGATTCTGAATTCTGGATTCTAGACCATTACCGAAGAGCCTGCCACGCGCTCAGGACCGCGGCACGGCGGCTGGCCGGCACCAGCGGAAACGTGTCGAGCACGTGCGAGAGCTCATCCGCGGCGAGGCCGTAGAGCGCCGCGGCACGCGCCTGGGCGCTCGCCGCCGCCTGGTCGTCGTCCGGGTTCGCTTCAAGACGACACGCCAGTCTCTCCAGATCCGTGTACGCGATCGATCCGCGGTCGGGCCGCGGGACCGGCAGCCGTTCGACGATTGCGGCAGACAGATGCGTCCCGATCCGCTGGCGGACGAGGAAGTTCGCGATGTAGCTGTTCAGCAGCGCGCACAGCACGCGTTGATCCTTCGTCGGCATCGCATCCTTCAGACAGAACACCGTGTGGGTGGTCACGCAGCCCGCGGGCACGATTGCGGCGATCAGCGACAGGCGGTTGCCGGCCGATGCGACGTCGCGATAGGCGAGCCGCGGCCGAGCGAACCGATCGCCGCCGAGTCGCGCGCGCGCCTCGTCGGCCGGCAGGCTGAATCGCGATCCGCGGAGATCCACGGCGAACGGCGCAAGCTGCTTCCCCTCGACGATCGGCAGCCCCTCGCCCGGCTGCCGGAATGCCTCCGCATCGTCGGTCGCGTTCAGTTCCCGCCCGAAGCGGGCGCGCCAGCCCTGGACGGATCCGAGCTGGGGCGCGGCGGCGGCCTTCTCGGCGATCCGAAGGTCGGCCTGAGTGCGTATCTCGGGGATGACCAGCTGATCGCCGGTCAGGCGCGCGAGGAGCTGAGGCGTGAGCGTCACGGGGAACGCGTCGCGCGGCGCGCCGCCGTCCGGAATGCGATCCAGCGCGCGTGCGTCGCGCTCGCCGAAGCGGCAGGCGATCGCGCCGGTGCATCCGCCACGCGTCGCGGTCAGGAGGAGGAAGCGCAAGCTCCGATGTATCGGGAAGACGGCCTCGCGATTCTCGAAGCCGACGATCGAATCGACGATGGAGCGCTCGAGGAGGTGGCGGCGCAAGGCCGCAGAGCCCTGGTCCAGGGCGAGGCTGGACGGCAGGATCAGCCCAAGCCGTCCCTCGGGCGATAGCAGCGACAGGGCTCGTTCGAGAAAGAGTTGATAGAGGTTCGCGTGGCCGCGACCCTGGAGCAGATACAGCCCACTCCCGCGCGTGAACCGGACGAGCGCTGCGGCATCCCGATGATCGCCGCGCAGCATCTCCCACGGTGGGTTGCCCAGGATGGCGTCGAAACCGGCCGACGGGAGGGGTGCACCCGCGGCGTCAAAGAAGACCTCGGGGAACTCGAGCGTCCAATGAAGGAAGCGCCTCTCCAGCGCGGTGGCCGCGGCCAGGGCCAGCCGGTTGTTCGCGTGATGAGGGGGAAGCACACGCGTGCCGCCCCCAATCTCGGCGGCCAGCGCGTCGTATTCGCGCCGATCGGGAGCGCCGGACAGCGCGGGCCAGAACCACGCGGCACACCAGAGATCCGCGACTTCGCGCCAGCGCGCCAGCGGCGCGCCGCGCCCCGCGAGGGCGGCGAGCGCGCGCTCCTTTCGACGCACGGCATCGACGGTGTCGTCCGGATCTTCCGCGATCCGCGCTCGCCCGACGGCTGTCTGGCCAAGCGATCGTTCGAGGCCCTCCGTGTCGTCGAAAAGATGCGCGCCCTCGTGCCGGGCTCCGGTCCTCCGCCGTGTCCGTGAGTTCGTGCCGGGTGGCTGGCGCAGCAGATCCGCTGCGGATGCGCCGACGAGGCTGTCTCCGTCGCGAAGCCGATGGTCGAGAAACGTGAGGGGGCGATCGGCCGCCAGCGTCGCAAGCCAGAGCGAGAGACGGCCGAGCTGCACCGCCGTGGGATTGAGATCGACGCCGAACAGGCAGCGCTGCGCCACGGCGCGTCTCAGGCGAACGCCCGCCGCAGCCACCGCCGGAGATGACCGATCGCGTGAATCCAGGAGCTCGTCCAGATCCTCCCCGTCGCGAATCAGCGCGCGTTCGCAGGCGTCGGCGAGGTAGCGGCAGGCAGCGACGAGAAACGCGCCGCTCCCCATCGCGAGATCCAGGATGCGGAGCGACAGGATCTCGCGGGCCGAGCGACGCTCGACCAGCGGGTGCAGCGTCCGACGGACGAGGTACTCCGTGAGAGACCGCGGGGAGTAAAACGATCCGGTCTGTTTTCGGGTCGATCTGTTCGTGCCCGATGCGTTATCGGTCGTGAGATCCAGGACGCTTTCGTACACGGCGCCGAGCTGTTCAACACCAAGATCCCGATACGAGACGCGGCGCCGGCCTCCGTCCCCCGAGACGGTGGACAACGCGAGAAGCACCGAGCGCACCGTCGTGTCGTTCACGCGCCGGGACTCGCCGAGCGGAGTGCGGGCGGGCTCGAACAACCGTCCGTTGAATGGTGTGACGACGAGCTCGCCGGCGTGGCAGCCGGCATGCGCAAGCCGCGACGTGGCCTGAAGCGCCGACCATAGACCGCGGCTGCATCCGGCCAGGGCCTGCTCGGTCAGCGCGCCGATCGCGTACGCCCTGCGATACGTCGGATGCCACACCGGGACGAGCCCGCGCGCCTCCGCGAACAGGAGAAAAAGGATTCGATACACGATCGTCAGCGCCTGATCCGCCGCGCGTGCTCCGAGCGCGCGGGTGAGCTCCCTGACCGAGGCGCGCACGCCGTCCTCGAGCGCCGCCCCTACCGATACCTGGTGCGCGTCCGAAAGCGCGAGCGCCCGGTCGATGACCGCTCCGCCGCCGCGCGTGAACGCCTCCGCTCGAAGCAGGCCCCACAGCACGCCGAAGGTACCGGCGTCGCGGAGGACGAGATCCAGGTTGAACTCCAGATATCGCCTCGAGAAAGTGCGGCGCGCGTCGACGATCCGGAGGTCGCGGCCGTTGTGACAAAGCGCCCACGCCGCTCCAGCGGCGATTCCAGCGGTGACCGCCCCGCGCCAGGCGCTCTCGAGAGGCGCACCCCATGGAGCGACCAGTAAGATGATCGAAACGTCCGACCGCCCGATGCCGCTCGACGGCCCGAGCGCAGACGTGAGGTGGCCGGACGGGAGCGGGTCGACGCCCGCCGCGTGGAAGCCGAGCAGACTCACGAGCGGTCCGGCCGCCAGGTCGAATACGGCGCGCACCGACGAGGCCGGCCCGAGCTCCGAGAGTCCCGACAGAACCGACCGGGCGCGCCGCCGGGCGGGCTCTCTCTCCGTCTCGCCGAGCTTCCCCGCGAGCGCGGACGCCAGCTGCTCCTGAAGGAACTGCAGCGAGAAGAGCGAGCCTGAGAGTCCCCTCACCGCCCTCGGTCCACTCGAGGTCGAGACGTCCTTCCACTTCGTGACTCGGCCCGCGCGACGAGCGCTAGTTCCGGCGGCTCCGTAACCATGCTTCGCGACCGCTCGAGCCGATCGATCCGTGACGCGAGATCGCACGCGAGCGAGAGGCGGGCGGACTCGTCTGCCTGAGCCCGATCGAGCGCACGGCGATCGAAGAGCGCCGGCTGCACCTCATGGTCTTCCTCGGGGCTGGGAGAGCCGATGGCTCGCCAGCGCGCGAGCAGCCGGTCCAGCGCGGCATTCCGGAACCGCTCAACGTCGCGGAGGCGGGACGAGTAGTACGTGCCGTCGACGTTCTGCTCGGTCGCGGCAACGAGCGTAGAGTCAACGATTCGGCCTGCACCGTCGCGGATCTCCGATCGATAGACGAACAACGAACGGTTGTCGGACACGAGCCGGTCGAGGCCGTTTCGCCGCCGCGCCAGCCGCGCAGGCGTCAGTTCGAGCAGAAGAGGACCGCGTTGTGCCGATTCCCTGGCCTTCCGGATCGGGGCGGCCTCCGCGCACGCCCTCGCAGCCAGCCTCTCGATCTCATGGGGAATCTCTGCATCTTCATGTGTTCGTGCCGTGAGTGGTGACGGCAGTCTGCTGCCGCCGAGGATGGCCTCCGCCACCACCGGTTCCGGCCACACATCGTCGAACCACCCTGCCTGACGCGCGCGCCGGATGCGCGCCACGAGGCGTCCCAGCACGAGCGATTCGGCCGTGCCGCGCGCGACCAGGTGCAGCACGTGCGGCGCGCGGCGCTGGCCGTACCGGTCGACACGGCCCGCGCGCTGCTCGAGTCGAGCCGGGTTCCACGGCAGCTCGAAGTTGATGACCCATCGGCAGCGGGCGTGCAGATTCAACCCTTCGCCCGCGGCGTCGGTAGCAAGCAGGAGCGAGACCGTTCCGTCGTTGAGCGCGTTCGTCGCCGCGCGGCGCTCGTCGCGCGACAGGCCGCCATGGAGGATCGTGTGCCGGCGGACGGAGGACAACCGGGTCGCGAGGTGTTCCAGCGTGTCGCGATATTCCGTGAAGACGATCGCCGCTTCGCGCGTGCGTCCGAGCAGCCGCTCCAACGCGCGAAGTTTGCTCTCGCGTGTGACGGAGGCGGCCGCCGCGGCGAGGGCGGTCAGCACGTCTCGTTCGGTCCTGCTATCGATGAGGCCGGGTGCGCCAAGCACGGAGTCGGAGACCGTATCGTCGGCTGATGTCTCGCCTTCCTGATCAGGGTCGAACCGCAGCGCGATCTGACGAGCGGAAGTGTCGCCAGGTTGCTCCAGGAGCGCCAGCCGCCGTTCGATCGTGCGGCCCGCTGCCCAGGCGCTCGACAGCGCACGCTTCCTGAGCACGATCATGGCGAGCTTCGCCGCCGGCGAGGGTGTCTCGCGCCAGACTCGGGACGTGTAGCGGTCGAGGAGACGATGAAGCCTGCGCTCCTGCGAGGTCAGCCGGATTCTGAACAACCGCGTTCGACGGGTCGGGACCTCGGCCCCGAGCGCGGCTCGGGAGCGTCGAAAGACAACGAAGTCGCGATCGACCGTGACATCGGAGGATGGTGCTCCGGTCGCGCGGAGCGCGGCGTAACCCTCGCGATCCGATGCGAACGGCGTCGCCGTCAGCAGGATGACACGTGCCGCCCGTCCGGCGGCACGATGCAGCGCCGCCCCTCGCTCGGTTCCCGGGGCGGCGAGATGCGCCTCGTCTGCGATCGCCAGGTCCCACCAGAGTCCGTCGATCCCGTGCAGGACTTCGCGCCGCTTCAGAAAATCGAAGGACACGACATATACGCCGGGCAGGGACCACGGGTTGACGCCGGGTGGCAACTCCCGCGCGGCTCCGGCCAGAAACGCCGCGTCCGCGACGATGCACGGCTGTCGGAAGCGAGCGAGCTCGTCGGCCCATTGATCGCGAAGTCCGGCCGGCGTCACGATGAGGACGCGCTCGGCTTCACCGCGCGCGGCCAGTTCCGCGAGCGCGATCAACGCCTGGACGGTTTTGCCCAACCCCACAGCGTCCGCGATCAGAACGCGCGACGCCGCACCCCGTGCCAGCGCCAGCGCGGGCTCGAGCTGCCACGGCAGCAGGTCAATCGCCGCGCGGTGCGCCGCCTGGAGTCCGCAGGCGGGCCGCACAGCGGCCGCTTCGCCGGCGAGCGCGCGCAGCCACGCCCGCCGTGAGACGCGAGGTACATCGACGGGCGCGCCACCAGCGAAGTCGAGTCGGGCGTGGCCACCGACACCCAGCGGCTCGAGACGGTCGAACGGCGCGAGAAGAACGAGCTCTTGCCTGTCGTTGGACGACGAGATCCCGGCGAGCTGCACCTCCAGGCAATCGCTCCACGGCCTGGTCCCCGCCACGCGCCACCGACGGCCGCGCGCCGTGACGCGCTGGCCGGCGTGCAATTCCTGCCACATCATCCGCGTCCGTGAAGTGAACTTTCTGCCACGTTCGCGCTCCGAACGGGCTCCGACGACGTCGATCGGCAAGCGGAATGCCACAAGGAGGAGGTAAGAGGTAGGAGGCGGGAGGCAAGAAGTAGGGCCCCCTTGACTGGAGGGGCCGTGGGGCGCAGCATGGATCGATTCCCCAGAAACTCCGCGCGCGGCTTGCCGCGCCGAAGCGGCTAGTGTCCAGTTACGCCGCGAAGGCGGGATGAGCGTGAGTGACGCTTCGAGTCAGGTCGTGATCTGTCCGGGGTGCAGCCGCCGCGTCCCGCGACGTGTCGACGTCTGCCGATGCGGCTTCCGGCTGGCAGCGGTATACGGCAGCCCGCCCGAGACGTCGTTTGACGTCGGGACGCCGGAAGCGCGGCCGCGCCGTTGGGTCCCGATCCTGGTGATCGGCGCTGGGGCTGGCGCTGGTCGGCGCCGGCATCTGGTACACATCTCAGCGCCGGACAGCGGCCTCGCAGGCCTCGGTTCCGGCGCCGTCGCCACAGGTCGGTTCAGCGTCCCCTCAGGCGCTTGCCGCGCCGCCACCCGGGTCGCGCCTCCAGACGCCTGGCAAGGCTGAACCCCCCGGAACCATTCGAACCCCCGGAACCCTGGGAACCCCGGGAGCCCCGGAAACCCCGGGAACGCTCGAAGAAGTTATCAGCCAGGCAATGCCCGCCGTCGTCTCGATCGAGACCTCAACGACGCGGGGCAGCGGCTTCTTCATCTCGCCTGGCCTCGTGGTCACCAACGCCCACGTGGTCGAGACCAACGGCTACGTGACCGTCAGGCTCGCCGCCGGGCAGGCGGTCAACGGACGCGTGACCCTGACGAACGCGGAGTACGACCTCGCGCTCGTGCGGGTCGATCCCGTTCAGCCGGACCAGAGCGTGCTGCCGCCGCGCTCGGCGCTGGACGTGCGCGTCGGCCAGGAAGTCATCGCGATCGGATCGGCGCTTGGCGTCCTGCAGAACACCGTGACGCGCGGAATCATCAGCGGGGTCCGCCGAGCCGGGTCCGTCGTGCTGCTGCAGACCGATGCCGCGATCAATCCTGGAAACAGCGGCGGACCGCTGCTGGATCGCAACGGCCGCGTGATCGGCGTGACGACGATGAAGGTCGGACAGTCGGCAGAGTCGATCGGTTTCGCCGTGGCGATCGATTACGCGCTGATGCTCGTGGCCGGCAAACAGTCGTCGTCGCCCTCGTCGTCGGCCCCGCCGCTGTTACCCTCGCAGCCACCCCGTCCGAGCGCGCCTTCCCCGGCCGACGACGCGCGAGAAGCGGGCGTCCAGGCATTCGAGCGCGCGATGCAGGTGCTCGAAGAACGGGCAGACCAGATCGACGGCGCGTGGGCGGCGTTCCGAGCTCGCTGTTCCCCCCGCGCGCGCGGGGCGACAGGCGATCGCGAGTGGTTCGGGATATGGGACGACCGTGCCCAGCTGGGTACGCAGGTCAGAGACTGCGCCACCTGGCTCGACGACATCGTCCTGGCGGCCAACCAGGTGCGCTCTGCGATGGTGACGGCCGACGAGCTCGCTCGTCGAGCGCAGGTCTATCCGGGTGTTCGACGCGAGATCAGGCGTCGGCACAAACTCGACTGGACCGGCTGGGAACGGTAGCCTGGCCTAATTAAGAAACCGACTTTGCCGTGACGCGTCGGATCCGGCAGCCGGTCGGATAGGAAATGGTCGCGATTGCCGGCGGGATGCGAAGCACTCCCATAGGCCCCTCGTCACTTCCATTCGACGAATCTCCATTGCCGTTGGCGTGGCTCGCTTCTGTCTCCTGAAGCCTTCGCGCCCACATCGCGAGCGGCGGAAGCCGCTGCACGAGGCGAACGGGCCGCGGCGGCTCTGGCGCCGGCGGCGGAGGCTCGGGGATCGAGAACGGCGCCGGAGCCTGAGCGGCCGGAAGCGGAACGTCTACCACCACCGGCGCGGCCTGAAACACGCGCGTCTCCTCGACAGGTGGCGTCGGCGGTGGCGCCGGGTTGACGACCGGCGGCGCCAGCACAACGGGCGTCTCGGTGACCACCGGTGTCTCGTCGATGATCGGGACGTCCGGGATCACCCGAGGCTCGTCGACGACGGGCGCCGACTCGACGAACGGCTTGATGACTCTCTTCGGCTTGACCTTGGCGAAGAGTACCGACCCGAAGATTTGCGGCTCGGCCTCCGCCTCGGGCTCGGGCGTCGGATCGGCGATCGGTGCGGACCCGACAGCCTCTTCCTTCGACAGCAGCTCACCGAGTGAGTTCACCGAGTAACCGACCGGCGGCTGCTCCGGAGCTTTCGCGACGACCGGCTCAGGGGCAATCGAGACGATCGGCTCCGGAGCCTGGACGACAGGCTCATAAGCCTGGGCAACGACCGGCTCGGGCTCGTACGCGACGATTGGTTCGGGGGCGGCGACGAAAACAGGCTCGGCCGGCGCCTCTCCGACCATCTCGACGGCAGGTTCAACGGCCCGTTCAGCCGCGGTCTCGGCGGCTGTTTCAGCGGCGCGCCGAGCGGTGCGCTCCGCCGCGATCTTCGCCGCCTCGGCGTTGGCCTTCAGATCCGCCGCGGTCTTGAGGTAGCCGGCTATCTGCTCGGCGAACACGACGGGGTCGCAGCCCTGGGTCGGGACATCCTCGGTCTTCCTCTTCCGGAAGCCAAACAGTCCCCGCTTCGACTTCCCGTCTGCCGCATCGGACCACGCGAGCAGTGGGATGGTGAGCGTCTGGAGGTGTTCGGCCCCCTCGAGGGTCCGCAGATGCGCGATCAGTTCCTCTTCCTCACGCGGTGAAAAGAGAGCCGTGACGAGGATGAGATCCGGCGCCTTTTTCTTGATGGATGCGATCGCGCCGTCCTTCGAGTCGACGACCGTCAGCTGCGCGCCGGAGACGCGGTCCTTGACCACGTGCGAAAGCGCAGCCGCCTGCCGCGGGTCCGACTCGATGGCGAGGATGTACGACACGTGGATATCCGGACCGAACGGCGCAAGGCGCGTGCCGCGCCGGCCGTACGTGAAGAATCGAGAAACAAGCCTGTTTTGAGGGGTTTGGCGCGAGAGCGTCGGGCGCCCGGGATCGGCGCTCGCCTCATCCCGAGGCTGTGGGTTACAGAATTGTGCCGCGCTGCGGTCAGGTCTTCAACATGAAGAGGAACAGCACGCCGGAGACCACGGCGAATATGAGGAAGGGCCCGTTGTCGATGCTCTGGTCTTTCAGCGCGTCGACGAGCGAGCCGCCGAGGTCCGTGATCCTGTCGCCCCAGGGTGTGACGGCTCCGCCCATGGGATCGTCCAGGATCGCGCCCGCCTTCATCCGCACGCGCGGATCGACGGAGACGAGCACGGAGATGATCACCACGAGACACAACAAAGAGCCGATGGTTTCCTTGGCGCCTAGTTTCATTCGGGTCTTCGCCACCTGAGATGAGGCAAGCGTCGTGCCGCGCGATTTCAGGCGAGTGTTCGGGGCAAACTGCGCAGGGCCGCGATTGATCGGGCCGCCGTCTGACGGATCGCGTGGGTCGATTACGAAATCATCTGCGGCCAGGACCCACTGCGGATTTCGGTGTCGCGGTTACGAAAACAGCGGCAGTTCTGTGCCCCGGTCGGGGCCGCACAACCCGGATTTTTGGTCCATTCGCACCCTCCAACCCACTGAGTTTCAACGCCTTACGGTGTGAGCGGATCCCTCGAGTGGCCTCCGGGCATGGCCGTTGCCTTTGTCGGGCCCGTGACGCGGCGTTGTGCCGCGTTCGGTTCGTCAACCCCAGTAAGCGGCCGACACGCCGCGCACAGCATCGCTGTAGACAGCGGTGCAATTGAGGGAGGGCCTCATGGATCGTCTAGTTCGCTTCGTGAAGTCGCTTGGGCGCAAGGAAGAGGGTCAGGACCTGCTCGAGTACGCGTTGCTCATCGCTCTGATCGCGCTCGTCGCGGTGGCGGCGGTGACGGCGGCCGGGTTCGAGGTTCAGCGAATCTTCGAAGACATCGCTGCGAAGCTCGCGGCGACTGCCTAACGACGGACGAACTCGGGGGGCCGGCGGCGCGCAAGCGCCGCCGGCCCTTCACTCTGGAGGCTCCCGATGCGTGCGCTGCTTCGGCTCGTCCATGACGAGAGCGGGCAGGACCTGATGGAGTACGGCCTGCTGATGACGCTCATCGCGATCGTTGCCCTCGCTGCCGTTACCAGCGTCGGCGTGACGATCCGGGACGTCTTCTGGAATGCCATCGCCGCGATGATGCAAAGTGCCTGAGGGTATCGCGCTCGCAGCGGTTCTGGCTGGAGCCGGAACGGGCGCTGCGATTGACATTAGGACGCGCCGCATTCCCAACGCGATTACGTTCGGGATGGCGGCCCTGGGCTTGACGCTCGCAGCCACCGGGTTGAGCGGCGTCTCGCCGGCGTCCTCATTGGTGGGTTTGGTGCTGGGCCTCGTGCTGATGCTGCCCGGCCACTTCTTCGGCGCGACGGGCGCCGGGGACGTGAAGCTGATGGCGGCGGTCGGCAGCGTGCTCGGCCTCGAGCGGATCGTGCAAGCGTTCCTGTTCACGGCGATCGCAGGTGGCGTGCTCGCGGCAGGCCTGGCGATCGCGAACCGGCGCCTCGGCGCCACCGTTCGGCGGACCGGGAAACTGGTGACAGCGCCGGGAGACGCCAAACGGGAGATCGAAGCGCCGGACGTGGGAAATCGTTTCGCGTACGGCCCGGCAATCGCGGTGGGGGCGGCCCTTGCCGCGCTGATGTGACCCGATGAGAAACGAGGCACCGTAGTCATGCGTAACAAGCTCTTCGTCGTTCTTCTGCTCGCGGTCACGACCGGAAGCGGTCTGGCTTACGCGACCTACAACTACATGAATTCGAAGCAGGCGGCGGGGCAGCCCGTCAACGCGCCGACCCAGGGGGTCGTCGTGGCGGCGTCGGACCTGTCGCTCGGCAGCGAACTGAAGAGCGACGACCTCAAGGTGACGCAGTTCCCGAAGGGCCAGGCGCCCGAAGGAACGTTCGCGCGTCCCGAGGAAGTCATCGGCCGCGGCCTCATCGTGAACGTCGTCCGCAACGAGCCGATCCTCGGCGCGAAGCTCGCGTCCAAGGAAGCCGGCGCCGGCCTGCCGCCGATCATCCCCGCCGGCATGCGCGCGATCTCGGTGCGGGTCAACGAAGTCATCGGCGTCGCCGGCTACGTGCTGCCCGGCACCCGCGTCGACGTGCTCGCGACGGCGAGCCCGAGCAGCAACCAGGCCGACATGATCACCAAGGTCGTGCTGCAGAACATCACCGTGCTGACCGCCGGCACGCGGCTGGAGCAGGACGACAAGGAAGGCAAGCCCGTCCAGGTCACCGTGGTGACCATGGCCGTGACGCCGGAGCAGGCGGAAAAGCTGGCGCTGGCCAGCACCGAAGGCAAGATTCAGCTCGCGCTGCGCAACCCGCTCGACACCAGCACGCCGGAGACACCTGGAATCCGGCCGGCGTTGCTGCTCGGGACGGCGCGGCCCGTGCGGATGGTCCAGAAGGCGGGGAAACCCGGTCAGGCTCCTGTTCTCGTAGCCGAGCCTGCACCGACTGTGGAAGTCATCCGTGGCGACAAGCGCGCCACCGAAGTTGTCCGATAGGAGGCCGGAGTACGCCATGAGAAAGTGGCTCGCGCTCGTCATTCTCGTCATCTTCGTCGCCGAACAGGCGCCGCTTCTCGCCGCAGGGCAGACGGCCGCGTTCGGCAACGGCGCGACCCCAGGCGCCAACTCCGCCACATCGGCAACCACGATCGACCTTCTGGTCGGCCGTTCGACGCTGCTCAACGTGGGCGCGACGATCGCGCGCGTGTCGTTGACCGTACCTGACATCGCCG
Organism: uncultured Acidobacteriota bacterium; assembly: GCA_963725145.1. GTDB lineage: Bacteria > Acidobacteriota > Vicinamibacteria > Vicinamibacterales > 2-12-FULL-66-21 > DATAEE01. The sequence goes on from CAVRXL010000010.1 coordinate 1,037,312, forward strand.
ACGCGCTCGTTACCACGCCGTCGCAGCTGCTCATCCACGGCAAGAAGCCGGGGACGATCTCGCTGTTCGTGTGGGACCGCAGCGGCGGAATCAAGACCTACGAGGTCTCCGTGCGCCGCGACCTGAGCGCTCTGGGCGAACAGCTCCGAGGGCTCTTTCCCGGCGAGCCGATCAGCGTCCACGGCAGCGGCAAGGACGTCGTCCTCTCCGGCACCGTCTCGAGCAAGTACGTCGTCGACAAGGCCGCGGAGGTCGCGGGCGGCTACGCCGACGGCAAAGATGGCGTCGTGAACCTGCTGAAGCAGGTGGAGGGGGTCGCGTCTAATCAGGTGCTGCTGCGCGTCCGCTTCGCGGAAGTGAGCCGCAGCGCGCTGCAGGAGCTCGGCGCCTCGTTCTTCACGGGGCCCGGCGGCTTCCACGACTACGTGTCCCGCGTCACGACGTCGCAGTTCCCGTCGGTGAACTTCGACGAGATGACCCGCACTTCGATCCAGGGCCCGCCCGAGAACTGGGGCGGCGGCCGTGACGACGTGACGGCGACGGGCGGCCGGATGACGTTCAGCGACTTCCTGAACATCTTCCTGTTCAACAACAAGTACAACGTCGGCACCGTGATCCGGGCGCTCTCCGAGAAGGGCCTCTTCCAGAGCCTCGCCGAGCCGAACCTCGTGGCGACCAACGGCAAGGAAGCCAGCTTCCTGGCCGGCGGCGAGTATCCCTATCCGGTCGTGCAGGGCGGCGGCGCGAACACGTCGGTCACGATCACCTTCAAGGAGTTCGGGATCCGGCTGAAGTTCACGCCGACGATCCTGGGCGACGACATCGTGAACCTGAAGGTTGAGCCCGAAGTCAGCGCGCTCGACTTCTCGAACGCCGTCACGATCGAGGGCTTCCGCATTCCCGCGCTGTCCACCCGCCGGACGAACACCGAAGTGGAGCTGCGCGACGGGCAGACGTTCGCGGTGGCCGGGCTGCTCAATAACACGCTGACGACGTCGCTCCGCAAGATCCCCGGGATCGGCGACATCCCGATCCTCGGCTGGCTCTTCAAGAGCAAGGCGTTGCAGAAGAACGAGACCGAGCTCGTCGTGATCATCACGCCGCACATTCTGCGGAAGGGATCGCCGGGCGCCGCGACGGGTCTCCCCAACGTGGTCGAGCCGTTCCTCGGCAAACCGGATAAGCAGGTCTCGCCGCCGCCGGCTCACCTCGGATCGCCGCGCTACCCGACGCAGGGTCAGCAGGGTCCGAAGGGTCCCGCGTCACCGTCGGAGGCCGCGGGTGCGGCGACCGACGGCACCGCGCCGACGATGGCGCCGACGCCAGCGCCGGTCGCGCGACCGGTCGCCAACCCGACGGCGCCTGCCAGGCCGGCGCCGCAGCCGTCGAGCGTGCCCGCTCAGCCGGCCCAGAAGCCGGTGGTGCAGCCGCAGCCGCAAGCGATGCCGCAAACGCCGCAGACGACGCCGATCCGCATGGAGCCTTCGCAGGGGGTGCCCGCTCCGACCGCGCCCCGGACGGCGGCGGCTCCGAGCGCGGTGCCCGCGTCCGCGGCCGCGCCGGTGACCAAGGAAGAGCAGAAGCAGCTCGAGGCGGCTTCCAAGAAGATGTCGGAGGATCGCAAGCGCGCCGAGGAGATGTCGTCGAAGCAGGCGATCAACGACGCGAAGAAGGCCAAGGAAGACCGCAAGGAAGCGGAGGAGCGCGCGAAGGAGCAAGCCAAGCGCGACTCCGCCAACGCCAAGAAGGCAGAGGAACTTCGGAAGAAGCAGGCGGAAGAAGACGCGAAGCGCAACAAGGCGATCGCGGACGCCGCAGCTCGCCTCAAGGAGGCGCAGGCAGAATACCAGTCTGCCGTGAAGACCAATGCCGAGAAAAAGCCGCAGGAGAAGTAATAAACGCAAGGCTACATGGGGCGGGTTCCGAGGCGAGCGCAGAGTGCGCTCGCCTCGGCGTCCGCGCGTTTGAGGGGTGAGCCATGGCGCTTCGAATCTTCAGGCGACGGCGCGACGCCAAAGGGGCGAACCTGATCGAAGCGGCGATCATGACGCCGCTCATTCTGCTCGTGACCTTCGCGATCGTGGACTTCGGGGCCATCTTCTACGTCTGGCTGGCGCTGCAGAACGGCGTCAGCCAGGCCACGCGCTTCGGCGTGACCGGGAACACGATCGGCTCGATGTCCCGCGAGGACTCCGTCAGGCGGGCGCTGCAGGATGCCACGCCGACGCTCACGATCCCGAACGCGAACATCACCTTCAGCAACATGCCCGTGGGCGGCTCGACCTGGTCCAGCGGGATTGGCGCCGAAGGAGCCGTCGGACGGGTCACCGTCACGTACTCGTGGTCGCTGTTCACTCCGCTGGTCCGCGTGTTTTTCAGCTCGGGCCAGATCACGATCAGCGCCGAGTCCACGATGACGAGCGAGCGCAGGTTCCTATGAACAGTCAACCTTCTCGTCGACTGCTTCGCGGCGCCAGCGGCCAGAGCGTGATGGAGTTCGCGCTCATCATGCCGCTCATCCTGATGGTCGTGCTGGGCGTGATCGAGGTCGGCGTGGCGATTCTCGACAAGCATGCGGTGACGCGCATGGCGCGGGAGGGCTCGAACCTCATTTCCCGGGACACGACGCTCGAGGATGCCAGGAACGCGATGAGGACGATGAGCAGCCGTCCCGTGGATTTTGCCAGCACCTCGACCATGATCTTCTCCGTCTTGAAGATGGGGTCGAGGCCGGGGACGGCCAACTTCAACCGGCTGTTCCTCTATCAGCGCCATCGCTACGGAGCGCATCCGAACGGCAGCCTGTTGGCGACGGCGGGGTCGGCAACACCCGGCGGACCTCCCAACTACGAGTTCGCCAACCCCGACAACAACGGGAGTCTCCGGATCACGAACGCGCCGCCCCAGCTAGTCGTTTCCCCGGGCGGACAGATCTACGTCACGGAAATCTGGACGACGCACACGCTCTACACGCCGATGAACAATTTCGGGTTCTTCAACATTCCGACGACGCTCTATTCGATCGCCTATTTCTAGCGTCAGGCGGCTCGGACGGCCGCGACACCGGAAAGGCTTGACGACAATGAAGAAACAAAGACTCTCCAGCGAAAAGGGTTTTGCGCTGATCTACCTGGCGGTCACCCTGACCTTCCTGCTCGTCATGACGGGTCTTGCCCTCGACGGGGGCCGGGCGTACGTGGTGAGAGCCCAGTTGTCGAAAGCCGTCGACGGCGCGGCGCTGGGAGCGGCACGCATGCTCAACAGCGGGAACCCCGTTCAAGAGGCGACGTCGATTTTCCGGTCGAATTTCCCCACCGGCTGGATGGGGACGACCTCGGTCACCGGACCCGCGGTCAACGTGACCACGGATAACGTGAACGGCGTCAACATCGTCCACGTGTCGGCGACGGCTGTCCTTCCGACCACGTTCATCTCGCTCGCCAACATCAGTCAGGTCACCGTCGCCGCCGAAGGTGAGGCGCAGCGCCGGATGGTGGATCTCGTGCTCGCGCTGGACGTCTCGGGCTCAATCGGTTGGCGGTGGCCGTACGTCAGGGATGCCTCCCGGTCGTTCGTCAACGCGTTCTCGAGAGACTACGATCGCGTGGCACTGGTGTTCTATTCGACCGCAAGCCAGGTCATCGATGCCATGCCGGCGAGCCGCGGCTTCGACAAGCCCAGGGTCATCGCAGACATTCCGGACGCGCTCCCGGGCGGCAGCACGAACATGGTGATGGGTATTTATCGAGCGTGGGACGAGCTGCGCACCGTTCCCAGCGGCCAGCAGTCCGGCCTCCGCGTCATCGTGCTGTTCACCGACGGCGCCTCCAACAGCGTGCCCGGGCTCTGGGACGGCTCAGGCACGTCGAAGGGGTACAGAAGCTCGGACTTCCCGAAGAACAATCCCGACCCCGACAACATGACGTGGGACAATCCGGGCGTCTCGGGGTTGTTTCACACGGAAACTGCCGTGCAGAATCCGTCGTTCAGCTTCACGCCCTTCTGGAGCGCCACGACGACACACGCGTCGGCGCGCTGGATGCCGGTGCAGAGCTTCCACTCGCAGCGTCGAAGCGCCGGCATGCCGTCGTCGTTTCCGCTGCAGTCGGGTGCGATTACCATCAACGGCGTTTCGCAGAGCAATGCCGTTCCCGCCGGGCGTGGATTGCGGAACTTCAACGCGGCGGCAGGACGCTACCCGGCCGACGTGTGGAACCTCAACAACGCCTCGCGAAACCTGGTGGAAATCATCGCCAACGAAGCGCGAAACGATGCCGACGGCGACTATCCGATCCGAATCTTCTCGATCGGCATGGGCGAGCTCGTGCAGTACAACCTCGGTACGCGTCGCGAGACGTCCGAGAGCATTCTGATGCGCGTCGCAAACGATAAGGACTCTCCGGACTTCAACTCGGCGCAGCGCGAGGGCAAGTACTACTTCGCGCGGACGGAAGCTGACGTGGACGCGGCGTTCCAGTCGCTGCAGGCGCAGATCATCCGCTTGAGCAAGTAACAGTAATGGCGGCGACGAAACCGTCGGCCGGGCCACGGAACTGTAGCTGAGGCCCGGCCGATTGCTCGCCCCTCGCAACAGGCAAGCTGTTCTAAATCAATCACTTAACTCACAAAACGCCGCCGGGGGATGGCGGCACAGGCGTTGCGATTCTGTTTTAGCCGCACTTTGTACGTGCGGCCCCAGTTTCGACAGAACCGGACACTTTTGACATGGCCCAGCTCGCCGCGCTCATTATTTCGCAGGACGAGGAATTCCGCCGCCAGGCCACGCAGCTGCTGCGCGCCGGCGGCGTTCCCATCGGCATCGTCGAAGGCCGCGGAGGTGAAAATGCCGCGGCCGACGTCGGTGTCGTAGACGTCCGTTTCGACCTCGCGTCCGGGCTCGCCGCGATCGAGCGCCTCCGCGCGGGGCACCCCTCCATTGCCATCTTCGCCGTCGCGGCGGAGGCGAATCCGGACGTCATTCTTCAGGCCATGCGCGCCGGCGCCAACGAGTTCTTCGCCTGGACGGCGAACGACCCGAGCGCGCACCGGACGATGGAAGATTCGTTTCACGGCGCGATCCGCCGGACGGCGGCGCGCCGCGATGCGGCGCATGCCAGCACGCGCCAACCGTGCGTCACGCACGTCTTCTTCGGCGCCAAGGGCGGCGCGGGGACGACGACCGTCGCGGTCAACAGCGCCGTCGAGCTGGCTCGTCTGACCAAGAAAGCCACGCTGATGCTCGACCTCAAGCCCTGCGGCGAGGTCGCGCTGTTTCTCGGGGTCCGCCCGCGGTTCACGATCCTCGACGCGGTCGAGAACCTGCACCGTCTGGACAAGGATTTCCTGAAAGAGCTGATCACGAAGCACAAGTCCGGCCTCGACATCCTGGCGGGCGCGGAGCAGTTCGAGCGGCCCAACGCGCAGGACGCCGCGGCGCTCGAGGAGCTGCTGCGCGTCCTCACGAGGATCTACGACTTCATCGTCGTGGACGCCGGGAACGTCGTGAACGCCTGTGCGCTCGCGGCGCTCTACGGCGCCGACACGCTGTTTCTCGTCACGAATCCGGACCTGCCGTCGGTCCGCAACGCGCAGCGGTTCGTCGAGCGCGTGCGGCAGCTGGGCGCCGGCGGCGAGCGCATCCGGGTGCTGCTCAACCGCGCATCCGATCAGATCTTGATCGCGCCGCGCCAGATCGAGACCGCCCTGGGCTACTCGATTCACCACACGTTCTCGAGCGACTACCGCACCGTCTCACAGGCGCTCAACTCGGGTGTGCCGCTCACGCTCGCGAATCACTCGGAGATCTCGGAGCAGTTCGGCGCGTTCACACGAAACATGGTCGGCATCAAGGCCGAGCCGGTCGACTCGGCGCCGACGAAGAAGGCCAGGTTCTTGGGATTGTTGTAGGCGGTGTGGCGGACCTGAGAGGTCCGCCCTCCTTGCGATTGGCAGACAGGTGACGTGGAGCGCGGGCCTCTTAGGCCCGCGAAGGTAAACGATGGCATATCCGGCACCGACGAATCCTCCGCATCGGCCCAAGCCCGAGGCGCAGCTGCGCCCGCAATATATCGAGCTGAAGGCCTCGGTTCACAAGAAGCTGCTGAACCGGTTGAACCTCGAGGCGCTCGCGTCCGCCGACCGCTCGCGCGCGGAGAGCGAGATCCGGACGCTGCTCTTCGAGCTGATCGCCGAGGAAGGCACGCCGCTCAGCATGACGGAGCGCGAGGCGATCCTTGGCGACGTGATCGACGAGGTGTTCGGCCTCGGGCCGCTCGAGCCGCTGCTGCGCGACCCGACCATCAACGACATCCTGGTCAACACGTTCAAGCAGGTCTACGTCGAGCGGTCCGGCAAGCTCGAGCGGGTCGCGGCCGGCTTCCAGGACGACAAGCACCTGATGCGCGTGATCGACCGCATCGTGTCGGCGGTCGGCCGGCGCGTCGACGACAGCTCGCCGATGGTCGACGCGCGCCTCCCGGACGGCTCGCGCGTCAACGCGATCATCGCGCCGCTCGCGGTGGACGGCCCGCTGCTCTCGATCCGGCGCTTTCCGGCGGAGCGGTTGAAGGGGACGGATCTCGTCAACCTGCGCGCCATCACGCAGCCGATGCTCGATTTCGTCGAGCACTGCGTCCGTTCGCGCCTGAACGTTCTGGTCAGCGGAGGCACGGGCGCCGGGAAGACGACGCTGCTCAACGTCATGTCGTCGTTCATCTCCGAGCGCGAACGTATCGTGACGATCGAGGACGCCGCCGAGCTGCAGCTTCACCAGGAGCACGTGGCGCGGCTCGAGACGCGGCCGCCGAACGTCGAAGGCAAGGGCGCGGTCCGGCAGCGGCAGCTCGTCATCAACGCCCTGCGTATGCGCCCCGACCGCATCATCGTCGGCGAGGTTCGAGGCGAGGAAGCGCTCGACATGCTGCAGGCGATGAACACCGGCCACGACGGCTCGCTGACGACGGTCCACGCCAACAGCCCGCGCGACGCGCTGTCGCGTATCGAAACCATGATCGCGATGGGCGCGACGAACCTGCCGGAGCGCGCGATGCGGCAGCAGATCGCCGCCGCCATCCAGCTCGTCGTGCAGCAGACGCGAATGAGCGACGGCACGCGCAAGGTCACGACGATTTCGGAGATTACGGGCATGGAAGGTGACGTCATCACCATGCAGGAAATCTTCGTCTTCGAGAAACTCGGCCTCACGCAGGACGGCAAGGTCGTCGGACGGTTCCGCGCCACCGGCGTGCGTCCCAAATGCTGCGAGCGCCTCAAGGCCTGCGGCGTCGTCCTTCCCCCGAACATGTTCGAGGGCGTCATGGAGGTTCGCTGATGGTTCTGCTCGCCTTTCTCTTCGGCGCGGGCGTCGTCATCGCGCTGTTCTACGGCTCGACCGGTCTGCCCGAGCAGATGGCGCGCCGCCAGATGCAGGGGCGCATCGACGAGCTCGTGCGCGGTCCGCTCGGCGACGAGGTGGGCTCGACGGATCTGATCAAGGGGGACGCCACCGGGATGGTGCCCGTCCTCGACAGAGTCATCGGCCAGACGTCCCGTGGCCTCTCGATGGCGAAGTTCATCGAGCAGTCGGGCGTGAAAACGACCGTCAGCGGCCTCCTCGTGATGTCGGCCGGGCTCGCGGTCGTCGGCTTCTTCATCGGCGCGATGATGAGCGTGGTCCTGCTCGTGCGGGTCGTCGTCGCGCTCGTCTTCGCCGCGATTCCGACGGTCATGATCAAGGTCAAGCGCCAGCGCCGCTTCAACAAGTTCGAGGAGCAGTTCCCCGAAGGGCTCGACCTCATGTCGCGCGCGCTGAAGGCGGGACATGCGTTTTCGACCGGCCTGAAGATGGTGGCGGACGAGATGGAAGACCCGGTCGGTCCCGAGTTCCGCAAGACGTTCGACGAGCAGAACTTCGGCCTGCCGCTCAAGGACTCGCTGGCGAACCTGATCGAGCGCGTGCCGTTGCTGGATGTCCGCTTCTTCGCGACGGCGGTCCTCATTCAGCGCGATACCGGCGGCAACCTGGCCGAGATCCTCGAGAACCTCGCGTCGGTCGTCCGCGAGCGCTTCAAGATCCTGCGCCAGGTGCGGGTGTACACGGCGCACGGGCGGTTCACCGGCTGGGTCCTGCTCGCGCTGCCGGGCGCGCTGGCGGTCGCGCTGGCGTTCATCAATCCGGACCACATGAACCTGCTCTTCCGCGAGCGGATCGGCCAGACGCTGCTCGGCATCGCGGCGGTGATGCAGTTCATCGGCTACATGTGGATTCGCGTGATCATCAAGATCGAGGTGTAACGTGGCGACGCTGATCCCGCTGCTCGCGTTCGTGTTCGGCATGCTCGTGATCGTCGTGACGGGCATGATGCTGATGGGGGGCCGGACGGCGGCGATCGATCAGCGGCTCGAGGAGCTGTCCGGTTTCGTCGAGCGCCCCGAGGAGAAGAAGGCCCGCTTCGAGTCGTTCGCCGGCATGATGAAGCGGATAGGCGAAAAGGCTCCGCGCTCGGCCAAGGAGCTGGGCACGCTGCGCCTGCGCCTCGTGCAGGCCGGCTTCCGGCGCGAGGAAGCGCTGACGATCTTCTTCGGCATCCGCGTGTTCCTGGCCGTCGGCCTGTTCCTGCTGTTCTCCATGCCGATCATCTTCCGTCCCAACCTGCTGGCGGCGATGGCCGGCGTGTTCGGCGGCTACCTGATGCCGGGTATCGTGCTCGCGCGCCTGTCGAAGCGTCGTCAGCACAGGATCCGCTGCTCCCTCGCCGACGCCCTCGACCTGCTCGTCGTCAGCGTCGAGGCGGGGCTCGGCCTGGACCAGGCGCTGATGCGGGTTGCCGCCGAACTGGAGTTCGCCTATCCCGAGCTCGCCGGCGAGCTGAAGCTGATCAACCTCGAGCTGCGCGCCGGTAAGCCGCGCTCCGAGGCGCTGCGCAACCTGGCGGAGCGCACGGGCGTCGACGACCTGAATTCGCTCGTCACGATGCTGATCCAGACCGACAAGTTCGGCACGAGCGTCGCGCAGTCGCTGCGCGTCTTCTCGGACACGCTGCGGACCAAGCGGCGGCAGCGGGCGGAGGAAGCGGCGGCGAAGACCGGCGTCAAGATGGTGTTCCCGCTCGTGTTCTGCATCTTCCCGGCAATCTGGGTCGTGACGATCGGCCCGGCGGCGATCAAGTTCATCACCGTCCTGATGCCGATCATCGACAACACGAAATGACACCGAAGGGGCTGGTCGAGGGGAACGGAAACGGAAACGGACCGATCGTGCTCGCGCGCGACACGGAGACGGGCCGGCTGCTCGCGGACCGCGTCGCGCTGGCGGTCACGCGCTCGGCCCGGCGCAAGGGGCTGCTCGGCAAGGACGGCCTGGGACGAGGCGAGGCGCTGTGGATCGCGCCGTGCCGCGGCGTCCACACCATGGGGATGCGGTTCGCGATCGACGTGGTCGCGCTCGATGGCGATGGCCGCGTGATCGACTGCGTCGAGGACATGGCCCCCTGGCGGCTCCGCCTGCCGCGATGGGGCACGGCCGGCGTGCTCGAGCTGGCCGCAGGCACGCTGGCCGCCGCCGGTACCCGTATCGGGCACGTGATTACGTTCGAGCACCCGAGGAAATAAGGGGACTAGGCACTAGGGACTAGGCACTCAGGACTGGGCACGACGAGGCACGAAGGACGAGGGACGAAGCAGATATGTCTTATCCACTGGCAGTTGAGTCACACTCGCGCTTCGGCCCGCCGCCTCCGGCGCCGCCGAACTCGCTCGCCGACTCCGGATTGCGGTCGGACCAGGCCTCGGAGCTGCTGCTCAAGACGCTCATCACCGGCGAGCAGTCGGGCACCTCGCTCTCCGACCGCATGTGCCTGCCGTACTCGATCCTCGAGGGGCTCCTGGAGCACGCGCGCGTCGAGAAGCTCGTCGAAGTCCGGGGCGCGGCAGGGACCGGCAGCGCCGGGTATCGCTACGCGCTCACCGATCTCGGCCGCGATCGCGCCGGGCACTTCCTCGATCTGTCGCGGTACATCGGGCCCGCGCCCGTGCCGCTCGCGCAGTACATCGCCTACATGCGCGCGCTGACGGGCGGTCGCGGCTATCTCGATCGCGATCGGCTGGTCAGCGGTTTCACGCACCTCATCGTCGGCGGCGACATGCTCGAGCAGCTCGGCCCGGCGGTGAACTCCAACAAGTCGCTCTTCATCTACGGTCCTCCGGGCAACGGCAAGACGGTGGTCGCCGAGGGGATCGGCCGGGCGCTTGGCGGCGAGATCTTCATCCCGTACGCCATCGACGTCGACGGCCAGATCATCACGATGTTCGATCCGGTCAACCACCTTCGGGCGGACAGCGCCGCCAGCTCCCAGACGATCGTCGCCGGCATCGGCCACGACCGGCGCTGGGAGAAGATCCGCCGGCCGGTCGTCACCGTCGGCGGCGAGCTGACCCTCGAGATGCTCGACCTTACGTTCAACCCGATCGCGCGGTTCTACGAGGCGCCGATCCAGCTCAAGGCGAACGGCGGCGTGTTCGTCGTGGACGACTTCGGCCGCCAGCGGATTCCCGCGCGCGATCTGCTCAACCGCTGGATCGTGCCGCTCGAGAGCCGCGTCGACTACCTCACGCTGCACACGGGGCGGAAGTTCGAGGTGCCGTTCGACGTGCTCGTCGTCTTCGCCACCAACTTGAAGCCCGAGACGCTCGCGGACGAAGCGTTTCTGCGCCGCATCCCGTACAAGATCTACGCCCGGAATCCTACGGTCGACGAGTTCACGAGGATCTGGGAGCTGAATTGCCGGCGGAAGAGCCTTGCGTTCGAGCCCAAAGTCATCGAGTACCTCGTGCGGAAGTACTATCAGCCGCGCGGCCTCCAGCTTCGCGCCTGCCACCCGCGCGACCTGATCGAGCAGGTGGTCGACCGCTGCCGCTTCGAGGGCAAGCCCGCCGCCATCTCGCGCGAGCTGCTCGACGCCGCCTGCGCCAGCTACTTCATCGACGAGCAGGCGAGCGAGCGCGCCGCCGCCGAAGGGATGCGGTGAGATGACTGTCCGGTCTGCCGCCGCCGCCCTCAGACCGTTTCTCCCGCGCGAATGGTCCGTGCGCGTGGGCGTTCCACGCACCGCGGATGGTCCGAGCCTCGATGCCGCGCCGGACGCCCGGGGCGAGTCCAGAGGCGCCGACCTCGCGGACGCGCTCGGCCGCCTCGTCATCGTCGTCCTGTTCTCGCTGCTTGCGGTGCGGATGGGGCGCGACTTCCTGGAGACGGCGCGACTCACCGGGCTCCTTCTGCTCACTGGTGAGCTGCTCGTCGTCGCGCTGACCGTTCTGCGGCGTCCCGCGATGTTCGTGAACCGCAGCTGGCGCGCGCGGCTGCTGACCGGCTGCTCGCTCGTCGGGCCGCCGCTCGTCGCGCCCGTGACCGCGGCCGGACTGGTCGGCGACGCCGTTACCGCCATGATCTCGGCGGGAGGCCTTCTCATCACGATTGCCGGCAAGGTCGCTCTCGGCCGCAGTTTCGGCCTCATGCCGGCCAACCGTGGCATCGTCTCCACCGGCCTCTATCGAGCCGTGCGGCATCCCATCTACGCCGGCTACCTCTTGACGCACCTGGCCTTTCTGATCGCGCACCCGTCGCCCTGGAACATCGCCGTTCTCATCATCGCGGACGCCGCTCTCCTCGCGCGCGCCGTCTGCGAGGAAAAGACGCTGGCTCGCGATCCTCAATACGTCAGCTACCTGGAGAAAGTCCGCTGGCGGGTGTTGCCGGGCGTTTTCTAGACACGTCGGCTGTCGCGGACCGAAGCCCGTCCCGCACGCAAGCGGCCTCCCTCCTGCTGAGGGTTGCCCTCGCCGCTGTGCTGTTTGCGTGGCTCAGTCACACCAGGACCGACCCGGATCTCTGGGGTCACGTGCGGTTCGGCCAGGACATCGTCTCCACCCGCGCCATCGCCGCGGTCGACAGCTACTCCTTCACGTCCGATCGACCGTGGATCAACCACGAGTGGCTGTCCGAATGCCTCATGTACGCGGCCTATGCCGCGGGTGGGCCTGCCGGCCTGGTGGCGCTCAAGGTGCTGCTGCTGGTTGCCGTACTCGGTGCGGTCTTCGTGGCCCTCGGCAGACAGTCGGTCACAGGAGCGAGCCGGGATCTCCTGCTCGCCGTGGTAGTGCTCGGGACGTTCGGCCAGATCAACCACATCCGGCCTCAGGTCTTCTCGCTCGCCGCCTTTTCCTGGCTCCTCGTGCTGCTGACCTCCGCGGCAGGCGGGCGCGCCACGCTGTTTTTGGTACCTGCGCTGTTTGTCGCCTGGGTCAACATGCACGGCGGCTGGATCGTCGGCGGCGCCACCCTCGCGCTCTGGACGGCGTTCAGTCTGGGCCGCCGTCGCGCCTCCGGCGCTTTGGCGAGCCCCGCCGAAGCTTCAGCGGAGGCGGGCGCTGCCGTGCCGCGCGCCGTGAAGATACGGCTGACCGTCTGCGGCGCGCTCAGCCTGCTCGCGACGCTGGTCAATCCGTACGGCTGGAAAATGTGGCTGTTCCTCTGGAACACCGTCGGCTTCAGCCGGGCAGAGATCAGCGAGTGGCAGCCCGTCTTCCGCCTCGGCCCGGCGGTGCTCATTGTCTGGTCCGTTCTGGCGCTGGCCGCAGTCGCCGCCGCCGCTCGAGCGTTCGCCCATTCCGAACACCCCGTCCGCAGGGTGGCGGTCGTCCTGTTTCTCGGCCTCGCTTCGTTCCAGGTCAGCCGGCTTCGGGCCTTCTTCGCCATTGCGCTGGTCGTCCTCCTCGGTCGGGAGCTGGTCCTCGTGCTGGACCGGTTCCGGCGTCGGCGGGACGCTGCCGCTCCGCCGCCAGGACGCGCCGCCCTGGCCGCCGCCGTGACAATCGCGTGCGTGCTCATCGCCGGCGGGGGAGCGGCGGTCGCCCGGAACCTGGGCTGCGTGAGGATGGATTCAACCGGCCTGCCGGACGCGCAGGTCCCCGAGTTCGCTGCAGCCCACCAGTTGCAGGGTCGGCTCGCGGTGTGGTTCGACTGGGGCGAGTACGCGATCTGGCACCTTGGTCCGGCGCTGTCAGTTTCAGTCGATGGCAGGCGCGAGACGGTGTACTCAGACGACGTGCTCCGGCGACACCTGATGTTCTACTACGTGCCTTCGACGCGTCAGCAATTCCTCGACGAGGTCCGTCCGGACTACATCTGGCTGCCATCCCATTTGCCGGTCGTCGAGAGCCTGCGTTCGGACGGGTGGAAAGAGCTGTTTGCCGGGCCGGGCTCGGTGCTGTTGGGCCGCACCGGGGAGCCACGTGGCTCTTCGCCTATCGGCGCTGCCGGCCGGTGTTTCCCCGGGCCGTAAGCAGCCCTGTTCCATGCAGCCCTAAAGGGCTGCGCTACGTTTTAGTCTCAGGACGGTCGCGCCGAGATGCGATTCGGGCGCGTCCCAGTAGTGCTCGACGAGCGGATGGCTCGCGAGGACTGCGTGGACGACGGCGCGCTGCACGCCGATGCCGCGGCCGTGGATCAGCCGGATCTCCTTGAGGCCGGCTTCATGGGCCGCTTCGACGTAGTCCGACACTACGTCCTTGATGTCCTGCGGGCGGAAGGCATGCAGGTCGAGGCTCTCCTCAATCGGCAGGCGAACGGGTTCGTCGGCCATCGCCAACCCCCAATCGTCAATTCAGGGTTTTTGGTACACTGCCCGCACCGAGGTCTTGATGCCGCCCCGGACCGAGAAGTCGCCGACGACCGTCATCCGCCGGGGTTGGCAGACGGCGACCAGGTCGTCGAGGATCTGGTTCGTCACGGCTTCGTAGAAGATGCCCTTGTTGCGAAACTCGATCATGTAGTACTTGAGGGCCTTCAACTCCAGGCAGGTCCGGTCGGGGGTGTAGGTGATGCGGATCTCCCCGAAGTCGGGCAGTCCGGTCTTGGGACACAGGGATGTGAACTCGGGACAGTGGATGTCGATCTCATAGTCCCGCCCGGGCTGCGGGTTGGGGAAGGTTTCCAGCGTCTCGCGCGGCATGCGAAAAATTCTAGCATTCTGGCCGAAAATGACGGGGTTGCGCTTGACGCCGCAAAAGACCGCGCGCTAGGATTACCCGTTTTTTGATTGGAGGACATCCTATGGCCGACGCCCGCCGGATGGGCAAATCTGAGCTGTTTTCGCACTTTGCCGAGCGCTTCGAGATGAAGCGGACGCAGGCGCGAGAATTCTTCGACGAGTTGACCCAACTCGCCGAGAAGGAGCTGAAGCGTTCTGGAGAGTTCGTCCTGCCGGGCATGGTCAAGCTCGTGAAACAGAATCGGAAAGCCCGCATGGGTCGGAACCCGGCGACGGGTGAGGCGATCAAGATCCCGGCGAAGGTCGTCGTGAAAGCGCGGATCGCCAAGCAGCTCAAGGATGCGGTGCTGCCCAGGAGATAGCGGACGGGTCGCCGTGTGAAATACCGAAGGCTGAAAGCCGAATGCCGAACCCCTTCGGCATTTGGCCTTCGGCATTCGGCGCTGTCGTGATCAGGCGGCCGTCTGACGCCCCGCTACCAGTGCCCTGCTGTAGATCATCGCTGGCACCAGCCGGACCACTCTCGACTCCAGGCTGTTCAGAGAATCGTCGTCCATGATGATGCGGTCCGCCGGGCCGAGCATCACCTCGGATGAGTACCGCCGCGTGCCGCGCAGCGTGCGTTGCTCGTAGTAGCGCACCGTATAGCGCTCGTCGGCCACTTCGATTTCTTCGGTCTTCAGCAACTTCCGAAACATGGAGCACCTACCCAAGAGCGAAGAACCGGGGATCCCACCTAACCCGCGACGGCAGCGGGCATCGGCCGCGCCGCGGTCTCCGGAAACTCGAGCACGAACGTCGTTCCCTTGCCCACCTCGCTTGCAACGGTAACGGACCCGCCGAGCTGTTCGACGATCTTCTTGGAGATCGCCAGCCCGAGGCCGAGCCCGCGGCGCTTGGTCGTCATGAAGTCATCGAAGATGGCGTGCAGTCGATCCGCCGGGATGCCGCACCCCGTGTCGTAGAAGCGGATCAGCACGGAGCGCCCCTGCCGTGACGTTGTGGCCATGATCAGGCCGCCCGGCGCCGTGGCCTGGATGGAGTTGATGATCAGGTTGCGATAGACCCGGCCGAGCGCGAAGACGTCCCCCTCGATGAAGAGCGGCTCGTTCGCGAGCTCCGCCTTGAGGGTCAGCCCCGCCATTTCCGCGTGCGGCAGCATCGCCTCGATGACCTCGCCGACCGAGCGGTTCACGTCGAGCGGGAAGCGCTCGAGCGGGATCGGGCGCGCGATGTTCTTCAGATCCTCGAGGACGCGCTTCACCGTCTGCAGCTCGCGATCGACCGTGCGGCGGAACGTGTCGCGATACTCGCCGTCCTCCCACATCTTCAGGATGAGCTTGCAGCTGTTCCCGATGTTCTGAATCGGATGCGAGAGATCGTGGACGAGGCCCGCGGCGATCTTCCCGAACATCGCCTGGCGCTCCTGCCGTCGCACGTTCTCCTGAAGCTCGACCAGCCGGTCCGCCATCGTGTTGAAGGCGTCGGCCAGTTCGGTCAGCTCGTCCTGACCGCCGATCGAGACGCGCTCGTCGAGCCGCCCGTCTGCGAGTGCCAGGGTGCCGCGGCGGAGGGCGAAGACACGCCTGATGAACCCGCGGCCCCAGACGATGCCGAATGCGATCGTGATGAAGAGCGCGAGGCCGATCGCCACGAGCAGCTGACGCTCGAGCTGGCGGGTGATAGCGTACGCCTCGCGGGTCGGCTGCTCGACGATCACGGACCAACCGAGGGACTTCACGAGCGCACCGGTCGCGAGCACCGTGTTGTTCCCTTCGACATACTCCTTCGACGGTTCCCGCCCCGCGCGGAGCTCGGCCGCCATCGCGTGCTCGTGCATGATGCGCCCGCTCGCGATGTTCCGTTTCTGGTCCGGGTGCCCGTGCGCGAGGAGCCGCCCTTCGTCGCTGACGAGCGACGCGTAGCCTTCCCTTCCGACGCGGATCTGGTCGACCATGCGCCAGAGCTGCTCGAGGCTCAACTCGCCGACGAGCCACCCGCCCGGCTCGTCTTCGCTCGCGGGCAGACGCACGGCAATCGTCGTCGTCGGCAGGAGGTCGTCGTCGATGGAGACGCCCGAAATGGAGAAGCCGTCGCGGACCGCAGCGTCGCCGGCCGGAATCGTGAGCTCCGGCTTCCCCGCGCGGCTCGAGGCGATCGGCACGCCGCCGGCATCGAAGAACGTCAACTCGCGGAACTCGGGGAAGTCGAGCACGTAGTTCTTGAGGATTCGATCCTGCTGCCACCGTTCGAGCTGCGTGCCTCTCAGCTCGGCCCCGAGGGCCTTGAGAACGGCGACGTTGTTGCTGATGTAGAGGTGGACCTGGTCGGCCGCGCGCATCGCGACGTTGAGGTTGCCGTCGCGCACCGATTGCTGCGTTCCGGTTCGAAGCGACCAGAGCGACACGACGCCGTAGATCACGAGCGGCAGGACCGCCGCGGTCGCAATCAGCATCGCGAAGCGGGAGGTGATGCGCTTCATCGGGTGCTTGCTGCCGTCTTCGCCTCCGCAGGACGCCATCTCCACAGGCTGGCGATGACGTCACGGCCGGGCTCCAGCCCGGTGACCTCGAACTTCTGGCTCACCGCCCGCATGCGTTCCTCCCATGCCAGGAACACTGCGGGCGGATCGTCGTGCATGACCTGCTGGAACGCCGCCACGGCGTTCCGAAACTCCTCGTCAGTGGCCGCGTAACGGACCTGTTCCAGTGTCGCATCTGCCGCGGAGTATCCGGTCTGCAGGAACACCGGGCGTCCAGGTTCCGGAGAATGCCAGAACAGGTACGGCCAGGTGAACGAACGCGCAGTGGTCAGCCAGTACAGGTACGCGTCGTAGTTGCCGGTACCCAGCCGTCGCCCGAGGTCCGCGATACCGGCGAGCTCGATCTCCATGTCGACGCCGATCTCGTATAGCTGCTTTTGAACCATCAGGGCGATGCGCTCGAGAGGCTGATACACCACGCAGCGGAAGCTGAATCGGCTTGGTACCTGACCACGAGCCGCGTGCCGAGCGGCGTAGCCCGCGGTTGCGAACCCCAAAGCCGCCGCCTCACGATTGTACGTGTATCTGGGAGTGGCGTTACTCGAGGCCCAATGCTGAGGCCAAACAGGGTCCTGCGCGGGCCTGCCGTGCCCCCGGAAGCCGGCTCGAACGATCTCATCACGGTCGATCGCACGGTTCAGTGCCCGCCTGACCTCTTTCGATCGGAGAACGGGATGCTTCAGGTTGAAGCCGAGCGTGACAATGTACGAGCGGAGGAATGTGAACGTCTGGACGCTGGACTCGCCGCTCACGAAGTCCGCCGCGTCGGGGCCCACTTCGTAGAGAAAATCGATCTCTCCTCGCATCAGGGCGGCCCAGGCATTCCGAACGGTTGGAAAAGCGTTCAGCTCAATCCGCTGAATCGCCGGGTTCCCTCCACGGAACCCCTCGAATCGTTTCATCGCGATTCGTTTGTCGTCGCGTGATTCGATGATGAACGGTCCAGTCCCCGCGGAGCTCGCGCCCGAGCCGTGGGTGATGTTGACCCCACCGGAGGCCAGATCGCTGAGCAGCAGCGCGCTCGGTCGCGTCAACGTGATCTTGAAGGCGCCGGGACCGCTCTGCGACACCGAGGCGACCTGTTGAAAGCTCGGGGCGACCGCAACGGTTTGTGGATTCCTGATCGCCTCTGTCAGAAGTTCAGTGACACGTTCAGCCGTAACTTCCGCGCCATCGTGGAATCGAGTCCCCTTGCGAAGCTCAAATGTCCACGAAAGGCCGTCCGGCGATCGGTTCCAGCTTTCGGCGAGATTGGGAAGAATCCGCCCGTCGTTGCCAGTTACGACGAGAGACTCGTACTGCAGGAGGTCAGCGAGTACCGCGATTCCAGGGTCCTGGGTTCCTGCCGGGGCGGCGGCACCGATGGACAAAACAGCCGTTTCTCCGCCGGAGCCGATATCTGGGCGGCTCGAACAACCGACCGAAACCAATGCGACGACCGACCACGCTCCGGCAAAAGAGCGAAGCCCGAGGCGACGGCTGACCATCCGAGCTGACCGAGGCGCGCCGCTAGCTGCGCGGCGCCTCCGGCGGGCAATCGACGACAAACGGGCAAATCGAGCCGGGCTTCACGCTGGTCGAGCCCTTCTTCACGATCTTTATCTTCAGCATTGGGTGGAACTCCTCAAAATCTTCGGTTATTGGCTTTCGTGACCCGACTCCCTATCGCAGCGAGTCGAGCGGAACGTCGACGAGCCACGGACGAAGGTTGCTTTCCTTCTTCGTGTCCGCTGGCTTCTTTCGGCTCTCCATTCGTTTCTCCTTTTCTGTCGGTCTTCCTGTCCGTCTCAATCCGCAGTGTCAGTCCGCCGCAACGGCGTCGCGGGCCAGAGCCAGGACGCCGGCTTCGAAGCTGCTCTTATGGCAGTTGGGGATGTGCATGCTGCCAAGCTCGGTGTGCGACGCCACGGAGCACCCGCCGGCGCAGACCGGCATGAACGCACAGTCCCCGCAGCTTTTCCACGGCGCGAGCACGTCCCAGTCGGCCGCGGCCCGCGCACGCAGCGGATCCTGGCGGTCGTCGATGTGGCCCACCGACTGCGTCGCGTCTCCCGTGAACCCCGGGCAGGCGTAAATCGATCCGTCCGGGTTGAGCGTGTACGCGTGCCGCTTGTGGAGCTCGCACGGACCCATATGGACGCCGTCCACCGTCGGGAACCCGTGCCGCTTGGTCTCCTCGCGGAGGAACGTCATCGTCTCGTCCAGGCCGTTGCAGCCGGTGCAGGCGGTGGCCGTTCCGGTGCCGGCGACCGTCATGCAGGTTCCGCCGAGCGGCTTGCCGCCGCCGTCGACGGCCGTCAGCGGGATCATCCCCTTCGGGGTCTTCGGCGTCTCGCGGATGATTGGCTTGAAGGCGACCTTGGCGAGCTTGTCGGCGAACTCCTGTTCCCTGAGGAAATCGAGAAGCGCCGGGTAGCTGCCGGCAGACGACTCGTCGAAGTTGCCGCCGATCGACACCTTGCACCGATCCGCGACCAGCCGGACGTTCTGAATGATCTTGTCGAACGTCCCCTGACCGCCGCGCAGCGGCCGCATCCGGTTGTGCGTGTCGCGGTCGCCGTCGAGCGTGATCTTCACGCCGTTCAGCCCGTAAGGCGCCAGGCGGTCGACGACCTCGGGGGTGAGGAGCAGGCCGTTCGTGATGACGTTGACGAGCATGCGGACGCCGCGCGCCTGGCAGGCTGCCCACAGCCGTTCCGTCAGGAAGTAGCAGACCGGGAGGTTCAGCAACGGCTCGCCGCCGAAGAGCGTCAGCACGAAGCTCTCGGGATGCAGCGCGTCGAGCTTCGCCTCCGCCCACGCCACGACGCGGGCCGCCGTCTCGAGCGACATCTTCTGGGCGAACTTGTTGTAATCGCCGTGGTCGCCCTGGAAACAGTAGTCGCACGCGAAGTTGCACTGGAGGGTGGTGAGGACCGTCATGCGCACCTGGTCGGTGCC
This sequence comes from uncultured Acidobacteriota bacterium, assembly GCA_963725145.1. Classification (GTDB taxonomy): domain Bacteria; phylum Acidobacteriota; class Vicinamibacteria; order Vicinamibacterales; family 2-12-FULL-66-21; genus DATAEE01. The sequence goes on from CAVRXL010000010.1 coordinate 1,056,839, forward strand.
TTCGCGCACATCGCGGAAGTACGTCGAGAGCTTCGCACGCTCCTCGTCCCGGCCGTTGGCCAGAAAGCCGTGCTCGGCGAGCAACGCGAGCGCTTCCCGTTCCTCCGCGCTCCAGTCCGTCTCGTCGCCGGAGGTCCGCGCCCGATCGAGCAGAGCCGCGACGTCCTCCGACACGACGATCTGCGCGTCCGTGAAGGTGTTCAGCAGAAACACTTCGCCGCGATCCTTCAGCGGAACGCGGACGTTGAAGATTGAAGGCTGCATCGCTGAAACTCCGGCCACCAAAACGACCGGCCACACTATGACACGAGGAGCGCCTCCGCTGGTGCAACCGTTGTTCCACCCTAGCACGGCCCCTCGATTGGCGTGGGGTTGCGGGGTCCCAAAGCGGGACAAACCCTTGCAAAACTGTGTATTAGGGGCGTGCGGGCCGCTCGGGGGGATGGTCTGGGAGGGACTGGAGGGCGAGTGGAGAAGGCTAACCCGCTGGCTGGGCCGGCCAACAAATTAGCCAGCCGCCTTCGCGGCTGATGACTTCAAGAGCCGCTTCGGCGAGCCAGGGCCGCCTTGCGGTTCGTGACTTCAGGAGCCGCTTCGGCGAGCCAGGGCCGAGGCTCGCGAGCGGTACGGCGGTCAGGCCCCGCGGAGCTTGCGCGCGAGCTCGCGGATGTCGAGCCGCCCCATCTTGTGTTTGAGCGTGCTCAGCGGGATCCCGAGGAATCGCGCGGTCGCAGAGACGTTCCAGTCGTTCCGTTCGAGCGCGCGGATGATGAAGTTGCGCTCGAAGGTGTCGCAGGCCTCCTGGAACAGGCTCTCGCTCCCGGCGGCCGGTGTCGCATCGAACCGGGCGAAGTGGTAGTCGAGCGGCAGATCCTCGTCCGTGATCCACTCCTTGTCGCTGACCGCGACAAGCCGCTCGATGAGATTTTCCAGCTCGCGGATGTTCCCCGGCCACCAGTACGACAGCAAGAGCTTCATCGTCGATTCCGAGATCCCGTGGGTCTGCTTTCGAAACTTGACCCGGTATCGATCGAAGAAGAACTTGGCGAGCGCCGGAAGATCCTCGATCCGCTCGCGCAGCGGGGGCATCCGAATCGGGATGACGTTGATGCGGTAGAACAGATCGTCGCGGAACCGGCCTTCCTTGACCGCCTTCTCGAGGTCGACGTTGGTCGCCACGACGAGCCTGAAATCGGTCTTGATCGGCTTCGAGCCACCGACCCGCTCGATCTCGCCCTCCTGGATCGCGCGCAGGAGCTTCGCCTGAAGATCGAGCCGGAGGTCGCCGATCTCGTCGAGGAACAGCGTACCGCCGGCCGCCAGCTCGAACTTGCCGAGCTGCTGGCGGTGCGCGCCGGTAAAGGCTCCCTTCTCGTGGCCGAAGAGCGTGCTCTCGACCAGCTCGTGGGGAATCGCGGCCAGGTTGACTGTGATGAACGGCGACTCGCCGCGGCCCGACTCGCGGTGGAGCAGCCGCGCGAGCAGCTCCTTGCCGGTGCCGCTCTCCCCGAGGATCAGCACGGTCGCCGACAGCTTGGCCACTTTGTGGACCAGATCGACGATGTCGCGCATCACGCGGCTCGGACCGATCAGAAACTCCTTGTCCGACTGCTCGGCGACCTGCGCGCTCAGCGTCATGACCTGCCGGTTCAGGTCCTGACGCTCGCTCGCGTTCCGCACGAGCGATCGCAGCGCGTCGTAGTCGAAATCCTTCGTGATGTAGTGGTACGCGCCGTGCTTCATCGCCTGCACGGCGACCTCGATCTCGGTGACCGCCGAGATCATGATGAGCTCGATGAGACTGTAGTTCTCCTTGACGATCCGCAGGACGTCGAGGCCGTTGATGCCGGGCAGCCGCACGTCGAGCAGCATCAAGTCGACGTCCTCGCGCTTGAGCAGCGCGAGCGCCGCTTCGCCGCTCGACACCGTCAGCACGCGATAATCGCGCTTGAGAATCGCGCCGATCGTGTCGCGCATGCCCTGATCGTCGTCGGTGATCAGTACGGTTTTCTGTTTTGCGCTCATCGGGTTGCGGTGGGTGCCATTGTACATTAAGGTAAGTCGTTCATGCTCCTCTGGGCGATCGTGGTCGTCGGCGCGCTCGCACTCGCTGCGTGGTTTCAAGTGCGTCGCCTCAAGCGCCGAATCGACACGCTCAATCATTCGTACTGGGAGTTGCGCTACGAATACACGCGGCTCCGCGCCGCGGTCGACCGGCTGGACCCGTCCATCCCGACGCCGTCGCCGGAGCCGCAGCCGCGGGAGGGGGACGTCAGCTTCGTCCCTCTGTCTTCGCTTCGAAAATGAACACGACTCCGAGAATAAAGGACTGAGAACTTGCCTGGTCAGTACGATCTTGTCGTCATCGGTGCGGGCACGGGCGGGTACGTCGCCGCGATTCGCGCCGCGCAGCTTGGCTTGAAGACCGCTGTCGTCGAGCGGCAGCCCGCGCTGGGCGGGACCTGTCTGAACTGGGGCTGTATTCCGACCAAGGCGCTGCTCGAGCACGCGCACGCCCTCAAGGTCGCCCAGGACTGGAAGGAATGGGGGTTGTCGATCGGCCAGGCGGTCTCGATCGACATGGGCCAGGTGCAGTCGCGCAAGGACCGCCTGGTGAAGGGCCTGACCGGCGGCATCGAGCTGCTCTTCAAGAAGAACAAGATTGACTGGATCCGCGGGAGCGGCCGGCTGACGGGGAAAGGGGGCGTGGAGGTCCGGGACAAACCGGACGCGGCGACCGCGGACCTGTTGACCGCGAAGGAGATCATCGTCGCAACCGGATCGTCACCGCGAAGCGTTCCCGGCATCGAGATCGATCGTCAGCGCATCATCACCAGCGACGAGGCGATCGGGCTGAAGGAGATTCCGAAGTCTCTCGTCATACTCGGCAGCGGGGCCGTCGGCGTCGAGTTCGCGTCGATCTTCCGCCGCTTCGGCAGCGACGTGACGATCGTCGAGCTCCTGCCGCGTCTCGTGCCGGTCGAGGACGAAGCGGTCTCCGCCGAGCTGGAGAAATCCTTCCGCAAACAGGGAATCAAGGTCCTGACGGGCACCAAAGTCTCGAAGGCGACCTCTTCCGCCGACGGTGTGCAGATCCACCTGGAGCTGGCTGGAAAGAGCGATGTCATGAAAGCGGACTGCCTGCTCGTCGCGACGGGCCGAGGCCCCGTCACCGACGGGCTGGGCGCCGACGACGTGAAGCTGCAGCTCGAAAAAGGGTACGTCCGCGTCGATGAGCAGTTCCGCACGAGCGTCGCGAACATCTCGGCGATCGGCGACGTGATCACGTTTGGGGCCCCGGGCCATCCGCAGCTCGCGCACGTCTCCTCCGCCGAAGGCATCGCTGTGGCGGAGCGTCTCGCCTGGAAGGAAACCCGACCGATCAACTACGACCAGGTGCCCTCCTGCACGTACTGCGATCCCGAAATCGGAAGCGTCGGTCTGACCGAGGCGGAGGCCAAGTCGCGCGGGTACGACGTTCGCATCGGCACGTTCCCGTTCGGCGTGCTGGGGCGCGCCCGCATCGCGAACGCACGCGAAGGGTTCGTCAAGATCGTCGCCGAGAAGAAATACGACGAGATCCTCGGGGTCCACATGATCGGCTCGCGGGCCACCGAGCTGGTCGCCGAGGCGACGATGATGCTGCGGCTCGAATGCACCGTCGAGGAGCTGATTCGCACGATTCACGCGCACCCGACCATGGCGGAGGGCATCGCGGAAGCGGCGCACGCGGCGCACGGAGCCGCGATACACTTGTAGCCATGCCGACAGACGTCCTGATGCCCCAGATGGGGGAATCGATCGCCGAAGGGACGATCGTCCGCTGGATCAAGAAGGTCGGTGACAAGGTCGACCGGGACGAGCCGCTCTTCGAGATCTCGACCGACAAAGTCGACGCGGAGATCCCATCCCCCGCGGCCGGCACGGTTGCCGACATCAGGGTCAAGGAAGGGGAGACCGTCCCCGTCAACAGCGTCGTCGCGACGATCGCGGCGGCGGGCGAAGCCGTCGAGGCCAGCAGGCCCCGCCTTCCGCCTTCGCATGAAGCTTCGGCGGACCGCCGTAGCCTTGGCGAAGGCGGTGAGGCCGGGCGTGCCGCAAGTCAGCCTGACGCTGGCGCCCAGAAAACTGCGCCTGCGTCCGAGAAGGACGAGTGGCTTGCCGACGAGGAGGAGGCCGCGGCGCAATCGACAGAATCGCGCGACGATGCCGTGCGTCGCCGATCCTCTCCCCTCGTGCGGAAGATCGCCCGCGAGCACAACATCGACATCTCGAGCCTGTCGGGAACCGGCATCAACGGCCGCGTGACGAAGGACGACATTCTGGGAGCGATCCAGAGCGGCGCCAATCGCAAGCCCGAGCCTGAGGTCGGACCTGCCCCAGGCGAGGCCGGGCCTCGGCCTGAGCGTGTCGCGAAGGCGCCGGTCCAGCCGTCCATTACCTTCAAGCCGGGTGAGCGGGTTCGCGTCGAGCCGATGAGCGTGATGCGAAAGAAGATCGCCGAGCACATGGTGCTCAGCGCCCGTACCTCGCCGCACGTCTATTCCGTGTACGAGGTCAACTTCGCGAAGATCGCGAAACTCCGGGACAACAAGAAGGCAGAGTACGAGAGCCAGGGCGTCAAGCTCACCTACACGGGCTTCATCGCCAAGGCGACCGTCGACGCGCTCCGCTCGTTTCCGATCGTCAACGCTTCGCTCGACGGCGACAACATCGCGTACAAGGCGGACGTCAACCTCGGCATCGCCGTCGCCCTCGACTGGGGCCTGATCGTCCCGGTCATCAAGAACGCCGGGGAGAAGAACCTGCTCGGCCTCAGCCGCGCGATTCAGGATCTCGCGGCCCGTGCACGCGCGAAGAAGCTCCAGCCGGAGGACGTTCAGGGCGGTACCTTCACAATCACCAACCCCGGCATCTTCGGCGCCGCATACGGGCTGCCGATGATCAACCAGCCTCAGGCCGCGATCCTCGGCGTCGGCGCGATCGAGAAGCGTCCGATCGTCGTCGAGGATGCAATCGGGATTCGGCCCATGTGTTTCCTGTCGCTCGGGTACGATCATCGATTGGTCGACGGCGCCGACGCTGGCCGGTTCCTCCAGCACTTGAAGGAACGGCTCGAAGACTTCGATGAGTCGTGGGCTTGAAGTCCGGCGTCTCGGGCTCATTGAATATGGCGAGGCGCTCGAGCTCCAGCGGCAGCTGATCGAAGAGCGCCGCGCGGATCGCGTACCTGACACCCTCCTGCTTCTTCAACATCCTCCCGTCATTACTCTGGGCGTGAAGGCCCGCGGCGATCGCCGCCACGTGCTGGCGTCACCTCAGACCCTGCGTGCCGCCGGCGTCGCCGTCGTCGAGACCGGACGCGGCGGTGATGTCACGTACCACGGTCCGGGTCAGCTCGTCGGCTATCCGATCATCGACCTCCGTCCGGATCGCTGCGACGTGCACCGCTACGTGCGAGACATCGAGGAAGCGTTGATCCAGGCGACGCGGACCTTCGGTGTCGACGCGGGACGGGTTGCCGGACTGACCGGCGTCTGGGTCGGCGGCTCGAAGCTGGCGGCGATCGGCGTTCGCATTTCCCGCTGGATCACGAGCCACGGCTTCGCCTACAACGTCGCCCCGGATCTGGCCCACTTCACGTGGATCCTGCCGTGCGGGATCGAAGACCGGGGCGTGACGTCGCTGCGCCTCCTCACCGGAGAGGAGATACGGATGAGTCAGGTCGAAGACCGCATTGCCGGTGCGTTTGCCGCCGTATTCGACCGGCGCCTCCTCGTAACTACCTGAATCCACTGGCGTTTGCCGCTGGAATAACCAGGCCCCCATCGGTGTTTTAGGTGGGCACGGGGTTAACATGCGGCCGGACACCACTGATCAAGCCCTCGTGACGCGGATGCGCGGCGGCGACGCCGACGCGGTCGTAGACCTCTCGGCCCGATACGGCGCCCGCATTCAGCAGCTCGCGATGCGCTACCTCAAGAACTGGGAGGACGCCGAGGAGGTCGCGCAGGATGTCCTCCTGAAGGTGAGCCGCCGTATCGACGCGTTCCGCGGCGACTCGGCGCTGTCGTCCTGGATTTATCGGATCACGTTCAACACGGCGATGTCGCGCCTGCGGCGGATGCGGCACCTCCGCCCGATCGAGCCGGTGCCAGCCGATGTGCCGTCGTTCGACGACACGGGTGCGCCGCGCCTCACCCCGGATCCGCCCGACTGGTCCTCACTGGCAGATGACGAGGTCATGCGCGCCGAGCTCCGCGCGCGTCTCGTCAAGGCGTTGCAGACGCTGCCGGAGGTCTACCGCGTCCCGGTCCTGCTCCGCGACATTCACGGCCTCTCGACCGAAGAAGCCAGCGCCGTCATCCGCATCAAGCCGCAGACGCTGAAGTCTCGGCTGCACCGCGGGCGACTCATCCTGAGGGCGGCGCTCGGCGATTTCGCGACCGGGCTGTCGCTCCACCGGCACTGATCTTCGCTGAGGCAGCCCTAAAGGGCTGCGCTACAAAAGGGCTGCGCTACGAGTCCCCTGGGCCGTTGATAGCGGTCTCCAGCTGGGTGCGCTCCTGCGGGCTCAGGGACGGCGTCAGGATTGCCTCGATCTGTCCGATTCCAAAGCGCACCGGCAGCGCCGCGACGCGGCCGCGCGGCGCTCTGATTCCGCTGGCGTCGCTCTGCCCCGCGAAATCCGTGGCCACGAAGCAGGTGTAGCGCCGTAGCGATCCGGCGACGAGCGCCTCGACGACCCGGACGGCGGCGGATGCCAGCGCGTGGGGGCCAGGCGGCCACAAGGCCGGGACGCGCGCGCCGATGGCGTTCAGCCGGTGGGCCGGCAGGACATCGGCGACGTTCGATCCGCGGACGGTCCCTCCAGACCAGCCGATGACGGTTCTCCCCGGAGGGCTGCCGATCACCTCCAGCCGGACATCGTCCGGGGAGCTGTCGGCCTCGACGGCGACGACAGCCCGGATCGCGGATTCGAGCGCGCCCGGCGCGGAGCCGCAGATGCGGCGGGGATCGATCCGCCGCTCCGCCACGCTTCGCTCGATCAGCGTTCGCTGCGACGCGCCCGCGCAAACGATCGCGGTTCCGTCGCGCTCGATGAGCGGCCACAGTCTGCCCACCAGCGCGAGCCCGTCCTCTCCCTGCCATTCCGACGACGACACCGCGCTGTCTGCGATGACGAGGACGCGCGCGCCAGCCGAAGCTCGGACGTCCGCATCGGCCGAGACGCGCGCTCGAAAGCCCTCGATTGGCCCGGATTGCTGGATGTCGAGCGCCTTGCCGGCGGCGATCGATCCGGCGCCGGCCGGATCGATGAGGCGCAGCTCCCTCACGCGATCCCGCGCAGCCAGCCGAGCTGCTACGGCCGCACCGAGCTCGCCCGCGCCGATGATTGCGACAAACTCCACCAGTGGTCCGATATTCTATTGGAGCATGGCGACGCAGGCTCAACTTGACGGTCGGCTCGCGCTGGTGACCGGCGGATCACGCGGGATAGGGTTCGCGATTGCCGAGGCGCTCACCTCGCGCGGGGCCCGGGTGGCGGTCGGCGGACGGGACGAATCGAGGCTCATCGCCGCCTGCCAGCGGCTGGGCGACACCGCTCTGGCCATCCAGGGAGATGTGGGGGACCCGCGCGCCGCGCAGGCGCTCGTCGATGGCGCGGCCGCCGGACTCGGCGGGCTCGACATCCTCGTCAACAACGCCGGCATCGGCCTGTTTGGCAACGTCGCGGACATGAATCCGGACGACTGGAATCAGGTATTCGCGACCAATCTGTCGGGCGTGTTCTACTGCACGCGCGCCGCGATCCCGCACCTGCGGAAGGGCGGCGGATGGGTCGTCAACATCAGCAGCCTTGCGGGCATCAACCCGTTCGCCGGCGGGGCCGCATACTGCGCCTCGAAAGCCGGGCTGGATGCCTTCAGCGAGGCGCTCATGCAGGAAGTTCGTCACGACGGCATCCGGGTCGTGACGGTTGCTCCAGGATCGGTCGCGACCGAGTTCTCCGGCCGGCGCCGCGACGAAGGGGCCGACTGGAAACTGTCGGCGGCCGACGTCGCGCAGGTCGTCGTCGATTTCGTGGGCCACCCGCCGCGCAGCCTGCCGAGCCGTGTAGAATTGCGTCCGTCCCGCCCGCGGAAATGACCATCTCGCGTCTCGGGCACTACAACGTCCTCGATCGCATCGGCGCCGGCGGCATGGGCGAGGTGTACCGGGCCCGAGACACCAAACTCGGCCGGACGGTCGCCGTCAAAGTCCTGCCGGACGCGATCGCCGCAGACCCTGACCGGCGCGAGCGTTTCCTGCGTGAAGCGCGCGCCACCGCCGCGCTGTCGCATCCGAACATCGCCATGCTGTTCGAGGTCGGGCAGGACGGCGACCGCCTCTATCTTGTGTTCGAGTACGTCGCGGGGAAGACGCTGGGTGCGGCGATCGCCGGCCGCCCGCTCCCTCCGCGCCTCGCGATCGATCTGTCGATCCAGATCGCGGACGCGCTCGCCGATGCGCACACCGTCGGCATCGTCCATCGCGACATCAAGCCGGACAACGTGATCGTCACGCCGAAGGAGAAGGCGAAGGTGCTCGACTTCGGACTCGCGCACTGGACCGAGGGCGGTCTCGCCCGCGAGCACGCGCCGACGATGGCCGCGACCGCGTCAGGCTCGATCTTCGGCACGATCGCGTACATGTCGCCGGAACAGGCGCTGGGCATGACGCTGGACGGCCGGAGCGACATCTTCTCCCTCGGCGTCGTGCTCTACGAAATGCTCACCGGAATGAATCCTTTCGCGGCCGATTCGCCGACGGCCGCGCTCCTGAACGTCGCCCAGAAGAGACCGCAGCTGCCTTCGAACGTCATCAAGACCCTGCCGCGCGAGCTGGATCCGATTCTGATGAAGATGCTCGCGAAGGACCCGAACCATCGCTACGACTCCGCCGCGTCGCTCGCGGCGGAGCTGCGCAGCGTCGCGACGGTCCTGGACATCCGGAGCGGTGAGGCAGAGCCGCGGACGCTGAAGACGAAAGTCGTCCGGCGCCGGCGGTTCCCCTGGAAGGCAATCGCGGCCGCGGTCGCGATCGTGCTCGCAGGCGCCGCGGCATGGCAGTGGGGGGCGGCGGATGCGCGTCGCGTCTGGCGGCGCTACGTCGCCGCGCCGCTGCCCCCGCGAATCGCGGTGCTGCCGCTCGAGGAGCGTGCGGCGGGCGATCGCACGTATTTCGCCGATGGTCTGACCGACGACCTCATCACGCGGCTCGGGCAGGTCCAGGGGCTGGCCGTCCTGGGCCGCTCGGCGACGCGCGAGCTGCGCGGAGTCAGTCCCGCCGAGGCTGCCAAGCGGCTCAACGTCGAAGCGGTGCTGACGGGTTCCGTCCAGCGCGAGGCGGGCGAGCTCAAGGTCTCCCTCGAGCTCGTCGATCCGGACGACGGCGTCGTCGTCTGGTCTCAACGGTACACGAAGACGATCGACAGTGTGTTCGCCGTGCAGGCGGCGATTGCCGACGACGTGGCGCAGGCGCTCCGATTGAAGCTCGCCGGAGACCTCCGGCAGCGTACGGCCGCACGCCAGGTCAGCGTGCGCGCATACGATCTCTATCTTCAGGCCAGGGATGCGGTCGCCCGGCGCGACCTCGACAACGCGATCGGCTTGTTCCGTCAGGCGCTGTCGCTGGACGGCGGGCTTGCGGAAGCGCACGCGGGGCTGGCCGAAGCGATCTACCTGCACGCGTCTTCAGGCCGCCGGTTCGACGCAGATCTGCGTCGGGAAGTTGCCGCCGCCGCCCAGCGCGCAATCGCCATCGATCCGGATCTTGCGGCTGCGGAGCTCGCGGCCGGGCTCGCCGAGCCCCGGCTCGCCGAGAGCCTGCGGCACATGAATCGCGCCGTGTCGCTCGATCCGTCCTACGCCGAGGCCTACCACCAGATCGGCGATCACGTGCGCGGATTCGACCCATCGATGGCGATCGACTTCTACGAACGGTCGCAGGAGCTCGACCGCAACATCATCGTGAGCTACCTCGATCTGGCCGCAGCCCATGCGGCGCTCGGGAACTTCGCCGAGGCGCATCGTCAGATTGCGCGCCTCCGGGAAAGCCAGGCCACGCCGCTGAGCCCGGCGCAGCAAGGTTGGGCCGCGGGTCAGGATGCTGTCGTGACGTTCCAATCCGGCGATGCCAAGACGGCCGTCGCCCAGATGGAATCGTTGATGAGCGGCAGCAATCCTTCTTCCGTCGTCGTCACTTTCGCCCGGGCCCTGCTCGCGGCCGGCCGCCGGTCGGACGCTCAGCGCGTGATCGAGGAGCTGGGACCGAGGCTTCAGGCCGACTGCGACGCGCGCGCCGTTGCCGCGGGGCTGCTCGCGGACGCTAAACGAATAGGGGAGGCGAAGTCGTTGGCCGGAGGTCAATCCCGGACGCCGTCCGGCGGCGCGGCTGACGAACGCTGCGCGGCGCTTCTCGCAGCCGGGCTCGGGGAGGCCGAGGGCGCCGCCGCGGCGCTCGTGCGGCTCTCGAAGAATGCAACGGCGATGCGGGAGTGGACGCGGGTCGTGACGGGCGTCAGCGACCACGTCGCGCTGCGCCGGCGCTGGTATCCCTGGAACAAGGTCGTCGGCCAGCCGGCGATGGCCGATGCGGAGAATGCCCTCGAAGCCGCCCGAATCGACATGCGAAGTGTCGCGCGGACCGAGCTCGCGGGGTTACTTCGCTGACCGCCCGAGAACCTGTACGAGCCGATCGAGATCGACATTGGCACCTGAAACGACGGCGACGATCGGACCGCGATCGCCGTCCAACTTGCCAGCCTGAATCGCCGCGACCGCGGCGCCGCCGGCGCCTTCGACGATGAGATGGTCGTCGGCCGCGAGACCGCGCACGGCGCCGGCGAGTTCTTCCTCGGAGACGGTTACGACACGCTGAACCGTGTCGCGGACCAGCTCGAACGTCATCGAATCGGGATCGAGGTTCCCCGTCAGGCCGTCGGCGATGCTCGGTCCAGGCGCGATTTGCGTGATCTGGCCTGCCGCGAGGCTCGTGGTGAAGGCCGTCGAGGCTGCCGCCTCCACGCCGATGACCCGGGGCCCGCCGACGGCCCTGGCAACGATGCCGATGCCGCTCGCGAGTCCGCCTCCACCGACGGGCACGGCAATCGTCTCGACCTCAGGGAGATCTTCGAGGATCTCGACGGCAATCGTCCCCGCGGCGGCGATGACTTCGGCATTCGAGTACGGAGAGATGTAGATCGCGTCGCCAGACGAAGCATGGCGCTTCGCGGCCTGCTCCGTCTCGTCGTATTCAGCGACCAGCTTCAACTCGGCGCCGTGGCGCGTGATCGCGTCGCGTTTGACCCGCGGCGCGTCGCGCGGGACGTACACCGTCAGGCGCAGCCCGAGCAACTCCGCGGCATACGCGAGGCCGTGCCCATGGTTTCCCGCCGAGGCTGTAACCATGGGTGGGCCCGCCGCGCCGTGGCGTTCGAGATGGCACAGCGCCGCGTTCAGGGCGCCCCTGATCTTGAACGAGCCCGTCGGCTGCAGCGACTCCAGCTTGAGGAAGACGTTACGGCCCGCGATCCCGGACAGCCATTCCGAACGGCGCAGGGGAGTGCGTGGGATGAGCGCCCGGATTCTGGATCGAGCCTGGAGCACGTCGGCAACGGAGGGAACGGAGGGAACGGAGGTCACAACGGAGTAACGGAGGGATCGGGGTCCTCTCCGTTCGCTCGCGCATGCGCCCCGAGAATCTCCGGGAGTTTCATCGCAAACGCCGAGCGCGGCATGACTTCGGTGGCGCCGGCCTCGAGCGCCGCCCGAGCCAGGTCGGTTTGAACGTGCGCGAAGAAGCCGATTGTTGGGATGCCCTCCGCTCGGAGGGCGGCGAGGCTGCCGAGCGGATCGAGCTTCTCGGCGTGGAGGTCCACGACGGCGAGCGAGGGCCTTGCCCGCGCGGCCTCGGCAACATCAGCCGCCGTGCGGGCGAAGACAATCTCGGCGCCCGCGCGTCGGGCTACCTCGCGGATCTTCGAGCGGAACAGCAGGTCGTCAACGAGCGCAAGAATCATGCACAGCTCAGCATTCCACAATCCACATTCAGCATTGACTATAATGCCTCCAGGATCAGCCTCCCCCCAGGCTCATCTCAGCTCTAGCCTCATGATCATTGAAATCAGCGCCGCGGAACCATTTTTCAAGAATGGCTACGTCCTGGGCTGCGAGGCGACGAAGGAAGGGATCATCATCGATCCCGGCGACGAGGTCGAGGGCCTCCTCGATTACGTTCGAAGCCACGACCTTCGCATCGTCCGCATCCTCCTGACCCACGCGCACCTCGATCACATCACCGGTGTGACCCGCGCCAAAGAGGCGACCGGGGCGCCTGTCGGCCTGCATCCGGACGATCTGTTTCTCTACGAGAAGGTCGTCGATCAGGGGCGCGCCTTCGGCATCGAGGTCACGCCACAGCCGACGCCGGACTTTTTCTACGACAAGCCGAAAACTGGCGAGCCGCCCGCCTCCGTGCGTTTCGGCAAGTACGAGGTGTTCATCCATCACACCCCCGGCCATTGTCCCGGAGGCGTCTGCCTTCAGGTGACTCACGAAGGGATCCGCTGGAACACGTCCCGGCCGAGCAAGCTGTTCGTCGGCGACACGCTCTTTGCCGGCTCGATCGGGCGAACCGATCTCCCCGGCGGCGACACGCTCACGTTGATGCGATCGATCCGTGAAGTCCTCTTCAAGTTTCCAGATGAGAGCCAGGTGTACTCGGGGCATGGTCCCGTCACCACCATTGGCCAGGAAAAGCGCACGAACCCTTTTCTTCTCGCGGTGATGTAAGTGGCGGCGGGCTGATCAGTCGGTCCCGACTTCCAGTTCCGCGCGTCCGACGCCGAGCTTGTCCCCTGCCTTCAGCTCTGTGCGCGTGATCCGCTGGCCGTTGACGTAGGTTCCGTTCGTGCTCCCCAGATCCTGCACTTCGAGGCGCGTGGTCGAGTGCGCCGTCAACCGGCAGTGCACCCGCGACACGAGCGGCGCGTCGAGAATGAAGTCGGCGCGCGTCGCCCGGCCGATCGTCTTCACGCTGCCGGCGGTCAACCGGAATGTCTGGGGCTCAGCCTCCGGCTGGATGCAGCGGAGCGTCCACGTTCCGGGGCTTGGCTTATCTGCGTCCATCTGCGTGAGTCAGCGGCTTGACCCTCGGATGAACGATCTCCCCACCTCGCGTGACCAGAGTCTCGCGCGTGATCTCGTCGTTCGTGTCGATCGCAAGCGAGCGAGTCGACGCGGCCGGCGGTGCGCCGCCTGAGGCGCCGGCAGGAGCGCCGACTGGAGCGCCGGGCCTCTCAGGCCCGGCGAGTAAATGCAGCAGAAACGTCGTGATGTTCTTGGCGTACATCTGGCTGGCGTGGTACGGCACGGTCGCCGGGAGGTTGGTCGGGCCGATGATCGTCACGCCCCTTTTGACCACGGTGCGGTCGGGCTCGGTCAACTCGCAATTCCCACCGCGCTCCGCCGCCAGATCGACGATGACTGACCCAGGCTGCATGCCCGCGACCATCTGCTCCGTCACGAGGATCGGCGCCTTCCGCCCCGGCACGAGCGCGGTCGTGATGACGACGTCGTTGGCGGCGACGACCTTCTGCATCACCTCGCGCTGACGACGGTAGAAGGCTTCGTCCTGCGCCGTTGCGTAGCCTCCCTTGTCCTCGGCGCCCGCCGTCTCGAGCGGCACCTCGACGAACTTCGCGCCGAGGCTCTGCACCTGTTCCTTGACCGCCGGACGCACGTCGTAGGCTTCGACTTTCGCTCCGAGGCGCCGCGCGGCCGAAATCGCCTGCAGGCCGGCGACGCCGGCGCCCATGATGAACACGCGAGCTGGTGCGACGGTGCCGGCCGCGGTCATGAGCATCGGGAACATGCGCGGCAGCGTGGACGCGGCGATGAGCACCGCCTTGTATCCCGCGATCGTGGCCATCGACGAGAGCGCGTCCATGCTCTGGGCGCGCGTGATGCGCGGCATCAGCTCCATCGCGAAGAGCGTGGCGCCCCGCTCGGCGATCGCGCGTGTCTCGTCGGGTGAGGACAGCGGCTCGGCAAAACCGATGAGGACCTGATCGCGGCGGATCAGCGGGAGGTCCGCGCGGCCCTGATCGGGATTGGCCGGCGGCGTGCGCACCTGCAGTAGGACGTCACTCGTCGCGAACACATCGTCGCGGGACACGATCTCGGCTCCGGCCGCGGTGTACGCCGCATCGAGAAACCCAGCGGCTTCTCCGGCGCCGCGCTCGATGGCAATCGCCGCGCCGGTCTTCTTCAGTGGTGCGAGCGCTGCCGGAACGAGCGCGACACGTGTTTCTCCAGGGAATGTTTCCTTGGGGACTCCGATGCGCATAGTGGGCACATTACATGACCGATTTCAGCCAGTCGAGAAGCTTTTCGACGACCTTTGGACTGATCTTGCCGTCCTTCAGCTGAGCGTACTCATCGACTTCGCCTGTCTTCGCCGGGACGAGCAGATGGTTGACGCCGTCGATCACGACCACGTCCGTCTTCGGCGCTTTCTTCCGCGCGTTTGCCAGCTCGCCGAGCCGTGTCGCGTGGTGCGGCGGCACCTGGGTATCGAGCGACCCCTGGATGACGATGGCCGGTTGACGGACTTTCGGCATCACCTTCGCTGGATCGAAGGCGAGAAAGCTCTGGAACCACGGCGTGTCGGCCTGCTTGCGCAGTTCCTCGGGGATTCCGTCCCAACCGGTCCCGGTCAGCACCGCCTGCTGGATCTTTTTCTGCAGCTCGATCTTCGCCTGCTTCTCAGCCTCGGGCGTCTTGAGCCGCTCGAGCACGTGGCGCTGTTGTTCGAGAATCAAGTCGGCGCCCGGCGACCCCATCGAGGCCATGAGCGCAATCGCGGTGATCGATTTCTCCCGCCACCCCGCGATCATCGCGACCGAGCCCCCTTCGCTATGCCCGACGACCGCGATCCGGCGCGAATCGACGTCCTCGCGCTTCTTCAGGTGCTTCACCACGGCCCGCACGTCGTCAGCGAAATCCGCGAGCGTTGCGGATTCGAGCCGACCGCCGCTTTGGCCGACGCCGCGTTTGTCGTAACGGACGACGATGAAGCCGGCGTCGGCGAGAGCGCCGGCAAGCTGTCCGAAGATTGGAATACCGGCGACGACCTCGTCGCGGTCGCTCGGGCCGGATCCGCCGACGAGCACGACGGCGGGGAGCTTCAGCCGGGTAGCAACCGCGGGACCGGGCGGACGGGTGATCGTCGCCGCGATCGTGAACCCGGCCGCTGGAATCGAGGCGAGCACGTCGCCCGGATGGCTCACCGTCTCGCGGCGCGCGGTCACTGACGCGAGGTCCTCCCGGACGACCTGCAGCGACACGGACGGAATCTCGAATCGCGCCAGGCGGAAACGTTCATCGATCCAGATGGTCGCCTCGAGCACACCGCCGGGATTCTGAAAGCTGAGCTGAAAGCGCCGGACCGCGACGACCCGATCCGGTGTCCGAATCGACTCGTCCGCGACCTCGCCGATGCGAATCGGAATCTCCACCTGCGGCGCGATGTAGGCGCGAAGCTCATCGCCGGTCTTTGCCCCCGGCAGGCGCGCTGCAAGCGCCTCGTAGGCGGCGAAGTGGTTGTTCGGCAGCACGATGGTTTTTGCGGCGATTTCGTCGGTCTTCTGCGTCGTCTGGCCGGATTGAGTGATCTCGCTGATCGCCGTCGTGACGCCAAACGATGTGACAAGGCCAACGGGCGCGCCGCGAAGCGTCGCATCGAGCTTCAGCTCGATGGGCTGCCAGTCTGGACCGTAGCGGAGCTCGAAACGATTGGTCGTGAGGTCGATCGGGGGTGACAGCCGGTTCGTCGACGAGATCGTCCACCCGCCAGGGGAGCGTGACAGATCGACGTCCTCCCGCCCAATCTGCGCGCCCCGTACGAAGATCGTGAAAACGGCGCGTCCGGCGGTGGGTTCCTTGGCGGTCTGCGCGGGGGCGGGTGCCGCGACAGCGAGGAGCAGGAGCGCCGCCATAGAATACGAGGAGCCAGCGAGGGGCATTGGACGAGGATAACATTTACGCCACGTTGCGACGCGAGGCCGCGCAGACCGATCGATCGGCGCTCGCCCGGATCGTCCTCGGAGGCGCGGATCGCCGCGTGCTGCTCCAGGGCCTCCTGACGAACGACGTCGGCGCGCTGGGTCCAGGGTCGGGATGCTACGCGGCGTGGCTGACACCGCAAGGGCGGATGATCGCCGATCTGGTCGTCCTCGAGCTGGGCGATCGCACGCTGCTCCTCGTTCCCGCCCCGCGCCGCGACGCCGTCGTCGCGCACATCGAGGAGTCGATTTTCGCCGAGGACGTGACGGTGGAGGACGATGCAGGCCTTTACGAGCATCTCGGTCTGGACGGTCCTCGCTCCGCAGAGGTGATTGGGCGCGTTCTTGCGAGCGGTCACGCGGCGAGCCTGCCACTCTACGGCACCGCGGCCGAGACTTTCCGCGGCGCGACCGTGGTCGCGGCCCGCACCGATTGGCTGGGCATACCTGGCTACGATCTGTTCGTCGAAGTACGGGCCGCGGCGGAGCTCAGCGCCGCGCTCACCGCGGCCGGCGCGCCTGTGGCCGACCCGGGAGTAGCAGAGATCGTGCGCGTCGAGTCAGGGCGGCCCCGCTTCGGACAGGACATGGACGAGCATACGATTCCACTCGAGGCGGGGATCGAGGACCGCGCGATCAGTTTCACGAAGGGCTGTTACGTCGGCCAGGAAGTGATCGTCCGCGTGCTGCACCGCGGTGGCGGGCGTGTGGCGCGCAGGCTCGTCGGATTGACGCTCGATCGAGACGCGGCGCCGGGGACGCCGCTCGTAGCGAACGATCGCGAAACGGGACGGCTGACGTCCGTCGTCCGGTCGCCCGCGCTCGGCCGGGTGATCGCGCTGGGTTATGTCGGGCGCGATCTCGCGGAACCAGGAGCCCGCGTGGATCTCGGCGGTGGGGGATCCGCGGTCGTGACGAAATTGCCGTTTGTTCAGGGCGTCTGAAGCGGAGCGCCGCTCCGGAGGATTCGAATCAGCTCTGCGTCCGCCGGAGGGAAGTCGAGCGCCCCCAGCTCGGTCCGCGTAGCCCAGGTGATTTCCTGATTCAAGAGCGGCCGCGGATCTCCGTCAACCTCACAGCGATAGAAGTACAGCCTGACACTACGGTCGGCGTAGGCGTGAGATGTCTCGAGGAGCAAGGCGCCTACCCGGGCACCGATGCCAAGCTCTTCGAGGATTTCGCGCTTCAGACACGCGTCGTGCGTCTCGCCGGCTTCGCACTTGCCCCCGGGGAACTCCCAATAACCCTCGAGATGAACACCCGGCTGACGTCGGGTCACGAGGAAGCGCCCGCCGCGTTCGACGACCGCCGCGACGACGGTGAGCGTCATTTCGCGCGGGCCGCAGGCGCTTCTCCGTCGGGCCGCGACAGACAGATCGCGGCCAGAGGACAGAGGAGGCACTTCGGGTTCCTGGCGGTACAGGTGGTCGCCCCGAAGTCCATCAGCGCCTGATTGAAGTCGAAGACGTGGCGGTGGGGCAGCACCCCGCGGGAGATGTCCCAGAGCCGTCGCTTCATCGCGTGGCTCTTCGCGTTTCCGGCGCCGACGAACACGCGGAACAGGACGCGCGCGACGTTGGTGTCCAGGATCGCCGCGCGGCGGCCGAACGCGAAGCTCTGGACGGCCCCCGCGGTGTATTCGCCGATCCCTTTGAACGACAGGAGCGTGGCTTCGTCCGACGGGAGCGTCCCGCCGTAGCGCGCCACCGCTTCACGCGCGATCGTCTGCAGCCGGCGCGGCCGGATGTTGTAGCCGAGCGGCCGCCAGGTCTCGGCGACCTCCGCGTCGTCCGCCGCGGCCAGGGCGCCGAGCGTCGGGTACTTCGTGAGCCATTGCTCGTATTTCGGCAGGACGCGGTCCACCTGCGTCTGCTGCAGCATGATTTCGGAAACGAGGATGCGGTACGGATCGCGCGTCTGACGCCAGGGGAGATCGCGGCCGTGGCGGCGGTACCAGGTCAGCAGCACCCGGCGGAAACGCCGGCGTTTTTCCGGCGCCGGTGGCGGAAACGTCGTTCGCAAGCCCTATAATCCGTCCGGTGAAAATCTACACCAGGACCGGCGATGCGGGAGAAACCGGCCTGTTCGACGGCACGCGGGTCTCGAAAGCGGATCCGCGCGTCGACGCGTACGGCGCGATCGACGAAACCAACGCCTGGCTCGGACTGGCGCGGGCGTCGGGCCTCGACGCGGAGCTGGCCGGGATGCTCGAGACGATCCAGCGCGATCTGTTCGCGGTCGGCGCGCGCCTCGCGGATCCGGCCCAACGTATCGCGGAGCGTGTCACGAAAGCGGCGGTCCGGCCCGAGGCGATCGCGCAGATGGAAGGCTGGATCGATACGCTGGAGCGCGACCTGCCGCCCCTGCGCCGTTTCATCCTGGCGGGCGGATCGCCCGCCGGCGCCGCGCTGCACCTTGCCCGCACCGTCTGCCGCCGCGCCGAGCGGCGCATCGTCTCGCTCGGCGCCGATGCGGTCGAGCCCGAGCTGTTGGCGTACGTCAACCGCCTGTCGGACTTCCTGTTCGTGCTTGCGCGCGCGGCCAACAAGCGCGCGGGCGCCACGGAAGCGGAGTGGTAGGCCCGACCTTTAGGTCGGGCGTGGTCGGATCATCCGGCTAGTCCCAGCCCGCCCGGCCTGAAGGCCGGGCCTACGGGGCCAGGTTGGACGCCACCGCGTCGTAAATCCTCCGCGCCAGATCCTGCGAGATGCGCTCCCGAATCGCCCCGCACGCGATCGTCACCGTGCCGGACGATGTATCGACCAGGACATCCCATCGATCCCGGATGAACGCTTCTTCGTCCGAGGTGGCGCGGGCGGCGGCGGCAGGCTCGGTCCGCGTCTCGCCCGCGTGCGACACGAGCCCGCCGTTGACCATCAGCCGCACGCCCTGAATCGAGGCTTTCTCAATCGGCTGGTCGCCGACGTACAGCCGCTCGCGATCTTCGGTGACGTAGACGAGGTCGGGGCCCTGAGGCAGCTCTGCGATGATCGTGCGGCCGCTCACGCGCGCCTCGCGGCGCGTCCGTTCCCGCCGCTGGCGATGGAAGTGGAGCGTCGCGCCCACGAGGAGCGCGAAGACGAGGAGCGCGAGGGCGATGAGGCCGGCGACGAGATCCCGCACCGTTGCTGCAATAGAATAAGCCGCAGATGCACGTGGATTCACGGGAATCCGGCCCGGACAAGGTCCCGCTGGCATCCGCCTACGACGCCTGCGCGCGCCTCGCGCGGGAGCACTACGAGAACTTCCCGGTCGCGTCGCTGCTCCTCCCGCGCGCGATGCGCCCGCACGTCGCCGCCGTTTATGCGTTCGCGCGTATCGCCGACGACTTCGCCGATGAGGGTACTCTCAGCGTCGAGCAACGGCTCCGGCGACTGGACTGGTGGAAAACGTTGCTGCATCGCGGACCGGTGGCAGCGTTCCTCCCTGAGCCTGAGCACCTCAGTGTGTTTGTCGCGCTTCACAACACGATCCGCGAAAAGCGCCTTCCGATCGCCCTCTTCGACGACCTCCTGAGCGCGTTCCGCCAGGACGTCACGGTCCATCGCTACGCGACGTGGAGCGACCTCCTCGACTACTGCCGCCGCTCCGCGAATCCGGTCGGCCGCCTCGTCCTTCGAATCGCCGGATATGACGATCCCGCGCTCGATCGGCAGTCCGATGCGCTCTGCACGGCGCTGCAGCTCGCGAATTTCTGGCAGGACCTCGAGCGAGACTGGGAAAAAGGGCGGCTCTACGTTCCACGTGCGGATCTCGAAGCCGCGGGGGCATCCGAGTCGGATCTCGACGCGCGGCGGATCACGCCCGCGTGGCGCACCGCCCTCGCCGCGGTTGCGGCGCGTACGCGCGCCCTCTTCGACGAAGGCCGTGGCGTCGCCGACGGCGTGTCCGGCCGACTGCGGTGGGAGCTGCGGCTGACGTGGCTCGGCGGCGTGCGCATCCTGGACCGCCTCGAGCGCGACGGCTTCGACGTGTTCCGCCGGCGGCCCGCGCTCGGACCGGCCGACGCGCCGGTCATCGTCTGGCGCGCGCTGGCGTGGCGGTAAGCCCCCCGTGGCACGCGACACCAGCTTCTACTATTCCTTCCTGGTCCTGCCCGCCGAGAAGCGCCGCGCCATCGTCGCCGTCTGGGATTTCTGCCGGGCCGTGGACGATGAGGTGGATGAAGCGGGAGAGGCGCGCGCAAGCCTGGAGCGTTGGAGGGAGGAGCTTGACGCCTGTTACGGGGGCGCACGGATTCCGCGACATCTCCTCCACTCCGCAGGGACATGCTTTACGTCCGTTCATCCAGCGCTTCAACCTGCCCAGGGGGGCCTTTGAGGATCTCATCGACGGCGTCGAGATGGATCTGACTCAGACGCGCTATCCGACGTTTGCGGATCTGCATCAATACTGTCTGCGAGTGGCGTCCGCGGTGGGCCTGGTCTCGGTCGAGATCTTCGGTTACCGCGACCCCGCGACGCGCACGTACGCGTCAGAGCTTGGGGTGGCGCTGCAGCTGACGAACATCTTGCGAGACGTGCCGGTGGACTTCGCGCGCGGCCGCATCTATCTCCCGAAGGAGGATCTCGATCGCTTCGGCGTCACGGAGGCGGATCTGCGCGCGGCGTGCGCCGCCGGCAGGGGCGTGCCGTCCACACGCATGCGGGACCTCCTCGCCCATCAGGCGGCCCGCGCCCGGCAGTACTACGCTCGCGCCAGGGTCGCGCTTCCGCGTGAAGACGCGCACCGTCTGGTCGCGGCGGAGATCATGTCCGGTATCTACCGCGGGATCCTCACGCGCATCGAAGGGTCCGGCTTTGACGTGTTCACGAAACCGATCCGGGTCCCTCGCCCGGCACGGGCCTGGATTGCGGCGACGACGTGGGCGCGCACCCGGCTGCTGCGCGTGTAGACGCATTGGGCATTCGCCACTTCGACGTCGTCATCGTCGGCGCGGGCTTCGCCGGTCTCAGCGCGGGCGCCGCTCTCGCGGAGCGGAACGCCCGCGTGCTCGTACTCGAGGCGCGGCCGAGGCTGGGTGGGCGGGCGACCGCCTTTCCTGACCGTGTAACCGGCGAGCTGGTGGACAACGGCCAGCACGTCCTTTTCGGGTGCTACCGAGATACTTTTGCGTTCCTCCGGCGGATTGGCGCCGAAGACCACGTACGCCTGCAGCCGTCGCTCGAGGTGCCCTTCGTGGCGCCTGGCGGCAGGCTGACCCGACTGCGCTGCCCCGATCTGCCTTCTCCGCTGCATCTACTTGCCGGCGTTCTGGAGTGGGAGGCGCTGCCGCTGCGCGATCGCCTCAGCGTTCTGCGCATCGCCGGCCCGCTCATGCGAACCCCAAGAACCTCTGGAACGCCTGGAACGGAGACGGTTCGTGATTGGCTGATTCGTCATGGTCAGGGGCAGGCGATACGAAACTGGCTCTGGGAACCGCTGGCGATCGCGGCGCTGAATCAGGCGCCCGAGCAGGCGGCGGCCGAGCCGTTCGTCCGCGTGCTCTCCGAGATGTTCAGCGGCGGCGCACGGGGCGCAGCCATCGGTCTGCCGGTGCGCCCGCTCGATCGGATGTACGCGGAGCCGGCTCGGGAGTACATCGAGCGGCGCGGCGGTGAAGTCCGAATCAACGCGCCGGCAGCCGTGGCGAGCCTCAGTCGCGACGCGGCGCGCGTAGAGGCCGTCGAGGTGCGGGGCGAGCGCATGACCGCCGGTGCGTTCGTCTGCGCCGTTCCCTGGTTCGCGATGGCGGAGCTCTTCGCCCGGGTCCCTGCGCCCGCCGCGCTCGCGAAGACGCTCGATGCCGCGCGCCGCACACCGGCTCTGCCGATCGTGACCGTCAATCTGTGGTACGACCGGCCCGTGATGGAGGAACCATTTGTCGGGCTGGCCGACAGCGAGCTCCATTGGATCTTCGACAAGCGGGTGGCGCTCGGCGGAAACGCGTCCCATCTGTCGATCGTCACGAGCGCCGCCCACACCCTCGCGCCGCTCGGTAACGATGAGCTGATCGCGCGCGCCGCCGCACACGTCCGCGACACGCTGCCGGAAGCGGCGCGCGCGCGCCTCGTACGCGGCGTCGTCGTCCGGGAGCGGCGCGCGACGTTCTCGGTCGCGCCGGGCGTCCCGGCACGCCCGCCCGTCGAGACGGGCCTGGACAACCTCTTCATCGCGAGCGACTGGATCGATACCGGCCTGCCGGGTACGATTGAGAGCGCCGTGCGAGCGGGACACCAGGCCGCTGCGGCGATCCGATGAAATCAGTCGTCGTCCACTACCAGGAGATCGCGCTCAAGGGCCGCAACCGTCCGTGGTTCGTCGCGCGGCTCGTGCGCAACCTGCGCGACGCCACGGCAGACCTCGATGTGGTCGCGGTCCGCGCGCTCGTCGGCCGCCTCGAGATCGTGCTCGGGCCTGCGGCGGACTGGGAGGCGGTCAGGGAGCGCGTCTCACACGTGTTCGGCATCGGCAACTTCGCGCGCGCCGGCCGTACGGGAATCGACGTCGACCGAATCGCGCGCGAGATTCTCGCCGATCTGCCACCCGAAGACGTGCCGAGCTTCCGCGTGTCGGCGCGGCGCGCGGACAAGCGCTATCCGTTGACGTCGCCGCAGATCGAACGCGAGGTGGGCGGACGGATCAAGCTGGCGCGCGGCTGGCACGTGGACCTCGAGAAGCCGGCGCTCACGATCTTCGTCGAGATGCTGAGCGGGGAGGCGTTCTATTTTTTCGGCAAGGAACGGGGCCCCGGCGGCCTGCCGGTCGGCTCGAGCGGCCGCGTCGCATGTCTCCTGTCAGGCGGCATCGACTCACCGGTCGCCGCGTGGCGCATGATGAAGCGCGGCTGCCGCGTGCATTTCGTGCACTTCCACAGCTATCCGATCGTCTCGCGGGCTTCGCAGGAAAAGGCTCGTGAGCTCGCGCGGGTGCTGACGAAGCACCAGCTCAGATCGCGGCTCGGGCTCGTGCCCTTCGGCGAGCTCCAACGGCAGGTCGTCATCACGGTCCCGCCGCCGCTGCGCGTCGTCATTTACCGCCGGTTGATGTTCCGGATCGCGGAGCGCATCGCGCAGGCCTGGCGCGCGAAGGCGCTCGTGACCGGCGAGGTCGTCGGCCAGGTTGCGTCGCAGACGATCGAGAACCTGTCCGTAATCGGCCGTGTCGCCACGCTGCCGGTGTTGCGGCCGCTCGTCGGGATGGACAAGGAGGAGATCACGGCGGAGGCGGCCCGGCTCGGCACCTATCCGATCTCGATTCTGCCGGACGAGGACTGCTGTACGCTTTTTACGCCCCGGCACCCGGCAACGAAGGCGCGGCTGAGTGAGGTCGACGACGCCGAGGCCTCGCTGCCGATTGGCGCGATGGTGGAGGCGGCCGCGGCCTCGACGGTCACGGAGGACTTTGAGTTCCCCCTTAAGAAAGTTTCTAGTTTATAGTTTTGGTTTCGTCAGTCGTTCGTAGCGCAGCCCGTTAGGGCTGCTTGGGAGATACGTCAGTGAAGATCACTCCTGGAAAACTGGCAGGCATGCAGGCGGTCTCGAACGATCGCGGCGTCATCGCCGCGGCGGCGATGGACCAGCGGGGCTCGCTGCAGAAAGCGCTCGCGAAAGAGAAGGGTGGGGAGGTTGGCGACCGCGACATGGAAGAGTTCAAGTCGTTGGTCACCGAAGTGCTCACTCCGCACGCCAGTGCGATCCTGCTCGATCCGGAGTGGGGGATTCCGGCGAGCAAGCGCCGCGCCAAGAACGCGGGCCTGCTGCTCGCCTACGAGAAGACTGGCTACGACAAAACCGGCCCCGGACGTCTGCCGGACCTGCTCGACCTCTGGTCGGTGCGCCGCCTGAAGGAAAACGGCGCAGACTGCGTCAAGATTCTCCTCTACTACTCACCACTCGATCCCAAACCGATCAACGAGCACAAGCACGCCTGGGTCGAGCGCATCGGCGACGAGTGCCGGGCGAACGATATTCCGTTCTTCCTGGAGTTCGTCGGCTACGAGGAAGGCCAGGACGAAAAGGGTCTCGAGTTCGCCAGGAAGAAGCCGGAGATCGTTTCAGGAAGCATGGCCGAGTTCACGAAAGACCGGTACGGCGTGGATGTCATGAAAGTCGAAGTTCCGGTCAACATGAAATTCGTGGAAGGCGCGAAGGCCTTCGGCGGCCAGGCAGCCTACTCGAAGAAAGAGGCGATGGCCGCCTTCCGGCGCGCCGCGGATGTCGCCACGAAGCCGTTCATCTATCTGTCGGCCGGCGTGAGCAACGCCGAGTTCACGGAGTCGCTCGCCCTCGCGGCCGAGTCGGGCGTGAAGTTCGCGGGCGTGCTCTGCGGCCGCGCGACGTGGAAGGAAGGCATCCCCGTCTACGCGAAGCAGGGAGCGGCCGCATTCCAGGCCTGGCTCGCAAACGAGGGCGTGAAGAACATCAACAACGTCAACGAGGCGCTGAAACCCGCGAGGCCGTGGTACTCGTTCTATGGCGCCGCTCGTGCCGAGGCGCTCGCGCTCTGAGTTCTCACTCAGAACTCAAAACTCAGGACAGCAGTTTTGAGTCATGAGTCTTGAGAAGACAGCGTCTACCGTCGCCGAAGCGTCTCCACTCCGTTGACGGCGAACCCGCAGACGTCACCGTTGTAGTGGATCGCAACCGAATCGACGCCGAGCTCGGCCCTGCCGCTGAGCGCGATCGGGCAGGTTCCGACGACCGGCACGTTGGTCGCATTCGCGTTGGCGCTCCACGAGATCACATCTCCCGCCAACGTCGCTCTCGCCGACCCATTGATACGGAGGTCGCCCTTACAGGTCGCGCTGAACGTCCCACTGGCGCTGGTCGCCGTTTGCTCGGTGATACTCCACTGGAAGTCGGTGCAGTTCTCTCGCGACACGTTGCTGGTGGAGGCCCAGTTTCCGGTGAGTGCCTGGATGCCGCTCGAGGTCGGCTCGGTCGGATTGCCACGCTCGTAGCTGCAGCCGGTTGCCAGCGATGCGGCCAATCCGACGCCAAGAATGTATCTGGTCATGGGGCACACCCCTCACTAGGAAAACTGCCGAGGTCGGTGCACGGGACATGCCGACGTCGACACGTAGTTTATCGGCCTGTTTTCGGGGAGCCGCAGAGAGGCCGCTTACAGGACTGGAAGCTATTCTACAGCAATGATCCTCGGGATCCCCTGCCTGTGAAGTAGTCCCTCAAGGCTTCGCGCGTGCTGCGGAATGCCAACTCGTCCCACGGAATTTCATCCATCCCGAATAGCTGCGCCTCGGAGCACTCGTCGTCGGCGCAGAGCGTGCCGCCGATCGCGGTCGCGGCATAGACGATGATGATGGGCGCCCGCCCGGCGTAAGAGTAGAGGTTCACGAGACCATCGAGGCGGACCTCGAGCCCCGACTCTTCTCGCGCCTCCCGGACCGCGGCGATCTCGATCGGCTCGCCCCGGTCGACGTAGCCGCCGGGGAACACCCAGCGGCCAAACCCGGGCTCGATCGCGCGGCGGACCAGGACGACGCGGTCCGGTTGGGCGGCGGCTCCTGGCGTCGCCGCCTCCATCCGGATGATGGTGCCGACCGCCACTTTCGGATCCAGATAGAAGACGAAGCCGCAGGCTGAACAGACGAGCCGCTCGGGGTCGACCGGCTTGAGCAGACGTTTCTCCAGCGTTCCCGCGCAGACCGGGCAGAAGCGATACTCGACGTCCTGCATGCCAATATACTTCTCCAATCTATGTCGATTTTGAAGGTCGCCCGAATGGGGCATCCCGTGCTTCGGACGCGTGCGCGGGAGGTCGAGCCCGCCGAGCTGAAGACGCCGACGATCCGGCGGCTCATCGACGACATGATCGAGACCATGAGGGAGTACCAGGGCATCGGGCTGGCGGCTCCCCAGGTGCACGAGAGCCTCCGGCTCTTCGTGGCCGGCTCAACGGACGAGGAGCACGGGTTTCCGCTCACGGTGCTGGCGAACCCGGACATAACGGTTGCGGGCCCCGAGATCGTCGAAGACTGGGAGGGTTGCCTCAGCATTCCCGACGTCCGGGGCCGGGTCCCGCGCGCGCGGCATATTCACGTCCGCGGCCTCGATCGGCAGGGGCGGAAAGTCGAGCTGAAGATCTCAGGGTTCTCGGCGCGCGTCGTGCAACACGAGACCGACCACCTGGACGGCGTGCTCTTTCTGGATCGGATGAAGTCGTTCGACACGCTGACGTTTCTCGACGAGTTCGGTCGCTTCTGGAGCCGCGAGGAGGTACCCCCCGAATAACTCAATGCCGATTCAGGAATGCTGATTGTGGATTGGCGACCCTTTTTCTCTCGAGTGCGCGTTCTGAGCTCAACCGCTCCAGCTCCACCCTCGTGTGGTCCGCGAACTTCATGACCTCGGCGATCGCGCCGTGTCCCGCGCGCTCTGCGATCAGCCGATGCATTCGCTGGCAGACGCGGCGGTAGGCGGGATGCCCCTGCGGCGCCGTGCGCAGCTCGATCACATGCATGGCTTCGCGCGCGTTCAGCTCCATGTAGAACCGCACGCGATAGGCCATCGACACCGCGTACGGCGCGACGATGTCGAGGCCGGCCGACCTGAGCGCCTCATCCAGCTCCCGCGATCCGTCCATCACCCGGGTCCAGTCCTCGTGCGCCCCGGCCTCGATAATCGCCTCCGGTTCGATGAACCCATGCTTCGTCGAGAGCGGCTGCCACTCGAGCGACAGGAGCCGGTGACGCTGCAGGTCGCGAAACGCGCCGTAGTCGGTCAGCACGTCGAACCGATAGCTCGTGCGCTCGAACGCCCGCCCCGGCTTGTGCCGTCGGTTCGTCCGGTCGCCCGCGTAGGTGGCGAGCACTTTGAGCCGCTCCTCGCGGCTCATCGCGCGCGCCATCGCGAGGAGCTGATCGTCCGGCAGATCGGTCGAGGCGTAGAGAGCAGCGGCCACCACCTTGAGCTCGCCCTCCGGGTCGAAGTCGGTGAGCGTCACCTCGTCCCGCGCTTCGGCTACGACCCCGGCGGTGATCTCGGCGGCAAGCCGGGAAGTCGCGTCGCGTGCGCCTCCCAGATAGCGGCTCCAGAGTCCTCCACGGTTCGGCTGATCGACCCGCGTGAGAAACGCCGGGATGACCTTGCGCAGCTCGGCGAGCATCAGCTCCGCGCAGGCGCGCGCTTCGGCGATCGGGCTCGCGCGGAGGCGCAGGAGAAGCGCCTCGTACGCCTGTCCGGTGCCGTAGATGCCCACATTGGACTGCGTGGCTGCCGGCAGCAGGCCCCGCAGCGTATCGAGCGCCTTCGCCTTGATCGCCGACCGGTAGACGACGTCGGAATCCTCTGGCGCTTTCGGAACGCGCGCGCGGAAGTGCGCCTGCATCGGCTCGATCCAGCGCGCGTAGACGGCAAAGGCTTCGTCGAGCGCGGCCACGTATTGAGCCCGCAGACGGGGGCGCTCGTCGAGCTCGCCCGGCACGTGGTAGCGCCACCGCCCCTCGCGCTGCTGCGTGTAGGCGATGTACCGCGTGGACTGCTCGAGATACGCCATCAGGCGTCCCCACTCGACGAGCTTGGTCAGAACGTTCGATGCGTCCTCGCACGCGAGGTGTACGCCCCCAAGCTGCGCGACAGAATCATCTCCGTATTCGTTGAAGACCCGGTCGTAGAGCTGCTCGGCGCGCGCCACGGCCGCGGATTGCGCGGATTCCGAAGCCACGGATTTCGCGGATTCCACGGATGGGTCCGACGCTGAGAGCTTCGGGAGGAACTCGTCGAGAAACAGGCGTCGAAGCGATTTTGGAGACCGCGAGTATCGCGCGAAGAGCGCGCCCTTGACCGTTTCGGGCAGGTTGACCAGCACGAAAACCGGACCGTCGAGGTTCGTGAAGTACGGCGCGAGCGCGGCGCGTTCGTCGGGAGTAAACGTCTCAACCATTTTCGCGTGGGCCCAAGGATACCATCGCTGATTCCCCGGACTTGGGGCCTGGGGCCTAGGGCTTGGGGCTTGGCAGCGGCCGCACGGGCCGCGATCAGACACCTCACGTGCCGCCGAAACCGATCGTCACGGCGCCGTCCTCGACAATGACCGGGACGCGGCGCTGGCCTTTCGTGAATTGAAGCATCCGTTCGAGGTTCGCCGCGGTCTTCTTGACGTCCAGATACTCGAACGGAACGTGCCGCCGGGCGTAATCCTCACGGGCGGCTTCTGTGTACGGTCAAGTGTCCTTGCCGAAGATGAGCACTGGCATGCGGCGATCTTATCAGTGCTGCTATTTGTGAAATACTTCACATTATGCGGATCGCCCGCGCCGCCGTCACGCTCACCCTCGCGAGCGCGAGCGTCGTCTCTTTCGGCATTCTGGGCGCGGCGCCCCTGTCGCCAGAGCAGGTCGCCCGATCCGTCCAGGATCGCGACACCGGCCGCGACTCGCGAGCCCTTCTCCGGATGCGCCTCGTCGATCGCCGCGGCCGCGCCCGGGAGCGTGGGCTCGAGCTCTCCGCGCGGGAGGGGGGGACCGAGGGGGACCGCGTTCTCGTCCGCTTCACGTATCCGAATGACATCAAGGGCACCGGCTTCCTCGTCTGGGAGCATCCCGGCACCGACGACGAGCGCTTTCTCTACCTGCCGTCGCTCGGCCGCGTCCGGCGGATCTCGGGGGAGGAAACCCAAGAGAGCTTCGTCGGCACGGACTTTACCTACGAAGACATCGGCGGCCGCGAATTCGACGACTACACGTACCGTTTCGCCGAGGAGAACGCGACCTGGAACGCTCCCGATGGGCGGCCCCTTTCCGCATATCGCCTCGAGTCCAGTCGCAAGGACCCGCGCGCCACGTTTCCTCGAGTCATCACGCTCGTCCTCAAAGACTCCTTCGTCGTCGTCGGGGCGGAGATCTTCAACCGCCGTGACGAGCGCCAGAAGTCCTACACGGTCCGTAAGCTGGAGCGTGTCGAAGGAATCTGGACGGTGCTCGACTCGACGATGGCGGACGATCTCAGCGATACGCGCACCGACCTGGTCATCGAGAAGATTGACTACAACATTGGCCTGACCACCGCGGACTTCAGCCGGCGGGTGCTCGAGCGGGCCCCAGCGCACTGAGAAAAGCGTGACAGCCCGTTTCGCCGATTTCCTCTGGACCTTCCGGTGGTGGCTGACGATCGGCATCGTCCTCGGCGCCGTTTTCCTGGCGCCGCGCGCGGACTTCACCAAGATCGACAACGACATCACCGCCTGGTTCTCGAAGGCGGACCCGGTCTACCGGGAGTACGACCGGTTCCGCGAGGAATTCGGGGGAACGCGGACGCTCATCATCGCCCTCGACGTGGCCCCGGATGCCGCGGATGCTGCGGCCGGCGTCTTCACCGAAGAACGTCTGCGCTTCATCGACGAGCTGTCCGACGAGCTCGAGCAGGTGCGGACGGTGGAGCACGTCAACAGCCTCGGCACCGCGACGCTCGTGACGGCGACGCCGCCGGGTCAAGGGGATGACGAGGGGCTCGAGGTCGAACGGCTGATCCCGGACGAGGTCCGGCTAAAGCCGGACGCTACGCACGAGACTCGTAGTGTCCGGCTTCAGCCGGACCAGATCCGAACGCGCGCTCTGAACGATGCCCTGATTCGCGGCGACCTGGTGTCTGAAGACGGCCGGACCGCCGCCATCCTCATCAGCTTCGACGAGGATCGTATCGACGCCGTGCGCGCCGCCGTCCTGGAGGAGATCCGCGCGGTCGTGGAGCGGCGGCTACCGATCGGCCTGCGCGCCCACTTCAACGGCAGCATCGAGATCAGCGAGTCGTACAACCGCGTCACGCTGGACAACCAGCGCACCTTCATCCCTCCGATCTTCGCGCTGACGTTCGGCGCGATCTACTTGATGTTCCGGTCGTTCCGGCGAACCGTGCTCACGATGGTCGCGGTCAGCCTCAGCATCGTCTGGACCCTCG
The DNA here is from genome assembly GCA_963725145.1 of uncultured Acidobacteriota bacterium. GTDB lineage: Bacteria > Acidobacteriota > Vicinamibacteria > Vicinamibacterales > 2-12-FULL-66-21 > DATAEE01. Next base: position 1,086,842 of record CAVRXL010000010.1, read on the forward strand.
GTCTGTACTCGCTGCTGGGGTTCACCTACAACGTTCTGTCCAGCATGATCGTCCCTCTCATCGTCGTCCTCGCGATCGCGGATGACGTGCACATCATGCAGCACTTCGAGCACGTGAGGCGGGAGGCGAATCCGGAACAGGCGTTCAAGCGGACCATCCGCCACCTCCTTGCGCCGCTCCTGGGGGCGAGCGGTACGACAGCGCTCGGCATGCTCTCGCTCGCGACGAGCAGCGTCGTCGCCGTGCGGCAGTTCGGCATCGGCTCGGCCGTCGGGATCATGGTGGACTTCGCGCTGTCGATTACGTTCATGCCGACGCTGCTCGCGTGGATGAAGCCGGAAACGGCCGTGGCGCCGCATGAAGCGTGGCTCGTCCGCCCGATGCGCGCGATTGCCAGGTTTTCGAGCGGGCGGCCCAGGCGGGTACTGGCGATATCCCTGGCCATCCTGATCGCCGCCATCGCCGGGATTCCACGGCTGCGGGTGGATACCAACCACATCAATTTCTTCGCAGAGGATCATCCGCTCGGCAGCTCGGCCCGCGTCATCGATGGAAAGCTGGCGGGGGTGTACAGCTTCCAGTTCTTTCTCGAGGGGCCGCCCGACTCCATGAAGACGCCGGACGCGCTGCGGCGGATGGATCGTCTCGCGGGGGAGCTCACGAGACTCCCCTTCGTGAGGAAGGTCACGTCTCCTGCCGACTACGTCAAGCGGATCAACCGCGAGCTGCACGGCGGGGCGGCGACCGCGGCGGTCGTGCCGGCCGACGCCAACCTGATCGCGCAGGAGTTGTTTTTGTTTGCGATGTCAGACGACGGGCGGACCGAGCTGGAGCGGATGGTTTCGAGCGACTTCTCGAAGGCACAGGTCTCGGTCAAGTTCAGGTCGATGAGCTCCGACGTGCTCTACGACGAGATCGCACGCGCCGAAGCGATCGCTCTGAGTATCTTCGCCGATTCCGGCATCCGGCCGACCGCCACGGGCTCGGGGAAGCTGTTCAGCACGCTCGATCACTATCTGGTCGTGTCGCAGCTCAGCTCGTTCGCCACGGCGTTCGTCACCGTCTTCGGCGTGATCTTCCTCGTGTTCCGCTCGGCGCGGTTCGGGCTGCTCGCGATCGTCCCGAACCTGTTCCCGGTGATCGCGGTGCTCGGCCTGATGGGCTGGCTCGACATCTCACTGAACATCGCGACCATCATGGTCGCCAGCGTGGCCCTCGGGATCGTGGACGATGACACGATTCACTTCATCAACCGCTTCCGGCGCGAGACGGCCGGCGGCGCTGGCATTGACGAAGCGATCGAGACGGCGACGGTTCTGGAGGGAAGGGCGTCGCTGACGACGGCCTTCATCAATACTTGCGCGTACGCGACGGTGATGCTCTCGGCCTATAAGCCGACGGCCTGGTTCGGCGGACTGCTCGCGCTGACGATGGCGGTCGCTTTCCTCGCGGAGGTGTTCGTCCTGCCGGCGACGATCAAGCTCGCCCCCCGGTTGTTCGCACCGCGCGGCGCGCGCGCGGAGGCCGCGTGAGAGTGGTCGCGGTGGCTTTTGGCATCTGGCATTCGGCATTCGGCCTTGCGTGGGCTCAACCCCGTTTCGACGGCTATGCCACGCTCATGCTCGACCATCTGCCGTCGGTCGAGCCGTCCGCGACCGAGCTGCGCGCGCGGATCTTCGGTGAGCTGGCCGTGCGAGCGTCCAGCCTCGTCGAGCTCACCGTATCCGGCTACGCCGATGGTCTCGCGGCCGATCGCGGCTCCAGCGTGTACGACGCGATCCTGAAACCGCAGGAGGCGCTGATCGCGTTGACCTTCGATCGCGTTGACGTTCAGGCCGGGCTGGGGCAGGTCGTGTGGGGGCGGCTCGACGAGCTGCAGCCGGGCGACGTCGTGAATCCGCTCGACGTGTCGCGCTTCTTTTTCGAGGGCCGCGGCGAGGCACGGCTGCCGGTCGGGCTCGCTCGCGTCCGCTGGTTCATCACGGAGGGGGCGGTGCTCGAAGGGGTCTACGTCCCGTTTTTCCGGCGTGGCCGCTTCGATCAATTGGATGAGCCGACGTCGCCGTTCAATCTGCGTCCGGAGGATGTCGAATCGCGCGAGCCGGCAAAGACACTCGAGAACGGGCAGGGAGGCGTCCGCTTCAGCGGGACCGTGCGGCGCTTCGACTACGCTCTCGCGGCGTACCGCGGCTTCCGCCCGTTCGGCGCCGTCGGAGCCGAACCGGATGGCGGTCGCCTGCGTCTGGTCGAGCGGTTTCCCCGTTTTACGATGGTGTCGGGTGACTTCGAAACGGTCCGCGGCCCGTGGGCGTTCCGCGGCGAAGCGGATGTCTTCAGCGAGGACGAGGATCCGCGGCCGGACGCGATCGGTGGATCGCCCGGGATCTCGTGGGATGCGGGTTTCGCGATCGACCGGAGGACCGGCGCGTATCGGCTGTCCGGAACGATACTCGTCTCGCGGGTCCGGCTAAAGCCGGACACCACAGGAAACGATCTTGTAGTGTCCGGCTTCAGCCGGACCACGACCAGCCTGATCGTCGGCGCCGACCGCTCTTTTGCACAGGAGCGGTACAGTACCCGGGTCTTCGGCGTCGTCAACGTCAATGACGGGTCGGCGTTCCTGCGCAACATCACGACCATGACGCTGCGGGACAACCTGGCGTTGGAAGGTTCTATCGGCTGGTTCTTCGACGAGAGCGCCGACACGATCGGCCGCTTTGCGGACCGCGACTTCCTGTACGCTCGCGTCAAGGTGTATTTCTGAGCGCGCTAGTCCTCAACGCCCGCAACCCGGGTCCCTGGACCGGCGGCGGCAACAATACGTTCCTGTTGCCGGGCCGCGTGCCGACGCTCGTCGATGCAGGGGTTGGTGACGCCGCTCACCTCGACGAAATCGAGGCCCGCCTCGCCGATTCCGACAGCGGGGGAGGCCCGCTCGCGCGCGTCATCGTGACGCACGGTCACTCCGATCACGTGTCCGGGGTTCCCGCGCTCGCCGATCGCTGGCCTGGCGCCACGTTCCACAAGATGCCGTGGCCCGGACGCGACGAACGGTGGCCCGTTCAGTGGAATGCGCTCGCGGATGACGAGCCGGTGGATGCCGGCGACCTTCGGCTTCGCGTCGTCTACACACCCGGCCACGCTCCCGACCACATCTCGCTCTACGACGAGGAAAGCCGCACGCTTTATTGCGGGGACCTCGTCGTCGCCGGATCGACCGTCGTGATTCCCGGTGGTCGTGGCGGCGACCTCGCCGCGTACCTTCGGTCGCTCGAGCGCGTCATCGCGCTCCAGCCGCTACGCCTTTTGCCGGCTCACGGCGAGGCCATCGAGGACCCGGCGTCCGTTCTCCACGAATACCTCGAACATCGCCGCCTTCGCGAGGCGCAGATCCTCGAGCTGCTCGGTCCTGGCCCGGCCACGCCGGAATCGCTCCTGGAGCGGATGTATCGAGGGCTGCGTCCCGAATTGCGTGAAGCCGCGCTCGGCAGCGTGCTGGCGCACCTGTTCAAGCTGCGCGACGAAGGGCGCGCGCGGGAAGAACCGGGCGGCTGGACGCTGACCTGAGCTCGTCCAGAGCCCCTCGCGCGGTTCAGGTTTCCGGCCCCCGTTGCTGTCCACTGCGGGAAGCTGGGCGTTCGGTCGTGGCGAGTCGCGCTCCCTGCCGGTGCGTCCGGTCCGGGCAGTGCTCTCCATGTGCGTCGACGATCTCGACTACCTCGCCGGCGTAGGTTTCGTACACACCGACGAGGCAGCCGCACGGGCGAGTATGGCTGTTGAGGGCAAGGCGAATACGCATGCGGGCCTGACTGCTACTGTAAGACCGCGAGGGCGGTGATTCGGTTGAACTACGACTATGGTCCTAGTCAGTCGGTGGCGGCAATCCAGCCAGGCGGCAGGCTCGGCGCGCGCTCGGCCCGCTTCGTCGCTCGCGGAAGAGCATCTTTCACGACGCGCTCCAGCTCTTCCAGGTACTGTACGAAGCGCCGGCGTCCTTCCGTCGTGAGTCGGCACATGGTCTGGGGCCGGCGGCCCTCGAAGCCCTTCCAGATTTCGATGAGCCCCGCGTCGCGCAGAACGTCGAGGTGGCGGCTCAGGTTACCGTCGGTCAGATCACACAGGTGCTTCAGTTCTCCGAAGAGCAACCCCTCGGGACGCGTGACGAGCGACGTCAGGATTCCCAGGCGTGCCTTTTCGTGGATGGCGCGGTCGAGCCGTTCGTAGGCGAAGCGTCCGGACTCCTGCGTTTCCCGACCGCTCGCAGGCCGTCGTCCTCGTGTCATAGTGCCCTCTCTGAACCCGGCGGGCCCCCTGAGGCCTGCCGCTCGAGATTCCAATAAATCACCGCGGCGCCGAACAGCTGGCCCACGCCAAAGATTCCCCCGACTGCCCAGGGCGATCGCGCGACGGTCGTGTGCGCGCCCCACAGGAGGAACGCTCCGCACGCAGTGTAGTACAACGCGACCACGCCGCTCCCCCGCGCCAGGTACGGCCGCGCCGCGAAGATCGCGAGGCCGAAGCACAGCGCCCACAGGCCGGGGAGGAGCGCGACGAGCGCGGCGCCGAGCCGGATGAACGTCACCGTCACGAGCAGGGCGACGGCGATGGGCGGGAGGAACTGGATCGCCACACGGCGCGTCTGCCGGCGCTCGAACGACGTTCGGAGGCCCGCGTAAACGATCTCGCTGATGCCCACCGAGGCGGCCGCAACGGCGACGGCGCTCCAGTAGATGACGAAGGAGAGCGGGTCGTCCGCGCCGAGGCCGGGACGCTGGAACCACGCGGCGGCGAGACCCACCATGCCCGACAAGGCCACCGGCGTGGCGCGCCAGCCGCGATAGACTTCCCCCTTCGCAATCTGGCCGTGGATCTCGGCGATCTGGGCGACGGCGTCCAAGACGGATGGTCGATTCATACCGGTTAGAGCTTTGCTATGCAAAGAGTATCACATCCCGGAGGCTCTCGGCCCGACGAGCCAAGCGCGTGATCGAACGGCTCTTTCACGTCACGGCGAGCGGCTCGACGATCAGGACCGAGATCCTGGCCGGGCTGACGACGTTCGTCACGATGGCCTACATCATCTTCGTGCAGCCGACGGTGCTGTCGGCCGCAGGGATGGACTTCGGCGCGGTGCTGGTTGCCACGTGCGTCGCGAGCGGGCTCGCGACGCTGCTGATGGCGTTCCTCGCAAACTATCCGATCGCGGTCGCGCCCGCGATGGGACACAACTTCTTCTTCGCGTATACCGTCGTCGGGCTGATGAAGGTGCCGTGGCCCGTCGCGCTCGGCGCCGTCGCCGTCGCCGGCGTGATCTTCATCCTGACGGCCGGCGTGGGTCTGCGCGAACGGGTCATCACCGCGATTCCGGATACCCTCAAGCGAGCCGTGGCGGTGGGGATCGGCCTGCTCATCGCGCTCGTGGGGCTCGAGTGGGCCGGCATCATCGTGGCCGCCCCGGGAACGTACGTCACCCTGGGCAGCCTGCGGTCACGGCCCACGATCGTCGCGCTTGTCGGCATTCTCGTGGCGGCGATCCTCCTGGCTCGTCGCGTCCGCGGGGCGCTTCTCGGCGGCATGCTCGCGAGCGCCGCCATCGGCCTCGCGACGGGCGTCATCCAGTTTCAGGGCGTCGTGAGCGCGCCACCCTCGATCGCGCCGACTTTCCTGAAACTGGATGTGACCGGCGTGTTCCAGGCCGCGATGATCCCGGTCGTCATCATCTTCTTTTTTCTTGCGCTGTTCGACTCTGTCGGCACGCTGGTCGGCGTGGCCGGACAGGCGGGACTGATGAAGGACGGCCGTCTCCCGCGGGCGCGCGGCGCGCTGCTCGCCGATGCGATCGGCACCGTCGCCGGCGCCGGGCTGGGAACGTCCACCGTGACGGCCTACATCGAAAGCGCCGCAGGCGTCTCAGCCGGCGGGCGCACCGGCCTTGCCAACGTCGTCACGGCATCGCTCTTGTTTCTCTCGTTGTTCTTCTATCCGCTTGTCCGAATGTTCGGCGGCGGGGTAACCGCCGGAACCGTCACCCTGTATCCCGTGATTTCGCCCGCGCTGGTCCTCGTCGGGGCCATGATGATGCGCGAGGTCACACACATCAAATGGGAAAACCCGACCGAGGGCATTCCCGCCTTTCTCACGATCGTCATCATGCCGCTCGCCGTCAGCATCACCGACGGCATCGCCTTCGGCTTCATCTCTTATGCGGTGCTGAAGGTCGCGGCCGGCCGGGGCCGAGAGGTCGACTGGCTGGTGTATCTGTTCGCGGGGCTCTTCCTTGTCCGCTATGCCGCCTTGTGAGTACGATGCTGCGGAATCGACCGAATGCCTGACCTTCTCATTCGGCCCGCCGAGCTGGCCCGGACCCTCGACCTGACGCAAGTCATCGACACGCGTCCCGCCGAGGACTTCGCGAACGGACGCATCCCGGGCGCTCTACACCTGGATCTCTGGGCTTTCAGCCTGAACAACACCGACCCGGCGCCATTGGAATCCTTTCTCTGGATGATCGGGCACGTCCTGGCGGCGCGCGGCGTCGATCCTTCCCGTCCGGTCGTCGTGTACGAAGAGACCTCGGGTATCCGGGCGGCGCGCGCGTTCTGGTTTCTGGAGTACTTCGGGCATCCGGACGCGCGACTGCTGGACGGAGGGTTCGCCGCCTGGCGGCGGGCCGCCCTGCCGATCGAGACCGGAGGGGCCGGTCGCCCCTCCGAGAAAACCGGCCCCGCCAAAACTCCTTCGGACTGGCCTGAGCGCGCAGCGATACATCGCGATCGCCTCGCGACCTGGAAGGACGTCAGAGACCGGATCGGGGCGAGCGACGCCGTCATCCTGGACACTCGCACCGACGAAGAGCACTACGGCGAGGTCGCACGAGCGAAGCGGGGCGGATCCGTGCCAGGCGCCGTTCACATCGAGTGGACCAGGAACCTGACGGGCGAGGGTGCCTTCAAGCCGGCGGCGGACTTGCGCACGATGTACGAGCAGGCCGGAGTCACGCCCGACCGCGACGTGGTGACGTATTGCCAGGGCGGGTATCGGGCGGCCCATTCGTACCTCGCGCTGAGACTCCTCGGGTATCCGCGCGTCAGGGCCTATCTGGGATCGTGGAAGGAATGGGGCGACAGGGATGAACTGCCGATCGAGGTCCCCAAACGGCTGCCCTGAAGGGCTGCGCTACGGATGATTGGGATGGGGACGCGTCGCGCAGGCCTTTAGGCCTGCCACGAAAGACGGACGATGGACAAAATCATTGATTTCATCCACACGAATCGAGACCGGTATGTCGACGAGCTGAAACAGTGGCTCGCGATCCCGAGCATCAGCGCGCTGCCGCAGCATCAGCCCGACATCAAGCGCGGCGCTGAGTGGGCCGCGGAAGAGATGCGCCGCATCGGGCTGGAGAACGTCCGTCAGATCGAGACGCCGGGCAACCCTGTCGTCTACGCGGATTGGCTCAAGGCGCCGGGGGCTCCCACGATCCTCTTCTACGGCCACTACGACGTGCAGCCCGTCGATCCGGTCAACGAATGGACGTCTCCCCCCTTCGAGCCGACGGTCCGGGAAGGGGAGATCTACGCCCGAGGCGCCGCGGACGACAAAGGGCAGATCTTCATGCACTTCAAGGCGATCGAGGCGCACATCAAGCAGACCGGCCGGCTGCCGCTCAACATGAAGGTGATCCTCGAGGGAGAGGAAGAGGTCGGCTCCGCCCACCTGGACGACTTCATCCGCACCAACAAAGATCTGCTCGCCGCTGACGTCGTCGTCATCTCGGACTCGCCGATGTTCAAGCGCGGCGTGCCGTCGATCTGCTACGGCTTGCGCGGGCTCGTGTACTTCCAGGTCGACCTGCGCGGGACGAAAAGCGACCTGCACTCCGGATCGTTCGGCGGCGCCGTCGCGAATCCGGCGATGGTGCTCGCGCAGATCCTGTCGCAGATGAAGGACAAGAGCGGCCGCATCAAGATCGACGGCTTCTACGACGACGTTCGGCCGCTGAGCGATGAGGAGCGGGCGGAGTGGAAGCGGCTGCCGTTCAGCGAGAAGGAGTACCAGCGGGAGCTCGGCGCGCCGAAGCTCTTCGGCGAAACGGGCTATTCGTCGCTCGAGCGCACCTGGGCGCGGCCGACGTTCGAGGTCAACGGCATCCTCTCCGGTTTTACCGGCGAGGGGGCGAAGACCGTCATCCCGGCCATCGCGATGGCGAAGATCAGCATGCGTCTCGTGCCCAATCAGGATCCGGACAAGATCGCGAAGCTGTTCGAGGCGTACGTCCAGAAGGTCGCGCCGAAGACCGTCGAGGTCAAGGTGACGCGCATGCACGGCGGGAAGCCATGGATGGCCGAGTTCGACAACCCGTACGTGCAGGCGGCGGGACGCGCGATTGAGAAGGGGTTCGGCCAGCGGCCCGTGTTCAACCGCGAAGGGGGTTCGATCCCGGTGGTCTCGACGTTTCAGGAGGTGCTCGGGCTGCCGTCGGTCCTGTTCGGGATCGGTCTGCCTGATGAGAACGCGCACGCGCCGAACGAGAAACTCGATCTCGGCAACTTTCACGGCGGGGTGGTCGCATCGGCCTATCTGTACGACGAGGTGTCGAAGCTGCGGGAGTCGTGAATCCTCAGAGCCCCGTCTTCGTCGCCGTGCTTCTGCTCTTCGCCGTCGCGGCCTGCGCTCCGGACCTGGAGAAGGAGCGTCTCAAGCAAACCACACAGGCGACCTACGACCCGAAGACGGGTCGGCTGCAGCGCCTGACCTACGACGCCAACAAGAACGGCCGGATCGACACCTGGACCTACATGGACGGCAAGAGAATCCTGCGATCCGAGATCGATCGCGACGAGGACGGCAGGATCGACCGCTGGGAATTCCACGGCGCGGATGGTACGCTCGAAGCCGTACGCGCGGAGGAGGACGGCGACGCCGACGGAAAGCCCGACAAGTGGGAGACCTACGCCGGCGGCCGGATGTCGTCGGTTGCGTTCGACGAGAACGCCGACGGCCGGCCCGACCGCCGCCTCAACTACGGCCCCGACGGGGCGCTCGTTTCCATCGAATCCGAGCCGGACGCCAGCGGGCAGTTCACTCGGAAGGTCGATGTAAAATAGGTCACTCTCCCGCCATCATGCCGCTTCGCATCGCCTTCGACCTTGACGGCACGCTTGCCGATTTCGAGACCGCCTTCCGCCGACACGCCCAGCGTTTTTACGGGACCGATGCGACCGAGCCGGATGCCGTCGAGCCGGAAGCGCGGGAAGCGGAGGAGCGCAAGCTCGCCGAGCATGGCGACTCCCCCGCGCGGAGCACTTCCACGACGCCCGCGGTCACGCCGGGGTCTCCGATCGCCCGCCGCCGGCGTCTGGATGATGTGTGGGATGCGATCGAGGCGACGCCCAACTTCTGGACCAGTCTGCGTCCGCTCGAGCCTGGCGTCATCGTTCGAATCCGCGAGATGGCGGAGCGACACCGCTGGGAGGTCTTCTTCATCACCCAGCGGCCCGCGACCGAAGGGGAAACGGTCCAGCGTCAGACCCAGCGGTGGCTGATCCAGCAGGGCTTCGACATGCCCAGCGTCATCGTGCTGTCCGGGGCTCGCGGGAAGCTCGTGGCCGCGCTCCAACTCGACTATCTGGTGGATGACAGCGCGAAGAACGGCGTGGACGTCATCTCGGACTCCAAATCTCGAGTCCTGCTGGTCGTCCGGAACGCCGACGAGAAGTCGGAGGCCAGCGCGCGCCGCCTCGGGCTCGGTGTCGTACGCTCGATCGGCGAGGCGCTCGAGATTCTCGAGCACGCTACCGAAGCCACGACCCAGCCGACGGTGCTGGGCCGACTCGCCCGTCTCGTCGGCTGGCGTCGATAAATCTCAGCGCCCTCGGCTTTCTCAGCGCCCTCGGCTTTCTCAGCGCCCTCGGCGCTACTTACATTCCCCCAGCGCCTTGACCTTCTTCACGTCGATCTTGTGCACGAGATACTTCGTCTCCGCCTTATCCTCGGTCACCGGCTTTTCGGACACGATGCCCGCCGTCCAGTGGGGCAGCAGCGCCTTCACTTTCCTTCCGTCCGATTCGATTTCAACCTCGATCCCGTCGTCTTTTCGCTCGACCTCGATCTTGCCTTCCTCGACGTCTCCCTCCACCTCGCCGGTCAACTCGACGCGACGCCCGGCGTGCTCCTTCCAGTCGTCGTCATTCTTCAGGAGATAGAGGACGCGCGCGGCCTTGCCGCTCGTCCCGATCGTCGCCGATGGCGCGGCGGTCGAGCTCCGCGCCCCGAGGTCGGCCACGAGGAACCCGCCGTCCTGTCCGCGGATGATGCAGCCGGCGACGGTGATCTCGGGATCGGTGGCGGCGGTGGCCGTCAAACCGAATGCAAGTCCGCAAGCCGCCGTGAAACTGAGCAGTCGCATGAGCTCTCTCCTTCAGGTCACACTGTTTCGCAGAATCGGGCCTTCATTTTTTCCTTTGCGCTGGGGCCCCAACCCCAGCGCCTGCCACGCCTCGCTTCGCTCGGCGCGCTGGTTCAGGCACCGGGGTTAAATCCCGAAGCACTTGATGCAGAAGCCCGGCCAAAAAGAAAAACGGCCGGGCTGGTTGGTGCCAGCCCGGCCGTTTGGTCTTGCCTGTTAGCCCGGCTGAAGCCGGACTGGCGGGCCCTGAGAGGCCCGCCCTCCAGTGGACGCTTACCAGGTCGCGCGCAGTCCGAAGCGGATGACGCGCGGCGGGATGATGCTGCTGACGTTGTTCGCGTTGGTCGCGATCTGGTTCACCCGCTGCGACTGGATCGTCGCCGCGTTGGTGACGTTGAAGAAGTCGACGCTCGGGATGAGCCGCATCCTACCCATCGTGAACGGCCGATCCGCACGCAAGTCGAGCGTGTAGGTATTCGGCAGTCGAACATCACCGAGCCGATCCAGCATGATCGTCACCTGGCCCGCGCCCAGACCCCGGTCCGGCGTCAGAACGCCCTGCGGGAACGGATAGCCCTGACGGAACAGGAGCGAGCCGGCGGCGTTGATCCCACCCCACGGCAGCGAATACATGCCGTTCGTCTTGAACAGCCACTTCGCGTTCGTGTAGATGTTGTCGATGCCGCTGCCCGCCGACTGCGGCGCGTACGGCATGTCCGGCGCGCAGGCGCGGTCGTTGAGGTTCGGGATCGAGCAGCTGCCGTCCTCGTAGGCCGCCGTCGAATCCCAGAAGTCCACCGCGTCGTTGTACGCAAAGCTCGCGCTCGCCTGCCAGCGGTCCGAGTAGCGCTTGTTCAGCGACAGCTCGATGCCGTTGTAGTCGCGGTGCCGATCCGGGATGTTCGTGTAGATGAACGGTCCCGGGATCTGCGCCGTCGGCCGGAAGTAGCTCACCGTTTCGCAACGGGCGCCGTTGGCCGCGTTCGGGCAGCTCGTCGGCGTGAAGCTCGCCGCCACCCAGTTGTCGGTCGTCCAGTTCGTCCGGTCCTGCCACTGGAACTGGTCGTACTTCCGCCAGATGTAGCTGGCGCCGACGGCCAGGTTGTTCGCCACCTCGCGGTCGAAGCCGACGATGAACTCCTGCGTCCGGTCGTTCTTCACGTTCGGATCGATCGAGCCGGGCCCGCGGAAGTTCGTCGGGTTGTTCAGGTCGTAGGTCGCGCTCCGGTTCGTCAGGCTCGCGAAGTTCACCTCGTTCGCCTGGACGACCGTGTCGCGGTTCGCGTCATTCCACGGGTACTCGACGAAGACCTGCGAGATCGACAGCAGGTTGCCGGCGATCTGGCCCGGTCCCATCTGTCCGAAGTACTGTGCATACGATGCACGGGCCACCGTCCGGCCGTCGCCGCTGAGGTCGTAGGTTATCCCCAGGCGCGGAGACCAGTTGTTCCACGTGACCCCCGAATCGATGCCCGGGAAGTCGAGGGCCGGAAGAACCTGCGGCGCGAACGGATGCGCCGGCACGCTCGCCGGGAGCGCCTCGTCCTTCTGGCTGTCCCACCGGACGCCCAGGTTCAACGTCAACCGGTTGATCGTGAAGTTGTCCTGCGCGTAGAACCCGTGCGTCAGCAGGTCGTACTGCGTGTGGCCGTCGCGGTAGAGCCGCGCCCGGAAGGCCGTGCCGCCGGCGTCCGGAAGGCCGTTCTGATACCGCGCCTCGGCGTTGCCGCCGGTGTGCGAGATCGTCTGGCCGAACGCCGTGCGATAACGATAGCCCACCCTGAACGAGTGATCGCCGCCCAGCGCGCCGGGCAGGAAGTAGCTCGTCGTGATGTCGACGCTGTTGGTCGGACGCAGGAAGATCGACTCGTCGTACGAGCGCGCGAACTTGCCGCTCGTCGTGTCGAACAACCGCTGGATGTCCCGCTGCCCCGGTTCCTGGAACGTCAACGTGAAGTTGTTGCCCAGGTGCGCCCAGACCACATCGAGCAGCAGCCGGTCGCTGAAGATGTGCTGGTCGCCGGCCTTCCACAACGGTGAGGGGCCCGTTTCCCACCCGAAGGTGCCGAACGTGCTGTCCACGGCCTTCTGACGGTACGCGGTCTCGAGCGGCCGCAGGTCCGATGCGTCGCGCGCGTTGCGGACCTTCTCCGCCCACGTGTTCTGGAAGCTGAACTTGTTGTTCGTGATGGGCGCGTAGGTCAGCTTGACGTTGTAGTTGTTGAGAATCGTCTGGTCCGTCGCGAGGCAGCCGCGCAGCGCGTCGGTGTCCGAAGCCGCCGGCGGTGGCGTGCACTCGGGCGTCTTCAGGAAGAAATTGACGACGCCGACCTTGATGTCCTGGCGGCCGTAGCTGCCCCAGAACCACAACTTGTCTTTCGCGATCGGTCCGCCCATCTCGAACCCGAAGTCGTTGATGTTCTGAATCGGGTTGCCCGAGCCGGCGCCCTGCGCCCGGAGCTCGTCGGTCACGTTGTCCGCCTCGAACTGGTCGTTCGTGTTGTAGAGGCGGCCCGAGCCCTTGAACGCGTTCGTCCCAGAGCGGGTGACGAGGTTGATCCCGACGCCGCCGGTCTGCATGGAGGCATCCGGCCCGCCGGTGGTCACCTGCATTTCCTGGAGCATGTCGAAGTCGTAGTAGATCGGCGAGGCGCCCGTCGCGGACATGTCCGTGATGTCGACGCCGTCGATGTACCACTTGTTGTTGCCCGTGCCGGTGCCGCGCGAAATGTAGCCTGACTGCTGGCCCGACTGGTTGCCGCCGACGTTCACGCGGTCCATCGTGATCGCGGGCGTCCGCTCGAGCATGACCCAGGGGTCGCGCGCCGACGGGATGTTCTGGAGCGTCTCGAGGTCGAACGTCGACTTGTTGCTCGTGTTCTTGACGTCGACGACGGGGCTTTCACCCGTCACCGTCACGGTCTCCTGGACCGCGGTGATCTCGAGCTGTCCGTTCACCTGCGCGTTGAACCCGACGGTAACGCGCACATCCTCGCGGACCAGCGTCTTGAAGCCGGGCAGCTCGAACTTCACGGAGTAGGTGCCGATAGGCACCCTCGGGAACTGGTAGGCTCCCGACTCCGCCGTGATGGCTGACAGTGCGTTGATCAGCACGGGGCTGGAGACTGTCACCGTGACGCCGGGGAGCACGGCCCCGGAAGTGTCCGTCACGCGGCCGGAGATGTCGCCGACGTCTGACTGCGCCCACCCCGATGTCGCGGCACAAAGCAACGCCACAACCGTCAGGAAGGCCGTAAAGCGACCCTTCATGTACACATCCTCCTGGGACAAAAGGCTGATTCTACAGGATGGACGGGCGGGTGAGGCTGGCGAGTTGCCGAGCCCCACACCCATCCTCCAAGCGCAGGAGGAGCACGGCGCGTGCCACGCGCGGTCGGTGACCGCACGCGGACATTTCTCTGTATTTTGAATGACTTAGACGATCAGCGTGGCGAAGTGCGGGACCAATTATCCAAGGACGTGGATCGACCGTCTCGAAGGCCCGGATCGAGCACAAACAAAACCGGATCGAACGAACAAAAATGGAGGGTCGGCTGTCGGGGCGGTCCGCGAACCGCCCCGACAGAGCCCTCCCGGATTTGCCTAGGACTTCACACGCCTCCTAGAAGTTGAGCCGCACGCCGAACCGGAGAATCCTCGGGCTGAGGACCTGCTGCGGCTGCTCGAACGCCGCGGAGCCGGCGTTCCGGTTCCGGACGAGAATCGGGTTCGCGTTCATCACGTTGAACAGATCCGCGATGAGCTCGAAGCTCGCGCGGTCCCACCGGAACGACTTCGCCGCGCGGAGATCGAGGTTCCAGAGATCGTCGAGCCGGAACGTGTCGAGCGCCGGCGAGATGAGCACGCGCTGCTGCGATCCATCGAGGCCGAGCGGGCTCGTCCGGTAGACCGGGAACGGATACCCCTGACGGCCGAAGAGCGACGCTCCCAGGTCGATGCCCCACGGCGCCTGATACAGGCCGTTCGCGCTGAACTGCCACTTGCCGTGGATGAAGATGTCGCCCGCGCCGCTGCCCGCGCTCCGGACCACGAATGCGCCGCCGTTGACAAGCGGTTCTGTGTCGAGCGGCGTCGGGTTGCCGAGGTTGTCGCGCGCCGGGTTCGCGTCGTAGTACTCGTTCACGCTGATGAACGCCGCGCCGACGCGCGCCATCCACTTATCTGACAGCCGCTTCACGAGCGACAGCTCCAGCCCGTTGTACTGGCTGGAGTACCCCTCCCAGTTCGTGAGGAAGCGGCCGTTGCCAGCCGCCGCGACCATCGCCGGGTTCGGGATGAACGTCTGCACGCTGTACGGCGAGCCGTCGGGCAGCGCGCCCGTCAGGACCACGCCCGGCGAGTAGTCGTTGCCCGTGCTGCCGATCCAGGGCGTGAACGTCGTGCTGCCCGCGAAGTCCGTCGTCCGCGTGAAGCTGTAGTTCGCCTGCAGCGCGAGGTTCGGCATCAGCTCGCGGTCGATCCCCGCGACGATCGACGTCGTCATCGGCGCTTCGAGGTCCGGATCGATCCGGTTGGCCGAGGCCACCGAGGTCGGATTCGCCGGGTTGAAGCCGCCGCCCGGCCCGACGAACTGGTTGAGCAGCACCTCGTTCTCCTGCGCGAGATGGTCGCCGTTCAGATCGTTCCAGCCGTAATCGGCGTAGCCGGCCACCGAGCTCGGATTCATGTAGCCGACCGTCCCGGTGTCAAGCTGGCCGGCATAGCGGCTGAAGCTCGCGCGGAGGATGGTCTTGCGCGCCTCGTCCATCGCGTAGGTCACGCCCGCGCGCGGCGAGAAGTTGTTCCAGGTGAACGGCGCGTCGTAGCCCGGGAAGCTCACGCCTGGCACGACGGTCGGCAGGCCGGCGTTGCTGGCGATCTCGCTCGGGAGCGCTTTCCCCCACTGGCGGTCGTAGCGAACGCCGACATCAATCGTCCATCGGTCCTTCGTGATCGTGTCTCCGGCGTACACGTGGAAGAACTCGACACGGTTGGTCCCGGCGCCTTCACGATACACGCGCGCGACCTGGCTCGTCGCCGAGTTGTCGAAGGCGAGGATCATGTTGCCGGGCCAGAGCGTGCTGGTGAACGCGTCGCTGCGGCGCCAGCCGCCGCCGACCTTGATGTCGCCCCACGATCCCGTGAAGTAGTTCGTGTCGACGTTGACCGTGTGCTGCGGCCGGACGTTGAGTCCCTGCTGGTAGCTGCCGAACGACGTGCCGAGCCGCTGGCTGAGCCCCGCGTTCTCGTCGAGGCCGCCCTGCGGCTCGAGCCCGAAGCCGGTGTTGTAATAGGCATACCGTCCGCTCAGGTAGAAGCTGGAAGACATCACGCGGTTGTCTTCGATCTTCAGCAGGCCGTGCGGCCGGCCGTCCACGTACGAGCCGCCCTGGTCCCACGTGCTGGGTCCCTGATGCGTGATCCCCGCGACGCCGGGCGATCGTCCGAACTTCTCTTTCGATCCGAGGAACCACAACACCGAGACCATGTCCTTCGACGTCGCCTGCACGTTGCCCTTGACGTTCCAGGTGTCGAGCAGGGTCCGATCGATCAGGTTGCCGGCTGACCGCACGAGACGGATGTCCTGCGCCGAGAAGGACCCGTAGATCCAGGCGCGCTCCTTCACCAGTGGTCCGCCCAGCTCGAATCCATAGTCAGAGATCTGATCGTTGTGGTCGGACGATTCCGGGGTGACGCCGAGCGCAGCCATCTCGTCCGGCACGTTCGATCCCTCGAGCGAGTCGTCCGTGTAGAAGCCGCGCACGCCCCCCTTGAACTGGTTCGTGCCGCGCTTCACGACGAAGTTGAGGCCGACGCCGCCGGTCTGCTGGCGGATGTCCTGGCCGCTCGTCGAGATCTGGATCTCTTCGAAGTTGTCGTAATTGAAGTAGGTCGGCGACGCGCCGATCGCCGCCATGTCGGTGATGACGACGCCGTCCATCGTCCAGACCGCGTCGGCCGGGCGCGTGCCCTTCGACTGGAAGTTGGACTGCTGGCCGGTCTCGTTCCCCGCAATGTTCACGCGGTCCACCATCACGCCCGGGACGGTGCGGAGCAGCGCCCACGGATCGCGCGAGGTCGGAATCTTTTCGAGCTCCGCCTGCGTGAAGTTGGTCGACGTGCCGGTCGCCTTCGCGTCGACGATCGGCGAGTCGCCGGTGACGGTGATGGTCTCCTGCACGGAGGCCACCTTCAGATTGATCGGGAGATCGACGGTCTGGCCGACGATGATCACCACGCCCTCGCGGACGACGGTGCTGAAGCCGGTCAGCTCGGCGGTGAGTCGGTACGTGCCGGGCGGCAAATTGAGGAAGCGATATTTGCCATCCGTCTCGGTCACGAACGTTGCGGTGCGATCGTTGCCGACGATCGTGACCGTCACGCCGGGCAGGACGCCGCCTTGCTCGTCGGACACGCTGCCCGTGACGGTGCCGCTCGCCTGCGCGAACGCGGTCGCCGCGACCGCGAGGCAGAGCGCCAGTGTGAACAAGAGCTTCTTCATTTCCAGTGACTCCTTGTGTTTGAGTGCGCGACCTCTCTCACAAAGCACCGCGCGTGCCACGAACAGCCGCTGATTTGCTGGAGTTTTCGACCGTCCGAGGCCGGACGCTTCAAGCGGTTGAATTGTCCGATCGTGACGAGAAGCGGGACGGAACGGCGCGCGAGCGTTCAGCGTTCCGCGTCAGTGATGAACTTCGTGATGAGTGACCGCGGAGGGATGAATCGTGACCGCCAGAGAACAGCGACCGGATGTGAACGCGACGTTAGACGTGATTCGACGGTGTTTGGTTCACCGAATCACGGAGATGTCACGGACCGTTCGCTTGCGGGCAGGATCCGGGTTGGTGGAGGGGAGATCCGGTGAGTTGTGAGTCGTGAGCAACTCAAGACTAGTTGAAACTGGCAACCCGTCGGCGCAGATTCTTCACGTGCTCCCAGATCTGCTCGTACTCCCGCTTGCTTTCCTCGTCGTCGTCGGTCTTCGGCGTCAGCCGCAGGTACGTTTCGAGGTCGCGCAACGCCGCCGCGAAATCGTCCAGGTGGTACGCGAGCAGTCCGCGATCGCGGAGCTCGCCGAGCGCCGACGGGTCGAGCGTCACGAGCAGATCGGCGACCGCGCGCGCCTGCGGCATCGACCGCATGCGGACGTAACTGCGCTTCAGGTTGACGAGCATGCGCGTCACGATCTGCCGGCGCGTGGCGGGCTCCAGCAGCGACCGATCGAAGGCCGCCTCCGGCCCGACGTGCTGATTGAGCAGCTCGCGGCAGTCCTGTTCGGCGACGAGCGCCCCCTCGTGGAACGGATCGATGATGAGGTCGTCGGACGCGCGCACGAGAAAGTGGCCGGGGAAGTTGATCCCTTCGACCCGGACCCCGGCGCGACGCGCGACTTCGATGTACACGACCGCGAGCGTGATCGGAATGCCGGTCCGGCGGTCGAGGACTTCGTTCAGGAAGCTGTTGCGCGGGTCGTCGTAGTGCTCGCGGTTGCCCGTGAAGCCCTGCTCGTCGTAGAGGAAGCGGCTGACCGCGCTGACCCGCGCGTCGACCGGCATCTTGGGCCCCCCGCGCGCCACGCGGCGGCCCGCTTCGCGCCCGAGCGCGTCGAGCTTCGCGACATAGGACGCCTGATCGAGCCGCGGGTACTCGAGGCGGGCCACAGCCAGCGCCGCTGGAGCGAGATCATCGCCCGGCGCATTCAACGCGCGATCGAGGGTGTCACCGATCGACACTGCACGCATTCTAATGCCGAATCGGCCTTCGTCATTCGGCATTACAGAAGCTCTTCCAGGGCCTGGAGTGTGATGTCGTTCAGCGATGCGACGACCAGGTCGGCATGCGGCGCGAGCTCGTGCGCGGGATAGGAGTGCGTGATCGCGACGGTGCGAAGACCTGCGGCGCGCGCCGATTCGAGTCCCCAGCGCGAGTCCTCGATCGCCGCCGCGCGGGCGGCGGGCACGCCGAGCCGGTCCACCGCGAGCGTGTACGGATCGGGCGCCGGCTTCCCATGCGCCGTATCCCCGGATGCCACGATCGTCGTGAACGCCGACGCGAGCCCCGCGCGGGCGAGCGTGCGCGCGATCTCATCGGGCCGCGCGCCGGAGGCGATCGCGATCGGGACGGCGGCGGCGAGTCGCTCGACCAGCGCCGCCGCGCCGGGGAAGAGCGCGTCGGCTGCGGCCTGCAGCGCCGCAAAGCGAGCGGCCTTGTCGGCGTTGATCGCGCGCTGGGCGGCGGCATCGAGGGAGAGCCCTCGCGCGCGCGACAGCGTCTCGAGCGCTTCGACGTCGTTGAAGCCGAGCAGCGTCTCGAAGTACTCCTCCTCGCCGAGCGTGATGCCGCGCGCCGCGAGCGCCTCCTGAAGCGCGCGGAGATGGAGCGGCTCGCTGTCGGCGAGGACCCCGTCGAAATCGAAGACGACGGCCTGTAGTTTCATCAGTAGGGACTATGGACTAGCAATTCAACAGCCGTAGCGCAGCCCTTCAGGGCTGCTGGGCGCTGCAGGGCTGAAGCCCTGCGCTACGACTGACTCTTGAACGCCTTCTCTCCAGCTCGAATCGGAATCTTGAGCCGGTTCGCGGCCGGCGGGTACGGACAATCGGTACTCGTCGTTGTACGCGCAATACGGGTTGTAGGCCTTGTTGAAGTCGAGGTCGTAGAGCCCGGTCGGCGTCGTGTCGAGATCGAGGTACCGGCCGGCGGGGTACGTTTCGGCGCCGTTGGTCAGGTCGCGGAACGGCACGAAGAGGCGGCCCGAATCGACCGCCCCTCCGGCGGTCGGAACCTCGACGAAAGCGACGAGCGAGAGCGCCTGCCCCTTGAGATTGAACTCGAGCGCGCCGACCTGGCGGTAGTCGCGCTGTTTGCCGGTCGATGTCGGCATCGTCACGACAGGCTGGCCGTCTGGCGGGGCCACGCGCAGCGCCGCCGCGGCCCGATAGCTTTCATCGGCTGGAAAGTAGGCGAGCGCCGTGAAGCCCTCGCGGTCCGGCGCCTTCAGCGGCGATTCACGGCCGGTTTTGAAGACCCGATCCTTCTCGGCTCTCGCCTGCGCAACCTGTTGCTCGTACGGCGCCTCGGCCGGTCGGCAGCCGGCGGTCAGAATCAAGAATCCAGAATTCAGAATCCAGAAGACGGTCCTAGAACGGATACGCATTTCTCTGAAGGACAGCCTCCACGATTCTCCGGCGCGGCGCAACCGTGTTGACCGGTGTGACTTTCAACACGCGCCGCAGCGCCGCGAGAAGCGTGCGCAGCATGTCGCCGTCGACCGTCGCCGCCAGCGCCTGGCGTGCCGCCCCATCGACCCGAATCGCGGCGTCGTTCACCGCTACGCGCGCGGCGTCGGCGTGCAGGGCCGCGTTGGAGGCGCCGGAGGCCTGCGCCGCCCGAAGCAGAACGCTTTCCGCGGCGTACGCGTCCATCAGGATGTCCGCCGTCCAGCTCAGGATTTCCTGCTCGTCGGCGACCTTCTCGCCGTACTTCTGCATCGCGGTGCCGAGCACCATGAGCGCGACCTTCTTCATCGCCGCGATCGTCCGGCGCTCCGCCTCGAACGGTCCGTCCCCCGGCAGCTCGGCGGCGGACGGCGAGAGCAGCTCGTCCTGCAACTTGAGCGCGGCCGGTATGAGCGGCAGGCCGCCCTTCAGCGCGCGCCGCATCAACATGCCCGGGATCAGCAGGCGATTGATCTCGTTCGTGCCTTCGAAGATCCGGTTCACTCGTGCATCCCGGTAGTGGCGCTCGGCGGGGTAGTCGCGGACGAAGCCGTTGCCGCCGTGGATCTGCACGTTCTCGTCGAGCACGAAGTCGAGCATCTCGCTGCTCGCGACCTTCAGGATGGATGACTCGATCGCGAACTCCTCGAGCGCGAGGAGGACCCGTTGCTCGTGATCTTCTGTCCCTCCCGCAATCATCGCGTCGATGAGCCCCGCCGTGCGGTACAGCATGCTCTCGACGGCGTACTCGCGCACCACCATCTCGCCGAGCTTGTGCTTGATCGCGCCGAAGCTCGCGATCGGCTGGCCGAACTGTTTCCGCTGGGACGCGTAGCGCGACGCTTCGCCGACGACCGCCTGCGCGCCGCCGCTGCACATCGCCCCCAGCTTGAACCGGCCGTAGTTCAGGATGTTGAACGCGACCTTGTGCCCCTTGCCGATCTCGCCGAGCAGGTTCTCCGCAGGCACCTTCGCATCCTGCAGGATGAGCGGCGTCGTCGAGGAGCCGTGCAGCCCCATCTTGTGCTCTTCCTTCCCGGTCGACACGCCCGGGAAGCTGCGCTCGACGATGAAGGCGGTGAACTGCTCGCCGTCTACCTTGGCGAAGACAATGAAGAGATCGGCGAAGCCGCCGTTCGTGATCCACATCTTCTCGCCGTTCAGCAGGAAGCCGCCGTCCGGCTGCCGCACGGCGCGCGCCTTGGCGCCGAGCGCATCCGAGCCGGAGCCCGACTCGGAGAGCGCGTAGGCCCCCACGATCTCTCCCGTCACGAGCGCGGGCAGGTATTTCTGTTTCTGGGCCGGCGTCCCGAAGCACATGATGGGCGTGATCGCGAGGCCGGTCTGCGCACCGAACGTCGCGGCGAACGAGGCGGACTTGCCGATGGCCTCGCCGACGACGACCGAGGTGACCTTGTCGAGTGCGACGCCGCCGTACTCTTCGGCCACGTCGGTGGCAAGCAGGCCGAGCTCGCCGCAGCGCTTCAGCAGCGCCTTCGCGAGCGTCCATTCCTTCTGTTCCAGGCGCTCCAGGACGGGATAGACCTCGCCGGTGACGAACTCCTCGGCGGTCTGCCCGATCAGGCGGTGCTCCTCCGTCAGTTGCTCCGGAGTAAAGGCTTCAGCGCTTTCCTCGAGCAACCACGAGCCGCCCTTCACGGTTTTTTCTGCAACAGTCGACATACTTGCCCTCATTCTTTTCTTTGCGGCGGGGCCCCCGCCGCCTGCCACGCCTCGCTCTCGCTCGGCGCGCTGATTCCAACATCGGGGCTACATTCGCTCAAAGATCCCAGCGGCTCCCATGCCGCCGCCGACGCACATCGTGACCATCCCGTAGCGCGTGTTGCGGCGCTTCATCTCGTAGAGCAGCGTCGCGGTCAACTTCGCGCCGGTGCAGCCCAGCGGGTGGCCCAGCGCGATGGCCCCTCCGTTGACGTTCAGCCGATCCGGATCGATCTCGAGCTCGCGCAGGCAGGCAATCGCCTGCGCGGCGAAGGCCTCGTTCAGCTCGACGAGCCCGATGTCGTCCAGCTTCAGGCCGGCGATCTTCAGGACCTTGCGGATCGCTGGCACGGGACCGATCCCGAAGCGCTCAGGCTCGACGCCGGCGGTCGCGAAGGCGACGAAGCGCCCGAGCGGGGCGAGGTTCAATGCGCTCGCGCGCGCGGCGGAAAGGAGCACCGCCGCCGCGGCGCCGTCGCTCGTCTGTGACGAGTTGCCCGCGGTGACCGTACCCGAGACGTGAAACGCCGGGCGCAGCTTCGCGAGCGCCTCGAGCGACGTGTCGCGGCGGGGACCTTCATCTGTGTCGAAGGTGATCTCCCCGTCACCATTTGTGGCGTCCGACTTAAGCCGGACCCGCAGCGGCACGATTTCCTCCTTGAACTTGCCCGCTTCGATCGCCGCCACGGCGCGCTGGTGGCTCCGCAGCGCGAACCCGTCCTGCTCTTCGCGCGACACCGAAGCCTCACGCGCGTGGTTCTCGGCGACGAGCCCCGTCGTCAGATAGACGTCGGGATACTCCTGGACGAGACGCGGATTCGGCGCGATCTTGTGTCCGCCCATCGGGACGAGGCTCATGGACTCGGTCCCGCCCGCGACGATCGCCTGCGCGCCGCCGGCGCGGATGCGCTCGGCGCCGAACGCGATCGCCTGGAGCCCCGACGAGCAGAACCGGTTGATGGTGACGGCCGACGCTTCGATTGGCACGCCGGCGCGCAGGCTCGCGATGCGCGCCACGTTCATGCCCTGTTCCGCCTCCGGCATCGCGCACCCGAGGATCACGTCGTCGATCTCGCGCGCATCCAGCCCGGGCGCGCGCTTCAGCGCCTCGGCGATGGCGGCCGCCCCCATCTCGTCCGGTCTGGTCGCGCTGAGCGTGCCTTTCGGCGCCTTCCCAACCGGCGTTCTCACCGCACTGACGATCACTGCGTCTTGCATGCCTACACCCCAAAATCCGCCAGGAGGTCCTCAATCGCGTCGCCCACCTCCGACGTTTTCCCGTCGAACAGGTGATCCGCGGCGTCGATGACGACGAGCTCTTTCGGCTCGGACACCTTCGCGTAAAACCGGTACATCGCGTCGAGCGGCGCGATCTCGTCGCGCTCCCCCTGGATGAAGAACTTCGGCTTCGGGCTTGCAGCGACGCGCGCGAAGTCGTAGCCGCGTCCTTCGAGCGGCGGCGCGATCGCGAGGAGCAGCGTGACGCGCGGATCCGCTGCGCCGACGTCGAGCGCGACCCAGCTTCCGAAGGAGAACCCAGCGGCCCAGAGCGGCAACGCCGGATAGAGCGTCGCGACGTGGTCGAGCGCGGCGCGGAAATCGGCCGACTCGCCGCGTCCCTCGTCGAACGCCCCGGCGCTCCGTCCGACGCCCCGGAAGTTGAACCGGAGCGTGGCGCACCCGATTCGGGCGAGCGCTTTCGCTCCCTGATAGACCACCTTCGTATGCATCGTCCCGCCGTGCGTCGGCAGCGGGTGCGCGAAGACCGCCGCGGCGCGCGGTGTGCCCACGGGCTCGTCGAGGATCGCCTCAAGCGCTCCGGCGGGACCGTCTATCGTCAAAACAGGCACGTGAGAAGTCTCCAACGATCTCCGCGAACCGATCGGGCCGGCTGACCAGCCCGATGTGTCCCGTCCGCTCGAGTACCACGTGCTCGGCGCCGGGGATCGCGCCGACGTACTCGCGCGTGCCGTCGGCCGGGACGACGCGATCGAGCGCCGGCTCTCCCGTCACGACGAGCGTCGGCGCGCCCACCTTGACGCAATCGGCCGCGGGGCTCAGCGCCATCAGCATCCGCACGCGTTCCGCGGTTCTCGTGGGCGCGAGCGGCGCCGCGGCCACACGGGCCGAGTGACGGACGAAGAACGTCGCCGCCCTGGCGCCGTGCCCGAACGTCGCGGTGATCTCCGGCATCAAGCGGAAGGGTGAGGTGACGACGAACCAGGGCGCCAGCAGACGCGGCCAGCGCACGTGACGTCGCACCCGCGCGTTCGCCCTCCAGGAAGGGCCCGGCGTCGAGACGAGCGCGAGCCCCGCCGTCCGTTCCGGATGCTCGGCCGCGAACCGCAGCGCCACGAGGCCGCCAAACGACACGCCGCACAGGACCGCCCGCTCGACGCCCGCCTGGTCGAGCGTGTCTTGCAGCTGCCGCGTCAGATTGTCGAATCCGAGCGCCGGGTCCAGATCCCGCCCAGACCCCGGCTCGCCGCAGAGCGAGTACGTCACGACCCTGCACCGCTCCGACAACGCATCGACGGCAGGCGCCATCCATTCCCAGCGGCCCTGCATGCCTGGAATCAACACGACCGGTGCGCCGCTTCCTCTATCGATCATTCCCATCAGTTCCGCAACGGTTTCCCTGTCTTCAACGTGTGCGCGATCCGCTCCTGCGTCTTGCGCTCGCCGCAGAGGCTGAGGAACACCTCCCGCTCGAGATCGAGCAACTGCTGCTCGCTGAGCGTGCCCGGGCGCGACAGGTTGCCGCCCGCGAGGATCCATGCAAGCTTTCCACCAATCAGCTTGTCGTGGTCGCTGATCCGGCCCGCGCGCCAGGCGAGATGGATCCCGAGCCTGAGCGTCGCGAGCGTTCCTTCACCGCCGACCGGAATGGCCTGTCTCGGCAGTGAGGGACGGTATCCGGACGCCGCGAGCGCCAGCACCAGCGCCTTCGCGTCGGCAAGAAGCCGATCTCTGTTCATCGTGATTCCGTCGGTCTCGCGCAGGTAGCCGTAGCGCTTCGCGTCCGGCCCGCTCGTCGCCACTTTTGCGAAGCCGATTGTCTCGAAGACGAATTGGACCGCTTCATCCATGGAGGGGCCGGTCTTAAGACCGGCCCCTCCGAGACCGGCCCCTCCAGGGATCGATTCCATCGCGCGGGCGAGCATTTCCTTGGTGCCGCCGCCCGCTGGGATGAGACCCACGCCAACCTCGACGAGGCCGATGTACGTCTCGGCCGCGGCCTGAACGCGATCGCCGTGGAGCGCGATCTCGCAGCCCCCGGCGAGCGTCAGCCCCGCAGGGCACACGACGACCGGCACGTCCGCCAGCTTCAGCCCCATCATCGATTTCTGGAACGCGCGAATCATGAGGTCGATCTCGTCCCAGTTGCCTTCCTGCGCCTCGAGGAGCAGGAGCATGAGATTGGCCCCGGCGGAAAAATTCGGGGCGTCGTTGCCGACGACGAGCGCGGCGAAGTTCTTCGAAGCCTCCAGAACGCCGGCGTTCAGCATCTCGATCGTGTCGCCGCCGATGGTGTTCATCTTCGAGTGGAACTCGACGCACAGAACGCCGTCGCCGAGATCCTTCAGACTGGCGCCGGAGTTCTTGCGGACCACCTTCGCGTCTTGGAGGGGCCGGCCTTCAGGCCGGCCCGACGGCGCGAGGGCCTGGGCCGGTCTGAAGACCGGCTCCTGTATGCCCAGCGCGCGCATCGTCTCGAACGGGCCGAGCTCCCATCCGAAGCCCCACCTCATCGCGCGGTCGACATCTTCGGGAGAATGCGCGATGTGAGGCGCGACGCGGGCGACGTACTCGAGTGTGGGACCGAGCGTCTTGCGGAGGAAGTCCCCGACGCGATCCTTGCCGTGGTACAGCGTCCGAATCCGCTCCGCCGGGTCCTCGATCGACTTCGCCGCGTCGAGTGACGCGAACCGCGCGGATTGCTTCGCCCGGTACTCCATCTTCGAGGGATCGAGCGTGAGGATCTCGCGGCCGCCGTCCGCCTTGACCTTCTTGTAGAAGCCCTGGCCCGCCTTGTCGCCTACCCAGCCGCGTTTGATCATCTCCTCTACGAACGGCGGCAGCTTGAACGCCGAAGGCTCGGGAAGCGCCTGCGGATGGCTTGCTTCCGCCAGGTTGCGCGCGACGTGTCCCAGCACGTCCACGCCCGCGAGGTCCATCGTCCGAAACGTCGCGCTTTTCGGCCGGCCGAGCGCCGGGCCCGTGATGGCGTCGATCTCCTCGGTCGTGAAACCGTCCTGAAGCGCCTCGAAGACGCGCGCGACGCCGAAGAGGCCGATGTGGTTGGCGATGAAATTTGGCGTGTCCTTCGCGATCACCACACCTTTGCCGAGCCGGCGGTCGCCGAACCGGGCGATGGCATCGACGACCGTCGGGTCCGTGTCGGCGGTCGGAATGACTTCGAGCAACCGGAGGTACCGCGGCGGATTGAAAAAATGGGTACCGAGAAGGTGCCGCCGGAACCCGTCGCTTCGCCCCTGGCTGATGGCGGCGATTGGAATGCCCGAGGTGTTCGTGCTGACGATCGCGTCGGCGCGGCGGTGCTGCTCGAGCCGCTCGAACAGCCCGCGCTTGACGTCGAGCCGTTCGACGATGGCCTCGACGATCCAGTCCGAGGCTGACGCCTTCGCGAGTCCGTCGTCGAACCCGCCGGTCGTGATGAGCGTGTGAACCGTTGGCGTGAAGAACGGATCCGGCTTCAGGGCGCGCGCCTTGTCGAGCCCCTCGCGCGCCGCCTGCGGCGTGACGTCGAGCAGGAGGACAGGGACGCCAGCGTTCGCGACGTGGGCTGCGATCTGCGAGCCCATGACCCCGGCGCCGAGCACCGTCACGTGGCGGATCACTTTCCCAACCCGTGGACGAACAGATCGACGATGGCGTCCGCGTCGGCGGTGAGCGCGTAGCGTCGCCTGCTCAGGATCCAGTTCGTGGCCATCTCGTCGAGCGCGCCGAAGAACGTCTTGGCGGCGAGCGTCGGGCTGATGCCTTTGCGGAACGCTCCCGACTCCTGTCCCTTCGCGATCGTCTCGCGGATGATGCCGAGGTAGTCCCGGAGGTCGCTCGTCGAGAAGCGTTCCATGAACTTCGTGGACTGCCGCAGCTCGACCTGAAACACGATGGCGAGATCGCGATCGCGGCCGAGGCGATCAAGGTGGAGACGGGCGATCCGGCGCAGCCGCTCGACCGGGTCGGCGACGCCCTGGAGCGCGGCGCGCCCCTCCTCGCGCGCCTCTTTCATCGTCTTGTCGAAGATCGAGACCAGCAGGTCGTCCTTGCTCTTGAAGTAGAGGTAGACGGTGCCGGCGGCGACGCCCGCGGCGCGGGCGATGTCGGCGACCTGTGCGCCGAAGTAGCCGCGCCGGGCAAAGACCTCAATGGCGGCGCGGAGGATTGCCTCTCGCTTCGCTCGAGGTTCCAGCAGGGTCGAGGGGGTTCGAACAGGTTCGATTGGGTTCGAGCGGGTTCGAGGAGGTTCGAGGGGGTTCGAAGGGGTTCGATTGGGTTCGAGACGGTTCGAGGAGGTTCTTGGCATGACTGAATGAACGTTCATTCATTTCATAACTTCGCATCCCGCGCTGTCAAGCCGAACCTTTGCGAACCTTCTCGAACCCCGCGAACCTTTTCGAACCCTCTCGAACCTTCTCGAACCCCCTCGAACCCCCTCGAACCTTCTCCGTCCAGCATTTTGAAGGTCCTTAATTATTTCGTTGGATCCACGTCACCGGAAAGTCAGGAAAGTCCCGAGAACCCTCAATAAACAGGCCACTTGATGCGCGTGCTTCTGGTTCTTGCCCCGGCGTACCGGTTGCAGTATGTTTACGCCTTCGTTCGGATACCAAGGGTCGAAACGCGTTTCCCAAGGGGCGCCCCCGCTTTGCGCCCCGCTCTGGAGGAGGGGAAAGCATGAGGCGTTGCACTCCGGTCGTACTACTCGTCCTCGCCATTCTGGCGTTCGGCGCACCCGCCGCGTACGCGCAGGGCGGCGGCGCCAGCCAGACGGGCACCATCATCGGAAAGGTCAGCGACGCGTCCGATGCGGCGCTACCGGGCGTCACCGTGACCATCACCGCTGCGTCGCTCATGGGCGCGCAGACCCAGGTTACGAACGAGTCCGGCAACTATCGTTTCCCAGCCGTGCCTCCCGGCAGCTACACGGTCAAGTACGAACTAGCGGGCTTCAGCACGCTCGTCCGTGAGGGAATCGAAGTTTCGCTCGGCTTCACGGCGACGGTGAACGTGCAGCTCGCGGTCGCGACGCTGCAGGAGACCGTCACGGTGACGGGCGAATCGCCGGTCGTCGACACGTCGGCCACGCGCGTGCAGCAGAACTTCAAGCTGGAGCAGCTGCAGACGATTCCAAACGCCCGTGACATGTGGGCGCTCCTCGCGGTGTCGCCCGCCGTCGTCATGGGCCGCATCGACGTCGGCGGGAACCGCGCCGGCACACAGACCGGGTACACGGCCTACGGCTACAACGGCCAGGTGCGCGTGCTCGTCGAGGGGATCAACACGACGGAAGGCACGGGCGGCGCCGGCTTCTACTTCGACTACGGCTCGTTCGAGGAAGTGTTCCTCGGGACGGCCGGTCAGGGCGCCGAGATGCCGAACCCCGGCGTGCAGAGCCAGTTTCTCGGCAAGTCGGGCGGCAACAAGTTCCAGGGCGAGATTTATCTCGACTTCGAGAACAACGACATGCAGGGGTCGAACCTCGAGGGCAACATCCCGCAGAAGTGGGTGTACGACCCGGTCACGAATACCGGCGGCATTCGCCTCGGCAGCAACGAGATCACGAAGTACCGCGATTTCAACATCAACGTCGGCGGTCCCATCAAGAGGGACAAGATCTGGTGGTACTTCTCGTATCGCGATCAGTTCAACGCGGTCGCGCAGCCGAACTTCCGGTTCGACAAGACGTTCGACACCACGACCTGGAACTACTCGGGCAAGGGCACGTACCAGGTCAACCAGAACAACAAGCTGATTGGCTACTATCAGTGGGGCCAGAAGATCCAGCCGAATCGCCTCCCGGTGGCGGCCGCCTTCTACAGCACTCCGGACGACACCTGGCGGCAGGACTCCGGCAGCTGGGTGTACAAGGCCGAGTGGAACAGCACCATCAGCGACCGGCTGTATCTCGAGGCGCGCTACGGCGACTTCGGGTACTACTTCCCGCTCGTGGCCAACACGCCCGATAGCAACACCTATTACTGGCGCGACACCAGCCTGAACGAGCTGTCGGGCGGCGACGACCGGTGGCAGCTGGCGCGAGACCGCAAGCAGGCGACCGCCGCGGCGACCTACTTCAAGGACAACCTGCTCGGCGGGAACCACAGCTTCAAGTTCGGCGGCGAGGTCCTGCTCGAGACTGGGTGGGAAGGCTATCTGTCGAGCGTTGATGGACACATCGACCACCGGTTCAGCAACAACGCCGCGACGCAGGTCATCTTCGACTTCCCGACCGCCACGGAGGTCGAAAGCCTTCATGCATGGAAGGAAGACCTGAAGTCGATCAACAAACTCGACCACATGAATCTGTTCCTGAGCGATCAGTATTCAGTCGGGAGAATGACGCTGAACCTCGGCCTCAGGTGGGATCGGTACAAGGCTCACACTCCGGAGCAGGAACAGCTGGCGTTCGAGATCGTGCCGGGATGCGCCGGCCGGACCGATATCATCTGCTCCGTCCCCGCGGCGACCTTCGGGTCCCAGACGATCATGACGTGGAATTCCGTCGTGCCGCGTGCCGGGTTCGTGTTCGATCTGTCGGGCGACGGCAAGAACGTGCTCAAGGCGAACTACGGCCTCTTCAGGCACAACCCGGGCGTCGGCCTCGCGTCGGCCGGCAACCCGAACCAGCCGCTGAAGACCGTCACCTACACCTGGCGCGACTCTGAACAACGACCGCCACTTCCAGATCGGGGAGCAGGTGGGCAATCCGACCGCGACGGCGCTGGCTGGCACGGTCACCGTCGATCCGGACCTGAAGCAGCCGTACTCGCAGGAGGCGAGCATCTTCTTCGAGCGCGAAATCGCTTCACAGCTCGGCGGCCGCGTCGGGTTCGTCTACAAGACCAACGACGATCTGTGGGAACAGGACACGTTCACGTCCCGCCCGTTCAGCCTCTACACGCAGACGTTCAACTTCAACGACGTCGGCGATGACGGCGTGGCGGGCGGCGGCGACGATCGCGTCGTGCCGCTCGTGGGTATTCCAAGCTGCGGTGGCCACGGCGAATCCAGCGCTCACCCGCGTCGTCAACGTCGACGCGCCAGGCAGGTACAAGACCTTCGAAGCGTCCGTCGTCAAGCGGCTGAGCAACCGCTGGTCGGCGAACGTCGGCGGGTCCTACACCTGGTACGACGACATTCCGACCACGAACCCGGGATATCCGAGCAACCCGAACGGGCAGTTCAATGAGCAGTACGCCCGTTGGGACTTCAAGGTGAGCGGGATCTACGACGGACCATGGGGCATCCGCTTCAGCCCTGTGTTCCGGCACCAGGCCGGGCCGGTGTTCGGGCGCAACACGTCAGTGTCGAGCGCGAACCCCGTGCTCGGGACCACGACCGTCTACATGACCGCCTTCGACCTCCGCCAGGACAACATCAGCATCCTGGATCTGAGGACGGAGAAGGTCGTGAACCTGCCCGCCAACACGCGCATCCGGCTGTTCCTCGACCTGTTCAACCTCACGAACAGCCACGCGTCGGAGACGATCGGGACGACGACCGGCGTCAACTATCTGCGGCCGTCCGCCATCGTGGCGCCGCGGGTCGCGCGCGTCGGATTCCGCTTCATGTGGTAGGACTGGGTTCGACTAGGTTCGAATAGGTTCGAGGGGGTTCGAGACGGTTCGGACCCCCTCGAACTGTGTACGCGGTCGAACGGTGTACAGGGCGGTGTACACCATCTGAGCGTTGCGATCGCCGAGCGGCTGATTGGCTTCTGACTTCCGGCTGATTTCATCCCACTATTTCCAGCGTCCGCTCTTTGCATTACACTGTTCACTCCCACAGGTACCCCTCGGACCTGCTTCGGCGCAGTCGTCAACCCTATTCGGGAGGATGGAATGAGATTGCGAATCGGACTGGCGGTCTTGCTAGCAGCCTGTCTGGTCACTGGCTCGACCGTCGCGGCCGCAGGTCTTCACCGGGCGCATCGACGTCACGGTGACGACAGCGACCGGCGCCGTTCTACCCGGCGTGCTCGTCTCTCGCTCAGGGCCGCAGCTCGGCGAATCGCGAGACCGACGCGCGCGGCGAGGTCGCACTTCCTCAACCTCGCGCCCGGCACCTACACGGTTTCCACGAAGCTCGACGGGTTCACCGACTTACGGAACGAGCGCGTCGAGGTCGGCACCGGCGTCTCCGTCCCGTTGAAGATCTCGCTCAACGTGGCCGGCGTCGCGACCGCCGTCGACGTCGTCGCGGAGACGCCGGTGATCGACGTCAAGCGCCTGGGGACGCAGACCAACGTGACGCTCGACGAGCTGCAGAACATCCCCTCGTCGCGCGACCCGTGGGTCGTCATGCAGACCGTCCCCGGCATCGTCGTCGACCGCGTCAACGTCGGGCGGCGCCGAGTCGGGCCAGCAGTCGAACTACAACGCGAAAGGCGCGGCCGGCAGCGAAAATACCTGGAACCTGGACGGCATCCCGATCACCGATATGGGCGCGACGGGATCGACGCCGACCTACTACGACTTCGACATGTTCCAGGAGATGCAGGTCACGACGGGCGGCGCCGACATCACGAACCCGACGCCGGGCGTGCAGTTGAACTTCGTGCTGAAGAGCGGCACGAACACGCCGCACGGCTCAGCCCGCGTGTACTTCTCGAACGAGGACATGCAGGCGAACAACATGCCTGACGACCTGGCCGCGACGATCGGCGGCACGAGCGGCAAGGGCAACCGCACGGAACAGTACGCCGACTACGGCGGCGAGGTCGGAGGACCGATCATCAGGGACAAGTGGTGGGTCTGGGGGTCCTGGGGCAAGACCGACGTCCGGATCCGGACCTTGACCAACGTGCTGGATCGAACAATCCTGGAGAACTACGGCGCGAAGACGCAGGCGCAGTTCAACGACGCCTGGCGCGCCGGCTTCACGTACTTCCGCGGCGACAAGATCAAGGATGGCCGCGGCGCGAGCGCCACGCGGCCCGTCGAGACGACGTGGGACCAGAAGGGGCCGACCGACGTCTACAAGGGCGAGGTCAACTGGGTCGCCGGCAACAATCTCTTCCTCACGGCGCGCGGGGCCCACGTCTCGGGCGGGTTCTCCCTCACGCCCAAGGGTGGGTTGAACACGGACTGGTACATCGACGATAGCGGAGTGAACCACAACACGATTTATCAGTACGCCTCCAACAGGCCTCAGGACACGATCCTCGCGGACGGCAACTTCTTCAAGGGGAAGCACGAGGTGAAGTTCGGCTTCTCCTGGAGGAAGGCGGTCGTCGAGTCCGCAGTCACATATCCGGGCTCGAAGGCGTTGCATATCCACGTTGGATATCCCGACATCTTCGTGGTCGCATATCGCGACTGGGCCGCAAACACCGAGGGTAAATACTGGAGCGGCTACGTCGGCGACACGATCAGCCTCAATCGGTTGACCGCCAACCTCGGTGTTCGAATCGACGGCGCAACGTCCTCGGTCACCCCGGCCGACGGTAGCGGGCAGCAACCTCCTGCCGGAGATCCTGCCGGGAACCTCAGCGCCAGGAGTGGACAAACCCTACGACTTTACGGTCCTGTCGCCGCGCCTCGGCATCACCTACGCGCTCGACGAGAACCGGAAGACGCTGGCACGCGCGAGCTACTCGTCGTTCGCGTCGCAGCTTGGGGCGAACCAGGCGGCGTTCGTGTCGGCGATCCAGTACTCGTACATCTACTACTACGCGGTCGATCGCAACGGGAACAACGTAGCCGAGCGGAACGAGATTCTGTTCAACCTCGGAAACGCCGGTTACGTTGGCTTCGATCCGGCCAACCCGACCGCGGTCTCCAGCGTGAACCGGGTCGATCCCGACGTGCACTCGCCGAGAACGCACGAACTGATGTTCGGCATGGATCGCGAACTGATGCCGAACTTCGGTCTCTCAGCCACCTTCACGTGGCGGCGCATCAACGACGTGCTGTTCCCCGGCGGGCAACTGATTGGCGTGACGGCCTCGGATTACACCCAGACCGGCACGCTTACGGGCAACGTCGATCCGGTGGGCAGTTTCAGCGTCCCGTTCTACGCGCTGAGCGCGTCGGCCGTTCCGCCCGGCGGCGGACGGGAGTCGAAGAACCGCGAGGGCTACCATCAACAGTTCATGGGCTTCGAGATCAGCGCGACCAAGCGCATGTCGAACCGGTGGATGGCCAGGTTTGGGTTCTCGACGAACAGCCACCAGGAGTACTTCGACGATCCCGCCGTCGCGATTGAGGATCCGACGCCGCGCCTGACCGGCACCGCAGTCTGGGCGCAGCAGAACGGCGGCGAGGTCGTGCGCGTGTCGACGGGCAGCGGTAAGAGCAGCATCTACATGATCACGCCGAAGTACCAGTTCATCGCGAACGGGTTGTGGCAGGGACCGTGGGGTATCAACCTCGGCGGCAACCTGGTCACCCGGCAGGGCTTCGGCGAGCCGTTCTTCCGCAGTCAGGTCGCCACGGGCGATCCGCTCACGGCGCGCAAGAGCGTGCTGATCGTCGGCGAGGATGTCGGCGAGCACCGGTTGCCGGCAGTGACGTCGTTCGATTTCCGAATCGAGAAGGCGTTCAAGATCCAGCGGACGAACTTGATCTTCGACCTCGACGTTTTCAACGTCGGTAACGCCGCGACCGTTCTCGGCCGTCAGTACGATGCTCGGCTGACGACCTACAACAACGTGCTGGAGATCATGAACCCGCGGATCCTGCGGCTGGGGTTGCGGCTGAACTTCTAGCCGCAGATTCAAGCCGCAGATACACGCAGATAGACGCAGATCGGACTACACTGAACCCCGTGGCTCCATCCGGAGCCCCGGGGTTTTTTTCGTTAGGACCACCGATTTCACGGATTTCACGACCACGGATTTCACGGATGCACACGGATCAGGTCATGCACAGACTCACGCTCGTCGCGCTTTTTCTGCTGTCGATCGGACTCCCGGGCGCGGAGGCGGGACAAACCCGCGGGATGGGGCGCGCCGCCGGCAAGGTCACGGACGAGAGCGGCAAGGGCATCGAAGGCGTGACCGTGCGCGGGACGATCGCGGCGGGCGGCTCGCCGGTCACGACCAAGTCCAACTCGAAGGGTGACTGGGTGCTCGCCGGCATCGCACCGGGGACCTGGAACATCGATTTCGAGAAAACAGGATGGGAGCCACGGAACATCTCCGTATCCGTCATTGAGCTGACGATGAACCCGGCGATACAGGTCAAACTGAAGCCGGCCGTCGCGCGCGCCGATCCCAACGTCGAGATCAGGGCGGACATGGAGAAGGCCGCGACGCTCGTCAACCAGCGCAAGTTTGCGGAGGCGCGCGCGATTTATGAGTCGCTGCTGGCAAAGTACCCCGAGCTGTATCAGCTCCACCCGGCAATCGCGCGTACGTGGCACGGCGACAAGAACCTGGACAAGGCAATCGAGCATCTGCGCATTGCGGCCGAGAAGATGCCGGCCAGCGTTGAGACGAAGCTGCTGCTCGGCAACACGCTCGTCGAAGCCGGGAAGACGGATGAAGGGAAGCAGATCCTCTCGACGATCGACTCATCGAAGATCGCGGATCCCACAGTGCTGCTGAACGTCGGGATCACGCTCGTGAACCAGGGCAAGGCGGCGGACGCGCTCACGTACTTCGACCAGGTCATCACGCGGTTCCCCGCGCAGGCCGACGGGTACTACTACCGCGGCATCACCTACCTGCAGCTGCAGAAGAATGCCGAGGCGAAGGTGGACCTGGAGAAGTTCGTCGGTCTCGCCTCCCCGGACGCGCCAGAGCTCCCCATGGCGAAGAAGATCCTGGAGCAGTTGAAGTGACTTGTGGTACGAGGCTGTAGCCTCGTCCTGCCGCCGCTCCACCGCGCCTGAAACTTCGGCGATAATATTCTTCTACCGCGATGCCCCAGCCGCCCCTCGAGATGCCCAGATGACCCGATCGGCAGACCGCCGGTTTCAGAACGCCTTTATCACTGCGTCGCTCCTGGCGACGCTCATTGCGTGCGGCGGCGGCGGTGGTGGTGGCAATGGAAATGGTGGAAACACGCCGCCGCCCGGCGGCGGGACGCCGCAGGATGCATGCGCGACGGCCGCCGTCGAAGCCGACGCTCAGGAACTCGGCATCGAAGGGCAAGGGGCGGGCCGGACGTGGGGACCCTACGGAAAGAACGTACCCGACGGCGACGTCCGGTGGCGCGTGCTCGATGACGTCTGGATGCATCGCGCCGGCTTGTCCTTCGGTCTCCTGTCGCCCCTCGCGCAGCTTCAGGTCGGTCCCAGCACCGCCACGGAAGACATCGGTGAGATTGCGGTGCTGCAGGACGAAGGAGACCTCGTCCTCCGCCCCAACCGGCTCGACATCCAGAACCTCGGCCTGCGCTGGACGCGGAACGGCGCCGGCGGCTACGACGTCCGGAAGATCGACTCGGCGTTCCGGACGAACCTCGGCAGCCGATTCACGCTCGACGATGACGACAGCGAGCCGGCGGCGCTGCGGTTCAACTTCAGCTTCTACGGGCGGACGCAGTCGCAGGCCTTCGTGAACTCCGACGGCAACGTGACCTTCGAGCAGGACGATCGGGCGAGCACCGAACGGAATCTCACCCGGGTGTTGACCGGCCCGCCGCGCATCTCTCCCTTTTTTGCCGATCTCGATCCCACGACCGGCACCGGCCGGGTATTCGTCCTTGCCGCGGCCGATCAATTCACGGTCACGTGGTGCAATGTCCGCGGCTTCGAGTCGCAGCGGATTGCGACGACGCAGATTACGCTTCTGCCAGACGGGGCGATCGAGATGAAGTTTGCCGAGTCGCTCAACCTGCTCGACGGGATCGTCGCCCTGTCTCCGGGACGGACCGGGACGTTCGCCGCGATCGATCTGAGCCTCGACGGTCCGACGAGTGGCGGCGCCGCGGCCGCCGGGGAACGCTTCGCCGAGCGCGGGTCGATCGATACGTCTGCCGTCGCGCAGAAGTTCTATCGGACGCACGACGACCTCTTCGACCAGCTCGTCATCTGGACCGATCAGCGCCTTCTTCGTGACGCGTTCGCCTTCGAAACGACCGTGCAGAAC
The DNA here is from genome assembly GCA_963725145.1 of uncultured Acidobacteriota bacterium. Lineage (GTDB taxonomy): Bacteria > Acidobacteriota > Vicinamibacteria > Vicinamibacterales > 2-12-FULL-66-21 > DATAEE01. The sequence continues at coordinate 1,122,474 of CAVRXL010000010.1, forward strand.
GAGATCCGGGGGATCGGCCTGGAGACGTTCGACCTCTCGCGTGATTTCGGGAGCGCCGGCCGGCTGCGCAGCATCGCCGTCATGGACTCGCTCACGAAGTACCCGGACGATCCGAACGCGAGGGTGCCGGGCATCGGCGAGAACTCGACGCTGAGCGTGCTGGGCCAGGAGGTGGGCCATCGGTGGCTCGCGTTTCTCAACTTCCGCGACCACAACGGCAGGACCTCGCAGGCGCTGCTCGGCCGCGGCGAGGCCCACTGGAGCTTCTTCTTCGACTCCGACGCCTCCGTGATGGAAGGGAACGACATCGAGGATCTCGGCGGCGGCTCGTTCCGCACCGTCGCCACCGTGCAGCGCTACGGCGCGCTCGACCAGTACGCGATGGGACTCCTGCGCGATTCGGAGGTGCCGCCGTTCTTCTGGGTCGAGAGCCCGACCAACATTGTCCCGAACCGCGTGAGCGAGGACGGTCCGCAGACCGGCGTCACCTTCAACGGCACGCGGCGCACGGTGCTCGTCCAGGACGTGATCGCCGTCGAGGGCGCGCGCCAGCCGTCGGCGGACCAATCCGCCCGCGTCCACCGCCAGGCGTTCATCTACGTCAATACGAGCGCGGCCACGAATCAGTCGGACGTGGCGAAGCTCGACAACATCCGCAGGCAGTGGGAAGGGTTCTTCAATCAGGCCACGAGCGGACGGATGCGGGCAGAAACGAGGCTCCGGCCGCCGTCGTAACGTCCGCCCGACCTGAAGGTCGGGCCTACTTCCATTCGAGACGCGCCAGGCCGTCGCGCGCCGACTGCTCGAAGGGTCCGCCCAACTCGAGGTACTTCCGGTACTGGGTAACGGCTTCGCGGCGATCCTCGGCGCTCCCGACCCATCCGCCCGTCGTCGCGACGTACCGCCGAGACCGCGCGTACCGCATCTCGTGCGCGCGGCCAAGGTTGAAGTACCCGAGCGCGCTCTCCGGCGCCGCCTTGACCGCCTTCGCGAACGACTCCACGGCATCGTCGAGCGCACCGCGCCGGACCTGGACCACGCCGAGTGCGTTGTAGACGTCGGCGTCTGCCGGCCATCGCCGCTCGGCGGCGCGGAGAATGGCGATCGCGTCGCGCGCCCGGTCGAGCTGCAGATAACCGTCGACCAGATCGAAGTACACGGGCTCGAACTCTGGCACGACCGAGCGGACGTGCTCCCAGCGCGCCACCGCGTCTCCAAAGCGGCGCAGCCCGAACTCCGCCTGCCCCAGCGCGTAGAAGGCCCACGCCGGGGCGCCGGGACTCGCGATCGCTTCGGTCAGCTCGCGCGCCGCGCCTTCGAGATCCCCTTTCTCGTAATACGACCAGCCGCGTGACGCGGCGGCACTCGCTCGGTCCGACGGTGCGACGCGATTGGGAAGATCGATCAGTTCACGGACGCGCGCGCTGGCGTTAGGCCTGGCAACCGGCAGCGTTGCCGCTGAAACCATCGACGTCGCAGGAAGTGTTTCCGATGCCTCGCTGCTCGGTCCTGGCGCCGCGGTGCTGCCTGGCGCCGCGCTCGCGCCGCGCGCGGCCGCGATGAGCGGCGTAGCCAGTGGACCGGCAACGTAGCCGCGCCGCGCGCGGACCACGACGCCCTCACGCTTGACGCGGACCTGAATGGCCCGGTACTTCCCGTCCATCGCCGTATCGTCCGGGGCATACCCGATGACGTAGTACGTGCCAGTGTCGGCGGCGATCGCTGCCATCGCCTTTGCGCCGTCGTTCATGTTGCGGATGACGAGCCCGCCCGTGCCGTTCGCGAGCTGATCGCCAGGATCTTCGTGCGTGTCGAACGCGCTCGACAGGAGCCCATCGAGCTGGGGCGGTGCGCTCTCCTGAATCGAACGGCCGCCTTTGTCCAGACCGCGCGCGTCGATGACGTAGATCGCGACTCCGCTGTGACCCGCCTCACCAGTGACAAGACCGAGTTGGCTGCGGTGGGCGTCGGCGAAGAACCCCTCGGTGAGAAAGATCAACGTCTTCCGGCCCTTGAGCCCCGCCAGGCCCTTCGCGGCTATCGACAGCGCCTGGAGGGTGCGATTGGTCGCGGCGTCAGCGTCGCGCATCAACCGCCTCGACTTTTCCCTGAGCAGCAGATCTGCCTGCTCCATGCAGTCGCGAGACGGCTCCTCGGCGCACGCGCGCATGGTCGCCGCCTTCAGAATCGCATCGTCGCCCTGATCGATCCTGAGCGCTTCGACTTCGTTGATGCGCGGCCATTCGCGCAAATCGCCGGCACGTGCGACGAGGTCGCTGCGCGGCTTCACGCGCCGGACGGCGGTCAGAAGCTCCTCTCGCGACGTCGTCATCCGCACCTGGCTACTCGTCCCGATTGCGTACAGCGACGCCAGATCCTGCCCATCGCGGAACTCCGTGGAGAAGAACTGCTCGACGCCCGTGCGTACGCGATTGAGCGATCCAGGCGTCAAATGCTCTTGATCGAACAGGAAGAAAAAAGCCCGCCGTACCGGTGTGCTCGCGGTAGAGGGCGTCTCGAACCCCGGCCCCGCCGATGCCAGCGTCGCAGTGCCGCGCTCCACGAGATACAACGCCTGAAGCCGCTGCGGCCTGCCGTCCTCGAGGATCTCTATCTCGTCGATCCGAAGGTCGCGTACGAATCGCCCCCCGCGGTCTGTGACGATCGCGTCGACCTCGACGAGCTCAGCACCAGATCTGTAGACGGGTTGTTGAATGCCGAAGGCCGAAGGCCGAAGGCCGAATAGGGCTGCGCTCAAGACGACGGCTGTTGCGAGCGCAGTCACTTTCGGCCTTCGGCATTCGGGATTCGGCATTACTGAATATCGACCACCTGGAGTACGAATTTCTTCTTGTCCTTTTGTTCGAGGAACGCCAGCTTCTTCCCATCGTCGGACCAGGCGGGGAGGCGTGTGATCTTCGCGGTATCGATCTTCTGCTTTCGACCCCGCTCGTCCATGAGGACGAGGTCTTCGGTCTTGGCGGAGAACGCAATCAGGTTCAGCCCGGCAGGGGACCACCCGAACGTCAGCCCGGGGACAATGACGCTGTTGACCCATTCGCCAATCACTTCACCCTTGAGCCGCATCGTCCGGATGTTGGCGTTCTGGCCCTCGGGGAGGACGATCGTCCCGGCCCCGGCGGGACCCCCTCCGCCGACCGTCGCGCCGGCAGTGGCATCTCCCCCCATTCCGGCAATCGTGCCGCCGGTCGGGGCCTGACCTGCCTTGATGATCTCGCGCCGCTCGTCGACGCTGATCGCGAAGCCGGGCGACCCCGGCGCGGCCTTCCACGATTTCCACGCCCAGTACTTCGCCGCCCAGTCCGGCTCTCCATCCACCTCTTTCGGAGCGCCGCCGGCGGTCGCCACGACGTAGTGGCGCGCTTTCTTCACGGAGCCGGCGCTGTCGAGCTCGGCCGTCTGAAGGTAGAAGTCCTTTGCATCGGGTGACCATGCGAGCCGGAACGGCTCGCCTTTCAGCTTGCCCATGTCGAGCTCCGCGACACCGACAGGGGTCCCGACCTTCAAGGCCTCGGCGGACGTCGCGGATCCACTCTGCGACGCCAGTAACGTCATCACTAGAAGAAGCATGGCGGTGTGTCTTTCTTTCGCATTGTTCTTACCGGGATTCGAGAGCGGCGAGGCGCTCGCGCAGCTCGGGAGATCCAGGGAGCGCGCGGAGGCCGGCCTTGAGAGCTTGAATCGCGAGCGCGGGTTCCGCCGCGCGCACGTACGCGTCGGCGATCGCCAGGTGAGCGGGCACGAGCGTCGGATCGGCGAACGCCGCCGCGCGCCAGGCGTTGATCGCATCGAGCCGCTCACCCGCGGCCGCGTGCACCCAGCCCAGGATGAACGAGGGCAACGCGCAGGGCGGATCGCCGGCTGCCAGCCGCAGATCGTCACCGGCAACATCGAACCGGCCGGCGGAAAACTGCGCGAGTCCGCGCAGGCCGTAGTACGGCGAACCGCATGATTGCTGAGGTGTGCCCGGTGCACCGACGCCAGGAGTCGGTTGGGAGTCGAGTGCTGTTCCGACCGCGGTCCAGTCGCCTCGCGCCGCGTGACCGGCTGCTTCCTGCATTGCCGAGCCTCGCGCGGCCTCGATCAGCTCTTTGACGTACCGCCGCGCGATCTCTCCGCCGAGCACGTCCGCAGGCGCGATCGGCATCGTCGACACCGTCGGCGATGTGGTTCTTTCCGGGGCGGCCGGAGCCGGCGCCGAGCCCGGAAGAACCCGGACCTCGCGCGCGAGCTCGGCGATCGTCTCCGCGCCTTCGCGGACGGTCGCCCGCACGACGTAGTCGCCCGGGACGACGCCTGCGAGCGGCAGCGCGATCCGCGCCTCACGGCTGACCGATCCGTTGCCGCGCGCGCGGACCTCGCCGAGATCCGCGCGTGCGGTAGCGCCCTCGAGCTGCGCCGTCACCGTCACGCTCTCCAGATCCTGGGCGCGGCGGCCGTAAAGCTCGACGAGTCCCGCCAGCGCATCGTCGGCGTACGCCACGGCCCGAACCGGCAGGCTGCCGGTGACGCCGCCGAGGACGAGGTCGCTTGCCGCTACTCCAGCCGTGTCGAGCCGCCGAACGTCGAAGCGGCGATCGGCGCTGCCGATCAATCCGCCCGGCTCGCGGACGACGATCCGCATCAAGTACTCTCCGGGCGGCGCTTCAAACTGTACTTTGTAGGCCGCCGTGCCGATGGTCCCGCCGCCGGACGGCGCGGTCGGCATCGGCATCGTGTCGGTCCCGCTCGCGACGACGCGGCCGTCCCGCGCGCTCCGGACGACGAATACGACGTCGGCAGGCCGCTGCCCGGATCCGTTCGAGGAGACCGGGAGATCGGCCGCGAGGCTGACGAAGACGCGCTGCGTTCCAGGCGATTCGGCGCCGAGCACGTAGGTCGTATACCGGATCGGCAGGCCCTGCTGCGCGAACGGCGCGGCGATCGCGAGATCGATGGCGCGCCGTCGATCGGCCGGGTTCGCACTCGCTTCCACGAGGGAGTAACCCGTCCGGGTACTCACGCGCGCTCCAGGACGTGTGACGCGCACGGCCACGCGGCGGTACACGCCGCGTTTCGATGCGTCGACCGGCTCGAAGCCGACCAGATAGTAGTCCTGCGAGATGTCCGCAATTTTTGCCAGGGCGGCGCCGGGATCGGACGCGGCGTTTGTCAGCAGCAGACCGTCGGTCTCCACGGCAAGGCTTCCGAGCGACGCGAGCCGGCTCTCGATCTCGGTGTACTGATCGCTGCCGAGCGGTTCCGCCTCCTTCAGATCGTTTTCGCGGCGGTTCAAGTCGATCGAATAGATGACGGCATAGGCCTGCGCGGCGGCCGCGGCGACCTGCTCGAGCTCTCGCGTGACGTGATCGGTGTAGAAGCCCTCCGAGAAAAGGGCCACCGTCTTGCGTCCCTCGATTGGCGTAAGGTCGCGCACGACGTCGGCGAGCCTCAGCAGCAATTGCCGGGCCGCTTCGTCCGCGCGCGTCGCGACGGTGCGGGCGTCTTCTTTGACGAGCGCTTCGAAGAATCGCGGATCGCTCGCCCCGCTGACGCTGACGCCCGATCGGGCCGGTCCGCTCGACAACGTGTCGGTGCTCGCCTGCTGGCTCGCCAGGCGATCGACGACGCGCGTGAGGATCTCCTGATTGCCCCGGCCTATCTCGTACGCCTCGGAAATCCGAATGGCGCCCAGGCCGCCCTGCGTCATGCGCTCCAGGCTGCCGCGAATCTTCACGAGCTCGGACGCGGCCCGGTCGACGTTGGCGGTGAATTGAATCTGCGGTCCCGGCCCGGGCAGCGCGTACAGCGCGACGCGATCGCCAGGGCGGACGCGTGTGCGCAGGAAACGCTCCGCGGCGATCCGCGCGCGCTGCTCGTTGCCCGTGGCGATGTGATGCTGATCGAAGACGAGCACATACAGATGGCCGCGCGGCGCTCCCTGGTTGGTCGAGACCTCACCGGCAATCGTCCGGCGCGCGACGTCCTCGTACGGCCCTGATGGTTCTTCGATATGTTGGAAGAGGAGGACACGTCGGAGCCGGCCGTCCTCTGTGAGCTCGATCTCGTCGGCGCGCAGATCACGAATCGGACGCCCGTTGGCGTCGAAGACACGCAGGTCGAGACGGACGAGCTCGGCGCCGGACCGAAAGACCGGGGGAGCGGGTTGGGCCCCGGCTGAAGCCGCGAGGAGCAGGGCCGCAGCGACGATTCGCGCGAGGGCCATATCGGGATTCTACTCCCGCGGGTTGACTATCTCGCCAGCTGTCGAAGCTCTCGAATTTCACGTCCGAACAGCGCTGGCGGCGCCTGTTTCAGAAAGGCTTCCGCGTAGGGCCGCGCTTCCGCGCGCCGTCCCGCCGCCGCGAGTCCCGTGGCCAGGTTGTACAACGCTTCCAGTTCGGACGGGTCGAGCTCGGCGGCGCGGCGCCAACGCGCGAAGGCGGCTTCACGGTTGCCGGCGTGCATCTCGACCGCGCCCAGTCCCAGCTGCGCGCGGGCCGAGTGCGGGTTGAGCGCCGCGGCGCGCTCGAGGGCGGCGCGGGCAGCGGGGGCGTCGCGTTGTCGCAGCTTGATGGACCCGATGTTCTCGTACGCCATGGCGTTGGTCGAATCGAGCGTCAGGACGCGCTCGAACGCCGCGACGGCGCGATCCAACCGGCCTGCGCGCCCGTACGCGATGCCGAGTGCGTTGACGGCGTCGACATCCGGTGTCGTGCCGGCAGTGATCGCTTCGAGCAGCGGAATCGCAACGGCCGGCTGGCCCGCCTCGGCCAGATAAACCCCGAGCTGTGCCTGCAGCGCGGCATCCGACACGCCGGCCTTCATGGCGCGCTCGAGCGTCGCGATGGCGGCCTCCGGCCGCCCTGTTTCCCAGCGCAGCGCCCCGAGGTGACGGTACGCGTGCGTCATGTCCGACCGTTTCGCGAGAATGCTTTCGAACACCCGCTCGGCTTCGGCGACGCGCTTCTGCTGATACAGCTCCACACCCTGATGGATCGCCTGATCGAGATCGATCATCCGCTTGGGGTCGTCCGCCTCCTCGTAGCGCGTCTTGGTGACGGCGGTACCTGAGACGTACCCGAGCGCACGCAGGCGGCTGAGCGCTTCCGCCGACTCCGCCGCCCGCGGCCCCGGCCCCGTGCTGCCGAAAGCGGTCAGCCGCGCCTCGAGCGCGCGCCGTCGGTCGCCGTGAGAGTCGAAGAGGTTCCGCTCCTCGCGCGGGTCTGTCGCCAGTTCGTACAGCTCCGGCAGCGGCAGCGAGATGAGCTTCTCGCGTCCGGCAAACACACCAGTGAGGGGGGCCCAACCACGATTGAGCGACGCGGACATCGCTTCGAAGTACGACGTTCGCTCGCCGTCGTCGGTCGCGCGACCGGACGCGCTCACGAGCGAGCGGCCGGGCAATCCTTCCGGCACGTGCGCCTGAACGAGATCGAGAATCGTCGGAACGAGATCGATGTGGCGCGCAGCGGTCTGGGAGACCTCGCCCTTCCCGTTCACACCGCCCTCAGAGGATGACACCGGCGCAGGCGCGTCCACGGTTGCGATGATGAGCGGCACGCGAAGCGTCGCCTCGTAGGCGAAGAGCCCGTGCGTCAGCTCGCCGTGATCGCCCAGTGCCTCGCCGTGATCCGCCGTGACGATCGTCAGCGTTGGACGGCTCCGCGACGGGAGATCCTGGAAGAGCGGAGCCAGAGCCCTGTCGGTGTACGCGACTTCCCCGAGGTACGGATTCGAGGCGTATTGGGTGTCGAATGGCGGCGGCGGGAGATACGTCGCATGCGGGTCATAGACATGCAACCAGACGAACCACTTCCCCTGTTGCGCCGCGATCCACTTCCGTGCGAGCGCGACCACTTCCTCGCCGCGCCGCTCGGGCATCTCGAACTCGGCCGAACGCCCCGACTCCGGATACGCATCGTCGTAGACATCGAACCCGGACGGAAGGCCGAACCGGGCGTCCAGCGGAAAGGCGCCGACGAATGCCGCGGTCGCGAAGCCGGCGCGCCGGAGTACGCCGGCGAGCGTCGCCGTGTCGGGACGCAACCGATAGCCGTTGTTGTCGCGAATGCCGTGCTGGTACGGATACAGGCCGGTCAGGATACTTGCATGTGAAGGCAGCGTGACGACAGCGTGCGCGTGCGCGAAGTCATAGCGCACGCCACGCTGCGCGAGCGCGTCGAGCGCCGGCGTCATCGCGGTCCCGCCGTAACAACTGAGTGCGTCGGCGCGCAGGGTGTCGATCGTGACAAGCAAGACGTTCTGATCGGCGCTTCGGAGAAGCGCGACCGGCTTTGCGCGGGCGAGCCACCACCAGACGGCCGCCAGCAAGACCGACACAACGAGGACAGTGCCCAATGCCCTCAGCGGCGCGCCGCGTCCGACGGTACCGTTCGACCGTTCATCGCGAGTGGGCCGCTTCCGGTTCCCGGTACTCGGCATCGGTAGGCTGACCTATGGTTTTTGTGGGAGCCGCGCCGCTTTCTCAGGCTCTCCGAACATCGTCCACAGTTGTCGCGCGAGCGAGCGGCTTTCGGCGCCCGGCGCCATGTCGAGCATGTCGCTGATGGCCTTCTCCGCCTCGGCGTCGCGGCCAAGTGAGCGGTAGAGCATCGCCAGGCCCGCATACGCGCGCCGGTTCTGCGGGAATAAACGAATCTCCTCTTTGAACGCCACCTCTGCTTCGGAATTTCGCCCCAGACGCGCCAGCGTGTCGCCCAAATAGAAGTAGAGTTCCGTAATCGTCAGCGTGCGCGCGTTGACCTGCTTCGCAGCCTCAGCGAAAAGCGGCAGCGCTTCGCCGTAGCGTCCTCCCGTGTGAAGCTGGAGCGCCTGGACGTACAGCGGCATCGGAAGCGAGGGGTCTTCGTCCTGGGCCAGCTTCGCTTCCCGCCGTGCCGTCTCGCCGTCCCTGGCGGCGAGCGCGATCTTCGCGAGCATCTCGTGCGCCGACGCCCGCGCGAGCCGTTCGTGCGGCGCGGCCACCTTGACGGCCAGCTGGGCGTGCTGTCGCGCCTCGTCCAGACGGTGGAGCCGGAGCAGCGTCGCGGCGACCGCCACGAGACCGTTCGATTGCGTCGGCTTGAGCGCGACGAATCGCTTGTACGCGGCGAGCGCTTCTTCCGGGCGATCGACCCGCATCAGCAGGTTGCCGACCTGCTGCCAGACGTCCGCCATCATCGGGTTGCCTTCGAGGATTCCCCGCAGGCCGGAGATCGCGCCTTCGTAATCGCGGCGTGCGGCCAGCGTGACCGCTTTGCGGTACTGTTCGAGCACGCCGACCTTGTCCTTCGGGTCCGGCAACTTGTCGCCGGCGACATCGTCGCCAAGATCCGCCTGCATCCCGACGTAGCCCAACGCCTGGAACTGCTCGCGCTCGGCGGCGGTGACGGCCGAAGGCCGGTTCACCTTCGCACCCGAAGCGAGCCGATCGAGCGCCGCGCGCATCGCCTGAGCCGCCTGCGGGCGTTCCGCCGCGATGCTGCGCAGCTCGCGCGGGTCGCTCGTCAAGTCGTACAACTCCTCACGCGGCGCTTTGATGTAGCGGTACCGCGAATCGGTGAGGGCCTGAAGCTCGCTCCACCCAAAGTGATATCGCGGATACAACGACTCGGAATACACGCCGATCTCGCGCAACGAAGCCGGATCGGCCCCGTTGACGACGGACCAGAGCGATCGACTTGCGCCGAGTGTAGCCGGGCCGCCCGCACCGGACCCAGACGTTGGCCCGGCCGCGTCCAACAGTGTGGCCGCGACGTCGGCGAGCTGGACCGGCGCGGAGATCCGCCGCCCGCGGGCTTGCCCCGAGCGAAGTCGAGGGGCGGCGCCCGGCGGCTTGACGATGAACGGCACGCGGATCGACTCGTCGTAGATGAACAGGCCGTGTTCCAGCTCGCCGTGATCGCCGAGACCCTCGCCGTGATCCGACACGAGCATGATCGTCGACGACTCGTATCGCTGCTGCGCCTTCAGCGCATCGACGAATTGTCCGACGAGCTCGTCGGCGTACGCGATCTCGCCGTCGTACGGGGCGTACGACGCATACCGCGCCGGCGGCGTGTAAGGTACGTGCGGCTCGTACAGATGGAGAAAAACGAAGAACGATCCGGACGTGGTCTGCGCCATCCAGCGCGTGGCGTGCTCGACCGTCTGAGCGCCGTCACGCTGAACCTGGCCGATCGACAGCTCCGGTGACGTGGCGGGAAAATCGCTGTCGTACACGTCAAAGCCGGCGCCGATCCCGGTCTCTTTCCGCAGCACGTAAGCCGAGACGAATCCTCCCGTCGAGTAGCCGCGCTCGCGGAGGACCTGCTGCAGCATGCGCTCGGTCGGCCTGAGCGCGAACCCGACGTTATCCCGCACGCCGTGCTCGAACGGCAAAAGGCCAGTCAGCATCGACGCGTGCGACGGCAGCGTCTGCGGCGCGTGCGCGTACGCGCGCTCGAACAGGACGCCATCGGCGGCCAGGGCGTCGATCGCCGGCGTTCGGATCTTCTGATAGCCGTACGCGGGCAGCCGATCGGCGCGGAGCGTATCGATCGAGATGAGGATGATCGGCCCGGCTTCGGCCGGGCGCGATGCCCGGAAAAAGAGGATGGCTGCGGCGGCGATTGCCACCGCGGCAACCACCACGAACCTGGTGGTGCGGCTCGTCAGGGCTTTTCTTTGAGCGCGGCGACCAGCGCGCGGGCGCGCCGCGCTTCGAGAGACTCAGGACCGGCTTCTTCGATGACGCGCTCGTAGGCGGCTATGGCCTTCGCCGTATCCTTCCTCTGTTCGTAGATCCAGCCGAGTTGCAGCTGCACGGCCGACAGCGCCGGGGCGGCCTGCAGCACGCCCTCGTACGCCGCGATCGCCTCGTCGTACAACCCCGTCTTCGCGAAAGAGGCGGCCACGTCGAGCTTCGACTGCAGCGATCCGAGATCGGTGCGGCCGAGCGCCATCGGACGGTCGGACTCCGGCGTCCGCGCGAGCGTGAAGGTCATGGGCGGGTTCGTCCGGAGCGTCTGGATCGACGCGGGGGCCGAGACCTCGTCATACCCGGGAGCCTTGACGGTGAACTTCCAGATGCCGCGACGGAGGCCGAGGATACCGAAGCGCCCCTTCTCGTCGGTCACCGCCGTCAGCGTGCGCGGCGCGGCCTCCGCGTTCTCAGCGGTCACCGTCGCGCCCTTGATCGCCTCGCCGTCGAGATCGCGGACCGTTCCAGACGCGCGCCCCACGCTCTGCGCGCCGGCGGCGGCGGGCGAGATCAGGATCACGCCCAACGTCAGGCACGACGCTCGCGCAAGCCATCGCCGAAGGGCCGGCATGTGGCCAGTATAATCCCTGACCACGGCTATCGCGGATAAAACCAATGAATAACCCCAAACGCCTCAGAATCGGCCTCACGTGTGTCTTCATCGGGCTGGCGGTTCCGGCGCTCTTCGCTCAGGTCCGCCCGGCCCCACTCGACCTCGCCCGTCTGGCCCGCGTGGATACCGTCATCAACGACGCGATCAAGGAGCAGAAGCTGCCAGGCGCGGTCCTGCTCGTCGGCCACGGCAATCGCACCATCTATCTGAAGGCCTACGGCCGGCGTGCGGTGACGCCCTCCGCCGAGCCGATGACGCTCGACACGATCTTCGATCTTGCGTCGCTCACCAAGCCAGTCGCCACGACGACGAGCGTGATGATACTGATCGAGGAAGGCAGGATCAGGCTGAACGATCGCGTGGCGACGTTCATTCCTGAGTTCGCCCGGTACGGCAAGGAGGCGATCACCGTCCGGCACCTCCTGACGCACATGTCCGGCCTGCGGCCGGACGTCGATCTGGCCGACATGTGGACCGGCGCCGAAACCGCGATCGCGCTGGCCGTCGAGGAAGTCCCGGTCGCGCAGCCGGGCGAGCGGTTCGTGTACAGCGACATCAACTTCTTTCTTCTGGGTGAGATCGTCGGCCGCGTGAGCGGGAAACCGCTCAACGTGTTCGCCGCGGAACGGATCTTCGCGCCGCTGGGAATGCGCGACACGATGTTCACTCCCTCAGCGTCGCTGCGGCCGCGAATCGCTCCGACGGAAGCCTGCACGCAGTACGGCTGGCCGTGCGGGGAGCAGCCGCCGCAGGATTCGGCCGGGACGCCTCCGCAGATGTTGCGCGGCATCGTCCACGATCCGACGGCCCGCCGCATGGGCGGCGTCGCCGGTCACGCGGGCCTGTTCAGCACCGCCGCCGACCTTGCGGTCTACTGCCGGATGCTCTTGCGTGACGGCGCCGTCGCGGGGAGGCGCATCCTGTCGCCGCTGGGCGTCGGACGCCTCATCGCCCCCTCGACGCCGGCCGGCGAGCCGAACGTCCGCGGCCTCGGCTGGGACATGGACTCGAGCTTCTCGGCGAACCGGGGCGAGCTGTTGCCGCTCGGGTCGTTCGGCCACACGGGCTTCACGGGCACGTCACTCTGGATCGATCCCGCGACGAACGTCTTCGTCGTGTTCCTTTCGAATCGTCTTCATCCGGACGGAAAGGGTGACGTCACGCCACTGCGCGCGCGCGTCGCGACGGTCGTCGCTGCGGCCTTCACCGGCTCGCCACCGGCGAAGACCAACGCGGGTGCCGATTTCGGCGCGGCCGGCCCGGCGCCCGCCCGGCCGGCCCGACCGGCGCCGACGCAGCCTGGCATCGACGTCCTCCGAAACGAAGGCTTCGCGCGGCTGAAAGGGAAGCGCGTCGGTCTCGTGACGAACCACACGGGGCGCGCGCGCGACGGGGCGCCGACAATCGATCTGTTACACAAAGCCGCGAACGTGACGCTCGTGTCGCTCTTCAGCCCCGAGCACGGGATCCGCGGAATCCTCGATGACAAGGTGCCTTCGTCGAAGGATGAACGAACAGGGCTGCCGATCAACTCGTTGTACGGCGATTCACGACGGCCGGCTCCGTCCATGCTCGACGGCCTCGACGTCGTCGTCCTCGACCTCCAGGATGTCGGGGTCCGTTTCTACACCTACATGACGACGATGGCCTACGTCATGGAGGAGGCGGCTAAGCGGAAACTGCCCGTCGTGATCCTCGATCGCCCGAACCCGATCAATGGATTTCAGGTTGAAGGTCCCTCGCTCGACGAGACCATACTCGGCACCTTTACCGGGTACTTTGCGCGAATGCCCATCCGCCATGGCATGACGATGGGAGAGCTGGCGCGCCTGTTCAACGTGGAGAACAAGATTGGCGCCGAGCTGGAGGTCATTCCGCTTCAGAACTGGGGCCGCGACGACTGGTTCGACGATACCGGGCTCTCCTGGATCAATCCGTCGCCGAACATGCGGAATCTGCTGCAGGCGACGCTGTATCCGGGCATCGGCGCCATCGAGGGGACGAACATCTCCGTTGGACGGGGCACGGATACGCCGTTCGAGCAAATCGGCGCGCCGTGGATCGACGGCGTGCGGCTCGCCGAGGAGCTGAACGCGAGGCGGGTGCCGGGCGTCCGCTTCTATCCGGTCAGCTTCACCCCGACGTCGAGCAGGTACCAGGGCGAGCCGTGTCAGGGCGTCTTCATCGTGGTGATCGATCGGGTGGCGCTTCGGCCGGTCCGCGTCGGGATCGAGCTCGCCTCGGCGCTCGCTCGTCTCCACGGCGACAAGTACGACATCTCCGCCGCGGAGCGGCTGTTCGGATCGAGAGAAGGTCTTGCGCGCGCGAAAGCGGGCGATGACCCCGCGCGGATCGCGGCGAGCTGGGCCGCGGACGAAGCGCGCTGGAGGCTGCTCAGGGCGAAGTACCTTCTGTACCGCTAGTGCCTAGTGCCGTGTGCCTGGTGCCTGACGAATGGCGACGCAGCGCCCGCTTCGCGTCGTACATCCGCTCATCCGCCCGATTCACGACCTCCATGATGTCGCTGTCTGGCAGGACCTCGGCACAACCGACGCTCAGGCCGACAGTCGGCGGTAGACCCGTGCGCTCGACGCTGGATTTGAACGCGGCGCCCAACTCCGCCCCCTTCCGATCCGCCTGCGCCTCCGCGCACGAGAGCAGGATGAGGAACTCGTCGCCGCCCCAGCGGAAGAGATAGTCCGCTTCACGTACGTGGCGCGCGAGAAACGTCGCGACCGCGGCCAGCACGCGATCCCCGGTCTCGTGCCCGAAGGTGTCGTTGATCGCCTTGAAGCGATCGACGTCGACGAAGAGCACCGAAAGCGGGATCTCATACCGCCGGTGGCGGTTGAGCTCTCTGCCGATCACCGCGTCGAAGAACCGGCGGTTGTGACAGCCGGTGAGCGGGTCGGTGATCACCATCTGTCGCAGGTCCGTTTGAGCTTTCTCGAGGCGTCTGTTCGTCTGCTGCAGCTCGACCGTCATGTCCTCGAACGCGAAGAAGTGCATGCTGATGGCGGCGAGGATCGAGAGCATGACGACCGAGAAGAGCGCGCGCAGCTCGATCTCGTTCCAGGCCGAAATCTCGACCGACACGCGTCCGGCCGTCCAGGCCTGGCCCAGCGCGAAGAGCACCAGCGCGACGCCGGTCAGGCCGGCGCCGACCAGTTTCTCCCGCTTGTAGAGAAAGAAGTGGGCTCCGCCGGCGATCGCCAGCGCAGCCGCCGCGATCACGTGCCCCGGCACGACGACGGCGCGCACGCCGAGCGCGAGCGGGGCGAGCAGGAACCAGATCGCGAGCGGCAGGAGAATCAGCCCGTGCAGGCGCGTGAAGCGCGGCCGGCGGCGGTACGCGTCGGCGCCCGCCACGAACGCCAGCGCGCCAAGAATCGGGAGGAGCTTCGAGATCCCGACCGCGGCGCGGCCGACGTGCTCGTTTGCGTAGCCTCGCGCGAGCGCCAGCATCGCCAGCGCCGTGAGTGCCCAGCCGATCGCCCAGGCCAGCAGATAGAGCCGGCGCCGGTACACGAACAGGATGAGCAGCAGCAGGGCAAGGACGAGCTCGGCCCCGCCTGCGAGCGCGCGCGCGTTGAACGTCAGTCCGAGCGGGTCCGGCGCGCGGTCGAACGCGGGCCAGTCCTGTTGCACAGCCTGACTATAGCCGGTAGAGCATCAGGTAAACGACGACACCGGTGACGGAAACGTAGAGCCAGATCGGGAGCGTCCACCGCGCGATCCGCACGTGCCGATCGTAGCGCCCGGCCAGCCCGCGCCGCAGCGTCACGATCGACAGCGGCAGGATGGCGGCGGCGAGCACGACGTGCGAGATCAGGATCGCGAAGTACACGACGCGTATCGGCCCCTGCCCGCCGAACGGCCGCGATCCGACATTGGCGTGATAGATGACGTAGGACACGAGAAAGAGCGCCGACGTCCCGAACGCGGCGAGCATGCAAGCGCGATGCTGAGCCATCCGCCCCCGTTTGATCAGGACCCACCCGGTGGCGAGCAGCGTCGCCGCGATCCCATTCAGGATCGCGTTGAGCATGGGAAGGTCGGAGAGGGTCATACCCCGCGCCTGTGTCGTCCGATGAGGCGCCCGTCAGACCCGGTTGGCGATCATGAGAGCCCAGAGCGCCGGCAGATAGAGGAGCGAGCCGAAGAACAGCGCCCGCGCGTTCGGGATCGTGCGCGCCATCGAGAATCGTACCGCAAGCGCGAGAAAGAAGACGCCTAGAAGAAGGGCGCCGATGGCATAGAGCGTCCCTGCCATGCCGAGCGCAGCCGGGGCGAGGCTCGCAGGCACCAGCGCCGCGCCGTACGCCACCGCCTGCCGGGCCGTGCTGCGACCGTCCGGTTCGAGAACCGGGAGCATCGGGAACCCGGCCCGTGCGTAATCCTCCCGATAGATCCATGCGATCGCGAGAAAGTGCGGGAGCTGCCAGCAGAAACCGATGGCGAACAAGGCGAGCGCCGCCGGGCCAATCGAGCCCCCTCCGGCCGCCCAGCCGATGACAGGCGGCAGCGCCCCTGGAATGGCGCCGACCACCGTCGAAAACGCCGTACGGCTCTTGAGCGGAGTGTAGACGGCCGCGTAGGTGAGGAGCGTCGCCAGCGCCACCGCGGCTGCCATCAGGTTTGCGCCCATCGCGAGCACCATCAGGCCGGCGATCGACAGAACCGACCCGAAGAGCGTCGCCTCGGAAAGCTGGAGACGGCCGTCGGGAAGCGGCCGGTTTCGCGTGCGGTGCATCCGGGCATCCGCGTCCCGCTCGAGGAGCTGGTTGAACGCGGCGGATCCGCCGGCGACGAGGGCGGTTCCCGCGCCCGTGGCGAGCATCGTCCCCAGATTCCCGTCGCGCCCCGTCGCCATGTAGTAGCCGCCGAGCGTCGTCGCGACGACGAGCGAGTTCAACCCCGGCTTGGCCAGGGTCAGAAAGTCTCCGGCCCGCGATCGCGCCGCCGTCAGCGTAAAGGTCTCGGATCTCATGCGGCCGTTGTCGCGCGGGCGTTGAGGCCCGTCAGGTTGCCTGTGGTGGGGGACCCCGCCTCCAGCCTTTCGAAGAATGCCGAGCGATGTGCGCGCAGCGACAGGACCAGGGATGTCACCAGAACCAGGGCGCCGACCGCGACGTGCGCGCTGTTGATCGGCACGGCCTTACGGGTCAGGACCACGAAGGCGCCGAGCGCGATCTGAACGGCGACGAGAAGGATGAGCAGTCCCGCCGGCCGCGCCAGCGCGCGAACGCCGCGATGGTGGTACCAGATGTGCCCGGCGGTCGCGATGGCGGCCAGCGCAGCGACGACCGCGCCGAGGCGGTGCGCGAAGTGCGTCGCGATCGCGGCATCCCAGCGCGACGGTACGAGTTCGCCGAAGGCGAGCGGAAAGTCTGGAATCGCGAGGCCGGCGCCGGTATGGCGCATCGTCGCGCCGAGCAGGATCTGCAGATAGATGAGCGCGGTCGTCGCGACCGTGAGGCGGCGGAGCAGGCGATCGTCACCGACGGCGAGGCTGAAGCCCCGCGCCACATACCCCGACCGCCAGCCGGGCGACGTGAAGAGCGCAATGCTGACCGTCAGACAGAAGAAGATCTGCGCGAGGCCCGCATGGCCGATGGAGATCGGAGCTGGCAGGAAGAATCGGACGGTCAGGCCGCCGAGGATTCCCTGAAAGATGACGACCGCCAGCGCGACCAGCCCGAGCCGGCGCAGCCAGCCGCGAGCCTCCACCCGCCACAGCCAGATCGCCAGGATGATCGTCAGGAACCCAACCGTCGATGCAATCAGCCGATGGCCGTGCTCGTAAAAAATTCCACCCACCCACTTCGAGGGGGGAAACGTGAACATGTTGTAGCCGTAGGTCGTCGGCCAGTCCGGCACGGCCAGTCCCGATCCCGTGCTCGTGACCATCGCTCCGGCCACGATGAGCAGGAGCGTGGAGGCCGCCACGAGACGACTGTAGAAGTGGAGCATTCTAGGGCTTGGGGTCTAGGGCTTGGGGCTTGGGTTCTGCGGGCCGGGTGGGTCCAGGGCATGGGGCTCGAGCGGGGTCCCCGCCCCTCCCATGCCCCAGGCCCCGAGCCCCAGGCCCGTTACGTAATCTTAAACGTAAACGTGACTTCCTTCGATTCCTTCTCGCCGATCGTCACGGTCTGCGTTTGCGGGCCGAGCCGCTCGTGCCAGGCCTCGATCGTGTAGGTGCCCGGCGGCAGCGTCTTCAGCTCGAACGCCCCGGTTTCGTTCGTGACTGCGAAGTAGGGATGATCGAGCACTCCGACATAGGCATTCATCCACCCGTGGACGTCGCACTTGAAGGGGACCATCACTTCCTTGGCCGTAAAGGTCGCGGTGAACTTCATCCCTTCGACCGGCTGTCCGTTGTTGAATTCCTTGTTGTTCTTGGGGACCGCATGGACGTTGTGCAGCGTTGGATCGCTGTTCACGATCTCGAGCGGTTGTCCTACTCGGATGCCGAATACGTGCGGGTGATATCGGCAGCCATCCTGATCCATGGTCACAGACGCTGTCGGAACGTCCCAAACGTAGGTGCCGAGACCGTCCTTGACGTACACGAACACGTTGCCCAGGCCGCCATCCTTGCCGATAAAAGCCTCGCTTGTCGCGCCCGCCTTGTTCTCACGCATGCAGACGGGGTCGGCGCTCATCTTGATGGGGTCCGCCTTGGGAAGCGCCCCTTCGACGGCGACCTTGCCGGTGATGTTGCCCGCCTTCGACTCGTCAACTTTCTGACCCGATGGTGCGGCCGCCGGAGAGCTCGGATTCGCGGACTCGCTGGACGGCTGCGACCCGCCACACGCGACCGCCGCGGTCAGAGCGGACGCCGCGCAGAACGCCAGAAGCTTCCTCAGATGCATCAGCTGTATCTCCTCAACCGACAATCAATATCACAAACCGCGCAGCTTCCGCAGCACCCGGTCCTCGAGCCAGTGGGCATCCCACCACTCGACCGGGTTGACCGCGCGCCCCTGGACGAGCTGCGTGAAGTGCAGGTGATCGCCGCCTGCGAGCCCGGTCATCCCGCTCCGGCCGAGGGTCTGCCCCTTCTCGACCGTCTGCCCGGCCGCGGTTTCGAACGACGAGAGATGGGCGTAAAGCGTCTGGATGCCCAGCCCGTGATCGACTATGACGCAATTGCCGTAAATACCGAGATAATCCGCAAATACCACGCGGCCGCGATTCGCCGACACGATCGGCACGTTGGCCGTCACCGCGAGATCGAATCCAAGATGGATCTGCTGGTCGACTTCTCGCCCCTTGTAAAAGTACGTCCGGTGATCGGCAAACGCCGACTCGACCTTGGAGTTCCCGAGCTGCTGGAACGGGCCCGTCCAGAGCGCTTCCTTCGCGCTCTGCGACCCGAGCTTCGCGATGGTCTCGGAGTTCTGCCGCCTCAGGTCGCGGTTGATGGTCAGGAACTTGGCGATGTCATCGCCGTCCGGTTTCAGGTCCGGCGTCCGCTCGAGAATCGCGGGCACGACGCGGCCGATGAAGCTGTCGTCCAGCTCGATGCGGCTCCGCCGGAACGGCTTCGGGAAGACGCGGTGGTCGAAGTCGGCGCGGGCGGTGTTCCCGGCTTCGTCTCGCGCGAAGACGTGCATCGGCGTCTTCAGCTCCTGATCGTGCAGCAGGGCAAAGAACGCGACGTGCAGCGCGGGGTCGGCGATCGCCTTCTCCGCCAGCGCTCCCGCGCCGGACGCCGGATAACCCGGGTATTCGACATCCCCGACGCGAACGCCGGACGAGACGTCAGGCGGGTTGACGCGGTACACGACGAGCTCCGTGCCGCCGTGATTCACGTAGTGGTGCGTCGAGATGACCGACGCGCGCGGCGGCTCGAGCCTGACGGTGACGTCGCGGGTCGCCGACGACTCCACGGTCCGGATGCCGTACACGACCGGCCGGGCAGCGGTCACGACGATGCGGGCGGGTCCGGACTGCAGACCGGGCACGCTCGATTTGTTGAGCGCGCGCTGGATGCGGAGGCGGTCGGGCCCGTCCTGCGTAATCGTTGCCTCGGTGCCGGTTAGAGCCGCGACGACGGTGCGCTTCTCCTTCTGCTCGACCGCGATCTCCAGCCGGGTGAGCTCACCCCGCGGTGCGTCGATGGCGACCTCGAGCGTTCCGCTCGCGCCCATGACCTTCTCCGGTTGACGGATGTCGATCGCGGGGCCGGACATTCGCCCGGCGACAATCCAGACGCCGCCGGCGATGAGGACGAGTACGAGGACGAACCCGGCGAGGAAGCGCATGCGCAAGATGATAGCCGGTTGACCGGCCTCGCGAGCGCTTGTTAAAATCCAAGGTTCCTGTCGGCGAGTGCCGGTATCGTCTAGGGGTCAGGACACGTGGTTCTCAGCCACGGGACCGGGGTTCGAATCCCCGTACCGGTACCAACCTTCGCTCATGACTCGCGCGAAGGTTGCCCACCGAAGCTCGCGGTGAAATCAGGCGAGCGAAGGTGGGCCGGCAGTACGCTCGCAGTGAGCTACGGTTGGCAAGCCAACCTCGGCCCTGACCCGTGAGCGAGCTACGGATACCAGCAGTCACTCCCCGCTACTTCGGCGTGATCTTCGTGATCTTGTTGCCCTGTATGCCGAGACCCGCCATCAGCCCCTTCTGTCCGAAGACGAAGGCGTAGATGTCGTCCTTCAGCGTGCTGGTCGTGGTGGTCTTCGCCATTCCCTCGTCGACCATGACGATGCTCGGGCCGACGCCGACCTCGAAGCCCTTCGCGCTGTCGAGCTCTGCGAGGGCCGCCGCGTTCATGAAGAACATCGCGTAGCCGTACTGCTGGCCTCCGGCCTGCAGCCCGAATGAAGCGCCGGTCGTCTTGTAGTAAGCAGACGCGGTTCCTTTTTTCAGCAGCGCGCCTTCACCATACTGACCACCGATCCCGAGACCGGCCTTCGTGACCTTCGGGAAGACCAGAATCGCGTGCGCCGTCGGCGCGAGCCCCTTGGCCAGCGGCGCGGCGGCATACAACTGCTGCAACGCCGCCTGCGACGCGCGTGTGAGCTCGGCCGCCTCTGTCTTCCCCTTGTCCTGGGCGACTGACGGGTGAGCACAGATGAGGGCGGTGCCCGCCAGAACGCCTGCAACCCATGCTGTCTTCATCTTCGTACTCCTTGCGGTTCCCGGTCAGGCTTTCGCATTGCGGCCACGAGGTCCTTCGAGCCTGAGCCCCAGCGGGAGATGGACCTGACGGCCTGGGTGAAGGGGATGTCGAGAATGTGCACACGTTCGCGTGAGAGGACGTACACGGCTCCGGCGAGCGGTGTTGGCACCGACGGCACGAAGATTGTGAACCGGCCGTCATCGAGTTCTTCGATAATGAACGCGGGGACCAGCGCGTCCTCGAGTTCTACCAGCGCCGGCGTCCACGCGCTCTCCTCACTGTCTCCCGCCAATCGCTGCGTCAGACTGCGCAGCACGCCGTACCCGGGAAGTCTCTCGAAGAACACCTTTTCCATCCGCTCGCGAGCCGCTCGCCCTGCTCGAGTACGTATGGCAGCACCGACGACGAAACAGAGGGCCAGCACCAGCAGCAGAGAGAAGAGGCCTTCAGCCGGGACCCAGTCCGGCAGCAACGCCGCAAATGGCCGGACCAGGCCCGCGACCGACTTCATGCCTTTGAGCAGCAGCAGCACCGCAAGGTAGACGGGCACCACGACGAACAAGCCCCCCACGAGCGTGCTTGTGATGAGTTGGCGCGTGTATGTCATGCTTCGCGGCCTCGGCCCGGAAAACAGTGCGGGCCGCGCCCATCACCCATTAGAGGACGAGCGCGGCCCGGCATTGAAGAGCGAACCCGGCTACCGCGTCGCGCGGCGCCGCCTGGCCGTGAGGGCCAACCCCGCAACGAGCGAAGCGAGGCCCACGAGGCCAAGAACCGGCAGCGGACTGGCTGTCTTGGGCAGCTTCCTCGGCGCAGCGCCCGAGGTTGCAGCCGGCGCTGCTGCCGTCTGTGGCGTCGAGGCCGCCGCCGATGGGGCCGCCCCCGAGCGGGCCGCCGGCGCAGCCGTCGCGGACGCACCCGCCGCGGGCGCACCCGCCGCGGGCGCACCTGCACCGCTCCTAGCAAGCGTCGCCTGCACTTCCCTTTCGGTCATGACCCTGGGTGGCTTCGTCGTGATGATGGTCGCCGACAGCCGATCGTTGGCGCGGAAGTCCGAAATCTGCGCGGGCTGGCCCTCGCGCATGATCTTGATACCGCGCTTGTCGATGTCGCTCTGCGTGAACATCTTGTTGCCTTCGTCGGTGCGAACGATGATGGTCGTGCCAGCGACATGCAGCACGGTCCCGTTCTTCACCTCAGTCACGGTGACGGGGGTCACGGTGGTCTTCGTGGTGACGGTCGCGGTGCCTGTCATGCCAGGCTTCAGTTCGTGCACCGACAGCAGCTTTCCGTCGACGTTGAACCGGAAATCGTCGGGCACGGTCAGTTCCCTCGTGCCTTCGGGCAACTTGACGACGAGCTGGTTACCGTCCACCGCGATGATCTGGAACTTCTTGGTTTCCGCCGCCGTACTTGTCGTCTGCGCCGACGTGACTGCGGTCGTCAGGCAGACGAGCGCTCCACCCAACACCCCTCGAACTACTGCGCGAGTCATAAAGCCTCCACTCACTTCCGTGACGAGTCCCCACGTGCCTCAGGACACGTGGGACGATCAGAGCCCGTGGACCCGGGAAACGGCCGTGTCGTCGGCACGCACGGCACGGACGATGTAGCGTTGCGGCGCCGGACCGACGTGATAGAACGGATAGCACGTGACCAAGGTGAGCGAGCGTGTGGGCGTTGCGTCGAGCACAGATACGTCCTCTGGGTAGACAATCCAGGTCCGTTCGACGCGGTATACCTCCTTCCCTCGGAGCGTTTCCAGTTCGATGACATCGGCGGTCCCGACGTCTTTCAGGCCTCTGAAGAATCCGTCGCGGTGCCCCGCAATGCCGGAATTGCCATCCGTCCCCGGCAGTGCCGTGTCTTCGATGTGACCCACGGCGCGGTTGAGCGTGAAGTCGTCGGTCCCCGGCAGAACCGCCACCTCGAGGCGGATCTTCGGGATGCGCAGAACCGCGAGCGGCGGCGGTGCAGGTTGGTTCAGGGCGTCCCGCCAGGCGCTGATGCGTTTGGGGTCCCAGAGGCTCAAGTCCGGTGTGGCGGTCTGCTGCGACGCGGCCGCCTGGAGGACCGCGAAGCGCGCGAGTTCGTGACGGGCGCCCGTCACGCCTTCGATGTACAGCGCGCCCCACGTCACCACGCACACAAGGCCGCACACCCAGGCCGCGCGTTCTGCCAACAGCCAGGCCCACCGGTGACGAGGGACCTGCGGGAGCATTCGATCAGCAGAGGCACGTCGTGTGCCACGGCAGCGGGCCGAGGATCCCTGCCGTTTCGGCATGCCCGGCGGGGAGCCGCCCGGCGCCTCGCCCGGCCCGACGGAGCGGCTCCGGAATGCCGTGGCTGGACGCTCGCCGACCCGCGCATGACAATAGGCCTGCCCGGTTGATGATTCCCAGCTCGCCAGTTCTGCGTCGCATCTCGTCCGGGGCGGCGATTGGTGTGGGCGCCTGGCTGGTCGCGCTCGGGCTGGGCCGTGCCGAGTTCCTCAAGACGATCGAGCTGAAGACCTACGATCTGCGGCTGCGCGTGACCGCGCGGCCCGAAACCGCGCGCAAGGACATCGTCCTCGTCGAGATCAGCGAGAGTGCGATACGCGGGCTGGCTGACGCGAAGCTCGCGGGTCGTTGGCCCTGGCCGCGCGCCGTACATGCGACCGTCATCGACTTCATCGCGCGTGGCGGCGCGCGGGCAGTGGCGGTCGATGTGCTGTTCCTGGAGCAGGACACCCGTGAAGGGTTCATGTACGGCAAGGATCGGTGGTCGGGTGATCAATCGGACAGCGAGCTCGTGCGAGCCGTGCGCAGCGCCGGGAACGTCATCCTCCTCGCCGATGCGATCCTGGCAGACGAGCGAGTCGTCGAGGCGCAGGACTCCTGGCCCGGGATGCTGGGATTCGGACCGGAGGATGGCCCGTGGCAGACCGAGCCCCGTCCGACCATCACCCCGCCGTTCGCTCGGCTGGCGTCGGCCGCCGCCAGCGTGGGTCACAACTACATGTCGTTCGACCCGGACGGGCCCTGGCGCCGCTGGGCGCCCTTCGTGCAGTCTCACGGCCGCGTCTCGCCATCGCTCGGGTTAGCCGCCGTCATGGTCGCGGAGAAAGTCCGACCCGAAGAACTGAAGATCAATGAGCACGAGATTGTCGTCCGCGATCGGCAGGTACCGATCGTCCGCGAGCGCGTGGAAATGCTGGGAGGCGGAGCCGAGGAAGAAACAGTCCGTGCGCTGATCAACTTCCGCGGTCCGGCGTTTCTCGAAGATGGCAAATCGCGGCCGTACGTGACCTACTCCTTTGAGGACGTGATGTACGCGGCCGAAGAGCAGATGGAGGGTGTGAAGCCCAGGGTGGATCCCGTGGTCTTCCGCGACAAGATCGTTTTTGTCGGTGTAACCGCGTACGGTCTCGGGGACGTGTTTCAGACACCTTTCGAACGCGGGCGCATGCCCGGCATTCAGGTACACGCAAACATCGCGGACGATGTGTTGTCTGGCCGGTTCATGCGGCCGGCCAGCGGCCGATCGCGGATCGTCCTGACGGCGCTCGCAGGTTTGTCGGCCGCGCTGCTCTTCGCTGTGCTCCCGCTGCGCTGGGCCCTCCTCGCTACGGCAATACTCGTCTCCGTCTACGGGGCCGTGTCGCTCCGGCTCTTCTCGAGCGGCGTCTGGATCGCGGTCGCACAACCCACGGTCGCCCTCATCCTCGCCGCATTCGGCGGCGTCGGGTATCAGTACCTCGTCGAAGGCCGTGAGAAGCGGAAGGTCAAAGGCCTGTTCGGCCGATACGTGTCGAAGGACGTTTTCCAGCAGCTCATGTCGGACCCCGCGCTTGCCGAGCTCGGAGGCAGGCGCCGCCAGATGACCGTGCTCTTCTCTGACATTCGCGGGTTCACGGCGCACTCGGAGAAGGGCGAGGCAGAGGAGATCGTCGCGACGCTCAACGAGTACTTCTCGCGCATGGTGGAGATCGTGTTCAAGCACCAGGGGACGCTGGACAAGTTCGTGGGCGACATGGTCATGGCGCTCTTCGGAGCGCCACTGGATGACGAGGCGCACGCGGACCACGCGGTCGCGGCCGCCGTCGAAATGGTCGCGGAGCTGAAAGCCCTGAACGCCACATGGACCGCGGCGGGGAAGCCGCCGCTCGACATCGGCATCGGGATCAATACCGGCGACATGATCGCCGGCAACATCGGGTCCCGCGCGATCATGAGCTACACCGTGATCGGCGACTCGGTGAACCTCGGATCCCGGCTGGAAAGCCTGAACAAGGAATACGGCACCCGGATTATCATTAGCGACGCCACCCGCTCGCGGTTGAAGGGCTCCTACACGATCCGTCCGCTGGGTGACGTCGTCGTCAAAGGCAAAACCAAACCGGTATCTATCTTCGAGGTGCAGACATGAAGGTCGTCATCGCCGGGCTCATCGTCGCGGCCGTCGCGCAGCCCGCCTATGCCCAGCTGGGCGCGCTCGAGAAGGGCTTCAAGCGCGCCAAGCAAGTCAACGACATGGTCTGGACCGAGGAGAAGGAGCGCAAGCTGGGGGAGTCGGTCAGCACGCAGGTTCGAGCGCGGTTCGGCGTGGTGCAGGATCCGGCGGTTCACAAATACGTGACGCTCGTGGGCACCGTCGTCGCGCAGCAAACCAGCAAGCCCAATCTCAAATGGACGTTCATCGTCCTCGATACAGACGGTGTGAACGCGTTTGCCTCGCCGGGCGGGTTCGTCCACGTCACGCGCGGCGCGCTGGCGCTCCTGCAGAACGAGGCGGAGCTGGCGGGTGTGCTCGGCCACGAGATCGGCCACATCGTGAAGCAGCACACGATCAACGCGATTCGGAAGAGCAAGGCGGTCGAGATCGGCACCGAAGAGGCGGCGGCAGCGGGCGAGGCGGTTCTTCTCGACCGGTTCGCGCAGATGGCGTACACGAACATCATCGAGAACAACTTCGACCGCGGCGACGAGATGGACGCCGACAAAGAAGGCGTGACCGCCGCGAGCAAGGCAGGCTATGCGGCGGACGGGCTGTCAAGCTTTCTGGCCAGGATCGCGGAGCGCAACAAGAACATGACCCAGCGCAACGGCATGTTCGCCTCCCATCCCGACCTGAAGGCGCGGCAGGATGGAATCGCGAAGACAATCCAGAGCGGCAACCTGAAGGGCGCGGCGACCGTCGAGGCGCGCTACAAGCAGAACATCACGTACCCGCCGGTAGACGTCACCATCGTGCCGACCGCCACCGACGGATTGGCAGGCCTGGTCGGTGGCAGCAAGCCGGCGGCGCCGACCGAGGAAGAAAAGAAGAAAGAGGCGGAGGCCGGTCAGAAGAAGAAGGGATTCGGCCTTGGCAGCCTCGCGAAGCCCTTCGGCGGAGGCGGCGGCGAGAAGCAGAGCGCGCAGGTCTCCGCATCCGCTGGCGCTCGAGGCGTCGCGCCAGATCGCGACGCCAAGGGTGGTTCGAATCCGGCGCTGGTCGTGACGGCGGTGACGGCGGCCGATGTCACGGAATTCAAGAAGGGGATTGCCTGACCCATTATCCAGCCCACGTCCTGGTCGGAGTCGCCGTCTTCCTGACGGCGATCCTGATTCGCGGCGTCACGCCGAACCGCCTCATCCAGCGCAAGCTGGGGCTGTCGCTGCTGCTCTCGGCTGCCTACATCGCGATCAACCTGTGGTTGAAATTCGCGGTGACGTCGGCTGCGACGGTCGAGCGTCTCGTCTCGGTCGAACAGCTCCTCATCATTCTTGCCGCGTTGAACGTCCTGATTCTCGTCCTGGTCAACCCGTTGCGTGTCGACAAGGTTCCGGACCGTTTCCCGCCGATCGTCCAGGACGCCTTGCTGATCGGCGCTTTTCTGGTTGTTGGAACCGTCATCTTCGAAGAAAAGCTGCTGACCACGTCGGCGGTCGGCGCGGTCGTCGTCGGCTTCGCGCTGCAGGACACGCTCGGCAACGCGTTCGCCGGCCTCGCGATTCAGATCGAGAAGCCGTTCCACGTCGGGCACTGGGTAGCGATCGGCCCGCACGAGGGCCGCGTGTCGGAAATTACCTGGCGCGCCACGAAGCTCCGTACGAAGACCGGTAACTTCGTCATCGTGCCGAACAACGTCGTGGGCAAGGAAGCCATCGTCAACTACTCTCAGCCAGCCGCCCCGAGCATGATCGAGGTCGAGGTCGGCGCGAGTTATCTCAGCTCCCCCGGTGAAGTCAAAACGGCCGTCCACGAAGCGCTCGCGAATTCGAAACGGGCGCTGACCGCACCGCCGCCCGACGTGCTCGTCAAGGCCTTTGCGGCCTCATCGATCGACTATCGCGTGCGCTTCTGGATCGACGACTGCGAGCGGGATGAGGAGGCGCGCGACGAGGTTCGCGCCGCGATCTACTACGCGTTCCGGCGGCACGGGATCGAGATCCCGTACCCGATTCAGGTTCAATACGATCGTCAGGAATCCATCGTCGGCCGCGAGGAGGAAATCCGCGGCCGCGCCGCGCTGCTGGCCAGACTCGATTTGTTCGCGGGGCTCTCTGGACAGGATCACGCCCGGCTTGCCGAGGCGGCGCGCGATCGTTTGTTCGGCGACGGCGAGCGGATCGTCCGCGAGGGGGAACCGGGCAGCTCGCTGTTCGTGATAGGGAGCGGGCGCGTCGTCATCCTTTCGGGTGCCGGTCCCTCGGGCCCCGGCCGCGAGGTGGCGACGCTCGATCCCGGCGCGTACTTCGGTGAGATGTCGCTGCTGACGGGCGAGCCGCGCAGCGCGACGGTGGCCGCCCGGGGCGACTGCCGGGTCCTGGAGATCGACGCTGCCACGTTCCGCGCGGTCGCTGAAGCCAATCCACTCGTGCTCGAGCACGTCGGCCTGGCGGCGATGACACGCCGCGACGCGCTCGCCGCCGCGCGTGCCGCGGCCGCGACAACGGTCGCGACCGCGGATCACGCCCGGTCGTTCATTCTGCGGATGAAGCGCTTCCTGCGCTTGCCTTAGTACCGATAGCGAGCGCCCGCCTCGCGGAACGCTCGATCGTATCCCTCGCGGAATGCGACTCGATACTCGTTCTTGTACGCTTCACGCGAGCCGTAACGGCTGTTGTAATGGCGATCGCCTTCGCGGTACCACTTGTGCCGCGCCGGCTCGTACGCATCGCGGTCGCGCAGATCTTCGAGGCCCTTTTCGTAGCCCTCGCTGAAGCCGTACTGGGAGGCCGGGCCGGCGTACCCACGATTGCCGTAGCCTCCGCCGGGGTAGCCGTACCGGGAGTTCGGGTAGTAACCTCCGTTACGGTCGTAGCGGCCGTCAGGGTACCGGTTTCGGTCCCAGTTGCCGGACCGTGAGTAGCCGTTGCGATATCCGGCTTCGTATCCGCGCCTGAACTCACGCCGGTACGAGTTGATGTCGCCGGTGCGACGGTCGTATCCCCTCTCGGCGCGCCGGTAATCGTTGCTGTCGTCGAAGTCGAATGGGCGGTTCTGCCGAGCGTCCCGCTCCCCGTGCTGCAGCCCCTCGCGATACCCGTAGTCGAAGCCGTTGCTTCCGTTCGTGGCGTAAGGGTAGCCGTCGTGCCGGCGAACCTGCGCCGACGCCGGCACCGCCGCAGCCACGATCACAAGCGCCAGGCCGACACCCAGACTGATCCGGATCATCGTCATGCTCCTGTGCAGGCGCGGGAGGGGCGTCTCCCAGGTGGGCCAGGCTGCAAGAACAGGACCAGCGAAAAGGGGCCGGATTTTCTACTGAGTCCAGACCAGGACGCGATCGCCCCGTCGCCCACGGTGGTCAATCACCAGGCGCGGCCCCATCCGTTCGATGTCGTCGACGGTGATACGGATGCGTTTGCCGTGGATGCCGCTGTCCGCGAGGATGTCGAGCGGATCGTCCTTTAATCGGATAAGCCAGAACGGAATGTTGATCCGGACGATGCGTTCGTCGCCGGAGTCCCAGGCCATCACGCGCAGCGACTCGAGCTTCGGGCGGGCGCCGGGCGGCGGTGGCTCGTCGAAGCGAGTCGCGATGATGTTGTCGTCGCGGTCGAGCTCGATGAGCGCCTTCTGATCCTTGAACCGCGCGCGCTCTCGCTCGAACGTCTGCTCGGCCGTCGCCGGCGATGCCTCTACGGTCTCGACCTGTTTGGCGACGAAATAGACGCCGGTGACCGCGAGGCCCACAAGGCCGATCGCGCAGACGACGAGGATGCCGATGACGACCCAGACCCAGGTGGGGACTCGGTTGGCCATTCAGGACTGCGTGAAAGGATAGCGCATTCTCTACCTTACGACTCGGTCGAGTCCTCGTCTTGCGTCCTCGACACAGGCGGCGTCGTTCCCACGCTCGCAGAGCGCCATAGCCTGCTGGTACTCGCCGCGAGCGCCGCTTCGGTCGCCGACCTGTTCAGCGGCCTTCCCGAGCTCGACCCTCGAGCGTCCTGCCACCCAGTCCGCGGGCGCCGATTCGAGCGCGGCGCGCAGATCCTTGCTCGCCTCGTCGCGCCGGCCTGCGCCGAGACGCGCGGATCCTCGCTTGTACCGCCACAAGGCTTCCTCGCCTGGTATCCGCCGCCGGCTGTCGCCGGCAAACTTCGCGAGCCCATCCGAGAGAACACGGTCGGCGTCGGCGTACCGGTGGCCTCGAAGCATCGTGGAAGCCTTCTCTAAAACGATCAGACGATTTCTCGGGTGCTCGCGTTCGAGCGTTTCCAGGACGCGAAGCGCCGCATCGTACTGCCGCTCGCGGTTGTAGACCAGAATCAGGGCAAACCGTGCCTCGACCTGCAGTTCACCGGGATAGTCGGCGGCTTCAGCGATCATGCGAATGCCGCGCTCCCGGCCGCCGCCGAATCCGGCCACGTACGCCATCCAGCGCATCGGCAGCGACAAGGCCGAAACGAGGTATCGATACGTGCCGACGATGAGCCCCGCGTCCTTCCGTTTCGGATCGAGCTCGAGCACTCTCTCGTGCGCGTCGAAGGCGCGCTTGGCTGTGCGGAAGCCCGCAAGGAGCTTTCCCTCGACCGTGGCCGTGTAAGACGCCTGGAGCCCGAGCGCGGAGCCGTGGTCGTAGTGCGCCTGTGGATCGCGCGGCCGTGAGGCGACGCTCCGTTCCGCGAGCGCGAGCGCTCGTTCGACGTTGACCCGAAACCGTTCGTCGAGCGCCGGGTCGGGCTGCCGGAGCTCGATGCGGGCTCGGGAGATGCCGCCCAGGTAGTGATCGACGGTGACCGCCCCGCGCTGATAGAGAATCTGGAGCCACGTCACGGCAGCCAGCGCGCGGTACGTGGCCGGATCCTCGGGCGCCAGGCCGCGTGCCTTCTCGAGCAGCGCGATCGCCTCCTCGCGATCGAGGTTGTAGGCGAGGTCGAAGGCCTGCTTCCTGAGCTCCGGCGCGTTCTGGGCAGCTGCCGGGTGGACGAGTGTCAGCAACAGCCAGACGCTATAGAACAATCGCACGGCCCAAGCCCCGCTCGGCGGCCCTGCGCCACGCGAGCTCTGCCGCCGCAACATCCTCGACCGCCATGCCGAGAGACTTGAAGATTGTGATCTCACCCGGCGACGTCCGCCCCGGAAGTTGTCCGGCGACGACGTGCCCGAGCTCCCCCGCGATGTGATCCGGCCCGAAGCGGCCCTCCTGGATCGCGAGCACGATGTCGCCCGCTTCGGCCAGCGCCCCGGCCCGCGAATCCACGACGAGGCGCGCCGATGCGACGAGCGCGCCGTCCATCTCGCGCACGTCGGGGCGGCACGCGCCGACCGCACAGACATGCGCGCCGTCTGCGACCCAGGCGCGCTCGACGACCGGCACCGGCGAGGCGGTCGCCAGGACGATGACGTCGGCGCCGTCGACCGCGGCGCGTGCGGATGGGACCGCGCGAACAGGAGCGGGAGCCTGCTGGGCCATCTCGCGGGCGAACCGATCGCGGTTTGTGGGCGTCGGGCTCCAGACCCGGACGTCCTTGAGCCGCCTGACGAGTGCAATCGCTTCGAAGTGGCTGCGCGCCTGCACACCGGACCCCAGAATGGCGAGCGTCGTGCCGTCCGCGGAATCCGGGCGCGCCATGTGGCGTGTCGACACAGCCGACACCGCCGCGGTCCGCGCTTCGGTGATGAACCGTCCGTCCAGCAGAGCAACCAGGGCGCCGGTTTCGGGATCGAGCAGGACGATCGTGGCGAGGTGGGTATGTAACCCGCGCGCCGCGTTCGCGCCGAAGACAGTCACCAGCTTCGCGCCCAGCGCGGCGGGCGCCGGCTGGTACGCCGGCATGACGCCAAAGAAGGACTTCGACGGGCCCACTTGCAGAACGGTCCGTACGGGCTGCACGACTTCGCCAGCCGAGAACGATGCCAGCGCGACCTCCATCGCGTCGATGAGATCGCGCATGGGGAGGACCGTCTTGACGTCCGCTTCGGACAGAACAATGGCCATGGCTGCCTCAGCGAAGTTTAGAATGCCTGGGGGAATGATTAACAAGATTCGCACGATCGACGCGCACGCCGCCGGCGAGCCCCTCCGGCTCATCGTCGAGGGCTTCCCGCGCGTCGAGGGCGCAACGATGCTCGAGAAGCGGGAGTGGGTTCTCGAGCATCACGATCGGCTGCGGCGCGCGTTGATGCTCGAGCCGCGCGGACACTCCGACATGTACGGCGCCCTGTTGACCGAGCCTGAACGCCCCGACTCCGATGCCGGCGTGCTCTTCATGCACAACGAAGGCTACAGCACGATGTGCGGCCACGGGATCATCGCCGTGGTCACCATTGCCCTGGAACGCGCTCTGCTCACGCGCCGGTCCGGCCAGGACGAGATCGTGCTCGATTCGCCGGCCGGCCCGGTGCGCGCCCGGCCCGTCGTAAACGACCAACCCGATGCTTCGGCCGGGGCGGTGCGTGTCGAGCGCGTGGCCTTCTCCAACGTCCCGTCGTTCGTGCTCGCGGCCGGAGTCCCCGTGAAGCTCGGAGCGCGCGAGCTCCGGGTCGACGTCGCCTTCGGCGGTGCCTTTTATGCCATAGCAGACGTCGAAGCGGCCGGCCTGGCGATCGATCCCCGACGGCTCCCGGAGCTGCGCCGCGCGGGGATGGCCATTCGCGACGCGGTCGAGGCGACAGTGAAAGTGGTGCATCCCCTCGACCCGGGTTTGCGCGGACTCTATGGCACCATCTTCACCGGACCATCCACCGGCGGCGCCGACCTCCGAAACGTGACCGTGTTCGCCGACGCCGAGGTTGATCGATCGCCGTGCGGCACCGGCACATCGGCGGTGATGGCAGTGCTCGCCGCGATGGGGCTGCTCGCGCCCGGCGCGTCGTTCACGCACGAGAGCATCGTTTCGACGATCTTTCGCGGCCGCATCCTCCACGACACTGTCGTCGCCGATCTGCCCGCCATCGTGCCTGAGATCGAAGGCTCGGCGTGGATAACGGGAGAGCACACCTTTCTCGTGGACGATCGGGATCCTTTGCGGGGTGGCTTCCGCCTGTATTAAACTTCGCATTCCCTTCTACTTACCGGGTCACACAGGGGTCCCATGCTGGGCAAGACGATCGGGAAATACCGCGTCGTCGAAAAGATTGGCCGTGGCGGCATGGGTACCGTTTACAAGGCCGTCGACGAAACCCTGGATCGCGAGGTCGCGGTCAAGGTCCTGAACCCTGAGATCGGTGAGACCGCCGTCGTCCGTCGCTTTCGTGCTGAGGCGATGACGCTCGCCCGGCTGAACCATCCGGGCATCGCCACGATCTATGAGCTATTCCGCACCGATGATGACCTTCTGATGGTGATGGAGTTTGTCCGAGGCGAGACCTTCGATCGCATGGTCGAGCGTCTCGGCCCGCTTGCGCCTGCGCGCGCCGCGAGCCTTGGCGCCCAGGTGCTCGACGCCCTGGGGCATGCGCATCGCGTCGGGATCGTCCACCGCGATCTGAAGCCGGCCAACCTCATGCTGAGCGAGTACGGCGCGGTCAAGATCATGGACTTCGGGATCGCCCGCGTCGTCGGGACGGAGCACCTGACGTCCGACGGGCTGATGATGGGAACGCCCGCCTACATGGCGCCCGAACAAGTGCTGGCGACCGAGGTGGACGCCCGCGCCGATCTGTATTCCGTCGGCGTGGTGATGTACCGGCTCCTCAGCGGCAACCTGCCGTTCAATGCCGACACCGCCATTGCCATGGCGCACAAGCAGGTCAAGGATCCTCCGACACCGCTGCACCAGTTCCGCGCGGAGCTGCCGCCGTGGTGCGAGGAGGTCTTGTGGCGAGCACTGGCGAAGTCTCCCGCCGATCGGTTTCAGACCGCCGAAGAGTTCCGCGATGCCCTGGTTGGCCACGGTGCGTCGCTGGTGCCGATGGCGCCCCAACCCGCGCCGCTCGAGACGACGCTGCCGCCCGACCTGACCCCTGCTGTGCCCGATCCATCCGAATCGGTTCTGGCGTCCCAGGAGTCCGCGTTCGCGGCGACCATCCCGGTCGTGACCCCTGCGGGGAGCGCGCTGCCGAGCGCAGGCACACCGCAGCCGGCGGCCGGGGGAAGCCCCGGGCGTCCAATCACAGATCCAAACCACCTTGTGCTCGCCGCACCCCATCCAGGAGGAGAGGGAAGCGATCGACAGGACGCGCCGGCGCCGCGTGCCGGCGAACACACGACGGTAATTCTGAAGAAGCAGCATCTGGCCGCTGCCGCCGGGTTGTTTGCGCTCCTCGTTCTAGCCCTCACCGGCTTTGCCCTCATCGTCACGCGGCGGCCGGTCGCGGCGCCGGTGACCTCCGCTGGCGAGCCACGCGCCGAGGCCGTGTCTCCGACGCCTGCGACTCCGCCGCCGCCGACGGGTTCCCCGACTAATGGACCTGCGGCCGCGCGCGAGCCAACGCCCGACGGTCCGCCAGTCGCGCGGGACGCGACGCTGCCGCCGCTGACGATCGTCGACGTCCGGTTCGTGGCCGCCGAAGGAACGCGGGTGCGAGAACGGGAGGCGATCATGACGTTCTCCGCGGGTGTGTTGACCGTCGCGGATCGGAACGGCGCGGTGATTCGCTCGTTGCCCTACGAACAGATCATGAGCGTGAGTTATTCGCGGTCCAGGCAACCGATGTGGCGGTCGCCGCGTGGGCCGGCGCCCGTGCTGCGCGTCGGAGGCGGAGCGTTCGCGATCTTCCGCGCGGATCCACACTGGGTGTCGATCCGCACGAAGGGAGCCTTTCTCGTTCTGCGGATCGGGCCCGAGCAGATCCGGAGCCTGCCGGAGGCCTTCTCGCAACGCGCCGGCGTCAAGGTGGACGTCGTCCGTCCGCGCGCCCGCTGATGTTTAGCCTATCGTTCGTCGACAGCGGCACATCGCGCCTGCACCGGTTGCGGGACGGTGTGACCGTCGTCGGCCGCGCTCCGTCGTGCGACCTCGTCATCAACCACCCCACGGTTTCGCGCCAACACACCAGAATCCGTTTCGAGGCCGGCCGCTGTTTCGTCATCGACGCCGGCAGCCGCTATGGCACGCGCGTGAATGGAACGCCATTGGATGGAGAGGGCGAGCTGGTTGCCGGCGACGTCGTCACAGTCGGTGCGGTCTCGATCACGGTCGAACAGCGGGTTCCGGAGCGTGAGCTGCTGTCGGATGGCCATCAGCTCCTCGAAGACCCGGGCACTGTTGTGCGGCACGTGGCGGCCGCGGCCGTCGGCGGACGCTTCGTCACGCTGCTCACCGAGATTGCCAGGACCCTCGTCACGGTCCAACCGATCAACGAGATGCTCGGAAAGGTCGTCGATCTCGTGTTCGAGGTCGTGCCGGCCGAGCGCGTCTTCCTCCTGCTTCGCGACACACCGGACGAACCGCTGACGGCGCGCGTCGTGCGGAACCGCGACCGGACCGTGCCTGGGCGGACGTCGCTCAGCCGGACAGTCGTCAACCGCGTCATGCGCGAGCGTGTCGCGATGCTCGCATCGGACGCGCTGGTCGACTCGGGCCTGGACAGCGCCACGAGCGTTCAGGCGACGAACGAACGATCGTTCATGTGCGCGCCGCTCTGGAATCGCCACGACGTCATCGGCGTGTTGTACTGTGACAATCCTCGCGCGAAGCAGTTCGCGCCGGACGATCTGGACATCTTCACGGCGTTATGCGGCTACGCCGCTGTGGCGATCGAGCAGACGCGCCTTTCCGCGCAGCTCATGGAAGAAGTCAAGCGCCGCGAAAGGCTCCATCGTTATCACTCGGCGGCCGTCGTCAACAGGATTCTCCATGGCGGGACGGGCACCGACGCGCCGTTCCTCGCGCAGGAGCGCGAGGTGACCGTGATGTTCTGCGATCTGGTCGCGTTCACCAGCTTCGCGGAGCATCATCCCGCGCTCGCGGTAGCCTCGTTTCTCAACGCGTTCTTCACGCGCATGGCCGAGGCGATCTTCGAGCACGAGGGCACGCTCGACAAGTTCGTCGGCGACGCGGTTCTCGCGGTGTTCGGTGCGCCGTTCGAGCAGCCGGATCACGCCGCCCGCGCCGTCGCCGCGGCGCGTGACATGCGCCGCGCGCTGGCTGCCATGAACGCGGAGCCGGGCGCCACGCTCTTCCAGATGCGTATCTCGCTGAATTCCGGGCGCGCGCTGACCGGCGACATCGGCTCGCCGCGCCGGCGCGAATTCACCGTCCTCGGCGACGTCGTCAACACGGCGTCCCTCGTGGAGACCGTGACGGAACCGGATCAGATTCTGATGACGGGATCGACCTGGGCGATGGTCAAGGACCAGTTCAAAACCCGGAAGGTTGGCTCTAACACGTTGCGCGGGCGGGACACCGTAACCGATTTGTATGAGTTGATAGAGTAGGCGCGGCCTTCCGCCTTCGCGTGACGCTTCGGCGGACCGCCGTAGCCTTGGCGGAGGCGGTCAGGCCGGGCGTGGTGGGATCGCCCCGGCGTCCGGGCTAGTACCCGACAGCGACTCCATCCTTTCGACGATCCGATCCGCCGCTCAGGGCCTTCGTTCGGGGATCGATCAGAATCCCCTGATACCCGCCGTGCGTACCGCCCGGCTCGGCCAGCCGGTGGCCCATCGCCGTCAGTTTGGCGCGGACCTCCTCGGGAATTCCGTCCTCGAGCGCGAGCCGCGCGCCGTGGTTGAAGCGCGGGGCGTCGCCGGCCGCCTGGACGTCCATCTTGAAGTCGATGAGGTTGAGCAGCACCTGCACGTGTCCCTGGGCCTGGTGGTCGCCGCCCATGACCCCAAACGAGAGCCACGGCCGTCCATCCTTCATGACCATGCCCGGCACCAGCGTGTGGAACGGCCGCTTCCCCGGTCCGATCACGTTCGGATGCGACGACGAGAGCGAGAAGAGACTTCCACGATTGTGCAGCGCGATCCCCGTGTCTCCGGCGACGATCCCGGCGCCGAAGGTGTTGAACAGCGACTGAATGAGAGAGACGACGTTGCCGTGCTGGTCCGCGGCGGTGAGATAGACGGTGTCGCCAGAGGCCAGTGGCCATGGGCCGGCGCCCAGCGGATTGTTGGCCCGATCGCCAGACTCTGACGCCTTGCCTGCAGGAGCGTACGTCCCGGCTTTCGAAAGATTGATCTCTTTTCGCCGATCGGCGGCGTACTCCTTCGAAATCAGCCGCCGCAGCAGATCTCCTGGTACGGAGCCGGGATCGGCCAGGTACGCGTCGCGGTCGGCGTATGCGATCTTCTTGGCTTCGACGAGCAGATGCAGGTACGCGGCCGTGTTGTGGCCGAGCGCCGCGACGTCGTAGGGTTCCAGAATGTTGAGCATCTCGAGCGCCGCGAACCCCTGCGTGTTCGGCGGCAGCTCGTACACCTGGTGGCCGCGGTACGAGGTCGAGATCGGCTCGACCCAATCGGATCGGTGCGCCGCGAGATCTTCGGCGGTCAGAAAGCCGTCGCGCTTCGCCATGTCGGCGGCGATCGCCTGGGCGAGCGGTCCGCGATAAAACGCGTCTCGTCCACCGCGCGCGATCGCCTGCAGCGTCGCGGCGAGCTTCGGGTTGGCGAAGGTCTCTCCGGCGCGGGGCGCGCGCCCCCCGACGAGGAACGTGGCCGCCGCCGCGGGGTCCTTCGCGAGCCTGTCCTCGGCCGACTGCCACTGTCCGGCGATGATCGGCGTGACGGCATAGCCGTCGCGCGCGTACGAGATCGCGGGCTCGAGGACGCGCGCGAGCGTCTTCGTCCCGAATCGCTGCAGGAGCTCCGCCCAGCCGTCAACCGCGCCCGGCACCGAGACAGACAACGGTCCGCCGCCGGGGATGTCGCTGAGGCCGCGCGAGCGGAACGCGTCGAGCGTCGCTTTCGACGGCGCTCGGCCGCTCGCGTTGAGGCCCGACAGCTTCCCGGTCTTTGCGTCGTAGACGATCGCGAAGAGATCTCCGCCGACGCCGGTCATCGTCGGTTCGGTGACCGACAGGACCGCCGCCGCGGTCACGGCAGCGTCGACTGCGTTGCCTCCCTCCTGCAGGACTCTCAAGCCGGCAGCCGAGGCAAGGGGTTGGCTGGTCGCGACCAGACCGTTTCGAACGATGACTGGCGGACGGGTTTCAGGCACGAGCGCGAGCCAGCATATCGCGGCGGCGGGAATCAGGATCAGGCGCATGGCCGGCATGTTACCGCGGCTATCCGAGCAACCGCACCTCTCCGACGAACCGGTATCCGCGTTTGGGAACTGTCTCGATGTGTTTCTGGGAAGCGCCGTCGCCCAGCGCCTTGCGGAGGACTGAGATCCGCTGAGCGATCGTGTCGTCCCCCACGAAGGTGCCCGCCCACACGCGGTCCAACAGCTCCTGCTTGGTCACCAGTCGACCGTGGCGCTCGACCAGGAAGCGCAGCGTCTCGAACTCTTTCGGCGCGAGCGGAACCGGCACGCCGCCGCGCGACAGGCGCTCGTCAGCAACGTCGAGACGGAACTCGTCGAACTCGTAGACCGCCTTCGCCGTACGGCCCGTCGCCTGGATCAATGCTTCAATGAGCACATCCTCGGGGCGAGCGTTCGCGGGATCTTTATCCTTGCCGGCCATATCAGGACATCTTGAGGGATTCGTCAGGCTTCCGTCATGACGCTACATCGCGCCCAACGTAACTTCTCCATAGCTGGGGGGGCGCCCGGCTCAGTTCTGGCAGGCAGTTTAGCCGCCGAGCGGGGCCGGGCGCAATTATTACCACCGCTCATCCCTGCCTCACTTCTTTTACTAAACCGAACCCGGTGTTCTCCCGTCTAAGCCTTATGGAAGGGAGAAACGACAATGTATGAACTTGATTTTTCGAGCACTGCGGAGACCGTCGTCGGCGCGCTGCTCGTGGTCGCGATGATCGCGGCAATATTGGTCTAACGCGAATCCGTGGCGGCCGCCGGAGCCGCCACATAGCTCCTCCGTGCCCGAGCCGTCATCCCGGGCCTCTTCACCCGCACATCCAGCTTGTGCACCTTCCCATCGAGCTTCTCGGGAGAGAAGCCGAGCACGTACTGCGAGTGGAGCTCCTGCGCCACGCGCGTGAAGGTCGGACCCAGCTCATCGGTTTTCTTCAGTTCGAAGAACCCGCCGCCGGTTTCCTCGGCGAGCTTCTTCAACCCGCGGTCGGGCCGCGTGCGCACGCGCTGCACGCCGTTGAAATAATCCGACTCCAGTCCGATCGTGTACACCATTACGTCCAGCAAACGCGCGCGATCCAATATGTCGCCTAACCCTGCCTTGCTCGCCGTATCATCGCCGTCGGTGAACACCAGGACGACTTTACGGCCGTCAATCGGTTCCAGCTTGTCCATGCTCTGATCGACGGCGTCAAAGAGGCGCGTCGGGTAGCCGAAGTCCAGATCCTTCAGATACCCGATCAGCTCGTCGCGATTTCCGGTGAAGCGGTCGGGCGGAAAGAAATCGATCTTGTCGCTGAACGCGCCGACGCGGGCACGATCGGCGGGCAGCAACCGGATCAGGAATTGCTCCGACGCCTTCTTTACGAGGTCGAGCGCGAGCGTCATGCTTCCGCTCGTGTCGAGCATGACCGTGGCGGTAATCGGACGCACTTCGTTGTCGAACAACGTGATCGGCTGTAGCTTGCCGTTGTCGAGGATTTCGAAGTCTTCCAGGATCAATTCCGGCACCAGGCGCTTGGTCGCGTCGGTCACGGTAACGTAGAGTGGTACGGTCTGCGTGCCGGACTTGAACTTCTGAGTTTCCTGAGTCGCTTCGGCACCGATGAAGCCATACGACGCCGAGGCGATCGACACGAGCGCTGCGACCAGTAGACGCATGAAGGGGGACTCCACCAAGGAGTGTACCCCGATCGGCCCGGAACCCCCTCGATAATCGAACCGCTATCTCTCCGGCCCCGTGTCCGCTTCGATCGTCAACGGCCGGATCAGGTCCTTTCCTGCCACCGAGACCTTGACCACGTAACTGCCCGGCTCGGCCGCAGGCCCTGTGAACTGCCCGCCGAATCCCCCCCCGCCGCCGCCGGTGAATCCGGCCGGGCGGGGCGGCGGTTCGCCCCGCAGGTTCCAGCGCACGCGATTCAGCCCTGCCTTCGCCGGACCTTTGAGCGTTCTGATCATCTTCCCGGTCTGATCGCTGATCGTGATCGTCGCCTCCGCCGCATCCTTCGCCAGGTGGTAGCTGATCGAGGCGCCTTCCGGGTTCTGCGCTCGAAAGTGCCTGGCGTTGTTGACGCGGGCCGACTGGGTGTCGTTCTGCCACTGCGTGGCATTGCGAATTGAGAAGAGGAAGGCGTCCGTCTTGACCGTCTGATCCGACAGCTCCTGCAGCGGCGAGATGTCGTCCAGGACCCAGATGCTGCGCCCGTGCGTCCCGACGATCAGGTCGCTGTCGCGCGGATGGACGAGCAAGTCGTCGATTCGGACGGTCGGCAGGCCCTCTGAAAAGCGTTTCCACTCGCGGCCGCCGTTCGTCGAGACGAAGAGCC
Source organism: uncultured Acidobacteriota bacterium (assembly GCA_963725145.1). GTDB lineage: Bacteria > Acidobacteriota > Vicinamibacteria > Vicinamibacterales > 2-12-FULL-66-21 > DATAEE01. The sequence goes on from CAVRXL010000010.1 coordinate 1,161,862, forward strand.
CGAACTCGGTCCCCACAAACAGCAGGTTCGGATTCCTCGTGTCCTCCTCGATCACGTTGACGTTGCCCACTTCCGGGAGATTGCCCGAGACCGACGTCCACGTCTGGCCGTAGTCGCGCGTCACGAAGACGTACGGCTTCCAGTCATCGTTTCGATGATTGTCGATCGTGATATAGCATGTGCCGCCGTCGAAGCGCGACGGCTCGACCCGCGAGACGAGGTACTCCCCCGATACACCTTGAATCTGCGACGTGACGTTGGTGAACGTTTCACCGCCGTCACGGCTGACCTGCACGTTCCCGTCGTCGGTTCCGACCCAGATGACGCCGCGTCTCGCCGGCGATTCGGCGATCGTCGCGATCGATCCGAACACCAGCGTGCCGTCGTGGTGAGAGGGGACCGGTACGTCCGGCGCGATCCCCATGATCGGCCGCGCGAATCGCCCGATGTTCTTCGTGAGGTCGCCGGTCATCGTCCACGTGTCGCCGCGGTTCGTGGACTTGAAGAAACGCTCGGCTCCCGTATACACGACGCGCGGATCGTGAGGCGACAGAGCCAGCGGCGTGTTCCAGTTGAACCGGAACGTCGTTCCAGCCGGCGGCTCGGGCACGATGTTGCTGGTCTGCGGCTGCTGCTGGCCTAATCCTCCGGCTCCTCCAGCCGCCTGCGGTTGCCCCTGTGCAGCCGCCGGCGGCTGGGGCGGCGGTGGCTGACTCTGACCAGCCGCCTGACCGGTCGTCGCCGTTGGCTGATCCTCGCGAGCGGGATTCGGATTGCTGCGGCCTGGGGCCGTCTGGCCGGCCTCCGGCGGGTTGGTCGTGGTCGTCGTTTGACGACGCGGACGCGCCCGCGGCCGGATGCTGACGCTGCGGCCCGCCTTCAGGTCGAGCCGGTTCATGTTTCCGTTCTGCGATTCGGAGTACACGATCGACCAGTCCATCGGATCGTTCATCGTGTAGAAACCGTCGCCCCCTCCCACACGGTACCAATCCGCATTGGTGCTGCCCTGGCCGCGCGTGGCACTCGGTCCACCCCAGCTCCCGTTGTCCTGCAACCCGCCGTACACGTAATACGGCTTCCGCATGTCGGCGCTGATGGCGTAGAACTGCCCGACGGCCATGATGTTGTGATAGTCGAACGTCTCGGCCTGGTCGTAGCTGATATCGAACCCGCCGTCGTGCCCGAGCAACAGGTGACGGCTGTTGCGGGGGTTGATCCATAAGGCGTGATGGTCGCCGTGGCCCATGCCGCTGACGACGCGGAACGTCTTGCCGCCGTCCACGGACTTATAGAAGGAGGCACCCATCGTATAGATGATTTGATCGTTCGTCGGATCGATCCGGATCTGGCTGTAGTACATCGGGCGGTTGTTGTTGTTGCTCATGATCCGCCACGTCTTTCCGCGATCATCCGAACGCCAGACGCCGCTCTGCTTCGGATCCGGCGGGCGGTCCTGTTGTTGCTGCTGCTGACCCGCACCGCCCCCACCGCCGCCTCCGCCCGTACCCGGCTGCGCATCGCTGGCTTTGCCGCCCGCGTGGCTGACGCCGGCACCAGTGCCTGGGCTTGGGCCCACTTCAATCTGCGCGTAGACGACGTTCGGCTTCGACCGTGAGACCGCCACGCCGAGACGGCCGAGCGTGCCCTCGGGAAGACCGTTGCCGGTCAGCAGCGTCCAGGTCTTTCCCGCGTCGCTCGTCTTCCAAAGTCCACAGCCCGGTCCCCCGCCACTGAATCCCCACGGCACCCGCCGACGCTGATACGAGGTTGCGTAGAGCACCCGGCTGTCGGTCGGATCCATCGTCACGTCGGTGAACCCAGTGTTCTCATCGATGAACTTCGTGTTCGTCCACGTGGCGCCACCATCGCTCGTCTTGAAGAGTCCGCGCTCCTTGTTCGGTCCAAACAGATGTCCGACCGCGGCAACGTAAACGAGATTGGGATCCTTCGGATCAACGACGATGCGACCGATGCTTTGCGTGTCGGCGAGCCCGATGTGCGTCCACGTCTTTCCCGCGTCGGTCGACTTGTACATCCCGTTGCCGATCGTCGAGCTCTGCCGGTTGTTCGGCTCTCCCGTTCCCGCGTACACCACGCTCGGGTTCGACGGCGCGATCGCGATGTCGCCGATCGACGAGACGGCCTGCTCGTCGAAGAGCGGCGTCCACGTCGTGCCGTTGTTCGTTGTCTTCCAGAGGCCGCCAGTCGCGAAGCCGACGTACACGGTAAAGGGGTCGCTTTCGACGGCCTCGATGTCGTCCACGCGGCCGCCCATGCTCGCCGGACCGATCGATCGGTACCGGAACTCGCGAAGGACCGGGTCGGTCGACTGATGGACGACCGGACCGGGGTCGCGGGCGGGAGGGGGCTGTTGCCCGGAGAGGACCGTCACCATGACGAACAGAAGCCCGGTTAAGGCGAGCGAGCGCTTGGGCATTTGAGAACCTCACAGCAGCTTGAGGCTGCGTTTACCGAGGCCGGAACGATAGGTTCTATACGACGCCGGGCCGCGAATTATCTCAGGTTCTGAGGAGCTCTTCCAGAGCGAGCCGCAGAGCGTCAGCCATACGCCGATAGCCCGACGGCGACGGGTGAAGGCCGTCGGGAGAGTCGCTCAGACGGTCCGGGTCATCCGTAGCCGCGACCGCCGCGCGGGTGTCGGCGAAGCGCACGCCGTGATCGCGGGTCGCGACGTCCTTGATCCAGGCATTGATCTCACGCATCCGCGCGTTCTGGTCCCCGGTGGCCGTGTTGTAAGGAACGATCGAGCCAGCGACGATTCGAACGCCCGCTTTGCGACCCTCTTCGTACATCATCCGAAGCTGTGCGATGACGTGCGCCGCTGGCCGTCCCTGGTACACGTCGTTCACGCCGGCGATGATGACTACGGCCGTGGGCTTCGCTGCCAGGACATCGCGAGCGAAGCGAGCGCGGATTTGATCGCTCCGCTCTCCGTTCACGCCGCGATTGAGCACGAGCCAGGTGGGCCTGGCCTGCATCAGCCAGTACGCGAACTGGCTCTCGACATCGCCACCGCCGTCGGGCGGCGACTCCAGGGGTGACAGGAACCCGGGCGTGCCGGCCGTCGTCGAATCGCCAAGGGCGACGATCGTCGCGCGGTCATCTGCCATCACTTGGCGTCGAGTTGCGCGATCGTCGCCGCCGACGGACCACGTTCTTTCTGGAGCCGCGCCGAGGCCTTCTCGACCTCCCGCATGACACGGAGGACATTCGACCCGTTGATTTTCCGGATGTCCTCGTCCGAGTAGCCCCGCTTGAGCAACTCGGCGGTCAACGCCGGGTACGTCGAGACGTTCTCGAGGCCCACCGGCGTGCTGTCGATACCGTCGAAGTCGCTTCCGATACCGATGGAATCGATCCCTGCAACCTTGCGGATGTGATCGATGTGATCTGCCACCTGCGCGAGCGTCGCGCGCGGCGCCGGGTTCGTCTTCCGCCACTCCTCGATCTTCGCGTTCACGGCCGCAACCTCGTTCGGGAACATCGCCGTCAGCTTCTCTCGCTCGGCGCGCTCCAGGCGGCCGTGCGCGGCGACCTCATTCGAGAGAAAACCCGGAACGAACGTCACCATGACGACGCCGCCGTTCTTCGGCAGCAGCTTCAACACGCTGTCCGGGACGTTGCGCGGTACGTCGCAGACGGCACGGGCCGAGGAGTGCGAGAAGATGACGGGCGCCTGGGTCACGCGGATCGCATCCTCCATGGTCTCGGGAGAGGTGTGGCTCAGATCGACGAGCATGCCGAGCCAGTTCATCTCACGCACGACCTCCTCGCCAAACCGCGAGAGGCCACCGAGCTTCGCGGTGTCCGTTCCGGAATCCGCCCACGGGATGTTGGTCCCGTGCGTGAGCGTCATGTACCGGGCGCCGAGGCGATGAAACATCCGAAGGGTGCCAAGCGACGAGTCGATCGAGTGTCCACCCTCCATCCCGACGAGCGACGCGATCTTTCCCTTCTTGAAAACCCGTTCGACGTCGTCAGCGGTGAGCGCCAGCTCGAAGGTCTCGGGATACCGGCGCATCATGCGATGGACCACGTCGATCTGTTCGAGGGTGGCCGTGACGGCCTGCTGGCCTGCCATCGTGGCCGGCACGTAAACCGACCAAAACTGCCCGCCGACCCCTCCCGCCTTCAGCCGCGCGATGTCGGTGTGTATCGCCGGTTGCGGCTTGCTGATGTCCAGCTTCTCCAGGTCGCGGTCGGGGAACGTCTCCCTCAGCTCCCACGGATAGTCGTTGTGCCCGTCGATGAGGGGAGCGGACTTGTGCAGCCGCCGTGCTCGCTCGAGGAGGTCATCTTGACGAGCGGAGACGTCAATCGCCACGAGCGCGAGGACCGAGCAGGCCAGGAGGGCGTTCTTCGACATGGGAGCCGCATTATCCGCCACGGATTCCACGGATTCCATGGATTCCACAGAGATCCGCGGTGATCCGTGGCCGATATCCGACTTGATTTGTCGGATATCCCGCGATAGACTCGACCTTCAAATTGAGATCGGTCTCAGTTTGGGAGCCGGCGCCAAGGGATCCATCCGATGCTGCAGTCATTCGTCATCACCCTGCGTGAAGGGCTCGAAGCCTTCCTCATCGTCGCCATCAGCCTCGCCTACCTCCGGAAGACGGGCCGCAAGAGCCTGATCCCGGCAGTTCACTGGGGCATCGCGACGGCCGTCGCGGCGAGCATCGGCCTCGGCCTGCTCTTGCAGCGGGCGCGCAACCAGGCGTTGTGGGAGGGCATCCTCGCATTGACCGCGGCCGTGCTCGTGGCGTCGCTGATCGTGCACATGTGGCGGGCCGCCCGGCACTTGAGGAAGGACATCGAGACGAGGCTGCAGGAATCGGCCGTCATGCGCGGTACGGCGGCATTTGTCGGGGTCTTTGCCTTTACCGTCCTCATGATTTCACGCGAGGGCATGGAGACGGCGCTGTTGATGAACGCGCTGCTGTTCCAGGTCAGGTCGTCGCAGATCATCGCGGGCGCGGTCGCGGGCACGCTGGTCGCGGCTTTCGTTGCCTGGCTCTGGTCCCGGTACGGGCACCGCGTCAACCTCGCCCGCTTCTTCCAGGTCACGGCAGTGTTCCTCATGGTTTTCGTCGTTCAGTTGCTCATTTATGGGTTTCACGAGCTGACCGAAGCGAACATCTTCCCGTATAGCGAGCCTCTGCACTGGGCGACCGAGCCGTACGGTCCCGACGGCCGCTATGGGCAGTACTTCTCGTACCTACTCGTCGTCCTGCCGCTCGGCTGGCTCCTCGTATCGAGCCTGATGCCCCGGGGGCGCCCGGCCGCGGCCGAGACCCGCGCCGCTTGACAATGTGAAAGTGCCTAATGCCCAATGCCCAGGGCATTCGGCATTGACACAGCAGCAATCCTCCCGTCCTCCGACAATCGTCGACCTCGAGTGGGAGTCCGACCTTCGGCTCCAGGCGACGGCCGGTGAGAACCGGCTGATCCTCGACAGCAACGGCGCCGCCGGCGTGTCGCCGATGCAGGCCCTGGCGCTGGCGATCGCCGGCTGCATGGCGATGGACGTGGTTCATATCCTTCGCAAAGGACGACACGATCTTCGCGGTCTGCGTGTCCGTCTGACCGGACAGCGGGCGCCGGAAGAGCCGCGACGCTTTACCGCCGTCGCGCTCCACTTCGCCATCACCGGCGCGGTCCCGACCGAGCAGATCCAGCGCGCGGTCGATCTGTCCCGCGAAAAGTACTGCTCGGTCTGGAACTCGATGCGGCAAGATATTTCCCTCGAAGTGACCCATGAGATCACGGGCGCCTGAAGCGGTCTTGATCGCGGCGCTGGCCGGTTCGCTGAGTGCCGGAGATCCGCCCGATCTGCGGGCGCGCGCCGAGGCGGCCCTGGCCCAGATAAACGGGGAGATAGCTCTCGCGGGGATCCTGCGGCCCGTCGAAGTCCTCCGCGACCGGTGGGGGATTGCCCATGTGTACGCGCAGACGGTCGACGATCTTTTCTTCGCGCAGGGGTTCGTCGCCGCCCAGGATCGGCTGTGGCAGATGGAAGTGTGGCGGCGGATCGCGGAGGGAAGGCTCGCCGAAGTCGCAGGCCCCGACTACGTTGCACGCGACACGTTCGCCCGTCTGCTCGCGTATCGTGGCGACATGGAGGCGGAGTGGAGCAGCTACGCCCCGGACGCCCGCCGGCTGATCGAAGCCTTCGTCCGGGGCGTGAACGCGCAGATCGCTTACGTTTCGGCTGATCCGACGCGGCTCCCGATCGAATTCCAGCTTGCCGGATTCCGCCCGGAGCCATGGACACCGTCTACCGTGCTCGCCCGGATGGCCGGCTACATCATGACTCGCAACGCACGGACCGAAGTGCAGCGCGCACGGCTCGCGAGTCGCGTTGGGATCGATCGTGTGCCGATCCTCATGCCACTCGATCCTCCTGCTCCGGTGAGCGTGCCGGAAGGCCTCGACCTCGACGACATCAGCGACGACGTGCTTCGGCTCGCGACAGGCGCGGATGCTTCCGTTCGCTGGCCTGGTCTGGACGCCGGTACCTCCGGCCAGAAACAAGACGTTCGTTTCTACGACGGCGAGGCTGGATCGAACAACTGGGTCATCAGCGGCGCCCGCTCCGCAACCGGCCGGCCCTTGTTGGCAAACGATCCCCACCGCTCGATTCAGCTTCCGTCGCTCCGATACAGCATTCACCTGAATGGTCCCGGCTGGAACGTCATCGGCGCCGGCGAGCCGGCGCTCCCGGGCGTCGCGGCAGGACATAACGATCGCGTCGCCTTCGGGTTCACGATCGTCGGCATCGATCAGCAGGACCTCTATGTCGAGCGGCTGCATCCGAACGACGACCAGCAGGTACTCGTTTCGCGGCGCATGGGAGCGGATGCGGACCGAACAGACCACGATTCCGGTTCTGCAGGAGAAGCCCCGGTCGGTCGGGCTCCGTTTCACGCGGCACGGACCGGTGCTCCACGTCGACCGCATCCGGCGACGCGCGTACGCGTTGCGCTGGGTTGGACTCGAGCCGGGGACGGCCGGCTACCTGGCGTCGCTGTCCCTCAACACGGCGCGCAACTGGCCCGAGTTCCTCAGCGCCGTCGAGCGATGGAAGGTACCGTCCGAAAACCTGGTCTACGCGGACGTCGAAGGGAACATCGGCTGGGTCGCCGCCGGACTTGCGCCGGTCCGCCGCGGATGGATGGGCCTGCTCCCTGTGCCTGGAGCCGATGGGAAGTTCGAGTGGAACGGCTTTTTGCCCGGTCGCGAGCTGCCTCAGCTCTTCAACCCCTCGAGCGGGTTCATCGCCACCGCCAACCACAATATCCTGCCTGACGGCTACGCGCATGGGCTGGGCTATGAGTTCAGCGCGCCGCATCGTTTCGGCCGCATCGTCGAGTTGTTGAGCGGTGCCGGCAAACTGAGCGTCGCGGACTTCGAGCGGATGCAGCACGACGAGGAGTCGCTTCCGGCGCGCGCGCTGGTGCAGGCGCTTCGCGATGCGTACGGCGGGAAGGACCCTGTCGACCCGGACGCCCGGTCAGCTTTTCGCATGCTCGTCGGCTGGGATTGTGTGTTGTCGAAATACTCGCCAGCGGCGGTGTTGTACCGCACGTGGACCGAACGGCTGGTGGCCGCTGTCGGGACTCAGGATGAAGGCGCGCCTGCATCGATGGAAGCGGTGCTCGACGCGCTGGCCCCGGAGTCCTACACGACCGCGAATGCCTCATGGGTGGATGGCTCATCGCGTAAACCGCCGCAACGGACTAGATCGCGACTCGCTCCGGAGCGGGCTGGAGAAGCCAGGCAAGCCATCATGACCGGCCCGCCGCTTGCCGAAGCGTGGCGCGAGACCGTCCGGCGACAGGGTCCCGATCCCGCGAAATGGTCGTGGGGCCGGATGCACCGCGCGACGTTCGAGCATGCCCTCGCGACGACGGGAGAACGAAGCGCGGTGCTGAATCTTTCCGACGTCCCCCGGGGTGGAGACGGCACGACGGTGAACGCGACCGCCGGCGGCGAGCGGCAGACCAACGGCGCTTCCTTCCGCGAAATCATCGATCTCTCTGACTGGGATCGTTCGGTGATGATCAACGTACCGGGTAATTCCGCTCAGCCGCTCAGCCCTCACTACGGCGACCTGCTGCCGTTGTGGGCCGACGGGCGCTACCATCCGATGCTGTTCTCCCGGGCCGCGGTCGACCGTCACGCGACGGCGCGCCTCGTGCTGCGGCCGGCTCCGTGACCGCCTCCGTCAGACGTCGGTACCTCGACTGGCTTCGCGGCGCTGCGGTCGTTGTCATGATCGAGGCGCACACACTGGACGCCTGGACACGACCCGCCGATCGGGAACTTCGGGCGTTCGGGTGGAGCCTGATTCTCGGGGGATTCGGCGCGCCCCTTTTCCTGTTTCTGGCCGGCGTCGCGGTTGCGCTGTCCGCATCGGCCAAGGTGGCGCGCGGCGCCCCAGTTTCGACCGCTTCGGCCGCAGTCCGCCGCCGGGGCTGGGAGATCTTCGGCCTCGCGTTCCTTTTCCGCCTCCAGTCCTTCGTGCTCGGCGGCTTCTCATCGCCGCGAAGCCTGCTGAAGGTCGACATCCTGAACATCATGGGGCCGTCGATCGCGGGAGCGGCGACGTTGTGGGGTGCCACTCGATCCTTTGCCAGCCGCCTCGCGGCATTTGGCGCGGTCACCGTCCTCATCGCCATGGTGACGCCGATCGTCCGCGAGATGCGGATCCTCGATCCGCTGCCGGCGCCCATCGAGGGCTACCTGCGTCCGGCCCCGGGGCTGACCAACTTCACGCTCTTTCCCTGGGCGGCATTCGTGTTCGCCGGCACGGTCGTCGGCCTGCTCGTCGACCGTGCCTCGGACGTGTCACTGGAACAGAAGCTGATGCCCCGGCTGGCGGCGGGCGGGGCGCTGGTAGCCGCCGCAGGTTACGCAGCGTCGTACCTGCCGTCCATCTACGAACGGTCCAACTTCTGGACGAGCTCGCCAACCTTCTTCTTCCTTCGAGCCGGCATACTGACTCTGGCGGTTGCGGCGGCGTATGCCTGGGAGAGGAGTCCTGCCGGAAGTGGCTGGAGCCCGATGGCGCAACTGGGCCGCACCTCGCTTTTCATCTACTGGATCCACATCGAACTGGTGTACGGTCTAATCGCCGAGCCGATCAAACGGCGGCTGCCGTTCGGCTGGGCCGTCGCCGCTTTCGTCGTGTTCACCGCGGCGATGCTGGGCGTCTCGATCGTCAAAACGCGCGTCGTCGAGCGTTGGCGCGTCTCTCGAAAAGCACGACAAGCACGACAAGAGGGGGTCCGATGAACCGCCGAAGCTTCGCTCGTCTCCTCGCGGGTTCGTCTGCTGCGGTGTTGGTGGAGACGACCCTGAAGGGTCGTGCCGGGAGCCTGGAGGCCGTCGGCCTGGAAGCCGGTCTTCCCGGGAAGTATCCACTCGAGCCCGGGCTGATCTTCATGAACGCCGCCAATCTGTGCCCGTCATCGCTGCCCGTGATCGAATCGCTGCAGCGCTGGGCGACCGCGCTCGATCGCGATCCGTCGCAGGCGACGAAGACGAAGCTCGCTCAGGCGAAAGAGGAAACCCGCGCCGCGCTCGCCAGGATGCTGCGGGCAACACCAGAAGAGATTGTCGTCACGCGGAACACGAGCGAAGCGAACAACCTCGTCTCGAGCGGACTTGGTCTGAAGGCGGGCGACGAGGTGGTGATCTTTGCCGATAACCATCCCAGCAACCACGTCGCCTGGCGCGAGAAGGGCACGCGCGCCGGAGCCGTCGTGCACGTGGTCCCGGCGCCCAGCCCGCATCCTGGCTCGGATTACTTTGTCGAGGCGTTCCTCAAGAAGACGACCGCGAAGACCCGAGTCTGGGCGTTCACGCACGTCACGAACACGGTCGGCGATCTTCTCCCGGTCAAAGACCTGTGCCGCGCGGCGCGCGAGCGCGGAATCGTCACAGTCGTGGACGGAGCTCAGTCTTTCGGCGTGCTCGATGTCGATCTGGCCGATCTCGGCCCGGACTTCTATACCGGGAGCGGGCACAAGTGGCCGTGCGGCCCACGCGAGGTCGGCGTGTTGTACGCGGCGAAACAGGCGCCCGCGCTGGCACCGAGCGTCATCAGCCTTTACGCCGGCGCTGTGGGCGCCTCGAAGACTCTCGAAGCCTACGGCCAGCGCGACGAGCCGGCGGTCGCGGCCTTCGGCGCCGCCGTTGCGCTGCGGACCGAGATAGGCGCGGCAACGGTCGAGCGTCACGCGCGGGAGCTGGCGCAAGCACTCGTCGCCGGGCTCAGGAAGATCGATGGCGTGAAGATCTGGACCGACCCCAATCCTTCTCGATCGGCGGCGGTCGTTACTTTCCAGCCCGCTGCGCTGGATCCTCGCAACCTCGGCGCCACGCTCTATGAGAAGGACCGCATTGCCTGCGCGACCCGCGGCGGAGCCGATCGACCTGGCCTGCGGTTTTCGCCGCACATCTACAACACGCACGCGGATGTGGAGAAGGTCCTCGCGGCGATCGGCCGTTACGTCAAAACCGGACTGAGCGTCTAGTACGGCGGGCTACCGATTTCCAGATTCTGTCCCGTTACCTCGAACAAGTGTGCGCGGCCTCCCTCCAATCTGACGTAGAGTCCCCGCGCCATCAACGTGGCGCGATCCCACGTGTAGCGTCCGCCGCCGATCACGTCGGCAAACATGAGACGCCCCGGCCCGGCCCCTGCCAATTCTCCGGCCACGCCGACGTGTCCGCTCGCGGGCGACGTCGCGATGTTCACGACGACGACGCGCAGGTGGGCGCCCAGACGCCAGCGCCAGGCGATGAGCTGTGAGGAGCTCTCGTCGCCTGCGGGGGTGATTTCGAGGAGCGCCCAGTCCCCTTCGTGAAAGACGCGGTCGCGTGTCGCCGCCAGCAGCCGTCCGTAGAATTCTTCGATCGCGGGCTGGCGCGGTTCGTCCATCCACCGCGCGAGCTGGACAGGCGCCCGAATCCGCCGTCCCTGGAGCTGCCCATCGAAGTAGAACCGCATCCCGGGCAACGTTCCGCACGTCGTCGCCGCCGCCTCGATCCGCCCTGGCCCGTACTCTTCGAGGCTCCGCGGTTCGTCGTGATTCTCGAGAAACCGGGCGAGGCACGTTTGGTATGACAGCTCAGCCTGCAGGTGACCGCGGACGCTCTGCGCGCCCTCGTGCAGGAGCCGATCCCGGAGACGCTTGTCGTATGCGAAGGAAAACCCGAGCTCCTGCAGCCGCCATTCAAGGTCCCAGTACACTTCGGCGAGAAACAGAAACGCCGGCAGCGCGGCGGTCGCGTCCGACCAGAACTCGACGGCGGGCGGCGACCGCCGCACGAGATGCCCCCACGTTCGCGCGAACACGTCGTTGAGGACGAGCATGGCCATATCGCAGCGTACGCCGTCGCAGTGCTCGCCAAGGGCCTGAAGCTGGACGATCATCGCCGCTCGCGTCTCGTGGTTGAAGAAGTCGAGCTGCGCCACGTCGGACCACGGGGCGAAATGCGGGTCGCGGCCGCGCGCGATGTAACGCGCCCCGCCGGCCGCCTCGACGTAACGGAACGCATGGGGATCGGCTCGAAAGTCGTCCAGCGTGCCGTTCACATACCGGTCCGGATGATCGCGAATCCACGGATAGTCGAATCCAGTGTGGTTGGGGACGAAATCCACGATCAGGCGGATCCCCCGCGCATGCAGCCGTTCCCGCGTGAGATCCAGATCGCGCCAGGTGCCGATGCGCGGGTCCGGTTCGTACGCCCCGATCGAGTAGGGGGATCCGGGCACCTCCTCGACCTTCCAGCCAGGCAGCGCACGATCCAGCTCTTTCATCAGCCGTGGATCGCTGCGCGCCATCTGCCTGCCGATGGCGCTCCGTCGCCAGAGGCCCATCAAGTACACGATGTGAAAGCCCTGCGCGGCGATCGCGTCCCAGACCGCTTCCGGGACCTGGCCCAGCGTCAGCGTCCTGGCGTGCGCTCGAGAGTGGTGCTCGAGCCACGGCCAGACGCTGATCTCCAGAAGATGGGGATGCTGGGTCGCAGTACCTGAGTCCCGGGTCCCGACTACTTGGCATCCGCCGCTGTCGTCGTCGGAGGCTTTACGGCGGCTGCACCAAGGTCGTTGAAGTTCAGCAGCGCGTTGAAGACGAGGTTGAACTCTCCCCAGTTCTGCCACCGGTAGACCGGGTTGATCGCGTACAGGAGGACGCGTCCCTTTCCGGCCGGCACATCGACGATCGCGGGTCGGTTTCTGATTTCATTCGGGTTGCGCATCAGGCCGCTCAGCACGCCCGCCTCGCCCCCCGTATATCGCATCAGCACGACGGGGGCATCGGGACGTACCGGCGCGTCAGGATCAGGCGGCGGTGCGAACGGGCCGCCGGCCCCCTGGACCTGCAGAAGCGGTCCATTGACGTACTTCACCGGCATCGTCTTCGCCGTGTAGCCGTAGAAGATCGGGTGCTCTGGCTTGAGCACCTCGGCCTGCACGATCGGCCTTGGCGCGTAGAACTGGCTCGACGGGCGGCTCGCGTCCATGCTGCGCGCGACGCCGAATTCCGCCGGGAAATAGCTCGCCGTGCCGAGCGTCATGAGCACGCCTCCGGCGTCGAGGAATTTCTGGATTTCGACGACGCCCTCGAGACCCATCCCGCCGGTGATGTCGTCGGACGATCCGTACTCTCCAAGGAACTTAAACTGGTCGGTCTTCGTGTAGGCGAGCGGCTTCCCCCGCGATGGGATGTCGTAGACGACCGACTTGCCGCTGTTCCCCTGATTCGGAAAGAGCAGGACATCGTAATCCGCGCGCAGATTCCCCTTTCGCACCCGCTCTTTGAAGATCAAGTCGAACGGCACCTCGAACTTGTCGAACGCGTGCCGCACCCAGCCGACCTCCTGCGTGCTGCCCCACATGCTGTACATGGCGATTCGCGGAAGGTCCGCATCGTGCATCGGAACGCTGGGCGGCGACGGCAGGCCGGCGGCGACGAGCCCCAATTCTTCGACCGCTTTCTTGATCCGGTCGCCGGACGCGCCTGCGTTCATGACGAGCGATCCGGCGGGGAACTCGCGCCCCTGCGCCGTGAACGCCTTCTCGGCCACCTGGACCTTGAGGTCCTTCAGCCGCCAGCGCAGCGTGACGAGGTTGTTCGAGCCGACGTGCGCGATCGCAATCGTGGAGCCGGCGCCCGAGATGCTGCCCGGCACCTTCACCTGCGTCACCGGTTCCACCGCGACGTCGAGGATCCCCTTGTCGGCGATCTCTTTCACCTCGGCCTGCGCCATGAGACCCATCGTCCATCCGCTGTCGTCATAGGTGCGCAGCGCCGGATCCGGATAGTTCTGCTTCTCGAGCAGGATCTTCGCGAGGCGCCAGTACCGGCTGCCCCGCCTTGACGATGAACGAGCCGGCAGGGAACGTCAGATCCTTCGACTCGCTTCGCTCGCTCAGGACAAGTCCTTTGACCTTGAACTCGGACGTAGCGCGGCCGACCTCGATACCCTGCACGCGAAGCACGTTGACGATGAAGGCCACGCGCGTCATGTCGCGCTGCCCGGCCGGCAGCACGAACGCGTGCGGCGGCTCCTTCTTTCCCGCTTCGATCGAGTTCCGGGTCTTGAGATAGAAGTTCTCGAGCACCGTCTGCGGGAACGTGGACGCGAGCTGCAGACCCGTCAGGACGCCCGTCTGCGCGTAGTTGACGTTGTTCCGCATCGACCAGACCACTTCGCGGTACGGCGGGAGCGGGCGATACCATTCACGCGTCGTCTGAGATCCTCCTCCGCCTCCTTCGCCGCCGCCCGGGCCGCCGCCGATGCGCCGCTTCATCGTCGTCGCCCCGCCGTTGTTGAAGACCTCGTACATGCGCATCAGCGCATTGTGGTTGTAGGCCATCGAGCCCAGATAACCCGGAGACCACCCGTCCATGAAGCCGTGCGTCCAGACGCCCGGCATCCCGTACTTCGTCAGCTGCGCCATCTCGAAATTCGAGAACCACGGCAGTTCGGCGAACAGGATCGGATCGTAATTTGGATTCTGCGGCGCCTGCCCGGAGTACGTGTAAAGGAAGGGAATCGACTCGTGGAGCTCATGGATGATGGGCGCTTTCCATTGCATGTACCAGTCGAGCAGCGCGCGCATCGTGACCTGCGAGAAGTTGATGTCACGGTTGTTGTCGTGGAAAACGTACTTGCCCCAGTACGGCGGGCCGGACACACGCTCCTGTTCGTTGTCGATGTCGATCAGGTGACGGTTGTACCAATCGACGTACCTGTCGCGGCCGTCGGGATCCGCCACGGGCGTGATGGTGACGATGAGGTTGTCGCGGATCTGCTTGATGAGCGGCGACGATTCGACGGAGAGCCGGTAGGCCAGTTCCATGAGCATTTCGGAATGGCCCGTCTCGCCGCTGTGCAGCCCGCCCATCAAGTGGTAAATGGGCTTGGCTTTCCCGATGATCTCCCGAACCTGATCCTCGCCAAGCGTTCGCGGATCGGCGATCTGATTGAGGTACCCGCGGTACTGTTCGAGGTTCTTGATCGTGTCCTCGTTCGCCAGGACGATGACGATGTACTCGCGCCCTTCATCCGTCTTGCCAATCGACAGCACCTTCACCCGCGAGCTCTTCGCCTCGAGCGCGCGGTAGTACCTCAGGATGTCGGCGTAGTAGGTCAGCTTCTTGGGAGCTCCGATGTGATAGCCGAGGACGTCTTTCGGCGACGGGACGCCCGCAGCCCTCGGGAGGTGGTCAACGAGGGGGCTGCTGAACTCCGGACGCGTCGTCCACTCCTTGACCAGCCCGGCGAATTCCTCGTCCTGCTTCTGCGCCGGATCGCGGGGCTGGAGGACCGAGTGCTGAGCCCCCAGCGTAACGACCGCCGTCGCGACGAGGGCAAATGCCCAGAAGAGACGGCGGCGCATCAGAGCACGCACGCGAGCCATTTCATCCAACTCCTTGAGTTGTAATCGGTTGTGGGCTGTTGGAAAAGCGGCGCGAAGCCACTATACAATCGCACGCATGATCAACGTCGCCGCGATCCGCATGCAGCAATTCGGCGTGGCATTCTATCAGGCTTCCCTGACCGCGAATGACATCGACAAGCTGGTCCGATTCGAAGTGCTCAGTTACGGGGAGCAGGCCCATCCGCCGGTTCGGGGGGGCAAGAGACGCGGGACGCCATCGAAGGTCAATTGGGACCTGCTCGAGCGCCGGATCGCCTCGAACGAGAAGGCCTATCAGCGACAGATCATCAGGCGAAAGATCGACGAACTCGTTCAGTACTACGAGCAGTGCCGCCAGGCGCGCGACCTGCCTTCAATCCCGGGCGCCGTCATCATCTCGGCGGATGAAGCCCTGAAGTTCGAGCCGACCGACGCGGGCTCCGACGTGGGCACGCTCAAGGTTCCGGAGCGGGAGGGGGTTCTGCGGGCCATCGACGGCCAGCATCGGCTGCTCGCGTTGCACGCCGACATCGACCGGTTCGGAACGGAAAAATTCAGCGTACCGGCCATCATCTTCGACCGACTGCCGGAAGATCACGTCGTCCAGATGTTCGTCACCATAAACGCCAAGCACACCCGGTTGAACGCCTCGCACCTGGTGTCGCTCTCCGGACGCCAGCTCTACAGGGACGACAGCCTCGCCGCGGCTCATGACATCGTCAGGGCGTTGAACGACCGCGACGACTCGGCCCTTTCCATGGAGATCAAGCTTCTGGGGGTCGGCGGTGGACGCGTCGCCCAGGCGCCGCTGGCACAGGAGCTCAAGAAGCTGTTTGCGACGGAGGCATTCGGGCCGGGGCGCAAGACTGAGAGCTTCAGAGAAGATGGCAAGAAGTTCTTCGTGAACTACTTCAAGCAGATCGCGCAGGTCTTCGGCGGCGCCTGGAACGGCCGCAAGTACAGCATCAAGAGCGCGACGGCGCTGCGGGCGTTCATCCGGGTGGCGCCGGACGTGGTCCGCCGTCTGGACCAGGAGCACGTCGAGCGGAGCGATTTTCGTGCGATTGGCCGCGTTATCGCGCCCTGGGGGCGCCGGATCGGCGATCTTCGGTTCGAGACTGAGGGAGCGTGGAAGCGGACCGGTACGACCGTCGACTCCCTTGCGAAGGAGCTGCGGCTGGCGCTGCAGTACCCCGAGGGTGCCGCAGTCTGAGCGGGGTGTGGGGCAAGCCCCATCCTGAAAAGAAAAGGGGCACCGCACAATTGCGGTGCCCCCGGTCTTCGCGGGCGACCCGGCTCCCCAGCAACTCACGGCTCCCTGCCGTAAATATTCAGGCCGCCAGCGACTCGTGATTACGCAACCGGCATGCCCGCCGAAACCCTCTGAAAACCAAGGCTTTTGCTTCTGCGGAGCGCTTCAACCGGTACTTTTTTGATTCCGTGATCACAATTCTGTAGGCCACATTTAGCGACGAGCCCGCGCGTATAATCCGCGCCGTATGACACGCGCGATCGCTGCGCTCTTCGTGCTCCTCACGCTTAGAAATTTTGGGGACCTGCCCCACCACCAGCCAGCAGTCGAATCAGAGCTTCGATCGATCGTTCAGAAGCACGTGACCCGCCACCAGAAGGCGATCGTCGCCGAGCTGGTTGAGCTGCTGGCGATCCCGAATGTGGCGGCGGATCGTCAGAACATCCGCAGGAACGCGGTTCACCTCCGTGACATGCTCGCCAGCCGCGGATTCGCCGCTCAACTTCTCGAAACCGACGGTAATCCCCTTGTGTATGGTGAGTTGAAGGCTTCGGGAGCCTCTCGCACCCTGCTCCTGTACAGCCACTACGATGGGCAGCCCGTCGACCCCAAGGGTTGGAAGCAGGCGAGCCCATTTACCCCGGTCCTAAGAGATGGCCGGATCGACGCAGGGGGGAAGGACCTCGGAACCATTCAGGGCCACGCCAGCTTTCAGCCTGACTGGCGGATCTACGGGCGCTCGGCCTCGGATGACAAGTCCCCCATCGTGGCCCTCTGCGCCGCGCTCGACGCGCTCAAGGCCGCGGGAAAGGCGCCGACCGCCAACCTGCGCGTGATCCTTGATGGCGAGGAGGAGGCCGGCTCCCTCAGTCTGGTTCCAGCCATTGGCAAGCACCGCGACAAGCTCGCGGCCGACCTGATGGTGATATTCGACGGTCCGGTCCACTCGAGCGGACGGCCGACGGTCGCTCTTGGCGCACGCGGCATCCTCACCGCGGACCTCACCGTCTACGGGCCGAAGTCCGGGGTCCATAGCGGCAACTACGGCAACTGGATTCCGAACCCGGCCTGGCGGCTCGTGCACCTGCTGGCCACGATGAAGGATGCCGACGGTCGGGTGCTGATCGAGGGGTTTTACGAGGGGATCGCGCCGCTCGGGCCCGAAGAGGAAAAGATGGTTCGTGAGGTTCCTGACGACTCGGACCGGATGCTCCGCGCGTTTGGCGTCGCCCAGCCGGAAGCGCAAGGACGTACGCTGCAGGATGCGTTTCAAACGCCCACGTTCAACATCCGCGGGCTCGTCAGCGCGCACGTCGGCGCCGGGGCGCGGACGATCATTCCCGACCGCGCTACCGCCGCGATCGACGTGCGTCTCGTGAAGGAAACACCTGCGGCCGTGATGCTCGAAAAAGTCCGCGCGCACATCACACGGCAAGGCTACGTGCTGGTCGATGGCGATCCAGACGACGCGGTGCGGGCGAAGCAGTCCAGGATCGCCCGCCTTGCCGAGCGCGGCGATGGAACGAACGCGTTTCGCACGTCGCCGCTCGATCCACAGGTTCGCGCGCTCGTCGCGTCTCTCGTGCGCACGTACGGCGAGCCGCCCGTCCGGATCCGCACCCTTGGCGGCACCGTGCCGATCGCGCCCTTCATCGACGCGCTCGGGTTCCCGGCCGTGCTCGTGCCCATCGTGAACTTCGACAACAACCAGCACGAGGAGAACGAGAACCTCAGGCTTGGTACGTTCTTCGAGGGCATTGTCACAATAGCCGCGGTATTGACGATGTAGATGGAATGAGAATCGACTTGAATTGCGACCTCGGCGAATCGTTCGGCCCGTGGAAGATGGGAGCCGACGAGGACGTAATGCGAAGCATCACGTCGGCGAACGTGGCCTGCGGCTTTCACGCGGGGGATCCGTCCGTGATGCGCCGCACCGTCCGCCTCGCAAGGGAAAGCGGCGTCGCGATCGGCGCGCATCCGGGCTTCCAGGACCTGGCCGGCTTCGGACGACGTGACGTCGCCGCCACACCTGCCGAAGTCGAAGATCTCGTGCTGTATCAGATCGGGGCGATCGCCGGCGTTGCGCAGGCCGAAGGCGTCCGCCTGCAGCACGTCAAGGCGCACGGCGCGCTCTACAACATGGCGGCGCGCGACCGGCCGCTCGCGGATGCGATTGCGCGAGCGACCGCCTCGATCGACCGGTCGCTCGTCCTCTTCGGCTTACCCGGTTCCGCGCTTCTCGAGGCAGGGCTCGCCGCGGGACTGCGCGTCGCGGCCGAGGCGTTCGCAGATCGTTCCTACGAACCGGACGGCTCGCTGACCTCGCGGCGCCTGCCGCACGCCATCATCCATGACCCCGAGCGGGTCGTCGAGCGAGTCCTACGCATGGCGCGGGACGGTTCCGTCGTCGCATCGGACGGCTCGGTCGTTCGATTGAGCGCAGAAACGGTGTGCGTGCACGGCGACACGCCGGGCGCGGCGGATCTCGTCGCTCGACTCCGCGCCGGCCTCGAGCAGGCGGGCGTACAGGTGCGCCCGATCGGCCAATGAGCTGGTGGTCAACCGCGTCTCAGGACGCCCGTCGCGCGCTGATTGCCGCGTCGCTCGGGTGGATGCTGGACGCGATGGACATCCTCATCTACTCGCTCGTGCTGAACGACGTGCGGCGTGAGTTCGGCATCGACGATCGCACGAGCGGCGTTCTCCTCGCCCTTCCGCTCGTCACGTCGGCCTTCGGCGGCATGTTTTTCGGCTGGATGGCGGACCGGTTCGGCCGCACCCGCGCGCTGATGGCCTCGATCCTCTGGTATTCAGTCTTTACGGCGGCGTGCGGCCTGTCCCAGACCGTCGTGCAGTTGGGTCTGTTCCGCGCCCTGCTGGGCTTCGGCTTCGGAGGGGAGTGGGCGATTGGCGCGGCGCTCGTCGCCGAGACGTGGCCGGCCGAGCACCGCGGAAAGGCGCTCGGCTTCATGCAAAGCGCCTGGGCCGTCGGCTACGCCGCCGCAGCCCTTCTGAACGCGATGGTGCTTCCGCGATGGGGCTGGCGGGCCGTCTTCTTCGCCGGTATCCTTCCGGCGCTCGTCACGGTCTGGATCAGGCGATCGGTCGCGGAGCCGAGGATCTGGCGCGAGTCGCGCGCGGCCGGCTCCAGCCGTGTCACGCTCGCCGCGCTGACCCGGGGGGAGCTTGGCCGGCTCACGTGGCTCGTGGCTGCGATGAACGCCGCAACAATGTTCGCGTGGTGGGGTCTATTTACATGGATCCCGTCGTTCCTGGGGCGGCCAGTTGAGGAGGGCGGAGCCGGCTTGTCGATCCTGCGGACCTCGACGTGGATCATATTGATGCAGGTCGGCATGTGGCTGGGCTACGTCACCTTCGGATTCATCGCCGATTCGATCGGCCGCAAGCGCAGCTATATCGCCTACCTGTTGACCGCCGCGGTGCTCGTGCCGCTCTACGGCGCAACTCGGGAGCCCGCGGTGCTGCTGGCGCTCGGACCGCTCGTCGCGTTCTTTGGAACCGGTTACTTCAGCGGGTTCGGCGCCGTGAGCGCGGAGTTGTTTCCCACATCCATCCGCGCCACCGCGCAGGGGATCACCTACAATCTCGGGCGTGGCATCAGCGCGCTGGCGCCCTTCATCGTCGGGTCGCTTGCTGCCTCTCGAGGGCTGGGGGCGGCCTTCTCGATCACCTCGACGGCGTTTCTGGTGGCGGCGGTACTCTGGATCTGGATTCCGGAAACGAAAGGACGGGCGCTAACGTGAAGCGGACGTCGATGCTCGCGCTCGTCGGCCTGCTCGCGACTGCCTCATCCGGCTGTCTCGTCCTCGCGCTGCATCCTGCGCATGACGACGCAAGCATCATCTGGGATCCGGCGCTGATCGGCACGTGGGTAAACGAGGACGATCGTGTGACCGCGGCCGTCGGACGCGGCGAGTGGCGCTCGTACCGGATCGAATACGAGCACCCGATTGAAAAAGGTACGCTGACCGGCTACCTCACCACGCTTGGCAAGGACTCGTACCTCGACGTCAGTCCGGTACGTGGACAGGACTACGGCTCCTTCCTGATCCCGGTGCACGCGCTCCTCCGCGTCGAGCGGCAGGCCGACACGCTGACCATCCAGGCGCTCGACTACGATCGGTTCGCTCTGGCGGTCAAACAGGGAGGTCTCCCCGGCCTGCCGATGACGATGGATCAGAAACAAAACGCCATTCTGACCGGATCGACGGCCGCGCTTCGCAAATGGTTGAAGGCTGGAGCGGTTGAAGCGATGTTCGGCGCGCGCGCCGTATTCAAGCGGAAAGCTAGCGCAGCTCCAGGACGCGAATCTGGCCCGAGTGAGCGCCGACCGAGACGAAACTGACGAGGCCGCCGCGCCCCGCGGCCGTCAACGCGACCGGGATCGCGTCATCGCTCAGCTCGACGGCGACATGCTGCGCCGGTCGGACGAGGAGCGGGCGGGTCCAGTCGGCCCACAGGATGAGGGAGCCGTCCGGCCCGTTCGATTCGAAGTACGAAGGGCTTTCAACGGTTGTGATTGCCTCGAGGTGTCCGAGCGCCACGTCGGCCGAGTAGATGATCGTCCGTTGTGAGTCGGTCGCCACGCACCAGGCGGCGCGTCCGCCGTCGGCCGATTCCGTGCAGCGCGCCGTCAGCGCCGTGTCGGCGATTCGCTTCGGCCCGTCCGGCGTCAGCGCCCACAGCGTCGAATCCATCCACCAGGGCATCGCGGTGGAGTGGCGGAACGCCCACAAGAGCGAGCCGGCTCCTGCGATTCGGTGAGTCACCGCGATCGCATTCCCTCGAGCCGCAGCCGTCACGGCCTCCACGTAACCGTCCCGCGGCACGTCCCACTCAGTTCGTTCTATCTCCGGACCGGCGAGGCTTCCAGTCAGGCGAATCGCCCGGCGTTGCAAAGCGGTCGTCCAGCCGACGATCATCCAACCTCGGCCGGCATCCACAGAGGTCAGACGAGGAGCAACGATCGCGGGAAGCGACCATCCATTTGACAGAGACTTGGGACGCGGACTGGAGGGAGTCCTCCCGGTCCTGGCATCGACCACCGCGAGGTGCGACCCGCCGCGGTCGCTTTCTTTCAAGATCAGCAGGCGTTCGTCGTCGACCCAGGTGATGTCGAACGCCCGGATGGTTCGTGGACCGTCCGCGCCGAATTCACCGATCCTGAATTCAATCGGCGTCTCCTCGTCCTCGGCCTGTGAGCCGATGGCGTACCGCCGTCCGGAAGGTGAGATGCGGAGCGGGCCGCTATACGCGAACTCGCCGACGTCGGCGACGCGCTGCAGCTTCCACTGAGCGGGAGTTGGCGAGGCCACCGGGGTCCGCGCCAGCAGTGGATCGCGCTCGAGCGAGAAGAGCAGCGCGGGGGATCCGACGGCCACCGCCGCGATCGCGACGAGGGCCGTAAGGGCGCCGGCCGTGCGGCGCGGCCGCGATCGCGTCACGAGGAGCGCGGTCGCCAGCGCGGCGGCCAGGACGGGCGCCGCAGGTGTGGCCTGCGCGATTTGATGGGCGCGGACGAGGCCGGGGGCGCTTACCCAGTCCGTCAGGGCAAGGGTCCACGCGGCAACCGCTCCGACACCGACAACCGCGAGCACCAGCGGCGGGCCGTCGTCCCACCGGGTGCGCTGCTCACGGATTTGCCGGAGCGCCAGCCAGACAGCGGCCGCAGCCAGCGATGCTTCCGCTGGAACGATGACTGACAGCGGCAGCATGCAGTCCAGCGATGACGGTTGCAGCAGCGCGAGCAGCGCGGAGGTCGTCGCCGCCGCGGCCAGCATGATGAGCGACATCGGGCGGAGTCGCACGACCGCTGCGCACGCACAAAGCACCAGACCCCACGCGCTCTGCAGAATCCCCAGCATGATCGCCAGCATCGCCAGCGCCTGTGCGGCGCCGGCAGGGATTCTCGACGCCAGGCGCGGCGCGAGACGCGATTCGATGGCGTCGAGCGCGCGCTGAAGCCGCGCCGTGTCCCCGTCGTCAATCGTGACGCTCCACCGGTGACCGGAGATGTCGCGCGCGATCAGCCGGGCCTGACCCGCAACGCCGGCGTCCACGCGGAGCTCGCGGACGCCCGAGTACAGAACCGTCCGCGCCTTTTCCGCGCGATCGAAGAGCGTCGCGACGTCCCCTTCCGCGTCCGGTATCCCCTCGAGCCAGTGCGCGCGTGCGGGATCGAGGACGACCGCGCCGCCCGGAGTTCTGAACACCTGCGGCTGCCCAAGGTCCGCCGCTGGCTCGGCGGAGGCCAATTCCTGCAGCGCTCTGATGCGGCTGGCCAGGCTGGGATGCGTCGACGCGCGCTCGACGTCCTCGGCCCATCGGCGGGGCAGCCGCATCGCGGCGTGCAGCTTGACCAGCGCGCGTACGAGCGCGTCGGGGTTCCCACAGAGTTCGGCGGCCCGCAAATCGCTTTCGGTCTCGCGGCGTTGGTGCCCGCGGCCGCGCAGTGCGAGCAGCAGGAGGAAGGCCAGCCCCCACACCGCCAGAAGCCAGAGTTGGTGGGACGCCGAGATCGCGAGAGAGGCGCACGCGACGCCCAGGGTCGCCAGCGCAATCAGCGCCGAATCGATCGCGCGCAGGCGCCAGAGGAAGAGGCCGCTGAACTGTTCCAGGTGCGCGACCTCATGAGCGAAAATCGCGACCGCTTCCTCCGCGGTGAGCCGGTCGAGCAACGTCTGGCCGAGCCACACGCGGCGGTCGCGGAACGTCGCGAGCGCCAGCGCGTTGAACCAGACGCCGCCTTTCGGCGCAATCACGTCGATCGCCGCCTCGGACAACTGGCTGCGCGACAGGACCGCTCCGAACGCAGCGAGGCGGTCCGCGTCGCCGAGCGGCTGCGGGCCGACCAGCCATCGGGCGACCTGCAGGTAGTGCGTCATCCACACCGCAAAAGCGGCCGCGACGACGAGGCTGGTGGCGATTCGCAACACGGGATGATCGATGCCGAGGATCAGGAAGGGAGTCGAGGCGAGCGCCAGCCAGAAGCCGCCGAAAGCGAAGACGAAACGCGTGATCCAGGAGAGATAGCCGCCGTAGTTCCAGGTCTCGCCGTGAATCGCCTTCCGGAGCGGATACGCGGCCGCACTGAGCGCCAGGAGGAGGACGGCGATCGTTCCCGCGGCAAATGCGGGCTTCAGCCCGGCGGCCAGGCCGCCCATCACGAAACTGGAGAAGAAGATCCTGCGGCGGTGCGCCTGCAGCCGCTCCGGAAACGCCGCGTCGTCCAGACGCCGGCGGAGCTGGAGGCCGCTCCACCAGGACAGACAGGCCGGCACGAGCGCCACGCAAAGGGCGGCGAGGGTGAGGGACACTCGATTGTCGGGGGAGCGGTCACCATTATACTCTGCCGCATGGTCAGCCGATCACTCGTTTCGCTGGTCCTCTTCATGACCGCGGTGGCCGCGGCCGCATCCGCGCAGAACGCGAGCGAGGACGAGTACACTCGCTACGAGCTGCTGGATCCCGCGACCGCGAGCTTCCGAATCATCTACGACGTCACCGCGACCTCTCCTGGTGCGCGGTTCTACTTCAACCCGATTCGGCCCGGCAGCGAAGCCAGCGACGAATCGGTCGTCGATCTGATGACGGGGGCGCCGCTGAAGTTCGAGGTGGTGACCGGCGCGAAAGCGCGCGAGGACGGCTTCACGCGCGCAGATGTCGAGACGAGCTACATCAAGGTTCATCTCGCCCGTCAGGTGCCCCCGAACGGCGGCGCGCGAATCCGCATCCTCAAGACCTACAAGGATCCGAAGAGCTACTTCACCGAGCGCGACGCGATCGTGTTCGCGCGGTCGCTCGGCATCCGGCGCAACAGCGTCGTCCTGCCCGCGGGCTACGAGCTGACAGGTTGCAACGTGCCGTCGCAGATCATCGAGGAGCGGGACGGTCGCGTGATGATCAGTTTCGTGAACACGTATCCGTCTCCCGCCGCGCTGACAATGCGGGCGAAGCGTGTCGCACGAGGGGCCGGTCTAAAGACCGGCCCCTCCACGGCCGGAGGGGCAGATCAATCACGTGGATCGAATCGAGCACCTGGAGGGGCCGGTCTTCAGACCGGCCCGTCACAGGACCCACCGCTTCGCAGCGTGACGCCTCCGGAGCGCGCCACTCAGGATCGCGAGATCGTGTACTTCCTGCAGCAGCCCGAGACGCACGCGTTTCGCCTCTATCACGACTACACCGAATCGCGCGAAGGGACCGACCGCTACGTGAACATCGTCCGGGCCGGCAGCACCGTCTCGAACCCGTCGGCGACGGTCCTCGATACGGGCGACCGTCTTCAGGTTGAGACGCTCAAGGGAGCGGCCATCACGACCGCGAAGATCGACGTCGGTGAGACGGTGCGGCCGGAGAGCGAAGTCGTCGTGATTCGCTTCCCACCGGTGAAAAAAGGCGAGTCCGTTCGGCTCCGCATCGAGGAAACCTACACGGATCCGAATCGCTACGCCGTCATCGGCGACGAGCTCGTCTGGAACAGGTCGTTCGGCCGGCCGCGCAACGACGTCGTTCTGCCCGAGGGGTGGTTCGTGACCGCGAGTTCGATCCCTGGCGTCGTGACGCAGGAAGAGGACGGACGCATCCGATTGTCGTTCGTCAATCCGCGTCCCGATTCGATCGACGTGTACCTGAAGGCCAGGCGGCGGGCTACTCCCGGGTCACACTAGTCACGGCGCCGAGCAGGTAATGCAACAGGACGCGGTCTCCCGGTTCGAGGCCGCGTGGAACCGACTCCTCGCCGATTCGCGCCACGCGGATTTGGGCCTGCGAGTCCTCGGGATCGCTGAAGTAGACATCCAGCGAGATCTGGCCGTGAATACTGACCGGCTGGATGCGCTCCACGACCGCGGGGCGTGACCCTTTGAGCATCGTGGTAGTCTAGCAGTCATCCTCCATTCTCTCCTTCTTACCGTCGCGCTCCTCGCGCCGGGCCAGACGCCCGCGGCGGTTCAGGCGCCGCCGCTGCCGGCCGCATCCGACGTCATCGCGCGCTACGTGCGCGCGATCGGCGGCCGGGAAGCCCTCCTGCGGCACGCGTCGCTGCGCGCGGTCGGCACGTTCGCGATGCCGGCGCAGGGCA
This sequence comes from uncultured Acidobacteriota bacterium, assembly GCA_963725145.1. Taxonomy (GTDB): domain Bacteria; phylum Acidobacteriota; class Vicinamibacteria; order Vicinamibacterales; family 2-12-FULL-66-21; genus DATAEE01. Next base: position 1,187,185 of record CAVRXL010000010.1, read on the forward strand.
TCGCCGGAACCGTCGAGCGTGTCGCGGCGCGGCCGGATCGCTTCCGTGAGAAGGTCTCGATGTCCGGCGTCGGAGACATGCAGCTGGGGTTCGACGGCTCGATCGGATGGATGGTGACTCCGATGACCGGTCCGATGGTGTTGACCGGAAAACAACTCGAGCAGCTCCGCCGCGACGCCGAGTTCGACTCGGCCCTCCACGATCCGGCGGGGTACACATCGTTGGAGATCGTCGACCGCGTCGAGTTCGAAGGCCGTCCCACGTACAAGCTGCGGGCGCTCCGAACGAACGGCGACGAAGATTTCGAGTTCTACGACGTCGACAGCGGGCTCCTGATCGGCTCGATCGTCACGCGCGAGTCGCCGCTGGGGACGATGAAGGCGACCAACGTCATGAGCGACTACCGAGCGTTCAACGGCCTGCAGCTCCCGACGCGTCAGGTGCAACGAGTCCTGGGCACCGAGCAGGTGGTCACGATCACCACCGTCGAGTTCGGCGGGGTCGATCCCGCGACGTTCGCTCCTCCCGCCTCGATCCTCGCGCTGGTGAAATGAACCAGATCCTGGTCGCCCTGGCGCTCGCGGCCGGCCTGGCCGCGGGGTCGATTTTCGACGCGGCCTGGATCATCGTCCGCGACACGCACTTCGATCCCAGCTTCAACGGCGTCAACTGGGATCAGGTCCGCGACGAGCTCCGTCCGCGCGCCGAGGCTGCGCGGACTCCCGAGGCGCTTCGCGCCGTGATCGAGACGATGTTGGCGCGGCTCGGACAATCGCACTTCGCCGTCGTGCCTGCTGCAGCCGGCGGTGAGGTCGCAGACCTGTCCGGTTCGCCCGGCTTCGAATTCCGCCTGACCAATCGCGAGGCGATTGTCGTCACGGTCGATCCGACCGGTCCCGCTGCCGGTCTGGTGCGCCCCGGGTGGTCCATGGCGGCGATTGATGGGGTGAGCGTCGAGACGATTCTCGAAGGGATCGCGGTCCAGTCGGCCTCGCAGATGGTGCGCTTCGAGGCCTGGCGCCGTGTCACGGCGAGAGCTCGCGGCCCGGTCGGCGCGTCCGTCTCCGTGACGTTCTCGGACGACTCCGGCGGCGACCATCGCGTTGCCATTCGTCGAGAGCCGGAGCCGGGCCAGCGCGTTCAGGTGGGAAACCTGCCGACGCTCACCCTGCGAACGAGCGTTCGCGCGGTGCCCACACCGTCGGGACGCACCGCCGGGGTGATCCATTTCAGCGTGTGGATGGCGCCGGTCGACGGCTTCGTCCAGGCCGCCATGGATCGGTTTCGCGGCGCAACAGGCATCGTCGTCGACCTTCGAGGCAATCCAGGCGGGCTCGCCATGATGGTCATGGGAATCTCCGGCCACTTTCTGGACGAGCCGGTGCTGCTCGGGCGAATGAAGACGCGTGAGACCGAGCTGCGGCTGAACGCCAACCCGCGTCGGGTCAGCGCCGCCGGAACGCCGGTCAAGCCGTACGCCGGCCCCGTCGCGATCCTCGTGGACGACATGACGGGCAGCGCGTCGGAGTGCTTTGCCGGCGGCATGCAGGGGATCGGGCGCGCGCGCGTTTTCGGCACGCGAACGATGGGACAGGCGTTGCCGGCGATCTTCAGCCAGTTGCCGAACGGCGACATGCTGGTGCACGCCTTCGGCGATTTCGTCACGGCGGCCGGCGTCCGCCTGGAGGGACGAGGCGTCGTGCCGGACGTCGAGGTGCCGATCGCGCGGAAGCCCCTCACCGAGGGCCGGGACCCCGCTCTCGAGGCGGCGTTGCGGTGGATCGACGGCGCGGCTCCCGCCACCCCCCGATTGCGCGGTGATTTGCGCCCCGGGCGCGGGCTCTGATAGACTTCCCTCTACCTACGCAAGGCTAGTTTCTTACTCCTGCCAAACGTCCGTCCCGGGGGTTTCGTGGATCAGCGCCGGCTGCGGGTCGGTGATACCGTCGACGATTACTGTCCGCGCGAGCGGCGCGTGACCAACCACGCCATCGTCGCGATGATTGACGACGCGGTTCGTCAAACGCGATGCGCGACGTGCGATGCCGAGCATCCGTTCAAAGGCGGCAGCGCGCCGCGTCGGCGTCGCAAGGATGCTCCTGACGCGCTTTACAACGAGGTTCTGTCTGGAATGAGCGACCAGCCTGACGCCCGAGTCTCTGCGCCTCGGCCCGATGCACCCCCGGAGATGCCGCCCGGCGACCGAACGACGCCTGCCGAAGAGGCGCCCGACGGCGACGGCGACGGCGCGCCGCGCGACGAAGGACCCGTGCGCCGGCCTCTGATTCGCGCGACGCTTCCGCGTCCGGATGGCATTCCAAAGGACCGTCCGCCGCCAGAGTTCACCATCCGGCAGCCTGGTGGGCGCGGCGGGTATCGCGATCAAGGCCGCGGGGGCCGCGGTGCCGGCGGCGGCCGACAGGGCTCGGGTCAGGGCAACGGCCAGCAGCACTTCGGGTCGCGCTCGTCCAGGCCGCCGCAGCGGTTCGATCGTCAGCAGCGGCAGCACGGCCACCAGAAAAAACGCTCTCGCTGATCGAAACGATGCGTTCAATCGTCTTTCCGTTCCTGTGCGTCGTCTGTCTCGTCCCCGCCAGCGCTGACGCCGACGTCATCAAGTTCGAGCCCACTCAAGGCGTCCAGACATTCGCGGTCCGTCCCCCCGTGCTGCGGATCAAGCCCGGCGACACGGTCGAGTCCAGGACGTTCTCCAAGCCCGGGGACTATTACGAGAAAGACGGCGGCGCGTGGCCCGGCGAGGTGGGGCCGTTCTACATCGAGGGAGCGGCGCCCGGCGACGCACTCGTCGTCCGCATCATCAAGGTCCGCCCCAACCGCGATAGCGCTGTGTCGAACGTGCGCCCGAATGGCATCAGCGCGGTCGCCCCGGACAACCGGACACGGATGATCACCGATCCCCTTCCGGGGCGGAGGTTCGTCTGGGCGCTCGATCGTACGCGCAACATGGGCACCCTGGAGCTCCCCAACTCGGCGTCGAAGCGGATCGAGGTTGCCTTGAGTCCCATGCTGGGGCGCCTCGCGGTCGCACCAGCGGGTGAAGAGGCATTCGGCGGGTTGTGGCCTGGCGACTTCGGCGGGAACATGGACTCACCCGACGCACGAGAAGGGACGACGGTCTACCTTCCGGTCTTCCACGAGGGCGCGTACTTCTACTTCGGCGACGGGCACGCCCTGCAGGGGGATGGTGAAATCTGCGGGTCGGGGCTCGAGACCACCATGGACGTGACCCTCCAGTTCGGCCTCGTCAAGGGAAAGCGAATCCGCTGGCCGCGGTATGAGGATGCCGAGGACATCATGGTCGCCGGCAGCGGCCGGCCGCTCGTCGATGCGTTCCGCATCGCGCAGGTCGAGCTGATCGACTGGCTCGTCACCGAGTACGGCTTCGAGAAGATGGAAGCGTACCAGATCGTGTCGCAGGTCGGCCGCTCGCGGATCGCGAACGTCGTCGATCCGAATTACACCGTCATGGCGAAGTTTCCGAAGAAGTACCTGCCGCCGCGGAAGACGGACCCGCCGAGATGATCGATCTGTCGGGGAAGTTCGGGCTGATCGTCGGCGTTGCCAACAAACGATCGATTGCCTGGGCCATCGCGCAGGCGGCGGCGGCCGCGGGGGCCCGCCTCGCCGTGACGTTTCAGGGGGAGCGCCTCGAAGAAAACGTTCGAGAGCTGGCGGCCGGGTTGAACGACCCGTTGCTCCTGCCGCTCGACGTCACGAGCGATCAGCAGATCGACGAGACGTTCGCGGCGATCGACAAGACGTTCGGGGGGCTCGACTTCCTCGTGCACGGCGCCGCATTCGCTCCGCGCGAGGCGATTTCCGCGCCGTTTCTCCAGACCAGCCGCGAGGCGTTTCGAGTATCGCTCGACATCAGCGCGTACTCGCTCGTCGCGCTCGCCCGAGGCGCCGCGCCGTTGATGGAGCGGCGCGGCGGCGGGAGCATCGTCACGCTCACCTATCTTGGCAGTCAGCGCGTGTTCACGAACTACAACGTCATGGGCGTGGCAAAGGCGGCGCTCGAGTCGACCGTTCGGTATCTCGCGTCTGAGCTCGGGGCCAACAATATCCGCGTCAACGCGATCTCGGCCGGTCCAATCAAGACGCTGGCCGCATCCGGCATCTCAGGGTTCTCGAACATCCTCCAGCAGTACCGCGACCGGGCGCCGCTCAGGCGAACGATCGACACGAGCGAAGTCGCAGATGCCGCGCTCTTCCTCCTCAGCCACGCCGGCCGGGCGGTTACAGCTGAGATCTTGATGGTCGACGCCGGTTATCATTCCATCGGCATTTAGCTTGCACCGGATGTATCCGGAGGCAAGCTGATGTACAGAAGTCGTTCAACAAGTGCGTTGATCCTGGCGATCGCTTTTTTTGTCACGGTCACTGTGTTCGCAAGCGCGTGTGGCAAGTCGGTCGGAGAGACAGTCGACGACGCCGGCATCACGGCCCAGGTGAAGACCGCGCTGCTCAACGATCCCGACGTCGGCGGGATGCGCATCGACGTCGACACGAGCAAGGGGCTGGTCACGCTGTCCGGGGTGGTCAAGTCGAAGGATGAGGAAACCAAGGCCGTTTCGATTGCGCGCAGGGTCGACGGCGTCAGGGACGTCAAGTCCACGCTGCAGGTCAGTCCGTCTTCGTAGTAGGTCTCTCGGCTACCAGGTTTCCATCCGAATGCGTGAGCTGGCGACACCGAGCGCGGTCAGGATGGGCGGCACTTCCACGAGCATCGACGGAGGGCCGCAAATGAAGCACAACGTTGCGGGGTCGGTCAGAAGCGACGCGAGCCGCGGATGACCGACCCGGCCGCGCTCGCCCCTCCAACGCGGCGGCGCATCGCGCGTCGCCGTCAGCTCTAGACGGATGCGCCCCTCGCGCGCCAGCCGGCGAAGCTCCGGGCCGTATGCAAAGTCGCGGGCCGTTCGCGCGCTGTAGGAAACGGCGAACTCACCAGGCACCCGCGAGAGAATCGCGTGCCACAGCATCGACCGCAGCGGCGCGATGCCCGTGCCGCCGGCGATGAACAGAAACCGCCGTTCCACCGGCTTCGCGGGAAAGACGAAAGACCCGAACGGCCCCACCGCTTCGATCCGGAGGCCTCGCGCCAAACCCCGGAGATGCGGGCCCGGATCGCCCGCCGCATCGACCTTCATCAGGAACTCGATCAGTCCGGTCCGCGCGGTCTCCTCCGGGGCGGAGGCGACGGAGTACGGGACACGGAGCTCCTGCCCCGCGGCTCCCAGAAGTACGGCCTGGCCCGGCCGGAACTCGAGTGGATGACGGCCGAGCGCGACGCGAACGATGCGGGTGCCGGCGCTGGGCGTGCGGACGCCGGCCACGCGCAATTCAAGCGTCGCAGACACGCCTTGATCGTAGAGGCTTCTGATTTCAGAATCCAGAATTCAGAATCTAGAATTCAGAATGATCGGATGCTGCCCGATCGTTCGGGCCAGCGCGCCGAGCGGCAGCGAGGCGTGGCAGGCGCTGGGGGTGGGGCCCAAGCGCAAACAGGAAAAATGAAACGGCTACGAGGTGCACTTCTCCGGACAGTCTATGCGCGCCGGGCGGCGGTCACGATCGGCGCGACGCTCCTCGCGCTCGCGGCCTGGATCTGGTTCGGGAACTTCGAGTGGGAATCCGGCCTGACCGATGGGCTGGCGCTCCTATCTGGCACCACCGGCATCGCGTTCATCGTCGCTGGACTTCAGGGCCGAAGGGGAGACTGGAGTGAGTAGGACTACAGCACTCCGGCGGCGGCGCGCTGCAGCTCGATTTCGCTCGGTTCCTGGAACGCGAAGAGCGGTCTGATGTCCCCGTCGTGCACGGTGCGGGCGGCCGCGGCGCGGCGCTTGCGCCCGGTCTTGTCCTGATACATGCGGCTGTCGGCCGTCGCGAGCAGCGTTTCGTACGACTCGCCGTCCTGTGGGAACACCGCGCTGCCGACGCTGATGCCCAGCATCAGCTTCTTGCCCGGCCGTGCCTCGAAGTACACCTCGTCGATGGCCCGCTGAAGCTCGAGGCGCTTGGAATCCGCCTCGTCGGCTCCGCAGCCCGACAGCACGACGATGAACTCGTCGCCCGCGTAGCGGACGCAGATGTCGTACGGCCGGATCGCCGCGCGGAGAACCCGCGCGACTTCGCAGAGCGCCCGGTCCCCGACATGGTGGCCGTGGTGATCGTTGATTTCCTTGAAGTGGTCGAGGTCCATGACGAGCAGCGAGACCTCGGACTTCAGTCGCTCGGCGCGCGCCAGCTCGCGGCTCAGGTGCATGAACAGGAACCGCGTGTTCGGGAGGCCGGTCAGCGGATCCGTGAGCGAGTCTTCCTGGGTCTGCTCGAAGACGATCGAGTTGTTGATGACCGCCGACGCCTGCTCCGAGACTCGGTCGAGCAGCCGGCGGTGATCCTCACGGTAGAAGGCAGCCTCGGTGTGGTAAACCGAGATCGTCCCGATGAACCGCTCGTTGAAAACCAGGGGACACACGAGCGCCGACTGCAGGCCCGTCGCCAGATGCGCGAGGCCCGCGGCTTCGAGGTCCGCGCTCGGTCTGGCGTTCACGAGCGGACGCCGGTTGCGCGCTACCCACCCCGTCAGACCCTCGCCGCTGTGCACGGTGACCTGTTGAATGACCTCCGCGTCCACGCCGGTGGCGAACCGGCAACGGAGCGAGTCGGTCTCTTCGTCGTGGAGGAAGAGCGCGCAGCAGGAGAACGGCACCAGGTTGCTGAGCTTCGCCGAAATCAGCGCCATCGTGTCGGCCACGCCGAGGCTCGTGCCCATCGCCTGCGCGATCTCGTACAGCGCGTAGATCTCGCGGTGCGCGAGCGCGATGTCTTCGAAGACGTTCTTGCGCGCCGGCTCGGGCGACAGACCCGTCGCGGGCCGGCCGACGTCCGACGGCTTGTCGTCGATCGTAATCCGGCGGACCGCCGCCTGGGCCTGCTCGAGCGTCGCCGCCTCGGCCTGCAGCCGCGGCAGCATCTCGACGAATCGTCCCACAATCACCGGATCGAGCCCCTTGCCCGCCTCCTGCTGAAGCAGCCCGACGGCGGCATCGAAGCTCATCGCCTTGTGGTACGGCCGCTCCGCCATCAGCGCGTCGAAGTAATCCACCACGGAGAGGATGCGCGCGCCGAGCGGAATGTCCTCGCTCTTGAGGCCCGTCGGGTATCCCTTGCCGTCCCAGCGTTCGTGGTGGCAGAGGATCAGCGGCGCCACAGGGTACGGGAAGGGCACCGCGCTGATGATGTCCGCGCCCACTTTAGGATGGGCCCGAATCTTCTGGAACTCCTCCTGCGTCAGCGGCCCCGGCTTCGACAGGATGTGTTCGGGGACGGCCAGCTTCCCGATGTCGTGGAGCAACGCCGCCGTCTTGACTCCCTGAATCTCGGTCTCTGACATTCCCATCGACCTGGCCAGCTCGGCGGCGTAGAGCTGCACCCGGCGGATGTGCGTCTGCGAGGTCTGATCCTTCGCGTCGATCGCGAGCGCCAGCGCCTCGATCGTCGCCAGGTGCAGGTCGGAGATCTCCTGGACGTGACGTTGCTCGTCCTCGATGCGTCCCAGATAGACCTTGTAGGTGCGGTAGGTCAGGAAGAGCGGCGCCAGGGCCAGCGGCGCCAGCCAGATCTGAGACATGCCGATAATCAAGGTCGAGCCCGCCGCCGCCAGCGCTCCGACGAAGTAGCTGGGCGCGCTCCAGAGGAAGTTCTCGTTCCAGACGCGGAGGACGGACTGTCCGCTCGACAGCGCGATCGCCGTGGCGATCATCATGGTATTGACCACGAAGTAGGCCGTCGCGGCGCCGACGAGCGGCTTGGTTACGGACCCGTCGTCGAGCCACCCGTGCACGTGCCCCGCCGCCTGTACCGTCACGATGAGACACGCCATGCTGAACAGCGTGCGGTGCGTCGGATTCCGCTCCTTGATGCGGAATGTGCATTGTCCCCACGCGCTCGCGGCCGCAACCAGCATCGTCTGGTCGGCCCCGAGCAGCAGGAGTGACGCGAAGTCCACCGCGTACGACACCGACATTGTCGATGCGCGTCGGGCGAGCGGAAGGTTGACTTTGAAGACCGAGGTGAGCGACGACAGTGCCAGGAGAACCAGGAACGCTCCCGGCTTATCGAAGCTGGTCGGGAAGTACTTGAGGAGGAGCCCCAAGCCTAGGCCGATGACCGCCCCGACAAAGAGTCGGGCGGCCATCGGCAATTGGTTGAACAAGGCTAATTGCCCCAGACAGCCTTTCGACGAATCCGCAGCGCCGCCATCTCTCCTGCCTTTGTTAGAAGCTTCTTCAACTAGATCTCTACCTGGTGCCCCACACAACATTCTCGGCCGCGATCATCGTGCCCCACACAATGTTTTCTACCTCGCGCAGGGTCCCCCACACGACGTTTTTGCCGCGAGCCGTACCCCAGACAATGTTCTCGCGGCTGATGGTCCCCCACACGATGTTCTCGCCACGAGCGGTGCCCCAGACGATGTTCTCGCAGTCCTCGCCGCCGCACGCGGTCCCCCAGACGATGTTCTCGGCTTCTGCCGTTCCCCAGACTATGTTTTCGCACGCGCCGTCGGCGCACAGCGTGCCCCAGACGATGTTCTCGTCCTCGGCGACGGTGCCCCAGACCACGTTCTCGCACCCGGCGCTCGCGCAAACCGTGCCCCAGACAATGTTTTCGCCGTCGGGCGTGCGCGCCGTGCCCCAGACGATATTTCGGCCCCAGGCGTTCGCCGTGACAGAGAGGGCGCCGCCGCCGATCCGCTGATTGCCCCAAATGATGTGCTTGTTCCAGGAGCTCGCGTCGATCGGCCCGGGATTCGATTCGCCGCCCATCGAGGCCGCCAGTTCCACGGCGCCCCGAGTGTTGAGAAAGCCGGCTCCCTGAGTGAGATGGTCGTGGCCGGTGTAGGTCTCGGATGTGTACTGAAGGATCGCTTTGACCGCGTTCGGCGTCAGCGACGGGTTCGCCTGGAGCATGAGCGCGACCGTGCCGCTGACGACCGGCGCGGCCATGCTGGTGCCCGACAGGCTGAAATAGGGCGCGGGCCCGAAGGGCAGCAAGCCCCAGATCCGGTTGACCGGCCGCGTCTCGTAGAGGAAGCTGCCAGGCTCGCTCATCGAGACGAGTCCCACGCCAGGGGCCACGATGTCCGGCTTGGCGAGGTAGTCGAAACGGCTCGGCCCACGCGAGCTGAAGCCCGCCATGTCGTCATCGATGCGGTCGGCCGTCCCCATGTGGCTGGAGGCGCCAACCGTCAGCACCCACGGCGCGTTGCCAGGCGCCGTGATCCCGCCGTAGAGAGCGTCCCCTTCGCCGTTGCGTCCGAGGTTGCCCGCGGCCGCCACGACGACGATGCCTGCATCGACGGCGCGCTTCGCGGCGAGCGTCAGAGGATCGGTCTCGTAGGACTCATACACGCCCGCCGCGACCGACAGGTTGAGCACGCGGATGTTGAGGTACTCGCGGTATGCGATCGCGTAGTCGATCGCGGCGATGACATCGCTGATGTAGCCGCGGCCGTTTCCGTCGAGCACTTTGAGCGCGACGATAGTGGCGCCCGGAGCGACTCCGGTGTTCCCGCCGCCAGAGGTCTCACCGTTGCCCGCGATGACACCCGCCACGTGCGTGCCGTGGCCGTAGTCGTCGTAGGGATCCGGATAGCCGCCGACGAAGTCGGCGAAGTGGGTGACCCGCTGGCCCGTGCCGGTCCAGTCGAGATAGCCCTGGTCGCCGTATCCGAGATCGTCATGCCAGCCGGTGACGCCCGAATCGACGATCGCGACACCGATTCCGGTGCCGTCGAAGCCGAGCGTGTTGCGAACGATGTCGGCGCCGATCGTCGCGCCGGTCCGGTCCATCGTCGGCCAGACTTCGCGATCGAGGCTGACCTTGGCAAATTCCCGACTGGCCGCGAGCGACGCGATAGCGGCCTCGGGAACTTCCGCGGTTACGGCGCGAAGCGCAGACAACCGACGGCCGGATCGGCCGCCAAGGCGCCGCACGAGACGAGCGTTGGAATCTGCCGTCGCACCGTCGGACGTTTGGAGAATCACCCGAACCGTACCCCGAGGCGCGCGGAGGCGCTGCCGAAGGGCCGGATCGAGCTTGTGATCGCCGCGCTCGGCGTAAGCCGGGAGCGCGGTAAGCGCAACGAGAGCGAGTGAAGTGAACAGTCGTGAGAGCATTCGCAGGGTTTTTCCGGGCGCTAATTCGCGGCCGGGCCTTGTGCAAAAGCTTTGCCCAAAGCCCGGCAGCTAAAGCCTACTCGGCTAACTTTGTGTACTTGCAGTTGTTGTCGTTCGCGAACACTCAGGCGCCAGAACTGGCATCTGACAAAGAGCGTGCGTGTTTGTTCCATCCCGCGACATAGCGCGCAGCGATGTGTAACTAACTCGTTGATTCCAAAGCGCTACCAGCCCGTCGGTCGTGTCTCGTAGTTGGACAGTTGCTAACTGCTGGGGCATCAAGCACTTGAGAGAATCTCAGCCGCCTTCGTTGGGGCGTCGTGTTCTGCTTCGGGACGGCCGGGGATCGTGCTCCAGCCCATACTCGACGATTTTCCGGTACAAAGTGCCCCGGCTGATTTCCAGAACCGAGGCAGCCTGCTTCTTGTTCCAGTGAACGGTCTCGAGCACGCGCGCGATGTGCGCGCGCTCGGCGTCGCGCAGCGAGGGCAGCCGTTCTTTCGCCGTTTCGACCGGCGCCTCGCTCGCGTGGAGGAACTCGATGTCGGAGCTTCGAATCAGCCGATCGGGCGACGAGAGCGCCGCGCGCGAGACGGTGCTTTCGAGCTCGCGGATGTTCCCCGGCCAGTGGTACTGCATGAGCAGCTCTACGCCGTCCTTCGAGAAGGCCTTGCCGTCGAGCGGCAGGCCGTTGCTCGCGCAATACCGGGCGAGGAACCGCTGTGCGAGGACCGGGATGTCTGACGTCCGCTCGCGGAGCGACGGCAGGCGGATCGAGAACGCGTTGACCCGGTAGTACAGGTCCTCGCGGAAGCGGCCGTCGCGGACGAACTGGTCGAGCGGCCGGTTCGTCGCCGAGATCAGGCGGAAGTTCACTTCGATCGATTGGTTGCCGCCCAGCCGTTCGAACCGCCGCTCTTCGAGGACGCGCAGCAGCTTCGCCTGCGCGATGATCGAGAGGTCGCCGATCTCGTCGAGGAAGAGCGTGCCGTTGTTGGCCAGCTCGAGCCGCCCGGGCTTCCGGTCATGGGCGCCGGTGAACGCCCCTTTCTCGTACCCGAAGATCTCCGACTCGAAGAGCGTGTCGGGCAGCGCCGCGCAGTTGACCGCCTGGAACCTGTTGGTGCCCCGGCGGCTCAACTCGTGAATCATCCGCGCCACGACTTCCTTGCCCGACCCTGTCGGACCGAGGATGAGCACGGAGATGTCCGACTTGGCGGCCGTTCGAATCCACTCGAAGACGATCAGCATCTTCTCGTCGCGCCCGATCATCTCGCGGAACCGCTGGACCGCCGGCGAGCGGTCCTCGTGCGTCATCGTCGCGCGGCTGTGGACGAACTCTTCGATCAGAGCCTGAAGCGGCTCGTTGTCCGGCCGCAGGTACGCGTACTTGCCAGCGCCGCCGGCGAGCCGGTGGACGAGGCCGAAGCCGACCAGCTCGCGGACGCAGTTCTCCACGTCGAGCCGCATGCGGCCGAACGTCTGCATGAGCGCCTCGACGTCGAAGGACTCGGACGGACGGGCGTGCAGGAACCGCAGGAGGCCGGCCCGAAGCGGCGACTGGATGAGCGCGGTGAAACGCGACTCGAGGTCGGTCGGCTGATCGGCCTGCGCGTCCTTGCGGGCGGGAATCGTCACCTTATCCACGGCTCGGCAGGCCCCGATAATACTCCGTCTGATACTTCTCGATGAGTCCTTTCATGGCGACGGCATCACCCTTGTGGTGGCCGCGGCACTTGGCGGGGCTGGTTCCGCCGGACGTCTCGATGAACACGTCGGAGAAGAGCAGATTGGTGTCGATCCGGACCGAGGCGACGTGCGCCAGATGGATGGAGTGTTCGTGCTTGCCGATCCACTGGGGCGTGTAGTGCACGACGCTTGATGGCGTAATGATGACCTGGGTCGGGAACAGCCGGTTGCCGCTGCTCAGACGGCTGGCGCGAAAGACGCTTCCCTCGCGTGCGACCGGGCGCCCCTTCGACCACACCGTGAACGTCACGGCCGCGACGACGACGGCCAGGATGACGACGGCGAGTGGCCAGACCCGGGCCCAATCCTGCATGGGGGAGGTGTTATTGGGGAGCCCGACTGGGGAAGAAGCAAGCGTGGCTGACTCCGCCTCCCGTGTCAAGGGCCGACCCTTGATTCCGTGCAAGTGCGTGTATCCTACCCCCGAAAGGAGTCACCGATCCCGTGCCGCATCGCGCCCCCGGCGCGCCGGGCCGCACCGCCGGCGATTATCTGAAAGGCCGTCCGATCCGGTACTACCGCCCGCGTGGAAGCGCGGAGGTCCGGGACTTGATCGAGCACGGATTCCAGGCGTTCAATGCCGGCCGGCTCGGTGAGGCGTGCCGTATCTACTCGGAGAAGATGCTTGCGCCGGAGAACGACACCACCATCGGCCTCACGATCGCCGGCGCGCTGACCCCTGCCGGCCTGGGCGGCTGCGTCATCGAGATGATGGAGCGCGGGCTGGTCGACTTCATCATCAGTACCGGCGCGAATCTCTACCACGATCTGCACTACGCGCTGAACTTCACGCTCCGCCGCGGCTCGCCGTTCCTCGACGACGTCGATCTGTACGAGGCGGGCGTGATCCGGATCTACGACGTCCTCTTTCCGGCGACCGTGCTGCTCGAGACCGACCAGTACATCCGCGACTTCCTCGTCCGGGAACGGCTCGAAGGGCCGATGGCGACGTCCGAATTCCACTACCGCCTCGGGAAGGACCTGCTCGCGCGGTATCCCGGATGCGACGAGCACTCGGTCGTCGCGCGCGCAGCCACGCTCGGCGTTCCGATCTACACGTCGTCGCCCGGGGACAGCTCGATTGGGATGAACATCGCCTGGCACGAGCTGATGAACCAGGGCACGCTGATGATCGATCCGAACCGGGACGTGAACGAGATCTGCGCGATCATCCTCGCGGGGCGCAAGAACGGCTGCGTGATTCTGGGGGGCGGTTCGCCGAAGAACTTCTATCTGCAGGGGCAGCCGACGCTCTGGGAGGTCTACGGGATCCCGAAAGGCGGAAACGAGTTCTTCATCCAGATTACGACCGACCAGGTCGTGTGGGGTGGACTGTCCGGGGCGACGCCGTCGGAGGCGGTCAGCTGGGGCAAGGTCAATCCGGGCGTGTTGCCAGATACCGTCGTCGCGTACTGCGACTCGACGATCGCCTTCCCGCTCTTCTGCGAGTACGCGATCGCCTCGGAGCACGGCCGCCGCGCGCGCAAGGAGCTCTATCTCAAGCGTGACGCGCTCCTCGCCGACCTCCGGCGGCAGGGCAAGGCGGCGCACGAGGAGCGCGCGGCCGCCGACCCGACGATGGACAGGCACCGGTGAGATGGGAACCCTAGCGTCGGAGTTGGGCCCCGTCGTCGACGAGCGCGCGGCGCAGCCGCGCGTGTACGCCGACGCAAACATCCCGGCGGGCGTCGTGGCCTACATGCGCCAGGCGTTGGGGTGGGACGTGCTGTTCGTGCTGGAGCACGACGACCTTCGCCGCGCGCGCGACGGCGAGCACTTTCGGCTCGCGCGGGAATTGCGACGAACGATCGTCACGCTCGACCGCGACTACTTCGACGACCGCCGCTTTCCGCCCGACGAGAGCGGAGGCGTCATCGTGTACTGGGCGCCAGACGAGCGCGCGCTCAGAGAGCTGGCCGCGCGCACGGATCGGGATGTCTTCAAGGCGCCGCGCGCCACCGTGCTGCCGCTCGCGGGGCGCAAGGTGCGCTGCGACGTCGGCACGGAGTTCGAATGAGCTCACGGGCGCTCGGACTCGAAGTGTCGGACTCGGTGGTGCGCGCGGTGATAGTGGACGACACGGGCCGCGTCACGTGGCGAGGTGAAGGGTCCGCCGATCCGCGCAGCGTCGCGGCGCAGCTGAAGCCGGCCGTCAAGAAGGCTGGCGGCGTCGCCGCTGCCGGCGTCGCCCACTACGGAGACATGCCGGAGGCGTTGCAACGGGCCGTCAGCGACGCGTCCGGGGTCGAGTTGCGGGCCGCCGGCGCGGGCATCGCGGCCGCGACGGCCGAAACTTGGTGCGGAGCCGCGCAGGGGCTGAAGCACGTGGTCGCGCTCACCCTCGGCGACCATATCGCGGCCGGCGTCATCCTCAATGGCGCCCCGTGGTCGGGGGCACACGGCCTCGCGGGATCCGCCGCGTGGCTCGCCATAAACCCGGTCGAGCGCCAGGACTACCGCCGGCGCGGATCGCTCGACGCCGAGATCAGCGCGCGCGGCATCGCTCGTCGTCTGGTCTGGCGCATCGAGTCTGGCGATCGCTCCTCTGTGCTCGAGAAGGCGCAAACGCTCGAGGCGATCACCGCGACACACGTCTTCGACGGCGCCCGCGAGCCTGACGGCGTCGCCCTCTCGGTCGTCCGCGACACCGCGAAGTACATTGGGATGGCGATCGCAAACCTGATCGCGACGGTAGATCCGGAGATGACGGTTATCGGCGGCACACTGGCGCGCGCGGGCGACTTGCTGCTCGAACCGGTCCGTCAGGAGTGCGCGCGGCGGCTGTCGCCGGCGCTGACCGAGCGGCTGCGCATCGAAATCTCGCCGCTCGGCTCCGAGGCAGCCGCCATCGGCGCGGCCCGACTCGCCCGCGGATGATCATCCTCTCGGGCGCCGATCTCGTCCTGCCCGATCGCATCGTGAGCGGGGGCACGATCGTCCTCGACGCCGGCCGCATCATCGAGATCGACGATCGCCAGAGGCCGAGCGATGCGCGAGTCTCGAGGCGCGACCTCCACGGCCATCTGATCATCCCCGGGCTCATCGATGTTCACGTGCACGGTGCGGAAGGAACCGACACGCTCGGGGCGTCCGACGCGATCCGGACCCTCGCGGCGCTGCTGCCGCGCCACGGTGTGACCGCGTTCTGCCCCACGAGCCTGGCGTGCGATCCCGCCACGCTCCGGCGGATGCTCACCGCGGTCAGAGACGCGCGCGCCCAGCCGGCGCCCGGATCGGCGCGCGTGCTGCCGGCGCACCTCGAGAGCAATTTCGTCAGCCCGGAATTCGCCGGCGCGCAGCCCGTCGAATGCCTGCGCCGGCCGCCGGTGACGATCGACCCGCTCCCGCGTCCGGATGGACGGGGCCCGGAATCGGCCGAGTTCACCGGCGAAGACATCCTTGCCGAAATCGCCCGCGCTCGACCGGACGTTGGTATCGTGACGGTCGCGCCGGAGCTCGACGGCGCGCTGGATCTGATCAGGCACCTGGCGGCGGCCGGCCACTTCGTCTCGCTCGGCCACTCTGGTGCGACATACGAGCAGGCGCGCGCGGGCATCGACGCGGGCGCGCGCCAGGCGACGCACCTCTTCAATCGCATGTCCCCGCTTTCACACCGCGCGCCAGGGCTCGCGGGCGCGGTCCTCGAGTCCGACGAGGTCGCGGCGGAACTGATTTGCGACGGCGTCCACGTCCACCCTGCGGTCGTCCGCGTCGCGATCGGCGCGAAGCACGCCTCGCGGATCATGGCGATTACCGACGGTACCGCGGGCGCGGGGCTTCCGGCGGGGACGCGCACGTCGATTGGCGGTCGATCGATCACCGTCCGCGACGCCGCCTACCTGGACGACGGCACGCTGGCGGGAAGCGTGCTGACCATGGACCGCGCCTTCGAGCGGCTGGTCACGCTGTTCGGGCTCGCCCCGGTCGACGCCGCCCTGCTGTGCAGCACGACCCCCGCGCGCGAGCTCGGCCTGCATGGCCTCGGCGTCCTCGCGCCGGGCGCGATCGCGGACCTTGTCGTCCTGGACAGGAATTACCGGCCGGTGCAGACCTGGATCGACGGGGTGCTCATATATGATCGGCCCGCCTGACCCGAATGCGACGAACACCGGAACCTTCAAACACCCGCCCCGTCTAGGTAATTGAGGGAGCCATGCCATTGCCAGCCATCCGCGCCGCGCTGCTTCTGCCGGCGCTCGCCGTAGCCGCCTGTGTCCATCTCGATTCGCAGGGGCACAACGTGCGCGAGGAACACCGATTCAAAGTCACCGCCGACCCCGACCTTCGCCTGACGACGTTCGACGGGCCGATCGAAATCCGATCGTGGGATCAACCTGAGGTGCTCGTCGAGGTCGAGAAGCGGGGGCCCACGAAGGAGTCGCTCGATCGCATCGAGGTCACGGTCAACCAGCAGGGGAACCGGATCGAGCTCGAGGCGCGGCGGCCGATGTCGGGCGAGAGCTTCATCGGCATCAACGTTTCCCCGCAGGTTCGCTACATCGTCACGATGCCCCGCAACGCCGCGATCGTCGCGCGCAGCGGTGACGGGTCGATCCGCATCGAGCGGATCAGCGGCAAAGTCGAGCTCCGTACCGACGACGGCAGCATTCGCGGCGACGATGTGTCGGGCGAGTTGACCCTCACCACGGGCGACGGGTCGGTCGTGCTTGATGACGTCAACGGATCGATCGAGGTCAACACGAACGACGGTGGCGTGAGCGTGACGGGCAAGCTGGCGAACGCCCGCGTCCGCACGGGGGACGGGTCGGTGACGGTGCGCGCCGAGCCGGGCAGCGCGATGTCAGCCGACTGGTCGCTCACCACCGGCGATGGCGCAATCGTTCTTTATCTTCCCGCAGACTTCAGCGCTGATATCGACGCGCACACGGGGGACGGCCGGATCCGGTCCGAGTTCAACCTGACCGAGGATCGCGACGGCGAGCGCGAGAACCGGACGGTGCGCGGCCGAATCGGCAAGGGCGGCCACACCCTCAAGGTCCGGACGGGAGACGGGTCAATCGCGCTCAGGGCCGGTGTATGACGTAGTCGGTCGGATCCGCGACACCCGCCTCGACGAACGCGTCGTGGCGCTCCCGGCATTTGCTGCACCCGCCGCAGTGGCGTCCTCCCTCACCGGGGTTCATGCACGACAGCGTCTGACCCAACGGAACACCGAGCTCGAGCCCCAGCTTGATGACCTCCGC
Organism: uncultured Acidobacteriota bacterium; assembly: GCA_963725145.1. GTDB lineage: Bacteria > Acidobacteriota > Vicinamibacteria > Vicinamibacterales > 2-12-FULL-66-21 > DATAEE01. The sequence goes on from CAVRXL010000010.1 coordinate 1,204,349, forward strand.
CTTGCGCTTCGAGACGAGCGGCGTGGCGATTTCGATCGGGCGATCGAGTCCCAGCGAAAGCGCCTCCGCCATCGCGGAGAAAAACCGGGGTGTGGCGTCGGGAAACGGATTGCCGGCGAGCGGACCGAGCGCGATGCGCCCGATGCCGACGCGGGCGGCGTAGACCGCGCCCTTCGCGAGCAGAACGACGTTTCGTCCGTCGATGTAGACATCTTCGTCCGGCGTGTCGTACCCCGGGGGGATGCCGCGGATCGCCCAGTGCGACGACGGATACACGTCACGCATGTCGAACGACAGCACGACCGGGGGACGAACGCGGCCGCTGAAGGGCTGGGCCTTCGCCAGCGCGTCGAGGGCCGCGCGCTCCGCTGCTTCCCAGGCCAACCCCACGGCGATGTACGCCGGCGTGACCTCTGCGGTCTGCGCTTCGAGCGCGACGAGCACCACGCTGTCGAGGCCACCCGAACACAGAACCAGCGTCTGCGCTACCATCTGTTGGTTGGTTGAGGCTTATGTATCTGGTGACGAAACGTATCGACTTCTGCTACGGGCACCGGCTGCTCGACTACGACGGCGTGTGCAAACATCCGCACGGTCACAACGCCGCCGTTGAGATTGACATCCGGACCGACCGACTCGACAACCGGAACATGGTGGCCGACTTCAGCGACATCAAGCGCCTGGTGAAAGGTTGGATCGACCGAGAGCTGGATCACAAGATGATCCTGCGTCAGGACGACCCGCTCGTGAAACCGCTGCAGGCGCTGGGCGAGCCGGTGTACCTGCTCGAAAGCAACCCGACCGTCGAGCGGATCGCGAAGCTGATCTTCGACCAGGCGCGGACCCTCGGTCTGGACGTCACGGGGGTGCGGGTGTGGGAGACGCCGACCTCGTTCGCCGCCTATTCCGTGGCTGGACCTACCGCCTGAAGGGCAGCTCGTACGAGGCGTAGATGAACGCTCCGGTTTCTGTCCGGTCCTCGCCCCACGTGATCGGGATCGCAAGCCCCAGGATCAACTGGTGATCGCCGAGATTCCAGCCCCCGCGCGCCCCGGGCGCGACCGTGAAGAAGTTGACGCGTTCGGTGCCGACGTCGCGAATGACCTCTTCGGATAGCCAAACGCTTTCGAGCATGAGGTTGAACATCGGCCGGAGGCGGTAGATCGCGCTCCCCGACAGGAATGGGGAGCCGAGGTTCTCCTCGTGCGTGTCGTCGATGTTGGCCTGCGGCAGCCAGGTCAGGCCCGCGTTCCAATGCCAGTACCAGTCCCCGGTCTGCTTGCTGAACGGGAGGTTGAACTGCAGCCCGGCCGATCCGTCGCCGAGTCCGCGCGGCACGCTGCCAAACGGCAGGACCAGGCTGACGCGTGGAGAAAACGCCGGCCGCCCGGGCCCTTCCACCATCGCCTGGTAGCGATAGTTCAGGAGGGCGTCGCCGAAACCCACGCTCGATCCACCATCCAGCCACTGGAGCGTGTACGACAGCTGATGTGTTTGTCCACCCAGCGGCCACTCCTGCGTGACGCCGGCCGCCCACGCATCGCCGATGAACGCCAGGCCGAAGATGTTCTGAAAGATGTTCGCTTCCTGGTTGAAGGCTTCCTCCACCAGGAACGAGTTGTCGGTGATCTCGAACGGACGATCCGATGATGAGGTGGAGGGGGTCTGTGCGGCAGCGGTTCCCGTCAGCGCCAGAGCGATGAGGATGGCGCGAGCCGCCTGAACCAGCACCTTGGCGGCAGCGCGCGCACCGACGGTGATCACGCGATCCTTCGGTCCCCTGACACTGACACGATCGGCAGCGGCGTCGCGTCGCTCGATCCGGATCGTCTGCCCCGGCTTCAAATCGCTCTCCTCGATGAATCGCAGGAAATCCGGATCCTGATCGAGCACGCGCCGGATGGTGACCGGCGTCTCGAGCGGACAGGACAGGAGCGTTTCATATTCGGGCTGCGCGACCGTGCCCTCCGGCCCCGGAATCGGGTCGCCGTGGGGGTCGACCTCGGGCCGGCCGAGCATCTCGTCCATGAGATCGATGACGCGGTCGGAGACGGCGTGCTCGAGCTGCTCTGCTTCCTCGTGCACTTCGGTCCAGCTCATGCCCATCACCTGCACGAGGAAGAGCTCGATGAGCCGGTGCCGACGGAGAACGCGCGCCGCGAGCTTTTCACCGGCGGCAGTTAGACGGACGCCGGTGTAGGGCTCGTAGCGCACGAGGCCAGACTCGGCGAGCGTCTTCATCATCGTCGTCGCCGTCCCGGGGACGACGCCGAGCCTCGATGACAAGTGCCCCATCGGCACCAGAGCCTTGGTGTCGGTCAGGGCTACCTGCGCCTGATAGATGGCTTTCAGATAGTTCTCGACTGTTTGGGAAGGCGCCATTTGACTTTGGAACGATACACCTTTATATTTTGATTTGTCAAAAACAGGAATTGAGCTGACCGAATGAAGGGCCTTTCACGACGTTCATGGCTGCACGCGGCGGGGCTGGGTACTCTGGCCGCCGGCGTTCTCGCCCGGCGAGGCGCCCGTGCACAGGGAGGGGGCCCGGCGGGGACGTTTTCGCACGGATCGCACGCCATGGGCGCCGTCGGCCGCGTCTCGACCGAGACCTTCGATCCGACGGCGTACCTCAAAGCGTGGAACTTCTCGGACCTTCCGCCCGAGCGTCGGTCGAAGTTTTACAAGGAGACGGCCCGTCCGGACGGTTCGCTGCTGAGGGAGTACGAGATCTTCGCCGTCGATCGCGAGCTCGAGATTGCTCCGGGCATGTTTTTTCCCGCCTGGACCTATAACGGGCAGGTGCCCGGCCCGACGATCCGGGCGACCGAGGGAGATCGGCTGCGCATCCGGTTCACGAATGGCGGGTCGCATCCGCACACGATCCACTTCCACGGTTGGCACCACCCGGACATGGATGGCTCGCTCCACGAGCACCAGGTGATGCCGGGGGGGACGTTCCTCTACGAGTTCGACGCCGAGCCGTTCGGCCTGCACCTGTACCACTGCCACGCGGTTCCGCTGAAGCGCCACATCCACAAGGGGCTGTACGGCGCGTTCATCGTCGATCCCAAGGGCGGCCGGCCGCCGGCCGACGAGTTCGTGATGGTGATGAACGCGTTCGACACGAACTTCGACGCCGACAACGAGGTGTACGCGGTCAATACCGTCGCGCACCATTTCATGCATTCGCCAATCCGGGTCAAGGTGGGCGAGCTCGTCCGAATCTATCTCGTGAACGTCACCGAATTCGACTTCGTGAACAGCCTGCACCTGCACGGCATGTTCTTCGACGTGTTCCGGACGGGAACGTCGATGACGACCAGCGAGGTCACCGACACGCTCATGCTGTGTCAGGGCGAGCGTGCGGTCGTCGAAACCCGGTTCCGCTACCCGGGCGACTTCATGTTCCACGCGCACCAGAGCGAATTCGCGGAGCTGGGTTGGATGGGTCTCTTCCGCGCCGAGGGAGGCCGCCGTGAAACCTGAGACGGTTGACGGCACGGTTTCACGCGACGCCGGCACGCGGGTGCAGTCGGGCCTGACGGCTAACCTCTGGTTGGTCGCCATCCTTCCGCTGCTGCTATTGGCGGGGCTGATCGTGCTGCTGCTCCGCTGGGGTCCGGCCGATGCGCTGCGCGGCGAGGGGGCGCCTCCGGTCGAGATCCTCACGTTCCAGCGGGTGACGCTCGGACCGGATGGTATCTCGGCGACCGTGATGAACGACGGGCCCGATCCGGTGACCATCGCGCAGGTCGTCGTGGACGACGCGTACTGGCAGTTCACGGTCGAGGGGGGGAACGTCCTCAGTCACCTTGGCCGTGCGACGCTGAAGATTCCGTATCCCTGGGTGCAGGGAGAAGCGCACGCGCTCAAGATCCTGTCGGCGACCGGAACGGCGTTCGAGCACGAGATCGCGGTTGCCGTCGAAACGCCGCGCGCCGATCCGAAACATCTCGGGATCTTTGCGCTCATCGGTCTGTATGTCGGCGTGATCCCGGTGGCGCTCGGGCTGCTCTGGTTTCCCGTCGTGGCCCGCGTCGGGAAGCGCGGGCTCGACTTTCTGCTGGCGTTGACGATCGGGCTGCTCGTGTTTCTGCTGGTCGACGCGACCAACGAAGGGCTCGAGATGGCCCGCGAGATTCCCGGGTCGTTTCAGGGCACCGCGCTCTTTCTGTTCGGCGCCGTCGCCGCGTTTCTGGCGCTCGAGGCGCTCGGAACGACGTTGACGGCGCGCAGGAAGGCCAGCGTCGGTTGGGCGACAGCGCTGCTCGTCGCCGTGGGCATCGGCCTGCACAACTTCGGAGAGGGGCTCGCGATTGGCGCGGCGTTCGCGCTCGGCGAGGCGGCGCTCGGCACGCTGCTCATCATCGGGTTCACGCTGCACAACACGACGGAGGGGTTGGCGATCATCGCCCCGCTCGCACGCGAGCGCGTGCCCATCCGCGACTTGCTCGTCCTCGGCCTGATCGGCGGAGTGCCGACGATCCTGGGGACGTGGCTCGGCGGGCTCGTGTATTCGCCCGTGCTGTCGGTGCTGTTCCTCTCGATCGGCGCGGGCGCGATCGCACAGGTCGTGAACCTGATCGCGCGACAGATGGCGGGCGGCGAGACCATATCGCGATACTTCGCGCGCGGCCCAGTGCTGGCAGGGTTGGCCGTAGGCTTCGTGATCATGTATTCGACCGGGATGCTGGTGGGCTGAACGATGGGATTTCTGGGAAACCATAGGCGCTTCGCCTGGATGTTCGTGGCCCTGGTCGCCGCGGCCGCGATCGGCGTGGGCGCCCTGTTGCCGCTCGGGGCCGATTCCGTGTCTGGCGAGGTCGCACACAGCGCCAACGCGCCGCGCGAGATCGTGCTGGTCGCGCGAGACATGAGCTTCTATCTCGACGGCGCCGGTGCGGAGAACCCGACGCTTCGCCTCAAGGCCGGCGAGGACATCCGACTCGTGCTGCGGAACGAGGAACCGGGGGTCACCCATGACGTCGCGGTTTCCGCGTGGAACGTGGGAACCCGCCGCCTCCAGGCACGCGAGCGGGACGCCGTCGTGTTCCGCGTTCCCGACGCGCCCGGCCGCTACGAGTACCTCTGCAACCCGCACGCCTCGATGATGCGTGGCATCATCGAGGTGGAATGACGGAGCGGCCCGACCTTCGGACCTCGCTCGACACGCCCGCCGGCAAGCGCCGCTACGTCCGCCGGCTCTTCGCCACAATCGCCGATCGTTACGATCTCATTACGGGGGTGCTGTCGTACGGCGCCGACGCCCGCTGGAAGCGGCGCCTGGTGTCGATGTCGGACGCGGCTCCCGGCGCGCGCGCTCTCGATCTCGCGTGCGGCACGGGTGACATCGCCTTCGCGCTCGCCGCGCGCGGCGCGCGAGTGACGGGGCTGGACATCACGCTGCGGATGGTGGAGCTCGCCCGTGCAAAGGGGACAGCCACCTTTTTTCAAAAAGCGAAAAAAGGTGGCTGTCCCATTTTTCTCGTCGCCGACATGCTGGCCCTGCCGTTTGAAGACTGCTGCTTCGACCTCGTCACCACCGGCTACGGCATCCGGAACGTCCCGGACATCGACACGGCGCTCGCGGAAATCCGCAGGGTGCTGCGGCCAGGTGGGCGGTTCCTGTCGCTCGACTTCAACCGTCCGTCCAACGCGCTCGTTCGCGGCGCGTATCTCGGCTACCTGACGGTCGTCGGATCGACGCTTGGCTGGATCCTCCACCGCGATCCCGATACATACCGGTATATTCCGGAGAGCATCCGCAGGTACCCGGGCGCTGAGGCGATTGTGGATCGGCTCGCGGCGCACGGCTTCGACGGTGCGAGGTATCTTCCCGTGCTCGGCGGACTCATGGCGATTCATTCGGCCTCCGCCGCTCGGACGGCTGACAAGGCCGCGTCCTGAACGATGGAAATCGACATCTCGAGATGGTCCGGCGAGGGGACGTTCACGCACACGCTGGTCGAGCTGCTGAAGACCCTCGACGGCATCAGCTTCGTGCGCGTAGAGGACGCCCCGGCAACCCGATCGGAGGCCGACTACAACTTCATCAGCAACGAAGTGTATGTCGCGTTCGCGACTCGGACGCGGCGCGAGCGGGTCACGCGCTTCGGGTTTCTTCCCGGATCCAGGGAGGTGTCGGAAAAGACGATGAGCCTTCAGGAACTCGAGGGCGCGCTCGAGGCGGCGCCGGGCGTTGGCGCCCCGGACTTCGCAGATCAGAGCATGATCCAGTATCTTCGATCAGAGCGGATCGTGCCGCCCTATCAGACTCGCGGTTACAAACTCGTCGAGCTCGTGCGCGTGTACGAAATCGGCACGACCTAAAGGCCGGGCCGGACGGTTCCGACAACAAAGTGGGACCGGTCCGACACGCTCCTTCGGGATCTCACGGACCTGCACACGATGTCACTCATCGACTCACTGCTGTCGGCGATCATTCGGCTCGACGGCGACGCGCTCGTCATGCACGTCGGTGAAAAGCCGTACGTCGTCACCTCTTCGTCGTCGGAATTGAACGCATTCCGTGGTCCCCTCGCCTGGGGGCAGGTCGAGCTGTCGTCGAAGCTGCTGACGACCGAGGCGGTCTCCGCCATGCTCGACCAGCTGCTGCCGCCGGACGTTCGGCGATCGCTCGAGGAAGTCGGCGCGGTGGAGCATGAGCTTCCGCAGAATCAGGAGGGCGTCAGGTTCTTCGTGATCGCCGCGCGCGGCGGCCAGGACATCTGGCTCGAGATCAGGCACGTGAAAGCCTCGGCAGCCGCCGCGTCCGCCGCTGCCGCCGAGGAGGCACCTGCGGCCGAAGCGCCGCCTCAGGCGGCTCCGGCAGCACCGGCACCCGCCGAGCCGCAGGTCGCCGCCGAAGTGCGCGCGACAACCGAGGTGCCGCCCGCGGCCGCGAGACTGGATCGGCAGGAGGCGCCCGAAGAGCCCGTCGTTCGCGAGCCGCCCGTTCCGGCGGCGGAAGCCGTTGCGGAAGAACCGGTCGCGCAGGCTGAACCCGTGCTGCAGCCGGAACCGTCGGTCGTGCCGATGGAGCCGACCGCGCCGATCGCGATGGATGCCGAGGTTCCTGAGCTCGAGCTCGTGCCGGACGTGTCCCAGGAAGCGCCGACCCAGGCGGACGTGGACGCGCTCCTGGCGTCGACGGCCGCGGCGTTAGTCGAAGCCGAAGGTCAGCTGCGGCTCGAGGAAGACGCGCCGGTCCAGCAGGTTGCGCCTGTCGCGCACGCCGAGGCCGTTCTAGAGACCGCCATCGACTTGAGCTCGTTGACCAGCGCCGCGCCGGTTTCCGCGCCCGCGCCGGAGGTAGAGGCCTCGCGGGAAGCCGAGCCCGCGGCGAGCGAGCCCCGGCGGCCGTCCCCGCTTGACGCGGAGGCGACGGGCGGCGTCGAGGCCGCGATGCCCGGGGTGGTCGTGCCGATTTCACGGGTCGTGCGTGAAACGCCGCCCCCGCAGCAGGTCGCCGCTCCGTCCGATCTCGATCGGCTGCTTCGGATCGCCGCCGCCCGAGGCGCGTCAGCGCTCTACACGGTTGCGCGCACGAAGCCGGTCGTGCGGGTCGACGGTGAGATGCAGACACTCGACTCGGAAGACCAGCTGACGCCTGAAGTGGTCGAGGCGTTCACGATGAGCGTCGCGCCGGTGACCACGCGCGAGGCGGTCCGCGCGGGCGAGACGACGGAGTGGATCTGCGACATGGCGGAGGTCGGGCGCGTGCGCTGTCTGAGCTTCCGCGATCACCGCGGACCGGGCGTCATCTTCCGGATGCTGCCGCCACGGGCGATCTCCGCCGAGCAGCTCGGGCTGTCGAAGGAGATCCAGGCGCTGTCAGCGCTGCCGGATGGGCTCGTCCTGCTGGCGGGTCCTCGCGCAAGCGGCGCGTCGACTCTCGCCGCCGCGTTCGTGGATCTCGTCAATCGCACGCGGAGCGAGCACGTCGTCACGATCGAATCCCAGATTCTGTTCCTGCACGAGGCGAAGCGGTCATTCGTCAGCCAGCGCGAGGTGCGCGGCAGGGGCGACGAGATTGCCGCAGCGGTACGCGCGGCGCTCCGCGAGGATCCCGACGTCCTCGTGATCGAGGAGCTGGCGTCGGCCGACGCCGTCGCCGCCGCGGTCGAAGCGGCGCAGAGCGGACGCCTCGTGTTCGGAGGCCTGCGCGCCTCAACCTCGGAGGCGGCGATCGAGCGGTTGCTCGAGCAGGCGCCGTCCGAGCGGCGCGCGCTGCTCCGGAGCGCGCTGGCTTCGACGCTGCGCGGCGTGATCGCGCAGGCGCTCCTCCGCAAGCGCGGCGGCGGCCGCGTCGCGGCGCGCGAGCTGCTGCTCAACACGCCGGCGGTCGCGGCGCTCATCGCCGAGGGGAACCTGTTCCAGATCCGGGCGGCGCTTCAAAGCGGCCGCAAGCTCGGCATGGTCCCGCTCAACGACGCGCTCACCGCGCTCGTGCGCGCCGGCGTTGTCGATCCGGGCGAAGCCTACCGGAAAGCCGTCGATCGCGAGGGTCTCGTGGCCCAGCTCCGCCGCGAGGGCTTCGACACGGCGTTCGTCGAAAGGCTGGCGTGAGTGGTCGAGATCGCGGATGTCCGCCGGCGCGTGCTCCAGCGGATCGAGGACGCGCGTCGACGGGCCGCCGAGCGCCGCGTTGAAGTGGACGCCGCAGAGCGCGATTTCGCGCGGTTCTTGACGGAGGTGGCAGGGCCGATCTTCCGTCAGTTCGCTCAAGCGCTGGCGGCGGAGGGATACCACTTCTCGGTCAATACGCCCGCCGGGCAGCTCTGCCTCGCCTCCGACCGATCGCGAAGCGACTTCATCGAGATCGAGCTCGATACCCAGCTCAGTCCACCGCAAGCCATCGGACGGGCGACCCGCGCCCACGGCGCGCGCACGATGACCTCGGAGCGGCCCCTGCGCCCGGGCGTGAAAGTCCACGAGCTGACAGAGGACGATGTCCTGGACTTTCTCACCCTGGAGATTGGGCCGTTCGTCGAACGGTAGGAGCGCGCGTTAGATCGTCCCCGTAGTACGCAGACGGGCGATCTCCTCCACATCAAATCCAAGATCGCGCAGCACCGCGTCGGTGTGCTCGCCGAGTTGCGGCGGTGGCGTGCGGACGGAGCCTGGCGTGTCGGAGAGCTTGATTGGCACGCCGAGCGCTCGAATCGCGCCTGCGGCTCCATGCTCGAGCCGGGCGATCATGTCGCGCGCCGCAAGCTGCGGATCGCCGAGCACTTCGCCGATGTCTCGGACCGAACCGCACGGAACCCCCGCAGCGGTCAGCGCCTCGAGCCAATGGGCGCGAGGCCGTTCCGCCAACCGCGCCGCGAGGAGCGGTCGCAGCTCGTCGTAGCATGTCACCCGATCGCGGTTCGTCACGAACCGCGGGTCGCTCGCCAGGCCGTCCAGGCCGGTCGCGGCGCAGAACCGCCGCCACTGCTCGTCGTTGCCGACTGCGACGACGAAGTCGCCGTCCTCTGCCGTGAACGTCTCGTAGGGCGCGATCGTCGGGTGCCGGTTGCCCAGGCGGCCCGGGGAGCTGCCGGTTGCGAAGAAGATGCCGGCCTGATAGGTCAGCAGCGCCGCGGTCGCGTCGAGCATTCCGACGTCGACGAGCTGCCCGCGATCCGTGCGCTCGCGCGCAAGAAGAGCGAGCACGATCCCGTGCGACGCGAAGATGCCCGCAACGATGTCGGAGATGGCGACGCCGAGGCGGTAAGGTGGGCCATCCGCGGCGCCCGTGATGCTCATCAACCCCCCTTCGGCCTGCACGACGGCGTCGTATCCGGGCAGGTCGCGCCTGGGCCCGGTCTGTCCGAAGCCGGAGATCGCACAGTAGACGAGTCTCGGGTGGTCGGCAGAGACCCGCTCGTACCCGATCCCCATGCGATCCATCGTGCCGGGCCGGAAGTTCTCGACGAGCACGTCCGCTTTCGCGAGGAGACGGTCGAGAACGTCCCGCGCCTCGCGCCGCTTCAAGTCGAGCGTGATGCTCTCTTTGTTCCGGTTGATGCTCAGGAAGTAGGCGCTCTCTCCGCGGATGAAAGGCGGCCCCCAGGCGCGGGTGTCGTCCCCCTTCCCCGGCTGCTCGACCTTGATCACGCGCGCGCCCATGTCGGCGAGCAGCATCGTGCAGTACGGCCCGGACAGCACGCGTGTGAAGTCGACGACGACGGTCCCGGCGAGCGGCCCTTTCGGATCGGCCATAATCAATTCGTGATTATCGTCTACACCACCGGCCCGAGCTGACAGAGCTGCCAGAAGGTGAAAGAGTTTCTTTCACAGGCCGGCGCCGCGTTCGTCGAGAAGAACGTCGAAGAGGATGACGCCGCGTACCGCGAGCTGCTGGCTCGCGGGTTCCGCTCGGTCCCCGTGACGGTCTTCGGGGACCGGATCGTGAAGGGCTTCAACGAGCCGGAGCTCCGTCGCCTGATCGAATCCGCCGCGCCACCGTCACCAGATCGCTGACGAGGGCGTAGGCGGTCTGCGTCAGCCCGCCTCCAAGCTGCGTCATGGCTATCTCGCCAAGAACGTCCGTCTCAAACACGACCGCGTTCTGCATCCCGCGGAGTTGCGCCAGCGGGTCGCTCGCCGGGAGCTCTTCCGGGCGTACGCGCGCGTGTCCGTCCCGGGCCGACGCCACCAGCCGGATCCGGTTGCCTCGCGCGGCCGCGGCCCGCACCTCGGCGCCGGTGACGCCGCGAATCCCCGTTCGGTCGACCTTCACTGGCGTCAGGTCCGCCCGCATCAGCACGTTCGCGAGCGCCGCCGCCTTTGCAGCCGCATCCCAACCGTCCACGTCGAGCGAGGGGTCCGCCTCGGTGATCCCGGCGCGCTGCATGTCGTCGAGCGCGGCGCCGAACTCTCCTCCATCCTCGAGCATCGTCAGGATGTGATTCGTCGTGCTGTTGACGACGCCCCGGAAGGCGGTGATGCGAACGCCGGGCATCGTCTCGCGGACGAGGTTGAACACAGGGACGCCGTCCATCACGGCCCCTTCGAAGAGGAACGACACACCGCGCTCGCGTGCGAGGCGATCGAGCTCTGCCCACGCAATCGCTACCGGCCCCTTGTTCGCCGTCACCACGTGCAATCCGGCGAGGAGCGCCGCGCGGACGTGATCGAGTGCCGGTTGCCCCGTCTGCACGTTGAGGGGCGTCGTCTCGACGACAACGCCCGTCCGCTCGAACGCGGACGCCCGCCGGATGACCTCCACGGCCGGAGCTGGCTCGCCGAGCGCCCGGCCGGCTTCCACCGCATCCGCTGCCGCCACGGCATCCATGCCCGCTTCGTCAAACGTCGAGCCATGCCGAGCGGTCGCAATTCCGCAGACGCGAATGGTGAGGCCGTGATCGCGATCGAGGGTCTCGGCCTTCTCGCACGCGAGCCGCACGAAGCGGCGCGCGACGTTGCCAAAGCCGACGAGCACGAGATCGAGGCGCATCCCTACACGGGCGCCGTCTCGAGAAGCAGATGTAGACGCCGGAGGCCTTCGACGAGGTGAGACGTCTCCGATCCGAAGCCGATGCGCAGGTACCCGTCCATGTTGAAGTGATCGCCAGGGACGATGAGCACGCTCTGCGTGTCGCGCAGCCGGGTGACCAGCTCGGTCGAGTTGATCCCGTGTCGATAGCCTACGTAGACGATCGCGCCCGCCTCCGGCGGAACATGGGAAAACGCGTCGCCGTGCGAGGTCAGCCAGTCCCTGATGACGGGATAGTTCGTCCGGATGATGCGCCGGGTGCGCTCGATGATCGACGGCCGCCGCGCCGGATCGAGCGCGATGCGCGCCAGCAAGTCGCTCAATGCGCCCGGGGCGATCGTCGTGTAGTCGTGGTACGACCAGAGCGATGCCGCCAGCGCAGGGGGCGCGACGATCCAGCCAATCCGGAGCCCTGGCAGACCGTAGGCCTTCGACAGGCCGCTCGTGACGATCACCCGCTCCGATCGCCCCCACATGGAGGGCGTGTCCTGGCCGTCCAGCTCGGCGCCCGTATAGATCTCGTCAGCCAGGATCCACGCCCCCTGCCGTTCCGCGATTGCGGCGATGCCATCCAGATCCGGTGCCTCGAGCCTCGCGCCCGTCGGGTTGTTCGGGTTGCAAATCAGAATCAACTTCGTCCGCTTCGTGACGAGCCTGGTCAGCTCGTCGAGGTCCGGACGCCATCGCCGCCCGGCCGCGGTGTCGTGCTCGCGGAGCGGCCACGGCTTCACGACGCCGCCGAAGCCGCGCACGAGACCCCATGCCTGCATGTAGTTCGGGGTCATCATCACGACCTCGTCTCCAGGCTCCACGAGGTGCCAGACCGCCAGGTAGTTCGCCTCTGATCCGCCATTGGTGACCTCGATGTGATCCTCGGTCACCCCGGGATAAAGACTCGCGATCGCGTTGCGCAGTTCGGGCGTGCCGTTCGACTGTATGTAGACCAGCTCCTGTTTGAGCAGGCGGGCCAGGTTGCCGCCGGTCGCGTCCCCGGCCTGCCGGACGTCGAGCAGCTCCTCGAGCCTCAGCGGGTGGACACCGCTTTCCGACAGGTTGAACTCGACCCGGTTCTCCCACGTCGACTGCAGCCGCTCCATCGCGAACGTTTCGATGCGCATGGCGGTAGTCTAAGGTATCTTCTAGGCGCAGGACAGCCGACCTTGTCGCAGGAAACTGTTCCCGAGATGGTTGCGATCCCCGCCGGAGAGTTCGTCATGGGCTCCGACGACGGGGATGAGGACGAGCGGCCCGCGCACCCGGTCCATCTCGACGAATACTCGATCGGCGTCTACCCGGTCACCCATCGGCAGTACGCCCGCTTCGTCCGGGAGACGAACCACCGCGCGCCCGCGGTCTACGAGCTGCCGCTCATCGTCACCAACGGCGGCCGCGATCGCGAACGGATGTTCCGGCGTCTCAGCGCCCAGTACGTCTGGAATGACAGCCAGGCACCGGACGGGCGGCTCGACCATCCGGTGACCCTCATCAGGTGGGAGGACGCGGACGCCTACTGCAAGTGGCTGGCTGAGACGAGCGGCCGTCCGATCCGCCTGCCGACGGAAGCCGAGTGGGAGAAGGCGGCCCGTGGCGGACTCGAGCGGTCCCGGTATCCCTGGGGCAACGAGCTGGACCCGCTCAAGGCGAATTTCCTGACCGATCCGTCGCTCAAGATGTCGCACGGGACTACGCCGGCGCGTGCGTTCGCGCCGAACGGATACGGGCTGTACGACGTGATCGGGAACGTCTGGGAGTGGGTCTCGGACTGGTACGGCGCCGACGTGTACCGGTCGGCCGGCGAGCGCAACCCGCAAGGGCCGGCCGACGGACGGCTCCGCGTGCTCCGCGGCGGGGGCTGGCCCGTCTCCGACATTCGCATGCTGACCTGTTCGCATCGGCACGAGGTGCCGCCGGACACGTATTCCTACAGCATCGGCTTCCGGATTGCATCACCCGAGACGTCATGAAGCCCGAATATTTAATGGCCGTGCTTGCGCTGCTCTTCACCCCGCAGGAACAGGCGCCGCGCGACGCCCGGCGCGAGCCCGTCGTCGTGACGACGGGGTCGGCGATCCTCCGGCGCGCGCCCGACCGGGCGTTCGTCAACATCGGCGCCGAGGCGCGCGCGGTCGCGCCGAAGGATGCGCAGGCGCAGAACGCGAAGACGATGACCGCGGTGCGGGGGCGGCTGAAGGCGCTCGGGATCGCCGATTCGGCGATCGAGACTCGCGCGCTCGATCTGCAGCCGGAGTTCGACCATGCCGGCGGCCGCCAGAAGCTGCGGGGCTACGTCGCGCGCAACGTCATCGAAGTCCGGCTGGACGATGTGACGCGCGTCGGGGAGGTCATCGACGCGTCGATCGAGGCGGGAGCCACTTCAGTACATGAAGTCCGTTTCGATCTGAAGGACCGAACGGTCGTCGAGCGGGAGGCGTTGAAGGCGGCTGTAGCCGACGCGCTCGCGCGCGCCTCCGCGCTCGCATCCGGCGCCGGCAAGACGGTTGATCGGATTGTGACGATCGAGGAACAGCGCGCCGAGTTCGTCCCGATGACGCGCAACGTGATGTTCGCCCGGGCGGACGCGGCGCCGCAGACGCCCGTCGCCCCGGGAGAGGTCGAGATCCGAGCCAGCGTCACGGTGACCGCGGCGATTAGGTAGGCCCGACCTTCAGGTCGGGCGTGCCCCTCTTCCCCTCCTCGATCTCGCTCAGCAGCTCTCCATCCAGCGCGTTGTCGAAAAGGCCCGTGAGCTCCGGCGCACGCGTCGGGCGCACGCTCGTGTCGATCGGCGGAAGCGCCAGCGGCTCGTCGCCCGATGCGGCGCCGAGATCTTTCAGGCGTCGCGCGGAGACGAGCACACGGCTTTCCATCGACCCGACCGCTTCGTTATACGACTCGACCGATCGCTTCAGCGAGCCCCCGAGCTTCTCGAAGTGGTCCGCCAGCTTGCAGATCCGCTCGTAGAGGGTGCGGCCGAGCTCGCTGATCTCGAGCGCGTTCTGCGCCATCTTTTCCTGTTGCCAGCCGTACGCGACGGCACGCAGGAGGCCGACGAGGGTCACGGGGCTCGCGAGCAGCACGTTCTTGCCGAGGCTGTATTCGAGGAGACCGGGGTCGCTCTGCAGAGCGCTCGTGAGCAGCGCTTCGGCCGGCACGAACAGCACGACGATATCCGGCGTCGGCTGAAAATGGCTCCAGTACGACTTGTTCCCCAGCCGCGTGACGTGCTCCCGGAGCTGCCGCGCGTGATCGCGCATCCGCGCCTGCCGCGCCGGCTCGTCGGCTGAATCCTGGGCCGCCAGATACGCCGTCGCGGGGACCTTGGCATCCACGACGACATTCCTGCCGCCCGGGAGGCGGACGACGAGGTCAGGCGTGAGGCGCCCATCGTCCCCCGAGATGCTCTCCTTGAACGAAAAGTCGCAGTGCTCGATCATGCCCGCCGCTTCGACCACGCGCCGGAGCTGCAGCTCACCCCACTGCCCGCGCACATTCGGCGAGCGCAAGGCTTTCGCGAGGTTGGTCGTCTCGCTCTGCAGCGAACGGAGCTGCTCGTCGAGCCGAGCGTGCGCACCGACGCGCTGCCGCTCGACGTCCTGGATCTGCGCATCGAATCTCTTCAACGTATCCGAGATGGGCTGCACGAGCGCCGAGATCGCCTGTTGGCGCGTCGCAAGGTCGCCGGCCGACTGCGCCTGGACTTCGCCCATCTTCGTCCTTGCGAGTTGGAGGAACTGATCGTTGTTTGCGCGCAGCGCGTCGGCGGACAGCGCGGCGAAGGTGTCCCTCAGCGCCGCGTCGGCGCGCCGTGTCGATCGTGTGACGAGTCCGACCGTTGCGGCGCCGACTGCCAGCCCGATCAGGAGATAGAGCAGGTCCACGGAACCGAATATTAGGCGAAGGTGGCGATAATCTCAACAGAATTGCGCCGTTTTCCGCTACCTCAACCGCTCGTGGTCTATTTTGCCGGCCGAAATGGCATAATATAGGACTACTTTGGTCGGAGATTTCGCGAAGGGGATCGAATGCTGAGGCTCTCGAAGAAAGCCGACTACGCGCTCATGGCGATGAAGCACCTGGCGCTGCAGGCCGATCGCGGCTCAGCGAGCGCGCGCGAGATCGCGCAGCACTACGAGATCCCCGTGGAGCTGCTGGCGAAGGTGCTGCAGCGTCTGGTCCGTCGCGGGCTCCTCGCGTCGCATCAAGGCACGCGCGGCGGCTATCAGCTCGCGCGCGCCGCCTCGGTGATTTCGGTCGCCGACGTCATCCAGGCGATCGACGGTCCGCTGACGATGACGGCGTGCTCTTCGGACGATCACGGGTGCGACCAGTTCTCGTCGTGCAGCGTCCGCGATCCGCTCTGGCGAATCAAGGACCGGATCGTCACCGCGCTCGCGACGTGCACCGTGGCGGATCTGACGATCGATCCGCCGGAGGAGACGCCGGTCACGATGGGTGCCCTGGGGAAAAGGGGACAGTCACCTTTTTCCTCGGTGAGCTCGGAAGGAAAGAGGTAGCCGGTTCTGTTTATGGTGCAGATGAGTGAAAACGCCGCGGCTGTGATCGCCAAGATGCTCGAGAAGAACGGCATCCCGGGCGGCGGGCTGCGCATCGCCATCCGCGCGGGCGGCTGTTCGGGATATAGCTACGTGTTCGCCTGGGAGGCGGAGCCAAGGCCGACCGACGAGGTCTTCGACGGTCCGGGCGGCGCCCGCCTGTTCATCGATCCCAAGAGTCACAAGCTGTTGGACGGGACCGTGCTCGACTACGACACGGCCCTTATCAGCCGGGGATTTACTTTCAATAACCCGCAGGCCAAGAGCACGTGCGGGTGTGGGACATCGTTTTCGACATGACTACTGCAACTCGAACCATCGAAGAGCTCGCGAACCGCGAGTACAAGTTCGGCTTCGTCACCGACGTCGAGCAGGAGATTGCTCCGAAGGGGCTGAACGAAGACGTGATCCGGATGATCTCGGCCAAGAAGGACGAGCCCGAGTGGCTGCTCGAATGGCGGCTGAAGGCGTACCGCGCCTGGCTGCAGATGACCGAGCCGACGTGGCACAACGTGCACTATCCGCCGATCGACTATCAGTCGATCAGTTATTACGCCGCGCCGAAACAGAAGCCGAAGCTGAACAGCCTGGACGAGGTAGATCCGGAGATCCGCTCGACGTTCGAGAAGCTCGGGATTCCGCTGGAGGAGCAGAAGCTGCTCGCCGGCGTCGCCGTCGACGCGGTCTTCGACAGCGTGTCGGTCGGTACGACGTTCCGCGCGAAGCTCGCGGAGATGGGTATCATCTTCGGCTCGTTCTCCGAGGCCGTGCGCGAGCATCCCGACCTGGTGAAGAAGTACCTCGGATCGGTCGTGCCGCACACCGACAACTTCTTCGCGGCGCTCAACTCCGCCGTGTTCAGCGATGGGTCGTTCGCGTACATCCCGAAGGGCGTGCGCTGCCCGATGGAGCTGTCGACCTACTTCCGCATCAACGCGCAGAACACCGGGCAGTTCGAGAGGACGCTGATCGTCGCCGACGAGGGGGCGTCCGTCAGCTACCTCGAGGGCTGCACGGCGCCGATGCGTGACGAGAATCAGCTGCACGCCGCGGTGGTCGAGCTCGTCGCGCTCGACAACGCCACGATCAAGTACTCGACGATTCAGAACTGGTATCCAGGCGACAAGGACGGCCGCGGGGGTATCTACAACTTCGTCACGAAGCGCGGTCTATGCAAGGGGACGTCGTCGAAGATCACCTGGACGCAGGTCGAGACCGGCTCGGCGATCACGTGGAAGTACCCGAGCTGCATCCTGCAGGGGGATCGCTCGGTCGGGGAGTTTTACTCGGTCGCCGTGACCAACAACCGCCAGCAGGCGGACACCGGGACCAAGATGATCCACCTCGGCAAGAACACCAAGAGCACGATCGTCTCCAAGGGGATCTCGGCGGGGCTCGGGCAGAACACGTACCGCGGCGCGGTGAAGATCGGGAAGAACGCGACGAACGCCCGCAATTACTCCCAGTGCGACTCGCTGCTCATCGGCGACAAGTGCGGCGCGCACACGTTCCCGTACCTCGAGATCAAGAACACGTCGGCGCGGGTCGAGCACGAGGCGTCGACGTCGAAGATCGGCGAGGAACAGATCTTCTACTGCCGCCAGCGCGGCCTCTCGGCCGAGGACGCGGTCAACCTGATCGTCAGCGGGTTCTGCAGGCAGGTGTTCCGTGAGCTGCCGATGGAGTTCGCCGTGGAGGCACAGAAGCTCCTGGGCGTTTCGCTCGAAGGATCGGTTGGATAAACAGAGAGGGCGGGCCTCTCAGGCCCGCCGAAACACGTAGCGCAGGCCTTTAGGCCTGCCAGACAGAGACGCGTAGCGCAGCCCTTCAGGGCTGCCAGGGGTAACGATGTTAGAAGTCAAAGGTCTGAAAGTCCGTGCCGAGGGGAAAGACATCCTCCTCGGCGTGAATCTGACCGTGAAGGCGGGCGAAGTGCACGCCATCATGGGTCCGAACGGATCGGGCAAGAGCACGTTCGCCCGCGCGCTCGCGGGGCATCCGCAGTACGAGGTCACGGCCGGAGAGGCACGGTATCTGGGCAAGGACCTCCTGGCGATGGATCCGGACGAGCGCGCCCGCGAGGGCGTGTTCATGGCGTTTCAGTACCCGGTCGAGATCGCCGGTGTGAACAACTCGTACTTCCTCAAGGCGGCGCTCAACGCGAAGCGGAAGCACCAGGGGCTGGAAGAGCTGGACGCGATCGAGTTCATGGCGCTCATCCGCGACAAGGCGGCGCAGCTGGACGTCGACCAGAGCATGCTCGGCCGCGCGGTCAACGAGGGATTCTCCGGCGGCGAGAAGAAGCGGAACGAGATCTTCCAGATGGCCGTGCTCGAACCGAAGCTGGCCATCCTGGATGAGACCGATTCGGGCCTCGACATCGACGCGCTGCGCACCGTCGCCCACGGCGTCAACGCCATGCGAAGCCCGGATCGCGGGTTCATCGTCGTCACGCACTATCAGCGGCTGCTGAACTACATCGTCCCGGACTTCGTGCACGTGTTGAACGATGGCGTGATCGTCCGCTCGGGCGGCAAGGAGCTCGCGCTCGAGCTCGAGGAGAAGGGCTACGGATGGCTCGAGGCCGCGGGAGCGAAGGCGTGAGCGCAGCGACAGGCGCGATCGTCGAGCGGAACGACCTGATGCTGACCGAGTACGATCGGTTCGTGCGGGAGCGTGGCGGATCCGCTCCCTCCTGGCTGCGCGAGCTGCGAGGCCGGGCGCTCACCCGGTTTGCCGAGACGGGCTTCCCGACCACACGCGACGAAGAGTGGCGCTTCACCAGCATCGCGCCGATCGCCGAGACGGCCTTCCGGCTGGCCGGCGAGCCGGTCGATCGCGGCGCGGTCCACGCGCTGGTCGGCGGCGTGGCCTTCGACCGCGTCGCGGCCCGCCTGATCATCGTCAACGGCCGGTTTTCGGCCGATCTCTCGACGACATCGTCCGGGTCTCGCGTCGCGGCCGGCGGCCTCGCCACGGCGCTCACCGGCGCCGAGGCGCCGCGGCTCGAGCATCAGCTCACGAACCTGGCCTTCGACCGCCGGCCTTTCGTCGCGCTGCACACGGCGTTTCTGGAAGATGGCGCGTTCGTCAGCATTCCCGCCGGTGCGATCGTCACGGATCCGATCCACATCGTCGTCGTCACCACGCCCGGCACGAGCCCCGAAGTTGCGCACCCGCGCGTCGTGGTCCTGGCGGGCGCGAACGCGCAGGCCACAATCGTCGAGACCTACATCGGCGCGGCGGGTACGCCGTACCTGATGAACGCGGTCACCGAGGTGGTCCTCGAGGATGGTGCCGTGGTCGAGCACTACAAGGATCAGCGGGAGCCGATGACGGCTCACCACGTCGCGACGATGCAGGTGCGACTCGGTCGATCGAGCACGTTCGCCTCGCAGTCGTTCTCCTTCGGCGGCCACATCGTCCGCAACGACATCCTCGCGGTGCTCGGCGGCGAGGGGGGTGAGTGCACGCTGAACGGCCTGTACTTCAGCGACGGACGGCGGCTCGTCGACAACCATACGACGATCGATCACGCGCTGCCGCACTGCGCGAGCCACGAGGTCTACAAGGGCATCCTCGCAGGTAAGGCCCGCGCGATCTTCAACGGAAAGATCGTCGTTCGCCCCGACGCGCAGAAGACCGACGCGAAACAGACCAACCGCGCGCTGCTTCTGTCCGATGGCGCGCAGATCAACACGAAGCCGCAGCTCGAGATCTTCGCCGACGACGTGAAGTGCACGCACGGGGCGGCGATCGGCCAGCTCGACGACGAAGCGATGTTCTACTTGCGCGCGCGCGGTCTCACGGCCGTCGAGGCGCGTGACATGCTCATCCACGCGTTCGCGGGGGAGATCCTGAACCAGATCAAGGTCGAGCCCGTCCGCGTGCAGATGGAGACCGGGCTGTACGCACAGCTCGCGCGGGACCTGGAGGATCGGGCCTGAGGGTCCGTTCGGCACAGACATGATCCCCGGCACGGCATCCCAGGCTCCGATAGCGCACTTCGACGTGGCCCAGGTCCGACGGGACTTTCCCATCCTCACGCAGCTCGTGCACGGCAAGCGCCTGGTCTACCTCGACAGCGCCAACACGAGCCAGAAGCCGCGCGCCGTCATCGAGGCGCTCGATCGGTACTACGAGGAAGCGAACGCGAATATCCATCGCGCGACGCACCTGTTGAGCGAGCGCGCGACCGGGGCGTACGAGGCGGCGCGGCTGAAGGCGCAGCGGTTCGTCAACGCGCCCGAGTTGCGCGGCATCATTCTCACGCGCGGGACGACCGACGGCATCAATCTGGTTGCGCAGAGCTACGGCCGATCGGTGTTGAAGCCGGGAGACGAGGTGCTGATCTCCTGGATGGAGCACCATTCGAACATCGTCCCGTGGCAGCTCGTGTGCGAGGAAACCGGTGCCCATCTGCGTGTGGCGCCGATCGACGATCGCGGCGAGCTCGTCGTGGAGGAGTTCGAGCGGATCCTGTCGGAACGGACGAAGATCGTGGCGGTCGCCCACGTGTCGAACGCTCTCGGGACGATCAACCCCGTCCGGCACATCGTCGAACGGGCGCACGCGCGCGGCGCGGTGGTGCTCGTCGATGGCGCGCAGGCCGCGCCGCACCTGCCGATTGACGTGCAGGCGCTCGGCTGCGACTTCTACGTGCTGTCGGGGCACAAGATGTACGGGCCGACGGCGACGGGCCTCCTCTACGGGCGAACCGACCTGCTCGAGCGGATGCCGCCCTATCAGGGTGGCGGCGACATGATTCAGTCCGTGACCTTCGAGAAGACCACCTACAACGTCCTGCCGTACAAGTTCGAGGCCGGAACGCCGAACATCGCAGGAGTCGTCGGCTTCGGCGCGGCGATTGATTATCTTCAGGGGTTCGATCGGGCGGCCGTGCTCGAGCACGAGGACGCGCTTCTTGCGGCGGCGACGGCGCGCGTGCGCGAGATTCCCGGCACCCGCATCTTCGGCACCGCTCGTGAGAAGACCGGTGTCCTCTCGTTCACGCTCGACGGCATTCACCCGCACGATGCGGGGACGATCCTCGACGCAGAAGGAGTGGCCGTCCGCTCGGGCCAGCACTGCGCGCAACCGGTCATGGACCGGTTCGGCGTGCCGGCGACCATCCGCGCGTCGTTCGGCATCTACAACGCGATGGACGATGTGGACGCGCTCGTCGCGGCGCTCGACAAGGCGCGCACGATGTTTGCGTGACCCAGACCATGAGCGATCTCAGCGACCTCTATCAGGAAGTCATCCTCGACCATAACAGGCGTCCGCGGAATTTTCGGGCGCCCGAAGGGGCGAACCGCCGCGCGGAGGGTTTCAATCCGCTCTGCGGCGACCGCTTGACGCTGTTCCTCACCGTCGACGCCGGCGTCATTCGCGACGTGGGGTTTCAGGGTTCGGGCTGCGCGATTTCCAAGGCGTCGGCGTCGCTGATGACCGAAGCGCTGAAGGGCAAGTCGGTCGTGGAGGCCGAGGCCCTCTTCGAGCGGTTCCATCGCATGGTGACCGCGCCCCCGGACACGCCGGTCGAACCGCTCGGGAAGCTTTCGGCCCTGGCGGGCGTGCGAGAGTTTCCGGTACGCGTGAAGTGCGCGAGCCTCGCCTGGCACACGATGAAAGCCGCCGTGAAGCAAGACAAGCCGGTCGTTTCGACAGAGTAGCGCAGACCTTCAGGGCTCCGGGCGGCCCTTCAGGGCTGCAGGAACCACATGACAGACTTCCCCATCGTTCCGGATGCCCCGACCACCCCGGACGCCGAGCCGATCAGCCAGCCGGTCGGCGATCTCGTCGCGGATCCATTGAAGACGCTCGAGATCAAACCGAAGGTGCTCGAAGCGCTTTCGAGCGTGTACGACCCGGAGATCCCGGTCAACATCTTCGAGCTCGGCCTCGTCTACGATGTCATCGTCAACAGCGCCGCGGTCGTGGGCGTGAGGATGACGCTCACCGCGCCCGCCTGTCCCGCCGCGCAGACGCTCCCGGTCGAAGTCCGCGAGAAGGTGCGCCGGATTCCGGGCGTCAGCGACGCACGCGTCGAGATCGTCTGGGATCCGCCGTGGTCGAAGGATCGCATGAGCGACGCGGCGAAGCTGCAGCTTGGGATGTGGTAAGCAGGCCAAGGTGAAGCGGCCGATCTACCTGGATTCGCACGCGACCACGCCGGTCGACCCCCGCGTACTCGAGACGATGCTGCCCTTCTTCACGGAGCGTTTCGGCAACGCCTCGAGCCGGACCCATGCGTTCGGCCAGGATGCGGCCGCCGCGGTTCGAACGGCGCGGGAGGACATGGCCTCGCTTCTCGGCGCCAGCGCCCGCGAGATCGTGTTCACGAGCGGCGCCACCGAGTCGAACAACATCGCCATCAAGGGACTCGCCCACGCGCGTCGGGATCGGGGGCGCAGGATTGTCACGACGGAAATCGAGCACGACTCGGTTCTCGATGTCTGCGGAGCGCTCGAACGCGAAGGGTTCGAGATCGTCCGGCTTCCGGTCTCGCGTGAAGGCCTGCTGTCGCTCGACGTTCTCGAGCGAGCCGTCGATCGATCGACGCTGCTGGTGAGCGTCATGGCGGCCAACAACGAGATCGGCGTGCTCCAGCCGCTCGCCGACGCGGCGCGGATCGCGCACGCGAGCGGAGCGGTCTTTCACTCGGACATCGCGCAGGCTGCCGGCAAAATCCCGCTCGCGCTCGGTGACTGGGGCGTGGACCTGGCGTCCGTGTCGGCGCACAAGCTGTACGGGCCGAAGGGAGCGGGCGCGCTCTACATCCGGCGCCAACGGCCGCGGCTCGAGATCCAGCCGATCGTCGAAGGCGGCGGCCACGAAGGAGGCCTCCGCTCCGGCACGCTCAACGTGCCGGGCATCGTGGGGCTCGGGCGGGCCTGCTCCATCGCACGCGACGAGATGGCGTCCGAAGGCGCTCGTCTGGCGGCGCTGCGCGATCGGCTGCTCGAGGGCCTGACATCGCGCATCGCGGGCGTCTCGATCAACGGATCGATATCGGCGCGGCTGCCTCACAACCTGAACGTCAGCTTCGAGGGTATCGAAGGGGAAGGTCTGATGCTCGCGCTCGGAGATCTCGCGGTATCTCCCGGCGCGGCCTGTGCGTCGGCGACCGACGCCCCCTCACACGTGCTGCGCGCCATCGGCGTTCCGGCGGCGCTCGCCCGGGCGACGATCCGCTTCGGCCTCAGCCGGTTCACGACGGCCGAGGAGGTTGATGAGGCCGCTCAGCGGGTGGCGCGTGTTGTGCACCATCTTCGCTCGTCCGGGCAATCCAGCCGGACGGTCGATTCGAACGTCCAAAGCTCAGCATGAGGCCGCTTGCGATCTTCCTCGTCGTGACCCTTCTGGCCAGCCCTGCGGCGTACGCGGGCCAACCGGCGGGGAAGCCTCGGGTCAAGCCGGAAAGCGAACAGCCCGTCGCCGCGGCCGCGCAGCCCTCCGGCGAGCTCCCGGTGTCGCTCCAGCGCATCCGGCGCAAGCTCGCGCAGGCGGCGCCGTCCAGGACGACGGGCCTCAAGCTCGAGTACTACGTGGACGTGTACGGGAAGTCTCCGCGGCTCGATTTTCTTGCCGAGTTCGATCCCACGACGGGCGCCGTGCAGTACGGCTCACCCACGCATCAGGAGTTTCTCAATCTCGTCACGCCTCAGGAGTTCAAGTCGCCGCCCGCAGATCTACTCGGCGGCGCGATGGCGCTGATGAAGTGGCTGGCCGACAGGGGCAGCGACAAGTCGAAGAAGAAGCCGGACCCGCCCCGTTAGTGGTCCTTGTTCAGCGAAGACGGGCCACTAAGGCTTGCGCGCGAGATCTGCCGGGATGTAGTGGACGTACGCGTTCAGCAGATTGATCGCTTCGTCCTTCTCGTCCGCGTCGACCGCCAGCACATCGCGCAGGGAGACGATCCCCGCCAGGCGCCCCTCGTTCAGGACGATGAGATGGCGAACGCGCGCCTGCTGCATGCGGCGCAGGCAGGTATCGCAGGAATCGCGCACGTCTGCGGTGACGAGGTCCGGGCTCATCACGTCGCCGACCGGCGTGCTCTTCGGGTCCAGGCCGACCGCGACGACCCTCGCCATCACGTCCCGCTCCGTGAAGATCCCTACGAGACGTTCATCCTCGACGACCGGCACGGCGCCGATGTTGCGCGCCGTCATGATGCGTACGGCATCGACGACGGACGCCTGAGGCGGCACCACCGCCGTATCCTGACCCTGAATCACGGCGCTGATGGGTTTCATGGCCAGCGCTCCTGGTTAGCCGGGGCTCCGGCTAAGAAGATCGATTCTACCCCTCGTGGTACAC
This sequence comes from uncultured Acidobacteriota bacterium, assembly GCA_963725145.1. GTDB lineage: Bacteria > Acidobacteriota > Vicinamibacteria > Vicinamibacterales > 2-12-FULL-66-21 > DATAEE01. Next base: position 1,228,709 of record CAVRXL010000010.1, read on the forward strand.
TCCGGTCCATGTCTTTGCGCAGCGCGGCCGTGGCGGCGGCCGGGCACAGCATGCGCGCCTATTACCTCGCGATCGCCGGCGGCGCACTGCTGATCGTGAGCGCATTCCTGCCATGGGTCTACGTCGGCGACGTACCGATCAACGCGGGGCGCATCGCCATGTTCTGGGTGATGGCGCTCGGCGGCTTGGCGGTGCTGCTCGCGGCGGCCAGCATCGCCACGCGTCGCAATTCCCGGCATCCACTGTTGCTCGTCGGCCTCGTCGCGCTCGGCGTCTACGTCTTCGGACAGCGAGTCATGATGCGCACCGCAGAAGATGGCGCGTGGGTCGATGCGCAGATTGGGCCCATCGTGTACGGCCTCGACGCGCGGCCGCCGGCCGAGACGAAAACGGGCGCCGGTATCTACCTCGGCGCCGCGGCCTCGTTCGTCATTGTTCTCTTTGGCCTCACTATCGTCGTCCGTCGCGCGTCTCGCCCCTATTTACCGCCGAGCGACGACGACGTATAGAGGATCAGCAGTCAGCGATCCAAAGCGTTCGGATCGTGAAAGAATCTTCGAATCAGCGCGCCGAGCGTGAGCGAGGCGTGGCAGGCGTTGGGGGTGGGGCCCCAGCGCGAGAAAAATAATGAAAATCACCGTCGCGCACAGCCCCGATTCGGACGACGCGTTCATGTTCTACGGCCTGGCGAGCGGCGCCGTCGACGCGGGGGATCTCCAGATCGAACAGGTGCTGGCTGACATCGAGACGCTGAACCACGCGGCGTTCGAAGGACGCTACGAGGTGACCGCGGTGTCGTTTCACGCGTACGCGCATCTGGCGGATAAGTACGCGCTCCTGCCGCACGGCGCCAGCATGGGCGATCGGTACGGCCCGCTCGTCGTGACGCGCACGGGCGGTCCCCGCGCGGTCAAGGGCCGGAAGGTCGCGATTCCTGGAACGCTGACGACCGCCTACCTGGCGCTCCGACTGCACGAACCGGACTTCGAGTACGTGGTCATCCCGTTCGATCGGATCCAGGAGGAGGTGGCGAGCGGCCGCGTCGACGCCGGTCTCCTGATACACGAAGGACAGCTCACCTACCTCGAGGAAGGGTTCGCGAAGCTCATCGATCTCGGCGAATGGTGGGCGGATCGGACCGGGGGGTTGCCGCTGCCGCTGGGCGGCAACATCATCCGGCGCGATCTGGGGCCCGAGATGATGCAGAGGGTTTCCCGTCTGCTCCGCGGCAGCATCGAGCACGCGCTCTCGCACCGCGTTCCGGCGGTGGCCTACGCACAGCAGTTCGGCCGCGGGCTCGATCGCGAGCGCACCGACACGTTCGTGGGGATGTACGTCAACGAGCTGACGCTCGAGTACGGACCGCGCGGTCGGGCGGCGCTCGAGCGGCTCTACGCCGAGGCGTTCGAACGCGGCCTCATCCCGTCACGGGTGCGCGTCGAGTTCGTCGGGTAACACGTCCGCGAAGACGAAGCCGTCCCGCTCGACGACGCTCCCCGGCGTGACCGCGATCTCCCGATCGAACATCGGGCCGGCCGTCACGACCGTGTGGAACTCTCCTCGCTCGCCGCAGGGATCGACGCCAGGTGGAAGCTCGGCCAGGAGCGCCGCGTCGAAGCGGCGGCCGGCGAAGCGCCGATCGAGCGCGCGCGTATCCACGCAGGTGACGGTCGCCTTCACCCCCGCGCCCACGATCTCGCGCGCCAGCGCCGCCGTATCCCGGCCCCACAGGGGAAAAAGCGGCGCGAGCCCGGTGTCCGCGAGCTGGCGCTCCCGGTACGCGCGGACGTCCTGAAGGAAGAGGTCCCCGAAAGCCGCCAGCGTGAAGCCGTCGGCCACCGCCTGCTCCACGGCGGTTCGCATACGTGCTTCGTACACATCGTTCGGGCAGGGATGAGGGAGAGGGATGACGCGGAGCGGCAGCCCCGCCGCCCTCGCCTGCGCTTCGAGGAGCGTCCTCCGCACGCCGTGCATCGCCACGCGATCGGCTGTCTCGTTGATAGTGGTGAGCAGCGCCGCTCCCTCGAGCCGTCCCTGCCGTCGCAGGAGGTGCAGCATCCACGCGCTGTCCTTGCCGGAGGACCAGGAGACGAGGACCTTCATCGTCCCGTCTATCGAAAGGCCTCGGGATGGACCGTCCGCGCGATCAACTCCGTTGCCTGCGCGACGCGCGGCCCCGGTATCGGGAGCGACGAATCCGTGAGGATGTGGATTCGGCCCGTCCGGACGGCGGGTACTGACGCGAGCGCCGACCAGACCGATCGCTCGGCATCCATCTGGTCTGGTTTCAGGGCGTGCCGCAATTCGACGATCGCTTCGGGGGCCCGCTGTAAAACGAGCTCGGACGTTACCTGCACCGACTCGCGTTTGACGTCGGCGAAGACGTTGTCCGCGCCCGCGGTCTCGAGCATATCGTGCAGGAAGCCGACGCCGCCGCTGGCGAATATCCCCCTCAGCGAGAGCGCGTCCCGGCCGAACACGAGCAGCGTCTTGGGCCGCGCCCGACCCGACACCTTACTGCGGATCGCCGAGAGTCGCGTTTCGAGATCGGCGGCGACTTTTTCGGCCGCCTCGCCTCGACCGAGGCTGGCCCCGAGCGCCCGGATCGTGGTCATCACGCCCGCGAGGTCGCCATGCTTGTACGAGAACTGCTGGATGCCGGCGCGCTCGAGCTGAAGCCGCAGATCCGTCTGCGTGTCGTAGACGAGGACCAGATCCGGCTTCAGCGACAGGATCCGCTCGAGATCCGGATCCAGGAGTCCTCCGACCCGCGGCAGCGACGCCACCTGGGGCGGGTACTCGTCGAAGGAGCCGACGGCGACGAGATCGGTCCCCGCGCCGATCGCGTACACCATCTCAGTGAGTGCCGGGATTAGCGAGATGATGCGCTTTGTGGTCTGCCGCGCAGAGAGCGCAGAGGAGGCAGAGGTCGCAGAGGGCGCAGAGAAGAATGCGAGAAAACAGAGAGAGATATAGGCGATCTGTGTGCCTCGGCGTGTCAGCGTTCGTGTGTTCATGCTTTTCTCCGCGTCCTCTGCTTCCTCTGCGTCCTCTGCTTCCTCTGCGTCCTCAGCGTCCTTAGCGTCTCACCAACAACCACAAGAAAAACGGCCCCCCGAGGAGCGCCGTGATCACACCTACCGGCAGCTCGACCGGCGCGATCACGGTGCGTGCGAGCGTATCGCACGCCACGAGGAACGCCGCGCCGAAGATCGCCGACGCCGGAAGCACGAGCCGATGGTCCGAGCCGACGAGGAGGCGGACGAGATGCGGCACGATGATCCCGATGAAGCCGATGGGGCCGCCGACCGAGACGGCCGCGCCGGTGGCGAGCGACGCGCTGAAAAAGGCGGTGCGCTGCGCGCGCGTCACGTCGATGCCGCGCGCCCCCGCGCTGTCGGGCCCGAGGCTGAGCAGGTTCAGCGCCCGCGGCAGCGTCGCGAAGAGGCCGAACGCGGCGCCCGCGAGCGGGAGTGCGACCACGATCGGTTGAAAGCTGCTGACGTCGAGGTCTCCCATCAGCCAGCGCAGCGTCCGGAAGGTCTCGGCGAAATCGGCGAAGTACTGGACGAACAGGATCAACGCCGAGAAGAACGCGTTCAGCGTGACGCCGGCGAGGAGCAGCACTCCGGTCGAGAGCCCGTGCTGTCGTGCCACCGAAAGCGCGTACACGATGGCGACCGCGCCGATCGACCCCGCAAAGCTCGCGATGGGCACGGCGGACACGCTGCCGAATCCAATCGTCCAGTCGAACGTGATCGCCAGCATCGCGCCGAGCGCCGCGCCCGAGGAAATGCCCAGCGTGAACGGCGTCGCGAGCGGATTCCGGAGGAGTCCCTGAAAGACGACGCCGGCCGTCGCGAGCGTCGCGCCGACGAGCGCGCCCGCGAGCGTCCGCGGCAGCCTGGCGATGAAGAAGATCTGGGCGTCGACGTTCTCGCTGATTGGAACCGATCGATCGAGCGCGCGCCACAGGTCGATTGACGTCGACCCGACGATCGGCGCGCCGACGATCACGGCGAGCGACGGAATTCCGAACGCCACGATCGTGACGATCAGCCGGCGGCGGATGGCCGTCACGGCGCCGTGGTCCGTCCCACAGGGACCACGACCAGCCTGCCCGTGCGCGAATGCGCGGCAATGTCCGCCTCGACGCCGTACAGCTGGCGGATGAGCGACGGCGTCAGGACGTCCGCCGTGGGCCCGGAAGCCAGCACCTCGCCCGCCTTGAGCACGACGAGCGTGCGGCACAGGCTGGCCGCGAGATTCAGATCGTGGGTCGAGAGGAGCAGGCCGATGCCGCGCTCGTCGCCGAGCCGGCGCACGACCGACGCGATGTCGAGCTGATAGCCGAGATCGAGTGATGCCGTCGGTTCGTCGAGAAGGAGAAACGAGCCGCACGGCTGAAGCCGTGCGCCACCATGAGGGGTTCGTGTGGTTTCCAACTGCGCGAGCGCCGACGCGATCACGACACGCTGTTTCTCTCCGCCCGAGAGCGTCGCGAACGAACGTTCTTCGAGCTCCGCGGTGCCGGTGGCGGCCAGAGCGGCGCGCGCGATTTCGATGTCCTCCGGCGCCTCGAGCGCGAAGCGGCCCAGATGAGGATAACGTCCCATCAACACCATCTCGAGGACCGAGTAATCGAACGCCGGATGCGTTTCCTGAGGGACCACCGCGATCCGCCGCGCGACCGCGGCGCGCGTCAACTGCGCGATGGGCGTTCCGTCGATCGTGATGGTCCCGGCGGCGGGCCGCAGGAGTCCGGCCAGCAGGCGGAGAAGCGTCGTCTTGCCGGAGCCGTTCGGGCCGAGCAGGCCGACGAGATCCCCGGGCGCGCAGGTGACGGAGACGCCCCGAAGCGTCTCCGTCGCGCCATACGAAAACCGAACGTCACTTGCCGAAAGCAACGCGCACTCCAGCGAAGCCGCCGCGTCCCGGAGATGGAAAGCCGAACGCCTCTTCGTAGTCCTCGTCGAACAGATTCGTGACGCGGCCGTACACGCTCAGTCGCGGCGTCAGGCGGTACGACGCGCCGGCCGACATGACGAAGTAGCCGGGCGCCTCGAAGAGGCCGCCGCTCGCGCCGAACGAAGGCTCGACGTCGAGCACCTCCCCGCGCACGCTGCCGATCGCGAAGCCGGTCAACCGCCCGTGCGTGACCGTGACGTCGATCGTCCCCTGGTGCCGCGGGCGGCGCAGTAGAGGATCGCCCACCTCGAAGGGAGAAGGCGCCTGGCCTGGCACGTTGTCGACCGCGAGGATCTCCGTGTCGAGCCAGGTGTAGTTCCCGGTCACGGCAACGCCCCGCCCGCGCCAGGTGCCGACGATCTCCGCGCCCAGCGCCCGGGCGTTGGCGATGTTGTCCGTTCGAAACCGGCTCGCGTCGACGAACGACTGGCCGACCGCGACGATCAGGTCGTCGTAGTTGTTGTAGAAGAACGTGGCGGAGACGACGGCGGCGCCGCGCGCGAACGCCTGCTCGACGCCCGCGTCGAAGCTCCGGCTGCGCTCCGGCTTCAGCCCCGGGTTGTCGGTGAAGGCAATCTCGAAGGCGGTCGGCGGGCGGATGCCGGTTCCGGCCGAGCCGCGGAGCTTCGTCCAACCGCGGTCGCTCGGCGCCTGGAGAAACCAGAGCGCCGACGCCCGCGGATTCGTGGACCACACGATGTCGTCATCGAACGCAGGGCGCGGCCCGAACGGGTTCGGATTTCCTTCGAGCGCTTCGCGCCGGATGTGTTCGATCCGGAGTCCCGCCGTCGCCGCGAAGCGTCCTGACGCGTAGCGCGCCTCGCCGAAGTACCCGGCAAGATCGCGATCGATCGGGATTTCCTGGAACGTGCTGCCCGTGATGAAGGTGTTCGAGGCCTGCTCGCTCTGAAACTCTGCGCCAAGGCTGACGCCGAGCGGTCCCGATACGTCGACATCCGACTGCAGACGCGTCGTGAACCGGCGGCTTTCGGAGGTCGTCGGATCGTCCGGAGAGAACTGGCTCACGAACTCGCTGTCGAAGTCGGCGTAGGTGACCTGCGCACGATGCCGCCAGCGTTGACCGGTCGGCACGCGCCCGTCGAGCGAGAAGAGCACGTCGTCGTTCTGGCCGCGCGAGATCCGGTCGATGGCAGTGTAGTTCCCGACGGGATTCGAGCCGAACGGCCCCGGGAACCCGCGCTCGTTGCCCGCGACGCGGATGCGTCCGTCGAGGCCGACGCCGCGCGCGCCGCGCCAGCCGCCTCCGAGCGCGACGAAGTGACGTTCGTAATCGTCGTTCGAGACTTCCTCGCCGGTCGCCGGCGCGGTCCCCGTAAAGCCGTCGCTCGCGAGTTGCTCGGCGGCAATCGCACCGCTCCATCCTTCGTATGTGCCCGCCGCACTTCCGTCCACGCGCCACGTGCCGAGGCTTCCCCCTTCGAACGATCCGTTCACGAGCGCAGGCTCACCCCGCTGGCTGACGACCGACACGACAGCGCCGATAGCGCCACCGCCGTACAGCGCGCTCTGCGGACCGCGAACGATCTCGACGCGTTCAATGCCCGCCGAGCCGAGGTGCGCGAAGTCATACCCCCCGCCGAAGGTGTTGCTCGAGACACCATCGACGAGGACGAGCGTGAAGTCCGATTCGCCGCCTCGCGGAAAGAGCGAGGTCAGACCTCCCGCGCTCCCTGAGCGGCTCACGGTGAGCCCGGGGACCAGCCGCAGGGCATCGGCGATCGTATCGATCTGCCGCGCTTCGAGCGCCGGCGCGTCGATCGTCGTGACGCTGTCCGCGACGCGAGTGAGCGGCACTTCGACCTGTGCCGCAGACACGACGACCGACTCTTCGATCGCGCTGACGACGAGCGTGAGCGTCAGATCGCGACGGCCGGTCTCGTCCAGCGTGATCGCGATCGGCGCCGCCCGCAGGCCATCGCGCGACGCCGTGATCTGCAGGTCGTCCGCGGCAAGATCGACGACGTGAAACTCGCCGCGCTCGTCGGTGACCGCGCGGCCGACGACGGCAGCCCCGCGTGTGACCAGGACCTCGGCGCCGGCGACAGGCCGGCCGTCTGGATCGACGGTCCGTCCGCGGAGCTCCGCGCCAAGCGCAGTGCTCGCGGTAACGGTCAGAAGAACGAAGGTGAAAAGAGAGAGACGTGAGCGAGAGACAGGAACCACTGGACTCCTTCCGGCGTGCTGCGCGCCGTGGCATGGCGACCGCCGCGGAAGGCGACGGACGCGATGGAGAAGCGCCGAGTGGCCGGGTATCCTGGCTCGCGCGTCGCGGAAACTGTGAATCCGCGGCCGCGCCTACAGTGGCGGCACCGCGTGGGCTTCGCACCCACTTCCCCCGGCCGCCGGGCGAGTTTGTAACCGCGAAGTATAGCATGCCAGAATTGAAGCCACGGATGTCGCGGATGACACGAGCCACGGATTGCGCGGATTACACGGATGTCCTGCGGCCCGCCTGGCGGCTGCGGGGCTGTCCGGCATCGCCGACAAGCTCGATGCCGGCGTGCGCCTCGATCTCGAGGATGGCGTGCGGCTGTTCGACTCGCCGGATCTGCTGGCGCTCGGCTGGCTGGCCAACCGCGATCGTGAGCGACGGCACGCTGCGCGCACGTACTACAACTACAACATCCGGATCGAAGCGACGAACGTCTGCGTCGCGAGCTGCCTGTTCTGCGCGTTCGCGCGGCTGAAGCCGGGGGACGCCGACGCGTACACGATGTCGCTGGAAGAGGTCTGGGGCAAACTACGCAGCCGCGCCGATCAGGCGCTCACCGAGGTTCACGTCGTCAACGGCCTGCACCCCGATCTACCGTTTGAGTACTACACAGAGATGCTGCGCGGCCTGAAGCGCATCCGGCCGTCGATCCATCTGAAGTGTTTCACCGCGGTCGAGATCGCCTTCTTCGCGGACCTCTACGGGATGACCGACGAGCAGGTGCTGCGCGAGCTGATGACGGCGGGGCTCGATTCGCTGCCCGGCGGCGGCGCCGAGATTTTCGCGGAGCGCGTGCGTCGGAAGATCTGCCACGACAAGGCGGACGCGGATCGCTGGCTCTCGATCCACCGCATCGCGCACCGGCTCGGCATGCGCTCGAACGTGACGATGTTGTACGGACACATCGAGACGGCGGCCGAGCGGGTCGATCACATGCTGCGGGCGCGCGCGCTCCAGGACGAGACCGGCGGCTTCCAGGCGTTCATCCCGCTCGCGTTCCACCCCGACAACAACCAGATGCGCAAGCTGCCCGCGCCGTCCGCGGCAGACACGCTGCGCGTTCACGCGGTGGCGCGTCTCGTCGTCGACAATATCCCGCACGTGAAGGCGTTCTGGATCGCCACGGGCGTCGACGTCGCCCAGGCGTCCCTGTGGTTCGGGGTCGACGATCTGGATGGGACCGTGCAGGAGGAGAAGATCTACCACATGGCCGGGGCACGAACGCCGGAGGCGATGACGACGGGCGAGATCCGCCGGCTCATCCGTGCGGCCGGGCGAGAGCCCATCGAACGCGACACCCTCTACAACGTGATCCCACCTGGCAGGGCCGAGGTCGAACCCCTCGACTCCGCTCGGGGCAAGCCCACCGAACCGTCGGGCGTGGTACAATAGAACCGCTTGCGAAAGTTTTCACAAGCTCCGCAAGTGGGCGCGTAAGGGCGCCGTACCACGATGAACGTCAATCTCCTCACGGACTACGAGAAGACCCAGATCGGCGAGCGGCAACCGCTGCCCGATCGGTATCTCGGTCTGCCCGACGAGGAGATGGACCTGCGGATCGCGTCGGCGAAGGCCGCGCTCGGCGACCGCCTCGTCATCCTCGGCCATCACTACCAGCGGGACGAGGTCATCAAGTTCGCCGACTACACGGGCGACTCCTTCAAGCTGGCGCGCCAGGCCGCGAGCCGCGGCGAAGCCGAGTTCATCATCTTCTGTGGCGTGCACTTCATGGCGGAGGCCGCCGACATCCTGAGCGCTTCTCACCAGAAAGTGATTCTCCCGGACCTTGCGGCCGGCTGCTCGATGGCCGACATGGCGGCGCCCGATCAGCTCGAGCTGTGCTGGCGCGAGCTCGAGCAGATGGGCGCGCGCTCGGTCATCCCGGTCACCTACATCAATTCAGCGGCATCCATCAAAGCGTTCTGCGGCGAGCACGGCGGCGTGGTCTGCACGTCGTCGAACGCCGCGGCGACGCTGAAGTGGGCGTGGGAGCGCGGCGAGAAGCTGCTCATGCTGCCCGACCAGCACCTCGGCCGCAACACCGCGTTTTTCCGGATGGGCGTTCCCCTCGACGACATGGTCGTGTGGGACCCGGCCGAACCCTGGGGCGGGCTCTCACGGGAGGAGCTTCAGCGGGCGCGCCTGATCCTGTGGAAGGGCCACTGCTCGGTTCACACCCGCTTCAGCGTTCAGCAGATCGCGAACTTCCGGACGCAGTACCCGCAAGGCCGGGTCATCGTGCACCCGGAGTGCACGTTCGACGTCGTGCAGGCGTCGGACGATTCCGGCTCGACGGAGCACATCATCAAGACGGTGACCAACAGTCCGGAAGGATCCGTGTGGGCTGTGGGCACCGAGATCCACCTCGTCCACCGGCTCACGCAGCAGCTTGCGCCATCGCGAACCGTCGTGACGCTGGATCCGTTCGGCTGCCTGTGCTCGACGATGTTCCGCGTCTCGCCGAACCATCTGCTGTGGGTGCTCGAAGGGCTGCTCGACGGAGAGATCCACAACCAGATCATCGTCCCCGAGCCGACTCGGCATTGGGCCAGGGTCGCGCTCGATCGGATGCTCACGATCTCCTAGATTCCTCGTATAGAATCGACTCTTCGTGGCGTCCGGCATGCGCCGGACGTTCGTAGCGTCCGCCTTCAGGCGGACCGCAAGCGTAAGGAGATTATCGTGGCGCACGAGCTTCCTCCCCTGCCGTATGCCTACAACGCGCTGGAGCCGCACATCGACGAGCAGACGATGCGGATCCATCACGACAAGCACCACGCGGCATACGTGAACAACCTGAACGCCGCGCTCGAGAAGCATCCCGAGCTGCAGAACAAGTCGATTGACGATCTCATCCGAGGGATCAACAGCGTGCCCGAAGACATCCGGACCGCCGTGCGCAACAACGGCGGAGGGCACGCGAACCACACGATGTTCTGGGAGATCATGGGCCCGGGCGGCGGCGGCGCGCCGAAGGGGGCGCTGGGCGACGCGATCAAGGCCACGTTCGGCGGCTTCGATCAATTCAAGGAGCTGGTGAACAAGGCGGGCGTCGGACGATTCGGGAGCGGCTGGGCGTGGCTCGTGGACGCCGGCGGCAAGCTGGTGATCGAGAGCACGCCAAACCAGGACAGCCCGGTGATGGAGGGGAAGAAGCCGATCCTCGGCGTCGACGTCTGGGAGCACGCCTACTATCTGAAGTATCAGAACCGCCGCCCCGATTACCTCGCCGCCTGGTGGAACACGGTGAACTGGGACGCGGTGAGTAAGCGGTTCGGCAAGTAGCGCGGCATAGGGCCTGGGGCCTGGGGCTTAGGGCCTGGAGGCTGAACGAGCCGGGTCCCGAGTCCTATACCAAGCCCCAAGCCCCAAGCCCCGCGTGTCTTTCATCTTCTTTCTCTTCCTGACCCACCTCGGCATCGGCATCGCCTGGACGCTGCCGCTCGTGCCGCGCGCCGCGGGCATCAAGTTCTTTCGATTCAACGCAGGCATCGTGGTCGCGCTGCTCGCGGTCGCCGCCGCGCTGCGGCCCGATCCGGCGGGTCTGTCGGGATCCTGGACGATCGGGCTGTGGCTGCTGGGCGCGGCCATCGCCGCGATGACGATGTACTGGGCGACCATCGGCCGGATGCTCGCGGCGCTGCGCGGCGCGTTCCTCTGGACCGCGCTCGTCACCGGCGCGGGGGCGCTCGGCATGCAGGCGCTCGCGCTTGCGCCGAGCACGGACCGGATCGGCCTCGCGCTGACGGCGCTGAGCTTCGTGAGCTCCGCGGCGCTGCTCGGCGGCACCTGCACGGCGATGGTGCTCGGACACTGGTACCTGATCCTGCCGTCGATGGAGATCGCGCTCCTCAAGCGCATCGTCAGGTTCCACCTGGGGTCGCTCGTCATGCGCGTCCTCATCGTCGGCGCGGTCGTCTTCGCGGTGACCGGCGGGCTCCTGATCGCGTCGATCGATTTTCCGCGCTACGCGACGTCGGTCGACGGCGTGTTCCTCTGGCAACGCGTGCTCTTCGGCCTGGCCGGACCCGCCGTGCTCGGATGGCTGACGTGGGAGACCGCAAAGATCCGGTCGACGCAGTCGGCCACCGGGATCCTCTACGTGGATTTCTTCGCGGTGATCGTGGGCGAGGTGCTCGCGAAGTATCTGTTGATGGAGATTTCGCTACCGCTCTAAAGGGCTTGGGGCCTGGGGCCAAGTCTCAGCAAGTTGTAGCGCAGCCCTTTAGGGCTGCCTGGACTAACGGTGCAGATCACCCTGAAGTGTCCGGGATGCCACGCCAAGCTGCCCGTGGACGCCGCTCAGGCGCCCGGTGGCGTCCGCTGCGGCGGGTGCGGGCGGGAAATGCCCGTCCACCTGACGGCGGCCGTGCGCGAGGATCGGGTCATCGACGCCTGTCCGCTCTGCGGCGGCGCGGACTTCTACCTGCGAAAGGACTTCGACCCGAAGGTCGGTCTGACCGTCGTCATCATCGGCGCGCTCATCAGCGCCGGCTTTTACTGGCTCGAGCTCGACCTGATCGCGTACTCAGTGCTGGCCGGCGCGGCGCTCATCGACCTGGTGATCTACCGGCGCCTCGGCGACGTCACGGTCTGTTACCGGTGCCACGCGGAGTTCAGAGGGACGTACCGGCGCACGGCCGGCGCCTTCGATCTTCACACGGCCGACGTGCTGGAACCGGAGTGGGAGCGGAAGATCGGCCGGCGATAAAAGGACCCAACCCGGGTTCAGCCGCACCGCAGCGCGGCGATCGGATCGACGCGCATCGCGCGGCGCGCCGGCACCCAGCAGGCGAGCAGGGCCACGGCGAGCAGCGCGACGACCGTGCCGGCGTAGCTGGGCGGGTCGAACGGCGTCACCTCGAACAACAATGTCGAGACCAGACGCGCGAGCGCGAGCGCACCTGCCAGACCGACGACGATGCCGGCGATGACGAGCGTCATGCCCTGGCCGATGACCATTGCGAGCAGGCGTCCGCGCGGCGCCCCGATCGCGAGCCGCACGCCAATCTCCTGCGTGCGCGCGCTCACGGAATGGGAGACCACGCCGTACAACCCCACGCCGGCGAGAAGAAGCGCGATCAGCGCGAACAAGCTGAGGAGAAGCATCGAGAAGCGGCGCTGTGCGAGCGAGTCCCTGACGACCTCGGCGAGAGGGCTCATCCTGTAGGCGGGGAGATTCCGGTCGATGTCCCTGACCAGCGCGCGCGAAGCGGACGCGATCCCGTTCGGATCGCCCTCCGTCCGCGCAACGATCCACATCGTCGAGAACGTGTCCTGGCTGAACGGGACGTACACCGTTGGCTCCGCGCCGGCGTCGAGTCCCCCGTAGCGCACGTCGCCGACGATGCCGACGATTTCGGAGAATCCGTCGTTTCCGTTGCCGAGGCTGATTCCCCGACCTATCGGATCCTCGCCGGGGAAGTAACGGCGCACGAAGGCTTCGTCGACAATCGCAACCATTTGCGATTCCGATGCGTCCTGCCTCGTGAACCCGCGGCCCCTCCGAAGCGGGATTCCGAGAGTTTCGAAGTAGCCCGGCGCAATCACTCGATAGGTCGCCGACGGGTCGTTGGCGTCCGGCGACGGACGACCTCGCACGCTGAACGACAGGCGATAGCTGTCGCGAATGGGTAGCGATTGGATCATGCCAGTGGATGCCACGCCAGGCAGCCCCTGTAACCGTTCCAGCAGTTGATCGAAGAACGCGGTGCGCTGTGCGCCCTTGTAAGAGGCCTGGGGCAGCGACACCTGGAATGCCAGGACATTGTCGGCCCGGAACCCTGGATTGACATCGGTCAGCCGGCTGAAGCTGCGCAACAACAGCGCGGCGCCGACGAGCAACACGAGTGAGAGCGCCACCTCCGTCATGACGAGGGCGTTGCGTAGCCACCGGCCGCCCGAGCCCGCCGAGCTGCGTCCTCCTTCCTTCATGACCTCGCCGACGTTCGTGCGTGAGGCCTGCCAGGCCGGCGCGAGCCCGAAGCAGATCCCGGTCACGACGCATATCAGGAGCGTGAAGGCGAGAACGCCGCCGTCAATGGCGACTTCCTGCACGCGCGGGATGGTGCCGGCGTTGAGCGTCCGGATGGGCTGTATAGCCAGGTACGCCAACACCACACCGACCGCACCGCCGGCCAGCGCCAGCACCAGGCTTTCGGCGACCATCTGCGTCATCAGCCTGCGCCGGCCCGCGCCAAGAGCTGTGCGGATGGCGATCTCCCGGGCGCGCGCGGAGGCACGGACCAGGAGAAGGTTGGCCACGTTGCCGCAGGCGATCAGCACGACGACGCCCACGGCCGCCAGGAGCGTCAGCAGCGCAGGCCTGATGTGCCCGACGATCTGCTCGTGCATCGCGACAACCTCTGCCGACTCGTCCTTGCTGTTTGCGGGATACTGTCGCGCAAGCCCTTCCGCGATCGTTTTCATCTCGGCCATGGCCTGCTCGATCGAGACACCGCCTCGAAGACGCGCGACAACGCTCAGGTAATGCGCGCCCCGTGGCGGCTTGACCGTATCGAGGCCGATTGGCTGCCAAAACTCGACTTCTCGGGATGGGAACGCGAAGCCCATCGGCATCACGCCGATGATCTCGCACGGCGTTCCGCTGAGGACGATGGTTCGCTCGAGGATCCGCGGGTCGCCGCCGAACCGGCGCTGCCACATCCCGTGGCTCAGAACGACGACGTTGCCCGTCAGCGCCGTGTCCTCCTCGCGAACGAACGTCCGGCCGAGAACGGGCTTGACCCGAAGCAGATCGAAGAGGTCCCACGATACGAAGGCGTTGGTCAGGCGCTCCGGCCCGTCTCTTTCGGCGAGCGTGTCGCTGCCGACGGTGAAAGCCGCGATGCGCTCGAACGTCTTGTTCTGCTGACGCCAATCGAGAAAGGTCGCGGGGGCGACCGCGAACCGTCCGATCTGCGGCACCACTTCGTACACGCGGACCAGGGCGTCGGGATCGGGGAAGGGAAGCGGTCGAAGCAGCACGCCGTTGACCACGCTGAACATGGCGCTGTTCGCCCCGATGCCGAGGGCGAGCGTGAGGACCGCGATGATCGTGAATCCCGGGCTCTTGGCGTACTGGCGAACGGCGAAGCGCGTATCGTGCAGCAGGTCGGCCAGCATCCTGAGTCCTTTCCACTTGTCGTGCGAGCCGTCGCCGATCGCGTCCGCGGTCCGCTCCAGCCGGGTGCGGGAATTGGCGCTATCCACCCGGGAGAGCTCGGTCGCCATGGACGACCAGTCGCTGACCTGGCGGCAGGCGAAGGCATCCGCATCCGTCTCGGACAGGCCCCTGGCAAGCGCATCGCGATAGAAGTCCTCGAGCTGCGCGGCGATTTCGCGGATGATTCGCGCTTCACGCGCCGGCGCGAGACGCGGCAGCGACAGCCGCGCGCGCACGTAGGCATCCCAGTTACGCACCGCCCGTCCCCATGACTTCGTTGATCGCCGCGATGTAGGCCTTCCAAGTGCGCCGCTGCTCGGCCAGCACCCGCCGTCCCTGGGCTGTCAGCTTGTAGTAGCAGCGCTGCCGCTCTCCCGCCTTTTCGACCCAACGGCCCTTGATCCAGCCGCGGTTTTCGAGGTGGAGCAGCTTCGGATAGAGCGAGGGGAGCGCGAACGTCAACTTGCCGCCGGACCGTTGCTCGATCAGTTTCCCGATCTCGTAGCCGTGCCGCGCCCGCGCCTCGAGCAGCGACAGAATGAGCATCTCGGTGCTGCCCTTCTTCAGTTCGATGGAAAACATGAACGGTATTAAGGCTCCCTACATATAGGAAGCCTTATGGTATATCAAGAGTGGCCGGGCGGAAAAGGGCACTGCTAAAAGAGTCTGACGTCGACGATCGCTCCCGCCTCGACGCTGTCGGTGTCGGCCGGGATCTCGATGTAGCCATCGGCCTGCGACATGCTCGTGATGTCGCCGGAGGCCTTGAACGCCGGTTGCGCGACGTCCCCCTCGAGTCGGACGGTATAGAACTGATGCCGGCCGGGCGACGAGGCGATCCGCCGCGCCAGGCGAGCCTGTATCGTCCGGGGGGTGAAGACCGGCAGCCGCGCCGTGCGCCTGAGGGTCGGGACGAGCAGGACGTATGCGTTCGAGAGGCAGGACGTCGGGTAACCCGGCATGCCGAAGATCAGCGTCCGTTTCACGCGGCCGAACGCCGTCGGCTTGCCCGGCTTGACCGCGATCCCGTGAAAGAGCACGTCTCCCTGGCTCCGGAGGATATCGATCAGGAGATCGCGCTCGCCGACGGAGCTGCCGCCGGAGAACACGACGATGTCTTCGGCAAGCGCCGCCTCGAGGGCGGCGCTGAGCGCCGGGAGCGTGTCCGGCACCGCGGAATGAGGAACCGCGACGCCGCCGTGCCGGCCGATGACGGCCGCCAGCGTGAACCGGTTGATGTCGTAGATCCGTCCCGGTGCGAGCGGGCTGCCGGGATCGACGAGCTCGTTGCCGGTCGAAAGGATCGCCACGCGCGGCCGGGCGTACACGTCGAGCTCGACCACGCCGCAGGCGGCGATCGCGCCGACCCGGCTCGGATTGATGAGCGTTCCTCGCTCCACGACGGGTCGGCCGGCCGATATGTCGGCGCCGCGCCGGCCGACGTGCTGGCCTGGCTGGACGGGCGTAAGGATGTGGATCGTCTCGCCTCCCCCGGCCTCGGTCTCCTCGACCATGACGACCGCGTCCGCACCTTGCGGCATCGGGGCGCCGGTGGCGATCTCGATGCACTGGCCGCGCGCGAGCGTCCGTGCCGGCACCTGCCCCGTGTAGACGCGCTCGACGAGGCGGAGGGCGCGCGGTTCGGCGCGCCCGGCGCCGAGGGTATCTTCCGCGACGACCGCATAACCGTCCATCGCCGCGCGGTCGAACGGCGGCACGTCGGTTGCCGCGGTGATCGTCTCGGCGGCGACGCGCCCGTCCGCTCGGTCGAGCCGGACGCGCTCGGTTCGCTCGATCGGCACGGCGGAGTCGACGGCTATCGCCAGCGCGTCGGCGACCGAAATGAGTTCCTTGAACGGGCGCATACAGGCCCCAAGCCCTAGGCCCTAAGCCCCAGAATCACCGCGACAGCTCCCTCACGATGTGGCCCAGCTCCGGCAGAATCAATTTCGTCATGGCCAGCCTCACGGCCGCCTCGGAGCCGGGCAGCGCGAAGATCGCCCGGCCGCGCGCCGTTCCCGCGCAGGCGCGGCTGAGCATCGCCGCCGCGCCGATCTGCTCGTAGCTGATCATCCGGAAGAGCTCGCCGAAGCCGTCGAGGCGCTTGTCGAGGAGCGCCGAGATCGCTTCGTACGTGCTGTCGCGCGACGTGATCCCCGTGCCGCCCGTCGTGATGATCACCTGCGCCGTGCCGCCGCCGATCTGCTCGTACAGGATGCGGCGCACCGCCGCCGGCTCGTCGCGGACGAGGGCGTGGCCGACGAGCTGATGGCCGGCGCCGCCGAGGAGCTCGGCAATCGCGTGTCCACTCGTGTCGGTGTCAGGCGTCCGGCTGTCGCTGATCGTCAGCGCGAAGCATCGCACCGAAGACGGTGCCGAGGCGCGATGATCCTCTACTCCCATAGGCGAGATTATAGGTGCTCAGGGTGCTCAGGGTGCTCAGGGTGCTCAAGGTGCTCAGGGTGCTCAAGGTGCTAGGGTGCGATACGATCCCGCGATGCGAATCGCCTTCGCCGTCGTCCTGTGTGTCGCGGCCGGCCTGTCAGCCAACGGTCCGGACCCCCTCGCCGTCGACAAGGTCGGCGAGCGATGGGTCCAGGCGACGCTCAAGAAGATGACGCTCGACCAGAAGGTCGGGCAGCTCGTCGTGTCGTCGTTCGAGTCCACGTTCGTCCCGAGCGACAGCGACGCCTATGACGCGCTCACGCGCGTGGTGCACGCGGCGCACGTCGGCGGGTTTCACGTGTTCGGCGGCTCCGAGAAGGCGCCGTCGGTCCTGCTCAATCCGACCTACGGAACCGTCACCCTCGGCCAGCCGCTCGAGGCGGCGTCGCTTCTCAACCGGCTGCAGACGATCTCACCCGTACCGCTGCTCAACACGGCTGACTTCGAGGCAGGCGTCGGGTTCCGCATCGCCGGGGCGACGGCGTTTCCGCGCGCGATGGCGTTCGGCGCGGCGGGCGACGAGCGGCTGGCGTACGAAGCGGGCCGCGTCACCGCCGTCGAGGCACGCGCCCTGGGCATCCACGTCAACTTCGCTCCCGTCGTGGACGTCAACAACAACCCGCGCAATCCGGTGATCAACACGCGCTCGTTCGGAGAGGATCCGGCGCGCGTCGGCCTCCTCGCGTCCGCGTACGCGCGCGGGCTCCGGGCGGGCGGCGCGCTCGCCACGCTCAAGCACTTTCCTGGCCACGGGGATACCGACGTCGACTCCCACCTCGGCCTGCCGATCATCAAGCACCCGCGCGAGCGTCTCGACCAGCTCGAGTTGGTGCCCTTCCGCGCGGGGATCGCGGCCGGCGCCGGCGGCGTGATGACGGCCCACATCGAGATGCCGGCGCTCGACCCCTCGAAAGGGATCCCGACGACGCTGAGCAGGCCGATCGTGACGGGCGTGCTGCGGGACGGAATCGGGTTCCGCGGGCTGATCTACACCGACTCGATGGGCATGCAGGGGGTGACGGCGCAGTTCTCGCCGGGGGATGCGGCCGTCCGCGCCATCAAAGCGGGCAACGACGTCGTCCTGCACTCGCCGGATGACGTCGCGGCGTTCCAGGGCATCAAGTCGGCGGTGGAGAAGGGGGAGATCCCGCCGGCGCAGATCAACGCGTCGGTCGAGCGTATCCTCCGCGCGAAGGCGATCGCCGGGCTGCACAAGACGAAGCTCGTCAACCTGGACGGCGTCGCGACCTCCGTCGGTTCCCGCGCGAACAAGGCGGTGGCCCGCGACGTCAGCCAGCGGTCCATGACGCTCATCAAGGACGAGCGGAACAGCGTGCCGCTGACCGCCTCGCGCGACGGCCAGATGCTGTATCTGTCGGTTCTCGACTATCCGTCCGGGTGGCGCATCGCGGCGCCGAGCCGGAGCTTCATTCCCGCGCTGCGCGAGCGCTGGCCGAACGTGACGGCGATCGAGCTGTCGGATCGGACCACACCGTCGGAGATCGAGCTCGTGCGATCGATGGCGCCGCGGTTCGATGCGATCGTCGCGTCTGTCTTCGTGCGAGCCTCGTCGGCCAGCGGGCGCATGGATCTTGCGCCGCCGCTCGTGCGGCTGCTGCAGGATCTCGCACGCTCGACCGCGCGCTCGAAGCAGCCGTACGTGGCGGTGCTCTTCGGCAATCCGTACACGGCGACGTTTCTGCAGGAGCTGCCGGCGATGCTGCTGACCTACGACTTCTATGATCTTGCTGAGGAGTCCGCGGTGCGCGCGCTCGCGGGCGAAGCGCGCATCACGGGCAAGCTTCCGATTGGGTTGCCAATGCTGATTCCCTATGAGGCCGGCTACGGCATCATGAGATAGTTCCTGATGGTATAATTCTCGTTTCGCGGGCCTTCGAGCGGGCTCGCCGTCACCCACCGCGCGCGCCCTTAGCTCAGTTGGATAGAGCGTCTGGCTACGAACCAGGAGGTCGCAAGTTCGAGTCTTGCAGGGCGCGCCACCTCACTTCGTGAGGTGGCTTGCCCTGCAATCTCTAGGTCAGTGCGCCTCCGGCCTTCGGCCTCGGCGCTCAGTGCGAGTCTTCGCCGCGGTGCGCAAATTCTCGCTTCGCTCGATTGGCTGCGCCCTGCAATCTCTAGGTCAGTGCTTGCCGCGCCGAAGCGCGCAGCGCGAAGGCGGGCGCCTCCGGCCTTCGGCCTCGGCGCTCAGTGCGAGTCTTCGCCCCGGCGCGCCACAGTCTCGCTTCGCTCAAGTTGGCGGCGCCCTGCAATCTCTAGGTCAGTGTGCTTCCGGCCTCCGCGCTCAGTGCGAGCCTTGCAGGGGCTTGGGGTTTGAAAACCTGGCGTCCTCAAGGACCCGGGCGACCAGGAACTCCGCGATGCGCCGGTGGGCTTCGGCGTTGGGATGGCCATCCCACGGTACCCACAAGGCCTGATGGTCCTGGCCGCGGAAGGTGTTCAGGAGATCGAAGACCGGAATATCCAGTTCCCGACCCCAGCTGACGACCGCGTCGTGAATCTTCCGCCACGCGTACCCGTCGTCGAAGTTCTGGGTGAAGTCGGGCATGACGAGGATCGTGAAAGGAATGCCCGCGGCCGCGCACAGGTCGCGCATCTCGCGGAGCGCTTCTTTCGAGTCCCGCCACTTCACCGAGCCCTCGTCGAATCCGTCGAGGTAGCTGCTGCCGACGTTGTCTTTCGCCGACGGGAGGACGCGGCGCCTGAACAGGCGCCGGTTCAGCCGTTCGGCCAGCTCGCTGAGGAGCCACGACGTCGAGTGCCGGTAGGTTTCGTCCGGGGTCGTCGGCATGGCCGTTGACGGTTCCGCGTCGTTCACGACGTAGGCGAGGAATACCGCATCAGGCTCGTAGACGGGCATGAGCTCCTCGAGCAGCTTCCGCTCCTGTCGCGAGTTGTAGTCCGGAATGCCGCCGTTGATGACGTCGATGTGGGACTGGCCGCGCTCCTTGAGGAGGCGTTCGGCGGCCTGCGGATAGGCTTCCTCTTCGGCGACCGCGTACCCCCACGTGTACGAGTCGCCTATGACGAGCACCCGCCGCGCGCCGGGCTGCTTCGCGGCGCGATCACGATCGCGCAAGCCATGCGAATTGGTCCGATAGGGAAACGTCCGCTTGCCGTCGACGTTTCCAGGGAAGACGCCCGACGCGTTGGGCTTGAACCGGAAGACCTGCGCACCGGGAACGACCACCAGGTTTTCCGTCCAGGGCGGGAATTCCCTGTCGAACGTCCAGTGGGCGTACCAGCGGAAGACGACTTCGGCGCAACCCACCGCCAGGACGGTCGACAGCGCCAGTAGCAGAAGACGTTGCGCCAACGGCCAGATGCGTGAGCGCGTCACGGCCGCGTCATTCTACAGGACCGGGTGACCACGAATCCGAGCCCCGCAAACTCTCCAGGTCCGTGCGCGGCGCGGAAACGGAATTTCCGGTAACCTGTGGATCTGCAACCTCTCAGAGGTGATGAACACACTCGATGACTGGCCGCGCGTAAAGCGAGTCCTCGAAGAGGCGCTCGCCCGTTCCGGCGCCGACAGGGCGGCGTACTTGACGGACGCCTGCGGGACGGACGAGGCGCTGCGGGAGCGAATCGAGATCCTGCTCGGCGCGGCAGAGCGCGCCGGCACCTTCCTGGAGAGCCCGGCCGGCCGATTGCTCGTCGACAGAGGCGCACGGGAAGACCTGAGCGGCCGCGTCGTGAGCTCCTACCGACTCGTGTCGCGGCTCGGCGCGGGCGGCATGGGCGAAGTCTATCTCGCCCACGACGCGAAGCTCGACCGGCCCGTCGCAATCAAGTTCCTCTCGCAGGAGCTCGCCGCGGACCGCGACCGGCTGCGTCGGTTCCATCACGAAGCGCGCGCGGCGTCGAGCTTGAACCACCCGCATATCGTCGTGGTCCATGATTTCGGCGATCTCGACGGCCGTCCCTACATCGTGACCGAGTTCATAGAAGGTACGACGCTCGGGCATCGCCTCCGGCAGGGCCCGCTGCCGCTGCACGACCTCGTTGACATCGGCGTCCAGATGACGAGCGCGCTGGCCGCGGCGCATGATCGCGGCCTGGTGCATCGTGACATGAAGCCGGACAACGTGATGGTGCGTCCGGACGGGTACGTCAAAGTCCTCGATTTCGGGCTCGCCAAGCTCGCGACTGCCAATCTTTCACCGGATGCGATCGATCAAGACCTCCGTACGCAGCCAGGGATCGTGATGGGCACCCCGCGCTACATGTCGCCGGAGCAGGCGCGCGGTCTCGACCTGGATGCGAGGACCGACGTCTGGAGCGCGGGCCTCATGCTGTACGAGATGGCAACCGGCCGGCTCCCCTTCGCCGAAAGCAGTGCAGCGACAGGATTCGATGCGATCGCGAACCGTCATGTCTCCTCGACCGACGGCAGCCACCCCGATCTGCCGCCAGGGCTCTTCAGGATCCTCCGCAAAGCACTCGAAACGGACCGCCATCTCAGGTACCAGAGCGCTGCCGACCTGTGCGCGGATCTGAAGCAGTTGAAGCGCGAGGCCGATTCCCAGCCCTCCGGCGCCGCCGTTGCGACGGCCCGCCCAGGTGCCGGACGCCGCACGCCGTGGCTCGGGCGCAAGACAGCCATGGCGGCCGCAGCCGCTGCCGTGATTGTGTCGGGTGCCATCGGTTTCAGCCTGTGGTCTCGTTCGGCTCGCGATACAGACGAGAGGATTCAAAACGCCGTCGGGTCGGCGCCGGCAGGAGGACAGACTCTAGCGGTGCTGCCGTTCACCGTACGTGGCAATCCCGAGCTGGCCTACCTCGGTGAAGGAATGGTCGATCTGCTGAGCACGAAGCTCGATGGCGCAGGCGACCTGCGCACGACCGATCCACATGCGCTCCTGGGAGCCGTGCGACGGTTGTCGGCAGCCCCAGGCGATCTCTCGCGCGGCGGCGAGGCGGCGCGGAGCCTCGGCGCAAGCCTCTTCGTCGCCGGGGATCTCCTCGAAGCCGGAGGACGTATCCACATTTCGGCGGGGCTGTATACACCAGATGGATCGGCGCCGCTCGCGCGCGCGAGCGCCGAGGGAACACTCGGGAGCATCTTCGACCTGATCGACGACATATCGGCCCAGCTGCTCGTCGGCCGGCTGGTCGGGGCGGACGGGCGGGTCAATCGGACGGCGGCGGTGACGACGACATCGCTCGCCGCCCTCAAGGAATACCTCACCGCGGAACGCGAGCTGCGGGGCGGCCGCTTCACGTCCGCGCTCGACGCGTTCGCCCGCGCCGTCGACCTCGATCCTGAATTCGCGCTTGCGTGGTATCGGCGGAGCGTCGCGTCGGAATGGGGATTGCGAAATGATCTTGCCCAGTCGAGCGCGGCGAAGGCCGTGGCCACCAGCGGACGTCTGTCGGAGCTCGATCGGCGGCTGCTCGAAGCGCGGCTGCTGTGGCACGGCGGGCGGCTCGTCGACGCGGAGCGGCTGTACCGCGCCATCCTGAGTACGCATCCGACCGAAATCGAGGCGTGGGTGCAGCTCGGCGAACTCCTGCATCATGGCCAGTATCAGAACGGTCAGGACCTGACGGCGGCGCGCGTCCCATGGGAACGCGTGCTCTTCTTCGAACCGACGAATGTGACTGCGCTCTGGCACCTCGTGCGCATCGCCGCGCGTGAGGAACGCCGTGAGGAGCTCAGCGATCTGGTCGCGCGCGTGCTCAAACAGAATCCCGACAGCGAGCGGGCGCTGGAGATGGAAGCGCTGAGGGCGTTTTCCATGCAAGATGCCGGGCTTGAGCGAGCCGTTCTGCAGCGCCTCGAGGCCACGTCAGACCAGAATGTCGTTCTCGTCACGTGGAATATCGCGCATGCGACCACGAATCTTGAAGGCAGCCGCACGGTGGCGCGCACGCTCGTTGCACCGACCCGGACGACCGAAGGGCGCGCTCTTGGCCACATCATGCTGGCCTATCTCGATGCACGGCAGGGACGCCCGCGAGCCGCGCAATCGCAGGTCGCGGAAGCGGCACGCCTCGTGCCGGGGCTGGGCCTGGAGCATCAGGCGTGGCTGGCGACGATACCGTTTTTCCCCGCGTCTCGTGAACACCGCGCCGGCCTTCGCGAGCGACTCGCGCGCTGGAATGCCGCGTCGACCTCACCGATGCGCACGAACATGGTTTACTTCACGGTGCACGATCAGCTGCATCGGGCCCTGCAGGCCTATCTCCTGGGGCTGTTCGCCGCCCTCGGCGGCGACGCGTCGGCCGCGGCGGCAGCAGACGAACTGGAGCGCTGGGACGGACCAGATAACGTCAGAGCTGTCGCTGCGAATCTTGCCCGCGGGATTCGTGCCGAGGCGCGCGCCGCTCGAGGCGACCGCGCCGGTGCTGCGGCAAGCCTCGGTGGACTCTCCTTCGAACACACGTCCTATCTGGACGCTCTCGCGTCGCCGATGGTCTCGGCCGCCCGCGAGCGTTTTCGACGCGGCGAGCTCTTGATCGAGTCGGGGCGTCCCTCCGACGCTATCCCGCTGCTGGCCTCATTCGGCGAGTCGCACTACGACCTGCTGTTCGAGGCGCCGGCCGCGTATCATCTCGGCCGCCTGGCCGAGGAACGCGGCGATCGCGCCGAGGCACGCCGCTACTACCGCCGTTTCCTCGACCGATGGGGCGGCGCCGAGCCCGACCTCCAGCCGCGCGTGGTCGACGTCCAGCGCCGGGTGGCCGCGCTGGACGCGTCCCGCTGAACTCGGCGACTCAACCCGCTACTCACTGCGGACTGAACGCGTCACAGGACACCTTCGAGTGCCAGTTCACGAATGTGCCGGCTGGGTTCTCCTTCCAGGCCCAAACGTGCAGCGTGTAGAACGCCGGCAGTCCGAACCTGTTGGGCGCCTCGAACAGGTGAAAGAGCTGCCCCATCAGCTGTGGCGAAGCCGCTTGCTTCGCCTCCCAGACCTCTTTGAACACGAGAAAGTCGGCGCCGATCAGCCGCAGGCGCCCGTTCGGCAGCGGCTCGTAAATGACGATTTCGGGGCGCGTGGCATCCAGGACGTCATCGCCGATCAACGATGGGTTCACATAGTGGAGCCCCATCGCCCCCGAGTCTCCTCCGCTGACGCATCCGAACATGAGTGTGTAACCTTCCGCCTCCGCTACAGCCACATCGCGGAAACGCGCGGTCGATTCCCGCACCGCCGCGACTAGCGCGCTCTTCTGCTTCGATCCGGAATCGTGGGCGTGCGTCCCTTCGCCCTGTGCCCGCGCGTGTAAGGCAACCGCGCTCATCGACACAAGAATGCCGATCACGGAATACCCGACCCGAATCGCGATTCGTCCACTCTGCATAGACCCTCCTCCTGTAAGCGCTTCCCTGAGGCGCTCTGCTACATAAGGCGCTCTTGCCAACGCCCGGGGCTCACGCGGGATCGTCTACGAGGAATCGCGCCGGCTGGCGCACCTTTAAATGCGCGGGGAACGAGCCGCCGTCGATCCACAACAGAGTCGCGTCGTAGAGCTCAGGTTCTTGCCGGCTTGTCGGTGGAGGAAACCGCAGAGGCATTGGCCATCTCACCGGACCCCGTGGCTGGCGGGACAAAGTACAATTTCCAGAACATGATTCGCAGGCTCCTCCTTTCCATACTTCTAGGATGCGGCGCTCATCCCGGTTTGGCTCACGGACAAGACGAGTCCATGACCGTGAAAGCGTGGTCCGGCGTCATTCAGGGGATGGCGCAGGTCGAGAAGTACGTGAACGCGGCGGAGTTGAGCGGCGTCCACAGTGAAGATCTGCCGATGTCCATGGCCGTCACGATCCTCGTCCGCGATACCGACGCGATTCGCGCCGACGCATTGGAGGAGGCGAAGGTTGCACTCCTCTCATTCGCCCGCAAGGTGAGCGAGATGCATGCCGCGGCCGACGCCTTCGATCAGCAGAAGACGGTGGAGCTGTTTACGCAGGTCCGAGGTGAGTACCAATCCCTGCGCGGCTACTACCCGAAGGATCTGCTTGCGACGGCCCAGCGGCTGGCAGAGAGGTACACGTGCCCGATGCATCCCGACATCGTCGGGCCGCCGACGAGCCGTTGTTCCAGGTGCGGAATGGAGCTCGATCAGCCGTTGAGAACGTCCCTTCATGGTGGGGTTGGGGGGACCCCCGTTCGACAGACGGTCACAGCCAGAATCCGCACGAACGCTCCGCTGCAGCCCGGGCAGCCGGCCGATGGCATCCTCGAGCTCACATCGTTCGGCCGGCCGGTCCTGGTCACCGACCTTCGCATCGTGCACACCGAAAGAACCCACCTGCTCATCGTCGATCCGAGTCTCGCAGACTACCATCACGTGCACCCGCAGCCGTCCGAGACGCCGGGTGAGTATCGGTTTACCTTCACGCCGCGGAAGTCAGGGGGCTACCGGGCGTGGGCCGACGTGCGCACCACGATGACAGGGCTGCAGGAGTACGCGATGGCCGACATCGACTCCCCGGCTGCAGGTGATGCGACACGTGACACGACCGTGAGGCTGCATTCCGAGTTGCACGGCTTACGTTTCAATCTCACGCTCGCTGGTCCCGAGATTCAAGCGGGACAGCCGATGCGGGCGACGCTTCGCGTCGCCGGCTCCGATGGCCGTCCGTTCACGGGCCTGGAGCCCGTGATGGGTGCATTCGCGCATATCGTGGGCTTCGCTGATGACTACCGGTCAGTGCTGCACACGCACCCGACGGGCGAGCGTCCGCTGAAACCCGAAGATCGTGGCGGCCCAGAGCTCGCTTTCCTGATCTATGCAACGCAAGCGGGCTTCTACCGTCTGTTCGTTCAGGTCCAGATCGGCGACGCTTCGCTATTCGTGCCTTTCGGTTTACACGTGCGACCCGACAAATAGGAGACATGGCGTCGAGCGCTCGAACGGGCCGCTGACTCGGCGTCAGCTCCCGGTCGATCACCTCGTTGCGTTCGTGCTCTCCATCTTTCTTGCCAGTTCCAGCGACTGATCCAGTTCAGTGATGGTCCCCACCTTTCCGTGCACACCAGCGAGCTTGTCGACGCTGAATCCCAGTTCGCGGATTCTGGCGGCAAAGTGCTGCGTCGCTTCCTGCGCGAAGCCGAGGGCCTGACCGTCGAACGGCGAGAAGAACAGATCGCCCTGGAAGACGATTCGCTGCTTCGGCAGGTAGGCCACGAGCATCTCGCGCGCATGCGGGTTCGGGCCAATATCGTGCAGCTCCAGCGTCTGCACGCCGTCGCTGAGCACGCGTTTCCTGCTGTCCACGAGTTCCAGCTTGAGCGGCGTGGCGCTCTTCGTGAGCGCGTCCGAAAGATGTTTCGACGCGACGAGGGATTTTACATACCCGACGTTCCGGTGCGTGGTCACCACCGTCGCACCCTCTGCCACGAACGCCCGCAGCCCGCCCGAATGGTCGCTGTGATGATGCGTGATCGCGACGTACTTGATGGGTTTGCCCGGAATGGCTTTCTTGATTTCCGCGATCGCCTGTTCGCTGACCTCCGAGCTGACCGGCGCCTCGACGGCGAGGACGTGATCGCCGAACTCGACGGCCAGCACGTTGTACCCTCCGCCACCGAGGTTGCTCACGAGATACACGCCGTCCCCAAGCTTCTCGGTTACCCACCTTGCGTTGCTGGGCCGCATTTGCCGGCTGCACCCGGAAGCTGTCGGTGCTGTTGTCGAAGGTTCGGTCGGCGATCTGCGGGTCGAACGTGACGTCATAGGTCCACTTGGCCGTCACCTCGCCGGCAAGTTTCCACAGGAAGGTCGACGGCACCAGCAGCGCCCCCGACTTGCGGTAGTCACTGAAGCCAATCTCGCTCGCCTCGTCGCCGGTGACAGCATCCGGTAGATGAGCTCATACTTGCTGATCAGATTGGTCTTTGCGTCCACGTAGAGCGCCATCTGCACGCCATCCACGTGGACGAACGTGATCGCGTGATGCTTGCTGCCGTTCACGGTGTCCTCGCCGAGGTAGCGCAAGGTGCCGGCGCGCTGCAGGGCCGTGCGCAGGATGAGCGACGGCAACCGCCTCTGGTATTGCGCGAACTGCTGCTGCTGCGCGGTGGCGGCCGCGATCGGCGTCGCCGTCCGATTGAGCAGGTCGAAGTTGTGTCCACCGTCACCCGTCAGCACGATGCGCGCGTGGCCGCGGAAGCCCGCGCCCCTGTTCTTCTGCTCGACGGACATCCGGTTTTTCTCGAGGTCGAACACCGTCTCCTCTTCGTACGAACCCGGTGTATACGGAGGTTCTGCGTTCACGTTCTGATATCGCGGCCACGACTCGCCACGAAGTGTGATGCGCACGCTCTTGACACCCTCGACCGCGGCGCGTCCACCGATGGCCTCTACGGCCGCATTCAGTACCTGTTGAGCGCGTTCGTGCGATCGCTCCACGGTTGTCTCAGGGTTGTCGGCTGCCAAAGGCGCAGCCAGGGCGACGGCCGCGAGGATCACCGTCAGCATTCTCATGTCCCACCTCTCGATAGTCGTTATGTGCGGGCCTTGGACAGGAGGATCACACTACACGTCGCCGATGGGCGCGAGGCTTCTGCCGTGGGACAACGTCACTCAGGGATGAATGGCCGGTTTAACGAGGTGAGATTGCTCCAGCGCAACGACGCCCGGCTTTCCCTGTTCTATCGTCTGGGAACGAGGCTGTTGAACGACGATGTCCCACTGTATTCCTGAGCTGCCGAAGGTGCGCGAGGCGCGGCCGGCGCTTAGTCCCTGTCCCTACTGCAATTCGACATCATTCATGGAGGGCGAGCGCTCTGGCGATGCGTGGATCTGGTCCTGCGGCAATCCACCGTGCATGTTCAAGCGCGGCATCGAACGGAGGGATCAGATCCGTGAAAGTGATTGAAGCGGGCGCTCGGGCCGATCGATCCCATACACATGAATGGCCTCGCCGTTGATCGGATCCACATCGGGTCGCTCGAAGGTTTCGCCAACCTTGGTTGCCACGCGCATGGACCGTTCGTCGTCGGCGTTGATCAGACTGACGATGTGATCGATGTTCGTGTGGGCCCAGGCCCATTCGAGCGCGGCGAGAGCGGCCTCGGTCGCAAAGCCTTGATTCCAGCGTGAACGGTGGATGACCCAGGCGAGCTCGACGTCTGGCCAGCGTTTCCAATACTGCAGTCCGACAGTGCCGATGATCTGTCCGCTCGCCCTCTCGACGACCGTCCACAGGCCGTACCCACGCGTGTTCCAATGGTCGATCAGGCTCGCCGTCTTTCGCCGGGCCAGCTCGATGTCGCCCGGCTCCTCCATCAGGGTGACTTGCTTCTTCTCCACGACTTCGGGGTCCCAGAGGATGTCCATGAACGGCTCAGCGTCCGATATGCCCGGCAGCCGGAGCAACAACCGGCGCGTCTCAATAGGAACCATGGGACGAGAGTAGGATATCCGGAATGAACACGCTGCCGACCGAGCTCGTTGGTGAATTCATCGATGCAGCGGAAGATGACCAGCCCCGCGCGTTGGCTTTGCTTCAGAAGCATCCAGATCTGATCCACGCGCGCTGGATCCACGGCGAATCACTGGTTCACTTCATGGCCGTCGAAGGTTTCTACAAGGGCGTGAAGTTCCTCGCCGAGCACGGCGCGGACGTGAACGCCGTCAACGAATTCGGCGATTCGCCACTCATCGACGTGGCGACGCTGGGGCGTGAGCATATTGCGGAGCTCCTCCTTCAGCACGGCGCCAACCCCAATGCCGAATCTAAGACGAGGGACAACGCATTGCACATCGCGGTGGTGTCGGCCAACGAACGAATGATCCGTGTGCTCCTCGAAGGGGGAGCCGATGCCCGGTACCGCACCGACCTTGGCGAAACGGTCTTCGACGTGCTTCCTCCATCAGGGCCCGAACGCGAGAGTATCGTCGCGATTCTGGCAGAGCACGGGGTGACCAATGACAAGTGACCGGCGAGCAGGAGACACGTACATGAAAATCGCAAGCAGTGTCCTGTGTGCCCTGATTGCGTTTTCGACGGCCGGCGCGCAGACCAGGCCCGTCCACACCTACTCGATCGTCGCGCGCGATCCAGCGACTGGCGAGCTCGGAGTCGCCGTGCAGTCGCACTGGTTCTGCGTCGGCTGCATCGTCGCCTGGGCGGAGCCGGGGGTCGGCGCCGTGGCCACACAGTCGTTCGTCGATCCGAGCTACGGCCCGCTCGGGTTGGGCCTGATGCGGGCGGGGAAGAGCGCGCCGGATGCGCTACGCGGACTGTTGATGAGCGACGAAGCGCGTGCAGTGCGGCAGGTCGCCTTCGTCGATGCGGAAGGACGCGTCGGCGTCTGGACCGGAGCGAAGGACATCCAGGCGGCCGGACACGTTGCCGGCCCGGCGGCGTCACCGTCGTCTGCGCCGACGGTCGATGGCGGGACATTCAGCGTCGGCAGCGGATTCTCGGTAGAAGCGAACCTGATGCTCAACGACCGGGTCTGGCCCGCGATGGCGAAAGCGTTTCAGGAGGGCAAGGGCGATCTGGCCGAACGCATGCTTCTCGCGCTCGAAGCCGCGCAGGCGGCGGGCGGCGACATCCGCGGCCGGCAGTCGGCGGCGCTGATCATCGTGTCGGCAAAGCGCAGCGACAAACCGTGGGCGCGCGCGTTCGACCTGCGCGTCGACGATCACCCGGAGCCGCTCAAGGAGTTGCGCCGGCTGGTCACGGTCAATCGCGCCTACAACCACATGAACGCGGGCGACCTGGCCGTCGAGCGCAAGGACAACGAGACCGCGCTGCGCGAGTACGCCGCCGCCGAAAAGCTCGCCGCCGGAGCGGAAGGTATTCCGCAGAGCCGGCTGACCGAGATGATGTACTGGCACGCCGTCGCACTTGTAAACATGGGACGCGTGGAAGACTCGCTGCCGATCTTCAGGAAGGTCTTCGCCGCCGACAGGAACTGGGCGGAGCTGACGCCCCGGTTGCCGAAATCGGAGCTGCTGCCCGGCGATCCAAAGGTAATGGAGCGCATTCTGCAGCAGGCAAAACCGTGAGAGTCGGATAGGATCGGCGGAGGGAGCCCTATGGCTCATCGGATGCCCCGGCGGATTCGGTCGTTGACACGGCGGCTGCGGATGACGCGGGTCATCGCGCGTGCACTGCAATCACGCCGGCATCCCATCCTCGCCCAAATCGTTCCGACGCGGCGCTGCAACCTCGCGTGCGAGTACTGCAACGAGTTCGACAGCACCTCGGCGCCGATCCCGCTCGAAATCATGCTCGCCCGCATCGATCGCCTCGCCGCGCTCGGGACGGCGATGGTGGATCTCAGCGGCGGCGAACCGATGCTCCATCCCGGCCTCGAGCAGATCGTCAGCCGTATCCGCAGTCACGGGATGTTCGCCGGCTTGCTGACGAACGGGTATCTGCTCACGAGAGCGCGCATTGCGGCGCTCAATGACGCCGGCCTCGATCGCCTGCAGATGAGCATCGACAACGTCATCCCGGACGACGTTTCGCAGAAGAGCCTCAAGGTACTCGATCAGAAGCTGCGGTGGCTCGCCGAGGACGCGACGTTCGACGTGAACGTGAACACGGTGCACGGCGCTGGTGTCCGGAACCCGTCGGACGCGCTCCTCATCGCGAAGCGCGCGTTGAGCCTTGGATTCGGCACCTCGGTCGGCCTCATCCACGATCGATCGGGCCAACTTGCGCCGCTCGATCTCGTTCAACGCCAGGTGTACGACGAGCTCCAGGGCCTCGAGCGCGGCTTCTACTCGCACGCCCACGATCGTCTGTTTCAGGAAAACCTCATCCGCGGCACCGCCAACGAGTGGCGCTGCGGCGCCGGCGCTCGATATCTCTATGTGTGCGAGGACGGCCTCGTGCACTGGTGCTCGCAGCAGCGCGGCTATCCCGCCGTGCCGCTCGACCGGTACGGCCCCGAGGATCTCGATCGCGAATACAGCACCGTCAAGTCCTGCGCCCCGCACTGCACGGTCTCGTGCGTGCATCGCGTCGCGCTCGTCGATGCGATCCGCGAGCGTCCCCTCGCGACGCTCGAGCAGCTCGGGGCCTCGGCCCGCGCGGCGGGCCGGCAGCCCCCGCTGTCGGTGGGCGTGTTGACCTGGATGTTCGTGACCGGAGGGCAGAAGAAACTCTTTCGCCGGATTGCGATGCGGGCCTTGAACGGGTCGCGCACAGCTTCCTGAGCCCCAGTCCAGCCCGTCTTTGTCACCAATCGGTAAGAGATCCGTCGGCTTGCCGTCAGGACGCCGAGCCTCCGTCCGCCGTAATCTCGAACATCACCGCTCCGAAACGAGTAACCCGAGGATGGGCGTACCGCTCACTCCGATTGTCGTCAAGGAAACCATCGGCCTGAAGGATCTTCGCGGGAAGAGGCTCGCCGTGGACGGCAACGGCGAGCTCTACCAGTTTCTCGCCCTCATTCGACTTCCGGATGGGACGCCCCTGCACGACCCCACGGGGCGCGTGACGTCACATCTTTCGGGCCTGTTCTATCGAACGACGCGCCTCATCGCCGATTACGGGCTGGAGCTCGTGTTCGCGTTCGACGGCGCGCCGCCCGCGTTGAAGTCGGCGGAGATCGCCCGCCGGCGGGCGACGCGGCAACGCTACGACGCGGAGCTGGCGGCGGCGCGCGCGGCCGGCGACCTCGCGCGCGCCTATTCGAAGGCGACGATGACGTCGCGCTTGACGAAGGACATGGTCGGCGAGGCGATGCGGCTGCTGCAGCTGATGGGCATCCCGACCGTTCAGGCGCCCTCCGAAGCAGAGGCTCAGGCGGCGCACATGGCGCAAGCCGGCGCGGTGTGGGCAGCCGCAAGCAAGGACTACGACTCTCTGCTGTTCGGCGCGCCGCGGCTGCTGCGGTTTCTCACGATATCGGGCCGTGAGTTTCTGCCCAGCCGCGGCACGTCCCGCCCCATCACGCCGGAGCTGATCGAGCAGCACCGGCTCCTGACGGCGCTCGAGCTCACGCGCGAGCAACTCATCGACCTCGCGATCCTCGTCGGCACCGATTTCAACGACGGCGTCAAAGGGATCGGACCGAAGAAGGCGCTCGCGCTCCTCCAGCGCTACGGATCGATCGATGACATGCCGTCCGACGTCCTGAAGACGGTCGGGCCCTCGGTCCGGGACGTCCGGGCGATCTATCTCGCCCC
The DNA here is from genome assembly GCA_963725145.1 of uncultured Acidobacteriota bacterium. Lineage (GTDB taxonomy): Bacteria > Acidobacteriota > Vicinamibacteria > Vicinamibacterales > 2-12-FULL-66-21 > DATAEE01. The sequence continues at coordinate 1,260,649 of CAVRXL010000010.1, forward strand.
CGACGTCACCGATGACTACACGACCGTCTCCGGGCCGTGTGACGTCCCGGGGGTCGTCAGCTATCTCTGCGACGAGCGAGCTTTTTCGAGAGATCGCGTGGCGGCCGCCCTCCAGCGTGCATTTCCGCGCGCCTCATAGAGCGAGCCGCTTCCGCAGGTCCGCCTGATACGTGTCGATCGTCGTGTAGGGGGAGAAGATCACCTTCGACATGACGCGGAAGATCGGGTTGTAGATCTCGCCATCCTCGGTGATCGTGAGCGACGCGCCGTCCGGCGCGGGCTTCACTTCGAGCGTCCACGCCCCGCCGTACGGCAGCGACGGGTCGTCGATTCGGGTCACCAGCGTCAAGTCCGGCACGCGCCGCTCGACGCGATAGGTCACGGCGCCGTGCTTCCCCTGCTCGCGAAATCGCATTCCTCGTCCTTCGTCACCGAGCAGCTCGACCGTCTTCACGTCCGAGCGCCATTCCGGGAAGCGGGCGAAGTCCGTAATCGTCGCGAACACGCGGGCCGGCGGCGCCTGGTACACGACGGTCCGCGACGCGCGGTGGCCCTTGGGGAGGAACATCCCGACGACCGCCAGGATGACGACGAATGCCACGAGGCCGAGCGCGACGAACAGGATCCACTTCAGCATGCATCACTCCATGCGCTTCGATTGGACCGAGCCGGGGTCCGGGGCGGAGCCCCGCCCTAGAATGCAGCGTTCGACGGCGTGATCGAGGGTCACGCCGCCAATCTAGCGACGGCCGGATGTTTCGTCAAAACGAAGCATCTGTACGAGGCGTAAGCCCCGTGACCACCAGCTCTGGCCGCGTTTCCGTTCTGTGAGCGGGTGATCGAACTCGCTACGCGGGGCGAGCCGGCATCTGACGAGGGTTCGGCGCAACAGCCGTGTTTTCACTCAGTTCCGCCGACGCACCCACGGGTGTTCCGTTTGCAGCATCCGAGCCGGTCATGACCCTGCGGACGCTCGTCTTTGCGGCCATTGTGCTTGCCCTCGTTTCGCCACCCGCCGCGACGCTGCGGGGGCAGACTGCTCCTGGCGAGATCGCGGGCCACAAGATCCGGGTGCCCGGCGAGAAGGTGGACGGCACAACCGAGAAGCTTTCAGAAGTCGAAGCGGAAATGGTCGCGCGGCTGCCGCCCCAGGGTCAGGCAGAGCGGCTCCTGCAGTACGCCATCTCGCGTCACATCGGAGCGACCGACGAGATCAAGCGGCGGGTCACCAGCTGGCGCGGCAACATCAAGCGCTCGGACGCGCTCGCGACGCTCATGGACGTCGCGATCAACGGATCCGATCTCCGGGTGCGCGCCGCAGCGCTCGAGATCGAGCTGGCCGCCTTCGACGTCGCGAAGACCAGGGAACAGGTGGATCTCCTGGTGGCGCAGATCGAGGCCGGGCCAACAGAGAGCCGGCATCAGATCTGGCTGCTCGGCATTCTCGCGAATCGCGGGGTAGAAGCCGGTCGGATTCATCACGCGCTCCGGACGTTGATGCGATCTCCGGACGAGCAGGTCCGCTATCAGGCCGTCGCAGCGATCGCCTACATCGGGACGGACGAGACGGTCACGGATCTCGTCCAGGCGTTCCATCACGACGCTTCCCGACACGTCCGCATCAACGGAGGCGGCTGCGGCCTCGCCCATTGCGGCATGCTGACGCGCGCGCAGCGGATGCAGGCGATTCCGCAGCTCATCGACATGGTCGACGATCCGCAGGTAGACGCCGAGACGGTGTCGTACGGCTACCGCGCGCTGCGGGAGATCACGGACGAGACACTGCCGGACGATGCCCGGCAGTGGCGAACGTGGTACGCCGCACACGGCGCGGAGGCGACCGAGCGATTTCGCAAGTTCGAAGGCGCTACATCGCGACCTTGATCACTGCGAACGCCGCACCCTGCGGATCTTTCAGGATCGCCAGTCGGCCGACCGTCGGGACGTCGGTGGCCGGCATGATCACATTTCCCCCGAGCTTGCCGGCCGCGGCGACGATCTTGTCGGTGTCTTCGACCATGAAATACGGCAGCCAGTGCGGCGGCACGCCCGGCATCTCGTTCGTCATGTCCACCATCCCGCCAAGCCCTCGCTCGTTACCGGGCAGCTGGAAGACGGTGTAAGGCATCGGGCTTCCTTCAAAGGGCTTCGGCTTCCAGCCGAAGAGCGCCGTGTAGAACGCCGTGGCCGTCTTCGGATCGCGGGTGTAGAGCTCGGTCCAGCAGAGCGCTCCAACCTCGTTGATGCGCGTTGCGCCCGGGTGCGCCTTGGCCTGCCAGAGCGAGAAGGCGGCGCCGGTGGGGTCCTGAAGGACGGCCATCCGGCCCGCGTCCATGACGTCGAACGGCGGCGCGAGCACCTTGGCCCCGAGCGACGTCGCCTTCTTCGCCGTTTCGTCGGCGTTCGTCACCGCGACGTAGGACATCCAATGCGGAGTGACGCCCGCCTTCTTCTGGTCCTCCATGAGCGGGCTCATCGCGCCGACATCCTTACCGCCGAGCTTCAGCATCGTATAGACGCCGTCCTGCGGCATCGGCGAGTCGTCTGGCTGCCAGTTGAACAGGGTTGAATAGAACGTCTTCGCGCCGGGCACGTCGGTCGTGCTCAGCTCGGGCCAGCAGAACGTGCCGGCGGCGTTGGCGGCAGTCACGGACATGGAAGGCTCCTTGTCAGGCGCCGGCTCGAAGGGCGTCAAGACCGGCTTGCTGCAGGTAAGACGATTGGCCCCCCTGGAATTCGACAGCCCGGGAGAAGGTCGGGAGGGGCCGGCCGGACGAGCCGGTCAGCCCCCCTTCTTCTCAGCCTTCGGGTAGATCTTTTTCCCTTTGTAGTCGCGAAGGCCGCAGAAGCCGGCCGCTTTGAAGCCGTTCTTGATCAGCAAGGCCGCGGCACGCGCGGCCCGTCCACCGCCGTTTCAAGCGGTGAGGATGGCTTTGTCTTTCGGGAGCTCGGAGAGGCGTTTCTCGAGCTGGCTGAGCGGGATGTTGACGTAGCCCTCGATGGTCCCGTTCTCTTCCAGCTCCCACGGCTCGCGGACGTCGAGCAGCAGGACCTTGCCCTCGGCGAGGAGCGCGTCGATGTCGTCCGGCTTGACGCGGAGCTCTTCACCCACGGGCGGAGGGGTGTCGGGAGGAATGACGATCGGCGGCCGCTCCGGTTTCTGCTGCGGCGTCGCCTGCGGTTGCGTCGGCGGGCTTTGGCCTGCTGGAAGTGCGAGCGCCAGGACGACCAGCGCCGAAGACGCGATCGCTCCGTGCATGGCTCACCTCGCGCCGATTCTACCAGCACTCGCCGCTATCGCGTCTTGCAGGCCGGCTCTCCGCTGCCACAGGGTCAATATAAGGAGTGAACCAAGGAGCAGGTAGGATTGAGCGACGTTCAGCCACGTACCCGCGAGTCGCTGCGCCGGTTCGAAGTACTGACCAGTCAGGACGAATGCCGAGCCGAGCGCCAGGGTTGTCCACTTTCCGGCGGGGCGGTGCAACAGGATCGTCGGGGTTGTGACGGCAAACAGCGGCAGCAAGATGCCGAAGTGATGTTCCCAGGCTACCGGAGAGACAATGACCGACGTGAGAGCAGCAATCGAGAGATCGAGAACGCTCCCTCTTTCCGACCGGCGCGGGACGACCAGCGCCGCCCCTGCGAGCATCGCGCCCAGAACGATCGTGCCGGCATAGACCCCCCAATGTACGGGCGGGAACGCGTCGCCGCGCCACACGATGCTGTCTCCGTTGCCGAACAGCCGGTTCAATAGACCGTTGAACGACTGATTCGGGTAGAACGCTTCGCCGCGGCGACCGATGTAAGAGATCACGCGGACGTAGTCCAGGTGGCTGCTGATCCCGAACGCAGCCACGGAACATGCCAGTCCAGCGGTGACGACGGCGGCACACGCCGCTACGAAGCGCCACTGCCGTCGAGCAATACCCCACAAGGCGAGGAGCAGGAGGGGCGGTTTCATCAGGCCGATGACTCCAAGGGCGATTCCACTGACCGCGGGCCACCGCCGCCACCAGGCCCAGACCAGCAAGGCAAATCCGAGATCGACCCACACCTGGATCTGGCCGAGGCTGTACGCCTTGACCAGCGGATAGAACGTCACACCGAGCGCCGTTGCGATCAACGCGCGAAGGGTCGTGTCGACGCCGCCGCCGATTGGCCATCCGGTCGCACGAAGCGTCAACTCGAAGAGCAGCACGCTGACAAAGATCGTCAGCCACACCGCGCACCATGAGATGGCATTCAGCGCCGGCCGTCCGAGGTCCCCGATGAACAGGAGCGAGGTCGGGGGGTACTGGAATTTGGTCTGGTTGCGGAAGAACACTTCCTCATAGATTGACGCGCCGGGGTGAGCCGCCGCGAACGCACGAGCCGCCGCCATCGGTTTCCACGAGTCGCCAGCCTGGGTGCGCGCAACGAACGCGTCGACGTGATGCGCGAGCGTGCGGGACCGCGGGACCGAGCACGCGACGTGGAGCCCGAGCGTAAGGAACACCGCGTGTGTCAGTAGCAGGACGCCGAGCTTGCCCGTCAGCGGCGACACGTAGGACATCGCGTGCCCCCGGGGCTGCACCAGCCGAGGTAGGGTGGCATCAAGTTGGCATTGGATACGGCTGAGATGCAAGCGGCCCTTGCCCCTCACGGCGAGGCTCTCTCCGGATTCCACGATCGAGGCGACTGAGTCGCTGCGCAATCGTCTACCGTGGGATCGCCGCGATGTCGCACTCACGGTCGTGATCGCGGTGTGTGTCGGATTTTACGCCGCGACCGTGCACCGTGCCATGGACCCGCGATTTCTGACGGCGCCGATCGGCAACGACGTGTGGTTCGAGGCTGACGTCCCTACGGTGGCCGACAGGATGCTGCACCGCTGGAGCGACCAGTCTCGCAACGCGCGGCATCCCCTGTTTCCGACGTTGACCACGCTGCCCTCGTATGCACTCCGCGCCATCGGGTTCTCCGACCGATCGAGGCTCGCAGTGCTGACAACGGTGGTCGCGGCAGCATGGTCCGCTGCATTTTTCGTAGTGGCCCGCACAGCGACGGGCCGGCGTCTCGATGCCCTCCTGTTCACAGTGCTCTCGTGCGTGACCTCTGGCGCCATGTTCTGGCTGGTGGTACCGGAAACCTATGCCTGGAGCTCCCTCAGCGTGCTGGTTGCCCTCGCGCTGTGCGCGATCGACTCGAAGGGCCGCCTTGGAGCCGGCTGGTATGTGGCGACCGCCGCCCTGGCGCTGGGCGTGACGTTGTCGAGCTGGATGGCCGGGCTGTTCGCGGCCGCAGTCCGCCACCCATGGCGACGGGCGTTACAGATTGGCGCCAACTCCCTGTGTGTAGTGGTGCTGCTCTGGGGTGTGCAGCGTTTCATCTTCCCGACGGCCGAGTTCTTCATCGGCTACGCGGGCGAGGCCAGATTCATTACGCCAGCCGCAAGCCGGCGGGCCCGGCCCGGTGGCCCGCGCGCTGCTGTTCCACTCAGTGGTGATGCCGGCGATTCAGACGGTCGATGGAACCACGATGGGGGCCGATCATGAGCGTGCAGCGTTCGACGCTCGGGACCTCGGGCGCCTGGGGAGTGTTGGCGACCGTGCTTTGGTTACCGATGCTCGGGTTCGCGATGCAAGGTCTGCTGGCGTCTGCCGCGAATCGAGGATTTCGAATCGCGCTCGGGGCGACCCTCGGAGGGAAGCTGCTGCTCTTCATGATTTACGGTGAAGAGACGTTTCTGTACAGCCTCCAGGTCGCACCGCTCCTGGTTCTCGCCGCGGCGCTCGCCACGACGACAAGACACCGTTGGACAGTGCTCGGCATTGCCGGAGCGCTGATTGTCGCGGCGGCGGTGACCAACGCCTCACAGCTGGCGACGGCGATGGCGTTTTTTCAGTGGGGTGGGCGATAGCTCAGAGGTCGCATCCGTGAGCCGCTTCCTCGCCTACGTGATTCACCTGGCCCTCGCGTGCGCTGCGGTTGGCGTCACATGGGCCGCGCGGAAGCCGACCCGCCCCCACAGCCTGTGGCCGGCGCTTGCGCTCGTGGGGGCTGCCGCGGTCTTCAGCTTCGGAGTCTGGAGCTGGGGGCGGGCGACTCCGTTCGGGGATTTCAACAAGGCGTATTATCCCGCCGGTCGTCTCGTGCTCACCGATCCCGGCCGTCTGTACGAGTGTCAGGTGGACAACCTGTGCTTCGTAAACATCCCCGTCGTGGCGGCGCTGTTCACGCCGCTGTCCGCGCTCGCGCCGACGACCGCGCGCGCGGTGTTCACCGTCGCGGGCATAGCCGCAGTCGTCGCCGCGACATGGCTGCTCGTGCGCACGACCGGGGCATCGGGCTGGCGTCGATATGCGATCGTCGGGATCGTGCTGTTGAACGGCCCTCTGTACTACAGCGCCCGCCTGGGCAACCTCAGTCACGTACTGCTGCTTCCCCTCCTGCTGGCGCTTCGCGGCCTCGCAAGTGGCCGTGATGCGGCGGCCGGCGTGACGCTGGCGATTGTCGCCGTCATCAAACCACCATTTTTCCTCTTTCTGCCGTACTTCCTCCTGCGTCGCAGGTGGTGGGCGCTTGCGGGGATGGGGCTTGCCACAGCGGCCGTCGTCGCGCTGTCGATACTCTGGGTGGGGCTCGACCTGCACCGCACGTGGGTACGCGATTACGTGATCGCGTTCAGCGCCAGGCCCATCGCCGCGTACAACGTACAATCCATCAGTGGCGCACTCGCCCGTTTCGTAGCGCCAGGCCACTCCGTCGATTGGCACCCGCTTGAAATCGGGCCTCTGTTCACCGTGGGGCGATACATCCTCACCCTTACGTGCCTCGCGACCGCGCTCGTGGTCTGCGCCGCGCGCGGAGACCCCAAGTCTGCGGCGGCACGCTGGTCGGAGTCCAGCGTCGTGCTTTGCCTGGCGTTGTTGGTGAGCCCGATTACGTGGACCCATTACTACTGCGCGCTGGTGATTCCACTGGCGCTGTACGTCGGGCGGAGCTTGCTCGTGCCCACAGGACTTCCGTGGGTCGCGGCCGCCATTTTTTCAGGCCTCGCCATCTCGCTGCCGGTGGTACTCCCGCAACCAACGAATCCGTTGTTCACCCAACTTCTGAACCGCCTGCTGCTCTCGCATTACGTCATTGGCGCCGCCGGCCTGCTGGCAATCCTGCTGCTGGGACTGCACGCGACCCCAGCTGAGCGTGTAAGGACGCACTCGCGTGAAGCCACCGACGTGGTCAACGCTTCCGCTCGAGATAGGTGAAGTAACCCTGCTCGCCGTTCGTGTGATCGTTCAGCCAGACGGCCCTCTTCTCGTACCTGGTTCTGACCTCTTGCTCGAGCGCAGCCCCCAATCGTGGCCAGCTCGCAGGTGCTGGTCGCAGCTGCACGGTGTACATGAAAAACGTGGGCGACCTGGAAAACGAGTAGGCGAGGTCCTGTTTCTCGTGGCCCGCCAGTCCCTGTCCCAGGCTTTCGTGCGCTGGTTGGTGCGCAATGACAGGATCCACAATCCCGAGGGCGTCGTAGACACGCATCCGCAGCACATATCCCGTGACCCCGATGTCATAGGTGAGCAGGCTGTCCTGTTCGCTGCGTTTCCGGGTATGGAACATGGGCGCAATCACGTGGAAGCGGTTGACGTGCCATCTCTCGACCAGGACGCCGCGATACGTACCGTGCATTCCTGGTGTCCCGGTGAACAGCAGCCGTTCGAGAGGGGTGGACTGCAGGAGGATACCGCCCAGGGATACCAGGGCCGCGGCCGCGATCAGCGGCCGTGGGACCTCGCGCGGCGTGAGGCACTGCTGCACCGCCACACCGACCAGCGCGTATAGGATGGGGAGCACCGGAACGAAGAATCGATACATGGCCATGTAGTCGCCACCGACCACTGCGATATAGGCGGTATACGACACCACCATCACGAGTCCGAGCCACAGACCAAACCGGCTGTGGAGCGCAGGGCTCCACGCGGCCCCGTTCCTGCGCCAGGCCGCCAGGATCGGCCACAGGACGCAGGGCGCGAGGAAGTGCCAGGCAAAGTACGCCGTGTGGATAACACCGCGCCGATACTGATAGTACCCACCACCAGTCTTCGCATAGAACGTATTCGGCAGGACATATCCAAATACGCTGTACCGCCACGTGAAATACGCCGCGAACAGCGGCATGTAGACACCGGCCAGCAGCAGGATGCCCCGCCGGGCAGCAGGCCGGTCTATCCCGCACCTACCGGTAAGCGCGGCAACGAGGACAATTCCGAAGACGCCGAAGCCCTCCGGCCTGGTCAACGTGGCGAGGAAGAGACAGACGGCGGCAATGATCGGATCACGCGACGCGCGCGTGGAGGCGAAGCGGCCCGCATGGAAGACGGCGAGCAGGACCCACATGGCAAAGAAGACGGTCTCCATGCCGCTGCCAGCCCAACACGCGAGTGGTCCCGCCGACGCGGTAAGCGCCGTGGTGAAAAGGGCAACCGGTCTGCTCAGGCCGAAAACGCTTCTCGCAAGCCTGTAACCATAGATCAGCGTGACGATTCCCGAACCGAACCCGAGCCATTGCGTAAACCGCGGCAGCTCGAGACCGAGCCGGCGCGCACCGGTGCAGATGAGGAGCCAGAGCAAGTTCGTGAACCCTTCGACCGGTGCTTCCCCGACGTTCCACACGAACCCGTGGCCTTCGGCGACATTCCTGGCGAAACGGTAGGTGATGTACGCGTCATCTGCGACACAGTTGAGCCAGTACACGTGGATTCCAAACGCCGCGAGGATGGCTCCGAGCAGTATTCGATGCGCGATCATCTAGCACCAGCTCGCGCTACCGCGTAACCACCTCGAGCGTCGCCGTCAGCGCCTTCACGGAGCTCGTGCCGACCATCACGTCGAACTTGCCGGGTTCGACGACCCGCTGCATGCGGCGATCGATGAGCGAGAGCGCATCGGGGCCGAGCGTGAAGGTCACCGTCTTCGTCTCGCCAGGCCCGAGCGCTCACGCGCTCGAAGCCGCGGAGCTCCTTCGTCGGCCGCGTCACCGAGCTCACGACGTCGCGGATGTAGAGCTGCACGACCTCGTCTCCGGCGCGCGGGCCGGTATTCCGCACCTCCACGGTGACCGTCGCCCGTCCCGCCGCGCCGATCGTCGTCGGCGTCACCTTCAGGTTCGTCAGCGCGAACGTCGTGTAGCTCAGGCCGTGGCCGAAGGGCCAGAGCGGCTCGCGCGTGAGATCGAGATGCGATCGGAACGACGTCGGCCGGCGATTGTAGTAGACCGGCAGCTGTCCCGTGTGGCGCGGGAATGTGACCGGGAGCTTGCCGCCGGGGTTGACGTCGCCGAACAGGACTTCCGCCGACCGCCGTCCCCGCCTCCTGTCCGGCGTACCACGTCTCGACGATTGCCGGCACGCGCTCCGCCACGCGCGGGATCGCGAGCGGCCTGCCGTTGATGAGGATGACGACGACGGGCTTGCCGGTCTGGACCATCGCATCGACGAGCTCTTCCTGCTGGCTCATGAGCGTCAGATCGGCGACGTCGCCGAGGTGGTTGTCCGCCCAGGCTTCGCGCGACGTGGACTCGTTCGTGCCGATGGCGAGGACGATCGCGTCGGCGCCGCGTGCGATCTTCACCGCTTCCTGGATGCGCTGGCGATTCAGGGCCGGGTCACCCATCACCACCTTGTCGGCCGTCCAGTTCGCTTCGTGCTCCGTGATGCGTACGCCCTCGGCGTGGACGACCTTGACGCCGGGACCCGCTTTCTCGGTGATGCCGGTCAGCAGAGAGACTCCGCGTCCTGGATCGCGCGAGTAGCCGCCAAGATGGACGCCCTTCGCGTTCGGCCCGATGACGGCAAGAGTCTTCACTTTGGTCCGCGCGAGCGGAAGCAGCTCCTTGTCGTTCTTGAGAAGGACGATCGACTTCCGCGCCGCCTCGAGCGCCAGCGCCTGGTGCTCCGCCGTGTTCGTGACACGCTCGGCCTCGGCCGGATCGACGTACGGGTTCTCGAACAGCCCGGCGAGGAACTTCGCCTTGAGCATGCGGCCGGCCGCGAGATCGACGCTGGCCTGAGACACGCGACCGTCCTTCACCATCGCGACGAGCTCAGGGAAGCCGTCCGGGTCGGGCAGCTCGATGTCCACGCCGGCATCCAGCGCCTGCCGCGCTGCTTCCGCCTTGTCGGCCGCGACATGGTGACGGCTGACGAGCTGCTCGATCGCGAAATAGTCGGATACGACGATCCCCTGGAATCCCCATTCGCGGCGCAGCACGTCCTCGAGGAGCCAGCGGTTCGCGTGCATCACGACGCCGTCCACCTCGTTGTAGCTGGGCATGACGGCGTAGACGCCCGCTTCCTTGACGGCCACCTCGAACGGCACGAGCAGCTCGGCGCGCATGAGCCGCTCGGAGACGAGCGGAGGCGCCGTGTTGATGCCCCCTTCATGCGATCCGTGGCCCGCGAAGTGTTTGAGCGTGGCGAACACCTTGTCTTTCGCGAGGGGCAGGCTCGTTCCCTGATACCCCCGCACGGCGGCGACGCCGAGCCGCGAGACCAGATAGGGATCCTCGCCGTAGGTTTCTTCGATACGGCCCCAACGGGGATCGCGCCCGAGATCGACGACCGGCGAGAGCACGTGCTGGCAGCCGCGGGCGCGAGCCTCTTTCGCGGCGACGCTCATCAGCCGTTCGACCAGCGCCGGGTCCCACGTGCTCGCAAGTCCGATCGGCACGGGGAAATGCGTGCCTCTCGGCGCCGCCAGGCCGTGCAGCGCCTCTTCGTGAAACATCACGGGGATTCCGAGCCGCGTGTTCTCGATCACCCACTTCTGGACGGCGTTGACGAACTCGGCGTGCTCACGTGGTTGACGCACCGGGCGCCCCGCGGAGGGTCCGGCGATTTCGCTCGGCCGGGAGATCTGTCCGATGCCGTCGCCGATGAGCGCCTTGGCCTTCCCTGGCACGAACCGCCCCGCCTCGTCCTGGATCTTGACCTTCTGGCCCCAGATGCCGAGGAGCTGCGCGACCTTTTCCTCGAGGGTCATCCGCGCGAGCAGGTCGGCCACGCGCGCGTCGACCGGAACGGTCGGGTCGCGGTAACGCGCACCTGCCCTGAGCGCAGTCGAAGGGCCGTCTTGGGCGTGAACGGCGGCAAGGGACATGGCAATCAGGAGGACGAGCGCGACGCGGACGTTGATGGCTCTGGACATAGGCGATGCGTAGAATACGGGAACAGCGTGTCTTTTCGCATCCTGTCCGTCAGGGTCATCGTTATCGCCCTCCTGTCGCTTGCGGGCGGCGTCCGAGCGGATGCCGAGAGCGGCTACGACCTGTGGCTCCGTTACGCTCCGATCGATGACGTCGGGCTGCGCGACGCCTACGGCAAGGCGATCTCCTCGATCGTTGTCTATCCGACGTCGCCGACCGGCCGCATCATCCGGGCCGAGCTCGAACGGGGCTTGAACGGCCTGCTGGGCGTGAAGCTGACGGCCACGGCGGTATTCCCGAGCGACGGAACGGTTCTGGTCGTCACGACGCCGTCGAGCTCTCATGCGTTTGGGGGCCGGCCCGACTGGACCGCGGAGGTCGAACGCCTGGGCGCCGAGGGGTACTTCATCCGATCGACGGCCATCGACGGCCGGCAGATCACGACGATCGGCTCGACGAGCGACGTGGGCGCGTTGTACGGAGCGTTTCACTTCCTGCGGCTGATTCAGACGCGGCAGCCGATCGCGTCGCTCGAGATCGTCGCGCAACCGGCGATGAAGACGCGGGTCCTCAACCACTGGGACAACCTGGACGGCAGCATCGAGCGAGGTTACGCCGGGCAGTCGTTGTGGAACTGGGAGCGGCTACCTGCCCTGAGCGGAGTCGAAGGGCCCGGGCGTGTCGATCCGCGCGTCGAAGACTACGCTCGCGCGAACGCCTCGATCGGAATCAACGGCACCGCGATCAACAGCGTGAACGCCAACCCTCAGTCGCTGACGCGGCCCTATCTCGAGAAGGCGGCCGCGCTGGCGAACGCGTTCCGGCCGTACGGGATCCGCGTGTTCCTGTCAGCCAACTTCGCGGCGCCAAAGACGATCGGAGGCCTTCCGACCGCGGATCCGCTGGATCCCGGGGTCGCGCGCTGGTGGCGCGACAAGGCGACCGAGATCTACGCCCTCATCCCTGATTTCGGAGGGTTCCTCGTCAAGGCGAACAGCGAGGGACAGCCCGGCCCGCAGGACTACGAGCGCACCCACGCCGACGGCGCGAACGTGCTCGCCGATGCCGTCGCGCCCCATGGCGGCGTCGTCATGTGGCGCGCGTTCGTGTACGACGCGGAGGTCGATCCGGATCGCGTCAAGCGCGCCTACAAGGAGTTCGTGCCGCTCGACGGGAAGTTCCGTCCGAACGTCGTGGTCCAGGTGAAGAACGGGCCGCTCGATTTCCAGCCGCGCGAGCCGTTCTCGCCGCTCTTCGGCGCGGTCCGGACGCCGCTCCTCGCCGAGCTGCAGATCACGCAGGAGTACCTCGGCCACTCGACGCACCTGGTGTACCTCGCGCCGATGTGGAAGGAGTTCTTCGAGGCGATCGCGGTGCCCGTCGGCGTTGCGGGCGTCGCGAACACCGGGACGGATCGCAACTGGACCGGGCATGACTTCGGCCAGGCCAACTGGTACGCGTACGGCCGGCTCGCGTGGGACCCGACGCTCGACGCCGGCGCGATTGCGGACGAGTGGATCCGCATGACGTGGGGTCACGCACCGGACGTCGTGTCGACGATTCGGTCGGTCATGCTCGAATCGCACGAGGCATTCGTCAACTACACGATGCCGCTCGGCCTTCACCATCTGATTGGCGGCGATCACTATGCGCCGATGCCCGAGAATCCCGATCCCCGCCGCGCCGACTGGTCGGCGATTTACTACCATCGGGCCGACGCGTCCGGGATTGGCTTCGATCGCACGAGACGAGGCAGCGCCGCGGTCGATCAGTACCGCTCACCGATGCGCGAGCAGTGGAACGACCCGTCCACGACTCCGGACAAGTTTCTCCTCTGGTTTCACCGGCTGCCGTGGGATTACCGGCTGCGGTCGGGCCGCACGCTGTGGGATGAGCTCGTCCTCCGCTACACGAGCGGCGCGGAAGCCGCGAAGAGCCTCCAGGCGCGATGGACGGCGCTTCGCGGACGCGTTGACGATGAGCGGCACGAGGCGGTGGCGCGCAAGCTGCGACGGCAGGTCGAGGACGCGGCGGCGTGGCGGGACAAGTGCCTGAAGTACTTTCAGCAGTTCAGTAAGAGGCCGATCGAGGCCGCGACGAAGCCCGACGGCCTTTAACGCAGAGGCCGCAGAGGTTGCGGAGAACGCAAAGACAGCTCTGAGGCGGATCGATTGGCGCGCCTTCGGCGCGTCGGTTGTGCAGCGAGGCACAGGGCGTAAGAGCCAGCGGACTTCAAAGACTGCTCTTACGCCTGTGCCTCGCTGCACAACCGTAGGCCCGACCGGAGGTCGGGCCCCAATCGACCCGCCTCCGAGTCGTCTCTGCGTCCTTTGCGAACTCTGCGTTTAGGCTTTTCTCGCCTGGTCAGCCGCCGGTACGTTTCTGGCGCGCGCTTGGATCCCCAGTTGGTGGCGGCGCGTGATCGGTTGGCGCCGGAGGTCCGAGGATTTCGGTGAAGATCGGCTTCAGCGCGTCAGCCCAGACTTGATATCCCTTCACCGTGAGATGCAGCTTGTCGGTCGACATGCCGTCAAGTAGCGTGCCGTTCCGATCGGCGAGCTTCTCGTTCACGTCGACGTATCGGATCGTCCTGCCGTCCGCGAACCTCGCGATCTGCGCGTTGATTCGAGCGATCTCTGGCAGTACCGCGGGACTGTCGTTGCGCGGGAAGATGCCGGTCAGCACGAGCGTGGCGGCAGGCGCCTTCGCGCGGCACACATCGAGGATCGCGTTGATCCCCCGTACGATATCCGCGACCTTGTCGTCGTCTCCCGGGACGGTCCCCACGTTGTTGGTGCCTGCCTGCACGACGATGATTCTCGGGTTGACGCCATCCAGCTCTCCGTTTTCCAGCCGCCAGAGGATGTGCTGAGTGTAGTCGGCGCCCCAGCCGAAATTGGCGGCGTTCCACCCGTGAAAGTTGTGCCTCCAGTTCGCGAGGAACTCCGGGTAGTCGAGCGCACCCCATCGCCGGGTAATCGAGTCGCCCACAAAGTAGATGTCGATGCGCCCTCGTCGAGCCTTGTCGAGCAGCTCGGCGTGGGCGGTCTGTGAATTCGGATCCGTTCGCGCGACGGCGCGGTCGGCAGGCGCCCCGACTTGGGGCGCTGCCGAGAGCCCCAGCGCGACGACGAGCAGCCCGATTCCGGAACTCATTTTCTTGACACGCCTCTACTGACTCCTATAGTTTGCCACGACAACTATCAATCGCGGGCTTCGACCCGGCGCTCGGGCTCTCTCCGGTGCGAGCGTCGGGATCGTGCAGGCGGGGCCGATGCGCAAAATTGATCTCACCAACTTCAAGCTCGCCACGAGTGAAACCGCGCGCCAGATCAACCGGCGCATCGCGCTGAACTTTCTGCGGCGCCAGCACCCGATGTCGAGGGCCGATCTCGCCCGGCGGTCCGGCCTGCAGCGAAGCACCGTGTCGTCCATCGTCGATCAGCTGATCGGTGAAGGTTGGGTCACCGAGGGGGCGATCGGGCGCGGGCGCACCGTACGGGGCCGCCGGCCGCGATTTCTGCACCTGAACGTGGAGCGGGCGAGCATCGTCGCCGTCGAGCTGCGGCCCGAGACGACGACGGTGGCGCTGGCCGGCATCGATGCGCGTGTCGTGATGCACACGTCGTGGCCCACGCCGCGCACGCCGTCAGCATTCATCCGGGAGCTCGCGCGCACCGTCACGGGGTACAGGAAGGCGCACCCGCACATGATTCTCGAGGGGCTGGGCGTGAGTCTTCCAGGACGCCTCGACTCCTCCGGGCAGACTCGTGTTTGCGCCGAACCTCGGCTGGGGGCAGCCAGATCGATCTGCGGAAGCCACTCGAGGCCGCGGTCGGCGTCCCGGTGATGCTGGAAAACGCCGCCAATGCGTGCGCGCTTGCCGAGCTCTGGTTTGGCGGCCATCCGGAGCACGTCCGAAATCTGATTGCGGTCACGGTGTCCGAGGGTATCGGCGTGGGGCTCTTGCTGAACGGTCAGCTTCTCCACGGCGCCGATGGACTGGCCGGGGAGTTCGGACATGTGAGCATCGACGACAACGGTCCCGCGTGCTCGTGCGGCAGGCGCGGGTGCTGGGAACGCTACGCGTCCAACGCCGCGGCCATTCAGGACTACGTCGGTGCAGGCGCCCGGTCGAGAAGCAAAGGCACGCCTCCGCGGTTCGAGGACATTCTTCGACTGGCACAGGCCGGCGATCGCCTCGCCGTCGAAGCGCTGGAGCGAATGGCCCACTTCCTCGGACGTGGCATCGCGGCGCTCGTCACGGGCCTCGCCCCGGACCTCATCGTCGTCATCGGCGAGGTGACCGCGGCGTGGGACCGCGTCGGGCCAATCGTCGAAGAGGCCGTACGGAAACGCGGCCTGTCGCAGACGCCGACACGCATCGTGCCCACCGATCCCGCCACTCAGCCGCGTCTGCGTGGCGCCCTGACGCTCGTCGTGCAGCAGCACTTCGGCGCGCCGGCCGTGGCCTGACAGTCAGGGGGCCAGACGACAGAAAAGACTTGACGACTTGGTCAGCTGGTTGTATTTGATTCGCGTCCACAACGATTGACCGCGAGGGAGGAGTCGATATGACCTTACGGCGAGGGTACCAGGCGGTCGCGGGGCTGGCCTTCCTGGGGCTGGTCTTCTCGGCTGAGTCGGCTGCCCGGGCGCAGACGACCAGCGCATCAGTGTCCGGCGTCGTGCAGGACTCTCAGGCAGCGGTCCTGCCGGGTGTGGCCGTGACGCTCACGAGCCACACGCAGGGGCAGACACTCACTACCGTCACCGATGGCGAGGGACGCTTCACCTTTGCCATTGTTCGACCGGATACCTATTCGCTGCAAGCGACCCTGCAAGGGTTCAGGACCGTCGAGCGGACGAAGGTCGTTGTGAACGCGAACGACCGGCTGTCGCTCACGAACCTGGTGCTCGAAGTCGGGTCGATGACGGAGGAGATCAGCGTCACGGCGCGTGTGAGCGAGCTGCAGACGACGAGCGGCGAACGGTCCTTCGCGCTCGAGAGCGAGGCGCTCAAGAACATCGCCAACGACGGGCGCTCGCTGTTCGGCTTTGCCACGCTGGTGCCAGGTGTCCTGCCGCAGGCGGGCAACGGCGGCGCCAACATGAGCGGCCCGGCCGCCCAGGTCAGCGGGTTCACGGTGAACGGGCAGCGGCCGAACTCCAACAACATGACGGTCGACGGCGTCGCCAACATCGACACGGGCGACAACGGCGGCAACATGGCGACGACCAACATCGACGCCGTCGTCGGAGTTCAAGATCCTCACGAACGCGTATCAGGCCGAGTACGGCCGGGCCGTCGGCGGACAGGTGCAGGTCGTCACCAAGAGCGGCACGCAGCAATTCCACGGGTCGGGCTACTGGTACGGCCGGCGCTCGGGCTGGAACGCCGAGACCTGGACGAACAACCGGGCGGGCATCAAGTCGCCCGAGGCGTCGCGCGACGACTCCGGGTACACGGTCGGCGGTCCGGTGTTCATCCCCGGCGTGTTCAACCCGGATCGAAAGAAGCTGTTCTTCTTCTGGTCGCAGGAATTCCAGCGCCGCAACGATCCGGTCGGCGAGCGCCGGAGCCGCGTCCCGACGGCGCTCGAGCGGCGGGGCGACTTCTCGCAGAGCGTCGATGCGAGCGGCAATCTGTTCCCCTACATCCGCGACTACACGACCGGCCTGCCGTGCAATGCGTCGAATACGAGCGGCTGCTTCCAGGACGGCGGCGTGATCGGCAGGATTCCGCAGAGCCGCCTGTATCGCGCCGGGCCTGGCGGCGTTGAAGCATCTTCCCCCAGCCGAACACCAACCGCGGGAGCGGTCTCAACTACGCCAGTCAGACGCCTGACAAGCGTCCGCGCCGTGAGGAGCTGCTGCGGCTCGACTACCAGGCGACCGACGCCTGGCGCGTCACCGGCCGGTACATGCACAACAAGGACGAGTGGACGCAGCCGTACGGCACGACGTGGGCCGGCGCGGGCAGCAACAACCTCGACACGATCGACACCTCCAGCTGATTCCGGGGATCGAACTTCCTGGTCTCCGCCCTGGGCGTGCTGAACAACTCGCACGTCGCTCGAGGTCAGCGTCGGCAGGGCTCACAACTCGCTCGACTTCGTCATCCAGAACGACGGCCTGAGGCGTTCGGCCGCGGGCGTGTCGGGCATGCCGCTGCTCTTCCCGGACGCGGTCCAGCAGGACTACATCCCGGGCTGCAGCTTCAACGGCGGCCGCACGATCAGCGACGCCGGGCACTTCCAGACGGATCGAGGTCCCTTCACGAACCAGAACACCACGTGGGACATCCTGGCGAACCTGACGAAGGTCTGGGGAGCGCACGCCGCCAAGTTCGGCGTCTACTATCAGAACAGCTACAAGCCGCAGAGCATCTTCAGCGGCTTCAACAGCCAGATCAACTTCATCGACGATGCGAACAACCCGTTCGACACGGGCTACGGGTACACGAACGCCGCGACGGGGGTCTTCAACACCTACACGCAGGCGTCGAAGTATGCCGTCCCCGAGTGGCGGTACACGAACTTCGAGTGGTACGCGCAGGACAACTGGAAGGTCGATCGCTTCACGCTCGACTACGGGATGCGCTTCTACTACATGACGCCGCAGTGGGACGCCTCGCTGCAGGCGTCGAACTTCGTTCCCGAGCAGTTCGACTTCGCGAACGCCGCACGGCTCTACTTCCCGGTCTGCATCGGCGCGTATCCGTGTTCGGGCGCCAACCGGCGCGGGATGGATCCGAGGCTGATCAGCCAGGGCGACGACGCCGGGCCTCGGCAACACGGTGCCGGAGCGGTTCATCGGCCGGCTGGTCCCCGGTTCGAATCGGTTCAACGGCGCGTACCAGGCCGGACAGGGGATCGACGATGAGCTGCAGGACGGGCAGCAGCTTCAAGGTCTCGCCGCGCGTCGGCGCCACCTACGACCTCACGGGCAAGGCCGATTCCATCGTGCGCGGCGGCTGGGGCATCTTCTACGACCGGCCGCAGGGCAACATGGTCTTCGACATGGGCGCGAACGCGCCCGGCGTGCTCGTGTCGACGCTGCAGTGGGGACGGCTCCAGGACCTCACTCGGCGGGCGGCGATCCCTTCGCGACACTGTCGCTGAACCCGACGGCCTTCGACTTCAGGCCGCCGAAGGTCTACCAGTGGAACATCGGCGTGCAGCAGAAGCTGTGGTACGAGCTGATCCTCGACGTTGCCTACGTCGGCTCCGAGTCGAAGGACCTGCTGCGGCGCTACCAGCATGAATGCGGTGCCGCTCGGCGCGAAGTTCCTGCCCCAGAACCAGGATCCGACGCGCGCCCCGAGCTCGACGCCGGGCGCCACGGCGCTGCCGGACGATTTCCTGCGGCCGTTCCGGGGCTACAACAACATCCAGATGTGGGACTACAGCTCGAGCGGCAACTACCACGCGCTCCAGATGGGGGTCAACCGCCGCTTCGACCGCGGGTTCATGTTCTCGGCGTTCTACGTCCGAGCCGGCGCTGACGCTCGAGCACAACAACGATTTCGGCAGGGTAAGCGGGGCGCCGTCGTGCCAGTGCGGACCGCCGAATTTCACCCGGAGCAGGTCGCGAGCTGGACTGGTCCTACGCGCCGTACAACCGGCCGCACAACTTCGTCGGCGAACTTCGTCTACCAGATGCCGGCCGTCTCGAGCGGCGCGCTCGGGGTGCTCGCCAACGACTGGCAGATCTCGGGCATCTATCGCTGGTCGAGCGGCGTGCCCTACCCGGTCACCTATTCGATTCCGGGCATCACCGCACGAATCTCACCGGGAACAACGGCGCGCCCAGCGCGCGCGTCGTGGTCAACGGCGACCCGGGTCCCGGATCGAGCGACGACCCGTACCGGCAGATCGCCAATCCCCCGTCTTCTCGCCGCCGCGGCCCGGCAGCACCGGCAACGAGTCGGATCGGTTCTTCCTGCACGGTCCGGCGTCAACAACCTCGACCTCTCGTTCTCCAAGCGGTTCCGCATCAAGGGAGACGCGGCGTTCGAGATCCGCTTCGACCTGTTCAACGCGCTCAATCACACGCAGTGGACAGGCGTCAACAACACGATCCAGTTCAGGAGCCTGACAGACCCGACGATCACCAATCTTCCGTACGACAGCAGCGGAAACCTGGTGAACCAGAACGGGTTCGGTACCATCACGGGCGTGCGTCCGCCGCGGACCCTCCAGCTCGTCACGCGCTTCACGTTCTGAGACGCGAGGCAGTTCTCGGGGCTGCCGCGGCCGGCACCGGGAGCCTCACGGTCGCCGAGTCCCGTTACTGCTTCCAGTTCCGGAGCAGTTCGAGCGCGACAGGGTGCGTCGGGTTTCTCTGCAGCAGCCGTTCGAGGATCGCAATTCCCTCGCGCGTGCGGTTCGCGCTCAGATGAATCTTGGCCAGCGTGATGTACGCGCTCTCGAACTGCGGCGCCTTCTCGACAAGCCCTTCAAGGAGACTGACGGCGGCGTCGCGTCTGGCCGCGAGCGACGAGGACGAGCGCCAGATTGTTCGCCGCCTCTCCGTAGTCCGGCTTCCGCGTGAGCGCGTCGCGGAAGTAGCGCTCAGCCTGTTCGAGATTTCCGCTGCGGCCCAACGAGCAGTCCGAGGTTGTTCAGCGCTTCGGGGAAGTCCGGCTGCAGCGCGAGCGCCTTCTCGTAGAGCGTCCGCGCTTCCTCGTCGCGCCCGGTCAGCAGCAGCGCGTAGCCGAGATTGTTGAGCGCGTCGGGGTATTCGGGCGTCGACGCAAGCGCCTTCCTGAACAGTTCGATGGCCGCGTCGAGCTGCCCGGCCTGCGCGAGCGAGCGTGCCGAGGTCGTTGCTCGCTTCGGCGAGATCCGGCTGGAGCGCGAGCGCGCGCTCGAACGCCGCGCCGCGCCTGCCGCGGTGTCTCCCCGCCTGGCCAGCAGCGAGCCGAGACGATAGAACGTGAACGCGCTCGGGCTCACCTGCGCCGCGCGCTCGTAGGCGACGAGGGCGGCGCCTTCCAGACCCTGATCGAGGAGCTCGCGCCCATAGGGCAGATAGTTCCGGACGGGGCCGGCGAATACAACGTTCCGGGGAAGGGCAGCGCCCGCGCCAGCCGCTCGGCGGGAGTCGCCTCGATCTGTGCGGCATCGCGCAGGATCAGCGCGACGTCGAGCCGATCGCGGTACGCCTTGACGACTCTTCCCGCCGCGTCCAGCAGAAGCGCTGTCGGCAGACGCAGATCCTGCCGGTTCATGAACAGGTGACGGTTGAGGATGGCGTAGCTCAGAGCGATTTCGCGGGTGGCGAGGACGATCGGCAGCTTTCCGGCGCTCGCCGGGTCGGCCGGCGGTTCGAGCGCGATGGCCAGCGCGCCGACGCCCGCCTGCGTCAAGCGGTCGTCCCGCCCGACGAGCGCATCGAGCGCCGCCCGGGACCGCTCCGTCTTGCCGGACCAGAGTAAGAGTACGGCCGGACGTCCCTTCAGCGCGGCGAGCGAGCGCGTCTCGCCCCGCAGATCCTGGCGCGGAGAACTCCGGCGCCGGGAACGGCTCGTACAGCCACGTGGCGTCCGGCGGTGGAGTGACCGTCGACCCGCGCGACGAGTCCAGGACCGGCGCGGTCGCGAACGGCTCGCTCGCGATCGTTCCCCCTTCAACCAGCCGCAGCCGGCTGTTCGGAGTCACGTCCGTGAAGACCTGCGTGCCGCCGGAGGGCCACACGACCGTGAGCTTCAGGATCCGGCGGCTCGGACCCAGACCGAACAGCAGCTCCTTCGAGTGTTGAGACAGGAATCCCGAGCCGGCCTGCACGATCTTGACGCGCCGGACGACGTCGGTCTCGACGACGACACGCGCGCCGATCGCGTCGCGGTTGCTTTCCTTGCCCACGAGGCGGATCGCGAGCGACGCGCCGCGCGGCGCGAAATCGTTGCGGAAGACGCGAAGCTGCGGCGCCTGGCGCGCCGCCATGACCGCGAGGTCCGGATCGCCGTCGCGATCGACATCGAGTACGGCAAAGGATCGGCCATCCTGATCGAGGTCGAGTCCAACTGCGCCGGATACGTCGTCGAAACCGCCGCGCCCGTCGTTGCGGAGGAACACGTTCCGCTGCCGGCTGGCGATGGACTCGCGGACGAGCAGCTGATTGATCGCACGCCACGCGTCGTCGTACGGCGCGCTCCGGACGCGCGCCGTCGGGCGACCGCGCAACGACTTGCCGCCAGAAGAAGCCCTCCAGATCCTGGGATGCCGGTGTCGCGCGTCAGCATCCCGTTGACGACGTAGAGGTCCTCCCAGCCGTCGCTGTCGAAGTCGAGCGCGTCGGATGACCACGCCCAGCGGCCCATGTTGACGCGCGCGTCGAGCGTCTTGTCCTCGAACCGTCCGTTGCCGTTGTTCCGGAAGAGCGAGTTGCCCCGGGCGTGGCGTCGGTACAGGGCGCGGACGTCCGGTGGGGCATCTGGCATGAACGCCGGCGAGGACGTCACGCGGAGGCCGCTCGCGCTCCACATGTTCCCGGTGTAGATGT
This sequence comes from uncultured Acidobacteriota bacterium, assembly GCA_963725145.1. Classification (GTDB taxonomy): domain Bacteria; phylum Acidobacteriota; class Vicinamibacteria; order Vicinamibacterales; family 2-12-FULL-66-21; genus DATAEE01. The sequence continues at coordinate 1,282,340 of CAVRXL010000010.1, forward strand.
CGAGGCGGCCGTCGTTGTCGTAGTCGAGAAAGGCGGCGCTCATCCCCGCGCCGTGATCGAGCACGCCAGCCGTGCCCGCCACGTCTTCGAACGTCACCTTCCCGTCGTGCCGGCCGCGGTTCCGATAGAGATTCTTCGTGCCGAAGTCGTTGGCTACGAGCAGGTCGGGCCACCCGTCCTCGTCGTAGTCCGCCCAGGCTGCCGCGAAGTGATAGCGGTCGTTCCCCTCGTCCAGGCCGGACTCGCTCGTCGCGTCGACGAAGCGTCCCCGCCCGTCGTTCCGGAAGAGGACACCCGGCGGGCCGTTGCGCGCGTCGTAGTACGGCGCCGGCGTCCCCGCCTTGTCCTCGCCGGCGCCGAAGAAATACGAATAGACGCACAGATAGAGATCGAGAAAGCCGTCGCGGTCGTAGTCGGCCATCGCGATCGAGGTGAGCACGCCCTGGAGCGGCCGCGCGAAGCGAAACGCGTCCGGGACGTGAGAGAAGCGCCCCTTCCCGTCGTTCACGAAGAGCAGGGGCCTCGTGCCGGTGGACAGCACCAGGTCCTGATCCCCGTCATTGTCGACGTCGGCGAAGAGCGACTGCGCCGTGTCGTCGAGTACGTTCAGCCCGGCGCGCTCGGTCACGTCCTCGAAGGTCGAGTCGCCGCGTGCCCGGAAGAGGCGATTGGGAAGCCCCGCGGACTGACTCACGTAAAGATCCTCGAGGCCGTCGCCGTCGGCGTCGCCGACCGAGACGCCGTGATGACCGTTCGAGTCGCGCGTCAGCACCGAGTCGAGCGTCGCATTCCAGGCGTCGAGCCCGGTGCCGAGCTGCCGTCCGAACGACTCGTTGCCGCCGAGCGCGGCATTCGTGATGTCGGTGAACACCGGACGGCCGGCGCGGCTCACAACATGCGACGCGGACGTCCATTCGACGACGCGCCATTCGGATGTGGCTTTTTCTCCAAGTCATCTGCCACGTGCCCACGCGCTGGACGCGCCACGCGCTCGTGCCGGCGCCGACGATGTCGTAGCGCACGTCGGTGCGAACGAGCCCGGAATCGGGAGCGGCGTCGACGGACGTGATCAGGAACTCGGCGACCGTGATCTCGCGCAGCCCTTCCACGAGCCGGCGAAGTTCCGCGCCAAAGGATCCTGCATTCAGCGTCGGCGCGGACGGCGCGTTCGCACGCTTCACCTCGAACGCGTGCGCGATTGTCCGCGCCGTCCTCGGCGGGAACCAGACGGCTGCCGCGGAAGTTCGGCGCGAGGAGCCAGGCAGCAGCGTCGCGACACCCGGCCGGTGCGCAGGGCGTCACTCAGCTCACGAAGCCGCGCCTCGAGTTCCTGGACGTCGCGTTCGGTGGAAAACGCGTCGCTCCCCGGCTCGAGGCGCTTCAGGAACGGCTCGAGGATCTCAGGGATCGCCAGTTCGGGACGGTAGGTGGTTGCCTCCTGCATCTGGCGCGCGAGCGACAGCCAGGCATCGCGCACGCTGCACCAAGCGCTATCACCAGCCGACGCGTCATCGTGCTGCGCCAGCCGCGTCGGAGAGATCGAGGGTGTGCAGCCGATCGACTTCCAGTCCCTGCCAGCTCCACCGGCGTCCGCCCGGCATGCGCACCTCGACCGACACAGGCCCGCTGTAGTCGCCGAGACCGAAGAACGGACGCAGGTCGCTCTGCGAAAGGTAGCTGCCTCCGGACCGAATCTCGCGCAACTGTTTCCTGCCGCCGGCGTCGATGGTCACTTTCGCGCCGATGGCGAAGCGATTTCGTCGCCGGCGCCGCGACGCGGAACGCAATCCAGTGATGGCCGGTGCGCTGGCGGTTCTCCAACAGCGTCGGCGCGTCGTCCATGTTGCTGACGATCGAGGTCGATGTCGCCGTCGTTGTCGAGATCACCGACGGCCAGGCCGCGACCGACGCGCGCGACCTGGAGGCCGGCTCCCGCCCTCTTCGACACGTCGCGGAAAGACACCGTCGCTATTGAGCAGGAACTGGTTCTTCTGCCGGTAGGTTTCGCCGAGCTGCGGATAGTCGTCGATGTCCGCGAAGATGTGACCATTCACGAAGAACAGGTCCAGCCTGCCGTCGAGATCGCCGTCGAGGAACGAAGTTCCCCAGCCCATGCGCTTGAACGTCGGAGCGGCGAGTCCCGTTGCCACGCTCGCATCCTCGAACTGGCGGCCGTCCAGGTTGCGATAGAGGGTGTTGCGATCGTGGGCGAACGCGGTCAGGATGAAGTCCATGCGCCCGTCGCCGTCGTAGTCACCCGCGTCGGCGCCCATCCCGGCCTGAGCGCGCGCCTCGCCGTTCACGGCTACGCCGGCCAGCAGCCCCACACTCTCGAACTTGCCGTTGCCAAGGTTGCGGTACAGGAAGTTGGGGTTCGAGTCGTTTGCCACGAAGAGATCGATCGACCCGTCGTCGTCGTAGTCGGTCGCGACGACGCCGAATCCGTACGCGCGGGCCGGGTCGGCGAGGCCATGTGCGGCAGTGGCCTCGGTGAAGCGTCCGTTCCCGACGTTCTCGAAGAAGAGGTCCGCCTCGCCGGGAAGCCCCGCCGGTCCCACCATGATGCGCGGCCCGTTTCGCCAGACCAGCGTCCGCCTGGCGCGCACGACATCGTCCCATGTCGTCTCGACGTAGCGCGCGACGTAGAGATCGAGATCGCCGTCGGCGTCCGGATCGAAGAACGTGCAGCCGGTGCTCCAGCCGCCGGCGGCCACACCGGAACGCGCGGCCACCTCTTCGAACGTCCCGTCGCCGCGGTTGCGGAACAGGAAGTTCGAACCCCAGTTCGTCACGTAGAGATCGAGATTCCCGTCGTCGTCGACGTCGCCGGCGCAGACGCCATTGCCCCAGGCGGCAGCGTCCACGCCCGCGTGTTTCGAGACATCCTCGAACTTCCATCCTCCGAGGTTCCGATAGAGCGCGTTTCGGTGAGCGATGCGTTCGCGGGCCGGGGTGAGCTGCGCCGCCGTGACGAGGTAGATATCGAGCCGGCCGTCGCCGTCGTAGTCGAAGAGCGCAACGCCGTTGCCGCCGGATTCGAGGACGTGGTCCTTCGTCGGGCCGCCGCAGTAGCTGCGTGTGGGCAGCTGCGCGGCTTCCTCGAACGAGACCGGCGAGGGCGCCGGGTCGATCTCGTTCGCCGGCGCCGGCGGCGGCCCCATCGCGGACGCGTGGCCGCCGGTCACCGGATCTTTCGCGGGTGTCTGACTGTAGCTTCCCTGAAAACTCAGCCCGAGCGCGACCTCTCCTTCGAGTTGCACGCGAGCGCGCTCGAGGAGCGCCAGGAAGGGCGCGGCGTTGAGGCGCGCGGGGGGGTCCCCGTTGAGGATGGCGAGAAAGCGCGCAGCTTTGCGCAGCTCGTCGCGGAGCCCGGGCGCGAGCGGGGACATCTGCGTGGCACCAGCCGCCGGGCCCGATGCGGACTCACCTGCGAGCGCCTCGAACCGTGAGATGGCCTCGCTAAGCGCGCGCCGCACCTCGTCGGCGCTCGCGTCCGTCCGTGCAGCCCGCGTCAACAGGGTGGCGGCCTCGCGCTGGAGCGCCAGAAGCCGGGCACGCTCGGATGCCTCTTGCGGAACGGCGCTCAGTCCAAGGGCCGCGAGGCAGACGATGAAGGCATGCCCCTTGCGTCGAGTCATCCTGCATAGAATACGTTGACTCATGCCCCTCTATCTCGGCCTCGACTCCAGCACCCAGAGCCTCACCGCGATCGTCCTCGACGTCGAAGGCGGCCAGAGGCGAGTCGCGTTCGAGTCTTCGCTGAGCTTCGACCAGGCGCTGCCGCACTACGGGACGCGGCACGGCGTCCTGCCGGACGACGACCCGGCCGTCGCCGTGTCTTCGCCGCTGATGTGGGCCGAGGCGCTGGACGTCATGCTGGCGCGCATCGCAGCGAGCGGGCTCGAGCTCGGTCGGATCGCGGCGATCGCCGGTTCGGCGCAGCAGCACGGCAGCGTCTATGTGAACGCGAACGCCGCGACGCTCCTGTCCAGCCTCGATCCTCAGCGGCCCGTCGTCGATCAGATCGTCACAGGACTTTCCCGGCCGGTCTCTCCGATCTGGATGGACTCGAGCACGTCACGCGAGTGCGCGGAGATTGAGGCGCTTGTTGGCGGCAGAGCAGTCCTCGCGCAGCGGACCGGCTCCCGCGCCTTCGAGCGCTTCACCGGCCCGCAGATACGGAAGTTCTTCAAGCGCGAGCCGCTGGCATATGCGTTGACCCATCGGATCCATCTCGTCAGCTCGTTCCTCGCGTCGCTGCTTGCGGGCCGGCACGCCCCGATCGACCCGGGCGATGGATCTGGCATGAACCTGATGGATCTCTCGACGCGTCAGTGGTGGCGGGACGCGCTCGACGTCACGGCTCCGGATCTCGCCGCGAAACTTCCTCCCATCGCGCCGAGCGCCGCCGTCGTTGGGCGACTCTCATCGTATTGGCAGAAGCGCTACGGGCTGCCGGCCGCCAAGGTCGTCGCCTGGTCCGGCGACAACCCGTGCAGCCTCGTCGGAACGGGCCTCGTGCGCGAGGGACGCGTCGCCATCTCGCTCGGCACGAGCGACACGATCTTCGGCCTGATGCGGGAGCCGCGCGTCGATCGCACGGGCACGGGGCACGTATTCGGCGCGCCGACCGGCGACTACATGGGCATTACCGTCTTCAAGAACGGCTCGCTCGCGCGCGAGCGCATCCGCGACACGTTTGGACTGACGTGGTCCGAGTTCTCGCAGGCGCTCGCCGCCACGCCGCCTGGAAATCAGGGCCGGATCCTCCTGCCGTGGTTCGAGCCGGAGATCACGCCGGACGTCCCGAAGGCGGGGATTCACCGGTTCGGGCTGAGCGCGGACGATGGTCCCGGGAACGTACGTGGGGTCGTGGAAGCGCAGCAGATGGCGCTGGCGCTGCATTCCCGCTGGATGGGCGTGAGCGTCACGACGATTCACGCGACCGGAGGCGCTTCTGCCAACCGCGACATCCTTCAGGTCATGGCGGATGTCTTCGGCGCAGATGTCTACCAGTTCGAAGTCGGGAACTCGGCGTGCCTGGGCGCGGCGCTCCGCGCGTTTCATGCCGATGCCGCGTCAGAAGGAAAGCCGGTCGGATGGGACGACGTCGTGAAGGAGCTGGCGGAGCCGGTGGCCGCGACGCGGGTGCAGCCGGATCCGGACCGTCATCTGATGTATGGCGGGCTGATGCGCATGTACACCGAGTGCGAAGAACGGACCCTTATCGAGCGCCGAGCAGCAAATCGATGACGAGCTGGTCGAGCCGTTCGTAGGGCAGAGGACGCGCGGCGAGCGCCTGACGGTCGAACGGCTGATTCTTCAGTTTCTGCGCCTGTTCCCGCGTGAACTTGCCGATCCACGCGTCGGCGCCATCCTTATTAATGTCCGCCAGGAGCGCCTGGATCTCCTTGTCCTCGCGGAAGCGGCACGCCTTGTCCTTGAGGATCAGATAGGTCCGCATGCAACCCCGCGCGAAGTCCCACACGCCTTCGGCATCTTCCGTCCGATACGCGTGCGCGTCGAAGTGGCGCGGGCCGTCGTAGCCCGACTCCTCGAGCAGCTTCACGAGGAAGAACAGCTCCTTGATCGACTCGGATCCGAACCGCAGGTCCTGGTCGAACCGCAGCAGCTTCTGGTCGTTCAGATCGATGTGGAACAGCTTGCCCGCCTCGATCGCCTGGGCCACCGCGTGATAGAAGTTCAACCCGATCATGTGCTCGTGCGCGACCTCGGGGTTGACGCCGACCATCTCCGGGTGCGCGAGCGTCTCGATGAACGCCAGGTACGACGCGGTGGTAGGGAAGTAGAGGTCGCCCCGCGGCTCGTTCGGCTTCGCCTCGAGCGCGAAGCGCAGATCGTAGCGCTGGTCGCGCGCGTACTCGCACAGGAAGTCGAGCGCATCGCGGAACCGTTTGATCGCCTTGATCGGATCCTTGGCGGCATCCACCTCCGCTCCCTCGCGGCCGCCCCAGAACACGTACGTGCGCGCCCCGAGCTCGACCCCGAGATCCATCGCCCGCATCGTCTTTTGAACCGCATACGCCCGCACGCGCGCGTCGTTCGACGTGAACGCGCCGTCTTTGAAGACCGGGTCCGTGAAGAGATTCGTCGTCGCCATCGGCACCGTCATGCCGTGGGTCTCGAGCGCCTTGCGGAAGTCCCGGACGATACGATCGCGGTCGGAGGGGGACGCGTCGATGGGGACGAGGTCGTTGTCGTGGAAATTGACGCCCCACGCGCCGGCCTCGCTCAGCCGCCGGACGGCCTCGACCGGGTCGAGCGGCGGGCGGACGAACTCGCCGAAGGGATCCCGGCCGCGGTTGCCCACGGTCCACAGGCCGAACGTGAACTTGTCCTCGGGGGTTGGCTCGAATCTCGGCATGGGTCCTCGTGGAGGCGCCGGCCTCTCCGGCGGCGTGGAGGGCCCGGCCTCTCAGGCCGGGCCAGCATAACAAAAGTCTGAACTTCCAGCGCCGACGCGCCGATAAGTGCGGGACGAATGGACCCGGACGACGCTAACCGCGCCACGGTGGACGAGGTCGGAGAAAAGCTCAGGAGAAAGGACCTCAAGCGCCAGATCGAAGCCGCCCGTCCGCTCGACTCCTGGGAGCGCTACCGTGCCCTCAACGACGCGACCGACGAGGCCTACGATCTGATCGACATCAGCAACCGGGAGGCGCGGTTCGCGCTCATCGTCATGGGCGGGCTCAACGCGCTGCTGTTCGTCGTGGCCACCCGGAGCGATCTGCCCCGGCAGCTGACGCCGACCGGGCGGATGCTGTTCTCGGCCGCCATCGCGCTCTACGCTCTTCTCGCGGCGTACTTTCTTTTCCAGGCGATCGAGCTGCTGCGGCCCCGCCGATTCCATCCGCACCCACACCTTCCGCCCGTGTCAGACGATGAAGGTGAGACGCCGCTCGGCATCCGCTACTACGAGGACGTCGTGGCGCGGGACGTCGACGGTCACCTGCAGGCGTGGCGGGAAGTGCGCATCGGTCAGCTCAACGCGGAGCTCGCGATCCAGCTCCACAGCCTGTGCCTGACCAACAAGGCGAAGCACGTCGCGCTCCGACGCCTGTACGGCGGGCTGCGCGCGATCACGCTCCTCGTCAGCCTGACGGCGGCGTTCTTCGCCTATCTGGTGTGGGTGTGATCAAGGCTCCTGCGGTACGACGAGCCACAGAATGAGGTACACCAGGATGCCGGGGAATGCGGCGGAGACGATCGAGACGATCACGTAGATCAGCCGCACACGGAAGCCGCTCCAGCCGAGCGACTTCGCCATCCCGCCGCAGACGCCGCCGACGATCCGGTCGCTTCGAGAGCGGTAGAGGGCCATACCTTATTCTACGTGCGGTATAATAAATGGTTTCGCATCGCGGTTGCGGACGCAGCCTATGCACGAGCGCTTCATGCGGGCGGCGATCGAGCAGGCGCACGAGGCGCGCCTTCGTGGCGAGGTCCCGGTCGGCGCCGTCGTCGTCATCGAGGGGGAGATCGTCGGGAGCGGGTTCAACCGGCCGATCGCGGACTCCGATCCGACGGCGCATGCGGAGATCGTCGCGCTGCGCGACGCGGGGCGGCGGATCGGGAACTACCGGCTGACGGGCGCGACGCTGTACGTGACCGTCGAGCCGTGCGTGATGTGCGTGGGTGCGATGGTCCACGCGCGCGTCGCCGAGCTCATCTACGGCGCGGCGGAGCCGAAGGCCGGCGCCGTCGAGTCCACGCAGCGCGTGCACGAACACCCGGCGCTGAACCATCGCCTGGCAGTCGTCGGCGGGGTGCTGGAGGAGGAGAGCCGGGAGATCATGCAGGCGTTCTTCCGGGAGCGGCGATCCACCGATGAACCGATAGCCCGATAGTTGTCGATTAGGATTGATCAGCGTTTCAGTCGGAGAGGTACCGAAGTGGTCGTAACGGGGGCGCCTCGAAAGCGTCTTGTCGCCAAAAGCGGCACGTGGGTTCGAATCCCACCCTCTCCGCCAACTCCCTCACCTTCGGCTCGGTAGTTGGCGGCTCGGGTGGGCTTGCGACGGTCATTGGGCCTCCGCCTTCGGCTCGGCCACAAAGACCAAATCCCACCCGTACCTTCGGCTCGGTCGTTGGCGGCTCGGGTGGGCTTGCGACGGTCATTGGGCCTCCGCCTTCGGCTCGGCCGCACAGACCAAATCCCACCCGTACCTTCGTCTCGGTAGTTGGCGGCTCGGGCAGGCTTGCGACGGTCATTGGGCCTCCGCCTTCGGCTCGGCCACAAAGACCGAATCCCACCCTCACCTTCGGCGCGGTCGTTGGCGGCTCGGGTGGGCTTGCGACGGTCATTGGGCCTCCGCCTTCGGGTCGGCCACAAAGACCAAATCCCACCCGTACCTTCGTCTAGGTCGTTGGCGGCTCGCGTGGGCTTGCGACGGTCATTGGGCCTCCGCCTTTGACTCGGCCCGCAACGCTCCGCGGTGACGGTCGCGGTATTCGATCGATACTCACGCGGATAATCTCCTCGGTCTTGGGAACCACTTGAACGGCGGGCCCGCAAAGGGCCCTCGATCTCGTTCGGGACGTGTAGCGCGCATCCAACTCCTAGACGGACGTAATTCTCAGTTTTCCACCGACCGCACCTGAGTTCCGCAGTTTTCCAACCTCCGGAATTTCGCCCTTCAGTCCGTCTCTCGCAGCGAATGCAGCGACAGCGCTACCAGAGAAAACAGGTGAAATATGTGCCCTCGTTTCTCAGTCGTCTTCGCGGCGGTTGTGACGTTTCTTGGATCAGGGATTGTCCTGGCGGATGGACAAGGAGTGCCTCCTCGATTGAGGTTTCCGAACCACACGCGGTATCCGGTTGAGCGCGCGATAGAGGGCGCGAAACTTCGGCTCGCCGATCGGGAATGTCAGCAACTGCTCACGGACTTTCAGGACGCGGCTGGCAACACTCTCTTGGCTAACTTGATTGCGAAGCGGAGAAGTGTGGCCGAATACCTCCACGAAATGTGGTTCCTCGACGCGAGCGACGCGACGCCCTGCCGCCGCGACGAGGCGCTCGTGGCGTATACCTCACCCGGCCTCAGAGTCATCTATGTCTGCGGGGCCAGGTTCGTAAGTCTCTTCCGGCTGACGGATCGGCTGGCCGAGTTGCTCATCATCCACGAGTTTCTGCACTCGCTGGGGCTCGGCGAGAACCCGCCGACGAGCGACCAGATCACGAGGCAAGTCGTGCGGCGATGCGGCCGGTGACGTTCGGGTACTCGCGCATTTCGGAGAATTGGCAAGTCATGACGTCCGTTCCATTGGTTCGGCAAGTGCGCCGGACGCTCTGTTCGCGGCCAGCGCCAACGTGGGGCCGCCTGCATCTGCTCGAACGGATCGGCGAGGGGGCGTTCGGCGAGGTGTATCGCGCGTTCGATCCTCGGCTGCATCGAGAAGTGGCGCTCAAGGTGTTGCGCGGTGGCGCGTCGGGCGAGCAGCTCCACTCCCGCGTGATACGCGAGAGTTCCAACCTCGCTAAAATACGACACGTCAACGTCGTTGCGGTCCTCGGCGCGAAAGCCGGCGTCCGGCGCGCTGGCTTCTGGATGGAGCTCGTTCGTGGCGCGACGCTTGCTCAGTTGCTTCGATCGCGTGGTCCCCTTACCGCTGAGGAAACGACGTGCGTTGGCCGTCAACTGTGTCGCGCGCTCTCGGCCGTGCACGACGCGGGCGTGGTCCACGGCGACGTGAAGGCACAGAACGTCGTGCTCGAGGATACCGGCCGGGTCGTGCTAATGGATTTCGGCTCAAGCCAGTGCCGAGAGCAGGCGCAGCCCCCTCTCCATCTGACCGGCACGCTGGCGTACCTTGCACCAGAAGTCTTGAACGGCGGCGAGCCGAGCGTGAGCGCAGACATCTACAGCCTCGGCGTGCTGCTCTTTCACCTAGTGACCGCCGAGTATCCGGTGCAAGCGTCGTCAATCGAGGAGCTCAAGCAGGCTCACGCCAACAGGCGCGTACGACGATTGGCGGATCTGCATTGGGGCTTACCGGATGCGTTCGTGACGGGTGTTGAGGGCGCGTTGAATCACGTGGACGCGCGGTTTAGAACCGCGAGCGAACTTCTCGCCGCGCTCGCCCCGGTGCGTGCGCCACTCCCACACACTGTCGACCCGATTCTCACACCCACGATCGAACCGTCCGCGGAAGTGGCGCTAGCGGAGACCGTCAGCTTCTCAGGCGCATGCCAGACGAGCACATTTATTGCGCGTTCACGTTCTCGACGGACTGCACAGACCGAGCTCTCGCCACGAAACTCGCCGAGTCGGTCCGTCTACCAGGTTGTGCGCACGGGAGCGCACGCTAAAAGGAGGGCGGGACGATGTTCAGTCTCACTTCGTTAGTTACGGCGTGGTGCACGAGGTGGTCGATCTTATGAGTTCCTCGGTTCTCCAGGTCCGGCAGGCCCTGCGGGCCCCGGGGGCCCAGTCGGGCCCGCGGGACCGCCTGGAACCTCCAGCGCTGCATTCAGCGTCCAGACTGAAACGTTCGCGATACTGCCACCAACGTTTACCACAATCCTGCAATTAGCAGTACCGTCGGGTGACTACGTCGTGACGAGCAACGTGGTTGTTCACAACTTCAGTGCTCCTGCCGAAACCCTGGCCGTGAATTGCGCATTGGGCAGTCCGAGTGAATTCAGCCTCCCATACAGTGCGAGGATCGATCCCTTCAACTCGGCGACGGCACAACGTGCGAGTACGGCCACGATTCCACTCACACTCGTGACGCACTTAGCGTTTCCTGGGATTCTCACGCTGCAGTGCCAGACGAACAACCTTAGCGGCCAGACGGCGTTTGCCACGTCTCGGCAACTCGTGGCCGTCATGGTTGGCAGTGTCTCCGTGCAGTAGCGAATTAGAAGTGCTGTTCGATTGGAAGCTCGCGTGCGGGTTCAGCAACCTGCTCGCGAGGCCACCGTTTCATCGCGAGAGCGATCGGTTCACTTCTTGAAACTCGACTGCAACGCTGCGTTCGGCAGTCTCACAAACTCAGCGAACTTGTCACGGTTGGTAGGGTCCTCGAACCAGCCCGTCGGGATCTCTTCCCGACCGGCGCTCGGCTTCAGCTTGAAGAAGACGATATCGATTGTGTGCTTTCGGAGTTCCTCGAGGGTCCTGTTGGGAATCATGACCACGACGTTCGAAACTGGGTTGGGCTGAGGGGCCGGATGTGGCGCGCCGGCATTTGCGTAGGGCGCCTTCTGGAATGGATCGCCCGGAAATACTCCCGTTGCGATCGGCTTTCCGTCTTCCAGAGCCTCCCAGGCGTACGTGCCGACGGGCCGTATGCGCGTCACGACCGGCGCCGTGACATCGACCGCGCTGACCACCTGTGTCGTACGTTTTGTCGCGTCGAGATCATTGACCTGGATCATCAGGCGGACATGGGGAGCAGGCGGCCTTGCCGACGGCGGCTGCGCGGGCCGACGTGTGATCGCGGTCGACTGCTCTGCCGGTGGCTGACGCGCGCCCGCCTTCCGCGCCGGCTCCTGCATGAACGCGGCGTGCAGGATCATGGCTTCAGAGAGGCTTCGCAGAAGCGGGCGTCGATCGAGCCGCGAGCTTGCCGCGACGGTATGGGTGGCGAGTTCGTCGGCCAGCTCACCGCTACAGATGTCGCAGAAGGGCGCCCCTGCCGCCCGCATCATGCAGTTCAGGTACGGACGACGGATGAGGTGCGCCTGCTCGGACTCGTACAACAGGCAACCAGGCTCACTGGTAGGAATTGTCGTGGCGCTGGCAGGGAGTCCACCTGACTGGGACCAGTACGGCGTCGCTTTTGTCGAGCAGTTGAGTCTATCGACATCGTCTGTGAACGGCGGAGGATTCAGGGTGTACTCGTCGAACAGGCCGCCAATGAGATGGCCAAACTCGTGCTCGAGGACGCCTCCGATCTCTCGAGCGCCGGCTGACACATATGTCCAATTGTCGACGCGGCAACCGAAGGATACGCCTTCGTAGTTCCCGACGACGACCACACGTAACGCATCCGGCGCAAGCTCTTTGACCACGGCGTCGATCGCCTTGGTGGTATCGCCTTCGTAGGTGATGTAGCAGCTGCCGCAGAATCATAGTTGGGCTTGATCTGGAAGAGAGACTGCTGCGACCGCGGAGATGGCTTGAAGATCCTCTTGATCGTAAACGCCGATCCGTGGCTGCTGTAGAACGGATCCTGCATCAGCCCGTTCAGAATCAGCCCATCGACAGCCCGGTCGAACTGCCACTCGTCGCTCGAAACGTATCCGTCGGACACGACGGCGATCACGTAGCCACCGCCTTGGGGTCCAGATGTCGGAAAGATAATCTCTTGCGCGAACGTCGCGCACCCCAGAAAGCGAAGAAGGAACAGCCCACCCGCGAATGCCAGGCTGACGCGTGTATGGTGAATCATGTGCTTTCTCCAGCGTCTATGGCCAATCACCAGGACAATACGCGCCCGGCGTTGGCGATCCAACGCCGTAGGATCCGACGATGTTCGTGGCGACGGTCGAAGGAACCCCGTTGTAATGCGGAATCAATCGCTCCGCCGCTGACGGCGGATTCTGCAGGAGCCAATAGAACGCGCAGAAGTGGTTGATCGGGTCGCCCTTCTTGAAGTCCCACGGGCTGCTGCGGATGGTTTCGCGATCAACATCAAGCCGACCGTGCCGCGCTTCTCCGACGGCTTTACGACGATCCTCGGCACCCTGCCATCGTCAACGCCTGGTTGATAACCACTGTCTTGCCTGGCAAGGTCACTCGATAGTGGGTCCTGTCAGAGATCGACTGCTCGAATGCGTCGGGGTCCGTGCCACCAGTGTCCGATTTCTTGTGGAACTTCCACGTACCAAGCAAGGCTGCGCCGTCCGATGGCTTTCCAGCCCGCATACACCCTTGTGTCAGAACCATGCGACCTGACACCCTGCTCGTCCCGCCAGTCCGGAACCAGCGGTGCGCGCGGTTCGCCCTTCGTCTGCTTGTACCCGGTGTCAGGCACCCACTTCAACTCCTTCCAGTGCTCATCGTTCATCACATCCTCTGGGTGGAATGGCGCGCCGGGCCGGCCGCGATCAGTGAGCTCGATGCCGCTGTCGTCTGCGCCTTCGAATGTGATCGTAGCGTTCGTCACGTCGAACGTGGTGGAGTGAGAGAGGTGGCGTCGAGGACCTTGCCCTCGTCGATCTTCAGGACGACCCCGTATTGCTTGACGTCGCACCCGTCGTAATCCTGCGGGGTCACGGTCTTCATGAAGCGCGACTTCGACGTTTCTCTTGTCGCGGATCGAAGACGTACGCGAACCCTCCATGCGCTGTGAGCTCCACGGGCGTGCTACGGGAAGGATTGGTGCACGCGATCGTGCCCGCTGCCCCGACTGCGCTCAGAGACAACCACCAACGCCGAGTGCCTCTCATACTTTTCTCCGTTCTAGTGAGCGGCGGTCCCGAGGGCGAGAAATGCACCCCAGCTTCGAGGCGCTGCGAGTTGCGGGCGCTCACTGCGCAGCAACGACAGCTGCGCGTTCCGCAACGCGATAACCGGATCCTGAGACGCGACGAACGATCGATGAAACGCGAGAAACAGCTCCTGGGTCGCGCGGTCGTCCACGTCCCACTGGCTGGCGACGACGACCGGCACCCCGGCGCGAGAAACGGTCGTCGCGATGCTCACGACACCTTCGCCACGTGAAACGGCTCCAACGGCGGTGCTGCAGGCCGCCAGCACGACCAACCGTGTCCGATCGAATGGAAGTCGCGAGATCTCATGAGCGAACAATGACTGTGGCGGACCGCCGTTGAAGTCCGGCGCCAGCGACAATCGCGAGAGCAGCGGGTATTCAACGTTGACAAACGCGTGACCGCCAAAGTGGACGACGTCGTAGGTCGGCGCCGATTGAACGAATCGGCTTTTCGTCGCAGCGGTTCCGGTCAGCACATCGTGGCGTGGATAGAACGCGGCGGCTTCCTTCACTTCGACTTCGGCGCCCATCAGCGGTTTCAGTTCCGTGACCGAAGCGCCAGAGGCGGGATTGCCGACGAGCAGCGCCGACTCGATCCGCTTTGTTGCAAATTGGCGGGAACGCAACAGTCCGGCGGCGAAAAAGCTTGCGCTCGGAGACATGAGGACCGGATGATCCTCGATGAGATGGCGACCGGATCCCGGATCGTGCAGCGTTGCGAAAGGCAATCGCTGCAGATCGCCGTCGGGCACGAACACCAGCGTGCTGCCCGCGACAAGCGCGTCTCTGATCGGACGGATCAGCGCGTCGTAAAGCCTCTCACTGTCGCGGGAGGCACTTGCATGTTCGTCGATGAGCGCCGATCGGTACCGCGAGACCAGCTGTGTGAGATCGGCTCGCGTGGTGCTGGTTTCGACGAGCCGATTGCCATCGTTCGTGATCGTCCAGATCAGCAGCCGATCGGTTAGCGTCACGTAGTAGACGAGCACGACCGTCGAAGGCAGTGCGTTCTGGAGCTGGCGAAGTCCGAGCGGGCTCGCATCGGAAGTGCCCGCGGCAACCGCCAGGAGCGAGCGGCCACGCGAGCGCTCCGCGTATTCGAAGGCTTTCGACACATCGCCGCGCGAGGTCGCTTGGAATTCGATCATCTCGGGAAAGAGACTCCATGATTCGTCGAAGTACGAAATCTTGAACGCGTCCTCGCCGAGGCGCGCCTGCTGTTCCTCGAGGTAGGCGATCCCTCGCGCGAACGCATCTTCAGCCGCCTGCTGCGAACGGGCTGCCAGGTTCGTGTGCGCCAGGTCGAGATACAGGCGCGGTACGAGCGCGGGTTCCGCGGTCGAAAAGAAGTCGATGGCCTTCGCGAGCCCCTCGACGCGCGACGAGGCGTGACTCGCCTGGGGAAGCTCGGCAATATAAAACGTCGATCTGCGCCTGGTGGTAGCGCTTGAGTGGTCCTTCGGGCAGCGCATGCAGGCGCTCGTCGGCGCTTCGCAGGTCGAGGAGAGCCTGCTCACCGTCCTTACGCCGCGTCAGAATGGTCGCTCGTTGAATCAACGCCTCGACAACAGGCCCACCGCCTCGTGCCGTGGCTTCCCGCACGGCGGCGTCCTGGAACAGCAACGCGGCATCGAGCAGGTCCTGGCTCGAAGCGAACAGCGACGCGTTATAGAGGTACAGGTAACGGCGAATCGGCTTTCTGACTCCGCCGAGGCCTTCCAGCGTTCTGCCGATGTACTGCCAGCTTTCGAGATGGTCGCCGAGCATCCGCAGGTTAGCCGCGATGACGCTGTAGATACCGACGGCGTTTTCACGCTCGCCCGCGGCCTCGAAGCACGACGCGGCCTCGCGAAACGACGCCAAGGCTTCAGTCAGACGCCATTGTTTGGACTGCGCGAGTCCTTGCAGCCACAGAATCCGGCCGAGCAGCGTTCGGTAGCCGGCTTTCCGTGCCGAGCTCTCGACCGCGGCAAGCTCTCGCCTGGCGGTTTCGAGGTTGCGCTGCTGGTACAGGATGGTTGCGAGTTCCGCGGCCGCCGCTTCTCGGTACGGACTCTTGCCGCCCGCCAGATCGACGAGCGCTCGTTCGAAGAACGTCTTCGCGTTCGGATAGTCGTCTGCGTCGTACCGCTTGACGCCTTCCGCGTAAGCAAGATATCCCTGCGCGAGGCCGCGGACTCGGTCCTGGACTGCGGCTCTCTCCGCCGCTTTGATGTTCAGAACCGCATCGCGCTGCATCGGATCGTTCAACGCGACGAAGATGGAGTCTGCGAGCACCTGCGCCTGACCAAGCGCGCTCGCCGCCCCTTTGGCATCGTGAGACGTCCGCGCTCGCGCCCAGCTCGTCAGCAGCTCTTGATCAAAGAACTCGAGCGTCGCTTCCGGAAATCTTTTCACCGTTTCGGTGACGAATTCCTGGCCGGCCCTGGAGAGGCGCGAACGCAAGACCTGTTTGCGCTCCTCCCAGGTGGCTCGGCCATCAACGGCAGGCGAGGCGCTTGCCACATGACGCTTGGCCACTGCAATCCACTTGGTGTCCCGTTCGACTGTCAGGTATTCGGTCCAAGGGTCTGCTTCGCCGATGTAGGGAGACAATCCCTCGATCGCAAGCGCTCGATTGAACCGTGCCTCATTGGAAGGACGTACGCGCAACGAGCGCGCTGCGGCCTCCAACCCCCGCGCGAGGTACTCAATCCGTCGAGCGGGAGTGCCCTCCGCCTTCACAAGGTACGCGGCGCTGAGATCGCTCCAGTGCGAGGCGTTGTCCGTCGCCGACGTCACATTCTCGAGCGTGGCAATTGAGCGATCCACGTTGCCCTCGACGAGAAAGGCGACGCCGAGTGCTCCGAGCAGCCTGGAGCTCTTATCCTGAGACGCCTGTTTTTCGAGTCGAGCGATCGCAATGCGCGCGTCAGGAGAGAGACGGTCGAGTGCCGACGTCCCGCCGCGACGGACCGACGAGTCGCTGCGAGGGAGGAAACCTCCGGTCAGCCTCGGCTCGAATGGCAGCTCGGATCCAACCGTGGCGGCGAGCTCCGTGAGCGTGTGCCGGTTTGGAGAGAGCCAGAAGGAGCGTGCCGCAAGGAGCGACGCGCTCAGAAGGATCAGCGACAAGCCGACGATGGCAGGACGCCTGCTTCGCATCGCAATGACCTACCTGAGGGCCTGCAGGTGTGTTCGCGCCTCGGTGGCCCAACCTGATTGATCGTCGACTCTGAGGTACTCCTCCCACGCCGCGCGCGCCTCGTCCACGAGCGCCAGACGCTCCAGCGCGATCGCACGATTGAACGACGCCTCGGCGAGCGAAGGATCGGCTTGGACCGCGCGGTCGGCCGCAGCAAGCGCCTTCGCGACATCCTGCTGGCGATTGTCGCGAGTCGCTCTCACAAGGTAGGCCGCGGCGAGATCGCTCAGCATCCGCCCCTTCGGGGCTCGTTCGTCAACAGCTTGCTCGAGCAGCGGGACGGCGCGATCGATTTCGCCCGTGACGAGGTAGGCGACCCCGAGCACCTGAAGTGCCTCGGGCGTCCGCCGCGCCATCGCTGCCTTCTCGCTCTCCGCCACGGCAATTCGGAGGTCTGGTGAGATGCCGGCCGCCGTCGATTCCCCCGCACGAACCGCGCCGCGCAGAGGACCATATGCGAAGCCTCCGCTCAGACGCGGTTCAATCGTGCGAACGGTTCCAACCGCCGCGACCAGCGGTGCGAACGCGCGTGAATCAGATGCGAACCGCGGGAGCAGCCCGGTCCCCGCGGCGAGCCACAGCGACGCCGCCGTCGCGAGCGCCGCACTGGCCGATGACCACGCGATCCGGGGAATCGTGAACCATGAACGCCAGTCAACGGGCGCCGCTTGCGGCTCCGGCGTCTCGAATCGCCGCATCTGAGCTGCCTCGGTGAACACGAAGTAGCATGTCTCGCACGACGCCAGATGCTCCGTCACGACGTCTCGGTCACGGGCGACGAGCTTCCGCTCGAGGTACGCGGCGATCACCTCGAGATCGGGACATTCGCCCACGCCGCACTTCATCGCTTCAGCAGCCACGATGTCCTCTTGCGTTCCGTCGCGCCCACTCTCGGCCCGACATCAGGCGTAATAAAAGCTTCGTGACCCTGATTCCAGCTCAGGATGCCGTCAGCGAAGAGCGTCCTGACTTCGGATCTGGTAATGCCCTCGGCTTCGAGGTTCGCGCCCATCCGTGCGAGCAGCCGCTCGATCGTCCGATACAGCCGTTTTTGATTGAGATGCAGTGCACGCGCGATATCCACCACAGGTACCGCGTCCTCGAACCGCATCTTGAGAATGAGGCGCTCTTCCGGCGCCAGCGCTTGCCGCGCGCGATCGAGCGCCGCGTGAGCGCGTTTCGCCAGAAACCCCTGCTCGGCCCGCAGGAGGTTGACGTCGGATCCGGGCGCGGAGCTCACAAGGTCGCCAGCTTCTTCTTCGGAGACCAATTGGCGCGCCGGCTCGCGCTTCATCAACTTGTCGTACAACCAGCGGAGCGTCTCGTCCACCACCGTGACGCCGTAGTTGACGCGAAGCATTTCGACCGCCTGTTCGACGCTCCAGCCGTCGCGCGAGACAAGGCGCTCAAGCAGAATCGCGGTCGGGCCAAAACGCTTCGCTTCGGCCGATGGACGCCACTTGCCCCATTGCCTGTTGCGATAGTCGAGGTAGACACGCTGAATGACGACGTTGACGTAGGTAGACAGGCTGCTCCGCCCCTCAAATCGGCGCAGCACTTCGTAGTTGCGCTCGATGAAGTGCAGCCGGACCTCGGAGCGGAAGTCTTCCGCCTCGGCTCCGCTGAGGCGATGCCGGCGACAGACCTGCCCCGTGATGCCGTCGATGACGGGAAGACTGGCGAGAAAGAGGGCCTCGTCTTTCACCAACGTATCCGCCGACGCGGAAGTTGCCGTGCCCTGCCCGTCGTTTGTGACTTGTAAGGGAACGCGCTGCATCTGACGAGGCCACCTGGGAAGTCCGGTCTTCCCCGGAGGCAGCAGCCGTTCAGATCGCGGATTATTCATGATCGCTCGTCCGCTTGACAACAGGCGACATCCGCGTAGACGGACAGGATTGTCAGTTTCCCATCGCCGTCCGCTCCGCCCTCAACCGACCGTGTGAGCTTCGGACGATGCTCCGCGAGCCGCGAGGGGACGGCAGCTGGCAAGACCGAAGTCGAGGATCTGAACGCCCCATCCGGCGCGACCATGATGCTCGAGCTCTTCAGTTCGCCGTGCACGACGGTTTGGTCGTAAGCGTGAGCCACGGCGTCGACGACCTGAATCCCGTAGTGCAAGGCCCGCTCGAGCAAGATCCCGCATTCCTGACGAATCATGGTTGCCTTCGACGAACTCCATCACGATGAACGGCTCGCCGCCGACGCCGTCGTCGCTCGGTTGGCCAAGGCGCGTTCGACGTCGACGCTCAAAAAGCCGACCAACTCCCTCACCTTCGGCTCGGTCGTTGGCGGCTCAGGCGGGACTGCGACGGTCATTGGGCCTCCGCCTTCGGCTCGGCCACAAAGACCAAATCCCACCGTACCTTCGTCTCGGTCGTTGGCGGCTCGGGCAGGCTTGCGACGGTCATTGGGCCTCCGCCTTCGGCTCGGCCACAAAGACCGAATCCCAGCCTCTCCGCCAGCCTTCGCTCGCCCTTCGGGCGAGCTTCGTCCAGGCCAGCCCTACGGGCTGGCCATGTTTCTTCGAGCCACCGTGCTCGACAAAAACAAGCGGCGCGCGGCGAATCGTCATTCTTACGTCCTTCACAGGGTTGACGCACGTTCGACCAAGGTCCAACATGTGGGCCACCCCCCCGGGGGGATACAAGCTGAGTCCCCTGCGATGAAAGAGAGGATGAACATGGCTCAAACAAGCAACAAGACAATCCGCGTTCTTGCAGTGGCGGTCGCCGCGCTGAGCCTTGCGGCCGGTGCCGCGGCACAGCCCACTTCGACCTCCGGCACGGTGCCGGGCGCGGCCAAAGTCACCACCACTCAGTTGCAGGGTGAGGTGGCCTACATCCAGGGCGACTACCTCATCGCGAAGATGATCCCCAGCGGGGACTTCCGGCTCTTCCAGCTCAGGCCCGGCAAGACGGCCACGATCGACGGGGTGGTCGTGCCCCTGAACCAGGCAAAGATCGGCACCATGCTCACCGCGAACGTGACCGTCACCGAAACGCCGGTGACGGACCGGACGGTCACGACACTGAAAGGCACTGTCTGGCACGCCTCTCCGACGTCGGTCATCCTGACCCTCGAGAACGGCGAGAACCGGCAGTATGACGTGCCGCAGGGACTCAAGTTCGACGTGGACGGCCAGATGAAGGAAGCGATGGAACTGCGTCCGGGTATGAAGGTCACCGCGACCAAAGTCGTGGAGGTGCCGCGTACCGAGATCCGGGAAGACAACGTCGTGACGGGGGTTGGGCCGAAGAAGTAGCGCAGGGCCTCAGGCCTGTCGTGTCCCTCGTGGGGCGGCGCCTACGCAGAAGATCGCGCGTCGCGCTGAGATCGAGCGGGTGTGCGTATCGGCTAGACCACGACGCGGTGCTCGCTGCCGCCGGGTGCCCGAGCAGATCCTGCTCACTTCGAGCGGCGCGGAGTGGACGCCCGGGCCGGACCGGTCGCACCACTCCGTCGCCGGGCGAGTGCCGCTGCTACCAGCGCCCGAACAGGGGGGCGGTTGGCCTCGGCCAGGGAGCGGATTTTTACGTGACGCAGCCCCTTGCCGGTGCCTTCCAGCAGCCGTTCGGGGTCCGCCAGCACCGCCCCTTGATAGAAGCCGAGATTGATGTAGCCGCGCATGGGCATGATGTAGGCGTAGCCGTCGGTCATCTTCTTCGGCCCGACGCCATAGGTGGCGGCGTTGTCGCCGAGCCGCACGGTCTCAACCGTGCTCACGTCGACGGCCCGGATTATGGCCCGCAAGCGTCGCGCGATGGCGGCGAGGTCGGGCTCGACACCCGCGAGCAGTTCGTCGAAGGTGCCTTGCGCCGCCTTGGGTAGTTCGGCCATTGGATTGCCTTCACTTCGGTTGACTTGCCACTGGTCAATCGTCCGGTCGGTTGCAAACCCGTCCGCATGGACCGTTGAGGAGCAGTGGACGCGGGGTGATTCACGAGACAGTCAGGAGCGAGATTACGGACTCGGCAATCTGTGATCCCCAGAGACAATATCCTCGAACTGAGGGGTGGAACCGATCTGAACAGAACATGCCGCCCGCGGGGTCAAGATGCGCCGGACTATGTGCGACGCGGACGAAGGTCGGAACCCGTCGCCGCGCGGCCCGGTCCAGTGCGGCAGCTCGCCATCCCAGCACACCGCGCAGTGGTTGGGGGAAGGCAGGGAAGCGTCCCATCGGCGGCACTGACGCCAGCACGATCGGTGCTGCTCCGACACGCTCGCGAAGATCTGTGATCAGCTGCGTCAGATCGCCTATCCACCGGCCTGGCCCGTTGAACTGGAGGACATCATTGACTCCCAATGCGATCACGATGATGTCAACAGGGACCCTCGGAACCTCTGGAACCAGTCGCGTTCGTGCTACACGGGCAGTTGCTCCAATCTTCCCCATGGCACGCCAATGCACCGTCCGCCCCGTCCGCGCGGCGAGGGCGGCGGCAATCTGCCCAGTCAGGGCGTGCGCGTGATCAGGCGCGCCAACACCTGCGACGGTAGATTCACCGACTACCAGAAGACGCAAAGGGACACCGACAGCTGATATCGTCCCAGCGGTCGGCCCCGTAGCTTCTGGGAGACGCGGCGTGTGCTTTCGTACATGGCGTCCTTGCAGCCACAAGATCGGCAGCAGAGGGGATGCCACAAGCGAGGCCGCGCCGACGATTGCAATACCCATGTCGTCCGATCTCAGCGATTGTTCGGAGCCCTGGCCACGAGGACACATTTGGAAGACGGATTCTGAAACTGCGGGAACGAATCCCCAGCCTTCGCTCGCGCTGGATACGAGCGCGAGCTTCGGCTTGGCAGGCACCCTCTCCGCCATTAACTCTGTCGACCCGTCCTGTGGTTCGAGAAGCGCAATCCACAATCGTCGATTAGTCCAGGTCGGGCTTGCGACGGTCATTGGGCCTCCGGCTTCGCCTCGCTCACGCAGACCGAATCCCACCCGACTACTCTTGCCGGAGCACGATGAGGGGTGCGATCGTGGCGGCTCCGATCGCGGGAAGGAGGGTGGCGACGAGCGCCGCGCTGCCAAGGACGGCGATCGCCCCCAGATACGTGCCGACGTCCCATGGGCTGACCTCATAGAGGAGACCCGTCAGTATCCGCGCCATGGCGGCCGCACCGGCAAGTCCCAAAACGAGGCCGATCGCGACCAACCGTAGTCCTTGACCAACGACGAGGCGGATGACCTCGGCAGCCCCGGCGCCCAGGGCCCGGCGAACAGCGATCTCCCTTGTTCGTTGTCCCACCAGGTACGCCAGAACGCTGAAGATGCCTACGGCGGCCAGGAGGGCCGCCATGCCCGCAAACAGCCCAATCACCCGCGTGCGAAACCGGGGATACGCCAACGCGAAGTCAAACAGGTCATCCATCGTCTCGAACCGGACCGGTACGGTGGGATTTGCCTCGTGCACGAGCGCGCGAAGCGTGCTGGCGAGCGACTTCTCGTCCAGCGAGGTCCGAGCCAGGATGGACAGGGACTTGCCCGAGCCCTGCATCGATGAAACGAAGAGTACCGACGGGGCTGGGTGACTCGGATCCTGCCACCTGGTGTCGGCAACCACCCCGATAATCTCCATCCAAGGCGATCTGCTATTCGTCCGAACATGCTGTCCAAGGGGGGACTCGCTTGGAAAAGCGGTGCGCGCCAGGGTCTCGTTGATGATGGCGACCGGCGGCCGCTCCGGCGTGTCGGTCCTGTCGAAGTCACGCCCGACACGAACCGGAATCTCCAGCGTCTTGAAGTAGTCCGACGTGATCGCGTAGAGCTCAGCTTGCGGCCGTTCCCCCGGTTGTCCCTCCGGTCGGCCTTGAATGAAATAGTCGCGAGCCGACCTGGGCTCCCGTCCCATCGGCAAGAAGGCGATGCCCGCCGCGGCACTCACGCCAGGCACCGCGCGCAAACGATCCAGCAGATCCGCATAGAACATGGTCCGGATCCGAATCTCCATCGCATTGTTGACGGCGTAATCCGTGTAGGCCACCAGCACGCGGTTCGTCGTGAACCCGAGGTCCACGTGCTGGAGCGCCTGGAACGATCGCACCAGCAGCCCTGCGGTCACCAGCAGGATGACCGACAACGCGACTTCGGTCACGACCAGCGCCGCGCGGAGCCGGGAACTCGCCCTCGACGCCGTCGCCCTGGAGCCCCCCTGCTTCAACGCCTCAGACAGGTCGAGTCGCGAGGTATGCAGGGCCGGCACGAGCCCGAACAGCACCGTCGACACCAGCGAGAGCCCGAGCGCGAACAGAAGGACGGTCATGTCCATCCGCACATCGTCGATGCCGGGCAGGTTGGCGGGTGACAACGCCACGAGTCCCCGCACGAGCACGGACGCGAGCAGGAGACCTGCCAGCCCGGCCACCCCTGCCAGCACACAACTCTCGGTGAGCAGTTGCCGCACCACACGCCCTCGGCCGGCGCCGAGCGCGGCGCGGAGCGCGATCTCGCGCGTCCTCCCCGCGGCCCGCGCAAGCAGGAGGTTCGCGATATTGGCGCACGCAATGAGCCACACGATGCCCACGGCGGTCATCAGCACCCACAACGTCACCCGGAGATTGCCGGTCAGCCGCTCCTGCAGCGGAGTCAGGGTGACTGTCTTCGGGCGATTCTCCGGATACTGCCGCGCGAGAGCGTCGCCAATGGTCCGCATCTGCGCCTGCGCCCGCGTGAGGTCCACGCCTCCCTTGAGCTTCCCGACGGCCTGGTAGTTGTGCAGGCTGCGGTTCGTACCTCCGCTGGTCGTGAGCCAGGGCGCCCAGAGATCAGCGGCCCCGGGATAATGAAATCCCGGCGCCGCCACTCCGACGATCTCCAGCGGGTTGCCGTACACGGTGATCGTCTTCCCGATGGCGGCCTTGGCGCTGCCGAAGTGCGCCACCGCCCAGTGATACCGCACGACGGCGATCCTGGGCTCTGCGTCGCCCACCGGGATATCGTGCTCCGTGAGCAGGCGTCCCGCAGACGCGGTCTGGCCGAAGACCGCAAAGAACTCAGCCGAGACGTACCGGGCGTTGGCAAACCCGGCGCGGTCGCCGACGATGGTGGCGAAATCGTCTCCACCGTAGGACACCGCCATCTTCTCGAACACGTCGTTCTGCGCTTGCCAGTCGAGAAAGTCGGGACCTGATACGTCCTGGCTGGTACGTCCGGTGTTGGTCCACAACGTCTCGACCGAGACGAGGCGCTCGGCGTCGGGGTAGGGGAGCGGCTGCAGCAGGACCGTGTTGACCACTGAGAAAATCGCGATGTTTGCCCCGATGGCCAGAGCGACGACGGCGCCAGCGCCAAGTGCGAAACCCCAGCTCCTGGTCAGGCTGCGGATCGCATACCGCACGTCGCGCGTGAGCGCATCGAGCCATCGCCATATCCACGTGTCCCGCACGGCTTCCTGCACCTGGGGCACGCCGCCGAGCTCGAGGCTGGCCTGTCTTCGGGCCTCACGCTCGCTCAGTCCGGCCTTGATTCCGTCTTCGACGCGGCGGTCCATGTGATAGCGCAATTCGCGATCGAGCTCCCGTTCCAGCCGCGCGCGCCTCCAACGAAAGAGATTGAGGAGCCTGGCCACGGCTTATGCTCCCTCGTTGAAGATCAGCCGGACAGCCGCGGTCAACCGGCTCCAACCGGCCTTTTCGAGCGCCAGCCGTTTGCGGCCTGCCCGCGTGAGTGCATAGAACTTGGCCTCGCGGCCCGTTTCCGACTGGCGCCACTCCGATGTCAGCCAGCGCTTCTGTTCGAGGCGGTGCAGCGCCGGATACAAGGAGCCCTGATTGACGTGGACCGTTTCGCGCGAGATCTGCTGAAGCCGTTGCGCGATGGCGTAGCCATGCGCAGCCTGGAGCGACAGCACTTGCAGAATCAACATGTCGAGCGTGCCTTGGGGGATGGGGAATCGAGCGGACGACATTGATGCCTCAACCTTCGACACATAGGCTAAGAGCATCACTCGTCACGAGTCAAGGGCGTGCTGGACTTTTTGCCTGTTCCGCGAATGCCTGCGCGATTTTCGACGCAACGGCAAACGTGTCCGCGTACGAGATGTTCGACGTGACGGACACGACGATCCCGTGCTCGGGGAGCGTCATGAACGACGCCACCATCCCGCCCAGCGACTCGCCGTCGTGGCCGACCGTGCGCGTTTGATCACCGGCGAGCGCGACGGTCTCGAGGTCCCAGCCAAGACCGTAACCCGTCTCCTGCCCCGAGGCCAGTCGCTGTGACGTCTGGATTAATTGCACCGTCGCGGGTTGCAGCAGCTTGCCGCTGTTGATCGCCAGAGCGAAGCGCACCAGGTCGGACGGCGTGGACAGGAATGCGCTGGATCCCGCGTAGCAGGAATAGTCGATCTCGCGCATCAGGTGCAGGCCGTACCGGGGATCCGCCGCGAACCTCGGGAAATAGGGCGTCGCCCGATCCGGGATCGGCTCCGTCGCGGAGTCGGCCCTCGTGTCGTCCATGCCCAGTGGCTCGAAGATCTGCTTCCACATGAACCTGAGGAACGGCTCGTCCGCGGCGGCTTCGACCGCCGCGCTCACCAGGATCCAACCGTAGCTCGAATAGCGGTACTGGGTTCCCGGCTCGAACAGCAGTGAACGCTCCGCAAAGTGCTGCAGCGCTTCGACCGACCGCTCGCAGCGCGCCGACAGCAGCGGCCCCTCGTCACCGCCGTCGTTCCTGACGCCGGCGAGATGCCCCATCAACTGGCGCACCGTCACGGGCCACTGTTTCTCCGGGAACTGAGGCACGTACGTCTGAATCACGTCGTCGAGCTTCAGCCGGCCTTTCTCCAGGAGCAAGCCGACCGCGGCCGAGGTGAGCGCAATGGAGGCGGTTCCGATTCTGAAGCGCGTGTCTGGCGTGACCTTCACCCGGTTCTCGAGATCCGCCCAGCCGAAGCCTTCGGCCCACACGATCTCGCCACCGGCGCCGACTGCCACTGACAGACCGGGCAGGTTCTGCTCGCCGAGACCCGCACGGACGATCTGCCGCCCCTGCTCCACGGCGTCGGCCCACTTTGGCAACCGGCCCGAATGCGTCACGGACGGCGCGTCCTGCGGGTTCGGGTGCAGGGGCGTCGCAGTGGCCCTCGCATAAATCCAAAGCCCCGGAATCGCTGCGAGGAGCAGGCCGACGGCCACGACGATCACGTACAGCCAGGTCTCGATCCGACTTTTCGACATGACTCCTTCAGGACTGGGCCTGCGTTACGTTACACTTTACGATACAGAGGTCTTTGCGTCAATCCGTTCAGGCGGCCGGCGATGATCCGCTGAGCTCGTTTCCACCGATGAATCCGCTTCATCCGCGTCACGCGTAGATCACGATAGAAACGATTCGGATGGCAGCCGGGACGCTGCAGGCCATGTCTCAACAGGCAGTGAATTCCGTCGTCCACGCGTTAGTGACCGATCAGCACCTTCGTGATCGATTTGCCAGGTCTCCGATCGAGGTGCTCGTGGATCTTCAGCTCTGGTCGAATCTCGAGCTCACGCTAGACGAGGTGGAAGCCCTCGTCCTGGCAGACCCTGACGTGTGGCGCTCGAACGAAGGTGGGAGTCCCGGCCGGACCCACTGACGCTGGCGGAACGCTTGGGGCGTTTCCTTATGCCATCGCCTGAACGCCCTATCGAAGGCGGGAGGCTCCGAATAACCGAGCAAGTACGCAGACCTCGCAGATCGATAGCGGTGTGTCGGTGAGGTAGCGCTCGGCCGCGTCCTTGCGTGCCAGGTCGAGAAGCTGCTGGTACGAGACACCCGCAGCAGCAAGACCGCGCTGAAGTGATCGCGCTGACATCGCAAGCGTCCGAGCAATCGCCTTGATACGAGTGTCGCCGCGTCCGACGCGCGACGCCAGCACTCGGCGCACATCGAGCGCCACACCTTCCATTGGCGGCAGGCGCGCCAGTGCCTCGTCAGCCTGTCGCTGAAGCAGACCCCCCAACGCGGGGTCGCGTCGCCGGAGCGGAAGTTGACACATGTCGCGCGACAGTGCCCAGCCGTTCCAGGACGCTCCCGTGTGCACCGGACAACTGAGCACCCGCTCCATCTCTACGACATCATCTGGCGTGTGGCAGAAGCTCGCGTAGGCGGCACGAAAACGGTCTTCGGTTTCGTGTCGAAAGTGTAGAAGGTTGAGCGTGACGGTGAACTCCGCCGTGAATGGGGTGTCAGCGCCTTCGAACAACACGCGAATCGGCTCCTCATCCTCGCGGAGGCGGGGAACCGACCGAGGCTCGGCAAGACGCAGATAGCTCGCAAGACGCGTGAGCCCCTCGCCAACATTCTCGGACGTCGCGATCAAGTAGTCGATGAGCGGGAACGCCCCGATCCGTGTCACGGTCGCCAGCCGCATGCCTGCATTCGTCATCGGGCGCTGTTCCAGCGCTTGGCGAAACATCGGGCCCCAGGCCGCACACGGTATGCGCGCATCCGGGTCGTTCAGATCAGCTCGACGGATACCGGCGCTGGCCAGCAGGGGCTCCATACAGTAGTCCAGCCGTTCGAGCGCATCGACGAAGACGCGGGCGCTCGTCGCAGGGTGGGACGACCGAACGGAACCGGCTGAGCCCGGGATTGTGGCGCGCGAGGTCAAGCGATCGGCGCGTGCGGTCATGGCCGTCGAACGTGTTCCACTGCGACGATTGTGCCACGCGGTTCCGGAGCCCTCAACCGTGTCGATGTCCGAAAACCGCTAGACATCTGGTAGTCGCCGGAGCAACGTTAGGTCATGGATCTCGACGTCGACGCATGCTATCGCGCGTTCAGCACTCGCGACGCGCGCTTCGACGGCCGCCTGTTCGGCGCCGTCAGGACCACGAGAATCTACTGTCGTCCGATCTGTTCGGCACGTATGCCCAGACGCGAGAACATGACGTTTTTTCCGACCGCGGCGGCCGCGCAGGAAGCGGGCTTCCGTCCCTGTCTCCGGTGTCGGCCGGAAATCGCGCCCGAGTGTCCCGCGTGGCGCGGGACGTCAAACACGGTGTCACGAGCATTGGCGCTCATCGACGCAGGCGCGCTCGATGAAAGCGGGATCGATCGCCTGGCCGAGCGCGTGGGCGTCGGCGAGCGACAGTTCCGCCGCCTGTTTCGACAGCATCTCGGCGCGTCACCCGTTTCGGTCGCGCAAACGAAGCGAATCCTGCTCGCCAAACAGCTGATCGTCGAAACACGGCTGTCGATGGCCGAAGTGGCGTTCGCGTCGGGATTTCGCAGCATCCGACGCTTCAACGAGAGCTTCCGCCGTCTCTTCGGCCGTCCGCCGGGAGCCCTGCGCCGGGCCGCGGGCGCCGACGGATGGTCCGACGCGGATGGCGAAGTGGTCCTTCTTCTAGGGTATCGGCCACCGTACGACTGGCCGGCCATGATGTCGTTTCTGAAGGCTCGCGCCATTCCGCGCATCGAAGTCGTGTCGGGCGATCGATACGCGCGCACGATTGAGATCGGAGGCGTGCACGGCGTGGTCGCCGTGGAGCCGGCCGCCGGGAACGCCCTTCGCGCCGCGATCCGATTCCCACGGTTGTCCGAGCTGCCGACGATCATCGCGCGGCTGCGGCGCGTTTTCGATCTCGCCGCCGACCCTCAGGCGATCAACGCGCAGCTCGCCGAAGATCGCACGCTCGCCCCACTGGTCGCGGCGCGGCCGGGCCTGCGCGTGCCGGGTGCGTGGGACGGGTTCGAGCTCGCGGTTCGCGCTGTACTGGGTCAGCAGATCACGGTGGCTGCGGCGGTTGGCCTGGCCGGAAAACTGGTCACGCGTTACG
The DNA here is from genome assembly GCA_963725145.1 of uncultured Acidobacteriota bacterium. Classification (GTDB taxonomy): domain Bacteria; phylum Acidobacteriota; class Vicinamibacteria; order Vicinamibacterales; family 2-12-FULL-66-21; genus DATAEE01. Next base: position 1,310,754 of record CAVRXL010000010.1, read on the forward strand.
GCCTGCCGCTGACAGATGGCCTGGAGGCTGAGGGGCTGACGCATGTCTTCCCTCATCCGGAACGTCTCGCGTCGGCGGACCTGACAGCGCTCGGGATGCCTCGGAGCCGCGCCGCGACGATCGCGTCGCTGGCGAGGGCGGTCGTGGCGGATCCGCAGGTCCTTGCCGCCGGACGAACCCTGACTGAGTGCGTGGATCAGCTTCGCGCTCTACCCGGCATTGGCGACTGGACCGCGCAGTACATCGCCATGCGAGAGCTCCGCGAGCCCGATGCGTTTCCGGCCGGCGACATCGGTCTGTTGCGTGCCTTGACCGATGCGGATGGCAAGAGACCAACACCTCGCGCACTGCTCGCAAGAGCCGAGCGCTGGCGGCCCTGGCGCGCCTACGCGGCGCAGCATCTTTGGGCAAGCCATGTATGACGTCGTGATCGTCGGCGCACGGTGCGCCGGTGCGACGCTCGCGACGTTTCTCGCCAGAGCCGGGGCTTCGGTCCTGCTCCTGGACAAAGACCGGCTTCCGAGCGATCAGATCCTCTCGACTCATACGATCCATCCGCCAGGGATCGACGTCCTCGACAGCGTGGGTGTCGGCGCCGCGGTCCGCGCGGTGGCGCCGCCGACCCACATCGTGCGGCTGCGAAAGAACGACGCCGCCGTTGACGTCGAGTTCGGCGACGGAAGGGCTGAGTACTGTCCGCGGCGTAAACGACTCGACGGTCTCCTACAGGATGCGGCGGCGTCAGGGGGCGCCGAGCTTCTCGACCAGACACGGGTCACGTCACTCGTGCGAGACGGAGATCGGGTTGTCGGAGTGCGAGCCGCCGGGGCCGGGGGTCAGGAGCGCGAATTCAAAGCGGGGCTCGTCGTGGGAGCCGACGGCCGCCATTCTACGGTCGCACGCCTCGTCGAGGCGGAGGAGTACCTCGGCTACGACGCTCCGCGCGCGATGTTCTGGGGGTACTGGAACGCTCCCGGGTTCTGGCGAACCGATCCGGCCTATCCATTCGGGATGTACGTCGCGAACACGGATGGACACATCCGCGTGATCTTTCAGACCGATCACGATCAACTGCTGATCGGCAGTCTGCCGCCGGTGGAGCAGGCCATGACGTGGCGCACCGATCCTGACGCCGCGCTCGTCGCCGACCTTGCGTCCGATCCCACAACTGGTCCGCTGATCGCGGGTTCGGCGCCGGATGGACCTATCCGCGGCACGCTGAAGGAGCGTTATTTTTTCCGACGAGCGGCCGGAAACGGATGGACGCTGGTGGGGGACGCGGGTCATCACAAAGAGTTCGTCATTGGAGATGGCATCACGGAGGCGCTCCTCCAGGCACGCAGCCTGGCGTCGGCAATCGCGAAGGGAACCGATGCGTCGCTGCATCGATGGTGGCGGGCCAGGGATGTCGAGGCTCTCCCGTACTTCTTCCTGGGGCAGGACGAGGGGGCGCTGGGGCCTCCCCTCGAGCTTCAGCAAGTCGTCTTTTCGCATGCGGCGAAGACGCCCGCTCTCCGGGCGCGCCTCGCGGCCACCATGGAGCACCAGCTCTCGCCGCAGGAAACGTTCCCCGTTCGACACGTGCTGCAGTGGACCCTTGCGGCCGCTTTCCGGGGATCGCCCGGCCTGGTGCCACAGTTCTTCGCGATCGGCAGACGTGGGTCTGCGATCGACCGCGAGCTGCGTCTGCGGCGACGGCTTCTTGCTGAAGCGGAGGCGTCCGACGCACAGGCTACGGAGATCGCCCGGCACGAATGCCCGCGCCGTTACGCATCCTGATAGTCGGCGGCGGAATCGCGGGTCTCGCCCTCGGCCGGGCGCTGCGCCAGCAGGACTTCGTTCCGGAAATCGTCGAGCGTGCGGAATCGTGGCCAGCGGGCGGCACCGGCCTGTACCTTCCCGGCAACGGCGTTCGCGCTCTCGTGGCGCTTGGCCTTGCGGACAAGGTGCTGGCTCGAGCTGTCCGGATGTCGCATCAACGAATCCTGGATCACACCGGCCGAGTGCTGGCGGAAATCGACCTGGCAAAGCTCTGGAACGAGGTCGGCCTCTGCGTAGGCATCGCTCGCGGTGACCTTCATCGCATTCTCCTCGACGGCGCCGCTGATGTTCCGATGCGGCTTGGCACGACTCTGTCAACGCTGAGTCAGGAGGATGGCGAGGTCAGCGTGACGTTCGCTGATGGTTCGACTGGGAAATATGACCTGGTCGTCGGAGCCGACGGAATCAATTCGTCCATCCGACGACTCGTTTTTGGCAACATCCGTCCGCGGCATCTCGGCCAGGTGAGCTGGCGGTTCCTCGTCGATCACTCCGGCGCGATAGAAACGTGGACGGCGATGCTCGGCCGGCGGCGCACGTTTCTTGCGATGCCGGTCGGGCCGACTCGCCTTTACTGCTATGTGGATCTTGCGGACTTCGCAACGGAGGACCCCACCGGACGTGATCTAGGCCGACTGATGGCGCTCTTCGCGGAGTTCGCCGAACCGGTGCCGAGCATCTTCAGAGAGCTCGAGAGCTTCGACTCGATCCATTTCTCTCCCATCGAGGAGATCGTCCTCGACACCTGGGTTCAGGGCCGTGTCGTGCTCATTGGCGACGCGGCGCACGCGACGTCGCCCAACATGGCCGAGGGTGCGTCCATGGCGCTGGAGGATGCGCTGGTGCTGACCCATATGCTGGCGATGCACGGCTCGCCGCCCGAGGCCCTGTCAGCGTTCAGCGAGCGGAGGCGTGGTCGCACCCGTTGGGTGCAACAGCGAACCCGTCGCAGGGATCGCATCCGGACGCTGCCTGCCCGCCTTCGCAATCTCGCGCTCCGTTTGGCGGGGACGGCTCTCTATGAGCGCGACTATCGGCCGTTGTTCGAGGAACCATAGCTCCCGGAATCTCTTCTCGCAGCGTCGATGAAACCGAGGTAGCCTTCTCCCTCAGCGGTCAGGAGGCGCCACATGTGGAGCCGCAGACGTTTCCTCGAAAGCCTGTCGGCATTGCCAGTGGTGGGGGGCTTCGTCGGGGCGAGCTCGACGCCGGCGGCCGCGGCCAGGGGCGGCCGCGACTACCTGAAAGAACTGGGTGTCCGGCCTTTCGTCAACGCGGCCGGCACCTACACCGCCATGACCGCCTCGCTCATGCCACCCGAGGTCATGGACGCAATCACCTACGCCTCCAGGCATTACGTGATGCTCGACGAGCTGCACGACAAGGTAGGGGAACGGATCGCGGCGCTCGTTCACAGCGAGGGCGCAATGGTGACGTCGGGGGCGGCCTCCGCGCTGACCCTGGGCACGGCAGCCGTCCTCACCGGCATGGACCGCCAGAAGACGATCGATCTTCCCGATCTGACGTCGATGAAGAGCGAGGTCATCATCCAGAAATCCCACCGGTTCGGGTACGACCACGCCGTGCGCAACTGCGGAGTGAGGCTGGTCGAAGTGGAGACGCGCGAGGATGTCGAGAGAGCCGTCAACACGAAGAGCGCGATGATGCTCTTCTACAACAACAACAACAAGGAAGGGCAGATCCAGGACGAGGAGTTCACACGGCTCGGCAAGAAGCATGGAATCCCGACCTTCAACGACGCCGCAGCCGATGTGCCTCCGGTGGACAACCTCTGGAAGTACACGAAGATGGGTTTCGACCTCGTCGCGTTCTCGGGGGGCAAGGGGATCCGGGGCCCGCAGAGCGCCGGCTTGCTCCTGGGCAGGAAGAATCTCATCGCCGCCGCCCGTCTGAACGGTCCGCCCAACAGCAACACGCTCGGCCGCGGCATGAAGGTGAACAAGGAAGAGATGCTCGGCATGCTCGCGGCGCTCGAGCTGTACCTCGAGAAGGATCACGCGAAGGAGCAGCGCGAGTTCGAGAAACGCGCTGAGGAGATCCGCAGGAGCGCAGCCGCGGTCCCCGGCGTGACCGCCGAGATCTTCGTGCCGGAAGTGGCCAACCACGTTCCCCACGTCCGCATCACATGGGACGCGGCGGCACTCGGCTTCAGCGCGGTCGATGTGGTGAGGGCCTTGAGGGACGGAGAGCCTTCAATCGGCACGCGCAGCGACGGTCCCGCCCTCGTCGTCGGCGTGTGGATGATGCGGCCGGGAGAGGAGAGAATCGTCGCGCGGAGGCTCAGGCAAGTGCTCGAGCATGCCTGATCCCACCACTGCGCCGCTCGCTCGGACCGCGCGCGTCCTGCTGGCGGCCTTTGCGGCCGTCATCCTGAGTTCAGACTGGCCGGCGGCCTTCCAGGGCCCCGCAGCCGTCAAGTTCCCGGCCGACATTCCACCCAGAAACGACATCCTGGTTGAGAACCGCGTCCCGATTCGCATGCGGGACGGCATCACTCTGTGCGCGGATGTCTATCGTCCCGTCGGCACCGGCCGGCATCCCGTTCTCGTGTCCAGGACTCCCTACAGCACCGAGCGCTATCCCACGGCCTACGACGCGGCCGTGTACTTCGCGCGACGGGGCTACGTGTACGTGTTCCAGGACGTGAGGGGACGCCACGAATCGGACGGCGTTTGGGAGCCATTCTTCAACGACGAGAAGGACGGCTACGACACGATTGAGTGGGCAGCGAAACAGAAATGGTCCGATGGCAAAGTGGCGATGCAGGGAGGGTCTTACCTCGGCCAGAACCAGTGGCGCGCCGCGCAGGCCGGGCCGCCCGGCCTTGTGACGATCTTTCCAATGGTGGCGTCGACCAGCATCTACCACGACTGGATCACGCTCAATGGCGGCTGGCGCCTCTCATTCAACTTCGGCTGGGGGCCCGTCCGCCAGGAATCGCGGATCATGCAGAACCCGGGTCCGCACACCGTGGACGGGCTTCACGCGATTCACTACGACGACGTCCAGAAGCACCTGCCTCTGAAGACGATGCAGAAGCTGGTGGGACGGCAGGCGAAATTCTATGACGACTGGCTGGCCCATCCCGATTACGACGGCTACTGGAAGCCGCTCAACGTCGAGGAGGTGTTTCAGAAGATTTCCATTCCCGTGCACACCTTCGGAGGGTGGTTCGACATCTTCAGCCAGGGGACTCTGCGTGGCTACGTGGGGATGAGTCAGAAAGGAGCGGCCGAGAAGGCCCGCCGCATGAGTCACCTCGTCATCGGACCGTGGGGGCACGGCGCATCCCAGAAGTTCGGCGCGCTCGATTTCGGTCCAGCCGCGATGGTTGACGCGAACCACCTTCAGCTTCGCTGGTACGACTACTGGCTGAAGGGGATCGACAACGGGTTCTCGACCGAACCGCCGGTGAAGCTGTTCGTCATGGGGCGCAACGAGTGGGTGTACGAACGTGAGTATCCGCTGGCGCGGGCAGAATACCGGCCGTTCTACTTCGACAGCGCCGGCAAGGCCAATACGCATCGAGGCGACGGCCGCCTGACATGGACGAAGCCCGCAACCACGCCGATCTCGGATCGTTTTCAGTACGATCCAAACGATCCCGTTCCCACTCTGGGTGGCAACAACTGCTGTGGAACGCCGACCGCTGCCGGGCCGCAGGACCAGCGCCCCGTCGAAACGCGACAGGACGTCCTCGTCTACACGTCAGATGTTCTGCAGCAGGAGCTCGAGGTAACTGGTCCTGTCAAGGTGGTGCTGTACGCATCGTCTGACGCGCCCGACACGGATTTCGTCGCCAAGCTCGTGGATGTGTATCCGGACGGCTCGAGCTACAACATGGCCGAGGGAATCGTGCGCGCCCGCTACCGCGAGAGCCTGAGCAGGCCGACCCTGCTGAAGCCGGGCCAGGTGTATCGGTTCGAGATCGATCTGGTGGGGACGTCGGTGGCGTTTCAGAAAGGGCACCGGGTGCGCGTCCACGTGACGAGCAGCCACTTCCCGCAGTTCGATCGCAACTCGAACACTGGGGAGGCGTTCGCCACGACCGCCAGGGTCAACGTGGCGCGGCAGACCATCTACCACGATGCCGAACGTCCCTCGCACGTTCTTCTTCCGGTGATTCCACCGAGGGAACGCTGACTATTCGTAGCGGAGCGCGTTTCCCCCGGTAGCGGTTATAATAGAAGTCCTTTCCTGAGCCTCCCGGCCAGCACCGGCCGCCAGCCTCATCAAAGTGGCTGGTAAGCAATGCCGCATCCAGTCTTGGCTCAACCACGGTGCGACGAGGGGCCGCCCGATGATGCAGCCGAAACGCAAGGAAAGCTCGCCGTCCCTTCACCACTGTCCGGCCTGCCAGCAGCCGCAGACGAAGATTCAGCGGCGTGTAGGCGAGACCCCCCGCGGATCCACGATTTACGTGTGCGCGCGGAAAAGTGAATGCATCGTCGGTGTCGACCTGGCCAAGGTGGAGGGCTGGGTCGCCGTCTAGCGAGTCACCTGTCGCCTGCTGTCACGATGCAGCGCGCGATTCAGGCTTTCACCTTCAATGCGATGAAGCGGGCGACTATCTCGGTCGTCTGGGCCCACTCGGTCACCGCCGACGTGAGCTGTTTCTGGCCGGATTTCGTGATCCGGTAGAACTTCGCGCGCCGATTGTTCTCCGATACGCCCCACGCCGATGCGATGGACCCTTCCTGTTCGAGCTTGAGGAGGACGGGGTAGAGCGTGCCGTGGTTGATCGACAGCAGGTCGTCGCTGGTCTGCTCGATTCGCCGCGCGATGCCATAGCCGTGCTGCGGGCCCATGGCATTGAGCGTCTTGAGGACCATGAGCGCCAGCGTGCCCTGCCAGACTTCGGCCTTCGTACTCATGTTGGGTTCCCAAAGGAGTATGGCGTGTCTCCGCGGGGAAGACAAGCGCGCGGCTTGTGTTAGTGTCCCTCGGCGTGACTGATCGCACACGCGCCTCGTCGTCCGAGTCGTCCCTTCTTCGTTCCATCGGAACCTTCGCCCTGTCGGCGAGCATCGTCAACGTCACGATTGGCGGCGGTATCTTCCGGCTGCCGGCGGACATGGCGGCCACGCTGGGCCCGACGGCGCCCATCGCGTACGTGCTCTGCGCCATCGCGATGGGCCTCATCGTCCTGTGCATGGCCGAGGCCGGGAGCCGCGTGTCGATGACGGGCGGACCGTACGCCTATGTCGAGGTCGCGTTCGGGCCGTTCGTGGGATTCCTCGCGGGCGTTCTGCTCTGGATGCTGTTGACGTTCGCGATGGCGGCGGTGGCGACCGTGCTCGTGGCGAGCCTCGGCGCGCTCGTCCCGGCGGTCGCGTCGCGCGGCGCGTCGGCGGCGGTGCTCGTCGCTATCTACGCGGCGTTCGCGACCATCAACATCCTGGGCGTCGAGCGCGGTGCTCGTGTCAACAGCGCGCTGACGGTCGCGAAGATCTTTCCTCTGCTGCTGCTCATCGCCGGCGGGATCTTCGCGATTGACCTGGAGAACGTCGCGATCCGTCATCCGCCAGACATGGCGACGCTCGCGCGGAGCAGCATCCTGCTGATCTTCGCGTTCGCGGGGATCGAAGCGGCGCTCGTGCCGGGCGGGGAAGTGAAGGACCCGGCGCGCACGGTGCCGCGCGCGCTCTTCATCGCGATGGCGGCGATCACCGTGCTGTACGCCGGGTTGCAATTCGTGGCGCAGGGCGTGCTGGGGCCGGCGCTCGCGACCTCGAAGGCCGCGCCGCTCGCGGAAGCCGCGGGCGTGGCGCTCGGCGGATGGGCGAGAAGCCTGCTCCTCGTCGGCGCCGTCATCTCGATGCTCGGGCACGCCGGTGCGATGATCCTGGCCACGCCGCGCACGCTGTTTGCGTTCGCGCGCGACGGGTTCCTGCCCGCGGCCTTCACCCGCCTCCATCCCGTGCACCGAACGCCGGTGGCGGCGATCCTGGTGCAGTGCGCAATCGTGCTCGTGCTCGCGATCACCAGCACCTTCGAGCGGCTCGCGATTCTCGCAAACCTCTCGATACTCGTGTTGTATGGGATGTGCTGCCTCGCGACGTGGCAGCTCCGCCGCCGCGACGTTCGCGCCGGCGGCGTGCCCTTCAGAGTCCCGGCGCCCACCGTGGTGATCGTGCTGGCGTGTCTCGTGATCGGCTGGATGCTGACGAGCGTCACGCTCGCCGAGTGGACGGCGTTCGCTATCGGGCTGTGCGTCGCCACGGTGATCTTCCAGTTTCGGCGCAGACGAGGTCGCGGAGAAGGTTAAGTCCCGGCGAGCTCGCGGTAGCGGCGCGGCGTAATCCCCAACAGCCGGACGAACGCACGCCGCATCACGTCGACGTTGCCGAACCCGACAGACGACGCGACGTGCTTGAGGCCTCCGTTCGTGCGCTCGAGCTGACGGCGCGCCGCCTCCACGCGCATCTGAAGCACGTACTGTGACGGCGTCGTGCCCACCTCTCGAGTGAAGACGCGCTCGAAGTTTCGAACGCTCATCGACATCCGATCCGCGAGCTCCTCGACCGACAGCCTCGCCTCGAGATGTTCTGCGATCCAGATCTGCAGCTCGCGGATCGACATCATCTCGGACGCCTGCGCGGCGAGCGAGACGCTCAATTGCGGCTGGCCGCCAGGCCGTCGCAGGAACAGCACCAGCTCGCGCGCGGCCTCGTGCGCCAGGCTGGCGCCGCAATCCTCTTCGACCCACGCGAGCGCGAGATCGATGCCGGCGGAAATGCCGGCCGATGTGTAGATGTTTCCATCCTTGACCCAGAGCGGGTCGTGCTCGACCCGCACGCCGGGATATCGCGCCGCCAGCTCGCGGCCGAACTTCCAGTGCGTCGTCGCGCGCCGCCCATCGAGCAGACCGGCTTCCGCGAGCAGAAACGAACCGACGCACACCGCGCCGAGCCGCCGCACCTTGACCGCCATCTTCTTCAGCCAGGCCGACATGGCCGCGTCACGCACGGATCGGCTGCCCAGCCCGCAGACGACGAGGACCGAATCGCACGCGCCTTCGACCTTGTTGAAATGCTGCCGGGCGATGAACGTGAGCACGCCCCCCTCGCCGTCGACCGTCAGGCGGTCCGCGTTGGTGACGACCTCGATCGTGTAGATCGTCCTCCCCGCGAGGCGGTTGACCGAGTTGAACACCTGGAGAGGTCCAACCAGATCGAGCTCATCGACCGGAGGGATCGCCACGACGACGATCCGCCGGCCCGGCGTGTGGCGGCGCGGGCCCTGTTTTCTGGAAGCGGAGGGCATCCCTCACCCACTATGCGGTCGCGTCGAATCGTTTCGCAAGCGACAAGGAGTGTACTGGCGGATTCTGACTGATCTGTGTCGCAAATCGGCGTGTCCCCCTCCAGTAGGATGCGGTCATGAAGCATCGCTGGCTTGCGATTGTGGGCACCCTGCTCGTGTTCCCGGCGCTCGTCGTTGCTCAAACCGATGGGTTGTTCGCGCGCATCGCCGTCTTGCATCCCCGCGACGGGCACACCGTCGATTTCGAAGCCGGATATGTCCGGCACCTCGCGTTCCACCAACAGGCTAAGGATTCCTGGACTTGGTACGGGTGGACCATATGGGCCGGTGAACGACAGCGATGGTTCGTGTACGCAACGTTCGGGCACTCGGCCGCGAGCCTCGACAACCCGGTGGCGCCCGCGGACGACGAGCGCGACAACATTCTCAATGTCGCGCCGCACGTCGACCATTGGGGAAACGCACTCTACGAGTACCTGCCGGCGCTTTCGCGCGGGACCGGAGTGCCGACGCCGACGGCCCGGCTCGAGCTCACGACCGCTGACCTCAACCCTGGCGCGGCGAAGGAATTCGAGTCGGCGCTCCGCGCCGGCCAATCCACGCTTCGGGATGAAACGCTCTGGTTTCGGATGGTGGCGGGAGGAACCGTTCCACGGTACGTTCGGCTCCGTCCGCGCGCGAGCCTCTCTACCATTATCCAGGGCGGGGATGAGCAGGGGCTCCCTGACGGCGTCGATCGGTTGATCGTGAAGACGACGGTCGAAATCCTGTATCTGCGGCCGACGATGTCCTACGGCCTGACCCCGGCTCGCCCTTGAAAGGGAGTTGACGATGACCACGGCGCACGCGGGCCTTTCGGTGACCGATCCACAGGCGTATCGCGAGAATCTCTTCAAGCTGCTCGGCGATCGAGATCCTCTTGAGGTGTTGGCGCAGACGGCCGCCACCCTGGCGGATGTCGTCCGCTCGAATCCGGTGACCGCGCTGCGCACCAGACCGTTTACAGACAAATGGACGCCCAACGAAGTCATCGGCCATCTCGTCGACAGCGAGTGGGTCTATGGGTACCGCCTCAGGTTGATTCTTTGCGAATCCAGTCCGGCGATTGTGGGCACGAACCAGAATGCCTGGGTGGCTGGCCTACAGCACAATCAGCGCGAGCCGTTGGAGCTCGTGGAAACGTTTCGTACGTTGCGCGAGCTCAACCTGGTGTCGTGGAAACGGCTGACACCGGCGGACCTGACGAGGACCGGCCAGCACAACGAGCGCGGCCAGGAGTCGCTGGCGGTGATGCTGCGAATGATGGCCGGCCACGACCTCTCGCACCTGAATCAGATCGCTCGCTACGTTCAGGCCGTTCGTCAGCAGGAATAGGACGCTCAGGCGTTTCCGGGTCCGGATTGGGCTACACTCCGCTCTCGCTCTCCTGTCGTCGTCGAGGGAGGTCCAGGCCTATGAGAATCACGCAGCGTGTCGTCACCGCCTTTCTGGTCGTCGTGTTCTGCACCACCGTGCAGGCGAACAAATACGGCTCCGTCGAGCCGATTGCGAATCCCGCCGTGATCGACACCACTCCCCTCAGGGAGCAACCATTGAGGGTCAGAGAGGCGTTTGCCGAACGGCTCCTCCAGTGCGGCGTCGTGAGCCAGGTCGTGGACGCGCTGTCCGCGACCCGCGCCATTACGACGATCAACAACCTGAACACGAGCTTCGCCGTTGGCGCCGGCGGCTTCGCGGGCGAGACGAATCCTTCCTACGTCTACACCGTGATCGGCGAGGGCCCGAACGCGGCGAGTGAGGACGACGTCAGGGTGCTGACCGACAGCCTGGGGTACGTGCTGTCGCAGGGGAGCGCCTTTCTGCTCGATTCGAGCGATCCGGAAGGCTTCGACTTCACGGCGAATTTCGTCGTCCTGAATTTCGCGAGGCCGCCGTCGATCGCGACGTCGGCGGCGCTCTTCAGGCTCGTCGGCCGAATCGACGAAGAGCTCTTCGAGACGGACTCGAGCGGCTACACCCAGTTCGGCCGGGCGTATCTCTCGCTCCAGTCGTTTGTGCCGGAACAGCAGTTCATCGACGGCTATGTCAAAGCGGCACGGATCTTCGGAGTGGAGTACACGCCGGTGGTCAATGGAACGCCTACGCTGTTCCAGGGAGGCGCCGCCTTCCCCGGCAACGATTGGACGGTGTTCCCGGGCGGGGAGGACTACCTGTCACGAATTCCAGCCCGGAGCCATCGCGCGCTGGGCCGCATCCGTGCGTTCGTGCTCCGAGTGACTCGAGAGGTGCTTCGCAGACTGGAGCACGACGGCAGACGGTCATCTCACGATGTCGTGTCGTTCGACTGCCGCTGAGCGGTGCGGGTCCTCGGCGTGGTACTGATCGCGCTGCCTCTGTGGGCCTCGGACGCCTCTCCGTCACAAACGGCGGGGAAGCAGCCGGCTCTCATCGATCTCCGCGCCGCCGCCGGGCTGCCGCAGCTGCGCAGCCTGCTCGTGAGCTGGCGCGGAGATCTCGTCGCCGAGTACTACGCCCCCGGAGTGCGCGCGACGGGTTTGGCAAACGTCAAGTCCGTCTCCAAGAGCATCATCGCGGCGCTCGTCGGCATCGCCATCGATCGCGGGTTGATCAAGGGCGTGGAAGTGCCGATTGCCACGTATTTCCCCGAGCTGCGAAAAGACCCTGACCGGCGCAAACAGGCGATCACGATCGAGGACCTGCTGACGATGCGCTCGGGACTGGCGTCGACGAGCGGCCAGAACTACGGTCCGTGGGTGCGGAGCCGGAACTGGGTACGCTTTGCGCTGGCGCAGCCGATGGTGAGCGAGCCTGGCGGCGCGATGGAGTACAGCACCGGCAGCTCGCATCTGCTCTCGGCGATCCTCACCGAAGTTGCGCGCAAAAGCACCTGGCAGTTCGCGCAGGAAGCGCTCGCGAAGCCGCTCGGAATCACGCTGACTCGGTGGCGGCAGGACCCGCAGGGCATCTATTTCGGCGGCAACGAGATGCTGCTGACGCCGAAGCAGATGGTGGCGATCGGCGAGTTCTATCTCGAACGGGGCCGGCGCGGCGGCCGCCAAATCGTGTCGGCCTCGTGGGTGGACACATCGTGTGTGCGTCGGACCACCTCTGTCTGGGATCCAGATCGACACTACGGCTACGGCTGGTGGATCCAGGACTTCAATGGCGGAACGGCCTGCTTTGCCTGGGGCTACGGCGGTCAGTACATCTTCGTGTTCCGCGACCTTGCCCTCGTCGTCACGGCGACGTCATCGACCACGGTGAGCGAGGAACGGCGTGGCCACAGGCGAGCCCTCTTCGAGCTCATCGAGCAGCACGTGCTGCGGCCAGTGCGGAACGCCTACAATGGGCAGTAGGCCATGTCGATCCAAATCGTTCGCGGCGCCTGCGGGCACGACTGCCCGGACACGTGCAGCTGGATAGTAGAAGTGCAGGACGGTACCGCCGGGAAGCTGTACGGCGACCCGGCGCATCCGTTCACCCGCGGCGTCCTCTGCGCCAAGGTTGACCATTATCTCGAGCGCGTCTACCACCCCGATCGCGTCCTCCATCCGCTGAAGCGCGCAGGACGCGAAGGGCGAAGGCGAAATTCGTCCGCGTGACCTGGGACGAGGCGCTGACCGACATCGCGTCGCGGTGGAAGGCGATCGTCGAGGAATCGGGCGCCGAAGCCATCCTGCCCTACAGCTCGGCGGGCGTGCAGGGGCTCATTCAGCAGGAGTCCATCGACGCGCGCCTGTTCGGTTCAATGGGGTGCAGCGGGCTCGATCGCAAGATCTGCGGCGCGGTCGCGTCCGCGGGCCTCACGTCCACCATCGGAACCGGCACCGGAATCGATCCGGAGGAGGTCGTCCATAGCCGTTACGTCGTGCTGTGGGGGACGAACACGATCGTCACGAACCTCCACTTCTGGCCGTTCGTGCGCGAGGCGCAGGCGGCGCGGCGCGAAGGTCGTCGTCGTGGATCCGGTCCGGACCCGGACCGCAGAGTCAGGCCGACTGGCACCTCCCGATCAAGCCGGCCAGCGACGCGGTCCTCGCGCTCGCGATGATGCACGTCATCGTCCGCGACGGGCTCGTGGACCACGATTACGTCTCGCAGTACGCCGTCGGCTACGAGGCGCTGGCGGAGCGCGTCCAGGAGTACGCGCCGCAGCGTGTGGCGGACACGGTGGGCCTGCCGGCGGGCGACATCGAGCGATTCGCGCGCGAGTACGCGACGACGCAGCCGTCTCTGCTGCGGCCTCTGATCGGTCCCGAGCACCATCGCAACGGCGCCATGCTGTTCCGCACCATGGCCTGCCTACCCGTGCTCACCGGCGCGTGGAGGCATCGCGGCGGAGGGCTGGCCCGCTCCACGCACAAGCTGCACTTCGCCGTCCTGGACATGGACAGCGTGACGAGGCCCGAGGCGCACAAGCCGGGCGTCCGCGTCCTGAACATGCGGGATCTCGGCAAGGATCTCTGCGATACGGATCTACAGCCGCCGATCCGGTCGCTCATCGTATACGGCGCCAACCCGATGGTGTCGATGCCCAATCAGAGCCGGGTTCGCGAAGGTCTCCTCCGCGAGGACCTGTTCACGGTCGTGCACGACCTGTTCGTCACGGAGACGGCTCTCTATGCGGACTACGTGCTTCCCGCCACGAGCCAGATCGAGCATCTCGATCTGTCGCCGGCGTGGGGCCACCTGTATCTCGCGCTGAATCGTCCGGCGATCGCGCCGCGCGGCGAGTCGGTATCGAACACCGAGCTCTTTCGACGGTTGGCGAAAGCGCTCGGCCGGACCGAGCCGTATCTCTTCGAGAGCGACGAATCGATGCTGCGCGCGGCGCTGGCGAGCGGGCATCCGTGGCTCGACGGGATCACGTACGAACGGCTGTGGGAAGCAAGGGTACGCGCGCCTGAATCGTCCTGAGGACTGGCGTCCCTTCGCGCACGGCGGGTTCGCGACGCCGAGCGGCAAGGCGGAGCTGTACTCCGAGCCGTTGCGCGAGGCGGGCCACGACCCGCTGCCGTGGGCGGGCGAGATCCGCTCGAACGGAGGATTGCAGTTGATCACCGGGAAACAGCTGCACTTCCTGAATTCCGGGTACAACAACCAGGACCGGCATCGCCGACGTGCCGGGGAACTGTTCGTCGAGCTCCATCCGGACGACGCAGAACGCCGGGGTGTGAAGGCCGGAGAATACGTGCAGGTCCGCAACGATCGGGGTGACGTGCGGGCGATCTGCCGTGTCTCCGATCGCGTTCGCCCCGGCGTGGCCTGGATGCCGTTCGGCGGTTTCATCGACGCAGGCGGCGCCCGCCACTCCGTCAACGTCCTCACCGCCGAAGAGCCAACCGACTGGGGCGGCGGAAGCGGCCTCTACGATGCGTTCGTGGAGGTCGCGCCGCTTCCTGTCAGATCCTGAACATCCGCGCCAGATCGTCGACGGCGACCTGACCCGCGGAACTGTGACGGCGTGCAGCCGAAGGCCCTCCGAAAGGTGGCCGTGAAGTGACTGTGGCTCGAGAACCCGAGGTCGAGGGCGAGCCTCGTCAGGTCGTCGGCCTGCCGAAGCTCCACGAGCGCTCGAGCCAGTCGAAGTTGCGTCAGGTATCCGTGCAGCGGAATGCCTTCAACACGACGGAACGTGTCGGTGAGATACGCCGGCGACGCACCAACCGCTCGCGCGACGTCGACGAGTCGGATAGGGCTGGCCAGGTTCGCTTCCAGGAATTCCTTCGCGCGGCTGATCAAGCGACGCGTCGTGCGGCTCGGCTCGCTCGTTCGACGGTCAGTGTCGAGCGCGGCACGAAGGAGCGTGATCATCCACTCCTCGAGACCGGATTCGTTCCCATCCGCCGACGTGGCACGCTGCAGAAAACGAGTACGCGACTGTTGCAGCTCGAAACCGGCTCGCCGGCTCCGGCGCTGAAACAACGGATGAAACGACAATGACGCCCGAGGGCCTTCGGCGACTTCGTCGAGCAGTTCCGGATCTGGCGTGATGATCAGCTCGGCGTAATCGCTCGAGCGTGGCTGGCTGAGGTGATAGCTTTCGCCCCCCGCGACGAACAGCACCTGGTTGGCGTCGCCGACGACATCGTCGCCGCCGACGTGCCAGACGAACAGGCCGCGATACGGCAGACACACCTGATAGTCGGCTGAGAAGCTCTCCCTCGACTTCTTCACGCCGACGCCGAAGCTCCGCAAGTCCTCGACCAGTCCGATGGGCGACTGCAGCAGCCGTGTCCGGCACCCTCCTTCGGTGACGCAGCCAGCCCCCGATGACGTCACCGGCATCGGCGAGTGCTCGCCTGCGATTGTCTGGCTGTCGGTCGACACGCTCACCGGCTCACCTCTGCAAGATCAGTACTGGCCATTCTAAACGCCTACCGTGATAGACGGTCCGGCGATCTTTTCGGTTTCTCATCGAAAGATTTTGATAGTGATCGAAACTCCGTGACAGCCCAGACAGCCGGGATACACGAAGATCCAGTACCACGGCGGAGGTTTCGAAGGACTATGCAGACTCAACCAATCGCATCCGACCTCAACGTGCTCGTGCGGCTGAACGACGACTACATTCAGTCCGTCAGAACGTCGGACGTAGGCCGCTTCCGCGAGATTCTCGCCGATGATTTCCTGTGTACGCAGGCCGATGGCTCGATCGTCGATCGGGATCGGTTCCTGGAAAACATGGCAAGGCCCTATACGTTGGGCCATCTGCAGGCGGATGACGTGAACGTCAGGATCATGGGCGACTTCGCCATCATCCATGCTCGAACGACATTCACGCTGCCGGACGGCACACCAGGCTCAGGCCGCTACACGGATGTGTGGGCGCGGCGCCATGGACGATGGCTCGCCGTGGCCGCACATGTCACCCGCAAGCAAAGCTGACTACCGAAATCCTGTGGTAGCTCGCGTCGCCGGACGTCACGAGAATCCATCTGCGCAAGGAGGACATCGTGACGCATTCCCTCGCAGGACTCGTGATTGTCGCGTCGGCGGCCACCGTGATCGGATACGCCGCCAGTTTTGAAGCCGTTGAGCACGACGCCGAGGTCGTCTACAACATACGGCCGCTCTCATCCTTGGGGGGCACCAGCAGCAGGGGCAACGGCATCAACGACTGGGGCCTCGTGTCGGGCTTCTCGAATCTGGCGGGAAACACAGCGCGCCGGGCAGTCGTCTGGTTCCACGATCGGAGATTTCAGCTGGACCCCGTGGGAGGGACAAACAGCAGCGTGGCCTGGTCTGGCCTGAACAACAGCGGCCTCGTGGCTGGAATTACGCAGACCAGTAAGCTGCAGACCAGGACGGACGGTTGGAGCTGCCGTATTTTCTTTCCGGGACCCGACAATGCGAAATACACGTGTGTCGGGTTCGTGTGGCACGGTGGGCGAGTGACCCCTCTTCCTACATTGGGAGGTGACAACGGCTTCGCGGCCAGCGCGAACAACCGGCGGCAGGTGGTCGGGTGGGCCGAGACCACCGTGGCGGATCCGACCTGCATGGATCCGACGCAGCCCGGTTTCCTTCCCGTGCTCTGGGATCTCAACAGGAAGGAGACCATCGCCCTGCCACCGTATGGAACCGACACCGCCGGGGCCGCGACCGCAATCAACGACCGCGGACACGTGGTCGGCATCTCCGGAGACTGCGACCAGTCCGTCGGGCGCAGAAGCGCCCGTCACGCCGTGCTCTGGAAAGACGGTACCGTGAAGGATCTCGGCAACGTCGGCAACGACACCTGGAACACCCCGACCGCCATCACGCGCCGCGGCGATATCGTGGTCGGCTTCGCCAACGCGCCCGGCGCTGGTCCCGACGAGCTCAAGTTCCGCGCGTGGCTGTGGACCGAGCGCGAGGACATCGCCTGTTCGAAGCTGCCGGGCACTGACATCTGCGATCTCGGCACCCTGGATCCCGGCGGAACGGCGGAGGCCTGGGGCGTCAACGAACGCGGACAAGTCGTGGGCACGTCCTGCCCACCCGTCGGGAATTGCAAGGCGTTCCTGTGGGAAAACGGCGAGATGAAGAACCTGAACGATTTCAAGGGCAGCTATCCTCACCACCTCGAGAACGCCATGGACATCAACAACCTGGGGCAGATAACGGGTCGAGCGATCACCAGCTCCGGGCGTGAGGCGTTCGTCGCCACGCCGCTCGCGCCGCGCATCCCGTCGCGGCAATAATCGAAGCGGGTGCTTGCGAACGCGCGGCGAGGTGGAGACGGTATGGACGACGATCTCGAAAAGATGTCGCAGGAGCAGTTGATCGCCGAGGTGAAGAAACTGCGCGCGGGCATTCGCAGGCACCGCGACAGCACTGGCCACGAGCTCTGCTGGCATCACCCTGCGCTGTGGGGACTTCTGCCCGAGCGGACGGACCCGGTGCCGACGGTCCCGACCTGGCCGGAGTTCCTCCGCGGCTGTTTGCGATACCGCGAGTCGCTCGACGCGCAGCTCCCACACGCCCCGCGCTCCGACGCGCCCTACCAACGGTGATGGACCCCATACAAGAGCCAACCGATTGGGGCGGCGGCCCGGGGGCCAAAACTTAGAAGCGCTGGCCCGAGAGGCGCGCTAAGATCGAACTATGTCCAGGATCGGAATCGCCGCCATCATCGGAGCGATCGCCGTCGCGGGCATCGCATGGCGATCGACGCCTCAGGCCGAGAAAGCTCGCGTCGTTCCTCCCCCGTCGATCGATGCCGCGGCGAGTCAGGCGACCTCCGAGGTGGCGGTGCTCGCAGGTGGATGCTTCTGGGGTGTGCAGGGCGTCTTTCAGCACGTGAAGGGCGTGACGGGCGCCGTCTCAGGCTACGCGGGCGGGGAGAAGCGCACCGCACAGTACGAGACGGTCGGCGGCGGGGACAGCGGCCACGCAGAATCGGTGAAGGTAACCTTCGACCCGCGTCAGATCAGCTACGGGCGCGTCCTGCAGATCTTTTTCTCCGTCGCGCACGACCCCACGCAGCTGAATCGTCAAGGTCCCGATGTCGGCACGCAGTATCGGTCGGCGATCTTCCCGACGAGCGCCGAACAGTCGCGCGTGGCCAATGCGTACATCGCGCAATTGAACGACGCGCGCGTGTTCGACGCTTCCGTCGTGACGCGGGTTGAGATGGATCGCCCGTTCTACGAGGCCGAGGGATACCATCAGGACTTCCTGACCCGCAACCCCACGCATCCCTACATTGTCATCAACGACCTTCCGAAGGTCGCCGATTTGAAGCGGCTCTTCCCCGACACCTATCGCACGACTCCGGTGCTGGTCAGAGGATCGCGATAGTTCCTCGTGTCGCTACTCGGCCGGAGAAGAGCGATCACTTCGACGGCAGACGATTTTTCAACCCGACTGGCGCCCCGGTGCAGCCCCTCTCGGCGGTTCCGCGGCTGCTGGTCGAGCCGCGCGCGCGGTGGCCGGCCCGCCTCGACCTGCCGCCCGAACGTCCTCCGGCGCTTGACGCCGCCGCGGCCGTCGTCACGTTCATCGGGCACGCGACGTTTCTGATTCAAACGGCGGCAGGGAACATCCTGACCGACCCGATGTATTCCCAGCGCGCGGGCCCATTCAACCTGATGGGACCGCGCCGCGTCCGCCAGCCCGCGGTGCAGTTTGATGACCTGCCGTCTGTCTCGACGGTGTTGTTGAGCCACAACCATTACGACCATTGCGATCTCCGCACGCTTGGCATGCTCGCGGAACGGTTCGATCCGATCGTCGTGACGCCGTTGGGAAACGGCCCGCTCGTGCGGTCAGCCGGTATTCGCCGGGTCGAGGAGCTCGATTGGTGGGAGGACGCCCCGTCCACGGCCTGGTCGATTACGCTTACCCCCGCGCACCATTTCTCCGCGCGGAGCCCATGGGATCGAAACCGCGCGCTGTGGGGCGGATTCGTGCTGGCCGCTGGCGGCTCCCGCATCTATTTCGCCGGCGACACGGCATACGCTTCCTTCTTCCCGGAGATCCGCCGACGGCTCGGTCCGATCGATCTGGCGCTCCTGCCGATTGGCGCGTACGAGCCGCGGTGGTTCATGCAGTCGGTTCACATGAATCCGGCGGAGGCGGTGCAGGCGCACCTCGATCTGGCGGCCGCGCAGAGCATCGGGATGCACTTCGGAACGTTCCAGCTGACCACCGAGGGCATCGACGAGCCGCTGCGCGCGCTGGAGGAAGCGCGCCGCGCGCGGGACATCCCGTCGTCGCAATTCCGAGCGCCGGGTTTCGGGGAATCGATGCGGTTGGACGCACCCTACCAACGTTGACGTTTCTGTTACACCGGGTACGACCAAGGGTCAGCTGGATCACTCCGCCGCTCCGGCAGTAGAGTTCGAACTCTTCAAACCAGCGTCAATCTGAACAGCCAGGTCATGACGTCATCAATCGCAAGCTCAGCGGGAGGCTCACACATGGCGAGCCTTCGGGGAGGTTTCATGTCACAAGCAAACACGTCGACGGGTGTGAAGAACGTCGTTCTGGTCCACGGCGGCTTCGTGGACGGATCCGGCTGGCAGGGTGTCTACAACGCCTTGAAAGCAGACGGCTACACGGTCTCGATCGTCCAGAATCCGACCATCTCGCTGGCGGACGATGTGGCCGTGACGAAGCGGACACTGGCCGCGCAGAACGGTCCAGTGATTCTCGTCGGCCATTCCTACGGCGGAGTGGTGATCACCGAAGCGGGAACCGATCCGAAGGTCGTCGGACTGGTCTATATCGCCGCGTTCGCTCCGGACAAGGGCGAATCGGTGTCCTCGCTCATCAAGGATCCGCCGCCAGGCGCGCCGGTGCCACCGATTCTCCCGCCGCAGGATGGGTTCCTCTTCCTCGATAGGGCGAAGTTCCAAGCGTCATTCGCGGCGGACGTGAGCGCAGACGCGGCCGCGTTCATGGCCGATTCCCAGGTTCCGTGGGGTGTTGAGGCGCTCGGCGGCGCCATCACCGAGCCGGCGTGGAAGACGAAGCCGAGCTGGTACCTGGTCGCGACCGACGACAAGATGATCCCGCCCGACGCCCAGCGCGCCATGTCCAGGCGGGCGGGTTCGACGGTTGTCGAGGTCAACGGCAGCCACGCCGTGTACGTGTCGCAGCCGCAGGCGGTTGCATCGATTATCGAGAAAGCCGCCAAGGGCGTGGCGTTGACGACGACCTGACGACCGAGCGAATCGACGAACCGGGCCTTCTTGAACCGGGGGAGGGCGTTCATGGTGAAGACGGCGAGGAAAACGCGGAAAGCCAGAGGAGCGCGGCGCCCGAGGTCGTCACGCCGCGTTTCAACGCGACGGCTGCCGCAGGCGCGTGGCAAGAGCCGGGGACGCCGGGCGCCGGCGAGGGCCACGCGGGCGCGGGCGGCCGCCGCCGTCGAAACGCTCCAGGTCACGCTCGAATTGCGCGACGTCTCGAAGCGTTTGATCCGGGACCCCGAGACGTTCTTCACGTTCCGCCGGCTGTCCGACCATCGGCAGATCGGCGACCAGCTGCAGCTCGAGCTCGTGGGCGCACCGGCCGTTTTCAACCTGCCCGTCGCGACGGGCGAGGTTGACGTCTGCGAGATCGACCCGAAGCGGTTCCGCTTCGCGCACTCGCCGGTGTTCTTCAGATCGCCGGGTCCGCCCATCACGAAGCACAGCCAGCTCTTTCGCGAGCCGAAGGAGTGGAGGCCGCGGTTCACCCGCTGGGAGGATCTCCCGGCCGCGTTCGACGGTCTCAAGCGCGTGCTCGGCGTGTCGCCAAACATCACGCTGTTCAATGACGTCCACCCTATCGCCGACCTGCTCGTGGGGGCCGCGTACGACGGCCTGTCGGGCGAGGACGTCACCCTGGCGAAGACCTCGCTCCTGAACTCGCACTTCAGGCTGAACGGCACGCTGGAGCCGGTGGCCGGCGAACCGGAGCTGGTTCTCCTTCGTGTTGCGTCTCATCGCGATCGGCCGCGAGCGATTCCTGGCGTTCGTCGAGCCGGAGATGGAAACGCTGGTCCGTCAGATCCACACGCACATCGACGAGTTCCGCGCCGATTACGAGCGCACGCCGGCCGAAAACCACCGCGGCAACGTGCCGGCCACGCTGCAGAGCCGCATCACGAGCATGATCAGCATCAAGTCCACGCACAGCAAAGGCAACTTCCAGCTCACGCTGACGCACCTCTCGAGTCCCGACGAAGTGCTCCTCGACACCGACATCGACGAGAACGGCGCCCTCCTTGCGCATTTTTTCGATCTCTTCAAGCACAAGATCACGGGGGGAACGCATCCGCACGACGTTCACGAGCTGCTGGTGCTTCAAGAGGGACAGACTTCGGGGTTCGATCTGGGATATCGCCTCGTGTGAGAGGAGACATCATGCCGAAGAAATCACGCAAGGCGAAAGCGCGAGTCAGGAAAGCCAAACGCCCGACGCGCGCCCTTCGACTACGCTCAGGGCCAGCCCTTCGACAGCGCTCAGGGCAAGCCCTTCGGCTACGCTCAGGGCAAGCCGCTACGGCCAGAGGGATGCCTGGCAGAACGCGGGCGCTTTCGGACAACGAAGCCGACGTCGATGGCTGCGACGTCGATTTCACCGCGAGCGATGCGACGCCCGACGCGGAGCTGCCGAGGGCGACCGGCGGCGTTGAAACCCTGACGCGGGGGAGGAAGCGATAGATGGTCTTTTCGCTGACCTGGCTGCCGAAGGTGTTGTTGGATGCCGGCATGAAAGTGGCCGAGCAGCCCGGCTGGCGGACGCGCGGGCGCGGCGACGTCGGAACTATCCGGGGCGTGATGTGTCATCACACGGCGGGGCCGAGGACCGGAATCATGCCGAGCCTGGGCGTCGTGACCAACGGACGGCCGGATCTGCCCGGTCCGTTGTCGCAACTCTGCCTCGGGCGCGACGGCACGTTCTTCGTCGTCGCCGCAGGGCGCGCCAGCCATGCCGGAGCCGGGAACTGGCAGGGCGTCACGACCGGCAACAGCAGCTTCATCGGGATCGAGGCGGAGAACACCGGACAGACGACCGGTCCGAACGCCGAACCGTGGCTGGCGGTCCAGCTGGATGCGTATCGCAGGGGCGTCGCGGCGATCCTCGAGAAGATCGACGCAAACGCGATCATGTGCTGCGGGCACAAGGAATACGCGCTGCCCGTCGGGCGCAAGCCCGATCCGACGTTCGACATGGACGATTTCCGGGTGCAGGTCGCCTCCATCATGGCCGGGACCGCGCCGCTGCCGTCCGTGATCCCCGCCGTGGACTCTGACGATCGGCCGACGCTGCGGCGCGGCGCCACAGGCGATCTGGTCGAGCTGATTCAGGAGAAGATCGGGATCACGGAGACCGGTCGCTTCGACGCGATCACCGAGGCGGCGGTCCGGCAGTTCCAACGCGACCGCGGCCTCGTTCCAGACGGCATCGTCGGGCCGCGCACGTGGGCCACCCTCATGGCGGTCCGATGACCGAGCCTGTTCACCCGCTGATTGAAAAGGCGCGTGCGGCGAAAGTACCGATCGCAGAGCTCCTTGGGTTCCAGGTCGAGGGGATAGCTGCCGGGCGTGCCGTTGGTACATTGCGCGCAGGCCCGCAGCACGCGAACCCGATGGGGACGCTTCACGGTGGCGTCCTGTGCGATCTGGCGGATGCGGCCATGGGCATGGCCTTCGTCTCGACCCTGGCGCCTGATGAGTCCTTCACGACGATCGCGCTGAGCATCAATTTCTTCCGCCCGGTGTGGCAGGCGGTGCTCCGTGCCGAGGCGCACGTCGTCAACCGCGGGAAGAATGTCGGCTACGTCGAATGCGACGTGACCGATCAGGATGGGAAACGGATCGCGAAGGCGACGAGCACGTGCGTCGTCCTGCGCGGTGAGCATGCAAAACAGCGCTGATCGGCCCGCACCGGAGGCGGGCGATCCGCACAAACCGCTCCGCGACGACGTCCGGCTCCTGGGTGAACTGCTGGGCGAAGTCCTGCGCGGGCGGGAAGGGGAGTCGCTGCTCGAGCGGGTCGAGGAGGTCCGCGCGCTGGCGAAGCGCGCGCATGCCGGGGATCCGGCTGCGTTTGAAGCGTTGGCCGATCTTCTGAGCGCGCTGCCAATCGCCGCGACGGTGCCGATCGCCCGCGCCTTCGCCCAGTTCCTCACGCTCGCCAACATCGCCGAGCAGCACCATCGCATCCGCCGGCGTCGTGACTACGCGCGCGATCCGAGTCGACGTCCGCAGCCCGGGTCGTGTGCCGACGCCTTCGCGCGGTGGCGCGCCGCCGGACTGTCCGACGCGGCGCTGGCGGAGGCCGTGAACACGGTTCGCATCGAGCTCGTCCTCACGGCCCATCCGACCGAGATCGTCCGACGCACGCTGCAGCAGGCGCAGCGCCGCATTGCGGACAGCCTCGCGGTCCGGGATCGGGTCGACCTGACGCCTGAGGAGGCAGACGCCGCTCTGGCCGCGCTCCGGCGCGAGGTCGCGACGGTGTGGCAGACGGAGGAAGTGCGCGGCCGACCGGTCTCACCGCTGGATGAGGTCCGTGGAGGGCTCGCTGTTTTCGAGCAGGTGCTCTGGGAAGCGCTGCCGCGCTACGTCCGGCAGATCGACCGCGCGCTCGGCGCGCCGCTCGCCGTGGATGCCGTCCCGCTTCGCTTTGGCTCCTGGATCGGAGGGGACCGGGACGGGAATCCGAACGTCACGCCGGAGACGACGCGGCGGGCGACGTGGATGGCGCGATGGGTCGCGGCCAACTTGTATGCCGGTGAAATCGACTCGCTGCGCGCGGAGCTGTCAATCGGAGAAGCCAGCCCAGAGCTCCGGGGGATTGTCGGTGACGCGCCCGAGCCGTACCGGGCGTTGCTCCGCGACGTGCAGGCGAGGCTCCTTGCCACTCGTGCGTATGCGGCACGGTGCATCGAGCGCGAGACCGATCCCCCGGCCGCGCCAGTGCGGCTGTTCCTCGACGTGGCCGAGCTCGCCGCGCCTCTCCGAATCTGCCATCGCTCGCTCGTGGAGACCGGGAATCGGAACATCGCCGACGGCCGTCTCACGGACATCCTCCGCCGCGTGGCCGCTTTCGGATTGACGCTCGCGCCTCTCGATCTCCGCCAGGAGGCGTCCCGCCACGTCGAAGCCATCGAGTGGATCGCCCGCGCGTGGCAGCTCGGACCGTTCGAGGGTGCGTCCGAGGGAGAGCGTATCGCAATGCTCCTTGGTGAGCTGGAGGGCGGGAGGCGAACGTTCGCGGATCTTCCAACGGACGCTCGGCCGATGCCGTCATCGGTCCGGGATCTGATCGACACCTTCCGGGTGGCGGCCGCTCTGCCCGCCGATTCGCTCGGCGCCTACGTGATTACCATGGCCAGCCGCGCCTCGGACGTGCTCGCGGTCGAGTGGCTGCAACAGCTCGCCGGTACTGCGGATCCACAGCGCGTGGTTCCGTTGTTCGAACGGATCGCAGACCTCCAGCGTGCCGGCGCCGTGCTCGACGCCCTGTTCACGCTGCCGTGGTATCGCGCGCGGATTGCCGGTCATCAGGAAGTCATGATCGGGTACTCCGACTCTGCGAAAGAGGCTGGACGCTTCGCCGCCGCGTGGGCCCTCTATCGCGCGCAGGAGCAGATCGTCGAGGCGGGCGCGCGACACGGCGTCCATCTGACCTTGTTTCACGGCCGTGGCGGCAGCGTCGGCCGCGGTGGCGGGCCGACGCACCTGGCGATTCGATCGCAGCCGCCCGGCTCGGTCGACGGACGCCTGCGTGTGACCGAGCAGGGCGAGATGATCCAGGCGAAGTTCGGCCTCCCCGACATTGCCGTGAGGACGATGGAGGTGTACACGACCGCGACGCTCGAGGCGACGCTCATGCGGGCGCCGCAGCCTCCGTCCGAATGGCGCGCGGCCATGGACCGGCTGTCTGCGACGGCCACCACCTCGTACCGCGCGGTCGTGTACGAGAACGCCCGGTTCCTCGACTATTTTCACGCGGCGACGCCGGAGCCCGAGCTGCGCCGCGTCCACATCGGCAGCCGTCCGGCGCATCGAGGCGGCGGCTCCGGGCTCGAGAGCCTGCGCGCGATCCCGTGGCAGTTCGCCTGGACACAGACACGGCTGCTGCTGGCGTCCTGGCTCGGCGTCGACGAGGCCCTGGACGAGTCGATCGCGCAGGGGGACGCGGCGTTGCTGAGAGCGATGTACGAGCGCTGGCCGTTCTTTCAGTCGACGCTCGACCTGATCGAGATGGTGCTCGCGAAGGCCGACCCGCGGATCGCCGCCGAATACGATCGGCGTCTCGTGCCGGGTGACCTTCAACCGCTCGGACACATGTTGCGCGCCCGTCTGGTGCGCGCCACCGCGTCCGTCCTGGCCGTCACGGGCCATCGCGAGCCGGTGGAGGCGACGCCCGTGATCCGTCGATCCATCGACGTGCGCAACCCGTACGTCGATCCCATCAATCTCGTCCAGATTGAGCTGCTCGCGCGTCTTCGACAGGGTGACCCGACGCCCGAGCTGATGCGCGCGTTTGTCGTGACGGTGAATGGCATCGCGGCAGGGCTCAGAAACACGGGCTGATCGTTATGGCAGCTCGACGCCGTACGACGTGATGCGCCAGGCGGCGCCCTCTTTGCGCCACATCAGGCGAAGAATGGGAGCGTCGCCGCTCCGGGTCTTGAACCGCATCGTCATGCCGAAGCCGTTGCCGTACTCGAGCGGCATCGGGTCGGGAATGGCGCTGCCCGCCGCCCGAGCCGCGCATTCCGCCGCGTCGGCGAGCGCGTTCGGAATACTCGAGAGGCTGAAGACGCGGGCGAACGGATGGTCCATCACCTTCGTCGCCGGGTGAATCGGCTCGGCCGCGGAGATCATCGCTTCGAGCTTTCCCGCGCTGACTCCTTTCCCGGCCGTCTCGAGAGCGGCCCGTAACCTCCGGCCGGCCTCCTCGGACGACGGGGCTGGCGGCTGGGATTCACCGCGCTCGAGGTTGTAGCAGTCATAGGCCTTTGGCGACAGAGAGGCGAACGCGGCGTCGTAGTTCTTGCGGACCAGCCAGTTTTCGAGAAAGCTGCGGCCTGCCTGGACCAGCGTCGGATCGGCGGCGATGCGTGGAGCCTTGGACGTGGGTACGGCGTCTGGCGCCGGTACCTTCTCATCCTCCGAACCGACCTTCCACGACACGATCTTCCAGTAGCCATCGTCTTTGGCCCACAGCAGCGCGACCGGATCGTCCTTTCGCCCGGCGACTAGGAACGTCGCGCCGGCATAGTTGCCGTATTCGCGTTTGACGCTGTCGGGATCGTCGAGCGTCAGCCGGCTTTCGCAGTCGAACTTCACCGCCACGTCGTCGGGGATCGAGTAGATGACGAACTGCGCGTGATGCGGCTGCCGGACGACGCGCACCATCGGCGCCGCGAAGCGCGTGCCGACGATGAGTCCGTCGAGAGAGCTGTGCGGTCCGAGGGAATCGTACGCAGCCTTCAAGTTGGTCATCAGCTGGAACGGCGCCACGCCGCGGTCGAAGTCCGCCGGGTTGTCGCTGTCCTGCGCGAGGCAGGCGTACGACCGATCCGAGACGTAGCCCATGGCCGCGATGATGTTGCCTTCGACCAGCCAGGCAGTCAGGAAGTCGTTGGCCATGACCTCGATGTTCTTCCGGCCGGCGCGCGGCGTCCTGATTCTCTCCAACGTGCCGGAGCTCGCGTCGGCCGGCGCGGGCGCAGACTGCTGGCGGCTGCCGAAGAAGCCTCGCCACCAGTTCTGAAAACCGCTCCAGCGGTTTGTGTGCTTGTCGTAGTTGCTGCCGGCGCGGACGTCCGAGTTCGAGGCGGTCAAGTGGCCGTTGAATAACCCTACTGGAAAGGCCGACGCGCGGTAGTCGACGTCGATGTCGGCCCGGCGGGCATCGAGCGCCACGGAGAACTGGATCGACGGCGCGCCGCTCCGCTCGCGATAGCTCGTCGGAAATCCCTGGTGATAGACGGCGTTGTCGGCCGTGCGCTTGAACTGCTGCGAGCGCCCGAGCGTGTCGAGCGCGCCTGAGACGAGCCGGACGTACATCCGGAACTGCCGGTCGCTGGGCGCTCCCGCGACCTCACCCCTGATCGAATCCACCTGCTCGACGAGCGCGAGCGCGTCGCCGAGGCTCGCGCCGGCGCGGTCGGTCAGCTGCGTCGTCATGAGCGCGTGCGTGACCGCGTCGAACGTCGTCTTCGTGGACAGGCTGAGAAACTCGTCGTAGAACGGCCCGGCCTCGACCTTCTGGCCGGTCTTCGCGACGAACCGGCTCACCCAGTTGTCGATCAGCTTCTGGCGGCGGGGTTCCAGGCCCGAGTAGGCGCCGCCGAAGCGAGGGGGCTGCTGCTGGGCGGGCGTGATCTGGATCGCGATGGCCACAATCGACAGGACCCACAGCGGGAGAGCGCTATTGCGGGCGCGAGGCGAAGTCATAGTCGGCTCACCGTCCTTTGTCGCAGGTGCAGAACGATATCAAAGGACCGTGTACTCCTAAAGTCCAATTGCCTTGCTCGTTTGCAGGATAGTCAGGATACTAAGGTCGCCCGTCGGGCAGCGGATGCCGCGATCGGCCGTAGCGGCCAGACCCGAAGACCGCGGTTTAGCGCCTCGAATACTGCGCACCCTGCCTGGAAGAGGGTTCGGCCAGGCCTTGGACTAAGGTCCAACTAGCGAGCCGCGAACCCTGCGACTACGCTCCGTCCTACTGCGACAAGAGAAGGTGGCGGCCATGGGCGTCGCCGTTCGAGCCGAGCGGCAAGGAGACCGCGGGCGTCTGGTACCCGCCGGTCCGTTCGATCTGGCCCACGCGACGGCGGTGGCGCGGGCCGTGGAGAACGCCCAGCCCGGCGTCGAGGGCTGCCGCGCGATCGAAGTCGATCTCGCGCATCTCGATCGAATCGACGGTACCGGCGCCGTCCTGCTGGCGCGGCTTCTCGATCGGCTGGACGCGGAGGGGGAGCGCACGCGGGTCGTGGCGGAGCAGAACCCGGAAGCCGCGCGGCTGATCGCCCTCTATCGCGAGCGCCGGGCGGATCATCCGGCGGCCCGAACGCGCGCGATGACCACGCTGATGCGGATCGGCGCGACCGCCGCGTGGCTGCCGGGCCGGGTGAGCGACGCGCTCGATTTCGCAGGTCGATGCGTGGTCGCGGTGCCGAAAACGGCGGCCTCACCGCGCTCGGTCGACTGGCGCTCGCTTCCAAGGCTCCTGCAGGAGATCGGCGCGGACGCCCTCCTCGTCACCGGCGCAGCCAACCTGCTCATCGGCCTCATCATCGGATTTCTCGGCGTCTCGCAGCTCGGGCGCTTCGGCGCGGTCGCCTTTGTCCCCGAGCTCGTCGTCGTCGCACACTTCCGCGAGCTCGGCCCGCTGGTCACGGCGATCGTCGTGGCGGGCCGATCGGGCGCCGGCCTCGCGTCGGAGCTCGCCACGATGAAGGTGTCGGAGGAGATCGACGCCTTGCGCGCCATGGGATTCGATCCCGTGCGATGGCTGGTCGTGCCCCGCTGCCTCGCGCTCGTCATCGTGGTGCCGCTGCTGACCTGGATCGGCGACCTGCTGGCGCTCATCGGCGGCTTCCTGGCGACGAGCGCGGTCACGGACATGCCGCAGCGCGCCTACGTCCTCGCAACCACGGAGGCGATCACCGGGGGCCACCTGATGAGTGGCCTGATCAAGACCCCGTTTCTCGCCCTCGCCATCGGGCTCATCGCCTGCAGTCAGGGGCTGTCGGCGCAGGGCGGCGCCGCCGCCGTCGGCGCCCGAACCACGACCGCGGTGGTTCTGTCGATCCTGGGCGTGATCGTGGTCAACTCCGTCTTCACGCTCTTCTACACGCTCATGGGCTCCTGACCATGCAGCCGCCGAGACCCCCCTCCGCGACGGCCACGGCGCGCAAGCCGCACATCGTCGTTGACGATCTGCGAATCGGCTGGGGGTCGCGTGTGCTCATGGAGCACGTCAGCTTCCAGATTCAGCGCGGAACGACCTTCGCGATACTCGGCGGCTCGGGAAGCGGCAAGAGCACGCTGCTGCGGTATCTGATCGGCCTCGAGCGGCCGATGTCCGGCCGAATCGACATCGACGGGATCGGCGAGCCGCATCTCTACGAGGGCGTGCCGCCGTTCGGCGTGCTCTTTCAGTCAGGCGCGCTCTTCAGCTCTCTGACGCTGGCGGAGAACCTCGCGCTTCCACTGACGACATGGACGTCTATCCGCGGCGCGACCGTGCGGGAGCTCTGCCAGGCGAAACTCGATCTCGTCGGCCTCGGCGCGTTCGCCGAGCACCTGCCCGGAGAGATCTCGGGCGGCATGAAGAAGCGCGCCGGTATTGCCCGCGCCATGATGCTCGAGCCCGATCTGCTGTTCTTCGACGAGCCGTCGGCCGGCCTCGATCCCATCACCGCGGTGGAGCTCGACCAGCTGATCGTCATGCTCAGCCGCGACCTGGGCATCACCATCGTCATCGTGACGCACGAGCTGCCGAGCATCTTTCTCGTGGCCAACCACTGCATCGTCCTGGACAAGGTGGCAAAGGGGATCGTGGCACAGGGAGATCCGAACACGCTGCGCGACGAGTCGACGATTCCGTTCGTGCACAACTTCTTCACCCGGTCGTCTCCAGACGTGTCCGCGAACCAAGGAAGGTGACCGATGGCGGTCGACAAGAGCTACGCGCGGCTTGGACTGTTCGTGGTGGTGGCCCTCGTTGTCCTCCTCGCCACGGCATTTCTCTTCATTCAACGCATGAGGAGCCGCGCCGTGATCGAGATGGTCACCTATACGAGGGACAACGTCAGTGGCCTGGATGTCTCGAGTCCCGGTGCGGTACAGGGGGGTGCCGGTGGGCCGCGTCAGCGAGTTGCGCGTGGACCCAGCGCGCGAGCACCATCGAGATCGACTTCGAGGTGTTCCTCGACCGGCTCAACACCATTGGCGCGAACGTCGAGCGGATCCGCCGGACGGCCGATCTCGAAGGCATGTTCCCCAACGCTTCGCGCGCAAGTCGTGTCTAACCCGGTGACCGGAGAGGCGTACTTGCTGCTCGATGCGCCGGCGAATCCCCCGCCGCCGATCGCGCTCGGCTTCACACCGGATCGGGCGTATATCCCGTCGATGCCCTCGCCGTTCTCGACGGTGCAGGATCGACTGCCCGAGCTCATGGAACGAGCCGAAGCGACGCTGGAGACGCTCAGGGACATTATCGCCAGGGTGCCCGACAGTCTCGACCGGAGCGACCGGTTCTTCACGAGCCTCGAGCGCGTCATCAAGGAGAGCGACCTGCCCGCGCTCAGCGCCGACTCGCGAAAGTTCTTCGCGGCGACCAGCGCGCAGATCGACAAGATGACGGCGGACCTCAACGGGTTGGTCGGCACCGGGGGGACACTGATGAGCTTCGCCGACGAGGCGCGCGCCGCGATCAACGACGCGGATCTTCGTGGGGTCGGCCAAGTCGACTCGGGCCGCGATGGATCAGACGGCGCTGGCGGCCGAGGATCTCCGGCGCGCTCTGCCCGGCATTCGCGATTCGCTCGAACAACTGCGTCGGCTCGCGCGGCAGATCGAGGAGCAGCCGGAGTCGATGGTCTACGGTCCACGGCCTCCGCCGGCGAAGCGTCCATGAATTTCATGTCGCGTTCAGCTGTCTTTCTGCTCATGGCGGTAACGGTCCTATCGGCAGGCGCCTGCCAGTTGCGGCGCCCCGACACGGTGCCGATCCGGATGATCGAGCCGCAGCTCGTCGAGCCATCAGCGGCCGAGCGAGCGAATCAGGGGAACGGCGCCAACATCGTCGCCGTCCGCCTCCTCGATACCCAGGCACGCGAACACATCGGCCGTCACGTGCTTCTTCAGCAACCGGATGGTGAGCTGACCGAAGACGCCGTGTGGCAATGGACAGCCGCGCCACACCGGTACCTGGACACGGCGCTCCGCCTCGAGTTGACGTCCAATCCCACCTTTCGTCTCGTCGATACCTCCAGCGCCCCGGCGCTCGCGACGACGCTCCTGGCCTGGCATCTCGAGTCCGCCCCGCAGACGCAACTCGTCGGGGCGGTCGAGTTCCAGTTCACCGGACCTGACCGTGTGGTTCACACGCAGGTGGTCCGAGCAAGTGAGCCGGTGTCTGGGGAGCTCCCGGGCAACCTTCCCGCCGCCGCGGGCCGCCTGCTGCGCCGTCTCGTGCTCGAATGCCTGATGCGCGTCGCGCGTGAACGATGAGCTAGCCCCAACCTGAGCAATTGTCGGATGCCGCCTCGGGAATACGAGTTGCAACCCGGCACCGTCGTGGCACAGGTGCCGAAATATCGGCCCGACGGGCCTGTATGACTCTCGTCGCTAGCCGCGGAACTGCCACTTCGCGGCAGTGAATTTCCGACATGAGGTCCTGCCCAGGCGTCACCGTCGTGATTCCCTGCTTCAACCAGGCGCGCTTTCTGCCCGCGGCCGTCGCCAGCGTTCGCTCTCAGCACCATCCGAACGTCGAATGCCTTGTCGTGAACGATGGTTCAACCGACGACACGGCCAGCGTGGCGGCAACACTGGGCGTCCGGGTTTACCAGCAGTCGAACAAGGGCGTCGCGGAGGCGCGCAATGTCGGCCTTGCCGCCGCCCGAAGAGAGCTCGTCGTGTTTCTCGATGCCGACGACGAGCTGCTGCCCGACGCGGTCGCGGCCAGTGTCGAGGAGCTGACATCGAACCCGACCGCCGCGGCAGTCGTCGGCCGATGCCAGGCGATCGACGTAAACGGAGGGCCTTTACGGACGCTCCACCATCACGTCGATGCATCCCGTCTCTACGACGAGTGGCTCTCCTGGAACTTCGTCTGGACACCAGGCGCCGCGATGTTCAGAAAGCAAGCGCTCGAAGAGATCGGAGGGTTTCCCCCTGATCTCGGGCCCGCGGCGGACTACGCAGTGTATTTGCGGCTCGCGCGGACCGGCCGCGTACGCTTCGTCGCCAGGGACCTGGTGCGGTACCGGCAGCACGAGAGAAGCATGTCCCGCGAACCGGCGCTGATGCTGCGGTCGACGCTCGCCGTGCTGCGGCGCGAGGGGCGTGAGGCGCGCGCGTTAGTACGGAAACGCCTCCGTCGAGGTCGCAGAAGCTGGTGCGCGTGGTACGGAGAGCAGATCGTCGATCGGCTCCGGGCGGACTGGCGCGCGGGCCGCCGCGGCTGGGCCCAGATGCGAGCTGCGCTCACGCTCGCGGGGCGCTGCCCCAGGACGCTGCTTCACCATACGACGCACAAAGCGGGTCTGGTTCTGAGACCGCTCTGGCAACGCGGTGCAGCGCCGTTCCGATCCCTCCTCGGCAGCCGGCGGCGGAGGCTGGTGCCGTGACCAGTCTGGCTCGTCCGGTGTGGGAGCCGAACGACTGCGCCGCGGCCCCGGCCGGGCCCGCGACGGTCGGCGTCGTGGTCACGACCTACAATCACGGCCATTTTCTCGCGCAGGCGCTCGAGAGCGTGTACGCACAGACCCGAGCTGTCGACGTCGTCGTTGTGGTAGACGACGGGTCGACCGACAATCCGGCCGCCGTGGTCGCAGCCTTTCCGGGCGTACGTCTGATTCGCCAGGCGAATCGCGGCCTCGCTGCGGCGCGGAATGCCGGCCTCGCCGCGCTGGATACCTCATACGTTGTATTCCTCGACGCGGACGATCGCCTGGAATCGCGGGCCGTCGATGCCGGGCTCGCGTGCTTCGCCCGCGCGCCCGACAGCGGCTTTGTGTATGGCGGACACCGTTACATCGACGCGGATGGGCATGAGATCGGGGAGCGCTTCGAGTCCCCGGGCGAGGCCCCTTACCTGCACCTGCTTCGTCGCAACTTCATCGCCATGCACGGAACGGTGATGTACCGCCGGGATCTGCTCGCGGCGAGTGGGGGGTTTGACGTGCAGCTGCGTCAGTGCGAGGACTACGACGTGTATCTGCGCATGGCGCGTCGTTATCCCGTGGCCGGCTACCCCGACCTCGTCGCTGCGTACCGGCTGCACGACAAAAACATGTCGACCAATCACCGTGCGATGTTGCGGAGTGCGCTCGAGGTGCACGCCCGCTACGCACCATCGCCGGCAGACGGAGGGAGCGCCGCGGAGGCGTGGGCTGAGGGCCGGCGCGCCTGGCGCCGCATCTATGCGCAAGAAATGGTCGCGGCCCGCTATCGCAGCCGGCAGAACGGAGGCGGCCTGACGGCATCGCTTCCGGTACTGTCGTCGATCGCGGCTGTCGCCCCGCGGGTCGCGCTGCTCCAGGCGGTCGGCGGCATCAGACGTCGGATCGCCCCGATCCTGCCCCGCCGTCTGCGCGAGCGTCTGCTCCGGGGCCGTGAGCGTGTGCCGCCGGTCGGCCGCGTTCGATTCGGGGATCTGCGCCGGTTGACCCCGATCAGCCGCTGCTTTGGATTCGATCGGGGGCTGCCGGTCGATCGCTACTACATCGAGCGGTTCCTTGCACGGAACGCGTCTGAGATCGTCGGTCGGGTGCTCGAAATCGGTGACGACAGCTACACGCGGAGGTTCGGCGGCTCACGAGTGTCGCGCAGTGACGTGCTTCACGTTCACGCAGGAAACCCCCGCGCCACGTACGTAGGCGACCTCACAGATCCGGACGTGCTGCCGGCGAACACGTTCGACTGCATCGTTCTCACGCAGACGCTGCAGCTCATTTACGACGTGCCGCTCGCGATCCGGTGCGTCCACCGGGCGCTCGCGCCCGGCGGCGCCGTCCTCGTCACGGCTCCCGGCATCAGCCAGATCGACCGCGGCGAATGGGGCAGAACCTGGTTCTGGTCCTTCACTCCGGCGGCGCTGAGACGACTGTTTGGCGAGGTGTTTGGTCCTGATGCAGTGATGGTGGAGCGATACGGAAACGTCTTCTCGGCGACGGCATTTCTGCAGGGGCTTGCCGTCGAAGAGCTCGAGACGTCCGACCTCGATCCGGTCGATGAGGCCTATCCGGTGATCGTCGCGCTGCGCGCCCGCAAACGGCAGGCCTGACGTGCGTGTCGTCCTCGATAACGCTCGGCGTCGGATACGGTCCCTGGTGCCCCGGCCGCTCATCCTTATGTACCATCGCGTCGCAGACCCGCCCGTCGATCCCTGGTGCCTGGCGGTGCGACCCGATCACTTCGAAGAGCATCTCGCCGTGCTCCGCCGCTCGCGCCAGCCGCTGACGGTGTCAGAGTTCGTCGAAAGGCTGGAACGCCGCACTCTGTCCGCTGATGCGGTGGCGGTCACGTTCGACGACGGCTACGTCGACAATCTGCGTGAGGCGAAACCGCGGCTGGCGGCGGCC
Source organism: uncultured Acidobacteriota bacterium (assembly GCA_963725145.1). GTDB lineage: Bacteria > Acidobacteriota > Vicinamibacteria > Vicinamibacterales > 2-12-FULL-66-21 > DATAEE01. The sequence goes on from CAVRXL010000010.1 coordinate 1,345,141, forward strand.
GGTGTTCCGGCCACCTTCTTTGTGACGACGGGGACAGTCGGCCAGCGCACCGAGTACTGGTGGGACGAGCTCGCGCGCGGGATTCTCCTGCGCCAGGCCGCGCTCGACTGCGAGGTCGTCATCGCCGGTGAACCGCTTCGCCTCGTGTTCCCGCAGGCCGGAGGAACCGAGAAGCGCCGCGCCTGGCGCGCCTGGGAGCCACCGCGGACGGAGCGAGAGGCCACCTATCTCGCCGTCTGGCGCCGGCTCCGCATCGTCTCGGCCGGCGAGCGCGGGAGGGTGATGACGCGACTGCGCGGTCTCCTCGACTTACCTCCACCGGACGTGAACGACCTGCCGATGTCAGAGGCCGAAGTCGCCGAGCTCGCGGCCGACGGGCTGGTCGAGATCGGCGGCCACACCGTCACACATCCCGTGCTGCCGGGGCTCGGGCCGACGGAACGCCGGTGCGAGATTCTGGAGGGCAAGATCGCGTGCGAGCAGCTGGTCAACAGGCAGATCGCCGGCTTTGCGTACCCACACGGCGCGCTCAATCCCGACTCTCGCGCGGCGGTCCAGGAGTGTGGATTCGTCTGGGCGTGCTCGACCGAGTCGTGCGCCGTATCGCGTCGGGGTTACGACGCGTATGCACTCCCCAGGCTCGCCGTGTGTGACGGGGACGGGCGCGCATTCGAGCGCGCGTTACGAGGCGGAGGCGCTTTGTGAGCCGGGGCGTACGCGTATCGATCATCACACCGTTCCTGAATGCGGGCGCCTTCATCCAGGAGAGTATCGAAAGTGTGCTGGCGCAAACGTACGACCAGTGGGAGCTCCTGCTGGTTGACGACGGGTCCACGGATGCCAGTACGTCAATCGCGTTGCGCTACGCGATGGCGCATCCGACACGAATACGGTATCTCGCGCATGAAGGACGGCTGAATCACGGCGCAAGTGCGTCGAGGAACCTCGGCGCTCGACACGCGGAAGGTGAGTATCTCGCATTCCTGGACGCGGACGATGTCTACTTCCCGCGCAAGCTCGAGGATCAGGTTCCGCTGCTCGACGCCCACCACGCCGTGGCAATCCTCTATGCAGCCACCGAGTACTGGTTCAGCTGGAGCCGCCGCCCCGAGGACGCGGCCCGGGACTGGATCTGGCGGAAGTACGGGACTGAGCCGAACAGGGTCATCGATCCACCACGGATGTTGATCGCGTTCCTGCAGGACGGAGGGACGGTCCCATGCATGGGCAGCGTGCTGGCGCGCCGTAACGCCGTGGAGCGCGTCGGCGGATGGGAAGACTCATTCCGTCACATCTGCACGGATCAAGTGTTTCACGCAAAAATGTGCCTCAGGTTCCCTTCGCTGGTCGTCGATACCTGCTGGGACCGCTACCGCCAGCATGAGAATTCGGTCTGCAGCACCGTGGCGCGCGCGGGCCAGTCGGCCGCCGCCTTCGAGCGGTATTTGAACTGGCTCGAGACGTACCTTTCAGCCGAGGGGATCGTCGATCCCGCCGTCTGGTCGGCGCTCCGGCAGGCGCTTCGGCCATACCGTCATCCCCTGCTCCATCGCGTGGAGCGCAGGCTTTCACGATCGTTGTGGCAATGACGTTCTGTCTCCGGACGGATGTGTCGGTCGTCATTCCTTGTTACAACCAGGGCACCTTTCTGCGGGAGGCGATCGAGAGCGCCGTGCATCAGACGCATCCCGGTGTCGAGGTCATCGTCGTGGACGATGGATCGACGGACGACACGGAGTCTGTCGTTCGGAGGCACGGAGCGGCACGGTATCTCCGGCAGCGGAACCAGGGTGCGGCGTCCGCCCGCAATGCGGGACTGCGGGAGAGCCGCGGGAGTTACGTAATCTTTCTCGATGCGGACGACAGGCTGCTGACGCATGCCGTTGCGACTGGAATCGAGGCGCTCTCCGCACACCCTGATTGGGCGTTTGTGACAGGGCACGTCAGGGTGGTTCACGACGACGGCTCACCCGCAACTGTGCCGCCGCAGGCACACGCCGACCGCAATCCGTACCTTGAGTTGCTCCGCTCGAACTATATCTGGACTCCCGGAGCCGTTCTGTACCGCCGCTGTGTGTTCGAGGCCCTGCGGCCGTTCGACACGACGGCGGGCGGATCGGCCGACTACGAGCTGAACCTTCGGATCGCGCGGTGTTTCCCGATCGGTTGTCATCATCAGGTCGTTCTCGAATACCGACGACATCGCGCCAGCATGAGCGGGGACGCCCCATACATGCTGAAGTCAGCGGTGTCGGTTCGACGATCGCAGCGGAAGTACGTGCGAAGAAATCGGGCCGAGGAACAGGCGTGGAAGGCGGGGATCGAGATTGTGCAGGCCGATTTCGGCGAACGTGTGATCGAGCAGGTCAAGTCCGACCTGCACGTGCCGGGACGTCGAGGGAGAGCGGTCGGCGGGATGCTCTGCCTGCTGCGGGTACTATCCGGCGGGCGCCCTGAGAATGATGAAGGCCGGCATCGGTCGACTGATGACCAGTCCTCGCGTATCAGCGCGACTCTGAATCGCGCGGTGGAGCGTCGGCATGTAAGACGCGCCACGAGTGAGGAATGTAGAACTGCCCGTCGGTCGCCGGCCCCGTCTGGACGTAGAGCCTGGTCTCGCCATCCCACCACGCCAGAATCCTTGACGTCTCGAGGTCGCGCACCACCGCGCCAATGGAATAGCTGCCCGGGTTAAGCGGGAGCGCGGCGCAACTGAACTCGAGGAGGCCGCCCGGAGGCCGCAAGTGGAGGGGCTCAGGGCACTCGCCGGTACGTGGCGCCGCAATCCGCGTTTTTCCGTCGGCCGAGTAGTATCGGACCTCGAATTCGACGTTCGGAACGGGCCGTGCGACGGAGTACCGGATAGACACCGTCAGCGGCGCTCCCGTCTTGAAGGCAACGGCCCGCGGTTCATCTGGATTCTGCAGCGTGAGATTGGTGACCTCGACACCGCTGTTCGGCGAGTCGATCGATGTCTGACCGCTGGCCGGGTCCCAGAGTGCCAGCCGTCGATGGTAAGCGGCGACCACCTCGCTCGGAAGTCCGGTGGCCGCAACCGTTCCGTCTTCGAGCAGCACGGCGCTGTCGCACAGGCGTTCGACTGCGGTCAGGTCGTGGGAGATGAAGACGCTTGTCGTTCCCTGGCTCTTGAGCTCCTGAATGCGCTGAAGACACTTGACCTGGAACTCCGCGTCCCCAACCGCCAGGACCTCGTCCACGAGGAGGATGTCTGCCTCCAGATGCGCCGCGACGGCGAACCCCAATCGCACGTACATGCCCGACGAGTACCACTTCACCGGCGTGTCTATGAACCGCTGGACGCCGGCAAACTCGACGATTCGTTCGAGCTTCGCCGAGATCTCGCGCCGCCGCATTCCGAGGATCGAGCCGCTGAGGAAGACGTTCTCTCGCCCGGTGAGCTCGGGATGGAACCCGGAACCAACTTCAATCAGCGCGGCGACCCGGCCGTGAATGACAATGCGGCCCCGCGTCGGCGCCGTGATGCCGGCCAGCAGCTTGAGCAGGGTGCTCTTGCCGGCGCCGTTGCGTCCAATCACGCCAACAGAACCTCCGCGGGGGACGTCGAGGGTCACCTGCTTGAGCGCCCAGAAGTTCCGCGCGTTCCGTCTCGTGCTCAGCCGGTACTGCTTCCACACGTCCCCGAGCGCCACATCGACCGTCGCGACGCTCATATGACGTCCGCCATCGTCAGCTCGACGTACTTGAAGTACACGTAGGCGGCCGGAAGGAGCACCACGACCACAATCGCCGAGAGGGCCAGGGCGACAAGATCGGGCGACTGATTCAGGACTACCGCACGTCGAAACGTGTCGACCACTCCGGCCATCGGATTGAGGGTGTACACCGTGTAGAGGGGCGCGGGGAGCGCTGCCTTCACCGCCGCGAGAGAATAGAGGACGGGCGTCGCAAACAGCCAGACCTGAACCAGGACGGGCATCGCCAACCCGACGTCGCGATACCGCACCTGCACCGCCGACAACACGAGCCCAAGCCCCACGAGCAGTCCGATGAGGAGCGCAATCGCAGGCAGCGACCAGACGGCGGTCATCGTCAACGGGACTCCGAACCACATCATGAGCGCAGCGAGGACGAGCGAGGCCACCGCCATATCGACGAAGGCCGCGACGATGTAGGTCAGCGGCAGGATCTCACGCGGAAACGCAACCTTCGTCAGAAGCCCGGCGTGGGAGGTCAACGCGGTGGACGCGCTCGTCAGCCCGCTCGAGAACATCGTCCAGGGAATCAATGCGGAGTATGCGAACAGCGGAAACGGAACGTCTCCGCTCGGCGCTGTCCGGAGAAAGGTGAACATCAGGGTGAAGACGATCATCATGGCGAGCGGCTGGATGACGGCCCACAAGAGGCCCAGCCGCGACTGCCTGTAGCGGACCTTCACGCGGTGAAGGCTCAGTGTGACGAACAGGTCACCGAACTGCCGCAGCCGTCGGAGCGCGGCGAGCGGCTGGATGCGCCCAATGGCGGGAGGCTCGAACACCGTCGTAGGCCTGGAGTCCATGCAGTAGCGCCGTTTCGAACAACAGTATCCATCGGAGCGCCCTTCTCCGGGGAGATTGTGCTGACTCGCTAACCCTCGAGCGCCGACCGCCTGTGCTCTAGCGCTTCTTCGGCGAAGCCGCCTTCGCCTTCCCCAGCTCTGCGGCTTCCTTCGCGCGGAACTTCGCGATGCCTTCGATCAGCTTGACAGGGACGGGCTCGGAGAGCGGGAAACGAACCGTGCCCTTGTCGTTGAATTCGTACGGCGCGAGCTCCTCCTTGAACGCTGCGATGAGGCGATCGCCGGTGGGGTAGAGCGAATAGTGCTGCTTCCAGCCGGCGAAATAGAGGATGCGTTGACCGTTCAGCTTGTAAGCCGGGATCCCGTATGAGATGACCTCTTCGGCGCCAGGAACAGCCTTGCGGATCGTGCTCCGCACGCGCTTCAGAACGGTCTGCACGGGCCGCGGGAAGCCTGCGATGTATTTATCGATGTTCCTTGCCGACGTTTGAGTGGTTTTCATATCGTCCCCAGGCCCCAGGCCCCAGGCCCCAAGCCCCAATCGTTTTTCAGAGCTTACCGAAGCGTCGCGACCAGATCCTCGAGCTGGTCCATCGTCTCGCGCATGCCGCGCTCCATTCCAGACGCGATGATGGCGTCCCGCACGTCCTTCGACGGACACACGGTCCGCGATACGAGATGTGTTTTGCCGCCGCGCTCGTCGAACGTGACGGTGATGATGATCCCGACCTCTCCCGGTTTCGCGCCCCCGGCCGTCGGCTCGAAGATCTGTGTGTAGGCGAGCCGCGAGTGCGGCGTGACCTCGGTGTACTCGCCCGAGAACGCGAACTGGCTGCCCGTCCGATGCAGGAGGACGTAGCGATAGTGGCCTCCTGTGCGGACGTCGGCGTCGCAGCTCACGATGGAGACGCCGAGCGACCTGGGCGCCCACCAGCGGCTGACGAGCTCCGGCCTGGTCCAGGCGTCGAACACGATGCGCGCCGGCCCGTTGAACGTCCGCGCGATGACGATCTCACGATCGCCCTCGAGCTCCAGCGACGTCTGGTTCATCGCCGCTGCCTCACCGTCTTTTCCTGCGACCATCGGACTTCTCCTTCTTCCTGAGGTCCCTGATGACGTTGTCCAGCTCCTCGAACCGGGCATCCCAGAGCTGGCGATAGCGCTCGAGCCAATCGTGCAGTTGGCGAAGACGATCCGCGCGCAGCTCGTAGAGCCGCTGCTGAGCGCGCGGCTGCACGTCTACGAGCCCGGCCTCCTTCAGCACCCGCAGATGCTTCGAGACCTGTGGTTGGTTGAGCTGAAGCCGCTCCCCGATGTCGTTCACGGGGAGAGGGCCGACCCGCAGCAGCTCGACGATGCGGAAGCGGGTGGACTCCCCGAGCGCCGCGAAGGTATCGAGCACGCGGACAATATGCCGCAAACGGCATATGCCTGTCAAGGCATATGATCGGCTCGCCCGCGTCGTCGTTACCTGGTGACGCGGCCGATCTGAACGTCGCTCGATCCAATCGGCAGCGTATAGAGGCTGCCGTCGTCCGCGATCGTCCACTCGCCGCGCCGCGCGTCGTTGACGCCCTGGGCGAAGAGCCGTCGGGGCAGGCCTCCGTCGGGTGCGGGAAGCAGGTGATAGTAGACGAGCAGCTTGACGCCGGCGTCGTTCGCGATCGTCGCGGCCTGCTCGGGCGTGATGTGGTAGTCCTCGATGTCGTGCATGATCGTCGCCTGGCGATCGCGTCCGGCGCTGCGCGCCCCCGCCTGCAGCGCGCGCGTCATCGACAGCGAGATCGCTTCCGAGACGAGAACATCCGCGCCCTTGGCCGCCCTGCCGAGCGGCGCGTGGTACTTCAGGTCCCCCGTGATGACGACCGAGCGTCCCTTGTAGTCGAAACGGTACGCGTACGCAGGCTCGATGGGTGTGTGATCGACTTCAATCGCCGTAATCCGCAATCCGCCATCGTCGAGCACGAGCCCTGTCCGGTCCCTGGCCGGCGAGGGCGCTCCGTCGAGCTCGACCGGGTGTGACACCATTCCCCACGTCGTTGAAGGCATCACTGTTTCGCCGTGGTGCGCCGTTCTATAGCCTTGATCCATCCGGTACGCGTCGTTGTATCCGTTCACGACGCGTTCGACGCCGGGGCCGCCGTAGACCGCGAGCGGCGCGGGCCGGCCCCCCGCCCAGGTCTGGAGCTGCAGCTCGCCGAGATCGCCGATGTGGTCGGAGTGAAAGTGGGTGAGCAGCACGCCGCCAATCGCGGAGAGCGGAATGCCCCAGAGCACGAGATTTTCCACCGACTCCGGACCGACATCCACCACATAGAATCTGCCGCCGGCGAACACCGCCACGCACGGCTTGGCACGCCCCGCACTCGGCAGAGGGGCCGACGATCCGCACACCGCCACGCGCAGCGCGTCGTCGGCCAGCGGTGCCGTGTTGACCTGCGCGGCCATCCGTCCCGCAGCGCGGTCGAAGATGCGTTGCGCGAAATACGGGTTGAAGACCGTCCAGGCGGCCAGGGCCACGGCGGCGACGAGCGCGGCAACGATCGTGACGAACATCCAACTGCTGGTGTAACGCATGTGACCTGCTCCAGGCCCGGCTAGGCGTCATCCGATCCGGCAAGCACCGCCTTGATGTCCACGACGGGTGTGCCGTCGATCGCCTCGATCGGTCCGATCCGCAGCCTGGTGCCGGAGATCTCGCGCACGGTCACGCGGTGAAGCCCAAGCGGGTTCGGCCGGTCCTGCGATCGCGTGGCGAATACGCCCGCGAGCGGGTTCCGGGGATCGTCGCGCGGGTGCACCTCGAGCGTTTCTCGATTCGCGCGATGCAGCCACGTGATGACGATGGCGTCGTCGCCCGGGGCGATCCCGAGCAACGCTCTCGCGAACGGCGAGCTCACGTCGAGCCACGCGTCAGGCGCCCCCTCGGCGCCCTGCCGAGGCGCCTCATGGGGTGATCGAAGCGTCGATCGAATGTGCCCGATGGGCTGTAGGGAGTATTCCTCGCGGCTCATTGTTGGACCCTGGTCATATCATGATTCCTGGCGCTTCAGATAAGCTTCAGGCGTGCCGACTCGGCCGGTTTCTCCGATGCTTGCGACGCCGGCGGACCGGCTTCCAGAGGGGGACGGCTGGTCCTACGAGGTGAAATGGGACGGCTACCGCGCGCTCGCGGAAAAGACCGGCGCGAACGTGCGCCTCATTTCCCGCAACCTGAAAAACGTCACGAGACAGTATCCGGGCGTCGCCGCCGCCATCGTGAAGATCAGGGCCGATTCGGCGGTCCTGGATGGCGAGATTGTCGCGCTCGATCGGAACGGGCATCCGTCGTTCCAGGACCTCCATCACCGTGCGTCAGCGGGAACGCGGATCGTGTACTACGCGTTCGACGCGCTGCAGATCGACGGCCGCGACATCATGAGGCGGCCGCTCGAGGAGCGGCGCGAGGCGCTCCGGGAAGTCGTCACGGGCTCGAGCGTCCACCTCTCGGAGTCCTTGCCGGGCCTGCCCGGACAGATCGAAAAGGCGGTACGCCGGCTCGGGCTCGAGGGCGTCGTGGCGAAGCGGCGCGCCTCCGTCTACACGCCCGGCGTCCGTTCGCGCGCCTGGCTGAAAGTGCGATTCTCGAAGCGCCAGGAGTTCGTCGTCGGCGGCTACAAGCCGGGCGGCGGCAGCTTCGATTCAATCCTCGTCGGCTACTTCGAGCGAGGACGTCTGCTCTACGCGGGCAAGGTACGAGCGGGGCTGACGCCGAAGCTCCGCGCGGACGTCTTCAAGCGCGCCCGGCCGCTCGAGACGACGCTGTGTCCGTTCGCGAACCTTCCGAACAGCACGGCGAAGGCCAGTCATTGGGGCGAAGGCATCACCGAGGTGGAAATGCAAGCGCTCCGCTGGCTCCAGCCGGAGCTCGTCGTCGATGTCTCGTTCGTTGAGTGGACGCGCGACGGAAATCTTCGACACGCGGCGTTCGTCGGGCTGCGCGACGACAAGGGGGCGAGAGCCGTTCGCCGGGAGACGTCATGATTCTCGAAGGCTTCAAGCAGGACCACTTCCTCGCATGGCGCGGGCTCTGGCGGGCCAAGGCGTTCAGCGTCGCGGCGATTTTCACCCTGGCGCTCGGCATCGCCGGCACGACCGTGATCTTCACGCTCATCCAGGGCGTGCTGCTGCGCCCGCTTCCGGTGCGCGATCAGGATCGGCTCATCGTCGCCTGGAAGGAGCTGCGATCATCCGGCTACGACCACTATCCATTCGGCGACGCGGAGATTGAGGCCGCCGGCGAGGCGAGTCGCCTGCTCGAGAGCGTCGCCGGCGTCACGTCGAACGGCGCCTATCGCTGGGTGGTCGTTGAAAACGGCCGTTCGGATTACGTGATGGGCGCGCTGGTGACCGGCGGCTTCTTCGAGGTCATGGGCATCGAGCCGCTCCTCGGACGCGCGTTCACGCGTGCCGACGACAAAGAAGGCGCCGAAGACGTGCTCGTGATCAGCCACGGGCTGTGGCGGCGGCGGTACGGCGGCTCACCCGAGGCGATCGGCCGGCGCGTGACGCTCAACGATCGGCCGTTCGCGATTGTCGGCGTGATGCCGCCAGACGTCGACTATCCGGCCGGCGTCGAACTATGGAGGACGACCCGATCGGTCCCGACGACCGGCCCGTTCGGCGACGCCGCGCGGTTCGAGGTCGATCTGATTGCGCGGCTTCGCCCCGGCGTGACGATGCCGCAGGCGGCGAGCGAGCTCACCATGTTGACGCGGCAGTACGAAGCGACGGTACCTGCGACCCGGACGCGAGGATTGGCTCCTGTCGTTCATTCCCTGGAAGAGGTTGTCGTCGGCAGCGTACGGCCGGCGCTGATAGCGCTTCTGGCCGCCGTCGCGCTCGTGCTCCTCATCGCGAGCGCGAACGTCGCAAACCTCCTGTTGATGCGGGGCGAGGCGCGGCGCACCGAGCTTGCGGTGCGTCAGGCGCTGGGCGCTGGGCGTGGCAGGCTGGTGCGGCAGCTGATGCTCGAGAGCCTGGTGCTGACCTTCGCGGCCGCCGCCGCCGGCCTCGTGCTGACGTGGTGGAGCCTCGATGCGCTGATCGCGTTGATTCCAGACGGACTGCCGCGCGTCGAGTCCGTACGCGTCGATGCGACCGTCGTCCTGTTCACCGTCGTGGTCGCTCTCGTGACGTCGATCCTTGCGGGGGTTGCCCCGTCCTTGTGGACGGTTCGCGCCGATCTCGTATCCCAGCTCCGGAATGACGGCCGCGGATCGGCCAGCCCAGCCTCCCGGAGGGGGCGCCGCGCGCTCGTCGTCGCGCAGGTCGCCCTGGCCGTCACGATCGTTGCCGCCGCCGGCGTGGTCACGCGCAGCCTCCTCCGCCTGCAGTCGGTCGACATCGGGCTCGCCGCCGACCGCCTCGTCTTCGTGGAGCTCTCGCTGCCGTACTCGAAATACGTGGATCAGAACCGGCAGGCGCGGTTCCTCGACGAGATCGTCGCGCGGCTCGAGGCGATCCCGGACATCGCGGCTGCAACCCCTGTCAACGTCCGCCCGTTTTCAGGCAACGGCGGGTGGGATGTCCCGCGCTTCACAGCGGAAGGGCAGAGCGCTGAGCGCGCTGCGACGAACCCATCGTTGAATCTCGAGTCGGTCCATCACAACTATTTCAGGACCCTCGAGGTGCCGATCGTGCGCGGGCGCGCGTTCACGGCGGCCGATCGTGCGGGGGCGCTCGACGTCGCGATTGTCAGCGAGGACGTCGCCGACCGCACGTGGCCCGGAGAGAATCCGATCGGGAAGCGGATGAAGATGGGCGGCCTCGATTCGCGCTATCGGTGGCTGACGATCGTCGGCGTGGCGAGGCTCACGCGATATCGAGAGCTGGCCACGCCGCGAGCGACACTCTATCTGCCAGCCCCGCAGTTCCTCGTGACGGCGCAGCTCCTCGTGCTGCGAACCGCCGCGTCTCTCGATCTGGCGGCATCGCTCGCACGCGACAGCGTGAAGGCCGTGGATCCCACCGTCCAGGTGATGCGCATAGCGCCGTTCGAGCAGATGCTCGACGGCCCTCTCGCGCGTCCGAGGTTCAACGCTTTTCTCTTGACCATCTTTGGCGTCACCGCGCTGCTGCTGTCGGCCATTGGCCTGGCCGGCGTCATGGCGACCTACGTCCGCCAGCGTGATCGCGAGATTGCGCTTCGCGTTGCGCTCGGCGCCACGCCCGCGACGGTCCGCCGCCTCGTCCTCGGGGAGGCCTTCTGGCTTGCCGGCCTCGGAGCGGCCCTCGGCCTCGGCGGCGCCGCCGCGGCGACGCGCCTCGTGCGCGGGATGCTGTTCGAGGTCGACGCGCTCGATCCGCTGACGCTCGTCGGTGCGGCGCTGCTGCTGATCGCTGCCGCGGCAGTGGCGGCGTACGGCCCTGCGCGCCGGGCCACCCGCACCGACGCCGCGCTCATGCTTCGGAATTGAGCGTCGCCGACGTGATGTCAGTCATAAAGAAACATGCTTTCGCAATAATGTTTGCTGCTGGCCTCAGCCAGGCGGTCGCACAGTCCCAAGCTCCGCTGCCCCAGACGGAATCGAGTCTTTCCAGAAACCCTGCCCTGGTACGCGACTGGGCAACTCGCCTGCTGGCCAACGACCCGAAGGTCCGCGCAACCGCCGAAGCCGCTCTGGTCCAAGGGGCACAGCGTTCGCTACCTTTGCTGAGACGATTTCTCAACCCTGAGCATGCAGACCTGCATGTGGTGACTCTTGAAATCATCCGGCGGATCGGTCCTCCTGCCATTCCGCTGCTGGTGGACCTGCTGCGGCATGAGTCGGACTCCATCCGGCGCAGCGCCGTCGATGCCTTGATTGACCTGGCGCCCCATACAGAATGGATTCAACCGGCGTTGAGGCGGGCGCTGAGAGACGAGGATTCGACGGTCGCGGGCGATGCCGCGCGCGCCCTGGGCGCTCTGGGCAAGAGGGCCAGCCCTTCGGTCGGCGCTCTCGTCAATACTCTTTCACACGAGGATCCATACGTCCGCATCTACGCGGCGGAGGCCTTGGCGTCCATCGGTCCTAACGCGGCCAGCGCGACAAACGCCTTGGCAGAAGCCCTGGGCGATCCCACTCCCGGCGTTCGATGGGCGGCGTGTGAGGCCCTCGCAAGCATTGGACCGGCTGCGCAGTCTGCCGTGCCGCAGTTAATCGAAGCTCTGGAGGATGAATTCCTCTATGTGCGTATCTTCGCGGCCGGAGCTCTGGGAAGCATCGGACCGAAGGCACAGTCGGCCCGAGAGGCGCTGAGGGCGGCAGCAAACGATCCCGCATTGCGTGACGAAGCAGAGTGGGCGTTGAGTCGAATCGCTGGAAGCCATCTCAAAAACGGCGCGAACGAGCGGCAGCGAGAGAGCCTGGCGAGCGGAGCGGGGCGTGGGGCCCCCGCGAGCGAGCCAGTCGGGGAGTCCGAGGGGCGAAGCCCCTCGGTTAAAACCGTCCAAACGGGCAATCCTCCGGTTGACTGGGATACGACTACCGGTCGGAACATCGTCTGGAGTGTCAGGTTGGGAAACGAAACGTTTGGACGTCCCGTCGTTGTGGGCGATGCGGTCTATGTGGGCACCGACAACGCTAGGCAGATGAACCCCGCCATCCAGGAAGACGCCGGCGTGCTCATGGCATTTCACGCGAAGGATGGCAAATTCCTTTGGCAGGACGTGGCCCCGCGAGTAGAGCGAGGCCTGCGAGAGTTTCTGTTGCCTTCGACGACCAGTACGCCGTACGTGGAAGGGAACCGGTTGTACTACGTCACCGCCGAGTGCCAACTCCGTTGCCTCGACACGCAGGGTTTCCGTGATGGCGAGAACAATGGTCCGTATCGGGATGAGGTCTTGCAGGACAACGCTGGGGCCGACATCGTCTGGGAGTTGGACATGTGTGGCCGCCTGGGTGTCTTTCCGCATGAAGCCACCAATAGCGAAGTGTTGCCCGTGGGTGATCTGCTGATGGTCTCTACCTCCAACGGGCAGAATGAAGGCCACACGCGCGTCCCATCGGCGCGCGCCCCAAGTCTCGTCGCGGTGGACAAGCGTTCGGGCGAAGTGGTCTGGCGCGCCATCGGCCCGGGCGAGCAGGTGCTGCACGGCCAGTGGTCCAGCCCTGTGGCGGCCAATGTCAATGGGCGCATACAGGTGCTCTTCGGTGGAGGAGATGGTTGGCTGCGCTCCTACGACGCGGCGTCGGGTCACGAAGTCTGGCGATTTGACGGCAATCCGAAAGACGCCCGCTGGCTTCCGCGACCCGGAGTCCTTTCGCGCAGCTCTATCATTGCTTCACCGGTCTTCGCCGACGGCCGCGTCTTCGTTGCGATGGGACAGAGTCCTGGGCACGGCGACGGGCCCTCATTGATTCACGCGATCAGTCCCAACGGCCAGGGAGACGTCACCGGGAGCAGGCTCCTCTGGACTTCTCGCGAGGTCGGTCGCGTGGTGGGAACGCCCATTGCGAAAGACGGTCTACTGTACGTTGGGGACCTGGGAGGAACGATTCATTGTCTGGACGCGGCGACCGGCGCCTCCGTCTGGAAGCACGAGACGGACGAGGCCATTTGGGGAAGCCTCCTGCTGGCCGGCGATCGGCTTTACGTTGGGAACGTCGAAGGCAGCATGACCGTTCTTCGTACCGGACGGCGAAAGCAATTGCTGGGGCAGATCGAGATGGATGCGCCGCTCTATTCGCCTCCGGCGCTCGTCGGCGATGCGCTTTATCTGGCCACTGCGAAACGGTTGTACCTCATCGCGGCAAAGTGATCAGGACGCGGCCCGGCGTCGCCGGGAGACGGGCGCTGTCGCCTTCGGGGCCGCTTCGGCCAACGGAGATGGCGCGGGGCCCGCGAGGACGTCGCCGTTCGGTTTGAACCGGGAGCCGTGACACGGGCAATCCCAGGTCTTCCCCGCGTCGTTCCATGCGACCAGGCATCCCATGTGCGTGCAGACGGGGGAGCGAAGCGTCACGACGCCCTGCTCGTCCCGATAGGCTGCGACCTGTTCGCCGTTCAGGTCGACGAGCCTGCCCTCGCTCCGCGGCACCGCTCGCAGTGACTTCTCCGAGGCCGCGAACCGATCCCGGACCATGTAGTACAGATAGTCCTTGTTTTCCTTCACGTAGTCCCAGGTGCCGCCGCGCAGCTTCTTCCGGTGCACGTCGAACAGCTCGCGCCATGGGTTCGAGCGCCCGAGCGCCGCGTCGCGCGCCATCATCGCGGCGAGGGTTCCGAAGGTCATGCCGTTCCCCGAGAAGCCGGTGGCCGCGAACTGACGCGGCGAGGTCTCGCCGATGTACGGGAGGCCATCGTTGGTCTCGATGACCTGCCCGGACCAGCGGTGCGTCACCTCGACATCCGGGACGATGCTCTTCAAGGTTTCCTCGAGCGCCTGAAAGCAGGCAGCCGTATCCTCAGCCTGTCCGGTCTTGTGATCTTCGCCACCGAGGATGACGTAGTCGAAGCCCCGATGCCGATCGACGCGCAGGTAGTGATACGGATCCGCCGTGTCCCAGAAGGCGGCTTCTGGAAGGGTCCCGGGCGGCACCTTGCCGCCGATCGCATAGCTCGTGTACAGAGCGAGCTTTGTCTGAAGCAGCGAGGCGCTCACAGGGTTCGTCTTGCCCATGAGCGGCGTATGGGTGGCGACGACGACGTAGTCGCACCGGATCGTGTGCGAGCCAGATTTCACTCGCAGAGGCGCGTCCTCGATGTCGTCAGCCGGCGTCTGTTCGAAGACGTGGCTGCCGTCTCCTGGAAGCGCGTCGAGAAGTCCCGACAAGTACTGTCTCGGGTGAAAGAGCGCCTGTGCATCGAATCTGATGCCCGCGCGATTCACGAACGGCACGCTCGCGACGTACGTTGCGTCGAACCCGAGCTCCCTGGCGAGCTCCGCCTCTTCGCGAAGCGCCGTGCGCTCACGCTCTTCGCTCTCACCGTTCAACGGTTCGTGAAGATAACCGGGTGTAGAGCGGAAGTCGCAATCGATCTTCCCGGCGTCGACGTTGGTCTCAATCTGTTGAATCGCGATGCGGCCGGCATCCCAGACGGCGCGGGCCTGATCGCGGCCGAACACGTTCACGAGCTCGGACAGCCGGAGGTCGGTGACGTACGTGACGTGAGCGGTCGTATGCCCCGTATCGACCATGGCCGCGCGTTCGCGCTCGATGAGGGCGACCCGTAGCCCGGCGGACTTGATGAGGTAGGCGGCCGTGATTCCGGTGATGCCGGCGCCGATGACGACCACATCGACCCTCAGGTCCTCCGCCAGCGCAGGAAACCGGGGCAGAGAAGCGGATGTGACCCAGTAGGGCTTCGTCGAAACCTCTGGCATGGCTCTCCCTCTCCCTCACCCGAGAGCAAGACGCTGGCCACACTTCTCCCACGCGACGTTGATGAGGTCGGATGCTGCCCCGTCACGCGCCCGCGCGTGAGCGCTGGTAGAACCGGCGGACCTTCGCGCGGTTGCCGCAGCCGCGCATCGTGCACCACCGCCGGCGCCCGGTGCGGCTCGTGTCGAGGAAGAGCCAGCCGCAGCCGTCTCCGGCGCACTCGCCGATCTGCGTCCGGCCTGGAGACGTCAGAAGATCTGCGGCCGCCAGCGCGATCGGCCAGAGGACCGAATCGAAGGTGTCACCCGTGCCGCGGGTCCAGCTCCAGTTCCAGGCCGCGCCGCCGCGTGCTTCGAGCCGCCGTTTTCGCAGCGCCGAACGGAGATACGCGTTGAACAGTCGCAGGTCGCGCGGCGAGGGGCCGTCGCCGTGCCTGGCCGCCTCGAGCAGCCGGAAAAGCGCTTCGCGCAAGCGCCGCGCTCTTCGCAACGAACGCTCGGCGCCCGCCTCGTCCCGCTGAGCCGCCGCCCTCATCGCTCGAGTCTCTGCCGCATCGAGCAGCCCCGCGAGCCGCGCCCACGTCAGCAGTTCGTCGAAGCTCGTCAGAAGCTCGTGGCGGCGGGCCGGATCCAGACGCCAGTCGACCGTGTTGACGAAGTCGAGCGCGATGTGTCCGCCGACGAGCTCGAACGCGGGAACCCGGGTCCGCATCTCTTCGTCATTATAACCGATATAACGCATTTGACAGGTTAGTCGTCAGAGAGTAGGCTTAACCAGTTACTGCGCGTTAAGAGGTTAGTTGGACATGGCGACCCTTAGAGTTTCGGAACTCCTGGCCTTCTTCGCGATCTACGTCATTTGGGGCTCGACGTACCTGGCCATCCGGCACGCGGTCGAAACGATTCCCCCGCTCATGACCGCGGGCGTGCGGCACCTCGTCGCCGGGCTGATCATCTTCGCGTGGGCGCGCCGCGGGAAGGCTCCCGTGAGCGCGGCCGAATGGCGCGCGAGCGTGGTCGTCGCGGTGCTGTTCTTCCTCATCGGGCACGGGACGCTTCATTGGGCGGAGCAGACCGTTCCATCCGGCGTGGCCGCGCTGCTCGTGGCGACCGAGCCGCTGTGGATCGCCTTGCTGATGCCGCCGGCTCAGGGCCCGCGTTTCGCCTGGCAGATGGTCGTTGGTCTGGCGGCGGGGCTGGTCGGCGTGGGATTCCTCGTCCCGCGCGACATGCTGACGGCCGGCGCGACCCAATTCTGGGGATCGAGCGCGATCCTGATCGGCGCGATGTCCTGGGCGCTGGGGATCCGGTACTCGGCGACCGCGCCGCTGCCGCGCGATCCCTTCCTCCGGGCCGGGACCACGTTGCTCTGCGGCGCCGCGCTCCTGCTCCCCGCGAGCCTGCTCACCGGCGAGATGGCGCGCGTCGATCTGCACGCCATCTCCGCTCGATCGATCGCCAGCCTGGCCTATCTGATCGTCTTCGGATCGGTCGTCGCCTTCACCGCCTACTTCTGGCTGCTCGAGCGCCGCTCGGCGACGCTCGTCGCGACGCATACGTACGTCAATCCTGTCATCGCCGTGCTTCTGGGGTGGCTGCTCGCAGGAGAGCTCCTGACGCTGCGAATCCTCTGGGCCACCGGGCTCATTCTCGCTGCGGTCTTCATGCTCAAGTCGGATTCCGCGCGGCACGCAACGGGTCCCGCAATCTCAACGGACAGAGTTCCGGCACCCGGCTTGCCCGAGCCCGTTCCGCGTCGAGGATGGTGACCGAGGATGGTGACCCGGGTCTAGCTGCCGCCGACCTTGCGGGGCGTCCGGGCGCGCTGGACGAAACCGCGGTTCGTCGCCGCCCGCTTCCAGGGCTGGTCGGTCTGCGGCTTCGGCCGGGTTGGCGCGGTGGACGCTTCGGGCGCAGGAGCCGGAGCCTCAGCCGCGGCCTTGGCCCGCGCCTTCGCGTCCTTCGCGGCGTCCTTGTCGAGACAGCAGTGCTTGTACTTGCGGCCGGAGCCGCAGTGGCAAGGCTCGTTGCGTCCGGGTCGGGGTTTGGTCTGCGTAGCGATAGAAGGATTCTACTTGCCGGTTCAGCGCTGCTGCAAGGTCAGGGGCACCACCCATTCGACGAAGCCCTTGTCGTCCGCGCCGGCGCGCAGGCGCTCGGAGGACGCGAAATCGCCCCACGTCAGGCGTCCGTGCACGCCGTACGGGATCAGGCGCACGCGGTTGGCGGACCGCTCGACCTTCACCTCGACGAAGCTCTGGAAGAACGGGGCGACGTTGTAGTCGAACGCCGCGGAGAGCCACTCGGCCGTGAACGGCCACGCGCCGAACTGCCGCGTCCACCACCATGCCGGGCGTTTCCACCAGGGCGTCCGGTGGTCGATCTTCTGCGTCACGTCGGCGTTGTTCGGGTAGTACGCCCAGTCGGCGGTGGGCGCGGTCGCCGGCCAGTCGAGCGACGTTCCGAAGCTCAGATACGCTCCACCGCCGCCGTTGACGAAGTAGTGAACCGGCGTCGCTCCGGCGCCCGGTTCGCCGTAGTACTCGAGGTCGTGCGTGTCGCCCGCCATGAGGATCGTCACGCCGCGACCGAGCAAGAGCGCCTTGAGGCGCGTGAACTCCTCGTCGCCCGCCGCCGTGTCGTGGCCGCCGGCGAAGAACGGATGGCCCAGGACGGCCATCGTGACCTTCCCCGCGGCGCGGTTCAGCGCCCCCTCCAGCCATTCCTGCTGCGCCGCGTCGATCGACCTCAGGATTCCCGTGTCCACCGCGAGGAGCGCGAACCGATCGGTCTGGATCTCGAAGTACGGCGCGCGCTGGAAGCCTGTCGGCACGCCGTACACGAGGCGCAGGCGTTCAGCTTCGTGAACCAGCTCCTCGATCCGCTCGTCGGTTGTGCTCGTCACGCGCAGGTCGGCCTCCACCCGCGCGCGGATGCTCGCGCGCGCGGCGTCAGCCTGGAGAAAGGTCGCCGCGAACGCCTCGAGCGCGTCGTACCAGTCGTGGTTGCCGGGGATGGCGTAGACCGGGCGCGTCACCCCTTTGAACGGCAGCCAGAACTTCGCCTCGTAATCCTTCATCGCCCCTGTCGGATACACGACGTCGGACGAGACGACGACGAACCGCACATCCGATCCGTTCGCGACCGACAGAAGCTGATCGCGGAGAATGTGTTGAGACGCATCTCCCTCGCCCGGGTCGCCGATGACGACGAACGAGAAGTCTCCGGCGGCGACTCCGTCGGGCGCGACGGCAAAGCTCGTGGAGGTCGCGCGCCCGCCCTCCCCGGCCAGCACCGCGCGCGCCATCTCCGCGCGCCAGGTGTCGGTCCGCGATTCCGCCCAGGAGTTCCACATCCCGGCCGCCCAGTTCTCGGTGTCGAAGTACCAGCTCATGCCCCAGACGGGAACGGTCGCCGCGAGGATGGCCGCGAACGGGAGCCCGCTCTGGAGGCCCTGGTTGAGCGCGGCGCGGATGGAGTAGCGCGCCTCCCGCATCCGAATCGCGAACCTCAACCTCCGGCGGAGCCAGGTGTCCGTCAGGCGTTCGAGCAGACTCGCGCTCGACGACCGCAGGCCCTCGAGACGCCAGCGCCACATGCGCCGTTCGATCCATCGAGTGGGCCCGCGCCAGAGGAGGTGCAGGGGGTTGATCACGAGCAGCGTGAACATCACCGCGATCAGCATGTCGCCGAGCACGGCGACGGCGGGCGAGACGAGGCCGAGGAACGTGAGGTCGGTGCTCATCCGCCCGATGTGTATCGCGAAGAGGGTGGCGACGAACGCCAGGGTCCAGCCGCGATCGATCGGGCTTCGCGTTTCTTCGTGCGCCTCCACTTCCGCGGCCATCGCGGCGACCTCGGGCCGATCCGACAGCCCGAGCTGGCTGACGACGGTCTCGTCGGCGTCGGCCGTGGTGTACACCGGGGCGGCCATGATGTTCCAGCCGATGCCGAAGATGCGGAGCGCGCCGGCGATCGCGACGACCCACGTCAATATCCAGCCGCGCGCGAAGATGAGCAACAGCACGACGGCTGCGTTCCCAAGCGCCGGGAGAGCCGCGATCGACCGCGGTGAGGTGTGTGGCCCGCGGAAGATGCCGATCGCGTACCGAATAGCGTCCACTCCAAACCAGGCGGCCACGACGAATCGCAGCGCCTCCGCCGCCACGAACGGGGCATTTATCAGGAACAGCGCGATCGCCATGCTGAGGATCGCGCCCGTCGTCGCGCGGCGCCGCTCGCCGGCCGTCGATCGCCGCTGGGCGTGCAGGACCTCGACGAACGCCGCGAGCGCCAGGAGGAATCCGACGCGCGTCGTCGGGAACTCCGCCCGGAAAGGCGCGACGAGCGCCAGCAGCCCGAGCCCCATCGTCACGGCGCCCAGGCTGGTGACGGCCGGCCGCCGGCTTGTTGCGCGTTCGATGTGGATCACGGGCACCATTCTAGGACGCCACCACCCGCCAAAAACCGGCAGTCCGGTGACGAAGTTTGTTGGTGGGTTCGGGTCCTGCCGCCCGTAAGTGATGCACCGGCCCGTCAAAATCACAAAAACGGCACTTCCAGCCACCTGGGCGGTGGCAGGCGCTTTGATAGGTAAACCGGGTCCACTAGGCGACACCCTGGGAGGGTTCCGTGCGTTGCGACCACTGTCACGACAAGACCGCTGACGACCGCCGCCGCTTCTGTGAATACTGCGGCCGTCAGCTTTCGGGGCCGGAAGAGAATCCGATCGAGACGGCAACGACGGCGCTCGACGATCTCATCGACGCGTCGTCACCGTCGTTCGTAGCCGCCTCGCATTCCGCCCGCTGCGAAAGCTGCGGCGGACCGGCAGGGGACGCGGACCTGTGTGACGCGTGTCAGCGCGCGTTTCACGCGGTCATCGAAAGCAAGAGACCCGAGACCTCGGTGGTAGAGGATGACACCGAGGAAGATGAACTCGAAGAGGATGAGTTCGCCGATTTTCCCGAGCCGCCCCCAGTCCAGGCGAGCCCGGCGTCCGAGCCGACGAATCCCGACGTACAGTTTGCGACGGCCCCGGCGCCTCCGATCGTGGTCGCGGTAGCGAGCCCGTGGGCTCCTTCGCCCAGTTTTGTGGCTCCACAGATCAACGCATCGAGCGCACCGGCTGTCGCCGAATTCCCTGACAGACCTCCGATCGGTATCGCGCCGCTGCCGCCGCCGATGGCGCGCGCGGCAGATGCGACGGCGGCGGTCCCCGCGACGGTGGCCCCCGCGCCGGTTGTCGTGCAGGAAGCCCCTGCGCCCGCGCCACAGGCCCCGGCCTCTCCGGTTGCCGTGCGGCCGCTTGTCGCCGCCCGCGAATTGACCCGTCCGATGCCGCGGCCGCGGCCGGTGCCGCCAGGCGGACTGCCGAACGCGTCGCCGCCACCGTCGAGCGGTCGAACGCGCGCCCTCTTCATTGCCAGCGCGCTCGTCGTTGTTGCGCTCGCGATCTGCGTGCCGCTCGCGAAACCCTGGCTGGCGAGCGAGCAGCCCGTACCCGCGCCGAGTGAGGAACCGGCACAGGAAGCGCCTGCTCAGGAAGCCGTCGCGCGCCATACGCCTGCGCCGCGGCGGGCCGAGCCGGTCGTCGATGACATCGCGCCCGATCCGGAGCCGCCGCGCCCCGTCCGTCAGCCGAAGCCGGCGCGCCAGGAACCGAAGCGGCAACCCGCGCCGGCGGCACCTGCGCCGACGATCGAAACGATGACCGTGGCGGCGCTCCCTGCCCCCGAGCCGGTCGCCGCTCCGGCGCCCGAGCCTGTGGCCGCGCCCGTCGGTCCATTCTTCGAGACCCGGCAGGTGAACGAAGCACCACAGGTGGCCTCTCGAATCGAGCCGCAGATCCCTGACGACGTCCAGGGGCCGCTCAACGACGTGGTCATCCTGCGCGTGCTGGTGTCTCAGACCGGCCACGTCTCGCTCGTGAGCGTGCTGCGCCGATCCAAGTCCGGAGTCTCGCTGGACGACGCGGTCGTTGCGGCGATCAAGCAGTGGACGTTCTCGCCCGCCCGGAAGCGCGGGGAGGCCGTGAGCTGCTGGTATCACGTCGGCATCCCCGTCCAGCGGGCCAGCTAGACAGGCGCCTCCTTCGGTCCGGCCGGTCCCGCGTCGTGTCACTTGCCCGCCGAAGCGCCGGCGCGAAGGCGGGCGGCATACAATGCGTGATCGCGGCGCATGTCCAACACGGCCAAGGATCGTTTCGCTCAAATCCTCTTCTACGGCCTCGTGCTCCTGACGGGGTACCTGGCGTTCCTGGTGATCCGCCCGTTCCTTGCGCCGCTGGCGTGGGCCGTCGTGTTCGCACTGATGTTCCACCCGGTCTACGACGAGCTCATGATCAGGTTCGGCCCCGGTCGCGGAGCGCTCGCGACGACGCTGATGGCCGCCGTGCTGATCGTGGCGCCGGCCGTGATGCTCGTGTCCGTGCTGGCGCGTGAGCTGCCGCAGGTCATCGACCACGTGCAGCAGGCGTCGCTGAACGCTCCGGATCAAATCGAGCGGGTCTGGGAAGCGCTGCGGCGTCGGAGCCCGATAGCCCTGCCGGAAGATCCCACCGTGATTCTTCGCGAGGGCATCCAGCGGGGGCTGGCGTTCCTGGCGCCGCGGGCGGGCGCCGCCGTCGCCGATGTGCTCGCGACGGTGGGGAGCCTCTTCGTCATGCTGTTCGCGCTGTTCTTCCTGCTGCGCGACGGCTATGCATTCGGCCGGCGTGTGCGCGACCTGCTGCCGCTGCCCGAGCGGGAACGCGATCGGCTCATGAACGAGACCCGGGATCTCGTCATCGCCAGCGTCGGCGTCGGCCTGCTGATCGCGGCGATTCAGGGCACGATCGGCGGCGTGGCGTACTGGCTGCTCGGCATCCCGGCCCCCGCGCTCTGGGGCGTGGCGATGGCGATCTGCGCGCTCATCCCGCTCGTGGGAACCGGGCTCGTGTGGGTGCCGACCGCGCTGTGGCTGCTCTTCTCAGGGAACGCCGGCCGCGGCGTGGTCCTCATCATCATCGGCGTCGTCGTCATCGGCCTCGTCGACAACATCGTGAGGCCGCTGCTTCTGAGCGGCCGCACGTCCGCCAGCGGCCTGGTGATCTTTCTCGGATTGCTGGGCGGCGTCACGGCGTTCGGGTTCATCGGGCTGGTGCTCGGACCGATCATCCTCGTGACGGCGAGCAGCCTCCTGACCGTGTTCACTCGGGTCGAGCTCGAGACGCCGGGTGGAAGCTAGCGCGGGCGCGCTGCGTGCTGTGAACGCGTGATCGCGATCCCCGCCACGATCCCGACCAGCGCACCGATGCCGGCGCCGGTTGCGAGATAGGTCAGCATCCCGGGGCCGGCCGCGTTGACGAGCCCGACGATCCAGGCAGTAAACGTGCCGAACACCTCCCCAACGAAGCCGAACCCGACGATCGTTCCGACAGAGATCGGCTTGACCGGGGCGTGCACGTCAACCTGCTCGAGGCGCGGCACGAGCAGATGCACCAGCGCGAGCGTGATCAGATAGATCGAGCCGGCGATCATGAAGTTGATGCTGTAGTCGCCCGGCCTGAGCTGGAGGATCACGCCGGTGACGACCGCGAACATGACGCCTCCGACCGCGCCCGCCATGCCGCCGATCCCGATGACCGAGCCGACCGCCTGCCGCGGAAAGGAGTCGGAGACCAGCGTGTACACGTTCGCCGACCAGCCCTGGTGCGCTGCCGCGGCCAGCCCGATCAGGAGCACGGCCGTCCAGAGGCTTTCGACCATCGGGACGAGCAGCACGGGTGTCACCGAGAGCGCGCAGATGAGCATCGCGATCTTCCGTGCTTTACCGACGGCCCATCCTCGCTTGATGAAACTGGAGGAAAGCCACCCGCCGCCGATGCTCCCGACGTCGGCGATCAGGTAAATCACGATCAACGGCAGCGGGATCGTGGACAGATCGAGCTTGTGAACGTCACGGAGGAAATTCGGCGTCCAGAAGAGATAGAACCACCAGATCGGGTCGGTCATGTACTTCGCGATCCCGTACGCGGACGCCTGCCGGTGGGGGATCAGCCGGACCCATGGCATGTGTCCGGGCGGGTCCGGTGGATCGCTCTGGATGAACGCGAGCTCGGCCTTCGACACGCGCGGATCGAGTTCCGGCTTGCGGTACATCGGCAGCCAGAAGGCGAGCCACATGAAACCGATCGCGCCCGTGAGCACGAACGCCCACTGCCACCCGAAGTTGATCGCGATCCAGGGCACGGTCAGCGGCGCCACGACGGCGCCGACGTTCGTGCCGGCGTTGAAGATGCCGGTCGCGAACGCCCGCTCTTTCTTGGGAAACCACTCCGCGACGCCCTTGATCGCCGCGGGAAAGTTCCCCGCCTCCGCCAGTCCCAGTAACGCGCGACACAGCCCGAACTGAACCGGCGTCCGGGCGAACGCCGTCACCATGCCAGCGATGCTCCAGAGCGTCAAGGCGACCGCGTAGCCCGTCCGCACGCCGAAGCGATCCATCAACCGTCCGGCCAGGAGCAGGCCAATGGCATACGCCGCGCTGAACGCGGCGACGATGTTGCCGTACTGCAGCTCGGTCCAGCCGATCTCCCGCTGCAGATCCCTCGCGAGGATGCCGAGCACCTGCCGGTCGACGTAATTGATCGTCGTCCCGAAGAAAAGCAGCGCGCAGATGACCCAGCGGTACCGACCCACCGCGGGCGCGACAGCAGCTATCGAAGATGACAACGGCCTTCCTCCCTCCCGTATCGCGGTCGGACAGTAACACGAGACCGGTTGATCGCGGCAGGCGCGGCGGTCAGAATCTGGCTGAAAGGTAACAGGAATGAGCGCGTTCCCTCTCGGCGACTATCTCGCCCGCATCGGTTACCCGAGCGCCGTCAAGCCCGACCTCGCTACGGTCAAGCCCGACCTCGCTACGCTCGAGGGGCTGCACCGGGCGCACGTGGACGCCATCCCGTTCGAGAACCTCGAGATCCAGATGGGCGGCGAGGTGCTGCTGACGCCGGAAGCGCTGGAGGCGAAGATGGTCCGCCGGCGCCGCGGCGGCTATTGCTTCGAGCAGAACAATCTGTTTGCGTCGGCGCTCCGGTCGATCGGGTTCGCGGTCGAAACGTGCGAGGCGCGTGTACGCCAGGGCTCCGTGGGGACCACTCGTCCGCGCACGCACATGGTGCTGACCGTCCGGTGCGAGGAGCGCGAGCTCCTGGTCGACGTGGGATTCGGAGGAGACGGGCTCGTCGAGCCGCTCGCGATCGACGGGGCCGTGTACGATCAGGGCGGCGTGCCGTATCGGGTGGCGACTGAGAATTCGCTCTGCGTCCTCCAGCGTCAGGTCGCGGGGCGATGGGAGGATCTGTACGCCGTTCTTCCGGATCCCGTCTACCCGATCGACTTCGAGATGGCAAACTGGTTCACGAGCACCCACCCGCGGAGCCCGTTCGTCCTGAACGTGACGGCTCAGCGGATCACGAACGGCACGCGGCACATTCTTCGAAACCTCACGTATTCGATCGCGCGCGGTTCCGAGATGGGCAGCCCGCGTGAGATCATGCGGGCAGAGCTCGTGCCTCTTCTCCGGGATGTGTTCGGCCTCGACGTGCCGGACGGCGCGAGGTTCAAGGCGCTGGACTAAGTCGCGATGAGCCCCGATCAACCGCTCACCAGAATCGGCCGGCACGAAATCGTTCGCCTCCTGGGACAAGGCGGCATGGGCTCGGTCTACCTCGCGCGCGATCCGGTGATCGGCCGCTCCGTCGCGATCAAGCTCATCAGCCAGGGTCTTGACGACCCGAGGTCCCGCGAACGAGTGGCACGCGAGGCGAAAGCGGCCGGTCACCTCCACCATCCCAACATCGTCACGGTGTTCGACGTCGGCGAGCACGACGGTCAACTGTTCATTGCGATGGAGTACGTTCACGGCGAATCGCTCGCCGCGCTGCTCAGGAAGCGGGCGCTCAAGAGTCTTCCCGAACGCCTGGTTCTCATGGAAGAGGCCTGCGCCGCCCTCGCGTACGCGCACCGCGCCGGCACGGTTCACCTCGACGTCAAGCCCGACAACCTGATGATCAACGAGGAAGGCCACCTCAAGGTTCTCGACTTCGGAATAGCCAGGGTGTCTGGGGACGAAAGCACCCGGACATCCGGGTCAGGCACCCTGCGCTACATGTCGCCCGAGCAGCTCACGGGCGGATCGCTCGATCATCGGAGCGACGTGTTCGCGCTGGGGTGTGTGCTCTACGAGATTGTGAGCGCGGTGCCGGCGTTCGACGGCAGCGTCAAGGATGTCGTGGCTCGGGTGCTGGCGGGTGATCCCGTGCCGCTCCATTCGGCGGCGCCAGGTGTCGATCGCGAACTATCCGGTCTCGTCGCGCGAATGCTCTCGCGCGAACCTGAGCGGCGGCCGGACGACCTCGCGCAGGTCGGCCGACAGCTCGCCGCGATTCGGGTACGCCTCGCCGAGGACAAACCGGCGGCCGCTAGAACAGCACCGGAGACTGGCCGATCGCCGCGAGCGCGACGATGGGCCTGGGCAACGGGAGTCCTCGTGCTCGGCCTCGCTGTTGCGTCAGTCTTGTGGCGCGCGTCGAGCGGTCTCACCCAGCGCGCTGCGGAAAGCGAGGCTCGCCCGCCGTCCACCGAGCCCGGGCCGGCGCCCGCAGTCACCGATCCGGTCCCTTCACCACCTCCTTCGGATCCCGGCGCGATTGAGGGAAAGAAGGATCCGCCTCGTGACGACCGCCGGGTTGCTCCCGACACGCGGAATCCGCGGACCAGACGCCAGATGGCTGGAGGTGCGAACCCTGCCGCCCCTCCTCCGGCACCCGTCGTTTCGCCGCAGCCCGAGACGACTCGGGCCGGCGTACCATCTGTCGGGCAGCCGCTTCCTGCCGAACCGAGGCTCCCCGTCCCACCCGAGCCGGCGCCGACGCCGCCGGCTCCGCCGCCGAGTCCCGAGAAGGCACCCGCGCCGCCCGCGAACGTACCCAGTCCGCCGCCCGCGTCGCCGCCGGTCCTGTCCGAGGAAGCAGCCATTGCCGCCACGCTTCGACGCTACGAGACGGCTTATGAGAGCCTCGACGTCAACCTCGTCCGCGATGTCTATCCGACGTTGACTCAGGAGCAGGTCGAGCGGCTGACCCGGGACTTCGCCGCGCTGAACAGCTATCGCCTGGATTTTTCCGGGGTGAAGATAAGCATTACAGGGGACACCGCCGTCGTGGCGTGCACGATCATCCGGCAGATCGCGCCGCGGGTGGGGCGTGCAGCCGGGACGACGACGCCGACGACGATACGGCTTCGCAAGCAGGGCGGGACGTGGACGATCGAACGCCTCGGCGCGCGATAAGGTGAGTGTAGCGCAGCCCTTCAGGGCTGCCTGAGTCTAGAACGCAAAGTCGATCCCGATGACCGGGGTCACTCGATCTCGAAGCCCCGCCTCCGACAACGGGAACAGGAGGTTCAGGGACACCAGCAACGTCCGCCAGGGGTTGAACCGGAGACCCGCCGCCCCGAGAAAAAGATCCAGGTTGCCTGATTGAAACTGGAGCTCGCGCCGCACGGTGGTTTGCACGGTGTCGGGTCTCACCCCGCCCCCGCTGCCACCTCCACCGCCGCCTCCACCCCCGCCGGTACCTGTGCCACCCACCGTGAACTGGAAGGTCTTCTCGACCTCGCGCATGCGGCCTGCATCCAGCAGGGTTCGACTGAGGACATCGAAGGCCAGCGTCGCGCGCGGCGACAGCGTCAGATCGAACCCGAGGGCGGACGTGATCTCGTCGCTCAGCGTGACACCCGGAAGCGCACCCTCGCTCGAAAAGGTGTATCCCACGTTCACGTGCGGCGCCAGCGGCCCCGCCGCGAACGAGGCAATGAGGAAGGGCTTGACCTGCACGCCGCCGGTACCCAGCAGGTTGGTCTCGTCGCCGGTCGGGACGCGGACATCGAGCGCCGCGCCGAAGCCGCCTGCCGCCGCTCGGACGAACAGGTACTTCGCTCGAAGGACGATGTCGCCAAGGCCGGCCGCTTCGCCCGACTGGGCGAACAGCCGTTCGTCGGGGTCGGGCCCTTCGAACGTGTGCGTGCCAGGTTCGTTCGCCGTCGACAGGCGCTCGATGCGCGCCAGGACGCTCGCGTCGAGCTCCACGCGCACGAACGGGATGGCCGCGGCAAGGTCGAATCGATCGGTCACGCCGTAGTTGGCGAACACGACCATCGTGTCGGTGATGAGATCGAGCGCGAGCGCCGCCTCCACCAGATCCCCTTCGAACGACGGGCTGAGGAGCGATCCGTCAGGTGAGAGCGTCTGTGCGCCGCGCCCGCAGCAGTCGATGTGGCGCACGTAGAACTTCGTGTCCCGCTGCCTCAGCTCGTTGCCTTCGAACGTGTCGTAGGTCGCGTGCTGATACGAGAAGCCGAGGCTCAGCTTGCCGCGTCCGATCGTCAGCGCGCGTTCGGCGAAGACCGGGCCGAAGCTCTCGGTGTTCCGGCTGAACGTGCCGAGGCCGGGGTCGAGCGTGTAGGAGAAGCCGCCGGAGGGTGAGCCCAGAGGATAGGTCGAGAGCAGCGAGAGAAGCGTCTGGTTGAACTGGCCCGGCACCTCGAGCTGGTCGACGCCAGGCCGAAAGTGCGCCTGGTGGTTCGGCTGACCGGAGCGTTCATCGGGAAGCAGGACGATGGTTTCGCCGAGAAGGCGAGGGAGGATTTCGGAAAGCGGCAGCGCCTGGGCGCGTGCGACCGTCGGCACACCGAGCGCTGCTGCGAGGAAGGCCGATACGAGCGGTCCACCGGCGCGCATGACGCGTCACGCTACCATAGTCTTGAGTTCTGAGTCGTGAGTTTTGAGTCTTTCAAAACTCACAACTCACAACTCACAACTCACAGCGAAGTCTGCCGCCGCAGCGCCCGCCTGGCGTCCAGTCCGAATTCCGGCTTGCCCTTCTGACCGCCGATCCGGATCGGGATGACGGTCTCGCCGTTGCGCCTGAACCAGAGATCCCCCAGCCGCGCCAGCACCGACTTCCAGCCTGTCGTCATCTGCGAGAGAGACGCATCGGTGATGAGGAGGCCCTCGAAGTTCAGGGCCTCGCTCCGCAGGTGGAACGTGCCGGACAGCCGGACCCGGGCGCCCGGGACCGAGAACGTCAGCTTCGAGAAGCGCATCGCGCCGCCCGCGAGCGAGAAGGCGCCCGACACGTTCGATACGACCCGGTCCCCGGGGGGCGGCGTGTCGTTCGCGCTGATCCCCCGCCCGCGCTGGCTGAGCGTCGAGACCGCCTTCTGCACGTCGAAATCGTCGAACCGCGCGGAGGCGAGCTCGAACGTGCCGTCGAGCCGGAGACGATCGATGACGTCCGGCTCGCCCGGCGGCAACTCCATCTGCGCCAGGACACGCACGTCGCCCGTCATCGGCGGCCGCGATCCCTTGACGGCGAGCCGGAGCACATCCTCGAGGCGCGCGCGCTCGACCTTGACGTCGAGCTTGATCAGCCGTCCTTTGACGTCGCGGGCCCGGACGACGCGGCCGCTGGTGGTGATATGAGATTGGCCGAGCACGGCGCGGACGCTGTTGAGAATCGTGTCGCCGCTGGTGCCGTCCACGACGGCGTCGAACTCGGTGGTGAGCGGCATGGGGTTTCCGGCGTGCTTCAACGCGAACGCGGGCGTCTCGGTGCGGCCGCGGACTTCCATGCTTTCGAGTGGACCGGCGAACTGGCCGGTCGACGACAGGATGCCGGAGATGCCTTTGAAGACACCGAGGTCGGCATCCTTGAAGACGTACTCGCCGTCGACGCGCGTGCGTCCCGGGTCGCGCCGGATCCAGCGCTCGATCCGGCCGTGGGCCTGCACGTCGCCCGGCGGTGTCGGAATGGACAGGGTCGCGTCGAAGCGCGTCGGCCCCTCGAGGCTCGCATCCTTCAGGACGACGCGGTGGATGTCGTAAATGCGCGGCAGCTTTGCAGGGTTCCGCGACGCCACCTCGAGGCGCGCCGATTCGGCGACGAGCTCTCGGATGACAGCCGGGCTGCTTTTCCAGGCGGCATCGGGCGTTTCCGCGTCATCTTTATTGTCCGGGCCGTCTTTCGGCCCTGGCGTCACCCGCACGAGGACGCCGTTCAAGCGGACGACATCGATCCGACGAGGCTGACGGAACAGGCCGAGCGGGCCGGCGTGGATCTCGAAGGCCTTGATCTCGATGAACGGGGCAGGGTCGCCGTGGCGTCTCAGAACGAGGTCGCTGCCATCCGCGGAGAGCGTGGGCAGCGGGTGGGCGCCGAAATCGCCGATCTCGACGTCGCTGTCCAGGCGCTCGGTGAGGAACAGCTCCATCCGTTCGCGGAGCGCTTCGGGATGGACGAAGCTCAACAGCACGAGCGTCAGCGCGGTCACCACGGCGGCGACCGCACTCAGCAGCAGCACCCAGGTGCGCCTGCGCATCGGCTCAGCAACAGCAAGCGGGATGCCGGGCATGGGGCACAGCGGTGTAGGCCCGGCCTTCAGGCCGGGCGTGTGCGGATCATCCGGACATCCGGCTAATCCCGAGACGCCCGACCTGAAGGTCGGGCCTACGTGCTATAAGCTTGCGCCATGCCGTGGGGATGGCTGCGGGTGATCGAGACGATTGGCGATCTGGTCGACGTGGGGCGCAAAGTCCGCCGCGCCAGCTCGGCGGTCAGAGGAGACGGCGACGAGATCCAGCGGGCCGAGCCTCAGGGACTCAGCTTCGCGCTCGGGCAGATGGAGACGCGGCTGACCGGCGTGCTGATCGGCGCCCTGCAAGAAGCCTTCGAGCGCGATCGCATGCGGCTCGAGCTCGAGCGCGAACAAGTCGAAACAGAACGGCGCCGGGCACAGGACGCGCTGCGGCTCGAGGCCGAACGACAGGCGGCCGAGCGCGCGCTCGCGGAGCGCCGCCTGACGATGATCGCCGCGCTCGCGCTGTGGATCACGTCGGCTGCCGTGGCCGTGTGGCTGCAGGGGATGCGGGCGCCGCTCGCGCGCGTGCCGCTCGGCCTCGGATGGGCGTCGCTCATCGGCGCCATCGCGTTCGCGACCGCTGCGCGAGGATCGCTGGCGCAGGGCTTCCTGCTCGGCGGCTTCGCGCTCGTCGCCCTCGCCGTGGTGCTTGCCCTATGACGCCGGAGGTCAGGGGCCAGGGGCCGGGAACCAGGAGCGCGGAGCTCATCACCGACTACGACCTTCATCTCTTTAATGAAGGCACCCACGTCAGCATCTACGACAAGCTCGGCGCGCACTTAGTGACGGAGCCGGAGCCCGGCACCCACTTCGCCGTCTGGGCGCCGAACGCGAGCCGCGTGCGGCTCGTCGGCGACTTCAACGACTGGAACGGGAACGGATGGGAGCTGGAACCGGTCGGGGCGAGCGGGATCTGGCGGCGGGTCGCCCCCGGCGTGGCCGCCGGCGTCCGCTACAAGTACGAGATCTTCCCGCGCGGGACCGACGTCGCGCTCCAGAAGGCCGACCCGTACGGCTTCTTCTTCGAGGTGACGCCGGCGACCGCGTCGGTTGTCTGGGACATCGATCGGTATGTGTGGCGGGACGACGACTGGATGCGCGGCCGTGCGGAGCGCAACTCCTGGCTGGATCGCCCGGCCACGATCTACGAGGTGCATCTCGGATCGTGGCAGCGGGCGCCGGGGGAGGAGAACCGCTTGCTCACATACCGCGAGCTGGCCGATCGGCTGATCCCGTACGTTCGATCGCTCGGCTACACGCACATCGAGCTGCTGCCGGTGATGGAGCATCCCTTCACCGGATCCTGGGGCTATCAGGTGATCGGCTTCTACGCGCCGACGAGCCGCTTCGGCCCGCCGGAGGACTTCAAGTACTTCGTGGACCAGTGCCACCAGCACGGGATCGGGGTGATTCTCGACTGGGTGCCCGGGCACTTTCCGAGCGACGCGCACGGCCTCGGCCGGTTCGACGGCACGGCGCTCTACGAGCACGCGGATCCGCGGCAGGGCGTCCACCGCGACTGGGGGACGCTCATCTTCAACTACGCGCGCCACGAGGTGCGCAGCTTCCTCCTCGCCAACGCGCGGTTCTGGCTGAAGGAGTACCACGTGGACGGCCTCCGCGTGGACGCCGTCGCGTCGATGCTCTACCTGGACTACTCGCGCGGGGCGGGGGAATGGGTGCCGAACGCGTTCGGCGGCCGCGAGAACCTCGACGCGATCGACTTCATGCGGCAGCTCAACACGCTCACTCACGGCGAAGCGTCGGGCAGCATCACCGTGGCCGAGGAATCCACGTCGTTTCCGGCCGTGAGCCGTCCGACCTACCTCGGTGGCCTCGGTTTCACCTACAAGTGGAACATGGGGTGGATGCACGACATCCTGAAATACATCTCGGCCGACCCGGTGCACCGCCGGTGGGAGCACCGGCACATCACCTTCTCGATGCTGTACGCCTTCTCCGAGAATTTCCTGCTGCCGTTCTCACACGATGAAGTCGTGCACGGGAAGGGCTCGATGATCGCCAAGATTCCGGGTGATGCCTGGCGGAAAGCGGCGACCCTGCGCGCGCTCTACGGCTACATGTTCGTTCACCCGGGCAAGAAGCTGATGTTCATGGGGAGCGAGTTCGGCCAGGTGCGCGAGTGGAACCACGACCGGAGCCTGGACTGGCACCTCCTGGCGGACGACGACGGGCTTCACGCGGGGATCAAGCGCTTCGTCAACGATCTCAACTTCACGTACCAGCGCGAGCGATCGCTCCACGAGGTGGATTTCGACCCGTCGGGGTTCCAGTGGATCGACTGCAACGACAGCGAGAACAGCGTCGTCTCGCTGATTCGGCGCGGGCGGGATCCGCACGAGTTTACGGTGGCGCTCGTGAACTTCACGCCGATCGCGCGGTACGCCTACCGAATCGGCGTGCCGGCGGGCGGGCGGTACGAGGAGATCCTGAACAGCGATTCGGAGTGGTACGGCGGAGGGGGCGTGGGCAACCTCGGCGGGGTCGAATCCGACCGGATGCCGTCACACGGCCATCCGCACTCGCTGTCGGTCACGCTGCCACCGCTCGGTTTTCTCCTTTTTAAGAGGAAGGGATAACGGTGTCTATGCATCGTCGATTGTTGGCGATTGGAGCGCCAATCCCCAATCCTCAAATAATCGTCACAATCGTCAATCCCCAATCGTCGATCAATCGCCAATCGTCAATCTCAAATCGGCAATTCCGAGAGTGCTCTCAATGGCCCTCCACTGCCCCTCGGTCACCGGCATCACCGAGAGCCGCGACATCCGGACGAGGAGGAAGTCGTCGAAACGTCCGTCCCCCTTGATCTCTTTCAACGTCACCGGCCGCGCGAGCTTGCGTTCCGGCACGACGTCCACCGCGTACAGTTTCCCCGTTTTGTCCTTCGGGTCCGGGTACGCGTTCCCATCCGCCTTCATGACGCCGACGACCGCCTTTTCGTCGCCGGTGTGGTAGTAGAAGATCAGATCGCCCTTCGCGACCGATCGGAGGTGCTTCTGCGCGAGCGGGTTTCTGACGCCCGTCCAGGACGTCCGGCCATCCTTCCGGAACTGATCGAAGCTGTAGTGGGTGGGCTCTTCCTTGAAGAGCCATCGATTGGCTGCCATGCCCCGGAATTCTAAACCACGTCCCGCGCGCGGCGATTGGGAACACCTGCGGCTCACCGATCGGATTCGTCCCGGCCTCCGCGTGCTCTTCGTCGGGATCAATCCCGGCGTCCGCTCGGCGGTGACGGGCCACCATTTCGCGGGGTACTCGAACCGGTTCTGGAAGCTGCTCCACGAGGCGGGACTCGTCCCGCGTCCCGTGACATGCGAGGATGACGTCCGTCTGCCGGACTGGGGCTATGGGATCACCAACCTCGTGGCGCGGCCGAGTCCCGGTATCGACGAGCTGAAGCCTGCAGAGTACTCACAGGCGCGCGACACGCTCGTCCGAAAAATCCTCCGATACACGCCGGAAATCGTCGCGCTGGTCGGCGTCACGCTCCATCGCGCACTGTTCCCGGAGCACCGGAAAGCGCCCGTCGCGCTGGGCCCGCAGGACGAATTCCTGGGCGGCGCGCGGGTGTTCGTGCTGCCGAACCCGAGCGGCCGGAACGCGAACTACAGCTACGCCGAGATGCTCGCGGCGTTCAGAGGCCTGAAGGGCTGCGCTCCCCCGGCAGCCCTAAAGGGCTGCGCTCCCCCGGCAGCCCTAAAGGGCTGCGCTACTTCTTTTTCCCGGCGCGCTTCTGCTTCGCGCGCGTCCAGTCCGCCTCGAACACGTTCGCGAGCCGCTTCACGAGCCGGGCGTCGCGGATGACGATGCCGACCTCGCGCCGCTCGTCGAGCTCGGGCTTGCGCAGGCTCTGGCTGCCGACGAACGCCCGGCGTCCGTCGCGGACGAGCGCGCGCACGTGCAGCCGGCCGGGGAACTTCCGCACCTTGAAACCGGAGTCCACCCACTTCTTTTCGACCTTCCCGAGGATCCTGATCCGGACGCCGGCGTTGGCGCGCGTCTTCAACAGTTGCAGGATGTCGTCGTCGGAGACGTTGGGGTCGTAGATGAGCAGCTCGCGCCGCGTTTTCCGGATGAAGCGCGACAGGCGCTGGCGCGCGTTCTCCGGGCTGACGACGAGCCCGCGCGAGGTCGGCTTGAAGTTCTGCCGGTTCGAGTCCGCCTCGATGAGCCTGGCCGCATCGGCGATCAGCTTCCGGCTGCGCGTGACGACGCCGAAGCTGCGGCTCATCTGCATGTCGAGCTCGGTGTAGTTGAACCCCATCACGTACAGCCGCCTCGCGTCGATCACGAGCAGCTTGCCGTGGTAGCGGACGAGGTCGTCGTCGGTGCGCGCGACCGTGACGCCCGCTTTGAGCAGCCGGCGCTCCAGCTTGCGCAGCTCCTTCTCACCGCCTCGGTTCGTGTGCGCGATGAGCGCGCGCACCGCGACGCCGCGCGAGACGGCCGACTTGAGTGCGTTTTCGACGGGCGCGAGGTCGAGGCGGAAGATGACCGCGTCTACGCTTTTCCTGGCGCGCTTGATGGCACGGATGAGCGGAGCCGCACCCTCGTCGGGCTGGACAATGAGTTGCATGGCCCGCAGATTCTACAATGATGGCGTCGATTGGAGCGCGGACCTCTTAGGTCCGCGGAACGGGGAGCGCGGGCCTCTCAGGCCCGCGGAAACAGAGATGAAGACATCCGTGATGGTCCTGGCGGCATTCGTGGGAGGCGCCGCGGTCGCGCACGTCGCGGCCAATCGTCAACCTGAGGCGCCCGCGCGCGTCTTTCAGAGTCCGGGCGGGACGACGCTGCGGGTCCTGCTGGATCAGACAGATCTGAAGGGAACCGAAGTCGAAGTCGCAGAGCTGACGTTCCGCCCGAACAGCGATTCGGGCGACCATCAGCACGGCGTCGTCGAGACGTTCTACGTCCTCGAGGGGGAGCTGGAGCACGTGGTCGACGGCCGGAGCGTGAAGCTGTCGCCGGGCATGGTGGGAACCGTGCGGCCGCCGGCCCAGGTTCGCCACAAGACGGGCGCGGCCGGTGCGAAGGCGCTCGTCATCTGGGTGCCGGGCGGAGAGATCGCCCGCGTGACCGCGCGGTGGCGTGCCCAGCAAGACGGCAGATAGAATGGAGCTCGGCGTATCTGGTTCAGATAGATGGTGCTGAAACGTGCTCCGCGACCGCCGCTGCGCCCGTTCGTCGAGGCGCTCTGGTCCACTGACGAGACCGCCGGGCCGGCGCTGGACGCGTCGCGGCGTGAGCACGTCCTCCCAACTGGCCGGATGCACCTCGTCATCCGACTCTCCGACGATCCACTGCGTTTGTTCGACGGCACGGGCGATCTATCCGGCCGAATCGTCGGTGAATCAGTCGTCGGCGGTGCGCGGGATTCGTTCTACATACGGGAGGTCTCGAGGCCGCTCTGCTCCGTTGGCGCCCAGCTTCGTCCAGGCGCGGCCCAGGCGTTGTTCGGGGTCCCGGCCGACGAGCTGTCGGAACGACACACGCCTCTCGGAGACCTGTGGGGTAAGGCTGCCGGATCCATGCGGGCGCATCTGGCGGAAATCGGTCGTCCCGAGAAGCGGCTCGACCTGTTCGAAGCCATGCTGGCGGCCAGGCTTCCGAGGGCCCGCGGGCTTCACCCGGCCATTGCGCAGGCGCTCGAGCAATTCATGGCCGCGGACTGCGCGGAGCCATGCGGATCGTTTCCATCTGTTCACCAAGTGGCGAGACTGAGCGGGTACAGCCATCGCACGTTCATCTCGTTGTTCCACCGCGCGGTCGGGTTGACGCCGAAGCTGTACTGCCGTGTGCTCCGGTTTCAGCGGGCCTTGCACGCCGTAGCCGCGGGGACCTCATCGTGGATCGACGTCGCGCTGGCGGCTGGCTACAGCGATCAGGCCCACTTCAGTCGGGAGTTCCGGGAGTTCGTCGGGGTCACGCCAACCCAGTACCGTCAGATCGCGCCACGCTTTCCACAACACGTGTCGGTTGACGACGTTCGGCGCTGAGGTCAAATTCGTTCAAGACTGGAGGGTGGCCCTCGCACTACCGTGGTGTGCCTGAGCGGTTTTCGCTCGACAGGAGGTACGCGATGGCGGTCCACGAGCTGTTCGCTTATATCTGCTGCCGGAACGCGGCAGCGGCCATTGACTTTTATGCCAGGGCGTTCGGCGCGCGCGAGAAATTCCGGTTGACCGAGCCGAGCGGTCGAATCGGCCACGCCGAGCTGGACTTTGGCGGCACGACGCTCATGCTGGCCGACGAGTTTCCCGAGTACGGCATCAGGGCGCCGGAGCCTGGGCGCGGCACGGCCTTCACCATCCATATCCACGTAGACAACGCGGATGAGGCCATACAGAGTGCCGTGAAGGCGGGCGCAACCGTCGAAATCGCGCCGAAGGACGAGTTCTACGGCGAGCGCTCCGGCTGCGTCCGGGACCCCTTCGGTCATCGGTGGAACATCGGACACCGCATCGAAGACGTCTCTTTTGCAGAAATGCAGCGGCGCTACAGCGAGCTGCTGCGGGAGAAGGTCAGTCCTGAGTCCTGAGTCCTGAGTTCTGAGTTGTCAACTCAAGACTCAAAACTCAAGACTCAAAACTCGAGATTCACCGCCCGTGCGTCCGCCAACCTTCCGCCGTCCAGACTTGCGCCGCGCGGACCGTCAGGCCGGGACGTTTGACGCTGATCTCCAGCCTGTCGGGAGCGATGAGCGACTCCGGGCGTGAATAGACGATCTGGTACTGGTTCCGGAGCTCCGCCGCGAGGCTTTGCAGCCGCTCGGAGAGGGCCATGCTCGTCAGCAGATGCTCGCGCCGCCCCCCGGTCTCCCGCGCCCCTTTTTCCAGCGTGAACTCGCGCTCCCACCTCGCGCTGTCGAAGAGGGGAGTCGCCAGCTGGTCGAAGACGAACGAGTGCAGCGTGGCGCCCGTCCTGCGCACTTCATCGAGCACGGTCTGATGGTACCGGTCGCTGAACTCCGGCCCCTCGGTTGTGATCGCGACGATGATCGGACGGCGTCCCTCCCGCTTCCGCAGCGCTCGCGACGCGTCCATGATCGCGTCGAGCAGGTAGGCGCCGGTCCCGGACCGGGCGAACAACTGTCCGACGGCTGCCTCCTGCCGGATCGGATCGCGCGAGAAGTCGGCGAGAAGCGCGGGGCGCTCGCCGAATTCGTACAGCGCGATTTCCTGTGAGCCGTTCATTCCTCTGAAGAACGATCTGAGCGCCGTTCGAAGGTCGTTGAGGTGCGGCCGGATGGCTTCACTGGTATCTACGAGGACGGCGATCTGCAGGGGATCGGTCGCGCGCTTGATGTCGAGGATCTCCCGCTCTACACCGTTCTCGCGGAGGGCGAAATCGGTTGCCGCGAGGACGGCGACCGGCGCGCCATTTTCATCCAGCACGCTCGCGTAGATTGAGCGGTCTTCCGTCGGCTCCCACGCGAAGGCGGCGGGGGCGCCAACGATGAGGGCAAGGGCTATGAGGACACGTGGCACGACAGACATAAGCTCCTCCATCGAGAGAAGCGAATGCTGGGGGCAGCGTACGCACCTGCTTCGTCTCGATTCGAGTGCAGGCGCCTACTTGTTATGACGTCTCCGGCAGGCCGATGGTTTCATGCTCAACGGTTGACTGTGCGCAGGCCGCCTTCGGTATAGCGGTCTCCCGCCACCATCGGCGCCACGCCGTCGAGCGACGCGAGGTCCTCTGGCGACAGCTGGACGCGGACCGCTCCCGCGTTCTCCTCCACGCGCTCCGCGCGTGTCGTGCCGGGGATGGGAATGACATCCGGGCCGCGTGACAAGAGCCAGGCGAGCGCGAGCTGCGCCGGGGTGCAGCCCTTCGCGCGCGCGAGCGCCTCGACCTTCGCCACGACGTCGAGATTCCTGCGGAAGTTCTCGTCCTGAAAGCGTGGATTCTGACGACGCCAGTCGGTCGGTGCGAGATCGTCGGCCGATCGGAACCGGCCGGTCAGGAACCCGCGGCCGAGCGGGCTGTACGCCACGAACGCTATGCCGAGCTCCCGGCAGGTCCCGAGCAGTTCGTGCTCGGGCTCACGGCTCCACAACGAGTATTCGGTCTGCAGCGCGGCGATCGGATGCACGGCGTGCGCACGCCGGATGGTCTCGGGCGCGGCTTCGGAGAGGCCGAGGTGTCGTACCTTGCCCGCTTTCACCAGCCCGCCCATCGCGCCGACGGTCTCTTCGATCGGTGTGTTGGGATCGACGCGGTGTTGATAGTAGAGGTCGATCGTGTCTACCCCGAGCCGTTGCAGCGACGCATCGCAAGCCTTCCGAACGTACTCCGGCCGGCCGTCGATCCCCTGGAAGGAGCCGTCTTCGGACCTGACGTACCCAAACTTGGTCGCGAGGATCACCTCGCTCCGCCGATCTCGTATCGCACGACCGACGAGCCGCTCGTTCGTGGAGGGTCCATACGCGTCGGCGGTGTCCAGGAAGTTGATGCCAAGATCCAGCGCGCGGTCGATCGTTCCTATGGAGCGCTCGTCGTCGGCAGGCCCGTAGAAGTCGGACATGCCCATGCATCCAAGCCCGATTGCCGAAACCGAAGGTCCCCCCCGGCCCAGCTGCCGTCCCGGCATCGCCGTCATCGCTGCCTCCGTATCGGCCGCAACCCAGCCGGTCTTGTACCGACAGCTTTACGACGCCCGAAAACCAGACCAGGGTTCAAGTCAGGCAGCCGTCGCCACGGCGTGGCTCCGGAATGACGGATCCGCCGCATCCACACCGGCCTCACGACGCTTCTCGATCAGCACCGAGTCGCCAAACTCGTGCGTCCGGTAGCCGCCCGCTTCGAGCGCGGCGTTCGCCCGGGACAGGGTCCGATCGTCCATGAAGGCGCGCAAGACCTGGTAATGACTGCTATCGGGTTCGTGCGTACCCGAAAGGATGACGTCGACGATCTTCAAGCGGGTCGTGGGTCCGATGCGCTGGTCGGCGATGCCGTCGCCAGCGCGTACGACATGACGGCCGACGCCGGCGTGCTCCAGTGCGCGCACGACGGTTGTACCGATCGCGACGATCCGTCCGCCGTCTGCGTCGATGTTTCGAATGGCCGAGGCCGTGGTCTCTGGAATGTGATAAGGCTCGTCGAGCGGCAGCCGCCGATCGAGCTCGCGGTCGCCGGTCGATGAGATGCCCGCCGCGAGCGTAATCGTCCCGAAACGGGCGCCGCGCGCACGCATCGCGTCGATCGATTTCCAATCCAGGACGAACCCCGCGGACGGCGGCTCGAAGGCGACCGGCCGCGCCGCGATTGGCGTCCACACGTCCCACAGGGCAAGCGGGTCAGGCAGGTGCGCGTATTGAATCGGCCGGCCGTGTCGTGCGAGGCCGGCCCACATCGTGTGCGCCGAACCGTCGAACCGCAGCCGAACGAAGCGCGGATGGCCGAGCACGGCCTCGACGGTGGCGCGAAGCGGTCCGAGGTGCAGCCAATCGCCGCGGGACAGGTGCGGCGGCGGCGGACGATCCTCGGTCCGCGTGTGGAAGTCACCGGCGCCAAACACAATCGCTGAAAAGGTCGTCGGGCCGAGCCACGCGGCGAGCCGCACTTCGATCGCTGAGCCGCTCGCCTCGTGCACGCCGTGCAGGCTGGCAGGCAGGGTCGCCGCATCATTCGCCACGACGAGATCCCCTGGCCGCAGGAAGTCGACGAATCGCGAGCGCGGCGCGTGCGTGCTGCGACCGCGAGCGTCTATCACGAGCAGCCTGGCATCGCTGGATCGCTGAACCGGCCGCTGAGCTGCCTTCATCTGCGGATCTCCCCGGCGGTCGCCAGCGCCGGCGCCTGCGAACCGGGCCGTGCAGCGA
The DNA here is from genome assembly GCA_963725145.1 of uncultured Acidobacteriota bacterium. Lineage (GTDB taxonomy): Bacteria > Acidobacteriota > Vicinamibacteria > Vicinamibacterales > 2-12-FULL-66-21 > DATAEE01. The sequence goes on from CAVRXL010000010.1 coordinate 1,384,339, forward strand.
GGGCCGCCGCGATGGCGTCGACGAGCTCGCGGGCGGCCGCCTCCGGACGCTTGAGCGTCGCTGGATCGGCGTCGGGCACGGCTATCGCGTGGAGCGGCGTGTCCATGTCGCCCGGATCGATCGACAGGACCCGGACGCCGGCGTCCGCGAGCTCTTCGTCCCAGGTGCGACTCATATGACGGAGCGCGGCCTTGCTTGCGCCGTAAGCGCCCCATGTCGGATATGGCGTGATGGCGGCATCGCTCGACACGTTCAGCACGACGGCGCCGCGGCCCGTCCGGGCCGATGCGCTCAGCGCGCCGAGCAGCGCTTTCGTCAAACGGAACGGGCCCACGACGTTGGTCGCGAGCGCCAGCTCGAGCTCCTCGCATTCCGTGTCTGCCAGCAACGCGAGCGGCGTCGGTCCCAGGCTGGAGGCGCTGTTGATGAGCACGTCGAGTCCGCCCAGATTCCCCAGGATCTGGAGCGCAATCGGGTGAATCTCTTCCTTCTTCGCGACATCGCCAACGATGCCGACCGAGCCTGGATTCGCGCGCGCGACCTCATCCACCGGTCCGGGCGTTCGTGCGACGAACGCCACCCGCGCGCCGCGCCCCTGGAGCTCGCGCACCAGCGCGAGCCCGAGGCCGGAGGTTCCGCCAGTCACCGCCGCCCGCACGCCGTCGAGGCGGTTTGAGGAATGGGTATCTGCGTGAACTGTCATTGATGGGTTCCTCCGAGCCATGAGGCGATCGTAGCGGTCCGAATGCGCGTGGCGCTTCGGGCGGGCGGACAGGGAGGGACCTGTCCGATCGGACAGGGGGTGGAGAGTGGCGCCCCCGCAACGCAGGGGGCGCCACATGAGCGATTGGGGATTGCGGATTGTCGATTGTCGATTGATTGATGATTGGGTTATTGACGATTGACGATTATTGAAGATTGACGATTTGCGCCGCGCGGGCCGAAGGCGCGGGATCGCCGCTGCGCGGGTCTGTCGGAGCAAGCCGGAGGAGCGTCAGAGGGAACACGGCGGCGGAGCGAGCCCGTCGCGGCGGTCTGTTGAGAAAGGGGCGCCCGGCGTCCCGACTGTTATGGGTGCCGCCCGTTCAGAAAGTGGGGCAAGGCAAATACCTGGACCGCCGCGCGACGGCAGGGTACCGAGCGGAGCCGCGTGTTCCGGCTTGCGGAGCCGTGGCAGACCCGCGCAGCGGCGATCCCGCGCCCGGCCCGCGGGGCGGAAGGGTCGTGCCACATTACGACGAGGACAGGAGCCCCCGCTCGGCGGCAAGCGCGACCGCCTGCGCGCGATTCTCGGCGCCGAGCTTGTTGAAAATCGCCGTGACGTGAAACTTGACGGTCCGCTCAGAGATCGAGAGCGTTTCCGCGATCTGTTTGTTGGACAGGCCGGCAGCGACCAGGCGCAGCACGCCGCGCTCACGAACGCTCAACAGCCCGGTGCGCCCGCGCGGTTGGGCGAATCCATCCACGAGCTTCGACGCGATGCGAGGCGTCAGATATGACTCGCCCGCGTGCACCTGCCGGATCGCCTGCGCGATCTCGGCGGCCGGCGATCCCTTGAGGAGATACCCGCGCGCGCCCCCTCGAATCGCGCGGAACACCTCGTCGTCCGCATCGTACGCGGTGAAGACCACGATGCCGCGGCCCTGGCCTGCAAAACTCGTCACGCTGTTGACGTCGCGAGCGTCGGGGAGTTTCAGATCGAGCAGGACGATGTCCGGCCGGAGCCTCGTGGCCAGTCGCAGGCCCTCTTCGACGGTCTCAGCCGCCCCGACGACGTCGATGTCCTGCTCGCGCTCGAGGACCGCCGTGACGCCTTCGCGCACGATGGGATGGTCGTCGACGATCAGTACGCGTATCACGTACTGCGTGCTCCTGTGTCAACGCCGAGCGGGATGGTGACGGTGACAGCCGTGCCGCGGCCGGGCGTGCTTCGGATGGAGGCGCGTCCACCCAGGAGGCGCGCGCGATCCTCGATCCCGACCAGGCCGAATCCCCGGCGGTGAGCCCCGCGCACCCGGAAGCCCTTTCCCGTGTCGGCCACGATCAGGCGCAGGCGGCCGCGCACTCTATCGAGTCGGACCGACGCGTCGCGCGCGTTCGCGTGCTTGCGAATGTTGGTCAATGCCTCGCCGGCGATCCGGAACAGCTCGGATTCCGCATCTCCCGGAATCGCCCCGACGTCGGCGATCTCCATCCGGACACGTACCCCGGTGTCGGCCGTGAACGCGCGCGACAGCGCGGCGAGCGCTTCGGGGAGCGTCCGATTCTCGAGCGACGAAGCCCGAAGTGTCCGAATCGATCGCCTGGCCTCGTCCAGGCTCTGACGCGCGGCGTCGAGCGCCTTCCGGAGCGCGGGCCGCGCGCGGTCGCGCCGCTCGAGCCGCGACAGGCCCGCTTCGATGTGCAGCGCGACCGCCGTGAATCCCTGCGCCAGGGTATCGTGGAGGTCACGGGCAATGCGAGAGCGCTCGTCCGCCCGCGCATGCTCGATCGACTGCTCGCCGAGGCGCGCGCGCTCGATGGCTACGCCGACCTGATCCGCGATGGTCGTCAGCAGATCCAGCTCCTGTCGCGTCAGCCGCCGCCAGCCGCGCATCGCGAGGTTCATCACGCCGAGCGGCCGATCGCCCGCATAGAGCGGAACGCTCGCGTGGCACCGCAGGCCCCCGGTCAACGCCGACTCCGGCGACCGCACCGCGGGCGCCAGCCGGCTGCACTCGACGACGTCGATGTTCCGTGCCGTCAGCTGACCGCGGCAAAAGAGCTCGAGGCACCAGCACGACCGGCCGGTCATCCGTACCGGTTCCTGGAGGTACGGCGGCAAGTGCTGTACGGCGGCGCTGTAAAAACGGTCGGACGCCGGATCGCGGAGCCACACCCAGCCGGTTTCGACGCCGAGCAGAGTGGCCATGCGGCTCAGCGCCTCGCTCGCCGCCCGCTGTTCGGTCGGGGCGCTGTTGAGCGCTTCCGCCACTTCCTTGAGGACGCTCAGAGCCCGCGTTTCGGTGAAGCGGCGGTGGGGCTTATCATGCCGGCGGCGCACTGAGCGATTCTAATCCGCTGGCGACCCCGCGGCGGATCGCGCAAACGGATCGTGGCCCAGGTTCGTCTAAGCCTCTATGCGGCGGAGCCCTATCTCGACAGTGATTCTCGCGGCTGTCATCGTCAGCCCCACGGACGCGCCCGCGCAATCCGCGCCGGATGTGCCGACTCAGCCCGCGACCGCTCGAGCCGAGCTTCGGCCGGAGCGTGCCGCGCAGCCGCCCGTCGTCGACGGCATCCTGGACGATGACGCGTGGCGGGGCGGGGCGCTCGCGACCGGCGAGTGGCTCTCGTACAACCCGCTTCATGGAAATGCGATCCCGCAGCACACCAAGGTGTGGATCTCGTACGACGCCGACTACCTCTATTTCGCATTTCAGTGCGACGACCCGGAGCCCGGCGGCATCAAGACGTCGATCACGCGCCGCGACAACATCTGGTCGGATGATTGGGTCGGCCTCAGCCTCGACGCGCTCGGCACGGGACAGGCTTCGTACCATCTGATGGTGAACCCGAGCGGCGTGCAGCTCGACATGCTGAACAGCGCCGCCGGCGGCGAGGACCAGTCGCCCGACTTCGTCTGGGACAGCGCCGGACGGCTGAACGAGTCGGGTTACGCCGTCGAGATGCGCGTGCCGCTGCAGACGATCCGGTTTCGCGGCGGCAGCGACCTCCGCATGGGCATCCTGTTCTGGAGGCGCGTCAGCCGCACGGGCGTGTCCGTCGCGTGGCCGCCGCTCGAACCCGGCAAGTGGGTTTTCGAGAAGCATGCGTCGCTGTATTTCGCCGAGCTCCAACCCCGTCTGACGCGCGAAGTGATCCCGTCCACGACCTACGCCCGTAACGAGGTCAGAGAGTCACCTGTCCTCTGGGGCAGCGCAGACGATGAGCTCGACTTCGGCCTCAGCGGGAAGTACGGCATCACGTCGACGGTGACGCTGGATGCGACCATCAATCCAGACTTCAGCCAGGTCGAGAGCGACGCGTTTCAAGTGGAAGTCAATCAGCGCTTCCCGATCTTCTTCTCGGAGAAGCGTCCGTTCTTCATGGAAGGCGCCGGCATCTTTACGCTCGCGGGCCAGGGCAACGACAACAGCCTTCAGGCGGCGGTCCACACGCGCCGCATCGTCGATCCTGTATTCGGCGCGAAGCTGACAGGCAGCCTGGGCCGGTTCGCGTTCGGCACGCTGTCGGCGCTCGATCAGGCACCGGGACGCGAGGTGGAACCCGACCATCCGGACTTCGGCAAGGATCGGCTGTTCAACATCCTGCGCGGGCAATACAGCCTCGGGCCGAGCAACTACCTCGGCGCGCTGGTCGTCGATTCGGAGTTCGCGGGCGGATTCAACCGCGTGCTGGGGACCGATCTGTCGTGGCGCGTCAACGACACGCAACGCCTGAGCGGCTTCCTGCTCGGCTCGGCCACGCGGCAGCCGCGAGCGGAAAGCACGACGACCGGCATCGGCGCGCAAGCCGGCTACGAATACTCGACGCGCAAGCTGGTGCTGGTCGGATACGGCGAGCACTACGATTCCGACTTCGAGATGCAGACCGCCTTCATCAACCGCGTCGGCATCACGGGCGGCTGGGGATTCGCCGAGTACAGTTTCTATCCTGACAAGAAGTATCCCTGGCTGCTGCGGATCTCGCCGTTCTCGTTCACCCAGGGAGGAGAGGATCGAAACGCCGGCGGGAACGAGCTGCTGCAGGTCACCGGCGCCCGCGTCAGCTTCACACGCCAGGGGTTTTTTCGGATCGATCGATTCGATGGATTCGAGACGTGGGCCGGCCAGAGGTTCGACCGCGGGAACTGGCGGACGCAGGGTGGAGTCCAGCTCTATCGCTGGCTGTCTCTGAACGGGCAGTACTTGACGGGAGCCGCCGTCTTCTACGATCCGACGGATCCGTTTCAGGGCGAGGTGCAGGACGGCCGCGTCAACCTGACGTTCCAGCCGAGCGGCCGTTTCACGCAGTCGTTGAACTACCGGCGCGTCTCGTTCGACCGGGAGTCAACCGGCGAGCTGGTCTACGATCTGGACATCATCAACAGCCGGACGACGTATCAGTTCACGCGGCAGTTTTTCGTGCGAGGCATCGTGCAGTACGACAGCTCCCGCTACCGCGTGCTCACCGACTTCCTCGCCTCGTACGAGCTGCGGCCCGGCACCGTCGCCTACGTCGGGTACGGATCGCTCCTGGAGCAGCGCGAGTTCGTCGACGGCGAATGGACGCTCGGGGCGGGCGACTATCAGACGAGCCAGCGGGGGTTGTTCTTCAAGGCGTCGTATTTGCACCGATTCTGAGTCGGGTGGTCACGGAGGCGAGGGAGGTCACGGAGAGGGATCAACACGGAGACACGGAGACCACGGAGCAAAACCAGTGTTCTCCGTGAACTCCGTGTCTCCGTGTTTAATCCCTCTCCGTGTTCTCCCTGGCCTCCGTGATCTCTCACCTCGGCACAAGCCTCGTCCCCGCGATCCGATCCTGAAGTCCGCGATCCGGGTGACGGGCGGCATAGATGGCGCCGATGAGCAGCAGGGTCAGGCTCGAGGCCGAGGCGATCATCCAACTCAGGTCTGACAAGGCGCGCTCCGGCGAAAGAATCAACCCGACGATTCCGACCGAGACGGGCGACCAGGCGATCGCCGCCCGCCCCAGGGCGCGAAGGCGGCTCGACCTCGCTGCCGCGGTCGTTGACGACAGCCATGCCGAAGAACCGGAGCTGGAGCCCGCCCCGAAAGATCAGGGCCGAGAGCAACCCCAGCACCGCAACGAACACGAACGCGCCCGTGGCGATGAGCACAAGCATCGCCAAGATTCCAGACGGGGATTGCATGCCTTCCATCTCCCGCCTGGCCTCGTCGAGAGTCGGTTGGACGGATGCCTCGGCCGCCCGTATATCCTCTGCCGTCGCGTGCGGATGCGCGGCGACGGCGCGCTCTGCAATTTCCTTGAGCTGAGGACTGACGCGGAGAAGCAATGAACCTCGCGACCATGTGGCCTGATCCTCGACGCGTGCGCGATGTCTTGCCGCCACGTAGAGCTCGAGCGCACGTTTTCCCACGGGCTGCCGAGCCGCCTCGGGCTCCCGGTTCAACCGCTCGAGCTGTTGCAACGACTCGACGAAGTCACCCAGAGCGGGATCCACGAACAGAGGCCGCGTGAAGATCAACATCACGGTCACCAGAAACAGCGCGATCACCGCGGGCGGCAGACTACAGAAGACGAGATGGGCGATGCGGCGGCCGCGTCCGATCGTGGCGCGATCCCGGGCGAGCGCGTCGGCTTCGCCGACGAGCGCGTCAGGGCTGTCGAAGCCGCCGCGCTCGAGGCGTTCGAAGAACGAGCGCGCCCCGAGCGGCAGGGGGACCTGAAGCCCGCGCGATTGCGGCGGATTCCGTGGATCGAGAGCCCTGGCACAGACCTCGTGCAGAAACTTCTGGGCCGCCGCAAAATCCGCCTTCGCTTCGGCCATCGAGCCCCAATCGATCAACCGCGCGCGCCCGGCGTCCGTGATCCAGACGCGGTCCACCGTCAGGGGTGGGAGCGATCCGTCGGCGAGGCCGGCACGGATTTCCAGGCACAAATCGAGCAGCCACATCCTGGCCGCGCCCCAGGCGTGGGCCGGTCCCGGCATCGATACGAGCGCCGCTCCATCGACGGCTTCGAATGCGTCCCAGGCCTCGTGATCCGTCCGCCTGCCCGAGAGCCAGCGCAGCCGCGTCGATCTGCTCATCGTCCGCCGTTCGGCCGGCAGCGGCGGCTCGCCGTCTCGTGCGCGCCGGACCCACACGCGTCGGCGGAGACGATCGTCATAGCCGAGGAACACACGGTCGCCGTCAATCGGATGGTCGTCGACCATGATGTACGGGCCGGTGTGCACGGCCCCGGTCGGCGCCGGTCGCTCGGCCGCTCTCGGCGCGCTTCGGACCCGGTTCTCGCGTGGAGTCTTCATCACGACGCGCGTGCCCGTCGCGAGGTCGTGCAGACCGGCGTAGCCGTTGGATCGTCGGGCGGTGAGGAACAGGATGCCGATGAGGAGGAAGCCCAGAATCGGAAAGCCGAGCCCGAGGAGTCCGCCTTGCGGAGTATTCCGCAACGCTGCCATGAGAGGGGCGACCGCGTAGCCGTAGGCGAACATGACCGCGCCCGGAGGGAGGGTCCAGATAGCGGCGCGAACGAGCGCGCGAGAAACGCCGGGTCGCTGCCGCAAGTTGTCGATCACGCGGAGACCGAACAGCTGCTTTCCCAGCGAGCGGCTCCACAATCCTTCCGCCAACCCGTAGTACGCGATGTCGATGATCCAGGTCGCCAGCGAGGTCTGCAGCATTCCCTCTCGTTGTCCTGGCAGGAGCGGATCCCCGAACCAGGCGGCGATCGGAATGACGAAGGTCCACAGGATCAAGTTGTCCACGACTCCGGCCATGAAACGGATGCCGGGATTGGCAGGCCTGGGCGCGGCTGACGAAAAGGGCTCGAGCGCCGACCGAAGACCGTCGTACGCCGCGTAGCGATCCGAGGACCGCTTCGCAAGACAGCGCATGACGAGCGCGTCCAGCTCCGCTGGAATATCCTGACGAATCGAGCGCGGCGGCGCGGGCGCCTCCTGCGCGACCTGCGTCACCAGCCGGACAACGTTCGCGTGATCGAATGGCGCGCGGCCCGTGAGCAGGTAATAGAGGGTCGCGCCCACCGCGTAGATGTCGGAGCGAACGTCGAGATCGTCTCCGCGAAGCTGCTCCGGCGAGGCGAAGGCCGGCGTTCCGAGCACCGTCCCGAGCATCGTCAACGATCGCTCGTCGGTCGTGAGCGTCGAGATGGAAAGGCCGAAGTCGCCGACTTTGATCGTGCCGTCGCTGTCGATGAAGCAATTGGAAGGTTTGACGTCGCGGTGCAGGACCCCGACGTCGGCGGCGGCCTCGAGGCCCGCGACGATCTGAAGGATGGCATCGACCGCCTGCGCCGCCGGCAGCGGGCCGCGCTCTGCGACCAGATCTTTGAGCGTGCCGCCCGGCGCGAGCTCCATCGCGATGACCGGAACGCCCTCGATCTCGTCTGTCCCGTAGACGTAGACGGTGTGAGGATGGCTGATGCCTGCGGCCAGACGCCCTTCACGGCTGAAGCGGGCGCGGTCGTCGGCGCTGAGCGACCGGCTGAGGACCTTGAGCGCGATCCGCCGGCCGCTTTCGAGCTCCTCCGCCTCGTAGACCTCGCCCATCCCGCCCGATCCGAGCGGCCGCACGATCGCGAAGGGCCCGAATCGTAGACCCGGCTGGAGTGTGGATCCTGCGCTGGGGCTTGGGCCGACCGTGGGATCGGAGCTGTCGGTCACCGGGGGAAGTGTAGCTTACGCCTGCCAGCCTCCCCCCAGCGCGCGATAGAGCTGAACCAGCGCGAGCAGCTCGTCGCGTCTGGTGCGGGCGAGGACGAGCTCGGCCTCGAAGAGATCCCGGTCCGCGTCCAGCGCGTTCAACAGGGTGTCGACGCCGCCGCGGTATCGCATGTAGGACAGCCGCGAGCGATCCTGAAGCGTCGCGACCAGTTTTTCCTGCTGCGCCCGAACCTCGCGGACCTTCTGATGCTCGACGAGCGCATCGGAGACTTCCCGGAAGGCGGTCTGAATCACGCGCTCGTACTGGATCAGCGCCAGCTGTTGCTGGGCCTCGGCGAGCCGCACGCCCGACTTGATGCGGCCGGCGTTGAAGATCGGCTGCGTCACGGCCGGCGCGAACTGCCACACCCTCGCGGGACCCGAGAAGAGGTTCGACAGGGAGTCGCTCTGGACCCCGAGAAAACCGGTCAGGCTGATCCGGGGAAAATATGCGGCCTTCGCCACGCCGATGAAGGCGTTGGCCGCGACGAGGTTCTGCTCGGCGGCTCTGATGTCCGGGCGCCGCTCGAGGAGTGAGGAAGGCAATCCTGGCGGGACCGAGGGGGGCTGTTCCTGTTCGGTCAAGGAACGGCCTCGCGGCTTGGCCTCGGGGTTGCCGCCGAGCAGAAGACTGAGCTGATTCTCGGTCTGTTCGATGAGCCGCTCCGCGATCGGGATCGCCTGGGCGGCGCCGTAGACGAGCTGCTCGCCCTGGCGGAGCTCGACGACCGTGGCGAGGCCGCTTTGCTCCCTGATGCGGATCAGCTGGAGCGACTCCTCGCGGGTCGCCAGCGTGCGTTTGGCGATCCCCAGCTCCATGTCGAGCGCGAGCAGGTTGAAGTACGCGCCGGCGACGTCGCTCACGAGCGTCGTCATCACCGCTTTCTGGTTCTCTTCGCTGGCGAGCAGGTCCGCCCGTGCGGCCTCGGTCGCCCGCCGCAGCCGGCCCCAGACGTCCAGCTCGAACGAGAGAAGATTGATTGCGGCGCCGCCGATGGTTCGGGTTTGATCGACCCCCTGGGGGAGCGGGACAGCGCCGCCCGCGGCGAAGCGCTGGCTGGTTACGCCTGCGCTCGCGTCGATCGTCGGGAACTGGTCGGCGCGCGTAATGCCGAGATTCGCGCGAGCCGCCTCGACCCGCACAACGGCGTCGCGCACGTCGTAATTCTTCACGAGCGCCGTGCGGACCATCTCCTGCAGCCGCTCGTCCTTGAACACCTCGAACCACTTCAGGTCCGCAAGCGAGGCGGCGGCCGGCGCGGCCGATGGGCTGCTGCGAAAGGCCGCGGGCGGGTCGATGGCCGGCCTGCGGTAGTTCGGACCGACCGTGCAGCCGGTCAGCACGGCGGCTGTCATCGCGACGACGATAGGTCGTGTATTCATTGTTATTCCATAACGGCCGACGGACGGAGGCCGGAGGGGGCCCGAACGGTGTCCGCCTCGATCTCCTGCTCTTCGGCGGCCACTGTGGCCCGTGTCTTCGCGACGAGCATGTAAATGGAGGGCACCACGAACAGCGTGAACACCGTGCCGATGATCATGCCGGTGACCAGCATGATGCCGATGCTGTTCCGCGCCCCCGCTCCGGGTCCCGTCGCGATGACGAGCGGAAAGTGGCCCACCACCGTCGCCGCGGTCGTCATCAGAATCGGGCGCAGCCGCGTGCCCGCCGCTTCGATCACCGCGCGGAGCTTCTCGACTCCCGTCTCCTGCAGGTGGTTGGCGAACTGCACAATCAGGATGCCGTTCTTGGACACAAGGCCGACGAGCGTAATCAGCCCGACCTGGCTGTAGATGTTCAGCGTCGTGAAGCCGAGGAACGAAAACAGCAGGGAGCCGGAGATCGCCAGCGGAACCGAGCCCGCAAGGATGATGAACGGATCCCGGAAGCTCTCGAACTGCGCGGCGAGCACGAGGTAAATCAGGATCGCCGAGAGCAGGAACGTGCTCAGGAACCTGCTGCCCTCCACGCGGAGCTGGCGCGACTCGCCCGCGTAGTCGATCGTGAACCCCTGCGGCAGGATCGCCCTTGCCTCGTCTTCGAGCACGCGCAGCGCCTGGTCGAGCGGAACCGGCGGCGGGATTACGCCCTGGATCCGAATCGCGTTGAGCTGCTGGAACTTCTTCAGCTCGCGCGGCTCGGTCGTCGTCCGCAGGCTCGCGAACGTCGACAGCGGGACGAGCTGATCGTCCGACCCCGTGATGTACATCTGCTCGAGCTGGTCCGGCGTCAGCCGGTCCTCGCGCTTGACCTGCGGAATGACCTTGTAGCTCCGGCCCTGAATGCTGAACCGGTTCACGTAGTCCCCGCCGAGCATCGTGGACAGGTCGAGTCCCGCCTGACTCAGGCTGACCCCCTGCGAGCGAAGCTTGTCCCGATCGAAGACGACCTCCGTCTGGGGCTGGTCGAACTTCACGTCGACGTCCGCGAACATGAACAGGCCGCTCGCGAACGCCTTCGGGACGAGCTGGTTCGCGAACTCCCGAAGCTGCTCCGGCTCCGCCGCCGACGAGATCACGAGATCGACCGGGAAGTCCCCGCCGCCGGGAAGCGGCGGCGGCGTCAGCGGGATCGCACGGATGCCGGGAATCTGCGACAGGGGTCCCGCAATCTCGAGCAGGAGCTGATCGGTGGTCTTCGTCCGTTCGCTCCACGGCTTGGTCACGAACCCGCCGAAGCCGCCCGTTGGAAACGTGAGCTGGAAGATGCTGGCGGCCTCGGGAAGCGATCGATAGACGTTGGCGACCTGCTCGGCGAACATCTTGGTCTGATCGAGCGTGGAGTTTGCCGAAGTCTGCAGGATCGAGAACACGACTCCCTGGTCTTCGGCTGGCGCGAGCTCGCGCTGCGAGAACATGTAGAACGGCACCATCAGCAACACCACGATCGCCCAGAACACGAGGACGACCGGTCTGTAGCGGAGCGTGCCCGTCAGCGCTCGCGTGTACCAATTGCGCACGCTTTCGAAACGCCGATTGATCCACCCGGCGAATCCTCGCTCGCTCTGCCCGGAGCGCAGCAGCTTCGCCCCCATCATGGGCGACAGCGTGAGCGCGACGATGCCGGACACGATGACCGCGCCGGCCAGCGTGAACGCGAACTCCCGGAACAGCGCGCCCGTCAGCCCGCCCTGGATGCCCACCGGGGCATACACGGCAGCCAGCGTGATGGTCATGGCGATGATCGGGCCGACCAGCTCCCGGGCGCCGTCGATGGCCGCCCGGAACGGAGGCTTGCCCAGGTGAATATGCCTTTCTATGTTCTCCACCATCACGATCGCGTCGTCCACGACCAGGCCGACCGACAGCACGATCGCGAGCAGCGTCAGCAGGTTGATCGTGAATCCCGCCGCGAGCATCAGGAAGACCGCGCCGACGAGCGAGATCGGAATCGCGACGATCGGGATGAGCACCGACCGCAGCGATCCCAGGAAGAGGAAGATCACAACGATGACGATGATGAGCGTCTCGGAGAGCGTCGTGAGCACTTCGTTGATCGCGTCATCGATGTACGCGGTCGCGTCGTAGGGGATGCCGGCGACCATGCCGGCCGGCATCTGCGCCTGGATGCCCGGTATCTCGGCACGAACCCGTTCGATGACCTCGAGCGAGTTGGCGGTGGGGAGGACCCACACGCCCATGAACACGGCGGTCTGGCCGTTGAAGCGGACGTCTTCCTCGTAGTTCTCCGCGCCGAGGACCACGTCCGCGATGTCGCCGAGCCGGACGACGACGCGATCCTCCTCCTTGACGACAAGCTGGCGGAACTCTTCGGGCGACCGCAGGTCGGTGTTGGCGACCAGGTTCACCGACACCATCGAGCCCTTCGTGCGCCCGAGCGCGGACAGGTAGTTGTTGCGCGCCAGCGCGTCGCGCACCATTGAGGGTGAGATGCCGTGCGCCGCCATCTGCTCCGGCTTGAGCCAGATGCGCATGGCGAACGTCCGGTCGCCCAGGATGTCGGCGCGCTGAACGCCGCTGACGGCGCTCAGCTTCGGCTGCACGACCCGAATCAAGTAGTCGGTGATCTGGTTCTGATCCAGCCCTTCCGACGCGAAGCTGAGGTACAGCGCGGCGAATTGTGTTTCCGCGTTCTCCACCTCGATCACCGGCGCCTCCGCCTCTGGCGGCAGGTCGTTGCGGACCTGGGCCACCTTCGACTGAATCTGCGTCAGCGCGTCGTTGGTGTCGTAGTTGAGCCGCAGGTGCACGGCGATCGTGCTGAGCCCCTGGGCGCTCGACGACTCCATGTAGTCGATGCCGTCGGCGCTCGCGATGACACGCTCGAGCGGCGTCGTGATGAACCCACGCACGAGATCGGCGTTCGCGCCCACGTACACCGTCGACACACGGACGACGGCGATGTCGCTGCGCGGGTACTGCCGGACGCTCAGGGAGCGGATCGACTGCAGCCCCGCGATCAGGATCACCAGGTTGACGACGATCGCGAGAACCGGGCGCTTGACGAAGAGATCGGTGAAGCGCATCAGCTATCCTCGGGCTTGGGCTTGGGGTTGTTCGCCGGCCGGACCTTGTTGTTCACGAGGACGGCCGCGCCGTTCCGCAGCTTGAAAACACCGGAGGTGACGACCTCGTCGCCGGCTTTGACGCCGGAGATCACGCCAACCTGATCGCCGCGCGTACCTTCGAGCTTGACGATCTGCTGGCGCACGCCCCGGTAGGTCTGACCGTCCTCGCCCTTGAGATCCGTGACCACGAACACCGAATCGCCGTACGGCGCGTAGCTGATGGCGGAGGCCGGCAGCGTCACGACCGAACGGGTCGCGCCCAACATGACCTCCGCCTGAACGAACATGCCGGGTCGCAGCGTGCCGCGCGGGTTAGCCAGCGTCGCCTGAATCTGGACGTTCCGGGTTGTCTGGTCCACGACCGAGTCGAGCGCCGTGATGCGCCCGGTGAACTCGACGCCCGCCAGGCTGTCGGCCTTGACGCGCACGGTGCGGCCCACGCCCACCTGCGCCGCCTGCTGCTGCGGCACGCCGAAGTTCACGTAGATCGGACTCAGCGCCTGGAGCGGCACGATCGCGTCGCCCCCCGACAGATACTGTCCGAGGTTGACCTGACGGATCCCCAGGATGCCTGAGAAGGGCGCGCGGATGGTCTTCCGAGCGATCGTTGCCCGGATCTCGCCGACCCGCGCTTCGGTGCTCTTCTGCTGAGCGGCGGCGCTGTCGTACTCCGCGCGGGAGATCGCACCTTCGGAGACCAGGCCCTCCATGCGCTTGAAGTTCAGCCGGGCGAGATCCCGCTCGGCCTCGACCGCGGCCAGCTGCGCCTGTTCCTGGCGCGTATCGAGCTGCACGCAGCACGTCACCCTCGCGAACGGCCCTGCCGGAATCGAATGCGATTCGATCGACGATCCCAGGCAGGTCGGCGCTCACCGTCACGCCCTGCACGGCCGCCATCGTCCCGATCGCGCTGAGCGTCGCGGGCCACTTCTCCTGCTCGGCGACGATGGTCGTCACGGCTTCAGGGGGAGGTACGAATGCTTGTCCGGCCATCGCCTGAAACTGGCGGAGCTTGAAGAAACCGAGGGCCCCGATGATCAGGGCCATCACCACCAGCATGAGAATCAATCGTTTGACCATACGTCCTCTCTCTACCGGGGCTCCGCCCCGGACCCCGGCTCGGTCGCTTGCGGGGTCCCCTTCGCCCCGCGCCGCTCCCTCGCAGGCGCGCTTTGCGCGCCGCCGTTATGCGGTGACGAAATCCTCATACGCATAACGGTCTAACGTGTCGAACACGCACCGCAATTACCTCTCCGGTAGTCACGAGCGGCTCAGGTGGCTTCGTCTCATGTTCGTATGACGCCCTCTGCCCGTATGACGATCAGCGGGCATCGTGATCGACAGCGTCCGATGTCGGGGATTGTGCCGACGGAGGAACAGTCTGCCGGGTCGACGGCTCTCACGGTCGGCGTGGGGGACGCCGTGCCGAATGGGGCGAGCCTGATATGGAAGACGCCGGCGCGAGCGACGGAGGTTCCACCGGCGTGCGGGCGTGCGGTAACGGTCATGTGACACATCAGTGGATCTCCTGAGTCGGCCAGTGCTTACAAAGAATTCCCGCTTGTCCTTCATCAGCGCGAGTGGCTCCTCGCAAAACGAACGCCACATGTTCAGGAGGCGAAAGCCACACTGGACTGACGTTGCGATCTGGAATTCCTTCACCTGTGCTGCGCAGAACTAACCAGTGCGCAGGAATGCGCAGCCTGCTGAGCGTGGGCCAGTCCGTATGTCGCGGTGTCTTGCGTCCACAGGCGTGGCGCCGATCTTGCCCCAGAGTCACCGCATGTCCGTTCCACGAACCATCGAAGCTTCACAACACCCGCCCGGCCCGGTGAGGCGAGATCGGCGACCCGCGCCAGCCTCCGAAGTCGTCGATACCCCACCACGCACCAGAGCGTGGAACAGCGTGGTTGCCGAACTGTTCCTGGTCGTCGCCATGTGGGGTGGCTATACCGCGATCGGCCTGCCACCGGTCGTGATCGTTGGAGGCTCGGGTGTCGTGGCATTCGTCATCTGGCAACGGTCGTACTTGCGGCGCCCCCTCGCTCCATCGGTGATCCTTCCGCTCTTCCTGCTGACCGTCGCCGCGCTCAACGTACACATGGCGGAGGAATATCTGGCGAGGTTCGGTCCCGCCATGAGTCGACTGTTCGACATCTCATGGACCGAGCGTTCGTTCCTGTTGATCTTTGCCTTCGTGGGGCCTTGTCTCTACGCCTTGACCGCGATCGGCCTCTATTACCGGATTCCGCTCGCCGGCTTCCTCGCCTGGTTCATCTTCATCGGCCCCGGAGTTGCGGAATTCACGCACTTCATTTTTCCACTGCTGAGGCCCGCACTGGATCCGACCGTGCCGGCGGCGATCACCGCGACGGTGTCAAACGGACGCCTTGTCGCAGAGATGCCGAATTACTGGATAGGCGCAACCGGCCGTTATTACTTCCCCGGCCTGTACACAGCCGCACTCCCGATGATTCCAGGCATCTACGCGATCGTTCGACTCGCAGGTCGGAGGGCGTCATGAGAGTACTTGTCGCCGGTGGCAGCGGCGCCCTCGGGATCCCGCTGACCCGTCTTCGTGTCGCCCGAGGGCACAGCGTCGTTGGCCTGATTCGCAATCCCGCCGGTGCCGATGGCGTGCGAGCGCTCGGCGCGGAACCACTGGTCGCCGACGCGCTCGATCGTGACGGCCTACTCCGTGCCGCGAACGGCTTAACCGCGGACGCCGTCATCCATGAGCTCACCTCTTTGCGCAAACCGCCGCTTCGCGCGAACGGCATGGCCGTGACGAACCGCCTGCGAACGGAAGGCACGGCGAATCTACTAGCGGTGGCGGAACGGCTTGGCGCGAAGCGGATGGTGACCCAGTCGATCATCTTCGGCTACGGCTTCCGCGACCACGGCGATCGGATCCTCACCGAACGCGACACATTCGGCATTCCGGCCGGCGACCTGACCGACGATGCCGTCGCTGCGCTGGCATCGGCGGAAACGCAGACGTTCAAGGCGCCGGAAGGGATCGCTCTTCGGTACGGCTTGCTGTACGGCGGCGATGGTGCGCAGATGCGCACGATGCTGAAGAAACGAGGCGTCCCGGTGTCTGTCGGTGGTTTGCTCGGGTGGGTTCACCATCTCGATGCCGCCGCGGCAACGGTCTCGGCACTCGAGGTCGGCCGAGCCGGACAGGCATACAACGTGGTCGACGATCAACCAGCGACCTGGGAGGATCTCTTCACCGCGATGGCGGCGGCCGTAGGCGCCCCTCCGCCTCGCCGACTTCCGCGCTGGCTGACCCGCCTGGTCGCCCAGTACGCTGCGAGGGTCGCCGTCGATACATCCATGCGTGTCTCGAACGCGAAGGCCAAGAACGAGCTCGCCTGGCAGCCACGGTTTACAACCTACCGCGAGGGAATCGCGGCAATGGTGTCGGATTTGTGCCGGGAGGATCCGAACCTGTCGCGGTTACCCGCCGATAGGCTTCGAGCCGGGATGTGACGCATGTTCGCCATCAACCACGCCGCGACAGCACTGATCTTCAAGCGGCGCTTCGAGAACGTGTCACTCGTCGCTCTCGTCCTCTCGGTGCAGGCAATGGAGTGTCGCGTGGGTCGCGTTGAACTATCTCGGCGTCGAGCATACGACAACCGAGCCGATCGTGCGCTACGTCGGCGACATCCACCTCGCGTACATGCCGTACTCGCACTCCGTGCTAACGGTCCTTGGTGCAGTGTTTGTGGTGTGGTCAATGGGAGCCGTCGTCGGTCGAGCGCGCCTCGGCGCGGTCCTGAGCGTCGCAATACTGTCGCATCTCCTCCTCGATCTCGTGACGCACAACGGCGACATCGCCCTGGGCCCCTTCGACGGCGCGCCAAAATACGGAACGTTCCTGTACGGTCGACTTGCACCGCTTGCGTTTCTGGTGGAACTGGCCTACGGGCTTGTGTGCTGGTGGATCTTCCGCGGCGGTAAGGCTCTGCTTGCAGTCATTCTGGGTTTCAATCTCGCGAATATCTCTGAGTTCTTTCGATCGATACCAGGCCCCGAAGACGCGCTGGCGGGCCGCCCTTTGACACTCGTCACCGTCATCCTTCTCCAGATTGTCGTCACGATATGGGCAGTCTGGTGGAGCGCCGCCAGGGTGCCGACGGATGTGGTATCCGGCCGCGCCGAGAACATGTCACAGGCGGAACGCGTCACCGGTCTTGGCTTCGTAGAACGTTGAGGCGGGAGGCTCCGGCATCGTGGGAGCCGTGCCCACCGCCACGGGAATCTGGAGGAAATCGTGTCGATAATGGGAGCAAGCCGCACACTGACGAGTCGGGAACGTGCGGTTGTACCGCGCGAGCACGGGACTGGTACTGGCGGTGATGCTGTTCAGCATCGTCAACTTCGTGTTCAACGACCGTTTTCCTTTTCCGAACGGCCCTGAAGGCGCGTTCGTCCATCTTGGATTCCCGCCGTACTTCAAGGTTGAGCTAACGATCGCCAAGATCCTCGGTGAACTTGCGCTCCTGATCCCCGCTGTTCCATTCAAGGTCAAGGAATTCGCGTACGCCGGCTTCGCGATCACGCTGGTGTCGGCAGCGATTGCCCATTTCGGCCGCGGCGACGCACGCAATCTCAGCGTGTTGTACGTCATCGATCCGCTCGTCTTCTTCTGCCTGCTGGCGGTCTCGTACTACTACTTTGAAAAGAGCCATTCGCTCCAGGCAGGTCGCCCGCTCAGGTGCCGTTTCCCGTCACCAATCGGCTGCCGTAGCAACCATCATGAGCTCTATGGCTCACAATCACATGGCTGACGACGGCGACTCGAAGGGGGCTCCGGATCCGTTGACGACGTTCGACGAGTACCGGAGCCTGCTTTTCTCGATCGCTTACCGGATGCTGGGAACCGTCGCCGACGCGGAAGACATGCTGCAGGATGCATTCATTCGCTGGCAGCACGCGCCGCGCGACGAGATTCGATCGCCCAAGGCGTTCCTCGTCACGATCGCTCCAGACGTCGGTGGCGGCGGTCCGCACGTAATCCGCGAGTCGTCTTGCGTCGCGTCCGGTCATCTGCTGTGATGTCAGGTGTGATGTGACTCGCCCGGCCCTCGCGAAAGTAGCGCTCCAGGTCCAGCAGGCGATCCGCGAGCGCCTCGGGCATTCCCTCAGCCAGCATGCCCGCCTTCGAAGTCCGACGGCGACAGGCTGACGTGGCTGATCGGCCGACCGCCGGAAGCACTTTCGACATCTCATCGGCCATGTCGTCATAGGTCAGCGCGCTCGGGGCCGGTCAGCGTGTACGCGCTGTCCCTCATGCCCGAGGCTCCGTCAGCGCCTGCAAAGCTGGAGGATTCGACCGTGGCGATTAGTGCGGAAGACAATCATCCGCGACGTCGTGTGTCCGTTCTCGACACCGAGATCAGCTTTGTCGACGCTGGTGAAGGCGTGCCCATTGTGTTCCTGCATGGCAATCCGACGTCGTCATATGTGTGGCGGAACGTCATCCCGCACACACTGACGCTCGGGCGATGCCTGGCGCCGGACCTTGTGGGAATGGGTCGATCCGGCAAGTCGCCTGAGAACCGCTATCGCTTCGCGGATCACACGCGGTATCTCGACGAGTGGTTTGCAAAGCTCAACCTAAGTCGAGACGTCACGCTCGTCCTTCACGATTGGGGCTCGGCCCTCGGTTTCAATTGGGCGCACCGACACCCGAACGCCGTGCGTGCGATCGTGTATATGGAGGCGATCGTACGGCCGCGTCGGTGGGAGGACTTTCCCAAAGGTCGCGACGCGATGTTTCGAGCGTTTCGCTCGGCCGAGGGGGAACATCTGATCCTGGACGACAACGCATTCATTGAAGTGGTGATGCCCAAGAGCATTCTCCGCTCCTTGAGTGACACGGAGATGGACGCCTATCGTGAGCCCTTCCGCGAGAGGGATTCACGTCTTCCAATGCTGGTCTGGCCGCGGGAGTTGCCGATCGACGGCGAGCCGGCCGATGTTGTGGCGAACGTGAATGGCTGATCTTCGCCTGGCCGCTCGCGCTGTCGAACGCGCCTTCAGCCCTGATCGTCGCCGCCATGAACGTACCGCGTTCTGCATGAAGCTGTTCGGCCGGAGAAACGTCCACGCCAGTCCGCTCGCAAGGCTACGGCGAGGCAGGCGCTTAGGACCGCTTCCGGCCTCCAGCGGCTCCGGCGTGATCAGGCCGCCTTCACAGAGAATCGCGACCCGCTCGAGCGCATTGCGCAGCTCCCGCACGTTTCCCGGCCAGTCGTAGTGCATGAGCGCCTCTTTGGCGTCGCGTGTCAGGCCCGACGCGGGCCGCCCGAACGTCAGGCCGATCTGTTCGAGAAATGCTTCGCTGAGGGGCAGGATGTCGGTCGGTCGTGCCCGAAGGGGCGGGAGCTTGATATCGAAGACCTGCAGCCGATAGAAGAGGTCCTCGCGAAAATCGCCGCGTTCGAGCGCCTTTTTCAGATCGCGATTGGTCGCCGCAATCACACGCACGTTTGCCTTCAACGTGCGTGTCGAGCCGAGTCGCTGGAACTCGCGCTCCTGCAGGACACGAAGGAACTTGGCCTGTGCGGATGCGCTCATCTCGGCGACTTCGTCGAGAAAAAGCACTCCGCCCGCCGCCAGCTCGATCTGCCCAGGTTTGGCCTGCTGCGCGCCAGTAAACGCGCCACGCTCATAGCCGAAGAGCTCGGATTCGAGCAAATGCTCGGGGAGCGCCGCGCAATTCAGCGCAACGAACGGTCCGTTCGCACGGTTCGAGGCGTGATGGATGAACCTGGCGACCACTTCCTTGCCGGTGCCGGATTCGCCCACGAGCAGGACCGTCGTGTCAGTTGACGCGACCTGCGTCGCCGCCTTGAGCACCGCTTGCCACGCGTCCGACGGACCGACCATGCGTCCGGCCTTCGCCGCGAGCTCCTCGGACAACGAGCGGACGCGCGCTTCGAGACGGTCTGCTCGCAATTTGGCTTCGGCCGCCTCACGGGCCAGGTCGGCGAGTTGTTCGTGAGAGACCGCGAGGACCACGTGATCCGCGATGCGGCGGGCCATCCCCAACTGCCGGTCGTCGAACGCGTGAGACCGCTTCGACCAGAAGACGAGTGCGACCATCTGGTCGCGAGCGGGCAGGTGGACCGCCAGCATCGAGCGGTATCCCGCCGAGCGAACCCCATCCCAGAAATCCGGCGGCTCGACCGCAGGGCGGGCATTCGGGTCTTCGAGGTCGCCGATGATCGCGCTCCCGCCGCTCTCAGGGATCACGTGGTGAACCTTCATTCCGGTCGGCAGCGGTGCCCACTCGTGGGACGTGGCTTGCACGACGACGTCGCGCTGTCCATTGAGAAACGCGAACATCAACAGATCGTGAGGAAGGACCGTCGCCGCGATCTGCGAGATTTGCGGAAACACCCGACGGATGTCGAGGACCGTCGACAACGCGCGCAGCAGTTCGTCGCACGCCTCGACGTTCCGCATGCGGTCTCGCTCGAGCGCGAGCGAGTGCTGCAACGCCTCGTAGTTCTCCGCGCTCTCAATGGCGAGCGCAACCTGATTCGCGACGAGCGATAGAAACGCGAGATCCTCTGCATCGTACAGAGTAGCGTTCTCGGCTGCCGTGAAACAGGATGCCGAGACGGCGCCGCGGCGATGTCAGGGCAGCGCACATGCCGACTGGATCCCTTGGCGCTCTGCCTTGGCTGACTCGAGCTGTTTGATGACCTCGCTGCTGAGAGCCCGCCGGCGCCGGTGACGCAGATCATGGTCATTACCCCCTTCCCGGAACGTGGCCTACGCCACGACGATCTCGCCGGACGGCGTGGGTCACGTCCGGCTGCGTCGCGGGGCGAGGCAGGCAGCTTCGGCTGGACGGTGCGGGCCATCGTCTGGCGTCCCGGTCAACAGATCGACAAGACCTGCCCGATCGAGAAGCTGACGGACCCGCGCGGTGGTCTCCACAACTCGAAGCACGCCGCGGGCGGCTGTCGCCATGTTGTAGACATGGATCAGCTCGCCCAGACCCGCCCGCGTCCAGAGCCGAGACTCGGGACAGATCGAGCAGGATTCGTCGGCCGCCGCGGCGCAAGAGCGTGCTGACGCTGCGCCGCAGCTCCGCCGCCGACGGGCACGCGCAAGCGGACCTTGAAGTGCGAAGGATCGACGCGCGCGCACGAGCGTTTTTCTCGAATGTGAGATCATTGGAGTCCTTCCCGCTGAGCGGGCTCCCGCCATCTGAACGGGGCACAAGCGGTAGAACACGCGAGAGCTCGCGTTCAATTCCCACGTCGGTTTCCGGACCGCACACGCCGTGTGCGCGTCCCGCCTCCGAACACGTCATGCCCTTCTATTGATAAGTCGAAGACGGAGCGTCCCGGATCGACATTCGACCGACGACCTCCGCGGACGCGCTGCGCCGCTCAGAATCCGACGATCAGGCTGATCCGGGCGGTTCGGGGGAGTGTGGGATGGAAGTGGATGTCGTCGACGCCGCCCGCGGGCTCGCCTGGCAGCCGCGACGTGTAGAAGTAGTCGATGTCGCTGTTCTTCGCGTCGAAGATGTTGAAGACGTCGAGCGCCAGCCGCACGGTGTTGCTGAACTTGTAGCCAGCCTCGAGGTTGACCAGGCTCGTGGCCTCCGACCGGACGGAATTGTCCTCGATGAGCGGGCGCGGGCCGAAGTACCGCCACCGCACGCTGCCGAAGATGTTCCGCACGCTGTCCACCGTCGCGCCGCCCGAGACGACCGTCGCGACGGCGCCCGGAACCAGGTCGCCCGCGGGATCGTCGTCGGTGAAGCGCGCGCTGGAGACGGCGAGGTCGAAGTCGAACGTCAACCACGGCCGCGGCGAGTAGTAGTTGGCCCACTCGACGCCGTACCGGTGGCTCGGACGACCGGCCTCGGTCGTCCCGGCGTCGCCGATGAAGATCAACTCCGAGTCGAGGCTCAGCGTCCAGACGGTGAGGCTCGTTTGCAGACCCGGGATCCGAACGCTTCTGATGCCAAGCTCCGCGCCCCTCGCGCGCGCGAGCGGCGTCACTCGTTCGGCTGGCGCGCCGTGTCGTCGGATCGACGGTGATCGTCGCGCCGCGCGCGTCGTTGCTGTGAAAGCCGAGCCCGGCGTTGACGTACAGCTCCGTGCCGTGCCACGGCCCGAACATCGCTCCGGCCTTCGGGCTGACGAGCGCGGCGTGGTCCGTTCCCGAGTTCGCCGGCTCACCAGCGTCGACGTCGAAGCGATACCAATCCACGCGCGCGCCGGCGAGCGTGCGAAGCCAGGGCGTCCACTGCGTCTCGTTCTGGGCGAATCCGCCGGCGCTCGTCTGAAGCACCGAGTCCTGCCGGATCGTTTCCAGCGGCCGGCGCGCGACCGTGTGATACAGGCCGACGTTAGAGATGTTGTCGTTGCGAAGCTGAAGGCCGACCGTATTCTGGACAGCCCGGCCCGCCCATCGACCGAGCCGCCGGTGACTCAGTCGTGCGCCCGAGACGAAGCGATGATCGGCCTGGCGGAACTGATCGCCGTTCTCCGGGTCGTCGAGGAAGTAAGTGAAGTTGGAGAACAGGTTCAGATCGTACGCGAGGCCGAACGCCGTCAGCTTCGTGCTCGCGTTGTTTCGCGTGCGCTGCCATTCGAACGATCCGCTGTAGCGGTACGAATCGCCGCCATCCGTCGTGTCGATCGTCCCGAACCGATCGAGCGTTCCATCGTCTACGGCGCGCGACGGAATCTGGTCGGTCGAGTCCCAGACGCCGCGGTACCCCATCCCCGTGAGCGCGAAGCCGTTCTGCGTGTCGCCGCGGCTGTAGCGGACGAGGCCGTTGACCTTCCGGAAGCTGTCCGGCTGCTCCCACGGCCCGTCGTTGTGCTGCACTTCGAGCGCGGCGAGCAGGCGGCCCTGGCCGATCGCCGGGGACGCGGCCGCGAGCACGCGGCCGAACCCCTCGTCGCCGCCGCCGGCGCGGACGATCGGACGCGCCAGGCTGTTCGTGTAGTTGATGTTGGCGGCGCCCGCGGTCGCGAAGTCCCCCTGGTCCGCGAAGTAGGGTCCTTTCGAGTACTGCACGCCGCTGACGAGCTCGGGAATGAGGAAATTGAGATCCGCGTAGCCGTGGCCATGCCCGTGCGTCGGGAGATTCACGGGGATGCCCGCGACCGTCGTGGCGAAATCGGTTCCGTGATCGAGGTTGAACCCTCGCAAGTAGGTACTGATTCGCCTTGCCTTCTCCGCTGTGCTGACTGATCACCATCCCGGGAACGGTCTCGAGCACCTCGCCGGTGCGCATGATCGGACGCGTGTCGAGCTGACGAGCGGTGATCGCGCCCTGACTGGCGGACTGGGCGATGCCCACCAGGTTCTGCGCCGGATCCTCGACGTCGGCAAGGTTGGTGAACGTGGATTTGCCGGTGACCGTCACGTCCGCGTGGAGGGCAAGTTGCAGCACGACATTCGAGCGCACCGTGCCGGCCGCCGGCACGACGACCGTT
Organism: uncultured Acidobacteriota bacterium; assembly: GCA_963725145.1. Classification (GTDB taxonomy): domain Bacteria; phylum Acidobacteriota; class Vicinamibacteria; order Vicinamibacterales; family 2-12-FULL-66-21; genus DATAEE01. The sequence goes on from CAVRXL010000010.1 coordinate 1,407,771, forward strand.
CGCCGCGCGGTCGAGAAATTGACCAGCGAATAGACGACCTGAGCCTCGCCAGGCGCGAGATTGTCGAACCGGTACGCGCCTTGCGCATCCGTTGCCGTCTGCCGCGTGTGGCCCGCAGCCATCGTCAGCTCGACGACGACGCCCGGCAGCAAACCGCCGGTTTCGTCGCGGACGACGCCGACGACCTCAGAGGTCTGTGCGACGGCGGTTCCGGCGAAGAGCAGGACGCCCAGGGTCGAACGAATCAGAAAGCCCGCGCGCGGGTGCAACATGCCGCTCCTGGAGGATACGCGAAACAGCCCGGTATCCGCTTACTCTACGGAGCGGTCCTTCGTTTGGATTTGCAGCCCACAGGTGGCACGAGGCTTCAGCCTCGTTACTGGTACCGCATCGGCCTGATCTCGATGCAGCCGACGCCGCCGGCACAGGCGGTCGGGATCTTCCTGGCCCACCCGATCGCCTCGTCGAGATCCTGGCAGTGAAGGATGTAGTAGCCCGCCAGCTGCTCCTTCGTTTCCGCGAAAGGACCATCGACGATCACCGGCCGGCCGTCGACCACTCGGACGGTGGTGGCGGTGGGCGTGGGAGCCAGCGGGTCCGCCGCGACGAAGGCGCCGGCCCGGCGCGCCTCGTCCATGACCGTCCGATGCCCCTCTGCGACGCCGCTCAGGACCTCTGGAGTGGCCCGTTCCAGCTCTGCCTCGTTCGAATAGACGAGGAGCATGTATCGCATGTCTTCCCCCTACGTCGTGGCGGACGGGACCGCCGCCTCGGCCACCTGCCTGACTTCGATCGTGCCCGTACGCGCCGACGGGATTCGCGCGGCGATGGCGATCGCCTCGTCGAGGTCGTCGACGTCGACCACGAAATAGCCGCCGAGCTGCTCGCGCGTCTCCGCGAAGGGGCCGCTCGTCACGACCTGCTTTCCGTCGCGAACCCGGACGTGCCTGGCGGATGACGTGGGGTGCAGCCTGTCGCCGGCCACGTGCTGGCCGGCCGCCTTCATCTGTTCCCGCAATGCCCTGTACTCGCTGTAGACCCGCTGCCGCTCGTCCTCGGTGAGCTTCCCGAACGACTCCTCGTCGTGATGAATCAGCAAGATGTATTTCACGGTCGCGCCTCCTGCGGTAAGTCGAACGGCCGGCGCCCGGATCGACAGCATCCCTATAACACACGTAGCGCAGCCCTTCCGCCTTCGCGTAAAGCTCCGGCGGACCGCCGTAGCCTTGGCGGAGGCGGTCAGGGCTGCCCGTGCTTTCCGTAGCGCAGCCCTTTAGGGCTGCCTGGGCTTTCCGTAGCGCAGCCCTTTAGGGCTGCCTGGACGATAGTATCTGTTCATGCCTTCAGAGGCTGCGGTCGCCGCGGCCGTCGACGAGCTGTACCGCTCGGATTGGGGCCGGATCGTCGCCACCCTGATACGGCTCGTGGGCGATTTCGACCTCGCCGAGGAAGCGGCGCAGGAAGCCTTTGCCATCGCCGTCGACAGCTGGCGGACCTCCGGCGTTCCGGACCTGCCACGCGCGTGGATCATCAAGACCGCCCGCCACAAGGCCATCGACCGGATCCGCCGCCGGCAGCTCTTCGAGGAGAAGCTCGAGTGGTATGCCCACGCGGAGTCCGCGCGGAGCGTCGAGGAGCCGAGCTACGACACGAGCGAGATCCCCGACGACCGCCTGCGGCTGATCTTCACGTGCTGCCACCCGGCGCTCGCGCTCGAGGCACAGGTCGCGCTGACGCTGCGGACGCTCGGCGGGCTCGAGACCGACGAGATCGCCCACGCGTTTCTCGTGCCGCCGGCGACGATGGCGCAGCGGCTGGTGCGCGCGAAGCGGAAGATTCGCGAGGCCCGCATTCCCTACGCGGTGCCGGACACGACCGACATGCCGGCGCGGCTCGACGCCGTGCTGATGGTGATTTATCTCATCTTCAACGAGGGGTACGCGGCGAGTCGACGCGAACCGCTTGTCAGGACCGACCTCTGCGCCGAGGCCATCCGGCTCGGGCGTCTCGTACGAACGCTCATGCCGCAGCCTCCAGCCGAGGCGACGGGGCTCGTCGCGCTCATGCTGCTGCACGATTCGCGGCGGGACGCCCGGGTCGACGAAGAGGGGGATCTCGTCGTGCTCGACGAGCAGGATCGCGGCCGCTGGGATCAGCGGCAGATCGCGGCCGCGCTGCCGCTCGTCGAAGAGGCGTTGCGCGGCGGGCCGGGGCCCTTCGCGCTGCAGGCGGCGATCGCGGCGCTGCACTGCCAGGCTGGCAGGCCGGAGGACACGGACTGGCGGCAGATCGTGCAGCTTTACGATCTCCTCGAGCGGGTGCAGCCGTCGCCGATCGTGTCCCTGAACCGGGCGGTGGCGGTCGCGATGGTGGACGGTCCCCGGCCGGCGCTGACGATCCTCGACGGGCTCGCCGCCTCGGGGGATCTCGAGGGCTACCACCTGCTGCACGCGGCGCGCGCGGATCTGCTGCGCCGCCTCGGATCGTCGGCCGACGCGGCGAAGAGCTACGAGCGGGCGCTGGCGCTCGTCACCAACGACAGCGAGCGCCGATTTCTGGAGCGGCGGCTGCGCGAGGTGCGAGGGTGACTTTGATGACGTCACGTGACTTCGCGTGACAGGCCCGGACGTTATTTAGCAGGAGGTTTGGGAGGATAGGGAGGTCGACTTCGCTCGTCTTCCTCTTTTGCCGCCTCGAACAGAGCGACTTCGCGAGGATCGAGGCATCGCTTGTTCACGATCCGCCTGATTCCATGCTTCAAGGACGATACGTTGAAGTTAAGAATCAGTCCTACCGGACACTCCGCGAGTCGCAGGTAGGTCCTCATCTGAGCCCGGTGAACCGGGGCCAGAGCATCGACAGTCTTCACCTCGACCACCACTTTGTTTTCCACTAACAGATCCAGCCGGTAGCCACACTCGAGAGAAAGATTCCGAAAACGAGCGGGCAGCGGCTTCTCGATCTCCACGATCAGGCCGGCTTCGACCAAGAGCAATCCGAGACAGCGCTTATAGACCGTCTCGAACAACCCGGGACCGAAGTGGTCGTGAACGACAATGGTTTTTGCGATGATCAACTCGGTGAGGTCGTAGAGCGGAAGTTGAACCAGCATGCGAGTCACGGGTGCACGGTTTGATCCATCGCAATTGGCGGGCTTTCTGAAGTTTCAGGGCGTTGTAAGGGGCAAAAACTGCAACGTGGCAGCGGGGACGAAGTGGAAAAAAAAGACTGGGCAGAAGGTCGGCCGTCAGGCCGACGGCCCGGCGGAGCCGGGCCTTGCTGACGTGGGAAGGCAATGGCCGCGTGAGCCAAAAGGGATCGCGGTCGGCTTACGCGGTCATCGCCTTTCCACGTCAGCGCCGCGCTTCGCGCGGCGTCGGCCTGACGGCAGCCGTGATCCGTGAAGTCAACCTCCCTTAAACCTCCCAAACCTCCCCTAAATAACCGTCGGGGCGTGTCACATGCAGTCAGAAGGATCAGGACAGTCACGGGCGAGAAACCTCCGAATCCCCGTGAACGTGTTCCGCCATCCGTCGCCACACGCTGAATAGAACTCGTCCGCCTCCGGTCCGGCCGGAAACCCGTCCTGACACACGCGAAGCGTCGATCCCTCAGGATGCGGAGCGACGAGAAACTCCGTCACGAAGTCCGCGCGGAAGGGAAGCGGGCCGCTCCGCGCGCGATAGCGATAGTCGCCCAGCACCATTCGCCTTGGTGGCTCGAACTCCCGGATCGTCGCCATCGTCACGTAGTCCGGATCGTCTTCGGAGTCCCCCCACGTGGCGGACCAGATGCCACCTTTCTCGGGCAGCACGATCGCCCGAGCCGCTCCCCACCATTGACGAATGGCGCTCGGCGTGTGCAAGAGCGCGAACAACGTCTCTGGAGGCACCGGGAACATTTCCTCGTGAACGTGACGGCGCGTTTCTGGAGCGGTCCTGCGTCCGGATGACTCGTGCATGCGACTCCCCGATACACCCTGCGGCAATCAACCCGCAGGAGACAATCGGGAGCCGGTGGCCGGTCGTTCCGGCCGGTGAACAGCTCAGCTCCGCCCGCAACCCGGGCGCCCGACCCGAACGAATTCATCATCATCAGGCTGGACCGGCCGATCCGCTTCTTTGCGCGGACGCACGATCGGTGAAGAAGCGAACGCGCTGACCTTCGTCCAGGAGGGTCGCGGGCCGCGTGCCCGTGACCCTCGACAACACCGCCTCCAGCATGGGAGTCATGCGGCGGAGCTGCCGCAGCCGAATCACGAGGTTCCATGCAGCCTCGAACTTCTTCCAGCCGGCGCTGTACGCGAAGTGTTTGGCCTGGTGCTTCAACGAGTCGTGCGTGAGGGCGGCGCGCGCGATCGACGACCAGCGATAGAACTCGCGGTACGCCCAGTCGTAGCCCGCTTCGAGCGTCTGCGGGGTCAGCCGTGCGGGGGCGTACACCACGTGGCGCGTGTCGTAGAGGTCCCAGTTGCGGGTCGTGATGCGCCCTGATTGTTCCATCCGCGCGTAGAGCCGCGTCCCCGGATAGGGCGTCTGGATGTGGAACGTCGCGGTCGTGATCCCGGCCTCGATCGCCCACTCGACCGTCCGTCGAAAGACATCCTCGTCGTCATCGTCCATCCCGAAAACGAAGCTGCCGTTGATCATGACGCCGAGGTCGTGAAGCTTCGCGGTCACGGCGCGATAATCCCGGCCGAGATTCTGACGCTTGTTGCTGTGCACGAGGTTGGCAGGCGTCAGCGTCTCGAATCCGACGAACAGGCTTCGAAGGCCGGCCTCCGCCGCGCGCTCGATGAGGTCGTCGCGGAGGATGGAGTCCACGGTGGCCGCACCCTGGAACAGCCGGCGCATGCCTTTCATCCCCTCGAACAGCGCGCGGCCGAACGGACGATCCCCCAGCAGGTGATCGTCGAGGAAGTACAGGTGACGGCCCGGCAGCCGCTCGATCTCGGCCAGCGCATCGTCCACGCGCTGGGTATAGAACGATCGACCACCCGCGAAGAACGCATCCTTGTAGCAGAAGTCGCAGTGCTGGGGGCAGCCGCGCGTGACGACGATCGAGTTGGGGACCAGGTAGTTGCGCCGCGTGATGAGGTCGCGCCGGACGGGGGGCAGGCGGTCGAGCGTTCGTCCCGCGGTCGATTCGTACCGAGGCGCGGGGCACCCCGCGCGAAAGTCCGCGAGGAACCGGGGGAACGTCTGTTCGCCCGGTCCGAGGAAGATGGCGTCGGCGTGCGGCGCCGCTTCGGCCGGCAGGGAGGTCACGTGAAGCCCGCCGAGCGCGACGAAGCTGCCCCTCGACCGATACAGGTCGGCGAGCCGGTAGGCGCGATACGCGTTCGTGATGTAGACCTGGATGACGACGAGATCCGGGGCGTCCTCGAGCGTCAGAGGCTGCACGTGCTCGTCCTCGATGACGGCGTCATCGTCCGGGTCCAGGTAGGCGGCCAGCGTGGCCAGGCCGAGCGGCGGAAAGAGCGAGTACTTGACCGGACGCCAGAACGGGCTGGTCGCTTCGGTCAGGGCCGGGAGGATGAACTTCACGCGGAGCGGGCGCGGAGGTGTCATTACTTGGCATTGTAAAGTAATCTGAGATAGAGCGCGATATTCTTTTCAGTGTTTCCGCCCGATACATCCTGCTGAGCTGGCTGTAAGCCGCTGGTTCTCGTGACCGGCAACGCTCTCGTCAACGTCCGTAAAGGAGAAACGTATGCACCGGCTCTGGTGTCGTGGTGGGCTGGCGGTTGCCCTCGTGCTGGGGCTCGCAGCGTCCGGGCTGGCCGAAAGTTTCGTCGTCGTGGGCGCGGATGCCGGCGGCGGTCCGCACGTCGTCATTCGGGCGGACTTCGACAATAACGGCACGTACGAAACGCAGACCGACTCCTTCTACGCCTTCAGTCCGACGGTGCCCACGGAGCCCTACTTCGCCGGCGGCGTGCGCGTCGCGATGGGGGACCTGGACGGCGACGGGAACGACGAGCTGATCACGTCTATGGGCCCGGGCGGGACACTCGTCCGGATCTGGCGTTTGACGGCCGGCGGGCGGGTGGCCGGCCTCCTCGAGCAGTTCGCCCCTTACGGCGGATTCGCGGGCGGGATCTTCGTGGCCACCGGCGACTTCGATGGCGACGGACGCGACGAAGTCGTGACCGGACCGGACACCGGCGGCGGGCCTCATGTCATCGTCTATCGAGATCTCGATCGAGACGGGCGCGTCGCAGATGATCCGCCGCTCGCTTCGTTCCTGGCGTACGTCCCCGGGTTCAGCGGCGGGGTTCGCGTTGCGGCTGGAGACGTAAACAACGCGCTCGGCGACGAGCTCGTGCTCGCGCCTGGCCCCGGCGGTGGGCCGCACGTTCGCGTGCTCACCTTCAATGGAGCCAGCTTCGTATCGCTCGACGAGTTCTTGGCGTTCCCCGCGTTCTTTTCAGGGGGGCTCTATGTCGCTGTCGGACCGATAGAAAACGCGGGCGGTAACGGCGCGGAGGTGATCGTCGCACCGGGGGCCGGTGGCGGCCCCCATGTCAGGATCTTCACGGACACGAACTCCAACGGAAGGGTTTCGGACGAGTTGACCTTCGATGAGTTCTTCGCGTACTTGCCGAGCTTTACCGGCGGCGTGCGCGTGGCCGCCGGTGACACCGACAATAGTGCTTTTTTTGTCGAGGTCCTCACGGCACCAGGGATCGGGGGAGGGCCCCACGTCCGTATCTTCGACGACAACCCCGACGCTGGCTCCCTGATCTCGGACAATCCAACCGACGACGAGTGGTTCGCCTATGACCCGGCGTTCACCGGCGGTGTGTTCATGGCGGTCGGGCACGTCAGGCGTTCCGCCTGGGCGATTCCCACCGGGCCGTTCGCGATCCCCGAATTCGGCGGTGGCCCGCTCCAGCTGATCATGTGCGTGCCGCCGGGCTCGGGCGTCATCGGAGACCTCGACGTCGGACTGGTCATCTCTCATACGTTCGTCGGCGATCTCGACGTCACCCTCACACATCTTGCGAGTGGCATCTCGCTCACGCTCTTCACCGACATTGGCGGCACCGACGAAGGGTTGATCATCAGGCTGAATGATGAGGCGGGGGTGGATATCGGCACGGCTAACAATCCGACGGACGGAGCGATATCGGGGACCTTCAACCCCGAGGGAGCGGCGTTGTTGTCAGTCTTTGATGGCCTGGAGGCATCAGGCTGCTGGCGCCTCACGGTCGATGACGACAACGCGGCGGGAGCCGACGTCGGCACGCTGTTCGAGTGGGTGCTGCGCTTCACCCATTAAACAGTCACCCCTCAAGCTCGTGTTTTGAGCCAGCTCGTCCGACGACGATCGAAAGCGGCTTACTTTTGTGGTACGACCCTTCCGCCTTCGCGTCGCTCGGTCCTCAGGCGACGCTTCGGCGGACCGCCGTAGCCTTGGCGAAGGCGGTTAGGGTCGTCCGGCCAGGACGAGGCTAAAGCCTCGTACCACATGACCTAGACGAGGCTGAAGCCTCGTACCACACCGTCCGGCACGCGACGTGCTAATCTGCAAGACGTCCATGGCCCTGTTCCGCCGGCGCCTGCGCCTCGGGGTGGCTGCCTGGTTGATGATCCAGGCGGCGTCGCTCTCGGCGCTCGTCCCGCGTGACTGCTGCGCGGCGCATCGCCCCGCGGCGAGCGTCAAGCCGCCGAGCTGCCACGAGAAGATCGCGGCGCTCATGTGTCCGATGCGCGCCGCCGACGGCACGCCGTGCCCCATGCATCGGGACGGCCACGGCGAGGGCGAGCAGGAATCCACCAAGAGATGTTCGATCCGCGGAACATGCGGCGGTCCCACGGCCGCGTTGTTCAGGCTCTTGTCCAATCCGGGCGTTCTCGAGGGATCGTTCGTCGTGCTTCCTGGTGTCCATGCAGGCTCTGTCCTGTCGGTCATGCAGGAGAGCCTGATCACACATCTCACGCCTCCCGATCCTCCACCTCCGCGCGCGTAACCGCACGGTTCCGAAGGCACACGTGTGCCTCGGGCGATTGTGGTGACGTGTTTCGAGGGAGGTGTCCCTTTGAAGTGGCCGAGAGTTCTGGCTCTCGCTGGCGTCGTGCTCGCGGGCGCCCACGCAGTCGTTTGCTCAGCAATCGATCGATTACGCCACCGTCAGCGGGCGCGTAGCCGACCAGTCTGGTGCGGTCGTGGGGGGTGCGCAGGTCATCGCTCGACAGACCCAGACGAACCTGGTGAGTACGACGAGCACCGATCAGAACGGCCGGTTCCGATTTCCCTATCTCAGAGTGGGGCCGTATGTGATCACCGTCAGCCGCCAGGGGTTTCAGGACGCGACGCACGCCCTGACGCTCACGGCGGGCGCCGCGTTCGAGCTGCCCGTGACGCTCGCGGTCGGTGGCGTGGAGGCGAGGGTGACCGTCACCGCAGAGACCGCGGTGCTCGAAGCGGCCCGCAGCCAGATCGCCGGCACGGTGTCCGACAGCGAGGTCAGGAGCCTGCCGCTCAACGGACGTAACTTCCTGGAGGTCGCGCTCCTCGTTCCGGGTGTCTCGCCGACCAATATCTCGAGCACGCAGTTGTTCCCCGAGACCTCCGCCGTTCCCGGCATCAGCCTGTCGGTCAGCAGCCAGCGGAATCTGTCCAACAACTTCATCGTCGACGGCCTCTCGGCGAACGACGATGCCGCGGGGTTGAGCGGCATCACGTACGGCGTGGACGCCGTCGAGCAATTCCAGGTAGTGACGTCGGGCGGCCAGGCCGAGCTCGGCCGCGCGCTCGGTGGATATGTGAACGTCGTGACGAAGAGCGGCACGAACGTGCTCCACGGAACCGTGTACGACTACATACGCGACGATCGCTTCAACGAAGAGAATCCGATCTCGGGACAGACGCTGCCGATGCACCAATCGCAGTATGGCGGCAGCCTGGGCGGCCCGATCGTGGCGGACAGGGCGTTCTACTTCACGAACGTGGAACGGCGCGATCTCGACCAGACCGGCCTCGTGACGATCCTGCCGCCGAACGTCGCGGCCGTGAACGCCCGCCTGGCGGCGACCGGCTATCAGGGCCCGTTGATTACAACCGGTGTGTACCCGAATCCCGTCGATTTGAAGAACGCGCTTGCCAAGGTCGACTACAACGTATCGGACTTTGGTCGGTGGGGCTTTCGGTACAGCCTGTACGACGCAGGCTCCGAGAACTCGCGCGGCGCTGGTGGACTCGCCGCGCCGAGTGCATCGTCAGGCCTCGACAACCGCGATCAGGCGAGCGCGTTGAGCCACGCGTTGGTGCTGTCTCAGCGAACGGTGCTCGAAACACGCATGCAGTTCGTGAATAGCGATTTGAAAGCACCGCCCACCGATCCCATCGGGCCGGCCGTGGGCATTGCGGGCGTCGCATCGTTCGGAACGCTCTCGACGAGCCCGACGGGTCGTCTGAACCGGATGTATCAGGTCGTCAACAACCTGTCGCATCAGGCGGGCGCCCATGCCGTCAGGTTCGGCGCGGACTTCATCTATCACTACGACTACATTACGTTCCCTCGCGCGATCCGTGGGACGTACGGCTTCCAGTCGTTGCCGGCGTTCCTGGCCGGCGTCTACAACAACGCGGGCTTTACGCAGACGTTCGGCGACATCGACGTATCGCAGACCAATCCGAACCTCGGCCTGTTCGTGCAGGACGAGTGGAAGGTGAGCCCTGACGTGACGCTGAACCTCGGCGTCCGGTACGACCTGCAGTTCCTCGAGACCATCAACACCGACGCGGACAACGTCTCACCGCGCGTCGGCGTCGCATGGTCGCCCTTCGACTCTCGCCGCACCATCGTCCGGGGCAGCGCCGGCCTGTTCTACGACCGCGTTCCGCTCCGGGCGCTGGCCAACGCGCTGCTGTCGGCGGGGAACACGACCGACCTGAACAACCTCCGTCAGATCGCGGTCAGCCTGTCTCCCACGCAGGCCGGGGCGCCGACGTTCCCGAACATCCTGAGCGAGGTCGTGCCTTCCGTGACCCTGCCGAGCCTGACGACGATGGACCCGAACCTCCAGAACGCGTATTCGCGGCAGGCGAGCGTCGAGGTCGAGCAGCAGATCGGCGAGCGTACGACGCTCAGCGTCGGGTATCAGTACCTGCGCGGGTCGAATCTGATCATGACGGTGAATCAGAACGTTCCGGCGTGCGTTCCCGTGGGCACGAACAACGGGTGCCGGCCGAATCCGAATTACGCGAACAACAGCCAGTACTCCTCGGTTGGCGAGTCCTCCTATCACGGCCTGCACGTCTCGTTCATGCAGAGACCGGCCGGGTGGGGTCAGTACCGGATCGCCTACACGTTGTCGAAGGCGATGAACAACGTCGGCGAGTTCTTTTTCAGCTCGCCCATCGATCCGTTCGATCTCTCGAAGGACTGGGGACGCTCTGACAACGATCAGCGTCACCGTCTGGTGATCAACGGCGCGGTGAACTCGCCAATGGGCCCGGCGTCAACGGCCTGGGAGTACCTCACGCACGGATTCCAGGTGAGTGGACTGTTGCAGGCGTACTCGGAGGCGCCCTTCAACATCACGTCCGGCGCGACGACGATTCAGGGCACCGCGGGCCGGCCGATCGTGGACGGTGAGTTCATCGATCGGAATGCCGGTATCGGCACGGCGTTCTTCAACCTGAGCGCGCGCGTGAGCCGTGCGTTCCGGCTCAGGGGTCGCGTGGAGCTGGAAGCGCTGGCGGAGGGCTTCAACCTCACGAACCGGGCCAACGTCGTGACGCGGAATGCGGTCTTCGGTACCGGGGCCTATCCGACGAATCCGTTGCCGAACTACGGGCAAGTCACCGCGGTGGGCGAACCGCGATCGTTTCAATTCGCGCTCCGTCTCAGGTTCTGACAGCTATGCGCACTGACTACTGCGTCCGAATGACAGCCGCACTTCTCGCGGCTGTCTCGGTTCTTCTCGCTGGCCTGCAGGCGGCGCCGTCCACCGGCACGGTATCGCTGACCGTGACAGGACGCTCGAGCTCGACGCCCTGGGTGGCGGCCGCCGGCTCCTTCGTCGTCGTCGCGTGGGGTGCGTCGACCGAAGGCAAGACCGACGTCTTCGTCGCCGTCAGCCGCGACGCGGGGCGGACGTTCCAGACACCCGTGCAGGTGAATGCCGTCCCCGGGGAAGCGCGGCTCGGCGGCGAGCTTCCGCCTCGCGTGGCGCTTGCGCCTGGCGGCGGGTCCCGCGATCCTGAAATTTTCGTTCTCTGGACCGCGCGGGGCACCAGCGGTACGGAGGTCAAGTCCACCCGGTCGCGTGATGGCGGCAAGACGTTCGATCCACCTGTCGCGCTTCAGTCATCCGGCGCCGCCGGAGATCGGGGGTGGCCGGCGCTGACGCTCGACCAGCAGGGCGCGGCGCACGCCATCTGGCTGGATCATCGCGGGCTCGCGGCCGAACGGGGTAGCGGCGCAGGTCACACACATCGTCAGAAGGGCGCGGCACACGACGGCGTGGCGATGGCCCAGAAGTCAGGCCTGTACTACGCCTCCTTGGCGGACCTGAGAGGTCCGCCCTCCAGCGCAGCGGGATCATCGTCCGGCGAACGGGAGCTCGCGAAGGGCGTGTGCTACTGCTGCAAGACCGCGTTGGCGGCTGGACCCGGCGGCGTTCTGTACGCCGCCTGGCGTCATGTGTATCCGGGCAACCTTCGCGACATGGCGTTTACGATTTCGCGGGATCGCGGGCGATCGTTTTCCGCGCCGGTGCGCGTCCGCGAAGACGGATGGTCCATCGAAGGGTGTCCGGACGATGGTCCGGCTATGGCGGTGGACGCGGAAGGGACGGCGCATCTGCTGTGGCCGACGGTCCTCGGTGGCGAGAATCCCGAGGGCGCATTGTTCTACGCGTCCACGCGCGACGGCCGCACCTTCGGACGCTCGACGCGCATTCCCACGCTCGGCAGCCCCAAGCCGTCGCATCCCCAGATCGCCGTCGGTCGGGGCGGTCGACTCGTCGTCGCCTGGGATGAGGCGATCGGAGGCCGGCGCGTCGCCGCGGCGCGCGAGTTGACGCCGGGGCCGGATCGCGTCGACTTCGGCCCGGTCATCACGCTCGCGGAGGAAGGGCCTGCGATGTATCCCGTGCTGGCCAGCACGGACGCGGGCATGCTGGCGGTCTGGACGACCGGCGGCGACGCGTCGGTCATCCGGACTCGCATCGTCCGCCTGCCGTAAGGTGGTTTTACCGGCGACGGAGGGGTGATCAGCGCTCTACATCCTTCACGTCATCGCCGCGTCAAGAGGATTTGATGATTCTTCGATACGCACACAGCGTGCGCGACCCCCGGGGCTGGGCGGCAGCTATAGTATGAGCCCATCTCCGAGTCTTGCTGGCAGTACTCAATCCTGCCATCAAACGAGGTGGAGATCGTTGACACGGGCGATGTCCCCACCGAGATCTCGGCCCGCCCATCAAATGAAATGTACGTGTTCGGTGTGACCTGATCCACGACATACGGACCGTCGCCACCGAACAGCAACGTGACGAAGTTGCCAGCGACACCAATCCACAAGCCGTCATACTCCCTGAAAAATTGCGCGCCGCTGAGCTTGAGGTTGAACATTGTGTTCGCCGGTGGGTTCGGCTGAGATGCCGGAGTTATCGTCGCAGCGTAGGTTCGCGTCCGCAGCTCGTTCGGGAGGCCTGTACACGCGCTGTCGGCGGTGAAGGTCAGCGTGTAGTTACCCGCAATCTCCACCGGTGCGGCGGGCACTGCCAGATAGAAGCTGATCCACCGAATGCCGGGATTGCAGGAAGCGCACGTGGGGCCTAGCGCCCCGGTGGCGGCGACGTACCCTTCCTTGCTCGCGCGGAACGTCGTCCTTTCGTCAAAGTTGCCCCTGAAGGTGAACTCACCCAGGGCGTTGGCCGTCGTCGACGTACCGGCGTGTGCGCCATCAACGACGTCAACGTTCGCCGCGCCGACGGGTCGCAGCGCGGTGTCGAGCACAATGCCCATCACCTGTATTGCGGTCGATTGCGGAGCCGGTTGCGGATCTTGGGACGACGCCACCGGCGACTTCGGCGAGGAATCGCAGCCCGACAGTCCAAGGGCAGCGAGCGTGACGACGATCGGAAGCAGTCGGCGATACATGGGGTCCCTCTTAGCGGAAACGGCCGCCATAGAGGTAAACGCCCCAGCCCCGGATCGCTAACAGCCGCATCGGTCATAATCCGACGACATGACCCGACCGGAGTCCCGCGTGCTCGGTTTCTGGGCCGCCGCATCGATCGTCACTGGCAACATGGTCGGGTCGGGCGTGTTCCTGCTGCCCGCGTCGCTCGCGCCGTACGGCGCGCTCAGCCTCGTCGGGTGGATCGTGTCCGCGGCTGGCGCCATCGCACTGGCGCTCGTGTTCGCGCGGCTCGCGCGGCAGCTCCCGGTCGCCGGAGGACTCTATGCCTATACGCGGCAGGCGTTCGGGGACGTCCCCGGTTTTCTCGTCGCGTGGGGATATTGGTTGTCCATCGTCGGCACGCTCGCGGCCCTGGCGGTTGCGGGCGTCGGCTATCTCGATCCCTTCATCCCGGGGATCGTCCGCACGCCCCCGGCGGCAGGGGCGCTGGCGGTTGCGTTTGTCTGGATCGTGATCGGGTTCAACGTCGTGGGCGTCGGCGTCGCGGGACGCGTGCAGATCGTCACGACGGTCGTGAAGCTTGTTCCACTCGTCGTCGTCGCCGTCGGCGGTATTTTCTTCTTTCGATCGGACGCGTTCACCCTCCCCGACACGACGACGACCCCAATGGGCGCTCAGCTGATCTCGGTCATGACGCTCACGCTCTGGGCGTTCCTCGGCCTCGAGTGCGCGACGATCCCGGCCGGAAGCGTCCGGAATCCGGCTCGCACTATCCCGCTCGCCACGATTGCCGGCACCGTCCTCGCCGCGGCGGTCTACATCGTGTCGACGATAGGCGTCATGAGCCTGGTCGGGAGCGAAGAGCTGGCTTCTTCGACGGCTCCATTCGCCGACGGCGCGCGCCGGCTGCTCGGCGAGGCGGGCGCGCGGATCGTGGCCATCGGCGCCGCGATCTCGTGCCTCGGGGCGCTGAACGGCTGGGCGCTCATGGCCGGCCAGTTGCCGATGGCGGCGGCGGACGACGGGCTGTTTCCGCCGCTGTTCGCGCGGCTTTCGTCGAGAGGCACGCCGGCGCTCGGGATGGTCGTCGCGGGCGTGCTGGCTTCTGTGCTCGTCGGGTTGAACTACTCGCGCGACCTGGTCGATCTGTTCACGTTCATCATTCTTCTCTGCACCCTCGGGACGCTCGTGCCGTACGTCTTCTGCTCGCTCGCGGTGTGGCTGCTGCCGCGGCAGCGATTCTCCGGCGCCGCGGCCGCGGTCAGCATCTTCGCGTTCGTGTACGCGATGTTCGCCATCGGTGGCGCGGGCGCCGACACCGTCTTCTACGGATTTCTGTTACTGATGGCCGGGCTGCCCGTGTACGTGTGGGTCAGGCTTGCATGATCGCCTTCAACGAATTCGGCGAGCTGCGGCGGGTGGCGCTGCGACACGCGCGGGACGCATTCGCCGGGCCGCGTCGCGTTGAAGGGGAGTGGCGCGCGCTGAACTTCACGGCCCCGCCGGACGTCGGGCTCGCGGTCGAGCAGTACGACGCCTTCCGCGAGCTCTTTCTGGCATCGGGCGTGCGAATCGACGAGCTTCCCCCCGATTCCGCCCTGACGATGGACGCGATCTACGTGCGCGACGCGTCGATCGTGACGCCGAGGGGCGTCGTCTTGTGCCGCATGGGGAAACCGGCCCGCGAGAACGAACCGGCCGCGCAGCGCCGGGCGTTCGAGGCGCTCGGCGTCACGGTCGCCGGCGCGATCGAAGCGCCCGGTCAGATCGAGGGGGGCGACGTCGTATGGTTCGACGAGCGCACGGTTGCCGTCGGCCGCGGCTACCGCACCAACGACGCGGGCATCGAGCAGTTTCGCGATCTGCTCGGTCCGGGCGTGGACGTCATCGTCGTTCCGCTGCCGCACTACCGCGGACCGGCCGACGTCTTCCACCTGATGTCGATCGTGAGCCCTGTGGACGAGGACGCCGCGGTCGTGTACTCGCCGCTGATGCCGGTCCCGTTTCGCGAATGGCTCTGCGCTCGCGGCATCCGCCTGATCGAAGTGCCGGACGAAGAGTTCGACTCGATGGGGACCAACGTGCTGGCGCTCGCGCCGCGCCGGTGCGTGATGCTCGACGGGCAATCCCGTCACTCGCGCGCGTCTGGAAGCGGCGGGCGTCGACGTCTCCGTTTACGCGGGACGGAGATCAGCGTGAAGGGCGGCGGCGGCCCGACGTGCCTGACCCGGCCGCTGGAACGCGCCGCAACGACTCAGGAGGCGCGGCGAACACCCTGATCCCACCTTCCAGCCCATGGGGATGAGGTAGAGGCCGCGCGGATTTTTCTACGTAGTGCCAGAGTCCTAGTAGGGCCAAAGTCCTATAGGACGATCGGTCGCGCCTTCGATAGTCTCCCGGGGCGGCGATCATGGACGACGCGACGGCCTTCTGGGCGGATCTCGTCGGCCGGCTGACCGGCCCCATGACCTTCCGGTTGATCCTCCAGCCTGTGATGGCGATGGTTTACGCGGTCAGGGACGGCGTGAAGGATGCGCGTGAAGGGCGTCCTCCGTTCTTCCGGTCGCTCTTCAGCGACCCTGACACGGCGGGACAGCACCTACGTGAGGGAGTGAAGGCCGTCGGCAGGGTCATCCTTCTCGGTGTCGTCATGGACGCCATCTATCAGCTGAAAGTCTTCGGCTGGGTCCACCCCGTCGAGCTGATCGTCGTCGTGCTCCTTCTGGCGTTCGTTCCGTATCTGCTCATGCGTGGTCTCGCGGACCGCGTGGCCAGACACTGGTTGGGACCCGGAAAGGTGCCGACGAGATGACCGCGCCGGTCCAGCCGCAGCTGACCGCCGACGCGGCCACCGAGATGTCGATGCGCCGGACCGGCATGTCGTTCCAGCGGACGCGCATGAGCGCCGACCGCACGCTCATGTCCGTGATCCGCACCGCGCTGTCTCTCATCGGCTTCGGCTTCACCATCTTCCAGTTCTTCGAGAAGCTCAAGGCCTCCGACGTGCTGCCAGGCGCGCACGCGCCGCGCAACTTCGGCGTCGCGCTGGTGGCGCTCGGCATCGGCATGCTGGTGCTCGGCATCATCTACCACCTGCAGTTCATGACCGGCCTGCGCAAGACGCGGGCGGCGATGACCGCCGAAGGACTCATCCACGGCGAGAGCCTTTTTCCGACCTCGCTCACGCTCATCATCGCGCTGGTCCTCCTGGTGATTGGGATCGCGGCGATCGTCAGCATGGTTTTCTGAGGAGACGCAAGATGGCGGAAACGAAAAAGCCGAACATTCTCTTCATCATGGCGGACGACATCGGCTGGTTCAATGTCAGCTGCTACAACCACGGTGTCATGGGGTACCGCACGCCGAACATCGACCGCATCGCCAAGGACGGCGCGATGTTCACCGACTTCTACGGCCAGCAAAGCTGCACGGCCGGCCGTGCCGCCTTCGTCACCGGCCAGCAGCCGATCCGCACCGGCCTTACCAAGGTCGGCATGCCCGGCGCTACTTTGGGCATCAAGGCGGAGGATCCCACGATCGCCCAGGTCCTCAAGAGCCTCGGGTACGCGACCGGCCAGTTCGGCAAGAACCACCTGGGCGATCGCAACGAGCACCTGCCGACGGTGCATGGCTTCGATGAGTTCTTCGGGAACCTCTATCACCTCAACGCCGAGGAAGAGCCCGAGTATGTCGACTACCCCAAGGACCCCAAGTTCAAGGCCAGATTCGGACCCCGCGGCGTCCTCAAGTGCAAGGCGACGGACAAGGACGATGCGACCGTCGATCCCGTGTTCGGCAAGGTTGGCAGGCAGACCATCGAGAACACGGGCCCACTCACCAAAAAGCGGATGGAGACGGTGGACGAGGAGTTCCTGGCCTCCGCCCTCGACTTCATGGAGCGGAAGACCAAGGAGGACGTGCCGTGGCTCTGTTACTTCAACCCCACGCGCATGCACGTGTTCACGCATCTGAAGCCGTCGTCGGTGGGCAAGACCGGGCATGGCCTCTACCCGGACGGGATGGTCGAGCTCGATGGCTACGTCGGTGATCTGCTGAAGAAGGTCGACGATCTCGGCGTGGCCGACAATACGATCGTCGTCTTCACCACGGACAACGGCGCGGAAGAATGCATCTGGCCGGACGGCGGCGCGACGCCGTTCCGCGGCGAGAAGGACACGAACTGGGAGGGCGGCTGGCGCGTCCCCTGCGTGATGCGGTGGCCTGGCGTCATCAAGCCCGGCGAGGTGATCAACGAGATCGGGTCCCTCACGGACTTCCTGCCGACCTTCGCGGCCGCAGCCGGGGATCCGGATATCGTCGCCAAGCTCAAGAAGGGACACGATATCGGCGGCACGACGTTCAAGGTGCATCTCGATGGCTACAACCTGCTGCCGTTCCTGTCCGGCAAGGAGCCATGCCCGCGCGACGGCTTCATCTACTGGAGCGACGATGGCGACCTGATGGCGTTGCGCGTGAAACAGTACAAGATCGTGTTCGCTGAGCAGCTCGCGACGGGACTCAACGTTTGGCGCGAGCCGCTGAAGCAGATGCGCATCCCCAAGCTGTTCGATCTGCGCTCGGATCCGTTCGAAGCGGGTGAGGACAGCATCAGGTACAACGACTGGTTCGTCGAGCACGTCCCGCTTCAGTACCTCGCGCAGGCGGTCGTCCACGAGTGGCTCGAGAGCTTCAAGGAGTTCCCGCCGCGACAGAAGGCGGCGAGCTTCACCGTCGACCAGATCGTCGAGAAGCTCATGCCGAAGTCGTAAGGCGCAGGTAGCCCGAGGAGCGGGCGATGCGGAACGGGAGCGGTTATCGCTGGCGGCGAATCGAGTCGGAGTGCTCCGACGTGGCGTAGGAGGTGATCGCCCCGTCGGGCCACTCGCGGATCACAAGGAGTTCGTTGTGTTCCTCCACGAATATCAGGGGCCACTCTTTCGTTGGCGACTGCTGGGAGAGCTTTGCCATCGCCCGAATATGTTCGAGCTGACGCCGAAGCTCCGGATCGAAACCAGGCCACATCCCAGGCTGCCCCTTTCGCTCGATTTTCGGCTCCCGACAGTATGGCAGAGCTTGCCCGTGTTGTCATCCAGCTCAGCCATACGCTCGTTTCAGGCGGCGTGAGTCGCAATGGAGGCGCTCGTGAAGATGAACGAGGCGGCTGGCGGAGCAGGGCACTGAGAATCGCGTCACGGGGCCACGGCTTCGCTATTCCGAGGTAAAGATGCGTAGAGCAGCACATGTCGTGACGCTCGTCGTCCTCCTGCTTCCAGCGGCGCAGCCCAACCCCCCGGCCGCCGATCCGCTCCCGTCCTGGAACGACGGCCCCTCGAAAAAGGCGATCGTCGACTTCGTCGGCCGCGCGACGAAGGACGGCGGTCCGGACTTCGTGCCCGTCGCGGAGCGGATCGCGACCTTCGACAACGACGGCACGCTGTGGGCGGAGCAGCCGATCTACTTCCAGCTGGCCTTTGCGCTCGACCGCGTGAAGGCGATGGCGCCGGCGCATCCAGAGTGGAAAGACAAGCAGCCGTTCAAGGGTGTGCTCGAAGGCGATCAGAAAGCCGTCGCCGCCGCCGGCGAGCGAGGACTGCTGGAACTGATGGCCGTTACCCACACCGGCAACACGACCGAGGAGTTCGAGAAGATCGTGCGGGACTGGATCGCCTCGGCGAAGCACCCCCAAACCAACCGGCCGTACACAGACATGGTCTACCAGCCGATGCTCGAGCTCCTCGCATACCTGCGAGCGAACGGCTTCAAGACCTTCATCGTGTCGGGCGGGGGCATCGAGTTCATGCGCCCATGGGTCGAGCGCGTGTACGGCATCCCGCCGGAGCAGGTCGTCGGCAGTCGCGCGAAGGTCAAGTACGAGGTGCGTAACGGGGTGCCGGTCTTGTTTCGTTTGCCCGAGATCGACCACATCGACGACGGAGCCGGGAAACCAGTCGGCATCCATCAGGTCATCGGCCGCCGTCCCACCGCCGCGTTCGGCAACTCAGACGGCGACTTCGAGATGCTCGAGTGGACGACGTCGGCCCCCGGCCTCCGCTTCGGGTTCATCGTCCATCACACCGACGCCGAGCGCGAATGGGCCTATGACCGCGACTCGCATATCGGACGGCTTGCGCGGGGGTTGGACGAGGCGCCGAAGCGCGGCTGGATCGTGATGGACATGAAGCGCGACTGGAAGGTGATCTACCCGTTCCAGAAATAATGTCTGGATCGCGACGCCATGGCTGACGCTCCTGCGGCCTCTCGAACATCCGCGGCGCCCGGACCGCCGCCGGCTCCAGACATGGTCTGGATCCCCGGCGGCACGTTCGACATGGGCTCGGATGCCCACTATCCCGAGGAGCGGCCGGTCCGGCGCGTGACGGTAGAAGGATTCTGGATGGACCGGACGCCGGTCACGAACGATGCCTTCACCCGGTTCGTGGCCGAGACGCAGCACGTCACGTTCGCGGAGATCCCACCCAACCCGGCCGACTATCCGGGCGCAAAGAAGGAAATGCTGTACGCCGGCGGGCTCGTGTTCGTGAAGGCGAGCGGCCCGGTCGATCTGCGTGACTTCCGCAACTGGTGGACGTTCAAGCGCGGCGCCGACTGGCGGCATCCGCGCGGGCCCAACTCGACGATCAAGGACCGCGAGCAGCATCCCGTCGTCCAGGTCGCATTCTCCGATGCGGAAGCGTACGCGAAGTGGGCCGGCAAAACGCTGCCGACGGAAGCGGAGTGGGAGTTCGCCGCGCGCGGCGGTCTCGAGGGCGCAGAGTACGCCTGGGGGAACGAGCTGAAGGTGGACGGCAAGTTGATGGCGAACTTCTGGCAGGGGGAGTTTCCCTGGCAGAACTTCAAGGAGGACGGTTTCGAAGGCACCTCACCGGTGGGGGCGTTTCCGCCGAACGGCTACGGCCTCGTCGACGTCACCGGCAACGTGTGGGAATGGACGACGGACTGGTACGCGCAGCCGGCCGCCGCGCCGCCGCCGAAGTCCTGCTGCGCGCCGCGGAACCCGCGCGGGGCAGACGAGTCGGAGAGCTACGACCCGCGGCAGCCCGAGATCCGGATCCCGCGCAAAGTGATCAAGGGCGGCTCGCACCTGTGCGCGCCGAACTACTGCCGGCGCTATCGACCCGCGGCACGATTCCCGGAGCCGATCGACACGTCGACGTGCCATCTCGGGTTCCGATGCATCGTGCGCTGTGCTTGAAAAGGGGACAGTCACCTTTTTTCATTATTCGTAAAAAGGTGACTGTCCCCTTTTCTGCATGTGCGGGTCGAGCGCCTCGTAGCGGGGCCGCAGCGGATCGGCCGTGTCGCGGATGGTCTCGTCGAGGTGCAGCACGCGGCCGCCCTGGTCGTACCGCGGCCACTTCGGCAGCGTCGAGCCTGACCCGTTCGGGTCGCCTGTCCGCGCGAAGTTCGCCCAGTACGTCGTCATCGCGTCGGACAGCTTGCGATCGCTCGGTTCCCATGGCACGTTCTTCACCGAGTCGAGCGCGCCGAAGACGTACTCGATCTCGCCGGCGTGCCGCGCGCCGATGTCGCGCGAGGTGGCGGGCATGCCGTTGACCTTCGCGTCCGGCGCGACCGGGAATCTTGCGATCGAACGAGTAGCGGTACACGGGCGCCTGACCCGTCCGTGTGTGCACCTCGATCCACTTCCAGGTCGAGTAGCCCATGAAGAGGTCGCTCGTCAGCGCCGCCGCGGACTCGAGTGCCTCGGCATCGGTGGCCGCCGGATAGACCTTCAGGATCGCGTCAGCCTGGTCGCCGAACCGCTTGCGCGTCTCCTCCGCGAAGCTCTGCGCCGTCGGCTTCTGCTTCCCGAGCACGACCCCGGCACGGATCTCGTCGGCGTTCCAGCCCGCGAGCAGCGGCACCCGGCTCTGTCTGCCGGCGGCGAAGACGGTGTGGACCTCCTCGGGCAGAACGTAACCGTCGAGATTCGGCGAGAACCACGGCTGCGTCTTGAGGGCCGCCTGCAGGACCGCTTCGCCAGAGACAGCGCGAAGGACCGCCAGCGAGGGAGCGCCGAGCGCTTCGGCGAACTTCGCGCCCCGCTCCTCGGTGCTGGCCAGCGATCCCGGCGCGAGACCGCTGCGCGGGAAAAAGGCTCCGCTCTCCCCGATCGCCTTGTGGAACAGGCCCCGCGCGAGCGGAGAGGCCATGAGCGCGCTCACGGAAAGCGACCCGGCCGACTCTCCGAAGATCGTCACGTTGTCCGGATCGCCGCCGAACGCCGCGATGTTCGCCTGCACCCAGCGGAGGGCGGCCAGCTGATCGAGCAGACCGTAGTTCCCCGAGGCGTTGTGCCCCGGCTCCTTCGTCAGGTCCGGGTGTGCGAGAAAGCCGAAGACGCCAAGCCGGTAGTTGAACGTGACGAGGAGGACGCCCTTTCGCGCGAAGGCTTCACCGTCGTGCCGGGGCTCCGCTCCCGCGCCTGCCTGGAAGCCGCCGCCGTGGATCCACACCATCACGGGCAGCCGCTCATCGGCGGTCGTGGCTGAAGTCCAGATGTTCAGGCTGAGGCAATCCTCACTGGTGTCGGTGAACGCGATGTCGCCGAAGATGCTGCCCTGGAGGCACGCCGGTCCGAACCGGGTCGCGTCGCGCGTCCCCTCCCACGGCGCGGCCGGCCTCGGGGCCTGCCAGCGCAGCTCGCCGACCGGCGCGGCGGCGAACGGGATGCCTTTGAAGATCCGGATGCGCCCGTCGCTGCTGGTCGTGCCGGTCACCAGCCCGGTGGCCGTCTTCACCGCGGCCGCCTCGCCGCCCGACGCGATCCCGCACATCAACACCATGGCCGCCGTCCGCACGCGCGCTTTTCGCACAGCTGGCTCCATCCCGGACAGTCGCATCCTTATATATCACTGCCGGGTCTCGCCCCGTCCGAATCTACTTAGTGGTCGCTGATTACGACCGCGCGTTCGTTCGGCGCATGCGAATCGCGAGGGCGTCAGCCAGACGCCTGATAGCGTCTTCCTCGTCGCTACTCACCCTCGCCCCGCCGAAACCGAGGAAGTCCCCTTCCTTCGATGCCCGAGAAACGGTCGCCGCGATGGACGCCAGCCACGCCTTGTACGCCTCGGCCTCCGACGGGGACTTGCTCTCGACCGCCTGCACGGCAGCCCTGATCGCGCCCATCAGCGCATCCTTCGCCTGCGCGGGATCACCCGTGGGGACGTCTGGCAGCTCGGGCCGGCCGCCTCCGCTCCTCACGTTCTCGGCGATTGACTTCGCGATTTCCGGCGCATTGACAGATGCCGACGACCGCGTGATCGCATAGCCAACCGCCAGGGCTTCCTTCGCGAATCCGACCGGACCGCTGGTGTCCGCCAGCGTGATCAACAGACCAGCCGCTACGGGTGCGCCTGAAATGGCCTTCCACTCTTCGGCGCTGTAGTCGGTTTTCTTGGACATAGCCGATTCCCTTCTGGGGGTCAATGGGCAGGATTGACGACGCGAATTTGTCCCGAAACGGAATCTACGCCTGAGGTCGGCTCGACGCCATTGGACTAACGTGGTACGACCAAAGCCCGAGGGGAGGGAACCGATGGCAGGGTGTGCGGTGTGCGCCGTGGTTCAGGGTTGGACGAGCTTCAGCCCGAGCACGCGTTCCGCGTTCTCGTAGTAGACCTTGCGGAGGATCTGCTCCGGCAGGCCAAGACCGTAGATTCGCCATCGGCCCTGCGGCGGCACGGGCGCGGGCGCATAGTCGAAGTACTCGTCCTCGGTTTCGAGGAAGCGATAGTAGATGCGATACAAGTCTTCTCCGAACACCTGCTGCGGGGTCTCGAAGCCGAGCGGCACGGCGTCGGTGCCGAACAGGACCCGGTCCTGGTATCTCTCGAAGAAGCGGGCCGACGTCCGGGGCTGGCGGCCCAGCTCTCCGATCCGGGCGCCGATTTCCACGTGAACGTTGGGGAACTTGTCCAGCATCTGACCAACCGCTCCGAGGTTCTCGGCCCAGTGGCCCACGTGCAGCCCGACGAACGTCGTCTTTGGATGTCTGCCGAAAACCCGATCGCGTGCGTCCAGGATGTCTTTCAAGGCGGGAAAGTCCCTGCCGTGGAAGGACCAATCCGGATGGGCGCCGAGCTCTTCGTACCGCTCGTTGAACCGGTCGATCGGCAGGAAGAATGCCTCCGGATCGCCGACGTGAATGGCCACAGGCAGGCCGAGACGGCCGCAGGCCTCCCACATCGGATCGAACCGCTTGTCGTCCACTCGGACGAGCGTTCCCTGCGGACCGCCGTCGCGCAGGTACAGCCCGAGAGTCTTGAGGACCTTCACGCCGACGGCGCCCGCGGCCTTGGCCCGGGCGATCTCGTCCGCCTGCCACGCGGCGTAGCCGGCCTCGCTCGCACGAGTCCAGGTCGGTTCCGTCATCGAGACGAACCGGCGGGGAAACGCGCGGTCGAAGTTCGTGATCGTGGACGCAAGTCCTTCACCCGTTCCCCCGGTGAGGTTCACCATGGTCTGCACGTTGACTGCGTCCATGGCCGGCAGCAGCTTCGCCGGAGGCACGCTCGGCCGCTGGGAGCGCGGCCGTGGGGAGACGTGGGTGTGAAAATCGATGACCGGGAAGCGCGAGCGGGCAACCTGGGTCTCGGTCACGTGCAGCATGCTCTTCGGCTCGAACTCGGCCAGCCGAAGAGGCAGGCTCCGATCTCCTGCCGGCTGTTGATTCGCGGGTCTGACGTCGTCGGTCGCCGCGGCACCGTCGCCGAGGGCAGAGCCCACCAGGCCCGTGCCGGCGGCTGACAGCCACCCGCGTCGCGTCCACGCCGCCCGTCGCTCGCCCTTCATCGCACGGACGAGGAAGTGCTGCCGCTCGAAGCGAACACGTACTCGTGCTGCGCGTCGCGTACGGTGAGCGTGGGTTTGGGCCCCGGACCGACGACGAACTCGAGGCCGATGATGCCCGGCGCGATCGTGAGAAACGAGACCGTGCCGTCAGGGTTGTGGCGGGAGGCGACCTCGCTCTGCCATTCACCGAAATCGAAGATCGTGGATCCGCCGCTCCGGCGGACGGTGATGGCCCCGAGCGCATCATTTATATAGTGTCCCGCGAGCTTGCCGGCGTCGGCGGCCGCGGCAGGGACCGTGAGCAGCTTGCGTTCGGCGGCAAGCTGGTCGAAGTAGCTCTTCGCCTGCGCGGCGACGTCGGCGTCGGCCTGCGGGCGGCCGTCGAACAGGACCTCGAGGAGCTTCCGGTCGAACGCCGAGCGGACCACCCAGCCCGGATCGCCGTTCGTCAGGATGACCGCCCCGACCTTGTGATCCGGCAGCCACATCATGTCGCTGTGGTATCCGATCAGGTCGCCGCCGTGCTGCACGACCGGGATGCCGTAGGTCTTGTCGACGATGAGGCCCATGCCGTAGGTGGTGTCCTGCCCGATCGACACTTGCGGTGCCCGCCGCGCGAGGAGGGTGTCCTTCGCGATGTAGGAGACGCCGCCCGGCAGCTTTCCTTCGTCGAGCTCCATCTGGACGTACTTGAGCATGTCGCGCACGCTGCTCCAGGCGCCGCCGGCGGGCCGAACGGGTATGACCGCGTAGTTGATCTCCATCACCGCCCGCGCGGGCTTGCCGTTCACATCCTGCGCGTGTGCCGCGGCGTGATTCGCCGCAAGCGCGCGCTTGAAGTCGAACGTCGTGGCGGTCATGCCGAGCGGACGAAACACCCGGGTCGACATCGCTTCGTCGTACGCCGCACCCAGCTCGAGCTTCGGGAACCCTACGTGGCCGCCGGCGAAGCCCGCGGCGCCCGCGAGCGGATTCGAGTACTGGAACATCTCTCCGAATTTGCTCGTCGGCTTCATCGTCCCGAGCACCTCGAGCGCGCCCTCCGGCGTCAGCTCCCGGAACTCGAACAGCCACTCGAAGTCCTGGCGGGGCAGGCCGGTGCAGGCGCAAATCAGATGCTTGACCAGCACGCGGCTCGTGATGTCGGCGTCGCCGAGCTTGAACGACGGCAGCAGCGTCGTGACCGGCGTTTCCCACGTCAGCTTGCCCTCGTCGAGCAGCTTCGCCAGCATCAGCGTCGTCAGCGCCTTCGTGTTCGACGCGACGCTGTAGAGCGTGTCGGCGTCCGGTTTGGCGGCGGAGCCGATTTCACGGAGGCCGAAGCCGCCTTCGAACAGGACCTTCCCGTCCTGAACGATTCCGATCGACGCACCCGGCACGCCGAGCTTCTGAAGCCCGGTTTCGACGAAACGAGTCAGCTCGGCGATCCGCTTCGCGTCGAGCTTGTGCGCCGGCTTGCCGGCGAACGTCTCGCGCTCGTAGCCTTTCGGCAGCAGCCGGCCGAAGATCAGCGCGACCTGTCCTAAACGCTTCTCGCCGACGGCCGAGTCCATGTCGTAGATCGCGACCGTCCACGTGTCGCCTCTTCGGCGCGCGTTCGCCGAGACATCGCGCTTCTCGTTCGGGGAGGTCTGATAGCTGTAGTCGCGGATGTTGGACCAGCCGTCCTTGTCGGGGTAGTCGTTCGTGACTTTGAGAGGCCGCTTGGCGGCCTCGGGGTTATACGCCGCCCAGGCGGCGGCGACGGCGGCGTCGGCGTCCTTCGCTTTTACATCGACCAGCGCGATGTGCGAGGCGCCTTCCGGCGCCGTGAGGATGGTCGCCGGGCCGCGAACCTCGATTCGCCATCCGGCCGGCGCGACGAACTTGTTGCCCTCGACCGTCGTCCGGGGCGTGTCGGCCGCGAGGACCTCGCTCTTTGCCGCCGGGGGCTGCTGGGGAGCGGCCGAGGTCGACTGCAGCGTCAGGGAAGCGAGGAAAAGGAGGAGGGAAAGAGCTGCGCGCATGGAGCGAACAATAGCGCAACGCGCGCGCAGCTGTCGAACGATGCTTTCGCGTCAGTTACACGAGGCCGCCACCGGCTGCACCGAACGCGCCCGCAACTCGCGCTTCGTGAGCACGCCGGTCGCCGCGACGCGCTGCCCGACGTAATCTGCCAGTTTCAGCGAGTATGTCGCATCCACGAGATCGATCGATTGGGCGCTCTTCTTGAAGAATCCGGATCGCCAGCTTCGGGACTTCGGCGCATCCACGCCCGACGTGTCCTTCAGGCGGAACGTGTTCTCATCGAGCTCGAGGCATCCCGTGATCGTGACCGGTGCCACGTCCGCGACATCCGCGTTCGCCGCCGATTCCACGGCAGTCCCTTTCGGCGCCGACTCCGCGGCTGGTGTATCGACCGTCGGCTCCAGCGCCAGGGCCTTCATTGATTCGAGTGCCGGCTCCGCGCCAACGGTCTTCTTCGTTGCGCGTCGAGCGGGTGGTGGCGCCGGTATCGACATCTCTTCCGGCTGGGCGCTGACCTCCGGCGCCGCGTCACCGCTCGCGAAATCGGGTCGGTTCGCGAAATCGGGTCGGTAGGATCGCTGGCGCGCCGTGAGGAGCGGAACAGCGGCCATGATGCAAATCACCCCCAGGACGACCGCCCGCTTGCTGATCGCCCACGGTGAGGGTCTGGACCGCCTCGCGCCCGCAGAATTCTTCACTCGAGTCGATCGGCGCCGTTGCTTCGCCTTCTTCACGCGCACGACATCCTCCTCTTGACGTGGCTTCCGGGTGTCGGGCCTTTCAGAGAGCAAATCGGGTGCTCGCCCGAGCCTGTCACCCGCCGGTCTGTAACCTACTGTGAAGCCTGGGTTTGACGTCGCGATGCAGATGGGGTCGCCGCTGTGGCCCAGGATGGAACGCCCAATTGTGTGATCGGGCGGCCAATAACCGGGGCGCTATCCGGGCGGGTCGGTTTGGAGATGCAGTTCCTTCGCGAGCCGCGACATCGCCCGAGTGACGGTCATGCCGGCGGCAGCCTTGGACTTGCCCAGTCTCGTCGCGATCTCCTCGGCGCTGTAGCCGAGCTCGATGCGCCACACGATGACTTGACGGTCGGCAGGCCTCAGCCTGCGCAAGGCCTCGAGAAACCGGTCCAGCTGCTCCCGCATGATCGCCGCTTCCAAGGGAGACGGCATCCAATCACGCGGTTCCGCATCGGCGCTCGCTTCCAGTCCTCGTCGCTTCGATCCTCGAATGAGGTCGCGAATGCGATTGACGACCGCGCGCCGGAGATACGCCTGCAGGCCGCCGACGGTCCGATGCTGAAAGCGCTTGAGGCTCCTGAGGGTTCCCAGGAAGGCATCCTGGACGACGTCCTCGGTGTCGGCTCCGCTGCGCGCGTAATGCGGAAGCTTTCCGCGCGCCCACCGTCTGACGGGCGGCAGCGCGCGCTCGATCAGGATCTTTGCCGCGACCTCATCGCCGCGCTGCGCGCGCTCGAGTACTTCGACGGTCGAATCGGCTACCTGATCTGGTTCTCTCCGGTCGGCCATGTGCGCTGTGTCTCGCTGCGGGTAGCATGGCCCAACGGCGGGCAGGCTTCAAATCGCGGCGCACGACCGCCATTTCTGCAGCTTTGGCGCCTGGCGGCTGGAGCGTCTGGGATATCCTCCCGGCGGCGCCAATTGACTGAAACTTGGCTGGTTCCAGCACTCGAAGGCATGTACCGTACCTTGCGGCGCTGGACTTGCATTGCACGCCCCTTCAACGGAGCACACCGATGTCTACACTTCTCTTCTCTGCGGTCATCACAGGGCTGCTCGGACAGGAGGCCCCCGCGCCCGCGCAGGCACCCAACGTGGTGGCTCGGGAATGGACGGTCACGGTCTCGGTCGAGCGCATCGAGCGCTCGCAACGAGTCGTGACGTTCCGCCGGGACGGCTCGCTCCAGGACGTTTACGTGGACCCGCAGGTCTCGGTGTTCGATGACCTCATGGTCGGCGACGTCGTCACCATGCGCTACGTGGAATCCGAGATCGTGCACGTCCGGCCCGGTGCCCAGCCGAGCGAGGCGCGCGACACGACCGAGGAAGCTCGGAAAGCAGACGGCACCCAGGTGATCGCGCAAACCAAGGCCGTGGTCACGATCGAGAAAATCGAACCCGCGACGTCGCTGGTCACGTACCGCACGGCCTATGGCCAGCAAGCCGTGCGCCTCGTGAAAGACAAACGGCTCCTCGAGGGGGTGCGCCCGGGTGACCGGGTCGAGGTCACGCTGACCCGAGAGCGCGCGATCGACATCCAGCGCAAGAAGCCGTAGCTCGCGAGAGAGCTACTGCTTTCGTAGAACGACACGACGGCCACGGGCCGTCCTTTGACGTCGGTGCCCTTGATCGTCGTTGTCCGCCTTCCGGTTTCGGTGGTAGTCTGCCGCGCGACTCGATGAAAACCCCCGCCGTTATCGCATTGATGGCGATGTGCTGCGGCTGGATGTCTCTGTCTGCGGTGTCTCAGGCACCCCCGGACATCGAGGAGGTGGTGACGCAGATCGGCGAGCGCGTCGCCAGGTACTACCGCCGCGCGCAAAGCCTGGTCTGTCTGGAACAGTCCGTCGTCCAGCCGATCTCACGGACCTGGTCGTCGGAGGGGCTTGCGCGCACGGTCGAATCAGAGCTGCGCGTGGAATCCGAGGGCTCGGATGGCGCGAGGCTGCCTCAGGCGAGGGTGATTCGGGACGTTCGCCGGATCAATGGACGCGCGCCGAACCAGAGAGACAAGACGGACCGCAGTGGCTGCACCGATCCGCGCCCCCTGTCGCACGAGCCGCTCGCCTTCCTCCTGCCCGCGCACCGCGACGGGTACCGGTTTACATCGATCCGCGACGTGGAAGAGAACGACAGCGCGGCACTCGTCATCGACTACGTGTCGACGATTCGGAAGAGCCGGCCGGAGTTGATCGAGGACGAGCTCGGGCACCAGGACTGCTTCGACTGGTCCGGCCCCGTCGCGACGCGCGGACGCGTGTGGGTCGATGCGAGCACGTACGAAGTGCTCCGCGTCGAGCGACGCATCGCCGGTCCCATCGACGTGCGCGTTCCCTGGACGTTGCAGCGCCGCTACCTCCTCCCGCTGTCGGTCGTTGTCGAGCGGGACGATGTGACCATCCGCTACAAGCCGGTGAGCTTCACCGACCCCGACGAAGTGATCCTGCTGCCGGAGTCCAGCGAATCGCTGACGCTGATACGCGGAGGTCTTCAGTCGGTTCGCCGGAGCGAGCGGTTCACCGGCTACCGCCGCTTTCTGACCGGGGGCCGCGTCGTCACCGGGCGATGAAGCAGGCGCCTATGCCGGCACCCCCACGGGAGTAACCGCGGCGCGATCTTCTTCGCCGGTGCGAATCCGGTAGATCTTCTCGACCGGCAGCACGAACACCTTGCCGTCGCCGACGGCGCCGGTCCTGGCGCCGTGCAGGATGGCGTTGACAGTGGTTTCGACGAAATTGTCCGACACGCCGATTTCCAGGCGCACTTTCTCCGACAGCTCCATCTTTACCGTCGTGCCGCGGTACGTCTCGACGTGCTCGCGCTCTCCGCCGTGTCCCTGGACGCGGCTGATCGTGAGCCCCTGGACTTCGGCCTTGAAGAGCCGCTCGAGCACGGCGCTCAAGCGCTCCGGGCGGACGATGGCGACGACCAGCTTCATACGTGACCTCCCTCAGCCGTCGGCTGCAACGTCGTCGCGAGCAACGGCTCGCGCTCGGGCAGGACCAGGATCGCTCCCTCGCCCGCGGCGTAGGCCTCTTCGCCGTGCTGGCTGACGTCCATCCCCAGCGCTTCGTCGGTCGATTCGGCTCGGAGCGGCACGATCAACGCGACCAGTTTCAGGAGGCCGATCGTCAGCACGCCGCTGTAGGCGGCCACCGCCATCACGGCGACGATCTGCACGCCGACCTGTCCCGGGTTGCCGAACAGGAGCCCGTCGGCGACGCCGTTCCAGCTCTTTTGCGCGAAGACGCCGGTCAGAACCGCGCCGACCATCCCGCCGACGCCGTGCGCCGCCACGACGTCCAGCGAGTCGTCCAGCCGCGTCCGCACACGCCAGACCAGCGCGTAGTAGCTCGGCACGGCGGCAATGGCGCCCAGCACGATCGCGCTGATCGGGCTGACGAAGCCTGCCGCCGGCGTCACCGCGACGAGGCCGACGACAATCGCGGTCGCGGCGCCGACGGCGGTCGCCTTCTGACCGCGCATCAGATCCAGCAGCGTCCACACGACCAGCGTCGCCGCCGGCGCCATCATCGTGGTCGTGAACGCGAGCGCGGCGATTGCGTTTGCACCGAGCGCGCTTCCGGCGTTGAACCCGAACCAGCCGAACCACAACAGGCCCGCGCCGAGGAGCGTGAACGGCACGTTGTGCGGAAGGATGGCCTGACGCGCGTAGTCCTTGCGCGGGCCCAGCACGATCGCGGCCATCAGCGCGGCGGCGCCGGCATTGACGTGCACGACGGTGCCGCCCGCGAAGTCCAGCGCGCCGAGCTTCGCCAGCCAGCCGCCGCCCCACACCCAGTGCGCGACCGGGCTGTAGACGACGATCATCCACAATGCGATGAACGTCACGTACGCGGAGAAACGCATCCGCTCGACGATGGCGCCGGAGATGAGGGCGGCGGTGATGATGGCGAACGTGCCCTGATACGCCATGAAGAGCACGTGAGGGATCGTTCCCTGCGGCTCGAGCCCGACGTTCCGGAGCAGCGCCCGCGACAGATCGCCGATGAGGGCATTCCCGGCGCCGAACGCGAGCGTGTACCCGACGATCGCCCACCCGACGCCGACGACGCCGAGCGCGACGACGCTCATCATCATCGTGTTCAGCGCGTTCTTGGATCGAACCAGCCCGCCGTAGAAAAAGGCCAGCGCCGGCGTCATCAGCAGGACGAGCGCCGTTGCGATCAGCATCCACGCGACATCAGCACCGTTCATCCGTCACCTCACCTCGTTCCGATTGCGTTACCAAGGCCTGTGCCAGCCGCGGGGCGCGCGACTCGCCGGAATTCGGCCAAAAACCGCAGGATTCGCGGGACACACGCGAGCGCCCGGTCCGACATTTTTGTCGGAAGCCTCCGGGTCTACCGACATCCGTGTAGGCCAGCCCGCCCACAGTCATCGCTGCGGCGAGCTGAAGACGTAGAAGAGCCCGACCGTCAGCGTGGTCTGCGGCTTGACGCGGCTGCTCCCGTTCGCGAAGAACGGCCGATTCGAGACGTCCCGCCGATACTCGACCCGCGTGAAGAGCTGGTCGTCGACTTTGAATTCGCTGGTCAGCGTGCCGCCGCGGATCGTTTGTGCCACGCCCGTCGTGAACCCGTCCCGATCCTCGTACCATTCGAGCCGCGGCGAGATCGCCAACCATGATGTCGCCGTCACGCGGGCGTACAGCCGCGACCCCCTGCCACTGCACCGGCGCGCCATCCACCCGATCCCGGCCGATGTCGTAGTTCGCCATCAGCGAGAGCCAGGAAACCGCGGCATAGGTGACGATCGTGTCCGACACCTGGCGGATGTCCTCATCGTCGTCGGTCTGCTCGGGCCCGACCATGTAGCCCTGAACGATCGAGAGCTTGCTCGTTGGTTTGAACGTCGCCTGCACGCCAAACGATTTCCCGCCGTTGTTCTCGACGACGTTGTTCCAGCCGTTGACGATGAGGCCGGCGATCGCGAACCGGTCGCCGAATCCATAGGCCACCCGCGCGCCCATGTGGTAGTACGGAATCGCAAGCGCGAAGAGCAGCGACCGCGAATAGTTCCAGTTGTCTTTCGTCTCGATGACCTCGGCGCCGAGTGGCGTCACCATCTTGCCGACGTCGATCTGCAGGCCCCGGCCCAGCGGTGCGAGGTAGGTGACGTAGCCCTGCTGGAGGTTCCGGAACTGACCCGGCCCGCCGGGCTCCGCCGCATGCACCATGTCGGTCGCAGGGCCGACGTTGAAGTCCAGACGAAAGCCGAGGCGGCTCTGGGTCGTCGGCCGCCGCTCCAGCGCGATCTCCGCGAGGTTGAAGCTGAACTGGTTGTGCTTCGTATCGAAGTTCCGCAGCTGGGCGTCCCCCGACGAGGGCTGGAAGCGATAGCTGTAGTAGGCGTCGACGAAGCCGACGACGCCGATGCTGCGGACGAACGCGGCGAGGCCGGCGTCTGACGCCTGATCAGAGGCGCCCTCCTCGCTCGCCGCGGGCGCGGCCTCAGGCGCGGACTGTTGCGCGAGCGGTGCCGGAGCCTGCAGCCCGGCGAGGACGAGCGCGACGATGAACCCCTCGGCCGCCAAGATCATTATTGCTTCCTCCCTGATGGCGCCGACGCTCAGCACGCTGCGTGCCGCGTGCGTTGTCGCGCGCCTTACGGAGCGAATCGCACGGGAGGCAAACGATTGCGTCGATGCGGCTTGACGTTGGAGGAAGGCGAATGACGCGGGTGTCTTGGGGATTCAGCCGAATACGACGAGAACGTCTGGATTGAAGAGGAGGCCGACATTTATGTCCGACTGTCGAACGCGCACGGCCGGCATTGGAAGAGTGGTTATTGAAACCGGCGGCAGTCGATGCCGTACTTACGCACCTTGTAGCTGATGATGCGCTCGCTCGTCCGCAGCAGCTTCGCGGCCCGCGCGCGGTTGCCGCGCGTGCTCTTGAGCGCGTCCTGAATCAGATCTTTCTCGTAGGCCTGGACCGCTTCGCCGATGGCGACGCGCGTGACCGTGCCGGACGCCTCTGCCGTCTGCAGCGTCGGCGGGAGATGATGGCCGTGGATGACGCCGCCGTCGCAGACGAGAACGGCCCGTTCGATCGTGTTCTCGAGCTCGCGCACGTTGCCGGGCCAGTGATAGCTGGTGAGCATGTCGATGGCCGGCGTCGACATGCGCCTGATGGGCTTCCGGTGCTCCTTGGCGTATTTCTGCGTGAAGTGATCGGCCAGGAGCATGATGTCCGGCTTCCGCTCCCGCAGCGGCGGCGCGAAGATCGTGAACACGTTCAGCCTGTAGTACAGATCCTCGCGAAACGTGCCTTCCGCGATCAGCTTCTCGAGCGGCCGGTGCGTCGCCGCAATCAGCCGGACGTTGATTCGAATCGGCGCCGTGCCGCCGAGTCGCTCGATCTCGCGCGTCTGAAGCACGCGGAGCAGTTTCACCTGCGTGGCGGGGTTCAGATCGCCCACCTCGTCCAGGAAGAGCGTCCCCCCTTCCGCCATCTCGAATCGGCCCTTCTTCAGCCCGTGCGCGCCGGTGAACGCGCCTTTTTCGTACCCGAAGAGCTCCGACTCGACGAGCGACTCCGGCAGGGCGGCGCAGTTCACCGCGATGAACGACTTCTTCGCACGTGGAGATCCGCTGTGGATCGCGTGGGCGATCATCTCCTTCCCGGTGCCCGACTCGCCGCGAATCAGCACCGTCGTGTTCGTGCGGGCGACCTGCGCCACCTGGTCGTAGACCTGACGGATCGGCGCGCTGTTGCCGATGATGTGCCGGGCGTAGTGATCGTGGAGCTCGTCGCGCAGGTGCGCGTTTTCCTCGACCAGCCCTTGACGCTCCGCGTCGACGAGCCGTGTCGTCTTGATCGCGTGGGAGATCATCGACGCCACGACGCAGAAGAATGTCAGCGAGCGGTCGTAGTCCCGGCCGGGGTTGAACGGCAGGTCGACGCCGAGCGCGCCGATCGTCCGTCGATCGACGATGATCGGGACGCAGATGAAGCTGAGCTCCTTGCGGGCGAGCTCGGGACGCTTGTCCGCGCGGCGCAGGAACATCGGCTCGCGGCTGATCTGCGGCACGACGACGGGCCGGCCGCTCTCCACGACCCGCCCGGTGACGCCTTCGCCCAGACGGTAGCGGGCCCGCCGGCCCGCCGCGCTCAGCCCGATCGAGGCCTCGATGGCGAGCTCGGCGGTGTCCGGCTGGAGGATCGTCACGGAACTGCGAACGGCGTGGTGATGGCGCTCGAGGATTTCCAGCACGGGATGGAGGCCGCCCTTGAAATTGAGGGTCCCGGCCAGGGCCTGGCTGATTTCGACGAGCGTGGTGAGCTTCCGGATCTCGGCGCTGTGATCGCGGCCGGCCCGCCGGGTCTCGGCGGGCGCCCTGGAGGCGGGTCCGACACGTTCGTCGCCCATGCGGGAGTTTCAGACAAAAATGTCGGGAGCGCAAGCGGCATGAGCCGGCGGGATGGATGTCATGCGGCCGGAGAATGTGAGGCCGCAGCGGCTAGCGCCTCTCTGGCATCACTTCGACGTACCGGTTGTAGATCTCGTCCTTCAAGAGCTCTTGGATCCCAGGATGCCTGCCGGAGACTGCCTTCCACTCGGGACTGTCGTGGATCTTGTTGTAGACGCCTCCGCTGGGCCATGAAGACTCCCACATGTGCTCGTACTTGCCGTCCTGTTTCCCGATCACTTTGTACAGTCGATAGCGGATGTCTTTATGGCCGGCCTTGTCGATGGTGGCGTTCATGTCGGCCATCCACGCCTGCAGGGCCGCCACTTGTTGAGGTGTGAGGCTGACGAGGTGCACCGCCTTGAACGCCCCGGCAGGTGCAGGATCCTGAGACGTGACGGTGCCGACCATTGTCACGAGCAGGACGACCGCGAGAGCGACGGATCTGAGATGGCTCATGGCGTTTCTCTCCTTGTTGGGATACGAGCCCTTATCAACGCTTGTGGACTCTCACTCTTTCAACCGGTAGGACTGGCAACATCAGCGATAGCGCTTCAGGCGCAATCCGAGCGCGAAGAACGCACCCCACCCGACGATCACCTGCAGCAAGGCGAGAGCGAAGCGGATCGGATGATCCGCGATCAGCCCGTATTTCCATTCCAAGGGCCGGCTGTGATTGCAGAAGACCGCCGGCCAGGACGGGTCGATCGCTCCGGGGCACCGCTGCATCGCCTCGCTGACTGGCATCACAGCGCTGATCCAGGGGGCTGCGACGGCGAAGCCGAAGGTGCCGAACACCAGGCAGGCCGCGGCGCCGAGCACGGTCAGCGCGCCGGTGTTCTCTCTGCTGAGAGGCACGGTCGTGAGTCTAGCGCGCGCTCACGGTGAACGACTCATGGCTCGTGGTCGCGCCGAGACCCTGGGCCGTGGCGCCACCGGGGAGATAAATGGTGTTCCCGATGACCGAAGCCCAGATGCCGTGCTTGGGCGTGGGCATGGATGGATGCTGCTGCCACGTGTTCGATCCCGGGTCGTACGATTCGACTTCGTTGTGAAGCGCGGGGAACTCGCCGCCGAAGACATACAACCGGTTGTTCACGGCGCCCGCGCCGATGCCGGACCGGCCGGTTGGCATGGGCGCCCTGTTCGTCCAGCTGTTGGAGACTGGATCATAGACCTCGAGCGCGACGTCCGAGCCGGCGAAGCCTCGTCCTCCGGCGACGTAGAACTGGCCGCCGATTGTGCCGCCCGCGCAGTGGTTGCGCCCCACGTTCATCGGCGCGAGCGGCGTCCAGGTGTTGGCGGTCGTGTCGTACACTTCGACTTCCCGCTGCGTTGCGCCCGTTCCGCCTGCGACGTAGATCCTGTTGTTGATGACAGCCACCGCCGCGGTGTCGCCGTGCGTGAAGTTCATCGAGGCGACGTCCGCCCACGAGTTGCCGGCCGGGTTGTAGACGAAGGCCCGGTTGGACACGCCGCCGAACGCGAACAGCTGGCCGTTGGCGACGGCCGCAGCGCCGTGGTTGTTGACGATGGGGAGCGACGCGGCCGTGGACCACGAGTTGGACTGCGGGTTGTAGACGAAGACGCTGCTCGTCGACTGGCCGGCGCTGTCAAACCCGCCGATGACGTAGATCAGGCCGTTGAGGACCGCGGTCGCGATTTCCTGACGAGCAGCTGGCATGGACGCCAGCGTCTGCCATGAGCCTTCATTGCCGGTGCTTGGCGAAACCGGTGAATTGGCGCATCCGACCGCCGCCAACCCAAGTGCGGCACACAGAGCGCGAATGAGGTTCACCCGTCAAATGTATAACGCGTCGAGGCGAAGCCGGAGGCCCAATGACCGTTGCACGCCCATGCGAGCGATTCAATTGACGATGGCGAATTGATCTGGAGTGGGATTCGGTCTTTGTGGCCGAGGCGAAGCCGGAGGCCCAATGACCCTCGCAAGGCCACTCGAGCCGCCAAGGACCGAGCCGAAGGCGAGGGAGTTGGCGGAGAGAGTGGGATTCGAACCCACGGTAGAGTTTCCCCTACACACGCTTTCCAAGCGTGCGCCATAGACCACTCGGCCATCTCTCCCTTTAAAATCAATCACTTACAGGCACGGATCGAGCTAAAAATGATTTGTGCCCGAACTGTGCCCTAACCCTGTCGGCGTCTCCACACATTTTAGCCCCGCTACGGGCGATGGCGAGGGTTGATCGGGCACAGTCGTGTATGGCGCCTGATCGCGTTTGGGCGGGGACCGGTCAATCCGATTCGACTGCTCGAGCGAGGCAACCGTCAGCTTCAAACGGCGTGAAGTTCCGCAAGCCGCTCTGCGCGCTTGGCCAGTCGCGAGCGACCACGAACTGGAAAGGCGTACAACTCGAGCGCGACGTTATCGAGCAGCGCCACTTCGTACACAGCGTCAGCAGGCCGTCCTGACGAATCGCGCCGATCATCGTCAGGTTGTCGCCCCAGTCATCGGCCGGGGTGCCACATACTCCTTCTCCGCGTTTGACCCACACGTGCGACCGGCCCATCGCCAAGTGCGCGCCGGATTCATCGAGAAAATCAACCGCCGCGGATCGACGCGGCGCATCCATCTCAGGAACGCCCCCCGCTTCGGTGCCACATCCGGCCGATCGCATTCGCTCGGACCGCGGCGTTTTTTAGGCACGTACCCCGCACGACGCATCGTGCGGCCGAAGCTGGTGGCTGTCGTCGTGCGTTCGCGCGGCACTCGCCGGTTGTACTCCCAGGACAATTCCGCAATCGTGCCGTCCGGCGCGTCGGCGATGACCGCCTCCAGTACCGTGAGATCAATGGGCGACTGACAGCCGCCGCGTTTTGGGCTCCGGCGCGACCGACCCCGTCCGCCGCTGAGGAACCATGTGGCGGCCCAGATTTTCCCCAGATGGAACCCACTGACCAGCTGGATTCGTCAAGTCGAAGACTTCCAGAGAGCCGCGTAGGGCGGTTTGTCTAAACGGAAATCCGCCTCTCGGACATCTTCGATTTTCCTCCTAAATCCTTCACGTTCTTCCACTTCACAGAACGAGCGAGTTGGCTGGTGTTGGCTCCCGAAGCGCTGTTTTGGGAGGTGACACGGACAATTTAGGGACAGTCCTGACGACCACGATCGGTCGATCCCAGCGTCAGCCACTCCAGTAGTCTCACTGTTGCAGAACCCAATGATCGAATAATGGGGCGCAGTGAACCGCAAGCCATGCGGCAACCCGATCAAGTGTCCCGCGCCCTCAACAATCGCGACGCAACGAGCGCGAGCGGTGCGGCACCGAAGCTCAGGAGCGCTCCCATCTTCGTTTCGGCCAGTTCCGCTCCCGCAGGGAATGCCGCGGTTGCGAAGAACAGGGACACCGTGAAACCGATCGCCGCAGTGATGCCGACAATAATCAAGTCGGCCAGACGGAGCCCTTGCGGTAGGCGCGCCCCGGCCAACCGAGCCGCGCCCGAGAACAGCAGGATGCCGATCGGCTTACCGAATAACAGCCCGGCGAGCACGAAGTAGGTGCCCGGCCCAATCTGTTCGAACGGCACGCCGGCAGTCGCGAAGCCAAAGAGCAACAGGACGAACTGCACGGGCACCGCCCACCAATGCTCGAACTGATTGAGCGTGTCGATTTGGCCTGCTTCTCGCGGATCAAACATCCCAATGTCTCTCGCGCTGTGTGGCATGAAGGGCACGATTGGCACAAGCGCCAGGGCGGGATGAAAGCCGCCATAGTGCAGCGCGGCCCACGACAGGACTCCCGGACCAAGGACGTAGGCCCAGAAACTGTGCACCCGCCGGCGTCGCAGCCAGAGGGCGGCCAACAAGGCCGCCGCCATCAGCGTCACGAGTGCGATGAGCGAGAGTGTCCCTGATGGATAGAACACGGCTAGGATCATCAAGCCCAGCGCGTCATCAGCAATCGCGAGGAGCAACAGGAATGGGATGGCCGGGTGCCCAGGGCGGAAGATGACGCGGGCGATCATCGCGGAGAACGCGATGTCGGTTGCGCAGGGAATCGCCCAGCCGCGACTCAACTCTGCGGGTCCGACAGCTGAAGACAGCGCCAGGTAGATCACAGCGGGCACGACCATGCCACCGACCGCTGCGCTCAGTGGCGCGAGCGCGTGACGAGGCGATGCCAGCGCTCCGCCTGGTAAGGTCGCCTCGAAGACTTCCTTGGCGGCGAGCGCGAAAAAGAACACCATCCCCACCTCGTTGACCCAGAAACGCAACGAGTGGGCAACGCGCTCGTAGCTGGCGACGTCGAGATTGGCCCATGTCACGGCCACAATGGTCCCGGCGAGGAGCAACAGCGAGTTGTCAAAGACGAAGCTGGCAAGTTTGGAACGAGTGTGGGCCATCAGTCGTTGTTCCGGGATTCGGGACGCCGCAAGGCAGCGTCCCGCGCCTTGAGCACGGCGAGCAACAGGAGCATCAGGCCAACGAGCAAAAAGACGTGCGTGAGGTCACCGGCGCGGTAGACACCGAGCATGCCGAGCAGCCACACGAGGAGCAGAGCGATCGCAGTCTTGAAGAGCATCTCGCCTCCGGTGCGCAGCCCGGTGGTTCGACGAGCGACCGCCAAGCTGCAGAAGGGTCGTCGTGAGGGCGAGATGTCTCAGCGATCAGAGTGCTGGTGGAGTGGAATCGAAGGCGGCCACGGCGCGGCGAGGATCCGCGCCGGTCATCGCTCAGGCTTCTGCCCGTCCCGTAGTGGGAACACGTCGTGGCTGCGGGACGACACACCAACGATGTGTGAGCGGTCCACTGACCGGGCCTGCCCACTCGACTCCTCCTGGTCTCGCGACCACGAGGATGGCGGCCCGACC
The DNA here is from genome assembly GCA_963725145.1 of uncultured Acidobacteriota bacterium. Lineage (GTDB taxonomy): Bacteria > Acidobacteriota > Vicinamibacteria > Vicinamibacterales > 2-12-FULL-66-21 > DATAEE01. Next base: position 1,446,703 of record CAVRXL010000010.1, read on the forward strand.
ATCCAGTTGCCTGCAGCGGAGGACCGCTGCACCCTTCTATCTTCCGAACTGCGATCAGTATAAGCGGACGTGCGCCGACATTCGAATGGCGCTGAAGTCGAGTTCGCCGTCTGATGGCGGCCACGCGCTCAACCGAACGAGAACGAGTGTGCGCGTGCGATTTTTCGAGTGGTGGCGAAGTCGCGCCGACTGCACCCTGACCCGCATCGTACGCCTCGCGTCGATTCGCGAACGGTCATGAACGACCAGGACTGCTTGACAGGCCGGTCCGCTGACCATCAGACTCATAAATGACGCAGGCGGTGGAGTCCGCCAGTAACCGCCGTCTCCCGACGGCCAATGACTCCTACGGGCAGCCGTGGGAGTGCGTTCAGCCACGCCGCGGCGCCTCTGAGAAAGGCGACACGGTATGGAACGTCTACTCTGGATCTGCCTGGCAGGCGCTGTCGGCACGGGCGCCCGGTACCTGATCGCTCTCTGGGCAGCACAGCGACTCGGTAGTGCCTTTCCCCACGGCACGCTCATCGTCAATCTGATCGGCTGTTTCGCGATCGCTGCGCTGATGCATGCCGCGCTGGTCTTGGGCTGGCCGCCAACGGTTCGCGCAGCCGCCACCATCGGCTTCATTGGTGGGCTGACCACGTATTCGAGCTTCAACTACGAGACGATGCGCCTGTTCGAAGAGGGCGCGCCGGCCGCGGCATTCGTGAATGTTGGCGTCACGGTGATCGGTGGTCTCATGGCGGGGTGGCTGGGGCTGGTGGCCGCCCGCGAAGTGCTCGGCCGCTGAAAGAGAGGTACGCACATGCGCGTTCTGGACGGCGATCAGTTCCTCGTTCGGATCTTTCTTGGTGAGTCGGATCGGTGGCGGCACACGCCGCTGTCGCGCGCGCTCCTGGAGCGACTCAGAGCCGAAGGCTTCGCAGGCGCCACCGTCGTCCACGGCGTCGCCGGCTTTGGCGCGCACAGCGTCATCCACACGGCCGGATTGATCGAGCTGTCCACGGACCTGCCGGTCGTGATCGAGGTCGTCGAGGACCAGGCGCACGTTGATCGACTCCTGCCGATCCTCGACGAGATGATTACGGGAGGTGCACTCGTGACGGTCGAACCCGTGCGTGTACTCCGGTATGCCGCGGGACCGAAGCGAGAACCGGGAGCGTGACCGGTTCGGTCGGAGCCGAGACACCCATACACGCAGTCAACGCACTCGGGCGGCAAACCCGATGATCACCAATGTCCCGATGATCGCGAGTATTTGCGGGCCGTTACCGGCGACGATGCTCTCGCTTCAATTGCCGCAGAAGATCCTGCGTACCGACCAAGTGGTTGTTGAAGATTTGACGAGCCGTGTCTAGGAGATTCGCGATCAAAGGATCGCGCACGGTATAGCGGACGCTGACCCCCTCCTTCTTTCCCGAGACGATGTTGGTCGCCCGCAGGACGGCGAGTTGTTGTGACACCACGGGCTGATCGACGCCGAGGGCTTCCTGCAATTCCTGGACGCTCCGTTCGCCTCGCACCAGCAGCTCGAGGATCCGGATCCTAACCGGGTGAGCCAATGCGCGAAAGAATGCCGCCTTGAATGCCTGCAAATCCTCCGTCGACACGTCACTCATGTACGCCATTCTACTGGTCCTGATCAGCCGAGCAGCCGCATCGCAGTCTCTCCCAGGACTTTCGCGTCATGCGCCGCTCCGTTGGCGCGCGCGGCGTCCTCGCGAATCTTGGCGAGGTCGCCTTCTTCGTCCGCGAGCTGCGCCAGCAGATAGACAACATGGGAGAAGCCAAGCGTCCTCACGAGGTCGCGCAACACACCGACGGCATCGCCCTGCTCTGGCGCGCTCATGGGCATCAGGTCGACCTTGCCTCGTTCGCGATCATTGCGACGCACAAAGGCATATACACTATATTACAATATTACGATGTTGTGTGCATCACGAAGGATCGCCGCCGTTTCTGGTGATCTAACGGGGCAGGCGACTAGGCTCCTCGTCGGGTTACCCGACGCTCCGGGTTCGGAGGGAGGGCGTCACACCGTGGCGCCCTCTGTAGCCGCACGGGAACTAGAGGAGCCGATGATGCAATGGTTCGATCGGCACCTCGGCAAACGAAGATGACTTCAAGGCGCTTCGCGATTATCCGTCGCCGCGGCTGGGCAACATCGAGGTGAGTCCTTCGAAGCCGTCAACGACGGTCGACAAGCAGACAGGCCCAGCAGAACGGCCTGACGAGGCCCGCTTAAGCCCCTGTGGCGCGGACGCGCCGCTCCTCCGCGAGCAGACAATCATGGCGGAATCCCTCACCGACGTTCAGGACGCGGAAGACCCTGAAGGCTATGGATTCGGTGTGCGACGCCATCGGTGGCGTTGCGCAGAGGCGATGCAGTGGAAGGCGGCATGATGGAGACGTTTTCCTGCGCGGGACGCAATCCGATCACGCTCGAGGTGTTGCACGGCTACGGTCACGTCGGGGACTTGCAGTCTTCGTGCCTTGTCGGGCATTCGCTGACGCGCCGTCGCTGGCGATACCTACAGCGCGCCGAGTGCATTGTCGTCGGGGAGCCCTCTCACCTCCTTGGCCTTGCGGCCTATCTGCGCGTTGAGAGTGTCGTTCGCGTCGTGCACGAGTTCCTGGTTCACCGGGAACTGGGCGAGCCTGAGTCCGCGATTGTGACGGACATGCTCGCGTCCGCGGTCGAGGCGAACGCCCTCAGCGATTCTGTGCACTGCCTGATGTTCATGCTGTGGCCTGACGTGAGGCGCGAACCGTTTGAGCGCAGAGGGTACCGAACCGTCGTGCTCGATCCGTACCTGGCCTGGCTACAGAAGACACTCGATCAGGGCTCCTGTACGGGCGCCCGTTCGCAGCATTTTCATTGACGAGAGATTCCGGGAGCACCATGAAAGCCCTTCGTTACCACGCGCGGCGACCTACGGGGAAGACTCAGATCACGGCAACCAAGCCGTGCGACACCGCGACGGATCTAGCCTTGGCCTATACGCCTGGCGTCGCTACTCCGTGCCGTGCGATCCAACGCCATCCCGATTCGGTTTATCGCTACACCAACAAGGGCAACCTCGTCGCGATCGTGTCGAATGGGACTGCCGTGCTCGGATTGGGAAATCTGGGACCCCTGGCTGCCAAGCCGGTGATGGAAGGCAAATCACTTTTGTTCAAACGATTGGCGGACATCGACGCGTTTGATCTGGAACTCGACGTTGTACATCCCGAAGAGCTCGTGCGCATTGTCACTGCCATAGCGCCAACGTTCGGAGGCATCAATCTCGAGGATATCAAGGCCCCCGAGTGCTTCGAAGTTGAGGAGGCTCTGATCGACGCTCTCCCAATTCCTGTATTTCATGACGATCAGCACGGAACCGCCATCGTCGTGGGAGCGGCCCTCCTCAATGGGTTGGACATTCAAGGCAAGGCGATTGGAAACGTGCGCGTCGTCATTGCAGGCGCGGGAGCGGCTGGCATCGCCTGCGCGGCGATGCTGTCTGCACTCGGCATCGCCAAGGAGCACATCGTTCTCGTCGATTCGCGGGCAGTCGTGTATTCGGAACGAACCGACCTGAATCGCTACAAACGGAGGTTCGCCACCCAGTCGGCGGTGCGGACGCTGGCGGACGCGCTCCGCGGTGCCGACGTGTTTATCGGGGTATCGGGCCCAGGGACTGTGACCGCGGAAATGGTGTGCTCCATGACCGAGCGTCCGCTGATTTTTGCGCTGGCCAATCCCGACCCCGAGGTCAGCTACAACGTTGTCGAGCGTGCGCGTCCTGATGCGATCTTCGCCAGCGGTCGCTCGGACTATCCAAACCAGGTCAACAACGTGCTCGCGTTCCCGTCCATCTTTCGTGGGGCGCTCGACGTGCGGGCGACGCGGATCGATGAAGAGATGAAGCTGGCGGCGTGCCGGGCGATCGCCGCGGTTGCGCGTGGGTCCACATCCTTCGGACGTGATTGCATCATTCCGATGCCTTTGGACACTGAAGTGCTCCCTCGTGTGGCAGCCGCTGTCGCCGGTGCGGCCGTCCGAACCGGCGTAGCCTCTCGGCCCCTGACGGACCTGACGGCCTACTCCGACTCTGTCGCGACCCGTGTACGGCTCTCGCATGAGGAGCGCGCGCACCGTGCGCCGGCCGCGCCCGAGGCGCGCCACGGGTGAGCATGACAGCCTATGGGCTCCGCTGGCAGAGCATCGTGGACTTCGTCGTCCTGGCGCCGTCCATCTATCTGCTGCTGCGTTGGAGCCGCGATGCGCGCGCATTGCGCGTGACCATCGGCATCCTGGGGTTGGAGGTGGGCGCGCTGGTCGCAGGACAGCTCGATCTTGTGATCACCGTCTGGGTTCTCCATGCGGCGGCGGTCGGCGCCGGCGTGGTGCTGATCGTCCTTTTCCAGCCCGAGCTTCGGCATGCGCTGAACACGCTCGAGGTTGTGCTGAAGCGATCGGAACGCCGCGGTGCCTTGTCGCAAGCGCTGGAGGTCGTCTCGGCCGCCGCGTTTTCTCTCGCCGGAGCTGGACGCGGTGCGCTGCTCGTGCTCACGCGCCACGATTCGGTAAACGAGTTACTGCCGGGTGGGGTTCCGCTTGGTGGACACGTTTCGCCAGAGATTCTGGAAGCCATTTTTCGCAAAGTCTCGCCGGTCCACGACGGTGCCACGATTGTCGAAGGAGATCGGATCACGCGGGTCGGAGCATTGCTCCCGCTTTCGCAGAACGAGAAGCTCCCGCGGACATGGGGCACGCGTCACCGGGCGGGGATGGGGCTCGCGGAGCGCTCAGATGCGATCGTCGTGGTGGCCTCAGAGGAACGCGGGGATGTGACGCTGATGCACGATGGCGCGTTTCGTCGGGTCGAGAGCGCCGACGCGATGCTGATCGAGCTCAAGACGCTCTTCGCGCCGGAACCCACCGTGCGGTCCACCAGGTATTTCAGGCGATCCGAACTCTTGCTACAGAGCGTCGCCATCGCGCTTGCCGTCGTCATCGTGGCGGCGACGTCGCTGGTAGCTGGCACCATCGTTCGAGTGAGAACCGTGCCCATTGAGGCCGTGAACCTCGCGCCCGGACTAAGGATTGTGGACCAGTCGGCCGTTGCCGCCCAAGTGCGGCTGCGCGGAAGCTCGTGGGCGCTGGACTCCATGGAAGGCGCCCTCCTGACGGCGCGCGCCGATGCTCACAATCTGTCAGAGGGCGTTCACGAGATCGGCCTTCGGGTCCCAGGACCACTGCCGCCAGGTGTCACGGTGGAGGCGATCGCTCCGGAGCGAATCACGTGTCACCTTCGACCTAACCCAAAGCCGGGGCCATGACGATGACCCATTCAAGACGGACATCGTTCGACTGTCAGCTCGTGGACGCGTATTTGGTGAGCTTGCAGTCTGACATCGAGGCCAAGTGGCGAGACATCAGGTGCATTCGCGATGACATACACCTGCTGATGCGATCGCGCGCGGGCTCGAGTGCCGCAGATCGCGAGGCCGTCCGGACGATCATCGAACGCCTGGACCGCATGTTATCTACGAACCGAATCGTTCGGGAAACCTTGCTGGAATTGCGTAGGGCGGCGCAGACGCTTGCGCAGGATCTTGACGACGAATCCACGTAGAGACAATGACGAGTTGACGAGAGAGTGCTGGGACGAGTCCTGTCGGTGAGGCGACACGGTCGAGGAGACGTCCATGAAACGAGATGGCCTCGGATGGCAGCCGCCGCCGCTGCCGGATGATCCGGCAGAGCGGAGAAAGATCGGTATTCGTCTCATTATCTTGGCGGCACTCGGTGTGATCGCGCAGATCATTTCCACCATCGCCACCTGGTAACCAAGCGAGCGACGCAGGGAACGATTCGGAATTGTGCATGGTTGTTCAGATTGAAATGTTCGGGCCAGGACACCAGCTGTGTCCAGCCGGATGGACGGTAGTCGCGTGATGCCTCTGGATCTCGCCAGTGGTTTGCCGTTTGCGCTGGCACTGCGGATCGGCATTGCGGCCGTGACCGTTCTGACGGCGCCACGGCGTGGCGTGGCTCGTCGTGTGGCGTTCTTCGGATCGGCGGTCGCGTCGCTCGCCACGGGCTTAATGGCCGCCCAGGTGTTGGGTACCGGCACTCCCGTGAACGGCGTCCTGTTGACACATCACGCCTCCGGGTTTTCGCTGGGGTATTCGATTGACGGATTGTCAGCGTGGTTTCTTCTGGTTCTCTCCGTCGTGGCGATTCCGATCGCCATCTTCAGTCTTGGATACGTCGGAGGTCCACACTGGACCCGACGGTCCGTCTTTCTCGGGGTCACGTTCAACGTGCTCCTGGGTGCGGTCGAGCTCGTGTTCGTCGCCAGTGATCTTGTCACCTTCCTGTGTGCCTGGGAGCTGATGACGTTGGCGACAGCGGCGCTTGTGGCCACGGAGCACGAGGCACGGGCCAGCCGGCGCGCCGCCTATCTCTACTTGGTCATGTCGCATCTCGGCACCGGTTTCTTGATCGCAGGGTTTCTGATGCTGGCGTCGGCATACGGCTCTCTGTCATTCGCGATGCTGCTGTCGGGTGGTGCGGCGATCGAACCGATACGCCACATCCTGTTCGCATTCTTCTTCCTTGGGTTCGGGGTGAAAGCCGGTATCGTTCCGCTTCACGTCTGGCTGCCCGAGGCCCACCCAGCGGCGCCGACGAGCATCTCCGCGTTGATGTCGGGCGTGCTCATCAAGACCGGCATTTACGGCATGGTTCGCGTCTGCGCGTTTGGCCTGGGAGTTCCGCGGTTGTCCTGGGGTGTGATCGTCCTCATCGTTGGAGGACTGTCGGCGGTGCTCGGGGTCCTCTACGCGCTGATGCAGCACGATCTAAAACGACTCCTCGCGTACCACAGCATTGAGAATATCGGGATCATTCTCCTGGGCCTTGGCGCAGGGATGATGGGGCTCTCTTACGGCAGGAACGATGTCGCAGCGGTCGGATTGGCGGCCAGTCTGTATCACGTACTGAACCATGCGGTGTTCAAAGGTCTCCTGTTTCTCGGCGCGGGAAGCGTCGTCATGGCGACCGGGACGCGGCAGATCGAGCAGCTCGGGGGCCTGCTGCGGCGGATGCCTTGGACCGGCCTCTGTTTTCTCGTCGGCGCGATGGCGATCTCCGGTCTGCCCCCGCTCAACGGCTTCGCCAGCGAGTGGCTGACATTCCAGTCGTTCCTGTTCGGGTTCCGAGGTTCCAGCGAGCCGCTCGTGCATTTACTCTTCCCCGTGGGTGGTGCCCTCCTGGCGCTGACGACGGCATTGGCCGCTGCCTGTTTTGTGAAAGCGTTCGGTATGACGTTCGTGGCGTTGCCCCGGAGTCCTGCGGCAGCGGACGCGAGGGAATCGTCGATGGTGATGCTCGCGCCGCAGGCGTGGCTAGCCGCGTGCTGCGTCGGGCTCGGGGTGTTTCCGGGATTCGTGCTCCGCGCGCTCGAGGGCGTGATGGTCTCCCTGCCTGGTCTGCAGCCGCCACCGGACCTCGTCCAGGGTGGACTGGGAATGGCGTCCGGGCTGGACTCCTTCGACCACGTGATCCCCCTCATGCTCGGCATGGCCCTTCTGGCGGGGTGGGCAGCCACGGGGTTGCTGACGGCGCGCCAGGCCGCGGTCAGGCGCGTGCCCACATGGGGATGCGGAGGTCAATTGACGGCGCGCACGGAGTACACGGCCACAGCCTTCTCCAAGCCGCTGATGATGATTTTCCGAGCCGTGTATCGGCCGACGCGCGCAGTCGAAGCCCTGACCGAGATCTCGCCGTACTTTCCACACGAGGTGCGCTACCGCTCGGAGATTGAGCCGACGTTCGAGCGGCACGTCTACGGCCCCGTCATACGCGCAGTGCTGCGGGTCGCCACGGGCATGAGAATCCTGCAGGCGGGGAGCCTCCACGCGTATCTCGCCTATGTCATCGCGCTGGTCGTCAGCCTGGTGCTCTTCGTGTGGTGGACACGTTGAACATGGACGGATTGGTCGCGGTCGGTGTGCCGTTGGCGCTCGCCATTCGTCTGACGAGCGTCGTGGCGACACTGATGCTGGCTCGTCACGCGCGCGTCTGCCGGTGGGCGGCGCTCGGCGCTTCCATCGTGGCATCGGTGATGACGGCCGGGGTCGCCGCGTACGTCATCGCGTCGGGTACCGCGATCGATGGCACGCTCTTCCGCCACGCGGCGTCCGAAACCGTGCTCGGGTACTCGGTGACCCCGTTGTCGGCGTGGTTTCTCATGGTGTTGGGTCTCATCGCTGTGCCCGTCGCGCTCTACAGTACGGGCTACTTCGCCCACGCCGTCGCCCGGCCTCGCACGGCCGCCGTCGGCGCCGCGTTCACTGCGATGGTCGGCGGACTCGAGGTCGTGTTCGTCGCCGATGGCGTCATTGCGTTCCTCTGCGGCTGGGAGGTGATGACCCTGGCGACGGCGGCCCTCGTCGCGACGGAACACGAGTCGCGCGCGAGCCGCCGCGCAGCGTATCTCTTCCTGGTCATGTCGCACGTCGGAACTGGCTGTCTCATGGCCGGTTTCCTGATCCTGGCGTCTGCAGCCGGTTCGCTGTCCTTCCCGGCGATCCTGTCCGGGCATGTCGTGTCCGGACCGGTGCGGCATGGGGTGTTCGCGCTGTTCTTCATCGGGTTTGGTGTGAAGGCGGGCCTCATCCCTTTTCACGTGTGGCTCCCCGAAGCCCACCCCGCGGCACCCAGCAGCGTGTCCGCCTTCATGTCGGCGGTGCTCATCACGGCGGGTATCTACGGTCTCTTCAGAGTGTGCGCGTTTGGTCTCGGCACGCCGGATGTGAACTGGGCGCTCGTGTTCATGTCGGTCGGGACACTGTCCGCCATTCTCGGCGTGTTGTATGCGCTGACGCAGACCGACATCAAGCGCCTGCTGGCGTACAGCACCATTGAGAACTCCGGAATTATTTCGTTGGGGCTGGGAGCCGCGATGATGGCACTCGCTCACGGTCGCAGCACGCTCGCGACCGTCGCCGTCGCGGCCAGCCTCATGCACGTGCTGAATCACGCGATCTTCAAGGGGCTCCTGTTCCTCGGCGCAGGCAGCGTGGTGATGGCGACGGGTACCCGACACATCGAGCAGTTCGGAGGCCTGATGCGTCGCATGCCGTGGACGGGCCTGTGCTTCCTGGTCGGTTCGCTGGCGATTTCGGGTCTTCCGCTCCTGAACGGCTTTCCAAGCGAGTGGCTCACCTTCCAGGCGCTGTTGCTGGGGTTTACATCCACGCCCGGTCTGAGTCCGCCTGAATTTCCCGCTGGCGGCAGCCTTGTTGGCATTGACGAGCGCCCTGGCAGCCGCATGCTTCGTGCGGGCATTCGGCATCAGCTTTCTCGCGTTGCCGCGCAGTCCGGCGGCATCGGAGGCGCACGAGTCGCCAGCTCTGATGCTTGTGCCACTGGGCTTTCTTGCGGCGCTGTGCGTCGGCCTGGGGCTGTTTCCCGGCTTCGTGCTCCGCGCCCTCGAAGGGGTGACGGCGTCGCTGCCCGGACTGCAGCCGCCAGCAGCCATGGTGTGGGGTGGGCTCGGCATGTCATCAACGCTCACGTCGTTCGATCATGTCGTGCCGGCAATGTTTGGGCTGGCGCTTCTTGGCGGATTGATCGTGTCGACGGCACTCACCGCACGACGTGGGCTGGCCGTGAGACAGGCGCCCACATGGGGATGCGGCGGTGAGCTGACACCGCGCAGTGAGTACACGGCAACGGCATTCTCGAAACCGCTGCTGATGATTTTTGGGGCTGTGTACCGACCCACTCGACAGGTCGATGCCGTGGCGGAGGTCTCGCCATACTTCGTGGACGAGGTTCGTTACCGCGCGGAGATCGAACCGACGTTCGAGCGGTATCTCTACGGACCGCTGGTGCGCGGGGTTATCCAGATGGCGAGGGGGATGAAGGTGCTGCAGGCCGGCAGCCTCCACGCGTACCTGGCCTATGTGCTCGTACTCGCGGTCATCCTGCTGATGTGGCTGGGAGGAACGACATGACGCCGATGCAAGACGCCCTTCTGGCCGCCGGCGCGGCGCTGCTGCAAGCAGGCGGCCTCCTCGCCGTCGCTCCGCTTCTGAAAACCGTGATCAAGAAGATGAAAGCCCGGCTTCAGAACCGTCAGGGGCCGCCTCTCCTGCAGGGGTACTACGACCTGGCGAAGCTATTGCGGAAGGAGCCGGTGCGATCCGACGTGGCGTCGTGGATCTATGTAGCCGGTCCGCGCATGTACTTCGCCGCAGCCCTGGCCGCCACCACGCTCGTGCCCGTGGTGTTCGCGGCCGCGCCGCTCGAAGCGGCTGGTGGAATCCTGTTGCTGGTGGGGACCCTGGCGCTGGGTCGCTTCGCGCTCGCCACCGCCGCGTTGGACACCGGTAGTCCATTCGGCGGCATGGGCGCCAGCCGTGACATGACCATCGCCGCGCTCGCCGAGCCGGCCCTCATGCTGGGACTGTTTGCGTCCGCCCTTGCCGCCGGCTCCATGAACCTCGGCGTGCTGGTCAGAACGCTCGTGCAGGAAGGGGTCACCCTGCATCCGGCCGACATTCTGGCCTTTGCCGGGCTCTTCATGATTGTCATCGCCGAGACGGGTCGCATTCCGGTGGACAACCCCGCGACCCACCTCGAGCTGACGATGATCCATGAAGCGATGGTCCTCGAGTATGCCGGCCCGGACCTTGCCCTGGTCGAATGGGCTTCCGCCGTCAAAGAGCTCTTGTATCTCACCCTACTGGTGGATCTCTTCATGCCGGTAGGAATCGCGACCAGCGCCGCGCCGGTGGCCGTGCTGGTCGCCATCGTCGCGTGGGTCGGCAAAGTGTTCGTGCTGGCGATCGCGGTGACAGTCGTGGAGAGCACGAATGCGAAGCTGCGTTTGTTCCGGGTCCCGGAACTGGTGTCGATTTCGCTGGGTCTCGGGTTTCTGGCGCTCGCGATCCGGTTCCTCTGAGGTCCTTGCTCATGACCGCAAATGTGCTGATTCTCTCCGCCGCCGGGATGCTGGTGAGCGCGTACCTCATGGTGGGTCAGAAGGCGCTGTTCACGACGATCCGCCTGTACGGCCTGCAGTCGCTACTCTTGGCCATCGTCGCCACGACGATGGCGATCTCCGAGTCGCGTCCAGAGTTGTTCGTCACGGCCGCGCTGACCGTCGTGCTCAAGACCATCCTGATCCCCTGGTTCCTCATGCGGACGGTGGACCGCATCGGGATTCACCGCGAGATCGAGCCATTCCTGAACGTCCCTGTCTCTCTGCTGATCTGTCTCGGCCTGACCGTGGTCGGGTACCGGGTCAGCACGGGCTTTGAAGAGGGTGCTCAGCAAGTCACCCACCATCTCATCGGCGTTGCGCTGTCGCTGCTGCTGATCGGGCTGTTCCTGATGGTGACGCGCAAGAAGGCCATTACGCAGATCCTGGCTTTACTGACCGTGGAGAACGCCGTCTTCCTGGTGGCGGTGGGCGTGACCACGGGTATGCCGCTCATCGTGGAATTCGGGATCGCGTTCGACGTCATGCTCGCCGTCCTCGTCCTCGGCATTCTTGTCCAGCGTATCGTCGGCCGGTTCGAATCGATGGACGTCAGCCGGCTCTCAAACTTGAAGGGATAGGCGTGAACCTGCTTCTCTGGACACTCGTCGTGCCTCTGCTGACTGCCGCGATTGGGGGTTTGGGTGGGCCTCGGCCTTTCAAGGAAGCCACCATGGCCGGCGGCCTGGCGCTAACGTTCGGGCTGTGTCTCGCTACGGCCAACCAGTTCCTTGAAGGCGCAATCCCGACCGCCTTCAGTGACGCCTTACGAGTTGACGGGTTGTCCGCCCTGGTCCTCGTCCTGTGCGCATTTGTCGGCCTCCTGTCAGGCGTCTACGGCATCGGGTATCTGCGGCGCAACGAGGCGCGCGGACTCGTGACGCCCCGGATGCGCCGTGAGTTCTATGGCCTGATTCCGGCGTACGTGTTCGCGATGCTCCTCGTCTCCGTCTCCAACAGCCTTGGGATCTTGTGGATCGCGGTCGAGTTGACCACCCTGGCGTCTGTGTTCCTGATCACGTTTCACGATACCGACACCTCGCTCGAAGCCGCATGGAAATTTCTGGTGCTGGGCAGCCTCGGCCTCGCCTTTGCGCTGCTTGGGACCGTGCTCATGTTCGCGTCCGGGCAAGGTTCGCTCGGCGAAGGCATGGGAGCCCTCCAGTGGACGCGTTTCATGCAAGTGGCGCCGGAGCTGCATCCATTTACGCTGCGCCTCGGCGTCGTGTTTGCCCTCATCGGCTACGGGACCAAGGCTGGTCTCGCCCCCATGCACACGTGGAAGCCCGATGCGTATCGTGAAGCGCCGTCGCCAGCCGTGGTGCTGATGGCCGTCGGTATGTTGAATGGCGCGCTGTATTGCATCCTGAGGATCCATCTGATTTCGAAGGCCTCGTTGGGACCGGAGTTCTCGGAGGGGCTTCTGCTGACACTCGGCCTGCTCTCCGTGCTGATCGCGACGCCGTTCGTCTTGATTCAGTGGAATATCAAGCGGCTGTTGGCGTACTCCAGCATCGAGCACGTCGGCATCATGGCCATCGGCGTGGGACTTGGTGCGCAAGCGGCGGTGTTCGGGGCGTTGTTGCACATGACGTATCACTCACTGGCAAAACCCGTGGCGCTCTTTTCTGCCGGCACACTCGCGCAGCTGCATAGCTCCTCGAACTTCGATCGGATCGGGCAGGGGACGTTCACGCGTGCGCCGGTCACGAGCGCTCTGTTCGTGCTCGCCACCGTGATCATCACCGGCTCGCCACCCTTTGGCCTGTTCTTCAGCGAGATCCTGATTCTCAGGGCCGGATTTTCAGGCTCGCACCCGACGGCAACAGCCGTGCTCCTCGCCGCATTGATCGTGCTGTTCTGCGGATTCGCGTACCAAGTGGGACACCTCGTGCTCGGACCACCGCGAGATCCCGCCGACAGGCGAGTGCCGCAACCTGAACGCTTCGACGTCGCGATGGCGACGGCCATTGCGGCCGCGGCCATTGCCGTCGTGTCCGCGTTCTATCTGCCAGCGCCACTGATGGCGCTCATCCGTGCGGCAACGCACGTGGTCTGGGGTCGTGGGTGATGTCTATCGTAGCGAGCCGTGTCAACCGCGTTGGGAGTGCCGGAGGGGAGCCGTTCGTGAGACCCGGCCCGGCGAGCTTCTGCTCGAGACGACCACGTCCGCGTTGCCGGACTTCGCCGACCGCGTCACCGTGGGTCTGAGCGGACGGCTCCTGTCCCTCTTCGCGAGCGACGAGCGCGACGCCAGCGGGCGATTTCTCCTGCACCATCTGTGGTTCTTGCCGAACCTGCGGATCCTTCCTCCAGGATCGTGGCCCCGGTGCTTCCGAGTGAACCGTCGTACCCGTCGATCGCCGCGAAATATCCGGTGGCCAACTGGTTCGAACGCGAGGTCATGGATTTCTTCGGCCTCATCCCGGACGGCCATCCGAACCCGACGCGGGTCGCCCTCCATGACGATTGGCCGGAGGGGCCTGGGCGCTTCGCAAGGACTTCCCGTACGACGCCGTGGTGCCACGCGTGGCAGGTGATTTTCACCCGTTCCGACCCGTAACCGGTGAAGGCGTGTTCCAAGTGCCCGTCGGACCCGTCCATGCGGGGATCATCGAGCCCGGCCACTTTCGATTTGGCGTCGCCGGTGAGCCTGTGCTGTACCTTCAGCTCCGGCTCTTCTACGTGCATAAGGGCACCGAGAAGCGCTTCGAACGGTTGCCGTGGCGTCATGGTCTGTTCCTCGCCCAATCAATCTCAGGAGATACCGCGGTCGGTCACTCGCTCGCGTACGCGCACGCGATCGAACGTCTGGCGGAGATCACGGTACCTGCGCGCGCACGTGCGCTTCGGGTGGTGTTGCTGGAACTGGAGCGTCTCTACAACCACACGGCAGACATCGGTGCACTGGCGACAGACGTCGCGTTCACCGTGCCGGCCAGTCGGGCGCAGGCACTGCGCGAAGGTCTCGTCCGGCTGCAGGACCAGCTGTTCGGCACGCGACTGCTGCGGGGGACCATCGCGTTGGGCGGAGTGACGCGCGACCTGCCGCCGCGAGTCGTGCGACGCGCTTCGCGCGCACCTGCAGGGGTTCGAGAAGCAGTTCGACGAACTGATCGCGCTTGCTGGTGGACGCGGGCACCTTTACCGATCGCGTTGATGGCACCGGGGTTCTCAGTCACCAGGCCGCGCGAGACCTGGGGATTGTCGGGATGGCCGCGCGTGCGTCCGGCGTCGATGGCGACTTGCGCCGAGACCATCCGAACGATGCCTACGAGGGACTTCGTTTCGACGTGCCCATCGAAGACGGTGGAGATGTCAGGGCACGGCTCATGGTGCGTGCACGAGAGATCGAGCAGTCGTTGGTGATTCTGCAGCAGGTCCTCGGCGCGCTGCCCGACACACCGCTCGCGGCGCCTCTGCCCGACCGATTGCCCGCCAGCACCGGGGCGCTCGGGTGGGTAGAAGCGTGGCGAGGGCCGTGCACCCATTGGGTGGCGACGGACGACCGCGGTGAGATCTCGCGCGTCAAGATCACCGACCCGAGCTTTCTGAACTGGCCTGGGCTCGTTCAGGCTGTCCCCGGCAACATCATCCCGGATTTTCCGGTGATCAATAAGAGCTTCAACCTTTCATATTCCGGAAACGACCGCTAGAGAGCGCAAACATGCTCGGAATTCTCATCAACAGTCTCAAGACCGGCGTGATCACCGAAGCCGAGCCGCTCGGCATGCCGGCGTCGTTCGGGTTCCCGGTGATCGATTTCAGTCGATGCACGGCATGCGACGAGTGCGCCCGCGCGTGCCCGACGGGCGCCATCCAATACGACACCGGCCGGTGCAGACAGGAAGATCGTCACCTTGTCGTACGCCGCCTGCATTCAGTGCCGAGCGTGCGTGACCGAATGTCCGGAGCAGGCCGTCAGCGTCTCGCACGCCGTCGAGGTGGCCGCCTACACTCGACAGCAACTGGCGCGCAGCGCATCGTTCGATATCGATCGGGCCACGGGACGTGGCACCTTCGTGCAAGTGGAAGCGCACCAGGGCCCCACCCTTCACGAATCGGCCGATCGACTGCGCGACCGGATCCGCGGTCGACTCGGGCGCTCGCTTCATGTGCGCCAGGTGGACGCTGGAAGCTGCAATGCCTGCGAGATGGAGATCGCGGCGACGACGAACCCAATCTATGACCTGGAGCGCTTCGGCGTTCACTTGGTCGCCAGTCCGCGGCATGCCGACCTGCTGCTCGTCACCGGTCCGGTGACACGGAACATGGAGATCGCGCTGCAAAGGACCTATGAAGCGGCACCGGAACCCGCGCATCGTCGTTGCGGTCGGTGCGTGCGGATGCAGCGGAGGGATCTTTGGTGAGGGCACGTACGCGGCTGTCGGCGGCGTCGATCGTGTGCTGCCGGTGGACGTGTATATCCCCGGCTGCCCGCCGCGCCCACAAGCCATTCTCAACGGCTTACTCGTGGCGATGGGAATCCGTGAGGCACGTATAGCCGCAGGGGTGGCCGAGGACGTGAGCCGCTGGATGATCAGCGTCGGACATCGTCAGTGTGAACGAGTCCAGAGTCGTCATGGGTCAGCCAACTGAAGACATGTCACATAGCGCGTCCGTTTCAAAGTCCCAGACAGCTCCGGTGACTCCTCACCAATGAAATGCGCAGCGCAATACCTGGCCGAGATGATGCGCACCGGAAGCTGTCCCAACGATCGCTCGTTCGATCGCTTCCTGCCGGAGCCGTTCAGGCTTGTCTCCCCCGAGTACTGGACGCCGTTGGCTGTGGCGAAACGGGCGGCGGACTGGCTCGAGGATCTGGGAATTCGAACTGTTGTTGACATCGGTTCGGGCGCCGGCAAGTTCTGCGTCGCTGGCGCGCTGTTCGGCAGGTGCCGATTCATCGGACTCGAGCAGTATTCGTCGCTGGTCACGTCCGCAGTCGCGTTGGCCGACCTGTTCGATCTCAACGATCGCGTCAGCTTTGTCGCGGGCGCATTGGGAGCGGTGCCGACTCCG
>CAVRXL010000011.1:0-222417 GCA_963725145.1 uncultured Acidobacteriota bacterium
AGGCCGGTGTGGTCGATGGCGGGACGTTTCTGCCGCTCGAGTAACTAACCTGAGATAATGCCGGGAGTCGGGGCGTAGCGCAGCGGTAGCGCACCGGTTTTGGGAACCGGGGGTCGTGAGTTCGATCCTCACCGCCCCGACCACTTTTCGCGCTGCGCGCGCAGGAACGCCAGCACCAAGGCTCGCTGTCCCTCGGCAAGCTCGAAGGATGTCGCCTCGCGCATGATACGCGGCGTCTCACGGTAGGACGTGATGAAGGCGACACACCGCTGACATCCGGCTACGTGCGCTTCGATCGCCGCGTGCCCATCGGCGGAGAGCACACCTTCAAGGTAATCCATCAGCAGATCGACGCCGGCGGAGCACGTGACACCGGTCATGGCTTCACCCCCGCGAGGTCGCTCAGGTAGCCCCGCAGCACGAGCCGCGCGCGGTGCACGCGCTGCCGCACCGCGGCCGGCTCGATGCCGAGCACCTCCGCGACGTCGGACGTGGACATCTCCTCGAGATCGCGCAGCACGAACGCCACCCGGTTCGCCTCCGGCAGCCGCTCGATCGCGGCCCGCGCCTTTTCCGCGAGCAGCCGGCGGTCGACGATCTCGTCGACGCTGGCGGCCGACTGCAGTTCGGCAGGGGTACCCAGATGGACTCCTGCGGCGTCAAAACCCGGCAGAAACGCGTCGAGAGACTCTGCGCGGTGCCGCGCGCGCCTACGGTTGTGCATCAGCGCCGCGTTGGTCGCGATGCGATACAGCCAGGTCCCGAACCGCGACTCGCCGCGAAACGAGGCAAGGCGCCGATAGACTTGCAGGAACGTGTCCTGCAGCGCATCCATGGCGTCGGCCTCGTTCCCCGTCAACCGGCACGCGAGGCGGTACACCCGACTCTGATAGCGGGTCACGATCAACTCGAACGCAGCATCGTCCCCAACCGCCGCGCGAGCGGCGAGCGTTTCGTCATTCGTCTCGGCCCCGACAACGACCATTCCAGCTCAGTCTACCTGCTGCCGGCGTCGGTCTTGATCGCAGCCTGAACTTTCGCGGCCAGCTCCGGCGTGACCTCGGCGACGCCGTGTGCCTGCGTCGCGTGCGCCACGACCTTCTTCACCAGCTCCTCGTCGTTTGCCGCGCTCGCGGTGAACGAACAACCGGGTACGACGTCGCCGCAGGCAAAGTGCTTGTTCATGGTCATTCTCCTGTAAGCCTTGGGATGCTACCGCGTGGCAAGGTGTGACAACGGCTCGGTCATCTCTACGAGCTTGACCGGCTGACCAACGCGGATCGTTCCACCCCGGGCGACGGCGCAGTTGAGGGCGAGGCGGCCGCCGAAGCGCTCGACGATATCCCGCAGAACGCGAGGATCCTGCTCGAGCGAGTCGGGGTCAACGGTCGTCATCACGCAGCGGCTGCGAAGGCTGTCGACCTCGATGACAACGTCACCGATGCGCAGACACCGGCCCGGCCAGCGCCGCTCGTCGAGTCCGGACACTCCTCCGATGACGAGGTTCGGCCGCAGGCGGCGTCCGTCGCGCCCGAATGCTGCGATGGCCCCGTCGGTGGCCACGAGCAACGGCAGCACGTCGAAGCGCACGTCGAGGTCTGAGGCGCGCTCGAACCTCGCGTCCGGACCGACGATCCGGCGGACGTCGGCGAGGACCGTTGAATCGGTCCACCGCCGTCCGTCGACGAGCGGCTCACCGTGGGAATCGAGCGTAGCGCGATGGCCGAGCAGGGCCGGATGGGTGCGAGCCGTCACCACCCGTCCGTGCCCGTTGAAGACCTGGACGACGCGATCGCCGGGAATTCCGGAAAGCCCGACGTCGGCCTCGCCCAAGGCCTCCCCGGCCATTGACTTGACGGGATATCGCCAGATTCCCGCGATGAAGAGAGGTCCCACGATTGTTGAGATGCGAAAAGCAGAGCGAGTGTGACAAAGCCTCTCCCCCTGTCACATCCACGCAACCCGGGCCCGCATGAGCTCCGCGCGGCGTTGCGCGACTTCCAGAGCAGGAACTTCAGCGCTGTGTTTACGGCACGACGGCAGGCTGGGCGAGCGCTTTCAGGAACGGATCGCGAAGCAACAACTTGGGGAACTCGCGCACGAACCGCTCCAGGTGGTTGAATCGGCCTGCGCGGAAGCGAAACGCCTTCATTTCGGCGACCGCCTGTTCCGGCGTCCAGTTTTCGCGGCTCATGCGATAACACGCGACCATCACGCCCGTTCGTTCCGCGCCGCGCTGGCAGTGGACGAATACCTTCCGGTCAGGATTGTCGCGAACCAGACTGAGGAACTGCGCCACCTGTTCGGTGTTTGGATCGTTCTTTCCGCGCCAGGGAATGCTGACGTGGCGCATGCTCTGCGCTTCCACCAGCGTGCGCTCACGCGCGATCTCGGTGGGCTCGTGTCTCAGGTTCACGACGATATCGATTCCGAGCTTCTTCAACTCCGCAAAGCCGGCATTCTCCGGCTGGGCGCCCCGGTAGAGCTGACTGCTGACGGTGCCGAAGTGCGGTAAACCGGCGCGCGGCTGCGCGCGCGCCTCCGACACCGTCGACGCCCACACGACAAGGGAAACGAGGAGCGATGCCCGGAAGGGTAAAGACAGTCTCATGGCTCGCGTCAAGGATGCCATGTTCCCGTTCGTTCTGGTACCACAGATTCCAGGTGACGCCAGAGCCGGTTACGTCTGGCGCGATCACTTTTGAGGTTAGTGTTGACTTCTATTACGTGGGTTCTCAGAATCCCCGCAAGCAGATCCCTCTAGAGAACGACGATCCATAACTCGATCAGTTGATCGAGACGCATCGGTTCTTTGGACCTTCCTGAGGAGGTGTTCCGATGTTGCCAGCGACGGTGTTCCTAACGGTGCTTACCTTGGCTCCCCCTTCGTCCTCGCTCGCGCAATCACCGCCTGACGCGATCACCGTTCAGGAGGTTCTCAACGAGATTCAGCGAGGACTGTCGGGCGCTCAGCAGGAGCTCGTGGCCGGAAAGATTCCTCCCCTCGACAGTGTTGTTCTCAATCTGCTGACCGAGTACAACGCAAAGGGGGGGCCGAAATTCAGGATCCTGATCTTCTCTTTTGGGAAGACATGGGAAAAACAGCGCTCGAATCAGTTGGTTCTAACGCTGAAACCGCCCAAACCGGAGGTCGAACAGCCGCTTGGCGGCACTGCAGGAATCTCGACCCAATTGGTTGCCGCGATAGTCGCTGCAGCGCAGGGCGTCAAGGAGGCCGAATCCGGAAAACCTCCTCTCCTCCTCGACTCGCTGAAGGCGGAATTCTCGTTCGTCGTCAAGGAGGTGACGTCCGGCGGTGTGAAGTTCGAGATCGTGCCCGTTAGTGCTGAATTGTCAGGAGATCTCTCGAAGAAGGCGGTTCACACGGTCACGGTAACCTTCGCGAAGCCAAAAGGCAGCAGCCAATGAGCGGGAGGCCGTCTCGGCGACGCAGTTGTGGAGAAGGCCGCCGGCTTGGCCCAGGCATTTCGACGACCATGGTCAGAGGAACCCAGCCCTGCCGGTGAACGGACGATCTAGTCAGGCGGAATCGTTCCACCAGGATCTCGGTCATGATCGCGCGGCTCCGCCTTGATTCCGCGCGACAATCGCCGCCGCTGTCATATCCCCAGTGACATTCAGTGTCGTCGCGAACATGTCCGGAATGGCGTCCACGGCGATCAACAGCCCGATACCCTCAGGCGGAATGCCCATCGTCGCGACGAGCGGTGAGATGACTAACAACCAGCCGTGCGGGACGCCGGGCGTGCTGAAGCTCGTCAGGATAGCCGTCAACGCGACGAGCACGAGTTGCATCGGCGTCAGAGTGATTCCGTAGAAGCGCCCGAGGAACACCGCCGCGGTAACCCACATCAGGGGCAGTCCCACCTTGAACGTCGACACCGCGAGCGGCAGCACGACATCCGACACGCGCGGTGGAAGGCCGAGACGCCGGTTCGCGCCGTCGATGAGCGCGGGGAGCGACGCCAGCGAGGAGCTCGAGCTGAAGGCGACTGCCTGCGCGGGAAAGACCGCCCGCGCGAATCGGGACACGGACGCTGCGCCAACCAGGGCGGCCACTGGATACAGGAGCGCAATCATCAGCAACTGGGTGATCGACATGACCACCACGTAATAGCCCAGCGCGCCGGCGACCGACCCTCCCGTCCGGGTCGCGAGCGGCAGCATGAGCGCGAACACCCCAACGGGCGACAGGGCGATGACCACCCGGACGATGACCAGCATCGCGTCGCCGAGGCCCGCGAAGAACGCAACCACGGGGTCGCGTCGCGAGGGCACGAGCGTGAGCAGGGCAAGAGCCAGCGCCAGCGTGAACAGCACGAGCGGCAGCATCGCCCCGTCAGCTGCGGCCCGGACGGGATTCGTCGGGATGAGCCCCGTCACCCACTCCGCGAAGCCCGGAACGGGCGCCGCCCCCAACGATGCGGGGCCTTCCGAGCCCGGGCGAAGCGACGCGGCGGTCGCGGCGTCGATCTGAAGCCAGCGGAAGAGCGGTGGAATCGCCACCAGGCCGACGACGGCGGCGAACAGGAGCAGTCCGACGAACGACGCGACCGCCCTCAGGGCGATCCCGCGGACCGCTCGCAGGCTGGCAGACGAAGCGACGCCCGTGATCAACAGAGACACCACGAGCGGGATCACGGTCATCCGGATGGCATTGACCCAGAGGACGCCGACCGGTTCGATGAGGTCGATGAGCCTGAGGAGGATCGGCGCCGGATACTCGCGGACTACCAGCCCCGCGGTGAGCCCGAGCAGAAGCGCAGCGATGACCTGGACAGTGAGCGACATGGGCAGCCGATCATGCCGCCACTGCGCGAGGCGATCAAGAAGTTATGAGTAATGAGTTTTGAGTTATGAGTAGACTCACAACTCACAACTCACAACTCATAACTCATAACTCATAACTCGAGACCAGTAAGGGCGCCGTGCATCTTGGGATCGGCCAGGACTCTGTCCCACTCGAGCAGCTCGGGTTTGACTGTCGCCCCCGCGGCAACGAGCATGGCGACGACCTCGTAATACCGCTCGATCGGCGGCGTGGGATCCTGACTCCACGCGTGCAGCGCCCAGACGAGCGGCGTCGTGCCCCACGTCTCGTCCGTCACGTCGACGGGCGCGCCTCGTCTTAAGAGGATGCGAACGATCTCGGCATGCGCGTGGTAGGCGGCCAGATGCAGGGCGATGTGCCCGCGGCCGTGGAATTGGAACCGGGCATCGACTTCGATCCCTCGGTCCAGCAGAAAATCGACCACCTCGGTCCGGCCGTAGCCGCAGGCCCAGACGAAAGCGTCCTTCATGTGCGCCTCAGCGGCCTTCGCGTTCAGGCTGCCGTCATCATTGAAGTACGTTTTGACGAGATCGAGCCGGCCGACGCCAGCCGCTCCGCGTAAGTCGAGCGGCGCGCCCCGGCTGGCGAGATGTTCGGCCGCTTCCGGCCGGCCATTCGCGAGGCAGCCGGTCACGAGGTCGTGTTTGTTGCCGGCACCGTCTGAATCCAGCCGCGCGCCGTGCGTCAGCAGGATATCGATAAGCTCGTTCTGGACTCCCGCCTTGAACGGATGGACGCTGGTTGCCACCAGCCCTAACGTGGTGGCGCCGCCTCCGTAGACATCCGCATGCGCGTCCACTTCGGCGCCCGCCTCGAGCAGGATCTCCGCGATCTTCACGGCGTTCCCGGGCGTGCGCTGCCGATAGTTCTCGACGCCGTTCGCCGACACGTAGTGCAGCAGCGTGGCGCGATGCTCGCGCGCCGAGCGCGCGCGTATCAGCTCCGGATTCTCCTTCAGCAGCCGCGCGAGGGTCGCGGCATCACCCGCGACGATGGCATCGGCCGCGGCTTCGTAAGCCGAGATCGGAGAGGTTGCGCGTGCGAGAGATTCGAGGTGTTCCGAGAACCTGGGCCAGCTCTTGAACCCGTGCGCCCGCGCGATGACGAACTGCGCGTCTGCGAGCGCACAACCCGAGCGCTCGCGGGAGAGCTTCGTGCGGGCGAACTCGTCAACCTGATCCGCGCGCTGCTTGATCGCGTCGGCGCGCGTCGGCCGGTTGCCCTCGGGCTGAGTGGCGTCGAGTGCTTCGAGCCATCGCTCGACCCAGACGCGGATGGCGTCCGGATCGCCTGACTTGCACGCCTTGACGAGCTCCTTCGCGCGTTTCTTGTACTGCTCGAGGCTGGGACTGGGCGGCAGCGGCAGGACGTCCTGCGGGTTGGGGTACATACGAATCTCCTTCCGTAGAGCGCCTGGAGTCCGCCCAAGTCAGGCTTGAAGAAGGTTCGTAGTGTCCGAACGACTGTGGGTGGGCACGGCCCTTTCCGCGGACTGGATGCGCCCCTTCGCGCGGGGTTCAGTATAGCCTTGGCTCGAGGGGTCGTACCACAACCCAATGTCGAGAAACCGCGGTTGGCTCCGACTTACCTATGAAAGCGCCAATTAAGGTGCTGGAATCGAGGGAGATACGCGAATGAAGTTCATGCTGATGATGAATGCTCCGCGCGGGACGGGGGATTGGGGGGTCGTCAACTGGCCCCCGCAGGACCTGAAAAACCACATCGGTTTCATGATCACGTTCAACAAGGAGCTCAGCGACGCCGGCGAGCTCGTCGGCGGCGAAGGGCTGGCGGCCCCGGGGCAGGCCAGGATCGTCCGGGCGAAGAAGAACGGCGAGCCCGAGGTCACCGACGGCCCGTTCGCGGAGAGCAAGGAATTCCTCGCGGGCTACTGGATCGTCGACGTCGAGAGCCCGAAGCGCGCCTACGAGATTGCCGCGCGCGCCTCCGCGGCGCCGGGGCCCGGGGGCGCGCCGCTCAACATGCCGATCGAGGTGCGTGAAGTGATGAGCGCACCGCCAGTCGAGGTCTGACGGCTGTGTCCGCGGACTTCACCGGCGAGAGCCTGCTGCGCGAGCTGGCGCCGCAGGTTCTCGGCGCGGTGATCCGGCGCTTTCGCGACTTCGCGGCCGCCGAAGACGCGGTCCAGGAGGCGCTCATCGCGGCGGCGCGGCAATGGCCCGAGCAGGGCGTGCCCGACAACCCGCGCGGCTGGCTGATCCAGGTCGCCTCCCGCCGCATGACCGATCAGCTGCGCGCCGATCTCGCCCGCCGGCGCCGAGAAGCCGTCGTCGTCATGCAGACACCGTATGACGAACAGGTGGCTCTGCCGCCAAGTGAAGCTGTCGTGACGGATCGCGACGACACTCTCATTCTGCTGTTCATGTGCTGTCACCCGGCGCTCACACGTCCATCGGCGATAGCGCTCACGCTGCGGGCCGTCGGCGGCCTGACCACCGCAGAGATTGCGAAGGCGTATCTCGTGCCCGAGGCGACGATGGCGCAGCGGATCAGCCGGGCGAAACAGAAAATCAAGAGCTCGGGCGTGCCGTTCCGAATGCCCGTCGAGGGCGAGCGGGCGGAGCGGCTCGGCTCCGTCCTGCACGTCCTCTATTTGATCTTCAACGAAGGCTACGCGAGCAGCAGCGGTCCGACCCTGCAGCGCACGCGATCTGTCCAATGAAGCCATCCGCCTCACGAGGGCGGTCCACAACCTCCTGCCACAGGATGGCGAGACCGCGGGACTGCTCGCGCTGATGCTGCTGACCGACGCGAGGCGGCGGGCACGAACTGATGCCGACGGCGAGCTCGTCCCGCTCGCGGAACAGGATCGAACGCTCTGGGATCGGCGGGCGATTGAGGAAGGCACCGCGCTCATCAGCCGGACGCTGTCGAAAGGATCGGTTGGCGCGTACCAGTTACAGGCCGCGATTGCCGCCGTCCACGACGAAGCGGCGCGAGCCGGCGACACCGACTGGCCGCAGATCCTGGCGCTGTACAACCTGCTCAAGCGGATGTCCGACAACCCGATGGTGACGCTCAATCACGCGATCGCCGCCGCCATGGTCCACGGCGCGGCGACAGGGCTCGAGCTATTGGAGCCGCTCGATGCCGACGAGCGATTGGCAGGCCACTATCGGCTCGACGCGGTTCGTGGGCACCTGCTGGAAATGGCCGGCGATCGCGAAGCCGCCATCGCGCGCTACCGCGCGGCGGCGGCCCGGACCACGAGCATCCCGGAACGGAACTACCTCACCGGCAAGGCCGCCCGTCTCTCGTCCGAGCGTACGTAGTAGCCTTGGCGAAGGCGGTTAGGGCTGCCTCATCGGCGCTCTCACCGCGCGTCCGGGGGTGACGCCTTTCACGGCCTGGCCCTCCGCCACCACCGGCACGCCGCCGACAATCACGTAGCGGATACCATCCGGAGGCACGGCCGGCTCGCGATACGTCGAGCGGTCGATGACCTTCGCGGCATCGAAGATCGTCACATCCGCATCGGCGCCTACGCGCAGCCGGCCTTTCGCTTTCAGGGCCGGCACTCGGTCCTCGAGACGCTCGGCCGGCATGAGCGTCATCTTTCTGATCGCGTCCATCAGCGTCAGCGAGCGGCCCTCGCGCACGTAGCGGCCCAGCACCTTCGAGTACGTCCCCGTGGTACGCGGATGGCCGATGCCCTTCTCCCAATACGCATCGCTGGCGATCATCGTGAGCGGATTGACGATGGCCGCCGCGACCATCTCGTCCGTGTTGGTGTGGGTGACGACCGGGCCTCCGGCAAGGCGGTATTTTCGAAATGTCTCTCGGGTCAACCGCTCTCCGGTTCTCGGCCACTCGAGCGCGGCGAGGCGTTCGTCCGACGCGCGCTCGTATTCGTCGAGATTCGCGGATTGAATCTCCGTCATCCCGGCCGAGTACGGGTACGCCTCGGTCGTCACGTCCAGCCCACGCGATCGCGCCGCGCCAATCATCGCGAGCAGCTCGCGCGTGGCGGCCAGGCCGGTGCTGTTGAGATGGACGACGTGGAGTGACGCCTTCGTCTCGGAGGCCAACGCGAGCGCTTCCTCGAGCCCCGCGACGCCGCGGCGGATGTGCGCATGCACCGCCACGTGACGTCTCGCGGCCACGCGGAACACGGTCAGCAGCTCGTCTCGGCTCGCCGCCGGAGTGTAGGCGAATCCCGCGCCGATGCCGAGGGCCCCTCGATCGAGGCCGTCTTCGATCCGCCGCGCGATATCGCCGATCTCCGACGCCGAAGCGGCCTGGTGGGCGCCGCTGCCGGTCGGAAGAAACGTTCCGGGGTCGCGGAGGACCGCCATCCGCACGGGAATGTGGCCCACGCTGATCCCGTAGTTGATGATCTGCCCGGCGGCCCGCTCTCGGTACCAACCTTCGATGTCCGCGGCCCCCACTTCCAGTTCCAGGGCGGTGGTCACACCGTCAGCAGCCTGAAGCCCGTAGACCTCGGGCGCCTGAACATGCGAGTGCAAATCGATGAACCCCGGAACGACCGTCAAACCTGCCGCCTCGATCACACGTCGTCCCGTCAGCGGGCCGCTGGAGATGGCGGCGATCTTTCCGCCGCTCAGCCCGACGGTGCGAACCGCATCCAGGCCCGACTCAGGGTCGACGACACGGCCGCCGGCGATGACGAGGTCGTACGTGCTCGTCGCGACCGGAGCCTGGGAGAGCACCCTCTGCTCCGGGAGCTTGTCGCGGTCTATCACCCGACCGTCCCGAAGCACTACCGACAGCTTCCGAAGATTCCGGATGTCGTCCAACGGGTTCGCATCGAGGATCAGAAGGTCCGCCCGCTTCCCCTTCTCGATCGTGCCGAACTGCTCCAACCCTCTGGACACGATCGCGCCGTTCTTCGTCGCGGCGACGATCGCCTGAGCCGGCGTCATACCCAACTCGACGAGCCCTTCAATCGCGAGGATGCTTCCGATTCCGTGATTCTGAGTTTCCGGCTTCGGTGTCCGCGACAGCTCGGGGGCGGCCGCCCAGTAGTTGTCGGTCCCGATGGTCACGACGGCGCCGGCCTTGATCAGCTTCTGCGCGTTGCGGCGCCGCATCTCCATCCCGAGTCCCTCTTCCGCCTCGCGCTGCCTCATCTCCGCGCTCGTTCGCCGCCGCTCGGGCGCTTTCTCCTTCTTCTCGTCCTTCTCTTTCTCGCCTCGCTTGCGCGCCGCCTCATCGCGATCCTTGAGATGTTTCTTCCATGCGTCTCCGGTGATCGTGTTCGTCAGCATCGAGCAGACGATCTTTCGCTCGACGATGGCGCGAACGAGCGCGTCGGACAGCTCTCTGTTTCCCACCACCTCAGGATGTTGAATGAGGTCGACGCCTGCCTCGATGGACAGCCGGAGGCCGTCGGTCGTCGTGGCATGCGTCTCCGCAACCACGCCGCGCCTGTGCGCCTCCTCGACTATCGCCTTCTGAGCCTCGGGCGAGAAGCCGATGAACGCCGGACGCGAGAAGTGCGCCGTGCCGCCGTATTTGAGGAAGTCCGGTCCTTTGTCGAGGTACGCGCGGATCGCGGTGCGGAGCTCGTCGACGTCGAGATCGACGAGATCTTCGCCGACTCCCTGCGCGATCTCGTCGTTCACCTGCTCCTGGAAAAGCGTCAGCGCCTGCTCTCGTATGAGGCTGAAACTGATCGAGTACGGGCCGCCCCAGCCGACGATGTTGCCCGCCGCCAGAATGCGAGGGCCTACCGCGCGGCCCGCGGCGATCGCGTCGCGGACGGCCACGAGCGGCGGCAGCACGCCGTAACTGTCGCGGACCGTCGTCACGCCATATGAAAGCTGCAGCTGTGCCGCCTCGAGAACGATCTCCTGCTGGCGCGGGTGATACCTGGCCAGCGTTTCGTAGCGGTCGGCCGTCCCGCCGTACAACGACAGATGGAGGTTCGTGTCGATCAGCCCGGGCAGGACGTACTTGCCGGCGGCATCGATCACCCTGGCGGTTTCCGGTACCCGGATAGAGGCTCTGGGCCCGGCAGCCGTGATGCGGCCGTCCTCGATGAGCACCACGGTGTCGCGCATCGGAGGACCGCCGGTGCCGTCGATCAACGTACCGCCCGCGATCGCCAGAGCCGGTGGCTCGGACTGCAGCGAGAAGCCGGCGATGGTCGCCGATATGAACCAGACCGCTACCAGCAGACCGCGGACGCGCGTGCGCATGACTGATCCTGTCTCTGACCGGGCCAGTACCGTAAACTGAGCCGGCCATGAGCATAAACCGACGCGAGTGGTTGATCCGTACGGGTGGGCTCGTCGGGGCTTCGGCGTTCGATCGTCGAACGGCCACGGCCCAGACCAATGGGACGATGGCGGCGATTCGGGAGGAATTTCCTCTGGCGGCCGGCCGCGCCTATCTCAATAACGCCTCGGTGCACCCGATGAGGCTCTCGACGCGCCGGGCCGTCCAGGCCTTCCTCGACGCGAGGACGATGGGGTCGCCTCAGACCGGTACGCCCGATCCGCGGGTGCCTGTCGCGCGCGTCAAGTCGCTGTTCGCAGAGCTCATCGGCGCCCGCGAGGCGGACATCGCGCTCGTTCCGAGCACGACGGTCGGCGAGAACCTCGTGGTCGCCGGCCTGGGGATCCCCGGCATCCAGGGCAACGTCGTCACCGACGCGCTCCACTTCGAGGGCTCGCTCTACCACTATCAAAGCCTCCAGCGGAAGGGTCTCGACGTTCGAATGGTCCTGCCGCGTGACGGGCGGATCGATCTGAAGGACATGGAACGCGTCATCGACCGCAACACCAGGCTGGTGGCGGTGTCGCTCGTGTCCTGGATCAACGGCTTCACACACGATCTCAAGGCGCTGTGCGAGCTCGCGCACGCGCACGGCGCGCTCGTCTATGCCGACGTGATTCAGGCCGTGGGCGCCAGGCCGATCGACGTCGTAGGCTGGGACGTCGACTTCTGCGCGTCGGCCAGCTACAAGTGGCTCATGGGGGATTTCGGCGCCGGGTTTCTCTACGCGAAGGAGAAACATCTCGGCTCCGTGCTCACGCGAACACACTACGGTTTCCGCCAGCTCGAGGAATTCGCGACGCACTTTCTCCCCGGCGACGCGCCCGGTGACGGGCCGATCAGCTGGACGCAGCGGGGCGGCGCGGCCGGACACTTCGAGGTCGGGACGTGGTCCTCGTCTACGATTACCGCGCTCGGCGAGTCGCTGGAGTTCATCCAGCGGCTCGGCGTGGAGCGGATTCACGCGCACAATCGGGCGCTGGCCCTCCGCGTCCAGCGAGAGCTGCCCCGCCTCGGATACGCGCCGCTGACGCCGACAGAGTCCATCGGATCCATCGTGAGCTTCGCCGTGAAGGATCGCGAAGACACCGCGCGCCGGCTCGCGCGGGCGAAGGTCGACGTGAGCCTCGGCGCGCACCGCATGCGTATCTCGCCCTCTGTCTACAACAACGACCAGGACATCGACGCGCTGATCACCGCGCTTTCGTGAGGCCACACACGCGTTGACTCCGGATTCCGGTGGGCTTAGCATGCACGACATCCCCCGAGCCGTGTAGGAGGCGGCGATGCGGCGTCGTACGACGGCGGTCCTTCTGGGCCTTTTGTTGGGCCCGACGCTCGCGTGGGCGGACAACACGATCTGCAAGGGCGCAATCTTCCTGGTGCCAGACGGCTCGCGTCACACGGGGAGCTTCACCGCGGCCGGTCAATTGCGCTGGTTCCGGTTCGCGCCGAAAGCGGGGCGATCCTATTCCATCGGGATCGAAAACCTCAGCCCCACCGACCTGCAACCTTTCGTCGAGTTCTCGGAGGACAACACCCGCGCCGAGACGTGCGCCGGACCGGAGGTCACCACCCTCTTCACGGAGTCTCACGAGCCAGCCTCGAAGGCGGTCAAGGGCACGATCGGCTCGGCCCGCGCCTCCTTCACAGCGGAGAAGAGCATCGACCTCTTCTTCGCGATCTCGACGGGCAAGGTCAAGCAGTCGTTCCGCTTACACGTCGAGGAAACCACACTCTACAGCCCGTGGTTCACGACCATGGGCTCGTTCGAGACGTACTATCGTCTCGCCAACACGACCTCCGGGTTCGTCAACGTCACGCTCCGGCTCCTCAACGAAGCGGGCGCGACGGTGGCGACGCACAGCCTGACGATCGCCGCCGACAGCGTCGCGTCGGTGATCTACACCGGCGTGGCGGCGCCTGCGATGGTCGGTCTGGCCGTCGCGGACAACACGACGGGCCAGGCGATCCTCACGCACTCAGGTCCTCCTGGCGCGATCGCGGTCACAGGCTCGTGGGGGGACGGCAAGACGATGTTCGTGCCGATCGCCTTCACGGCGCGGCGGCAGCGGTAGGAGCGGTCAACTGGCGGTACACGCGCGCCAGCACTTTGACGCCGCGATCGATGCGCTCGACGTCGAGGAGTCCGTAGCCGAGCATCAGGCCCGGCGGTTCGAGCGGCAGCGTGGCATGGCCGGCGATTGAGTACACGCCGACGCCGCGGGCCTTGCACCGATCGATCAGTTCATCTACACGCTCGGGCGCCAGGCGCGGCAGCCAGACGGCAACGTGCGATCCGGACGTGCCCCCGCGTATCTCGACGTCCGATCCAAGGCGCGCCTGCAGCGCCCCGATCAACGCTTCTCTGCGCGTGCGGTAGCGTCGGAGCATCCGCTTGATGTGGCGGTCGTACTCGCCGGTGGCCATCAACTCGGCGACGGTGCGTTGCAGCAGTATCGGGCTCCCCCGATCGCTCAACCATCTGCACGCCACGACGGCCGGCACCAGCTCCTTCGGCAGCACCAGGTAGCCCAGGCGCAGCGACGGGAAGAGCGACTTCGCCAGCGTGCCGCAATAGATGACCGGGCCGTCCGGATCGAGCGCGGTGAGCGCTTCGATGGATTTCCCCGCGTACCGGAACTCGCCGTTGTAGTCGTCCTCGATGATGTAGGCGCCGCGCCGCCTGGCCCAGGCGAGCAGTGCCAACCGCCGCGCCACCGGCATGACCGCCCCGGTCGGAAACTGGTGCGAAGGCGTGACGTAGACGAGCCGGACTGGCGTTCCGTCTTCTGGCAGCGCCGCCGGATCGAGCCCGTTCGCGTCGACCCGCCCACGGACGAGCGTCGCGCCGGCCGCCTGGAACGGGGCGGTCGCCCCTTCGTAGCCGGGCTCCTCGACAACGACCCGATCGCCCTCCGTCAAAAGCAGGCGCGCGCACATATCGAGCGCCTGTTGCGCTCCGCCGGTCACCACGATCTCGTCGGCCGTCCGCGCGATGCCCCGGACGCCGCGAAGACGCTCGGCCAACTGGAGTCGTAAGGTCCAGTCGCCGGCCGGGTCCGGATAGCGGAACGGCTGCTGTCGCAGGGCCGCCGCAAACGCCGAGCGGATGCGCGACACCGCCCTGTCGTCCGGCTCGCTAAGACCGTACGCGAAATCGATGCCCAGCCGCCCCTGTCCGCGCGTGATTTCTCGTGCCTCCGCTGCAATCTCCACAAGTCGGCGTCCGTTCGAGGACAGCCGCGCCGGAAGCGGATCGACCTCCCGACCGCCATCCGCGCGAGGCGCTGATGCGAGCCCTGCAGGCAGCTCCGGCGACACGAACGTGCCGCCGCCCGTCCGGGTCACGAGATACCCCTCGAGCGCGAGCTGCTCGTAGGCAAGCAGGACGATGTTCCGGGAGCAACCGAGATCGCGGGCGAGCTCGCGCGTCGCCGGCACTCGCGATCCCGGCCCGAGCTCGCCGCTCTGAATCAACCCGCCGAGCGCGCGCGTGATTTGCGCGTAACGGGGGCCCACGCCATCCAGCCGAAGCACCATCGGGAAGTGGCCCTATTGAAACCGTCATAACTGGCTCTTTTCATAGAGCCATGACCTCGCTAGGGTAGCTCAGAACCACCTTTTTCCGACCCCCAAAGGAGGAGGTCACCAATGAAGGGCTCTTTATTGACGGGACTGCGTCTCGCGCTCGCTCTCCTGCTGGCGTTCGCCGCTCCGGCGCTCGCTCAGCTTCAGGGCGGCAACCTCACCGGCGCCGTGCTCGATGAACAGGGCGCGGTACTTCCGGGCGTCACCGTCACGGTCCGGGGCGTCGATGCGACCCAGACCACCACCACCGACGAGAACGGCCAGTTCCGGTTTCTGAACCTGGCGCCGGGGCCGTACACCATCACCGCGGCGTTGCAGGGATTCGCGACCGTCGTTCGCGAGCAGATCATCGTCGCGGTCGGGAAGAACGTCGACCTGCCGATCGCGCTCAAGGTCGCGGCCGTGGAGGAAACGGTCACGGTGACCGGTGACTCCCCTGTCGTCGACGTCAAGGCCACGGGAACCGCGACCAACTTCACGTCGGACGAGCTCACGAGGATCCCGACCTCACGCGATCCTTTCGCACTGATGCGCTCGGTTCCGGGCGTGCTCGTGGATCGCGTGAACATCGGCGGCAACGAAACCGGTCAACAGTCGAACTTCGTGTCGAAAGGGACGCGGCCCGCCGATGCGGTATGGACGATGGATGGGGTGAATATCACGGACATGACGGCGGTGGGAGCATCGCCGACCTATTTCAACTACGACAACTTCGAAGAGATTCAGGTGTCGACCGCCGGGCAGAGCATCAAGCAACCCACCGGCGGAGTTGGCCTCAACATGGTCGTGAAGCGCGGGACCAACCAGTTTCATGGAGGCGTCCGCGGCTATTTCACGAGCGACGAGCTCGAAGCGTCGAACGTGCCCGCCGAGCTCGAGTCGGCCGGCGTCACGCCCGAGACGGCCGACCACAACAAGCAGATCTCGGACTACGGCTACGACATCGGCGGTCCAATCTTCCGCGACCGCGCGTGGTTTTACCACTCGTACTCCGTGCAGGACGTGCGGCTCGTGCGCCGCGCCGGCCAACTGATCGATCGGACCGTGCTCAAGAACCCGAACGTGAAGGTGAACTGGCAGGCGACGACGAGCGACATGGTGAGCTTCCTGTATTTCGACGGCGCCAAGGTCAAAGACGGGCGGAGCCCTGGAATCACAGGCATCCTCTTCGACGCGCCCACGGCGACCTGGCATCAGGATGGCGCGTACGCCGACAACCCGTTCCACGGTCTCTGGAAGATTGCGGACGACCGCGTGATCGGGCCGAACATGTTCCTGTCGGCGAAGTACGCGTACTACAACACTGGCTTCGTCCTCGATCCGGCCGGCGGACTGGACCAGCAGGCGGGCCGCAGCTTCCTCACGGCTCAGTCGTTCGGCTCGGTGAATCAGAGCCTGAACATCCGGCCGCAGAAGACCGTCAACGTCGACGTCACCAAGTTCCTGAACGTCCTCGGTGGCACCCACGATCTGGCCTTCGGCGGCGGCTTCCGCACGGTCGACGCGACCAGCGGAACGCTCTGGCCGGGCAATGGCATCCTCGCGCTGGAGAACTCGGCGACCGATCTGCGCGCGCAGGTCTTTCGCCAGGGGCTCGGCCGCGATCGGGCGAGCTACCTGGACTTCTACGTCGGCGACACCTTCTCGGTGAGCCGGATGACGGTCGACGTAGGGGTCCGCTACGACCGGCAGTGGGGCGAGGCGCTGCCGAGCCAGACCGAGGCGAACAAGGGCGTTTCCGGACGCTCGTGCCCGGCATCGACTTCGCCGGGTATGACTCGCCCTTCACGTGGAGCAACGTCTCTCCGCGAGCGGGCATCACCTGGGCGCTCGACGAGACGCGGCGCACGGTGGCGCGCGCAAGCATCAGCCGGTACGCCGGTCAGCTGAGCACTGGAATCACCGCCTTCAGAAATCCCAGCGCGGTCGCCGGGTCGGCGACCTATCGCTGGATCGATCTGAACGGCGATCATTTCGCACAGGCCAATGAGGTGCAGACCGACCGGTTCCTGACGGCGGGCGGCGGGTTCAACCCGGCGAATCCCACGGCCGTGACCTCGGCCAACGTCATCGACCCGGATCTGAAAGCGCCGGTCACGACGAACGTCGTCGTCGGGGCCGATCGCGAAGTGATGCCGAACTTCGCGGTGCAGGTCAACTACAGCTACACGCGAACGACGAACGTCCCGCTCGTGTCGACGCCGCGCGTTGGGGTCGGCCTGGATGACTACGCACCCGGACCAACGCTGACCGGCACGCTGCCGGACGGTCAGTCCTACAGCGTGGCGACGTTCATTCCGGATGCCGCGAAGGTGGCGGCGGGTGGAAATGGCTTCGTGCTCGATAGCTGGGACGGTTTCTCGACCGACTATCACGGCATCGAGCTTGGACTCAACAAGCGTCTGTCGAATCGATGGATGGGGCGGGTCGGCTTCTCGTACAACAACGCCCGCGCGCACTACGAGGCGCAGGCGCTCCGCAACGGCACGGGCAATCCCACGCCGACGCTCACGATTCCTCTGAAGGACGGCGGTCAGTTCGCGCCGCAGAGCGGCGGCAGCGGCGCCGGAACGATCTACATGAACGCGAAGTGGCAGTTCAATGCGAACGGTCTGTACCAGGCGGCCTACGGCATCGAGCTGAGCGCCAACGTGTTCGGCCGCCAGGGCTATCCGTTCCCGCTCTTCCGGTCGCAGTCGCTCGGAGCGGATTCGGGCGTTCAGGTGCTCGTCACGCCCGGGATTGACACGCTGAGGCTGCCGAACCTCTGGAACACGGATCTCCGCGTCGCAAAGGAGTTCACCGGCCGTGGCGTCCGGGTGAGGCTCATCGGCGACCTGTTCAACGTGTTCAACGCGAACACCGCGCTCGTGCGGAACAACAACATTCTGTCGCCCAGCTTCGACACGCTGGCGCAGAACCTCAGCCCGCGCATTCTGCGGGTGGGGATGGTCGTCGGATTTTGACAGGTGGTACGAGCCTTCAGGCTCGTCCCCGTTTGGAGCTATTCGATGAAAACAGTCAGGCGCACCCTGTTCGTACTGGCGCTCGCTTCTGTCGCCAGCCTCGCAATACCGGCGGGGGCCCAGGAAGCGAATCCCGGACCGAAGTGCAAACCCGTGCACGCCGACCTCGAGGAGAATCTCTCGACGGTCGGCTGCAAGCCCACGCACCCCAATTGCTTTCTCGGCGAGGTCGACGGGAATCATGGGCTTCGCGGGACGACCTACTTCAGGGCCGACGCCGGCGCGGCGGGTCCGAGCACGTCGCCGGGCTTCGTCAGCTACAGCGGCCTGTTCGAATATACGACCGACCGCGGCAGTCTGGTCATGCGTGAAACCGGCGTGGTCAACCAGACGCAGGGGAATCCGGAAAGCGGCGCCGTGACCGCGTTTCAAAAGGTCATCGACGCAACCGGCGAGCTGACAGGAACGACCGGTCATCTCTTCGTGAGCGGCTTCAGCCGCGGCGGGCACGTCGTGACTACAATCACCGGTGAGCTCTGCGTCCCGTGAGCATGGCGTCACCGGATCACACGTTGTCGACTGACGCCCGGGAGACACCTCTCCCGGGCGTCTCGACACGCCATCGAGGCATCCAGGCCATCCTTCTGGGTGGCCTCGCGGCGGGCGTGCTCGACATCGCCGACGCGATCATCTATACCCTGGTCAGGGGCGGCTCTGCCGCGAGGATGCTGCAAGGGATCGCGAGCGGACTTCTCGGCCAGTCCGCCTTTCAGGGCAGAACGGCAACTGTGGCGCTTGGCCTGTTCCTGCACTTCGTCATCGCGACGGGTGCGACGGCCGTCTTCGTGGCGGCGAGCCTGCGAGTGCCGGCGCTCCTCAGGCGACCGCTCATCTGGGGGCCGCTCTACGGCCTGATCGTCTACGCCGTCATGCGGTTCGTCGTCCTCCCGCTTTCGCTCATCCGGATGCAGCCCTTCGCGTTCAACATCGGCTTCGCGAATCAGATCTTCGCGCACGTCTTTCTGGTCGGGATTCCGATCGTCGTCGTCGCGAGCCGGCTGTTGACGGCCGGCGCAGCAAGAAAGCGCCCAGATGTTTGCTGATCCACCCGACCCGATCCCGTCCCTCGAGGACTGTCGCTTCTACCATTCCATCGATCTGCCCGGACTGGGAGAGCAGATCGGGGCGTGGGACCTGCGAGGCGGCTACGACGACTATTTCGGCCGGCACGACTTCACGGGTGAACGAGTGTTGGATATTGGCACGGCCACGGGTGCGCTCGCTTTCGAAATGGAACGCCGGGGAAGCCGAGAAGTCGTCGCATTCGACCTTGCCGACGGCCTCAACTACGATTGCAGGCTTCCCACCGATCCCGCCGCCCGCGCCGAATTTGCACAGTGGGTGAGCATGGTGAAGAACGGGTTCTGGCTTGCCCATCACCGGCTTCGGTCACACGTCCGGGTCGTGTATGGTCACGCCGAGACCTTGCCAGTCGATCTTGGACGGTTCGACACCATCATGATGGGAAACGTGCTCCAGCATCTCCAGGATCCGGTCAGAGCCGTGCTCCAGGCCATTCGGCACACCGATGGTCTTCTCATCACAGAGGCCGACTGGCTGCCAGGAATGGGCGACGATCTGCCGTGCCTCATCATGTACGACGTGCCACATCCCTTCTCCTGGTACCAGGTGAAACCCAGCCTGCTACAGCTGCTGCTACGACGTTGGGGTTTCACCGATCAGACGTTGACCTGGCATACGCAGGTGATGATTCAGGCCCCCCAATTCACGGAGGAGGGCAAGGTGTCGTGGGAGCAATCCGGCGTTCAGGTCCGGCATTACACGTTATCGGCACGCCGTCCCCCAGCAGTTCTAACAAAGCCGGCGTGAACATTTCGTCTTCTGCTGGATTCGCGAATGCTGTCGCATTCATACAAGCGCGCATGATCGGGACACGTTAGACTTCCCGCATGATGCTGATCTTCCTCACCGCATGGATCTCCGTCCTCCCTCAGCCGGCCGCGACGATCGATCAGGCGAGCTGGATCTCCGGCTGCTGGAGCCGGCAGGCAGGCGATCGTTCCACCGAGGAACACTGGATGAAGCCGGCCGGCGGGACGATGCTCGGCATGAGCCGGACCATCGCGAAGGGCCGCACCAGCGAGTACGAGTTCCTGCGCATCGTCGAGCAGAATGGCACCCTCGCGTACGTCGCGTTGCCGTCGGGTCAGAAAGAGGCCACGTTCACGCTCGCGGCGGCCAAGCCTGGCGAGCTGGTGTTCGAGAACCCGAAGCACGACTTCCCAACCCGCGTCATTTATCAGCGGCAGCCGGACGGCTCGTTGAAGGCCCGAATCGAGGGAACGATGAACGGACAGCCGCGCGGGATCGACTTTCCGATGGCGAGGTGTGCGGCGGGATGACTAGCGGCGTATGCTACGGCTGTGCGCTACGTGCAGGCGGCGCCGCCGCCCGCGCTCGCCGACTTCGTGACGTGTTTGTGGGGTCTCGAAAGCCCTCCCGACGAGCCTTCGGAAGTCGAGCGGTCGGTTCAGCGCATTCTGCCCGACGGCCGCGCCGAGATCATCATTCACCTGGCGGATCCCTTCCGGGAAGTCGAGAGCGGGATCACGCAGTCTTCGGCGCTCGCGGCGGGGCAGCTCACGCGCGCCATCAGCGTGCAGCCGAGCGGGCGCGTCAGGACGGTCGCCATCCGGCTCACGCCCGCCGGCGCGCGGGCTCTGCTCGGCACGCCGCACCACCTGCTCACCGACACGCTGACCCCGCTCGATGCCGTGGATAGTCGGCTCTCGGACCGGCTGACGTCGGTCCTCTCTGACACGGCCCCGATCGAGGACGTGCTCGACTCACTCGCCGGCGCCCTCATCACCCATCGACTTCGCCCGCCACGGACCGAGGCGCTGGCGGCGCTGCGCCTCGTCGAGCGGCGCGCCGGCCTGCTGACCGTTGACGACGTGAGCGCCGGCACGGGTCTGTCGACGCGGACGCTGGAACGATTATTCCTGGATCTCGCAGGCGTCTCGCCTCGTCTATATCTAAGGCTCGTCCGGTTCCGCCATGCCGTGAGGGAAGCAGAAGCCAAGATGAGCCGGCGGTGGACCGATGTCGCGCTGGAGTGCGGCTACTACGACCACGCCCACTTCACGCACGACTTCCGGGCCTTCGCCGGCTGCCCGCCGTCGGCGTGGCTCGATTCGAACGAGCGTGAACTGACAACCTGGTTCTGCGCGGCGGGTGACGGGAGCGCCGTATACTCGAACGCCAGTCCTCAGAAGGAGTACCAGCCGTGAAACAGATCATCCTTGCTTCGTTCGTCACAGTTTTCGTCACCGGGGCGACCGCGCAGGCGCAGCCCGCCAACCCGCTGAGCACCAGCGCGAAGCGCACCTACGACATCATCAAGAACTACATCACAAAGTCGGCCGCCAAGATGCCGGAGGAAAACTACGCGTTCAAGCCCACACCCGACGTCCGCAGCTTCGGCCAGATCGTCGGCCACATCGCGGACGCCAACTACGGGTTCTGCTCCGCCGTCGCCGGCGAGAAGCCCCCGGCCGGCGGTTTCGGTCCGGACGCCGTCAGCGTCGAGAAAACAAAGACCGCCAAGGCCGACCTGGAGAAGTCGCTCGCGGAATCGTTCGCGTACTGCGACAAGGTGCACGCGGGGATGACGGACACCGCCGGCGCGGCGATGATCAAGTTCTTCACCGGCGAGATGGCGAAGCTGTCGATCCTCGAGTTCAACACGCACCACGACTTCGAACACTACGGCAATCTCGTCACTTATATGCGGCTGAAGGGGATCGTGCCGCCGTCGTCGGAGCCGAGAACGCAGTAGAGTCCGGCTTTAGCCGGACCCCTGTACGCCGGTAACCTCGTGTATTGCGCGCCACGCCTGATCGATCGCGCTGTCCGTGTAGGCGTACGCGCCGGCGTCGGAGTTGGCAATCGCGATCCGTCCGAACGGCTTCCGCGCCTGGACGCAGGGCTTCTGGTCCTGCGTCCAGTCTGGATCCCACAGCGCGCTGTACTCGTAGGCGTAGCCGTGCGCCCACCGGTTGACGGTGATGCCGGCGATGTCGCGGTTCGGATCGAAGCCGCCGCCGCCGAGCATGCGCGCGAGCTGATCTCGCGTCCGCCGCTCGAAGATCTCGAACGGCATCGACAACAGCTCGAGGCGGCCGGCGCGGTGCTGCTCGCGCGACGAGAGCCCCAGTCCGGGGCTGCACGGTGTGCGAAGCAGATGGAGCACGATCGGCTCCTCCGGCGATCGCGCGGAGGCGAACGTGCCCAGGCGGATTGGATCGGCGAGCGTCGCTTTGTTGTGAAAGCTGCCGGGCGCTTCGATCGAGCGGACGCCGAGCGTCTCGAGGCTCGACCAACTCCGCAGCGCGACGTTCGTGTAGACGAGCGGGACCTTCACGCCGTAGCGAAGCGCCTCCTGTTGGGAGGCAGGCAGCTCCGGGCAGAGGTGCGGGATGACTGAGTTCCAGCACGCGAGAACACACGCGCCCCCGCGCACCGACACGAGACGGCCGTCGCGCACGTAGGCCACCTCCACCTCCCGCTCCTGCGGGCCGACGTGCCTCACGCGAACCACCGTGCTCCGCAGACGAACCCGCGCCGGCGCCCCGTCGTCGTCCAGCCGGCCGTAGTCGGCCTTCGACGTGACGATATCGTCGACCGTCCGGCCGGGCATCGCGGCCGGCACGAGCGCGCGCACCAGCAACCTCGCGATCGACGCGTTTCCATCCGGAAAATGAAACCTGTATTTCTTCGCTTCCTCCGATTCGCCGGTCGGTCCCAGGCGCAGGCTCTGGAAACCTGGATACTCGAACTCCCAGGATTCGATGGCTGAAACGGCGTCGATTCCGACGCCATAGAGATCGTGCGTGATGGTCTGGTAATACTTGATGACCTCCGGGCCGACCTTCGCAATCGTCTTCAGGTAGTCGCCGTAGCTGATGCGGCGCAGCCGGCGCTTCTTCGCGGCAACTGACAACGTGGGAAGGTAGTCGGTCGTGCCGGTCTCGACGCGCTCGATGTCGAGCCGGGCCTGCGGCGAGAGCGGCGCCGACGCGAGCGCCTCCTTCCATGGGCGGCGGCCGATCCCGACCGCGAGATGATCGCGGCCGAACGTCTCCCGATCGAAGAACACGGCTCGACCGAGCCCGAGGGAGTCGTACAGCTTCGCGTCGGTCGTGCGAACCTTGAGCGCGTGAGGCTCGATCCCGAGCGCGGTCATGAGACCATGGGCCTGGCGGCTGTACGGCCTCGGGCTCTCGATCAACTGCGTCCCGCCGTAGCCGACGAGCAGGCGGCCGCCGACCGAGAACTCATTCCGCCTGGCGTGGCCGCCGAAATCGTCGTGGTTGTCCAGCACGAGGATGCGCGCGCGCGCGCCGGCGCGGGCGCGGAAGAAATACGCCGCGGCGAGGCCGCTGATCCCGCCCCCCACGACAACGAGGTCGTAGCGCTCGCCGATGTCGACGGGGGCGCGGCCGTCCTTCCAGAACGTCCCGTCGCGCAGCTCGTGCGCGGTCGTGTACGAGGCATCGGTGCTTCCGCGCAGGCCGACGAGGGCCGGCGGGTAGGGCGTCGTCTGGGCCAGGCCTCGCAGCTCGGCGCGCCACGCGGCCGCCAGCCCGGCGGTACCAACCGCGGCGCCGTTCAGAAAGTCGCGGCGAGTAATGTCGGCCAAAGCGACTGCATTGTACACTTCGCTCGAATGGCAGATAT
Organism: uncultured Acidobacteriota bacterium; assembly: GCA_963725145.1. Taxonomy (GTDB): domain Bacteria; phylum Acidobacteriota; class Vicinamibacteria; order Vicinamibacterales; family 2-12-FULL-66-21; genus DATAEE01. Next base: position 23,431 of record CAVRXL010000011.1, read on the forward strand.
CGGCGCCGGGCAGGTCGTCGCGTTCTTTCTGTTCGACGTGTCCGAGAGCATCCGCCTCGACGAAGTCCGATCGCTGACGGCGTTGGGGACCGCCAGTACCCGCTTCACGACCCGCGCGGGAGCGCCGTCATATGTCCAGTATCAGCCCCCGCCGGTGACGTTGAGCGGCTCGGCCCTCGGCATGAAGACCATCGACGGCTTCAAGGCTGCGTTCAAGATTTACGAGTACGGCGTCGTCTCCGTCGCGCTCACGCTGGACTTCGAGGGATCCTGGACCGAGCTGGACGCTCTCGCTCATGAGCTCACCGACAACGATTTGATGGAGAGCGCCGCCGAGGCGGCCTGCACCCGCGTCGTCGACAAGATCAGAGGCTCGATGGTCGGGCTGCGGCCGACGTATTTGTCGGAAGACTACTTCGTGTTCGGCGTGACACGAATGAACAGCGCGATGAGCGCCCGCGAGCTGCTCGAATCACACGGCGCAGACATCGCGCGCCTGCTGCGCGGCGAGCGAAAGGCGCTCAGCCACGACGAGATCAACGAAGTCCTGAGGCACCGGCTGTCCTATCTGGCCGACGATCTGATCGTCCCGACGTGGAGCGCCGCATTCGTGTACGACCCGGAAGGGGTCGGGCCGGCGCTCGAGATCATCGAGTTCGCCAACTCGCAGCTGCTGCAGTTCCGCTATTACGACGACCTGCTCGATACCGAGCTGGGACGCATTTATCCGATTCTGCAGCGCCGCCGGTGGTACGACACCGTGATCGGAGGGAAGTTCGGACGCGCCGCCCAGCATCTGCACTCGCTCTTCATCGAAGTGAACGAGATCACCGACCGGACGGAGAACGCGCTGAAGGTCGTCGGGGACGTGTACGCGGCGCGGCTCTTTCAGCTCGTCGGCATACGGCTGGGCCTCGACAGCTGGAAGCAGGCGGTCCAGGAGAAGCTGAAGACGCTCGACGACATCTATCGCTTCACGGTCGAGCAAGTGAACATGACCCGCGGGCACGTGCTCGAGCTCACCATCGTCTTCATCCTTCTGTTCGAGCTGTGGCTGTTCTTCGCCGGAATAATGACGTGAAGCCACCTATTCGGACCGCAGGGCGATCAGCGGGTCGACCTTGATTGCGCGCCGCGCGGGGACGTAGCAGGCCACGATCGCGATCGCGATAATGCCGGCGGAGACGGTGACGAACGTTGCCGGGTCGGCCGCCGTCACACCGAAGAGAAGCGACCGGAGAAACCGCGTCAGCCAGAGCGCGCCGGCAGCCCCGACCACCAGGCCGATGGCCGCGAGCATGAGGCCCTCGCGCAGGACGAGGCCCATGATCTCCCGACGCCCCGCGCCGAGCGCGATGCGCACGCCGAACTCCCGCGTGCGCTGGCTCGTCGAAGAGCTGATCACGGCATAGAGTCCCGCCGCGGCCAGCAGGAGGGCGGCGCCCGCAAACCCGGCGAGCAGCACGAGACTGAACCGGCGGCCGACCAGCGTGCGCGAGACGAGCTCGTCCAACGTCGCCGTTCGGTAGAGCGGCTCGAGCGGATCGAGCGCCCACACCTGCTTCTTCAGATCCGCCATCGTCACCGGGGAGTCGGGGCGGGTGCGAACGACAAACGTGATAGCGCCCGTCGGCGCCTGCTGGTGCGGAAGGAACAGCTCCGGCCTGGCCGGCCGATCGAGCGCGTCATGGCGCGCATCGCCGACGATGCCGACGACTTCCGCTTCGTACGGCGTGCCAAAGAAGCGAAACTTCACTTTCGATCCGATCGGATCCGCGTTTGGCCAGTGCTTCCGCGCCGCCGCGCGACTCACGAGGACGACCGGCGGCGAGCCGGCCATGTCCTGCGGGGTGAACAGTCTCCCACGCTCGAGCGGGATCCCCATCGCCTGGAAATACTCGCCCGTTGCGACGTTCAGGAACATCCGGAGATCTTCCCCAGGGGCGGCGGGCGGACGGCCGACCACGACCACCGTGCCCTGAATGTTCATGTTCGCTTCGATGAACGGCATCCCCATCACGGCGCCGGCCGCCGCGATTCCAGGCAGCGAGCGAATCCCCTCGAGGACTCGTTGAACGAAGATCGCACGCCCCGCGGGCTTGTCGTTCTGGCGGTCGAAGGCGAAAACCTGGAGCGCGCGGACCTGCTCGGTCCGGAACCCGGGATCGACGCGCTGGATCAGGACGAAGCTTCGAACGAGGAGGCCTGCGCCCACGACGAGCAGCAGCGCGAGCGCGACCTCCACCACGACGAGCGCTCCCCGGAGGCCGCGCCGCACGCCGCCGCTCTGGCCTTCCCGGAGCGCAGTCGTTGCCGCAGGACGGGACAGTTGAACCGCGGGCGCGAGACCTGCGATCACGGCGGCGAGGAGCGTCACACCCAACGCGATGGCCGCCGCGCGGGCGTCGAGCGGGATGTGATCCACGCCGGCGACGTCGGTTGGCCGCAGGCGGGCAATCAGGTCGAGACTCCAGCGCGCAATGAGCAGTCCCAACGCGCCGCCGACTGTCGCGAGCAGCAGGCTTTCGGCGAGCATCTGGCGGATGACGCGTCCGCGTCCTGCGCCGAGCGCCTGGCGTACCGCGAACTCGCGGCCGCGAACGGCCCCGCGGGCAATCAGGATGTTCGCCACGTTCGCGCACGCCACGACGAGCACAAGCGTAGCCGCGCCGATGAGCAGCGGGACGAGCGCATGCAGTGTTCCGGCGAGATGGCTGCGCAGCGGGACGATCTGTCCGACGGTGTTCTGGTTCGTGCCCGGATACTCGCTGGCAAGCTGCGCCGACAGCGCCTCGAGCTCCGCGCGGGCTTCCTCCACCGTCGTGTCTGGCTTCAAGCGCGCGCAGACGTTCCAGTACCCGCTCCCGCGGATCTTTGGCTCGTAGTCCTCGAAGTACTTCGGCAGCCACATCGCCCGTTCGCCGCGCGCCTCGAACATCCGCAGCTCGATGCCGGGCGGCATCACGCCGACGACTGTGTGCGGCTCGCCATCGAGCTGGACGGCACGCCCGACGAGCGCCGGATCGGCGCCGAACTTCCGCTCCCAGACGGCGTGTCCGAGCACGACCACGCGATCGCCCCCACGACGGTACTCCTGCGGCAGGAACGCACGGCCGTGCAGCATCGGCACTCCGAGGACGTCGAAGAAGCCCTCTGAGACCTTCGCGGCCAGCATGGCCTCCGGCTCGACCCCTCCGGTGTAGTCGACACTCCAGGGTTCGATCGCGGCGATCGCCCGGTAAGAGCGAGCGCGCTGCACCCAGTCGATCGCGTTGCCCGGCGCAACATCTTCGCGCTCGACGCCGGTCGCGCGGTTCCGCTCCCACAGCGTCACGATGCGCTCCGCGTCGGGCAGCGGCAGCGGGCGGGCGAGCAGCGTGTCGGCCAGGCTGACGATCGCCGTGGTGGCGCCGATGCCGATCGCGAAGACGAGGAGCGCGATAGCCGTCACGCCGGGCGTTCGCGCGAGGAGCCGAAGAGTGTGCCTGATGTCGTGCACCAGGTCGGCGTCGGCCGTGAACTGGCGGCGAATCCAGGCGGCATCAGGGAGGGCGCCGAACGCACGGCGGATGAGATCCATGCTCGTTCTCCAACTCAGCTGACGCTGACCGCGGAGCGAACCCCACCGATGGACGAGCTCCGCTTCCCATTCGCGCCGCCACTCGGCGCGCTCCACCCGCGGGACGACGACGGACGTCAACCTAACGATGCGCAGAGCGATCGCCAGGACGAGCGGGCGATGTCGGCCTTTGTCTGCGTTCATGGTGCGACTCAGGTCTGGCGGGGCCGAAGGCGTCGCGCCCGTGCAACGACCGCCTGCGGCGCCCTGTACCGCGCGAGCGCGGTCTCCAGCAGCGCCTCGCCCTGGGCCGTGAGCTCGTAGTAGCGGCGAGGCGGACGCTGCTCGCGCTGCGCGATCTCCGCCTTTTCCCAGCGGGCGCGGACCATAGACTCGCGCTCGAGGCGCCGGAGGATCGGATAGACGGTGCCGCTCGGCAGCCCCGTCCCGTCGATCACGTCGAAGCCATAGTGGAAGCCATTGGCGAGCGCCTGGAGGACCAGGGTCGTCGGGTAGGTCAGGTTCACGATGTAGGATTCTATCTATGTAGAGTTCTATGTCAAGTCCCCTGATCTAGAATTCGGGCGACATGAAAAAACCCACGACACGTGCCGTGGTGCTTGGGGCCCTTCTGATGGTCGGTGTGCTGCTGACGGCTGTCCACGCCGTGAACGGCGTCGCCGGCCAGAGTGGGCAGCCGGCCCCATCGGCGGCAGACATCAAGGTAGACAAGATCAAAGACAACCTTTACGTCCTGCGTGGCGGCGGCGGGAACACCGCGGCCTTCGTGACCGCCAACGGCGTCGTCCTGGTCGATACCAAGCTGGTCGGTTGGGGCCAGCCGATCATCGAAAAGCTGAAGGAACTCACCGACCGGCCGGTGACGACGATCATCAACACGCACACCCATTTCGACCACGTCGGCGGCAACCCGGAGTTCCCGGCAACCGTCGAGGTGGTCGCGCACGAAAACACGGCTGCCCTGATGAAGGAGATGCGGCCCGTCACGGGCGGTCCTGCGCAGCCGGACGTCTTCAAGGGAGGGAGCGGACCGGGCCTGCCGAAGCGGACGTTCAAGGATCGGATGACGCTCGGCAAGGGGGCCGAGCGGATCGAGCTCCGCTACTTCGGCCGCGCCCACACCGGCGGCGATGCCTGGGTCATCTTCCCGGCGCTGCGCGTGCTCCACAGCGGCGACGCGTTCGGGACCAGGATCATTCCTATCATCGACGCGAACAACGGCGGCAGCGGCGTCGAGTACCCGCGGACGATTGCGAAAGCGGCCGCGCTGAAGAACATCGATACCGTGATCAGCGGGCACAACGCGACGACGTTGACGCTGGTTGACTTGAAAACCTACGGCGAGTTCATCGGTGAATTCGTACAGGCGGTGCAGGCGGCGAAGAAGGCCGGGCAAACGATCGACGATGTCGTGAATACCTGGAAGGTGTCAGAACGTTTCCTGAAGGATGGATACCTGACGCCCGAGGATTACGAGAAGCTGGCGCGGCAGCCGATGTCGTCGCGCGTGAGGGCAAACGCCGAAGTGATCTGGAGCGAGACGAGGTAGCCCGCCTCGCCCCAGGACCCTTGTTCGCATCCGTTAGCTGTCTGTTGCCGTGTCCCCCTCGAACTCTCCCGCGTCCCGACGGTCGTCAGGCCGTCTCAGATCCTGATCGCGCTCTTGCCCGGGCACGTCCTCGTCGGGCGTGGGCATCGCCTGCTCGCGGCCAGTGGTTCCTTCCGGCCGCGGCTCGTCCGGCTGGTCCTGCGTCGAACCATGTCGGGGGTCCTCCGGATTCTGCCTTCGACGAACGTCGTTGGGGTCGTTGGGATCCTGAATATTTTCGGCCATCGCCACACTCCTCTGACGTCGTGCGAAAGCAAGGAATGGGCCGGCCGTCGCATGTGTGACGACCCTTTCCACTACAATCGGGCGCGATGGTAGGACGGCGGCTCGGCCGGTATCAGGTGCTTGCGCTTATCGGAAGCGGCGGCATGGGCCAGGTCTACCGCGCGCGCGACGAACGGCTCGAGCGCGACGTCGCAATCAAGGTCCTGACGCCGGGCACGATCACGAATGAAGCTTCACGCCGGCGCTTCCGCAAGGAAGCGCTGGCGCTCTCCCGGCTCAACCATTCCAACATCGCGACGATCTACGACTTCGACACGATCGACGGCGTCGACATCCTCGCAATGGAGCTCGTCGAGGGCGCCTCCCTGGATAGCCGTCCGCGCGGCACACCTCGCCCGGAGCGGCAAGTCGTCGCGCTCGGCATGCAACTGGCCGACGCGCTCGCCGCTGCCCACGCGCACGGCGTCGTGCATCGGGACCTGAAACCCGCGAACCTGAGTCTGACCGCGGATGGACGGCTCAAAATCCTGGATTTTGGCGTGGCGCAAATCGCGCGCATCGAGCCGGCCGAGGTGACGGTCAGCGCGACGGAGCAGGGGATGACCGGCACGTGGCCGTACATGTCACCTGAACAGCTGCGGGGAGAGCCGTTCGACGAACGCGCCGACATCTACGCGGCGGGAGTGGTCATCTTCGAGCTCCTGACCGGACGCCGGCCGTTCGACGCGCCCTCGGTCGCCGGACTGCTCGACGGGATTCTGAGGTCGCCGCCACCCCCGCCGTCGGCACTTCAGCCCGGGATCTCCCCGGCGCTCGACGCCATCGTGCTGCGGGCGCTCGAAAAAGACGCGGAGATGCGCTACCAGTCGGCGCGCGATTTTGGGGCCGATCTGCGCCGCCTCACGGCACACACCAGCACGTCGGGACCGATTGCCACCGCATCACGCCCGCGAAGCCGTGCCAGCCGCGGTCCGATCGTGGCGGCGCTCCTCGCGCTCGTGCTGCTCGGCGGCGCACTCACGTGGGGGCTGATGCGCCGCGCTGAACGCTTCGGGTCAGCCGCGGGTCCGGCGTCGCTGGCAATCCTGCCGCTCAAAGCGATCCCGGCGGACGACGAGGCGGCCATCCTCTCGATGGGGATACCGGACGCGATCATCACGCGGCTCGCGTCGACCGGCCAGCTTGCCATCCGGCCCACGAGCGCCGTCGCGAAGTACGAACGGGTGGACGCCGACGCCCAGGAGGTCGGCCGCGCGCTGGCGGTGCAATACGTGCTGACCGGCACGCTTCAGAAAACGCCCGAGCGCGTGCGTGTTGGCGTGCAACTGGTCCGAGCGGCGGATGGCACGACCGTCTGGGCGCATCAGGTGGATCGTCCGCGCACCGACTTGCTTGGCATTGAAGACGCGCTGGCCGAGCAAATCGCCGCGGCGCTCAGCCTGCGAATGAGCGACGAGGGCCGTAAACGATTCGCCCGTCGCGAGACGCGCGATCCGGAAGCGTACGAAGCGTATCTGAAGGGACGTGCCGCGCTCGTGCGCCTCAGCGAGCCGGCGATCAAGCTCGCGGTGCAGTCGTTCGATCAGGCGCTGGCGCGCGATGCGGACTACGCGCTCGCGCATGCCGGCCGAGCAACCGCGTGCCTGGTCTACCGTCTCCGGTTCGCCAGTCAGGCGGATCTCGCGTCATGGAACGAGTGCGCCACACACGCCGCCGAGCGGGCCATGGCGCTCGCGCCGGACCTCGCCGAGTCGCACGAGGCGGCCGCTGCAGTTTACCGATATGGCGAGTTCGAATGGCCCAAAGCCATCGAGGCGAGCCGCCGGGCGCTCGAGCTGAACCCCGGCCTCGATCAGCCACACCTCTACATCGGGACGGCGCTTTACCATATCGGCGTCATCGAGGGCGTGGAGCGCGAGGTCCGCGCCGCGCTGGTCGCGAACCCCGACAACAACATCGAGCCCCTGCGGATCCTGGCGGCCGCCGCACTGCTCGACGCGCGCTACGATGACGCGGCGGTCCACACAAGGCAGCTGGATGCGATCAATCCGCGGCTTGGCCCGCAGCTATCCGCTCAGGCCCAGTACTATCGCAGCGGTCTGGCCCAGGCGGAAGCGAAGCTGAAGTCGTTGACGGGAAGCACAGTCAACGATCTTCGCGCGCAGGCGTTTTATGCCGGCGCACTGGCGGCCGACCGCCGGACCGACGAGGCACGCGCGCTGCTCGCACGTGTGTTGAGCGGAAAATACCGCGACCACCACATCATGTACGCGATCGGCGCGGCGTACGCGCAGCTTGGTGACCAGTCCAGCGCGATCGATGCTCTGGACACCGCGGCGACAACCGGACTTCCCTGCTACCCGTTGTTCGCGAAGGATCCGTTGCTGGCCCCGCTCAGAAAGAATGCGACGTTCGACACGCTGCTCGTGCGGCTGCGCCGAGACTGGGAAGCGAACCGGCGGAAATACCTCGTCACCGGTTCGTGAGCCGGCGCGACGGCGCGTCCCACCGCCACAGCGGTCCGCGGCCGGAGAGGTGGACGCCGCCGAGCCATCGATCGATGCCAGATTCCGCGACGCGGTCCTTCTGTCCCTCGATCACCTGACGACCAAAGGGTGTGATCGACGCCACTCCGTCCGGAAGCGTTGTATCGGCCGCCGTTTCACTCTTCATTGCAATCAGCGCGGGCGTCGACGCCGTCAGCTGGCGCAGGATCCACACAAAACTCGCGTCTCCCATGAAGATTCGATCCTCGAACACCTGCTGGGCCGGAAACAGGTCGCGGGGCGACCGAGGCCCTCGCATGAGGATCGACAGGATGTCGCGCTCGGTTCGCGACAGACCCTCTTGCTGAGAGGGAAATTCCTCGAGGTGACGCCACAGCGCCGCGGCCAGGAACGGGAGCGAGCCGGTGTCGAGCGCCAGGACCGCCTCGAGATCCGTGGGATCGGACGAGCGGAACGCGCCCCACGCCGCGCGCGCGAGCTTGAGCTGATCGTCGGAAATGTCAGTGCGGGTGGGAAACAGCGCCGCCAGCTCGGCCGGCGCCAATGGTCCCAGGTACCGGTCGGTCGCGACGAGCGTGACGCGCGGCCGCCGAGGCCAGTCCGCGATCCGATCCAGGAGCCGAATCAGCAGAAGTTGATCGAAGAGGTCGTGCTCGAACCAGAGAACGACTTCGTCCTCGTTCGCTCCGGCGTCGACGCTGGCGTCCCAACGCACGAGCTGAGAACGGATCGGCTCCGCCGATCCGTTGCCGCGGGAAGCGAGATAGTCGGCTCGTACACGATGCCACTCGCCTTCCGCGACGGCCGGCGCGGGCCCTTCGTGCAGCACATCCGCCGAGATGACGACCGTACCCGGGAGGCCGGCTTGTCGGAGCCCACCCGCGGCACAGTCGCCGTTAGTGACGTGCAGCACGCGGCGATCCTACACGGATCCAGGCGCGTGATCCGGCATCAGTACCGATAGTGCGCCGGCTTGTACGGGCCCTCCGGCTTCACGCCGATGTAGCTCGCCTGCTCATCCGTGAGCTTCGTGAGCTTGACGCCGAGATGGTCGAGATGCAGCCGGGCGACTTCCTCGTCCAGATGCTTGGGAAGGATGTAGACCTTCTTCTCGTACTTGCCGGCGTTCTGATGCAGCTCGAGCTGGGCGATGACCTGGTTGGTGAACGACGCCGACATGACGAAGCTCGGGTGACCAGTGGCACAGCCGAGGTTGAGGAGCCGGCCCTCAGCGAGCACCATCACGCTGTGTCCGTCGGGGAAACGCCACTCGTCGTACTGCGGTTTGATGTTGATCCTCTGGATGCCGGGCAGTTTCTTCAGACCGGCCATGTCGATCTCGTTGTCGAAGTGACCGATGTTGCCCACAATCGCCTTGTCCTTCATCCGCTTCATGTGCTCGACGGTGATGATGTTCAGATTACCCGTCGCCGTGATGAAGATGTCGGCGGTCTCGACGACGTCTGCGAGCCGCTTGACCTCGTAGCCTTCCATCGCCGCCTGCAGCGCGCAGATCGGATCGATTTCAGTGACGATGACGCGGCAGCCCTGCCCGCGCAGCGCCTGCGCGCAGCCCTTGCCCACCTCGCCGAAGCCGAAGACGACCGCGACCTTCCCGCCGAGCATGACGTCGGTCGCACGGTTCAGGCCGTCGACGAGCGAATGACGGCAGCCGTAGATGTTGTCGAACTTGCTCTTGGTCACCGAGTCGTTGACGTTGATGGCGGGAAAGAGCAACGTGCCGGCCTGCTCCATCTGATACAGCCGGTGCACGCCCGTCGTCGTCTCTTCGCTGACGCCGGCAATCGTCTTCGCCATCTTCCGGAACCGCGACGCGCCCGTCTTGAGCTCCGTGCGCAGCAGATCCAGAATGACGCCCCACTCTTCCGGCTCAGAGGCAGGGTTGAACTCGGGAATGACGCCGGCGTTCTCGAACTCCACGCCCTTGTGGATGAGCAACGTGGCATCGCCGCCATCGTCGACGATCTGCGTCGGCCCGCCGCCGTCCGGCCAGGCGAGCGCCTCGCTCGTGCACCACCAGTACTCCTCGAGCGTTTCTCCCTTCCACGCGAACACCGGAATGCCGCGCGGATTCTGCGCCGTGCCGCCGGTCTCGGGACGGCCGACGACGACCGCCGCCGCGGCATGATCCTGGGTCGAGAAGATGTTGCACGACACCCAGCGCACGTCCGCTCCCAGATCAGCCAGCGTCTCGATGAGCACGGCCGTCTGAATCGTCATGTGCAGGCTGCCCATGACGCGCACGCCGGCGAGGGGATTCTTCCCCGTGTATCGCGTGCGCAACGCCATCAAGCCCGGCATCTCCTGCTCCGCGAGACGAATCTCCTTGCGCCCGAACTCGGCGAGCGAGAGATCCGCGACTTTGTAGGGCACCCGGCCCGCCTTGACGGCGGCGTCGAATGCGTGCAGCTCTTTCACAGCGGTGCTCATCAGAGTCTCCTCATCCCAGATGCAACAAATAACCCCGGCCCTTTCGCCTGCGGAAGCGCGGCGAGCGCGACCACGCGCGTACGCGTGAAGCCGGCTGCCTCGAGCCACCGCGTCACCTGATCCTCGGAAAACCCGAGCCAGACGTGACCCATTTGGCGTCGGTACTCTTCGCGATCGTGCGGCAGCATGTCCACCACGAGGACGCGGCCGCCCGGCTTGAGCACACGCGCGGCCTCCGCGAGGACCCGAGCAGGGTCGGGCACGTGGTGCAGCACGAGCGCGACAACCGCCGCATCGAGCGATCGATCGTCGATTGGCAGAGATTCGAGGTCCCCCCGGCGGAGCTCGATGTTGTCGAAACCGCGCAGCCTGCGTTTTGCCGCCTGCAGCATCTCTCCGGAACCGTCCACCGCGATGACCCGCGCCACGAAGGGGGCAAGCGTCATCGTCATCTGACCGGTGCCGCAGCCGAGATCGCCGAGCGTCCAGTCCGGATCGAGCAGACTGGCAATGGCCTGCGACGACAGGCCCGGACCGAAGAGTTCGTCGCGGAGGCGGTCCCACTGCCCTGCCGAGGTTGCGAAGAAGGCCTGCGACGCTGTGCGCCGGCGAGTCAGGACGGTCGCCAGGCGGCGCGCGTCCTGCGCCGCGGCCGGCGTCCCCGCGATCTGATCGCGAACGAGCGACCACAGCTTTCTCGCATGGGAGCCGTTCCCGTTCAGCGCGAGGGTGTAGTAGCGGCTGGTGCCGTCGCGGCGGGAGGCCGCCCAGCCCGAGTCGGCCAGGGTCTTGAGGTGGCGGCTGACCGTAGACTGCGGAAGCTGCAACACCGAGCAGAGCTCGGAAACGGTCAGCTCCTGGCGCTCGAGCGCCAGGAGGACGCGGCTCCGGATCGCGTCACCCAGGGCCGCCAGGTCGTCAAAGATGGCCGCAGTCACTCCATCCTTATATCCGGATGGACGGGTTGTTGTCAACCGGGGTGTATGCTACCGGCGTAGCACCTTCCCGGGGAGGGCTGTCGAGAACCGTCCGCCGTCCACGACGAGCTGCCCGTTGACGAGCACGAACGCCATGCCGGCGGCGAGCTGGTGCGGGTCGGCGTAGGTCGCGCGATCCTGGACCGCCGCGGGATCGAAGACCGCGATGTCGGCCCACGCCCCCTCCCGCAACGCGCCCCGGTCCTTGATCGCGAACACTTCCGCCGGGAGGGTCGTCATCGAGCGGACGGCAAATTCAAGAGGGACCGTTCGACGTTCGCGAACGTAGCGTGCGAGCTTCCGCGCGAACGCGCCGTTGTTCCGCGGGTGCGGCTTCCCCGCCCCCGGCGCGACCAGCCCGCCGTCGCTCGACGTCATCGTCCAGGGCTGGCGCATGATCCGCTCGATATCGTCCTCTGACATGTTGAACGAGACGATGGAGGCGCCGCCCCGCGAGATCAGATCCATCGCAACATCCTCGGGATCGCGTCGAGTCGCAGCGGCGATCTGCGCGAGGCTCTTGCCCTCGAGCGATGGATCAGGCCGGAAGAACGCGATGACGATAGAGGCCGGGCCACCGCGGCGCTTCAGATTCTCTCGAAGCGTGGCGACGTTGGCATCGGCGCCGGGAAGCAGCGCGGCCGTGAGCGACGTGGACGAGGCTTCGTAGGGATACTGATCGGCGAACACCCGGACGCCGCGGGCGCGGGCGCGTTCAATCCGCTCGATCAGCACGGATGACAGCCCCCAGCTCGCGGGCCCGAGCGCCTTCATGTGGCTGACGATCCCGGTCAGGCGGCCCTCGTCGGCGATACGGATGACCTCCTCGACCGCGGCAACCAGGCCCACGTTGTAGTCCGACTCGTCCCGAATGTGGCTGGTATAGACCCCACCCAGTTCGCCCGCGATGCGGGCGAGCGCGATCACCTCCTCGGTCTTGGCGTGACTTCCCGGGAGATAGTAGAGCCCGCTCGAGAGCCCGAAGGCACCGTCCTGCATCCCGCGACGGACGATGTCCTGCATACGCGCGAGCTCTTGATCGGTCGGCGGCCGGGCCGCCGTCCCGACGACCGCGTCTCGTATGCGGCCGTGACCGATGAGCAGCGCGACGTTCGGTCCCACTCCGCCGCGCTCGAGCTCGGCGCGCTGTTTCGCGAGATCGATCGGACCCCCGCCGTCCGGATTCACGACGATCGTCGTCACGCCCTGCGCGAGGATCGGCTGCGCCTGGCGGAGCTCCGGACGGGGCAGGGTCTCGGCCGCATGCGAGTGGACGTCGATGAAGCCGGGCGCCACGATGCGCCCGCCCGCGTCGATCGTGCGGACCGCCGCCGCTCCCGCGAGGGCTCCGATCGACACGATCCGGCCATCGCGAATCCCCACCGCCGCCTGCTTCGAGGCCGCGCCGGAGCCATCGAGGACGCGACCGTTCACAATCAAGACATCGAAGGACGCAGGCTGGAACGCGCTGACGAGTACGGCCGCGCAACCGAGCGTGAAAGATGCAGCGAGAATGCGACGCATGGAGCCGGATGTTACCTCAGCCGCAACCGGCAGGGCGCGGCACGGTCTGTGCACTTTGGCTCTGCCTTGGAGTGAATGTATATGGCAGATGCTCATAGAAACCTTACCTTGAGCCGCGCGTCGGTGAACGTCTGGGAACAGCCCGGCTGGAGCGCCTCGTTCGGCACCCTCGATCGCGAGCGCGTCATTTGCGGAGCATCGGGCGCACTCCTCGCCATCTACGGTGTCCGACGCGGCGGCTGGGTCGGCCGCGCGCTGACTGCCGCCGGCGCGGGCCTCGTGAGCCGCGCGATGGCCGGCAAGCATGATTTGACTCGAGCCAGGACGGTGCTGGGCCGCGTACTGGATGCCTGTGGGTGGAATGCATCGTTACCTGACCGTGTGATGGACGAATCTGACGCCTCGTTTCCCGCGAGCGACGCGCCGTCGTGGACCCCCACGTCCGGCGTCAAGACGCGCGATGAACGTGCGCGTGGACGGGAGAGATGACCATGGGAAGAACGGCCGTACGTTGGACACAGTACGCCGGCGCGGCTGCCGCGCTCGTCGGCACCGGGCTCGCGGTTGGATGGATGCGCTCTCGACGCACGCGGCGCGATGACACGCGTGCGGCGCTCGGTGGCAGCGGGGGCGTTCTCGTGCACGAGACCGTGACCATCGACGCCACGCCCCAGGAGCTGTATCGGTTCTGGCGCGCACTCGAGAACCTGCCCACCGCTATGAGCCACCTGGAGTCTGTCACGGATCTCGGAGGCGGGCGCTCCCATTGGGTCGCGCGCACCCACGGCCTCGGGAAGTACGAATGGGATGCCGAGATCATCAACGACGAGCCGGGTGGGTTGATCGGCTGGCGGTCGCTTCCCGGCTCGGACGTGACGAGCGCCGGGTCCGTGCACTTCGATCAGGCTGGGGACGGCCGCGGCACGCGCGTCACCGTCCGTCTTCAGTACGATCCGCCCGCCGGAAAGGCCGGCGTCCTCATCGCCAGGGCATTCGGCGAGGATGCCGCGCGGCAGATCCGCGAAGACCTCGAGCGCCTCAAACGGCGGCTCGAGACCGGCAACATCGGGACCACGCGAAACCAGGGAACAGGCGTGGTGTGACTTCAGGATCCGAGCACGACGTACGAGCGCGACGGCTCTAGGGCCAGGCGGTCCCCCTTCCCCAATCGCGTACGGATTCGGATTTCGCCTGTCGGTGGATCGACAACCTCGACGCTCATCTCGCGCCGCGCGACGAGCGTCAGCGGGCCGGTGATATCCGAAAGGACGACCACGAAGCGCGCGTCGCGCGAGGCCGCAAGCGCCGAACCGACGGGTCCCTCAATCGAAAACGGATGCTGCGGATCCTCGCGCTTCTGACGCGTCCACGCATGCACGTCGCCCGGCAGATAGCCTTTCAGCGCGTAGAGACCGCCGATGATGCCTGTGATGCCGCGCAGCTCCTGCAGGCGCGACGGTCGGAGCCCGAGCGGGTGCCATGGATCGTCTCGAACGCCTGGCCCGGTATGAAACACGTAAATCGCCATGCCCGAGAGGTACGTGTTCGCCGCGTCAGCCACCAGGCGATACGGGTCGGATTCCGATTCGACCGACGACCCGGGCCCTATCGGCTCGTTGTTGCTCAAGATCGATGGAAGCGTCGCGCAGCCTGACTCGGACAGCATGGTGAAGGGGGGATCGCGACGGGAGCGATCGAAATGGAACGTCGCCATGTCGACCGCCGCGGAGGCGTAGAGCGCGCACAGGTTCGGGTCATGGGACGAGGCCGCGACCGGAATGGCGGTCGCATCCTTGAGCTTCCGGGCGAGACGCGTCAGCTCCGCTCGTCCGTTGTCTCCTGGAAAGCCGTTGTTCGGGTACTCGTTCGCGATCTCGAACGCCAGGATCTTGTTCTCACGGCCGCGTGACATCCGGAGGAACCGTTCGATGATCGCCTCGCGCGCCGCGGCATCGCCGATCGGCCCGCCGCCGAAGATCGTCCACTGCACCCGGAGCCCGTAGCGGTCGTACGCAAGATCGGTGAGACCGGCGATGACCGCGTCGTAGTCCGGCCATCGCCAGTCGATCTCCCGGCCGTCCCAGAAATCCGGCCCCGCCGGGTCCCCGACCTCGCCCAGCACTCGAATCGCATCGAATTCGTGCTGGGCGAGAAAGTCGAGCTGATCTTCCAGCCACGGGCGATCGTGACGGTACGCCCACGCCGCACGAAAGAGCGAGGCGCCAAGAACGATGCGGTCCAACCGAGGAGGACCGTTGCTCGGAGCAGATGGCAGCGAGCCACGCGATGGAGTGGCCGCCAGCCCGGCCGATAGGAACAGTACAGCTGCGATCCGGAACATACCTCTATTGAAGCACGTCCGAGGCCGCTAACCTGCCCGCAGCACCGCGGCAACCTCTCAAATGGCGGCGACGAGCCGCTTGACCGCTTCCTCGAGTGAGATCTTCCCGTGGACGTACGGCGTCCATTCGCGTTCGAGCGGCCCCTTGAATGTGCTCCAGGCGCGATCGATCAGCCCGGTCCGGTACACGTACGGCACGAAGTCGATCTTGCGCGCGGCAAGGGTTTCTCGAACGACTTCACCCGACATCACGAACTGCAGCGCGTGCCAGAGTGTGCCCGGCTGTTTCCCTGCGGCGCGAGCCTCGTCATCGATCATCTGTTGGATCTTCAGCACCAACGTGTGTGACACCTCGTGGAACACGATGTCCACGCCGTTCCAGCCAGCCACGTCCGGGTCGCCGCTGGCGATCGTCACGTGCGTAGGCCGGTTCATCGTGTACGCGCCCTGCCAGTTTCCAACCCGGACGATGTCCACGCGCACGGGATCGGAGAACCAGGGTGTCTGATAGAGGGCCGCGAGGCGAGCGGTCACATCCTTTGCGATCTCGTTGGTCCGCGGCGCGATCTCGGCGATCCAGGCACGGTTCGCGCGATCGTGCATCGGCCACCAGTACTTGCGGTAGATCGGCGCGGCGGCGTCCAGAACCTCTCGGTGGGCGGCCTCGAGACCTGTGCCCGGCGTGTCGGCTCCTGCGATCATCGCCCTCCGGATGGAGCCCGCCATTCGGTTGGCGAAGAGCAGATCGTGAGACGCCAGCTCGCGATCGTAGTACGCAACGGCGGCATCCCACGCGGCGCGTTCCTCAGGCGTGAGCGCGCCGGTCAGGGGTTCGGGCAGGGTGCCCGCAAGTCGGCGCGGGCCTCCGCCGCCAGCGGCCCGCCGGTCCCACGCCGCGGCATACAGCGTGTGATGGATGTTGGGCCAGAACGCGCTGTGAAAGCGCAGGTTCGCGACCTCGGTGACGACCTCCGCAGGAGCCGCCCCGGCCGTGGGCGCCTGGCCAACGGTGCGCGGCGACGGGGTAACAGCCGCGCTGACGGCGACGCAGAGGCCTGCCACGACTCCGCAGATCAGTAAGTCGGGTCTATAAATCAACATACGTAGATTTGACTTTCATTCCTGCGTGCGCTATGGTCTCCACCTGTCCGCGCTCGCCGCGGGCATTTTATCGAGAGTGGCTGAGGGAACAGGCCCGACGACGCCACAGCAACCTGGTCCTCGAACCAAGGTGCTAAGTCCTGCCCGTTAGACGGGACAGATAAGACCTGAGTTTGCCGTTTTTCCGGCCGACCAAGCGTCTCATCTTGTAGCGCGACCCTTTAGGGTCGTCGCGTGTGTGTAGCACGGCCCTTCAGGGTCGTCGTGGTGCGTTTTATGAGAACCGTCCGCATCGGATTGCTTGGCCTCGGTCGCGTCGGCGGCGCCGTCGTGCGATCGGCCGGACCCGCCGCCCCCTGGATCGCGTCGACCGGCCTGACGTTCACCTTCGAGAGGGCGCTGGTCCGGGACGTCAATCGCCCCGGCCGGCCGCCGAACGTCCCGCTCGTGGACGATCCGCACGCCTTTCTCGCGGGTGACTACGATCTGGTCGTCGAGGCGCTCGGCGGCGTCGAGCCGGCGCGATCGCTCGTGACAACGCTTCTCGAGCGCGGGACGCCGGTCGTCACCGCGAACAAGTCGCTGCTGGCAGCTGCCGCCAGAGATCTTGCGGCAGCGGCCGTCCGTGGTCGAACGGTGCTGCGTTACGAGGCGACCGCGCTCGCCGGCGTCCCGTTCATCGGCACACTGGGCGCGCGTCCGCTGGCGCGGGCGGTGGAGCGTCTCGCGGGGATCGTCAACGGGACGAGCAACTTCGTTCTATCGGCGATGGAGGCGGACGGCCTGAGCTTTACCGAGGCCCTGGGCCGCGCGCAGACGCTCGGACTCGCGGAGACCGATCCCCGGGCGGATATCGAAGGACGCGACGCGCTGGAGAAGCTGATCCTGCTCATCCGTCATCTGGGCGCCGGCGAAGTTCGGCCTGAAACGATCGAGAGACAGGGCATCGACGGGCTCGAGACGACGGACCTGACCGCCGCGCGCGCCTTCGGCGGTTGCCTCAAACCGATCGTCCACGCCCGCCTGCAGGCGCAGGCCATCGATTGCTTCGTCGGGCCGGCCTTTGTCGATGAGGCAGATCCACTCTCCAAAGTGAACGGCGCGCTCAACGGCATCCGGCTCGACGGACGTTTCGTCCAGGGACTCTTTTTCTCCGGTCCCGGCGCGGGACCAGACGTCACGGCCGCGACGATACTGGACGACGTCGTGGAGGCGGTCCGCGAAGCAACCGGGTCGAACCTCCTCGAACCCCCTCGAACCCTCTCGAACCTTCTCGAACCTTCGCGAACCCTCTCGAACCCGCTCGAACCTGTGCCGTTCGAGTCGCGCTGGTTCCTCCGGCTCGCCTTTTCGTCGCATGCGACGGAGTGGCCGCTCGTGACCGATTTGCTCGCGGCGAGCGGTGTCGATCTGGACCGTACGTCGAGCCCCCGAGCGGACGCCGGCATCGCGCGGTTGTGGGCGCTCACGCATCGGGCCTCGCGTGAATCAATCGATGCGGCGATTGAATCGCTCGCCGGTGCAGGCGGCGCTCGGACGCTGGCTCTTCGCGTCCTCGAATCAGGCGTCCCGGTTCGATCCGAGACACCGGCCCTGAGCGGAGTCGAAGGGCCTGCCCTGAGCGGAGTCGAAGGGTGACGCTCTCCGTCTTCAAACTCGGCGGATCCGTTCTCACGGGGCTCGACGCCTATCGACGCGCGGCGGCGGCCGTCCGCGCGGAACTCGAAGACGATCCGTGCGGAGGAACACGGCTCGTCGTGGTCGTCTCCGCGCAGTTCGGGGTCACGGATCATGACCTCGCTCTCGCGCAATCGATCGCTCCCGAGCCGGATCCCCGCGCGCTCGATCTCTTGTGGTCGACCGGCGAACAACGGTCTGTCGCGCTGCTGACGCTCGCGCTGCAGCGCGAAGGCATCGCCGCCGTCGGCCTCAACGTGCACGAGACGGGTCTACGGCTGGCTGAAGGCATCACGCTCAAACCGTCGCGCCTGAAGGCAGCCCTCGCCGACTCCTCGATCGTCGTCGTACCGGGGTTTCTCGCGCTCGGCGCAGGCGAACGGATCGTCTCGCTCGGCCGCGGCGGCTCCGATTTGACGGCCGTCCTGATCGCCATCGCGCTGGGGGCGACGCGGTGCGCGCTGGTCAAGGACGTGCCGGGTTATTTCGACGAGGACCCGGCGACACACGCGCACGCACACCACATCCCGGCACTGACCTACGCAGAGGCGCTCGCAAAGGAAGCCGCCGGCTGCGGCCTCGTTCAGCGAGCGGCGATTGAAGCGGCCGCGCGCGCCGGCGTACCGCTGATCGTGCGGAGCCTCGACTCGTCGCAGGGTCACACGATTCTCGGGGTGGCACTCAGGCACCCCAGCGACGTGAAAACCGCCGTGACAACCAGCGCGCCGAGCGAGAGCGAGGCGTGGCAGGCCGTGGGGGTGGGGCCCCACGGCAAAGAAAGAAAAGAGAATCGTATGAAATTCGCCACGCGCACGATCCACGCGGCTCAACCGTCGGAACCGGAAACAGGCGCCCTCGTCGCGCCGATTTTCCAGACGTCCACCTACGAGCAGGAGGAGCCTGGCATCCACAAAGGCTTCGACTACACGCGCACGCGGAATCCGACGCGCGTGCGGCTCGAGCGCGTGCTCGCGGAGCTCGAGGGGGTCGAACATGCCGCGGTCTTTGCCTCCGGTCTGGCGGCGGAACACGCCGTCCTCCAGGCGTACCTGAAACCTGGAGACGAGGTCGTGACGACGACCGATGTGTACGGCGGAACATGGCGTCTGCTCCACCGCGTCTTTCAACCTCTTGGCTGCGTGATACGCCAGGTCGACGCTTCGGATCTCGACGCGGTGGCGGCGGCCGTGTCGAGCCGCACTCGTCTCGTGTGGGTCGAGTCGCCGACCAATCCTCGGCTGCTCGTCTGCGACATCGCGGCGATCGCGCGGATTGCGCACGAGCGTGGCGCCTTGCTCGTCGCCGACAACACGTTCGCGACGCCATTTTTCCAGCAGCCGTTCGAGCTGGGGGCCGACATCGTCGTGCACAGCGTGACGAAGTACCTCGCAGGCCACTCAGACCTGATCCAGGGGGCAGCCCTCGCACGCGACGCGGGGGTGTTCGAACCGATTGCATTCCTCCAGAACGCGGCGGGGGGCGTCCCGTCACCGTTCGAGTGCTGGCTCACGCTGCGCGGGCTCAAGACGCTCGAGTTGCGCATGCTTCGCCATGCGGAGAACGCCGCGGCGATCGCCGACGCGCTGAACACTCACCCGCTCGCGCGCCGCGTCTACTTTCCAGGGCTTGGAGATCATCCGGGTCATGCCATCGCGCGCCGCCAGATGACCGGCTTCGGGGGCATGGTCTCTTTCGAGCTCGATGGAACGGTAGAGGACGTCGTCCGCTTCGTGTCGTCGCGACGCTTCTTCACGCTCGGCGAGAGCCTGGGCGGCGTCAAGGCACTCATCTGTCATCCCGCCCGCATGACGCACGCGTCGATCCCGGCGGAGGCGCGGGCGGCGCTCGGGCTGTCGGACACACTCGTGCGCCTGTCACCCGGTTGCGAGAATGCGTCGGATCTCGTCGAAGACTTGGTACAGGGCCTCGACATCCTGCTGGAGGCGCGCGAAGCCGAGGCCGCGGTGGTCTGAAAGACTCAGTACTTCGCCTGGCTGGGATCGATCTGATCGATCCACGCCAGGATGCCACCCTTCAGGTTGCGCACGCGATCGTAACCGCGCTCGGCGAGCAGGCGCGCCGCTTTCGCGCTCCGGACGCCTGACTTGCAGTGCACGACGATGTCCGGCGCCCCGGCGCCGCGAGGAATCTCCGGCAGTCGAGAAGGAAGCTCGCCGAGCGGGATGAGGGTCGAGCCGGGAATCCGGCAGATCTGAAACTCCTGCGGCTCGCGCACATCCAGAACGAAGACATTCTCGCCGCGGTCGAGCCGTGCCTTCAGGTCACCGACGGTCGTCTCGAACCCGTCGTCGCGCGCCTCCGCCGCAGGCGCCGGCGCCGGCGCGACGCCGCAGAACTGCTCGTAGTCTATGAGCTCGCGGATCGTCGGACGATCGCCGCAGACGGGGCACGCCGGGTCGCGGCGAAGCTTCAGCTCGCGAAAACGCATCCGCCAGGCGTCGTAAATAAGGAAGCGACCGACGAGCGGCTCACCGGCGCCCAGCAACAGCTTGATCGTCTCGGTCGCCTGTATCGTGCCGATCACCCCCGGCAACACGCCGAGCACGCCTCCTTCCGCGCAGCTCGGGACCAGGCCGGGCGGCGGCGGCTCCGGGTACAGACAGCGGTAGCACGGCCCGCCCTTCACGCCAAAAACCGAGGCCTGCCCTTCGAACCGGAAGATGCTGCCGTAGGCGTTTGGCTTGCCGAGCAGCACGCAGGCGTCGTTGACCAGGTATCGCGTCGGAAAATTGTCCGTGCCGTCTACGATCACGTCGTAGTCCGCAAACAACTGGAGCGCGTTCTTCGACGTCAACTGCGTTTCGTACGGGACGACCTCGACCGCCGGATTGATCGCCCCGATTCGCTCGCGCGCCGACTCGAGCTTCGGCCGGCCCACGTCAGGCGTGCCGTGGATGATCTGACGCTGCAGATTGCTGTAATCGACGACGTCGAAGTCGACGATGCCGAGTCGACCCACACCCGCCGCCGCCAGGTACAGCACTGCCGGCGATCCCAGCCCGCCGGCGCCGATGCAGAGCACGCGCCCGGCCTTCAGGCGGCGCTGGCCGTCCACGCCGACCTCCGGCATGATCAGGTGCCGGCTGTATCGCTGGACTTCCTCGTTCGTCAACGGCGCCGCTTCACGCAAGCCGCGGGCACTCGTATCCACCGGTGCGCCGCCGGCAACCGACGGGATGATGCTCACCGTATCCCCTGCCTTGACCTCAGTCTCTTCCTTCTGCAGGTAGCGGATGTCGTCATCGTTCAGGTACACGTTGACGAAGCTGCGGAGCCGCCCGTCGTCCGCATAGAGGTGCGGGCGCAGGTCGCCGTACTTCGTGATAAGCGTGCGAAGCAGCTCACCCACCGTGCGTCCTTCCAGCTCGACGACGTCCTGCTTGCCCGTGAAGGGCCGGAGCGGGGTGGGGATGAACACTTTAGTGGCCATGTTTCATGTCCTCGTCTCTTCGAGACCTTCCTCGTCGAAGGTCGTCCGATCCTCCCGAAGACGCCAGGAGGCCACGGCGCCGGGCCGCCCGTGCTCGACCGCAACGATAACGTAGCTGAGGTTCGGCCACGCGTGGTCGAGATCGTACTCTGAGGGCCGCGCGGGATGATCGGGATGCGAGTGATAGAACCCGAGGAGCTCTGCGCCCGAGTCGCGAGCCCGCGCTTCGGCGATCCGGTAGTCGGCCGGACGGACGAGAAAGCGACGCCGGGGCCCTTCCTCGGTGGCGTTCGCGAGCGGCACGACGGCTTTCACGGATGGCACGGACTGGTCTCCGATCAGCGCGCCGCAACACTCGTCCGGGTACGTGTCGGCGGCGTGACGCCGAATCGCGTCGAGGACGTCCTCTCCGATCCGCAAGCGGCTCACGAATCCTCCTCCTGCCAGAATCGCTCTGAGACGTAGCGCTCCGCTCCATCCGGGAAGATCGTCACGATGACGCCGTGATGAAGACGCGACGCGACGCGGAGAACCGCCGCCATCGCCGCTCCGCTCGAGACGCCCGCTGGAACCCCCTGCGCCGCCAATCGACGGGTCATTGCGTACGACTCCTCGGTGGAGACGCGAAGACTCTCGTGCGCGAGCGTTCGATCGTAGATGCCGGGAACGATCGCCGAGTCCATGTGCTTCAATCCTTCGATTCCGTGCAACGGCGCGTCCGGCAGGACGGAGATGAGCCGGATGGCCGGGTTCAGCTCCCTGAGGCGGCGCGATGTCCCGACGAACGTGCCGCTGGTGCCCAGCCCGGCGATGAAGTGCGTCACGCGTCCGGAAGTTTCGGCCCAGATCTCCGGCGCGGTCGAATCGTAATGCGCGCGCCAGTTCGCATCATTATTGTACTGGTCGGCATAAAAGTACTTCCAGGGGGCCGCCTCGAAGCGCGCCCGCGCCGTTCGAATCGCGCCGTCCGATCCCTCGAGTGGATCCGTGAGAATGACCTCGGCGCCGAACCCGTGAAGGGCACGGACGCGTTCGGGTGTGACGTTGGCTGGCACGCAGATGGCGACACGGTAGCCGCGCGCCGCGCCCAGCATCGCGTAGGCGATCCCCGTGTTCCCCGACGAGGCGTCGAGGATCGTCCGGCCAGGGGTCAGCGCACCGGAGCGTTCCGCTTCATCGATGATTCGCCCGGCGGCGCGCGCCTTCACCGAGCCGCTGGGGTTGTGCCACTCCGCCTTGGCGTAGAGCTCCACTCCGGGGACGTCCCGCTCGAACCCCCGCAGGCGAACGAGCGGCGTGCGGCCGATCAACGTCGGAGCTGAACGCAAATCACCAATCGGCATAAACAAAGAAGGCCAACAAAAAAGGCCCGGAAGACGTGAGCTTCCGGGCCTCGAAACTGTGCCCGCCGGCGCGATGGGACGTGGGATCTAGGTTCTGTGATCGCGCGAGCGAATCGCCTGGTGGAGGCCCGGTGAGGCACTCCTTCTACAGGCGCAGGTCATCGGCTCGCGGAACATCAGGCAAGTACTTTCGTCCAGAATCGGACGGAGTGTCAAGCGCCCGTTTGGGACCATGGTACGCTACGCACCCTTCAGGAGGCTCACGACATGGCCGATACACCGCCCCAGACCTACGCAAACCACGCCCGCTTCGTCACCGGGTATCACCGGATCGCCTTTCCGATCCTCGGGATCTACGCGATCTGGGCCATCTATCGTGCGGTCAGTGCATTCTCGACCGACACGGCGATGACGGCGCTCATGTCGATCGGGCTTCTCCTGGTGACGTTCTACGCGCGCGTTTTCGCGCTGCGCGTCCAGGACCGGGTCATCCGGCTCGAAATGCGCATGCGGCTCCGGGAAGTGCTTCCGCCGAGCCTGCACCCACGCATCCCGGAGCTGACGCCCGCTCAGCTCGTCGCGCTGCGGTTCGCGAGCGACGCCGAGTTACCGGGGCTGTGCGCGAAGGTTCTGGACGATCGGATCCGACAGGGAAAAGCGATCAAGCAACTGATCCGCGACTGGCAGGGCGACTTTCTCCGCGCGTAGTTTTGGATTTCACGGAACACCGCCCATCTGCCACGCGCGGATGGCGTCGAGCGGGTAGATCAACATGATGATGTTCAAAGTGAGATTGTCACGAATCCAATAGGCCACGAACGCTTCCAGCCCGATGACGAGCGCCACGGTGACCCACACCGGCAGCCGCGAGGCGATGAAGAATCCCGCCGCCATCATCAGCATGTCGCAGACCGAGTTCAGGATGCTGTCTCCGTAGTAATCGAGCGAGATCGTCACCGATCGGTAGCGGTTGATGGTGAAGTCGGTGTTCTCGAAGAGCTCCCACGAGGCTTCGAGCAGCATCGCGACGACGAGGCGCCGGCCGAGTGGCCAGCGCCGCGCCACCAGCCAGAGGAGCCCATAGAACGCGAAGCCGTGAATGACGTGCGAGAAGCTGTACCAGTCAGCGACGTGCTGCGAGTTTTCGGAGCTCGACACCACGCCGTGCCACAGCTTGACGTATCCGCACTTGCAGATTGGAACCTGGCCCATGAAGAACAGCAGGACGGCCGCCGTCGCGACGAGAGCGGCCGTTATGGCCAGGTAAGCGGGCGTGCTGAATCGGGCCGCCAACGGCTCCATTCTAGAGCGCGTGAAAACTTCGCTTGACCGACCAAATTGGTCGGATATAGACTCCGAGAGTCGAAATTGAGAACGTTCTCAATTTGACGGGGTTCGAAAAGAAAGACGGCCTGACGGGCGGGAAAGGCCCGGCAGGCCGATGTCAGACGCCCGGTCCTGGACAGAACCATTCACGCGCCTGCGCACGTGTGCGTCGACCCCCAGATTGTAGGGTTGGCCGCTGCGGGGCGCAAGGAGCGCTCATGCTGCTCTGCTCGCTACTGGCCGCCGCCTGTCTTACGAGTAACGTCACCCAACCGACACGAGCCCCTGTCGATTCCCGAAGCGGGGACATCGGCGGGCGCGTCACCGACACCTCCGGGGCCGGAGTCCCAGGCGCGCCGGTCACGCTACGCCGGCTCGCGAATGGCGAGAGCAGGCAGGCCGTTACCGACGAGGGCGGGCGATACACCTTCGAGGATCTCGCCCCAGGCGGCTACGAGATCGCGGTTGCGCTCCCGGGATTCGCGACGACACAGCAGGACGTGACTCTCGGAGCGCGGGCGGTCACGGTGGACCTCGTGCTCCGGCCGGGCGTGCTGGCGGAAGAGCTGGACGTCCTTGGATCGCGCATGGCCGGGTCCGAGGAGATGTTGCGACGTATTCCAGGATCGATCGACCTTCTGACGCGCGATGCCCTCGAGCGGTCGCACGTCTTCACGACCAGCGAAGCGCTCCGGAAGGTCCCCGGCGTCAACGTGCGAGACGAGGAGGGTCTCGGGCTGCGCCCCAACATCGGCGTTCGAGGCCTGAACCCGACACGGTCGTCGAAAGTGCTCCTGCTCGAGGACGGCGTGCCGACCACGTTCGCGCCGTACGGAGACAACGCGAGCTACTACCATCCTCCGATCGACCGGTTCGCGCGCGTGGAGGTACTCAAGGGCTCGAGCCAGATCGCCTACGGGCCGGTGACGATCGGGGCAGCCATCAACTACGTCACGCCCGAGCCGCCCCCCGGTCCGTCGGTCGCCGCGTCCGTCACCGGAGGTAATCGAGACTACGTGAACGGCGACGCCAGCTTCGGCGGCACCTGGAACGGCACCGGGCTGTTCGCTGGCATCCTCCGCAAGCAGGCGGACGGCGCGCGCGATCACCTGCATTCCGATCTCACCGACGTCACCGCGAAAGTGACGCACCAGGTCACGCCCACGCAGAACCTGACGGTCAAGGCGAATTACTACGGTGAGGATTCGCAGGTGACCTACAGCGGCCTGCGGGAAAGCGAGTACCTCGAGAACCCCCGGCAGAACCCGTTCCTCAATGACGCCTTCGAGGGAGACCGTGTCGGCGCATCCGCCGTGTACCGAGCGCTGCTCGGGGGGCGCGTCGCGCTGACGACGACCGTCTACGGCTCGCAGTTCGAGCGCAATTGGTGGCGGCAGTCGAGCAATTCGTCGCAGCGACCGAACGACTCGGCAGATCCGGCCTGCGGCGGGATGGCGAATCTGAGCCTCACATGCGGCAATGAGGGTCGGTTGCGTCGGTACACCCACGGCGGCGTTGAGCCGCGGGCGCGGGTCGGCTTCGGCCTCGGCGGCGTGCCGCAGGAGACCGACGTCGGACTTCGGTTCCATACCGAGCGGCAGAACCGCCGGCAGGCAAACGGCGACACGCCGCTCGCGCGGAGCGGCGTGCTGGTCGAGGACAATCTGCGGACAACGGATGCGTTCTCGGCGTTCGCGCAGCATCGCGTGCTCGCCGGCTCCTGGACGATTACACCCGGCCTGCGCATCGAACGCGTGCGGCACTCCAGGACGAACCGTCTGATCAACGTCAGCGGCGAGGAGACGTTGACCGAACTGCTGCCGGGACTGGGCGTGTCGTATGCGCCATCACCGGAGACAACGATCTTCACCGGCGTCCATCGGGGCTTCGCGCCGCCGCGGGCCGAGGACGTCATCAACAACTCGACGGGCGGAGTGGTCGAACTGGATCCGGAGCGCAGCTGGAACTACGAGATCGGAGGACGCGCGGGCTTCGGGGCTGTGCGCGTCGACGGCGCTGTGTTCCGGATGGACTACGAAAATCAGATCGTGCCCGCCAGCCTGGCCGGCGGGACAGGGGCGGCCCTCACGAACGGCGGCGAGACGCTGCACCAGGGAGTCGAGGTCGGTCTGACCGGCGACTGGGAATCGATCGCGGCCACCGCGCACGGCGCGTACACCCGGCTCGCGCTCACGTGGCTGCCCGTCGCGCGGTTCACGGGAACCCGCTTCAGCAACGTCAGCGGGTCCGGTTCCGTCAGCGTCTCCGGCAATCGTCTGCCCTACGCGCCCGAGTCGACCGTCACCATCGCGCTGGGCTATCGGCACCGCGCGGGCCTCGACGCGCAGATCGAAGCGCAACATGTCGGAGATCAGTTCGGCGACGACCTCAACACGGTCGTCGGCACGCCGGACGGTCAGCGGGGTCTCATTCCCGCTTACACCTACTGGAACGCCGCAGCAACGTGGCGCCTAACGCGAGGCGGCTCCATCTTCCTGACGGTCAAGAACCTCTTCGACGACACGTTCATCGTCGATCGTGCGCGCGGCATCCTGCCGGGGCACCCACGGTTGTTCCAGATCGGCACGTCCTGGCGCTTCTAAGCGTGATTCACGTGCTGGCTCTCGTCCTCGCTGGTTCCATTTTCGCGGCGCAGCCGTCGAAGCCCGGGATCCTTCTGCTCGCGCACGGCGGAAGCCCGGCATGGGACGACACGGTGCGGGTGCTCGCTTCGCGCGTCGACGGGCAGCAGCCGACGGAAGTCGCGTTCGGAATGGCGTCGCGTCCGGCAATTCAGGCCGCCGTCGATCGCCTGGCCGCACGCGGCGCGACGTCGGTCGTCGCGGTGCCGCTGTTCGTGTCGTCGCACAGCTCGGTCGTGACCTCCACTGAATACCTGCTGGGCCTGCGTGCGGAAGCGCCTCCCGCGCTTGCCGTCTTCGCAAGAATGAAGCACGGCGCCGATGGCCACAGCGCGCATGGCGAGGCGAATGAGGACGGCACAACTCCAGTGCGCGTGAGGGTTCCGATTCGCATGACCGCCGCCTTCAACGACGATGCGATCGTTTCGGAGATCCTCCTCACCAGGGTGAAGACAATCAGCCAGAACCCATCGGACGAAGCGGTTGTCCTCGTCGCGCACGGGCCCGTTCCCGATGACGACAATCGCCGCTGGCTCGCCGACATGGCGGTTGTTGCTTCCCGAATCCGAGGAGCGGTGCCGTTCGCCGCGGTCGATTTTCTGACTGTCCGCGATGATGCGCCAGCGCCGATCCGAGACGCGGCGACGGCCGAGCTGCGGGAACTGGTGGCGCGCCGTGCGCAGGAGGGGCGCCGCGTGCTGGTTGCCCCGCTGGTCGTCTCGTTCGGAGGGATCGAAGCGGGGATCCGCAAGCGCCTCGAGGGCCTCGAGTACGCCATCACCGCGCAGGGCCTCCTCCCGGATGATCGGTTGGTGGACTGGGTTCTGAGGAAAGCAGCCGAGGGCAGGACGCGCTGACCGCGCCCGGGCGCACAACCAGTCCGGGACAGACTTCGTCTAACCTCGCAGCCATGACCCACCTGAAGCACGCGCTGCGGACCCTCTTCAAGGCGCCGTTCGTCACGGGCGTCGCCATCGTCTCGCTGGCGCTCGGCATCGGAGCAAACGCCGCGATTTTCTCGCTGTTCAACCAGATGCTCCTGCGGCCCATGCCGGTCGCGGCCCCCGAGCAGATCGTGAACCTGTTGGCGCCAGGGCCCAAGCCGGGCTCGCAGTCGTGCAACCAGGCGGGCAACTGTGAAGCCGTCTTCAGCTACCCGATGTTCCGCGACCTCGAGGCGATCCACGACGTTTTCACGACGGTCGCGGCGCACCGCACGTTCGGCGCGAACCTCGCATCCGGTGGGCAGACCCAGACCGGCGACGGCATGTTGGTCTCGGGCAGCTATTTCCCGGTGCTTGGCATCCAGCCGGCGCTCGGCCGCTTGCTCTCGCCCGCCGACGACCGCGCCCTCGGCGAGTCGAAGGTGGTCGTGCTGAGCCATGCTTTCTGGCAGACCCGGTTTGACGCCAGCGCGGACGTCCTCGACGACACGCTCATCGTCAACGGCCAGTCGCTGACGATCGTCGGCGTCGCACCGCGCGGCTTCGACGGCACGACGCTGGGCGTGAGACCCGAGGTGTTCGTCCCGATCACGCTGCGTGGGCTGATGAGTCCGGGGTTCAACGGTTTCGCGAACCGGCGCACGTACTGGGCGTACGTGTTCGCGCGGCTGAAACCGGGCGTGTCGATCGAAGAAGCTCGCGCCGCCATGAACGTGAAGTACAGCGCAATCGTCAACGACGTCGAGGCGTCGCTCCAGACCGGCATGAGCGACCAGACGCTCGCGCGGTTCCGAAAGCGGACGCTCGGCATCGAGCCGGGCAGGCGCGGACAGAGCTCGGTGCATCGCGAGGCCCGCGAGCCCCTGACGCTGCTGCTCGGCGTGACGGCGCTCGTGCTGTTGATCGCGTGCGCCAACATCGCGAACCTGCTGCTGGCGCGGGCGGCGGCGCGGTCCGGCGAGATGGCCATCCGGCTGTCCATCGGTGCGAGCCGCCGGCGCCTGATCGGTCAGCTCCTCACCGAGTCCTGCCTGCTCGCGCTCTTTGGCGGTCTCGCAGGTCTCCTGGTCGCGCGGTGGACGTTGCAGGGGATCGCGTGGATGCTGCCGCCTGAACCGGCGGCGACAATCGAGGTCCGGTTGGATCCCACGGTGCTGATCTTCGCCGCCATCGTCACGATGGCCACCGGTCTGTTGTTCGGATTGTTTCCGGCGCTCCACAGCAGCCGTCCCGATCTCCAGAGCATCATGAAGGGCCACTCGGGTCAGCCGTCGGGCGCGCGCGCGGCCGCGCGGTTCCGGACGACCCTGGCGACCGCACAGATCGCGCTCTCGATGGCGCTGCTCGTGGCGGCGGGACTCTTCACCAAGAGCCTGCTGAACGTCACGCGCGTCGAGCTCGGGCTCAAGATCGACAACCTGCTGACCTTCGGCGTCTCCCCCGAGCTGAATGGGTACACGAACGAGCGGTCGCGGCTCTTCTTCGTGCGGCTCGAAGAGGAACTGTCCGCGCTTCCCGGGGTCACCGCGGTCACGACGTCGCTCGTGCCGGCCATCGCCGGCAGCAACTGGGGAACCGACGTCAGCGTCCAGGGCTTCAAGGGCGGGCCGGACGTCGACGCGAACTCGCGCTTCAACGAGGTCGGGCCGGGCTACTTCCGAACGATGGGCATCCCCATCCTCGCCGGACGGGAGTTCACGCCGGCCGACAGCCTCAAGGCGCCGAAGGTCGCGATCGTCAACGAGGCATTCGCGAAAAAATTCAACCTCGGACGCGACGCGGTCGGCAAGCTGATAGCCAGCGATACGGGCAACAACGTGAAACTGGACACCGAGATCGTCGGCCTCGCCCAGAACGCAAAATACAGCGAGGTCAAGGACGAGATTCCGCCGCTCTTCTTCCGCCCCTATCGTCAGGACGACAGCCTGGGCTTCATCAACGTGTACGTCCGGACGTCTCAGTCGCCTGAAGCGTCGTTCGCAGCCGTCCGCCAGGCAGTGGCGAAGCTCGATCCGAACCTTCCGCTCGAGGATCTCAAGACAATGCCGCAGCAAGTGCGCGACAACGTGTTCCTGGATCGCTTCATCAGCGTCCTGGCGGCCGCCTTCGCGATCCTGGCGACCCTGCTCGCGGCGGTCGGTCTTTACGGAGTCCTGGCTTACACCGTCGCCCAGCGTACACGCGAGATCGGACTGCGCATGGCGCTCGGCGCGGCGCCGGGCCGCGTTCGGATCATGTTGCTGAAGCAGGTCGGGATGATGACGCTCGTCGGCGGGGCCATAGGACTCGCCGCCGCGTGGTACCTCGGGCGGCTTGCAGAATCCCAGCTCTATCAGCTGCAGGGACGCGACCCGCTCACGCTTGCGGCCTCGGCCGTCATCCTCAGCGTCGTCGCGCTCGCGGCCGGCTTCATCCCCGCGCACCGCGCCTCGCAGGTCGACCCGATGTGGGCCTTGAGATACGAATGACCCCGTAGGCCCGACCTTCCGCCTTCGCTGAAGCTACGGCGGACCGCCGAAGCCTTGGCGTAGGCGGTCAGGTCGGGCGCGCGCTACATCCGAACGGCCGACGCCTCTCAATCGGCCACAGCACTAGCTCGTCCGGCCAATCCACTGCCCTTCTCGTGTCCATCGCGTCATCTCGAGCGTCATCGATGACGCACGCAATCGATTTCTTTACAGACGGTGGGACGAGGGATAAGATGCGCGGCGCTCGCGGCGGCCCGGAGTGGAGGAGGATACATGAAGAAGAGTCTCGCCCTGCTCGTTGCGCTCCTGGCCACGCTGGCGTTGATGCCGGCGCTGGCGCAGCAGGAACGCGCCGGAGTCGGCTCGCTGCGCAGCACCCCCAAATTCCACCGCAAGGGTGCGCGCGCCATTCCCAATCAGTACATCGTCGTCCTCGATCAGGACGCCGTCGGCCTGAAAGGAGATTTCGCTGCTGCGGTGCGGGAGACCGACAGCGTGCTGGCCGGCCTCGGCCGTGTGCCGGATCAGGTGTTCGCGCACGCTATCAATGGCTTCTCCGCTCAGATGACGGAGCAGGAGGCGCTTACGCTCAGCGAGGATCCGCGCGTCGCGTTTGTCGAGGAAGACCAGATCATGGAAGCGGTCATCACGCAGACGAACCCGCCGTGGGGGCTCGATCGCATCGGGCAGCGTGCTCTGCCGCTGAACCAGACCTACTCGGTACACGACGGAGGGCGTCGGGGTGCACGCGTACATCATCGACACCGGCATCCGCAGCACGCATACGCAGTTCACCGGGCGTATGGGGAATGGCGCGGGCTTCGTCAACGACGGGCAGGGCACGAACGATTGCAACGGGCACGGCACGCACGTGGCCGGGACGGTCGGCGGCACGACGTATGGCGTCGCGAAGCGGGTCACGCTGCACGCCGTCCGCGTGTTGAGCTGCAGCGGATCCGGCTCGAACTCCGGCGTCATTTCAGGCGTGAACTGGGTGACGCAGAACCGCATCAACCCGGCCGTCGCCAACATGAGCCTCGGCGGCGGCATCTCGACGGCGCTCGACAACGCGGTGGCCAATTCAATCGCGTCAGGCGTGACCTACGCGATCGCTGCCGGCAATTCGAACACGAACGCGTCGAACTCGTCGCCGGCACGCGTGGCCGCGGCCATCACTGTCGGCTCGTCGACGATCAGCGACGCGCGGTCGTCGTTCTCGAATTTCGGAAGCGTAGTGGACATCTTCGCGCCAGGATCGAGCATCTTGTCGGCCTGGTCCACGAGCAACACCGCAACGCGCACGATCAGCGGAACCTCCATGGCGACGCCGCACGTGGCGGGCGTCGTCGCCCGCGCCCTGCAGGGCTCGGGGCTTTCGCCGGCGCAGGTTCGCGATCAGATCGTGAGCCAGGCGACGCTGAACGCGCTGAGTGGGATTCCCGCCGGGACCGCCAACCGGCTGTTGTTCAGGTCGAGCGCCCAGTAGGCCACCAGACAGACACCACAGTACGCGCCGGCCGCCGATTTCGGCGGCCGGCGCAACCGCCTTACATCAGACCAGAGCGCCGACAATCCGCTGATACGTGTCGATCGCGGAATGGAGCTCGCCGAGCTCCACGTACTCGTCATCCGTGTGCGCAACGAGGAAGGATCCGGGCCCGAAGAGCAGCGGCGTCCCCCACCGATCGAGCAGGGGAATGTCCGTCGTGAACGGGAAGGCTGCGGTCTCCACGCCTGGAACCGTATGCAGGCGAACGTGCGACACCCGCAGGACTTCCTCGACTCGAACGAGCGGGTGGATCGGCGACAACGCCCTGAGGATGTCTTCGGGCGGACCGACCGTGCGGAACAGCACTTCGGCCGATGCGTGCGCCGGAACGACGTTTGGCGCAACCCCGCCTTCGATGACGCCTACCGTATAGAAGGTCTGACCGAAGTCTGGATCCGACGGAAGCGGAATCGCCCGCAGCCGAAGGAGCGCATCGATGAGCTTCTCGATCGCCGACTCGCCGTGATCCGGAGCGGCGGAGTGCGCCGCCCGGCCGATGGCGTGCAACCGCACGCGCAGGACCCCGCGCGTCGATGTCGCGAGGCGGCTGTCGGTCGGCTCGCCGTTGATCAGAAAGGCCGAACCCCGTGGAACGCGATTGGCGGCGGCGGCGCCGTCGCTGCCCCGCTCTTCGCCGACGACGAACAGCAACGCGACGCGTCGTTCTCCCAGGGCGCGGAGCCGAAGGGCCGCGGCGAGCTGGGCGGCCAGGATGCCTTTCGCGTCGCACGAGCCCCGGCCGTACAGCCGGCCGTCGGCGACACGGCTCGGAATGAAGGGCGGCACGCAGTCGTAGTGCGTGGACAAGACGACGGCGGGAGGCTCTCCAAAGTGCGCGTACAGGTTGCGTCGGCCATCTTCGACCGGCTGCTCCTCGACCTCGAACCCTTCGCGCCGGAGCCGCGCCGCCAGCCAGGCGCCCGCTTCGGGCTCGCGCCCGGTCGTCGAGTCGATGTCGATGAGCTCGCGCGCGAAGGCGACCGGATCTAGCGAATCCATTGCTCGAGCGCGGTCCGCGCGCTGGTGCGCTCGTCGCGATACTTGATGATGATGGGCGTCGCGACCGACAGCCCCCACTCGCGGCCCGGGCCGCTCGTCACCGGGCGTGTGCCGGGCACGACGACGGCCCCTTCGGGTACGACGGTCGGGGCGTCGGGCATCGGCTCGAGGATCCGGCCGTTTGCCAGGTCGTAGATGGGCGTGGACGCCGTGATGATCGTCCCGGCCGCCAGCACCGCGCGCCGCTTGACGACGGTCCCTTCGTACACGCCGCAATTCCCGCCAACCATCACGTCGTCTTCGATGACGACCGGCATCGCGCCGACGGGCTCGAGCACTCCGCCAATCTGCGCGCCGGCGCTCACGTGGACGCGGCTCCCGACCTGCGCGCACGATCCAACGAGCGCGTGCGAGTCCACGAGCGTCGCGTCGCCTACCCACGCCCCGATGTTGATGTACATCGGCGGCATGCAGATGACGCCGCGCCCGAGGTACGCACCGTCGCGGACGCTCGACCCGCCGGGCACCACGCGCACGCCCGCGTCGAGCCGCTTCAGCGGCAACGTATCCTTGTCGAAGAAAGGCCAGCGGCCGTGATCGACCGTCAGATCGACGGTCTCGCCGAAACGGAACCCGAGCAGGATGCCGCGCTTGATCCACGCGTTCACGCGCCATCCCGTGGAAGCGGACGCGTCCGGCTCCGCGGCGCGTGCCGCGCCGGACGAGAGCGCCGCCCGGAGCCTCGCGAACGCCTCTCGCGCGGCGCCGCGATCGGCGCGCTCTCCTTCCGCGTACAGCTGATCGATCTCGGCTTCGAGGCGGCTCATTTCACCGTCGCCGCCGGCGCCGTGAGCTTCAGCGCCTGCAGCGTCGCGAGGATCTTCGCCTTCGACTCGGGGCGCGGCGGCACCATCGGCAGACGGAAGATCTCCTCGAGGAGACCCATCGACGCCATCGCGCTCTTGACGGGAATCGGGTTCGACTCGATGAAGTTGATCATCAGCAGCGGCTGCAGCTGATTGTGGACGCCACGCGCCGCGGCGTAGTCGCCGCGTTCTGCCGCTTCCACCATCCCCGCCATTTCCGCCGGGACCTCATTCGACGCGACCGAGATGATCCCTCGGCCTCCCACCGCCATCAACGGCAGCGTCAGCACATCGTCGCCCGAGAGGACGAGAAAGTCCTCGGGCACGGCATGGCAGACGTCGCACATCTGCGTCATGTTGCCGGAGGCTTCCTTCACCCCCACCACGTTCGGAATCGTGCTGAGGCGAACGAGCGTCGCCGCGTCCACGTTGCATCCGGTCCGGCCGGGCACGTTGTAGACAATTATCGGTAGCGGCACAGCCTCGGCGATCGCCTGGTAATGCTGAAACAAGCCCTCCGGCGTCGGCTTGTTGTAGTACGGCGTCACGGAGAGGATCCCGTTGGCGCCGGCCCGCTGCATGCGCCGCGCGGCGTGTATCACTTCCATCGTGTCGTAGCCCCCAGCGCCGGCGAGGACGGGGACGCGACCCCGCGCCTCACCGACCACGAGCTCGACGACGCGCGCCCGCTCGTCGTCGGTCAGGGTGGGACTCTCTCCCGTCGTCCCGCAGGGAACGAGAAAGTGAATCCCGGCCTCGATCTGCCGCCGCGCGAGCCGTTTGACGCCGGCCTCGTCGACCGCGCCGTCGCGGGTGAACGGGGTGACGAGCGCCGTGCCGCATCCGGTAAATGCCTGTCGCATAAGGTCCTCACCGCGAATCCGGGCGATCCTGTCATATCAACGCGTCAAATGCCTAGTGGGTGTACTCGTCCATAACGCTATGTTATTTAACCTAAATAACTATCAATTTGGCCTATGTGAGGCCGGCGGGATATAACCATCTATGGCTGTTCGGCGCAGCGCCGCCCTGACGGAGGGCCCGAGCCGCGCGGGTGCGCGGGCGATGTTCAAGGCCGTCGGGTTCACCGACGAGGACTTGCACCGTCCGCTCGTCGGGATTGCCAACACCTGGACCGAGATCGGCCCGTGCAACTACAACCTGCGCGAGCTGGCGGTATCGGTCCGCGAAGGCATCCGCTCGGCGGGTGCGACCCCCCTCGAATTCAACACGGTTTCGATCTCCGACGGCATCACGATGGGCACGGAGGGGATGCGGACCTCGCTCATCAGCCGCGAGGTGATCGCCGATTCGATCGAGCTGGTGGCGCGCGGCAACCTCCTCGACGGCGTCATCGCGCTGGTGGCGTGCGACAAGACGATGCCCGGCGCGGCGATGGCGCTCGCGCGGCTCGACGTTCCCGGCCTCGTGCTGTACGGCGGATCGATCGCGCCCGGCTGCGTGGACGGAAAGGACGTCACGATCCAGGACGTGTACGAGGCGATCGGCGCCCATGCCGCGGGACGAATCGGCGACAGCGAGCTCACGGACCTCGAGAACCATGCCTGCCCGGGCGCCGGCGCGTGCGGCGGGCAGTTCACGGCCAACACGATGGCGGCCGCGTGCGAATTCCTCGGCCTCTCGCCGCTCGGCAGCGCCAGCGTTCCGGCCCTCGACAGCGCGCGTCCGGACGTGGCGAGAACCGCGGGCGTGCAGGTCGTCGAGCTCGTCCGCCGCGGGTTGACGCCGCGCGCGATCCTGACCCGCGCCGCATTCGAAAATGCCATCGCCGCCGTGGCGGCGACCGGAGGCTCGACCAACGCCGTGCTGCACCTGCTGGCAATCGCGCGCGAGGCGGGAGTCGAGCTCGATCTCGAGACCTTCGATCGCATCAGCGCCTCCGTTCCGATCATCGCGGACCTGAAGCCGGGCGGCCGGTTCGTCGCGACCGATCTGCATCGCGCTGGAGGCACCGCGCTCGTCGCCCGCCGGCTGCTCGATCTGAAGGCGCTGCACGGCGACGCCATGACGGTGACGGGGAAAACGATTCAGGAAGAGGCAGCCGCGGCGAAGGAAACGCCGGGCCAGGAAGTCGTCCGTCCGATCGAGAAGCCTCTCTCGCCGACGGGCGGTCTCGTGATTCTTCGCGGCAACCTCGCGCCCGACGGGGCCGTCGTCAAAGTGGCGGGCTACACGCGCAAGGCGCACAAAGGCCTGGCGCGCGTTTTCGACGGAGAAGAGTCCGCATTCGCCGCGATCCAGGCGGGGCGGATCAACGCCGGGGACGTCGTGGTCGTGCGCTACGAGGGGCCGCGCGGCGGGCCTGGCATGCGGGAGATGCTGGCGGTCACCGCGGCGCTGGTCGGCCGGGGGCTTGGAGAATCGGTCGCGCTCGTCACCGACGGGCGCTTCTCTGGCGCGACGCGCGGGCTGATGGTCGGACACGTCGCGCCCGAGGCCGCTGTCGGCGGACCCATCGCCGCCGTCCGCGACGGCGACACGATCGAGCTCGACATTCCGACGCGGCGACTGTCGCTGGCGGTGCCGGCATCTGAGATTTCGGCGCGTCTCTCGGGTTGGGTGCCGCCGCCGGCGCGGTACACGACTGGCGTGCTCGCGAAGTACGCGCGCCTGGTCGCATCGGCTTCGCAAGGTGCAGTGACCGGTTAGCTCGAGACGAAAAGGAAATAAATGAAGAAAACTGGTGCGGCGATTCTCTGGGAATGTCTGGTGCGCGAGGGCGTGACCGACGTGTTCGGCTACCCCGGCGGCGCCATCCTGCCCGCCTACGACGCGATGCTGGACTTCCCCATCCGTCACATTCTCGTCCGGCACGAGCAGGGCGCGACCCACATGGCGGACGGGTTCGCGCGCGCGACCGGCAAGGTCGGCGTCGCAATCGCCACGTCAGGGCCTGGCGCGACGAACATGGTCACCGGGATCGCGACGGCGATGATGGACTCCTCGCCGATCGTCTGCATCACCGGACAGGTCGGCAGCCGCCTGATCGGCTCGGACGCGTTTCAGGAAACCGACATCACCGGGATCACGCTGCCGATCACGAAGCACAACTACCTGGTGACGCGCGCCGACGATGTGGCGCCCGCGGTGCGCGAGGCCTTCCACCTCGCGGCGTCCGGGCGCCCGGGCCCGGTGCTCATCGACATCACCAAGGACGCACAGCAGACCTCCTGCGAGTTCGACTGGGAGGGGGCCGCGCCGCGGCCGCACCGGCCGGAGCCGCCGCCGCCTGGCAAGGCCGCGACGGCCCGGGCGCTCGAGCTCGTCGCCTCAGCTCGCAAGCCGCTCATTTTCGCCGGGCACGGCGTCCTCCTCGGCGACGCGTCGGAGGAGTTGCGCGCGTTCGTCGATCGCACCGGCATCCCGGTGGCGATGACGCTCCTCGGCATCGGGGCGCTGCCCGCTTCCCATCCGCTCAACCTGGGCATGATGGGCATGCACGGCGAAGCCTGGGTCAACACCGCGATCCAGGAGGCAGACCTCCTCATCGCGCTCGGCATGAGGTTCGACGATCGCGTCACGGGCAACCTGAAGACTTACGCGCGGAACGCCAGAAAGATCCACGTCGACATCGACGCCGCCGAGATCAACAAGAACGTCGTGGCGGACGTCGGAATCGTGGGCGATCTCCGGACCGTGCTGCGCGCCTGGTTGCCGGCGCTCGAGCGCCCGGACCTCGGAGAGTGGCTCGCCCGCATCAACGATCTCAAGGGAGATTCGGCGGTTCGCGACATCCAGAACCTGCCGGACAACGGCCGCCTGTACGCCGCGCACGTCATCCACGATCTGTGGCGCACGACGGGAGGAGAAGCGATCGTCGTCACCGACGTCGGCCAGCACCAGATGTGGGAGGCGCAGTACTACCACCATGACCGGCCGCGTTCGCTGATCACGTCGGGCGGGCTCGGCACGATGGGCTTCGCGCTCCCGGCGGCGATCGGCGCCAAGGTCGGATGCCCCGACGCGGAAATCTGGGTCGTCGTCGGCGACGGCGGCTTTCAGATGACGATGGCGGAGCTGGCGACGATCGCGCAGGAACAGATCGACATCAACATCGCGATCATCAACAACGGGTATCTCGGCATGGTGCGCCAGTGGCAGGAGTTCTTCTACGAGCGGCGCTACGCGGCGACGCCCCTCCTGAATCCTGACTTCGCGAAGCTCGCCGGCGCGTTCGGCATTCGCGCCGAAACGGTGCGCACGCGAGGCGCCGTCGTACCGGCGGTCAAGGCGGCGCGGCGGTATCGGGGGACGGTGCTGCTGGACTTCAGGGTCGAGCAGGAAGACACGGTCTATCCGATGGTGCCGGCGGGCGCGGACTTGCACAACATGATCCGTCGGCCGAACCCGATCGTCGAGACCGCGGAAAGTGCATAGAAGACTTGTAGCGCAGCCCTTCAGGGCTGCTTGAGGCAGCTGACATGCAAGCCACCTTTGTCGTTCACGTTGAGGATCGTCCCGGCGTGTTGAATCGCGTCGCGTCGCTCGTCCGGCGCCGAGGCTACAACATCGAGTCGCTGACGGTCGGCCGGACGGAGACGCCCGGCCTCTCGCGAATGACGATTGTCGTCGACACGGACGAGAGCGCCGTCGCGCGCCTTCACGCGAACCTGGACAAGCTGGTCAACGTACGTCGCGTGGAGGACGTCACGCTGGCGACGTCGGTCGTCCGCGACCTGGCGATGATCAAAGTGACCGCGACGGCCGACACGCGGAGCCAGATCATGCAGCTCGCCGACGTCTTCCGCGCGCGGGTGGTCGACGTCGCGCCCGATTCGCTGGTCATCGAGATCACCGGGACCGAAGACAAAGTGGACGGACTGCTCGAGATGCTGCGGCCGTACGGCGTCATCGAGATGGCACGGACCGGCCGCGTGGCGATGGTCCGCGGCGCGGGATCGAGGACGACAAACGGCGACGCGCGCGACGTGGAAGCAAGCGGTGAAGCAATCGCATATTCGGTGTAGGCCCGACCGTGTAGGCCCGACCTTTAGGTCGGGCGTGCGTGGTTAACCCGGACGTTTGGAGAGACGAAATGGCAAACGTGTATTACGACAAGGACGCTGATCTCGCGCTAGTGCGCGGGTCAAAGGTGGCAGTACTCGGCTACGGATCGCAGGGGCACGCCCACGCGTTGAACCTCAAGGACAGCGGCGTGGACGTCCGCGTCGGTCTTCAGGAGCACAGCGGATCCCGAGAGCGGGCACGCGCCGCCGGCCTGTCGGTCGTCACCCCGGCCGAGGCCGCCGGCTGGGCCGACATCATCGTCGTGCTCGTGCCGGATACGAGCCAGCCCGCGCTGTACCGCGAGGCCATCGCGCCGCACCTCGGCCCTGGCAAGACGCTGCTGTTCGCGCACGGCTTCAACATCCGCTTCGGCACGATCCAGCCGCCAGCGGAGGTCGACGTCGTGATGATCGCGCCCAAGTCACCCGGCCATCGCGTGCGCGAGCTGTTCGTCGAAGGGGGTGGGACCCCGGCGCTCCTGGCGATCCACCAGGACGCCAGCGGCCGCGCAAAGGCGCTGGCGCTTTCGTACGCCCGCGCGCTCGGCGTGACGCGCGCCGGGGTCGTCGAGACGACGTTCGCCGAGGAGACCGAGACCGATCTGTTTGGCGAGCAGGCCGTGCTGTGCGGCGGCGTCAGCGCACTCGTCAAGGCCGGGTTCGAGACCCTCGTCGAGGCGGGCTACCAGCCGGAGATCGCCTACTTCGAGTGCATGCACGAGCTGAAGCTGATCGTCGACCTGATGTACCAGGGCGGCCTCAACTACATGCGTTACTCGGTGAGCGACACCGCGGAGCACGGTGACTATACGGGCGGACCGAAGATCGTGACCGACGAGACGCGTCAGACCATGCGGCGGATGTTGAAGGAGATCACGGACGGGACCTACGCCCGCCAGTGGATCGCGGAAAACGAGACGGGGCGGCCGTCGTTCACCGCGACGCGGGCTCGCGAGCAGGAGCATCCGATCGAGCAGGTCGGCGCGCGGCTGCGCGCCATGATGCCGTTTGTCCACCCCGTCGTCGCGCGGCCGGAAAAGGGCGTGCTGGTGTGACGACTGCCCCTCCCGTCTGGTTGAACGGACGGCTGGTCCCGGCGGCCGAAGCGACGCTGTCGTTTCTCACGCCGGGCCTCCACTACGGGATCGCCGTCTTCGAGGGCCTTCGCGCCTACGAGACAGCCCGGGGACCCGCGATCTTCCGCCTTGGCGATCACATGCGGCGCCTGATCGACTCGGCGCAGGTCCTCGGCTTTCGCAGCCTGCCGTATTCCGCCGACGATCTGGCAGGGGCTGCGAGAGAAACCGTGCGGGCGAGCGGTCTCGGGGCGTGTTACATCCGGCCGCTGATCTATCTGGCGGAAGGCGGCTGGAATCTGACCGTCGATACCGGACGGCCGCATGTCGGGATCGCCGTCTGGCCGTGGAAGGACTACCTCGGGGCGGAGGCAGTCGAGCAGGGCGTCCGGGCCAACGTGTCCTCGTTCACGCGGCTGCACCCGAATGTCAACATGACCAAGGCGAAGATCGCCGGCAACTACGCGAACTCGGTATTGGCCAAGACCGAGTCGATGCGCCTCGGATTCGACGAGACCATCATGCTGGATCCGCAGGGGTACGTCGCGGAATGCTCGGGCGAGAACCTGTTCGTCGTCCGGAGCGGGGAGCTGACGACACCGCCCGCCGGCGCCATTCTCGAGGGTCTCACACGCGACACGGTCATCCAGCTCGCCGCGGATCTCGGATACGAGGTTGACGAGCAGCCGCTCTCGCGCGACGCGCTGTACACCGCCGACGAAGTCTTCGTCACCGGCACCGCGGCCGAGGTCATCGGGCTCCGCGAGATCGACTTCCGGACCATCGGGTCGGGCCGGACGGGACCTGTGACCCGCGCGCTGCAGCAGGCTTATAGTGCGCTGGTGACAGGGGACCACTCGCGATCCGTGGAGTGGCTCGACTACGTGGCGCCGGGCAGTCCGGAAGTCCGCCGGCCGTCGTTTACTCCTGTCGAGGAAAGGAACCGACAGCCATGAGCAACGGTACGGTTAAGAAGATCGACCTCCACGCGGCACATAAAGCCCTCGGGGATCTGCTGAAAGAGCTCGAGACGGTCGACGAAACCAAGCTCACACCCAGGGGGTCGACCACCCCCAACCCCATCGACTGGCTCAATAATCTGAAAAAGGCCCACAAGGCGTTGCCTGAGTGGTGCGACGGGTTCATGTTCGAAGGTCCGAGCAAACGGTGAGCGCCGCCGGCGGGCCGACCTCCGGTCCGCGGGTCCTCTTTCGCCGGTCTCCTCATCTCATCAGCTACTGGTCTCCCGGCGGCCTCGTCCTCGAGAACTACGCGACGGGCCGCCGCGCCGGCGGCGCGCCGCGCGTCCACGACATCCTCAACGTGTTCGGCCGTTGGCGCCCTGTCGAAGCGCTCGGCAAGGCGCTGCCGCGTACACCGCGCTCGACCCTCACCCGGATCGTTGCTGCGCTCGTGAATCTGACATTCCTCCAACGCTCCGATCGACCGCCAGAACCCAGCGAGGACGCGCTGACCGCGTGGCGGGGCTGGAATCCCGCCGCGGCGTTCTTCCACCGATCGACACGAGACGTGAAATTCGCCACCGACCTCGAGGCGTCGGTCAGGCGCAAGCGGGCGCTCGCGAGGCGCCACCCGTTGCCTCCAGCCGTCAAGCACTATCGCGGCGTCCCGCGGATCAAGCTGCCGCTGGAGAGGCCGGACACCGAGTTTCCGCGGACGCTGCTGGGCCGCCGAACATGGCGCCGGTTCTCGAGACGTCCGGCGTCTCTCGACGCGCTCGGCACCGTGCTCGGCCTGACATTTCGCGTCCAGCGATGGGTGGATCTGAGGGGCATCGGGCGAGTCTGTCTGAAAACGTCTCCGTCCGGCGGCTCGCGGCATCCGATTGAGTGTTACGTGCTGGCGCTTCGCATCGATGGTCTGCCGCGCGGGCTCTATCACTACCGCGCGGACACCCACGAGCTCGAACGCCTGTCGAAGGACGCGACGCCCAGGCAGGTGGCGAAGTATCTTCCGGGCCAGTCGTGGTACGGCGCGGCCAGCGCGCTCGTGCTACTGACCGCCGTCTTCGCGCGCACGCAGTGGCGCTACCCCTTCGCCCGCGCCTACCGCGTCGTCCTCGCCGAGTCCGGTCACCTGTGTCAGACGTTTTGCCTGACGGCGTCGTGGCTCGGCCTCGCGCCGTTCTGCACGATGGCGCTCGCCGATTCGGCGATCGAGCAGGACCTTGGGATTGACGGCGTCAGCGAATCGGTGATCTACGCGGCCGGCTTCGGGACGCGGCCGGGCGGCATGGACTGGGCACCCTGGCCGAGCCTTCGCCGCCGCTCGCGCGCATCGACGAGCGCCGCGAGATCGGAATCTGCGTGATCCCAGCGCCGCAGGAACTGGTCGTAGGACTCGCGTGCCGCGTCGATTCGCCCGGCCCGTTCGAGCAGGCGGGCGAGCTGGTACTGTGCCAGCACGACGCGTGAGAAGCCCGGCGCATCCCAGTCGAGCGTCCGCTCGCCCGGCCGCTCGACGATGGTCGTCCACGTCGCGATCGCTTCGGGGATTCTGCCCGCGGCCTTCTGCGCGCGTGCCAGCGTTTCGAGCGTATATGCGGTCGGAAACGCGCGGACTGCAAGCCCGGCGTGCGCATACGCCTCCGCGACGCGGCCGTTTGCGAGCGCGATCTCGGCGCGAAGTTGGTGGACCCGCGCTTCCGGGCGCGGCGCGCGCCGATCCTTCGCGTCCTGCTCGAGCCTGGCGAGCACCCTGGCGGCGGCCGCGGTGTTTCCGGCACGGGCGGCGAGCACGCCGTGCACGATTCGATTCCGCGAGTGCTGGGCGTCAATCGCGTCCAGACGTGCGGCCGCCTCCGGACGCCGGCCCCAATCGATGAGCAGCGAAGCCATCG
Organism: uncultured Acidobacteriota bacterium; assembly: GCA_963725145.1. Lineage (GTDB taxonomy): Bacteria > Acidobacteriota > Vicinamibacteria > Vicinamibacterales > 2-12-FULL-66-21 > DATAEE01. Next base: position 65,974 of record CAVRXL010000011.1, read on the forward strand.
CGAGCTCGAGCCTCTCCACGCCCGCCTGACCGCCGCGATCGAGGCCCTGCTGGAGCGCCGCCTCCGCTTCCCGGTAGTGCCCCTCCGCCCGATGGAAGTCGGCCTGCACCAGGGCCAGGTCGGCCCACGAGGCACCAGACGACTGATGCGTCTTCCGTTCAGCCTCTTTGAGCGCGTCTGCCGCGGCGTCCCGCTGGCCGCCGACGAGAAGATGCTTGCTGTAGACGATCCAGTCGAAGGGCTGCTCGAGGTGGCGCTTCAGGAGCTCCGTCGCCGCGTCCGACCTCCCGACCGCGCTGTACATGTCGGCCAGCATCCACCGCACGCGCGGATGCGGATACGCGATCCATGCGCCCTCGAGCGCCACGATCGATTCCCGGAACTGCCGCAGTGAGCCGTAGACCAGGCCGAGGTTGGCCATCACGCGACCGTCCGCTGGACGCAGCGTCAGCAGCGTCCGCCAGTGCGCCGCCGCCTCGTGCAGCCGATCGAGATACACGTCGCGATCCGCCAGGATTTTCTCGCGCTCCGCCTGGCTCACCGGCGATGCCGGATCCGATGCAAGGGACGCGGCCGTCTCGAGGAATTGCCCCTGCCGTTCGTACTCCCCGAGATAGCTGTAGGTCAGGGCGACGTAGTTGTGGCCCATCGCGAATGCCGGATCGGATTCGATGGCGCTCATGAAGTGCGGGAGCGCTTCCTTCGGGCGTTCGACGTCGTACAGCTGCTTGCCGAGGGTAAAGTGCCGCACTGCCTCGACCGAGCGTGACGTCACGGGCTCGAGCGGCGGACTTGCCGCCTGCGCCACCGTGAGGCTCTCCCCGAGCTGGCGCCGCAGCTGACGCGTCAGCGTGAGCGCCGCTTCCAGCACCTCTTCACGTCCTCCCCGCACGTTCTGCAGGTTCGCGAGCAGCGCTCTCGTGCCCGCATGGGTGGCACGAAGGCGGATCAGATACCGGCCCTCGAACAGATCGACCGAGCCGGTCACCATGGCCGCAAGCCCTTCCCGCACGCAGATCTCGAATCCGATCGGCTCGTCGATCGTCGCAGCCGCCGGCCGTTTCATCCGCTCGAGCGTCTCACGGACACGCGAGGCTGGAAACACGGCAACGTACGGGGATTGTTCCAATTCCGCCGTCACGACCTGCTGAAGGGTCGCCTCGAGATGGCGATCGCCCGTCGTACCTGCGAACGCGCCGATGAGCACCGATTGCCGCGCCGCGAGCACCGGACGTGTATCGAGGCGTGGTAGTGCGTCGCCCGTAGCCAGGGTCATCAAGAGCAGACAGGCCGCCAGCCCGGCTCGCTTCATCCGGACTGTCCAAGGCGTTTTGAACGACGCGAGATCCGCCGCAAGCACTTCGGCGCTCTGGTGGCGTCGCTCGGGCTGGGGATCGATCGCGCGCTCGATGACCTGGGCGAGCTTCGGCGGGACATCCGGCCGCGCGGCGGTCAGTGGCGTTCTCTCGAGGAGCTCGTGCGCGAGCCGCAGATCGCGCAGGGCGCGCGCGCGAACGGGGTACGATCCGGTCAAGAGGTGGTACAGAAGCACCCCGAGGCTGTACACGTCGCCCGCGACGGTGGGATCTTCCCCGCGGAGGATCTCGGGCGCCAGATACAGCGGCGTGCCGGCAAGACCGGGAGCCGAGCGGTCCCCGAGCTCCCGTCCCGTGCCGAAATCCATCAGGACGATGCGTCCGTCTTCCGCCAGCATGACGTTGTTGGCCTTGATGTCGCGGTGCAGAAGGCCGGCCGCGTGTACCGCGGTCATCGCATGACAGAGCTCGATGCCTATCGACACCGCTTCGGACGCGCTGAAGACCTTCCCCTGCTCGACGACCTGCGCGAGCGTGCGGCCTTTGACGAACTCCATCCACAGCCCGATTCGATCTTCGATCCGCTCGGCGCCATAAATCGTGACGACGTTCGAGTGGCGAACACGGGCGAGCAGGCGGCCTTCGTGGATGATCGAGTCGGTGGCCGCCAGCTGATCCGCCTGCTCGTCCACTGTGGGGGCCGGCAGCAGCTTGAGGGCGACCTCGCGATCAAGGCGCGTGTCCCACGCGCGGTACACGTCTCCGAAGGCGCCGCGGCCGATCCGCTCGAAGACCCGCAGGTGCCCCCACTGTTCGACGCGGGCAACACGATGCAGATCGGCCAGCGCGGCGAGCAGCTTGAGTTGATCGAGGAGAGGGCGCTCGGCCTCGTCGGCAGTCTCGGCGGCCGAGGCCCAGTCGACGGCGCGGCCATCGAGGATCGCGCCCGCGAGGTCGGCCAGCTGGCCCTCATTCACGGCCGGGCCCTCCCGCCATGACGCGACCGACGAGCGGCGTGAATCGTGCGTCTGAACGAAGGCTGTCGAGCCTCGGATCCACTTTGATGAGGGCCATCTCCTCATCCCTTTCCGACAGTGCTCTTTCCAGCCACCTGAAGGCCTCGTCCTGCTCGCCGAGCGCGGCGTGGATGGTCGCGATCGCGTGCGACGACACGTACTGTCGCTCGGACGTCCGCAGTGCGCCCGCCAGCACCTCGCGGGCCGCTCGATGGTCGCCCGCGCGCGCGTAGGTATACCCGAGACCGCCGTACTTCAGCGAGCTCAGATCCTCCTCCCTCTGAAACTCCGCGACGGCGTCCGCGTACCGGCCGGTCTCCGAATACGTCCAGCCCAGCCAGATGTGCGTCAGCCAGAAATCGGGACCGACGTCGGCGGCCCGTTGGAATCTCGCCAGCGCTTGATCGTACTCCCGCGCGTAGAACAGGGGGACTCCCCCCGTCGTGTTGATGATCGGCGAGAGCGGATCGAGCTCCTGAGCCCGCGTGATCTCGGCCTGAGCTTCGTTCAGCCGTCCCATCATGATGAGGTACCAACAGTACCAGTGACGCGCCGTCGCATAGTTCGGGTTGAGATCAATCGCACGTTTGAACTCGCGCTCCGCAGTGGCCCAGTCCCAGTCGTAGTTCGACGCGACATAGCCCAGTGACGTGTGAGCTTCCGCGAGACGCTCGTCGAGCTTGAGCGCCGCCGCGGCCGCGGCGCGCGCCCGCGGCATGGCATCGTGCGGCGGGAGCGCGTCCGGCCCGCCGGCGGCGAGCAGGGCATAGGCATCGGCGAGGCCGGCAAACGCTTCCGCATAGCCCGGGTCCCGATCGATCGCCTGCTGGAAGTACGAGATGGCGGTCTTCAGGTTCGCGGTTTTTCGCTTGTTCCAGAAGTACCTGCCCTTGAAGTACAGGAGGTGGGCTTCGGCGTCCTGCGTGCCGTGCCTGGCCAGACGGGCCATCTCGTCGCTGCCGAGCCGCAGCGGGAGCGCCTCCACGACCCGCCGCGAAATTGAGTCCTCGACCGAGAGAATCTCCGTGAAACGCTCGTCGAACGTCTCAGCCCATCGTGGTGCCCCGCGCTGGACATCTACGAGCTGAACCGTCACACGGATCCGATCTGCCGATCTCTGTATTGTCCCGTCGATCACGAATTGCACCCGGAGTCGCCGTCCGGCCTCGACCGGCTCCAGAGTGAGGCCGCCGAGCTCGCGTACCGTGCTGGTCGACCGTACAACCACCTGTCGCGCATTGCTGAGCCGGGCGATCAGGGCGTCGGCAAGGCCGAGGCCGAGGTGATCGTCTCCGCTTCCGGCATTGAGCTGGTTGAACGGCAGCACCGCAAGGGTCATTGTCGTGGCCGCGGGTGCGACGAAAGCGAGCCGCGCAGCCACGGCGAGCAGCGCGATGAGTATCACGCCGACGAGGCTCGTCGCGAGTTGCCAGCGATCGGTGAGTCGCCTGGTCCACGCACCTGGCGCCGGAGTCGCCTCGAGCTCTGGCCGCGGCTTCAAGCCCTCCAGATCCGCCGTCAGGGAGCTGGCGCTCTGGTACCGATCCTCGAGGTTCGGCTCGATCGCTCGCTCGACGATGCGGGCGAGCGCCGGCGACAGATCGGGCCGGGCGGCCTCGACGCTCGTTCTCTCCTGACGGTCGTGCGCAAGGCGGAGATCGCGCAGGCCTCGCGCCCGGACCGGGTACGATCCGGTCAGGAGGTGGTAGAGGAGCACTCCCGCACTGTAGACGTCGCTCCGGACGCTGGCCGCTTCCCCGCGCAGGACCTCGGGCGCCAGATAGAGCGGCGTGCCCGCGAGACCCGCCGCCGACGGATCCGTCAGTTCCCGCCCCGTGCCGAAATCCATCAGCACGACCCGTCCGTCGTCGGCCAGCATCACGTTGTGGGCCTTGATGTCGCGGTGCAGGAGGCCAGCCGCGTGCACGGCGGTCAGCGCCCGACAGAGCTCGATGCCTATCTCGACGGCTTCAGCCGCACCGAAGACCTTCCCCTGTTGCAGAATCTGTTCGAGCGTGTGCCCCCTGACGAGCTCCATCCACAACCCGATGCGATCTTCGATCCGCTCGGCGCCATAGATGGTGACGACGTTCGCGTGGCGTACGCGAGCCAGGAGGCGGCCTTCCTGGATAATCGAATTGGCGTCGAACGTCGTGGCGGGCGTGTCGCCGCCGTTCGAGCCCACCGGCAGGAGCTTGAGCGCGACCTCGCGGTCGAGCCGCGTGTCCCACGCGCGGTACACGTCCCCGAATGCGCCCCGGCCGATCCGCTCGAGGACGCGCAGGTGCCCCCAGTGTTCCGGCTTTGCGACACGATGCAGGTCGGCGAGGGCCGCCAGCAGCCTGAGTTGATCGAGCAGAGGACGCTCGGTCTCGTCCGCGGTGTCTGTGGCTGATGCCCAGTCGATCGCGTCGCCGTCGAGGATCGCGCCCGCGAGGTCGGCCAGCAGACCCTCACCCACCGCCACGCTTCATCTCCTCCGCCAGCCGTACCAGCGCACGCTGCGCGGCCTTGCGCGCAGCGTCCGGTGTCGGCTTTCCGAGGGCCCCCGCCAACTCCTCGTAGCTGTAGTCCATCTCGACGCGAGCGATGATCGCCTCGCGCTCCTCCGGCCTGAGACGCTGGAGCGCGCGCTCGTAGCGTTCAACGGCCTCGTGCCCTATTGCCTCCTCGAGCGGCGATTGGCTGCCGTCGGCTTCGAGGCCGTCCAGGTCGGTCGCATGCGGTTGCCGTCCCTTCCGCCGGAGCTCGTCGCGGAGACGATTGAGCACCGCCTGCCGCAGGTACGCCTGCAGTGCTCCGACCCGCCGAGGTTCGAAGGCCCCGATCCGTTTAAACGTCCGCAACAGGGTGTCCTGGACAAGGTCATCCGTGTCGGCCAGATCGCGGGCCCACTTCGGCAGCCGGCCGCGCGCCCACCGCTGCAGCGGCTTGAGGTGCCGCGCGAACAGACGTTCGAGGGCGTCCTGGTCTCCCTGCCGCGCGCGGTCGATCAGCTGGAAGGTCGAATCGAGATCGCGGAGAGGATCGGCTGGCATGCAGCTTTACCCGCGGTGATGTGTCGAGAGCGGACTGAATTCTACCTGAAAGGCGAAGACCCGACGAAGGGAAGGGCCTGGGCGTGTCCGGACAGGCGAGGCGCAGCGTTTAAACAAGCATCGACCTTCTCGGGAAACGAAACGCCTGAAGCGGACCACCCAGTGAGAGTGGAATGAGGACCTCGCCTGCGCTCTGCGCCCTGAGGGGGGCGACGATTGCGGCGGTGATCGCTCTCGCAGTCCTTGCGGCATGCGATGACGGAAGGACACCGACACGCCCCTCGGCTCCGCCCTCGCCTCAGCCCTCACCGGTCACCGTGACACGCCTCGAGATCACCGGGCCAGACACCATTCAGCCAGCTGAAAACGTCCAGTATTCGGCTACCGCTCATCAGTCTAATGGCTCGACCCGCGACGTCACGAGCGAGGTGTCCTGGCGAACGCCCGAACACCTGGTGCTGACGATCTCGCCGACGGGGCTGGCCACCGGACTCGCGCCGGGTGAAGCGTTTATCAGCGCGACTGGCATCAGCGCCTCCGGGGGACCGTGGAGCAGCGGCAAGAACGTGATTGTCCTGCCAGCGGGCACGTATCGCCTGGCAGGCACAGTGAGAGATGCGGGGCACCCCGTGTGCTGCGCGCGAGTCGAGATAAACCGCGGCACGGGGCGTGGGCTCGGCTCGTCCACCGACCTCCTCGGTCAATATCGCGTCTATGGCGTCGCCGGAGACATCGAGGTTCTGGTTTTCCGCAACGGGTTTCAGACGCTGAGGAGAACCCTCCAGGTCACGAGTCACCAGACGGTGGATTTCGACCTCGAGCTGTCCCGGCCGCGCACCGAGGTTTCAGGGACCTACACCCTCACCGTCAGCGCTGCCCCGGAGTGTCGCACGGCGCTGCCCGAACATGCCCGAACCCGCAGCTATAACGCGGTCGTCACACAGGACGGGCCCAAACTCGCCGTGACGCTCGGGGGGGCGAAGTTCTACACGGAATTCGGCCGGACGTACAACGGCTTTCGCGGCGACCTCGAGCCAGGGACTGTCATCTTTCAGGTCGGCAGTCACTCGTATTACTACGGCACGTCCTACGAGGTCATCGAGGAGCTCGACTCGTCAACTTTCCTGGCCATAACCGGTCACGTGATCTCGACATTTGCGGAGGGGCGAATCTCTGGCGCGCTCCATGGATCGATCGAAACGCTGCGTCCGGCAACCGGGGGACTCGAGAAGATCGCGACCTGCCAGTCGGCCACGCATGCGCATCCGTTCGAATTATCGCGATGAAAACAAAAACACTCGCGGCTACTGCCTTCGTCTTGTTTCTTTCGGCCTGTGATGATGGCCCGACGCGCCCCTCGCCGCCGCCTGCGACGCCGCCGCCCCCAAACGCACCTGTGACGATCCTGGGCCTTGTGATTACCGGGCCGGACAGGCTCGCCCCGGGCGAAACCGCCCAATTCACCGCGACGGCGCTGCAGTCGGACAGCTCGTTCCGCAACGTCACGAACGAAGCGAACTGGCGAAGCGGCGACGAGTCGGTGCTGAGTATTTCATCCACGGGCGTGGCAACAGGACGGGACCGGGGAGCGTCGTCCGTTCAGGCTTCCCTGGGTGCAAAGACCGCCACCAAAGATGATGTGATCATTCTTCCGGCCGGGACCTACCGCCTGCGGGGCATGGTCTTCGAGTCGGGCAGCCATCGCGCTCTCTTCGGGGCCCGCGTCGAGGTGACCTCCGGGACTGGACAGGGACTCGCTGTCACGGCCATCGGTGGCGGGTACAGTCTTTATGGCGTGGCGGGTGATATCGAGCTTCGAGCGACCGCGGACGGGTATCACGAGCTGAGACAGCGCATTCTCATCAGCAACCACGAGAACCACTCAATCGATCTCGTTCCCACGGGCCCGCGCGCCAACGTTACAGGAACCTACGATCTCACCGTCGCGGCCGCACCTGAGTGCCGTTCGGTACTGCCGCCGGAGGCCGCGAGCCGGACTTACCGGGCCGTCGTCGAATCCGGTGGCGCCGATAGCCTCACGGTGAGACTCGAGAACTCGAGGTTCTTCGCCGAGCGCAGTCGCACGTTCAACAGGTTCAACGGCTTCCCCAACCCGAACGGCGCTTCGTTTTATCTGACGGGACCTGACGACTTCTATTACGCGAGTTACGGCTCGGACGTGCTCGAACAGCTCTCCGACACGACACTCTTCACGATGTCGGGATATGCGGTGACGACGGTCTCGTCAGCCGGGCTTTCGGGAAGACTCGCCGGACTGATCGAGGTCGTGCAAGGGACCGAGCCGGGGCGGCTTCAGCGAATCGCCTCGTGCAGATCGAGCGAGCACCAGTTTGTGCTGTCGCGGTGAGAGGAGGTCGCGTGCGGAGATTTCGCTTGCTCACGCCACGTGCGATCGCCGTCGCGGTCGTGTTGCTCATCGGAGCGTGCAATGACCCGCCGACCACTCCGTCACAACCATCGCCCCCGCCCGGGGATCCAGCGGCGCTCGTGGATCTGACGGTTTCCGGGCCGAACACCATCGCCCCTGGCGAAACCGTTCAGTTCACGGCTACCGCACGTTACGGCGACGGCTCGACGCGCAACGTGACAAACGAGGTGGTCTGGAGAACCGGCAACCAGTCGGTGCTGCTCGTGTCGACCACTGGCGCGGCGACCGGACGTGATCGCGGAGAGGCATCGATCCAGGCGTCGCTGGGCACACGGGGCGCTGTGATCAACGAGGTGATCGTCGTGCCCGCCGGCACCTACCGGTTGACAGGGCGGTTGTCGGAATCGGGGTCTTCCGTGATGGTGTTCAACGCGCGAGTCGAGGTGACGGCCGGCATCGGGCAAGGGCTCACGACGACCGGGCAAGGCGGCTTTCGGCTATATGGCGTCGCCGGCGACGTCGAAATTCGAGTGACCGCGGATGGGTATCTAGAGGAAAGGAAACGCATCCGGGTTGCGGGCCACGTGAGCCTCGATTTCAGCCTGACGCTGACGCGGTCCCGAAGCCAGGTATCAGGGACCTACACGCTCAGGATCACCGCCGCTCCGGAGTGCCAGGCCACTCTGCCCGCCGAAGCCCGCACTCGAACCTACACCGCCGTCCTCGAGCAGCGGGAGAGTGGCAGGGTCGACGTCGAGCTGCAGGGAGCGCGGTTCGTCGCAGACCGTAATCGCACGTTCAACCGGTTTGGCGGATTCGTCCAGGTGAACTCCGTCCGCTTCTACATCGAGGGGCCGCAGGGTTACTACTATGGCTACTACGGGCCCGACGTGGTCGAACAGCTCTCGGAGACGACGCTTTTTACGATGTCTGGAACCGCGGTGTCTGATTTTTCGTCGGTCGGTGTCGTTTCAGGAATGCTTGACGGATTGATCGAGACGGTGCGGAGCGGCGTGCCGGGGAACCTCGAACGAATCGCATCGTGCCGGTCGAACGCGCATCAGTTCGTGCTGACACAGTGAGCAAGCGATGACTGGCAATGCGATTCGCCGGCGACTCACGCTCGTTCTTGCGGCAGCCTCGTTGGCAGCTGCTGGGGTCAGTTCATGGCCCCAGGCAGGCATCGGCCGCGGACCGATCGGCGTCGTCCTCATCACGCTCGACACGACGCGCGCCGATCGACTCTCGCCGTACGGCCTGATGGACGTATCGATGCCCCACCTCGAGCGGCTGGCTCGCGAGGGCGTCGTTTTCGATCAGGCGTCGTCGGTGGCGCCGCTGACGCTGCCGGCGCACTGCAGCATCTTTACGGGCCTGTTTCCTCCGTCGCACGGCGTTCGCGACAACGCCGATCACGCCATGGCCACCGACCACACGACGCTCGCCGAGATCCTGAAGGCACAGGGATTCGAAACTGGTGCGTTCGTGGGATCCGCCGTGCTGGATGCGGAGCGAGGTCTGGAGCAGGGATTCAGCCAGTACCGCGGTGTGTCTCAAGCGACGCTGAAGGGTCGTACCACAGGCTCGATGACAGCGGACTCACGGCAGCGTCGGGCCGACGAAGTCATGACCGACGCGATACGCTGGCTTGCGCAAGATGGAATCAATGGCAGGCCATTCTTCCTGTGGACGCATCTCTACGATCCGCATCGGCCGTACGATCCGCCCGAGCCCTTCCGTTCGCGGTATTTCGATCCGTACATCGGCGAGATCGCGTTCGCCGACTCACAGATCGGCCGCTTGATCGATGCGCTCGATCGTCACCAGCTGCTGGATCGAACCATCGTCATCGTCGCCGGTGATCACGGCGAGTCGCTCGGCGAGCACGGCGAGCGCGACCACGGCATCTTCGTCTATGAAAGCGTGCTGCGCGTGCCGCTCATCATTCGAGCCCCCGGCTTCGCGCCGCTGCGGATCGGCGCGCCGGTCCGGCTCGTGGACGTGATGCCCACGGTTCTCGACATGCTCGATCTTCCGGCACCGCCGATGGACGGTGTCAGCCTGGTGGATCTGATGAACGGCAGCCGACGACATCTGGACCTGGAGGTCTTCGCCGAGTCCAGGTACCCGGAGCGGTTCGGGTGGAGCCCGCTGCGCGCGCTGCGCGGCGGCCGGTTCAAGCTCATCGACGCACCGCGTCCCGAGCTGTACGACCTGGAGCGCGATCCGTTCGAGGAACGCAACATCTTTGAGGAGCGGCGTCCGCTGGCCGAGGCGATGATGCGACGGCTCGCGGCGCTCGACCCCCGTCAACCCGTCGCGCGGACTTCCGAGGAGAGCGTCGTCCCGGCCGCGTTGCGGGAAGATCTCGCGGCGCTGGGCTACGTGACGCCGGCGCCGATGCGCGTCTCACGGAACCGGACCAACCTTCCGGATCCGAAAGACCGTATCGGTCTTCTACCGAGATGATTCGATCTGCCGTGCCCGGTGCGGTAGTTGCCCGGGAGCGCGGTTACGTTTCTTGTAGATGACCTCGACGCCTATCTAGCGTATTGTTGAGTTCCCCCATCACCCTGGCGGCACGAGTACGCTGAAGCAGGCCTGATACACGATGCGTTCGTGATTCGAGCCGAGAACAGGCGCGATGAACAGCTCGATCGAACCCAGCGTTTGATGGCGGAACGAGTACGTGTCGGCCGGCAGGAGGCGGTCGGCCGGTCCGTGCAAGAAAAGTGAGAATTGTCGGATGCCGTGCGCGACCCCCTCGTCGGTCACCTCGACGAGCCGGAGCTGGATGCCGGAGGCGTCGTCCAGCTCGAAGATCGTATCGAGATGCGCCTGGAAGGTCTCCGGGTTATACATCGCACGCCTCCACCCGATACTACTTGCGGGCCGCCGTAGGCGCGCAGCGGAGATTATTCGTGGAGGTATCGCGCACAGGCTTTCTCAGGATCTGCGGGGCTGGCCTGCTGGGGCATGCCCTGGACGCTTCCCCGTTGCGCGCCGCTGTGGGCGGCGCATTTGCCGCTGGGTCGCCACGGCCTGGCTCTACATTCCGGATGGAGCACGCGAGTGCGGCGCTCTTCCTGCCGCACCTGCACACCACCTTTACGGCCCGAGCAACCGAGGGCACCCGGGTACCCATCTTCCTGGCGCGGGTCAGCGAACGGCCGCTCGCCCAGGGTGTCCAACAGTTCTCGCTGACTTTTCACGCACCGCCGGGTGCGCCCGCGCTGAACGGCACGAGCGCATTTCGCCACCCCATCCTCGGAGAGTTCGACCTCTTCATCGTCCGCGTTGGCGCCGGCAGCCCATGCCGCACGGTGTATGAAGCCTGTTTCAGCCGACATGTGAGAGCTGACGTAACGGGAGACGACCGCGATGTCGCTGGATGATGTCTTCGTAGGCCAGATCAAGTTGTTCCCCTTCAATTTCCCGCCCATTGGCTTTGCATTCTGCCAGGGACAGCTGCTGCCAATCTCGCAGAACACGGCGCTGTTTTCGCTGCTCGGTACGACCTACGGGGGGAACGGCCAGACGACCTTTGCGCTCCCCAATCTCCAAGGCGCCGTCCCGCTTGGATTCGGACAGGGACCCGGGCTGTCCCAGCGACCTCAAGGGATGACGGGGGGCAGTGAGACCATCACCCTGACGAGTCTGAAGATGCCGCGGCACACTCACGCTTTGACGGCTCCCTCGGTGGCGTGCCACAACGGAGCGGGAAACGAGCGGACGCCAGTGGGGAACCTGTTGGCGACTGAATCGGCGGGCGTGACGGCGACGTATGCCGGCGCGTCCCCCAGTGCCACGATGCGTGTGGGGAGCATCGCGACCAGCGGAAATGCCACGGTTGCATCCGCCGGCTCTGGCAACCCACACGAGAACCGGCAGCCATACCTGGCGATGAACTACTGCATCGCCCTGCAGGGTATCTTTCCGTCCCGTAGCTGACACCCAGGTATGGCCAACACGCCTTACATCTCGGAGATTGCGTTGTTCCCGTTCAATTTTGCCCCGAAGGGCTGGGCGATGTGCCTCGGGCAGCTTCTGCCGATTAACCAGAACCAGGCGCTGTTCTCGCTGCTCGGTACGACCTACGGCGGCAACGGCCAGACGACGTTCGCTCTGCCGGACCTTCGAGGGCGCGTTCCCCTGGGATTCGGAGAGGGCCCGTCGGCATCGTACAGCCTTGGCGAGGCGGGGGGCGCCGAGACGGTTGCGCTGGGCGTGCAGCACCTGCCCCCGCACGCCCATGCGATCGACACGAATGCTCTGACGGGGACCGCGACGTGCGGCAATACGGCGGCAAATCGGCGCAGCCCTGACGGCGGTCTTCCCGCCATCGAGGCGGCGGGCGTCACGGCGACCTACAGCAGCGTGGCGCCGGACGCCAACATGCGCGCCGGAGCAGTGACTGTGGCGACGACGTCGACAGCCTCCGGTGGCGGACAGGCGCACAGCAACCTTCAGCCATTTCTCGTCCTGACCTACTGCATTGCGCTGCAGGGCGATTTCCCGTCTCGAGTTTAGGAAGCGTGACAACATGGCTGCGTACGTAGGAGAGATCATTCTGGTGGGATTCAATTTCGAGCCAGTGGGCTGGGCCTTCTGCGATGGGCGGCTCCTGCCGATCTCGGAGAACGAGACGCTCTTCCAGCTGATCGGCACCACTTACGGGGGCGACGGGCAGACGACGTTCGCCTTGCCGGATCTTCGCGGGCGCATCCCTCTCGGCGCTGGCCAGGGTCCGGGGCTGCAGAACCGCATCCTCGCCGAGATCGGCGGGGACGAAGCGATCACGCTGGCGCTGTCTCAACTGGCACCGCATGCACACGCGATTGATACCAGCGGCTTGACCGCCAGTCTGAAGTGCAAAGCCGGACCGGGAAACCAGAGGACACCGGTGGGGAATGTGCACGCGATCGAAGCGGCAGGCGCGACGATGCCGTACAGCAGCGCTCCTGCGAATGCGACGATGATCAGTAGCCCTGTAAACATCAGCGGCATGGCAGAGGCCGGCGGAATCGAACCTCATGACAACATGCAGCCGTACCTCACGTTGAATTTCTGCATCTCACTGTTCGGCGTCTTTCCCAGTCCCTCGTGAAGTGAGAAATCCCATGCGCCCATGGAGTCGCGTTCCGCGCCGGCGTGGCGTCTGGCAGCTCGCCTGGATGGCGATCCTGTTGCTGTTCGTCCAGGCGAACTCGGTTTCGTCAGCCTTCGCGATGACCTTCAACGTCACCAAGACTGCCGATACGAACGACGGCGACTGCAGCGCGGTCGATTGTTCGCTGCGTGAAGCCATCGCCGCGGCGAACGCGAACATCGACGCCGATCTGATCGTCCTGGGAACCGGCCTGACATACACGATATCGCTGGGCCCTGCCGATCCCGCGGGGGTCCTCGTACAAGGCTCCGGCGACCTCGACATCTACGCCGGGGAACTGACGATCCAGGGCAACGGCTCGACGGTCGACGGCGGCGGAATCGATCGGGTCTTCGACATACAGGGCGCACTCACCGTCACGATCGACAACCTGACGATCAGAGGCGGCGTGGCTCGCGGGTTTCTGTCCCTGGGAGGCGGTCTCAACATCCGCGGCGCATCGGTCGTCCTGACGAACGGCGTCGTCACCGCCAACAGCACGCTCGTCGAATCCGGCGAGCGGGATGCCGGCGGCGGCATCGCCGTGGTTGGCTCGTTCGACGCAGCCACGGGGGCGGCCGCGCTCGCCAGCCTGACGCTGACCAACACCACGGTCTCGAATAACACGGGCTCGACCGGCGGCGGGATCGTCTGCGTGCTGTGCGTGCTGACGACGTCGAACTCGTCGATCACCGGCAACGCCGCGACCGCCGGAGACGGCGGCGGTGTGGCGCTGACCGGGAACAGCTCGACCTGTTCGGTGACCGGCAGCGCGATCACCCTCAACGCGGTTTCCGGGGGAGGAGCCCGCGGGGGCGGGCTGTCAATGCCGGTCGGTACAAGCACCACGACATTGAGCCGAACGCGCATTGTGTCCAATGCGGCGGCGACGGGAAGCGCCGTGTTCAACAATCAGGCAACCATCACCGCGACGAACAACTGGTGGGGGTGCAATTTCGGTCCAGGCGTCGGCGGAGCACGTTGCGCGGGCACACCCAACGGCGTGGCGGGGACGGTGGCGACGAGTCCGTTTCTCGTGTTGAAGTCGGGCACCTCTCGGACCTTGATGCTGCCGGGTGAATCCTCCACCATGACAGCCGACGTGACGTTCAACTCGTCGAGCGCTGACACATCCTCCGGAGGCACGATCCCGAACGGGACCCCAATAACATTCTCGGCGAAACTTGGCACGTTCGCGAGTCCGTCTTCAACGACGACGGACGGCAAAGCCAGCGGCGTGTTTACGGCCGGCGGCGTCCTGGGCCTCGCGAGCCTCAGCGCGTCGCTGGATGGACAGACTGTGTCGTCGGTGCTCCGCATCGGGAGCTCGACCCTGACCGCTCCGACCGGGCTCCGGATCGTGCGCTGACCGATCGATTTCGACCGGATCCGAAAGACCGCATCGGCACGTTGCAGCCGCGCTAGAACGAAAACCTGATCGACATCTGAATGACGCGGGCCTGCCGCGACGTGTTCGCGATGCCGAAGTTCGCGTTGACCTGCTGCCCCTGCGGGTTGAACGTCGCGGTCCGATCGATGTCGCTGAACTGCAGGTGGTTGAGCAGGTTGTACGCCTCGAGCCGGTACTGGAACACGCGCGATCCGCCGAGCGCGAAGTTCTTGAAGAGCGCGAGGTTCCAGTTGTTGATGCCCGGGCGCTCGATGACGGTGCGCGGCGTGTTCCCGTACTCGCCCCGCGCCGGACGCGCGAAGGCGGCCGTGTTGAACCAGCCGGTCAGCGGGTCGCGATCGCCCGCCATCGGATCGCCGACCATGTTCGGCCGCACGACACGAAGCCCGTCGTTCCCGCTCGTCGCCGATCCACCGACGACGCTGACGCCGCCGAGGCTGGCGCCGTTGCCGCCGTCGCCACCGGTGAAGTCGAAGCCGTCGGTCGTGCCGAGGATGACAGGCGCCCAGTCGCCGCTGACGAACGCGTTCTCCCCTGAAATCTGCCAGCCGTCCAGCGCCGCGCGCGCGAACGCGTTGCTGGAGCCGGTCGACGGAAGGCTCCAGGTGTAGTTCACGACCAGGCTGTGATTCTGGTTGTAGCCCGCGGTGGCGTAGTGCCAGGCCTCGAGCGGCCGGTTGAGCGCAACCCGCGCCGGGTCCTCGTCGCCAACACCCTTGGCGCGCGACCAGGCATACGCGCCGCCGAACTGCAGGCCGCGGATGTATCGGCGGTTCGCTTGAATCTGGAACGAGTGGTAGTCCGACGTTCCCCAGTTCGAGCGCACGATGATGTCCTGGTAGCCGCGGTACGGCCGCAGGAACTCGGGCGGTAGTGCCTGGAGGCCGGGCTGCGACGGATCGTCGTTCTGCGGGTTCTGATCCAGGAACCGGGCGCCGTCCGGTACCGAGTTGATGTTGTACTCCATCTCCAGGTGCCGGCCGGCGGAACCCGTGTACGTGAAGTCGACCACCGTTCCCCAGCCGATGTCGCGGCGGATGCCGGCCGACCAGTTGTAGGAGCTGGGGGTCTTCACGTCCGGATCCAGCGCGTTCACGTTCACGGGCCGGAGCAGCGACGTGAAGTTTGGCACCAGAATCGCGTCCAGCGTGCTGAAGAACACGATCGGGTTGTTGATGAACGGCGGGTTGCGCAGGTTCCCGAGGTTGCCGCCGCCGAGCCGCGCGTTGTGGAACATCCCCGCGCTCGCGTGGAAGACCGTCGTCCCCGTGCCGAAGAGATCGTAGGCCACGCCGAGCCGCGGCTCGATCTCGGGCGCGAGCGCGTCGCGGAATCCCCGCGGCACGCCGGGGTCGGTCGCGAGCACCATGCCGTTGGCTGGATCGCCGGTACCGGGCACGTAGGCGCCGATGTACACGGCGTTCAGCGTCTGCCGGGTGACGGGATCGAACGCGACGCGGACGTTGTTGATCCGCGCGGGCTGATAGAGACGCGGGGCCTGCGCCGGATCGAACTGGTTCGGATCGAAGTTGGCGATCTGCTCGTCAGGACGCCACCACGGCGTGTACCAGAGGAACCGCGCGCCATAGTCCAAAGTCAGCCGGTCGGTCGCGCGCCACGTGTCCTGCGCGAACCATTCCGAGAGAATCCCTCGATTGAAGCTGCTCGGGTAGGCGCTGGCTTCCGTGTACTGATTGACGATTCCAAGCAGCGCGTTCGAGAAGGCGAAGTTCGTGTCGAGCGGGTTCGCGGTGTTGCGATTGAACTGGATGTTCCCCATCCAGTTGCCGCCGCGCGCTTCGCGATTCTGGATCCATTCCAGGTATCCGCCCAGCTTGAACGTGTGCGACCCCTTCATCCAGGTAAACGTGTCGCGGACCGACGTCACCCAGTCCTCGGCCGTGACGCCGAGCCGGTCCGGATACGCGAAGTCGGCGCTGTCAATCGAGGAGGCGGCAATCGCCAGCCCGAACGAGACCATCGGGATCGTGCCGAGCGGGTTCAGCTCCGGATACCACTGACCCATGTTGAAGCCCACATCCGACCGGCGCAGATGGACGTACTCGGCATCCGATCGGGGCGGGAAGCCCTCGGTCTGGCGCTTCACGCCGCCCGACAGCTCGTTGATGCGGTTCGAGCCGAGGATCTTCGTCCAGCCCAACGTCGCGCCGCTGTCGGAGAAGATATAGGACCCTTCATAGAAGCCCCAGTCTGCCGGTCCCGCGGTGATCTCCGAGCCATACTGATTCGAATTGAACGTGCGGAGGGTCCCGAAGAACGTGGACTCGTTGGAGCTCTTGTAGTCCATTCGGAGAACGTTGTTCCAGCGCGGGTTGTCCGGCGTCTCCTGACGCTGGAAGTTGTACTGTCCGCGGCTGCCGTCGGTGTTCGGAGGCGGCAGCACGTTGAGCAGCGCCTGGGTGTTGGGATTGATTCGGTTCAGCGGGATGACGTTGCCGGGGAATGGCTGGCCGGTGTTTGGATCGCGGATGACGATGACACGTCCCTGCTGATCGACGGTCTGCGAGAAATCGCCCCGCCTTTCCCGGTCGGTCGGCACGAGGTATCGCCGGATCGGACCTGGATTCTGCACCTGCGGCGCTTCCAGGGAGTAGAAGAAGAAGAGCTTCTTGTCGCCATCCTGCTTCCACAGCCCCGGAAAGGCCGCCGGACCACCCAGATTGAATCCGTACGTGTCGAAGTGGTACGTGGGCTTCGGGAGGCCGGCCCGGTTGTTCTCCCATCGATTCGAGTTCCAGCCGTCCCGGCGGGCGTAGTAGTACGCGCTGCCGTGATAGTCGGACCCGCCGCTCTTGCTGACGATCTGCACGTTGGCGCCGCCGCTGCGGCCGTACTCGGCCTGGTACGTGTTCAGCAGCACCTTGACCTCCGCGATCGCGTCGAGGTTGATCGCCGACGAGAACCGGTTCGTGCCGCTCGTCTCGTTGCCGAGGAGGCCGTCGACCATCACGGTGTTCCAGTGTCGCCGCTGACCGCCGATGTTCGGGACGAGCGAGCCGAAGCTCTCCCCCATCGCCTCGATATCCCCTTCGTAGCGGACGCCGGGAACGAGGCGCAGGAGCGACATGACATCGCGCCCCTTGGTCTGGATGAGCGAGATCTGAGTGGCCGTCAACAGGCCCGAGTACTCGGTGCTCTCGGTCTCGACCGGCGTGCCCGACGCTTCGACGGTGACGACCTCAGTCAGGGCGCCGACCGCCAGCACGATGCGATCGAGGGCGAGGTGCGTGCCGGCGCTGACGACGTTGTTCCTGCTCTCAACCGCTCGAAAGCCTTCCAGCGTCACCTTGACGGTGTACGCGCCGGCGGGCACGGCGTTGAAGGCAAACCGGCCGTCCGGGCCGGTCGTGGCGGTCCGGGTCGCCTGTGTCTGCTCGTTGATCAGCTCGACGGTCGCGCCAGGAACGACCTGGTCCGATTCATCGATGATGTTGCCCGAGATAGTCCCGGTCGGGGCCTGAGCCGCGGCCCATCCGCCGCCGACGAGGAACGCGACCAGCGTCGCCGCCACGCGGATCGAAGACGTCCTGCTCCCAGACATGCGCTGTCCTCCTGACGCAGTTCTGGGGCCGGTGATACCATCCTTTACCGGTAAAGTAAACAGATAGACGTTACTTTTGGGGACGCAGAGGGCGCAGAGGGGCAGAGGACGCAGAGGACGTAAGGAGGTGGAGCTCGGAGTATGCTCAGGACCGCGGACACCGGCCAATGACCCCCACGACCATGAAACGGATCGCCGCCGAGCTGGGGGTGTCGATCACGACCGTCTCGAAGGTGCTCAACCATCACGCCGACATCGGCACCGAGACCCGCGCCCGCGTCCTCGCCAAGGTCGAGGAGCTGGGGTACCGGCCCAACGCCGTCGCCAGGAGCCTCACCCTCCGCCGCACGCACACGCTCGGCGTCGTCATTCCCGACCTGATGCACTCGTTCTTCGTCGAGATCGTTGCGGCGCTCGAAGCGGCCGTGAGCGCTCGCGGGTATGGGCTGCTGCTCTGCAGCTCGAGCGAGAATCCGCAGAAGGAACGATCGGAGCTCGAGATGCTCCGCGCGCGCCAGGTCGACGGCATCGTCCTGGCCTCTGCACATCCGTCGAACACCGACGTCCTCGAGCGGATCACGGCCACCGGGGGCGCGCTGGTGATGATCGACCGCGACGATTACCCTCGCCTGCCCTGCCATCGCGTGCTCACCGACGATGAGGAGGTCGGACGCCTGGCCACGGGTCACCTGATCGATCGAGGACGGCGCGCGATCGCCCACATCGCGGGCCCTCCGATCGTCCACGCGAAGCGGCGCGAGGCCGGCTTCCGGGAGACCCTGGGCGCGCGTGGCGTCGAGCTGCGCACCGAGCTCGTCGCGTCCGGCGGATTCATGGAAGCGGACGGATACCGCGCGATGAAGCAGCTGCTCGAGGTGCGCCCGCGCGTCGATGCGGTCTTCGCCGCCAACGACCCGGCCGCGATCGGAGCGATGAAGGCCATCTGGGAGGCGGGCTTGCGGGTCCCCGAGGACATCGCGATCGTCGGGGCCGGCGACATCGCGCATGGAGATCTGCTGCGTGTGCCGCTCACGACCGTCAGCTGGTCGAAAGAAGCGCTTGGCCGCCAGGCCGCGGAGTTGCTGCTCGATCAGATCGGGCCGCATCCGGTGGGTCCGTTCCGCCGCGTCGTCCTCGCGCCTCGCCTCGTCGTCCGGGCCTCCTCATGAGAATCACCGAGGGAACGGTCATCGTCTGCAGTCCGGGCCGGAATTTCGTGACGTTGAAGCTCGTGACGGAAGACGGCATCTCCGGCCTCGGAGATGCGACGCTCAACGGTCGCGAGCTGGCGGTTGCGAGCTATCTGACGGATCACGTCATCCCGCTTCTCATCAACCGCGACGCCCGGCGAATCGAAGACACGTGGCAGTACCTCTACAAGGGCGCGTACTGGCGCCGCGGCCCCGTCACGATGACGGCCATCGCCGCCGTGGACACCGCGCTGTGGGACATCCTGGGCAAGAGCGTCAACCGGCCCGTCTACCAGCTCCTGGGCGGCGCGTCGCGCGAGTCGGTGCTCGTGTACGGGCACGCGAACGGCGGGACGATCGACGAGACCGTCGACGCGGTCGGCCGGTACCAGGCGATGGGCTACCGCGCGATCCGCGCGCAGTGCGGCATCCCTGGCATGGCCGGCACGTACGGCGTCAGCCGCAGCAAGGACTCTTACGAGCCGGCCGAGAAAGGCCTTCCGCCGGAAACGTGTTGGAGCACGGAGAAATACCTGTCGTTCGTGCCGACGCTGTTCGAGCGGCTTCGCCGGGAGTTCGGCGAGGACCTCCACCTGCTCCACGACGTTCACCACCGGCTGACGCCGATCGAGGCGGGCCGCCTCGGGCGGAGCCTCGAGCCGTCGCGCCTGTTCTGGATGGAAGACCCCGTCCCGGCCGAGCTGCAGGAAGGCTTCCGGCTGATTCGGCACCATACGACGACGCCGATTGCGGTGGGCGAAGTGTTCGACTCGATCTACGATTGTCACCAGCTTATCCGGGAGCAGCTCATCGACTACATCCGCACGTCGGTGGTACACGCGGGCGGCATCAGCCACCTGAGGAAGATCGCCAGCCTGGCCGAGCTGCACCACGTCCGGACCGGTTCCCACGGCGCGACCGACCTGAGTCCCGTCTGCATGGCGGCGGCGCTGCACTTCGACCTGAGCGTGCACAACTTCGGCATCCAGGAGTACATGCGGCACAGCGACGACACCGATCGCGTGTTCCCGCATGCCTACACCTTCGCGGACGGAACGATGCACCCGGGCGACGAACCGGGGCTCGGTGTGACAATCGACGAGGCGCTGGCGGTGACGTTCCCGTACGACCGTGCGTACCTTCCCGTCGCGCGCAAGACCGACGGGACAATACACAGTTGGTAGTAGGAGCGCCGGGCCTCTTAGGCCCGGCGGAACTGGAGCGCCGGACCTCTCAGGTCCGGCGGAATGACACATGTCCGACACACTCTCACGCCGTGAAGTCCTGATCGGTCTCGGCGCGGCCGGCGCAGCCGGTGTTCTCGCCGACTTCCAGTTGATCGCGCGGGCGAGCCAGCGAATCTCGTTCGGCTACGCCGCCATCACCTGGGGCGGCAAGGATATCCAGGCGATCGAGGACGTCTCCGCGCTCGGTTTTCCCGGCATCCAGCTGCGGTCGAACATCCTCGAGTCCTACCGCGATCGCCCCGGCGCTCTTCGCGATCTCCTTCAGAAACATCGCCTGACGATGGTCGCGCTCTCGAGCGGAAACGTGCGGATCGACCCCGCCGCGGAGAAGACCGAGATCGAGAAGCATGTCGGGCACGCGAAGTTCGTCAAGGACGTCGGCGGGCTCTACCTGCAGTTGACCGACGAGCGCCCGAAGGGCCGTCCGATCGTCGCGGAGGACTACAAACGGCTTGGCAAGCTGCTGGCCGAGATCGGAAAGCGCACGGCCGATCTCGGCGTCCCGATCGGCTTCCACAATCACATGAACAACCTGGGCGAACGCCCGGATGAAGTCCGGTGGATCCTCGACGCCGCGGATCCGCGCTACGTCAAGCTGCAGCTCGACACGGCGCACTACCAGCAGGGCGGCGGAGATCCGGTGAAGGCGGTCAAGGAATACCGCGATCGATTGATCTTCCTGCACATCAAAGATCTCGAGAGCCCGGTCCCCGAAGGGACCGGCCATCAATCACAATCGTATCGGTTCGTCGAGCTGGGCCGCGGAAAGGTCGACTTCAAGGGTGTGTTCGCCGCGCTCGATGAAATCGGGTTCAAGGGCTGGGCGGTCGTGGAGCTCGATCGCGTCCCGGATCAGTCGAGGACGCCGAAGGAAGCGGGCGCGATCAGCAAGACGTTCCTCGAGGGGCTCGGGTTCACGGTGGGAACGTCGAGGTCGACATCGAACGGAGATGGAGCGAGCGATGGAGCCAACCAGCTGACAGATGCGGAGAAGCGCGCGGGCTGGATGCTGCTCTTCGACGGCCGGACGCTCGACGGGTGGCGCGGCTACAAGCGCCCCGACGGCTCCGGCACGCGCTGGAGCGTACACCGACGGGATGCTGGCCGTCGCACCCAACGACGGCAAGGACACGCGCGGCGCCCTCGACCTCATCTCGAAGACGACGTTCGACCGGTTCGAGCTGACCTTCGAATGGAAGGTCTCGCCCGGCGGCAACAGCGGTGTGAAGTATTTCGTGCTCGAGGACATGGACTCGGCGATCGGGCACGAGTATCAAATCATCGACGACTCGAAGCATCCGGACGCCGCGATCGGGCCCGAGCGGCAGACCGCGGCGTTCTACGACGTGCTCGCGGCGTCGAACCGCCCGATGAAACCGGCCGGCGAGTTCAACCACAGCCGCATCGTCGTGATCGGACCGAAGGTCGAGCACTGGCTCAACGGTGTGAGAGTGCTCGAGTACGAGCTGGACAGCCCGGCGCTGCGAGCGGCAATCGAGGACAGCAAGTTCAAAGGCGTGGCGCGGTTCGGGAAGCTGCAGAAGGGACACATCCTGCTCCAGGACCACGGGGATCAGGTGTGGTATCGGAATATCAAGATCCGCGCGAAGACGACGTGACCCGACGGCGTAGGCCCGACCTTTAGGTCGGGCGTCCTCGAGCCAGCTCGATGCGACCGGTTCATATCGGCATTCTTGGCGGCGGCAACATCAGCGACACCCACGCCCGGGCGGCCAAAGCCATCCCGGGCGTCGAGATCGCCGCCCTCCACGGCGCCAACCATCACAAGACCCGCGGTCTCGCCGACCGGGTCGGTGGCGTCGTGTACGACGATCTGGATCGCTTTCTCGACCATCGCCCGATGGATCTCGTCGCCATCGGCAGTCCGTCGGGCCTGCACGCCGAGCAGGGGATCGCCGCGGCGCGGCGCGGCCTCCATGTCCTCGTCGAAAAACCGATTGACGTCACGACCGCGAAAGCCGATGCGCTGATCGACGCGGCCGCTCAGGCGGGCGTCAAGCTCGGCGTCTTCTTTCAGGATCGCCTCAAGCCGGGCGTCGTCCGGATGAAAGAGATCATCGACGCCGGCCGGCTCGGGACGCCGATCCTCGCGTCGGGCCACGTCAAGTGGTACCGGCCGCCCGACTACTACGCGGGCTCGCGATGGCGCGGGACGCGGGAATTCGACGGCGGCGGCGCGCTGATCAACCAGGGCATCCACACCGTCGACGTCCTGCTGCACCTCTTCGGCCCGGTTGCCCGCGTGAGCGCGCGTACTGCGACGCGACTGCACGCCATCGAAGTCGAGGACACCGTCGTCGCCATCTTGGAGTTCGCGAGCGGCGCGCTCGGTATCCTCGAGGCGGCGACGTCCGTGTTTCCCGGATACGCCCGGCGCGTCGAGGTCACTGGCACCGAAGGCACGCTGATCCTCGATCAGGATCGTCTCGTGCGCGCCGATCTCCGGACGCCGATCGACGGCCTCACGGAGGAGGCGGCGGGTGCCGGCGAGAGCGCGGCGTCGCCGGTCGTGTCAGACGTCACGCCGCACCGCCGGATTCTCGAGGACTTCATTCAGGCGATCGAAACCAATCGCGCGCCCGCGTGCGATGGACGGGAAGGCCGCCGCAGCGTTCAGGTCGTCGAGGCGATCTACGAGTCCGCCCGTACCGGACGGCTCGTCCGGTTGTGAACCGCCGGAGCACGATCGTCAATCGTCCGACTGAACGCGGATTGAGGTCGACCATCGGGCGACGTGATCGCGGTATTGTGGCTGGGCGCGCAGCGCCGCGAAGCCCGGATCGCGTTCAACCCACGTGACGTTGTAGAAACCGGGCACCTTGAAGAGCTCGTCAAGTCTGGCAAATGCGTCGGCGTGGCGGCCGACCCGCGCGTAGGTCTCCGCAAGCAGATACACGTACAGCGGGCCCTCCCACGCATCCCGCGCAATGGGCACCAGCGCGACGGCGCGCTCCCCGTGACTGACTCCGTCTGCAGCCCTTCCCAGCCCCGCGTAGGCCAGCCCGAGCGCCGCCTCGATCTTATGGTCATCCGGAGTTTCACGTCTGCTGGTTTCCAGGGTGGCCACGGCCGCGCGGTACCGCTCGATCGCCTCGGCGCGTCGGTTCATCGCCTCGTAAACCTGCGCCTCGGCGAGCGCAGCCGGAAAGCGGAAGTCCGGCGGAAGCCACGCTCCGGCAGCGTCCATGTCTCGGATGATCTCGAGCGCCCGATCGTGGCGGCCGTCGACAAACTCGAGGCGGGCCAGCAGGCCCAGCGCGCGCGCGTCCGGCGGCGAGCCCTGGGTCAGGACCGGTCCGAGCCCCCGTCGGGCGCCCGCGATGTCTTGATGTGCGCAAAACAACGCCCACGCCTCGGGAACGGCGATACTGGTCGAATTGGCCGCCCTGGCGATCCCGATGAAGCGGAACGCTTCGGGGTAATCCCGCTGGAACGTGTAGTGGGCGGCCAGGTATTCGGAGAAGGTGGCCGGATCGATTTCGAAGCCCCGGGTGAGCGCGCTCAGCGACGTCGCCCAGTTGCCGCGCCGCCGTTCGATTACGCTGAGCATCCGGAAGAGCGCCGGCGAGTTCGGCCGTCCGGCGCGGGCAACCTCGAGCTCGCTCAGCGCGCGGTCATCCGCGCGGTCGAGGAGAAACACTCGCGCTTGCGCCAGGTGTGCTTCCGGGAGTCCGGGCTCGAGATCCAGCGCCCGCCGGGCCGCGCCGCGAGCGCTCTCCAGCGTCTCGGGCGTCCGGCGCGCGCCGGTCCCATACTGGGTCGCCAGAACCTCTGACAGCAGACTCCACGCGAGCGCGAACCGCGAATCGATCGAGACGGCCCGCTCGAGATGCGTACGCGCCTGGAACTGTCTGTTCGTATTGGAAGTCCCATGCTGGAACGCGGCCATCCCTCGCAGGTATTCGAGGTACGCCTCGTCGTTGCTCGTCGGCCGGGCGTCGAAGGCCCGGCGTTCGTGGGCTTCGAGCGCGACCTGCAGCGCGCCGGTGATTCGATAGGCGATCTCGGACTGCACCTTGAACACGTCCGACAGGGCCGTTTCGTAGCGATCCGACCAGATCGCCGTGTCGTCCGCGACGCGGACGAGCTTCGGCGAGATGAGGACCCGCGACCCTTGCCCGCCGCCGGCCCACCGGACCGTGCCCTCGACGATGTAGTCGACGCCCAGGTCGGCGCCGATCTGTCGAAGGTTCTTGCCCTGTCGATCGTACTGGGTGACCGAAGTGCTCGACAGGACGCCCAGCCGGCTGACGCCGGCGAGACGGCTGGCGATCTCCTCGGTCATCCCGGCGGCAAAGAACTCGTCGTCCGCCGACCCGAGGTTGGTGAATGGGAGCACGGCAATCCGCGCCAAGGCGGGCCGATTGACGCCGCCGGACGCAGGGACCGACGTGCTGGAAGGCGAGGCTCGGGATCCACGCCACGCGATGCCGGCGACGACAAGCGCGACCGACAACACGGCCATCGCGGCAATCAACAGAGGACGTCGGGTAGGATGCGCATGGGCGAGAGCCGCGCGGGGAGTAGGGGAACCATCGGTCAGCAGCCGCTCCGCTTCGCCCAGGTTCTCACGGAGCTCCGCGGCCGTGGAGTAGCGCTGGGTTCGGTTCTTGGTCAGCAGCCGCCGGACGATCGAAATGACCATCGGCGGCGTGCCCGGTCGGAGAGATTCAATCGGGGGCGGCTCGCTTCGAAGGATGGCCGTCGCCACCGCCGCTGTGTTCGGCCCGCTGAACGGCGGACGGCCCGTGATCATTTCGTACAACACCGCCCCGAGCGACCAGAGATCCGTGCCTGAGTCGACCGCCCCGCCCTCGACCTGTTCCGGAGACATGTAAAAGGGAGTCCCGATCGACTCACCAGTCCGGGTCACCGCCGGCGAGTCCGCGAGCTTCGCGATTCCGAAGTCCACGACCTTGACGCCGGGTTGAGGCGTGACGATCAGGTTCGCCGGCTTGATGTCGCGGTGGACGATCCCATGGTGATGCGCCAGCGCCAGGGCATCGGCCACGTGACGTGCGATGCGCAGCGCCTCGACGATGTCCAGAGGTCCGCCGGCGAGGCGGCGCTTGAGCGTCTCCCCTTCGCAGAACGCCATCGCAATGAACAGACGACCATCGCTCGTCTCGTCGATGTCATGGATGGTGCAGATGGAAGGATGATCGAGCGCTGATGCCGCCCGCGCCTCATTACGAAAGCGCGCGATCGCATCATCGTCGCGAGACAGCTCGGGCGGAAGGAACTTGAGCGCGACGGTTCGCCCGAGGCGGAGGTCTTGAGCCTTGTACACGACCCCCATGCCGCCGCCGCCCAGGTGCTCGACAACGCGATAGTGCGAAAAGGTTTCGCCAATCACGCTTCCCGCTCCGGCGGGCGCACCAATGTTACACCCGGCGCGACGGTCGCGCTCCCGACGAGGACGCACGCCGCGGACGCTGTTTCGCCGCCACCATCTTGATCACCATCCGGCCCCGCTTCTTGGGATCGAACGGCTTGGCCTCCTCGATCGCCTGCGCCATCAACGCCCGCACGGGTGGTTCTTCCAGAACCGACGCCGTGTCGAGGCGGATGCTCCGGACACGGGAGCCGCTGCCCTGCAGCAGCTTCCGCGGATCGTGGAGACCCGCGCCATTCAGGAAGAACAGGTTGACCCACCGCGGATACAGCACAATCGAGAACACCGCGTCCGACGCGCGCTCGGTCGGGCCGAAGCCGATGACGAGCGCGTTGTAGTTGTCGTAGACCAGTTGGACGGCACCGGGCAGGCGAGCCCGCATCTTCGCGAGCGCCGCGCGCGCCACGGCGGCGACCTCGGGTGAGTACTTGTCGACGAAGCGCGCGAGCTGCTGAGCGGGCTTCTCTGTCACCGCGTGACGCGAAGCGTCGCGCGGTATTCGCCAGGCTGGATCGTCCGGGAGCTGAACGGATACGGCGACAATTGAACGAGCTCGATCGTGAGGTCTTCGTGCTGAACTGGCCGCATGTCGCCCGTGTGCAGGTCGTACGGAACGCCGCCGCCACCGTCCGGATTCACCTGGATCTCCACGATCGCGTCGCCACCCTGCACGCACAGGACGTCGGCCGGGCAGCGTGAATCGCCCAGCACCCGGAGGAAGCTCACCCTGATCGAAGCACCCTCCACGGACGCCGACTGGCCGGGCGCCAGCTCGAACTGCTGGTTGAGAGGTACGGTCGGGCTGGATGGGGCGTCGCTACACGCGGTCGCGGCCAGGAGAATTCCGAGAACAAATCCGTAACGCATAGAGCCCTCGCGGGCAGGCATATTCAGACTAACGTACATTGCGGATGGTGGATTGTGGATTGCTGACTGATTGCCTGCGTGGCCGAAGCCTGGGCGATGGCCCTGGGATTTCCGATTTGCGATTGAGGATTAATTGCTGATTGGTGATTAGGTGCGGCGGTACCCCAGCGTCGCGCCCCCTTCCACGGGCAGCGCGACGCCCGTGATGAACGACGCCGCCGGCGACGCGAGAAAGAGAATCGTCGACGCGATCTCGTCCGGCGTGGCGAGCCGGTTGGTCAGGTGCATTTCCGCCTGGCCGCGCAGGACCGCGGCGGGATCGGGCAGCGTCGCCGCCCACTCGCGCATGAGCGGCGTGTCCACGCCCGCCGGGCACACGCAGTTGACGCGGATGCCATCCGGCGCCAGCTCGATCGCGAGCGCCTTGGTCAGCGACACGAGCGCCCCTTTCGACGCGACGTACGCCGCGCCGCGATCCTGGCCGACGAGCGCGGTCATCGATGCCACGAACACGATCGTTCCCTTGGACTGGCGCAGCGCCGGCAGCGCCGCGCGGACGACGTGAAAGGGCCCCTTCAGATTGACGGCCAGGATGCGATCCCACTCCTCGTCGGTGTACTCGTCGATCGCGCGGGCGAAGTGGATGCCGGCGTTGTTGACCACGACGTCGAGGCTGCCAAAGGTCGACACGGACCGCTCGACCGCGCGCGCGACGTCCGCGCTGCTGGAGACGTCCGCGGCGACCGCGAGGCAGCGCCCGCCCTCCCGCTCGATCTCCGCGGCGGCATCGGCCACCGCCTGGCGATCGCGATCGACCAGCGCCACCGCCGCGCCGGCCTTTGCGAACTGCTGCGCCGTCGCGAGCCCGATCCCTTTCCCGGCGCCGGTGATCAGGACCGTTCGCTTGATGGCCTCCGCGGTCATACCGGTACCTTCGCCGTGATCCGACCGACGGCCGCCGCCGCACGCCGGACCGCGTCCTCGGGCGTGCTCTGCCCGTCCATCGCCTGCTGCACGGTCCGCCAGATCGCGTCCTCGCAATCCGGATAGGCCGCGAACCTCGGCGGAATGATCATCGTCTGCTCGGTCTCGGCGAGGAGCTGCCACCGGCGGGCTTGAGCGGCATCGCTCTCCGACTCGTCGCGAATCTGCCGGAGCGCGCTGAGACGGCACGGAATCGCCCCCATGCGCGCCTCGCCGAGCTGCGACTCGAACGAGGTGAAGAAGCGGACGAGCGCCGCGCCTCCGGCTGCGTTCGGCGCGCCGCGCGGAATCGCGAACGAATGGCAGCCCGCATACGCGGCGTGGACGCCCGCTGGGCCGGCCGGCAGCAAGGCGAGGCCGACCCGGTCCGCGACCTGGCACGTCTCGGGATTCGTGTACAGGTGATAGCTGCCCGGCCAGTCGCACACGAGCGCCGAGCGGCCTTCCCGGAACGCCGCTGAGATCTCGTCGTAGTGCCAGCCCGCCAGCGCCCGCGGCGTGACGCGCCGGACGTGGTGGAGCTCGGCGATGAACCGGGCGGCCCACTCCCCCGCCGCCGAATCGAATGCCGGCCGGAGTCCCTCGTCGAACAGCGCGCCGCCCGCGCCGACGAGCAGCTCGTAGAACGTCCCGAACAGGCCGGAGTCGCGTCCCGGAAACAGGAACCCGAAGCGGTCGTCGGCCGTGAGGAACGTGGCCACATCCGCCAGCTCCGTCCAGGTCGACGGCACGCGCAGCGGCCGGCCGAACGTGCGTTCGTAGCGAGCTCCGGCAGCCGTATCCTCGAAAAGGTCGCGGCGGTAGTGCAGCAGGCGGACGTCGAGATTGCGGGGAACCTGAAAGAGCCGGCCGTCGATGCGGGACAACTCGAGCGGTCTCGGCAGCAGGTCGGCAATCGACTCATCAGAGAGCAGATCGTCTATCGGAGAGAGCCACTGGGCCTGCGACGGCGCGTATTTCGTATGCGTGGAGAGCAGATCGATGCCGGCGTCGCCCGA
Organism: uncultured Acidobacteriota bacterium; assembly: GCA_963725145.1. Lineage (GTDB taxonomy): Bacteria > Acidobacteriota > Vicinamibacteria > Vicinamibacterales > 2-12-FULL-66-21 > DATAEE01. Next base: position 94,557 of record CAVRXL010000011.1, read on the forward strand.
CTCGAACGTGCGTTTCACCCAGGCGTTCAGCTCGGGATGCGGCAGCCGGACGACGACGTCGACACGGAGACCGGTCTCCCGCTCGAAAGCGGGAATCCTGTCGTAGAGCCGGTCGTACATCGGCCCGCCGACGAGCGCCACACGCACGTCAGTCATTTCCCCGCACTCCAACCCCCGTCAATCGCCAGCGCGCAGCCGGTGACGAACGCCGATTCGTCGCTCGCGAGGTACAAGGCCGCCGCCGCGATTTCGTCCGGGCGGCCCATGCGGCCGATCGCCTGCGACGCCGACATCTCGCGGAACGCCCGCTCGGGATCGGGATACTCGCGTAGCCGCGCCGTGACGAACGGCGTCTCGACGCGGCCCGGGCAGATGCAGTTCACGCGGATGCCGTCGAGCGCGTGGTCGAGCGCCATGCTCTTCGTCAGGCCGACGACCGCGGACTTCGTCACGCAGTACGCGATGCGGTCGCGGATGCCGACCAGCCCGCCGATCGAGGCCATGTTGATGATCACGCCGGCCTTTCGCGCCAGCATGCCGGGCAGGAACGCCTTCGTCACGTTGAACACGCCGCGGACGTTCACGGCATAGAGCCGATCGAGGTCGGCGCCGTCGGTCTGCAGCACGGTGCCGACGTGCCCCACACCCGCGTTGTTGACGAGGATGTCGAGCCGGCCCGCCGACTCGCCGATGCGCGCCGCCACATCGCGACAGGCCGCCTCGTCGCGCACGTCGAGCGCCAGCGGCTCGGCTCGACCGCCCGCCGCGGCGATCTGCCCGGCCGTGGCCGACGCGCTCGGTTCGTCGAGGTCCGTGACGAACACCCGCGCGCCTGCCCGCGCGAACGTTTCGGCGATGGCGGCGCCGATGCCCGATCCGGCGCCGGTCACGAGGCTGATTCTATCGGACAGGTCGAACATCGCCTGGGCCACCCCCCGCGCGCGGCAGAAGGCTGACGGCGGCGGCCCCTATCGCCGCGAGCGCGACCAGCAGCATGAATCCCCCGCCGTAGGTTCCCATGCGATCACGCAGCGTGGCCACGAGCATCGGCACCATCGCCTCCGCCACGCCGTCGGCCGTCAGGACCACGCCCATGACGCGGCCGAGGATCGCGACGCCGTACAGCTCCGCCGCCATCAACGGGATGATCATGTAGTCGCCGCCGAGGCCGATGCCGAAGAGGAATGCGCACACCCAGAGCGCCGTTGGCGTCGAGGCGTAGAAGAGCGGCAGAATCGACAGCGCGACGATCACGTAGATCAGCAGCATGACGTGTTTCTTCGGCCACCGGTCGGCGAGCCATCCCATGAGGATCCGGCCGACGAGGCTGCCGACGAGAATCACGGTAAGCGTCGCGTCCACCGTGCCCTGAGGGAACTTGCGATCCAGGCTGAGATAGAGCGCCAGGTTCTGGATCGTTCCACCGACGGCCCCGATCGACGCCATGCTGCCGATCATCAGGAAGTAGAACGACGGCCGCGACAGGAGCGTTTTGAGCGGCGCCGGCGCGGCGGCGGCCGCGCGCGCCGCGTCCGCAGGCTCCCGCACGAACCACGCGGGCGGCAGCGCGATCACGATCATCAGCACGCCCAGGATTCGGAGCGCCCCGCGCCAGCCGTACGCCTGGGTCAGCGCGAAAGCCAGCAGCGGTACCAGAGCGCCGCCGACACCGATCCCCAGGTACGCGACGCCCATGGCCTTGCCGCGCGCTCGATCGAACCAGCGCGACAGCAGCACCTGGTTCGGCAGCGGCCCGCCCAGCACGTAGCCGAGCGCGTTGAACCCGTAGAACAGATAGAAGCCCGCAAACGTCGTGACGTACGACAGGCCGACGAGCGCGGCGCCCGCCATCACGATCCCGATGAGCATGATCCGCCGCGGCCCCCACGAGTCCACGAGCCGGCCGGCGAGGACGCCGAACGCCAGCGCGACGAACACCTTGCTGTAGGCGTTGCCCGACGTCACCTGCCGCCGGCTCCACCCGAGCTCCTGCACGAAAAACGGATAGAACCGCGGGAGGCCGTACAGCGCGAAGCCGACGATCGCGAAGAGCGCCAGGAACGCCGTCACGACGGCGAGGGTCTGGTAGCGTGCGCGCGGCTCGGCCGCGGGCGCGGCCGTCATGACGTTTTCCCGAGGACGGTCCCTTTGGCCTCCGTCAGGCGGTTCGCATCCGGGTGCTTGGCGTAGAAGTCATCGAGCGGATAGCAGCCCGAGACGAGGCCGAACCGGGGAGCGGTGGTGCAGTCGCTGAAGGTCCGGCAGAACGACTTCCGGCGCAGCGGCGTCCCTTCGAGGATGTCCGCGGGCAAGCCGGGGTACGCCAGCGCCATGCGGCCGAGGCCGACGAGATCGGTCAGGCCGTTGCGGACGGTGTATTGCGCCACGTGCGGCAGCCATTCCTGGAGATAGCTGTACCCGGAACCGACGAACGCCAGCCCGGGGAAATCCGCCTTCAGCGCCGCGGTCACGCGAATATGGCGCGCGACGCCGCAGAGCGGATCCTCGGGCGGGTCGTAGCCGTCGATCGGCGGGAACATCGCGGGCCTCTGCACGTGCGGGTTGTAGTACGGGCTTCCCGCCGTGATGCAGATCCAGCGAACCCCGCGCGCCTCCAGCATGCGCAGCAGGGCCCGCGGCTCCGCGAGCGCCGTCGCGAGGCACTCGTCCTTGTCGCAGGCGAGCAGGCCGAACGCCGAGCGGTACGATGCCGGCACCGTCTCCGGAATGCCCGCGCCATGCTGGTCCTTCCTGTACGGCACGGTGTCGAACGCCGACACGCGGACGGCAATGCCGAGCGCCGGCGTCTCGGCGCGGATGCCGTCGATGACCTCTCGCAGAAACCGTGTCCGGTTCTCCAGGGAACCGCCGTAGCGTCCCGGCCGATCGTGCGCGCTCAGCAGCTCGTGCGCGAGATAGCCATGGCAGTGCTTGATGTCGACGAACTGAAACCCCGCGTCGTACGCCAGGCGCGCCGCGCGGATGAAATCCAGCACGAGGCGATCGAGGTCGTCGTCGGACAGCTGCCGGACGCCGTTGGGGAACCGGCTGTCGAGCAGCGGATGGGCATACGCCGTGAGCGGCTCCGGCCGATCCTTCAGGCGCGGTCGAGCGTATCGCCCGGAATGCGTGAGCTGAAGGCCGATGTAGAGATCGTCGCCCGCGCCGGCGCCGAAGCGCTCGCGGTGCGCGGCGACGAGCTGCTCACGAAGATCGGCGATGGCCTTCTGCGACCGTTCGACAATCAGAAGCTGATTCGGGTTCGCGCGGCCGTCGTCTCGCACCGCGGCGGCCTCGCCCCCCCAGATCAGCTTCGCGCCGCTCACGCCGAAGTTTCGCCAGCGGCGCTTCGTGAGATCGCTCGGCTCGCCGTCCGACGTCCCGTCCCATCCTTCCATAGGAAGGATGCAGAAACGGTTGCCGACGCGCACGCCGTCGCGCTCGATCGGATGCGCGAGCGGAGAATCGGCCGGCGCTGACAGCTCGGCGTCGAACGCGAGCGGAATCCCCTCGCGCTCGAGGTGAGCGCGAAAGGCCTCGGCCGTCTTGAGCGATGCGATGCGCGGGTAGGGGCTCCCCACCGATCAGACCGTCAGCCGGGTTTTCTTCTCCACCGCCTCGTTGGCGACGATGCAGGCGCGCGCGGAGTCGACGCCCGACCGGGCCCCGCACTTGAGCGGCTTGCGGACGCGAATAGCGGCGCAGAAGCCCGAGATCTCGTTCCTGGTCGGCGACGGCGCATCGTCGCCGGCCCCCGGCACGCTGGTGGGAGCGCCGGCGGCGTTCGCCGGCCGCGTTTCCGAGGCGTCGACGACGGCCCCGACGGAGGGGGTCACCTGAACGCCGGTCGGATTCGCTTCCCCACCCTCCGCGTACATGAACGCCTCGCGCTCGTGCGCGATGAGCAGCGTCGCCTTCGTCCCGAAGAAGATCTCGTAGCGCTCCTCGAAGGCGTTCGACTCGATCGACGAATAGGTCGCCGTCCGGCCGCCCGGGTACTCAAACGTGGAGTAGATGTGATCGTAGACCTCGCGGCCGTCCTTGAATCGCTGCACACCCCCGGAAGAGACGACCGCTTCGGGTGTCGCGCCGAAGAACCAGTTCGACACGTTCACCTGATGGCTCGCCAGCTCGGCGTACAGACCCTTGGAGTACTTCCAGTAGAGCCGCCAGTTCAACAAGTGCTCCCAGGTCGGATAACCCCACGGGGACGGATCGTAGTCGGGCGAGGGCGGCTCCCCTTTCCGCCGCCAGTTGCCGTTGCGGTGCCAGACAAGGCGCGCGTGATAAATGTCACCCAGTTGACCCGTCCGGACGATGCCATCGTACGCGGCCTGATACACGGGGTTGTATCGCCGCTGATAGCCGATCTCCAGCAGGCGGTCGGTCTTCTCGGAGGCCTGCAGCATCCGCTCGCAGCCGGCAACGTCCCACGCCATCATCTTCTCGCAGAGCACGTGTTTGCCCGCCTCGAGGCAGGCGACGGCGACGTCCGCATGCGCCCACAGAGGCACCGCGATCATCACCGCCTCGAGATCTTCCTTCTGGAGCATCTCCTTCCAGTCGGCGTAGTGCCGCGCAGGTTGCGCGCCCCGTTTGGCGATCATCTCGTCCGGTTCCTTGAAGCGGGCGGGATTGATGTCGGCCATCGCGCGGAGATCGGCATACGCCGGGTCCACGTTGTTGACGAGAGTACGCCCCTGGCCACCGACGCCGATGATGCCCATCCGCACCGGCCCGCCTCGGAGCGGCCCCTTCATCGCGGCCGCGGCGCCAAGGGCCGCGAGCGCCGGCGTTCCGGCCAGCGCCCTCAGGAAATTCCGGCGGCCGAGATCTCTCTGGTCAGGAGTCAGGAACGTCACACGTCCTCCACCTCTGCACCCCTATAGCTGCCGAACGTGCGACACCGTTCGGATCCGTCGTCTGGGGTCAGTAGCACGAGCGTTTCCGGGTTCTCGGCGCAATACCTGACGGCCAGCGATTCTCCTGCGATCAGGCAGGCCGTCGACAGCGCGTCGGCCACGGCCGCCTCGCGCGCGACGACGCTGACGCTGACTACGCCGGAGGCCGGCCATCCCGTGCGCGGATCGAGCACATGTCCGTAGCGCGTGCCGTTCACGTCGACGAACTGCTCTCCGGCGCCGCTCGTCGCCAGCGCGCCGTCACGAAGCCGGAGCCGCGCGATCCGATTGCGCGCCATCTGACGAGACCGCAGGTCGATCGTCCACCCAAGCCCTTCGACTCCGCTCAGGGCAAGCCCTCCGCCGCCAATCGCGACGACGCTGCTGCCGCCGGCTGAGAGCACCGCCTGCCGGCAGCCGTGGGTCCATAGCAGCCTGGCCATGCGATCAAGCGCGAACCCCTTGCCGATCGCGCCGAGGTTCAATTCGATGCCGGGCCGCCGGAAATGGATTGTATGCCGGTCCGGGTCCAGCTCGACGTGCTCCATGCCCACACGGGCCCGGGCCGCCTCGATCTCCGCGAGGGGCGGGAGCCGGCCTTCGCGCCGGAGGAATCCCCAGCATCGGCTCAACGGAGTAGACGTGATGTCGAAGGCGCCGCCGGTCGCCGCGTGCATCCGGCTGGAAAGCCGGAGGAGCTCGAACAATTCCGGTTCGGCGCGCACCGCTCCGTCCCTTGCCGTCCGGTTGACCCGCACGAGCGCGCTCGTGTCGCGGAACACCGTCAGCAGCGCCTCGAGCCGGTCGGCCTCGTCCAGCGCCGCGCGCGCGACCGCCACGTGGGCGGCGTCGCCATCCCGGAGGACGACCTCGAACCGGCAGGCCATGGCGGTCCGGTGCACGCGAATCCAGTGGTCTGTCCCCGGGGTGAGGCGGTGGCCGTCCCCCTCCATTTCGAAGGTGAGCAGCTGCCGGCGGCTGATCGGCACGATGGATTCGACGGTATGGCGCTCCCCGAAGGCTGTCAAGTCGTTTCCTGTTACGTGGTTATCTGGGTTCATCTGCGTTAATCTGCGGCTCGCTTTGGTTGCCGAGCGTCTGGCCGCGCGGTTTCGCGAACAGTTCGGGGATGCCCCGAGGGTCTATCGGGCGCCCGGGCGCGTGAATCTCATCGGGGAACACACCGACTACAACGACGGTTTCGTTCTGCCGGCCGCCCTCGGACTGGCAGCCTGGGTCGCGGGCGCGCCGCGCGGGGACGGCCGGCTGCTCGTCTATTCGGAGCACGCCGGCGAGCATCGCGAGTGGAACCTGCGCGACGCCGAGCCGGTACCCGAGCGTCACTGGAGCGACTACGTCGCCGGCGTCGCGGTCATGTTGCGCCGCTCGGGCTACGCGGTGGACGGCGCCACGCTCCTGGTCGCCGGTGACGTGCCGATCGGCGCCGGCCTCAGCTCCTCGGCTGCGCTGGAGGTAGCCGCGGCGCTCGCGCTTCTCGACCTGGCCGACCGGCAGATCGATCGGACCGAGCTGGCGAAGGTCTGTCAACGGGCCGAGAACGACTTCGTCGGCGCGCGCACGGGAATCATGGACCAGTTCATCGCCTGCCATGCCGCTCCGGGAGCGGCCCTGCTCATCGACTGCCGCTCGCTCGACGCCCGGCCGGTGCCGATTGCCGCTGACCTGCGGCTCGTCGCGTGCAACTCGATGGTCCGTCACGGCCACGCTGGCGGCGAGTACAATCGGCGGCGCCAGGAATGCGAGCGCGGCGTGGCGCATCTGCGCGCGCGCGATCCGGGCGTGCGATCGCTTCGGGACGTCGATCCGGGCATGCTCGAAGCTCACAAAAACGGGCTTCCGGACGCCATCTTCCGTCGCTGCCGTCATGTGATCACCGAGAACGGCCGCGTCCGAGAGACCGCTGCCGCGCTCGACCGCGGGAGCCTCGATGCGGTCGGGCCGCTCATGGCGGCGTCGCACCTTAGCCTGCGCGATGACTACGAGGTCAGCTGCCCGGAGCTGGATGTGCTGGTTGAACTGGCGAACGCGAGCCCCGGCGTTTACGGCGCACGCATGACAGGCGGCGGCTTCGGCGGGTGCACCGTCAACCTCGTTGACGCCAACGCCGTCGACGAGTTTCACGCCCGCGTCGCGTCGGAGTACGAGGCACGAACCGGACTGCGTCCGGAGATTTACGTGAGCGACGCCGGACCGGGCGCATCACGAGTGCTATAAGGCAGATGGACGCTCCCCACCGCCGCTTCAACCCTCTCCTCAACGAGTGGGTGCTCGTGTCGCCGCAGCGGCTGTCGCGGCCGTGGCTCGGTCGAACGGAGCCGTCCGCTGTCGCGTCCCAGCCCCGCTACGATTCAGTGTGCTACCTCTGTCCGGGCAACCTCCGCGCGGGCGACGTGCGGAATCCAATGCTACGAATTCACGTTCGTGTTCGACAACGACTTCCCCGCGCTCCTCTCGCGTGAACCCCAGGAACCCAAAGAACCTCAAGAACCTCAAGAACCCTCGTTACTCCTAGCGAAGCCTGAACCCGGCATCTGTCGCGTCGTGTGTTTTTCTCCGCGACACGACGCGTCGCTTCCCTGCCTGTCGGTCGCCGAGCTGCGCAAGGTCGTGGACGTCTGGGTCGACGAGTTCGTCTCGCTCGGCGCGCTGCCGGCGATCGGGCACGTCCAGATTTTCGAGAACCGCGGCGCGGCGATGGGCGCGAGCAACCCGCACCCGCACGGTCAGATCTGGGCCAACGCAACCGTGCCCGATGTCCCCGCGCGCGAAGGCCTCCAACTCGCGGCGCATCGGTCGGCGCGCGGCTCATGTCTTCTGTGTGACTATCTCGCGGCCGAGCGGCAGGCAGGCGAACGCCTGGTCTGCGACAACGACGCGTTCGTCGCCGTCGTGCCGTTCTGGGCGGTCTGGCCGTTCGAGACGCTCGTGCTTCCCGGGCGCCACGTGACCGGCCTCGACGAATTGACAACGGATGAACGGGAGGGGCTCGCCGACATCCTCAAACGCGTCACCTCGCGGTACGACGCGCTGTTCGCCGCGCCCTGCCCGTACTCCATGGGATTCCATCAGCGGCCGACAGACGGTGACCCGCACGCCGAGTGGCACCTCCACGCACACTTCTTTCCGCCGGTCCTCCGCTCCGCCGCCGTGCACAAGTTCATGGTCGGCTACGAGCTGCTCGCGACGCCGCAGCGTGACCTCACGCCGGAGCGCGCGGCGTCGTTGCTCCGGAACGCGGCCGCAGGTGAACGCAGATCATAAGGATGGTCATGACTGAGCTCTCAGGACTCCAACGGTTCTCGCTCGTCGCGCTTCGGACGCTCATCGGCTGGCATTTTCTCTACGAGGGTTACTACAAGCTGATGCTCCCGGGGTGGGCGCGGGATGGGCAGCCTCTCGGAGGATGGAGCGCGGCCGGTTATCTCCGAGGCGCGACATCCGGCCCTCTCGCCGGATTCTTCCAATCTCTCGCAGGATCCGCGGCGGGCGGATGGATCGACGTCGCGGTGCCGGTGGGCCTCGCGCTGGTCGGTCTCTCGCTCCTGCTCGGCCTGCTGACGCAGTTCGGCTGTTGGGGCGCGGCTGGGTTTCTCACGATGTTCTATCTGTCGGCGATCCCGACGAGCGGTTCCCCGCAGGCGGGTGCTGAGGGAACCTACCTGCTCGTGAACAAGAACCTGATCGAATTGGCGGGTGTTGTCGTGCTGCTGTCGTTCCATACCGGCCGGATCGCGGGGCTCGACCTCCTCCTGGCGGGACGAGCCAGCCTCCGGCGGTCGTCGGTCGCGGAGGCGGCATGAAGCTCATTCGATTCGGCCCGCCAGGACAGGAAGCGCCGGGTGTCCAGCTCGACGACGGATCGCGGGTGGACGCGTCGAGCGCCGTCAAGGACTACGACGAGGCGTTTCTGGAGGCCGGTGGTCTCGATCACCTCCGGCAGTGGATCGCTCGCGAAGCCGTCCGCGCGCCGCGGGTTCCGCCTGGCGTCCGGCTCGGCCCGCCGATTCCGCGTCCGAGCAAGATCGTCTGCATCGGCCTGAACTTCAGGGATCACGCGGCGGAGAGCGGCATGGAGCTCCCGAAGGAGCCGGTCATCTTCTTCAAGGCGACGACCGCGCTCGCGGGCCCGGACGACGCCGTGAAGATCCCGCGCAACGGCACGAAGGTGGACTGGGAGGTGGAGCTCGCGGTCGTCATCGGCGCGAAGGCGCAGTATGTGCCGCGCGAGCGCGCCCTCGAGTTCGTAGCGGGCTACGCGCTGCACAACGACTACTCGGAGCGCGCGTTTCAGCTCGAGCGCGGCGGGCAGTGGGTCAAGGGCAAGAGCGCGGACACGTTCGCGCCGCTCGGGCCGTTCCTCGCCACGCGCGACGAGATCCCAGATCCACAGCGGCTCGGGATGTGGCTGACGGTGAATGGCGACGACCGGCAGCGCAGCTCGACGTCGAACATGATCTTCGACGTCGCGGCGCTCGTGAGCTACGTCAGCGAGTTCATGACGCTCCTGCCGGGAGACATCATCAGCACCGGCACGCCGGCCGGCGTCGGTCTCGGGATGAAACCCTCACCCCAGTACCTCAAGGCCGGCGACGTCGTCGAGCTCGGCATCGATCAGCTTGGCACGCAGCGACAGACAATCGTCAATCATCAATGAATTCGCCAATCGTCAATCACCAATGAGCAATCAATCAGACAATCGCCAATCACGAATTCGACAATGCGTCTTAGGTCTCGTCCTTCTAGGCGTCGCGTGCGTCGGGCTCGCCCGACGACACGAAGACGACCATCGCCGTGATCCCCAAGGGCACGACCCACGCGTTCTGGCAGAGCATTCATGCCGGGGCGCGTCGCGCCGCCGCCGAGCTCGACGTCGAGATCGTGTGGCGCGGACCGCTGCGCGAGGACGACCGCGACTCGCAGGTCTCGGAGGTCGAGAACGCCGTCGCGCGCGGCGTGTCGGGAATTGCGCTGGCCCCGCTCGACGACACGGCGCTCGTCGCGCCGGTCACCAACGCCGTGAAGCGCGGCGTCCCGGTCGTGATCTTCGACTCCGGACTGAAGGGCGGCGACTACGTCAGCTTCGTCGCCACCGACAACGATGCCGGCGGGCGGCTCGCGGGCGAGCACCTCGCGAAGGTTCTGGGCGGAAAGGGCAAGGTGGTCCTGCTGCGCTACGCGGAGGGACACGACAGCACGACGCGGCGCGAGGAAGGCTTCCTTGCGGCGATTCGGGCCAGCCCCGGACTCGAGATCGTCAGCTCGAACCAGTTCGGCGGCGCGGACGTCGAAGGCTTCTACAAGATCGCCGAAACGGTCCTGAGCCGTTACAAGAAGCCCGACGGCGCTCTCGGCGTCGACGGCATCTTCTGCCCGAACGAATCGAGCGCGTTTGCCACGCTGCGGGTCCTGCAGGACAACGGGTGGGCGGGCAAGGTCCGCTTCATCGGGTTCGACGCGTCGGACAACCTGGTGAAAGGGCTCCGCGACGGCCACATCGAGGCGCTCGTCGTGCAGGATCCCGTCCGCATGGGCTATCTCAGCGTCAAGACGATGGTCGCGCACCTCAAGGGAGAGAAAGTCGAGCGCCGCATCGACACCGGCGTGCACCTCGTCACGCGCGACATGATGGAGCGCCCGGACGTAAAGACGCTCCTGGAGCCTGACCTCTCCAAATGATGCGTTTCGAGATGCGGGGGATCCGCAAGGTCTTCGGGGCAACCGTCGCGGTCGACGGCGTCGATCTCGCGGTTGCCGAAGGCGAGGTCTGCGCCCTCGTGGGTCAGAACGGCGCGGGCAAGAGCACGCTGATGGCCGTGCTGTCGGGCGCGCTGCAGGCCGACGCCGGCGCCATGACGCTCGACGGCGCGCCCTACCGGCCGCGAAGCCCGCTGGACGCGCGCCGCGCCGGCGTCGCGATGATTTACCAGGAGCTGTCGCTGGCGCCGCACCTCTCCGTCATGGAGAACATGGTGCTCGGCATGGAACCGTCACGGTTCGGCGTGATCGAGTGGGATCGGGTGCGCGCGATCGCGAAGGACGTCCTGGCGCGGCTCGGACACCCGGAGATCGCCGTCGACGCCCCTGTCGAGACGTTGTCGGTCGCCGAACAGCAGCTCGTCGAAGTCGGGCGCGCGCTGGCGGTCGGTCCTGTCCGCCGTAGCGGCGCCAGCCGCGAAGGCGGATGCCGGGTCCTCGTCCTCGATGAGCCGACGAGCAGCCTGGGACGCGAAGACACGAAACGGCTGTTCGATCTCATCGCGCGGCTGAAGCGCGATGGACACGCGATCGTCTACATCTCGCACTTCATCGAAGAGGTCAAAGAAGTCGCCGACCGGATCGTCGTGCTGCGCGATGGCCGCGTCGCAGGCGGCGGGCCGGCGGCCGATCTGTCTCCGCCGCAAATCGTCGGTCTGATGGTCGGACGCGACGTGGACGATCTGTATCCTCATACCGAGAGGCGTCGCGGCGAGGCGATCCTCGAGGTCGACGCCTTCGGGCCGGGGTCGGCGAGCTTCACGGTGCACCGCGGGGAAATCCTGGGCATCGCGGGGCTGATCGGGGCGGGGCGAACGAGGCTGCTGCGCGCGCTCTTCGGCCTCGAGCCCGTTCGACGAGGCCGGGTGCGAATCGGTGTCCATGAAGGGCCTGCCACGCCGGGCCAACGGTGGGCACAGGGCGTCGGGATGCTGAGCGAGGACCGCGCCGGCGAGGGGCTCGCGCGGGGGCTGGGGGTCGGCGACAACCTCACGCTCTCGCGGCTCGACGAGCTCGGTCCGGCGGCGACGGTGCTGCCGGCTCGCCAGGATGCAGCGGCCCGGAGATGGATCGAGCGGCTCGGCATCGCGAGCCGACATCCGCGACAGCCGGTCGGGGAGCTGTCGGGCGGCAACCAGCAGAAGGTTGCGCTCGCTCGCCTGCTCCATCACGACGTCGACGTCCTCGTGCTCGACGAGCCGACGCGCGGCATCGACGTCGCCAGCAAGGCCCAGATCTACGCGCTCATCGACTCGCTCGTGTCTCCCTTCGACTCCGCTCAGGGCAAGCCCTTCGACTCGCTTCGCTCGCTCAGGGCAAGCCGTCCCAAGGCCATCCTCATGGTCAGCAGCTACCTGCCGGAGCTGCTCGGCCTGTGCGATCGGATCGCCGTCATGCGCCGCGGCACGCTCGGTCCCGCGCGGCCGGCATCGGAGTGGACCGAGCATCAACTCATGATGGACGCGACGGGCGCCGCGTGAAGTCGAGATGGGCGACCCCCTCGATGTGGCTCGGGGCTGGCCCCTCGACCCTGCTCGGGGCAAGCGGCGCGCCGGTCCTGGGCCTCGCGTTCGTCGCGATCCTGTTCGGCCTCCTCATCGGGCCGCAGTTCTTCCGGCCCGCGAACCTGGAGCTGGTGGCGCGCCAGACCGCGATCGTGGCCACCGCCGCGCTCGGAATGACGATGATCATCGTCGCGGGCGGAATCGATCTCTCGGTTGGATCGGTCGTCGCGCTGACCACAGTGGTGATCGCCCTTCTCCTGCGAGCCGACCATGGGCCACTCATGGCCGCCGTCGGCGGCGTCGCGGCCGCGGCGGTCTGCGGCGCGGTCAACGGGCTGCTCGTCACGCGGCTTCGCGTCGTCCCCTTCATCGTCACGCTCGGCACGATGATCGTCGTCCGCGGCGCGGCAAAAGGGCTCGCCGGCGAGCGCAGGCTCGAGGCGCCCGGAACGTGGCTCAACGATCTCCTGCGCACGCTGGATCCCGGACGCGGCGTGCTCGTACCGGCCGGCATCTGGCTCGTCGTGCTCCTGGCGATCGTCGTCGGCCTCACGCTGGGCTTTACGCGTTACGGCCGACATCTCTTTGCCATCGGCTCGAACGAACGCACGGCGCGCTTGTGCGGCGTCGCCGTCGATCGCGCGAAGCTCATCGCGTACGCGCTCGTCTCCGCGCTGGCGGGCGTCGCCGGCGTCCTGCAGTTCTCCCGGCTGTCGGTCGGCGATCCGACGGTGGCGGTCGGCCTCGAGCTCGATGTCATCGCCGCGGTGATCATCGGCGGCGGCAGCCTGCTGGGCGGCCGGGGTACCATCATCGGCACGATCCTGGGCGCGACGACGATGGCGGTGATCGCGATCGGGTGCTCGCAGAAGGGATTGCCCAACTGGCTGCAGGAAGTGGTCACGGGGTCCATCATCGTGCTCGCCGTCGCGCTGGACCACTTTAGACAGCGCTCCGGCGGCCGGTGAACATTGTCGATTGACGATTTTGGATTGTGGATTGATTGGTGAATTGGGATTGACGATCGGGGATTCATTGACGATTGACGATTCGGCATCGGCGCTCAATCGAGCAGTCGGCAATCAATCGGCAATCGGCAGTCAATCCTCAATCAGCAGTCACCGATCGACAATAAATGTGGCAATCGCCAGTCCACAATCGGCAATGCTGCGACGATGATCATCCGTGACATGAAAGTCCTCGACCTTCGGTTCCCTACGTCGCGCACGAGCGACGGGACGGACGCGATGCATCCGGATCCGGATTACTCCGCCGCGTACGTCATCCTCACAACCGATTCGGGCCTTGAAGGGCACGGCCTGACCTTTACGATCGGCCGTGGCAACGAGGTCTGCGCCGCGGCCATCGAAGCGTTTCGCCACCACGTCGTCGGGCAGCGTCTCGCGGATCTCACGGCGGATCCGGGCGGCTTCTGGCGGCGGCTGGCCGCGGACTCGCAGCTTCGCTGGCTCGGACCTGAGAAGGGTGTCATCCATATCTCGATGGCCGCGATCGTCAACGCGGTCTGGGACCTGTGGGCGAAGGCGGAACGCAAACCCGTGTGGAAGCTCCTCGCCGACATGACGCCGCGGCAGATCGTCTCGTGCATCGACTTCACGTACATCACCGATGCGCTGACGCCGGACGAAGCGATCGACATCCTCGAGCGTCAAGCGCGCACGAGGGCGCAGCGCGAGGCGGAGCTCCTGAAAACGGGCTATCCCGCCTACACCACGTCAGCCGGATGGATTGGATACTCGGACGCGCGCGTTCGCCAGGCGTGCAGGGATGCCATGGCGGAAGGCTGGACGCACTTCAAGGTCAAGGTCGGCGGCCGGCCCGAGGACGACCGGCGGCGCGTCGCGCTCGTCCGCGGCGAGATCGGCGCGGGCCGCACGCTGATGATCGACGCGAACCAGCGCTGGGACGTCGGCGAAGCGATCGACCGCGTACGCGCCCTGGCGGAGTTCGAGCCGCTCTGGATCGAGGAGCCGACGAGCCCGGACGATGTGCTCGGACACGCGACGATTGCGAAGGCGATCCGGCCGATCGGCGTCGCGACGGGCGAGCACTGCGCGAACCGCGTCCTGTTCAAGCAGCTCCTGCAGGCGGGCGCGATCAGCTTCTGCCAGATCGACAGCTGCCGGCTGGGTGGGGTCAACGAGAACCTGGCGGTCATCCTGATGGCGGCGAAGTTCGGCGTGCCGGTCTGTCCACACGCCGGCGGCGTCGGGCTCTGCGAGATGGTGCAGCACCTGTCGATGTTCGACTACATCGCCGTGTCGGCCAGCCTGGAGAACCGCGTCACGGAGTTCGTCGATCACCTGCACGAGCATTTTGTCGATCCGGTGGTGATCAAGAACGCGCGTTACATGCCGCCGCTGTCGCCTGGATACGGTACGGCGATTCGTCCGGAGTCCCGACAGGCGCACAGGTATCCGGAGGGTGAGGTGTGGGCCCCCCACGCTCCGTAGTGTCCGGCTTTAGCCGGACCGGTGGCGGCCGGCGCGAACGCTCCTATGCCCGCTTGTAACGGCCATCTCTCGTTCGGATGAGGAACTTGTCCTCGACAAGGCTGTCGAGAAGCCGTATGCAGATATCGACGTCGAGATTCCACAACCGCACGCCATCCTGAGGCGTCATCCGAAGCCCCGGGAGCTCGAGAAAATCGGCCCGAAGCCGCCGCAGCGCGCCGGTCCGTTCGCGCAGACGCAGAAGGTGATCGCGCGACACCCTGGTCGATGCGCGGATACTCCTCGCCTGCTCGGTCGTTGCCTTGGCTTCATCCACAGCTTCCCTGGCCTTGAGCGACAGTCCTACCGCTCGCGCCAGCAGGCGTTGAATCTCGGCGATGAGCATGTACGGATGGCACGGCTTGACGAGCACGGCATCCGCGCCGACTTGCTCGGCCCGTTCGCAATCGTCGAGAAAGGTACCTGCACCCGCTACAGTGATGACCGGGATCCGGCTGGTGGATGCCGTCTGCCGCAACCGCCGGCACAATTCGAAACCGTCGATTCCAGGGAGAACGACGCCCGTCACGACGACACTCGGCGGGTCATCGAGCGCTTTCTGAAAGGCCTGCAACCCGTTGTCCGCCTCGGCGACGCGGAAGCGGGCGCGAATCAGGGCCGTCGCAAGCACCTGTCGGTCGTCGCGGTTGTGATCAACCAGCAGGATATGCGAAGAGGAAGGCGCCGGGAGGGGACTCTGCACAAATCGGGACGGAACGACGGAGAATACTCCTGGCGCGCCGCGGGTGCAATATCTTGCTTCATTAAATGAGCCAGACCAACTGCTGACTCGGAAACGCTGACCCAGCAGGAGTGTTCAAATGCCTTCGAACGTCGACAGACGCACCGTCGACCTGACCGCCTACCCCGACCTCGTCGTCATCTACCTCGGCATGCGCGTCCGCACGATGGCTGGCATCAAGAGGTTGCTCGGCCTCGGCCCTCAGATCCAGAAGGCCGGCGCCGCACGGCCGGATGGGTTGCTCCACTACGAGAACAACATCATCTTCAGCCTGTTTCCGCTGCACCTGGGGATGCGGTGGTACTGGCAGGACTTCGAATCGATGGAGCGTTGGGCGCGTTCGGAGCCGCACCGGATCTGGTGGCAGGAATTCATCCGCGATTCCGGCGGGACCGGATTCTGGCACGAGACGTACTTCATGCGCGGCGGCATGGAGGCCATCTACGACGATCTCAAACTGCCGACGCTCGGATTTCAGGGCTTCGCACCGACCGTCGCGGCGCGCGGGCCGATGTTCTCGGCGCGGACGCGTATCCGCCTGCATGGAGAGCCACCCGACCAGCCGGCCGGCGTGACGGAACGCGACCTGTATTGATCATGCCCTTCAAGAGCAAGGCCCAGCGGCGGAAGTTCGCGGAGCTCCTCGTCGCAGGAAAGATTTCAAACGAGACGTTCGAGGAGTGGAACCGCGAGACCGGAGGCAAGAAGCTGCCGGAGCGCGTCAGGCCGAAACGAAAGATCGCGCGCAAGCGCACGCGGAAGCGCCGATGACGCTCCGCATGTACTCCGACCTGGCGAGCTGGTGGCCGCTCTTGTCGCCGCCCTCACACTACGTCGAGGAAGCGGCGGACCTGC
The DNA here is from genome assembly GCA_963725145.1 of uncultured Acidobacteriota bacterium. Taxonomy (GTDB): domain Bacteria; phylum Acidobacteriota; class Vicinamibacteria; order Vicinamibacterales; family 2-12-FULL-66-21; genus DATAEE01. The sequence continues at coordinate 110,848 of CAVRXL010000011.1, forward strand.
TCCCCGATCTGACCAACGCGACCGGGACGCCGCCGCGCACGATGCTCGAGCTCGGCGCGGGCGGCGGCAGCCTGGCGTCACACTTCAAGGACCGCTTCACGCTCACGCTCACCGATCGCTCGCCGCAAATGCTCGCTGTGAGCAGGGCCGTCAACCCCGAGTGCGAGCACATCCTCGGCGACATGACGTCTCTGGATCTCGGCCGGGAGTTCGATCGCGTCTTCGTCCACGATGCGATCATGTTTGCGATCGACCGCGACGCGCTGCGCGCGACGATGCGGACCGCGTACCGGCATTGCCGGCGGGGCGGCGCCGCCATGTTCGTGCCGGACCACGTGCGCGAGACGTTTACGCCCACGACCGAGTCCGGCGGCGAGGACGGGCCGGACGGACGCGGCCTGAGGTATCTCGAATGGTCGTGGGATCCCGATCCGGCGGACGAGACCTACGAGGTCGCGTACGCGTTCGTGCTTCGCGAGGCAGACGGCCGGGTGCGCGTCGAGGGTGAGCAGCAGCGTCACGGCTGCTTCGCGCGCGCCGACTGGCTGGCATGGCTGCGCGAGGCGGGCTTCGAGCCGCGCGTCCGGACGGACGCCTGGGATCGCGACGTATTTCTGGGCATAAGGAGCCAGCCATGAAAAAGCACTACGCGGTACTCTGCCTGATACTCGCGGCGATCGTGTGCGTTCGAGGGGGCGCGATCATCGCGAACGAAGACGACGATAAGGTGCCGGCGGCGAAGGTCGTGTGGCAGCTCATCGGGAAGACGCTCATCAACCCGGGAACCGGCGATGGTCAGGTCCTCGGGTACTTCACGTTCATCGAGGGCGCACGCGGGCCGATGTTCTCCGGGCCCGTCGGCGAAGCGACCGCGTTCTTCACGCTCCGGTCGGACCCGTTCAGCCTGCAGATCGTTCCACACGGCGATATCTTGATCGGTCTTCTCGGCGACGAGAGATTCAAGCTGTACCTGGATGACACTCCGGATCAGGACTTCGGCGATCCGGCGTCGTTCTCGGACGGCCAGCAGATCGCCCACTTCAACCGGCTGCCGGCGCAGATTCAATTCGTCGGTCCGGTATTCACCGACACGTTTTCGTCGGAGTTCATCTCGAGCCGCAGCTTCACGCGGGACGGACGGCGCGTGAACCTTCGTCAACTGACGCCGGAAGGCGTGACGCTGACGATTACGGGCAGCACGGCATTCCAACCCTCGGGCGTGCCGGACTTCCCCGTTTCCGTTTCGTTCGGAGCCGCTGGGGTCGCGATCGGGCGGTAAAAAAGCTCACCGTGCGCGCGGGCCGAGGAATTTCAGCGTCAGGATGGTGATGTCGTCGGACTGCGGCGCCTCGCCCGCGAACGCACGCACGGCGGTCAGGATGCTGCCCGTCAGCCCGGGCGTTCCGTCGGACCGTCCCTTGACGGTTGCGGCGCTCAGGCGTTCCGCTCCGAAAAACTCGCCGGCGGCGTTTTGTGCCTCGTGCACGCCGTCGGTGTAGAGGACCAGCGCATCGCCCGGCACGAGCGTCCTCCGGTTCACGGTGTACTCGGCGACGTCGAGCAACCCCAACACCGGCCCGCCTTCGGCCTCGAGCGCGGCGGGGTCTCCCTCGAGCGGGACGATGATCGGGGGCTCGTGGCCGCCGCACGCGAACTCGAGCTCGCCGCTTCGTGTGTCGAGCGTGCAGAGAACCGCGGTCACGAACATCCCCGCCTCGTTCTCCGCGCCGAGCACGCGGTTCATCTCCTTCAGGACCGCCGCGGGATTGGGCTCGCCGCCGGCGGTCGCTTCGAGCAGCATCTTGGTCCGTGCCATGAACAGCGCCGCGGGTACGCCTTTGCCGGACACGTCGCCGACCATGAAGAACACCCGCGTGCCGTCCTGGACGAAATGATCGTACAAATCGCCGCCGACGGCGCGTGCCGACACGAGCGTCGCGGTCAATTCGAACCCTTCGCCCCCGGCGGATTTTCTCGGCAACATGTCCATCTGGATCTTGCGCGCGACCGTCAGCTCGCTCTCGAGCCGCTCTTTCGCCGCGGTCGTTTCCTTCAGATCCTTGATGTGGGTCTTGAGCGAGTCCCGCATGTGATGGAACGACTCGGTCAGCGCGCCCATCTCGTCCTGCGAGGTGACCGGCGGCAGCTCGAGATCGAGGTCTCCGGTGGCGATGCGCCCCGCGCTGGCCGAGAGTGCCTTGAGTGGCCGTGTCAGCCGTCGCGACAGCAGGATGATGACGGCCGCGAGCGCACCAAGGCCCGCGGCGACGAGAGCCGCCTGGACCGCCCGAAGCGCACGAACCTCTTCGAAGAGCTCGTCCTCGGGATAGAGCACGGCGACCGACCAGCCGGCGACGTTCACCGGCGCAAAACCCATGCGGTACGAGCGGCCGCCAAAGTCGATCGGCTCGAACCCTGACCCGCCGCGTAGCAGCCGCCGAACGACATGTCCTTCCTTCTCCTGGGCGTCGGCCGGCAGGTCCGCGGGGAGCCGCGCCCGGCCGGTCCACTTCGCATCCGGATGCCCGAGCACGCGTCCTTCGCGCGATACGATCATCCCGAACCCTGTACTGCCCGCCTTGATCCCGGCCGCCATCCGATTGAGCCACGCGAGATCGAGATCGGCCGTGACGATCGCGGTCGGCGCGCTCGAACCCGGTCCACGGCTGGCGGTCGGGACCGAGTACGTCACCATGTACACGTCTCCCCCGCCCTCGTCCAGGTATGGCTCGGACCAGCGGGCTTCACCGGTCTTGACCGGGACGGTGAACCACTCGCGCTCCCAGTAGCGATAGTCGGGGGAGGCGAGATCGAGCAGGACGAGCGTGGACGAGCCGCTGGATCGACGATGGACGTAGGGCGCGAGCGGCCCGCCGCGGCGGTCAGGGGCGAACGCGATGGCCGAGCCGAAGACATCCGGATCGGTCGAGAGGAACCCGCGCAGCAGCGACTCGGCGCGTGCGGGAGACGGCTCGCCCATCTCGAGCGAGACGCCCACGAGCCGCGTGCTTCGCTCGACCGAGCGCAGCACCGCCTCGATCCCGCGAATGGCGCCCGCCGCCTCGCTCACGGCCTCGCGCTCGGCCGCCCGTATTGCAGCGGCGCGCGACCGGCGATGAGAGAAGGCCAGCGTACTGAGGAACACCGCGCCGCTGGCGACGAGTACCCAGACGATCAGGCGCGTTCTGAAGCTACGGAAGCCCAATAGATATCCAATCCGCCCACATGGGTCCCAGCATACTCCAGCAATCCTCGGTCACCGGGTCACGGAACCGGTTCCGGACCGGGCGTGGCCGGAGTATGCTTCTGCTCGGAACGGGCAGCCGCGGAGGCATCAATGAGACGTGCGATCGTGCTCACTACCCTGCTCGGCGCCGGCGTCGCGGCGATGGTCGCGCAGCCTCGCCCCGAGTCTTCCATGGCGGCGGCGGCCAAAGCGCTCGTCGGCACCCTGGACGAGGCGCAGCTCAAGAAGATCCGTTGGCCGTTCGACTCGGAGGAACGGTTCAACTGGCACTTCATTCCACGCGAGCGCCAGGGGTTGTCCTTCAAAGAGATGAGCGAGCCGCAGCGCCAGGCGGCGCTGGCGCTGCTGCGCGCCGGCCTGGGCGAGAAGGGCTACTCGAAGGCCGAGACGATCCGGAGCCTCGAGAACGTCCTGCGCGCCATCGAAGGCCGCGCGATTCGCGATCCCGAGCTGTACTTCTTCACGATCTTCGGCGAGCCGGGCGGCGCCACCTGGGGCTGGCGCTACGAAGGGCATCACATCTCACAGAACTGGACGATCGTCGACGGCAAGGCGATCGCGACGACGCCCGCGTTTTTCGGCGCGAACCCCGCGAACGTGCAGGACGGTCCCCTGAAAGGGACGCGCGCGCTCGCCGCGGAGGAGGACCTGGCGCGCGCGTTGGTCACCTCGCTCACCGACGACCAGCGAAAGACGGCGATCACGAGCGACAAGGCGCCGGATGACATCCTGACGTTCAACCACCGCAAGGCAGCTATCCTCGAGAACGTCGGCATCGCGGGCAGCGAGCTGACGACGGCGCAGCGGGGCGTTCTCATCAGCCTCATCGAAGAGCACGCATCCGCGCAGTCGCCCGCGCTCGTCGCGGCACGGCTGGCGCGGGTCAAGGCGGACGGCCCATCCGCGATCCGGTTTGCCTGGATGGGAGCGACGGAAAAGGGTCTGGGCAACAGGCACTACTACCGCATCCAGGGCCCGAGCTTCCTCATCGAATACGACAACACTCAGAACAACGCCAACCATCACCACATCGTCTGGCGCGACTTCAGCGGGGACTTCGGCGTCGACCTGCTTCAGGAGCACTACGAGCAGGACGCACACCACGTCGCCCAACGGCAGTGAACCAGGCGCCGATCGCGCTCGTCGCGCTGACGCTCATCCTCACCGCATCCGCTCCGCCGCGTGCGGAGCAGGCCGCCGTCAACAACGAAGACCCGCGCGATCTGACCTTGTGGTACACGCGCGCGGCGCCGCAGTGGGATCACGCGCTGCCGCTCGGCAACGGCCGGCTCGGCGCGATGGTGTTCGGATCGGTCGGTCGCGAGCGCATCCAGCTCAACGAGCAGACGTTGTGGAGGGGAGGCCCGCGCGAGCGCGATAATCCGGACGCGCTCGCCTACCTCCCCGAGGTCCGCCGACTCCTCTTCGCGGGATCGCCCGTCGAGGCGAACGCCCTCGCGGAGAAAAGGCTGATGGGCCGGCCGTCGCGCCTCCAGTCGTACCAGACGCTCGGAGACCTGCGGATTGCGTTCGAGCACGACGCGCCCGTTGAAGACTACCGCCGCGAACTGAACATCGACTCGGCGACCGCGCGGATCAGCTATCGCGCAGGCGGCGTTCGGTACACGCGCGAAGTGTTCGCCTCCCATCCGGCTCAGGCCATCGTCGTCCGCCTGACTGCGGACGCGCCCGGCCGTCTGTCCTTCTCGACGTGGATCGATCGCCTGCAGGATGCGATGACGGTGGCGCGGGGGACCGACAGGCTGGATCTCGTCGGACGGCTGGCCGGCGACAATGGGCTGTCGTTCCAGGCGTCGGTGAAGATCCTGTCCGACGGCGGCCGGCGCGATACGTTTCCCGAGCGAACGCTCGTCGACGGCGCGACGACGGCCACGCTGATCGTCGTGGCGGCGACGAGCTACCGCGGAGGCGATCCGAAGGCGCTCTGCGAGCGCCAGCTCGCGGCCGCCGCGGCGACGCCGTACGAGCAGCTGCGGCAGGAGCATGTGGCCGACCATCAGCGGTTCTTCAGGCGTGTCGGCCTGAGGTTGGGGTCAGCGGACTCCACGAACGGCAATACGGCCGCGACCGTTCCAACCGACGAGCGGCTCGCGCGCGTCCAGCGAGGAGAGAAGGATCCGGGGCTCGACGCGCTCTACTTCCAGTTCGGGCGCTACCTGCTCGTCGCGAGCAGCCGGCCGGGCGATCTTCCGGCCAACCTGCAGGGCCTCTGGAACGAGAGCCTGCATGCGCCCTGGAACAGCGACTATCACCTCAACATCAACCTGCAGATGAACTACTGGCCCGCGGAGATCACGAACCTCGCGGAGTCCCATCGCCCGCTGTTCGACTTCATCGAGCGCCTGCGCGTGCACGGACGGAGGACGGCGAAGGTGCACTACGGGGCGCGAGGGTTCGTCGCGCATCACATCACGGACATCTGGGGGTTCACGTCGCCTGGCGACCTGCCGCGATCGGGGCTGTGGCCGACGGGCGCGGCGTGGCTCGTCCAGCACCTCTGGGAGCACTACCGGTTCAATCCGGACAAGAGCTTTCTCGCCGAGGCGTACCCGGTGATGAAGGAGGCGGCGGAGTTCTTCCTGGACTATCTCGTCGAGGATCCGAGGGGCCGCCTGGTGAGCGGGCCATCGGTGTCGCCGGAGAACCGCTATCGTCTCCCGAACGGACAGGTCGGCATCCTCTGCATGGGGCCGTCGATGGATCACCAGATCCTGCACGCGCTGTTCACGCAGTGCATCCGCGCCGGCGAGATTCTCGGAATCGACGCCGAGCTCCGCGGCAGGCTCGAGGCCGCGCGCAAGCGGCTGCCGCCGCCGGCGATCGGACGGCACGGGCAGATCATGGAGTGGTCCGAGGACTACGACGAGCCGGAGCCGGGCCACCGCCACATCTCGCAGCTGTTCGCGCTCTACCCCGGCGATCAGATCACGATGCGCGGAACGCCGGAGCTGGCGAAGGCGGCGCGCGCGACGATCGAGCGGCGGCTCAAGCACGGGGGCGGGCACACAGGGTGGAGCCGGGCGTGGATCATCAACTTCTGGGCGCGGCTCGAGGACGGCGAGCGCGCGTACGAGAACTTCCAGGCGCTCCTCGCGACCTCGACGCTGCCCAATCTCTGGGACCTCCACCCACCGTTTCAGATCGACGGCAACTTTGGCGGCACGGCGGGCGTCGCGGAGATGCTCCTGCAGAGCCACGACGGAACCATCCATCTGCTGCCGGCGCTGCCGCGCGCGTGGGCCGATGGATCGTTCCGAGGTTTGCGTGCGCGCGGTGGGGTCGAGATCGATCTTACGTGGCAGGATGGGAAGGCGCGGTCGGCGACGCTTCGGGCTGGCGTCGCCGGGACGCATCGCGTTCGCGTGCCGGCCGGGCAGTCGATCGACACGATCACACGAGATGGCGCCAGCGTCCCGTTCAAGCGCGATGGAGACGTGGCCGTCATCGACGTTGCGCCAGGCGGCGCGTACACCCTCAGCCTCCGGTAGGAGACTCATGCTCGTCTGCGGATCCCTTCTCGTGGCGCTCGCGCTTGCGGGTCAGGCGGGCGCGACCCGGTGGGATGTGCCCGCTGACGTGATTGCTGCCGATCGGCGCGACATCCTGCGACTGGCCGCGCAGCTGAATATCCATGATCCGCAGGTCGTCCGTGCCGTCAGTAAGCCGCGGGAGTGCCTGCAGCTTGCGATCGGTTCCAGGCAGATTCTCGAAGGGCATCGCGTCGTCACGAGTTCGATGTCGGTGCGTCGGGCGAAGGGCAAGGGCTGTAAGCCACTACAAGCCGGTTTCTGGGGCGAGCAGATCGGGAACTGGCTCCGTTCGGCGACGGCTCAACGCACCGACGAGCGATGGCGGCTGCGCGACGGGAACTGGCACCTCGACGTGCAACTCGGGAGGGACGTCCCATTCGAAGATGCTCAGACCATCGCCCGGGCGTTCCGGCGGGGAGCTGTGGCCGATCACCGTTCACCTGAAGAGCGACGGCGGCGTAACCTTCCACCGATTGAGGCGGACCGGATCGCCGTTATTGGCCGGAATCCGACGGCGTGCGTCCCAACGTCGCATCCAAAGCTGTACGAAATCCAGTTTAGAGAGAGCCTCGATTCGCTCGTGATTCGCCTCGTCGACGATCGCGTCGAGATGCTTTGTGTTCTCCACGCGATACCGTGACAACCGCTGATGGCGCGACAGCTGGTTTGAATCCATCCAACTTTCTGGGCTCAACTCGGTCCAGACCGAGTTCGGTTGGCTTGCCGCGCCGTAGCCGTGGCGAAGGCGGGCACAACATCGGTGCCAGTCCTCGGCAGCATACGTAGGCGACGTCTCCCGCATGAGCGACGGCTGGAGGGGACCGAAGTACTCCGCCGCCTCGTACGCATTGTGAGCTGCGCATCGCAGCTCGATATTCTCGACGACGGCCGGACCACCGGCCGCGTACGGCACGACATGATGGAATTCGAGAAAGCCTGTCTCGGTGCAGCGCCCCTCTGACCTTCGAACGCACATCGCCCATCGTCACGCGTCCAGACCGCCCGCTTCACGGCCGCGGGAATGTGGCGTGAATGCGGCGCAGTCGGCGTCCTTCCCGCGGTCGCTTCGTCGCGGCAAACCTGGTCCGCTCCAGTTCCGCGAGAAGCAAGGGTCAGGGCACGATCGAAAACCGCCGCCGGATCGCCGTTCGGAATGACGTGTCTCAGCAGGTCCTGCGCCTGGCGCAGTTTCTCGAACGTCTCCCGACCCACGGTGAACTGGACTTGGTAGCGTTCCGGTGCGAGCGGCGCCACGACCGCGGGCGTCTTCGAGGACGCCTGAATCCGTGCGGCGGGTTCGTGGCTCTCTTGGTCGTTTTGCGAGGCTGCGCCCGGTTCGTGCGAGGCTGGCCTCAGGGGTTTGACAGACGATGAAGCGGCTCAAGAGACTTGGGAGTCGGGAAGCTTCCGAATAGATGACGGCACGTCGGGACGCGGATGGATCTGCGCGACCAGATGCTCGACTTCCCTCTTGCTCTTGTGTCGAGCGGCGTTCAGAAGCTCCACATGGTTGGCGCCGGTCAAATGCGGCGCGAGCAGGCCGACCGCCGTCAGGGTGATCGCTCCTTCGGCCAGCAGGTCGAGGATCCGCGGGAAGCGCCGCGCCGCTCTCGCCGCCTCGATGCGGCCGTACGCAGCATATTCGGAAAGATGCAGCACCTGGGTGCAGTACGTGAAGAGCGACGAACTGCCTTCGCCAAGATAGAGCCGCCGTGCGTCGACTTCCATCAGCGAGGCGATGAGGCGTGCCGTCGCCTGGCGCTCGTCTACGACGAGCCGCTTCACCAAGTCGAGCAGATCGTGATTGGACAAGTGAGCGAACGAATCAGTCAACGTCGTCATATCGCCTTATAACACCGCGATTTGTGAGCCGCAGGCCGGTCACACGTGCTGCGATCGATCGCGCGACCATCGTCTGCGATCGGCAGAGGTCCGAACGGGCTCAGCGGCGAGCCTGCGCGCGAGGAGAGCGGAAAGGCCGCGAGCGTCGTGCGGTGAATCGAGTGCGTTCGAAAGCCTGTCAAGCGATTTCTGAGACGTCGAACTCGGTCCGGACCCAGTTGGACGTTGGCACAACGTTGGTGCCAGCGTGCGCCGGCCGGACTGAGTTCCCAGTTGGCGCGACATCGGTGCCAGGCGGCTGCCCCCACCCAGCAATCAGGCGACCGGATGTCCCACGTAACCCGCTCCTCGTGCCTGCGCGCCTGCGCTGTTACGATATGGCGGCTGACATAGGATGACGACGATGCATCCATCGACGATTGAAGAAACCTTCGAGTGCCCCTACTGGGCCCTGAAGAAGGACCCGCGCCAGGACGAGAAACTCGACTCGATCTTCAAGCTGGACGATCTCGAGGACTTCACGGGTATCCGCTGCCCGTTCTGTCGCTGGCAGCCGACCGCCTCGAGCCGGTGGTACTGCGAAGGCAAGGGCACGCCCGAGGCATTCACGGGCGGATGCGGGACAGCCTGGAACACGTTCGCCACGCGGGGGCGATGTCCCGGCTGCGCGCATCAATGGCACTGGACGATCTGTCTCCGTTGCGGCGGCTGGTCGATGCACGACGAGTGGTACGAGGAGCCGGAATCATGAAGCACGCCGTGATCGCCGGGTGTCTTGTCTGTTGCGCGTCCACGACGCTCGTCGGCCAGGGATCGCCGACCGTCATTCGCGTGGGCGCCGTCATCGACGGCAAGGGTGCCGTCCATCGCAACACGGCGGTCGTAGTCGAGGGATCGCGGATCGTCCGGATCGACGCGAACGCAAAGCCGATCACGTACGACTTCCCCACGCTGACCCTCCTGCCCGGCCTCATCGATACGCACGTGCACATCGGATCGCACTTCGGAAAGAACGGCCGGGCGTCCAACGATGGCGAGACGCCGCCTCAGGCCATTCTCTATTCCGCTGAAAACGCCTGGGCTACGTTGATGGCCGGGTTCACCACGATTCAAAGCATCGGCTCGCCGTCAGACGTCGATCTCCGCGACGCCATCGCCCGCGGCACGCTCCCGGGCCCGCGGCTGCTCACGTCGATCATGTCCCTCAACGAGAACAGCGGGACGCCGGACCAGCTTCGCGCGCAGGTGCGCAAGCTCGTCGCGGGCGGCGCCGACCTGATCAAGTTGTTCGCGTCGAAGAGCATCCGCGAAGGTGGCGGAAAGACGATGAGCGACGAACAGATCGGAGCGACCTGCGACGAGGCGAAGAAGGCGGGCAAGCGCAGCTGGGTGCACGCCCACGCGGCCGATGCCGTCGCGGCCGCCGCGCGCGCCGGATGCTTCGCCGTCACGCACGGCAGCCAGACGACCGACGCCGAGTTCGCGCTCATGGCCGAGCGCGGGACGTTCTTCGAGCCGAACATCGGCCTCGTCTCGCAGAACTACATCGAAAACAAGCCGAAGTATCTCGGCATCGGGAACTATAACGAAGAAGGCTTCGCGTTCATGGAGAAGGGTATCCCTCTGAAGCTGTCGATGTTCAAACGCGGCATGGCTCACAAGGGCCTGAAGGTCATCATGGGCACCGACGCGACCGCGGGGGCGCACGGCCAGAACGCGCGCGAGACGATCTACCGCGTGCAGCAGGCCGGCCAGCCCGCGATGGACGCCATCATCGGCACGACGTCGCTCGCCGCCGAGGCGCTCGGCCTCGGCGATCGGATTGGCGCGGTCGCTCCCGGATACGAAGCCGATCTGGTCGTCGTCGATGGCGATCCGCTGAAGGACATCACGGCACTCAGGCGCGTCCTGTTCGTGATGAAGGGCGGACGCGTTTACAAGCACGTGCGCGCGTTCTGATGCCGCCGGTCGTCGACTTCGAAGCGATTCGCAGGGGGCTCTCGAGCGGAGAGTTCTTTCTGGAGTACCTCCCGACCGTCGCGCTCGACGGCGGACGGTGCGTGGGGGCCGAGGCGCTCGCGCGATGGCGACGGCCCCAGGGTGTCCTGATGCCGGAGGACTTCATACCGGCAATGGAGAACACCCCGCTCTCCGGCCTGTTGACCTACTGGGTGCTCGAGACAGCGGCAACGGAGCTGGGAGCCTGGCTACGCGAGAACGACGGCGTGCACCTCAGCGTCAACGTCCCGCCCGAGGTCCTCGGCCGGGGCGGGATGGCGTACGCCGTCACGCGCGCCGGCCTCGGCGACCAGGTCCACAAGTTCGTGCTCGAGATCACCGAGCGGGGTGTACCCGACCAGCTCGGCATCAACGCGCTCGTCCACGCCTCCGACATGGGCGTCCGCATCGCGCTCGACGACGTCAGCCTCGGCGGCGCGAATTTCGCCGTGCTCGCGCGCGCGGGCGTGGAGATCATCAAGATCGACTGCTCTCACGTCGCGCAGATTGTGGCGGGCGGCCCCCCGCCGGCCTGGCTGGCTGGAATCGCGGCGCTGGTGAAGACGACCAAGCTCGAGGTGGTCGCCGAAGGCGTCGAGTCGGAGGCAGAGGCCGCAGTCCTGTGCGGCGCGGGCGTCCAGTTCGCGCAGGGCCATTACTTTTCACGGCCCCTGCCAGCGGCGGACTTTCTGGCGTTTTACCGCGCGCGGGCGGCCTGAGCCGTTCGCTTCGATGGAGATGCTGATGCGCATGCCGGTGGTGTTGACCCTGTCCTTGATATTTGCCGCGTGGAGCGCGCCGCTGACGGCGCAGGCGCGCAAGACACTCGACGTGTATTTCGTCGACGTCGAAGGCGGCCAGGCCACGCTCATCGTGTCGCCGTCCGGCGAGTCGATGCTCATCGACGCCGGCTGGTCGGGGTTCAACGGCCGCGACGCCGAGCGGATCGCCGCCGCGGCGAGGCAGGCCGGCGTGTCGCGCATCGACTACATGGTCGTCACGCACTATCACCGCGACCATGTCGGAGGCGTGCCCGAGCTCGCCGCGAAGATGCCGGTCGGGACGTTCGTCGACTACGGAGAAAACCGGGAAGGGGGCAACGCTGCAGAAGTCTTCGCGGCGTACGAGCCGGTCCGGGCCAAAGGCCGCCATATCGTCGCCAAGCCGGGCGATGCCCTCCCGATCAAGGGAATCGAGGCGCGCGTCGTGTCGTCGGGCGGCGCGCTCGTCACCTCGGCGGTCGGCGGAACCGCCGCGCCGAATCCACTCTGCAAGGATTTCAAGCCTCGCGATCCCGACCCGACCGAGAACGCCCGGTCGCTCGGGACGATCATCAAGTACGGCGCCTTCCGGATGCTCGACCTGGGCGACCTCACCTGGAACAAAGAGCACGACCTCGCCTGCCCCGGGAACCTGCTCGGCACGTTCGACGTGTACCTGACGACGCACCACGGGATGGACGCCTCGGGCCCGGCGGCGCTGGTGCACGCGATCCGTCCGAGGGTCGTCGTGATGAACAACGGCGCGACGAAGGGCGGGAGGTCCGAGGCCCTGCAGGTGATCCGCGCCGCCCCGGGCCTCGAGGATCTGTGGCAGCTCCACTACGCGACGAAAGCATCCGCCACCGAGAACGCCTCCGAGCCGTTCATCGCGAACATGGAGGAGTCAACGTCGCACTGGATCAAGCTCTCGGTCTCGTCCGACGGCAGCTTCGCCGTCACCAACGGGCGGAATGGCCACAGCCGGAGCTATCGTCCGCGGTAACCGCAGGCTGGCCACCAGTACGGCCTCGAGGACGAGCGCCGCGACGAGGACGAGCAGGCCTCCCGTGTAGGCCCCGGTGCTTTCCCGCAGCCACCCCATGATCGTGGGGCCGAACGCGCCGCCGAGGTTGCCGATGGCGTTGATCATCGCGATGCCGGCGGCGGCGGCCGTGCCGCCCAGGAAGATCGGCGGAATCGCCCAGAACACGCTCATCACCGATCGCTGGCCGATCTGCGACAGGGTGAAGCTGAGCACGAGGAGCGGAACGCTGGCCTGAAACCACACCGCGAGCACGAGGCCGACGGCGGCGGTCGCCGCGCAGGCAACGACATGCCACTTGCGCTCGCCGGTTCGATCGGAGTGGCGGCCGACGAGCACCATCGCCACCAGCGCCGCCACGAACGGCACGGCGGTGATCGCGCTCAGGGTGAAGCCGCTGAACCCGGAGGCGTCGCGCAGGATCCGCGGCAGCCAGAGATACACGCCGTAGGTGACGAGCGCGTTGAGAAAGTACGCGAAGGAGAGGAGCCACACGCGACCGCTCAACAAGCCACGCATTGGATGGGCCGGTCTTAAGACCGGCCCCTCCGATAGCGCGCGCTCGGCGCGCTCGCGGTTCATGACGCCGCTCAGCCACGCGCGTTCCTCGGGCGCGAGCCACTCCGCCTGCTCCGGCCGATCCGTCAGGAAGAACAACGTCGCGATGCCGAGCAGGACCGCTGGGAGGCCCTCCATGAGGAACAGCCACTGCCAGCCGCGGAGTCCCAGCCAGCCGTCGAGCGCGAGGAGCCCGGCCGAGACCGGCGCGCCGACGATCATCGCGATCGGCGCCGCCGTCATGAACAGCGCGCCGGCTCGCGCGCGATCGCTCTTCGGGATCCAGTACGTCAGATACAGGATCATCCCGGGAAAGAACCCGGCCTCCGCCAACCCGAGCAGCACGCGCGCCACGTAGAAGCTCGTCTCGCCGGTGATGAACATCGTCCCCATCGAGACCAGGCCCCAGACGATCATGATGCGGGCGATCCACAGCCGCGCGCCGACGCGCTCCAGAATCAGGTTGCTGGGGATCTCGAACGCGAAGTAGCCGAGGAAGAAGAGGCCCGCGCCAAGACCGTAGGCCCAGTCGCTCAGCCCGAGATCCCGCTGAAGATCGGCTGCCGCGAACCCGATGTTGACGCGGTCGATGTACGCGATGACGTAGCAGATGAAAATGAAGGGGACGAGGCGCCGGATGACGCGCGAGATGGTCGATGGCACGGTCGGCGACCGGCCCATCTTATGGCAGATCGGACGATCTCGCCGCTTATCGGTCTCCCTTCGGCTTCCGCTCGACGTGAGGCGCCGCCGGAGCGTTCGACTGGACCGTCAAGTGTGGAACACCCTTGACGAGATCGGTGACGTTCAGCGGCACGAGCGTGATCGACTGCTCGCCCCAGTAGGCCATCGTCCCCCCGCAGTAGTAGTAGACGCCTCCGGATACGGTCTCGCAGTCGAAGACGATCGTGCCATGCGGCAATGCCTCAATCTCGAAACGGCCCTCTGCGTCCGAGACTCGTTGGACGGCGATGCCGGTGCCGATGAGTGATACGCCTACTTCGATATTCGCGACCGGAAGAGAGGGATTCGAAGGCGGCGGGACGAGCGTGACCAGAAGCCTGGACTGCCCGACGCGGAACCGAGCGCGGGCCTGGTGGGTGCGGTCGGCAGCATCCTCGGCGTACACGCCGAGAGTGATCAGCTCGCCAGATTGCCCGGCCAGCGCGTCGAACACTTTCGCCGGACTGATTGCAGTGATCGCGCCGTCAGAGATCGTGAAGAGCTCATCGAGATCGCGCTGAAAGTTGTCGTGACGATCGCGGAGTTCAACCGACACGGCGCCGGCGACCGGCGCCAAGCGATCGCTCTGCATGAACCTCAAGGTGAATGATGGGGACGTCACCGCGATGATGTCGTCGGCCGCTTCGACCAGCACGAGATCTGTGTCCTCGCTGACATGTTTCTCAGGATCCATCTGTAGAGAGAGGCGCTCGGAGCCGCCGGGTGTGACGGTGACGTACGCGTCTCCCCACGTCGTCGGGGCGAGCTCGGCGGTCACGTGGATCGTGCCCGAAGGGACGCGCACCGTCAGGGTGCCGTCGTCTTCCGTCTGCCCGACAGGCATGTCCTCGATCTTGACGGTCGCCCCGGCAATCGACCGTCGCCTCTCCTCGGTTGCCTCAGGCTCGACGAGGAACGTATCGACGGTCAACGTTGCCAGCTGGGGCGGTTCTTTGCCGGCGAGGCAACGTCGAAAGGCGTTGAGGTCTTTCGTGAGCTGTTTACGCTTCTCGCCGGGAACGCGCCAGCGCCACGGGCCGCTGACGGTTTTCAGGGCCGAGTCGAGCTCCCGAAGCGATTCTTTCTGCTGATTGAACCGAAAGAGCGTCATGGCGCGGTGGACGTCGAAAGGAGTGCCGTTCGGAAGCCCCAGGTTACCTGAGCTCGCACCCGCAGCAGAGTACTCCGCGCCGCAGACGTGGGACGTCCGGTCGCTTTGCGCGTGAGCCGGCGCCGCAGCGACGAGCCCGGCCAGCAGGGTGACCTGCGCGATTACCATCGCGGCGGCCTGCTTTCATTTGTGTCGCCGGTAGTCATGTAGTCTATGTCCGCCATGCGTGTCGTCGGGATGCGCGTCCATTCGATCGCAATCGCCGATCCACCGCTCCGGAGCTCGTACGGCCTCCACGCCCCGATGGCGCTCCGCACGATCCTGGAGCTGGAAAGCGACGACGGCGTCGTCGGGATCAGCGAGGCGCACGGCGGCGAGGCCAACGCGCGGATGCTCGAGGCGCTTCGGCCCCGCATCGTCGGATCCGACCCGTACCGAGTCTGCGCGGCGCTCCTGTCGATGATCGAAGGCGACGGGCTCGGCGACCGCTCGCAGACGCATCGGGTGCCGGGCGAGAACCCGCTGGATGCCGGGGCGCGCGCGTACTCCGCGATCGAGATCGCGTGCCTCGATCTCATCGGCAAGTCCGTTGGAAAGCCGGCGTGCGATCTGCTCGGCGGCCGCGCGCGAGACGAGGTCCCCTTCTCCGCCTATCTGTTCTACAAGCACGGCGCCCTTCGACAAGCTCAGGGCAAGGTGGCAGAGGCTCGCGAGGATGAATACGGCGAGTGCCTGACGCCTGAGGCGATCGTCCGGCAGGCCAGGCAAATGGTCACGAAGTACGGCTTCCAGTCGATCAAGCTCAAAGCGGGCGTCCTCGAGCCGGACGTGGAGATCGAGACGATACGGCAGCTCCATGCGGCGTTCGGACCGGCGTTTCCGTTGCGGATCGATCCGAACTGCGCCTGGACCGTGGAGACCTCCGTGCGCGTGGGTCAGACGCTGTCGAAGGAGCTCGCGGGCGAGGGCTATCTCGAAGATCCGGCGCCCGGGCTGGACGGCATGGCCGCGGTGCGGCGCCGGCTGGTCGAGTCGGGCGTGTCGACGCCGCTCGCGAGCAACGTCGCGGTGACGTCATTTGCCGACGTGCCCGCCTCTGTGCGACAGGACTCCGTTCAGGTCGTCTTGTGCGACCCGCATTACTGGGGAGGCCTTCGTCAGATTCAGCATCTCTCGAAAGTGTGCCGGACGTTCGGCCTCGGGCTCTCGATGCATTCGAACACGCATCTGGGCGTCTCGCTGATGGCGATGGCCCACGCCGCCGCGGCGGCGCCGCATCTCACCTACGCCTGCGATACGCACTACCCCTGGCAAGCGGCCGAGGACGAAGTCGTCGAGGGGGGCCGTGTCCCGATCGTCAACGGTTCGGTCCGCATACCGGACCGTCCTGGACTCGGAGTCACGCTCGACCACGATCAGCTCGCGCGTGGCCGCGAGCGCTACGCGCGGTGTGACTTTCGCAATCGAGACGACGAGCAGGAAATGAGAACCTACGTGGATCCGGCATGGCGAAGGATTGTCCCGAGATGGTGATGACGCCAGACGAGCTGCGCACGACGCTGCAGGGACCGATCGCGTTTCCTGTAACCCCGTTCAAGAAGGACCTATCGCTGGATCTGGACGGTCTCCGAAAGAACGTGCAGGCGATCCTCGCGCATCCTCCGGCCGCGCTCGTCGCGGCGGGCGGCACGGGCGAGCTCTACTCGCTGACGCCCGGCGAACATGAATCCGTGGTGCGGGCGGCGGTCGAAGCGGCGGCGGGCAAGGTCCCGGTGATCGCGGGCGCCGGATTCGGCACGTCGCTCGGCGCGGAGCTCGCCCGCCAGTCGGCGCGCGCGGGCGCGTCCGGGATCCTCGCGTTCCCGCCGTATTACCCGCACGCGGATGAGGAAGGGCTCTTCGAGTATTACCGCGCGATTGGCGGGGCGACACCGCTCGGGATGCTCGTCTACAGCCGCGACTGGGTCCACCCGGGCCCGGCCTTCGTCGAGCGGCTCACGACGATTCGCACGCTGGTCGCGTGGAAAGAAGGTCAGGGCGACATTCGACGTCTCCAGGCGATCATGCTGCGCGTCGGGGATCGCCTGCTGTGGATCGGCGGCGCGGGCGACGACCTCGTCCCGGCGTACTACTCGCTCGGGATCCGTGCATTCACGTCGAGCGTCGCCAACATCGCGCCGCGTCTCGCCTGGCGGCTGCACGACGCCGCCGCGAATGGTGACGCGGCTGTGCTCCGCCGATTGATGGACGACTACATCACGCCGCTGTATGCCCTTCGTGCACGGCGAAAAGGCTACGAGGTCACGGTGATGAAGGTGCTGATGGACCGCCTCGGCCTCGCCGGCGGTCCCGTTCGCCCGCCTCTGCCCTCGCTCGCGGCCGAGGATGTCGCGATCGTGGACGCGATGGTGGGGCGCTGGATTGCTGACGCAGCCTGACGTGGAGACGGACGCTGGATGAGCGCCGAGCCAACGCTGCCGGTGCCGTGGACGCCCGCGTATCTCGAGCTTCGAGAAAAAATGCTCCAGTCAGCGGTCCACGATCAGGAGCTGATCGCGCGCTTTGCAAGGGGTGCGAGCCTGCCGAACGGCTACGGTCTGGGACTCGACGAGCGGTGCGTTGAATTCCCCTGGCTGCTCGCCCAGGTGCCCGCAGGCCCGGCAAGGATGCTGGACGCGGGCTCCAGCCTCAATCACGCCCTGTTGCTCGACATGCCGCTCCTCGCCGAAAAAAGACTTCATGTCGTGACGCTCGCGCCCGAGGAGCAGTCTTTCTGGCAGCGGGGAATCTCGTACGTGTTCGAGGACCTCCGTTCGCTTCCCTTCAAGGACGCCTGCTACGACATCGTGGCCAGCATCTCGACGCTCGAGCATGTGGGGTGCGACAACCGCTTCTACATCGGCGGGAAGGCGTCGCCCGAAGCGCGGCCGGACGACTTCGTCCTCGCCGCTCGCGAGATGAATCGGGTACTCAAGCCGGGAGGCCTGTTTCTTCTGACCGTGCCGTATGGAACGTATCAATTCCTCGGCGCGTTCCAGCAGTTCGACCGGAGGCGCCTCTCGACGGCGGAGGATTCGCTCGGGCCTGCCACACGGATCTCGGAGTCGTTTTTCCGACATTCACAACACGGCTGGCAGCGGGCGACCGCACAGGACTGCGCCGAGTGCGTCTACGTCGCGTGGGTTGCGGAGTTCATGCGGACCGGACAATGGCCGGACCGCCCCCGGCTCGAACCGGACTACGCCGCCAACGCGCGTGCCGTGGCCTGCGTGAGCATGATCAAGGCCTAGGTAAGCAACCGCTGCAGCTGCTGCCACAGCGTCAGCGCCGCGAGCACGCCGAAAAACGCCGTCGACCACACGAGCGCGCCGATGCGGAACCCTCGGACCTTGATCGCGTCCGGCAGTTGCGTCCGATTCAGCGCGATGAGCAGCATCGAGTAGAGGAACATCATCATCCCGCCGACTGAGGCCGAGATGACGAGCAGGACCAGCGGCTGCTGGGCGCCGAGCAGGAGGATCGCGCAGCCGATGGCGACGAGCCCCCAGGTGAGCCGGAAGTAGAGCTGGCTCTCGGACAGCCGCGAATCGCGGAGATACGTCGTTTTCAGGATGTCGGCCGCGAGCCGGCTCGTGTAGTCGGTGATCCCCATTGAAGACGCGAACAGCGAGAACGCGCCGATCCCCCAGAAGAGCAAGGTGAACCAGCGGCCGACCAGCGTCTCGAGGCGCTCCCCCTCGACCGCGAGGAAGCGGACGTCGTTCCGCAGCCCCGGCTCGCCGAAGAGCGTCGAGTGCGCGATCATCGAGGTCAGGCAGATCGTCACCACGCTGACCAGCAGAAAGGTCAGCGCCTGCTCGACGTTCGCGAACGTCCACCACCGGCGCCAGCGCGCCATGTTGGCGGCATTCGGCTCGAACACGTAGCGCGATGCGTCGGGGGCCGCCTGCTCCTCGCCGGTCACCGGGCTGACCAGACGCGGCACGTACTGCCCCATCCCGAAGCCCTTGTCCCGAATCCAGTTGCTCTGGCAGAGATTCTGTCCGCCGCCCGCGCCGGCGAACGCGATCGCGCCCAACACGAGCGCGAATCCCAGCTCGGTTGGAAGCTGGCCGACGTTCAGGAGGCCGGCCGGCAGCGCGCGCCAGGTCTCCGGCTGGATGACCAGGACCATCGCCAGCACGACGAGCGCGACGACCGCCGCGACCTTGACGAAGATCAGCCGCTCGAGCGCCACGTAGACAACCGGCGCCAGCGTCAGCGAGGCGCCGATGACGAGGAGCATGCCGACCGCGATGAAGCGCGCGTCTCCACCGGTAAAGAACGTGAACAGCGTCGCGGAGCTGATCGCCCATCCCGGCCAGAGATTGGCGAAATACACGAGGACGGCGAACACGAGCCCCCAGTGCTTCCACATCCGGTTGAAACCGGCCAGCGCCGTCTCCCCCGTGGCGAGCGTGTAGCGCTCGATCTCCATGTTGAGAAAGAACTGTGTGACGACGCCGAGCACGGCGCCCCAGAGAAACACGAGGCCGACCTGCGACGCGATGTACGGCCACAGGATGAACTCGCCGGACGAGATGCCGACGCCCGCCGCGACGACCCCTGGCCCCACGATGCGCCAGAGCTGACGCGGCGGATCGGGCAGGTCGCGGACCTGGGGCGTCGGCTGGGTGTAGGTCACGGGGTCAGAGTATATGCGGCGCGGGAACAACCTCCGTGACCGTCTATACTTGGCGGCAGCATCAAGGGGGGCCGTACATGATCGACGCGAGGTTCGTGGTCGGAGCGGCCGCAGGGTTGGCGTTGGGCCTGGCACTCGGTGGGGGCATCAGGAACGGTCCCGCCGTCGTGTTGGCGCCAGGTGCGTACGTGCTCGAGCGGGACGAAGAGGTCAAGGTGGCCCAGCCCGGACCGCACGACGGCGGTGGTGAGACCATCGCCTATTCCTTCTTCGCGAAGGCGCCCGGGCTGAAGCTCGTCTTTCGCAAGCGCGCGTTCAAGCCGGGCGCCGCTATCGGCTACCACCTCCAGAAGGAGGACGAGATCTACTACGTCCTCAGCGGCCGCGGCGTCATGACGATCGACGGCAAGAGCTTCGACGTCGGCCCGGGCAGTGCTATCCTGACGCGGCCGGGCAGCTCGCACGGCTTGAAGCAGACCGGCGCTGAAGATCTGGTGATTCTGATCAATTACGAGCGCGTAGCGCCGAGGAGCTCGAATGTTTCAAGCAGCGTGGCGAGTCGAGAGCGCAGCCGTGGCAGGCGACTCGGGAGTCGGGACTCCCAGCGCAAAATTCGAAAAGAAAGCAGCATCGCCAGTCGACCAACCCGACGTGACTTCGTGAAAACGGCGGCGGCGGCGACCTCTTACCTGGCGCTCGATGCGCCCGGATTCGCACAGACCGCCCGCAAACGGCGCTACGCCATCGTCGGCACCGGCGACCGCGGGACCGGCATGTGGGGACGGCCCGTGGCGGCCGGGTACGCCGACGTGCTCGAGTTCGTGGGACTCTGCGATCCGAATGGCAAGCGCGCAGAGGTGTCGCGCCAGATGATCGGCGTCAGCTGCCCGACCTTCACGAACTTCGACGAGATGTGCACGAAGGCGAAGCCGGATCTGCTCACGGTTACGACCGTGGACGCCTTCCACGCCGAGCACATCGTCAAGGCGCTCGACCGAGGGATCGACGTCATCACCGAGAAGCCGATGGTGATCGACGAGGTGCAGTGCAAGGCGGTGCTCGACGCCGAGAAGCGGAACAACCGGAAGATCGGCGTCACGTTCAACTATCGCTACGCGCCGAAGCACCGGACGATCAAGGAAACGCTGATGGCGGGCGAGATCGGCAAGGTGATCTCGGTCGACTTCCACTGGTACCTGGACGTCTACCACGGCGCCGACTACTTCCGCCGGTGGCACCGGCTCCGATCGAAGGGGGGCAGCCTGTGGGTGCACAAGGCCACCCACCACTTCGATCTCATCAACTGGTGGCTGGCCGCGGATCCGGTCGAGGTGTCGGCGAACGCGAGCCTGAGCGTGTACGGGAAAAACGGGCCGTTCCGGTCCACGAACTGCCGGCCGTGCCCGCACAAGTCTCAGTGCAAGTTCCACTACGACATCACGACCAACGCGAACCGGATGAAGCTGTACGTCGCGTGCGAGGACGTGGACGGCTATCACCGCGACGGCTGCGTGTACAAAGAGGATGTCGACATCTTCGACAGCATGTCGGCGCTCGTGAAGTACTCGAACGGCGCGACGATGACGTATTCGGTGAACGCGTTCATGCCATTCGAGGGCTACCGCCTGGCGTTCAACGGCGAGAAGGGCCGCCTCGAGATTCGTGACTTCGAGCGGCAGCCCTGGGACGTCAGTGAGGAGACCGAGATCTATCTCACGAAAAACTTCGGCAAGCAGCAGAAGCTGCCGATCCAGCAGTCCACCGAGGGCGGCCACGGCGGCGGCGACACGCGGCTGCGCGACCTGATTTTCCGCAAGGCTGAAGCGCCCGAGCACATGCGGCTGCCGGACTCGCGCGCCGGCGCGATGTCCTGCCTGACCGGCATCGCCGCGCGCAAGAGCGTGGACGAGAAGCGGCCCGTCAAGATCTCCGAGCTCATCGCGCTGACGTGAGGTTCGCGTCCGCCAGGCTAACGGCGAGACAGGCAACAGTCGTCCTTGCCGGATGCCTTTTGACATTGTGGTACGACCCTTTAGGGTCGTCGCAGCGCAGCGCTGCAAATCCGCTGGCCATAGTCACCAGCCCCGACCGGCAGCTTCGCGTGAGCATCTCGAGCGGCGACTACGTCCCGCTGTCCTACCAGATCGCAGCCGGCAACACCTCCGTCATCGAACCGTCGGCGCTCGGCATCCTCGTAGACGGCGTGTATCTCGGGCAGGGGGCCGCAATCCGCAGCGGGGAACCATATTCGATTAACGAGCGATACGACTGGCGCGGCGTGCATTCCGAGGCTGTGAACCGCGCCAACGGCGTCCGGTTCTCGATCGACGATAAGAAGAGCGGGACGACATACGTCGTGGAGGTGCGCGCTTTCAACGATGCGGTGGCGTTCCGGCACGTGATTCCTGGCACGGGACGCCGCGTGCCGGATGCCGGGACGAGCTTCAGGCTTCCAAAAGGGACGCTCGTCTGGTACCACGGCCTGCGCGACCACTACGAGGCCCTGTACGAGCGCCGCGCCATCGAGGACATCAAGGATGGCGAATGGGCGGCGCCGCCGGTAACGTTCAAGCTGCCGGACGGCGGCGGTTACGGATCGATCACCGAAGCCGATCTGCGCGGCTACGCCGGCATGGCGCTGCAGGCGGACGGAGCGGGAGCGTTTCGTGAGCGGCTCGGGCACACGCATCCGCCCAACTATCCCTTCACGCTTCGATTCGGCGACGAGGAAGCGAAGCGCTTGTCGAATCCCGCCACGATCGACGGCACGATCACGACCCCCTGGCGCGTCGTGATGATCGCGCGCGATCTCAACACGCTCGTCAACAGCGACGTCGTCCACAACCTGTCCGCGCCCCCCGACCCGAAGCTGTTTCCCCAAGGCATCAGGACCGCGTGGGTTCGCCCCGGCCGGGCCGTCTGGCGGTATCTCGACGGCGGCGAGAACACGCTCGACGGCATCAAGGAGTTCTCGCGCCTCGCCGGCGCGCTCGGGTTCGAGTATCAGGTCGTCGAAGGCCAGTGGCAGAAATGGACCGACGCGGAGCTGCGCGACCTCGTCCAGTACTCGAAGCCGAAAGGCGTCGGCATCATGGTCTGGCGCCACCGCCGGACACTCGGCACGCCGGAAGATCGCCGCAAGCTGTTTTCATCTCTGCGTGAGGCGGGCGTGGTCGGCGTCAAGGTCGACTTCCTCGATCACGAGGCCAAAGAGATCATCGATCTTTACCAGGACATCCTGAGGGATGCCGCTGAGCATCAGCTGATGATCAACTTCCATGGCGCGAACAAGCCGGCGGGCGAGGCGCGCACGTGGCCGAACGAGATGACGCGCGAGGGCATTTACGGCCTCGAGCACAAGCGGATCGAGGCGTGGGCGGCGTTCAACGCGACGTTCCCTTTCACGCGCATGCTCGCGGGACACGCCGACTACACACCGGTCGTCTTCGGCGAGCGCCGGCGCGAGACGAGCATCGCGCACCAGATCGCCAGCGCGGCGATCCTCACGTCTCCCCTGCTCGTGTATGGCGGCCACCCGGCATCGCTCCTGGCCAGCCCCGCGGTCGAGATCGTCAGGAGCATCCCGAGCGTGTGGGACGAGACGCGCGTGCTGCCGCCATCCGACATCGGCGAGCTGGCGCTTTTTGCGCGCCGGAGCGGGACGACCTGGTTCGTCGCGGCGATGAATGGTCCAACGGCGAAGACCGTGAAGGTACCGCTGTCGTTCCTGCCAAAGGGCGGCTCCCAGATGCTCCTGGCCCGAGACAATGCAGACGATGCGGCGGTCGTCGTCGTCGAGCGCGGGACCAGGAGCTCGGGTGAGCTGCTGGAGGTTTCGATGAGGGCGGGTGGCGGCTTCATCGCGAGGTTCACCCGTTGAGGCGCCGAGAGCTCCTCGAGTTGCTGGGTGGCGCTGCACTGCTTCAAGCCGGTTCGGCGTGCACGCAGCCTTCGGAAGCGCCGGCGACGGCGACGGATGCGTCCAGATCCGCTCCGCCGGAGCTCGACTTCGTGTCGGCGTTGCAGGCCGCCGAAGCGATCCGCAACAGGCGCGTGTCCTCGGTCGAGTTGACTCGACGGACGTTCGAGCGCCTCGACCGCCACAACCCTCAGCTCAATGCTTTTGCCTATCAATTGAGAGACGAGGCCCTTGCGCAGGCCAGGAAGGCCGATGACGCTCAATCCCGCGGCGAATCGCTCGGGGTGTTTCACGGCGTTCCGGTTCACGTGAAGGAAAGCTTCGGGGTGGCGGGATACCCGTGCACGTGGGGAATCGCCGCGCTGCGTGGCTCGAAAGCCCCACGACACTCTCAGGTAGTCGAGCGGCTCTTGCGGGCAGGCGCGGTCCTGATTGGCGCCACCAACGTTCCCGTCGAGCTCTCCGACTGGCAGACCTACAACCCGATTTACGGAACGACGAACAATCCGTGGGACCTGAAGCGGACGCCCGGTGGATCTTCAGGCGGCACGGCTGCCGCGCTGGCCGCAGGTATCGGATATTTGAGTGCGGGCAGCGACATCGGCGGGTCCATCCGGGTGCCAGCGCATTTCTGCGGCATCTACGGGCACAAGCCCACGTTGGACCTCGTCAATGGAGACGGCCACGAGCCAGGCGGAGGTCCCGGGCTGCCCGGTTTCTCTTCCCTGCTGGCTGTGGCCGGACCAATGGCGCGCAGCGCGGAGGACCTGTTGGCGGCCCTGAAGGTGATGGGAGGACCGGCGGGCGCGGATGCCAAAGCGTGGAAATGGGATCTACCGCCGAGCCGTGCCCAGACGCTGAAAGCGTTTCGAGTGGGCTACGTCCTCGACGATCCTTCGGCGCCTCCTGTCCCGGAGGTCAAGGCCATACTGGAACAGGTGATCGAGAAGCTGGCCCGCGCCGGCGCCACACTGAAACCGGGATGGCCCCAGGGATACCGCCACGCGGACCTGTTCAGCAACTACGTATTCCACCTGCATGCGTTCCTGTTCAGCGTCTCTCCTCCGGATGTGCAGAAAGAAATGTCGAGATCGGAAGGTCCCGATGCCGCCGGATTGGCGCCGTTCGCGCGCTGGCAGAGGCAGAACTTTCGCCGCCTGGAATTCCGGGCGCAGTGGCAGTCATACTTCGAGGGCGTCGATGTGTTTCTCTCACCCGTGGCGTATTCCGAAGCCTTCCCTCACGATCACAGCGAGCCGCGGGAGAAACGAACGATCGCCACGTCGAACGGTCCACGACCTTACATGGATCTGTTGAAGTGGATCACCCCCGCCACCCTCACCGGTTGCCCCGCAACCGCCGCGCCTGTTGGACGGACCAAGCCAGGGCTTCCGGTCGGCATTCAGATCATGGGACCCTTCTGGGAAGATGCGACGCCGATAACCTTTGCACGCCTTCTGGCGCAGGAGATCGGCGGGTTCACTGCCCCTGTGCGATCACCAGCGTCAGATCGTCCTCCTGCACCTTCCCGCTGAAGCGCGTCACCTCGTCGATCAAGGTCTCCAGCAGCGCCCCTGCGGACGCACGCGTATTCCTCTTCACCAGCTCGACGAGCCGCTCCTCCCCGAAGAAATTTCCATCGTCGTCCATGGCGTCCGTGACGCCGTCCGTGTAAAGCACGAGCGTGTCCCCCTTCCGAATCTCCAACTCGGCGATCGTGCAGCTCCACTCGTCGAAGAGCCCGACGACCGGAGCGGTCGGCTGGAGCCAGGCCGTGGTGCCGTCGCACCGCACGACGAGCGGCGGATTGTGCCCGCAATTGGCGTAGACCAGCCGGCCCGAGTTGTCGTCGTACCGGCCGAAGAACAGCGTGGCGTAGCGTGAGGACGGGCTCGACTCGAAGAGATAGGCGTTCAAAGAGCGCAGCAGCTCCGGGAGGTCTCCGCGCGCGAGCGAGAACCGGCTGCGCATGTACGCCTGCAGGTTGGCCATCAGGAGCGCCGCGGAGATTCCCTTGCCCGAGATGTCGGCGAGGACGAGGCCCAACTGGCCGTCGCCCAGGTCGAGGAAGTCGTAGTAATCGCCGCCGACCGCGCGCGCCTGGCGGCAGGCGCCTGCGCAGGAGAGCGTGCGAAGCGCGGGGGGCTGCTGCGGAAGCAGCCCGCGCTGGACCTCCTGCGCAATCTCGAGCTCTCGCGTCTGACGACGCTCGGCTTCCCGGCGCTCGGCGATGCGCTCCGCGAGCCAGATGCTGTCGAGCGCGAGGCCCGCCTGATTGCACACCGTCGCGAGCAGCCGCCGGTCTTCGCTCGAGTACGGCTCTTCGGAGAGCCGGGGCCCGAGCGCGAGGAGCCCGGCGATGCGCTCGTCGCGCCCGATCATCGGTGACAGGCATTCGGCGCCGAGCGCGTCGAGCGCGCCGAAGCCGTCGGAGCGGTTCGCATCCGGCCGGCGGACGACCGGCCCCCCTTCGAGCGCGATCTCGTCGAGGTCCGGCAGGTTGCGCGAGATCTGCTGCAGCGTGGCCGGAGGCGTGCCGTGGAACGCCTCCAGGTTGTCGGCGTCGCGCTCCAGGTAGATCGTCTGCGACGAGGGGTGCAGCGCCTCGTCTATCGATCTCGCCAGAAGGGCCGCGAGCTCCTCACGGCCCGCGGCACGCCCCGCGCGCACGGCCAGGTGCTCCAGGACCCGGCGGGCATCGTAGGCGTTCCGGAAAAACGCGCGGTCGATGCGCTCCGTGAACCGGCGATGGACCCGCGCCGCACCCCACGCCAGCGCGACGCCGAGTCCCGCGCCGGCGACGAGGCCGAGCGGCCCTGGAACGTTCACGCGGGCCGGGAGCAGCAGCGGCAGCTCGATCGCCAGCGCGACCGTCGCACCGACGCTCACGAGAAACAGCAGCACGACGAAGCCGCGCTGGACGAGCAGATAGCGTGCGCTGCGCTTGAGCAGCACCGGAATCTCGAGCACCCGGTACCGGACCACGGCATACGCGAACGACACCGGAATGAGGAACAACAAGAGCACCGCCGTGGCCCAGATCCAGAACGGCATGCCGGAGTACGGATCGACGCCGAGGACGGCCCCGATGGTCTGGACCACCGAGATGGGCGTCAGCCCCACGACCATGCCCCAGACGATGACGCGCGTCCGCCGGCGCGACTCGGCGTCTGGCGCACGAAGATTGTTCAGGACGAGCGAGACGAGACCGAGGGCAACCGTGACACACCAGTACAGGATGAGCAGCGGGACCAAGGACTCGCCAGGCGGGCGACTCGACGATGCGCTGCAGGGGCGCAAAACTCTGCGCGCGGCCGACCATCGACCATTAATGTGGCGAGGACGACGACCGTCGGCACGAGCAGCACGTGCTTGAGCCACGGCGCGCGGCGTTCGATCGGCGACTGCGCGGGAAAGATCGCGAAGAACCAGTACAGCGCGACCGGCACCAGTCCGCCGAGCAGCTTGAAACAGAGCGCGAACCGGCGCAGCGCCGGGTGCAGCAAATCCTCTTCGATCGGGGCCGCCGCGATGAGGCTGATGAAGAGCAGCGCCAGGAGCCAGGCCGTGCGGTCCAGCGGCCGCTGCAGCAGAACCCCCGCCGCGACGATCAGGAACGCGGCGGGATAGAAGCGGAGCACCGATTCCACGACGACCCGGACTCGCGGCCGTGCAGGCTCCGGCGGCCTGGGCTCGAGCGAGGCGTGCGCGGTGAACGAGATCGGGGCCTCGTTCGACGCGCAGCGTCACGGCGTCACCGGGACGTCCATGCGTGACCGCGTCGAAGAACGGATTGGGCGTGTCGAGGCGTCGTCCGTTGATCTCCACGATGCGGTCTCCCGGTTGGAGACCGGCGCGCGCCGCGGGCGCGCCAGGCTCGACCGCGGTCAGGAGGAAATCGGCCGTCCTGGCGCGATACGCCGGCGTCACGCCGAGGCGCACGTCCGAGTCGATGCCGGCGTAATACATCCAGCGACGCTGTACACCGCCGTCGCGGCGATGACGGCCGCGGCCGAGACGAGCGCGACGCCGCGAGGCACTCGGGGCATGCGGACGGCCACGCGGCAATTATAGGCCGCGCCTCGGCGCCGATCCGGCTTTGCCCGCGCGACGCGCGGCGTATCATCGCGACCTGACGCGAAGGAGGGTGCATGAGCGCATTCCGTATCATCACCGGCGTCGTCCTTCTGTCGGGATTCAGTAGTCTTCCCACGGTAAGCAGCCAGGAGCCAGGAGCCGGCTCAACCGTCCAGCCGGACCATGCGGCCCGTCCTCCGCGGCCGCGACCATGCCGTCAGCTCGATGAAAGCGGAGGCCACCGCGGCCGCCGTGAAAATCCTCGAGGCGGGCGGCAACGCGTTCGACGCGGCCGTGGCCGGCCAGGCCGTCCTGAGCCTCGTCGATCCCGACAGCAACGGCATCGGATCGGACGCGGTCATCCTGCTGTACGACGCGAAGAAGAAACAGGTCGTCTCGATCAACGCCGAGGGCACCGCGCCGAAGCTCGCGACGATCGAGTGGTACCAGAAGAACAACGACGGCAAGCTGCCTCCGAGCGACGGGCTGCTCGCCGCGTCGCTCCCGGGCGTCGTCGACGCCTGGTATCTCCTGCTCGATCGATGGGGCACGATGACCTTCGAACAGGTGTTGCAGCCGGCGATCGACGTCGCCGAGCGTGGCTTTCCGATTGGCGAAGGCCTGGCGCGCGGCATCGCCTCGTCGCGCAAGCTCAAGAAGTACCCGACCAGCGTCAAGGTGTACTTTCCCGGCGGCCGTCCGCCGGAGCCGGGTGAGATTTTCAAGAACCTCGACGCCGCCGCAACGTTGAAGAAGCTCGTCGAGGCCGAGCGGCGGCACGCGGCGAAGGGACGGCATGCGGCGCTCCAGGCCGCGCGCGACCGTTTCTACAAGGGAGACATCGCGCAGGTCATGGGGAAGTTCTTCGCGGAGAACGGCGGCCTGTACCGCTACGAGGACTTTGCCGCCTACTCGGCGAAGGTCGAAGCGCCCGTCTCAGTCGATTACCGGGGGTACCGCGTTTACAAGAATCCATCCGCCAGCCAGGGGCCCGCGGAGCTCGTCGCCCTCAACATGCTGGAGGCCTACGATCTGAAGGCGATGGGCCACAACGGCGCCGAGTACATCCACACCAGCGCGGAAGCAGTGAAGCTCGCCATGGCCGACCGTGAAAAATACCTGGGCGACATGGACTTCATCCGGATTCCGTACGACGGGTTGCTGTCAAAAGACTACGCGCGCGAGCGCCGCGCCCTGATCGATCCGAAGCAGGCCTCGCACGAGCTTCGTCCGGGCAGCCCGGAGAGATTCCAGAAGACGACCGACGTTGACCGGCCGGTCAGCGTCACGCTCGAAGGCGAGGCCGATCACGCGGGCGACACGAGCTACCTGGCGGTGGTCGATCGCGATCGCAACATGGTGAGCTTCGAGCCCAGCCTCCACAGCGGGTTCGGCACCGGCGTCGTCGTCGGCGACCTCGGGTTCATCTTCAATTGCCGTGGCGACTACTACTCGCTCGTGAAAGGCGAGGCGAACGCGCTCGAGCCTGGCAAGCGGCCGCGCAGCACGCTGCAGAGCACGCTCGTCATGAAAGACGATCGGCCGTTCATGGTCGTCGGCAGCCCCGGCGGCGACGACCAGATCATGCGGACGCTCCAGACGCTGGTGAACGTCGTCGACTTCGGCATGAACGTTCAGCAGGCGATTGAGGCGCCGCGCTGGTCGACGCGCAGCTTCCCGGCATCTCCCTTCCCGCACACGATGTATCCCGGGGACCTGTCAGTCGAGCCGACAATCAGCGAAGAGGTCCGGAAAGCGCTCGAAGACAAGGGGCACAAACTCCGCGTCGCGCGCGCCTGGTCTCTCGGCGCGAACGGGGCGATTGTCGTGGACCACGTGAATGGCGTGCTGGCCGCCGGCGTCGACCCGCGGACGGAAGGGTACGCGTGGGCGAGGTAGCGCCGCCCTTCAGGGCTGCCGAGCAAGCGGAACCGTAGCGCAGGCCTTCAGGCCTGCCACCCACTTGATGCAGGCCGTTGGATCCCGGGGACGGGGGCATGGATCGGTCGGCGCGTTCGAGGCGCGAAACGCTTGATTCATCCCGGGTAAGGGGCTACTCTGCCCCTGGTATTCAGCTTGTATACAGGCTGACCTTTGGCCGGCCGGTCGTAAGGTCGTTTCTGCACAACAAGGAGGACCCGCCATGCG
This sequence comes from uncultured Acidobacteriota bacterium, assembly GCA_963725145.1. Lineage (GTDB taxonomy): Bacteria > Acidobacteriota > Vicinamibacteria > Vicinamibacterales > 2-12-FULL-66-21 > DATAEE01. The sequence goes on from CAVRXL010000011.1 coordinate 140,509, forward strand.
ACGACTCCTGATCCTCTGGGGGATCGTGGGCTGTCTCGCCGTCTCTACTCCAGCGCTCGCGCAGCAGGGCACGTCAGATCTGCGCGGCCGCGTCACTGACCAGCAGGGCGCGGCGCTTCCCGGCGCAACCATCGTCGCGAAGAACGAAGAAACCGGCATGTTCCGCGACAGCATCAGCGGGCCGGACGGAACGTTCCTTCTGAGCGCGATGTCGCCGGGCACGTACGAAATCTCCGCCGAGCTGCAGGGATTCCGGAAAAACCAGCTCCGCGGGATCCGTCTGGAAGTCGGCAGGACGGCAACCGTCGAGGTCAGACTCGAGGTGGGCGCCCTCACCGAATCGGTGACGGTCGTCGGCGCCTCGCCCGTCGTCGACGTCACCTCCAAGGAGATCGGCGGCAACGTCCAGTCGCAGGAGCTCGTCGACGTGCCGTCGTTCAATCGCAACTTCGCCGGATATCTGGGCATGCTGCCCGGCGTGGTGACGACGATCTCGCTGACGACGTTCGGCGCCGATTCCATCAGCGTGGCGGGCCAGAACATCCGCAACGTCAACTACACGATGGATGGCTCGAACAACAACGACACCTTCAACGGAGGCAACGGCGGCGCCCAGGCGCGCGTCCCGGTCGAGGCCGTGCAGGAGTTCCAGCTCCTGACGAGCCAGTTCGACGCGGAGTACGGACTAGCCTCGGGCGGCGTCGTGAACTCGGTGTCCAAGCAGGGAACGAACATCTTCCACGGCAGCGCCTTCTCGTTCTTCCAGGACGAGCGCTTGACCGTCCGTGACTACTTTGCCGAGCGTGACGACCTCGAGAAGCCGCCCACCAAGCAGCAGCAGTTCGGCGGCACGATCGGCGGGCCGATCGTCCGCGACAAGGCGCACTTTTTCTTCGCGGTGGAGCGGGTGATCCTGGACGGCGGCGTCACGATCAACATTCCCACGCGGCCCGATCTCACCCGCACCGGTTTCGAGAACACCCGCGTGTGGAACACGTTCGTGCGGGGCGATCATCAGATCAACCCGAACCATACGTGGGGCGTGCGGTGGCTCCGCGAGACGTCTCCGCAGCCTGTTCAGCTCGAGGATAACTATGGAACCCCCGCGCGGAACGAAGCGGAAACCGACGTCGACTGGACCGTCGTCGGCAGCCTGAGCTCGGTCTTCGGATCGAACAAGGTCAACACCTTCCGCGTGTCCGCGGTCAGCGAGGACGTGTTCTTCGGCAACCCGAACTTCAACAGCAACGGGCACGACCAGAAGATCCTGCTGCCTACGCTGAACCAGCTGTCCTTCACCGACCAGCAGAGCGCGCGAGCCAACCGGCGCCTGGACGTGGCCTACGGCGCCGACAACACGTTCTCCTGGTTCGTGCCGAACATGGCGGGCGACCACGACTTCAAGGTCGGCTTCAACTACCTGTGGTCGTCGCTGCGGGTGCAGGACTTCGGCAACATGAACGCAACGTTCACGATCCCGTCCGATCTCGCGTTCGACGCCGCCAACCCGCGCACATATCCAGAGCGGCTCTCGATCCGCGTGCCGAGCGCCGTGGACTTCCTGATGAAGGGGCACTTCATCGGCCTGTTCCTGCAGGACAAGTGGCGGCCGAACAGCCGCCTGACCCTGAGCCTCGGTGCGCGCTACGACGTCGAGATTCTGCCGACGCCGAACCAGGAGAATCCGATGTTCACGGATGATCCGGACGGGTATCCCAGGGACAACAACAACGTGTCGCCCCGGCTGGGATTCTCGTACGTGCTCGACTCGGCCGGCAAATCGTCGGTCCGCGGCGGGTACGGCATCTTCTTCCAGAGGACGTCGTACACGTTCCTCACGAACATGTTCTCGGCCGGCAGGAATTCCAGCTCGTTCACCGCCCAGTTCCCGACGAACAACGCCGACGGCGGACCGAGGGCGGGCCGATTCCCAACCAATCCGTTCCTCGCCAACGGACCCGTCGTAAACCACGACGCCATCGACGCCTTGTTTCCGCCGGGCACCGTCCAGCGGAACATCGGCACGGTTCGCTTCGACAACCCGGACCGTGAGGTGGCCTGGTCCCGGCAGTACAGCCTGGGCTACGAGCGTGAGCTGGCGGCCAATCTGGCGCTCTCGGTGGACTACATCCGATCCGAGCAGCGCAACCAGTACACGCTGAAGGAACTGAACCCCGGCGTGCGGCTGACGACGACCGCGACCAGCACGCTGGTCCGCAACAATCCCCTCGTCGGGGCGCCTGGGGAATTCGCCGCCAGCGTGGTCACGGTCACGAACGATGGGTTCATCGACTACGACACCGTCCAAGTCTCCCTGAACAAGCGGTACTCCCACGGCTACAGCGCCCGGCTGTCGTATGCCTACTCCAAAGGGGAAGGCAACACGCCGACGGGCCAGGCCGAGACGATCAACTCGCAGTTCCTCGACGACCTGCGGCTGGACACTGAGATCGGTCCGACCAACGTCGACCGGCCCCACATCCTGTCCATCAACGGGACGTACGACGTTCCGAAGACGGGCGGCCTCAAGGTGAGCGGCGTCGTGCAGGCCAGGAGCGGACAGCCGTTCTCGCTCATCAACACGACCTTCGACAACGATCGGAACGGCTTCACGGGCAACGAGTACCTTGCGGCAGGGAGCTACAGCGGCACCGGTCCGGATTCGATCACGGTGGAGAACGAGGGAGGCCGCAACGGCGCCCGGGGACCGAGCTTCCTGAGCATCGACATGCGCGCGGGATATCGGTTCCGGCTGCCGGGCAGCCGCACGCTCGAGGCGTTCCTCGACGTGTTCAACCTGACGAACGAGCCGAATTTCGCGAACCCCACGGGCGACCAGCGCCAGCCGCTGTTCCTCGTGCTGACGAGCATCTTCAACGGCGGCCCGACGCGCACGGCGCAGTTGCAGTTGAGGTACGCGTTCTAGGAACGCAGAGGACGCAGAGGGTGCAGAGGACGCAGAGGTAAGCTGAAAGCCGGATCGGCCGGTCGATCCGGTTTTCAGCCTCCGCGTTCTTTGCGTTCTTTGCCTTCTTTGCGTTCTCTCCGTATGCTCAACCGCAGGGAATTCCTTCGTCTGTCCGCTCTACTTCCAACAGCCCGGCTGCGAGCCGCACCCCTCGATGTCGCCGCGATCGACCGGGGGCGGATCCTCACGGCGGCGGATCGCTATCTACGCGAATCTCCTGTCACCATCACCGCCACATCGAGCCCTCGCAGCGCCGGAGGCAGGCACGACTTCTTTTCCGAGGGGGACTACTGGTGGTCCGACCCGGCGAATCCGGACGGTCCGTACATCCAGCGGGACGGGATGACCAACCCCGACAACTTCGTCGAGCACCGCCGCGCGCTCATGCGTCTCAGCCTGCACGTTCCGGCGCTGGCCGCCGCGTGGTCGATCACGCGCGACCGCCGATACGCGGAGCACGCCGTCCGCCACCTCCGCGCCTGGTTCCTCGACGCCGCGACGCTCATGAATCCGCACCTGCTCTACGCGCAGGCGATCAAAGGGCGCGTCACCGGCCGCGGGATCGGCATCATCGACACCATCCACCTCGTCGAGGTCGTCCGCGCGACGACCGTGCTCGAGCGCGCCGGCGTGATGTCCGCAACCGAACAGGCCGGCGTCCGCGACTGGTTCAGCCGGTACCTGACCTGGATGACGACGCACGAGTACGGAATCGCGGAGCGGGACGCGACGAACAATCACGGCACGTGCTGGGTGATGCAGGTGTCCGAATTCGCGCGTTACACCGGCCGGACGGATCTGACCGACTTCTGCAGGACTCGCTACAAGACGGTTCTCGTCCCGAACCATATGGCCGCGGACGGGAGCTTCCCTCGCGAGCTCGGACGTACGAAGCCTTATGGCTACTCGCTGTTCAACCTCGACGCGATGGCGACGGTCTGTCAGATCCTGTCGAACCGGAGCGACGATCTCTGGACCTTCGAGTTGCCCGACGGCCGCGGGATCCGGAGGGCGCTCGCCTTCATGGCGCCGTACATCGCCGACAAAAAGACGTGGCCGCACAAGCCGGACGTCATGTACTTCGACGAGTGGCCGGTGCGCCAGCCGAGTCTCCTGTTCGGCGGCGTCGCGCTCGACAAGCCGGACTACGTCGCGATGTGGCGGAAGCTCAACGCGGATCCGACCGTCGAAGAAGTCATTCGCAACTTTTTCGTCCGGCAACCCGTGTTGTGGTTGAGTTGACGTTTGTTGACATCCTTAACGCCATTACTCTCGTCTAACACTCACGAAGGACGCCGGGCGATTGCGCCGTCCGTATCCGCACGATGTTCGCAATCGCCACTGGTCCTGCGCTCGCGCTCGCGTGCATTCTGTCTGCCGCCACAGGCGACGCAGATCGTGAGCAGCCGCCCCTGCCATCGATTCCAAAAAACATTCGCGTAGACCCCGCGCTGGTCGGCATCGTCGACGGCATGCTGCTCCACTCGCGGACCTTTCGCGAACAATGCGCGCGCCTGCGGGAGGTCACGCGTCTTCGCGTCACGCTGTCGGTTGACCTGCACGACACCGGCCACCGGAACAGCCGGGCGGATTCCGTCATGCGGCGCTTCGAGTACGGCCTCATCGACGTGACGGTCCGTCTGCGATCGATCGTCCAGGCGGCCGAGCTGATCGCGCACGAATTCGAGCACGTGCTCGAGTACGTCGAAGGCGTGGATCATCGGGACGCGTCCCGGCGGAGCCGCGGCGAGGTCTGGGAGGTCGCCGACAACCGGTTCGAGACCGCGCGGGCCATCGACGCCGGCCGGCGTGTCGCCGCTGAAGCGGCGCGCGCTCGCGTCGCTCGGGTGAACGGGCCGCACCCCTAAAGGGGTGCGCTACCTTCGCCGAGGTCATGTAATCTCTCCAGGCGGAGGTTAACGTGGCTCGACTCCATCCTGGCCCCGGTTCGGTGCGCGTGGGCGCGGCCCTCATCCTTGCAGCGGCGATCCAGGTCTCCCCTGACGCGCGCCAGGGAACCCCCTCCGGCCGGCGGCCGCTGGCCATCGAAGACTACTATCGGGTGCAGACCGTCGCGAACCCTCAGATCTCGCTGAGCGGACGCTGGGTGGCCTACACCGTAGCGACTCGCATCGAGGAGGACAACGGCTCCAGGACCGAAGCCTACATCGTCCCCGCCGATGGAGGGGCGCCGCGCCGCATCCTCCATTACGGGAAGGACGTCGCGAATCCCCGCTGGTCGTGGTGCGAGGAGGATTGCCTCGAATACACCGTGGATCGACAACAGTGGCAGATCGACCCCGCCAGCGAGTCCGCGCCGCCCGCGCGGACCGACAGCCTGCCGGACGCCGCCGCGACGAGCGCCGACGGAAAGTGGATCGCGTTCGCCAGGGAGAAACCGGCAGCGAAGAAGGAGGCTCGCTACGCGAGCGACTTCGAGCGAAAACATGAGGAACGCTTCAAAGGCGTGACGTTCGACTGGAAGGACTTCCAGCGCGACGGTCAGCCGTTCCCCGCCCCGAACCAGCGGGCGCGCCCGTCGGCCGAGGTCGTCATCAAGCCTGCCGGCGGCGGCGATGCGAAGGTGCTCGTCGACCTGGACCTGCGTCCGGACAACCTCGCGTGGCATCCGAACGGGCGGCTCGTCGCCTTCACAGCGAACAGCGGCTGGCGCGACGAGCTGAAGTACGAACGATCCGATCTCTGGACCGTGACGACCGATGGAAAGCTGACGCGTGTGACCGACGGACCGTACGTGCACAACGACCTTCGGTTCTCGCCGGACGGCAAGTTCCTGTCGTATTCCCGCACCTTCGGCACCGACATGGTGATCGAGAAGAAGCTGAACCACGGCGGGCCCGAGGATCTCTTCATCCGACCGATCGAGGGCGGAGAGCCGATCAACCTGACGGCGAACTGGGACCTCGAGCCCGGGCCGACCCGGTGGGCGCCAGATGGAGCCTTCATCTACGTCACCGCGGCGATCGGCGGCGAGAGCCATCTGTTCCGCGTCTCGGTGCCCGGCGGCCAGGTGGAGCAGATGACGAAAGGGGCCAGGCGGCTTGGAGGACTGACGATCGACCGGAGCTGCCGGCGGATCGCGTACACGCTCGGCGTGCACGAGACGCCGCCCGAGGTGCACGTCGCGAACATCGACGGCACGGACGAGCGCCGGCTCACGCACGTTCACGATCGGATTGCGTCAGAGATCGCGTTCAGCCGCGCCGAAGGCCTGCGGTGGCCCAGCGCGGACGGGACGCAGATTGAGGGCTGGCTGCTGCTGCCGCACGGATACGACGCGGCGAAGGGCCCGTATCCGCTGATCGTGATCAGCCACGGCGGGCCGCACGCCGCGACCGGATACGCCTTCGACTTCAAGAAACAGTACTTCGCCGCCAACGGCTACTTCGTCCTGGACACGAACTTCCGCAGCTCGACCGGATACGGCGAGGCGTTCAAGTGGGCGACCTGGGGTGAATGGGGCACGAAGGACGGCCAGGACGTCGTCTCGGGCATCGACTACGTGCTGAAGCGCTATCCCATCGACCCGGCGCGCGTCGGGCACACCGGCCACTCGTACGGCGGCTTCCTGACGAACTGGTTGATCACGCAGTACCCCGACCGGTTCGCGGCAGCCATCACGGGCGCGGGCATCTCGAACTGGACGAGCGACTACGGGACGGCGGACATCTACCGGACGAAGGAGACCGAGTTCTACGGCACGCCGTGGGACCCGGCGGCGCGCGATCGCATGATCAAGCAGTCGCCGTTGACCTACGCCGGCCGCGTGAAAACGCCGACGCTTTTCGTGCACGGTGAAGTGGATCAGCGCGTGCCGTACGAAGAGGCGGAGCAGATGTACTTCGCGCTGAAGCGGCGCGGCGTCCCCGCGAGAATGATCCAGTACGCCGGCCAGCCGCACGGTATCGGCGGCCACTGGAACAACGTGCATCGGATGATCAACGAGCTGCAGTGGTGGGAGACGTATCTGAAGCCGCGGACGGGAACTTCTGAGTTCTGAGTTCTGAATTCTTAAGTAATCTCCTCGAACGTCCTCACCATCGGATAGGTCTCGGCGTTGACGGGCGGGTCGGCGGGCGCGCGGACGCAGAGCAGCGTCTGGAGTCCGGCCGCGCGCGCGGCGTCGATTTCCGTCGTGACGTCGGAGACAAAGAGAATCCGGTCGGGCGGCGACGATACCTGCCCGGCGATCCGGGCGTAGCTGGCCGGGTCGGCCTTCGGGCCCACCGCGGTATCGAAGTGCCAGCGCAGAAGCGGCGTGAGGTCACCCGCGGTCGAGTGCGCGAACAGGAGCTTCTGGGCGAGCACGCTGCCGGATGAGAAGATCCCGACGCTCGCGCCGGCGGCGGTCCAGCGATGCAGCGCCGCGGGAACGTCAGGGTACACCTCCCCTTTCAGCGCGCCCTTGACGTAACCTTCCTCCCAGATGCGGCCCTGGAGCTCTTTCAGCCAGCGCGACTTGCGATCGCGATTGATCAACCAGCCGACGTACGCGACGACCGACTCGAGCCGGGTCCCGGCCGAATCGTCGCCCCACGGTGGCGGCGACAGACCGGCCGCGACATCCGCCGCGTGCTCCTCGCGGAGGCCGTCGAGGGCGGCGGCGATCTCGGCGTGATGCGTTCGAGCGGCGAGGTAGTTGCGGACCTCCGCGCGGGCAAAGCCAAAGAGGGTGCGATGGACGAACTCGATGGGCGTCGTGGTCCCTTCGATGTCGAGGAGCACGACGCCGACGCCTGCAGCCGCCAGGCTGAAGGTCACACGTGCCGGGCGGTCGTCGGCGCGACGTAGGACGGGCCGAAGCAGATCGGCTGAAAGTCCCGATCGACGCCGGAGTCGGTGTACCGCGGCGTCCATCCCGACTGATCCTGAAACAGACGGATGGCGCGAATCCGGCGCTCGGCGCACAGGTCGAACCAGTGCCGCGTGCCGCGTGGCACGCGAATGAGATCGCCCTGTTCGACTTCGATCACGAACACGGGACCCTCGCTCGGGTGGATGTGGAAGAGCCCCCGCCCGGCGATGATGAACCGCACCTCGTCCTCGTCGTGCCAGTGCTCGCGGTTGAACTTGGCCAGCATCGTATCGAGATTTGGCGTGTCCGCCGAGACGTCGATGACGTCCGCGGTCACGTAGCCGCCGCGCGCTTTCAAAGCCTCGACTTCAGGCGCATACGCGGCGAGCACGGCATCCGCAGGCGCGTCGGCGGCAACCTCGTGCTCCGGCGTCCAGCGCTCGTAGTCGATTCCACGCGCCGCGAGGTACGCGGTGATCGCCGCCTGATCCGTCACCGTTACGTTCTCTGCCGGTACTTTGATCACCGCCATGACTCGTGCTCCTGGGAACGCTCTCCCACTCTGCCGCGGGCCGTCGTCTGACCACAAGCAACGACCTGCAGCAGGAATTCGAGAATTTCGACGTGGCGGCGCGCTTCGTCGAGGTCCGCGCCCCACGTGTACAAGCCGTGCCGAACGATGAGGAAGCCGTGCGCCGCCGGATGCCGCGCAAGCGTGTCGGCGACGACGCCCGCGAGCCGCGGCATGTCCTGGTCGTTCTCGACGATCGGCAGCCACTCGCCATGCGCGTGGGTTTGCACGCCGGCGAGGCCCTTGAGCATCTCGTAGCCCTCGATCAGGAATCCGCCATCCGCCGCATGCAGGTCGGAGAGCACCGTGCCCCAGACCGAATGGGTGTGAAACACGGCGCCGGCGCGCCGCGCGCGGACGATCTCGACGTGCAGCAGCGCTTCGGCCGACGGCCGCGCCTGGTCGTCTCCGATGGCTTTGGCGCGCGCGTCAATCCGCAGAATCCGTTCGGGGGTCAGATCCCCCTTGAACGCTCCGCTCGGCGTGATCGCGAGCGTCAGCGGCTCGGCCTCGACGACGGCGCTGAGGTTGCCGCTGGTGCCGAGCACCCAGCCCCGCGCGTCGAACCGCCGGCCCGCCTCGACCAGCCCCTTCGCGATCTGGTTGAAATCGCCCATGTTGTGGCACGAGGCTTAGCCTCGTTGTGGTACGAGGCTTCAGCCTCGTCCCGGGGACGACCGTGAAGGGTCGTACCACACTCAGAAATTATACGCCCCGCTCACATCCCCGGCTCGTCAGCGGTCGGTCCGTAAATCTGCGGCACCGTCGAGCCCATCGGACGCAAGTAGGTAGAGATCTGGCCGCGGTGGTGAATGATGTCTAGGAGGAAACCCCACGCCTGGTCGTACCCGGAGGTGGCGAAGACTTCTTTTCCTTCAAATCTGAACGGCATCTGCCCGTCCCATCGAGCGAGGGGGGCGGTGCGCAGCTGCTTCGTGCCGGCGTCGTGCTGGCGGTCGTAGACCTCGAGGATTTCGACGACCGTGGCCGGCGTCGGGACCTCGGCCCAGTCGAGCGCCCCTTTCCCGAATCCCTCGGTGAGGACGGTTTCCTCGCGCACGATGAGCCATGCGATCTCGCGGGCCGTCCGCGCCTTCGGATCCGGACGATAGTCGGAGCGCTCGGGAATGCGGGAACTCCAGAAACTGCGCCTTCTGGTCCATGGACGCCCTCTCCTTCTATTAAGGATGAGGACTATAGGCGAACATACGGCGAAAGGTCAAGACCGGGTGAAATCACGGCAGTCGTTTGAGCGCCATGAGGCCACAGAGAAGACCGGGGACGTCTCCCCGTCCCCGCCTTTCTCGGCGGCCTCCAAGATCAAGCTCATTTGAACTCGATGACGATGTTGCGGAGAGGCTTGTCGCCGACCGTCTTCACGACGTGAACCACCGGCGGGTTGAACCGCACGTCGTCCGGGATCTGATCGCGGAAGAGCTCCGGCTGGCCGTCCGGCCACTGCTGGAGCCGGGTCTTGTTGAGGACGATCACCACCCGCTGGCTGTGACTGTGGCGGGCGCGCGTGTCGCCCGGATCGAGCTTCTCCTCGAAGACGAAGAAATCCCGCCCGTCGTGCAGGATCGCGTTCTTGTCGGGCGCAATCCGTGCGCCCGGCGGCGTGGCCGGCGGGTGGCCGGGCTTGATGACGACTTCCAGGAACCGTCCGGTCGGCACCTTGTAACGCTCGCCGGCGCCAAACACCGCGATGTCGCCGCGGCTCAGCTTCTTCCGCCTGCCGTCCCGGTCGAAATCGATGGGATCGAGGGCGACCAGGATGCGATCCTGACACGCCTGGCTCCCGTTACCGCACGTCGCGGCATCTTTGGTCACCCGGACGTACTCGTTCTCCAGCGCCGCCGCCGGCGCCTGCAGCAAGGTCAGCAGCAAGAAAACAGACGTCATGAGATCGGCCTCGGAGTGTGGTAGAAGGTTGCCGTGAAAAAACGACTTTCCGTCGTCGCCGTTCTGCTCGCCTCGGCGGTTTTCGTGCCCGCCGCGGATGCTCCGCGTGTCCAGGTTATCCCGAACGATGCGGCGCGGCGCGTGGACGTCATCATCGACGGGAAACCCTTCACCTCCTACATCTATCCGACGAGCCTGAAGAAGCCGGTGCTTTACCCGCTTCGGACGGCGAAGGGGACGTTCGTGACGCGCGGGTGGCCGCTCGAGCCGCGAAGGGGCGAGCGCGTCGATCACCCGCACCAGGTCGGCCTGTGGCTCAACTACGGAGACGTGGGCGGCCTGGACTTCTGGGGCCACTCCGACGCCACGCCCGCCGATCAGGCGGCGAAGATGGGGACCATCCTTCATCGCAAGGTGGCCGCGGCCAGGAGCGGCGTGGACCGGGGCGATCTGACCGTCGAGGCGGACTGGGTCGGCCACGACGGACGGGTCGTGCTCCGGGAACAGACCCAGTTCACGTTCCGCGGGACCGCGGATTCACGCAGCGTGGAGCGGACGACCACGCTGACGGCCGCCGATCGCCGCGTGCTCCTTCGCGACACCAAGGAAGGCATGTTCGGGCTGCGCGTGGCGCGCGCGCTCGAGCAGCCGGCCGACAAGCCGGAAGTGTTCACGGATGCCGCCGGCCGCCCAGAGAAGGTCCCCGCGCTCGACAACGCCGGCGTCACCGGTCAGTACCTGAGCAGCGAAGGATTGAAGGGCGATGCCGTCTGGGGCACGCGTGCACGCTGGATGCTGCTCTCGGGCACCGTGGACACGGAGCCGGTGACGGTCGTGATGCTGGACCATCCGGACAACCCCGGCTTCCCCACCTACTGGCACGCGCGCGGCTACGGCCTGTTCTCGGCGAATCCGCTCGGCCAGAAGGATTTCACGCAGGGCAAGCAGGAGCTGAACCTCGCCGTCGAGCCTGGCAAGTCGATCACGTTCCGATATCGCGTCCTGATCCTCGGCGCCTCGACGCCGGAATCGGTTGAGCGCGAATATCGCGCGTTCGCGTCCCGAACATCATCGTAGGAGCGCGGGCCTCGGAGGCGGGCCTCGCGGGCCGCTGGCATTCATGAAGCCGCGCAAGTGACTCGCGTAGCGCAGCCCTTCAGGGCTGCTTGGAGCGTCAGATGAAACGCCTTCTCTGGATTCCATTGGGCTGCGTCGCGCTCATGAGCGGGACGTTTGCCGCTCAGGACGGAAAGAACACGTCGCTCGACGCCATCGCAACCGCGATGGGATCGGCCAACCTCAAGACCATCCAGTATTCCGGCAGCGGGTCCAACTTCGCGCTCGGGCAGAGCCCGAACGCGACCGCGCCATGGCCGCGCTTCAACGTGACGAGCTATACCGCGTCGATCGACTACGACGCGCCTGCGATGCGCCAGGAGATGGTCCGGACCCAGGGTCAGAACCCGCCTCGCGGCGGCGGCGGGCAGCCGCTCGCCGGCGAGCAGCGGCAGATTCAGGTGGCGCGGGAAGGCTTCGCCTGGAACGTGGCCGGCGACAACGCGACGCCGGCGCCGGCCGCGTTGAACGAGCGCATCCTGCAGTTCTTTTCCACGCCCCACGGCTTCGTGATTGGGGCTCAGCGGCACAACGCCACCGTCAAGCCGCAGGAGCGGGGCGGCGTGAAAACGACGCTCGTGAGCTTCACCGCGGCGGACAAATGGAAGTTTCAGGGGACCGTCAACATCCAGAACCTGGTCGAGAAGGTCGAGACCTGGATCGACAACACGGTGCTCGGCGACATGCTCATCGAGACGACGTACTCCGACTACAAGGACTTCGGGAGCGTGAAGTTCCCGACGAAGATCGTCCAGAAACAAGGGGGCTCGCCGACGCTGGATCTCGTCATCACGGACGTGAAGCCGAATGCGCCGGTCGCGATCGACGTGCCGGCGAACGTGAAGGAGGCGACGCCGCCGCCGGTGCGGGTCGAGTCTGAGAAGATCGCTGAAGGCGTCTGGTACATCACCGGCGGCTCGCACCACAGCGTCCTCGTGGAGTTCACGGATCACGTCGCGGTCATCGAGGGGCCGCAGAACGAAGAACGGTCGCTCGCCGTCATCGGCGAGGTCAAGAAGCTCGTCCCGTCGAAGCCGATCCAGTATCTGGTGAACACGCATCAACACTTCGATCACTCGGGCGGCATCCGCACCTACGCCGCCGAGGGCGCGACGATCGTCACGCACCAGATCTACAAGCCGTACTACGAGAAGATCTTCTCCAACCCGTGGACGTTGAAACCCGACCGGCTCGCGCAGGCCAAGCGGAAGGCGAAGGTCGAAGCGGTCGGCGGCCAGAAGGTGCTCTCCGACAAGGGCGGCAGGGAGCTCCACCTGCACCACATCAAGGACAACCCGCACAACGACGGCATGCTGATGGCGTTTCTCCCGAAGGAAGGGATCCTGATCGAGGTGGACGTCTTCGCGCCGCCGGCGCCGAACGCGCCGCCGCCGGCGACCCCCAACCCGTTCAGCGTGAACTTCTACGACAACATCCAGCGGCTGAAGCTGGACGTCAAGCAGATCGCGCCGCTCCACGGGCGATTGGCGACGATGGAGGATCTCAGGAAGGCAATCGGCAAATAAACCATTGTGGATTGGGGATTGGGGATTGGGGATTTATTGAGGATTGCTGATTGTGAATTGACGAATATTGCTGATTGAGGATTGGCGGAGGGTCGCTCTCAGGAAGGTTGACCATGCGCAGCGCAAGGATCCTGACGGGCGTTGTCGTCTTCGCGGTGACCCTCGCGTGGGCCGGACCGGCTCCGGCTCAGAACGTCGGCGGCAGCATCCAGGGCACGGTGATCGATTCCAGCGGCGCGGCGATCGCGGGCGCGGCCGTCATCGTGCGCAACGTCGGCACGGGCGACACGCGGGAGATGGTCACCGATCCCCACGGCCGGTACCATGCCCCGCTGCTCCCGCCCGGCGAGTACGAAGTCCGGACGTCGCTCTCCGGGTTCCAGCCGGTCGAGCGGCGCGGGATCCGGCTCACGGTCGGACAGGACGCGCTCGTCAACCTGACGCTCAGCGTCGGGCCACTCGAAGAGAGCGTTGTCGTACGCGGGGACTCCCCGGCGATCAATCTCACATCGGGCGCGGTGACCAGCCTGGTGGGCGAACGGGAGATGCGCGATCTGCCGCTCAACGGCCGGTCGTTCCAGCAGCTCGCGCTGCTGCAGCCTGGCGTCCAGGCGGCGCTCGCGGCCGGCAGCGACGTGGTCGGCGGACGCACCCCGAAGATCTCAATCAACGGCGCGCGTCCCGAGCAGAACAACTTTCTGCTCGACGGCACCGATATCAACAACGTCTACAACAAGACGCCCGGATCGGCTGCCGGCGTCCTGCTGGGCGTCGAAGCGGTCCTCGAGTTCCAGGTCCTGACCAACGCGTACTCGGCCGAGTTCGGCCGCTCCGCGGGCGGCGTGATCAACGCCGTGACGCGATCCGGCAGCAACCGCGTCCACGGCTCGGCCTTCGGATTCATGCGCGACTCGGCGCTCGACGCGAGGAACTTCTTCGACCCCCGCGACAAGCCCAAGCCGGAGTTCACGCGGCAGCAGTTCGGGGCGGTCCTGGGCGGTCCGGTTCAGAAAGACCGTACATTCTTTTTCGCGGCTTACGAAGGGCTGAGGGAACGGCTCGGCGTCACGGGCCTGACGGCCGTGCCCGACGACAACGCCCGCCGGGGCGTGCTGCCTTCGGGGACGGTGACCCTGCATCCGGCGATCCCGGCGTATCTCGAGACGCTGTTCCCGCACGCCAACGGGCGCAGCCTCGGCGGCGGAGCGTCCGAGTACCTGTTCACGGACACGCAGCCGACCGACGAACATTTCTTTCAGGGCCGTGTCGATCATCGGTTCACGGTCAACGACAACGTGTTCGTGCGCTACACCTACGACAGGGGGGACGTCGAGCGCATCCCGACGGACAAGCCTCCCATCTCGATCATTCCTGAGCAGACGCGCAACACGTACGTCACCGCGGAGCATCAGCGAATTCTGTCCCCCACGCTGTTGAACGTGCTCCGCGTCGGGCTCAACCGCTCGGTGTCGCTCGCGGACAACCTGCGCACGATCGACATCCCGCCGTCGATGGCGTGGATTCCCGGAGAGCAGTTCGGCTATCTGACGATTCGAGGAATGGTCACCGAGATGGCGGGCGACTTCCGGCTCCCGCGCGACGACCGGCTGAACAACTGGCAGATCGGCGACACGCTGACCTGGACGAGCGGCGCGCACTCGATGCGCGTCGGGTTCCAGACGCAGTACCTCCAGTTCGATCAGCACACGACGAGCCAGCAGGGTGGCATCGTCAACTTCGCCAACCTCGAGAGCTTCCTGCAGGGGCGGGCGATCAGCGTGGACTTCGCGGTGCCGGGCAAGATCGACCCGGATCGCAAGTACCGCCAGTGGCTGTTCGGATTCTACGCGCAGGACGACATCCATCTGAGCTCGCGCGTCACCCTCAACGCAGGGCTGCGCTACGAGTTCGTGACGACGCCGACGGAGGCGGACGGCAAGATCTCGAACCTCCGTAACGTAACGGACAGCGAGCTCATCGTGGGCGATCCCTGGCACGAGAACCCGTCGCTCAAGAACGTCGCGCCGAGGATCGGCGTCGCCTGGGATCCGCTCGGCGACGGAAAGACGTCGGTGCGCAGCGGCTTCGGGCTGTTCTACGACGAGATCCTCCCGAAGTACTATTTCTTCTCGGGCAGCCTCAACCCCCCGTTCACGACGCGCACGTCGATCCCGAATCCGCCGTTCCCGAACGTCGTCGCGAACTTCGATCCGAATGCGCCGATCCGGGCGCAGCTCCAGACGGTGAACTTCGACCTGACGACTCCGTTCATCATGCAGTTCAACGCGAGCGTCCAGCGGGCGCTGCCGGGGAACTGGGACGTGATGGTCGGGTACGTCGGCTCCAGGGGAATTGACCTGATCCGGCTCGGGGACGCCAACCTCGCTCCGGAGACGATCGTGAACGGCGTGAAGGTCTATCAGCCGCAGCTGGGGCGCCGCAACCCGAACTTCACGGGCATCTGGCAGCGCGTGACCGACGCGGAGTCCTTCTATAACGCCCTGCAGGTCGGCGCGCACAAGCGCTTCTCGAACGGCTGGCGCGCGCAGGTCTCCTACACTTTGTCGGAATCGACAGACGACTCGAGCGGCATCAACTCGCAGGACTTCAGCAACGTCGTGCAGTACGGCCTCGACTGGTACGACCCGACCTTCGATCGAGGCCCCTCCGCGTTCGACGCGAGGCACAACCTGACGTTCAACGCGACCTGGGAGCTGCCGTTCGCGCAGGACAAGACCGGCATCACTGGCGCGTTCCTGAAAGGCTGGCAGATCAGCAACATCACGACCATCCGGTCGGGGCATCCGTTCACCCCGCAGCTCGGGTTCAACCGGTCGGGCAACCTCAACACCACCAGCTTCTCGATGCACGAACGGCCCGATGTCGTGGCCGGCTGCGATCCGATTCTCGGCGGCTCGGATCGCTACCTGGATATCGCCTGCTTCCAGCTTCCTCCAGTGAATCAGCGCGGCAACGCGGGGCGGAACTCCATCGTCGGACCCGGCCTTGTCGCCGTGGATTTGTCATTGGTCAAGGGGTTCGAGATGGCGCAGGGGCGTCGGCTGGACGTGCGCATCGAGTGCTTCAACCTGCTGAACCGGCCGAACTTCGCGGTCCCGTCCGGCCGGACGGCATTCACCGGCGTCGCCGCGAACGGCTCCCCCATCGTCGCGCCCACCTGGGGCCGGATCACGTCGACGGTGACGACGTCACGGCAGGTTCAGCTCGGGCTGAAGCTCACCTTCTGAGAACTGAGTATTGTGGATTGAGGATTGGGGATTGTCGATTTATTGATGATTGCTGATTGTCGATTGAGGATTATTGACGATTGAGGATTGGGTTACTCAGCCGCACGTGATCGTCGAGCCACTCGACGACCTCTTCCGGCTGACTTCCTCACTCTCTTGGCACTCACGAAGCGGTGCGCGCCGGCGATGAGGTCCCGCAGCGCGTCGGCAGCGACGCGCGACAGCCGAACGAGGACGCACGGATAGTTCACGTAGTGCTCTTTCAGGTAGTACGTATCAGGGTCGTCCTCGAGGAGCGCGTCCCGGGCGGCGAAGTCCATCATCACGACGAGCGTGTTCGGCTCCGCGGACTTGTGGGATGCGATGCACACGAACATCTTGCCGCGTACCTTCAGCGTGGGCTTACCCCAGGTGGTCGTCACTTCCACGTCCGGCAAGGTGCGGCCGATGGACTCGACGAGTTTGAAATTGCTGCGCGGCATGGCGTCGTGCCTGCATTGTAACGTGTAGAATCCAGCTCGCTAGCCCGACGATGCCGAGACCGATCGCCGCCATCCTTGCGACCGTCACGGTCCTGGCCGTGCCAGCATCCGCAGGCGCGCTGCGGCAGGAAATCGAGAACGCCGCGGCGTTCGCCCGACTGTTCGGCGCGGTCCGCTACTTCTATCCGAGCGACGCCGCGGCCGGCCTCGACTGGAACCGCTTTGCCGTCCATGGATTGAAGCAGCTGCGCGCTATTCCTGATGCGCGGCGTCTCGAGGCGGCGCTGGAAGAACTATTCGAACCGCTCGGGCCGGGGATCGATATCACCTCGCAGTTGCCGCCAAGTCCGCCCGTCGGAGATGCCGACGAGCGCCTCATCGCGTGGCGCTATCTCGGCGCCGGCATCACCACTGGGCGCAGCCCTTACGGAGCGAACCGGACGAGTCGCCCCTCTCCGACCGCCAGAAGCGGAGCCCACGTCGATGTTGACCTCGGCTCTGGACTGAAGGCACGAATGGCCGTGGCCTTGTCGCAGGCCCAGGCCAGCGCCAGTGCGGAGAGAGGGAAGACGCTCAAGGCTCTGAAGGCCGCCCTGGAACGAATTCCGGATTCCAGTGACCCGTCCGACCTGGATGTGCGCCTGGCCGACGTCGTGGTCGTCTGGAATGTCTTCCGTCATTTCTATCCGTACTGGGCCGAGACAGGCGCCGACTGGGACGCGCGGCTCCGGCCGCACCTGGAGCTCGCCTACACGTCGACGACGCGGGACGCGCATCGCGATGCGCTCAGGCGGCTGGTGGCCGACGCGCGTGACGGTCATGGACGGGTCAACGACGTACGCTCCGAAGCATCCAGCGCCCGGTGGCTCCCCGTTCAGTTTGGCGTCATCGGAAGCGATGTCGTGATCACCGCGAGCGCCCTCTCCGCCGAAGCACCTGTCGGTGCGGTGGTCTCGGCAATCGATGGGCGCCCCGCTGCGAGCCGGGTCAGCGCGCTCATGGAGCTTACATCGGGAACCGCGCAGTGGAAGCAGGCACGCGCGCTCCGGGAAATAGCGGCCTGCTCGCGTGGCGTCGCTGTCAATGTCGTGCTGGACAGCGGTACGGGGCCGCGAACGGCCAGGTTCACCTGCGAAGTAGGCAAGCTCCAACCTGAGAAACGGCCGGATGCCGTCGTCGAGCTGACGGCCGGCGTGTGGTACCTCGATTTGACTCGGGCGCAAATGTCCGAGGTCACCTCTGTGCTGACGAGGCTGGCGAGTGCAAGGGGCGTCGTGTTTGACGTGCGGGGCTACCCGACTGACGCGGGCGCCGGGATCCTCCCGCATCTCATCGACGCTCCCGAGAGCGACCGCTGGATGCACGTTGCGAAGATCACCGGACCATTCGGCCAGGTCGAGGGCTGGGAAAGTTTCGGCTGGAATCTACAGCCGGCACGTCCTCGCGTGGGTGGAAGGATTGTATTTCTCACCGACGGGCGCGCCATTAGTTACGCCGAGTCCGTCATGGGCTACGTCGCTGACCGGAAACTCGGGACAATCGTCGGCGGAACGACCGCCGGCACGAACGGCAATGTGGCGAACTTCGTAGTTCCTGGAGGGTTCACAATCTCGTTCACGGGTATGCGCGTCACCGGCCACGATGGTCGGGCGCCGTTCCATCTCGTCGGCGTGAAGCCCGATATCCCGGTCGCACCAACCCTCGCCGGACTCAGGAAGGGGCTCGATGAGGTGCTGGACCGGGCGCTTTTGCTGATACGCCAATCCGGCAATCGTCAATAATTTCGCAATCGGCAATCGCCAATCAGCAATAAATCCACAATCCCCAATCCACAATCAGCAATGCAGGTTAGCCCCCATACCCGTGTCTGAGTAATCGTTTCGCTACAACCTGGTAGTACCCGCCAGAGATGGCCGGCACGTCCCAGCCCATCGAGTCGGCGAGCCGATCGTAGATGTTGAACAGGAACGCGACTTCCAGCGCGTCCTGAATCGCCTGCTTCGACACGCCCGTACGCAGCACCGCCCGCACGTCCTCGGGTCCGAAGGTTGCCGTGATCGAGCGTCATCTTCTTCAGCAGCCCCAGCGTCGCGCGCAGTTTGTCGTCGATCGGCGCCGTCGTGTAGTCGTCCAGGACCTGCTGCACCAGATCGTCGTTATCGAGGGCGGACGCCGCGACCGCGGCGTGGGCGTTCGTTCAAAAATGGCACTGATTCATGCGCGACACGAATGCGGCGAAGAGCTCGCGCTCCCCCACCGACCAGTCGGACGGGCCGCGCATGACGGCCTGAGTGTGCGCAGAATGCGGCTGTCCAAAGAAGTCCCGCCGGTACCGCAGCGTCCGCATCACGTCGGACGCCCGGTAGCCGGAGACCACGCGTAGGAACGCGTAGAACAGCCGGAATTTCAACTTGTCGCCGCGTTCGACGTTGCTGAGCCTCACGCCTCCTCCAGCGCCCGGTGGGCTGCTGCAAGCCGATCGCTCGCGGTGCCGAACACTGCCGCGACGATGATCTCGAAGAGCTGATCTTCGGTATAGCGGCTTCTGAGCGTATCGAGGTCCTGATCCGTCACGGTGTACGCGCGCGTGCGGATCTTCTGCACAAGCGTCTTCAGCTCGAGTGGAGGGTTGCCGCCTGCGACCGCTTGACGAAGCTCGGCAGGCGTCGAGCCGGCGCCTTTCAGCACGGCCGCGGCAGTCGCGTTTCTGAACGAAGCAAACCGGTCGTCAATCATCCCAATCCTCAATCGTCAATAATCCTCAATTACCAATCGACAATCATCAATAAATCCGCAATCGTCAATCCCTGATCGTCAATGCGCGATCACTGCTTGATTGGTACTTTCGATTTCAGTTCCTCGAACCAGTTCTGCACGAGGATGATGCGGGCCTGTGCGGAGGACGCGGGCGCATCGGCGTTCTTGATCATCAGAAACCGCCGGCCGTCAGGCGACACGTCGTAGGTGCGCGCGTTCATTGTCAGGCCCGCACTGAACAGAAAAGTGCTGCCCTCGAACAGCTGAACCGGTGCGCCCACCGACCACGTGGCACCTGGTCCGACCGGAACGCTAATCACGGCGCCCTTGGGATCCCGGTAGAACAGCTCCCGGCCGTCTGCCGCCCAGCACGGCTCCGTACCGCCGGCCGTGGACACGAGCCACTGACCACCTGCCACATCAGGGAACGGGCGCACGTACACCTCGAACGCACCGGAGCTGTTGGACTGATACGCCAGCCAGCGGCCATCCGGTGAAAGGTCCGCGCTGTGCTCCTCGAACGACGTTTGCACGAGCGGGCTCGGCTTACCGACCCCCAGTGCGGGCGACGGGCCGGAGCGGCCGTCGCCGAGCTCGAGCACCATCAGGTCGGAGCCGCCCATGCTGCCGCTGCCCGTGCGGAGGATGAGGCGCTTGCCGTCGCGCGAGACTGCATTCGCCACGATTTGAGTGTCGCTTTCGAGCAGCTTTTCGGCAGTCCCGGTTCCGTTGGCTGCCTGCCAGAAGAGAGCGTTACGGCCCGTCCGCGCCGTACTGAAAATGATGCGCTGGCCGTCGGGCATCCAGAGTGGAGCCCGGTCGGCCGTTGGGTCGAGGGTCAGTCTCGTCGCCGTCCCACGTTGGAAGTCCCGGATCCAGATATCCGATGCCTGGTTCTCGTCGAGGAAATCCAGCGCCAGACGAGTCCCGTCCGGCGAGATCCGGGGATGGGTGTACGCGCGCAACGGCGCGCCCGCGATCGCTTCCTCCCGCCCCTGGCGATCGACCCACACGAGCGACCTGCGCGGCGTTACGACACTTGTCACAGGCACGTACGCGAGGAACCCCGCTGGCGACACCGCGAACTGAAGCGGTGCGCTCAGGGCCGCCATCTGCCGTGCCACGCCCTCGACGACGGCGACCGGACCGCCCCGGACGCTGAGAGAGGCCGCGTCGAACGGGACCGCCATCAGGGTGTTCCGCAGCGCGTAGACGAGATGTCCGGTAGGCAAGTATCGGCCGTCGGTGCCGCCGGTGATGAGCGTCTGGCGCGCGCCGCTGTCGAGCGACTGCACCACGATCTCCGCCTCGTCCCAGCTGGCAGTGCGCGCGAGCGTGAACAGTATCGTTCGACCGTCCGGCAGAAGTTGAGGGCCATGCGCACGCTGCCCGGCTTCGACGGTGACGACCTGCTCGAGCGTGCCGCCGTTGCCGGACACACGGAAGATGCCCCGTGGACCATGACCGACGAGGATCGTGTTGTCGACCAACCAGCTTGCGCTATAGGGCGGCGGCGAAATCGCACATAACGTGACCGGCGCGCCGCCGCTGACGGAGACTTTCTTCAGAAGTCCTCCCTCCCAGAAGCCGATCCACTGACCATCGGGGGAAAAGAACGGGACTCGCGCGCTGGCGAACCCCGGGTTTTCGACGCCCTCAACCGGCGTCGCCCCGAGTTGATCGAGCGAGCGCACATACAGTCGCGCGCTCGCGGTGTAGGCCAGCTGCCTGCCGTCCGGAGAGATTGCGAGTGGCGCAGACGGGCCCGGGGTAAACACCTCGCGGTCGGGCATCGTGATCGCCAGGCGGGTAACGGAGCGCGAGGGCTCCGGTTTCAGTCTCCAGCCGGCGTAGCCGGCGGCGAGCCCGACGATGACGACGGTGGCGGCGAGAAGAGCTTTGCGCCAGGACGGGACGCGCGCGGCCGAAGCCATCGGTACGGCAGCCGCGGCACTCAAATGCGCCTGGTGATCGATGACGAACAACGCGGCTGACAGATCGGCGACGCGGTGTCGCCGATCTTTGGTCAGACAGCCCGTGAGCAGCGTGCGGACGGAAAGAGGAATGTCGGCAGGCAGCGCGGTCCAGTCCGGCTCGCCGCGCAGGATCGCGGCGAGCGTGTCGCTGATGTCCTCGCCCTCGAACGCACGCCTGCCGGCCAGCATCTCGTAGACGACGCACCCGAACGCCCAGACGTCGCTCCGCTTGTCCGCCGGCCTGCCTTTCGCCTGCTCCGGGCTCATGTAGGCGGCGGTGCCGAGGATGACGCCGGCCTGCGTCATCGCGGGTGAGGTGATCGTCGGCAACGGCGGCCCGCTCGACGAAACGCCCGCCACCTCCATCGGCTTCGCCAGGCCGAAATCCAGCACCTTCACCGTGCCGTCGTCGCGCACCTTGATATTGGCCGGCTTCAGGTCGCGGTGGACGATCCCCTGCTCGTGCGCCGCAGCGAGCGCCTCGGCGATCTGCCGCGCGATGGGCAGCGCCTCGTCGAGCGGGATCGCGCTGCGCGCGAGGCGCTGTGCGAGATCCTCGCCCTCGACCAGCTCCATGATGATGGCGGTGACGCCGTTCGCCTCTTCGAGGCCGTGGATGCCGCCGATGTTGGGGTGGTTGAGCGAGGCAAGCGTCTTCGCTTCGCGCTGAAACCGCGCGAGACGCTCCGGATCGGCGGAGAAGGCGTCGGGGATGATCTTCAGCGCGACGTCGCGGCCCAGCCTGGCATCGCGGGCGCGGTACACCTCCCCCATGCCGCCCGCGCCGAGCGCGGACACGATCCCGTACGGGCCGATACGTGCGCCTGGACTCAGAGCCACGGGATGTCAGCGATTATAAGCGTGGCGGAAACATTGGAGATTGGCGATTCAGTCGGTTCCCCAGGGATTGTCGATGACGAAGCGCCACGAGCCGTCTGGTTGACGACGCAGAACATCCCCGTTGCGGCCCGTCAGCGTCACGGGTTTGCCATCTACTCCGGTTCCGGTGAATGACCAGACGCCAGCAACGAAGGCCAGTCCACCTGCCTCGAGGACGCGGGTGACTTTGAGATCGAGCGTGCCCTTCATCGTAATGAAGGCGGCCAGTGACTCACGAACACCAGCCACGCCGTGAGCGAGACTCCCGGGCTGAGACGCAAACGCAGCTTCAGGCTCATACAGAGACATGAGGGCCTCGAGATCGCCGGTGTTGATTCCATTGACGATCGATTTCAGGAGTTGCTCAGGTGTTTCTCTAGACATGACATCCTCACTCTCAGCGGCGGCTGCGTCCGCGCGACCTCCTTGCGGACTTGGTGCTGACGTACTTGTGGGCGCCGACGATAAGATCGCGGAGCCGATGGATTCGACCAGCTTGAAATACTTGTTGCGCGCCATCGCGTCACTCGATATCAGGGAGGGCGACAGGAGCTGCCATGGATTATACGGGTTCAGTACGGCGGGCCTCCCCGGGAGACGCCGCCGGAATTGCGGGAGTGATCGAAGCGATCGCGTCAGAGCGGATTCACTCCGCGATCGACCGGGCCTGGACCGTCGAGGAAGAGCGGCGCTTTATCGAGTCGTTGTCTCCGCGCGAAGCCATTCACGTCGCGATCGACGATGGCGACGGGATCGTCGGCCTCCAGATTCTGGACCGCTGGTCGCCGGTCCTCGGCTCGATGGCGCATGTCGGACAGGTGGGGACGTTCCTGCTGCCCGCGTGGCGAGGCCGGGGCGTCGGAGGTCAGCTCTGGCGCGCCACGTTGGCCTTCGCGCGCGATGCCGGCTATCGAAAACTCGTGATCCACGTTCGCGGCTCGAATACCAGGGCTCAGGCGTTCTACCGGAATCTGGGCTTTCAGGACTGCGGCCGGCTGGCCCGTCAGGTCATCATCGACGGCGTGGAAGACGACGAAGTGTTGATGGAGCTACACCTTCCGTAGCGCAGCCCTTCAGGGCTGCCCGCGGGGCAGGACGGGCCATCAAAAGCGAATGCCGCCTCCGATGCCGACATAGGCGCCTGAGGTGAGCGAATACCCGGGAACGTATCCGCTCCCCTTTGCTCCCACCGCGGTGGTCAACACGAAGCGGTCGGTCGGCCATCCGCTGAACGTGGCGGCGCCCTCCGTGCGCACGCGCAGCGTGCCATCGGGATTGCGCCAGAGATCGAACGCGATTCTCGGTTCCACGCGGCGAATGGTTCCCAGCTGCAGCTCGCCGCCGGCGCCGACCGACCGGGTTCGGTCCTGCGCCACCTGATCGCTCCATCGTACGTACGCGTCACCAGTCATCGCGCCGGCCTTGTACCGGCTGTGCACGCGAGTCTCCGGCCCGATCGGCGACAGACGATAGCTCACCCCTGGCGCGATCGAGACGGATCCCATCTCAATCCACCGCACCGGGACCCGCCGCTCGCCTCTCCACATGTAATCGCGAAACAGCCCGACGCCCACCGTCACGTACTGGTAGTCGAGCAGGTTCAGCAGCGCGCGCCGGCGGATCGAGCGCGCGTTCGATTGGATCTCGGGAAAGTATTGCGACACTTCGGCTGCCCGAAACGGAGACGTCAATGACAACTCCGCGCCCGTCAGCCCCATGACGTACTGCGCGGGATCACCGGGCCTGCCCGACCGCCCGCCGTTCAAGAAAGCGATCGGGGCTCGCGAGCCGGGACTCGCGGAGGGTGCTGAGGATGTACGACTCCGTCCCGTACGCCGTGAGGAAGAGCGTGGTCAGCTCCGCGGACGTGGCGCTGCCGGCCGTGAACATTCGATCGCCGATGCGATCGGCGAGCGCCTGCTCACCCTCCAGGCCGCCGCTGAAGATGCTCATGGCTTCGACCGGCGTGACGGGCGCGCCGCGCGCGACGAAATGCGAGCCGTTGAACCCTCCGAGAAACACCTGCGCCGTCCGCCCGGATTCGTCGACGCGCGTCGCGTGCCCGTACTCGTGGACCGCTACTACGGCAAAGGCATCGACGAAGAAATCAAACCCCAGCCACCGCCCGAAGCGCGCGAAGAACCCGCCCTTGGACCGGCGGACGAACAGGTCGCCGGCGAACGCGTCCACGCCCCAGTCGGCCCCGAGCTCGATCAACCTGACGCCTGCGTCGGCCAGCGACGCGTTGCGCGTCATCGGCACGGTCGAGTAGTCGAGGACGATGGGTGGCGGGGCCGGTGTGGAGCTCTGTGCGAGCGCGGTTGATGGCCAGAATGACGGACTTGCGGCGATCAGGGCTGCGCCGGCCGCGGCAACGCGACGCGCCGAACGACGCGAGCCCGGCATCTCCGAACCTTAAGACGCCGGGCTCGCCTATTCGGACGGCCCGTCGATTTCGACAACGATGACCGTCGCCATGGGGTCGTAGATCGGGCGCTCGATGTTCAAGAGCGTCTTCGCGCCGTCCCTCTTGACCTCGACCGCGGCGCCATCGGCGAGGCGGTAGGCGCGCTTGACGGCGTTCTTCATCGCCGGCAGCTCGAACGGCACGCGCGGCTCGGCGAAGAACGTGATGTAGAGCTTTCCGGGCTTCGTCGTCACGCGCCATTCGGTGCGGGCGAGCATCAGCGGCTGGCCGCGAAGATCCTTTGCGCCCTTCGCGCTTGACTCGCCGAGCTCGTCGCCGAACGGCGTCGGTCCTGCGCCATAGACCGCTTCGCCGTTGACCTTCAGCCACGCTCCCGCTGCCCGCAGGACGTCCTGACTCGGCCGCGGGATGATGCCGTCGGCCATGGGTCCCACGTTCAGCAGGTAGTTGCCTCCCTTGCTGACGATGTCCACGAGCTTGAAGACGATGTTGCCCGGCTGCTTCCAGTCGTGGTCGTACGACTTGTAGCCCCACGTGTGGTTGATCGTCGCGGGCACTTCCCACGCGGTCCCCTGCACGTCGGGCGGAATGACGTTGTCGCCGGTCGTGACGTAGTCGCCGGGAATCCCGAGCCGGCCGTCGATCAACGTCATGGGCTGGATCGAGCGCAGGATGTCGACGAAGCGCTGCCCGCGCTCCGGCGTCATGAACCGCGGCGTGTCGAACCAGATGAGGGCGACCGGACCATAGCCGGTGAGCAGCTCGCGGATTTGAGGCTCGGCTTTCTCGCGCAGGTACTTGTCGAAGTCCTTCTTCTCGTCAGGGCCGAAGTCCCACGTGTTGCCGATGCCGTTCGGATCGTGCCAGTCCTGCGACTGCGAGTAGTAGAAGCCCAGGCGCATGCCCTGCTTCGCGCACGCGTCCGCCAGCTCCTTCAGGATGTCCCGCTTGAACGGCGTGGCATCCACGACGTCGTAGCTGCTCACCTTCGACTGGTAGAGCGCGAACCCGTCGTGGTGCTTCGACGTGATGACGATGTACTTCATCCCGGCGTCCTTCGCGAGCTGCACCCACGCCTTCGCGTCGAACTTCACCGGATTGAACTGCTTCGCGAGCTGCTCGTACTCGCGTACGGGAACGGGCGTGCGGAACATGATCCACTCGCCGATGCCCGGGATCCGCTTGCCCTTCCACTCGCCCGCGGGGATCGCGTAGAGCCCCCAGTGAATGAACAGGCCGTACTTGGCTTCGTGAAACCAGGCGAGGCGTTTGGCGGTTTCGGAATCCTTCGCAGGCGGCGTAGCCTGCGACAGAAGCGGGCGAACGGCGGAGATTGAGAGCCCGAGGGCCAGAACCATGACCCCAAACGAGTACGGCAACGTCCAGGTCCATCCGTGTAATCCGCGTAATCCGTGGCTCGTCATGCCCTCTCCCCCTGCGCCTCGGCGTCGGCGACCAGCACGAACCTCGGGACGTAGCTGCCCTTCGGAACGTCGATGCGGACGTTGGCGTCCGCCAGCTCCGTGGCGTAGACCTCGTCGAGCTTCTGGCGCAGCGCGTACGCGCGGCGCCGCACGCTCGAGTCTTCTTCGGTCGAATAGGCCATCGGCCGTCCCATCGCCTCAACGGCGATCAGGTACTCGTGGAGCGCCGCCGCGCGGCCGGCGAGCTCCATCTCGCAGATGTAACGCAGAAAGTTCCGCACCTGTCGGGCGCGGTTGAAGGTGGAGCTCCGGAGCACCCGCTCCAGCGCCTCGCGCTTGTCGGCGTCACGGACGGTCTGTGCGGCGTTCATGGGCTGGTCTCCGACAGAAAGTCTTCACGCACCGGTGAAAAGATGTCGATCAGCACGACTTCCTCGTCGAGCATCGTGGCGCCGTGCTCGACGCGGGACGGAAAATGCAGCACGTCCCCTTCGGACGACACGCGCTCGGTGCCGCCGACGACGAACCGCACGCGGCCGCGCTCGACGATCGTGATCTGCTCGTGCGGATGCGAGTGGACCGGTGTTACGACGTGCGGCGCGAGCCGCAGCCGGCACACCATCAGCCGCTCGCCCCAGATCATCTGGCGCTCGACGCCGTCGCTGACATGCTGGATGGGAATCGTCGACCACTCCCTGTGCTGAAAGGCCCATCCTTCGCTCATGGCCGATCTCCTGGCGTCCTGCCCGCCCCGGCGCGGCCCGCATCGAGCCCGGACCCGCCCGCGCCGAATCCAGGCTGGACGTTGACGACCCCGAACTGCCGATCCGCGTGCTCCCGGTTCGCCGCCATCATCCAGAGAAAGTTGATCGAGCCGCCCGGCGCCGCGACGTTCGGGTGGTAGCCCGCCGGCATCAGGACGACGTCTCCTTCGCGAACGATCGTCGCCAGCTCGGGCTCCGCCGCGTTCGTGTAGACCAGCTGTACGCCGAACGCGGGCGGCGGCATGTCGATGTAGAGGTACGCCTCCTCGAGCATCGCGGCATGCTCGTGAGGCGGCCAGGACGTCCAGTTGCCCGGCGCGCTGAACGTCACGCCGGCCAGGATCCGTCCGGCCTGCACGTTCTTGCCGAGGAGGATGTTCAGCTCGCGCTGGTTGGCCGGCCCGCCCGCCTTGAAGTGCAGGCCGGGATCCCGCTGCACCTCCTTGAACGAGACGAACTGGACAGGGTGACGCGCCGTGACCGGCGCGGCGAGCTCCGCGAGATCGCACCCGTCGGCATCTGTCTCCGGCGCGACCTCCACCGACGAGTCGCGCGGCACGTACAGGGCGTCGTACCGCTCCAGCGTGAACGTCTGCCCGTCGATCCGGATCGCCGCGCTGCCCTTCAGGCAGATGAACCCGGTCTCGAGCTCCTTCGTGTTGAAGCGCAGCGCGGCGGCGCCCCGGTCGAGAATGATGCGGCCGTAGTGCAGGTGCTTCGACGCCGTGGCGCCGGGCGCGACCGATACGTTGCGTCCGCTGCGCCCGCCGGTGTTCCGCACCACGCAGCGCTCCGCGCTGATCGCCTCACTTTGCATGACCACCTCGTACCTCCAATCGCAGGGTCCAGCCCTTCGCCGTGCCTTGCGGCAGCTGGATGTTTTCTGCGGCGTAAATCAGGTGTTGCGGGATCGCCATCCGCGCGCCGCGTCCTTCGGGCCCGGAGCCGGTCGACTGCCGGCTCGTGCCGTACGGCCAGTCCGCCTGGAGAACCGACACCTCGAGCACGCCCTCGGGGCCGTCCAGTACGTCGGTCCGGACCGGGCCGGCCGTGTACGTCAGCCATCGCGTGCCGGTGGAGGGCACGACGACCCGCCATCGCCGGATCGCGATCGATCTCCGGGCCGTGAGCCGCTCGACCCGTATCAACGCGGCACCTTCGAGCCGCCACTCGACCTCCGCGTCGATCCCCGGATCGATCAAGGCGCCCGGCTTCGCGCCGAGCTGCGCCCAGCGCTTCCAGCGTGCGCGCAACGCGCGCCCGTCCGCCGACGGCACGATCTCGTCCGCTCCGTCCGCCGCAACGATCGTCCGCCCGTCGTCGAGCTCGAGAAACGGCACGAGCGCCGGCAAGAGCTGCTCGACCGGGGCGGCGAATCCGGCGAGACCGTGCGGCGACGGCAGGTAGTCGGCGACTCCGGGCCGCGTCGCCGTCGTAATCGGCAGCGCAAACCGCACCGGACCCTGGCGCATCAGCCAGACTCCTGCTTTTCGTCCTCGGGTCTGAAAGAACTCGAAGCGCGCAACAGGTGGGAGTATGGGGACGGCCGGCGCTCGCGTGACCTGGCTGCGACCCAGGCCCGCGGTCAACTGGAGATGCGCGTGCGCGAGCTTGCCGATGAACCCGGTCGTCTGCTGCCATTCGCGGTCGCGGCCGATGTAGCCGAAGTTGCCCCGCCCATCGTCGAAGATCGACAGCAGGTGCGTGCCGTCCTTGTAGTCCTGCCGCAGCCAGCGCCACGCGGCGCGCCAGGCGGACGCGAGCTGGTCCGGAGGGGCGGGCTGAAACTCCGGCTGGATCGCGAGGAAGCCTGCGATCTCGAGAGTGTCAAGGTAGCTGACGACGCCGAGGCTGCGCCCCCACGGATAGCCGTAGCCGTCTGGCGAAACGAGGTCCCACCAGAGCCGCATCTGCGCGCGGAGCGACGGCCGGAGCGCATCGAGCAGATCGCGCCGGCCCGCTATCTGCGCCGCTTCCCAGACGTACCGCGCGTATTCGTTGGAGTACCGATCGTATCGGCCGGTCGGCACCGCATCGTCCGCGTACAACGCGCCGGAGGTAAATTGGAGCGCGGCGCGATCGAGCAGCGAATCGAGAAGCACGCGATCCTCGAGGAGCTTCACTTCCCACGCCATCGCGGCGATGCGCGCGGCGACGCCGACATAGTTCTCCGGCAGATTGATCGGCTGCCGTTTGACCGGATCGTAGAACTGCGTAACGTCGATCAGGCGCGTCCACGTCTTGCGCTCGGCGGGCGTCAGCGACTGCCAGACGCGGTTCTTCGCGAGATCGGTGCCGAAATGCCGCAGCGAGAGCGCCGCGTACAGCTGCGAAAAGCGCGTGCCGCCCAGCCGCGCCTCGAGGAGGCCGATCTCCGCGATGGTTCGGGCCAGGTCGCGACCCGCGAGCGTCGACACGCCCGAAAGCTGCCCGTACGCCGCCAGCGCCCGCATGAACGTGCCCCACGTGAACTCGCCGGTCGTCAGGGCGCCGTGCACGCGCTCGACGGGCGGCTCGAGCGAGGTCACCGCCCCCAGATGCGAGGCCAGCTCTCGATCGAGGAACGACCGCACCTCGCGATCCAGATCCGCGATCGCGAAGGCGTCGTTGGCCGGCGGCAGACTGCCGACTCCCGGCGCGAGCGCCGTGGCGATCGTGAAGAGCGCGACGCGAGCCGATAGCATGTCGCCCGTTCCTCTATGCAACGACGGGTGCCGCAAACGCCGGCGCGACGACGAGCGCGGCGGCGCCGCGGAGCCGCGGGTAGTCGCCCGCCGCGGCCGTGCGGATCTCCACGGCGGCCGCCGCCGGGGTCAACGCCCGCTCGGCGAGCGCCGCACGCACCGTCACCTCGATCAGGTCCCACGCCGCCGTGATCTCGCCGCCGACGTACACGCAGTCGGGATCGAGCGCGTTCACGACGCTCGACAGTCCGAGCCCGAGATACCTGCCGGTCGCCTGAACCGCGGTGACCGCCTTCGGATCCATCGCGCGCGCACGAGCGATCAGGTCCTCAATCGTGAAGGCCTTCAACTCGGCGGGAACGGGGCCGGCCGGATCCACTGCCCGGCCGAAGTAGCGAGCGAGCGTCGCGCGGTTCGAGACGTAGGCCTCCCAGCAGCCGGTCGCGCCGCACGAGCAGCGCGGGCCGTCGAGCGAGAGCGGGACGTGCGCGAACTCCCCCGCGATGTTGTGCCGGCCGCGCATCAGCTCGCCGCGCACGATGACGCCGACGCCGACGCCGTCCGAGATGCTGACGAACACGAGGTCGCCGGCGGTGGCTGCGACGTCGTGCAGCGACCAGAGCTGCGCGAGCGCGCAGGCGCGCCCGGAGTTCTCGATCTGCACGGGAAGGCCGGTCGCGGCCGCGAGCGGCTCGCGGAGGTCCACGTCGCGCCAGCCGAGCGTCGGCGCGTGCAGCACGCGCATCGTGGATTGCTCCACCATGCCCGGCACGACGACGCCGATCCCCTCGCAGCCGGCGGCGCCGCGGTGATCGGCGAGCAGGTGCTTGATTCGCCTGGCGAGCGTCGCGACCAGCGCTTTGGGCTCACGAACGGTCGGGAATCCGGTCACGCTGCCGAGCGGCTTGCCGATCAGGTCGGCGGGCATGACGAAGGTCTGGCTCGCGCGGATGTCCACGGCGACGACGGTCCTGCGCGCCGAGTCGATGTAGAGGAAGGTCGGCTTGCGGCCGCGTTCCGCTTCACCGGTCGCCCCTTCGACGACGAGGCCTTCCTTGAGGAGGTCGCTGATGATGAGGCTGACGGCGCTGCGGCGGACGCCCATGGCGCGCGCGAGGTCGGCGCGGGAGATCGGCTGTCGGGCGCGGACGAGGTTCAGGGCGATGCGGCGGTTGATGGCGCGGGAGGTGCCGCGTGTCGCGACCTGAAACCGAGCGGGGTCGATCTTCCGCATTCGACCACCTCGAGAACAAAAGACAGCCGAAACAGCCCTATTTCTGCGCCATATGGCCTGTCGTCAGGCCACGGATGGGCTTATTTGGCCCACGTTGCGACAAATTAGCCCCAAGGACGCGGACTGTCAAGAGCACGGATGAAGGGCAAGGAGGCCCGCCTGGTCTCGGACAAGCGTCCGCGGGATTCCAACGTGGTCGACTTGATGGAGCGGCTGCGCGCGAGCCTGGATGCGGCGGGCGCGAAGACGAAAGCGCGTGGGCGAACGGCGCTCGCCTCCGCCAGGGCTACGGCGGGCAAGCGTGCGAAGAAGCGCGGGCGTCACGCAGCGTGATGCTCACCGTTATTCGTACCGGAGCGCCTCCATCGGATGAATGCGCGAGGCTCGCCGCGCCGGCACGTAGGCCGCCACAAACGTGACGGCGACGACTATCGCTGCGACGATCAGGAGCGCCGCATAATCCATCGAGTTGTCGTCCGAGGGAAACGCGGCTGCGAGCAACTCCCCGGCGCCGACGCTCGCGACGAGCCCCACCGCAAGACCCGCGAGCGCCAGCACGATGCCCTGCCGCAGCACCATCCGCAGCACGTTGGCTCGATCGGCGCCGATCGCCAGCCGGATGCCGATCTCCCTCGTCCTTCGGCTCGCGGAGTACGCGACGAGCCCGTAAAGGCCGACAATCGCGAGCCCGAGGCCCATCAGCCCCATCGATCCGATGATCGTCACGATGACATTGAAGATGCTGACGGCGCGCATGCGGTAGAACGCTTCCATGGTGCGAACGTTGAAAATCGGCTGATTCGCATCGAGATCGTGAACGATCTGACGCAGCGGGGCGGCCAGTCCGGCCGCGTCGCCCGCTGATTGCGTCACCAGAACCATCCGCTCGGGCTTTCGCTGCCGGTAAGGCAGGTACACGAATTCGGTCGGCCCTTCCGCGATGAAGAGGTATTTACTGTTCCTGGCCACGCCGACGACCTGCACCCACGTCTTCCGCTCGTCCATCACCTGGAAACGCTTCCCGAGGGGATCCTGATTCGGCCAGTACTGCTGGGCGAGCCGCTGATTGACGATGGCGACCTGCGGCGCATCCAGTGTGTCGGTCTCGTGGAAGTTCCGGCCCTGCACGAGCGGAATTCCCATCGTGTCGAAATACTGCTCGTCAATCGTTGACGACAGAACCGTGACACTGTCCTGCCCGGGTGGAAACTGGTAGCCCTCTGGCGCGATCGTCTCGGCGTTGATCGAGTCGTTCGACATCGGAATCGAGGTCGTCAGCGTGGCGTTCCGGACACCGGGCAGCGTCCGCGCGCGTTCCGCAACCTGCTCGAGGAAGCGCTGCGCCTGCGGCTGCGAGTAGCGGACGAGCGTCGGGTCGAACGACATCATCAGCAGATGATCGGTCCGGAACCCGGGACCCTCGGCCAGGTTCTGTCGAAAACCGCGATAGATGAACATCGCCACGACGAGCACGACGACGGACACGGCCACCTGACCGCCGACGAGGATCGCCCGTCCCCATCGCCGCCGCTTTCCCGGCGCGACGCTGTCGCTCGCTTTGATGATGGCGGTGAGATCGGGGCGGGTTGACTGGAGCGCGGGCATCAGACCGAAGAGGACGGCACTCACGGCCGCAACGATCAGGCTGAAGCCGAGCGCGCGGCGATCCATCTGGAACGACAGCATCACCGGAAGATCGGTCGGCAGCTCGATCTGCCGGAAGAGGGTCATGCCGGCATAGCCGACGCCGAGGCCCAGCACACCGCCCACGATGGCCATCAGCAGGCTCTCCGTGATCAGCTGGCGCACCAACCGTCCGCGTCCGGCGCCGATCGCGAGGCGGAGCGCGATCTCTCGCGCACGCGCGGGCGCGCGGCTCGTGAGCAGACCGGCAACGTTCGCGCACGCGACGAAGAGCACGAGCAGCGCCAGGGTCAGCAGCATGCCGATCAGTGTCGCGTCGGGCGGGGACTGCGCGATCCTCGCCTGCAGCTCGGTGCGGACGACGAGGCCCCGGTTCTTGTTCGTGTCCGGGTGCTCGCGCTCGAGGCTCGCGGCAATCGCGTTCAGCTCGCTCTGCGCTTTGGCTTGAGAGACGCCGGCCTTGAGGCGCCCTTTGATCGTCAGGTTCCGCGCGTCGCGCGCTTCGAGCGATGCCGCCTTCGGATCGCTGAGCAGACGCGACGACATCATCAGGGGGATGAAGAAATCCGACCGAAGGTATTGATTCATGCCGGTGAAGCCGGCGGGGGCGACGCCAATCACCGTGAAGTCGAATCCGTTGATTCGCACCGTACGGCCGAGAATGGCCGGATCCGAGGCGAACTCCTGGTCCCACATCGTTGAACCGAGGACGACGACGGCATCGCGTCCGTGGGCCTGGTTCTCGTCAGGCCGGAACGTGCGGCCGAGCGTCGGCTCGACGCCCATCAGCGCGAACAGGTTGTCGCTGACGAGCATGCCCATCTTGAGCTTCGGCGCCAGGCGCGGATCGGCCGTAAAGCCGGCCGTGACGTAGGTAAACGCGGCCAGGCCTTCGAAGCTCTGACTCCGATCGCGGAGGTCGACGTACTCGGGATAGGAGGCGACGAGCGAGGTCGCGCGCAGCGACTCGAGCGCGGCGGTCGTCCCGACGGTGATCACCTCGCCCGGGCGGGCGACTGGAAGCGGTCGCAGCAGCAGCGCGTCCGCGAAGCTGAAGATCGCGGTGTTGGCGCCGATCCCGATCGCCAGCGAAAGTATGGCCACCGCGGTGAACCCGGGAGCGCGGAGGAGCATCCGAGCGCCGTATTTCACGTCCTGCCACAGCTGCTCGACCCACTTCGTCATGGTTTGAAGTTCCTCAAGTACGCTTCGACGGCAAAGACGCCCTCGTCGTTCAGAGTTCAGGACGAGTGAAGGCAGTCATGGCACGCGCGCCTTCAGCTCCTCGAACCAGTTCAGGACCACCTGGATCTGCGGCGCATCGAGTGTGCCGGACCCCGTCTGTCCCACCGGGATGAGCCCAACGAACTTGCCGCCTGGCGTGATGTCGTAGGGCCTTCGCGAATCTGGTGGGCTCAACTGGAAGGGTCTCGGCAGCGCCACGGCATTGCCGAAGGCAAACGTCGGTGCCGTCGTGACGCTGACGGCCTCGAATCCGCCGGCCCGCGGATTGTAAAAGAGCTCTTTTCCGTCCGGTGACCAGATCGCACCATGCGGGCTGCCGGGCTGTTTCGCGACGAGCTGATACTTGGCTCCGGTGGCTGGGAATGGCTGGACGTAGATCGTCGTCCCCCAGTCGGTGCTCGTGGAGGCCCCCGCCGTGGCCCGTTCGGTGCTCGTGTAGGCGACCCATCGTCCATCTGGCGAAAACACGCCGTCGGTCGGGAACGGCGACTGGACCGCACCGAAGGGCGTCGCCTTCCTGTCCTGCAGCGAGAACGTCCACAGTGAAACGTCGGACCCCTTTGTGATGCTGAACAGAAGCGTGTCGGCCTTCGGCGACCACGACTCAGGCGTATGCGACTCGCCCTGTTGAGGCTTCGTGAGGCGTTCGGCGGTGCCCGCGACGGCTGCCTGCCAGAAGATGGCGAGGTCGCCGTCGCGATCGGATTGAAAAGCGAGGCGTTTGCCATCCCTTGACCAGATCGGGAAGTGGTTGTTCCCTCCGAACGTGACTCGCCGCATCGCGCTCGTGCCGGACAATTCATAGATGTAGATGATCGCCTCTTTGCCGTCATCGATCCCGAAGGCGACGCGCGTGCCGTCTGGAGACACGCGGGGCGACGAGTACGAACCAGGCGGGAGGTTCAACGGTTCTACCAACCCTTTTCGATCGATCAGGCCGAGGTCCATGTGAGCCGACGATGTCGAGACCGGGCCGGCGATGTACACGAGAGAGCCGGTGCCGGAGACGCTGAAGTTGGCTGCGTCACTGCTCGCAGATCGCCTGACGCCGTCGACCATCGGCACGGGGCCGCCTTTCACTTCCAACCGCCGCACGTCGAAGGCGACCGCGAACACGCGTCCGGCGAGTGCGTACACGATGTGACCGGTGGGCACATACCGGGCGTCGCTCCCGCCCACGATGACCGTTCGTCGTTCTCTCGACGCCAACGACTGCACGACGACTCGCGCTTTGTCCCATCGGTCAGGAGCCGTGCCGGTGGCCAGCGTGAACAGCACGTGCCGGCCGCCCGGCAGCACCTGTGGGCCCAGCGCCATCTCACCGTCCTTGACGCTCACCAGCGAATCCGGTGTGCCGCCATCGGGGGAAACCCGCATGATCCCCTTACTGCCCTGGCCGAAGACGATGCCGTCCGGCCCCCAACTCATGCCGAAGGGGTTGTCGGCCGAGCAGATTGTGACGGCCGCCCCGCCCGTGACCGGAATTCTCTTGATCGTTTGATCCGCCATGGCGTAGAACGCGATCGATCGGCCGTCGGGCGAAAACGACCGGCTCCGTCACGTTCCGAAGGCCCTCGGTGCCTTGAATCGCCGTGGCATCCAGTTCCGACAGCGACCGGAGATACAGCCGGGTGTTCGCCGCATACGCGATCTGATTGCCGTCCGGCGAAAGAGCGACCATGTGACGATTGCCGCTGACGTTCGTGAAGATCTGTCCCGCCTGCAGCGTAAACGAGAACCGAGTCAATCCGACGGGCGTCGAGGGCCTGAGACTGAGGTACCAGGCGGCCCCGACCAGGCCCGCCGCCACGATCGCCGAGACGACGGCCGGGATCGCGCGCCGCCACAGGGGCCGCGGCCGCGAGAGTGCGCCGACGCGGCCATCGTCTGCCGTGCCGGGATCGTCCAGCACGATCCGCGCTTCGCCAATGTCGCGCAGCCGGCGCCTCATGTCCCGATCGAGACACCGCGTCAGGAGGCGCCGCACTGACGCGGGCGTCGACGGCGGGAGCGCCGTCCACTCGACGTCCTGGCGCAGGACGGCCGCGAGCGTGTCCGAAATATCGTCGCCTTTGAACGCAGGCTGGCCCGACAGCATCTCGTACAGCACGGCGCCGAACGCCCACACGTCGCTTCGTTTGTCAGCCGGGCGTCCCTTCGCCTGCTCTGGGCTCATATACGCGGCGGTGCCGAGGATCATGCCCATCTGCGTCATCGCCGGGCTCGTAATGGTCGGCGAAGCCGCCGCGTCCCCACTGATCACCGTCACGGGCTCCAGGGCTTTCGCGAGGCCGAAGTCCAACACCTTCACCGTGCCGTCTGGTCGGAGCTTGATATTCGAGGGCTTCAGATCGCGATGGATGATCCCCTGCTCGTGCGCCGCGTCGAGTGCTTCAGCGATCTGTTTTGCGATCGGGAGGGCCTCGTCGAGAGGGATAGCGCCGCGCGCCAATCGCTGAGCCAGATCCTCGCCATCGACAAGCTCCATCACGAGAGCCTTGACGCCGTCCGCCTCTTCCAGCCCGTAGATCGCCGCGATGTGTGGATGATTGAGCGAGGCCAGGACTTTCGCTTCGCGCTGGAATCGCGCGATCCGCTCCGCGTCAGCCGCGAACGGCTCCGGCAGGATCTTGATGGCGACGTCGCGATCGAGCCGCCTGTCGCGCGCCCGATAGACTTCGCCCATCCCGCCAGCCCCAAGGGCTGACAGAACTTCGTAGGACCCGACGCGCGTGCCGTCAGACAGGGGCATGAGACGAGGCTGATTCTAGTGGTGGCGCCAGGACCGGCAAAGGGGAAAGGGTCTCTGTGAGTAACCAGCCGGGGCACGCATCTCGCGATACCCTAATGCCCATGCGTCTCACGTCACTGCTTCGTGGCGCCCACGCGTATCTCTCACCGACCGCCGCCCTCGAAGGACTTTCGGCCGCGCACGCCGCGAGTCGGCCCGAAGGTGTGCCGCATTCGATTGCGGAGATTGTCGCGCACATGTCGTTCTGGCAGGAGTGGTTTCTCGACCGGTGCGACGGCAAGGCTGTGCCCTCGCCTGCCTCGGCCGCGCTCGGCTGGCCGAAAGTTGACGACGAGCAATGGGACGCGGTGCGCGAACGCTTCGAGGCGGGCTTCAATTGCGCCCTCGCGCTCGCCGACGACAACGCACGCGTGGCCCGCCCGATTACGCCCCCGATCAAGGTCGACTTCCTTGCGGGGTACACGGCCGGCGACGCGCTCACCCACCTCGCGCTGCACAATGCGCATCACCTCGGGCAAGTGATCACCCTGCGTCAGCTGCTCGGAACGTGGCCGCCGCCAGCCGGAAGCTGGACCTGGTAGTCGATCGTCATTGGCACAGAGGTTGTGCCCGCCTTCGCCGCGGAGGGCGCGTTTTTCCACGCCACCGTTAGGTTGCCGGAGCGAACGGCCTTTCCGTCGAATCTGCGGTGTCTCGATAGCCCATGACCAGGGATCTCACCCCATCGTCACCCGCACCTGGTGCACTCGACCATCAGTGGCGACCGGAATCTCTTTCTCCGGAACCTCGACGCCGTCCATCTCGACGCGCTGCACGCCGCGACTCACGCCGCGCGGGTTGTCGACGACGATCCGATACTCGGCGTGCGGCGGCCGGTACACGATGTGGAACCGCGGCCACGTCGGCGGGATGCACGGGTCGATGCGAAGCACGCCGCGCCGGAGCGTCAGACCGGCGATCGCCTCCACGCCGACGCGATACATCCACCCGGCCGAGCCCGTGTACCACGTCCATCCGCCGCGGCCGGTATGTGGCGGCCGCGAGTACACGTCGGCCGGGATGACGTAGGGCTCGACCCGGTAGCGCTTCGCGTCCTCTAACTTCTGGCTGCGGACGATCGGGTTCAGCAGGCTCAGGAGCTCCGCCGCCCGCGCACCCTCTCCCATCCGCGCGAACGCGAGCACGGTCCACAGCGCCGCATGCGTGTACTGCCCGCCGTTCTCCCGGATGCCCGCCGGATAGCCCTGAATGTAGCCGGGGCTGGGCGACATGCGATCGAACGGCGGCGCCAGCAGCAGCAGCAACCGGTCGTCGCGCCGGATAAGGTGTCTGTCCACGGACTCCATCGCCGAGCGGATGCGCGCGGAATCTCCTCCTCCGGCCAACACGGCCCAGGACTGCGCGATCGCATCGATCCGGCACTCCTGATTCGCCCCCGACCCCAGCGGCGTTCCATCGTCGAAATAGGCGCGGCGGTACCACTGACCGTCCCAAGCCCGTTCGGCCGCCTGCCGCAGCCGCGCGGCGTGCGCCCGGTACGACTCGGCGCGGCCGGCGTCGCCGCGCGCGGCGGCGATCTCCGCGAACCGCGGCAGGATCGAGATCAGGAACCACGCGAGCCAGACGCTCTCCCCCTGCCCGCCGATTCCGACGAGGTTCATTCCATCGTTCCAGTCGCCGCCGCCCATCAGCGGCAGACCGTGCGCGCCGGTCGCGAGGCTGATTTCCAGCGCGCGGACGCAATGCTCGTACAACGATCCGCGCTCGGCCGACACCGTCGGCTTCTCGTACGCCTCGTGCTCGTCCGGGTTGAGCGGGCGCATTTCGAGGAATGACACTTCCTCGTCCAGCACCGCGTCGTCTCCGGTGGCGCCGACGTATTCGAGCGTCGCGAACACGAGCCACAGGCGATCGTCCGCGAACCTTGTCCGGACGCCCTGTCCGCTCGGTTCGTGCCACCAGTGCTGGACGTCCCCTTCGACGAACTGCTTCGAGGCCGCATGAAGGAGATGCCGGCGCGCGATGACCGGCGTGGCGAACAGGAGCGCCAGCACGTCCTGCAGCTGGTCGCGAAAGCCGAACGCGCCGCTCGACTGGTAAAAGCCGGAGCGGCCCCAGATGCGGCACGCCAGCGTCTGATAGAGCGCCCAGCGATTCACGATGAGGTCGAGCGAACGGTCTGGCGTCCGAACCTCGACCGTCTGAAGCAGCGTGTCCCAGAAGTCGCGGAGGTCCGTGAACGCCCGATCAACAGCCTTCGGATCCCGCCAGCGTTCGACGACGCGACCGACCTCGCCGAGATCCGCGGCTTCGCCCAGCTGCCCGACGACGGTCCGCTCTTCCAGGGGCTTGAGCGTGAGCTGCACCTGAATCGCGCCGCAGGGATCGAGAGCGGCGCCCGTCCGCCCCGACAGCCCGGCGCGGCCGAGCGCCGCGGGCGAGGTCAGCGTGCCGTTCCGGCCGATGAACTCGGTGCGGTCTCCGGTGACGCTGCGACCGTCCGCCGGCGACAGATCGATGAACGCGACACGGCCCGAGAACGTCTCGCGGAACGCGTTGGAGGCGATCACGGCCCCCGTGGCCGGCTCGAGGCCCGTCACGATGTGCGGCCTGGACCGCGAGCGATCTTCGCCGAGCGCCCACTCTACGTACAACGTCACCGAGACCCGCCGCGGACGCCGCGATCGGTTCCTCACGGCAACTTGAAAGATCTTGACGGACTCGCGGGACGGGACGAAGAGCCGGAGGTGTGAATCGATCCCGTCGCGCGTGTGCTCGTACGACGTGAAGCCCTGACCGTGACGGACCGTGTACTGATGGCCGTCGCCCGAGGGCAACGGCGTGGCCGTCCATACCCGGCCCGTGTCCTGGTCGCACAGGTACATCGCTTCGACCGGGGAATCGCAGACCGGGTCGTTCTGCCACGGTGTCAGCCGGTTCAGGCGGCTGTTCTCGGACCAGGTGAATCCGGCCCCGAGCTCCGACGCGACGAACCCGAAGCGGTCATGGCCGACGACGTTGACCCAGGGCGCGGGGGGCACAACGCCGGCGCGTCCGTGCACGTAGACGACGTACTCTCGTCCGTCGTGGGCGAACCCGCCGATGCCGTTGAAGTATTCCAGGCCCGCCGAAGCGGCGAGCGAAGCTGCGTCGCGGACGGGATCCTGGCCCGCCGAAGCGACCCCGGATGACACGTCGCGAAGGTGATCCGGAAGCGCTTCATGGGGCACCTGCGGGCGCACGAGTTGCTGTTGCAGGTCGCCGTTCGCGCCGTCCATGACGGCGCGAGCGACCGCTCGAAGCAACAGTCGATCCTCCGGTGGCATCAGGTCGCCGCGCCGCAGGAAGACTCCGCCAGGCCTGTCGACCCATCCCTGCTCGGGCCCGCTCTTCAGAATGTCCTGCAGGGTGTCCTGCAGGTCCTGCCGGTAGCTGGCGGCGTGGGTGTTCAGCACGACAAGATCGAACGCGAGACCCTTCCCGCGCAGGTACTCGTGGGCCTTGAGCAGGTCGCCGAAGAGCGGCAGCTCCGCCGCGTCGGTGATGGTCGCGAGGATGATCGGCAGATCGCCCGAGATCCCGTACTTCCAGAGCTCGGGCTGGCCGCGGCGGTTGGCGCGCACGGCGTCCGTCTCGCGCAGCCGGGGATCGCCGTACAGCAGCCGGCCGGCGAGCCGCTGGAACCGCATCGCGTGCTCGAGCGTCAGGCCGAGATGTCGAAGCTCGATCTGGCTGTGCGTGCTCGCCAGCGCGAGCGCTCGCGCAACGGCGCGGCGATCCTGGTACTTCTCGATCAGGCGGCGGGCGCCTGCCTCGCTGTCGGCGAAGCCCGTCGTGAACGACAGCCGGGCCGTGCCGCCCGGCGGCAGCCGAATCGCCTGACGGAGGCTCACGATCGGATCGAGCACGGGACCCGTGGTGTTGGAGAGAAACCCAGGCTCGGCGATCGCGGCGGGACGCGCCAGCGTACGGCCGCGGCCGACGAAGCGGGCGCGATCCGTCTCGTAGCGCGTCACGGGTCCCACGCGTCCGCGGCCGCTCAGCACGTGAATCAGGTAGGGGCGTTCCGTCCCCTCGCGCGGCCGTCGCGTGGCGATGAGCGCGTCGCGCTCGGGCACGGCGATCGTCTCTACGAACAGGTTGCTGAACGCCGGATGGGCGAGATCGGCCCCCGCCGGTGCCAGCACCACCTCGGCGTAGCTCGTCAGCTCGACGGTCTGCGGCCGATGGGTGTGGTTGGTGATCGACACCCTCCGCAGCTCCGCATCGTCCTCGGGGGAGACCACGACCTCGGTGCGCGTCTCGAGCCCGGCGTCGAGCCGCCGCCAGACGGCGCGGTCGAGCGCGAACGTCACTTCATAGTCCTCGGCCTCGCGTCCGACCGGCTGGTGCGTGGTCGACCAGAAGTCTCCGGTCTCGACGTTTCGCACGTAGCAGAACGTGCCCCAGGCGTCGGTCGTGACGTCCTCGCGCCACCGGGTCAGCGCGAGACTCTGGCGACGGCTGTATCCGCCGCCCGAGTTCGTGACCATCACCGTGTACGACCCGTTCGACAACAGATGCGTTCGCGGCGTGAGCGTATGGGGAGTGACGTAGCGCCGCACGGAGAGCGCCGGCATCCGCCGCGTGGACGGAACGTGGTCGGCCAACTCGACCGGCACATCCTTCAGCGGCACGAGCGGAGGGACGCGCTCCTGCAGCAGCAGCTCCGCCGCCTGGATCCGGGGATCGGCGTGGAAGCGGTTCTGCATCGGCGAGCCATTCAGGACGTTGTCGAGCGCGAGCAGCGACATGCCCTGGTGGTGCGCCATGTAGGTCGGCAGCACGACGCCCGGCTTCGTGTCGGGCGGCACGCGCTCCGGCGTGTAATCGATCGCTTCGTAGTATCCGTAGCGGCCCGTCATCCCCTCGGACCGCAGACGCTCCAGGTTCGCCACGACATCGGTCGGGGCGATGGGCGCGGCAAGGATCGACGCATACGGCGCGACGACGAGATCGTCCGCCAGCCCGCGCTTGAGCCCGAGGCCCGGCACGCCGAACGCGCGGTATTGGTAGTTCCCCTCGAGATCCTGCGCGTTGTACGCGCATTCCGAGATGCCCCACGGCACGCCTCGCTGGGCGCCGTAGTCGATCTGCCGCCGGACCACGGCGTCGTAGGTCTCGTCGAGCAGGGTGCTCGGATAGCTCCGCATCACGAGCAGCGGCATGAGGTACTCGAACATCGAGGCGCTCCACGACAGCAGCGTGCGGAGCCGGCCGCTCAGGCTCAGCGAGCGCCCGAGCTTGAACCAGTGGTCGTGCGAGATCGCGCCCGTCGCGATCGCCATGAAGCTCGCCAGGCGCGCTTCCGACGCGAGGATGTCGTAGTACGAGCCGTCGAGCCGGCCGTCCGTCACGCTGAATCCGATCGAGAACAGCTGCCGCTCGCGGCTGAACAGAAAGCCGAACTCGATCTCCTCGATCAGGTCGTCCGCGAGTACGCCGAGACGCTCCGCCCGATCGATCAACTCCTCCGCGTACCGGCGCGATCGCTCGAGCGCCCCTTTGACTTCTGGCGAGGTCGGTCCGTTGGACCGTTCAGCCGCCTCGCTTCGGGCGATCAACTCGGTGAGGCTGGGCACCTCCGGCAAGACAAACGGACCACCTGTCATCCAGCCGGCGAGCCGGTCCAGCTCGTCCTGCCACTCGGCGACGACCGCGGCCGCGCGCTCGAGCCAATACTCGGCTTCGCCGACCGCAGCCGGCGAGGAATCGGCGCCGCCGGCGAGGAGCGGTTCCTCGATCTCGTGCAGGCCCACGCTGATGGCGGACAACCGATCGCCGAGCTGCGCGAACAGCGCGCGCCACTCCGCGAGCGATTCGGGACGTTCGTCGAGCTGCGAGCGCAGGCTGGCGACCTCCGATCGCAGCGTGCGAGGCAGCCGGCCGCCGCTCAGCTTTTCGATCTCGGCGACGCACAGCTCGAGGACATCGCGAAGACCCCGCAGGACGCGCGCGTCCACGACCGGCGCACCCTCGGCGATCTGCGCCAGGCCGGAGCGCAGCGTCAGGAGGTACCCGGCCAGGTTGCCGCTGTCCACCGTCGAGATGTACGCGGGGGCGAGCGGTACGAGCGACCGCGTGTCGTACCAATTGTAGAAGTGCCCCCGGTAGCGCTGCATCCGGAGCATCGTGTCGAACGTCCGTTCGAGGCGGTCGAGCGTGCCGGCAAAGCTCAGGTACCCGAAGTCGTACGCCGACAGCGTCGCGAGGAGCTGGAGGCCGATGTTCGTCGGAGACGTCCGATGCGCCACGAGCTCCCGGCGATCTTCCTGGTAGTTGTCCGGAACCAGCCAGTGATCCTCCGGTCCGACCAACTCCTCGAAGAACCGCCAGGTCGTCCGGGCCACGCGCCGCAGCGCCAACCGGTCGGCGCGGCCGAGCGGCATGCGCCGATGGACGAGCGGAAGCCCCGTCGCATAGGCGAGGGCCGGGGACAGGAACCACAGCACGGCAATCGGGAGCGCGAGCACGAGACGGAGGGGATCGACAACCGCGACAACCGCGGCAAACGCCACCGCCAGCGCGGGAGCAGGCCACATGCGCCGGAAGACGACGGCCATCGACGTCGGGGCCTGTCCGTTGCGTTCCGCCGTCACCCACTCGAGAAGCCGGCGGCGGGTGATCACGAGCCTGATGAGCGTCCGCGCGACCGCATCGAGCGCGACCACGCTCTGGTGCGCCAGCAGCGCCGTGTACATGAACGACTGGCGCAGACTGATCACCATGTTGTCCCGCTCGGCGCGCACGTGCTCGCGCCAGGGGACGCCCGGCGCGACGCTCCCCAGAGATCGCGCAACCTGGACGTAGGCAGGAAACGCCAGCACGAGCAGCGCGAGCGTCGTCCAGAGCATCGGGGATCCGGGAAGGACGGCCCACCCGGCCAGCAGGAGCGCCAGGAGCGCCGGCGGCAGCAGGCTGCGCCGCAGGTTGTCGAGGATCTTCCAGCGCGCGATCGCCGGCAGCGTGTTCAGCACCGATCGGCCGGAGGCGTCCGGCACGGTGCGCCAGACCCAGCGGGCGATCTGCCAGTCGCCTCGAATCCACCGATGCTGCCGCGCGGCGAACGACAGGTAGTGCGACGGGTAGTCGTCCACGAGGCTGACGTCCGTGCAGAGCCCCGTACGCGCGTAGAAGCCTTCGAAGAGGTCGTGGCTGAGCAAACGGTTTTCCGGGACGCGGCCGGCGAGCGCCGCGTCGAACGCGTCCACGTCGTAGATGCCTTTCCCGACGTAGCTGCCCTCGTGGAAGAGGTCCTGATACACGTCGGAAACCGCTGTCG
Source organism: uncultured Acidobacteriota bacterium (assembly GCA_963725145.1). GTDB lineage: Bacteria > Acidobacteriota > Vicinamibacteria > Vicinamibacterales > 2-12-FULL-66-21 > DATAEE01. The sequence continues at coordinate 184,246 of CAVRXL010000011.1, forward strand.
TGTACGGGTCCACGCCTACGTGGCCGGAGAAGATGCGCGAGAACGCCGACCGGCTCGCGCTTACGACGCTGACGTCGATGCGCGGCTGCAGGACGCCGTAGCCCTCGGTGACGCGCTGCAGCCGCGGGTCGAACCGCGGGCGGTTCAGCGGATGCGACAGGGTGCCCACGAGCTTTCGCGCCGCTTCCATCGGCAGCTGCGTGTCGGAATCGAGCGTGATGACGTACCGGACCGACGGCAGGATCGACAGGTCGCCGTATTGAACGACGAAGCTCGTGTCGGTCGCGCCGCGCAGGAGCCGGTTGAACTCCGCGAGCTTTCCCCTTTTCCGTTCCTTGCCCATCCACCGGCGCTCGCGAGGATTCCACTGTCGCTCGCGATGGAACAGGTAAAAGCGCCCTGGACCATGCCGCGCGTTGAGCTGATCCACGCCCCGCTGCGCCGCCTCGAGCAAGGCAGCGTCGCCCGGCAGCGCGCGGGCATCGCCGTCCGCGAAGTCGGTCAGCAGGGCGAAGTGGAGATGCGGGTCGCGGTTGGCGAAAAAACGGACTTCGAGCTCATCGAGGAGCGTCACCAGCCGGTCTTCGGATTCGACGATCGCCGGCACGACGACCATCGTCCGGTCCCGCGCCGGGATGCCGGCGCGCAGATCGAGCCTCGGCAGCGGGCGCGGGCGGATCTGCATCGTGACGATGAGGTTCAGCAGGCTGACGACGAGCTCGCCCGCGGGAGTGAGCGCGACCAGCGCGACGAGAAGCAGATCGGCCGTGGACCCGCCGTGCCGGTTCGCGTAGGCCAGCAGGCTCGCCATCGTCAGCGCCAGAGCCGTCGCCATCGTCCCCAGGTATCCCAGCGCAGGGTGCTTGAACACGAACCTGGCCGCGAGCTGCCCGAACGTGGGCGGATATCCCACATCCTGTTCGAGCCGGAACCGGCCTCGGGAGATGAGGAAGTACCCGACGTGATGCGACCGGTCGTTCTCGGGCACCGATTGCTGAGCCGCGCGCGCCAGCTCCACGGCTCGCCGGGCGACGTCGGTTTCCGGCTTGCGCGCCCCCTTCGCCAGCTCCTCGATCGAGTGCCGGTACCGATCGCGCGTCGGAAAGTCCATCAGCGCGTACGCGCCGGCGGGATCCTCCCGCAGGATCTGCTCGACCAGGCTGACGCGCTCGAAGAACAGCGGCCAGTCGATCGACGACAACAGCCGCATGCTCGTGATGATGTTACCGATGGCGAGCTGATCGGCGGCGCGCCGCTGATGCTCGGCGCGGAGCATCTCTTCCGCCGAGTCCCCCTGAGCCTCGAGCGCCCGTTGCAGCGCGCTCCACGCGGGCGCCGCAGACGACGGCTGATCACGCAGCCAGTGCAGCAGCTCGATAACGAATGGAGCTGACAGCCGGTCGTTCGCCCGGATCTCCTCCCGAAGCAGCTGATCGATGACCTTCGCGGGGTTCTCCTCGCTCTCGCCGAACGTCGCCCCCCAGCGCCGCGCCTGATCCCGGCCTCGCCGCGCGGCGACGACCGCGTCGGCGAGCCGCTGCAGCTCCTCGACCAGCGCGAGCCGAAGCATGATCGGGATTGCCCAGATCTCGCCGATCGACAGCGGAGCATTCCGCTGATACGCCCTGGCGAAGTCCTGCAGCATCGGCAGGTCGAAGCGGCCGGCGGTGTGCGCGATCAGCTCGCGCGCGAGGACGTACACACGCGGATAGCCCTCGAACGGACCATCCGCCAGCTTGGGCAGCTCGCGGTAGTACTGCCTCGGCAGGTCCTGCCGGATCTCTCGGACCTGATCGCGTACGACGTGATGGTTGTCCCGGAGCCAGTCTTCGGAGCCGACCGGCTGTGTATCGGCCCGGCCGGCGGCCGACAGGACACGGTAAGCGTCATCGAGCTGGCGGGCGGCTTCGTCCAGTCGAGGCAGCAGCGGACGACCGCGGAGCGGGTCGCGGCCCAGCCGATGCTCGGCCGCCAGCCGGACGGCGTGCGCCTCGAGCTGCTCCTGACTGAACAGTTCGGGAGGGGCCGGTTGATCTGTCGCCAGCTCGGCCGGAACGTCAGTGGGACTCAGCGCCTCGGGCATCGACGAACATCAGGTGAGACAGGGGAATGGACACGCGACTGCATGGGCTATTGATTATAGAAAGAAGAGTGCCAACGTTCAGATCGTCGGGTTCCGTCTGTGAATGGCGAATTCGCGGTGTCCAAGGAGTTCGGCCTGCGTCTGCTTGCCGGAGGCGACCGCGAGGACCTCGGCGAACATCCGATCGGCGGCGGAGTCGAGCGTATCCGTCTCATCCATGACGCCGCTGACGTCGAGGTCGATGTTGTCCGCCATCTGGCGGGCAGTGCGCGCGTTGCCCGTGACCTTGATGACCGGCGCGATCGGATTGCCGGTCGGCGTTCCAAGACCCGTGGTAAAGACGACGACCTGCGCGCCGCCGCCGACCATCCCGGTCACCGATTCCACGTCGAGGCCGGGCGTGTCCATCACGGTCAGGCCCTTCCGCGTGATCCGGCGACGCATAGCCGACGACATCCTCGAGCGGCGCTCGCTCGCCCCCTTTATGCGTGGCACCGAGCGACTTCTCTTCGATCGTCGTGAGGCCGCCCCTGATGTTCCCCGGCGAGGGTTGCGTGCCGCGGATGTCGAGACCGAGCGCCCGCGCCTCACCTTCGACGCGCGAGATGATCTGGATGAGCCGGGTTGCCGTACCGGCCTGCGTGGCGCGTGCGGCCAGCACGTGCTCCGCTCCCATGATCTCGGCGATCTCGCCGAGCACTGCCGATCCGCCCAGCTCGACGAGCCGGTCCGTCACGCGGCCGAGCGTCGGGTTCGACGCCAGGCCCGACGTGTAATCGGAACCGCCGCACTTGAGCGAGAGGATCAGCTCCGACGCTTCGAACGGCTCGCGTGTCGCGGAGGCGAGCTGGCCGGCGAACGCCTCGGCGATCCGCGATCCTTTGTCGGTCGCGCGGATCGTGCCTCCTTCCGCCTGGATCGCGACGATCTCGGACGGTTTGCCAGACCGCCGCGCGGTTTCGGCGAGCATCTGCGCGACCACCTGCTCGCAGCCGAGCGCGACGACGATGACCGCGCCGACGTTGGGGTGCTGGCAATACGCGGCCAGCGTCTCGTGCGTCACGCGCATGTCCGGCCCGAGCTGACCGCAGCCGGCCAGGTGCGGCAGCGCGGTGCCGACCGGACCGGCGGCCGCCGCGATGCGCTCGGCGACGACCGACGAGCAGATGACCGTCGGCACGACCAGCACGTGGTTGCGCGTGCCGATGCGGCCGTCGGGCCGCCGGTAGCCCTCGAACGTCGGTCTCGCGGTCATGCCCCGCTCCCGTTGGGCGGCTCGGCGAGGCGTGTCTGAGGATCGCCCGCGCCCGTATTCGGCCCGAGGTCCCCGCGGCCGCGGCTGCTCGACAGATTGTGCGTGTGGACGTGCGCTCCCGCCGCGATGTCGGCGCTCGCCAGGCCGATCGGGCTGCCGTACTTGACGACCGGACTGCCGGCGGCGATCGCGCGCAGCGCGACCTTGTGCCCCGAGGGGATCGACTCGGCGACCATCACCACGCCGTTCGCGATCTCGATCCGCCGGCCGGGCTCGAGCGGCTCGAGCGCCGTCGCGACGTTGTCGCGGTCGCTGATGACCAGCGCGGATTTCATTGGTTCACGCCGCTTGCCAGGAACCCGCCGTCGACGGCGAGGACGGTCCCCGTAACGAACGAGGAGGCGTCTGAGGCGAGGAACACCGCGGCCCCGACCAGTTCCTCGATCTTGCCGAACCGTTTCATCGGCGTGCGCATCAGGAATTCCTGTCCCCTCGGCGAGTCGAGGAGCGCCGCGTTGAGGTCGGTGCGGAACACGCCGGGCGCGATCGCGTTCACGGTCACGCCGTGCGGCGCCCATTCGACCGCGAGCGCGCGCGTCAGGCCGGCCACCGCCGACTTGCTCGCGACGTAGGCCGCGACCTCCATGAGCCCGACGAAGGCCGACAGCGACGCGATCGTGACGATGCGGCCCGACCGTCGCTTCACCATCTCGCGTCCGAACACCTGGCACGCGCGGAGTGTGCCGGTGAGGTTCGTGTCGATGATCCGGTCCCAGTCCGCCTCGACCATCTCGAGCGTCGCCACGCGCTTGGTGGTGCCGGCGACCGAGAGCAGCGCGTCGACCTTTCCGAAGGCGCGCAGGCACTCGTCGCGCAGCCGCTCGAGCGATCCGGCGTCGGCGACGTCGGAGGCGACCCGAAGCGTCCGGCGTCCGCGGCGCTCGATCTCTCCGGCGACCTCGTCCACCAGCCCCTCACGCCGGCCCGAGGCGACGACATCGGCGCCGGCATCCGCGAGGCCGAGCGCCAGCGCGCGGCCGATGCCGCTCGTGCCTCCCACGACCACGGCCGACCGGCCGGACAGATCGAACAATGACATCGAGGATTCGATTATATGCCGCCGATCGACGCGGCGCGGCATGCCGGCTGCCGCCGCCGGGAGTGCCGCAAGTCTTGGCGTGTGAGGCTCGACGACGCGCGGTCTGGAAGAGCAGTTCGCAGGTGGGCCCGCGGCGTCGCCTCAGTCTCCGGCGTATCAAACGCGGCGTGGCGTGCCGGCTGACGCGACAGAGTTGCGAGCGGCGCGCGCGGTCCCGGCGCCGGCTCCCGGCGGCGGCAGCCGGCATGCCGCGCCGCATAGCGTTCACCGTTGCCGAACCGTGGAGGCCGAGGATAGAGTGGCACCTTCAATGAACGAGACACGGCGCACGGATCGATTCCGCCTCGACGGCCGGACCGCGCTCGTGACGGGCGCGTCGCGCGGGCTCGGCGCGGCGATGGCGCGCGCGCTCGCCGAAGCGGGCGCCGACATCGTCCTTCACGCGAGCCGCGATGCGCCGACCGACGCCGCCGACGCAATTCGATCGGCGTGCGGCGTCCGCACCGCCTGCGTGACCGCCGACCTCGCGCGCCCCAGAGAAGCTGACGCGCTCGTCACCACGGCCCTCGACGCCATGGGGCGGCTCGACATTCTCGTCAACAACGCCGGCATCATCCGCCGGGCCGCGGCCGCCGAGTACTCGGATGCCGACTGGGGCGAGGTCATGGCCGTCAACCTGTCGAGCGTCTTCCGGCTGTGCCGGGCCGCGGGCCGCCACATGCTGGACCGTGGCAACGGGAAGATCGTCAACATCGCCTCGCTGCTGTCGTTCCAGGGCGGCGTCCGCGTGGCCGCATACGCGGCGGCGAAGGGCGGCGTCGCCCAGCTGACCAAAGCGCTCGCCAACGAGTGGGCCGGACGCGGCGTGAACGTGAACGCGATCGCGCCCGGCTACATGCAGACCGACAATACCCAGACGCTCCGCGAGGATCCGGTACGGGTGAAGGAGATTACCGCGCGGATCCCCGCGGGCCGATGGGGCGAACCGGACGATCTCGCCGGCGCCGTCGTCTTTCTCGCGTCACCCGCCGCCGACTACGTGCACGGCCACGTGCTCGTGGTCGACGGCGGCTGGATGGGACGGTAGGCTCACTGCGCCTCCTGAGCCATGACGCTCGGGTCATTGGCGGCTGGAAAGCGCTCGCTCATCCACGCCTGCCACACGGGCTCGTCGCGTCCGACCGCGACGGGCGCGCCAACCCCATACAGATACAAACGAACGGACACGCAGGTCGTGGGGCCCATGGTCATCGCGAAGAGATGCGCGAGGCCAGGCGCCGGCTCGTCGAGCCGGAGGAGCAGCTCCTCAGGGTACTCCGGCGGGCCGACGCGTTCGACGACGCCCGCGAAGCGGGGCGCGCCGGCGGCAGATTGCACACGCCGCCCTTCAGCTGCGTCCGCAATCCCGAGCGGGCGAATCAACGCATCCCACGCTTTGGAGACGGGCTCGGAGGTCAAGCCCATCACCTGCAACAGCGACCCCGGCTGTCCGGTGAAGTACGTGCAATACAACCGCAGGATGCGGAAGAAGGATACCCAGCCCTGCTCGTGTCCCTCGAACTGATTGTCCCAATCGTCGCTCGCGGCGAACCAGCTGTGCACGACCCGCACCGCGCAGGTGCCTCCTGAGCGCGCCTCGACGATCCACTCGGTGGCGATCGGCGGGGCGTTTGGACCTTCTCCCGGGCTGTCGGCAGCGAATCGCCGCGGCGGGTCCCAGGCAGTCACCTCCGCCACCGAGTCCATACTTCCGCCCGGACCGAAATGCATAACGACCTTTGTCGGAACGCCGTCTGGTCCCGACTCGACTTCGGTTGGCACGAACCAGGACGAGATCCCGGGACCGGTCGCGATGGCCTGCCAGACTTGTTCCGGCGTGCCGGGGACTTCGACTTCAGCCTGGACAAACCTTCTTCCTGACGCATCTTTCTTGACAGGCATCATGCCTCCTTCATGCGCGTATGCGGCGGCGCCGGATGCGCGACGATCACGAGCCGATGTGCGCGGCCGCCTGGAGTGGTTTCATCGTGATAGCGAGACACGAGCGTCGTCACGGCCTCGGTCAGCTCCTTGGTGAAGGCCGCGCGATCGGCAGGCGACTTGAAGCGGACCTCCGTGTCGATCGCAAGCGTGGCCAGCGCCTTGCGCGCCTCCCGGGCCCTCCGCGTCAGGGTGCTGACCTCGCGGACGATGCGCGCGCCAAGAGCGATGAGGTAGCTCGCCGACAGTCGATCGGTACCGCGCTCCGGATCGGCTGCGACAGGACCGAGGGCCGCCGGCGACACGACATAGGAGGCGGCGCTGGCGACCATCACACGCTCCGTCAGCCCGCCCCAGAGGCGCTCCTCGGAGATCTCGACGAGTCCGTAGTCCTCGAGCGACCGCAGGTGATAGTTGACCTTCTGACGCGGAATGCGAAGGCGGGTGGCAAGCGTGGCGGCCGACGCGGGCTCGGCCAGCGACGCGAGGATCCTGCTCTTGATGGGCTCGACCACGATCGCCGCCGCCGCCGGATCCTCGATTACCTCAACGTCGATCATGGCCGCATTAGAGCATTGACAACGTTTGTTGTCAATACTGACAGTTTATTTTGTCAATGCCCCCTGCTACCCGGCGCCGGCGCGCCGGACCGCCTCGACGAGCTCAACGAGATCGTCGGCCGTCGTCCGAGGATTCAGAACACAGGCGCGCAGCCAGAACACCCCGTTCAACTCAGTGCTCGACAGGAACGCGCGGCCTCCGAGCTGGACCCGCTCCAGTGCCTCGCGGTTGAAGGCGTTCAAATCGCCGCTGCCGCCGCGCGGCTTGAGCCTGAAACAGACAATGCCGAGGCTCTGCGGCTCGCACAGCTCGAAGTCTTCCGACGAGCGCAGCATGTCGGCCAGGCGCGCGGCGAGCTCGAGCTCTTGATTGACGAGGTCCCGATACCCGTTTGCGCCGTGCTGCTGCAGCGACATCCAGACCTTGAGGGCACGGAACCCGCGCGTCTGCTGAAAGCCGTACTCGCTGAACCAGGGCGGCCCGCCGACTCCTGTGTGACTCCCGTCGGTGCGCAGGTACGGCGGCACCAGGCTGAACGTCGAGCGCTGCGCGTCCGCGTGGCGGATGAGAACGAGCCCCGCCTCGACCGGGACGCACATCCACTTGTGCGGATCGAGCGCGACGCTGTCTGCGAGGCGGAGCCCCTCGAGCGCTGAGGCGTACCTGTCGGACAGGATGGCGGGTGCGCCGTACGCTCCGTCGACGTGGAGCCAGACGTCGTGTTGGCGGCAGACCTGGGCAATGTCGGCCAGCGGATCGATGGCTCCCGTATTCACCGTTCCGGCGCTGGCAATCACGGCGACCGCCGTGTGGCCCTCCGCACGATCGCGCTCGATCGCGGCGGCGAGCGACGAGGGACGCATGCGAAAGGCGGCGTCATGCTCGATGGTGCGAAGGTGGTCGGAGCCGACGCCGAGCAGCTCGAGCGCCTTCTGATGGCAGCCGTGTCCCTCGGCTGTCTTGTAGAACACGAGCCGGGACGTCGCCTGCTGCAGCCCGTTCGCCCGAACGTCGAAGCCGCATTTGACGTGGCGCGCGACCGCGAGCGCCGTCAGCGCGGCCATCGAGCCGCCGCTCACGAGCAAACCATATGCGTCACGTGGGTACGCCAGCAGCTCCTTGAACCAGTTCACGACCTGCTTTTCGACGTAGATCGCGGCGTGATTGCCGCCGGCGCAGCTGGGGTTCATGGCCGCGGCCAGGGCGTCCGCGAAGATCCCCATGATCGTCGGGGGCGAATTCACCCACGCGAAGAAGCGGGGATGGCCGTTGCCGAACGGGTAGGGCTCGATGGTCGCGCGAAAACGATCGAGAATCTCGTCGGGGTCCAGGGCCGTCTGCGGCACCGGTCCCTCCAGGAATCCCGTGACGACGTCCTGTGGAACGGGCTGGAACACCGGCCGCGTCGGTACCGTCGTCAGATGGTCGGCGATGAGATCGACCACCCGATAGCCGACGCGTCTGATCTCGTCCGGAGACCACGTCCACCGATCGCGATTCGCGATCATCGCGATTCCTTCCGCCGGTGTTCCGTTCCCGCCGCATCGCCCGACACGTCCATCGCGAGGTAGTACTCGCACGGCACGTCCTTTCGAGGATTCTCGAACGCGTGCAGGCAATCGCCGTCGTAGTAGACAGAGTCGCCGGCCCGCAGCGTATAGGGCGTCCCGTCGATCGTCAGCCGCAACGTGCCCGACTCGACGGCCACGTACTCGCGCGAGCCGTGCGCGTGCGGGAGGAACACGCCGGCGTTCACCTTCGGCCCGAGCGTGGTGCGCATGAACTCGAACTCGACGTTGGGGAGGACAGGCGAGAGAATCCGCCGCTCCCATCCGGACGGGTCGCGGGCGACTTTCTGATCGTGGCGGCGCAGCAGGATCAGCCGGGATTCCGTTTCGGTGCCGAGGAGACGCGCCAGACTCGTGTCGAGCCCCGTCGCGACGCGATCGAGGACCAGGACCGTGGGGGCCTTCACGCCGCGCTCGATGGCCGAGAGCATGCTGCGGCTCACCCGCGCCCGGGCGCTGAGCGCCTCGAGCGAGAGGCCCCGGCGCTCGCGCTCGTCGCGCACGCGCTTCCCCAGCGCGGCGAGAGAGAGATCCCGGCGGCGCATGCTCTATAGTAGACTGTTTCTTCTATAGTGTCACCACAGCATCGATTGCAGAACGTGCGCCTCGCGACCGGCGTCCGGTTGCACTACGCCGCCGAGGACAACGCGGACGGAGACCCGATGGTCTTCCTCCACGGCTGGCCGGATTCCTGGTTTTCGTTCAGTAGACTCTTCCCGTTGCTCGCGGCGCGGTACCGTGTCTACGCGATCGATCAGCGCGGTTTCGGCGAGTCCGAGCGGCCGCAAAGCGGCTACGCGATTGACGAGCTCGCATCGGACGTCGCGGCGTTCCTCGATGCGGTCGGCCTCGAGCGCGCCACCATCATCGGACACTCGTTTGGCAGCTTCGTCGCCAGACGCGTGGCAGTCGCGCACGCCGCCCGTGTCGAACGGCTCGTGCTCATCGGCAGCGGCGTGTCGGCGGCCAACCAGGTCACGCGCGAAGTGCAGGCCGCGATGGCGGAGCTGCCGGACCCGGTGCCCGAGCAGTTCGCGCGCGAGTTCCAGGCGGGCACCGCGTACGTCCCGCTCCCGGACGAGTTCTTCAACCAGATTGTCCGGGAGAGCCTCAAGCTTCCCGCGCGGCTCTGGCGCGACGTGTTCGACAGGCTGCTCGCGTTCGACGACCGGGACGAGCTCGACAAGATCACCGCGCCGACGCTCTTACTCTGGGGCGACCGGGATGCGATTTTCCCGCGGACAGATCAGGACGGTCTCGTCGGGGCAATTCCCGGAGCGCGGCTGAAGGTGTATGCAGAGACCGGCCACTGCCCCAACTGGGAACGCCCGCAGGAGGTCGCCGTCGATCTGATCGCGTTCATGACGCAACGGTAGACCCGGAACGACGTCCGGGAACATCGGCGTCATCCGTGCCGTAGACTCGATCAGTATGGACATGCTGCTCAGCACCACCACGGCGATCGAAGGCCGGCCGGTCAGCCGCTATCTCGGCGTCGTCACCGGCGAGGCGATCATCGGCGCCAACATCTTTCGCGACATGTTCGCCACCGTCCGCGACATCGTCGGCGGACGATCGGCGACCTATGAACGGGGACTTGCCGAGGCGCGCGAGGTCGCGATGGCCGAGATGCGGAAGAAGGCGCTCGAGCTGGGCGCCAACGCGGTCATCGGCATCGATCTCGACTACGAAGTCCTCGGCCAGAACAACGGGATGCTGATGGTCTCGGTCAGCGGGACGGCGGTCGTCTGCTGACGCCCAATTTCCGCCCGGTCAGAATGTTGGCTGGGTCACCGCGCCGACAACGGCGAGCTCCCCGGTTTCTTTGTCGATGACGTACGACATTCCGTCGCCGCGCCGGTGAAAGTACGTGTAACCCTCGGTGTCACCCAGGCGTGTCCGCCTCGCGCCGACTTCGAGGTCTCCGATTCTGGTCTTGAAGAATGTCGACGCTGTGCCTATCTTGACCACGCGCTCGCCCACCGGGGTGATCTCGTAGTAGTAGCAGTGGCGTGGGAACAGCGCTGAAAAAAACTTATACGCCGACGACTGCTCGTCCCTGCTGACCTGCTGCCCGGATGCACCGACGATCATCGGGTCGTCGCAGATCTTCGCCGCACGCCTCTGCAACGCCGGTAGGTACACGTCCACCATCGGCGCTTTTCTGGATATCTCGAACATGTCCTTGGGGTGCGCTTTCGAGTTTGCATCGGAGGGGTCGATGCCAAAGACGTTCAATAACTTCCCACGCGCCGTCTCGTCGCGCAGTTTGTAGTCGACCGATTGCACAAGTGGCAATTGGAGGTGCAGTCGATCGGCTTCGCAATTGGTCAGCAAGAGCGAGATGATGCGCCCCCAGCGGTTCTTGCAGGCCCAATGCACCTCGGCTTTGACCCATCTGGACTTGATGGCGCTGGGAGTGAGGACGACGAGAAACCAGCTCGAGGTGTTCAGACCGACCCGAATACTTCGTTCCCAGTCTTCGGCAGATTCGATGTCCGCCTCGCTGCACCAGGCTTCGATCTCGTGCGACTGCAGGAGTGGCCGCAGGTCGCCGGTGACGAACTCACGATCGTCGCTGGAGTGGCTGACGAACACCTTTATCATGCGTGACCTCGGCTGGAAGCGCGTTCAGCAAAGAACGCTGGTTGCGTCCGGCATCACAGGCCAAGCACATCCCGCATCGTGAACCACCCCTGGCGCCCGATGACCCAGCGCGCCGCCTCGAGCGCGCCGCGGGCGAACACGGACCGATCGCGCGTCTCGTGCGTGAACGTGAGCGTCTCCGCGGCCGCGTCGAAGCCGAGCGTGTGCGTGCCCGGAATCGAGCCGGCGCGCGTTGACGATACGTCCACGCCTCGCGTGTATCCTCCCTGCCGGAGTGCACGCTCGATCGCCAGCGCCGTTCCGGACGGGGCATCGCGCTTCGCCGCGTGGTGCGCCTCGTGAATCCAGGCGCCGAACGACGCGTGCGGCGCCATCAGCGCTCCCGCTCGCTCCGCGAGCGCCAGGAACACGTTCACGCCCGGCGCAAAGTTCGGCGCGGCGACGACGCCAATCCGGGCGACGGCCGGATCGGCCCTGAGCGCCTCCTCGCCCGCCTGCCAGCCGGTCGCGCCGATGACGACCGGCACTCCGCGCGCGGCGAGCCGCGGCAGGTTGCGCGGCACCGCGTCCGCGATCGAAAAGTCGATGGCGACATCGGCGTCGGGCCAGTCCGCGTCGCGCGCCGAAGCCGCGCGATCGATCCAGCCGGCCATCTCGAAGCCGTACTCCGGACACAGCGACTCGACGATCCGCCCCATGCGCCCCCGGCCGACCAGCAGCAGACGGCTCACGAGGGCGCCCCGAATGAGGATGAGGCTGGCGTCCGCGCGGAGGCGAAGAAATCCTCGTGCAGCCGGTTCATCGCGCCCGAGAGATCATCGCGCCCCAGGACGAGCGTGAGGTTGCGGCGCGACGCCGCCTGCGAGACGAGCCGGAGCGGGAACCCCTCGAGCGCGCCGATCACGCGCGCCGCGATGGTCGAATCGCGGCGCAGGTTGTCCCCCACCACGCAGAGGATCGCCATGTCGCCGTCGATCTTCACGTCGGCGAACTCGCGCAGCGCCGGCGCGATGCTCCCGAGCCGCCGATCGTCGTCCACGGTGACCGACACGCTGACCTCCGACGTCGTCACGACGTCGACCGCGGTGCGGTCGCGCTCGAACACCTCGAAGACGCGCCGCAGGAAGCCGTACGCCATCAGCATCCGCGTGGACGTGATGTCGATGACGGTCACCGGTTTCTTACAGGCAATGGCCGTCAGCGGCCTCGCATCGTCCGGGCGGGTGGAAGTGATCAACGTCCCGGGCGCATCCGGACGCCGGCTGTTCAGGATGCGGACGGGGAGGTTCCTGCTGACGGCGGGAAGGATCGTGCTGGGGTGCAGCACTTTCGCGCCAAAGTATGCCAGCTCCGACGCCTCGCCGAACGACAGGTGAGGCACGACCAGGGGCGCCGCGACGATCCGCGGATCGGCGGTGAGCATCCCGTCCACGTCGGTCCAGATCTGGATTTCGGCATCGAGCGCCGCGCCGACGAGCGCGGCCGAGTAGTCAGACCCTCCCCGCCCGAGGGTCGTCGTCACGCCGCCGGACGTCGCGCCGACGTAGCCACCGATCACCGGGAGCCTTCCCGCCGCGAGATGAGGCGCGAGCTCGCGCTGCACCGCCTGGCTCGTCTGATCAATCAGCGGCGCCGCGCAGCCGTACTGGTCATCCGTGACGATGACGCGCCTCGGATCGACCCATGCCGCCGGGATCCCGGCTTCCTCGAACGCCGCCTCGACGATCCGGCTGATCAGCAGCTCGCCGATCGCGGCGATGCCGTCGAGCGATCGCGGCGTCGCGTCCCGGAAGATCTCGAGCGCACGCAGGACCGTGTCGAGCTGCTTCATCTGCCGCTCGAGATCGGCGAGGAGCGCGTCCGACCGCGTGGGCGCGAGCTCGCGCGCCGTCGCCTCGTGGCGGCGCCAGAGCTCGAACGCGCCGACGCACGCCGAGTCGGCGCTCCCGCCCGCGGCTTCGGCGGCGAGCGCCAGCAACCTGTCGGTCACGCCGGCCATCGCCGAGACGACGACCACCGGCGGCGTCCCCGAACGATGGAGCGCCATCCCCGCGATTGCAACGAGCCGCCGAATCGCATCCGCGTCGGCGACCGATGTTCCGCCGAATTTCATGACGAGTGGTGGCATGTCTCCCTCAGTCGAGCTCCACGATTCGTTCGGCCATGAGCAGCTCCGCGTTGAGGATCGCCGCGCCCGCCGCCCCTCGCACCGTATTGTGTCCGAGCGCGACGAGCTTGATGTCGAGCACCGGGCAGCGGCGGATGCGGCCGACCGTGACCGTCATGCCGCCGTCGCGCTCCACGTCGAAGCGCGGCTGCGGGCGGTCCTCGGCGTCCAGGCAGAGGATCGGCTGAGGGGGTGCGGTCGGGAGGCGCAGCTCCTGCGGGCGGCCGCGCCACGCGTCCAGCGCCGTCCGCACGTCGGCGGGCGACGGATGCGCGTCGAGCGCGATCGACACGGTCTCGGTGTGGCCGTCGACGACCGGCACGCGGTTCGTGTGCGCGCTCACGACGGCCGGATGCGCCGTCACCGTCTCGCCGTCGAACGCGCCGAGGATCTTCTGCGTCTCGCTTTCGACCTTTTCTTCCTCGCCGCCGATCCGAGGGATCACGTTGCCGACGATGTCGAGCGAGGCGACGCCGGGGTATCCGGCGCCGGACACGGCCTGCATGGTGCTGACGACGACCGATCGAATGCCGAACGGACGCAGCGGCGCGAGCACCATCGCCAGCACGACGGTCGCGCAGTTCGGGTTGGTGACGATCGCTCCGGGCCAGCCGCGCTCGCGGCGCTGCCGCGCGACGAGGCCGAGATGGTCCGCGTTGACCTCCGGAATGAGAAGCGGAACGTCCGCCTCCATCCGGTAGCTGCGCGCGTTGCTGACGACGATGTGGCCCGCCCGCGCGAACGCCGCTTCGATGCCGGTCGCGGCGGTGGCGTCGAGCGCGGAGAACACGAGCCGTGGCCCACGGCCGGGCGTGCAGGCCTGGACGGTCGCCCCGGCGGCGTCCCGCGGCGCGCTGCCGCCGAGCCGCCAGGTTGCGGCTTCCGAGTACCGTTTCCCTTCCGATCGCTCGCTCGCGGCGAGCCACGACGCCCTGAACCACGGATGGTCCGCGAGCAGGCGGATGAACTGCTGACCGACCGTTCCGGTCGCGCCAAGGATGCCGACGTCTATTCGTTGAGTCATCGTCTTATCAAAAAAAAAGCCGCCCTGTGGTGCAGGGCGGCGGGTTGCGGTCGGCGATGCTGGAGACGCTACATCACACGCGCGCGGACACCACCGGCCTGCAGAGTCGCTTGATCCGCTTTCGACAGGCGGCGGGGCGCATCGCGCGCGGCATGATCACCGGACTATAGTGCCGACGACCGGCCGCCGTCAAACGAGGGGCGTGGATCGCTTGCCGCCGAACGCCGCGCGGCATCGAACTGGCTCACGCGCTCTATGGGCGGCCCCGGCGTGCGCCGACGTTTCCGCGCCGCGAATCGCAGTCGAGCGTGACGCGAAGCATCGTCGCGCGTGTTCCCTGAACGGCCCGCTCACAACCGCGCGTCAGCCGCACGCCACGCGGCGTTCGTGCCGGCGATGAGGAGCGGCGCCGCTTCACGCGCAGGCGGAACGGCGGCGGAGCGACGTTTCCGCGACAGTCTGCCAAAACCCGTGACGGTGCCGCCCGGAAGGCGGAAATCCGGCCGTTGCGCGGCGGCGGTCCGGCGGATCGCGGTGCGCGATGCCAGACCGCTGTCAGTCGGCGCGGCCGATTCGATGAGCGCCTCATCCAGGACGACGCTGTCACCATCCGGTCCCCGCGCGCGCAGAAACTCCGTCGGCGTCGTGCCGCTGAACTCTCGGAACTCGCGCACGAAGTGCGGCTGATCGTAGTAGCCGAACCGCGCGGCGAGGTCGGCCCAGTTGGACGACGACACCTCCTTGAGCAGCGCGTTGAGGCGCACGATGCGCGCGTACCGCTTCGGCGCCATGCCGACCTGCTCGTGGAATAGATCGATCAGATGCTTCTGGCTGATGCCAGTCTCCACCGCCAGGCTGCGCATGCGCACGGCGCCGCGGGTCCGCGCCAGCCGCGTCAGCGCGTAGCCGACTTCTGCCCGCGGCGCTCTCGCCGAAGCGATGCGCTCGACGAGGTACCGCTCGAGGATCTGGAATCGGCCCTCGAGCGAGGCCGCCTCCATCAACCGCTGTCGCAGGCGTTCAATCGATGAACCGAGGATGAGATCGAGATCGACGACCCGATTCGTCAGCTCGGCGAGAGGAACGCGCAGCAGCGCGAGCGGGCCCGTTGGCTTGAAGCGGATCCCCATCAGCCACGGGTGCGACGGCGATTCGATGTCGAGATACCGGTCCTGCAGGCCGGCAATCCACGCCCGTTGGTAGAGTCTCGACGGTCGATCCGGGTCGCGGGAAACCAGCCGATGCGGCTCGCCCAGATTGATCAACAGGTCCATGTGCGCGTGCGGCAGGAGCCGCTCGCGGGTATACGAGCCGTCGCTGCGCATGTGCCAGAGCTCCTCGATGCAGCCCTGGAGCGGCGCGGCGGGACACCAGCGCGCGAATTCCCATCGCCCGAGCGGTGAGTCGTGCTGCACGAGGTCGGCGAGCGGCATGTCGGCGGGTTAATTATTTCCAAGAATCCCCGCGGCCGCTACGGGTAGCTTATAGAGATGATGCGTCTCCTGCTTCTGACTGGATCGATCGTCCTGGTGGCGGACGCAACTTTCGCCGCCGGCGAGCTGGCGCGTGCGGAGCGATTCGGCGCCGGAGAAACCGATCTACTACGTCGAGATGCCCCCGGGCTGGCACATCACGACCGGGCCGGGATCGATCCTTCACGATCCGGCGTACGTCGCGGAGGGTCGTTTCGCGCTCGAGACCGAAATCTTTCTCTTCCCAGGCACGAGCCAGGAGGGGTACGGACTCTTCGCGGGCGGCAAGCAGCTGGACGGTGATCCGGTGTACGTCGCGTTCCTGCTCCGGCGTGACGGCAGCGCCGCAATCGAGTCGCGGACCGGCGGGCAGAGCACGCCCGTCCGCGCCTGGACGCGTCACGATTCCATCAAGCCGGGAGACAGCAAGGAACCCGTCGCCAACGTCCTGCGCGTGGTTGCGGAAGCGGCGGACGTGACCCTCGAGGTCAATGGCAAACCCGTGCTCACCGTCCCGCGCGGTGACGTAGGGCTCGATGGCGCGTTCGGTTTTCGAGCCGGCGCCGACGTGAATCTGCACGTGAGCCGCCTCGACCTCACGCGCCCGCTCGCGCCACCAAGACGGCGGAGGTAGCGCAGCCCTTTAGGGCTGCCTCAGCGCCGGATCGACGCCAGCACAGCGTACAGAAACTCGATCTCTCGGACGGAATCGGCGCCCACGTTGTCCGCCGTCGTCGCCACGACGACGTTCTCCTGCGGCGAGATGAAAATCCACTGACCGAACGCGCCCGATGCGACAACCACGCCCCTGTCGAGCATCCACCAGTGGTAGCCGTAGTCGGTCGGGTACGCGCCGAACGTGCGGGGCCGTGACACGACCGGCACGGTGCTCTCACGGATCCAGCTCTCCGAAACGATCTGTGCTCCGCGCCACCGGCCGCCGCCAGCGACGAGCGTGCCGATCTTGGCCATGTCGCGGGGGCGAAGCTGAAGGCCCCCGCCCGTGTGAGGCAGGCCGTCCGGGAGACCCTGGAACCAGGACGCACCGGTGACGCCCAGCGGCCCGAACAGCCGATCCTGCGCGAACAGATCGATCCGCTGGCCGGTCGCGGCGCCGACGATACCGCCCAGGAGAATCGACGAACCGCTGATGTACTCCCACCGTGACCCGGGCGGATCGCGCATCGGCCAGTCCAGGACGAACCGGAGCCAGTCGCACCGGCACTCGTTCATCCGCTGCAAGGGCGAGCCCGCGTATGTGGATTCGCTCCAGTCCAGGCCGCTCCGCATCGTGAGCAGATCGCGGACCGTCATCGCGCCTTTGCGATCGTCGAGGTTGGCGATCGGAACGTAGGAAGGGAAAAAGCTGGTCACGCGATCGTCGACCCGCAGCCTGCCTGCCTGGATAGCCAGTCCGACGAGCAACGACGTCACGCTCTTGCTGACCGATTGCTGCGTGTGGGCAACGTCGGCGGCCCAGCCCGAGAAGTACTCCTCGACGACGAGGCGGCCGTTTCTGACCACGAGCAGGCTGTGGATTGCGCCGTAGTCGCGTCGGTGGATGCGGTTCACGAGGTCGAGCAGTGGCGCGGGGTCGAGCCCTTCGGCCTCCGGAGTGGCCGAAGGCCACTCGTCGGTCGCCGCCACGGGCGTGAGGGCGCCAACCGGCGCTGGCGGTGGCGACGGTTCGGACGGGCTGCGAGCGCCGCCGCACGCCGCAGCGGCCACCGCGAAGACGACGCCGACGTACGCCGACGCCGTGCGCATCGTTATATTCTAAACGTCTCAGTCGAAAGGACGGGTCATGACGCTCAGACTTACCCTCGCAGCTGTCGTGATGGTCTCCCTTTCCATCGTCCCCGCCGACGCGCAGGACATCGCGCTGCGGCTGAGGGGCAAAGTGCTCACCAGCGCCGGCGCTCCGATCGCGAAGGCCCGCGTGCAGACCGACGCGACGCTCGGCCCGCAGGGGGCGCCGTTCGGCAGCGCCTCGCGGAATTTCAACGCGACGACAAACGACAAAGGTGAATGGGGGATCCTGGGCGTCACGCGGGGCCTCTGGATCTTCGAGGGGTCCGCGGCGGGTCATGCCCCGCTCGCGGTCGCGGTGCCGGTCAACATGATGCACGCCGAGGCGAACCGGCCCGTGACCTGGCAGCTTCCGCTTCGTCTGATGAGCCTCGACGAGCTGCGGGCCGCCGGTGGCGGTGCCGAGCTGGCGGACGCGCTCGCGCCCCTCGTCGCCGACGCGGCGATGCCGGCGAAGGAGCAGCTCGCGAGCATCGTCGAGCGCGCCCGCGGGATGGGCCTGAAGGGGCTGTCGCTGTGCGCAGCCGGTGGCATCGCGCTCGTCGCGCGCGATCTGGCGATGGCGCGCGCGTTCTACGACCGCGCAGAAAAGGATGGCGTGGTCGATGCGTGCGCGCCGCTCGGCACCGCGTCGATCGCGATGCTCGCCCTGAAGGCGGACGAGGCGGTCGCCGCGTACAGCCGCGCGCGCGAGGCGACCACCGACAAATCGCTTCAGCAGGTCATCTCAGCGGTGATTGCGGATCTGCAGAAGCTCGGGCGGACAAGGTAGCGCAGGCCTTCAGGCCTGCCGGAAACCATCTACAGAAGGCCCGATCAACCCCACACCGACGCCTTCTTCGCCCAGCTCGTCTCCTGATACCGCTGCTTGAAGCTCGCGGCGGTCTGCGCGAGGGCCGAGGGGTCGTTGGTCGCCTTGTACCGCGCGACGCCCGCCCAGTACAGCGCCTCAGGTCCGGCATCTGTCGACGGGTACTTGTCGGCGATCTCCCGATACCGACGTTCGGCGTCGGCGAAGTCACCGCGCGCGAATGCCGACTTCCCCAGGCCGAGCAGGATCTGGGCGATGAAATCGTCTGCGGGAAGGAATCCCTCGATGCGGTGTCGCTCCTCGCCCGAGGAGTCGAGGATGAGGATCGTTGGCGTCCACTGCGCGCCGTATTTCGCGCCGAGACGCTTGAAGTCGTCCGCCTGTTCCTTGACGTGCACGCGGACGGGGCTGAAGTTCTGCTCGATGAGCTGCGCGACCCGCGGATCCGGATACACCTCGGCATCCAGCCGAGCGCAGCCGCTTCACATGGGCGCCGCGCTGAAGTCCAGCAGGGCGTGGCGCTTCTGCGCACGTGCTTCCTCGAGCGCCGGCTCGAGGCTCTTCTGCCACCGAATCTCGCGACGTTCGACCGCCATGGTGCCGCTCCTCCTGGCAGCCCTGACGAGGCAAAGCCTCGTCCACGTTCCCGCTATGTGACCACTCCGGGCGCGGCGTTGCAAGCTCGGCGGTGTGTGATCACAGCGTGTCGCAGCAGACGAAGCCGCGGAACTGAGGCCCGAACCTCGCCGTCGACGGTCTCCAGCGATCGATGTCCGCGGCCGTCCCCACGACCAGGCCGATCTTGACGGATCGCCAGTCGGCGGCCGCCGTCTCCGGATCCAGCTCGAGGCACAGGACGCGTGCGCCGCGCGCCAGCGGCAACAGCACGCTCGCGGCGAGCGATCCCTTGCAGTGCAGCGGCGACAGCGCCAGCGCCGTGTCGCGAGAGGTCAGCGCGATCGATCGGGACAGC
Source organism: uncultured Acidobacteriota bacterium (assembly GCA_963725145.1). Classification (GTDB taxonomy): domain Bacteria; phylum Acidobacteriota; class Vicinamibacteria; order Vicinamibacterales; family 2-12-FULL-66-21; genus DATAEE01. Next base: position 203,655 of record CAVRXL010000011.1, read on the forward strand.
TCGACGACCCGTGTCACGAGCGCGGCGTGGGCCGGCCCCTCCGCCACGAGCGCCGCGACGCGGCTGACAATCGGCGGGGCGGCCTCCGGGGCGTCGCCGTCGTAGGACGCGACGGCTTGCCCTGAGCGAAGGCGAAGGGCTTGCCCTGAGCCAAGTCGAAGGGCCGCCGCCAGTTCCCGGTACGTCCACCGCGACATCCCGCGCGAGCTCCAGATCTCCAGGGCGATCTCCGACCCGTGCCTCTGAACCGCGGACCCAAGCAGCTCGCCGACCGACTCCCCCGCCAGCTCCGAGTGCAACGGCCGAAGCTCTTCTCCCATCGAGGGGAAAGCGTGCTGCACGATACCGTCGATCTGAGCATCGACCCAGTAGCGCCGCCAGTCGATCGTCTCCGGCGAGAACGGGTACCGATCGCGATCTTCCTCCGTGAGTCGACTGTAAAGCTCGTGCGTCCGATCGGCTTGATAGATCGACTGCGCCGCCGAGAAGAACGGACGATAGGCCTCGAAAACCGAATCGGCGTCCCGGGCATCGCGCTCCCGTTGACGGAACGAGCCGGCGCCGCCCGCCCAGAGACTCCGCGGCGGAAGACGCTCGAGCACGCCGGCTGCGCGAGCCCACCATCGGGCGCGGGCCGGCGCCGAGTAGCGCTGATACGTCTGCTCTGAAACGATCCGGCCTTTGAGCGGGAGTCGAATCCGCTTCCGCCACGATCCGCGCGCGAGCCGGCGCCGCTCGCGCCGCAACCCGTCGGCCGTCAGCTCGATGAGCGCATGGCCGGAGAGCGGGTTGCGATCGCCCGAGCTGAGGTGATAGATGCCCGACGCTTCGCCGGCCAGCGTCATGGCCCCGATGACGATCGTGGCGTTGGCGACGGCATCCACCGGAATCACGTCGACAATCTGCTGCGGATGGATCGGGTAGAAACGCTGGCCGCGCCAGGCCACGAGCGCGAGCCTCGAGATCGGTCCGGCCTCGGTCCAGCCGCTCATCGGCTCGCGCAGCGCCGCGCCGATGATCGACGGCCGGACGATCGACAGCGGCACCTCGCCATGCTGTGCGGCCAGCGCGCGCTCGCCGAGCGCCTTCGTGAACGCGTGCACGTTCGGCCAGCCCCACACACCGGCGCGGGCGCGCCCTTCGGCGGTGAGACGCTGCGCGAGCCAGCGCTCCGCGCCAGCTGATTGCAGCGCGACTTCGGCGCGGACGCGCTCGACCGTCTCCTGCAGCGCCTGCATCTCGTCTCCGGGGAAGAACGGGATTCCAAGCTCCTCGCGGCGTGGATAGCCGTCGATGACGATGTCCTCGGGGATCGGCCCGCACCGCGCGCCGGAGACCGACGCGGCCGAGACATGGACGACCGCGGGCGGGGCGTGCCGCCCCGCGGCGCGCCACCCCAGCGCGAAGCGAATGATTTCGTCCGGACCCACGGTGTTCGCCGACAGCGCGACGTCGAGCGGCGCGTCGAGCTCGACGTGCCCCGCGCAGTTGACGATAAGATCGACGCGCGCGGCAAGCTCGTGGTAACTCTCGGCCGTCAGCCCGAGATTCGGCCGTCCGACGTCGCCGCCGACGACGGCGATGCGGGAGGCGGCGAGCTCGTCGATCCGCCCTCCCGCGCGGCGCAGCGGCCGGAAGAGCTCGGATCCCAGCACGCGGGCGCGAAATCGATCCTCCGCCGAGTCCTCGGCCCCCGGGCGCACGAGACACGCAATTCGAAGGCTCTCCGGCCCGTGGACGAGCAGCTGATGGAGAACGACCTTGCCGAGCAGGCCGGTGACGCCCGTCAGCAGGATCGTTTTCTCGCGGAGGACCTCGGTTGTCGAGGGGGGCACGAGGTCATGCTAGCATCCGGAGGCCACAGAGGAGGCCACAGACAAGATAGGGTACGTTGAGACACAGAGACACAGAGACACAGAGATTAGTGCCAAGATTCTTTTGCTTCTCCGTGTCTCTGTGTCTCTGCGTCTCCTCGTCCCCGGTCTTCTCTGCGTGCTCTATTTCCTCTGTGCCGTCGAGTCGCTGAGGATCGATCCGATGGAAACGCTGCTCAAAGATGTCCGCTATGCGCTCGTGACGATGCGACGAAGCCCGGGCTTCGCGGTCGCGGGCCTGATCACGCTCGCGCTGGGGATCGGCGCGACGGCCGCCGTTTTCTCCGTCGTGTACGGCGTGCTGCTGCGGCCCCTGCCCTACCCGGATCCGGAGCGGTTGGTCCGCCTGTACGAGGAGCATCCCGGCGGGACGACCGCGGCGGGGAACCGCTGGCTCAGCAACCGCACGTACGACGCGTGGATGGAACAGCCGCGCACGATCGAGTCGGCGGGCGGGTACAGCCGGTACCGAGTACACCGTCACGTTCGGGGAGGAAACCGTACGCCTCTTTGGCGGTGAGCTGTCGCCGCAGGTATTCGGACTGCTCGGCGCGACGCCGGCGCTCGGACGGTTCTTCTCGCGGGACGAAGCCGCCGCCGGCGCGGCCAAGGTCGCGGTCCTCACCGATCGCCTGTGGCGCGAGCGCTACGGCGCGGATCCGGACGTCCTCTCGAAGCAGCTCGTCATCGACCGCGAGCCCCACGCGATCATCGGCGTGGCGCGTCCCGACCTGTCGTTCCCCGAGCGCCGCGTGTTGTTCTGGACGCCGTACCTCCTGCCGCGCGCCGATCCGCAGGGGCCATCGACGAGGGTGTTCAGCGCGATCGGACGCCTGAAGCCGGGCATCTCGACGGCGCAGGCGGAAGCCGAGGGCACCGCCGCGGCGCGCAGCATGCCTCGGCCGATGTCGACGGAGCTCTTCTTCGGCAAGGGCGGCCCCGTCGTCGTGCACGTACGGCCGCTGGCCGACGACATGACCTCGAGCGTCGGCCCGGCGCTGCGCGTGCTCGCCGGCGCCGTCGCGCTGGTCCTTCTCATCGCGTGCGCGAACGTCGCGAACCTGTTCCTCTCGCGCGGCGTCGCACGGCAGCGCGAGCTCGCGCTGCGCGCGGCGATCGGCGCCAGCCGCTGGCGCCTGGCGCGCCAGCTGCTGACCGAGAGCCTCGTGCTGGCGATTGGAGGTGGCCTCGCCGGGCTGTCCCTCGCGTGGACGCTCGTGCGCGTTCTGCCCGCGCTGGCCCCCACGACCTTCCCGCGGCTCGACGACGTGCGGCTCGACTGGCCCGTCATCGCCTTCACGGCGGTGGCGGCGATCTTCACGGCGATCGCCTCCGGCGTCGCGCCGGCGATCCGTGGCGCGCGCTTCGAGCTGTCCGAGTCGCTCCACGGCGGCGACGGCTCGAGCGCCGGCGGCTTCCGCGGCCGCCGCGCCCGGCGGCTGCGCGACGGACTGCTCGTGCTGGAATCGGCATTCGCCGTGATGCTGCTCGTCGGCGCCGCGCTGCTCGGCCACAGCTTCGTGCGGCTGATGAGCGTCGACGCCGGGTACGACGCGGAGCATGTGCTGACCGCCCGTGTCAGCGTCCCGCGCAACGCGCCGCCTGAGCGGATGACGCCACTCATCGACGGCACGCTCGAGCGGCTGCGCGCGACGCCCGGCGTCGCTGCCGCCGGCGCCGCCAACATGATCCCGCTGATGAGCATGACGGCGATCACCTCCTTCACGCTGCCGCCGGATGCCGGCGGCGGGAAGCCGACCATGACGCGGGCGTTGACCTACAACATCACGCCGGGCTACGCGGAGGCGCTGCGGCTGCGATTGAAAGAAGGACGGTTCTTTTCGGAGCAGGATGCGGCGCTGGTCCGCCTAAAGGCGGACGCCACGCCGGGCACCGGAGGGATCCGCTTCATGATCGTCAACGAGGAGTTCGTGCGGCAGTACCTCACAGCCGGTCCGGTCGCGGGCCGGCGCTTCAGCGATCTGGCCGAGAAGGGCACGACGACGGAGATCGTCGGCGTCGTCGGCAACGTACTGAAGGACGGCAACGACCGGCTGCCGCAGCCGGAGATCTATTTCATCCCCGGCACGCCTACGCGCCGCATCGTCGGGTGGGTGAACTTCGTCGTCCGCACGACGGGCGATCCGGCCGCGGTGTCGGAGCGGGCGCGCACGATCGTGCGCGAGGTCGATCCATCCGCGGTCGTCGAGCGCGTCGAGCCGCTGACCGCGATGGTGTCGGCCTCTGTCGCGCAGCCGCGCTTCGCGACGACCGTGCTCGGAACGTTCGCCTCGCTCGCGCTGGCGCTCGCGGCCGTCGGCCTCTACGGCGTGTTGTCGTACGGCGTGTCGCAGCGGCGCCGCGAGCTCGGCCTGCGCGCGGCGCTCGGCGCCGCGCGGGCGGACCTCGTGCGGCTGATCCTGCGCGAGGGTCTCCGGGCGACGCTCGTCGGGGTCGCGATCGGCCTCGCGGCCGCCGCCGCCCTGACACGCCTGATGGAGGCGGTGCTGTTCGGCGTGACGCCGCTCGACGCGCTCGCGTTCACACTCGCCCCGCTCGCGCTGCTGCCGGTGGCCGTCGCGGCGTGCCTGCTGCCCGCGCTCCGTGCGGCCTCGACCGATCCGGCGGTGGCGCTGCGAAGTGAATGAAACGGATCTCGTGACCTCCCCGTAAGGCCAACAGAGGGGCGACGCCATCGCGCTCGATCTCCGGGCCCTGCCCGACGCACGTCTCGTGGTCCAGGCCCGGGCCGGCGCGCAGCCCGCCTTCCGGGAGATCGTCCGCCGATACGAGCGTCCGGTGCGGAGCTTGATCGCGCGCATGGTCGGCGATCCCGCGCTCGCCGAGGATCTCGCCCAGGACACGTTTCTCAAGGCATTCCGCGGCCTCGCCACGTTCGACACGAGTCGCAAATTCTCGAGCTGGCTGTTCCGGATCGCGCATAACACCGCCATCGACGCGATCCGCCGCCACCCGCAAGGCATGGTCGAGCTCGAAGGGCCCGAGGCGCGGTCGGAGCCGCCGCTTCCTGCGCCGACCAATCCGGCGGAGGAAGCGGCGCTCGGGCGCGCCCTGGATGCCGCGCTCGGCCGGCTGCGGCCCGACTACCGCATGGCGGTTCTGCTTCGCTATCAGGAAGGCTGCTCGTACGCGGAGATCGCCGAAAGCCTCTCTATCCCCGAAGGGACGGCAAAAACGTTCGTGCACCGGGGCCGCAAACTGCTTGCTGACATGCTCGACCGGGCGGGGTGGAAGCCGGGGTGAGTCACTCAGACCATTGTGGATTGGGGATTGGCGATTGCGGATTGATTGGCGATTGATGATTGGCGATTGACGAATATTGACGATTGGCGATTGGTCCGCGGGCCGATGGCGTGGGATCGCCGCTGCGCGGGTCTGTCGGAGCAAGCCGGATGAGCGTCAGTGGGAACACGGCGGCGGAGCGAGTTTTCCGCGGCGGTCTGCCAGGAAAGGCGCCCGGCTGCCGCGACCGTTATGGGTGTCGCCCGTTCAGAAAGTGGGGACGTACAAATACCCGGACCGCCGCGGGGCGACAGGGTACCGAGCGGAGACGCGTGTTCCGGCTTGCGGAGCCGTGGCAGACCCGCGCGGCGGCGATCCCACGCCGGCCCGCTTTCTTGCCTGGCGCCTGCGCCAGCTGCCCGCGCTCCTCCCGCAACCGAAACGGATTCCGGGAGCTCTGCGTAAGGCCTATTGAGCATGAACTCTGACCTCCACCGCTGGCTGGCGGCCGAGCGCGGCGGGCGCGACATCGAGGCGGATTCCGCGTTCAAGGCGGTCTTCCGCGCCGCGCCCCTCGTAGCCGCGCCGGCGTTCGTGGACGGAGTCATGGAGGCGATCGCGCGTGACGCGGCCATCCGCAGGCGCCGCGCGCGCATCGCCGCGGCGGCCGGTCTCGCGGCCAGCATCCTGCTGGGGCTGGTCGTCACGGTCGCGCTCATCGCGAAAGGCCCACGGCTCATCGTCTGGGCGGTGGATTCGGCGATCGCGGCGACGGTGTGGATGTCTGGCGCGGTCGAGAACGGGCTCGATCTGTGGGGAATCCTCGGGCAGATCGCCAGCGCCGCGGCCGCCGTCATCGCGACGCCACAGGTGGCGTCGGTGCTCATCGCCATCCAGGCGATCGGCGGCGCCGCTTTGTACGGTCTGCACCGGATTCTTGCTTCCGAACAGGAGTCTTCCTGATGACTGCTCTACGCTCCTTAATAGGCCTGACCGCCGTCGCCAAGGCTATGGCGGTCCGCCGAAGCTTTACGCGAAGGCGGAAGGCCTGCGCTACGCCTCTCCTGGTGCTCGCGCTGCTGTCCGCGCCCGGATCGGACGCCGCGGTAACCGCCGCATCGGCCCAGCGATCGGGCGAGCGACGATCGATCGACGAACTGCGCGATCGCATCGAGGCCCGATTCGACATCCTGCCGCTGAGCCGCGGGATCGCGCTGCGATCCAAGGCGCGGAGGCCGGCCGTGCTCGTCGAGATCATGACCGACGGTGAAATCGCCATCGACGGGGCGCCGGTGTCGGGGCGCGAACTTCGCACCCGGCTCGGGGAGGATGCCGATCTGATCCTGCAGCTCTCGTATCTCGACGCCGATGAACGTCGCACGTTCAGCGGAGCGGCCGCCCGCGAGGAGACCGAGGAGCCGGCGCCGCGCCCGGAGGAGCCCTTCGAGCCGCCGGTCGCCGAACCGCCGGGCGACCGCGGCACGCGCGAACGCGTCGGCGAGCGCGTCGGGATCTTCAACAGCGTCGCGGTGGACCGCGACCAGATCGTGGACGGGCAGGTCGTCACGGTGTTCGGATCGTCGCGCATCGACGGCGAAGTGAAGGACCAGGTCGTCGCGGTGTTCGGATCGATCGACCTCGGCCCCGAGTCGAGAGTCAACGGCGACGTGACGGTCGTGGGCGGGGAGCTGCGCCGGGCGCCGGGCTCAATCGTCAACGGGAGCGCGCGGGAGATCGGCCTGGGCGGCGCGCCCACCTTCAACATCAGCGGCGTGCCGTGGTGGGACGGGGTGTACTTGTTTCACCCGTTCTCTTCGACGGCGCGGCTGATGGGCACGGTCTTCCGGCTCGTCCTGCTCACCCTGCTCGGAGCGATTGCGCTCCTCATCGCGCGCGAGCCGGTGGAGCGGATCGCCGGACGCGTGACGGCCGAGCCGCTCAAGGCCGCCGTCGTCGGCGTGCTGGCCGAGCTGCTCTTCTTCCCGCTCCTCGTGCTCACCTGCGTGATCCTGGCGATCACCATCATCGGCATTCCGCTGCTGCTGTTCGTGCCGTTCCTGATCGTCGGCCTGCTGTTCGTGCTGCTAGGCGGGTTCATCGGCGCGGCCTACGGCGTCGGCGGCCTCGCCGGGGGGCGCCTCGGGTCGGACGACGGCCAGCCGTACGTCCGGCTGTCCATCGGCATCCTCATCATCCTCACGCCGCTGCTGCTGGCGCGGATGTTCGGCGTGCTGGGCGGTCCGATGTACCTCTTCGCGGGCATCATGGCGGGGATCGCGTTCCTGGTCGAGTACGTCGCCTGGACGATGGGGTTCGGCGCGGCGCTCATGGGCATGTTCGGCCGGTGGCGGTCGTCGCGCGGGGTGACCACGGACGTGGGCGGCTCCACGCCCGTGGATTCAACGGATGCCCGCGGGGTCACGGCCACGGATTCGACGGACCCGACGGTCGTCTAAACGTGGTCGAGGCTTCCGCCTTCGCCAAGGCTTCGGCGGACCGCCGTAGCTTTAGCGGAGGCTGGTCAGCCTCGTTGCGTGCTCGCCGATGTCCACTCCGGGACATCCCTGCGCACTTTTGTAAACCCGATTCGGTAATCGCCGAAATCAGGCCGGGATTCCGGCGTCGCCAGATGGCACGTCCATTGTTTAAGGAGGGTGAGACAAGCCGTCGCATGCGTCCCAGGGGTGGGGTACGTGCGCCGTCGGATTACCGGAGGAACGGATGGCCACGTGCGCTCTCTTCGTGATTCCGCTATCGCTCTCGCTTCAGGCCGGATCCCCGCAGGCGTCGCCGCCGATTCGGGAGCTCGTGAAGGTGCACGGCATCTCCGAGCAGATCCTCGTGAACGAGGATACGCGGCTGACGCCGTCTGAGCTGCTCAGCGAATCCACGCTCGTCATTCGCGGCGTCGTCCGCGGCCGGAACGATCGGCTCTCGAGCGACGGGCTGACGGTCCTGACCGACTACGCGATCGAGGTGGTCGAAGCGATCCATCCGCTCAACGGCTGGCTGCGGGTGCAGGACGTCATCACCGTCCGGCGTCCCGAAGGGAGCGTCAACATCTCCGGCCGCACCTTCGTCGCCCGCGAGAACGACTTCCCGGGATTCAGCTTCAGCGAGGAGTACTTCCTGTTTCTGCGACAGGGGGAGACGGCCGTGCACTACATCGTCGGAGGCCCGCAGGGCGCGTATCGCGTCAGCCACGGCGTCGTGTCGATGTTCACGGGGCGTCCCACCGATCCAGAGGTGCCGGTGACCGAGTTCTCGCGCGGCGTGCGCGCGGAGATCGAGCGGCAGAATCAGTCGCAGCAGATCCCACTACCCGTCGGCGGCGAGACCGTTCGCGCTCGCGTTCCCCCGGACGGGCGGTAAACGGACTACTTACTCCCCGACAATCTGAAACACGACCTCGCGCTTGCGGGCGCGGGTGTCGAGCTCGAGCAGCAGGATCTGCTGCCAGGTGCCGACCAGCAGCCGCCCGTCGGCGAATGGCACGGTGAGCGACGGTCCGAGCAGGGCGGCGCGCACGTGGCTCGAGCCGTTGTCGTCTCCCCAGCGGAGGTGATGCTGGTAATCGCCGCGCCGCGGCGCCAGCTGCTCGAAGAGCCGGTTCAGATCGGCCACGGCGCCCGGCTCGAACTCGATCGTCGTGACGGCGGCGGTCGATCCGACGACAAAGACGGTGAGAACGCCAGCGGCGATGCCGGATGCGGTGACCGCGGCCGAGGCAGCCTCCGTCAAATCGTGGGCGTCGCCCTGTCCGCGAGTCGAGACGTGGTGACGTGTCGTCAGTACCATTGCCTGGCACCAATGCAGCAGCTTAACGTGGAGGGCGCGGAGAGAATCAAAACACGGAGCACACGGGGAACACGGAGAAGCCATTCCTTCGGTCGCATCGAAAGCGGCGGCCGGCGCGCCTTCGGCGCGACTGTTGTGCGGCGAAACCCATACGCAAGAGCTCACAAGCTTGGATAGCTCTTGCGTACGGAGTTTCGCCGCACAACAGAGGCCCGACCGGAGGTCGGGCCCCGGCCGCCGCGTCCGTGATCCCCGTGAGCCCCGTGTTTAAGTCCTCTGCGTCCTCTGCCTCCTCTGCGTCCTCTGCGTTCTAAAACCGGAACAACCTCGTGACCTTCGCCACGAACGCGCGGTTCCGCAGCGACGCGTCGCCGCGCGCCAGCGTGTTGTGCTCGTCGGTCCAGACGAGGAAGAGCTCGCTGCCGGGCCGATACTCCCAGCGGAATCGCAGGTTGCTGCTGAAGGTGCTGTCGGTCGAGTTGAACTGCAGGAGCGCGCTCACGAACATCCTCGGCGAGAACCCGTAATCCGTCCGTGCGCGATACAGCTCCTGGGTCACGTCGCCGCCCGGAAGCTCCACCCAGTTGACCGTGACGCCAGGCTCCAGCGAAAACCGTTTCGTGAACGAGACACGGGCGGCGGTAAAGCTGACCGAGGTGATCGTTCCGTCGTAGAACCCGCCGGCCTGCAGCGCAAACGTGCCAGACACCGGCCGCTGCTGCCCGAAGGCGTAAGACAAGAGGACGTCGCTGAAGTTGTAGCCGCCCGTCGGAACCACGACCCCGCCGATCGTGAACGGGAGAACCAGCAGCTCGTAGTTGTTGTTGGCCTCGACCGTGAACTGGTCGCTCGAGTTCAGCTCGATGTTGAAGCGCCCCGTCTGCTGGCGCGTCTCGAGCGAGCCAGCGCCGTTCAGGATGTACTCGAGGCTCGCTTCCCAGGTGAACTTCCGCACGGCGTTCAAGAGGCTCGGCGAATCTCGGCGTGCGGGCCGCGGGCTGAACCGCAGAGACGCGAACGACCGGCGGATGTCGTCCCGCCGGACGAAGCCGACCTCCGGGTTGAAGGCGTCCCCGATCTTCAGGTACTCGGCCCGCCCGCCGTACCGATCGTGGCTGTACTCGAATCGCCCCTGGTAGCTCTCCGGATCTCCGTCGAGCCCCTCCGTTGCCGTTCGCGCGTAGTACGCGCCCATGCTGACGTTCTCGTAGAACGAGAAGGCCGCATCCGCGCCGTACCCCTGGTTCGAGTCGTCGCCGACCGTGGATACCGACCGGTTCGTGAACATCGCGCCGATCGTGCTGCGGCGCAGGATGTCGCGCTTCACGCGGAGCACGGTGAAGTTCGTCGGCTCGCTGCGTGAAACGGTCTCCTCGCCGGTCTGAATGTTCATCACGCCGACGGCATACCCCCCAACTTTGCCCGTGAGCCGCCCGCCGGCGATGATCGGCACCTCGCGGTTGCGGGTCAACCCGATCTGACGGCTGTAAAACAGATACGGCGTGTCGCTCAGGGCCACGGTCGTCATCGGCCCGGTGCCGGGCCCGCCGCGGGCGAAGTCGAAGATCCCGCGGCCCTCGAGGAAGAAGTCCCGCTTCTCGGGAAAGAACAGGTTGAATCTCGTCAGGTTGACCTGCTGCTCGTCGATCTCGACCTGCGCGAAGTCGGTGTTGACGGTCAGGTCCGCCGTCAGGTTCGCGGTGACGCCGTACTTCACGTCGCCGCCGAGGTCGCCGTCGAGATCGCCGGAGACGGGCGGGTTCCGCACCCGGTCCGTCGTCATCCGCGAGATCGCGTACGGCTTGAGCTCGAGGTTCCGGCTCGCCGGCGGGAGATCGAGGCCGACCAGCGTGCCGGCCGCGGAGATCCGGTTGAGCGCCTGCGGACCGGCGAGAAACGGCGGGACGGGCGTCAAGTAGGTCCACTCGTTCTTCCGGCGGATCGACCGGCGCAGCTGGATGCCCCAGACCTGGTCCTGGCCCGATCGGTAGCGAAGCGTCTTGAACGGAATCGCCATCTCGACGGTCCAGCCCCCCTCGAATCGCCCGGTCCGCACGTTCCAGACCGGATTCCAGTCGGTGTTCGACTGCCCTTCGTCGACGACCGAGTAGTCGGCCAGCGCGCCGAGCGGGTTCGTGTAGAACATGAAGCCGCTGCGCCGGTCGTAGAAGGTGTCGAACATGACGCCGAACGTGTCGTTCTGCCGGAGCTGGTTCGTATCGCGGCGCAGCTCGTTCGCGACCCATTTCTCGGGCGGCGCCGAGTCCCAGCAGCGCGCCCCGACATACATATTCGTTGCGTCGAACATCACCCAGACGTCCGTGCGCTCGGACGATGGGGCTCCAGCTTTGGGCACGACCTGGATGAAGCCGCCGAAGGGAGGGTTCGCGCTGTAGACCGCTTCGTCGAGGACGCCATCGAGCTTCAGCGGATCGCTCAGACGGAGGGCGCGGACGGTCGCCTTGCCGGCGGCGTCGCGCGTGATCGTTTCGGGAGGAACGGGCGCGGCCGGGCCGTCGATGACGAAGCGGTCCGTGCGATTCGCCGGCGGACTACCGGCCGCCTGTTGTCCGCCGACTGCCGAGCGCGGCGTACTCGCGACGATGAGGAGGGCTCCCGCGACCGCAGCGAGTCCTGGAGAGAGCGCACGCATCGGCTGTGGTGTGCGGGCGAGTGTACTACGGCGAGATCATGTCCTGGCCAACTCCGCGCCGTGGGCCTGGATCTTCCGAATCGCCTCCCCGATGAGATCGATGTCCTTCGATTCGGCGAGCAGCAGGTTCTGCGTGATCGCGACCGTCGTGGCGCACACCTGGCGGTTGCCCTTCAGTTCCTGAAAGCTGTCGCGGTACTCCTTGAGGCGCCGCGCGCTGAAGAGCCGCTTGAAGCCGCGCGAGGCGATGGCTTCGTCCAGGAGGCCGTCGAAATACTGCTCCTGGTAGCCGGCCGAACAGGGGATGCCTTCGGCCCGCATCGCCCTGATGAACTTATCGCGGGGCAGCCCCTTGAACGCGGCGGCGTCGTACCGGAACGGGTAGAGATGCCAGACGGCCTGGCTGTTCTCGGGCAGGCGCGCCGGGAGGATGCCAGGAATCTCTCTCAGAGAGGCCGACAGGCGCGCGGCGTTTTCGCGGCGCCTGGCCGTCTCCGCGGTCAGCTTGTCGAGTTGCTGCAGGAGCATCGCGGCCTGGAAGTGTTGCATGCGAAAGTTGCCGCCCTGCGTGACATAGGGGCGTGCCCCCTTGAAGCTTCCGTAGGGGCGTCCGCAGTCGTGGAACGAGCCGGCCCGATCGATGAGGTCGTCGCTGTTGCTGGTGATGGCGCCACCTTCGCCCGACGGCAGGTGCTTGGAGTTCTGGAAGCTGAAGCAACCCAGGTCGCCAACGGTCCCGCACTTCTTTCCCTTGTAGTCCGCGAGCCAGGCCTGGCACGCGTCCTCGACGACGCCGAGGCGGTGCTTCCTGGCGATGGCCATGATCGGATCCATGTCGCAGGGCATCCCGTAGATGTGCACCGGCATGACAGCTCGGGTACGTTCCGTGATTCGACTCTCGATGGACGCCGGGTCCATGGTCAGGGTCGCGGGATCGGTGTCGGCAAGAACCGGAAGTGCCTTGAGAAACAGGATCGCGTTGTAACTGGCGATGAACGTGAACGGCGAGACGATGACCTCGTCGCCGGCGTCCACGTCGAGAACGTGCATGGCGACGACGAGCGCCGTCGTTCCGCTGGCGGTGGCGAGGCAGCGCCTGGCGCCGAGCAGCTCCGCGTAGGCCGCCTCGAATCGCGGCACCTGCTCGCCCGAGCCGCGGTACCACTGGCCGCTTCTCAGCACCTGCAGGATGGGCGGTTCCCAGGCCTGGTTCCACACCGGCCACTTGGGCCAGCTCCCCTGGTGCACCGGAGTGCCTCCGAGCAAAGCCGGCTTGTCGGCCGCAACTCGCCCCATGGCTCTCTTCGGGAACAGACTCACCGTGGTCAGTGCGGCAGCGGTGAGGCCGAAGAACTCACGGCGGCTGTTCCTGACGCTCATGTAGTCGTCCTCCCTCAATCGCACGCGCGCCGGGATTCTACCGCGGCCCGCGATCGCACGCACGTCTGGACCTGCGGCTCCCCTCTCACTTACGATGCGGCCCATGGCAGCAATGACATCCGCGGCTCCGATCCCTTCACGGCCTTTCGGGTCGACCGGCGTGAACGTGTCCGCGATGGGCCTGGGCGGCTATCACCTCGGAACGGTCAGCTCCAAGCGCGACGCGGTGAAGCTCGTCCAGCAGGCCGTGGACGCCGGCATCACCTTCATGGACAACGCGTGGGAGTACCACGACGGCCGCAGCGAGGAGCTGATGGGCGCCGCCCTCGAAGGCCGCCGCGGCGACGTGTTCCTGATGACCAAGGTCTGCACGCACGGGCGCGACGCGCGCACCGCGATGCGCCAGCTCGAGCAGTCCCTGCGCCGGCTGAAGACGGATTACCTCGACCTGTGGCAGATCCACGAGGTCGTGTACGACAACGATCCCGATCTGCACTTCGCCAAGGGTGGAGTCGTCGAGGCGATCGATCGCGCCAAGCGTGAAGGCAAGACGAGGTTCGTCGGATTCACCGGCCACAAGGATCCGTCAATCCATCTTCGGATGCTCGCGTACGACTATCCGTTCGATGCGTGCCAGCTGCCGCTCAGCTGCTTCGACGGCGCTTTCCGCAGCTTCGAGACGCAGGTGCTGCCGGAGCTCGTCCGCCGGAAGATCGCGCCCATCGGGATGAAGAGCCTGGGCGGCCGCGGAGAAGCCGTCAGGAAGCGCGTCGTCACCGCCGAGGATGCCGTGCGGTACGCGATGAGCCTGCCCATCGCCACGCTCGTCAGCGGCATCGACTCGCAGGCGGTGCTGCGGCAGAACCTGAAGATCGCGCGCGGCTTCACGCCGATGAGCGGAGCCGAGATGCACGCGCTCAGAAGCCGGCTGCGGGAGTTCGCGGGCGACGGACGGTTCGAGCTGTACAAGACCTCGATGCAGCACGAGGGCCCGATCGGCCGCCGACAGCACGGGTTCCCGGCTGAAGGGGCAGTTGCGCGCTGACGGCTCCTATTTCGCCGGCAACGCACCCGCCGGCGTCGGCACCATCGATCGCGTGGCCGCAATGCGCCACTGGCCCCCGTCTTTCACCAGCATCAAGGTATTGAGACCCTTCCGGCTGCCTCCGCCCGAGATGTTCGTGATCGCGAACGCGCTGTCCACGAGCGCAACGGCAGGTGCGATCATCCGCACCCGCTCGACGCTTGTGGTGTACTTCCCGCCTTTGTAGGTCGTCGACGTGATCTCGGCTGTGATCTTTTCGATCTCGGCCGATCCTCTCCGCCACGTGCCGGCGGACGTCAACTGATCGGCATCTTTCGTGAAGAGCGCGCCATACGCCTTCCAGTCTCCGCGGTTCCGCGTGTCGTCCTGCTGCTGGACGATCTGCCGGATGGCCGCCTCATCGCCCGCCTGACCGGACACCGCCGGGGCCGCCGCGACCAGCGCAACGACGAGCACAGCCAAGGAAAGCATCCTCATGACATCCTCCTGAACAAGCACAGGCTGGCGAGCCTAGCACATGCACAGCGCCTTACGGTCCTGTTGCACAATAGACGGGTCGTGGGCCGGCTCCTCCTCACTTCTTGCCTCGTTGGCACGTGTCTCGCGGTCGGAACAACGCAAACACGCGCGCCGGTGATCTGGGACGATGCGGCGCTCGCGGATTGGGCGACGCCAATTGCGGCGCTTCACATTCGTCCAGGACACTACAAACCCGCTGACTACTATGCGGTACCCGCGGACAACCTCCGCACGTATCCCGTGTATCTCCCGGACAAGGAGCCGCCTGGATATTGGGAATCGCTCAAGAAGAAGAAACCCGAACCGCTCGTCGACGTGTCGAAGATTCGAACCAAGAGCGACTGGATCGAGGCAGGCGCGCGTGCGTTTCGCGAGATCGACAACCCGTTCAGCCGGTCGGACGATCCGGCACTCATCGCGGCGATTCGCGATCCGAAGACCTTTGAGGGAATCGGCGGCCTCGACGACGGCACTGTAGCCGATCAGCGCTGGGTGGTGACCGAACGCGGCGTCATGCTCGCGAATACGGAATGCGGCAGTTGCCATTCCAGAGTGACAGTGGGTAAGACCCTCGAGTACGGCGCGCCTCTCTCTCCCGCGCCGCCCGGCGTCGCTCCGGTCGGCGTGGAGCGAGTCCTCGTCCCGCTGTTTATGCGTGCGGTTGAGCGTACGTTTGGCACAGGGGATCCCGTCGACCTCTTCCCACGGATGTTCGGCGTGCCCTGGGCCGCGGATGAAGCCGAACGTCTGCAACGCTTCCTCGCCAAACCGCAGGACGCCGTGTCGACGTTTTTCCAAGCGCACGGTGTGGTTCCGCGCGCCAACGGTAGTCCGTTCTATGGCACGCGTGTGCCGGACCTGCATCTCCTCCGCTACAACAAGTACATCGATGCGACCGGCACGCACCGGCTGCGCGGTCCGGAGGACATCGCGCGCTACGCGGCCATCATCAACAGCGCCGATCCGATGGACTTTGGGACGCATCGCTTTCTGACGGACAAGCAGCGCCGCGTGGCGTATCGTTTTGCCGACGAGGTCCTCTACGCGATTGGCGTGTATCTCCTCTCGCTCGAGCCGCCGAAGAATCCCAATCCGCCGCCGGCGGACCTCGTGGCGCGCGGGCAGGCGATCTTCCGGCGTGAGAACTGTGAGACGTGCCATCCGCCGCCGGACTACACGACGGGCAAGCTGACATTGGCGGAAGGGTACGAGCCACCGCGCGATCACCCCTTCTGGAGCGACATCCGCCGGGTGTCCATCGGCACGGACCCCGGCCTCGCGCTCAAGACGCGCAAGGGCACCGGGTTCTACAAGATCCCATCGCTGCGCGGCGTGTGGTACCGGCCGCGTCTCCTGCACGACGCTTCGATCGTGACGCTCGAAGAGCTGTTCGACGAGGCACGGCTCAGCCCCGACTACGAGCGAAAGGGCTGGAGCCCGCCGGGCGTGACAAAGGGGCCGGTCCCGGGTCTGGAGTTCCTGACGAAACTGCCGGCCGCGGACAAAACGGCGTTGATCGCGTTTCTGCGAAGTCTCTGATTTCAGCACGTCCGAGCGCCTGCAATGGGCGCTTGCGTCATCGGCTACTGGCGGAGCAATTCAAGCGCAGCTCTCACCATGGGCACTGCGGAATGATCGACCCCAGGCACAATGCGGAGCTGCCAGCGGAACGGTACACCCAGCGCAGCCGCTTCGTCGGTCGCCGTGGCAAAGAACCGCAGCCCTCTGGCGAACCGAGTTGTTCCCTGCGCCATCGAACCGGGTTCGCGTTCTCTATCCGTGATATCTCGATCGGCGAGTAACACCACCAGGTCCCGCGAGAACGCCTTTGGCAGGTGCGTGCGATCGAGCGGACTTCCGTCGAGCCCGTAGGGAAACTTTTCCGACCAGGAGGGAAGGCATACCGTCCGGCGCTCGCTGCCACCGCACGGCGAAAACGCGCTTCGGGCACGAACAGCGCTAAGCGGTGGACGAACTGAGCGCCACCCGAGAAGCCGACGATGTCGTATTCGGTTCGATGCAGTCCCATTTCATCGCGAACCATGTCGAATAGGCGTTCGATGGTCGTCAGAGCCCAGGCTGACTTGGGGAGCACGTTGCTGGCGGCGTCAATCATGTTGCCAAACATGTACGCGTCGGCCGGGAAGTACTCTTCCGCGAACTGGGGAGCGAGCACGATCGCATTGAGCGGTTCGATGTACGGCGATGCAAGGTCACAGGCTTGTCGAGCAGTCTGCGAGTCGCTGCCGTGCATGACGAACACGATACGAGTGTCGGGGGTGGCCGTGGATGTTCGGCAGAACCAGACGGTAATGGGATGATTCGAGCCAGGATCCACGAAACGAAAGCTGCCAGTGACGTGGCGCCGTATTTCGGACGCAGGGTTCGGTTGCGCATCAGCCGGTCTAGCTGGCAGCAGTGACAGCGCGCAGGCTGCGAGCGTCGCAACGATGAGAGGACTCATGGGTGCCCCGTTCGTCTCGAGCTGGTGGCGAGCATACCTCTCGGGCGGCGGTCGTTTCAAACGTCCGGCGCATGTTGCACGACACGATTCCAGTTTCAGTTAAGCGACACTACCGCAGCCCACGCCGACGTCGCAGGCCTGACGCCAACCGCTGCGTTTGCTTTACAGGCGCGGCGGGCACTTTGCGGCGTGGAAACAGCCGCAACTGCTTTCAGAAGAGGTTCGTGCGGGCTTCGAATCGCTGCGCGGATAGTCGACGCAGACCGCGTCGAAGACGGGACGGCGTGACAGCGCGTCGTCCCGTTCTGCCACGAGGACAGACGCATGTTCGCGCAACAACAGCACGATCGCCGCCGTTTCTTCGGGATGGCCGCCCTTTCGCTGGCTGCGGCGTGGATTGGCACGAGAGATTCGGTGATTCAGTTGATCACGGTGGAACCGTTCCGGCTATCCGGCGCGAGCGACCTGGCCTCGCTCGGTCGGGCGACGGCCTGGCTCAATTCAGCTCCGCTGACGGCGGCGGACCTGCAGGGCAAAGTCGTGCTCGTCGACTTCTGGACCTACACCTGCATCAACTGGCTTCGCACGGTGCCATACGTTCGCGCGTGGGCCGCCCGGTACAAGGAACAAGGGTTGGTCGTCATCGGCGTGCACACACCCGAATTCACGTTCGAGGAAGACGTCGACAACGTTCGACGGTCCGCAAGGAGAGAGGCGTCACGTACCCGATCGCCATCGACAACGACCGCGCGATCTGGCGTGGGTTCGGCAATCACTACTGGCCGGCGCTCTACTTCATCGATGCGGCGGGGCATGTGCGCGATCACCACTTCGGCGAGGGCAACTACGAAGAATCGGAAATGAGGATTCGACAATTGCTGGCAGCCGCCGGGAGCGGCGGCGCGATCGATCGTGAGTCCGTGTCCGTCGAGGCGCATGGTCCGGAGGTGGGCGCAGACTGGGGCAGCTTGAAGTCGCCCGAAACATACGTCGGCCATCACAAAGCGGAGAAGTTCGCGTCTCCTGGCGGTGCTGCGGTGAACACGCGTCACCTCTATGCCGTTCCGGCTCGCCTGCGCCTCAATCAATGGGCGCTTTCCGGTGAATGGACGGTGAAGGCAGAGGCTGCCGTGCTGAACGCTGCCGGCGGGCGGATCGCATACCGGTTTCATGCGCGCGATCTCCACCTCATCATGGGACCAGCCGCGCGCCGAGGAGCCGTACCTTTTCGAGTGTTCATCGATGGACAGCCGCCGGGCGCAGGCCATGGCAGTGACGTCGACGACCAAGGTAACGGCACGGTCACCGAGCAACGCCTGTATCAGCTGATTCGACAATCGGGACCGATCGCCGATCGACAGTTCGAGATCGAGTTTCTCGATTCCGGCGTGGAAGCGTTCGCGTTCACGTTCGGCTGATGGCAGAATCCTGGACGATTCCTGGAAATCTCCTGAGGCATCGTCGCCCTCGCTATCGGTGGCGAACTGAACGCCATCATCCGTTCAGCAGTCTTACGCTGGCTTCTGACGATCAGTGCGGTACTCCTATTGTCGGCGGAGCGTGCGGCCAGTGGGGGTTTCTGCCATTGAACCAGACCCCACTGAACGAGACGCTCATTTGATCTTGTTTTCGATTTTCCCCACGACTGGGCCCTCCGATGTCGTGACCAACGTCTTGATCAGGGGATCTGGCTTCGGACATGGTGTGACCGTCCGCGTTGACGAAATCGCCGTGGACGTCACGCAGCGTGACTCCGCGACGATCAGCGCAGTGTTCCCGGTTCACGC
>CAVRXL010000012.1:0-1910562 GCA_963725145.1 uncultured Acidobacteriota bacterium
AAGGCCTGCGCTACACAATCGCTCTCCCCGATTCCTGCCCGCCGCAGACGCGCGCGATTCTATCCGCAGTCACCTGCAGAACACGCTCGAGCTCCGGTCGTGAAAACGCGGCGGGCGCGTAGACGACCACGAGCGCCTCCGTCGTCGCGGTCGTGACCATCGTGCGGGCCGAGTCGGACGACGGATTCCCGAACGGCCCTTCATCGTCGGCCACGGTGATCCGCCCGGCGACGTGTACCGTGTCCTTGCGAATGCCGGCGTATTCCTCGCCAGGGCGACCGAGGCGCAAGGTCGGGACGCCGCGGACGAAGGCAAAATCGTAGAGCCCGTACGGCAACTGGAACTCCACCGAGCACCAGTTGATGACATCCACCATCGTGTTGATTCGCGGAATGGCGCCGCCTTTGAGGATGCGCCGCAGCAGCGCCTCGCTCGAGGGCCGCGTTTTCGTCGGATCGAGGCCGACGCGCTTGTACATGGCGCGCACCATCGTGGTGTCGGCGGGCGGCCGCGCTCTCAGCGCCGCCTCGGCGTCGGCGAGCAGCGTGTCGAGCGCAGCTAGATGCTCGGTCACGGTGGCGTTCCGCCACCACAGCACTCCCGGGCGTACGATCGCGGCGAGATCCGGGGAGCACGGTGAACGGGCCGCCGACCGACACGGCAGGTATTGTAGCGGCGGGGCCTGATGCTGAGGTCCCTACATTTGCATGGCGACGGATTGGCGCTCTTATTTGGAGGACGCCGAACGAGGATCAGCAATCTTGAGAAAACGACTAGCCTGTCTGAGCGTCGGACTCCTCTTCGCGCTAGGCGTCTGTTCGGACGTCTCTGCCGACCCTATTACCGTGAACTTCGACGTCGATGTGGCTTTCGCCCTTGGAGACTTTGAAGAAATCTTTGGAGTGCCGATCGGCGTGGGCGATCGGCTGACCGGACACTTCACGTATGACTCCAGCGCGCTCGACAGCAACCCGCTCCCTAACTTTGGAATTTACCAGGCGTCTGGTCAGACCCTGAGTGTCGATTGGGGCACCGGTTTGACGGTGCCGATCGGGGCTTTCGGCGTTTTCGATAACAGGAGGTGCGCTCCCCCGCTCGGGCTATGTGACGAGTTCGGGGCCGCCACGCCGATCGGATTGGATTTCCTGGTCACTGCCAACTTCCAGGCGCCCGCTGCTTCTCGGCAGGGCGACGCTCTGCCGCGAGACTTTGCCGAGATTGCCGCGATCTACCCCACCGGCAGGTTTGCGCTTCAGGCGTTTGGGGAGTCCGGAGTCTCACATAGTCTCTTCGGCACGCTGAGTCCGCAACCCGAGGCGGTGGTTCCCGAGCCTGGAACGCTCCTGCTCGTTGGAACCGGCGCCTTCGGCATCATCACTCGAGCCTTCAGGAAGCGCCGGACTTCCGCATAGCCTCATTAGTAGTGACGGCGCCTGGTGGACCCCGAGGACCGGCTCAGCTGGAACGACTATCAGCGCTCACTCCGCACAGAGAAACGGTTCGGTCATTGCAGATCCGGTGCAAAGGACGCCAACCACCTAAGGGAGTGCAACGTATGAAGTCACTAGCTACCGGAATGTGCACGGCAGCGGCGCTCGCGCTGAGCTTGACTGCGTTCGCGCAGCAGCCTCAGCCGCAGCCCGCGCCATCTCAGCCACCAGCAGCTCAGCAGCCGGCGGCCCAGCCTACGATGTCGGCGGAAATACAGGTCACGCTGACGGGTTGCGTACAGTCCGAAGAGGACTATCGAAAAGCAAAGGGCATGGGCAAAGGCGGCGCCGTCGGCACGGGAGCCGGCGTCTCCAACGAGTTCGTGATCATCAACGCGAAACCAGCGGGTCCCGCGGCGGGCGCGGCGGAAACGGCCGGCACGACCGGCGCGTTACCCGTGGCGTACGAGGCGACCGGATCGAAGGAAGGGGATCTGAAGGAGTTCGTCGGCAAGCGCGTGGAGATCACGGGCAAGGCCAAGGCGGCCGAGCGCTCGGCGAGCGGAGCACCGACCGGCGGCGTCGATCCTGCCGGCCAGGACCTGAAGCTGGCGGAGATCGAGATCGCAGCCGTGAAGGAGGTTCCCGGGGACTGCAAGCCTATGTAACGTCGTCGCCTTTCAACTGATCAGACGACCGAGCCGATCGAAAGGCACTCCGTGTGCCCTTCGACTCGGCTCGATCTATCGGGGCATCGTGTACCGCGGCAGCTTTGCCCGTTCCAGCAGCGCCTCAAAGCGGGGATGTCCGCGAATCGGATCGAAGACCGGATCCATCGGGACGAACGGCAGGATCGCTCCTGGCTCGCGGCGGAAGTGCGCGTCGACCCCCTGTTCGAGCGCGGCGATCGCTTCGTCGGCGCGTCCGAGCTGCGCGTAGATTGCGGCGTAGGAAAAGGCTCGATCACCCGTTGTGTTGTCGCGCTTGATCCGTTCGACTTCCGCGAGCGCTTCGGATGTCCGGCCCATCGCCGCGTAGATCCGGCCTCTCACCCGCGAGCCTGTCGGAGCGGAACCCACCTTCTCGAGGCGGTCTACGAACGAGAGCGCCTCCTGATATTTGCCGAGCTCAACGTAGGCTTCGGCGATGCGGCTGAGCGACGGCCGGTCGTCCGGATCGATCTCGAGCGCGCGTTTGTAGCGGGCAATGGCCTCCTCGTAGCGGCGGGCGCGATAGAGCGCCCTGCCGTACGACCCGACGAGGGTGGGGGACAACGGGTCAAGCTCCGCGGCCCGCTTCGCGTTTGCAATTGATTCGTCGAAACGCCCCATCGCCGTGAGATAGAAGGCGTAACCCGAATACGCCTCGGCGAGGCTGGGGTTCAGCTCGATCGCTTTGCGGTAGCTGGCCTCGGTTCCGGGCCAGTCCCAATCGTGCTGGAACTTGACGGCCGCAAGCGCGCGGTGCGCGTCGGCGAGGTCCGGCTCGAGCCGGATGGCCTCGAGCGCTGCCGCCCGCGCGGCGTCGGCGTGTCGCCCCACGCCGAGTCCCGCCCAGATGTCACGCTCGACATACGCGCGGGAAAGACCCGCCCAGGCGAGCGCGAACGTTGGATCGAGTTCGATCGCTTTCTGAAAGGATTCGAGCGCGCGCTCTAGCGATTCCGCATTGAGCCTGGCCATTTGATGCAAACCAAGGAGATACGCTTCATACGCGTCGGGTTTCACCGTCCGCGCGTTCTGCAGGCGCGCCGTCTCCTCGGGACTGACGCGCGCCCGAACCTGCGTCGCGATGGCGCGGGCGACCTCTGACTGCAGCGCCAGGACGTCCTGGGCCGACCGATCGTAGCTGTCGGCCCAGAGATGGCGATCGGACGATGCGTCGATGAGCTGCGCCGTGATGCGAATGCGATCATTCGACCGCTGCACGGATCCCTCGATGACGGCGTCGACCCCCAGTTCACGCGCGATCTCCGGCAATGACCGCGTCGTGCCGCGGTAGCGCATGACCGACGTGCGCGAGATCACCTTGAGCGACGAGATCTTCGCGAGGTCGGCGATGAGCGCCTCCGTCATCCCGTCCGCGAAGAACTCCTGCGTGGGATCACCCGAGAGGTTGGCGAGCGGCAGGACGGCGATGGACCCGACGCGCGAGACCGGCATGGAGCTCGTCCCGGGCAGAAGTCTGCGCAGCGGCGAGAAAGCGATGACGCCCACCGTCAGCAGGACCAGTCCGATCCCGGCCAGCACCGCGTTTCTGCGCGTGTCGCCCCTGCGCGTCGCGTCCGTTGGCGCCGGCGGCGGGGCACCGGTGGCGCGATCGGACCAGGCGGACAGGGCCGTCTCCAGCCCGGCGCGCACTTCTCCCGCACGCTGATATCGACGCGCCGGCTCCTTCTCGAGGCATTTCATGACGACGCCGGCGAACGCGGCCGGCACACCCGGGGGCAACGCAGGAGTCGGATCGCGCAGGATCGCCGAGGACACTTCGAACGACGTCGCTCCCTCGAACGGCCGGTGGCCGGTCGTCAGCTCGTACAGGACGATGCCGAGGGCCCAGATATCGGCGCGGCCGTCGGGGATGCCGCCCTGGAGCAGTTCCGGGGCGAGATAGGACAACGTGCCGGCCGTCGTGCGGGCGTCAGCTTCCAGGGTGGCGGCGGACCGCGTCTGATCGGCGCTCACGGCCATCGTCCGCGACGCGACGCCGAAGTCGAGGATCTTCGCGTCCCCCTGCGGCGTGACAATGATGTTCGACGGTTTCAGGTCGCGATGGACGATGCCGCGGTCGTGGGCGTGCTCGAGCGCGTCGGCGAGCTGGACGCCGAGGCGGAGCACGCGGGGGAGCGCCGACGGGTCGCGTCCGAGGTCGGCGGTCAGCAGCCGGCCCTGGACCAGCTCCATCGCGATGTAGACCTGTCCTTCGGCTTCTCCCACGTCGTAGATCGCGCAGATGTTCGGATGATTCAGCGCGGATGCGGTTCTGGCTTCGTGCAGCAGTCTGCGTCTGGCGCTGTCGTCGCCGAGGGCTTCGGAGGGGAGGACTTTGAGCGCGACGTCACGATCGAGCCGGGAGTCGCGCGCGCGAAACACAACCCCCATTGCGCCCGCGCCAATCTGTTCCAGCACGCGATACGGTCCGAGTGCGTGACCGATCATGAGTGTGAGGCTTGTGGCACGAGGCTGGAGCCTCGTCTGGGGCGATGGTAAGGGCGGAGCAGGGTTCGGTCAAACCTTCTCGGCCGCTCAGCTGACCCGCAGCGCTTCGACGGGATCGGTCTTGAGCGCCCGCCGCGCCGGAATCCAGCAGGCGAGGAGCGCGACAACGGAGAGGCCGATGACGACGGCGACGTAGGTGATCGGATCGGTCGGGCTGATTCCAAAGAGAAGGGCGCGCATCAGCCGCGTGACGAAGAAGGCCAGGACGACGCCCGCAGCGACCCCGATACCGATCAGCCGGCTGCCCTGACCGTATATCAGCCGCAGCACGTCGGATGGCTGCGCGCCGAGCGTCATGCGGATGCCGATCTCGTGCGTCCGGCTCGACACCGAGTACGACATCACGCCGTAGAGTCCGATCGCCGAGAGCACGAGCGCCAGCGCGCCGAAGCCGGCGAGCGCAAGCGCGGTCACCCGCGCCGGCAGGAGCGGAACCGACATCCGCTCCTCGAACGAGCGCGCCCAGGCGATCGGCATGTTGGGATCGATCTCGCGCACCGCGCCGCGAACGGCCGCAATCGCCGCCCCGATGTCGCCGTCCGTTCTCGCGACGACGGTGGTCGAACCGGAATAGGCCTGGAAGAGCGGCCGGAACACCGCGTATGCGCCGTCGTCGTTGAAGCCGCCGTACTTGCCGTCCTCGACGACGCCCACAACCTCGAAGATGTCGGGACGGACCGCCTGCGAGCCCGGGGTACCGAACCCCATCACTCTGCCTAGTCCCAGCCGGCGGCCGAGCGCGCTCTCGCCGGGCCAGAGCCGCGATGCGAGCGAGCGGTTGACGATCGCCACCAGCGGGGCGTCCGCATTGTCGAAATCCGTGAAGTCGCGCCCTTCCTCGAGGCGCGTCCCCATGGCCCGGAAATAGCCGGGTGTGATGCGGCTCGAGTACGTCACCGGGTTCCGGACCTCGCGCTCCGCCGCCGATTCCTCGGCGTACACGCGCCCCCGCCCGAAATGCAGATCGATCGGGACGACGTCGGCGAGCGCGGCGTGAGCGATGCCGGGCAGGACTCGCACGGAATCTATTAGGCGCCGCTGAATCTCCCGGCCATTCGCGGGGGCATAACCCTGCAGCCGAAGATCGAACGACACCTCCAGCGCCCCCTTCGTCGAAAATCCGAGCGCCATCGTCTGCGTCCGCCCGAGCGCGCGCCACATGAGCCCGGCGCCGGTGAGCAGGACGAGCGACACCGCCACCTGCACCACGATCAGCGCGTTGCGCCACTTCACGCTCCGCCTGTGGCTCGCTGACGCCGAGTCTTTGAGCACGCCCGCGAGGTCCACCTTCGTGGCCTGCAGCGCGGGCACCAGGCCGAACATCACGGCCGTCACGAGCGAGAGCGCGACGCTGAAGAGCAAAACGCGTCCGTCGAGCGGAAGGTCGAGCACGATCGGGATGTCGACGGGCAGCCTCATCGCGCTCGCCGAGCGCATCAGCCACCACGCCAGCATCAGACCCGCGACACCCGCGGCGCTGGAGAGCATGAGGCTCTCGATGAGCAGCTGCCGAACCAGCGCGACGCGGCCGGCGCCGATCGACAGCCGGATCGCGACCTCGTGACGCCGATCGACGGCGCGCGCCAGAAGCAAATTCGCCAGGTTGACGCAGGCGAGCAGCAGCACGAGGCCCGCGATGACGAGCAGGAGCCCGGTGAAGCCGAGCACGGGCCCGCGCATCATGCCGCCGAAGAGTCCCGGCGGCGACAGCATGACCCGCATTGCCTCGTTGACGTCCGGAAACTCGCGCGCGAGTCCCGCCGCGACGCCGTCGAGCGCGGCCGCCGCCTGCGGCCGGCCGACGCCCGGCGCGAGCCGGCCGAGGACGAAGACGGTGTCCGCGCGGCGGTCGTCGATTCTCGGCGAGCCATTCTCGATGACGGGCTGCATCGCGAGGGGAAACCAGAAGTCCGGGGCCGAGGCGACCTCCGTGCCGAAGAAGCCGCGCGGCGCCACGCCGATGATGGTGTAAGTCCGGCCGTTGACGACGACGGGCCGCCCGATCGCGCCGGGGTCGCCGCCGAAGCGCTGCTGCCAATAGCGGAAGCTGATCACGGCCACCGGCGACGCGCCGCGCTGCGCATCGTCTTCTTCCGAGATCGCCCGCCCGACCGCGGGCCGCACGCCCAGCACGCCGAAGTAGTTGCCCGAGACGAGGTACGCCCAGAGCCGCTCGTTGACGCCGTTGGCGCTGGCGGCGATCGGCGTGAAGCGGTAGGCCACCAGGCCGGCGAACACGCCGGAACGGTCGCGCAGGTCTTCATAGTTGGGATACGAGAACAGGTTCAGCATCCCGCGCGAGGTGCCATTGTTGAGGGAAACGATCTCGTGCTGCCGTTCGACCGGCAGCGGCTGAAACAGCGCGCGGTTCACGAGGCTGAACACAGCGGTCGTCGCGCCGATTCCGATGCCGAGCGTCAGGAGCGCCATCAGCGTGAACCCGGGACTGCGGCGGAAGAAGCGCGCGCTGTAGCGGACATCGCGGAGGATGGCCTCGACGGAGGGAAGAACGCGGCTGTCGCGATAGGCGTTCTTCATCGGCTCGACGGGACCGAAGCGCTCGAGGGCGGCGGCGCGGGCCGCCTCGGGCGTCATGCCGCCGCGCTCGAGCTCCTGCGCCTGCATCTCGATGTGCGCGCGAACCTCCTCGTCGAGATCCACGCTTCGTTCGACGCGGAAGGTGGCGAGAAGACGGGCGGCGAAGGCACGCAGCGTCGTCATGACGCACCTCTGCCGCCGGGGGCCGGCGCGAGGAACTTCAGGATCGTCTCGGAGGCAACGCGCCATCGATCTTCTTCGACCGCCAGCCGGCGTTTGCCGGCGCGCGTGATCGCGTAGTAGCGGGCGCGGCGGTTGTTCTCCGAGACGCCCCACGACCCTTTGATCCACCCGTTCTGCTCGAGCTGAAGGAGCGCCGGGTAGATCGTGCCTTGATTGAGCTGAAGCCGGTCGCCGCTGACCTGTTCGATGCGCCGCGCGATGCCGTATCCGTGCAGCGACCCCATCTGGTCCAGCGTTCGGAGCACCATCAGCGTCAGCGTGCCGGCCGGAACGTCGGTTTGACCCATCTGTCTCCTGTTGGTGGCCAGCAGAGCATAGCCGTCCTCGTGTTGGTAATCCACAGGAGTCTACGTATCCCGCGCCCGGATGGTTCAGCGCGTCTGAGTCCCGGTGACGGGCGGCGCGGGCGTGGCGGCGGGAGGCGCCCAGTCGATTGGTGGGTACAACCATGAATGCGTGAGACCGGGGTGGCGCGCGCCATATCTGACGGGGATGTTCTGCGTCCAGTTGCTCGGAATCGTCAGGCAGAACGCCAGCAGACCCGAGAGCGCGACCCGCTGCGCCCAATGCGGCGGGGCCGCTGGGCCGGACGCAGGCGAAAAAGACATCGCCGTCCTTCTCAGGCGCCCCAGTCGTCGGAGCCGGGAGCGCACGAGCAACACGACGCCGATCGCCGTCATCACGAGATTCAGCGTCTGCCCCGTGCCGAGCGCGAGCCGATGCGTCGGGTAATCGCGGAAGAGATCAATAAAGATGCGCGGGGACGCGTACCAGAACACGAATCGCGCCGCGACGGCGCCCGGCGTCGGACTTGTCCGCCGGACCTGCAGCAGAAACACCATCAGGAGGAGATTCTTCACGCCGTCATACAGAACCACCGGATGGCGAAACCCGTCCGCGTAAGGGAACTTGACGCCCCACCAGACGTCGGTGACGCTGCCGACGATCTGTCCGTCGATGAAGTTGCCGATACGGCCCACGCCCAGTAGAAACGCGCCGGGGACGACCAGCGTGTCGGCGAGCGCCAGAAACGGTTTCTTCTTTACCACGGCATACAGGCCCGTGGCCGCGGCGGCGCCGATGAGGAGTCCGTGCGTCGCCATGCCGCCGAGCCAGAACGCTGGTATCAGCGCCGGTTGCTCCCGGTAGAACGGCCATTCGTCGAATGCGATCTCGACCCCGCGGCCGCCGACGAGCACGCCGACGACGATCAGGATCGAGAGCGTCCAGACGTCGCGCCGGGACAGCCCCAGTCGCGCGTGGTCCGCCATCAGGTATCGATGCATCTGCAGGAACCCGACCGCGAAACCGAGGCCGTACCACCACAAGTACAGGCCGCCGACATCGGCGAGCACCGGGTCGATGTCATGGACGTAGCCTCGAGCCATCACTTGTCGGGGCCGTGCAGGGACGCCGAGGCAGGGGGCGCCCCGCCTCGGCGCCTACTGATGTGATCGCTATGGGTTCGTCGTGGACGACTTCCGCATCCAGCTCAATTCAGGACGATAGGCGATCACGTAGCTCTCGCGATGCCGGTTCGCCTTGGTGAGGGTATCCATTACCCAGCGGGCTTCGGCTTCGCCGAAGGCCTTCTCGAGCGCCTCGGTCAGATTCGCGGCCGTGTCCCGCTCGGCGAACTTGCGAAACGGCGTGGCCGTCATGTAGGTCGGCGTCGTGCCATGCACGGCGGTAAAGCGGATCGCGGGCGGGAAGTTGCCCGCCTTTTCCGCCGCCGTCTTGATTTTCGCCAGGGCCATCTGGTACGCCTGGCCCATCGCCGGATCGATTTCGACTCGCGCGATGGAGGCAAAGGGGAACGGCGGCGTCATCGCGTTCGGATTGGTACTGAGCTGTGGCTGTGAGCGAAAGACCTCGCTTCGCTGCGACTCGACGGCGGACCGTCCGAGCTTCAGAAGTTTCGTGGCCTCCAGCTCCCCGTAGGCTTTCGTCATGATCTCCTGCGGCGGAATCCACGAATCCACGTCGGCCCATTTGTCGAACGGGCTCACAATCTGGTACGTGAATCCAGTTCCTCCCATCCTGACGCTGTACACGCTGACTCGGGATGGCGTCTGGATCGCCGCCTTTTCGCGTGCGGCCGCCGCCTTCTTCAGATACTCCTCGTAGTCGAGCGCGCCCGAGGCCTTGACCGTGACGGTCGTGATCTGAAAAAAGGATCCGGCCTGCGTCTGCGTCTGCGCGAAAACGGCTGCCGCGACGGCGAGCGACAGAAGGGCCCCAACTGCGGTGACTCTGGATCGTGTCATGCGTGTCCTCCTTGAGCCGACCATGGAGGCAGGCATGCACCCAGCATCCGCGCGTGGCCGGAGAGTGTGGGGGGAAGCGCGGCGACAGTATCACCGGCGCAGGGGCCGGTCAACGGTTGAGGTTGGCCGCGGTCGTCAGTCCTTCCAGCATGACGATGTCGGAATCACCTTCCGCGACCGCAGCGAGGATCGAGCGCCCGTCGGACGACCATGACACGCGGCGGGCGATGAACGTCGTCCGCCCGCCGAAGTCGGTAATCTGACGCCACTCGCGTGTCGTCGTCGAGAGCGCCCAGACGTTGGTCGTGAACCCGTCGGTCAGCGCCTGGGCCAGCCATTTTCCGTCGGGCGACAGCGCCGGATTGACGATCTGCCAGATCGGCACGCGCGAGGCCGGAACACGCGCGAGCACGTGGAACGGCCCGTCCTCGGGAGACGCGACCCGGATCTCGAATTCCGGCGTACCATCCGTGAGCGGCCGCTCGACGGTGTAGTACAGGGTCGTTCCGTCCAGGCCGATCACGTTACGTAACGACTCGGTCCTCACGGTGACGGCCGAACCTCCGTCGACGGGCACTTTCTTCAGCACGACATCGGTGGCCGCGGCGCCGCCGCGCGTCGAGTAATAGACCCACCGGCCGTCCGGCGACCACGCCGGGCCCAGACCGGGATTCGCGACGTTGCGCAGGTTGCTTCCATCCGGATCCACCAGCCAGACGCCAAAGATCCATCCCTGATTGCCGCGCGACGAGACGAACGCGATGGCACGGCCGTCGGGCGACCACACGGGGACGCCGACCGCGACATTCGGATCGCGCTCGTGCGTGATCTGACGCAGCGCGCCGCTTCCCGTGTTCACGACCCAGAGATTCGCGTGGCCGCCGCTGTCGGAAAGAAACGCGACTTCCTCGTCGTGGGGGCTGGTCGTCGGCGTGAGGACCTGTCCGGTCTGTCGCGTCACGCGAACGCCGCGGCGCACGTTCTCGACCGGCGCACCGTCGACCGGGATCTTCCAGATGTCGGCCTGCACCCTCATGCGGCTGACCACGATCGCGCCGTTCCTGGAGATGTCCGGGCTGGTGTACGACTCCTCGCCGGACGTGATCCGGCGGACGCTTCCATCACTCAATGTCACCTGCCACAGGCCCAGCGCCGGCAGATACGGCATGGTGCCGCCGCGGCTCGAGCTGTAGACGATGCCCGTGCTGTCGGGCAGCCAGGCGAAGCCGTTCATCATGTTGTTGTCGTGCGTCAGCTGGCGCGGCTCGCCGCCATCCGCCGGCGCCACGAACACATCGAACCGAACGCTGTCGCCCCGCTGAAAGGCGATCCATCTGCCGTCCGGCGACCAGCGCGGATAGAGGTAGTAAGTGGTGGGCGCGAACCGGGCGACCACGTCGAACGTCGAACCGTCGGGCGGCGCCGATACGAGCTCGATGCCTTCCTTCGCCAGCCGGAAGAGCGCAAGCCGCCCATCCGTCTGCCGGACATCGGCGCCGCCCACGCTGTTCACGACGCGCCGCGGCACGCCGCCAAGCGCCGGGATTTCCCAGATGCTTCCCTGAAGCTCACCCGGCGCGGCCGGAGAAAAACAAAAGATGGAGCTCGATTCCGGA
The DNA here is from genome assembly GCA_963725145.1 of uncultured Acidobacteriota bacterium. Taxonomy (GTDB): domain Bacteria; phylum Acidobacteriota; class Vicinamibacteria; order Vicinamibacterales; family 2-12-FULL-66-21; genus DATAEE01. The sequence goes on from CAVRXL010000012.1 coordinate 11,313, forward strand.
GACCAGCGAGGGTACTCATGATCGACCGAGTCGCGCGTAAGCTGCAGCGGCGCGCCGCCCGCGACGAACTGCACGAAGAGCTGCCGCCTGCCGCCCACTCCGGCGGTGAACGCCAGCGACCTGCCGTCAGGCGAGATGGCCGGCGATTCCTCGAGGCCGGGAAGATCGGTGAGCCGCACGGCGCGCGCATCGGGCGGCGGCTCCGCCGGCCTTCCGAATCTGTCGCGCGCCAGCCAGAGGAGGATGGCGGCTGCGGCGATCCCGACCGACAACGCCAGGAATGCCCGCCTTCGCCAAGGCTTCGACGGGGCAGGCTGTTTTCGCCAGGGCTCTGGCGGTGCAGGCACTGCAGCCGGCGCGGCCATCGCGTCTTCGACCTCGATCCGCGCGTCCGCGATGTCGTGAATCCGCCGCCTCGCGTCCTTCTGCAGACAACGCGTCAGCAGGTGCCGGATGGCGGCCGGCGTATCGGACGGCAGCGAGGTCCAGTCCGGCTCGGCCCCCACCACCGCGGCGATCGTGTCGGTGACCGTCTCTCGTCCGAACGCCGAGGAGCCCGTCAGCATCTCGAAGAGCACGCACCCGAACGCCCAGACGTCAGTGCGCTTGTCGACCGGCCGGCCTCGCGCCTGCTCCGGGCTCATGTATGCAGCGGTGCCGAGGATCACGCCCGGGATCGTCCTCGCCGTCATCGTCGGGGACTTCGCCAGGTCCGGCCCGGACTCGTCGGCCGCGAGGGCCCGGGCGAGACCGAAGTCGAGCACCTTGACGTCGTAATCGGCGACATCGGCCGCCGAGAGTCTACGCTCGAGGCGGCCGTCTTCAGTGCGCGGGGGTGGGGCCCCGCGCACCTTAAGTTTGATGTTGGAAGGTTTGAGATCGCGATGGACTATCCCGGAGGCGTGAGCGGCATCGAGCGCGTCGGCGATCTGCTGCGCGATCGCCAGCGCCTCCGGGACAGGCAGCGGACCACGGCGCACGCGATCATCCAGCGTGTCCCCCTCGACCAGCTCGAGCACCAAGGCAGGCGTGCTGCCGGCGTCTTCGAAACCGTAGATTGATCCGATGCGCGGATGGTTGAGCGACGCGAGCAGCCGCGCTTCACGCTCGAAGCGCGCCACGCGATCGGTATCCGCCGTGAAGGCCGGCGGCAGGACCTTCAGCGCCACGTCCCGATTCAGCTTCGTGTCGCGGGCGCGATAGACCTCGCCCATGCCGCCTGCGCCGAGCGGCGAGAGTATTTCGTACGGGCCGAGGCGCGTGCCGGCAGACAGACCCATCGAATCCGAGGCTCATTCTAAGGCCGTCCGACCTTACGCAGGCGCTTTGTAATAGGTTCGCGTTCGCGCTTGACCGCGGGCCGATCGCTGGTTATGTTCCGGCGAACACAATCGGTTTGTTGCTGGACGAGGCCTGGTATTCGACATGGCGATCGTCGGTGAGTGGAGATGGTTCGACGACTTCCTCCAGGACACGCGCTTTGCGCTGCGGACGTTCGGTCACAGCCCCGGGTTCGCGCTCACGGCCGTCGTGACCCTCGCGCTCGGCATCGGCGTCAACATCGGCATGTTCAGTCTCGTCAACGGCCTCCTGCTGCGGCCGCTGTACGAGCGCCCCGACGAAGTGGTGGGCGTGTACGGCCGCAGCACGACGCCTTCGGGAGGGTATCGGGGCTTCTCCTATCCGAACTACGTCGATCTCCGGGAAGGCACGGCCGACGTCTTCGCGAACCTGGCGGCCTATTCGACGGTCTTCGCAGGCCTGGACGTAGGCGATGGGACGCGGCGCACGCTGGCGTCGGCCGTGACGGCCAACTACTTCCAGACCTTCGGCCTGCCGCTGGCGCTTGGACGCCCGTTCATCGCGGAGGAAGAACGGATCGGAGCCGACATCCGCGTCGCGATCATCAGCTATCCACTCTGGCAGCGGCGTGGCGCCGATCCGGGAATGGTCGGCCGGTCCATTCGAGTCAACGGCGAGCAGTTCACCGTCGTCGGTGTGGCTCCGGAGGGATTCACCGGGACGAGCATCCCCGGGCCGGAGGTATGGCTGCCGCTTGGCGCGCACGATACGTTCAGCGGCGCGCGCGAGGCGCACGAGTTGGCCGTCGTCGGGCGGCTCCGCGCTGGCGCCTCGACCGAGACCCTCGCTCCCGCGCTCGCCACCGTTTCGCGTCGGCTCGAGCAGGCGTTTCCGGCGGCGAACGCCGGCTACACGCTCGAGGCGTCGACGCCGTCGCGTCTCATGTTCATGCCAGGTCCCGGCAGCGACGCGGTCACAGCGGGTATCGCCCTGATGCTGATGGTCATGCCGGCGATCGTCCTGCTCGTGGCATGCCTGAACCTCGTCGATCTGCTCCTGGCCCGCGGTCAGGCTCGCCGGCAGGAGATGGCGATCAGATCGTCACTCGGCGGCGGCCGAGGGCGCCTCACTCGACAGCTCGTCACCGAAGGGCTGTTCCTCGCGTTGGCCGGAGGCGTCGTCGGGCTGCTGCTGTTTACGTGGGCAACCCGGGCGCTGATGGCCTCCGTACGTCCTGTGCTCCCGGTCGCCTTGAGCCTCCCCGGGCTCGATCTCGACTGGCGAGTGTTCGTCGGGAGCGTGGGATTCAGCCTGGCGGCCACGCTGCTCTTCGGCGCGTGGCCTGCATGGGCGTTGACGGGTCGCGCGGCCGCGACAGACCTCAAGCGACACGCCGGCGAGGAAGGACGCCGGCGGTCCGGACGCTTCAGGGTCGGCAACGGCCTGGTCGTCGGCCAGGTGGCGCTCTCGCTTCTCCTGCTCGCAACCGGTGGGCTGTTCCTGATGAGCGCGATCTCGGCGGCAACGGCCGATCCCGGGTTTCGTCTCGACGGGGGATTGCTCGTAGAAGTGGATCCGGGCCTGGCGGGTACGACGAAGCGCAAGGGAGGCAATCGCATCTCGCCCTGGTGGATCGACTGCGGACGGTCCCCGGCGTGGAAGCGGTGACTATCGGATCGAGCCTTCCCTTTACGTCAATCGGGGACAGTCGCATGGTCGCTCCAGCCGACGCCGCCGACGCTCAATCGCGGTCGGTTGACTCAGTCTTCAGCGTCGTCGGTCGCGACTACGCTCGAGCGCTCGGACTTTCCATGCTTGGCGGCCGGGATTTCAGCGACGCCGAATTGGCACTCGGCTCCCCGGAGCGGGTCGCCATCATCGATGACGCGCTCGCGCAGCGTCTCTGGCCGGGAGAGGGCGCGCTCGGGCGGCTGATTCAGTTCGCCGACGAACAGGAACCAGGAGTCGGGCTGCCCATTCGCGTGGTCGGCATCGTCCCCGCCGTGAAGCACTCGCTGAGCAATCCTCGGCCGTTCCCGCATGTGTACGTGCCGCTTGGGCAGCACTACGAGAGCGCCATGACGCTGCACTTTCGGATTGCTGATGAGGACGCGGAACGGGCCATGCTGGCGACAATCGCCCGCGTCATCCGGGATGTCGACGAGCGCGTGCCCGTCCTCCGTATCGAGACGTGGCGGGATCATCTCGACGGGAGCTTCGACATCTGGCTCTATCGAGCCGGCGCCAGGGTGTTCTCGATGTTCGGGGGAATCGCGCTGCTGCTGGCCGTCATCGGCGTCTACGGAGTCAAGTCGTACGTCGTGTCCCGGCGCACGCGCGAGTTCGGCATCCGGATCGCGATCGGCGCGCACCCACGTCAGGTGCTGTGGCAGGTGCTGCGAGAGGGCGGCCGCATCACGGCGCTCGGCATCGGGATCGGCCTGCTGCTGGCGCTTGGAGTCGGGCAGCTGCTCCAGGGTTTCCTGTACGGAGTTGACGCCGTCGAGCCGGTCGTGCTGGTCACGGCCCCCGTGATCCTGCTCACCTCGTCGCTCCTGGCTTCGTACATCCCGGCGCTTCGCGCAACGAAAGTCGATCCTACGCTGGCGCTCCGCTCCGAGTGACACGCGTTCGCGCGATGCATTTTCGAGCTCACCGCCGGACCAGCGTGAGCTGGTGGTTGCGTGAATCGCATTGAACGCTGGCCTGGCACTCCCAGTAGTCGCCACTCGTCAGCCTCGGCTCGGTGGGGCAGTACTGGAAATACCCATCAAACGGCGCCGTGATTCCGGACGAACCGAACGACCCTGCGGCTCTTCCCGCGACCACCAGGAACGTCGCGTCCTGCAACTGCTCCACGATGTCCCAGTTGCCGATGCCTGCGAAATCGCCGGCGATCCCAATCTCGAGCTGGTTGTACGCAGATACGAATCTGGCATCGCTCAGTCTTGCAAGGAAGCTGGTCGACTTCGCGCCGGGAAGAATCGTCGCCACGTAGCTGCGCGTTCGCGCGTTGTCGGACAGGTTGGTGCAGGCGCGGTCGGCGGTCAACGTCAGCGTGTACACTCCTGCAATGTTCGCAGGCGGACCGAGCGGCCCGAGCGAGAACGCGATCTCCCAGCTTCCTCCTGCGTTTCCAGGAGGAGAAGGGTAGCCCTGGGCAAGAACAGGTCTTGTTTCTGGCGTGTAGCCGTCTTTCGACGCCGTAACCGTGACGTTGCCCGTGAAGGTTCCGGGCATCGAAAACCGTCCGGCTTCACCTGTTGTCGCGACCGTGCCGGCCCTCGGTCCATCAATGACTTCCACCCTGGAGCCTTTCAAAGGTCTCCAGGCGGCGTCACTCACAGCGCCTGACAGCCGGAATTCCTGCAGCGCCGGCGGAACGGCAGGCGGCGGCGTCGGCTCAACCGGCGATTTGGCGTCCGCGCATCCGAAAAAGAGTAGAGGAACGGCGACCAGGCCAGCGGTGTAGAAGCGCATGGGCGGCTCCTTGTCAGCATCCTACACCTGCCATTCAGGCATGAAAACGAGGCTGGCAATTCTGAGACGCACCCGCGCCGTCGTGGTTTAGGATGCGACGTCGTCGAGCGGATCGGCGCGAAGGCCGCGGCAGCGGACCGCTAGCGCGCTCGTGGTTCAAGTGAGGGACATGCCGTGAGTGAAAAGAAAGTGTGGCTCATCACCGGCGCTGGTAGGGGCCTGGGCGTCGACATCGCCAGGGCCGCCCTGACCGCCGGCCACGCCGTTGTCGCCACTGGCCGCGATGCGACGAAGGTCGCGGCCGCAGTGGGCGACCACGACAACGTGCTGGCCATCAAGCTCGACGTGACTCGCCCGCAGGATGCGGAGGCGGCCGTCGAGGCCGCCGTCGCGAGGTTCGGCCGAATCGACATTCTGGTCAACAACGCGGGTAATTTCTTCGCCGGCTTCTTCGAGGAGCTCAGTCCGGAACAAGTCCGCAGTCAGATTGAGACGCTCCTGTTCGGTCCGATGAATGTCACTCGCGCCGTACTGCCAGTGATGCGCAGGCAGCGCTCTGGCCTGGTCGTCGCCATCTCTTCGACCGCCGGCATCGCCGGCCAGATGTTCTGCTCGGCGTATGCCGCCGCGAAGTTCGGCATCGAGGGGTGGATGGAGTCGCTCACGCCAGAGATCGCCGCCTTCGGAATCCGAACGATGCTGGTCGAGCCTGGATTCTTCCGCACCGAGTTACTCAGCAACGACTCGACCACTTACGCTCAGCCCACCGTTGACGGCTATGCCGACCGGACCAGGGAGATCGTCGCCGCCTGGAAAAGTATGGATGGGAAACAAGGTGGCGACCCCGGCAAGCTCGCCAGGGCCCTCGTAACGCTCGTCGGGCTCGAGGAGCCGCCGGCCCGTTTTGCTGCCGGCGCCGATGCAGTGCAGACGTTCGAGGCCAAGGCCAACACGCTGCTCGCACAGGCCCAGGCCCACCGCGAGCTGTCCGCCTCCCTTGCACGCGATGACGCCTGAGCACGACTGGCACGCCGCACTGACGACCGATTGCGCTCGGCAGGTCGCTCAGAAGATGGTCGTTCAGAATTGCATGCCGGCGACGACGGCGACGAGGCGGCTCTTGACGCTGCCCGCCTCCTCGGTGAGGTTCGTCAACCCCTGCGAGTAGCGTCCTTCGAGCAGGAAAGCCCCGAGCCGGAGTCCCGCGCCCGCAACGACGCTGAGCTCGAATCGTCTCTCCAGACTGATGTCCCGCTCGGTCGTCAGGCTGAGGGTCTCGATCCGCTCGGTCGCGCTGAGTAAGCGGCCCAGCACGGGACCGGCGAGGCCGTAGACCCTGCGAGAGCCGGGAATCACGAACCTCGCCAGGATCGGAACCTCCAGACACTCGAACTGCAGCGTGAGACTCGCGCTGACGTCGGCGGCCGAGCCGGTCAGAGTCGCACGCTTTCTCGTGAAGAGCACCTCCGGCTGGATCGCGAGCGCCTCAGTGATCGGAATCGCAACGAACGGCCCCCCCATCAAGTCGCGCCCGTAGCCAGCATCTAGCCCGCCGACAGGCCCCTCGAAACCCGACACCGTGGACGCGTTCAGGCCGACCTTGGCGCCGAAATCCACGCCCTGGGCGGCGCACGGCGCCGCAAATGCGCCTATCAAGAGCGCCACCACCGCTCGCGCCAGTCTCATGTGAGGAAGATCCGCAGGAAGGCGATCGCAAAGCTGGAGGCAGTCACGTCCCCCTCTTCCATTGGAAATGGTGCACTGAGGCCGCCGCTGTTGGCCAACAGTATGAGGGTCAGGCGCCGCGCCGGCACCTTGAGGATCAGCGACGAATAGGACTCGGGCCAGCTCCCGAAATGCCAGACGAGGCGCTCACCCCCATACGTTTGCACGAACCAGCCGAGTCCGTACGGCAGCGTTTGACCGCTCGTCGAAACGGCAGGCGTCCACGCCAGCTCCTGGGTGAGCTCGTTGATCAGCACGTGCCGATCAAGCGCCGCATCGTAGCTGGCGAGATCCCGGACGGTCGACACGAGCCCCGCGGCCGCATTGATCGCCTTCGGGGGGAACTCAGACGGCCTGACGCTAAAGGGATCCGCGCGCGCGTACGGCAAGGCCAGGCGCAGCAGAACACCGCCGTACCGCTCGAGCGTGCCCGCATCAAACATCTGCCGGAGCGACGGCGTTGGGCTGTCCAGATCCTGCCCGGGCACCGAGTCGCGCATGGCCAGGCGATCCAGAACCCGCCTCGCCAGGGCAAGCCGGAAGGGCTCTCCGGTGCACCGCTCCACGACCGGGGTAAGCTCGGCGTAACGATTCCCGTTGTAGTGAAACCGCGAACCGGGGCCGCCTTCCGACGTGTGTGTGAGGACGTGCCGAACCGTGGCGCCTGGCTCGGGAATTCCCGCTGTGTACTGGCGAATTGGCTCATCCAGGCTCAGGGTCCCCTGCTCGACGCACTGCATCAGGAGCGCTGACGTGAACGTCTTGGTCAGCGACGCCGTTCGATACGGCGTATCAGGTCGTGCCGAGAGCCGGCGGGCGATGTCCTGGAACCCGAAGCCTTTTTCCCAGATGATCCGCTGCTCGAAGACGACGGCCGCCGACAGGCTCGGGATTGAATAGACTCGTCTGAGAACGTCCAGCGACGCGTCCAGTCGGGCGATCCGGCTGTCCATCTCGCTCGGCGACTGGCCGAATAGAGTGGCCGGACCGATGACACACGCGAGGGCGAGCAGAAAGCGGCTCCGCCTTGGTATCCATCCCACCACGCGAGATGTCGGGGCCGGGCGCTGCTTAGACGACAACGGAGCCTTACAGCAAGATACACACCAATGAGGTTCGCACCAATGATGGCGAGCCGGCCCTGTCCCTTGGCTCGCGCAGCGCCTTTCGGAAGGCGAAATGGCTTTTCGACGGACGAAACCAATCTGGTTCCAACTGGTGAAAATCCGGCTCACCCGCCCTGCTCTAGAATGCTGAGCACAGGGATGGGCAACTCAACGAGGCCCCATGTTGGATGTGGAGCGACTGAAGAGGAGCAGACCATGAGGCGCGCGGTAACTTGCGTTGTCGCTGTCGTATCAGCGGCAGCGCTGACGATGGCCTGGGCATGCGGCCAGCCGGCGCAGGCACCAGGCGCGGGACCGGGTGCGGCCGCCGACGTCGACCGGACCGTGCTGCCCATCGCCGAGCCGACGCGTCCGGCGATCACCGAGATCGATGCCCGGAAGGCGAAGGCGCCACCCATCTTCGAGGTCAAGGCACCGGCGGGTGCCCCCAATGTGTTAGTCATCATGCTCGACAATTTCGGGTATGCCGGCTCCACGACGTTCGGCGGGGTCATGAACCTGCCGACGATCGAGCGTCTCGCCAAGAACGGATTGATCTACACCAATTTCCATACCGCGCCGATCTGCTCGGCGAGTCGCGTGGCGCTCCTCACCGGCCGCAATCCTCATAGCGCGAACATGGGCACGGTCTCGGAAATGTCGACGGGCTTTCCGGGGCAGACGTCCGTACTGCCGAACAGCGTGGCGCCCCTCGCCAAGATCATGCGGTTCAACGGATACAGCACGGCGATGTTCGGCAAGTCGCACGAGTATGTGGCGTGGGAAAGCGGCCTGATGGGACCGTTCGACCAGTGGCCCACGGGGCTCGGGTTCGAGAAGTTCTATGGCAACGTCATCGGCGAATCCGACCAGTACTCGCCGGTGGCCCACGACAACACGACGCTTGCCCCTCCGTCGAAGGACCCGAACTACTACTATCAGACCGACCTCGCCGATCGTGCGATCCAATGGATCAAGGCCCAGAAGGCGCTGAATCCCGACAAGCCGTTCTTCCTCTACTACCCGGCCCAGGGCATGCACGACCCGGTTCAGCTCCCTAAAGCGTGGCGGGACAAGTACAAGGGCAAGTTCGACATGGGGTGGGACAAGTATCGCGAAGAGATCCTGGCCCGCCAGAAGAAGCTCGGCATCGTCCCGGAGAACACCAGGCTCACGGCCAGAGCCGACATCGCGCCGGAGTGGGACACGCTGACCGCCGACGAGAAAAAGGTCGCGATCCGCTATCAGGAGCTCTTCGCGGCGTTTGCCGAGCTGACCGACTACGAGATCGGCCGGGTCGTGCAGGCCATCGAAGACGTGGGCGTGCTGGACAACACCCTGATCATCTACATCACCGGCGATAACGGCGCGACCCCCAACGGCGGGCGGCTCGGCGTGTTCAACACCCTGAGCACGTTCAACCTGTCGCCGGAGACGCTGCAGTATCAGCTCCAGACGCTCGATGAGGTGGGCGGCCCGCACTCCGCGATGTCGCCACCGGCCGGATGGTCGTTCGGGGACAACACACCGTTCGCGTATTCGCAGCTCCATACGCAACTGGGCGGGACCACCAACGGGGCGATCGTGTCCTGGCCGAACGGGATCAAGGCGAAAGGCGAGCTCCGCAAGCAGTATCACCACTTGATCGACATCGCCCCGACGGTGCTCGCGGTCGCAGGGCTGCCTCAGCCCAAGATGGTCAATGGCGTGGTCCAGAAACCCATCGAAGGCGTGAGCATGATGAACTCATTCGACGATGCTCAGGCGAAGTCGGCCCGCACAACCCAGTATTACGAGATCTTCGGCAACCGCGGGATCTACAAGGATGGCTGGTACGCCTCGACCCTGCACAAGGTGTCATGGGAGGCGAAACCGCGCACGTCGTATGCCGACGACAAATGGGAACTGTGCAACACGGCCGAAGACTACAGCTGTTCGACCGACGTCTCGGCGCAGTATCCCGAAAAGCTCAAGGAGCTGCAGGCGGCCTTCCAGGAGGAAGCGATCAAGTACAACGTGCTGCCGCTCGACGATCGCGCCCAGGAGCGTTTCAACGCCACGCTCGCCGGGCGTCCCGAGTACATGGGAGGGCGGACGTCGCTGACACTCTACCCGGGCATGATCGCGATGAAGGAGAACGCCTTCATCGACGTGAAGAACCGGAGCTCCTCGATCACCGCCGAGCTCGAGAGCGGTGGTTCAGGCGTCATCGTCGCGCAAGGTGGCTCACACTCAGGCTGGAGCCTGTACGTCAAGGACGGGCGGCCCGCGTTTGCCTACAACTATCTCAGCGCCGTGACGACCATCAGTGCCAGCGAACGCCTGCCGGCCGGCCCGGTCACAGTCACCTACGACTTTGCTTATGAGGGCGGCAAGCCAGGAGCGGGCGGCACCGGGACACTCTCGATCGACGGCAAGCAGGTCGGTGCCGGCAAGCTCGCACGCACGATTCCATTCGTCTACGGAGTCGAGACCGCCGACGTGGGTCTGGATCTGTACTCGCCCGTCACGACTGCCTACGCCAAGGGCGACAACGAGTTCACAGGGAAGATCAAGAAGGTGACTATCGCCGTGAAGTAGCGACAGGAGGAGAACGTGATGAAGTGTCGCATCGCGCTGGCAGTGGCCGCGTTGACCCTGCTCGCGGCGCACCCGTTGGCGCAAAGCACCAACGGGAAGAACCCGGCAACGGACCCGGATGTCCTCGGCGCCCAGCGATTGTTCACGGCGTGGGCCGAAGGACAGCTTCGCTCAAAGGGCTATCCGGGTATGGCCGTCGGCGTCGTTTCCGATCAGCGGGTCGTCTGGGCGAACGGTTTCGGTCTTGCCAACGTGGCCGGCAAGGTGCCGATGACGCCGCAAACGAAGATCAGGATGGCCTCTCACAGCAAGCTGTTCACCGCGACCGCCATCATGCAGTTGCGCGAGCAGGGGAAGCTCCATCTGGACGATCCGGTCTCGAAGCACTTGCCGTGGTTCGGCGTGACCTCCCCGCGGCCGGACGATCCGCCCATCACCATCGAGGAGCTGCTGACACACAGCTCCGGTCTGCCGCGCGAGGCAGCGGATCACTGGACGACGCTCGACTTCCCGACGCGCGAGGAGCTGAAGACGCTCGTGCCGAAGCGGCAGGCTGCTTTTCCAGCCGAGACGCGCTGGAAATACTCGAACCTCGCCTACACCCTGGCAGGGCTCATCGTCGAGCAGGTGAGCGGCGAGACGTGGGCGGACTACGTCACCCGCCACATCTACCAACCGCTCGGGATGGTGAGCTCCAGCGTCGACAAGGACGTCCCCGGGCTCGCGACCGGCTACGGCCGCCGGATGCCGGACGGGTCGCGCGAGACGATGCCCTTCGTCGATGCACGCGGGATGGCCGCGGCGACGGGCATCACCTCCACGGTCGAAGACATGGCGCGCTTTGTGTCGGCTCAGTTTCGGGACGGAGCCGCGGGCGGCGACCGCATCTTGAACACCGCAAGCCTGCGCGAGATGCACCGGGTCCGGATGCTCGAGAACAACTGGACGCGCGGCAACGGCATCGGCTTCTCGGTCACGCGCAACCGCGACAAGCTCTACGTCGGCCATGGCGGCAGTTATCCCGGCTACATCACGAACACGCTGGTCGATCTGAAAGGCAAAGTCGGCGTCATCGTCCTTACCAACGCGCAGGACGGCGATGCGAGCGGCATCGCCACGCAGCTGATGAACACCGTGGGCGAGGCCGTCGCGAAGGCGGCTGCCGCTGCGGCCCAGAAAGTGAAGTGGAATCCTGCGTGGTCACGGTTCGCCGGTTTGTACCGCGGCCGCGGCGGCGACTCGCATGTGGTGGAGCTCAACGAGAAGCTCGTGATCATCAACCCGGAGGCGGCGAATCTCGACAACCCGATCGAGCTCGAACCTCTCGGCGATGGAACGTTCCGCTACATGGCGCCGGTCGGCGGTGGTCCCGTCGGCGAAGTCGTGCGCTTCGTCGAAGAGAACGGGCAAGTGGTTCGGATGATCACCGGCGATAGCTACGTGGAGCGCGTCAGACAGTGATCGACGGCGCGTGCAGTTCACGGGGAAGATCAAGAACGTACCATCGCTGTGAAGTAGACAAAGCATAGTCCGGCCCGGCTGCCGGAGGATGTGGTCGTCAAGATCAAGAACGGGTTCATCCTGCATCCTGAAGGGCCTCAAAGAACACGCTTCGGTGATGTCACCGATAGTCCTGATGTGACGCCTTCTCGAGATGCCGTCGCTCAGAGTTTCGGCACGGCCCAGTCCGCCCCGCATTCGTGGCAATAGTAGGTCAAGGATCCTTCTACCGGCAGTCTAGGTTCGATACGCGTGGAGTGACAGGACGGACACGTCGTCGGCATTCGGCCCGGTCCGGCCGCGCGCAGGGCTTCCGCGCATTCTGCGCTGCTTGCATGCCGGGCTCCCGAGGCGAGCGGGCAGTTACAGAAGGGGCAGCGCAGCGCCGGATCGGCCCTACGGCGGCCCGAACGCGGCGCACGCCGACGATCCGGCTGCCTCTCGTTACGCCTCTCGTCGTCGTTCGTCAACAGTGCGCCTCAGGGGGTAGCGAGGATTCGCCGGACGGTGATGCGCGGGTGCGGAAGCAGACAGCAAGCTACAGAACGTCAGCTCCACACGATGTCAGCCGCGAGGGCGGAGGATTGATGGCGACACACCAATCGATTGACGTCCATGGCGCGCCTATCGGCAAGTACCGTGCCCCCAACGTGCCTCCTTCCGCATACAGAATCCGCTGAGGTTTTCCGCTTCTGCCAAATGTGAAATCGCCGGGGACCTGTAACCAGACGACTTCTGTCTGGCCCTAGTGCGTTATCTGCCTATAAGCAGTTCGTGAAGGACGGTCGGGCCGCCGGGTTCTTGCCATCATCCCCTTCTTCATTTAAGCGATCGGAGCCATCCGGCCATCTGGTTCCAACTGGCGAAAAATGCGGCTCCGTTTCGCGCGTCCGGGACGCACGCGTCCCATGCTCGGACAGATCGTCGCGGGGGACCCTGGCGGCAACTCATTGTTGCTTCACGCGTTATGCTCCAACGCCACATGGCATGCAAGCTGCGATGTCGTGACGTCCGCATAGGAGTAGCCCTGTGAGATTCGCCGCCGACTTGAGAATTGCGTTCCGGTCGCTCACTCGCGCCATGGGGCTGGTGCTGACCGTCATCGTGACGCTCGCGCTGGGCATCGGCGCCAACGCCGCGATTTTCAGCGTTGTTCGCAGCGTGCTGCTTCGTCCGCTCGTCAATCGGGACGCGGATCGTCTGATCTATATCCGCCAGACCGCCCAGGGCACCGGGACCGAGAACCTCACCTTCTCGATGCCGGAAATCAATGACATCAGATCGAGCGTCACGACGATCGCCGCATTCGGCGATTTTTCTACCGTCGACTTCACCTTGATCGGCTTCGGAGAGGAGCCTCGCGTCGTGAAGGCTGGCGTCGTCAACGGGTCATTTTTCGAGGTCATGGGACTTCGCCCGGCGCTCGGCCGTCTGCTGACCGCCGCCGATGATGGCCCCAGTGCGGCGGGCGCCGTCGTGCTCACGCACCGGTTCTGGACGACGGTGCTCCAGAGCGACGCGACCGTGATTGGCCGGACGATCCGTCTCGGTCCAGGCGTCGCGACCGTCGTCGGCGTCCTCGAGCCATCCGTGCCCTATCCGGAGGAGACGCAGCTCATCGCGAACGTCGTGACGAGCCCGCACCATCTCGGCGCGACGATGGTGACCGACCGCAGGCACCGGATGACGGAGCTGTTCGGCCGGCTGGCGCCAGGCGCCACGCTGGAAGCGGCACGCGCCGAGCTCACGAGCGTGCACGCGACGATCATGCGCGAGCATCCCGAAGCGTATTCCGCGCGGGCCCAGGTTCAACTGCAAATCAGGACGCTTCGCGATCAGCTCGCGTCGCCCGCTCAGACCATCCTCCTCGTGCTCCTGGCGGCTGCCGCCGTCGTGTTCGTCATCGCGTGCTCGAATGTCGCCAATCTGATCCTGGCCCGGTCGGTCCGGCGTGAACGAGAGCTTGCCGTGCGGGCCGCGCTTGGGGCGAGCCGGGTTGCGCTCCGGCGGACGCTGCTCGCCGAAAGCCTGCTTCTCTGTGCGGGCGGCGCCGCGCTCGGCCTGCTGCTGGCGGATTCACTCGTGACCGTGATGGCCCGCTATGCCGCGCGCTTTTCCGTTCGCGCGCTCGAAGCCACGGTGGACACCGGCGTGCTCTGGCTCGGGGCCGGGCTGGCCGTGATGGTGGCGGTGCTGCTCGCCTACGTGCCACGGCTCCCGTCATCTGATCACTCGGGGGGCCTGGGGCTGGCCGCCAGCGGCGTGCGGATCACGCCAGGCACGAATCGCCGTCTGCGAATCTTTGCGACGGTTCAGATCGCGTGCTCGTTCGTGCTACTGGCGGGCGCCGGCATGCTCGTCGCCACGCTCACGCAATTGCAGACAGCGAACACCGGCTATGACATGCGACAGGTATTGGCGATCGACGTTCCGCCGGCGGCGACGGGCGCCGGCGACGAAGCAAGGCACGACTTCGTCCGGGAAGCGACTCGGCGGATCGGCGAGTTGCCGGGCGTGCAAGGTGTCGCGGCCGGAGTAGCCGTACCCTGGCGCGACCGTGGCTTTCGCGTCAACGTCCCGTTTGCCGTCGAGGGGTACCAGCCCGCGGACGGCGAAGAAAGCCCGACTGCCCGGTTGCGGGCCGTCTCGCCTGGATTCTTCGGAGTGCTTGGTGTCCCGATCCTCGCGGGCCGCGACTTTACGGACGAGGACGGTAGCGACACCGAACCCGTGGCCATCGTCAGTCAGAGCGTGGCACAGCGCCTGTTCCCGAACGCCGACGCGGTCAATCGACGTCTATGGTTTGGGACGCGTGGCTTTTCTCAGCCGCGCCGCATCGTCGGCATCGCCGCGGACGTGGACGACCAGAACGTCGTGCAGGAGCCGGCGTTGACCATCTACGAACCGATTCGAGGGGGGAGGTTGGGGAGCCTGGCCAGCCGCCTGTTCGTCCGTGCCGCAGGAGACCCCTACGCGCTCGTCCCGTCCGTGACGCGCACCATCCGCCAGATCTCCGCCGACCAGGCGGTCGAGCGACCCGCGACGCTCGAGGATGTGCGCGCCGAGGTTCTGACGCCGGAACGGTTGAACACGTTCGTGTTCTCGGCACTGGGCGGCATCGCGCTGCTCATCGCGGTCGTCGGCGTCGCGGGCGTCCTGGCGTTCTCGGTGAGCGCGCGCACGCGCGAGTTCGGCATACGACTGGCCGTCGGTTCCTCGCCGCAGGGTCTGAAGGCCGGCGTGCTTCGGGACGGCGGGCGGATTGCGGCGATCGGAATCGCCGCCGGCGCGACCGGCGGCTACGCGCTCGCGCGCGTGGCGGAGGGATTTTTCGAGAACGTGCAGCTGCCTGGCGCGCTGCCCGTGATTGGCGCGGCGGCGTTGCTCATGGGGGCCGCGATCGTCGCGTCGCTCATGCCGGCCGCGCGCGCGTCACGTGTCGATGTATTACAGGCGCTTCGATCTGAGTAGGGCCTCGGGGCTCGTGCCTCGTGCCTCGGGCGGTGCCGCGTTCCTCATGCCTCGTTGTCCCATGCACCGTGTCACGCCCCCTCACGGTTGCCTTCGCGAACGCCTTTCCGTCGGAAGCGAGTAGGATCACGCGCTTGGAGGTTCCATGAGACGAACGTGCGCTGTCTTCGCACTTGGAACGGCCATGTGCGTCATCCTCGCTTTGGGCCACACGCGCGCATCACCGGGTAGCAGTCAGGCGCCTCCGAACTCCCAGCAGAATCAGGGCGTGAACGAACGTCTTCGGAAGCAGTTGACCGATCGGATCAAAGGGCGCGAAAGCGACCCGGCCGAACAGGTTTTCAAGAACGTTCAAATCCCGTGGCTGAAGACCGTTCCGGCAGCGCGGTTTCTTGGCATCATGGACGAGGGATACAGCCGCGCCCTCGGGGTGAGCTGCACGCATTGCCACGTCGAAGAGGACTTCGCGAGCGACGACAAGCGGCAGAAGCGCGCCGCCCGCGAGATGGCGAGAATGCACCGCATGATCAACGAGCAACTGGGAAAGATGGAACACCTCGAGACGCCCGCGACTGAACGGTCGATCAACTGCGCCACCTGTCATCGCGGCGCGGTCAGTCCGCTGGCGGCGAACCGCTAGAGCGTGACCGATGGTATCTTGAGCGGCACGCGCGCGCGAATTCGTCGTGAAGGACTGTGACGGCCGCCTGCTCGCCTTCGGTGCGAATGAGGAATAGCGACGTTTCGCTAGCGGGGCATCCGCATGGACTCACTGAGAGCGTTCTTTGCGCTGGCCTATTTGCTGACGTGGGTTCTGCTTGCGCCTTTCTTCTACCTGATATCGTCCGTGCTTCACGAGCCATTCCCGTGGTGGTTCTGGGTCCTGGTTCCCTTCGCGTTCATTGGCGGAGCCGGCCCCTCGGTGGCGGCGCTGGTCATCACGGGCTGGACTGAAGGACGCGCGGGGCTTCGACGGCTGCTCGCATCTCTAGCCGCGTGGCGTGTCCACATCCTCTGGTACCTTTTCGCTCTCGGGCTACCGCCCGCGGCAACTGCTCTAAGCGTGCTCGTCGCCGATGGCGGGCTCGGTACCCTGCGACACTTCAATGCAGGCGCCGCATGTCGAGGCCTTCCTCTCGCTTACGCGCTGGCCCTTCCGTTCGGTCCGTTAGGAGAAGAGCTCGGGTGGCGCGGCTACGCCCTCCCACGCCTCCTCGATCGGTTCGAGGTATGGAGGGCGACGTTGCTTCTGGGACTGCTGTGGACCTTCTGGCACGTTCCCATGATGCTCTTCAGGCCCGGTGCTTCGATACCGACATTCCTTGAGGTGTCACCGCTCTCGGTGGCAGTCTATCTGGGCCAGATCATGTCGGGGGCGGCACTGCTGACGCTGCTGTTCCTGGGAACACGCGGGAGCGTGCTCCTGGCTGTGCTCGGCCACCTTGGGCTCAACACGGCTGAGTCGGTCGTGTTCAACGGACTGCCGGATCTGTCCGAAGTTCAAGTCCGCCAAATCTACTTCGTCAATGTAGCGGTGCTCGGCTGCATCGGATTGGGTTGCCTTGTCCTGGCTACGCGTTGGCGCGAACACGAGGCGCTGCGATGAACCCGTGGATCGCGAAAGCCGTGATCCTTGCGGCTAGCGTCGTGATGGTCGCGATTCGTGCGCCACACGGCCAGCGCAGTCGGGGCGTCACGGTCGTGACTGACCGCAAGGGGCGGCTGGAGGTGATCCTGCTCGGTCTCGTGATGCTCGGCTTCTCTGTGCCTCTAGTCTGGATCGTCTCCCCGTTGTTCTCGCGTGCGGAGTACCCGCTGCGCATGGGTCCACTCTTGGCCGGGGTTGCGTGCTTGGTGGTCGGGCTCTGGCTCTTCTACCGGTCACACGCGGATCTCGGGACAAACTGGTCCATCACGCTCCAGGTGCGGGAGAACCACCGACTCGTCGTAGACGGCGTCTACCGGCGCATCCGGCATCCAATGTACGCAGCGCTCTTCCTCTATTCGATCGGGCAGACGCTCGTGCTGCCAAACTGGGTGGCGGGTCCGTCTTACTTGGTCACCTTCGGGATCCTCTTCGCGCTTCGCGTTCATGCGGAGGAGGACTTGATGCTTGAAGAGTTTGGCGCGGACTACGCGGCGTACATGGCAAGAACGCAGAGGCTGATGCCCGGGGTCTGGTGATGCGAAAATGCCGGCCAACATGGCCGCCGCGGTTGAAGCGCAGGCGTCGGGCGATCAGAGAATGGTCTGTCGAAACGCGGTAGTGGAGGATGGTCTCGCGATCGCGCGGGTTTGGGTGGCAGCGTGGCAGGCCGCGTACGCAGGGCTCATGCCTGCGGAGTATCTTGCCGGTCTGGACGCGGAAGCGGCTCTACCGGGTTTCGAACGGGACCTTCGCGCGGACCCATCAGTTCTCGTGCTGGAGCGGGACGGCGACATTCTCGGCTTCAGCCGGTATGGTGCATCACGGGACCCCGATGCCGGGCCAGAGACGGGGGAGGTGATCGCCATCAATCTCCATCCTTCGTGGTGGCGTCTGGGACTGGGGCGGGAACTCCTTCAGGAGACCCAACAGCGGCTTTGTGGGCGGGGGTTCTCGGAAGCGACCCTTTGGGTTCTCCACGGGAACGCGAGCGCCCGCCGGTTTTACGAAGCGCTGGGTTGGCGGCTCGACGGCGGTGAGAAGCACGATGACAAGCTCACCGGGTTTGCGCTTCACGAAGTCCGGTATCGTGTGACCCTCCCGTGATGTCGCCTAACAAAGGACGACAACGATGTCGAGTTACTCGCCTGACTACTTCATCCATGCTGCAAACATCCTGCTGTTGGTGGCGTACAGCGTTCGCGACATCCTGTGGTTGCGCTTGTTTGCGGTGGGCGCCTCCGTAGTGTCGATCCCGTATTTTCTCCTGCAGCCAACAACGTTGTGGGCACCGCTCGCGTGGACGGTAGGTTTTGCAGGAATCAACCTGCTGCAATCGTGGCGCCTCTTCATGGAGCGTCGACCCGTCAAACTGACGGCAGAGGAAGAAGAAGTTCGACGGCTCGTTTTCCAGGACTTACGGCCCCGGAAGGTCCTGCAGGTGCTGAGCATTGGATCCTGGGTCACGGCGCGACCCGGTGAGCGGATGATTGAGAGCGGCACGGTTCCAGACGCCGTGTCGCTCATTATCAGTGGCAAGGTCCGGGTGACGAGGGATGGACATGTCCTTGGCGTGCTGGGAGCGGGTCAGCTCGTCGGCTCCGCGCTGAGCCTCAGCGGTGTCCCGGCCGACGTCGAAGCGGTTGTAGAGAGCCCGGTCCGTGCAATACGTTGGCAGGTTGGAACCCTGGAGCGGTATCTCAACGCCAATCCCGACACGCGAGCAGCGATGCAACGGCACCTCGCTCGTGACCTGGCCATGAAGGTGGAGCACCTGGCCAGTGAGTCAGTCATGCCTCCCCAGAAAACGCCTGAGCAGGAGTAACGGATGGGCGAGCTTCCCAGAGTTCGGCCGAAATCTCGCAAGGCCTGGCGGGACTGGCTCGAGAAGCATCACGCATCGTCCAAGGGCGTGTGGCTCGTCTATGCGAAGAAGCACTCCGGACTCCCGTCGCTGACCTACAACGACGCCGTCGAAGAGGCGCTCTGCTTCGGATGGATCGACAACAAGATCAATCCGATAGACGATGACTTCTACATGCAGGTGTTCACACCACGGAAGGTGAAGAGCGCCTGGTCCGCGTTGAACAAAGCCCGTGTCGAACGAGTGCTGGCTGCCGGGCTGATGACCGCTGCCGGCCTCGCGGCGATCAAGGCGGCGAAGGACTCGGGCACGTGGGACGCGACGAAACACGTCGAGGAACTGACCATCCCGCCCGATCTGAAGAAAGCGATCAAGGCGAATCCCGACGCGGCCCGCTTCTGGGTGACTTACAGTCCAAGCCGGCGGAAAGGCGTTCTCTACCGCCTGGCCGGAGCCAAGCGGCCCGAAACGCGAGCCAGGTACCTGGAGGAAATCATCAAGAACATGGCCCGTAATCTGTCCCACGCGGAACGCATGGAGATGGCCGGCTTCAGACCGAAGCCGAAGTCCTAACAATATCCTTCGCCAATCGTTCGAGTGTATAAGGGCACAAAGGAGTACGCATATGCCGTCGCTGCGTCCCGACCCCACGTTCTATCCTTCACCCGGCATGGCCATGCAGGCCCCGCCGGAACGCCTGGCCTACGTGACACTACTCAATGTCGGCACCAACGGACAGCCGGACGGCATGGGCGTGGTGGATCTCAACCCAGCGTCAGCCACCTACGGCCAGCTCGTGGGCGGGGTGGATTTCCCCAATGGCGACAACGAACTGCACCACTTCGGCTGGAACGCCTGCAGCGCCTGCCTGTGCCCGCAGTCGCCGCACCCTCACATGGAGCGGCGCTACCTGGTGGTTCCTGGCATCGCCTCGTCCCGGATTCACATCCTGGATACGAAGCCCGACCCGAAGCACCCGAAGCTCGTGAAGATCATCGAGCCCGAGGAGTTCATCAAGAAGACCGGCTACACCGCGCCGCACACGCTGCATTGCGGTCCCGACGCGATCTACGGGAGCGCACTCGGCTCGGCCAGCGGCGACGGTCCGGGCGGCATGTTTCTCATGGACGCCGACACCTTCGAACTGAAGGGGCCGTGGGAGAAGGACCGCGGCCCCCAACAGTTGGCCTACGACTTCTGGTGGCATCTGGGCCACGACACCCTGGTCACCTCCGAATGGGGGACGCCAAACATGGTGAAAGACGGCGTGAACCCCGAACTGCTGTTGGCCGGCAAGTACGGTCACAGCCTTCACATCTGGGATCTGGACAAGGGCCGCCATCTGCAGGCCCTGGACCTCGGCGCCGAGCAGCAGATGGTCCTCGAGCTGCGGCCGTCCCACGATCCCACGAAGACGTACGGCTTTGTCGGCGTCGTCGTCTCGCTCAAGGACCTCTCGGCGTCGATCTGGATGTGGCATCGAGAAAGCGGCACGAACGGCAAGTGGGCCGTCCGGAAGGTGATTGAAATCCCGGCGGAGCCGGCTGACCCGGCGGACTTGCCGCCGTTGCTGAAGGGATTCAAGGCCGTGCCGCCGCTCGTGACCGACATCAACCTGTCGCTCGACGATCGCTTCCTGTATGTGTCCTGCTGGGGAACGGGCGAGTTCATCCAGTACGACGTCTCCGATCCCGTCAACCCGAAGAAGACCGGTTCGGTCCACCTGGGCGGCATCGTGCGCCGCGCAGCGCACCCGGCCAACCCCAAGCAGGCGCTCAACGGCGGCCCGCAGATGGTGGAGATCAGCCGCGACGGCAAGCGCGTCTACTTCACAAATTCGCTGTACAGACCCTGGGACGCGCAGTTCTATCCGGATGGCATCAAGGGCTGGATGGTGAAGCTCGACGCTGGCCCGAAGGGTGGCATGCAGATCGACGGGAAGTTCTTCCTCGAACTGGACGGCCGCCGCGCGCATCAGGTGCGGCTCGAGGGCGGCGACGCCTCGTCGGACTCCTACTGCTATCCGGAGGTGCGTTGAGCGCCCGGACGCGATGACCGGAGAAATCGGACCGGCGACGTTCTGGCTGATGCTGCTGCTGGGCGCGTATCACGGTGTCAACCCGGGCATGGGGTGGCTGTTCGCGGTGGCGCTCGGCATGCAGCAGAGGAACGGTGCTGCGGTGGCCAGGTCGCTCGTGCCGCTGGCCACCGGTCACACGCTGGCGATCGGCAGCGTCGTGCTGGCCGCAGCCCTGCTCGGTTTCGCGGTTCCGCCGGCCGCCCTCCGGTATCCGATCGCCGCGATCTTGATCGCACTCGGCCTTTACCGTCTGGTGCGCCACCGCCATCCGCGATGGGTGCGCATGCGGGTGGACTTCCGCGATCTCACCATCTGGTCATTCCTCATGGCCTCGGCCCACGGCGCAGGCCTGATGGTGTTGCCGGTGCTGATGGGCAGCCACGCCGTGGAAGCAGCGGACCACGCCGCGGGCCACGATGCCATGATCGATACCGCGAGCCCGCTCGCAATGCTGGTCGCGACCGTGGTTCACACCGTCGGGTATCTCGCGGTCACCGGGCTCGTGGCCTGGATCGTCTACTGGAAGCTCGGTCTCGCGCTTCTTCGGAAGGCATGGTTCAATCTCGACCTGATCTGGGCGGTCGCGCTCGTGGGGACCGGCGTCGCCACCATGCTGATGTAGTCGAGCGCGCTGGTAACTACTACTGCTTGTCGTAGACCGCGACGCTATCGATGGTCTGTCCCTTGGCATCCTTGCCGGTCGTCGTGATAGTCAGCATCTTCCCACCGGAGGAGACGACAAGGGTCGCGGTGGACAGGATCTTCCCATCCTTTTTGGTGACCAACTTCGTTGTCGTGTCATTCACTCGCGTGCGAGCAATCGTATCGGCGTTCGGGTTGCCGGCGACAGGAACATCCTTCCCGTCATAGTTCGCCGTGACGGTGTAGTGGATTGCGGGGCCGTCAGCTGGCACCTGGTCCACGGTGACCTTCATGCCTGGACCCGCCGCCTCATACACCAGTGTGATGCTCTTTGGCGCCTGACCCTGCTGATACTTCGATTTGGCGAGGTTGAGTTTCCAGGTGCCAACCGCCTGGGCGAACGCCGTGCCCCCGAGGGCCATCGCCAAAGTGATCGAGAGCGCTGTAAACAACGACGTCCGGCGCATTCTTGCGTGCATCGTGTCCTCCTGTGACGGCGGCAGATCGCGCCGATCTATTTCAAGAGCAGTTCGCGCGCGTACTTCGTGCCGACGACCTCGCGGTACTTGCTGCGGTCCTGATAGCCCTGCATCTGAGCCTGGTCATTGCCACTCGTCTGCTGGCCAAGCGCATCGGACTTCTCTACGTTGGCTTCGATGTTCGCGAGGCTGGCGTATTCCCGCAGGATCAGCAGGTTCCACGCGCCGCCGTCGTCCATCGTTCGAAGAATCTTGTACGACTTCTGGAATCCGGCCTTGATCTGTGCGTCCTCACCCTTCTTGAACTCACCATCCAGGTATTGCACGTAGTTCTGGTCCATGCCGGACGCGATCTTGATCATCGTGACCGTCCAGACCGTTCCCGGACTGAAGAACTTGTGGACTTGCCCGATGACAGGCAGCGCGCCCAGCGCGATCAGTACTCCGATCAACACGACTGTTCTCCCAGTTTTCATCGTCCGTCGCTTTCTTTGGTGAAGACGCGGTAACGGCTACCGGGGGGGCGGAGGCTTCCGCGGCACCCCGGGTTCGGCGCAGCGCAACGAATGCAGCCCCAGATAGTGACAGACCGCCCCTGTGGTGTCTGTTCAATAGCGAACACCGGACGCGACCGCCGACGCCGCCGGCGCGCACGTCCTCGGCCATGCGCCGTAAGAGCGCGTCGTACATCGGCGATCCGAGTTTCGCAGCCCACGCTGCCTGGTCGAGACAACCCTGAGCGATTTCCTCGCGTCTCACGCTTTCAGGATAGAGGATAGATGAGGCGATACTCAGGAGTGAAGACGATGAGCCGCCACAAACGGGCACTGGACGGCATCTGGGTCTGGGCATGGCTCGACGATGCGCGGCAGGATCTCCGCTACGCGGCACGGGCCCTCCGCAAGAGTCCGGCTTTTACGGCGGCCGCGGCGGCCACACTCGCGCTGGCGATTGGCGCGAACACGGCAATGTTCAGCGTCCTGAATGCGGTTCTGCTCCGGCCGCTTCCGTATCGGTCCCCTGAGCAGCTGGCGATGTTATGGACCGAGGATCCGACCGAGAACCTTCGCGAGGGCAGATCGGCCCTCTGGGATGTCGAACAATGGCGGAGTCAAAGTCAGAGCTTCGCGGACATGGCCACCTTCGATGCCGTGTCCAGGACGCTGACGGGAGTTGACGGGGCGGAACAGATCGTCGGCGCCAGCATCTCTCCCAACCTGCTCTCACTCCTCGGCATCCATCCCGTCCAGGGGCGTAGCTTTTCGGCCGAAGAAGCCGACGAGCGGCAACGGCTGGTCCTCGTCAGTCATCGCTTCTGGCAAACGCGATTCGCGGGCTCGCACGATGCGCTCGGAGCGACCATCGTGCTCGACGGGCTTCCTTCACGGATCATCGGCATCCTCCCTGCTGGTTTCCAGGTCGCGAGGCTCGATGCAGACGTGTGGGAGCCACACACGACCCGCCAGAGCGTCCGTGGCAGAGAGGGGTGGTCCGTTATTGGAAGACTTCGACCGACCGTGACGTTCGAGCGGGCCCGGGCGGAGATGAGCGCAATCGCGCGCCGCCTCAACGCTCAGTTGCCGGCGGCTGAGAGGAACCGGGAGATCACCGTCGTCCAATTGAGTCTTTACATGGTCGGCCCCCAATCGCGGCTCGCATTGTGGATGCTCGGCGGCGCCGTGTTTTTCGTCTTCCTGATCGCCGCCGCCAACGTCACGAGCCTCTCGCTGGCGCGCAGCGTCGCCCGCGCGCGCGAGATGGCGATTCGCGCTGCGCTCGGAGCGAGTGCCGGACGGATCGTGCGACAGCTGCTCACCGAAAGCGTCCTGCTCGCCGCCGTCTCGGGACTGATTGGCACATGGCTCGCCGCAGCAGGCATTCGCCTCATCCGTGCCTTCGGGCCCGGCAACCTGCCGCGTCTGGATGAAGTGAGCCTCGATCCCCGCGTCCTGGGCTGGGCCCTCGTCATCTCTCTTCTGGCGGGGATCCTGGTGGGGCTGGCTCCCGCGATGACAGCATTGCGCCGCGACCTGCGTCGCTCTGGGGAGGAGGGTGGCAGAAGTGTCTCGGGTGGCGCGGCCACCCGTAGAATCCGCCGCGCGCTCGTGGTGGCGGAGTTTGCGCTCGCGATCGTCCTGCTCGTCGGCGCCGGCTTGCTCGTCCGAAGCTGGTGGCACGTGAACGGCATCGATCCGGGATTCAGGCCGGAGCGGGTCCTCACGATGGAGCTCTCCACTCCGACGACCTTGCACGCCGCGACGGCTCGCGAGGCGATCGGCGCCTCCGCTCGACGGATCGATCTTTACCACCGTGTCCTCGAACAGATTCAGGCGGTTCCCGGTGTGGAGAGCGCCGGTATCATCGGCGATCTGTTCATTGGCAACGTCAGGGAACAAGTCCTCACTGTCGAAGGGGACGAAGGAACGGTTTCCGAGCGCCTGTACCTCGCAAGAGGCGAGGTCAGCGCGGACTTCTTCACAACCCTCGGGACGCCGTTGCTCCGAGGCCGCTTCTTTTCGATCGGGGATGGGCCCGATGCTGCGCGGGTCGCAATCATCAACGATGCGATGGCTCGCCGCTCGTGGCCCCGTGGCGATCCAGTCGGAAGAAGATTCAAATTTGGCCCTCGGGATTCCGATCGGCCGTGGTACACGATCGTAGGCGTGGTGGCGGACATGCGGCGGCAGGGGCACGAGCGCGAACCGGTCCCGCAGATCTTCGAGTCGCTCGCGCAGACTCCTCCCCAGAGCGCGGACCTTTTCATACGAACCTCGTCGGACAACCCACTGGCGATGGCCGGGGCGCTTCGGGCGGCCGTGCGTCGCGCGGAGAAGCATGCGCCGATCTATGGCGTGGCGCCTCTGGAAGAGCAGCTCGGAAGCTACCTCGCGCAGCGCCGCTTCCAGACCTCGCTCCTGACCGGCTTCTCCGTCGTGGCGCTGCTGATGGCCGCTGTCGGGATCTACGGGCTCATCCAGTACTCCATCGCGACGCGCACACAGGAAATCGGCTTGCGCATGGCTATCGGTGCACAGGCCGGCGACATCTTCCGGATGATGATCGGCGAGGGGCTGAGGCTGAGCCTGACCGGTCTCGCGCTCGGGCTCGTGGGAGCCTGGTGGCTCGGGCGGGCGGGCTCGAGCCTGCTCGTCGGCGTAACCGCGACCGATCCGTTGACGTTCACGGCTGTCTCGCTGTTGCTGACGGCCGTTGCCATTGCGGCCTGCTCTTTCCCGGCGCGACGCGCAATGAAAGTGGACCCCGTGCTGGCATTGCGCGCGATGTAGCCGCAGGAGTCCTAGAGTTCCAGAAACTCCTGCATCTGGTGCAACGCCTCGTCCAGCGCCAGACGAAAGACGCGGCCGCGCGGCCGCGGGCCGGCGAAGCCCAGTTCGTGCCGCAGCCGGCCATCGACCACCTTCAGATTGGCCCAGCCTGGTACCTGCTCGCGCCAGAGCATGGGCATCGCGTAATGGCCCATGCGGCGCTTGTGGGCCGGCACATAGGCCTCGAGCTTGTACTCCCAGCCCCAGAACAACTGGAAGCGCCGTCGATCCCAGACCACGGGGTCGAAGGGCGCGAGGAAGCGCAGCCTGTCGTCGACCTGGTGCCGGGCCGCCGCGGGGTTCTCGCTCTGCGGCCAGAACCACAGCAGGCCGTCGACCTCGGCATGGGCATAGCGGGATTTGGCCTGCTCCCGGACCTGCCGCGCCTCGGCGGCCAGGTGCGGCACTCCATAGCGCAACAGTCCGCACAGATAGCCCAGGCTGGCCGCAGGCAGCGGCGCGTAGAGCCGCACCACCGTATCCAGTAACTGACCGGCGCGCGCGAGCCTGGCGTCGGGGCTGTCGTCCTGCGGCGCGTGATCGATCGCCTGGTAGATCCGGGTGCCGGCCTCGCGCCGCGCCACGCGCAGCAGCCCGCGATAGTGCAGGCCTTCCAACAGATGCGCGCTGACATTCAGGTCGCCGCCCCAGCGCTTGATGCGGCCATGGTCGAAGTGCGCCTGCACGTCCCTGGGGTGGGTGCAACCATGCTGGCGCACGAAGGCCAGCACCTCCTGAGCGCGCGCCTGCATCCTGGCGTCCCAGGCGGGCGGCGCCTCGCGCGGATACAGCAGGGCCATGGTCTCGCGAGGCAGGAAACCGTAGTTGACGAAGAAGGCCTCTTCGATCGCCAGGCGCGGGTAGCGGCGTTCCAGATCGCCGGCGCGATAGCCGTTAACGCGCAGCGCGAGGATCAGATCCTGGGCGCGAGCGGGCGCCCGCATCGGATCGGCCTGGACAAAGCCCAGGCGCGCAATGGCGCGCGGCAGGCTGGCGGCCTTGAAAAGGCTGCGCGCGATCGCGTAGCGGCGAAGCTGCCGGAGACTGGGGGCTTTGAGAGGGCTCACGCGTGGCGTCCGGTCGTCAGGATCGGCTGCGGCGTTGCCTGCGGATCAGCGAGCACCGCCAACCGGAGCAGCGGAGGACCGCACAGCCTCGAGACGCGAGCGCACCAGTCTGGTGATCTCTTCGATGCTGATGCTCTTCAGGCACAGGTTGTCGTTGCAGGGCGATTGACGCTGGTTGAGCGGACCGATGCACGGGCTGCAGGAGTATCCGGTGTGGATCACGTCCGAGCTGGTCGTCAACGGCCGATAGCGCTCGGGGATCTCGGGCCCGAAGAAGACGACCACGTGGGTCCGTGTCAGCGCCGCGAAGTGGGCCGGTCCCGAGTCGTTCGTGACCAGCACGTGCGCGAGACTGAACAGCTGCAGCAGCTCTGTCATCGTCGTCTGGCCGGTGAGGTCCAGCGCACGTGGCGACCCAAGCCCGGCGCACATGTATTGCGCGTCGGGCTTCTCGCTGGCAACGCCCGTGATCACCACGAACACCTCGGGATCCTCCAGCAGATTCCGAGCGAGCTCGGTAAACGATTCGAGCGGCAGGCGGCGCAGGGGAAGCCTGGCGCTGGCGTTTGGATTGAGAACCACGAGCTTGCAGGTTGGTCCGATGCCGGCATGGATCGCGCGCAGCTTCCGCCAGACTTCGGCGGCCGCGCTCGCGTCGGTCGTGATCTTCGGAACCTCGAGGCAGTCCACGGCCTTCGGCCGTTTCACGCGCGGCAGCTGGCCCGGCGGCGCGTCGAGAGCGTGCACCAGATCGAGGAACGTGTGCGCGGCATGGATGTGCGCGTTGTACAGCACCTTGTGTGTCAGCAGGTCGCCGGCGTACAGCCCTTCCTGGTTGAACCGGTGGAAACCGACGCGTCGGCAAGCGCCTGACAAGTAGCTCAGCATGCTGCTATACCTGACAAAAGCTTCCAAGTTCAGCACGGTGTCGATGCGGCGACGGCGGGCACGCCACGGAAACAGCAGCGTGTCCCGCGCGAGTGACAGGAAGGAATGCGCGTCAATGGTGATGATGTTCTCAGATGGGATGATGTCGAGGATCTCCACGCTCGACCGAATCTGCGTGAAGCACAGAAAGTGGAGCGTGGCGTCCGGGTAGAGCTCGCGTGCTTTCCTGAGCGAGGGATAGGCCACGACCATCGTCCCCATCTCAGCGAGCTGAATGAACAGGATGTTCCGCGGCCTGCCGACCGGTGAGGTGGCCAGTCCGATGAAGCGCTGGATGCGGTAGACGACGGTGAGGAGAAAAACGAGCGGGATCCCAACCCAGTAGTCGATGGCCCGCATCAGGTTCGGATTCACGGTAGATAGGCTACACGAATGGTACCGCACGGGGCTCCGACAGCAGCAGCCTGACGGTGCGCAGCGGATGCCGCGCGTCGTCGCGAACCGTTGACCAGCCGATTCTCCGCAGGTAATACGCCAGGACCGCGAGGAGCAGAACGGTCGTGATGTAAAGCACCGACCCGAGCCGGAACACGTCCGGAGCCGCGGCGTAGAGCGCGAGGCCGATGGATGCGACGATGTTGCGCGGCCCCCGCTTGTCCGGCACGAGGAGCACGATCAGCAGGTGCCGGGCGACACGCATCTTGATGCCG
The DNA here is from genome assembly GCA_963725145.1 of uncultured Acidobacteriota bacterium. GTDB lineage: Bacteria > Acidobacteriota > Vicinamibacteria > Vicinamibacterales > 2-12-FULL-66-21 > DATAEE01. The sequence continues at coordinate 39,178 of CAVRXL010000012.1, forward strand.
ATGAACATCGCGAACGGAACGAGCGACCATCCGATCCGATCCTCCATGTCGAACCCGAGTCGCGCCTCGACGTACCACAGCGCAATCGTGAAGGGCACGACCAGGACGACCGCCGCGATCGTGTCGTAGATGTTCCCTTTGACCTGGTCGTGGAACGTGAAGATGCTCAGATAGTTGTCCCAGATGAAATAGGGGAGCACGAGACCGGCGAAGAGGATCGCGGCAAAGATCATCGCCATGCCACGCCGCATGGTCAGGATCTGCCACGCGTACGCCGCTGGCGAGAGCTTCATCGTGATGGCGAGCGCCATCAGGATGTGACTGGCTTCGCGCCTCGAGCGGGCGAGGACGAGCGCGATCATGACCACGACGAGCATGGCGAGGTACGAGTCGTCCTGCACGTAGACGAACCGGTATCCGAAGTACGCGAAGTTCAGGTACAGGAGGGGAAAGAGGTACCACCGCGTGTTGAGGAAATACCAGAGGGACAGCGCGACGAACAGCGCGGCGAGCAGCAGGACCACACCGTAGAAGCCGATTCCCGTCGCCGCCCCTATGGCATACAGCCCCGCCGCCGTGAGCAATGCCGCCGGCGGATACGGAGCTGTTTCCTCCTTGGTCCACGTTGCTTGCTCGAGTGGTGTCGGCTCGAGGCGCGCCTTGGTGTACATGTCGAACGGATCATTCAACACGACCTTGGCGATGTACATACTGCCGATCGTGTCCGTGCCGTAGGTGTCGTACTGGTGAACGCCGCTGAGCAGCGGGACACCGGCGTAATCGACGTAGGCGCGCGGGACGTTCGGAATCGCCACGGCGATCATGTGCAGGAGCGTTGCGCCGATCACCGCGTACTGGACCGGCCGGCTCACCTGTAACAGGAACCTATCGACCGCCGCCGCCGCTTCGAGAAACGTCACCTGCCTCCTGGGTCCGGGCTGAGCCATCTAGGGTAGCATCCACGTCGCCAGAGGCAATGAAGGCCATCGTCCAGGAGCGGTACGGATCCTTTGACGATCTGAACCTCCGCGAAGTCGACAAGCCGTCGGTCGGCGACGATGACGTTCTGGTTCGCGTGCGGGCGGCCTCGGTCCATCCGGACGTCTGGCACGTCGTGACCGGGCGGCCCTATGTCCTTCGCGTGATGGGAAACGGCTTCCTCAAACCCAGGAAGACCATCCCCGGGACCGACATGGCGGGCATCGTCGAGTCGGTCGGCAAGAACGTTACGCGGTTCCGGCCGGGCGACGCGGTCTTCGGCGAGACCATCGTCACTCACCAATGGACCAACGGCGGAGCCTACGCCGAGTACGTCTCCGTTCGACAAGAGTGGCTGGAGGTGAAGCCTGACAACGTCACGTTCGAGCAGGCCGCCTCCGTCCCCACTTCCGGATTCATCGCCCTGTTGAACCTGCGCGGAGGCAGCCTCGTGCGGCCGGGCCAGAGGGTGTTGATCAATGGCGCCGCCGGCGGCGTTGGTGCCCTCGCGTTGCAAGTCGCGAAGGCCTGTGGCGGGCACGTGACGGCCGTGGACAGCACGCGCAAGCTCGGCATGCTGCGCTCGCTCGGGGCAGATGAGGTCATCGATTTCACGCGGGAGGACTTCACGCGAGGTGGGGTTCGCTACGATCTCATCTTCGACGTTCCAGGGAATCACTCATTCGCCGCGTGCCGGCGCGCGCTCACACCCGACGGAAAGTATGTGCTCATCGGTCACGAGAAATTCGGACCGTCGGGCAACAGGCTCCTGGGACTCTTTCCGCGCATCTTCAAGCTGATCTTTCTCTCGTTCTTTACCAGGCAGCTGCGGCTGGGGAGATCCTCGGTGCCCGGCAGGACAGACACGATGGCCACCCTGAAGGAACTCCTCCAGGCCGGGAAGCTCACGCCGATCATCGACAGCACGTATCAATTGAGTGAGGCTCGCGAGGCGTTCCGGCACATGATTGAGGACGAGACGCTGGGGAAGGTCATCATTCTCGCGTCGGCCGAGCGTCGGGACACACGAAGGGCACCTGAGCGAGGCGGTAGTTCTCCTCCTTGAGCTCGCGCACCAGATGCAGGCGCAGCTGGAGCTCGTCAGAACTGACCTGAGTCACCTCCGCTTCGATGCGCGCGGTATCTTCCTGCCATTCGATGCGGCGCTCGTCGATGGCCCGCCAGCGCGCAAGCCGATACGTCTCGCCGCACGAATCCATCACGAGCGTGCCGTCCGGCAGAAAGATGCGCAGCGTGCCCGGCGCGGCCGATGGATCCGTCGACATCCAGACCTTCCCGACGAATGACGGCTGTGCCTCGCGCGAGGCCGTCCGGGCCTCCCGATTGGCGGAGGGACCGCGGCAGGCGGCTGCGAGCATGCACGCGAGCGAGGACCGGGCGATGCTCAATCTGGCCATGGATGATCGGTCATCGGAGGCTATCGATAGTCCCGATGCCTAGCGCCTATTGCCTAGTGCCCCACGACGTGTTCTTGATGCAGTATTGGAAGGCCATGTCCACCGTATTCGTCCTCTCACTCCTGATCGGCGTCGTCGCCGGCCTGCGCGCCATGACGGCGCCGGCGGCCGTGAGCTGGGCGGCGCGGCTCGGCTGGCTCGACCTGAGCTCCACGGCGCTTGCCTTCCTGGGCAACGCGTTCACGCCGTGGATCATGACGGTCGGTGCGCTGGGTGAGCTCGTGGTCGATCAGCTTCCGACGACTCCCAGCCGCAGGCTGCGAGGCCCATTCACCGCAAGAGTCGTCTCGGGAGGTCTCTCGGGGGCAGTCATCGGAGCGGCAAGCGGCGAGTTCGGCATCGGCGCGGTCGGCGGCGTGCTTGGTGCCGTGATCGGCACGCTGGGCGGTCACGCGTTTCGCGCGCGGCTGGCGAAGGCGTTCGGCATGGATCGCCCCGCGGCGCTCATCGAGGACGCCGTGGCGATCGGCGGCGCATTTCTGGCCGTGCTTGCACTGCCTTAATGTGTATGTGTGTGGCACCTTCAGCCCCGCAAGCACGGCCTAGGCGCGCACGGCGCGCCTGCGAGGGAGCGGCGCGGGGCGTAGGGGCCCCCGCGAGCGACCGAGCCGGGGTGTGGGGCGGAGCCCCAGTAATAATGATGGTGCTCAGGTGAAGAACTTCGACGCGATCATCATCGGGGCGGGGCAGGCCGGGCCCTCGCTGGCGGGACGCCTGACGAAGGCCGGCATGACGGTCGCGTTCATCGAGCGGCACCTCTTCGGCGGCACCTGCGTCAACACGGGCTGCATGCCGACCAAGACGCTCGTCGCCAGCGCGTATGCGGCGCATCTCGTGCGGCGGGCCGGCGACTACGGCGTCATGCTCAACAGCGGACTCCATGTCGACATGGCCAGAGTCAAGGCGCGGGCCGATGCCGTGGTGGGCAAGGCGCGCGCGGGAATCGAGAAAATGCTGCGCGGCCTGACCGGCTGCACGGTCGTCCAGGGACACGCCCGGTTCGAGGGTCCGGACACCATCCGCGTGGGGGAGGACCGGCTGACGGCGCCGCGCATCTTCATTAATGTTGGAGGCCGCGCGCTGGTGCCCGACATGCCGGGCGTCCATGGCGTCAATGCCGTGCCCTTCCTGACCAACACCTCCATGTTGGCGCTCGACCACCTGCCCCGGCACCTGGTCGTCGTCGGCGGCAGCTACGTCGGCCTCGAGTTCGCGCAGATGTATCGCAGGTTCGGCGCGGAGGTGACGGTCGTGGAGATGGGGCCGCGCCTGATTGGACGCGAGGACGAGGATATCTCCCAAGCGGTCAGGGGCATCTTCGAAGGCGAAGGCATATCGATTCGCACGAACGCGAAATGCATCAGCCTTGCGCGCCACGAGAAGGACGTGGCGGTCAAGGTCGATTGCTCAGATGGGCCGCCGGAGACGATCGGATCGCACGTGCTGCTCGCGGTCGGCCGGCGTCCGAACACCGACGACCTGGGGCTCGACAAGGCGGGCGTCGCGACCGACGCGCGCGGCTATATCACCGTCGACGAGACGCTCGCCACCAACGTCCCGGGGATCTGGGCGATCGGCGACTGCAACGGCCGCGGCGCCTTCACGCACACCGCCTACAACGATTTCGAGATCGTCGCGGCAAATCTGCTCGACGGCGCGAAGCGGGAACTGCGTCAGAGGATCCCGGCGTATGCCCTCTACATCGATCCGCCGCTCGGCCGCGTTGGGATGACGGAAGCGCAAGCGCGCGCCAGCGGCCGTCCTCTTCTGACGGCCACGCGACCCATGACCAAGGTCGGCCGCGCCATCGAGAAGGGCGAAACGCTGGGGCTCATGAAGGTCGTCGTCGATGCCGAGACGAAGAAGATTCTCGGCGCCGGGATCCTCGGCACCGGCGGCGACGAAGCGATCCACGGTGTGCTCGACATGATGAATGCCGGTGTGACGTACGACGTGCTGCAGTGGGCCGTGCCGATTCACCCGACCGTATCGGAGCTGATCCCAACTCTGCTCGGCGACCTGCAGCCGGGCCGATAGATCGGCCCAGCGTGTCTTGGTGCACTATGACCGGAACAGCCGTGACGCCTCGCCTTGCCACGATGGTCTCCGCCGTTCTTCTGTTGACGACGCCGGCGTCTGCGCAGGTGCCATTCCCATCGGACTCGACGATCCAGGGAATGTTCCGGCAGCTTGTGAAGAGCCATGGCATCACCGGCATCGTCGTAGGCTTGCTGGACGAAGGCGGCAGGCGGCGCGTGATCGCTCATGGTAATGCGGGACCCGACGCGCTCCCCATTGATGGCGAGAGTGTGTTCGAGATCGGTTCCATGACCAAAGTGTTCACCGGAATCCTGCTCGCGGACATGGTGAGGCGTGGAGAGGTCGAGCTTGCCGATCCGGTTGCGGATCTGCTGCCGCCCCACGTTCGTGTGCGCACCCGCAACGGGAAGGTGATCACGCTGCTCGATCTCACGACCCACTTTTCCGGCCTGCCGTTCATGCCGAAAAATCTCGCACCAGTGAAGCCCGAGAATCCCTTCGCGGACTACACTCTGGACCAGCTGTACGAGGCCATTTCGGCCTATGAGCTGGAGCGCGATCCGGGTGACGCCTTCGAATACTCAAACCACGGCGTGGCCGTGCTGGGTCAGGCCCTCTCGCTGCGAGCTGGAACGACGTACGCAGCCCTCGTTTCCGATCGCATCCTGCGGCGGCTGGGAATGACCCACACCGCCGTCACGCTCACGCCGTGGATGAAGGATCACCTCGTGCGTGGGCACGATCGAGCTGGCAAGCCTGTGGCGAACTGGGATTTTCCTGCCACGGCAGGCATGGGCGGACTCCGTTCGACCATGAACGACATGTTGATGTTCACTGCGGCCAACCTATCATCGGAGGAGAACGACCTCACATTGGCGATGCGCGATTCGCATCGTGGACTGCGGCAGACCGGCGAGGATGTCAAGTATCCCGGGATTCCTGCTGCATTCAAGCAAGGGCGTGTTGGGTTCAACTGGTTCACCTCGCGACCCGGGCAGCGCCGGATTACGTGGACCGTCGGCCTTACCGCGGGATGCTCGACCTTTCTGGGGCTGGACATCGAGGCGCGGCGCGCAGTGGTGTTGCTGACGAACACGGGCATGAACAACGTCGATTACGTCGGTTTCCACCTGCTCGACCCAACCGTGCCGCTGCCACCGGCCCGAGAGCCGGGAGTTGTCCGTTAGGTTTGATCCCGCTATTGAGGAGCCGTCAATGGCCATTCGCTCTTCGCTCCTGGCGTCAGTCTTGTTCGCCGCGGCCTGCAGCCCGGCGGCATCCGAGCGCCCCGACACGGACGCCGTCCCGCTCATCCCGCGCGAGGTGCTGTTCGGCAATCCGGCCAGGACCACCCCGCAGCTCTCGCCCGACGGGACGAAGCTCGCCTATCTCGCACCCGAGGAAGGCGTGCTCAACATCTGGGTGCGCACCGTCGGCAAGGAGGATGACGCCGCCGTCACGCACGACCGCGGCCGCGGCATCCGTCAGTACTTCTGGGCGCAGAACGGCAAAGACCTCGTCTACCTGCAGGACAAAGGGGGCGACGAAAACTGGCGCGTCTACTCGGTCGCGCTTGACCGGTGGCTTGCCACGCGACCTGACGCCGCTCGAGGGCGTGCAGGCGCAGATCGTGGCCGTCGAGCCGTCGCGGCCCGACCAGATCCTCGTCGCGATCAACGATCGCGATCCGCGCTACCACGACGTCTATGAGATCGACCTCGGCACCGGCAAGCGCACGCTGTCGGCCAGGAACGACATCAACGCGATCGGCTGGTTCGCCGACCACGAGCTGCGCGTGCGCGCGGGCCAGGTACTCCAGCCGGATGGCGGCACCGCGCTCATGCATCGCGCGACCGGCAAGGGACCCTTCAGCCGGCTGACCGCGTGGGGCGCCGAGGACACGTTCACCACCAACGCGCTCGGCTTTGCCGGGGACAACCGCACCCTCTACCTCCTGACCAGCGTTGGCTCCAATACCACCGAGCTGCGCAGCCTCGACGTGGACACCCGCCACGAGACGAGGCTCGCCTCCGATCCCAAGGCGGACGTCGCCGGGGTGCTGACCCATCCGACGACACACGAGGCGCTGGCGGTGCGGTTGGGCCGCGAGCGCAGCGACTGGAAAGTGCTCGACGAGTCAGTGGTCAAAGACTTCGCCGCGCTGCGCGAGGTGAATGACGGCGACCTCGAGGTGATCGGCGCGGATCGCGCCAACCGGAACTGGCTGGTCTCGTACGATCAGGACGACGGCCCGGTGCGCTATTTCACCTGGAGCCGCGACGAGCGCCAGGCCCGATTCCTGTTCGTGCACCGTCCGGCGCTCGAGAACCTGCCACTCGCAGAGATGCGGCCGGTGAGCTACAAGGCGCGCGATGGCCTGACCATCCACGCGTATCTCACAATGCCGCGCGGCGTGCCGGCCAGGAACCTGCCGGCGGTCATTCATCCGCACGGTGGGCCGTGGGCTCGCGACACCTGGGGCTTCGATCCGATCCCGCAGTGGCTGGCCAATCGGGGCTACGTCGTGCTGCAGCCCAACTTCCGCGGCTCCATGGGCTACGGCAAGGACTTTCTCAACGCCGGCGATCGCGAGTGGGGCGGCAAGATGCAGGACGACATCACCGACGGCACGCGATGGCTGATCGAGCAGGGGATCGTCGATGCCAAACGCGTGTGCATCATGGGCGGCTCGTACGGCGGCTACGCCACGCTGATGGGGCTGGTGCGCGAGCCGGACCTGTACGCCTGCGGCGTCGACCTCGTCGGAGTGGCCAACCTGGTCACCTGGATGAAGACCATCCCGCCGTACTGGAAACCGTGGCAGCACATCCTGTATCAGCGGGTCGGCAATCCTGCGACGGAGCTCGAGTTTCTGCAGTCACGCTCGCCGTTCTTCCAGGTCGGCAAGATCAAGTCGCCGCTGCTGATTGCGCAGGGCGCCAACGATCCGCGCGTGCCGCGCGCCGAATCCATCCAGATCCGGGACGCCCTCAAGGCATCGGGCAAAGAAGTGGAGTACGTCGAATTCCCCGATGAAGGACACGGCTTCGCGCGGCCGGAGAACCGGTTGAAGTTTTTTGCCATGGCGGAGAAGTTCCTGGCGGGTAAGATCGGCGGCCGCGCCGAACCCTGAACCTCAGCGACAGATTCGTCGCACTGATGGCGAAACGCTACGCGCCACATCGAGGACTACGGCATCATCGGCGACCTCCACACGGTCGCGCTGGTGGGCAAGGACGGATCGATCGACTTTCTCTGCCTCCCGTCGTTCGACTCGCCGTCGGTCTTCGCGGCGCTCCTCGACGCCGATCGCGGCGGCCGCTTCCAGATCGCTCCCCGGCTCGACGACGCGGTGCACAAGCAGCTGTATCTGCCCGACACCAACGTCCTGCTGACCCGGTTCCTGTCCGACGACGGCGTGGCCGAGGTGTCCGACTTCATGCCGGTGGAGGACGCCGGGCGTCGCGCACAACCTCGTGCGCCGCGCGAAGACGGTCCGCGGCGAGGTGCGTTTCGTGATGCGCTGCGACCCGCGCTTCGACTACGCGCGCGCCACGCACACGGTCGAGCGGCGCAGCGACACGGAGGTGCTCTTCGTCGGCCGCGCCGGCGCGGGCGAGCTGGCGCTGCGGCTGCGTTCGTCGGTCCCGATGCAGACTCGCGGATGGGGCCGCCATGGCCGAGTTCACGCTCGGCGCCGACGAGTCGGCGTGGTTCGTCCTCGAGGTGGCGATGCCGGACGAGCCGTCGCCCAGCGCGCAGGCCGGACTACGTAGAGCGAGGCGTTCAAGGAGACGGTGAACTTCTGGCGGCGCTGGATCGGCCGCAGCACGTACAAGGACCGCTGGCGGGAGATCGTGAACCGCTCCGCGCTGACGCTGAAGCTCCTCACCTCCAGCGAGCACGGCTCGATCGTCGCCGCGCCCACCTTCGGGCTGCCCGAGACGATCGGCGGCGCGCGCAACTGGGACTACCGCTACACGTGGATCCGCGACTCGTCCTTCACCCTCTACGGACTCATGCGGCTCGGCTACACGGACGAGGCCGCGGCGTTCATGCGCTGGATGATGGCGCGCTGCGAGGAGCTGGAGCCGGACGGCTCGCTCCAGATCATGTACGGCATCGACGGCCGCCACGCGCTCGACGAAGAAACGCTGCCGCACCTCGAGGGCTACATGGGCTCGCGGCCGGTCCGCATCGGCAACGCCGCCCACACCCATCTCCAGCTCGACATCTACGGCGAGCTGATGGACTCGGTGTACCTGTACGACAAGTACGGCTCGCCGATCGGCCACGACGCGTGGATGAACGTCGTCCGGCTGATCGACTGGGTGTGCGAGCACTGGCGCGAGAAGGACGAGAGCATCTGGGAGGTGCGCGGCGGGCGCCAGGAGTTCCTCTACTCGCGGGTGATGTGCTGGGTGGCGATCGACCGCGCCATCCGCCTCGCGAACAAGCGCTCGTTCCCGGCTCCGTTCTGGCGCGCTGGTACGACGCGCGGGACACCATCTACCGCGACATCTACCAGCGCTTCTGGGACCCGGCCCGCCGCGGCTTCATGCAGCACCCGGGCGCCACCACCTTCGACGCCGCGGCGCTGCTCATGCCGCTCGTGCGTTTCGTCTCGCCGACCGACCCGCGCTGGATCTCCACGCTCGCGCGGCATCGAGCGGGAGCTGGTGAGCGACTCGCTCGTCTATCGCTATCGCCTCGACGGCGGGTTCTCCGACGGCCTCACCGGTCAGGAGGGCACGTTCTCGATGTGCTCCTTCTGGTACGTCGAGTGCCTGTCGCGCATGGGCGATCTCCAGAAGGCGCGGTTCTTCTTCGAGAAGATGCTCGGCTACGCCAATCACCTGGGGCTGTACGGCGAGGAGCTGGGCCCGCGCGCCCAGCACCTCGGCAACTTCCCGCAGGCCTTCACGCACCTCGCGCTCATCAGCGCCGCCTACGATCTCGATCGGCGGCTGTCGGCAGCTGGGCACGCCGGATAGGGGTTATTGGGTTCTTCCGGTTCTTGATACGATCGCCGCTCGGAGGTAAATGTTCATGACTACCTCTGCAGATAGCACCAGGCAACACCAAAGAGCCGTCATGGCCGGCGGCGCCGCCCTTGCGTTATCGGCGCTCGGCTATCGAGCGTGGGATCGCGGAGTGTTTGCCGGTGCCACCGGCCCGGCGTACACGCCGTGGGACGAATGGCACGGAAGCGATCGGGACGGAAACCGGCGGCCGCTTCGTGGAGCCATCCTGGCCGCCAGCCCGCACAACACACAGCCATGGATGTTCGAAGTATCCGAGGCCGCGATTACCCTGTACGCGGATCGCGCGCGACACCTGGGGGCGTTCGATCCGTTCCGCCGCGAAATGCATCTCGGGCTGGGCTGCGCGATCGAGAACTTCCTCTGCGCGGCGCGCGCGTTCGGGTTCGCCGCCGACGTCCACCCGGCGGACGGACGGCTCGAGCTCGAGCCTGGCCGCGAGCCGGTCCTCGCCGCGAGGATCGCGGTCGCTCCGGGTCAGCCGTCCTTCGATCCGTTATTCGATGCGATCCGCAGACGGCACACGAACCGCGGCCCTTACATCGATGAGCCGATTGCGCCCGAGCGATTGCAGCGACTGGTAGATCTCGTGTCGAGTCCGACCGTTCGCGTCGCTTTTATTGTGGACGAGGGCGCACGTGGCGAATTCGGCGCGCTGATCGTCCAGGCAACCGAGCAGATCGTGGCCGATCCCGAGATGTCGATGGACAGCTTACGTTGGATCCGGACCGGTAGACGGGAGGTGCTCGTCCATCGCGACGGCGTGACGATCGACACCGCGGGGACGAGCCGCCTGATGACCGTCGCCGCAAAGTTGCTGCCCGATCTCGGCGCGAAGGGAATCGATCGGATCTGGGTCGATACGACGCGCGATGTTCACACCGCCACGGCGTCGGTGTTTGGAATGATCCTGGTGCAGAACCGGCTGGACATGCCCCAGGCGATCGCGGCAGGGCGCGCCTGGCAGCGGCTGCATCTGGCCGCGACGCTGCAGGGCATTGCGGCGCAGCCGCTCAACCAGCCGGTCGAGATGATCGATCGCCATCACCAGGTCGGAAAGACGGACGAGTTCGGGCCGGCGCTGACCAGGCTGGCGCCCGGCAGCGGCTGGGAACCGACGTTCGTCTTCAGACTGGGATACCCGGCGCGCAAAGCGCCGCGGTCCCCGCGGCGGCCGCTCTCCGACGTCGTGACCGGAGCGTCACCCGGCAATTGATTCACCGTCGCCCAATCCGGTCGTACGTTGCGGTCATGACGGCGAGCCTCTGAAGGATCGCCGGCGTCAGCTGTCCGGGACGCAGGCGCCATCGCCAGTTGCCCCCGGTTGTGCCGGGGCGGTTCATGCGCGCCTCGCTTCCCAGGCCGAGGAGATCCTGCGCCGGCACGATCGCGGTGTCCGCGACCGATGCGAGCACCGCCCGGATGAAGTCCCAGTGCACCTCGCGACCATCCATGCCGAGGTAGCGGCAGGCATGCTCGCGCTCGTGCTCGATGTCCGTCTTCGACCGCGTGCTGTGCCCGACCTCAGCGGTCCACCAGCCGACCGTGGTGTCGTTGTCGTGGGTTCCCGTGTAGACGACACGGTTCCTCGGATAGTTGTGCGGCTTGAAATCGGGCGCCTGCGGGTCGTTGCCGAATGCAAACTGGAGAATCGCCATGCCCGGAAACCCGAGCCGCTCGCGGAGCGCTTCGACCTCCGGCGTAATCACGCCGAGGTTCTCGGCCACGAACGGCAGCGCGTCGGTACCGAGCGCCGACCGCACGGCGTCGAAGAGCGCCGCGCCCGGTCCTTCGACCCACTCGCCTCGGATCGCCGTCGTGGCATCGGCGGGGACTTCCCACGATGCCACAAAACCTCTGAAGTGATCGATGCGGACCCGATCGACGACGGCGAGGAGCGCGCGGAAGCGTTGAATCCACCAGGCGTACCCGGTCCGCGCGAGGACATCCCATCGGTAGTGCGGGTTGCCCCACAGCTGTCCCGTCGCGCTGAAGTAATCCGGCGGCACGCCGGCGACCACGGTCGGACGCCCATCGGCGTCGAGCCGGAACAGCTCGCGGCGGGCCCAGACGTCGGCGCTGTCATGCGCGACGAAGATAGGCACATCGCCCAGGATCGCGATGGATCGCGCGCGACACGCGTCGCGCAGGCGCCGCCACTGCTCGAAGAAGAAGAACTGCGTCAGCTTGTGGACGCGGATCTCGCGGGCGCAGTCGGCCGACCATCGCGCGACCGCCGCCGGATCGCGCTGCGCGACGGCCGGGTCCCACCGCGTCCAGGCCGTGTCGTCGTGCGCGGCCTTGACCGCCATGAAGAGCGCGAAATCGTCCAACCAGCCCGCGTTCTCGCTGCAGAAGCGATCGAAGCGTTCGCGCGCCGCGGCGGGAGCCGCCGCATCGAACCGATCGAGCACGCGCGGCCACAGCGCCCGGCGGTGAGCCAGCACGAGCGGGAAGTCGACATCGCCGGCGGTGAAAGGCTGTTGGCCGGCCGCCTCCGGCGCCGTGAGCAGCCCCTGCTCGATCAAGTCATCAAGACTGATGAGCAGCGGGTTGCCCGCGAACGCAGAGAAGCACTGATACGGAGAATCGCCGAAACCGGTCGGGCCGAGCGGCAGCACCTGCCAGACGCGCTGGCCGGCGGCCGCGAGCGCCTCGATGAACTCGAAGGCGGCGGCGCCCAGATCGCCGATGCCGAAGCGCCCTGGCAGGGAGGTCGGATGAAGGAGCACGCCGCTCGTGCGCGGGAAACGACATCGACGGATCAGAGATGGGGTGCGGCGTCCGCTTCGCGGCTTTCTCGCGCCGTGAGCTGCTGCTCGAGCAACAGCCGGGCGGCATCGCGCCCGCCCAGCCCGAACGCGATCGCCAACCCCAGCATCAGCGCGCCGAAGGAGATGGCGAATGCCGTCAGCACGACGGCGGTCGCGAGCCCCAGCTGTTCGAGCGCCATGACGACGCCGATCGCGATGACCAGGAGACGCAGCGTGCCGGCCAGCAGCCGCGCACCCGGCAGGCCGGCGTTGACCGACGCGAGCAGCGCCGCACGCCAGACGAAGTTGCCGGCGAGGAAGCCCAGCGCGAGCACCAGCAACGCCACCAGGGCGCGGGGCACGAACCGGAAGAACTCCTGGACCAGGCCCTGGAACGTCGCGAACTGCAGCGTGTCGACCGCCGACACGATGAAACCGATCCAGACGATCCAGAACACGATCTTCGCGACGAGGAGCTCGGCGCTCGGCATGTCGGCGACGCGCAGCATCTCGCTGGCGCCGGTGCGCAGCGCGATGCGGTCGAAGCGCAGCCCCACGAGCAGCCGGTGGACGACCCGCCGGGCGATGATGGCCGCGACGAAGCCTCCCGCGAAGATGATCGTCGCGGCGACGAGCCGCGGCACGAACAGCACGAACGCCGCCGCAAAGTTGCGCCAGGATTGGGCGAGCGCATCCGCGATTTCTTGAATCATCGCAACCTCACACCTCGGCCGACCAGGCGCTGACGAGCCCCGGCTTGAGCCGTTGGAATGTCTCACTGAGCGAATCGAGTCGTGCCTGCACCGCCGGGTCGGGTTCATGCGCCGCATGCGCCATGAACGCCGCCGCACGCCACAAGTAGAGAGGAACGAACGTGCCAGCCAGGTGTTCGATGCCGCCCGGCCCTTTCCGCGTGGCCGCCGCGAACGCGTAGACAATCCTGACCCAGAGCTCGTCGTCGAGGCGCAAGGTCGGGGCCGAGATCTCCCCGACCACCCCCGCAAGAACGTCCGCCTCGAGTACCTCCCCGAGCAGCGGACTGATCTCGACGATGTCGTGGCGGGCCTGCTCGGCCAGCGCCTCGTAATCCCAGGTTGGCGCGTCGGGCGCCTCCTTCGGATCGTCGCCCCACGTGCGCAGCTCGGCCACGCCGTTTGTCGCCTTCCAGAAGAAGTCGTGCGCACGAAGGCTCTCGACCAGGGCGAGGACGACCTGCTGCACGGCCTCGCGGAGCTTCGTCCGCGCGCCGGTGGTCGTTATCGCGGGCCGCCAGATCTGACCCATGGCGAATCCATCGGCCACGGCCTCGGTGCGCAGCCACAGGTCGATCGCAAACCTCGCCACTTCATGGTCCCAGATGTCCTGCTCGAGACAGTGAGACGCGAACCGGCCGGAGCACGAGAACTCGGCGCCGAGCGGTTCGTCGAGCGCGACGCCGTACAGGGCGCGCACCAGCGGACGTACGAGCTGGGTGATGAGCACGCCATCGCGCGGATGCCGCCGATGACAGGGCGCCAGGAACTCGACCTCGCCGCGAGTGATGGGCGTGATGAGCTCGGTCACGCGTTCGGGGCTCGTCGCCGGACCGCTCGGGTCCAGCACGACGAGGACGCCGGCCTGCGTCAGCTCCACCGCCGCAAACAGGTTGCGGAGAACCGTGTGCTTCCCGGGAAGGCCGTGGTACGGCGCCACCACGCGATGGAGCGTCCGCAGCGAGTGCGACGTCTGCACGACGTCGGCCTCCGTGAACGACGCCGCGCGAATCAGCTCAGGGGTTCCATCGGTCGAGCCGCCGTCGGAGTTGATCATGACGGTGCGCAGGCGCGGGAAATCCCGCGTGAACGACAGGTGCACGGCGCGGACGACGTCGACCACGGTCGCCGCATTGTTCAGCGTCGGCAGGCCCACCAGGACATCCACCTGGCCCACGGCCATCAGGTGCCGGAGAAACGCGTCCGACAGGGTGCTCTGGTGCTCCACGTCAGAGCCAGCGCAGCCGGAACCAGTAGAAGTTGTACGGGCCCATCATCATGGTGTACGGCTCGCGACCGATGCGCGGAAAGATGCTGCCGCCGAACATCTCGATCGGGATGGCGCCCGCCAGCCTGGACAGATCGAGCTCCACGGCCTGCGCGGTCCCCGCGAGGTTGTTGACCGCCAGCACCGTTTCACGCCCCAGCGTCCGGGTGAACGCCAGCACGCGGTGGTTGTCGGGCTTCAGGACCTCGATCGACCCGCGGCCGAAGACGCGCGTGGATCGCCGAACCTCGATGAGCCGCCGCGTCCAGTTCAGCAGCGACGTCGGATTCCGCTGCTGAGACTCGACGTTCACGGCCTGATACCCGTACAGGGCGTCCGAGACGAGCGGCAGCCAGAGCCGCTCGGGATCGGCGGTCGAAAAGCCGGCGTTGACGCCGCCGCTCCACTGCATCGGCGTGCGCACGCTGTGGCGATCGCCCAGATACACGTTGTCGCCCATCCCGATCTCGTCGCCGTAATACAGAATCGGGCTGCCCGGCAGCGACATGAGCAGCCCGCTCATCAGCTCGACGCGCCGGCGGTCCCCTTCCATCAGCGGCGCGAGCCGCCGGCGGATGCCGAGATTGATCCGCGCCCGCGGATCCTTGGCATATTCATCCCACATGTACTCCCGTTCCACCGCGGTCACCATCTCCAGCGTCAGCTCATCGTGGTTGCGCAGGAAGATGCCCCACTGACAGGACTCCGGAATGCTCGGCGTGCGCTCGATGATGTCGATAAGGGGCTTGCGATCTTCGAGGCGGAGCGCCATGAACATTCGAGGCATGACGGGGAAGTGGAACGACATAGTGGAATTCGTCGCCCGCGCCGAAATACGGGCGGACGTCCTCCGGCCACATGTTCGCCTCGGCCAGCAGCACCCTGCCGGTGAAGTGCGCGTCCAGGCGCGCCCGCAGCTCTTTCAGCACCGCGTGGGTCTCTGGCAGGTTCTCGCAGGAGGTGCCCTCGCGCTCGATGAGATAGGGGACCGCATCCACACGGAACCCGTCCACGCCGAGGTCGAGCCAGAACTTCATCACGTTCCAGATCTCTTCCCGGACGGCCGGGTTGTCGTAGTTCAGGTCCGGCTGGTGGCTGAAGAACCGGTGCCAGTAATAGGCCTTGGAGACGGGGTCCATGGCCCAGTTCGAGAGCTCGGTATCGATGAAGATGATGCGAACACCGCGATAGCGGTCGTCGGTGTCGCTCCACACGTACCAATCGCGGCGCGGATTGTCCGTCGAGCTGCGTGCCTCGACGAACCACGCGTGCTGATCAGACGTGTGATTCAGGACGAGCTCGATGATCACTCGCAGCCCGCGTCCGTGCGCCGCGTTCAGGAATGTCTGGAAGTCCTCAAGGGTTCCGTAGCTCGGATGGATGGCCGTGTAGTCGGAGATGTCATACCCGTCGTCGCGAAACGGCGACGGGTACATGGGCTGGATCCAGAGGCAGTCCACGCCGAGCGATGCGAGATGGTCCAGCTTCGACGTGAGGCCGACGAAATCGCCGATCCCATCGCCGTTGCTGTCGGCGAACGACTTTACGTGGAGCTGGTAGAAGACGGCATCTTTGTACCAGAGCGGATCATCAGATCTGGAGATGGGCATCGTGCTTCAACAAAGGAGCGAAGGAAGCTGGCGCATGCGGCCGCATACCCAGTGTAATTCGCTTCAGGTGAAACGCCACTGCTCCGCGAGGCGATAAGGTGACTGTCCCCTAATAGATCGACCCGCCGGGCTGCGTCGAGCTGATGGCGCCCGCGTTCACGTTCAGCGTGTAGGAGGTGAGACCCGTGCCCCTCCACCTCACCACGTCGAACGTGCTGCCGGGCTGCGCGCGCTGCACGCCGAGATTCAGATACGTGAGCGGTGTCTTTGGCGCGACGACCTGAGGCGCGCCGCCGCGGATGAAGTACGCGAACGGAGTCGAATGATCCGCGTTCGCGACGATTGTCGCTCGTCCGGAAGCCTCCACGAGAACCGCGGTCTCGCGATCGATGGCAATCGCCTTGCTCTCGGGCGCCCAGCCGTCGGCGACGATGCGCGCCATGAACGTCAACGTGCGCCCGATGCGGTCGCGCTCGATGAGATGCTGATCGGTGATGATGCCCGACATGAGCGGGAGCAGCAGGAACTCCCGATCGAGCGTGATGTTGTGGTTGAACGGATCGGCGAGAGCCTGCGATGACGTCACCGATTGTCGTAGGGCCGCGTAGGCGAACTCGCTGAGGATGGCGGTTCCGGCGCTCGTCCCGCCGATGGGGATTCCTTTCGCCGCGAGCTCGTGGATGGCGACATCGACCGGCGTTCCTTTCCAGTTGTCCACGTAGTCCGACTGGTCACCCCCGGCGATGAACAGCGCCTCGGCGTTGTTGATAATCCGCAGGACGTCGGGATCCGAAGATGCCGCACGATTCTTCAGCACGAGCGTCTCGACCGAGTCGAAGTCCCCGAGGTCGAAGACGTACTGGTTGTAGCCGTCGGCGCCTGAGGCCCGAATCACCACGAAGTCTCCGCCGCCGGCACGGTCACTCATCCACGTGAACAGCGCGTCCACGTCGGTGCCGCCTCCCATCAGGCCGAGGCCGAAGCTCGTGTCGCCGGATGCGTTGGCTCCGCTACCCGTCAGGTAGTAGTCGAATTGCGCACGCGGCGCACCGAATAGCGGCGCGACCAGCGGGATGCAGATAGTCGTCGCGAGTACGAAACGCTTCATGGACCCTCCCAGGGCAAAGATGCACATTCTACGTCGGCTCCGATCGCCCATCGACCGATGTCGCGTTACTATGACGTTATGGCCTTCGACGAACGCGCCTTTTTCAACGAGAAACCGGAAACCAGGCCCGGAAAGTATCAGTGCCCCAAGTGCAAGCGGACCAACGAATACAGCATCCGCTGGGTCCGGCGCTCGAGGAAGGACCGGCCGCCATCCGGGGCCGGCGACGAGGACCGCGCCAAGTTCAACAAGCTGCGCGACCATCTCCTGCGCCTGGACGACGAGGTCACGTGCAAGACCTGCAGCAAGAAGTTCGAGATCCCGTCGCAGCAATCGATGATGTTCCTGGACCAGCTCGCGGGGCTGCCGAACGACGACGAGCTCGAAAAAGAGATCGATGCGGCCTCCGGAGAGCCGGAAGGGCCGGCGTCCACCAAGCCACAGCTGCCCGCGCGGTTCACGCGCAAACCGACCGGCTGGAAGTAGGGCTTCGCCCGCCGATCGTCATGGAAGGCCGACGAGACACCAATTGGCCCAGCGCGCCGGCAGTTTGAGCCGCACAGAGAGCATCGCGGTTCGAAACGCGACGTGCGGTTTCTCGTCCTGCGCGAGCGCCTGGTGAAACGCCACCATGAACTGCCTCGCGACCTGCGAGTTGGCGTCCCAGAGACTGACGACGAGTGAGCGCGCCCCTGCATAGAAGAGCGGCAGATACAGGCCGATCCATTCCTCGCTGACGACCTCCGTGTTTCCATACCGCTCGGCTCTCTGCCCAAGCGCGCACGCGCTCAACGCGACGACGCTAGCGTTGAGCTTTGTCGCGAACAGCTCGCTGCCGCGGACGGCGTCGCGCCCGAGGCGCAGAGCGCCGTCGAGCGGCCGTCCCTCCTGAAAGCGGCCGTGGCAGGCAAAGTGGAGCACGCCGAACTCCGACCATGTTCGCGGCGGCCAGCCGACGTCCTCTGGAGCCGCGTCAGCAGCGATGGCCTTGGCGACCACCTTGCGCGACGCACGATTCCACAGCTGCTCGAGCTCGCTCAGCTCCGATTCGACAGCCGGCAGCGGGAGATCGCCGAACGCGTTGCGCGACGATCCCATCAGGAGTACGGCGGCAGCCGGAGCTTTGCCTTCCGCTGACGGAGGGAGCCCCAGGCTGGGCACGTACTGGACCGGCCAGCGGTCGATCAGGGTCGCGTCGTCCAGCGGGAGCGCGTGAAGCGGGAGTCCCCTCAAGCGCCCGTGCGGACTGATCAGGAGACACGCATCGGGGGGCAGATCGTTCCGGAACGCAGGCGGCAGCACGCGATCGGTCGTTCCTTCCGGCAGGAGGTCCGCATAGTCGTCCACCTGCCCGTGCAGGCGTTCCGCGTGCCGGGCCAGCTCGTCGAGCTGCTGCGTGCTCCACGCCGCATCGGCATGGAGTGGGAGCCCGGAGGCGCTTTTCGTGAAGACGTGCAGCGTGGCCCCGGTCGCCGAATCACGCCAGAAGAAACTGATCGGACTGACATCACCGGGAAGATTCCGTGCCAGGTCCGCCGCATCGAACGCCCGTGGATTCCGGAGCCTCGCCCACCTCGGGTTCGATTTCATGATGGACTGAAGCTTCGCGCTCCGTTCTTCGGAGAGCTCGCGAAGCCGCGATTCCAAGCCGGCCTCGACGGGTCCGCCACGCTCGGACGCCGGCAGCGTGCCAAGCGTGCGCTCGCACTTATCCAGCTCGGCCTCGAGCGCTTCGAGCGCCTTCACCAGTTCCGGATCGACCCCGTCGAACAGCGGGACGTCGGCGTTCGCGAGCAGGTGAGCGAGATAAAAGCTCTTGGATCGTTCTGCCACGGTCCACGCTCGCAGCCAGCCCGCGCCGGTTCCGCGAGCCAGCCCGATGTCGAACGCGATGTCGTAGAAACGGAGCTTGTCCAGGAGGAAACGCTGCTGCTCGACGACGTCGACGAACCGCCGCACTCGAGACTCGACCTCGTCGAGCACCTGCTGCGCCAGGGCCCACGCATCGTCGTGGTTGAGGCGCCGGGATTCGAGACGCGCCAGGGACAAGCGAGTCTCGCTCAGAAGATCCGGCGGCCCGTGCTTGTCGAAGAACTCGCGCGCCGACGACAACTGCGGCCCGGCCTCGTCGAGCCGGTCGAGCTCGACGAGCGCGTCCCCCGCGCGACGGCGGCATGCCGCGACCGCGCGCGCCCAACCTTCTCTCTCGAGCATCGAGGCGGCGTTGAGCGCCTTGGCCGCGGCGCGATCCCACTCACCCTTCTGAAAGGCGATGTGAGACTCCAACTCCTCCACCATCCAGTGGCCCGGCCACATGCCGGCGAGTTTGTCGAGGGCGGATTGCGCGCGGACCAGGTCGAAGGCCTTCGAGAAGCTCGTCGAGTGGATCTTCGCCCTGAGCAGATGGACGTTGGTCAACACCGACTGCCTGCCCATCAGCGGAAGCTGATTCGCGACGGACTCGGCCGAGCTCAGGTCGCTGAGCGCGCCGTCCCAGTCGTTCGCGAACCGCGCGACGGTAGCCCGGTCGACAAGAGACTGAGCGAGCTCCGGCCTGAGTCGATCGTCGGATGCAGTCAGCTTGCCGATGAGGGAGTCCAACTCGCGCCTGGCGCCCGGCAGATCCCCGTCGTCCAGCTTGAGCATCGCTTCCCCGCGCGCGTGCTGGGCTTCCCAGAGCTGCATGTCATGCCTGTCGGGCCGCCACCGCCTTGCGCATCCACGTGGACTCCGCGCTGCGGTCCCCCCGCCGCTGGGCCACGCGCATGAAGCCCTCGTAGCTCCGCGCCTCCAGCTCGCGTACGTCGATCTGCTTCGCGCGCTCCAGGCACTCGTCGAACACGGTCTCGGCGCCGTCCGCGTCTCCGCTGTTCAGGAGCATCATTCCTTCGAGCTCGCGCCGCGTCCATTCCTGGAACAGGACGAAGAACTGCGTCTTCCGATCCAGCTCGTCGAACGCCACCGGTAGAGGAAGATGGTCGAGCTGCCAACGCAGCTGGTATTTGTCCGGCCCCTCCTTGTAGTAATCGGGGATGTTCAACGGTGCGCCGCTTCCGACCTGGTCGGCGCCGATCGCCTTCAGCTGCGCGAGTGCCTCATCCAGCTTCGCGGGGTCGGCCATCGCGGCCGTCACCGCGGCCTTCACCTCCGGAGGCACGTTCGCCGACGTCAACAGCTCCTCGAGCATCCTCTGCATGGACGGATTCATAAAGACCTCCAGTGGGCTGCGAACCGCGGCAGCCGGATCACACTTTGAGCGCGTCGTGAATGCGCCGTGCGACCTCCTTGTCGTCGAGGTAGCCGCCGATTCCGTGCCGGTTGCTCGTCTTGTTCCGGACGTCCTGCTTGTTCTCGATCGCGGGCGCGGCGGGATCGAGCGGAAAACAAGCCGTATCGAGCGGATAGAGCGCCACCACATCCCGTTCATCCATCGCGTTGAACCAGCGCTTGACGCACGAGGGGCAGCGAATGGGTGAGAGGTTTCTGAGCGTCTTGCGGATCTCGCCTATCGCGAGCGGCGACCCGAGCGTCACGAGGAGCGCGCAGTTCCATCCGCGGTCGTGTCCCTGTTGCCTCAGAAGGTTGTACGCGACGACGGTCCCCAGCGAGTGCGCCACGACGACGGTCTCGACGTCCCTGGCGATCGCGTTGCTCACACCGTTATCGATCGTGTCGCGAATCGCAGAGTTCTTCAGGTACTGATACACGTCATGGGTGAAGAGCGCGATGCTGTTGCCGCTGCCATACGGCACGTACCGGTCCACCGCTTTCAAAAAACCCTGAAACCATTCCCAGTTGAGGGGCCCGCGGTCGACTACCTCCTGTCCAGCCACTTCGGCCAACTGCGCGTCCGTGATCCCGGTCTTGGCCTGAATCTCCCGCATGATGGCGCGCGTGAACCGTTCCTCTTCCGAATCTCCGGCTTCGCCGCGCACGATGACCGCCGCGGCTTCGTCCGCCGACTTCCCGTCGACCAGGTCGTAGAGCGTGTCGCCGTAATAGGGAAAGCGGACGTCGGTCTCGGCGATTGGCAGCTTCAGCCCGCTCTTGCCCAGCCCCTCTTCCAACGCGTCAAGCCATTCCGCCTTGAGCGCGGTGGCATTCTTGTGCTCCTGCGCACGTCCATGCACAAAGACGAGCTGCCTGCTCATCGGACCTCCTTCGACAACATCGCCCGCTCGAGCTTCTCGATCCCGCGTTCGTCGAACTGCGCCCACAAGGAATCACGCATGCTCTGCTCGATGCCTTCGAGGGCGGGGTGGAGCTTCACGCGGTGGGCGCGCAGCAGCGACCAGCCCTGCGAGAGCAGCGGCACGAAGGGCACGATCATCTGGCTTCGGTCGATCGGCCGCCCCATCAGCCGCCTGCCGAGGAGCTCGAGATCGAAGAACGTGACCCCCACGTCGCCGGCGAGGTACCCCGACATCTGCTGGATGCGGTCCACGAGTTGAACGTCGTGGTAGGCGTACGCGGCGTAGACGGCGAGCGTCGGATCGATTCCCTTCGCGTACTGCATCTGCGTTCCGACCTTCTCGGCTTCTTCCGGATTGAGACGGAATCGGCCATGCCGCGAGGCCGTGGCCGCA
Source organism: uncultured Acidobacteriota bacterium (assembly GCA_963725145.1). Classification (GTDB taxonomy): domain Bacteria; phylum Acidobacteriota; class Vicinamibacteria; order Vicinamibacterales; family 2-12-FULL-66-21; genus DATAEE01. The sequence continues at coordinate 60,792 of CAVRXL010000012.1, forward strand.
ACAGCGCGGAGCTCGCGCACTTCGGACGCGCGCTTCTTGTAGAGATCCCATCGCCACGTGTTGTCCGAGGGCTCGTACGCGACGTCGACCAGCTCACCCTGGTCGAACGTCAGGGCCGACAGGAACCCCTGGATGACGGGAACCACGCACGCCGTTCGATTCTCGAGCCGAAGGAGGACGCTGACGCCAGGGCCGTCGCATGAGTCGATGCGCACGAGATTTCCGTCGTTGCCCAGCATGCTGCCCGTGGCCAACGGCGCGAGAAAGCTCACGATGCGCGCTCCGCGGACCTTGATTCCGCACTCCGACTCGAAGTGCTCCGGCCCGAACGGCTGGGCGATGTGCTGCAACGTCCCTGCGTACTCTGCCGCGCCCGCCACTCCGGCGGCGACCGCTGCCTGAAGCGTGCTCTCGACGTTCCCCGGTTTTCCTGTTGACGCGGATGCCGTCACGTCGCGCGATACGGTGCGCAGAGTCGCGGGCGGCGGGCTCGGGGGAGGGGTCGGGCCACGCGACACATGTGCGCCGCGGGTCACCGCGACCGCCTTTTCGATGCGCGCCAGCCAGCCCTTTCGCGACGTGATGATCGCGTCGGGGTTCTGGTTGACCTTTTTCTCCAGCTTGAGCGCCTTGACCCGCCGCGGTATTTCCGCCTCGAGGTAGTCCTGCAAGGCCCACGGCTTGATGTACTTTGCCGTGTCGCCCGCTTCGCCCGGCTCCAGGACGTCGGTTCTCGTACCCAGGAGCGCGTCGAGCAGCGCATCGGTGTAGAGCGCCGAATAGTTGGCGGCTTCCAACTCGGCCTTCACCTCGGCGGCGGTTCGTCCCAGGTAGCAGGCGAAGAACTGGTCGACGGGTTTGGCTTTCTCGCCACCACTCGTGTTCGGGAAGATCTCGATCCCTGTGATGTTCTGGTTCTGAATCCCCTCGGGCGCTACGCGACAGGCGTCGGAGATCACGACCACGTGCGGAATGCCGCACGTGCGCGCGAGCTCGACGCTGCCCATGACGTTGACCGCCGCGTACGGCTTCGCCGGTACCTCGGTCAGCAACCAGCGGTCGCCGTGCTGGAGGTTGATGCCATGGCCTGCGAAGTACACGATGAGCTGATCGACTCCGGCTCCGCCGCAGACCTCGTGAACCGCGTCCACGATTTGATCGGGCTGTACCTTCTGGCCGCCGGCGTCGGTGATGAGCTTCGCGTGGGTTTTGTCGGGCATCCCTTGCTCGAGCGCCCACTCGTGCATGCGCTTCGCGCCGGCCGCCGCGTCGTTGAGCTTCTGCAGATCGCCCGACTTGTCGACGCCGATGAAAATCCCCGCCCGTACCATGTCCGCTCCGTGAGACGGCCGGGGGCAGAGCGAATCCGCCGGCCGAAGCGGTATCATCTCAGCAACCGTCGCCCGCGTCACGCAGTTCTGCGGCGTATTCCGGTAGGAAAAGCTTGCGTCGAAGAGACTTTCTGCTCGCGAGTAGCCAGGCCGCGCTGAGCGCCTCGCTTCTCCCGCTCGCAGCATGCTCGCGGGAGACCGAGACGCCCGCCCAACCCCCCGCCGCCCAACCCTGGGAAAGCCTGATCGCCTACTTGCACGCGCAGATCCCGGAGCTGATGGACAGGCGCGTCGTGCCGGGGCTGTCGATCGCCATCATCAAGGATGGGGCGGTCGCCTGGCGTCAGGCGTACGGGTACAAGGACAACGCGTCGAGAGAGCGTGTCGACGACGACACGATCTTCGAAGCCGCGTCGATGAGCAAGCCGGTCTTCGCCTATGCCGTGATGAAGCTGTGCGAGAAAGGCGTCATGAACCTCGATACGCCTTTGACCAAGTACACCTCACAATGGTTCCTGCAGGGCGATCCGTTGCTGGAAGGGGGTTCGAGGGGGTTCGAACAGGTTCGAGGGGGTTCGAGGAGGTTCGGCGCATGAAACCAAAGCCAGAAATTCCCGCCGACGTCGAAGAGCACCGCGACGAACGCTGGTGCCGGGAAGCCACGCGGCAGGTCGAGACCGCCCTCGACGCGGAGCGCTTCATCGAACAGGTCGGCTTCGCCGCCTGCCTGACCGACTGCCGGCGGCCGGGCCCGTCGCTCTACGTCGCGGTCTGCGGCCGCCGCGACGCCGTCATGCCTCGGCATGTTCAGAAGGATCCCGAGGCCTCGCTCACGTGGGGGCTGAAGGACCAGCTCGTCGGACGCGGCAAGGTCTATTACGCGAAGCTCGCCCGCGGCAAAGCGACGTTCCTCGCGCCGCGCTTGATTCCCTGCTTTCACGCCATCTGGGGCATGCGCCGATCGGAAGAGAAGCGCCGGCTGAGCAGACACGCGCGGGCGATCCTGCGCGTGCTTCGCCGGGAATGGGAGATGGCCACCTCGGACCTGCGCGACGAATCCGGGGTGAAGGACCGCGCGGCGTTCACGAGGGCGCTCGACGAGCTCCAGGCCGCCATGATCGTCGTTCCCAGCGAGATCGTCTATCTCCCGAAGTTCACGTACATCTGGACGCTCGGCGTTGGACGTTTTCCCGACGCGCTCCTCAAGCGCGTGAGCCGCGAGACGGCCCTGCGCGAGATCGCGCGCGCCTTCCTGGCGGGCGCAGGGATGACGATCCCCGGCGAGCTGGCGCGCGTGACAGGACTGTCGCGGCCGGACGCGGGACTCGGCAACCGCGCGCTCGTGGCCGAAGGCTACGCGACGATGCTCGCGCCGGGGACGTATCGGTTGGCAACGAAAGGCTCAGAGTATGAATCGAGCGTTCATCGTGTTGAGCATGTGGGTCATCGGGATCATGGGCGCCACCGGCGTGTGGGCGCAGGATCAGGGAGCGAAAGTCTACAAGCTCGAAGAGCTCACATATCCGCAAATTGACGCCCTCGATCGTCAGCGGACACTCTTCATTCTGCCGGTCGGGGTAATCGAGGAACACGGACCGCACCTGCCGGTCGGCGCCGACACGTTTGGCGTCGTCTACGAGGCGGACGGCGCCGCGAAGCGCGTGAGCCAGGCGCTCCCCGATTGGAACGTCGTCCTGATGCCGCCGCTTCACTACGGCCAGGGCGGCGCCAATCAGCTGGGAGACATCCAGGTCCATCCCGGCACATACGGCATCCGGGTGTCGACGCTGAGATCGCTCGTGGCGGATCTGGGCGGGCAGCTCGCGCAGAACCGATTCAAATGGATTTTCGTCGCGAACGGACATGGCGGACCGCCGCACAATATCGCGATTAACGAGGCGTGCGATTTCGTCAGCGAATCCTTTGGCGTGACGATGCTTCACCTCACGGGCCTGTTCCGGGCCGATGCGGCGGTTCAAGCGATGCGAACGAAGATGCAAGCCGCGCACTTTTCGGCCGCGGAGCTCGATTCATTCGGCATGGATGTCCATGCCGGAGTCGGCGAAACATCGGGTATGCTCGCCCTTCGGCCCGATCTGGTTCGTCCGGACTACAAGACGCTGGCGAGTCGATCAGGGCGATCCATGGAGGAGCTGCGACAGATAGCGCTCGCGCCCGGCTGGGAGGGCTATCTATCTTCTCCCGCGAAGGCGACGGCCGCCTACGGCCGCGCGTGGGAGCAATGGTGGATCGACGGCTTCACGGACCTGATCCTCCGCGCCGTGCGGGGCGAGAACATGCTCGTCCATGCCCGCATTCCCGAGACCGTGCCTCCCGATGTTGTGCCGATTATCGAGAAAGGCGCCGCAAACGAAGCGGCATTCGAAGCGAAGCTCGACAACTGGCTGGCGCAACGCGGGAAGCGCAAAGAGCGTCCTTAGAGAGAGCGACGTGAACGCCTCGTCGCCAGGAGAGAAGCATGGTGCAAAAGATCGTCTACTGGGCCAGCACCGGGATTGTCGGGCTGATGCTGATGACGTCGCTGCTGTACCTCACGGGGAGCGAGCAAGTCGTCTCGGGGTTCGCCAAAGCGGGCTACCCGCAGCATCTCCGAGTCATTCTCGGGATCGCCAAGCCGGCGGCGGGCATCATCCTGCTGCTGCCGGGGCTGGTTCTGCTGAAAGAATGGGCGTACGTGGGCGCGGGTATCACCTGGATCATGGCGTTCATCGCCCACAACGCGTCGGGAGAGGGCATGCAGGTCGCCGGCATCCCGCTGGTGCTCTTCATCCTGCTGGTCGTGTCCTACGTGACCAGGCCTGCGAGCCGACGAACGGTTCTCGGATAACTCCGTGCGGCTTACTTCGACCCGCCTGAGCGCCGCTGACGCACGAGCAGGGCGATGCCGATCGCGAGGAAGGCCAGACCAATCGCCCCGAAGTTGCGCTGGCCGGAAGCGGCGATCGCGAGAAACGCGATGCCGATGACGATGAAAGAAATACTCGCTGGACGTGGCACTGTGCGTGGCATCTCGATCGCTCCGGCCTGCCTCGCCGAAGCCTTGGCGTAGGCGGGCCTAGTTTACTCCCATCGGAACACCTTCGCCGACACGGCGGTGCACGCCAGGAACATCAGCGTCAGGATCGCGACGTCGCCGACATGCCCGGACCAGCCGTCGCCGTGCCAGACTCCCCGCATCAGCGACACCGCGTAAGTCGGCGGCAGCGCGCGAGCGATCGGCTGCAGCATCGGCGGCAGCGAGTCGACCGGCACGAACAGCCCGCACAGAACGAGCATGGGGTAGAGGACCAGCGTGCCGATCGGCTGGGCGAAGCGCGCCGTGGGAACGATGCTGGCGATGAGAAACCCGAGAGACAGGATGCTGAGCGTGCAGAAGAGGAGCGCCAGCGTGAACGACACGAGCGGGACGCCGGCGTCCACGGAGAAGTAGCGCCGGCCCGCCAGGATCATCAACGCCAGCGTGACCGCCGTGAACAGCAGCTTGACGATCACGTGCGCCGCCAGGATGGTCTGGGGGCGAAGCGGCGTGGCCCTCAATCGTTTCAGGATGCCCCCCTCGCGGTAGATGGCGATGATCGTGGTCAGGGACAGCACGGCGTTCACGGTCATCAGAAGGGCAACGAAGATCGGGAGGTCCACCGAGACGAAGCGCGGCACGTCGGCCGACGCCGTACGCACCCGCGGCCCCAGCAGACGGTTCATCAGGATGAACACCCCAACCGGCAGGCCCAACGTGCCGAGCACGCCCAACGGCTCCCGCACGAAGATCTTGACCTCGAGCCAGGTGAGTCGCCAGAGTCCGCGCAGCATTATCTGTCGCCTCAGTCGCGAATCGAGTGACCGGTCACCTTCAGGAAGACGTCCTCGAGCGTCGGGAGCTCGGTCTGAAAATCGGAGACCCGCATCCGATGCTCCGCCAGGCAATGGATCACCTCCGTGACCAGATCGTCTCCCCGGCCGCGAATCGTCTGGCGCGGGCCCTGGCTGCTCACGGAGTCGACCTGCGGGATCGCTCGAAATCGCTCCTGCGCGTTCGAATCATCGGTCGCGACGATCACGGTCCGCTCGGGACAGTGCCGCCGCACGAGCTCGGCCGGCGTCCCGATGTCGACAATGCGTCCGTGGTCGAGGATGGCCACGCGGTCGCACAGCCGCTCGGCCTCCTCCATGAGGTGCGTCGTCAGAAAAACGGTCTTGCCGCGCTGCCGGATGCCGCGCACCAGATCCCAGATCGCCCGCCGCGCCTGCGGGTCGAGCCCTGTCGTCAACTCGTCGAGGAAGACCAGCTCGGGGTCGTTGATGAGCGCGAGGGCGATGAACAGGCGCTGCTTCTGGCCGCCGGACAGCGTCATGAACCAGGCGTTCCGCTTGTCGCCCAGGCCGAGCTGCTCAATCAGACGGTTGCCGTCGACAGGCTTCCGGTACAGGGACGCCCAGAATTCGACCGCTTCCCGGACCTTGATCCGCTTCTGGAGCTGCGCCTGTTGCAGCTGCACGCCGATGCGCTCCTGCAGCGCGTACACGTGTCGCGCAGGATCCAGCCCCAGCACGGAGATGGCGCCCCGGTCGGGCGCGCGCAGACCTTCGACGCACTCCATCGTCGTGGTCTTGCCGGCGCCGTTCGGCCCGATCAGGCCGAATATCTCGCCTGGCTGAACGTCGAACGAGACCTCGTCGACGGCCACCGTCCGGCCGTACGTCTTCCGGATTCCAGCAACGTGAACGACGGGCGGAGGCACCATAAGGCTCGAAAAGGTTCGAAAAGGTTCGAAAAGGTTCGAAAGGTTCGAAAAGGTTCGATTAGGTTCGATTAGGTTCGAAAGGGTTCGATTGGGTTCGACTGGGTTCCACTCAGGTTCGATTATGTTCGATTAGGTTACTCGAACCCGCTCGAACCCCCTCGAACCCGTTCGAACCCGCTCGAACCCCCTCGAACCTGCTCGAACCCCCTCGAACCCTATTTCGGCCTGAGATTCAGGTTGGTCGCCGCGCAGCGGCACCGGAGCGCTTCCGGATCGCCTCTGCGCGGGGTCGCGTAGAGCCAGGAGTCGCACTCCGGCTTCGTGCACCGGAACTGAAGCAGCAGGGTCCTGAAGGTGTCGACGACCGCCTTGAATTCAGCTTTCGTGAAATCCGCCCAGGCCGTGTAATGGACGGCCTTGTTCACGACCCAGTTTTCGCCGCCATACTTCGCCATCGCGGCCGCGCGCGCCGCCTTCAGCTCTTCGACCTTTGCCTTGGCGCCGTCGTCCTTCCAGTCCTGCGCCGATCGTGCCGCGAGCTTGAGCAGCTCGCCCTGCCGCCCGATCACGGCGGGCAGCAGATCCCCGACGTCATACGAGAAATCGCCCCGGAAGGCGGGCCTGGCGCCGAGCAGATCGGCGAGCTCCCCCGAGACGAATTCCAGGTGCTGGCGAAGACGCACGGCGGCAGCCGGCACGTCGCTCTTCGTCAGGTCCTTGTCGATCAGGCTCCAGACATCTGCTATCTGCTCGTAAATCGGGCCGGTCTGGACGCTCCAGCGTTGAAACGCGATGCTGCCCCTGGAATCCACGAGGCCTTCGGTCTGCATCTGCTTCGCCCAGACCTTGTCGTGCGTCGTGATGATGAACTGCGTGTCCGGAAACCGCGTCTTCAGCAACGTGCAGAACTGTTTGCGGTGGCCCTGGTCGACCGACATCACGACATCGTCCAGAACGGCGAACCGGAAGCGCGTTCCGAGCACCCGCTTCATCAGCGCGAGATACAGGCACACACCCATGCCGTCCTGATGCCCCTCGCTGTGGTACGCCGCGGGCGGGAACATGCCCTTGTCATAGAAAGCGACTTCCAGATCGAGCTTGCCCTCTGAAGGCTCGAGCTTCGCCTTGAACGCGCCTTCGTCATCGGCATTGATGTCGCGGTAGTAGGCCGAGAAGTCGCCTTCGACCGCCGCGTAGAGCGCGACGAGTTGTTCTTCCATGGCGTCGCAGTAGGCCGTGTAGACATCTTGCCCGCGGGTCGAAGCGGCCGCCGCCTGCTTTTCGGCACGCTGCGCGCCCCGCCACGAACTCAAACGATCCTGCGCCAGAGTCAAAAAGGTCTGTGCCGCGACCGACGCGCTCTGATCGGGCATTGCCTTCACGCCATCGACGAGCGCCGCCAGCTTCGACCCGAGCGACGATGGCGCGGCGACCCAGCCCGTTTCAAAATCCACCTTGTGCGCCATCAGGTCCTCGACCGTGCCCGATGACGTTTCGAGTGCGCTCACGCGCTCGGACCAGGCGGTGAGATCGCCTGTGAGGCCCGCCGGCCCGCCCGCCTTGGCGAGGAGCCGCACCGGCGCGATCAGCGTCCCCAGCCTCCGAGCGTGATTGGCGACGTCGGCGCCATTCTCGAGAAGCCGCTGCTGCAGCGCTTCCGCTTTTTTCGATCTCGCGAGCTTGGCCTGCAGATGCCGTTTCAGGTGCTGCTCGTCGTCCCACTCCGTATCGCACAGGGGGCACTCAGGACCGTCGACCAGCGCCAGGCCGCGCTCGACAAAGGCGCGGCGCGTGACGGCCTGGAGCAGCGCGGGATCGGATTCGAGAGCCCCGATGTCCTTCAGAATCTGAGCGACTTCCTTCTTTGCGATCGAGCCGATGCCCCCTTCAGCCTCGGCCAGCGCCGCCACGTCGCGCAGGGCGGACTGTTTGTTGAAGGCGGCCTGGGAACCGCTTTCCAGGACGCCCGCGTTCAGGATCGTGTCGGCCGCGAGCTCCTTGATGGCCGGAAGCCCGAGAAGCTTGCGCTGAGGATTGACGGCCGCGAGGATGTCCTCCTTCGACAGTTTCTGAATGTCGAGATGGCGCCGCAGCGCATCCTCCGCATTCGCGACATCCTTTTGCGCCGTCGAGTACGCCGAAGACAGCTTGTTTTTGGCGGTCTGGAGGATGCTCCGGATGTTCCCCACGTCATCCAGCTTCATCAGCGCCTGGATTTCCTTCGACCGCTCGCCAGCCTCGACGAGGATGTACTTGATGATCTCGCGCCGCGACAGCGTCAGCTCCGGGTGCTGCGCGACCTCTTCGAGGGTCGCCCTGACGTTCGGATCTTCGGGCGTCAGCGTGAAGACCCTGGGGGACTTCATGTTGCGCGTGAGGAGGACGGTCTTGCCGGGGTCCGGCACGAACAGCTTGAGCGAGACTTCCGCCGCCTCGGGATCATCGCGCCTGTCGACGTGCGGCCCGTGCCGCTGCACCGTCAGCCCGCCCGTGCCCTTGCCCGACAGGCGCGAGACGTCCCCGGTCAGGCCGAACTGGATCGCGTCCACCACGCCGCTCTTGCCGGACCCGTTCGGCCCCGAGATCACGAAGCTCCGGCGGCTCGGCGAGATGTCGAGCGTCCGGATTCCACGCATCTCCCGGATGTCGACCGATTCGATCTGGATCATGTGGCGCCCGCCGTTCCCTTTTTCTTGGAGAGGATTGCGACGAAATCGTCAGCCTTCAGCTTCTTGCCCGACGCCAGCGCATTGCGCAGCGCGTCGACGGTAGCGGCATCGATCGACTCGGACTTCGAGAGCTTTTCGTAGAACGCGTTCAGGATTTCGGCCTGCACTGGCGGCATCGCATCTTTTCCTTCCAGAAACTTGACGCCAACCGGCCGGTGCGTCAAGGCCCATTGTTGCAGGGGCTGATAAGATCGTCTGCTTACGCCAGGCGGACGAGGCTGAAGCCTCGTGCCACAAGTCGAACCATGTCAACGCTTCCCCGGGAGCTCGAGTTCTTCAAGTTCGCCGACGCGCTGTCCCGCCGGCTGAGGCCGATGCGAGAGCCTCGGAAGGCGCTGGAGACCGCGCTCCGGGAGACCCGCGAGTTTTTTCAGGCGACGCGGGGCTGCATCGCCGTCGCCGACGGCAGCCAGACGATAGCCACCCTGCTGTTCACGCTGCCCAGGGAGGGCCGCTGGGACCTTCAGCACCTCGGCGACTTCATCCGGCACAGCCGTCCACCGGCCCGCGCCGACGTGATGATGGCGCCGGTGCGGCGCCGCGGCGCCGCGTGGGGCGCGCTGGCGCTGATACGGCCGGACCCGATCTTCGACCACAACGATCGGCGGCTCCTGGTGCGCATCGCGGCCGCTGTCTCCGAATTGATTCAATTCATCGACCGCGAGCGGATGCTGGGGGTGCGCGATCGCATCGACCGGAAGATCATGGAACAGATCGATCCGAAGGATCTCTTCTACCAGATCCTGGACGGCCTGCGCTCGCTGACGCACTACGATCACTCGTCCGCTCTGCTGATCCGCGAGAACAGCGAGGACGAGCTTCGCGTGGTCGCTGAGAAGATCGTCTGGACGAAGGCCAAGAGCGACCGGATCGGCCTGACGCTGCCGCTCGACGCCGACGTGCGGCCGATCCTGGAATCGGCCGAGATCTACGGCGTCGATCGCCACGGTGAAGCCTGGACCGAGTGGTCCGGGAAACCGGTGACGCGGCTCGCGGAGCTGCTGGACTACAACCGCGACAGACCGGACGCGCGCGAGGGGAGCATGCTCTGCGCTCCGCTGGTCACGCGCGACGGCATCTTCGGCGTCCTCAAGGTGGCCGCGCGCCACCCGGGACGGCTGCGGCCGTACGACGCCGAGCTCGTCGATCGCTTCCGGTCGCAGGCGGCGGTCGCCATCCAGAACCTGACCCGCACCGAATCGCTTCGCGCCCGGCTGCTGACCGCCGAGCGCAGGCACGCGATGGCGGAGCTCGCCCGGACCGTTTCGCACGACGTGAACAACGCGCTGGGCTCGATGCTCCCGCTCGTCCAGCAGATGCAGGAAGATCTCCAGAGCGGAAAGCTGGAGCCAGCCGTCTACCTGCAGGATCTCGAGCAGGTGCAGAAGTCTCTGCAGGTGTGCCGGCGCATCTTCGGCGGCATGCTCTCGTTCGCGCGCGGCGGCGCCCGCCGGACGCGGCCCGGGCACGTACGGCCCGCGCTCGAGACCTCGCTGGCGGTCCTGAAGGATGGCATGGCACGGCGCGGAATCGACCTGGTCGTCGAGGCGCCGGACGATCTGCCTGCCGTCGCCTGCGGCCAGAGCGACCTCGAACAGGTGTTCCTCAACCTCCTCACGAACGCGCGAGAGGCCAGCGCCGAGGGAGGCACGGTCTCGGTCCGCATTCAGCCGGACGAGGCCGGCGTCGCCATCACGGTCGCCGACATCGGCAGCGGGATCGCGCCCGAAGATCTCCCCAGGATCTTCGAGCCCTTCTTCACGACGAAGGCCACCGGGAACGGGCTGGGCCTGTCCATCTGCCGGTCGATCCTCTGGGAGGTCCGCGGAACACTCGACATCCAGAGCGAGCCGGCGAAAGGGACTCGCGTCCTCGTAACCGTGCCCTGGGCTTCATCACCAGGCCCCTCGACTTCGCTTGGGGCAGGTTTCTTCGACTGCGCTCAGTGCAACGCGCGACGCGGAATGAGAAAAGCGTCCCGCATCCTGGTCGTGGACGATGAAGTCGGCATGCTTCGCGCCGTCGAGCGCGTGCTTGGCGGGATCCACAAGGTCGTGGGCAGCCAGTCGTCGGCTCAAGCGGTGGCGGTGGCGGCGGAGTTCAAGCCACACCTGGTCATCCTCGACATCCGCATGCCGGAGCTGGACGGCTTCGAGCTGATGGCGCGGCTCAAGGCGGACCATCCAGACGTGGAAATCATCCTGATGACCGGCAGCATCGACGACATGGACCAGAAGTTGATTCGCGCCATCCGCGGCCGCGCGTTCTATTTCATCCAGAAGCCGTTCGATCGGGAGGTGCTGCAGGCGCTCGTCGAGCGCTGCCTCGAGCTGCGCTGGCGCCGCGACGAGAATCGCCGGCACGTCACGCGGCTCGAGCAGGAGCTGGCGGAGGCGCGCACGTTCCAGCAAGGCCTCCTGCCGGCGGGCGACGTCGTCACCGACCACCTCGCGATCTGCTGCCGCTACGTGCCGTGCACGGAGCTCGGCGGCGATCTGTACGACTATGTCTCGATCGCATCCGGGCGCACGGCGCTCATCGTCGCCGACGTCGTCGGTCACGGCGTCTCGGCCGCGATGCTCACCGGCATCGTCAAGTCCGCGTTTCGCGCGTCGGATGCGGACGGCTACGACCCCACGGCCGTCGTCCAGCGGATCCGGCGCAATCTGGCGCCGTTCGGCGCCGAGCGGTTCGTGACGCTCGTCGCCGCCGTCGTGGATGACGGCAACGTGTCCTACGTCAACGCCGGCCATCCTGCCGGACTGCTCTGGGCCGATGACGGCCGGATCGAGCGGCTCGACACCACGGGGCCGATGGTGTCTCCGGCGTTTTCCGAGTGGACCTGGGAGCGCCGGACGGTTCCGGCGGCGGCGGGCAGCCGCATCCTTTTATATACGGACGGCGTCTCGGATGCTCTTTCCGGCGAACACGACCTCGGAGAAGAGCAGATGATGGCGCTCGTCGAGCGACACAGAGCGGGCGGCGCCGCGCTCGCCGATGCCATTCTGGCGGACGTCAAGACGCACTTCGGCGGCCGGCCACAGCCCGATGACCTGACGCTGCTGACGGTGCGGCGCGTTTGAGGCCGATTGACAGCCAAACGCTTGCGGGCGTAGCGTGGCCTTCTGATCAGGAGGTCTTTCATGGCTGTCTACATGGTCGAACGCAACCTGCCCGGGATCAAAATGGATCAGCTCGCGGCCGCTCAGAAAGCGGCGATCGCCACGAGCGAGCAGTCGACGCGCGAAGGGAAGCAGGTCCGCTACATCCGCAGCACGTTCGTCCCCGGCGACGCGCGCTGCATGTGCCTCTTCGAGGCGTCCAGCGCGAAGGACGTCGAAGAGGTGAACAAGAAGGCGAACATCCCGTTCACGAAGATCACCGAGGCGATGGACCTCACGCCGAAGGCCTGATCAAGGCCACAAGCTAAACGCCGAGGACGCAGAGGAAGCAGAGGACGCAGAGGGCGCCGGACGCGCGCCGGCCGATCCCACTTCCAGCCTCTGCCTTCTCTGCGTCCTCTGCCTTCTCTGCGTCCTCTGCGTCTTGCACTTTTGTTATTCTCGCGATGGCCCCCGCGGGCAGAGTTTATGCTCTGCTCAGTCATGCTCCCTCGGAAGGCGTCCAGATCCGCTACACGAGCTCGCTCGATTGCAGTCTTGGCGTCGTCTTCTTGAACGACGACTCAGAGCACGAAAGCGTCGCTCGTCGCGGTCCGGGCGCGTACAGATATGACCCGACTTCGGCTGCTGTTGATCGAAGATTCGGACGACGATGCCACGCTGCTCGTGCGCGAGCTGGCGCGGGCGGGCTACGAGGTGATGTCGGAGCGTGTCGACACGCCCGAGGGGCTGACGGCCGCCCTGGAGCGGCAGCGATGGGACATTGCCATCGCCGACTACACGATGCCGCGGTTCAGCGGCACATCGGCCCTCACCCTGCTGCGCATGCACGATGCGGAGATGCCGTTCATCTTCGTGTCCGGCACGATTGGAGAGGATGTAGCGGTCCGCGCCATGCGATCAGGGGCGCACGACTACATCATGAAAGGCAACCTCAAACGGCTGGTGCCGGCCGTTGAACGCGAGCTGCGCGAAGCGGCGAGCCGACTCTCCCGCAAACAGGCGGAAGCCCGGCTCGTGCATCTCGCGTATCACGACCCTCTGACGGATCTGCCGAATCGCGTCCTGCTGCGCGATTGGCTCGAACACACCATTCTGGCGGCCGAGCAGGCGAGCACGCCGCTCGGCCTGCTTGTTCTCGACCTCGACGGGTTCAAAGCCATCAACGACTCGCTCGGCCACCAGGCGGGGGACCGTGTACTCCAGGAGCTGGCCTCGCGGCTCCGGGCGCTTCTGCGTGACGGAGACATGGTGGCGCGGCTTGGCGGCGACGAATTCGCGTTCGTGCTGCCGCGGACCGACAGCGATGGGGCGGCGCTCGCGGCCCGCGAGATTCTCCGAACGTTCGACCGACCCCTCCTGGTCGATGGCAGTTCGCTCGAGCTCCGCGGCAGCGTCGGGATAGCCTGGTTTCCGGAACACGGCTCGAACGCCGACGCGCTGCTTCAGAAGGCCGATATTGCGATGTACGTCGCCAAGAGCGGCGGCCTGGGCTACGCCTGCTATGCGCCCGATCGCGATCGTCACGCGCACCGGCGGCTGACGCTGATGGCCGAGCTGAGAGACGGTATTGCGCACGGCCAGTTCTCGTTCGACTATCAGCCGATCGTCAGCCTCCGGTCCGGCGCGGTCTGGTCGGTCGAGGCGCTCGCGCGATGGGATCATCCGCGGCAGGGGCGGCTGCAGCCGGGGGAGTTCATCGAGCTCGCCGAGCAGACCGGTCTGATAGAACCGCTGACGCTGGTCCTGCTCGACAAGGCGCTGGCCGAGTGGTCCGGTATGCACGGAGTACCGCCGGTCCCGGTTGCCGTGAACCTGTCGCCGCGGAGCCTGCGCGATCCGGGGTTCCCCGATCAGGTCGCTGAAGTGCTTCGGCGCCGCCAGGCGTCCCCGTTAGCGCTCGTGTTCGAGATTACCGAGAACCTCGTGCTCTCGGACACGACCCGTTCGATGACCAGTCTCTCTCGGCTGCACGAGATGGGTGTGAAGTTCGCGATAGACGACTACGGGATCGGCTATTCCTCCCTCAGCTACCTGCGCCGCCTGCCGGTCGACCGCCTGAAGATCGACCGGTCGTTCGTGAGCGGTCTCATGGCCGGCGATGACGCCATCGTCCGGTCGACGATTGATCTTGCCCACAACCTCGGTCTGACCGTGGTGGCCGAAGGCGTCGAGTCCGCCGAGGCGCGGGACCGCCTGCGGGATCTCGGATGCGACGCCGCACAGGGCAACTTCATCGCGAAACCGGGCCCGGCGGCCGACATCCGCGGCTGGATGGAGCGGCAGGAGGCGACAGGTCGACTGTGACGCCGAACGCGCTCTCGAGCGCCGACGGCTTCCGACTCATCTTCGAATCGGCGCTCGACTGCGTCATCACGATGGATGTGGAGGGCCGCGTCGTCGAGTTCAACCCGGCCGCCGAGCGCACGTTCGGCTATCGCCGATGCGACGCGTCGGCCGTCCGCTCGCGGACCTGATCATCCCGCCCGATCTCCGGGAACGAGCATCGCGCCGGTCTCGCCCGGCATCGCGAGACCGGTCACAACACCGTTCTGGGCCGGCGGCTCGAGATGCGGGCCATGCGCGCCGACGGCGCGCAGTTCCCCGTGGAGCTGACGATCACGCAGATTCAAGGGACCGACGGCAAGACGCTGTACATTGGCTTCATTCGCGACATCAGCGATCGCAAACAGGCCGAGGAGGACCTGCACCGGCTGAACGCCGAGCTGGAGGAGCGCGTGCGGCTGCGGACGGCCCAATTGCAGGCGGCGGTGCACGAGCTGGAGGCGTTCAGCTACTCCGTCTCCCACGATCTCCGCGCCCCGCTGAGGAGCATCGACGGATTCAGCCAGGCTCTGGTCGACGACCTGGGGCCGTCGCTCCCGGACGGGGCGAAGGGTCACCTCGATCGAATCCGAGCCGCGACGCAGCGGATGGCGCATCTCATCGACGACCTTCTGGCCTTGTCCAAGGTCGCCAGGTCGGAGATGACGCGCGAGCAGGTGGACGTCACCGATCTCGCCGGACGCATCCTTGGCGACCTCGGCCGCCAGTCGCCCGGTCGCTCGGTGAGGCAGTCGATCGCGCCGGGGATGATGGCATCTGGCGATCCGCGTTTGCTGCGGGTGGCGCTCGAGAACCTCCTCGCCAACGCCTGGAAATTCACCACGGGTCGAGCGGATGCGCACATCGAGGTCGGCCGGACCGAGGACGGCTCGGCCGACACGTTCTTTGTCCGCGACAACGGCGCCGGCTTCGACCCGACGTACGCCGACAAGCTGTTCGCTCCGTTCCAGCGGCTGCACGCCTCGTCTGAGTTTCCCGGCACCGGCATCGGGCTCGCCACGGTGCAGCGAATTGTGAGCCGGCACGGCGGGCGGGTCTGGGCCGAAGGCCAGCCGGGCCGCGGCGCCTGCTTCTACTTCACGCTCGAGTGAGGCACTCAGGAGATCCTGTGCACGAGATTCTCCTCGTCGAAGACAATCCAGACGACGTCGAGCTGACGCTGCGGGCTCTTCGCAGAAACAAGATTGCCAACGACGTCATCGTGGTTCACGACGGCGTCGAAGCGATCGATTACCTTTTTGCGACCGGCCAGTACGCCGGCCGCGACCCGGCCGCGCTGCCCCAGCTCGTGCTTCTGGATCTCAAGCTGCCCCGGCTCGACGGCCTTCAGGTCCTGGAGCGGGTCCGCGCCAACCCGAAGACTCGATTGCTCCCGGTCGTCATCCTGACTTCGTCGACCGAGCAACGCGATCTCGTGAGCGGATACACGCTGGGCGCCAACAGCTATATCCGGAAGCCCGTCGATTTCCAGCAGTTCGTCGAGGCGGTGCACCAGCTCGGGCTCTACTGGCTGGTGCTGAACGAGCGCCCGCCGATTGTGTAAAGCCAGGAAATCGCTCTCAATTCCCGGCCGCTCATGCCGGTGTTGTAAGGCCGGGTGCCCGGCTCGAATTCCTTTCCACGAGCCAGCGCGCCGACGGGAACGGGGTCGAAGCCCGCGTCGCGCGCGAGGCCGGCGACGACCTCCATCGCGTCGCGATCGTCGCTGGACAGGGGAATGCCGACCCGGTCGCCCTCACGGTGCGCTTCGCGTTCGAGCACCTTGAAGTTCACTGTGTTGAACGCCTTGACCCAGCGCGCCCTGGGAAACATGTCAGCCGCCCACGCCGCCGAGCCGCCCGGATGCCCGGTCGCCTCGCGCGCGACGTCACCGTCGCGCTGTTCGTAGGCGTTTCCCGTGTCGATCACGATCTTGCCTGCGACGAGCGGCGCGAGATCCCGCGCGAGCTGAGGAACGGCCTTCAGCGGAACCGTCAGCATCACGACATCACCGAACGTCGCCGCTTCCGCCGGTGTCCCGGTCGACGCATTTGTCCCAATGTTTTCGACGAGCGGTTTCAGGTCATCGGGGTGGCGCGAAGCGAGGCGCACCTCATGCCCCGCGTCGGCCCAGAGCTTCGCCACCGTCGATCCGATTTTCCCCGCTCCGACGATGCCTACGCGCACTGGATCCTCCCCAGAAGGAGATCGATGAGCGACGCGGCCGGCGTCCAGTCGTCCGGCGCATGCCGCACCGACGCTGGATCGAGATCGAGCAGGCCGACCAGCACTTCGCCGACGATCCGCCCGCCGACCGGGCCGAGGCGGTTCCCGCCGCAGCATACGTCCGCCTCGCGGAGGATGTAGAACCAGAGCGGCGTCTCGTCCCGCCATCCGGCCCCCCGCGCGCCCACTTCGTCCGGTGTGAGCGGCGTCACGCCGATATGACGCGCAACGGCTTCGCCGGAGGGCAGGCCGACGTTCTGACCGCGCACCAAATCACGGACGGCAAGCGACTGAAATTCGGCGACCTCGTTTTCGCCCGTCAGCGTAACCGGCAGACCAATCAACGCGCCGACGAGCCTGCCGTCGATCTTCTTCGCCCGATCGGCCGGCGGAGAGCCGTCGGCGTCGAACAGGCGCGGCCACTCCACTCGGTGTTTCGGAGACACAGGACGGAACCCGATCAAATCCGGAAAGAGCGGCACCGGCTCGCTGTCGGCGTTCAGGCGGTACCGGTGGCGAATCTGCGAGTGGCCGTAGCGGTACGCCGCGTCCGCGAACTCCAACGGGATGTAGGCATCCCCCGACGGCCGGAAAAACCGGCGATCACCCTTCAGTAACGAGCGCGTCAGCTCGGAGCCCACGAGCCGCGGCAGGAACTCGCGCAGCACCGCCGTCTGGTAATGCCAGCGGAGCTCGCGTGCCGCATCCTCGAAGACCGCCGGCGGCGGGGTTCCCGCGGCCCGGGCGCGATCGACGAACGCGTTGTGCGCGCGGACGAACGCGAGATGCATCTGCGACATCAGCACGTGCGAATCGTTGCGCGGGTCTCCGATCACGGCCGTGCCTTCGCCGTTGCGCTGCACGTCGCAGCCGCCGGGCCCCGTCAGGAGCTTTGCCGGATCGTCACGCCGGAACAGGTACGGATGGCCGACGGGTCCGTCCCCGTAGAGACACTCCAGGTTCAACTGCGGCGATCGCGCATTCCGGAGTCGTGCCGGATCCGCGACCCCCTTGAGCGACGAGCGATCGGCGGTGATGTCGTGTGCGACGAACTGGCCGAAGAACGGCCAGCCCCCAGCTTCCGATCCCAGAGACGCCGCATCATCCTCCGCGTCAGCGCAGTCGCACAGGCCGCCGGCGCGTCCGAGCGCGAAGAGAAAGGCTTCGTCCGCCTTGAAGGCCGGCAGATCGGCGAAGAGCCGTCCATAGGACGCCGGTCCGATCGAGACGCCGCTTCGTGCCCCCACACGAGCCGGCGCGAGACAATTCGGATGATGCACTAGAAAATCGTAGCAGTTGATCGGCGCTCGGACACTGCCCGTTTGGGGAGGATGCGCTTTTCCGATTGGCCCTTCGCATGAGCTTGATCGGCCGCGATCACCGCTATCATCGGAGCATGTTGAAGAACGCTCCGATCGTCCCGTATATCCCCGCCGCTGACGTCAAGCGCGCTCGGAAGTTCTACGAAGAGAAGGTCGGCCTCGTCCCACGCGAGGAGATCGCCGGAGGCGTCGTCTACGAATGCGGCAACCGCTCGTGGATCTTCCTGTACCCGACAAAGAACGCAGGAACGTCGAAGGCCAGCCAGGCCTTCTGGCAGGTGGATGACGTGGAGGCGGAAGTCGCCGAGCTGAAGTCCAGAGGCGTGGTCTTCGAGGAATACGACATGCCGGGCCTCAAGACCGTGAACGGCATCCTCAGCTCCGAGGGGAACAAGGCCGCCTGGTTCAAGGACACCGAAGGAAATATCATGGCCCTGATTGAGGGCACGTAGAAAACCCCACGCCGCTACAGGTGGTACGAGGCTTTAGCCTCGTCTGGGGAAACGGCCCTAAAGGGTCGTACCACAAGCCGCGGCGTCAGTCCGTGCAGGTGGGAGCTTCGGTTGGGGGCGCCGCGCCGTGCTCCGTGTCATTCATGCGGACACGAACTCGGACGGGCGGAAGCGCGCTCGTCTCACCGAACGAGCGGCGCGAACAGTGCCGGAGAAGCTGCTCGTACATACGAATCCAGACCATCGCCGATCCCCGGAGATCCTCGTTATCCTCGGCTAGACGCTGCACTTCCGTCCTCAGCCAACTCTCTTCTTGCAACTGCGACACTTTCATCGTCATCGGCGCCGGGCCACTCCTTGGGGATCCAGTCTGTGGAGGTGATGTTACGCGCGGATGACTTCCGCACGACAAGAGAGAAAGATTTTAACACAGAACGCAGAGGACGCAGAGGAGGCAGAGGGCGCAGAGGGCGCAGAGGGCGCAGAGGGCGCAGAGGGCGCAGAGGATCTACTCGGCGCCTACGAAGTCGGTCAGGAGCGTGTTGCCCTTGTATTTCATCTCGTCGTGGATGCCGATCTTCGACGTGTAGTAAGCGTGGACCGTCCGCTCTTTCAACTCCCGGAAGAACAACTCCTCCGGCGCCTTCGGATCTGACTCGTGCGCGCTCATGCGGGTGAGGACCGCCTCCTGCTGAGGGCGTGCGGCCTTCATGAAGCCGACGCCGTGCATCTCCTGTGAGAGCGCCTCGACCCGCTTGAGGCCGTCGCGCCACGTCTCGCGGGGCGCCGGCTCGATCGATTCCGCCAGGCGGGCATCGATGAACGCCGCCACCCGCGCCGCTCGGGCGCCTGGCGAGTGATCGTCGGCCGGAATGACCAGCTCCGTGAGCTCGTCGACGAGCGCGAGCTCTGCCGGCGTGAAGAACAGCGGCTTGGCCTGTCCGAGCAGGTCCACGCCGCTGATGGCAACGACGGTGCCTGCCGTGACCTTCAGCATGTCCCGCCGGGTGACTTCGCTGCTCGGCAGATCGTCCGCCCGTTTTTGGTTGTCCATCATTTAAGCTCCAAGCCCTAATCCCTAATCCCTAATCCCTAATCCCCAAGCCCCAAGCCCCAAGCCCTATGACTCAGACATTTCCTTTCGAGAGCTCGTCCGCCAGGTACTCGCACGACCGCCAGGCGAGCGCCATGATCGTCCACGTCGGATTCTGGCAGGCGGCGCTCACGTGGCTGCTTCCGTCGACGACGAAGAGGTTCTTCACGTCGTGCGATTGCTGGAATTGATTGAGGACGGAGGTCTTCGGGTCGGCGCCCATTCGCGCGGTGCCGAGCTCGTGGATCGACCAGCCCTCCGTGAGCAGGCCTTTGCGGACCGAGAGGATCTCGATGCCTGCCGCCTCGAACATCTCCTGCGCGGCTTCCGCCATGTCCTCGGCCATCTTCTTTTCGTTGTCCCCGAACGTGTAGCTGAAGCGCACGACCGGCACTCCCCACCGATCCTTCATCACCGGATCGAGATCGATGGCGTTCTCGTACCGCGGCAGCACCTCGCCGAAACCGCCCATGTTGATGAAGGCGCCGGCGCGGTCGCGCACCTCTTTCTTGAAGCTCGAGCCGAAGCCGGGCGTCGACGTCGCATTGTCGGGGAAGATACCGAGGCCGCTGCCACCCTCGAAGCCGTAGCCTCGAACGAACGACGGATGCCGGTCGCTCAGGTTTCGAAAGCGCGGGATGTAGAACCCGCCGGGCCGTCCGTCGTCGAGCGTGCGGGGCTTGCCGGCGAGATCCTTCACGAACCCGTTCACGCTCGGGCCCATCAGGTGCTCGCAGAGGTTGTGCCCGACGTGGCCGCTCGAATTGCCGATGCCGTTCGGGTGCGCGCTCGATTTCGACAGCAGCATCAGGCGCGCCGACTCGAGCGTCGAGGCCGCGAGCACCACGACCTTCCCGTTCGCCTCGTACGACCGCCCGGTGTCCGTGTCGATGAACCCAACGCCGCGAGCCTTGCCGGTTTTTGGGTCGACCAGCACTTCGCGCGCGGTCGCGTTCGTCCTCAGCGTGAGATTCCCCGTATCGAGGGCCGGGTAGATCAGCCCGGTGGGCGAGTCGAACGCGGCGTGGATGTCGCATCCGCCCACGCGCCGGCCGCACGCCCCGCGGCCGAAGCACTTGCTCCGATACTTGTTGTGCTTCAAGCCATCCGTGGTCACGCCGGCGCGGTAGGGTGTGACCACGCGGTTCATGCGTGCAAGCGCGCTCCGTAACCGGACTTCCGCCGCGTTCAGCCTGGTCGGGCGCTGGAAGAGGCTGTCGGGCACATGGGGCAGATTCTCTTTCTGTCCCGAGATTCCCAGGTAGAGATCGACCTTGTCGTAGTACGGCTCGATGTCCGCGTAGGAGATCGGCCAGTCGTCGCCGTGGCCGTCGCGCGACTTCGCCTTGAAGTCGATGTCCGACAGCCGCAGCGCGAGGCGGCCCCAGATGTTGGTCTTGCCGCCGAGGCAGCGCGCCCGGACCCACGCGTAGTTCGTTCCCGTATACGGATGGTCCTTTTCGTCGACGACGATGTTCTTGCTGTAGTCGGAGCCGCCCCAGCCCTGAACGTACGAGTACACGTGTTTGTGCGGGCTCGCCGGCTGCGCGTACGGGGGCTGGCGGATCGTGTATTCGTTGAGCGAGAGGGCGTGCGATCCCGGCGCCATCTCGCCGCGGCGCGGGTGATCGTACGGCCACTGCATCGACTTCAGCTCGGCGTTGATGTCGAGCTTTTTTCCAGCCTCGAGCAGGAGGACCTTCAGGCCGCGGGAGGTGAGCACGTGCGCCGCCATCCCGCCGGCGGCGCCCGAGCCGACGACGACGGCGTCGTAGACGGTGCGGAGATCGACTTCCTTTGCGGGTGGTTTGCGGAGCTGGAGGAGACCCACGCAACGAGTCTACCTCGATAGGGTTCGAGGGGGTTCGAGGAGGTTCGAGAGGGTGGTTCGATCAATCAGCGGAAGTTGTCGATGAGCATGATGTCACTGGTGATGCCATCGATCTGCGAGTAAAGCAGGCGCCGGCCGTCGGGTGAGAGCGCTAGAGACATCCACGGTGCCGATCGCCCCGGGATGTCTGCCACCCGTGTTATCCGTGCGCTAGTGAAGTCGAGAAATTCGATTCGTAGTGGTTCCCTGTTCATGAAGTAGACTCCCGACGGGTTCAGTGCCCAGGCGTTGAAGAACTCGCTCGTGAGCCCAGGCATTCCCGGAAGTCGCTGCTCGTCGCCTCCTTCTGTAGAAACCGACCAGATCGTACGCCCCTTGGCGTAGTAGATCCGCCGGCCATCGGAAGACACTCGGTAGTTCCATCCTTCCCCTTTCGTGATCCGAGTCGCTTCGCCCCCTTCCACCGGGATCTTGAAGATCCGATCGGCTCCGTCAACCCTGCCAGCGAAATAAAGCCATTTCCCGTCTATGGACCAGGTGGGCAGGGAGCTGTCGTCCACACCGGTGGTCACACGCCGGGTCGCCCCCCCGTCCGAGCGAACGACATAAATATTGGCGCGGCCCTCGGCCCGGGAATCGAACGCAATGAAGCGGCCATCGGGCGACCACTTCGGTGAACCGGTCGACGGCCCTTCGAATGCCGTCAGAGGCGAGGCGTTGGAACCGTCCGCATCGCTGACCCAGATCTCAGGCGTTCCCGACCGGTTGGAGTCGAACGCCAGCCGGCGGCCATCGGGCGAGAACGCCGGACTCCACTGAGTCCGGCTCGAGGAGACCAACCTCACCGGCGGCCCCGCGCCACCGGTTGCGGCCTCCAGCGGCAGCTGCCAGATGTTGATATTGGAAACAGTCTGCCCGTAGGCCAGACGCCGGCCATCGCGCGAGATGATTGGAAATGCAGCGTCTCGGCCGGCGAGCAGCTTTTCAGGCTTCCCACCGGCCAGCGCGACCTGCCAAAGATCCCCATTCTGCGACGCGAAGACGAGGCTCGCTCCGTCAGCGGTCCAAGTAATGCCCGTGATCCCGTTCTCCACGCGTGTGATTCGCCGTCCGATCCCGCCAGAAACGGGCAGTATGAAGAGGTCGTTCACGCCAGAGCTCGGTATGCAGACGACGGCGAGTGACCGTCCGTCGGGGGAGAAGGCCGGAATCCAGGACCACTGACAGTCCTTGGACGGATGACCTAACGAGCGTTTGTCTAGACCGGTAACATCCAAGAGCATGATTGGGCTTTTCGCGGGGCCCTCATCGCCGTGAGGAAGATTGGCATAGGCCAGTAGCTTCCCATCCGGCGACCAGCTCAATGCCGTCTCGTGGGAATCTATGAATTCGACGTCCGCCAGCTTCCGCTCGGGGCCTCCCAGCGCGGGAATCAGGTAGATCCCGCTGCCCTCCGGCGCCCATCGCGCAAAGGCGATCTGCCGGCCGTCTGGCGACCACCGCGGGAAGATGAAGTGAGACGGATGCGTAGTAAGACGGAGCGGCTTCTCGCTCCCGATTACCTTGACGTACAAATCGAACTCGTCCTGCGGCCCTTCCGGCGACCACGCGAACGCGATCTGGCTTCCGTCCGGAGAGAACGTCGGCGCGACCTACTGACCCGGGAAGGTGGTGAACGGGACCGCTGTGAGCGCACCGCGCGGGCTCGCCGAGCGAGAGAGGCGAAGACTGAACCATGTCACGATGATCGCAGCGGCAAGGACGATAGCGATGAGCGGCGCTGCCCATGGCCATCTCGGACGCGCGAAGGGAGGCGCGATCGATGTTCCCGCGACGGGCGTCGAGCTGAACACGCTCCTGAGTGCGAACCCGAGATCCTTCGCCGACTGGAACCGTTCGTCTCGCTGTTTCTCGAGACATCTCCGCACGATGGGTTCGAGAGCCGGGGGCATCCCCCCGCTCGGTGACGAACCGATCGCTTCCGGTTCGTGCCTGAGGATGGCGCTGATCGTCTCGGCAGGCGTCGCGCGCAGGAACGCGGGACGGCCGGAGAGCATCTCGTAGATCGTCGCGCCGAGGGCGAACAGGTCCGATCGCGGATCGGCAGGCTCGCCCCGCATCTGCTCGGGAGACATGTACGCCAGCGTTCCGACGAGAAGGCCCGGTTGAGTGTCCGTGCGCGTTGCAATCGTCGAAGCGGCTTCACCGCCATCCAGGACCGGCGTCAGCTTCGCCAGACCGAAGTCGAGGATTTTCACGTGTCCATCGCGGCTGACGAACAGGTTCGAGGGCTTGAGGTCGCGGTGGACGATCCCTCTGGCGTGGGCGGCGGCCAGTCCTTCGCAGACCTGCACCGCGTACTCGACGGCCTTGCGCGGCGGCAGCGGTCCGTTCCGCAATCGATCGGCGACGGTCTCGCCGGCGAGCAGCTCGAAGACGACGTATGGCGAGCCATCGTGGGAGCCGACGTCGAGCACCGACAGGATGTTGGGATGGTTGAGGGCGGCGGCCGCACGCGCCTCGTCCTCGAAACGGCGGAGCTGATCCTGGCCGACTGCGGCGGTCGTGGCGAGGACCTTGATCGCCACGTCACGTCCCAGGCGCGGGTCGCGGGCGCGGTAGACCTCACCCATGCCCCCGGCTCCGATGGGACCAAGCACCTCGTAGGGTCCCAGGCGGGTGCCCCGGTCGATCGGCATTGCAGGGGGAATTTACACCCGTTCCGGTTCGAGGAGGTTCGAGGGGGTTCGATTAGGTTCTGCTAGAGCCCGAAGCGCTCGGACATGAGGCAGAGGCTCGTCATCCACATCAGCAGCGCGTCGGCGCGGCCGCGGCCGGCCGGGTCCATTGACGGGATCGCGTCGAGCATCGCGGTCACCTTACGGCGATCGTAGATGCCCGGACCGTCGAGGGCGGAGCTGCGCAGCGTGTCCTGGAGAAACGTGAACAGCCTGCCGTCCTGCTGGATCGTGGCCGGCGGCGACATGAAGGGATGCTTCTGTCGCGTGTAGACCGCGTCGACGAGCACGCTGCGTGCGGCTTCGCGGAGCACGTACTTCTCGGTCATGCCGCGGATCTTCATCGAGACGGGCATGCGGGCCGCCTCTTCGAACACGTGATGGTCGAGGAAGGGGAGCCGGCCCTCGACCGAGTGCGCCATCTCCATCCGATCGCCCAGATTGCTCAGAATGTAATTGGGCAGCATCGTGCTGCCCCAGATATAGAGCGATTGGTTCACGGGATGGCGACCCGCCAGCTGACGCTCGACGTCCAGACAGCCGAGCATGACGCGAAAGGTGTCCCGGT
Organism: uncultured Acidobacteriota bacterium; assembly: GCA_963725145.1. GTDB lineage: Bacteria > Acidobacteriota > Vicinamibacteria > Vicinamibacterales > 2-12-FULL-66-21 > DATAEE01. The sequence goes on from CAVRXL010000012.1 coordinate 85,292, forward strand.
CCGCGAAGGCCTGACGGAACTCGTCGGTCGTCACGTCCAGCATGCGCGTGCCGATCTGGAAGAAGGACTCGAGGACGGAGGGGACGAAGCCGAGCACGCGCTGCACGCTGTCGACCGGCGTCGATCCCTGAGGCAGAAGCGTGCCGGCCGATACGCGGTTCGCCGCGTCGAGCTCGGCGAGCAGCCGCGCCTTGGCGGCCGGGTCGTCATCCAGGCCATGGCCGTTGCTGCCGTAGAGGACGAGGTCGCGGCGGAAATGCGGATAGCCGGCGAAGATCTCGTCGCTGCCTTCTCCCGTCATCACGACCTTGATGCCGGAATCGCGGACGGCGCGGCTCAGGAGGTACTTGGCGATTGCATGCGCGTTCACGAACGGCCGCTCGGCGTGGTAGATCGCGTCGCTGAAGTGATCCGCCATGTGTTCGGAGCGGATGTCGATGCGGCAGAACTCGGCGCCCGAGCGCTTCGCCTGATCGCGGGCGAGGTCGCCCTCGTCATAGTCGCCGTGGTCGAAGGAGAGCGTGTAGGCCCGGATCGGCCGCGTCGAGTGGCGCGACGCGAAGCCGAGCACCGAACACGAGTCGATGCCGCCGCTCAGGTAGCAGGCGACCGGCACGTCCGCGCGGAGACGCAGGCGCACCGCTTCATCGAACGAGTGCTGGATCCGCTCCACCCATTCGCGCCCGCCGCCGTTCGAATGCGTGTGATCGGCGATCGGGAAATCCCAGTCCCAATACGGCATGACGCGGACGTGCTCGCCGTCGGTCAGCAGATAGCTCGCGGGCGGGAGCTGATAGATGCCCTTGAAGAGCGTTCGATCGGGAGGGTGCGCGACGAAGTGGATGTCGTACAGGTTTTCGTGATCCCAGCGGAGCGGCACGCCGAACTCGGCGAGCGCCTTGACCTCCGAGGCGAGATAGAACGTGCCGTCGTGGATGGTGTAGTAGAGCGGCTTGATGCCGAAGCGGTCACGCGCCGCGAAGAGCTGGTTGTCACGCGCGTCCCAGAGCGCGAAGGCGAACTCGCCCCGCAGCGAGTGGAGCGCCCGCGGGCCGCGGTCCTCGAAGAGATGCAGCGCGATCTCGCTGTCAGATCGTGTGCGGAAGGTATGGCCGTCCCGCTCGAGCTCGCCGCGAATCCGCTCGAAGTCGTAGAACTCTCCGTTGACGACGATCCGAAGGCGGCCGTCCTCGCTGTCGATCGGCTGGTCGCCGGTCGTGAGGTCGATTATGCTCAGCCGCGCGTGGCCCAGCGCGGCGCGGCCGTCCTGGGCGGCCCAGATCCGCTGCGCGTCAGGCCCGCGATGCCGGAGCCGCTGCGCCGCCCGACAGACCGCCTCGCCGCTGATGCCGCCCTGCTTCGATACCGCTGCGACTATTCCGCACATGTGTTACCCCAAAGCCCCAAGCCCTAAGCCCCAAGCCCTAGAAAGACGCCCAGACAAGGTAAGGGTCGTCGAGGCGGAGCACCGACTCCTGCTGGTGCCGGCGCATGTATTCCCTGCGAATGAGATCGATCTTCGCGCTGCTCGTCTTGAGTCCCTCGACCGGATACAGGAGGACCAGGACGTACGAGTCCTCCTTGATGGTCACGCCATCCTCTCCCTTGAACTGCCCATCCGTTCTGGTGACGGTCAGCCCATCCGGAAAAAGCGGCGTCACCACCTCGTCAAGGAACCGGTTGAATTCGTCCGGCGTCACCGCGCCGTCGCGCTTCGCAGTGCCGAAGAAAAGCTCCGTCCGCGCGAAGGCCAGGCCTGCTCGCCGTTGACCCGTCGGCGCGCGGCGCCGGACGATGGGGAGATCCTGCGTGTCGAGCTGCTGGACGGCGTAGGCGGGCGCGGCGAGCAGGACGCTGCCGGTCGCCGCGAGGCCCTTGAGGAACAGTCGGCCTACGCCTCTTCGTTCCTTGGTCTCCCGGGCTTCGCCAAGGCTGACGTCAGCTTCAGGCCGCTCCACCCGCCGCGGCTCGAGTCGGCCATCCTGGCCGGGGAGCGACAAGGCGATCGGTTGCGAACCGATGCTGTTCAGAGTCAGGCATCCTGTCCCGAACGACGCGAGGACACCGAGAAAAGCCGGGACGAGGAGACGGGGAGCCATAGAGATACAAAAGCCCTTTAGATTGGTTTTCCTCTGTGCCTTTGTGTCTCTGTGTCTCATCGTCCCCGGTCTTTCTCCGTGTCTCATCGCCCTCTGTGTCTACTAGAAACGAGCAGGCTACGCCCCTCGAACGTGGAAGTGGTTAGAGAACGGTCAAGAGGTCATTAAGTTCGGGTTCGAGGGGGTTCGAGGGGGTTCGAGGGGGTTCGAGGGGGTTCGAGGGGGTTCGAGGGGAGGGGGTTCGAGAGGGTTCGATAAGGTTCAGGTTCACGGTGGTTCGACCCGTTCGAACCCGTTCGAACCCGTTCGAACCCAATCGAACCCTATCAGCGAAAGTTATCGATGAGCATGATATCGCTGGCGATGCTGTCCTTCTGCGAGTAGAGGAGGCGCCGGCTGTCGCGCGAGATCGCCAGTTGTGTCCACGTTGCCGGGCGTCCAGGAAGGTCCACGACACGTGTGACGCGCGAGCTCGTGAAGTCCAGAAAGTCGATCCCGGGTCGTGGCTCCGAATTGATGAAATAGACTCCCGACGCGCTCAATGCCCAGGCGAATCCGAACTCGACCGGCACCGAGGGCAATCCGGGGACACGCCGCTCGTCCCCTCCTCCCGTCGACACCGACCAGATCTCGTATTCCCCGAGCGACCTTGTGTAGTAGATCCGCCGGCCATCGGAAGACGTCTGAGGGTACATGCCTTTCCCTGTCGTGAGCCGAGTTGCCGCGCCGCCTTCCATAGGGACTTTGAATATCCGATCCGCTCCGTCAACGTTGCCCATGAAATAGAGCCACTTCCCATCAATGGACCAGACGGGCATGGAGCTGTCGGTCACGCCCGTGCTTACACGCTGGGGCTGTGCCCCATCCGAGCGCACCACGTAAATGTTGGCGAGGCCCTCGGCCCGAGAGTCGAACGCGATGAAGCGACCATCGGGCGACCACTCCGGTGAGCCAGTCACCGGTCCTCCAAAAGCTGTCAGGACCGAGGCATTGGAACCGTCCGCATCGCTGACCCAGATTTCAGCCGTTCCCGACCGGTTGGATTCAAACGCTAGCCGGCGGCCATCGGGCGAGACGGCCGGATTCAACTGCGCCCGGCTCGATGAGACCAACCGCTCGGGCGCTCGCCCGGCCCGGGTCGGGGCGTGCAGCGCCACCTGCCAAATGTTCACGTTGAAGGCGCCGCTCCGGCTATAGGCCAGGCGATGTCCATCCCGCGAGATGGTTGGCATCCAAGCGTCGCCGCCCGCGAGCACCTTTACCGGCGGACCGCCAGCCAGCGCGGCCTGCCACAGATCACCCTCCGATGCGTAGACGAGGCTCGCACCGTCGGCGGTCCAGGACATACCTCTGAAGTCGTGCAGGCGTACCACGCGCCTGCCCGCCCCGCCGGCAACCGGCAGGACGAACAGATCGGTCACGCCAATACTCACGTCGCAGCCGATGGCGAGTAACCCTCCGTCAGGGGAGAAGACTGGAAAGTAGGAAAACAGGCAATCCGGAGATGGATGACCCAGCGACCGTTTATTCAGGCCGGCAACGTCCAGCAACACGATCCCGCGTCCCGCGGTGCTCAGATGGGAGTCGCCCTGGTAGGCGAGAAGCTTTCCATCCGGCGACCAGCTCAATGGCGTCTGCATGAAGAACGTGAAGGCCGAGTCCGCCAGCTTCCGCTCGGGTCCTCCCAGCGCGGGAATCAGGAACACGCCGCTACCCTCTGCAGCGTGTCGCGCAAAGGCGATCTGTCGGCCGTCAGGTGACCAGCTTGGAAAGATGAACTTCGCCGGACTTGCGGTGAGACGCAGCGCCTTTTCGCTGCCGATCACTTTCACGTAGAGGTCGAACTGATCCTGCGGCCCTTCCGGCGACCAGGCGAAGGCGATCTGGCTTCCGTCGGGAGAAGACGTTGGCGCGACCTCCTGACCGGGAAAGCTCGTGAATGGGACCGCTGTGAGCACGCCGCGAGGGCTCGCCGGGCGAGAGAGGCGAACAGTGAACCACGCAACCGCTATGGCAGCGGCAAGGACGAAAACGATGAGCAGCGCTGTCCATGGCCATTTCGGACGCGCGAAGGGAGGCGCGATCGATGTTCCCGCTGTGGGCGTCGAGCTGAAAACGCTCCTGAGCGCGAACCCGAGATCCTTCGCCGACTGAAACCGCTCGTCCGGATCTTTTTCGAGGCAACGCCGCACGATCGACTCGAGGGTTGGCGGCATGGCCGCGCTCGCAGGCGCACCGATCGCGTCCGGCTCGTGTTTGAGCACGGCGCTGATCGTCTCGGCGGGCGTCGCCCGCTGAAACGCGCTCTGGCCGGCGAGCATTTCATACAGCGTCGCACCGAGCGCGAAGAGATCCGAGCGCGGGTCGGCCGGCTGGCCGCGCAGCTGCTCGGGCGACATGTAGGCGAGGGTTCCGACGAGAAGGCCGGGCTGCGTCGCCGTCCGCGTGGCCATCGTCGAACCAGCCGCGTCCCCGCTGTCGAGTGGCGGTGCGAGCTTGGCCAGGCCGAAGTCGAGGATCTTCACGTGTCCGTCGCGCGTGATGAACAGATTCGACGGCTTGAGGTCGCGGTGGACGATGCCCCTCGAGTGCGCGGCGGCGAGACCATCGCAAATCTGCACGGCGTACTCGACGGCTTTGCGCGGCGGCAACGGGCCGTTCCTCAATCGATCGCTGACGGTCTCGCCGGCCAGCAGCTCGAACACGACGTACGGCGAACCATCGTGCGAGCCGACGTCGAGCACCGACAGGATGTTGGAATGGTTGAGCGCGGCGGCCGCACGCGCCTCGTCCTCGAAACGGCGGAGCTGATCCTGGCCGACTGCGGCGGTCGTGGCGAGGACCTTGATCGCCACGTCACGTCCCAGGCGCGGGTCGCGGGCGCGGTAGACCTCGCCCATGCCCCCGGCTCCGATGGGACCAAGCACCTCGTAGGGTCCCAGGCGGGTGCCCCGGTCGATCGGCATCGCACGGCACTCTACACCTTCGGAGAGGGTTCGCGAGGGTTCGCGAGGGTTCGAGGGGGTTCGATTGGGTTCGAGGGGGTTCGAATCCAGAACCTATTCGAACCCATTCGAACCTACTCGAACCTGTTCGAACCTGTTCGAACCTACTGAATCGAGATGGTGTCGCCCTGTCTCGGCACGAGGCATCCTTCCGCGCAGCCGGGAATCTGCTGGCCTGCCTCGTGGTGGTAGATGACAACGCGCTTGGCGTCGATGCGCCTGTGTAAGCCCATCACCGTGCTATAGAGCCACGGAGAGACGAACGCGACGTCCAGGTTCCTTGCAAGGATGAGGCTGCGCGCGTCTTGCGTATCGCCGCTGAAATAGAGGCGCCTGCCGTGCCACGTCACGATGTACGAGTAATGCCCGAGGCGTGCGTGCGGCGTCTCGAGCGATTCGATCTGGAGGGGCCCGAACGTCGTGAGGCCGGCCAGCACGACGACGCGATCGGGAGGGAGCCCCGCGGTGACGTCCTTCGGGCCCGCCACCTTCCAGTTGGTCCTCGCGAAGAGCGCCGGCTCCCAGTGATCCAGATGACGATGTGTAATGAGCGCGAGCGTCTGCAGGCGCGCTGCGGAAAGTTCGTCGGACGAGTGCGGTGGCGCGTCGGCGTATCCGATCTGGTAGGGGAAGTCGGTCATGACCGTCACCGTGCCGTCGGTCGTCGCGAACGCCATCTGACCCACGAATCGCGCGTGCAACGGCGTGCGCGGCTGCACTCCGTGCGGCGCGACAATCGCGGCGAGCGCCGCAATCAGGGAGATGAGGAAAACGGCCATCTCTTGCTGCGCCACGACCAGCCGAGGAAGCAGACCACGCCCAGCGCCAGCGATCCTAGTCCGAGCAGGATGACGAGCCAGTCGGATGTGATGAACACGAAGATCCAGCCGACGAGCGCCACGAGGGCCGGGACGGGATAGAGCCAGATCTTGAACGGCCGCGGCATGTCGGGCTTCAGGCGCCGCAGCAGGATGACGGCGAAGATCTGGCCGATGAACTGGACCAGGATCCTCGTCGTGATGAGCGCGTCGATGACCATTCCCAGCGAGAGAAAGCTGCACGCGATCGCGATGAGGCCGATCACCACCAGCGAGACGTGCGGGAAGCGTTTGGTCGCGTGGACGCGGCCGAAGACCTCGAAGAAATAGCCGTCGCGCGCCGCCGCGTACGGGATTCGCGAGTAGCCGAGGAGCAGCGCGAACACCGACCCGAAGGCCGTCCAGAGAATCAGCGCGGTGAACGCCGTCGCGACGCCCGATCCGTAGATGCGTTCCATGAAGACCGACACGATGAACGACGCGCCCGGATGAACGTCGGCCGGGACGAACTCCCGCCAGGGCACCACGCCGATGACGGAGAGGTTGATGGCGAGGTAGATCAGGGCGACCGCGATGATGCTGATGATGATCGATCGCGGGATCGTCCGGCCCGGGTCTTTGACTTCGTCGCCGATGTAGCAGATGTCGTAGTAGCCGAGGTAGTCATAGACACCCACGCGCGCCGCAGCGCCGAGGCCAAGCAGGAAGCCGATCGAAAAATTGAACGCCCCGGGCGGGAAGTCGAACGCGACCGCCGGATCGAAGTGCACGGCGCCCGTCGCGATGACCGCCGCCGTCGTGATGAGCGTGCCCACCCACAGCGCCACGGTGAGCGCGCCGATCGAGGTGATCTGCCGGTAGAGCAGCGCGATGTTGAGGAGGCCGACGGTGACGGCGACCATCATCGTGCCGGCAGGCGTCAAACCCGGCCACACGTATCGCGCGTAGCTGGCGAACCCGATGTAGCCGGACGCGATCTCGAGCGGGCCGCTCAGGATGAACTGCCAGATGAAGAGGAAGGCCATGAGCCGGCCGAACTTCTCGCGGCCGAACCCTTCGCGCAGGTACACGTAGGTTCCGCCCGATCCCGGCATCGCGGCGCCCAGCTCGCTCCACACCAGGCCGTCGGGAATGACGATCAGCGCGGCGACGAGCCAGCCGAGCATCGCCTGCGGCCCGCCGAGCGCCGACATCAGGAGCGGGATCGTGATGAAGGGGCCGACGCCAATCATGTTCGACATGTTGAGCGCCGTCGCCTGCAGGGGCCCGAATCGCCTCAGGAGCTCGCCGCGGGGCTCGTCGGTGGTCGTGGACACGCGCGCTATTGTAGGCTGGTCAGAGAAGCAGCGATGATTTCAGCGCGAGAGGCCCTCGAACGCTTGCGAGAGGGGAACCGTCGGTTCGCGTCGGGCGTTCGAAGCACTGACATGCTCGCGAGCCAGACGCGACGCAGCGAGCTGGCGGCAGGTCAGGAGCCATTCGCCATCATTCTCGGGTGCTCCGATTCACGGGTCCCAGCAGAAATCATCTTCGACCAGGGCCTGGGCGACCTGTTTGTCATCCGCGTTGCCGGCAACATCGTCGCTGCCTCTCAAATCGGCAGCGTCGAGTTCGCCGCAGACCGGTTCGGCACACCGCTCGTGGTGGTGCTGGGCCACTCTCGATGTGGGGCTGTGCTGGCCACACTGGAAGAGCTCATGCGGCCGAGGGAGAAGCAGTCGCGGAACCTGCGGTCGATCGTCGACCGCATCCGGCCATCAGTAGAAGCGTTGCTGGCGACAGAGCTCAGGCACGACTCGGAGGCTCTCGTGCAACACGCCGTTCGCAGCAACGTCCGCGTGTCCGCAAACCATCTGCGACACGGATCGGAAATCCTCGAGCAGCGAATCCAGGACGAAGGGCTCCTCGTCGTGGGCGCCGAGTATTCTCTGGAGACCGGGGTCGTTGATTTCTTCGATGGTGTGGTTGAAACGTGATCCTCAGGTCCGCGGGCTCGTCGCAGCTGCTCATCACGCAACCGGACCACGCCGCGCTGTCGGCCCGCATCATGCGGGAATGGCGCGCCGGCGGCTTTCCGGATGCGCCGAGGCGTTCATCCATTCTTCTGGCCATCGAAGAGCACGACAACGGGTGGCGCGAGGTGGATGCCGAGCCGGTGACGGACGAGGCGACGGGGCGCATTCACGATTTCGTCACCGCGCCCGATGCCATCAAGCGCGAGCTCTGGCCGCGCGGCGTCGAGCGGCTGGCGGGAACACCATATTCGGCCGCCTTGGTGGCCCACCACGCCGTGCACGTCTACCGGCACAAGCGGGGCGAAGCGGAGTGGGCGGCGTTCTTCACGGAGATGGAAGGGTTGCGCGACCGACACCTGCGCGTAGCCAGGCTCGAGATGGACGACCTGCTCCGCGACTATGTCTTTGTCCGGATCGGAGACCTGGCCTCGCTGACGTTCTGCAACGGCTGGAGCGAGCAGCAGGTCGACGACGTTCGCTATGCGATCCGTTTCGACGGGAAACGTCTGACGATCGCGCCGGATCCGTTCGATGGCCGCCAATTCGGGATCGAAGTGAATGCCCGCGAGCTGCCGAACCGGCCCTTCCGTTCTTCGTCGGAAGCACAGGCCGCTTTTTCGGCTGCGCCGAAGGTGACCGTCACGGGAATCACACTCGGCGCCGGTTCGAACCTCCTCGAACCCCTCGAACCTCCTCGAACCCCCTCGAACCCCATCGAACCTCCTATTCCGTCCTGAGCGCCTCCACCGGATCGACCCGCATCGCGCGCCGTGCAGGCACCCAGGAGGCCAACGCCGCGATCGCGAGCAGCAGCGCTGCCATCCCGACGAACGTTGCCGGATCGGTCGGCTCGACGCGGAAGAGCAGCGTCTCCAGAAATCGTGTCACACCAAGGGCCGAGAGCACACCAAGCACGGCTCCGACCGAGGCAAGGCCGAGGGCGCCTCGCACGATGTGCCGCGCGACTGCCCGGGGCTGAGCGCCGAGCGCGAGCCGAATGCCGATCTCCCGCCGCCGCTGCGCGACGGAGTATGCGACGACGGCGTAGATGCCGATCGCGCCGAGGAGGAGGGCCAGCCCGGCGAAGCCGGCCGTCAACTGCATCGCGAAACGCCGGCGCGCGGCGTTTTCGGCATACAACTGGGTGACGGTCCTGACGTTCTGTAGAGGCAGCGACGGATCGAGCTCGCGCAGCGCGCCGCGGATCGATGGCAGGAGATCCGACGGCTCGAGGCCGGGCTGCACCCGCACGACCAGCGTCTGGAACGAGAGCCACACCCACTGCTCCCGTCGCTGCGCATACGGAACGTACACGGCGGCCGGCGCCGGCTGATCGAGCCCGTCATCCCGCGTGTCGCCGACGACGCCGGCGATTTCGTACCATGGCCCGCCGGGCCCGACGAAGCTGATGCGCCGGCCGACCGCTTCGTCGCCGCTCTTCCAGAATCGCCTGGCGAGCGCTTCGTTGAACAGCACGACCGGCTGTGAATCCTCCCGCTCGGTCGCCTCGATGGCTCTGCCGTGAAGCAGCGGAATGCCGAGCGTGCGGAAGTAGTCGGGCATCACCGCGCGCAGCGGCACGGGATCCTCGCGGCCGCTCGGACCCGGCGCGGGCCTGCCTTCGATCGCGAAGCTGAACGTCATCGCCACGCCAGACCCCGGCGCCCCGCTCGTCGTCGAGGCGAAGGCGGCGCCCGGCAGTGCCCGGACGCGATCGAGCACGCGCTCGTAGAATCGCGTCTGCGCGCTGCGATCCGAGTACGTCGCTCGCGGGATGTCCAGGCTGACCGCAAGGAGGCCATCGGGACGGAAGCCGTGCTCGATCGTGTTCAGTCTGATGAAACTGCGCACGAGCAGTCCGGCGCCGACCAGCAGGACCAGCGCGAGCGCCACCTGCGCGACCACCAGCGCGCCGCGGAGGCGGGAGGCGCGAGCGCCCCCGGATGACCCTCGGGACGAGGCTAAAGCCTCGTACCACGGGCCGCCCGCGCGGATAGCAGGAAGCAGGCCGACGAGCACAGCGCTCAGGACGGTGATACCGATGGCAAAACCGAAGACGACGGGGTCGAAACGCACCTCGTGGAGAAGCGGGATGTCTTCCGGCACCGCCGCGATGAGCGTCTGAAGCATCAGTGCGACGACGGCCACGCCTAGTGCGCCGCCTGCGCCGGCAAGCACGAGACTTTCGGTCAGAAGCTGTTTGACGATGCGCCAGCGGCTCGCTCCGAGCGCCGAGCGGACCGCGATCTCATGGGAGCGGCCCGTCGCGCGCGCGAGCATCAGGTTCGCGAGGTTCGCGCACGCGACCAGGAGGACGGCGACGACCACCCCGAACAACACGACGATGAGCGGGCGGGCGTCATTGACGGTGTCGCCGTGGAGAGGCACGACGTTCACACTCCATCCGGTCATGTACGCCGGCTGCTCGGCCGTAATCTGCTGCGCGACGCTCCGCATCTCGGCTGCCGCGCCGTCAATCGACAGGCCCTGCTTCAATCGGGCGACAACGCCGTAGTTGTGCGAGCGCCGCTCGGCGCGATCGTTCTCGCCGAACTGCTGCGCGATCCACGTCTCGATATCGGGGGCGGGAAAGCGGAAGTCGGGCCGCATGACGCCGACGACGGTGAACGGCTCGCCGCTCAACACGATGGCTCGGCCGACGATGCCGGGATCGGCTCCGAAGCGGTGGCGCCACAGCGCATCGCTGAGCAGAGCGGCCGGCGGCGCGCCGTCCTTCCCTTCGTCGTCGCTGAACAGCCGACCCGCCTGAGGCTCGACGCCAAGCGCGGCGAGTGCCGACGGCGTCATCCTCGATACGGTGACGCTGAGCGGGTCGCCGTCGCCCGTCAGCGCCATCGGGTACGTCCCGCTGTATGCGCCGACGGCCTCGAACGCGCGCGCGCGGTCGCGCCAGTCCAGGTAGTTCCCGGCCGACACGACGTTCCGTTCGCTGCCGCGCGGCCTTACCTCCCACACGCGCACCAGCCGATCCGGCTCGCGGTAGGGCAGCGGGCGCAGCAGCACGCCCTGCGCGACGCTGAAGATGGCGGTGGTCGCGCCGATCGCCAGCGCCAGCGTGCTCACGGTCGCGAGCGCGAAGCTCGGGCTCTTTCGCAGAACGCGGAAGGCGTAACGGACATCATTCATAAGAGCACCGATGGTTCGAATGGGTTCGATAGGGTTCGAGCAGGTTCGAAGGGTTCGGCGATCGGCGGCGCGGCGCAGATCGGCTGACGCGGCGGCGGTCGCGTCGAGCTCCGCCATGGCCCGATCGAAGGCCTCGCGGTCGGTCAGGCCGGATTCGATGAGCGCGTCGTAGGTGTCGGCGAGATGATGCGCGAGCTCGTCGAGGATCTCGGCGTTCCGCTCGGGATCGGACGCCAAACTTGGCACCGCCGAGCGGACGAGCGAGCGCCAGTCATGCATGGCGGAGCTTCACGACGCGGTCGAGGGCGCGAACGAATTGCTGCCAGACGCTGCGTTCGTCGATCAGCATGCGGCGGCCTTCCGCGGTGATCCGGTACTGGCGCCGGCGGCGCCCCGCCGCTTTCAGCGGTCCAACGCCCCTCGATCCAGCCGCGGGCCTCGAGGCGATAGAGCAGCGGGTAGAGCGACGCCATCTGGAACCGGATCGCGCCGCTCGAGCGGACCTCGATCAGCTTGCCGATTTCGTAGCCGTGCCGCGGGCTCTCGTCGAGGAGACCGAGGACCAGCAGCGAGGCGCTGCTGCGCTTCAATTCCCGCTCGGTAAGGGGCGTGGCCATAGGTGGTGTCGCAATATATCACGCCCAGTGCTGATTGTGGATTGCTGAATGCTGAACTAACGTCACGCCATGCGCATCGCAGTCGCCGTCGCCGCCAGCGCCTGGCTCATAGCCGGCGGGTTTCAATCGCCGGAGGCCGTCGCCGAGCGTGACCGGCAGCGGCTCCTCTCCCACCTGGATATGACAGCCGCCTGGCTCGCCGACGAAGTGGCCGGCTTGAGCGCGGCCCAGCTCGCGTTTCATCCGGCGGCGGACGAGTGGTCGATCGCGGAGGTCGTCGAGCATCTCGTGCTCGTGTCCGAGATCTACTGGCAGAACCTGCAGGACGCGCTGAAAACCAGGCTAAAGCCTGGTTCCACAGAGAAGAGCCGCATGACCGACGCGGACGTGCTCTGGTACGGCATCGACCGGGCCTGGCGCGATCCGGCCATCCCGACGGAACGGCCCGCGGGAAAGCTGACCGACGTCGGTGCGGCGATGGGCACCTACCGTACGCGCCACGACCGCCTCCGGCAATACATCGCCACGACGCGCGACGATCTCCGCGCGCATTTCGTGCAGCGGCAGGGATGCGACGCGTATCAGTGGGCGCTGCTCATCTCGACGCACGAGCAGAGGCACATCCAGCAGATCCGCGAGATCAAGAGGGACCCGAAGTTTCCCAAGAAGTAAAACCAACCCCCAAGCCCTAAGCCCCAAGCCCCGAGCCCCAAGCCCCGAGCCCCGAGCCCCAAGCCCCGAGGCCCGCCGCGAGGGCGGCCACTTGGGGCTTAGGGCCTGGGGCCTGGGGCCTGGGACGTCGTTCTATAATTGCGGCCCATGAAGACAACGCTGATGATCGGGGCCGTTCTCCTGTTGTCTCAGGCCGCCGCGCCTCCGCAGACCCGCCAGTTGAGCGCCAACGGCGCCAATCTCACATACGTCGACGAAGGGAAGGGCACGCCGGTCGTGTTCGTCCACGGCGCGCTCAGCGACCTGCGCTTCTGGGAGCCTCAACGACAGGCCTTCGCGAGCAAATACCGGTTCATCGCGTACACGTATCGCTACCACGGCGCCGAGCCGTGGCCCGATGAGGGGACGAGCTACAGCGGAGCGACGCATCTCGCGGATCTGGTCGCGTTCCTGAAAGGCGTGAAGGCGGCGCCCGTGCATCTGGTCGGCTTGTCGTACGGCGGCTCGCTGGCGGCGCAGGTCGCGGCCAGCCATCCCGAGCTCCTCCGCAGCGTGACGCTCGCGGAGCCGGGACTCTTCTCGCTCATCGTGGAGAAGCCGGAGGCGAAGCCGGCGCTCGATGCGTTCGGCAAGGGATTCCAGGAGGTCGCCACCGTGCTGAAGGCCGGCGATCACAAGGGAGCCCTCAGGCAGTTCTACGCGCTCGTCACCGGCACGGGCCCAGACGCGTACGACAAGCTGCCGCCAGCCGGCCAGCAGATGTTCGAGGAGAACTCGAGGACGCTCCCGCTGCTCTTCGCCGGCGAGCTGCCGCCGATCACCTGTGAGGCGCTCGGCAAGGTGAAGGTCCCGACGCTCGTCGTCGAAGGTGCGCGCACGCCCGCTTTCTTCAGGGAGGTCGACAAGGCCGTCGTCTCGTGCATCCCCGGAAGCCGTCTCGCGGTAATCCCGGACGCGAGCCACCCGATGTCCGCCGAGAATCCGGCAGCCTTCAACGAGGCGGTCCTGGAGTTCCTGGCGAAGCGGTAAGCGCTTCATGCTCGCCGCGGGCGAACGCCTCGGCACCTACGAGATTCACTCCCTCCTCGGATCGGGCGGGATGGGCGAGGTCTACCGCGCGCGGGATACCCGGCTCGGGCGCGATGTCGCGATCAAAGTCCTCCCGCCGAGCCTTCGACACGATCCCGATCGGATGGCGCGGCTCGAGCGCGAGGCGCGGCTCCTCGCGGCGCTCAATCACGCGAACATCGGCGCGATCTACGGCGTCACCGACGCGAACGGCGTGCCCGCGCTCATCCTCGAATTGATCGACGGGCCGACGCTGGCGGATGTCATCACGCCCGGCGGGTTACCCGTCACGCAGGCCCTTCAGATCGCCCGCCAGATCGCCGACGCGCTCGACACCGCGCACGAACAGGGCATCGTCCATCGCGACCTCAAGCCAGCCAACATCAAGATTCGTCCCGACGGCACCGCGAAGGTTCTCGACTTCGGCCTCGCGAAAGAGTGGGGATCCGGCGTGAATGAGGCGGCCTCGACTGTCGTGGCGACGCGCGACGGGATCGTGCTTGGCACCGCGCCGTACATGAGCCCGGAGCAGGCGCGCGGGAAGCCCGTCGACAAGCGCACCGACGTCTGGGCGTTCGGCTGCGTGCTCTATGAGATGCTGACGGGTCGCCGCGCGTTCGGCGGCGAGACCGCTTCGGACGCGATGTCCGCCGTCCTCGAGCGCGATCCCGACTGGCACCAGCTTCCCGACGCCACGCCGGCCCACGTCCGCCGTCTGCTCCATCGTTGTCTACAGAAAGACGCGCGGCGCCGGCTTCGGGATATCGGCGACGCGCGCGCCGAGCTCGAGCCACGGACTGACGCGGATCGAGACGAGCCACGGATTGACGCGGATACACGCGGATCGAAGGTGGCGGGCACACGCTGGCGCGCCGTCGCGATCGCCAGCCTTGTTCTTCTCGCCGCCGCGATCGCATTCGTGATCCTCAACCGCGCAGGCCGCACGCGATCGGAGGCTCAGTACTCGACCGGACAGGCGATCGCGACGCAGCTCACCAACCACGGCAGAACCGAAGCCGAGGGTGCGATATCGCCGGACGGCAAGTCGTTCGTCTTCGTATCGACGCACGGGGGCACGCCGGACATCTGGCTGCGGCAGGTCTCGGGCGGCGAGCCGGTCCGGCTCACGAACGACGCCGCCGATGAAAGCGAGCTCGTCTACGCGCCCGACGGCGACACGGTGTATTTCACGCGTCGTGACGCTGATGGCGCGGCGGTCTGGCGCATGGGCGCGCTCGGCGGTCAGCCCCAGCGCATCGTCAACGGTGCCACGTTTCCGGCGCCTTCTCCCGACGGACGCAGCCTCGCGTACATCGAGGGGAACGCCGACCTGATCGTACGGGCGCTCGATGGCAGCGCGACGCGAGCGGTCGCGAAGGGCATCATCGGCGGCATACCGGGTCCGAAGTGGTCACCCGACAGCGGCCGCCTGAGCTACCTCCGGGCAGGACTGCTGGCGCCCGCAAACCTTTTCGTCATCGATCTCGCGACCGGCAGCGCGCGACAAATGACGACGTTCGTCAGAAGCGGAGAAGGCGTTCAATCGCACGTGTGGCTGCCCGACAACGAACATGTCGCGGTCGCGTACGTCGACGGACCCTCGCTCTTTAACGCCGACATCGGAATCCTGGACGTCCACGACGGTTCGATATCCCGGCTGACGTACAATATCGCTCACCGCTTTGAAGACCTGAGCGTGTCGGCCGACGGCCAGCGTCTGACCGCGACGGCCAGCCAGATCCAGCGTGAGCTTTGGAAAATACCGATCGGACCCGATGCCGATGCCAACGGCCGAGCGGCCGTCCGGCTGGTCGATAGAACCTTCGATCCTATGTGGATCTTCGTCTCGCGGGATGGACGCACGCTGCTCTTCAACAGCTCGCTGACCGGCGGCCGCAATCTCTGGACGATGCCGCTGGACCGGTCCGCGCCGCCGCGTCAGATCACCGCGACCGCCGGAAACGCCGTGACGCATTCTTCGCTGTCGCCCGACGGATCGCGCGTGGCCTTCGCCTCCAGCGTGACGGGATACTCCGACATCTGGGTCCAGAACATCGACGGCTCCGACCTGCGTCAACTGACGAACGACGAAGCCGCGGACTCCTGGCCCGTCTGGTCGCCGGACGGACGCTGGATCGCGTTCACGTCGACCCGCGAGTCTCGAAGGGAGACCTGGCGCGTCCCTTCCGCCGGCGGCTCCGCGGAGAAAATCATCGACGGTTTCTTTCGGGGTGATTGGGTTCCGCAGCCCACTGGATCGGGCACGTGGATCGTGACTTCAGACGGCGTCGATGGGATCCGGCTCCTGGACGTCGAGCGGCGATCGATCGTCTGGCAAACCAGGCTCGGGCAGGGCCGCTACTCGTCGCCGCTGTTCAGCCCCGACCGGAAGTCCATCAGCATTCCGGTTCCGGACACGCGCGACCGCGATGTCGTGTTGATTGTGGACGCCGCCACCGGGAAGCCGCGCGTCGGCGCCCGGTTCTCTGAGCCCTTCTCGATCTTCTTCCGCGCGAGCTGGGTGGACGATGGGAAGGCGGTGGTCGTGAATCGCTACGACACGACGTCGCACGTCGTGCTGTTCGATCGATTCTGGCTGGCTACTTCACCGTCTCGCTCGTCGACACGCTGAACACACGCAGGTTCGAGTAGGTGGCCATCGCCTCGACGTAGATCGGCGTGCCGTCGTCCATGGGTTCCGGCAGGACGTACCACTCCCACATGCGGTCCGGCACGAGCACGTTCACTCGTTCGTTGGGCACGTAGGTGACTTCCATCGCGCCACGCAGGGTGTACCGCTCCGGGAGATCAATCCGCGTGCTCGACACGTTCCCGGCCGCGTCGACGCACACGTGACCCGTCAGCGGAACGTCGTATCCCCGGACCGAGCGCACGAGAGTCGGCTTCGACTTCTCTTCGAATCTCACGATGCGGCATCGGCCGCCGCCGCCATCGCGGGAAGGACCGGCGCGGTATGAAATCCGCTGCTGGTGCTTTGGATGTATCAGAAGCAGGCCGGTCGTCGGCAGGTTGATCTCGCGGTAGAACCCGAGGTTCCAGTCGGCGCTCGCCTGGTTGATGCGCCGGAGCTGGCGGCGGCTGTTCTCGGTCTGCTCGAGAAAGAGGTCGCGCAGCCGGTCATCCCGGTCGCGCCGCTTTCTCCCGTTGACCTCGAACGTGTCGCGGAAGGCCGTCCACGTCCGGTCCGGCAGCTGCACCAGCAGCATGTCGGACCTGGTCTGGCGGCGCTGCTTCACGATGACGTCCGAACGCACCTTCGACTGGTCCTCGAACCACAGCAGGCGCGGGAGGTCCGGCGAATCGGGCGGCTCCCCCCAGACCTTGACGAGTTGGACGTAGCGCTCTTCGAGAACGACGGTCGCCATCGACTGCTCGAAGCGGCGGGTGTAGTCGCCCGCGCGGGTGAGAAGGGTCTCTGTCGAAAGGGCGTCGAGCGAATCGCTTTGCGACCCCGCGGCCGGCGCGATGGCCGCAAGCATCAGCGCGCACAGGGCCCAGCGCTTCATGGACGTCCTGACTCCCTCGCGTGATCTTACTCTCAGGCGGGTTTGCGGCCCGCGTGTTTCGGGCGCTGCTGTTCGAACGGTCCCTCATTAGCGTTTACGTTGTTGAGGAACGTTATGGCCAAGAAACGCGCAACCAGGAGCACCGGGAACGCCGTCGCCGTCTGTCTGCCAAAGTATCTCCCTCCCACACAACGGGTAGCAGCCGCCAAACGGGCCGCGGCGATCAATCCGGTCAATCAGCCGGCCGCCGCCCTCGTCGCGCGCAACTTCTCGCTCCGACCCGAGTTCATCGCCGTTCTGACGACGAAGTACTGGGGGCCGGCCGGCGTCAGCCTGTCGGTGAGCTTCATGGATGGTCCCTCCAAGGCTCTGCGCGACCGGATCCTCAGTCACATGAACGCCTGGGGGAAGAAGGCAAACGTCAGGTTCAGACACACGGCCGGCCAGGGCCAGGTGCGCATCGCGCGGGCGCCGGGAGATGGCTACTGGTCTTACGTCGGGACCGACATCCTGAGCATCCCGCTCCACCGGCCCACGCTGAATCTGGAGTCGTTTACGATGAACACGCCGGAATCCGAGTTCAGGCGCGTCGTCAGGCACGAGGCGGGTCACACGCTCGGCTACCCGCACGAACACATGCGGAAGGCCCTCGTGAACCTGATCGATCGCAAGAAAGCGATCCAGCACTTCCGCGCGACGCAGGGCTGGACGGAAGACGAAGTGATCAGACAGGTCCTCACGCCGCTAGAGGAGGTCTCGCTCATTGCGACCGGCAAGGCGGATCCGAACTCCATCATGTGCTACCAGATCCCTGGATTCCTGACCAGGAGCGGAGACCCGATCGTCGGCGGAAAGGACATCGTCGCGACGGATCACACGTTCACGGGCAGGATCTATCCGAAGAAGAGGAAGGGCTAGAGGTGCCAGAATAGGCGCGCGATGCACCCCACACGCAAGCTGACCATCATCGGCCAGGATCCGTCCGTTCGGGCCAGAGGCCGAATCGTCACCGCGGAGATTGAAGTCCCGATCGAGCGGCTCGGCGAGGGTCCTCGAGGCTACCGCGTCTACGTCGTGGACTACGACGCCAGCGCGGGCCGGATGTACAAACCGTTGCCCGTCGGCGCGATGGGATCGGCGGCCGACCCGCGCGACCCGTTCGCCGGGCGCAGACGCAAAGCCACATCCGCCGGCTTCAACAAGCGGCTCCTGACCGACCCGCGGTTTCACGCCCAGAACGTCTACGCGATCATCATGCGAACGCTCGCGCACTTCGAGAGGGCGCTCGGACGGCGGCTGACCTGGAGCTTCGGCGGCCATCAGCTCAAGGTCGCCCCGCACGCGTTCGCGGAACCGAACGCCTTTTACTCGCGGGCCGCTGAGGGTCTGTTCTTCGGGTACTTTGCCGGTCCCGACGGGCCGATCTATACGTGCCTGTCGCACGACATCATCGTCCACGAAACGACGCACGCGCTGGTCGACGGGATGCGCCCGCGGCTGATGGAGCCGTCGAGCCCCGATCAGGCGGCGTTCCACGAGGCCTTCGCCGACGTCGTCGCGCTGCTGTCCGTCTTCTCGATTCCCGAGGTGCTCGAAGAGGCCGTCCGTCAGGCCACCAGGTCGATCAAGGGCGGAATGCTGCGTGTCGCCGGGCTCACGAGCCTGGCGCTCCAGGAAGGGATGCTGTTCGGTCTCGGCGAGCAGTACGGGGATGTGCTGTCCGGCGTGCACGGGTCGTCGCTCCGGCGATCGGTGAGGTTGACGCCCAGTCGCGGGTTGCTCGACCGTCCCGAGTACCAGGAAGAGCACAGACGCGGCGAGATTCTCGTCGCCGCGATGCTGCATGCCTTCATGAAGGTGTATCGCGACCGGCTCGAGACGCTTGGGAAGGATGCGCACGGGAGGCTGCCGGCCGTGAGAATGGCCGAGGAGGGAGCCGATGTCGCCTCGCGCATGTTGACGATGTCGATTCGCGCGCTCGATTACCTGCCGCCGACGGATCTGGAGTTCGGCGACGTCCTGAGCGCGCTGATTACGTCCGATCTCGAGCTCAGGCCCGACGACAGCCGCTATCGCGTTCGCGATGCTCTGAGGGCGTCGTTCGAGAGTTTCGGGATCCGGCCGACGTCGGCCCACAGCGCTGACGGGGATTTCGGGTGCTGGGAGCCGCCGCAGATTCTGCGTGCGAAAGGCGCGAAGCAGAAGCGGCCTCTGAAAATCGACTACGAAGGAGTTCATCGGGAATCGATCCAGAGGGATCCGGACGAGGTCTTCCGCTTCCTGTGGGAAAACCGCAAGGTGCTGGGCCTCTGCGAGGACGCCTACACGAGAGTCGCGGCGGTACGGCCCGTTCTCCGTGTGGACGAAGATGGGTTTACGCTGCGGGAGACGGTCGCCGACTACGTCCAGATTCTCACGCTTCCGGCCGGAGAACTCGAAGGCCTCAGGATTCCAGGCAAGAAGCAGCGCATCCGGCGGCCGAAGGGTCTTTCGAAGCGCACCGAGGTGCGCCTGCTGGGCGGCGGGGCGCTGCTGTTCGACGAGTTCGGAAAACTCAAATACCACATCAGAAACGCGTTGCTGAATCCGACGCGGCAGACCAGACGCCTCGAGCATCTTCATGCATCCGGCTTTTACGATGCCACGCCGCGCGAACGAGGCTTCGCGGCGCTGCACCTGAAGGGCATGCTGCCGGAGCTCCGGCCAGTCACACGCGAGGCAGAGCGATGGTAGCGAAGCCGACTCGTCTGACCATTCGAGCCTACGGAGTGGGATTCGGAGATTGTTTCCTGCTCACGTTCCACTATTCGGGCGCGACGGCCGACCGCCACATGCTGATCGACTTCGGGTCCACGCAGAAGCCGCCCAACGCGCGCAAGGACCCGCTCATGGCGATCGCCAAGGACATCGCCAGCGTTGTCGGGGATCGATTGCACGTGCTCGTCGCCACTCACAGGCATGCGGATCACATCAACGGGTTTACGCCCGCAACAAAGGGTAAGGGGGGCAAGGGTCCTGACACCGGCGACATCATCGCGGGTCTGAAACCCGGCCTCGTGATTCAGCCCTGGACGGAGAAGCCTGACGCGCCGGTCAACTGGAAGGGACGTGAAACGCCCGCCGCCAGAGACGCCGCCTTCACGACGTCTCTCGCCCGGATGCAGCATGCCGCTGAAATCAGCGCGAGCGAAGCTGCCCATCTCGGTCTGGCGATCGGTGAGGAGATCGAATTCGTTGGAGAGAAAGAGCTGTCGAACAAGCCTGCCGTCGAGAATCTGGCCCGGATGGGGAAAAAGACCAAAGCGGTCTACGTGCACTACGGCAGCAGGCTGCCGACGGCGCGGCTGCTGCCGGGCGTCACGATCAAAGTCCTTGGCCCGCCGACGCTGCACCAGAAGTCGGATCTCAAAACGCAGAATCCAGAGAACAAGTCAGAGTACTGGCACTTCCATTCGTTCTGGCAGTTACGCAAGGCCACAGCGGACCTCCACGCTCGCGGGACGGCCTTGTTCCCCAGGGCCGCAACCTATTCTTCAGTGACCCCACCGCAGAGCCGGTGGTTCATCGGGCAGATCAAAGAGGTCCGCGGCAACCAGCTCCTTCGGATCGTCCGGGCGATGGACGATGCCCTCAACAACACGAGCGTCATTCTGCTGATCAAGGCCGGGAAGAAGCGGTTGCTCTTCCCTGGCGATGCTCAATGGGAAAACTGGGAGCACGCCCTGGGCAAGCAGGCGGCCGCGCTGCGCAGGGTCGACTTGTACAAAGTCGGCCACCACGGGAGCCTCAACGCGACTCCGAAGACATTGTGGAAACTCCTCACAGGCACCAGGAGGTCAACCGCGAAGCCTCTGCATACGCTGCTCTCGACGCGCTCCGACAGCAAACACGGCGATCGCGAACGGAAGACCGAAGTTCCTCGGGAAACGCTGCTCGCGGCGCTCAGGGAGAGCAGCACGCTTCGAACGACTCAGGAGCTCGAGGGCGGAAGCGCCCTGGCGCTGAAGTTGAGCTTCGATCTCTGACCACGGATTTCGCGGACTATCACGAGCCACGGATTACACGGATTACACGGATCTCGAGGCTAGGCCACGACGATCCTAAGACTCGTGCCACACCAGGCGACTTCGGGCGCGGGCGGCCGCTCGCTCGACGGCGGGACGATGCCCTTCAGCCGCATGTAGGTCACGAGATTCCCGTAGTGCTCCCATGCGTGGTTGTTGAGGAGCGTCAGAATCATCGCCTTCGGCATCTTCTGCCCGCCGAAAAAGGTGACGGGCTCCTGGCCGCTGGCGTCGTCGATCTTCGCGAACACGGATTCGCAGAACGCCTTGGTCTCGTTGAGCGCCGCGATGATGTCCGCTTTCGAGGTCTTCTTTTCGTGCACCTGAACGCCCGACGGATCCTTGATGATCTTTTCGAAGTCGACCGCCTGGCCCGATGCAACCGTGCACAGAAGCCTGTTGCCGTCGGCGATGTGGCCCAGCACGCCGCCGAGGCTCCTGACGTCCGGCGTCGGCTTGAACGAATAGAGATCTTCGCCCACCTTCTCGGCCGTCTTCATCGCCAGACCCTGGATCTGCTGGAACTGGCGCTGGACACCATCGGTGAAGAACTTGCCGCCAGATGTCTGCGCGAAGGCTGGACTGACGACGAGCACGGCGAGCGCGGCGGCGAGCGAAAGATAGCGCATGGGGACTCTCCTCAAGCGTGAAGCATGTTACTCCTCAACCGCCCAGGTGCTTTGCCAGGAACGCAAGGACGTCGCGCCGCCAGATCGACACACCTTCCTCGTTGAACAGCAGATGCCCGGGCGCGACGCCCCCCGGGTCGCCTGTGGGAGTGAACGGCGGATACACGATGAGATCCGCGGCGATTCCGTTCGCTTTCACCGCCTCGCAGACACTGCGATCGCTCTCGGTCGTCGTGTCGTTGGCCGCTGTCATGCACAGCGTCGGAACACGGATACGCCGCGCGGCGGCGGGCAGCTCTTTCTGCAGCTCTGGACTCTGGGGCCAGCTGAATGCCCCGGCTGCCTGCGTAATCACGGCAGCAAAACGCTCGCTGCGTGCGGCGCCGAAGACGGTCACGACGCCGCCGGCGGAAAAACCCATGATCGCGACCTTCCGTGCGTCGAGCCGCGACGGGTGGCGGCGCAGAAGATCGTCCACGGCCGCGAGCGCGTCACCCGCCTCTTCCTGCAGACGAGCGATATACGCCGCGCCGCGGCTCGTGCCCACCACGTCCCTGAAGGTCCGGCCATCGGATTTCCCGTAACCCCGCCGCTCGGGAACGAGCACCGCGTAGCCGGCATCGCAGAGGAGCCGCCCGATGAACGGATACGGCTGCTCCGTGCGAGCCAGCGTTCCCCTCGATCCGTGGTTGTAGACCACGAGCGGAACGGGCCCCGATCCCGAGGGCCAGTACACGTAAGCCTGTAGAGGCAGCTTCTCGTGCGTGTAGAAAAAGGTGTCGTACGGCCGGCCGGCCGTCTGGCTCGCGGCCGGCCAGGCGCCAGCGGCGAGTGCGACGGCCACCGGGACGAGCAGGATGGTGCGCACCAGCAGGACATCTGAGGATCGACCATTGACGATTGGGGACTGGGGATTGCCGATTGATTGATGATTGGCCATTGACGGTTGACGATTATTGATGATTAACGATTGCGTCCGCGCCGCGGGCCAAAGGCGCGGCAATCCCACGCCGGCCCGCCTGCCCTCCCAAGTTGTATACTGCCCAGCGTACCTAGCGGGTCCTCGACTCGGTCAACAGGGGGCCCTACCCGCAGACCCACCTCGCAGGGACCGCGGACGTAGGCGAACGCGAGCACAGGGAGACGTGTGCTGCGACGCCGACGCCGCCAGTCGCGCCTCCCGGCTAAGGAGCCGCCATGTTTCTAGGGCTGAGAACCGTCATTTATCACGCGCCGGATCTTCCGAAGACGAAGGCCTGGTACGGCAAAGCGTTCGGCGTCGCCCCGTACTTCGACGAGCCCTTTTACGTGGGGTTCGAGATCGGCGGGTTCGAGCTCGGACTCGATCCTGATGTGAGCCGCGTGAACGTCGGCAACAACGCCATCGCGTACTGGGGCGTTGCCGACATCGAGGCGGCGTATCGGCATCTGCTCGATCAGGGCGCCATTCCGCGCCAGCCCGTGAAGGACGTGGGTGGCGACATCAAGGTGGCGTCGGTCGCAGACCCGTTCGGGAACGTGATCGGCTTGATTCAGAACCCGCACTTCAAGCTCAAGGCGTGAGCGCGCCAACGGATCACCGGAAGAACCCACGCCACACCGCGTCGATCGACGCATGGACCAGGGCGGCGGCCATCAGGCTGCCGCCCTGCACGTACGCGCGGCCGTAGAAAAAACCGGCAATCGACGCCAGCAGCGCGTAGCGCCAGTCCGGGCTCGGGCCGTTGTTCAGGTGGGCGAGCCCGAACACGACCGACGTGACGACGAGCGCGACGGTGGCGCGTTTCCAGGTCTTCTGCAGGAAGTTCTGGATCAAGCCTCGGAAGAGCAGCTCTTCGGGAAGCGCGATGGTCAGGAAGATCGCCAGAAACGACCCGGCGAAGCCGAGCGGCTCGGCGTCGGGGTTGAACCGTACGAATCCCGTCGCGATGCCGAGCGGGACGACGAGAACCAGACACATCGCGAGGTTGACGCCAAACGCCGCGAGATCCTTCCGCCCGATCTGAAAACGATAGCCGACGCCGTCGAGCCCCCGGAACGCGACGAAGAGCAGCAGCGCGAGATCGACCGCCAGGACGACATTCATGATGTATGCGGCGCCGCCTTCCGGCCACGCCCAGACGTCGCGGAACACGCGAAAATCGAGCGGCAGCCACAGCGCCAGGATCGTGAGCGCATCCGGCCACGTCAGCCGGGAGGGCGCGCGCGCGGCCAGAGCGAGAATGCACACTGGCCCCAGGACGAGCGCCGCGAGCTTGAGCGTCCGGAGCGGCGTGAAGCTGTTCGTCCCGACGGCGTAGATCGCGTACGGAATGAGGAGCAGGCCCGCAGCCGCGATGAGGCGGCCGGGACGGCGATCGAGCCGGCGCGCGAGCAGGGACGCAAGATTGGTCAGCCCGAAGAAGAAGTACGGCAGAAGCAGCAGGAAGAGCGAGAAGACCGTGGTGACGAGCGGGGCACCGGCGTGACCTCGCTCAACGAGAAGGGAACCGGCATAAAGCGCCGCGACCGCGGCGAGCACCGCGCCGAGAATCCAGCGGGCAGGCGAGTCGACGCGAGAGGAAGATGCCGCGCCCGGAATCTTACCATCGAGGACGCGGAGGGGGCGGAGAGCGCGGAGAGACGGAGGTTACCGCAGAGTTCGCAGCGCACGCAGAGGCTGGAATCAGCATCGGCCGGCGCGCCTTCGGCGCGTGCGTTGCGCGAACGAGCGCGTCGGTAGGCCCGCCCCGAAACTCACGAAGACTCTACCGATGCGCTCGTTCGTGCAACGCCAGGCCCGACCGAAGGTCGCGCCGCGTCGCGCTCCAGCGCGTCAGGCTCTGCGACTCGATCTGCGGCCTCACGCCGTTCGAGCCATGCGTCCTGTAGGCGAATCCGACCTCAGCAGCAGAACCGTAAGACCGCTAACCAGATCGAAACACTTCAGGCGGCGCCGGGAACGCACAACGGGTTAGCGTGATCCAGCCCTTCAATTTAAGTATTTGACTTACATAGCTGTTAGATGCACAGCTCTGCCGTATTTGGCATCGTCGCGTTTCGGCTTGGCAATTGCCTCGGCGCCGGCATGCTCCTCAGCACCACTCGGTACGTCGTCGCGGCGGTCCTGTTCGCAGGCTCCCCGTCTCTGGTCGACACGGCGTGGGCCCAAACCAACATCGTTGCGCTTCCGAAGCTCGATGAGTCCCTCAACGCCAGCGTGCAAAACGGCGACTCGGACTGGAAGCGGGTGATCATCCAGACTGCCGGCGACGAGGTGCCCGCGATGGCGGCCCTCCTCTATATGACCGGCAACGTCGTCGGGCGCGTGCACCCGTCGATCAATGCGCTGACGGCGATCGTGCCCGTCGACGAGCTCGAGGGACTGACCCAACTCGCATCGGTCAAGTCCATCTCCGTCGATGCAGTGGTCACCCCGTCGCAGGCGGTCGCCGCAACCCTTGATCAGACCGAACCGACTGCGACCACGCCGACCTTCTTCACGCTTCGCGGAACGTTGGGTCTCGCGGTCAACAGCCCGAGGGCTCACGGCTTCGGTGTCGCCGTGATCGACTCGGGAATTGAACCCGGGCCCGAATTCGAGGATCGGATCCTCGGCTTCTACGATTTCACGCAGGGCGGCGTCGCGGACACGCCGACCGACGCCTACGGACATGGAACGCATGTCGCGGGGTTGATAGCGGGCGACGGTGAGACGTCCCTGAAGCGCCATCGAGGCGTTGCGCACAAGGCCCGGCTGATCGTCCTCAAAGTCCTGGATCAGAACGGCGCGGGCCGCACCAGCGACGTCATCAGCGCCATCGAGTTCGTCACCGAGAACAAGGAAAGCCTGGGCGTCGAGGTCATCAACCTGTCCCTGGGGCACCCGATTTTCGAGCCGGCCGCCACCGATCCGCTCGTTCAGGCGGTGGAGGCAGCCGTGCGTACCGGCATCGTCGTCGTGGTCGCCGCGGGCAATCACGGGATCGCGCCGGAAACCGGAGAGCCGGGGTACGCCGGCATCCTGTCACCCGCCAACGCTCCTTCCGCGATCGCCGTCGGCGCGGTCAAGACGTTCGATTCGAACGCGCGCAGCGACGATCGCCTGGCCCCGTACAGTTCGCGAGGGCCCTCCTGGTACGACGGATTCGCCAAACCGGATCTCGTCGCCCCCGGTCACGGGCTGGTTTCGGTGGCCGCGCTCGAGAGCACGCTCTTCCTCGACAATCCTGGCTTGAGAGTGGAGGACGTTTATCTGCGGCTGAGCGGGACCAGCATGGCTGCCGCCGTGGTGAGCGGCACCGTTGCGTTGATCCTGGAGGCGAACCCCTACCTGACGCCAAACGCCGTCAAGGCCATCCTCCAGGTCAGCGCGTTTCGCATGCGCGATGACGCCGGCGTCGAATACGACTACCTCACGCAGGGCGCCGGTGTCCTGAACTCCGCAGGAGCAATAGTGCTGGCATCGAAGATCGACACGTCGCAGCCGGTGCCGGCGTCGTGGCTGATCGACACCGTCAGCGCGTCGACAATGATCGACGGCGAGACGCTGCCCTGGGCCCAGAACATCGTGTGGGGCAACACGGTGGGCTTCGGGCCCGTCATCGACGCCAACCAACCGGCGTGGGCGGCGAACATCGTGTGGGGCAACAACATCGTGTGGGGGAACAACATCGTGTGGGGGAACAACATCGTCTGGGGGAACAACATCGTCTGGGGGAACAACATTGTCTGGGGCAACAACATTGTCTGGGGCAACACCATGGTTGGCATGGTCGACGGCGGCGCAATCGTGTGGGGAACGGCTGGAAGCGGTCCTGAGCAGACGGCGTGGGAAAGCCTCGAGGGCCTTCTGACGTCCACCGGCTTCATCCTGACGTCGCTCAATTACTGATTCGCTTTGGTGCGAGGTGTTCCAGTGATGCGCCTTCCCATCGTCGCTCGGCTTTACGTGAGCGTGGTCATCGCTCTGGGGGCAGCGGTCGCCGGGGCCGCGCTGACGTCCGTCGATTTCCCGCGGCCGGGGCTTTTCGCGGCCCTGCTGGCGCTGTCGATCGTCAGCTCTGCGCTCAAGGTAGACCTTCCGCTCGGGGTCGGCAGTTCCTGCATATCGCTGTCTTACGCCGTGGACTTCACGGCGCTCCTGATGCTCGGTCCGGCGCCGACGATGCTCATCTCGATGACGAGCGCGTGGTTCCAGTGCACGTTCCGGATGAACGCGCCGAATCCGGCGTACAAGACGCTCTTCAGCATGGCCACGCTGACGCTGACGGTCGCCGCGGCCGGCGCGACGTACACGTGGCTCGGCGGTACCTATGGCGCGACGACGGCTGCCCCGCTGCCGCCGTTGATGGCGGCGGCGATGGCTTATTTCCTCGTCAACTCGCTCGCTGTCGCGACGGCATTCGCGCTGGCGACGCGCCGCCGCATCTTCAGCGTGTGGCACGACAACTTCCTGTGGAGCATCGCGAGCTACGTGGTCGGGGGCGTCGCTGCCGGCATTGCCGTCGAGGTGCTGCACCAGGCGGGGCACTGGCAGACGACCCTGGCATTCATTCCCCTCTGCCTGACGTACCGCACCTACCGGATCTATCTCGGCCGCATCGCCGAAGAACGGCGGCGTGTCGCGGAGTGGACGCAGCTCCACCTGGAGAGCACCGAGGTGCTCGCGCGCGCCATTCAGGCCAAGGACAGCGACGGCAGCTCCCATGTCGAGCGGGTCCAGCACTACGCCGCCACGCTGGCGAGGCAGCTCGAGCTCTCGGAGCTGGACACGCAAGCGGTCGAGATCGCGGCGCTGCTCCACGATATCGGCAAGCTGGCCGTTCCCGAGCACATCCTGTCCAAGCCCGGCCCGCTCACGCCGAACGAGCGGAGGAAGATGCAGATCCACGCGCAGGTGGGCGCGGAGATCGTGAGCGCGGTGCCCTTTCCCTGCCCGGTGGCGCCGCTCATCCGCAGCCATCACGAGCGCTGGGACGGGATGGGCTATCCGGCCGGCCTGCGCGGAGAAGAGATCCCGATTGGCGCGAGAATACTGGCTGTCGTCGACTGTTTCGACGCGCTCACGTCCGAGCGTCCGTACCGGCCGGCTGTCACGCGAGACGCGGCGCTCGTGATCCTTCACGAGGAGGCGGGCAAGGCGTTCGACCCGGCCGTGGTCGCGCAGTTCATCAGGCTGACCCCGTACCTGACCCCGACCTCGAACGATCGCTTCTCCCAGAGGAACCCTCTGTCGAAGGACGCCGGCGGCCGCGCGGAGATCGCCGCGGCGGCCGGTACGAGAGGTCACGACGCGTTTGCGAAGATCGCCTCCGCGAATCGTGAGAGCTACACGCTGTACGAGATTGCGCAGGCGATGGGCCAGAGCATGAGCCTCGCAGAGACGATGACGCTCGTCAGCTCGAAGCTCAGACACCTCGTGCCGTTCTCGTCGTGCGCGTTGTTCGTCCGAAACGGGAACGAGCCTCTCGTGTGCCGCTTCGCCACGGGGCTGCACGCGGAGCTTCTGGAAAACGCCACGATCAAAGAAGGCACCGGACTGAGCGGCTGGGTGGCCCATCATGGGCGGCCCTTGATCAACGGTCTGCCGCGCGCGGAATTCAGCGCCGCCGGAATCCCGCCGGCGGTCACGCGGCTCGAATCGGCGCTGGTGTGCCCGTTGAGCGTGAACGGCGAAGTGATCGCGATGATCGAGGTCTTCCACGAGGAAGCGGGGTCGTACACGGAGGATCACCTGCGCGTCCTCGACGAGATCTCCGAGCACGCGGCGGCCGTCGTGCACAACGCGCTCGTGTTCGAGCAGACGCAGGAGCAGGCGTTCGAGGACAGTCTCACGGGGCTCGCGAATCCGCGCGCGCTCCAGTTCCAGGTCGCGCGGGAGCTCGGGCGCGCGCGCCGGATGGGCTCGCATTTCTCGCTGGTGCTCCTGGATCTCGACGACTTCAAGACGATCAACGACGAGCACGGCCACCTCACGGGCGACTGCGCGCTCCAGGCGGTGGCCAGGGTGCTGCAGAACACGACGCGCCCGTATGACACGTGCATCCGGTACGGCGGCGACGAGTTCGTCCTGCTCCTCGCCGGCTGCGGCCGCGCGGAAGCCGAGGAACGCCGGCGCAGTTTTCAGGACGCGGTGGGAGCGATCACGCTCGAGTCAGAAGACGGCCGGTCGATTCCCCTGGGCGTGAGCGCCGGCGCCAGCGTATTCCCGGAGGACGGCGATACGTACGAACGTCTGCTCGCCAGAGCCGATCGCCGGATGTATCGGGACAAGGCGCAGCGAAAGGGAAAGCTGACGCTCGGCCTCGCCGAGGCGGCGCCGGTCCCGCGCCAGGTGGGTCACGCCGCGCCGGTGCTCGTGCGATCGGCCCGGTGAAGGGCCGAACGCAGGATGCGGTGGATCGACGCGCGGCTGACACCGGTGACGCTCGCCAGCCGGCGGATCGTCCAGCGATCGCCGGCGGCGAGCGTCGTCTCGACCAGACGGAGTACCCGGTCCGCGCTGTCTCCCCCCGAGACAGTCGCGGTACGTCCCCGGCCCGGCGCGTCGTGCAGCAGACTCTCTGGGCCTCCCGCCAGGAAGCGGCGCCGCCACAACCTGACGGTGTGCGCGCTCACGCAGAGCGTTCTGGCGATCGCGCGAACCGACCAGCCTTCGCCTGCGAGCAGCACGATCCGCGCGCGCTTGACCACGCGCTGCGGGGTGGCGCCCGCCTGAATCCAGCGCTCGATGAGCTGCCGGCCTTCCGCGGTCAGGACGACCGCTGGCGGCGATGCAGCTGTTTGTGAGACAACGAGCGTGTCAGGCGCCGGCGCGTGGAACATTTCGGCCTCATCTCCTTAGGCCGAAAGCGGCGTAGAATTGGCTCAGCCCGCCCCCGCGGATTTCCTGATGGCTGAGGGCTCCGTCACCGGCCTGCTCCGGGAAGCCAGCCGCGGCGATCGCCAGGCGCTGGACCGACTGGTTCCACGCGTCTACGACACGCTTCGAGGTCTGGCGCACCGCGCGATGCAGCACGAGCGCCCCGGCCACACGCTGAGCGCAACGGCTCTCGCGCACGAGGCGTACCTGAAGCTCGTCGGGCTCGAACAGATCGACTGGCGGGACCGTTCGCACTTCTTTGCGATGGCGGCGCAAGCGATGCGGCGCATCCTGGTGGACTACGCCGTCAGCCGGAACGCGCTGAAGCGCGGCGGCGGCGCCTTCCCGATCTCGCTCGATGAAGACGCAGCCGTCTTCGCGAGCGACAACCCGCTCGACGATCTCCTCGCCGTCGATCAAGCCCTGACCCGGCTCGAACTGGCCGCCCCGCTCGTCGTCCGTGTCGTCGAATGCCGCGTGTTTGCCGGCATGACGATCGACGAGACCGCCGCCGTGCTCGACCTGTCCCCGGCGACCGTCAAGCGGCACTGGACGACGGCGCGGGCGTGGTTGAACCGGCAGCTCTCAGGAGAAACCTCCAGTCATGGATGATCATGGATGAGCAGGGCCGCTCCGGGCCGGACATGCCGACGCCCGAATCGTGGCAGCGGCTCGAGCGCCTCCTCGCCGAGGCGCTGGCGCGTCCGGGCGCGGAACGCGGGACGTATCTGGCGGCCGCGTGCGGCGGCGACGACGCGCTCCGGCGCGAGATCGAATCGATGATCGAGGCGCACGAGCAGACGATGGGTCCGCTCGACCGCCTCGCGGACGAGCTCGGATCGGCCGCCCCGGCCGACGGTGTCGCTCTGGATCTGGTCGGTCGAAGCGTGGGCCCGTACATCGTGGTGCGCGAGATCGGGCGCGGCGGCATGGGCGTGGTGTACCTCGCGCGCCGGGCGGACGGGCAATACGACCGCGACGTCGCGCTCAAGGTCATTCAGGGGCGGCTGGGCGACGGCCGTCACTATCGCTTTCTGGCGGAGCGGCAGATCCTCGCCAGGCTCACGCACCCCGGCATCGCCCGGCTGTTCGACGGCGGCGTCACCGACGCCGGGCTTCCGTACTTCACGATGGAGTACGTCGAGGGCGTGCCGATCGATCGCTACTGCGACGAGCAGCGTCTGGACGTCAAGTCCCGCCTCCGGCTGTTCGCGACCGTCTGCGACGCGGTGGCTGCCGCGCATCGGAGCCTGGTCGTGCACCGCGATCTCAAGCCGAGCAACATCCTCGTGGCGCCCGACGGTTCGGTGAAGCTGCTCGACTTCGGCATCGCGAAGCCGCTCGACGCAACCGGTCCCGGAGACGTCACGCGCGCCGGGAGCGAGCTATTCACGCCCGACTACGCCAGCCCGGAGCAGGTGCGCGCCGCGGCCGGCGCGCCGATGACGACCTCGTCGGACGTGTACTCGCTGGGCACGGTGCTCTATCAGTTGCTGACCGGCCTCAAGGCGCACCGGTTCACGTCGAGGACCCCGGCAGACGTCGAGCGGACAATCTGCGAGGTCGAGCCCCTTCCGCCGAGCCGGGCGCTCGGCGAGCTTCGATCGGCGGCCGGTTCGGAAGAGGCGAAACGCGTCGCGGCTGCGCGCGGAACGCGCCTCGATCGCCTGGTGAAAACGCTCTCCGGCGATCTGGACACGGTCGTCATGAAGGCCCTGCACAAGGACCCGGCGCGCCGGTACGCGTCGGTCGATCTGCTGCAGATCGACATCGAGAATCACCTGCGCGGCTTGCCCGTCGCGGCGCGGCCGGACCATTGGGGGTACCGCGCGGGCAAATTCGCTCTGCGGCACCGCGCCGCCGTCATCGCCACCGCCGCCGTGATCGTGTCGCTCACGGTCGGGCTGGTGTCGACACTCGTCCAGGCGCGGCGGGCGCGCGAGCAGCAGGCGCTCGCGGCGATCGAACGGGATCGCGCGCAGGAGGAGGCGGCGCGCGTCAGGCGCATTTCAGGACTGTTGACTGATCTCTTCAAGCTCGCGGATCCGGCGCAGTCCCCCGGCGAGTCCATCAACGCCCGCGAGATCCTCGATCGAGGAGTGCGACGCATCGATACCGAGCTCGCGAACGATCCGGAGACGCAGGCGGCGCTCCTCGACGCCGTCGGCCAGGTGTATCGCAACCTCGCCCTCTTCGAGCAGGCGGAAGCGGCGCTCGAACGCTCCGTCGCGCTGCGGAGGACCCTTCACGGGTCGGACAGCCTGCAGGTGGCGGAAAGCGTTCACAACCTGGCGATGCTGAGCCTCCAGCGCAACGACTACGCGGCGGCCGAGGCGCGTTTCCGTGAGGCGCTTGCGCTGCGGCGGAAACACTCGGCTGCGCCCGCCCACATCGCGGCAACCCTGCAAGGGCTCGGGACGTCGCTCGGCGAGGCCGGCAACGACAAGGAAGCCGAGCCGCTTCTTCAGGAGGCGCTGCAGATCCGGCGGCGATTGGGAGCGGACTCGCAGGAGACGATGGAGGCGCTCAACGCGCTTGCGATCGTCCTGCACCGGCGAGGCGATCTTGCGCAGGCCGAACGGCTGTTTCGCGAGTCGGTGGATCTCGGCCGGCGGCTGCCGGCATCGGTCACACCGGCGCGCGTGGCCGGCGCGCTGCAGCTCGCGCTGATCGTCGACCGGTTCGACAACAACCCGCGCGACGCCGAGCCGCTCTATCGGGAAGCGCTTGGCCTCGCGCGGCAGCTGTACCCGTCCGATCATCCCGACGTGGCCACGTGTCTCGGCGAGATGACGCGCGGCATTCGCGCGCTCGGGAACCTCGCAGAAGCCGAGAGCCTCGGGCGCGAGGCCCTCGCGATGTGGAAACGGCTGTACGGCGACCGGCATCGCGAAGTGATGATCAGCACGCAGACCCTCGCCGGGGTCCTGACGGCTCGCGGGAAGGCAGAGGAGGCCGAGCGGCTCTACCGTGACGCGCTAGCCATGGGTCAGTCGCTCTTCGGCGCGGGGCACATGCTCGTGCTTGGCGCGTCTCGGGCGCTGGCCACCTTCCTCGAGAGTCACAATGGGACAACGGAGGCCCTGGCGCTGCGCCAACAGGAGCTGGCGGCCGCGACGAAACAATATGGCGAGAACCACGCGGTCGTGGCCATCGCCAACACCGGGCTCGGCCGACACTGGCTGGACCGGAACCGTCCTGCCGTTGCCGAAGTCTACTTTCGCCGCGCGCTGGCCATCCGGACGCGGATTCACCCGGCAGGCCATTGGCGCATCGCCGACGCGAAGGCGGCGCTCGGCGGATGCCTGCTCGAGGCGCGGCGGTTCGGCGAAGCGGAGGTCTTCCTGCGTGAAGGCTACGAGGGGCTCAAGGCGAGCAAGGACGCCTCCGCCGAGAACACGCGCGCGGTGCTCGAGAAGCTGATGGCGCTCTACCAGTCGTCCGGTCAGCCCGAACGGGCCGCGCGCTACAAATAACCGTAGGCCCGACCTTCAGGTCGGGCGTGGTGGGTTAACCCGAACGCCCGAACGTAGTAGCATCCGTGTCCGTATGGACGACGTCAACCGGCGCGAGTTTCTCCAACTTGCCGGTACGGTCGCAGCCATCAGCACAGCGATGCCAGTCGTCCCCGCCAGCGCCCCCGACCTCTGCTTCCTGAGCGCCAGAGATCTGGCGGGTCTCATTCGCGCGCGCAAGATCTCCGCGCGCGAGGTGATGGCGGCCCACGTCGCACAGATCAATCGTCTCAATCCGAAGGTCAACGCGATCGTGGCGAAGCTGCCGGACGATCGTTGTCTGGCGCTCGCCGAGGAGGCGGACCGCCGGGCGGCGAAGGGTGGGACGCTGCCGCCGCTGCACGGCCTGCCGATCGCGTTCAAGGACCTGCAGCCGGCCGTCGGGTTTCCGTTTACGCGCGGGTCACCGATCTATAAGGACGAGATGCCGGCGGCGGACTCGGTGCTCGTCGAACGGCTGCGGAACGCCGGAGCGATCCCGATCGGGAAGACGAACACGCCGGAATTCGGCCTGGGCTCGCACACCTATAACAAGGTGTACGGCACGACGTACAACCCGTTCGACCTGACCAAAAGCGCGGGCGGCTCGAGCGGCGGCGCGGGCGCGGCGCTGGCGACGGGGATGCTGCCCATCGCGGACGGCAGCGACCTCGGCGGCTCGCTCCGGAACCCGGCCAACTTCAACAACATCGTCGCGCTCCGGCCGACCGTCGGCCTCGTGCCGACGGCCCCGAACATGTTTCCGCTGCTCGGGTTCGCGGTCAATGGCCCGATGGCGCGATCGGTCGCCGACACGGCGTTTCTCCTGAGCGTCATGGCGGGGCCGGATCCGCGCGATCCGGGCTGCGGCGAGTCGGACCCCTCACTCTTCGCGAAGCCGCTGGATCGACGATTTCGCGGTACGCGCGTCGCATGGTGTCCAGATCTGGGCGGCCTCCCGTTGGACCCGCGCGTCCGATCGGTGCTGAACGGCCAGCGGAAAACGTTCGAAGGGCTCGGCTGCGTGGTCGAGGAGGCGCGCCCGGATCTCACGGACGCCGACTGGATCTTTCTGACGCTTCGCCGATGGCGAACCGCCGCGACGTTGGGTGCGCTGCTCGCGACGAACCGCGATCGGCTGAAGCCAGAAGCGATCGGAGAAATCGAGGCCGGCCTCGAGGTCACCGGCGCGGACGTTGCGCGCGCGATGGTTCTGCACGGTGAGTTGATGGAACGGGTGCGGCGCTTCGAGGACAAGTACGAGTTCACGATCTGCGCCGTCAATCAGGTTCCGCCGTTCGACGCCGCGCTGGACTGGCCGAAGACGATCGACGGCGTGAAGATGGATCACTACGTGTCGTGGATGAAATCGGCGTACTGGATTACGGCGACGTTCCGCCCGGCGATTTCGGTGCCGGCGGGGTTCACGCCGGAAGGGCTCCCCGTCGGGATTCAGATCGTGGGGCGGTATCGAAACGATTTCGGCGTGCTGCAGATCGGCCACGCGTTCGAGCAGGTGACTGGAGTTGGAAAGAAGCGACCGCCCGTCGTCGACATGTAGGGGCGGTTCGCGAACCGCCCCTACACCTTCATAACAGGGACGAATCGAGTGATAAGCGGTTGAAACGCATCAGAGACTGATCAGTCCCCCCTCTTGCGTGACGGATGTAAGATACGCCGCAACGCATGGAGGGACAGATGAAGCACGCGATCGGGGCGTTTGCCATCGCACTGCTGCTGCCCGCCGGCGCCGCGGCACAATCGGCGGACGCGACGCTGACCGGCACCATCAAGGATCCGACCGGGGGCGTAGTCCCCGGCGTCACCATCACCGCCCGGAACACCGGGACCAACGAAACACGAACGGCCATCACGAGTCCGGAAGGGCTCTACCGCCTGACGAACCTGCCGCGCGGCACCTACGAGGTCAAAGCAGAGCTCGAAGGGTTCAAGACCGTCGCGCAGTCCGATGTCATTCTGACCGTCGGCGAGACGGTGCGGCTCGACTTCACGATGGCGGTCGGCGCGCTCAGCGAAACGGTCAGCGTCACGTCGCAGGCGTCGCTCGTGAACACCGAGGAAGGGCGCATCTCGAGCCTCGTGGACGAGAAGCGCGTCGCCGAGCTGCCGCTCAACGGCCGGAACGTCATGCAGCTGATCGAGCTGCAGCCGGGCGCGGTCGGCAACCCGGGGAACGCCGTGCTCGGTGGATCGGCCGGGGGCAACTCCGCGTTCGTCAACGGCCAGCGCAACCGCGCGAACAACTTCCTGCTCGACGGCACCGACAACAACGACCAGTTCACGGCCGGCCGCGTCGCGGTCAACCCGAACGTGGACCTGATCCAGGAGTTCCGCGTCTCCGCGAACAACTTCTCCGCCGAGTTCGGCCGCAACAGCGCGGCGGTTGTCAACGTCGTCACGAAATCCGGCACGAATACCGTGCACGGGACGGCCTACGAGTTCATGCGCAACGACGCGCTCGATGCGCGCACGGTCTTCGCCGTCGAGGTCGATCCGCTCAAGTTCAACCAGTTCGGCGGCACCGCCGGCGGGCCGATCAGGCGGGACCGGACGTTCTTCTTCGCGTCGTATGAAGGCCTGCGCGTGACGCGCGGCGTGACGCTCGTCCGGACGGTCGAGACGCCGGAGTACCGGCAGCTCGTCGCGCAGCGCTTCCCGAACTCGATCGCGAACTTCCTGTTCCAGAACTTCCCGTCGCCGAACCCGACGAGCAACATCCGCGACACCGGCCAGCCGGTCGCCGGCCTCGCGACCAACAGCGCGACGAACTCGCCCGGCATCGCGAACAACCCCAACTACACGCGCGCGGGCGCGCTGTTCACCAACAGCGCGCAGGCGCGGCCGGACGGGATCCCCGACATCGGCACGGCGAACATTCCGCTGACCGAGACGATCGACGGCGACCAGGTCAGCTTCCGTCTCGATCAGGAACTGACGGGGCAGCAGCGGTTGCTCGCCCGTTACCTGTGGGATGACCGCCTCTCGGACGACAGGCAGACGATCGTCCGCGACGGCTTCAACCAGCCGATCACGGAGAAAGGGCAGAACTTCACCGCCGCGCACACGTGGATCCTGAGCAGCTCGACGGTCAACGAGGCGCGCTTCGGCATCTCGTGGCGCGAGCGCGGCCTGACGGCGATCAACGAAGGGGCTCCGAACGTTGCCTTCGACGATGGGATCATCGGGTTCGGGAACCTGCCGACGAACCCGGCGGTGTTCGCGCAGTACACGTTCCACTGGGTGGATACGGTGTCGATGAACAAGGGGAACCACGGGATCAAGTTCGGCGGGGAGGTGCGCCACATCCGCGACAACTCCGACTTCGCCGTGCGGCGCCCGGGCATCCGCTTCTTCAGCATCCACGACTTCGCGATGGACGAGGTCCAGTCGGTCGACATCCTCGGCATCCATCCCTCGACCGGCCTGATCGAGCCGAACCTGCGCAACTTCCGCTTCCTGGAGAGCGGCGCGTTTTTCCAGGACGACTGGAAGATCCGGTCGAACATCACGCTCAACCTCGGGCTCCGGCACGAATGGTACGGCCGGCCGACCGAGAAGAACGACCTGCTGACCAACCTGATCTTCGGACCCGGGAACGACATCTTTGAGAAGATCGCGACGGCGACCGTCGGCCGCGTCGATCAGGTGGTCCCGGACGACTACAACAACCTCGCGCCGCGGCTCGGCATCTCGTGGGATCCGAAGGGGAACGGCCAGTACGTCCTCCGCGGCGGCTGGGGCATCGCCTACGAGCGGCTGTTCAACAACTCGATCACGAACATCCGGTTCAACCCGCCCGACTATTCGTTCACGGTCGCGTCGCCGGTCTTCGTCGCGGCCCACGGCGGGATCCCGATCGCGTACGGTCCACGGAACCCCGATGGATCGGTGCGAAACGAGCCCATCACGCTCACCGGCCCCAACACCAATATCGGGGTCCAGGACGGCCTGGGGATCGTCGGGAACATCATCGGGTGGAACCCGCGATTCGGGACCTCGCAGCAGTCGCTGCGCGTCCCCGATCCGGAGACGAAGGACGCGTTCACCTACAACTGGTTCGTCGGGGGTCAGACCGAGCTCGGCTGGAACATGGTGCTCGAGGCGAACTACGTCGGGAACATCGGCCGCAACTTCGGCCGCCTGGTCGACTACAACACCATCCGCGGCGATCTGTTCGACGGCACGCTCAATCGGCTCAACAGCGGCTTCGGCGGGATCAACTTCCGCGCGATGCTTGCGCACACCGAGTACCACGGTGCGCAATTCCAGTTGAACCGACGCTTCTCCAACGGCTACACCTGGCAGGTCTCGTACACGGTCGGCAAGTCGATGGACAACGGCTCGGACGTCCAGGTCGCCGGCGGCCCGGTCGACGCGCGCGATCTG
Organism: uncultured Acidobacteriota bacterium; assembly: GCA_963725145.1. Classification (GTDB taxonomy): domain Bacteria; phylum Acidobacteriota; class Vicinamibacteria; order Vicinamibacterales; family 2-12-FULL-66-21; genus DATAEE01. The sequence goes on from CAVRXL010000012.1 coordinate 122,697, forward strand.
GAGCTCGAGTGGGCCGTCTCCGACTTCGACGTCCGGCACCGGTTCGTCGCGAACTGGCTCTGGGAGCTGCCGTTCTTCCGGAACGCGACCGGCGTGAAGCACGCGCTCCTCGGCGGCTGGCAGATCAACGGGATTACCGCGCTGCAGAGCGGCTTCCCGTTCAGCGTGTTCACCAACCGCGCGTTCGGCGCCCGCGGCGACTTCAACGGTGACGGCGTGCGGAACGACCGGCCGAACCAGCCGGCGTTCGGGACCGAGATCGAAGCCGAGACGCAGGACTACATCGACGGCGTCTTCGTCGAGTCCGACTTCCCGATCACGGGGTTCATCATCGGCGACCTGCCGCGCAACGCGTATCGCGGCCCGGGCTTCGCGAGCACGGACCTGTCGCTCTTCAAGAACTTCGCGTTGCCGCATCCCGGCATGAAGCTGCAGTTCCGCGTGGAGGTCTTCAACGTGTTCAACCGCGTGAACCTGCGGCTGCCGCAGGGCAACCTCGCGTCGGCGCAGTTCGGCCGCTCGACGCAGGCGTTCCCGGCGAGAGAGATGCAGTTTGCGCTCAAACTGATCTTCTAGTTACTCGGGGTGCTCATCGTGCTCACGGTGCTCATGGTGCTCATAGTGCGAGTGCCTTGAGCACCTTGAGCACCCTGAGCACTTTGAGCACCTTGAGCACCTTCCGACGTTGTGTCATCGTCCTTCTTCTCTCCGGGCAGCGTGTGCGAAGTCTCCGCTGCCTGCTCCACCCCGCTCCATCGTCCTCGTGACGATCGACACGCTCCGCGCGGACGCGATTGGCGTCGGCACGCCCGCGCTGGAGCGTCTTCGCGCGGAATCGATCGACTTCACGCAGGCGATCACCGTTGCGCCGCTCACGCTTCCGGCGCACGCGTCGCTCTTCACCGGGCTGTTTCCTCCCGCGCACGGCGTGCGCGACAACCATATCTTCGCGCTCGCCGCAGATGTGCCGACCTTCACCGAAAAGCTGAAGTCGGCCGGGTATGCGACGGGCGCGTTCGTCAGCTCAATCGTTCTTGGGAAGCGCTACGGACTCGCGCGCGGGTTCGACGATTACGACGATCAGGTCACGGGCCCGGAGCGTTCGGGCGCCGACACCGTGGCCCGGGCGTCAACGTGGCTCGCGCGCGCCCGCGAGCCGTTCTTCGTGTGGGTCCATCTGTTCGAGCCACACGCGCCGTACACCAACGGCAGTTACGCCGCGGACGTGACCGAAGCGGATCGGCACGTCGGACAGCTCCTCGACGCGGTGCGCGCGCGCGGCGCGTGGGATCGCACCGTCGTCAGCATCACGTCGGATCATGGCGAAGCGCTCGGCGATCACGGCGAGGCGACGCATGGATTCTTCATCTACGATTCGACGCTGCGGATTCCCTGGCTGCTCCGGGCGCCGGACCTCGCCCCGAGTCGGTATCCGCATCAGGTTCGCATCATCGACGTCCTGCCGACCACGTTGGGCGTCGCGGGGGCGGCGGGCGCCTCGGAAGCTGGCGGCGCTCTGGCGGCCAGGTCATCGCGGTCACTGCCGTGGACGCCGTCGACGTCAGCCTGCACGTCGCGAGTCAGAGCGATCCCAGGCTCGAGGCATACGCCGAAACGCTGCTGCCGAGGCATCAGTTCAACTGGAGCGGTCTGCGTGCACTGAGGACGGCGCAGTTCAAGTACATCGAAGCGCCACGGCCCGAGCTGTACGATCTGGAGAAAGATCCGGCCGAGCGAACGAGCGACATCGCGGCTGCTCCGGGCCGTGTCACGGCAGGCACGCTCGTGCTGGGCGCGATCGACAGGCGCAGCCGGCGGTCGACTCGCGGTCCAGCCGCCGATCCCGTGCTCTCGGACGCGTTTCTTTCGCTGGGCTACATCGGCTATTCGCCCCCGCCGGATGGGGGAGACGCCAACCTGGCCGACCCGAAGGACAGGCTCGGCGTGTACCTGCTCGTGATGCGCGCGATCGAAGAGTCGGAGGGCGGCGATCGCCGGCGCGCGCTCGCCACGCTCGGCGAGGCCGCGAAGCAGGATCCCGCTGTCGCGCAAACGCATTTTCTCGCCGGCACGATCCTCGGGCAGGAAGGCCGCTTCCGTGAGGCGGTCGCCGCGCTCGAGCGGACGCTCGCGATCAATCCGCGCTACACTGCCGCGCGATTCAAGCTCGCGCTGGCGCGCCTGCGGCTGGGCGAGCACGCCGCGGCCGAGCGAGAGCTGGACATCGTCCTGCGCGAGGATCCGAACGACGTCCGGGCGATCCACAATCTCGCCGCGGTGGCGTACTCGCGCGGCGACCTGGCGCGCGCCGAGACGCTCGAGCGCCGCGCCATCCAGCTCGATGCCGGCTACTTCGCCGCCTGGAACACGCTCGGCGCGATCCACATCGTCCGGCGCGAGGCCGGCCCGGCGCTGGACGCGCTGAAGCGCGCGACGACGCTCGATCCGAAGAACGGACAGGCGTTCGCCAACCTGGCGCTGGCATATCGACTGGCAGGCGACGAACCGAGCGCGGCATCCGCCGCGTCGCGGGCGTGCACGCTGGATCGGAGGTACTGCAAGTAGCGCAGCCCTTTAGGGCTGCTATGTCAACGAGAACGGCGGGTACTCGTCCACCATCAGCAGCAGGTAGGCTTCGACGCGGAGCCGCCACTGGAGGACGCCCACGCCGAACTCGTAGAGACCCTTGGGATAGTTCCCCGTAAAGAGGATGCTGAACCACGCCACGACCGTCGTGACGCACCATCCCAGCATCACGAACAGGAGGACGATGACGTGGGGGATGACGAGGAGGAGCCGCAGGCCGACGGTCAACCGATCGCGCGGCCCAAGGGGATCGACGATCTCGATTGATGCGGGATACGGCGCGTCGCCGAACGGCGGATACGGATCCTCGAGCAGCGTGAGGTATGCGAGCGCGCGCACGCGCCAGCGCATGTAGAACGACGTGAACTGCCGGATGCCGATGATGTGGGTCCCGGCGAAGAGGATCGTGAACCAGCTCACAATCGCGAGAAAAACGGCCACGGCCCCCAGCAGGCCGCCCTCCACGCCGACCGAGGTGCTGTCGCCGCTGCTGACCGCCACGCCCGCGCTGAAGCCGCCGACCAGGATGATGTGCGGGATCGCGAGAATCAGCCGGAACGCCGTCGTCAGGCGGTTCCGGTTCGTGAGCGCCGGCTCGATCGTGATCGATACTGGATACGGCATCGAGAGACTATACAGAAAGAAGATGCAGTACGAGCCTTAGGCTCGTTGGAGGGGACGAGGCTGAAGCCTCGTCCCACAACCTAGAGGGACCCCATGCCACGCCTGTTGTCAGCGACTCGCCCTTCTCCTGACCGCTGCCGGCCCGGCTGCCGCGCCGAACGACCGTCCCGTGTCGCCGCTCGACGGCCTCGAATGGCGGCACATCGGCCCCGCGGCGTTCGGCGGGCGGATAGATGACGTCGAAGCGGTCGCGTCGAACCCGAAGATCATCTTCATCGGGGCGGCGTCCGGCGGGATCTTCAAGACCGTCAACGGCGGCACGACGTGGAAGCCGGTGTTCGATCGCGACGGAGGGTCGCTCTCGATCGGCGACCTCGCGATCGCGCCGTCGGACCCGAACATCGTCTGGGCGGGCACGGGCGAGCCGAACAACCGCCAGAGCTCGTCGTGGGGGGACGGCGTCTACCGATCGCTCGACGGAGGCGAAACGTGGACGAACGTCGGCCTGCGCGACAGTCACCATATCGGCCGCGTCGTGATACACCCGCGCGATCCATCGACCGTGTACGTGGCCGCGCTCGGCCACCTGTGGGGGCCCAACGACGAGCGCGGCCTGTACCGCACGCGCGACGCAGGCCGGACCTGGCAGCAGGTCCTCAAGATCGACGCCGACACGGGGGTCGTCGACGTCGCGCTCGATCGGGACGGCCGGACGCTCTTCGCGGCCGCGTATCAGCGGCGCCGGCGAGGCTGGGGTTTCATCGGGGGCGGGACCGGCAGCGGCCTCTATCAGTCGCTCGACGGCGGCGATACGTGGCGCCGGCTGGAAGACGGCCTGCCGAAGGGCGTCATCGGCCGCATCGGCGTCGAGATCTCCCACAGCAATCCGAACATCGTGTACGCCGTCATCGAGCACAAGGAGGGCGGCGTCTTTCGATCTGAGGATCGCGGCACGACATGGACCAGGCAGAGCTCGACGAACCAGCGCCCGAGCTACTACAGCCAGATCCGGATCGACCCGCAGAACCCCAACAAAGTCTGGATGCTCGCCTCGCCGCTGTTCCTGTCGATCGACGCCGGCAAGACGTTCACGACCAAGGGCACCGGCGATCGCATCCACGTCGATCATCACGGGTTGTGGATCAACCCGGCCGATCCGGATCACCTGATCCTCGGCAACGACGGCGGGCTCTTCGTCTCCCAGGACGGCAGCAAGACGTGGCACTTCGTCGACAACCTGCCGATCGGGCAGTACTACGACATCAGCATCGACGCGCGCGATCCGTACTGGGTCTACGGTGGGACGCAGGACAACGGCACGTGGGCGATTCCGAGCCGCACGACGAGCGCGCTCGGCATCACCAACGCGGATGTCGTCAACATCGCGTACGGCGACGGTTTCTACACGCAGCCCGATCCGAGGGATCACCGCGTGATTTATGCGAACTCCCAGAGCGGCCGCACCTACCTCGTGGACGCCGACACGCGCGAGGAAAAGGGCATCCGGCCCGTCCCGACCGATGCGAAGGAGACCTACCGCTTCAACTGGAGCACGCCGATGCTCCTGTCTCCACACAACCCGGACGTCGTCTTTTATGGCGGCAACAAGCTGTTCCGGACCGCCGATCGCGGCCACAAGTGGGAGGTCATCAGCCCGGACCTGACGCGCAACCAGGAGTGGAAGAAGCTGCCCGGCTTTTTCGCGCGCGGCGGCGAACGCAGCGACGACACGCCGTCGAGAGACGACGGCGTGAGCGACTTCGGCACGATCACGACGATCGCGGAGTCGCCGGTGACGGCAGGCGTGCTGTACGTCGGGACCGACGATGGGAACGTGCAGATGTCGCTCGACGACGGAAAGTCCTGGCAGAACCTGACGTCGAAGTTCCGGCTGCCGGGCCCGCGGTGGGTCAGCCGCGTCCTGGCGTCACGGCACGGCGCCGGCACGGCGTACGTCGCGTTCGACGGCCATCAGGACGACGATTTCAAGCCGTACATCTTCCGGACGACCAACGGCGGCGACTCGTGGTCGTCGATCGCGGGCGATCTGCCCGATGGCGTCGTCATCAACGCGCTGGAAGAACATCCTCGCAGGCCGGATCTGCTGTTTGCCGGGACCGAGTTCGGCCTGTACTTCACGCTCGACGGCGGACGCCGCTGGACGCGCGCGGCCGGGAACCTCCCGCGTGTGCCGGTCGACGACATCGTGTTCAGCGCGCGCGACAACGATCTCATCCTGGGCACGCACGGCCGGAGCATCATCATCCTGGACGACATCACCCCGCTCGAGCGCGCGAGCGAAGATCTGCTCAGGTCTGACGTGCATCTCTTCGCGCCGCGGCCTGCGATCCAGCAGTACGAGATGCGGATGCTGCCGACGCCTGGCGCGTCGGAGTTCAGCGCGCCGAACCCGGCGTACGGCGCGACGATTACGTACTACCTCCGTGAGGATCCGCCGCCGACTCCGCCGCCGCCGACACCGAAGCCGACGACGGACGGGAGCAGCGCGTCCGGGCCGCCGGAGCCCCCGCCGCCGCCTCCTCCGCCGCCAACCGTGAAGATCACTATCGCGGCGCCGGACGGGTCGGTCGTTCGGGAGTTGGAAGGACCCGATCGGAAGGGGATGAACCGCGTCGCGTGGGACTTACGACATCCGGTTGGCATCAAGGTGGAAGAGAACGACGAAGGCTGGTTCGGGCCGCCGAAGGGCCCGCTGGTCATGCCGGGCGTCTACACGGTGAAGATGCGCACGCGAGGGAAGGAACTGACCGAACGCGTAGAGGTGAAAGCGGATCCTCGCGTCAAGACGACGACCGAGGCGCTGCGCGCCAGATATACGGCGGCGCGCGCGACGGCGGAGCTGCAGCGCGCGTTCGTCGAAGGCGCAACGCTGCTGCGAGAGGCAGGGACGCGGTTCGATGATCTGGAGAAGCGCGTCAAGGAGAGCGACAACAAAGAAGCGGCCGCGGCCGTTGCCGACGTGAAGAAGTCCGTCGTGGAGCTGCGGGAGAAGTTCAAGCCGGGATGGGACGGGCCGCGCTTCTTGATCTTCGACCTGGCCGGCCAGCTCCAGGCATCGAGTTCCGCGCCGACCGAGGCGCAGCTGCGGTCGCTCGATCATCTGACGCCGGAGCTGACCGCGAACATCGAGCGGCTCAACACGTTCGTCTCGCGCGACCTGCCGGAGCTGGAGAAGAAGCTGGCGTCCACGGGACTCGATCGGCCGCCGTTGAAGCCCGTCGCCGCGCCGCGACGGCCCTAGGTGTGTTTGCTAAACAGGTTGTTCATTCGGAGGTCTCTGGAAACAATGGGCGCGACCAAGCGACCCCAACGTTTCGAGAGGTGCCTCCGAATGAAGCTTCATCCTAACGCGAAGACGACGCCCTTGACGCGCCAGCTCCTCGTCACCCGTGTGCGTCACCAGGGCTGGTCGCAACGGCGCGCCGCCGAGGCCGCCGGGGTGAGCGTGCGAACGGTCGCCAAGTGGACCACCCGCCATCGCGCGGGCGATCTCGCGCTGCGGGATCGCTCATCGCGCCCCCACCGCATGCCGCGTCAGACGCCGAGCGGTCAGGTCGCCGCGATCATCGCGCTGCGGCAGACCCGGGCGACGAGCTGGGAGATCAGCGGGCGGCTGCAGGTGCCGCGGTCGACCGTGACCCGCGTGCTCGCTCGCGCTGGGCTGAATCGGCTGGCCCTGCTCGAGCCCCGCGCGGTCAGTCAACGCTATGAATGGCCGCACGCCGGCGATTTGCTGCACGTCGACATCAAGCCGCTGGGACGCATTCGGGCGATCGGCCACCGGTTTCTGGGCCCATCCGTCCATACCCGGACACGGGGGGGCGGCTGGGAATATGCGCATGTCGCGGTCGATGATGCGACCCGGCTGGCCTACGTGGAAGTCCGACGGTCGCAGGGCCAACCGGCCTGCATCGCGTTTCTGCGGCACGCGGTGCAGTGGTTCGCTCGACGCGGCATCCACGTGCGCCGGCTCCTGACCGATAACGGGAGTGCGTATCGGTCGCACCGGTTTGCGCGGCTTTGTCGGGGCTGGTCGCTCCGTCACAAATTCACCCGGCCCTATACGCCCCGGACGAACGGCAAGGCCGAGCGCTTCATCCAAACCCTGTTGCGCGAGTGGGCGTATCGCCGCCCCTATCGCAACTCCGCCACGCGCACCGCGGCCCTGCCGGCGTTCCTCCGCTTCTACAACCATCGGCGCCCGCATGCGAGCCTCGGTCGACGATCGCCCTGGACTCGCTTTCAGGAGGCTGCCTGATGAACAACGTGTTTGACACTGACACCTAGGGCTCGTACAGCTGAACGAATCGAAGACGGCTCATGCGCTCGAAATCCGCGTCGACCGACCAGACCAGCGCTCCCAACTCGTTCGCCAGCGCGGCGATGAGGAGATCGCCAAACCCGAAGCGCTGACCCGATCGACCCGCGCGATCGATCCAATCGTCGATGATGGGCCACGTCGCCTCGGTCGGATAGACGACTGGCAGCGCCGACAGCGCGCGACGCAGCCGGGGCCGATCGGCCGAGGACGCGCCGCACAACAGCTCGATCCGCACCGGAATGGCCAGCGCGACCTCGTCGTCGTCCAAAAGCCGCCGGAGGACCGGCGCAAGCGGGCTCGACGCGGAGCGCAGGGCTTCGACCCAGATCGACGTGTCGACGACAATCACACTCGTCGCCGGCGGCTGCGGGGAACGTCGACGTCGAGACGGACGCGGCCCATCAGGCTCTTGAGCTCATCGAGCCGTCGCCGTCTCACGAGCTCTCGCAACGCCAGGACGACCGTGTCGGTCTTGGACTTGAAGCCCAGCGCAGCCCGAGCTTCCTCGAGAAGCTCGCCCGGCAGGTCGAGCGTGGTACGCATACAATTGATAGTCATTTGTATGCGTATATATGTCAAGATCGATTCAGTTCTGATGCGGCGGGCGGCCTCTTCAATGGTGTAGTCTTTCGTTACCCCAATGCCAATCAGCGCGGGCGAGCGGCTCGGTCCGTACGAGATCGTGTCTCCTATCGGCGCCGGCGGGATGGGCGAAGTCTATCGCGCCCGCGATACGCGGCTGGACCGGACGGTCGCGGTCAAGATTCTGCGGACGTCGCTCAACGCCGACGCCGAGGTCCGCGGCCGGTTCGAGCGCGAAGCGCAGGTGATCTCCGCGCTCGACCATCCTCACATCTGCCCGCTGTACGACGTCGGCGAACACAACGGGACGCACTTTCTCGTCATGCCCTGCCTGGAGGGGCAGACGCTGGCCGACCGTCTGGGCGCCGGTCCTCTTCCGCTGAAACAGGCGCTGCAGATCGCGGTCCAGATCGCCGATGGCCTCGACGCCGCGCATCGCGCGGCGGTCGTGCACCGCGACTTGAAGCCGGGCAACATCATGCTCACGCAGTCCGGCGCGAAGCTGCTGGACTTCGGCCTGGCGAAGCTGACTCCTGCCGTCTCGCCGGACGGCTATGATCGGACCAGGCTCACCGCCGCGCCGACGATCTCCGGAACCGTCCTGGGGACGACGCCGTACATGGCGCCCGAGCAGATAGAAGGACGCGACACCGACGCTCGAAGCGACATCTTCGCGTTCGGTATCGTTCTGCACGAGATGCTCACGGGCCGCCGCCCGTTCGGCGGCGACACGCCTGCGGCGGTGATGAGCGCGATTCTGCGCGACGAGCCGGCACGCGTGACGGCCTCGCAGCCCGCGCTCCCCACGGCGCTCGACTACGTCGTCGAGACCTGCCTGGCCAAGGATCCGGACCACAGATGGCAGAACATGCGCGACGTCGCGCTCGCGTTGAAGGGAGTGGACGAGGCTAAAGCCTCGTACCACAACCAGCCTGAAGGCTGGTTCCACAATCGTCGGGAGCGGATCGCGTGGTTGGCCGCTGGCTTCCTCGCCATTGCGGCGGCACTGGCGATATGGAACGCATGGCGCAAGGCTCCAGCAGTGACGGAAGCGACCCGCGTCCGATTCACCGTCGCGTCCCCTGGAAAGCCCGGCGACGACAACGTCAGCGTGTCGGCCGACGGGAAACGCCTCGCCTTTGCGGCCACGGGACCTGAAGGCAAGACGACGCTCTGGGTACGGTCGTTCGAGGACAGCGGGCTGCGTTCGATTCCCGGCACCGAGGAAGTCACGCAGCATTTCTGGTCGCCCGACGCCGCGTGGATCGCCTTCTTTGCGCAGGGGAAGCTGAAGAAAGTGAACCTCACGACCGGGACAGTGGAAACCCTGTGCAATGCAACCAATCCACGCGGCGGCAGCTGGGGCGCGGACAACACGATCGTCCTGTCGCCCAGCTCCGGCCAGGGACTGTACGTCGTACCGGCGTCCGGCGGTGAACCGAGGCAGCTGACGACCCTCGACGCCGGCAGGGCCGAGCGCTCCCATCGCTGGCCGGTCTTTCTCCCGGACGGCCGGCACTTTCTTTTCGTCAACTGGTCGGGGAATCCCGACCTCTCGGGTGTGTATCTCGGCTCCGTCGCGTCCTCGACCATGACACGGCTGGCGGCCGGGGCAACGAACGCCGCCTACGTGGAGCCGGGATACCTCCTGGTCGTGCGAGGCGGCACCTTTTATACGCAACCGTTCGATCTCCGCACGCTCAAGGCCCACGGCGAGGCGCAGGCGGCGCGAGAGCCGATCCGCGTCGAGCTGGGCGCGGCGCAGGCGGATTTCAGCGTCTCAACGAACGGCGTGCTCGCCTATCGATCCAGAGAGGGGTTTGAATCCCGGCTCACATGGCTCGATCGCCGGGGACACCGGCTGGGCGTCGTGGGACCACCGGAGCGGCACATCAATCTCGCGCTATCGCCCGACGACAAGCGGATTGCTGCGGCCCGCTTTGGTCCGACGGCTGGGGGCGACCTGTGGCTGATCGACGCTTCCTCCGGAGCCGAGTCCCGCCTCACGTTCGAGAGCTCGACCGAGTCGCAGCCCGCCTGGTCCCCTGACGGGGAGTGGATCGCGTTCGGGTCCGACCGCTCGGGGTTCATCAACCTGTATCGAAAGCGCGCGGGCGGAGGACAGGAGGAGCTCCTGCTGGCGTCTCCCATCGTCAAGTACGTGAGCTCGTGGTCTGCGGACAACCGCCACATCATCTTCGAGGCGGACGATCCGCGGACGAAGCTCGATCTCTGGGCCTTACCGCTGTCTGGCGATCGCAAGCCGCTGCCCCTGCTGAACAGCGCGGCGGACGAATGGGATGGACGGCTCTCGCGCGATGGAAAATGGATGGCGTACACCTCAAACGAGTCCGGCCGGTATGAGGTCTACGTGCAGAGCTTTCCTCCGGCCGGTTCGAAATGGCAGGTGTCGCTGAGCGGCGGGCTTCATCCGCGATGGCGCGCCGACGGGAAAGAGCTCTTTTACATCGCCGCTAATCAGAGGGTGACAGCAGTGAAAGTCGATCTCACGGGTCAGTTTTCCGTGATCAGCAGACAGGAACTGTTCGAGCTGAGCATCCGGAGCATCTTTACGGTCCGCTCTCCGTACGCGGTATCCAGCGACGGCCAGCGCTTCCTGATCGACGCGAGGCCCGATGTCATCCCGCCGGTCCACGTCGTTCTGAACTGGGCCAGCGGCCTGCCGCGCTGAGGCCGAGCTTCATATATGCGCCCCGTTGTTCTCGTCGCGTGCTCGGTCGTCGTAACGGGCATCCTGCTGGCTGGCGCGCCGGACGGCGACTGGCCGGCGTACGGCCGCGACGCGGGCGGCGAGCGCTTCTCACCGCTCGACTCGATCCGACGCGAGAACGTGGCGTCGCTCGAGGTCGCCTGGACGTTCCGCACGGGCGATGCGTATGCGCCGAAGGAGGGCCGGCCGACGGCGTTCGAGGCCACGCCACTTCACGTCGACGGCACGCTGTATCTGAGCACTCCGGTGGGGCGGGTCATCGCGCTCGACCCGGTGACCGGCGAGCAGCGCTGGGCATTCGACGCGAAGGTGCCCCGCGACAAGGGCTACGGAGATTTCGCGAGCCGGGGCGTCTCGACGTGGAACCGCGGCGCCGAGCGCCGCATCTTCGTCGCGACGATCGACGCGCGCCTGATCGCGCTCGACGCAAAGACAGGGAATCCGATCCCCGGCTTCGGCGAGCAGGGGATCGTCGACCTGCGAAAGGGCCTGCGCATTGTCCCCACCGGTTTCGCGGACTATCAGGTCACGTCGCCGCCTGCCGTGGTCGGGGACACGATCGTCGTCGGATCGGCGATCGCCGACGGCACCCGTCATCCGCATCCGAGTGGCGAGGTGCGCGGCTTCGACGTGCTCACCGGAAAACAGAAATGGAGCTGGGATCCGGTCCCGCAGGATCCGTCTGCCGTCGGCGCCGACACCTGGAAGAACAAGAGCGCCGGCCGGGCGGGTTCTTCCAACGCCTGGTCGGTGATGGTGGCCGACCCGGCGCGCAACCTCGTGTTCGTGCCGACCAGCAGCCCGAGCCACGACTACTACGGCGGCGAGCGGCTCGGCCACAACCTCTTTGCCGACTCGGTCGTCGCGCTGCGCGCCGATACCGGCGCGCGTGTCTGGCATTTCCAGACGGTCCATCACGACATCTGGGACTACGACGTCGCGTCGCCGCCGATCCTGTTCGACTGGCGCAAGGACGGCCGGACGGTTCCCGCCGTGGCCGTCGCCTCGAAGACCGGTCATCTTTTCATCCTCGACCGTGAGAAAGGCACACCGCTGATTCCCGTCGAGGAGCGCGCCGTCCCGAAGAGCGACGTCCCGGGCGAGGAAGCGTCGCCGACGCAACCCTTCCCGACGGCGCCGCGATCGCTGTCGAGGACGACGCTGAAGGCCGAAGAGGCATGGGGCATGACGGACGAGGACCGCGCGTGGTGCCGGGACGCCATGAGCAAACTGCGGTCCGATGGATTCTTCACGCCGCCGTCGCTCCAGGGAACGCTGGTCGTTCCCGGCAACGTCGGAGGCATGAACTGGGCCGGCATCGCCCACGATCGATCGAACGGCCTCCTGATCATGCCGGTGAACAACCTGGCGGCGGAGGTGCGGCTCATCACGCGAGACAGCGTCGACGCGGAACGGAAAGCGGGCCGGCTCAGCGGAGAGTTCGAGTACCACTCTCAGACGGGCACGCCGTACGGCGTGGTGCGCCGCTTCCTGCTCGCGCCAAAGACGTCGTTGCCGTGCACGCCGCCGCCTTGGGGCACGCTGGCCGCGGTCAGAGCCGCGACCGGCGAGATCGCATGGAAGGTGCCGCTCGGGCAGTTTCCGGGAACCGACAAGATTCCGGACGCCGCGCAGTGGGGCTCGATCGCGCTCGGGGGTCCGATCGCGACCGCGGGTGGGCTGGTGTTTACAGCCGGCACGCTGGAAGCGGCGATCTATGCGTTCGACGTGAAGACCGGCAAACAACTGTGGAAAGGCACGCTGCCGACGAGCGCGCGCGCGACGCCGATGACCTACCTGGGCCGCGACGGCCGGCAATACGTCGTCATCTCCGCCGGCGGCCACGGGACCCCAATCGGTCCGCCGCTCGGCGATCACGTCGTCGCGTTCGCGTTGCCAAAGGGTTTCTAGGCCGCGCGACGTTCGAGCGAGCCGGCGAGCGCGTGCATGTGCGTGAGGACGTCGCGCCACTTCCCGGGTTCGAAGCGACCTGGGAAGATGAAGAATCCGATCGGCATCCACAGTACTTTCAGGCTGTACGGCTCGTGCGTCAGCTGCACGTCGTGCTGTGTCTCGAGCGCGAACAGCGCGAGCTCGCCATCGCGGTCGTGCCCGGACGCCGAGAAAGCGTGCGATTCGATGGTCACCGGCGCGCTGGTCCTCATCGTCACGACGAGACAACCGAGGCTGTGGCGTCCCCGCTTGCGCTTCAGCGAGACGTCCACTTTCCGGCCGCGGAATTCGCCCGTCAGCGACGAGCGCCCGGTCAGGAAGCCCGTGAACCCGTCGACGATCTCTGGTTGATCCAGCAGCTTCGCGAAGTCCGGGAGAAAATCACTCCCGGACTTGTGGAGAAACCAGACCAGCAGTCCGACGCCGATCAGCACTGGAAGTAAAAGCATGCGGTCGTGCAGGGGAGATCACCATTGTGTGGAGTCGCCGCGGACGGGTCAATGGACAGTTTTGTATTGAGGATTGCGGATTGTGGATTGTGCATTGGAGGACGTCGACGATGAATCAAGCGTTTACCGACGGAGGCCTTTCGGCCTGATTCATGCGTCCCCGGGGACGATGCGCCTCTCCCTCCCTGGGCACGCTGCGATAGCCCTTCTCCTCGTCACGCTCTCGGCATCCGCAGCAGCAGCCCAGACACTCAGTATTCCCGCCGCAGTGCAGGTCTACACGGGCGCCGGCGCGAACGGTCCCGCGAACCTCGTGAGCAACGCCGTGCCGCTCAGGCCTGGGGTCGTGTCGAGCGCCGCCAACGTGCGCGTGCTCGACGGGGCGACCGAAGTGCCGATCGCCGTCCGTGCACTGGCGACGTGGCCGTCCGACGGTTCAATCCGATCGCTCCTCCTGCAGTTCGAAGCGCCGATCGCGAAGACCTACACGATTCAAGTCGGCACCGCGCGGACCACGACCGATCGGGCATTCGTTCCGGTCACCTGGGACGTGCCCACGCGGATCTTCACGCTGCCGGCCAGTCATCTGAGCGACTCGCTGATTTTCTGGGAGCAGAAGCCGCTCGGCCAGACCGGGTTCCCGGCGTGGGATCAGAAGCAGCTGAACAACTACAGCCGGATCGCGACGGTCGGCGCCGCCGAGTGCGCTCGCGACGATCACTACTACGACGCGATCACGACGACCTATCAGTTGTACGCGAGGACGGGGACGCTGACGCACCTGGTGAATGCGCGGCGCTGGGCCCTTCACCATCGGCGCGATCAGGTCCACCTTTCCGGTCCCAGCGTCGGGCACGCCCGGTGCCCCGGCGGGTACCTGAACAACACCCGCTACACGTTCCCGCAGGGCCTGATTCAGGACTTCTTCATGTTCGGCGACGACGAGGCGCGCAACGTGTCCGCCTTGATCGTCGACAACTTCTACATGCCGCACGAGGCCAGTTGGTACTACAAGGCGCCGAACACGCGGGGATTCTGGACCGAGCGCGAGGCGGCGTTCTCACTCATCGGGATCCTGGCGCACTACGAGGGCACGGGGGACGTCGCGTACCTGAATCGCGTCCGCGACCGCGTCGCGTCGCTGCATCGGATGCAGGTCGACAACGGCCGGCGCGCGTGGGTGCACAACCTGTACGACCACGATCCCTCGGAGGGATGCGCGATGTCGGACTACGGCAGCTCTCCCTGGATGTCCGGGCTGCTGCTCGAAGCGATCGTGAAGTACCACAAGATCACGAACGACCCCGTCGCGCGGGAATCCATCCTGATGGCGCTCGACGACCTTCGCGCCCGCTACCTGGCCACGGGCGATTTCGCCGGAGTGTCCTTCATCTATCTTGGTTGCTCCGCATACGCGGACGGCGCGCCCGACCTGGACAACCTCATCTCGCACGGGTTCGGGTATGGATACAGGCTGACCGGCGACCAGGCGTACCGCACGATCGGGACGAACCTGTTCAACACGTCGGTCCAGCACGGGGCGACCCCGACGCACAAGCACTACGACCAGCAGTTCCGCAGCAGCGGTCACTTTCCCGCGTACCTGTCGGGCCCCGCCACGTTACCCCCGACGCCCCCCGCGAATCTCAGGGTCGTTCGCTGACCGCCGTCCTCTGCAATTCGCGAGCTCGTCCAACCGTCCGTCCGCTTTCAGCGTCCTAATAAATGCGTGATTAGAAAACTGCTCCTTGCGTCGGCGCTCGTCGCCGTCTCGCTGGCCACACCCGCTCCAGCGCAGCCCATCGCAAGCGACAGCCCGTCTCCCGGTTCCCTGGACACGTCGAAGATTCGGATCCGCAACTTCGGCCGGATCAACGCGAACTACTACCGCGGCGCGCAGCCGAAGGGCCGTGACTACGTCGATCTGGCCGCGCTCGGCGTCCGCACCGTCGTCAACCTGACGAGCGACGATGCTCAAGAGGGGGAGCGCGAGATGGTCGAAGGCGCCGGGATGACGTACGTTCAGATTCCGATGACCACCCACGAGCCTCCGACGGCGGCGAAGCTCGCAGACTTCCTGAAGGTCATCGACGATCCCGTGAGCCAACCGGTGTACGTCCACTGCGTGGGAGGCCGCCACCGCACGGGCGTGATGACGGCGGTTTATCGGATGACTCGCCATGGGTGGGCGGCCGACCGGGCATTCCGGGAAATGAAGGAGTACGACTTCGGCGCCGATTTCCTGCACCCGGAATTCAAGAAGTTCGTGTTCGGGTTCGGCCGCCAGATGGCCGACAGGAGCGGCTCGACTGCGGTTGTCGCGCCGGCAAAGTAGGGTGGTAGTCGCGCGGCAGGGTGACTACCTTCCCCATACAAGCAGACGCTGCTCGGTGGTCGGCCTGCATTGGCGGAGTTTTCAGGCGGAACCGTGTTGGCCGGGTTCTTGCGAATTGCGCCGGCAAGAGTGGTGCTCCCCATGCAACCACCTCGTCAGGCGAGCTCGCCTCTCGAGATCCTGATCGGCCGATCGCTGGCGGCGATCGCTCACCCGGTCGCCGCCTGGCGAGTTTTCTCGACGAAACGCCGGCTCCTGCTGGCGCTCGGCTATTCCGCCGTCGCCTACCTCACGACGCTGTCGGCACTCCTCGTTCTGTGACGATCCCAATCGCCAATCGTCCATAAGTCGCCAATCCAAAATCTGCAATCGTCAATAAATCGAGAATCCCCAATCCTCAATCCGCAATGCTAGAGTTATTTCATGGCCTTGCTGGATGACGTCCCGCTGGACAAGCCTGACGAGATGCCGCCGGATGGTGGGCCCCGGCGGGGATCCGCGATCATCGCGATTGCCGCCGCAGTACTGATAACGGCGGCGGCTGCCGCCATCTATGTGCTGTTCGGGCGGAACGCGGGGCCGGCGCAGGCTCCTCCTCAAACCCAGCCGGCCGGCCCGTCGGGCGATGCGGCCGCCGCCGCGGAAGCCGGGGAGAACATCCCGCTGCCGCCACTCGACGCGACCGATCCGGTCGTCCGGAAACTGGTGACCCAGCTCTCCCAGCATCCGACCGTCGCCGCCTGGCTGGCGACCGACCGGCTGCTCAGGAATTTCGTCGTCGTCACGATCAACGTGTCCGACGGGAAGACGCCGACCCGGCACCTGAAGGCGGTGACGCCTCAGGGGAAGTTCCGCGTGAAGAGCGCGGCCACGGGAGCGTACATCGATCCGGGGAGCTACGCGCGCTACGATCCCTATGCCGACGCCGTGGACGCGCTCGACGCGCGAGGCACCGCGCGGCTCTACGCGACGCTCAAGCCCCGCCTCGTCGAAGCGTACGCCGAGCAGGGCATTCCGGAAGACAAGGTGGACGCCGTCCTCGAGCGCGCCATCATCCATCTGCTCGAGACGCCGCTCGTCGACGGCGAGGTTCCGCTCCGATCGAAAACGATCTCGTACGCGTTCTCGGACGAGCGCCTCGAGTCGCTCTCGCCGGCGCAGAAGCAGTTCCTCAGGATGGGACCGCGCAACGTTCGGATCATCCAGGCCAAGCTTCGCGATCTCGCGCTCTATCTGGGAATCCCCTCCGCCAGGTTGCCGGCACCGAAATAACGGGCGCTGAATGGAGGGTTTTGATCTCCTCGGGCCCTTCCTCCAGTACGGCGCCGTGCTGCAGGTGCTCGCGATCGTGCACTTCATTCAGCGCCGGCCCGACGGCTACTGGCTCTGGATCATCATCATCGGCGGCGGCCTGGGTGCGCTCGCGTACTTCATCGCCGAGGTCATTCCGGACGCCGGCCTGCTCCGCGGGACGTTTCAGGGCTTCCCGCGCCGGAAGCGCATCAAGGAGCTGCGGACCGCGCTCCTCGACAATCCTTCAATCGCCAACTACGAGGAGCTCGGCCACCTGTATCTGGACGACCAGCAGTTCGCGCAGGCGCGCGAATCCTTCGATCGCGTCATCTCGGCGCGAACCGACTCGCCGGATCCGTTCTACCGGCGCGCGCTGGCGGCGATGGCCATGAACGATTTTCAGTCCGCCGCGGCGGATCTCGAGAAGGTGGTCAAGCGGGACGCGAAGTTCGACTTGTGGCGCGCGGCGGGCTTCTACGCCCACGCGCTCGGGAAGATCGGCCAGGCGGAGGCGGCCGAGAAGCTCTTCGCCGACGTGACGCAGACGGCGACGCTGTCGGAGATTCAGTACAACTACGCGAGCTTTCTCGCGGCGGAGGGACGGCCGGCCGAGGCGCGCGAATGGGCCCAGCGCATCCTGGCCAAGAAGCCCACGATGCCGGCATACGCCCGGCGACGGGAGCGCCCGTGGTTCCGGAAGGCGGCCGCGCTGCTCAAGTCGCTGAAGTGAACCCTAGTGGTCTGTCCTCGCTGAACGAGGACCAGATCGCGGAGCGCGGCGCCCGGCTGGCAAGGCGCGACGACCGAGAATACTGGGCGTATTTGAGGGAGGAGCAACGCAGCCAGGCGGGATGCCCCGCCCGCGAGATGGTCCTTGATCAGCGAGGACAGGCCACTAGAGCCTGATTTTCTCGAGCGTCTGGCGCGCGGCCATTTCGACGCCTTCCGCCTGCCGGAGCTTCGCCAGGCTGGACTTCCGGATCGCTTCGGTCCGCATGGTGAAGCTGTCCTGGCGGAGCTTGAAGTACTCCAGTGCGTTGGCGACGAGCGGTCGATGCTGCGCCGGCACGCCCCGGATCGCCTCGAGCCGGGCGCGCGCCTTCGCGAGGTCGGGCATGATGTCCTTCTCGATGAACTTCGCCAGCGCCTCCGGCTGCATCCGGCCCTTCCGGAAGCGATCGATGGCGACCTCGTAGCTGCTCATCACCTTTTCCTCGAGCGCCGCGATCCGCGCGATCTCCGGCCGGACGTCGGCGATGCCGCGGAGCGGGTACGCCAGGAAGACGACGACGGCGGCCGCGGCCGCGCCCACGAGCGCGACGCGGCCCGGCCCGGGCTTCTCGAGGCTGATGCCGATCGCCAGCACGCTGCCGCACGCGAACCCCATGCTGAGCCCGGCGAGAAGCTGCCCGCCGGACACCAGGCTGTACAGAACGAAGATGCCGGCGGCCGGCGCCAGCGGCTTGAGCGCGTGCAGCGGGATGCTGGCGGGCGAGCGGCGAATGAGGCCGCCGACGAACGACGCGAGGAGAAGGCCGTAGACGCCGAAGACCGCGGCCGAGGAGCCGCTGCTGATGGCAAGCGGCTGTTCCGAGATGGTCAGAAGCACGCCGACCATCCCGACGGCGAGATAGGTCGTCACCAGCGCGACGCGCCCGACAAAGCGCTCGACGAGCATCCCGGCCTGTGCCAGGCCGGCCATGTGCACCACGAGCTGGATGAAGCCGGTGTGGATGAAGATCGACGTGACGACCCGCCACCATTCGCTGTTCGTCGTGCGCGGCCCGAAGCTGCCGCCCCACTCGAGGATCGTCTTGGGGTCACCGAGCGATCCATCAGCCCGGAAGAGCATGACCAGAAAGACCGCGACGTTTACGGCGACGAGCGCCGGCGTCGCGATCGTTTTGGCGGTCCGCTCGCGCAGCGCCTCCTGAAAGGTGGTGTCCGGTGGCGGCAGCGCCGCGGCCTGTTCGGCGCGTTGCTCGGCGCGCTTCCCGACCATTTTCTCGGCGTCCGACAACAGCCGCTCGGCGCCCGTGAGCAGACGCTCGGCCATGTCGTTCAGATTCAGGTTTTGCGGGGCTTGCATGGATCCGTGCGGACGCGAGGTTCGTGCCATGAACTGGCCGAAATCAGGAGGATTTCGGGGGCAGATCGGCGCTTCCGGCAGGCCGGGATTTCAAGAAGCGCCGGACGAAGTCACTTCTGTAACTGCGTCACGGCTGCGCGACGAGGACCGAGAGGCCGAACAGAATCTCCTGTGTCGTGAAATTGCAGTGACCGTACCGAAAAACAGGAAGCGGAATGAATCGCCCCCGACCGCTGGGCCTGACCTTGGCGAGGTACAGCAGCTCGTGCGCGAACGGCACGTCGTCGTCCCCCGTCGTGTGTAGGGTCACGAGCGGAATTCGCAGGGCGCCCGAGGTGTTGTAGTTTCGGAGCGCCCGCACTGCGCGCAATTCGGCCGCGAAACGCGGAACCGAGAAGTTCAGAAGCAGATCGTTCGATGACCCGAAGTACCAGTGCAGCCGGTTGTCGAACGGCTGCCCCCCGAGCTTCGCCACCGCGTCGTCGAAGCCCAGGATGTTGTACTGCAGCACGCTCGTGGTCGTCTGGAAGATGGTGTTGACGTCGGCCGGGTCGAACGCGGCGCGCGCCGTCTTCATCAGCTCCAGCGCCTTCGCCGGCTCCGCGGCAAGACGCCGGGCAATCTCGAGCTGAGTCGTGCCGCCGAGCCATCGCAGCAGATCGAGCGGGTGGATGTCGATCGGCGTGCCGACGAACACACCAGGGAAGAAGTAGTCGAACAACACCCGGAAATGGCCGAAGTAGTCGACCTGGGAGCGGAAGTTCCCGATCGGCCCGCATGCGGCAAATGCGCCCGTGAAGAGCTCGGGCGACCGCTCGGCGAGCAGCGTTGCGACGAGCCCGCCCTCCGACACACCGGTCATGTAAGTGCGCGCCGGCCTCTCGTAGAGCGTCGTGAACTGGCCGACGAGCTCACGCACGTCGTCCGCACCCTCGAGGATCGCGAGGCCATTCTGCCGGTAGCTGGTGGTCGCGTACGCGAAGCCAAGACCCTGGACAAGGGTCGAGACCGGCGTGCCGTCAGGAAGCGTATCGAAGAAGTCGAGCCCGATCCCAGGCAGATTCGGTATGTAGCCGTGCGCGAAGATGACGAGATTCCCGTTCCACCCCTGCGCAGGAACGCAGATTCTCCATCGGGCGTTCGAGGGGAGGATCCCCTCGTCACAGGGGCCGGGGACGGGTTGAGCCGACGCGCTTGGTGCAACGACGGCCCAGATAACCAGCGCTGCGGAGAACGTTCTCAAAGCTCTGCGCACGTCCGCCTCCGGTCGCCATCCTACACCCGTCCGCGACGCCCGAGGCCGTTCAAGAAAGTAAGCGGCCGCCGCAATCCGTCAGAGTGCGCCGGAGCGCACACAGACGGGCCTTTCTCCCTGAACGACCCTGAAGCGTCGTGCCACCGCTGAAAATGGGGCTTTGGCACGCACCGGGTGGCCTGGCGGTCGGGACGGAACCGAATATGCGTCCCTTACCCCATCCGCGCGAGCGGTTTATGGGCTTTTTCTCGAGCTCGGACATCGCCATCGACGTCGGCACGGCCAACACCTGCATCTTCACGCGGGGCGAGGTCGTGCTCAACGAGCCGTCCATCGTCGCCTACAACACCGTGCGCGGCACGGTCGAGGCGATCGGGACCGAGGCGCGCGACATGCTCGGGCGTACCCCGGGGAGCATCACCGCCGTCCGGCCGATGAAGGGGGGCGTCATCGCCGACTTCGAGGCCGTCGAGAAGATGCTGAGGCACTTCGTCCGCAAGGTGAACAAGGGCCGCGCGCTCGTCAGACCCCGCCTCGTGATCGGCGTGCCGCCGGAGATCACGCCGGTCGAGCGGCGCGCGGTTCGGGAGAGCGCGGCCAAGATGAAGGCCAGCGAAGTGCATCTGGTCGACGAGCCGATGGCGGCGGCGATCGGCGCCGGCCTGCCGATCGCGAACGCGACGGGGAACATGATCATCGACATCGGCGGCGGGACGACGAACATCGCCGTGATCTCGATGGCCGGGGTGGTGTACGGACGATCGCTGCGCACGGCGGGCGACGACCTCGACGCGGCGATCCTTCAGTACATGAAGCGGAAGCACAACCTCCTGATCGGCGAGCGCACCGCCGAACAGATCAAGATCGACATCGGGTCGGCCGCGCCGCTCGAGAAGACGCTGTTCATGGACGTCAAGGGGCGCCACGTGGCGGACGGCGTGCCGCGCACCGTCGTCATCACGGACGTCGAGGTCCGCGACGCGCTCTGCGAGCCGGTGAAGGCGATCGTGAAGGCCGTCCGCGAGGCGCTCGAGCGGATCCCGCCGGAACTGTGCGGCGACATCGTCGATCGCGGCATCGTGCTCACCGGCGGCGGCGCGCTGCTCCGCAACCTCGACAAGCGCCTGACGGAAGAGACGGAGCTGCCAGTCGTTGTCGCCGACGACCCGCTCGCGACCGTGGTCATGGGCGCGGGCAAGCTTCTCACCGAAGACGAACTCTTGAAAAAAGTCGCCGGAGACTGACCCGTCTTTCGTACCCCCAAGGAGTGTGACCATGCCCGTACATCGTCGTCGTTCCAGGTTTGTCTGTTCGCTCTTAGCCAGCTGCTCGCTTGCCGTCGCAACCTCGTACGCCGTGAGCGGCGCGGGGTTCACAACGGTAAACGAAGCGGCGGACGGGCCTGATCGCTGCGAGAACGGAAATCCCCAGGTGAACTGCAACCTCTATACCGGCAAGGAGTTCGTCTGGCTGAACGGCGGGCCCGCCTCGAACGGGCTCGGGCCAAGCGGTCATTACTTTTTCGCCGTGCTCGAGCCGGGTGGCCAACCGAGCCCGAACGACGGCGGGGCCAAGAACCTGTCGGACGACTTCGACCTCTACACAAACCGGACGTTCACGGTGACCAATGGCGAGGTGAGCGCGTACGGCGGCACGCATAGCTTCGACAGCGGCACTGCCGGCGATCCTGCGGTCGACGGTCTGGCACCATTCATCCGCTTGGCCCCGTACGCGAACACGACCAATCCGGGCGGCGTCTACATCATGGCGATCTGTTCGCTCGGCAGGGGCTACCCGGTCAATCCGCGCGACTGCAAGTACGACGCGTTCAAGGTAAAGGAGGGAGCGGCGCACGTCAACGCGCACCTGAGCGGCACGAAGTACTACGACGGGAACCTGAACGGTCGGCTCGATCCTGGCGAGATGGGTCTTGAAGGATGGCGGATCACCGTCAGCTGTGGCGAGATGAGCGCGACCACCGAGACAGGTACAGACGGCACGTGGTCGATCCCCACGCCGCTGCATTCCCCGACGTCCGGCACGACGAGCTGCACCGTGAGCGAAACCCTGAAGGTGAGCGACATCCCAGATACTATCTGGGTACAGACCGGCAACACGGTCAATCAATCGACGTCGTCCGCCGGAGCGAGTGTCGCATTGCAGAGCGACATGACCTACATCGTCACGATTCCCAACGACGCAGTTTCTACCGTTGACGGGCTGCACTTCGGCAACTTCCTGCAAATAGCCGGCAACTAGGTTCACGAATGCGGAAAAAGGGGACAGTCACCTTTTTACAGTTTGTGAAAAAAGGTGACTGTCCCCATTATTCAGCGAAGCTCGGTCGTCGTCGTCGGCTTCGCGGGCCTCTTGTGCTTGTCAAACCACGCCATCAGATAGAGCTGCTGCAGCAGCCGGTGCGACGGCCGGCGCCAGCCGTGGAACTCGTCCGGCATCCGCACCAGGAGCGTCGGTTTTTTCAGCATCTTCAGCGCGCGGTAGTACTCCTCGCTCTGGCCCATCGGCGTCCGTAGATCCGCCTCTCCCGTCATCACCATCGTCGGCGTCGTGACGTTCCCGACGTAGTGGAGCGGCGAGCGGACGGCGTACTCCATCGGATCCTCCCACGGGTACTTCTTGAACTGGCGGTACCAGTTCGGGCCGTCGGTGGTCCCTACGAACGAGTGCCAGTTGATGACCGGCCGCATCGAGACGGCGCCGGCGAAGCGGTTGGTATGGCCGACGATCCACGCGGTCAACACGCCGCCGCCGCTGCCGCCGCAGACGAAGAGATTCTGTTCGTCGATGAACCCCTTCGCGATCGCCGCGTCGACGCCCGCCATCAGGTCGTCGAAGTCTCCGCCGGGATACGAGTGCTGGATGCCGTTGACGAACTGCTGGCCGTAGCCGGTCGAGCCGCGCGGGTTGGTGTAGAGGACCGCGTAGCCGTTGGCCGCGAAGTTCTGGAAGGACCAGTTGAAGCCGACGTCGTACATCGACCAGGGTCCGCCATGGATCCAGAGGACCATCGGGTACTTCTTGCCGGGCTCGAAGTTCGCCGGCTTGATCAGCCAGCCCTGCGCCTTGACGCCGTCCTTGGCCGTGAACCAGAGCTCCTCGTAGTCCCCGAGCTTGACGCCGGTCAGGACGTCCTGGTTGACGTCCACCAGGGTCTTGAAATCGGCGCCGCTGAAGCGCTGCGCCGCCTTTCCAGAGCTGTCGATCTTGAAGGTCACCAGGCGATCGGCTTCGATCGGCGTGGAGCGCACGACTGCTGCCTGGCCGTTCTCGGCGATCGAGAGGCCGCTCAGCGTGTGAACGCCCTCGGTCAGCCTGCGCGGCGCGCCCTGCACCGGCGCGAAGTAGATCGTCGTCGATCCTTTCTCGCCGACGGAGAAGAACAGCCCCGACCCGTCCTTGGCCCAGGCCAACTCGCCGGGCGAGTTGTTCAGGCCGCCTGCCCAGAGGCGCTTCGAGCCGCCGTTCTTGTCCATCACGTACAGATGGGACAGCGTGTTCGTGAAGTTCTGGTCGTCGGAGCCCGTGTAGGCGATCAGCTGACCATCGGGCGAAACCGTCGGATTCGCATCCGGACCCTTGCGGTCGGTCAGCGTCCGGATCTCGCGCGTCGCCAGATCGATCGCGTAGATCTCGCTGTCGCCGCGCTGATACTCCGCTTCCGCCTTCCGGATGCCCGACACGTAGATCGTCTTGCCGTCGGACGACCACGCCGGGTCGCCGTGGTTGAACTTGCCTTCGCTGATCTGGCGCGGCGTGCCGCCCAGCACGGCGTCGACGACGAACATGTGGGTGTAGCCCTTTTCCACGGGCCCCGTCCCGTCGCGAGCCCACGTCAGGCGATCGACGATGACCGCCGGCTTCGCCCACTCGGCGCCGCGCGGCCGCTTCGGCAGCTCCACCTTGAGGATCGGATCCTCGTCCGGCATCAGCTGCGTGAACGCGATCTGCTTGCTGTCGGGCGACCAGGTGATCCCCTGCAGCGACCGCGTGAGGTGCGTGAGCTGCGCGACTTCACCCGTGTCGACGTACATGACGTGCAGCTGAGATGTCCCGTCGCGGTCCGAGATGAACGCGATGCGCGTGCCGTCCGGCGACCATGACGGGGAGCTGTCGCGCCAGCCTCCGCGCGTCAGCTCTCGCACGCGCGAGCCGTCGGCATCGACCATCCAGAGGTTGCTGCGCTGCTGATCCTTGACCTGGTCGACCCAGCTCCGCGAGAACACGACGCGCTTGCCGTCCGGAGAGATAGAGGGGCTGCCGACGCCTTCCATCTCGAAGAAGGTCTCCTTGTCGAGGAGTCTGGGCCCGTCGGCCCGCATCCCGGCGGTCGCCGCGATTGCGATGGCGACCCCCACCAACGTCATGCGCAATTTCATGGACATCCTCCAGTCCACAATCCGAAATCAGCAATCCACAATGATCGTTAGAACGAGTACCTCGCCCCCAACTGAACCCGCCTCGGGTTGTACTCATTCGCCGTCGTCACGAACTGGAGGAAGCGCGCCGAGTTCTGCCGGTTCTCCGGCGTGCTGAATCCCGGTCGATTCGTGACGTTGAACGCCTCTCCGATCAGCTCGACCCTGTGCCGCCCGAACTGGAAGTACTTCGACACCCGCGCGTCGATGACCCAGAACCAGGGCCCTTCGTGCGCCTTCCGCGCTTCGCCGGGCGGCCGATCGGTGACGAACGTGTCGCGGTTGTCGTCGCGCCCCGTCTCGATTGAGTAGTACGTGCCGGAGCGCGCGCGGAAGAGGCCGCCGACCTGGAATCCGTGCGGCAGCTGGTAGATCCCGCTGGCGTTGATGACGTGACGGTTGCCGTCGCGCGCCAGCGACTCGGTCCAGTCCAGCTGGCTGATCGGCACGCTGAGATCGTTCTCCGCGTAGGAGATGGTGTACGCGAGGCTGAACTGCAGGTTCCTGTGGAGCTGCTGTTCCAGTTCGGTCTCGAGGCCGTAGTAGAGCGTGTTTCCCTGCGCTTCCTGCTGGCTGATGACGCCGAACCGCGGATCGGGCCGTCGGCCCGTCAGCGGGTCCGCGTAGTTGATGTCGCGATTGCGCAGTACTTTCAGCCCGCGCACGTACACGAAATCCGAGCTGAGCCGGGTCGTGCCCGTCAGTGCCTTGACGATTCCCAGCGACGACCGGTAGCTGGTCGTGATCTCCTTGCCCGGTTCGATCACGGTCTTCGTCGGCGTCGGCAGCGAGCCGGCGCCCGACCCGTTCGGATTCGGCCCGTATGGATCGGGATATCCCGGGTTCAGGATCCGGATCTGCGTGAAGTTGCGCTCCGACTGCAGCGCGAAGAGCGCCAGCTCCAGCCGGTTCTGGTCGTAGAACACGCCGCCGCCCGCCCGGACGACGAACGTGCCTTCCCCCCTGGGATCCCAGGTGAAGGAGAGGCGAGGGCCGACATTATTCCTGTCCCCCGAGACCCCGTGCTGCCCCTGCCAGTCGTACCGCAGCCCCGCGTTCACGGTGAAGCGCGGCGAGACGCGCCAGCTGTCCTGCACGAAGAGCGACAGCAGCTTGTCCGGGATCTCCAGCAGCGGATCGCCGGAGATGATGTCGTACTGCACCGGGTAGGTCCGCGGATCGGCCGCGTTGAACGGCAGGTCGGTCTCGAAGCGGAACGAGCCGTCGCGCGTGTTCGGGAAGAACACGTCGGTCCAGATCTGGCTGTAGTTCACGCCGAACTTGACGTGGTGCACGCCGCCCGTCCACGACAGGTAGTCCACGAACTGCAGGCGCCGCTCGTCCCACCACTGCGGCATGTTCGTCGCCTTGCCGAAGTTGCCGCTCGGCCGCGCTTCCGCGGGGCAGGTCGTGCACTTTCCATCGATCACGTTGTAGTCCCGGGCGTACTGCACGCGCAGCTCGTTCAGCCACTGCGGCCCGAGGATGGAGTTGGCCGTGACCTGCGTGTCCCACATGCTCCGATCGGCCGTCTGCGCGCGCTCGATGGTGTTCAGGCCACCGACGCCGCTGTTGTCGTTCGCGTTCCAGTCCCGGTTGAACCGCCCGCTCAGATGGTGGGCCGAGCCGACCTGGTAGTCCCCCTTGATGAGCGTTTTCGTCTGCCTGAAGGTCGTCGGAAACTCTCCCGGTGCAAGGGGGGAGGTTACGACGGCGGTCTGATCGGTCCTGATGCCCTCGAAGGCGCCGAAGTAGTGCGCCTTGTCGCGGATGATCGGCCCGCCGACATTGGCCGAGTACCACTGCTGGCTGTACGGAGCCTCGCCGGTGGCGAAGTAGTCGCGCGCGTCGAGCTCGTTGAGCCGCGTGAACGCGCCGACGCGCCCGTGCAGCGCGTTCGTCCCCGACCGCGTCAGGATGTTGACGATCGGCCCGGAGGCCTGGCCGTACTCGGCGCTGAACATGTTCGTCAGGATCTGGAACTCCTGGACCGAGTCGGGGGAGAGGCTCCCGCGCGCGGATGGGAAGACGTTGCGCTCCTGGCTGACGCCGTCGACGACGTAGCCGGTGCGGCCGGAGTTGCGGCCGGCAGACGCCATGCCGCCCGCGCCCCCCTGGGAGGTGACGCCCGCCGCGAGGGTCAGAAGCGACAGGTAGTTCCGCCCGGCCATCGGTAGTTCTTCCAGCTTCTTGGCGTTGATCGTCGTGCCGAGCGTCGTCTTCGACACCTCGACGAGCGGCGATTCGCCCGTGACCGTGATTGACTCCTGCACCGTCACGAGCTGCAGCTGAAAGTTGATCGCGGCTTCCTGGCCGATGGTGAGCTGGATGCCCGTCTTGTCGACGGTCGCGAAGCCGGTAAGCTCGGCCGTAATCTGATACGTGCCGGGCGGCAGCGCGATGATGCGGAAGTACCCGCGCGCGTCCGATACCGCGGTCCGGGCGAAGCCCGTCTCCTCGTTGCGGGCCGTCACGGTTGCGCCCGGAAGCACAGCTTTCGTCTCGTCGGTGATCTCTCCCTGGACGAGTGCCGTGGAGACCTGGGCGTGAAGGACAGGAGCCGCGAAGGCGATGGCGAGCGCGGCGGGAACCACGAGGCGGACTAGAGCCATGTCAACCTCCCTCCCTCCGGGTGCGCCGATACTACCGCTTTTTTCGCCGAATGCATCGGGTAATATCTCCCATCCCGCAGGAGGCTCCGATGTTCAGCACTTTTCGGTCTACCGTCGGCCTCGCCACTCTCGCGCTTGTCACCGCCGTCACGCTCCTCGGACAGTCACAGTCCGATGAAGAAAAGGACAAGAAGCGCGAGCCGCCGTGGGATACCACGAAGGCGCGCGGCAACACGCGCGAGATCGAGTTCACGACGTCCGAAGGGACCTGGATGTCGGTCGATCTGTCGCCCGACGGCAAGTGGATCGTGTTCGACCTGCTCGCGCACGTCTATCGCGTCCCGGCCGAGGGGGGCGACGCCCAGTGCCTGACGCAGGACACCGGTGCTGCGCTCAACTTCCACCCGCGCATTTCGCCCGACGGAAGATCGATCGCCTTCATCTCGGATCGCAAGGGGCAGAACAACCTGTGGGTCATGGATGCCGACGGATCGAACGCGAAGCAGGTCCAGACCGATCGCGAGGCGCGCGCGTTCGAGCCGACGTGGACGCCAGACGGCCAGTTCATCGTCGTTCGGCGTACGAACCTCAGACCGAACGCGGGTCCAGGCGGTGCGGGTCTCTGGATGTTCCACCGCGACGGCGGCGAGGGGGTCGAGCTGACAGGCCGCGATCAACAGGGCGCGGCGTCACCCTCGCTTTCGCAGGACGGCAAGTTCCTGTTCTTCCACGCGAGCGACGGCCAGCAGGCGTGGTCAGGACGCCGCGACATGGTCGCCGGTGCGTATCAGATCCGACGGCTGGAGCGGAAGACCGGGGAGGTTGCGGAAGTCACCGACGGATCGAACGCGCAGCAGAGCCGCAGCTCGAGCGGCGGCGCGATCGCACCAGAGCCGTCGCCCGACGGCCGCTACCTCGCGTTCGCGCGCCGGATCCCGGATGGAACCATCTCCTACAAGGGCCACAAGTTCGGTCCGCGCACGGCGCTCTGGCTGCGCGACACGGCGACGGGGCGCGATCGGCTGCTGATGGACCCCATCGAAGTGGACATGGGCGAAGGCATGAAAACCTGGCGCGTGCTGCCGGGCTACGCGTGGGCCCGCGACAGCAAGTCGATCGTGATCGCGCAGGGCGGAAAGATCCGGCGTGTGGATGTGGCGTCCGGAAACGTCAGCACGATTCCGTTCACCGCACGCGTGAAGCGGACGCTGTCGGAGATGGCGTACAAGGCGATCGAGGTTCCCGACGGCTCGTTCGACGTGAAGTTCGCGCGGTGGCAGACGGCATCGCCGGATGGAAAGCGGCTCGCATTCCAGGCGGTCGGGCGGATCTGGATTATTGATCTTGGAGGGGCCGGTCTTAAGACCGGCCCCTCCCCCCAGACCGGCCCGTCCGCTCGCAGGCTCACTCCCGAGGCCTTCGGCAAGCCCGCAGGTTTCGCGACGGATCGCTTCGAGTTTGCGCCCGCCTGGTCGCCCGACGGCCGCTCGATCGCCTTCACGACCTGGAACGAAAAAGAATACGGTCACGTGTGGAAGGCCGCAGTCGCGGACTCCGGTGCGTCGTCGACGCCGCAACAGCTCACACCCACCGCCGGCGAATACGTCAACCCGGTCTGGAGCCCGGACGGCGCGTCTATCGTGGTCTCGCGCGGCGCCGGGGAAGCGTTTCGCGGACGGACCATCACCCGCAATCCCTGGTTCGAGCTGGTACGCGTGAAGGCGAGCGGCGGCGAGCCCGAGCCGATCACGCGCGTGGAAGGGACGGCGGGCCGCCGTCAGATAGTCCGCGCGTCGTTCGGGCCGGAAGGACGAATCTTCTTCCCCGAACAGAAGGAAGAGCGGCCGGCCACGCCAGGACAGGGCGGCGGACAGCAGGTCACGCACCTCGTGTCGGTCAGGCCCGACGGCAGCGATCGGCGCACGCATCTCATCTTCGAATACTCAGACGAGCTCGTGCCGTCGCCAGACGGCAAGTGGGTCGCGTTCGACGAAGGGGACAACATCTATCTCACGCCGCTCCCGCTCGAGGGGACAGGGACGACGCCCGTGAAGATGGACAAACGGAAGGGCAAGCTCCCCGTCACGCAGGTCAGCAAAGAGGGCGGACTCTTCCCGCGCTGGCGCGACAACGACACGATCGAGTTCGGCAGCGGGCCGCGCCATTTCATCTATCACGTCGGCACGAAGAAGACCGACGAGACCGCGATCTCGCTCTCCATTCCGCGCCGAATTCCCAAAGGATCGATTGCCCTGACGAACGCGCGCATCGTCACGCTGGAGAACAAGCAGGTCATCGAGAGCGGAGCGATCGTGGTTACGAACGGCCGCATCGCCTGCGTGGGGCAGTGCTCCACGTCCGGCATCGAGCGGATCGTCGACGCGAAAGGGAAGACGATCATTCCGGGCTTCGTGGACATGCACGCGCACCACTACCGGGAGCACGCCGGGATCATCCCGTCGCGCAGCTCGGAGACGGCCATCTACCTGGCCTACGGCGTGACGACGAACCTCGACAACTCGATGTGGTCGCAGAACATCTTCCCGGCGGCGGAGCTGATCGAGGCCGGCCTGATGATCGGCCCCCGGACCTACAGCACCGGCGACCCGCTGTATCGCGGCGACGGGCCGCGGCAGAACGAGATCTCGAGCTACGAGGTCGCCGAGCAGAACATCGCGCGGCTCCAGTCCTGGGGCGCGGTGTCGATCAAGCAGTACCTGCAGCCGCGGCGCGACCAGCGGCAGTGGATCTCCGACGTCGCGCGGAAGAAGGGATTGATGGTCACCGCCGAGGGGGACTCCGTCGAATACAACCTCAGCATGATCGTCGACGGCCAGACCGGCTGGGAACATCCGATGAGCTACATGCCGCTCTACCAGGACGCGGCGAAGTTCTTCGGCCAGGCCAAAGCGGTCTACTCGCCGACGTTCATCGTCGGCGGCTCCGCCGCGTGGAACGAGGAGTACTTCTGGCAGGAGAGCGACACGTGGAAGGACGAGAAGATGCGGCGCTGGATGCCGTGGCGGCAGCTCATCCCGCACGCCCGGCGCCATATGATGCGGCCGGCGAGCGACTACAGCTTCCCGCTCCTGGCTCAGGGGCTCGCGGACATCATCGCCAACGGCGGCTACGGCGCGATCGGTTCACACGGTCAGCAGCACGGCATCGGGTCGCACTGGGAAGTCTGGATGGCCGCGTCGGCGATGGGGCCGATGGGGGCGCTCGAGCTCGCGAGCGTGCACGGCGCGCATTTCCTTGGGGCGTCGAAGGACCTCGGGACTATCTCCACAGGCAAGCTCGGAGATCTGATGGTGTTGAACTCGAACCCGCTGCAGAACATCCGCAACACGACGGACATCCAGTACGTGATGAAGGGCGGGATCCTGTACGACGCCGGGACGCTCGACGAGATCTGGCCCGAGAAGCGGCCGTTCGGCGACTACTACTGGATCGATCCGGACTCGCTCAAGACCGACGATCGGCCGATTGACTATCACGAGCAGCGGAGGAAGACGACTTCTCAGTTTTGAGTTCTGAGTTTTGAGTTCCGAGTTCTGACCCCGGTGAATGCGCGCGCTCGGGAGTTGTCATGTCGACGGGCCGAACGTATCGAGCTGGCGAATCTATCGAGGACGCCTGCCATGCGTGCAAGATGGATCGCATGCACACAGTGGTTGCGGCCGATCCAGCCGGCCGCCCGCTGCGCGTCGTCTGCGGGTACTGTCGCAGCGAGCACAACTATCGCGGAGGGCCCAGGGTTGCGACGTCCAAGACGCCCGGCCCGTCGTCTGCCGTTCGCGAGCGCCGTTCGTCCACCGCAGTCTCGATCGTGAGCGATCGCGAAAGGAGCGCGCCGCCTGTCATGCTTCCCCAGGATTCCACCACTGATCTCGAGCTGCTGCTGCGGCGCATCATCCGTGAGGAGACCGGCATCACGCCGGTCGCCCCGGCCGAGAAATGGCGCGGCGGCGCGTTTGTCCTGCGTCCGGGTACGCCCGGCCTGCAGGAGAAGAGCTGGCCCATCGAGACGTTCTTTCACAAGGTCGTGATGCTGCGGAATCGGCTGCGGACGCTCGAGCAGCAACTGAACGCGTCGGATCTGCCGGACGATGTGAAGGTCAAGCTGCAGGGGTACGTCAGCGGTTGCTATGGGACGCTCACGAGCTTCAACGTCCTCTTCGCGGACGAAGACGATCAGTTCAAGGGGAGTGGCGAGTAAGCGCCTTCTGAATCGCCGCCTCGGCGACGAGTTCTGAGTTCTGAGTTTTCACTCAAGACTCAGAACTCAAGACTCAAAACTTCTGTGCGAGCGCCCTCTGGATTGCGGCCTCGGCGAGCGGCCCCATGATCGCGTAGCCCTTCGCGTTCGGATGGAGATCGTCCTCGCTCAGGTTCTTGCGGCGGCGACTCCTGCGCCGCTGCCTGATACAATCACGGGCGCATCGATGGTCCATGATGAAAGCCCTGGCATTCTGGAAGACGGTCACGGTGGATGAAGCCGGCTTTCTCGAACGGCTCGTCTCACTGCTGGACGACGAGCGGGTCAAGTACTGCGTCGTCGGTGGTCAGGGCGTCAACGCCTACGTCGAGCCGGTCGTCAGCCTCGACCTCGATCTGGCCGTGGCGGTCGGAGAGTTGGAGCGGCTCGAATCCCTGCTGAGGCAACACTTCCGGGTCGATCGTTTTCCGCACAGTCTGAACGTGTCGCTGGCGGGATCCGACCTGCGCGTGCAGATCCAGCTGGATCCGCGCTACGACGCGTTCGTCGGGCGGGCGTCGTTTCGCGAGGTGCTGGGCGTGCGTTTGCCGGTGGCCGCCCTGGAGGATGTGCTCCAGGGAAAGATCTGGGCGGCCGAGGATGAGTCTCGCCGCCCCAGCAAGCGCCAGAAGGATCTCGCCGATATCGCCCGGATTCTGGAGCGCGATCCTCAGCTGCGCTCTCGCGTGCCCGCCGCCGTTCTCGACCGCTTGGTCTGACTGAACCCCGCGGTTCCAGCCGCACGCCTGGGTGCCGCAGCTTGGCATTCGAGCAGCTCGCCAATCATCAATTGCCAATATTCCTCAATCGTCAATGAACAATCGCCAATAAATCCCAATCCCAATCCCCAATCCACAATGCGGGCGACAGTTTACTTGAGGACTTTCAGAATGGCCGCCTCCGCCAGCGGCCCCATGATCGCGTAGCCCTTCGCGTTCGGATGGAGATCGTCCTCGCTCAGCTCCGTGCGCAGATGGCCTGAGGCGTCGGTCATCGCTGAGAAGTAGTCCAGGTAGACGTGCCCGTTCGAGGCGGCGTACGCCTCGAGCCACTTGTTGAGCGCGCGGATCCGCTCCATCGGCCGGCGGGTCGTTTGCGGCGGGGCGGGAGCCTGGACGTGGTACACGCTGACCGGCAGGATGCTCGCGAGGATGACGCGGATGCCGTTCGCGCGCGCCAGCTCGCTCATCGACGCGAAGTTGGCCTGGATCTCCTCGTTCGTCATCGGCCCCGTGTTGCCCGCGATGTCGTTCGTACCGGCGAGAATGACGACGGCCTTCGGTTTCAAATCGAGCACGTCAGGGCGGAACCTGATCAACATCTGCGGCGTCGTCTGGGCGCTGATGCCGCGATCGACGTAGGGCTTCCCCGGAAAAAACCCGCCGAAGTGCGGCTGCTGCCAGAGGTCCGTGATCGAATCCCCCATGAACACGACGCGCGCGTCGGTCGCAGCCGGCGGCGGCAGCTGCCGGTTGGCGTCGCGGTAGCGGCCGAGCTGCGGCCAGTCGCGAAGCCTGGCGTCCTGCCGCGCCATGTCGGTCACCGCGCGGGTGAGCTCCGGGCAACTTGGAAGATCAGCAGCGACAGGCGGCGCCTGCGCCAGAAGGAGGATCAGGAGAATAGGCATGGGACGGGAGTATAGACAAAAAAAAGGGCCGGTCTTTCGACCGGCCCCCTAGCGTCGATGAACTCCGGGTTGAGCCTAGTTACTGCAGATCGACCCGACGACCTTCAACGAGCGGGCCGTGAACACTTTGTCGGTCCGCTTGCCCGTGATCTGAACGGTCTGGTCGACGTGCCGCGACAGCCGCAGCGTGCCCGAGGAGGTCACCTCGAGCTTCCCGGCCTTCTTGGTCACGAACATCGTCTTCCAGTTCCGCGACTTGGGCGCGTCCGGGCCGCCGATCTCCGTCAACACGAACCTGCCATCGTCCTCGCGCAGGCAGCCCACGTAGGTCGAGTCGGGAACGGGCTTCGTGCCGGCCGTCGCCGTCGGTCTGTCCTCGATCGGCGCAACCGCCCCCAGTGACGAGAGCGACGCTACGACAGCCGCTGAGCTCTTCGCGGTGGACTGATCCGAAGCGTCCACCACGATGGCCATGACCGCCATGAACACCAGCGCCGCCGCCGAAAGCAGCCGAATCCTCGCATACGTCTTCTTCGAGACCTGCTTGGACTTTTTCCTCTTTGCCATGTTTACAGCCTTTGCCTTCCTGGTTCTTTTGGCACTCATATAAATGACTCCGGACTCCGGATCTCAGACACCACCACCACGACGCACAAAGAATCCAGAACCAGGGGGTCAGGGATACAGGAGCGGTGCCGGGGCTGGCGGGCGGGGCGAACCCTCACGCTCACACGCGGTTACGGGCAAAGCTCAAAATGTGGATCGGGCGTGTAGCCCACTATTTGCGTGGACCGGATTGCACGACTGTGATCTGGCGTGAAGCGCACACTATCCGCTGACCGCACACGATCCGAAAGAATCGGGTGCCATGTACTACTTCTTTCGCCGCGGAGCGGTGAGCATCCGGTGCGAAGTGCGGCCGGATGCCGGAGGTGAGGGGTACGAGCTCGTCATCGATCGGCCGGATTCAGCGATCCGGGTCGAGCGGTTCAACGGCCCTCGAGAGTTGAACCAGCGGTGGGCGGATCTCCAGCGGGCGCTCTCCCGTGAAGGCTGGGGCGGTCCGCACGCGCGCGGGGTCTAGCCGTTCGTCTGGCTGCGATCCGTACGCCGGCGGCCGAACCCGGTGATCCGGCGTCGATCGGAGCGTGAGGGATCGCGTCTGTCCGGGAAGGGCAGGATCGGCCCGCTCGGCGGCCGTGCGACCGGCGCACCGCGCAGGTCCCCGATGACCGCACGCACGCAGTTGCGTCCTTCGTTCTTGGCGCGATAGAGCGCCGCATCCACCCGCAACAGCAGATTCTGCGTGTCGACCTCGCCGGGGCGGGTGACGGTCACGCCGACGCTGACGGTGACGCGCACCTCTTCGCTGCCGTAGATGACCCGCGCGTCCGCGATTCGGTGGCACACCGAATCGGCCACACGCTTGGCCGCCTCGAGACCGGTTTCCGGGAGCACGAGGAGAAACTCCTCGCCTCCCCATCGGCACCGGATGTCGCTCGCCCGCAGCGTCTGCATCATCGTCTTTCCGACCTGCGCCAGCACGGCGTCGCCGCAGGGATGCCCGTATCGATCGTTCACAGCCTTGAAGTGGTCGAGGTCGAGGAGCAGCACGGCCGCCTGCTTCCCCGACCGCTGCGCCCGACGCAACTCGATCTCCAGCCGGTGGAGGCCGTGGGCGCGGGTCGAGCAGCCGGTCAACGGATCGACCGTGCTCGTTTCGCGCATGCGCTCGAAGGCTTCCGACGTCTTCAGCGCCTGCGCGAGGAGCGTGGCGACCTCTCTGAGCACCTCGCGCCGGCGTTCGCCCATGCGCTCCTGACCGACACCGATGCCGAGCAGGCCGAACGTCATCCCATCCGCGGCCAGCGGAAACGTCACCCATTGCTGGACTGACTTGAGCGTTTCGGCCCCCGAGCGCGCGCCGTCGGGCAGGATCACCCGCTGGAGGGATCCGAAGCGCGTCACGATCCAGACGTCCTGATAGCCCAGGAGCGGCGCGAGGCCCTTGCTGATGGCGGCGTGCAGCCGGTCGATCTCGGGCGAGGCGTTCAGCTCCCGGGCGAACCGCAGCACCGCGTCGAGCTTCGGCGCTTCCTCCACCGTCCGCGGCGTGGTCGATGACGCTCGAGGTTCGGAGGCGGCGGGCGTCCGGATCGCCGCCGGAGGCGCGGGCGCGACCAGCGGGATCGGCCGATGCGAGTTGGTCCGCTCCTCCTCGCCCGGCGACGTCAGCGCCCGGACGAGGATCATCACTCCTGCGGCGGCGATGGGGAGGCTGACGAGGAGGGCGCGATCCCAGGGGTCGACGCGTGGGACGACCTGCATCGCCCTGAGGACGCTGTAGACCGCCAGCGTCATGAGGCCGAAGAGAACCGGACCGACGAGAGAGCGTTCGGAGGGGCTGGTGGGCATCCAGCAGCGATTTCGCTCAGCGCATCTTATGCGATTCCTGGGCCGTGTTTGGCGGCTGCGCAGAAGAGAATTTCTCCGTGTTTGTTCGCGCGTTACCTCGACTTTAGTCTTCCCGCAGCGCGCTCCCTGGGTTACGAAGTTGTCGTTGTGGCGCGAGACTGTTAACCCTTCGGCCGCATCCGGGTATTAGCCGTCATGACAGTTCTGCTCGTTGCCGCGCTCGCCGTCGCCCCGGCTCAAGCGAGACAACCCCAACAGATCCCGCCGACGTTGCGCGTGGAGGCCCTGGAAGCCAGCGAGACCCGCGAAGCGCTGCACCGGACGCTCGCTCAGTACCCGCCATCGCTTCCGCACGTTCTCAGGCTGGATCCGTCGCTCCTGACGAACCAGAACTACCTGGCGACGTACCCCACGCTGGCGGCGTTCCTGACGCAGCACCCGGAGGTGGCGCACAACCCGGGCTACTTCCTCGGGGACCTGCGCGGTGGCTACAACGATCCGAAGCGGGACATGATCAACTTCTGGGAAAACACGCTTGCCGGCGCCGCGGCCCTGGCGGTTATGGCGATCGTGACCAGCCTGTTCGTCTGGCTCATCAAGACGGTCATCGACTACCGGCGCTGGCTCCGGCTCACCAAGATCCAGACCGATGCGCACAACAAGCTCCTCGATCGCCTGACGGCGAACGAAGAGGTGCTCGCCTACGTCCAGTCTCCTGCGGGGCAGCGATTCCTCGAGTCGGCGCCGATCGCGGTGGAGGGGCCGCGCGCGATCGCGGCGCCGGTCGGCCGCATCCTCTGGTCGCTGCAGGCCGGCTTCGTGCTCGCGCTCGGGGGTCTCGGCCTCCAGTTCGCCAGCGCCCGCGTCATCGAGGACGTCCAGCTGCCCTTGTGGGTGATCGGCGTGTTCGCGGTCGCCGTCGGCGGAGGGTTTCTGGTTTCAGCGGCGGTGTCGTACGCGCTCTCGCGCCGGCTCGGGCTCTTCGATCCGCTCCCGGTCGCGCCGCGAGGCGAGACGTGATCCGATGACAAGAGATTTGACTCTCTCGGACGTCGCCCACGCAACCCGGTCCAGCCTCGGTCAAGCCATCCTCCAGGACGCGGGTGGGACGGACGAGACGCTCACGATGGACGAGCCGGCGTTTCGCGCCTTCTACGAACGGACGGCCCGTCCACTCTGGGCGTACCTGTCGCGGATGACCGGCGATCGGCACGCGGCGGACGACCTGCTGCAGGAAAGCTACTATCGATTCCTGCGCGCCGACCGGGCGTTCGCCAGCGACGCCCATCGCCGCCATTACCTGTTCCGAATCGCGATCAACCTCGTACGCGACCGTTCGACTCGCGTCGCTCGCTCACGGCAAGCCGGCATGGGCGCGGCTCGCTCACCGGAGGCCGCTACTGGGCCAGAGCCTTCGGCGCCGCCGTCGGATCCAGCGGTGCGGACGGATCTCTCGCGTGCGATGCGCCGGCTCCGGCCACGCGAGCGCGCTCTCTTGTGGCTCGCATACGCCGAAGGGTCGTCGCATCGCGAGATCGCCCGAATGCTGGGGGTCAAGGCCGCGAGCGTGAAGATGCTGCTGTTCCGGGCGCGCCGCAGGCTTGCGGGATTCCTGCGAGGGCAGCCGGAGCCGCAGGTCGCCGCGCAACCGGACCGGACTGGAGCGTCCCGTGCGAAGGACTGAGTGTCCGCGCGAGCAGGAGGCGCTCGACGCGGTCGCCTCGCGGCGCTGGCCCGAGCGGGCAGACGTCGATCTCCGGCGGCATGTCCGCACGTGCGCCATCTGCGCCGATCTGATCGAGGTAGCCGCGGCCGCTTGCCGACGATCACGATCGCGCGTCGGTTGAGGCGCGGGTCCCCCCGTCGGCGGTCGTCTGGTGGAAAGCACAGATGCGAGCGCGACAGGAAGCGGCGCGCACGGCCGAGCGGCCGATCGCGGTCGCGCACGGTGTGGCCGGCGCGGCGGCGCTCGTCGTCGCCGCGGCGGTCGCGGCGGCCGTCTGGCCGAGGCTGCCGGCGCTCCCGTCCGCGCCTGAGTTAGCCCCCCTCGCGACAGCCGCGAGGAACCACGCGCCGGTCCTCCTTCTTCTGCTCCTGCCCTGGCTGGTCCTCGCCCCTGTCGCGGCGTGGATTGCGTTGGCGCGGGAGTAGGCCCGACCTTCAGGTCGGGCGGGCCGGGATCATCCGATAAAAGCCAACCACTGCTCCTCGGCTTCCTCGAGCGTCATCCCGAACACGTCGAGAAAGGCCGCCCGTGATGCTGCCGCAGGGTCCTGGAACGCGACGCGGCCAAAGAGCGCCTTGACCTTCGCCAGGCCCTGCGTATCGATCAACCAGCGCATGAAGGAGCCCGATTGGGGATACGTGATCTCCGCGTCGAAGCCGCGGAACGCGTTCGACTCGATCATCTGGCCGAGCCGGCCCAGCCGGCCCGTCCGCCGGAACGTACGCGCGTGGTCGTGCAGCGGCGTGCCGTTCCACTTGGCCACGAAGTCGTTCCGCGCCGGGTTCGTCTGGTGGGCGACCGCGATGCCCTCGCTGAAGAGCGCGGGCGGAAAGCCGAAGGTCGACGTGAGGAGGTGGACGACTTCGTGATTGTCCGTCGGCCAGATCGTGTGGATCTCGAAGGTCTGCAACGTCGCGAAGCCGTTCGTGTTGGAGTTGCCCGTGATCGAGCCCATGTGTTGCCGGCTCAGATACTTGTTGTAGATAACCCGTCGCGTGACTGACAGGTCGAGCGTTGCAACGGCCCAGTCGTGGTAGGTCCGCTGCCAGGCGGTGTCGATCGGGTCGCCGGGCGCTGCGCGGTATGTATACGCCGCGGTTTCTTCCTGCAGGGCGAGCGCCGGCAGGTTATCGGGGGCGGTCGGCGAGCCGCCGCAGGCTGCCAAAGCGGCGACGAAAAGCAGAGTACCGGTCCAGCGGAGCCTCTTCATGACCGTTAGACGACCGGGTGGGTGGAATCATTCTTAAACGCAGAGCACGCAGAGAAGGCAGAGGGCGCAGAGGACGCCGAGGGCGCAGAGGATGCAGAGGACGCAGAGAACACCGAGGGCGCCGAGCGCGCCGTCACCCTCTGCGTCCTTTGCTCCCTCTGCGTCCTTTGCGGTAAAGGAATTAGCCCACCGTGAACGGCACGCTCGCGCTCGCCGTGCCCCACTCGACCCGGAGCACGCCGCCCGCCGGCGTGTCGTCGATGGAGATCGTGAGCTGCTCGACCGGCGCGCCGGTCTTGGCGGCCTTCATCGGCACTCGTCCCAGGTCCTGACCGGTTGGATACGGAACGCCCCACTGGCCGGTGCGCTTGCTCACGACGAGCTGCCACTCCTTGTCGCCCGGCACCGTGTAAAGCGTCACTGCGCCCGCCGGCACGGTGAGCGTCCCGAACTTCAACGGCTTGTCGGTCTTGAGCGTCGTGGCTTCATCCGCCCCGGTGCGCCACTCCTGGCCCGGTGGCATCACCTGTGACTCGGGACGGCCCTTCAGGGATGGCCGGCCGTACTCGATCGAGATGTTGGCGCCGTCGATCGTCCAGTCGGTCCGGACGTGCGGGCTTCCTCCCTTGCCCGGGTGCACCGGCGTTGTTTTCTGTGCGCTGGCCAGGCCGACCGCTGTCGTCAACAGGGCGGCTGCAATCGGAAGAGCTGTTCGTCGCATGTCGTGATCCCTCACATCAATGAAGAGATCGCATGATATAACACGGCCGATCTGATGAGTTTCAAGCTCTTGCGCTTCGGGTTGTGCGCGCTCGGCCTGGCGGTCGGCGCGCGCGCGGTTTCAGTGAGCCCGCCCGAGGAAAGGCGGCTGCTCTACGTCGCCGCGCCAGGCATCCGAAACTACGTCGAACATGGCGGCGTCGGGATCCTGGTCTTCGACGTCGCCAACGGACATCGCTTCGTGAAACGCATTCCGACGCTCGAACAGAAGGATGGCGAGGCGCCGGAGAACGTC
Source organism: uncultured Acidobacteriota bacterium (assembly GCA_963725145.1). Taxonomy (GTDB): domain Bacteria; phylum Acidobacteriota; class Vicinamibacteria; order Vicinamibacterales; family 2-12-FULL-66-21; genus DATAEE01. Next base: position 162,235 of record CAVRXL010000012.1, read on the forward strand.
AAGGGCATCGCCGCGAACGCGGACAGCGGCCGACTGTACGTGAGCACGCCGAAACGCGTGTTCTCAATCGACCTGCGCACCGAGCGAATTGTCTGGAACAGAACGTACGAAGGCGGCTGCGATCGGATGGCGATCGCGCCAGACGGAAAGACGCTCTACGTGCCCTCCTTCGAGGGGCCGCACTGGCACGCCGTCGACGCGATGACAGGCGACGTCATCGCCCGACTGGAGACGAATTCAGGCGCGCACAACACGATCTACGCCCCGGACGGCAGGTTCGTCTATCTCGCAGGCCTGAAGTCGCCGATGCTGAACGTCGCGGACACGACGACGCATAAGGTGACGAAACAAGTGGGTCCGTTTGGTGACGTCATCCGCCCCTTCACGATCGACGGCCGCCAGACGCTCTGCTTCGTGAATGTCAACGGGCTGCTCGGATTCGAGGTGGGCGATCTCCAGACGGGGCGGATGCTGCACCGCGTGGAGGTGTCTGGCTATCAAAAGGGGCCGGTCAAACGGCACGGTTGCCCGAGTCACGGCATCGCCCTGCCTCCAGACGAGTCCGAGCTCTGGCTGGCGGACGCGGCCAACAGCCGGGTCCATGTGTTCGACGCCACGGTCATGCCGCCGAAGCAGCTCACCAGCATACAGCTGCGGGATCAGCCCGGCTGGATCTCGTTCGGCCTGGACGGCACGTACGCCTATCCCTCGACCGGCGAGGTCATCGAGACGAAGACGAAGAGAATCGTCGCGGCGCTCGAGGATGAACAGGGGCGGGCAGTGCAGAGCGAGAAACTGCTCGAAATCGTCTTCAACGGCGACCGGCCGATCCAGGCCGGGGATCAGTTCGGCATCGGGCAGCGGCGCTAGCAGCCGCGGATCTGGCGGAGACTTCCCATGAATCAGTCCAGACGACGTTTTCTTGCGGTGGCCGCCGGTCTGCCTGCGCTCGGCGCGCTGGAACTATCCGGCCGCTCGCAATCTCCGGCCCCGCGCACAAGGGGGCCGCGCATCGGAACGGTCACCTACAACATCGCGAAGGACTGGGACATTCCCGCGATCATCAAGAACCTCACGGAGGCCGGACTACACGGCGTGGAGCTGAGGACGACGCACGCCCACGGCGTCGAGATCGCGCTGTCCGCGGCGGGACGAGCGGAGGTTCGGAAGCGGTTCGCGGATTCGCCGATAGCGCTCGCGGGCCTGGGGACGATTTGCGAGTACCAGTCGCCCGACCCGGCGGTCCTGCGTAAGAATATCGAAGAGACCAAAGCGTGGGTGCAGCTCGCGCACGACGTCGGCTCGCCGGGCGTGAAGGTGCGGCCGAACGGGCTGCCCTCCGGCGTGCCCGAGGCGAAGACGCTGGAGCAAATCGGGAAGGCGTTGAAGGTCTGCGGCGCCGCGGCGGCCGACCAGGGCGTCAAGATTCAGCTCGAGGTCCATGGCGAGGGCACCGCGCGGGTGCCGCGCATCCGCAAGATCCTGGACCACGCGGACAATCATCCGGCCGTTCGGGTCTGCTGGAACTCCAACCAGGACGACCTCCTCGACGGCGGGCTGGAGGCCAACTTCCGGCTCGTGCAGGCGGCGATCGGCCAGGTGCACATGCGCGATCTCTTTCTGGAGGAGTATCCGTGGAGGAGCCTGATCCGGCTGCTGAACGAGATCGGGTTCGAGGGCTACTGCTTCGCCGAAATCCCGCCGTCTGCCGATCCGCTCCGGGTGCTGAAGTACTTCCGGGCGACGTTTCAGGCTCACCAGGCGGCGTTCACGTCGTAGGGGGACGGGGCCGAAAGCCCTTGACAAGAAGGCGGCCGTTTTCTAGCGTAGCGGCCAATCGCGGCGGGCTCCGTCAAGACCCTCGCCCGCCTGTGGATTTTCCCGGCCGGACGCGCTCTTTCCACCCCGGCGTCGTGCGTTTGAAGACATCGTCCTCAGAGGGAGAGCCGACATGACATCGACCACAGCGTCCCCAGGAGTGCACCGGCTGATCGCCGTGCCCCTGGCCCTGGCGTTCGTCTGTGCGCTCGCCGCGCCACGTGCCGCGGCGGGGCAGGTCCTCTACGGGTCCGTCGTCGGCAGCGTGCACGATCCGAGCGGCGCCGCGATCCCAGGCGCTACAGTGACGATCACGCACCTCGAGACGAAGGCCGCGCGCGAAGGGATCTCCGACGAGACCGGCGCCTATCGGTTTCCGGCCCTGCAGACCGGCACCTATACGGTCACCGTCACGCTGAGCGGGTTCAAGACGTTCTCGCGGGACGTTCCGGTCACGATCAACAGCATCACGCGCGTCGACGCGACGCTCGAGGTGGGTGCTCTGTCCGAGACGGTCCTGGTCGAGGCGGCCAGCCCCGTCCTGCAGACCGACCGGGCCGAAGTCCGTTCGGAGCTGAAGGCGGTCGAGCTCGTGAACCTGCCCGTGTCGATCAACCGGAACTACCAGTACATGTTCCGCGTGCTGCCGGGCTTTACGCCGCCCGCGGAAGCGCACTCCGTGCCGTCCAATCCCTCGCGCGCGCTCGTCTTCAACGTCAACGGCGCGAGCCGCAGCTCCAACAACGTCCGCATCGACGGCGTCAGCACGACGAACATCTGGCTGCCGCACGTCGCGGCCTACGTCCCGGCGCTCGAGTCGCTGGACACCGTCAACATCGTGACGAGCAGCTTCGACGCCGAGCAGGGGCTCGCGGGCGGCTCGGCCATCAACGTGCAGATCAAGAGCGGCACGAACCTGGTGCGCGGGTCGCTGTTCGAGTACTTCTCGAACGAGCAGCTGCGGACGAAGCCGTATTTCCAGCCGGCAGCGCAGCCGAAAGGGGATTGGAACTACAACCAGTACGGCGGCACGGTCGGCGGTCCGATCATGCGCGACAAGCTGTTCTACTTCGCGAGCTATGAGGGGACGCGCGATAAACAGGCGCTGACCCGGACCGTCTCGGTCCCGACCGCGGCGGTGCGCAGCGGCGATCTGCGCGCGTCGGCCAACCCCATCTACAATCCGTTCACCGGCAACGCGAACGGCTCCGGCCGGACGCCGTTTCCCAACAACACCATTCCGGACACGATGATCGATCCGACCGCGCGGACGCTTCTCGCGCTGCTGCCGCTGCCCAACCTGCCGGGGGAAACCGACAACTACTTCGTGTCGGCGCCCTTCGTGCTGAACCGCTCGACGCTCGACACGAAGCTGAACTGGAACGCGTCGACCAACGTCAACGTGTTCGGCCGGTTCAGCGTCCTCGACTTCTTCACCGAGAACGGGACGAACTTCGGCGATCAGCTGCAGGGGCAGCCGCTCGGCAGCAGCAATCCGGGGACAGGCGAGGGGAACACCTACAACGTCTCGGCCGGCGCGACCTACACGATGACTTCCACGCTCTTGTTCGACGCGCACGTGGGGTTCGTGCGTATGAACACGGGCGTCGCGCAGTCGGACATCGGCGAGAACAAAGGCCTGGACTGGCTCGGACTCCCAGGCACCAATGGCATCCATCCCTATGAAGGCGGCACACCGTTCTTCGACCTCGACACGTACGCCGACCTGGGCACCGTCGACACGTTCATGCCGTACTACCGCAGCGACGATCAGTACCAGATGGTGATGAACGCCAACTGGTTGAAGGGCAACCACAACATCCGGTTCGGCACCGACATCTACTATCAGGCGCTGAACCACACGCAGCCCGAGATCAGCGGCGGAGACAGCGTCGGCGCGCGCGGCGGGTTCCGCTATCAGGGCGGCCCGACGCAGATCCTCGGAGGTCCGAGCGGCAACCTGTACAACGCCTTCGCATCCTTTCTGCTCGGCGTGCCGAACCGGATCGGCCGCTTGGGGCTGAACGAGCCCTACACCACTCGCAACTGGCAATACAGCCTGTACGTTCGCGATCAATGGCAGGTCTCTTCGCGCATGACGATCTCGTTTGGCACGCGCTGGGAGTACTTCCCGGTTCCCACGCGCGCGGACCGCGGCCTCGAGCGCTATGACGTGAATACCAATCAGATGATGATCGGGGGCGTCGGGTCGGTGCCGATGGACCTCGGCGTCAGCGTCAGCAAAGCGTTGTTCGCGCCGCGCGTGGGGGTGACGTATCGCCCGACAGACGGTACGGTGCTCCGCGCAGGCTTCGGCATCACCAACGATCCGTACGCGCTGGCGCGGCCGCTGCGGACGAACCATCCGGCGGTGCTGAACCTGCTCGTCAATGCCCCCAATTCGCTCGCCTACGTCAGCCGGACGAGCGCGGGGATCCCGGCGATTCCCGCCGCCGATGTGGGCAACGGGATCATCCCGGTGCCGAGCCCGATCACCGTCTTCACGCTCGAAGACGAGTTCCAGCGCGGGCACGTCAAGTCGTGGAACGTCGCCTTCGAGAAGGAGCTCCAATGGGGCTTCGTCGGCGAAGTGGCGTACGTGGGGACTCGTCAGATCGACCAGCTCGGCTTCAGGGAGCTGAACTGGTCTCCGATCAATGGCGGCCAGCCGTTGCGCCAGTTGAACCAGAAATTCGGCCGGGCGGGTCAGACCCGGTTGATCGCGCCCGTCGGCGACAGCGACTACAACGCGCTGCAGACCCGGCTCGAGCGGCGTTTCAACAACGGGTTCCAGCTCGGCTTCTTCTACACGCTGTCCAAATCGACCGGGATTGCCGGCAACGCGAACAGCGACAGCGCGCTGCGCGTCAACATTCCCGAGTACTACGACCGGAACGAGTCGCTGAGCGACTTCGACCGCACGCACAACCTGTCGATCACGAGCATCGTCGAGCTGCCGTTCGGCCCCGGCCGCCGCTGGGTGAACGATGGCGACCTCGTCTCGCAGATCGTCGGAGGCTGGCAGGTCAACAACATCCTCAGCTTCTACAGCGGGACCCCGTTCAGCGTGACCGCGAATGGGACCTCGCTGAACGCACCCGAGAACGACCAGACCGCGGACCAGGTGAAATCGGACGTGAACGTCCTCGGCGGGATCGGTCCGACCAATCCCTACTTCGATCCGCTGGCGTTCGTCCCGGTGACCGCAGTGCGCTTCGGCACGGCGCCGTTCAACGTCCTGCGCGGGCCGGGCGTCAAATCGTGGGACCTCGGCATCTTCCGGCAGTTCGACCTGCCGCGGCAGATGAACCTGCAGGTGCGCGCTGAAATCTTCAACGTGACGAACACGCCACGGTTCCAGAATCCCGGAAACGGCAATACGAACGTGTCCAACCTGAGGCTGAATCCGGATGGGACGGTGAACAATCTGAACGGGTACGCGGTCGTGACGGCGGTCAACGACGGGAGTGAACGTCAGGTCCGCTTCGGCGTCAGGCTTGCTTTCTGAACGGCGACTGATCTCCAGTGCGGTCCTCCTGGCCCTCGCGCTCGCGGGGGCCGGGCGGCCGCACCTCCACGCGCAGGGACCAACCACCTCCGCGAATTCCTATCGAACGACATAACACGCCCGATCTGATGAGTTACAAGCTCTTGTGCTTCGTTCTCGTATGATCGTCAGCCTCGAGAGCCATCTCGCCACGGTCTCAAACGCAATTGTCAGTGGTCGGATCGTTCCCTTCCTGGGGGCTGGCGTCAATCTATGTGGCCGGCCGCCCGACGCTCAATGGCGTAAACACACCGGAACGTATCTGCCCAGCGGGTCCGAGCTCGCCGCCCATCTCGCGCAGAGTTTCGGCTATCCGTCGAACGAGCCGCGGGAGCTGGCTCGCATCACTCAGTACATCGCGGTCATGACCGGTTCTGGCCCGCTCTATGAAGAGCTGCACAGTCTTTTCGACGGTGAGTACCAACCCACGCCGCTGCATCAATTGCTGGCGCAGCTCCCTGGAGTCCTCCGGAACAGACGCTATCCGCAGCCGTACCAGCTCATCGTGACGACCAACTACGACGACGTGCTGGAGCGCGCGTTTCGCGCGGCAGGCGAGCCGTTCGACCTGGGCATCTACATCGCAGAGGGAGACGACCGCGGTAAGTTCCTCCACCTCGATCCCGGCGGTGAGACCCGGCTCGTCGACAAGCCCAACGAGTATCGCGCGCTGTCGCTCGACGAGCGCAGCGTCATCCTGAAAATCCACGGTGCCGTCGACCGGGCGAATCCCGAGCGGGACAGCTACGTCATCACGGAGGACCACTACATCGACTATCTGACGCGGACGGATATCTCGAACCTGATACCCGTTCGGCTCGCGGCGAAGTTGCGCAAGAGCCACTTCCTGTTTCTTGGATACGGCCTGCGCGACTGGAACCTGCGCGTCATCCTCCATCGCATCTGGGGCGAGCAGAAACTCAGCTACAAGTCGTGGGCGATTCAGCTCAACCCTGAGCCGATAGACGAGGAGTTCTGGCGCAAGCGCGACGTCGACATCATCAACTCGCGCCTCGAGGACTACATCGCGGGACTGAACGAGCGATTGCAGGCGCTCCCCCAAGCTGGTGCGGAACAATGACCCTGGCCCCGGCCGGCAGGGTCCCCGGGAGCCCCTACAAGGGTTTGATGCCTTACTCGGAGGAGGACGCGGCGCTCTTCTTCGGGCGCGAAGCCGAGCAGGAGATCATTGCGGCCAACCTGCAGGCATATCGGCTGACGCTTCTCTTCGGCGCCAGCGGCGTCGGGAAGAGCTCCGTCCTGCGCGCCGGCGTCGCCCACCATCTGCGCCAGGTCGCGTCCCGGAACCCCGTGCCGGGCGCTCCATGCGAGTTCGTGGTCGTCGTTTTCAGCTCGTGGCGGGATGACCCGGTCAGCTGGTTGCGGGGGCGAATTCAGGAATCGATCAGCGACACGCTCGGTTATCCCGCGCCGGACGTCGTCTCGCCGTCCCGCTCGCTCACCGATTCGCTGCACAGCTGGACCACGCAGGCAAACACGGATCTGCTGATCATCCTCGACCAGTTCGAGGAGTACTTCCTGTATCACCCGCAGGACGAAGGAGACGGAACGTTCGCGGCCGAACTGCCGCGCGCGCTCGGCCGGCGCGATCTGCGGGCGAATTTCCTGATCTCGATCCGCGAGGATGCGCTGGCGAAGCTCGATCGCTTCAAGGGGCGCATACCCAACCTGTTCGACAACTACCTGCGAATCGATCACCTCGATTCCGTGGCGGCGCGGGCCGCCATCGAGAAGCCCGTCGCGCACGTCAACAGCATCCAGGCGTCGCCTGAGAAGCGATGGACGCTGGAGCCCCAGCTGGTTGACGCCGTTCTGGATCAAGTGCGCACCGGGAAAGTCGTCCTGGGTTCCGCCGGTATCGGCGGAGTTGGCGATTCGGGCGCGGGAGGAGATGAGCAGCGGATCGAGACTCCCTATCTGCAGCTCGTGATGACCCGCTTGTGGAAGGAAGAGAGCGCCATCGGATCGCACATGCTTCGGCGCGAGACGCTCAGCCGTCTTGGCGGCGCCGATCGGATCGTCCGGACCCATCTCGACGAGGTCATGAAGACGCTGTCAGCGAGCGAACGGCAGGCCGCGAGCCGCGCGTTCCGGTACCTCGTGACGCCGTCCGGAACGAAGATCGCCCACACGATCCCGGACCTTGCCGACTACGCGGGCATTTCACAAACAGACCTTCGCGCGGTCGCGGAAAAACTGTGCAGCGGCGACGTGCGCATTCTGCGGCCGGTCGCCGCGTCTCCAGACGCGCCCGCGGCGCCGCGGTACGAGATCTTTCACGACGTGCTCGCCCCTGCCATCCTCGACTGGCGTCAGCGGGCCGAAACCGAACGCCTGACCCAGGTTGCGCGCGGGCTCGAACCGCTCCACCGCAAATGGTGGCCGCTCGTCCGGCTGGTCATGGCCGCAACCGCAATCCTGACGGCGGGGCTGGTCATGAGCTTCATCGACGATCCGGACTCGCCGTGGTGGGCGCTGCCAGGATGGTTTCTCGGTGTCGTGCTGCCGTTCAGCCTCGTCCTGCTTGCCGGCACGGTGGGGCAATTTTTAGCTCTCACCGAAAAGGTCCGCAAGGCCGTGGCCTTTGGCTTTCGCTGGCCGATCCTGGCTGATGTGCTGTCGGACCACGCAGGAGACGTCGGCGCACTCATTGCCGGAAGGGGCGCCTACGCGTCGCTGCCGCTCGATCGGCGCAACCGAATCCGCGCGCTTCGACGCGTCGAAGCGGGCGCCGGAATGCTGTTCGCGATTGCGCCTCTGCTCGGGCTCTTCACCGTCGTGGCCCTGGCGTCCCGCCGGCTTGTCGCTCCTTCGGCGGTCTGGGTGGTCGTCGCGGTCCTGCCCGCCGTCGTTCTGGCGACCCTGTTCGTCGCGCGAGTCGTTGAAATGATGGTTCTCCGCGCCGCGGAGCGTCAGAGGCGGAGAGCAGCGCCGGCAGGCGCGACCGGGGAGCTCGTGACCCTGCGCCCCGGCTTCGACGAGTTCGAAGGCGTCACCGCCGAGGGAGTCCAATCGTCAGACCGTCGTCGCGTCACCTGGATCCTCTGGCTGTCGCGCGCGACAGCGACGCTTCTGGTGGTCGGTGCGGTTCTCATCGTCGTTCCGACTGTCATCGTCCTCGTCGGCGGTTCCATTGTCTGGCAGACGATGAATTTCGATACGCAGCGGATCGAGGAGCGGGTACGAGTCGCTGAAGTTGGCCGGCCCTACAGGCTGCCGGCGGATCCGGGGATCACCGCCGTCGAGGCCGGCCGTGCCTATTACACAGTCTCCGAGGCAGGGTTGCCTTCGTCAGACGATCCACGACTGCGCGCGGTGCCGCGGCACATCAAAGAACCCTGGATTCCCGATCTGCAGGGCAGTCCATTCAACAAGGATCGCGCGGGCCTTGGCGCGCTCGTCGCTCGAGCAGGGAAGGGATTCAATCCGCAGGAAACGCGATACCTCGAGCGTGTCGCTTCCCACCCCGGTTTTTACGAGGTCTCGCTGCTCGCTCAGGCGCGCGAAATGGATTCTCTCGGCGCGAAGCTCCCGCCAGATCATTCGTTCACGGGATGGACACTCCCGCTTCGGGTCCCCACGCGTGCGGTCGCCAACGCGCTCGTCGCGAAGGGCGCGCTCGAGGCCTCGCAAGGCCGGCGGGAGCAGGCGGAACGCACTCTGCGGGAGATCATCTCGTTCGGGCTCCTGATGATGGACCAGGGCAATTCCTTCATAGAGAATGCGTCTGGCGCGGTCATCGCCGAGGCCGGGCTCAAGGCGGTTGAAGACCTCTACTCGCTTGACGGAGACAACCCCCGGGTGGCAAGCATCCGCGCGAATAGGCAGGCGGCCACCATCACGCCGGAAGATCGCGCGCGTGGTGCCGATCGAACGGAGAACCGCGCCGTGGACATCCCACGCACGCGCCGGGATCTATATCAGAGAGCCCAAGACCAGGAGCGCCGCCGCGGTGAACGGTGGGAATCGCTGCAGATGCTGAGCCTGGCGGCGTGCGCGAATGCGCACGAGATGTTGTTCGGCCCGGACGATCAACTCGAAGCGGCCTTCGCGAGCGCGCGGGCGAACCTCGCCCGATTTCCCAGCGAGCAGCGGCTCCTTTCGAACATGCGCACGCTCCAGCCGCCGGAGCCCGGTCTCCAGGGCCTGTTCCCCGTGGCAATCTCCGGCGCTGGACGGCTTGCCGGCTGGGTCTTCGGTAACGAGAGACTGGGCGGCTGCACGACCCTGATCCTGACCGCATTTGCGATGTCCTGAGCCGACGAGTGATTGACGATTGGTAGACAGACTCACGTCCAGCGCAGCCGTCCTGGCTCTCCTGCTGGCAGGCACGGGGCGGCCGGACATCTACGCGCAGGCGACCGGTCCCTCCGCAGGCCCTTTTCGCACGCTCGACGACCGTTTCACGGTCCGCCAGTACGCCTCGCTTCAGGAATGGCAGCCGCGCGCCGCCTATCTCCGGGAGCACATCCTCGCGTCCGCCGGACTTCTCCCGACGCCGACTAAAACCCCGCTCCGGCCCCAGGTCTTTGGGGAGCGGCGGCACAAGGACTATTCCGTCTCCAAGGTCTACTTCGAGAGCCTGCCTGGCTTTTTCGTGACGGGCAATCTGTTCAGGCCCGCAGGCTCCGGTCCGTTTCCGGCGATCGTCTCGCCTCACGGCCACTGGTCGTACGGCCGGCTCGAAAACACGGCGCTCGCGTCGGTCCCCGGCCGGGCGATCAACCTCGCGCGCCAGGGGTTCGTCGTCTTTACCTACGACATGATCGGCTACAACGACAGCCGGCAGCTCCCGCACCGCGAGTTCGGGGGCAGGCGGGAGTCTCTGTGGGGGCTGAGCGTTGCCGGGCTGCAGCTGTGGAACAGCATCCGGAGCGTGGACTTCCTGCAGTCGCTCCCCGAAGTGGACGACGATCGGATCGGCGCGACCGGCGCGTCGGGAGGCGGCACGCAGACGTTCCTTCTGGCTGCCGTGGACGACCGCATCAAGGCGGCGGCCCCGGTCAACATGATCTCGCTGCACATGCAGGGCGGCTGCCTGTGCGAGAACCAGCCGGGGCTGCGCCTCGACACCAACAACGTGGAGCTGGCGGCGACGATCGCGCCGCGCCCGCTGCTCATGGTGTCGGCCACGGGCGACTGGACCAAAGAGACGATGCAGCTCGAGTTCCCCGAGATGCAGAAGTTCTACGCGCTGTTCGACGCGCGCGATCGCGTCCATGCCGTCCAGGAGCAGGCGGACCACAACTACAACCGGCAGAGCCGTGAGCACGTCTACGCGTGGATGGCGCGCTGGCTGCGGAACGCACCGGCCGATACGAAGATCGCCGAGCAGTCGTTCCAGGCCGACGCGCCGGCCGACGTGCTCGTTTTTCACGGCCGTCCGCTGCCGGGCGAAGCCGTGACCGCGCAGCAGCTCACCGAGGACTGGATCGCTGCGGCGAAGAGCCAGCTGGGCGAATCGAATCGTCCGTCCCTGCGGGCGGGACTCCTCCACGCGCTGGGCGTCCCGGCGCGCGAGCCGCTGGTCCCTCAGCTGGGGGCCGAGCGGACCGTCGTGCTCGCCGCAAGCGATCCCGCCCTGCAGCGCGAGCTCACGCGGCTGCGTTTCAAGGTCCAGCCGGTCACCTTCACGCCGTTCGACGAAGCCGCGGCGTCCAAGGTCAATCACTTCGACACGTACAACCGGACGGCTGCGGCTCAGCGCGTCGCCGACATCGTTCGCGCGCTCGGCGAGGTGCCTGGCGCCATCCTCATCGCCGACGGAGCCGCCGCTCTCCCCGCGTTCCTGGCCGGCGCCATCGTCCCCGTCTCGCGCAGCGTGCTCGACGTCGGCGAGTTCGACAGTTCCAGCGATGGCGCCTTCGTCGAACGGCTGTACATCCCCGGCCTGCGGCGCGCCGGCGACCTCGACACCGCGATGTCGATGAACGGCGGCCGCGTCGTCATTCACAACGCCGGGACGCGATTCACGCTCCCGCGCGCGGAAATCGAATCCCGCAAGCTGAGCGTCAAGGAAATCGTTGCGCGGGTCTCTCAGTAATCTGCGTTGCCGATTGGGGATTGGGGATTGGCGATTTATTGATGATTGGCAATTGACGATTGACGATTATTGACGATTGACGATTGGGTCCGCGCCGCGGGCCAAAGGCGTGGGATTGCCGCCGCGCGGGTCTGTCGGAGCAAGCCGGAAGAGCGTCAGAGGGAACACGGCGGCGGAGCGAGCCCGTCGCGGCGGTTTGCCAAGAAAGGGGCGCCCGGCGTCCCGACTGTTCTCGGTGCCGCCCGTTCAGAAAGTGGGGAGCCGCAAATACCCTAACCGCCGCGCGGCGACAGGGTACCGAGCGAAGCCGCGTGTTCCGGCTTGCGGAGCCGTGGCAGACCCGCGGAGCGGCGATCTCACGCCGGCCCGCCTCCTAAAGAGAAAACGCCTGGAGTGGTGATGAAGCGCCGAGCGTTCCTGCAGTCCGCTTCGCTCCTCGGATTCCCCATGATCCTGGGCCGGTTCGGGGCCGGCACGCCCTCGCACGGCGATCAGGTGTCCCGTCTCGATCCGAACTTTCTCACGAGGCCCTGGAGCGCCCGCTGGATCGCGGTTCCGGGCGCGTCCGCCTTCGACTACGGCGTCTATCACTTCCGGCGCGCGTTCGATCTGCCGGACAAGCCTTCGTCCTTCGTCGTGCACGTGACGGCGGATAATCGCTATCAGCTTTTCGTGAACGGGGAGCGGGTCGTCTGGGGACCGGCGCGGAGCGACCTGAACCACTGGTGCTACGAAACCGTGGATCTCGCGCCGCGGTTGAAGGCCGGCCGGAACGTGCTCGCTGCGCTCGTCTGGAACTTCGGCGAGTACGCGCCCGAAGCGCAGGTCACGCACCGGACGGCATTTCTGGTGCAGGGCGACTCCGCGCGCGAGCGTGTCGTGGACACCAACGCGCAGTGGAAGTGCGTCGCGAATCGCGCCTGCAAGCCGCTCCACTACACGCACGCGCAGATGCGCGGATATTTCGTCGCCGGCCCCTGCGACAGCGTCGACGGCGCGAGCTATCCGTGGGGCTGGGAACTGCCCGACTTCGACGATGCGGCGTGGGCGGTGGGGCAGAGCGATCCGCGCTGGGGCGCGGCGCCGCGCGAGTCCATCGACGCCCCGAACCGCTGGTTGCTGGTCCCCCGCGACATTCCGCTGATGGAAGAGCGGCCCGAGCGGCTGGCCGCGGTGCGCCGGTCGAACGGCGTGACCGTCCCGGCGGCGTTTCCGCAGCAGCCGGCGCCGTTCACGGTGCCCGCGAACAGCCGGGCGAACCTCCTGCTCGACCAGGGGCGGCTCACGACCGCGTACCCGGAGCTCGTCGTGAGCGGCGGCGCGGGCGCGGTCGTTCGAGTCGGCTACGCCGAGGCCTTGTTTGTCGACGCCGCCAAGGGGCTCCAGAAGGGCAACCGCAACGACGTCGAGGGCAAGACGTTCGTCGGGTACTACGACAGCTTCACGAACGACGGCGGCAAGAACCGGGTGTATCGCCCGCTCTGGTGGCGCACGTACCGCTACGTCGACGTCGACATCGAAACCAGGGCCGAGCCGCTCACGATCGAGGATCTCCGCGGCGTCTACACAGGCTATCCCTTCGAGCGGAAGGCGACATTCGACGCCGGGTCCGAGCGAATCGGGAAGATGCTCGACGTCGGCTGGCGGACCGCGAGGCTCTGCGCGCACGAGACCTACATGGACTGCCCGTACTACGAGCAGCTGCAGTATGCCGGCGACACGCGCATCCAGGCGCTCGTCTCGTACTACAACGCCGGCGACGCGCGCCTCGCGAAGAACGCGATCGCCCAGCTGGACCGCTCGCGCACCGCCGAGGGAGCGACGATGAGCCGCGCGCCGACGCGGCAGCAGCAGTACATCCCGCCGTTCTCGCTCTGGTGGATCGGCATGGTCCACGACTACTGGCGATACGTAGACGACCCGGGCTTCGTCCGCGACATGCTGCCGGGCGTCCGCGCGGTGCTGGGCTTCTTCGCGCGCTACCAGAAGCCGAACGGCACGCTGGCCGGTCTGCCGTGGTGGAACTTCGTCGACTGGGCGTGGACCAACCGCGGCATTCCGCCGATGGCGGCGGACGGATCGTCCGCGTGCTTCGATCTCCAGCTCCTCCTCGCGCTCGACTGGGCGGCGGAGCTCGAGGAGGCGCTCGGCTCGAAGGCGCGCGCCGCGGAGCTTCGCGCATCCGCGGCGACACTGCGCGCCACCGTGAAGGACCTCTATTGGGATGCCTCCCGGCTGCTCTTTGCTGACACGCCCTGGGCCGGACTGAAGTCCGGCCCCTCCAAGAGCGAGTCTCCAACCAAGGGGGAGTTCTCCCAACACGCCAACGCGCTCGCGGTTCTCGCGCGCGTCGTGGAGGGTGAGGAGGCGCGCGCGCTGGTGAACCGGACGCTCGTCGACTCGTCGCTCACGCCGTGCACGCTCTATTTCCGGCACTACCTCCACTCGGCGGTGAACCAGGTAGGTGAGGGGGACCGGTATCTCGACCTGCTCGGCGAGTGGGACAAGATGCTCGAGCGCGGGCTCACGACGTGGGCGGAGAAGCCCGAGCCGACGCGCTCGGACTGCCACGCCTGGAGCTCGAGCCCGAACTACGAGATGTTCCGGACCATTCTCGGGATCGACTCCACGGCGGCCGGGTTCAAGCGGGTCGTGATTCGCCCGTTCCTTGGGAAGCTCACGCGCGCGTCGGGCGCGATCCCGCACCCGGCGGGGGAGCTCTCGGTCAGCCTCTCGCTGCAGCCGGACGGCAAGTTGTCAGCCGATGTGACGCTGCCTGGGGGAGTGACGGGCGAGTTCGAATGGCGGGGATGGCGTCGTGCGCTGCCATCAGGCAGGTCGACGTTCTCGGGATCCTACCGCCGCTGAACCCGCTGCGCCTCTTCGAGAAGGGCGGCCGCGCGTGCGTCCTGCGGCCAGCGATCGACGGCACGCCGCAGCCAGATGGCGGCCTGTTCGGGCTGGCCGTTGAGCAGCAGCGCACGGCCGAGGCTGACGAGCGGCTCGAGCGACGCCGGCTCGAGGCGCACGGCTTCGCGGAAGTGCGGAATCGCCTCGTCGAACCGCCCTTGATTCGCGAGGTGTCCGCCGAGGTTGCTGCGAGCGGTACTGAAGTCGGGATTGAGGCGCACGGCCTCGCGATAATGGCTCTCCGCTTCGCTCAGCGCGCCTCGTCGTCCCAGCAGCGCGCCGAGGCTCGTGTGCGCCATCCAGCTCTCGGGATACTTGCGCACGGTGTCGGCCCACAGTGTCTCGTGATCGCGAAACACGTGGGCCTGCCGCCACGTCAGGAGCCCGAGCGCCGACACCGCGATCGCGGCGAGCGCAAAGGCCGCGCGCGACCGTGTGGCCCCCCATGACTCGAGGAGCCGCACACCCGCGCTCACACCGAGCGCAATCAGCCCGATGCTCGCGAGGTACTGAAAGTGATCCGCGACGAACGAATAGCGCATCGGGAAGACGTCGAAGAAACCGAGCGCCGGCACGAGCGTGCCGGCAAACAGCAGCACGGCTACCAGCGGTCCCCAACCAATGCGCCGGCGCAGCATCCAGAGCGCGCCAAAAACGGTGGCCGCGGCGATTGGATACGCCACTTGAGCGGGATCGCCGGTGTCGATGCGCCAGCGTGGATAGCTGAAACTGAGATTCACCGGCCACACCAGCGAGTGCGCGTAGAACCACAGCGCCCGTCCGGCGATGAGACACCGCTCGAACACTGACAGTTGCCAGTCGATCCCCTGCGCGCCGACATGGTGTCGCTCGAGCCACACCGTGACCGCGGCCATCGCCGCGCCAACGGCGAACATCGGAAGGAGCGGCCAGACGTCGCGGCCCTGGATGCGCCCGCGCTGCCAGGCGATGATCAACAGGAGAGCCGCCGGCAGCGAGGCGGTCACCGTCTTGCTGAGGAGCGCCAGCACGAAGAGCAGAAAGGCGATGGCGTACCACCGATATCGTTGCGTCCGGGTCTCGTCGAGCGCGAACCGCAGGTACGTGAGCGCCGACGCGAGATAGAAAGCGCCGGACAGCACGTTCTTCCGCTCCGTAATCCACGCGACCGACTCCACGTGCACCGGGTGCACCGCGAAGATCATCGCCGCGAGCCACGCGCCGGGAACCGAGAGCATCAGCAGGATCCGCCAGACCAGCACGGCGTTGGTGACGTGCAGCAGGACGTTCGTCACGTGATAGCCCGCCGGCGCCGCGCCCCACAGCCGGTATTCGATCCAGAACGAGGTGTGAACGAGGGGGTAGTACTGCGGCGTCGCCGACGGATCGAGCCAGATCGACCGCAGGCCTTCGGCCGAGCGCAGCGCCAGGTTGTTGGCTACATGGTCGTCGTCGTCCCAGACGAAATCGCCGTTGATGGCAGGCAGGTAGACGGCGAACGTGAGGGCCAGGAGGGTTGCAACGACAATCGGGACAGAGCGTCGTTCCGCCGTCGGGCGTTCGCTTCGAACGACGCCGCCGCCGCGCCGCCCGCCAGACCGCTTCGCTCGACGAGACGTCACGCCCCTAGATCGCGAGGGGCCGGTCTAAAGACCGGCCCCTCCAATCGCTAAAACAGGAATCGCAGACTGAGCTGAATATCGCGCCGGTCGTCGGTCTTGGTCGTGACGCGGCCGAAGTTCGAGTTGTTAGGGTCCGCATACCCTGATCCCGACCCGCTGATCGTGTTGGTCTGGACGTTCGCCCAGGTTCGGATGGTTGATGAAGTTGAAGATTTCCGCGCGGAACTGCAGCCGGCGATCACCGCCGATCCTGAAGTTCTTGAACAGCGCGATGTCCCACTGCTGCTGCCCCGGGTTGTAGAGCAGGTTGCGCGGCGCGTCGCCGAACGTTCCGGCCGGCTGTAGCGCGAAAGCCAGCGGGTTGAAGTAGAAGTTGTTATCGTTGCCCGCTCCGGCCGAGAACTGCCCGTTCGCTCCGGACTTCGGATCGCCGACGAGGTTGACGGGCTGGCCGAACCCTGCATCACCGACGCCAGCGCGGTCGCTGGTCACCAGCACCGAGAACGGCGTCCCGGTCCGGAAGAACGATGCGCCGGAGATCTGCCAGCCGCCGAGCAGGTTCTTCATCAACGTCTCCTGCCCGCTCCAGAACGGCAGGTCGTAGATGTAGTAGACGGTGAAGTTGTGCCGGCGGTCGAAGATCGACGGACCCCAGTAAGCCGCGTCGTCGTAGGTGTTGAACACGACGTCGCGCTTGTTGCTGCCGTTGTCATCCGACTTGCCGAGCGTGTAGGCGGCTCCCACCTTCAATCCGTTGCTGTAGCGGCGATCGGCGCTGATCTGCAGGCTGTTGTAGATGGATCGGCCTGAATTCTCGGAGATCCGGATGACGCCGTATCCTTTGTACGGACGGAGGGCGGCGATGTTCACGTTGGGATTCGCCTGGATAGTCCCAGCCGCCAGCTGATTGATGTTGCTCTCCCGCTGCAGGTACAGCCCTCTCCGGCCGACGTAGGTCACGTCGAGCACGAACCCGAACGGGATCTCGCGGCCGAAGCCGACCGCCCACATGTAGGACGTCGGGTGCTTGAACGACGACGTCCTGACCCTGGATGCCGAACGGCAAATCCGTCCCGCCGCTGCCGCCACCGCCCGGATTGTCCGCACTGCCGTTCGCCACGGTGACCATCGGCTGGAACGGTGGATTGCCGCCGAGCAGCGTAGAGTCGTTGAGCGTCACGCGGTTGTGGAAGACGCCCGCGCTCGCGCGTATCGTCGTCTTGTCGTTGACGTGAATACGCGGCGCCTATCCGCGGCTCGATCACGTTGTAGTGCATGTCGGAGAAGCCGCGCGGCTCGCCGCGGAAGAGCGCCTGGACGCGCGGATCCCCCGCGACGACCAGATCGTTGCCCTCACCTTCGAAACCGTCGCCCGGCAGCACGATGCCGTTGTAGCGATCTCCACCGATCGAGCCGCCCGGTACTCGGGTTGATGATCGCCGCCCGTCGCCGGATCGTAGAACCGCGGGTCGAAGTTGGCGATGTTGTTCGTCGTCGAGTACCACGGTGGCCAGAAGACCCACCGGATGCCGCCTTCCAGCGTCAGGTTGCCCGTCGGCCTCCACGAGTCCTGGAAGAAGATGTCGGTCGCGAGCGACCGCCACTTGGTAAAGGCGCGCTGGCCGAGCTCGGCGTAGTTGTTGAACAGGCCGAGGGCCACGTTGGCGATCGCGACGCCGGTCCCACCTGCGGCGCGCGTCCTGGAATTCGAACAGACCGTTCTGGTTGTTCGTGCCGCCCGGAATCGAGGCGACGTTGATCTGGTCGAAGTCGTCTTCGCCCGAGTACTCGAGGACGACGCCCGCCTTGAACGTATGGCGGCCCTTGACCAGCGTGCTGACGTTGGAAAGCGTGTGGATCGGCCCCTGCGATGAGGCCGGGTACGGCCCGCCGTCGATCGAGCTGAATTGGGCGATATTGATCGACGGGATCTTGTCCTCGATCTCCTTGCCCTGGTTCGCGAAGATGTACGGGTAGTTGATGCCCGAGTGTGCTGCGCCTGGTAGAGGCCCGACTCGGTGAACACGTTGATGAACACTTCGTCGAGCGAGTGCGAGTAGCTGAGCTCGTTCAGGAGGTTGCTGCTCAGCGTGGCGGTCCAGTTGAGAATCTGCGTGGCGTTCGGCCGATCCCAGTCCGTCCGCGCGAAGGGGAACCCAGTCCGAGAACGCGTCGATCGCTACCCAACTGTAGCCGGAATAGCGGTACGTCAGCTGGTGGCTGTCGTTCAGCCGGTAGTCGAGGCGAATCGTGTCCTTCCGCTGATCCTGCGGGTTTTCGCTGGACTGGATGAGGTTCGCACGTCCCTGGCGGAAGCCGGGGGTCGCCGGCGGGAACGTGTTCAGAAACGCCCGGCCGTTCGGCGACAGGCGGTCCGGCGGGATGACGTTGCCCGGGAACGGCTGGCCCGTCCGCGGGTCGATGATTGTCCGGGCGCCGGTGTAGAACAGGTTGTTCGGATTCAGCAGCTCGCTGAAGTCGCCTCGACGCATCGCGTCGGTCGGGACCACCTGCGTGTTCGTCTCGACGGCGAAGAAGTTGACCCACTCCTGCGCGCCGAAGAAGAACAACTTGTCCCTGAACATGTTGCCCGGAACCGGCCCACCGACCGCAGAGCCGTACTGCTTGTAGTCGAACGGCGCCGGACCGGAGTTGTCCACCGCGTTGGGGCTGTTGTTGCGCGACCAGGTGTTGGCCTGGAGCGAATCGTCGCGATAGAAGATACGACGCGCTCCCCGTGTACCGGTTGCTGCCGCTCTTGGTCACGAAGCGGATCTGCCCGCCGCTCGCGCGGCCGTATTCGGGCATGTAGTTCGCCGTCAGGACCTGCACTTCCTGCACGGCATCGACGTTCTGGATGCCGATGATGGTCCCGGTCGATCGCGTCCGCACGCCGACCGCCCCGTCGATGTAGATCGTGTTCTCGTCGGCACGGCTCCCGTTGATGTTGAAGCCGCCATTGCCGAGATCCGCGAAGCCGCGGCTGTTGAACGCGCCGCCCATGACCCCGGCCTTCAGGCTGACCACGCCGATCGGGTTGCGGCCGGAGAACGACAGCAGCTCGAGGTCCTTCGCTTCGACCGTCTTTCGAATCGTGGCGTCTGTCTGCAGCGGCGTCGCTTCCGCGGTCACGGTGACCGACTCGCTGATTGCCCCGGTCTCGAGCGTGAAGTCGACGGACATGTTGGCGGACGCATCGAGCCTGACGCCGGTCTGAACCCCCTTCTTGAAGCCTTCCAGCTCGACCTCGACGTCGTACGCCCCGGGGGCGAGCGCCGGAAACACGTAGTATCCGGTCGCATCGCTCACCACGCTACGCTTGAGACGCGTTTCAACGTTGACGGCCGTGACAGTCGCGCCCGGAACGACGGCGCCAGACTGGTCCTTGACGAAACCCGCGATCTTCCCCCGCTCGAGCTGAGCTGACGCAGGTGACGCGGCGACGATGAGCAGTAGAACAAAGAATTCCGGCGGTCAAGCCCCGCATTTGCCACCTCCCTCGAGGTGCACCTGGGCGGCCAGGTGCACCCGGTCCACGCGGATGCTAGTGCGTTCCCGTGACAACTGCAAGAACCTCGAACGAGCCGCACCCCGGACTAAAATGACCCGGCGGCGTGCAGATCATTCGAAGCCGAAAGACCTGGGACGTCGTGATCGTCGGGTCGGGGGCGGGCGGCGGGATGGCGGCCAAGGTCCTCACCGAAGCAGGGGCCGACGTGCTGATGCTCGAGGCCGGCGCGATGTTCGACACCGCCCGGGACTCGAAGATGTTCGCGTGGCCCTACGACTCACCCCGGCGCGGCATGGCTGTTCCAGCCCGGCAATTCGGCGAGTTCGACGCCGGGTGGGGCGGCTGGACGCTCGACGGTGAGCCCTACACGAGCGCGCCCGGCAGCCAGTTCGACTGGTTCCGGACCCGGATGCTCGGCGGGCGCACCAACCACTGGGGACGGATTTCTCTCAGGTTCGGCCCGGACGACTTCCGCCGGAAGAGCCTCGACGGATACGGAGACGACTGGCCCATTACCTACGACGACCTCAAGCCGTACTACGACGAGGTGGACAAGCTCGTCGGGATCTTCGGATCCGTCGAGAACCTGCCGAACGAGCCGGACGGCATCTACCAGCCGCCGCCGCGCCCGCGGTGCTACGAGCTGCTCGTCAAGCAGGCGGCGGATCGGCTGAAGATCACCTGCATTCCCAACCGTCTGTCGATCCTCACGCGGCCGCTCAACGGGCGGCCGGCGTGCCACTACTGCGGGCAGTGCGGCCGGGGCTGCGCCACCCACTCGAACTTCTCGTCGCCGTCCGTGCTCCTGCCGCCGGCGCTCAAGACCGGCCGCCTGACGATCGTCACCGACGCGATGGTGCGCGAGGTCACGACCGGCGCGACGGGTCTCGCCTCCGGCGTCAGCTACGTGGACAAGAAAACCGGACGCGATACCCACGTGCAGGCGCGGGTCGTCGTGCTGGCGGCCAGCGCGTGCGAGTCGGCGCGAATCCTCCTGAACTCGAAGTCCTCGAAGTTTCCGCGAGGGCTGGCCAACGGAAGCGGTACGGTCGGCAAGTACCTGACCGACACCACCGGCACCGCCGTCGCCGGCTTCATCCCGAAGCTGATGTCGGGCGTCGCTCACAACGAGGACGGCGCGGGCGGCGCCCACCTCTACATGCCGTGGTGGCTCGACAACCGCAAGCTCGATTTCCCGCGCGGGTATCACATCGAGTTCTACGGCGGGCGGGGCCAGCCGCGCTTCGGTTTCCTTGGCGGCATCCACCAGCTCACCGGCATCGAAGAATCCGGCCGGCCTCCGGGTGCGGCGGGCTACGGCAAGCAGCTGAAGGACGACTATCGCCGCTACTACGGCGCCACCATCGGCTTCTCCGGCCGCGGCGAGATGGTCCCTAACGAAGAGACGTTTTGCGAGATCGACCCGGGCGTCGTCGATCGCTGGGGAATCCCGGTGCTGCGGTTTCATTTCAAGTGGACCGAGCACGAATACAACCAGGTCAGGCACATGCAGGAGACCTTCCGCGGGCTCATCCAGGAGCTGGGGGGCACGCCGCTCAGCCCGATGCCGCCGAAGGAGCTCGGGTACGGCATCGAAGCGGGCGGACGGATCATTCACGAGCTGGGCGTGACGCGGATGGGCAACGATCCCGGCTCGTCGGTGCTGAACAAGAACTGCCAGGCGCACGAGGTCAAGAATCTGTTCGTCGCCGACGGCGGCCCGTTCGTCTCCCAGGCGGACAAGAACCCGACGTGGACGATCCTCGCGCTGTCGATGCGGACGGCGCAGTACATCGTGGAACAGAGGAAGACTGGGACAGTGTAGGCCCGACCTTGAGGTCGGGCGTGGTGGAATAGATGAAACGCCGCGAAATATTGAAGCTGGTCGCCTCCGCCCCTTTGGCCGCCGGACTCGTCTGGACGGAAGCGGAAGCGCAGGAGGCGCATCATCAAGCGCAGGCGGCGCGGCAGGCGGCGAAGAAGACCGGGACGGCGTTCAAGCCGAAGTTCTTCACCGCGCACGAATACGCGACCGTCGTGATCCTCGTCGATGTGATCATCCCGAAGGACGAGCGATCCGGAAGCGCGACCGATGCGGGGGTCCCGGAGTTCATGGATTTCATCGTCGGGGACGAGCCGCCGCGTCAGACCGCGATGCGGGGCGGCCTCGCGTGGCTCGACCGTGAGTGCGAGCGCCGCTTCGACAAGCGCTTCGTCGCCTGCGACGACGCGCAGCGGCGCGACGTGCTGGACGACATCTCGGGCCCCGAGCCTCCCACGGTGACGCTGATTCAGGGCGTGGCGTTCTTCCGGATGTTCAGGGACCTGACCGCCAGCGGCTTCTGGACCAGCAAGATGGGGATCGCCGACCTGCAGTACATCGGCAACACGTTCGTCGCCGAGTGGAAAGGATGTCCGGACGAGCAGCTCAGGAAACTTGGTCTTGCCTGATCGCTCCCAATCCGGCAATGCTACCAGGGCATTCCTGGCGTCATTCTTGGTGCTGTTCCTGGAAGTTGCCCTGATCCGGTGGATGCCGGCCTACATCCGGCTGCTCGCGTTCTTCTCCAACTTCATCCTGCTCGCGAGCTTCCTCGGCATCGGCGTCGGGTGCCTGCTCGCGCCGGCGCGCCGGAACCTGTTCGTGTGGTTCCCGGCGATCCAGGCGATTGTCGTCGCGTCGGTCTACTTCTTCCGGCTCGAGGTCGCGGTGCCGACCTCCGGCAGCATCTATTTCTCGAGCGGGACGGCCGAAGACGTCGTCGCGGTCGAAACGACGCTGTTGCTGCCGCTGCTCTTCGTCATCGTCGCCGCGCTGTTCGTCGCGCTGGCGCAGCGGATGGCGCGCGAGATGTCGGCGCTGCCGCCGCTTCGCGGCTACATGGTCAACCTGCTCGGGAGCCTTGCAGGGGTGGCGGCGTTCGGGATCTGCTCGTGGGCCGAGCTCTCGCCGACCGTGTGGTTCTGGCTCGCATTCACATCTGCAGTGCCGCTGCTGGTGTGGTACGACGCCCCGGTCATGTGGCGCGAGGCTTCAGCCTCGCCCGTGACGACCCTAGAGGGTCGTACCACAACAGTTGCCACAACTGTCGGGAACCTCGCCCTTCTCGGGGTCTCGCTCGTGCTCGTCTTTCTCATGGCGCGCGAAGCGATCTGGTCGCCGTACTACAAGATCACCGTCCGCCAGGAAGGGCCCGACACCGTCGTCGAGGTCAACAACATCTTCCACCAGTCGATGGCGCCGGTCGCCCACAAGGAATACTTCTACGAATGGCCCTACACGGTGTTCGGCGACACGTTCAAGGACGTGCTGATCCTCGGCGCGGGCTCGGGAACCGACGTCGCTGCCGCGCTGAAGCACGGCGCCGCGCGCGTGGACGCCGTCGAGATCGACCCGGTGATTCTCCGCCTCGGCCTCGAGCGGCATCCCGATCGGCCGTACGCGGACCCGCGGGTCACCCGGATCACGGACGACGCGCGGCATTTTCTGCGGACGACGGAGGCGCAGTACGACCTGGTGGTGTTTGCGCTCATCGACTCGCTGACGCTGCAGTCCAGCTTCGCCGGCGTGCGGCTCGAGAGCTACATGTTCACCGAGGAGTCCTTCCGAGCGGTGCGCGATCGCTTGAAGCCGGACGGGCTGCTGGTCATCTACAACTACTTCCGCGAGCCGTGGCTGGTGGATCGGCTCGCGAACACCGCGGCGGAGGCGTTCGGCGAGGAGCCGCGCGTGCACGTGCACGAGGCGCGCGCCTATCTCGGCGTGCTCATGGCCGGGCCGCGCCTGCGGGCGCTCACCTCTGAGCCACGCCCGCCGGATCGGGTCACGGCCTTCGGTCAGTCTCACGAGCCCAGCCCCGCGCGCGTACACCACCGCGACGCGGCGATCGAGCCGGCACGCGACGACTGGCCGTTCCTGTATCTCCGCGACCGGCACGTCCCGCGGCACTATCTCGTTGCGCTGGCGCTCATCCTCGTTGTCTCTGTCGCGGCGGTCATCCCGGCGCTCAGAATCAGCAGCATCCAGACGCAGAGCACGCAAAGGATGCCGAGCGCGCTGAGCAGTCTGAACACCGCACGATTGGCTCAGATGTTCTTGCTCGGCGCGGGATTCATGATGCTCGAGACGAAGTCGATCATCCAGTTCGCGCTGCTCTGGGGCTCGACCTGGGTCGTCGCGTCGCTCGCCATCGCGTCGGTGCTCGTCATGGCGCTGGCGGCGACGCTCATCGTCTCGACGCGGGAAATCCGCCGGCCCTGGGTCGTGGGGGGCGTGCTTCTTGCGCTGCTCGGCCTGAATTTCTTGATTCCGATCGGGACGATTGGCTTCCAGAGTCGAGTCGCCGAATCAATCTTCTATGCCGTGCTCGTGTTCAGCCCGATCCTGTGTGCCGGGTTGCTGTTCGGGTCGGCAATCAAACGGTCGCCCTCACTCGCGCGCGACTACGGCGTCAACCTCCTGGGGGCGATGGCGGGTGGAGTGGGGGAGTATCTGTCGCTCGTGACGGGCTTCCGCGTGCTGCTGGTCGTCATTGCGGCGTGTTATGTCGGGGCGCTTCTGGCGCGCGACCGGTGACCACGGATCTAATTGACCACGGATGCGGCCTTTTACGACCACGGATTGGACGGATGCAGCCTTGGTTGACCACGGATTGAACGGATGCCATTCGTATAACCACGGATTACACGGATGCCGCTCTTCCAACCACGAATCCAACGAATCGCATGACAACCACCGATTCGGCGGATTCGGCTGTGTAGGTTCCTGCCGGCAGTAAAGAACTGCCACGTCGAGCCCACCGAACCATTGAAAAATTAGCCACGCTTCACCGGCCTAATGCCGGATTTCCGAGGAATTTGATTCGGCAGCCTTTTTGAACTCATGGGCGCTCATGATTGAAATTGAGCGTCTACCTTGCTGGGAGATCACCGACAAAATCCTCGCGGCCTTTTACGAGGTCTACAACAAGCTCGGATCCGGCTTCCTCGAGTCCGTCTATCGCGCAGCGCTGGTCATCGTGATGACCAGGCTGGGCCTTCGCGTGGAAACCCGTGCCGTGCTTCCGGTGCGGTTCGACTCCCGCATCATCGCCGAGTTTCGTCCGGACCTGGTGACTAACGAGAAGGTCATTGTCGAGATCAAGGTCGCCCGCGCGCTCGACCCGGCGCATAGCGCTCAGGTACTTAACTATCTCCGAGCTTCGGACATGGAAGTCGGCCTGCTCCTGAACTTTGGCGCCAAGGCGCAGTTCGAACGGCTCTACTACGACAACGAGCGGAAGGCCCGTCGTGAACCGCCGGAGGAGGTTCGGCTGAGTGAAACGAGTTAGGTTTCAGACCCAGTATCTGGATCCAGATCGTCGATCCATGCATCCGTTAGTCGGTGGTTCTGCAGAATCCGTTGAATCCGGTTGTGAAGGAAGGATCCGTTGAATCCGTGGTCGTCAAACCAGAGAAATCCGTGAAATCCGTGGTTGTAAGAGTGAGAATCCGTTGAATCCGTGGTTGTAAAAAAAAGGAATCCGCGGAATCCGTGGTCGTGAGACCCAGGAATCCGCGGAATTCGTGGTGAAGAGAATAAGTGGTCAGCTCGTCGTGATCGGCCGAATCCTGATGTTCCGGAACGACACCACGTTGCCGTGTTCCTGCAGGCTGATCTTGCCCTTCGGCGTCTTGCCGAACTCCGGGTACGGCTTGAACTTGCTTGCCGCGAACCGCTCGTTCCAGCTGGGACTCCCGATCTCGAACTCGAGCAGCTTCGTGCCGTTCAGCCAATGCTCGACGTGGTTGCCGCGCGCGATGATGCGCGTCTCGTTCCACTCGCCGATCGGCTTCGTCACGTCGCGCGCCGGTTCGTACATGTCATAGGCCGCGCCGGTCGATCGTTTCTGGTTCTTGCCGTCGTTGTGCGCCGCGTTGTCGAGGAGCTGATATTCGATGGCGTGATGCCAGATGACCGCCGCGTCTTCAGGCGCACGATAGAAGATGCCGGAATTTCCGCCCGCGGGCAGCTTCCACTCGAGCGAGAGCTCGAAGTCGCCGAACTCCTCGTCCGAGACCAGGTCCCCCCCTTTGCTCTGACGCACGAGCGCGCCGTCCACGACTTCCCACCCCTGCACGGGGCCCGTCTGCTTGTAGTTGTGCCAGCCCTTCGTCGTCTTGCCGTCGAACAGCATCTTCCATCCGCCACCCGGTTGAGCGGCCGGGGCCGCGCCGCCGGGTCGCGGGGAGTCCGCGGCCGCGAGCACGGCGAGTCCGATGGCGCAGAGCGGGAGTGTCAGTGAGGTCGTCATGCGAAGGCTCCTGAAAGTCGTTACAATCCCTCGTCCCTTCCCCGGTTGGGGGGTCATTATGACTCGAATCGGTCGGCAATGACTCGCTGGATCGAACCCGCGATGCGCGACGTCCGGTTCGGCATCAGGACGCTCGCGAAGAGCCCGGCGTTTACGTCCGTAGCTCTGCTGTCGCTCTCGCTGGGGATCATGGCGTCCACGGCGATTTACAGCGTGCTCCACGCCGTCGTCCTCGACCCCTTCCCGTACAAAGACGTCGACAGCCTGATGAGCGTCCGCGTCTGGAGTCCCGATCAGCGCGGCTTCCGGACGGGTTATTCCACCGATCAGTTCCTCGAGATTGCCGAGCGGAGCACGATCTTCGACGGCGTCATCGCATCCACGATCACCGACGTCCTCTGGACCGGAAACGGCGACCCACAGCGGCTCCGCGGCAACTACGGCACGCCGAACACCTTCCAGGTCATGGGCGTCGCGCCGCTCGTGGGCCGGACGTATACGCCGGACGATGGCCGGCCGGAGGCGGGGCCGGTCGTCGTGCTGGGTCATCGATTCTGGCAGCGGCAGTTCGGCGGCGATCCCGCCGTCGTGGGCCGCGAGCTGTCGCTGAACGGGAAGGTCCGCACCGTGGTCGGTGTGATGCCCGAACGGTTCATGTGGCGGGGAGCGGACGTGTACCTCCCGATCGTGTTCGCGCGCGGCGCCGTTGTCGAGGGCGTCCGCGGCGTGCACCTGCTCGGCCGGCTCAAGCCGGGGGTCACCGAGGCGCAGGCGGAGGCGGACCTGCGTCCCATCATCACCGACCTGAAGCAGCGGGAACCGGCACAGTTTCCCGACAACTGGCGCGTCGGCCTGTTGTCGTTCAAGGAAACGTTCCCAAGCAGCATCCGCAACGATTTGTGGATCCTGTTCGGCGCCGTCGGGCTGCTGCTCCTGATAGCGTGCGCGAACGTGTCGAACCTCCTGTTGGCGAGGGCCGGCACCCGGCAGCGTGAGATGGCGGTGCGCGCGGCGTTGGGGGCTCACCGATTCCGGCTGGTGCGTCAACTGCTGACGGAGAGCCTCGTCCTCGCGGTGGCGGCCGCGGCGCTCGGCACCGTACTGGCGTTCGGAGCGCTGCGCCTCATCCTTGCCATCGTGCCCCCGAACACGATCCCGGACGAGTCGAAGATCGTCATCAACGTCCCGGTGCTGCTGTTCACGCTCGCGGTGTCGGCGGCGACCGCGGTCATCTTCGGCCTCGCGCCCGCCGTGCATGCGTGCCGGCGGGACGTCGTGCGTGCCTTGCACGCGACGAGCCGCGGTCTCGGTGGCGGCGCGGGGCAGGCGCTCCTCCGCTCGGGGCTCGTCGTCGCGGAAGTCGCGCTCTCGCTCGTGCTGCTCGCCGGCGCCAGCCTGATGATTCGCGCGCTTATTGCCGTCGGGCGCGCCGACACCGGATTTCCGACGGAGCGCGTGCTGACGATGCGCGTGCCGTTGCCGGAGTCCCGATATCCGGATCCCGCGAAGCGCGCGGCCTTTTTTCAGGAGCTGCTGACGCGGGTGAGCGCGTTGCCAGGCATCACGGCGGCGGGCGTCAATACAGGCCTGCACCCGCTCGGCAATTTCGCCGCGCCCGTAGAGGTCGCCGGGGCGGCGGCTGAGGCGGCTCCGCCGGTCGTGATTCACCAGGTCAGCGCAGGGTATCTGAACGCCTTCGGCATCGCGCTCGTCGCCGGTCGGGCGTTCGATGACGCCGACGTGCGCGCGGCGCGGCAGGTCGCTCTCGTCAACGAAACCTTCGCGAGGACGCGGCTCTCGAATCTCGCCCTCGAGCGCATCGTGCGCATCCCCCGTTTGAGCCAGCCCCCGTTCGCCATCGCCGACGATCGGTTCCAGATCGTCGGCGTCGTGAAGGACACGCTGAACCGCGGCCTGACGGAGCCGGTCGCGGCGGAGATCTATCTGCCGTTCACGCTGCTCGGTCGGGCCGATCGGCTGATGGCGCTGACCGCCGGCGATCCGGCAGGCGTCACGCGGATGATCGTCAGCCAGGTGTACGAGATCGACCGCAACCAGCCGGTCGCCGATGTGCGGACGGTCGAGACGATCCTCCAGGACGGCGCGTTCGCGGGTCCACGCTTCAACCTCGCGCTGTTCGCGGTCTTCGCGGTGCTCGGCCTGACGCTGGCCGTCGTCGGCGTCTACGGCGTCATGTCCCACGCCGTGGCGCGGCAGGCGCACGAAATCGGCGTGCGGATCGCGCTCGGGGCGGAACCCCTGAGAATCGCCGGCATGGTCGTGGCACACGGCTCGCGCCTGCTGGTGCTGGGGATCGCGATCGGGCTGGGCGCGAGCATCATGGCCGCCCGGATGCTCGGCGGGCGGTTCGTCAACGTGCCTGCGTTCGATCCCGTCTCGTTTCTCGCCGTGTCGGTGCTGCTGCTCGCGGCCGGGTTGCAGGCCTGCGTCTGGCCCGCGCGCCGCGCGTCGCGCATCGATCCACTGCTGGCTTTGCGCCAGGAATAGCATCTACAATCACGGCTCCTTAAGCGCCGCGGCCCGAGCGAGCGGCCGGAGGGCAGCCCGGCGAAGCCGGGCCCGCGAGCGCAAGAAAAAGAGGATTGAATGGGTTCGATGACCAGGCGCGAGTGGCATCAGGCGACAATCGGCACGCTGGTCGCGACAGCGGCCGGGACGCTCGGCGCGCAGAAGAAGATCGACTCCAAGATCGCGGGCGTGCAGATCGGCGCGCAGAGCTACAGCTTCCGCGATCGGCCGCTCGATGGGGTGATCGCAGGCCTCGCCGCGGCGGGGCTGGGGAGCTGCGAATTGTGGCAGGACCACCTGGAGCGCGATGCGACGTCAGGCGTGTCGGGCGATGCCGCCAAACGCGAGGCGCTGCGCAAGTGGAGACTCACGGTGCCGTTGGAGACCTTCACGGAGGTCCGGCGGAAGTTCGACGCCGCCGGCATCATGCTCACCGCCTACAACCTGAGCTTCCGCGATGACTACACGGATGAAGAAATCGTCCGAGGCTTCGAGATGGCGCGTGCCCTGGGTGTGAAGGTCATTACCGCCTCCTCCACCGTGTCGGTGGCCAAGCGCCTCGACCTGGTCGCCCAGAGTTTCGGCATCCGCGTCGGGTTCCACAACCACTCGGACATCAAGCCGAACGAGTTCGCGACACCCGATGACTTCGCCACAGCGCTCAAGGATGCGTCCGACTTTCTGACGATCAACCTCGACATCGGCCACTTCACCGCGGCCAACTTCGACGCCGTGGATTTCCTGGACAAGCACGCCCACCGTATCGTCTCGATCCACATCAAGGATCGGAAGCGGAACCAGGGGCCGAACGTCCTGTTCGGCACCGGCGACTCCCCGATCGTGGCGGTGCTCACGCGCCTGCGCGACAAGGAGTGGCCGATTCCGGCCAACATCGAATACGAATACGAGGGTACCGACACGGTCGCCGAAGTCCGGCGATGCTTCGAGTACTGCAAGAAGGCGCTCGCTTAGGCATCACCTGCGTAAACCGCGCGGGCCTGAGAGGCCCGCGCACATTTACCCCAGGGGGGTCTGTTGATGGGGACGCGCGCGAAGCTCTCCGTGATGATGTTCCTGCAGTACTTCGTCTGGGGGACGTGGTACGTCGCGATGGGGACGTACCTGAACGAAACGCTGCGCTTCGACGGCCAGCAGATCGGCCTGGCCTACGGGTCGACGGCGCTGGCGGCGATGATCTCGCCGTTCTTCGTCGGCATGGTGGCCGATCGTTTTTTCGCCACGGAGCGGATCCTCGCGGCGCTGCACGTCGTCGGCGGCCTGCTGCTGTTCTACGTGTCGACGCTCACGTCGTTCGGCGTCTTCTACTTCGTCCTCATCCTCTACACGCTCTGTTACATGCCGACGCTCGCGCTGACAAACTCCATCTCGTTTCACAACATGCGGGATTCCGCGCGCGAGTTCCCGAAGGTCCGCGTGCTCGGGACGATCGGGTGGATCGTTGCCGGCTACGTCATCGACGCGATGGGCTACGGCAAGTCGGCCGGCATGTTTCAGGCCGCCGGCGTGGCGTCGATCGTCCTGGGGGTGTACAGCCTGATGCTGCCGCATACGCCGCCCAGCAAGCTCGGCCACGCGATCAGCGCGCGCGACGTCCTCGGCCTGGACGCGCTCAAGCTGATGAAGGAGCGGTCGTTCGCCATCTTCGTGATCGGCTCGTTCCTGATCTGCATCCCGCTCCAGTTCTACTACGCCTTCACGAATCCGTTCCTGAGCGAGATCGGCGTGTCGAGCCCGACCAGCAAGATGACGCTCGGCCAGTGGTCGGAAATCGGCTTCATGCTCGTGATGCCGTGGTTCTTCGTCCGCCTCGGCGTGAAGAAGATGCTCATCGTCGGGATGCTGGCGTGGACGCTGCGCTACTTCCTGTTCGCGCACGGCAACAACGACACATACGTGTGGATGCTGTACGCCGGCATCCTCCTGCACGGCATCTGCTACGACTTTTTCTTCGTGACCGGTCAGATCTACGTCGACCAGCAGGCGGATGTCCGGATTCGCGCGGCGGCGCAGGGCTTCATCGCCTTCGTCACGCTCGGATTCGGGATGTTGATCGGATCGTGGCTGTCAGGACGCGTCGTCGACGCGTACACGTCGGAAGGCGTGCACGACTGGTTCCGTATCTGGTTGGTGCCGGCGTTCTGCGCCCTCGCCGTGCTGATCCTCTTCGCGGTCGCGTTCCGGCCGGCGGCGCGGCCGGCGGCCGTCGGAGCGCGGGCCTCAGGCCCGCGTCTTACGCCCAGTAAGCCTCACCCGCCGGCTCGGCGATGACGACACCCTTGAGGAAGGCGATGGCCTTCTTGAGGCCCTCGGCGCCCGACATCACGCTGTCCTCGTGCTCGATGCTCAGCACGTGGTCGTAGCCGACCAGGCGCAGGTTCGACACGATGTCCTTCCAGACCGACGCGTTGTTGCCGTAGCCGACGGTTCGGAAGATCCACGATCGCTCCAGCTCGCGCGTGTACTTCTTCGCGTCGAGGACGCCGTTGACGGCGGTGTTGCGCGGATCGATCCGGCAGTCCTTCGCATGGCAGTGATAGATGCAGTCGCCGAGCGCGCGGATCGCCGCGACGACGTCGACGCCCTGCCAGAACATGTGGCTGGGATCGAAGTTGCAACCGATGACCTTGGGCGCGATGTCCCGCAGCCGCAGCATCGTCTCGGGGTTGTAGGCGACGAAGTTCGGGTGCATCTCGATCGCGACGCGGACGCCCGCCTTGCGGCAGGCGCGCGCCGTCGCCGTCCAGTACGGTTTGACGCGCTCCTTCCACTGCCACTGGAGCATCGCGGCGAACTCCGGAGGCCAGGGTGCGACGATCCAGTTCGGCTGCACCCCCTTCGCGTCGCCGGCGGGACACCCGCTGAACGTGATGACCGTGCGGACGTCGAGCTTCTTCGCGAGCTCGACGGTCTGCAGGAACACCTCGTGGTGCTCTCGCGCGATCTTCTCCTGCGGATGGAGCGGGTTGCCGTGGCAGCTGAGCGCGCTGATGACGAGCTTGCGGCGGTCGATCGCCTTCTTGAACGCCTGCAGCTTCTTCGCGTTCGCCAGCAATTCTGCCGGGTTGCAGTGGGCGTTGCCCGGATACGCGCCGGTCCCGATTTCCACCGCCTCCACGCCCAGCTCGACGAGGTAGTCGAGCGTTTCCTCGAAGGGTTTGTTGCCGAACAGGACGGCGAAGACGCCAATCTTCATCGATCGCTCCGGTCTCCAGCAGCCCTGAAGGGCTGCGCTACGTGAGCAGGCCTGAAGGCCTGCGCTACACCTTTATCCAGCGTCGCGTTTTCGCCGACTGCTCGATCGCGTGCAGGACCTTCTGATTCCGGACGCCGTCGACGAAGCTCGGCGACGGCTGCTTCTGGTCCGCCATCGCCTCGAGGAGGTCGAACACCGTGTGCGTGAAGGTGTGCTCGTACCCGATGATGTGTCCGGGCGGCCACCAGGCCTTCACGTACGGGTGCTCGGGGTCGGTCGCGAGGACGCGATGGAACCCGCGCACGCCGCGCGCGTCGGACTCGAGGTAGACCTCGAGCTCGTTCATCCGCTCGAGGTCGAACGCCACGGTTCCGCGGCTGCCGTTGATCTCGAAGCGGTTGTAGTTCTTGCGCCCGGGCGCCATCCGCGTCGCCTCGATCGTCCCGATCGCGCCGTTCTCGAACCGGACGAGCGCGGCAGCGGCATCGTCTACGGTGACCCGCCCTTTCTTGCGCGGGTTGCCGGGCAGCGGCCGCTCGGTGATGAAGGTCTTGAGGTCGCCGGACACCTCGGCGATCTCGCCGACGAGAAACCTCGCCAGATCGATCGAGTGCGCCGCGATGTCTCCGAGCGCTCCCGAGCCCGCCTTGTCCTTGTCGAGCCGCCAGACGAGCGGAAACGCCGGATCGGCGATCCAGTCCTGCAGATAGGTGCCGCGATAGTGCCAGATCTCTCCGAGCTGGCCGGCCTCGATGAGGCGCCTGGCGAGCATGACCGCCGGCGCCCGGCGGTAGTTGTGGCAGATCATGTGCAGCACGCGCGCCTTCTCGACCGCGGCGAGCATCTTCTCCGCTTCAGCCACGGTGTTGGCGAGCGGCTTCTCGCAGAAAACGACCTTGCCGGCGCGCGCGGCGGCGATCGCGATGGGCGCGTGCAGGTCGCCCGGCGTGCTGACGTCCACGAGGTCGATGTCCTTCCGGCGAACGACCGCTTCCCAGTCGGTCGCGGCTTCCTCCCAGCCGTACTGGCTGGCCGCGGCCTGCACCTTCTCCTTCGTCCGGCCGCAAAGCACTTTCATCCGGGGCCGCAGCCGCGGCGAGAAGAAGGGGGCCACCTGGCGGTACGCGTTGCTGTGCGCCTTGCCCATGAAGGCGTAGCCAATCAGCGCGACATTGACGTCAGGCATTAGAAACTCGCGGCGGTACCGAAGGCCCACTACCGAAGGGCGAATGCCGAGCCATGGATTCTGCCATATCATGCCGCCGTGCGTCCCGTCGTTCTCCTGGCGCTCGCGCTCTTCAGCATTGGCGTGGGCCAGCCACGCGAGTCGACGGGGCAACGCGGGTCCCCCGCGCCCGCGGTTTCCTTCGAGTTTCTCGCGCTCTACGAGAACGGCCGGCCCGTTCCCGACCTCACGCCCGCCGAGGTCAGGCTGAAGATAGCTGGCCGCGAACGACCTGTCGCCTCCCTCCGCCTCATCCAGCTATCGGACCCGCCATCAGCGGCCGGATCTTCCGGCCCCGCGATTTCGCCTGAACCGCTTCCGGCGCCCTTCGAGACCAACGCATTGACGACGGGCAGTCGGACGATCCTCATCGTCTTCGAGGACGAGTCGTTCCGGCCGGGCGAGGAGAAGCGGGCGCGCGACGAAATTGGGCGACTCCTGTCTGGGCTCGCGCCGCGGGATCGCGTGGCGCTGATCTCGATGCCGTTCGGCGGCGTTGAGGTGAACCTCACGACCGACCACGCGCGGATCCGGAACGCGCTGGCGACGCTCGTCGGGCGGTCGCCGCGCCAGCAGACGTCATCCGAGGCGGCCTGCCGGTCGCGCCGCACGATTAACGCGCTGACCGGCCTCCTCGACGGTTTCGCCGAGAACGGCGTGCCGATCACCGTCGCCTTCATCTCGACCGGGCTGATGGGTCCGACGCGTGACGCGCCGACGGCATCGGCGCCGGGCCAGTGCGACATCACGCCCGAGCTGTTCAAGGACCTCGGGCTGGCGGCGGACGCCGCGCGCGCGCAGTTCTACGTCATCCAGTCGGACGAGGCGGCGTTCGTGCCGGGCGCCTCGGACGCCACGGTCAACCTCGAGAACATGCGCGTCGGCCTCGAGCACCTCGCCGGCGTCGTCGGCGGGCGGCTGCTGCGGTTCACGGGCTCAGCCGAGGGACCGCTCGGGATCGTCGCGCGCGAGACATCGGCGTACTACCTTCTCCTCTTCGAACCGGACGCGTCGGAGCGAAACGGGTCGAGCCAGCGCGTCGAGATCCGCATCGCCCGCGCGAACGTGACGGTCCGCGCGCGGCCGTCGGTCGTCATCCCTAAGCCCGGGAGCGGCCGGGCGCCGTCTCCGCGTGACATGCTGCGCGACGCGACAGTCCTGCGCAATCTGCCGATGCGTTCGGCCGGCCTGGTGTCGAAGAACGTCGAAGACGACGACCTGCGGATCATCGTCGTCTTCGAGTCGCTCGATGCCACGGCGACGATTGCCTCGGCCGCCGCGGGCCTCATCGACGCCAGGGGACGGCTCGTGAAGCAGTGGACCGCGGAGAGCGCGGACCTTGCGCGCACGCCGGCGCTCGCGGCGCTCGTCGCACGCCCCGGCAAGTACCGCCTGCGCGTCGCCGCCGTCGATGCCGCGGGTCGCGCCGGGACCGTCGACTCCGACCTCGACGCCGGCTTGACACCCGTGGGTCCGTTCCACCTGAGCGGACTCGTTCTTGGAGTGTCAGAAGGAGGCTTCGTGCCCCGCCTGCAGTTCGGCGCCGAGCGCGTGGCGGTCGCTTATCTCGAGGTGTTCGACCTCGACCCGAACGCGACCGCGGGCGTCACGGTCGAACTCGCGAGGTCGGTTAACGGCCCCGCCCTCGCGTCGGTCCCGGGGGCGTTGACCCAAGTTGCCACCGGCGACCGTCGCGCGGCGACCGCGCAGCTTCCGATCGGATCGCTCCCGCCCGGCGATTACATCGTCCGGGCCATCGTCGGCGTTCCGGGGCAGCCGGCCGGCCGTGTCACCCGCACTCTGCGAAAGGCTCCCTAACCAGGCTTTCGGCCTGCTGCCTTCGGCATTTGGCCTGCGGCATTCGTCATTACTTGATCGGCTTCTTCGCGGGCGCCCCGCCTTCGCCTTTCGGCTTCGGCGCGGCAGGTTTTTTTGTCGAGAGCGACTTGTCGAACGACCGCACCAGCTTCGCGATCGCGAGGATCTCTTCTTTCGTCAGCTTCTCCTTGAAGGGAAGCATCGGCGTGGTGTCGACGCCTTCGGTCACGACCTTCACGATGTCCTGCAGGCTGCTGCCGTGCTTCCAGGCGTCGTCGACGAAGCTGAGCGGCTCGAGCGGCGACTCGCCGTCCGGGCCGTGGCACGCCAGGCAATTGGTTTTGTAGAGCTCGGGGGCGTCGATCTTGGCCGCCTTCTGTCCGACCGGCGGCGCCGCGGATGCGGCAGAGCCGCGGACGGCGAGAACGGGCAGAGCGACGAACGATCCGAGAGCGATGAGGGCGAGGACGCGCATAGGAACCATAAATTCTGCCATATCAGGGCACGCGCGTCCTATGCAAGTGCCCTTACCTCTTATATCCACGCCTGACTACCCGTGACTTCACGCGACACGCCCGGAAGATTTTTTCAAAGGAGGTCGGGGAGGTTAAGGGAGGACGTCAGAACTTGTTTCTCAGCCGTCACGCCGACGCCGCGCGACGCGCGGCGCTGGGTCGTGAGAGGTGATGCCCCGTGAGCCTGAGAAAAACGTGGGAAAGGCTCACGGGCATCACCTCTCACGACCCAGCACGGCCCGGCTCCGCCGGGCCCGTCGGCGTGACGGTCGCAGGAAACTGCATCCGCGGAATCCGTGTCATCCGTGGCTTTCGTGATCCGTGAATTCAGCCTCCCGGACCTCCGTTTCCTCCCCTTTAGATTTTTGTCCGGGTATGTTCACCTGCAGTCCATGTCGTCGCTGGAGCCACGAGAAGTCTCTTGCGTGGTCCGAATCTGATCACATTCAACCGAATCGGTGGCCGATAAGGGAACGTCGCCTGACAGATCCGTGGTGATGTGCGCACTTTGGCCCGTTGCTTGACAGCGCCTGCCAGAGACCCGCATCATGATTGTCTCCCCCGCAAATCACAATTTGACTCGGCCCGCCCAGGCGGGCGAGGCGAGGTCCTTCTATGCAGCGCAGGATCGTGGCGTGCGTCGTGGGAGCGGCGGCGGTGCTATCTGCATCCGTGGACGTGCGAGGGCAGGAACAGACGACCGACATTCGGTGGCAGGCGGGCCCCGGCGTGGGAAGCCTTGGCGATATCGCGCAGATCACGGTGCCGGAGGGATTCCGCTTCACCGGTCAGGCCGGGACGCGCACGTTCCTCGAGCTCACGCAGAATCCGACGAACGGCAGCGAGCTCGGCATCCTGCTGCCTGAGTCGGCTGAGGCGGGTCGATGGTTCGTCGTCTTCGATTTCAATTCGATCGGCTACGTCAAAGACGACGAGAAGGACAAGCTCGACGCCGACGACATGATCTCGAGCATCCGGGAAGGCACCGAGGCGGCCAACGAAGAGCGCAAACGCCGCGGCTGGGCCACCATGAGCATCGTCGGCTGGCGCACGCCGCCGTTCTATGACACCCGCACCAACAACCTGACCTGGGCGATCACCGGCTCGGGGCAGGACGGCAACGTCGTCAACTATTCGGTGCGCCTGCTCGGGCGCCGCGGCGTGATGAACGTGGACCTCGTGCTGTCACCCGAAGAAGTGGACGCGGTGGTGCCGGCCTTCGAGAAGGTCCTCGGCGGCTTCACGTTCAAGCCGGGCAGCCGGTACGCCGAATTCGTCCAGGGGGACAAGGTCGCGGCCTATGGGCTGACGGCGCT
Source organism: uncultured Acidobacteriota bacterium (assembly GCA_963725145.1). GTDB lineage: Bacteria > Acidobacteriota > Vicinamibacteria > Vicinamibacterales > 2-12-FULL-66-21 > DATAEE01. The sequence goes on from CAVRXL010000012.1 coordinate 198,596, forward strand.
CGTCGCCGGCGGGGCCGGCGCAGCGCTCGCAAAGAGCGGCCTGCTCGGCAAGCTCTGGAAGGCCATCGTCCTGGGCGTCGTCGCGCTCATCGCCGCCATCAAGAAGATGTTCGGCCGCGGCGGCAGCGAGCCGCAGCCGGCGAACACGTAACCACGACGGTTTCAACGATTCGAGGGCGCGGACTCGGATAGTGCTGACGTTCTTTGCGATCGTCCTCGTCGTGTACGCCACGGAGTGCGTGTATCGAGTCGGGAACGGCGCGATCGTTCTGACGGGCGCACGGCGGGGGCGGTGGCGCGCACACGTCGGGCCGATGCTGGCATTAGGGGGAAAGGGAGGGGCGTCGATGGCGTCCCTCCTTCCTCCGCTGGCGACCGCGGCAGCCTGCCAATCTTCGGGATCCCTCAACGACTCGGCCGACGTTCTGTCGAAGGGCGCGCAGAAAGCCGCCGCGGCCCGAATCGACAAGTTCTTTGAGGCGGCCGATCTCGTCTGGATCGGCTGCAACACGCTCTGGGTGTTCGTCTGGGTCCTGGCGCCGGCGATCGTCTATTTCCGCGGGCTCGCGGGAACCTGGCTCGGACTCCTTGCCACGGGGTTGGGGATCCTCGGGTTCATCCTCTGGACGTACTGGCGGGCGCATCGCGCGCTGTATCCGGATGGACTCGCCGAGCGCCGTTCGCACACGATTCTGATGGGCGTGTCACCGCTCGGCGCTATCCGGGCGGTGGACCATCTCTCGCACCGGTTGTTGGCCCACACCCACCCGCTCGTCGCGGCGATGGCGCTCTGCCCGCGCACCGAGAGCGTGCGGCTGGCGCGATTGCTGTACTTCGGGCCGGCCCATCGCGACGATGCCCTCAGGCGGTTTCTGGAGGCGGGCGACCTGTGGTCCGACGTCATCGCCCCTCCCGACGCGGGAGAGGCAGGCGCAACGGCGTTCTGCCCGCGCTGCCACGCGCAGTACGTCCGCTCGGACGGGACGTGCTCGGATTGTTCGGGGGTAGCGCTGGTGAAGTGGGCGCCTGCGGCGCCCACTGTCCTTACGCTGAAGCAGGGCTGAAGCCCTGCGCTACTCAGTCGGCATGCGTGCGACGTCTTGATCGTCAGCAGCCCTAAAGGGCTGCGCTACTTCTTTATTGTCCAGTAGTAAATCCGCCGGCCGTTGATTTCTTCGGTCTTCTCTGGCGGCCATTCGGCGCCCATGTCGAAGCTGTGCGAGACGATCCGCGTGCCGGCGCGCAGCTCCTTCTGGAGCTTCGGCATCAGCTTGATGTTCAGCGACGGCAACAGGTACAGCGTGACGACGGTCGCCTCGCTGATGTTGGTCTCGAACAGGTCAGCGTTCATGAACTTGACCTTGTCGCTGACGCCCGCCGTCTTCAGGTTCTCGGAGGCTTCCTTGATCCGCTGCGGATCGATGTCGATCCCGACGCCGCGGGCGCCGAAGTTCTTCGCCGCGGTGATCGGGATTCGCCCGTCCCCGCACCCGAGGTCGTACACGACGTCCTTCGCCGAAACGTTCGCGAGCTTGAGCATCGCGTCGACGACTTCCTGCGGTGTCGGAACGTAAATGACGTCGGGCTGGCGCAGGGTGCCGGCGGGCTGTTGGGCGAGCGTCGGCGCCGTGGCTACGGCCAGGAGGATGGCGACAATCAGGGCCACACGATTCAGTCTCATCTGAGAAGCTCCTTAGGAACAGGCGGCATCCTTTATATCACTTTGGACCCTGTCGATGGCTGGGCTGGCCGGAACGCCGGTCACGCCAGCCGTCACAACCCCGGGCCGGCTCAAACGCTGAGCTTGGCGCGCCTCAGCTCGATTTCCGGCGCCGGATCTGCGACAAGGGAATGTGCAGAAACTCCTGATCGCGGCGGCATTGTGCGTGGTCCTCTTGGTGCCGATTCGGACGTCGCTCCCGCTCGTCGCCGTGGCGGCCGCCGGCGGCGATCCCGTCGTCAAGACGATCGTGGGCTGGGCGAGCTACTACGGCCCGGGCTTCCACGGCCGGCGGACGGCGAGCGGCGAGATCTTCGATATGCACGAATCCGTGGCGGCGCATCGCACGCTGCCGCTCGGCACCGTCGCGCGCGTCACCAACCTCTCGAACGGTCGCTCCGTGGTCGTGCGGATCAACGACCGGGGGCCGTACATCAAAGGCCGGATCCTCGACGTGTCGAAAGGCGCCGCGAGGTCGCTCGCGTTCGTTCGGGACGGGCTCGCGCGCGTCCGAATCGACATTCTGGCCAAAAGAAGCGATCCGAGAAATCCGTGGTTTAGAATGGCGCGATGCGACGACCGGCGCTTCTCGCGCTTTTCGCACTGCTCGCCTCCTCGAGCGGACGGGCCGCTGACGGAAAGGGGACGGCGCTTGGGTGGATCGACGACAACGCCGACACCCTGAGGCGCGTCAACCGCGCCATCTGGACCCACGCCGAGACCGGCCTCGAAGAAAGCAAGTCGGCGAAAGAGTTGATGGACCTGCTCCGCGCGAACGGGTTCGCCATCGAGGCCGGCGTCTCGGGCATGCCGACCGCGTTTGTCGCGAGCTACGGGTCCGGCCGGCCGATCATCGGCATCCTGGCGGAATACGACGCGCTGCCGGGACTCTCGCAGGATGCGGTCGCCGAGCGCAAGGAGCGCGCGGGCGCGGCTGCCGGCCATGGCTGCGGCCATAGCGTGTTCGGGACCGCCAGCACCGCGGCCGCGATCGCCGTGAGGAAGGCGATGGAATCGGGCGGCGCCAGGGGGACCATCCGTCTGTATGGAACGCCGGCCGAGGAAACCGGCATCGGCAAGACCTACATGCTGCGCGACGGTCTCTTCAAGGATGCCGATGTCATCCTCGCATGGCACGCCGCCGATCGCACGGCGTCGAGCTACTCGTACACGAAGGCGAACGTCTCGGTGAAGTTCAGATTCTCTGGCCTGCCGGCGCACGCCTCCGCGTCGCCGCACCAGGGGCGCAGCGCGCTCGATGCGGTCGAGCTCATGAGCAGCGGCGTCAACTTCATGCGCGAGCACGTCAAGCAGGACGCGCGCATTCACTACGTCATCACGAACGGCGGCGGCCAGCCGAACGTCGTCCCGCCCGAGGCGGAGGTCTGGTACTACATTCGAGCCGACAAGCACACTGATGTCGAGGAGTACGACGAGTGGGTGAAGGAGATCGCCGACGGGGCGGCGAGGATGACGCGCACGAAGCTGACCGCCGTTCAGGTGGACGCCGACATGCACGAAGTGCTGCCGAACCGGACGTTGTCGGAGGTCATCCAGCGCAACCTCGAGCAGGTCGGCGGGCCGAAGTTCACTGAAGAAGAGAAAGCGTTCGCGCGCAAGACGCAGGCGCCGCTCGGTCGTCCGCTCGAACGCGCGCTGTCGGAGACCGTCGAGCCGCTTGGAGATATGCCCGATCAAGGCGTTGCTTCCACCGACGTCGGCGATATCTCGTGGTTCGTGCCGGTCGGTCAGCTCACCGCGGCGACGCACACATTCGGCGCGCCGGGACACAGCTGGCAGATCGTCGCGTGCACGGGCACGACGATCGGCGAAAAGGGAATGATGGTCGCGGCCAAGGCGCTCGCCGGGACCGCGATCGATCTGTACGGCGCGCCGGACCTCATCGCGGGCGCGAAGCGCGATTTCAAGTCGGTCCGGGATCCGCTGAAGTACGTCACGTTGATTCCTGAAGGACAGAAAGCGCCGAGGGCGATTCGGTAGTGGCTCGATACAGCATTGTGGATTGGGGATTGGGGATTGGGGATTGATTGACGATTGGCGATTGGTGATTGACGATTCATCGTTGATTGGTGATTGGACTGCCGAATGACGATTGGATTGCTGATTGGAGTCGGTCGCCAATCGACAATCAGCAATGAATCTTCAATCAGCAATGAATCTTCAATCGCCAATCCTCAATCTCCAATAAATCGCCAATCCACAATCGCCAATCACAAATGATGTACGGCTATGCATAATCCAGAGGTACCCGAAACACTCGAAGGCTGGAGCATCCTGCATCAGATGTTCCGGCTGGACTGGGCGGCGCTGCGAGGGCTCGAATCGGGCGCGCGGCACTCGCTGGCACGGGACGCCGCCTCACGGGTGGCGGCGTCGGGTCAGTGGGAAGGTGGCGGGAGCGCGCTCGTTCAGCTCCTCGGTCACAAGGGCGATCTGATGTTCGTCCACTTCCGCCGGAGCTTCGAGGAGCTCTCCTGCGCGCAGCTCGCGCTGGCCGGGTCGGAGTTGAACGACTACCTCGAGCCGACCACGTCGTACGTGTCGGTCGTCGAGCTCGGCATGTACGACATGACGGCGAAGATTCACCGCGATCTGGCGGCGCGCGGGCTCGCCCAGGGGTCGGACGACTACGAGCGCGCCTTCGACGGGGAGATGAAGACGCAGCGCGAGCGCGTGATGAGCCGGCTCTTCACCGAGATCCCCCGCCGGCGCCACGTGTGTTTCTATCCGATGAACAAGCGGCGCGGGGAGGACAAGAACTGGTATCGCGTGCCGTTTCAGGAGCGGGCCGAGATGATGCGCGAGCACGGCATCATCGGCCGCCACTACTCCGGCCGCGTCACGCAGATCATCTCCGGGTCGATCGGCTTCGACGACTGGGAGTGGGGCGTGGACCTGTTCGCCGACGATCCGCTCGTCTTCAAGAAGCTGATCTACGAGATGCGCTTCGATCGAGCCAGCGCCGAGTACGCGGAGTTCGGGCCGTTCTACGTCGGCCTGCAATTCGACGCCGCGGAGCTTCCCACGCTGCTGGACGGACGGACGCCTGGCTTCTCCACGGGAGCCTGAGCCGTCTCGTCTATTCCTGTCGCAGGGCGATCATCGGATCCACGGCGCTTGCGCGGCGCGCGGGCACGTAGCACGCCAGCAGCGCCGACGCCAGCAGCACCGCGCCGACGATCAGCAATACCGGCACGTTCATCGCGCCGGTGCCGAACAGCGTGCTTTGCATCGCCCGGCCCAGCGCGTAGGCCCCGACGACGCCCAGCGCGAGACCGCCGGCGGCGAGCATCAGGCCTTCGCGCAGGATCTGACGGCGCACGGTCCCCTGTCCCGCGCCGAGCGCCATCCGCAAGCCGATCTCCGGCGTGCGCTGCGCGACGCTGAAAGCCATCACTCCATAGACGCCGAGCGCCGCGAGCAGCAGCGCCACAGCCGCGAGTCCGCCGTAGAGCACAACGCTGCGCCGGTCCGATGCAAAGCGCTCGCGAACGACCTCAGCCATCGTTCGGACGTTCACCAGCGGCAGATCCGGATCGATCGTGCGCACCGCGGCCGCCACGTCGTTCCGCACGGCTTCGGGGTTTCCTTTCGTGCGCACCGCCACCGCCGCGTCCGTGACGGGACTCTGCCAGAACGAGAAGACGATTTCCGGCCGACTGACATCGCCGAGCTGCTGGCTGTTGTTTATCGTGTGGAAGACGCCCACGATCTGGCTCTCGAAGAGCGGACCCGCCCCCGGCGCGCTGGTGTCCGGCTCGAACAGCTCGATGCGCTGGCGCAGCGGATCGAGATCCCGCAGGTACTGATCCGCGAACTGCCGGTTCACCAGCGCAACCCGGGCGCCGCCTGCCCTGTCGTCGTCCGTGAAGCCGCGGCCGCGCACGATCGTTCCGCCGAACGTCTGGAAGAAGTCGGGCGTCACCATCCGCACGACCGCGTCCGGGCAGGACGTCACATCGCAGGCGGACGTGCCGGCAACGCGGAACGGCGCGCCGAACGCCGCACCCTGGAGCGGCAAGCCGGTGCTGACGCTCGCGTGCGTCACGCCGGGCACCGTGCGCAGCCGCTCGAGCAGTTGCCGATAGAAGGCGGCGGTCCGATCATCCGTGCTCAACTGCTGCCGCGTGACCGGCAGCGAGAATGTCAGTATTTGGTCCGTCCGAACACCTAGATCGATCTGCGCACGATTCCAGAAGCTGTGGATCGCGAGGCCGGCACCCGCGAGCGAGGTGACGGCGAGCGCAAGCTCGACGAGCACGAGGCCCTGGAGCAGCCGCTGACGGCTGCCGGTCGACGTCCGGCCGCTCTGCTTCAGCATCTCGTTGAGATCGACACGGCCCGCCTGCCACGCCGGCGCCGATCCGAACAACAGCCCGCAGGCAGTCGTCGTGAGCAGCGCGAACAGGAGCACCGGCAGGTTCAGGCGCGGATCGGCCTCGGCCGGCAGCGTCCCGCGCGGGAACAGCGCCAGCAGTACATCGAGGAGCCACGCCGCCGACAAGACGCCGAGAATCCCACCCGCTGCGGCGAGCACCAGACTCTGGGTCAGGACCTGGCGGATCAGCCGGCCGCGGCTGGCGCCGAGCGATGCGCGAATGGCCATCTCGCGTGCCTGTACCTGTCCCGCGCGCGAGGAGCAGGTTCGCGACGTTCACGCAGGCGATCGCGACCACGAATCCCACTCCTGCCAGCAGCAGCCACAGCATTGTCCGCGTGTCCGCGCTCAGGAAATTGTTCTGCAGCGGTTCTACGGAGACGCTCCAACCCTTGTTCGAGGTCGGCACGCGGCGCGCGAGCTCGGCGGCAATGCTGGTCATCTCGTGCTGGGCCTGCTCGATGCTGATGCCCGGCTTCAAGCGCCCCTTGACCAGCAGCCCGCGGGCGGAGTGATTCGCCTCGGCGTCGGGCGGGAACGTCAGTGGAATCCAGAGATCAGCAGGAAGGCGATCCGATGTCCCCGCCGGCAGCACGCCGACGACGGTGTAGGGCCGTCCGTCCAGACGGATATCGCGGCCGATGATGCCGGGATCGGCGCCGTAGCGCTCGCGCCAGAGCCGGTTGCTGAGGAGTACGACCTGGTTCCTGCCCGGGTCGTCATCTTCCGGCAGGAAGTCGCGACCGAGCGCGATACCCTCGCCGAGCATTGAATGGCCAACGGGTGTGACCAGACGCGCACGCACGCGCAGCGGCTCGTCGGCGGCCGCCAGGTTGAAGAAACGGGACGTAAACGGCTCCAGATACTGGAAGGACGTCGCCGCCGCCTTCCACGCGAGCGCGTCTCCGGGCGAGACGGGGTTCCGGGCGCCTGACGGCGTTTTCGACCACACCATCACAAGCTGATCCGGATCGGCGAAGGGCAGCGGCGCGAGCAGCGTCGCATGCACCACGCTGAAGATGGCCGTGTTGGGGCCGATGCCGAGCGCGAGCGCGGCGATGGCGGCAACAAGGAATCCGGGCGCCTTCATCAACCCCCGGACAGCCAATCGCAGATCGAACCACAGCGCGTTCATGGCGCCCTCCGTCGAAAAAGTCATGCGGCAAATCGCAAGTACGCGGCCAACGGAAAGTCCGCTGAATCGCTGTGAGTTGCTGCCCATTGCGGGGCCGGGATCGTTGCGTCATGTTCGACGCCGGGACTGGTACGTCCGGCCTCGAACAAATCCGGCTCTGCCGTGGTGCGGCAGGCCCCGCCTCCGCCAAGGCTCCGGCGCGGCAGGCCGAAAACGTAACCTCCTGACCGGTTTTCGGCCGGCTCGCTCGGGAATCCCGGGCCGTAGCCGCCCAAACCAGGCGGCATGCGTTGTGCCTCGGATCGCCGGACCCCATGTCCCCAATGTCGCGCCGCTTCTCGCTCGCTCTCACGCTGGCCGCCCTCGCGCTCGCAGCCGCGCGTCCTCTCGCGCAGTCCGGAGTGGTGCTGAACGAGTCGCTGGTGGGCCGCCAGGTCTTCCCCGTCGACAACTGGTGGAACCAGGACATCAGCAGCGCACCGGTAGCCGCGCAGTCGCAGGCGCTCATCGACTGGATCAGCGGGAAGACGCCGGCGGACCCCACGGCGCGTCGTCAGATGCATCCGGACTTCGGCCCGCCGCCGTACGGCATTCCTTACGTCGTCGTGTCCGGATCGCAGCCGCTCGTACCGGTCACGTTCATTCTTTACGGCAACCAGAGCGACCCGGGTGCGCCCGGCGCGCCGGGTTATCCAATTCCAGTCGAAGCGCGGACGCTGCCGAACTACATCGAAGGCGGCGTTCCCGGCGGCGGCTCGAGCGGAGACCGCCACCTGCTCATCATCGACCGGGACCGCTGGCGGCTGTTCGAGCTCTTTGCGACGCGCTGGAACACATCCGCGAGCCGGTGGGAAGCGGACTCGGGCGCGTATTTCAACCTCGCGACGAACGACCGGCGGCCCGAGACCTGGACGTCGGCCGACGCGGCGGGCCTGGCGATTCTTCCAGGGCTCGTGAAGTACGACGAGGCCTACGGCACCGCGGAGATCCGTCACGCGTTCCGGTTCTCGACCCGCGCGACCAACGGCTACGTGTGGCCGGCATCACACCGCGCGGGATCGACCAGCGGCGCCCCGCCGCTCGGCACGCGCCTCCGCCTCAAGGCATCGAAGAACATCTCGACGTACCCGGCGGCGCTCCAGCGCATCTTTCAAGCGATGAAAACCTACGGGCTCATCCTCGCCGACAACGGCTCGGACATGTACGTCCAGGGGACGATGGATGGACGGTGGAACAACGGCATCCTCAACCCCGCCTTCCACAGTCTGTACGCGGACGACTTCGAGGTGATCGAGCTGGGGTGGACCGGCATGCCACCCTCGGTTCCGCAGAACTTGCGGATCGTGCGGTAGGTCTCCCTGCTCCCAGTCCCTAGTCCCTAGTCCCCAGTCCCTTCAGCACCCTGATAAGTTCGTCCCGATCGCTGAAGATCCGGCACCCATTCGCAATCATCACGTTGAAGTCGTGCGGCGCGCTGACGCGGATGTCTTCGTACAGACCGAGAACCGGCAGATTACGAGCGACGGCATAGCCGATCTCGAACGCGGTTCCTGAGTCGACGTCCGTGCCGTTCAGGACGGCGACGACAACGCGGCACGCGCCGAGCGCGCGGATGTCCGCGTCATACAACGCGCGGGTGTCGCGCCGGTCAGCGGACGCCAGGCCGCCGTCGCGGTGGGGCAGATAGGTGGGGAAGCCCGCGGACTCGACCGCCGCCGTCAGCTCTTCGAGATATCGCCGCTCGGCCGGGGTGAACAGCGGCCCGGCGATGTAAACAGTTTTCACCGGCGGGCGAGCCACTTGAAGGCGTTGCGGATGAACCGGGCGTTGTCCCCCTCGCTGATGCCGCGATGCGCGTTCCCGTCGGCGCTCCCGAATGCAGATACCACACCGCCGTCCCCGATCACCACGACGCGCCCCTTCCCATGTTCGAAGGCGAGGATGAGTGGCCGGCCTGCGGCCGCCGGACCGTCTGCCGCCTGCGCCGTCGGTCCACTGTAAACGCCGTCCGGGGCGCGCAGCATCACCCCCGGGCCGTCTACAGACTCGCCGACGACGTAGACGACGGTGAGGACGCGATCGAAGAGGGGATGACTACGATCGCCGTACTTGTTGACGTCGATGGTCAATTCGCCGGTCGGCTTGCCGTCGGCGCCGGTTCGCAGGATCGTGTTGTTGTCGAGCGTGACGCCGAGCGCCTTCGCGAGCGGCCGCACGGGCGCGCCGAAGGGCGCGCGGTCGGCGACGAGCAGCAGCGCGCCGCCGTCGCGAACCCATCCCTCGATCGCGATGACCTCGTGTTCGGTGAACGCCGATCCATCGGGCGGCGAGCCGTCGGGCGCCTGCGCGTTGGCGATGACGAGCACGGTCCGATCGGCGGTTCCCTGCAGGATGTCGTCCGGCTTCCCCCGCGCGGGGCGCACCAGATAGCCCAGCTTTTCGAGCCAACGGCCGACGGGACCGAGATAGGTCTGAAGCGAGATGACGTTCCGGTGCGCCTCGTCTACGAATACGATCGGCCTCTCGCCCGGCTTGAAATCGGGCGCATCGAAGGCGGGGCCGAACGAGGCGTCGACGGTCAACTGCCCCGGCGGCGTCGGTTGCGCCTGCGCCTGAGCCAGGACTCCCAGCAGCACGAGGATGGTCACGCGCAGGATTATAATTCCGTCTCCAATGGAGATCTCGCGGCGGGCGTTCGTCATCTCGTCGCCGCTCCTGCCGCTGGCACTCGGAGCCGAGCACGCCTCGTTCGACCCGTGGGTCGAGCTGAACGCGGCCAACGTGCGGCACAACGTGCAGGAGATCGCGCGGCTCACCCGGCGTCCGATCCTGGCGGTCATCAAGAACAACGGGTACGGCGCCGGCGTCGTCGAAATCGCGCGCGTGCTGGAGCCGGTGACGGCGATTTCCGGCTTCGCGGTGGTGAAGCTCGACGAGGCGTTCCGCGTCCGGGACGCCGGTCTCCGCAAGCCCATCCTCCTGATGGGACCGTTCGACGGCCGCCACGTACGCGACCTCGCCGCGCGCGACATCCTGCCGATGGTGTACACACCGCCCGGACCGGAGTTCGAAGCGGCGGCCGCGGCGCTCAACCGTCCGGTCCGCGTGCACGTCTGCGTGGACACGGGGCTCGGCCGCGTCGGCGTTCCCTTCCGACAGGCGGCTGATTTCGTGCGTGCGGTTGGACGGCGGTCAACGGCGATCGGGGTCGACGGCGTGATGATGACGTTCACCGAGGATGCCGACTTCGATCGCGAGCAGCTCGGGCGCTTCGGATCGCTGTGCGAGACGCTGGGCCGAGAGGGCATCCCGGTCGGCCGTCGTCACGCCGCCTCGAGCTACACGCTGTTCCAGGGACCGGCCCAGCCCGCCGGCCTCGAGCCGTTTCTTCTCGACATGGTCCGGCCCGGAATGGCGATCTTCGGTGTGTATCCGGAAACGGGGTTCCGGACCTCGGGCGTGATCGACTTGAGGCCCGCCGTCGCGCTCCGAGCCCGCGTCGCGTACGTGAAACGCATCCTGAAAGGCGAAAGCGCCGGCTACAACCGCGCGTACGTCGCGCCTCGCGACGTCTGGATCGCGACGCTGCCGGTCGGCCACGCCGACGGCATCCCGCGCGCCGCGGCCAAGGGCGCGAAGGTCCGGATTGGGGACGTGCTCTATCCGATCGTCGCGTCGGTGTCCGCCAGCCACGTTATTGTCGAGCTGGCTCAGGACGACGCCGCGCGCGTCCAGATAGGTGACATCGCCACGATCTTCGACTGGCAGCAAGGATCGCGGCCCGAGGATATCTCCGCCGCCTGCGGCGCATCGGTATACGATCTGCTGATGCACCTCAACCCGTCTTTGCAGCGACGAGTCCTGTAGCGCAAAGTCGGGATCGGCCTCGTCGGTTCCCACGGGAGGACGCCATGCACCTCCGTCGCCCCTACCTCAACACCCGGGCACTCACGGTTTTTCTCATCGCAGCCCTGCCGCTGCTGACGCTTGGCCTGATGCTCGTCCTGTCGAACGCGCAGGCGCAGCTCCGCGAATCGTTCGGCCGGCAGCTCGAGCAGTCGGCCGAGCGAACGGCGGCGGCGGTCGACGCGTACGTCTACCGGCGAATCATCGACGCCTCGCTGCTCGCGCGGCTCCCCGAGCTGCGCGAGGCGGCCGGCGCCTCGACCCGCGCGCCGTACGACGCGCGCAAGGTGGCCGAGCTCGATCGCGCGTGGAGCGCGAGCCACGCGGTGCCGCCCGCGCTCGCCGCGATGCTGCAGGGCTCTGCGTCGCGCCTTCTGCGCGACATCGTCGGGCAGGATCCGGTGTACCGCGAGATTCTCCTGACCGACCGGGCGGGACGTCTCGCGGCGGTGTCCGGCGTGTCCACTGACTACGACCAGTCGGACGAGGACTGGTGGCGCGCGGCGTTCGACGAGAGCGCGCTGGGCCGCGTCACGGTCAGCGACGTGCGGTGGGACGAAAGCGCCAGGGTGTACGCGCTCGAGATCTCGGCGCCGGTCCCGGAAACGTCGGGCGCGGGCACCGCGGGCATTCTGAAGGTGGTCGCAGACGTCCGCGAGCTGCTCGCGGCGGTCGCCGGCGGCTCAGGCGATGCCATGCTGATCCGGAAGGACGGCTCGATCGTGTTCAGCCGGCGGGCTCCTGCTCCGGGCGGGCGTTTCTTCGCCAACGACGGCTTGCAGGCGCATCTAGCGCGCGCGGCAGACGGCGACCCCAGGCTGCACTTCGTCGCCCCGCACCCGGATGGTCGTCAGCTCGTTGGGATCGCGCCGAGCCAGCTCGGGCTCAGTTACCCGAACCTGACGTGGTTCGTCGCCGTCTGGCAGGCCGAGGAGGAGCTGCTCGCCCCGCTCCGGACGCAGCTGTGGCAGTGGCTGTTCCTGCTGGCGTTGACCGGCGCGATCGTGCTCGCGCTGGCGTTGTGGTTCTCGATGCGGCTGATCGCGCCGCCGACCGACACCGAGATGCAGCTGGTGGAGCACGCGAAGCTTCCACGGCTGGAGGAGCGCGAAGCGGAGGAGCCTGAGGAGCGAGGCGCGGACATCCGCCGCGCAGGCTAGGTAGGGGCCGTTTCCGCCTTGGCGCTTTTGCGCTACGGCGAGGCAGGCGCGAACGGCCCCTACGAATCTGCTCGTTTGGGTCGGAAATTCGCCGCGAGGATCTTCTTTCGAAGGCGGATGCTCTTCGGCGTGACCTCGACCAGCTCGTCGTCGTTGATGAACTCGATCGCCTGCTCGAGGCCGAGCTTCCGCGGGGGAATGAGACGGACCGCCTCGTCGGCGGTCGACGCGCGCATGTTGGTCTGCTTCTTCTCCTTCGTGACGTTCACGTCGAGGTCGTTCGCGCGCGCGTTCTCGCCGATGATCATGCCCTCGTAGACCTGCGTGGTGGGCTCGATGAAGATCTCGCCGCGTTCCTGGAGGTTCGCGATCGCGTACGCGGTCGCGGGCCCGGTCCGGTCGGCGACGAGCGCCCCGGTCGGCCGTGAAGGAATCGCGCCGTGCCACGGCTCCCATTCCGAAAAGACGTGGTGCATGATTCCGGTCCCCTTCGTGTCGGTCAGGAACTGCGACCGGAAGCCAATCAGCCCGCGCGCGGGGATCCGGAAGTCGAGCCGCACCCGTCCGCTGCCGTGGTTGACCATCTTCGTCATCGTCCCCCGGCGCTGCCCCACCTGCGCGATGACCATCCCCTGGAAGTCTTCCGCGACGTCGATCACCAGCTCTTCCACCGGCTCGACGACCTGGCCGCCGAGCTCCTTGGTGACGATCTCGGGGCGCGACACCTGGAGCTCGAAGCCTTCGCGCCGCATCATCTCGATGAGGATCGAGAGCTGCAGCTCGCCGCGGCCGAGGACTTTCATCTGCTCCGGCGAGTCGGTCTCCTCCACGCGGATCGAGACGTTCCCCAGCAGCTCGCGGTCGAGCCGGTCCCGCAGGTTGCGCGACGTGACGTACTGCCCCTCGCGGCCGGCGACCGGCGACGTGTTCACACCGAAGACCATCGAGACCGTCGGCTCGTCCACCGCGATCGGCGGGATCGCCACGGGTTGCTCCGCGTCGGCGATCGTGTCGCCGATCGTGATGTTCTCGATCCCCGCCAGGCAGACGATGTCCCCGGCGGCCGCCTCGTCGATGTCCACCCGCTTGAGCCCGTCGAACGCGTACAGCTTCGTGACCTTCGTGCGATCGACGCTGCCGTCGATCCGGCAGACCGCGATCGGGTCGCCGATCTTCACGCGGCCGTTGACCACGCGGCCGATCGCGATCCGGCCCAGGTAATCGCTGGCGTCGAGGTTGGCGACGAGCATCTGGAGCGGCGCGCCGGGGTCGCCGCGCGGCGCCGGGATGCGCCGGGCGATCGCCTCGAAGAGCGGCCGGAGGTCGCGGCCGGGGGTGACCGCGTCAATCGAGGCCGTGCCGGCGCGCGAGCTCGCGTAGAGCACCGGGAAGTCGAGCTGATCCTCGGTCGCGTCGAGGTCGATGAAGAGATCGTAGATCTCGTTGAGCACCTGCTGCGGCCGCGCGTCGGGCCGGTCGATCTTGTTGATGACGACGATCGGCGGGAGGCGGCGCTCGAGCGCCTTACGCAGGACGAACCGCGTCTGCGGCAGCGGCCCTTCGGACGCATCGACGAGCAACATGACGCCGTCCACCATCACGAGCGTGCGTTCGACCTCGCCGCCGAAATCGGCGTGGCCCGGCGTGTCGACGATGTTGATGAGGATCTCGTCCCCCGAGTCCGGCGCGACGTAGTGGACCGCCGTATTCTTGGCGAGGATCGTGATCCCGCGCTCGCGCTCGAGATCGGTGTTGTCCATGGCGCGCTCGGCGACGCGCTCGTTCGCGCGGAACACGCCGCTCTGATGCAGCATCGCGTCGACCAGCGTCGTCTTGCCGTGATCGACGTGCGCGATGATCGCGATGTTCCGCCGAAGGGGGTTGGCGACCGGCGCCGCAGCCGTACCCGTCTGCGCCGTTCGCGTCGAGAAAGGCATCCAGACAGTATAAAGCCGCAGGTCCTCCTGGACCTACGGGAATAACGGCGGCGCCGCGCGTTTTCTTGTGGCCTGCTCGAACGCATACGCGATCTCGAGCAGGCGAGGCTCGCTGCACGCGGTGCCGGTGAAGCTGACGCCGAACGGGCCCGGCTTCGCGTCGAACCCGGCAGGGAACGGCGGCTGGTTCTGCGGCGCGTTCGGCACCATCCCGAACGGGACGATGACGGTCGGGTAACCCGGCTTCGCGGCGAGCGCGGCGCCGTTCGCGGCGGGGAAGAGCAGCGCGTCGAGCGTGCGCGCTTTCATGACTTCGTCGATGCCGTGCGCGCCGCCCAGCCTGACATCCTTCGCCCGATCGGCCTCGTACCGCGCGCGATCCTTCTCGACGTCCATCTCGTCGGAGATGTCCAGCTGCGACTGGCCGTACTTGAGCGTGCCCGCGTTCTTGTGGGCGGTGTTCCACGCGCGCAGGTCCGCGAGGGTCTTCACGGGCGCGGAGGGTCCAAGCGATGTCAGCCACGCGTTGAAATCACGTTTCATCCCGTACTTGAAGCTGACGGAGCACTCCTCGTCCTTCCCCTTCGCGTTGTTCGCGCCGGAGCAGACGTTCCACAGCAGGAAGTTGCTCTTCGCGTCCGCGTCCACCACGCTCGGGATGTCCGCGGGGTCGACGACGACGGCGCCCTGTTTCACGAGGATGCCGATCGCTTCGGTCATGACCTTCGTCTGTTCGGGGTTCAATCCGCCTCTCGGCTCCTTTGCGCCGGGAGGCGTCGTCCGGTCGAAGTAGAACGCGCGCGGAATCCCGATGCGCGCCCCTTTCAGGCCACCGGCCCTCAGGAACTTGGTGTAATCGCGGCCCGGCGGCGGCGCGCACGTTTTCGTCGCGGCGTCGTTCGGATCCGGAGATGCCGACTCGAGCACGCCGAGCAGGATCGCGACGTCAGTCACGGTGCGGGCCATCGGTCCGGGCGTATCCTGGTCGGCCGTGATGGGGATCACCCCGTATCGGCTGATCCGGCCGACCGTCGGCTTCACCGCGGCCAGCATGTTCTGATTGGCCGGGCTGAGAATCGACCCGGACGTTTCCGTCCCGACGTTCCCCGCCCAGAAGCTGGCAGCCGTTCCGATGCCCGAGCTGGAGCCGCCGGTGCCGAGCGCCGGCCGGCCGTCGAAGGTCGCCTCGCGGGGATCGCGGCGCGGATCGTACGGGTTGAGGCCGAATCCCGTGAGCGAGTTGTAGTTGCCCGGCATCGGCGTGGGAGCGCCCGCCACCCAGTTGGCGAGCTCCGTGAGGCCGGTCTTCGCGATGATGATCGCGCCCGAGTCGCGGAGATTCCGGGTGAGCGTCGCTTCGTACGGCGGCACGAGGCCGTCGAACGCGAGGGCCCCGCCCGTCGTCGGCATGTCGGTCGTGTGGACGTTGTCTTTGAGCGCGATCGGGATGCCGTGCAGGGGGCCTCTGGCCTTGCCCTGGGCGCGTTCGGCGTCGCGCGCGTCAGCTTCGGCCAGCGCCTTGGGATTCACGGCGATGACGGCGTTCAGCCGATCTTCATAGAGCGCGATGCGCGCGAGCGACTGGAGAACGATCTCGCGGGATGTCACCCGCCCGCGCTCCATCGCCTGGCGCATCTCCGGGATGGAGACCTCGACCACGGTGAACGGGAGGGCAGGTGCCGTGCCTCGCTTGTTTTGCGCCGACAGCGCGACGGCGGCGGCAATCCCGAGGCAGCTGCAGAGGTAAATCGCACGCTGGGTCATGGCCGGGTATTTTAGCCGCACACTGCCCGAGGTCCGAGGCACCGCCCGAGGCCCGAGGCACCGGGCACGAGGCACGATCAACCTTCCTTCCGTCCATGACGTCATAGAGTTGACAGGTGGATGACGCTTCCCTGATCCCACGCGCCGCCGCCGGCGATCGGGCGGCCTTCCGGGCGCTGGTCGAGCGTCACCGGACCATGGTGTATCGCGTCGCCTTCCAGTATTGCGGTAACCACCACGACGCCGACGACATCGCTCAGGAGGTCTTCCTCAAGGTGTTTCGATCGCTCGGAAGCTTCCGCCAGGACGCGCAATTCACCTCCTGGCTGTATCGAATTGCCATGAATGCGTGCATCGATCATGCGCGGCGGGCCGCGCCGGCGCCGGCCGCGTCGCTGGCGGACGGAGAAGATGTGAACCCGCTCGATGCGCTCCCCGTGGACGCACCCGGGCCAGAAGAATACGCCTACGCGGGCGAGCTGGGCGTCGTCCTGCGCCAGGCCATCGAGCGGCTGCCGCCTCGACAGCGGCTCATCTTTTCGATGCGCCACTTCGAGGAACTGAAGCTCACGGAGATTGCGGATGCCCTCGGGCTGGCGGAAGGCACGGTCAAGCGGCAGCTCCATGCGGCGGTACACCGCCTGCGCGCGACGCTGCGCGGGCTGCGAACCGGGGAATTGATATGAGCCATGACGTCGAGTTGTATTTCTACGACGAGCTGGAGCCGTCGGAGCGCGCCGCGTTCGAGGCGCACGTGCCCGGCTGCCGCTCGTGCCGTGCCGCGCTGGCGGAGCTGGAAGAGATTCGGACGGCGCTGGCGCCGATGCGCGCGCAGGGGGAGCGGTCCGAGTTCGAGTGGCGCGCGTTCATGCGCCGGCTCGACGCGCGTCTCGATGCCGAGTCGGCGCCGCGGCGTCGAACCAGTCCGGGCGTGCTCGTCGCGGCCGGGATCGCGGCCACGCTGGCGATCGGCGTCGTGACGGGTGTGCTCTGGCAGCGTGAGCGGGCGCGGGAGCTCGGGGTTCCGACACCGGCTATCGACAACGAACTGCGCGACGACCGAGAGCGATCGCGAGACGCGGCGGCCGAGCATCTCGACCGGGCGAAGATCGTGCTGCTCGGTCTCGCGAACAAGGACGCCGGAGCGGTCTCCGTCGACGACTGGTCGTACGAGCGATCGCTCGCCGCCTCGCTGCTCCCCGACACACGGCTGCTTCGGCTGTCGGCGCTCGAGGAAGGTGACGGCGAAATGGCGTCGCTTCTGAGCGATCTGGAAGTGCTTCTGCTGCAGACGTCGTTCTCCGCGGAGCACGATCGCGCGACGCTCTCTCGGCTGCAGCGCTATATCAATCGGCGGGATCTCCTGGTCCGTACGGAGCTTGGTCTATGAAGGTGCTCACGGTGCTCACGGTGCTCATGGTGCTTGCGTTGTGCGGGGAGGTGGCAGCGGCGTCGCCCGCCGAGAGCGAGCGGCTCGGCCGCGCGAAGGACTTCATCGCCGACGAGCGCTGGACGCGCGCCATCGCCGAGCTGCGGGTCGCCGTAGCCGACCGAAAGGAACCGGCACGTGACGAGGCAGCGTACTGGCTCGCGCACAGCTTGTATCAGGCGGGCGAGCCGGGCGAGGCGCTGACCGTGATCGAAGCGCTGGAACGTGAGCGGCCGCGAAGCCTGTGGGTCAAGCCCGCGCGGTCGCTACGGATCGAGATCGCGCACCGGCTGAACCGAAAGGACCTTCTGTGGAAGGTCGCGACGCCGCCGCCGCCACCGCCGGCTCCAGCGCCGGTCGGCGTCGGTCCGGGTGCGCCGCCGCCCCCGCCCGCTGCTCCTGTTGCCCAGCAGCCGAAGCGGCCACGGGCGGCGATGCCGATCCCCCCGGGCCGGGCCATGACGACCGTTGTGCCGGAGATTGCGGTGTTGTGGGACACGGATCTGCGCATCCAGGCCCTCAGCAGCCTCATGAGCTCCGAGGCTGCGCGCGTGGTCCCGATCCTGCGCGAGATCGCGCTGAAGGCGGAGGACGAGGCGCAGGCGCGGCGCGCCATCTACGTGCTCGCGCAATCCAGCCGCGCGGACGCGCGGTCGACGATCGCCGAAGTCGCGCGCACGGGCGACGAGCCGCGGCAGGTGACGGCGGTGAAGGTGCTCGCGTATCAGGGGTGGCCGGAAGCGGAGAAGGTCCTGCTCGAGGTGTACGGCGCCGCGACTCCGCACGTGAAGCGGCAGGTGATTCGCGTGTTTGGCAACGTCGGCTCGCGTAGACAGCTTCGCCAGCTGTTCGACACGTCAGAGGATGTCGAGCTGAAGCACGCCATCATCAACGCGCTCTTCGAGGCCGGCGCGAGCAGCGAGCTCCAGCGCATCGCGAAGCACGAGAAGAACGAGGACATCCGGCGCGCCGCAGCCTCCAAGCTCGAGCTGCTGGCCGCCTCAAAGTAGGAGCGCGGACCTCTCAGGCCCCGCGTCCGGCGCTTATCTCAGACCCCGCGCCTGCCCCTAATCGGACTCCGGCCTGGCGACAGGTCCGAGATAGCGATCGAGCCAATTCAACGTTTCCTTGATCACGAAGTTCAAAGGAACGATGTGCCCCGCGTCGGTGATGGCGAGGCGTTTGTCGCTGTCGGGGGTACCCAACCGCTGGAACCACGGGCGGATATTGGTGTCGAGAGGGCGGAGGCTGTCATATTGCCCATGTATGACGAGCGTCGGCATCTTCACTCTCGGCAGGAAGTTGAGCACTTCGATTTCCGGCGCCTCAGGTCCCCAGAACCCGCCCGACAGCAGTATGCTGACGCGGAGCCGCGGCTCCAGCGCCGTCAAAATTGGTCCGACCATGCCGCCCCGGCTGAACCCGTAGAAGGCAAGGCGTTTGGTGTCGATGTCCGGTCGCGTCTCGAGATAATTGATGGACTGGCTGAGATCCTTGTGCCACTGCGCGATCAGGTCGCGATAGTCGGCTCCACCCATAGTCCCGACTGACGGAGCCATGCGCCCGTGCATGCCCTTGTAAATCGGATACACGACGGCGCGGCCGTTCTGGAGAAGGAAGTCGACGTAGCTCGTCGTGTGCGTAGCGGCCCACGGCGTGAAAAACGCGGCATCTCCCGGGTAGAAGACGACGGCCTGATAGGGTGGGCTGAATTGCTTAGGAAGCAGCAGGTGCGTGGTCAGTCGCTCACCTCCGTACGCGGCGGCGAGCGAGATGCTCTCGTCGGTCCACCAGGGCGATCCGGTGTCCACTGATTCAACCTTCGCATTCAGGCCTACTCGATCGTATTCGTACAGGCGACGGATCGCCTCAAACTGCCCATCGTCGACTGGCTTCCGATTCAGGTACGGTCCAAGACCCGAGTCTGCTACGGGATCGAGGACGGCCTGTGGGAGTGCCGTTGAATACCGCGCACACCGGAGGCCGTTCTTGGCGGACCGATCGAAAGACGTGCTCGCGTCGGGATGACTGAAGAAGATGTAGAGGGGATCCCCCCAGCCTCCTCCGAGAAGAAGTCGACCGTTTCCAGCTCCACTCAGTGACCACTCCCGGATGTTTCCCGCGATGTCGAACACGCCGAGGCTCGACAGCGCGTTCGTTTGGCCGACCGGAAGAGGACCGCCCCCTTTGAAATTGCTCGCCAGCGCGACCTGCTCCGAGTACGGCGTGCGGAGCGCGCTGGCCCTGAGCCAGTGGTAGTAGGTCGGCAGCGCCTTCCCGACGAACTCGGCGTAGGCCGCGGCTTCGAACCAGCTGACACCGCCCACAGGCAGGTTCTCCTGCCCTGGCGGAAAGGTGCCGCCGACCCAACTGGCAGGACCGGCGCGGCCCGTCGTATCCCGGAAAAGCGCCATCGCGTCTCGCCAGGTCAACACGACTCCGTCCTTGACGAATGGATGCTTCCAAAGATCCTGTCGCTCGTATCCGCCGGCGAGCACGAACTTCCGGTACGCGGCGTTTGTGACTTCATAGCGATCCAGCCAGAAGTCATCGAGTGGGGTTCCGTCACCTGGGACCGGACCAGCAGGGAAGAAGATCATCCCTTCGGGATCCTGTGGTCGAGGCAGCGTGAAGTGAAACGTCGGCGGATTCGCGACGGAGGCGGCCTCGAAGGAGACAGAACCTTTGACTATGCGCCACCGGTTGAAGCCAGCCGGAATGAGCGCGCGCTTTATCGGAGTGCGGCCGACAAATAGCCAGTCCTTCTTGCTTCCGTACCCCTTCACAAACACGTCCGCGCCCGAGGGGTTCGAGTCGACGTCGGGGTATCGTGAGAAGTTACGCTTGAGATGCTGGACACGTGAATCCAACGGGATCACGCGCTCTGCGTCGCGAATGAGTCGGAACGCTTCGTCGAAGTCCTGTTGTTCACCGAGGCGTTGGATCTCCGGCAGCGCCGTGCTGTAAGCCCACGCGAGGCGCCGGTTCCTGACGACGGCGTAGCCGGAGCCGACCAGCAGGATGATCGCGGCCGCGGCTGACAGCGAGATCACTCTTATCCGGCGTCGCCGGCGCGCGCGTGCGGATTCCTCGGCGACAACAGAGTCAATCTCGCGGACGACCGGTGCGACCAGACGGTACCCGCGCTTGGGAATGGTCTCGATGAAATCGGCGCTGCGGTCGCCGAGCGCCTTTCGCAGGTCCGAGATGCAACGCTTCAACGCATCGTCGGTGACGAACGTATCGGGCCACACGGCCTGCATCAGTTCGTCGCGACCGGCGACTTCACCCGGACGCTTCGCCAGGTGCAGGAGCACGCCCATGACCTTGGGCTCGACGCGCACCTCGCGGCTATCGCGGACGATGCGATTCCGGCCGGGGATTACCAGCCGGTCGCCCACCCGAAAGTCGCCTTCCACGATCGTGAAGCCGGGCGAAGTATACGCCCGGAAGCGACGACCCTAAAGGGTCGTACCACATCGGACGACCCTGAAGCGTCGGCCACCAGATCGGTCGATCTAATCCGACAGCGCGGCGATCAGGGCGAGGAAGACGCCGACCGCCGCGCCGGCGCCGACGGCCGCGCCGATCGCGACCGCGCGCGCCATTCCGCTCTCCCGCTCAGTCTCGATCGTCGCGATCTGCGCCAACGGAAGGGTCTGTGCCGGTTCCGGCACACGAGTCCGCGGCCGGACGACGATCGCGTCCTCCTGCACCATCATGAGCGTTCCCTTCATCCTCTTGCCGTCGGTCATGGTCACGGCGATCCGCGCCCCGGGAGCCATCGCCTTCACGTACGCGGCGGTCGCGCCCGGCGGATCCTGTTTTTGCGCTCCGTTCCGCTCGCCATTTGCCGAGGGCGTCACGTTATCTGCGCCGAGGTCTCGCCTCACGTTATATGCGCCCGTCGCGCAGTTAGCGGTCAAGGCCGACGCGACGATGACGGCAGCTACGCGCATCATTGTTTCCTCCGAAAGTCCATGCCGAATCCGAACCGGAGCGTCACATCTTCCACTCGGTCCGTGAACATCACTTGGACGTCCGAGCGAAAGAACGCGCGCTCCGTGAAGTACGCCTTGAAGCCGGTCGCGGCGAACGCCATCGTGCGAAGTTTCGTGTCAGGCCCCTCGGTGCGTCCCGGCTCGATCTGCCGAATCACAGGAACCTGACCGGGTCGGACCGGATCTCGCGCGAACACGGGCGGGAGCTCTCGCTCGGTCGTCTCCCAAGTCAGCGCCACGCCGCCGCCGATCGTCGGGTGGAAGAAGGCGTTGTGAAAGAACTGGTAGTGCTGGCCGAGCGCGAGACGCTTCGTCGAGAACTCGTGACCGACCGGACCCAGGCTCGCGCCGGTCGCAATGTCGGCGGGCCTCGGAATCTCGTAGATCTCTCCTCGCGACGTGGCGCTGAATGCCACTTCGGTCTTGAGGTGCTCCGTCCAGTAGTAGCCGGAGCTCAGGCCGCCGTGCCAGACGCGCTTGTACCAATCGTCGTAGCCGTCGAGTTCGCTCTTGTTGGCGCCGAACCAACCGACATACGCGGCGGTGTCGGCGAACGGGAGGCTGAAGGGGACGGCTTCCTGTCCGGCCGCGGGCCGGACGCCGGCTCCGAGCAGCAGCGCGATGGCGGCCATCCGAATCAGTGGCAGGGCCATTGCTCTCATGCTCACTAATGCGAGAATGGCGGCCCCGGCGGCTCAGAGCCGCGGATTTCGCGGATAACGAGCCAAGTAAAACCCTTACGCGGAGAGAACGAGGGATGGACAACGAAGGACGACGGCGCGCGCTGGGCACCTTCGTCGCGGTGACATTGGGCGCGCTTGGGACCGCGCTCGCGGCGCTCGCGGGTGCGTTCGTCACTCCGCGGCGCGCGAGCTCGACCGGCGGCGCCTGGCGCCGCGCCGCCGCGCTGACCGATCTCACCGCCGGCGTGCCATTTGCGGCGACCGTTCTCGTTCCGGTAGACGATGGCTGGTTCCGCGCCCGCGTGCCGCAGACCGTGTTCCTGATCTGGGACGGGAAAGACTCGGTCCGAGCGCTGTCATCGGCCTGCACGCACCTGGGTTGCCGCGTCGCGTTCGACGCCGAATCCAAACGCTTCGCCTGTCCGTGTCATGGCGGGTTCTACGACGTGCAAGGGCAGGTGGTCGCGGGCCCGCCGCCCGCGCCGCTCGCGGTTCTCGACGCCCGCGCGGTCGTCGAGCGCGACGAAGTGATGGTGCGCGTCTGATGCGGCGGCTGCTCGACTGGCTCCACGCGAGGAGCGGCTACCGCACCGGGCTGTCGCACCTTCTGGACGAGCCGCTTCCTCCCGGGACGGGCTGGTGGTTCACGCTCGGATCGGGCCTGCTGTTCCTCATCGCCGTCCAGGTCGTCACCGGCGCGGTCCTCACCATGTACTACGCGCCCACGCCCGATCACGCGTGGGAGAGCGTGCGGTTCATCATGCGCGACGCGCGCCTCGGCTGGCTCGTGCGCGGCCTCCATTTCTTTGGCGCGAGCGCGATCGTGATCTTCATGGCGCTGCATCTCCTGCGCGTCATCTTCTTCGGCTCGTACAAGGCGCCGCGCGAGCTGACATGGCTGACCGGCGTGGCGCTCCTGCTGGTCCTGGTGGCGTTTGCGTTGACCGGCTACCTGCTGCCGTGGGATCAACGCGCGTACTGGGCGACGGTCGTGACGATCAACCTCGTCGCGCTCCCGCCCCTCATCGGTCCGGCGCTCGCGGCGCTCGTGCGGGGCGGGCCGGAAATCGGCGCGCTGACGTTGACGCGGTGGTACAGCGCGCACGTCATCCTGCTGCCGGGGCTGCTCCTGCTCCTCGTCGGCCTGCACCTGTTCCTCATGCGACGGCACGGCATCTCGGGCCCGGTGACAAAGCTGTCAGGTACCGTTTTCGACGGCGCGCCCCCGAAAACGGTAACTTTTTTCCCCTATCAGGCCGCGCGGGACGTGACCGTCACGCTGGTCGTCGCGGCCGTGCTGGTCGCGCTGGCCTGGCGCGGCATGCCGGCGCTCGAAGCGCCCGCGGATCCGGCCGACGCGACCTACACGCCGCGACCCGAGTGGTACTTCCTCGGCTTGTTTCAGCTCTTGAAATACTTCCCGGGTCGCTGGGAAATCGTTGGCGCACTCGTCCTCCCGGGCCTCGCGCTGGGTGCGCTGGCGCTCCTCCCGTGGATCGACCGTGGCCCCGAGCGGGACCCGCGCCGGCGGCGCGGGATCCTCGCGGCCGTGACGGGGGCCGTCGCCGTCGTCGTCGCGCTGACGACGGCGGGGTGGAGGGATACGGGCCGCGAAACGGCCGGCACGACGGATGGGGTCTGGACGCCGCGTCAGATTGCCGGAAGCGTGCTCATCACGAACGCCGGCTGCGAGCGATGTCACGGCGATGCCGCCATGGCGGATGCGATCGGCGCCTCTCCGCTCGCGCGTCCGCCCGGCTGGCTCGCGTCGCACATCGTCGATCCGGAGATGATCGCGCCAGGGCTGCGCCCCCCTCCGCGGGTCAATACGCGCGACGTCGATGCGCTCGTCGCCTACGTCGCCCGGTTGTCGCGCGGCGACACGCCGCCCGTCGTCCCGGATTCCACCCGCGCGGCGGCGATGACCTTCGCGCGCCACTGCGTCGGCTGCCACCGCATCGACGGCGACGGCGGAGGACAAGGGGATGACGATGGGCCCGATCTGTCGCGGATCGGCGCCAAGCAGAATCTGCTCACGCTCCGGCGCTGGATTGCGGATCCCGAATCGGTCGATCCAGACGCGACGATGCCGGCCTTCGAGAGCAAGCTGACGCCGGCCGAGCTCGACGGCATTGCGGCATACTTGGCGGGCCGGAGGTGACGCTTCGATGATTCCGCATCGCGCCACGACGCTGAACCTGTCCAGCGTGCTCGAACATCCCGCGCGGTTGCGCCCCGACAGGCCGTCCCTGGTGTGCGGCCCGAAGCGGCTCTCGTACGGCCAGCTCGACGCGATGGCCTCGCAGATTGCCGGAGGTCTCCAGGGACTTGGCATCGGACCGGGCGACCACGTCGCGCTCAGTTGTCCGAACGTTCCCTGGTTTCCCGCGGCGTACTTCGGCATCCTGAAAGCAGGCGCCGTCGTGGTGCCGTTCAACGTGCTCCTCAAGCCGCGCGAGATCGCGTACCACCTGCGCGACAGCGACGCGAAAGCCCTGCTGGTGTTCGAAGGTACGGCGGAGCTGCCGATGGCGGAGATGGCGCGCGCGGCGTGCGACGAGGTGCCGGCCTGCGATCGCCTCGTGGTTCTCACGCTCGACCCGAAGGCGGCAAGCCCGATCCGCGGCGCGCTGACGATCGGCCAGCTGATGTTCAACCAGCCTCCGACCTTCGCGACGTACCCGACCGAGCCGGATGCGACTGCCGTCATTCTCTACACGTCCGGGACGACGGGCGAGCCGAAAGGTGCGGAGCTGACGCACATGAACATGCTCATGAACGCCATGATCACGGCCGATCTCTTCCGGCCGGCGTTCGACTCGTCCGCGGATGCGCTCAATACCGTTCTCATCACGCTCCCGCTGTTTCACTCGACGGGCCAGACCGCGCAGATGAACGCGAGCCTGTATCTCGGTGCGCGGATCGTGCTGCTCCCGCGCTTCGAGCCAGCCGCGGTCCTGGAGGCCTTTCAGAAGGAGGCGGTGACCTGCTGGACGGCGGTGCCGACGATGTATTGGACGCTGCTCCAGCACGTGTCCACGCACGGCGTCGACGCGGCCGCGGCGGGGCGATCCCTCCGGCTCTGCGCGTCGGGCGGCGCGCCGATGCCGGTCACCGTGATGGAGCAGTTCGAGCAGACCTTCGGCGCGCGGATTCTCGAAGGGTACGGCCTGTCCGAGACGGCGCCGGTCGCCACCTTCAACCACACGCAGCGCCCCTCGAAGCCGGGCACGGTGGGGCAGCCGCTCTACGGCGTGGAAGTGGCGTGCCTCGACGATGACGATCGGCCGGTCGGCACGGGGGAGCGGGGTGAAGTGTGCATCCGCGGCCACAACATCATGAAGGGGTACTACAAGCGTCCTGACGCGACGGCGGAAGCGATGCGCAGCGGCTGGTTCCACTCCGGCGACATCGGGACGTTCGACGCGGAGGGCTACCTCGCGATTGTCGATCGCAAGAAGGACATGATCCTTCGCGGCGGCATGAACGTGTACCCACGCGAGCTGGAGGAACTGCTGATGACACACCCGGCGGTCTCGCTGGTCGCCGTCGTCGGCGTGCCGGACGAGCGTCTGGGCGAAGAGGTCAAAGCCTTCGTCGTGAAGCGGCCCGGGACGGACGCGACCGAGAGTGACATCATTGACTGGTGCCGCGACAATTGTGCCGCCTATAAATACCCAAGGCTCCTGGAGTTCCGCGATTCGCTTCCAGTGGGCGCGACAGGTAAGATCCTCAAACGCGCGCTTCGTGTCTGATGAGCTTACACAGCGGCGCTGTCGCGTCAGCGGGCTGACGGTCGAGCTGGGCGAACCGACGAAGATTGTGAGATTTTCACCGGATTTTCGCGTGATACCTGGGCTGGCCGGGCGCTTGCACCGGCCCAACCGCTCGAACCTCGGCACGCGCTGCCGAGGATTTGGCCGGGCCTGCGGGCCTGCGCTATAGTCTCCGCCTCATGCCATCGGATTTGCCCGCGATTCACTCGCGCTCGACAGGCCTTGTCGACGTGCTCGATCGAGTACTCGACAAGGGGCTTGTCATTGCCGGTGACATCCGGGTCTCGCTGGCCGAGGTGGAGCTGCTCACGATACGGATCCGCCTCCTGGTCTGCTCGCTCGACAAGGCGCAGGAGATCGGACTGGACTGGTGGCGGTACGACCGGGAGTTGTCCCCGGGAGCCGAACGCATAACCGCAGAGCGCGAGCTGCGCGAACAGATTCGCCGCCTCGAACGAAAGGTGGACGCGCTCACGGCCGGTGCGGAGGCTGGGAAGCGGAAGGTGAGGAGATCGCAAGATGCCCGTTGAACGAGCGGCTGGCGGCACCAGTCTCATCGACGTGCTCGATCGGGTGCTCGATAAGGGGATCGTCATCGACGCGTGGGTGCGGGTCTCACTGGTCGGGATCGACCTGATTACCGTTGAGGCTCGCGTCGTGGTGGCGTCAATCGACACCTACCTGAAGTACTCGGAGGCCGTCGCCCAGGTCGCACCGATTTCGCGGCCGACGGGCGAACTCACCTCGCACGAGGACATTCTGGCTGAGAACGCCGCTCTTCGCGCGGAGCTCGCGAGGCGGCCAGCGGCCCGGCGCCCGGAGAAGCGGACGTCACAGCGGCCACAGCGGACGCCACAGTCCTAAACGAGAGCCGGGATGTTCCAGACGGGATCATCCGCCGCCGTTCCGGCAGCCCTTGCCACCCTCGGCGAAGGGGACAGCAAGCTCGCCCTCGTCGAGTTTCTGCTGGCCAGCACCGACCTGCAGGCGTCGGCGCGCCGCGCGCTCGACTGGCTGGTCTCGCACCTTCCCGTCCGCCACGCGTTCGTCGCCACGATCGATCCCGCCACGCGCCATCTCGCGATCCTCGCCGAACGGGGTCTCGCCGATACGGTCGCCTCCGATTTCGCCCTCAGCCTGGAAGATGATGCGCATCCGCTCATTCGCGCGATGCACGGAAGCGTACCCGTGTACTTCGAGCGCGCGCCGCTGTTTTTCCGCGGCTCGTCCGAGAGCGCCGCGCACGTCGTTCCGCTCGGGGTCCACCACGCCGAGGAAGGCATCGATGCGGTCGGCGGCGTCCTGGTGGTGGGCACGACGTCGCCGGAGATCCATCCCGAGATCGTCTGGCTCTCCGACATTTTCAGCCGCCAGCTTCAACGGCTGCAGACGCGCCGCGCGCTGGCCGAGACCCGGCTCGGCCAGGAGCGGATGCTGCTCTACAGCATCATCAACGCCGTCACCGACCCGATTCTCCTGACCGACACCGAAGGGCGCCTCCTCATCGCCAACGCGCGCGCCGAGAAGTTGTTCTCCGCGCCCGACGACGCGAGCGAAGGCTGGCGGCGCGCGGTGTCGCTGAACAACATGCTGTTCTCGGCCGCCCTCTCCACGACCGCCGTCGAGGAGAAGACGCTGGAGCCGGCGCGGCGCGAACTGCTGCTGGTCGATCCGCTGGAAGGATCGGACCTCGTCTTCGAGCTGCTCAGTTCGCGCGCGAAGGACGAGCGGCAGGGCACCTACGTCGTGTCGGTTCTGCGCAACGTCACCGACCTGGCGAAAGCCAAGGAGGAGATCGAGGAGAGCTACCGCACGCTGCGGGTCGCGCAGGCCGAGGTGCGCGACGAGCGGCACCGGCTGGATCTCATCATCGACTCGGTGGCGGACCCCATTCTGGTGACCGACGAAGCGGGCGACATCGTCCTGATGAACACGCCGGCCGAGCGGCTGTTCACGGCGCCGCCCGAGAACCCTGAGGCGGTCATCCGCCGCGTGCGCGCGAACGGCGCGCACCTGACGTCGTTCGTCTCGAGCCTGCTCGCCAGCGGCGAGGAGCAGCGGCATCGCGGCGAGATCAGCCTCATCGATCCGGCGACCGGCCAGCCGTCGCCGGTGGAAGCCGTCGCCGGGACCATCCTGTCGGAGCAGCGCGAGCTGACGTGGGTCGTGACGATTCTCCACGACCTTCGCGAAGCGCTCGAAAAGGCGAGGCTGTACCTGCAGCTCAAGGACGCCTCGGCGGCGCTCGAGCTGAAGGTCGCCGAGGCGACCGCCGAGCTGGCGCAGCAGAACGAGCTGCTCCGCCGGCAGGCGCTGGATCTCGAGCAGGCCTCGTCGCTCAAGACGCAGTTCCTGACCAACATGTCCCACGAGCTGCGGACGCCGCTCAACGCCATCCTGGGGTACACGCACATGCTGCTGCATGGCGTGTCGGGTCAGGTGAGCGATCCGCAGCGCCGCAGCCTGACGCGCATCGATTCGAATTCGCGCCACCTGCTCGCGCTCATCAACGACATTCTCGACATCACCCGCATCGAGGCGGGGCGGATGCCGATCAACGTGACCACGTTCCGCGTCGCGCAGCTCATCGACGAGGTCATGGCGGAGCTGGAGCCGATCGTCAGGCGGTCGAACCTGACGGTGAAACCGAAAATCCAGTCGAACCTGCCGCAGCTTCGGAGCGACCGGCAGAAGGTCAAGCAGATCCTCGTCAACCTGTTGAGCAATGCCCTCAAGTTCACGCATCAGGGGTCGGTGACGGTCACGGCGGGCTTTCAGCCGCCGGGCCGGACGATCACGATCGCGGTCAGCGATACGGGCATCGGGATCGCTGGGACGGATCAGGTACGCATCTTCGAGGACTTCCGACAACTCGACAGCTCACCCGCGCGCGGGTACGGGGGAACGGGGCTGGGGTTGTCGATCTGTCGCCGTCTCGCGGCCACGCTGGAAGGGACCATCGAGCTGCAGAGCGAGCCCGGCAAGGGGTCGACGTTCACGTTGAAGCTTCCGGAGCGGCTGCGAAAACGATGATCGGATACAGATAGAGGGTTCCCATGCCTGCAGAAACGAAAGAACAGCCGCTCGTGCTGGTGGTCGAGGATTATCAGGACGCGCGAGAGATGTACAGCGAATACCTGCGGTACGCCGGTTTCCGGGTGGCCGAGGCGTCGAATGGCTACGAGGCGATCGAGCAGGCGTCGACGCTCGTCCCGGATATCATCCTCATGGATCTCGCGTTGCCCAGGATGGACGGCTGGGAAGCGACGCGTCGGTTGAAAGAGGACGAGCGGACGCGGCACATCCCCATCGTGGCGCTGACGGGCCATGCGTTGTCAGGGCACGCGGAGAGCGCGACGAAGGCCGGGTGCGACGCGTTCGTCACCAAGCCCTGTCTGCCGGACGCGCTGGTGGCCGAAATCACCAGAATGCTGGAAATGCGGCGGAAACTGCGGGCGGCGGCGGCCGGACGCGGCCAGACGCCGGTGCCCCGATCGGGATCCGGCAGGAATCGACGAGACTGATTGACTCATGCCGAAGCAGCGGAGGAACCAGACCAGCGCCAGAAAGAAAACGCCGGGGAGGAACACGCCGGATCGATCGCCGCGCGGCCGGGAGGCGGTCACCCAGGCGGAGACACCGTTGATGGGCAAGCTCGAGCGGGTCAAGATCCCCGCGCGCGTCGCAGAGGTGGTCTCGCGCGAGGACACACCATCCGGTGAGGGCAAGTACGTCTACTGCATCGTCCAGTCCGAAAAGCAGCTCCTCTTCGGCCCGCTCGGGATCGGCTTGGAGCCGGCCGAGGTACATACCGTCAACTACCGTGACCTCGCCGCGGTCGTGTCGAACACGCCGATGGTCGTGCAGGATCCGACCCGGGAAAACGTCCTGGCCCACCAGCGGGTCAACGAAACGGTCATGAAAAACCACACGGTGCTGCCGATGTCGTTCGGCACCGTGTTCAAGACGAACGACGACATCGTCGAGCTGCTGCGCTCCGCGTACGACGCGTTCACCGACGTCCTCAGCAAGATGAAGGACAAGTTCGAGTTCGGACTCAAGGTGCTCTGGGAACGCGAGGCGATCATCCGCGAGATCGAAGATGAGGACGAGGACATCCGCCGGCTGAAGGGGGAGATCTCGTCCCAGAAGGGGTCGACGTATTTTGCGCGCATGCAGTACGGCCGGTTGATCGACCAGGCGCTGCAGGCGCGATCGGAGCGGTACGTCGCCGAGGTCTTCGGCGCGCTGCGCGACGTCTCCGTCGCGTCCCGCTCGAACAAGCCGATCGGCGATCGGATGATCATGAATGCCGCGTTCCTCGTCGCGCGCGACCGGGAGCTGGCGTTCGACGCGCGGGTCAAGGAGATCGGCCAGCGCTACGACAAGCTCACCTTCAAGTACACGGGCCCGTGGCCGCCGTACAACTTCGTGAATATCCGGTTGAAGCTGGAACGCGCCCACTGACGTCGTGACATGTTTCTCCTCGATACGCTGCTCATCGGCGGCCTCCGTTTCGTCCTGGACAAGGTCGCGTCGGCCGCCGATCAGGAGCTGTACGATGAAGACCGGCTCCGGGAAGAGCTGCTGGCCGCGCAGATGCGCGTCGAGCTCGGGGAGATGAGCGAAGAGGACTTCGCCGACTTCGAGCGCGACATCCTGGCCCGCATGCGGGCGATCCGCGAGGCCCGGGAAGGGGAGACCGCCACTGGGGTCGTCGGCAAGCGCGGCAAGCTGCGCGTGACCGGCGTCGAGGCCACCTTTGGCGGCGACGAGGACGAGACAAGGTAGAGTCCGGCTGCCCGCCTCCGCCGAAGGCTTCGGCGAGGCTCGCCGAAGCGCGCTTCGCGCGCGAAGGCGGCCGGACGCTTCATTCGAACTCCATCTGTACTGCGGCAAAGGCGGCGTGGGAAAAACCACGCTTGCGGTCGCGGCCGCGCGCCGCGAGGCGGCTCGCGGCCGGCGGGTCCTGGTCGTCTCGACCGACCCCGCGCATTCGCTTGGGGACGTTGTGGGCCGGCGGCTCACCGACGTCCCGAGCCGCATCTCGTCCGCGGTTGCCTCCGCGCGGCGTCCCAGGGGGCGGATCGAGGGTGCGGAGCTGGAGCCTGCGCGGGCGCTCGAGCGCTGGCTGGGGCCCCGCCGCGCCGCGTTCGAGCGGGCGCTTCTGCGCGGGACCCTTCTCGATCGAGAGGATATCGCCCGGCTCCTTCGGCTCTCTCTCCCCGGGATCGACGAGCTCGTCGCGCTCGTCGAGATCGAGCGTCTCGCCGCGGAGCGCCGCCCCGACCTCGTCGTCATCGACACGGCGCCGACCGGCCACACCTGGCGGCTGCTCGAAGCCCCGGAGACGATCGGTGCCGTCGCCGGCGTCATCGATGCGATGCTCGCGCGCGACCGTGACGTGGCGGCTGCCGTAGGAGGGCGGGCGCCGCGCGACGCCGCCGACGCGCTGGTCGAAGGGCTCGCAGCCGATGCGCGCCGTCTCGCCGCCAGGCTCCGCGATCCGCGCGCGACGCGCATCGTGTGGATCACCCTGGCCGAGCCGGTCGCGGTCGCAGAGGCGCTGGACGGCGTCGCCTGGCTTCGCAAGCGCGGGCTGCCGCTCGCCGAGGTCATCGTCAATCGCGCGGCGGTCGCGCGCCGGTCGTGCCCGACATGCCGGGCCCGCGCGGCCGTCGCCCGCGCGTCGCTTGGACCTCTGCGCAAGGCTGCGCGCGGCGTGAAGCTGACGTTCGTGGGCGACCGGTCCGTCGCGGCCACGGCGGGTCGCGCGATGCCGAAGACCGGAAGCGGCAAGGCGGACGCGGCCGCGCTTGCGCCCGAGGGGCTGAAGCTACTCGTCGTCGCGGGCAAAGGAGGCGTCGGCAAGACCACGGCTGCCTGCGGCCTCGCGATCGAGGCGGCGAAGCGGTCCGGGCGTCACGTCCTGCTCCTTTCAACCGATCCCGCGCACTCGCTTGGAGATGTGCTGCGTGTCCGGCTCGGCGATTCCCCACGAATCGTCCCCGGCGTTCCCGGGCTCGACGCTCGCGAAATCGACGCACCCGCCGCGCTCGCCCGCGAACGCGAGGAGATTCGGCGCGGGATCGAGGAGGCATTCGGGCCCGCCGCCGGCTCGTCCCCGCCCGGGGCGAGCCCTTCGGCTTCGCTCAGGGCAGGCGTGCGAATCGATCTGGCCCACGATCGCGACGTCGCGCTGCGTCTGATCGACCTGTCACCGCCGGGTGTGGATGAGATCCTCGCGCTCATCTCGGTCGTCACGGCGCTCGATCAGTACGACCTTGTCGTCGTCGATGCCGCACCGACGGGTCATGCGCTGAAGCTCCTGGCGATGCCGGAGCTTGCGGCCGCGTGGCTGTCGGAGCTGATGCGCATCCTGCTCAAATATCGCGACGTCGCGAGGATGGGCGCGCTGGGCGAGCAGATCGTGCGGCTGTCGCGCGCGGTTCGGCGCCTGCAGGCGCTTTTCAGGGACCCTGCGCGGATGCGGGTGGTTGCGGTGACCCGCGCGGCCGAGCTGCCCCGGCTGGAGACCATGCGACTCCTCGAGGCGCTCGATGGACTCGGAATCCGGGCAGCCGCCGTCGTCGTCAACGCGGTGACCCCGGCTCGGGCCACGTGCTCAGGCTGCCGCGCCGCGCACCGGGCGGAGGGCAGCGAGATCGCGAAGCTCGTTCTCGCCTGCGGAGCAAAGGATGGCGCACGGAGGCGCCGGCGCCCGCGCCCCGCGGAGGGCTGCGATATCATCGTCGCGCCGCTCACGCTGCCGCCGCCGCGCGGTGTGACGGGGTTGACGAGCTGGGTGCGGCGTTGGGTGGCGACAGCCTGACATGCCGAAGGGGACATACGTTTACGGCCTCGTGGAGAGCCCGCGCGCGCCCTCTCTGTCGGCGGCCCCGGTCGGCCTGGCCGGCGCCGGTCCGCTACGCGCGCTGCCTCTGAAGCGCGGCCGCTGGGTCGTCGCCGCCGACGTGCCGCTCGAGCGCTACGGCGAGGAGGCGCTCGCGCGCGGCCTGCGCAATCTCGACTGGGTCGGGACCTGCGCGCTCGCGCATGAGAGGGTCGTGGAATTCCTGGCGAGCCGCGGTTCCGTCGTGCCGATGAAGCTCTTCACGATATTTCACAGCGACGCGCGGGCGATCGAGGACGTCGCGCGCGCGCGCCGCACGCTCGACCGCGCGTTCCGGCGGATTGCCGGCGCCGCCGAGTGGAGCGTGCGGGTGTTTCGATCCGCCTCGACGGCGAAGTCGACTGCGGCGGGCCAGCACACCGAGGCCGGCTCGGGCGCCGAGTTCCTGCTCAAGAAAAAACAGGCGCGCGACGAGGCGCGCGCCGCCGCCACGGCGGCAGCAGCCGCCGCCCGGACGGCGCATCGGACGTTCGGGAAGATCGCCCGGGCGTCGATCCTGAAACCGCCTGTCGACGGCGAGGCCGGAGCCCGACTCGTGCTCGACGCGGCGTATCTGGTGCCGAACGCACGTCGGGCGAAGTTTCGGAGCGAAGCGAAGCGTCAGGTCAAGCGATGTCGGGAGGCGGGATGCACGCTGACGCTGACCGGCCCGTGGCCCGCCTACCATTTCATTTCATGAGACGGCCGCCGCGCACACCGCCGCTCCCGCGTACGCCCAGACCGTCCCCGCCCCCGTCGCGGCCCCCGGCGCGCCCCCGGCACCCGACGCCGCCTCACCTCAAGCGTCCGAAGCACCCCAGCCCGCCAGGCCCGCCTCACGCCGCGCATCCGACGACCGTGGCCCGCGTGCTGGATGAAGGGGATCGCACGCTCCTCGACGTCGTCGACAGCCTCCTCAATCGCGGTGTCATCGTGAACGGCGACGTCTTCCTGGCGCTGGCCGGCGTCGATCTCGTCTATCTGCGGGTCTCGGTGCTGCTGTGTGCTGCCGACCGCCTGCTGGGGCGGCGCCGACCAAAATGAAGCCGGCACCCCAGGGTCGCTACGTCTACGCGATCGTCGGCGGATCGGCCGTGGCGCCGCGTGCGCGGGGCATCGGCGGACGCGGGCTGGTCCGGGTGCGCGCCGGCCGCGTCGCCGCGATCGCCGAGCCGATGGATCGGCCGCTTGCGGTCGGCGTTGAGCGGCTCCAGGCGCAGGAGCGGCTGGTCCGGCGGCTGGCGGCGCGGCACGCGGCCATCCTGCCCGCGCGATTCGGCTCGCACACGAAAGACGAGCGGGAGCTGCGGTCGCTCTTACGGGTCCGCGGCGCGTCGCTGGCTCGCGGCCTGCGGCAGGTCCGCGGCGCCGAGCAGATGATTCTGCGGCTGTACTTCTCGGAACCGCTCTCCGGCCCTTCGCGCGGACCGGCCGGGCCCGGAGCAGGCACCGCGTATCTTCGCCGGCGGGCTGGCGCCGACATTCCGTCGCTGCAGGCCGTCCGCGCGGCGATCGCGCGGCTGCGCATCGTCCGCGACGAGCGGGTCGAGGTGCAGCCGCAGGCGCTGACCGTCTTTCACCTAGTCAGCCGAGGGGCCTCTCGCGGCTACGCGGCGGCGGTCTTCGAGGCGATCAGCCGCGAGTCCGGCGTGGCGGCGATCGTGAGCGGGCCGTGGCCCCCCTACGCCTTTGCGCCGGAGGTGATCGAGTGAGCCGCAGGCGTTCTCGACGCGCACCCGCCCGGCCGCGGCGAAAGCGGAAGCAGACCGGGCCGCGGCGCCGGCCGACGGCCGCGACACGCAAGCCGGTCGACGTCTTCGAGCCCGACCTGGAGGCCATTCGCCGCGAGCTCGCGCGTGCGACGGATGCCAGCGGCCCGCCCCGCTGGAACGCAGACCCTGAAGACGTCCGGCGCTCCGTCGTGAAACTCGTGCTCACGCTCGTCGAGCTGCTTCGAAGGCTGATGGAGCGTCAGGCCATCCGCCGAATGGAGCAGGGCACGCTGACCGACGACGAAACGGAAAAGCTCGGCACGTCCCTCATGCGGCTCGAAGAAACCATCCTCGACATCGGGGCGCAGTTCGATATTCGCCCGGAGGATCTCAATCTGG
This sequence comes from uncultured Acidobacteriota bacterium, assembly GCA_963725145.1. Classification (GTDB taxonomy): domain Bacteria; phylum Acidobacteriota; class Vicinamibacteria; order Vicinamibacterales; family 2-12-FULL-66-21; genus DATAEE01. Next base: position 233,509 of record CAVRXL010000012.1, read on the forward strand.
ATCTGGGACCGGTAGGGAAGTTGATGTGACGGAGCACGCTCTCAAGACTCAAGACTACTGAATTCTGAACTCGTAACACCCCGGCGTGACGAGCAGACGGCCATTCGCCGTGAAGAAAAGACTCGTCGGCGACAGGACGCCCGCCGCGCTGAACTGCACCGTGCGCATCTTCTCGCCGTCGCTGTCATACACGTATGTGTACGGCACCGCGAGCGCGATCCACAGATTGCCCTCGCGATCGACGGCTGCCGTTCTGACCGTCGGCAAGATGAGCGGCAGCTCACCGCGGCGCGGCCACGACGCCGGCATCGCGGCCAGCAGGCCGTCGAGTTCAGGACCCTCCACGTGCCGCTCGTAAAGCATCTTGCCCTGCGCGTCGTAGCGCCGGAACATCGGGGTGCCTGCCTGAAAGACGAAGTAGAAGCCGCCGTTCGGGTGTGCGAGCGGCATCCCCACGTTCAACGCGAGATGCACGTCCCGGTCCTGCTCGTGCCCCGTCTGACGAAGCACGCCGATGTTCCGCAGCGGGGTGCCCGACAGGCCGAACTCCATGAAGAGCGCGCCCGATTCCGGCTGGTTCATCAGGATCGACCGACCCGTGAACTGCAGCGATCCGAGGCCGTTGAGGACGACGCTCCCGAGCGTAATGCGCGCCGCCGCGCGCCCCGGGAGCGTGAATCCGCCGACGCGCGTCCCGTCCGCTCCGAAGAGCTGCACCCGCTCGACGTTGTTCGGGGCGTCGGCGACGACGAACACGCCGCCTGGATCGAGGTCGAAGGCGGTGGGCTCGATGATCCGTCCTTCTTCCTGGCCGATCTGTACGATCTTGGCGGCGGTGCTGCGCGACTGGTCGATTCGATAGACCGTGTGGGCCCGGCGGTCGAAGACGTAGTGCGTGCCGTCGCGCGCCTGCTGGAAATTGATCGGCTCCGAGAAAAGGCCAGCGATGTGCGCGGGCAGGCCGCCGGAAGCCTTCAGAACTTCGACACGCGGAGGGCCGGCCGCCGCAACAGCAAGCAGAAAAAATGGGACTGTCACCTTTTTTCGGTTTTTGAAAAAAGGTGGCTGTCCCCTTTTCATCAGTAGCGTGCGACTTCCAGAATGGCCGCGAGCACGTCCGAGGCCTGCGGAAGGATGGCTTCCTCCAGGTCGGGGGCATACGCGACCGGGCTGTCGAGCGCGGCGACCCGGCGCACCGGGGCGTCGAGGAACTCGAAGAGGTCGCTCGCGATGCGCGCCGCAAGCTCCGCGCCGAAGCCGCACGTCAGCTGATCCTCGTGGGCGATGATGACGCGGTTGGTGTTGCGCACGGCCTGCGCGATGCCGTCCCAGTCGAACGGCGCGATCGTGCGCAGGTCGATGATCATCGCGCTGACCCCGTCCTTCTCAGCCTGCTGCGCCGCCAGCAGTGAGCGCTGGACGAGCGCGCCCCAGGTCAGCACCACGACGTCGGTGCCTTCGCGGCGGATCGCGGATTTGCCGAACGGGATCATGAACTCGGATCCCTGGTACGCGCCCTTGTTGTAGGTCTGGCGGTACAGGTGCTTGTGCTCGAGGAAGAGGACCGGGTCGTCGCAGCGAACCGCCGTGCGCAGCAGTCCCGCCGCATCGATCGCGTTGGACGGGAACACGATCCGCAGCCCGGGACAATGCGCGAAGATGCTCTCGCCCGACTGGCTGTGATACGGCGCGCCACCCCGCAGGTAGCCGCCGATCGCCACGCGTACGACCGCGGGGCAGGAGAACGCGTTGTTCGACCGATAGCGCAGCATCGACATCTCGTCGCGGAGCTGCATCATCGCCGGCCAGATGTAGTCGAAGAACTGGATCTCGACGACCGGCTTCAGGCCGCGCGTCGCCATGCCGACGGCACGCCCGACGATGTTCGCCTCTGCGAGGGGTGAATTGAAGACGCGGTGGCCGCCGTAGGCGCGCTGCAGGCCGTGCGTCACCTTGAACACGCCTCCCTTGCCCGGGACGGACCCGAGCGCCCCTTCGCGAGAGCAATCGGCGACGTCCTCGCCAAAGACGACGATACGCGGCTCGCGGGCCATCTCGTCCTTCAGCGTGCGGTTGATCGCCGCGACCATGGTGTCCGGCTTTCCCTCCGGCGACGCCGGGCTGTCGAACGCCTTCGACGTCGGATCGACGTCGGGCGAGTAGACGTACAGCGTGGCCGTGTCCCTGGTCGGCTTGGCGGCCGCGCGCGCCCGCTCGGTCGCGCGCGCGATCTCGGCTTCGACATCGGCCGCGATGGTCTCCAGGTCCGCGTCGGACGCCAGCCCCTCCCGCTTCAGGAGCGCCGCAAACGAGGGAATCGGGTCCCGCTTCGCTTCTTCCGCGCGCTCGTCGGACGTCTTGTACAGCTTTTCGTCATCGGACAACGAATGCGAGTACGGCCGGATGACCTTGGCATGGACGAGGGCCGGACCTTTCCGCTCGCGGGCGTGGCCGACCGCATCTCGCATCACGCGATAGCTGGCGATCGGATCCGTGCCGTCCACGCGGAGCACCTTGAGCCCCGGGAACGACTCGACGATCCGCGAGATGTCTCCGCCCGGCGTCTGCACCTCTACGGGGACGGAGATCGCGTACCCGTTGTCCTCGACGAGAAAGACGACGGGCAGCCTCCTGACGCAGGCCGTGCTCAGCGACTCCCAGAACTCTCCTTCGCTCGTCGTCCCTTCGCCGAGCGAGACGTACACGACGTCATCGCCGTGATACAGCCGCTGACGATCCGGGATCGCGTCGTTCTTCTCATAGAGCAGCGACGCATCCGCGCAGCCGACCGCCTGCAGGCACTGCGTGCCGGTCGGGCTCGACTGCGACACGATGTTGAGGCGTTTGTGCCCCCAGTGCGACGGCATCTGCCGGCCGCCGGACGCCGGATCCTCTTTCGCGCCCACCCCGGCCAGGAGCATTTCCTCCGCCGTCACGCCGAGCGCGAGGCAGAGCGCCCGATCGCGGTAGTACGGGTAGAACCAGTCGTAGCCTGGGCGCAGCACCTGGGCCGCCGCGACGAGCACGGCCTCGTGACCGGCTCCGCTGATCTGAAAGAAGATCAGGCTCTGGTTTTTGAGCTGTATCTCTTTGTCGTCGAGGCGCCGCGAGAGCAGCATCGTGCGATAGAACCGCAGCAGGTCCTCGCGCGTGAGCCCTTCGCGGGCCGCGCGCGGCGCAGTCTCGGTTTTCATGGCCTCCAGAATTATAGCGCCGTCCGTGTGCACCCGCGTGAATCTGCGGCTATAATCGGCCACTTCCAATGACCAACGCCGCCGCAACGCTGCACCGCTGGGACGAAATCGCGCTGGAAAAGGTAACCGAAATGATCTCGCGCAAGCTCGTGACCGGCGACCGCGAGATGATCGGCCAGATCTACCTGAAAAAAGGGGCGGTGGTCCCCATGCACTCGCACGAGAGCGAGCAGATGACGTACATCCTGCAAGGGGCGCTCAAGTTTCTCGTCGGCGGCGAGGAGATCATCGTTCGCGAAGGTGAAGTGCTGCACATCCCGTCGTGGGTCGAGCACCAGGCCGAGGCCCTCGACGACACGTTCGAGCTCGACCTCTTCAGCCCGATCCGGCAGGACTGGCTCGACCACACGGATGCGTACTTCCACACGAAGTAGCGCAGCCCTTCAGGGCTGCCTGGGCAGCGCGGCCCTGATCGGATGACCCGCGATCGTGTCGCACTCGTGGCCGCCGGCAGCCGCGGCATCGGGCGCGCGGCGGCGACCGCGCTCGCGCGCGATGGCTGCCGCGTCGCGATCTGCGCACGAGACCGGGGCGCGCTCGACACGGCCGCCCGTGAGATTGCCGACGAAACACAAGCGGAGGTCCTTCCGATCGCCGCCGACGTTTCGAGACGAGCCGACGCGGACCGATTCGTCGACGAAGCGGCGGCGCACTTCGGAGGCCTCGACATCCTGGTCACCAATTCCGGCGGGCCGCGATCGGCGCTCTTCGACGGGCTGACCGACGACGACTGGCGGGAGGCGGTCGATCTCCTCCTCATGAGCGTCGTGCGGCTGACGCGACGCGCCCTCCCGCACCTGCGCGCCCGCGCCGCCGGACGAATCGTCTGCGTGACGTCGATCGCGGTGAAGCAACCCGTTCCGGGACTGATGCTGTCCAACGCCGTCCGCGCCGGCGTGACCGGCTTCGCGAAGACGCTCGCCGCCGAGCTCGCCCCCGAGCGGATTACGGTCAACTGCGTCGCCCCCGGCTACACCCGAACGGATCGCGTCGTCGAGCTCGCGGACGCGACGGCGAAACGTGAGGGAATCCCGGCTGCCGAGGTCGATCGGCGGACGCTTGCGGCCGTGCCGATGGGAAGGATGGGAGATCCGCGCGAGCTGGGAGAGGCGATCGCGTTTCTGGCATCGGAGCGCGCCAGCTACATCACCGGGCAGACGCTCGTCGTTGACGGAGGATACGTACGAGCGTTGCTGTGAATTGACCAGGGCCGAGCAACGTCAGTGCACGCGTTTGTCCCAGGGCCCGCGGCCACCCGAATAGACGTCGAACTTCTTCCGCATTCGGTTCATCCTCCACTTGACGTAGCGGTACTTCAGCTCGGAGCTGATGCCCCCGCGCCCAGCCTTCAGGAAGATGTACGCCGTGACGAGCCCGCCGAGGTGCGCGCCGTGCGCCGTCCGGCTCGTCGAGGCCTCGGTCGTGAAGAGAAACGCGATGGCGCCGAAGATCATGACCGCGTAACGCGCCGGCACGGGAAACAGAAAGAACATCAGAATCGGACGATTCGGGAACACCAGCCCGTACGCCAGCAGCAGACCATAGAAGGCCCCTGAGGCGCCGACCGTCGACGCGGTGTACATCTGCGGGCTGAACCATCCCAGCAGCAGCATCGTCGCCGCCGCGCCGAGGCCTGAGACCGCGTACAGCTTGACGAAGTAGGTCGTGCCCCACATGCGCTCGAGCTCGACGCCGAACATCCAGATTCCGAGCAGGTTGAACAGGATGTGGAAGACCCCCGCGTGCATGAACATGTAGGTGAACGGCTGCCACAGCCAGCCGCGCTCGTAGACGTCCGCCGGCGACAGCCACAGGTAACGGATGATGTCCTGGGCGAACCACGTCACGACGAACGCCGCGATGTTTGCCCAGATGATCGCCCGGACCGCCGGCGTCATGCCGCCGGGGCCGAAGGAATACGTCACTCCGCTGTAGCCGGGATAGCGCGGCATCCGACCATTCTATTCCGCCGGCTCCGACATCGCGACCGCCGCCGGCTGGGGCGTGGTGTGAGCGATGCGGCCGGCCGGCAACGGCAGCGCGCAGAGCATGGCGGCGATCGGGCCGGCGGACAGTGCAATCAGCGTGGGCTCGATCCCGAACCGATCCGCCGCCAGGCCGACGATGGGGACGCTCAATCCGCCGCTGCCCCACGCGAAGCCCATCATCAGCGAGGAGACCGTCGCCGCGCTGACGGGCGCCAGCGCCTGTCCGAACGTGACATTCACCGGAAGCGTCGACTGGAGGAAGAACCCGCCGATGGCCAGCGTGATCGCGAACGCCCAGCCATGGAGCAGCGGCGCCACGGCCAGAAACGGCGCCGCGGCGACGAGCGAGATCATGATCACGCGCCGCGCGCCCCAGCGATCGGCCGACGGCCCGCCGAGGAACCCGCCGAGGCCGCTCGCGAACAGATACAGCGCCACCTGCGCGCCGGCGGCGCCGATGCTCACGCCGCGCCGCGTCAGCATGACCGGTACGAATGTCGCGAACCCCAGCGACGTCAGCGTGCGCAGGACGACGATCGAGTACAGACAGGCGAGCGGCTTGAAGTACGGCCGGAGCGTCCGGAACCCGCCGTCGGACCGGTGCTCGGGAGGGTCGATCGGCGGGATCCGGCTGGCGGTAACGGCGGCGAGCAACAGCCCGGGCACCGCGACGAGCGGCGTCCAGTGCAGCCCGAACCGCTCGACGAACGGCGCGAAGAACAACGGACCCATCGCAAAGCCGAGCGACCCGCCGGTGATGTAGACCGACATCGCGAAACCGGGCCGTCCCTGGCCGAGGCGGTGGGTGAGCGCCGCTCCTGGTGGATGGAACATCGCGCACCCGAGACCACCGGCGACCAGAATCATCGCGAGCACGGGCACGGACCCGGCGAGGCCGATCAGGCTCAACAGCGTGATGGCAATGATGGGGCCCGCTCTGAGCAGAACCCGCGGCCGCCACCGATCGGCCAGGTGGCCGAAGGCGAGCTGGCAGACCGACGCGGCGATTTGGAAGAGCATCGCGAGCGTGCCGGCGGTCCGCAGGTCCATCGCGTGCCGGGGGATCAGCAACGGCAGCAGCGGGGCGTACATGTTCCCGTAGCCATCGACCATGAAGTGCGTCGCGGCCAGCAGCAGGACGGTCGGGTGGAGGGTCCGCAGTTTCACCGTGGCCGCTTCAGGCGCTGCAGTACGCGGCTGAAGGCTTCCTCGAACTCGCGGATTCTCAGCGCGCGCGCCGCGCCCGCCAGCACGACGAGCGCGACCGCGATCGCCGAGAACACGCGAATTCCGCGCGGGACCCATTGCGTGCCGGGCACGATTGCCCAGAGCGCGCGCTCGACGCTCCATGCCGCGAGTCCCATGACGATCGACGCGAGCGCGATCTTGGCGAGGGCCAGGGCGAGACGCCGCTCGTCGAGCCCGCCGAGCCGCCGGTGGAGCAGCACGAGCAGCACTCCGGCGTTCACCAGGGCGGCCAGGGCGGTGCCGAGCGCGAGGCCCAGGTAGCCGAGGACCTGCACGAGCCAGACGTTCAGCACGACGTTGGTCAGGATCGCGAGCATGCTCACCATGACCGGTGTGCGCGCGTCACGCAGCGCGTAGAAACTCGGCGTCATGATCTTCACCGCCGAATAGCCGAGCAATCCCGGAGCGTAATAGACGAGCGCGCCGGCGGTGGCGATTGTATCGGTCTGGGTGAACGCACCGCTCTCCAGGATCAATCCGACGATGGGTGACGCGAGCACGACGAGTCCCACACATGCGGGAACGTTCAGCATCAGCATCATCCGGAGCCCGTACGAGACCGTCTGCCGGAACTCGTCCAGCGACTCCCGCGCGGCGTGACGCGAGAGATCCGGCAGCGCCGCGGTCGCGATCGAGACGCCGAACAGGCCGATCGGGAGGTACATCAGCCGGAAGGCGTAGTTGAGCCACGACACCGCGCTGGTCCCTTGTCCGGTCGCGAGAATGGTGCTCACGATCAGGTTGATCTGTGTGGCTGCCACGCCGATCGTCGCCGGCCCCATGAGCGTGAGGATCTCGCGGAGCGCCGGGTCGCGCGGGTTCAGCCGCCACGCATGGCGGAATCCTTCGGCGCGCAGCGCGGGCACCTGCAGCGCGATCTGCCCGAGACCGCCCAGGAGCGTGCCGATCGCGACGCCGTAGATCGGATGGATCCCGAACCGCGCGGCCAGCGGCGAAATCAGCAGCACGCTCAGAACGATCGCCACGTTGAACATCGCCGGCGAGAGCGCGGGGATGAAGAACCGGCCGAGCGAGTTCAACATCCCCATGAGCGCGACCGCGATCGCGACCAGCGTGAGGAACGGAAACATGACACGCGTGAGCGACGCGGTCAGCTCGAGCTTTCCAGGGACGGCCTCGAAGCTGCCGGCGAAGAACGTCGACAGCGGCCACGCATAGACCATCCCGATCAGGACGATGATGCCCGTGACGATGGCGAGCGCGTTCAGCGTCTGGCTGCCGAGCCGCCACGCGCGCTCTTTCCCTTTCGCGGCGAGGTCGCGCGTGAACGTCGGCACGAAGGCGGCGCTCATCGCGCCCTCGGCGAAGAGGTCGCGTACCAGGTTCGGAAGACGCGCGGCGACGTTGTACGCATCCATCGCGTCGCCCGCGCCGAAAAAGTGCGCGAGCACTCGATCGCGGATCAGCCCGAGCACGCGGCTCGCAATCGTGGCGACGCCGATGAGGCCGGCAGAGCGGGCGAGGCGGCTCGTCAAGGGAATCGAGCGTACCACAGCGGACAGCGTCCGCTTGTGAACACCGTCCGATCGTCGCGGGTCATCAGGGATCTTGGGGCTGAAAGACGAAGGCCCCTGACGGCGTTGCGCGCACCGTCAAGGGCCTCGCCTGGAGGATGGATGAGAGGCTCTTTCGTGCCTTTCACCTGATTAGACGGGGGGCCCGGGAAAAAGTTTGCTGCCTTCGCAAAACTTTCTCGTCACGCGTTCCGTCACAGCGGAACGGCTATCCGCGTTCCAGTTTGCGCCGCACGATCTCGTTCACGGCCCGGCCGTCGACGGCCGCGCCGGCGAGCTTCGGCATCACGGCCTTCATCACGCGTCCAAGATCTTTCTGGGACGCGGCCCCGGTTTCAGCGATCGCCTCGTCCACCGCGCGCTCGATCGCCGCCGCGTCGAGCGGAGGCGGCAGATACGTCTCCAGCAGCGCGATCTCGCGCAGCTCCCTGTCGGCGAGGTCCGTGCGCCCGCCCTTCTGAAATTGCTCGATCGAGTCCCGCCGCTGCTTGATCAACGACGACACGACCTGCAGCGACTCGGCGCTGTCGAGCGCGCGCCCCTTCTCGACTTCTCGATTCATGAGCGCCGCTTTCAGCATCCGGAGGGGCGCGAGCCGGACCGGATCCTTCGCGCGCATCGCGTCGGCGATGTCCTTCGTGATTTGGTCCACGAGCATCGGATTAGCGGTCAAGGTCCGAATCTCCAATCGTGACGTGCCACCCGTCGAGGTCCCGATAAAAATCGGGCGGCGGATCGAACGCGTTGATTTTCGCGACGAACCGCACCGTCGATCGTACCTGAAAAAAGCCAGACCGGCGCAGCAGCCGGCGGAACGAGGCGTGGAGCGCGAACGCCCGAATCTTGTCGGAATCGGCGGCGCGCGCCTCGCGATCGATCCAGCGCAGCAGGGTTTTGATCGCCGCGTCGTCGTCCGGGTCGGCGAGCGCGTCCACGAGAAGCGTGACGCGGCCTCGCGGCTCGTGGAGGTGTCGATACACCGCGTAGCCGTCCAGCCGCCCCTCGCGTTCGACCGCGACAATCGCGTATCGCACGTGGGGCGGAGAGACGAACTTCCAGTTGAGGTACCGAGCGTCGCGGCGGACGCCGAACGAAAGCTTGGGCGCGACTCGATCCCAGAGCCCCGTGACGCGGTCGTCGAGCCGCTGCACGAGCCGCGCTTCGGCCCGCAGCGGACGAGACCGCGCGACGACCTGGACGATGGGCGAGGCGAGCGCCGAGACGATCCGGTTCGCCGCCGCCGGCCAGGTGGGCCGCCGCAGCGCGCGGCGGGTCAGCGGTTTCACGAAGCACGGCAGGACACCGATGTCCGGCCAGCGCAGCTTGTGGAAGAGCTGTAACGAGGACTCCGACGGGCCGAGCCCCAGCGCGGCGCCGACCGAGCGGTCCCACGTGCGAAAGAGCGTCTCGCCCAGCCCCTGCCGCTGCCGCTCCGGCGCCACCATCACGTCGGTCGCCCACGCCGCGTCGGTCTCACGCCCGGCGACCGTGACCCGTACGGGCATCGCGGCGCACTGACCGATCACGGCGGTGCCCTCCCGCGCGAGCCAGATCAGCGGGCCGTCGATTGGGTTGAAGGGATTGCGCGCGTATTGCCAGTCCCAGCGGAGCCGGCTCGCATCGGCGGCATCGTGTCCAAAGACACGGCGGTACAGCGCGTCGACCGCACGGCGGTCGTCCGGCCGGTACCGATCGATGTGCGCCACTAACGCGGAATAGGCCTGTTCGGATCCTGAGGCGGCGGCGGTGGCTGCTGCTGCGGCACTGGCACCGGACCCGGCCGCGGAGACGTGATTGGGGCCATCACCTGGCCCGGCGGCGCCTGCGTCGGCGGCGACTGCCCCGGCACCGTTGTGTTTGGAATCATCCCGGGTATGTTCGGAGTCATCCCCCCGGGTGGAACCTGGGTCGGGATGCCAGGCTGCGTCTGGAACCCGGGCGGGAGCACCCGTCCCGGCGCCACGTCATCGTCCACTTCCTGGTCGTCCTCGTCCTCATCAACCGGCTGAATCATCGGCGGCGGCGTCTGGAAGCGATTCATGTTCTGAATGTTGGTGTTCGCCGGAGCCGGGCCGGCGGTCGGACGGCTGGAGGCGAGGATCACGACCCGATCGTACTGCGAGGCGCCGGCAATCCCGGCAGGCCGAGGCGCTGCCAGATACCCGCTGGCCGACCGCAGCACGATGTCGAGCGCCTGCGCCTCGGGGACGTTCAGGAGCCTCAACGTGAGCGGCGCCCCGGTCAGCTTCTCGGCGTTGACGATCCTCGTCTGCCCGATCCGCGCCCACTCCGACAGGATCGTCTTGAGCGGGACGTTATCGGCGACGAGCGTGACCCGCCCGTCGGCAATCGTCAGCTGCAGCTCCCCCGCAGCGACGATCGAAGCGCTCAGGAACAGGAGGGTGGCGGCCGTCAACGCGCAGAAAACGCAGCGCAACCTGGTCATATCGATGCCTTTGATTAAGACATCTATTATAGCCCCGCCGAAGCCCCTTTGGCAGTGTAAGGGCGGAGGCGGGCCGTCTTCGCGCGCTATGACCGCCTCATGTGGTCGATTACGGTCTGCAGGATTTCGTCCAATTGCACCCTCGGCTCGTAACCGATGAGCTGATGGAGCTTCGTCAGATCCGGAACGCGCCGGGGCATGTCTTCGAATCCATGCTCGTACGCCTCGTCGTACGGGACCCTCACTATGCTCGACGCGCTGCCGGTGATCGCCTTGATTCTCTCCGCCAGTTCGAGAATGGTGATCTCGGCCCGGTTGCCGATGTTGAACACGTCGCCGACGGCGCGCGGCTCCTGCATCAGCGAGACGAGCGCGCCGACGACATCGCCAACGTGGGTGAAGCTCCGCGACTGGGACCCGTCTCCGAAGACCGTCATCGGCTCACCGGCAAGCGCCTGCTGGACGAACGTGGGGATGACCATCCCGTACCGACCGGTCTGCCGCGGTCCGACGGTGTTGAACAGGCGGGCGATCACGACCGGCAGCTTCTTCTCTTTCCAATAGGCGAGCGCGAGGAACTCGTCGATGGCCTTGCTGCAGGCGTACGCCCAGCGATGCTTGGCCGTCGGGCCGAGCACCAGATCGGCATCCTCACGGAAGGGGATCGCCGAGTTCTTCCCGTAGACCTCCGACGTGGACGCGATCACCACGAGCTTTTTCTTCTTGTTCGCGTGCTTGAGCACCACCTCCGTGCCGTGCACGTTCGTCTCGATCGTGTGCACGGGCGCCTCGACGATCAGCTTGACGCCGACGGCGGCGGCGAGGTGGACGACGGTGTCGCACTGGTCGATGTGCTCGGCGAGGAGCGGCTCGTTCGTGACGTCCCCGATCGTGTAGTGAAACCGCGGGCGGCCTTTCAGGTGGACGATGTTGTCCATCGAGCCGGTGGACAGGTCGTCGAGCACGAACACGTCGTGCTCGGCGGCGAGCAGCGCTTCGGCGAGGTGCGAGCCGATGAACCCGGCTCCGCCGGTGATCAATACGCGCATAGCAGCTCGGCGGTCTCGTCCACGTGGCGGTCGGGGATCGACGGATAGAGCGGCAGCGACAACACGTCGGCGGCGGCCCGCTCGGCCTGCGGGCACGACGCAGGCGCCCACTCGGCCATCGCGGGCTGCCGTGGAATCGCCACCGGGTAGTGGACGAGCGTCTCGACGCCGGCCGAAGCGAGATGCGTCTGCAGGTGATCGCGTGTGCGGGTGGCGTCCGGCATCAGCCGGGCCTCGGCGGGAGGGCACCTCACGACGAACAGATGATACACGTGCCCGCGGTCGTGTTCGGGCGGCACGGCGACACGCGGCGCGTCCGCGAGCGCCGCCCGGTAACGCGCCGCGAGGGCGCGCCGCCGATCGGTCCACGCGGACAGGAAGGGCAGCCGCGCACGGAGGACGGCGGCCTGCAGCTCGTCCAGGCGGGAGTTCACGCCCGGTTCCTGGTGGTGATACCGATCGCTCTGCCCGCCGTTCCGGAGCCGCCGAACGCGCGAGGCGAGCGCCGCATCGCGGGTGATCACCATCCCGCCGTCGCCGATCGCGCCGAGGTTCTTCGTCGGGTAGAAGCTGATCGCCCCGGCCGCGCCGAACGTGCCGACCGGCCGACCGTTCGACGTCGCGAGATGCGACTGACAGCAGTCCTCCACGATCGCCAGGTTGTGCCGATCCGCGACGGCGGCAAGCGCCGGCATGTCCGCTGCCTGTCCGTACAGGTGCACGGGCACGATCGCCGCCGTGCGCGACGTCACCGCCGCCGCGGCCGCCGCCGGATCCAGCGTGAGGCGCGACGGATCGATGTCGGCGAAGACCGGGCGCGCGCCCGCCATCACGATCGCGAGCGCCGAGTAGGCGGCCGACAGGGCAGAGGTGATGACCTCGTCCCCCGGGCCGACGCCTGCGGCGCGCAGCGCGAGCGCGATCGCGTCCGTTCCGGTGCCGACGCCGACCGCCTCCCCCGCGCCGCTCGCGGCGGCGAATTCCCGCTCGAAGGCCTCGAGCTCCGGGCCCAGCACGAACCACCCGCTCGCGATCACGCGGTCGATCGCCTGCCGCACGGCCGGCCCGTCCTCGCCGGGTCTGAGCTGAAGGAAAGGGATACGAGCGTTCATTCCGCTCCGGCAGCGGCGTCGATGTAGCGGGCGAGGTGCTCGCGGTAGAAGGCGACGGAACGGGTGAGCCCTTCGCGCAGGCTGACCGCCGGGCGCCACCCCGTGACGCGCGCGAACTTCGAGGAGTCGGCGTAGAAGCTGCCGATGTCGATCAGCTTCTTGTCGGGCGGCCATTCGACGAAGCGGACCGAACCCGAGCCGGCGACGTCGATGAGCAGCGCCACGAGATCGCGGTGGCTGACCGGCGCGTCACCGCCGACGTTGAACACTTCGCCGTTGCAGGCGTCGATCGCCCCGGCCCGCAGGAACGCATCGGCCGCATCGTCTACGTAGACGAAATCGCGGAGCTGGGACCCATCGCCGAACACCTGGATCTCGCGCCCCTCGACCGCAAGCCGGATGAACCACCCGATGAAGCCCTGCCGGTTGTGGCGGATGAGCTGCCGCGGGCCGAACACGTTCGTGAGGCGGAGCGAGCAGGCGCGCACGCCGAACACATTGTTGTAGACGAGGTGATAGTACTCGCCCGCCGCCTTGTTGATGCCGTTGATGTCGGTCGGCCGGACCAGATGGGTTTCGTCGACCGGCAGCCGTTCGGGCCGGCCGTACACCTGGCGTGTGCCCGCAAAGACCATCTTCACCCGGCGATTGTGCCGCCGGCACGCCTCGAGCATCGTGAGCTGGCTGCGGCAGTTGATCTCGAGGTCGGTATGCGGGTCGGTCATGCTGTCGATGTGGCTGACCTGCCCCGCCAGGTTGAAGATCACCTCGCGGTCGCGCACGAGATAGTTCATCGTGCTCTCCTGGCGCACGTCCGCGACGTTCACCCGCACGCGATGCTCGATGCCGGCGATGTTGAAGAGATTGCCGCCGTAGTCGGGGATGAGCGAATCGACGAGGAGGACGTCCGCGTCGAGCTCGACCAGCCTGCGCGCCAGGTTGCTGCCGATGAAGCCGAGGCCGCCGGTGACCAGCACGCGGCGCCCGCGGTAGAACCCGAGATGATCGATCACGGGAGGTGCTTGCGGTCGCTCGCCACGGCCGTGCGCGCCACACCCGCGCCGTCGCGCAGGTGCTCGCGCCGCACGACGAGCGCGATCCACAGCTTGAGCACGTCGATCGCCGTCCGCCCGATCCGCTGAAAGTTGAAGAACTGCGATCGGCCGTACGCGCGATGAAAGTGGTGAACCGGCACCTCGGCCATCGTGAAGCCGGCGTCGTGGATCTTCTTCATCATCTCCAGGCAGATGACGCCGCTGTCCTTCTCGAGGTGGACCTTGTCGAAAATCGTGCGGCGCATGAGCCGGAAGTCGCAGTCGACGTCGCGCATCCGCAGGCCGAAGGCCAGCCTGACGGCGTGATGGTACAGCCGGCCGATCACGATGCGGTGCCACGGGTCGGACCGGCTGATCTTGTAGCCGTTGACGAGATCGACGTCCGGCGTCAGGCGGCGCCAGAGCAGCTCCAGCTCCGCCGCGTCGTATTGCGCGTCTCCGTCCGTGTAGAAAATGAGCTCCTTGCGCGCGGCGCCGAATCCGCTCCGCAGCGCGCCGCCGTACCCGCGGTTGCGCTCGTGCTGAACGATGCGCAGCTCCGGGTAGAGCCGCGCCAGCTCGTCGAGAATCGCGGCGGTCCTGTCCTTGCTGCCGTCGTTGACGACAATGACCTCGAAGTCTGGCGTCAGGCGGCGCGCCGTCTGGACGGCCGTGACGACCATGCTCGCGATGGTCCCGCTATCGTTGTACGCCGGAAAGAAGACAGACAGGCCCGCAGTCGCTGGCATCGCGCGGGTGTCCATGTCGAAGCGCTAAACGTTAGCACGCGGCGACTGGCCCGGCAAGGATCGCCAGCGCAGCCGCCAGGGCGCGACGAGTGACTCGACGAGGACCCTGCCCGACAGCTTCGACTGCCCCTCGCGCCGTTCGATGAAGATGATGGGCACCTCACCGATTCGGCATCCTCGCTGCGCGGCTTCGAAGAGCGTCTCGACGAGAAACGCGTACCCGTCCGAGATGACGCGGCCGAGGGGGATCCGCGCGAGAGCCTCGCGCCGCCAGGCCCTGAACCCGCTCGTGCAGTCACGCGCCGAGAGCCCCGTCACGGCGCGGATGTAGCCGTTGGCCATCGTGCTCAACACGATCCGCCGGAGCGGCCAGTTCACCACGCTGATTCCATTCAGATACCGCGACCCGATCACCAGGTCGTGGGCGGTGGTCGCCGCCACGAGCGCGGGGAGGTGGTCCGGGTTGTGGGAGAGGTCGGCGTCCATCTGGCAGATGACGTCCGCGGATCCGGCGAGCGCGCGCTGCATCCCATCCACGTACGACCGTCCGAGCCCACGGGGCCCCTGGCGATGCACGACATCGATCCTCCCCGGCCACTGCCGCGCCAGCTCGTCGGCGACCTGGCCCGTGCCGTCCGGGGACCCGTCGTCCACGATCAGCAGGCGGTAGCCCTCGCGGGCGAGGACCGCCGGCACGAGCTGCGGAAGGTTCTCCCGCTCGTTGTACGTCGGGACGATCACCTGCACGTTCACGACCGGCCTTCGCGGAGCGCGGAAATCTGCTCCGACACGAGCGCGACCAGGAACACGACGACAGAAAAGAGGATGAGCAACACCGATGAATTCGTGATGTGACTCTGCGTGGCGATCGTCCACAACGCGTAGCCGGCGCCCAGGGCGAACGACACCCCGCTGATCGGCAGGAAGATCCGCATCGGGCTGAAGATCGTGATGACGCGGACGAGGATCAGGAAGAATTTCAGCCCGTCGCGGCTCATGCGGATTTTCGACGATCCGGCCCGCGCCGCCGCCTGGATCCGCACGAACGTCACGTTGTATCCCGCCTTCACGAACGCCAGCGTCGTCGTGGTCGGCGTGGAGAATCCATTCGGCAGCAGGTGCAGGAACTCCCGCAGGGAGTCGCGGCGCGCCGCTCGAAGGCCCGACGTCAAATCCGGGATGTCCCGGCCGGTGAGATACGTCGCGACCCAGTTCAGGCCGGCGTTGCCGATCCTCCGGACGAAGGTCGCGTGCGTCGACGGATCGCGCGCGCCGACGACGAGATCGTATTCGCCCAGGCTGGAGACCACGTCCAGCGCATCCTCGACGCGGTGCTGGCCGTCGGCGTCCAGGATCAGCACGTACTCGCCCTCCGCCTGACGGATGCCGGTCTTCACGGCCGCCCCGTTCCCCTTGTTGTACGGGTGCCGAATGACGCGCGCTCCGGCCGCGGCGGCGCGCGGCCCCGTGTCGTCCGCCGACCCATCGTCGACGACGAGGATCTCGCGCCAGCCGCCCGCGCGCGTGAGCGTCGACACGACGTCCGCGATGACCGCGGCTTCGTTGTAGGCGGGGATGACGATGGAAACCGCGTCCGGTTGAGCCATCAGGTGGCGAATCGGAAGTTGATGACGTCGCCGTCCTGGACCACGTAGTCCTTTCCCTCGAGACGGAGCTCGCCGCGGTCCCGGCAGGCGGCGATCGATCCGCGCGCGATGAGATCGTCGTAGCGGGCCACTTCGGCGCGGATGAAGCCGCGCGCGATGTCGCTGTGAATCTCGCCCGCCGCGAGTTGCGCCGCCGTGCCGCGCGGAATCGACCAGGCCCGGCACTCGTCCTCACCGACCGTGAAGAACGAAATGTAGCCGAGCAAATCGTAACTTGCGCGGATGACCCGATCCAGCCCGGACTCGGCGAGCCCGAGATCGGCGAGGAACGCCGCCGCGTCCGCGGCGTCGAGCTTGGCGATCTCCAGCTCGATCGCGGCGCACACGATCACCTCGGCGACGTTCGCGGTCCCCCCCAACGAACCTGCGGAGCGTCCGGCTTCAGCCGGACCGCCCCCCAACGAAGACGTGTAGTGTCCGGCTTTAGCCGGACCCTCGCCGGCTTTAGCCGGACCTAAATCGGCTTCGTCGACGTTCAATACCAGCAGCAGCGGCTTCGCTGAAAGGAACTGGAAGCCGCGCAGACGCTTCAGGTCCGCCGGCGCGACCTCCATGGCCCGCAGCGGACGCCCGGCCTCGAGCGTCTCGCGGCAGAGGACCAGGATTTCCTGCTCCTTCTTCAGTTCCGCAGACGCGCCCTTCTTCAGGTCTTTCTCGAGCCTCTCCAGCCGGCGCTCGGCGACGCCGAGGTCGGCGAGGATCATCTCGTCCTCCATCGCGCGCGCGTCCCGCGCCGCATCGATAGAGCCCTTGGAATGAGGAACCGCCTCCGCGCGGAAAAGCCTGAGTACGTGCACGAGCGCATCGGCGTTGCGGAAGGGCGCGACGTCGAGGAGCGATTCGGCAGTTCCGCTGCGCGCGGCCGCCAGATCTGCGAATTCCACCGTCGCGGGCGTCCGCTTTTTCGGGCTGAACAGCGCGGTGAGCCGATCCAGCCGTTCGTCCGGGACGCGCGACACGCCGACGTTCGCCTCCGCCTTCTGCCCCGGGCGTGGAGCGCCCTGGGTGCTGGTCAGAAGCTGGAAGAGGGTGGACTTGCCGACGGAGGGGAAACCTATCAGTCCTGCGCGAAGCATCGAACTGCGCATCGTAGCACGCGACGTCCAGACGCCACGCTGGTTTCGCCCGTTTGTTCGCCCGGCGAAAATTCAGCGTAACCCACTGTAAATCTGGATTTTGCCGTTGACACGACCGAGAACCATCTTTAGACTCGCCGTGGTTTGATGTGGAGTGAAGTGGATTAAGACCCGTGCTTTGGGGCAGCTACAGCGCCAGGATCGATGACAAGGGGAGGCTCAAGATCCCCAACGCCTTTCGTGCCCTCGTCCAGAAGGAGCATGGCTCCGATCTGTTCGTGACGAGCGTGACGGGGGAGTCGGTCCGGCTCTACCCGATGGCCGTCTGGAACGAGATCGAGGAGAAGCTCTCGCGGGTCCCGACCACCCACCCGGCGCGGCAGAAGTTCTTCGATCGGGTCAGCTACTACGGCCAGGCGGCCTCGTTCGACGGGCAAGGCCGCGTCCTGATCCACACCCGGCTCCGCGACTCGGCGGGGATGACGGGCGAGGTGGACGTGCTCGGTCACCAGAAGTACCTCGAGGTCTGGAACCACGAGCGGTTTGTCGCGAAGCTCCACCGCGACCCCTTCAGCGACGACGATGCGCGCGCGCTGTCGGATTTCGGGATCTAACTTTCTATGGCGCCGTTGCACGAGCCGGTCATGGTTGCCGAAGCGGTCGAGGCGCTCGCCCCGGGGCGCGGAGGTTTCTACGTCGACTGCACGGTCGGCCTCGGAGGCCATGCCCAGGCCATCCTTGATGCGGGCGCATCGCGCCTGATGGGGATCGATCGCGATGCGGACGCGCTGGCGCACGCGGCGGCGGCGCTGATGCCGTTTGCCGACCGCGTCGAGCTGGTGCACGCGGACTATCGCGACACCGGGTCGATCCTGGCCGGGCGCGGCATCGCCGCGGTCGACGGCGCGCTGGCCGACCTCGGCGTGTCGTCCATGCAGCTCGATGCGGCCGACCGCGGCTTCAGCTTCCGCCGCGACGAGCCGCTCGACATGCGGATGGATCGCTCGCAGGGCCCGACGGTGGCCGATCTTCTCCGCGAGGTTCGCGAGGAAGACCTGGCGGACGTCATTTTCCAGTTCGGCGAGGAGCGCTACTCGCGCCGGATCGCGCGCGCGATCGTCACCGCGCGCCGCGCGGCGCCGATCGTCCGGACGGCCCAGCTCGCGGAGATCGTCAGGCGATCGATTCCGTCCCGCGGACATCAGCGAATCCACCCGGCGACACGGACGTTCCAGGCGCTGCGGATCTGGGTGAACCGCGAGCTGGACGGCCTCGATCTCTTCCTGACCGGCGTGGTGCGGCTCCTGTCGATCGGGGCGCGCCTGGTCGTGATCAGCTTTCATTCGCTCGAGGACCGGATCGTCAAGCAGACGTTCCGGGCACTCGCGCGGGGCGCCGCGCTGCGGCTGCTCACCAAGCGGCCGCTGGCGCCATCGGAGGCGGAAGTGGCCCGCAACCCGCGGGCGCGCAGCGCCAAGCTGCGCGCGATCGAGAGGTTCGCATGAGCGCGATCGATTTCGAATACGCCGTCCGAAAGGACGTTCGCAACAACCCCATCGTCCGGGAAGTGGACGAGGCGCGTCAGCGCGATCTCTGGCGCTCGGTCGGCATCGGCGTGCTGCTCGGAGGTCTCCTGCTCTTCTCGGCCTGGCAGCACTTCGAGCTGCTGCGTCACGGTTATCGCATCGAGCGGATGCAGCAGGAGCGCGCCGCCGAAGAGGAGATACGCCGCCACCTCACGGTGGAAATCGAGACGCTCCAGGATCCCAAGCGGATCGAGTCGCTGGCGATAAAGAAACTGCGGATGGTTCCGCCCGTCGAGGGCGAGGCCGTCATCATCGAGCGCGTTCCCGCACCGGATCCGCCCGACAAGTCCATCGTCGCTACCAGGTGACACCACGGGGGCCGTTGTGAACGACGTCAAGAACCCACCGCCGGCGCCTCTTCCCTGGCGGACCACCCTTCGCGCGCGGATCGCAGTCGCGGCCGGCCTGTTCGGCGTGTGGGGTTTCGGAATCGAGGCCCGCCTTTTCTATCTGCAGGTCGCGCAGCACGACGAGCTGAAGGCGCGCGCCGAGCGGCAGCAGCTTCGAACGATCGAGGCCCCCGCCAAACGCGGGGAGATCGTCGATCGGGACGGCCACATCCTTGCCTACAGCGTCGACGCGGAATCCGTCTACGCGGTGCCCGCCGAGATCGGAACGCCCGACCAGACCGCCGCGCGGCTCTGTTCGGTCCTCGAAGAGTGCTCGCCGCGCGATCGCCGGGCGCTGGGCGATCGGCTCTCCCGGCAACGCGCGTTCGCGTTCGTCAAGCGCCAGGTGTCGCCGGACGAGGCCCGCAAGGTGGCGGCGCTCGGGCTCGAGGGCGTCGGATTCGTCAAGGAAACCCGGCGCTACTACCCCAAGCTGGATCTGGCCGCGCATCTGCTGGGGTATGTCGGCACGGATGGGCACGGACTTCACGGCGTCGAAGCGGCGTACGACGCGGTCATTCGCGGCCGTCCGGGACGGGTACTGATTCAAACCGACGCGCGACGCCACGCGGTCATGAGCCGTGTCGAGCGTCCGCCCACGGCGGGCGCCACCCTCGAGCTCACGATCGATCAGTACATCCAGCACATCGCCGAGCGCGAGCTGCGCGCCGGCATCGAGGAACATCGCGCCTCGGGCGGCACCGTGATCGTCATGGAGCCCCGCACGGGGGAGGTGCTCGCGCTCGCGAACTGGCCGACGTTCAACCCGAACGCGTTCAATCGCTCGCCCGCGGCCCATCAGCGCAACCGCGCGATCCAGGAGGTGTACGAGCCGGGCTCGACGTTCAAGGTCGTCACGTCGGCCGCCGCGATCGAGGAGTCGGTGATGGCGCTCGACGCGCCGATTGACGTGAGCGCCGGCATGATCCGTTTCGGGGCGCGTCAGATCGACGACGTGCACACCTACGGGACCTTGTCGTTCACCGACGTCATCGTCAAGTCGAGCAACGTCGGAGCGATCAAGATCGGTCTCCGGCTGGGACCCGAGCGACTGAGCCGCTACGTGCGGCGCTTCGGCTTCGGCGAGACGCTCGCCCCGGACTTTCGCGGCGAGAGCGCTGGCCTCGTGTGGCGTCCCGAGACCCTGAACGACAGCGCGCTTGCCTCGGTGTCGATGGGATATCAGATAGGCGTGACAGCGCTGCAGATGGCGTCGGCCGTGAGCGCGGTCGCGAACGGCGGCGAGCTCATGCAACCCCGCATCGTCCGGGCGGTCATCCGCGATGGCCAGCGCATCGCGACGTCTCGCCAGGTGCTTCGCCGAACGGTCAAGCCGGAAACCGCGGCGGCGCTCACGGGGATCATGGAGGCCGTGGTCGAGCGCGGCACCGGCGAAACCGCGCAGCTCGCCGGATACCAGGTCGCCGGGAAGACCGGCACGGCCAGCATGCTCATCAACGGCCGGTACTCCCACTCCGAGTTTCACGCGTCCTTCGTCGGCTTCGTTCCGTCGCGCCGCCCGGCGGTGACGATTCTCGTGGTCATCGACCAGCCGCATGGCAAGGGGTACTACGGCGGTCAGGTGGCGGCGCCGATCTTCAAGCGGATCGCCGAAGCGACGCTTCGGCAACTCGGCGTGCCGCCGACCGTCGATCCGATGCCGGCCGTCATCGCGGCGCGCCGGCCGTCGACGCCGGAAGTGGCACGTCCGGCGTCGGCGCGGCCGTCGGCGCTCATCGAGGCCGGCCCGCGATCGGCATCGCACGGCCTGATGCCGGACCTGCGCGGCCTCAGCGCCCGGGAGGCGCTGCGCACGCTCGCCCAGATAGGCCTGGCCGCGAACGTCACCGGCGACGGGTTCGTCATCGATCAACGGCCGGCGCCCGGCGCTCCGCTCGAGCGGGGCGATACCTGTGCGCTCAAGCTCAACCGACTCGCCCCCGAAGCGACTCCGGCCCGGGGAACCTCGCCGTGACCCTTGCCGAGCTCATCTCCGCTGCTCCGACCGCGCAGCCGGAGCCAGACGCTGCGGCGTCCGGGCAGGCGCTCGAGCGTGCCGTGACGTCGATCGCGTACGACTCCCGACAGGTCGTGCCGGGCGCGGTGTTCGTCGCGATGCGGGGCCTGAAGACCGACGGCGTGGCGTACGCGCGGGACGCGATCGGTCGCGGGGCCGTTGCCGTGGTGGCGGAGGCGCCGGCGCCATCGGACCTCGCGTCGCGAGACGTTCCGTGGATTAGGACGGGCGACGCTCGCCTTGCGCTGGCGGAGCTGGCGGCCGCGTTCTACGGCCACCCGTCCCGGGAACTGCTGCTCATCGGGATCACCGGCACGAACGGCAAGACCACGACTTCCTATCTCGTCGCTTCGATTTTCGATTGCGCCGGTGTGCCGTGCGGCCGGATCGGCACGATCGGTTACCGCCTTCCCGGTCGGTCCGGTGCCGCGGCGGGCGAAGAACGCGAAGCGGCGCGGACGACGCCCGAAGCGCCGGATCTTCAGGCGATGCTGCGCGAGATGGTGTCTCGTGGCGCGGGGGCGTGTTCGATGGAGGTCTCATCGCATGCGCTCGTGCTCCGGCGCGCGGACGGCCTGCGTTTCTCGGCCGCGATTTTCACCAACCTGACCCGCGACCACCTCGATTTTCACCAGGACATGGAGTCGTACTTCGCGGCGAAGCGCCGTCTCTTCGAGCTGCTGCCCGAAGGGGCGCCGTCGGCGGTGAACCTCGACGACCGCCGGGGCGCGGCCGTCGCCGCTGCCGCGTCGCGGCCCGTCACATACGCGATCGACCGCCCGGCGGAGGTCACGTCAGGACCGCTCGCGCTGTCGCTCGAGGGCCTGACATTCGACGCGCGGACACCGCGCGGGACGCTCCGTCTGCGATCCCGGCTGGTCGGGCGTCCGAACGCCTACAACATCCTCGCCGCGGTGACGACGGCAGTCGCCCTCGACGTGCCGCTCGGCGCGATCGAAGAAGGCATCGCGTCGCTCGAGCAGGTGCCGGGTCGGTTCCAGGTCGTGTCGGGCCCGGGCGATGACGTCCGGGTCGTCGTCGACTACGCGCACACCGACGACGCGTTGAAGAATCTGCTCGAGACGGCGCGCCCGCTCGCCGGCGGCCGGATGATCACGGTGTTCGGGTGTGGCGGCGATCGCGACACGACGAAGCGGCCGCTGATGGGCGCCGTGGCCGCGCGGCTGAGCGACCTCGTCGTGGTCACATCGGACAATCCCCGATCCGAAGATCCCGGGAAAATCATCGAGGACATCAAGCGGGGGCTGGTGCCGGGGCGCGTGCCCTGGCTCGCGATCACCGACCGTGCCGAGGCGATCGAGCGCGCGGTTCGCGAGGCCCGGCCCGGCGATCTCGTGCTCATCGCGGGGAAGGGGCACGAGACCACGCAGACGATCGGCAGCCGTGTCCTGCCGTTCGACGATGCTGACGTCGCCCGTGCGGCGCTCGTACGGCGGCGCACCGGCTCGCATGTCAGATGAGCCGGTTGCGGTAACCGCCGACGTGCTGGCACAGGCGGCGGATGGACGGCTGGTTGGCGGAGACGGCGAACGCGTGATCGGCGGGATCTCAATCGATTCGAGGACGGTCGCGCCCGGCGATCTCTTCTTCGCCATTCGGGGAGAGCGGTTCGACGGACATGCCTTCGTGGGAGCGGCGTTCGAGCGCGGCGCAACGGGGGTCGTCGTCAGCGACGGCGCCGCGGCGCGCGGAGCCGGCGATGCCGTTGTCGTCCTCGTGGACGACACGACGCGCGCCCTCCAGGCGCTCGCGCGGCACGTGCGGCGGGCGTCCGGGGCGAGGGTCGTCGCGATTACCGGCAGCGCAGGCAAGACGACGACGAAGGAGATCGCGGCCGAGTTTCTGTCGGCCCGGTATCGCGTGTTCCGGAACAAGGGGAACTTGAACAATCACATCGGCCTGCCGCTTTCGCTTCTCGAGCTGCGCGCCAGGCCGGAAGTCGCGGTCGTCGAGCTGGGGATGAACCACGCGGGCGAGATTCGGACGCTCGTCGGCATCGCCGAACCGGACGTGCGCGTCTGGACCAACGTCGGCGACGCTCACATGGGGTTCTTCGCGTCGCCCGATGCCATCGCCGACGCCAAGGCGGAGATTCTGGAGCTGGCTCGACCTTCCGATCTGCTCGTGGCCAACGCCGACGACGAGCGGGTGATGACGAGGGCCCGGCGATTTGCGGGCCGGGTCGTGACATTCGGCATCGAGCAGCACGCCGACGTGCGGGCGGCTGACGTCTCGGACCATGGCGTGGACGGAACGTCGGCGTGGCTCATGACGGATCGCGGCGAGGCGCGGATGGAAACGCCGCTCGTCGGACGCGGCAACCTCGCGAACATCCTGGCGGCCGCCGCCGTCGCGCTCGACGCGCAGGTGCCGCTCGCCGAAATCGTCGCCCGCGCCGCGACTCTCTCGCCGGCGCCGCGGCGCGGCAGGGTGCTGCGCCTCGCCGGCGGCGTCACGATCCTCGACGACTCCTACAACTCCAGCCCGGCGGCGCTCCGGCGCGCCCTCGAGACGCTCGCGAGCACGACCGGCCGCGCGCGGAAGGGGGCAGTCCTCGGAGAGATGCTCGAGCTCGGCAGCCATGCCATCAACCTGCACCGAGCGTGCGGAGAAGCGGCCGCGGCGGCCGGCCTGGCCTGGCTGGTGACCGTCGGCGGCGCCCCCGCGAGCGCGCTGGGCGAGGCAGCGGTGGCGGCCGGACTGTCTCAGGCGTCCGTCCGGCACGCGGCGACGTCAGAGGAAGCAGGGGGGCTCGCGTTGTCGTTCGCCCGCCCCGGCGATCTCGTGCTCGTCAAGGGCTCGCGTGGCATCGGCGTGGATCGCGTCACCGATCGCCTCGAGGAGATGTTCGGCTGATGCTGTACCACCTCCTGTACCCGCTGCACACCGAGTTCTCGGTGCTGAACGTGACGCAGTACATCACGTTCCGGACGGCGGCGGCGAGCCTGACCGCGCTCCTCATCAGCTTCGTGATGGGGCCGTGGATGATCCGCCGGCTGCGAGACTTCCAGATTGGCCAGGTGATTCGTCACGACGGCCCGGCGACGCACCGCACGAAAGCAGGGACCCCGACGATGGGCGGCCTCCTGATCCTGAGCGCGGCGCTCATCCCGACGCTGCTGTGGGCGGATCTGACCAACCCCTACGTCTGGATCGCCGTCGTCTCGACCGCGGCGTTCGGCGCGGTCGGCTTCATGGACGACTACTTGAAGGTCACGCGCCGGTCGCACCACGGCCTGTGGCCGCGCTACAAGATGCTCGGCCAGATCATCATCGCGATCGGGGTGGGGCTGATCCTGCTCGCGCTGGCGTCGGAGCAGCCGCCGCTCTACAACACGCGGTTGATCTTCCCGTTTTTCAAACGCCTTATTCCCGACCTCGGCTGGCTCTACGTCCCGTTCGCGGTCGTCGTGCTGGTCGGGGCCACCAACGCCGTCAACCTGACCGACGGGCTCGACGGGCTCGCGATCAGCGTGTTTGCGGTCGCGGCCGCCGCGTTCACCGCGCTCGCGTACGTCTCGACCCACCGCGTGTTCGCCGAATACCTGCTGCTGGTCCGCCTGCCGCTCCCCGCCGCCGATCTGACGATCTTCTGCGGCGCGCTGTTCGGCGCCAGCCTGGGCTTTCTCTGGTTCAACTCGTATCCGGCGGAGATCTTCATGGGGGACGTCGGGTCGCTCGCGCTCGGCGGGGCGCTCGGCACGGTCGCCATTCTGATCAAGCAGGAACTGCTGCTCCTGTTCGTCGGTGGCGTGTTCGTCATCGAGGCGCTCTCCGTGATCATCCAGGTCGGGTCGTTCAAGCTCACGGGGCAGCGCGTCTTCAAGATGGCGCCGCTCCACCACCACTTCGAGCTCGTCGGCTGGAGCGAGCCGAAGGTGATCACGCGGTTCCTCATCGCCGCGATCATCTTCGCGCTCTTCAGCCTCACGACATTGAAGCTCCGTTAAACGCAGATGAGCAGAGGTCAGGGCTTCGACGTGAAAAAGCGGCATGTGGTCGTCGTCGGCGCGGCGCGGAGCGGCGTCGCGGTGGCTGATCTCCTCGTGTCGCGCGGCGCCCGCGTCACCCTCACCGACACGCGCCCGTCGATCGAGGACGAGGCGGCGCTCCGTTCGCGAGGCCTGACGCTCGAGCTGGGCGGGCACCGGACCGAGACGCTGACGGGGGCCGATCTCATCGTCCTCAGCCCGGGGGTGCCGCCGCGGCAGCCGGCGCTGGACGCGGCCCGCGCGGCCGGCGTACCGGTGACGGGCGAGCTGGAGCTGGCGTCGCGCTGGCTCCTCGGGCGGGTCGTCGCCATCACCGGGACGAAAGGGAAGTCGACGACAACGACGCTGACCGGGCGGATGCTCGAGGCGGGCGGGCGGCGGACACGGGTCGGCGGCAACATCGGCCTCGCGCTGAGCGCCCAGGTCGACGATTCGACGCCAGACACGATCCACGTGGTCGAGGTCAGCAGCTTCCAGCTCGAGATGACCGAGCGGTTCCACCCGTGGATTGCCGCGCTGCTGAACTTCTCGCCGGATCATCTCGACCGGCACGCCTCGGTCGAGGAGTACGCCGGCGCCAAGGCGCGCATCTTTGCGAATCAGACCCCGGCCGACTGGGCGGTCGTCAACGCCGACGACGAGCCGGCGCTCGAGCTGTCGGCGGCCGCCGCGGCGAAGCCGTTCCGCTTCAGCATGCGCGGCGACCTCGGCGGCCACCGCGAAGGCGTGGTGATCGCGGGCGACGTGATCGTCCACCGGACGAGCGAGGGTGACGTTCCGCTCGTGCCGCTCACGTCGGTGCGGCTCCTCGGGCGTCACCTGTTGAGCGACGTTCTCGCCGCGGCGTCAATCGCGCGCATCGCCGGCATCACGCCGGAGGCGATGACGCGCGCCGTCGAAGGGTTCACGGGCCTCGAACACGCGCTCGAGCCTGTCGGCGACGCGGGCGGCGTGCGATTCGTGAACGACTCCAAGGCGACGAATATCGCGGCGGCGCGGCTGGCGATCGAGAGCTTCGATCGCGGGCTGGTCGTCATCGTCGGCGGAAAGTTCAAGGGCGGGGACTTCCGGGATCTTCGCGCGCCGCTGGCGGCGCGGGCCGACGCCGTCGTCGCGATCGGCGAGTCGGCCGGGCTCGTCATGGAGGCGCTCGAAGGCGCGGTGCCGGTGCGCCGCGCGGCGTCGATGTCGGACGCCGTGCGGAGCGCGTATGCCGCGGCGTCGCCAGGCGGCACCGTGCTGCTCGCGCCGGCGTGCGCGAGCTTCGACATGTTCCGCGACTACGCGGAGCGCGGGCGGGTGTTCAAGGGTGAAGTTGAACGGCTGACGCGGGAGGTGGAACGCACGCGCGAACAGTGAGCAGCCATCATGCGGGCTCCGGCGGGCAGGAGCGGGCCGCTGGGAACACAGGCTGCCCCGGTCTGTGAGGCTTGCGTCCTGGCCCCGGGGTCCGCTGATGGCTGCTCTCTGTTCACGCGCGCAGGTCCCGGCCGGTCGGTGTTTCGGACGACACGGGCCGACCCTGTAGGAGCGCGGGCCTCTTAGGCCCAGCGAGCCCGGGGCCTCTTAGGCCCCGGGTGCCCAGGCGCGGCGGAGGCGACGGATTATGGCGCGGAAGCTGAAAGCGGACAAGGTGTTGTTCCTCGCGACGCTCCTGCTGGTGTGCGCGAGCGTCCTGATGGTGTACAGCGCCTCGGCGGTCCTGGCCATGGACCGCTACCGGCAGCCGTACCTCTTTCTCGGGAAGCAGCTGACGTGGGCGGTGCTGGGGGTGTTTCTCTTCTGGATCGTCATGCGCATCGACTACCGGACCTACCGGCAGCCGATCGTCATCTGGACGGGGCTTGGCGTGGTCGCCCTGGCGCTCGTCGCGGTCCTCTTCAGCGCTCCCATCCACGGCACGAGGCGCTGGTTCGGCGGCGGGTTCATCGGCGTGCAGCCGTCGGAGCTGGCGAAGCTCACGCTGATCATCTTCACGGCCGCGATCCTCGAGCGCCGGATGGATCGCATCGGCGACGCGCCGTATGCCCTTCTGCCGATCGGGATCGTGGCCGGCCTGATGGCCGGCCTGATCGTGGCGCAGCCGGACTACGGCACCGCCGCCACCCTGCTCCTCATCGCCGGCGGGATGATCTTCGTCGCGGGGCTGCCGTATCGCTACATCGCCGGCCTGGCCCTGACGATGGCGCCGATTGCGTATCTCGTGCTGATCAGCGCCGGGTACCGGCGGCAGCGGCTCCTGGCGTTTCTCGACCCCTGGAGCGACCCGCTGGGTGGCGGCTTCCAGATCATCCAGTCGCTCATCGCGGTCGGGACCGGCGGTCTCTTCGGGCGCGGGCTGATGGCGGGCGTGCAGAAGCTCTTCTACCTGCCAGAGCCGCACACGGACTTCATCTACGCGGTGATTGCGGAGGAGCTGGGGTTTGTCGGCGCGACCGCGGTGCTCGCGTGCTTCTGCCTGATTGCGTGGCGCGGGCTGCGCACGGCGGCGCGCGCCCCGGACAGGTTCGGCGCGTTTCTGGCGATCGGGTTGACGCTGATGATCGCCGTGCAGGCGTTCATGAACATCAGCGTCGTGCTCGGGATCATGCCGACCAAGGGGATCCCGCTGCCGCTCGTCAGCGCCGGCGGGTCGTCGCTGCTCATCACCCTGGTGGGCATGGGCATGCTGGTCAACGTCTCACAGCACGCGACGCTCCCTCCGGACGCCGCGTGACAGAGAGCCGATCGTCGATGGCGAACCGAAGGCCGAATGCGCAAGGAGCTCTTGAGAGTCGTGATCGCCGGTGGCGGCACGGGCGGGCACCTGTATCCGGGGATCGCCGTCGCGCGCGAGATTCTCGCGCGCGCGCCGGGCGCCACCGTGTCGTTCGCCGGCACGGCGCTCGGGATCGAAACGCGGGTCGTGCCGCGCGAGGGGTTCGAGCTGGACGTGATCCGCAGCGCCGGCATCAAGGGCAAGTCGCTCCTCGCGCGCGCGAGAGGAGCGGTGCTCCTGCCGCTCGGCGGGCTCGACGCCTGGACGGTGTTGTCTCGGCGGCGACCGGATCTGGTGGTCGGGGTCGGCGGCTACAGCTCGGGCCCGGTCGTCGCGCTGGCGGCCGTCCGTGGCATCCGGACGATGGTGCTCGAGCAGAACGCCGCACCCGGCCTCACGAACCGGTGGCTCGCGCGACTGGTGGACGCCGCTGCGGTGACGTGGCCGGACACGCTGCCGTATTTCCGCGGCCGCGGGTTCGTGAGCGGCAACCCCGTGCGTGCGGAGTTCTTCACGGAATCAGGAGGAGCGCGACGCGATGACCGGACGAGGATTCTGATCTTTGGCGGCTCCCAGGGCGCGCACGCGATCAACGTGGCCATGGTGGAGGCGGCGGCGGAGCTGGCCCGGCGCGATGGCCGGCTGGCGATCACGCATCAGACAGGAGAGCGCGATCTGGCACTGGTCGGCGATGGCTACCGGCGGGCCGGGCTCGAAGCACGCGTCGAACCGTTCCTGTATGACATGGATCGGGAGATGACCGCGGCGGATCTCGTGATCTCGCGCGCCGGGGCGACGACGCTCGCCGAGCTCGCGGCCGCGGGCCGGCCGGCGATCCTCGTGCCGCTCCCCACGGCGACCGACGACCACCAGCGGAAGAACGCCGACGCGACGGCGCGTGCCGGCGCCGCCGAAGTGATCGATCAGCGCGAGCTCACCGGCGATCGGCTGGCGGCGCGGATCCTCGCGCTGGCGGCCGACGCGCCGAGGCGGGCGGCGATGGCACACGCGGCGCGCGGGCTCGCGCGCCCGGACGCCGCGAAGGCGATCGTAGACAAGGCGTTCGAGCTCATCGGACGCAGCTGATGCTCGGTCGGACGCGGCGCGTGCACTTCGTCGGCATCGGCGGGATCGGCATGAGCGGCATCGCGGAGCTGCTGGCGAACCTCGGCTACCAGGTGAGCGGCTCCGACGTAAAGCGCTCGGACGTGACGGCGCGGCTCGAGCGGCTCGGCGTGCGTGTCGACGAAGGACACGACGCCCGCCATGTCGGCGAGGCCGACGTCGTGGTCGTCTCGTCGGCTGTGGACGCGGCGAACCCGGAGATTGCGGGCGCCAGGCGCCGCGGGATTCCCGTGATCCCTCGCGCCGAGATGCTCGCAGAGCTGATGCGCCTCCGCTACGGCATCGCCGTCGCGGGTGCACACGGCAAGACGACGACGACGTCGATGATTGCGCTCGTGCTGGAGCAGGCGGGGCTGGATCCGACGGCGGTGATTGGCGGCCGGCTGTCCGCCTTCGGCAGCAACGCGCGCCTCGGCAGCGGCAAGTGCATGGTCGTCGAGGCGGACGAAAGCGATCGATCGTTTCTGAAGTTGTCGCCTTCGATCGCGGTGGTGACGAACCTGGATCGCGAGCATATGGAAGCCTACGGCAGCGTGGAGAATCTCGAGCAGGCGTTCGTCGATTTCGCCAACAAGGTGCCGTTCTACGGCGCGGTGGTGGCGTGCGCCGACGACCCCATGCTCGCGTCGCTCCTGCCCCGCATCACGCGGCGGCTGATCACCTACGGCTTCGGCGCCGCCGATCTCATGGCGCGAGACGTCACGCTCGGAGCGTTCGAGGCGCGCTGTCGGGTACTCACGACCTTGAAGGGTCGTACCACAAGCGGCGACGCCGAAGCGCTCGGGACGATGACGCTCAAAGTGCCGGGACGCCACAACGTGCAGAACGCGCTCGCGGCGGTCGCCGTGGGACTCGAGCTGGACGTGCCGTTCGCGAACATCGCCGCCGCGCTCGCGGAGTTCGGAGGCGCGGAGCGGCGCTTCCAGCGTCTCGGGGAGGCGGGCGGCGCCATCGTCGTCGACGACTACGGACACCATCCGACGGAGATTGCGGCGGTCATTGCCGCCGCGCGCGCGGGCATCGATCGCCGGGTCCTGGTGGTGTTTCAGCCGCACCGCTACTCGCGGACGCGTGACCTGATGGATGACTTCGGGCCGGCGCTGGGCGGCGCGGACGAAATCGTGCTGACCGACATCTACGCGGCGGGGGAACCGCCGCTCCCGGGGATCACGCTCGAGTCGTTCGCCGCACGTGTGCAGGCGGCGACGCGCGTCCCGGTGCACGCCGTGCCGGCCCTCGTGGACGTCCCCGCGTTTGTCGCGGGCCGCGCGCGACCCGGAGACTTGATCATCACACTCGGAGCGGGTTCGATCGGCGCGGTCGGCCCCAAGATCCTCGCGGCGCTCGGAAAGGGCGGGGGATGACCGTCCGGGCCACCGCCGACAGGCGCTTCAGGCGCGCCCGCGTGCGCCCGGTCCGCCGGCGCCGCTGGCGCGGGCTGGTGACCTGGCGCAGGCTCGGTGTGGCGGCCGCGACGGCGCTCACGCTCTATGCCGGCTACGGCGCGGTCACGCTCATCGCCCGTTCCTCGCTTCTGCGGGTGACGAAGGTGGTCGTCCGGGGCAACGCCAGGCTGTCGACGGGCGAAGTGCTGGCGATTGTCAACGGCCTGCGGGGCCGCAGCATCCTGACGGTCGACCTGGACCGGGAGCGGAAACGGTTGCTCGCCTCCGCCTGGGTCGCCGCGGCGACGATGCGCCGGATCCTGCCGGCGACCGTCGAAATCACGCTGGTCGAGCGGACGCCGATCGGGCTGTGCCGAATCGGAAGCCGGCTGTACCTGGTGGACGGCGCCGGCGCCGTGATCGACGAGCACGGACCACAGTACGCGGATCTCGACCTGCCGATCATCGACGGTCTGGCCTCGGGGCCGCGGGGCGGCCAACCCCTCGTCGACGAGACGCGCGCGGCGCTCGCCGCGCGGCTCCTGGCGGCCGTCGCGCCGCACCCCGATCTCGCGCACAAGGTGTCGCAGATCGACGTCAGGGACGCGCACGACGCCGTGGTGATTCTGGAGGGCGACGGCGCGCTGATTCACGTGGGCGAGGAGCGATTCGCGGAGCGGCTGCAGGCCTATCTCGAGCTGGCGCCGACGCTGCGCGCGCGCGTCCCCGAGATCGACTACGTGGACCTGCGCTTCGACGAGCGAGTGTACGTGCGCCCGGCCGCGACGAGCGGCCGCTCGCGGCCCTGAGAGACGGTTGAACTGGAGGGCGATCCTGCGGTGGGTCGCGCCACAAAGGCATGGAGGGCGACCCTGATGGGTCGCGCCACTGGCATGGTGCGTAAACGGGAGCGGTACCTGGTGGGGCTCGACGTCGGGACATCGAAGGTCGCCGCCGTCGTCGGCGAGATGACAGACGACGGCCGGCTCGACGTCATCGGCATCGGCCTCGCCGACGCGCGCGGGGTGCGCCGC
The DNA here is from genome assembly GCA_963725145.1 of uncultured Acidobacteriota bacterium. Classification (GTDB taxonomy): domain Bacteria; phylum Acidobacteriota; class Vicinamibacteria; order Vicinamibacterales; family 2-12-FULL-66-21; genus DATAEE01. Next base: position 264,974 of record CAVRXL010000012.1, read on the forward strand.
GGCGTCGTCGTCAATCTTGAGGCGGCCGTGGAGTCGATCAAGAAAGCGATCGAGGAAGCGGAGCTGACCGCCGGTCTCGAAATCGACACGGTTCACCTCGCGCTCTCGGGGGCGCACGTCAAAGCGTTCAACAGCCGCGGCGTCGTCGCCGTGGCGGGCAAGAACCGCGAGATCACGCGCGAAGACGTCAGGCGCGCCATCGAGGCCGCGAAGGCGGTCGCGCTGCCGACCGGCCGCGAGATTCTGCACGTGCTTCCGCAGGACTTCGTCGTCGACGAGCAGGACGGTATCGGCGCGCCGCTTGGTATGACCGGGTCGCGGCTCGAAGTGAACGTCCACGTGGTGACCGGCAGCATGTCGTCGACCCAGAACATCATCGCCTGCGTGAACCGCGCGGGCGTGACGGTCGCCGATACGGTGCTCGAGCAGCTCGCGGCGAGCGAGGCGGTCCTGACGTCGGACGAGAAAGAGCTCGGCGTGGCCGTCGTCGACATCGGCGGCGGGACCACCGATTTCGCGATCTTCGAGCGGGGCAGCCTCTGGCACACCGGGGTCGTCGCCGTGGGCGGCGATCACTTCACGAACGACATCGCGGTCGGGCTGCGGACGCCGATTCCCGACGCCGAGCGCATCAAGCGCCGGTCGGGCTGCGCGCTGTCGTCGATGGTCGGCGAAGAAGAGACGATGGAGGTCGCGAGCGTCGGCGGGCGCAAGCCGCGTGTCATGCCGCGCCGCATCCTGTCGGAGATCCTCCAGCCGCGCGCCGAAGAGATCTTTCACCTGCTCTGGGACGAGATCCACCGCGGCGGGTTCGACAAGGCGCTCAACGCCGGCATCGTGCTGTGCGGGGGCGGCGCCATGCTCGACGGCATCGCGGAGATCGCCGAGCAGATCTTCGATCTGCCGATCCGACGCGGCGTGCCGGCGGGCGCCGGCGGCCTCGCGGATCATGTCGGCAGCCCGGCGTTCGCGACGCCCGTCGGGCTGGTGATGTACGCGCATCGCAACCGCGCCGGCGAACCGGCACGCACCGTGGCAGCCGGCGCTCTCGGACGCGTCGCCGGCCGGCTGCGCGGACTGTTCAAAGAGTTCTTTTAGCGGGGCCCGGGGCGAAGCCCCGGTCTAATCAGGAGGCCACATGTCAGACTCGCTTCGCCTGAAGCTGGACGAGGACAGGCGCACCGGTGCGCGGATCAAGGTGATCGGCGTCGGCGGAGGCGGCAGCAACGCCGTCAACCGCATGGTGCACTCAGGGCTCGAAGGAGTCGAGTTCATCGTCGCCAACACCGACGTCCAGGCGCTCAGGGGCAACGCCGCGCCGATGAAGATCCAGATCGGCAGCAAGCTCACGAAAGGGCTCGGAGCCGGCGCGGATCCGAACATCGGCCGGCAGGCGGCGCTCGAGGACACGGACAAGCTGATCGAAGCGCTCGACGGCGCCGACATGGTCTTCGTGACCACCGGCCTCGGCGGCGGCACCGGTACCGGCGCGGCGCCGGTGATCGCGAGCCTCGCGAGCGAGCTGGGGGCCCTCACGATCGCGGTCGTGACCAAGCCCTTCAGGTTCGAGGGCAACAAGCGGCGGATCCAGGCCGAGCGCGGCCTTGGCGAGCTGCGCGACGCGGTCGATACCGTCATCACGATCCCGAACGAGCGGCTTCTCGCCACGATCGCCCGGGCGACGGCGATGACCGACGCGTTCGCAACCGCCGACGACGTGCTGAGACAGGCGATTCAGGGGATCTCGGACCTGATCCTCGTCCCGGGGCTCATCAACCTCGACTACGCGGATGTGAAGACGATCATGTCCGGCATGGGCCTGGCGATCATGGGCACGGGCCTCGGGAATGGCGAGTCGCGCGCCGTCGACGCGGCGAGAGCCGCCATCTCCAGCCCGCTGCTCGAAGATGCCTCTGTCAGGGGCGCGCGCGGCGTGATCATCAACGTGACCGGAGGGCCGGATCTGTCGCTCGTCGAGGTGAGTGAAGCGTCGGCCATCATCCAGGAGGCGGCGCACGAAGAAGCGAACATCATCTTCGGCGCCGTCGTGGATCAGAAGATGAGCGGGAAGGTGAAGATCACGGTGATCGCGACCGGGTTCGATCGAGAGGACGCGTTCGGGAAGAGCTCGCAGGCGGAAACGCCCGTGGACCTCGAGGCCTACACGTCGTGGCGCGGCGAGCAGGACGAGCGAACCGCCGCGGACCACGGGGGTGTCGCGATCGCGCGGCGAACGGCGATCGAGCTGCCGGCTCAGACGGAGCTGAGGCTGGCGGACGTCCCCGAGACGCCGGGACCCGAGTTCGAGCCGCTCGATGTACCGGCGTTCCTGCGCCGGCAGACGGAGGCGTAACGGATTCCGGCCGTCCGTGCCCGGCCAGAGGGCGCGGCACGCGCGTGATACACTACGTAAATCCACGGGAGAGGCGAGCGCCTCCGCTTGAGCGTGAGCCTCCTTACCGGCGTACCGAACCGCTCCTCATTCATGGACGCCTGGTCCGGCTAGAGCCGGGCACTACGAGCCGCAGATACGAGCCGGACATTACAAGCCGGACGCAAAGAAAAATGAAAGCCTGGCAGCAGCGCGAACGCCTGCGCGACGTGCTCGCCCGTGAAACGGGCTACGTCGTCAAACCCCACGCCGGCCGCCTGCGTGTCGCGCTTGCGTTTCCCAACACCTACTTCGTCGGGATGTCGAACCTCGGGTTTCAGACGACCTACCGGCTGTTCAACGAGCTGGAGGGAGTCGTGTGCGAGCGCGTGTTCCTTCCCGCGAAGCAGGAGCTTGCCGCGGCGCTCGAATCGCGCGTGCCGCTCATGACGGTCGAGTCTCAGACCCCCGTCAACGAGTTCGACATCTTCGCCTTCTCGGTGTCGTTCGAGTGGGACTACACGAACGTCCTCACCATGCTTCGCCTGGCCGGAATGCCGGTGTACGCGGAGGAACGGTCTCAGGGTTCGCCGCTGGTCGTCATCGGGGGGGCTGTGACGTTCGTCAACCCGGAACCGCTGGCGCCGTTCGCCGACGTGATCGCCGCGGGCGAAGGCGAGGCGCTCGTTCCTGCCCTCGCCCGATGCGTGTCCGAAGCGGAGGACCGGACCGACCTCCTGCGCCGGCTGGCCCGAGAGCGTGGGTTCTACCTGCCGTCGCTGTACGACGTGCGGTACTCCGACGACGGACGGATTGCGGGCTGGGATCCGCGGGAAGCGAGCGGCGCCCCTGCCACCGTCCGCAAAGCGGCGGTCAAGACGACCGAGCAGATGGATCCGCCTTCGACGGTGATCTTCACGCCAGACACCGAGTTCGGCTCGCGATTCCTCGTTGAAGTAGTCCGAGGCTGCGCCAACCTGTGCCGGTTCTGCTGGGCCGGCTACAACTACCTTCCGGTGCGGGCGTTTCCGGCCGAGCGCATCCTGGCGCTCGCCTCGCGCGCCAGAACGCACTCGAAGCGCGCCGGCCTCGTGTCCATCGCGCTCTGCGATCACCCGCAGATCGAGGAGATCCTGGCCCGCCTCGCCGCCATGGGCTACTCGATAAGCCCTGCCTCGCTGCGGCTCGACGACCTGACTCCAACGATCGTCAGCCAGCTTCGCGCGAGCGGTGAGCACACGCTGACGATCGCGCCCGAGACCGGATCCGATCGCCTTCGTCGCGTGATCAACAAGACGGTGACCAACGCCGAGATCCTGGAAAAGACCGACCTGATCTTCTCGAGCGGCATCGAGAACCTGAAGCTCTACTACATGATTGGCCTGCCGACTGAGACCGACGACGATTTGATCGCTATCCGGGATCTGACGCTGGAGATGCGCGACATCATGTTGACGCACGCTCGCGCGCGCGGCCGGATCGGTCGAATCGTCGCCAGCGTGAACCCGCTCGTGCCCAAACCGGGAACCGCGTATCAGTGGCTGCCGATGGAGCGCCGCGAAGCGATCGAAAGCAAGACGATGCGTCTGAGGGGGCTCGTCGCGGATATCGACAACGTCTACTTCACGATCAAGTCGGAACGGCATTCCTACTACCAGGCCCTGCTGTCGCTCGGCGATCGCCGCGTCGCGCCCGCGATCGTCGCCGCCGAGCGCAATGGGGGGAACTGGCGCGCGGCAGTGGCCGAGACGGGCGTCGACGCGGAAGCCTACATTTTCCGGGACCGCAGCGCCGATCCCGTCCTCCCGTGGGACATCATCGACGGCGGCATGAAGGAGAGCTTCTTCCGCAACGAGTTCGAGAAGTCGCTCCGGGAAGAATGGACCCTGCCGCCCAAACGCCAGGCGGACAACGCCAAGTACCTCCCGGTCCTCAGCTAACGTGGGGCTCCGCCCCACACCCCGGCTCCTCGCTCGCGGGGACCCCTGCGCCCCGCTCCGCTTCGTCGCAGGCGCGCGCGTGCGCGCCTAAAGGTCCGCATCGAGGTGCGCTTGGTGCCAGTGCCATGGTGCCGGCCATCTGTTCAGCCCCAGCTCTCCTGCAGCAGCCACCCAGGTCCCGCACCAACGGCACCAGCACCGAGCCCACCCCGTGCAACCCTGACCTTTAACGGTCAGGCGCTGACCGCCGTCTGCGCCTCGTGTTCGGCATAGGCCTGCAGCACCATCTCGCGGATTCGATCCTGCGCGGTGGTGTCGCCGATCGGCCGGAGCAGTGCGAAGCTGCGGCGCTCGCCGTTCACCGAGTACTGCCGGGCTGGAAAGGTGACGTTGCGGCCGGCACCCGTGCGCCGCTCCCAAACCGAAAAGCCCATCAACTTCATCCCTTCCAGCGGGCCGCTCGTGAAATGCACCTCTGCGTCTGCCAGCTTCCCCGGGGGCCCCTTCTCGGTCACCTGAATCTTGACCACCATGTCGGTCTCCTTTGCGGCGCGCGTGCGTTTGTCCGGAGAAAGGCAAAGGAAGTGCCCCATCGGCCGGCCGCGGCGTCGGCCGTAAGTGCGGCGATGCCGGGAGTTCGGGCGACGCCGGACGGGTGGAGGCAGGCGTCGGCTCGGGAACGGCGCGCAGAAGGAAACCGGAGGGGTCAGTCTGACTGCAGCATCACCTGGGCGATGGCGAGCGTTTCGCAGTGCGTGATGGTCACGAGTGCGCGCGTCACGCCGAGCCGCGCCGCGTGGCGGGCGGCGGCGCCATGTAACTTCAGTTGCGGCGCGCCGCCGTGCCGCACGACTTCAATGTCTTTCCAGAGGACGCCGCGCCCGTGCCCCGTGCCGAGCGCTTTCATGGCCGCTTCCTTTGCCGCCCAACGTCCGGCGAAGTGCGGCGCGGCAGACCGGCGGCGTGTGCAATACTCGATCTCGCCGTTCGTGAACACGCGGCGCATGAAGCGGTCGCCGTAACGCCGAAGCGTTTCGTCGATCCGGGAGATCTCAGTGGCGTCGACACCGATGCCGAGAATGGACATGCCGCGCCCTCAGCCTAGCGGCAGCTTCCGGTGGACGCAAGAGCCCTGGGGCGCCGCGCTTCAGTGTGCGCCGCTGGCCGCGGTTGCGCCGCACCTCTTCTCCAGCCGCGCGCTCATGCTTCGCGACCGTGACGACGAGTGGACGGCGTTTGCCGCCTCGATGGGCGTAGCCCGGGACAAACTGCTGCTCGTGAAACAAGTGCATGGCGCCGCAGTGACGATGGCGTTGCGGACCCGCACGGGTCCGTGGTCCCGGCCTGACGCCGACGTGATCGTGACCGACGACCCCCACGTGGCGATAGGCGTCCGGGTAGCCGATTGCGTCCCGGTTCTGCTCGCCGAGGACACGGGAACCGCGGTTGCCGCCATCCACGCGGGCTGGCGGGGCACCGCGAAGCGGGCGGCGATCGCCGGGATCAACGCGCTGCAGGAGCACTTCGGCATCCGGCCCGAGAGGCTGGTCGCGGCGGTCGGTCCGAGCATCGGACCCTGCTGCTACGAGGTCGGCCAGGCGACGCGCGACCAGTTTCACGCCGCGGGCTATCACGACGCGTTGCTGGACCGGTGGTTCGAGGCGCGCGGCGGGGGCACGTTCCACCTCGACCTCTGGAGGGCGACGCGCGACCAGCTCGAAGGAGCGGGAGTCCTTCCGGTCAACATCCACGTCGCAGAGCTGTGCACGAAGACCCATGCGGGCGCATTTCATTCCTATCGCGTGGACGGCGACGCTGCGGGTCGGATGCTTGCGGCGATTCGGCTGGGGGCCTAAGAGGCCCGCGCTCCCATCGCGGGGCCTAAGAGGCCCGCGCTCCTATGTCGATCCCTGGGCTTCGTCCATGCCGAGGTTGGCGAGCCGATCCGCCTCAGCGTTTTTCTCCCGGGGCACGTACTCGAACCGCACGCGACTGAACCGTCCGACGAGCGACTGCGCCTCGCGGTGCAGCGGCTGCAGCCCAGGATGCTTCACCCGATACTCTCCGCGCATCTGCTTCACCAGCAGCTCAGAGTCCGAGCGGACGAGGAGGTCCCGATGCCCCGCGTCGGCCGCCGAGCGCAGCGCGGCCAGCAGCCCGCTGTACTCTGCGACGTTGTTCGTGGCGATGCCGAGCGGGGCGTGCAGTTCGGTCAACACCGTGCCGTCGGGCGTCTCGAGGCGGACTCCGTACCCGGCCGGTCCAGGGTTGCCGCGGGCACCACCGTCTATGTAGGCAATGATCATGGGGCGTGGGGCCTGGGGCTCAGGGCTTGGGCGTCGGCGCCTCGGGTTCGGCGAGCGCGGGCGTGCCGGCGAAATAGAGGATCCGCTGACAGCTTTCGCACTGAATCAGCTGGTTGTTGCGACGGATCTCATTGTACACCTGCGGCCGAAGGCGCACGTGGCAGAAGCTGCAGTGGCCCTCGCGCGCCTCGACGACCGCGGGTGGGCGGCGCGAGCGGCTGACGTGATCGAAGAGCGCGAGGGCCGGAGACGGGATCTCGCCTACGACCGCCGCGCGTTCGGCGGACAGCCTCGCGGCGTTCGACTCGATGCCTTCGCGCTCCGTTTCGAGCGTCCTGCGCGCGTCGGCGATCGCCGCCTGCTCCTTCTTCATGTCTCCCTCGGCGCGTTTAACATTCGCCTGCAGCCCCTCGGCTTCCTCCATATTGTCGAGGATCCGATCCTCGAACGAGCGCACTTCGCGCTCGGCCGTGGCGATCTCCTTCTGCATGGCCTGGTATTCCTTGTTCGTCTTCACTTCCATCAACTGATCTTTGAACTTGGACAGGCGAGTCTGGACCACGGCCAGCTCTTTTTCGATGTCGCGGCGCGCCGTCGCCGACGCCGTCAGGCGCGACTTCGCCTCGTCGAGCGCCGCCTGGCTGGCGGCGAGTCGCGAGTCGAGCGCCTGATGGTCGGCTGGAAGGGATTCAAGCCGCCGCCGAGCGTGCTCGGCGGCGGTCTCGATCTGCTGAAGGCGGACTAATCGTTCGAGCTCGGGGAGCATGAAGAGATGGGCCCACCAGGATTCGAACCTGGGACGGGCCGGTTATGAGCCGGCGGCTCTAACCGCTGAGCTATGGGCCCGCGCAATTCTACGATCGCCCTTCGAGAAACGCACGAAGCTTCCGGCTCCGCGACGGGTGCCGCAGCTTCCGGAGCGCCTTGGCCTCTATCTGTCGGATGCGTTCGCGCGTGACAGCGAAGCTCTGACCCACTTCCTCGAGGGTGTGCTCCGACCCGTCGCCCACGCCGAACCGCATCTTGATGACCTTCTCCTCCCGCGGGGTGAGCGTCTTCAGGACCTGATCCGTCTGTTCCTTCAGGTTCAGGTTGATCACCGCGTCGGCGGGCGACACCACGTTGCGGTCCTCGATGAAGTCGCCAAGATGCGAATCCTCTTCCTCTCCAATCGGGGTCTCGAGCGAGATCGGCTCCTGCGCGATCTTCAGGACCTTGCGGACCTTCGCGACGGGGATGTCCATCCGGCGCGCGATCTCCTCGGAGGTCGGCTCGCGCCCGAGCTCCTGCACGAGCGCGCGCGACGTGCGAATCAGCTTGTTGATCGTCTCGATCATGTGGACCGGGATCCGGATCGTCCGGGCCTGGTCCGCGATCGCGCGCGTGATCGCCTGCCGGATCCACCACGTCGCATAGGTCGAGAACTTGTAGCCGCGGCGGTACTCGAACTTGTCGACCGCCTTCATCAACCCGATGTTCCCTTCCTGGATCAGATCGAGGAACTGCAGCCCGCGGTTCGTGTACTTCTTGGCGATCGACACGACCAGGCGGAGGTTGGCCTCGACGAGCTCCTTCTTCGCCTGCTCGGCCTGCGCCTCGCCGCGATAGATCGTCTCGAGGGTCCGCAGCAGCTGCTCGGGCGTCTCCTGCAGCTCGTCGGCGAGCGCCTTGACGCCCCCGCGCAGATCTTTCTGTTTCTTGAGGAGGTTCTTGCGATCGTCCTCCTTCATCCTGATCTTGCGGGCCTTGGGGTTGAGCTGCCGCTCGATCGCGTCCACTTCCCGCTGCGCGCGCTGGACCGCTTCGACCCGCTCCTTGATCTGTTCGATCATCCGGCGCTTGACCGACTCGGTGAACTCGATCCGGCGGATGAGCTGTGACAACTCGACGCGCGCGCGAAGCGCCGCCCAGCGCACGCGGCGGTACTTCCGCCGCTCGCGGGTGGTGACGCCCCTGGGCGTGTCGGCGAGCTTCTCGTTCGCCTTCTCGACGACCTGCCAGGCGCGGCGCACGGCCTCGATCTGTTTGCCGACTTCCTTGGAACGCTCTTCGATGCGCTCGTCGGTCAGCTCTTCGTCGTTGAAGATGACCAGCTCGCGGATGGTCCGCTCGCCGCTCTTGAGCTGGTCGCCCATGTGGATGACCAGCTTCGCGATCGTGGGGGTCCGCGAGATCGACTTGATGACCGCGAGCTTTCCGCGCTCGATACGCTTCGCGATCTCGACTTCCCCCTCGCGCGTGAGGAGCGGGACGGTTCCCATCTCGCGCAGGTACATCCGGACGGGGTCGTTCGTCTTGTCGAGCGCCCCGGGCGTGAGGTCGAGCTCGAGCTCCTCGGCCCCTTCGCCGGTGCGGTCGAGCAGCTTGTCTTCGCGATACTTTTGCTCGGAGTCGACGACCTCGATGCCGGCGCTCCCGAACGTGCTGAAGAGATCATCGAGCTCGTCCGACGACGTAATGTCGGCTGGAAGCAGCTCGTTCACCTCGTCATAGAGCAGGTAGCCCTTCTCCTTCCCGATGGAGATGAGCTGCCGGACCTCGTCGTATTTTTCCTCGATCGACAACGGCTTACCCTCCACTACAGATCACCATCATGCAAATTCACGCGCTCAATGCCTCGATGCGGGTCAGGAGGTCCTTCTTGCGCGTCCAGAGCGCATTGATCTCGGCGTCGTACGCCGCCGCCCCGAGCTCCTGGAGACGGTCAATCTCTCGCTGGACTTCCGCGCGCTCGCGTTCGTACCGGAGGCGCTTGAGTGCCCTGACGCAATCGTCGGCTGGGGCTGCGGGGCCGGTCTGGGCACCGATCCGCTCGACGAGCTGGGCCTCCCCTGTACTCTAGACGCTCCAAAAGGCTGTTCGGCAACGAGTCGGCCGGAAAACCTGCCAGGGACCGGGCCACCGTGAGGATCCCCCGCGTGGCCAGGCCGTCCAGGTCCCGAGCCTCGAGCTCATCCATGGCGCCGAGCGCCGTCGCCGGTTGATGCAGGAGCGCCCAAATCAACGCTTTTTCGGCCGGTTTGACGTCACCGACGAGCCGGAGGCCGCGGGCCGCCTCTGCCTCGCCGAGCGAAGCCCGCCGCTCCACCGCCGCCCGACGGATTTCGTTGCGAACGACTTCCTCGGTGATCCGGGCCCGGTGGGCGAGACGATCGGCGAACTGATCCCGGGCGGTCGGGTCCGGGATGCGGGCCGCGACCGCCAGCATGTTGTCCAGAAACCCGCGACGGCTTTCCCCGCTGGTCATGTCGTACCGGCTGGCCGCCCGGTCAAGAAGGTATTCCAGATACGGCCGGGACGTGCGCAGTTTTTCTACGTATGCCTGCCCGCCCTGCTTCCGTATCAACGTATCGGGATCCTCTCCCGCCGGCAGCATGGCGACGTTGACTTGAAAGCCTTCGGCCACCAGCAGTTCCGAGGATCGCTCCGCGGCGCCCTGACCCGCGCTGTCCGGGTCGAAGCTGAGGACCACCTTGTCGGTGAACCGGCGGAGCAGACGCGCCTGCGCCGGCGTCAGCGCGGTTCCCGACGAGGCGACGACGTTCTGGATGCCCGCCTGCCAGGGCTGCGCGACGTCGAAGTAGCCCTCGACGAGGACGGCATATCGCTGCTGCCTGATGGCGGACTTCGACAGGTGCAGTCCGTACAGCGTCCGTCCCTTCGTGTAGATGGCGGTCTCCGGCGAGTTCAGGTACTTCGGCTGCTGATCCTTCTCCATCGCCCGGCCGCCGAACGCGACGATCGCGCCGCCGTCGCGGCAGATCGGCACCATCAACCTGTTGCGAAATCTGTCGACGAGCGATCCATCGTCGCGCTGCGAGACCAGGCCGCCGCGGACGAGCAGGCCGGTCGCGATCTTCTGCTGCTCGAGGTGGCGGCGCAGTGCGTCGCGGGAACCGGGCGCGTAGCCGAAGCCGATCGTTTCGCACGTCGCGGGCGTGAGGCCGCGATCCTCGAGCATACGGCGCGCCGCGCGTCCGGCAGGCGAAGCCAGCTGTTCGCGAAACCAGGCGGCGGCGACTTCGTGGATCTTCAGCAGCGTTTCGCGCTCGCGTTCCGCAGCCTCGTCCTTGGGCGCTTCCGCCGGATCCGGCACGGGAATGCCGAACCGCCCGGCAAGCAACCGGACCGCCTCGGGGAATGCGACCTTGTCGAACAGCTCGACGAACTTGAACACGTCGCCGCCGACGCCGCAGCCGAAGCAGTGGAAAAACCCCTTGTCCGGATTGACGTGAAATGACGGCGTCTTCTCGCCGTGGAACGGACACAGCCCCTTCCAGGTCGCGCCGCTCTTCCTGAGCGGCATGCGGTCCTGGACCACCTGCAGGATGTTCGCCTGCATCTTGAGGTCTTCGATGAAGGACTGGGGGAATAACGCCATCTAATTGCTGAATGCTGAGTGCTACTCCTTGAGCTCCACAACCGTTACACCCGAGCCGCCTTGCTCCGGTGGGGGATGACTGTGGCTCGCGACCAGCGGGTGTCGCGCGAGGAACTCGCCGATCGCGCGCCGAAGCTGGCCCGTGCCGTGACCGTGGATGACGCGTACCGTCCGCTGCTCGCTCACGAGGGCGTCGTCCAGGAATTTTTCCGCGCGAGCCAGCGCTTCGTCGGTCGTGCACCCGATCACGTTCAGATCGCCCAGGGTGCCCGAGCGTGGTTGGAGCTCCACATTCACGCGGACCGCGGCCCTGCTCGGGGCCGACGCGCCGGCGAGCACCCGCAACTCGTCCAGGCGTACCCGGATGCGCTTGCCGCGCACGTCCACTTCGGCTTCGCGGTCGTGAATGCTCTGAACAGTGCCCTCGACGCCGAACGGGCCAGCCATCACGCGGTCGCCGATCGATGCGACCGCGCCGGGTGGGCCTGCGGGTAGCGCCGGCGGCTCGGAGGGCTGTCCGTCTGACCCGGCAACGCGGGTGGCAATCGCGTCGAGCGCCGCGCGGGCGTTCGAGCGCAACTCGCCGGTTTCTCCGGTCGACGGCTGCTGGAGCCTGTCGGCACGCTCCCGTGCGGCACGGACGACATCGTCGATGTCGCGTCGGGCCTCGCGAAGCCGCTCGTCGAGCCGTTCGTCGAGCCGCCGCTTGAAGGTCTCCTCGCGGCGCCGGAGCTCCTCCTCGCGAGCCTGCATGCGCGTCGCGTCGGCCGCGATGGCCTCCCGCTCGCGTGCCGCCAGCCGGCGCTCATGATCCAACGCGTGCAGATCGTGGTCAACCTTCGCCAGGTGCTCGGCGAGCTGGCTCTCTCGCGCGGTGCGCTGCGCGCGTGCCGCCTCGATAATCGACGCGGGCATCCCGAGCCGCGCCGCAATCTCGAGCGCGAGGCTGCGTCCCGGCGAGCCGTACATCAGGCGATACGTCGGCGCGAAGGTGTCGGGGTTGAAGCCGAAGGCGGCGCACGCCACACCGTCGACCGTCGACGCGTAGGTCTTCAGCGCGTCGTAATGCGTCGTCGCCACGACGAGCGCGCCGCGCGTCTTGAAAAAGTCGACGATCGCCGCGCCCAGCGCGCCGCCGTCGGCCGGATCGGTGCCGCCGCCGACCTCGTCGAGGAGAATCAGGGAGGGCGGTGCGAGGGCCCGATCCATCGACGCGATGTTGGTCATGTGCGCCGAGAACGTGCTCAGGCTCGCGGCGATCGACTGCTCGTCGCCGATGTCCGCGAAGACGGTCCGGAAGATCGGCACCCGCGTCCCGGCGGCCACCGGGATGTGGAGGCCCGATTGCGCCATGAGCGGCAGGAGCCCCGCGGCCTTCAGCGCGACCGTCTTGCCGCCCGTGTTCGGACCGGAGATCACGAGCGCCTTGACCGGCGGGATGAGCAGGATGTCGACCGGAACCGGTCCGGCTCCTTCCGTGTTGGTGACCGCTGGAATCAGCAGCGGATGGCGCGCGCCGCGCAGCTCGAGTCGGCCGTCCGCGGAAAGCGCCGGCTCGATCCCGTCGCAGTGCCTGGCGAGCCGGCCTTCGCCTGCAGAACGTCGAGCTCGGTGGCGACGGCGAGCGTGCGATTGAGGTCCGCGCCGCGCCGCCGGAACCCGTCTGAAATCGCGAGGAGGATGCGCCGGATCTCCTCCTGCTCCTGCTGTTCGAGCGCGACGACCTCGTTGTTGATCTCGACGGTGCTGAGCGGCTCGAGATAGAGGCTGGCGCCGCTCGCCGAGCTGCCGTGCACGATGCCGGGTATGGCGCCGCGGTGCTCGGATCGGACGACGAGCACGTACCGGCCGCTGCGATCGGTGACGATCTGTTCCTGCAGGTAGCGGGCGGTTTCGCGCCCGCGAAGATAGGACTCGAGCGTCGATCGAAGCCGCGCGCGTTGCTTCCGCAGGCGGTCCCGAATGGCTTTCAGCTCCGGGCTCGCCTCGTCGACGACCTCGCCGGTCGGGGTGATCTTCGCCGCGATGTCGGCGCATTCTCCTTCGAACGTGGCGGCCGTATCCACGAGGGCCCGCAGGCCCGGAAGGGGATGACGCGCACGCCGAACGGAAGCGCGCGCCGCTTCGATCGATCGGAGGAATCGCGCAAGGCCCGCGAGCTGCAGGGGCTCGAGCGGGCGTCCCTCCACGGCAAGCCCCGTGAGCACGGCGTCGATATCGGCGGGCGCATCGAGTGGAAGCGTCCCGCCATCGTCGAGCAGACGGACCGCTTCGGACGTGGCGGCCAGCGCCAACCCGACCTGCCGCGCGTCGGTCTGCGGGCGCAGGTCGGCCAGGCGCCGCCGCCCGAGCGGCGTCAGCGCCAGCCGCGCGACGGCATCCACAATACGGTCGTATTCGAGGGCCCTCAGGGCACCGGGTTGCATGTAGTAGAGAGCCGAGTGGCCGGCCGGAGGAAACGCTTAGTTTATTGGTTCAGGTCAGGCTGCGTCTATATCCCGTCAAATATCGCGGCGCTTCACGGGATTGTCAAGATCTGACGACGGCGCTGTAAAAACATACGAGGTCCGTCTAAAGTCTGACACGACAGGCGGTTACTGACTTCAGAGGTGGTTGATGCTGCTGGCAATCGCCGCCGCTCCGAACCCGTTGTCGATGTTGACGACCGCCACGCCGGTCGCGCAGCTGTTCAGCATCGCAAGGAGCGCCGTCAGGCCGCCGAAGCTCGCCCCGTATCCCACGCTCGTCGGAACGGCGATGACAGGCACCGACACGAGCCCGCCCACGACCGAGGGCAGCGCTCCTTCCATGCCGGCCACGACGATGACGACGCGGGCGGCCGTCAGCCGGGACTGCTCCGCGAGCAGCCGGTGGATGCCTGCGACCCCGACGTCGTAGAGACGATCGATTGTGTTTCCCATCAGGTCGGCCGTGACCGCCGCCTCCTCGGCGACGGGCAGATCAGAGGTGCCGGCCGCCGCGATCACGACGACGCCGCGCCCGGGCGAGACATCGTCCTGCCTGAGCGTAATAGCGCGCGCCGTGTCGTGAAACACGGCGCTGGGCAGGCGCGCGTGAACCGCGTCGAACGCGGCGCGATCCGTGCGGGTGACGAGGAGGCTCTGTCCGCGGCCCACGATGCGGGAGGCGATTTCGGCAACCTGAGCGGGCGTTTTCCCGGGTCCGAAGATGACCTCGGGGAACCCCTGCCGGACGGCGCGATGGTGGTCGATGCGGGCGATGCCGACGTCCTCGAAGAACGGCGCCTGGCGCAAGAATTGTAAGACCTGGTCCTGTGCTACGGCCGGGCTGACGGCCCCGCGCCGTACATCCTCAAGCATGGCCTGCAGATCGGTCGTTTTCATGCGCCGCGTTCAAGCCGCCTGCATTGACTTGCAGCTGAGCGGCACTATACGATTTATCGGTTTGCCGTCTGACGGATACTCCAGCCTATGACGCCCGTCGAGACTCTCATTCTCGTCCTGTATTTCTTCGTCCTGAGCATCCTGGCGATCTACGGCTGGCACCGGTACTACCTTGTGTATCTTTACATGAAGCACAGGGACAACGTACCGCAGCGGCAGGTCCCGCCGCTCGACCCGCTGCCGCGCGTCACGGTCCAGCTTCCGATTTTCAACGAGATGTACGTGGCGGAGCGGCTCATCAACGCCGTCTGCCAGATCGACTATCCGCGGCACCTGCTCGAAATCCAGGTTCTGGACGACTCGACCGACGAGACGCGCGACATCGCGGCGCGCTCTGTGGAGCGGCAGGCGGAGCGCGGATTCGATATCACTTACCTCCATCGCACCGACCGGCGCGGATTCAAGGCGGGCGCGCTCGAGGCGGGCCTGCGCGAGGCGAAAGGGGAGTACGTCGCGATCTTCGACGCCGATTTCATCCCGCCGCCGGACTTCCTGCGCCAGACGCTGCCGCACTTCGCCGAGGACAAGGTCGGCATGGTGCAGGCGCGCTGGGGGCATATCAACCAGGACTACTCCCTGCTGACGAAGATTCAGGCCATCCTGCTCGACGCACACTTCGTGCTCGAGCACGGCGGCCGCAATCGCTCCGGCTGCTTTTTCAACTTCAACGGCACCGCGGGCATCTGGCGCCGGGCGGCGATAGAGACCGCGGGGGGCTGGCAGCACGACACGCTCACCGAGGACCTGGACCTCAGCTATCGCGCCCAGCTCGCCGGCTGGCGTTTCGTGTTCCTGCCCGACCTCGTTGCGCCGGCGGAAGTGCCCGTCGAGATGAACTCCTTCAAGTCGCAGCAGCACCGGTGGGCGAAGGGCTCTATCCAGACCTGCCGCAAGCTGATGCCTCAGATCCTGCAGTCGGAGCTTCCGCTCGCGGTGAAAGTCGAGGCCTTCTTCCATCTGTCGGCGAACTTCAACTACCTCCTGATGGCGGTGTTGAGCGTGCTGATGTTCCCGGCGATGTGGGTCCGCTACAACATGGGCTGGTACGAGATGCTGCTCATCGACGTGCCGCTCTTCCTGGCGGCGACCGCCTCCATCGCGAACTTCTACATCGTGAGCCAGCGCGAGATCTACCCCGACTGGAAGACGCGGCTCAAGTATCTGCCGTTCCTCATGTCGATCGGGATCGGTCTTGCGGTCAACAACACGCGCGCTGTGATCGAGGCGCTGATGGGCACCGAGACCGAGTTCACGCGGACGCCGAAGTACGGCATCGAGCAGACCGGCGACGAGTGGGTCGGCAAGAAATACCGGCAGTCGACGATCGTTCAGCCGATGATCGAGCTGGCGCTCGGGTTGTACTTCACCGCGACGGTCTTCTATGCGCTCGCGAACGAGATCTACGGCACGCTGCCGTTCCTGATGCTGTTCCAGGTCGGCTTCCTGTATACCGGGCTGGTCTCCCTGGTCCAGCAGTTCGCGGGCGACGACGTGATGCTGAAATCGCCTGAAATCGCCAAATGACGACGGAAGTCTCGCCGAAGGCCGGCCTCGAAGACGTTGTCGCTGCCACCTCGGCGATCTGTTATCTGGACGGCGAGCGCGGCGTGCTCGCCTACTGCGGGCACGACATCCACGATCTCGCCACGCGCGCGACCTTCGAAGAAGTCTGTTATCTCCTGTGGCACCGCCGCCTTCCCTCGCGCGCGGAGCTCGGAGACCTGTCATCGGCGTTGGCGGCGGCGCGTCCGCTGCCCGAGCCGATCCTGCGCCTCATGCGCGCGCTGCCCCCGTCGGATGGCATGGATGCGCTGCGCACGCTCGCATCGGCTCTGGGTCACTACGATCACGACGCGTCGGACAACTCGGCGCAGGCAAACTACCGCAAGGCCGTCCGGCTGACCGGGCAGATCGCGAGCCTGGTCGCGACGTGGGGCCGGCTGTCCGCCGGCGGCGGGCCTGTGCAACCGGATCCGGCGCTCGGCCACGCCGCGAACTTTCTCTACATGTTGACCGGCGAACGCCCGTCGGCGCTGGCCAGCCGGGCGTTCGACGTGGCGCTGGTGCTGCACGCGGACCACGAGCTGAACGCGTCCACGTTCGCCGGCCGTGTCGCCGCTGCCACCCTGACCGACATCCACTCCGCCATCGTCGCCGCCATCGGAACGCTGAAGGGGCCGCTCCACGGGGGCGCGAACGCCGACGTGATGCGGATGCTGATCGAGATCGGCGAGGACGCGCCGGCGGCGCGGGTCGAAGAGACCATCAAGGCCAAGCTCGCACGGAAAGAGAAGATCCCGGGCTTCGGGCACCGGGTCTATCGCACGGAGGACCCGCGCGCGACGCACCTCCGCCGGATGTCACGCGAGCTGGGGGAGCGCGCGGGCAAGGCTCGCTGGTTCGAGATGTCGCAGCAGATCGAAACGGTCGTGAAGGCGGAAAAGAAGCTCAACGCGAACGTCGATTTCTACTCGGCCTCGACCTACTACGTCCTGGGGATTCCGATCGATCTCTTCACGCCCGTCTTCGCCGTCAGCCGCGTCTCGGGGTGGACGGCACATATCCTCGAGCAGTACGCGAACAATCGCCTCATCCGCCCGCGCACCGACTACATCGGGCCGAAGTACCCGCAGACGTTCGTGCCGCTCGACCAACGTTAAGAATTCAGTCTTACCGTCCTATCCCGTACACGTGCCCGAGGGTCCGGACGACGATCAGGCCGTCCGAGATGGCGGGCGTCGCCATGATCACTTCCTTCATCGAGTTCTTCGCGAGGGGCTCCAGCGCCGGCGTGGCCCGGACGACGTGAATGTCGCCATCCTCGCTGGCCAGGTACAGCTTTCCATCCGCGGCGATCGGTGAGGCGGAGAACGCCCCCCCTTCGCCGGTTCGCGCGCGTCCGACGCGCTGACCCGTCTTCGTGTCGTAGACGCTCACGATGCCGTTGTTGCCGCACGTGAAGAGGTAGCCGCCGTAAAGGATCGGAGACGGGATGTAGGTCCCTTCCCGCGCGTTACTCCAGGCGATCGCGTCGCTGGACTCTTTGCCGGCTGGCAGCGAGATGTCGCCGGTCGCACCCGACCGGATGGCGTAAATCGGTCTGACCGGCGGGTAGCCGCCCGTGACGTAGATCATGCCGTTCTCGGCGACGGGCGTGCCGACCGTGACTTCAGAGTTCGGCCCGAGTGTCCAGAGCAGCTTGCCGGTCGCAGGATCGTAGCCGCGGATCTTCGTTCCGTTCGTGACGAGCTCATCGCGCGTCCCGGTTGTCACGAGCGTCGGCGTTCCCCACGTCGGGATCTCGCCATCCCGTTCGGTCCGCCAGAGCGGCTTGCCGGTCGTCAGATCCCACGCCGCGATGTACGACCTCTTTTGAATGTCGGCCTGGACGATCACGGAATTCTTGTAGATGACCGGCGAGCTCGAATGGCCCCATTGATACGTCGGATCGAAGAACCATCCGCTGTCGAGGATGCCGAGATCGGCGCGCCACAGTTCTTTGCCGGCGATGTCGTACGCGACGAGGAGGCCCACCGATCCAAAGGCCGCGACCACGCGTTTTCCATCCGTCGCCGGCGTGGAGTTCGCCTGGGTCGACTTCGTGTGCCGCTTGACCTTGGGCGCGCCGGTGTGGGCCGTCTGCTCCCAGAGGGTTTTCCCAGTCGTCTTGTCGAGGCAATAAACCTTGAACGCGTGTTCCGAGAGATCGTCGACCGGTTTCACGTCGCCATATAGACCGGTGCGGAACGAGCTGTCGCCCGCTTTGCTGACCGCCGTCGTGAGGAAGATTCGATCGCCCCAGACGATCGGACTCGCCGTTGCGATCCCGGGGATCGCCGTCTTCCACTTCACGTTCTTTCCGGTCGATACATCCCAGTCGGCGACCGCACCCTGCCCGTCGCCGCGACCTGATGCGTGTTCTCCGCGAAACGAGGGCCAGTTGCGTGCGGCGGTACGGGGCGCGGGATCGAGGCTCGCTGCGGGAGCGCTCGACGGCGCTGGCCCCGGCGCCGCCGTAGAGGCTGCGGCGTCGGTCAGCCGCGTGTACGACGACGGGCGCCCCTGTTCCGTGACCGTCACCGATTCCACCATGCCGCCACGGCCATTGAAGGCGATGGTCAAGCCATCCATCTCACGAGCCCGGAACGTCGTCTCGCCTGTCGCGGTAAACGTAATGGGCGGTTGGCCGGGCACTTCGGCGACAAGCTGGCCGTCGCGAATGCCGATGGTTGCGGTTACTCCCGCGGCTTCGTTCCGATACCGCCCGGCATATCGCTGAAGCACGGCCGGGTCGAGCTGTACCGACGGCGTCGCGTCCGCCGGGAGCGCGTCCAGCGCCACCTTGATCGGCGCCGCCAGGTCGGTGCGCTTCTCGCGTTCCGCGATCGCGAGTGCCGACTGCAGCGCCCGGCGGTCGACGTCGCTCGCCTTGAGCGCCGCCTTGACGAGCGCGGCGTTGTTCGACCGGACGCCCGATATCAGCGCGAATCCGCCGCCCTTGGCTCCCTTCTCGAGGAGAAAGATGCCGACCTCGGCATGCCCGTTCTGCAGCGCCAGGTCGATCGGCTTGAAGCGATAGAAGGTGTCCTCGATATTGATCTCTGCGCCGCGCTCGACGAGCAGCCTGACGGTCTCGAGACGTCCCTTGTCAGCGGCGAAGAACAACGCGGTCGCCCCGTAGCGTGCCTTTGCGTTGACGTCGGCGCCCTTGTCGAGAATGGCCGCCACGCGCGCGGTATCGCCTGAACGCGCCGCGTCCCAGAGCGCCTCGTTCGCGTCGGCCGCCGGAGCCTGGGCTCCGAGTAGACAGGTCAGGATGAGGAGAATCACGAGGCTAGTATAGGATCGCGCGCATGAACCGTCGACGCCTGTTGGTCACGATCTTCGTCCCACCCACAGTTGCAATCGTCATTGTTGCGGGGGCCGCGAGAACCACAGGCGTCCTGCCGCAGGCGCCGGCCGTCGCGTCACTGGAATCGCAGGCGGACGCCGCCGTGTCGGCTGCGATGAACGAGCAGAAGATCCCCGGCGTCTCGATCGCGGTCGCGCGCGGCGGACGCACGCTCCTCGCGAAGGGCTACGGCCTCGCGAACGTCGAGCTCGACGTCAAGGCCTCGCCGTCCACTGTCTACCGCATCGGATCGCTCACGAAGCAGTTCACCGCGGCAGCCATCATGCGGCTTGTCGAAGCAGGAAGGATAGCGCTCGACGATCCAATCGAGAAGTATCTGCCTGACTATCCCGTAGCCGGCCGCCGCATCACGATTCGACATCTGCTCACGCACACGTCGGGCATCAAGAGCTACACGGGGCTTGGCCCGAAGTTCTGGGACAATAGCCGGCTCGATCTCTCTCACGAGAAGCTCATTGCGCTCTTCAAAGACGAGCCCCCGGACTTTCAGCCGGGAGAAAAGTACCTCTACAACAATTCCGGTTACTACCTGCTGGGTGTGATTGTCGAGAAGGTCAACTTCGAATCCTATGGAAGCCACGTAAAGAAGACGCTGTTCGATCCTCTGGGCCTGTCCTCAACGGTGTATTGCGACAACGAGGCCGTCGTGCGGCAGCGGGCGGCGGGCTATCAGGTCACCCTCGGCGTCGTGCAGAACGCCGCTCATTTGAGCATGAAGCCCCCGTTTTCGGCTGGCGCGCTCTGCTCCAGCGTGACCGATCTCGTCGCATGGACGTCAGCGCTCATGAACGGGAAGGTGGTCAGCCGGGCGTCGCTGGATCAGATGATTACGCCGGCAAAGCTCAACGACGGCAAGCCGACCACATACGGGTTCGGCCTCGGTGTCGGCGACGGTGACAAGAGAGCGATCTCTCACGGTGGAGGAATAAACGGCTTCGCCTCCTTCATGACGTACCTGCCGGACCGTGACATTGTCGTCGTCGTACTCACCAACCTCGGCGGCGCCAAGCCGGGCGCCATCGCCGCGGAGATCCTGAAAGCGATCACGGAGGGCCCTACTCCGCCCGCATGATGGCTACCGGATCGACTTTCGTCGCGCGGCGCGCCGGGACATAGCAGGCCAGCGCGGCGACCGTTCCCAGCAGGACGACCACGCCGACAAACGTCAGCGGATCGGTCGGCATGACGCCGAAGAGCAGCGTTTGCATGAGCCGGGTGAGCGCGAACGCGCCCGCCAGCCCGATTCCAATCCCGATCGAGGCCTGACGCAGGCCCTCGGTCAGGATGAGCCAGCGGAGCCGGTGCGGCTCGGCGCCGAGCGCGAGCCGGATGCCCATCTCGCGCCGCCGCTGACTGACGGTGTACGACAGCACGCCGTACACGCCAACGGCCGCCATCACCAGCGCCAATCCCGCGAAGCAGGCCAGCAGCACCATCGATGATCGCGCGGACACGAGGGACTGCGCGATCACCTCGTCCGCCGTACGAACAGCAGAGACAGGGAGCGACGGGTCGAGCGCGCGGACCCGGGCGCGCGCCGTCGGCATGACCGACCCGGGCTCGACCGAAGTCCGCAACAGGAACGCAAACGTCGGCCAGAAGGGCATCACGCGGTGCGGGACATACACCATCCCTGGCGGGTCGCTATCGAGGCCAAGCTGCCTGACGTCGCTGACGATGCCAACGATCGGACTCCTGGGGATCAGCGGATTGTCGGGCAGCGCGCCCAGAACGATCTCGCGGCCGAGAGGATCCTCGCCCGGCCACTGCCGCCGAGCCAGCGTTTCGTCGATGACCACGGCGGGCGTGTGTTCGCGCGTATCGGATTCAGTCAGCAACCGTCCCCGGATCAGCCGCAGTCCGGCGGTCGCGAAGTAGCCTGGGGTGACGACGCGATACGGGACCGCGTTCGGATTGCTCCCGTCTGCCGGCGGGCGTCCGACGACGTTGAACCATGCGCCGATCCCACGCCCGGCCACCGGCAGCATGTTGATCGCGGCAGACGACCGGACGCCTGGAATGGCGTCCAGCTCAGCGACAGCGCGCTCGAAGAAGGCGACGCGTTCGGCCGGCCGGTATCTGTCGGGGAGCTGCACGCGGAACGTCAGCAGCCGCTCCGGATTGAAACCCGGGTCGACACGCTGCAGCAGGAGAAAGCTTCGAATCAGGAGCCCCGCCCCGACGAGCAGCACGACAGCGAGGGCAACCTCCGCCACGACCAACGCGCCGCGAACCCACGCCGCGCCGCTCGATCCCCGTTCTCCTTCCCGCAACGCGACGGCGGGACGGCCGGCCGAGAGCTGCCACGCCGGGAACAGCCCGAACAGCCCGCCCGCTACGATCGACACCACGCCCACGACCGCCGTCACCGTCCAGTCGAGCGCGATTTCTTCCACCCTTGGAAGGTCGGGCGGGAGCTGCGCGACGAGCAACGCGAGGGACCAGCGCCCGACCGCGAGGCCGGCCAGCCCCCCGAACAGGCTGAGCACGACGCTCTCGGTCAGGAGCTGCCGAACGACGCGGCGAGTCCCCGCGCCGAGCGCCTGACGCACCGCGACTTCTCGCTGCCGGCCGGAGGCACGGGCGAGGAGAAGGTTGGCCAGATTGGCACAGGCGATCAGCAGCACGAACGCGACCGCCCCCATGAGGATCATCAGCCGTGATTCCACCGACGAGACGACGAACCCCTTCAGCGGATCCACACGGGCGTCGGGATCCGCGACCTGTGGAAACGTCCGCCGCAGGTCTGCACTGATCGCGGCCATGTCCTCGCGCGCCTGCTCGATCGTGCGGTCCCTGCGCAGCCGCCCCAGGCCCAACAAGGAGTACTCCGTACGGGAGGTGCGCATCCCCGCGTCAAACTGCGCCGGAATCCAGTAATCGCTGTCGCGGTCCGGGAAACGAAAGTCCGGCGGCATGATCCCGACGACCGTATGCACCCGGTCGCTGAGCGTGATGGTCTGTCCGAGCGCGCCGGCCGGGTCATCGAACAGCCGTCGAGACAGTGCGGCGCTGATGACGATGACCGGTGGCGCTTCCAACCGATCGTCCTCAGCCGTCAGGGTCCGGCCTCGGGCAGCCGGGGTCTGCAGCACCTCGAACAGAGCTCCCACCGCAACCGTGCCCTGCAGCCGCTCCGCTTCGCCCGGCGCGGTTTTCGAGAGCACCGTCGTGTCCCATCCGGCGAGCGCGTCGAACGACCGCTGACGGTCGATCCAGTCGTACAGATTGCCAGGCGATGTCGAATCGCCGAGCGTCGGATTCCCCGGGATCGACCGCTGGACCACCACCAGCCGGTCGTGGTCTCTGAAGGGGAGCGGCCTGAGCAGGACGCCGTTGACCACGCTGAA
The DNA here is from genome assembly GCA_963725145.1 of uncultured Acidobacteriota bacterium. Classification (GTDB taxonomy): domain Bacteria; phylum Acidobacteriota; class Vicinamibacteria; order Vicinamibacterales; family 2-12-FULL-66-21; genus DATAEE01. The sequence goes on from CAVRXL010000012.1 coordinate 287,659, forward strand.
GATCGCGGCGTTGCCGCCGATGCCGAGCGCGAGCGTCAGCGTCGCGACGACGGTGAATCCGGGGGCGCGGCGAAGGAGCCGGAGCGCGTAGCGGACATCCTGAACAAGGGAGGACAGCATGTCGGTTAGACGACTCCCTGGTCCGGCCCGGTTGCCAAGGGGGGGTATAATCACCTGATTCCTCACGCATGGATCCCCGGTTCGTCCGCAACTTCTCGGTCATCGCCCACATCGATCACGGCAAGTCGACACTTGCCGACCGGTTTCTCGAGCTGACGGGCGCGCTGCAGGCGCGGGAGATGGAGGCGCAGGTTCTCGACAGCATGGACCTGGAGCGCGAGCGCGGCATCACCATCAAAGCGCATTCGGTCCGGCTGACCTACGAGGCGCTGGACGGGAACACCTACATCCTCAACCTGATCGACACGCCCGGGCACGTCGATTTCTCCTATGAAGTGACGCGCTCGCTCGCGGCGTGCGAGGGGGCGATCCTCCTGGTGGACGCGTCGCAGGGTGTCGAGGCGCAGACGCTGGCGAACGCGTACCTCGCCGTCGACAACAACCTCGAGATCATCCCGGTCATCAACAAGATCGATCTCCCCGGGGCGCAGCCGGACGAGACGCGCCGTCAAATCCAGGAGATCATCGGCCTCGACGGTTCCGGGGCGATCCTCGCGAGCGCCAAGGAAGGGATCGGCACGCGCGAGATCCTCGAAGCGGTCGTGAAGCGGCTGCCGCCTCCCGCGGGCGACCCCGCTGCCCCGCTGAAAGCTCTCATCTTCGATTCCTGGTACGACTCGTACCGCGGTGTGGTGATCCTCACGAGGGTCATCGACGGCGTCCTCCGGCCGAAGATGAAAGTGCGGCTGATGGCGGCGGGCCAGGACTACGAGATCGAGCAGGTCGGCGTGTTTTCGCCCAAACCGGTCGTGGTCGAAGAGCTCGGCGTCGGGGAAGCGGGCTTCATCGTCGCGAACATCAAGACGGTCGCCGACGCCAAGATCGGCGACACGATCACCGAGACCGCGCGGCCGACTTCCGAGCCGTTTCCCGGCTTCAAGGTGATGAAGCCGATGGTGTTCGCGGGGCTGTACCCCGTCGAGGGCCATCAGTACCCGGAGTTGCGCGATGCGCTCGAGAAGCTGCGGCTCAACGACGCGTCGTTCTTCTTCGAGCCGGAGACCTCGGCGGCGCTCGGCTTCGGGTTCCGCTGCGGGTTTCTCGGGCTGCTGCACATGGAGATCGTCCAGGAGCGGCTCGAGCGCGAGTACGGCATGGACCTCGTCACGACCGCGCCGGGGGTCCTCTATCGCGTGACGACGACCGACGGCGAGGTGGTGGAGATCGACAGCCCGGCGAAGCTGCCCGATTCGTCGAAGATCGAGAAGGTCGAGGAGCCCGTCATCACGTCGATGATCCTCACGCCCTCCGAATTCGTCGGGCCCATCCTGACGCTCTGCCAGGAGAAGCGGGGCGTGCAGAAGACGCTCGAGTACCTGTCGTCGAACAGGGTGCTCATCACCTACGAGCTGCCGTTCAACGAGGTCGTCCTCGACTTCTACGACCGCCTGAAGACCATCTCGCGCGGCTACGCGTCGCTCGATTATCATGTCACCGGGTTCTGGGAGTCGCCCCTCGTCAAGCTGGATATTCTCGTCAACGGCGAGCCGGTGGATGCGCTCTCGATCATCGTTCACCGGGACAATTCGTACGAGCGCGGCCGGGCGCTGGCGTCCAAAATGCGGGAACTGATCCCCCGCCAGATGTTCGAGGTGGCCATCCAGGCGGCGATCGGGAGCCGGATCATCGCGCGTGAGTCGGTCAAGGCGCTGCGGAAGAACGTGCTCGCGAAATGCTACGGCGGCGACATCAGCCGGAAGCGCAAGCTGCTCGAAAAGCAGAAGGAAGGCAAGAAGCGGATGAAGCGCGTCGGCCGCGTCGAGATTCCCCAGGAGGCCTTTCTCGCCGTATTGAAGGTCGGACAGGAGTAGGCCCGACCTTCAGGTCGGGCGTGCCCGGCTCAGCCATGGCCCAATTCAAGAAATCCACGCTCCGCGAGTACTTCGAGTCGATCGTCATCGCGGTCATTCTCGCGCTCTTCGTGCGGACGTGGGTCGTCCAGGCTTTCAAGATCCCGACGGGGTCGATGGAGAACAACCTCCTCATCGGCGATCATCTTCTCGTCAACAAATTCGTCTTCGGCCCGGCCGGCCCGGGCAGCGCGCTGCTCCCGGTCGGCGGCGTCCGCCGCGGGGACATCGTGGTGTTCAAGTATCCCGAGGACCCGGAGCGCGACTTCATCAAGCGCGTGATCGGTCTGCCGGGAGAGACGCTCGAGGTGCGCGAGAAGAAGGTCTACATCAACGGCGCGCCGATCGAGGAGCCGTACGTGCACTATCTGGAGCCCGCCGGCACGCACGGGGAGGTCACGTCGTTCGACGTCCGCGATCGATACGGCCCCGTCACCGTTCCCGCGGGTCACTATTTCGTGATGGGGGACAACCGCGACAACTCGCAGGACAGCCGGTACTGGGGCTTCCTGCCGCGCCACTACGTCAAGGGGAAAGCGCTGCTGATTTACTGGTCGTACGATGCGGGGCCGGCGGCGCCGACCGGGGACAGTCCGGCCGAGTCCGTTTCCCGCATCGCCTCGGTCGTCACGCACTTCTTCACGCGGACGCGCTGGGAGCGGATGCTCCGGCAGATCCGCTGACGAGGACCGGATGCGGCTGATCAAAACACTGATCAAGGTGGCGATCTTCCTGGGCATCGCGCACGCGGCCTATCGGGCCGTGCCGGCGTACTGGCACTACGTGCAGTTCCGGGACGAGGTGACGGAGGTCGCTCGCTTCTCGGGCGGAAAGCCCGAGAAGGACATCCGCGAGAGGGTCGCGAAGCTGATCGCGCGCCACGACCTGCCGATCGACCCGTCGGAAGTCTCGATCGAGCCGGGCAAGGGCTCGACGGCGATCGACGCCTCGTACGAGCAGCAGATCGAGCTCCTGCCAACGTACTTCTATCCCTGGAAGTTCGAGGTGAGGGTCGACGTCATGCACGTCCGGCCGACGTCGGTGGAACAGATTCCGCGGTAGGGCCTCTCCGGCGCCGTTACCCTCGGCCGCGGTCGATTCGGAAGGCGGAAAACATTGCCTCTCACTCCTGGAGCCAGGCTCGGAGGGTACGAGATCGTTTCGCCGCTCGGTGCAGGCGGGATGGGAGAAGTTTACCGCGCCAAAGATCCCGAGCTCGACCGCGACGTGGCGATCAAGGTGCTTTCCGAACGCCTCTCCCAGGATTCCGAGGCCATCCAGCGCTTCAAACGCGAGGCGAAGACCCTGGCGGCGCTCTCCCATCCGCATATTCTGACCGTCTTCGCCTTCGGTTCGGAAGGCGACGTCGACTACGCGGTCTCGGAGCTTCTGGAGGGCGAGACGCTCGGCGAGCGGTTGAGACGCGAGAGACGCCTGCCCTGGGGCCAAGCCCTCGATATCGCCTTGTCGGTCGCGGATGGGCTGTCCGCCGCACATGCCAAAGGGATCGTTCACCGAGACATCAAACCGGCGAACCTCTTCATCACGTCGAAGGACGTCGTCAAGATCCTCGATTTCGGCCTTGCGAAGTCGGTCTCCGTGCTCCCGATCGCGTCCCACGACGAGAGCGCGCCGACGCTCGTGTGTGAGGGGGGAGCGACAGAAGCCGGCATCATCAAGGGAACGCTCGGGTACATGTCACCGGAGCAGGCCAAGGGCGCCGCGGCGACTCCGACCAGTGACTGCTTTTCATTCGGTTGCGTTCTCTACGAGATGCTTTCGGGAACGGCGCCGTTCGCGCGGGGGACTCACACGGAAACGCTGGCCGCGATCCTGCGCGATGCCCCGGCACCGTTCGAGCCGGAAACCCTCGGGATCCCCAGCGAGCTGCAGCGGATCGGGCAGAAGGCGCTCGCGAAAGAGACGAGCGATCGTTTCGCGAGCGCCGCAGAGCTTCACCAGGAGCTCGCGGTCTTTCGCCAGAGCGTTGTCGACGCGAAAACCGGCTCTCTGTGGCGTGCAGTTCGAAAACCTCGCTTTGCGATCCCCGCCGTCGCCGCCATCGGGTTGATCGCGCTCTTCATCGCCAACGCGATGCGCGACGCGACCCGGCGAGAGTGGGCGCGCCAGGAAGCGCTCCCGCAGGTGTCCCAGTGGATCGAGAAAGAGGAATACAGCAAGGCCTTCGCTCTAGCCCGTGAGGCGGAGCGCTTCATCCCTGACGACCCGGTGCTCCTCGGCTTGTGGGACCAAATGAGCGATACGATCTCGGTCGAGACCGATCCGCCGGGAGCCGACGTCTTCTACCGGGAGAACGCACCCGGGACACCGAGTGGCGCCTCCTCGGACAGACGCCCATCACCAAACACCGGCTCCCCCTGGGAGGCTTCCGCCTGCGGATCGCCAGAAGGAAGGTTTCGAGCCTCGCGAGATGCTGTCCTCGATTTCCTACACCCAGCCGGGTGAGAGATTCGAGTCGTTGCCCTCGTTCTTGACGCCGAGGGAGCGCAACCGCATCAGCTTTCGTCTGGATCCTGTAGGCACCGTGCCGTCCGGGATGGTCGCCGTCGACGGCGGGCGCTACCTGGTGCCGTTGACCAATCTTCCGCTGCGTGCTGTCACGCTCGATTCCTATTTCCTCGACCGCACCGAAGTCACCAACGCTGAGTTCAAGGAGTTCGTCGACGCCGGGGGTTACAAGCGGAAGGAGTACTGGCAGCACGAGTTCCGGCAAGGCAATCGGGTTCTGCCGTGGGAAAAGGCGATGGACCTGCTCGTCGACTCCACCGGCCGCCCGGGACCCGCGACGTGGGAAGTAGGCACCTTCGCCGCCGGCAAAGCTGACTATCCGGTAGGCGGCGTGAGCTGGTACGAGGCGGCGGCTTACGCTTCCTTCCGAGGCAAGAGTCTACCCACGGTGTATCACTGGGTCCGCGCCGCGCTCCCCAGCAGCGAGCACGTCATGTCGCTGGCGACGGAGATCGTTCCCCTGAGCAATTTCGGGGGCGACGGCCCCGCTCCCGTGGGGTCGTATCCTGGCATCGGCGCCTCCGGTGCCGCCGACCTGGCGGGTAACTTTCGCGAGTGGTGCTGGAATGCTTCGGCAGAGCTTCGCTATTCTCTCGGCGGTTCCTGGAACGAGCCCGTCTACATGTTCACCACCGCCTTGCGGATGGACCCCTTCGACCGGTCTCCGGCAAATGGTTTCCGTTGCATGAAAGGACGCAACGGGGAGACGGCCGAAGAGCTGAAAGCATCCGTCGACTTGCCCACATACGATTTATCTAAGACGGTAGGTCTGTCCGACGAGGTCTTCCAGGTGTACATGAACATGTTCTCCTACGGAGAGACACCGCTCAATCCGGTTCTCGAATCGGCGGACGAGACGCCGAGCGATTGGCGGCGCGAGAGCGTCTCCATCGACTCTGCCTACGGCGAGCGTTTCACGATACATCTCGACCTGCCGGCGAGGGCCTCTCCACCGTATCAAGCGGTCGTCTACTTCCCAGGGCGCAACGCGCTCGAGCAAAAAACGTTCGAGGATGCGTACTGGGAGCGGTTCGACTACATCCCCAGAAGCGGACGCGTCCTCGTCCGGCCCATCATGGCGGAGATGTACGAGCGGTCCCTGAACGTCCCGTCCGGCCGGGTGATGACCCAGCAAGCGAGCCTCGAGCGAGCTATCAAATGGGTGCAGGATCTCGGGAGAACGCTCGATTACCTCGAGAGTCGAGACGACATCGATGCGGGAAATGTCGCCTACATGGGGCTGAGTCTGGGCCCGGCCGTGGCCCCGTTCATGCTCGCGTCCGAGCCTCGATTCAAATCCGCGGTGCTCATCGCTGGCGGCATGGTCGCGTCCGTGAACTGGACGCCCAACCGTATGGTGTCGCGCATCACCGTTCCCGTATTGCTGCTCGCCGGTCGCTACGACTACATCTTTCCCGTCGAGACCAGCCAGGTGCCGTTCATGGATCTTCTTGGAACGCCCGACAAGGACAGGCGCCACGTCGTCTTCGAAGCGGGCCACCTACCCCTGCCGCGGTCCGAGATGATCCGCGAGACGCTCCAGTGGCTAGACCGCTATCAGGGCCGGCCGACGTCGGTCGACCAGATTCCGCGCTAGCGCCGGTCCGCGGCGCACGCCGCGCGCGCCGTCGCCGCTTCCGCGCCGATCGCTTCGCGCAGCGTTCGCGCTTCCCGCGCGAGCCCGGACTCCTGGGCCTCGTTCTCCAACCCCCCCAGGTTGATCGTGACGTTGGCGTAGGCGCCTCCGGCCGCCGCGTCGAGCAGCGCCGCCGCCACGATCACGTCGCTCGCGGCGGACGAATTGCCGTGTCTCGCCACGGCGACCGCGGCGCGCGCGGCCGTGTGGACCGCGCGGAGCATGGCGAGCGGGGTATCGATGGCCCCCCGCATCCCGCGCTGGATCGCTTCCCGTCGCGCCGCTTTCTCGGCGTCCGTGCCCTTCGGCAGCCGGTACGCGGCGACGACGCCGTCGTAGGCCTCGGCGTCCCGATCCACGAGCCCTGCGAGCTCGCGGGCGGCCGGCGACAGGGCTTCCCGCGCGTCGGAGAGCGCCGAACGATCTTCCAGGGATCCCTGCCGCGTCTTGGGCAGCGACGCGACCATCAAGAGCAGCGAGGCACCGACGGCGCCGGCCAGCGCCGACGCCGACCCTCCGCCTGGGGTCGGCGCCGACGAGGCAAATGCCTCGAGAAGCTGCGAGAGGGATTTGTCGACGAGTTTAGCCATTACTTCCATTGCCGTGGGGCCCCACCCCCACGGCCTGCCACGCCTCGCTTACGCTCGGCGCGCTGACTCGATCTGCCGGCCACGTTCGAAGGGTCCCACAAGCCGCCCGCGTTTGATGACCGCACGGATCGCCGGAGCGCCGACGCGGATGAGGTTAATCGCGTCTCCATCGACCAGCACGGCATCCATAAGCTTACCCGGCTCGAGGCTGCCGACCGACTCGTGACGGTCCAGCGAGTACGCGGCGTTCAGGGTCGCGCCGACGAGCGCCTCGTCAAACGTCAGACCCATCGCAAAGCAGGCGAGCGACATGGCAAAGGGCATCGACGGAGAGAAACCGCCGCCAGGATTGACGTCGGTTGCGAGCGCCACCGGTACACCCGCTTCGATGAAGCCGCGCGCCGGCGCGAACCGGCCGAGCTTCAGGTAGAACGCCGCGCACGGCAGCAGTGTCGCGACCACCCCCGCGCGGGCCATCCCGTCCATGGCTTCTGGCGGCGTGAAGATCAAGTGATCGGCGGAGCGCGCGCCGATCTCGGCGGCAACCGTCGATCCGCCGCTGGCGGCGAGCTCGTCGGCGTGCAGACGAGGCTTCAGGCCTGCGCGCTGGCCCGCCATCAGGATCGCCCGCGTCTCGTCCGGCGTGAACACGCCCGTTTCGCAGAACACGTCGCACCATTCCGCGAGGCCGCTCGCCGCTACTGCGGGAATCATCTCCTCGACGATCAGCTTGACGTAGTCACCGCGCCGCGCGCGGTGCGCCGGCGGGATCTCGTGGGCGCCCAGAAACGTCGGCACCAGATCGATCGCGTGGTCGCGATCGAGCGCGCGCACGGCCCGCAGCATTTTCAGCTCGCTCTCGGTGTCGAGCCCGTATCCGCTCTTCGCCTCCGCCGTCGTCGTGCCGCACGCGAGCATTTCGTCGAGGCGCACGCGCGTCTGGCGGACGAGATCCGCCTCGCTTGCCTCCCGCGTCGCAGCCACCGTCGAGAGGATGCCACCGCCGGCGCCGGCGATCTCCGCGTAGGTCGCCCCGCTCAACCGGCGATGGAGCTCGTCCCGCCGGTCCCCCGCAAAGACGACGTGGGTGTGCGGATCGACAAAGCCCGGAACGAGGGTGCCGCCGGCGCCATCAATCTCGACGATATCCGGCCGGTCGGGCCGGTCTGAAGACCGGCCCCTCCATTCGTCGCTCGCGCCGACGTAGGCGATCCGCCCGCTACGCGCGAGGACGACCGCATCCGCAATCTTCTGGACGCGGCCCTGCTGCGGGCCGCGGAGCGGTGCAGGTCCCGTGGGCGTGAGAACACGGACGTTTCGAACGAGCAGGTCGCCGGCGCCGTCACGCCGCGGGCCTTCGGCAGTCGGCATTGGGCGTTCGGTGCCGGCGGACTACTGGCTCCCGGCTTTCCAGTCGGTCGCGGGCTGCGAAGCAGCGGGAGGTGCGGCGGCGTCGGCCTGCCGGGGACGGTGGAGCAGAATCTTGTCGTCGCGGTCTGCCTTGTCCTGATCGCGGATGAACTCGAGCGCGCTGTACAGGGCCTGGATCGACGCCTCGAGCGATCCTTCCACGTTCCGGCGGCGGAGACGGAGATCGTTGATCGAGCGCTCGAACTCCTCGAGGCGGCCGAGCGCCTGCTGCAGGACCAGATCGGCGCGCGATTCGGCCTCGCGCAGGATGACCTTGGCTTCGTGATGGGCCGTCTCTTTGATGTCGTCGGACAGCTTCTGGGCCGTCAACAGCGTGTTGCGCAGGTTGGCTTCGCGCTCGCGGTGCTCTGCGAGCAGCGCTTCCATCCGCGTGAGGTCGGTGCGCAGCCGGTCGATTTCGCGCAGCGCCTGCTCGTAGTCGTCCGCCGCCTCGGTCAGAAACTGGATGACCTCCGTGCGGTCGTACCCGCTCATTCGCTTGTTGAAATGGTGCTGGCGCATGTCGAGCGGCGTGATGCGCATCATCCGCTCGGGCGGGGTCGAGCCGTCGCCGGGGTTCTTCGGATCAAACATGTGGGGTTCTCCGTCCAAAGATCGCCGTCCCTACCCTGACCATCGTCGCGCCTTCCTCGATGGCGACCTCGAAATCGTGACTCATGCCCATCGACAATTCACGGAGCGCGCCCGCGTCGACACCGGAGGCCACCAGCTCGTCGCGGAACCCGCGCAGACGCGCGAAATACGGGCGCGCCTGCTGGGGATCCTCGAGCCAGGGCGGCAGCAGCATCAGGCCGGTCAGCCGCGCCGCGCGGCAGCCGAGCGCGGCGTCGACGATGCGCCGGGCTTCGTCCGGAGGCGCACCGTGCTTGGAGGCTTCGCCCGCAAGATCGACCTGCACGAGGACCTCCGGGCGCGTCCCCAGCTCCGCCGCCGAGTCATCCAGCCGCCGGAGCAGCTCAACGCTGTCGACGGAGTGAATCGCGGCGAACCCGTTCGCCGCCTTGCGGGCCTTGTTCGACTGGAGATGGCCGATGAGATGCCACCTCACTCTTAGTTCGGCCGATGCGTCGATCTTCTGCAGGGCCTCCTGGACGCGGTTCTCACCGAAGTCCACCTGGCCGTGTGCGGCCGCCGCGCGCACGGAATCCAGGCCGAAGGTCTTCGAGACGGCGATCAGGCGGATGCCGCCCGGATCGCGACCGGCCGCACGCGCCGCGTGTTCGAGCCGGGCGCGGACGGCCGCGAGGTTGCCGCCGATGTCGTCGATGGACACGCTGAGGCGCCGAGGCAGCCCTGAAGGGCTGCGCTACAGTTTCTTAATGTACGTCTTCAGGGCGTCGAAGTTCGTCTGGGCCTCCTTGGCGTTCGGCCCCGACGGCGCCAGTTTCAGGTACGTCTCGAACTCCGTCGCCGCCTCCGCGAGCTGCCCGAGGTTGATCAAGACCTTCCCGAGCATGAAGTGCGACTCCGCGTGGTTCGGATTCGCCTTGATCGCCGCGGTGAACTGGTCCTTCGCTTCGGCGAACTTGTTGGCGTTCCACTGGACGACGCCGCGGTTGTAGGAGGCATCCGCGCTCACGCCTCCTCCGGCGGTGCCGGCCGGAGCGCCCGCCGCTTCGGCCTTCTCCTGCGCGGCCGCGGCCGCTTCCGCCTCTGCGAACTTACGCTGGGCGTTGTACACGTTGACGAGACCCGCGTAGCCCGGGGCGAAGTTCGGATCGATCGTCGTCGCCTGCTTGTAGGCTTCTTCCGCCTTGTCGTATTCCTTGGCGTTCAAGTGAATCGACCCGATGTTGCCGTAGCACGACGCGCACTTCGGGACCACCGCGATGATCTCGTTGAACTTGGCGATCGCCTCGGCGCTCTTTCCGGCCTGGTTCAGCGCGACGGCCTCGTCGAAGGACTTCCGGATTTCCGCTTCCTTCTTGGCCAGGTCCTCCTTCGACATGGCGCCGCCGGTACCCCCGCCGGACCCGGGCGCCAGCACGAAAGACATGTTCTGCGGATCGCCCAGGCGTACGCGGATGTCGAAGCTCTGGGAGAGCTTGTCTTTTTCGGCCGTGACCTTGTAGTTCCCAGGGGCGAGGCCGATCTGGAAGAACTCACCTTTCTTGTTCGACTTGGTCTCGTGCCGGCGTGCGGCGGAGTCCACGGACTGGATCGTGATTTTCGCGTTTTCGACCGGCTGGTTCTGTGCGTCGACGACCTTCCCCTTGATGGCGCCGGTCTGGGCCACTGCGGGGGCGGCGAGGAATGCGAAGGCGAACGCAACCGCGGCGGCGACGAGGGCGCGGCCGATGTGCGCGCGGATCATGAGCAGGCCTCCAGAGATTTGTAGCGCAGGCCTTCAGGCCTGCGGTCGTGGCTGCAGGCCCTTAGAGCCTGCATCTGCGCCAGTTTACACGATATTGGTGATCACGAACTCCAGCACGGGCCCGCGCCGGGACGCGCGCGAGTTGATCGCCCGCCGCGCCGGCACCGTGAAGGCCTGGAGCCCGGCGTCGCGGGCGTGCCGGTCGTCCGCGTACAGCCGCCGAATCGCGGGCGCCGTCGAGTTGCTGAGAAGCATCCGGCAGCCTTTTCGCGCCAGCCCGACCACGAGCGATTGCAGCCGCGCCTGATCGCCCGCGGCGAAGCCGCCCTGCGTGTACGACGTAAATGACGCGGTCCGGCTCGTGGGCGCGTAAGGAGGGTCGAGATAGACAAAGTCCCCGGGTCTCGCGTCCGCCAGCGCGACGTCGAACCGGGCAGTCTCGAGCTGCACACCGGGCTGGCGCAACGCCGAGGACACCAGCCGGAGGTTGTCGGCATCGCAGATAACCGGACGTTCGTACCGCCCGGCTGGCACGTTGAAGTCGCCGCGAGCGTTCAGGCGGAACAGACCGTTGTAACCGGTCCGATTGAGGTAGATCAGCATCGCAGCGAGCATGGGCGGGTATGGCGACGCCGTTTCCGCAACGGCCCGGCGCATGGGGTTGAAGCGGCCGCGGATCTCATAGTAGTGAGCGGGGCCGCCATCGCGGTGGCCGTCGGCGAGCCGCTCGAGCTCCTCAATGACCTCATCGACGGCATCTCTGACGGCAAGGTAGCAGCCGATCAGGTCGGCGCTGCTGTCCGACAGCCGCGCGCCGCGGCCCAGCCGGCCTCGGCTGTACAGGTCGAGGAAGACGGCGGCGCTGCCCAGGAACGGCTCGAAATACGTCTGAAACTCGGGCGGGTAGTAGCGGCGAAGCGCCGGAAGGAGCTGGCGTTTTCCGCCGGCCCACTTGAGGATCGGCCTGGCCAGGCCGCGTTCATCCGTGGCGATCCGCGGCTTCATCAGGATCCGAGGTGGTCCGTGGCCAGAAAGCGCCCCACATCCTCAATCGCATGCGTGATCGGCGAAGGAGGCAGCGCGTCCAGGAATCGCCGTCCGTAGGCCATCGTCTTCAACCGCGGATCGAGGATCGCGAGCACGCCGCGGTCGCGGCGGTGGCGAATCAGCCGTCCGAGCCCCTGCTTCAACGTGAGAATCGCCAGCGGCACCTGGTAGTCCTGGAAGGGCTCGCCACCGGCCTCGCGGATCGCTTCGACCCTCGCCGCCGTAATTGGATCGCCCGGCGAGGCGAACGGCAGCTTGTCGATGATTACGCAGCTGAGCGCCTCCCCGATGACGTCAACCCCCTGCCAGAAACTCGACGTCGCAAGGAGCACGGCATGCGGGGTCGTCCGGAACGCGTTGAGCAGGGTGGACCGCGGCGCCGTGCCCTGCACGAGCAGCGGGTACTCCAGCGCTCCCTCGAGTTGCCGCTGGACGTCCCGGAGGTTCGCGTAGCTCGTGAAGAGCACGAAGGCGCGGCCGCGCGTGCGCCGCAGGATGTCGAGGATCTCCCGGCCCGCCGCCCTCGGGAAGCCGGGAGAACGCGGATCCGGCATGGTGCGCGGCAGGTAGAGAATCGTCTGGGATCGGAAGTCGAACTCGGACGCCAGCCGCAGCTCGTCCGCCTGGCGCAGGCCGAGCCGGCCGCGCACGTAGCCGAAGCCGCCATCCACCGCGAGCGTTGCGGAGGTCAGCACCGTCGCGTGCATCCGATCGAACAGCATTTCGCGGATGACGTTCGAGACGTCGATGGGCGCCGCGCGCAGGAACACCCCGCGTCCCCGGGTCTCGAGGAAAAACACGAACGCCGGATCGTCGGCTCGCAGGAGCCGCACCAGCTCTGCTTGCAATTCCCCGGCGCGCCGGCCGACGGCGAGCAGGTCCTCGGGCGCTTCCTTCGTCAGCACGACGCTTCCCTCCATCGCCTGCAGCGCCTCGACGAGGTCCCGGCCTTCCTCGGCGATCTTCTGCACGAACGACGGCGTCAGTCGCGTCCGCTCTTCCCCTCCGTACCCGCCCGCGCCAGGCGGCCGCAGCATGAACCGCGCGGTCTCAATCGCCGAGAAAAACAGCTGGCTCCGCTCCTTCACGCGATGAACGTCGTCACGCAGCTCGCGCGCCCTCGCTCGATCCGGGAAGCCCTGCGCGCCGAGCGCGCGGTCGGCGTCGCGCGCGAGCTCGTCGACCCGATAGTTGCTCACCGAGATCCCGAAGTACTGCGTCGCCACTTCCTCGAGCTGGTGCGCCTCGTCCACGATGGCGACGTGGCAATCCGGGATGACTTCGCCGAAGGTGCTCTGCCTGACGGCCGCATCCGCGCAGAGTAGATGGTGGTTGACGATGACGACGTCTGCTTCGGCCGCCTGCTGGCGGAGCCGGGTGACATAGCAGTCCTGATAGCGCGCGCAGCCGCTGCCCAGACATCGTTCGCTCGTCGCCGAGAGATCGTTCCAGAACGAAAGATCGTCAGGCAAATCCTCGAGCTCTGCCCGGTCGCCGGTTTCGGTCCGCTGCGCCCACTCGTCGATGACCGGGAGGTAGTCCCGGTCGTCGAGCAGTTTGAACGTCGGGTTCGCGCGGAACTCGTCCAGCTTGTGCAGGCAGAGGTAGTTCCCGCGTCCCTTCATGCACACGGCCTTGAAGGGAATGCCGAGCGCGTCGCGCAGGATCGGCAGATCCTTGAAGAAGATCTGTTCCTGGAGATTCTTCGTCCCGGTGGAGACGATGACCCGCTTGCGGCTGAGGATGGCGGGGATGAGATAGGCGAGCGTCTTACCGGTGCCCGTTCCCGCCTCGGCGACGAGCACGCCGCCGTCGGCGATCACGCCCGCGACGGCGGCTGCCATGTCGCGCTGTGACGCGCGTGGCTCGAAGGCCTCGAGGGTGGCGGAGAGTCGTCCGCCGGGCGCGAACACGGCATCGAGGGTCGGCGCCGCGGCGGTCCGGGGCAGGCCGCCGGTCACTCCGGATACAGCGGGAACGTCCGGCACAGCGCCTCGACCTCCGCGCGCACGGCGGCAATCGCGCGGTCATCGTCCGGCGCGGTGAGGACGCGCGCCATGAACTCCGCAATCTGGTCCATCTCGGGCTCGCGCATGCCGCGGGTCGTCACCGCCGGCGTTCCGACCCGAATGCCGCTCGCCACCATCGGCGGATTCTGGTCGAACGGAATCGCGTTCTTGTTGACCGTGATGCCCGCCCGCCCGAGAGCCGCTTCAGCGACCTTGCCTGTGATGCCCTTGGAGAACACGTCGACGAGCATCAAGTGCGTATCCGTCCCGCCGCTGACGAGGCGGAAGCCGGCCGCGGCCAGCGCGGCCGCGAGCCGCCTGGCGTTCGCGACGATCTGACGCTGGTAGTCGGCAAAGGCAGGCTCCATCGCCTCCTTGAGGCAGACCGCCTTGGCGGCGATCACGTGCATGAGCGGTCCACCCTGGACGCCGGGAAAGAGCGCCTTGTCCAGCTCCTTCGCGAACGTCGCCCGGCTCAACACCAGACCCCCGCGGGGTCCGCGCAGCGTCTTGTGGGTGGTCGTCGTCACGAAGTCGGAGTGCGGAACGGGGCTCGGATGCACGCCGGCCGCGACCAGCCCGGCGATGTGCGCCATGTCGGTCACGACGCGGGCGCCGACCTCTTCCCCGATGGCGCGGATCGCCGGGAAGTCGATGACACGCGGATAGGCGCTCGCCCCGACCATGATCATCTTCGGCCGGTGCTCGCGCGCAAGCCGGCCGAGCTCCTCATAGTCGATCCGCTCGTCCTCTTTTCGGACGCCGTACGGGACGATCGTGTAGAGCTTGCCGGAGAAATTCAGCGGGTGCCCGTGCGTGAGGTGCCCTCCGTGCGCCAGGTTCATGCCGAGCACGGTCTCGCCCGGCTTGAGGAGCGTCATGTACACGGCCATGTTCGCCTGCGCGCCGGAGTGCGGCTGCACGTTCGCGTGCTCGGCGCCGAAGAGCTGCGTCGCGCGCGCAATCGCGAGAGACTCGGCGACGTCGACGAACTCGCACCCGCCGTAGTACCGCCGGCCTGGATATCCCTCGGCGTACTTGTTCGTGAGAACCGAACCCACCGCCTCGAGGACCGCCCGGCTGACGAAGTTCTCCGACGCGATCAGCTCGAGCCCGTTGTTCTGACGGTGCACCTCATTCCGGATTGCCTGCGCGATCTCCGGATCGGTGTCTTTCAGCGCGCGCGCCCGCGTGGACACGGACGTCTCGGTGGCCATATCGCCCTACTTCTGCCTTCGTACTTCGGACTTCGTGCTCAGGCTCGACTCGAGCTCGGTGATTAGATCGATCCGCCGCTGATGGCGGCCACCCTCGAACGCGGTGTCGAGCCAGACGGACAGGATTTCGTCCGCAAGCGCCGGCGCGACAATCCGGCCACCCATCGAGAGTACGTTCGCATCGTTGTGCTGACGCGCGAGGCGGGCCGTGAGCAGATCGTTGCACAGCGCGGCGCGGATCCCCGGGACCTTGTTCGCCGCGATCTGTTCACCCTGACCGCTGCCTCCGAGGACGACGCCGCGATCCGCCCGCCCCTCGGACACCATCCGGCCGACCGCGGCGCAGATGGGCGGGTAGTCGACCGGTGCGTCGGAGTGGGTGCCGAGATCCTCGACCTGATGACCGAGGCGGCTCAATGTCTTCTTCAGATGTTCCTTCAGCGCGAAGCCCGCATGATCCGCGCCAATCGCGATGCGCATCGGATGAATTCTACCGGAGAATCCAGAATTCAGAATCCAGAATCCAGAAGGGGATTTCAGGCGCCATGGGGTCGGCGCCAGGCGGTCGGAGAAGGCCTTCTGAATTCTGAATTCTAGATTCTGTATTCTTACAGCCTTGGAACCCACGGTCGTCATCTCTCATCGCGGCGAAGAGCGCATCCGCGCCGGCCACCTGTGGGTGTACCGGACCGACGTCGTGGACGTGCGCGCAGGGCCGGGGGACACCGTCCGGCTGCTCGGCCCGCGAGGACGGCGGATCGGGTCGGCCTTGTACAGCGATCGATCCGAAATAGCGATCCGCGTCCTGACGCGCGGCGACGAGCCAGCCGACGCCGGTCTGTGGCGGGCACGGATCGAAGCGGCGGTCGCGTATCGCGCGACGCTTGGCATCGACGCGACGGCCTATCGGCTGATCCACGGCGAGGCGGACCTGCTGCCCTCGCTCGTCGTCGATCGCTACGGCGACTACCTGGTACTCCAGTCGCTCTCACAGGGAACGGACCGGCTCCTGCCGGACCTCGTGAAGATGCTCGTCGAGATCGTGGAACCGACCGGTGTGCTCGCGCGCAACGATCCGCGCGTGCGTCAACTGGAGGGCCTCGAGCAGAAGGTCGAGGTCCTGTACGGCGACGTACCCGACCGGCTGACGATCCGGGAAGGCGCGATCGAGTACGAGATCGATCCCTGGCGCGGCCAGAAGACGGGGCTCTTCCTGGATCAACGTGAAAACCGGGTCGCGGCCGCGGCGCACGCGCGCGGCAGGGCGCTCGACTGCTTCAGCTATCAGGGCGGGTTCGCCCTCGCCATCGCGCGGCGCTCGGAAGACGTCCTGGCGCTCGACATCTCCGCCGATGCCGTCGCGCGGATCGAGGCAAACGCCGCACGCAACGGCCTGACGAACGTGCGCGCGAAGACGGTCAACGTGTTCGACGAGCTTCATGAGATGGACCGGGCCGACGAGCGGTTCGACACGATCGTCCTCGACCCTCCCGCCTTCGCGAAGAGCAAGAGCGCCGTCACCCGCGCGCGGTCAGGCTACAAAGAGATCAACTTGCGCGCGCTCAAGCTGCTGAAGCCGGGCGGATACCTCGTGACGTGCAGTTGTTCGTACAACCTGGACGAGGCGACGTTCGGTGAGATCGTCTGGGACGCCGCGGTCGATGCCCGCGCCTCGGTGGTCGTCGTCGAAAAGCGCATGCAGGGGCGCGATCACCCGGTCCTGATGGGCGTCCCCGAGACGTATTACCTGAAGTGCTTCGTCCTTCGAAAGCTGTCGTGAGCTCAACCACACCCGCCACCGCCGCCAGGGCCGCCTTGCGAGAGTTGAAGCGGGCCGGGACGCCGGCCCGCGCCCAGGGGGCGGCCGGCTACTTTCAGGCGTACGAACGGCTGGTGTTTTTTGGCGTGGACAGCCCGACCGTGCGCCGGATGGCCTCCGAGATTCGCGGGGGCGCCGGCCGGGACTGGACGCTCGACGAAGCCCGACGCTTCGCGGGGATCATGGTCGCGCGCCCGGAGCTCGAGGCAAAAGTGCTGGGCATCGTTCTGCTCGGCCGGTTCCGAAAGGAGTTCCACCGGTCGCTGCTGTCGGATGCGCGACGATGGCTCGAACGTTCCTGTCACGACTGGGCCAGCACGGATGGTCTTTGCGGGGACGTGGTCGCTCCTCTGCTCGTCGATCGGCCTGAGCTCCGCCTCGTGCTTCGTCGATGGCGCCGCTCGCCGCACTTGTATGTGCGTCGAGCATCTGCCGTCGGCCTGATCGGTCTGGCACGGCGCGGCCGTCACCTCGATGAGGCCTACGGCGCGGCGCGCGCGCTCGCGAGCGAGGATCACCACCTGATACAGAAGGCTGTCGGCTGGCTGCTCCGCGAAGCGGGCAAAACCGATCCGGCGCGGCTGGAGCGGTTCCTGCGCGCGGCACGGTCGCCGGCTCGGCCGGACGTCGGTGCGATACGCGATCGAACGATTCCCTGAGCGGAAGCGACGGGAGCTGCTGGCTGCCACCAAGCCCAGCGGTTCAGTGGCACGGCGGTTGCGATAGCCGATGCGTGCACCGCGCCATCGCCTTGTTGATGGTTTTGCTGTCAGCGGCGTCGTGCAGCCGCGCGGCCCCAGAAAAGCTGGATCCGTCAGCCCAGAAGCCGGAGCCCGCGCGACCGTCAGCCGCCGCCGAGCCGGGGCGGGCCGACCCGGTCGGTTTCGAGATGCGCAATGTGCGGCTCCGCGCCGCGCCCGACATCGTTCTGCACGTCAGCTCGCTGCACGGTCAGCTCATCAGCAAACAGGGCGCACCGCCGGTCTTCGACGACCAACGTTCCTTCTACATCGCCGTTGATAGCGCCGAGCTGTCGATGGATTCAGCAAGCATGACGGCGCTCGTGAACGACGTCTTCGCCTACGACGGTTCCCCGCTGAGCGATCTGAAGGTTGCGCTGCGCGAGGGCCGCATCACACAGGATGGCAAGCTGAAGAAGGGAATCCCGGTACCTTTTTCCGTGGAGGCGGACGTCGATGCAAGCGGCGGCCAGGTGCGGCTGCATCCCGTGAAAGTCAAGACGGTCGGCGTCCCGACTACGAAGATCATGGACCTCTTCGGACTCGAGCTGGACGATCTGCTGCGCGTCCGCGCGGGCCGCGGCGTCGCGGTTCGGGATAACGATCTGTTCCTGTCGCCCTCCCAGATGCTGCCGTCGCCCGAGGTTCGCGGCAAGGTCTCGTCGGCTTCCGTCCGCGGCGACCGCCTCGTCCTCGTGCTCGGGACGCCGCCCGCCGCGTCAACGAAGGGGCCTTCGGCCGGGCCGCGCAACTACATCTGGTTCCGCGGCGGCCGGATCCGCTTCGGACGGTTGACGATGACCGACGCCGATCTCCAGCTCATCGACGCCGACCCGCGCGACACGTTCGACTTCTTTTCGGAGCGTTACAACGAACAGCTCGTGGCGGGTTATTCGCGAAACACGCCATCGGGCGCGCTTCGGACCTACATGCCAGACTACGAAGATCTCGGCGCCGGCCAGCTTCGCCCGCCATCGATCCCAGGCCCGGGCGCTGCGGCGGGCCAACGGCGCGCGCGCCGGGCGAATGCGCTACGATAGCGCTGATGTCCACGCCGTTCTCTGACGCGTATCCGAACTCCCACAGAGTCTACGTCGACGGTCCGCAAGGCGTGCGCGTGCCGATGCGCGAAATCGCGCTCGGCGGCGGCGAGCCGCCGCTGCGCGTGTACGACACGAGCGGTCCGCAGGCGACGAGCGTCCACGACGGTCTCCCGAAACTTCGCGAGCCGTGGATCGCGGCCCGCCGGGGCGGAGCCGGCGTGACGCAGATCCACTTTGCGCGGCGCGGCGTCGTCACGCCGGAGATGGAGTTCGTCGCCCTGCGGGAAGGGCTGGACGCGGAGTTCGTGCGGAGCGAGGTCGCCCGCGGTCGCGCGATCATCCCCGCGAACGTGAATCACCCAGAGCTCGAGCCGATGATCATCGGCCGCAACTTCCTCGTGAAGATCAACGCCAATATCGGGAACTCCGTCGTGACGTCGTCGATCGAGGAGGAAGTCGAGAAGCTGCGGTGGGCGACGCTCTGGGGCGCCGATACCGTCATGGATTTGTCGACCGGCCGGGACATCCACGAGACGCGCGAGTGGATTCTCCGCAACTCGCCCGTGCCGATCGGAACCGTGCCGATCTACGAGGCGCTCGAAAAGGTCGGAGGGCGGCCGGAGGATCTGACCTGGGAGATCTACCGGGACACGCTCGTCGAGCAGGCGGAGCAGGGCGTGGACTATTTCACGGTCCATGCGGGCGTGCTGCTGCGGTATATCCCGCTGACCGCGAACCGCGTGACCGGCATTGTCTCGCGGGGCGGATCGATCCTCGCGAAGTGGTGCCTCGCGCATCATCAGGAGAATTTCACGTATACGCACTTCCGTGAGATCTGCGAGATCATGCGCGCCTACGACGTGTCGTTCTCGCTCGGCGACGGCCTGCGCCCCGGATCGATCGCGGACGCGAACGACGCGGCGCAGTTCGGCGAGCTGCAGACGCAGGGAGAGCTGACGCGGATCGCCTGGGAATACGACGTTCAGGTCATGAATGAGGGTCCCGGGCACGTCCCGATGCACCTCATCCGCGAGAACATGGACAAGCAGCTCGCGTGGTGCGACGAGGCGCCGTTCTACACGCTCGGACCGCTCACCACCGACGTCGCGCCCGGCTACGACCACATCACCTCGGCGATCGGCGCGGCGATGATCGGCTGGTACGGCACCGCGATGCTGTGCTACGTCACGCCGAAAGAGCACCTCGGTCTGCCCGATCGGGACGACGTCAAAGCCGGCGTGATCGCATACAGGATTGCCGCGCACGCCGCAGATCTGGCGAAAGGCCACCCGCGCGCCCGCGAGCGCGACGATGCGCTGTCGAAGGCGCGATTCGAGTTCCGGTGGGCCGATCAGTTCAACCTGTCGCTCGACCCGGTGACCGCCCGCGCGTTCCACGACGAGACCCTTCCGGCCGACGGCGCGAAGCTCTCCCACTTCTGCTCGATGTGCGGGCCGAAATTCTGCAGCATGGAACTGACCCAGCAGCTTCGCCAGGAGGCAGCCCGGGGGATGGAGGAGAAGTCCGCCGAGTTCCGGAAGAAGGGGAGCGAGCTCTACGTCAGCGCGGCGCCGGGACGATCTGAATGATGGTGATGAACCGGGCCGGGTTGGCGTTGGGCCTGGGGTTGAGCCAACCTTTCGAGCCTCCCCAGCCGTAATCCTTGACCGTAATGCCTGGCGGGTACGCCATCGTGTCCTCGCGGTAGCGTCCGACTTCCCAGAGGTGCACCGGAGGCTCGTCGTAGACGCGTTCGCCGCCGTCCTTCAAGTAGGTCTTGTAGTACGCGACGATTTCGGCAAACGTCGCATTCGTGCCGTACAGGTAATACCGCTGACCCCGTCCAGCGTCGAACGAAATCAGGAACTGCGCGCCCGGGTAGACGGGCAATCCGAGGGTCTCCTGCGTCGGCGCCACCTCGTCGATCGCGGCGACCGGTTTCTGACCTGTAGTTGGCGCGGGCCGGGACGGCTGCGGCGGCGCCGGCTGCTGCGGCGCCGGCGTCTCGCCAGGTTTCGGAAACGGCCGCGGCACCGGTTGTTGGGTGAGCACCGCGACCGCGAGCGTTGCGACGAGAAGCACGACTCATTATGACAGACCTTTCCGCGTTGGCCGCGTGGTGCGAGAGCCAGACCGACTGGATCGTCGAGACCGCCGAAGCGCTCGGCCGGCTCGAGTCGCCGAGCACCGACAAAGCGGCGGTGGATCGCTGCGGCCGGGAGCTGGCCGCGCGGCTCGAAGCGCTGGGGAGCCGTGTCGAGCGACTGCAACGCGAGCGGGCCGGCGATCACGTGCGCGCCGAGATCGGCCGCGGCGATCGGCAGGTGCTGCTGCTCGGCCATTTCGACACGGTCTGGCCGATCGGCCAGCTGGCACGAATGCCGATCCGGCGCGAGGAGGGCCGCCTGCACGGCCCCGGCCTCTTCGACATGAAGGCGGGCATCGCACTCGGGATGGCTGCCGCGCGGGCGCTCGTCGAGCACGGCGGCGATCCCGGCCGACGGATCGTCATGCTCTGGACGACCGACGAGGAGATCGGCAGTCAGACCTCTCGCGCCGCGATCGAGGAAGAGGCCAGACGAAGCGACGCCGTGCTCGTCCTCGAGCCGTCGCTTCCGGGAGGCGCGGTGAAGACCAGCCGCAAGGGCTGCGGCGAGTTCGAGATCGTCGTCTCGGGCGTCGCGGCGCACGCCGGCATCGATCCCGGCAAAGGAGCCAGCGCCATTCACGAGATCGCCCGGCAGATTGCGGCCGTGGAACGCCTGCAGGATCCCGCCGGGGGAGTGTCGGTCAACGTCGGTCTGATCTCCGGCGGCTCGCGGCCGAACGTCGTCGCCGAAGAAGCGCGCGCGGTCGTGGACGTCCGCGCTCCGCGGATTGAAGATGCGAGGCGGATCGAGTCCGCGCTCGCGGCGCTCGCGCCGGTGGACCCGCGGACGCGCGTCGTCGTGCGCGGTGGATTCGATCGCCCTCCGCTCGAACGAGGGCCCGGCGTCGCGCGGCTGTACGAACGGGCCCGCGATATCGCGGGCCGGCTGGGCAGGACGCTGGGTGAAGGAGGCACCGGCGGCGGTTCGGACGGGAACTTCACCGCCGCGCTCGGCGTCCCAACATTAGATGGGCTCGGCGCGGTCGGCGACGGCGCCCACGCGCTTCATGAGCACGTCATCATCAAGGAGCTGCCGTGGCGCGCGGCGCTGCTGGCCGCTCTGATACAATTGGCGTAAGAGACATGACTCCTATGCCGAACGGACTGAAGACGGCTTTGCTGCTGGGTCTGCTGAGCGGCGCTGCTCCTGATGCTCGGGGAGTATTGTCGGCGGCGCCAACGGGCTCGTGTTCTGTTCTTCTTCATCGCCGTCGCGATGAACTTCATGTCGTACTGGTTCTCGGACAAGATCGTCCTGAGGATGTACAGCGCAAAGGAGGTGGGGCCGGAGCATCCGCTCCACCGGATGGTGGCCCGCCTCGCGCAGCGAGCCGGCCTGCCGATGCCGCGCGTGTACATCATTCCCGACGCGTCGCCGAACGCATTTGCGACCGGCCGCAACCCAGTCACGCGTCGGTAGCCGCCACCGAAGGCATCATCCAGACGCTGTCCGAGTCGGAGCTCGAAGGGGTCATGGCCCACGAGCTGGCGCACGTGAAGCATCGCGACATCCTGATCAGCTCGGTCGCCGCGACGATTGCGGCGGCGATCATGATGGCCTCCCGTTCGCTCATGTTTTTCGGCGGCCGAAGCGACGACGACGAGGGCTCGAACCCGATCGCGATGCTGGCGATGGTTATCCTGGCGCCCATTGGCGGCCATGCTGATCCAGATGGGATTTCGCGCACGCGCGAATTCAGCGCGGATGCCGGCGGCGCGGCGATGACCGGCAACCCGCACGGCCTGGCCAGCGCGCTCCGGAAGATCGACGCGGCCTCGCGCCAGGTGCCGCTCCACGCCAACCCGGCGACGGCGCACATGTTCATCATGAAGCCGTTCTCCGGCGGCGGTCTGCGCTCGATTGTTCAGCACTCACCCTCCGACCGAGCAGCGCGTCGCGGCGCTTATCGGCGGGCAGGTACGCTGACACCTTCGCGTCACACAAGGTATCGGTCCGGAGTCGTCGCGAACCATCCGGCTCAGCCGGAGAACGGCCCCGACGTCCGTGCTTCGAGCTACTTTCCAGCCAGACAATCAGTTAGCAAACTGTTGCAACGCCGCAACACCGGGCTGACAGACGGTTTCGACTGGCGCAACATTTGCTGAAGACCCTCGCGGGAGCGCGGAGGTGCATCGTGGAAGACCTCGATATCCCGCGGAATCGTCTGGGTGACAGCGCCGAGCGTGTCGTCGATCGTGCCGTCGATGAAGCACGTCGGCACGGTCACAGCATCCTGACCAACGAGCACATCTGCCTCGGGTTCGCGCAGGTCGAGTGGGACCTGTTCGGCCAGGTGATGCGCGACAACAGCCTCAATCCCCATGATTTCCTGAGGGCGCTGGAGGACCATCTGCGGCTGCTTCCAGGGCAGTCGGTCCAGGACCTGCGGCTGTCGCCCTCCACGAAGCTGCTCTTCCGGCTGGCCCAGCTGCACGCGGGCCGCTCCGGGCGAAACGTGATCGAATCGAGCGATCTGTTCTCGGCGATCTTCGAAGAAACACAGGGGGTGCCGGTGTCAATCATCCGGCGCCAGGGGGTCGAGCCCGAGATGGTCGTCTCGCGCTTGGCCACCCGGATGCGGGATCACGAGCAGCAGGAAGAGCGCCTGAAGAAGCGGTTCGAGCTGCCTCCTTTCCTGAAGCACTTCGCGACGAACCTTAACCAGCTGGCGCGACAGGATCGAATTCCGCCGGTCTTCGGCCGCGACGCCGAGATGCAGCAGATCCTCGAGGTGCTGTGCCATCGCGAGCGTGCCAACTCGGTGCTGCTCGTCGGCGAGCCCGGCGTCGGCAAGACCGCCATCGTCGAGGGTCTCGCGCGCCGGCTCGAGTTCGAGCCAGAGACCATCCCCCTTCGTCTGCGCGACTGCCATATCGTCAATCTGCAGATGAACTCGATGGTCGCGGGGACGATGCTGCGCGGCATGTTCGAGGATCGGATCCAGAACGTCATCCGCGAAATCAAAGAGCGGCCGAATCTGATTCTCTTCATCGACGAAGTGCACACGATGATCGGCGCGGGCTCCGCGCTTGGCGCCCCGTCGGATGCGGCCAACATCTTCAAGTCGGTCCTGGCGCGTGGAGAGGTCCGGATCATCGGGTCGACGACGCTCGGGGAGTACAAGGAGTTCATCCAGGAGGATGAGGCGCTGGCGCGGCGCTTCCGCACCGTGCAGGTGGACGAGCCGACGCTCGAGGAGACGCGGCGGATCCTCTACAGCCTGCGGTCGCGGCTGGAGCGCAACTACTCGGTGCGCATCCTGGACGAGGCGA
Organism: uncultured Acidobacteriota bacterium; assembly: GCA_963725145.1. Classification (GTDB taxonomy): domain Bacteria; phylum Acidobacteriota; class Vicinamibacteria; order Vicinamibacterales; family 2-12-FULL-66-21; genus DATAEE01. Next base: position 311,486 of record CAVRXL010000012.1, read on the forward strand.
TCGACATGGCGCTGGAGATGGCGCCTCGCTACATGCGGCACTTGCAGCTTCCCGACAAGGTCATCGGCTGGCTCGATACCGCTTCGGTCCGCGCGGAGATCAGCAGGCGTTGGGAGGTCGGCGCCCCCGATGTCGTCCAGGTCATTTCCACGGCTGCGCGGATTCCTCGCGACATGGTCTTCCGCGACGTGACCGAGCGCTTCAAGGATGTGGAAGCCGGGCTGGCGCAGCGCGTGGTGGGTCAGAAAGAGGCGATCCGCGCGGTCGCGCACCGCCTCGTGCTGAATAAGGGGCCGCTCAAGGACGGGTTCGATCGCCCCGACGGCGTCCTCCTGTTCCTCGGGCCGACGGGCGTCGGCAAGACGGAGCTCGCCAAGGCTGTCGCCGAGTTCCTGTTCGGCGACGAGAAGAAAATGATCCGCGTCGACATGTCCGAGTACCAGGACGGCGCGATCTCCGTGGACAAGATGATCGGCATGCCGCGCGGCATCGTCGGCTCGGAGCGCGGCGGCGTGCTGACGAACCAGCTGAAGGACAATCCCTACTCGGTCGTGCTCCTCGACGAGATCGAGAAGGCCAGCCCGAACATGCTGAACCTGTTCCTGCAGGCGTTCGACGAGGGCTGGATCACGGACGGACGGGGCAAACGGGTGTATCTGAGCGACGCCATCGTCATCATGACGTCGAACCTTGGTTCCGAACACTTCAGGCGGCTGACGAGCCCGCTGGGGTTCCTGTCGAAGCAAGTCAGTGTGGAACAGGTGAGGACCGAAGTCTTCCGCGAGCTCGAACGCCGTTTCCCCCCCGAGTTCCGGAACCGGATCGACGAGGTCATCCTCTTCGCGCCGCTGGCGCGGGACGAGGTCCGCTGGATCGCGGAGCACGAGCTCAAGACGCTGGCGGCGACGCTGGAGCGTTCCGGGCGCAGCCTCGAGGTCGCCTCAGACGCGCTCGAACGGCTGGTGGACGAAGGCTACAGCCTGGCCTACGGCGCACGGTTCCTCAAGCGCCTCATCGAGGAGCGCGTCAAGCTGCCAATCAGCCAACAGTGGCACGCGGGGCCGGCTTACAAGGTCGCGATCGAGGAAGGGAAGGTCGTCGTCACCGCCGCCACAGATTCACCGAACGGCATCGCAAGCGGGGTCGCCGCGCACTAAGTCACCACAGCATCCGCTGTTCCGGCCCCGCCGTGTCTTCCGGAGAGTCCTCTTTCTCGGTCTCTTCCCCGCGGCGCAGGAGTCCGTACTTCGCCTGGAGCGATCCGACGACGGTCCGCACTTCCGCGGCGTAGCGCTTGGGCGCGTACTTCTTCCCCGCATAGAGACGGTCGTACCCTTCGACCAGGTTGGGATACTCGGCCGCCAGGAACTTCATGAAATGGTCCCGCGTGCCCCCCTCGAGGTGGAGAATGTTTGCGCCCACGAAGGCGGCGCCGTGATCCGCTATCGCCTTGATCGTGCGCTCGAGCTTCGCCGGCTGCGACGAGATGCCGGGCACGATGGGCGCCATGAGCACGCCGGCTCGGATTCCCGCGTCGCAGAGCTCGCGTACCGCGCGGAGGCGCTGAAGCGGATGAGCGGTTCCCGGCTCCATTTTTTCCCACGCTTCTTCGTCGACGCTCGGCACGCTTATGCAGACCGTGCAGCGCGCGTGCTTCGCCACCTCCATGAGGACATCGGCGTCGCGCACGACCATCGGCCCCTTCGTGACGAGTCCCACCGGCGTGCGCGCGCGAGCGAGCGCTTCGAGCGACCGGCGCGTGAGTTTGTACTGCCCCTCGATCGGCTGATATGGATCTGTTGCGGTTCCGAGCGCCACGACCTCGCGGATCCACGATGGTTTGTCCAGCTCGCGCGCCAGCACGTCTGCGAAGTTGACCTTCACGAAAATCACTGACGAGAACTCGTCGTCGGCTCCCAGCTCGAACTGCGTCTGGTAGCGCCGCGCGAAGCAGTAGTGGCACGCATGCGTGCAGCCCCGATAGGGGTTCAGCGTCCACTTGAAGCCCATCCCTTTCACCGGGTTCAGCGCGGAACGGCAGGTGACTTCCTGATACCGGGCGGCGTCGGCGCGGCGGATCGCGTTTGGGAGCGCGTCGGCTCCCCCGTCGCGGACGAGCAGCGCAATTGCCTTCGTGGTCGGTCTGCTCGGGCCGAGATCGAAGAGGGGAGTCGCGTCGGCCGCCAAGATATTCGCCTTTTGTTCGCCTGGCCCATCTTCCCCGAAGCCCGACCAATAATCAAGTAAGGATGCGCGTCCTCCTGACATGCTGGGGCTCCTACGGGGACCTGTTCCCGTATCTGGGCCTGGCTCGGCAGCTCGCGACGCGAGGCCACACGCCGGTCCTGGCCACATCGCCCTATTACCGGACGCTCGTCGAGGGTGAGGGGATCGGATTTCACCCGGTCCGGCCGGATATCGATCCCACGGATTTCGCGCTCATTCGCCGCCTGATGGATCCGCGGCGGGGCACCGAAGTGATCCTTCGCGAGATCCTGGTGCCGGCCGTGCGCGAGGCGTTCGACGACCTTCGGGCGGCTGCGACCGGCGCCGACCTCCTCGTCAGCCACCCGGTGACGTTCGCCGGTCCACTTGTCGCGGAGGTCCTCGGGCTCCCGTGGGTCTCGACGGTGCTCGCGCCGATCTCGTTTTTCTCAGTCAACGATCCGCCGGCCTTGCCGATGATGCCGCTCGCGCTCCATCGTCAGCTGCACCGGCTCGGTCCGTTCGCCGCCCGGCCGCTCATGGGCCTCGCGAAACGAGTGACCAGGCCGTGGATGGCTCCCGTCGTGGCGTTCCGGAACGAACTGGGCCTCCCGATCTCTGGCGATCCGCTCTACGAAGGGCAGTTCTCGCCTCATCTGACCCTGGCGCTCTTCTCGCGTCTCCTGGGCGAGCCGCAGACTGACTGGCCGCCGCACGCGCACGTCACGGGGTTCGTCTTCTACAACGGCTCGCTCGCCATGACGGACGAGCTGCTCACGTTTCTCGATCGGGGCGACCCGCCGATCGTATTCACGCTCGGCAGCTCCGCGGTAGGCGCGGCCGGAGACTTCTATCGAGAGAGCGTGGCGGCGGCCGCATCACTCGGCGCTCGGGCGGTGCTTCTCGTCGGGCACGACCCGGCCAATCACCCGCGTGATCCTCTTCCTCGAGGAGTCATCGCCATCGAATCGGCCCCGCATCAGGAGCTCTTCCCGCGCGCCGCCGCAATCGTGCATCAAGGAGGCGTCGGGACGACGGGACAGGCGATGCGATCGGGCCGGCCGATGCTCGTGGTCCCGCATGCGCACGATCAGCCGGACAACGCGTTTCGCGTGACGCGGCTCGGCGCCGCCCGCGTGCTTCGGCCGGGGCGCTACACGGCGTCGCGGGCCGCGGCTCACATTCGCGCGCTCCTGACCGACCCGGAGTACGAGCGCCGGGCATCCCAGATTGGGGTTCTCGTCGGCGCGGAGAACGGGACCGAGCGGGCCGTCGCGGCGATCGAAGCTTGTGGAGATTCCGGGGTCCGGCCTAGACTCTCCGCCCGGGAGGCGTGATGAAATCGATTTGCGCGGTGGTAGCAGCAAGCGTGCTGGCGGCCGGGACGTGGCAGAGCGAGACGCCCAGAGTGCTCTATCTCACGCATAGCGCCGGTTTCAAACACGACGTGCTGCCAACCAGCGAACAGATAATGCAGGAGCTCGGCAAGAATTCGGGGGCATTCGCCGCGACCGTCACCCAGGACTGCTCGCTGATCTCAGAGGCGTCCCTCAAGCCGTACGCAGCCGTCGTCTTTTTCACGACTGGCGAACTGCCGCTGGATGCGTCACAGAAGAAGTCGCTCATCGACTTCGTCCGTTCGGGCCGCGGCTTTGTCGGCATCCACAGCGCGACGGACACGTTCTACAAGTGGCCGGAGTACCTGGAGCTCATCGGTGGCTACTTCGACGGTCATCCATGGCACCAGGAAGTGACCGTCCGCGTCGAGGACAAAGCCCACCCCGCGACGGCGCACCTCCCTGCGAGTTTTGCGATCAACGACGAGATCTATCAGTTCCGCGACTGGTCGCGGGATCGCGTGCGCGTGCTGCTCAGTCTGGACCCGGCCTCGGTCGATCTGACGAAGAAAGGGGTGAAGCGGGCGGACAAGGACTTCGCGGTGGCCTGGACGCGCGAGTTCGGAAAGGGCCGGATGTTTTACACCGCGCTCGGGCACGAAGCAGCCGTCTGGCGCGATCCGCGCTTCCAGCAGCACCTCGTTGGCGGCATCCGGTGGGCTACAGGTTCCCCTTCTTCATCTCGCCCATGAGGTAGTCGGTCGACCGGACCGCGAGCGCCATGATCGTCAGCGTCGGGTTCTGGCACCCGCTCGACGTGAAGCACGCGCCATCCATGACGAACAGGTTCGACACCTCGTGCGATTGCTGAAACTGATTCAGGACTGATGTCTTGGGGTCGGCGCCCATGCGCGCCGTGCCCACCTCGTGGATCCCGAACCCCGGCACGCGGTTTGGCACCGTCCAGGGCTGGATGTTCTTCGCGCCAGCCGCCTCCATCATCTCCGCGGCTGACTCCGCCATGTCCGGGATCATCGCCTTCTCGTTGTCGCTCCAGGTCATCTGAATCCTGAGCGTCGGAATGCCGAAGACGTCGACCACGCCGGGATCGATCTCCACGAAGTTCTCGCGGCGCGGCAAGGTCTCGCCGAAGCCTGACAGCCCCAGGGTCGTGACGGGCTCGTTGACGGCCTGCTTGAACGCTTCGCCGAATCCCGGCGCCCGGAAATTGAAGTTGGCGCTCGAGCGACCCTGGAATCCATAGCCCCGCAGGAACTTCTTGTACCGGGCCCCTTCCTTCGTGTTGCGGAAGCGGATGACGTAGATCCCGTCCGGCCTGTGCGGGCCATCGAGCGTGGGGTTCTGCGGCAGGTCGGGGAAGTCGCCGTTCGCGCCCCCCGCGACCCACAGGTGATCCTGCAGGTAGTGGCCGAGCACGCCGCTCGAGTTGCCCAGGCCGTTTGAGTACCGCGTCGTCGCCGAGTTGAACAGGATGCGGGTCGATTCCAGCGCCTGCGCGCACACCACGACGATCCGGGCGTGGACTTCACGTGCCTGTCTGGTCACCCGATCGATGTACATCACCCCGGTCGCACGGTTCCGGTCCGGATCCATCAGGACCTTGTAAACCATCGCGTTCGTGATGAGCGTGCAACGTCCGGTTGCCATCGCATCGGCGACGGTCGTGAACGCCGAGTTGAAGTACGACTTCGTCATGCAGCCGCGCTCGCACGGTCCGCAGTAGTGGCATGCGGCGCGCCCGTTGATGGCCTTCGTCAGGTTGGCCGCACGGCCGAGCGTGACCGTCCATCCGAGCTTGCCTTTCACGCGCGTGCGCAGCCGCATCTCGGCGCAGTTCATGCCCATCGGCGGCTGGAAGCGTCCGTCGGGAAGCTCGTAGACGCCTTCGCTCATGCCCGTGATGCCGACGTACTCCTCGACCTTGTCGTAGTACGGCGCGAGATCGGCATAGCCCAGCGGCCAGTCCTCGCCGTAGCCGTCGAACGAGGCCGCCTTGAAATCCTGATCGCTCAGCCTGTAACTCTGGCGGCCCCACACGTTCGTGCGGCCGCCGACGATGCGCGTGCGGCCCTGCCAGCTGAACGGCTTCTCGGTCGGCGTGCTGTACGGTTCCTCGAGATCGTTGGCGAACCAGTCGTAGTTGTATTCCGTGCAGGCGTAGCAGTCCTTCTGCCTCGGTCTCGTGCGACGCATCAGCTCGTTGGCGCGGTCGCGGTACTTCAGGTCGAACGGCCGCACGTGCTCGCGGTGATCCTTGGCGGTATGCGCGCGGCCCGCGTCGAGCAGCGCCACCTGCACGCCCGCCTCGGCGAGCTGCTTCGCGACCCAGCCGCCCGACGCGCCGGAGCCGATGACGAGCACTTCGAAACGTTTTCCCGCGTGGTCCTGCGTTGGCTGCACGATTCCTTCTCTCTCTATGGGGCGTGACCGTACCAGAGCGATCTCGTCCCGTCAAATGATAGACTGGCGCGTCGATTCGACACCGCACATGGCCGACGAAGAACTGCACGTGATCCGATCGCAGGCGCCGGCGTCGCAACTGGGACGCCGCGAGTTGCTCCAGGCGCTGCTCGGCGCGGCGGGCGCCGCACTTGCCGTGCCGGCGCTCGCCGCCGATCATCCGTTGCGCCGGCATGTAGAGGACGCCGAGGCGATCGCACAGGCTGAAAAGAAAGCTCGTGCGGCCGACTGGAAGCCCGAGTTCCTGGACCGCCACCAGGTCGCGACGCTTCAGTCTCTGGCGGATCGGATCGTTCCCGGCTCCACCCGCGCCAAAGTCAGCGAGTTCGTCGACCAGCTTCTCGTCGTCGATTCGCCCGAGAATCAGCGCAAGTTCCTCGGCGCGCTCGGCGCATTCGATGGCCAGGCGTTCAAGCGGGCCAGCCGTCCCTGGGTCCAGCTGACCGAAGCCGATCAAATGGCTATCCTGACCGAGGCCTCGACGCTCGAGGCGGGGACGAGCCTCCGCGATCAGTTCGATCTGCTCAAAGGCTGGATCGCCGGAGCGTACTACTCGTCAGAAATCGGCATGAAGGAGCTCGGCTGGACGGGCGTCAGCCTGTTCCAGTCGTATCCTGGCTGCGAACATCCCGGCGGCCACTCGTAAGCCTGTGGCCGCGGCGTCGCCCGTTCGTAGCGCCGATCTGGTACTCACCCAACTCGCGAACCCAGATGTTCCTGTAGCGCACCGGATTCCCGTGATCCTGAAGGCGGATGGGTCCGCGCGGCGGGTGCGCCTCGTACTTGCCGACGACCTTGTGCGCGGTCGTACCAATCACCGCGGTGTGATTGTGCACGGCGACCCCGTTGTGGAAGACGGTCAGATATGCGGGCGTCGAGACCGCACCGTTCTCGAAGCGCGGCGCCGTGAACAGGATGTCGTAGACCTGCCACTCGCCGGGCGGGCGCGACGCGTTCACGAGCGGCGGCCACTGACCGTAGATCGCCGCCGCCTGGCCATCGGGGTATGTGGGGCTGCGGAAGCTGTCGAGCACCTGGACTTCGTATCGGCCCATCAGGAACACGCCGCTGTTTCCGCGATCCTGGCCATCCCCGACAACGACTGAGGGCGAGGCCCACTCCACGTGGAGCTGCACGTCGCCGAACTCGTCTTTGGTTTGAATGTCCCCTGCCTTCGCCGTCACGACGATTGCTCCCTGCTCGACCCTCCAACCCGCCGGCTCGCCCTTCCGGTTCTGCCAGCGCGACAGGTCCGCTCCACCAAAAAGCACCTGCGCGTCGGCGGGCGGCGCTCCGGGGGATGTCGCGGTCTCGACCGCAGGCGGCAGCGGACGCGTTCCGTCGTGCACCCTCCACTTGCCCCCGGGGAGCATCGGCGTGTCCTCGTAGCCGATCTTGCCTTTTGGGACCTGTCCACTGGTGGCAACAGCCTTCAGGCTCGTGACCGCGACGAGCGCGGCAGCCGCGAGTGCGAAGACGGCAAGGAATCGTGTGACGAGGCGCATCAGTCCCTCCGTTTCAGAGAACATACGCGATAGCGAAGCCGATCTGCGCGACGAACATCATCCGGTACATGTGGGCCCACGAAACGTGATTCGCGTCGATCGCGAGCTCTTCGGGCCGCCTCAGCATCAGGTAGCAGACGTAGACGCCGTAGCCCGCCATGATCGCGCCGAGCGCGTGCAGGAGCAAGGGATTCCCTGTCAGAACGCCGGCGGCCACGCCGGCATTGATCATCAGAAACGGCAGAACGAACGAGGGTGAGATCATCCAGGCTGCGGTGCGCACGCCGTACAGGATCGGCAGCGTCCGGCAGCCGCCCAGCCGGTCTCCTTCCATGTCCGCGAAATCCTTCGTCGTCGAGGCGCCGACCAGGAAGAGCCCGAAGATGGCTCCGATGAACCAGGGCTCGGCCCCCATCATCGTCTTCACCGTCGTCCAGCCGGCGACCTTGAGCAGTACGCCGCGCGGCACCGCGATCGTGATGTTCGCCCAGATGCCGCGCTGCTTCGTGCGGAGCGGCGGCACGGAATAGATGTAGGTGCAGACGACCGCGATGACGACGATCCAGAAGCACTCGTGGCGGCCGCCGGGCGCAACGAGCCACGCCAGCACGAGCGTGATCGCGTAGGTGACGATGGTGAACTTCCAGGCGTCGCGGATGGTCAGGGCGCCGCTCGGCAGCGGACGCGCAGGCTTGTTGATGCGATCGATCTCGAGGTCGTAGATCTGATTGAGGGCGTTGTTGCCCGCGTTGAAGACCGCCGCCATGATCGCACCGATGGTGGGATACACGATCAGCGCGCCCGACCATGATTCAGGAGGATGGGCGCCCGCCGCCGTCACGGCGCCGGACACCACGCCGAGCGCAGGCGCGACGAGCGTGAAGGGGCGCGCCAGATCGACGTACGCTCTCCACCGAGCGTTGCCACTCACGGCTAGGCCATGTAGAACGCGAGTACCGTGGCGCTCCACGTCGTCACGAAGTTGAGCAGGTCGTTGTTGAGGATGCCCTTGGGCTCGAGCGTTGCGCCAAGCGCACTCTCGATGAACGAGGCAAGAGTGGCGGCGACTGTGACAATACGAATGCTTCGTGTCAGCGGCGCCTCCAGAAGTCCAAGCCAGGCCGCGATGCACGCGAGACCCAACGCGGCGACGATCCCCGCAAGCGTCCCCTCGAGGGAAATCGCCCCTGGCGTCCCCGGCGGCACGCGACGGAAACTCGTCATGAGAAACGTCCGGCGCCCGAACGCCTTCCCGATTTCGCTGGCGACGGTGTCGCTCGCGCCGGCGACCAACGAAGCTGTGAGGAGAAGGTAGCAGAACTCGGCGGAGTAATACTCTGCGCCAAGGACGACTACCGCTGCCCAGCAGGCTGCTATCCCGGTGTTCGCGATCGCGTTGCCGAAGCCGCGGCGTCCTCCTCGGTCCTCCGCAATACCCAGTGCGACCTTGCGCTTGAGACCCAGGCGCGACGTGACCGAGGCGACGACGAACGAAATGAAGAGCAGCAGCCATCCCCGCCATCCGGCACCGGCGAATATCACGGTCCCGATGGCCACGCCTGCGACCGCTCCTGACACAGTTACGGTGTGCGCCAGAAAGCCGGCGACGGCGACGGCGATGTTCAGCGCCAGGCCCACAAACGCAATCCCGCTCAAATCGAACAGGTCGCGCGTGTCCACTGAAACCAGGCTCGCGAACCAGAGCGTCAGCCCGGCGGCAAAGGGCACCGAGATGTTGTCGTCGAGCCGAACGGGAATTGTCTCGACCAGCCCGGCGACCAGGGCAGCCGCAACCGGTGCGACGAGCGTAAAGAGCAGCGGTGGAAATAGAACGATGAAGACCGAGGGTCGCACCCACCAGGCCAGGAAGGCGCCAGCAACGCTCCCAAAGACGACGAAAGCCAGCGTCCCTTCGAGACTCTTGTCGGGATTCCACGGCAGCGGTGTGCGTCCGAACCGGCGGCCGACGAGCGTCGCGAAGCCATCGCCGGCCGCCATGATGCCCCACGCCGCCGCGACGATGTCCAGTCGATATGGGAAGACCAGGACGAGACCCAGCACAGCGAGGGGATAGAGCAGGATGCCCATCGGCAGGCCGCGCGTGACCTCCGATTCCCTGTACAGCCCGTGCCCGCCGACACGCGGCAGGACGAAGAGATTGAACGCGAGCGCCGCGATCGCGAGCGCCGCTGCTTGACGCCAGGAGATCCAGTACAACAGCAGCGCCCAGGCACCCATCGTGATGTGCACGATCTGACGCCGCGTCTCGGAGAATGTTGATGGCGCGCCCTGCCGCGATCCGCGCGTCATGATCGACGCAGAGACTCTTCAGGCGCCCGCAGATCGTCGGCGATGCGTTCGCGCCAGTACTCGAGCAGGTCGCCGAGCGTCCGCTCGATCGGGATGGTCGCACGCCAGCCGGTCTCCTGGATGATGCGGGAGGGATCGCCGAGAATGATCGGGTTGTCGTTGGGCCGGAGAAGCGTCGGGTCGGGACGTACCTCGAGCCGGACGCGCCCGAGCGCAAGCAGACGCTCGAGCAGCTCCCGGATCGAGTACGCCTGGCCCCCACACACGTTGTACACACGCCCCGGCACGCCGCGCTGGGCAAGTGCGCGGTAGGCGCGGACCGTATCCCGCACGTCCGTCAGATCCCGCCGCGCCTCGAGGTTGCCGACGACCATGACCCCCGGACCGCGACCCGCCTCCGCCAGGGCAATCTGCCGCGCGAAGCTCGCCGTCACGTACGAGGGGTCCTGCCGCGGTCCCGCGTGGTTGAAGGGACGGGCCACGACGGCCGGGATTCCGTCGTCCGCCGCCGCGCTGAGCGCGGCCATTTCCTGCGCGAGCTTGCTGATCCCGTACGGGCTCGATGGTCCGACCGGCGCATCCTCCGAAAGCGCCTCCGTCGAGACGCGGTACACGAGCGCCGATCCCGTGACGACCACGCGGGCCGGCCGGCCGGCGCGCCGCATCGCGTCGAGCAGGAAATAGGTTCCAAGGACGTTGGTTTCAAGCGGCGTGAGCGAATCTCGCCAGGAACTGCCGACGTGCGCCGATCCGGCGCAATGGAACACGACGTCCGGTTGGGCCGCGGCCAGCCCGCGGGCGACGGCGTCCCGATCGAGGATGTCGACGGGCGCCCAGCGGACCTTCGGCTGGATTCCAGGCCGGCTGCCCGGTCGATGCCAACCAACGACGGTCGCGCCGTCCGCGAGGAGCGCGTCCACCAGATGGCTCCCGGCGAAGCCGGCGGCGCCGGTCACGAGCACGGAATCGGTCATTCGGCGCCGCGAGTGCCGTACTGCGCCTGATAGTATTCCCGGTAGGCGGGATCGCGCTCCTTGATCGGTCGCCACCACCACTCGTTCTCGCGATACCAGGCCACGGTCGACGCCAGCCCTTCGGGGAACGGCACCATCGGCGTCCAGCCGAGCGATCCGATCTTCCCCGAGTCCAACGCGTAGCGTCGATCGTGGCCCGGACGGTCGGCGACGCGCCGGATGAGCGACTCCGATCGTCCGGCCAGCGCGAGGATACGCTCGGTCAGATCCCGATTGGCGATTTCGTTGCCGCCGCCGACGTTGTAGACCTCGCCCGCAACTCCACGATCGATCAGCACATCAATCGCGCGGCAGTGATCGCTCACGTGGAGCCAGTCGCGCACGTTGAGACCGTCGCCGTAGAGCGGCACCGGGCGTTCGTCGATGGCGTTCGTGATGAAGAGCGGGATGATCTTTTCCGGGAACTGGTTCGGGCCGTAGTTGTTCGACGCGCGGGAGATCACCACCGGTACCTGCCAGGTCGCCCAGAAGCTGTACGCCAGCCGGTCCGCGCCCGCCTTGCTCGCCGAGTACGGGTTGCGCGGCTTCAGTTCGTCGGTCTCGCGGCTCCGGCCCTCGGGCACGCTGCCGTACACCTCGTCGGTCGAGATCTGAATGAACCGGCGCAGCCGCGTGGATTGGCGCGCCGCCTCGAGCAGGACATAGGTGCCCTGAATATCCGTCGTGATGAACTCACCCGCATCCAGAATCGATCGGTCGACGTGCGTCTCCGCGGCGAAGTGGACGACGATATCCGCCGCCGCAACGAGCGGGGCGGCGACCGTGGCGTCGACGATATCCCCTTTGACGAAACGGTGGCGGGGATGATCCAGCACATCTTTCAGGTTTTCCATCCGCCCGGCGTAGGTCAGCTTGTCGAGCGTCGTCACGCGCCAGTCCCCGTGCGCGGCGATCGCGTGACGGACGTAGTTGCTTCCGATGAAACCCGCGCCGCCGGTGACGAGCACGTCGATCATGGTGTCGGGCGCGTCCTTCATCGCGCCACCGTGTTGCCGCCGAAGGCGCCCATCAGGTTCGAGAACGTTCCGATGCCCGCGAGCGTGAACGAGATGTTGAACCGGCGATCCTTCGGGAGCCCCGGTGCCGTCAGGCCGGCGAAATTGTACGTCTGGTACTCGAAGCCGATACCGCAGCACTGCGCGTTGTAGTAGACGACGATCCGCTGCTCGAGGAGCGCCCAGTCCTCCAGGTCGAGATGGAAACTGTAGCGCCCGCCGATCCGGTTCTGCGACGTGCGGACCGAGGTCGCGGTGTTCAAGTATTGATCCCGACGCAGTTCCGCGTCCGGGTTGGGGGTCAGGGGAGTCCGCCTCAGGCTCCAGTTGGCGATCACATCGACATGCTCGCGGCGCCACGATCCCGAAGCGTTGATCGATTTCAGGAGATGGATATCCGTATCGTACTCGGCCCGAAGCTCGCCGTTGATCTCGTCGCTCGGAGAGCCGCGCACGATCGCCGCTATGGGTGACAGCCGGCTGGGCGGGGCGGTGCCGAACGAGCTCTGATAGTCCTGATCGAAGCGGGCAGCGTTCGCATCGGTGTAGTAGCTCTGCGCGAGGCCGAAGGTCAGGATCTCGCGCGCCGCGCCGGGGGCGTTTCCTTTGCGCCGCTTGGCATATAACCGGTTGGTGAGACCGTACGCGATTCGGGTCACCTGTCCAACCACGGAATCGGTCCCGTCCAGTCGTACGATGCGATCGAACTCGTCGATCACGGTCGTTCGTTGGATGCTGACCGACGGCTCGATCACGTGCTTGAACTTGTCGGCGTATCCGCTCCCGGGCGTATTGAAGATCCTCGTGAACACCGGGCCCGTAACCGTCGACTGCAGATCGAAGTAGCTGCGGGTGAGCGACTCGTTGATCTGCACCGGAGACACGGGTGGAGTCTGATTGATCGTGTCGGGATCGATGCTCTCGCTCCACCACGTCGTGCGCCAACCGGCTGAGGAGTTGATCGTCAAAAATGGCCATCTGGTGAACGGGAATCGCACCTGCGGCAGGACGTCGACCCGCTGGAGCCCTCGATCGATCACCTCCTGCTGCGGTTCGCCATCGACCAGTACCCGCTGCTGGTCGCGGCGGACGTGGCTGACATACTCTCCGGCCAGGCCGAAGTAGACAGGCGTCCCGCCGATCGGCCGTTCGCTGCGGTTGTAGTTGATGCGCGGAGCGTATCCAGTAAGGCTCGAGTTCCCTTCGTTGAAAAGGTAGAACGTCTCGCGCCGGTCGTAGGTACCGCTCAGGCTGTGCGTGCCCCACACGCCGCTGACGTTTACGCCGAAGCTCCGCTGGCGGTCCGACGCTTGAGAGACATTCTGTTGGTAGAGCTGCTGCGTCTGGAGGCTCGAGAAGTAGTTCGCGTTGGCGCGCGCGCGCAGTCCCAGCGGAAGCCGCTGATTCGCGGCGGCGTCGACCCGATAGCTGCGCTGGTCCGCCTGGGGCGAGACTCCGCTTCCGGGATCTGCCGCATGTTCGTTCAGGTACGACACGCGCGCGTTGCCCGTCGACTCCGGCCCGAGCACGTACCGATACTCGCTTCCCACCTGCTGCCCCGTCTTCGAGAACCAGTCGTGGAAGAAGGTTGCGTCGTGGCTCCGGCCGATGGCCCAGAAAAACGCGTTGCTGATGGTCTGGCCGCGGTATGTGGAGGCCCCGTACGTCGGTATCAGAAACCCGGTTGCTCGATCGTCTTCCTGAATTGGGTAGTAAAACACCGGCAGATAGAGGAGCGGCACACCCTTCACCCGCAGGACCGAGTTGCGCAAGAGCGCGTACTCGTCGAGCGTCAGCGTCGCCGTGCCTGAGGTGATCTCCCAGCGCGGCGTCGGCTGCACGCAGGTCGTGAAACCACCGCGCGTGATCCGGTACTTGCGCGGACCGAGCTTCTCGATCTTCTCGCCGTAGAAGTACGCGTCAGGCTCCTGCGTGCCGAACAGGCTCCGATCGACGCGATCGCCGAGCGTCGCGGTCCCGGAGGCATTGAAGAAGGTGCCCGTGCGGGTCTTCGTGTCGAACTCCATGCGATCGGCGCCGATGCGGTTGCCGCCCGACGTGAACACCACGTTGCCCGACGCGGTCAGCACGTTCTTGTCGGTATGCAGATCCATCTCATCCGCGAAGAACATCATATCGGCGCAGGTGACCTGCACGTTGCCGGTTCGTTTGTAGTGGTGCTCGCCCACGCGTACGAACCCGGAGCTGAGCTGCTCCCACTGCTTACCGCAGCCCTCCAGGGCCTGCGCCGAAGCGGATGGCGTGAAGGCGATCGAACAGAAGAGCAGGGCGATGACGATGCGCATGCAGAGGACGGCGCGGCGGGAGTCAGCAAAGAATAGCACGCGCCTCTCCCACGAGAAAGATCGAGCCGGCGCAGAGGACGGTCGGCGATGCCGAGCGATCGATGGCTGCCTCGAGCGCCGCGCGCACGTTCGTGTGCACGTCGATCGGAACCTCCGTCGCTTCGCGCCGGGCAGCCTCGGCGAGCGGCTCGGGGTCCATCGCCCGCGTCGTCTGGGCGCGGGTGACGTGGAAACGCGTCGCATGCGGGGCCAGGGCCTGCAGCATCCCTCGAGCGTCCTTGTCGCGCATGGCGCCGAACACGATCGGCACGCCTCCGGGGTGCCACTCGCCAAGATACGCCGCCAGCGCTCGGGCCCCGGCCGGATTGTGCGCGGCATCCAGCAGAACGGTCCGTCCAGGCCGCGCGATCCGCGCGGCGTCGATCGACTCGAGCCGCGCGGGCCAGACGACGCGCTCGAGCCCCGCGACGATGGCATCTGGCGTGACGCGGGGCCCCGCGTCGGAGAGCGTCTCGAGCAGTCTGGTCGCGACGACGGCGTTGTCGATCTGGTGACGGCCGGCGAGCGCCAGGCGCACGCCGGAGTAGGTACCGCGCGGCGTCTTCAAATCGATAATCGCGCGGCCGGCATCCAATCGGGCATCCAGGTCGATACCGTCGAACGCGCCGATATATAGCGCGCCGCGATCGGCCGACGCTGCCTCGATCACCGCCCGCGGTCCCGGCTTCCGTTCCCCGACCACGACCGGCACCCCAGGCTTGATGATGCCCGCCTTTTCCCGCGCGATCTCTTCGAGCGTCGGGCCGAGCAGGTCGGTATGGTCGAGATCGATCGACGTGATGGCTGCGACGGCCGGCGTCACGACGTTCGTCGCGTCGAACCGTCCCCCCAGGCCGACTTCCAGCACCGCTACCTCGACCCGCGCCCTTCTGAACATCTCGAAGGCCACGGCCGTCGTCGCCTCGAAGAACGTCGGGGGGGCCCCCAGCTCTCCGCTCTTCACCAACTGTTCGGACGCCGCCCGGACCGCTTCGGCCGCCTCGCGAAGCTGGTCCGGCGTCGCCGGCCGGCCATCAATGACGAAACGCTCCCCGAGATAGGTCAAGTGCGGCGAGGTGTACAGCCCCGTCCGACGCCCGGCCGCGCAGAGCGCCGCCGCGGTCATCGCCGCCACAGACCCTTTCCCGTTGGTGCCGGCGACGATCGCCGATTGAAACGCGTCATGCGGAGCGCCCAGTGCCGCGGTAAGCCGGCGGATGTTCTCGAGACCGAGCTTGATGCCCAGCGTTTCGAGACTGAAGAGGTACGCGACCGCGTCCACAACCGCAGATTAACGCAGATGAACGTGCTGGACAGATGGACGAGGGGGAATCAGGTCTGCGTGATCGAGACGACGCTCGGCTCGGCTGCCGGGACCGGCGGAGCGGCCGCGATCGCGCCGCCGAAGCGCAGGGCGCGGCAGATCGTCGGCTTGAGCTCCCGGCGGTCGACGATCGCGTCGATCATTCCCTTTTCGAGGAGGAACTCGCTGCGCTGGAAACCCTCGGGCAGCTTCTGACGGATGGTCTGCTCGATCACGCGCGGCCCGGCGAAGCCGATGAGCGCCTTGGGCTCGGCGATGTTCACGTCGCCGAGCATCGCGAAGCTCGCCGTCACTCCGCCGGTCGTCGGGTCGGTGAGCACCGAGACGTACGGCAGTTTGGCGCGGTCGAGCCGTGCCAGCGCCGCGCCGATCTTCGCCATCTGCATCAGCGACAGCGTGCCTTCCATCATCCGCGCGCCGCCCGAACAGGACACGATCACGATCGGGAGCCGCCGTTCGATCGCCCGTTCGATCGCCCGCGTGATTTTTTCGCCGACGACGACGCCCATGCTGCCGCCGATGAAGCCATACTCCATGGCTGCCACGATCGTCTCGAGTCCTTCGATCCGGCCCGTGCCCACGATGATCGCATCCTTCAGGCCGGTCGCGGCGATGCCGGCTTCGATCCGTGCGCGGTACGGCTTCGTGTCGACGAAGTCGAGCGGATCGATCGACACCAGCCCGGGGTCATGCTCTTCCCACAGCTCATCGTCGAAGAGCGAGCGCAGGCGGTCGGTCGCGTTCAGCCGGAAATGGTGGGCGCAGTGGGGGCACACGCTCAGGCTTGCGGTCAGGTCCTTGTTGTAGATGATTTTCGAGCACGTCGGACACTTGACCCAGAGTCCCTCCGGCACCCGGCTGGGCTTGTCGCCCTGCGCCTCGATCGGCTTGCGGACCTTCTTGAACCAGGCCATTACGGAGAGATTCTAATCGTTTCCCCGGCCTCGTGGACGCACTACCCGATTCTGGGCACGTAGTACCTCGTGCCTCGCCCCATCCCGCGGAGCTGCTTGACGAGATCGTCGAGCGCCTCTTCGCCCCACGACAAGTCGAACTGTGACGTCTCGATCACCAGCAGCGGCGTCGCCTGGTAGTGGAAGAAAAAATGGTTGAACGCCTCGTTCAGCTCCCGGACGTACTCGTCGTCGAGGAGCGGCGCCTCCGGGTTCGCCCGCGCGCGTTCACGCAGCCGCCGGCGGAGCACGTCGGTCGGGGCCTGCAGGTAGATGACGAGATCGGGCGCGATGACGTCGCCGGCGACGAGGTCGTACAGGCGCTGATAGATGAAAAGCTCGTTGTCGTCGAGGTTGAGATGCGCGTAGATGCGATCTTTTTCGAACAGGTAGTCGCTGATCGTGGTTTGCGCGAACAGATCGCCTTGTCTGAGCTCCGTCTGCTGGCGGTGGCGGTTCAGGAGCGAGAAGAGTTGCGCCTGGAAGGCGGCGCCGGCGCGCCCCATGTAGAAATCCTGGAGGAACGGATTCTCGGCGTCGTCGAGGACCACGTTCGCGTCGAGCCGCGCGCCGAGCCGTTCGGCGAGCGACGATTTGCCGACGCCGATCGGTCCGTCGATGGCGATGTACCGGAAGTCCAAGCGCAAACTAAGGTAGCATGATCGCCGTGAGGATCGATCGGCTCGAGCTGCGGCTGCTGCGGCTTCCTCTCGTGCACTTCTTCGAGACGAGCTTCGGACGCGTGCACGATCGAACGTGCATCCTCGTCACCGCATATGGGGACGGCGCGGCGGGACACGGCGAGTGCGTGGCGGAAGGCAATCCGTTCTACAGCAGCGAGACGACCGAAACGGCGTGGCACATCATCACGTGTTTTATCGCTCCACGCGTCCTCGGCGTGAACGTCGCGCATCCGCGCGAGATCTTTCCGGCGCTCCGCGGCATCCGCGGGCACAACATGGCGAAGGCAGCGGTGGAGATGGCGGCCTGGGATCTGTTCGCGCGGCAGCAGGGCGTCCCGCTGGCGCGCGTGCTCGGCGGCACCCGGACCGCGATCGAGTCCGGCGTCTCGATCGGCATCCAGGACTCGCTCGATCAGCTCGCCTCGAAGATCGAAACAGAGCTGGCAGCGGGCTACCGCCGGATCAAGATCAAGATAAAGCCCGGCTGGGACGTGGAGGCCGTCGAGATGACGCGGAAGCGCTTCGGATCCGTGGCGCTCATGGTGGATGCGAACGCCGCGTACACGATCGACGACGCAACCCATCTCGCGCGGCTCGATCCGTTCGACCTGATGATGATCGAGCAGCCGCTCGACTACGACGACGTGGCGGATCACGCCAGGCTGCAGCGCCGGATCCGGACGTCTATCTGCCTGGACGAGTCGATTCACACGGTGAAACAGGCCGAGGCCGCGATCGACGCCGGTGCGTGCCGCATCATCAACGTCAAGCCGGGTCGGATCGGTGGCCACGGCGAGTCGATCCGACTGCACGATCTCTGCGCCTCCCGCGGCATCCCTGTCTGGCATGGCGGCATGCTCGAGACGGGCGTCGGCCGCGCGCACAACATCCATCTGTCGACCCTCCCCAACTTCACGCTTCCCGGCGACGTCGCAGCCAGCAAGCGCTACTACGCGCCGGATCTCATCGAACCTCCAATCGACATCCGACCGGATGGCACGATTCCCGTCCCCGAGGGCCCGGGCATCGGGGTCACGCTCGTGCAGGATCGGGTCGATCGTGCCACCGAGCGGCGCGCCGCTGTAGACGCCAATGATTCGAGATAGCCGACGACTGATCTGGCTGGCGTCCGCATGTCTCGCATCGGCGTGCGCGACCGTGCCCCCGCCAAAGCCTATAACCGTCTCGGTCGAGCAGAAGCTTGGCTGGATCGTGAGCCTCGAAGATCGACGCGTTCTCCGTGACGAGGTGCCACCGGTCGCGCCCGCGCCCGCGGCCGCGGCCAAGACGTCCAAATCGTCCAAGGTCGCGCCGCCTCCACCTCCACCGGTAGGAGACCTGCGGCAGCTGGTCTCGGCCGCCGAGCCGAGGGTCCGGTACCGCGCCGCACTCGCCATCGGTCGCGTGGGCCTCGCGGAAGGGGCCGATCCGCTCATCGGTGCGCTCGCCGACACGTTGCCCGATGTGCGTCAGATCGCCGCGTTCGGACTGGGACTGCTGGGAGATCGCGCGGCGGTCGCGCCGCTCACGAAAGCGCTCGCCGATCCGGATTGGATCGTGCGAGGCCGCGCGGCCGAGGCGCTGGGCCTCATCGGCGATGCCTCGGCTGCGGCGGCAATCGGCGCGGTCGCCAAAGAGGCGGCCTCTGCAGGACAGATTGCGGCGATCGGCCCGGACGCCGACGGCGCCGAGATGCCGAATGCCCCGCAGCCGCCGCCGGAGGCGGAAGCCTTTCGGCTGTGTCTCTATGCCCTGGTGAGGCTGAAGGCGTACGAGCCGCTCGCCGCGGCCGTTCTCGGCCCGGACGGCCGGCCGATCGGCCGGTGGTGGCCGATCGCTTACGCGCTCCAGCGAATCGAAGATCCGCGCGCCGGCCAGGCCCTGATCGATCTGGCCCGCGGCCCCGGTCGGTACACGACCGCCTTTGCCGCGCGCGGGCTCGGTCTGGTCAAGCCGCCGGGCGGCGTCGAGGCGCTCTTGGCGCTCGTTGTTCCGGGAAAGCTGGATTCGCTCGTTGCGCCGTCGGCCGTGCGCTCGCTGGGGCAGATCGGAGGGGAGGAGGCGGCAACCGCGCTCGCGGCGATCCTTCGTGCGCCCAACGTCGATCCGAACGTCCGGCTGGAGGCGATAACCGCGCTCGGCCCGCTTCGAGCACCAGATGTGCGCGAGCTCCTGTTCGATCAAATCGCCGATCCCTGGCCGTCGATTCGAGCCGCCGCGATCCGGGCCATCGCGCAGCTTGACGCCGATGAATTCCTGCTGGTGCTGTCCGGCCTCGACCCGGATCCCCATTGGAGCGTGCGGGCTGCCCTCGCGTCGGCCCTTGGCGGACTGCCGGCCGATCAGGCGCTGCCGAGACTCACGCCTATGCTCGCCGACGAGGATCGCCGCTCGATCCCGTCGGTCCTGACGGCGCTCGCCCGCTTCAAAGATGCTCCGGCGCTCGACACCACGCTGGTCGAGCATCTGAAAGATCCGGATGTGGTCGTCCGCATGACGGCGTCTCGGCTGCTGGGCGAGCTGAAGGCCGACCGCCACGCGGCAGCGCTGGCCGGCGCATACCGGACGTGGAGCGCCGACACGACGTACCTTGCCCGCGCCGCCGCGCTGGGCGCCCTGGCGGCTACTTCACGCCCGCAGGCGGTCCCGGTGCTCAAGGAGGCGCTCGCCGACCGCGAATGGGCGGTCCGTCTTCGCGCCCTGGAGCTTCTGCGCGGGATCGATGCCACGTCAGGGACGGCCGCGGCGATCCGTCCGGCGCCCGCGCAGCCGCCGCCGGTGCCCTACACCTCGAATGAGCTGATCTCGCCACCCTTCTCGCCGCATCTGTATCTCGAGACGGCGAAAGGAACCGTCGAGATTGAGCTGGCCGTCAACGACGCGCCGCTGACGGCCCAACAACTGATCGCGCTCGCGCGCCGGGATTTTTTCACGGGGCTGCCGTTCCACCGCGTCGTCCCGAATTTCGTCGCGCAGGGGGGCGATCCGCGCGGTGACGGCGAGGGGGGACCGGGGTTCACGATCCGCGACGAGCTGACGCCGCGGCCGTACCTTCGCGGCACGGTAGGAATCGCGCTCGACTGGAGGGACACCGGCGGGAGTCAGTTCTTCATCACGCACTCGCCGCAGCCGCACCTCGACGGTCGATACCCGGTCGTGGGGTCCGTGGTGGCTGGGATGGATGTCGTGGATCGACTGCAGCAGTGGGACGTGATTCAGCGCGTGCGTGTGTGGGACGGAATCAAACTGACGCCTTGAAAAGGAAAAAGGGGGCGATTGCGCCCCCCTTTCCTCTTTCAGCGGGGTGACGGCTTAGCGTTTCTTGCCGCCCTTTTTCTTCCCGCCGCCCTTCTTGGCCATTACTGGTATCCCCCCCTTCGTTCGGGTGTTCGATCGCGAGGGCCTCTACCGCATCGCTCGCCGCTGCCTCCTGGCACGCCAGGGAGCGCCTGCAGCGCCCTCACTTCGTTGGGTAACTCTCACACGCGCTGGGAACCAATCTCCGGCTCGCCGCTGACCGCAGGTAAGAGATCCGCACCTGAAAAAGTTTGGGGGTGTCGCTCGAGCTGACACCCCCCGATCGGTTGACGGGAACCTAGCGCTTCTTGCCGCCCTTCTTCCCGCCTTTACCGCCCTTCTTCGCCATTCTTCCTCCTGGGACGTGACAGCTCAGCAAAGTTACCGCGAAAGAAAATTTCTACAGGTGGGCTGAGCGGACCACCGTCACACAAGATGTAGATTGTGCATGAGAAAAAATCACTGTCAAGCACAAAGTGCCCAAAAAGTCAAAATTTCGACGCGTGTCGATCGACTTTTCGGCGCGCGATGACGTCGATCGCGCGCGCGTCGATCGTTCGGCCTCACTGCGGGGGCGGTGTGAGTCGCGCGAGCGCGCGCACGGCGCTGTCGCGCGCGTCGGCGCCGGCGCCGAACAGCTGCGACGCGAGTCGATACATCGCGATGGCGGCCGTACGGCGTCCCGCGCGCTCGTGAATGGCGCCCGCTTCGAGATACGTGGCGGCGACGAGGCTCGGCGGCGCGTCGGCGCGCGCGGCGAGCGCGCGCTCGATCTCGGCGAGGGCCGTCGCATCCTGGCCCCGCGCGGACAGCACGCGGCCGTAGCGGGATCGCGCGACGAAGTCACCCGGCGCGAGCCGCAGCGACCGCGCGAGCGTCGCAGCCGCGGTCGTACTGTCACCCCGCTCGAACGTTCGCCAGCCCTCGAGCGACAGGCGATACGCCTCGCCGGCGCGTGAAGGCGGTCGGCGCCCGAGCGCGGTGCCTGCTCGCTCGCGCACGCCATACGGATCGCTCGACGGGGCCGCGGCGAGCGCGGCCTTGAACGCCGCGACCGCCTGCGAATGCATCCCCATCCGCTCGTAGGACTGGCCGAGTCGGAGCTGCGCCTCCGAGACGACGCCGAACGGCGCCTCCGGCCTCGCGCTGACGACCGATTGCAGGTGCTCGATTGCCCCATCGGACTCCGACAACGTCTCGAGGTGCTTCGCGATTCCGAGACGGGCCTGGGCATCCGCCATATGCGGCAGCATGACGCGCACGTCGCGCGCGGCGGCGAGCAGCGTCCGATAGGCCGCGAGGCTGGCGGGCACGTCGTGGAAATAGACCTCGTGAACCTCGGCGATCTGCGTTGGAAAGTGCGGATTCGCCGGGTACCGCGCCTGCAGCCCTTCCAGGAGGTCCAGCGCGAGGTCGGCGCGCTGCTCGTACCAGAGATAGATGAGGTGGAGCTGGTAGTCCGCTTCTCCCTGCAGCAATCCGCCGGCGTCGCGCGCGCGCAGCATCTCCGCCAGGCCTTCGTCCTTGTCACCGCCGGGCAGCAGCAGGAGCCAGCGGAGGACCTTCGCCACGGTGGGCGCGACGCCCGCGTAATACTTGTAAAGTCCCAGGCCGAAATAGGCGTCCGTCAGGTGCGGATCGAGAGTCAGCGCCCGATCGAGCGCCTCCTTGATTCGCTTGCCGTCGCGCGCCGCCGCCAGGCGCTCCTCACGCAGCACGCGCCACTGCGCGCGCGCCGCATACGCTCCGCCGAGATAGAACCACGCCTCCGCGTCCATCGGATCCCGTTCGGTCCAGGCTTCCGCGCCTTCAATCGCGTGGTCCACGAGCCCTTGAAACCGAGGATCGAGGGCGAGGTTGTGCGGATCGAGCTGGATGCGCCACCAGAGCGCCGTCGCGCGAAGCACGTCGCAGGCCTCGGCCGGTGCGGGGCTGTCGGTGAGCCCAACCGGCTCAGACCGCGCCGCTGGCCCGGCTCGAAGCGGACCACAGGCCCGCTCCAACTCGTACGACGCGCGATCGAACCGCGCGTCGAGGATCGCGTCGTAGGCGCGAGCAAGACCCTCGGATCCACGGAGCCGGCGCGCGCCTGGCGCAGGAGCCGCCGACGTCGCGGCGACGGCGATCGCCGCGAGCGCGGCGGTGAGCGCGCGCCTGGCGCTCATGTCAGGCTGGTCCTGAGCTGCTGCTTCTCGGCGTGCCGCTCCATCGCCAGCTTGATCAGCCGGTCGAGCAGCGCCGTGTAGGGGACTCCGGTCGCGTCCCACATCTTGGAGTACATGCTGATGGTCGTGAAGCCCGGAATCGTGTTGACCTCGTTGATGTAGATCCGGCCGTCGGCGCGGCCGACGAGAAAGTCCACGCGCGCCATGCCCGCGCAATCGATCGCGAGGAAGGCTTCGATCGACTGCCGGCGAATCGCCTCGGTCAGCGCGGGCTCGAGGTCAGCCGGGATGACCGACTGGGATCGCGAGTCCAGGTACTTCGCCTCGTAGTCGTAGAACTCGCGGGACGGGATGATCTCGCCGGGCACCGACGCCTCGGGGGAGTCGTTGCCGATGACGGCGCACTCGATCTCCCGCGCGTCCGGTATCGCCGCCTCGACGACGATCCGGCGATCGAACTCGGCGGCGAGATCCATCGCGGCCGCGAGCGCGGAGATCTCCTTCACTTTCGAGATCCCGACGCTCGATCCGAGGTTCGCCGGTTTCACGAACAGCGGCAGCCCCAGCCTCGTCACGAGTCTGTGGCTGACGGCGGACGGATCGCGCATCCACGTCACTGCGCAGGACGACCTCGTAGGGGCCAACCATCAGGCCGCGCGCCGCAAAGAGGACCTTCGCGATTCCCTTGTCCATTCCCGCGGCCGACGCCAGCACGCCTGCGCCCACGTACGGGACGCCGGCCAGCTCGAGCAGCCCCTGAACGGTGCCGTCCTCTCCATAGGGACCGTGCAGCACCGGGAAGAGGACATCGAGCGACAGGCCGGTAATCGCCGCGCGGGGTCCGGCGCTCGTTTCTGCGCCGCGATCGATCGCGATCATCGTTTCGTCGCCCGGACACGGCACGAGATGCACCTCGCGCCCGCCGCGTATCGGTCGCGCCGCTTCCGACCGAGCGTGCTCGATCACTTCGGCGGCCGAAGAGGCGAGCGGCGGCTTGTCGGCGAGCGTCCAGCGCCCATCCTTCTCGATCCGGATGGGAACCGGGTCGTATTGCGCGCGATCGAGGTTCGCGAAGACGGCTGCCGCCGACGCGAGCGACACTTCGTGCTCTCCCGACCGGCCTCCGTACACCACTCCGATGCGCAGGCGCTTCACAGGGCCCTTCCGGATGCTGAATTCTGGATTCTTGAGTCCACCACCATTATAAAAGAACGTGCCTCACGGCTTCTCCTTCGAGGTCACGCATCGCTCCGGGCTCGCCAGGCGAGGCCGCATGGTGACCGCTCACGGCACCGTCGAGACTCCCGCGTTCATGCCGGTGGGTACGCAGGGCGCCGTGAAGGCGATGACCGAGCGCGATCTCGTCGACCTCGGAGCGGAGATCATCCTCGGCAACACCTACCATCTCTTCCTGCGCCCGGGCGACGCGCCGATCGCGCGTCTCGGAGGGCTCCACCGGTTTATCGGCTGGAATCGTCCCCTGCTCACCGACAGCGGCGGCTATCAGGTCTTCAGTCTGGCCGGCATCAGGCGCCTGAACGAGGAGGGTGTACGGTTTCGCTCGCACCTCGACGGGACGGAGCACCTGCTGACGCCCGAGCGCGCGGCGGACATTCAGGCGCAGCTCGGCTCCGACATCTCGATGGTGCTCGATGAGTGTGCGGCCTCGCCGGCGCCCACGGGCTCCTCGCGCGAGGCGATGGAGCGCACGCATCGGTGGGCGGCGCGCGGGCGGGCGCGGTTTCAGGCGATCCGGGGCGGCGAGGTCGACGGCCTTCTCGTGACGAACCCGGGCCAAGCGCAGTTCGGGATCGTGCAGGGCGGCATAGAGCCTGATTTACGCGCCGAAAGCGTGCAGCGCACGCTGGATGTCGGGTTCGACGCCTACGCGATCGGCGGACTGAGCGTTGGCGAGCCCGTCGACACGATGTACAACGTCGTCTCGCATACGGCGCCGCTGCTCCCGGAGGATCGCCCGCGGTATCTGATGGGAACCGGCATGCCGGACGATCTGGTGGAGGCGGTCGCGCGTGGGATAGACCTCTTCGACTGCGTGCTGCCGACGCGCAACGCTCGCAATGGCCAACTGCTCACGCGCGAGGGACGCATCGTCATCAAGCACGCGCGCTTCGCGGAGGATCCGCGGCCCCCGGATCCTCAGTGCGGGTGCTACACCTGCCGGGGCTTCTCGCGGGCGTACCTCCGGCACCTTTTTCTGGCCAACGAGATGACCGCTGCCACCCTTAACACGTTGCATAATCTCCACTTTTACCTTGACACCATGCGACGTGTAAGGGAGGCTATTATGTTTGGTACGTTTGAAATGTTCCGGCAGGAGTTCCATCGGACTTTTTCACGCACCCGCGCCGTCGAATGACCCCCAGTCCGTTCTTGAATCTCATCCCGGTCCTGGCCATTCTGGCCATTTTCTATTTCCTGGTGATGTTGCCGGCGAAGAAACGGCATCAGAAGATTCAGGAGTTCCAGTCCGGGCTCAAAGTTGGTGACCAGGTCGTGACGACCGGCGGCATACACGGCGAGATCACGCGCATCGACGACAAGCTGGTGCAGCTTCAGATCGCCGAGAAGGTCCGCATCCGTATCGCGCGTGCGGCCGTCGGCGGCTATCAGGGCCAGGAGCCCATCGTCCCCGAATCGCAATGAACAAGAACCTTCGCTGGAAGCTCCTCGTCATCGTCGCCATCACCGCGCTGGCGATCTACGCGTTTTACCCACCGCGGGAAAAAATCCACCTCGGCCTGGACCTCAAAGGGGGCGTTCACCTCATCCTGGCCGCTCAAACCGACGATGCGCTGCGGCTCGAGACGGAGACCACCGCCGAGCGCCTGCGCCAGCAGCTGCGCGAACGCGGGATCGCCTTCACGTCGCACCAGGTCGTCGACGCCTCGAGTTTCCGCGTCGACGGGGTCTCGTCGTCTCAGGACGCAGAGTTTCGGCGGATCGCCGACGACGAAACGGGCGCGGCGTTCACGCGCTCGTCGGACGTCGGCGCGTACACCTTCCGCCTTCGCGATCCGGTTACCGTGCAGCTCCGGCGGGACGCCGTGCGGCAGGCGCTGCAGACGATCGAAAAGCGCGTCAACGCGCTGGGCGTTGCAGAGCCGATCGTCACAGAGTACGGCTCGGCCGGAAATCAGATTCTCGTTCAGCTGCCGGGCGTGACCGACGTGCAGCGCGCGAAGGAGATCATCCGCTCGACGGCGCAGCTCGAGTTGAAGATCGTCGAAGACGGTCCGGCCGCGACTCGCGAGGCGCTGCTCGCCACTCGCAATGGCCAGCTGCCAGCGGACATGGAAATCGTGCCGGGAACGAGCGACGTCAGCGCGCCGGGCGAGCGCCCCGACACGGTGTTTTACCTCGTCCGCAAGGTCGCGGCGGTCCGGGGGACCGACTTACGAAACGCGCGGCCAACCCTCGATTCCAACAACCAGCCCGCGGTCGGCTTCTCACTCAGCCGCGAGGGCGCGCGGAAGTTCGGGACGGTGACCGCCGAGAACGTCGGCCGGCGCCTCGCGATCATCCTCGACGGCCGCGTCCAGTCGGCCCCCACGATCAACAACCGGATCGACAGCGAAGGCATCATCGAGGGCATGTTTTCGAACCAGGAGGTCGCGGATCTCTCGCTCGTCTTGAAGTCGGGCGCGCTTCCGGTCTCGCTGACGTATATGGAGCAGCGCACGATCGGTCCGAGCCTGGGGGCGGACTCGATTCGGAGCGGCATCACCGCGTCGGTGGGTGGACTCCTGCTCGTCGCGCTCTTCATGCTCGTGTACTACAAGCTCTCCGGCGTGAACGCCATCGTCTCCGTCATCCTGAACCTCGTGATCCTGCTCGGGTTCATGGCGTACCTGGGTGCGACGATGACGCTGCCGGGGATCGCCGGGTTCGTCCTGACAATCGGCATGGGCGTGGACTCGAACGTGCTGATCTTCGAGCGCATCAAGGAGGAGCTCGGCACCGGCAAGAGCGTCCGGGCGGCCGTCGCCGCCGGATTCGACCGCGTGTTCCTCACCATTCTGGACACCCACGTGGCCTCGCTCATCGGCGCCGGGATCCTGTTCAACTTCGGCACGGGACCGATCCGAGGTTTTGCGACCACGCTGACGTTCGGCCTGCTGGCGAACGTCTTCACGGCCGTGTTCGTCTCGCGGACGCTCTTCGAGCTGGCTCTGTCGCGCCGTCAGGCGGCGACCCTGAGTATCTAGGGCGAAACGGAAATGAAACTGTTTTCGAAGGTTCCGAATTTCAACTTCATCCGGTGGCGCTGGCATGCGCTGGCGCTGTCCACAGTTGTCATCATGGCGGGCGCCGCGCTCGTGCTCACTCGCGGCGTGCCGCTCGGCATCGACTTTTCGGGCGGGACGGCGATTGTGGTCCAGTTCGAGAAGCCGGTCACCGAACAGGCCGTCCTCGACGCGCTGGCCTCTCTGCCGGGCGAGAAGATCGTGACGACGGCCGGCCCGAACGAGATGCTGATCCGGCTGCCCGAGCTGGTCACCGAGCAGGGGGCGAGCCTCGAGCAGGGCGCGCGCGGCGTCTTCGATCGTCTCAAGCAGGCCAACCTCGGGAACTTCGTCGAGCGGAGCACCGAGATCGTCGGGCCGGCGATCGGTCAGGACCTGCAACGCAAGGGGATCTACGCCACGCTCTTTTCGCTCGCCGCCATCACGGCCTATATCGCGGTCCGCTTCCGCGTGAGCTTCGCGCTCGGCTCGATCGTCGCGACGTTCCACGACATCCTGGTGACGTTCGCGTTTCTCGTGCTCTTCAAGTACGAGCTGTCGCTGAACATCATCGCGGCGATGCTCACGATGGTTGGCTATTCGGTCAACGACATGATCGTCATCTTCGACCGGGTCCGCGAGAACTCACGCCTGGCCCGGCGGGAACCGCTCGAGAAAGTGATCAACGACAGCATCAACCAGACGCTCACGCGGACGGTGATCACCTCAGGGACGATCTTTCTGTCGGTGCTCGCGCTCTACCTCTTCGGCGGAGAGGTCCTCCAAGGGTTCGCGTTCACGATGCTGGTCGGCACGGTAGCGACGACCTATTCGGGGTGGTTCATCGCGCCATCGATCGCCATCATGCTGAGCAAGCCGTGCGGCGGTGTCGGTGCGCAGCGCGGCGGCGCCCGCCGGCGCCCCGCGTCCAAGCAAGAAACGCGCTTAGCGGTGTGACCTTTCTGGGGGCGGTCGTCCTCGGGATCGTCCAGGGTCTGACCGAGTTCTTGCCGGTCTCGAGCTCCGCGCACCTGATTCTGGGCCGTGCATTCTTCGGCTGGGACGCCGGCGCGCTGGGGCTCGCATTCGACGTCGCCTGTCACCTGGGCACGCTCCTGGCCGTCGTGCTGTTTTTCCGCGCGGAGCTCGTGCAGATGGCGGCGGCGCTTCCGAGGGCTCTGACCGCATCCGATCCGACCGCGCGCATGGTCCGCCTCATCGTCGTCGGCACGCTGCCGATCGTCGCCGCCGGCCTGCTGTACACCCATGACGTGGAGGCCGCGCTGCGCACGCCTGTCGTGGCGGCCGTGATGCTCGTGGTTGGCGGCGTGCTGATGCTCGTCGCGGAGCGCGTCGGCCGCGGCGTTCAGACCGAGGAGGCGCTCGGGCCCGGAGGAGCGCTCGCCATCGGCGCAGGTCAGGCGGCGGCGTTGGTTCCGGGCATGTCGCGCTCCGGCACGACCATCAGCATCGGGTTGTTCCTGGGATTGCGGCGCGACGCCGCCGCGCGGTTCACCTTTCTCCTCAGCATCCCGGCGATTCTGGCGGCCGCCGCCAAGGAAAGCCTCGAGCTGGCGAGAACGGGCCTGTCTGCAGATGCCGCGGCGCTGTTTGCGGTGGGGATGATCGTCTCAGGTGTGGTGGGGTATCTCACGATCCGGTTTTTCCTGCGCTACCTCGCAGGGCATCGGCTGGACGTGTTCGCGTACTATCGCTTCGCGCTGGCGGCGGTGACGTTCGTCTGGCTAGGGTGGTAGAACGCAGTGATCAAGCGCTCTGAGAGCAGACAGCCGTTCGCATCAGCGCGGCGAGCGATGCGAGCCGTGGTAGGCGCTGGGGGTGGGGCCCCAGCGCGAATCTAAAAAATGCTGCAATGGCTCCGGCGCAGCTTCGTGACCGGCTTCTTCGTCATCGTGCCGCTCGGAATCAGCATCGTGGCGTTCGTCTGGATCTTCCGGTTCGTCGACGGGATTACGGGGCCGTATTACGCCAGATGGCTCGGACGCGAGATCCCGGGTCTCGGAATACTGACGACGGCCGTCGCGATCCTGGCGGTGGGAGCGGTTGCAACGAACGTCCTCGGCAAGCGACTGCTGTCGCAAGCCGAAGGATGGCTTCTGCGCGTCCCGGTTTTCAAAACGGTCTACGCGCCGGTCAAGCAGCTCGTCGTCGCGTTTTCGCCCGACAACGAGTTTGGCTTCAAGCGTGTCGTGCTCATCGAGGACGCATCGGGACGTTTCCTGCTCGGGTTTCTGACGCGCGAGTTCACGGTCGATCGCGGAACCGGACCCGAGGCGATGATCGCGGTGTACGTGCCGACGAATCATCTGTATCTGGGCGACGTGGTGATTTGCGCGCGCGATCGCGCCGCGTTCCCCGACATCACGGTGGAGCAGGGGATTCGGGTGTTCCTGACGGGCGGGATGGCGCTGGCGGCGCGGCTCCGACTCCGGCGCGGCGACGATCGCGTCCACGACTACCGCGTCTGATGGTAGGATTACTGATTTCTGTGTGCCGAGAGGTGTCATGAAGGGGATACGTCACGTGTGCGCGGTGGCCGCGCTCGCGGTCATCGCAATCTTGAACGGACCGGCGCTCGCGCTCGCGCAGGCTCAACCCGCCGCCGATCCGACCGCCGCGCACGCGCAGGTCGCCCACCACGGAAGCGAAGCGGACCTCGTCCTGCCGGACTTCAGCCAGGTGTCGTTCCGGGGCGTCTCGTCGGAGGCGCTCCTGCTGTCCGGCCTCGCCGTGTGCGTGCTGGGGCTCGTTTTCGGGTTGGTGATTTTCACGCAGCTCAAGAACCTGCCGGTTCACCGGTCGATGCGGGAGATCTCGGAGCTGATCTACGAGACGTGCAAGACCTATCTGGTCACGCAGGGCCGGTTCATCCTGATCCTCGAGCTGTTCATCGGCGTGATCATGGCGTTCTACTTCGGCGTGCTCCGCGATTTCTCGCCGGTCAAGGTCGCGATCATCCTCGTGTTCAGCCTGATCGGCATCGGCGGCAGCTACGGCGTGGCGTGGTTCGGCATCCGGATCAACACGTTTGCCAATTCCCGGACGGCGTTCGCGGGGCTGCGCGGCCGGCCGTTTCCGATCTACGAGATTCCGCTGAAGGCGGGGATGAGCATCGGGATGCTGCTCATCAGCGTCGAGCTGTTCATAATGCTGTGCATCCTGCTCTTCATCCCGCGCGACTATGCGGGCCCCTGCTTCATCGGCTTTGCGATAGGCGAATCGCTCGGCGCGGCGGCGCTGCGGATCGCCGGCGGCATCTTCACCAAGATCGCCGACATCGGCTCCGACCTGATGAAAATCGTCTTCAACATCAAGGAAGACGACGCGCGGAATCCGGGCGTCATCGCCGACTGCACCGGGGACAACGCAGGCGACTCGGTCGGCCCGACCGCCGACGGCTTCGAGACCTACGGCGTCACCGGCGTCGCGTTGATTTCGTTCATCGTGCTCGCCGTCAAGGACCCGGCCGTCCAGGTCCAGCTGCTGGTATGGATCTTCATGATGCGCGTCATGATGATCGTCGCCAGCGGGCTCTCGTATCTCCTGAACCACGCGATCGCGAAGGCGCGGTTCGCCGACGCGACCAAATTCAACTTCGAAACGCCGCTGACCTGGCTGGTCTGGCTGACCTCCATCGTGTCCGTCGTGCTGACCTTCGTCGTGTCCTACTGGCTGATCCCGGATCTGGGCGACGGGACGTTGTGGTGGAAGCTCTCGATCGTCATCACGTGCGGGACCCTGGCCGGGGCGATCATCCCGGAGCTCGTGAAGATCTTCACCTCCACGGAATCCGCCCACGTCCGCGAGATCGTCGTCTCCTCGCGCGAAGGCGGGGCTTCGCTGAACATCCTCTCCGGCCTGGTCGCCGGCAACTTCAGCGCGTACTGGCTCGGCATGAGCATCGTGGCGCTGATGGGCGTCGCGTACGGGGTGAGCCAGCAGGGATTCAGCGCCCTGATGATCGCCGAGCCGGTCTTTGCGTTCGGGCTCGTGGCGTTCGGTTTCCTCGGGATGGGGCCCGTGACGATCGCCGTGGATTCGTATGGGCCGGTGACCGACAACGCACAGTCGGTCTTCGAGCTGTCGGTCATCGAGACGCTGCCGGGTATCCGCGAGGAGCTCAAGCGCGACTATCGCTTCGACGTCGACTTCGCCCGCGCCAAGCATCTGCTCGAGGAGAACGACGGCGCCGGCAACACGTTCAAAGCGACGGCGAAGCCGGTCCTCATCGGGACGGCGGTCGTCGGCGCGACGACCATGATCTTCGCGATCATCATGCTCCTGACGTCCGGCCTGCAGCCGGAGCTGATGCGCAACCTGTCCATCCTGCACGCGCCGTTTCTGCTGGGCCTCATTTCCGGCGGCGCGATGATCTACTGGTTCACCGGCGCGTCGATCCAGGCTGTGACGACCGGCGCGTACCGCGCCGTCGAGTTCATCAAGCGCAACATCAAGCTGGATGGCGTCGAAAAAGCGTCGGTGGCGGACAGCAAGAAGGTCGTCGAGATCTGCACGCAATACGCGCAGAAGGGGATGTTCAACATCTTCCTCACGGTGTTCTTCGCAACCCTGGCCTTCGCGTTCCTGGAGCCGTACTTTTTCATCGGCTACCTCATTTCCATCGCGCTCTTCGGCCTGTTCCAGGCGATCTTCATGGCCAACGGCGGCGGGGCGTGGGACAACGCGAAGAAGATCGTCGAGGTGGAGCTGAAGGAAAAAGGAACGCCCCTCCATGCCGCGACGGTCGTCGGCGACACCGTCGGTGACCCATTCAAGGACACCTCGTCGGTTGCCATGAACCCGGTCATCAAATTCACGACATTGTTCGGCTTGCTGGCGGTCGAATTGGCGGTCCAGCTTAGGGAGGATGCGGGCCCCGGCATCAGTTACCTCCTGGCGGCGGTCTTTTTCGGAGCCTCGCTGGTGTTCGTGAGACGGTCGTTTTACGGCATGCGAATTGGAAGAGGGGGGACTGGGTCGCGGGCGTGAGCAACCGCCCGGGATACCGCGGTATCCGGGCTGAGGCCCTGGTCCGTTTTCCCGGAACCGGTGTCTAACCGGTGAAGCAGTTTCGTTGACACGCGTTTTTGGGTCTGATCTATACTTGGCGCTCTTTCGTGGGCGCCACGGGTGGCCGGGGGGATCACCTCCGGTTCGGGCCACCGCGGTGGGAGGAGAATCCCGTGCCGAAAGACATGTTCGGGGACGTCGTCGAACCCTCGATCAAAGTCGGAACGAAGCAGTGGTACACCGTTCCGCTGTCGATTGCGGTCCATACGCTCATCTTTGGCGGGATCATCATCATCCCGTTGATGGCTGCTGACGTGCTGCCGACGCCGCCCACGATGATGGCGTTCGTCGGCGCGCCGCCGCCGCCCCCGCCGCCGCCACCTCCGCCCCCGCCGCCGGCCGCGGCGATCCCGAAGGCGCCGCCGGTCGAGATGCCGAATGCTGCGGCCGCGCCTGTGGAGGCGCCGTCGGAGATCACGCCAGAGACGGGCGTGACCGGCACGGAAGGCGTGACGGGCGGCGTTGAAGGCGGAGTTCCTGGAGGCGTCGTCGGAGGCGTCGTGGGCGGACTGCCCGAAGCGCCACCGCCGCCCCCGCCGCCGCCGACCGCGCCGATCCGCGTTGGCGGGAACATCAAGGCGCCGCAGAAACGGAAGCACGTCAATCCGGTCTACCCGCCCATCGCGCAGTCGGCGCGCGTGCAGGGCGTCGTGATCATCGAGGCGACGATCGGCCCGGACGGTCGAGTTAGGGACGCCAAGGTCCTCCGATCGATCCCCTTGCTCGATCAGGCGGCGCTCGACGCCGTCAAGCAGTGGGAGTTCACGCCGACGCTGCTCAACGGAGTCCCCGTGCCGGTCATCATGACCGTGACTGTCAACTTCACCTTGCAATAGGTGTCATCCAGCGGGCCTGAGCCCCCGCTACGATCTCGGAGGGTGCGATGGAAGGCGGAATGGATCTGATTCACATGTGGAACCAGATGGGCTGGGTGGCGAAAGCTATCGGCGTCATCCTGATCATCATGTCCATGTGGTCGTTCGGCGTCGCGATCGAGCGCATTTATACGTTCAACCAGGCGCGTAAGCAGTCCAAGCAGTACGCGCCGCAGGTAGCCAAGCACCTCAAGGAGGGGCGCCTGAAGGATGCGATCGCGGTGTCCTCATCGAAGAACTACCGCTACAGCCACCTCGCGAAGGTCGTGCTCGCAGGCCTGCAGGAATACCAGTTCCAGCAGGAGTCGGGGTCGAACCTGAGCCGGGAAGACCTGGTCGACACCGTGCGCCGCGCCATCCAGCGCGCGTCGGCGCTCACGGCGAACGATCTCAAGAAGGGCGTTTCGGCGCTCGCGACGATCGGCTCGACCGCGCCGTTCGTCGGGCTCCTGGGAACCGTCGTCGGCATCATCACCGCGTTCCAGGGCATCGCGGCGACCGGGTCGGGCGGCATCGGTGCCGTGTCGGCCGGTATCGCCGAGGCGCTCGTCGAGACGGCGCTCGGGCTGCTCGTGGCGATCCCGGCGGTGTGGTTCTACAACTACCTCACCGGACGCATCGAGTACTTCAACGTCGAGATGGACAACTCGTCGTCGGAGCTGGTCGACTATTTCATCAAGAAGACCGCGTAGCACGCAGCGCTTCGAGGGCTGCCCGTCGCAGCCCTCGCAGCTGCCCCGTAGCGCAGCCCTTTAGGGCTGCCTTGGAGCTTTTCCAATGGCAATGGATGTTGGCGGCGCAAAAGGCGGGCTGAAGGCCGATATCAACGTGACGCCACTCGTCGACGTCATGCTGGTGCTGCTCATTATCATGATGCTGGTCGCCCCCATGCTCCAGAAAGGCGTCGACGTCAGGCTGCCCGAGGCGGTCAATACGTCGGACAAGCCGGACACGCAGGAGCAGACGGTGATCCACGTCACCGCCCACAAGGAGTTCTACGTCAACGGCGTCAAGGTCCTGGAGCGCGATTTCCTCGATCGCGTGCAGGCGGTCCTCGAAGAGAAGAAAGAGAAGATCGTGCTGATCAAGGGGGACCAGGACGCGCCGTACAGCTCCATCATGCAGGCGATGGACGAGCTCCGGAAGGCGGGCATCGAGGACATCGGCCTCATCACCGAGCGCAAGCTGCGGCCGGGTGAGAGCGCGAGCGGAGGGAAGTAATGGCGCACGCCCACAAGCACTTCGGCGCCGACCGTGTCGTCACGGCGGAAGTGCCGCACGCGACGGCCGACATGAACGTCACGCCGCTCATCGACGTGCTGCTCGTCCTGCTCATCATCTTCATGGCGGCCCTCCCGCTCACCCAGAAGGGGGTCGACATCAACCTGCCGCTCGAGACGCGCTCCGCGAATCAGGCGCAGCCGGACGTCAGCCAGATCGTCGTCGAGTACACCGCCGACCGCCGGATCTCCGTCAACAAGTCCGACGTCTCGATCGCCGAGCTCGAGGAGCGGCTGCGGAACATCTTCGAGCAGCGCAAGGAAAAGACGATGTTCATCGTCGGCGATGGTTCGCTGCGCTATGGCGAGATCGTCGCGGTCATCGACGCGGCGCGAGGCGCAGGCGTCGAGAAGGTCGGCATCGTCACAACGGGTATGCGCCAGGCCGCCGGCGCCTCTCCGAGCACCAACTAGCCGCACGACAGCGGCGCGCGTTGTTACCATCCGAGGGCCGCACGGCCGTCACGTGCGGCCCTCGAGCTTTGTACCGAGGTTTCGCGACGTCCTCCGCCTCGGTCCCGCTGAACTTCGCTCCCGAACGGGTGTCTAAGCGTTCAGGAGGTGGTCATGCGGCCCGCCAGCGTCCGCCCGAACGCGCTTCGTCCGAGCGCCGAGATGAATCTCACCCCGCTCATCGACATCCTTCTCGTCCTCCTGATCATCTTCATGGCGGCTCTGCCACTCACGCAGAAGGGCCTCGACGTGGCGGTGCCCGAAACCGTCAGCCCGGGTGCGGCGCCACGACAGATGCCGCCCTCTCAGATCGTCCTGGAGTATTTCGTCGACGGAAACCTGCGCATCAACAGGACGCCCATCGCGCGCGCGGAACTGGAGGACCGCCTGCGCGCGCTGTACTCGGGTCGAATGGATCGCACGCTGTATCTGATGGGGGATGGTGGACTCCGCTACGGTCAGGTAATTGACGTTATCGACATCGCGCGGGGAGCCGGCGTGAACCGAATCGGGGTTGTCACCGAACGAAGCCGCCAGTGAACGCACCGTCGAGCCGGTTGGCCGGCCGATGAATCCGGACCGCTGCTTGCAACAGCGTGAGGCAGCGATTGGAGCCGACGGTGCCCACTCATACCTCTCCCGAAACTCTGGTTCGCGACCAGCTCGATAAGCTGAGCGCCCAGCTTCCCGCGGTCCGCGACGGCGACGACGATGCGATCCACGATGCGCGCGTGGCTACACGCCGGCTGCGAGAGGCGCTGCCGCTGCTGGGCTCGTCGCCGCCGGCCGCTGAGAAAGCCCAACGATGGCTCAAGAAGACGGGTCGAGGGTTGGGCCGCCTCCGCGATCTCGATGTCATGCTCGAGCTCGCCATCGCCACGGTCCGGCGTCTGCCGGCTGCCGCCGTTCCGCTTCAACATCTCATGGTCGAGCTGCGCGCATCGCGTGATGCCCGCCTGCGCCGCGCGGTCAAGCGGCTCGAACGAGAGGACAATCGGGCGAAGCTGGCCCCGCTTCGGTCCGGGCGACGCGCGATGTGGTGGCCCGCTGCCGGCGGGGCGCCGTCATGGCGCGCCCTACTCGCCGATCGCATTCTCCGGAGGGCGAATGAGCTCGAGACAGCGATTGCACGAGCGGGCCGTGTTCACTTCCCGAACCGCGTGCATGCCGTCCGGGTTGCGGCGAAGAAGCTGCGGTATGCGCTCGAGGCCGCAGAGGCCACCGGGACCGTCCGAGTGTCCGGAGCGCTGGCGCTGCTGAAGCGCGTCCAGGATGTGCTCGGCGACCTGCACGACCGCCATGTGTTCCTGCAGGCCGTAGCCGAGCGCGCCTCCCAGGCTGCGCCGGAGACCGCCGTGGCCTTCGATGCCGTGCGCGCGTACCTCGAAGCGGGGTGTCGCGACATGCACGAGCGCTACCTCGAGGAACGCGACGATCTGATCGAGCTCTGCGGGACGGCGCGGGCCGCCGTGCGTCCGCGCCGGCGCGGCTTCCTGGCGGCGGCCGGGGGGTCATTCGCTCTCGCCGCCGCGGGAGCGCTCGCGGTCCGGCCGGCGGTTCGCCTGCTCAGGCGGGCGGGATGAGCTCGATCCTCTGCGCGTCCACTGCCGCGTGCCGGAGCGCGTCCGCCTCGAGCTCGAGTGCGGCGCGCGCCACTGAATTCCGTTCCAGAGCGGCATGCAGACGGAGAAGGAGCACTTTGTAGGTCAGCGCCTGAGGATGAGCAGGCGCGAGCGTCAGCGCTGAATGAACGGCACTCAAGCCATCGCGTACGAGGGCGGACTTCTCGGCCTCGGCGATCGCATAGCCACGGAACGCGCGGTCCCAACAACTGGCGGCGTGCGCGCACAGCGCGCCCGGGTCCTCGGTTCCAGGCGCGCGCACGTCCCGTTCCGGCACCGCGCCGGGACTCAGTTCGAGATTCCTGCGGTCTTCTTCTTCTGAAGCTCGACGGCGCGCTGCTGGAGGCGATTGGCCTCGGCGATGAGCGCGTCGAACTCCTTGCGGTCCTTGGTCAGCTTCGCCTTCTCGCGAAGCAGCAGGTTCTTGAAGGCCAGCGCTTCGAGATAGTCCTTGTTCAAGTCGAGCGCCTGGTCAGCCGCCTTGAGACCGTCATCGACGTACTTGCCCTTGTCCTTCGGGTTCAGGCGGAAATCCTTGTAGGCCTTTTCCCAGTAGAAGGCGGCGAGCACCTGATAGGCCTCGGGGTTTTTCGGCTCGCGCGTGGCGCGCTCGCGCAACGCCTCGACGGTCTTGTCGAATTCCCCCTGCCGGTTGTAGAAGCCGGCGATCGTGGCGTACACCTGCGGATCCTCCGGCCGCATTTCCTTGGCCTTCAGCAGCGCCGCCTCGGCCTCTTCGTACTTGCCGGCGTCCTCGTGGATCTTGGCCAGGGCGAAGTAGTTCTCGGGATCGCCGGGCGACAGCTCGATGATGCGGCGGTACGCGGCCTCGGCTTCGTCGGGCTGCGCCAGCTTGTCCGGGCCGAATGCCGCGGCCAGGTACTGAAGCGACAGCCGCTTCATCTTCGGGTTCTCTTCCTTCTCCGCCGAGATACGGTAATGCTCGACGGCCTTCTGGAGGTTCGCGTCGTTTTCCGCCTCCCCCTGGCGCGCGGGCTTGTACAGGTTGTCGTAGCTGTTGGCCAGGTAGAAGTGAGCCGCGGCAGAACAATCGCCGCCTTCGCACGGGATCCTGATGTCAGGGCTGAGCGCTATCGTCTCCTCGTACTTGGAGGCCGCCTTCTTGTACTCCTGTTGCTGGTACAAGACGTTGGCATCCTTGAACACTTTTCTGGCTTTGAGCTCGTTCACCTTGCCGCAGCCGGCAGCCGCAACGGCGACGGAGAGAGCGATCGCACACGGGCCGAGCATCGAATTCCGCATTGTTTCCCCCTGGAATTGGAGCGGGATCCGCCGAGGACCGGTCAGTATAGTCAGCCCCAAAAGGCAGCGTCAAGCCGGCCCCGGGTATTCCGGTATCATGAACGTTAGACACCGGTTGCCATGATTCGGTTCGAGGACCTCGTCGAAAAAGTCCGGGCGAACATCCCGGACGCCGACATCGAGCTGCTCCGCCGCGCCTACGTGTTCTCGGCGTTCGAGCACAAGGGACAGGTGCGCCATTCCGGCGAGCCCTACCTCGTCCATCCGCTTGAAGTTGCGGACGTTCTCGCGGACATGCGCCTCGACGTCGTCACGATCGTGGCCGGCCTGCTCCACGACGTGGTCGAGGACACACGCACCCCGATTGAGCGCATCCAGGAGCTGTTCGGTCCGGAGGTCGCCCACCTCGTGGAGGGGGTCACCAAGCTCGGCGCGATCCCGTTTTCCTCCAGCGAGGAACGGCAGGCGGAGAACTTCCGCAAGATGCTCCTCGCGATGGTCGACGACATCCGGGTCATCCTGGTGAAGCTCGCCGACCGGCTGCACAACATGCGGACGCTGCACCACCTGCCGGAGGAGCGGCGCCTCAAGATCGCGCAGGAAACGCGCGACATCTACGCCCCGATCGCGAACCGGCTCGGCATGAGCAAGGTGAAGAACGAGCTGGAGGAGCTGGCGTTCAAATACCTCGAGGCCAAGCCGTACGAGTCGCTCCGCGCGCGCGTCGATTCGCGCCGCCGCGCCGCCGAGGGCATGATCGACGAGCTCAAGCGGACCATCTCCGCCAAGCTCACCGAGGCGCAGGTCCCGGTCATCGAGCTCGACGGGCGCATCAAGCGCCTGTTCAGCATCCACCAGAAGCTGAAGCGGCAGAAGATCGATCTCGACCAGGTGTACGACTTCGTCGCGCTGCGGCTCGTCACCGAGTCCGTCAAGGACTGCTACGCCGCGCTGGGGATCATTCACCAGACATGGTCGCCCGTGCCTGGCCGTATCAAGGATTTCATCGGTATGGCCCGGCCCAACGGGTACCAGTCACTGCACACGTCGGTCGTGAGCGAGCGCGGGTTTCCCTTCGAGGTGCAGATTCGGACGACCGAGATGCATCGCGTGGCCGAAGAGGGGATCGCGGCACACTGGAAGTACAAGGAAGGCCGGGTCGGCGCCGATCGGGACGAGCAGTACTTCGTCTGGTTGCGCCAGCTTCTGGAGTGGCAGCAGGAGGTCCGCGATCCGCAGGAATTCATCAACAACCTGAAGATCGAGCTCTACCCCGAGGAGGTCTACACCTTCACCCCCAAGGGAGAAGTGAAGGCCCTCCCTCGCGGCGCTACGCCGATCGATTTTGCCTACACGATTCACACCGACGTCGGCCACATGTGCGTCGGCGCGCGCGTCAACAGCAAGATGGTCCCTCTGCGCACGCGGTTGAAGAACGGCGACATCGTCGAAATCGTCACGGCGCCCGGCCACAAGCCGAGCCGTGACTGGCTCAACTTCGCCGCGACCTCTCGCGCGCGCAACAAAATCAAGCACTTCATCCACGGCGAGGAAAAGGCGCGGAGCATCGAGCTCGGGCGTCGGCTGTTCGAGAAGGAGGCGCGGCGGTTCGATGTGAACCTGAAGGCCCTGCTCGATCCGGAGGCGCTGGCCAAGGCGGCCAGCGAAAGCGGCCTGTCCAAGGCGGAGGAGCTGTTCGCCGCGATCGGGTACGGCAAGCTGGCCCCGCGGACGGCACTCCTGAAGGTCGTGCCGCAGGACCAGCTGCGCGAGAAGCCGCCGGAGACCGGCATCGCGTCGGTCGTCAAGCGCGTGCTCGGGACCGGCGACCAGAAAATCAAAGTCCGCGGGATCGACGACCTGATGGTGTTTCGCGCGCGCTGCTGCAACCCGATTCGCGGCGAGAAAATCGTCGGCTACATTACTCGCGGCAAAGGCGTCTCGGTGCATTCCGCGACGTGTCCCAACGTCATCAACCTTCTGTACGATCCGGAGCGCCGAATGGACGTCGAGTGGGACAAAGAGGGAGATCCCGCCAAATACGTCGTCCGGTTGTCGATTCAGGTCGAGGACCGGAAGGGCATCCTCGCCGACATCAGCGCGAAGATCGCGGGGATCGACACGAATATCAAGAACGTCGACGCGACGTCGAACGGCGACAACCGCGGCAACATCCGGATGACCGTCGAAATCAGCGACATGAAACACCTCGAGAAGGTGATCAAGTCGCTCAGAGCGATCAAAGGCGTCGTCGATGTGGAACGGGCGGGCCGCTAGGGAATGACGGCGATCGCGTCGATCTCGACGCGGGCGTCCTTCGGGAGCCGCGCGGCCTGCACGGTTGAACGCGCCGGCGCGGGCTGGCTGAAGTAGGTGGCATAGACCTCGTTCATCGCCGCAAAGTCGTTCATGTCCGCGAGGAACACCGTCGTCCGAGCCACCTGATCGAGCGACGCGCCGGCAGCCGCCAGGATCTCCCGGATGTTGGCGAACACGCGGTGCGTCATCGCCGCGATGTCGCCCGCGATCAGGTTGCCCGTCGCAGGGTCGATCGGGATCTGCCCGGAGATGAAGAGCAGCTGACCCGCGCGGACCGCCTGTGAGTACGGTCCAATCGCCTTCGGTGCCTTCTCGGTCGAGACCGCGGTCCGCATCGTTAGGCGGCTTTGACGATCTTGTTCGAGCGAAGGCACCGCGTGCAGACGCGCACGCGGCGGACCGCGCCGTCGATGAGCGCCTTCACCCGCTGCAGGTTCGGCTCGAACCGGCGCGCCGTGACGTTATGCGCGTGGCTGATGTTTCGGCCCACGACCGGGCCCTTCCCGCAGAGTTCGCAACGCTTGGCCATGACCTGCTTCCTAAGTGCGCCCTGAACGGACCGCACGAATCAGTTATTATACACAGGTTCCATGAGCGACCGGAAATACCGGCAACGTGGCTATCAGGACGATCCCCGCGACCGCGAGCGGGGCGGCGGATCGGGGAAGCCGCCGGCCGCCAAGCGCGAGTACACGCCGCGCGGTCAGCCGCCGCTCGCCCCGAAATCTCCCAACATGCCTGGCTTCCGGGACGTGGTCCGGTGCACCCGGTGCGGCCACGTGCTGTCGCCTCCCATCGGTTTCGAGACTCGCTGCGAGCGCTGTGGGGCGGAGTTGCACAGCTGCGCGCAGTGCGCGCATTTCGACACCGGCAGTCGGTTCGAATGTACCCAGCCGATCGAGGCCCGCGTCTCGCCCAAGGATGCCAGGAACGCCTGCACGTTTTTCGAAGCCCGCGTCACCGTCGAGCGCGAAACGAAGTCCTCCGCCGGTCCGCCGAGCGCGCAGAAAGCGTTCGACGACCTCTTCAAGTTTTAGTGGGACTCTGCCCCACACCCCGGCTCGTTCTCAGGGGACGATGAGGCGGGTCGTGTCGTCCGCCCTCGGTTCCTCGTTTGACGGCTTCATCACGCGATCGACCAGGTCCAGATAACTGCGCTCACCGTCGCCGAGCGCCGGGGCGGCGCCGTTCGCGAGCTTTTCGAGCATCCGGAGCGCGGCCGCGATGTCGCGATCGGGGACCGCACGTTCCGCGCGCGCGAGCTCCTCCAGCCCGCGTTTCAGATCTCCGGCGACGCGCTGGGCCGGGACCGATGTCGCGTGATGCTCGTAGAGAATTCCTTTTGCAGACGTTTCGAACGTGGATGCGAGCGACGCGGCGGCGTCGGCCACGTCGCGATCGACGAGCGGTGCGAGCCCGGTGATCACGGTCGGAGACAGGGTTGCACACTGTTTCACGAGCGCCTGGAGATACAGCAGCACTCGCGCCTGCCGCTCGCTCAGATCGCCGAGAGCACCGTAAATGAACGCGCGATCACGTTCCTGTCGTCGCTGCGCGACGGCAGGCGGATGTGCTGCGGACGCGCGCAGCCAGCCGCAATCCGCCGGACACGCGATTTCCACCAGGCGCTTCGTCCCGCAGCAGATGGCGCAGATCTCGCGGTTGAGCGCCGGACACGCGCGCCGAGCCTTCCGCGTACCGCACAGAGGACACCGTTCGGCCATCTCGAAATCCGTGAGCCATCAATTATAATGGGCGCACCCACCACGACTTACAGGAACACGGCTTGCATAACCGTCAGCGCCGGCAGGGATACCGCCGGCGGCGGCAAACGGAGGGAGTCGCACAGATGGGCGGTTCGCTCTTCGAGGAAACGCCGGCAGAGTACTTCAAGGATCTGGTGGAGTCGGCCGTTGCCCGGCAGCGGCTCGAAGTCGGATCGTTGACGTCGTACTATCTCGTGAACCTGCTCTGCGGCTTCGTTCGCCTCGAGCGCAACGGGGCCGCGACGCTGGACGATGAGCCGCTCGCGCTGCGGCTTGCGCAGGCGCTCGAGAGCGGCGGCGTCGAGCAACGCGCGCGTCTTCGCAGCCTGGGCGATCTGTCACTGTTCGTTTCCGGGTTCTTTTCCGACAGCCTTAACAGAAAGCCGGTTGACGTCGACTACTACGTCAGCATGGGGGAATACGCCTACGGTTCGCTGAGCCGGTTCGAGGAAGCCTCGCTCGCCTCCACCTTCGGGGAGCTCGCCTCCAAATTCTGCAGCATGGCGGACGTGCTCGCAGACGTCAGCGAGCGCAGCGCGCTGACCTCCAACGCCGATCTTCTTCGCCTTTATGAACGCTGGCTCCGCACGGGGAGCCGCCGCGACAGTCAGCTCCTGGTCGAGCAGGGCATCGTGCCCAACGCCTCCATCGGCAGCCGCTTCGTCCAGTAGCTCCGGCTAGCCGTGGCCGCGGGCGCTGGCGGCAGAGCTGCGTCAAAAACAGCTGACCCGCCTGTGGTCACTTAACCACACATTTGTCGTCCTCTCAGAAGGACGTACGGTCGGTAGACTGAGAACGAACCGAACCGGGGGGGTCTGGCGTCTAATGTGGCAGTTGGACGGCAGCCCCCAAGCGCCACCAG
Source organism: uncultured Acidobacteriota bacterium (assembly GCA_963725145.1). Taxonomy (GTDB): domain Bacteria; phylum Acidobacteriota; class Vicinamibacteria; order Vicinamibacterales; family 2-12-FULL-66-21; genus DATAEE01. The sequence continues at coordinate 353,895 of CAVRXL010000012.1, forward strand.
GACAGGTAAGGAATGTAAAGCACTTTTTATGAGTCAGTTAGCGGTGAAGGTCGAGGGCGGGTAGCTGAGGTTCCGGAGCGAGAAGATACCTTCGGACACCCCCCAGAAACCTCAGAATCCCTTCTCGGCGGTAGCTTACGAGTGGCGAATCCGGATGCGCGCTGGGTAGCGCGCGCCCGAGGAAGTCTGGCAACACGATTGCAGGCCGAGCGAGCAAGTTCGGGACTGTCGGCGGCGGAAAGGAGTCGCTGTCATCATGACCGTGGAACATAAGGAACTTAAGAAAGATCAGATGAGCAAAGACCGGTATGCCGAGCTCCAGCGCATTCTGGAGGAGCGGCGCCGTGAGATCGTGAGCAAGGTGCACGAGAAGATCCGGGACGTGCGGACCGAGGGGATGACCGGGCAGGAGCAGGGTGTGCTCGACTCAGCCGAGAGCTCCGAGGCGGACATCCAGGAGGAAATCGAGCTCGCGCTCATCCAGATGAAGACCGAGACCCTCAGCCGTATCGACGAGGCGCTCAACCGGCTCGAAGATGGCACCTTCGGTTACTGCTTCGAATGCGGCGAGGAAATCGCGGAGCGCCGTCTGCGCGCGCTGCCGTTCGCGGTCCGGTGCAAGGACTGCGAGGAGGCGCGGGAAGTGGCAGAACAGCGCGAGCGCGTGATGGCGCAGCGCCGCGGCGCCGCGTCGCTCTTCCTGGACATGTCGTCGTAACCACCGGGGCATCCAGCTGTAAGCCGGATTCGAAGTCCAGCGACCCCGCCAAGCCGGAAAAGGGGGAACAGTTCCCCCTTTTCCCAACCGATACTTGCGACTAAGGTATCGTGCATGAGCGAGCGAGGTGAACGTCCGGGCGTCGACGAGTCGTCTGCCGCCGAGCGTCCCCTCTCCATTCCGCCCGAGTTGCCGGTGCTCCCGCTGCGGGACACCGTCTTGTTCCCCAATTCCTTCATGCCGCTCGCGGTCGCCCGCGAGAGCTCCGTTCGCCTGATCGACGAAGCGGCCGCCTCAGGCCGGCTGATCGGCGTGTTCACCCAGCGTGACGCGTCGGTCGAGGAGCCTGCCGAGGACGATTTGTACCGCACGGGCACGGCGACCCACATCCACAAGATGTTCAAGCTGCCAGACGGCAGCCTGCGGCTCATCGTCCAGGGACTCGTGCGGCTGCGGCTCGATAAGGTCGTCGCCCTGAAGCCGTACATCCGCGCCGACGTCACGGCGACCGACGAAGAGCTTCGCGACCAGGACCGGCTGGAGATTGATGCGCTGCAGCGGAACATCAAGACGAACTTTCAGCAGGTCGTCTCGCTGTCCCCGCTGCTGTCGGACGACCTTCAAACCCTCGCGCTGAACATCATCGATCCGGCCAAGCTCGCCGATTTCATCGCGTCGAGCCTCACGACGTTGTCGACTGGCGCGCGGCAGGAGGTCCTCGAGACGCTCGACGTCCGCGCGCGCATGGACCTGCTCAACCGCATCCTGATCAAGGAGCTGGAGGTCCTCGAGCTGGGTTCGAAGATTCAGTCCCAGGTGCAGTCGGAGGTCGGCAAGAACCAGCGGGAGTACTTCCTGCGCGAGCAGCTCAAGGCGATTCAGAAGGAGCTGGGCGAAGGGGACGAGCAGGCCAAAGAGATCGAGGAGCTGCGCCAGAAGATTGAAACGGTGGGCATGCCGGAGACGGTCAAGAAGGAAGCGCTTCGCGAGCTGGATCGCCTCTCGAAAATGCCGGTCGCGGCCGCCGAGTACACGGTGTCGCGCACCTATGTGGACTGGCTCGTGGCCCTGCCCTGGGCAAAACGGACCGAGGAAGTCATCGAGCTCAAGCGCACGAAGTCTGTCCTCGATGCCGACCATTCGGATCTCGAGAAGGCCAAGGACCGCATCCTCGAATACCTTGCCGTCCGCAAGCTGAATCCGGAAGTGAAGGGCCCGATCCTCTGTTTCCTTGGTCCTCCCGGCGTCGGGAAGACGTCACTGGCGCGGTCGATCGCGACGTCGCTCGATCGCAAGTTCGTCCGCGTCTCGCTTGGCGGCATGCGCGACGAGGCCGAGATCCGCGGCCACAGGCGGACGTACATCGGCGCCCTGCCGGGACAGATCATCCAGGGCCTCAGGCGGGCGGAGTCCAAGAACCCCGTGTTCATCCTCGACGAGATCGACAAGCTGGGTTCGGACTTCCGCGGCGATCCGGCGTCGGCGCTCCTCGAAGTGCTCGATCCGGAACAGAACAATTCGTTCCGCGATCACTACCTCGACGTGCCGTTCGATCTGTCGGAGGTCCTGTTCATCACGACGGCGAACGTGCTCGATACCATCCCGCCGCCCCTGCGCGACCGCATGGAGGTACTCGAGCTGCCCGGGTACACGGAGGAGGAAAAGCTGAAGATCGCGCAGGAACACCTGATCGCGAAACAGGTCAAGAATCACGGTCTGTCGGCCGATCACATCGAGTTCGACGAGCCTGCCGTGCGGAATGTCATTCGCGGCTATACCCGCGAGGCGGGTGTCCGCAATCTGGAGCGCGAGATCGGTGCGCTCTGCCGCAAGGTCGCCCGGCGCCGGGCGGAAGGGGACCTCGCGAAGGTCGTCGTCACGCGCGAGGTGGTCACGGAGCTGCTTGGGGCGCCGCGATTCCTCGACGAGGAGCTCGAGGAACGGACGAAGGATCCCGGCGTCGCGGTCGGGCTGGCCTGGACGCCTGCCGGCGGTGAGGTGCTCTTCGTCGAGGCCTCGCGCATGCAGGGCGGTGGCTCGCTCACGCTGACCGGGCATCTCGGGGACGTGATGAAAGAGTCGGCGCGGACCGCGCTCTCCTGGTTCCGCGCGCACGCGCCACGGTACGGTGTCGACCCCTCCTTCTACAAGGACGCAGAGATCCATCTCCACGTGCCGTCGGGCGCGATCCCGAAGGACGGCCCCTCCGCGGGCGTCACGATGGTCACCGCGCTGGCCTCAGAGCTCACCGGCCGCCCCGTGCGTGGCGACATCGCCATGACCGGGGAGATCACGCTCTCGGGCCGTGTCCTGCCGGTGGGTGGTGTCAAGGAGAAGGTTCTCGCGGCCCGACGGCACGGGATCCGCGAGATCATCCTGCCGCGGCAGAACGACAAGAACGTCAAGGAAGACCTCGGCGAGGAGCTGCGGCAGGATTTGAAGCTGCACCTGGTGTCCGCGATCGAAGAAGTTCTGGCGCTCGCTCTGCAGCCGGCGTCCGACCAGACCACCACTCCGAAGCAGCCTCCCGACGTCGACAAGATTGTGGCACCGAGCCGCGGCCGGAAGCCGGCCGAACCCAGGCCACCCGCCTACTAGTTCCGTGTGGGTCGTCGAGTCGCAGGCCTACGAGCTGGACATCGGTCCGCATGTCTGGCCCATCTCGAAATACAGGCTGATTCGCCAGGCCCTTGGTTCATCGGCGGACCTTCAGTTCGCTGAACCAGCCCCGGCTGCGTGGGATGACCTGGCCCTGGTCCATACGCCGGAGTACATCGAGAAGACGCGACTGGGGACGCTGACCCCCGACGAGATCGCTCAGCTCGAGATCCCGTGGTCGCACGACATCGCCGCCGGCTTCCGGCTGATGGTCGGGGGAACGATCCACGCGGCTCGGCTCGCCTTGACCGATCGCATCGCGGTGCACCTCGGAGGAGGTCTGCACCACGCTTTCGCGAATCACGGCGAGGGGTTCTGCATGTTCAACGACGTCGCGGTCGCCATCCGCTGTTGTCAACGCGACGGCTCGATCCGTCGGGCCGCCATCGTCGACTGCGACGTGCACCATGGCAACGGCACGGCCATGATCTTCGGGCGCGATCCGGACGTCTTCACGTTTTCCATCCATCAGCAGCACAACTATCCGATGTGGAAGCCGCCGAGCGACCTCGACATCGGGCTACCTGACGGCACGCGCGACCAGGGCTATCTGACGAAGCTGGCGGACGCGCTCGAGACGGTCCTCGCGCACCGGCCGGACGTCGTTGCCTACCTGGCGGGCGCCGATCCCTTCGACGAAGATCAGCTCGGAGGACTGTCCCTGACGAAGGAGGGGCTGCGCCGGCGCGATCGCCTGGTGTTTGACGTCTGCCGCAGCGCTGGCGTCCCGGTCTTCGTGACGCTGGCCGGCGGCTACGCGCGGCGCGTTCAGGACACGGTCGACATTCACGTGGGGACCGTCGGTGAGGCGTGCCGGGCCGGGGCCTAGGGACCGAGCAAGGCCAGCCCCGCGACGGTTTTCATGTCGAGAATCTCGCGTCGCTGAATCATCGCGCGGACTTCTGCCAGCGCGAACGCTCGCGGCTCGAGTACCTCGTCTTCGTCGAGCTGGGCGGCCGTCGGCGGCTCGTCGAGTCCGTCGAGCCGGTAGAAGATCATCTCCTCATCACAATAGCCCGGGGTCGGGAACAGCGATCCCACCCGCTCGAGGCTGCGGGGGATCTTGCCGATCTCCTCATGACACTCCCTCCGCGCCGCGGCATCCGATGTCTCGCCCGGATCGACGCTGCCCGCTGGAAGCTCCCAGACCCATCGATCGATGGGGTAGCGGTACTGCCGGACCAGGACGACGTGATCGGCATCGGGCAGCGGCAGCAGGACGACCGAGGCCGGATGCCGGACGATTTCGAGCGTCACCTCACGCCTCCCCGGCAGCTGGACGCGATCCACATGCACGGCAAAGATGCGTCCCTCAAATGCCACCCGGCCGCCACGCCGGATGATCCGCTCGTCGGTCATGACGCATCTCTCCTCAACTCGGCGATCAGTTGCTGCAAGTCGGTTGGCAGCGGCGCGACGAACTCGACCCGCGACCCGTCGGACGGATGCGTGAAGGCTATCCGGGCCGCGTGAAGAAACGGCCGGTCCAGCCGCGCGAGCGCGCGCAGGTGTCCGTGCAGCTGCCGGCGGGAACCGCCATACGTCGGATCGCCGACGATCGGATGGCCGATCGCGCTCAGGTGCACGCGGATTTGATGCGTCCGTCCCGTGGCGATCGCCACATGCAGCAGCGACACGCCCGGAAGGTGTTCGGCGGCCGTCACGCGCGTGACCGCGGAGCGCGCGCGCCGCGCGCGCGTGGACATTTTCTGCCGATCGTACGGGTCACGGCCAATCGCGGCATCGATCCGGCGTCCCGCCTGTACCACGCCCCAGACAAGCGCAATGTACTCTTTCTCGACCTCGCGATCGTGAAACTGCCGCGCCAGTTCCTCGTGCGCCCGGTTGTTTTTCGCGATCACCATGACGCCCGACGTCCCACGGTCGAGCCTGTGGACGATTCCCGGACGGAGCTCGCCCCCAATCCCGCTCAGATCTTTGACGTGGTGCAGGAGCGCGTTGACCAGGGTGCCTTCCGAATGCCCGGCGGCAGGATGGACGACCATGCCCGGCGGCTTGTTGACCACGACGACGTCGGCGTCGTCGTAGAGGATCGGCAGCGGCAGTTCCTGAGGTTGCGGGGCCGCCGGGGCGGGAGCGGGAATCTCGACCGCAATGCGATCGCCGGTTCGAACCGACGTGCTGGGACGGGTGTGCCGGGCGTTGGTCTGCACGTGCCCATCGCGGATCAGCCGCTGGATCTGCGATCGGGACTGATGCGGCAGCACGTCCGCCAGGAACTGATCCAGGCGGAGGCCGTCGTGCTCGTCGCCGACCTCGACCTCGAGGTGCTCCGCGTCGGGGGCGGTCATGCGGCCAGCTTGCGGCGCTTCGATGTCGTGGGCTCCGGCGCGCGTCTTGCGAGCCAGACGAGCATCGCGACGCTCAGCGGGACCAGGAGAATCGAGATGAACTGTGAGGTGGAGAGCGCGCCAATCATGCCGCGCGGGTCTCCGCGATAAAACTCGATGATGAACCGGGAGAGTGCGTACAGGAGGATGTATCCCCAGAACGTCCGGCCCGGGAAGGGCCGGCCGCGGCGCTCGAACGCCACGAGCAGAACGAGGATCAACAGCTCGGCTCCGGCCTCGTAGAGCTGCGTCGGGTGCAGCGGCACTCCCAGCGGGGTACCGGCATTGTCTGTTGCCGCGGGGTTGGTGAACGTGACTGCCCAGGGGACGTCGGCAGGGCGTCCGTAGCAGCACCCGGCCATGAGGCACCCGAGCCGGCCGATGACATGGCCAAGGGCGATGCCGGGCGCGAACGCGTCGCTCGTCGTCCAGATGGGCAGCCCCGCTCTGCGCGCGTACAGCAGCGCGACCGGGACCGCGAGCGCGAGCCCGCCGTAAAACACGCCGCCCGAGCGCACGAGCGACAGCAGCTCGGAGGGGTTCGCCCGGAAGCGGTCGAAGTCGACCGCGAGCAGGAGCAGCTTCGCACCGACGAGCGCGGAGATGATGACCCAGATGCCGAGGTCCATGACCCGCGCGCCGTCGAGGCCACGCGCGCGGGCGCGCCGCACCGCGAGCTGGAGGCCGAGCAAGTACGCCGCGGCGAGCAGCAGGCCGTACGCGTAGATCGGGAACCGCCCGAGTTCAAACAGGACCGGGTACATGTCGTCGTCCCGCTAGCAGGACGTCCAGAATCACGAGCGCCGCCCCGACGGTAATGGCGGAGTCCGCGACGTTGAACGCCCAGAAATGTGCGTCACCGTAGTACACGTCCACGAAGTCGAGGACGTAACCCGTCGCCGCACGATCGATCAGGTTGCCGACGGCGCCACCGAGCACGAGCGCGAGCCCGGCGCGAGCGAGCCGCTCGTCCGGCCGGAGCTGGGACGCGTACACCGCGATCGCCGCGAGCGCGAGGATCGCCATCCCGAGCATGATCGCCGGCTTCAGCGGAAAGTCGGCGGCGTTGAACAGGCCGAAGGCGGCGCCCGTGTTCCGGACGTGCGTCAGATCGATGAAGCCCGGAATGATGGTCGTGGTCTCGTACAGCGCCAGCGACTGGCGAATCAGCGCCTTCGTCAGCTGATCCGCTGCGACGATCGCGATCCCCAGCGTGAGCTCGAACCTGCGCGCGAACACTCAAACCACCGTCTCTGCGAGGGCCTCGACGCACCGGCCGCACAGCCCTTCCTCGTTCACCTGCGGGACGATGCGCCAGCAGCGGGTGCACTTCGCGCCGTCGGCGCGGCCGACGTTGATCGCCGTCGGTTGTCCGTCGCCTGCCGCCTCGCTCCGCAGATCGACCTGCGAGGTGATAAACACCATCGGCAGGTCGTCCCGGTACCGATCGAGCAGCGCCGCCTCGTCGCTGCCGGCCCGCAGCTCGACACGGGCGCTGAGCGAGTTGCCGATCGTCTTCTGCTGGCGCGCCTCTTCGAGCGAGGCGTTCACGCGGTCGCGGATCTCGATGAGGCGCGACCACCGCTCGACCAGCCCCGCGTCGAAGAGCCGATCGAGCTCGTCCGAGCCTGGGAACAGGGCGAGATGGACGGAGTCCTCGCGCGGGCCGGGCAGATGCCGCCAGACTTCGTCGGCCGTCATGGACAGGATCGGCGCGACCAGACGGGTCAGCCCGTCGGCGATCTGATACATCGCCGTCTGGCAGGACCTGCGGGCGCGGGAATTCGCGCCGAGCGTGTAGAGCCGATCCTTGGAGACATCCAGGTAGAACGCGCTCAGATCCACCGTCAGCAGCGTATTCAGCGTCTGAAAGATCGTCTGATAGTCGTAGCGGTCGTACGCGTCGACCATCCGCCTCGCAGCCTGCGCGTACCGCGCGAGCGCGTAGCGGTCAACCTCCTGCAGCTCTGAGGTCGCCACGCTATGGCGCGCCGGGTCGAAGTCGTACAGGTTCGAGATCAGATAGCGGAACGTGTTCCGGATCTTGCGGTACGCCTCGACCGCTCTCGCGAGGATCTCCTGGCTCAGCCGGATCTCCTGCGTGTAATCCGCCATCGACACCCAGAGGCGCAGCATGTCCGCGCCGTGCTGTTTGATGATGTCGTCAGGCTCGATCGAGTTGCCGAGCGACTTCGACATCTTCCGGCCGTCCTCCGCGACGACGAATCCGTTGGTGACCACCGCCCGGTACGGGGGCCGGCCCCGCGTGCCCAGGCCGACCAGCAACGAGCTCTGGAACCAGCCGCGATGCTGGTCGGTTCCCTCGAAATAGACATCGGCCGGCCAGGTCAGCTCGGGCCGGACCGACAGGACCGCCTCGTGGCTGGATCCGGAATCGAACCACACGTCGAGGATGTTCATCTCGCGCTCGAATGACGCCTTCCCGCACGAGGGACAGCTGAATCCGGCCGGGATGAACTCATCGAGGGGCCGCTCGTACCAGGCGTCGGCGCCGAACTGCTCGAAAACGCCCGCAGCTTTTTCCACCAACGCCGCCGTCACGATCGCCTGACCGCAGCTCGTGCAGTCGATCGCCGGAATCGGAACGCCCCAGGCCCGTTGGCGCGACACGCACCAATCCGGCCGGCTGGCGAGCATCCCCGCGATGCGATCCTGTCCCCACGGCGGGATCCACTGCACGTCGCGCTCGATGGCGTCGAGCGCCCGTCCTCGCAGTGTCGGTTCCGTGCTTCCCGCTTCGCCCAGCCGGATGAACCACTGGGACGTCGCGAGAAAGATAACCGGGTTGTGGCACCGCCAGCAGTGCGGATACTGGTGGGAAAACGTCTCTCGATGCCAGAGCCGCCCGCGCGACTCGAGCGCGGCCTCGATTTTTGGATTCGCGTCGAACACTCGCTGACCGCCGAAGAGCTCCACCGTTTCGAGGAAATGTCCGGCCGGCCCGACAGGCGCGAGCACCTCGAGGCCGTACTTCACTCCGGTGTGGAAGTCGTCCGCGCCGTGGCCCGGGGCCGTGTGCACAGCCCCCGTGCCCTGCTCCAGCGTGACGTAGTCGCCGAGCACCGCCAGCGACTGGCGTGCGTACAGCGGGTGCTTGAAGCGCAGCTTCTCGAGAGCGCGCCCCTTGAACCGCGCCAGCGGCCGGCCGAGCGGTCGGCCAATCTTCTTCGCGACCGCGTCGCTCAACGCTTCCGCCACGATGACCGCGGTTCCGCTCGAATCGTAGGCGCCGTAGTCGAAATCCGGATGGAACGCGATCGCAAGGTTCGACGGGATCGTCCACGGCGTCGTCGTCCAGATGAGCACCGAGACCTGACGGTCCCCAACCTCGGGAGCGAGCCGTCGAAAGGCGTCCGCGCTGGAAGAATCGAGCTGAAACTCGACATAGATCGACGGCGAAGAATGGTCCTCGTATTCGACCTCGGCCTCCGCCAGCGCCGTCCGGCAATGGATGCACCAGTGGACGGGCTTGAGTCCCTTGTACACGAGCCCCTGTTCCACGAATCGGCCGAACGCGCGAGCGATCGCCGCCTGGTACCGGAAGTTCATCGTCAGATAGGGATCGTCCCACGTGCCGAGGATGCCCAGCCGGCGGAACTGCTCCGTCATCCTGCCGACATACCGTTCCGCGTAGGCGCGGCATGCGCGGCAGAAATCGGCCACCGACATCTCGCGCTTCTTGGGACCGAGCTCGCGATCGACCTGCAGCTCAATCGGCAAGCCATGGCAGTCGTATCCGACGACGTACGGCGCGTCGTAGCCAGCCATCGAATGCGACTTCACGACGAAGTCTTTGAGAATCTTGTTGAGAGCCGTCCCTATGTGAATATTGCCGTTGGCATAGGGGGGGCCATCGTGCAGGATGAACACCGGCCGGCCGGCTCGCGTTCGACGGATCCGCCCGTACAGATCCGTCTCCTCCCATCGCTTGATCGCTGCCGGCTCGGTCGCCGGCAGGTTCGCCTTCATGGGGAATTCGGTCCGGGGCAGATTGAGCGTGTCTTTCCAGTCCGGCATGGAGCGCGGGTCTCTCAGGCCCAGCGAAGCACGTAAACGTTCATTGTACAAAAAGAAAGGGCGGGTCCAAGAGACCCGCCCTTTGTAGCGAACGAATCGGGTTCCCTGCCTACCGGCGGCGGCTCCGACGCTGCATCAACACGTTGAACTGCCCGGCGTTGTCTCCCAGAGAATCGTCGTTCACCCCGAGGAACAGCTGGCCTGCCTCCGGCATCGTCACGACGGTGTTGTTGCCGATGGCGAACGGCTGGCCGTTCCCGATCCGGGCCACGAGTGCTCCGGCGAGCTCCTGCGGCAGTGGCGCACCGGCGGCCGGTCTGCGCTGGCTGTAAGCGCCGGCGGAATGCGCCTTGTCGTTTCCATCACCGCTCAGCTGAACCTCTCCGGTCGTCTGAAACGTCAGCGTCTCCCCGCGGCGGACGATCAACCCGGTTGGCGTCCATGCCTGGTTGGCCACGACGACGACGCTGCCTGGCGCGCCGGGCTGAGCACCCGCGGTTCCGGCGCTGCCGCCGACGGGGGCCATATAAATACGACCCACTTCGGAGGAATTGAAGTCGCGCCGCCCGCTGTCGGTATCGATCGTAATCCGAAGCGGTGTCGTGCCGCCGATGTCGTAGAAGTTTCCGGCGATCCCTTGGCCATTCCTGAGGACGACGACGTGCTGCCCGTTGTTCAGCCGGGCGGCCATGTCGTTCGACAGCGCCGTGCTTCCGCCAGCGAACTCGACGATGGCGACTTCGCCCGTCGGGATCGTGCGGTTCGCGCCACCGACGCTTATCGTGAATCCGACGCCGCCATGATCAATCAGCTGCCCGCTGACGCGCTCGCCAGATCGGAGAACGATCGTCGCGGCCTCTTGCGCGCTGGCGACTGACGCGAGCCCGATGGTCGCCACCGTGGCCAGAAGAATGCGCTTGGTCATTTCCGTTGCCTCCTCAAACCTCATCAGATGCCCCTCAACTCTGATATCGGCTGGGTGCAAAGAGAGGGCCAGGGCCAGCCCGGTTGGCGCCTCGCAACAAAACCTTTTGATTCAATGGTTTACATCGTGAACTGAGCCGGAATCCGGCTTGTATAATTAGGGGCATGTCGCCCGGCGACGTCCTCCAATCCCCATCCGTCCGCAGGGCAACGCTCGACAATGGCCTGAAGGTCGTCGTGCAGGAGATTCACACGGCACCGCTCGCATCGGTGTGGTGCTGGTACCGCGTTGGATCGAAGGATGAGGCGCCCGGGCTGACGGGCGCATCCCATTGGGTCGAGCACATGAATTTCAAAGGAACCACGAACATCCCCCGCGAAAGGATGAAGGGGATTGTCGAACGGTTCGGCGGCGCGTGGAACGGCTACACCTGGATCGACCAGACAACCTATTTCGAGACCGTGTCGAGCGTCGCGCTCGACGAGATGCTCTTTCTCGAAGCCGAGCGGCTGGCGAGCTGTACGTACGATCCGGCGGAGGTGGAGGCGGAACGGACGGTCATCATCTCCGAGCTGCAGGGAGGTGAGAACGACCCGGACCAGCTGCTCGAAATCGAGGTGACTGCGGCCGCGTTCCGCGCGCATCCCTACCGCCACCCGACGATCGGCTGGCGGGGCGATCTCGAAACGATGACCCGCGACGACCTCTACGGACACTATCGCCGCTACTACCGACCCAACAACGCCTCGCTGGTCATCGTCGGGGATGTGGATGCGGATGAGGCGGTCCGGCTCGTCGAACGCCGGTTTGGCGCTCTCGAGGCGGGGCCCGATCCGAAACGCGTGCGGACTGCCGAGCCTGCGCAACTGGGTGAGCGCCGCGTGAAGATTGAAAAAGAGGGAACTACGGCATACCTCAAGTCCGCCTGGCACGCCCCGGCAGTCGTCGAGCCGGATTTCTTGCCCATGCTGGTGCTCGACGCGATTCTGACCGGCGCGAAGGGCCTGAACATCTGGTGCAGCTTCCGGGGTGCCGCACCGCAGAGAAAGGCCCGCCTGTATCGTGCCCTGGTCGAGACCGGCCTGGCCTCGTCAGTCTCCGGCGCGATGCTGCCGACCGAGCATCCTTTCCTGTACGGCATCTCCGCGACGGCCAACGAAGGCGTGCCGTTGGCGGACGTCGAGGAAGCGCTCGCGGTCGAGATCGATCGGGTCGGGCGGCACGGCGTGACCCCCGATGAAGTGGAGCGGGCGAAGCGCCAGCTGCGGGCGCGGACGGTGTTTGAAAACGACAGCGTCACGAATATCGCTCACCAGCTCGGCTACTTTCAGACGGTCGCGTCGATAGAGGTGTTTGCCTCACTCGGACGCGCGATCGCGGGCGTGACCGCGGACCAGGTGGCCGAGACGGCGCGGCGCCGCCTCACTTCCAGCGCCCGGACCGTGGGCTGGTTCCAACCGGTCAAACCATGACGACGACCGTCGTGCGCGGGTTGTCTCCCGTTCGGCAGGTCCTGCCGAACGGCGTCGTCGCGCTCGCGCAGGAGTCGCCTGCGACGCCCGCCGTGACGATCAACGCGACGCTCCACACGGGCAGCGTTGCCGAGCCCACAGACCTTCCTGGTCTGGCGTACTTCACGTCGAGGGTCATCGATCGCGGCACGGAGCGGTCGACCGCAGAGGAGATAGCGGAGGCGCTCGACGACAGGGGCGTCACCCTGAATATTACGACCACCCGGCACACGCTCGGCGTCACCTGCTCCAGCCTGGCAGACGACTTCGGACCGATGCTCGACCTCGTTTCAGACGTGACGTGTCGACCGGTGTTTCCGGAGGACCAAATCGAGCTGCGGCGCGCGGAGATCGTGACGCAGCTTCGCCAGGACCAGGACAATCCGGCCGTCCGCGCCGTCGAGGCCATGTTCGCGTTGCTCTACGGCGAGGAGCATCCGTACGGCCGGCCGCCGAAGGGAACGATCGCGTCGATCGAGCGGATCGATCGCCGGGCGCTGGCCGAGTTTCACAGGACGCATTTCGTCCCGCGGTCGCTGGTCGTCTCCATTGTCGGCGCGGTCGGAGCGGAACAGGCCATAGCACGTGCCGCGCGCGCGTTTGGCTCCTGGCAGGGTTCCTCCGGCTCGGCGGGCGACTCTTGGTTGGAGGAGATCCATTCCCGTCTGGCGCGCGTGGCCGGCCCTCCCGCGCGCCGCATCTCGGTGACCTCGATGATGTCGAAGTCACAGGCCGACATTGCCTATGGTTTCATCACCATCCGCCGGACCGATCCGGCGTATTACGCCTGGTGGGTGATGAACACGATACTGGGCCAGTACGGGTTGGGTGGCCGGCTTGGCGACAACATCCGCGAACGGCAGGGGATGGCTTACTACGCCTACAGCGCATTCGATCCTCACGTCATCCCCGGACCTCTCATGGTTCGTGCCGGAGTGGACGGCGCAAACGTGGCGCGTACGATCGCGGCGATCGACGAGGAAATCACCGCGTTTGCGGCCGGCGGGCCGACGCCGGAGGAGCTCGAGGACACGAAGCGATACCTGATTGGATCCCTGCCTCGGATGCTCGAAACAAACGCCGCCATCGCGTCGTTTCTCCAGACATCCGAGCGGTTCGGGCTCGGCCTCGACCACGATCGCCGGATGCCTGGACTCGTGTCGGAGGTTACTCTCGACGCGACGCGCGCGGCCGCCGCCTCCCTCACGCCGGATCACGCGGCGGTCGCTGTCGCAGGTCCTTATCAGCCGTGAAGCCGAAGGCCGTTTTCTTCGACGTCGATTTCACCCTCATCTACCCGGGGCCGATGTTCCAGGCCGAGGGGTATCGCGTCCTGTGCGCGCGCCACGGTGTCGAGGTGGATCCGGAACAGTTCACCACGGCCGTAGCACGCGCGACGAAGCTCCTGTCCAACGACGCGCAGGAGTTCATCTACGACCCGCAGGTCTTCATCGACTTCACGAACGCGGTCATCCGGGGAATGGGCGGAACCGGCGAGGGCGTCGACGCCTGCTCACGGCTGATCTACGACGAGTGGGCGGCCTGCCAGCACTTCTCGCTCTACGACGATGTTCCCGAGGCGCTCCACACGCTGCACGAGGCCGGCATTCTCATCGGCCTGATTTCGAACACGCACCGCTGCCTCGCGTCCTTTCAGAGCCACTTCGAGCTGGACGGGTTGATCGCCGCGGCGGTTTCCTCGTCGGAACACGGCTACATGAAGCCGCATCGAAGCATTTTCGAGGCCGGGCTGAAGCTCGTAGGCGTCGTGGACCCGGCAGAGGCCGTCATGGTCGGCGACAGCCTGCTGCACGACATCGAAGGCGCGAGGGCCGCCGGCATGCGCGCCGTTCTGGTCAGCCGGTCGGGTCTCGTCGACCCGCCGGCCGCCGATGTGCCGGTCATCACCACCCTGACAGATCTGCCGGCTCGGCTCGAGCTGTAACCTCGTCGAACCCATTCGAACCTAGTCGAACCAACTCGAACCCAGGCAAAGAGGTTCGAGCCGCCGGAACCATTCCATCGCGGGCTCCCCGATGGGGGCTCCGGGTGGAGGCTGGGGTGTGTCCATCCGCTGGGCGGGTGCCGATGGCCGATCGAGAAAGCGCTTGATGTCGTCCGCGAGGAGCTCGGCATGGGCCTGACCCTGGGCCTTGCCCGCGTCGATCATCCGCAGGCGAAGGCGCTGTGAAGCGATGGCGCGGACGTGCGGCATCTCGGCCGTGGCCGCCAGCCGCATCAAGGACTCCACATACACACGTTGCACGGCCCGCGCGATCTCCTGCTCGTACGGATTGGCCGTCGCCGCGTCGAACGTCGCGCCGTCGAGCACGTCAAGTACCTGTGTGAGCCCGGGCAGCGACGCGTCGAGCGCGCGCTGTTCGACCAGGCGAGCGGCGCGCTCGGCAGTGAGGAGAAACGACAGCGTGAGCTCGGTAGCCACGGCGGCGGGCGCGATTGCGTCGAACGTGTCGCCGGTATAGCGAGGGAACAGCTCGCGTGTCAGGCCGTACCCTGGGGGACGAGGTCCGATCTTTTTCAAGAGTGGCATCGGCAGCGCCAGCTCGGACGGCTTGAGGGTCGCCGCCAGCGCCTTGAGCGCCGCCGTCTGTTCGGCAGCCGACGCCGGCTTCTGCGGCTCACGCGCGTCGCCGCGCATCGCGTAGATGTAGTGCATCCCTCCGACGACATGCGACGCCGCTTCGACCTGATACCGATGGTGCAGGTACAGAGGCACGAGGACTTCCTCGATCTGGGCCATCGGCTGGCCACGCCGGATCGCGGTCTCCCCGAACCGTGAGAGCGCCGCTCGGCGCACGTCCATCATGCGCGTGAGCTCGGCGGCCGCGTCGATTCCATTCGACCACTGATTGACCCGCGGATGTGACCCGAGATCCTGGTTCGTGAGGTACCGGATGTCGCGCTTCCAACCGTCGTTCAGGATTGCTTCGAGCGCGGCATCCTCGTTCGTGCCGTCCGGAAAGTCCTGATACCCGTACGCGACCGCGACTTTGTCCCACTCGCCGATCTTGTCGTCGTATACCTTGGAGAAGTCCATCGTGCCGTCCGGCTTGAGCGTCACCAGCGGATGTGGGTAGTCCAGCACGGAGATCCGCCCCGCTTCGCTGTCGTAGTAGTTGTGCCCGAGGCCGATGGTATGACCCACCTCGTGCGCCGAGAGCTGCCGCATGCGCGCGAGCGCCCACTCGCGCAGCTCCGGCGGGGTTTCATCGCCGGTCTTGTAGGGGGACAGCAGTCCCTCCGCGATCATGTAGTCCTGACGCACGCGCAGCGAGCCCAGCGTCACCAACCCCTTGATGATTTCTCCCGTACGCGGATCCGTCACCGTTGCCCCGGAACTCCAGCCGCGCGTCGAACGGTGTACCCAGTTGATCACGTTGTACCGGACGTCCAGCGGGCTGACGTCTTCGGGAAGCATCTCGACGCGGAATGCGTTCCGGTACCCGGCCGCCTCGAACGCCTGGTTCCACCAGCGGGCGCCGTCAAGGAGCGCCGAGCGGATTGGCTCGGGTGTGCCCGGATCGAGGTAGTACACGATCGGCTTCACCGGGTCGCTGAGCTTCGCCGATGGATTCTGCTTTTCGAGCCGGTGCCGCGAGATGAACCGCTTGACCATGGGCTGCCCGATCGGCGTCGCGTAGTCCGCGTACGTGATGCCGAAGTACCCTGACCGCGGGTCGAACTTGCGCGGTTTGTAATTGCCGTCGGGAAGGTCCACGAATGAGTGATGCACCCGGATGCTGGCCGCCTCCGGAGTGGCGGCGACGTTCCCGACGCCCTCGAAGAAACCGCCCGGCCCGCCAACGCCTCCCGGCGGACCGGACCCCCCGCCGCCTCCAGGGCCGCCGGCCGCCGGCTGACGGACGAACGTCAGCTCCGCCTCAGCTTCGCTGTTCTTCGGGAAGCCGAGCGTCATCGGAAGGTAGATCGAGCTGCGGCTTGGCTCGAACCGGTAGGATCCGGGTCGCAGCCGCGGCGCCATGTCGTGGCTGTCCCGCACGAGAAAGTCGGTGAGATCGACCAGCACGCGGGATCCGCTCGCCGCGGCGACGGGGAAACCCCATAGCACCGATCGGGCGAACGCGTCGCGCACCGCGCGCACCTCTGCCGCGTTGTCGCTCGTCGCGCGGTACCGGTAATTGGGTTGTACCATCAGCACCCTCGGTCCAACGCGCTCGAATACGACGATGCGCGAGCCAGCGAGCTGTCCCCGGTCGAGGCCGATATCATTCGATCCGAGGCCGCTGCCAAGGCCGGTGCTGTAGAGCACCTCGGTATTGAACCGGGAGATCTCCATCCAGAGGCGGCCCCCCGCTTCCTCCCAGTAGAGCGGGAAGTAGCCATCGATCTTCTTCATGCCGGCGACACGGTCTTCGATCGAGCCGATCTCGGCGCGCCGCGCGGGCGGCGGCGTGGTCGCGGCGGGCTGCGCCGCGGCGGACCCGGCGCCTATGAGCAGGACGGCAAGCAGTCTGATTGTCATGCGCGCCAGTCTATAGCGTGAGCGTCGTGATACAACAATGGCCGTGTCGAGCGAGTTCACGATTCGTCCGTTGACGACGATCGACGAGTGTCGTCAGGTTGTGGAGCTCGAGAAGCGCGTCTGGGGGTACAGCGACGCCGAGGACGTCGTCCCGACGCCGGTGCTGATCGTCACCATCAAGCGAGGCGGCATCCTGCTCGGCGCGTTCGATCGCGCCGGGCGCATGATGGGGTTCGTTTATTCTCTGCCGGCCCTGAAGGACGGCCGGACGTCGCAATGGTCGCACATGCTCGGCGTCCTTCCCGAAGCGCGTGAAGCCGGCCTCGGCGTTCGCCTCAAGCTGGAGCAGCGGCGCGCGGCGCTCGGCATGGGCCTCGACCTCATCGAGTGGACCTACGACCCGATGCAGGCCGTGAACGCCCACTTGAACTTCTCCCGGCTCGGCGTCGTCGTGTCGGAGTACGAAGAGAATATCTACGGCGAGTCGAGCAGTCCGCTGCATCGGGGCTCGCCGACCGACCGCTTCGTGGCGGAGTGGTGGCTCGCGACCCATCGCGTCGAGTACCGGATCGCCCAGAGAGACGACGCCGCGCGCGAGGCCGTCTCGAACGGGCCCCTCATCAATCGAACCATCCGGCGCGGCGCCTGGCTCGAGTGCGGGGATCTCGACCTGCACGCGTCGGGCACCCAGCTCGCGGTCGAGATCCCGATGGGATTCGGCGAGATGCAGGAGAAGGACCCGGCGCGCGCGCTGGCCTGGCGCATGGCGACACGCCAGATATTCACGACGTACTTTCAGCGCGGCTATCGCGCCGTGGATTTTCTGATCGACAGGCCGAACGGGCGGGGCCGGTACGTGCTCGAGCTATCCCGGCGGCCAGGCTAGACGCCGTCCCGCGAGCAGGTGCAAGTGAATGTGCCAGACCGTCTGGCCGGCGTCGGCATTGCAGTTGAAGACCGTGCGATAGCCGGGCGCATCGTAGCCATGTTCCGCGGCGATCGCGGCGGCCCGCCTCACCATCTCGCCCACCAACCCGTCGTCGCCCGGCTGCAGATCGTTCAACGTCGCGATGTGCCGCCGCGGGACGATGAGCACATGCAGCGCGGCTTGCGGGTTGATGTCCTTGAAGACCACGAGGCGATCGTCCTGGTGGACGAGCGTCGCCGGGATCTGCCCGTCGATGATCTTGCAGAACAGGCAGTCTTTCATCGCGTCAACACGACCACCCGCGGGATGCCTTGCAGATCCTCACGAACGTGCAGGACAGTCAGTCCGGCGTTCCGCGCGATCTCGCAGACGCGCTCATCCTGATCGTACCCGAACTCGATAATCAGGCGACCCTCTTCGGACAGGCGCGCCGGCGTGCGAGCCAGGACGGCGCGTATCGCGTCGAGGCCATCCTTTCCGCCGAAAAGGGCGAGCGCCGGCTCGTGATCACGGATCTCGGGCGCCAGACCCTCCCGGTCTCCGGACTGCACGTAGGGCGGATTCGACACGATGGCGTCGAACGACTCGGTGATGCCGTCGAGCATGTCGGCGAGCACGAAACGGACGCGGTCGGTGACGCCGTGCTTCGCGGCGTTGCTCCGCGCGACATCGAGCGCGAGCTGTGACAGGTCGGTGGCGACGACCCGCGCGCGCGGCAGCTCGTGGGCGAGCGCGACGGCCAGGCAGCCGCTGCCGGTGCCGACATCCGCGATCCGCGGCGCTTCGGTCCCCGCCAGCACCTTGAGCGCCTCTTCGACAATCAGCTCGGTCTCGAAACGGGGAATCAGGACACCCGGCCTCGTATCGAACTCCAGTCCCCAGAACTCGCGCGCACCCGTGATCAGGCTGACCGGCTCGCGCGCGGCCCGTCGCGCGACGAGGCCCGCGTACTCGGAGACGAACGGATCCGGGGCCTGATCGCGGCGCGAGGCCAGCCAGGCCGCACGATCCCACCCGAGCGCGTGCCGCGCCAGCAGCTCGGCGTCGAGCCGCGCCGTGTCTTCGGGGATGCCGGCGGCGACGAGCCGGTCGCGGCCGCGCGCGACTTCCTCGGCGAACGTGGTTTCGGACATGGCGCCTGGCGTCACCGCGAGTCGTGGCCGGTCCGGGCCGGCCGTCCCTCAGACCGGTTCCTTGAGCTTTTCGGACTGGTAGTGCGTGACGACCGTGTCGATCAACTCTCCGATGTTCCCGTCGAGCGCTTCGCTGAGCTGGTGCATCGAGTAGTTGATCCGATGGTCGGTAATGCGATTGTCGCGGAAGTTGTAGGTCCGGATCTTTTCGGACCGGTCGCCCGTTCCGACCTGGGTGCGGCGGTCCTTGGCGATGGCGTCCTGCTGCTTCCGAAGCTCCATTTCGTACAGCCGCGACCGGAGCACCTTCATCGCCTTCTGTCGATTCTTGATCTGCGACTTCTCGTCCTGCTGGGAGACGACGACGCCGGTCGGGATGTGCGTGATCCGCACGGCGGAGTACGTCGTGTTGACGCTCTGTCCGCCCGGACCGCTCGAGCAGAACGTGTCCACGCGCAGATCCTTCGCGTCGATCTGGATGTCGACCTCTTCCGCTTCCGGCAGCACCGCGACCGTGGCGGTCGAGGTGTGAATGCGGCCGCTCGCTTCGGTCGCCGGCACGCGCTGCACGCGATGGACCCCGCTCTCGTACTTCAGCCTGCTGTAGACGTTCCGTCCTTCGATCAGCGCGATCGCTTCCTTGATCCCGCCGACGCCGGTCTCGCTGGTCGACATCATGTCGACCTTCCAGCCCTGACGCTCGGCGAACCGCGTGTACATCCTCAGCAGATCAGAGGCGAAGAGCGCCGCCTCGCCGCCTCCCGTCCCCGCGCGGATCTCGACGACGACGTTCTTTGCGTCGTTCGGGTCCTTCGGCACGAGCAGCGCCTTGATCTCGGCCAGGAGCGCCTCGCGCCGCGCGGTCAGCGATTTGGCTTCCTGCAGCGCGAGCTCACGCATGTCGCTGTCGCCCGACGTCGCGAGCTCCTCGGTTTCCGCGAGCTCGCGGGCCACTGTCTTGTATTCCCGGAACCGCTCGACGAGCGGCTCGATTTCGGCGAGCGCCTTGGCCTGAGTACGGTATTCACCCGGGTCGGCCTGGACGGCCGGGTCGGCGATCCGCGTCAGCAGATCGTTGTAGCGCGCCTCGACGGCGTTGAGCTTGTCGAACATTTATTGGCGGGCCTAAGAGGCCCGCCCTCCTCCCGCAGCGCTACCTCCGCCGTGCGCCACGTCCACCTCTGTCCCGCCAGAGACCGGCGGCAGAAAAGCCACCTCGTCCCCCTCGGCAACCGGAGCGTCCATGCGTGCGTACTCCGCGTTCACGGCGCCCGAAATCGACGATGTGTAGGGCGCCAGCGCCGGGAACTCGCGCACCAGATCGCCCCAGACCTCAGCGAGGTTCGCGGTCGGATCAACCTGCCGCGCGAGCTCGCCCGCGCCGACGAGATCCTTCAGCCGCGCAAACAGACGCACGGTCACGCGCATGCCCGCCGCAACGCGTCCTCTCTGGCGCTCGTATCGTCCGGGTCCGCCGTCGCCCCTTCGACCCAGATGTCTCCACCCTCGAAATGCTCGCGCTTCCAGATCGGCGCGATCTGTTTGACGCGCTCGATGCCGTAGCGACACACCGCAAAGGCGTCGGCGCGATGCGGTGCGGCCGCCGCGATGACGACGCTGGCCTCGCCGACGTTCAACCGTCCGATACGGTGATGCACGGCCAGCGCGCTCCCCGGCCACCGTTCCGCCGCTTCCGCTGCTATCCGTTCGAACGTCCGCACCGCGAGCGGCGCGTACGCCTCATATTCAAGACGCTCGACACGGCGTCCGAGGTTCAATCGGCGGACCGTACCGATGAAGGTCGTGACGGCGCCACAGCCGGGATCGGCCACGAGCTCGGCGACTTCCGACGGGTTCAGCGGCCCCTCGACGATCGCGAAACGGTTCACTTTCGAATTATACCCTTCGGCTCGGCTTCGCCTCGCTCAGGGCAAGCCCTTCGCGGTGCTCGTTCAGGGCAGACCCAACGGACCATGACCCTTGCCGAGCCCTGGCGCCCGACGAATGGCCTCAGTCAGGTACTTTTTCGCGCGCGCGACGGCGTCCGCCAGCGGCAGGCCCAACGCGAGGTTGGCGGCGATTGCGGACGAGAAGGTGCAGCCGGTGCCGTGCGTGTGCCGCGTGTCGATTCGCTCGGCCCTCAGGTCAATGAGATGCCGGCCATCGTAGAAGATATCGATGGCGTCAGCGGACTCGAGGTGCCCGCCCTTGACAATCACGGCGCCAGGTCCGAGCGCTGCGATCCGCTTCGCTGCCTCCCTGGCCTCGTCGAGCGTCCGCACCGGCACACCGGCGAGCGTCGCCGCCTCCGCCGCGTTCGGCGTCACCACGTACGCGCGCGGGATGAGCTCGGCGCGCATGGCTCCGACGGCGTCATCGTCCAGCAGCCGCGCGCCACCCTTGGCGACCATCACGGGATCGACGACGACGCGAGGCAACTCGAGGCTCTCGATCGCGGCGGCGACCGCTTCGACGATCGCGGCGGTCGCGAGCATCCCGGTTTTGACCCCATCGACCCCGATGTCGCCGACGACCGCCTCGATCTGCGCCGTCACCAGGTCGGCCGGGACGGCGCGCCAGGCTGTGACGCCGAGCGTGTTCTGCGCGGTGATGGCCGTGACCGCCGACGTGCCGAACACACCGTGTGCGGTGAAGGTCTTCAGGTCCGCCTGAATGCCGGCCCCGCCGCCCGAGTCGCTGCCGGCGATTGTCAGTGCGGTTTTCATACGCTAAGATCGCACAATATGAACGCCGGAACGCTGGTCTCGACCCTCACGTCACGCGCCGAGTACGCCGTGGCGATTCGCTGGGCTTCCATGCTGTTTGTGACCGTCCTCACGGCCGCCGCAGCGCAGGTCAGCGTGCCGCTGCCGTTCACCGCGGTGCCGTTTACCCTTCAGCCGATGGTCGTGCTCATCGGCGGCGCCGCACTCGGATCGCGCCTGGGCTTCTCGAGCCAGGTTCTCTACATCCTCGCCGGTGTCGCGGGCTTGCCGGTGTTTGCGGCTTCTCCCATTCTGCCGCAGGGTGCGGCCCGTCTGATCGGCCCCACGGGCGGCTATCTGCTCGCGTTTCCGATCGCGGCGTTCGTTGCGGGCGTGCTCGCCGAGCGCGGCTTCGATCGTCGGTATCTGACGTCGGTCTTCGCGATGGCCGTCGGGCTCGCCGTGATCTTCGTGTTTGGCGTGACGTGGCTCACGCTCGTCACCCCGGTCGATGTCCGCGGCGCGATTGCGACCGGCCTCGTGCCGTTCCTGCCCGCCGACCTTCTCAAGATCGTCATCGCCGGTGCCGCCCTGCCCGCTGCGTGGCGGATCACCGGACGTACCCAAGGCTCCTGAGGCGGTCGAGCATTTCCTGATCGAGCGGCTGGCCTCCGCGGGCCGGTAGCGCCGCGACACGTCTACCGTAGGTCTCGACCGTCCGAACGGGCACGCGATCGACGAAGCGCTGGTCGAACAGGCTCGTCAGCGGCTTGCCGGCGATCGCCCGGCTGGCCGGTATCCCAAGCGCGTACAACACAGTCGGCGCAAGATCCACGAGAGACGCCGTGACGCGCGCGGCACGCGCGGCATGTGGCCCGATCGTGGCGATGAGGCCCTGCGGCGTGGAGGCTCTTCGCCCCGGCTGCGTCACCAGTACCAGCAGCACATCGTCGCCCGTCAGGCGCCCGAGCAAGCGATCGAGAAACAGGTAGTACGCCACCACACCCATCGTGCGGGCCCGATCGGCCGTCGCACGTGCCGCGGGGTCCTGACTGAGCGCGTGATGCAGGATATCGAGGCCGGGGAGGTACAACGCCAGCAGATCCGGCCGACCCAGCGCGGCGTCCGACGCGAGGAGCGCGACCGTCGCATCAAGCTTGGCCGACCGGAGGAGCAGAGTCCGGAGCTCGTCCTCGACCATGAGCTCGGCGTCCAGAAAAGCCTCCAGGGCGAGCGCGTCAGCCTGATGACTCAAATGGGGCCAGCGCGTCCGAAGCTGTTCGTACAGTGAGGCCGGGGCGATCTCGGCATTGAGCGCGCCCCCATGTTCCAGCCGCAGCACGGCGCGATCGCTCAAGACTGTTCCAGGCCCGGTGGCGGGCCAGGTCGCCCACCAGTTGACAACGGTGGTGACCAGGCCTTTCTCGGCAGCGACCTCCCAGAACGTTTTCTCGGTTCGCTCCAGACCACTCGCGATCGCGGGTTTCGTCAGCCGGAGCAAATCGGTTGTCGCGGCGATCGTGGACGCGAGGTGCGATCGCGCGAGCGAACCTTCGAGGCCGGCCACGCGGCGCAGCTCGAGCTGGGAGATCCCATGCGCTTCCGGCGGAACTCCGGTCGCGATCGTCGTCCAGTCGCGCGCGGGATCCGCCACGACCGGTGCGTCGATGGCCGCCGACGCGCGAAGCGGGTTCAGGCGGAGGAACTCGACTTTCGACTGTTCGAGATAACCCACGTCCACGCCGTCGATGGCGACGACAACGACACGCTGCCCGGTGGGGACGACCGCGAATTCGGAGGCCGCCGTAAAGCGATCCGCAGCGGTCGGGCGAACGGTCGCCACGAGAAGCGCAGCCGCGGCTGCAAAGGCAACGACGCGGAAGACAACCGTCGCCCGGCGCGGCCGGGTTGCCGGTTGCGTGAGCAGGACCGGCAATTCGCGCGCCAGCAAGGCGCCGACGGTCACCGCGACGGCGTGTCCGATGACGAGGCTGATCGAAACGGCGGCGGCCAGCGCCAGCGATGTCACGACCGGTGCGCTCCAAGCCGGTCCGGGATTGATGGCGCTCCACCACAGCGCGAGGTATGCGAGGCAGGCGGCCGTGACGACCACACCGCCGGCAGCCGGGGCCATGCGCGCGATCCGCGGGCCCGCCGCGCCGCTCGAGTGAACCACGGCACGCGACAGCCACGCGGCCGCGAGCGTCACAATCGCGCCCGCGAGCGCAAACAGCACCGCGAGATAGATCGCGACGACGATCGCGTCACGGGTGCCGGTGACGAGCTGGGGGAGTCGGGCAGCGATGCCGATCGCCGCCGCCGGGCCGAGCAGCGCACCCGCGAGCAACCCGACGCGGACGGCCGCCCCGAGCGCAATGCGCGCCGCGGATCGCTCGTGCCGGGCTGGCGCGAGCACGAACCGATCGACGCCCGTCCGGAGATACCCCAGCTGCTTCAGCTTTTCGCGCAGCTCGTCGACGGGAAGAGGTTCCTGGGACATTCAGCTAGCCACGTCTCGCGGCGACGAAGGCCGACAACTGCCGCAGCGGCTCGGCGCGGGCGCCGAACGGCGCGAGCGCCGCATCAGCCGTCGCGCACAGCTCGCCGGCGAGCTGACGCGCGCCCTGAACGCCGCTGAACGAGACGAACGTCGTTTTCTTCAAATCCGTTCGGGTGGCCTTACCGGTCTCGGCCGGATCGCCCTCCACGTCGAGCAGGTCGTCCACGATCTGAAAGGCAAGACCCAGATTCTTGGCATAGGCTTCGAGCGCGGCAACCTGCGGCGGCGCTGCGCCCGCCGTCAGCGCACCCGCGACCGCGGCGGCGCTGAAGAGCGCGCCGGTCTTGCGCCGGTGGATTCGCTCGAGCGTCTCGAAAGAGATCTGTTGGTCGGTCGCGGCCAGATCCTCGGCCTGGCCACCGATGAGGCCGTCGGAACCGACCGCGTCGCCGACGAGCGTCGCAACGCGCGCCGCCAATGAAGCGTCCAGCGCGCGAGCGAGCGTCGAAAACGCCAGATTCAACAGGCCGAAGGCTGCGAGGAGGGCGACCGCTTCACCAAACGCGACGTGGCAGGCGGGCTTCCCGCGCCTCAGCGGAGCGTTGTCCATCGACGGCAGGTCGTCGAGAATGAGCGACGCCGAGTGGACGAGCTCCACCGCCGCCGCCGCGGCGATCGTTCCGTCGTTTGCGCGACCGCACAGCTCGGCGGCCAGCACGGTAACGGCAGCCCGCACGCGCTTCGAGGGAGCGAGCGTCGTATAGCGCATCGCCCTATGGACCGCGGACGGCTCGACGCCATCCGCAGGCAGAATGCGATCGATGGCGGCCGTGACGCGCGCCTGCTGCGCCGCGAGCGAGTCGGGCAGCCGCGAAGGGGTCATCTGGCAAAGACGAGAAGGTACTGGTACCGCAGGAAGCTTTCCCGCGCGATCAGCTTCAGCCCCGCCGCCTGAGCGTCCGTCACGATTCGCTGAGGGTTGACGCGTTCCTCCATCGGCGGTCCCGGCCCCAAGCCCTCCTGGGTGAAGTCGACGATGCCCAGTCGGCCCCGTGGCTTCAGGGCCACCGCGACGTTTTTCAGGAGGGCGACCGGATTCTCCATCTCGTTGTAGACGCCGACGATCAGCACGGCGTCCAGCGCGGCGTCCGGCAGCCGCGGGTTGGTCGGAGCGCCGAGCACCGGCTTCACGTTCGTCAGCCCTTCACGTTCCACCCGTCTGGTGATCGACTCAATCATCTCCGGCTGGACGTCTTCCGCGTACACGATGCCGTTCGGCCCGACCCGCCGGGCCAGCCGGATGGTGAACCAGCCCCCGCCGGCGCCAAGGTCCGCGACCGTCGCGCCGTCGGCGATGCCGAGTGCGTCCATGACCTCGTCCGGCTTCTGCCATGCGTCGCGGTCCGGACCCTCGAGCAGGCCCAGATCCTGTGGCGGAAACAGCCGCCCGTGCTCCTGCCGGGAACTGGCCGGCCGTTCCTGTCCCGAGAATCCGGCGCGAGCTGAAAGCGCGGCCTCAGCGGCGACGGCCGCGAGCGCGAGTGTCGCGGCGATTCTTGCGAGTCGTTGCATTCGTTGTTTTCCCTGCTACTCCTGGGGTTGTCATCGCCTCCACCGAGAGGATGCGGTCGAGATCCCCCGCAGGAAGCAGCTCACGCTCCAGCACCAGATCGCGGATCGATTTGCCGCTCGCGATCGAAGCCTTGGCAATTTCGGCCGTCGCGGCGTAGCCGATGTAGGGACTCAGCGCCGTCGCGACTGCGGTGCTGCGGTCGAGCAGCTCGCGCGAGCGCCGGGCGTCGGCGCGGATGCCCTGCACGGTTTTCAGGCGCAGCACGGTCATCGCGTTCGTCAGGATCCGCGAAGCGTACAGCGCGTTCCAGGCGATCACCGGCATCATCACGTTCAGCTCGAGCTGACCCGCCTCCGCCGCGGCCTCGATCGTCGCGTCGCATCCACGTACCTGGTAGCAGACTTGATTCACCATCTCCGGGACGGACGGGTTCACTTTGCCCGGCATGATCGAAGAGCCCGGCTGGACCGCTGGCAGCGTGATCTCGGCCAACCCGGCCCGCGGCCCCATGCTGAGGAGCCGGAGGTCCGACGCGATCTTGCCCGTTTCAACCGCCAGACGACGAACGGCGCCGGACCAGCCGAGCACGTCGCCCATGCTCTGCGTGACGCGGAACCGGTTAGCCGCCGGGCGGAGCCGCAGTCCCGAATACGCGCGGAGCCGTTTGATGGCCCGTGCGACGTAGTCGTCGCCCGCATTCAGGCCGGTGCCGACCGCCGTGGCGCCGAGATTCAGCTCTTCGAGCGCGCGCGACGCCGCGTCGACCCCGTCGGCTGCCACATGCAGGCAGGCGGCGTAGCCGCCGAACTCCTGGCCGAGGGTCATCGGCACGGCATCCTGAAGATGCGTGCGGCCCGTCTTGAGCACTCGGGCAAACGCCCGGGCTTTGCGCTCGAACGCATCCGCGAGCTGCCGCGTCGCATCGAGCAACGAGGGCGTCGTCATCAGGAGCGCCAGGCGCGTGGCGGTCGGGAAGACGTCGTTCGTGGACTGGCTCATGTTGACGTGGTCGTTCGGATGGACCCGATCGTACTCGCCGCGTGCGCCGCCGAGCATCTCGGCCGCGCGGTTCGCGATGACCTCGTTCACGTTCATGTTGTGCGACGTGCCGGCGCCCGCCTGATACACGTCGACGACGAACTGGTCGCGGTGTCGACCCGCCAGGATTTCATCCGCCGCGCGGACGATCGCGGCCCCCACATCCCGCGGCAGGCGCCGCAGGGACATGTTCGCCTCCGTCGCCGCCTTCTTCACGAGCACGGTCGCGACGACGAGGGCGTCGGGGGCACGGAGACCGCTGATCGGAAAATTCTTCGCCGCGCGTGCCGTCTGCGCGCCGTAGTACGCGTCGGCCGGCACGCGCACGTCCCCGAGAGGGTCTCGCTCGATGCGGTACGGCATGGGCAGGACCACCGGGCCTCTCAGGCCCGGCGGTAGTAAACTCATCTCATGTTACCAGCCTTCTTCGACAGCCTGGTCGCACTGATTACGCGCACCGCGACCGACCTGCCGCCGGACGTCCGCGCCGCGATGCGCACGGCGATGGACGCCGAGGCCGACGGCACGCGGTCCGCCCAGGCGCTGTCGATCATCGCGCAGAACATCGACGAGGCGGCCTCCTGCGAGGGGCCGATTTGCCAGGACACGGGCATGCCGACCTTCGAGGTCCGCGTGCCGGTCGGCGCAAATCAAATCTGGATGCGCGAGCAGATCCAGAACGCCGTGCGCGAAGCCACGAGGCGAGGCAAGCTGCGTCCGAACTCGGTCGATTCGATCACAGGAGAAAACTCGGGCGACAACCTGGGGCCGGGGACGCCGATCGTCCACTTCGAGCAATGGGCGGCGGATGAGATCGAAGTAAAGCTGATCCTCAAAGGCGGCGGCTGCGAGAACACGAACGCGCAATACGCGCTGCCGACCGAGCTTGCGCATCTCGGCCGCGCCGACCGGACGCTGGACGGCGTGCGCAAGTGCATCCTTCACGCGGTGTGGCACGCGCAGGGCAAGGGCTGCGCGCCTGGGGCCGTGGGCGTGTGCATCGGTGGAGACCGGACGTCGGGGTACCTTCACGCGAAGGAACAGCTGTTCCGGACGCTCGACGACGTCAATCCGGATTCGCGGCTGGCCGCGCTCGAGGACTCGGTCATGGCGACCGTCAACAGCCTCGGCGTCGGCACCATGGGATTCGGCGGGAGCGTGTCGCTCATCGGATGCAAAGTCGGCGCGCTCAACCGGCTGCCCGCGAGCTTCTTCGTGTCGGTTGCGTACGACTGCTGGGCGTTTCGACGGCTCGGCGTCCGGCTCGAGCCATCCACCGGAGCGATCCGCGAGTGGCTCTACCGCGAGCCGCAGGGCGCGCCGTCAACACCGATGCTCGCCGGCGAGCGGGAAGGCTTCCCGCGCACGGGTCGTGAAGTCAGTCTCGCGGCGCCGATCTCCGACGAACAGATCCGCGCGCTTCGCGTCGGAGACGTGGTCCTCGTCTCTGGTCTCATGCACACAGGGCGCGACGCCGTCCACGCGCATCTTATGAAGCACGAGCCGCCCGTGGACCTGCGCGGCGGCGTGCTCTACCACTGCGGGCCGGTGGTCGCAAAGAAGGGATCCGAGTGGACCGTGACCGCCGCGGGGCCGACGACGAGCATCCGCGAAGAGCCGTATCAGGGTGACATCATCCGCCGCTACGGAGTGCGGGCAGTGATTGGAAAGGGCGGCATGGGCGCCAAGACGCTGCAGGCGCTGCAGGAGAACGGCGCGGTGTACTTGAACGCCGTCGGCGGCGCCGCGCAGTTCTACGCGCGATGCATCGAGCGCGTGGATGGCGTGTCGCTGATGGAATTCGGCACTCCCGAAGCGATGTGGCATCTCAGCGTGCGCGACTTTCCGGCGATCGTCACGATGGACGCGCACGGCAACAGCCTGCACCGGGATCTGGAAAACGCTTCGGGCCAGCGGCTGGAGCTTCTTGCGGCTCCTCGCACCTGAGGATTAAGACCTGGCGCCCAGCGCGTCCGCAATCAGCATCTCGAGCGATCGCGCGTGATCGGTGCCCGTGACGTGGACGCGCGCGACCCGCCGGCCGTGCGCGGCCAGCGCCTGATAGTCCCCCAGCGCCTGCGCCCGTTTCAGCGTCGAGAAAGAATACCCCGCGCCTGGAATCATGGTGTTCGTGCGATCGTCCGCGGTGACGATGAGGAAAACACCCGTGTCCGGGCCTCCCTTGTGATACTGGCCGGTCGAGTGAAGGTATCGGGGTCCGACGCCGAACGTCGTCGCATGTCCGCCGCGCGACCGGATTGCCGCGCGCAGTTCGTCAATGACGCCCAGGGTCGATGATTCCGGCGGCAGATACGACAAGACCGCAAAATAGTCACCTTCGCGCACCGAGTCGACGAGCGCCCGCACGTCGGCCGAGCCCGCGGTCTTCTCATCCGGCAGGCGCCGATCCCGCTCGAACGCGGTCAGAAGGGCCTTCGTCCGGTCTTTGGCTTCGGTGACGTTTGGCTCGTCGAACGGGTTCAGCTGCAGCGCCGCTCCCGCGACGGCCGTCGCGAACTCCCATCGGAAGAACTCCGCGCCCAGGGCATCGCGGCGGGTGCGAATGTGAAAGACCGGATGCCCCGCCTCGCCGAGCGCGTCGAGCGCGGCACGGTCGAGGCGTTCATCCTCGGTCTCGATCGCCACGAAGGCCCGATCCTTGCCGTACGCGGCGCCGAGCGGCTCGTCGACCACCGGGAGCAGGCCACGCCCACGCTTCCCCGTACTCTCTGCGACAAGCTGTTCGATCCACAGGCCGAGCGACGCGAGCGAGTGGGGAAGCAGCACCGTCAGCTTGTCGCGGCCGGCCGCGGCGGAGGCTCCCATGAAGGCTCCAAGCTCGAGCCCGGGGTTCGTGCGGCGCGCTTCGCGGCAGCCGTCCGCCATCGCCGCCCCGGCAGCGAGGAAGTCGGCAACCGGCGCGCCGATGAGCGCGGCCGGCACGAGCCCGAAGAGCGAGAGCGCCGAGAACCGCCCGCCGATGTCCGGCGGGTTGAGGAACGTCGCCCGATAGCCTCGCTCGCGCGCCAGCGCTTCCAGCGCGGTGCCCGGATCCGTCACGGCGACGAAGTGTCGTCCGGCCCGCTCGCCCAGAGCCTCCCGCATCACGTGCCAGAAGAACCGCTCCATCGAGCTGATCTCGATCGTGGTGCCGCTCTTGCTGGCGGCGACCAACAGCGTCCGTTCGGGGTTGATGCGCGAGGCCACCGATGTGAGCGTTTCCTCGTCGGTCGTGTCGAGCACGACGAGATCGAGATGGGAATCGGCGACACCGTAGGCCGTCCGCAAGACCTCGGCGCACAGGCTGCTTCCACCCATGCCGAGGAGATAGGCCGTCTCGATATTCGCGTGGCGCACGTCCTTTGCGAGCGCCTGGACGCGATCGACGTGACCGGCCATGGCGCGAGGCGCGTCAAGCCAGCCGAGGCGATTCCGAATGGATGAAACCGGGGCAGCCTCCGTCGCGGCCCAGACCGTTGCGTCACGGTCCCAGATGCGTCGGACGACGTGATCCTTGAGGAATCTGTCGACGAGCGCGTTGACGTCGAGGCTACGCATTGGTTGACCGGCATCCGGCGGTCGGCACCGACAGCGCCGCCCCGAAGTCCGGGAGCGGGGGCCGCCCGTACCCGCGATCCAGGGCGACGATGTCGAGCGGCGTCGTTTCCATGTCGTCCACGGCGAGGAGCGGGTAGCGAATCGGAGCGGCCGCCTCGATGGACTTGAGGTACCCGCCGCAGGCGGCGCACAGCTCGAGCCGCCATGCCGGCCGTTCCTCATCAGGCGCGGCGAGCGAGAAGGCGGGCCCCTCCTCGGCGCAGTAGACGCACCGGCAGACCGACGGCTGCCAGGCGGCCGCGCAGAACGAGCAGCGAAGCCGCCGCGCGCCACCAGACAGCTCGGCAAACGCCGGCCACGATCCACAGGCGGGACAATAACCGCGGTCCCAGCCGTCGCGCGCCGCACGCGCCTCGTCGTCTTCGAACACGCTCGCCTGCGCGATGAACGCGAACGGCCCGACCGCCAGCTCACCCACGAGCCAGAGGAGATCCGGGGAGAGAGACGCGTGGTTCGCGAAGGTCCGGATGGCCGCCTGATCGCGGCGGAACGACGCTGCCAGCAGCGACGCCTGATCGATGCGGCCGCCGCGGAGCGCATCCGATATATGACGCGCGGGATCGCCGGCGCCGCCTTCGGCGAGCGCGTCACAGAGCGGCGCCAGCTCCGGCGACAGGAGGCCGACCGGCATTTCCACGGCGTCGCCCCGCAGAGCCGGCAACCCCTGCTTCAAGCGAGTGATCGCTGTGACGGCCGACACGGGCGTCGGCGCAGGAGCACCTTCGCCACGCAGGCGGTCGGTCGATGCGATCATCCGACCGAGCAGCGACCGCTGAAGCGATGCGGCCGCCGCCAGGTCGGGCCGCGCCGCGGTCAGCACGTCGAGTCGAACGTCCAGATCTTCGGTCGTCGCCCTGATCACGGTGTCTGCCGGTTGATGACGAGCAGCTTCAGCTCGGTCATCTCCTCAATCGTGTAACGCGGGCCCTCACGGCCGAGCCCGGAATCCTTCACCCCGCCGTACGGCATGTGATCGATACGCCAGGTCGGCACTTCGTTGACCATGAGACCGCCGACCTCGAGCGCGTCGAAGGCCGCGAGCGTGTGTTCCAGGCTGGGTGTGAAGATGCCTGCCTGCAGGCCGTACGACGACGCGTTCACCAGGTCCAGCGCTCGCTGGAAGTCGGTGAAGCGGCCGAGCGCAACCAGCGGCGCGAAGACTTCCTGGGCGCAGACCTTTGCGTCGAGCGGGACGTCGACCAGCACGGTCGGCATGTACATCGCGCGGCCGCATCGTCGTCCACCCGTCAGCGGGCGCGCGCCCGCGGCGATCGCCTCCTGTACCCAGGCGTCGATCCTCGCGGCCTCGTCCTCCTCGATCAAAGGGCCGAGATCCGTCGACTGATCGATCGGGTCGCCGAGCTTCAAATGCTCGACGTTCGCGACGAGCTTCGACGCGAACTCGTCGAAGACGCGATCGTGGACGAACACGCGCTGGACGGCGATGCAGCTCTGGCCCGCGAAGGCGAAGCCGCCCGTGGTCACGCGCGCCGCCGCGAAGTCGAGGTCTGCCCCTTCGTCGACGATGACGCCGGCGTTTCCGCCCAACTCGAGGATCACGCGCTTTTTTCCCGCCCGCGCCTTCATCTTCCACCCGACCGCAGAAGAACCGGTGAAGGTCAGGAGCTTGTAGCGATCGTCGGTTACGAGCCTGTCGCCCGTCTCGCGATCCATCGGCAGGACGCTGATCGCGCCCGGCGGCAGGCCGGCGGACTGGACGATTTCGCCCAGCAGGAGCGCGGAAATCGGTGTCTTGCTCGCCGGCTTCAACACGACCGGATTGCCGGCGGCGATTGCGGGGGCCACCTTGTGCGCCGCGAGGTTGAACGGGAAATTGAACGGAGAGATGGCGGCGACCGGCCCGATCGGGAAGCGCCGCGTGAGCGCCAGGCGGCCCTTGCCGTGCGGCGCCAGATCGATGGGGATGACGTCGCCTTCCAACCGCCGCGCCTCCTCGGCCGCGACCTGAAAGGTCATCGTCGCGCGGTCCGCCTCCGTGGTCGCGTCCTTGATCGGCTTGCCTGCCTCGAGCGCGATCGCGCGCGCGATTTCGTCGCGACGTCTGCGGATTTCCACCGACGCGGCCGAGAGGATCGCCGACCGTTCGTAGGCGGCGAGCCCGCGCATGGCGGGCGCCGCGGCGATCGCCGCGTCGGTCGCACGATCGAGCTCCGCCGGGCCCGCCAGCCACGTGCGCGCGACGGTCGCGCCGTCGAACGGATTGATGACGTCCAGAACTCGGCTCGACCGTTCGGCGCGCCCGCCGAGCCAGAACGGCTGTTCGCGGACCATTCGGGCAGTGTATACTGATCCGTATGATTACTGTGACCCAGACGGCCGCATCGAAGATCTCCGAGCTGCTGACCGAGGAGAACAAGCGGCAGGCCGCGCTCCGCGTGTTCGTGCAGGGAGGCGGGTGCTCCGGCTTCCAGTACGGGCTGATGATCGATGAAGGCGAAGGACAGGCCGACACCGATCAGCAGATCGAATCGAACGGCATCCGGTTGCTCGTCGATCCGATCAGCGCGCGGTACCTGAAAGGCGCGGAGGTCGATTTCATCGACAACCTCACGGGAGGCGGGTTCACGATCCGCAATCCGAACGCCAAGTCGACCTGCGGCTGCGGTCAGTCGTTCAACGTCTAGCTCAGGGGCCGGAGCCAGGTGCCGGGGGCCGGAACGCGTCCGACCTCCGATCCCGGGCCTCCGGCCTCTTTTCTTTTGTGCCCGCGATGGAACCGACCTCGGCCTACATCGACAGCCACCGTCCCGCGGGCGGCAAGCGCTCGAGCAAGCGCGACTTCATCGTCAACGTGTTTCTCCGGCAGGAGGGGCACCTCAGCGCGGACGACCTGGTCGATCTGATTCGGCGCGAAGACCACAAGATCAGCCGCGCCACCATCTACCGCACCCTGCATTGGATGGTCGAGGCCGGCATCGCCCGCAAGGTCGATTTTGGAGAAGGGCGCTTCCGGTTCGAGCATTCGTACCGACACCCGCGGCACTTCCACCTGATCTGCAAGACCTGCAACCGCTCGTCCGAGTTCCTGAGCTCGGACATCGAGGCGCTGCTCGAAGAGGTCGCCGCCGCGCGCAACTTCACCGCGCGGCAGAGCGTGCTGCAGATCTACGGAACCTGTGAGGAGTGCCGGGCGGGCCGCCCGCCGCAGAAGGATCAGGTCACGAGCGAGCTGCTGTTTGCGCGAGACGCGCTTCGGATCGCGATCGCGACCGAACGGAGCGGGCTCGAGTTCTACACGAGGGCGGCTCGCATCGCCCGCGATCCCCGCGGCCGCTCCGTGTTCGAGAAGATGGCCGCAGAGGAGAAAGAGCACCTCAGCACGCTCGAAGCGCGCTACCGCACGCTGCTCGCGCGCGATCCCGAGCTCGAATCGCGGCCGACGTTCCTCTTCTTCAAGGGGGCCGCGAACGGGCTGTTCGCCGCCGGCGCCGAGGAGCTCAAGGGGAGAGGAGTCGACGACAAGCGCGCCCTGATGATCGGCATACGATGCGAGCGCGGGTCCCACAAGTTCTTCAAGCGCTACGGTGAGCGGTTCGAGGATTCCGAGGGGAAGCAGATGTTCCTCGAGTTCGCCGACGAGGAGCGCGATCATCTGGATCTTCTCATCCGTGAATATCGCGCGCTCACGGACCGCCGGCGCCGGCGCCGGCCCGGCCGCAAGGGACGCCGCGCCGTCGCATCGGCGTGATCGATCTCCACCTCCACACCCGCGCGTCTGACGGCGCGTACGAGCCGGTCGAGCTCGTCCGACGCGTATGGCAGGCCGGCATCCGCACCTTCAGCGTCACCGACCACGACACCGTCGCCGGCCTCGCCGCCGCGCGCGATGCCGCGCGGCTGCACGGCCTCACGTGCATCCCCGGGATCGAAATGACGGCGCTCGAAGATGGCCTCGACGTCCACGTGCTCGGCTACTTCATCGACGCCGAGTCCCCGCGCCTCGCTGCCGGCTTGACCGCGCAACGCGCAGATCGGGTGCGACGGTTCCGCGAGCTCGCCGCACGGCTGACGGATCTCGGCCTGCCAATCGAGGTGGAACCAATCATCGCAGGGACGCCGGAAGGGCGATCGGTCGGCCGGCCGCAGATCGCCGACGCACTGGTCCGCGCGGGTCACGTGTCGTCGATACGGCAGGCGTTCGATCTCTGGATCGCCGAGGGGCGACCGGCATTCGTGCCCCGCGCCGCGCCATCAGTAGATGAAGTGTGTGCTTTGATTCATGGCGCGGGCGGCCTCGCCGCCGTCGCCCACCCGGGCTGCCTCAGACGTGACGATCTGGTCGAACGAGTCGCGCGGTCGGGCGCCGACGCACTCGAGGTCTACCATCCCGATCACGACGAGGCGATGACGTCGCGGTACCGCGATATGGCGGCACGGCTGGGGCTGCTCGTCACGGGCGGGTCCGATTTCCATCGCGACGAGGGGCACCACGAAGGCGCGCTCGGTCGCGTGACGCTTCCGCCGGACGAGTACGATCGTCTCCAGGCGCGGTATGCGGAACGAGGCACGAGGGACTGCCCGAGGCCCGAGTAAGTATGGCCGCCGCGCTCGTCACCGCCGCACTTCTGTCGATCGCCGGCCTCGTGGCGAGCCTTGTTCTCGGCATGACTGCAACCGATACGGCCGGTCTGGTCAGGCACACAACCACCAGTATCTTCGCGACGATGCTGACCCTGCTGACCCACTCGATGATGATGTTTTACTTCATCGGCAAGGGGAAGGCGGTACGCGAAGCCGTCTCCGAGGGGAACCTGTCGCGCGAATTCGTCGCCGAGATCGCTCGCGCGCGCAAGCCGGTCTTTTCGATCGGCACGCTCGCCATGATGGTGACGATCGCCGCGGCGATCGTCGGCGGCGGCGTGGACGTCGGGTCGATGCCCGCCGTGCTGCACCAGGCGCTCGCGTGGTTGGCGGTGCTGGCCAACCTCGCCGCCGTCCGCGTCGAATTTCGCGCGATCGCGATCAGCGCCCGCGTCGTTCAGGATGTCGACCGGCTCCTAGGCGCGCACGGCGTGCCTCCGATCCGAACATGACCGAACCGCCCGCGCTCGAGCTGACGGGCGTGGTCAAGGACTACAAAGGGCTGCGGCCGCTGCGGATTGCGTCGCTCGTCGCCAGGCGTGGCGAGCGCATCGCCGTGTCGGGGCTGGACCGGCCGGCGGCGGAAACGCTGATCGGCCTGATCACCGGCGCCGCGCTGCCCGATGAGGGCGAGGTACGCGTGCTCGGGCGCCCGACCTCCGCCATCGCGACCGGCGAGGACTGGCTGGCCTCGCTCGACCGCTTCGGGATCGTCACCGAGCGCGTCGCCCTGCTCGAGGGATCGACGCTCGCGCAGAACCTTGCATTGTCGTTCACCATGGCCATCGACCCCATCGCACCGAACGTGATGGGACAAGTGCTCGGGTTGGCCGAGGAAGTCGGGCTCTCAGGATCGAGCGTCTACGATCGGGCCGCGGACAGTCCGCCCCTCGCGCGGATGCGCGTTCTTCTGGGCCGCGCCCTGGCGCTGGAGCCCGCGATCCTACTCATGGAACATCCGACCGCGTCCCTTGCGCCTGACGCGGTTGCCGCGTTCGCGGAGGATGTGGCGCGTGTCGGCAAGGGCCGCGGCCTGAC
This sequence comes from uncultured Acidobacteriota bacterium, assembly GCA_963725145.1. GTDB lineage: Bacteria > Acidobacteriota > Vicinamibacteria > Vicinamibacterales > 2-12-FULL-66-21 > DATAEE01. The sequence continues at coordinate 389,735 of CAVRXL010000012.1, forward strand.
CGCCGTTGCAATCACAGAGGACGAGACGTTCGCCGCCCGCGCCGCGGAACGGCACGTCAAGCTGAACCCCGCGACCGGGGAGCTGAGCGACGCGCGGAAGCGACGCTGGCCGTGGTGATTGCGCTACGGCAGCTTCGGCCGCTCGACCTTCGGGTTCTTGGGCGAGAGGGCGCGCAGGAACCCGAGAAGGTCCTTCCTCTGGGCCGCCGTGACCGGCCATTTCTGCAGCTTCTCGTCGAGGTGCGCGTTCTTGACGCCGCCGTTCACCATGAAGTCCACGGCCTCCTCGAGCGTCTTCGCGCTGCCGTCGTGGAAGTACGGTCCGGACAGCGCCACGCCGCGCAGGCTGGGCGTCTTGAAGGCCCCCGTCAGCTTCTCCGCGTCGGCTGGCGCCGGCTGATTGTTCTTGGCCGCAGTGTCCAGCAGGTTCTTGCCGCGTCCGAGGTCGGGGTTCGGCTTGTCGAAGCCGACGCCCACGTTGTGGAAGAGCGTGTCCGAGAACAGCGGAGGCAAGTGGCACAGCGTGCACTTCGCGACCTCGGAGAACACGATGAATCCGCGGCCCACCGCGGTCGTCTTCAGCGCCGCCTCGCCCTGCGGCGTCGAATCCCAGGCCGTGTCGCCCGCGTGGATCGTGCGCACGTAGGCCGCGAGCGCCTTCACGATTCGATCGCCGGTGACTGGACCTCCCATTTCCGCTTCGAACGACTTGGCATAGGCTGGGATTTCCTGCAGCTCTTTGGCGATCGCATCCGGATCGGCGCCCATCTGCGAGCGCCACGCGGCGAGGATCTGGGCCTCGAGGCCCTTCGCCCGTCCATCCCAGTAGAGATCCGGGTAATAGGCGACCCCGTACAACGTCGGCGTGTGCCGGGTGTTCATCGACCCGTCGAACCGCGGTGACAGGGCCAGGCCGTCGGTCCAGCCTTTCTCGGGCACGTGACAGGTTTCGCACGACATTTTCTTCGTGCGGGACAACCGCATGTCGAAGAAGAGCTGTTTCCCCAGCGTGATGCGCGCGGCGGTCATCGGGTTGTCCGCGGGCACGGGAATCGCCATGCTCTCCAGCCCGCGCGGCGGTGTGAAGGCGGCGCCCGCCTGACCGACGGCATCAATCCCGCGCTCGCTCGCTGTCACTACGATAGCCACTACCAGGCAGCCGCTCAGCGCCGCCACGGCGCTCGTCGCACGCGTCATCGTCATCGGGTCGCTCCTCAGGACGCGAATTGTACAATACCGTGTCAATGACCAAACTGATCCTTTTCGACATCGACGGCACGCTCGTGCTGACCGGTCGCGCCGGCGTCCGAGCGATGACGCGGGCGCTTGCCGACGTGTTCGGTATCGACGATGCGTTTGCGGATATCTCGATGGCCGGTCGAACGGATCGGTACCTGCTCGGCGCCGCGCTCGCGCAGCACGGGAAAACGCTGGACACCGACGAGCTCGATCGATTTCGGGCTGCGTACGTGCGCCACCTCACACAAGAGGTGCCGAAGCGCGGCGAGGGTCGCAAGGGGATCATGCCGGGCATTACGGTGTTGCTCGACGCGCTAAAACGACGAGAGGACGTGTTCCTCGGGCTGCTGACGGGGAACTTCGCCGAGGCGGCGCGCATCAAGCTCGAGTACTTCGATCTATGGCGCTATTTCAAGTGCGGCGCATACGGAGACGACTCGCACGACCGCAACAGCCTCGTGCCGGTGGCGCTGGAGCGCGCCCGGGATTGCGGTCATGAGGGTGGCTTCGAGCGCCTGTTCATTGTCGGCGATACGCCGCACGACGTGGCCTGCGCGGCGGCCGGGAACGCCGTGTCGATCGCGGTCGCGACTGGAGGGTTCGACGTTCCCGCGCTCCGCGCCGCCGGCGCCGACGTCGTGTTCGAGGACTTGAGCGATACCGGCGCTGTCCTGGGCGTCATCGACAAAGGTCGGCTGGCGCCCTTCGACTCGGCGTAAGTCAACCGCCTCGCTCAGGGCGCCCTTCGACTCGGCTTGTCATGAGCGAGGCCGCGGCGGGAGCCGCGGCCGAGTCGAATGGCGGAAGCGCCTGAGAGTCGAACTCAGCCCGCCCGCTCACGCAGGCGGCAACCGATTTTGAAGACCGGGAGGGCCACCGGGCCCCATTCGCTTCCCCAGAGCGCGATTATCCTCCGAGACCGAGCACGTAGGCGACGAGAGCAGGCAACTCGTACATGACGCGCCGGGCCGTTCCGCGCCGCCGCCACCAGCGCGCCGGATCGTCGTCGTCGTAGCGGGTCGCGCGCATGACAATCCGCATCGGAGTGTCCGCGACCGCGCGCCGCATGGCGAACGCTGCGCGACGGGTGTGGAGCTTCGAGGTGACGACAATCACTGTCCGCCAGCGCCGGTCCAGCCCGTATTCACGCAGCGCCGACGCCTCGTCGGCCGTACTGACGGGTTTGCCCGCGAGCACGACGACCTGCGCGGCCGGCACACCGAGCGCGACCAGAGCCTCCCGTGCGACCTCCCCCTCGGAGCGAAGGGGCGCGCCTTGCTCGAGCGCCAGACGCTCGGCTTCCTCGCGATGGCCGTCGCTGAGCAGCACGACCGGCGCGTAGCCCTCTTTGAAGAGATCCCTCGCTTCGAGCCATCGTGATGCTCGAGAGCCGGCGAGAACGAAGAGTGCGTCCGCCCGCTCCAGAGGATCTTCCGTGACGAGCAGCGAGCCGAGGAATGGAGCGAAAAGGAGTGCCGCCACGAGTACCAGTGCCTGGGCTTGCAGCACGCGGCGAGCGAAATTCGAACCGGTTCCAGACGGGGCGACCGCGGAGGGCATGTAATCGAGCGGGGATAGAGCGAACCGCGGAGTAACGCTCAGGCGCTCCGCCGCGGTCCGATAGGCTCAGGTGGTGTGCGACGACGGCCGAAGCCGTCCGGGCTCAACCTTCGATCAATCGAACGTCACCGGCACGGGGGCCCTTCGTCGAGTCCTCCGGGCTGAACTCCACGCGCTGACCCTCGCGAAGCAACTCGAACACTGCGCCTCGCACCGCGCTTCGGTGGAAGAAGTGCTCGATGCCCCCTTCATCGCGAATAAACCCAAAACCCTTGTCAATGAGGAGCCGTGCGATTGTGCCCGTTGGCATACCGAATTCCTCCAGACGAAACCGCCCGGTCATCCGGGCGGCAGCGCGCGCACGCTGGCGCTGGGAGCGGGCCGGGAGGTTGAGCGGCCCGTATCCTGACAAAGGACGAGACGCCGACGACCGGCCGGACTGCCCTAAAACGCGGCAAGTGTAGGTGCTTCCCTACGTGAAGTCAAGAAATGCAAGAGTTAGGAGACGGGCGACTCCGCGGGCGGTTTGAGGGGCTCTTTCGCCGGTTCTTTCGCCGGTTCCGACGTCGGCGGGGGGGTCGGGCGGGAGGCGTAGGCCGTCCAGAAATGCCGGTGGCATTTCGGACAGACCCAGAATTGCTCAGGTCGCCAGGGCGCTCCAGGCCCCGGGTCCTTCATGTCCATCTCTCCTCCGCAGCGCTGACAGCGGATGCGAAGGTCGGCCATCGTCATGGCCGTGGATTCTAATACAGTAGCGGCGATGCCGATGCCGGCCCTGGTGCTTGCCGCGGGTCGATCGACCCGGATGGGGAGGCCCAAGGCGTTGTTGTCGGTCACTCGCGTCGGCGAGACCTTCGTCGAGCGCCTCGTCGGTACGCTCGTGGCGGGCGGCATCGACGATGTCGTGGTCGTGGCGGGGGAGCAGGCGGCCGCCATCCGGGCGCGGCTCGGTTTTCGCGCGCGGGTTGTCGTCAACCCTGATGTCGATCAAGGACAGCTCTCGTCCATCGTGGTCGGGCTCGACGTGATCGATCGACCGGGTGTGTCTGCAGTGATGATCGCGCCGGTGGATCAGCCGTTGGTAAGCGAGACAACGGTCAGGGCGCTGGCGGAGGCCTGGCGCCGAACGCGCGCACCGATTGTCCGGCCGGTTCGTGAGGGGCGGCACGGCCATCCGGTGATCTTCGACCGGACGCTCTTCGACGAGCTTCGGGCGGCCGATCCCGCGCAGGGCGCGCGCGCCATTGTCCACGCGCACGCCGAGAGTCTTGCCGACATCGCGGTTGACGACGACGGGTGTTTCGCGGACATCGACACGCCCGCGGACTACGAACGATGGACGGGGCTGAAGCTGTAGGCTAAAATCAGAGATTCCCGGCCGCGCGACCTTCGCGGGTCGTGCGTCCATCAGTGGGCCAGTGGCGCAGCTGGGAGCGCGCGTGAATGGCATTCACGAGGTCACCGGTTCGATCCCGGTCTGGTCCACCATCCTTCGCTTCGCTCGGCCTGGTGGACTCAGACCGGGCTCAGGCAGATCGGCATCGCTTTCGGCTCGCCTAACCGGCACGATCCCGGTCTGGTCCACCATCCTTCGCTTGGTATAACGCTCAACGTGAATCGAGCGCCTCTCAAACTCCGACCAGGGCCTGCGGCCCTGGTCGGAGTCGTGCGAGGTGCGATCGGAACAGACAGCGTACGCGGCGATTCCGCATCGCTGGACGCGTCGGCATCGAGGCGGCGCGGTGTTACTCCTTAGGAGCCCGCCCAATGCGAATCGTGCCGTCGAAACACGGGCCGTGCGCGACACCGTCACGATCAGTGCAGCTGCTCAGCGTATCGAATGCCACACGCACGTGCGCGCCGATCCGCCACCCGGAAACGATGACACCTTCGAGCCGGCCGCCCGCGCTGTTTGACCCGCCCTGGATGAGCGCGATGAAAGAGCGCTCACCCACCTGGACCTCATAGATCGCGTGGAGCGAGTTGATTGACCTGGTGATAGTCGGGGGTGTGGTGCCGGGGGTGCAGGGTGGGTCCGTGAACGTCGTGCAGGGGGTGCTCATTCGGGGATCGAGAACCTCCCCGACAAAACCGCCTTCGCCGAGGTCGCCTCCGACGTTGCCTGCAAAGAGTGACCGCGTCGCGACGGCCGGCGGCGGCGGTACCACCGCGGTCCGCCACTTCGTGAAGGTGACTTCGACGGGCCCACGACGTTTGTCCCTTGCTGTTTCCGTGCTCGGCACGGGCATTCCCGGGAAGCGGCTCCCTTGGATGGTCGCCTGCTGCGCATCCGGCTGGCCGGTGGCGAGGGCGGGTGAGAGCTGGAGCAGGAGTACGACCGCAATCAGGAACGGGCTGACGCGGCTTTGAACGCCGATAATTCTCATTGAGAGTCTCCTTCGCGTGATGGTTGTTACCGCATGCTGAAAGGGATCGATGAAACGCGTCGTCCGCTAAAATAAGAAGCGCAAGACCGAGCGCTTTCCCATCACGGGCTGATGCCGGACCCCTCACGCGCGCACGACGTCACCGAGCTCCTCTTGTCCTGGGGACAGGGAGACACTGCGGCGCTGGACCGCCTGGTTCCGCTGTTGTATGACGATCTGCGGCGGGTAGCGCGCCGCCATCTCCGGCGGGAACGTCCCGGACACAGTCTCCAGGCGACCGCGCTCGTCCACGAGGTCTTCTTGCGTCTCGTCGACGTGGATCGGATGACGCTGAAAAGCCGTACGCACTTCTTTGCGCTGTCGGCCAGACTGATGCGCCAGATCCTCGTCGACCACGCCCGTCGACAGCAGGCCGGCAAGCGTGGCGGCGGCGTCACGGTGATCAGCCTGAACGAGGCAGCCGGAGCGGCCGCTCCAGCGTCAACGCCAAGCGTGGACGTGCTCGCACTCGACGAGGCCCTCGATGCGTTGTCTTCGTTCGACGTCCAGCAGTGCCGCGTCGTGGAACTGCGATTCTTCGCCGGGCTCAACATCCCTGAGGCGGCGGACGCGCTCGGTGTATCGACGGCCACGGTCGAGCGCGAATGGGCTATGGCAAAGGCCTGGCTCCACCAGCGGTTGTCGACACCGCAAGAGCCCGCGGCCGGTTAAAATCCAGGGCACGTGACCCTCCCCCGCGAAGCCTGGCCGCGTCTCAAAGAGGCGTTCGAGGGCGCGCGGGCGCTGGCGTTGGACGCCCGCCCGGCGTACCTCGCCGAGGTGTGCAACGGCGACGAGGCCCTGCGCCACGAAGTCGAGCTGTTGCTGGCGCACAACGATCAGGCGGCGAGCTTTCTGGAGACGGCGGCGATGCCGTTCGACGACAGCCTCGTGGCGAAGAGCCTCGAGGGGCAGTGCATTGGCCCGTACCAGGTCTCAGCGCTCATCGGCGCGGGCGGGATGGGAGAGGTCTATAGCGCCCGCGATACGAAGCTGAATCGCCTCGTCGCGCTGAAGGTATTGCCGGAGCGGTTTGCCCTCGATCCGGACCGCGCGGCGCGGTTCACGCGCGAAGCGCACCTGCTCGCCACCCTCAATCACCCGAACATCGCCGCTCTCTACGGCCTCGAAGAGTCGAACAGCGCGCAGGCGCTGGTGTTGGAACTGATCGATGGGCCGACGCTCGGTGATCTGATCGCACGCGGACCGCTTTCGCTGGACGAGGCGTTACCCGTCGCGCGCCAGGTAGCTGAAGCACTGGAAGCCGCACACGACAAGGGGATCATTCATCGCGACATCAAGCCGGCGAATATCAAGATCGACCGCAACGGGGTGGTCAAGGTGCTCGACTTTGGACTGGCGAGGGTGTGGGATGGCGCCCCAGAGTCTGACCTCGCAGCGTCACCGAGACTGACTTCAAGTGTCATCGGCGGGCAGACTCTCCTGGGTACCCCGACATACATGAGCCCCGAACAGGCGCGTGGCCAGTCGCTGAACAGGCGGACGGATATCTGGTCGTTCGGCTGCGTGCTTTACGAAATGCTCACGGGTCGCGCCCCATTCGCCGGCGACACGATCTCCGACACCGTCGTCGCGATTCTCGAACGCGAGCCGGACTGGACGATCTTGCCGGCCGACACGCCTGTGCCGATCCGCAGACTGCTGCGGCGGTGCTTCGAAAAGGATCGCAAGAGACGACTCGATTCGGCGGCCGGCGCTCGACTGGAGATCGACGACGCGACCGCGTCTCCGGCCGCCGAGTCGCAGGCACTCGGGGCGACGCCGTCCCGCCGACTCACGCCGGTGGCGATCGCGGTGCTGGCGGGCGCCGCGGCGATCGGCGCTCTTGCCGCGTGGACCCTCATGCGACCCGCGCCACAGGCGCCTGTCCTGCCGTCGCGCTTTGCGATCATGGCGTCGCCCGACCAGCCGCTGAATGTCGGGCTCTACGACCGCGACCTCGCCCTCTCGCCTGACGGCCGGCATCTCATCTATCGTGCCGGCGGGGGGCCTCCGACCCTCGGCACGCAGTTGATGGTGCGCGCGGCCAACGAGCTCGAGGCGCGCCAGCTCCCCGGCATCTTCGCACTCGGAGCGTTTGTTTCCCCAGACAACCGCTGGATCGGATTCTTCACGCCCACGGAGCTCATGAAGGTGTCGATCGCCGGGGGCCCCGCCATTTCACTCGGCCCGGTTTCCGGAGCGTCGCTCGGCGCGAGCTGGAGCGACGACGACACGATCGTGTTTGCCACAACCGACCCACGGACCGGACTGTGGCGCGTGTCGGCGGACGGCGGTGAACCGTCGGCTCTGACGACGCCTGACGCCACGCAGCGCGGGAGCGACCATGGGTTCCCCTCGGTGTTGCCGGGTGGCCGCGGGGTGCTGTTCACCATCACGGCGGCGGGCTCGGCGGATAACGCGGATGTGGCCGTTCTCGACCTGAAGACCGGCCAGCGCAAGACGCTCGTCCGCGGCGGCAGCCAGGCCGAGTACGTCGATCCGTCGGGAGGCTCGGGGCAGGCCGGGTACCTGATCTACGCGGCGGCCGGCACGCTGCGCGCCGTCCGGTTCGATCCCGCCCGGCTCGAGGTGCTCGGCGATCCGGTGACGGTTCTGGAGCGGGTGATGATCAAGTCGACCGGCGCCGCCAACTATGCGGTGTCGCGTCAGGGCACGCTTTTCTACGTGCCAGGCGGTGTGAGCGTGCAGATGTCGCCGCGTTCGCTCGTGTGGGTCGACCGGAAGGGGCACGAGGAACCGATCAATGCCCCGCCGCGCCCTTGGGGTGCGCCGCGCATATCACCCGACGGTACGCAGCTGCTGCTCGGCATGACCGACCAGGAGACCAACGACATCTGGATCTGGGATTTCGAGCGTGAGACGCTGAGGCGCTTGACCGTCGATCCTGGCTCCGATTCACTGGGGCGGTGGACACCCGACGGCCGGCGGATCATCTTCACGTCGGATCGCGCGGGCGTCTTGAACCTGTACAGCCAGGCCGCTGACGGCACCGGTGCCGCCGACCGGCTGACGACGAGTGCGAACCAGCAGTTCCCATCGTCCGTTTCGCCGGACGGAAGATTCGTCGTTGGCTTCGAAAGATTGTCCATTGCAGCCTCGACCGAGATGGCGCCCGGCGCTGCCTGGCGGGTCCGGCTGTATCCCATGGCGGCCCTCGCGAGCCGGCCGGGACCTGGGCCATCGTCCAGTACGACCACGTCACCGCCCGCCCAGACCCTGTTCGACGGAGCGTTTGCGGAGTTCTCGCCCGACGGTCGCTACCTCGCGTACCACTCTGTGGAAGGTGAGCCCGGGCCGAGGGAGGTCTACGTGCGGCCGTTCCCGCGCGTCGACAGCGGCCGCTGGCAGATTTCGACGAAGGGCGGGAGCCGTCCCGCGTGGGCGCGGAGCGGTCGCGAGCTGTTCTACCTCGATGCATCGAATACGCTGACTGCGGTCCCGGTCCAGACCTCCGGATCGACCTTCAGCGCGGGCAAGCCGACGAAGGTGTTCGACGCCAGATACTCGACACCGCTTCCTCCGCGCCCGTACGACGTGTCCGCGGACGGCAAGCGGTTCCTGATGCTCAAAGACAGCGCAGCCGGCGATCCGAACGCAACGCCGGCCAGCATGGTCGTCGTCGAGCACTGGTTCGAGGAGCTGAAACAGCGTGTGAAGGGAAAGTGAAAAGGCCGAAAGCCAGGACGGCTCCCTCGACCACGGAACCGTGCTCCTCATCGAAGCCGTTCGTCCGCGGCTTCATTGGAGCCCGTCGATCTGCTTTTAGCCAAGACGCGATCTGGTTCCTACTCGCAAACATCTGGTCCACCAACTCCCAGTCGTTGATTTCAAAGAACTGAAATCCGAGACCCACATCGTTAGTCGAACCGCGCTGTCAATTCGACAAGATGCTCGCTCAACGTCCGAGCCGCACGCGGAAACGTCGCCGGTCTGCAGTCCGCGTTTCAGCCCCGCCACGCAATTCGCCGACGACGCATGCGACCGATTTCCGAAATGCGGTCGACCGGGCTGTCGACCTCCGGGGACCTTATACTCGCCCGTGATGATCCCCACGGTGCGGGTCGCTCTCGAGATGAAGCGCGCGGGCAACGCGTGAGCGCACAGCGTTGCAACGAGCTGCGCCTGACGGGTTCTGGGGGCGCGAACCGGGTCATGGAGGCGGAACTCAAGCGGCTCGTGATGCGCTCGCCGTTCGGCGTGCGCGTCGAGAAACCGAAACGGGAGGGGGAAGCGACGCTGCTCTATCCCTTCGAGGCGTGCATCGCATGGGTAGCCGCTTGCCATCACCGCACGTCGTCGCGAATCTCCTGGGATCTGTGCTCGAGCACTGCGGTGCGCCTCGAGCCGCTCTTCGACGACCTCCTGCCCGCGCTCTCGTCGGACGACAGGCTCCCTGGCGGCGCATCCCTGCGCTTCTCGGTCGAGGTTGGTCCCTCGTTCGACTTCGAGGCGTCGCCACTCCAGCTCCGTGGCGTCGTCAAGAACGCGATCGTCGAGACCTTGGCGTCACGAAGAGTGGCGTCCGAAGTCGACGCCGACTCGCCTGACGTCGTGTTCGTCGTGCGCCGCGCAGGAACGCCTGGAGCGCGGCGTACGGTAATCGGCATCGACATCGGCGGCGGGGCGCGGCATCGCCGTGGCGCGCGCGTGGCCGCCGGGCCTGCGCCGCTGCGCGAGACGATGGCGGCGCAGCTGATCATGTTGTCGCGCTGGGACGCGCGCACCGAGCCCCTCGTCGATCCCATGGCTGGCGGAGCCACGATTGCGATCGAGGCCGCCGGCCTCGCGACCGGCGCCGCCATTCGTCGCCCCTCGGATCTCCCGCAGCGCCATCTCGCCGCGTTCAAGGATCTGCCGCGCGAAGCACCCGACCTGTTTCCAGGAACCGTGCCGCAGATAGTCGCGCTCGACGCCAACCCGGAAACCATTCCCGCGATGGTGGGCAACCTTCGCGCCGCCGGGCTGACCGGTCCCCCCTACGAAGACTCAATCGTCATCGCGCAACACGACGTTCGAGGGCTGACGCCGGACTACATCGAGCGCCTGCTGCCCGCCGTGCGCGACATGAGGCCGGGCGTCTTCTGCTTCAACCCGCCGTATGGAGTGCGCATCGGCGCGGAGCACGGCGAAGAGAAGCTGCTCGCGCTCTACTCTGACATGGGCCGCGCCCTCGCGCGCTTCAGCGGCTGGCGCGCGGCCTGTTTCGTCGCGAACCCGCACTTCGTGGAGGCCTTCGCCCACGCACCAACCATGACGAAGCCTGCGAGCAACGCAAACCTCCGCGGCACGTTTCTCGTGTTCCAGCTGTGAACGGCGGCGCCGTGTCGACGGCACGATCGATGGGTTGGTGGTCAGGCAGCAGTCCGTAGACGCTCGACTTGGTGCAGCCACGACACCAGCCGGTTCCAACTGGTGCATCTGGGCCACCAACTCCCGCAGCAACAGCCCGGTGATTGAACTACTCCGTTCGGAGCACGATCGCAGGATCCACCCGCATCGCCCGGCGTGTCGGAATCCACGCCGCCGCGACCGCGACGAGGCCCAGCGCCACGATCGTCGCCGTCTGTGACAGAGGATCCCACGGTTCTATCCCGAAGAGCAGGCTTCGCATCGATCGTGCGGCTGTGAGTGCTCCGGCCAGGCCGAGGCCGATCCCGATTCCGACCACCCATGAGACCTGCCGCACGACAAGGCCAAGCACATGCTTGGGCGTTCCGCCGATCGCGAGACGCACCGCCATTTCATGTCGGCGAAGAGCAACGAGGTACGCGAGCAGGCTGTACAGGCCGATCGCGGTGAGGGCGATGGCGGCCGCGCCGAAGGCGCCGAGCAGCCAGGTGTTGAAACGGCGGGCCGCGGTCTGGATGTCGATCAACTCTTCCAGCGGCGCTACCCGTGCGAGAGGCTGATCCGGATCCAACTCGCGAACCACCGCACGAAGCGCGGGCGCGATCGCAGCCGGTTCTCCAGCCGTGCGAATGACGACGGTCATCGACCGCGGGTCCTGGGTGTGCGGCTGGTATGACTCCGTGGAAACAGGTTGATCGACACCAGCCCGTCGCGTATCCGCCATAACCCCTACCACCGTTAACCACGGATCATCGTCGTCTGGATCTCCGAACTTGAAACGCTTGCCAAGCGGATCCTCGTTCGGCCAGTGCGTGTTCGCCGTGGTCTCGTTGATGATGGCGACGCGTTGTGTGTCGGCGCGGTCGCGATCCGAAAAAAAGCGTCCGCGGAGCAGTGGAACCTGAAGGACCCGGAAGAAGTCAGGCGTGATGATGTCAAACGTCAGGGGCTGCTGAATCCTCTCCGGCCGACCCTCGATCCTGAAGCTGGAAGAGCTCGACCGACCCAGAACGGAACTCCCCGCGGCGGCGCCAGTGACACCAGGTAATGCGCGCGCGCGTTCGAGTAACCGATCAAAGAATTGTTGGCGCGCCGCAGCCTCTGGGTATTTGGTCGGCGGAAGCTGCACTCGTGCGGTCAGCACGTGGCCTGGCTCGAACCCGAGATCGACACGCTGCGCATGGACGAGGCTCGCCAGCGACAGACTCGCCGCCGAAACGACAATCGTGGCGATGGCGATCTGTGAGACGACGAGCGCCCACCTGAAGCGTTGCGACAGCCCGCCGCGGCCGGCACCCTTGCGCCCGCTGGCGACGACTTCAACAACGTCGGCTCCGGCACCCTTCCAGCTCGGAAGGACACCAAAGAGCACACCTGTGAGCGCGGCCATACCGAGCGCGACCGCAACCATCGGTCCGTCCAGTGAAACGTCGCGAAGCCACGACAGGGTCGGAGGCGCGACCCGCACGAGCAAGCGCAGGAGCGCTGACCCGAGCGCGACGCCAAGGGCGCCCCCGAGAACGAACAGCAGGACCGCCTCGGTCAGCAGTTGCCGGAGGACGCGACGCCGGGACGCGCCGAGCGCGGTCCGAATGGCGACTTCCCGCCGCCGGGCTGCTCCACGCGCCGTCAGCATCCCCGCGACGTTCACGCAGGCGATCGCCAGGACGCCGAGCACGGCAGCGGTTAACATGACGAGCGCCGGTTTGAATGGACCCGCGATCTCGTCGCGCAGGCCGACGAGGGCGACGCCAAGTTCGCGATCCTCGGGGCGCTCAGCGGCCAGCCGAGTCGCGATCGCCGTCATTTCTTGTTGTGCCTGTGGGAGGGACACACCGGGCTTCAGTCGCCCGACACTCTCCAGCCAGAACGCCCCGCTACGTCGCTCCTCTGGGCTCGGTCGCAATGGGACCCATGCATCCAGGTCGCGTTCGGGAAACTGAAACGACTCGGGCAGCACTCCGATGATGGTGTACGGAACCGAATCCAGCCGGAGGGTTTGACCGACCGCGCTCCGCTGCCCGCCGAATTTCCGTTGCCATAGACCGTGGCTGAGCACCGCGACTGCGGCTTCTTCTTCGGTCGCGGCGAACAACCGCCCCACAATCGGTTCGGTGTAAACGACGTGAAAGAACTCCGGCGTGGCTCTTACGACGCGCAGCTGCTCGGGATCGCCAATGCCGGTCAGGACCGCCCGTCGAAACGCGTAGCCGGCGAACGTTTCGATCAACTGGCTGCGCTCGCGCCAAGCGAGCAGGCGCGGGTACGACGTGACGTCCCGGTCGTAACCCTGGCGTGGATTGGTCACCCAGACCATCGTTGCGCGCTCGGCCTCGCGGTATGGCAGCGCGTCGACCAACAAGGATTTCCCGACGCTGAAGACGGCGGTCGAGAGGGCGATTCCGATCCCGACGGTACCAATCGCCACGGTTGCGAACCATCTCTCGCGCCCGATCAGACGAAGCGCGAGTCGAAGATCCTGCGCCAGGACGAGCGCGTGCTGTTTGGGAGCGTCCGCGAGGACCGCGGCCATAGCGCCCAGAAACACGATGACCCGCGCGACGGCCGTGTGTTCGGCGCGGAGCCGGTCTACCAGGAGGAGCGTCATCTCCCTCCCGTACTCGTCACGGTACGAGGCTGGGTAGAGATGCAGTACGGCTGCGAACACCGAACGCGCCCACCGTTCAACACGTGTAACCGGCATGGCTAACGTCTCCGCGGCACGAGTCCGCTCGCCCGCGCATCCGCGAGCAGACGTGTGAGCCTGGCGGCTTCAGATTCGGCCACACGCCGGCCCAACGCCGTCAGGCAATAGTAGCGGCGACGCTCGTCATCGTGAGCTGGATCGGGTCGCTCGCTCAGTTCTTCGATGAGCTCGGATTCGAGCAACCGCTTGATCACCGCATAGAGGGTGCTGGGACTCAAACGGATGCGTCCGCCCGTCCGTTCAGCGATGTCCTGCAGGATGGCGTAGCCGTGGCGATCTCGATCGGCCAGCGAGACGAGTACATCGAAGGTATCCCGCGGCAGCGGAAGGAAATCGTCTGGTTCTGGGCCTTCACGGCGGGTTCGAGACATGGCCCGAGTCTACCCGTTCGTGCTATAGCGATCAATGGAATAGTCGAAGGCGGGAGGACGTCCGTCACTCCCCACCACCGTGAGAACCCGGAGGTGTCGGACGACAAGCCGGCGACGACCGGGAACGCGGAGGAATGCGGACCGGTTTCCCGGTTGCGCGCGGGAACGCGCAGCGCTATTCAGCCGTAGACACCAGTAGAGTTTCGATGATCGACGATCATGCGCGTGTGTCTGTGTCGGGCCTCCTGCTCGCGTCCTTCCGCGTCACGCTCTGTTCGGGCGCGCTGTGGATCCCCGCGCTGTCGTTGCTGCTGCCGACGCTCGCGCTGCAACTGGCGGCGCCGCACTACCTGCGCACTCGACTCAGTCCGTCGCCAGGGTTCGTCGTCGCCGGTAGTCTCACGATCGTGTTGCTGACGCAGATGGTCATGCCGGCGATATTCGCCATGGTGCACGCGCGTCGAACTGGTGTGCAGAGCCCTGCTCTCGCCCCGATGTTCCCATTGTCGGTGCGAGCCGGGATCCGAGCGTTCGTCGGGCTCCTACTCGGCGTCGTTCCCGGGCTGTGGCTTCAAGCGCGGTACACGTTCGCAGCGATTCCCATTGAAGCCGTGGGCGCCGAGGGCCTTGCGACAAGCGCAACGTTGACGCGGGGCCGGATGGGACAGCTGATGCTGTGCGGAACAGTCGCGCTCATCGCTTCGGCTCTGGGACAGAGTATCGTCGCCGTCCTCAACGACGCGCTCGCCGTCGTGAGTCCCGCGGGTTCGATCGACGGCCGGACCGTCTTCTCATTGCATTACGGCTACCACGCGATCACGACGGTGATTGCTTATGGGTGTGCGGCTGGCGCGGCCACGCTGCACGCGGTGGGCGTCAGTATGGTTCGTCAAACAGTGGACGAGGGGGATGCCGTGCCGCGACGGAGTCGGACAATGAGGCGTGCAGAGTGGCAGTGGCCGTCGGCCGAGGCTCGGGTTGTCATCGTTGCGTCGATTGTATTGCTGGTCGCCGGCCTCGCGGCTGCGGCCTATAAGATTCAGCAGCACCTCTCCTGAGGCGGAACTTTCGCTCATGTTTCAGGCGAAGGCGGCCTCGACTTCGATGACGACGCAGGACATGTGGGCGGCCGGCACGCTTCACGTGACGAGGATGCCGTACGAAAGGGTGTCGTCATGACGGCTTCGGGCAACGGCCGTCGCGACGTTCCGGGCTCGACAAACAGCGCGCGACGCGCCCGATCACTTCGGGCAGGGCACTGGCGGCACCGCGACGCACCATCCAACCCGGAATGCTTCCGCCAGGCCGCACGGCGATCTGGTACGTTACGCGCGAGCGCGAGGCGTCGATCGGTTCGACCGTCCACGATCCACGCAGCAGCGGCATGCGCACGGCGCCGGATTGCGGCGGGACACGCCCGGCGACCTCCGACCACGCGCAGCCGTTGGCCTCCCGTCGAACGTCGAGCACCACGTCGCGAGCCGACACCACCAGGTAGCGTGGTGCGTAGCGCAGATAGATCTCGTAGCGGCCGCCAATCTCGCCGGAGACAAGGCGCGTTTCGCGCGTGTCGGGGTCGAGGACCTGCGTGAAGTCACACACAACCGGGATGATCTTGCCGGCCTCATGTGGCAACTCGGCGACTGCGCGCATCTGCCGCGCGTTCAGCTGGGGATCATCACGAACCGTCAGAGTGACGCCATTCTTGATTCCAGCTCCCATCCAGCCCTGATCGGTTTGGGCCGCATCGGTCGCCATCGATGTGAGCAGAAACAGGATCGACAGGCGAGCGGCGATCATGTGCGCAAATCTTACGCGGTTACTCGGACCGGGCGCGACGGTGACCGGTGTTTCCAGGAAGATGGGCGTTCGGTCCCGCGATCGTGGTCGCAAACCAAAGGACGGGTGGCCGGCTCGCGGTGACGCGCACATTCCAGGTCGGCCGGGGTGCTGACGGCATCGCGTTCGCGCCAACGTAGGCCTGAGGTCTTGATGAGCCCGGGGCCGGCAACCTCTACGTCGTGGGAAGCGCCTTCCGCGCCTGCCGATCGGGATCGTTCCTGACTTCGCACGCGTCGTCGAGGACGAGCGTTTCGCCTTTCGCCGACGTGTACTTCGGCCACCGTGTGAGCCCAGGGCCGTTCGGGTCGCCCGTCTTCATGAACTGCACGAGCGAGCCCGCCATCTTCTCGGCGAGCTTGCGCGGCCTGGCGCCGCCACCCGTGTGGCTCAGCATGAGATCGGTGTTGTGGAACCAGAAGCAGATGTCCACGCAGTGGAACGCGCCGATGCGCCCGTCGAAGAGCGGCGGCTGCCAGGCGAACCAGCTGACGAACACCGGCGCCGGCTGACGCACCTTGGCGTCCGCGAGCGCCACGACGTTCTGCCGGTTGCTGCTGACGAACGACCAGATCTCCACCGGCTTCTTGTCGGGGAAGACCCTGGCATAGGCGTCCACGACTTCTTGCGCCCGGTCGCCAAGACCCGCGCCAAAACCGGCGCGCTCTTTGAGACGCTCGGCGACCTGCGTGAGAGAGACGCTCAGCAACGTCGCGTCGGTCCAGGCGGGCGACTGCTCGTTCGCCGTCGAGCAGATGATCATCGGGACGTCCGCGGCCGTGGGTGCCGGCTCCGGCGCGTACGGATGATGCGGGAGGATCGTGCCGTCCACGAACGGGCTGAACCCCGCGCGCAAGCCTGACGCCGGGTTCCCGGCGGCGATCTCGGCCGCGAGCTTCAGCTGCGCTCGGGTGGCGATCTCGTAGAAGGTCTTCCACGGCAGCTGCTGCAGCTTGTCGATCTCGGCAGCCGCGAGGCCGGACTCGGCGAGCACGTAGGCGCCGAGCTTCTCCGCTTGCGCCTTGTCTCTCGCCCGCACCGAGGCGCCGCTGAGCACGACGGCCTTGTGAAAGAGACCTTTTGCGGCCGGCATCGCGGTGAGCGTGCAGACCTTCGCACCGCCCCCGGACTGGCCCATGATCGTCACGTTTCCAGGGTCGCCGCCGAAGCTCGCGATGTTGTCACGAATCCATTCGAGCGCCGCGACGATGTCGAGCATGCCGATGTTGCCGGAGGCAGCGTACTTCTCGCCGCCGATGCTGGCGAGATTGCAGTAGCCGAGCGGGCCGAGGCGATGGTTGATCGAGCAGAAGACGATGTCGCCGGCGCGCGCGATGTTCTCGCCGTTGTAGCCGTCGTGCTCGATCCCGTTGCCGTTGGTGTAGCCGCCGCCGTGGAGCCAGAGGAGGACCGGCCGCTTCCGCCCGTCCTTCAGCGCCGGCGTGAACACGTTGATCCGCAGGCAGTCCTCGCTGAGGTCGTCGTAGTTCCAGTGATCGCGGAATGCGACGTACTTGTTGGCGTAGCGGTTCTCCATGTTCTGGGGCGCCGAATTCCCCCACCAGAGCGCGGAGTAGACATCGGTCCAGGGCTGTGGTTTCCGGGGCGGCATGAACCGGTTCGCACCCGAGGTGTCGGCGCCGTACGGCATCCCGAGGAAGTAGTGAATCCCTCGCAGGACGTAGCCGCGCACCCTGCCCGAGGTCGTATCGGTGACCGCGATGTCATCGCCGATCAGGAGTGCCGGCCCGTCTTCCTCCGGCCTCGCCGCGCGCGCCCGCGTCTGCGCTCGCCCGGCCGACGGCGCGACCGCGCCGCTGAGGGTCAATCCGGCCGCACCGGATCCCATGCGCTCGAAAAAGGTCCGCCGGCTGGTCCGCATGAGCATGCCTCCTTCGTGACGCTGCGGCCTGCGACCGCCTCGCTTCGGCGCATCATACAGCCTCACAGGCGACGGCTCGCGCTTTGTCGCGCAACACCCTCCACTGATGGCACAGATCGCGTGCGGCGCTGCGCCAGTCCGGGTACTTGAACGTGAAACCATGCTCGAGCAATCGGGCTGGAACAACGCGGCGGCTCTTGAGAATGAGCTCGGTTTCCGTCCGCATGAAGACCGCACCAATCTCGAGCATCCACTTGCTTGCGGGCAGCCCGAACGATACGCCACCCGCCTCACGGAGCACCCGCATGAACTCTGCGTTCGGTACCGGATTCGGCGCCGCGACGTTCACGATTCCCTCGACGTCCTCGCGATCGATCAGCCACCGAACCGCCGCTACGAAGTCCTCATGGTGGATCCACGAAATGAATTGCCGGCCGTGGCCGGCGCTGCCGCCGAAGCCATGGCGGGCCAGTCCGAAGAGCGTGTCGAAGATGCCGCCAGGGTCCGGGCTCAACGTCAGCGCTGATCGAAGGGCAACCTTTCGAGCTCCGTCGGTGACGGCCTCCTCGAAGGCACGTTCCCACGCACGCGCAACGTCGATGCTGAATCGCCAGGAACTGGGAGCGTTCGGCTCCTGGCCGCCGAGGATTCCCGAGTGTTCGTCGTTCGGGCTGTCGTATCGGTCCGCATAGATCGTGGCTGTGCTCGCCTGGAGCCACACTCGCGGCCTGTGCGCCGCCCGTGCGATCGCCTGTCCCACGACGCGGGTCGACACGACTCGCGATTGCAGGATCTCTTCTCGATTGGCGGCGTTGTACCGGCAGTTGACGCTGCGGCCGGTCAGGTTGATCACCACGTCGGCGCCGTCGATCTCACTCTGCCACCCGCCGAGGGTCGCGCCGTCCCACCGAACGACGCGCCATGGCCGAACGGCGGGACGACGGCTCAGGACGACGACATCATGGCCGTCTCCGCGGAACGCGCGGGCCAGAACCGTTCCGACCTGTCCGGATCCTCCTGGAATGACGACCTTCATCGCCCTCGGCAGCTGAGACACTTGCTCGGATGGACCAGTCATGCTTTAATATTAGTGAACATGTTCACTCAAAATGTCAAGCCGCGTGGACGGGGGCGGCCCCCGGGCCAAACGGCTCAAGGTGCGGCAGCCAGGGAACGCCTATACGGCATCGCCATCAGGCTGATGGCGAAGCGAGGCTACGAATCGACCACCTTACGCGAGGTGGCGAAGGAGGCGGGCGTCAGCGTGGGGTTGCTCTATCGATATTTCCCGAGCAAGCGAGCCATCATCATCGCGCTCTACGACGAGCTGTCCGCCGACTACGCCCGTCAGGCGGTGAACATGCCTCGTGGCAGATGGCGCGACCGCTTCATCTTCGCGTTGAAGACGAGTCTCGAGGTGCTCGAGCCACACCGGGTTGCGCTCCGGGCCCTCGTTCCGGTCTTGGTTGGAGACCCGGAGGAAGGCGTGTTTGCCGAGAGCGCCGCGTTCTCCCGTCTGCGCGTACAGCGAGTATTCGAGGAAGCGGTCGCCGGATCTACCGATGCACCGGCACCCGACGTCGCGGCGGCAGTCGGCCGCCTTCTCTATCTGGTGCATCTCGCCGTGCTTCTCTGGTGGCTGTTGGACAAGACCGCGAAGCAGCGCGCCACCGCCGCTCTCGTTCTACTGACCCAGCAAATCCTGCCGTCTACGGCGCTCACGCTTCGCCTCCCGCCGGTCCGACGGTTCGTGTTGTCTTCTGACGAATTGGTTCGCGAGGCTCTCTTTGGCTACGCAAACCCGAGCTGAGCAAACGTCCATTCGCAACGTACCGGCCTGGAAGCATGTCGCCTATCTGCTGGCCTGGCCGGGAATGGACGCGGCGGGTTTTCTCGGAGAGGGCACGTCTCAGATCGTTCGCGCTGTCGGTCCATCGAATGGCTCGCGGCTACATGGAAGCTCATGCTCGGCGTGGCGCTTCTGTTCGGGGTTGCTCGAAAGATTCCGCCGCAACAGGAGTACTCGCGGGGTGGGCCGGAATGATCGGGATCGTGCTGATCCTTCATTTCGGTGTGTTCGACCGTGTTCTTTGCGATTCAGGGAGCGCGCGGGTTCTGCGCATACGTCGCAGTGTTCTGGGGTATTCGCGTCGGGCTGTTTCACGGTCGTCTACGCCTGGGCGGCCCTGTAGTCGAGCGTCGGTAGTCCGGTCTCTGTCTGAGGGATTCATGTTTCTGGCCCGACGTCCATCTCTGGAAACCATCAACCGGTTCCTTCGTGAATCTCAAGACTTGCCGTTGTCATACAGCCCGATAGGAATCGTCACAGCTGACACTGCACGCCAAGACCTCGACGAGGCGACTGCCGCGATTGGGCACGGCGAAGCCGCGTTTGAGCGAGCACGGGCTGCCCTGATTGCCTGGAAACATTTCGACATCGGCTGGGTCGAAACGTTCCCGCGGCACGCACCCGTGGCGGTCGGAACCGTCGTGGCGGTTCTCATCCGCCACCTCGGGTTCTGGTCGTTGAACGGTTGTCGCGTTCTGTACCACCTCGACGGCTCGGACGTCGCTCGGTTTGGCTTCGCCTACGGAACGCTGACGAACCACGCGGAGAGCGGCGAAGAGCTCTTTGAGGTGTTCATCGATCCGCAGACCGACGAGGTCATCTATCGAATCCGCGCGATTTCCTGGCCACAAGCCACGCTCGCCCGAATCGGCCAGCCAGTCGTGCGCGTGCTTCAAGAACGATTCCGAGATCACTCACTCGCCGCGATGAAGCGCGTGACACGTTCAAACGGTGTTCGGGGCTGACCGTTTTTACTTGCCCGACATCCTGTCCGGGCAGACAATCTGACCCCGTTCAACGCTCACCTTCAGGAAGACGAGGTCAGCCATGCGTTATTCCACAATGATCGTTCTTGCTTTGTGTCTTCTGGCCACGGCGCCAGCCTCCGGCAAACAGCCGCTCGATTGCAGCAGGAGATCTCTTGCCGCTGCCGTCGAGGATGCCCGTGAAAGGCATCCAGTCATCACGTTCACGGGCGTATGCGCCGGCCCGATCGTGATCCGGAAAGATGGCATCACGCTGCAGGGCGTGGGCACGGCAATCATCGATGGCGAGGGCCACGACGCCGTCACCATTGCGGGCGCCGGCCGCGTCACACTGGCCGACATGGAAGTCCGCAACGGCCTGACCGGCATTCTCGCCGTAAACGGCGCCCATCTCTCGGTGACGACCGTGAACGTTCACGACAACCTCGTCTCCGGCATTTCCCTTCAGACCGGCTCGAGCGCGGTGCTCACCGACGTGACGCTCGCTCGAAGCAGCCTGCACGGCCTCGACGTTCAGACGGGCTCCTCGGCAACGGTGCACGGTACCTTGAACGCCACCAGCAACCGCGTGTTCGGCATCAACGTCAACGGCAGCTCGATCACCTTTTCACAGGCGACGGTATCGGCGACCGCCAATGCACTCGGGATCCAGATCGCCACTAGCGCCGACGCATTTATCAGTGCGGACAGCGTGATCAATGCGAGCAACAATTTGTCGACGGGCCTGACCGTTGTGTCCGGCGCGCACATGGTCTCGTTCGGCGGCACCATCAATGCCTCCGGCAACCCGGTCGCCGGCGTGTCGGTGAATTCGAAGTCCGGCCTGGATCTCGATGCGGCCTCGATGCTCGAGAGCTTCAACAACGGCGACGGGGTGCTGATTCAGCAGAACTCCGTGATGACCGTGTTCAACACGCCGCAGTTTTCCGGCGCGCCGGGGTTCAGCACGATCAACGCGCACGACAACACGCGAAGCGGCGTCAGCGTTCGGACTGACTCCGTGCTCACGCTCGTGAATCAGGCCCGGGTCCTCAGTAATCAGAACGGCACGATCGGATTCGCCGCCGACAACGGCGCGGGCGTGACGCTCGTGAACTCGACAATCGCCGGCAACACGGCCAGCGACATTCAGCTGACATTCGGCGTGCGCGCCGATCTTCGGACGCTGGTGTTCGGCACAGTCACGTGCGATGCAACTGTACTCGTCCGCGGAACCAGCGGCATCATCTGTCCGAACTAGTCGTTGAGGCGGTTCCGACTGGCGCCGGGCTCGTTACATTGCTGTTCGGTGTGTCCAGACTCGATCCAGTTGCGCACCTTGGCGTGGTTGCCAGGCTCGCCGGCGTATCGCTGATCACCTGCTGGATTCCCGCATGGCGCGCTGCCTGCGTCGATCCCGCGATTACATTTGGAGCGGAATGCCCCTGGTTTTGGCCGACGGATTACAACTCTGAAAAGAAGCGGCCGGGGTCTCGCCGGTGGCATCGAATGTGATGCCGTCGTGCGATGGCATGAAGACTCCGACGCTCGCCGTCGTGGTGTTCGTGGTGTCCTCGATCCTCGTCGTTCCCGGCCGTGCCGCGCAAAGCGCCGGCGATGAACCCCGCTTCCATATCCGAATTCAGACCTCGAATGTCGCCGCGCTGAAGGCGACGCTGGAAGGTGACGGATACGACGTTCTTGGCGTCGACGCCGGGGCGTCGACGATCGACCTGGCGGCTTCCCAGGCGGAGTGGGACGCGCTCGCGGCAAGCGGCCACCGGGTGACCCTGGTCGACCGCGCGCGCCCACTGCACGAGGCTCATAAGGCAGGGGTGGACGCGGCTGTCGTGCCCGCCACCTACCGCGATCTCGCGGGCGTTCTCGCGCGGATGCAGGAGATCGCCGCCGCGTACCCCGCAATCGCGCGCGTCGTGGACGTCACCGCTGTCTACAACGCGCCGCCCACTTTCGAGGGCCGCCACCTGTTCGCGTTGAAGATCTCCGACAACGTCGCGGTCGACGAGGACGAGCCGGCGATGCTGATCGTCAGCACTCACCATGCCCGTGAGATCGTGACGCCGGTCATCACCCTTGGGGCGGCCGAGCGTTTGACCGCCGGCTACCAGATCGACGCGCGGATTACATCAGCGGTCGACGGACACGAAATCTGGATCGCTCCCGTGTGGAATCCTGACGGTTACAACTACGTGTTCACGACGGACAATCTCTGGAGGAAGAACCGCCGGGTCTTCGGGAGCGGCGTAGGCGTGGACCAGAACCGCAATTATTCACAGGGGTGGGGCGCGTCCTGCGCGGGCAGCACGAGCGTCGGCTCAGAAACATATAAGGGGCCCTCGGCCGCGTCGGAAGCCGAGACCCAGACACTGATGATCTGGTCGCAGCGCGAGCGATTCGCCAAGGTCATCGACTATCACTCTTCCGGGAGGGAAGTCCTTTACGCCTACAGATGTCTCAGCCATCCGTTCACGACCTGGTGGCAGCAGCAGGCGACGGCCCTCTCGCAGGTTTCCGGTTATGGGGGGGCGGTGCGCGTACCGTCCGCCGAAGGCGAACATCCGGAATGGCAGTTCGCCCAGATGGGCGCCTACGCGTTTCTGATCGAGACGCATACCGAGTTCCAGCCCTCGTACGACAGTGCTGTCAGTGAAGCGACGCTCGTCTGGCCCGGGATCCTCTCGGTGCTCGAACGGCCCATCTCGATCTCCGGGCACGTTACCGACGCCGTAACCGGATCGCCCCTGGCGGCCAAGATCGAGCTCTTGAACGTAGCGTTCTCGCAGGGAGAGTCAAACGCGAGCGGTGGTCCGCATGGCAGGTACCACGTCTTCCTGCCGGCGGGCACCTATGACGTTCGTTTCTCGTTGAGCGGCTATGCGCCTCAGGTCAGGCAGGTTACCGTCACGGCGAGCTCTGCCCAGAACATCGATGTTCAGCTGTCGCCGCCCGGGCCGACGCCTCCCACAGGATTGAGAATAGTCCGGTAGCGTCTCTGGACCCTTTCGTGAACCGTGCCGATACTTTGGAAATAGCCCTGTGACGAATCTGAACAATCCAGACACTCACGACACGACCCGGCGAACGGCTCGACGCTCGCTCGTGATGAAGCTCGTCCGCATTGCGGTGCTGATAGCCGCGATCGCCTACAGCGCGTCGTTCATCCGCGTTTTCACGCTGAACGCCGAACGCGAATGGTTCAAGACGACATACGGCCCTTCGCGCAACTCCGAGCACGCGGAGGAGTGGCTGATTCGTGATTTCTTCCGCGACCAGCGCGGCGGGTTCTTCGTGGACGTCGGCTCGTCGGACTACAAGCGCTTCAGCAACACGTACTATCTCGAGGAGTCCCTGGGATGGTCGGGTCTGGCGATCGACGCTCAAGAAGAGTTTGCGGCCGATTACAAGAAGTTCCGCCCTCGCACGCGATTCTTCTCCTACTTCGTCAGCGACAAATCGGATGCCATCGAGTCACTCTTCGTTCCGGACAGCAACCGTCTCGTGGCGTCCTCGAACAAGGAGTTTTCCGATCGGTACGATGCCTCGGGCAAGGCGCGCGAGGTTCGCACCATCACGCTCAACGATCTTCTGGATCGAGAGCGCGTCACGCGCGTCGACTTCATGACGATGGATATCGAGCTGGCCGAGCCGAAGGCGCTTGCCGGGTTCGACATCGCGCGCTTCCGGCCGCGGCTGGTGTGCGTCGAATCGCATCCCGAGATCCGCCAGCAGCTCATCGACTACTTCACGGATCGAAAGTATCGCCTGGTCGCACGCTACCTGAGGGCCGACCTTCACAACCTCTGGTTCGCGCCAGCGGATTCGACGTTGCCGGACGGTGTTCCGGCGGCCGACCCGCACTAGGCCCCTAAAGCGCGGACGTCTCCTTAACGGCTGCGGCCGAGAGATGGCATCGGTCCAAGGTCCGCCGCGCGAGCTTGCGCGCTGTGGAATGCGCGTGAGTCACGCCGCCCGCTGGCCATCTGTCGCGCCGAGCTGTCCAGCCGTGCGAGGCGATCGGCCGGCGACGGGTGCGACGCGAAGAACAGTTCAACCGAGCCTGGATCGCGCCGTTGCTGAGCCTGAAGCAGCCGCATCAGTTCAGGCATGCCCCTCGGATCGAAGCCGGCGCGCCGCAAGTAGAGCATCCCTTTCTCGTCCGCCTCGCGCTCGTCATCGCGGCTGAACTTCGCCATCGTCGCGTTGGCCGCAACGGCGGCGCCTATCTCGGCGATTTGCGCGCGCCTGCTGTTGCCCAGCAGCGCATCGAGGAGGCTCAGGCCGACGCTCGTCGCGAGCCCCTTGCTCAGTCGATCCGCGGCGTGCCGATTCGCGATGTGGGCGATCTCGTGCGCCATGATGGCCGCCAGCTGGGATTCGTTCTGCGCCGCCAGGATCGCCCCGCGGTGAACCCAGACCGGTCCGCCAGGCAGCGCGAATGCGTTGATCTCGCGCGCATTCGCCACCGAAAAACTGTATGGATAGCGCGGCCCGTCGGCATGCGCCGCAATCGTCCGACCGAGGCTGTGGACGTAAGCCGTCACCGTTCGATCCCGGACTTCCGGGATCTGCTGACGGATCTCAGCCTGGGCCTGGCGTCCGATCTGAACTTCCTGATCGACCGAGATCAGACTGAAGGCGCCAACGCCTGTCGCGCCGCCCGCGCAAAGCGCAAGCGCCAGAACGGACGCAGGCATCCGTCGAAGAACGCGAGAGCGATGAGCGTGTCCCATGCCACGCTATCGGGCAAGGGGCGTGCCACACTTGAGGGCCTTAATTGCACCGGGTTTCGCGGGTTCTGAGCCGCTGAGGTGACCCCTGAGCGTTACGAAACGGACGAGCTGAGCATGCGCTGAGACAGGAATCGACCGGACTCCCCGTCCGGAGAGACCGATGTCCGGCCACACTCGTCGCATCGGAGGTAGATGACCGGAAGAGACTCGGATCGCCCGATGACGCGCGCGCTGTGCACACCGCACCGAGGACAGACGACGCCGGAGGTCGGTCGCTTGGCCACAGTTCCCCCCTTTTCTAATTAGACTACCGAAAGGCCTCTGAGGATCCGCGGATGGGCTCGGGCCTTGATCCCGACCCGGACTCAGTCCCGTAGTCCGACGATCTTGAGCAGGGCCAGGGCGTTGCCGCGCGTCGCGGCCCCCGGTCGCAGTCGATAGTCGAAGATCAGCTCGCCGCGCTCGAACCGATCCTCGAAGTGGACGTTCGCCGCGCGCCCGTCGAGGTCGTCGACGAGGCGGGTCAGTGCCAGGTCGTGGGTAGTGACGAGCCCGATCGCGTGCCGTTCTACAAACGTCCGCAGCACGTCGGCCGCGGCCGCGGCGCGATCGTTCGAATTGGTGCCCTGAAAGAGCTCGTCGAACAGGAACAGAAGCGGCGCAGGCCCCCTGGCAAGATCGAGGGTTTCGCGGATCCTTGCGATCTCGGCATAGAACCGCGAGCGCCCGGCCCGCAGCGAATCCTCGATACGGAGGGTGGCGCCGATTCGCAGATAGCTCAGCTCGAGGCTTTGCGCCCGCACCGGCGCGCCGGCGAGCGCAAGCACTGCATTCGTCCCGACGGTTCGCAGCAGGGTGCTCTTGCCCGACATGTTGGACCCGCTCACCATGAGCAGCCGCACGTCGTCATCCAGCCGTACATCGTTGGGCACCGCCTGTGACGAGACGAGCGGGTGCGCGAGCGCGACGCCTCTGAGCAAGCCGCGTCCGTCGTCGACGAGCGTGGGAAATGGATCGGAGGGATGCTCGTAGGCATAGGCCGCGATTGAGAGGAGTGCTTCATATTCGCCGAGCGTTCTGACCCAGACGGGAGCGCTCGGCCCCCACTGACGGCGCCAGGCCTCGAGCGCCCAGGCGACGTGCATCGACCACATCAGCAGGAACGCAATCGGGGCAAAGAACTGGTTGTGCTGCCAATCGTGCAACTCGACGAGCTGATGCAGACGGGCGATTGCCGCAGACGCCGGCCGGCCGTGACCGCCGAGGCTGGACCTCAAGGCCACGAGCCGCTCTGACGCGACCGGCTCCTCCTCGATTTTCACAAGGGCGCCCGCGAGAACGTCCAGCGCTCGTGACGCGCCCTCTACGCCGTGGAGCACCTCCTCCACGCGGCTTTTGAACGCGGCCAGGAACAGGGTCTCTACGGCAACCGTGGCCAGGAGAAGGATTCCCTGGCCGGTCAGAAACCACCAGATCGCCGACCCGACCGCGCAGGCGGCGAGCAGCAGCGCGACGGTCCGCGTCCAAGTGTGCCGGAGAATTGGCGGAGAGGTCGCCCATGTGACCACCGATCCCGTGTCCACGTTTCGCACCGGGGCTCCGACGAGCGCGATGGCTTCGCGGAAGTCCACACGGGCTCGAAGTTCGTCGACCGCGCGGTGGCGGTTCCTGATTTCATCAGCTCGCGCTGGAGCCTTGAGCCAGGCTGCCAGCGTATCTTCGCCGGCGCCCGTTCGGGCCGAGGAGAGCAGCTCGAACAGCGATCCTGTTCCGAAGAGATCGAGATCTCGGGCGTAGAGGTGAGCATCCTCCAGAAAGCGAAGTCCCGGCTCACCGCCGCCGGCCCAGCGCTCTTCGATCCGTGCGATTCCGCGCGCGTAGAACTCCGCGCTGCGGGCGCTCAAGTCGCGCGCTCGGATGACCCGGTCGTGCCATATCGCCAACGCCAGGAACGTGCCGACCGGCAACGCGATCCACCAGGCTGACAGTCCTCGGGAATACGCGAGCCAGGCCAGAAGGGCAGTCGCGGCCGCGGTGCCGAGGCGGCTCCGACTCAGCCAGGCGTCCAGTAGTACCCAGCGCCCGTGAGCGGCCGTGCGGGCGGTGAGGCGCGCCGTGTATTCCCGGAGAGGAGTCGACATCGGAAGGTCTGCCGCGCGGACATCCTACAACGCTCCTCCGGGCCGACCTCTTGACATGCTACAAACGTAGCAATATGCTACGCCCGTAGCAAGAACGAGGAGCCGGATGCCGAACCCCCGACCGGAAAAGCTGACCAGGCGCGAGCGCGAGATCATGGACGCCCTTTTCGCGCTGGGCGATCGTGCCTCTGCCGAGGACATCCGCGCGCGGCTGACCGACCCGCCCGGCTATTCCGCCGTTCGCGCCATGCTCGTCAGGCTCGAGGCCAAGGGCTACATCCGGCATCGCGAGGAGGGTCTGCGCTACGTCTATACCCCTACGACGCCTCGCGGAACCGCGCGGCGCGCGGCGCTTCAACAACTCGTGCGCGTTTTCTTCGGCGGCTCGGCCGGCGACACGGTGACGGCACTCTTGAAGCAGGAAACCTGGACGACCGATGAGCTCGACGCGCTGACCGCCGAGATCGAGCGCGTCCGCTCAGAGAGGACACGGTCATGACCGGACTAGTGGAAGACTCGATTGTCGCCCTCAGCCGATCGGTCGATCTGATGATGCTCGCGAAAGTGACGGCGACGCTGCTTCTCGGCCTCATCGCCGTGGGGCTGGCGCGTCGCGCGCGCGCGGCGGTGCGCCACCTTCTGCTGGTCGCGACCTTCGGCGCCCTGGTCGCGTTGTTGTTCGCGGCAGATCTCCTGCCGCCGCTGACGATCGAGGTTCCGGCCGCCAGTGCTCCCGCGACGTTCAGCTCGTCAGCCTCGCCGTCAGGCAGGATCTCCAGTACGACGATGCCGGGCATCCCCGGTGCCTCTGCGCCGGCTGCGAGGTCAACGTGGGACATCGGCCGGCGAATGCCGGCGTTCATATGGGCGGGCGGAGTCGTGCTGCTTCTGGGCTCTACCGGGGTCGCTCTGCTGCGCCTGGGCGGCACTCGACGGCGAGGTCTGCCCTGGCCGGAGCGTGCAGCGCTCATTCAGGAGCTCACGTCTGACCTCAATATCCGACGATCAGTAAGTGTGCTCCTTCACGAAGACGTTGCCGCACCGCTCACGTGTGGCGTCCGCCAGCCGACGATCCTTCTGCCGCTCGACGCGCGCGGCTGGGAAGAGGCGGACCTTCGCCGCGCGCTCGTCCACGAGCTCGAGCACGTTCGCCGCGGCGACTGGGCGATCCAGCTGATGGCGCGCGCGGTCTGCGCTGTGTACTGGTTTCACCCGCTCGTGTGGATGGCCTGGCGGAAGCTCTGTCTCGAAGCAGAGCGCGCGTGCGACGACGCGGTGCTTCAAGTCGCCGAGCGCACCGAGTACGCCGGCCAGCTCGTCGCTCTTGCCCGTCGGCTTTCTGCCGCTCCTCAGCCGGCGCTCGGGATGGCGAATCGCAGCGACCTCGCGGCGAGGGTATCCGCCCTCCTGGACGTCAACCAGAGGCGGGGCCGCGCCAGCGTGCGGTCGGCCGCGCTCACAATCGTCGTGGCCGCCGTCGCGGTGCTGACGATTGCGCCCGTTCGCGCCGTCTGGTCGCAGACGACGCCGCACGCGAACCTGACCACTGCGCTCGAACAAGCGGCGCAGCCGTGCCGGGCGACGCGAAACGCCCGTTCGCTCTACCGCGCCGCCGAGCGGGGCGACATCGAGCGCCTGACCGAGCTGCTCGATGCCGGCGCGAACGCGAACTGCGGACTCGACGGCGACGGCACGCCGCTCATCGGGGCCGCGCGCGAGGGCCGGTTGGCGGCCGTCCGGCTGCTGCTCGATCGCGGCGCCGATCCGAACCTGTCCCTATCGGGCGACGGCAACCCGATCATCATGGCCGCCCGCGAAGGCCACGCGGACGTCGTCGAGCTGCTCCTTGACCGCGGGGCCGACATCGATCGGATCGTTCCCAGTGATGAGAACGCCCTGATCCAGGCCAGCGGGGAAGGACATCTGGAAGTCGTCAAGCTGCTCGTCGCTCGCGGCGCGAACGTGAACGCCAGGGCCTGGGCCGACTCGGCCTACGAGCGGCCGGGCGGAGAATGGCGGACGCCGTTGAGCATGGCCACGAAAGGACGTCACCGTGCCGTGATCGATTTCCTGCGGTCTTCCGGCGCGCGGGTCGTTCCTGACTAGTACTCCAGAAAGATCCTCTGGATCTCGGCGGGCTCCTGGGTCTTGGTGAGCGCCAGCATCAGCAGGATACGGGCCTTGAGCGGCGCGTGGTCGTTCGCGCCAATCCTGAACGCCCGTGCGGCATCGTCCACGGATATTCCCGGGGGCCCGCCGCCGCGGCGGGGAGCAATACGGCCGGAGCCGGTTCGCGTGCTGGTCACGACGAATACTTTCTTGCTGACCGCGTATTGGATGCCCTCGTTCTGCGTCCCGCTCGTCGCGCCGGCGCCCGCCGACGCGATCACGATTCCTCGCGCTCCGTTCTCGACGGCAGCCTTGATCAGGTCGCCCGGCGCGCCCTGATACGTCATGACGACATCCACGCGCGGGAGCGCTTCAATGGAGCTCACGTCGAACTCACTCTTTGCCGTATGACGCTGCGTCACGTTCCGGCTGTACGCCACACGATCGCCGTCGACGGTTCCGAGAGCGCCGAACACCCGGGTCTGGAAGGTCTGAAGGCGCAGCGCGTCGGTCTTCGTCACGTCTCGCGCTGAGTTGATTTCGTCGTTGAGCACGACGAGCACGCCACGGCCGCGTGACGCCGGATCGGCGGCCGTACGGAACGCGGCGAGCAGGTTCGCCGGCCCTTCGTAGCCGACCATGCTCGGGTTGCGCATGGCTCCGGTCACGACGACGGGCCGATCGTGGCGGACCGTGAGGTGGAGGAAGTAGGCCGTCTCCTCCAAGGTGTCGGTGCCGCTCGTCACGACCACACCAGCCAGTTCGGCGTCCTTACTGAAGATGTCGTTGATCCGGCGGGCCAGCTGCAGCCACTGATCGAGCGTCAACGAGCTGCTCGCGACGTTCGCGAACTGCTCGAAGTCCACACGCGCGTAGCGATCCAGACCCGGAACGGAGGCAACCAGCTCCTCGGCCGTCAACCGCCCCTCGTTGCGGTTCGAGATCGTGCCGCCCGTGGCCACCAGGCGGACCCGAGGCCGGTCGGCGGGCGGGTTCGGTGCGGGTTGCGCGACCGCCTGAACGGCGCAGGCGGTGAGGCAGGCGAGGGCGAGGAGGCACGCGCGCCGACGCGCGGGGAGGGAGATCACGACGGCCTGATCGCGGCGCGGTGCGCTCTGCCCAGCCACTCGGTCAGATGGCGCGCCGCTTCCTCGGGCGTCGTGCCGTAGAACGGCATCAGGGCGCACGATCCGCCGGGGACGCGCATGAGTTGGGCGCGAAACTGCCCGGTGGAGACCGCAGACACCTCGATGCGGTACTCACGGCCGTTGATAGTTTCTTCGAATCGGTAGATTGTCACGACAGGAATGCAACGCCAGTACGACGAACGGACAATTCTTAGCGGCACGAGGTGAGAGATCAAGCGAAAGCAGACGCGAAGGCGTCTCCACACCCGTGCCGATCGCCGTCGAGCGCCCGCGCAGGCTGAAAGAAAATTCGTCTTGTCGGAGCGTCCACAGCGGTTCCACCACTGTTCCACATCATTTCCACAGCCCGCGGCCGCGAGCGCTAAACAGCGAGCGGAACCGAGCGAGCCGGCGCGAGCGAGTGAAGCGAGCCTAAGCGAGCGGCCGGAGGGGACCGCCCCGAAGCGGCGGCCGCGAGCGCCAAACCTTGAGTGAAGAGCCACCGACGTGACACACTTAGGACCCGGCCATCTGATGTCTTGGGTCCAGACGCGGCGACGCGTCGCGCGCCTGGTCGTGCTGGCGCTGGTGCTCTCGCTGGCCCCCGTTGAGGCGCGCGCCGACGAGGCCGTTCTCTACCGCATCTTCCTTACCGACGGCTCAGCGCTTGCGAGCTACGGCGAGTTCGCGCGCGTGGCCGACAAGGTCGTCTTCTCTATGCCGTTGGGCGGGACGTCGGCCGAGCCGCGCCTCGAGCTCGTAACCGTTCCGGCGGCGAAGGTCGACTGGCCCGCGACCGAGCGCTATGCCGACGCTGCGCGCGCGTCGCACTATGCATCCACGCGCGGCGAGACGGACTATGCGAAACTGACCGCGGAGGTAGCCGCCGCCCTGAACACGATTGCGGCGGCCAACGACGATCGGTCTCGGCTGCAGATCGCCGAAAACACGCGGCGGCACGTCGCCGACTGGGCGCGAGCCAGCTACGGCTACCGGACGTTCGATATCTCCCAGATCTCAGGGATGCTCGACGAGCTGGTGTCGGAGCTCCGGGTCGCCAACGGCCAGCCCCGGTTCGAGCTCAACCTCGTGGCGACGGTAGGGCCGCCTCCGGCGGTGCCGCTTCTCCCGACCCCGTCCTTCCGCGAAAGCGTTCAGCAGGCGCTTTCGGCGGCCAAACATGCGGAGGATCCCTCGGAGCGAACCACGCTGCTCGAGTCGATCGCCCGCGCGCTCGAGGCTCCCGGTCAGCCACCCGAGGCATGGCGAACCTCGATGCGCGCGCGCGTTTCGTCGGAGCTCGCCGTCGAACGGCAGTTCGACGCGCGCTACGCGGCCTTGACGCGGAGGTCTCTCATGCGCGCGGATGAGCGGTCCTCGTTCGCGGACGTGCGAGGCGTCCAGGCCGTCATTGGGCAGGCCCTGAAGGAGGACGACCGCCTCGGCCGACGCCGTCCCGGTCAGATGGGCGCCCTGCTCGCCGCCCTGGACGATCGTCTCGAGGCGGCGCGGCGCCTCCGGCTGGCCCGCGACAAGTGGGCCGAACGGGAAAACGAGTATCGCGCCTACCGCGACGAGGTTCGCGGACTGATGGCTTCGATCCACCGCGCGAAGCCCTGGCTCGAGGATATCCGTGCGCTCGCAGGTCCGGACCGACGGGCGCTTGCGACGCTCGAGTATCGAGTCGGGGTTGCCACGGGCAAGCTTGGCGCGTTGAGACCTCCGTCCGGCCTCGAGCCCGTCCACGCGCTGGCAGGCAGCGCGCTGCAGCTTGCCACGAATGCGGTCCGCACCAGGCGCAGCGCTATCTCCTCGGGTGACCTGAACACGGCCTGGGAGGCATCGTCGGCCGCCGCCGGCGCCCTGCTCCTGCTGGACCGCATCACGGAAGATCTCGAGCGAGCGCTCCAGCCTCCGTCACTTCCTTGATTACCCCTCGTCAGACCACGCTCGTGCGCGCCGCGGAACTCAGATCGTTCCGGCAGGCGATTGCAGGCGCTGTACGCGCGGCACCGTCCGAGGGGACGAAGGTCCGCGCTGCGGTCATCGTTCCGACGAAGGCAGCCGGCGACTTGCTCCGCCGGGCCATCGGCTGCGAGGCGGCGGTTCAGATCGTGACCCGCGACGAGTTCTACGAGCAGCTGTACGCCCACTTCGACGCGTTGCCGCTGACGGCGTTCGAGCGCGAAGTCCTGCTGCGGCAGGCGGCGCGGTCCGCCGCCGGGAGCGGGGCGCCGCCCCCCTTCCGCCTTCGCCCGGGGCTCATCGTACAGATGCTGGCCTTCTACGACGAACTGCATCGCCGCGGCCGCACCCTCGAGGCGTTCCAGAGGCTGATGGTGGACGCGCTAGAACCGAGCGCCGAGGTCGATCATGGCGCGGCGAGGATGCTTGCCCAAACGCGATTTCTCGCCCGGGCATTCCAGGGCTACCAGACAAAGGCCGAGAGCACGGGCCGGCTCGACGAGCACGCCCTTCGGCGCGTCGCTCTCACGAGCGCCGGCCGTTCGTCGTTCGCTCAGGTGGTCGTGACGGTTGCGGATCGGGCCGCCGATCCGCACGGACTCTGGACCGCTGACTTCGATCTCCTGGCGAGGCTGCCGGGTCTCGAACGGCTGGACGTGGTCGCAACCGAACGAACGCTCGCCAGCGGCTTCCACGCGCGGCTGCACGATGTTCTCCCGGGGATCGAAGAGCGAACCGAAGCCGCCGCGCCGGGAGAGCCGGTCCTTTGCATACCTCGTGACGGCCCCCGATTCGTTGCCGCGCGCGATCGTGAGGAGGAGCTCGCGGATGCCGCGCGGCTCGTCAAGCGCCGCGTGCGCTCGGGCCTGCTCGCGTCGCCAGATCGGTTTGCCATTGTTTTCCAGCGGCCGCTTCCTTATCTCTACCTGGCGCGTCACGTCTTCGCCGACGCGCGCATCGCCTGGCAGGCGGCGGACGAGCTGCCCCTGGCGGCCGAGCCGTTTGCGGCCACGCTCGATCTCGTCCTGACGTTCCTGACATCCGGTTTCACTCGTGCCGCCGGCATCGCGCTTCTCCGTTCGCCGCATCTCCGACTGGCCTCCGGTGAGGAGTCCTGCGGTCCCCGCGATGTCGCGGAGCTCGACCATGCGCTCCTGGACGGCCGGTTCGTCGGTGGAGTGGCCGCTCTCGAGGCGTTCGCGTCCAGGCTGCGAGGCGGGTCTGCGCGCGCCGTTCGCGCGATGCTTGCCGCCGCGCGCGAGCTGGAGCCCATCCTCGAAGTTGACGCGGCGAGCCGGCAAGTCGGCGCCCTCGCGGCGTTTCTTCGCGCTCACGAGCCCACGTCTGACGCCGACGTTCATCGAGACCGTCAGGTTCGCGTCCGAGAGGCGATCATGCGCGCTCTGGACGCGCTGTCGGCAGCGCATGCGGCCCACGACGACACGCGGCTGGAACTCGAGGAACTGGGAGGGACGATCCGCCGGTGGATCGAGTCGCAGACGTTCCCGGCCGACGCCGGAACGCGCGGCGTGCAGCTCGTCGATGCCTCGGCAGCGCGCTACGGCGACTTCGACGAGATCAGACTGGTCGGTCTCGTCGAATCGGACTGGCCAGACCGACCCGGTCGAAACATCTTCTATCCGCCGTCTCTGCTCAACCAGCTGGGGTGGGTGCCGGATTCCGAGCGGCTTGCCGGCGCCCGCGCGGCGTTTCGCGATCTGATCCGCCTGCCGACGGCGCGTTTCTCCGCGTCAGCTTTCACGCTCGAGGACGATGCGGTGGTCCCGACGTCCTCTTTCGCCGAGGAGCTCGAAGCGCCGGACCTCCCGACGGAACCGACCGATCCGAGTCCGCCGTACCGGATGTTCGTGCACGAGGCGCTCACCGAAGATCCCGTTGCCGAGAACGTCGTCGACGGTCCGGCGGCCGAGTGGCTCGTGGCCCGCCGATCGCGAACGCCAGCGACTGACCCGCGCTTCCGCGGTTTCACGGGAGCGCGGACCTCCGACGGCTACGCCGTCAGCGCCGTAGAGCAGTATGTTGCCTGCCCGTTCAAGTATTTCGCCGCCACCGTACTTGATCTCGATGAGGAAAAAGAAGAAGAGCCGGGGCTGACGCAGCTCGAACGAGGGCGGTTCGTCCACGAGGTCTTGTGCGACTTCTTCTCTGAGTGGCAGAAAGCCGGCCGCGGAGCGATCACACCTGACAATCTGAAGCTGGCGATCGATGAGTTCACACGTATCGCCGAAGCAAGGCTCGCGACGCTGCCGGCGACCGAGCGCGCCCTCGAACGCACACACCTGCTGGGATCCGCGGCGGCGTCCGGCCTCGCGGGGCGCGCGTTCGCGTTCGAGATGGAACGGCGGGTGCCTGTCGTCGAGCGGCTCCTCGAGCATCGATTCGAAGGAAGCTTCACATTTCAGAGCGGGGAACGGCGCCGGGATCTTCGGCTTCGTGGGAAGGCCGATCGCATCGACATTCTGGCGGATCGATCGATTCGGGTGATCGATTACAAGCTGAGGCGCGCGCCGAACCCAAAGCGCGCGCTGCAGCTGCCGATATACGCGGTCGCCTCCACGCAGGCGTTGGCGGCAACGCGGGGCGGCGACTGGCGGCTCGCGGAAGCTGGATACGTGGCATTCGCGGAACGGCAGGGGTTCGTGCGGCTGGGCGGCCGGCAGGGGGACGCTGGCAAACTGGCCGAGGCGGTGGATGCCGGACAGGCGCTGTTCCTCGACACGATCGATGCGATCGAGCGCGGGGAATTCCCCGTGCGGCCGGAAGAACCCTACCGGTGCCGGTTCTGCGCGTACCCTTCCGTCTGTCGCAAGGACTACGTCGGCGATGAGTAGGCAACTGGATCTCTTCCCGCCGCCTTCTCCGGCCTCGGTGCCGCAACCGGCCCGAATCGAACCAGATGCCGCGGCCCGGACGTTTGCGGTCGATCCTTCGCGCAACATCGTCCTCGAGGCATCAGCCGGCACTGGCAAGACGTCGATTCTCGTGACGAGGTACGTGAACCTGCTGCGCGCGGGCGTCGATCCCGCGAACATCCTCGCGATCACGTTCACGCGCAAGGCGGCGACCGAGATGCGCGAGCGTATCGTGCACGAGCTGAAGACGGCCGCGGGGACATCGCCGGATGATCGGAAACGCTGGCTGACGCTGCGCGATCGGATGACGGACATCTCCATCAACACCATCGACGCGTTCTGCCTGTCGTTGGTCCGCGAGTTCCCGCTGGAGGCGGACGTCGACCCCGGCTTCACGATGGCGGATGAGACCGAAGTGCCGCGACTCATCGACGAGGCGATCGATCGCACGCTGCGGATCGTGGCCGCACGGGCGGCCGACGATCAGGATGTCTCCCTCGTGATGGCGCAGCTTGGTTCGACCCGGGCCCGCGAGGGGCTTGCGCACCTGCTGCAGCGGCGCCTCGTCGCCCGGGCGGCGCTCGCGAGGTTCCTCGCCGCAGACACTCCAGCCTCGAGGATGACCGCCGACGACGCGTGCCGCCTCGGCCTCGAGCGCCTTGGGGATGCGCTTGCGGGCCTGCCGGGTGGGCTCGAGCGCTTCCTCGCGGACGGGCCGGTCCGTCACGTGCGCTTCCAGCTGCTGGCCGCGGCGCTCCGCGCGCGGATGACCCTCGTCCCATCCGACCACGTCGCGGTGCGCGAGCTGATGGATCGCGTGCGCGATTATTTCCTGACGCAGGACGGAGATGTCCGAAAACCGGGTGGGTCCATTCCTCCGTACAGCGCCGAGGATTGCGCCTCGCCCGACGGCTGGCGGCGACACCGGGAGCAGACCGCGTCGGCAGGAGGCCTCGTTGCCGGGGCGCTGGAGGCTTTCGCTCGCGACCTCAACGGCGTGATCGCGCGCGGCGTTCGTCGGGTTTTCGCGATTGCCGAAGATCAGTACCGGCGTGCCCTCGACGAGCGCTCGGCGCTGGACTTTACGGACGTCCTCGAACGCGCGCTGGAGCTGCTGCGACGGATGGACGAGTTCGCGCAAAGCCGGTTCCGGCTCGAGTCGCGTTATCACCACGTCCTCGTCGACGAATTCCAGGACACGAGCCGAGCCCAGTGGGAACTGGTTTCTCTGCTGATCCGGGCCTGGGGAGAAGGCTTCGGTCTGGTGGCGCACGACGCGCCCCTGCGGCCGTCCATCTTCATCGTCGGGGACCGGAAGCAGTCGATTTACCGGTTCCGCGACGCCGAGGTGGCGGTCATGGACGAGGCAGCGCGTTACATCGAAGGCCTTCGTCCGGATCGGGAAGTACGCCGATCGATTACAAAGAGCTACCGGGCGTTGCCCGAGCTGCTGGCCTTCGTGAACGAGGTCTTCGCGGGAGTGATCCGGCGTCCTGAGCGCTCCGACGCGTTCCGCTACGACGAGCGTGACCGCTTTCCGATCCTGGAGGACCACGCCCGCGGGCTGCTCCTGGGCATCGCCGCGGCGGATGAGACCGAGATGTGCGCCGACGCCGTTGCCGATGAAATCGTCCGCATCCTGAGCGAGGAGCACGTCCGGGATCGAGCGACCGGCGTGCCGCGTCAGGCAACCCCCGGGGACATCGCCATTCTGTTCCGGTCGCGGCCAAGCCACCGGGAATTCGAGCAGGCCCTCGACAGACGGGCCGTGCCGTCATACGTCTACAAGGGCCTCGGGTTTTTCGATGCGGACGAAATCAAGGATGTTTCGGCGCTGCTGCGGTTCCTCGCGGAGCCAACGTCCGACCTGCGAGCCGCGGCTCTCCTCCGATCGCGGTTCATCAGGGTGTCCGACGCGGCGCTCGTCCGGCTTGCGCCGCGGCTCTCGGCCGCGCTCATTGATCAATCACCGCCGCCGCTCGGTGCGCTCGAAGAAGAAGATCGCGCGATCCTGACTCTTGCCAGAGGACACGTCTCGCGATGGCTGTCCCTCGTCGACCTGATACCGCCCGCCGAGTTGCTGGAGGTGGTCCTCGCCGAGTCGGCCTATGCGTTCGAGCTGCGGGGCCCGCGGCGCGCGCAGGCGCGCGAGAACCTGAAGAAGATGCGCAGTCTCATCCGCCGCATTCAGAACCGCGGCTACGCGACCCTCGGGCGATTCGCGGACTATCTGGACGCGCTCACGGCGGGCGACGAGTCGAACGCCGTGGTCGACGCGCTCGACGCGGTAAACCTCATGACGGTCCACGCGTCGAAGGGGCTCGAGTTTCCGATCGTGTTCGTCGTGAACCTCGCGAAAGGCTCCGGCGGCCCGCGCCAACCGATCCGGGTCTCGGCGGCGGGCGATGACGAGCCGGCCTCCGTGTCGGTCGGCGCGTTCGATTCGGACACTGACGACGATGAGCGATCCCGCGAGCTCGAAGAGAGCAAGCGGCTGCTGTATGTCGCCCTGACGCGCGCGCGGGATCGCCTCTATGTTTCCTCCGCGCTCAAGAACGGCGACATGAAGCCCGGGCCCGGCAGTCTTGCCGAAGTGCTTCCTCGCCGCTTTCTGGAGTTGTTCGAGCAGGCGGCGCGCGCGTCGGGCGACCGCATCGTCTGGCCCGATGGGGGGTTCGCGCTGCGGGTCTGCCGGCCGCCCGCGCCCGGCGCTCCCGCCGGCGGCTGGCGCCCGCCGCCAATGGCGCGCGCCGCAGACGACTTCGATCCGCTGTAGCTCAGGATGCCGGCAGATCGGCTTCAGATCTTCACAATCGGGCACTCCACCAGAACGCTCGACGTGTTCCGGCGCCTGCTGCAAGCCCACGGTGTCAGGCAGCTCGCCGACGTCCGGACGGTACCCAGGTCGCGCCGAATGCCGCACTTCACCAGCGAGGCGCTGGCGGGCGCGATTCGCGGCTTCGGGGTCGACTACCGCCACTTTCCGTCACTCGGCGGTCTCCGGAAGCCACGTCCGGACTCCGATAACACCGCGTGGCGCAACGAGAGTTTCCGCGGATACGCCGATCACATGCGGACGGCCGCCTTCGCAGAGGGGATTCTGGCCTTGCTGGAGTGGGCCAGAGCGGCCCCGACGGCCGTGATGTGCGCCGAGGCAGACTGGTGGCGCTGCCACCGCTCGCTCCTGGCCGATGCGCTCTTTGTACGTGCTGTTGCAGTCCTGCACATCCGGACCGAAGTCGACGCGGAGCCGCACCAACTCCACGAATTCGCTCGAACCTGCGGAATTACCGTGACTTACCCGGGCCTGGTCTAGCCTGGGGCACTTCAGGCGGGTGACATTAAGTGCCCATTGGTGCCCATCTTTGCGGACGAAGGAACCGCGAATCCCGGCCAGTAGTCTAACAAAATACGATGGCCTTGTAGTTGCAGTTGGCGAGGGCGCGGGAGGTAGCGAGATGCCGATGGCGACCCAGTCAGTCGCTTACGTGAAGCCGAGTAGCACGGTCTTCGAGCTTGAAGCGCTCGAGGGTATGCCCTGCGGCTGCGTCACCGCGGCGTATCGCGCGCGGCCGTGGGACGTGGCTGTCGTCTCGCTCGAGGCGAAGGGCCCCCACTGCATTCTCGCGGGGCACCTGGCTGGTCAGATTCTGCGGCTTGGGGACCTGGACGAAATTGGTCCGGACGAAGAGGATCAGCCCTAACCGGTCCTCTTTTCCCATTCCCTCGCGTTCGCTTCCGCTTCCTCGCGCGTCTGTCCTACGATCACGACCGAACCACTGGGTTTTCCGGCCGAATCGGCCACCCATGCGATCCAGTGCGGTCCGCGCGCTTCGCTCTTGATTTCAGCCATAAGCCCCACGCTAGGGATAGTAAACAACCTCGCCGCGCTCGGCGGCGATCCTCTTCGCAAGCGCCAGCAGCCGGTCGCGTCGCTCGAGGAGCGCGTCGATCTGGAAAACCGAAATGTAGCGGCCCAACCGCTCGCGCAACTCGCTTTTTTCGAGCCGAGCCATGGACTCGAGGAGCGATCGCGAAAACCTCGCGAGCTGGTCCGGCTCGCGCAACGAAGTGGCTTTTCGGAAGGACCGGGAATGATCGATCAAGCGGAGCTGCCAGTCGTCGGTGATCAGTGAGTTGCCCAGGTTGCGGTCGATGTTATGGATGAGGTTGTCAAACATCCGCATTTTGAAGACTTGTCGACTCCACGCTTCGGGATCGGGCGGCAGCTTATTTTGATCGCGCCGCTCCTGTTCCGTGATGGCATTGTCGACCCAGATCGTCAGCGACCCGCGCTGTCCTGAAATGACTCGTTCAACGGTCGCCGGCACCATGCCGAGCCCGAGCAGCTTGTCGAGCTCGTATGCCGCGCAGTCCGTGCGCCACGTGTCTTCGAAATCGACTTCGCGCTCGCCGCTTCCCAGCTTCGTGACGCCGCTCCGAGTATCGTCGATCACCCTCCAGGCGGCGTCGCGCCGGACGCCGTCAAGCGTGAGGGTCACCCGCCGCGGCTTTGTGATGCCGCGTGGGATGGCCCGCATATCGGAGACTGCCGCAAGGCGTAGAAAGGACTCGAGCTCCGCCCCCTGGATTGGCGCAGTGTCGGCCCCGACCTGAGCCCGTGGCGTCGTGGCGATCGTGAGGGCGCAGACAGCGACCGGGAACAGCGCCCGGCGCAGGAAGCGCTCGGCGGGCAGTTGCATGGAAACCGCAGGTAGCGGCGAGGCAGAGCTTAAGTGGAGGGGGAGCCGGAGTCAACTAATACGTGGAGCAGGATCGATTTCGTCGTTGCACGCCGCGCAGCCGTTACATACAATTCGAAGGTTCGCCACGGATTGGGCGGATTTCGCAGATAGACCCCTGCTACAAGGAAGGACCGGGATCGAATGGCATTGACTTGTCCGAGCTGCGGGAACGACCGGAATTTTCTGGTCAAGACCCTGCAGATGCACGTTGTTCGGCTTGAAGACTCGCGTGTCGAGGTCGCGGAGGAGAGCCGCCCGGCGGTCTTCGAAGTACTGTGCGACGAGTGTGAAACGGCGCTCAAGTTTGAAGAGGTTGAGGACACTCTCCGGAAGGAAATGCTGCTGACGCTCGGTGCCCGCTAGCTTCTTTCGTCCCCCTCAGCTCTCATCGAACTCTTCCCACTCTTCGAAGTAGTCGCACTCGGGGCAAATCCATTCGCGGACGAGGTGGGGCTTCGGGTCGGTGATGCCCGGCACGTGCGCGACACGCTCGACGGTCTTGAGCCGCATGGTCTCGCCGCACATCGGGCATTCCTTGACTTCGGGCACTGCGGAATCCTATCGTACTGCTCGACGTGGCAGACCGCTTCGAGGTGATCGGCGTGCCGATGCAGAGCGACGGTGACGCGACCGGCGCGTCCGCCTGCCTCGCCGACGAGATCGCGATCGACTTTCCGTCGCTGCACGCGATCCGCGATCGGATGCGCCGTGCGTTCTTCGGGGGCGAGCCGACGGCCGCGAACTACGTCGCCGAGATTCGGCTGACGACACGCGAAGCGTTGTCGGGCGCCAAAGTACCGATCCACGTGCCGATCTTTGCAGCCTGCGCCCCGTGCGGCGGGCGCGGCGAAATCTGGATGGATCCGTGCCGTGCGTGCGGCGAGACGGGCGTGTCGGCCGCGCACCAGGCGGTGCGCGTGAGCGTCCCGCGCCGGCGTGCGCGACGGCGCTCGTTTTCGCTTCAGCGTCGCTCCGCCAGCCGCCTCGCCGATCTCCGTCGAAATCCGTATCGCCATCACGTGAGCAGACACGTCGAGCTCGTAGGGCTGTTGCACCTGATCTGGGGCGGCCTCGGCGCCCTCGTGGGTGTGTCGCTTGTCGTGCTCGCCGTGGGCGCCGGCGCGATCGCCGCGATGCCCGCGCACGCAGACGCCAGCGTCGCGGCCGGGCTCACCGGCGTCCTGCTCGGCGGGGCCGGGCTGGCGCTCGTCGCGGGCGGTCTCCTGTGCGTGTGGGTTGGCCTGGGTTTGCGTCGTCATCGCGCCGCCGCACGGATCGCGGCGCTCGCGCTCGCGATCCT
This sequence comes from uncultured Acidobacteriota bacterium, assembly GCA_963725145.1. Lineage (GTDB taxonomy): Bacteria > Acidobacteriota > Vicinamibacteria > Vicinamibacterales > 2-12-FULL-66-21 > DATAEE01. The sequence goes on from CAVRXL010000012.1 coordinate 430,957, forward strand.
CAACCTGTTCGTGCTGCCGTTTGGCACCGCCCTGGGCATCTACACGCTCTGGACCCTGGTGCACCACGACGCACACGCGCTGTTCGAACCTGCTATCATCTGAGGTCAGGAGCCAAAACACACATGACGCCGACCAACGGCGGCAACACGTCGACCACAGGTCTCGACATAAACCTCGCGGCCGCGCTGAGCTACTTCGGCGGGTTCATCACCGGGATCGTGTTCCTCGTGATCGAAAAGAACAGCAAGTTCGTCCGGTTCCATGCCATGCAGTCCACGCTCGTGTTCGGCGGGCTGTGCGTCCTGTGGGTCGTGCTCCAGGTGTTGCCGATCATCGGCTGGCTGTTGTGGCTCTTTATCGTGTTCCCCCTCTCAATCGCGCTCTGGCTCATCCTGATGTTCAAAGCGTTCCAGGGTGAGAAATTCAAGCTGCCGTTCTTCGGCGATCTTGCGGAAAGCAAGATCTAGATCAGAACCATGGCTATTGCCGAAGCCTCGGTGCTCGACGCGCTGAAGGCTGTCAAAGACCCCGATCTCCATCGCGACATCGTGAGCCTCGGGTTCGTCAAGAATCTGCGGATCGATGGCGGACGTGTCGCGCTCACGATCGAGTTGACGACTCCGGCCTGCCCGGTCAAGGACCAGATGCGGGACCAGGCGCGCGCGGCCGTCGCCGCGCTGCCTGGCGTGACCGCCGTCGACATCGAGATGACGGCGCAGGTGCGCGCCGCGGCGCCGGAGATGGGTCGCGCGGCCGTACCCGGCGTCAAGAACGTCATCGCGGTCGGCGCGGGGAAAGGTGGCGTCGGCAAGACGACCGTCGCCGTGAATCTGGCGGTCGCCCTCGCGAAATGCGGGAGCCGCGTCGCCATGATCGACGGAGACATCTACGGCCCGAACGTCCCGATCATGCTCGGGTTGCAGACGCAGCTGACGACCGACGGCCAGAAGATCGTGCCCGCCGAGCGTTATGGCATTCACGTCGTGTCGATCGGCTTCCTCACACAGGACGACGCGCCGGTCATCTGGCGCGGTCCGATGCTCCACGGCGTCATCCAGCAATTCTTTCGCGAGGTCCGGTGGCCCGAGGTCGACTATCTCGTGGTCGACATGCCGCCGGGCACCGGCGACGTGGCGCTCAGCCTGAGCCAGACCGTGCCGGTCGCGGGCGCGATCGTCGTGACGACACCTCAGACCGTCGCGCTCGCCGACACCCGACGCGCCGTGCGGATGTATCAGAAGCTCAACGTCCCCACGCTCGGGTTGATCGAGAACATGAGCCATTTCGTCTGTCCACACTGCGGACACGAAAGCGACATCTTCGGAAAGGGAGGCGGCGAGGGCCTGGCGTCGTCGATGGACGTGCCGTTCCTCGGACGCGTTCCCCTGTACGAGCCGATCCGCACCGGCGGTGACGTGGGCGTGCCCATCGTCATCAGCGAGCCCGAGTCGCCGGCGGCGCGCGCCTTCTTCGCAGCGGCGGAGCAGGCCGCGGCGCAAGTGTCGATCGCCAGTTACAGGAAGCCGATTCCGCTAGTCCCCGTCTCTTAGCCGATCCAGCCTCGTCATGGCGAGGGCCCCGAGGATCGGGCCCGGAGCCAGCAGCACGAACGTCCAGCGCCACCCGATCGGCTCCGCAATCAGAGGCATGAGGCGGATCGTCACCATCGTCAGCAGGAATCCGGCGCAGGTTTGGAGGGTCAGGGCCGTCCCCACGTGCTCAGGCGGGCTGGCATCGGCGACCAGCGCGGAAAACTGCGCTGAATCGGCGACGACCGTCGCGCCCCAGACGACCGCCAGCAAGAGAATCCAACCCGTCGGCGCGGTGTAGAGCACGGGCGTCGCCAGCGCGCAGGCCGCGCTGCCGATCATGGCTCCGCGCGCGACGCGCGCCTTGCCGAGGCGGTCGCCCCACACGCCGGCGGCGACGCACGCCGGGGCGCCGCTCGCGACGGCGAGAAACGCCACGATCGATCCCCAGCGCGCGGCATCCGGCGCCTCCGCGCCTCGCGCGGCGAGGCCGGCTGCGGCGAACGCGCCTACCCAGGCCCACATGGCGTACAGCTCCCACATGTGACCCAGATACCCGAGCGTGGCGAGCCGCGCCGCGGGCAGCCGTACGATTGTGCGCGCCGCACGTGGATCGAAAGGGGCGGACGCCGTCACGTACGGTCCGTCGCGCACGAGGAGCAGGATGATCGCCGCGCCGACAACCGCGAGCACCGACGCCGAGGTGAGTACCGACCGCCACGCCGAAGGTGGCACAACCGACGCGAGCAGGTGCGGCGCGGCAGATCCGAGCGTCAGCGCGCCGACGACGAGGCCGAGCGCCGTGCCGCGGCGCGCGATCGTCCACCCGGCGGCGATCTTCATTCCGGGGGGATAGACGCACGCGAGCGCTATGCCCGTCGCAAAGCGCCAGAGTACGGCCGACAGCGCGCTCCCCGCTCCGATGACGGCGAGATTCGCCCCCGCGCCGGTGAGCGCGCCGAGCGCAAACAGCACGCGCGCGTTGATTCGATCGGGGAGATTGAGCAAGCCGGAGGCGAGGGTACCGCAGACGAATCCGGCCTGAACCGCCATCGTGAGCCACGCGGCGCCTCTGCTCGAAAGATCGAACTCCGCTGCGATCGGTACGGCGACAGCGGTTGCCGAAAACCACAGCGTCATGCCCAGCAGCTCGGCGAGAGCGACCAGGGCGAGCATGGTAGGATGCAAGCGGATGAATCATACCTGTTCGCGCGCGACGCTCTGCGTGCTGGCAATCGCGTGCGCTTTCGCCACGCCTCGGGCGCAAGCGCCGCTGCGCCCCGAATTCCGCGGGCGCCACGGCGTCGTCGCGGCGGGACGCAGCTTTGCAGCCGACGCGGGCGCTCGAATCCTTGCGGCCGGCGGTAACGCGATCGACGCCGGCGTCGCCACGGTCTTCGCCGCCGCCGTGGTCGAGATCTCGCACTTCGGCCTCGGAGGGGAAGCGCCGATGATCATCTACTCGGCGCGAGATCGCGAAGTCGTGGTCATCAATGGCCAGGGCACGGCGCCGCGCGCAGCGAATCCCCAGATGTTCGCTGCCGACCGCGCTATTCCAGGCAACGGACCGCTCGGCGGCACGGTTCCGGCTGTCGTGGATGCCGCCGCGCTTGCGTTAGCACGGTACGGAACGCGTTCTCTGTCCGATGTCCTCGCCCCGGCTATCGAGCTGGCCGATGGCTTTCCGATGTACGAGTTCCTCCGCGGATATCTCGAGAGCGAGCGGAAAGGGTCGGAGCCATACGCCTGGACGATGCGGACCTACTATCCGGACGGGCGGGTGACGCCGACCGGTGAAATGTTCCGGCAGCCTAACCTTGCTCGGACGCTCCGTGCGCTTGCCGACGCAGAGCGCACAGCAGCCTCCGGTGGTGCGAACCGGGAACAGGCGATTCGAGCGGGGCGCGATGCCTTTTACAAGAGCGACATTGCGCGTCGAATCGCGGCCGCCACGAAAGAGGCGGGCGGCGTTCTGACCGAGGAGGACCTGGCCTCCTACCAGGGGAAAATCGAAAAGCCGCTATCGGTCAGCTACCGTGGCTATCAGGTGTTCAAGGCCGGTCCGTGGAATCAGGGGCCGGTCCTGCTGCAGACGCTCGCGCTCCTCGAGGGTTTCAACCTGGGTGCGATGGGCGCCGGATCTCCCGACGCCGTCCATACGATCGTCGAAGCCGTCAAGCTCGCCTACGCCGATCGCGACAAGTACTACGGCGACCCGGACTTCGTGCAGGTGCCGATGGCCGGCCTTCTGTCCACGCCGTACACGACCTCACGCCGCGCCTTGATCGACCCTGCGCGTGCCAGCCTCGAGCAACGGCCCGGGCGCCCGGAAGGAATAACGGGAACGGAACCGCTGCACTCGGCCTCGAGCGTTCAGCCTTCGGTCACGGCAGACGCGAGAGGTGAAGCATCAGAGGCATCAGAGGCAGATCGGGAGACTGGCGACACCACGTCGGTCCAGGCCGTCGACGCCGCGGGGAATCTGTTTTCAGCGACGCCCAGCTCGGGCTGGCTGCTTGGCGGCGCGTTCATCGCCGGCGACACCGGCGTGCCCATGAGCAACCGCATGCAGGCGTTTCGGCTGGACCCCGGAAGTCCCAACGTCCTCGCGGGGGGCAAGCGGCCGCGGACGACGCTCACGCCGACGGTCGTCATGAAGGACGGCCGGCCGTTTCTCGCGATCGGCACACCCGGTGGGGACAGTCAGGACCAGCAGATCCTGCTCGTGCTCCTCCAGATGATCGACTTCGGCCGGGATCTGCAGGCGGCGATCGAGGCGCCGCGGGTCAATTCATTGCATCCGGAGAGCTCGTTCGACGAGCATCGCGCCCAGCCTGGCGTCCTGGAGGTCGAAGGTACGCTCGGCGCGCCTGTCATCGAAGAGCTGAAGCGACGCGGGCACCAGATTCGCCCTCGTCCCGCCTACGGCATCTCGACCGGGATCGTGGCAGTCGGCATCGACCCGGCGACCGGCGTGTTGCGTGGCGGCGCCGACCCGCGCCGCGAGCGCTACGTCGTCGCCTGGTAGCTGCATGCACATCCCGTTCGTCAAGCGCACGCTCTCCAACGGCCTCGACGTCATCGTCCATGAAGATCGCGGTTGTCCGATCGTGGCGCTGAGCGTGTGGTATCACGTCGGATCGAAGAACGAAGTCCCCGGCCGCACCGGCTTCGCACACCTGTTCGAGCACCTGATGTTCGAGGGGTCCGAGCACCATGACCACGGCTACTTCCAGCCGTTACAGGAGGCTGGGGCGTCGCTGAACGGTTCCACGAACGCGGATCGGACCAACTACTGGGAAGTCGTCCCGTCGAATGCCGTCGATCGCGCCCTCTGGATGGAGTCCGACCGCATGGGCTACCTCCTGCCAGCCCTGACCGATGCCAAGTTCGCGAACCAGCGCGACGTCGTGCTGAACGAGCGCCGGCAGAACTACGAGAACCGGCCGTACGGGCTGTCGGGGATCGCGATCGTCGCCGCCCTGTTTCCACCGGATCATCCTTATCATTGGCTGACGATCGGGTCGGCTGACGATCTTCGCGCCGCGAGCATCGATGACGTACGCGAGTTCTTCCGCACGTACTATCACCCTGGGAACGCCTCGGTCGCGATCGCCGGCGATATCGATTCCGACCGAGCAATAGAGATGGCGGAACACTACTTCGGAGACATCAGCCGAGGGAGCCCAGTCGCGAAGATCGCCGCCGAAATGCCCGGTCCGCTCGCTGGCGAGGTCAGGCTCATCCTCGAGGATCGCGTGGAGTTGCCCCGCTTGTATCTGGCGTGGCACACGCCCGCCCTGTTCGCCGAGGGTGATGCCGAGATGGACCTGATCTCCGATCTCCTCACGCACGGGAAGACGTCGCGGCTGTATCGCACGCTGGTTTACGAGAAGCGCATAGCGACCGAGGTCGCCGCATCCCAGAATTCGCGGGAGATGTCTTCTTTCTTCCAGGTCGTCGCGACAGCCGCCCCGGGCCGGACGCTCGCCGAGCTCGACCACACCATCACGGAAGAGATCAATCGGCTGGCCTCGACCCTGCCAGAGCCGGACGAGATGGAGCGAGCGCTGGCGCAGTGCGAGGCGCTTTTTGTGCACCGGCTCCAGACGGTCGGAGGCTTCGGCGGCAAATCCGACCAGCTCAACGCCTACAACACCTTCCTGAACGATCCGGGCGGCTTTGCGCGCGATCTGGCGCGTTACCGGCAAGCGGACGCTGCAAAGATCCAGAATGCCGCGGAGCGCTACCTGAGTCAGGCACAGCGCGTCGCCCTGAGCGTCGTGCCGCATGGCCGTCGGACGCTCGCACTCGCAGACTCGGCGCCCGTGGCGGTGTCCTGATGCCAGCAGACCGGACGCGCCTCCCGTCGCTCGGTCCCGACCCGTCGTTCACATTCCCCGCGATCCGAAAAGCGACGCTCGCCAGCGGCCTTCGGTTCTGGACCGTCGAGCACCATGACGTGCCGCTCGTGGCGTTTCTCCTGCTGGTGCCGACCGGCGCCGCAGCCGATCCTCCCGACCGTCCCGGGCTTGCCGCGATGACCGGGGACATGCTGGACGAGGGCTGCGGCGACCGATCCGCGCTGGACGTTCACGATACGTTGGGACGGCTCGGCGCGCATTTCGACGTCGAAGTCGGATCGGACGCGACCCTGCTGAGCCTCACGACGCTCACGCGGTTCGCGGGCCAGGGGCTTGCCCTCGTCGCGGACATGGTGAGACGTCCCCGGCTGGAACGGAAAGAGTTCGACCGCGTGCGCGAGCTGCGACTCACGCGGCTGCTGCAGCTTCGCGATCTCGCGCCGGCCGTCGCCGAGCGCGCCTTCGCACAGCTCGTCTATCGGGAACATCCTTACGGTCACCTTCCGATCGGCACGGAAACCTCGTTGCGCGACATGGCGCTCGACGAGGTCGCTGGATTCCACGCCCGCTCCTTCGTTCCGGCGCGCGCCACGCTCATCGCGGTCGGCGACGCCTTGCACGAGGAGCTGGTCGACCATGCCGAGCGGGCGTTCGGCGGCTGGGCCACGCTCGACGACGTCCGAAACGGGGAAGCGGATCCTGCGTCGGCGGAGCCTCCCGCGACGCCTCCGGACCGCCTGGCGCTCGTGCATCGCCCGGGTTCCGCGCAATCGGAGCTGCGGATCGGGCATGCCGCCGTTCCTCGCAGCACGCCCGACTACCACGCCCTCATCGTGCTGAACATGGTTCTCGGCGGCCAGTTCGTCAGCCGGATCAACCTCAACCTGCGCGAAGACAAGGGCTTCACGTACGGCGCACGGACGGCGTTCGACTTCCGCCGCGGCCGCGGACCGTTCGTCCTCCAGGTGAGCGTGCAAACCGACGCGACCGCAGAGGCCATCAGCGAATCGCTCGCGGAGCTCGCGGCGATCCGCGACGCCAGACCGGCCTCCGCTGAGGAACTGGCACTCGCGCGCGCCGCGCTGACCCGCGGCTATCCTCGCGGCTTCGAGACCGCAGAGCAGGTGGCGCGCGCCGCGGCGCAACTCGCTCTCTACGGCCTTCCGGACGACTACTTCTCGCAGTTCGTGGCGCGGGTGTCGGCGGTCGATTCCTCCGACGTGACCCGAGTGGCGCGCGAGCACCTCGATCCCGCGCGACTCCTCACCGTCGTCGTTGGAGACCGCGAGAAGATTGGCGCCTCGCTGGCGCGGCTGGACCTTGGCGCCTCGGAGCTGGCCGTCACCTAGCGCTGCCAGCGCTCCGCATGAAAGCGATTCGCTTCCACCAGCACGGGCCGATCGATGTGTTGCGTTATGAGGACGCACCAGATCCCTCGCCCGGGCCCAGCGAAGCACTGGTCCGCGTGCGCGCCTGCGCGCTGAACCATCTCGATCTTTGGGAGCGCCGCGGGCTCGAGAAGGTCAAGCTGCCGCTGCCGCACATCTCGGGCAGCGACGTAGCGGGGGAAGTCGTGTCGTCGGGGAACCTGGGTCTCCAGCCCGGCACGCGCGTGATGGTCCACCCGGGGCTCAGCTGCGGCACGTGCCTCGAATGCCTGGCAGGCACAGACAACAGGTGCGCCGCTTACGACGTGCTCGGCTATCGGTCGGACGGCGGGTACGCGGAATTGGTCAAAGTGCCGGCGGTCAATCTCATTCCGATTCCGGACCACATCCGGTTCGTCGAGGCGGCCGCGTTTCCGCTGACGTTCCTGACCGCCTTTCATATGCTGTTGGAAGTCGCGAGGCTGGCGCCCGGTGAGACCGTGCTCGTACTTGCCGCCGGGAGCGGCGTGGGGCAGGCGGCAATCCAGATCGCGAAGCTCGCCGGCGCCAGGGTTCTGGCCACCGCGGGCGCGCCTGCGAAGCTCGAGCGGGCCAGGTCCCTCGGCGCGGATGCCGTGATCGATCACAAACGCCAGGACATCGCCGCTGAAGTCAAGAATCTGACCGCTGGTCGAGGCGCCGACGTCGTGGTGGAACATGTCGGAGAGGCAACCTGGGAGGCGAGCGTGCGCAGCCTTGCGCGCGGCGGCCGACTGGTGACCTGTGGGGCGACAACCGGCCCGCGCGCCGGGATCGATCTCCGGGTGCTGTTCGCACGCCAGATCTCGCTTCGTGGCTCCTACATGGGGACGAAGCGGGAGCTGCGGCAGGCTGCATCCCTCTTTTTCGACGGCCGGCTGGCGCCGGCGCTGGACGAGGTGTTCCCGCTCGCCCGCGCGGCCGACGCGCAGCGGCGGCTCGAAGAGGGCCTCCATTTCGGCAAGGTTGTCCTGGAGGTGTAACGGGCCGGCCTGCGTTACACTGTTCGCTATGGGCCTGGCGCGCCTGAGCCTGGGCTTGTTCGGCGTGGTCGGTGTGATCGCCGCGGCGCTCGCCGGGGCGACGATCTGGCTGCTGGTGACCGATCCCGTGACCGTGGCAGATGCCGTGGCTGAAGGAAGGGTCTCACCACTCGTTCGCGAGCTCGCCGGCGTCCTCTACGACGCGTTCCAGGGTCTGCTGAAATACCTGTAGGCAGCCGTCTTACAGGTTCCTGCGAAGAAACCGTATCAGCGCGAATCCGTCCATCCAGCTGAATGGCGCGATTCCGGTGCTGTAGTGTCCGCAGGGCAAGACCGTCAAGCTGTGAGGGATGCTTCGGCGCCGGAACTCGTCGACGAACATTCGCGACAGCGGAACCGGGAATGTGAGGTCGTAGCGCGCGTATACAAGGAGGATCCGCCGATCCCGCACGCGATCGAAGAACGGAAACGGGCTGATCGGCAGCCACGCGCGCCGCAGGCGCGCGAGGTCGATGCCGCCCTCCAGACCCTTTCGAACGTGCGTGGTCGAGAGTCCCTCCCAGACAACGTCGGCAAAGTAGGGCGAGATGTGGTTGAAGGCCGCCGCGCGGATCCGCGGCTCGTGCGCTGCCGTCAGCATCGCGAGGCAGGATCCGAGGCTGGTACCGATGATGCCGATTCGATCGTAGCCGCGCGAGGCGAGCCACGCGACCGCGCGCCGCGCATCCACCACCGCCTGCCGGCAGGCCTGTAGCGTGCGGCCCACGTTGGCGCTGACGATGTAATCGGCGCGGCGCAGCTCGGGCGGCATGCGGGCGTCGTGGTAGGGGAGGCTCAATCGGAGCGCGCTGACGCCGAACCGCGCCGCGAGACGCGCCAACCCCACGTGCCCTTCCGCGTCGGCGTTCCACTGCGGGAGGATCACGACCGCCCGGCGCGCGGTTCCGCGCGGTGACGGGGCGGCAGGGAAGTATCGCGCGTGGACCACGTTGTTGACCTTGTGTGGTGTGTCGATCACGCTGGGGAACGTAAGGCGATCGCCGCTCAGTTCGTAGTCGGATGTCGGCGGCGCGGCGTAGAACCGATCTGTATCGGCCATCACGCCATCCACCCAGCGGTCGATGGCGTCGTACGTCACGCTGCCGGTCCGCCCGTTGGAGCCGGGCTCCTCAGCGGTGATCCGTAACTCCAGCCAGTCGAGCCCCCACTCGAATGCCCGGACGGTCCGATCGTCGTTGGAGACCGCGGCAAGCTTCCGCTCCCAGCGGTGGAAGGTCCGTCGAATCACGAGGCGATCGGCTCCGTCGTGACGATGGGCTCCAGCAGCAGTGCCGATTCCAGCAACGCAGCCGTATCCATGCCAACCAGCTGCATGCCACCGGGAAGACCATCGGTCGTCGTGCCCATCGGGAGCGAGATAGCCGGGTGTCCTGTGAGATTGAAGAGTTGAGTGAGCCGCAGCATCGCTGAGCGGGTTGGCTCACGCGCTTCGCCCATCTGTACGGACTCGGCCCCGAGCGGCGGCGCGGGGATGGGCAGCGTTGGTAGCGCGAGCGCATCCACGCCATCCAGCGCGCGGTCGACGCTCGCGCGCAGGCGATCGCGTGCCTGCTGCGCACGCACGTAGTCCTCGGCGAGCACGTAGCGGCCCATTTCGAGCCGCAAGCGGACCGCCGGCGCGTAGTCCTGGCCGCGGGAGTCCAGCAGCGGCGCGTGATAGGCCGCGGCATCTGCCAGGACGGTGTGGAGATAAACGGTGGCGACGAGATCGGCGTGAGGGACGTCGACGTCGCGCACCCGATGACCTCCGCGGCGCGCGCGCTCGATGGCCTCCGCGAAGAGCGCATCGATTTCGGGGTCGAGCCTGTCGAGGAAGTACCGGCGCGGCACGCCCAGCGTCAACGGCTCGGGGCGAGGCTGCCAGCCGTCCGGCTCTCGAGCGGCGCCGCGGAGCACGTCGAAGAGAATCCACGCGTCGCGGACCGATCGGACGAGCGGTCCCGCGTGATCCAGCGTGCGACTGAGCGGCACGACTCCTTCGCACGGGACCTCCCCGAAACGCGGCTTGAGTCCGACAACGCCGCACGCGCCCGCCGGTATGCGGATGGATCCGCCCGTATCGGTGCCGAGGGAGGCGAGCGCCATGCCGGTCGCGACCGAGATCGCCGACCCGCCGCTGGAGCCGCCCGGCGACCGGGACGGATCGTGAGGATTGCGCGAGGGGCCGAACGCGGAATCCTCACTGGTCGTGCCGAACGCGAACTCGTGAAGGTTGGTCTTGCCGACGATGATCGCGCCGGCGGCCCTGAGGCGCGCGACCGCCGGCGCGTCGGCGGCGGCGACGTGGCCGGCGCGGACCTTGGATGCCGCGGTCGTCGGGAGGCCCGCGATGTCGAAGAGATCTTTGACTGAGACGGGGATCCCGTGCAGCGGCCCGCGCCACCGTCCAGCAGCGGCGTCGCGGTCGGCGGCGTCCGCTTCGGCGCGCGCCAGGTCCCGGGTCACGGTGATGAATGCGTTCAGCTCACCGCCGCGCGCATCGATCGCGCGAAGGCAGGCCTCGACGAGATCCGACGCCCGGACGCGGCCACGCTTGACGAGCGGCGCGAGGTCAGCGATCGTCTCGGCGCCCGTCATTCGAGTCCATCGCCTTCACGCCGGCGCGGAGCGCTCGCGTTGCCGCCGCGAGCGCCGCCAGCATCGGTTTCAGCTCGGGGAGGCCGCGTCGATCCGCATCGGCCTGCGCCGCGGCCAGCCATACCTCAATGTCCATATTAAACCGGGGCTCCGCCCCGGACCCCGGCTCGGTCGCTCGCGGGGGCCCCACGCCCCGCGCCGCTCCCTCGCGGACGCGCTTTGCGCGTCGCCGTCATGCAGCAACGAGAACAGAATTTCGTGAGGTGCCGCATGACGGTCTAGAACTAGAAACTGACCTGGCCTCTCAGCACGATCGGCAGCGTCAGAAAGGAGTGTGACACCGGCGCGTCCAGCTCGTTCCTGGCGATCTTCACGGCGAGCACGACGCCGATCGGCCCCGAGGTCAGGCCCCCGCCCCCCTCGGCGAAGTAACGCGGGCCCCGGCCGAAGACGTCGCTGCTGATCCGGCCGAAGCCGCCCGCCACGAACGCGTAGCTGCCGAGGCCCCAGCCCGGCGCGCGATCGGCGACGTAGACGCCGATCGAAAGATCGAGCGACCGCGCGTCTTCGAGCAGGTACGACGACACGAGGGCGGGGCCGTCGATCCTCAACTCGATGCGCGGAATATCTTCGGCGCTCACGCGCACGCCGAGCGTGGCACCTGACGCCATGCCGAACGGATACACGGTCAGACCGAAGCCCGACCCGGGACGCCGGAACTCGATCACGTCAACTCTCGTGAGGCCGTCTCGGGATTCGTACTCGTATGCCTGGCGCTGCGCCTCTCCGACCTCGCGGCCGACCAGATCTTCGACGGGGTGGTCCCCGAAATGCAGCGGCTGCGTGCGCAGCCAGTCGAGGCTCACGGAAACCCATTGGCGCCTCACCGTCGGCTGAGGCTTCGGCGTTGGCGCCGGCTGTGCCTCCGCGCGCGCGGCCGGAGGCGCCAGAACGACCGCCGACAAGATCAAGATGAGGGAACTGACAGCTGAACCGCTGAGACGCATGCCGAGGTAAGCTCTGAGGTTACCACATGCCGGAAACCGTTCTGGCCGCCGTCCTGCGCGCGCCGCGGACGCCGCTCGAGCTGCGCGAATATCCCGTTCCGGACTTGCCGCCCGGCGCGGCGCTGCTGCGCACCGCCTATTCCGAAGTGTGCGGCACGGACGTTCACCTCTGGCATGGACGCCTCACGGGTGTTCCGTATCCCATCATTCCCGGCCACGTGTCCGCGGGCGTACTCGATCGCGTCCGCGCTCCGCTCGCCTCGCTCGACGGCTCGATTCCCCGCGAGGGCGATCGCGTCGTCTTCTTCGACGTGCACCGCACGTGCGGGCGCTGTCGCGCGTGCACGGTCAGCCGTACGCCGACACGATGCGTCGCGCGCCGCGTCTACGGGATCACCGATTCGGCCGACGAAGGGTTGTTCGGCGGCTGGGCCGAAGCCATTTACCTCGAGCCCGGAGTCGCCATTGCGACGCTGCCAGACCGCGTAGGGTTCGAGGAGTACATCGGCGCAGGGTGTGGCCTGATCACAGCCGTCCATATCCTCGATCGTGCGGCGCTCAAACACGGCGATCGCGTGGTCGTGCAGGGGACCGGCGCCGTCGGCCTCAGCGTCATCGCGCTCGCGCGGCTGGCGGGCGCGTCGAGGGTTTTCGCGATCGGCGCTCCGGAAGATCGCCTGGCGCTCGCGCGACGGATGGGCGCCGACGTCGTGATGAACCTGGAATCGTCGTCCGTCGAGGAGCGTCGAGCACAGGTCCTCGAATCGACCGACGGTGACGGCGTCGACGTGGTGGTCGAGGCCGCGGGCTCGGCACGCGCCGTCGAGGAGGGCCTGGGGCTCGTCCGTGACGGCGGCGCGTATGTCATCGCCGGCCACTACACGGACGCCGGCCCGAGCGCGATCAACGTGCATCACCAGATCAATCGCAAGCATCTCGACGTCAGGGGATGCTGGGGCAGCGAGCCTGGACATTTCCTGCGGGCGCTTCGCATCCTCGAGCGGCATGCGGCGACCGTGCCATGGCGCGAGATCGGGGCGCGAACCTACGGACTTGGAGAGCTCAACAACGCCCTCGCGGATGCGGAGGGGATGAAGATCACTAAGGCGCTCGTCAAGCCAGGGTCCTAGGAGCGTCCTAGTTCGAGCTGGACAACAGGGCGTCGATTTCCTGCTTGAAGCGAGTAAAGGGGTGCGCGCCGCTGATGAAGCGCGCCGCCTTGAGCGACTTCCCGTCTGCGGTCACGACACCGACGAAGAACGCCGGCGTGCCGCTCACGCCGGACGAGACCGCGTCGTTGATCGACTGCTGAACCGTCGGGGCGTGCTTGCCCGACTCGACACACTGCTGGAACGCCCCGAGCTCGACGCCGACGGCCGCCGCGTGCGCCTTCAGCTCCTCCGGACCGAGTGGGTTGGGATTCATGAAGAGGCGACTGTGCATCGGCCAGTACTTATCCTGATCCGCGGCGCAGTTTGCCGCTTCGTGGGCCTTGACCGCCTGGCGGTGCAGCGACTCGATCGGGAAATCCTTGAAGGCGTACCGTATCTTGCCGGTCTCGATGTAGTCCTTCTCAATCTGGGGCATCGTCTCGCGGAAGTGACGGCCGCAGAACGGGCACTGGTAGTCGGAGAACTCGAGGAGCATGACCTTCGCCGATGCGCTGCCACGCATCTTCGCTCCCGACAGGCTGATGGGGCTGTCGGTCGACGGGGGTTTGGGAATCCCGAGCCGTGCCCGCATGTCTGCGAGCTCGCGTTCGAGCGCGGCCGTGCGCGTCTTCAGCGTCTCGAGCTCCTTCTTCAGCGCCTCCACGTCGGTCGACTGCCCGGGCAGGGCGGCGACGGTAAGCGCGATGGCGGCGCCCACGGCGGCGATGACGGCCAGTGCGGGTTTCATCATCCGATTTTACACCGCTGAAAGGTGCGAAACTCGTGCAATCAATGGCTTTCGCTCATGGCGGCTCCGATTGTAAGCTGAAGCCCGGATGCCGCGTCACACCAAGATCGTCGCGACCATCGGGCCGGCGAGCGCGACCGAGCCGGTGATCGACGGCCTGGTTGCGGCGGGCGTCGACCTCTTCCGGCTGAACTTTTCTCACGGTACCCACGAAGAGCACGCACGCGTGGCCGGACTGATCCGCGAGTCCGGCCGCCGCGCGCGCCGGACCGTGGCCATCCTGCAGGATCTCAGCGGACCGAAGATTCGCACCGGCCGGCTCGAGGGCGGCGGGCCGATCTTGCTTGCCGATCGTGATCGGTTCCGCATCGAAACGGGAACCGAAGTAGGAGGCCCAGGCCGGATCTTCACCACATTCGATGGCCTTCCGCAATCCGTCAAGGCGGGGGATCGTCTTCTGCTCGATGACGGGCGGATCGAGCTGGAGGTCGTCGCCGTAGATCCGCGTGGCGTCGACACCGTGGTCGTGCACGGCGGCCCACTCGGCCAGCACAAGGGCATCAACGCCCCGGGCGTAACGCTCGCAGCAGCGGCGCTGACCGCGAGAGATCGCGCCGATCTTGCGTTCGGGGTGACGCTTGGAGTCGACTTCGTCGCGCTCAGCTTCGTGCAAAACGAATCGGACATCGCCGACGCCCGTCGCGCGCTCGACGACGCGGGCGCGTCGACGCCCATCATCGCGAAGATCGAACGGCCTGCTGCGGTTGAGCGGATCGATCAGATTCTCGCGGTCTCAGATGGTGTGATGGTCGCGCGCGGGGATCTTGGGCTCGAGGTGCCGCTCGAGCGCGTGCCGCGCATCCAGAAAGACATCACGCGGCGGGCGCGAATCATGGGACGGCCGGTGATCGTCGCGACACAGGTCCTCGAATCCATGCGCGAGGAGCCGCGGCCGACCCGCGCCGAGGTGAGCGACGCCGCGAACGCGGTCGACCAGGGCGTCGACGCGATCATGCTTGCCGGAGAAACCGCGATCGGCACCAACCCGATCCGCGCCGTGCGTACGCTCGATTTGATCATCAGGGAAGCCGAGACCATCCCCATCGTCGAGCCCCTGGAGCCGGCGGTCGATCCGACCGGCTCGGCGCACGGCCGCGCGATCTGTGAAGCCGCAATTACGCTGGCGGCGCGCGGTTCGGCAGATGCGATCGTGGCGGTCACCCGCCGCGGCAAGACCGCCCGATTGCTGTCCACGCTGCGGCCGAGCGCGACGATCTACGGCGCCACCGATGACGAGGTCGTGGCCCGGCGGCTCGCGCTGTCGTGGGGTGTCGTGCCGTTCGTCTGCGCGATGGGAGACTTGGCGGACGCCTGGCGTGGCGGCACCGTGCACCAGCAGATCGCCGGCCTCCCCGACCTTCCCTCGGGCTCGGTCGTGGTGTTCGTGAGCGTCAGCCCCGATCTGTCGCGGAGCGACGCGAACTTCCTCAACCTGAAGCGGCTGTCATGAACCGGGGTGCGGCTATGCGGCATTCCTCCGGTACAACAGGAACCCGACGCCGACCACCGCGAGCGCCTGCAGCAGCAGGCTGGCTTCGTAGTTGACGAGACTGGTCGTCCCCGGCGGCGGGACGAACACCAGCGCCAGCGAGATCATCGTCGCCGCCAGGCCGGTCAGCGCGATCACCCACAGACCCGCCCAACCTCCTGGAATCCTCAGCTCTCCCGGGATCGGATCGCCGGCCGAGCGCCGCAAGCGTGGGAGCGATAGGAACAAATACACGTACGGAACGAAGTAGATCAGGATCGTCAGGTTGACCATGACGTCGTACGCGTCCTGAACGGTCGGGCGCGCGCCGGCAATGGCGAAGGACACGCTCGCGAGAAAGATGGCCGTGGCCACAACGCCCTGAACGATGAGGGCGACGTGCGGCGTCCGCCAACGCGGGTGCAGACGGCCGAGCGCTGCCGGCATGACGCGGTCGACACCCGCGGCGAACGGCACGCGCGCGGCGCTCGCCATCCACGACAGCGTCCCGGCGATCGCCGACATCGCGATCAGCGCCCCGACTATCCCGGCAACCTGGGGCAGACCAACGCGAGCGCCCACGCGATCGATGGCGTCGGTGATGCCGCTCAACTCACGAAGCGAGTCGGCGGGAAGCGCGACGAGCACCGATACGGACCCCGCGACATAGATCACGACAGCCACTGCGCCGCCGATGAGGACACCCGCCGGAATCGTCCGTTCGGGTCGCTTGACCTCCTGCCCGACGAGTGCGGTGATTTCAAACCCGGAGAACGCGAAACACATCGCGGACCACAGGGAGACCGTGTCCAGGAATTCAGCGTTGACCGGCGGGACGAGCGACGCCGGCGTGAATGCCGTTGCCGAACCGAACATGACGAACGCGACGCCCCCTGCCGCGATGAGCAACCCGGCGGGAAGCCAGATGCCCGCGCTGCCGATGTTCTGCAGCCACTTTCCCGTGTTGAGACCGACCACGCCGATCCCGACCGCCGCCCAGATACCGGCGAGGACGAATACCGTCGCGTACACGCGGCTGTCGGCGAGCCCCGCCGCCGACTCACCGAACGGCGCAAGGGCGTTGGCGGCGCCGAACAGCAGCAGCGACGGGAAGTAGAAGAGATTGTTGACCCAGAGGCACCAGCCGCAGATGAAACCGTGCACCGGGCCGAACGCGCGTCGCGTCCACGCGTAGAGCCCGCCCTGTTCCGGCAGTCGGCTCGAGAGCTCCGACACTGCCGCCGCAAGAGGGATGAAAAACGCCAGGCAGGCGAGGATCCACAACGTCACCGACGCGGGACCGGTCCGGGCGCCGCGCGCGACCCACCGCAGGCCGACGACCGCGACGATGTTCATCAGGATGACGTCGCGCAGACCGAGCGCACGAATGAACCGGAGATCGGTCACGTCCGCGGCGCCTCGAGCAGGTGCTTCAGCGCCGCGAGCGACGAATGCCACCCGGCGCCGATGACTTCGTAATAGCGCCGCCAGCGCGCGCTGTCCTCGTAGCCATGTTGCTCGACGTGGAGACGGCACGCGGGGCCGTCCATCGAGCAGGTGATTTCCAGGCCCATGGGTCCCACCGGCTCGCCTTCGGGCGGCAGCCACCAGGCGTCGGCGACGAAGAAGGAACGCCCCGGCTTCACGTCCACGACCGTCCCGTGAAAGACGCCTCCGAGATGCCCGAGGAGCTCGTCGCGAAACTCACTCGGCGCCCACTCGACGGCGTACACGCCGAACGGCCGCGGCACCGTCACGGATCGGATCGCCTGCCACCAGATCGCGAGCGCCTGAGGATCAAAGAACGCCGCAATCACGCGGGACGGCGCCGCGCGGATGAGAAGTGAGGTGTCGAAACCGGGCGGCCGGTTTGGGCTTCCCCCTGGCATGGACGGCCGGTGGAATCCTACTTCGCTGGCTTCCTCATCGTCTGAGAAAAGGCGACGATCGACCAGGCCTGTTCCTTGGTCAGTTCTTCCTTGAATGCGGGCATCTTCGGCTTCTTGCGCCCGTTCCAGATCTTGTAAAACACGACGCCGTCGCTGTTGCGGTCCGCGCGCTTGGGATTGGTCAGGTCCATTTCGGCCATGTATTCGGGATCGGCGTCCGGCCCGTCTCCTATGCCCTCGGGTCCGTGACACCGCTCGCAGTTCTTCTTGAACAACGCTTTCCCGGCGTTCAGGACGACCGGCGTGACCGTCAGCGGGTTCTTCTCGTCGTCAGCGGTCGCGGGCAGTTCCCATCCTCCCGGCACGGGCTTCTCGCCCGCCTGCCTGGTCTCGTCACCGTTGAACCCGGCCGCGAGCACAAGCGTTCCCCCGAACGCCACCGCCGCAACTGCTATCCACATCGTGACCGCGCGAATTCGCATGCCTCGATCCCTCCTGCTTCCGTGCGTCTATGAGGATGATACAGTTTTAGCCACGGATTCCAATGTCCGAACATCAGCCGCTGGCGTACCATAGCCTCGAGTTTCTCGAAAGCGACGAGGCGCGCCCGATCCGCATCCTCGCCGAGTACCTCGAGCCCCTTCGTCGGTTCCAGGCCCAGAACATCCAGGACACCGTCGTCTTTTTCGGATCGGCGCGCGTCGACAGCCGGATCGACGCCGAGCGTGCGCTTGCGCGGCTGTCGCTCGAGCGGCCCGACCGTTCTCGCCGCGGAAAAAAAGTAACGGTCTCCGACTCGCGCCGACGGGCTTTCGCCGACCGCCTGAAGCGGTCGCGCAAGGCGGTCGCCTGGTCGCGGTACTACGAGGACGCGCGCGAGCTGGCGCGCCAGCTCACCGAGTGGAGCCGGGCGCTCGATGCTCCACGTCATCGGTTCGTCGTCTGTTCGGGAGGTGGACCGGGCATCATGGAGGCTGCCAATCGCGGCGCCCATGAGGCGGGCGGGAAGACGATCGGGCTCAACATCCGGCTGCCGTTCGAGCAAGGGCCCAACCGGTTCATCACGCCCGGGCTGCACTTCGAGTTCCACTACTTCTTCATGCGGAAGTTCTGGTTCGCGTACCTCGCCAAGGCGCTCGTGATCTTTCCGGGCGGCTTCGGTACGCTCGACGAGATGTTCGAGTTTCTCACGCTGGCTCAGACGCAGAAGCTCTCGAAGAAACTGGACGTGATCCTGTACGGCAGCGAGTATTGGGATCCGATCCTGAACCTGCAGCCCATGGCAGAGTGGGGGGCAATCTCCGAGCAGGATCTGAACCTCCTCCATCGTTCCGATTCGCCAGGTGACGCGTTCGAGCACCTCCGACGCCACCTGGCTCAGCACCTTGTACCGGAGACCGCACAGGAAGATCGCGCGCCCGGCATCGCGAAGACTCGTGGATAAGGAGGCAGGAGGTGGGAGGCAGGAGGCAGGAGGTAGGTCGTGACTGAACAGGAACGGAAGGCGCTCGTCAACAAGTACAAGGATGGCTACCGAGCTGTGGCGGAGGCGCTCGCCGGCGCGCCAGATCGCGAGCTCGATGCGCGGCCCGCGCCGGGCAAGTGGACCGCGCGCGAAATCATTCACCACCTCGCTGACAGCGAGATGACGTCAGCGATTCGCCTCCGGCTGTTGCTGGCCGAGGAACGGCCGGCGATCAAGGGCTACGACCAGGAGATCTTCGCGAAGAAGCTCTTTTACGATCGGCCGTATCAGGCATCGCTCGAGGCGTTCAAGTACGCCCGGGAGACGACGGGGGAGATTCTGGACCGGATGACGCCCGCGGACTGGGGGCGTGAAGGAACGCACACTGAAGTCGGTCGTTACACCCCCGAGACATGGCTATCGATCTACGCCGAGCATGCGCACAACCATGCGGACCAAATCCGCAGAGCTCGGGCGGCAGCACGCTGAAGCCGTAGCGTCCGCCTTCAGGCAAATCTAATAGATTAGATACCGCGCCCTGATCGGGAGGAACTCTCTGATCTCATCCTCCCAGGACGCCACGATCCGATCGGCCGAGTGGCCGGCATCGAGCCCGCGCCTCAATTCATCCGACCCAAACAGCAGGTCGATGGCCAGACGTTCGTACTCATACTCATAGGGCGGTGGCTTCCAACCGAAACGCGCAGGATCCTGTCGCCGGAACTCTTCGAGCAGGGTGACGCCGGTCGCGACTGGCTGAAACGCGGCCCGATCGGTGACGTGAATCTGGCAACCGCCGCAGGTGAGCTCCGCGTGCTTCTGGAACGTCGGCTCGAAGGAGACCGCGCGAAAACGGACGCCCGGGAGGTCGCGGCCGTTCAGCGCATCCGCGAGCCGATCACCGTCGATCCAGGGCGCGCCGATGAGCTCGAATGGACGCGTCGTTCCACGGCCCTCCGAGAGCGTCGTTCCTTCGACCAGCACGGCGCCGGGGAAAACGATGGCCGAGTCCAGTGTAGGCATGTTCGGCGATGGCATGATCCACGGCAGTCCCGTTTGATCGAAGTACATCTCGCGCCGCCAGCCTTCCATGGGCACGACTTCGAGATCCGCTCCGATCCCGAAGTGTTCGTTGAAGAGTCGAGCCAGCTCGCCAATCGTCATGCCGTGCCGCATCGGAATCGGGAATTGCCCGACGAATGACGTCCAGCCTTCGCGCAGCATCGGTCCCTCGATCCGGGCGCCGCCAATCGGATTGGGCCGGTCGCACACGATCGCCTTGACGCCGTATCGTGCGCAGGCGCGCAGGCAGTTCGCCATCGTGTACACGAATGTATAGATGCGCGTGCCGACGTTCTGTAGATCGATCGCGAGGAAGTCGAGCCCTTCCAGCATCGCGGCGGTCGGCTCGCGGGTCTCGCTGTAAAGCGAGTAGATCGGAATGCGGCGCGCGCGGTCGTTCGCGTGCGGCGTTTCGATCATGTTGTCCTGCAGATCGGATCGATAGCCGTGCTGAGGCCCGAAGAGCGCCGCGAGCGTCACGCCGGGCGTCGACGCCAGGCGATCGGCGGCGTGCGTCAACGCGGAATCGACCGAGGCGGGGTTGGACACCAGGCCGACCCGTCCGTGGACGGCACCACGTCGGATGCGATCGAGGAGACCCTCGAGGCCCGTGGTCACGCGGGCGGCGGCGACCGTCATCGTAATCGCTCGGAGAGCCAGGCCGCGCGCATGGCGTCGGCGAACGTATTCAACCGAAATTCGAGCCGGCGGCCCGCGCCGGACAACAGCAGATCCCGACCCGCGCGGCCGACCTGCGCGATCGACGACCAGGGGGCGCTCGTGACCGACGGACCCAGGAAGACGGTGCGTCGATCAGTCAGAAACAGCCGGCCGGACGTGCCGTCGCCGCCCCCCGCCTCGCCGAGGCGCGTCGCCGGCGCCGAGAAGCGGCATGGCTCCCCCGCGATCACGCGGTGCTGCGTTTCCACGAGCGGCGGGCCGTCGCGCTCCACCAGCTGGACGAGCGTGGCGAGCTGTCGCAGGCCGTCGAGCATCTCCAGCTCGAGGGCGCCATCATCCTCGGTGAGCCGCAGCTCGTCCGCGCGCAGTGTCAGACGTCCGACGAGACCATTCTGGAGGCCGGGCCACGTTTTGGTTGCCGCATCGCGCCCGGCCGCCGCTTCAAGCTCCGCGCGAAAACTCGAAAGCTCGGCCTCACGCGCGCGGTCGGTTGACCTTCCGAACAGCCGCCACCTCATCGGCTGTTCAGCGTATCACGCGATTCGGCTCGCCCGGCGGTCCGGTGCGCAAGGTCGAGCTTTGGACTAAACTACTGAACCGCTGTTGAGTAAGCCCATTGTCCAGCCACCAATTAGGGGTGGAATTCATCCGCGCGGCCGCCCGCTGCGCGAGGTCACGCAGACTAGCTGATGAGCGCGCATCGCAAGCCGAGGACGACGAAGAAGACCGCAGCCGTTTCAGGCGCCAGTGAAAAAGTGCGTCGACGAACGAAGCGCGGACCCGGGCGTCCTCCGATCCATGACGAAGCGTGGACGAAGGTAACCGTCGTTCTTTTCAACCGCCAGATCGTATTCCTCGATCGTCTCGCGGCGAACATCCGGGCGCAGAGCGGCGCCGCGATTAGCCGGGCCACGCTGTTGCGCTCGCTCGTCGACGCGCTCAGCGATGCCGACGTCGACCTGACCGCGGCGACTTCCGAAGCGGACCTGAAGGCCACGCTCCTGGCGCGTCTCGGACGCTACCGACTGGGGACCTAGGCGATCGCCATTCGACACGTTCAGGGGCGATCGCTACCATAGGAGCGTGATCGGCGCTGCGCTGGTCCTCCTCGTGACGGCCGCGACCACGCTCCGCCTGCCCCCCATCCGCGAGACGGTGACGGTTGTGGCGAGCCGGATGCCGCAGCTCGCGAGCGACGCGCCCGCGCCCATCCGCGTCTTCGACGCGCGTGAGCTCCTGCAAACCACGGTTCCAGCGCTGGACGGCGCTCTCGCGAGAGCCCCGTCGTTCAGCCTGTTCCGCCGCTCCAGCAGTCTTGCGTCGCACCCGACGACGCACGGCGTGTCGCTGCGCGGCATCGGGGCTTCCGGGGCCAGCCGAACCCTCGTGCTCGTCGATGGCGTCCCGGAAAATGACGGATTTGGAAACTGGGTGCACTGGAGCACGCTGCCTCTCCTGCAGATCGAGCGCGTCGAGTTGACCGGCAGCGGGCTCTCGACGCTCTATGGCAGCTCGGCGCTCGCGGGCGCGATTGCGGTCGTGACGCGGCATCCTCCCGGTGACGCCCTTGATGTCAGGGCGTCCGCCGGATCGCTCGGCACTGGCGAGGTGGAAGGGTACGGCGGGCGCGAAAACGGCGGCGGCTGGCGGTTGTCCGGCGGGGGACGCGTATTCCGGACCGGCGGATACATCCAGGTCGCTCCCGAGGCGCGCGGCCCGGTCGACGAGGAGGTGCGAGCGCGGCACGCGACGCTGAATTGGCGCGTGGAACGCGTGCTGAGCGATGCCGTCGTCTCACACACCGGTCGGCTGTTCTTCGATACGCGTCAGAACGGCACGCCGCTACAGGACAACGACACTCGCGAAGCGCTTTTCACCGGCGGCATCCGTGCCGGGGTGAAGGAAGGGGCGTTTCAGGCGGATGGCTTCGTGCGCGCCCAGCGATTCCGGAGCACGTTTACGGCAATCGCTGCGGGTCGCGTTTCAGAGTCGCTGACCCTTGCGCAGCGTGTGCCGTCCCTGGAAGGCGGCGGCGGCGCACAGTGGTCGCGTGGCTGGTCCAGCCACTCGCTGACAGTCGGTGGAGACCTCCGCGCCGTCGGCGCAACCGACGAGGAAGAGGTGTTCGCGAACGGCATCCATACGCGCGACCGCGTCATCGAGGCGAACCAGCTCGTCGGCGGCGCGTTCGCGCAGGACGGCTGGCGGATCGGTGAGCGGGTGGACCTGACGCTGAGCGTACGCGCCGACGGGTGGCGTAACTACGATGCCTCGAGGGTCGAGACCGTCCTCGCCACCGGTCAAGTAATCGATATGCCGCTCGTGAGCCGCACGGAGTCGTCGGTGACCCCGCGAGCCTCCCTCGTCACGCGTGCCGGTCATGGGATCGTACTGCGGGCGTCGGCCTACGGCGGGTTTCGCGCACCAAGCCTCAACGAGCTCTATCGTCCCTTTCGCGTCGGAAACGTTCTCACCGAAGCCAACGACGCCCTCGACGCCGAGCGGCTGAGCGGCGTCGAGGGAGGGGCGAACGGCAGGACGGAGCGGGTCAGCTGGCAAGCCACCGCCTTCTGGTCGCGCCTCGACGATCCGATCTCGAACGTCACCGTGACCTCGACGCCGGCGCTCATCACTCGGCAACGCCGCAATCTCGGCCGCGCGCGCGTCGCCGGCGTCGAGCTCGATGCCGAGTGGCGATCGAACCCCCTGACTCTGCGGACCGCCTGGTTTCTCGTCGACGCGACCGTACAAGAGTTCTCAGCCGATCCGTCGATCGTGGGATTGCGCCTGCCGCAAGTACCCCCGTATCGCGGCTCGATTCAGGCCTCCTGGCGTGCTCCGTGGCGTCTCGACGTCGACCTCCTCGCCCGGATCGAAGGCGAGCGCTTCGACGACGATCAGAACCGGCTCAGGCTGGCACCGTTCGGCGTCCTCGATGTGCGGGTAGCGCGAGAAGTCAATCGGCTGGAATTTTTCGTGACCGCCGAGAATGCCCTGGATCGCCGCTACGCCGTGCAGGCGACGCCGGTCGAGATTATCGGGACGCCTCGCACCGTCATGTTTGGTACGACGGTTCGCTGGCGACGTTGAAAGGAACTAACGGCGGCGCGCAAAGCGCGCCCGCGAGGGAGCGGAGCGGGGCGTGGGGCCCCGCGAGCGACCGAGCCGGGGTTCGGGGCGGAGCCCCGATTAAAGATGACGAGCTTGGACGGTGAGGCTCGCGGCAGACAGCGCCATCCAGAAGTCCATTCCTAGCAGGCTGGCCACGGCAGCGACCAGGACTCCGACGGCACACTCAGCCAGCCGCTTCGTGACGCCGGACCTCAGCAGTTTCCAGCGTTCGCTCGGCATCGGATCGAGCGTGAGCCGAAGCGGTTCCTCGGGGAGATCGTACTGGGTCAGATCCAGGGGGTTCCGGTGATGCTGAGGGGGGCAGATAGCGTCTGAAGCAGTGCCGGCGGCGTGGGCTGGTCCGGGCGGACCATCCGGCCAGGCCACCGTGGGGAAGCGCTCGCAAAACTCTTCCGAGAGCGCTTTGGGATCGAGTCCTACCGCCTGCGCGTAGCTTCGAACGTAGCCGCGGCTGTACACCCCGCAGGGCCATCGCGAACAATCGCCGCGCTCGAGGGATGCCAGCAGAGAGACGCCGATCTTCGTGCCCTGCGCGATCGCCTCGAGGCTGAGTCCGCTTTCCTCACGGGCCAGGCGAAGCTTGTCACCGAATGCGCGCTCAGGACTCACCAGACGTGGTCCTCACGGCTCGCCGCTTCGGCGAGCCACTGTTTCGTGACCGGCTCGATCTCGGGCCTGTCGCGTCGCCGGCGAATCCACCCGAAAACGAGGGCGACTGACGCGAGTAGACCGGCGGCGAAAAACCAAACACTCATCGCTCAGAATCTTAGGGAACGCGCGGGCGGGCTGCAAGAACAATTCCCCGAAGCACGTTGAGAAATGCTTCGAGAATCTTGCGATCGATCGCTTCGCAATCGATCGCATGTCAAATTCCGCTACGGTAAAAAGTACAGCGGACTCACCAGGCGAGTCCATCTTGCGATTCGCACGTCGGCCTGGGCGGTGATGCGCGTTCTCAGGTGGTAGTGTGTCGTGCCTCGACCTGGTTCCCAAGCGCGTCGACGATGTGGCGCCACGCGATGGCCAGTTGCTCGCCGCCTCTTATCGCCGCCCCGCATTCCTGCGTGCCGGTTGGGGCAAGCGTTCCCCAGACCGTGTGCGCGGTGATCGCGTTAGCCATGGAGGCAACCTTGATCTCCAGGGGCATGCCGGCCGCAACAGGGAATGGCAGTTCGAGCCGCATCCCGCCGTAGCTGACGTCGAGGAGGCGGACGGGCCGGCCGTTGATGGTGACCGTCACGTTGTTGCCCGACAGCTGCTTGCGCGGCCAACGGCGTTTGTTGCGCGCTGCCAGCGCTTCGGCAGCCTTGGCGAGCAGGGTCTTCGAGTCAACCGGCTTGACCAGGAAATCGTAGGCTCCGTGAAGCCTCGCCTCCCGCATGAGGACGGGATCCTCGAATCCGCTTATCACGAGGCTGGCCGGCTTGGGATGATTCGTCGGCGCGCGCACCAGGAGATAGAGACCGTTGTATTCGCGGAGGCGAATATCGGTCACGAGCAAGTCCGGCCCGAACGATTCGAGGATCTGCCGAGCGCTTGGAAATGTCGCTGCACCCCGCGCGACGTATCCGGCGTGGCTGAAACTCTCGACGGCCGCGGCTAACCAATCCGCGTCGTCGTCAACTATTAGGACTCGCTCATTCACCTTGTGCCAGCGCTTTCCGAGAGCAGGAGAAGACTTGCAGCTTGGGGGCCAATTCCTAATCCAGGTTAAAGAAGCCTCGTACCACTGTACCATGTCGTTACCTTGCAAGTTTTGTTCAGCTGAAGCCGCTGACTAAACAGAGGTTCCGCCTAGGGATACCCTCGGATAGCGTCCAAAAGGCACCCATTAGGCTGACTTTAGTTCTTCGGTTTCGAGTCTGAGAGCCCACTAGTCGCCGAAATTCTGACCGACTGCCAGCCGCCGTATTGGTAGAAGTTCCACTCCTAAGCAGACTTAAGGCCCCTTAACAGGAATGTAAGGAGCCTGGCGGTTCGCTTGCAAACTCGAGCGCACCGACTAGCAAGCTTGCAGTGAGCTGCGGTTCGGACTGGCGGACCTGCCCGATCCAGCGACTTCGGAGGGGTGTGCGGTATCCATGAAAAGACATCTTGACGGCCAGCTCATCGGCGTCAGCTCGGCGATGCGACTTGTCCACGAGGAAATCGATCGCATTTCTGGCACCGACGCGAAAGTCCTGATCGTGGGTGAAACGGGCGTCGGCAAGGAACTCGTCGCCCGGTCGATTCACCAGGGCAGCCGACGCGCGGACCGTCCGTTCGTGCCGGTCAACTGTGCCGGTCTCCCAGAGACGTTGCTCGAGTCGGAGCTCTTCGGTCACGTAAAGGGCAGCTTTACGGGCGCGTTCCGCGACAAGCCCGGCAAGCTGGAGCTCGCCGACCGCGGCACGATCTTCATGGATGAGATCGGCGAGATGACGCTGCGGATGCAGGGCCTGCTGCTGCGGTTCCTCGAGACCGGTGAGCTGCAGAAAGTGGGCGGTGGGCGTCACGACGGGCGTGTCGACGTGCGCGTCGTCGCCGCAACCAATCGGAACCTGCAGGAAATGATCGCCGCAGGCACGTTCCGCGAGGATCTGTTCTACCGGCTCAACGTCATCCATCTCCGCGTTCCGGCTCTGCGGGAGCGCCGCGAGGACATTCCGGCGCTCGTTCAGCACTTCATGACGGTGTACGGCAACCAGAACGGCAACGGCAATGGTCCCGCCGGTGTCAACGGATCGAGTTACGTAGATACGGGCGCTAACGGGAATAACCGACGCGGATCTGTCGTGCGGACGATGTCTTCCGAGGCGATGACGCTGCTGACCGCGTATGCGTGGCCTGGCAACGTCCGCGAGCTCGAAAACGTCATCGAGCGCCTGACGGTCACAGGCCGGTCGGCCGATGTCTCGCCGCAGGACCTGCCCCATGAAATCCTGTACTACCAGGCGATCAACCACACGCCCCGCAAGGAGCGCCGTCGGACCGTCGCCGACGATTTGTACAAGAAGCTAGTGGACGAACGTCAGTCCTTCTGGATAGCGGTCTATCCCCTGTACATGCAGCGTGAGATTACGAAGCAGAACGTGCGCGAGGTCGTTCGCAAAGGCCTCGAGGAGGCGCGCGGAAACTACAAGATCGTCGCCCGGCTCTTCAATCTCGAGGCCGGTGATTATAAGCGCTTCCTGAACTTCCTTCGGAAGCACGATTGCCAGCTGCCGTTCAAGGAATACCGGCAGTAGCCGCTTCTGGCGACTTATGTACGAAAAATTCTACGGGCTCGCTGAGCGTCCGTTCGACCTGACTCCGAATCCGCGGTTTCTGTTCATCACGCCGCGGCAGCGGGAAGCGCTCGCCAACCTGCGGTACGGGTTGACGACGGCGCGCGGCTTGACGCTGCTCCTGGGCGAGGCCGGCGCGGGCAAAACGACGCTCCTGCAGGCCATGCTGGCCGAGGTCGCGGCGACGCCGCACCAGACCGTGCTCATCAACAATCCAACGCTGACACGGAAGGAGTTTTACCAGCACCTCGCGGAGAGCTTTCAACTGAGTGCGCGCGCCGCCGAATCGAAAACGCACTTCCTGTTCGAGCTGTGGCGTGAGCTGCTCGAGCGCGCCAAGGTTGGGCGTTGCACGTCGATCATCCTGGATGAAGCGCAAAGCGCGCCCTACCACTTGCTCGAGGAGATTCGGTTGCTGGGCAACATGGAGACGCCCACGACGAAGCTGCTCAACGTCATCCTGTCCGGGCAGCCTGAGCTTGCGGAGCGGTTGAACGATCCCTCGCTTCGTCAGCTCAAGCAGCGCGTGTCGCTTCGTTGTGAGCTCGGGCCCTTCGACCTGCGGGATACGGCCTCGTACATCGCGGGACGGCTCCGAATTGCTGGCGGAAACGCCGCCGAGGTGTTTACCCAGAAGGCCGTGATCGAAATCTTCGAGTTCTCGCGCGGGCTACCTCGGACGATCAACGTGATCGCCGACAACGCGCTTATTGGCGGGTTCGCCGGTCAGGTTCGACCGGTCACCGGCGAACTGGTACGGGAAGTGTGCGCCGACTTCGATATTCAGCAGAAACCGCAGCAAGGGGCGAGCGCGGCCCGGCCGGTTCAACCGGTCGCCGCTGAGGTCGGGGTTTCGGCGGGGGGCGTTGAATCTTCTTCGGGGCCAGTCCAGACGGACGGTTCGGCTCCGCTCTTTGATGCGTTTACTCGTAGACGGCGGTTCAACTTCTTCTGATTCGCGACTTGTTCCCAGGGCGATACATATGAGCAAGCAATTCGTGTACGGCATTCGGGCTCTCACGTTGGGGTGTGGCGTTCTCGGTCTGGTCGGGGGGACCCTCGGCGCGCAGGCGCAGCCTGCCGGGGCCACCGCGGCCGCATCGGCTCGGCCCGCGCCAACGTCATCGCTGCCTGCCGATTACGTGATCGGCCCTGAGGACGTCCTGGGCGTCGTGTTCTGGCGCGATCAGGACATGACGGGGGATGTGACCGTCAGGCCCGACGGCATGGTCACGCTGCCGCTGCTCGGCGATATCCCGGCCGCGGGGCTAACCCCCGAGGCGTTGCGCGAGCAGATCCAGAAGGCGGCCGGCAAGTACGTCCAGGAGCCGAACGTCACGATTGTCGTCCGACAGATCAACAGCCGTAAGGTGTTCATCACCGGTGAAGTGAAGACGCCTGGCGCGTACCCGTTGACGGGCCCGCGTACGGTGATGCAGCTCATCGCGCTGGCCGGCGGGCTGAACGAGTACGCCGATGCGAAGAGCATCACCGTGACGCGCAGCGAACAGGGTCGCCAGCGCAGCTTCAAGTTCAACTACAAGGACGTGGCGCACGGCAAGGGTCTCGAGCAGAACATCCTGTTGAAGCCGGGCGACACCGTGGTGGTGCCTTGAACAGACCGACGCGCTCTCTCCGGCTCGCAGGCATCCTGATCGCGGCGCTGGTCGTTCCGGCCGCTCCATCCGGAGCGCAGGGATTCGCCCAGCCGGTGCGATCGGCTCCGCCGCCGTCGGACTCGACCCGGACGACGCAGGTGCTGACCGTGTCGGCCAGTGCCCTGGGCGGCTACAACGACCGCCTGTCGGCTGAAGAGGCGCTCCTCGTCCCGTCAGCCGGCTCGACTCAGGGAGGCTACACGGGGTTTGCGGATGCGGGCCTCCGATTCTGGCGCGGCAGGCCGGCGCGCTCCTTCTCGTTCGACGGATCCGGCTACATGTTGTCGTACTCGGACCTGAAGATCAGTTCGCCGATCGGGGCGCAGATCCAGCTTGGCGGCGAGACGACGCTGGGTCGTTCGGCTCGCGTCGAGGTTACGCAGCAGGTCGGCACGGACCCCTACGTGGCCTTCGGCGCATTTGGTCCGCTACAGTCCGATCTGGGGCCGGGCGTGGGACCCGACGCCAATCCGGCGAACGGCCTCGCGCCGGAACGGTCGTGGAGATCGCTCACGTCGACCTCCATGGATTGGGACTGGACCCGGCGAACGACGCTGTCGGCCGGGTACAACTACTTCCACAGTGAGTACCTGGGCGACACCGGCTTCGACAACCAGGCCCATTCGGCGCGGTTGGCTCTCGCTCGATCCCTGACGCGAACCCTCTCGGCTCGCGCCTCCTATCGATATGGGGACACGACGCTGACCGACACGACGCGCGACGAACGCTGGCCGGTTGAAGAGCACACTGGAGCATTCAGCCTCAGCTACGCCAAGAACCTCTCGCCGACGCGGAGTGTCGAATTCGACTTCGGGGCCGGCGCGACGCACGTTCAAACGGTCAGCCTCCTCGGGAGTCGTCAGCTGGAATACTGGGCCCCCTCGGGCCACGCGTCCGCCCGTGCGGATATCGGCCGCACGTGGGCGATTTCCGCGGCCTATCGCCGCGGCGTGACCTTCCTCGACGGCCTCACGCCCGAGTCCTACCTTGCCGACGTTGTACTGATTCGGACCGAAGGGACCATGAGCCGTCGAATCGAGCTGATGTTCTCTTCGGGGTACTCGAACGGGAAGCAGCCGCAGACGGAACTCTTGTCGGGCCGATACGAGACGTTCACGCTCACAGCGCAGGCGCGGTTCGTCCTCGCGCGTCCGTGGGCGGTCGTCGTCAACTACAACAGAAGCGATCATCGCTTCTTCGGACTGTCCGCGCTGTCGAACGGCCTTCGCTCTCGATACGACCAGAACGCCGTACGGGTCGGTATGGCCTACACGTTCACGCAGTCGGGCACACGCGCCGGGCGTCCAACCAGACCTGGTCGGACGGAGAACTAGACCTCATGCTGCCCGGCAGGAAGTACACAGCGGCCGACGCTCCAAGCCTCTTGAAGAAGTATGGCTTGATGGTTGCGGCGTTCTTCCTGACGGGCGCCTTCGCGGCGCTGGTCGTGTCGGCTCTCCTGCCTGACATGTACCGATCCGAGATGCTCGTTCAAATCGTCCCACAGCGGGTGCCGGACGATTACGTGCGGTCCACCGTCACCATTCGAACCGAGGAGCGTCTCAGCGCGCTCTCGCAACAGGTGATGAGCCGCACGCAGCTCGAGCGCCTGATTCATCAGTTCAATCTCTTCCCCAGCGAACTGGCCAAGCTGCCGATGGAGGATGTCGTCGGACTGATGCGCGTGGCGATTCAGGTGGACCCTGTGCGCCCGTCACGGAATGAAGCCGCCGATGCGTTCGTCCTGCGCTTCACGTACCCGGACGCCCAGCTTGCGACGGCCGTGACAGGTCAATTGGGGGCGCTCTTCATCGATCAGAATGCCGTCGACAGGGGAGCCCTCGCGGAGGCCACGAGCACTTTTCTCCAATCGCAGCTCGAGGAGTCCCGGACGCGGCTGGAAGCCCAGGAGCGAAGGCTCGAGGAGTTCCGGGAGCGGCACTCGGGTCGGCTGCCCTCGCAGCTCGAATTCAACATGCAGGCGATCCAGAGCACGCAGCTTCAGCTCCAGGCGCTGGTCGAATCGCTCGCGAGGGACCGGGATCGGAAGATGCTCCTGGAGCGCATGTACGCCGAGGCCTCGGCCGAGCCGGCGCCCGCGCCACCCACTGCGCCGATGGCGACCGGCGCGCCGGTCGATCCTGCCGCTCCGGCGACGCCGCAGACGCCGCAGCAGCAGCTCGATGCCGCCCGATCAAGCCTGGACAGGCTCCTGACGCGCTTGACGCCGGAACACCCGGACATCATACGAACGAAGCGCCTCATCGAGGAACTCGAACGCAAGGTGAAGGCGGACGCCGCCGTGACTCCGGCGCCCGGTGTGCCATCCGTCGCCGAGAGTCCGCAGCAACTGCAGCGGCGAGAGCGGTTACGTGAGATGCGAGCAGAGCTCGAGAGTCTCGCCAGGCAGATTGCGTTCAAGGAGTCCGAAGAAAAACGACTTCGGGACACGGTCGTGGATTATCAGAACCGTATCGCTGCGGTCCCTGGCCTCGAGTCGGAATGGATCGCTCTGACCCGGGACTACGACACGCAGAAGGAATCGTACCGCCAACTTCTCGCCAAGAGCGAGAACTCCAGGGTCGCGGCGGACCTTGAACGCAAGCAGATTGGCGAACAATTCCGGATTCTCGATCCTGCGCGCGTTCCCATCCGGCCGATCAGTCCGAACCGTCGGAAGATTAATGGTCTCGGAGCCGCTCTGGGTTTGTTCCTCGGGCTCGGCGTGGCGGTGCTGCTCGAGTTCCGCAGCTCCAGCTTCCGCTCCGAGGCCGATGTCGTCGAGCTCCTGAACCTGCCCGTCCTCGCGCTGGTTCCGCTCGTCGAGACGGCCGCTGACCTTCGAGCGCGGCGCCGGCGACACCTGCTTTCCGCCGCGGCAATGGTTGCTGTCGTCGCGGCCGGTGGCTACGTGTTCTGGGCCATGAAGCTCTGGAGGTATGTCGCGTGAGCGTCTCGACTACGCGTGCGGGCCAACGGTGGGGTAGCAGATGAGTCGTATCGACGAGGCACTGCGTCGGGCGGGGATCGCCCCGGCCGACGCGCCGGCCGGGAGCGGCGGCGGAGCCGTTTCGTCGCCGTGGGTGTTTGGACCGGAGGCGCCGCCGGCGGTCGCCCCGGAACCGCAGCGTTCGAAACCCGTCTCCGAGACCGGTCCCAGAGGCAAACACAGCTCGTGGCCGTTCAGAGAGTTCAGCGCCGAGTGGCGCGACAGGTTGATCGGCTCCTCATTGGTCGATCCCTTGCTCGTGGAGCAGTTCCGACGTCTCGCGGCGACGTTGCACCACGCTCAGATTGAACAGAACCTCAAGGTCGTCATGGTGACGAGCGCCGGGCCCGGCGACGGAAAAACCATGACTTCGGTGAACCTGTCGCTGGTGTTGAGTGGCTCATACCGCCGCCGCGTTCTCCTGATGGATGCGGACTTGCGCCGGCCGTCGATCCAGGGGCTCTCGCAGCTGCCGGACGTGCCCGGGTTGAGCGAAACGCTGAAAGCGAACGGGGAGGAGAAGCTCTCGGTCTTCCCGCTCACCGAGAACCTCGTTCTGTTGCCGGCCGGCCGTCCGGAGTCCGATCCGATGAGCGCCCTGACGTCGCCTCGGATGCAGCGCATTATCGAAGAAGCCAAGGAGCGCTTCGACTGGGTGATTGTCGACACGCCACCGATCGGCGCAGTCGCTGACGCCAGCCTCCTCGCGGAGCGGGCCGACGCGATCGTGTTCGTCGTCCGGGCGGGCCGTACTCCGTACCCCGCCGTGCGGAAGGCGATTGAGACGCTCGGACGCGAGCGGATTCTCGGGATCGTTCTGAATGGCGTCAGCGCCCAGGAGATCGGCGGCGGCGATGGCTACTACTACAACGGATACGTCGGATCGCGAAGGGACTAGAGCTCCCCTTTCTTGGCCCTCCTAAGTCGCCCGTTTCATGAATGTTTCTCCGGGGAGGTCCAAAGGCCCATGAGGATGAACCTAAAGTCGCCCCAACGGAGGACATGCTATCGAACGCTGGCGGGCTCCAGGGCCGTGATGCGCACCTAAACAGTTGATTTTAAGCCGCTTAGCTCTCGAGCGAGGAATCGGGTAGTGCGGTCGAATCCTTGCTCTTATGGTCGGCGAACGTCGATGGGTAGAGGTCGCTGACCTCCCGCTCGCCGGACGATCGCCATCGCTGGAAACCAGTCACGCAGGCTCCCGCGATTCAAGGGGGTCTCGCTCCTGCTTCATCAACACGCCGCCTCGCGGCGGATGTAAGCGACAGGGCGAAGCTACGTCCCTCGCACGGCGCGGTTCAGTGTGCGCGGCGAGCCAGCCGAATGTTCAGCCCGGGGATGACTTTTGATTGCCGCCACCGCGACTGTCGTTCAAGGGTCTGACACACAGAAGGCGGCCGAGTAAGAGGCCGGTAGCTAAGTGATTGAGATCCACTTACTTGCGCGTGTCGGTGAGACGGAAAGCAAGGCCGTGCCGATGGCGATCTGTTTGCACAAAGCGGGGATCCGACCCCGTCATCATGTCCATCAGAGCTCTTCGTCAGCTCGACGCCGTGGCCGGAGCAACCTCCGACATGCAGGACGATTCCGTCCCCTGCTCGTGCGGGCACATCGAAGGTCGCCCGAGCCAGGCCTACAACGAGGAGGCGTTTCGATACTTCCTCGAGATCGAGCGCAGGCGTGCCGAGATTTCGAGCCGGCCTTTCCTGCTGCTGCTGGTCGGCCTGAGGGGGCAAAGCGGAACCAACTCGCTCATCGCCGGGGCGACGGCGACCGAGCTCTTCGCGCGGCTCTCCGTCTGCCTGAGGGAGACGGACTTCGTCGGCTGGTATCGCGAGGAGCGGGTCGTGGGGGCGGTATTGACCGAGCGGCCTGACAAATCCCAGGGGGACGTCTCCAATCAGGTTGCGCACCGGATCCGTCAGGCGTTGAGCAAACAGCTCGAGCCGCGTGTGAGCAGACGACTTCAAGTATGCGTTTACCAGATTCCACCGATGCCGGAGTGCGAGCTTCTCACACGCGAGGGCCAGAGCTAGGCATGGCAGTCGAAAGGCTCTCCCCGATTGCCGGCGAAGCGGCCGTACGGCGGCGATCCCTTGCAGCGCCGCGCCGGGTCAACCGGACATCGGCACGAGCGTGTCCCCAGAAGAGCACCTCTCATGTCATTCGCGAAGATCTCTTCAAGGGTGTCTTGATTCGGGAGCGTAAGCGCTCGGATCGATCGAATCAACCCTTCGTGCTTCTCCTTGTGACCGCGGAGGATTTCGACGGCGATCGATCGTCGCTTGCACGGGATGCCGCGGTGGCAGCGGTAACGGCCGCGAAGCGGGACACGGGCGTCGTGGGCTGGTTCAAGCAGCGCTCGGTCCTCGGCGTGATCTTGCCGGACATCGACATGCCCGAGAGCGCTCTGTGCGAGCTCGAGGCACGTGTTCGGCAGGAACTCTCCCGACGGCTGGACCAGGCGACGGTGGCGAAGTTTGCGATGGGGCGATACGCGCACGCGCCCGACAGGTCTCGCGGGGACGCGGACTTCCTGCCGATCGATACGCTGCTCGGAACCTCGGTTACCCACGAGCGACGCTTGCCAATGTACGACGTCATCAAGCGGATGTTGGACATCGCCTGCAGCCTTGCGCTTCTGGCCATGCTGTTGCCGCTTCTGCTCCTGCTCGCCGCTCTCGTGAAACTCACGTCGGCCGGGCCCGTGTTTTTCAGACAGACCAGAATCGGCCTGAACGCGAAGCCGTTCACGATGCTGAAGTTCCGAACGATGCACGTGAACGCAGACCACGCCGTTCATCAGAAGTACGTCAGCTGGTTCATCAAGTCGAGCGCCCAGGTGCCTGAAGCAGGCAAGGACACCCTGTTCAAGATTGCCAACGACCCGCGCGTGACGCCCGTGGGGCGCATTCTGCGCAAAACGAGCTTCGACGAGCTGCCCCAGTTGTGGAACGTCGTGCGAGGAGACATGTCGCTCGTCGGTCCCCGGCCGCCCCTTCACTACGAGGTCGAACAGTACGCGCCGTGGCATCACCGGCGAGTCCTCGAGGCCAAACCCGGGATTACCGGCCTCTGGCAGGTGTCGGGACGCAGCCGGACGACGTTCGACGAAATGGTGCGCCTCGACCTGCGGTACGCGAAAACCCGCTCGCTCTGGACCGACATCAAGATTCTGCTCGCGACGCCGGCGGCGGTCTTCTCAGGGAAGGGAGCCTGCTGAGGCGGGCACGTTCGACTGGTGATCCCCCAAACTCACGGAGAGACGATGCTCGAGGTCAAGGACGGTCTTGTGCGTGTGGACGACTTTCTGTCCGTTACCCCGGACGTCAAGCTGGGGAAGGACGTCAGGCTCGCGAAATTCATCAACCTGTACGGCTGCGAAATCGGCGACGAGACGAAGATCGGGGCATTCGTCGAGATTCAAAGGAACGCCACGGTGGGCCGGCGCTGCAAGATCTCGAGTCATACGTTCATCTGCGAAGGCGTGACGATCGAGGACCACGTGTTCATCGGACACGGCGTTACGTTCATCAATGATTCCTATCCCCGGGCCACGACGCCGAGCGGACAGCTCCAGACTGTGAGCGACTGGAAGGTCGAGCCGACGCGGGTCGGAAAGGGCGCCTCGATTGGATCGGGGGCAACCATCCTTTCCAACGTCGTCATCGGCGAGCGCGCCATCATCGGAGCCGGGAGTGTCGTCACGCGCGATGTTCCCGCGGGCGTCATCGTCGCCGGCAACCCGGCGCGTGTGCTGCGGGAAGTTCCGACCGATTCGGAGGGGGCTGAATGAGCGCGGAGAACATGTCCGTCCTGGATCCGGCAGCGGGGCAGCGCAAGCTCGCCCCGGAGGTCGCCAGGTTCGAGTACGAAGCACCGAATTCTTCGGCGAGCGCGGTGCGTGTCGGGGTCATCGGCTATGGCTATTGGGGACCGAACGTCGTCAGAAACTTTCACGGTCTCGCGGATTGCAGCCTGGTCGCCGTGTGCGACAAGAACCCGGCCGCGCTCCGGCGCGCGCATCGTGTCTACCCGCGGCTCCATCTCACGACGGACTTTCAGGAAATCCTGACCTCACCCGACATCGACGCCGTCGCCGTCGTCACCCCCGTCTGGACCCATTACGAGCTGGCGAAGGCGGCGCTCGAGAACGGCAAGCATGTCTTCGTCGAAAAACCCTTCACCTCCAGCTCCCGGCAGGCGGAGGAGCTCATCGAGCTGGCCGCGCGCAAGAACCTCAAGATCATGGTGGATCACACGTTCCTCTTCGGCGGAGCGGTGAAAAAGATCCGAGAGGTCGTCGACGGCGGAGTCCTGGGGCCGTTGTATTACTTTGACTCGACACGAGTGAACCTGGGACTCTTCCAGCACGACGTCAGCGTCGTCTGGGATCTCGCGCCGCATGATTTGTCCATCATGGACCACATCATCACCGAGAGACCCGAAGCCGTCGTCGCGACCGGTGGCCAGCATCTGAACGGCCACGCCGACATGGCCTTCATCACCGTGTATTTCCCCCGCAACATCGTGGCGCACATCAACGTCAACTGGCTCTCGCCGGTCAAGGTCCGCACGACGCTCATCGGCGGGCGGGACAAGATGCTGGTCTGGAACGATCTCGAAGCCGACGAGAAGATCAAGATCTACGACAAGGGCGTGCAGATCACGAATGGGGAAGGTGTTTACGACCTGCTGGTGAGCTACCGATCCGGTGACGTCTGGGCGCCCAAAGTCGATCCGACCGAGGCGCTCAAGGTCGAGCTCGATTACTTCATCGACTGCGTCAGCAACGATCGGCTTCCGCTCAACGACGGTGCAGCCGGCCTTCGCGTGGTCAGACTGCTCGAAGCGGCCGACCAGTCGCTCAAAGATCGAGGAAGACTGGTTTCCCTCTGAACTGGCCGGGCTGCTGACGCGGCCGCTGCCACGGACGCTCACACACGAATCAAGGACGGCGCCGCCGTCCATTCTCCAAATCCGCCCCTTCCACGGAAACGAGTGACAGCACAAGTCTCCGTGCGCAGGTCGGCTGACACTGCGTTCGCCACATACTTCAAGTGCCACGATGATCTGGGCGATTTTGGGATCAGCGGTCAGCTGTCCGCGGAGGAAGGCTATTTCAGCCTCGGCGACGCGGTCTGCTATGGACGGTGCAGCGGATCGGTGCCGTCACCCTATGTCAGCGGCCGCCTTCCCGACGTGTCACATGCGATCGGCCGCGAGGGTGGCCGACTGCGGCTGCCGTTCGATTTGTCAGAGGTCGTGACCAATCTGCAACAGGAGCGCTACCGTCAGCCCCCCCCTGGATATCTGGAACGCATCACGGGGGCGAGGGCAGCACGGAACGCGTACTACTTTTTCCGGCCGTCTCTCCCGATCGCGGTGAGGAAGCATTTTCAGAGGATCCGGTTGAATGGCTGGAGGAGTATTCCCTTTCCCCGCTGGCCGGTCGATACGAGTGTCGAGACGCTGATGCAGACGGCGATGACGCTTGTCCTGAAAAGCTCCGGGACGCGGGAGGTGCCATTCATCTGGTTCTGGCCCGACGGCGCGGACGCCTGCGTGATGATGACGCACGACGTCGAAGGCCAGGCCGGCGCCGAGTTCTGCGAACAGGTGATGGACCTGGACGACTCGTTCGGCATCAAGTCATCCTTTCAGGTTGTCCCGGAAATGCGTAACCCGGCTGCGACCACGCTCGTCGAGGCCATCCGCCGCCGGGGCTTTGAAGTCAATCTCCACGATCTGCACCACGATGGCGACCTGTTCACTGACCGGCAACGGTTTCTGGAGCTCGCCGCGCAGATCAATCGGCATTCGCGTGAGCTGCAGTGCGACGGCTTTCGCGCTGGGGCCATGTATCGGGAACAACGGTGGTTCGACGCCTTCGAATTTTCCTATGAGATGTCCGTACCGAATGGGGCTCACCTGGAGCCGCAGCGAGGTGGCTGCTGCACCGTGATGCCGTATTTCGTCGGGCGCGTTCTCGAGCTCCCCCTGACCACGACTCAGGACTACTCGTTGTTCCACATTCTCGGTGAGTATTCGACCGCATTGTGGAGGCAACAGGTCCAGACGATTCTGCGCGCGAACGGACTGATCAGCTTCATCACGCATCCCGACTATCTCAGGGAGAGCCGCGCCCGGGCGGTGTATCGCGACCTGCTCGAGTATCTGGGGAGGCTGCGGGCCGAGAGGAACGTGTGGTTCGCGCCGCCGTCCGATGTGGATCGCTGGTGGCGGAGCCGACAGCAGATGACCATCGTGCCGGATGGCGATCGGTGGCGTGTCGACGGCCCCGACTGTGATCGCGCCCGAGTGGCCTACGTCAGGCTCGAGGGCGATCAGGTGGTCTATTCCCTGGGCGAGGCGTCGTGACGATCGATCGCGTGGATCCGCTTCAGGATCCCCGGTGGAGCGACCTCATCGACCGGTCGCCCGCCTCGTCGGTTTTTCACTCGCCCAGCTGGCTGAAGGCGCTGCAGCGCACGTACGGCTACGAGCCGATGGCGCTCACGGATGCCCGGCCCGGAGAGCCGATCAGAAATGCACTCCTGTGCTGCCGCGTCACCAGCTGGATGACCGGCCGCCGTCTCGTGTCGCTTCCGTTCTCTGATCACTGCGAGCCGCTCGTCGAAAGCCCGGACGCGCTGACGGCGCTACTGGGATCCGTGAAGGCGCTCGTGGGGTCCGGGTGCCGCTACGTTGAGCTCCGGCCGCGCGACACCCGGCTCTCGGACGGCAGCTTCGACGTCGCGGCCGAGTTCTGGCTCCACGTGCTCGATTTGCGGCGTGACCTCGGGGCCATCCTCGACGGATTCCACCCGAGTCAGACGCGCCGGGCGATCCGCAGGGCCGAACGTCGCGGCGTGAGATGCGAGGTCGGCCGCTCTCTGGATCTGCTCCGCGACTTCTACGCGCTCCACGTCATGACCAGACGCCGGCACGGCGCGCCGATCCAGCCGTTTCTGTGGTTTCGGAACCTCGCCGCGTGCTTCGGCGACGACCTGACCGTCTATGTGGCGAGGCACGGGGGACGCGGCCTTGGCGCGATCCTTACGCTCCGGCAGAAGAACACGCTTGTCTACAAATACGGTGGCTCGAATTCCTCCTTCCGGACGTACGGTGCCATGCCCCTGCTGTTCTGGCGGGCTGTTCAGGATGCGCATGCCCGTGGTCTCGAGCAGCTCGACCTTGGAAGGTCCGACGTCGAGAGCATCGGATTGGCCGGGTTCAAGGATCGCCTCGGCGCCCGGCGCACGCCACTTCGCTACTACCGGTGCGGCAGCGCACTGAGTGCCGTCGTTGGACGAAAGCTTGCGACACGGCTGGCGAAGCGAGCCTGCTCGTTCGCGCCGTCGGCGCTGCACGTGAGCGTGAGCGGCCGTCTGTACCGTCACTTTGCCTGATAGCCGCGTGAACATGAGCATCTCCATCCGAACTCTCTTGTTTGCCGGCTACGGTCTGCTCGTAGCGCTCGCGAACGCGCCCGTGCTCGGCGCGCTCGTCGAGGTGTCCAGGAACGAACCGTCCGCGTCTCACGCGCTGCTGATTCCATTCGTGACTCTTGCGCTCATCTACCACCGCCGAACGCCGATCTTTTCGACCGTCCGATTCGCGTGGCCGGCCGGCCTCGGGGTGATCCTTGCCGGTCTCGCGCTGTGGGTGGGCGTCAGCCTCGGTGGTTGGCCAGAGGGCCAGGATGACGCGCTGGCGTGCCGTGTCGGCGCTCTGGTGGTCCTGTGGTTCGGCGGGTTTCTGCTCCTGTATGGCCGCGACGCGTTTCGCGCGGCATTGTTCCCGTTGCTGTTTCTCGGATTCATGATTCCCATTCCCGGCGTCCTGCTCGACGGTGCGACCGCGCTCCTCAAGTCCGGAACGGCGGAATCGACGGCCGGACTCTTCTCGGTCACCGGAACACCGTACCACCGGCAGGAATTCGTGTTTCACCTGCCGAGCGTGGTCATCGAGATCGCCGATGCGTGCAGCGGCATTCGATCCAGCATCGCCCTTCTGCTGACCAGCCTGCTGGTCGGTTACACGTACCTCAGGAATCCCTGGACACGGTCGCTGCTCGTGCTCGCCATCGTTCCAGTGACGATCCTGAAGAACGGAATCCGGATTGTCAGTCTGTCGCTCCTGGCGATACACGTGGATCCCGCGTTTCTCGACGGCCGGCTGCATCACGACGGCGGCATCGTGTTCTTCCTTCTGTCTCTGCTGATGCTGCAGCCCTTGCTCGTGCTGCTCCGCAATTCGGAGACGAGCCTGCAGGCCCAACGGACGTGACCCTCTCGACAGGACGGATCGGCGTCGTCGCAAGCGACAGCGATCTCGAGATCGCCGACGAGTTCTTCGAGCTCTTCAAGACCCCGTGGGAGCCGGCGGTTCCCGGGCGGAAGTACGCGGTCGTCCTGAGCACGGCCCGGAGCCTCGACGGTCTCGACGCTGATGTGTCTCTGGTCTACGGCTCACAGGAGCAGGCGGCCGACCGCGAAGCGGAGGTCGCCGTCACGGAAGCGGTCGGGCCCGTCGACGTCGAGTGGTCCGACTGGACGTTTCCCGTCTACGGTCGCCTCGCGCTGTTTGACGCGGGGACGCGCGCCTGCGGCCGTGTGGCCGGTGGCGAGGCCATCGGTTACGTGCGTCGATCCGGGGGCCGCCACATCTGGCGAATCGGGTACGACTTGTTCAGGGAGGTTCGAAGCCTCCTGGCCGACGGGCAGCCGGCGTCACACGCCATGACGCCGACGCTGGAGCTTCACATCGCCCTGCTTCGGCACCTCCTGCAGCAGTCCGGCGTTCCGTTCGCGGAAGTCCTTCCACGTCCGCGGGGATACGACTTCATCTGCTGCCTTACCCACGACGTGGATTTCTACGGTGTGCGGCGCCACCGATTCGACCGGACGCTTGCCGGGTTCATCGCTCGCGCGTCGCTCGGCAGCTGGATCGATCTCGTTCGAGGCCGGCGGACTGCGGCCGAGGCGGCCCGGAACCTGAAAGCCCTTTTGTCGCTGCCCTTCGTATTTCTGGGCCTGGCGCGCGATTTCTGGAGCCCGTTCGACGACTACGCCCGCGTGGAGGACCCGGCTCGGTCCACGTTCTTCCTCGTGCCTTTCAAAGACCGTCCGGGCGTTGGGCCGGACGGCGCGAGCGACGGGCAGCGGGCCGTGCGTTACCAGGCGAGCGACGTCTCCGACGAATCGAAGGCGGCGGCCGCCCGCGGAAGCGAGCTCGGCGTGCACGGCATCAACGCGTGGTGCAACGCCGCCGAGGGGCGCGCGGAGCTGGAGCAGTTGACCGCTGTCACCGCTCGGCGGACCTGCGGCGTGAGAATGCACTGGCTCTATTTCTCGGCAGATTCCCCGCGCCAGCTCGAGGCAGCCGGATTCGACTACGACTCAACCTGGGGATTCAACGAAACCGTGGGATACCGCGCGGGAACGTCGCAGGTGTTCAAGCTGCCCGGAACCGAGTCCCTGATGGAATTGCCGCTGTCGATCATGGACTCCGCGATGTTTCACTCCGATCGCATGGGACGCGGCCCGCGACAGATACCGGCGGAAGGCCGCCGCGTCGTCGCGCAGGCGCGCCGCTTCGGGGGCACGCTGGTCATCAACTGGCACTGCCGAAGCCTGGCTCCTGAACGTCTCTGGGTCGAGCCATACCGGGAGCTGCTCGAAGAGGTCGGCCGCGACGATCGCGCCTGGTTCGCGACCGCGGCAGAGGCTGTGGATTGGTTCCGCTGGCGCCGGTCGATTCGGTTCGCCGAGCACCCCTCATCGGGCGTTCCGATGACGGTGTCGGCGCCTCGTTCCTCGAATCCCGGCGGCGTCATCCGCCTGTATCGGCCCGGGCCGACCGGGACCGAAGTGAAAGACCTGATGTTCGACGGCACCGCCGCGTGCGCCATCGACGTTCAACATGAATCCCCCGTTACTGTGAGGTTACATGGTTAACGAACCGATCCCGTTTCTGGACCTGGTTACGCCGCACCGATTGCTCGAGGAGGAGATGATCGCGGCCGCCCGCGAGGCCATCCGCGGGGCTCGCTTCATCGGGGGGCCCGAGGTGGAAGGCTTCGAGCGCGAGTTCGCCGACTACTGCGGAACGACGTTCGCCGTAGGGGTCGCAAACGGTACCGATGCGGTGCGCTTCGCTCTCATGGCCGCGGGCGTGCGCCCCGGCGATGCGGTCGTGACCGTCGCCCACACGTTCATAGCGACGGTGGAAGGGATCAGCCAGGCGGGCGCTGAGACGGAGTTCGTCGACATCGACGAGCGGACCTACAACCTCAGCCCGACGAGCCTCGCCGAGTACCTCGAGGGCTGCCGGAAGGACCCGGCGACCGGTCGTCCGCTTGGCCGGCGGACAGGCAAGCCGATCCGCGCCGTCGTGCCCGTGCATCTCTACGGACAGGTCGCGGACCTCGATGCCATTGCGGAGATCGCCGAACGCTACGGTCTGACGATCATCGAAGATGCCTGCCAGGCCCACGGCGCCGAATACCACGGCAGACAATCGTCGGGACGCGCAGGGGCGCTGGCGAAGGCGGCCGCGTTCAGCTTCTACCCCGGCAAGAACCTGGGCGCGTGTGGCGAGGCTGGTGCCGTCACGACCAATGACGAGGCAGTGGCCAGGCGCGTCAGGATGCTCCGCGACCACGGCCAGTCGCAGAAGTACTACCACCAGATCGAAGGCTACAACGGCAGGCTGGACGCGATGCAGGCCGCGTTTCTGCGAATCAAGCTGCGTCACCTGGACACGTGGAACGCGCAGCGCCGCGCCGCCGCGAAGCGCTATCACGATCTTCTCGCGCCGCTGGGCCAGAACACGATCGTGATTCCCCACGAGCCTTCGTGGAGTCAGGCGGTCTATCACCTGTATGTGGTCCGGACGCGCGAGCGTGATGCGCTGGCCAAGGCGTTGAACGACAAAGGCATTCAGACGGGCTTCCACTATCCCGTTCCGCTCCACCAGCAGGAGTGCTATCGCGACTGGGGATATCGGACGGGAAGTCTGCCGGTCACCGAGCAGGTCGCCGCCGAGATCATCTCTCTGCCGATGTTCCCTGGACTGACGGCGGAGCAGCAGGAACGGGTGGCGGCCGAGGTCGAGGCGTTCGTTCGCGTCGCTACAGCATGACCAGTCACATGACAACCTCCACGTTTGAAATAAGTGTCAAGGGGCGGCGAAAGCGGGTGCCCCTCATTTCTCTCGACGGTCTCGCCGTCGTGGTGCGCGGTGCGTTCGTACGGGTCGCGGAAATCTTTGATGAGTACTGGCTCGAGGCCGACACGCTGCCCGACCCGAACTGGGTCATACAGCAGCTAAAGAGCGCTCCGAATCGACCTGATCTCTTCTCGTTCGCGCAGCGGGTTCCCGACACGACACCCCGCTTTGGCTTTCACCTCGACTGGGACAACGTCGCTGTCATCCCGGTGTCTTCCCACGAACACTGGTTCAACAAGCAGATTTCGTCCGCCAGCAGGAGAAACATCCGGGCCAGCGAAAAGAAGGGTGTGGTCGTACGGGTCTCGGAGTTCGATGAAGAGTACATCAAGGGGATCATGTCGATCTACAACGAGTCCCCGATCAGGCACGGCCGCAAGTATGGTCACTACGGCAAAGCGTTCTCGGCTGTTCAGGAGGAGAACGGCACGTATCGCGCGCGAAGCACATTTCTCGCCGCCTATCTCAATGAGGAATTCATCGGATACATGAAGATCGTGTGGGACAAGGACACCGCGGCGATCATGCAGATCGTCTCGAAAATGGGATCCTTCGACAAGCGTCCCAATAATGCGCTCCTCTCGGAAGCCGTCAAGTTGTGCGTCGAGCGGCAGGTCAAGCATCTCCAGTACGAGCGATATGTCTACGGTAAGAAGCTCGATAGTTCGTTGACGAGATTCAAGCGCGAAAACGGTTTCGTGAGAATGGACCTGCCGCGCTACTACGTCCCGCTGACCACGAGAGGAAAGCTCTTCCTGAGCCTCGGCTTGCACAGAGACGCGAAGGATCGTCTCCCGCAGTGGCTGACGAACCGGCTGCTGAGCGCTCGGGACAAGTGGTACGCGTTTCGGAGCCCGAGCTCGTAGATGCCAGGGATCTTCGGAGTCGTTGACGCCTCCGGCGGGCAATCAGAGCGCCGGACCGCCGAGCTGCTCGAGATCGTGGAGCAGATGGCCGCGGCGATGCAGTACGACTCCGCCTACGTGACCGATATTCTGTCGTGCCCCGAGCTGGGCGCGTGCGCAGGCCGCGTCGGTTGGCCTGATGGAGCCGATCCTGCTCCAACCGGACGGACCACCGCGAATCTCGTTCTCGTGACCGCTGGCGAGCCGATCCCGGACACGTCATTCGACCCTGCCCGATCGATAGATAACCAGGCGGAGGCGAAGGGCCTCGGCGCCCGAGACCTCGTTCAGTTGTATTCGCGCCTCGGCGAGGAGGCATTGCCGCGGGTCGACGGCGCGTTCGCCGGATTTCTCGTCGATCGACGACGCGCGACGTGTCTGCTGTTCAACGATCGGTACGGAATGGAGCGTCTCTTTCTCCATCGGTCCGGTGACCGGACGCTCTTCTCCTCCGAGGCCAAGGCGATTCTGGCCGTGGCCCCTCGTACCCGGACGTTCGACCCGCAGGGGTTGGCTCAGCTTCTAACCTGTGGCTGCACGCTGGGCGAGCGATCGCTCTTCCGCGATATCGAGGTCCTGGAGGGCGGCTCGGTGATCCGCTTCCGCTCGCGGGAAGGATCCAGTCGTCGAGCCTATTTCGATCGGGCAGCCCTCGAGCAGGCCGGCTCTCTGCCCGCCAGCCGCTCGGTAGACGCGTTGACCGAGAGCCTGCGGGCGGCAGTCAACGATGCGGCGAGACGCCCGCCACGGGTTGGGATATCGCTGACGGGCGGTCTGGACTCGCGCATGGTCATGGCCCATCTCGACGCGGCCGCCGGAACGATTCCCTGTTA
The DNA here is from genome assembly GCA_963725145.1 of uncultured Acidobacteriota bacterium. Lineage (GTDB taxonomy): Bacteria > Acidobacteriota > Vicinamibacteria > Vicinamibacterales > 2-12-FULL-66-21 > DATAEE01. The sequence goes on from CAVRXL010000012.1 coordinate 475,426, forward strand.
CACGTTCGGAAGCCTGTATCGCGAGACCTTCGACGTCGCGGTCGGCCGGGAGGTCGCTCGCCGCTGCTCGCAGCCCCATCGCGTGATCGAGCTCGGGTCGCAGTTCCTCGGTGACTTTCGGACGCTTCTCGAAGAAGCCGTCCTCGTGTCCGACGGATACCTCGGTTTTGCGGGCGCCGCGGAGCTCTATCTCAACCGGATCGCCCGATCCATTGCGCCCGTCCGGATCACCGGTAACTGGGGCGGGGAGGTGCTGAGGGGTGTCCGTGCGTTCAAGTGGACGCAACCGCAAGGAGCATTCCTCGGTCCGCAGCTCCAGCAGCAACTGACGGAGGCGGCAGACACGTTCACGGCGGAGAGCGTCTCGAACCCGCTGTCGTACACGCTCTTTCATCATCTGCCGGCTCTGGGATACGGGCGGTATGCCATCGAACGGTCCCAGGTCCTGATGCGGACGCCATTTCTCGACGGCAGGGTGATTGAGTGTCTGTACCAGACACCGGTCTCGACCCGGACGTCGAGTGACTGCTCCTCTGACGTTATTAAGAAAGGACGCGCCGATCTCCTGACGATTCCAACCGATCAGGGCCTGCTCGGGACGGGCCCCGGAGCCGTGCGGTTCGCCCGCCACCTCTACCGGCGCGTGCTGGCGAAAGGCGAGTACCTGACGAGCCACGGTGCTCCCGCGTGGGTCGTGCGGCCTACCGCTTCCGCGCCCGGGTCGCTCCTCGAGCAAGCGTTCCGAGGGCGTCACAAGTTCCATCACTTCCGGCAGTGGATCCGCGGTCCGTTCGCGGCGCTCGTCCGGGAGACGCTCACCCACGACCCTGACGAGACGTTGTGCTCATGGTTCGACCTGCCGAAGGTCCGGCTGATGGTGCAGGAACATCTCGAGGGGCGGGCGAACTATACCAATGAGATTGACGCGCTCATGACCGTCGCCATCGCCGGTCGAAGTCTTCTGAAGCCTGCCCGCGTCGAGCCGGTTCCTCGTCCGCCGGCGCACAGGCCGTTTGTGCATCAGGACTGATCGTCCTCAAGAAAACCAATTGTTGCCGCTGCTCGCATCAGCACTGTGCCTGGCTTTCGTCGCCTACCTTTTCCGGGTGGACGCGAAGGCTGGGGACAACGTTTCAAAGGCTGTATGGATTCCGATCATCTGGATGTTCCTCGCCGGATCGAGGTACGTCTCGCAGTGGCTGCAGCTCGGCAGCTACCTCGAGGCGCTCGACATCTATTCGGAAGGAAGCCCGCTGGATCGGGCCGTGTTTGCGATTCTGATTGCGATCGGCGTTGGAATCCTGGTGTATCGGCGCCCGGCCTGGGGTCGAATCCTGACCCGCAACAAACTGATCTGGGCCTATTTCCTAATCGGACTCGTCAGCATCATCTGGTCCCCGTTTCCACTCCTCTCGTTCAAGAGATGGTTCAAGGCCATTGGCAACGTGATCATGGTGCTTGTGATCCTGACCGAGAAGGAGCCGTACGTGGCAGCGGGCGTCGTGCTGCGGCGCCTGGCCATCCTGACGCTGCCCTTGTCGGTTGTGTTCCTCAAGTACTACCCGGACCTGGGAAGGGCGTACCATCACGACGGAAGTCTGCTCATCACCGGCGTCGCGAACGGGAAAAACGGCCTTGGGCAGCTCTGTCTGCTTGCCGGAACGTACTTCACGTGGAGCTTCCTTTACCGGTCCGGACGGCCACTCCAGCTTCGACTGCCGTTCCGGATTTCGATGGAGGTTGTGTTTCTCCTCCTGGCCGCCTGGCTCTTGACCATGGCAGACAGCGCAACCTCTCTCGCGTGCCTGCTCCTGGCGGTGTCGCTGTTTGCTTTGAGTCGCGTGCCGTCGATCGCCCGCTCGCCGCGAAGGCTCGTGAGCGTCGCCTTCATGACAGCGCTGCTTGTCGCCGGGCTCGAAATGACGCTGGATGTCAGTTCGATGGTCATCGCCGGGCTGAACCGAGACCCGAGCCTCACGACACGGGTCCCGATGTGGGAAGAATTGCTCAGCGTAGCTGGCAATCCCCTCCTGGGCACCGGCTACGAGGTGTTCTGGGCGAGCGAGGCAGGACGCCAGATGTCCGACGTGTGGAGCGTCGGGCAGGCACACAACGGGTACATCGAGCTGTACTTGAACCTGGGCGCCGTTGGCATCGCCGTCATTATCGCCGGACTGGTGTCGGGAATTCTCAAGGTTCGACGCCAGCTGCTGCTCGACTATCCGAGCGCAGTTCTGCGGTTGTGCTGCATCGTGATCGTCGCCCTTTACAACTGGACAGAAGCGACGTTCGCCGGCGTCAACAACATGTGGTTGCTCTTCCTGCTGGGGACCATGGACCCGCCCGGGGAACTCGGCGCGGCTACGCCGATCCGCCGCCCCGAGCCGATAAAGCCGGAGAAGACACTTTCGCCGTTGGCTGCGTCGCCGTCCCGGGTCCGGCAAATCCCCGGGCGCGATCGAGCCGCCGTAGCGCGTTCCATCTCCCGACCGGTCCGCTAGATTTCCAATGCTGAAGACGCTGAACGTGAAACGAGCCGCGACAAACGGAGTCACGCTGCTGCTGTCGGCCGTGGTGGGTCTCCTGTTGTGTGAAGGCGGCGCAAGGTTGGTCCTGAACCCGGCCGACTATCTGTCGCCCGAGTCCGTGAAGGACGACATCCTCGGGATGACGATCGCGCCAAACAGCGCGGGATTCGACGCGTGGGGATTCAGAAACGAAAAAGTGCCGTCGGCGGTGGACGTCGTCGCCATCGGCGATTCCCACACGTACGGCAACACCGCCACGATGAGCGACGCGTGGCCGAGCGTCCTGGCGCGCTCGACGAAGCTGAGCGTCTACAACCTCGGGCTGGGCGGCTACGGACCGAATCAGTACTTTCATCTTCTGACGACGCGAGCGCTGCAGCTGCACCCGAAGGTAGTGCTTTGCGGACTCTACATGGGCGACGATTTCGAGAACGCGTTCACGATTACGCATGGCTTGAACCATTGGTCCTCTCTGCGAAAAGGGCAGTGGAAGGACGTCAACCCGGACATCTGGGATCCGCCCGAGCAGGCCAGCTGGAGTAAGGGCACGAGAAACTGGCTATCCAGGAACAGCGTTTTGTACCGCCTCGTCGTCCATGGCCCGCTCCTGGGGAAGGTCAAAGAGCGCCTTCAGTTCACGCAAGTGTCCGCGAATGCCGATCCACTGACGACCTCGCTCGTCGTCGACGACCGGAACATCAGGGAGGCATTCCGGCCGGTTGGCATGGTTACGAGGCTGGACCAGAAAAACGACGCGGTCCGTGAAGGGATGCGCATCACGTTCCGGCTCCTCGAAGACATGAATCTCGCGTGCCGACAGAACGGCTGCAGGTTCGCGGTGGTCATCATTCCAACGAAGGAGATGGTGTTCTCGGAATACCTGGAAAAGGACTCGCGAATCCACTTGAGCGAAGCGATCCACGCCGTCATCGCGAACGAACGCCTGGCAAGGCAGGCGACTTTCGCATTTCTCGATGGGGCGGGGATTGCGTACGTCGATACCCTCCCGGCACTCGCGCGATCGGCCGGGAGCGAGCTGTACGCTCGAACGACTCGGGATATGCACCCGAGCAGGAACGGCTACAAGGTCATCGGCGAAACGGTCGCCGCATCTCTGAAGCCCTAACGTGTCGAAGCGAATCCTGTCGCTGATCGTGTCGCTGGCGTACATCAGTGCGCGATCGGGGTACCGCGCCATGACCCGGCTCTTCGGCCGTCCGACGGTCAGGCCGGTGGTCGTCCTGACGTATCACGCTGTGCGTGAGGACGAGGTCCCGCGCTTTGAGCGGCAGATGCGAGATCTCACGGATCGAGCGCGCGCCGTGTTTGCCGACGATCCTTCGAGCACGAATGGACGGCAGTCCGTCGCGGTCACCTTCGACGACGCGTTTCAGAGCGTGTTCGAGCGAGCCTTGCCGATCCTGGCGAAGCATGAAATTCCCGCCAGCGTCTTCGTGCCGACGGGATACCTTGGCGCGGAGCCGGGATGGATGACCGGACGCTCGAACGGCACCGGGCCGGTCGTGTCGCGCAGCGTCCTGGCAACGCAGGATGGCCGCCGGGTCCGGATTGGTTCGCACACGGTGACACACCCCCGCCTGGCCCGCCTCGATCGCAGGCAAGTCTGGACGGAACTGCAGACCTCCAGGCAGACGCTGGAGGACATCACGGGCGGGCCCGTCAGGATGCTTTCCCTTCCGTTCGGTTCCGTTTCTGCCGAGGTCGTCGCGGCGGCGGGCGATGCAGGTTACGAGCGTGTGTTTGCCAACGTCCCTCTTGAACGCGGAACAGGGCGCTCGTCTCTGCTGGTCGGACGGATCAATGTCTCTCCGCGGGACTGGCCGATCGAGTTTCGCCTGAAGATTCAGGGCGCGTACGATTGGCTGGCCCTCGCGATCCCGGTCAAGAGGACGATCCTCAGGTGGGCACGGAGGCCCTCCGAATCATCGTGACCGGGCGAACGAGCGTGCACGGGCGACTCGAGCAGAGCCTGACGCGAGCTGTGTCGTGGGTCCAGGCGCACAGGTATCGGGGATACGAGCCGGCGGACGGGAACTCGTCCTACCTGTTCCCTCTCACCCGGGGAAGGGTTTTCCCGATGAGGGTGCTTCAGCAGGTGGTCTTGCGCGCCCCGTTCAACATCCGCCCGGTTCTGGGCGTGTCTCCTCACGAGTCTGCGATCGGCCGCGGGTACATGGCGTGGGCCTACGCGCGGCTCTACCGGTTGAAGGGAGATCGGCGCCTCCGCGACGAGCTCGTCGATTGCCTCGAGTGGCTCATAGCCAATCGGGCGCCCCGCTGCCGGGAATTCTGCTGGGGAGATCCTTACGACTACGCCACCAGAGCCGGCCGGCGGCCCTATGGCGAACCGCTCCTGATCTGGAGCGCACAGATCGGGCGAGCGTTCCTCGACGCGTATGAGCTGCTGCAGGATGAGAGATACCTCCACGTTGCGGCGAGCGTCGGTGACTGGATTCTGAATCTTCCCCGCGAGCACACCGAGACGGGCAGTTGTCTGAGCTATGTGGCCTACCGACAGTCGTCCATCCACAACGCCAACGTCGTGGGCGCCGCCTTTCTCGCGCAGCTGTGGGCGGCCGGCGGCAAACAGGAGACGTTGACGGTGGCCAATAGCGCGATGCGCTACACCTGCGCCCGGCAGCAAGCCGACGGGTCCTGGTTTTACGCCGAGGATCAGAAGTATCACTGGATTGACAGCTTCCACACCGGCTACAACATCTCGGCCCTGCAGCAGTACAGGGTTTCGGCCGGGGATAGCAGCTTCGACGACTGCCTCGACAAGGGTCTGCGATTCTACAAGGGACACTTCTTCGAGCCGGACGCGCGTCCGAAATACTTCCACGACAAGGTCCTCCCGATCGACATCCAGTGCGCGTCGCAGGCGATTGAGACGCTCGCCGCCTTGTCCGAAGACGATCAAGAGTGCCTGCCCCTGGCGATCCGGGTCGCGAACTGGACGATCGAGAACATGCAGTCGCCGGACGGTCATTTCTACTATCGCGATCTCGGCTGGACCAAAGTCAGGACACCGATGCTCCACTGGGGTCAGGCGACGATGGTCAAGGCGCTGGCGGTCCTCCTCGAGGCTCTCGCCGTCGCGCCCGGCGCAACAAGCCGACCGGCCGCTTCGCCTGTCCAGTTTCAAATTCAATGAACCTGCGATACGCCCTGATCACGCCGGCGTGGAACGAAGAGGCCCACCTGGAAGGTCTCATCCGCTCGGTTGCGGCTCAGACGATCCTTCCGGTGACGTGGGTCATCGTGAGCGACGGATCTACCGATCGGACCGATCACATCGTGCGATCCGCATCCGAGCGTTACCCCTGGATCAAGCTGCTGCGGTTGGAGCGCGACCCCGTCCGCACGTTCGCCGGCAAGGCGCACGCCGTGAACGCCGGCTACGCCTGTTTGCAGCCGCTGGAATTCGACGTTGTCGGGAACCTGGACGCGGACATCACGCTGCCCACAGACTTCTATGAGTTCCTCCTGGGAAAGTTTGTCGAGATGCCGGACCTCGGAGTGGCGGGCACTCCCTTCGTGGAGGACGCCGGCGATCCCACGGCGCACAGCTACAGCCATGCCCTGGCGAACCTGAGCCACGTGTCCGGCGCCTGCCAGTTCTTCCGGAGACGCTGCTTCGAGGAGATCGGTGGCTATATGCCGATCAAGGGCGGCGGGATCGATTGGGTCGCGGTGACGACCGCGCGGATGCGGGGATGGAAGACGCGGACCTTCGTCGAGCGGAACGCCGTGCACCACCGGGCCATGGGAACGGCCGATCGCAGCCGGGTCATGGCGCGGTTCAGGCACGGGCAGGAAGACTATTTCGTCGGGAGCCATCCCGCCTGGCAGGTGCTGCGTGGTCTGTTCCAGATGAAGAACGAACCGCGCGTCCTCGGCGGTCTGTTTCTTCTGCTCGGTTACGGGTCTGCCTGGATGACCCGCAGACGAAGTCCGATTCCGCAGGAACTGCGCCGGTTTCACCGGGCGGAGCAGAAGGATCGACTCCGGCGGCTGTTCGCCGGACGGATGAATCGCGTCGTCGAGTGAGCTCGAATTCTTTTAGGAGATGAGCCGAATGGCAATTGAAGCAACGAAGACGCCGACGCCTCGAGTGGCGGTCGTCGGCATGGGGGCCTGGGGCCAGAATCTGGTCCGCAACTTCAGCGAGCTGGGGGCCCTGGCCGCTGTGTGCGATTCGAGGGAGTCGATCGAAAACGTCTGCCGCAAGGACTACCCGTCTGTCGAGTTCACGCGCGACTATGGAGCGATCCTCTCGGATCCGGCGATCACGGGCGTGGCCGTGGCCACGCCCGCTGTGACGCACTTCCAGATGGCGAAGGCCGCGCTCGAAGCGGGCAAGGACGTCTTCGTCGAGAAGCCCCTGTCCGTCGACGTCAAGGAAGGTGAGCAGCTCGCGGAGCTGGCGGGCCGCGCCGGCAGGATCCTGATGGTCGGTCACATCCTCCGATATCACCCGGCCGTGATCAAGCTGCAGGAGCTCATCCAGCGGGGAGCCCTCGGGAAAATCAACTACGTCTACTCCAGCAGGCTGAACATCGGGAAGATTCGGACCGAGGAGAACATCCTCTGGAGCTTCGCGCCGCACGACATTTCGGTGATGCTGGCGTTGCTCAACGAAAGCCCGGTCCGGGTGGCCTGCCAGGGCGGGGCGTATCTCAACTCGGGTCTGTACGACGTCACGATGAGTCAGTTTCAGTTCGCGAGCGGGGTCCAGGGCCACATCTTCGTGAGTTGGCTCCATCCGGTGAAAGAGCAGCGCCTCGTGGTCGTCGGGTCGGAGCAGATGGCGGTCTTCGACGATACGGCGGAGCAGAAGCTCATGCTGTATCCGCACAAGGTGGAATGGCGGAATCGCATCCCGACGGCCGTCAAGGCCGACGGTCAGCCCGTGCCCGTGGACAAGGCCGAGCCTCTCAAACAGGAATGCCTGCACTTCCTCGAATGCGTGCAGACTCGAACCCGTCCCCTGACGGATGGGGCTGAAGGCCTCCGGGTCCTCAAGGTTCTGGATGGCTGTCAGCGCTCGTTGTTCAGCGGTGTCCCCGTGGCGTTGAGCGGGCCGGCGGAGCCCGCGGCTGCAGCGAAGGAGTACTTCGCCCATGAATCCGCGTATGTCGACGATGGCGCGCAGGTCGGCGCGGGAACGAAGATCTGGCACTTCGCCCACGTCATGAAGGGCGCCACGATCGGCGCGAGATGCGTCATCGGGCAGAACGTCAACGTGGATGGTGGGGCAACCCTCGGGAACAACGTCAAGGTTCAGAACAACGTGTCGATCTACACCGGAGTGGTGATCGAGGATGACGTCTTCCTGGGACCTTCTTGCGTCCTGACGAACGTCTCCAACCCTCGCTCACAGGTCAACCGGCACTCCCTCTACGAGAGGACGATCTTCAAGCGCGGCTGCACGGTGGGCGCGAACGCAACCATCGTGTGCGGCGATCACGATAGGTCAGTACGCCTTCGTTGCGGCCGGCGCCGTCGTGACGAAGGACGTGCCCGACTACGCGCTCATGGTTGGAAACCCCGCCCGCAACATCGGGCTGGATGAGCCGCCACGGCCACCGGCTCGGCAATCCCGACGCGGAGGGTGTGATGCGTTGCCCGGAGAGCGCCTATCGGTACAAGCAGCAGCAGGACGGAAGCCTGCGGTGTCTGGATCTTTCCGAGGATGAGCCGCTCCCGGGCGGCCTGAGTAAGGGCACGCAGTCCTATCGTTCGTTCAAGGCGTCCGCAGAAGTGGTGATGTCATGAGAGTCCCTCTTTTAGATCTCAAAGCTCAGTACGAGTCCATCAGAAGCGACATCGAGCAGGCCGTTCGCGGGGTCATGGAGTCTCAACACTTCATCCTCGGCCCGAACGTGAAGGCCTGTGAAGAGACCGCGGCCGCGTATTGCGGCTGCCGGTTTGGTGTAGGCGTTTCCTCCGGCACAGATGCGCTTCTTGTCTGTCTCATGGCCGAGGGCATCGGACCGGGGGACGAGGTCATCACATCGCCGTATACCTTCTTCGCGACGGCGGGCACGATCGCCCGTCTGGGCGCACGGCCCGTCTTCGTCGACATCGATCCCGTGACGTACAACATGTCTCCGGATCAGATCGAAGAGAAGGTTACCGACCGGACCCGCGCCATCATTCCGGTTCACCTGTATGGACAGTCGGCTCGCATGGGTCCGGTGATGGAGATCGCCGAGGCGCACGGGCTGCCGGTCATCGAAGACGCTGCTCAAGCCATCGGCGCCGAATACGAGGGACGGCGGTCCGGCTCGATCGGACACTACGGCTGTCTGTCGTTTTTCCCGTCGAAGAACCTGGGCGCTGCCGGTGACGGAGGGATGGTCGTCACCAACGACGCGGAGCGGGCCGAGAAGCTGAACTGCCTGCGCGCACACGGGTCGAAGCCGAAGTACTATCACCGAATCGTTGGAGGGAATTTCCGGCTCGACGCGTTGCAGGCGGCAATCGTGTCGGCGAAGTTCCCGCACCTGGATCGCTGGACCGCGGGCCGGCAGCAGAACGCCGCCAGGTACGATCGTCTGTTCGCAGATTCGAAGCTGGAGATTCTGGATGCGCGCGAGTGGGCAGAAGCCCGGGCGTCCGGGCTCGGAACCACCGGACCGGCCATCTCCCTTCCGGCTGTCGTCGAGCAGCGGCATGTCTTCAACCAGTACATCATCCGGGTGCCCTCGCGCGACCGGCTGAGAGCCGAGCTCCAGAAGAAGGGCGTGGGCACGGAGGTCTACTACCCCGTTCCGATGCACCTCCAGGAATGCTTCCAGAACCTGGGCTACGGTCCGGGCGACTTTCCGGAAAGCGAGCACGCCGCGAACGAGACGCTGGCGCTGCCGATCTATCCGGAGCTGACCGACGACCAGGCCGGTTACGTCGTGCAGTGCGTGGCGGAGTGTCTGCTGGTACGCGATTAATGGAACGGGGGCTGGGTTCAGTGACAGGCCACGCCGGCGAAAGACAATCGGCGCTCATGATCGCGTACACCCATTACGAGAGCGATCCGCGGGTGATTCGCGCGGCTGAGGCGGCCGTCGAAGCCGGCTTCGCGGTCGATTTCATCGCCCTGCGCCGGCCCGGCGAGGCGGCCATCGAGATGATTCGTGGCGTTCGCTTGTTTCGAATCGGTCGCAAGTACCGCGGCGCGTCCCGCCTCAAGTACTTGCTGTCGTACGTCACGTTCTTTCTTCGGTGCCTCGTGGCTTCGACGCGGATGTACGCCACGAGGCGGTACAAGGTGATCCACGTCAACAACATGCCGGACGTTCTGGTCTTTTCCGTGCTCGTCCCGAAGCTCTTCGGATCCAAGGTCATTCTGGACATCCACGATCCGATGCCCGAGACGTTCGGCTCGAAGTTCAAGAGCGCGGCGAAAACCGGGCTCGGCCGGACGCTGCTGTTTCTGGAGCGGATGAGCGTGGCTTTTGCCGATAAAACGATCACGGTGAGCGATCCGGTCAAGCACGGCGTTCTGCTGCAGCACGGCTACCCCGCGGACGCCATCGGCGTCGTCGCCAATTTCGCGGACGACAAGGTGTTCAAGCCGATGGCGTACCCGCCCGTGAACGGCACGGTGCGCTTCGCATTCCACGGAACGATTCTGGAGCGAAACGGCCTGCGGACGCTCGTTGACGCGCTCGCACAGGCGCGCCATCGCGATCGGATCCACGTGAGGATCATCGGCGACGGAGACTTCAGCCCGACGCTGTCGCGGCTGATCGCGGAGAACGGCCTGGAGAAGACCGTCGAGTTCGTCAACCGCGTCTACCCGCTCTATGAGATTCCGGGCCTCCTCGCCGATTGTCACGTCGGCGTGATTCCTCTCGATGCGTCGACCATCGCGAACTTCGCGTTGCCGCTGAAGTTGATCGAGTACACCTGTCTGGGCATGCCATCGATCACGATCCGGAATGCCGCGATCGAGCACTATCTGAAGCCCGACGAATGCATGTACTTCGAGTCCGGCGACGCGAAGTCCCTGGCTCGGATGATGGATGAGGTCGTCGAGAAGCCGGACTGCCTCGTGGCGTATCGGGAGAAGCTGAAGGACACTCGTCAGAGAGTTCTCTGGAGCCGGGAAAAAGACAAATATGTCGCGATGCTTCGCGAGCTGGCAGGCACTATATGAAGGGATCCTGGAGAGGCGTCGTGAAGACGAACATGACAACCGCGCAGTGCCGGGACACCGGTATGGCGCTGGTGCTCGTGCTCCTGTTGTTTGCGCTCGTCCGCGGGGGGGGCGCGTTCATCATCTGGGCGACCGGGCTGCACGTTCTCAACATGATCGCGCCTCGGCTCTATCATCCGGCCGCGATCGTCTGGTTTGGCGTGACCGAACGGCTGGGCACGGTCGTCTCACGCGTGCTCTTGTCGGTCGTCTTTTTTGCCGTCGTGACCCCTGTGGCGCTGGTGCGCAAAGCGCTCGGCAAGGATTCTTTGCAGTTGAAGATCTTCAAGGCGGGACGTGAGTCCGTGATGGAGGTGCGCGATCACACCTTCACGGGACCGGACCTGGAGCGACCCTACTGACCTGCGCGAGAATGGAGCGTGCGAGATGGAGTTTCTACGAGATCTCCTCGGATTCTTCGGCAACCGGAAGAAGTACTGGCTTCTGCCGATCGTGATCATCCTGCTGGCGTTCGGCGTCCTGATCGTCCTGACCAGCGGATCCGCGATCGCGCCGTTTATCTACACGCTGTTCTAAGGCGGTTGACGACGGCGCAGAACGCAAAGGCAAAGAAGGACGTGCTATGAAACGGGCGATTCTAGGCATATCGGCCTACTACCACGACAGCGCGGCCGCCGTGCTGGTCGACGGCGAGATTGTCGCCGCCGCACAGGAGGAACGGTTCACGCGGAAGCGGCACGATTCGTCGTTCCCGGAGCAGGCGGCCCGGTATGTCCTGGACGAGGCGGGCCTGAAGTACCGGGATCTCCAGGCCGTTGCGTTCTACGACAAGCCCTTCCTGAAGTTTGAGCGTCTCCTCGAGACATATCACGCGTTCGCGCCTCGAGGCTTCGCGAGCTTTTCGTCGGCGATCCCGGTGTGGATCAAGGAGAAGCTCTTCATGAAGAGGGCGCTGCGGCAGGCGCTCGAGACGCTCGGCCAGGGGGACGTGCCCGTCTTCTTTCCCGAGCATCATCTCTCCCACGCCGCGAGCGCGTTCTACCCGTCTCCGTTCAGAGAAGCGGCCATCGTGACCGTGGACGGAGTCGGCGAGTGGGCGACCACCACGATCGGCCACGGGCGGGACAAGGAGATCAAGATCCTTCGTGAGCTGAGATTTCCCCACTCGCTTGGACTGCTGTACTCGGCGTTCACCTACTACACCGGGTTCAAGGTCAACAGCGGCGAGTACAAGTTGATGGGCCTCGCGCCGTACGGCAATCCGGGTGCGCAGCAGACCAGGGATTTTGCCGCGAAGATTGCGACCGAGCTCGTCGACATTCGGGAGGACGGCTCGATCCTCCTGAACATGGACTACTTCGACTTCGCCACCGGGCTTCGGATGGTCAACGAGCAGAAATGGGAGCGCCTCTTCGGTGTTCCCGCGCGCGACCCGGAGTCGGATATCGAGCCCGTCTACATGAACATGGCCCTCGCCATCCAGGAGATCACCGAGGACATTGTCCTCAAGCTCGGTCGATCGGCGAAGAGTCTGACGGGAAGCAAGAACCTGGTGCTGGCGGGCGGCGTCGCGCTGAACTGCGTCGCGAACGGCAAGCTCCTGAAGGCCGGCGTCTTTGACGACATGTGGATTCAGCCGGCGGCGGGGGACGCGGGAGGCGCCGTCGGCGCCGCCCTGGCCGTATGGCATATCCGGGAGGGTCAGCCTCGCCGCGTGACCTCGGGCGGCGATGCCATGCAGGGCGGGTTCCTTGGCCCGGAGTTCTCGAGCCGGGCGATCAAGCGAGCCATCGACCGATACGAAGGGGTCGCCCGCCACTATCCGGACTTCTGCGAGCTCGCTCGGGAGGTCGCCGCGAAGCTGGCCGACGGCAAGGTGATCGGCTGGTTCCAGGGCCGCATGGAATTCGGACCGCGAGCCCTGGGCAACCGAAGCATCCTGGGGGACGCGCGCAACCCCGAGATGCAGAAGAAGATGAACCTGAAGATCAAGTACCGTGAGGGGTTTCGACCCTTCGCGCCGGCCGTCCTCGAAGAGGACGTGCAGGACCACTTCGAACTGGATCGTCCGTCTCCCTACATGCTTCTCGTCGTACCGGTCCGGGAGGAAAAACAGATCCCGCTGCCCGCCGACTATGCGAATCGCAGCATCTACGACCGGCTGTATTTCCTGCGGTCGGACCTGCCCGCGATCACCCACGTGGATTACTCGGCGCGAATCCAGACCGTGAATCGGGAGGTCAATGCCCGCTACTGGGAATTGATTTCGGAGTTCAAGAGGCTGACCGGCTACGGCGTGATCGTCAACACGAGCTTCAACGTGCGAGGCGAGCCGATTGTCTGTACTCCGGAGGAGGCGTACCGCTGCTTCATGCGGACGGAGATGGACTACCTCGTCCTCGGCGACTACGTGATGGCGAAGGAAGAACAGCCGGCTTTCCGTGATGTCGGGGACTGGCGCAAAGAATTCACGCTCGACTAATCGGCCGATGCAGCCAGACACCGTGAAGCCTCGCATCGGGATTTGCGTCCCCACGTTCAAGCGGCCGGACCAGCTGCAGCGGCTGCTGGTGGCGCTCGGCCAGCAGACCTCCGACGACCGGTTCAGCTACTCCATTCACGTCGTCGACAACGACAGTCGGAGGTCGGCCGAGAGCGTGACGCTCGCGTTCGCGGCAACGGCGCCGCTGCCGGTGACCTACGACGTCGAGCCCGTGCAGAATATCGCCCTCACGCGCAACCGAGCCGTACGTTCGGCGACGGGCGATTTCATCGCGTTCATCGACGATGACGAGACGCCGCCGTCCGACTGGCTGCTGAACCTGTTTGTCGCGTGCGAACGTTACCGGGCGGATGGCGTTCTTGGCCCGGTGAGGCCGCGTTTCGAGCCAGGCGCCCCCCCATGGTTGCGGCGAAGCGGTCTGTGTGAAAGGCCGTCGCACCCGACCGGCAAGGTTCTGAGCCACCTGGATACGCGCTCTGGCAACTTCCTCTTTCGTCGCCGCATACTCGACGGCGTCCAGGAGCCGTTTCCGGCCGAGATGGGAAGGACGGGCGGCGAGGACATGGACTTCTTCAAAACGATGATCGCCCGTGGATGCGTGTTCGTCTGGTGTGAAGAGGCGGCGGTCTATGAAGTCGTCGCCCCCGAACGGTACAGCCGCGGATTCTATCTCGACAAATCCCTTCGCATCGGCGGGCTCACGGGCGAGATGGTGAGGGAGACCCCTTCGGAGCGGTGGCGAGCATTGTTTCGGTCGATCGGCTCGCTGCTCGTGTACGGTCCGCGCGCCGTCGCCGGCCTCCTCGTCGGCTCTCACGTGTCCATGCGGCACGGCGTGAAGGTCGCGTACCATCTCGGTCGTATCTCCGGTTGTCTGGGGTTCGTACCTGTGCGGTATAGACGCGAGCAATGACCGAGTCGCTCTGAATCTCACCTGGCATGGCGATTCTCGACGGATATCTGAGAGCAGAGAATAAAAGATTGAGAGCAGAGAGATACTTCCGCCAGCATGGATTGCGGGGGTTGACCCAAAGGTTAGTCGCCCAGGCCAAGCGTCGGCTCTTCTTCGACAGGGATCTCGTCCTGTGGGCTGACTTGCCCAATTGGAATCCGGATGAGTCCGTGACGAATCAGCTCGTGACACTCAGAGAAATCAAGCAAAGTTTTCGGAGATTGACGAGCAGCTCTACGCACGCCTCCTGAAGGAGCACGTTGGCACGGTCGTCGATCGAAACTTCAAACGCCGCTTCGACCAGCATGCGACGCTTTGGTGCCTGCTGCGGGACGGAGAACCTGCGGGATACATCTGGACCATCGACGGCCGGACGATGTCGCCCCCCTTCCTTCCGATGACCCATCATGATGCCCACTTCGACGACGGGTTCGTCTTTCCAGAGCACCGCGGTCAGAACGGTCTCTCCCAGTTGATCCAGCTCGTCCTGACAAGACTGATAGGCCCGGGGCTTCCAGCGGGCCCACCTCGACCGCCGAGTGGAACAAGCCCGCGCAGCGCTCGCTCGCCAGGTCCGGCTTCAAGCCCCTGGGCTATGCGAGAAGGCGAACTCGACGCGGCAAGACCATCGTGACCTGGTGGTCGATGCAGGTCACTAGGTCCGAGTCGCTCGCCAGGTCCGGCTTCAAACCCCTGGGCTATGCGAGAAAGCGAACTCGACGCGGCAAGACCATCGTGACCTGGTGGTACGATGCACACTGCAGTTACGAGACCGCCGAGTGGAACAAGCCCGCGCAGCGCTCGCTCGCCAGGTCCGGCTTCAAACCCCTGGGCTATGCGAGAAAGCGAACTCGACGCGGCAAGACCATCGTGACCTGACGTTCCGAGCGCTATTCGGTCCTTGTCGACGACATCACGCGCGATCAGTGGTGGCAGATCCTCAAGACGTTCTCCGACGCGTCGATCTACCAGACGTGGGAGTACGGAGATGTCAGGTGGGGCCAGCCGAATCTGAGTCGACTC
Organism: uncultured Acidobacteriota bacterium; assembly: GCA_963725145.1. Taxonomy (GTDB): domain Bacteria; phylum Acidobacteriota; class Vicinamibacteria; order Vicinamibacterales; family 2-12-FULL-66-21; genus DATAEE01. Next base: position 490,614 of record CAVRXL010000012.1, read on the forward strand.
GTTGTTCGCGACGACAACGGGGACATTGTCGCAGCCGCGCAAGCGCGCATCCTCAAGATACCCATGGTGCGGGCAGGGATCGCCTATGTGGCGTGGGGACCGATGTGGCAGCCCCGTGGCAAGCCGAGATGCGTCGAAAACCTGGTCCACTGCCTCCGTGCGCTGAAGGAGGAGTACGTGGTCAGGCGCGGCCTGCTCCTGCGCCTTCGACCCTTTGGGTTCGAAGAAAGCGATGCGGACGTCAAGCAGGCGCTTCTGGAGTCGGGCTACGCCCTCACCGATGGTGCCTCTCGCGAACAGCACCGGACGATTCTGGTCGATCTGGAGCCGAGCGCGGAGGACCTGAAGCGCCAGCTCCGAAAGAAGTGGCGGTACAACCTTCGCCAGGCCGAAGACGCGCGGTCTGGAGATCGTGGAGCGATACGACGCGAGTCTGTTCCGCCCTTTCATCTCTCTCTATGACGAGATACTCGACACAAAGAAGTTTCAGCCCGGCTCGAGCGTGGACGAGTTCCGCAGGGTTCAGGAACAGCTGCCTTCCGAGCAGCGGATGCGGATGACGATCTGTCAGGCGAACGGAGAAGCCGTGGCCGGGTCCGCGTGCTCCGCCATCGGCGACTCGGTCGTCGGATTACTGGGCGCCTCCGGTGAGAAGGGACGGCTCGTGAACGCATCCTACCTGCTGCAGTGGGATGAAATCCTCTGGTCGAAGCAGGCGGGGAAGCGGCTCCTCGATCTGGGCGGGATCAACCCGGAAACGAATCCCGGCGTGTATCACTTCAAGTCAGGCTTGCGCGGAAGCGAGGTCACATTTCTGGGTGTCTACGACATCTGTGCGAGCTGGCTGTTGCACAAAGCCACGCTGGCGCTGGAGCGTGCGGCGCAGTGCGCGAAAGGGTGCCCTGAGTAAGCGATGACGAGCCGGTCTACGTTCGGCGGAGAGTGTCTGGACCTGCGATCCCCGACGACGGGTGGCGTGGAACCTGGACCGCTCGACGGGCTTACGATCTTCAGGTTCGCTCACATGTTCCGGAATCCGAACGCCGGCGGCATGGAACGCTACCTGGACGATCTGAACCGGCGACTCCTTGCGCGAAACAAGATGCGCATCCTGCAGATGTATCTGACGAGCGAGACCGCGCCGTTGACGATCACGGTCGAGCAGGTCGGGCGGGGCGAGCTCGTCTGGATTCCGTCGACGGTGAAGCAGGCGCACCTGACACCGACGACGCGAGCGCGGCGATTGTGGCGAACGCTCAAGAGGCGTCTCACACGCGATCCCTTCGTCCGCCATGATTTCCTCTTGTCGGCGCTGCAGACCTTTGCGGTGAAGCTGGCGGTGTTTCACTGGATCAGCGAGGACTCCAGAATCGTCCTGCGCTCCCTGGCGAGCGTCCTCCACGCCGTTCGTCGTCGTGAATCATTTTGAAAACACGAGGCTCGAGCAGCGGCTCGTCAGGCGACAACTTGCCGGTGCGCGTCTGGTCTCAGGCGTGTCGCACGTGGCTGTTCCCGGCTTCCTGGCGAAGAGCTTTGTCAGCGTGTCCGACGGGATAGACACGGATTTCTTCGATCCAGGCAAGGCTGTCCCAATCGACAGGAAGCCCGACGGCCCGTTGATCCTGCTGCCATCGCGCGTGACCGAGGGCAAGGGCCATCTCGATGTCGTGCACGCGCTGGCTCGCCTTTCGCGCGACGGTATCCGAGCGACGCTGGCGTTCGCCGGGCGTGTGGAGAGCGACCGACCTGCTGGAGCAAGCTCACGCGGGAGATCGCGCGCCATGGACTGCAGGACCGGGTCATCCTCGTCGGCGGGCTCAAAGCCGAGGATCTCCGCAATTGGTACGGCGCCTGCGATCTCGTCGTGCTGACAAGCGACTCGGAGGGTCTCGGGCGCGTGCTGCTGGAGGCTCAGGCGATGAAGAAAGCGGTGGTCGCCTACGACGTCGGTGGCGTCCGGGAGGCCGTCCGTCACGGATGCGGCGGGTACCTGGTCCGGAGCGGAGACATCGACGGGCTGGCGACTCGACTCAGGGAGCTCCTCGAACAGACAGGCCTCCGCCAACGGATGGAAGACATGGGCCGAGCATACGTCGTCGAACGCTTCTCGCTGGAAGCGCTCGCCGCGCGGCACGAAGGCCTGTATGCTGCCGCGCTCGGCCCGGCCGGCGCGGATGATCGACGACGGCCTACCGGATGATTCGCAGGTTGTTCGGCGGCCCCGGCGAGGGCAGCGGCCCACCAGATCTCAGCGGATGGGGGTAAGGATACGGAATGTAGTACAGCGACCACGTATTGGTCGCCGTGCATTTGTAGAGCTGTCCGTCCGGGCCGGCGCTGTTGCTGTTCCACTCTCCTTGGTCGGTGGCCCAGTAGCCCACGCCAGTCGTGCAGGTTGACGGGCGAGCCGCGAGCGTGCCGCGCCCGACCCCAGACGTGCCGTTGAAGGATGCACTGAACTGGTAGTAGTCGCGGTTGTTCCTTATCTGCAGCGCCAGGTTCGCGGCGTCGCCGGCGGCCATCCACCCGGAGTTCAGCTCCGCGGGCATCTCCACACCGTTCAGCAGATTCCTCCACATGTACACGGGCGCCTTGGCTTGCGCGGGCGCGGCACCGCTGAAATTCCAGTTGGACGCGTCCGTGGAGGCTCCAATCTGATCCCGGCACAAATAGCCGGCGAACCCCGGCCATGTTCTGGTCGACGGACGAGGATGCCATTGCACTTGCTCCAGTTGCCCCGATCGTCTCCGGTCCGGACGTTGTCGAACTGGATCGAATTCTCGCTGTAACCGCTGAGCGTGTTATCGAAGATCATCCCCGTGCCGCCACGCATGAACAGCGGCACGCGAGAAGCCTCCGATGTTGACGTTCATGGTGTTCTTGTACACTTCCCACAGTCGAATCGCACGAATGTTGTCGCCTTGAATCGAATGGGCCTCGACATACGAGTTGGTGAGTTGGTTGAACCGAAAGACGAAGCGCCCGCCGAGGTTCCCGTCAACCGTGTTGTGAAAAAGCCGCCCGTTATCGTCGACACATTGTCTTCAAAGTAGACCGCGTGCGAGCCGCCCAGGTCGAGCGGCTCCGACCAGCGGTCACTTCCGCCGGTATCGGTGTACTCCCCGAAGACGACGAAGCGACAATTCGTCGAGGTGTTGTTGTCAAAAAGGCCTTCGGTCGGACGGGAAGCCGCTATCCGTCGAACCGATGAACAGGATGCACTCCGTCCACGAGGGGTTCTGAAACGTGTTGTTGTGGATGCGGAATCCGATGCTTCCTTCGACCGTCCAGTTGGAGTTGTTGAACCTGAAGCCGCTGATCCGCGAGCCGGAGTTGTACAGGTTGAAGCCGCCGGTGATCAAGGTACTCGACGCGCCGGCTCCCGTAATGGTGAGGCTCTTGTTCACGATGCTGATGTTCGGCGACCACGTCGCGCTGCCGGCCGTGACATTGATCGTCGCGCCGTTGGCGGCGTTGTTGACGCACGCGGCCACGCTCGCCCGATCCGGCGTGCTGGTCCAGGTCGGATTCGAACCTGTGCATGCCGCCGCCGCGTCGGAGGCCCAGATCGGAGCAAAGGCCGCCAGAAGAAAGAATGTGAACCTCACCCAGACTTTCGACATGTCACCGCCTCAGAATCAGGTCGAATGATACACTTTGTGGAGGGGAGCCGCCGAAGGCCTAGCAACGTTGTTGCCATGATCAGCCCTTGTGCTAACTATCGTGTACACAATGAGTTGTACACGCGCGCCCCGGGCCGATGTCGGCACGCCTTCACAGTTCTGTAGCCGCCGTAGTGGAATTCCTACCCAGCTACACGGCTACTTCCGAATAACGAAGTGGTCGAACACGAGGGCATCCAGACCGGTGCCGAAGAAGACCCGCACCGCGTCGCGAGGACTGCAGACGATCGGCTCGCGGAAGCCATTGAACGAGGTGTTGACGACGATCGGAAGGCCGGCTGCCTGCCCGAACGCCTCGAGAAGGGCACGAAACCGCCGAGGTCCATCGGAACCGACGGTCTGAACGCGGACGGCCGCGTTCGGTCCGGGGAGAATGTGGCGGAACCGCTGCCGGTCCGTCGGGACGTATTGGCATTCCATGAACGGCGAAGCGAGTGGCCCGTCGAAGTGCTGGCGAACCGCGGCGTCGGGACCGCTGAGGGCATAGCCGCGCCACGGGTCCCGTTGCTTGAGAAAACGGTTCAGGTTGTCCAGCACATAGGGCGCGAACGGGCTCGCAAGGATAGACCGCCCGCCCAACGCGCGGGGTCCCCATTCCATCGGTCCGTCGAACCAGGCGACCAATCCCCCTTTCTGGAGCGCCTCGACGGCGATCCCGATCGAATCTGCTTCCGACGCCCACTCGTAACTGAGCTTGCAGTTGTCGAGCGTCGCCTTGATCTCTTCGGAGCTGTACGAGGGGCCGAGAAACGGGGTCACGGGCTGTCGATGCCCGCTCGCCTGCAGCGCGGTACCGACCGCAAGTCCGGCGTTGCCGGGGTTGATGGGAATGAATACCTCGTCGAAGTCGCCGCACGCCTTGACCCGCGTGTTGATGTGGCTGTTGAAGAAGAGGCTGCCGCCGACACAGAGACGTCGGCGCGTCGGCGTACGGCGGCTGACCTCTCCGAGGAATGCCACCACGAGATCGGCGATGCGCGACTGCAGGGACGCGGCGAGCCCGGCGGCTTTCTCTCGCGGGGCTGCCGTTCCGACCCAGCCCTGAATACGAGTCTGCCAGTCCGGAGCGACCTCGAGGCGATCGCCATCCAGTTTGAAGAGCTGCGCGGCGCGATCGTCGAGTCCCGCCGGTTCCAGCCGAGCCAGGGCCTCGAGTCGCTGTTCGCCCCCTTCGCTGGCGAAGCCGAGCGCCTCGGCGCATCGAGAGTAGATCTCCGCGAATCCCGGACCGTTCCAGGGGCACTGAAGCGGTGTGATCGCGAGCCCCGCACCTTCCCAGACGCTGACCTGCGGGGGTTCGTGGTCGCACACCACGATCGTCGCGGACTCGAACGGCGACGGCAGAAAGGCCGCGCACGCATGGGCGAAGTGGTGATCGAGATGCACGAGTTCCGTAGCGGTCCGCGCGGAGCTTGTCTCGGCGACCGCGTACGCGGTCACCTCCGATCGCCGGCGGCCCGATCGTCGCAGGAGCTCGTCGAGGGCTTCGTCCGGGAATCCTGTCGAATTGAACCCGGCTGCCCGGACCCTGGTGATGCGTTCCTGTTCGCAGATCCCGAGAATCCGCTCCCGGGTGGAAAGCGTCGCGCAGGCGTTGCGCGAGGCCCCGCCAAGCCCTACGAAGAGATCGGTCGAAGGCATCAGAGATATCTCGAGTCTTGTGCGCGGCGCATGCGGTTGTCTGGAGCGAGTCGGCGGAGAATATCAGAGGGCCGCCGCAGCCAGCAACGGCATCCCTCACCAATCATGAACACGACAGGGAGTGACGGGGAACGATGGCGGTCGTGAGCGTAGTCACCCCCGTCTACAACGGGGAAGCGTACCTGGCGCAGTGCATCGAGAGCGTTCTCGGGCAGAGCTTCGCCGATTGGGAGTACGTGATCGTCGACAATTGCAGCTCCGACCGCTCCCGACGCATCGCGGAGCGATATGCCGGCGACCCACGGATACGAATCTACAGCAACCCCGAGGTGCTCCCCGTCATCTCCAGCTTCAATCGGGCTGCCACTCTCGTCTCACCCGACGCGCGGTATCTCAAGTTCGTGTGCGCGGACGATCTGCTGTTCCCGGACTGCCTGAAGCTGATGGTCGAAGTGGCGGAGTCGAATCCGACCGTCAAGCTCGTCGGCGCGTACAAGATTCACGGGCAGCAGGCAGTGTGCGAGGGCCCGGCGTTTCCCGCGCAGGTCGTGCCGGGGAAGGACGTCTGCAGGTGGTTCTTCCACGGGAAGCTGGGGATCCTCGGCTCGCAGACCGATCACCTGATCCGGCTGCCCACCATCAACGTGGCGGGCCACGTCTTCGATCGGGCCTTTCTGCATGCGGATACCGAGTTCTACGTCCGTCTGCTGAAGGACGGCTCGGACTTCGGATTCGTCCACCAGGTGTTGACGTTCACGCGGACCCACGAGTCGTCTGTCAGCAGCGGCCACGCGCATGTGATGGGAACCGGACTGCTCGAGACGCTGGCCATGCTGGTGAAGCACGGTCCTGCGTTCCTGTCCGAGCCGGAACTGCGCGACGCGGTGCGGGCAGTGCGGAGCGCGTACAGCAGGTTTCTGTTCCGGGTCGCGCTGAAGGTCTGGGATCGGCGGATCTGGAGGTACCAGGTCGCCAGCTGGGCGAAGCTGGGTGTTCGCATTGGCCTTCCTGAAATAGCGGCGGCCGGGCTCCGGGAGGCGGTCGCGAGCGCGGCTTCTCCGCGCGACACCGTGCGCAGGTTGCGGAGTGAGCATGCCCGTGTGCGGGCGCTGAAACGTCAGCCCGCAGGAGGGCATAAGGTTGACTGAGCGCGAACCAAAGTCGCGCCAGAAGAGGAGATCCCTCGCCGCCGGTGCTGTCCCGGCCCCTCGGTTAACACCATAAAGTGTAGATAATAAAGCTGTTATTAGCCATGAAACCTGCCTCACTCGGCAGGAGGGATCTTTGCTGAGATCCCCCTGATCGCCGAGCCAGATCGGCGGGAAGCGCTCCCAAATCGCAGTGAATCGCTCAGCTGTAGGGCAGAAAGGACCGGCGTGTTAGGCCTTCGTGTGGGGGATTGGGTAGAGGTTCGGAGTGCCGAGGAGATCCTCGGCAGCCTCGACGAGAGGCAGTCGCTCGAAGGCCTTCCGTTCATGCCGGAGATGCTGCAGTACTGCGGAAAAAGGTTCCGCGTCCACAAGACCGCGCACAAGACCTGCGACACGATCCAACGGGCTTCGATCCGCCGCATGAGCAACGCCGTTCATCTCGAGGGACTGCGCTGCGACGGCGCCGCACATGGGGGCTGTCAGGCCGGGTGTCTGTTGTTCTGGAAAGAGGCCTGGCTGAAGCGCGTAAGCTCCGACGTGGCTCACGATCGGATCCGCACCGGGACGGATGGCCTGTCTCACGCCAAGGCGTGCGCGGCCTTGCAGCCCGGGACGCGTGTCCCGTCGACCGACGCGTCCGGGGCCGAACGATTCCGGTGCCAGGCGACGGATCTGCTTGCCGCCACGACCGAGGTGCGGAGGCGTGACAGGTGGGATCCGCGTCTTTATGTGAAGGATCTGACCTCGGGCAACGTCCGGTTCCGGGACTTCATCCGCCACGGGGCCATGGCCGCACTGAATGCGTTTGCGGCTCGATGGTTCGGTCGAAGACTCCCGCATCTGTGCGGCGCGGCGGTGCATCAGACCCCGACCGGCACCCTGAATCTACAGCCGGGCGAAGCGGTGCAGGTGCGATCGAAACAGGAGATCATGCAGACGCTCGGCCCGACCCTTCGAAACCGCGGCCTGCTGTTCGACGTGGAAATGGTGCCGTACTGCGAGCAGGGGACGTATCGCGTCCTGACGCGTGTCGAGCGCATCATCGACGAGAGAACGGGGCAGATGATCGAGCTGCCAAATCCGTGCCTCATCCTGGACGGCGTGACCTGCAGCGGCAATCTCAGTCAGAACCGCATGTTCTGCCCCAGAGGTCTGTATCCGTTCTGGCGCGAGATCTGGTTGAAGAGGGCAGAGGGGTCAGGCGAGACCGGATGCGGCGGCGCGGCTTGACGCCTTTGCCGGCCGGAATGCCCCAGGCCGCCGACGATCGAGATCTCCGAGGGCGGACGGTCCGCGGCGCGCTCGCGTCGACGCTCGCGCAGGTCGCCAACATCGCGCTGCGCACCGGGTCGATTGTCCTGCTCTCGCGACTGCTGTTGCCGCGAGACTTCGGGTTGGTTGCGATGGCGACGTCGGTGACGGGCATTCTCTCGCTCTTCCGCGACTTCGGGCTGTCAACCGCCTCGGTGCAGCGTGCGGACGTTACCAGGGATCAGGTCTCGACGCTGTTCTGGGTGAATCTCGTCGCCGGCGTGGCCCTGACGGCGTTGTGCGCCGGCCTGGCGCCGCTGCTCGTGCAATTTTACGGAGAGCCGCGCCTGCTTGGCGTGACGATCGCCCTCTCGACGGCATTCGTTCTGAACGGCGCGACCGTGCAGCATCGTGCGCTGCTTCAGCGACAGATGCGGTTCGCCGCGCTGGCAATCATCGACACCGTGGCTCTCGCGGTCGCGATCGCGACAAGCATTGCGATGGCGCTGACGGGATTCGGGTATTGGGCCGTGGTCTCGATGTCGATCACCCCGCTGGCCGTCGGCCTGACGGGCGTCTGGGTCGCCGCCCGATGGATACCCGGGAGACCGCGACGTCACGCCGGGATCGCTCCGCTGCTCCAGTACGGCGGCACGCTCACCGTGAACAGTCTGGTCGTCTACTTCGCTTACAACGCCGACAAGATACTGCTCGGCCGGTTCTGGGGCGCCGATGCCCTCGGCCTGTACAGCCGCGCCTATCAGCTCATCAGCCTGCCAACCGACAGCCTGAATTCCGCGATTTCCCAGGTGGCGTTGCCGGCGCTGGCTCGGGTGCAAAACGATCCTCAGCGCCTTCGTCGGTATTTCCTCCAGGGTTATGGCGTCTTCCTCACCCTGATGATCCCGCTCGCGGTCGCCTGTGCGTTGTTCGCGGACGACATCGTCCACGTGTTCCTTGGCGCGCGGTGGGCGGAATCCGCAGGCGTCTTCAGACTGCTGACGCCGACGATGCTGGTCTTTGCCTTGATAAACCCCATGGCGTGGATGTTGTTGGCCATCGGTCGCACGAAGACGAGCCTGGGTATGGCCCTCATCATCGCACCGGCCGCGATCGCGGGCTACTCGATCGGCCTGCCCGCCGGACCCGAAGGCGTGGCGATTGGATTCTCGGCGGCGATGCTGGCGATTGCCGCTCCCGCCGTGTTGTGGGCGAAAAAACGGACCACGCTAACCGTCGGGGACCTCGTGGGGGGCATCGTGCCGCCCCTGGTTTCGGCGGCTCTCGCCGCCGGAGTAGCGATCGGGTTCGCGCGGGTCACGGGCGACGTTCAGCCGGTTCTGCTGCGGCTGGTTCTCGAGACCGCCGTTTTTGCCGGCGCGTTCGTCATCAGCCTGCTGATCGTGCAGAAAGACAAGTCGGTGTACTGGAAGATGTGGCGGGACGCGAACCTCAGGACGGCGGACACCTAGCGAGCTCGCGGGCCGAGTCCCTGGCAACCTCATGGCTGTAAGTGTTCTCGCGGACACAGCATCCAAACCGCTACGGGCGACCACTGAGCGGTTGATCTCGGTCGACGCGTATCGCGGTCTGGTGATGTTTCTCATGCTGGCGGAAGTACTCAGCTCGTGCGCCGTATCGGCCGCCGTGCCCGGTTCTTCCGTATGGCGGTATGTCTGCACTCAGCAGACCCACGCGGCATGGGTGGGTTCCACGCTTCACGATCTGATTCAACCCGGCTTCTACTTCCTGGTCGGGGTGGCGCTGCTGTTCTCGATCGCCCGGCGGCGATCCTCGGGTGAGGGACCGGGTAACCTGGCGACACACACGATCGTTCGCTCCTGCGTGCTCATCGTCCTCGGCATGGCGCTGCTGGCGGTTCACCCGCGCCATTGGACGTGGTGGTTTGGTGACACGCTGACCCAGATCGGGCTGGCCTACCCGTTTCTGGTCCTGGTTGCCGTCCGGCCGAAACGGGACTGGTATATCGCGCTGGGCGCCATCCTCGTCGGCTACTGGCTCTGGTTTGCCTTGTTCCCGCTGCCCCCGCCGAACTTCGACTATTCCAGCGTTGGAGTCCCCAGCGAGTGGCTGAGCGCGCACAGACTCGCCGGGTTTGACGCTCACTGGCAGAAGAACAGCAATGCGTCCTGGGCATTCGACCGCTGGTTCCTGAACCTGTTTCCGACCGACACGACGTGGGTCGGCGATCGGGCCGGTCTCACCACGCTGAACTTCATTCCCTCCATCGGTACCATGATTCTGGGTCTGATGGCGGCCGACGTGCTGCGGGCCGGTGTCCCGCCGGAAACGAAGGTCCGTTGGCTCTCCTTCACCGGACTTCTCCTGATGGGCGGAGGATGGCTGCTGGGGGTCCTGCACGTGTGTCCCGTCGTGAAGGCCATCTGGACGCCGACCTGGGTGCTGTTCAGCGGCGGGGCCTGCTGCCTGTTTCTCGCCGCGTTTTACGCGCTGGTCGATCTCAACGGCTTCAGGCGCGCGGTATTCCCGCTCACCGTCGTAGGCGCCAACTCGATCGTCGCCTATAGCTTGTCGCACCTGTACCCGGCGGTAGGGTTCAACAGCCTGCGGCAGGTGTTCGGTCCAGAGGTGTTCGAGTCGCTCGGTCAGGCTTACGAACCGTTCCTCTACGGTTGTGGTGTTCTTGCGACGTACTGGCTGGTGCTGTCACTGCTTTACCGCCAGAGGATCTTTCTCCGTGTCTGAGCACGGACTGAATCGGCACACTCGCATGAGAAGGATCGCCCGAATCGCGTTGGTCTACGTGATCCTGGTGCCTGTTGCGCTCGAAGCATTGCTGCGCCTGGTTCCCGTATCGGATCCGTCCGCAACAGGCGCCACCCAACGCGTTCACCGATTCCTCCCGGGCTGGAACGTCTGGACCGGGTGGTTCGCCGAAGCTCCACCCTTTTCCCGGCCGTTCGTGACCGGTCCCCTGAGCGGCGTGTCCACCAGGCAGGTCGTCGTCAGCGTCAATCGCTTCGGCTTCCTGTACGACGAGAGCGAGGCGGCTCGCACGAACCAGGATCTGAGGATCGGCGTGATCGGAGGGTCCACCGCCGAATGCTCCGCGCTCGAGCCGGGGAAGCGCTGGCCGGACGCGCTCGAGAGGCTCCTCGCCCCGCAGATCCCGGATCGCGGCGTGACGGTTCTCAACCTGGGTTTGAGCGGGCAGGACACGAGGACCCATCTGGCGACGGTCGCGCAACATGCCGTCAAGCTGGATCTGGATTACCTGGTCTTCATGCTGGGTGCCAACGACCTGTTCCGCCTGCACTCGGATCGCGACCCGCTCGACAGGGACGACGCCTTCGCGACGCAACAGTGCCGTTGCGTGAAACCGTTTCTCATGCGCTTTCAACTGGTGCGCAGGTTGCGACTCCTCTATCACCGGCTGAAGGGGACCGAGGACCTGATCACTGAATCGCCTGATCGGCCCTACTTCTTTGCGAAAGCCCAGCAGGTGATGAGTCTGCCGATCTTGCAGTCGGCAGAAAGAGAGTTGGCGCCTCAGGCGCTCGATGATTACCGAACGAACATCGTCAGTCTGGCCGCGCTCGCCGTCGCGCACGGGATTACACCTGTGTTCACGACGCAACCCATGCTCTGGAAGCCCGTGATGGATGCGAGCGAGGAAGCCGTGGACTGGCTTTCCGGAGTCGTGGAAAGTGACGGCCGACGCTACCGGTTGTCCGCTTCAGCGCAGGCGCGCGCGCTCGAGGCCCTCAATCAGCGCTTGATGCAGACGTGCGCGGAACGACAGCTCAAGTGTGTCGATCTCGAGAAAGAGATCCCGCGATCGATGCAGTTCTTCTACGACTCGGTGCACCTGAATGAAGCCGGGGCCGAAAGCGTGGCACGGCATGTGGCGCAGTTCATCGCGCGTGAGCGCGCCCGGAGCTCCGGCCGGGTGACCGCGCGGTGACCCCCGACAACCTGCAGCACGGCTCCGTTGCGCTTGCCTCTGACGACGTGCCACGCGTCAGGGAGAGGGTGCCGACCGTCCTGATCCGGCCCAATCGAGGCCTCTTCGATCTGGAGCTGCGGGAAGTTTGGGCGTATCGCGATCTTCTGTACTTTCTGGTCTGGCGAGACGTCAAGGTTCGATACAAGCAGACTGTCATCGGCGCCGGCTGGGCGATCCTCCAGCCTCTGCTCACGATGGCGGTCTTCACCGTCATCTTCGGCAAACTCGCGAGGATCCCGTCCGACGGCGTTCCGTACCCCGTCTTTGTCTTCGCTGCGCTGCTCCCCTGGACCTACTTTTCCCAGGCGGTCAGCCTGAGCGGCGTCAGTCTGGTCGCGGAAGCCAGGCTGATTCAAAAGGTGTATTTCTCTCGACTGATCATTCCCCTTGCGGCTGCCGTGGCTCCGCTCGTGGACGTCGCGGCGGCGTTTCTCGTCCTGCTGGGGATGATGGCCTGGTACGGCATGGCGCCGACGTGGGGTGTCGTTTTCCTCCCGCTGTTTCTGCTGATGGCGCTGCTGACGGCGGTTGCCGCGGCGCTGTGGCTGTCCGCCCTCAACGTCCGGTACCGCGACGTGCGCCACACCATTCCGTTCCTGACACAGTTCTGGCTGTTCGCCTCGCCGGTGGCGTATCCGGCCAGCCTCGTGCCGGAGCGATGGCGCCTGCTCTACAGCCTGAACCCCATGGTCGGGGTGATCGAGGGATTCCGCTGGGCGCTCCTGGGGACGGACCAACCGGACTTTGCCGCGATCGCGGTGAGCGCCGCCGTGGTGATGTTGGTGTTCATGAGCGGGCTTCTGTACTTCAAACACATGGAACGGACGTTGGCGGACGTCGTGTGATGAGCGACCTGGCGATTCGGGCAGAGAACCTCTCCAAGCGGTACCAGATCGCAACCGCCAGAACCCGTCACGACACCCTGCGGGACCAGGTGACCCAGGGGCTCAGGAATCTGGTGAGGCGCAATGGCCGGTCCGGACAGACCGGCGCAGAGACCATCTGGGCGTTGAAAGACGTCTCATTCGAGGTCAAGCAGGGGGAGGTCGTCGGCCTCATCGGCCGGAATGGTGCGGGCAAGTCGACGCTGCTCAAGATTCTCACGCGAATCACGGAACCCACGACGGGCCACGCGGAGATCTACGGGCGAGTCGGGAGCCTGCTCGAGGTGGGCACCGGGTTTCATTCCGAGCTGAGCGGGCGCGACAACATCTACCTGAGCGGAGCCATCCTCGGCATGAAGAAGGCGGAGATCAATCGGAAGTTCGACGAGATCGTCGCCTTCGCCGAGATCGACAGATTCATCGATACACCAGTGAAGCACTACTCGAGCGGCATGCACATGCGGCTGGCGTTTGCCGTGGCCGCGCATCTCGATCCGGAGATCCTCCTGGTGGACGAGGTGCTCGCCGTCGGAGATGCGGCGTTTCAGAAAAAATGTCTCGGCAAGATGGGCGAAGCGGCGAAGGGTGGCAGAACGGTGTTGTTCGTGAGCCACAACATGGGAGCGATCACTCAGCTGTGCCGTTCGTCGTTCCTCGTGCAGCGGGGCAGGATTGCCGCCCAAGGGCCCTCGAGGGAAATCGTCGAACAGTATCTCGCGAACATGTTCTCAACCGGGACGATTCAAGATCTCACGGACGCGCCCGGGAGGAGCGGCGACGGTCGTCTCCGATTCCAGGCGGTCTACCTTCGAAATGAACACGGCAGGCGTACGGACCTGCCGATCGCCGGGCGTCCGGTCGACATCGTGCTCGAGTTCGACAGCCGGGACGAGTTGTCGCTCGTCCAGTTCGAGTTGACGATCTTTAACCAGGCGGGCACTGCGGTCACGAACTGCAACGTGGATGCCTATGGAGAGCGGCTTCCCGTTCCGCGAGGAAAGGGACGCGTGATCTGTCACATTCCACGACTCCCGCTGCCCAGCAGCCGCTACAAGGTTGCCGTTGCCGCCCAGGACGATAAAGGCGAGTTGGACTGGGTGCCTACGGGCTGCGTCTTTGATGTGGAGACGAGCGAGTTCTATCCGACGCCCTATCTACCGCCGGTCGAGTATTCCGCGGCGCTGGTCGAGCACTCCTGGGTGGTGGCGACGGGCGGTGACCAATGATGAATCTTCTGCTGGTGAACCACGGCGAAGAGAACCAGCACGTCATCCTCCCCGACGTCGTGAATGAACTGGCAAAGCTCGGGGGGCCGTACCGATGCCGTCTGGTCGGCGACGTCCCGCCGCGCGCAAAACACCGGATCTGGACCCTCGGACTCCCGACCGTCGTCATCTCGATGCGAGCGGTCACGGCCGTCGAGCTGCGGTTTGTTCCGTCCTGGGCGACCGTCTGGCGCCAGGCAGCCTATGACAAAGTCCAGGAGTGTGAGTTCCTGCAACGGGCTGGAATTCCGGTGCCGAAGTGGGCTGCAATCGACGAGGCATCCCGGCCCGATCTTACAGGGTTCGGAGAGTTCGTCGTGGTCAAGCCGGCTCACGGATCGCGGGGGGCGCTCGTCCGCGTGATGCGCCGCGACCGCGTGCGCTGGCGTCCGTTGGAGGTGGAGTGGCACGCCTTCACGGACACACGCGGAACAAGCTCACGGCTTCTCGTCCAGGAATACGTCCATACCGGCGCCTGGCCCATCAGCTACCGGGTGGGAACCATCTTCGGCGAACCGATCTATGCGTGGCGGATGGTCGCCAGCCAGACACGGCCGCCGTTTCCCGAAGGAAAACCGGACTCTGCGTTCTTCGACGGACGGACCATCGTCGCGACGTCAAAGGGGTGCCGCGTCGACGACCTGGTTCCGCAGGACGTCCTTCAGCTCGCCCGGATGGCGCACGGCGCTTTTCCTGACGTGCCGCTCCTGGGGACGGACATCATTCGAGACGATACGACCGGCAAGCTCTATGTCCTCGAGGTCAATTCGTCCGGCGGAACCTTCCATCTCACATCGGTCGTTCGAGAGCGAATCCTGAAGGAGACCGGCATCGACCTGCTGTCGCAATTCGGTGGCGCCCCCGCGGTGGCCCGAGGCATCCATCAGCGGTTGGTCGACGCGAGCCGGGAATGGCCGGGCGTCATGGCGAGACGAACGAATGCAGTTGAAGTCTCGTGATATCGCGCCGTCGCCGGTGGCACCCGACCGGGTGCGTCTCAGCGGAGAGGTCACGTACGATCGCGGCCCCATTCGAAGCGAGGTCTACTGGTTCGACGTTCCTGAACGCTACGCAGCATCCTTGAGTGTCTCGGGCAACCCCTGGCTGGTGTGCCTGATTCCGCTGGCGGTCACGCTCGGCGAGCCTCTCCGGATTTGCGAGCCCGTCGATCGGCGGCTGCTCGAAAACGTCGCTGAGCTCATGCGGATCTGGAAGTGTTGGTACCCGCACCTGCACGTGGTTCCCCTCGAGGCAGAGAGCGTGGAATCCAGCGAGCCGACAATCGCGCGAAAGATCGGCGCGTTCTTCTCGGGCGGCGTGGACTCATTCTTTACGGCGTTGTGGCACGCCGATCGTTCGGAGTCGGCGGCGCGAGTGCGTATCGACGACCTGTTGACCGTATGGGGATTCGACGTGCCGCTCGCCAACGTCGACGCCTTTCGACGGATGCGGGACGTGCTGCGACGAGCGGCAGAGGATCTCGGCATCGAGCTCATCGACGTTGCGACGAATGTCCGCGACACGCGATGGCAGCAGACTGACTGGACGTACCTCTCCCATAACTGCGCGCTCGGCGGCGTCGCCCTGGCGCTCGAGGGGCGGTACCGCAAGATGTTGATGGCGTCAACGGGCGGGTACAGGGACCTGCTGCCGTGGGGATCGCACGTGCTGACCGATCCGCTGCTGTCCACGAGCATGAACCGAGATCGTCCATGACGGTGCCGCCTTCAAGTTCACGGAGAAAGTGGAATTCTGGCCAGTTCCGAACGTCGCCCTGCGTTCGCTCCGGGTGTGCTGGCGTTCGCGCTCGGACAAGAACTGCTGTACGTGCAGCAAATGCTACCGCACGATGATCACATTGGAGGTGCTCGGAGCGCTCGCCGCCTGTCCGACCTTTGGCCAGGCCGAGGTCGACATCGCCTTGATCCGAAAGGTCTACTGCGCGGACTACTATGACGTGGACTTCTATCGGGACATCCAGACGCTGGCCAGCCGCCAGGGGCGGGCGGATATCGCGACGGCGATAGAGCAGAGCTTGAGAAGCTCAGTACGAGTCAGCAGGTACTTGCACCTGCTGCGGCGACTCAAAACGAGACCGTTCGCGCGCCGAGTCGCCGGGCGTCTGGAGAGCGCTGTGCTCGCCGGTCGCATCAGCAGCTGACGATCCACATGGCGCTCACAGCGAGTACACCGATCGAGACGACCGCGAGGACGCCTCAGGCGCACGACACGGTGTCTTCCCTGAAGCGACGCCTCGAGAAGATCCTCGAACCGATCCTGCCCCGGGACAACGACTACGCGCTGCTGGATTTCCCCAACTACTCGAACGTGGGTGACAGCGCGATCTGGCTTGGCGAACGCAGGCTCCTTCGCAGACTCGGTGCGTCGGTGGGCTACACGACGGACTTCGCCTCGTACTCGCCAGAACGATTGCGGGCCTGTCGCGGCACGATCCTTTTGAGCGGGGGAGGCAATATCGGCGATCTCTGGCCGGCCATTCAACACTTCCGTGAAACCGTCATTCGAACGTTTCCGGACCGGACCGTCATCCAACTGCCTCAGTCGATCCATTTCAAGGAAAAGGCGAGCCTCACGCGGGCCCGCGCGTTCTTCAACGCCCATCCCGATCTCACTCTTCTGCTCCGGGACCATCGGAGCCTCGAGATTGCCCGGAACGAGTTCCGGGCGAGAAGCATTCTCTGCCCTGACATGGCTTTTGCGCTGGGCTTCCTCAATCGGCCTGACCCGCCCACTCAGGACATCGTTTGGCTGTCTCGGACCGACATCGAGTCCGCCCGGAACCCTGTCGACGCACCTCACGCAGGCGTCGATCGCGGCGACTGGCTGGAAGATGAGCCCTCGGTGGTCCAGCGTGCGAACGAATTCCTGACCCGCCGGGTGCGGCGTCGCCCCTGGATATTCCCGTGGCTCTCCCGCCCGCTGTCGCTCACTCGCGATCGCCTCGCGGGCCGGCGCCTCCGGCGCGGCTGCCGTTTTCTCGGCAGAGGCCGTGTCGTGATCACCGACCGCCTCCACGGTCACATCCTGAGCCTGCTCCTGGGGATTCCTCACGTCATCCTCGACAACAACAACGGCAAGCTCAGGAGTTTTTACGAGACATGGACGAAAGACTCCGGGTTGGCCGTCTGGGCTGATTCGCCGGCGGATGCATTGGAACAGGCACGAGCGCTCGCACGGGAGATCAATCCCAGCCGCCCGCCGATTCCGGGTACGTCGAGCGCGGCTTCGTGAATCCTGCGACGTCCATGGATGTCTCCGTCATTCTCTGCACCCGCAACCGAGCCGACCAGTTGGCCACGACTCTGAAGAGCCTCGGCGCGATGGCGGTCCCCCCGAATCTGCGCTGGGAATTGATCGTGGTCGACAACAACTCCAGCGATGACACGAGACGGGTGGCCCAGGAGTGTGCGGCCACCTCCGCCCTGGCCGTTCGATACCTTTTCGAGGGCCGGCAGGGGTTGTCCCACGCCCGCAATACCGGGTTGGCGCACGCACAGGGTGAGCTCGTGCTGTTCACCGATGACGACGTCGCCGTTGCCAACGACTGGCTTGCGCAGATGGTCGATGTGTTTCGTCGAACCTCGTGCGATGCCGCAGTGGGAAAGACCGAGCTCGCCCCAGGCGTGCTGCGGCCGTGGATGAACGACTATTTCCGGGGCGTGCTGGCGGCCATGGACTTCGAGCTGGGCGGGCCGCTGGAATTGGTCGGCGTGAACATGGGCTTTCGCCGCTCGGTCCTGCAGCGCGTGCGCGAGTTCGATCCGGAGCTCGGCTCCGGAGCGCTGGGCCTTGGAGAAGAGACGCTGTTCGGATGGCAGCTGATGGAAGCGGGCTACACAATCGCCTACGCTCGACACGCGGTCGTCGTTCATCACCCGGATGTCTCACGACTCCGGCGGAGCGAGTGGTTGAGCGTGGCGGCGAAAACGGGCGCGAGGAACGCCTACCTCGAATATCACTGGGAACACAGCGACCTCAGAGCCGCGCGCCTGAAATGGCTGTGGTTTTGGACGAAGCTTCGGGTCCGGCGGATCCTGCAGCCGCCACCACCCCTGGCGAGCGAAGGATGCCCGCGTTGGGAAATGAGCTACGTCGCGCAGCTCGAGCGGTGCAGGCGATTCTGCGTGGAGACTAACCGTCCGCGCAACTACGCACGCCGGGGACTGAGGAAACGGGTGCGGTCTCAGCCGCGACCGGTCGCACTGTAGCGTCGTATCCCTTTCGCGTGCGATGCCGCAGCATCCAGAGCGCGAAGCTGGGGTCGACGGCGATTGCCGTCGCAGCCGCCTTGAGCCCCTGGCCGTATCGGCCGGCCCGCAGAAGATTCCGACTGAGCTCCCACTGATACGATGCGGCGTTGTACCGAACGACCCTGCGGAATTCGGGCCTGACCGCCGACAGGTTTTGAAGCCGCTCCAACCACAAGACGGACGATTCGGCGACCTGCCGCGGCGAACCTATCGGCACCTCGACGGTCAGCCGTACCGGCGACGGATCGTCCGCCGTCTGGACACACCCCACCCCTGCCACGGCGCACGCGACCCCGCCGATGCCAAGCGCACAAAAGATGTGCGTGTCATGAACGAGCCGGAATCTGGCATCGAGCCCGCCCACCCTCTCCAGCGCGGCTCTGCTGATCACTGAGCTCTGAAGCATCGTGGGCTGGCGCCTGATGAGCATCCATCCGGTCGCGTCGGCAACGAGGTGGTGCGGCGCGCGCGGGTGAAAGTTAATCCGCTCCCAGAGTGTCCCGCCCCCTTCGGAGGTCGGCAGCTGCATGTCCGCAAAGTACACGGCTGCCGTCCCGTGCGTCTCGGCAATCGCCGCCATGATTCGCTCGAGATGCGGCGGATTCCAGTAATCATCCGAATCGAGAAACGCCACCCACGGTTGACGCGCGTGCCAGAAGCCGCGATTCCGGGACGCGGACGGTCCAGCGTTCTGCTGGGCGACGTATTCCACGCGGTCTCCGTACTTGGCGCAGATCTCGGCCGTCCCGTCGGTCGAGCCATCGTCCACCACGACGACCTGGCTGGGCGGGACCGTCTGATTCAGAGCGCTGTCGATGGCTCGGCCCAGCAGTTCTGCCCGATTGAACGTGGGGACTACGGCCGTGACGGGACACGCGGTGCGCATCAGGCGACCATGGCTTTCAGCGACCCGCGTCGTAGCGAGCGGCGTTTGAGCAGGAAGAAGATCACCGGCGTGATGATCAGCACGTGAACCGCGGAGGTGACCATCCCTCCGACGATCGGCGCCGCAATGGGTTTGAGGACATCCGACCCGATGCCGCTGCTCCACAGAATCGGCAGGAGCCCCAGGATCGTGGCCGCGACCGTCATGAGCTTGGGTCTGAGCCGGAGGACGGCGCCCGACACCGTCGCTTCGCACAAGTCCGCCTCTGTCAGGGGCTCACCCGTCTGCAGCCGGCGGTCCAGGGCCTCGTGCAGGTAGACCACCATGATGACTCCCGTCTGCACCGCGACACCGTAGAGCGCGATGTACCCCACCCAGACAGCCACCGAGAACTGATAGCCGAGCAGCCATTGCAGTACGACGCCGCCGGTCATCGCGTAGATCACCGACAGCATGACGATGAGCGCTTCGCCCGCCGATCGGAATGCCAGATAGAGAAGCATGAAGATCGTGACGAGCACGACCGGTATGATCAGCCGGAGGCGTTGGGAGGCTCGAAGCTGATACTCGTACTGACCCGACCAGTCCAGCATGTAACCCACTGGAAGTCTCACGTGCGTCTCGATCGCCTTTTGAGCGCGGTCGACGTACCCCGCGAGGTCACGCGTGGCCGTGTCGATGTAGACGTACCCCGCCAGCATCCCGCCTTCATCCCGAATCATCGCCGGCCCTGTAGTGACGACAATGTCCGCCAGTTGTCCCAGAGCGATCTGGCTGCCTGTGGGCGTCTTGATGAGCACCCGTTCCAGGGCGGGCACGTCCGCGCGAAAATCGTGCTGATAGCGCACGTTGATCGGATAGCGCGCTCGTCCTTCGACGGTGCGGCCGATATTACTTCCGCCGATCGCCGTCTGGATGACCTCCTCGACATCCTGGATCGTGAGCCCGTGCCGGCCGATCGCCGAGCGGTCGATCTGGATATCCGTGAAGTACCCGTCGGCCGCGCGCTCCGCATACGCGGTGCGCGTGCCCTCGACGGTCCGGAGGATCCGTTCGATCTGTAGGCCGAGCTCCTGAATCACCGTCAGATCTGATCCCAGTATCTTGATGCCGACGGGCGTCTTGATGCCGGTGAACAGCATGTCGAGCCGGTTGCGGATCGGTTGGGTCCAGACATTCGGCAGGCCGGGTACGTGCAGCGCCGAGTCCAGCTCCGCCTGCAGATCCTCGACCGTCAGGCCCGACCTCCACTTGTCACGTGGCTTCAACGTGACGATGGTGTTGACCATGCCCATCGGTGAGTTGTCCGTGGCGGTGGTGGCCCGGCCGACCGTTCCAAAGACGCGCTCCACCTCCGGAAACCTCCGAAGCACCCGATCCTGCGTCTGCAGGAGCCGTGTCGCGTCGGTGATGGACAGGCCCGGAGGAGCCGTGGGCATGTAGAGCAGCGAACCCTCGTAGAGCGGCGGCATGAACTCATGACCCAGCGTCGGGAGGAGGAGCGCGGTCAGCGGAATGACCGCCGCGTTCAGGATCAAGAACGTCCACTTGTTCCGCAACGCAAGCCGTAACGACGGTTCGTAGAGGCGTGCGCAGAATCGTGTGAGGGGGTTCGGCTGTTTCACCCCCTCCGCGTCCCGCCGGAGAAGCAGCACCATGAGGACGGGCACCAGGGTGATCGCGAGCAGGGTGGCGGCCGCCATGCCGAACGTCTTCGTCAGCGCGAGCGGACGGAACATCCGCCCTTCCTGCGCCTCGAGAAGGAAGACCGGCATGAACGACACCACCATGACCGCGAGGGAGAAAAAGACGGCCCGACCGACCTGCCGGGCCGCGCCCGTCACGACCACGGCAGGACTCGCCCCTAACGCGTCGGCGTCTTCAGCGACGCGCCGATACCCGTTCTCCACCATCACGATCGCAGCGTCCACGAGCACGCCGATGGCCAGCGCGATTCCCCCGAGCGACATGATGTTGGCAGTGACGCCCATGTACGACAGCGGAATGAAGGAGGCGACCACCGCGATCGGCAGCGTGATCACGGCGATGAGGGCGGATCGCACGTGAAACAGAAACGCGATGACGACCAGCGACACGACGATGACCTCTTCGACCAGCATGCGACGCAGCGTCGAGATGGAGCCGTGTATCAGGTCGGACCGGTCGTACACCGGAACGAGGAGGACACCTTCCGGCAGCGTGCGCTGGATGTCGGCGATCCGGCGCTTCACCCGCTCGATCACGCCGAGCGCATTCTCGCCAACGCGCATGATGACGATGCCCCCGACCACCTGGCCTCGTCCGTCCAGTTCCGCGATGCCGCGACGGAAGTCCGGACCTATTCGCACGTCCGCAACGTCCGCCACGCGTATCGGCGTCCCCCCGACGCCGACGCCAACCGCCACCTGCTCGATATCCTCGATTGAGCTGAGCTGACCTCGAGCCCGCACCATGTACTCGCGGCCGGCGAATTCCAGGACTCGGCCCTCGACGTCGTTGTTGCTCGCGCGAATCGCGTCGACGACCTCTTTCGGCGAGAGATTCAGCCCCGACAGCCGATCCGGATCCAGGTTGACCTGGTACTGCTTGACGAATCCGCCGATGCTCGCGATTTCGGCGACGCCGCGGACGCTGGCCAGCCCGTATCGCACCGTCCAGTCCTGCAGGCCGCGCAGTTCGTCCAGGCCATAGCGCCCGCCCTCATCGACCAGCGCGTACTCGAATATCCACCCGACGCCGGTCGTATCCGGTGCCATGGTCGGCGTCGCGCCGTCGGGGAGCGCTCCGCGAAGCATCTGTAGATGTTCGAGCACCCGGCTCCGCGCCCAGTACGTCTCCGTCGAGTCGTCGAAGATGACGTAGACGAAAGAAACCCCGAAGTCGGTGACCCCGCGCACGGAGCGCACCTTCGGCGTCGACAGGAGCGCCGCGACGATCGGATACGTGACCTGGGCCTCGACCAGGTCGGGGCTTCTCCCCGGCCATTCGGTGGACACGATGACCTGGACGTCCGACACGTCCGGCACCGCGTCGATGGGCGTGTGACGCATCGCCCAGATGCCCCAGGCCGTCAGGAAAACAGCGCCCACGCACACCAGGAACCGATTGGCGACGCACCAGGCAATCGTCCTGTCAACCATGGGCGCGTTAGGAATGCGAGGCTCTCACCGTACGAGCAACGTTGCGTGTCTGGTGCCGATGGCTCGGCCCTGCCGCCGTGCCGTAATGGTCAGGTCCCACCGGCCCGCCATCGAAAGGGACGCAGATCCACGATAGGTACCGCCGCTGACGTGCATCAGCCGCGTATCGGATCGCATCGCGGGCATGTTCATCGCCGGCATGGCCGGCATCGACATGCGTACCTGAAGCTCCACATCGGTCACGCCGCGGCGGCCCGCCTCGGTGACCCGGACCTCGAGCACGTTGTCTCCCGTTCGTGGAGGGTTCGGCGTCACCTGGACCGCAAAGTCCAAGCCGGCGGCCGCCGATGCCGGCCGGAGAGGCTGGGTTTCGTAGTCCTGGAGCGCCGTTCGCATCTGACTCTCGGAGTCCAGGAAGAACGTCGCGCGCGTGGCAATCTCTTCGCCGTCGCCCAGGCCGTCCAGTATCTGGATCTGTCCCTCGGCTTTCGCCCCGACGGTGACCTGGCGTGGCTCGAAATAGCCGTCCCCCTGCGCGACGAAAACGATCTGGCGGGAGCCTGAATCGACGACGGCGTCGGCCGGGACCAGGAGACCCGGCTGCGACGTGGCGCTCAGCTCGACGCTCGCGTACATCCCCGGCTTCAATCGTCCGTCGCGGTTCGGCAGCTCGACTCGCGCCCTGAGCGTTCGCGTCTGCTCGCTCAGGTACGGGTACGTGCCCAGAATGCGTCCCGCGAAGCGGCTGCCCGGCAGGGCGTCGAGCGTAATCTCGACACGCGCCCCCTCCTTCAGCGAATCCGCATCCGTCTCGCGAAAGTCCGCCTCGACCAGGACGACCGACAGATCGGCGATTCTGTACAAGGTCTGGCCCGCTTCGACGTGCATCCCTCTCATCACCGTTTTCTCGATGACGACGCCGTTCATGGGCGAACGGAACACCACACCCGGGGGGATGCGGCGAGTTCTCTCGAGAACACGCACGTCTTCGTCGGCCACATCCCACTGCTTCAGCCGCTGTCGGGGCGTTTCAACCAGGCGATCGACGTGGGTCGAGCCGTCCGCGGCCTGCGCGATCGGGGGCTGATCCCTGGCCTTCAGCGCCGAGATGAGGTTGGCTTGCACAGCGTCGAGCTCCGGACTGTAGACCGTGAACAGCGATTGCCCGAGCCTCACGCGCTGCCCAACAAAGCTGACGTAGACATCCCGAACCCATCCATCCAGCTTCAGATTGACATCCGTCAGCCGGGTGTCGTCGTAGCGGACGGTCCCGCCTGCACGGATTCTGCGCGTGAGGGAGTTGCGAGCGACGCGCGCCGTGCGGACGCCGATCAGTTGTTGACGTCGTCCATCGATCTGGATCGCGGTGCGAGCATCGGAATCGGCGCGGAGCGCATCAGACACACCGGAGAGCGGAGGCATTCCACCCGTGTCTCGCCCGACGCGTACCCGGACCGCCAGCAGCGTTCCCCCGAGCGCGACAAGCGCCAGGAGCAGCACATACACTCGGAGAGGCCTTCGCCGGAGGCGATGCATCATGGCCGGACGGGCGCTACCATGTCCGCCTGAATCTCGCCGGCCGTGAGGGCGCGGTTGTAGACTCGGACTTCGTCGATGCGGCCGCCGAACACCTCGCCGTAGGCGTCGTAGCCGATCGTCAGCGTGCCGGTTGACGTGGTCAGCGCGCCAGTCTGGGCTTGCGAGGCGACCTGGACGCCGTTGACGAAGATCCGGACGCTGGTGCCGTCAAACGTCGCAGCCAGGTGGGTCCAGGTGTTGACGGGCAGCACGTTGGACGCGTGAAGATTCAGGGTGCCGCCCGCCGTGAAAGTCCCGCCCCCGACGGGGCGGTTGTTGTCGGAGCCGGCCATCAGGAAGTAGCGCTCGGTGTTCTTGCTGATGACCGCTCGCCAGCCGACGACGGTGGAGGTCGGATACACCCAGGCCTCGAGCGTCATCCCGCTGGTCAGGTCGAGCGGAACCGCATCGGCCACCGTCACCCCTCCGGTGGTGCCGTTGAACTGCAGCGCAGCGCCGAACCGCCCCGATGGGTTCCAGGTCGAACCCGACACCAGCGTTCCCGTGCGGCCGTTGCCCGACGCGTCGCTCGCGCTCGTGCCCGCGCCCTCGTCGAAACCATACGCCGCGACCATGCCCGGTGGCTGAGGAGGCGCAACGTCGGTCGTCGCCGACGCAATGTTGGAGTAGGGCCCGAGCAGGCCAACGGCGTCACTCGCCCGCACCCGATACGAATAGCTCGTGGTGGCACTCAGGCCCACGTCGGTGAAAGAGAGGCCCGTGGCCGTCGCGATCTGCGCGAAGTTGCCGCAGCCGGCGCCCTGGCAGCGCTCGACCCGATAGCCGGTCACCCCGACGTTGTCGGTCGCGGCTCCCCAACTCAACCCAATCTGGAGCTCGCTGGACGTCGCGGTCAACGTGCCGGGAGCGCCCGGCGGCGTGGTGTCGGGCGGGCTGGTCACCCTGACCATCGCCGAGACCGACGGAACGCCATTGCTGTCGAGCAGGAAGAGCATGTAGTAGCCGGGCGGCGCGAGATTCTGGTTACTGGGAAGGGTGACGTCGACCGCTCCGGTTCGCGGCTGGAACGTCAGAGGCAAATACCGCTGATTCGCGTTGAAGGCATGCGTCACCGAGCTGATGCCCATCAGGGACACCGCGGAGACGCGTGCCGCGTCTGGCGTCTGCACGGCAAACGTGCTCCCGTGTGTGATCGTTCCCGGGGCTGAGGAGATCACGGGGCGTGGCCCTTTAAAGAGGTAGGGCGGCGAGTAGATCTGCGCGTTCAGTTGGTCGATGCCAAACGTTCCGCCGCCGAGCGTGATCACGCGGGCATCCGGAAGCAGGATGGCCACCGAGTGGTACATCCGTGGATTAGCCATCCGCGCCATCGTTTTCCACGTTTCAGTGGCTGGAGACCAGAGCTCCGCCTCGTACACCGCCGGCACGAGGTCGAAAACATTGGAATCGCGCGATCCCCCGGTCGCCAGAACCGTTCCATCAGGAAGGAGCGTGAGCGTGTGCTCGGTCCTGGCGAACGCCATCGTCGGCGTTTGCCGCCAGGCGGGCGAGGGGCTCGTCATGTCGAGAACATACGTGGTGGCGTCGGAGTTCTTGATCGGGTAGTCCGGGTTCCAGGCGGTTCCAGACTTGATGATCTTGCCCGGCGCGTACATCGCGGCACTGCCGCCGTCGAGCACGCCACCGGGGATCAGGCTCCAGCTCTGCGATCCGAGATCGAGAACCCAGCTGGCGGTGGGGTCCACGTTCGCGCTGCTCGCGAGCACCCCTCCATTCGGAAGCAGGAACATGTGCGGATACATCGGGAGACGGAGCGGGGCGTTCGACAGCTCGGCCCACGAATTCGTCGGCGGGTTGAAAATCTCGGCGACATCCGCCAACCCTTCGTGAGGGTCTCCAGGAATGAGGCACGTCGGACAACTGATCGCACCCGAAACAGCGAGAACGCGGCCGTCTCCGAGCGTTGTCGCCGTCGGATACCACCGGCCACTGCTCATGCTGCCGGCTGCGACCCATTGTTCGGTCCACGAATCGAAGATTGTGGAGGTGGTGGCGCCAACGTACACCCCGAGGTGCCCTCCGACAACGAGCAATCTCCCGTCAGCGAGAAACGTCTGTCCAGAGCAGAACAGGTTGGTGGCCGAATACGGTTTCGACGCAAACGTCCCGGTCGCCGGGTTCCACAGGCGAACCTCCGTGGCCGAGGTGTCCGACCACGTGAGGATCTTGCCGGTCGGCAGCAGCGCCGCGTGGAGGCCTACGATTGGCCAACTGAACGACGGCGCCCATTGACCGATGACGGCCGGGTCGTTTGGATTCGTGTTCGAGAACGTCACCGAGACTGGTGCTGACGTCGTGGTGTTTCCGGCGACGTCGCGTGCAACCGCCGTGATCGAGTGAACGCCATTCAAGTAGGTCGCCGTGTTCACCGGCATCGAGTACGGGAACGTGAGATCCTGCGCGCCCGCGTCGCCACCATCGATCTTGAACTGCACGCCGGCGACGCCGACGTCGTCGGAGGCGACCGCTGCCATCGTCACCACGCCAGACAACGTCGAGCCAGCGGCTGGCGCGGTGATCGAGACTGTCGGGGGCGTGGTGTCGGGGACGGTCGTCGAGAAGTTGACGGGCGTGGCATCGGTCCCGATGATCTTCGAATGGTCGGCGCGGACCAGATATCCATTCAGCACATGCGGACCGGTGGCGACGTTCGTGAATTGATATGAGCCGTCGAGGGTCAGGTCCATGACCTCGGGCAGGGTGTCGAGCGTGAAGTGAACGTGGTTGACCTCGGTCAGGTCGCCGGAGGCTATATAGGCGACGGGGACCGTGGTCCCGCTAATCACCGCCCCTGCCGCAGGCTGCGTGATCGTCAGGTGCGGCGGCCCCGGAATCCCCACGGGCGAGATCATGTCGGTCTGGATCTCGGCGCCGCTGAGGGCGCGGTTGTAGACTCGGACTTCGTCGATGCGGCCGGCGAACACCTCGCCGTAGGCGTCGTAGCCGATCGTCAGCGTGCCGGTTGACGTGGTCAGCGCGCCGGTCTGGGCTTGCGAAGCCGCCTGGACGCCGTTGACGAAGATCCGGACGTTGGTGCCGTCATACGTCGCAGCCAGATGGGTCCAGGTGTTGACGGGCAGCACGTTGGGCGCGCGGAGGTTCAGGGTGCCGCCCGCCGTGAAGGTCCCGCCCCCGACGGGGCGGTTGTTGTCGGAGCCGGCCATCAGGAAGTAGCGCTCGGTATTCTTGCTGATGACCGCCCGCCAGCCGACGACGGTGGAGGTCGGATAGACCCAGGCCTCGAGCGTCATCCCGCCGGTCAGGTCGAGCGCGGCGGCATCCGAGACGGTCACCCCTCCGCTGGCGCCGTTGAACTGCAGCGCAGCGCCGAACCGCCCGAGCGCTGTCCAGGTCCCGTTGCTAATCGTCCCGTTGTGGCTGTTGCCCGACGCGTCGCTCGTGGTCGTGCCCGCGCCCTCGTCGAACGCATAGGCCGCCACCAACCCGGTCGGCTGGGCGAGCGCGGTGGTCCAGCGATCCCCCTGGTTCATGAGAAGCAGGCACATCACGACGCCGGTGAGAGCGATCACGTTCTTGCGAACAGTTTTCATTCAGATCCTCGTCGGCTGAAGCCCGGTCGCCTCCCTGCCCAATGCGCTGAAAAAGGACGGATTCAGGCATGTGGGCCAACCGCGGCTCCGCTAAATCTGGGGGGATCAGCGGAAGTCTCTCGGCTATCAAACCGTTCGTACTGCTCCTCGCGCAACCGGTCCGCGATTCGGTCTGGCGGCAGCTCGACGTCGTCATAGGAGATGACGTCGTCTTTTGCGATGTCGCGCCGCAACCTGCAACCCTCGACGAGTCCCTCCGGCAGGTAGCGTGAACGGCGCATCGTTTCGGAATTGACCGCCTCACCGTACGTCATGTAGTTCCCGTAGCCGTCCAGCGTCTCGCCCGCCTTCAAGTCCCGCTTGGCAACCGCGCAGACCTCGACGACCGGGCCCGCCAGCGGCTTGGCGACCGAATCGCGGAACAAGACGGCGCGCGCGATAGCGTTCGGTACCTCGAAGTGTACGAGGTGGTAGGGAATGAAGAAGGAATAGAGCGGGCCTTCTCCCATCTTGTACAGATTCAGATAGTGCTGCTGTTTGGGGTCGGGATGTTCGGCAAGAACATAAACCTTCGTGAGGGGCGTGCCGACGACGTAGTCGACGATCCCCCCCAACCGGCGAAGCTCGTCGATGTCGTACAGCCGTCCAATCTTCATGACATCGTCGCGGTACTCCACGCCTCGCGACATGCCGCGCGACCTGACGACGAATCCCGTTGCATTGGCTACGATCGCCTGCTCGAAGCTGATCTTTGAGCCGTCAGCAAAGCTGGTGACCATCGCGGGATTCTGTCCCCACTTTTCCGCGAAGCCTTTCTGCGTCGTCGGAGTGCGGTAGGGATCCTGGAGGCCCTTGACGTTGCCGATGACGCGGGGAATCAGCCCCAGCCCTCGAACCCAGCGATAGAGATTGATCTGAACGCCCGGCTCATCTCCCTCGCACGCCGACAGAATGACCCCGTGCTTCGCGGCGTACACCTGGAGAATCGGGCCGATTGTGGCGTCGATCTCCGCATTCAGCAGCACGACGTCTTTCCCGTGCTTGAACGCTTCCAGAATCACGCGGGCGCCGAACTCCACCGAGCCCGTCGTCTCGACCAGGACGTCGATGTGCTCCGAGCGCGCAAGCAGCATCGCGTCCTCGGTGACGACCGGCTGTTGCGACAGGATGGCGCTATCGAGGGCCGCCTGCGAGTCGGCCGCTACCGGCTGCGCTCCGGCGTACTGATATGCATCGATCGCTTTCGCGACGTGCCGGTTGTAGATGGCGACCATCCGCATGCCGGGAACGCTGTTCACGATCTGATTGGTCAGACCATGACGCCATGAAGCCAGCACCGATCATGCCGACGCGGATCGGCTTGCCTTGAGCCTCTCGTGCCTGCAGCGCGTGGTCGACGATGATCATCGCACGCCCTGCGCAGCAGCCAGCTGCATCCGGGACTTCAGGTCGCTTTCGATCTCGGCCAGCGGTTTCCACTGACGATCCTTGTCCGACATCACGGACACGGGCAGCGGCCACTCGAGCCGTAGCAGAGGGTCGTCGTACAGGAGCCCGCCTTCAGAGCCCGGCGTGTAGAACTCGCCGACGTGGTAGGTCGTTTCGGTGTCGTCCTCGAGAGCCTGGTATCCATGGGCGAAGCGCTCGGGGATGTAGATGCCGCGGTGATTCTCGGCGGTCAGCTCCACGGTCACGTGTTCAAGGTAGGTGGCGACTCGGGGCGCAGATCGACGATGATGTCGAGAATCGCCCCGCGACTGCACCGCACAATCTTGGTCTCGGCCGCCGGTGGATACTGAAAGTGCATCCCTCGAAGCGTGCCCTTGCGCCGATTGAAGCCGATGTTCGCCTGCGCGATGACCGGCTTGAGGCCGTGGGCCTGGAACTCGCGCTGACAGAACGCACGGGCGAAGAATCCGCGCTCGTCATCGCGACGTTCCAGGTCGATGACGAACGCTCCTTTAAGTTTCGTTTCGGTGAAGAGCATTGTAACTCCGCAGTGTCCGACCGACGCGAGCGCTCGAAAGCGCAGACGGATGCTTTACGCTTGCATCAGCGCTTTGACTTTCAGCAAGCGCGCGGCCAGCGGCGGCTAGCGGACAGACCAGGGAAGGCGAGCCGCCAACCCTATGGATGACGTAGGTTTGTGGTGCGCGCCGCGGACGGCCTCCAAGCGCGCCCTGACTTTAGTCCGGCCCTGGGAAGACTTTAATCATCCAACTAGGCCGGGACGGGCCTCTCGCGCCCACCTCGGACCCATCCCCTTCAACGGTTTAGGGGTTTCCGCCAGTCACCCCAGATGGCGGCAACCTTGCTCTTAGCTGGACCGATCACGAAACTCTCACCGGCGGCTGGTTGCGGACTGGAAAGGAACTGATGAAGGTACTGCGTGACTGGACATCACGGATACATCGGGTCGGTCATGAGTCGGAGTGCTCAGCCAGGCAGGGCACGACGTCACCGGGCTGGACACATATCCTCTACGAAGGTTGCGATTTCGGCGACGGTGGCCAATCGCGTTCCGTCGATCCGCAAGGATATCCGCGACGTCGAGCGCGGACGATCTTCGCGGCTTCGACGCGGTCATCCATCTGGCGGCGCTGTCGAACGATCCGCTCGGCTGCCTCGACGAGTCGTGCACGCTCGACATCAATCACCTCGGCAGCGTGGCGCTCGCCGAGGCCGCCAAGGCCGCGGGCGTCCCGCGCTTTCTCTTTGCGTCGTCATGCAGCCTGTACGGCGCCGCGGGCGACAAGATGCTCGACGAGAACGCCGCCTTCAACCCGATCACGGCGTACGGCCGTTCGAAGGTGCTCGTCGAAGCCGATGTGTCGACGCTGGCGGACGACTCGTTCAGCCCGACGTATCTTCGCAACGCCACCGCCTACGGCGTCTCGCCGCGGCTGCGCGCCGACATCGTCGTGAACAACCTGGTCGGCGTCGCTTACACCACGGGCGAGGTGCTGATCCAGAGCGACGGCACGCCGTGGCGGCCGCTCGTCCACGTCCAGGACATCTCGCGCGCGTTTCTCGCGGTGCTCGAAGCACCGCGCGAGGCGATTCACAACCAGGCGTTCAACGTCGGCAGCAGCGAGGAGAACTACCAGATTCGCGACATCGCCGCCATGGTGCAGGAGGTCGTGCCCGGGCTGCACGGTCAAGTACCTGGAGGGCGGCGGGCCCGACCCGCGCTGCTATCGCGTGAACTGCGACAAGCTGACGGCGCACGTCCCGGGCTTCCGCACGGAGTGGACGGTCCGGCGCGGCGTCGAGGAGCTGTACGAGAGCTGCGTCGCGCACGGGCCTGACGCGCGAGATGTTCGACGGCTACGTCCGGCTCAAGCGAATCCAGGAGTCTGCTCGCGCGACGGGCGGCTCGATGCCACGCTGCGACCGCGAAGCGTTCCAGTGACGGTCTGAACGAGCCTCTCAACTGCGAGGGAATGAATCGATGAAGGTTGTGCTGTTCTGCGGCGGCCTCGGCATGCGGATCCGCGAGGCCGGCGAGAGTATCCCGAAGCCGATGGTGACCATCGGCTACCGGCCGATCCTGTGGCACGTGATGAAGTACTACGCCCACTTCGGCCACAAGGACTTCGTGCTCTGCCTCGGCTACCGCGGCGACGTGATCAAGAACTACTTCCTGAACTACAGCGAGTGCTTGTCGAACGACTTCGTCCTGTCCGAAGGCGGCAAGAAGCTCGAGCTGATGGCGCAGCGACATCCACGACTGGAAGATCACGTTCGTCGAGACCGGCGCGACCGTCGAACATCGGCCAGCGGCTCAAGGCCGTCGAGCGGCACGTTCGCGACGAGCCGGAGTTCCTGGCCAACTACAGCGACGGTCTGACGGATCTCCGCTGCCCGATGCACCTCGAGCATTTCCGGCAGCAGGACGCGGTCGCCAGCTTCGTCAGCGTCAAGCCGAATCTGAGCTATCACCTCGTCTCGGTCGACGACGGCGGACGCGTCACGGACATTCGAGGAGATCCGGCGCGCGCCGATCCGCATCAACGGCGGCTTCTTCGTCCTTCAAGCGCGAGATCTTCGACCACATCCGCGACGGCGAAGAGCTCGTGTGTCGAGCCGTTCCAGCGGCTCGTCCGCGCGCGCCGGCTGGCGGCGTACGAGTACGACGGCTTCTGGATGTCGATGGACACGTTCAAGGATCGCCAGCAGCTCGAGGAGATCTACGCTCGCGGCAACGCGCCCTGGGAAGTCTGGAACGGCAACGGCACTGCAGTGCCGAAAGCCGGCGTCGGACGCGTACGCCGAGCCAACGACGAAAGAACGCGCCGACGGACGGCTGCTCGATGTACGCGTTTGACGTTCCCACCCAAACGACCGGCAGATTCCGAGTCCTTTGCCTCGGGGCGCACGCGGACGACATCGAAATCGGCTGCGGCGGCCTCATCCTCTCTCTGATCGAACGCTACAAGGCCGTCGACGTCGACTGGGTCGTCTTTTCGGCGCCCAGGGCCGCGAGCGCGAAGCCCGGCGCAGCGCGGCCATGTTCCTCAAAGGCGCCGGCCGCACGCGCGTCGTCCTCAAGCAGTTTCGCGACGGGTTCTTTCCCTTCGACGGCGCTGACATCAAGACCGAGCTTCGAGGCGCTCAAGCAAGAAGGTGCTCCCGACCTCGTGCTGACGCACTACCGTGACGATCGCCACCAGGATCATCGAGTCTTGTCGGATCTCACGTGGAACACGTTCCGCGATCACTGGATCCTGGAATACGAAATCCCGAAGTTCGATGGCGATCTCGGCATCCCCAACTGTTTCGTCCCCCTGAGCCAGGCGGTCTCCGACAGGAAGATCAAATACCTGAACGCCGCCTTCGGAAGCCAGCGCGACAAGCACTGGTTCTCGACGGAGACCTTTCGAGGCTTGATGCGCCTGCGAGGCATGGAGTGTCGCGCCCCCGAAGGCTACGCCGAAGCGTTCTACGGCCGGAAGGTGACATTCCGGATCTAGAGAACGCTTCAGGAGAGTGGGTGGCGAGCCAGGTCCAGCACGAGCTTCTGGAGCTCCACGATCCCCGTTCGCAACGTCCTGCGCTGCAGCCACCATCCATCAGGGCTGAACTCTGCGTAACGGGATACGCGGACGATCACTCTAGTGCCGGACCCGGGCATGTTCCGCCGCAGCACGCGACGGACCCGACGCGAGTGATCGGCCCCGGTCACGACGATGACCGTTCCGAGCCGCTGCCGGATGCACCAGTCCGACAGCCACCGCCCGGCTTCCTCCGTGCCATCGACTGACAGACGCAGCAGCTCTGCACGTTCAACCCCGAGGCCGCGCAGCAGTCGGACCAGTTGGGTGGGGGGATCTTCGTACGGTACGCCGCGCTCTGCGAGCTGCAGGGTGATGCTGGTCAACGGGCCGGCCAGCACTGTCACGCGCGTCGCGACGCCACGGTGGACGAGGTCCGCTGCCTCGAGCGCTCCAGCTTCGGCGACATCCGGTGCGATGACGATGACGTCGGCTGGCGCGAGCGGGTCCTCAGCCACGAGAGCGGTTCCCAGGCTCTGAAGAGCCCGTGTTCGAACCGACGGAACCAGCAGGGCACTGCCGCTCGCCAGCACCACCAGCAGCGACGCAAGCGCCACGCGGCGAAACAGCCGCTTCTTCATCCGAGACGTAGACTATCGCTACTCCGGTGCTCCGGTCCCGGCAAGCTCTTGAAGCGTCCGCCGGGCTTCGTCGGCTCCGGCGAACCGCCCGTTCAACGACAGCGCCCGCTCCAGCGATTCGCGCGCGCGCGCCGCGTTGCCCGCCTGGAGATACGCGAGTCCAAGATGGTAGTGGTAGACGGGGCTTTTCGGATCCTTCTCGACGGTCCGCTGCAGCGTCGACACGGCCGACGAGGAAAGCTGCTTCTTGTAGTACACCCAGCCCAGCGTGTCCATGACTTCGGCTGTGTCCGGCAACCCCGCGGCGGCGGTCTGCGCGAGCTGCAGCGCGACGTCCAGATCTTCGCCGGAATCGGCATGAATCCATGCAAGGTTGTTGGCGGCGACCGGTGTCCGCGGGTCTATGGCCAGCGCTTTCTCGAACCGCTGACGGGCGAGCGCGTTCTTGCCCTGCGCCTGCAGGATCATCCCGCTCATCGTGAGCGGCCCGACGGCGTTCGGCTGGCGATCTGCAAGGGCGTCGAACTCTCGCACGGCTTCATCGAGCTTTTGCCGCTTCAACAGAAGCCGACCCAGGGTGGAATATGCGGGCAGGAGGGATGGGTTCAGCTGGATCGCCTTCCGAAGGGAGCCCTCGGCGGCATCCAGTTGGTCCGCTCCGGAGTAGACCTGGGCCGCCACGATCAGGAGCTCCGCTCGACGCGGCTGGCGGGCGATTTCCGCTTCGATGCGCGACGTTGCCTCCGCGAACTTGCGCGCCGCGAGGTCCAGCAACGCGAGACCCGTGAGGGCGGGTAGTGACGTCGGGTCGAGCCTTCGCGCGGTTTCGAACGCCTCGCGCGCGCCACCCACGTCCTTCCTGCCGATCGCAAGGCGCCCACGCAGAACGTGAATCAGCGACAGGTTGGAGTGCGTGCTCAGCAAACCATCGATGGTCTTCTCCGCAGCCGCGAGGTCGCCATTGGCCAGGAGGCTGTTCGCCAGCGCGATGGTCACGTCGACATTCGTCGGCTGCGTGTTGAAGGCTTCCTTCGCCCAGCGGAGCGATTCAGCGGCGCTGCCGTCCATGAGGTATAGCCGGGCAAGTTCCACGTGTGCGGCGGCGGCGCGGGGGTTGAGCTTCAGAACCTCGTGAAACGCGCGCTTGGCCGCATCCGATTCCCCTCGCTCCGAGAGCAGCTTCCCGAGGGCGAACTGCGCCGGGGCGGACTCTGGCGCCGCCTCCGTGGCCAGCTTGACCCGCCGGAATGCTTCGTCCGATTTCCCAGCCGAGGCAAGCAGCTGGCCCTTGGCGAGGAGCATGTCGACATCCCGCGGATGCCCCGCGAGAATGGCGTCTGCGAGCGTTTCTGACTGCCGAACGCTCCCGATGGCAGCGTATGCACCGACCAGCCGCCGCTCGGCGCGAGCAGAGAACCGCTGGTCCTTCCTGAGCAGCTCCAACTCGCGAATCGCGTCTTCGGGTCGACCAGCGGCCAGGTAGTAGTCGACCAGCGCGAGCGGCGCTGCGGCCGTGCCCGCCATTACTTTGACGTACCGCTCGGCATCGGCCGTCCGACCGCTGCTCAGGCAAAACAGCGCCATGGCCCGATTGGCCAGCGGATTCGACGGTTCCACGTGAAGAGCGGCCAGGATCGACTGTTCAGTCTCACTCAAGCGACCGGCGGCCCAGTAGAAGTTGGCCAGAGCGAGATGTCCAACCACGTGTTTCGGGTCGAGTGCGACGGCCGTCTTGAAGGCTCGTTCGGCTTCGTTGCGACCTCCTCGCGCGAGCTCCACAGCTCCGAGCGTCGTATAGCTGGCGCTTCGACCCGGCTCGAGCCGGATGGCTTCCTCGATTTCCGAAACAGCCGCTTCGAAGTCCTTCAATCCGGCGAGAGCGTTGCCGAGGAGGACATGAGCGTCGACGTTCTTGGGATCCCCCGTCAGCACGGCTTCCGCGCGCGTGCGCGCTTCCTCGGCCCTGCCGGCGAGCAGCAGATAACCGCCAGCCGTCAATTGGATGCCGCGGTCGTCAGGCAGGAGGTCCGCGGCGCGGACATACTCGCCGAGCGCGTTTGCGCGGTCCTCGAGACGCTCGTAGGTCTCGGCGAGCTTGACACGCGCTTCGGCGTATCGCGCATCGATTTGGATCGCATTTCGATACTCGATCGCCGCCTCGTTGAACCGGTTCTCCGCAGAGTACCGATTTCCGCTCTCGAGGTAGGCTTGCTTCTTCATGGCCGGGTCCGAGCAACCGGACCCGCACACCAGGGCCATTCCGAGCGAGGCGGCCGCGACCGAGCCCCTGATGATCACGTCTTGTAGGTTCCTTTCGAAAGCGTCAATTGACAGCGCAAGAGACACCACGAGCCGGACTGCCGCGCATCCCTGCGTGACGCCGCGCTATGGCTTAGCTTTGTTTAGCTCTATCGACTGCGTGGATCTTTGCCCTTTGCCGCTGCGTGTATGCGAGAAGGACCAAGCCGCATGCGAATAGCAGCAGGGCCGATGGTTCAGGAACGTGCGTGATCTGATCCTGACCGTGAGTCGTGTCCAACCACGTGGCCGTCGACGTGTAGTACCCGCCCGGATGGTAGAGTGACGACAGATACGCGTTTGCGGCGACTTGAATGGCTCCAGTTGTGACGAGGCTGAACCTGCCGCCCGAGAGGTCCCAGATAGGATCGTAGAGCGCTTCCCAGATCGCTACCTGAAGCGCGGCCGCGTTGATGCCATTCCCCGAAAGATGGATACCCGCCGCGTACGTGTTGAACAACCAGGCTGCCTTCCCGCCCCCGCTGGGAGCCACCCCGGACATTGCCTCGGTCGACCCCACGGTGACCGGCTGCTCGCTTCGCACTCCGTTCAATATGTCGACGCAGTACGTGTAGATATCCACGCCGCTTTCACCCCATTGCCAGTTCAGCTCCCCGGCCAGGAAGGTCCCGGCCTTGATTCCGCCGACCGTCACGGCCGAGGCCGGTCCCACGCCGGTGAAGTTGATGGCCTCCGCGCGGGCCGACGCCGGAACCGTAATTAGCAGAGCCGTGAGAGCGAGCGCTGGCCTGTAGATCGCGGGCTTGGTCAACATCCATCCTCCCAGTGAAAGGCTGCTCCTCAGCTATTACATGCGGCGTGCCAATTTCCTGACGCTGGTTATTCGCCTGAATCGGAGCCTACCCCCAAAAGAGGAGCGCGAAGTCATCCAGGGGGATGGCTTTGGTCTCGCCTCACGTCTTGCGGGAGCTAGCTTGGTGGCAGCTGCGCTCGCTGCCTACGGAGCGTCAACGTGGTGCGCCGACCGCATGGGGCCGATGACGTCTACCGAGCGTGGCCGCGCCGGCAGGCTGTGTTGGAACACCTGATTGCCGGAGGTCTCGATGCGCAGCGTGTACGCAAGCGGAAAACGATCGAGAAGTGTGGTGACCGCGCTCAGGAGCGCGGGCGCGAGCTCGTTTTCTTCCTCTGCCGTCAAGCCGGAAATGAATCGAATATGCATGTTAGTGCTGGGGAAACAGCAGACTGTGGCTTTGCAAGCGATGTTCCCCCACGTTCGATCCGCCCGCTGGCGTCGTTAACCCTGTCTGAAACCTCGATAAACGCAGCGCCGCGAACCCCATCGCCGCGTGATTGGAGGAGGCGCCTGGACGGACAATTCGCCGGTCAAGACGGGAATAGTCTGCGCGGGCATGACCTTCGAGGCCAACGATGGGGTCTGCCCTAAAAGTGTGCAATCTTGCTACGCACGAGGGCTTGACGCCGCATCACACTTCTATTGCTTGACTTGGGCGTTGACGCCAGTTTATAACCCCTGTTCCCCCCACCATGGACGGAAGACATTAATGGCCGAAACGCGCGACATCATAGGTACGAGTTCGGCCGTTGCTGAGCTGCTTCAATCGATCGAGGATGCGGCGCGGACGGACACCAAGGTTCTGATAACGGGGGAGAGCGGCGTCGGAAAGGAAGTCGCCGCGCGGTTGATCCACTCCGCAAGCCGGCGCAGTCGGGGTCCGATGGTGACCATCAACTGCGCCGCGATCGCCGATAGCCTCCTCGAATCCGAGCTTTTCGGCCACGAGCGCGGAAGCTTCACGGGCGCCTACCGCGATCGCGTCGGCCTGCTCGAGCACGGGCAAGGCGGAACCGTTTTCCTCGATGAAATCGGCGAGATGAGCCTGCGCATGCAGGGCCTGCTTCTGCGATTCCTCGAAACCGGCGAGATCCAGCGCGTTGGCAGTATCCGAATTGGGTCCAGGGTCGATGTTCGGGTCATCGCGGCGACCAACCGGCTCCTCCTCGATCACGTGGTCGCCAAGACGTTCCGCGAGGATCTGTACTATCGGCTGAATGTCTTCCAGATAGGTGTGCCGCCACTGCGTGAACGCGTCGGCGATGTCCGCCTGCTGTTCGATCATTTTCAGCGCTCGTACGCTCGGAAATACGACGTCGAAGTCGGCCCCCCGACGATTGAGGCGCTGGCGTGCCTCGAGGCGTATACCTGGCCCGGAAACATCCGCGAGCTGAAGAACGTCGTCGAGAGGCTCGTCGTCAGGCTTCAGGGACGCCCGGTCACCGTGCAGGATCTGCCCGCGGAAATCGTGAACAACAGCGCAGGCGTACGCGCGCGCGATAACGCTCCCGCGGCCAAGCCCACCAGGGCCGACGTGATGTTCACCGAGATGATCGACGAGCGGCGATCGTTCTGGGCGGCCGTCTACCCCGCATTCATGTCGCGCGATTTGACACGGGATGATCTGCGCACGATTGTGGGCCGAGGGCTCCAGCGGACGTCTGGGAACTACAAGCTGCTGGTCCGGCTCTTCAACATGCAGCCGGCCGACTACAAGCGATTCCTGAATTTTCTCCGCAAGCACCAATGCCACATGCCATTCCAGCAGTTTCGCACCACGCCGCGGGGCGATCTTGGGAACAGTGGCTTCGGCGCGGAAGAAGATCCTGCTGCCCCCGAGCCTGAAACGCGGGGGAGGCTTTCCAAATCGGCTTAACTCGGAGGGCCGAGGGTTTCAGGCGCCGACGCTGGGACGCTGATGCCGGCGTGCTTCCCAGATGTCCATGATGGCGGTCGCGACCGCGTCGGGCGAATGCCTGAGGAGGCCGTCCGGCGACATGGACACCAGGTCGTGCTCGACGACGAGCGCGCCATCCACACTCCGGCTTCCTTTCTTGTGTAGCACCGGTTCGGATCCCTGCCCTGCGTATTCGGCAAGTGCCGCTTCAGGCATCGCGCCGTTGTTCACCAGGACGTAGTCGAAGAGCTGGGCCTTCGTGTGCTCAGTGATGGCTTGCAGGTGATCCTCGAGTGAATAGCCGTCGGTCTCGCCCGGCTGCGTCATGAGGTTCGCGACGTAGATCCGGATGGCGTTCAGCCCTGAGATAGTGCCCGCCACGCCGGTCACGAGGAGATTGGGGAGGAGGCTCGTGTAGAGGCTCCCGGGGCCGACGACGACAATGTCGGCATTGACGAGCGCCCTGATCGCCTCAGGCATCGGCCGCACCGGGCGATCGAAGCCTATCCGCCGAATCCGCGACCCCGCGGAGACAATCTTCGACTCTCCGTCGATGATTTCTCCCGTTACGAGCTCGGCGCGGAGGTGCACCTTGCTTTCCGTGACGGGCAGGACACGTCCGCGGAGCTTCAGGATGTCGCCGAGGCACTCCACCGCCTTGAGAAAACTGCCCGTCTGCTGGACCAGCGCAGCGAGGACCAGGTTGCCGAGCGCGTGACCTTCCAGGGGCGAGGGCCCTTCGAACCGGTGCTGCAGCAGCGAGCTCAGCCGGCAGTCCTCTCCGGCGAGCGCCACAAGACAGTTGCGCACGTCGCCCGGGGGCAACATATCCATCTGGTGCCGGAGGACCCCGGAGCTGCCTCCGTCGTCCGTAACGGTCACGAGTGCGGTGAGGCGCTCGAGCACCGACGCATCGTCACCGCAGGCTTTGACGAGCCCTCGGAGCACGACCGGGAGTCCGGTGCCACCGCCAATGGCGACGACGCTCGGCCCTGGTTCCGCCTTTCTGGCGGTCGCCCTGCGCACCAGTGGAACCGGACGTGGTCCATGTGGGTAAGGGCGAAGGCTCATAGAGTCCTGAAGATCCATCGCAGCTCCTAGAGGCAACCAAGATGCCAACTAAAAGGGGCGATGTGCCGGGGGGACAATATAGGGGCGGTTGGAAGTCTGCCCACAGGCAGACGAATGGTCGAGTAGACGTGGTGCGGAAGAAAGGATTCGAACCTTCACGGTATTGCTACCGCCAGCCCCTCAAGCTGGTGCGTCTGCCAGTTCCGCCACTTCCGCAATAAACGTGGGCAGCCCTGAAGGGCTGCGCTACTTCGGTTGCTGTGCCGGCGGCTGCTGCGGCGCCGGCGGTG
Organism: uncultured Acidobacteriota bacterium; assembly: GCA_963725145.1. GTDB lineage: Bacteria > Acidobacteriota > Vicinamibacteria > Vicinamibacterales > 2-12-FULL-66-21 > DATAEE01. Next base: position 529,932 of record CAVRXL010000012.1, read on the forward strand.
TCGCGGTCGGCGGCGTCTGCTGAGCCGGTGTCGCCGCCGGCGCGGGTGTCGCTGCAGCCGGAGGCGCCGCCGACGGAGCGGGAGCCGGAGCGCCCACGCCGCTGACGACCGAGCCCGGGCCACGCTGGCCCAGAATCGCCAACGCGAGCGCGCCGAGCATGAACAGCGCGCCCAGAATCGACGTCGCCTTCGTCAGCACGGTTGCCGCGCTGCGCGCGCCGAACGCAGCCTGCGTCCCTCCACCGCCGAACGCGCTCGCGATGTCGCCCCCTTTGCCCTGCTGCAGCAGCACGACGACGAGCAGCAGCAGGCAGGAGAGAACATACAGTGTGGCGAGCAGGTAGTAGAGCATAGTCAGCGATTATACAGTGGCCTGTTGTCCGACGTCACGCGGCACGAACACGCGCAGGCACTTCGGCGCGGGGGATCGTCGAGCTCAGCTGCGCGATCGTCAGCGGCCGCGCACGACGTCGCCCGACGGCGTGTGGCCCCAGGCCACGCTTGTCAGCCCGGCGGTCGACCGGGCGATGATCCAGAGGCTGTTGGTCGCCCGGTAGATCGCGATGTCCGCACGGCCATCACCATCGTAGTCAGCGGGCACGGGAACATCATCGCTCGGCGGGTGGCCAAAGTGGATGGTGATCGGGCCGGCGGTCGACCTCGCGATGATCCACTGGCCGGTTGACAACCGGTAGATGCCAATGTCCGCGCGCCCGTCGCCGTCGTAGTCGGCGGGAACCGGGACGTCCCCCGACGGCGGATGACCCCAGCTCGAGATGAATCCGCCAACGGTCGACCCGGCGATGATCCACTCTCCCGTCGACCCTCGATACACGGCGATGTCGGCCCGACCGTCACCGTCGTAGTCCGCCGGGACGGGGCTGTCGTCGAAGAGCGGCGCTCCCCAGCTCACGGTGCGACTTCCCCCGCCTGAAAGCGCGATGAACCACTCCCCAGTGGAACGACGATAGACGGCGATGTCGGCCTTTCCGTCGGCGTCGTAGTCGGCTGGAACCGGCACGTCGCCGAGCGCCGGCGCGCCCCATGTCGTCTCGATTACGCCGCCAGTCGAGCGTGCGATGAACCACTTGCCATCGAACTGACGGAATACAGCGACGTCCGCCGAGCCATCGCCGTCATAGTCGGCCGGCACGGGTGTATCCCCGAGGCCGGGCGCGCCGAACGCCCCACTCGCCCAACCGCCCGTGGATCGGAGAATGAACCACTCCGCAGTGGTGCTGCGGTACACGGTGACGTCGGCCGCTCCGTCGCCGTCGAAGTCGCGCGGGACCATGACGGTCGGCGAGGCCCACCGTACCGATTCAAATGTTCCCCTCTGGTGGAATGTTATCTCCTGACCAGCGACGACGATCGCTCCCACTCGTGAAGCAGTCGAAGAGTTCGGCTGGCCGGTGCCAGGAAGCGGCGCCACACTGTAACTGACCGTGCCCGATCCCGATCCAGTCGCGGGTCCAGTGATCGTGATCCAATCGACCGTACTCGTGGCGGTCCAGGAACAACCCGGGGTGGTCACGATCGAGATGTTTCCGGTGCTGGCGGTAGCCGGAACCGAGAGGCTCGCCGGTGACATGGTGTACCCGCAAGCGGCGGTGATCTTCACGTCGTCGAATGCGCTCAGCGAACCGTCACTCGCCATGAGCCTCAGAACGTAGATCCCTGGACTTTCGAGCGTGACGGTCGTATCGACCAACGTCGCATTGCCGAAGGTGACGGTGCCCGGGCCGCTTACCTTGCTCCACGTGGTCGTGACCGCGGCAGGCGGCGTGGGTAACCCGTCATCGGTCACGGTGCCGTCGAGGGTCGCCGAGGCCGGCAGCGTGATTGTTCGATCGGGACCGGCGTTCACCACTGGCGCCTGATTTACCGCCGCCCGGACGGTGACGGTGAGCTCGTCGAACGCGGTGAGGACGCTGTCACTCGCGGTCAGCCGGAGCACGTAGGTCCCCGCCACGGAGAAGCTGGCGGTGGTATCGACCAACGTCGCATTGCCGAAGGTCACGATGCCCGGGCCGCTGGTCATCGTCCACGTGGTCGTCACGCTGCGGGCGGATTCGGGAGGCCGTCGTCGGTGACGGTGCCGTCGAGGGTCGCGCCGGCCGGTAGCGCAATGGCCTGGTCGACGCCTGCGCTGACCACCGGCGCCTGGTTCGCCGGCTGCACCGTGATGGTGACGTCATCAAACGCGCTCTGCGCGCTGTCGCTCGCCGTCAGCCGCAGCACATACGTGCCGGCTTGCGTGAAGCTCGCGGTTGTGTCGATGGCACTGGCGTTGCCAAAGCTCGCCACCCCGGGCCCGCTTACCTGACTCCACAACGTCGACGTTGTCCCGGGAGGATTCGGGAAACCGTCGTCGGTGACTGTCCCGTCGAGCGTCGCGTTCGCCGGAAGCGCAATCGTCTGGTCGATGCCGGCGCTGACCACCGGCGCCTCGTTCGCCGGCTGCACCGTGACGGTGACCTCGTCGAACGCACTCAGCGCGCTGTCGCTCGCCGTCAGCCGCAGGACGTAGGTGCCCGCCGCCGAGAAGCTCGCGCTGGTATCCACCGCACTTGCGTTCTCGAAGGTCACCGTCCCCGGCCCACTGATCTGGGCCCACGTCGTCGTCACCGTCGCCGGCGGGCTCGGGAAGCCATCGTCGGTCACCGTGCCGTCGAGCGCCGCGTGTGCCGGAAGCGCAATCGTCTGGTCCGCACCGGCATTCACGACCGGCGCCTGGTTCGCCGGCTGCACCGTGACAGTGACCTCGTCGAACGCGCTCAGCGCGCTGTCGCTCGCCGTCAGCCGCAGCACATACGTGCCGGCGACGGAGAAGCTCGCGCTGGTATCCACGGCGTTGGCGTTTCCGAAGGTCACCGTCCCCGGCCCACCGATCTGGGCCCACGTCGTCGTCAGCGTTCCCGGTGGATTCGGGAAGCCGTCGTCGGTCACGGTCCCGTCGAGCGTCGCACTGGCTGGCAGGGCAATCGTCTGGTCCGCGCCGGCATTCACGACCGGCGCCTGGTTCGCCGGCTGCACCGTGACGGTAACGTCGTCGAACGCACTCAGCGCGCTGTCGTTCGCCGTCAGCCGCAGGACGTAGGTGCCCGCCGCCGAGAAGCTCGCCGTCGTGTCCACCGCGCTCGCGTTCCCGAAGGTCACCGTTCCTGGCCCACTGATCTGGGTCCACGTCGTGGTCACCACTCCCGGCGGGCTCGGGAAGCCGTCGTCGGTCACCGTGCCATCGAGCGTCGCGCTGCCCGGGAGCACGATCGTCTGGTCCACGCCGGCATTCACGACCGGCGCCTGGTTCGCCGGCTGCACCGTGACGGTAACGTCGTCGAACGCACTCAGCGCGCTGTCGTTCGCCGTCAGCCGCAGGATGTAGGTGCCCGCCGCCGAGAAACTCGCCGTCGTGTCCACCGCGCTCGCGTTCCCGAAGGTGACGGTGCCCGGGCCGCTTACCTTCGACCAAAGCGTCGTCACGGTCGCCGGCGGGCTCGGGAAGCCGTCATCGGTCACCGTGCCATCGAGCACGGCGTTCGCCGGAAGCGCAATCGTCTGGTCGACGCCGGCGCTGACGACCGGCGCCTGGTTCGCCGGCTGGACGGTGACGGTGACCTCGTCGAACGCGCTCAGCGCGCTGTCGTTTGCCGTCAGGCGCAGGACGTAGGTGCCTGGCGCCGAGAAGCTCGCGCTGGTATCCACGGCTGCCGCATTTCCGAAGGTCACCGTCCCCGGCCCACTGATCTGGGCCCACGTCGTCGTCACCGTCGCCGGCGGGCTTGGGAAGCCGTCATCGGTCACCGTGCCGTCGAGTGCCGCACTGGCTGGCAGGGCAATCGTCTGGTCGGCGCCCGCACTGACCACCGGCGCCTGGTTCACCGGGTGGACCGTGATCGTGATCTCGTCGAACGCACTCAGCGCGCTGTCGTTCGCCGTCAGCCGCAGGACGTAGGTGCCCGCCGCCGAGAAGCTCGCGCTGGTATCCACGGCGTTGGCGTTTCCGAAGGTCACCGTCCCCGGCCCACTGATCTGGGCCCACGTCGTTGTCAGCGTCGCCGGTGGGCTCGGGAAGCCGTCGTCGGTCACCGTGCCGTCGAGTGCCGCACTGGCTGGCAGGGCAATCGTCCGGTCCGCGCCGGCGTTGACGACCGGCGCCTGGTTCGCCGGCTGCACCGTGACGGTAACGTCGTCGAACGCACTCAGCGCGCTGTCGTTCGCCGTCAGCCGCAGGACGTAGGTGCCGGCGACCGAGAAGCTCGCCGTTGTGTCCACCGCACTTGCGTTCCCGAAGGTGACGGTGCCCGGGCCGCTTACCTTCGACCAAAGCGTGGTCACCGTCGCCGGCGGGCTCGGGAAGCCGTCATCGGTCACGGTCCCGTCGAGCGTCGCACTGGCTGGCAGGGCAATCGTCTGGTCCGCGCCGGCGTTGACGACCGGCGCCTGGTTCGCCGGCTGCACCGTAACGGTAACGTCGTCGAACGCACTCAGCGCGCTGTCGTTCGCCGTCAGCCGCAGGACGTAGGTGCCCGCCGCCGAGAAGCTCGCCGTCGTATCCACGGCTGCCGCGTTCCCGAAGGTCACCGTCCCCGGCCCACTGATCTCGAGTCCACGTCGTCGTCACCGTCGCCGGTGGGTTCGGGAAGCCATCGTCGGTCACGGTCCCGTCGAGCGTCGCACTCGCTGGCAGGGCAATCGTCTGGTCGACGCCGGCGTTGACGACCGGCGCCTGGTTCGCGGGCTGCACCGTGACGGTGACCTCGTCGAACGCGCTCAGCGCGCTGTCGTTCGCCGTCAACCGCAGCACATACGTGCCGGCGGCCGAGAAGCTGGCGGTTGTATCGACCAACGCCGCATTGCCGAAAGTCACCGTCCCCGGCCCACCGATCTGGGTCCACGTCGTGGTCACCGTCGCCGGCGGGCTCGGGAAGCCGTCGTCGGTCACCGTGCCGTCGAGCACGGCGTTCGCCGGAAGCGCAATCGTCTGGTCGACGCCGGCGTTGACGACCGGCGCCTGGTTCGCCGGCTGCACCGTGACGGTGACCTCGTCGAACGCGCTCAGCGCGCTGTCGTTCGCCGTCAGCCGCAGGACGTAGGTGCCCGCGACCGAGAAGCTCGCGGTCGTATCGACCAACGTCGCGTTGCCGAAGGTCACCGTCCCCGGCCCACTGATCTGGGTCCACGTCGTGGTCACTACTCCCGGCGGGCTCGGGAAGCCGTCGTCGGTCACCGTGCCGTCGAGCGCCGCACTGGCGGGTAGGGCAATCGTCTGGTCCGCGCCGGCGCTGACCACCGGCGCCTGGTTCGCCGGCTGCACCGTGACGGTGACGTCGTCGAACGCGCTCAGCGCGCTGTCGTTCGCCGTCAGCCGCAGGACGTAGGTGCCCGCCGCCGAGAAGCTCGCGCTGGTATCCACGGCGTTGGCGTTACCGAAGGTCACGGCGCCCGGTCCGCTCAACCGGATCCACGTCGTCGTCAGCGTTCCCGGCGGGTTCGGGAAGCCGTCGTCAGTCACCGTGCCGTCGAGCGTCGCATTCGCCGGAAGCGCAATCGTCTGGTCCGCGCCGGCGTTGACGACCGGTGCCTGGTTCGCGGGCCGCACCGTGACGGTGACCTCGTCGAACGCGCTCAGCGCACTGTCGTTCGCCGTCAGCCGCAGGACGTAGGTGCCCGCCGCCGAGATGCTGGCGGTTGTATCGACCAACGTCGCATTGCCGAAGGTCACCGTGCCCGGCCCACTGATCTGGGTCCACGTCGTGGTCACCGCTCGCCGGCGGATTCGGGAAGCCGTCGTCGGTCACCGTCCCGTCCAGCGCGGCGATGGCCGGGAGCGTGATCGTCTGGTCCACTCCCGCACCCACCACCGGCGGCTGATTCGCCGGCGTCGCGACGACGGTAATAGTCACGTCATCGAACGCGCTCAGCGCGCTGTCGCTCGCCGACAGCCGCAGCACATACGTGCCGGCGACCGAGAAGCTGGCGGTCGTGTCGACCAAGGCTGCGTTACCGAAGGTGACCGTGCCGGGGCCACTCACCTTGGCCCAGCTCACCGTCACGACTCCCGGCGGATTCGGCAGCCCGTCGTCGGTCACGGTCCCGTCGAGCATCACGCTCGCGGGCAGCGTGATCGTCTGATCGCCGTCGGCGCTCACGGCGGGCGCCAGGTTCGCCGGCTGCACCGTGATGGTGACTTCATCCGAAACGCTCAGCGCACTGTCGCTCGCCGTCAGCCGCAGCACATACGTGCCCGGCGCGGTAAAGCTCGCCGTCGTGTCCACCGCGCTCGCGTTCCCGAAGGTCACGACCCCCGGCCCACTGAGCTGGGTCCACGTCGTGGTCACCACTCCCGGCGGGCTCGGGAAGCCGTCGTCGGTCACGGTCCCGTCGAGCGCGGCGTTCGCCGGAAGCGCAATCGTCTGGTCGACGCCCGCGCTGACCACCGGTGGCTGATTCACCGGTTGCACCGTGACGGTGACGTCGTCGAAGGCGCTCAGCGCGCTGTCGTTCGCCGTCAGCCGCAGCACATACGTGCCCGCTGCTGAGAAGCTCGCCGTTGTGTCTATCGCCGCCGCATTCCCGAACGTAACGACGCCCGGCCCGCTCACCGGCGTCCACGTCGTGGTCACCACTCCGGGCGGGCTCGGGAACCCATCGTCGGTGACTGTCCCGTCGAGCGTCGCGCTGCCCGGGAGCACGATCGTCTGGTCGAGTCCCGCGTTTACCGCAGGACGCTGGTTCACCGGGTGAACCGTGATCGTGATCTCGTCGAACGCGGTGAGGACGCTGTCACTCGCGGTCAGCCGGAGCACGTAGGTCCCGGCCACGGAGAAGCTGGCGGTCGTATCGGCCAGCGCGGCATTGCCGAAGGTGACCGTGCCCGGGCCGCTGGTCATCGTCCACGTGGTCGTCACGGTCGCCGGCGGGCTCGGGAAGCCGTCGTCGGTCACCGTGCCGTCGAGCACGGCGTTCGCCGGAAGCGCAATCGTCTGGTCGACGCCGGCGCTGACCACCGGCGCCTGGTTCGCCGGCTGCACCGTGACGGTGACCTCGTCGAACGCGCTCAGCGCGCTGTCGCTCGCCGTCAGCCGCAGGACGTAGGTGCCCGCCGCCGAGAAGCTCGCGGTCGTGTCGACCGCGCTCGCATTCCCGAAGGTCACCGTCCCCGGCCCACTGATCCGGGTCCACGTGGTCGTGACGGTCGCAGGTGGACTCGGGAACCCGTCGTCGGTCACGGTCCCGTCGAGCGTCGCGCTGCCCGGGAGCACGATCGTCTGGTCGAGTCCCGCGCTGACCACCGGCGCCTGGTTCGCCGGCTGGACGGTGACGGTGACCTCGTCGAACGCGCTCAGCGCGCTGTCATTCGCCGTCAGTCGCAGGACGTAGGTGCCCGCCGCCGAGAAGCTCGCCGTCGTGTCGACCGCGCTCGCATTCCCGAAGGTCACCGTCCCCGGCCCACTGATCCGGGTCCACGTTGTCGTCAGCGTTCCGGGCGGGTTCGGGAAGCCGTCGTCGGTCACGGTCCCGTCGAGCGTCGCGTTGCCGGGGAGGGCGATCGTCTGGTCCGCGCCGGCGTTGACGACCGGCGCCTGGTTCGCCGGCTGCACCGTGACGGTGACCTCGTCGAACGCACTCAGCGCACTGTCGCTCGCCGTCAGCCGCAGGACGTAGGTGCCTGGCGCCGAGAAGCTCGCGCTGGTATCCACCGCACTCGCGTTCCCGAAGGTGACGGTGCCCGGCCCACTGATCTGGGTCCACGTCGTGGTCACGACTCCTGGCGGGCTCGGGAAGCCGTCATCGGTCACGGTCCCGTCGAGCGTCGCGCTCGCTGGCAGGGCGATCGTCTGGTCCGCGCCGGCGTTGACGACCGGCGCCTGGTTCGCCGGCTGCACCGTGACGGTGACCTCGTCGAACGCGCTCAGCGCGCTGTCGCTCGCCGTCAGCCGCAGGACGTAGGTGCCCGCGACCGAGAAGCTCGCGGTCGTATCGACCAACGTCGCATTGCCGAAGGTCACCGTCCCCGGCCCACTGATCTGGGTCCACGTCGTGGTCACTACTCCCGGCGGGCTCGGGAAGCCGTCGTCGGTCACCGTGCCGTCGAGCGCCGCACTGGCGGGCAGGGCAATCGTCTGGTCCGCGCCGGCGTTGACGACCGGCGCCTGGTTCGCCGGCTGCACCGTGACGGTGACGTCGTCAAACGCACTCAGCGCGCTGTCGTTCGCCGTCAGCCGGAGGACGTAGATGCCAGCTGCCGAGAAGCTCGCCGTCGTATCCACCGCGTTGGCGTTTCCGAAGGTCACCGTCCCCGGCCCACTGATCTGGGTCCACGTCGTGGTCACCACTCCCGGCGGGCTCGGGAAGCCGTCGTCGGTCACCGTGCCGTCGAGCGTCGCGCTGCCGGGGAGGGCGATCGTCTGGTCGACGCCCGCGCTGACCACCGGCGCCTGGTTCGCCGGCTGTACGGTGACGATGACCTCGTCGAACGCGCTCAGCGCGCTGTCGCTCGCCGTCAGCCGCAGCACATACGTGCCCGCTGCCGAGAAGCTGGCGGTTGTATCGACTAACGCCGCATTACCGAAGGTCACCGTCCCCGGCCCACTGATCTGGGTCCACGTCGTGGCCACCACTCCCGGCGGGTTTGGGAAGCCGTCGTCGGTCACCGTGCCATCGAGCAGGGCGCTCGCCGGAAGCGCAATCGTCTGGTCGACGCCGGCGCTGACCACCGGCGCCTGGTTCGCCGGTTGCACCGTAACGGTGACCTCGTCGAACGCACTCAGCGCGCTGTCGCTCGCCGTCAGGCGCAGGACGTAGGTGCCCGCCGCAGAGAAACTCGCCGTCGTATCCACGGCTGCGGCGTTCCCGAAGGTCGCGGTCCCCGGCCCACTGATCTGCGCCCACGTCGTTGTCACCGTCGCCGGCGGATTCGGGAAGCCGTCGTCGGTTACCGTGCCGTCGAGCACGACGTTCGCCGGAAGCGCAATCGTCTGGTCGACGCCGGCATTCACGACCGGCGCCTGGTTCGCCGGCTGCACCGTGATGGTGACCTCGTCGAACGCCGTCAGCGCGCTGTCGCTCGCCGTCAGCCGCAGCACATACGCGCCGGCGACGGAGAAGCTCGCGCTGGTATCCACGGCGTTGGCGTTTCCGAAGGTGACGGTGCCCGGCCCACTGATCTGGGCCCACGTCGTCGTCAGCGTTCCTGGCGGATTCGGGAAGCCGTCGTCGGTCACCGTGCCGTCGAGCACGGCGTTCGCCGGAAGCGAAATCGTCTGGTCGATGCCGGCGTTGACGACCGGCGCCTGGTTCGCCGGCTGCACCGTGACAGTGACCTCGTCGAACACACTCAGCGCACTGTCGCTCGCCGTCAGCCGCAGGACGTAGGCGCCTGCCGTCGAGAAGCTCGCCGTCGTGTCGATCGCGCTCGCGTTCCCGAAGGTGACGGTGCCCGGGCCGCTTACCTTCGACCAAAGCGTCGTCACTGTCGCCGGCGGATTCGGGAAGCCGTCGTCGGTCACGGTCCCGTCGAGTGCCGCACTCGCTGGCAGGGCAATCGTCTGGTCGATGCCGGCATTGACGACCGGCGCCTGGTTCGCCGGCTGCACCGTGACGGTGACCTCGTCGAACGCACTCAGCGCGCTGTCGCTCGCCGTCAGCCGCAGGACATACGTGCCGGCGACCGAGAAGCTCGCGGTCGTATCGACCAACGTCGCATTGCCGAACGTGACGGTGCCCGGGCCGCTGGTCATCGTCCAAGTCGTCGTGACCGCCGCCGGGGGATTCGGCAAGCCGTCATCGGTCACCGTGCCGTCGAGCGTCGCTGCGGCCGGCAGCGCAATCGTCTGATCGGGACCGGCATTGACGACCGGCGCCGTGTTAGCGGCCTGGACCGTGACGGTGACCTCGTCGAACGCACTCAGCGCGCTGTCGCTCGCCGTCAGCCGCAGGACATAGGTGCCGGCGACCGAGAAGCTCGCGGTCGTATCGACCAACGTCGCATTGCCGAACGTGACGGTGCCCGGGCCGCTGGTCATCGTCCAAGTCGTCGTGACCGCCGCCGGGGGATTCGGCAAGCCGTCATCGGTCACCGTGCCGTCGAGCGTCGCTGCGGCCGGCAGCGCAATCGTCTGATCGGGACCGGCATTGACGACCGGCGCCGTGTTAGCGGCCTGGACCGTGACGGTGACCTCGTCGAACGCACTCAGCGCGCTGTCACTCGCAGTCAGCCGCAGGACATAGGTGCCGGCGACCGAGAAGCTCGCGGTCGTATCGACCAACGTCGCATTGCCGAAGGTGACAGTGCCCGGACCACTGGTCATCGTCCACGTCGTCGTGACGGCGGCGGGCGGCGCGGGCAACCCGTCATCGGTCACCGTGCCGTCGAGCGTCGCCGAAGCGGGGAGCGTGATCGCCTGATCGGGACCGGCATTGACGACTGGCGCCGTGTTAGCGGCCTCGACGGTGACGGTGAGCTCGTCGAAGGCGCTCAGAATGCTGTCGCTCGCGGTCAACCGCAGCACGTAGGTGCCGGCCATCGAGAAGCTGGCGGTCGTGTCAACGGCGGACGCATTGCCAAACGTCACCACGCCCGGGCCGCTGACCTGGCCCCAGGTGGTCGTGACTGTTGCCGGCGGACTCGGCAGCCCGTCATCGGTCACCGTGCCGTCCAGCATCGCCGAGGCGGGGAGCGCGATCGTTTGATCCGGACCGGCGTTCACCACCGGCGCGGTGTTAGCCGCCTGGACGATGACCGTGAGCTCGTCGAAGACACTCAGCGCGCTGTCGCTCGCGGTCAGCCGAAGTACATAGGTGCCGGCTTCGGAGAATGTAGCTGTCGTGTGGACGCCAGTCGGATCGCCAAATATCACGGCGCCCGGGCCGCTCGTCATCGTCCACGCGGTCGTGACGACCGCGGGCGGGCTCGGAAGGCCGTCATCGGTGACCGTGCCCCCGAGCATCACCGCGGCCGGCAGCGTGATCGTCTGATCGGGACCGGCGTTGACGACCGGCGCCTGATTCACGGCCGGCGCCGGCTCGACGACCACTATCACTTCGTCGCTGCCACCGACGGCGCCGTCATGGGCTCTGAGGTGCAGCACGTACGTGCCGGCCGCGGAAAACGTGGCGATCGTATCGACTGCCAAACGATCCGCGAAGGTCACGGTGCCCGGACCGTCGACCTGCATCCAGCTGGTCGTAACCGCCGCTGGAATCGGCAGGCCATCGTCGCTCACCGTGCCGTCGAGCGTCGCAGACGCCGGCAGCGTGATGGTCTGGTCGCTGCCGGCGTTGACGATTGGAGTCTGGTTGATCGGCGCCGGCGGCTGGACCACTACGGTGACCTCGTCACTCGCACCGAGTGCGCCATCACTGGCAGTGAGCCGCAGCACGTACGTGCCCGCGACGGCGAAGCTCGCCATCGCGTCAACCGCTGCCGAATCGACGAACGTCACCGTGCCCGGTCCGTCTACGACGCTCCAGCTGTGGGTGACCACGCCCGGAGGCACGGGCCATCCGTCGTCGACAACGGTTCCATCGAGTACGACACCGGCTGGCCAGATGACCGTCCGATCGATGCCGGCGTCCACAGTAGGGCCGACGTTGTCGGAGTCATCAATTGGCGCGGTCGACGCGACCCATTCGGGGCCAGGCGGTGACCCGCCGACGCGCAGCTCGCCGTTGCTTGGTCCCCCCAACGCGCCCGAGCTATCTCCGAGGCTTGTCCCCATGCCCTCATCGAAGTGGTACAGGGCCACGGTGTTGCCATCGGATGTGAACGGCGCCGACGGACGGACGAACGGCTCGGCGTATCGCAGCCCGTTCGAGATTCGAAGCTCATCGATCCATCCGCGATAGCTTCCGCCCGGCCCGCCGAGCCCGTGTTTCTCGGCGCCGAGCACGAGGAAGGGATCGTTCGGCGAGCTGGTCGGCCGGTCGTTGCGATAGCTGACATCCCCTGCCGGACCCTGTCCGCTCGCGTCGAGCAACCCGTCGACGTAGAGCTGCAGGCGCCCATCGGACAACCGGCGTGTCACTGCCACGTGATGCCAGGCCCCGTCCGCGACGTTCGTCGATCCGACGATCGTCTGCTCACTGAGCGCGGTCCCCACTCCGAACGCCAGCCGGCCCTCCCCGAGCGAAACACCGTAGTCGCCAAAGTCGCCGGCGCCCGAAATATCTCGATCGATCAGGATGTTCCCCTGCAGCCAGTTGGAGGCGGCCGGCGAAATGGGACCGGCTGTGTTGTCTCCTGGATTGGCGCGCATCCACCATTCGATCGTGAAGTCGGTCGCCCCGACGTCGGCTGGAACCTCGGGTGCGTCGATGAGGATCTTGACGCGGTCGATATCGCCGAACCCGTGGCCGAAGAACTGCAGCGCGGTGCCTGCCACCCACGCGGTGACGTCATCCTGGGCGGTGAGTGCGCCATCCGAGGCTGTCAGGCGAAGCACGTAGGTCCCCGCGGCGGAAAAGGTTACGGTCGTGTCGACTGCCGCAGGATTCGCAAACGCGACCGCTGCCGGACCGCTCACCAGGCTCCACGCGGTCGTGACGGCACCAGGTGGCGCCGGGATTCCATCGTCGATGACCGTTCCATCGAGCGCCGCGACCGATGGAAGCGTGATCGCTTGATTGATGCCAGCGCTGACCGTCGGAGGCTGATTGGCGACGACGAGAACGGTGATGTCGTCGAGAGTTTCCAACTCCCCGTCGTTGGCGACCAGACGCAGGACGTAGATCCCCGGTGTCGCGAAGGTCGCCGTCGTGTCGACCTCCATCTCTTGAGCGAACGTGACGGCCGCCGGACCGTTGGCAACGACCCATTGGGTCTGGACTCGGCCAGGGTTCACCGGCCGTCCGTCGTCGCTCACGGTGCCGTCCAGCGACACTATGGCGGGGAACAGGATCGTCTGGTCGGCGCCCACATCGACGGTCGGCGCCTGGTTCGGAAAGTCCGCGACGATGGTCAGGTCGTCAGTCGTGCTGAGCGCGCCGTCACTGGCCGTCAGCCGCAACACGTACGTTCCTGGAACCGTGAACCTGGCCGTCGTGGACGCCGCCGCAGCATCGGCGAACGTGACGGCGCCCTCTCCGCTCACCACGCTCCAGGTCGTGGTCACGGCGCCCGGAGGCGCGGGTTCGCCGTCGTCTGTGACGGTCGGCTCGAGCACCGCATCCGCTGGCAGCGGAAGGATCTGATCGGGGCCGGCGTTGACTCCGGGCGGTTGATTCCCTGGCAGTACGACGACCGTCACATTGTCAGAGGCGCTGAGCGCGCCGTCCGTAGCCGTGAGTCGCAGCACGTAGGTACCCGGCGTTGCGAACGCGGCCGTGGTATCGACCGCCGCTGGATCGCCGAAGGTGACTGGCGCCGATGTCGCCGACCATGCAAACAGGTTGGATAGCGTGCTTCGCGCGGTGCCGCCGGTACCTACCGCGGCGACCGCCGCCTGGAAGAGGATTCCATGGCTCAGACCCGATCCCAGGCGCGTCGTGAGATCCTCTCGGATCTTGCCGTCGGCTTGCGGGCCTGGTTTCCCGAGAGTTATTACCTTGAACGGTTGGGCGGAACCGATCAGATATAGCTCCAAATCGTACCGCACGACGAGGGGCATGCCGCTCGAGGTCGCGGCGTGGTCGGGCGATGGGTCGAATTCCACTATCGTCGGATTGATGACGACGTTCGCCGGCCCACTGACCATGCTCCACGCGACGCTGACCGCCCCCGGCGGTACGGGCCATCCGTCATCGATGACCGTGGCATCGAGGATCGCACCCGCCGGCATCGTGATGGTCTGGTCGGCGCCGGCGTCGACGACCGGCGCGGTGAAAGTGACGTAGGTGGCCGTGTAAGTGGTGTTGGTGTCAGGGGTCGTGATCGCGTGCGTTGCGGCCCCGCCGTCGGACCAGGAGACGAACCGATACGTGCTGTCGCCGAAGGCCTGCGGTGAGACGACGCCAAGCGCGCGCAGCAACCCCACGACGCTCGTGACGCTGGTGGGGGTCGTGACGGGTTGACCATCCAGCGTGACCTGCAGGCCCGGAGGCACGGTCGCCAGAGTGATCACGGCGGTGTTGGGCCTGACGTCGACGAACGTCGTCGTCGAGAGGCCGCCTGAATCCGTTACCGTCAGGAAGACGCGATACCACACGTTCGCGGACGTCTCGCCGATGTTCGGGATCGCGAACGTGCCGTCGCTTATGCCTGGCGTGTCCGGCATGGCCGGATGGGCGTGCGTGTCGTGGTGGAAGTCGATCCGCCACTGCAGGGCGCTCGGGGCGAGATTCCCGTCCTCCTGGTCGGTCCCGGTTCCGGAGAACGCCAGTGTCGTCCCAGCGGAGTACGTCGTCGTGGCCGCCGGCGTCACGATTGTCGCAATCGGAGGCGTGTTGACCGTGACTGTGAGGACCGCGGAGTTGCTCGTGACGCTTCCAGCCGAATTGGTCACGCGGCAGCGGTACGTCGAATTGTTGTCCGTGAGGTCAGCCGGCGGCGTTGTGTAGGAAGGTGACGTGGCACCCGCGATATCTGCGCCGTTCTTCTGCCACTGGTAGGAAAGCGGCGCCAGACCGGTCGCGCTCACGCTGAACGTCGCTCGTCCGCCAACCGTCACCGTCCGATTCGTCGGGTGCTGGTATATCTCCGGCGGCGTGGTGCCGCTAGGCAGGATCTTGCCGACGTTTCCCGTTCGCGTGAGATAGTACAAGGCGCCGTCTGGGCCGACCTTGAGATCTACCGGAGCCAGGACGATGGAGGTAGCGAACTGGGTTGCGGCGGACGGATTGTTCGGATCGATGTAGTAGATCCAGTCCCCGCAGAAGTCGGCGAAGAAATACTTGCCGATGTACGAAGCCGGGAAGGCCGGTGCCGGAGGATTGTAAAACGCTCCGCCGGTGATGGCGCAGCCTGTGGGACTGCCGCCGCTGTGGCGATAGCTGTAAACCGGGTTCGTGAATTGCGGAAAACTCGAAGCGTTGAACGGCCCTTCGGTCGTCGGCCATCCGAAATTCCGGCCGGCCTGCACCTGGTTGATCTCTTCGAACGCGGCTTCACCGACATCGTTGACGAAGGTCAACCCCGTACCGGGCTGAACGCTGAAGGTAAACGGGTTGCGCAGCCCCATGACCCAGATGAGCCGATTCTTGCCGGTCGCCGTCCCGACGAAAGGGTTGTCCAGCGGCACCTGCGCCGTCGAATCCTCCACCGGATTCATGCGGATGATCTTGCCGAGCAGGTTGTTCAGCGTTTGCGCGTTGCTTCCATCCGCATTGTCGCCGTGCGCCGCGTACAGCTTTCCATCCGCTCCGAAGTGGATGGCCCCGCCGTTGTGGTTGGTCGCGCCACTCAGGGTGTCGAAGTCGAGCAGAACGACCTCACCCTCCGTCGTATCAGCCACGTCTCCGTTCGCCTTGAAGCGACTGATGCGATTGTGAATCGTCGGTGTCGTGGCCGTGTAGTACACGTACACGTACTGGTTGATCGCGAAGTTCGGGTCGACGGCGACGCCCAGGAGTCCTCGTTCACCGACTGAATTCACGGTCAGCGTGACGAACGCAGCAGGCAGGAGCGCACCGTTCTTGACGACGCGGAGCCGCCCGTCTTGCTGCGCTACGAACAGCCGGCCATCAGGCGCGAACTGCATGGCGGTCGGATTGGACAGGCCGGTGACGACGGTTGCGTCTTGGAACCCAGGCGGAAGGCGCGTCTGCGCGAGGGCGCTATGAGCGGGCCAGCAGGCGGCGGCGACCGCGCAAACGAGCAGGACTCTGGACAGCCCACACGTGCGGACAACGACACACACGGAGGGCCGCTTGGCCTCCTCTCTCATGGGCTTGGGGTGTTGACCTATTGGAGCTGAGCAGCAAGATCGATTCCGCGACCTCTACTGTTTTTGGAGGCAAAAGACCATCGACGCCACCACAAAAGTCATTCGCGATGAAACCTTCTGCTCGGCTGCGATCGTCGCTCGTTGGGGGTGTGGCGTATCGAGTTTGTGAAGATCCGTGCAGGAAAATCGCACTCGAACGAGCTAAACAGCGGCTGGTCGGCTGCGCGCCACAATCTCGTGGAACGCGCGGACATCGAGACTCGCGCCGCCGACGAGCGCGCCGTCGACGTCGGGGTGCGCGATGAGATCTCGGATATTGTCCGGCTTCACGCTGCCGCCGTAGATGACGTGACACTGCTCCGCGGCGTCCCCGCCGAACCACTGACGCAGCCGGGACCTGATGTGCGTGTGCGCCTCGGCCGCCTGCTCGGGCGTCGCGTTGCGTCCGGTCCCGATGGCCCAGACCGGCTCGTAGGCGATCACCAGCGCTGCTACCTGTTCGGACGTCAGCGCGTCGAGCCCATCCTTGATCTGACGGTCGAGGATGGCGAACGTCTGGTTCTTCTCCCGCTCCTCGAGCGTTTCGCCGATGCACAGGATCGGCGTCAGGCCCGCGCCGAACGCCGCGATCGTCTTGCGGTTGACGCCCGCGTCCGTTTCGCCAAACAGCCGTCGCCGCTCCGAGTGGCCGACGATCACGTACTCCGCTCCCGCTTCCTTGACCATCGCCGCGCTCACCTCGCCGGTGAACGCCCCTTCGCGCTCCCAGTACAGATCCTGCGCGGCGATTCCGATTGGGGTGTTCCGGGCGGCCTCCGCCGCCGCGTGAATCGCCGTGAACGGCGGCGCGACGACGATCTCTGCGTCGGTCACATCCTTCACCATCAACCGGAACTCTTTGACGTAGACGACCGCCTCGTGCACGGTCTTGTACATCTTCCAGTTCGCCGCCAGGAAGGGAATGCGCATGCTTTTTTCTCTGCAGGCATTAGGCACTAGGCACTAGGCATTCTGTCAACTGAAGAGTGCCTATTGCCCAGTGCCCAGTGCCCAAGGATTGTCACCGATCCGGCAGGACGGCAACCCCCGGCAACGTGCGCCCGCCCAGGAACTCGAGCGACGCGCCGCCGCCGGTCGAGATGTGCGTAATCCGGTCCGCCACTCCCGCCTTCTTCACCGCAGCGATCGAGTCTCCGCCGCCGATGATCGTGGTCCCTTTGACGGCTGCAACGGCGTTGGCCACGCCCAGCGTGCCCTTCGCGAAGGCGTCGATCTCGAACACACCCATGGGGCCGTTCCAGACCACCGTCTTTGCCCCGTGGATGACCTCGGCATAGCGCACGGTCGTCCGGGGCCCGATGTCTACGCCGATCCGATCGCCGATCCGGGCGTCACCGACCTCCATCGTATCGGACGGGGCGCCCGCTTCGATCTTCGTCGTGACCACATGGTCGATCGGCAGCTCCAGCGTCAACCGGCGCGCGCGCGCCTGTGCCTCGACGTCGCGGGCCGACTCGACCCGATCCGGCTCGACGAGCGACTTGCCGGTCGGGACGCCGCGGCTGAGGAAGAAGGTATACGCCATCGCGCCCCCGATGACGAGCGCGTCCAGCCGCGGGAGGAGATTCTGGATCACTTCGATCTTGTCCGACACCTTGGCGCCGCCGAGAACGCTGACGAATGGCTTTTCGGGCGATTCGAGCACGCGGCCCAGGTGCTCCAGCTCGGCCTCCATCAGCAGCCCCGCCGCGGCGTGCGAGACATGATGGACGATGCCTTCCGTCGACGCGTGCGCCCGGTGCGCCGCGCCGAACGCGTCGTTTACGTAGACGTCGGCGAGCGACGCCAGCTCGCGCGCAAACGCGGGGTCGTTTTTTTCCTCTGCCGCGTGGAAGCGGAGGTTTTCGAGCAGGACGAGCCCTCCCTTGCCAGCGCGCGTCACCGCGGCGCGCGCCTCGTCGCCGATGCAGTCTTCGGCGAACTGGACCGGCCGTTCGATGAGCTCGCCGAGCCGCTCCGCCACCGGACGCAGGCTCAGCGCCGGCTGCGGCCGGCCTTTCGGACGGCCCAGGTGTGACGCGAGCACGACCGTTGCCCCTCGATCGAGCGCGTAGCGGACTGTCGGCAGCGACGCGGTGATTCGCGTCTCGTCCGTGATCTGTCCGTCTTTGATCGGGACGTTGAAATCGACCCGGATGAAGGCGCGCCGCCCGTTCACGTCGAGATCCCGAATGGTCTTTTTCACAACCCTTTCTTGGCCATGAATCGCACGAGATCCACGCAGCGGTTGGAATAGCCCCACTCGTTGTCGTACCAGGCGAGGACCTTCACGAAATTGCCGTCCATCACCTTCGTGTAGGGGGCATCGACGATCGCGGAGTGCGGGTTCCCTCGGAAGTCGATCGAAACCAGTTCTTCGGTCGATACCTGCATGATGCCCTTGAGGGCCCCGCCGGCCGCCTTCGTGAACGCGGCGTTGATCTCGTCGGGGGTCGTCTTTTTCTCGACGAACGCCGCCAGGTCGACCACCGAGACGTTTGGCGTCGGCACGCGGAGCGCGAACCCGTCGAGGCGCCCTTTCAACTCCGGCAGGACTTCGCCCACGGCCACCGCCGCCCCGGTCGTGGTCGGGATCATCGACAGGGCCGCCGCCCGCGCGCGCCGCAGGTCCTTGTGCGGCAGGTCGAGGAGTTGCTGGTCGTTCGTGTAGGCATGGACGGTCGTCATCCAGCCGTTCCTGATCCCGAAGGTCTCGTGGAGGATTTTTGCGACCGGCGCGAGACAATTCGTCGTGCAGGACGCGTTCGAGATGATCTGATGCTTCGCGGGATCGTACTTGTCCGCGTTCACGCCGAGGAGGAGCGTCACGTCCGGGCCCTTGGCGGGCGCGGTGATGATGACGCGCTTGGCGCCGGCGGCGAGATGCTTGGCCGCGGCGTCGCGGTTCGTGAAGAGGCCGGTCGATTCGAACACGATGTCGACGCCGAGATCCTTCCAGGGCAGCTGGGCGGGGTCCTTGACCGAGAGGACCTTGAACTCGTCGCCGTCGACCGCGATCGCATCCCCCCTGGCCTCGATCGTCGCCTTCAGGTTGCCGAGAATCGAGTCGTACTTGAGCAGGTGCGCGAGCGTGCCTGCGCTCGTCAGGTCGTTCACGGCGACGAAGTCCATGTCCTTCTGCCCGAGCGCCGCGCGCATGATGTTGCGCCCGATGCGGCCGAAGCCATTGATCCCCACTTTGACGGCCATCTGCGAACTCCTCCAGCTTAGGATGGGGCTCCCCCCCAAACCCCGGCTCGGTCGCTTGCGGGGACCCCTACGCCCCGCGCCGCTCCCTCGCAGGCGCGCCGTGCGCGCCTAAGCGTTTGCACGGCGACCATGACAGGCTCCCACATATTCTATCCATCATGCGCGAGCGTTGGCTTGCCGGAGGGTCAAACAGCCGTTATTCTGATCAACACCGCCCGCGCGCCAAAGACCGATGTACCTGCTGTACAGCCTGGCGATCGTCCTCTTCTTCATCGTCGCGTCGCCGTACTTCGTCTATCAGGCGGTGCGCTACCGCAAGTACGTGGGCAGCCTGCCGCAGCGGCTCGGCGTCCTGCCGCTCACGCTCAACCTCGATGGCGATGAATCGATCTGGCTGCACGCCGTATCGGTCGGCGAAGTGTTGACGGCCCGCGCGCTCATCGGCGAGTTGCGCGAGCGCTATCCGCGGCTGCGGCTGTTTCTCTCGACGACCACGATGACGGGGCAGCAGGTCGCGCGGAGCAACCTGCAACACGTGGACGCGGTGTTCTTCCTGCCGTTCGACCTGCCGTTCATCGTCCGGCGCACGCTCCGGATCGTCCGGCCGCGGCTGTTCATCATGATGGAAACCGAGCTGTGGCCGAACCTGCTGCGCGCCTGCCAATCGCACGGGATCCGCACCGTCCTGGTCAACGGCCGCATCTCGTCCCGGTCGTATCCACGGTACCGGTTTGCCCGCCCGTTCTTCCGGCGCGTCCTCGGCGACCTCGATCTGGCCTGTATGCAGGGGGACGAATCTGCGCGGCGCCTGATCGACGTCGGGATCGATCAGTCGAAGGTGGTCATGACCGGCAGCCTGAAATTCGACTCGCTCGAAACCCCCTCGTCGATTGAAGGCCGCGGACGCCAGCGGGTGCTGCGCTACTTCCGTGTGCGCGAGGATCGGCCGGTGGTGATCGCCGCCAGCACGCTCAAGGGTGAAGAGGGGCCTGTGCTCACGGCGTTCCGCCGCGTGAAGCGCACGAGGCCGGACGCGCTGCTCGTCCTTGCCCCGCGCAAGCCCGAGCGCTTCGACGAAGTGGCGGGACTCGTGTCGGACGAGGGTTTCAGCGTAGCGCGGCGCAGCGAGCTGCCCGTGGACGGGGAGCCGCGCGCGGATGTCGTCATCCTGGACACGTTCGGCGAGCTGGCGACGTTGTTTCAGCTCGCCACGGCGGTGTTCGTCGGCGGCAGCCTCGTGGATGCCGGCGGCCACAACATCCTCGAGCCGGCCGTCTTCGGGAAGGCGATTATCTTCGGCCCGTACATGCAGAACTTTGCCGAGATCGCGCGGACGTTTCTCGACAACGGCGCGGCGGAGCAGGTGTCGTCCGAAGCAGGGTTGACCGAAGCGCTGTCCGGCCTGCTGAGCGACCCCGTCCGGCGGGCGCGGCTCGGGGCTGCGGCGCGCGCACTCGTGGAAGCGAACCGCGGCGCGAAGCATCGGACCCTCGAAGCCATCGCGCGGGTCTTTCCGCCCGACGCGCGTTCCCACGCGGTCGTCCGCCCGTTTCGCCTGGTGCATTGATCAGCGCCATCTTCGCCGCCTCGGCCCGCGCCCGCCGCCGCTGGTACAGCCGACGTCCGGACGCGCGCCGTCATCTGCGCCAGCCGGTCATCAGCGTCGGAAACCTGTCGGTCGGTGGCAGCGGGAAGACGCCGACAGTCGCGCATCTCGCGCGCCGGCTCGTCGCGTGGGGCGAGCGCCCGGCGGTCCTGACCCGCGGCTACGGCCGCGTCCGCCCTCGCGACGGCATCGTCGTCGTCCGGGAGCCCGATCGCATCGTCGGTACGCTCGAGGAGTCTGGCGACGAACCGCTGATGCTGGCGCGCGATGCGGAGGGTGTCGCGGTGCTGGTGTCACCGGATCGGTACCTCGCCGGGTGTCTGGCGGAACGCGCGTTCGGCTGCACCGTCCACGTGCTGGACGATGGATTCCAGCATCTCGCTCTCGCGCGCGACATCGATCTTTTGATCGTGACCGAGGCCGATCTGTCCGATCGCACGCTGCCATCCGGGCGCCTGCGTGAGCCGATCGACACGCTCGCCGCGGCGGACGCGGTGCTCGTGAACGACGGCGAGCCGGCGCGTGTCGCGGCGCTCGGCGCGAGACAGGTCTATCGGATCACGCAGACCACCGGCGACGCCTGGCTGCTCGAGACGCGTGAAACCGCAGCGGACGCCGGGTTCCGCCGGGTCGCGGTCCTCGCCGGGATCGCGCGCCCCGCGCGCGTTGCCGACTCGGCGAGAGCCGCGGGCTGGATGGTCGTCGACACGTTCGTGTTCCCCGATCATCATCCGTACTCGCGCGCCGACGTGAATGGCGTCGTCATGCGCGCGCAAGCCGCCGGCGCCGAGGCCGTCCTGACGACGGCGAAAGATGCCGTGCGCCTGGCGCCACACGGCCCGCTTGGCCTCCCGCTCGCTGTCCTGCCAATCACGGTGTCGGTCGAGCCGGCAGGGGAGTTCGAGTCGTGGCTCCGCGGGCGGCTCGCGGAGGCCCGCTTGGGCGGCCGAAGCGCCATCGGCGCGGAGGGCCCCCGGTGAAGCGGGCCCGCCACTTCGTCGAGTACCTCGCGGTCCGCGCCGTGCTCGTCGGGGTTCGCTTCCTCCCGCATCGTCTCGTGCACGCCCTCGGCAGCGGGATCGGCCTCGTGTTCTACGCGCTCGACGGGCGGCACCGCCGGCTCGCGATCCAGAACCTGCGCGCGGCGTTCCCGCTCAGATCGGCACGGGAATGCCGCCGGATCGCGCGCGCGACCTTCGCACATTTCGGACGCCTCCTGACAACGTTGCTCAAGTTCTCGACGATGACGCCGGCGCGGATGCTCGAGCGGATCGAATTCGAAGGGCTCGACAGGGTTCAGTCGGCGATTGGAGCGGGGCGCGGCGTGTTCTTCTACACCGGCCACTTCGGTTTCTGGGAGCTCAACGCGCTGGCGCACCCGCTGGCGCTGCCGCCGCTGGCCGTGCTCGCCCGTCCGCTGGACAACCCCTGGCTCAACGCGCTGCTGGAGCGCGCGCGCACGTGCACGGGCAACAGCGTCATCTATCGTAAGGGGGCGATACGGCGCGTGCTTCGGCACCTAGCCGCAAACGATGGGATCGCCATTCTCATCGATCAGCACATCCATAGCAGCGACGCCGTGACCGTCGATTTCTTCAACCGGCCGGCGGCCACGACGTCGGCGCTCGCTGCGCTGGCGTTGCGAACGGGGGCGCGGGTGATCCCCGTCTTCGCGCTGCCGATGCCCGGCGGGCGGTACCGGCTCGTCTATGAGCATGCGGTCGAGCCGCCGCGCAGCGCTCAGGGCGACGACCCGCACGACGCGGTGCGGGAATTCACCCAGCGGTGCACCGACGTCCTCGAGATGTACGTGCGACGGTACCCCGAGCTCTGGCTGTGGATGCATCGGCGCTGGCGGGATTTCGACTCCACCGCTGCGGCGCCGGGCATGTTTCCGGCGGCCGCTTCCGACGATGCCGAGCCGCAGATGAACGCAGATGAACGCAGATGAACGCAGATAGGGTTCTCATCCGGCTGCCGAACTGGCTCGGCGACATCGTCATGGCGCTCCCGGCGCTGGCGATGGCGCGCGCCGGGTTGCCGGGTGCGCGCCTGGCGGTCGCGCTGCCGGCGGCGTTCGCACCGATCTTCCGCGAGGAAACGGACGGCGCGCCGGAAGACGTGCTCGCGCTCGGAGACAAGGAACGAAGGCGGAAAGGCGAAATCGCGAGTCTCCGGACCGTTCAAGCCGATCTCGCGATCCTGATGACGAACTCGTTCGGGTCCGCCTGGATCGCGCGGCGGGCCGGATACCCGAGCGCTGGGGCTATCGCGCCAACCTGCG
The DNA here is from genome assembly GCA_963725145.1 of uncultured Acidobacteriota bacterium. Lineage (GTDB taxonomy): Bacteria > Acidobacteriota > Vicinamibacteria > Vicinamibacterales > 2-12-FULL-66-21 > DATAEE01. The sequence goes on from CAVRXL010000012.1 coordinate 552,895, forward strand.
AAGTCCACTCCTCACACGTGCGGTGCGCCGCCCGCGCGGGCGGGTCCACCAGGCGGAGTACTATCGCGCGCTCATGCGGGGGCTCGACCTCGGCGCGACCGATGCCACCGCGCCGCCACGCATCACACCAGGCGCGCAGACCCGCACGCGCGGACGCGACGTGCTCGAACGCGCCGGCGTGCCGGATGGCGTACCGATCGTCGGGATCGCACCGGGCGCGTCATATGGACAAGCCAAGCGGTGGCCCCCGGCGCGCGCCGCGGAGGTCGCGCGGCAGCTCGCCGCGCGCGGCATCGCCATCGTGCTGGTCGGCGCCGCGGGAGATCGGGATTCGGGACGTGCGATAGAATCGACCGCGCCTGCCGTGAATCTGATCGGACGCACGAACCTCGGCGAGTTGATCGGCGTGCTGGCGGCGTGCGACGCGTTCCTGTCGAACGATTCCGGCGCGATGCACCTCGCCGCCGCCCTTGGTCGGCCGGTTGTCGCGATCTTCGGGCCGACCAACGAGCGCGCGACCGCGCCCGAGGGAGATCACGACGTGCTGACGGCGGACGTCTTCTGCCGGCCGTGTATGCTGCGGGACTGCCCGATCGATCACCGGTGCATGAAGCGCATCACCCCCGACCGCGTCGTCGAGTCCATTCTGCGCAGGCTCGACAACTCCAGGCTCGGGCCAAGCCCTTCGACTACGCTCAGGGCAAGCCCTTCGACTACGCTCAGGGCGAGCTCGTGAGCGTCCCGGCGGTATTCCTGGACCGCGACGGCACGCTGATCGAAGAGTCGGGCTACCTCGATCGGCTCGACCGCCTGCGGCTCTTCCCCTGGACGGTGGACGCGGTGCGGCTCCTCAATCGAGCCGGCTTCAAAGTCATCGTCATCACCAATCAGAGCGGGATCGGCCGCGGCCTGGTGGACGAACCGTTCGTCGAGGCGACGCATCGCGAACTGAGGGTGCGGCTGGAGGCGGGCGGCGCGCGCGTGGACGCGATCTACTACTGCCCGCATCATCCCGACGCGGAGGTGGAGGCGTATCGTCTGCGATGCGACTGCCGGAAGCCGGCAACGGGCCTCTTTACGCAGGCGATCGACGAGCTCGGGCTCGATCCCGCGCGGTCGATCGCCGTCGGCGATCGATGGTACGACCTCGAGCCGGCGATCGTGCTCGGCGGGCGCGGCGTGCTCGTGCGGACCGGGTATGGAGTCTCGGCGCTCGCGCGCCCCAGCGAGCGAGTTTCTCCTGCGCACGTTGCGGACAACCTGATGGAAGCGACCACGTGGATACTACGGCAGCGCGGCTGCTGAAGCTCATCGGTGCGTTCGCCGGTCGGAGGATCGCGATCGTCGGCGACCTCATTGCCGACGAGTTCATCTACGGCCGGGTGGCGCGGGTCTCACGCGAAGCGCCGGTTCTCATCCTGACCTACGACACGACGGAAATACTTCCGGGCGGCGCTGGGAACGCCGCGCGCAACGTCGCCGCGCTCGGCGGCGCCGCCCGCGCGGTCGGCCTCGCCGGCCGGGACGAAGCGGGGGGCCGGATGGTCGAGGCGCTCGCGCGCACCGTGGACGCACGGCGCGTGCTGAGGCCGCACGGCTACCGGACACCTACCAAGACGCGCATCCTCGCCGGCGGCATCCACTCGGCCAAGCAGCAGGTCGTCCGGATCGATCGGGCGTCGAATCAATCGGCCGCGGCCGCCCGCCAGGCGATCGAGTCGCGCGCGCTGGCCGCCACGCGGGGCGCGGACGCGCTGCTCGTGTCGGACTACGGGGCCGGGCTGGTGACGCCGCGCCTGGTGTCGCGCCTGCGCCGCGCGATCGCGGACGGCCGGCCTGTTCTCGTCGACTCGCGCTACGCGCTCGAACGCTACCGCGGCATGACCGCATGCACGCCGAACGAGTCCGAGGTCGAGCAGCTCCTCGGCGTGCGGATCGGTGACGACGCGCGCGCCCTCGAGCGCGCCGGCCGCGAGATGCTCACCAGGACGGGCGCCCGTGCAGTGCTCATCACACGCGGCAGCCGCGGCATGGCGCTCTTCGAGCGAAGCCAGCCGACGGCGCACATCGACATCTTCGGCTCCGACGAGATTGCCGACGTGACGGGCGCGGGCGACACGGTCATCGCGACGATGACGCTCGCGCTCGCCGCCGGCGCGTCGTTCTACGAAGCGGCGCGCCTGGCCAACTATGCCGGCGGCCTCGTCGTCATGAAGCGCGGGACGGCGACGGTCTCGGCGCGAGAGTTGCGCGAGGCAGTGACCACGGATTTCACGGATTAAGGCAACCACGGATTACACGGATGGGTACTGTCGTCACGCGTGACGAACTCTCGGGGCTCGTTGCAAAAGATCGCGCCGAGGGGCGGACGATCGCGCTCGCGAACGGCTGCTTCGACCTGCTGCACGTGGGGCACGTCCGCTATCTTCAGGGGGCGGCCGCCGAAGCGGATCGGCTCGTCGTCGCAGTGAATGACGACGCGTCGGTCCGGCGGCTGAAGGGGCCGGGACGGCCGATCCTGCCGGCGGCCGAGCGCGGCGAGCTCGTCGCGGGCGTGCGCGACGTCGACTACGTCGTTCTCTTTTCCGAGCCGACTGTCGGTCCGCTGCTCGAGCTCCTCCGTCCTGACGTCCACTGCAAGGGGACCGACTACACCGCCGAGACCGTTCCGGAGCGGGACATCGTCCGGCGATACGGCGGGCGGATCGCGATCGTCGGCGATCCGAAAGACCACTCCACCAAAGACCTCCTGGCGCGGCTGCGAAACACGTGAATCGCGTCCTCATCGTCCGGCTGGGATCGCTCGGCGACATCGTCCACGCCTTGCCGGCCGCCGCGGCGCTCAGGCGGGCGGCGCCGCAGGCACGGATCGATTGGCTCGTCGACGCCCAGCATCGCGAGCTGGTGGATCTCGTTCCCATCATCGACGAGGCGGTCGTGCTGCGCGCGCGGACGCTCGGCGGGTGGCTCGACGTCGCGCGCCTGCTTCGAGCGCAGCGCTACGACGTCGCCGTTGACCTTCAAGGGCTGCTCAAATCGGCGGTGCTGGCCCGCGCGTCGGGGGCCCGGCGTGTGCTCGGTTTCTCGATCTGGCACTTGCGGGAGCGCACCGCCCGGCCGTTCTACTCGGAGACGGCGACGCCAGACGGCGCGGAGCACGTCGTGCGCAAGAATCTGGCGCTGGTCGCGGCGCTCGGTGTTCCGGCAGAGCGTCTCGAGTTTCCGCTTGCCCGGCGCGATTCGGCCGCGCTCGCCGAGGTTCAGCGCGCGGCCGCCGGCGCCCCCTTCGCGCTCGTCAACCCCGGCGCCGCCTGGCCGAACAAACGCTGGCCTCCCGATCGCTTCGGCGCGCTGGCGGAGATTCTGCCGTCTCGGTTCGGGCTGATGCCGTTCGTGCTCTGGGGTCCAGGAGAGGAAGCCCTCGCGCGCGCGGTCGCGGACGCGTCCGGCGGGGTCGCGATTGTCGCGCCCCGGACCAGCATTTCGGATCTCGTCGAGCTCGCGCGCGGGGCCTCGTTGATGGTGTCGGGAGACACCGGTCCGATTCATCTCGCCGCTGCCGTCGGCACGCCTGTCGTCGGACTCTACGGCCCCACCAGCCCCGCCCGCAACGGGCCGTGGTCGCCCGCGGACGTTTGTCTATCTCGCTTCGAAGGCTGCCACTGTCACCATCAGCGACGCTGCACGGCCCGCGCGTGGTGCCTCGAGGACATCACGGTGGCGGAAGTCGCCGCCGCGGTCGAGCGTCGACTGTCGGAGCCGCGGGCGCCTTCGACGCCGCTTCGGCGCCCGGGCGAAGACGTATCGTGAGCCTCACACGCATCGCGCGGCTGCGCGTCCCGTTGGGATTTCTCTTCGGCGCGATCGTGGTCTGGTTTGCGCAGCCGACGCCGCGTTCCGTGGCCTGGGGCGCCACGATCGCGGTCGCCGGCGAGGCGCTCCGCGTGTGGGCCGCCGGCCATCTCGAGAAGGGACGCGAGGTGACCTCCTCCGGCCCCTACCGCTTCACTCGACATCCGTTGTACGCCGGGTCGACGCTGATGGGCATCGGCCTGGCCGTCGCCTCGGCGAGCGCGATCGTCGCGGCTCTCGTCGGCGTGTACCTGCTGACGTTCATCACGGCGGCCGTCCGAATGGAGGAAGCGTTCCTCAGGTCTCGCTTCGGCGATGCCTACGATCGATATGCGTCCGGACAGGTCGCATCCCGCCGGTTCAGCCTGACGCGGGCGATCGCCAACCGCGAGTACCGTGCGGTCGTCGGGCTCGCCATCGCGCTCGCCTGGCTCGCATGGCGTTCAGGTCGGCTTGCCTGAACCAGAGTCGGGTCCTATAATTGGATGTTTGCGGTGGCAGTTGGCGCTCGCGCCGGGTGCCTCGCCGTAGGGCGAAGGCGGGCCTGCCGCGCCGTAGCGCGGAAGCGCGAAGGCGGGCGGTTAGCTCAGTGGTAGAGCACCGGCTTTACACGCCGGCTGTCACAGGTTCGAATCCTGTACCGCCCATTATCGACTGACCTTGCGGGGTCGTAGTTCAGCTGGTTAGAACGCCGGCCTGTCACGCCGGAGGTCGCGAGTTCGAGTCTCGTCGACCCCGCCATCCCTCACTTCGTTCGGTCTGCCGGGGTCGACCAGACTCAGGCAGGTCGGCTTCGCCAGCCGTCGCTCGCGCTGCGAGCTTCGGCTGGGCTCGCCTTACCGGCACGAGTCTCGTCGACCCCGCCATTAGCCCCTAAAACACAAAAGGCTTACTGGATCATCTCCAGTAAGCCTCGGTAGCCGTCAAAAGTGGCACAAGAGTCGCGCTAGTGGACTCTGTCACTTACGATCGGCTACCGGCTACCGCACACGGCTACCTTGAACAGAGTAACTACATCAACGAATGGGGTACCGATATCGGATGCCAGCCTCGGCACCATAGGGGGCACCACTTCATGTCGATTAGCAGGCTAAGGCTGCGTGAGGTCGAGGAGCGAGGTGATCTTGGGAATCCCGATCCCGAACTTGATCGGAAGGTCGACAAGACCTCGGACTGCGAACGGAGGGGCGGCAAGGTCAATCGCTCGGTATCCTCCGGGCTCGACGTCCTGGTTCGCGCTGCCGCGGTCATTCGTAAGGATGGCCCACCTGTACTTACCCTTCCTCAGGTTGTTCCTGATGAAGTTATGCACCAGCCTGTTGGAGAGATGCTGCAGGACGTCCTTGGAAATGAGCAGGTCCGCCGCGGGGAGTTCCTCAGAGATATCGCGCACCTGAAACTTGATCCTGCCGTTCTCGTATTTCTTGCGGACAGCCTCGATGACATCCGAGGCGATATCGACTCCGAGGTAGCTCGCGTCGCCCCAATCCATCGCGCTCGAGAACGTCCAGTCCCCGCAGCCGGCGTCGACGACCGACTTGACGGCATGCTTCTTTATGAAGTCTTCGACGTAGCCGCGATACTCCCGCGTAATCTCTAGGGTCGATCCCGAGCCGCTGACTCCCTTGCCTGCGACATCCTTGCCCCAGACTCCTTCCGCATAGATACGATTGAAGGTATGAGTCAACGACAGCCGCTGGTTGACGACCGTGATCGCGAGGTAGCAAACCCCCAGCACAGCGGCCAGGGCGGCGGCGATCGGAAGGCGTCTCTTCATTAGGACGACGATACTTTAAGCGCAATGGGATTAGTGGAGGCGGCGAGAGTGGTGAAAAGTAAGTTCGGCAGGCAAAGCCTGCCTGGATGAAGCTTGCGGCGCCAGCCGCAAGCGAAGTCTGGAGGCGGCGGGAGTCGAACCCTTGTACATGTGCTTTTCTAAGTTGGTGATGGCGCGCGACTTTTGGGAAAGGCGCTTCGCCTATTGCTACTTGCGCGAGATTACCGTCTCCCCCGTTCTGCTCTGGAATCCTCGCGGATCGACCTCAGTCGTGGAGACATTGTGGAGACGGAACGGCAGTTCCCGCCGTCATTCCCTGCGCCGCAGACTCCGATTTGCAGAGGCGGTCGGCACGGGTTCGAATCCCCAACGGGTAGTACACCCTTTGCCGTAGTGGGCCGGGTGGGGCACCGCGCCGCGTAGGCGCTCGAACTTACTCAACTACTTAGGCATGCCTGCGTCAGCGCGTCACGCGCGTCAGCAAACCCCCTCGCGTCGAGTCTATAGACAATGGGTAACGGCACGTGTTGCGGATCGCCGCATTGCCGACATGTGACGTAGACTTCGATTTTCACCTCGCGCGCGCCTTCAAGGCGATAGATGAAATCAGCGGATGCGGTGACCACGTTAAATTCCCGCCTCCAGACGTCTGATTCCCATGCGCCATCATCAAACGCAAACCGCACCCGTGTCAGCGACATATCCGAACTGACGGGCTCCACACTGTTTAGTACAGCGGTATGCAACTGGGCCAGCAGTCGTCGTCCGACAGCGCACCGCAAGGCGAAGATAGGCTTACTCCGATGATTGAGTGAGACCTGGCTAGAAGGTATCGGCTCGACCACGGCGCTGATGAAAGGTGGTTGCGCGTCGAGATTGCGCTGCCATGTCCCGTTAGGCGCCATGAGCACGAAAGCGAAGAACAGTATCAGCATGTTGCCTCCGAGAAAGGAAGGCAGACCGGGTCAGTCTACTACAACGGTCGTGTGGTGGCCCGGGTGGGACCGAGTTCACAGTCGGTTTCCGAGTGCTCGCGAAGGTTCACACGGATTCGGTTCTGCAACGGGATTCCGACCCTTCGGGTACAGCGATTCCTTACGCACTACACCTACTACACGAGCATCACAAAACGGAGGTACGATTCGTGCACGAGCGATGAGGTGTCGAGGAACGCATTGCGGCCGCCGGCTCGCAGCCGACCGCGCGCCAGCCTGCGCAGCTCTCGGTATGTCGCCGCGAACAGGCGGTCGGCCGCTACGGCATCGCCCCGCTCGGCCTGATGAATGAGCTCGGTGAGATTGAACCGATCCTCAGTGGGCATGGACCTCTCGGCGAGTTACGGCCGAGGTAAGAGGTAAGGATCGATTCTAGTCAAAATGCTTTCGCGCTCGCGAAGCGAGTAGAATCGGAACCGTACGAACCGGTCTGCTCTCGACTCAGAGGATCGAATCTTGCGTTTCCCTCGCTGGATGCTGCTCCAGAACCGCCCGCGCCTCACGCTCGCGTCGCTTGTCGCGCTCACTGCCGCCGCATGGGCTCTCGCCGGTTGCGTCGCGTGGTTCAGCTACGACATCACGGCGGGCTTGCCCGGTCGTGACAGGCTCGCCTCGATCGGCGACATGGCCCAGGCGACGACGATCTTCGATGCGGCGGAGCAACCCGTCTTCACGATCTTCAAAGAGCAGCGGATCGAAGTTCCTCTCGCGCGCGTCTCGCCGCATCTGCGCCGTGCCGTCATCGCGGTCGAGGATCAGCGGTTTTACGAGCACCGCGGCGTCGACCTCGTCCGGGTCGTCGCAGCCGCGGTCGCCAACCTCCGCGAGGGACGGCGGGCGCAGGGCGGCAGCACGATTACCCAGCAGCTGGCCCGTCTGGCGTTCCTGAGCCGCGACAAGACGTTCCGCCGCAAGCTGAAGGAAGTGATTCTCGCGGCGCGCATCGAGCGCGACTATTCGAAGGACGAGATCCTGGAGCTGTACCTCAACAAGGTCTACTTCGGGGGCGGGCTCCATGGTGCCGAGGCGGCGGCGCGCGGGTATTTCGGCAAGCCGGCGGCCGACCTCACCATCGCCGAGGCGGCGCTGCTCGCCGGGTTGATCAAATCGCCGTCGGCCTACGCGCCGAGCGTCAACCTCGATCGCGCCGTCGCGCGGCGCGGGATCGTGCTGCAGGCGATGCTCGACGGGCGGTTGATCGATCGCCCGACCTACGATGGGGCGCGGGCCGCGGGCGTGACGCTCAAGGACATCCTTCAAAAGGACGAGGCGTTCGGGCTGCATTTCAAGGAGCAGGTCCGGCGGGAGCTCGTCGAGCGGTTCGGCTTCGAGCGCGTCCTCGAAGGAGGACTGCGCGTCCACACGACGCTCGATTCGGACATGCAGCAGGCGGCCGAGCGAACGGTGGAGGAGGGACTCCAGAACATCGAGAAGCGGCGCGGCTATTCGCATCCGCCGCGCGAGCTCCAGGGCGCGCTCATCGCCATCGATCCGGCGACCGGCCATGTCCGCGCCATGGTCGGCGGCCGCAGCTTCCGCGAGAGCCGCTTCAATCGCGCCGTGCAGGCCAAACGGCAGCCGGGGTCGGCCTTCAAACCGTTCGTGTTCGCCGCGGCGCTCGAGGAAGGCTACACGCCAGCGAGCGTGATCGAGAACCTCGACGATCCCGTTCTCACGCAGCAAGGGGAATGGGTGCCGGAAGACGAGCATTCCGACGCAACGTCGATGACGCTGCGGACCGCGCTGCGAACGTCGAGCAACCGGGCCGCCGTGCAGTTGCTGCGATCGGTCGGGATCCCGCAGACCGTGAGCACCGCGGAGCGCCTCACCGTCGAAACCCCGCCGAGCGTACCGTCACTCGCGCTCGGCACCGGGGAAGTCACGCTCGCGTCGCTGACCTCCGCCTACGGCGCATTCGCGAACGGCGGGGTCGTGCACAAGCCGCAGACGATTCTTCGCGTGGAAGACAGCGAGGGGCAGCTCCTCTATCAGGCGACCGGCGACGGCACGCGCGCGATCAGCGAGGTCACCGCGTTCCTGATGTCGACGATGCTGGCCGACGTCGTCAATTCCGGCACGGCCTATCGTGCGAGACGCGAGGGCTTCGTCCTGCCCGCGGCGGGGAAGACCGGCACGACCAACGACTACGTCGATGCATGGTTCGTCGGATTCACGCCGTCGCTCGTCTCGGGCGTCTGGATTGGATTCGATCAGCCACGGACGATCGTGGCGAACGGGTACGCGGGCGACCTCGCCGTGCCGCTGTGGGCCCGGTTCATGAGCGCGGCGACAAAAGGGGCGAAGCCCGAATGGCTTGCCCGCCCGAAGGACGTCGTCGCCCTCGACGTCTGCCGAATATCCGGCAAGATTCCGGCGGGCGGTTGTGACAGCGTGGAAGTGGTCTCGCGCGAGGGGCAGGCCGAGATCCGCTCGATGATCTATACCGAGTTCTTCAGGCGCGGAACCACGCCGCAGGATGTCTGTCCGCTCCATCAGTCCCCTTCGATCCTCGATCGCATCGCCGGATTGTTCGGATCGGCGCCGGGCGAGCCGGTCTCGCCCGAAGTGGCCGGGACGGCCTCCAGCGGGCCGGTCCCGCCTCCGACCGCGACAGGGACCACCGCGACCACGCCTGCCTCGACGACCCCCGCACCCGAGACCGCCCAGCCGGCGGCAGCGAAGAAGAAGCGCGGCTTCTGGTCCCGGGTCTTCGGGGTTGGAAAAGACAAGGACGACGGGAAGAAGAAGAAACCGCAGGAACCGCGGTAGCGCAGGCCTTCAGGCCTGCCGCGCCCGCGTCGGCGCCGGCAGCCCTAAAGGGCTGCGCTACGACGGCTGCGCTACAATGCTCGCATAGTGCCATTCCAGGACATCAGGGGGCACCGGCATCTGCTCGGTCTGCTCTCCTCGGCGGTCGCGAGGAACGCGGTCCCCCAGAGCCTCCTGTTCGCCGGCCCCGACGGCGTCGGCAAGCGTCTGACGGCGGTTGCCTTGGCCCAGGCGCTCAATTGCACAAAACGGCCTCGATTTTCAGCCAGTACAGGCGATCAGCGCGGCGAGCAAAGCGAGGAGCCTTCAGCCCGCGCGAGCCGCCAAGTCGGCGAGCGCGAGCGAGCGGGGGTGGGGCCCCGCGAGCAGTTAGAAAAGCCGCAGGCGCTGGGGGTGGGGCCCCAGCGCGATCAAACGAAAGATGACGCCTGCGGAACGTGCAACTCGTGCCGCAAGATCGCTCGCGGCGTGCATCCCGACGTGCTGCTCATCGAGCCTGGCGACTCCGGATCGATCAAGACCGAGGAGATTCGGGAGGCCATCGGCCGATCGGCGTATCGTCCATTCGAGGGACACCGGCGCGTGACGATCGTCGACCCGGCCGACGCGCTCGTGCCGAACGCTCAGGACGCGCTTTTGAAGACGCTCGAGGAGCCGCCGTCAGGATCCATTTTCGTGCTCGTGACCGCCAGGCCCGACGCGCTTCTGCCGACGATCGGGTCGCGCTGTTACCGGTTGCGGTTCGGCCGGCTGGCGGAGGCGGAGGTGGCCGCGATCCTGCGCGAGCGTCATGGCTGGAGCGAGCCGGAAGCGCTCGCGGGAGCGGCGCTGGCCGACGGAAGCGTCGGCGCGGCGCTCGACGTGCGCACCGAGGAAGCGGCCGAGGCGCGCGAGGCGGCCATCGAACTGCTCCGCGTCGTGGCCCCGGCAAAGGCGACGGCCATCGTTCGACTCGAGCAGGCGAAGGCGCTCGGCGGCGGGGCCGAGCGGGACGAGCTTGCCCGGCGCCTGCGGGCGGCGGCCTCCATGCTGCGGGACATCCGTGCGCTCGCCGCCGGCGCGTCACCGCGCATCCTCGCCAACGCCGACCTTCGGGACGAGCTGGCCGCGCTCACCGGCAGTTACAATGCAGAGCGCGGGCTCGACGCCTTCTCGGCGGTCGACGCCGCTCTGGAAGCGCTCGGCCGGAACGTCGGCCCGAAAGTCGTCGCGGACTGGGTCGCGGTGGAGCTGTAACGTCTCAAAACTCAAGACTCAGAACTCAAGACTACGCAGTTCTGAGTTCTGAGTTGTGAGTTGTGAGTTCAAAACTACGGAACGGGGAACTGGTAACAGTCCCGTTGACATAGAGATGCCTGACATCCGTCCGTTCGTCAGCGTCAAGTTCACGCCGGTCGGCCGCTCCCGCGCGTTTCTCTTGCCGGAGCTGGCTCTCGATCAACCTCCCCAGAACGGGCGCCCCGCCTTCGCCAAGGCTTCGGCGGGGTACGAGTCGGCGCCCTACGCCCCGGGCGACCAGGTCGTCGTTGAAACGTCCGACGGGCGGGCCGTCGGGACGGTCACGCGGACGATTCCGGCGATGGTCACGCGCCGCCAGCCGCCCGCCGACTCACCCGACGTCCTCGTTCGTCGTGCCACCCGGGAGGACACGCTGCTGAGGCTCCGGCAGCGGCAGCGCGAGGAAGAAGCGCATCGGATCTGCCTGATGAAAATCCGCGAGCGCGGCCTCGCGATGAAGCTGGCCAAGGTCGAGCAGCTCCTGGACGGATCGCGGCTCGTCTTCTACTACACGTCCGAGGGGCGCGTGGATTTTCGCGAGCTCGTGCGGGATCTCGCGGCGCACTTCCGCACCCGCATCGAGATGCGGCAGATCGGCGTCCGCGACGAGGCGAAAATGCTCGGCGGCTACGGCTCATGTGGCCGGCCGCTCTGTTGCACCACGTGGCTGCAGTCCTTCGAGCCGATCACGATCAAGATGGCGAAGCAGCAGAATCTCAGCCTCAACCCGTCCAAGCTGTCGGGGATGTGCGGCCGTCTGAAATGCTGCCTTCGCTACGAGCTCCCGAACGGGAAGGGCGTGAAGCACGGCGGCTGCGCCGAGGAAGGAGGCTGCAACAACCCGACCGGCTGCGGCAGCTGTTCCGGCGGCCGCTGCGGGTCCGGCGGCTGCGCCTCCTGCCACTGACCTGATGACTCCAGAGCCAGGCTCGCCGTCCCTCGACTCCGCTCGGGACGGCCCTGAGCTTGCCGAAGGGCCGAAGCGGCTTGCGGCTTCGGCCGCGAAGGCGGGCCCCAGGCCCCAAGCCCCGAACCCCAAGCCCCGAATCGGCATCACCTGCGGGGACCCCGCGGGCATCGGTCCCGAAATCGCGATCAAAGCGGTAACAGATCCTCGCGTCGCCGATGCATGCGAACCCGTCCTCTACGGTCCTTCTCCATCCGCCGGCAGTGGAGCATTCGCCCCGGGGCATCCGACGGCCGAGTCCGGCCGTGCCGCCTACGACGCGATCGTTCAGGCATCCGCGGACGCGATGCAGGGGACGATCGCAGGGATCGCGACGGCGCCGATCAGCAAGGAGGCGTTCGCGCTCGCGGGGCTGCCGTGGCGCGGGCACACCGAGCTGCTCCAGCACCTGACGGGCGCGGCTCGCGTCGCGATGCTCTTTCACGCCCACCCGCTGACCGTGACCCTCGCGACGATTCACGTGCCGATCTCGGAGGTGTCGCGCGAGCTGACGCCGAAACGCCTGCAAGACGCCATCGAGCTGACGGCCGAGTGGCTGCCCGGGATCGGGGTCGATCGGCCTCGAATCGCCGTGGCCGGCCTCAATCCGCACGCCGGAGAGGCCGGATTGATCGGCACGGAAGATCGCGACGTGATCGCGCCGGTGGTCGCGGCGTGCCGCGCCGGCGGGCTCGACGTGACCGGCCCTCTGCCAGCCGACTCGCTGTTCGCGAGGTGGAATGAGCATCACCGCTTCGATGCCGTCGTCGCCTGCTATCACGACCAGGGTCTGATCCCGGTGAAGCTTCTCGGCTTCGGACGCGCCGTCAACGTCACGCTCGGTCTGCCGATCGTGCGCACGTCGGTCGATCACGGCACCGCGTACGACATCGCCGGACGAGGCACGGCCGACCACTCGAGCCTCGTGGAGGCGATCCTGCTGGCGGCGCGTCTCACGGCGAGCCGCACGAGGCTTCAGCCTCGTCATCGAGTGCGATAGCATTCCACCACCGATGCGGGAAACGCCGAAGGAAGGCGAGAAGCTCATCGCCGACAATCGGAAGGCCTTCCACGACTTTCACATCCTCGACACGTTCGAGGCCGGGGTCGTGCTGGTCGGCACCGAGGTGAAGGCGATCCGGGAAGGCCGCGTCAACCTCCGCGACAGCTTCGGCCGTGTGGAAGCGGGGGAAGTCTGGGTGTACAACGTCCATATCTCGCCGTACTCGCATCGAGGCTACGCGAACCACGAGCCGACGCGGCGGCGCAAGCTGCTCCTCAACCGCGAGGAAATCCGCAAGCTGATCGGCAAGACGGTCGAGAAGGGCATGACGCTCGTGCCCACGCGGATGTACTTCAAGAACGGACGCGTCAAGATCGCGATCGGGCTCGCGAAGGGAAAAAAATCGCACGACAAACGCGAGACGATCCGGCGGCGCGAGGCGGAGCGGGAGACACGCGCGGCCGTCAAGGAGCGCCAGGGACGGCGGCGGTGAACGAGCAGGCGTTTGAACGGCTCCGGCGGAATCTGCCGCTCCTCGCGGCGATTCTGCTGCTGCCGGCGATGATCCTGCTGTCGCGCGACTTCGGGGCGACCTGGGACGAGCGTGCGCTCCAGAAGTACGGCGAAGAAATCTGGGAGTACTACCGCGGCACACGCTCGTGGTCGGCGATCGACGTCAGCTTCGGCTACACGCGCATCTATGGCGCATTCATCGAAGTCGTGAATCTCGCCGTCCAGAATGTTCTCCGCGCCGACACCTCCAACATCTACGTCGTCCGCCACGCGGTCAACAGCGTCTTCGGCTGGGCCGGCGTCGTCTTTGCCTACCTGATCGGATCGCGTCTGTTCGGGTCGAGGGCGGGCTGGCTTGCGGCTGGACTCCTGCTCCTGATGCCGAGGTACGTGGCCGATTCGATGAACAACGCCAAGGACCTTCCGTTCGCGGTCCTGATGCTCGCGGCGTTCTACTACATCGTGACCCTGAAGCCGCGATACCCGTACCTGCCATGGAGACACGGGCTGAAGCTGGCGATTGCCATCGCGCTTGCGTTGAACGTCCGGTCCATGGGCCTCGTGCTGCTCGGATACGCCGGGATCGGCGTGGTCGTGGCGATGGTGGCGGCACGAGAACGATCGCCCGCGAGGATCGGCGCGACGGCCGCCCGGTTCGCCGCCCTCTGTCTCCTGGCGCTTCTTGGCGGCTCGGTCTTCTGGCCGTGGGCGCAGGAGCAGCCGTTCGTGCGTCCATTCCAGGCGTTCTTCATGGCCTCGTCGTTCAGCTGGGGCAATCCGTCGCTCTACGCAGGGCGCGACGTTCCCGCGAGCGAGCTGCCGTGGCACTATCTGCCCACGTGGCTGGGAATCACGCTGCCGGTGGTCGTGCTGGCTGGCGTCGCGGTGTCGCTGGCTCGATTCCGGGACGCCGGCGTCGCGCGCGTGCAGCTCCTGGCGCTATTTGCCTTCGTGCTCGTGCCCGCGACGTTCGCGATCGTGCGGCACCTCACGCTCTACGACGGCATCCGGCACATGTTCTTCATCGTGCCGCCCATCGCGGTCGTCGCCGCGGCCGGCTGGGACTACTTCCTGCTTCACGCCCAGGGCAGAGCGCATCTCGTGGTCGTTGTTCTTCTCGCCGCCGGCCTGGCCGAGCCGCTCCTGTTCCAGGTTCGGAATCACCCCAATCAGGCCGTGTACTTCAGCCCGATCGTCGGCGGCCCTCGCGGCGCATTCGGCAGGTTCGACATGGATTACTGGGGCAACTGCGTGCAGGCGGCGGTTGACTGGACCGCCGCGCAGGCGCAGACGGCGCGCACGCCCATCGGGGTTTCGGGAAATGCGTGGGAAGTCGTCGCGGTGGATGTCCTCCGGCACAAGTCGCTCTACTTCCGCCTTCCGTACCGCCCGGGACATCACTTCACGATCTGGCTGCTGAAGGGGAGGCGGCAGGACGTTCTGGACGCGAGCGCGCGCGGCGACATTCTGCACCGCGTCACCACCGCGGATCGAACGCCGCTCTGCGTCGTCGTTCCAGGGCCGGAGTATCCGAGGCTGACGGCCGAGCATCGGGCCAGGCTGGAGCAGGGCGCTCAGTCTGCGGCCGGGCAGGGTAACGACCGATGACCGATCCGCTTCAGGCCCGCACGATCGACGACTTCGGCGAACAGTGGACGCGGTATCCAGGCAGCGAGGGATACTTCGGCTCCGCGGAGCTCTTCAACGACAACTTTCGGCCGCTTCTCACACTCAAGGACGTCCAAGGTCGGCGCGTCGCCGAGATCGGCGCAGGTGCAGGGGCGGTTCGTCAACGTGCTCGCGGCCGCCGGCGCGGCGCACGTCGTCGCGGTCGAGCCGTCGTCTGCGTTTGCGGTGCTGCGCGAGAATACCGCACGCTTCGGCGACCGCATCACGTACCTGAACGTGACGGGGGATGCGCTCCCGGCCTCCGGCGATCTCGATTACGTCTTCGCGATCGGCGTCCTCCATCACATTCCCGATCCGGATCCCGTGGTGGCGGCGGCCTTTCGAGCGCTTCGATCAGGTGGGACGCTGGCCGTGTGGCTGTACGGCCGCGAGGGCAACACGCTCTATCTGGCCCTCGTTCGATCGATGTGGTGGCTCACGCGCCGGCTCTCCCACGGCGCGCTCGAGTGGTTCGTTCGGCTGTTGTACATCCCGTTCTGGTGTTACATGACGGCTTGCCGGTGGATCCCGCTGCCGCTGGCGAAGTACATGCGACGTGTGATGCTTCCGCTGACGCCGCAGGCGCGCCGGGTCGTCATCTATGATCAGCTCAACCCGGCCTACGCGAAGTACTATCGCCGGCACGAAGCGATCGAACTCCTGGGCAGGCAGGGATTCGCGGATGTCCGGATCCACCATCGGCACGGGTACAGCTGGACCGTCGTGGGGATGAAACCGTGAAGTTGTGAGTTCTGAGTTCTGAGTTGTGAGTTCTGAGTCATGAGTTCTGAGTTGTGAGGAACACTCACAACTCATAACTCAAAACTCAAAACTGTGGAGTGCGAGTGCCCTTGATCAGCATCGTCGCGCCGGTTTACAACGAGGCCGCGACGCTCACCGAGTTCCTGCAGCGCCTGACCGACGCCGCGGCGCGCCTTCAGGGTGGATACTCGTTCGAATTCGTCCTGGTGGACGATGGGAGCACGGACGACAGCCTGCGGATTGCCAGAGCCTCGATCGCGACCGAGCCGCGGCTGAGGGTCGTCGAGCTCCGGCGCAACTTCGGCCAGACGGCGGCACTGCAGGCCGGGCTCGCCGCGGCGCGCGGGGAGATCGTCATCTCGATGGACTCCGACCTGCAGCATTTTCCGGAGGATCTTCCGGTCTTCATCGAGAAGATCGAGGAAGGGCACGATCTCGTGTGCGGATGGCGGCACGAGCGACAGGAGGGGATTCTCCGCCGCTGGCCCTCCAGCTGGGCGAACACGCTCGTTCGAGCCGTGTCCGGTGTCCGGGTACACGACGTGGGAACGACCTATCGCGCGTACCGCGCCGATCTGGTACGCCAGCTGCAGCTGCTCGGAGAGCAACACCGCTTCGTGCCGGTGCTTGCCAGCTTCGTCGGCGCGAAGGTCACCGAAGTGCCGATCAGGAACGTCGAGCGGCCGTCGGGCCGGTCGAACTACGGATTGGGGCGCACGATCAACGTGTTCCTGGACATCCTTTATCTGTATTTCTCCCGGAAGTACTTCACGCGTCCGCTGAAGGCGTTCGGCAAGATCGGTCTGCTGCTCATCGGAACCGGCTGCGCGATCTCGGGATCGCTCGTGTTGTACTCGCTCGTCACCGGGACACCGACCGTACGGGAACGCGGCGGCTGGTTCCTGCTGTCGATGATTCTGATTCTGGGCGGACTGCAGACGGTTCTGACGGGCATCCTCGCCGAGATCCTCGTGCGCATCTACTACCAGAGCGGCCACGCGGAGCAGGGCTACGTCGTGCGGCGCGAGTGGAATCGTGAGTCGCCGGTGGTGTGACGGTTGTGAGTTATGAGTTGTGAGTTGTGGGGGAGTTATGAGTTGTGAGTTGTGAGTGCGAACCATCCATGCAGGACTATCACAAGCTGGAGATTTGGCAACGAGCGATGACGTTCGTCGTCCAGCTATACGAGTTCTGCGCCCTGCTCCCTGATGCAGAGCGATACAATCTCGCAGCTCAGCTGCGGAAGGCGGCGACTTCTGTCCCGTTGAGCATCCCTAATCGACGAGGGAGACCAGATCTCACGAATGACGCGCAGCCTGATGCAACAGCTCGACCTGACGCGGGAAGAAGTAAGCAGGGACTGGTCATAACTCAAAACTCATAACTCAAAACTCAAAACTCCTGAAAGTCATGTGCGGAATCCTCGGTCACATTTCGTTCGGCGATGCGCGCGTGGATCGCGAGCGCTGGCGGCGGCTCGTCAATCTGCTGGCGCATCGTGGTCCGGACGACAGCGCGTTCTGGGCCGACGGCCGTTTCTGTTTCGGCCACCGCAGGCTGTCCATCATCGACCTGTCGCCCCAGGGCCGGCAGCCGATGGCCACCGCCGACGGCGAGCTCGTCATCGTCTTCAACGGCGAGATCTACAACTACATCGAGCTTCGAGAGGAGCTCGCCGGCCGAGGTCACGCCTTTCACACGCAGTCCGATACCGAAGTGCTGTTGAACGGCTACCGCGAGTGGGGGACCGCGTTACCCGAGAAGCTCGTGCGGGATGTTCGCCTTCGCCATCGCCAACCGCCGCACCCAGGAGCTGTTCGTGGCTCGGGATCCATTTGGCGAGAAGCCGCTCCTGTACTTCGAGCACGCGCACGGCGTCGCGTTCGCTTCCGAGTTGAAAGTCATCGCGGCGCTGCCGGAGCTCGAGCGCGCGCCGAACGAGAACGCGCTGGCGGGCTACTTGTGCCTCAACTACGTTCCGGGCGATGAGACGATGCTGCGAGGGGTGTGCCGGGTGCGACCCGGCACGTGGCGGCTCTGGTCGGCCGTCGGTCAGAGTCGCAGCGGCACGCACTGGCAGCCGCCGGATCCGAGCGCGCCGGACTCGCGACTAACCGAGCCCGAAGCGATCGAGCAACTGGAGTCGCTCCTGGACAGGGCCGCCCGGTTCGCGCTTCGGAGCGACGTGCCGGTCGGCTTGTTTCTGTCCGGCGGCATCGATTCCTCGCTCATCGCGCTCAGCGCCGCGCGCTCGGGGAACCTGTCGACGGCGTACTGCCTGACGTTCTCCGAGGCCGGCTACAGCGAGTGGCCGGGGGCCGAACGGACGGCGCGCCAGCTCGGGGTTCCACTTGTGGAGGTCAGGCTGGGCCCCGAAGCGCTGGATGATTTCTTCCCCATCGTCGCGCATGCCGACGACCCGCTGGCCGATTCATCCGCGCTCGCGGTCTGGACGATTTCCCGCGCGGCGGCCGGCACGACGAAGGTCGTGTTGAGCGGCGACGGTGGTGACGAGCTGTTCGGCGGCTACCTCACATACCAGGCGACGCTGTGGCACGAGGCGACGACGTCGCGGCTGCCTATGGCAGCGCGGAGGCTCCTGGCGCGCGGCGCCCGCGGGATTCGGACCAGCGAGCGCAAGGTCTCAGGCAGCTACAAGCTGATGCGGTTTCTCCGCGCCTCCGATCTCCCGCCGGCCGCCGCGCACTTCACGTGGAATGGCACCTGGCTGCCGAATGACGCGGCGCGGCTGTTGACCGCGCCCGCCGGCCGCGCCGTCGCGCGCGAAGTTCTCGCGAGCCTGGCCCGTGCACACGGCCTGCCCGCGCGGCCCACGCTCCGTCAATTGCAGACCGCGGATGTGCGCGAGTATCTTCCAAACGACATCCTCGCCAAGTCCGATCGGATGAGCATGGCCCACGGGCTCGAGGTCCGCTCGCCGTTTCTGGAGCCTCGGCTCGCCGCGTTTGCGCTGAGCCTCCCCGCCGGGCTCAAAGCCACGCGCACCGGAGCCACGAAGCGGATCTTGCGAGAGCTGGCCAGGCGGACCTACGGTGTCGAGGTCGCCGGCGCGCGCAAGCAGGGCTTCAGCATTCCCGTGCACGCGTGGCTGCGCGGACCGGGCCGCGCCCTGGTGGATGACCTGTTGTCCGAGCGGAGCCTCGCCGCGCTCCCGATGCTCGACTCGGTGGCCGTGCGCGCCGCGGTTGCCGATCACATGTCCGGACGCCACTCGTACGGATTCGAGCTCTGGGGCCTCGCGGTCCTCGTCGCATGGCATCGGCGGTATCTCCAGGCGTCAGTGACGGTGCCGGATACCGAACCGCCGCCAGTCATCGAAGTCAAGGCGCTCGCGGCGCAGGGCACTTCGTGATCCGCCAGGGACGAGACGTGGCTCGAGACGACAGTCGAACGAAGCAGCTCGCGCACGATCGGCTCACGGAGCGGTTCGACGAGCTGATGGACGACTACGACCTTGGCCGCAGAACCGACATGCTGGTTGGGCGGTTCCTTGGGGGCATCGATCTCCGCGATCGCCTGGTGCTGGACGCCGGCTGCGGTGTCGGAGGCCTGACGCGCGCGCTCGTCGCGACGGGCGCGCGGGTCGTCGCGGTCGATATCGGCCCGCAGCTCGCCGCCACGACCAGGCGGCGACATGCCTGCCGCGCCGCGGTCGGATCGTTGACGGCGCTCTGCTTCCCCTCCAATACCTTCGACGTGGTCGCATCGAGCGAAGCGATCGAGCACACGCCCGACCCGAAGGCCTCCGTCCTCGAGCTCTATCGAGTCCTGAAGCAGGACGGCCACCTCGTGCTCTCGACTCCGAATCGTCTGTGGCAAGGGCCGGTCCGAGCGGCGTCGGCGCTCGGCCTTCGTCCGTACGACGGCTTCGAGAATTTTCTGTGGCCCTCGGAGCTTCGCAGGGCGCTGGAGCAAGCCGGAGGAGTGGTGAGGGAGCACCGCGGGATTCACCTCTGGCCGTTCCAGATTCGCCCGCTTCGTCCCGCTTCGCGATGGGTCGACGGTTTCGGCGCGGCGCTCCTGCCGCTGATGGTCAACCAGTGCATCTGGTGCACGAAGCCCGGTCCCGGATAACCTCAGCCGCTTGCGTGTTCTGGCCGTAAGTGGTATGATTTCAGCCAGTTACCGCGAAGCTCCCCAACAAACAGTTCCCGGTTCGAGGGCGGGGCTTCGCCCTCTCGGTTGCGCCTGCCTCGCCGAAGCCTAGGCGGAGGCGGGTCCAGGCCCACGTTGGGAGGCATCCATGGTCCGACGCATCGCCATCGTCCTGATACTCTCGCTGGCAGCCGTTCCTGCGCTCGCCTTTGCGCAGACGAGTCTCCTGCCGACGCTCGAACGCATTCGTCCCCAGTACCCATCACCGTGGGCTTCCCTCGCGCAGGTGGGCGAGTACCTGAACCGTGTCGCGTACGAGCATCGCGCGGAGGGCTGGGGGCTCCTCAGGAAGACCGGAGGAACGAGGTGCCCCGCACCTCACGGTGGCGGCATCGAGATCTCCTGCGACATCCTCATTCATCAGCCGTCGCAGCTGCACTTCGACGTCCTGATCGACGGAAGTGTCACAGGCATTCCAGCCTGGCGCGAGGTCGGCCCGTGCGATCCGATATTCACGTTCGGCGGGTGTGAGATGAGCCGGTTTCTGCTCCCCGTCGTGCTGCTCAGCACGCCAACTCAGCTGCGAGTCGTGAAATAACGCGTCAGGGGATGACGCGAAGGTTGGTCGGCGACGTGAGCGCATGAACCGCGACGACCGTCCCGGCCGAGTAGTTGAGGATGTATAGCTCTCCCGCCGCATCCTCACCGAAGCCGCTGATGTTGCCGAGCACGCTCGACCCGCCCAGTTCCGCGGTATGTTCGAACAGGTCCTGGGCGGTGCCATCCGGGATTACGAACGACCACACGCGGCCGGAGATGAAGTCGGCGAAGAAGTAGCGTCCGCGTCTCGATGGCTTGCGCGAGCCTCTGTAGACGTAGCCGCCGGTCACTGAGGCTCCGGACGAGCGGCCATAGTCGTGGATCGGATCCGTGAGCGGCTGGAACGCGACAAACCGTCCGGGGTCGAATGGTATCGTCCCCTCCCGGTTTGGCCAGCCGTAGTTACGCCCTCCCTGGCCGACCTGCTCGAAATTGATCTCCTCCCTCGCGCCTTGTCCGACATCCGCGACGAGTAGCGCGCCCGTGCCGCCGAGGCCGGGGTTGTCGAACGAAAACTTCCAGGGATTGCGGAGACCGAATGCCCAGATTTCTGGCAGCGCCGCCACCGGGACGCCGTCACGAAATGGATTGCTCAGGGGGACCGTCATGCCTGACGCATTTGCGTCCGGAACGTTGACGTCGATGCGAAGGATTTTTCCACGGAGACTCTGCGCGTTCTGCGCGGCGTTCTCGAGATCTCCGCTTCCGCCGCTATCGCCGACTGCGACGTACAAGTAGCCGTCGGAACCAAACCCCAGGCAGCCGCCGTTGTGGTTTGTCGGTCGCGGGTCCCGCATGAGGATGAATCGAGCGCCCGTCGACCACTGGATGTCGAGCCTCGAGCTCGGGTCTGCGACGTCGGGATTCCCCGTCGATCGGCGGAACCGGGAGACAACAGAGCTCCCGCCGGGATGCGGAGACACTCCCGCTGCGTTGTAGTAGACGTAGAATCGCCCGCTCGACGCGAAGTCCGGTGACATCGCCAGCCCCAGGAGACCACGCTCGCCCAGGGGTTCGGTCAGGTTCAGGGCGTTCGGGCCCGAGGAGGAGAGATTGAGGAACGGTGTCGGCTGCCGTACTCCGCCGCGAATCACCCAGATGACACCGTTCTGTTGCGCCACGTACCAGATTGCCAGGTCGTTCGGGTGCCCGGCGAACGCCACGGGGTTTTGAAGTCCGCTCACAACCACTCCTGGCTGCGCGACGGCGTCGGCTCCGGTCGACATCGTGACCAGTGCGCAGATCGCGGCCCCTCGCACCGCCGATCGAGTGATCTTCAGTGACGTGATCTTCAGTGACTTGATCATGGTTTGATTGAATCGGAGCAAAGGCCATGCCGCGCCAGCGTGGCTGATTCTGTAAGGGTCAGAAGAGCGGATAGAGCTTTACCCAAAGGGTGAAACAGAGCACGTAGAACATCCCGAGGGCTGCCGGGAGCCAGCGATGGATGGTTTCGCCGCGGAGGCCCGCGAGCCAGAGCGGAAGGGGAAACAGCACGGCGGCGTACCGTCCGAGTCCCTCGACCGAGCCGGAAGACAACGGCACGGTCAGGTTGATCAGAATCAACACGGCGTAAGCGACTCCCGAATTTCGAAAGCGGCCGATGATGCCTGGGATTGCCGCGAAGAGGACCAGGGCGGCAGCGACGTTCAGCGTGTCACAGATCGCCTGCGGGCTGCCGGCCAGGTAGCCGTACGGATTGACAATTGCCTGACTGAGAACCGTCCAGAGCGGCATCCAGGGCATGCGCGATCCGGGATTCCAGTCCCATCGAACGATGCTGTTGCGCCATTCGAACGGTGACCCGCTCACCTGATACACGAACAGGGAGTACGCCGCGTAGCCGGTCGCGGCGAGCGCGACGGCGCCGAGACCCTTCAAGAGCGCCGGCCGGTCCCCTCTGTGCGGCCAGAGCAGCACGAGCAGCGCCGGCAGCATGAAAATCCCGTTCGCGCGGGTCGCCGTCGTCAACGCGCCTGCGAGACCGGCGAGCAGCCAGCGCGACCGCCGCATCGCGTAAAAGGTGGCGACGCTGCCAAGCAGAAAGAGACTCTCCGAGTAGACGACGCCCAGGAAGAACCCGAACGGAAAGACCGCGGCGTAGACCGGGCTTCGCATCGCGGCGGTGTCGTCACCGAGCTCGAGCCGCGCGAGGCGATAGAGGATGAGCATCGCCAGGACGAATGCGGTCCAGGACACGAGAATTCCCGCGATGAAATAGTCCGACTGCTGGTTGGCGCCGAACAGGTGCGCGACGTACCGCATCGACAACGGGTACGTGGGGAAGAAGGCGAGATTGCTCCGGCCACCTTCGACGAACGCGTAGCCGTTTGTCGCGATGCCGTAAAACCAACCGGAGTCCCAGCGGGCGAACGCGTCCCAGAAGTGATTCGTGCGGCTGAACACGGTGAACTGCTCGCGCTGCGCCAGCGGGAAGATGGCGTTGACGAGAAAGCCGACGATCGCCGAGAACGCGCGGAAGGCCAGCGCCGCGGCAGCGACGCGAATCAGGACGAGGCTGACGCCTCGTGCCACAGGTGGCATGAGTGCCGAGAGCGTACCAGAGCCTGCAGTCCAGCATCAACGTGATAGATTGATTTATCGCTCCACCCACCGTCCCAACGCGCGTGCCGCTGCTCGATCTGTCTGCGGAGTACACGCCGCTCCGCGACGAGATTCTCGCCGCGCTCGCGCGGGTCGCCGACAGCCAGCGGTTCATCCTCGGCGCCGAGGTCGAGGCGTTCGAGCGGGAGATCGCCGCGGTCATCGGCGTTGGCCATGCGATCGGCGTCTCGTCGGGCACCGACGCCATCCTCGCGGCGCTGATGGCGCTCGACATTGGCCCCGGCGACGAGGTCGTGACGCCCACGTATTCGTTCTTCGCGACCGCCGGTTGTGTCGCGCGCCTCGGCGCGACCCCCCGCCTGGTCGACATCGATCCCGTCACGTTCAACATCGACGCGGCCTCGATCGAGCGGGCGCTGACGCCACGGACGCGCGCCATCATGCCGGTTCATCTTTTCGGGCTGTGCGCCGACATGGATCCGATCCTCGAGCTGGCTCGCGGTCGCGGGATACCTGTCATCGAGGATGCGGCGCAAGCCATCGGTGCGTGGTACGAGCCTTCAGGCTCGTCCTCCCAACGGCGCGCCGGGACGATGGGCGCGCTCGGCTGTTTTTCGTTCTTTCCCAGCAAGAACCTCGGCGCGTTCGGCGACGCCGGGCTCGTCACGACGAACGACGA
Source organism: uncultured Acidobacteriota bacterium (assembly GCA_963725145.1). Taxonomy (GTDB): domain Bacteria; phylum Acidobacteriota; class Vicinamibacteria; order Vicinamibacterales; family 2-12-FULL-66-21; genus DATAEE01. Next base: position 576,418 of record CAVRXL010000012.1, read on the forward strand.
TGCGCTCGCGCGTCGTCTGCGGTTGCTTCGAGGCCACGGCGCGCAGCCGAAGTACTTCCACAAGATCATCGGAGGCAACTTTCGGCTGGACGCCATCCAGGCGGCGGTGCTGCGCGTGAAGCTTCCGCACCTCGAGCGCTGGACCGAGGGCCGCCGGCGGAACGCCGGCCGATACGGCGAGCTGTTCAAACAGGCCGGCCTCAAGGGCAGCGTCGGCCTGCCCGCCGAGCCGTCCGGCCGCCGACACATCTACAACCAGTTCATCATCCGCGCGCCGCGCCGCGACGCCCTGCGGACCCACCTGGATTCCGCCGGCGTCGGCACCGAGATCTACTATCCCGTCCCGTTTCACCTGCAGGAATGCTTCGCGAGCCTCGGGCACCGTCGGGGCGACTTTCCGGAATCAGAGCGCGCGGCGGCCGAGACGCTGGCGCTGCCGATCTTCGGGGAGCTCACCGAGGCCCAGCAGGAGCGTGTCGTGGGCGCGATCGCGGCTTTCTACGAAAGTCCATGAAAGTACTCGTGACCGGTGCCGGCGGCCACCTTGCCGCCGCGATCGTCCAGGAATTCGAGAACAACCACGAAGTGGTCGGGCTGGGGCGCCGTGACGTGGACATCTCGAACGCGGACGCGGTCCGCGAGACGTTTGCCCGCGTTCGGCCCGACGTCGTGGTGAACTGCGCGGCGTACAACAACGTGGATGCCGCCGAGGACGATCCCGTCCGCGCGTTCGCGGTGAACGCGTTCGCCGTGCTGACCCTCGCGCGTGAGGCGTCGGCGCGCGGCGCGACGTTCGTCCATTACGGATCGGATTTCGTCTTCGACGGGCGAGCCGACCGTCCCTACACCGAGGACGATCGGCCAAATCCGGCCTCGGCGTACGGCCTGTCGAAGCTGCTCGGGGAGCGGCTCGCGGGAGAGGCACAGCGGTCGTACGTACTCCGTGTCGAGAGCATCTTCGGCGGGCCGACAGCGGGGAATGGCGCACGGCTCGGGAGCGCCGGGAACATCGTCGCGGCGATTCAAGCGGGCCTCGAAGTCCCGGTGTTCACGGACCGCATCGTCACGCCGAGCCACGCGGGAGACGTCGCCGCGGCCACCCGCCGACTGCTCGAGACGCACGCCGCATACGGCCTGTATCACTGCGTGAACGCCGGGCCGTGCCGGTGGGACGAGTTCGCGCGCGAGGCCGCGCGTCTCCTCGGACGCGAAGCGCGCCTCCGTCCGATCACATTGGACACCGTCAACCTGCGCGCCGCCCGGCCCCTCTATTCGGTGCTGTCGACGACAAGTTGGAACGGGTCGGGATCATGATGCCGACATGGCAGGATGCGCTCCGGCGGTACATCGAGGGCCGGAAGCTTTCAGAGTAGTTCGGTGACGAGTCGGGCGACCATCTCGCCGATCGCCAGGCACGACGTCAATCCCGGCGAATCGATGCCCGCCGCGTGGATCAGTCCGGGCACCCGGCTGTCGTGCGAGATGTGAAAATCGGCGAAGGACTCCTCGGGCGGGTGGAACTTCGCCCGGATACCGCTGCCGCCTGGACGGAGATCTCCGGGACCGATCTCCGGTATGAGCGCACGCGCCGATTCGAGGAAGGCTTCCACCGGGAGTCGGTCGTCCTCGTAGTCATCCTTGCGGGCCTGGAAACGAATCGTCGGTCCGAGCAGCACCCCACCGCCAATCGTCGGGGTGACGTGCACACCCAATCCGTGACCCGACACATGAGGGAGCGGATAGACGGGCAGCTTGATGCGCTCACGCCACCGGGGCGTCAACTCCGCGTATTCACCCCGACACGGGTAGATTGTGAATTCATCTCCGCCCAACGCGGTTGACACCTCGTCGGCGTACAGTCCGGCGGCGTTGACGACCACTCGCGTACGGATACGCTCCCGCTCGGTCTGAAGCTCCAGGGCGCCATTCGCACGCTCTCCACCGATCACCTTTGTGGCGGGAAGCCAGCCGACGTCGCGCTCGCGGCACTCCTGCAAGAGCGCCTGCACGAGCGCCTCGGCGGCGACGAGGCCGGTCGAGGGAGAAAGCAAAGCCGTCTGAGCCGCGAGCCCGGGCTGGTGCGCGAGCAGGTCTTGCCGCCCGAGCATCCTGACGTCGACGCCGTTCTCTTTCGCGCGTGCTTCGAGCGCGGCCAGTCGAGCGTCGTCGCCTGGAGAGGTGGCGACGACCAGCTTGCCCGTGCGCGCGTGCGGCACTCCGCGCCGCGTGCAGAAGTCGTACAGCCGTTCACGCCCTTCCACGCAGAGCCGCGCTTTCAGGGACCCCGCCGGGTAGTACAGACCGGCGTGGATGACACCGCTGTTATGTGTGCTCGTGTCCTGGCCGGCCCGCGCGTGCCGGTCGAGGACGACGACCGTCCGGTCTGGATCCGCGATGGCAGAGGCCGAGGCGAGACCTGTCACACCGCCGCCGATGATGACCACGTCCACGTCTGTCATTCGCGTGCGCTCTTCGTGACTGGTATAATAACCGCTTCAATATGAACCGTCTTGCGGGTGATCTGCTCATCAAGCTCGAGTCGCGGTCGGCGACGACGGCTGTCATCGGACTCGGCTACGTCGGGCTGCCGCTGCTCGTCGAGTTTGCCCGAGCCGGATTCTGTGCGCTCGGGATCGATCTCGATCGTGCAAAGGTCGACGCCGTGTCGAAGGGGGAGTCGTACATTCCCGACGTGCCGGAAAGCGACGTGCGCAGCGCCGTCAAGGCGGGCAAGCTGCGCGCGACGACCGACTTCTCGGCGCTCGCCGAGGCCGACACGATCAACATCTGCGTGCCGACGCCGCTTCGCAAGACGAAGGATCCGGATCTGTCATTCGTCGTGTCCGCCGTCGAGCAGGTGGCCAAGCATTTGCGCAAAGGGCAGCTGGTCATCCTGGAATCAACGACGTATCCAGGAACCACCGACGAAGTGCTGCGGCCGATGCTCGAGGCGAACGGCCTCAAGGCGGGCGAGGATTTCTTCGTGGCGTTCTCACCCGAGCGCGTGGACCCTGGCAACGGGCAGTGGACCACGCGCACGATCCCGAAAGTCGTCGGCGGCATTGATCCGGACTCGACGACCGTCGCGGCCGCACTCTACCGCCAAAGCGTGGACAAGATCGTCACGGTTTCGTCGACACGCGTCGCCGAGATGGTCAAGCTGCTGGAAAACACGTTTCGAGCCGTCAACATCGGGATGGTGAACGAGCTGGCCCTGATGTGCCGGAGCCTGGACATCGATGTCTGGGAAGTCATCGATGCCGCCAAGACGAAGCCGTTCGGGTTCATGCCCTTCTACCCCGGTCCCGGTCTCGGCGGACACTGCATTCCGATCGATCCCTTCTACCTGAGCTGGAAGGCGCGGCAGAACGGGTTCGAGAGCCGTTTCATCGAGCTGGCGGGGCACATCAACGCCGGGATGCCGCGGTTCGTGGTCGAGCGCATCGTCGAGGCGCTCAACAGCCAGTCGAAGCCGCTTCGCGGATCGCGCGTGCATCTGTTCGGCATGGCCTACAAGCCGGACGTCAACGACGCGCGGGAGTCGCCCGCGATCGATGTTGCGCAGCTGCTACTGCGGGGCGGCGCGAAGGTCAGCTATAGCGATCCGTTCGTGCCCCGGCTCGACCACGGCGATCTGGATCTCGAAGCGGTGCCGGCCGATCGCGCGCTGGCGGATGGCATGGACTGCGCGGTCATCACCACCCATCACAAAAAGTTCGACTACGCCGCCATCGTGGAGCGCGCGCCCCTCATCGTAGATACCAGGAACGTCTTCAAGGGAATCACCGCCCCGCACGTCTTCCGGTTGTAAGAAGACAATTACTCACACCGTTGATCGCGGTCACGCCCTAGGCATCTGATTTCTCAGTAGTAGGACGCTCCTACCAATTCAGCCCCCTTCTGTCAAAAACAGCAGGGGTACGCGGGTTGCTCATCCCGTCGCCGCGACGGACGGACGAGATCGTCCGAACCCTGCGAGGAGTGCGAGATGAGAACCTTACTGCGACGAACGACGCAAATCTTCGTCTGCTGGTGCGCGGCGGCCGGGATAGCTTCAGCCCAGATGATCGACTTGAGCTCCAGCGCCGGACGACGCATGGTGGACGGCGCCGCGGCCGGCGGCCGCGCCGGCGCCTGGCTGACGGTTGGAGACCTGACCGGCGACTACTGGATCAAGGAACTGGTCGTCGGCTCGCCCGACGAGGGCGCTGGTCGCGGCGCGGTGCGTGTCTTCATCTCACGACCTCAAGCCTCCCAGTCGATGCTCACGGCGGCGGATGTCCTGCTCACCGGAGAATTCGCCGGCGACCGCTTTGGCGACGCCGTCGACGCCGGGTACGTCACCCGAACGGAAGTGCAGGTGGTCAACGGCAACCCCGTCGGAACGATTCCGCCTCGCGATCTCGTCGTTGGGGCGCCCGCGGCGGAAGGGGGGCGCGGCGCGGTGTACGTCTTTCCGGGACCGTTCGTCAGGGGCGGCAATCGCCTCGCCGCCAATGCCGCATTCAAGATTATCGGCGCGGTTGCCGGCGACAACCTGGGCACCATCATCGAAAGCGCCGACCTGAACGGCGATCGCTTTCGTGAAGTCATCCTGGCGGTCCCGAGCCGTGGGATCGTGTATGTCGTCGATCTGCGTGCCGCAACCTCTCCGATCGTGGACCTGGCCGTGTATCCCGGGAAGATGGTGATCACGGGGCTGAGTACGGAGATCGCGCTCGCAACCGGAGACGTCAGCGCGGACGGGCTCTTCGACCTGGCGCTGGGCGACCCGAACGGCGGCGGCGGCCGGGGCGCCGTGTACCTGTTTCGCGGACGCGTCGGGCTTCTCCCGGCGGTCGTCACGCTGCCGGCGGAGGCCGAGGCTCAGGCAATCGGCACGGACGTCGGCGATCGTTTCGGCGCGGCCCTCTGGTCCATGGACCTCGACGTGTTCAGGGACGTTGGGGCCGAGCTCGTCGTCGGAGCGCCGGGAGGGGACGGGCCCGCGAACGCGCGCCCCGACGCGGGCGAGGTGAGCGTGATCGTGGGCCGGCCGGACATCACGGCCGCCTTCACGCCGACCTACACGCTCGTTGGGGCGGCGCCCGGCCATCGTCTCGGAACGACCGTCACGGCCGGCTTCGTCACGCGCCGTGTCCTGCCCGATATCGCGATGACGGCACCGGGCGCCAACAACGGCAGCGGTGAGGTGTTTGTCTTTTACGGCAAGGATCGGTTCACGACGCCGCGCGGAACGGTCGACATGGCGACATCCGCCGGCCGTCGCGTCGTCGCCGACGAGGCGGTCGGCCCGATCGAGACCGTACGCCTGTGGGAGGCCACCGGTGAAGGGGCGGAAGAGATAGTCATCGGCGTGCCGAACGCGATGTCCTCGGCGGGACGCGTGTACCTGGCGCTGTCGCCGAGACTCGATTTTCCCACGACGACGGTGTCCGTCAGGGTCGCGCAGTGCGTGCCGGCCGTCCGGGAGATTTCGATCGAGAATCCGAGCGTCATCGCCGTGCCATGGCAGCTCAATTCGCCTCCGCCGTGGCTCCGAACCTGGCCCGCGAGCGGGACGACCGTGGTTGGCGCGCCGGGGCGGATGCGCCTGATCGTGGATACGACCGGCGTTCCCGCGGGCGTCTATAACCAGCCCGTGGAGTTCATCTCGCGAAGCCCGGACCTGGTCCACTCCGGCGTCGTGAACATTCAGCTCACGGTCGATCCGCCCAGCACGTTTTCTCGGAACGCGAACGCCGACTTCAACGGCGATGGTTGCAGCGACGTCTCGATCTTCCGGCCGTCGACGGGAGGCTGGTTCACGCCGGGCCGAGGGGAAGTCCGCTTTGGTGCTCTCGGCGACGTGCCGGTTGCCGGGGATTACGACGGCGACGCGATTGCGGACATCGCCATCTATCGGCCGTCGACCAGCACATGGTTCATCGGGAGCTCGCAGGTCCAGTGGGGCCAGGCCGGCGATCTGCCGGTTCCCGCGGACTACGACGGCGACGGCAGGATGGACATCGCGGTGTTCCGCCCGTCGCTCGGTCGGTGGCTGATTCGTGGCCAGTCGAACGTCGACTTCGGCGGAGTCGGATCGATTCCGGTGCCGGCTGACTACAACGGCGACGGCCGGGACGATCTCGCGACATATACGCGGGCGACCGGCGCCTGGCGCATCCAGAATCAGAGCACCGTGACGTTCGGCGAGCCGTCCGATCTGCCGGTCCCGGCCGACTACGATGGCAACGGAACGGCCGACATCGCCGTCTACCGACGGCGGACCGGTACGTGGATGGTGCGCAACCAGTTCACGATGGCGTGGGGCGCGCCGAACGACGTGCCGGTTCCGATGGACACGACGCGCGACGGCCGCGCCGAGCTCATGGTCTACCGCCGCAGCAATGGAACGTGGTACGCCGTGGATCGCGCGACGGGCGTTCCGTACACGACGGCCTGGGGTGCCACCGGGGATCTTCCTCAGACGCTGGCCTGGTCGGCGTCGCTGATGGCGGCGGGCGACATCGACGCCGACGGCAGGAAGGACGTCGTGATCTGGCGGCCCGGAGCCGTGACCGGCGTGTGGTCGGTGCTCGAGTCGCGGACGTCGTTCACCACGGCCTCCTTCCGAGGTTGGGGCTCCGGCAGCGCCGGCGACGTCCCGGTTCCCGCCGACTACGATGGCGACATGCGAATCGACATGGCCGTCTGGCGGCCTGGCGATGGGATGTGGCACATCCTGACCGCGGGCGGCACGCAGTCGTTCTCCATTCCGTGGGGCGCCGGCAGCGTAGGGGATCTTCCCGTGCCGGCAGACTACGACGGCGATCGGCGGGCCGACCTCGCGGTCTGGCGTCCGAGCACCGGGAGGTGGTTCGTCCTGAAATCGAGCGCCGGATATGCCGCGAGCGTGGCCGTGGACTGGGGCGCAGGCGCCCTTGGCGACGTGCCGGTCCCGGCGGACTACGACGGGGACGGACGCGCCGACTTCGCAGTCTGGCGGCCGAGCACCGGCGTCTGGTTCGTGCTGACGGCCACCAACGCGTCAATGACCATCCAGTGGGGGGTCGGCGGCCTGGGCGACAGGCCCGTGGTGGCCGACTACGACGGGGACGGGCGAGCAGACTTCGCGGTCTGGCGTCCGGGCGACGGCACTTGGTACGTCGCCCTGTCCACCGGCGGATCCGTGGCGACGCCGTGGGGCGACGGGTCGCTGAGTGACGTGCCCATCGTCGGAGACTTCGATGGAGACGGCCGAGCTGACTTCAGTGTCTGGCGGCCTGGCCCCGGCGTGTGGTACATCGCGAACAGCAGCGGCGGTGCACACGCCCTCGCGTGGGGCACGAGCGCGCACCGTGACGTCCCGCTGGGCGGCGTGACGCGCTGAGAACCGCAGAGGGGCGAGCGGGCCCGCCGCCCGCTCGCCGCCCTGGCGATCGTCCACTGCTATAATGTGGCCGCGCATGTCGAAACGCGCGGTCATCACCGGGAATCACCGGCCAGGACGGTTCGTATCTCGCCGAGCTTCTGCTCGAGAAGGGCTACGAGGTCGTCGGCGTGGTCCGACGGACGAGCGCTGCCAACCTCTGGCGCATCGACCACCTCGTCGACCGCCTGACGCTCAAACCGGCGGATCTGCTCGATCAGCTCTCTCTCGTCCGTCTCCTTCAGGAGATCCGGCCGCACGAGCTGTACAACCTCGCGGCGATGTCCTTCGTGCCGGCCTCGTGGGATCAACCCATGCTCACGGGCGAGCTCAACGCTCAGGGGGTCACGCGGGTTCTCGAGGCCGTGCGTCAGGTCGATTCGTCCATTCGGCTCTATCAGGCCTCTTCGAGCGAGATGTTCGGCAAGGTTCGTGAGGTGCCGCAGACGGAGCTGACGCCGTTCTACCCGCGGAGCCCCTACGGTGTGTCGAAGGTCTTCGGGCACTACATCACGGTGAACTACCGGGAGAGCTACAGTCTTTACGCTTGCTCGGGGATCTTGTTCAACCACGAATCGCCTCGTCGCGGTCTCGAGTTCGTCACGCGCAAGGTCACCGACGGCGTGGCGCGCATCAAGCTCGGGCTCGCCGAGACGCTGTCGCTCGGCAACCTCGACGCCCAGCGTGACTGGGGCTTCGCGGGCGACTACGTGCGCGCGATGTGGCTCATGATGCAGCAGCCGGACGCCGATGACTACGTCATCGCGACCGGCGTGAGTCATTCCGTTCGGGATCTCGTTGAGACGGCGTTCGGTCACGTCGGTCTCGAGTGGCAAAGGCACGTACGTCTCGACCCCAACCTGATTCGTCCGGCGGAGGTCGATCACCTGATTGGCGACGCCACGAAGGCACGAAAGGTTCTGGGCTGGACGCCGTCGGTGCCGTTTCAGGCCCTCGTGAAGATGATGGTGGATGCCGACCTCGAGCGGCTGGCGCCTGCGCAAGCTCGGGCAGGCGTGCAGGCCCGGTAAGACCCTTCGCCCGACCGTCAACGAGCACTCCGTTCAGGAGCGCTGGGCCAAGTACCCGCGAGCAATCAGCGACTGATAAATGGACTCCGCCGCCGCTTCGGCGCTGACCGACGTCGTGTCGATTGCGATCTCGGCGTCGTCCGGGGCCTCGTAGGGGTCTGAGATGCCGGTGAACGTAGGAATGATCCCTGCGCGTGCCTTCGCGTAGAGTCCCTTGCGATCCCGCTGCTCGCACACTTCGAGCGGGGTCGAGACATGCACGAGATAGAATCCGCCCACGGGCTCGATCATCTCGCGGACTGCGTGCCGGATGTCGTTGTAAGGCGCGATCGGAGCGCAGATCGCGATCCCGCCGCATCGTGTGATTTCGGCCGCGACGAACCCGATCCGTCGAATGTTGAGGTCTCGGTGCTCCTTCGAAAAACCCAGTTCGGAAGACAGGTGTTTCCGAACGAGATCGCCATCGAGCAGCGTGACCGGCCGGCTGCCTTCCTCGAGGAGGCGAATGCGCAGGACATTGGCGATTGTCGACTTGCCGGCGCCCGACAGGCCGGTGAAGAAGATCGTGACGCCCTGCTCCGCGCGCGGCGGATGCGTGACTCGAAGTTGCTCGATCACCTCTGGATAACTGAACCACTCGGGAATAGCGTCGCCCGTCGCGAGGCGCCGCCGCAGCTCGGTCCCCGAGATGCTCGACACGACCGCACTCTGGGGCAGCTGGTCTTCCGGATAGTACCGGTCGTTCTCTGCCACGTACGCCATCTCGCGGAACGGAACCATCGAGATGCCGAGCTCCTCCTGATGATCGCGTAGCAGTTCCTGCGCCGCATACGGCGAGTAGAACGGACGGCCTGAGGGATCCAGACCAGGCCCGGCGTGATCGCGGCCGACAATCAGATGCGTGCAGCCGTAGTTCTTGCGGATGATCGCGTGCCACACCGCTTCGCGGGGGCCGGCCATTCGCATCGCGAGCGGCAGGAGTGCCAGCTTCGCCGTCCCCTGGTCGTACCTCGACAGCACGGCCTGGTAGCAGCGAACGCGCGTGTAGTGATCGACGTCGCCGGGCTTCGTCATCCCGACGACAGGGTGGATCAACAGCCCACCGTTTATCGCCTGGAGAGCGTACCTGGTGAGCTCGACGTGAGCGCGATGCATCGGGTTCCGCGTCTGGAACGCGACGACCTGGTTCCATCCCCGACGCGCAAACTCCTCTTGTAGCTGTGCAGGCGTTGCACGGAGCGCCCTGAAGTCGTAGTGCGTTGGCCGCTGCAGCGCCTGAATGGTCCCGCCCACGAACCAGGGATGTGTCTCCTCCAGTAGCCTCCTCACACCCGGGTGCTTCGTGGTGGTGGTTCCGTAGATCGACTCCGCTTCCGCACCGCCGATCGGGCTGCCAGACGTCCTCGACCTTCAGAACACCCAGAAGCACGCCTTCAGGGTCGCGCAGTGCAACCGGGTCTCCGGGTCCGAGCCTGCGGGCTACATCCTCAGGAATGTCGAGCACGACGGGGATTGGCCAGATCGTTCCATCGGCGAGTCGCATATCCCGGCAAACCGACTCGTAGTCACGGCGCGTCATGAATCCCCGAAGCGGGGAAAAAGCGCCGGTCATGATCAGCTCGAGGTCGCAAAGCTGACGTGGCGTCAGATCCCAGGAGGCAAATCGGACTGACGCGGCAGTCAGGGCTTTCGCTTCGTCGGGACCGGCCAAAAGGTCAACGAGCGTGCCGCCGTGGGCTCGAGTGAGCGCCGTTGAAAGGGAGTGCCGAGTGTCCATAAGGTTGTTCACATGTCGGTTCGAAGACGAGCGTCATTGCACATATCGCACCCACTGGATATCTCCGCCGCCTCCTGGCTTGACGATGCCGTTGAGCAGGGTTCCGGACGAGATCCTCATAGCGGATGATGATCGCGTCCCTTCGGAGCTCGGCCGCGCGCGCGTTCTCCGTGTAGCAGAGCAACCGGTGCGCCGTATTCCGCGCGTCCTCGAGCTCCGCCGAGCCCGGCTGCATCCCGAAGCCGACCGCCCCGCGTGTTCGCACGAAGTCGCGCGCCGACAGGAACACGTCGCGCGGATCGCGAATCAGGCCGATGACTCGACAGGGCACTTCGTCGCAAATCGCGGCGGGCAGCCAGTCAGGCACCTTCTCTCCATAGTGCGTCAACCGATCGTCGGCGGTCCTCGCCGATGCCGAGAACTCTTGCCATAGGCCGCGGAAACATCCTGACGAGGCAGGCATCAACGGCATTCCGTCGGCGGGTTCCGGTGGCCACCATGGTACCGGGCCGAAATGGTCATCGTAGTAGTCGGTGAGCTGCACGGCATCGAATCGCCCGGACGGTCCAGGTCGACCTGTCAACAGGCTGAACTTGACGAGATAAGTCAGCCAGCGGTTCTCGAACGGGTACCGCCGATCGAACGCGATTCTCGGCTCGGTGGCGAGCAACGCCATTAGCGCGGTCGTTCCACTCCGACCGTAACCACACACGAGAACCGGCGTCAGCGTCACGAATGGTCTTGGAGCCAGTCAAGTATAGCGATCTGACTAGCCCAGTTTCAGCACGGCGAAATTGGAACCTGTCGCAACCACCGGATAGTAGCGAGAGAGTCCGTCCGTGATGGCGCGACCGTCGACGGTCACTCCATTCAGTCTCGGGCAGCGCGAGAAAGAGGCCGGAAGGATCGGCGTGAACCACGGATCGAGGTCCGGCGTGAACCAGGTCGCCACGATCCAGCGGGCGCCTTCTTTGCGACGCGCCTCGATCTGACGACGTAACACGTCAGCGTCGGTCGTGTCGAAGTGGACGTTCCAGCCGCGCCGGCCCGCCAGCGTGACGATGCTCGGGTTCAGCCCTCCCACGCCGACGCCGCGATCGTGCATGTTCATCACGAAGAGCAGATCCTCCGCGCGGCTGACGGCGGCTGCGGCGCGAGCGGCCTCAAAGCTCACGTCGTCATGCCTGAGCGTATAGGGCGCCGCGATCGCGAAGCCGGCCGTCCAGCAGATGACAACGGCGATGCGGGCCTTTGCGGACACGCTCTGCTCCAGCCGCCACATGCCTCTGGCCATCAAGAGCGCCAATAGCGGGACGATCGGCAGCGCGTAGTACGTCTGGTCGGCGGCGGTCGGGATCAATACGAAGTAGAGGATCGCGCCCAGAATGAGCGCGCGGCCCGCCGCGTCCAGGCCGCGCATGCCAAGCAGGGCCAGCGGCACGCCGACGCCGCACATGGCCATCGCCCCCAGAATGAGCGCGGGCTTCAGATAGAAGGACGGCTGAAGGAACCGCGACAGATCTCCAACGAGGAACATGCTGCGTTCCACAATCAGCGAGGTTGAATCCATCAACGTGGTTCGATACAGGCTCCACGCCAGGAACGGCCCGACGACCACCAGCAGCGCCGACAGCGCTTCGGCGACCGTCGGTCTTCGCCAGCGGTCGCCGACGCGCAGCGCCGACCCGCCAACGAGCGGCAGCAGGGGAACGACAATCGGAAACTTCGTCAATGCCGAGCCGAGCAAGAGCACGAGAAAGGCAAGCCATCGCGACAGGCCTGAGGCTTGTCGCCACCGATTGAGAACGAAAAGGGCGCCTGCGCCGAGCGCCAACGCCAGCGCATCAGGCTGAAACGCGGTGCTGAGCAGCAGCGTGATTGGACTGCCTGCCAGAAAGAATCCAGCCCGCGACGCCACAGCGTCGCCCCATTGGTCGCGCGCAAGCTGCAAGAAGATCCACAGACCGGCCGCTGTTGCCGCAAGGCTCACGAGCTTTCCCCACAGGAACGCCGGCCCGAAGAGTGCGAAGAAAGCGCCGACGACGGCGTGATAGAGCGGGAATTCGTAGACGACGCGGAACGGCCGTGGACCGTCGATGTCCATCGCGAGTCCGCTCGGTGAAAAGCCGCTCGCGACGAAATGAGTCGTCTGTGAGTAGGTCTGTGTTTGTCGCGCGATCGTCGGCGAGATGGGTGGAGAGACCAGATCGGGCAGTGAAAGCAATACCAGGAGGCCGATGAGCCCAACGGTCACGCCGCGCCACGTCAATCGCACGCCGACCCATTATCATCGACGCCCCGGTTCGGCAGAGTAATGTTAGAATCGGCGGCGTTTTCTTCAGCCGACCGTTGATCACCGCGTCGCCCGTCGCCGCCTGTACCATCGTCGCGAAGAGCTATCTATCGTTCGCGCGAGCCCTCGCTTGTTCGTTTCGTCACTATCATCCCGAGATTCCTTTCTTTACGCTGCTTGCGGACGAAGTCGACGGCTGGTTCGATCCAGCGGCCGAACCGTTTCAGCTGCTTCGCTTCTCCGAGATGGACATCCCGCGGGCGGAGAGGTTTCGCTTTCACTACACGCAACAGCCACTGAGCTACGCGTCGACGCCGTATCTGCTGTCGCATCTCCTTGCCCGTGGGTTCCAACGTGCGATCTTCTTCAAGCAGGAGAGCCTTGTCGTTGGAGATCTGTCTTTCCTTGTAGAGGCCCTGGGCCGATCGTCGATCATCCTCACGCCGCATCTGCTGGCCCCGCTCGCCGGGGCCGATCGGGTTCAACGAGAGCTGAACATCCTCCAGTCAGGGACGTTCAACGTCGGCGTGCTCGGTGTCTCCCGAACGCCAACGACCGATCGATTCCTGGCGTGGTGGAAGGATCGGGTCGCGACCCACAGTCGCCATGCCGTGCCGGAGGGCATGCATTACGAGCAGCGGTGGCTCGACCTCGTACCCGCCTTTTTCGAGGACGTCCACGTCCTGCGCGATCCGGCCTACAACGTGGGTCACTGGAACCTGCCCGATCGCTCGATTGAGGTGCATCCGGATGCCGTGCTCGTCGATGGCCGCCCGTGCAGACTCTTCCGCTTCAGCGGCTACAGTCCCGACGATCCTCGAGTCATCACGAAATACTCTCAGCGCCTGACGTGGGAGAACGTCGGGCCCGCGCGGGAGCTCTTCGACCGCGCTCGCACGAAGCTGGAGGCGGCCGGCTACCATGAGACGAAGCACTGGCCGTACGCGTACGGCGCGTTCGACAACGACGTGCCGGTTCCCGACATCGCGCGCGCGCTGTTTTTGGAACTCGGCGACAAGGTGGAGGCGTTCGGCGATCCGCTCGAGTCAGCATCGCCCGACAGCTATTTCCACTGGCTCAGCGAACCGGCGGACGGTTCGTGCGACGGACCGCGGGTGACCCGCCTCTGGCATGCGGTGTACCACGCTCGACCCGATGTGCGACGCGCGTTCCCCGACCTGTTTGGTGCCGACCGCGACCGGTTCCTGCACTGGACGGCGTCCTCGGGGCATGGCGAGCATCGCGTGTCCGAGCGGTTCTGTGCGCCGGGCGCGCCGACAGCCGCGACCGCGCCATGAATCGCGTCGCCGTCGGAACCATCGTCGCCAAGAACTACCTGTCGTTCGCGCGCGTCCTGGGGCGATCGCTGAAAGCGCAGCATCCGGAGGTGCCGTTCTTCGTCGTTCTCACCGATGAGTTGGAGGGGGCGTTCGAACCCGGATCGGAGCCGTTCGAAATCGTGCCGCTCGCGGCGCTGGGGGTTCCGGACCGCCGCCGCGTGTGCTTCCAGTACTCCCGGCTCCAGGTCACCATCGTCGCCAAGCCCTACCTTCTTCGTTATCTGCTCGATCGGGGCTTCGACGCGGGGGTGTTCCTGGATGCCGACATCCTCGTTCTCGATCGACTCGATTCGCTATTCACCGCCAGCGTGATGCATCCGGTCACCCTTACGCCCCACCTGCTTGCCCCGCTGGCAGGTACCACGCGCGTCGCCCGCGAGCTGAACATCCTCCAGTCCGGCGTCTACAACGGCGGCTTCATCGGCGTGTCGGATACGCCAACCGCACGTCAGTTTCTGAAGTGGTGGAGCGATCGGTTGCAGACTCACTGTCGCCACGCCGTCGCCGACGGCATGCACTACGACCAGCGTTGGCTGGATCTCGCGCCAGTCTTCTTCGAGGATGTGGGTATCGTCCGCGACCCGTCGTGCAACGTGGCGTACTGGAATCTGGCCGAGCGTCACGTTGAGATTCAGGACGGCGCGGTACTCGCTGGTGGCGGTCCCTGCCGGTTCTTTCATTTCAGCGGCTTTGACCCCGATCGCCCCCGCGCCGTGACGCGGTACTGGCCGAGCCTGATGCTTGATGCCATCGGCCCGGCGGCGGCGCTCTTCGAACGGTACGTTGATCTGCTCGAGCGTGACGGCTGTCACGTCACGAAAGCCTGGCCTTACGCGTATGAATGCTTCGACAACGGGGTCGCGATTCCAGAGATCGCGCGCCGGATGCATCTCGAGCTGGACGGCGCGGCAGAGGCATTCGGCGATCCGTTTCGGACCGCGGGGCCAGACAGCTATTTTGCCTGGCTCAACGAAGCAGTGACGACCTCTTCGGGTGTGACGCGATTGTGGGCGGAGGTGTATCGAAGCCGCGCGGATCTCCGGCATGCCTTCCCGGATGCTCTGAACGGAGAGTCTGCGACCTTCTCTGACTGGATCCTCAGCTCGGGTGGTAGCGAATGCAGCATCCCGGACGCGTTCCTCCCACGCCCCGTTGTGCCGACTTTATCGCTTGAGCAGGGCCAACTTGAACAGCAGACGACCCCAGAGTAGCGCCTGAACGATTGGTGCACACATTCGGCCCAGCAGTCCGCTGTGCTTCCAGTAGTAGTGGAACGCGCTCCGATGGAAGGCGACGAGCGATCGGGTGACCGCGTGGCGGCTGGCGCGCGATCCTTCATGGACCGCCGCGACCGTCGGCACATAGACGGTGCGGTAGCCGGCCGAGCGCAACCGCTGACACAGATCCGCGTCCTCCCAGTACAGAAAGAAGCGCTCGTCCATCCCCCCGACGACATCGAAGGCGGCCCGGCGGACCATCAGGCAGGCTCCGGAAACCCAGTCGACCTCAACGGGCTCGGACGCGTGCGACCACTCGAGATTGCGGCGGGAGAACCAGTTGTCGGGGGCGACGCTGGTCAGCCAGCTCATTCGACCGCCAAGGCCCGTGGTGATATCGGGGAAACGCCGGGCGGACTGCTGAATCGTGCCGTCCGCGTTCAGGATGCGAGGGCCGACAACGGCGACGTCGGGATGTCGTGCCAGCCGATCGGCGAGCGTGTGGAGAAGGCCGGCGGACACGATGGTGTCCGGATTCAGCAGGAGGAGATACGGCGCCGTCGTCCGGCGCGCGCCGACATTGACGCCTGCCGCGAAACCGTCGTTGGTCGGGCTCGTGACGACCGTAAAGCCCGGGAATTCGTCCTGGACGATCGACGCGCGGCTGAGATCGCTTTCGTGATCGATGACGACGACTTCGATTCGGAGGTCTCGCGAATGTTCCTTCAGCGCTGACAGGCAGGCACTGAGCTCGCGGTAGCTTCGGTAGTTCACGACAACGACCGACACGACCGGATTGGCGGACACGCTCGGATCCTACCAGAGCAACTTTGTATAATACGCCTCGAGTTGTTCATGCCATCCGAGCCGCAGCGCCCGGGCGCGAAGATGACGGTGGACACACTTCGCGCAGAGGTCGCGAAGATCCCTTTCTGGTACCACCGCCTCGATTTTGGCAACGGGATCATCACCCCTGGGTACGCCCAGACGGCATGGGGAGGAACCGGCGACCTCGTCGGATTGCCCCCGAGCTTGTCTGGAAAGTCCGTCCTCGACATCGGGGCCTGGGACGGTTTCTTTTCATTCGAATGCGAGCGACGCGGCGCCCGCAGAGTGCTGGCCACCGATTCCTACGCCTGGAACGGGTATCAACCCAACGGGAAGGCGGGATTCAACCTCGCGCATCGGGTGCTCGGCTCGCGCGTCGAAGACATGGAGATCGATGTTCTCGACCTCACCCCGGACCGCGTCGGGACGTTCGACGTCGTGCTCTTTCTCGGAGTGCTCTATCACATGCGTCATCCGCTCCTGGCGCTCGAGCGCGTCGCGTCGGTGACCAAGGGTCAACTGATTCTCGAGACGCACGTCGACATGCTGGATGTGCGCCGGCCGGCAATGGCGTTCTATCCGGGCGTGGAGCTGAACAACGATCCCACGAACTGGTGCGGACCGAACCCTGCCATGGTGCGGGCGATGCTCGAGCTCGTCGGGTTCAAGCGGACCGTGGTCTTTGCCGGACCGTTCGAGCTCCCGACGTCGACCCGGATGACCTTTCACGCGTGGAAGTGACGCGTATAATACGAACCAGAATCGTCATGCAATCTGAGACTCGGAGCCTGGGAGCGGAGAGGACCGTGGAGACGCTTCGCGAGGAAGTCGCGAAGATTTCTTTCTGGTACCACTGCCTCGATCTTGGCAACGGGATCGTCACCCCAGGGTGCGCGCAAACGTCATGGGGCGCGACGGGAGACTTCATCGGCCTTCCCCAGAGCTTGTCGGGAAAGTCGGTCCTCGACATCGGGGCCTGGGACGGATTCTATTCGTTCGAGTCCGAGCGTCGTGGCGCCGCAAGAGTGCTGGCCACCGATTCCTTCGCGTGGGGCGGCGGGTATCAACCTGATGGGAAGGCCGGGTTCAACCTCGCGCATCGGGTGCTCGGCTCCCGCGTCGAAGACATGCAGATCGACGTCCTCGACCTCAGCCCGGAGCGGGTCGGGACGTTCGACATCGTGCTCTTCCTCGGGGTGCTCTATCACCTGCGTCATCCGCTCCTGGCGCTCGAGCGTGTGGCGTCAGTGACCCGGGATCAGCTGATCCTCGAGACTCACGTGGACATGCTCGACGTGGACCGGCCGGCGATGGCCTTCTACCCGGGCGCGGAACTGAACAACGACCACACGAACTGGTGCGGACCCAATCCTCCGATGGTGCTGGCGATGCTTCGGGTCGTCGGTTTCACCCGCGCGGTGGCGTTTGCAGGACCGATCCCGCTGGCGAAGTCGACCAGGATGATTTTCCACGCGTGGAAGTGAGCGTCACGTGATGCGGCCCGCTCCCTCGACCGAGAGTCGCGTCACCGGGCGCTCGTAGCTGATCTGCGCGTACTCGGGGGGGCCGGCACGTCGCAGCGCGTGCACCATCGCCCGCCGAGGTGTTTCGGTCGGCCACGACGTCGCGGCCACGACGTCGAACCCGCTCGAGGCGATCCAGTCCTTCAGCGCCGCCAGCGTTGGAACGAACCAGTTCGACGGATCTCCGCACAGCTCGGCGCCTCTGTAGAAGCGGACGTACGACTCCTCCGCCCTTCCGGCGAAGAGATGATCCGTAATCTCGCTTTCGAGATAGAGATCGGATGCGGACAGCGAATGCAGCTGATCCAGCGCGAGCAGCGGGTGCCGGAGGTGATACAGCACGCCGAAGAACAGGACGACGTCGAATGATTCCTTGAGGATCTGGGGCAGCTCGTAGACCGATGCCTGGACGAATTCGACGCGGCTGTCCAGGAGGCTTCGAATCGCCTCGAACCCGAACCGCGCGGGAGAGGCGATGTCGACGGCGACCACACGAGAGGCTCCGCGGCGCTCGGCTTCGAAGGCGCATCCGCCGTTCGTCGTGCCGATGTCCAGCACGGTCCTGCCAGCGAGTGCCTCCGGGACGCCGGCGCGCTGCAGCAGCTCGGACACGTCGGAGATGCCCGGCGTGAATACTCCAGGTGAGAGCTCGAAGCGCTGATGCCACAGGAAGCGGCTCGAGTCGATGAATTGTCTGCTGTGGGCGGAATCCAGCTGAATCATCTTCGACGTCACCGCAGCGATTATATGCGAGCGCTTTTGCGGGCTGATAGTCGTGATACGCTTACGGGATCCAATCGCACGCATGAGCCAGCCGGTCTCTCAGAGCGCCTGCACGATCGTCGCCCGGAACTACCTGCCCTACGCCCGCGTTCTCGCCGAATCGTTTCTCGAGCATCATCCGCAGGGAGCCTTCACCGTTCTCCTCATCGACGGAGAGGTTCCCGACGCGGACGAACGTTTCTCGTGCCTGCGCCTCGCGGACATCGGATTGTCACAAAAAGAAATCCGCCAGCTCGCCGGCATCTATGACGTGACCGAGCTGGCGACCGCCGTCAAGCCGCCGTTCCTCCGATATCTGCTCGAGCGGGACGGCGCGGAGATCGTGTACCTGGATCCCGACATCCAGGTCTTCGGTTCGCTGGACGAGGTCTGGGCGCTTGCGCGAAGCCACGGGATCGTCCTCACGCCGCACTCGACGGAGCCGCTGCCGCGCGACGGGCGCCGGGTGGATGGTTTCCACATCCTGTCCGCCGGAGTCTACAACCTCGGGTTCATCGCGGTCGGAGCCGAATCCCGGCCTTTCCTCGAGTGGTGGTGGTCCTCCACGCGACGCGAGGCGCTGATCGACCTCAATCGCATGATGTTCACCGATCAGCGCTGGATCGACTTCGTGCCGTGCTTCTTCGATCACTACATCCTCAAAGATCCCGGCTTCAACGTCGCCTACTGGAACCTTCACGCGCGGAAGGTGGCGCTCGAAGGCGACCGCTATCTCGTCAACGGCGTGCCGCTCCGGTTCTTTCACTTCAGCGGGTTCGATCTCCGCAAGCCGTATCTCCTGAGCAAGCACCAGGGAGATCGCCCGCGGGTGCTGCTGAGCGAGCGGCCGGAGCTCGCGAAGTTGTGTCGGGACTATGCGGCCCGTCTCACAGCGGCCGGTCTCGGGCAGGGGCAGGCGCCACCGTACGGGTGGGCGAACCTGCCCGGCGGAGTGTCGTTCGATACACGCATGCGGCGAGTCTATCGGGAAGCCGTGATCGCGTTCGAGCGCGGGATCGAGCCTGAGCCTCCCGATCCGTTCGACCAGGACGGTCGCGCCACGTTTCTGGATTGGCTCAACACGCCATCCTCCGACAAGCCCAGGCGCATCTCACGATACCTGTATTCGCTGTACCGCGATCGGCCCGATCTACAGAACGCGTTTCCCAGCCTCCACGGACCCGGCGGCGAGCGGTTCCTGGACTGGGTCCGCCACGATGGCGTGCAGCAGGAGAAGATTCCGCCGGAGCTGCTTCCCTCAGGTGCCGGAAGACCCGCCCCTGGTGTCGCGGCGCCACCGGCGCCGACGCCCGGCGTCAACATCGCCGGCTACTTCCGCGCGGAGCTCGGGATCGGCGAAGCCGCGCGCCTGCTCACCACGGCGTTGGAGGCCGGGAACATCCCGCATGCGACCACCGCCTACGCGGTGACCTCCAGCCGAAAGTCGCATCCGTTTCGAGACCGCGGCGACGCGACGTCGCGCTTCGACGTCAACCTCGTGTGCGTGAACGGAGATCAGACGCCGGAGTTCGCCCGAAGCGCGGGCCCCGAGTTCTTCGCGGGCCGCCACACGGCGGGGTACTGGTTCTGGGAGCTCGAGAACTTTCCGCCGACCATGCACGGCGGGTTCGACTTCGTCGACGAAGTCTGGTGCGCCACCGACTTCATCGCCCAGGCCGTGCGATCTGTCGGCCGCACGCCCGTGTTCACGATCCCTCTGCCGCTCGTTCCGCCCGAGTGCACCCCCGGCGTGGATCGGAAGCGCCTCGGTTTCCCCGAGCGCTTCATGTTTCTCTTCATCTTCGACTTCTTCAGCATCCTCGAACGGAAGAATCCGCACGCGGTGATCCAGGCGTTCAGCCGCGCGTTTGGCCCTGATGAAGGACCGATCCTCGTCATCAAGAGCATCAACGGCGACTACGCGCTGAACGATCTGGAGCGGTTGCGCGCCTCCGCCGCCGATCGCCCCGACATCCTGATCGTCGATACGTACTACACCTCGGGTGAAAAGAACGCGCTGGTGAATCTCAGCGATTGCTACGTGTCGCTGCACCGCTCCGAAGGGCTCGGCCTGACGATGGCCGAAGCGATGGCGATGGGGAAGCCGGTCATCGCAACCGCATATTCCGGCAACCTCCATTTCATGACGCCGGACAACAGCTATCTGGTCGACTACTCGCGGGTGGCCGTGCCGTCCGGCTGCGATCCCTATCCGGCCGGAGCGAAATGGGCCGAGCCCGACGTAGAGCAGGCGGCTGAGCTCATGCGTCTCGTGTACGAGGGCCGCGGGAAACCGAACGCCAGAGCGGAGCGCGGTCGCCGGGATGTGCTGGAGCGTCACACGCCCGCCACGTCGGCGGCGGCCATCGCGAGCCGCCTGGACGAGATTCGTCGCGAGAGGAGGACTTCAGTGGCAGTGTCGAGCCCGGTTCAGGCGCTGGCCGAGGCGCACGCGGGTGATCCGGTCGAGGACGTCCACAGCCTGCTCGGGCGGCTCGATCAGCTCACGACGCCCGAGGTCTGCGCCGAGCCGGTCGGACGCTTTCCGCAGGCCCGCCTGGCGGCACAGCGCATGCTCCTCCGCATCCTGCGCCCGTACTGGTGGCGTCAACGAATGCTCGACAACGGCTTGATTGCCGCGCTGCGGAGCCTGGCCGCTCGCGAAACCGCGGAGTTCGGGCATGTGGACAAGCGCGTGGCTGTGGTGGAGACCGTGGCGCAGAAGATTCTGGCCGATACCGCCAGCCTGCAGAAGACTGCGAAAGAGCATCTCGAAGGTCTCTCGCGCCTGGGGACCGACATCCAGTCAGGTGTCGGGGGCCTGCAGGCGCATCTCCGGGGCGTGCAAGCGCATCTCGACGACGTTCAGGCGCATCTCGAGTCACTCACGCGCGATCTCGCCGAGACCCGGGGAACGGCGACGTCGCTATCTCAGCGGCTCTATGCCGTGCCGTACATGAGCGACCCGCGGAGTTTTCTCATCGAAGAGGCGGGCGGTCGTCGCCACCTGGGTTATCGCGCCAATGGCTCGGAGGCCGCGCCGTTCTACCGCGGGTTCGAGGACATCTTCAGAGGCCCCGAGTCCTTCATCCGCGATCGCCAGCGGTTCTACCTCCCGATCCTCCGTGAGTACTCGCGAGTGCTCGATGTCGGGTGCGGGCGGGGCGAGATGCTGGATCTGCTCAAGGAAGCAGGCATTCCGGCGGCCGGCGTCGATCTGGACGACGGCATGATCAAGCGCTGCCGTGAGCGGGGACACACCGTCGTCCAGGCGGAGGTGCTCGAGTACCTGCGCCAGCAGCCCGACCGGTCGATCCCCGCGATCTTCTGCGCGCAGGTGATTGAGCACATGACGTTCGAGGACCTGCGGACGTTTCTGCTGTTATCCCGGGCCAAGCTCGAGCCCGGCGGCGCGCTGATCGCGGAAACGGTCAATCCACACTCGCTCGAGGCCTTCAAGACGTTCTGGACGGATTTGACCCACCAGCGTCCCATCTTCCCCGAAGTTGCGCTCGCGCTCTGCAGCCTCGCCGGCTATCCGCGTGCCGACATCGTCTTTCCACTTGGCAGCGGGGATCTCGATCTCGATCGGCCGACGCAGGGAGAATACGCGGTGATCGCCCGTAAGGGCGGAACCGAAACGCCCGAGGCGTCCCGGAACGACTAGCGATCCCTCGCCTGGGTGATCATCAGCGCCGATTCGCCCCTCGGGTGCGGCCGCGCCGGCGCGATCCGCTCCGCTCGCAGGCCGACCGCCTGGCAGAGTTCCGCAAGCACGGCGAAAGGGTAGTGGAAGGGCTCGGCGTCGGCAGACGTCCTGAATCCGCCGCGCTCCATGGGTTCGAAGGGCGTCGGGGCGTGGCTCTCGTACCAGCTGGCCAGGAACCGACCCGTCGGCTTGAGCACACGCGCGACCGAGCCGAGGCAGCGCGCGATCCGGTTCAGGGTCAGCCGGGAGAAGAGCCCCTCCGCGACGACGAAGTCGAACTGATAGGGGATGATCGACAGGTCGAAACTATCGTTGACCAGATAATGGCCCCGCTCGACCTCGAGACCCGCTTTGGGTAGCTCGAAAACAAACCCGGCGCGGAACCGCGCGTGGTCGGGCTCGAAGCCCCACAAATGCTTATCCTCCAGAAACGCCAGCAGGTGACGGGCCGTAGCGAAACTGCCGCAGCCGACGTCGAGCACGAAGTGCCGCGGCTCCAGACCTTCCTGGCGCAGCAAGTCGAACGCCCACTGCCCCCCTTCGGCCCAATGTCCTCCCGGCACCATGCGATGCCATCCGCCCTCGTCGGTGGCGTCGCGAGTGCGTGACCGCGCCACTGGCGCCGTGTCGGCAAGAACGCGGTGGTATTCCTCGAGCCCCGGACTAACCGGCCCATCGAAGAGGAGATGGCCGCCGTCCAGCAGACAGAGACGTTCGCACACGCTCTTGACCGCCTGAGGAGAGTGCGACACGAATAGGATCGTACGCCCCTCGGCGCGGAAGCGCTCCATCGTGCGCATGCACTGTCGCTGGAAGGACTCGTCACCAACGGCAAAGACCTCGTCGAGGAGCAGGAGATCCGGATCGAGATTCGCCGCGACCGCGAAGCCGAGCCGCATGTGCATCCCGGAGGAGTAGTTCTTCAGGGCCACGTCCATGAAGGCCGAGAGGCCCGAGTACTCGACGATCTGGCCGTACAGCGCTTCGATCCTGGCGCGCGAGAGCCCGTGGACCGCGGCATTGAGGAAGACGTTCTCGCGCCCCGTCAACTCCGGATGAAACCCGATGCCCAGCTCGATCATCGTGGCCACTCTCGACCCGCGCCGGATCGCCAGGCGGCCGGAGGTCGGGCGGTGGATACCGGCCACGAGGCGCAGGAAGGTGCTCTTTCCCGAGCCGTTGCGACCGACGATGGCGACGGCCTCGCCGGCGTCGATCGAGAGCGTCACGTCACGCAGCGCCCAGAACTCCTCGGTCTGCTCCCGCCGAGACGGATGCAGCATCCCGAGGTATCGCTCCTTGAGGGAGGTCGATCGGTTGTGCCGGAGGAGAAACCGCTTCGCGACTCCGTGTGCCTCGAGGACCCGACTCATCCAGACCTAGACCTGCTCCGCGAGCCGGTCCTCGCTGCCGACAAAGAGCGACGTGCCGAGAACGAACGCCGCGGTGGCGTAACTGCAGGCGGCCAGCCAGACCTGAGCTCCCGGCGCTTGTCCCTGGTACAGGATCTCCTGATACGCCACGAGGAAGGGGGAGACGGGGCTGAGAAGGACAGGCAACTTCAGGAGCTCCGGGACGTCCCGGAACGCGTACACGATCGGCGTCGTCCAGAACAGCGCGCTGAGCGCCACCTCGAGGAGGTGGCGTATGTCCCGATAGAACGCCGTGGCCGTCGCGACGGCGAGCGCGACGCCGGTCGTGAAGAGGACCTGGAGCGCGAGGAAGAGGGGCAGCAGGACGATCGCGGGCGACAGCGGAACGCGGAAGATCGCCAGCGCGATCGGCAGGAACACGGCCAGCGCGAGCAGGAACTGAATGAGATTGAAGCACACCGCCGCCACCGGCAGGATCGCGCGGGGAAACCCGACGCTGCGGATGAGTCCGCCGGCATCGACGAGCGATGAAGTGGCCATCATGACCGAGTTGGCGAAAAAGCCCCAGGTCAGGAGGCCGAGCAGGAGCAGGAAGACAAATCCTTCGCTCCGCACGCGGAGGATATAGGTGAACGCGACGGTGTACACGGCCACCATGACGAGGGGATTGGCAAGCGACCACACGAAGCCGAAGACCGATCCGCGGTACTTCAGCCGCAGATCCTTCATCACGAGGTTTCTCAGGAGCTCCCGGTACCGGAGGATGCCGAGCAGACCCGCGCTCACGCTCGAGGGTGCGGATCGATCCTCGAGAGGCCCGAGCGGATCCCGGTCGACGCGCGCGGCGCGCGCCAGCCGGACGAGGCCGGCCCCGCTGCGCCACGCGAACGCCGTCAGGATCAGGAGCAGGGCGTCGACGACGAACGAGATGCGAGAGACGCCCTCGAACCCGTAAATCATGCGAGCAAGCAGGGCGCCGGCGGCCGTGCCCGTCAACGCGCCGACGACAAGGCGCGGCAGCCATTGCCGTCCTCGCCTGTACGTGTACGTGCCGAGAATGGCAATCGCCGCCATCTGTGACCCGGCCACGATCCAGACCGTCCGCGCGACGGACGGGAGGAACAGGGTCAGTTCGGCGCCCTCGAAGCGAAGGCGATAGGCCGCCCAGTAGCAGACCAGCGCGAGCCCCGCGTCGATGAAGAGAGCGACCAGCCGAGATGCCGGCGGTTCGACGAGCGCGCCGACCTCCACCGGAGCCGAGGGGGCCGTCGGCGCGCGGCGGGTACCGACTGGCTCATTCATGTCCAAAGGCGAATGATAGATCATCGTCGAGCCGGGATGTCTCCCGCCGCGGGAGATCCCCACGTCGCCGTGACGAGACCACCGGTCGCCGAGCTCAGGATGAACCACTGTCCCGTGGCCTGCCTGAAGATCGCGAGATCCGCCCGCCTGTCCCCGTCGTAGTCGGCGGGGACCGGCGTATCGCCCAATCCCGACGCCGAGCCGGCGCCGAAGCCGATCGTCAGAATGCCGCCCGAGGCCGTGCTCAAGATGAACCATTCACCGGTTGATTGCCGATAGATGGCGAGATCCGCACGTCCATCGCCGTCGTAGTCTGCCGGCACCGGAGTGTCTCCAAGGCCACTCGAGGCCCCCGCGCCGAACGCCGCGTGGGACGTGCCGCCATCCGACGAACGGCGCACGGCCCACTCGCCGGTCGTCGTTCTATAGACCGCGATGTCGGCCCTGCCGTCACCGTCGAAGTCCCGATCCGACTGGTTCCCGGTCGGCGCGATCGTCATGCCCCTGATCGCCGAGCCGTCTCCGATGAGCGCCAATCAACGTTGCCGCACCGGTCTCCAGGTTGATGGTGTAGAAACTCGACGCGCCGGCCGCACTGAGCGCGGCGAACGCCCTCCCGTCCGGTGCGATGTCAAAGCCCGTTACTGTCCGCCGCGTCCACACCCAGGGGTCCGACCGTATTCAGGGTGCCGCCGTTCGGCGGATTCTGTCGAATCAGGACGTCCAGCCCGACGTCGATGCCGTAGAGCGTCGTGACGCCGGCCCCGACGATGTTGTTGGTGTAGGCGGATGCCGTGACGGTCGGGTTCGCGCCAGCGTGAAGATCGCCGGGCGCGTACGCAAGATTCGTGTCGACACCCGCCACGCCGCCGGTGTTGGGATTGAGGCGCAGGTTCTGCTCGGCATCGCTGACCACGCGCATCCGATCGACGACCGGGTTGAAATCGAACCCGAACACGGTGCCGGTGAGCGGCGGTGCGAACGGGCCGCCGACGACCGTTGCCACGCCGTTGGCTCGGATTGATGACATAGACGCGACTGGTCGTACCGAGCGCGAACAACTCCCCGGTCGCCGGTCGAAAGTCGATCGCCAGAATCTGCTCGCCCGCCTGCAGCCCCGTGATGGCACGCGCGCTGAGCAACGTCCCCGGCGTGTTGCTGCGAAACGTCACCAGGATATCGCCCGGGCCGACGGCGTAGACAAGCAGATTGGGGGCGGCTGAGGCCCCGGGGACCACGCACAACATCAGCAGCATCAGCAAGCGGGCAACGCGCAAGGCGCTCTTCCTCGCCGAACCTGCGCGCTCGATTGGGGTCTCGACTGTCATCATTTTTTCTCCTGGAAGAGATATCGGATGGAGGGAAGCCAAGCTCATGCGCTTGCGGATGAGCTTAATATGTGTTCTAATTTGAAGTTCCCCACAGCTCCGGCCGACTTCCTGCCCATGTTTCCTCCGGGAGAAGCGAAGCCATGAAGCGAAGGTCTTGGTTTGTACTGTTGGTCCTGCTGGCGGCCTCTTCTGCGGTCGCCCAGACCCCACCGCAGATCAAGCCGAGCAAACCGGCGTTTCGCAAGCTCGATTCGCAGTTGAATCGCCTTCTGAGCTCGCCGGTCGCGCTCTCGCAGGAACAGATCGCACGAGAGGCGCCGCTCTCGAAGGAAGGCCGGGTCGCGGTCAGCATCCACGTAGAAGGGCCGATCGAGCCGGTGCGGGCCCTTCTCGAATCCGGGGATGCCGTCATCGCGAATATCGGCGAGGACGTGATCGAAGCCTACGTCGGGTTGTCGATCATGCCGGAGCTGGATCGGACACCGGAGGTGACGCGCGTCAGGGTCATCATCCCGCCGCAGCCGATGGTCACCAGCCAGGGCGTCGCGGTGCACAACGCTCCCAACTGGCACACGAACGGTTTCGGGGGTGCCGGGGTTCGCGTGGGCATCATCGACACCGGATTCATCGGCTACAGCAGCCTCATAGGCAGCGAGCTGCCGGCGCCCGCGGCCGTCCGGTGCTATACCGCGGTGGGGGTCTTCACGGCCAACATTGCCGATTGTCAGACCGGGTCCAACCATGGTACCGGCGTCTCCGAGGCCGTCATCGACGTCGCGCCGGGCGCGTCTCTCTACCTCGCGCAGCCGCAATCCTTCAGCGATCTGCTCGCCACCGCGCAGTGGATGGCCGCGCAGGGCGTCCACGTCATCAACCATTCGGTCGGCTGGTCGTGGGATGGCCCGGGCGACGGGACCTCTCCGTTCTCAAACAGTCCCAAGGTGGCCGTGCAGGCGGCCGTCGGCGGCGGCATCCTCTGGGTCAACGCCGCGGGGAACAGCGCCCTGGGCTCCTGGACCGGTGGATACTCCGACGCGAACGGCAACCGGTTTCTGGAATTCTCGGGTGGTGTCGAGCTGAACGCGGTGCAGCTGACCGCGGGGGTTCCGATCGTCGCGCAGGCACGATGGCAGGACTCGTGGACGGCGGCGAACCGGGACCTGGATATATTTCTTAAGGACTCAGTCGGGACAATCGTCGCCGGAAGCCTGGAGTTCCAGGAGGGGATTCCGGGCGACATTCCTCATGAGATCTTCGGTTACATTCCTCCGGTCACCGGGACGTACTACCTTGAGATCAATCACTTCGCGGGCTCGATCCCCTCGTTTATCCAGCTGCAGGTCTTCAGCGGTCAGTCACTCAACGTCCGTACTCTCTCGCACAGCATTGCGAACCCGTCCGAGAGCGCGAGCCCCGGCCTGCTGGCAGTAGGAGCCGCGGCGTGGTCGAGCACCGGAGTGATTGAGCCGTTCAGCAGCCTCGGGCCGACGACCGACGGACGGGTCAAGCCCGACCTCGTCGGCGCCGATCGCGGGGATTCGATAACGTACGGTTCCAACGGATTCGCCGGTACCAGCCAGGCATCGCCGCACGTCGCCGGTCTGGTAGCCCTCGTCCGGCAGCGGTTTCCGACCGCCACACCGGCCGATGTCGCGGCATTTCTCAAGGCGAACGCTCTTCCGCGCGGACCCGCGAATACCTGGGGAACGGGGCTGGCCAACCTGCCGACGATCTGCAATTACGCCATGAGTCCGGCCAGTCCAACGCATTTCGCCGGCGCCGGAGGGGGAACCATCACCGTCACGGCGCAAGCCAGCTGCTTCTGGTCGGCGTCCTCCTCCGCTCCATGGATATCGGTCCCCGTTCCGACCTCCGGTTCTGGAAGCGGAACATTCACCTACACCGTCCAGCCGAATTCCTCGACCGCGTCGCGAGTGGGCACGATCGTCGTCGCCGGGCAGGCCATGACGGTCCGCCAGAGTGGAATACTCGAAACGGTCCGCTGGGCGTCGCCCAGCGTCATGGTGCCCCGCGACTTCGACGGCGACGGAAAGGCCGACATCACCGTGTACCGCAGCACCAGCGCACAGTGGTTCATTCTCCGATCCACGGGTGGTTCGATGAGCCCGTTGTTCGGCGCGCCCGGTCTCGGGGATACGCCGGTGCCGGCCGACTATGACGGCGACGGGTTGGCGGATATCGCGGTATTCCGTCAATTCGACGGCAAGTGGTTCATCGCACGCACGACCGCCGGTTTCATCGAGATCTCGTGGGGCGTGCCCGCCCTCGGCGACGTGCCCGTTCCGGCCGATTATGACGGCGACGGAAAGGCAGACATCGCGGTCTATCGGCGTTCCACCGGCGAGTGGTTCATCGCGCTGTCAGCGGGCGGGAGCGTCGTCATTACCTGGGGTGCGCCGCTGTTCGACGACAGTCCCGTCCCGGCGGATTACGACGGCGACGGCCGGGCCGACATCGGGATTTATCGCGGTTCGACCGGAGAGTGGATCATCGCCGGGTCGACCGCTGGCGCGATTGTGGTGAGCTGGGGCCATCCGCCGTCCGGTGACGTGCCCATCCCTGCGGACTACGACGGCGACGGACGCGCGGACTTTGCAATCTACCGGTTGTCGACCGGGCACTGGATCATCGCGAAGTCGACCGAGGGTCCGGTGACGATCTTTTTCGGCCACCCGCCGAGCGATGACGTTCCGGTGCCGGCTGACTACGATGATGATGGCCGTGCGGACATCGCGATCTACCGGGCGACGAACAGCCTCTGGATCATCGCCAGGTCGACCGCGGGGGGCCAAACCGTCTCCTGGGGCCATACTCCGTCGGGGGACGTCGTGCGCGGCCGCTAGCTC
This sequence comes from uncultured Acidobacteriota bacterium, assembly GCA_963725145.1. GTDB lineage: Bacteria > Acidobacteriota > Vicinamibacteria > Vicinamibacterales > 2-12-FULL-66-21 > DATAEE01. The sequence goes on from CAVRXL010000012.1 coordinate 605,182, forward strand.
GCCTCGTCGGCGAGGATTGCGCTGACGTCGAGCCGTTGACGTCCACCTACCGCTGATCCAGAATCGCGCGCGGTCACGCGCGCGGTTCTGGATTTTTCCGCTCGACCATCCAACCCCGGCTATTGCAAGGCTCGCCGATTGCAATCCAGCCCCGTAATGACTGCCGCACATTCGGTGTGCGAAACACGGCATCGGAAACCGCGCACATCGATGCGGCTCCCTAGCGCATCGTTACCAAGGCTTTACAGCCCGGCTGCCGAGTCGGGTTCGATCGCACTCCCTTTATCGTTTTGTCTTCTGAACGGAAGCGGGCTCGCCGGGATGTACAACCCGCGATTGCCTAAAGTCTCCCTCGTGCGTGTCACTTACAGTTCTTGGAGCCGTTTCATGCATTCATTGTCGGCCAGGATCGCGTGGCTGCGCAGACTGGCAGTTCTTTCAGGTGTCCTGGCTGCCATCGCGATCCCACGGGTCTCTGACGCGCAGTCGCTTCCGGCAGTCGAGTCCGGCTCGGTACCGTCGGCGATCCTCGACACGCCGGTCCCTGCCGACTATGACGACGACGGCCAGGCCGACGTGGCGGTCTACCGTTACGGGACCGGTGACTGGTTCATCGCGCAGGCGGGAACGGTTCGCCGCCTGCGCTGGGGCTCGTCGTCGATGGGTGACGTGGCCGTCACGGCCGACTATGACGGCGATCGGCGTGCCGACGTCGCCATCTATCGCGGGTCGACGAGCCAGTGGTACATCCTGCAGTCCTCGACCGGCCTTCGCGAGGTCAAATTGTGGGGCGCCTCGTCATTCGGCGACGTACCGGTGCCCGCCGACTACGACGGCGACGGCAAAGCCGACGTTGCGGTATATCGAGCGACGACCGGCGAGTGGTTCATCTGGCGATCGTCGGATCAGCGGGCCGATCGGCGTGTGTGGGGCGCGCCGGTATTCCAGGATGTTCCAGTGCCCGCCGACTACGACGGTGACGGCAAGGTTGACGTCGCAGTCTATCGATCGCTCGCCGGCGCGTGGCTCGTCTCGCAATCGTCGAACGGCGCGCTGATGTACCTGGACTGGGGCGCGCCGTCGATGGGCGACCGTCCGCAACCAGGCGATTACGACGGCGACGGCCGGGCCGACATGGCCATCTATCGAGGATCGACGGGGGAGTGGTTCGTCCGGCGATCATCCGACGAGACGCTTCTGTTCGTGGAATGGGGAGCGCCGTTGATGGAAGACGTCCCGGTGCCGAAGGATTTCGACAACGACGGCAAGACCGACATCGCGGTCTGCCGGCGATCAACAGGCTACTGGTACATACTCCGTTCGTCTGACAGCACTCAGATGCAGGTGTCGTGGGGTTGGCCGCACTTCTAGGCGGGGACTCCGCGGAGCGCGAAGATCGCGCCCCGCGGATCCAGAGTTTCTACTTGAAGGGAATGACGACGAACTCGACGTATCCGGGAGGCGTATCGCCGCCGGGGGCCCAGCCCCACGGGAAGTTCGTGCTGCCGCCCGCCGCGTACGCGATGTACCAGGTCGCGGTTGAGGAGCGGTAGATCGCGATGTCCGCCTTGCCGTCGCCGTCGTAGTCCGACGGCACGGGCACGTCGCCCAGGCCCGGCGAGCCCCACGCGAGCGTGCGCGACCCGCCTCCCGAAAGCGCGATCAGCCAGGTGCCGTTCAGGAGCCTGAAGATCGCGCGGTCGGTTCGGCCGTCCCCGTCGTAATCTGCCGGCACGGGAATGTCTCCATGGGCCGGGGATCCCCACGCCACCGTTGAAGAGCCCCCGTTGTCAAACCGCACGAACCACTGTCCAGTCGTCCGACGGTAGACTGCGACATCCGCTCGATTGTCGCCGTCATAGTCCGCTGGCACCGGCAGGTCGCCGTCACCCGCGGCGCCCCACGGCGTCATGCGCGATCCGCGCGTGGACTCGAGAATGAACCATTGACCGCTCGTCTGCCGATAGACCCCGATGTCATCCTTGCCGTCACCATCGAAGTCGGCGGGAATCGGCAGGTCGCCCAGAGAGGGAGCGCCCCAAGGCACGGTGCGGGCGCCCGCCTGGCTCTGGCCCAGATACCAGACGCCTGACGTGTTTCGGTAGACCGCAAAATCCGCCCTGCCGTCACCGTCATAGTCCGCGGGCACGGGGACGTCGCCCAGGCTCGGCGAGCCCCACGACGTTTGAAACGATCCGCCGCCCGAGTTCCTCGTGAACCACTGACCGGTCGTCCAGCGGTACACCATCGGGTCCGCTCGACCATCCCCGTTGAAGTCGCCCATTCTGAGAAGCGACGGCGTCCGCCAGGTCGCGCCGTACCACGCGGCGGCCTCATTCGAGAGGTCGCTCTGCGCTCCGGTTCCGGAGTAGGCCTTGACGGTGAAGTAGTACAGCTGATTCGGTGTCGGCGGGGTGAAATTGAACGTCGTCTGATTACCGACGTTGAGCTGCCCTGTGTATTGCCCCGGCTGAGTTCCGTAAAGGAGCAGATACCCCGCCACCGGTCCCTGCGAGGCCTCCCACGCCAGTCGGATAGGCACCTGGGCCTCGGCAGCTCCGGCCGTCGCCGCCATGATGGCCGCGACGAGCGCGGTCTTGACGATGCCGCGCGCTGCCGAAGCCTGGAAAGACCGTCGAATGAACAAGACACGATTCGGAGTCATTGTCACCCCATCCACGATTCAAGGATTCGGGCCAAGCTCCGCAAAAAGGGTACCGCCGAGCTAACGCGCCCCGGGGCCAATTTTTCCAATGAAATCAGGGCTGAACCGTCGGCGTCGGGCGCCGATTCACGAAAATCCTTACAGATTCGTAGAAGAATTTACACAGTGGGAAAAGCTGAAACCGTCAGTTTCTCCCGAGGAGTTTCCGTGTGATCAAGCCGGCAGCCATCCTGGTGCCATGATCGCGCCGATACTGCCGCAGCCTCGAAAGACGCCAGCGCAGGGTGCCGAAAGCCGGACGCGCGCGGCCTGTCGTCAGATCTCCTCGGGGACGATCGAGCGCTGGCATCGGGCTGCGTACGAAATCGACGAGCGACGTCAGCGTCCTCTCCCATGTGTATTCACGGGCCGTCGCTCTGGAAGCGTCCGACATCCGTTCCAGGCGGGACCGGTCGCTCGCCATGCAGTCGAGCGCATCGGCGAGAGCCTGGACGTCATTCGGCGGAACCGCAATGCCGAATCCGCGCGTCGCCGCCAGGTCGCCGAACGCATCCCCGCTCGAACACAGGACCGGGAGGCCCGCCCACAAGTAATCAAGGATGCGAGTTCGAAAAGCAAAAGTACTCTCGGCATGATCCTGATGGGTCGAGAGGCCGATGTCGGCCTCGAGAAGGTAGGCTCCACGGTCCTCGTAGCGAACCCAGTGCTCGATAAAGAAGACGTGCTTGTCGAGCAGCCCTTCGCGCTCGGCTGCACTTCTCGCGTCGCGCGCGGCTTTCATCGTCTGGATCCCGGGGTTCGGATGCTTTCCCGCCAGGAACACCAACCTGATCTTGGGATGTTTCGTTACCGCGCGACCGACCGCCCGGATCGCGCTGACGGGATCGAGCCAGTCGTAAAGGCCGCCTCCCCATAGCACGATCAGGTCGTCACGACCGATACCGGGCACGGCGCCGCGCAGCACCGGAGGATCGCGCCGCGTCGGCGGCGACGCACTCAACCCGAAGGGCGCCAGCGCCACGAGCGACCGGAGCGTCGGGTCGCGGTCGTACACAGTGGGCGGGATCCGACCGAGAAGCTGCAGGTTGCCGACCAGCATCGCCCACTGACGATCGGTGGCGCACAGGAAGAAGTCGCCGAGCTTGAGCTGCAGCTCGAAGCTCGAGCGCACAACGGCATCGTCTCGCTCCCGCTGCTGAAGCTGCCGGTCGCGCCCCTGTTCGAGCAGGGCGATCGAAAACGGATCGTAGGCGTCGACGACGACGGGCGCGCGGAACGAAGCGAGGAAGGGGTACCTCGCCAGCGTGAGTCCTGGACAGACGATCACGTCGGCGTCGCCAGCGAGCTCGCCGAGCCTGCGCGGCTTGGCGTGCACGACGTCGAACTGTTCGGCGAGTAAGTCTGTGGGCCGCTCGCACGCGAGCGTGACATCGGCCTCCACGGCAAGCACACGGCACATCTCCACCGCACGGATCCCCGGGCCGGCCATCTGGGATCCGACCGTGTCGCTCGCGACCACGAGAACCTTTGGCCGTTTCGCGGCAAATACGCCGTTCACGCCAAACAGAGACTCCACTTCGCCTTGAAGTCTCCGGTACGAATCGTCGTTCCGCGCCACCAGGTGCGGCTCGCCGACGAGGCGCCGGAGGCTGGCGTCGGAGCGGACCCGCCGGCGTTGCACCTCGCCGCGCTTGACGAGCATGCGTGGTAACAGTCGGTTGACGTCCTCGAGCGCCGCCAGCGTGGCAACCGCTTCCGGACCCGGCTGGAGCTCCTCAATTCGTTCGGGCCTGTTCAAGCCGAAGGCATCCAGATCGAGCCCTGAGTCGAGGAAACCGCGCCGGATGGCGAGCATGAACGCGGGTGCGAGCACGCGGCCCAGGTTTGCCTCGTCGTAGTTCTTGATGGCGGCAAGAAACGCGTTGCGTTCGTAGAGAAGCCTGAGCTTGCCGGCGGGCACGTTTCGCGACGTTCCATGATGGCGGTGGTACGTGACGGCCTCGGGCACGTACCGGACCGGATAGCCGTACAGCCACAGACGCCAGCCCAGGTCCACATCCTCGTAGTACGCGAAGAAATCCTGGTCGAATCCGCCGACATCCCGAAAGAGGTCGCGCCGGATTCCAAGAGAGCCTCCGTTGGCGAACAGCGTCGGGCCCGGCCGGTCGTGCCGATTGGAGTCGTAGCGCTCGCCGAAGCCAAGCTGCGCCCCGCGGCCTTCCCAATTCATGGCCGCTCCTGCGAAGTCGACGTTCCGGCCCTCCCAGTCGAGCACTTTTCCGCCGGTGGCTCCGAGTCCGGGATCGTCAACGAGCGGCTGGACCATTCGCCGAGCCCAGGCGGGATCCGCGCGCATGTCGTTGTTGATGAAGCAGAGAAACTGGCCGGTGGCCGCGTGGGCCCCCGCGTTGCACCCGCCGGCGAATCCGGTGTTCGTTCCGAGCGCCTCCACTCGCACCTTGGGGAAGCGCTTCCTCAGGAATTCGATCGATCCGTCGTTGGACCCGTTGTCGACGCAGACCAGCTCGAGCCGGTGGCGAGGCCAGTCCTGTGCCTCGAGCGACGCGAAACAGGCCTCCAGGTGTTCGAGCCCGTTCCAGTTGACGACCACCACCGTCACCGTGGCCACACCGGTCTGCTCGATGTCCCGACCAGTCACAGGTCGATTTTGGCCCGCGCCGCCGATGCGTCGCGAAGGACGGCTGGACGCTTCCATCGGAACTGTCGGCCGAAGCGGAGCAGTCGCCGAGCGGTGAGTTCTGCCCAGGGTCTCCGAGAGACCCACTGTCGCAGCCAGGCTCGACTCGATCGAACGAACGCACCGCGTCCGGCGGGAACGCGCTGCGACCGGCGGTCTTCTCTCCAGGCGGTCCAGGCGGTTTCCAGACGCAGGGCGTACACGCTGGCCGGCAACGCAACGCTGGAGCGGCGCAGCGCATATCCGAACTCGATTCCCTCGGGTCCCTCATCGTCGACGGTGATGCCGTCGACGAACTCCCATCGGTGGCCCAGGCGGCGAATCGAGTACAGCAGCACCGGCAGGAACTCGTCTTCGGCCCAGCAGTGCGCATGGATCGATCGTCGCCGGTGTTGATCCAGGATGGCCTGGCGCTCTTCGGCCGATCCGCGTGTACAGCGCTCGAAGTCGGGATCGTCAACGGCCTCGAGGAACTCGAGGATGTGGCCGTCGTCGACCGTCGTCACGCCTTGCTCGAACTCCGCCACGAGGTGCTCGAGAGGGGTCGGCTGACGCCGGCGGTCGAACGTCCGGCGTCGATCCGGCAGCAGGATGAGCGCGACGCCGCCCGGTTTCAGGACGCGATGCATCTCGTTAATCAAACCGATCGGCTCCGCGACGTGCTCGAGCACGTGGCTCGCGACGATGAAGTCCTGGCTCTCACTGGCCAGCGGCTTCAGGCGATCCGTATCGAGGTTACAGACGTGATCCGGGGCCGGGAATACGGCGGTTGGCCCGAGCTCCGGAAACAGCTTGCGATTCTCCTCCGGCGCCCATCGGTCCACGTAGGCAACCGTGACACCTGGGAAGGCGATGGGAAACGGGTGATGGCCCGGACCGATCTCGACGCCCGAGCCTGCCAGGTGTCGGCCCAACAGCCGACGAGCCGCCATCATGTCGCGCTGGCCGGCGAAATCCGTCATGGAGAAGCGGCCTACCGCGACCAGACCTGAAGCTGGCCCTCGCGCAGGTCGGTTCGTTTCCGGTAGTCCTCGCGCGTCAGGTACTTCTCGAGATAGCAATAGAACACGATGAACAGGTAGCGTGAACCCATCTCTTTGATCTTGAACTTGGAGACGCCGTGCGTTCGATTGAACCAGGCGGTGGGAATGACCGCGTACGAATAGCCCCGGACGATGGACTTGAGCGGCAGCTCCACCGTGAGGTTGAAGTGATGGGCGAGCAGCGGCTGCAATCCCGCGATCACGGACCGCCTGTAAAGTTTGAACGCGTTGGTCACGTCGTTGTATCGCATCCAGAACATCATCCGGATGAACGTGTTCGCGAGGCGGTTGAACAGCAGCTTCAACCAGGGGTAGTCAACGACCTTCGCGCCGCGCACGAACCGGGACCCGAACACGCAGTCGAATCCCTCTTCCATCTTGCGGTAGAACGCAACGAGATCGTCGGGCGAGTCGGAGCCATCGGCCATGACGATGGCGACGGCCTCGCCGCGAAACGCGGCGAGACCCGTACGAACGGCGAATCCGTAACCGTTCGGCGGAGGGCTGTCGGTGTAACGAAGAGAGGGGATCTCGCGCCGAAGGATCTCGAGCACGTCGTGCGTGTGATCCCGGCTGTTGTCATTGACGACGAGAATCTCGTGGTTGATCCCTGCCCTGGACAGGGTCTCGTGCAGCCCGCGGACCGTTGCGGCGATCCGCCCTTCCTCGTTGTGGGCGGGGATCACGACTGACAGCATGCCCGGAACGCAATCGGCTTCCCATTCGGCCAGCGAACGGACCTCGAGCGGCATCAGACGCTCCCCGCGTGCGACAGCCGGTCGCTCATCTCGTGGTAAATCGCTTCGATGATCCGTTCGAGGGAGTACGACAGCTTCCAGCCGGGGTAGTGGTCCCCGAACTTCCGGTTGTCGCTGACCCACCAGATGTGATCGCCCACGCGATTCGCGTCTCGATACGTCCACTCGAGCCGCCGGCCGCTCACGCGATCCACGATCGCGATCGCTTCGAGCATCGAGCAGTTGGAGGTCGGGCCTCCCCCGATGTTGTACACCTCTCCGGCGCGAGGCGCCTGTGAAAAGTGCCAGAACGCATTCACCAGATCGTACGAATGGATGTTGTCGCGGACCTGCTTGCCCTTGTATCCAAAAACCGTGTACGGCCGGCCGGATACGGCGCACTTCACGAGATACGACAGGAAGCCGTGAAGCTCTGCTCCTGAATGCCCCGGCCCCGTCAGGCAGCCGCCGCGGAAGCACACCGTCTTCATACCGAAGTAGCGGCCATATTCCTGCACGAGGATGTCGGCTGCCACCTTGGAAGCGCCGAACAGGCTGTGCAGGGTCGCGTCGATCGACATCGATTCGTCGATGCCGTGCTGACTGAAGGGGTGCGACTCGTCCACCGACCACCTGGTGTCCAGCTCCACGAGCGGCAGCCGGTTCGGCGCGTCACCGTACACTTTGTTCGTGCTGGTGAAGATGAAGGCCGCGTCCGGGCAGTGCCGACGCGTCATTTCGAGCAGCGTCAGCGTCCCATTGGCGTTGACGGTGAAGTCGGTCATCGGCTCGCGCGCGGCCCAGTCGTGCGATGGCTGCGCGGCGGTGTGAATCACGACCGCAATCGACCGGCCATGGCGCGCGAACGCCCGGTCCATCGCCGCCTCGTCTCGAATGTCGGCGTCGACGTGCCGGTAACCCTTGATCTCACGCTCGAGTCGTGCCCGGCGCCAGCTCGTGCTCCCGTCGTCGCCGAAAAAGTACCGGCGCATGTCGTTGTCGATCCCGACGAGATCGAATCCCTTCTCGGCGAAAAAACGCACGGACTCAGACCCAATGAGGCCTGCGGCACCGGTGACGAGGGCGACCGCCATTCTCAGGATGCCGTCGGTGACGGTGAAGGGACGTTCGTAACCTGCCCTCCGAGAACGGGCTCGAGCGCCGCTCGATGTGCTCGCAGCCAGCTGAACACGTCGTCGAGGAGAGTTCCGAGCGAGCGTCGAGGCGACCAGCCGGTCGCCGCTGTGACCTGCGTGTTGTCCGTCACGTACCAGGGTATATCGGCCGCACTCGTCTCGGGGTTGCGGCCGATTGAGATGGTCCGATCCGCGCGCTCACGGCACAGGTCAGTGAGCTCCATCAGCGACACGCTCCCGCGGCGGCCGCCGCCGACGTTCCACACTGCGCCATCATACCGGGAAAGGCCGTCGATCTGAGTCCGAATCAGCTCGCACAGGTCCGCAACGTGGAGGACGTCGCGGACCTGGAGGCCTTCGCCGCCGAATCCCGAGTACGTCAGCGAGCCATCAAACAGATGGCGTGACGCCCAGAGCACGATGAAGCCCTGGTCCACTTTTCCCATCTGCCACGGCCCCGCAATGACGCCGCATCTGTTGACGACCGTTCGCAGGCCGTACATGACTCGGTACTCTTCAACGAGCAACTCCGAGGCGAGCTTCGTCGCGCCGTACATCGATCGGTGCCCGGACAGCGGAAAATCGATCGTCACCCCGCCGTACGACCAACCCGTGCCGGACGACGCGTCCACGAGATCGAGCCGGTTGCCACGGCGCTCGAGCGGGAGCGTCCGCATGCGTGCGATGGGATACACCCGGCTCGTGGAAAGAAAGATCACACCGGCTCGATATTGCCGGGCAGCCTCCAGGCAATTGGCCGTTCCGCAAAGATTCGTCTGTACGGCGTACGCCGGACTGCCTGCATAGCCGGCTTGCACGGAGGGCTCCGCTGAACACTCGATCAGAAGATCGAACGCGCCTGCCTCCCGAAGGTCGTCCGGCGCGCGCACGTCGCCGTGCACGAACTCGACACCGCTTTCCCTGAGACGCGGCAACGCGAGCTCACTGCCCCGGCGACGCAGGTTGTCGAACCCGCAGATCTGCAGGCCCGGATCCTCGCGTTTCAACGTCAGCGCGAGGCTCGATCCGACAAAGCCCGCCCCCCCGGTAATCAGAATTCTCATCGTCGCCGGCTCGAACGACCGCAACCGCCGTTATGATAGCCGACGCCGCCGCACTCGGCCATTCAACCGCTCAATGCCCACCAACGGCTCTGAGGGCCGCAACACCAGCCGTCGGCGACGGCTGGTGCTCGTGCTGATCGCTGTCGCGATAGGCGTCCTGGCGATTGTTGCCGTCACGCTCGGTCGTGCCGGTCAGCCGTCTCGGAAGGTCCTCGAAATCGAGATGCGCGTATCGGCCGGCGGCGTGGCTCAGCTCTACTGGGCCGACGATCGCTCAGGAATTTCTGACGAGCGATCGACTCGAATTCCCCTCAGCGTGGCTCGTGGTCTTCAGCGGCTGCAGTTCGTGCTGCCGCGCGGGCCTTTGACCGCTCTCCGTTTCGATCCGACCGACGCGCCGGGAGACGTTTGGATTGGCCGTGTTCGAGTGCTCGACGCGGAAGGGAACACGATCGCGACTCTCGACCCCGCGAGCTTCGCCCCGGCGCACGAGGTGGCGTCGATGAAGCGGGAGGGCGATTTCACGCACATCGTGGTCACGCCCGAGGGCCGCGATCCGTTCGTCCTGATTCCCGTGGCTTGCCTCGACGGGCCAGCCCGCTGGTTCAGCCTGGCATCTGTGACGCCGCTTTCACTGGCGCTGGCATGTCTGACAGTGGTCGCGCTCGCCCTGGCGGGTGCCGGCCTCATCGGGCGAGACCTATGGGTGGCCACAGCCGGCAGCGCCAACGGTGGCGCGAATCTCCAGCGGCGGCGCGCCGCCCTCTGGATGGCCGCGCTGTTTCTTGCAGTCTTGAGCGCGAAGCTCGTCTTCATGCGCAATCATCCGGTGACCACGCCGTTCTGGGATCAGTGGGATGCCGAGGCGAGCTTGCTCTATGTACCGTTCAACGAGGGATGCCTGCCATGGTCCACGATGGTCGGATTGCACAACGAGCATCGAATCCTGTTCAGCCGGCTGCTGGCCCTGGGACTGCTAACAATAAATGGTGAGTGGGATCCCCGGCTTCAACAGGTGCTGAACGCCGGGCTCCACGCGTTCACCGCGGTTCTTCTTGCCGTTCTCTTCTGGCTGGCCGCGGAACGCCGACATCTCGACCTTTTCGCGATCGTCTGCGGTCTCGTCGTTGCGCTGCCGTACGGGTGGGAAAACACTCTCTTCGGATTCCAATCGGCTTTCTACTCTCTCTTGCTGTTCTCGGTGCTCGCCCTTGGCTTGACGATGCAGTCACGTGCGGGTTCGAGGCGCTGGTTTCTGGGATGGACGTTCGCTGTGGCTGCGATTTTCACGGCTGCCAGTGGCGTCCTGGTTTCGGTCGCGATCGGGGGAGTTGCGCTGGCAAGGCTGGTGAGTACGCCGAAGCAGTGGCGCGAACCCGCACTCAATCTGATCGCAGTCGGGCTCGTCGTCGGCGTGGGCCTCGCGGTCGCTGCACCCGCGTTGCCTCATCACGCTCATCTTCAGCCGGCGACGTTGGCCGAGTACACGGCTGCGCTCGGTCGAAGCCTGTCCTGGCCGTGGGTCGGAGACCCACAGTTTGCGCTCGTGATGTGGGCCCCGTTTATCGGGATGGTCATCGCCTTCGCGTTCAGAGGCGCGGGCGCCACGATGCTGGAGCGAATGGCTCTCGGGCTTGGCCTCTGGGTTCTGCTTCACGCCGGCGCCATCGCATACGCGCGGGGAGCTCAGGGACAGGTTCCTGCATCACGCTACATGGACTTCTTCAGCCTTGGACTCGTGGTGAACCTGGCGGCGTTTCTGGCACTCCGGTCTCGCGCGCTGGCCTTTGACGTGGCTCGTCGTCTGGCGACGGCGGCGATCGTAGGTTGGGTGTTGTTCGCAGCTGTCGGGCTGGATGAGTTGACGAGGAACAGGCTGGCAGAATCGAATGCGTGGCTGACGTCCTGGAGGGCGCACGAAGCCAACGTTCGACGGTTCATCCTCCTGGACGATCTCGACACGTTCGCATCCAAAGCGGCGCCAGGCGAGATTCCGTACCCTCAACCCAGGTTTCTGGCGAATGCGTGGCTGCGGCATCCTTACGTTCGCAGCATCCTGCCCGTCAGAGTTCGTGAGCCGGTCCGCGTAGAACCACGCGCGGTGACCAACAACGGATTCACGAGAGGCGGACTCTACTGGCGAGTGCCGGCCGATCCCCTGCGGCCCGCCTGGGGGTCGTTCACCGATCTGGGTCATGCCGCAGTCGGCCGGTTCGAGAGCGAACCGATTGTCGGCTGCCGGAAATCGGCTCGCTTACGATTCGAAGTGGCCGGCTATCTCGGACGGCCCGGCCATTCCCTGGCCGTCAAGGAGCTGGGATCCGGGCGTGAATGGCAGGTCAAGCCGAGCCGAGCCCCCGGGGAAGCGTGGACCGAAGCGTTCGTCGCATGCCCGAGCCGTTCGTTCATCGTCGTGGCGGCCGACGAAGACCCGGACTCGTGGTTTGCGTTTCGCGCTCCCGTGGAAATCGGATGGGCGTCGGGGATCGCCGAGTGGCTGATTCGGGAATCGCGGAAGCTGCTCGTGCTGGCGTTGGGACTGACCATCCTCGCGCTGCGGTGGGCCTGAATCGGGCATGGTATCTTTAGCCGTTTAGAGTCGAATTGGTGTGAGGACTGCGATAGTTGCGGCGCTCGTGTCGTGTGCCGTTTCGCCCGTCGTGAGATTGCTGGCGCATCGCATCGGCGCGGTCAGTTATCCCGCTCGCGATCGCTGGAGCCGGAAACCCACACCCCTGCTGGGCGGCATTGCCATCGCCGCGGGGACAACCGTCTCGCTTCTCGCCTTCGCGAATCCAAGTGCCACTGAGCTCGCGCTGCTCGTGCCCGCGCTCGGCGTGAGCGTGCTCGGGATCGTCGACGACCGATTCACCCTTGGACCGACCGCCAAGCTCGTCGGCTCGCTCGCCGGCGGCGCCGTACTCATCTATCTGCTGAGCCGATCGGCGGGGTACGTCCCGCCCGCTCCGGTGGTCGTGCTGTCGGTCGTCTGGTTCGCCGGCGTCGTTCACGCCGTGAACATCATCGACAACATCGACGGCCTCGCCGCCGGTGTCAGCGCGATCACCGCGGGAGGCACCGCGCTCGTCCTGATGCATTACGGGTACGGCGACGGCGCCATCGTGTTGCTCGCCCTGGCAGGCGCGCTCGTCGGCTTTCTGCCCTGGAATCTTCATCCGGCCCGGCTTTTCATGGGCGATGGCGGGAGCCTCTTCGTCGGCGCGGTGCTGGGCGGATGTTCGCTCATCCCGTGGTTGGGAACGAACCCGACGAATTCGATGTGGCCGGTCGCGCTCGGGATCGCGCTGCTGGTGCCTCTCGGCGACGCGGTCTTCGTCTCGGCTCTGCGGTGGATGGCTGGACGGAAGGCGACACGAGGCGGCGTCGACCACACCTCGCATCGGCTGGTCTCGATGGGGCTGTCCGAGCGCCGCAGCGTCCTCGTCCTCTACGCGATCGCCTTCGCCGCCGCCTTCGTGGCGGCCTGGATGGCGCGCGCCGGAGCCACGGCGCTCCCCGCGGCGGCCCTCTTGCTCATTGGCGTCGTCCTTGGCGCAGTGTACCTGGCTCGCGTGCCTACATACGACGGACAGGACTTCGCCGCGCTCCGGCGGATTCCGCTCGGTGAGGTAGTGCGAGCAGTGCTGGCGCGCTCGCACGCCGGTCAGGTGCTGCTCGATGTAGTGCTTATTGCCGTGTGCTACTACGCGGCGTACAGGCTGAGATTCGAGGGACAGTCCCTCGACATTTTCCTGCCTTCCTTCACCACCTCTCTGCCCGTCGTGCTCGTCTGCAAACTGGCCTCGCACTACGCCTCGGGCCTCTATCAGCGATCGTGGCTAACCTTCGGTATGAGCGATCTCGCCGCGGCCGTGCGGGCGGTCATGGTGGGGTCCACGGCCTCCGCGCTGGCGGCAACGTATCTGTACCGCTTCGAGCGGTTCTCACGCGGGGTGTTCATCATCGACGCGCTTCTGCTGCTGGTGGCCATTCTCGGCAGCCGGCTGTCGTTTCGATTGATGGCGCACGCGGCCGTTGCGCAGAATCATCGAGCGCGCCGCGTGTTGATTTGCGGGGCGCGTGAGCGCGGCCAGCTCCTTGCGCGCGAGATGCTCGCGAACACCGCCTGGGGCCTCAAACCAGTCGCCTTTCTCGATGGTGCCGCGACTCCTGCGCAATCGTTGCTGGGCGTGCGAGTCTTCGGCACACCGGAGAGTCTCTCGGACGTCGTTCGGCGGCTGCGCGTCGACGAAGTCGTCTTCAGCGGGGACGCCCTCGATCCAAACGAGGAACAACGGCTCGTGCGGCTGTGCGAAGAGGCGGGCGTTCCGGTCGGCGAGCTCGTCTTCGAAATCCGGCGCCGTCTGGCTGATTCGTCCGGCAACAATGCCGCATGAGGGTCGCCGCTCTCATCGTCAACTGGAACGCGGGAGGGTTGCTTCGGGACTGCCTGAAGTCCCTCACCGATCAGCGGCGTCCTCCCGACCACGTCGTCGTCGTTGACAACAACAGCACTGATGGCTCGCTCGAGCTCGCCGCGCGAGACGCTGCGCACGACGGAGCTGATCAAGCTCCCGTCCAATGCGGGCTTCGCGAAGGCGAACAACATCGCGGCTCGAGCCGCGCGCGACTACGACGCGCTGGCTCTCCTCAATCCTGATGCGGTCGCCGATCCCGGTTGGCTCGACGCCCTCGTTCGAGCGGCGGAGCTCGAGCCGACGGCGGCATCCTTCGCGAGCCAGATGCGCCTGGCGGAGTCCCCGGAACTGCTCGACGGCGCCGGCGACACCTATCACGTCTCCGGACGCGCGTGGCGCAACGGTCACCGCCAGCGATGGACCGAGTGGCCCCGGCACAACGTGGAAGTGTTCGCGCCCTGCGCGGCGGCGGCGCTTTATCGCCGCGCGGCCTTCGAAGAAGTGGGAGGCTTCGACGAGACGTATTTCTGCTATTTCGAGGATGTCGATCTGGGTTTTCGGCTGCGGCTCAACGGCTATCGATCTATATATGTCCCTTCAGCCATCGTGACCCACGTCGGTTCCGCCACGACCGGCTATCGCAGCGATTTCGCCGTGTACCACGGCGAGCGAAACGCGGTCTGGACGTTCTTCAAGGACATGCCCGCCCCGCTGCTTTGGATGTATCTGCCTCAGCACCTTGCCCTCAACATCGCGGCCCTCATGTACTATCCACGGCGGGGTCAGGGAAGGCTTGTTCTGAAAGCCAAGGTCGATGCGCTTCGCCAGCTTCCATCCATCATGAGACGCCGCCGGGACGTGCAACGCCAACGTCGCATCGCTCCATGGGCGCTTCGTCGAGCGATGCGGACAGGGATCGGCGGTCCGTATCTCGCTCGGTACACAGCGCCCGCCGCACCACCGATGTAATCGGCCGGCGAAAATCCTCACCCGGATGTATCACAGTGAGACGCCCGCCAGAGGATCGGCGCTCGCAACGGCACGCGACACGCCAATCGGGCTGGAGCGATTCATGCAAGGACGTTCCAAAGTCCATGCATATGTTCAGGGTCGCTCTCGCCCTCATCGTTGTCTTGTGTGTGCCGGCGCCGTTGCTGTCGCAGACGGTCACGCTCGGGGGCACTCTGAACGTTGCCTCCGCCGGCGACTTTGCCAGCCACTCGTTCCAGGATCCCTGGGACATGAACGAGCGGACGGATCTGGGCTGGCACCTGAATGGCGTCGATGGACCGCTCTCTAATCTGACCAACGTCTCGTTCAGCGGAGGTGTGTTCTCGGGGACGACGACCTCCTCCGCCGAAGGGAACGTCTTTCTGCTCGAGACGTCGATCATCGGCGCGGCACGACACGGAAAGATCGGCCCGAATCACCCGATCGACGCCAACACGTACCGCATTCTCGCCATTCGCATGAACGTGAGCGCGTCCGCCAACGCGAGGCTTCTGTGGTTTCGCGAAAGCATCTACGACACGGCCAGTGCCACGTTCAGCAACTATTTCAGCGTGACTCCAGGTTGGCGGACGTACTTCGTCAATATTCCGGCGCTGGGAAAGACCGGGCCGACCGACTGGGCGGGCGTGATCCAATCGGTGCAGCTCAACCTCCTTCCGCCGGGTGGAGCTCCCGTCACGTGGCAGATCGACTGGGTGCGGCTCGTCAGTCAGACTCCGAGTGTCTGCCGCCAGGTCACATGGAACGGGTTTCGGCGCAGCCGATCTCTATCTCGACTCTGACGGTGCCACCAACGGCAACGAGTCTCTCCTCGCAGCCGGGGTCAACGGCAACACCGCCTCAGGCGGCTGTGGTGCGAGCGGGGCTGGTTACAACTTTTTCGCCGGCGCGCTCGCGCCAGGCAGCTATTTCGTGCTCGCGCGTCCGGCCGGCAGTGGATCGGGCCTTACGCGGTCCGCCAGCGCGTATCAGGTAAATGCCATCCCTCTGCTTTCGCTGACGTCGCCATCTGACGAGGGAAGCAGCGACGATTTCGCGACGACGTTCCTCAGCAACCCGTGGGACATGAATGCCCTCAACGACGTCGATGTGTTTTTCAACGTGAACGGGCAGAGCATCACCAACATTCCCGCCGAGACTCCCGCCGGCGCCTCACTCGGAAGCGTGCGGGTACTCATGGGTCAGAACGGGCCACCGACGTCGAGCGATCCCATCCTGGCGCTATTGTGGACTCGTCAGGCCAGGATCGATCCGATTCGATATCGGGTCTTCACCATCGAGTACGGGCTCCCGAACTTCCCCCGCTGGATCTCTGACGGCGCCGTGTTCCGTGTCGCGTGGCGCGTCGCCGGGAGCAGTGGCGAATCGGTGGCCGCCGGCATCATCATCAACAGCCGCACGGGCGCCAACGTCGTAGACAAGATCATCATAGACCTGGCCGATCGGACTGTTCTGCCGTTGGATCTGGGTTCACCGCTGGGTTGGGTGCCTGGAACCAGTTCGAATCCCGGCATCGACACGTTCCGCCTCGACATGCACGAATTTCCTCAGACGGTGCCGTTCTTCGTCCGACGGGTCAAGCTCGCGGCGTTCGAGCGCGTCGCGCCAGGAACGAGCTACACGATCCGCTGGACGTCGAGCGAGTCCTCGGGGACCGTGACCCTCTACTACGACACTGACAAGAACCCCGGCAACGGTCTGACACTTATTGGCAGCGCGCCCGCAAGCGATGGCTCGTTGGCGTGGACCGCTCCGAACGTCGGTGGGACGCCCGCGTATTTCATCTACGCCGTGATGGACGATGGGGACGGCAACACCAACGCCGTGTATTCACGCTGGCCCGTCATCATCGGGGCCGGGGGAGGCACGGCTCTGACCACGCCGGCCAACCTCCGAATAGTCCGCTGAGCTACCCTCTCGAACCTCCAGGGTCAGGACCGCGCGTGGCTTGATGAATTCCATCCGGGTTTTGACGTTCGACGCCCGGGCGAGCGGACCATCGCACGTGACGAGGACGGCGTCGAGGGCTTCGGCAAGCGCCACGTAGACGGCGTCGTAGGCGCTCACGTTGTCACGCAGCTCCCACACGCGGTCGAGCAACGGCTCGTGCGAATGCCGTTGGACATCCAGCGCGCGGAGATCGTCCACGGCCTACGCGTCGAGCGCGATCACCGCGCGTCCCGTTCCGCCCGGATGACGATCGCCGCGCTCCGCCTGAGGGGTCGATTGGGCTTCGCGCGCAGGCGATCGAGCACCTCCTGCCGCGTCGGCCGATCGAGCGCCTTGCCGAGCTCACGCAGGATGTAGTCGGACATCGACATGCCTTCGATGGCCGCCCGCGCTTTCAGCCGCCGGTGAAACTCGGCCGGCACGTTGCGAATCTGCACCATTGTCTTCGACATTCTGAAGCATACTTTCGTCGTCTTATCATGTCGAACGGGTTCGAGTAGGTTCGAACAGGTTCGAATGGGTTCGAGCGGGTTCGAAGTTCGAATAGGTTCGAACGAAGACCCCTTCGAACCTTCTCGAACCCTTCGAACCTTCTCGAACCTCCTCGAACCTTCACGAACCCCCGTGAGACAAAGAGCCGCACTATGCCGTTGACGCTCGCCGCCACCGCCCTCGCCATTGCCGTCGCCGCCGTGCAACCGGCGCCGCGTGAAGCGACATCCCTGCTGGGCAAGCCGCTGGTGTCACCGCCGGTCGCGGACGGCGTTCGGACCAGGCTCGAAGCAGACCTGGCCGCCGCGCGCAGCGCCCTGGACCGTGCGCCCGCCGATCCGGACGCGCGCATCTGGGTCGGCCGCCGTCTCGCGTATCTCGGGCGCTACCGCGACGCGATCGCGATGTTCACCGAGGGCGTCGAGCGTTTTCCCGGGGACGCGCGGTTCCTGCGGCACCGCGGACATCGCTACATCACCGTGCGCGAGTTCGACAGGGCGGTGGCGGATCTCGAGCGCGCCGACGCGCTCGTGGCCGGCAAACCGGACGAGGTCGAACCTGACGGTCAGCCGAACCCGCGCAACATCCCGCTGACCACGCTTCAGTCCAACATCCGCTATCACCTCGCGCTGGCCCACTATCTAAAGGGGGACTACGCGAAGGCGGCGCCGGTGTGGCAGCGGGCCCGCGATGCGGTGAAGAATCCGGACAACCTGGTGTCGGCCACGCACTGGCTCTACCTCACGCTGCGGCGACTCGGCCGATCGGATGAGGCCGCGCGGGCGCTCGACGCCATCGTGCCGGAACTCGACGTCATCGAGAACGCCAGCTACTACTCGCTCTGTCAGATGTACAAGGGCACGCGCACCGCGGACGATGTGCTCGAAGCGGCGGGAACCGGACCGTCGGGCGCGGCCGTCGTCTACGGCGTCTCGGCGTGGCACGCGATACAGGGCCGGAGGGCCGAGGCGCGCGCGCTCTGGCAGCGACTCGTCGAGGGCCCTGACTGGGCGCCGTTCGGCGTGATCGCGGCGGAAGCCGACCTCGCGCGCGAGAAATGAGCGAGACGAGCTACCAGATGACACGAACGGCGCCGGACGCGCGAATGTCCGCGTCGCGTGTCAGGAGCGGCAGCGTCAGCGTTCGGGCGGCCGCGACAATCAGCGCATCGAACGGGTCGCGCGTGAATCGCAGGTCGTCGGCCAGATAGACCTGCTCGGGCGTCAGGTCGAGCGGGTGATACGCCGGGTTGCTGAAGAGATCCTCGAAGAAGTTTCGAATCGGACGCCGCAGGTTGATCCGGCTGGCGCGCGACAGAAGACTCACCTCCCAGATCACGGCCATCGGCACGTAGACGAGCGCCTGCTGGCGCTCGCACGCCTCGAAGTGCCCCGCCGCCCGACGGCCCAGCGCCCGGCTGGCCGCCGCGTGGAAGAGCAGGGCGTGCGTGTCGGCGACGGCGGCGGGGAGGTCAGCCACGACGACGTGAGCGCTTGACGCGCCGAACCGGCTCGTACGACGCACGCGTCTCCGACACCTGGAGTGGCCGCGCCAGAGACGCGGCGACGAGGTCGCGCACGACGCTGTCCGCCCGCTCGAGCCGCGGGTCGTCGGCTGCGAGATCGATGGTGCCGACGACGCTCCGCGCGGCGGCCGGCACTCCGAGCTGGCCCGCGCGCGCCGCCGTGATCAAGTCATCCACCGCGGCGCTGAGATTGCCGTGGCTGTATCCGCGGCCCTTCAGCCAGAGCAGGTTGCTCTCGTCGAGGGTGAGCGACACGGCCTTCTTCGGCATAACGATACTATATCATATTTACGTACTATAAAAGGGTTCGAACAGGTTCGAATGGGTTCGAACAGGTTCGAGCAGGTTCGATTGGTCGAGCGGGTTCGAAAACGTCGCCGTCACGCCGGCGCGTGCAGCCCGAAGTGGTCCGCCGCTTCGACGACGGTGGGATCGTCGAGGGTGAGCGCTCGGACCGATCCGACCCGCATCCGTGACGCCGCCCGGTCGAACACCGTCACGTTGATCCAGACGGCTTCATAGGGGGACCACCAGCGCAGGCCGGCCGCCTTGCGGTGGCGATCGTGCAGCGCCAGGGCCTGCGGCTGCGTGATGCGCCGATCGCGCGTCGCCACCCGCGAGGGCCGCAGGCGCTCCCGCCGCAGCACCACGGGATCGTCGAGATCCACGAGCTCCGCCCCGTCGTCGAGCTCCAGGTCGGCCAGCGCGAGCGGCAGCCCGCGCCGGCGCAGGAGCGACGGCAGGAGCCGCTGGCCGCGAAACCGGGCGAGCTGTTCGACGACGGTCGAGAGCGGAGAGGCCGACAGGTAGATGCAGCCGTAGCGGTCGGGATTGTCGTGGCGGCCCTCGCCCTGGTAGATGCGGGGAAACCAGAGCGGGCCGTCGGCCCCGGCGTCGCCGGCGCGCTCGTCCCAGGCGAAGCAGCGATGGAGGATCACACGCGGACGGGAAGCGTTACGCGAACGAGTCGGACCGCTCGGCGCGAATGGCCCGCATCAGCTCCTCGGTCCGTCCGAGGCGGATGAGGTCGACGGGCCGGCGATCGCCGAGCAGCGGGTTCACGCCGAAGAGCCAGGCGAGCGCGGCGTCCGGCTCGTAGATGCGGAGCAGGCTCGACCAGACGAGCTCCAGGAGGTCGACTTTTTCAGCGTTCAGCGGGTCGATGCCTGCCCCGCGGAGCCAGCGCGTCACCTGCGAGCGGCTGACGCCGAGCAGGTCCGCCAGCCGCGCCGCGGAGCGGAAGTCCACGCTGAGCGTCTTCACCTTCTGGGCGAGGGCCACAGGCATACCGGACCACTATAGCGCAACACAATGTGTTGCGCAACACTGTCTGTTGCGTAGCTTGCGCACAGGAGCCGGCTCCCGTAGCATATGTACGGCATATGCCTGGACACCAGGAGGGCGCGTGAACACGGAACGGCAAGTTCGGCTCTTCAGGAACGGGCGCAACCAGGCGTTGCGCATCCCGCGTGACCTGGAACTGCCCGGGCGGGTCGCCACCTTGCGAAAGGAGGGGCCTCGCCTGGTCGTAGAACCCGTCGACGCTCCCTCACTGCTCGAAGTCCTCGCGAAGCTCAAGCCGCTCGACGAGGACGTGCCGCCGATTCCACGGCCCGAGGCAGAGCCGGTCGAGCTCTGACGTGGCGCGACTCTACCTGCTCGACACGAACATCCTCTCGCATCTCGTACGTCAGCCGCAGGGACGCGTGGCCGAGCGCATCGTCGACGTGGGCGAGGCGAATGTGCTCACCAGCGTCATCGTCGCGTGCGAGTTGCGGTACGGCGCGGCCAAGCGGGGCTCGCGAAAGCTCACGCGCCAAATCGAGGCGATCCTGGGTGCGCTGACGATCCGACCGCTCGAGTCTGACGTCGAGCGCGTCTACGCCTCGATACGCGTGACGCTCGAACGAAAGGGCACGCCCATCGGCGCGCATGACCTGTTGATCGCCGCGCACGCGCGCGCCCTCGACGCGGTGTGCGTCACCGACAACGTGGCCGAGTTCAAGCGAGTGCCCGCCTTGAGAGTTGAGAACTGGCTGAGGTAACCGGGCCGCCTGCCATCCTGGCCGCTACCAGATGACGCGGAGGGTTAGCAGGTTCGCGAGAGCTTGACCGGCGCGCAATTGTCACGGTCAACTAGAGCTGATCTCGAGTTAGCTCATGAACGTGCGGATCACTGCAAGGCGATTGCGGGCGTCGCTTCCCGACGTGGTCGAGCGGGTGCGGGAGGGCATGCGTTTTACCGTCATTTATCGGAGCCGAGCTGCTTTTCAGATCGTTCCCGTGAGCGACGCGGAACACGGGCCTGGCGCGCTCGACGAGGACCCGCTCTACCACGCCGAAGCTGTCGGACGTTCGCGCGACGGACGAATCGCCGCGGACCACGACACGGTCTTGTACGGTCCGTGAGGGCGCTGTTCGTCGACACGGCGGGCTGGATGGCTTGTGCCGATGCAGCGGACCCGGCCCACGCGCACTGTCGCGCGGCTCGTGAACGACCGATCCGCATTTTCGCCAGGCGGGTTTCAGGTGCTGCCGGCGATACGCGGTCGCGCACGACGAACGTAACGCCGCCTGGCGCATGACCCTCACCTACAGGACACCGTGACGAGGGCTCTTGCCGCCGCGTACCTTGGTCTACCATGTCGGCAGTTTGCGTCGCAGAATGACGTCAACGTGGCAGGACGGTAGCGGCACTTGAGCCCGCTCGTCCGAGGACTCATCATCGCCTCCGCCGCCGCCGCGGTCGGACTCGCGACGCTGCTGGGCACGCGCGCGGCCTGGTACCCGACGGTCGTCGCCGCCGTGCTCGCCGCGCTCTTGTCCTGGCGCGCGCCCGCCATCGTCCCGCCCGTCGTCGTCAGCTGTTTCTACCTGATACCAGTCGCGAGCTTCGGACTCACGGGGCGATGGCACTTTTCTGCCTTGACGCCCGTCCTCGCCCTTCTCCTGGCTTCGCTGGCGGCCGCGGTTCCGCGGAACGCAATGCTCCCGAATCCCTGGCGCGCGGCGCTGGCGTGCTGGGCGCTGGTCGTCGCGGTCAGCTGGCCGATCGTCGCGCTGCGGGAGATCGACTTCTCCTGGCCGCTCCTGTGGAGCTTCCGCGTCCCGACCGCCGCGGGCGGGTTCCCGCCGCCGGCGGTGGTGGGATGGACCGCACACGTCGCCGCATCGCAGCTCCTCGGATTGCTGTGGTTCGAGTACCTCTCGACCGCGCATTATGGGGCCGGCGCGACGTTCATCGGCCGCGTTGTGCCGGCACTCGGGGCGGCGGCGTTCGGAGGCTCCCTGCTGGGCGTCTACCAGGGCTTCGTCGATCTCGAGTTCCTCAGCAGCAGCGTCTGGCCCTCCCTTCGCCGCGCCGCCGGTGCGCTGATGGACGCGAACGCCTCGGGGATGCTCGCCGCGATGTGGATCATGGCCTTCATCGCGCTCTCTGCCTCCACCGCGCACCGCGGAGTCCGCGCCGCAGGCCTCGTCGGCGCCGTCGCGGCGGCGCTTGCGACCTGGTGCTCGGGCTCGCGCTCCGCGTTTCTGGCGGCAGCCATAGGGATCGGGGTGACGTTCATCGGGAGCGCCCGGATCTTACGCGGCCGGCGCCAGGCCGTCCTGGCAGCGCTCGCTGCGGTGGCGGTCGCAGTTGGCGTCCTGACGTTCTCCCGGTCGGCGTCGCCTCTCGGGCGAATCGTCGCGTCCGCTGCGGGCGGGCCGATCGAGACCGCGCGCTCACTGTGGAACCGAGACGGATATGGCCCTGCCGCCCTGCTGATGATTCGCGAGTTTCCGGTCGCCGGCGTCGGGGTGGGGACGTTTCACTCGCTCGGCGTCGACTACGCCAGGATTGTGACGGGCGTCGGGCAGCAGCCCGACAACGCGCAGAACTGGTATCGGCATCAGCTCGCCGAGCTGGGCGTCGTCGGCAGCGCAGGCTGGATGGCCTTCGTCGGCCTGTTCGTCGTCACAATCTTCCGCGCCCGGGCGGCGCCGGAGCATCAGCTCGTCGCGACCGCGCTGCGCGGGTCGCTCGCCGGCCTCGCGATCGCCTCGCTCGTCGGCATGCCTGCCCAGCATCCGGCCATCATCCTGACGTTCTGGACGTTCGCGTTCTGGCTGTTGCAGATAGTAGATGTCGAGACGACCCTGAAGGGTCGTGCCACAACGACGACCCTGAAGGGTCGTACCACATCATTATTAATCGTCGCGATCGTCGTCTTCCACACCGCTGCAACGGTCTACTCGAGCCGGCACGATCTTCGCGTGCCGTTCCGCGCCGCCCGGTTCGACTTCGACTACGAGTACGGATTCGTCAGGGACGCGGGCGGCGAGGACAGGTGGGTCCAGGACCATGCCGTCGTCGTCCCTCGTGCTTCCACGAACGCGTTGCAGCTGACGCTCCGGAGCGACGCCGCAAGCGAGCGCAGTCCCGTGGGAACGGTCATCCGGATCGATGGCCGACGGGTCGTTCGCCGGACGCTTCGCGGATCGGAACCGGTCACCGAGGAGGTCTCCGTCGCGGGCGGCGGCCGGCGATTCGTGCTGGATATCGACGTGACGGCGGCGTCCGATGCCGAGCCCCGCCCCCGCGTGGCGGTCCGCTGGGAGTTCGTGCGCTAAACTCGCCGCGCGACGACCGCGTAATCGAGGTGCGTGAACAGCCGGTCGTTGAGCCGCTCCATGTTGAGGTTGAACGCGGCGACGAGCTCGGCAAGACGGCGCGCATCCGGAGGGGCGGACGGAGAAGGTTCTGCGAGCGGCGCGACGCGGCGCAGCCGATCCGCTTCGGGGATTGGCGTGCGGAAGCGGACCTCGGCGTCGCCGAAGCCGCTCGCGATCACCAGAAACTTCAGCGTGTCCGGATGGAGGGGACGCGCATGCGTGAGGTCGCGCAGGAAGCTGTCGAAGAACGCCACCCAGCAGGACGGGTTGATCGTCTCGAGGACAAGACGCGCGCCGGGACGCAGCGCGCGGCCCGCGGCGCGGAGCAGTGCGATCAGCCGATCGGGTGGAAGGTGCTCGACGACCTGCGCCGCGAACAGTCCTCCGACACTCTGATCCGCGAGCCCCTCGAGAAGCGTGACCGCGTCCGCGTGCTCGGCCGCGAGCCCGCGCGCGCGGCAAAGCTCCACCATCTCTGCGTTCAGATCGACTCCGCGCGCGGAAATGCCCGCCTCCTTCAGGAGTGACAGGAACTCCCCGCGTCCGCAGCCGGCGTCGATGACGTCACTGGCGCCTGAAAAGAGCTGCACGTAATCCGCCTGCCGGGCCCGGATTTCTTCTTCGGAGCCGCGGAAGCAGTCTTCGAAGGCCAAATACGACGAATCCTCGTCAGGTGCACTGGGTGCTCTAGGTGCACTGGGTGCACTGGGTGCGGGTGCACCAGGTGCTGGTGCTCCAGGTCCAGGTGCTCCAGGTGCAGCGGCGACCGCCCGTTCGGCGCGCTCGCTCGCGCGCTGCGCCAGCGTCGCCGTCATCGCCGCGTCGGCAGCACGCTGTTCGACGACGCGCAGCTTCGAGTCGATGTAGGGCGTAATCTGCTGGAGGAACTGGATGAGCAGGCTCTGGAACGTCGCGAGCCGCTCGGCCGCCGACGCCGCGTCCACGCCTTCGCCGACGACGCGGTCGAGCGCGGCGAACACCTCGTGATACCGGCGGTCGGCGTCCGCGCGATCGCGCTCGAGACGGTCTGTCCCGCCCGGAATCGTTGTCATTTCTTGGTTTTGTCGTGGGGCCCCACCCCCACGACCTGCCACGGCTCGCTTCGCTCGCCGCGCTGACTCGCAACGTCTGGCCACGGCCTCGCTAGCGCTCGGCCTGAGCGATGATACCCGCCGGGAAACATCACCGAGTAATCATCCCTTCGACGGGGCTGCTCGCCGCCGCGTGCATCTTCTTCGGGATCCGTCCGGCGCGATAGGCGAGGCGTCCCGCCTCGACTGCCAGCCGCATTGCGCGCGCCATCGCGACCGGGTCCTGCGCGCCGGCGATCGCCGTGTTCATCAGCACGCCGTCGGCTCCGAGCTCCATCGCGACCGCCGCGTCGGAGGCGGTGCCGACACCCGCGTCGATGATCAGCGGGACGCGCGTCTGCTCGCGGATGATCCGCAGATTGTTCGCGTTCTGGACGCCCAGCCCCGAGCCGATCGGCGCCGCCAGCGGCATCACCGCCGCCGCGCCGGCCTCCTCGAGCTTGCGGCACACGATGGGATCGTCGCTCGTGTACGGCAGGACGACGAAGCCTTCGCCGACGAGCACGCGCGTGGCCTGGAGGAGCGCCTCGTTGTCGGGGAAGAGCGTCCGTTCGTCGCCGATGACCTCGAGCTTCACCCAGTTCGACAGGCCGGCCTCGCGCGCGAGCCGCGCGGTGCGGATCGCCTCCTCCGCGTTGTAGCAGCCCGCCGTGTTGGGCAGCAGGAAGAACTTCTTCGGATCGACGTAATCGAGGAGCGACTCTTTCGACCGGTCGGCGATGTTCACGCGCCGCACGGCGACGGTCACCATCTCGGCGCCGGACGCTTCGTGGGCCTGCGCCATCACCGCGAAGGAGGAGTACTTGCCGGTGCCGACGATCAGCCGGGAACGGAACGTGCGGCCGGCGATTTCCAGGGTGTCTGTCATTTTTTCTTGTTTGCGCTGGGGCTGCGTTGGCTTTATTTCAGCTCGCGGAGCCCCACCCCCGCTCGCGCGCGCTCGGCGGCGCGACCTTCGGTCGCGCTACCCTCCGGCGCCTCGCGCGGGCTCAAGGCTGTCCGCCTCCCACAAAGTTTACAACCTCGATTTCGTCCCCTTCGCCAATCAGTTGTCGATCGTACTCGGCCCGTTTGACGACGGTCAGGTTGTGCTCGACGGCGACGCGGCGCGGGTCGATGCCAAGGCCCTCGAGGAGCGCGGCGACCGTGAGCGGCGCGGCGAGATCGTGCGGCTCGCCGTTCAGGTGGATGCGCACGACTGAGGGTACCACGGGCCCCACTACCGATGACACGGTCTCGGGTCCTGCATCTGCCAGGATCCGTTGAATCCGTGGAATCCGTGGTTGTCTGATCCGTTAAATCCGTGGTGTGCATTGACTTTGCGGCGATCCGTTGACTAGCATGACAGCTTGGTCGAGTGCCTCCAAAGCCTGCCGCGCTCGTAGCGCGCAGCGCGAAGGCGGGCGGTCGATCAAGCGCGCAGGCGTCCCCGCCGTCGGCGGAATTCCCCGGCGGCTTTTTTTCGGTGGAGGCTTGCGAAAAAAATCACAAGCATGCAGGGCTGGCTGCCTATCCTCATCATGATTCTGCTCGGCGCCGCGTTCGGCGCCGGCTCCGTCCTGTTTTCACGCCTCGTCGGTCCGAAAAAGCCCACGCCCGAGAAGCTCGCGCCGTACGAGTGCGGCGTGCCGGCCGTCGGCGACGCCCGCGAGCGCCACTCCGTCAAGTTCTACCTCGTCGCGATGATCTTCCTGCTCTTCGACATCGAGGTCGCGTTCCTCTATCCGTGGGCGATGGCGCTGCGCGACCTGCGCTGGGCGGGTTACATCCAGGTCCTCGTGTTTTTCGGCATCCTGCTGTCCGGGTACATCTACATCTGGCGGAAGGGCGTGCTGGATTGGGGCAAAGACCGTGTCTGATCCCGAGCTTCCCATTCTGACCACCACCGTCGAGAAGATGGTCCAGTGGGCGCGCCGTTCCTCCATCTGGCCCGTGACCTTCGGCCTGGCCTGCTGCGCGATCGAGATGATGGCGATGTCGGCCTCGCGGTACGACATCGCGCGCTTCGGCGCCGAGGTCTTCCGCGGATCGCCCAGGCAGTCGGACCTCATGATCGTGGCCGGCCGCTTGTCGCGCAAGATGGCGCCCGTCCTGCGCCGCATCTACGACCAGATGCCCGAGCCGAAATGGGTCATCTCGATGGGCGCCTGCGCGTCGGTCGGCGGCGTGTTCGACAACTACGCGATCGTCCAGGGCGTCGACCAGGTCGTGCCGGTCGACGTCTTCGTCCCCGGATGCCCGCCGCGCCCCGAGGCGCTCATCTACGGGATCGTGCAGCTGCAGAAGAAGATCGACCAGCAGCGGATGAGCGGTTGAGCCACCGATCCCGCGGATCAAATGCCACACGCGATGGACACGCAGCCCCTCGTCGACGCGATCCGTGAGGCCGTGCCATCGGCGCGCGCCGAGGCCGGCGTGTCGACGGACCAGCCGACGATCTTCGTCGCGCGCGAGGCGCTCCTCGAAGTGTGCCGCGCGCTGCGCGATCGCCCGAATCTTCGCTTTCAGTTTCTGGCCGACATCACCGCGGTTGACTGGTATCCGCGCGAGCCGCGCTTCGAGGTGGTCTACATCCTCGCGTCGATCGGCCCATCAGCCCGGAAACGGCTTCGCCTGAAGGTGCGGGTGCCGGGCGACGACGCGCGGGTGCCATCGGTAGCGGAGGTATGGCCTTCCGCCGGGTGGGCCGAGCGTGAAGTGTTCGACCTGTTCGGGATCGTCTTCGACGGCCACTCGGACCTGCGGCGGATTCTGATGCCCGAGGACTGGGAGGGGCACCCGCTTCGCAAGGATTACCCGGTGCAGATCCGCATGACGGCAAAAACGCAGGCGCCGTTGCAGCTCTCGCCCGAGCAGTTCGCGGCGAACATCCGCGCCGACCGGGAGCGCTGATGGCGGTCACGGAAGAGCACACCGCCGTTGCCGCGGCGCTGGAGGCGGCGATCGCCGTGCACCAGCGGGTGCGCGCCGGCGATCTCGGCCCGATCGTCGCTGCCGCCCAGGCGATTCGCGCCGCCCTCCAGGCCGGCCGGGCCGTGCTCGTCTTCGGCAACGGCGGCAGCGCGGCCGACGCACAGCATTTCACCGCGGAGCTCGTCGGCCGGTTCGAGCGCGAACGGCGCGGCGCCGCGGCGATCGCGCTGACGACCGACACGAGCGTCCTCACGAGCGTCAGCAACGACTACGGGTTCGAGCGCGTGTTCGCCCGCCAGGTCGAAGCGCTCGGCCGACGGGGTGACGTGGCGTTTGGCATTTCGACGAGCGGGGCATCGCCGAACGTGCTGCGCGCGTTCGAGGCCGCGAGCGCCGCGGGCCTGACACGGATCGCGCTGACCGGCCGCGACGGCGGCGCGCTCGGACGCGAGGCGGACATCCACGTGAACGTGCCGGAACCCTCGACGGCCCGCGTACAGGAAGTGCACCGAACGATCCTGCATGCGATCTGCGACCTGGTTGAACGAGATCTCTAAGATGCCCGAGCTCAGAACAGAGACCATGACGGTGAACATGGGGCCGCAACACCCCAGCACGCATGGCGTGCTCCGTCTCGTGCTCGAGCTCGATGGCGAGACCGTCGTCTCTGCCGACACGACCGTCGGATACCTCCATACCGGCATCGAGAAGACCGCCGAGCAGAAGCGGTGGCAGCAGATCATCCCGCTCGTCGAACGGATGGATTACCTCGGCGCGCAGTCCAACAGCCTCGCGTTCTGTCTCTCTGTCGAGCAGCTGCTCGGCCTGAAGATGCCGCAGCGCGTCACGGACATCCGTGTGCTGATCGCGGAGCTGCAGCGCATCAACAGCCACCTCGTCTGGCTCGGGACCCACGGCCTCGAGATCGGCGCCGTCTCGGTGATGCTCTACTGCTTCCGCGAGCGCGAGCTGCTCCTCAACATCAACGAGATGCTCGCCGGCTTCCGGATGTTCCCGAGCTACATCCGCATCGGCGGCCTGCGCGAAGACCTGCCGCCCGGCTTTCACGACGCCGTCCGCGCGTTCCTCGACCGGTTGCCGGGGAAGCTCGATGAATACGAGGGTCTTCTGACGCAGAACCAGATCTGGGTCAAGCGCACGAAGGGCGTCGGCCGGATCTCGAAAGAAGACGCCGTCGCCTACGGCCTGGTCGGCCCGATCGCGCGAGCGGCCGGCGTCGACTACGACGTGCGCAGGGCGTTTCCCTACCTCGGCTACGAGACGTACGCGTTCGACGTCCCGATCGCGATCAACGGCGACGTGTACGACCGCTATCTCGTCCGCATGGAGGAGATGCGGCAGAGCGTCCGGATCGCGCGGCAGGCGCTCGAGCGCATCTCGCCCACCGGCCAGTACGACATCCAGGACTATCGGTACGTCCCGCCGCCGAAGGACCGCGTGTACACGGAGATGGAAGCGCTGATTCAGCACTTCCTGATCTATTCGCAGGGGTTCACGACGCCGGTCGGGGATGCCTACGTGCCGGTCGAAGGACCGCGCGGCGAGCACGGCTTCTACATCGTGTCGGACGGGACGAATCGTCCATGGCGCGTCAAGTCGCGCGCGCCGTCGTTCTACGCCTGCCAGGCGCTGCCGAAGACCATCATCGGAGGGCTCATCGCGGACGTCATCGCCGTATTCGGCTCGCACCGACGTCGTCATGGGAGATGTGGACAGATGACATTCCACCCACTCATCCCCTACGGCGCCGACCAGCACCGATCGACGAGGAAGATGGCGGAGATGGGCCCGCCGTTCGAGTACACGGCGGAGAACCGCGCGACGTTCGAAGAGATCGCGAAGCGCTACCCGCCGGAGCGCCGACGGTCCGCGATTCTGCCGGCGCTGTATCTGGCCCAGAAGCAGCAGGGCTACATCACCGCCAACGCGATGAAGCACGTCGCGCACGTGATCGGATGCTCCGCGGCGGATGTCGAGGACGTCGTGTCGTACTACACGATGTTCTACACGAAGCCGGTCGGCCGCTACGTGCTGAACGTGTGCCGGACGCTCTCCTGCGCGCTGGCCGGCGCCGAGCGCGTGACCGAGGAGCTGGCCGGGAAGATCGGGTGCCGTCCCGGCGAAACCGATGCCACCGGTACGTTCACGCTCGTCGAGGTCGAGTGCCTTGGCGCGTGCGACCGGGCGCCCGTCGTCATGGTCAACGATCATTGGCACGAGAATCTGCGACCCGAGCAGGCGGGAAAGCTCGTGGACGATCTGCGCAGCCGTGGACCGGCGGCGTTGTCGGGTTGTCATCTAAAAATGGAGTAGCGCAGCCCTTTAGGGCTGCGCCTGGCGGGGCCCCAGCGCAAACGAGAAAAAATGCCGTTCGAGCCGATCCTAACCAAACACGTTCGCGAGCCGCACTCCTACACCCTCGACTTCTATCTGAAGCACCAGGGCTACGAGGGATTGAAGAAGGCGCTCGCGATGAAGCCCGACCAGGTGATCGAGATGGTCAAGGCTTCAGGTTTGCGCGGGCGCGGCGGCGCCGGCTTCCCGACCGGCATGAAATGGCAGTTCGTTCTTCGCGACTCGCCGAGGCCGAAGTACATCTGCTGCAACGCCGACGAGAGCGAGCCGGGGACGTTCAAGGACCACGTGCTGATGGAGCGCTACCCGCACATGCTCCTCGAGGGATGCCTCATCGGCTGCTACGCCATCGGGGCGAAGGTCGCCTACATCTATATCCGGGGCGAGTTCTTCCACGTCCAGGACATCCTCGAGCGTGAGATCGAGGCGGCGTACAAAGCTGGATACGCCGGGAAGAACATTCTCGGATCCGGCTTCGACTGCGACATCTACGTCCACCGCGGCGCGGGAGCCTACGAAGCGGGGGAGGAGACGGCGCTGCTCGAGTCGCTGGAGGGAAAGCGCGCGCAGCCGCGGCTGAAGCCTCCGTTCCCCGCGGTCGCCGGGCTGTACGGATCGCCGACGGCCGTCAACAACGTCGAGACGCTGTGCAACCTGCCGCCGATCCTCGTGAACGGCGCCGAGTGGTTCGCGGCGCTCGGGCCGGAGAAGAACGGCGGGCCGAAGCTGTACTGCATCAGCGGCCACGTGAAACGGCCCGGCGTGTACGAAGCGTCGATGCACACGACGCTGAGGGCGCTCGTCTACGAATACGCCGGCGGCCCCCTCGACGGGCGCACGATCAAGGCGGTCATCCCGGGCGGGTCGTCGGTGCCCATCCTCCTGCCGGATCAACTCGACGTGCCCGCCAGCTTCGACGCCGTGCAGAGGGCCGGGTCGCTGCTCGGCTCGGCCGGCATCATCGTGATGGATGACACGACCTGCATGGTGTGGGCGGCGGAGAACCTGCTGCACTTCTACCGCCACGAGTCGTGCGGGAAGTGCACGCCGTGCCGCGAGGGGACCGACTGGCTGCACAAGATCCTGCAGCGCATCGAGCGCGGCGACGGAGACATGCGGGACCTCGACCTGCTCGAGAACGTCAGCCTGAACATCGCAGGCAAGACGCTATGCGCCTTCGGCGACGCCGCCGTCGCGCCAGCCCTGACGACGCTGAAACATTTCCGGGGGGAATACGAGTCGCACATTCGCGAGGGACGGTGCACTCTGCCGGCGCCCTGGCGGAGACGAACGCTGGTGGAGGCCCACTAAGTGCTCGAGTTTTACCCCGCCGCTTCGAGTCAGCGCGCCGAGCGTGAGCGAGGCGTGGCAGGCCGTGGGGGTGGGGCCCCACGGCAAACTAAAAAATGGATCCGGCTGTAATCGCCCGCCTGGGCCTCATCGGCTTCACGTTCGTCATGCTGCTCAGCTCGGCGGCCGGGCTCGTCTACATGGAGCGCAAGGTCGCCGCCTGGGTCCAGCAGCGGTACGGGCCATATCTCGTGGGGCCCTACGGCCTCCTCCAACCGCTCGCCGACATCGTCAAGCTCCTCATGAAGGAGGAGCTGCGTCCGAAGGCGGCCGACGCACTGCTCTTCGCGCTCGCGCCGATCCTGTCGGCAACCGCCGCGTTCGCCGCCTTTTCCGTCGTGCCCTTCGGGGCGGAGACGACCTTCTTCGGCCTGCTGGAGGAGCCGATCGGTCTCGAGGTGACCGACGTGAACGTGGCGATGCTGGTCATCTTCGCGATCACGTCGATGGGGATCTACGGGATCGTCCTGGCGGGCTGGAGCTCGAACAGCAAGTACTCGCTGCTCGGCGGGCTGCGCTCGTCGGCGCAGATGATCAGCTACGAGCTGTCGTACGCGCTGGCGCTCGCCGCCGTGATTATCCTCGCCGGGTCGCTGTCGCTGCGCGACGTCGTCAATGAACAGGCGGGCACGTGGTTCGGGTTCATTCCCCGCTGGTTCGTGTTCCTGCAGCCGATCGGCTTTCTCGTGTACATGACTGCCGGCGTGGCGGAGACCAACCGCGCGCCGTTCGACTTCCCCGAGGCCGAGCAGGAGCTCGTCGCGGGGTACCACACCGAATACAGCAGCATGAGCTTCGCGATGTTCTTCCTCGCGGAGTACGTGAACATGGTCACCGTCTCGGCGGTGGCGACGAGCCTGTTCCTGGGAGGCTGGCACGGACCGTTCCTGCCGGAGTGGCTCGGATGGATCTGGTTCCTCGTGAAGGTGTTCGCGCTGCTGTTCTTCTACATCTGGATGCGCTGGACGCTGCCGCGCTACCGGTACGATCAGCTGATGGAGTTCGGGTGGAAGTGGCTGCTGCCGGTGGCGGTCGTGAACCTGCTCGTGACGGCTGCCATCGCGATCAGCCAATGGTGAAAACGGCCGCATAAACATGCTGGACACCGTCCTTTTCTACGCGTTCGGCGGGATCGCGGTCCTGGCGTCGTTGCTCGTCATCGGCCAGCGCAACCCGATGTACAGCGTGCTGCTGCTGATCGTGTCGTTCGGCGCGCTGGCCGGGCTCTACGTCGTGCTCGACGCCCCGTTTGTCGCGGTCACGCAGATCATCATCTACGCCGGCGCGATCATGGTCGTCTTTCTCTTCGTCGTGATGCTCCTCAACGTGCCGCGCGAAGAGCCGTCGCCGCCCGGGCTGCTCGCGGCCGCGCGCGGGCGGACGATGGGGGCCCTGCTCACCCTGGTGCTGGCCGTCGAGCTCGTGTGGGCGCTCTCGCGCATTTACGAGGAGTGGTTCAGGGCGGGCGTGCCCGCGGAGCGGCTGTCGTCGGTCCGCGAGATAGGCATCGCGCTGTTCACGACCTACAGCTTCGCGTTCGAAGTCACGTCGATTCTCATCCTCGTGGCGATGGTGGGCGCCGTCGTGCTCGCGCGCAGAGAGCGACCCGAGTAATGCCGTCCCTGAACCATTTTCTCGTGCTCTCGGCCGTGCTCTTCACCATCGGCACCGCCGGCGTCTTCCTGCGGCGCAACGTGATCACGATCCTGCTCTCGATCGAGATCATGCTGAACGCGGTCAACCTGACGTTCGTCGCCGTGGGCCGCTTTCTCGGCACGGTCGACGGGCAAATCATCGTCTTTTTTGTCATCACCGTCGCGGCGGCGGAGGCGGCGGTGGGGCTCGCGATCGTCATCTCGCTGTTCCGGCACCGGGAGACGCTCAGCCCGGACGCGTTCATGAGCCTGAAGTGGTGATGCTCGCGCTGATACCGCTTCTGCCGCTCGCCGGCTTTCTGTTCAACGCCACGCTCGGCCGCCGTGCGTCCAAACGCGTCTCCGGCGGGCTCGCGACCGCGCTGATGTTCGCGTCGTTCGGCGTGTCGATATCGGTGGTCGGCCGGGTGCTCGGCGCCGCGGACCACGCGCTCGAGCAGACCGTCTTCGAATGGATCCCGTCCGGCGATCTGAACATCCCGTTCACGCTGCGGGTCGATCCGCTCTCGGCGCTGATGATCCTGGTGGTCACCGGGATCGGCGCGCTCATCCACCTGTACTCGACCTCGTACATGCACGAGGAGACCGACTCGGAATTCGCGCGGTACTTCTCGTACCTGAACCTGTTCGCGGCGTTCATGCTCGTCCTCGTGCTCGGAGCGAACCTTCCCGTGATGTTCGTCGGGTGGGAAGGGGTGGGCCTCTGTTCCTACCTCCTGATTGGCTTCTGGTTTCAGAAGCCGTCGGCGGCGGACGCCGGGAAGAAGGCCTTCGTCGTCAACCGCGTCGGCGACGTCGGCTTCCTCCTCGGGATGCTGCTGACGTTCGACACCTTCGGGACGCTCGACTTTCAGCGGGTGGCGACGGTGGCCGCGTCGATGCCCGTCGAGACGACCATGGGCACGCTCACGATCATCACGCTCCTGCTGTTCGTCGGCGCGACCGGGAAAAGCGCGCAGATCCCGCTCTACGTCTGGCTGCCGGACGCGATGGAAGGGCCGACGCCGGTCTCGGCCCTGATCCACGCCGCGACGATGGTCACCGCGGGGGTCTACATGATCGGACGCACGGCCGTGCTGTTCAGCCACGCGCCCATCACCCTCGACGTCGTCGCGGTCGTCGGCGTCGCGACCGCGCTGATGGCCGGAACAATCGGGCTCGTGCAGACCGACATCAAACGGGTCCTCGCGTACTCGACGGTCTCGCAGCTCGGCTACATGTTTCTGGCGATGGGGGTCGGCGCGTACGCGGCGGGCATCTTCCATCTCTACACGCACGCCTTCTTCAAGGCGCTGCTGTTCCTCGGGTCGGGCGCGGTCATCCACGCGCTCGCGGGGGAACAGGATTTGCGCCGGATGGGAGGGTTGAAGCGCGAGCTGCCGGTCACGTACTGGACGTTCCTCATCGGAGCGCTCGCGATCGCGGGTGTGCCGCTGCTCTCGGGGTTCTTCAGCAAGGACGAGATCCTGTTCCGGACGTACACGAGCGGGCATCGCGTGCTGTGGCTGGTCGCGCTCGTGACGTCGTTTCTCACGGCCGTCTACATGTTCCGGCTCGTGTTCCTGGCGTTCCATGGCCCGCGTCACGCCCGGCCCCACGATGATGGCCCGGCTAAAGCCGGACACCACAATGGGCACCTCCACGACGCTCCGCCGTCGATGGCGATTGCGCTCGTCGTGCTGGCGATCGGCGCGATCGTCGCGGGCTACGTCGGCGTGCCACACGCGCTCGGCGGCGCGAACCGGATCGAGACGTTTCTCGAGCCGAGCTTCGAGGTCCGGCCACAATCGGAGACTGCAGCCGAGCATGGAGGGGTCCGGCTGAAGCCGGACACTACGACTGAACATGTTGATCAGGCGCACGACGAAACGTCGCTCGAGCTCACCCTGATGGCGGTGTCGACCGCCGTCGCGCTCACGGGTATCGGCGTCGCGGCCTTTTTCTTTCTCAGGCGCCGCGATCGCGCCGAGGCCCTGGCGCGACGGTTGCCAGGCGTGCACAGCCTTCTGCTGAACAAGTACCGTGTCGACGAGCTGTACGACGCGGCGATCGTCCAGCCGATCAAGCGGCTGTCGGCGGGCGTGCTCTGGCGCGGCGTCGACGCCGGCCTGGTCGACGGCGCGGTCAACGGTGTCGGCGCGGTCGTCCGCGGCGCGAGCGGCGCGATGCGCCGTCTGCAGACCGGGTCGGTCCGCGCCTACGCCGCGTCGCTGTTCTTCGGGGTAGTCGTGATTCTTGGGTATTTCCTGTGGCGATAGATTTGGGCGGCTTGGTTGATCCGGGCACGCCCGACCTGACCGCCTCCGCCAAGGCTTCGGCGGTCCGCCGTAGCTTTACGCGAAGGCGGAAGGTCGGGCCTACACCGTCATGATCCTCACGCTGATTGTGTTTCTGCCGCTCGTCGGCGCCATTGCGGCGCTTCTGGCGGGAGACCGCTCAGGGCGGCGCGACGGCGTCGTGCGCGTGGTCGCGCTGGCGGCCTCGCTCGTCGTGTTCGCGCTGACGCTCGTCGTGTGGGGCCGCTTCGATCCGTCGGACCAGGCGCCCGAGTTCCAGTTCGTGCAGCACTACGACTGGATCCCGTCGTTCGGCATCAGCTACTTCGTCGGCCTCGACGGCATCAGCCTGTTTCTGGTCGTCCTGACCGGCTTCCTGACGCCGATCGCGCTGCTCTCCTCGTGGGGGTCGGTCACACGGCGGGTCCGGGAGTTCTCGTTCTTCGTTCTGGCGCTCGAAGCAGGCATGCTCGGCGTGTTCGTGTCGCTCGACTTGTTCCTCTTCTACCTGTTCTGGGACGCGATGCTCGTGCCGATGTATTTCCTCATCGGCGTCTGGGGATACGAGCGGCGCATCTACGCGGCCGTCAAGTTCATCCTCTACACGATGGCGGGCAGCGTGCTGATGCTCATCGCCATCATCGGGCTGGCCTATACGCACCATGCGGTAACCGGCTCGTACAGCTTCAACCTGATCGAGCTGTACAAGCTGGACGTGCCGTCCAACCTGGCCTTCTGGTTCTTCCTCGCGTTCACGCTCGCGTTCGCGATCAAGGTCCCGCTCTTTCCGTTCCACACCTGGCTGCCGGACGCGCACGTCGAGGCGCCGACCGCGGGCTCGGTGATCCTCGCGGGCGTGCTGCTGAAGATGGGCACGTACGGCCTGATCCGGTTCGCGTTTCCGCTCTTTCCGGAGGTGGCGCACGACCTCGCGCCGTACCTCGCGGGGCTTGCCGTCGTTGGAATCCTGTACGGCGCGCTCGTCGCGATGGTGCAGCCGGACATGAAGAAGCTGGTGGCCTATTCGAGCGTGAGCCATCTCGGCTTCGTGGTGCTCGGCATTTGCGCGATGAACCTGCAGGGGGTCCAGGGCGCCGTGTACCAGATGTTGAATCACGGCGTCAGCACGGGCGGGCTCTTCCTCATCGTCGGGATGCTGTCCGACCGCCGGCACACGCGGCTGATCGCCGAATTCGGGGGGTTGAAGGCGGTCACGCCGCGGCTCGTCGCCGCCTTCCTCGTCATTACGCTGTCGTCGATCGCCCTGCCGGGGCTCAACGGGTTCGTCGGCGAGTTCCTGATCCTGGTCGGCGCGTTCCGGTGGGATCCGCGCTTCGCGGCGGTCGCCGCGACGGGCGTCGTGCTCTCGGCGGTCTACATGTTGTGGATGTTTCAGCGCGTGAACTACGGCCCGGTCACCAACAGGAAGAACACCGAGCTGAAGGATCTGAGCGCGCGCGAGTGGTGGGTCATCGCGCCGATCGTCGCGGCGGCGGTCATCATGGGGGTTCTGCCGGCGCCATTCCTGCGGCCGACCGAGGTCTCGGTCCAGCGCGTCATCCAGCGCGTGACCAGTCGGCAGACAGCCATTGTTCGAGGCCCGAAGACCGAGGCACCGCCCGAGGCACGAACTCCGAGCCCCGAGGCCCGACGGTAATGGCCGACTTCGCCGCCATCATCCCGATCGTCATCGTCGCCCTGTCGGCGACGGCGGCGCTGCTCGCCGAGGCGTTCCGCCAGCCGGGCGAGCGCATGCCGATCGGCGGTCTCGGGCTGATCGGCCTCACGGGCGCCGCGGTCGCGTCCGTGTTCCTCTGGGACCGGGATGCGACCGGCTTCGGCGTCGTGCGTGCGGACAACTTCGCGCTTTTTCTGAACCTCGTCTTGTGCGCGGTCGGCATCCTCACGATTCTGCTGTCGGGATCCGCCATCGAGCAGGAGGGGCTGCCGCCGGGCGAGTACTACTCGCTATTGCTCTTCTCGATCTCCGGCATGATGCTCATGGGCTCGGCCACCGACCTGCTCGTGATTTTTCTCGCGCTCGAAGTCCTGTCCCTGGGCGTGTATGTCCTGACCGGTATGCGCCGCTCGAGCGCGGCGGGGGCCGAGGCGGCGTTCAAGTACTTTCTGCTCGGAGCCTTTTCGAGCGCGTTTTTCCTGTACGGCATCGCGTTCACGTTCATCATCGCGGGCACGACCGAGCTCGGCCAGGTCGGCCGGGCGGTCGCCGCCGAGTCGATGGACCCCGGGATTCCCGTCGCCCTGGCGGCGGGCCTGATGCTCGTCGGCTTCGGGTTCAAGGTCTCGGCGGTGCCGTTTCACATGTGGACGCCGGATGCGTACGAAGGGGCCCCGACGGTCGTGACCGGATTCATGTCCACGGGCGTGAAGGCCGCGGCGTTCGGCGCCTTCCTCCGCGTCTTCCTGTCGGCGCTCGAGCCGATGCGCGAACAGTGGATCCCGATCGTCTGGGGGATCGCCGCGTTGACGATGGTTCTCGGAACGGTCGTGGGGGTCGTCCAGTCGAACGTCAAGCGGATGCTCGCCTACTCGAGCATCGCGCACGCCGGCTATCTCCTCGTCGGCATGGTCGCCGCCAGTGACGCAGGCAAGGCGGCGATTCTCTTCTATCTGCTCGCCTACGCCGTCTCGAATCTCGGGGCGTTCGGCGTCATCGCGCTGTTGGGGACCCGCGACCGCCCGCACGACACGCTGAACGACTTCGCGGGGCTCTGGAACCGGCGGCCCGCGCTCGCCGCCGCGATGACCGTATTTCTGCTGTCGCTCGGCGGGCTGCCGCCGACCGCCGGCTTCATCGGCAAGTGGTACATCTTCTCGGCGGCGGTCGAGGGGAGCTACTACTGGCTCGCGATCATCGGCGTCCTCACGAGCGTGGTCTCCGTCTTCTTCTACCTTCGCATTGTCGTGATGATGTACATGACCGAGGGTCCGGAGGACGCGGCTGCCCGGCCGCTCTCGCGGCCCGGCATCGCCGCGCTCGCGATCGCTCTGGCCGGCGTCGTCTATCTTGGCGTGCTGCCGGCGCGCGTCCTGGAGATCGCGCTGGAGTCGATACGGACGATCTTTTGAGCGCGGAGGGCGGGCCTCTCAGGCCCGCCTGAGAGCCTCTGTGAGGATCGAATCCTGATTCTCGAGGACCGTCCTCAAATCCAGAACAACCCGGTCGTTCTCGATCCGGGCGACCACGGGCGGGTCGAGCTGCCGGAGCCGCGACTCGAGCGCGTCGGCCGAGAGGTCCGGCCGCGAGATCGCGACGAGCACCGTGGGCAGCTTCGAGCCGGGAGCGCTGCCGCCGCCGATCGTCGAGAACCCGTCGACGAGATCGGCCGTGAACCCCGCGCTGCGCAACACCGGCGCGAGCGCGGCGGCGCGCGCTTCGACTTCGTCGCGGGGAAGCGCGATCATCCGCATCACCGGGACCGTCTCCACCGCGCGGCGGGCGGCGTACTCGACGAGCGTGGCCTCGAGCGCGGCGTAGGTCAGCTTGTCCACGCGGAGCGCGCGCATGAGCGGATGACGACGGATGGCGCCGACGGCATCGCGCCGTCCAGCCACGATTCCGGCTTGTGGTCCGCCGAGCAGCTTGTCGCCGGAGAAACAGACGACGTCGGCGCCCGCCGCCAGGCTCGCGGCCGCTTCCGGCTCGTCCGGGATCGGCGGCGCGCCGGCTCGCGGGCCGAGATAGCCGCTGCCGAGATCCTCGACGACCGGAATCTCGAACCGCCGCCCGATCGCGACGAGATCCTCGAGCGCGGGGCGTTCGGTGAACCCCTCGATTCTGAAGTTTGACGGGTGCACGCGCAGGATGAGCGCCGTCCGCTCGCCGATCGCCGCGGCGTAGTCCGACGCGCGGGTGCGATTCGTGGTGCCGACCTCGCGCAGGATCGCGCCGGACTGCGCCATGACGTCCGGCACGCGGAAACCGCCGCCGATCTCGACCAGCTCCCCGCGCGACACGACGACCTCGCGCCCGTGGGCCAGCGCGGCGAGCGTGACGAGCGCCGCCGCGGCGTTGTTGTTGACGACGACCGCCGCCTCGGCGCCGGTAAGGCGCCCGATCAGATGCTCGGCGTGCGTGTCACGTGCGCCGCGATGCCCCGCGCCGAGGTCGTATTCCAGGTTGGCGTAGCCGCTGGCGATCGCCGCGACGCTGGCCGCCGCGCGCCCCGCCAGCGGCGCGCGTCCGAGGTTCGTGTGGATGATGACCCCGGTGGCGTTGATGACGGTCTGGAGCGACGGCGCGAACTCGTCGGCCAGCCGCGCGGCCAGCCCCTGCTCGATCGCCGCCGCCGCATCGGCCTTCGCCGCAGCGCTGGCGTCCCCGGCGCCGAGTCGATCGCGCAGCGTGTCCGCTTCGGCGCGCAGCGCGCCGACCACGGCCTCGCGGCCGTACCGGGCTTCGAGCGCGCGCACACCCGCACGCTGCCGGAGCTGCTCGATCGACGGAATGAGGCGGAAATCGGCCATGCGCGGCTATAATATCAACCCACGGATTCAGCCGATCACAACCACGAATGCCCACGGAAACTGAGAGACCCGCGACGAGGCCGCTGGATCGCTTCTGGCCGTACGTCGACGTGCCCGAGACGCCGACCGAGGAGGAGCTCGCGGCGCTCGATCCCGATGTGCGCGCGGTCCTCTTCGGGTCGCCGCCCGGTCCGTTTTCGTTCACGCTCGTGTTCCCGGCGTTCGACGGCCCCGGATACGTCCAGGCGGTTGCCCTGGCCCGCGAATCGGCGGAGTATCGCGAGACCGGCTCCGGCGCGGAGCTCCGCCATCGCGCCAAATACCTGACCTCCGACGCCGCACGGATGCGCGAGCTGTTCCAGATCGTCGGAACGCTCGACGCCTGCGAAGTGCTCGTGGACGAGCGGCCGGTCCCCTATGCGCGCGAGCTGTGGCTGCCGCTCGTGTGGCTGCTAATCAGTTGAACGACCGCGAACAGATCACGCGCGACCTGCAGACGCTCGAGGCCGAACTGAAGCGCCTCGAGGCGGAGTACAACATGTTCTTCGCCGGCCGTCTGCCACGTCCGCCCTGGGAGACGCGCGGGCGCGTCGAGGCGCTCATCAAGCGATGGGACCGCGGGGCGATCAACGCGCAAGGCGTCGGCGAGAGGTTCCGATTCTCCACGCTCCAGACGCGCTTTCAGACGTTCGTCGATCTGTGGGACCGCGGGATGCGCGCCCGCGAGGAAGGACGACCCGGGCCGTTCAACTGGGGCCAGCCGGAGACGCCGGTCGAACGGGAGAAACCCAGCGGGCCTCGGGTGGTGCACGTGGCGTCGTTCACCGATCCGATGCGGGAGATGGACAAGCTCCACTCGCTCTACGACTCGCTGATGGACGCCCGGCGCGAGATCGGCGAGGACGTCGTCCCGTTCCATCGCTTTGCCGCGCTGGTGAAGGACCAGGTGAAGCGGCTCCGCGACGGCGGCAACAACGAGGTGGCGTTCCGCGTGTCGAACGAGAACGGGAAAGTCAGTTTTACGGCGCGGGGAACGAAAGGGGAAAAGGACTGAGGAGAAAAACTGTGTCGACCGGGGCGGCGGCTGCCGCCCCGGTCTCGACGGGGCTAGCTTACCTTGGTGACGTTGCCGGCCTGCGGGCCCTTGGGGCCGTCAACGATCTCGAACTCGACCGCCTGGCCTTCTTCGAGCGTGCGGAAACCGTTGCCCTGGACGGCGGAGAAGTGCACGAACACGTCACTCCCGCCCTCCCGCTCGATGAAGCCGTACCCTTTGGCGTTGTTGAACCACTTGACCTTACCTGTGATACGCATCTTTCTTGTCCTACCTTGCAGTTGCCCGGCGCGAGGCGCCGATTGACTCCCCTCGTCCAACCGGATGCCGCCGGTGTTCGAGGCATAAAAAAAGACCGCGAGCCTTCGCGGTCTCGTGGAACGACGCTGGCCCGCCCAGCGCCACTCTCGATGGTGCCCGAACGTCTTGAGATTGTCAAGGATCTGACGGGATGCGCGCGCTCTTAAGCGTCTCGGACAAGGCCGGGCTCACCGACTTCGCGCGCGGTCTGATCGCACTGGACTGCGAGTTGATCTCGACCGGCGGCACGGCGAAGGCGCTCGCGGCGGCAAACCTGCCCGTCACGCCCGTCAGCGACGTCACCGGGTTTCCCGAAATGCTCGACGGACGGATCAAGACGCTGCATCCGAAGATTCACGGCGGCATTCTGGCGCGCAGGAAGATGCCGGAAGACATGACGGCCATCGCCGCGCAGGGCATCGCGCCGATCGACCTCGTCGTGGTGAATCTGTATCCGTTCGAGGAGACCGCGAAGAGGCCGGATGCGACGTTCGAGGAGCTGATCGAGAACATCGACATCGGCGGGCCGTCGATGATCCGGGCGGCCGCCAAGAACTTTCAGGATGTGCTCATCGTGGTGGATCCGGCGGACTATCCGCAGGTGCTCGACGAGCTCGCGCGCGCGGACGGGCCGACCCTCGAGCTGAGACGCGCGCTGATGCAGCGTGCCTTCGCTCACACGGCGCACTACGATCAGCTGATTGCCGAGACGATGGCGCAACGGGATCCCGCGGCCGGTGGCCAGCCACGCGTCCCCGGCCGTCGCGAGCTCCGGTACGGCGAAAACCCCCATCAGCGGGCCTCCACGCTCGAACCCCGCGCTCCGCTCTGGCAGGTGCACCAGGGCAAGGAGCTCTCGTTCACGAACCTCCTCGATCTCGACGCGGCGGCACGGCTCGTGGTGGAGTTCACGGAGCCTGCCGCCGCCGTGATCAAGCACACGAACCCCTGTGGCGTCGCCACCGCCGGGACGATTGGTGAGGCCTACCTCCGCGCGCGCGAGGCCGATCCCCTGTCGGCCTTCGGCGGGATTGTGGGGCTGAATCGAAACCTGGACGAGGAAACGGCGCGAGCGATGACGACGACGTTCATCGAAGCCGTCATCGCCCCGGGACTCGATGACGGAGCTCGGGCGATTCTCGCCGTGAAGCAGAATCTCCGTGTCACGACGCTCGACGTTCAATCCGTTTTCGGCAAGGCGGAGCGCGTTCCCGTCGAGTCACGGTCGTTCTTCGGAGGAGTGCTGGTGCAGGAGCAGGATCGGGTGGCCGAGGCGCGCGACCCCTGGCCGCACGGAGACTTTCCGAAGGTCGTGACGAAACGGCAGCCGACCAACGATGAATGGCAGGCGCTGCGCTTCGCCTGGCGCGTGTGCGCGCACGTGAAGTCGAACGCCGTGGTCTTCACCGCAGCCGATCGCACGCTCGCTATCGGCGCGGGGCAGATGAGCCGCGTCGACGCCGTCAAGGTCGCCGTCATGAAAGCGGCCGACTCGCTGCGGAAATCGGTCGCTGCCTCCGACGCGTTCTTCCCGTTCCGCGATGGGCTCGACGAGGTTGCCGCCGCCGGGGCGACCGCCGTCGTCCAGCCGGGCGGGTCGGTTCGCGACGCGGAGGTCATCGCCGCCGCCGACGAGCATGGCGTCGCGATGGTGTTCACGGGCATCCGCCATTTCAGGCACTAGGCATTAGGCACTAGGCACTGAGCGAGTAACTATTGAAACGCCTCAGCCTCATCGCGCTGCTCGTCCTGGCGGTCCTGCCGTACTTCGTCGGCCTGGAGGACTCGTCCATCTGGGACGCGAACGAGGCGTTCTACACCGAGACGCCGCGCGAGATGATGGAGTCGCGCGACTACGTCAGCCCGACGTTCAACTACCAGCCGCGGCTCAACAAGCCCGTGCTGAGTTACTGGATCGTCGCAGGCTTCTACCGGCTGTTCGGCGTGTCGGTCTGGTCGGAGCGCCTCGCCATCGCCGTCGGCGCCGTGCTCCTCGTCGCCGTCGCTTTCTTCGCCGCGCGGTCGCTCTGGTCGGCCGATGCCGGCCTGCTCGCCGCGATCGCGCTCGCCTCGTCTCCGCGCGTCCTGATGTACGCGCGCCGCATCTTCATCGACGTCTACATCACGATGTTCATGGGGCTGACGCTGCTGTTCTTCCTGCTCGCCGAGCGGAATCCGCCGCGCCGGCGGTTCTTTCTCGTGTTGATGTACATCGCCGCCGGACTCGGAGTGCTGACGAAGGGGCCGATCGCGGTGGTGCTGCCGGCCCTGGTCTTCTTCCTGTATCTGCTGTTTCAGCGCCGGCTCGGCGACCTCACCCGGATGATGCTGCCGGTCGGCGCCATCATCGTGCTCGCGATCGTCGGCCCGTGGTACTTCGCGGTCTATCAGCGCCACGGCCTCGAACCGATCACGGCCTTCTTCCTGGGCGAGAACGTCGGCCGCTTCACCGATCCGGTCGCGCCCGAGCGCGGCTGGTTTTTCTACGCGCCGGTCGTCCTCGTCGATCTCTTTCCCTGGTCGCTCTTCCTGCCGCTCGGCGCGTGGATGTTCCTCCGGAGCCCCCGGACCGAGCGCCGGAGCCACGAGTCGCTCCTCTGGCTGTGGATCCTCGTGATCGTGGCGTTCTTCTCGGCCTCCAGGACGAAGCAGGACCTGTACATTTTTCCAATTGTGACCGCGACCGCGGCGATCATCGGCGTCACGATCGCGCGCGCCACCGATCCCGTCGTGCGAGAGTCCGGCGGGATCTTCGCTACGACGGCCGCCGCCGCGCTGACGGTCATGGCGGGCGGAGCGCTCGCCCTCTACCTGTTTACCGGGAG
The DNA here is from genome assembly GCA_963725145.1 of uncultured Acidobacteriota bacterium. Classification (GTDB taxonomy): domain Bacteria; phylum Acidobacteriota; class Vicinamibacteria; order Vicinamibacterales; family 2-12-FULL-66-21; genus DATAEE01. Next base: position 648,905 of record CAVRXL010000012.1, read on the forward strand.
CGGTGCGCTCTACGGCCTCGGCGGCGTGTACTCCGTCGCGACGATCGCGCTCGGCGGCGGCGTCGTCGCGCTGGTGGCCGCGGCGACGGAGCGCCGCTTCGCGGCCGTGGCGCTCATCGCGCTCACTGCCGTGGGCCTCAACTGGATGTTCGTCCTGCGCACGCTGCCGAGCTTCGAGCGCTACAAGCCCGTTCCCGCGTTCACGCTCAAGATCCTGGAACGGGCCGGTACGGATGCCGCGGTGCTGCACTACAAGGTCGCGATTCCGAGCATGGTGTTCTACATGCGCCGGCCGTACGAAGGCTTCGTCGACGCGGACGCGTTCCTCAAGCGCTTTTCCTCCGCCTCGGAAGCGTACGCCGTCCTCGCCGCGACGGACTACGACGAGTTGAGGCCGCGGTTGACCGGGCCCGCGTGTGAGATTGACCGCCGGCCGTTCTTCGATCTGAAGCTGCGCAGCCTGTTCGCCCGCGAGCCGGCCCCGGAGCTCGTGCTGATCACGAATCGGTGCCGGTAGTCGAGTAGGGGCGGTTCCCGCCTTCGCGCGTTCGCGCTACGGCGAGGCAGGCGCGAACCGCCCCTACCGGCCGGCGATCGCGTCCTTGAGCTCCTGCGCGCTGACTGTGGCCGGCCCGAATTTTCCAACGACGATGCCGGCTGCGTGGTTGGCGAGACGGGCGGCGTCGGCGAGCGGCGCGGCGGCCGCGAGCCCCAGGGCGAGCGTGGCGATGACCGTGTCGCCGGCGCCGGTGACGTCGGAGACCTCCCGCGCGACCGCCGGCAGCTCGCAGTCGCGGTCCCCTTCGAGCAGCCACATGCCGTGCTCTCCACGCGTGACGAGCACGTGATCCGATCGCACGCGATTGCGAAACGCCCGCGCGGCAGCCGCGGCCTCTTTCCCGTTTCTGATTCGCATCAGCGTGACCGCCTCGGCCTCGTGATGATTCGGCGTGACGATCGTCGCGCCGGCGTAGCGGTCGACGTGGGACACCTTCGGATCCACGAGCAGCGGAACGCCGCGGCGTCTGGCCGCCTCCGCCAGCGCGGATACGACGGGCTGCGTCACGACCCCCTTGAGATAGTCCGAGACGACCACGACGTCGGCCCCTTCGATCGCGGTGCGGGCGTGCCGGATGACGGCGGCCTCGATCGCGCCGTCGATCTCGCTCTCATCCTCGTAGTCCACCCGCGCCACCTGCTGGTTGCGGGTCGTCACGACCCGCAGCTTTCTCGTCGTCGGGCGGGCGGGATCCTCGATCAGGCCGTCAACCGCGACGTGCTTCGACGACAAATCGGCGGCGAGCCGCGCCGCGGCCTCGTCTTCGCCGACGACCGCGACGAGCACCGGCCGGCCGCCGAGCGCCGCGACGTTGTGGGCGACGTTCGCCGCCCCGCCGGGACGGAATTCATCGCGCGCGAACCTGACGACGGGTACGGGTGCTTCCGGGGAGATGCGCTCGACCCGGCCGAACAGGAAGTGATCGAGCATCACGTCGCCGACGATGACGACGGTGCGGCCGGCGAACCGTTCGACGATGGACGGCAGAGGGACGGCCGTCACGCGGCGGCGGGGGCGGCGCGCGCCGGCTCCGTCCGGCGCTCGGCCGCGAACGGCAGCGTGACGAGCACGAGCAGCAGCATCAGGAACTCGGAATCGCCGAAGTTGTACTCGAAGAAGCCGGCGGCGAGCATGCTGGCCACGGCGGCGAGCGCGCCGCCGACGAGCGAGGGAAATGCTGATCGGCGATGGAGGCGCCAGAGGTCTCGCGTCAGCACGACGAGGAACCAGACCCACGCCGCCAGCGCCGGCAAGCCGCGCTCGGCGGCGATCTGGAGCGGCACGTTGTGCAGGTGCGGACTATTCTCGTTGACGGCGGTTGCGTGCCGGTAGCGCGGGTACGCGGCCTCGATCATGTTCGGCCCGACCCCGGTCAGCGGATCGTCCTGGATCATCCTCGCGCCCGAGCGCATCATCGCGACGCGATCGCGGTTCGACGGGTCGTTGAGGTCGAAGATCGAATACACGCGATCCGTGACCGCGGAGGGCGCCAGCGCGACGAAGAGCGCGGCCGCGATCGGAAGCGCGGCGAGCAGCCGCAGATCGCGCAGCACGAACAACACGGCCAGCCCCGCGCACGCGCCGACCCAGGCGCTCCGCGTCAGCGTCAAGGCGAGCGCGACAACGAGCGCCGGCAGGACGAGCATGGGCCAGATGCGGCCGGTGCCCGCTCGCTCCGACCGATCCCGCGGCGGGAACAACAGCCGCGCCGCCGCCGCCGTGATCACGAGCATGAGCAGGCCGGAGTACGTCATGTAGTGTCCGAGCGACCCCTGCGGCCGCCGCCCGAGATTGTCGAAGTTGAGGATGCCGTACTGGACGATCCCGATGATCGCGCTCGCGGCGCCGACCGTGATGATGACATCCACGACGCGCAGGGAGCGTTCGCCGGAGGCGATCTGATAGACCGCCGGGACGATGAGGAAGAGCAGGAGCTGGCGCGAATCGATGACGCTCGCGAGCGGATTCTCGGAGAAGGCAGACGCGACGAGCGTCAGCCCGGCGTACGCGGCCAGCGGCCAGAACATCGGCGGCACCTCTGGCCGCGCCTTCCGGCGCATGAGCCAGACCCCCCACGCCAGGAGCGTGACCGTCAGCAGGATGTCCGCCGCGGCGATTGACAGCTGCAGCGCGGCCGCGAACCCGAACAGGCCTCCGACCGCGACACGCTCGACCGTGTCGACCGGCCGGTCCGGGCCGAACACGGACGAGTGGGAGCTGAGCACGGAGGACTGAGCGCTGGCCACGATGAAGCCACTATTATAGACACGGCCGTGCGGATTCTCGTGGTTCGGGCGGGGGCGCTGGGCGACACGCTCATGGTGACGCCGGTGCTGCCGGCGCTCGCCGGACGGTACCCGGGCGCGGCCGTCGATGTCCTCGCAAGCGCCGGGGCGGCGCCCCTCCTCGCCAATCATCCGCGATTGGCCGATGTCCTGGCCCTCCGATGGCGCAACCTGCCGTACGCGCTCTCACTCGAGAAGCGCGCCCTGGTCCGCCGGCTCCGTGCGGCGTCCTACGACCTTGCCGTCGTGCTCGAGCAGGCCCGGCATTACCTCGATCTCGTCGGGCGCGCTCGGCCGGCCCGCATCGTCGGTTTTCACGAGACACCGTTCGACCCGGCGCTGTCGAGCGCCGCGAACAACCTGCGCGCGGCGGGGTTCGACGATTGGGCCTCGCGGCCGCTTGCGCCCGAGATTTTTCTCGAGGAACGAGATCGTGAGGAGGCGCGGACGGTATTGGGCCGGTCTGAAGACCGGCCCCTCCAGCCGACATATGTGGTCGGACTTCACTCCGGCTACGGCCCGGTCGGCCGCTCGAAACGGAACCAGGACGACCGCCTGCGCGGGTGGAAGCTGGAGAACTTCGTCGCGGTCGGCCGCGATCTCGCGGCGCGCGGGATGCACCTTCTCCTGACGGGTTCGGTCGAGGATCGGCCGGCCGTCGAGCGGATCGCCAGGGAACTGCCCGCGGGATCTGTCGTCAACGCCGCCGGCCGCCTGAGCGTCCGCGGGCTCGCGGCCGCGATCGAGATGGTGGATGCGTTCGTGTCGGTGGATTCCGGGCCGGCGCACATCGCCGCGGCGGTCGGCACGCCGCTGGTGGTGTTATGGGGTCCCGGGATTCTGGAACAGACGCGACCGATCGGACGGCTGGCGCCTGTGACCGTGATCCGTCACGCGCCGCCGTGCGCGCCCTGCTACGGCACGCCGCTGATGAGGACGTGCCCTCGCAACGTCTGCATGGAAGCTATCGGCGTCGAGGAAGTGCTTCGATCGACACTCAAGTTGCTCAATGCTGAATGCTGATTTCTGAATGCTGAATGAAAAACTCAGCATTCCACATTCAGCCATCAGCATTGATCAGTTTTCTATTGTGGCTTCGTCCACGAGCATGACCGGAATATCATCCTTGATTGGATACACCCGCTTGCACTGGTTGCACTTGAGCGCGGCGCCGTTCTTGACTTCGGCGACCGGGGTCTTGCAGACAGGGCACGCGAGAATCTCGAGCAGTTCTTTGTCGATCGCCATGATGCCGGGCCCTCCGCGAAAAGCATATCTCATGTGCCTGGCGGCGGCGCTCGCGGTGGGCGCGTGCGCGCCGCGGCCGCTCGAGCTGCCGTCGGGGCCGGGGACACCGTTCGCCGACGCGGACGCTGCGTACACCGAAGCCACGCGCGGCTGTGCCGGCGTCCGTACGCTCACTGCGGAGATTGCGCTGTCGGGCAAAGCGGGCCGGACGAGACTCCGTGGCCGCGTGCTCGCGGGCCTCGAGCGTCCCGATTCGGTGCGGCTGGAGGGGATCGCGCCGTTCGGCGCGCCGGTCTTCATCTTTGCCGCGAAGGGCGGGCGCGCGACGCTGCTGTTGCCGCGCGACAATCGCGTGCTGCGGGACGCCGCTCCGGCAGCCGTCGTGGAAGCGCTCACGGGCGTTCCGCTCGCGCCCGACGCGCTGGCGGCCGCGCTCAACGGCTGCGGCGCGCCGACCGGGCAGGTCGTCTCCGGCCGGCTCTACGGCGACGGCCGCGCGATGATTGAGCTCGCCTCGCGCGCGAGCGTGTACGTCGATCGGCGCAGCGGTCGGTGGCGAATCGCGGCGGCGATCGTCGACTCCTACACCGTCGAGTATCCGGAGTGGGCGGGTGACCGCCCGGCCCGCGTCCGCGTTCGGACGAAGGGCGGCGCGAGCGCCACCGCGGATCTATCGGTGGGGCTCTCACAGGTCGATATCAATACGGATCTCGACCCGGCGGCCTTCGACGTCGACGTGCCGGCCGACGCCGCGCCGCTGACGCTCGAGGAGCTGCGCGACGCCGGTCCTCTCGGACACAAACCGTGAAGCTGCGTAGCGTGCGGGCCAGAGCCCACGCCAAAGTGAACCTCGATCTGCGCGTGCTCGGCACGCGGGCGGACGGGTATCACGAGCTGCGCACCGTCTTCCAGTCCATCGCGATCGCCGACTCCATCACCTGCACGGCCCGGCGCGGCAAGTTCGCGATCCAGTGCCGGACACCCGGCGTGCCGCTCGACGAAGACAATCTGGTCTGGCGCGCGGCGGGGATGCTGTGGAAAGCGCTGGGCTTCGGCGGCAAGGTGCGGGACGTGACGGTCCGGATCGAGAAAGCCATCCCGCTCCAGTCGGGGCTCGGCGGCGGGAGCAGCGACGCCGCCGCGGCGCTCGTCGCGCTCGGGCGCCTGTGGGCCGGTCAGCCGCCGATCGCGAGCCTCCGCGAGCTGGGCACGCAGCTCGGCGCCGACGTGGCGTTTTTCCTCACCGGCGGCACGGCGCTCGGCCTCGGCGCCGGCGAAGAGATTTATCCGCTCGTCGATCTTCCGTCGCACTGGATCGTGCTCGTGATCCCGCCGTTCGGGGTCTCGACGCGGGAAGCCTACGGCTGGTACGACGAGGAGCGCGCGGCCGGGTACGCGCAGGGGCGAGAGCTGCAGGTGCTGCCCATCCCATGGCCGTCGCGCGCGGCGCAGATGATCAACGACCTCGAGCCGTCGATCGCGCGCCGCCATCCGGAAATTACCGAGACGAGGACCGCGCTGCGGGAGACCGGCGCGATCGCCACGGCGATGTCGGGCAGCGGCTCCGCCGTCTTCGGGCTGTTCCGCGATCGCCGCACGGCGGCCGCCGCCGTGCCGCGCCTCAGCCGGGACGGCTGGAGCGTCCACCTGACCCGCACCGTCGATCGCGCCGAGTACGAGCGGCGCTCGCGGCCGGTGCCCGTTCGCTGACCGCGGATTCTGCAACCACGGATTTCGCGGATCACGGGCCACGGACTACACGGATTACACGGATCATCCCGGATCTCACTTAAAATCAGCCCTACCGAAACGATCGCATGCCCCTTTCCGCCGGCACGCGCGTCGGTCCCTACGGAATCGTCTCGCCACTTGGCGCGGGCGGCATGGGCGAGGTCTATCGCGCCCGCGATAGCAGGCTGAACCGCGACGTCGCCATCAAGGTCTTGCCGGATCTGTTCGTCGGCGACGTCGATCGACTCGCGCGCTTCCGTCGCGAGGCGCAGGTCCTCGCGTCGCTGAATCACCCGAACATCGCGCAGATCTACGGATTCGAGGACTCCGATGGCGTGCGGGCGCTCGTGATGGAGTTGGTCGAAGGACCGACGCTCGCGGATCGCATGGCGCGCGGACCCATCCCGCTCGACGAGGCGATGCCCATCGCGCTCCAGATCGCCCAGGCGCTCGAAGCCGCGCACGAGCAGGGCGTCATCCACCGGGATCTGAAGCCCGCGAACATCAAAGTGCGGGAGGACGGCGCCGTCAAAGTACTCGACTTCGGCCTCGCGAAGGCGCTCGACACGCAGGCAGCGGCTTCCCCCGCCAACCCGATGACGTCCCCCACGCTCTCGGTGCACGCGACGCAGGCAGGCCTCGTCCTCGGCACGGCGGCGTACATGTCGCCGGAGCAGGCGCGCGGGAAGGCCGTCGACAGGCGCACGGACATCTGGGCCTTCGGCGTCGTCTTCTTCGAGATGCTCGCGGGACGTCGTCTATTCGGCGGAGAGGAAATCACCGACACGCTCGCCGAGATTCTCAAAAGCGAGCCGGACTGGCGCGCGCTTCAACCCGAAGTGCCACCGGCCATCCATCGTCTTCTGCGGCGATGCCTTCAAAAGGATCCGCGGCAGCGGCTGCAACATATCGGAGACGCCAGACTGGAGATCGAGGAGGCGCAGCGCGGAGCGCCTTCCGAGACCGGCACGCCACGCGGTGGTGCTGTGCGGCGCGAGCGTGTCGCGTGGGCATCCGCACTCGTCGCCCTCGCCCTCATGGCGGCCGCGGCCGGGCGATGGGGGAGTGGTCGTTCATCGTCACCGCCGGAGATCCGAGTCGACATCAATACGCCCCCGACCGCATCTCCAACGTCGTTTGCGCTATCGCCAGACGGACGCAAGCTGGTATTTACAGCGACGGCCGATAGCAAGGCGCAGCTCTGGCTGAGATCGCTCGAGTCGACCTCCTCGCGTCCATTGAGTGGAACGGACAGAGGCGTGTCTCCGTTCTGGTCGCCCGACAGCCGCTCGATCGGGTTCTTTTCAGAAAACAAGCTGAAGCGCCTGGACATCGAAGGCGGGCAGACCTACACGCTCGCGAACGTGCTGACTCCAGCTGGCGGCACGTGGAACCAGGAAGGGCTCATCCTGTACGTGCCGTCCGACAACGGCGGCGTATTTCAGGTATCGGCAACTGGAACGGATTTGCGCGAGCTCATCCTGGGCGACAAACGTTCGAGCGCGATGCGATTCCCGCAGTTCCTTCCGGACGGCCGCCGTTTCCTTTTTCACAGTCCGTCGCCTCGCGCTGGCGATCTCCCCGGCATGTACGTCGGCGAGGTCGGAACTGACAGGTTTCAGCGGCTGCTGGATACCGAAGCCGCCGCGCGGTATGCGTCGGGGCACCTGCTGTTCGTCCGGCAGGGCGCTTTGGTCACGCAGTCCTTCGATCCTGTAACGCTGGAGCTGAGCGGTCCCGTCAGTCGCGTCGCCGACGATGTCATCATCGGCAGCGCGTCGCGCGTGGGCGTATCCGCGTCGGACGCCGACACGATCGCCTATCGGACCGGCGTCGGAGAGCGCCGCCGGTTCGTCTGGTTCGATCGTTCCGGCAAGCCGCTCGGCGACGCGACCGAGTCGCTCACCGGCTTTCCGACCAACCCGGCGTTGTCGCCCGACGGCCGTCGCCTCGCAATCTCGATGTCCGTCCAGGAGAACATAGATCTCTGGCTGATCGATCTGGACCGGAATATTCTGACGAGGGCGACGCTGACGCCGACGATAGACGCCGTTCCAACGTGGTCGCCTGACGGCAAGCGGATTGTCTTCAACGGAACGCGCGGCGGCGTGCTGGGGTTGTTCATCAAGCGGCTCGATGGAATCGGCGAGGACGAACTGTTAATAGCTCGCGACTCCGGAAGCCCCGGAGTCCGGAGTACGCCGAGGGAATGGGGCACCTTTACCGCCTGCGACTGGTCGCCCGATGGACGGTTCGTCCTCATACGAGCGATCGACCTGGTGTCGGGCGCATACGATCTGTGGGCGCTTCCGATGCAAAAGGATCTTCCGCCGGTTCCCGTCGTTCGAACGCCGTACGACGAGCGCGACGGTCAGTTCTCGCCGGACGGGACGACAATCGCGTATCAATCGAATGAGTCCGGCCGCGCCGAGATTTATCTCCAGCCGTTCCCCGGTCCGGGCTCGAAGGTGCGAGTCTCAAACAACGGTGGCATGCAGGTCCGGTGGCGGCGCGACGGCAAGGAGCTCCTCTACATTGCTCCCGACAACCGGCTCATGTCCGTTTCGATCGCGAAGGAAGCGGGCCAGGTGCGCGTCGGTCCGCCCGTTTCTCTCTTCCAGACGCGCGCCGCCGCGACGAGCGCGATCGCCCGCCAGCAGTACGTCGTGGCCGCCGACGGGCAGCGGTTTCTGATCAACATGGTCGAGGAAACCGCGACGTCACCAATCACGCTCGTCCTCAACTGGAAGCCTAGGGTGGAGGCCCGTTAGAGCCGTTCTTGCCCGAAACCGTCGCCATCGGCTACACTTATCAATTCCACGGCCCCGCTGGGCCGCATCTGGACGTCGCATTCCCGGCATACATGGTTGGGGCAGGGCGGAAGATAATGCTGCGGCCGAATTCTCGGTGGGGCGTGGCCAAGTGGTAAGGCGCGGGACTTTGGATCCCGTATTCGAAGGTTCGAATCCTTCCGCCCCAACCAGTCCACGGCCGTCACGACGTATGGGGCGTGGGAACATGAAGGTCTTCGCCGGCAGTGCCCATCCGGCGCTGGCGCGGGAGATCGCCGACTTCCTGGGCGTGCAGGTCGGGCGCGCCAGGCTCGAGCGCTTCCCGGACACGGAAGTCTCGTTCCAGATCGACGAGAACATCCGCGGGACCGACGTCTTCGTCGTGCAGCCGACCTGCCGGCCGGTGGATCAACACCTGGTCGAGCTGTGCATCATGATCGATGCGTTTCGCCGCTCGTCGGCGTCGCGCATCACGGCGGTGATTCCGTACTACGGCTACGCGAGGCAGGACCGCAAGGACAAGCCGCGCGTGCCGATCTCGGCGAAGCTGACCGCGAACCTGCTGAGCGCCGCGGGGACGAACCGGGTCCTGACGATGGACCTGCACAAGGCGCAGATCCAGGGGTTCTTCGACATCCCGGTGGACCATCTGTTCGCGGCGCCGGTGATCATCGAGTACCTCGGGAAGCTCGGCGCGAAAGACATGACGATCGTCTCGCCGGACGCCGGCGGAGCCGAGCGCGCGCGCGCCTACGCCAAGCGGCTCAACGCCGAGCTGGCGATCGTCGACAAGCGCCGCACCGACTCGGGCGCCGCGGAAGTCATGAACGTCATCGGAGACGTGCAGGGCCAGACCTGCATCATCCAGGACGACATCATCGACACGGCCGGCACGATCGTGAAGTCGGCGCAGGCGCTCGTCGACGCCGGCGCGAAGTCGGTCTTTGCCGCGGCGGTGCACGGCGTGCTGTCGGGAGCGGCGATCGAGCGGCTCGAGAAGTCGCCGATCGAAAAGGTGATCATCACCAACACGATCCCGCAGACGGACACCGCGCTGTCGAAGAAGTTCGTCGTGCTGTCGGTGGCGCGGCTGCTGGGCCAGGCGATTCGGAGCATTCACGAGGAGACGTCGGTCTCCTCACTGTTCGTGTAGGCACTGGGCACTAGGCATTAGGCACTCTGTAGGGCGGCCATCGCTGCTGAATGAACAGAGTGCCTATTGCCTAGTGCCTAGTGCCTGACTGAGAAGAGAACATGGAAGCGACACTTGACACTCTGAAGCGGGAGAGTTTCGGGAAGAACGAGGCGCGGCGGCTGCGCGCACAGGGGCGCATCCCGGCGGTGCTCTACGGCGGGCAGAAAGCGGGCGAGAACGCCGAGCCGATCGCGGTCGATCCCAAGGTGCTGATGCGGATCCTTCACTCCGACTCGGGGTTGAACACCCTGATCTCGCTGAACGTGAACGGCAGCAGCACGCGCGTGCTCGTCAAGGAATACCAGGTCGACCCGGTGACCCACAAGCTGCTCCACGTCGACTTCTATCGCATCGCGATGGACAAGCTCCTGACGGTGACCGTCCCGGTCGTCGTCAAGGGCGAGCCGAAGGGCGTCAAGCAGCAGGGCGGCGTGCTCGACTTCGTGCACCGCGACGTCGAGGTCGAGTGCCTCCCCGCGGACATCCCCGACAAGATCGAGATCGATGTCAGCGAGCTGCTCCTCAACGAGTCGATCCGCGTGCGCGACATCGCGCCCAATCCGAAGTTCAAGCTCCTGACCGAAGGCGACGTGATGCTCGTCCACGTCATGATGCCGAAGGTCGAGGAGCCGGAGCCGACGGCGGTGGATGCGGCCGCGGCCGCGACGGCGGCGCCGGCCGAGCCGGAAGTCATCAAGAAGGGCAAGGTCGAGAAGCCGGAAGAGGAAGAGGAGAAGAAGTAGGGCCTGGGGCCCGGGGCTTGGGGCTTGGGGTCGCACCTTCCCCAGGCCCCAAGCCCTGAGCCCTGAGCCCTATGAAATTGATAGTGGGCCTCGGCAACCCGGGGCCCAAGTACAAGGGGACGCGCCACAACGTCGGCTTCGAGGTCGTGGACGAGCTGGCGCGCCGCCGGCAGCTGACGTTCGAGTCCTCGCCGTCCGAGGCGGTCGTCGCCAAATGGCGCGACGCCGGCGCGCTCGTCGTGAAGCCGCTCGCGTTCATGAATCTCAGCGGCCAGGCGGTCGGCGAGCTCGCGCGGTACTTCAAGGTCGAGCCCGCGGACGTCCTGATCGTCGTGGACGAGGTGCAGCTGCCGCTCGGGCGGGTACGCATCCGGGCGCGCGGGTCGGCCGGCGGACACAACGGGCTGAAGTCGATCGAAGCGCATCTCGGGACCGACCAGTACCCGCGCATGCGCCTCGGCGTCGGCCGCGGCAGCGCGGAGCGCGACATGGCCGATCACGTGCTTTCCCGGTTCGATCCGGACGAGCGCGGCGTGATCGCCGAGACGATTGGGAAAGCGGCGGACGCCGTCGAGGGCTTCCTGAGCGAAGGCATCGACGTCGTCATGAACAGGTACAATAGGAAGGACGATCAGAAGAAGGAAGACACAGAGGAAGTTCCGCCTCGATCTACGTGATCTTCTCCTTGCCGCCACCGGCTTGATGCTCGAAGGTGGCGGCCGCGGTCCAGAAGGAGACCCATGAGTGAAACCCGTCAGTACGAAGTCGTGTACATCGTGACGCCGGACGCCGGCGAGGACGTCGTCGCCGATCTGCACAAGCAGGTCGAGGCGATCGTCCAGCGGTTCGGCGCCAACATCGAGAAAACCGAGAACTGGGGCCGCCGCCGGCTGGCGTACGACATCGCCCACCACCGCGAAGGCATCTACGTGCTCGAAGTGATCAACGGGCCGGGGGAGCTCGTCCACGAGCTGGATCGCCGGCTCAAGGTCATCGACCAGGTGGTGCGCCACCTCGTCGTCCGCGTGGACGAAGAGCTGCGCGTCGCCGGGCGCGCCAAGGCGAAGCGCCGGAGCGAGAGCGAGCGTCGCCGCGCGGCGCGCGGCCTCCCGCCGCTCGCCGAGGGGGAAGAGCCGCGTCGGCGCTCTGAGGAGCAGGACGAGGCCCCGGATGGGGAAGTGGAGACGATCCGATGAGCGAAGAACGAGGCGGACGGCACGGCGGCGGCCGGGGCAAGAGCGCCGGCTCGAAGGAACAGCAGGGTCAGCGCCGGACGTTCTTCCGGCGGCGTCGCGTCTGCAAGTTCTGTGCGGACAAGATTGACTACATCAGCTACAAGGACGTGAAGCTGCTGATGGGGTTCGTGCCGGAGCGGGGCAAGATTCAGCCCCGCCGGATTTCCGGCACGTGCGCGACGCACCAGCGCGTTCTCCAGACGGCGATCAAGCGCGCCCGTCAGATCGCGCTCATTCCGTACGTTTCAGAGTAATGACAGGGACTAGGGTCCCTGCAGAGGAATCATGGAAGTCATCCTGAGAACGCACGTCGAGAACCTCGGCCGCCGCGGCGAGATCGTGAAGGTGGCCACGGGCTACGCACGCAACTACCTGCTCCCGCGTAAGCTCGCGCTGCTCGTGAACGAGTCGAACAAGCGGCAGATCGAGCGCGAGCGCGAGGTGGCCGAAGCGCGCGAGCTGGAAGAGAAGACGCAGGCCGAAGCCTTCGCGGCCCGGCTGTCGGCGGTGGAGGTCAAGATTGCGCGACGCGTCGGGGGGGAAAACGACACCCTCTACGGTTCCGTCACGTCCGCGGACATCGCCCACGCGCTGGAGAAGCTGGGCTTCGAGGTGGACCGGCGCAAGATCCAGTTGGCTGATCCGCTGAAACAGATCGGCGAGTTCACCGTACCGATCAAGGTCCACCGTGAAGTGACGGCGGACGTGAAGGTGAAGGTCGTCAAGGAAGGGCAGTAGACCTAATGACAGCGTAGGGGCGGTTCGTGAACCGCCCCTACATGCGTGCTAAAGTTACCCCTCGTCCATGCCCGAGGTCGCCACTCCACTCACTCCAGAGCGCACGCTTCCCCATAGTCTCGACGCCGAGAAATCGGTACTCGGCGCGATTCTCATTCAGAACGACGCGTTCAACGCCGCCGCCGAGCTGATCGATTCGCGCGATTTCTTCCGCGACGCGCACCGCCGCATCTTCGACAAGATGGTCGTCCTCAGCGAGCGCGGCCAGCCGATCGACTTCATCACGCTGAAAGAAGAACTGGCCCGCGGCGGCGACCTCGAGGAAGTCGGCGGGCCCGCGTACATCACGTCGCTGGCCGACGGGGTGCCGCGATCGACCAACGTCGAGCACTACGCCCGCATCGTCAAGGAAAAGTCGGTCCTCCGGAGCCTGATCTTCTCCGCCAACCGGATCATCACGCACGCGTACGAGGGGGAGCAGGAGGCGGACCTGCTGCTCGATCAGGCCGAGAAGGCGATCTTCGAGATCGCGGAGGACCGGATTCGCGAGGGATTCGTGCCCTTGCGCGACCTCGTGCAGGCCAGCTTCACGACGATCGAGCAGCTCCAGCAGCACAAGGGTGCTGTCACGGGAGTGCCGAGCGGTTTCGAGGCTCTCGACTATTTGACGTCCGGATTCCAACCGGGCGATCTCGTCATCGTGGCCGCGCGGCCGTCGATGGGGAAGACCAGCCTCGTCCTGAACATCGCCCAGCACGTTGGCCATCTCGGCGGGACGGTGGGCTTTTTCAGCCTCGAGATGTCCCGTCAGCAACTATTCCTGCGAATGCTCACCTCCGAAGCTCGGATCGACGCCCACAAGTTCCGTGGCGGCTACCTGACCGAGAAGGATTACGGCAAGCTCTCGCACGCGCTCGGCGTGCTCGCAGAGATGCCGATCTACATCGACGACAGTCCCGCAATCGGGGTGCTCGAGATGAGAGCCAAGGCCCGCCGTCTGACGGCGGCTCATGGTTTGAAGCTGCTCGTTGTCGACTATCTACAGCTCATGCAGGGGCGGGGTCGATTCGAGAACCGCCAGGCCGAGGTCGCGTCGATCTCTCGCTCGCTCAAGGCGCTCGCCAAGGAGCTGGCGGTTCCGGTGCTTGCGCTCTCGCAGCTCAGTCGAGCCCCGGAAGCCCGCGGTGAGCACCGACCTCAGCTGTCTGATCTCCGCGAGTCCGGAGCCCTCGAACAGGATGCCGATGTTGTCCTGTTCATTTACCGTCCCGAGGTGTACGAGAAGGAGCAGACGAAGCCGGAAGATGAGGGGATTGCCGAAATCATCATCGGTAAACAGCGGAACGGTCCGATCGGAAGCTTGAAGCTGAGCTTTCTGCATCAGTACACGCGGTTTGAGAATATGGCGATTCCGTAAGTCAGCCCGAAGCAGCACTCAGCAGTCCACATTCAGCATTGATCCGTCCCACCCTCGCGCGCGTCGATCTCTCCGCCCTTCAATCCAATCTCCGCGCTGTCGTCGATCTCCTCGCCGGCAGGTCCCGGGTGATCGCGGTCGTCAAGGCGAATGCGTACGGGCACGGCGCGACCAGGGTCGGTCCGGCGCTCGAGTCGGCCGGCGCGGATCTGCTGGCGTGCGCCGACATCGAGGAAGGCGTCTCGCTCCGGACCGCGGGCGTGGCGGCGCCGATTCTGGTCTTCGGGGCGCTCAGCGTCAGCGACCTGGCGGGCCTCTTCGACTATCACCTGACGCCGACGATCTCGACGCCGTCGGCCGGGCGCGCGCTGCAAAGCGCGGCCGCCGCCCGCGGCGTCCGGCTCCAGTGTCATCTCAAGATCGACACCGGGATGAATCGTCTCGGCTTTCGGCACGACAACCTGGCGCGGACGCTCCCTGAGCTCGCGAAGAGCCCAAACCTCGAGATCGTCGCCGCCTACACGCACTTCGCCACCGCGGACGATCCCGAGAGCCCGTTCATGACCGTGCAGCGCAATCGGTTCGAGGGAGCGCTGCAGACCATCGCAGGCCTGGGCCTCGAGCCCGCGGTGCGGCACGCGGCCAACAGCGCGGCGCTCCTGCGTGACGAGCGCGTCTGGTACGACTACGTGCGACCGGGGCTGCTGCTCTACGGGATCGCGCCGCCGCCTCTGTCGACGACGATGGCGCTTCGGCCGGCATTGACGTTGACGAGCCGGGTCGTCGCGGTCAAGGGGATGCGCCCGGGTGAAGGGACGGGCTACGGGTTGCGCACGCGCGCGGACCAGCCTCGTTCGCTCGCCGTCGTCCCCGCCGGATACGCGGACGGCCTCGACACGCGGCTTGCGGGTCGCGGCGCCGTGCTCGTTCGCGGGCGCCGCGCGCCGATCGTCGGCTCGGTCTGCATGGACATGATCACGATCGACGTGACCGGCCTCACCGGCGACCAGGCCGTGCAGACCGGGGACGAGGTCGTCATCATCGGCCCTCAGGGGAACGATCGCATCGACGTCCGTGAGATGGCGGCGACGATCGGAACGATTCCGTACGAGATTCTGTGCCGCATAGGCGCGCGCATCGAACGGGTGTATACCTAGTCAATCAGCGATGAAGTCCAAGTCCGTGTTCGTGTGTCAGGATTGCGGCTCGCAGGCGCCCAAGTGGCTCGGGCGGTGCGCCGAGTGCGGGGCGTGGAATTCGCTCGTCGAAGAGCGTCTGGCGGCGGAGGGGACGGCGGACCATCGTTACGCGAGCGCGTCCCCGACGGCCGGCACGCAGGGCGCCAGGCTGTACGACGAGATCGATACCGTCGTCTCCGAGCGAATCACGACCGGCATCGACGAGTTCGACCGCGTGCTGGGCGGCGGCCTCGTGCCCGGATCGCTCGTCCTGCTGGGCGGCGAGCCCGGGATCGGGAAGTCGACGATCCTGCTGCAGGCGGCGTCCCATTTCGCGCGGCACGCCGGCCCCGTGCTGTACGCCTCCGGCGAGGAATCCGAACATCAGATCAAAATCCGCGGCGAGCGCCTCGGCGTCGGCCGCGCGCCGCTCTATCTGCTCGCGGAGACCTGCCTCGAACGCATCGTCGAGGAAATCGCGCGCCTCAAGCCGTCGCTGCTGATCGTCGATTCGATCCAGACCGTCTACTCGTTGAAGCTGCAGTCCGCCCCCGGCAGCATCGCGCAGGTGCGCGAGGCGGCGACGCAGCTGCTCTTCACGGCCAAGGGGCAGAACATCCCGACCTTCCTCGTCGGGCACGTGACGAAGGATGGAGCGCTCGCCGGGCCGAAAGCGCTCGAGCACATCGTCGACACGGTGCTGTATTTCGAGGGGGAGCGGCACCACGCCCATCGCGTGGTGCGCGCGGTGAAGAACCGTTTCGGCGCGGTCAGTGAGCTCGGCGTGTTCGAGATGACGGGCGCGGGACTCTCCGCCGTTGCGAATCCCTCCGAGCTGTTCCTCGCCGAGCGCCCCAAGGACGCGCCCGGGTCCGCGGTCCTCTGCTGCATCGAAGGGTCGCGCCCCATCCTGGTCGAGGTGCAGGCGCTCGTCAGCACCAGCTCGTTCGGCAACGCGCGCCGCACCGCGAGCGGCCTCGACCACAACCGGCTCTCGCTCCTCCTGGCAGTGCTCGAAAAACGCGCGGGCCTCAACCTGATGGGGGAGGACGTGTTCGTCAACGTCGCCGGCGGAATTACCGTGGACGAGCCGGCGGCGGACCTGGGTGTGGTCGCCGCGGTGGCGTCGAGCGTACGCAATCGCGCGGTACGGCCGGCCACGGCGGTCTTCGGCGAGGTCGGGCTCGCCGGCGAGATCCGCGGGATCTCCCAGGCGGCCATGCGGGTCCGCGAGGCGGTCCGGATGGGCTTCGAGCGCTGCGTCCTGCCGGAGAACAATTGCGCGCCGGGTGATGCACCGCCCGGCTGCGAGCTCGTGGGCGTCCGGACGGTCGGCGAGGCGCTCGACGAGCTCATGGCGTGGTAAAAAGAGACATGGTCTGGGCCTGGCTGGCGCGCGCGCTTTTCGTGGCGGCGGTCGCGTACGCGGCCGTCCTCCTCCGGCCGGTGCATGTGCAGCCCGGCTCGAATCTCGCGTTCGGTCTGGCGCTCGGCCTGCTCATCGTGGTCGCCGAAATGCGGCTGCGCCGCGCCTCGATCACCCATCTGCTCGGTGCGCTCCTCGGCGGCGCGATCGGCCTGGGGATCGCCAAGACCATCAGCGCCGCGCTCTTCTGGACCGACGCGACCGATCCGCGCATCCTCTTCGTCCACAGCTTTCTGCTGCTCGTCCTCCCCTACCTCGGGCTGGTCATCGGCGTGCGGCGGGGAGAGTGGCTCGAGCCGGCGAGGCTGGTCGCGCTCTTCCGGGACGCGTCACCGGAGCACCGCCACAAGATTCTCGACACCAGCGTGATCATCGACGGCCGGATCGCCGACATCTGCGAGGCGGGCTTCCTCGACGGAACGCTCGTCGTGCCGCAGTTCGTCCTGAAGGAACTGCAGCTCGTAGCCGACTCGCCCGACGCGCTCAAGCGGAACCGCGGCCGCCGCGGGCTCGACATCCTGCAGAAGATCCAGAAGATGTCGAACGTGGACGTCACGATCTCGGACGCCGACTTCCCCGGCGTGCGCGACGTCGATCTCAAGCTGATCGAGCTGGCGCGGCTGCTGCACGGCAAGATCGTCACCAACGACTTCAACCTCAACAAGGTCGCGCAGCTTCGCGGCATCCAGGTCCTGAACATCAACGAGCTGGCCAACGCCCTCAAGCCGGTCGTCCTGCCCGGTGAGTTCATGAAGGTGTTCGTCCTCAAGGAGGGGAAGGAATACAACCAGGGCGTCGCGTACCTGGACGACGGGACGATGGTCGTCGTGGACAACGCGCGCAAGATGATCAGCCGCAACATCGACATCGTCGTCACCAGCGTGCTGCAGACGACGGCGGGGAAAATGATCTTCGGCCGTTACCTCGACCCGGGCGCGGCGGCGGGGCAGACGCCGATTCCAGCGTCCGCGTCCGCGCAGCCGCCCCTGCCGGCATCCGCGACGCCGGCGCCGTCGCAGGCCGCGCCTCCGCCGGTTCCGGCCTCGCAGGCGGCGAACCGCCGTGTCTCGCCCTGACGGGTGGGCCGCATTCCACCGTTCCACTGGTGGCGCACGGTGTTCTTCCTCATACCGGCCATCACCGTCTACACGATCGTGCTCGGCACCCTCTCTCTGGCGTCGAGCGTCGTCGATCGCCACGGCCGCTTCGCGCACCAGTGCGCGCGCTGGTGGGCCCGGCTGATTCTCCGGACGACCGGCGTCCGCGTGCGCCTGTCGGGGATGGATCGCGTGCGCGAAGGCGGGAGCTACGTCTTTGCCTCCAACCACCAGAGCATCTACGACATCCCGATCGTGTTCGCGACGATCGAGCGAGATCTTCGGATCGTCGCGAAGGCCTCTCTCGGGCATTTTCCGTTTCTCGGCTGGCATCTGCGGCGGGCCGGGCACGTCCTCGTCGACAGGGACCGGCCGGGCGCAGGTGTCGTGAAGCGCATGCAGCGTCTGGTCGCCGCCGACGCCTCGGTCATCGTCTTCCCGGAAGGGACGCGCAGCGTCGACGGGGACGTGGGCCGGTTCAAGGGGGGCATCTTCCTCATGGCGATCGAGGCCCGGCTGCCGATCGTCCCCGTGACGATCGAGGACAGCCGGCACGTCATGAGAAAAGGGCGCCTCATGGTCTGCCCGGGAGAGGTCGGGCTCACCGTGCACGAGCCGATCCCGACCGACGGCCTCGCGCGCGAAGACGCGCGCGCCCTGGCGGATAAGGTGCGCGCGGTCGTGACGGGCGTCGTATTCATGAATCATGCACGTCACTGCCATCGTCGCCGCGGCGGGCCGCGGCGCGCGCCTTGGCGGCGGGACACCGAAACAGTTCCTCGATCTCGGCGGCCGGACGGTTCTCGAGCGATCGGTCGGTATTTTCCTGGGGCACGAGGCCGTGAACGATCTCGTCGTGGCGCTGCCGCGCGACCAGTCCAGCGCGCGTCCGGCGTGGCTCGACGCCGCGTCCAAGCCTGTCGCGATCGCTGAAGGCGGATCGCGGCGTCAGGATTCGGTCGCCAATGCCTTCGACCGCGTGCCCGCGCACGCGGAGATCGTGCTGGTCCACGACGCCGCGCGGCCGTTCGCGAGCGCCGCGCTCGTGTCGCGAACCATCGCCGCGGCGGCGGCGAGCGGCGCGGCGGTGGCCGCGTTGCCCGCCAGCGACACCGTGAAGCAGGCCTCCGAAGATGGCCGGTTCGTCCGGACGACGCTCGCGCGGGAAACGATCTTTCTCGCGCAGACGCCGCAGGCCTTCACGCGCGCGGTCCTCGCCGACGCCATCGCGCTCGGACGGTCGGGATTCACGGCGACCGACGAAGCGATGCTGGCCGAGCGGGCGGGTCATCGCGTGCAGCTCGTAGAGGGAGAGCGATCCAACGTGAAGATCACGACGACCGACGATCTCGAGACCGCGCGCAAGCCCGGTCAGGGCCCGACGGTGACGACCCTCGGCCGCGTCGGCATCGGCTACGATCTGCACCGTCTGGCCGAAGGCCGGCCGCTCGTGCTCGGCGGCGTGGTGGTTCCGGCGCCGAAAGGCGCGCTGGGGTACTCGGATGCCGACGTGATCTGCCACGCGATCACGGACGCGATCCTCGGCGCCGCCTCGTTGGGAGACATCGGCCATCATTTTCCGGACACGGACCCGGCGTGGAAGGACGCGTCAAGCCTGGATTTGCTCGTGCGGGCGGCCGCGCTCGTGCGGGATGCCGGCTTCGCGGTCACGCAGGCGGACGTCGTCGTGATCCTCGAGTCGCCCAAGCTCGGACCGCACCGTGACGCGATGCGCGCGCGCGTCGCGTCGGCGCTCGGGATCGACGCCGCGAGCGTCAGCATCAAGGCCAAGACGAACGAAGGGGTCGACGCGGTCGGCCGCGGCGAGGCGATCGCCGCGCACGCCGTGGCGGTGTTGGGTCCGGCTGAATAATGCGTCTACGCTTCGCACCGAGCCCGAGCGGGCAGCTGCACGTCGGAAACGCGCGCACCGCGCTCTTCAACTGGCTGCTCGCGCGCGGCCGCTCCGGCACGTTCATCCTTCGCATCGAGGACACCGATTCCGAGCGCTCGTCGCGGGAGTCCGAGGCGGGCATCATCGAGGACCTCCGCTGGCTCGGCCTCGACTGGGACGAAGGGCCGGACATCGGCGGACAGGGCGGACCCTACCGCCAGTCCGAACGGTTGCATCTCTACCAGTCATACGTCAACGAGCTCATCGCCGGCAGCCAGGCGTATTACTGCTTCTGCTCGCCCGCCAGGCTCGAGGCGGACCGGCAGAAGGCGCTCGCCGCGGGACGCCCCCCGAAATACCCGGGCACGTGCCGCGCTCTCGACCGCGACGAGGCGCTGCGCCGCATCGAGGGAGGCGAGCCGGCCGCGGTCCGGTTCCGCGTGCCCGAGAGCGGCGAGGTCTCGTTCCGCGATCTCGTCCGGGGCCAGGTCACGTTCGGGATGGAGGTCATCGGCGATCCGGTGCTGCTTCGATCGGACGGACGGCCCGCCTACAACTTCGCCGTCGTCGTCGACGATGCGCTGATGGAAGTGACGCACGTGGTGCGGGGCGAGGACCACATCTCGAACACGCCGCGGCAGCTGCTGCTGTACAAGGCGCTGGGGTTCACCCCTCCTGAGTTCGCGCACCTGGCGCTCGTGATGGGCCCGGACCACACGCCGCTCTCCAAGCGGCACGGCGCCACGTCGGTCGCCGAGTTCCGGGACCGCGGGTTTCTGCCGGAGGCGCTGGTGAACTACCTCGCGCTGATCGGCTGGTCGCCCGGGGAGGGCGAGGAAGTCGTGCCGATCGAGGAGCTGGCGCGGCGATTCTCGATCGACGAGGTCGGTCACAGCGCCGGCGTGTTCGACGAGCAGAAGCTCGCGTGGATGAACCGGCAGTACATGAAGGTCGCCGACCCGACGCGGCTCGCGGCGCGCGCGCTGCGGTACTTCGAGCGCCACGGCTTCGTCAGCAAGCCTGCGCCGGCCGCCGTGGATTATCTCGCGACGCTGGTTCCGATGGCCGCGGGATCGGTCGACCGGCTCGAGGAAATCCCGTTCCGGCTCCGATTCATCTTCGAATTCGACGCCGGCCGCGCGGCCGCGCGTCAGGAGGTGGCGGATGTTCTCCGCGAGCCCGGGGCGCGAGAGGTCGTCGCCGCGCTGGCGGAGGAGCTCGCGGCGGAGCCGCGGCTCGATCGCGATCGGTTCCGCGCCGTGGCGACGCGCGTCAAGACGCGCACGGGCCAGAAAGGCCGCGCGCTTTTTCACCCGATCCGCGCCGTCCTGACGGGTGACGTCGCCGGACCCGAGCTCGACCTCGCGGTTCCGGCGATCGATCGCGGCGCCGCGCTCGATCCTTCGATCGGGGTCAAGGCCATCGTCGGATGCCGTGAACGCGCCGCCGCGTTTGCGGCGCTGACGACCCCCGAGATGCATGGCTGACCCTTCGACTTCGCTCAGGGCACGCGGTTAGATCCGAGGCAGCCGGTCGATGACGTCCGCCAGGCGGGGAAGCGCCGCGTCGCGGGACGAGAGGATCGGTTCGCGGTCGGGCCACTCGATGGCGATCTGAGGGTCGTCCCACACGATACCGATCTCGCCCCCGGGGTTGTACGCGCTGGTGCACTTGTATTCGACCTGGGCGCTCTCGCTCAGGACGTAGAAACCGTGCGCGAAGCCGGCCGGGATGTAGCACTGCAGAAAATTCTCGGAGGACAGCCGAACGCTGACCCAGCGGCCGAAGGTGGGAGAGCCCCGCCGCACGTCCGCCGCCACATCCAGCACTTCCCCTTCGATCGCACGGACCAGTTTGGCCTGCGGTTCGTCGACCTGCAGATGCAGGCCGCGCAGCGTGCGCGCGCGCGACTTCGAGTGGTTGTCCTGCACGAACGGTCCCGCGATGCCAAGCGTCTCGAACTTCGTGGAGTGATAGGACTCCAGGAAGAAGCCGCGATCGTCGCGGTGGACGTCCGGCTCGACGATGAGAACCTCAGGAAGCGCCGCCGGAACGACCCGCATCACCCTTCCTGGACCACGCGCATCAGGTATTGGCCGTACTCGCTCCCTTTCATCGTGGCCGCGAGCCGCTCCAGATCGGACTGGCCGATGTATCCCATGCGGTACGCGATTTCTTCGATGCACGCCAGCATGAGCCCCTGCCGCTCCTCGACGACCTGCACGAAGTTCGCGGCTTGCAGCAGCGACTCGAGCGTGCCGGTGTCGAGCCAGGCGATCCCGCGGCCCAACCGCTCCACGTAGAGCCGTTCGGCGGCGAGGTAGGCTTTGTTGACGTCGGTGATTTCCAGCTCGCCCCTGGCGGATGGCTTCAGCGCGGCGGCGATGCGGACCACTTCGTTGTCATAGAAATAGAGGCCGGTGACCGCCCAGCTGGAGCGCGGCCGCGCCGGTTTTTCCTCGATCGCCAGCGCGCGACCGCCTTCGTCGAACTCCACGACACCGTAGCGCTCGGGATCGCGCACCTTGTAGCCGAATACCGTCCCTCCCTCTTTGCGCGCGACGGCCGCGTGCAGAAACTCGGGCAGGCCGTGGCCGAAGAAGATGTTGTCCCCGAGAATCATCGCCACTCGATCTGAACCGATGAAGGTCCGGCCGATCAGGAAGGCTTGAGCGAGCCCGCCGGGCGCCGGCTGCTCGGCATACGCGATCCTGAGCCCGATCGAGCCGCCATCTCCCAGAAGGCGCTCGAACGCGGGGCGATCGAGCGGCGTCGTAATGACCAGAATCTCCCGGATGCCGGCGAGCATCAGCGTCGACAGCGGGTAGTAGATCATCGGCTTGTTGTAGACCGGGACGAGCTGCTTCGAGAGCGCGCGGGTCAGCGGCTGCAGTCGGCTGCCGCTGCCCCCCGCGAGGATGATGCCTTTCACACGACGATGCCTTTCGAATGAGCGATTCCTGGGGGACAGCGCATCGAGATTCGAGGTTCGTAGTCTGTTCGAGCCAGCGGCGTCAAAGCAAGTTGGCGTCGCCCAGGCGCGCCGAAAGGCGCGCCCCGCCGGAGCGACGCGGGGCGAAGGGGTCCCCGCAAGCGACGGCGAAAAGGGGGTCCGGCGGGGACGAAGTCCCCCCGGTCAGATAGGATAGACGCGAGCGCCGTGCTGATTTTTGGCATCAATCCGGTCCTCGAAGCCCTCAAGGCGGGCCGTGTCTCGCGGCTGCGGGTCGGCGATCGGAACGGTCCGCGCATCGCCGAAGTCCTCCGGCTGGCGGAGGCGGCGGGCGTCGAGGTCCAGCAGGTGGGCCGGGCGATCCTCGATCACGCCGCCCACAGCGGCGCCCACCAGGGAGTGGTGGCCGAGCTGCTCCAGCCACGGGACTGGAGTCCTGCCGACCTGGTCCGCGACGCTCGAGGCGCGGCGCTCATCGTGGTGCTCGACGGGATCGAGGACCCTCACAACGTCGGCGCGATTCTGCGGACCGCCGACGCGGCCGGGGCCGACGGGGTCATCCGGCAGACGCGGCACGCGGCGGCATTGGGCGGGGCGGCGGCGAAAGCCTCCGCCGGAGCCATCGCGCACGTCAAAGTGGCGGAGGTTGTCAATATCGCCCGCGCCCTCGAGGAGCTGAAGGCCGCCGGCGTCTGGACGGCCGGGCTCGCCGCCGACGGGGATCGTCGCTACGACTTATTAGATATGACGGTTCCGACCGCCCTGGTGCTGGGGGCTGAAGGAACCGGGCTCAGGCGACTCGTCCGTGAGCGGTGCGATTGGCTGGTATCCATCCCCATGATGGGGCACGTCGACAGCCTGAACGTGTCGGTCGCTTCAGGGATCGTCCTCTTCGAGGCGCTGAGGCAGCGGAGACAGGGTCCCGCCAGGCCCGCAAAGCACTGACTGGGACTCGGCTGGACGCCGAGGTGAGACGCCCGCTAACTGATACGTGAAAGACCCCTTGCGCGAATGGCACACCTCGTGCTACAAATGCTGTTTTGTCTGGCTGGCGTAGCTCAGTCCGGTAGAGCAGCTGATTTGTAATCAGCCGGTCGGGGGTTCAAATCCCTTCGCCAGCTCCATCTGGGCGGTCCTGGATTTTATCGCGGCGCAATCACACATATCAGCGCGCGAAGCGATGGCGAGGTTGCGGAGCGGTCAAACGCAGCAGACTGTAAATCTGTCGCCCTAGCGGCTTCGGAGGTTCGAATCCTCCCCTCGCCACCATTCGACTCGGCCCGCGCGAAGCGCGGGGCGAGTCGAATGTCCTGAGCGAGCGAAGCGAGTCGAAGGACGACCTCAGTTCGGACGTGCGCGGGCCTCGCTCATGGCAGGCCAGGCGCGCGAAGGCGGACTGATAGCGCGAGAACTCGGTTGTTGGATGCGAGCGGAGCGCGGGGCTGCCGCGCCGCGAGCGCGCGCGGGGGTCTGGCGGGTGGAGCCCCCGGTAGGAAACGAAGGCGGGAGTAACTCAGTGGTAGAGTCACAGCCTTCCAAGCTGTTGGTCGCGGGTTCGATCCCCGTCTCCCGCTCCAGACTTCGTTCCGCCGAAGCCTGGCCTGAAAGAAGCCAGGCGGAGGCGAACTTCGTCTGGGCAAAGGCCAGCGAGTGAAGTCTGGCGAGGACACCATCGGAACGCGACGGAAAGCCGTCTGGGGTAGTTGAGCCGATGTAGCTCAGTTGGCAGAGCGCGTCCTTGGTAAGGACGAGGTCACCGGTTCGATCCCGGTCATCGGCTCCAGCCTTCGCTCGCTGGCTTTGCCAGCGAGCTTCGGCTAGGCAGGCCAGCGAGCGGAGGCTGTCGCGCCGAAGCCGCGAAGCGGCGAAGGCGGACTGGTTCGGCGGGCAAAACGATCTTCATCTTTGAGAGCGACACACTGACATGGCGAAGGAAAAATTCGATCGGTCGAAGCCGCACGTGAACGTGGGGACGATCGGGCACATCGACCACGGAAAGACGACGCTGACGGCGGCGCTGACGAAGGTGGCGGCCGACAAGGGGTGGGCGAAGTTCATCCCGTATGACGAGGTGGCGAAGGCCTCGGAGTCGCAGGGACGGCGGGACGACACGAAGATCCTGACGATCGCGACGAGCCACGTCGAGTACAGCACGTCGAAGCGGCACTATGCGCACGTGGACTGCCCGGGGCACGCCGACTACATCAAGAACATGATCACGGGCGCGGCGCAGATGGACGGGGCGATCCTGGTGGTGTCGGCGGTGGACGGGCCGATGCCGCAGACGCGCGAGCACGTGCTGCTGGCGCGGCAGGTGAACGTGCCGTATCTGGTGGTGGCGCTCAATAAAGTGGACGCGGTGGACGACCCGGAGCTGCTGGACCTGGTGGAGCTGGAAGTGCGGGAGCTGTTGAAGACCTATCAGTTCCCGGGGGACGACACGCCGGTGGTGCGGGTGTCGGCGCTCAAGGCGCTGCAGGGGGACGCGGAGGGCGTGGCGGGGGTGCTGAAGCTGATGGAAGCGCTCGACAGCTACATCCCGCTGCCGCCGCGCGAGGTGGACAAGCCGTTCCTGATGCCGATTGAAGATGTGTTTTCGATCTCGGGGCGCGGGACGGTGGTGACGGGGCGGGTGGAACGGGGGAAGGTGAAAGTCGGGGAAGAGATCGAGATTATCGGGTTCCGGCCGACGCAGAAGAAGGTGGTGACCGGGGTGGAGATGTTCCGGAAGCTGCTCGACGAGGGCGTGGCGGGGGACAACATCGGGGTGCTGCTGCGGGGGACGGAAAAAGACGACGTGGAGCGGGGGATGGTCCTGGCCAAGGGCGGGTCGATCAAGCCGCACACGAAGTTCAAGGCGGAAGTCTACGTGCTGTCGAAGGACGAGGGAGGGCGGCACACGCCGTTCTTCAACGGGTATCGGCCGCAGTTTTATATCCGGACGACCGACGTCACCGGGTCGATGCAGCTGCCCGACGGGGTGGAGATGGTGATGCCGGGGGACAACACGCCGATCACGGCGGAGCTGATCGCGCCGGTGGCGATCGAAAAGGGGTCGCGGTTCGCGATTCGCGAAGGCGGCCGGACCGTCGGCGCCGGGACCATCTCGGAAATCATGGAGTAGGGGCGCTTCGCGAAGCGCCCGTACAAGAGAGACTGGGGTCCGGGGAGAGTCCCCGAGCCTAGGCCCTAAGACCTAAGCCCTAAGCCCCAAGCCCTATAGAGATTCATCGATATGCGCGACATCATCGCCTTGGCGTGCACCGAGTGCAAACGCCGCAACTACAGCACGACCAAGAACAGAAAGAAGACGACCGACCGGCTGGAGCTGAGCAAGTACTGCCGTTTCTGCCGCAAGCACACGGCCCACAAAGAGACCAAGTGAAAGGCGTGACGGAGCGAGCGAGGGGCAGCGAGCGAGCCGCGCGAACGGAGCGGGGATCGTGGGGTCCCCGCGAGTGAGCGCGTGAGGGGTCCGGGGGCGCAGCCCCCGGATCGAGATTAGGACAGTAGCTCAATTGGCAGAGCACCGGTCTCCAAAACCGGGGGTTGGGGGTTCGATTCCCTCCTGTCCTGCCAGATCTGGGCTTGGGATTGGGGCTTGGGCTTGAGTAGGAACGTGATACTGCGGCGTGCCGTGCATCTCCGGGCCCTAAGCCCCGAGCCCCAGGCCCTATTGAGATTGATGTGAGCACGATCGACAACGCTAAGGAATCGTCGGGCAATTGGTTCACGCGCGCGCGGCGGTTTCTCACAGAGGTCCGCAGCGAGATGGGCCGCGTGACGTGGCCGACGCGCCGCGAGGTGTACGCGACCACGTTCGTTGTCATCCTGACCGCGGTTTTCTTCGGCGTGTACCTGTGGGGCATCGACATTCTGCTAAACGGTGTCGTGGGCTGGCTGTTCCGGTTTTTTGCCGCGTAGACATGCTGCGAATTCAGGCAAGCCGTAGCGAGTACCCGAGCGCCGAAGGCGCGAGGACGGGCCATGGGGGTGGGGCCCCATGGCAGACAAAGTAATGACTGACGTCAAAACCAAGCAGTGGTACATCGTCCACACCTACTCGGGATTCGAGAAGAAGGTGGCCGAGTCGCTGCAGCAGCGCGTGCAGGCTTACGGGCTTCAGGAAGAGATCGGCGAAGTGCTGATCCCGACCGAGGACGTCGTCGAGATGCGCGGCGGGAAGAAAGTCGTCAGCTCGAAGCGCTTCTTCCCCGGCTACATCCTCGTCGAGATGAACATGACCGACCACGCGTGGCACGTCGTCAAGAACACGCCGAAGGTCACGGGGTTCGTCGGCGCGGGGGCGAAGCCCACGCCGCTCTCGCGCGAGGAAGTCGATCAGATCCTGCAGCAGGTGACGATCGCCGCCGAGAAGCCGAAGCCGAAGTACACGTTCGAGAAGGGCGATCAGGTCCGCATCAACGAAGGCCCGTTTACCAGCTTCAACGGCGTGGTCGACGAGGTGAACCTCGACAAGAACACGCTGAAGGTGATGGTGACGATCTTCGGGCGCTCGACGCCGGTTGAATTGGATTTTTTGCAGGTTGAAAAAATTTAGGTAGGCCCGACCTTTAGGTCGGGCGTGTGCGGGTCATGAAAAAAGTACAGGCAGTCGTGAAGCTCCAGATCTCCGCGGGGAAGGCGACCCCCGCGCCGCCAGTGGGGACCGCGCTCGGTCCGCACGGCGTCAACATCATGGACTTCTGCAAGAACTTCAACGCCAAGACCGGCGGGCAGGAGGGACTCATCATCCCCGTGCTCGTCACGATCTACGCGGATCGCTCGTACAGCTTCATCACGAAGACCCCGCCGGCGTCGGTGCTGCTCAAGCGCGCCGCCAGCCTGGCGAAGGGCTCGGCCGAGCCGAACAAGACGAAGGTCGGAACGGTCACGCTGAAGCAGGTCGAGGAGATCGCGAAGACCAAGATGCCCGACTTGAACTGCACCACGCTCGAGGCGGCGGTCCAGACCGTCCGGGGCACCGCGCGATCGATGGGCATCGACGTTATCGGGTAACAGAGTGGGAGGCGGCTTCGGCCGCCGCTTGCACCACAGGAGGGCCATGTGAGAACCCGCGGGAAGAAATACGCGGCCGCGCGGAAGCAGGTGCCGGAGAAGCCGCACTCGCTCGAGGAGGCGGTCCCGCTGCTGCAGCAGGTCAAGTTCACCAAGTTCGACGAGAGCGTCGACATTTCGTTTCGCCTGGGTGTCGATCCCAAGCATGCCGATCAGATGGTACGCGGCACGGTCGTGCTCCCGCACGGCCTTGGCAAGACCAAGCGCGTGCTCGCGATCGCCGGCGGGGAGAAGCAGAAGGAGGCGCAGGACGCGGGCGCCGATTCCGTTGGCGGCGAGGAGCTCGTCGAGAAGATCCAGGGCGGCTGGATGGACTTCGACGCGGTCGTCGCCACGCCGGACATGATGCGGGCCGTCGGCAAGCTCGGGAAGGTCCTCGGCCCACGCGGCTTGATGCCCAACCCGAAGACCGGCACCGTCACCTTCGAGATCGGCAAGGCCGTGAAGGAGATCAAGGCGGGCAAGGTCGAGTTTCGCGTCGACAAGGCCGGCATCATCCACGCGCCGATCGGCAAGACGTCGTTCCCGTCGCACAATCTGATCGCGAACGCCCACGCGCTCATCGAGAGCGTCGTCAAGGCGAAACCGGCGGCGGCGAAGGGCAAGTACCTGAGGAGCGTCACCATCTCGTCGACGATGGGGCCCGGCATCGCGATCGATACGGCCCACCACGCGGAAGCGGCGGCGAAGCATTAGGGACTAGGGCATGGGGCTTGGGGCTTAGGGGTTGTTCCCCAGGCCCCAGGCCCCGAGCCCCAGGCCCCACTGGATAGAGCGAATGGCAGTCACCAGAGCAGAAAAAGAGTCGGAGCTGGAGAGCCTCGAGCGCGCGTTCCGCGGATCGGAGAGCGCGGTGCTCGTGGACTTTCGCGGCCTGAAGGTGCCCCAGGTCACGGAGCTGCGGCGGCAGGTCCGCGCCGCGCGCGCCGAGTACAAGGTCGTCAAGAACACGCTCGCCCGCCGGGCGTTGAAGGGTACGCGGTTCGAGTCGCTCACCGAGCACTTCCAGGGGACGACCGCGGTCGCCTACAGCGGCGGCGATCCGGTCCTGCTCGCGAAGGTCCTGACGACGTTCGCGAAGACGGCGCCGGCGCTGACGATCAAGGCGGCCGTCGTTCAGGGGAAGGCGCTGAAGCCGGCGGAAGTCGGCGACCTTGCGACGCTGCCGGGCAAGCCGGAGCTCTACGCGAAGCTCCTGTTCGTGCTGCAGGCGCCGATGGTCAACATGGTCAGCGTGCTCAGCGCCGTGCCGCGGGACCTGATGAGCGTGCTCGTGCAGTACGAACGGAAGATCGCAGAGGGCGCAAAGGCGGCAGAGAGCGCAGAGAGCGCAGAGGGCGCGGAGAGCGCAGAGACAGCGTAGGCCCGACCCAGAGGTTGGGCGTGTAGATGACGGTGTAGGCCCGACCTTCAGGTCGGGCGTGCAGGGATCAGCAAAGAATTTCGAGGGAGAACAGCAGCAATGGCCGAAGTGACGCAGCAGCAGGTTGTCGAGTACATCAAGGGCATCTCGGTCCTCGAGCTATCCCAGCTCGTGAAGACGCTGGAGCAGGAGCTGGGCGTGTCCGCGGCGGCCGCCATGCCGATGGCGATGCCGATGGCGGGTGGCGCGGCGGGCGGCGGCGCCGCGGCGCCGGCCGAAGAGAAGACCGACTTCACCGTGACGCTGACCGACGTCGGCGACAAGAAGATCAACGTGATCAAGGTCGTCCGTGAAGTCACGAACCTCGGGCTGAAGGAAGCCAAGGATCTCGTCGAAGGGGCGCCCAAGACGCTGAAGGAAGCGGTCAACAAGGACGAGGCGGCGGCGATCAAGAAGAAGTTCGAGGAAGTCGGCGCCAAGGTCGAGATCAAATAATGACGGCGGCGCCCAAGGCGCCGCCCTCGTGCTTGTAGGCCCGAGCTTCAGCTCGGGCCCACACCGACATTGATCCGTCCGTGTAACTGGGGTCTCACAGCATGTATAGCCTTCCCAAGAACGTCTACCGCGAGCGCATCGACTTTTCGAAGATCAAGACGACGGTCCCGATCCCGAACCTGATCGAGATCCAGAAAAAGTCGTACGAGCGGTTCCTGCAGATGAACCGCCTTCCGTCGGAACGCGAGGATGCCGGCCTGCAGTCCGTCTTCAAGTCGGTCTTCCCGATCAGCGACTTCCGGGAGAACTCGTCGCTCGAGTTCATCGAGTACTCGATCGGAAACTGGGAGTGCAAGTGCGGCCGGCTGTCCGGCCTGCATCATCTGCGGAAGCCCTGCGCCGGCTGCGGCGCGACGCTCATCGCGGACCCGTACGGCGAGCACGAAGTGCTGTGCGCGCGCTGCGGCCGCGCCAACGAGGCGCGCGGCGACGTCTGCGACATCTGCGGCCACACGGTCGGCCTGAAGCTGAAGTACGACGTCGAGGAGTGCCAGGAACGCGGCATGACCTTCGCCGTCCCGCTGAAGGTGACGATCCGGCTCGTCGTCTGGAACAAGGACCCCGAGACGGGGGTCAAGACGATCCGCGACATCAAGGAGCAGGAGGTCTACTACGGCGACATCCCCCTGATGACCGACAACGGGACGTTCATCATCAACGGGACCGAGCGCGTCATCGTGTCGCAGCTCCACCGGTCGCCCGGGGCGTTCTTCCACTCCGAGGACAAGACGCTCTTCATCGCGCAGATCATCCCGTATCGCGGCTCCTGGGTGGAGTTCGAGTACGACGCGAAGAACCTGTTGTACGTCCGCATCGATCGCAAGCGGAAGTTCCTCGCGACGGTCTTCCTGCGCGCGCTCGGCCTCCGCGGCGCCGACGAGATCATCCGGACGTTCCACACCGTGGATCGGCTGTCGCTCAAGGGCGGCGCGCTGAAGTGGGCGGTCAACGACTCGCTGGTCGGCCTCCGGACGGCGAGGGAGATTACCGCCGGGAGCGAGACGATCGTGGCCGCGGGGAAGCGCATCACGCAGGGCGCCATCATGGCGCTGCGCCGCGCGAACATCTCCGAGGTCGAGATCGCCGACGCCGAGCTCGAAGGGGCGTTCGCCGCGGCGGACGTGGTGGATCCGTCGACCGGGGAAGTCATCCTCGAGGCGAACGAAGAGGTGGCGCCGCGCGTCATCTCGATGGCGCAGGAGAAGAACGTCGAGACCCTCGAGATCTTCTTCCCCGAGAAGGACGACATCGGCCCGGTCCTCTCGGCGACGCTGAAGAAGGACCCGATCCGGACCCACGAGGAGGCGCTGATCGAAATCTACCGCCGCCTCCGTCCTGGTGATCCCCCGACGCTCGACAGCTCGCGGTCGCTGTTCGAGAACATGTTCTTCAACCCGCAGAAGTACGACTTCTCGCGCGTCGGCCGGCTCAAGCTGAACACGAAGCTGAAGCTGAACACGCCGCTCGACGAGAAGATCCTGCATCCGCAGGACTTCTACGAGGTGATCAAATACCAGCTGAAGCTGCGGAAGAACCCGGCCAACGTCGACGACATCGACCACCTGGGCAACCGCCGCGTCCGCTCCGTGGGGGAGCTCCTCGAGAACCAGTTCCGCATCGGGCTGGTCCGCATGGAGCGCGCCATCAAGGAGAAGATGTCGGTCTACCAGGAAATGGCGACGGCGATGCCGCACGACCTGATCAACGCGAAGCCGGTCATGGCGGCGATTCGCGAGTTCTTCGGGTCGTCGCAGCTCTCGCAGTTCATGGACCAGACCAACCCGCTCTCCGAGGTGACGCACAAGCGGCGGCTCTCCGCGCTCGGGCCGGGCGGGCTCTCGCGCGAGCGCGCGGGGTTCGAGGTCCGCGACGTCCACCCGACGCACTACGGGCGGATCTGCCCGATCGAGACGCCTGAGGGTCCGAACATCGGCCTGATCTCGTCGCTGTCGTGCTACGCCCGGATCAACGAGTTCGGCTTCATCGAGTCGCCGTACCGCAAGGTGAAGAACGGCCGCGTGATCGACTACGCGATCGTCACCAACGCGGGCGGCACCAAGTACAAGGCGGGCGAGATCGTCGAGCAGGTCGACGTCGTCGACGAGAACAGCCAGTCGAAGGGACGCAAGAAGAAGGGGGCGGAGTTCGAGCCGCACTCGTTCTACCTGTCGGCCTGGGAAGAAGACCAGTACATCATCGCGCAGGCCAACGCGCAGGTGGACGACAACGGCGTGTTCGTCCAGGAGCGCGTCAACGCGCGCCAGGCGGGCAACTTCATCCTCGCGCCGCGCGAGAAGGTCGAGTTCATCGACGTCTCGCCGAAGCAGCTCGTGTCGGTGGCCGCGTCGCTCATCCCGTTCCTCGAGAACGACGACGCGAACCGGGCGCTGATGGGGTCGAACATGCAGCGGCAGGCGGTGCCGCTGCTGCGGGCCCGCGCGCCCTTCGTCGGCACGGGCATGGAATACGTGACCGCGCGCGACTCCGGCGCCGTCGTCGTGGCGCGCCGGACCGGCGCCGTCGACTACGTGGACAGCCAGCGCATCGTCGTCCGGGTCGAGGGGAGCGATGAGAGCCCGTCGAAGGAGATGGGCGCCGACATCTACAACCTGACGAAATTCAAGCGGTCGAACCAGAACACGTGCATCAGCCAGAAGCCGATCGTCCGGGTCGGCCAGAAGGTGGTGAAGGGTCAGGTCCTGGGGGACGGCCCCTGCACCGAGCTCGGCGAGCTCGCCCTCGGGCGGAACGTGCTCGTCGCGTTCATGCCGTGGCGCGGCTACAACTTCGAGGACGCGATCCTCGTGTCCGAGCGCATGGTCAAGGACGACTACTACACCTCGATCCACATCGAGGAGTTCGAGATCGAAGCGCGCGACACGAAGCTCGGGCCCGAAGAGATCACGCGCGACATCCCGAACGTCTCCGAGACCTTCCTGCGCGACCTCGACGACAGCGGCATCATCCGCATCGGGGCGTACGTGAAGCCGGGGGACATCCTCGTCGGCAAGGTGACGCCGAAGGGGGAGACCCAGCTCACGCCTGAAGAGAAGCTGCTGCGCGCGATCTTCGGCGAGAAGGCTGGCGACGTCCGCGACGCGTCGCTCATCTGCCCGCCGGGCATCGAGGGGATCATCGTCGGCGTCAAGATCTTCTCGAGGAAGGGGATCGAGAAGGACGAGCGGGCGAAGCAGATCGAGCAGGACGAGCTCGACATGATGGAAAAGAACCTGCAGGACGAGATCCGCATCCTTCACGACGAAGTGAAGAAGCGCGTGCTCCAGATGCTGCAGGGACAGACGACGCGCGCGGACCTGTTCGACGAGCACGGCCGCGACCGGCTCCTGAAGAAGGGGACGGTGCTCACGCCGGAGATCCTCCAGGAGATCCCGTACGAGCCGCTGGTCCGGTTGAAGATCCAGACCGACGATCCGCGCCTCGAGGACGACCTGCGTCAGCTCGAGGAGCGCACGGAGCGCCAGGTCGAGGTCATCAAGAACCTCTTCGAGGAGAAGAAAGAGAAGATCCGGCGCGGCGACGAGCTGCCGCCGGGCGTCATCAAGCTCGTGAAGGTGTACGTCGCGATGAAGCGCAAGCTGTCGGTCGGCGACAAGATGGCCGGCCGCCACGGCAACAAGGGCGTCATCGCGCGCATCCTCCCCGAGGAGGACATGCCGTACCTGCCGGACGGCACGCCGGTCGAGATCGTGCTCAACCCGCTCGGCGTTCCCTCGCGTATGAACGTCGGCCAGATTCTCGAGACCCACCTCGGGTGGGCCGCGCACGCGCTCGGGCTCTACTTCGCCACGCCGGTCTTCGACGGCGCGACCGAAGGGGAGATCAAGAACTGGCTCGAGCAGGCGGGGTTGCCGAAGAGCGGCAAGACGAGGCTCTACGACGGGATGAGCGGCGACGCGTTCGAGCAGGACGTGACCGTCGGCTACATCTATATGTTGAAGCTCTCGCACCTGGTCGACGACAAGATCCACGCGCGCTCGATCGGGCCGTACTCGCTCATCACCCAGCAGCCGCTGGGGGGCAAGGCGCAGTTCGGCGGCCAGCGCTTCGGCGAGATGGAGGTCTGGGCGCTCGAGGCCTACGGCGCGGCGCACATCCTCCAGGAGCTGCTCACGGCGAAGTCCGACGACGTCACCGGTCGCGCGAAGATCTACGAGGCGATCGTCAAGGGTGACGCGTCGTTCCAGCCGGGGCTGCCCGAGTCGTTCAACGTGCTCATCCGCGAGCTGCAGGCGCTCTGTCTCGACGTCGAGCTCCTGAAGACGCGGAAGAAGACGCAGGAAGCGGAACCGCCGGCCGCGGAGGCCGAGCTGGCGCCGACGGTATAGGGCTTGGGGCTTGGGGCGTAGGGCTGAGGGTGTGCGCGGGTACGGGTTTTCTGAACCCCATGCCCCAGGCCCCGAGCCCCAGGCCCTGTTAGCGAAGGACAAAGATGAGACCAAGTTTCCACGACATCCGCAGCGGACTGACCGCTGACTTCGATTCGATCCGGATCAGCCTCGCGTCGCCCGAGAAGATCCTCTCGTGGTCGCACGGCGAGGTGACCAAGCCGGAGACGATCAACTACCGGACGTTCAAGCCGGAGCGGGACGGGCTGTTCTGCGCGAAGATCTTCGGTCCCGTCACCGACTGGGAGTGCCTCTGCGGCAAGTACAAGCGCATGAAGCACCGCGGCGTGATCTGCGACAAGTGCGGCGTCGAGGTCACGCAGGCCAAGGTCCGCCGCGAGCGGCTCGGCCACATCACGCTCGCGACGCCGGTGAGCCACGTCTGGTTCTTCAAAGGGCTGCCGAGCCGGATCGGCCACCTGCTCGACATCTCGCTCCGCGACCTCGAGCGCATCCTGTACTTCGAGGCCTACGTGGTCGTCGATCCCGGCGACACGGAGCTGAAGCAGAACCAGCTCCTCACCGAGGAGCAGTACCGCAAGGCGCGGGAGGACTTCGGCATGAAGTTCCGCGCGCACATGGGGGCCGAGGCGATCAAGGAGCTGCTGAAGCGCGTCAGCATCGAGAAGCTCGCGAACGAGCTGCGCGACAAGATGCGGGCGGAAACCTCCGTCCAGAAGAAGCTGAAGTACGCGAAGCGGCTGAAGGTCGTCGACTCGTTCCGCAAGTCGACGAACCGCCCCGAGTGGATGATCCTCGACGTCATCCCGGTGATCCCGCCAGAGCTGCGGCCGCTCGTGCCGCTCGACGGCGGGCGGTTCGCGACCTCGGACCTCAACGATCTGTACCGCCGGGTCATCAACCGGAACAACCGGCTCAAGAAGCTGATCGAGCTGAAGGCGCCCGACGTCATCATCCGCAACGAAAAGCGGATGCTGCAGGAGGCCGTGGACGCGCTGTTCGACAACGGCCGGCGCGGGCGCGTCCTGCGCGGCGCGAACAACCGTCCGCTCAAGTCGCTGTCCGACACGCTGAAGGGGAAGCAGGGGCGCTTCCGCCAGAACCTGCTCGGCAAGCGCGTCGACTACAGCGGCCGCTCGGTCATCGTGGTCGGGCCGGAGCTCCGGCTGCACCAGTGCGGGCTCCCGAAGAAGATGGCGCTCGAGCTGTTCAAGCCGTTTATCTACAACAAGCTCGAAGAGCGGCAGCTCGTCTCGACCATCAAGCAGGCGAAGGAGATGGTCGAGCAGCAGCGGTCCGAGGTGTGGGACATCCTCGAAGAGGTGATCCGCGAGCACCCGGTGCTGCTCAACCGCGCGCCGACGCTCCACCGCCTCGGCATCCAGGCGTTCGAGCCCGTGCTCGTCGAAGGCAAGGCGATCCGCATCCACCCGCTCGTCTGCACGGCGTTCAACGCCGACTTCGACGGCGACCAGATGGCGGTGCACATCCCGCTGTCGCCCGAGGCGCAGATCGAGGCCTCGGTCCTGATGATGTCGTCGAACAACATCATGTCTCCGGCGAGCGGCGCGCCGATCGCGGTCCCCTCGCAGGACATCGTCCTCGGCTGCTACTACCTGACGAAGGCGAAGCCGGGCGCGAAGGGCGAAGGGCGCGTGTTCGGCAACACCGACGACGTCCTGCTGGCGCTCGAGGCGGGCGAGGTCGAGACGCTGACGCCGATCCGCATGCGGTGGACCGGCGAGCTGATGGACCTGACCGTCTCGCGCGACGACCAGGGCGTGCAGTACGCCGAGGTCCAGGACGTCCAGCGCCGGATCATCAACACGACGGTCGGCCGGGTCATCTTCAACGACTCGCTACCGAAGGGCATGCCGTACATCAACGGCCTGCTGAAAAAGAAGGGCCTGCAGCAGCTCGTGCAATACGGCTACCTGCGCTACGGCCTCGAGAAGACCGTCGAGATGCTCGACTCGCTGAAGAATCTCGGCTTCACCTACGCGACGCGGTCCGGGATCTCGATCGGCGTGGACGACCTGATCATCCCGCAGGAAAAGGCCAAGCTCGTCGAGGATGCCAGGAACGAGGTGATCAAGGTCGAGGGACAGTATCTCGAAGGGGCGATCACGAACGGCGAGCGCCGGAACAAGGTCATCGCGATCTGGTCGGACGTCACCGAGCGGATCGCCGAGGAAATGTTCAGCGAGATGCAGGACATGGACCGCTCCGGGAAGAGCTTCAACCCGGTCTACATCATGGCCGACTCCGGCGCGCGCGGCAGCAAGCAGCAGATCCGGCAGCTCGCCGGGATGCGCGGCCTGATGGCGAAGCCGTCGGGGGAGATCATCGAGACGCCCATCACGTCGAACTTCCGTGAAGGGCTGACCGTGCTCCACTACTTCATCTCGACCCACGGCGCGCGCAAGGGCCTCGCCGACACGGCGCTCAAGACCGCCGACTCCGGCTACCTCACGCGCCGGCTGGTCGACGTCGCGCAGGACGTCATCATCCAGGAAATCGACTGCGGGACGATGGACGGCATCGAGTCGCGGGCGATCATCGAAAGCGGCGAGATCATCGAGCCGCTGCGCGACCGGATCATCGGCCGCGTGACGCTCGAGCGGATCACTGACCCGTTCACGAGCGACGTGATCGTCAACGCCAACGAGGAGATGAACGAGGAGCTGGCGACCGACGTCCAGGAGGCGGGCATCGAAAAGGTGAAGATCCGCTCGGTGCTGACCTGCGCCTCCCGTCGCGGCGTCTGCGCGAAGTGCTACGGCCGCGACCTGGCGACCGGGCGGCTCGTCGAGCTGGGGCTCGCCGCCGGCGTCATCGCGGCGCAGTCGATCGGCGAGCCGGGCACGCAGCTCACGATGCGGACGTTCCACATCGGCGGCGCGGCGTCGCGCGTCTCCGAGCAGTCCACGCTCGAGGCGAGGCACGCCGGCAACATCCGGTTCCAGAACCTTCAGTTCGTCGAAGGGAAGCACACGGCCTCGGGCGCGATCGCGCCGGCCGGCCTCGGCGAGCTGATCGTGATGAACCGGACGGGCTCGCTCGTCATCGTCGATGCGAAGGGTCGCGACCGCGAGCGGTACCCCGTCGTTTACGGCGCGCGGCTCAAGGTCAAGGACGGCCAGGCGGTCGAGCCGGGCCAGGTCATCGTCGAGTGGGATCCGTACACGTTCTCGATCCTCACGGAGGCGCCGGGCACGGTCCACTTCAAGGACATCATCGAGGGCCTGACCGTTCACGAAGAGCTCGACGAAGTGACCGGGCTGTCGCGGCTGATCATCGTCGACTCGCCGGACGAGAAGAAGCAGCCGACGATCGAGATCCGCGACAAGGCAGGGAAGGTCTCGAACAAGTACCACATGCCGTCGCACGCGCACCTGATGGTGCAGAACGGCGATGTGGTGTTCGCGGGCGACGTTCTCGCCAAGATCCCGCGCGAGACGACGAAGACCAAGGACATCACGGGCGGCCTGCCGCGCGTGGTCGAGCTGTTCGAGGCGCGCAAGCCGCGCGAGACCGCCGTCATCACCGAGATCGACGGCATCGTCAAGCACGGCGGGATCGTCAAGGGGCAGCGCAAGATCATCATCGTGCCGGAGGAGCCGGGCTCGGAGCCGCGCGAGTACTCGCTGCCGCGCGGCGTCCACGTCAACGTGCAGGAAGGGGACCGCGTCCGGGCCGGCGAGCCGCTGATGGACGGTCCGTCGAACCCGCACGACATCCTCGCGGTCCTCGGCGAAAAGGCGCTCCAGTCGTACCTGGTCAACGAGATCCAGGAGGTCTACCGGTTGCAGGGCGTCAACATCAACGACAAGCACATCGAGGTCATCGTCCGTCAGATGATGCGGTGGGTGAAGGTCGAGGATGTCGGCGACACCGAGTTCCTCGTGGACGAGCAGGTCGATCGGTTCCGGTTCCTCGAGGAGAACGAGCGCGTGATCCAGGCGGGCGGACGTCCGGCGACCGGCCGGCCGCTGCTGCTCGGGATCACGAAGGCGTCGCTGTCGACCGACTCGTTCATCTCGGCGGCGTCGTTCCAGGAGACGACGCGCGTCCTGACGGAGGCCTCGATCTCGGGGCGCGTGGATCACCTGCGCGGGCTGAAGGAGAACGTCACGATGGGCCGGCTCATCCCGGCGGGGACGGGCTTCGAGTACTACCGGCAGGTCCGCATCCCGCACGACGAGCCGCCACCACCGCCGCCGCCTTCGCCCGAGGAGCTCGAGCTGGAGCGCGAGATGGAATATCTCGTGGAGCCGGACGAAGCGTTCGGAAGGGAAGAAGTCGGGGAATAACGTCGGTGCACTGGGTGCTCTAGGTGTTCTAGGTGCTCAGGGTGCCCTGCGTGCGGGTGCACTTGGTGCACTTGGTGCGCTGCCGTAGCGCAGCCCTTCAGGGCTGCTGACGTAACGCGTAGCGCAGCCCTTTAGGGCTGCCGGGTGAAAGACAGGGCGACCGTCGCTGGAGTAGCGGCTGTCGCCCTTTCTGTTGTGGAATCTCCCATGAGCGCAGACGAGCGATTGGTCTCTGAGCGATTCCCTCGCTCGTCGAAGTACCATCCCGAATGGGTCATCGCCAGCGCCAGCGGCGGAGCCAACGCGCTATGGCTCACCGAGTGGCTCACCGATGCCCTCGACTTGCGGTCCGACATGCGGGTGTTGGACCTCGGCTGCGGGCTGGCGATGTCGTCGATCTTCCTCCGCCGCGAATTCGGGGTGCAGGTGTGGGCCACCGATTTATGGTTTAGTGCCTCGCACAACCTTCAGCGCGTACGGGATGCCAACGTCGCCGATGGCGTGTTTCCGATCCACGCGGATGCGCGGTCGCTGCCGTTCGCGACGGAGTTCTTCGACGCGGTCGTGTGCATCGATTCGTTCGTCTACTACGGGACCGATGACCTGTATCTGAACTATCTTGCTCGCTTACGTGCGCCTCGTCGGCCGCCGCCGGGCCGATGCGCTCCTGGACGAACCGATCGTGTCCGTTCCCAGTGAGTATGCCAAGAAGCCCTTGCTTCGCAGCTCCGCGTAGGGCAGACAAAAAGGAGTGAGCGGTCGTCGAAGGTATACGGACACATCCGAACGACGATCGTCGCGAACGCGAACAAGGAGCTGAGGGTGTGATTCCAGCGAGGTCAACGCGGTGAAGAGACTCCTGCTGCTTGCCGCCCTCGGCGGCATCACCGCCATGTCCGTCGGCGCCGCGCCACCCGCCGGCGACGATCCCTGGCTCAGCCGCCTGGTCGGGCGTTGGGTCCTCGAAGGCCGGATCGCCGGCAAGGACACGACGCACGACGTCGACGCGGAATGGGTGCTGAACCATCTCTACGTCCGCCTCCACGAGGTGTCCCGCGAGAAGGACTCCAGGGGGCAGGCCGCCTACGAGGCGATCGTCTACGTCACGTGGTACGCGCCGGCGGGCGAGTACGCCGTCCTGTGGCTCGACAACACCGCGAGCGGCGGGTTCTCCCCCGAAGGTATCGGCTATGCGAAGCCGGAGGCCGACTCGCTGCCGTTCGTGTTCAAGGATGCGCGGGGCGAAGTCACTTTCACGAACACCTTCGCCTACGACCCGGCGAGCCGCACGTGGGCGTGGGTCATGGACAATGTGGACAAGGGCGTCCGCAAGCCGTTTGGTCGCGTCAAGCTGAGCCGGCGCTGATCGGCTCGCCGCGTTATGCGGGTGGTAGGCGGACTATGACAAACGCAATGCGTGCAGACATGATCAAGAACTACAAGATTCTGTTGTCGATTGCGCTTGTCCTCGCGGTCGAGCGACACGGGCTGAGCGCGTTTCAGATCGGCGGAACGGATCAGTTCCCTGTCATCGACGCTCCCCGTGAGTACGGGGTTTCGGAACTGTCCCTGGACATCGGCCGATCCTTCGAAACACCAACACCCTGCGTGGTCAGGTCGTCGGGCGCCACGATCCGCCAAATTCTGGGACCAAATGCAAGAGCGATCAGCGTTCATCATTACAAGAAGCCGGCCTGGCCCGACATGTCGGTTGTAAGGAAATACCTCCATCGGATACTGGATGGGTTCCCGGAAGGTGAACGTGCGTCGAGCGGCGTCTATTGGGCGGAAGGCCGGCGTGTCGAGATACTGGCTTCCGTCGAGTTCGGAAGCGGTCAGCGGACTCGAATGGAGTTCGCGAATGGATATGCACACTTCGAGGACGAGTCAGGCTGTGAGTGGTGGGCCCGCTACCTCGGGCCTGATCGCAGCAGATGGATAGTGCGCGAGTAGCCGCATAACACAACGAAGCCGGTCGGTGGGAGACGACAGTGATGTCGAAACGAGCGGCACTCTGGCAATGCCCAAGATGCGGGCATCGATTTGCGAGTCGCAATCTCTGGCACTCCTGCGGCAACTACCGGCTGAGGGCTCTCCTGTCTCACAAGCTGTTTCGACGCGGAATGCGACGACGATTCAACATGGACAGGCCGCCATCGAGGACTGCCGCCTGAAGAGACGTGCCAACCCGAGAGAGCATAGGGGAGAAACAGAGAACACGGAGAAGACCGGGGACGGGGAGGCACAGAGACACAGAGACGCAGAGTTTTTGTTTTGTCCTCTGTGACTCTGCGTCTCTGCGCCTCTTCGTCCCCGCCTTTCTCTGTGTCCTCCCGGTCGAGCGCGCAGGGACGGCCGAATCCCTACCGTGCCGTAATTAACCTCGGCATGCGGCCGCCTCAAGACTCCATTCACGACTGGAACGTCGAAACACAAGGAAACGACGGCAGCCTTTTCGGCGCCCCATGCGCTCCTTCTGGACCTGGTTTCTCATTCTGTTGGTCGTTCTAGTGGTCGCGCCCTACGCCTTAGGCGTGCGGCCGCGGACGCGGAGGGACTGGTTCCTTGTTGCATTGATCGGTGCCTTTTTGATGTGGCTCCTTCCGGGCTTGGAGATTCCAGTCCGTTAGCGTTAGCCTGTTCTGCCGCTCGTGGCGGAGCGGCACCCACGTTCATATGCACATACTGCGAAGCGTCCTCGCGGTCGTTGCCGGGCTCGTGCTCATCTCCTTGATCGTCGAACCCATCGAATTCCTCGTGGTGGGGCTCCTGAATCGCGGGTTGACCACGGATCCCGACCTCTACTTCCAGGTGCGGAATCAGCCCGCAGTCCTCGCGGCCAAGCTGGTCTACAACTCAGCGGCCGCGATCGTGGGCGGGTGGGTCACTGCCTGGGTGGCGCGCCGTGCGCCGGTGGCGCATGGGATCGCGCTCGCAGTCGTTCAGACGGCAGCCTTCGGCTGGGCGGTAGCGAATCCTGGGCTTCGACAATCGACACCGGACTGGATGTGGGCCTGTCTGATCGTTCTGACATTCGCCGGGATCATCGTTGGCGCCCTGCTGCAATCGCGGCGGGTCGCGCTGGCGGACACGCGGCCCGCTCCGGCTGATCGGTAGTCGGAGCGCGGTTTGCGTCCACGGAACACCGGCATCGTGGCGGTGTCAGATGTTGTTGGAGTATTGCGCCGAGGTGCCATGTGACTGCACACAGTCTGACCCACGGGGGAGGGCGACGGTCCCCGGCTCGTAGTGCCAGGAGGAACGGACTGCTTCAGCTGGGCTGGCCTCACTTCTGGTTGCTGAGCGGCATCCTCGGAATGACGCTCGCGCTGGTCGCCCTGGTTTTCTTCGCCCGTCTCTCGTCCCTCTGACCGCTAACTGCTGCTGCCGTGCGCCACGGGCCTCATTTGGCGGCCGCCACACTGATCCTGCTGGCCCTGACGGCGGCACCGACGGCGCAGCCCTCGTGCTTGTAGGCCCGAGCTTCAGCTCGGGCGTGGTCGAGCCGGCAACGAGGTGGGCTCCTGACTTCAGGTCGCGGAATTTGGAACCAAAGACCGTGCATTCCGATCCGTACGTTGCGCGATGGCAGAACAAGACCTATGCGAAGAGCTACCTTCGTTTCACGGAGCGTGACGACGCCGACGCTCGAGAATGGGTGAGCCGGCTACACCTCACACCAACATCTGTCGTTATTGATCTCGGATGCGGGGAAGGCAAGGTCCTCGTCGCCGTGGCTCCGCACATTCAGCGCGGGATTGGCATTGATGGTTCCCCTCACATGCTGGCGGCAGCGCGTTGGTACTCCAGGCACCGCGGCGTCACCAACGTCGAATTCCTTCGGCGTGATTTCCGCATGCTCCGGCTTGAGCCGGGGCTAGCGAACGCGGTCATCTCGCAGTATGCCTTGCACCACGTCACGGACGCAGAGAAGGCCACGGTGCTTGCCGCCATCCACCGGGTTCTGGCCCCGGACGGCCTCTTTTATCTCGAGGACGACAGCTTCAACTTTCCGCCAGGGGAGCTGGAGCAACGCATTCCTGAGATTCACCGACAGTGGGAGCTGGAGTTCGGATCGACTCGGGGACGGTACTTCATCGAAACATTGGTGGGTGAGGACTTTGAGTACACGCCCTACTGGACGGATTTGCGCGATCTCCTGATGGAGGCCGGGTTTGTCATCCTGCTGCACAGGCCGCACGGTCCGAGCGGTGTCTCGCTTTTGATGCGCAGGCTGTGAAGGAAGACAGCGTGTTAGGATGGCGCGCAACTCGATCGCCGGCCGAGATCACCACGAGAATGAAGGGCAACGCGACAGCCTGGGCGCACTAGGACACCAGCGGTGAACGCCAATGAACGCGTGATCCCCAGCCGTCGCGGCAGCCTCATCATCCAGAGCCTCGTCGTCATCTTGCTCGCGGCGGGAGTCGGGTTGTTCCTGCAGTCGTGGAAGGTTCTGCAAAGCTCGCCTCTCGGTAGGGTCGGCTCATCCCTCGGCTTCCCAGTGATCGCCGTGGTCGTGACTTTGTTGGGAGTGTGGCTCGCCATCGCTCTCGTCAGAGACAGCTGGGGGCATCGAGTCGTGCTCGGCGCGACGAGCCTTACGATCAACGACAGCCTGGGCAGCTACACGGTTCCCTACGCCAACATCGAAAAGGTCCAGTCGATTCCGATGGGTGGCGTCGTCATCGGCTTCCGGGACCGTGAACAGTGGCTGGCCCACGCCGCAGGTGCCGCCGACATCAGGCATCGATCTTCCGACGTCGTCCGCAACACGTACGGCGCCGACGTGCTGATCTCGAAGAAGCAGCTGGCGATCGATGCGGACGAGTTCGTCGCGCTGCTCCAGCGACGAGCGCCTGGCCTGGCAGCGCCCGGAGCGGCCCATGGGACCTGATCTGGGGCATGATTGCGGAATGAGCCGACAGGGCGCCCGGATGACAGTTCGGGTTGCACTCATCGTGGCCGCCCTTGCCACTATCGGGTGCGATCGCGTCACGAAGCACGTCGCGGCCACGATGCTGGCGGGGACGCCCGGCCAATCGTACTTCGCGAACATGGTCTGGGTCGGCTACGTCGAGAACCCGGGTGGGTTTTTGAGCCTCGGCGCCGGCCTGCCCTCAACCGCCCGAACGGCATTCTTTACCGTGGCGACAGGTATCGCGCTGTTCGCAGTCGCGGTGCTGGCGGTTCGACGGCGGTCGAGTGCTCTCGCGCGGCTGGGCCTGACGCTGTTTCTGGCCGGTGGCGCAT
Source organism: uncultured Acidobacteriota bacterium (assembly GCA_963725145.1). Lineage (GTDB taxonomy): Bacteria > Acidobacteriota > Vicinamibacteria > Vicinamibacterales > 2-12-FULL-66-21 > DATAEE01. Next base: position 692,326 of record CAVRXL010000012.1, read on the forward strand.
CGAACTGGATCGACCGGATCGTCCAAGGCAGCGTCGTGGATTTCGTCAACGTCGGCATCGGGCCCGTGCGGACGGGTATCTTCAACGTCGCCGACGTCGCGATCATGCTTGGCGCCTGCCTCTTCGTGTTCGCGGAGTTCCGGAGAGAGGAGCTCCTGACAGAATGAAGGGCAATACTTCGGCGGCCGCGTGTCTCGCGATCGTCATGGCGACGGCCGTCACGGCTTGTGATCCGGTCCAGGAGTATCCCGAGCCACCCGCAGCCAGCTATTCTCCGAAACGCTTCACGCTCGCCGAAGAAGATGGCAAATCGGCCGTCGTAGAAGGCGCCGAAGTGTCCGCCGAGTTCTTCACGGCAGCCCGGGCGAAACCCCTGCTCGGTCGTTTGTTCATCGACCCTGAGTACGCCGGTACGGGCGCCACGCCAGTGGCGCTCGTGAGCCATCAGTGTTGGGAAGAACGCTTCGGCTCGGCCCCGTCGCTCGTCGGCCGTGTGCTCAATCTGGACGGCCGTTCCAGGACGGTTGTCGGCGTTCTCCCGCGCGGTCTTGATGTTCCGAAGGGATCCTGCGTGTGGCTGCCCAGGGTGACGGAGTAGTCATGGGACAGCCGAGAGGTCGGCACGCTTGCGCAGGAGTATGGCTTCACAGATATCGATGGAGCGCAGCCGCCGCCGTTCCGAGGGCACGTTTGCCGTCAGGGTGGCCGGCGAAGTTCACCGCTGGGCTCTGTCGCTCGGCGCGCTGCTCCCCGAGAAGGTCTGCCCGGTCGATGGCGAGCGGATGACTGGATCGTGGAAGTTCTGTCCCCGCCACGGGAAAGAGCTGACGAGCGGTCAGTGACGCACCCGCCGCCGACGTGCTGATATCGAGGCGAAACCATTGTGTTTGACAGGGACGAACTCGCCAACGTCCAATGGCTGGAACCCTGGTCGCCAGTCGATTCATCGCACGCGGTACCGATGGCGCGCGAGCTGCAGCGCGAACTCTCTCCCAATCATGCCTTGTTCGGCCGTGCGGCCCATGCCGTCGCCCGGCGATGCGATTGCGACGATGTCTTGAAGGATCTGACATGAATCCGACACCCTCATCAGCGGTCAGGCTGAAATTCGGCGGGATGGCGATCTACGTGGACGACGTCCGGGCTGTTCTGGACTTCTATCGCCGTGCGTTCGGATTCGAGACCCGGTTCTTCGATCCGGAATATGAGTACGGAGAGCTCGACGCAGGCGACGCGCATCTCGGCATCGCGTCCCACAAGCTGGGTCACGTGCTCATGCCCGGACGATATGTGCCGGCGAAGGACCCCGGCGGTTCGTTTGCCATCGAACTCGGGCTTGTTACCGACGATGTCCCGGGCGCCTTCGCACGGGCCGTCGCTGCGGGGGCAGCACCGCTCGTCGAGCCAAGGACGATGCCGTGGGGAGGGGGCGTGGCCTATGTCCGTAGCATCGAGGGGACGCTAATCGTTCTGTGCACGCCTCCGAAAGGCTCGTAACGTGCGACCGCTCACGGCCGCCATTCTCGGAGTGCTGCTCACCATGTCGCCTGCCGCTCAGGAACGCCCGCTCAGCAAACTGTTGATCCATCGCGACGTCCTCAAACCTGGGAACGAGTCGACGTACAAGACTATCGAACAGGACGCGGCAAGATTCTGTGCAGAGCTGAAGTGTCCCAACGTTCATCTTGCTCTCGAGTCCGTGACGGCGCCGACGGAAGTACTGTGGCTCACGGCCTTCGAGTCGGAAGCCGAGAAACAGAGAATCATCGATGCCTATGCGGCCAACCGTCCTTTGACGGCCGCGCTCGCGGGCATTTCGAAGCGGCGCGAGGGGCTCCTCACGACCGACGTGGACATCTTTACGGCCTACCGCGCCGATCTGAGCCGCGGCGATCAGTGGAAGCCCGCCGGCGCTCGATTCGTCTCCGTGACGATGACGAAGCGGGCAGCTCTCCTCGAGGGATCGGTCTTCGAGGCACCGGACGGCACGCGTTTCGGCCTGCGGGCGTTCAAAACACGTGAGCCGGCAGATGCCGCGGCGGCTGCGATCGGCCCGGAGGCGAGAGTCTTCGCCGTGCGGCCGTACTGGGGAATGCCGGCGAAGGATTGGATTGCGGCCGACCCGGAGTTCTGGAAAGTGAATCCTGTGGTAAAGCTGAGCAAATGATGACAACCACGCTAGCTCTTCTAATGACCCTGACGGCTTTTACTTATTCTCAGACCGACCCGCTCCGCGGTCCGGGCAGCAGGCGCGTCGATCCGTACCGCGTCATCGGCAACATCTTTTACGTCGGCGCCGAGGGCATCTCGGCGCACCTCATCGTCACGCCGCAGGGGCTCATCCTCATCGACACCGGGACGAGAGAGATGTTGACGGGTCTTCGCGCCAACATCGAGAAGCTGGGTCACAAGCTGACCGACGTGAAGATCATCCTGTCCAGCCACGCCCACTGGGATCACGTCGAGGGTCACGCCGCCATGAAGGATCTGACCGGCGCCCGGGTGATGGCGCTCGGCGACGACGCGGCCGCGATCGCAAGCGGAAAGGACAACTCCGCGCTCGGCAGCGACGGCTGGCCGCCGACGAAGGTCGATCGCATCCTGAAGGATGGCGACACGGTGACGCTCGGCGGCGTGACGTTGACCGCGCATCTGACGCCGGGGCACACGAAGGGCTGCACGACCTGGACGACAACCGTGCAGGAGAATGGCAAGCCTTATAGCGTCGTGTTCATTGGTGCACTCAGCATCAACGAGGGCGTCAAGCTCATTGGCAACCAGCGCCATCCGTCCATTGCCGACGACTACGCCCGCACGTTCCGCGTGCTGAAGGGATTGAAACCGGACGTGTTCCTGGCGCAACATCCATCCATTTACGGGATGGAAGAGAAGATGAAGCGGCTGGGCGCGCCGCAGAATCCGTTCATCGATCCAGACGGGTATCGGCGCGTCGTCAGCGAGGCAGAGGCGGCGTACTTGAAGCAGCTCGAGCGCGAGAAGGCAACATCACGGCCCGGTCGATGACCATCGCTTACCTCGTCACGACGGCGCTGGCGGCGCTGATGGTCGCGTTCTCCGCCGTCGGCAAGATCCGGCGCGACCCGGCCATCGTCAAGGTGATCGTCGGAACCGTCGGCGTCCCGGAGAAGTACCTGATGCCACTTGCCGCCTGCGAGCTTGCAGGAGCGGCGGGGCTGCTGATCGGGATCTGGTGGCCGCCCCTTGGCGTTGCGGCGGGCGTCGGGCTGGTGATCTACTTCCTGGGCGCCGTCGTCTCGCATCTCCGCGTCGGCGATGTGAAGGGCCTCGGGCCGGCAACCTTCATGCTCTTCGTTTCCGCGGCGGCGCTCGCCCTACGCGTGATCACGAGCTGAGCCCGTCGCAGGATTCAATCCGGGCGGCGTGCTAGGATGCCGAAGCGCATGTCTGGCGGTCTTCGCACCCACGCGGTGATTTTCGTCCTGGTCACCGTTCTCCTCGACACCATCGGCTTCGGCCTGGTCCTGCCCGTGCTCCCGGAGCTGATCGTCGAGCTGACCGGGGAAGGGCTGAGCCGCGCGGCGATCTATGGCGGCTGGCTCGCCTTCGTCTATGCCGTTCTGCAATTCACCTTCGCCCCGGTGCTCGGAAACCTGAGCGACCGTTTTGGCCGTCGGCCGGTGCTGCTCTACGCGGTCGCCTCGCTTGGCGCCGACTACATCATCATGGGGCTGGCGCCGACGCTGGCGTGGCTGTTCGTCGGGCGCGCGATCGCCGGCATCGCCGGCGCGTCGTTTACGCCGGCGTACGCCTACATCGCCGACGTCACGCCGCCCGAGAAGCGCGCGCAGAAGTTCGGACTGATTGGCGCCGCGTTCGGGGCCGGCTTCATCATCGGCCCGGCGATCGGCGGTCTGCTCGGAGAGCTCGGGCCGCGGGCGCCGTTCTTCGCCGCCGCGACGCTCAGCCTCCTGAACTTCGCCTACGGCCTCTTCGTCTTGCCGGAATCGCTGCCGGTGGAATCGCGGCGCCCCTACGATTGGAAGCGGGCCAACCCGCTCGGCACGCTGATCCAGATCCGCAAGTATCCGGTCGTGCTCGGCCTGCTCACGGCGCTGTTTCTCTGGCAGCTCGCGCATCAGGTCATGCCGAGCACCTGGGCGTTCTACACCATGTACCGGTTCGGCTGGTCCGAGGCGATCGTCGGCGCCTCGCTCGCGTTCGTCGGCGTCATCATGGCGACCAGCCAGGCGACTCTCCCTCGACTGTTGATCCCGCGCCTCGGTGAGGCGACGTGCGCGACGATCGGCCTCACGTCGGGCGGTCTCGGGTTTCTCGGCTACGGACTGGCGAGCCGCGGCTGGTTGATGTTCCCCTTGATGGGGACGTGGTTCCTGGCGGCGATCGTCATGCCGTCGACGCAGGCGCTGATGTCGCACCGCGTCCCGCCCACCGCGCAGGGCGAGCTGCAGGGAGGCGTCGCGAGCCTGTACAGCCTCAGCTCGATCATCGGCCCGCCGCTGATGACGCAGCTGTTCGGCTACTTTTCCGCTCCCGGAGCTGCCGTTCACTTTCCCGGCGCGGCGTTCATGTTCGCCGCCGCCCTGACGGCGGGAAGCCTGCTGCTGTTTCGCCGGGCGGTGCGGGTCGAGCAGCCGCAGGTCGTGGCCCTCGAGAGTTGACGGCTGGGATATGCAATGAAATCGCGCTGGGCGATGCTCGTGATGGGGATGTGGATCGCCGGGAGCCTCGCGATGCTCGTCGTCGCGACTCAGAACTTCCGGACGGTCGACCGCCTGCTGGCCGCTTCCACGAACGCGACCTTCTCGTCGCAGGTGCAGACCATCGGCCAGCCCGCCGCGCGCGAGCTGTTGCGTTATCTGTCCTCCGAGCTCAATCGTCTGTACTTTCGATTCTGGAACCTGACGCAGGTTGTGCTCGGCCTGCTGGCGCTGTGGCTGCTCTGGGCGCCGGGTCCAGCCGCGAGGGCGCGGTGGGGCGTCGTTGCGATGCTGGTTGTCGTCGCTCTGATGACGTTCTGGCTGCAGCCCGAAATTACTGCTGTGGGGCGCAGCCTCGATTTCGTACCTCGCGACCCGCCGCCGCCGGCTCTGGGCCGGTTCTGGGTCCTTCACGGCGTATACACGGCGCTCGAGCTCGGCAAGCTTCTCGTGGGTATCGTGGTGACGGTTTTGATTGGAAGGTGAATCATGCGCCAGAGACCACTTCGGGTAACCCTGACCGTCGCCGCCGTTCTGCTCGCGGCCGCCGCGCTCGCGCAGCCCCGCCGTCTGACGCTCGACGATCTCGGCCGCGTCGTTCGCGTCTCTGATCCTCAAATCGCCCCGGACGGCAAGTCGATCGTCGTCGTCATGTCCCGGGCCAACTACGACGAGAACCGCTACGACGCGGAGCTCGTGCTCGTGGACGTGACGAGCGGCCGTCAGCGATCGCTCACCATGGACCGCCGCGGCATCGGCCAGCCCCGGTTTTCGCCGTCGGGTGATCGACTGGCCTTCGTCGCCAGCGTCGCGCCGACAGCCGGGCAGCCGGCGCGCGCGCAAGTGTTCGTCATGCCGATGGCGGGCGGCGACGCGCGCAGGCTCACGAACGCGCCAAAAGGCGTCCAGCAGTACGCCTGGTCGCCAGACGGCAAGACGATCGCCTATGCGACAGAGGATGAAGCTGAGAAGAAAACGGGCCCGGAGCGGTTCAACGACTCTTTCGAGATCGAGAACGACGACGTCTTCATACAGTCCCAGCGTTTCCCGACGCACGCGTGGCTCATCCCGGCGGAAGGGGGCGAAGCCAAGCGCCTGACGTCCGGATCCTGGAGCCTCCCGATTTCGTATCCGCCCGGCGCGCCCGCGTCGCCGCTGGCGTGGTCGCCAGACGGCCGGTCGATCGCCATCGTCCGCCTCGCGACGGCGCACTCGGGCGACAGCGATCGCGCAACCATTCAGGTCGTGGACGTCGCGACCGGGCAGCTGCGCGCCGTGACAGGGCGTGAGCGATCCGAAGCCCAGCCGACGTTCTCGCCGGACGGTTCCCAGATCGCCTACTGGCATCCGCGCGAGGGCGACTCGGGCAGCGTGAACGAGATCCACATCGCTCCGGCGGCCGGCGGACCCGGCAAGAGCATTACGCGTGCGCTGGATCGAAACGCCGCGCGATCGATCTGGATGCCGGACGGCAAGACGCTGCTCGTCGGCGCCAACGACAACACCCGTGTGTCGATGTGGCTGCAGCCGCTCGACGGTCCCGCCCGCAAGCTCGATCTCGGGGCCGCGAGCCCGTCCTCGTCCTTCTGGGTGGATGTGGCCGTCGGCAAGGATGGCGCGATCGCCTTCACGGCGACAGATCCGATGCGGCCCGCGGAGCTCTACTACATGGCATCGCCGACGACGGCTCCTAAGAAGTTGACCGACGTGAATGCCGAGATCGCGTCGATGGCGCTCGGTAAGACCGAGGTCATCACGTGGAAGTCCGACAACTTCACGCACAACGGCATCCTGACGTACCCGCCCGATTTCGCGGCCGGCCGCAAGTATCCGCTCGTGCTCGTCATCCACGGCGGGCCGCGCGCCGCCTCGCTCGAGACCTTCGCGATGAATCCCCAGATCATGGCCGCGAAAGGGTGGGTCGTGTTCCAGCCCAACTACCGCGGCAGCGATCAAATTGGCAGCGTCTACCAGAAGGCGATCGTCAACGACGCGGGCGCCGGCCCCGGGCGTGACGTCATGGCGGGCGTCGAGGCGGTCAAGCAGCGCGGTTTCGTCGACACGACGAGGATCGCCGTTTCGGGCTGGTCGTACGGCGGCTACATGACGACCTGGTTGATCGGCAACTACACGGGCTGGCGCGTGGCGGTCGCCGGCGCAGCCGTGACCGACTGGATGGACCAGTACAACCTGGGCGACGCGAACGTCCGCCGCGCCTCGGCCTTGGGCGGCTCACCCTGGACGGATCCCAAACGCATGCAGGCGGCCATTGACCAGTCGCCCATCACCTACGCATCCAAGATCCGCACGCCGACGCTGGTGATGACCAACACACAGGACTATCGCGTGCCGCCGACGCAGTCGTTCAAGCTGTATCACGCGCTGAAGGACAACGGCGTGCCGACGAAGTTCATCGGCTATCCGATCTTCGGCCACAACGCGAACGATCCCGTCCGTTCGCGCGACGTGCAGCGGCGTTGGATTGGCTGGATCGAGCAGTACTTCAACGAGGTGACGACGAGCAGCAGCCGGTGACGCTGGTCCAGGCCACGATTGCGTTCGCGATCGTAGCCTGGGCGGCGGCTGAGTGGCTGAAGCGGCGCGGGCCGCGAACCCGTCACTCGGCCGCGCGGGCGATCTGGACGGCCGGCGCGCTGCTGCTCGGGGTGCACACGCTGGCCGCCTTTCACTTCGTCCATGGCTGGAGCCATCAGGCGGCGGCTGACGAGACCGCGCGCCAGACCGCCGCGCTGACGGGTCTGTCCTGGAGCGGCGGCCTCTTCGTGAACTACGCCTTCCTCGCCGTGTGGGCGGCGGACGCCGCCTGGTGGTGGGCGGCGCCAGCCTCATACCGCGGCCGGCCACCCGCGATTCAGACCGCGGTGTTCGTCTTCTTCATTTTCATGTTCGTCAACGGCGCGATCGTGTTCGCGGACGGCGCCATGCGTGTGTTGGGCGCGGCAGCCGTGACGGTGGCGCTGTGGTCGTGGTACCGTTCGAGACGTGAGTGACGCAGGCGCCGACGCGCTGACCGCCGTGCGGCCGCGATGGTACGGCTTCGGCAGCCCTGACCGCCTACGCCAAGGCTACGGCGGTCCGCCGAAGCGTCCCGCGAAGGCGGAAGGGCTGCGCTACTACGGTTGGATCATCGTCGCCGTGGCGGCCCTCGCGATGGTCGGCACGCTGCCCGGCCGAACACAGGGCCTTGGTCTCATCACCGAGCCGCTGTTGCGTGATCTGGGCATCGGCCGCGTCACCTTCGCGCAGGTCAATCTCGTCGCGACGCTGACCGGATCGCTCTTCTGCTTCGGCGTCGGCCGGCTGATCGATCGACGCGGCAGCCGCGTCGTCCTGACCGCCCTCGCGCTCGCCCTGGGCGCCACGACGCTGGCGATGACGCGCGCGACCGGGCTGGCGGCGATGCTTCTGCTCGTCACACTGACCCGCGGGCTCGGTCAGAGCGCGCTGTCGGTCGTGAGCCTCGCCATGGTGGGGAAGTGGTTTCGCCGGCGCCTCACCAGCGCGATGGCCTTCTACGCCGTCGTCATGAGCGTCGGATTCATGGCGGCGTTTCCTTTCATCGGGGCACTCGTCCTCGCGTACGGATGGCGAACGGCCTGGGCGGCGATCGGACTTGCGTTGATCGCCGGTCTCGCGCCGCTCGCGTGGCTGCTGGTCCGATCGGCTCCGGAAGTCATGGGGCTCGAAGTCGATGGCAACACGGATCCCGATCCGCCACAGGACGAGGCGCGGCAGGCGACGCTGTCCGAGGCGCTTCGTTCGCCCGCCTTCTGGGTGTTCGCTCTCGCCAGCTCGATTTACGGGTTGGCTGCGTCGGGCATCGGCTTGTTCAACGAGTCGATTCTCGCCGAGCGCGGCTTCGCGCCCGCGGTGTATCACCGTGCGCTGGCGGTCACGGCGCTGACGGCGCTCGTGGGGAACTTCGCTGCGGGAGCGATCGCCGATCGCGGATCGTTTCGGCGTGTGCTCGTCGCGGCGCTCGTGATTCTCACGGCTGCGCTGGCCGGCCTGCCGCACGTCACGACCGTCGCGCACGTCATGGTTCAGGCTGTGGCGATGGGCATCGTCGGCGGATTCATCATGGTCGTGTTCTTCAGTTTCTGGGGACGGGCCTACGGCCGTGATCATCTGGGCCGGATACAGGGAGCCGCGCAGGCGATGACCGTACTTGCCTCGGCGGTGGGGCCGCTGATGCTCGCGCTCTCGGTTGACGCCACGGGCTCCTACGCGACGGCGTTCTACGCGCTGGCTGGCGGCGTTGCCGCGCTCGGTGCGGCGGCCGCACTCGTGCCGATGCCGCGCGGCTGCGCATAGATGCTCTCACAGGTACTGCTCACGCTGGCGGCGGTCGTCGTCGTGGGGCGGCTGCTCGGCCGCGCGTTCGCCGCCATCGGTCAGCCGCCAGTCATCGGCGAGGTGCTGGGCGGCATTCTGCTGGGTCCTTCGCTCCTCGGCCGCGTGGCGCCAGACGTCGCCGCCTACATCCTGCCCGGCACCGTGGCGCCGGTTCTGAGCGTCGTCGCGCAGCTCGGTGTCATCCTGTACATGTTTCTGGTCGGGTTGGATCTGAACCTCGATCCGCTGCGGAGCCGCGCGCGCGCCGTTCTCGCGATTTCACACGCGAGCCTTCTTGCGCCGTTCGTCCTCGGCTCGCTGCTGGCGGTGTACCTCTACCCGAGGATCTCGACGAACGACGTACCGTTTACCAGCTTTGCGCTGTTCATGGGCATCGCGATGTCGATCACGGCGTTTCCCGTGCTCGCCCGCATCCTTACCGATCGCGGGATGAGCCGGAGCGAGCTCGGCGTCATCGCGCTCGCCTGCGCCGCCGCCGCCGACGTGACGGCCTGGTGCCTGCTGGCGTTCGTCGTGGGCGTCGTCCAGTCGGAGGTGGGAAGCGCGCTGCTGGTCGCGGTATACACGCTCGGCTTCATCGCGCTCATGTTCTTTGCCATCCGGCCAGCCGTGGCGAACCTCGTGCGCCGGCGGAGTGGCGGCGACTCGCCGGGGCAGGGGACGGTCGCGCTCGTCCTCGTGGGGATGCTGTTGTCTGCCCTGACGACCGAGCGGATCGGCGTGCACGCGGTGTTCGGCGCCTTCCTGTTCGGCGCGATCGTCCCGCGGGAGAGCAGCCTGCCGCGGGTGTTGACCGGCCGGCTCGAGGACCTCGTGACGATCCTGCTGCTGCCGGCGTTCTTCGCCTTCACCGGCATGCGGACCGAAATCGGCCTCGTCTCCGGCGCGGCCGAGTGGGCGATGTGTCTCCTCATCATCGTGGTGGCGACGGCGGGGAAATTCGGCGGCACGCTCGTGGCTGCGCGACTGACGGGCATGAGCTGGCGCAGCGCGGCCGGGCTCGGGATCCTCATGAATACGCGCGGTCTGATGGAGTTGATCGTTCTGAACATCGGTCTGGACCTCGGCGTCATCTCGCCGACGCTCTTCACGATGATGGTCATCATGGCGCTCGTCACCACGATCGCGACCACGCCCCTCCTCGAGTGGGTGGGCGGTGGTATGCTGGCTGTGCCAGCCAGCCCCGCCCGGGATCGCGAGCGTCGCCGATGACGGAGCGCGAGACTCGACGTCTCACAACACCTCTGGTCCTTTCGCTGTGCCTTGCGGCCGTCGCGATCGGCGCCGCACCCCAGGACCGGCAGCAACCGATCTTCCGCGTCGGGGCGAACATCGTCCGTGTGGACGTCACCGTGATCGATCGTCAGGGCAACCCGGTGAACTCTTTGACGGCCGACGACTTCGAGGTCCAGGAAGACGGCGTGCGGCAGGCGATCCAGACGTTCAAGTACGTCGAGGCGAGCGGCCAGAGGCCCGAAGGTGACGATCGGTCGCTCACGATTACGTCGCGGTACGACGTCGAGATGGAGGCGGCGCGCGACGACGTGCGTGTCGTCGTGATTTTCTGGGACGAGTACTACATCGATCGGATGGCGAGCGCCATCAGGGCCCGGAGGTTCCTGACGTCGTTCGTGGAGTCGGAGGTTGCGCCGCTGGATCTCGTGGCGATCGTGGACGAGTACACCCCCGCGGATGCCATTCCCTTCACGCGGAGCCGGACGGCACTGGTCGATCAGATTCGCCACCTCAAGGGACGGCGCGGGGTCTACACGCCGCCGCGCAACGCCGCCGAAGAGGGGCACCTGGCAATGGGGAACATCGAACGGCTCCGGACCGAAGTCACCGTGTCGGCGCTCGAGTCGATCGCCGTACGCCTCGGCGGGCTTCGGGAAGCGCGGAAGGCGATCGTCTTCGTCAGCGAAGGGCCATACGGCCTCGGGCGCGATTGGTACAGCCGGCTCGGGGAGCTCAGCCGCGCCGCGAACCACGCGAACACGGCGATCTACACCGTCGACCCGCGCGGCCTCGCGGGGCACGGTGCAAGCGACATCCTGGCGGAGATCGCCTCCAACACGGACGGCCGCGCGATCCTCCAGTCGAATGCGCCCGAGCGGTTGCTCGGCCAGGTCTTCCGCCACCTGAGCGCGTACTACCTGCTCGGCTACGAGTCCACGCAGCGGCCGCAGGATGGCAAGTTCCATCGCATCGAGGTCCGGGTCCCGAGGCGGCGCGTCGACGTGCTCGCACGGAAGGGGTATTGGGCGCCGAGCACGAGCGACATCGAACGCGCGAGGGAATCCGCGGCGGCCGCCGAGGCGCCGACCGAAGTCGTCAAGGCGCTCGGGAACCTCGTCGCGGCGCCAGTCAACGATGGGGACTTGTGGATCGGCACGGCTCGAGGAGCCGATGGCGGCGGGGAGGTGACGCTCGCGTGGGCACGCCGCGGAGGACCGCCGGGCGCGAAGGGTCCCGAGGCGGCCGGGCTGTCGATCGTCGCGACCGCGGCGGACGGTCGAACGCTCTTCGAGGGACCGGCAACCGAAGGTGTCGTCACGTTCGCTGCGCCGTCGGGCCACCTGCGCGTGAAGGCGCTCTATCACGACGCTTCCGGCGAACGGATCGGGGCGAAAACGCTGGAGGTCGAGGTCCCGGACTGGTCAACCGCGGCGCTCGGGCTCAGCACGCCCGTGGTTCTCCGCGCCAGTGGTCCGTCGGGGCGAGGCACCTTCGGACCCTCTCCTTATGCGGGACGGGAGTTCCGTCGAACGGATCGACTGCTCGTCCGTTTCGAGGTGTACGGTACCGCAGCCGATGCCGCGGTCGCGTCGGCAAAATTCCTGGATCGCACCGGCCGGGTGAGAGTGGAGCTCAAGGCGATTCCCGGAAGCGGACAGGGCAAGTACGACGTCGAGCTCCCGCTCGCGTTCGCGGCGCCGGGGGACTATCTCGTCAAGCTCTCCGTCACGAGCGGAGAAGAAAAAATCGAGACGCTCGTGCCGATTCGAGTGCTTCGGTAGGGAGATCTCGCATGCGCACGTCGGTGTCGTCTGTCATCGGAGTCCTCGTGCTCGGCCAGCTGGCCGTCGCGCAGGAGTGGACGCAGTGGCGCGGTCCCTCGCGCGACGGCGTCGTCTCACCGGCAACGGTGCCGCGCGACTGGCCCGAGTCCCTCACGCGCGCCTGGCGCGTCGAGATCGGCGAGGGATACTCGTCGCCGGTTCTGTCGAAGGGGCGGGTGTTCGTCCACAGCCGCCGCGATCCTGAAGAGCTCGTGACGGCAGTCGACGCCGGCACCGGCAAGATTGTCTGGCAACAGCAATATCAGGCCCCGTTCAGTAAGAACCAGTACGCGGTCCGGATGGCGAAGGGGCCGAACTCGACGCCGCTCGTCGCCGATGGCCGGCTCTACACCATCGGCATGACCGGCGTTCTTTCGGCGTGGAACGTGAACGACGGCGCGCTCGTCTGGAGGAACGACTATTCGGCATCGATCAACACCTCGAAATTGTTCTGCGGGACCTCGATGTCGCCGATGGTCGAAGGCGGGTCGCTCGTCGTCCAGGTAGGCAGCGACATCCACGGCGGCCGTGTGATCGCGCTGGACCCCGCCAAGGGAACCGAACGCTGGACCTGGACCGGACCGGGCCCCGGTTACGCTTCACCGATCGTCATCACGTCGGGCGGCGTCAGGCACATCGTCACGATGACCGACAGCTCGATCGTCGGGATCGACGCAAAGAACGGCGCCTCGCTGTGGTCGGTGCCGTTTCCAGACGAGTGGCACGAGAACATCGTCACGCCGGTCTGGACGGGTACGCATCTGATCGTGTCGGGCACGCGCCAGGGGACGCACGCGTTCATGCTGGGACAGGAGGGCGGAAAGTGGCGGGCCGTCGAGGCCTGGAAGAACGCCGACGTCACGATGTACATGAGCACGCCCGTCCTCGCGGACGGCACGATCTACGGGCATTCGAACAAGCGGAAGGGGCAGTTCATCGCGCTCGACGCGAAGACGGGAGCCGTGCGCTGGGCCACGGAGGGTCGCGAGGGAGAGCATGCGTCCGTTCTGCTGACCCCTTCGCACGTGTTGTTCTTGAGCAACTCGGGCAATCTCGTCGTCGCGCGCCGGGCGCCGGCGCAGTTCGAAGAGGCCCGCCGGTACGACGTCGCGGACAGCGAGACGTGGGCCGTGCCCGTCCTTCTCCCTGACGGCTTGATCCTCCGCGACGCCACGGCGCTCCTGCGCCTTACGACGGGGCCGTAACCGCTGCGGTCTCGCGGTCCCATCCCTAAGCTCAACTGCGTCCACTGCTCTGGTACGGTTGATGCTCTGAATCCCCCCTGGTGAAAGTGCCAAACGGCAGCTCAACCAGGAGGATCCGATTATGTACAAGCGATTTGCCGGTCTGACGTGCGCCATCGCCGTCGTACTGTTGACGGCGGCCTGTGCAAAATCAGACGTCGGCATAACGACCAGCGTGAAGTCGAGGTTGGCCGCCGATGACACGGTCAAGGCCTACCAGATCAACGTCGACACGAAGGAAGGCGTCGTCACATTGACGGGCGAGGTCCCGTCTCAGGCGGCGAAGGAAACAGCTGTGCAGGTCACTCGCGCGACCGACGGCGTTGTCAGCGTCGTCGATAACCTGACGATCGCGACGGCGGCGGCGGACCGAGGCCTCGGCGATGCTGCCGCGGCGACGGCAGGCCGCGTCAGCGAGGTCGCGAGCGACGCGATGATCACGAGCTCCCTGAAGACGAAGTTCCTCGCTGATCCGGACGTCGCGGCGTTGAAGATCGACGTGGACACGATGAACGGCATCGTCACGCTGACCGGCAACGTCAAGACCGCGGCCGAGCGGGACGAAGCCCTTCGCATTGCCCGCGACACCGAGGGCGTGAAGAGCGTCGTCGATCGCTTGAAGGTTGGAATGTAGGCTCCCTCGAGGGGCGGGCTCTCGGGCCCGCCCCCTCCGCAACCCGCCGCTTGCCGCGCCGAAGCCGCCTTTTGGCGAAGGCGGGCCGCCGCTAAGCACCCCACTCTCTTGAAGATGCCGGAGCATGACGATCGTCATGCCGCTTTGGTGAACCTCTGCACTGTTTGTCCGACCGTCCCGCAGGCAGACTCTTCGTCATGCCTGAGCCTCCAGCCGCAGAACTCCGCGACGCGACGAAACGCTACGGCGAAGTGACCGCGCTCGACTCCGTCTCTTTCGCGCTCGAGCGGGGGCGCGTCACCGCCATCCTCGGACCGAACGGCGCAGGAAAGACGACCGCGGTGAAGTTGCTGCTCGGCCTGTCCCGTCCGACAAAAGGCGCCGCGCGCCTCTTCGGCGGTGAGCCGCGCGACATAGCCGCCCGCCGCCGGACCGGCGTCATGCTGCAGATCGCCCGGGTGCCGGACACGCTCAAGGTCCGGGAGCATCTCCATCTGTTCTGCAGCTACTACCCGTCGCCGATGACGGTAGACCAGGCGCTCGCGACCGCCGGACTGAGCGGAGTCGCCGGCCGAAAATACGGAGACCTCTCAGGCGGACAACGTCAGCGTGTCCAGTTCGCGCTCGCCATCTGCGGCAATCCGGACATGCTCTTCCTCGATGAGCCGACCGTTGGTCTCGACGTCGAGTCCCGCCGCGGGTTCTGGCAGGAGGTGCGCCGTCTCGCTTCCTCCGGCCGGACGATTGTGTTGACGACACACTACCTCGAAGAAGCGGACGCGCTCGCCGATCGGATCATCGTGCTCAGCACCGGGCGAGTCGTCGCCGACGGTCCGCCGCATGCGATCAAGGCGCGCGCGGGAGGGCGGCGGGTCCGCTGCGTGACGGCGCTCGACGATGGCACGCTGGTGGCGCTGCCGGGCGTGCGTTCCATGCGGCGTGATGGCACGGCCGTCGAGCTGCTGACGGGCGACGCCGAGGGGCTCGCGCGTGAGCTGCTCGCACGCGATCGGTCGCTGGCGGGGCTCGAGATCACCGGCGCGGGCCTCGAGGAAGCTTTCATGGCACTGACGAGCCCGGCTGGAGTGGGCGCTGCGTCAGCCACGCCTCAGACGTTGGGAGCGCAACGATGACCGCCCTCGCCCCTCGCATTTATGCCCTCGAAACAAAGTACGAATTCCTCAAGCTGGTGCGCATCCCGGCCTTTGCGATCCCGTCGATCAGCTTCCCGGTGATGTTTTACCTCCTCTTCGGCCTGGCGTTCGGGTCGCAACGGGGCGTGGGAGGCGTGTCGATGGCGACGTACCTGATCGCGACCTACGGCGCGTTCGGCGTCATCGGAGCGTCTCTCTTCGGGTTTGGCGCGGGCGTGGCGATCGAGCGCGGCCAGGGCTGGATGCTGCTCAAGCGCGCCACGCCGATGCCGGTCGCCGCGTACTTCTTCGCGAAGCTCGTCGTCTGTCTGATCTTCGGGGCGGCCATCGTGCTGCTGCTCTCGACGATCGGCGTCGCCTTCGGCGGCGTGCGCCTCGGGCCGCTCACCTGGGCGCGGCTCGCCGTCACGCTCATCGTCGGCGCGACGCCGTTCTGTGCGATGGGGCTGGCGGTCGGATACTTCGCCGGCCCGAACTCGGCGCCGCCGATCGTGAATCTCCTCTATCTGCCGATGGCCTTCCTTTCCGGGCTCTGGATTCCGATCGAAGTGCTGCCGGGGGCCATCAAGTCCGTTGCGCCGTATGTTCCCGCGTACCATCTGGGTCAGCTCGCGCTCTCGGCGTTTGGCGCCGACCGGGGCGCGCCGGTCTGGTCGCACGTCTTGGCGCTCGCAGGGTTTACATGCCTCTTTCTCGCGCTGGCCCTCTGGGGCTATCGCAACGACGAAGGGAAAACGTATGGGTAGGATTCTCGGGCTCGCCGCGATCGGCCTGGCGCTTGTGGGTGTGGGAGCGTTCAACTCCGTCCCCGGAGGGGCCGGCCTTCCGCCTTCGCGTGACGTTTCGGCGGCCGTGACCGTCGTGACCAACGTACGGGTATTCGACGGCGAGCGCGCCATCGAGCGCACGAACGTCGCCTTTCGCGACGGCACGATTCTCGACGTCAACGACAGCTACCGGCCTCCGGCCGGAGCGACGGTCGTGGACGGCGCGGGGAAGACGCTGCTGCCGGGTCTCATCGACGCGCACACGCACTCGTGGGGGGACGCGCTGGAGCGGGCGCTCGTCTTCGGCGTCACGACCGAGCTGGACATGTTCACCGAGCACCGGTTCGCCGCGGCGATGCGGACCGCGCAGGAGGCCGCGGGCGGGGCGCCGCGACGCGCCGACCTGTTCTCGGCCGGCACACTGCTGACCGCGCCGGGCGGGCACGGCACCGAGTACGGGATGGTGATCCCGACCGTGTCGGGCCCGGGCGATGTCGATGCGTTCGTGGACGCGCGGATCGCCGAAGGCTCCGACTACATCAAGATCGTGTACGACGACGGAAAGAGCTACGGCATGAAGACGATTCCGACGATCTCCAGGGAGACGCTGACGGCGGCGATCGCGGCCGCCAGGCGCCGCAACAAACTGGCGGTCGTCCACGTCGGGTCGAAGCAGGCCGCGGACGAGGCGCTCGATGCGGGCGCGAGCGCGCTGATCCATATCTTTGCAGACCAGCCACCGGACGCGGCGTTTGTGGACCGAGCCGTTCGTGGAAAGGCATTCATCATTCCAACGCTCTCGGTGACGGAAAGCACGACGGGCGCGCCGAGCGGGGTCGAGCTCGTCGATGACGCCAGGATTGCGCCGTACTTGAACGGCGCAGACCGCGCGGGTCTTGGGCGCGCGTTTCCGAAGCGGCCCACGTCGCGGCAGGTACTCGACCACGCGAAAGCCGCGACGCGCATGCTGCACGAGAAGGGCGTGCCGATTCTTGCCGGCACCGATGCGCCCAACCCGGGCACGACCCACGGCGCCAGCATTCACCGGGAGCTGCGCCTCCTCGTCGATTCAGGGCTGACGCCTGCGGCGGCGCTCGCCGCGGCGACGTCGGCGCCGGCACGCGCGTTCAACTTGAAGGACCGCGGCCGGATCGCGCGGGGCCTGCGCGCCGACCTCGTGCTGGTGAACGGCGATCCCACGCGCGACATCCTCGCCACGCGGGACATCGCGGCGATCTGGAAGCGAGGCGAGCGGCTGGACCGGCCGCGCGGCGCCGCCGAGACGCCGGCGCCCGCCGCCGCGGCCGGTGACGGAGCGATCAGCGATTTCGATTCCGGCGACACGCCGTCAGCGCGGTTCGGTGCCGGGTGGCAGGTCTCGACCGACAGCTTCATGGGCGGAAAGTCCACGGCGGAGCTGCGCATCGTGAAGGGTGGCGCGCGCCAGAGCGCCGGAGCGCTCGACGTGACGGGCACGATCAATGCCGGCGCGGCGTTCACGTGGGCTGGCGCGATGTTCTTTCCGGCGCCGACCCCGATGACCGCCGTCGATCTCTCGAAGTTCAAGGAGGTCGTGTTCTGGGCAAAGGGAGACGGCGCCGAATTCCAGGTCATGGTCTTCGCGACGCGGCTCGGCAACATCCCCGCCTCGCGGCCGTTCCGGGCCACGGCGGACTGGAAGGAAATCGCGCTGCCGTTCGCCGACTTCGGCGTGGACGGATCGGACCTGCGCGGCGTGCTGTTCTCCGCCACGGAGCCAGGGCCATTCCGGTTTACGATTGACGACGTCCGACTCAGGTAGCGCAGCCCTTCAGGGCTGCCTTGGGAGCCATGAAACTTCGCCTGTTGCCGCGTGATGCCCACGAGGCCTGGACGCCGTACGCGTGGCTGATTTATCTGGCCGTCTACGTCGGCTCCGCCTATTTCAGCAACCGCACAGCCCTGGACTGGGCGATTGACGTCGGCGTCCTGTCGCTGTTCCTGGCGCTGTATTTCCGTGCCTACTGGGTGTGGGGCAGGCAGGCGTGGCCGATCGTCATCGCCATCGCGGCGCTCGGCCTCTTCACGAGTCCGGGCAATCAAGGCGGTTCGGTCTTTTTCATCTACGCCGCCGCCTTCGGCTACCGGCTCGGTCCGTCCAACGTCGCGTTCAAGTGGATCGCGGCGATCGTGCTCCTCGTCGTCGTCGAGGCTGCGACCATCGGGCTGAGGCCGCAGACCTGGATTCCCGCCATCGTCTTCTCGATCATCGTCGGCGGCGTGAACGTGCACTACACCGAGGTCCGCCGCAGAGACCGCAAGCTGGCCCGCGCCCAGGAAGAAATCGAGCACATGGCCAAGATCGCCGAGCGGGAGCGCATCGCGCGCGATTTGCACGATCTGCTCGGCCACACCCTGTCGGTGATCGTGCTCAAAGCGGAGCTCGCGTCGAAGATCGCCGACCGGGATGTCGCCCGGGCGCTGAGCGAGATCCGTGACGTCGAGCGGATTTCCCGCAACGCGCTCACCGAGGTTCGACAGGCGATCTCCGGCTTCCGCGGCGAGCGGCTGCAGGACGAGCTCGCGACGGGCCGCGAGGCGCTCGAGGCAGCCGGCGTGACCGTCGTCACCCAGATCGAGCCGGTCGGCCTGGGTCTCGATCAGGAGCGCACGCTCGCTTTCGCGCTCCGCGAGTCGATCACGAACGTCATCCGACACGCGCGCGCCCGGCGGTGCGAGATCCGCCTGTCGCGCAACGGTCAGGGCCTGGTGCTCGCGATCGCCGACGATGGCGTCGGCGGCGTCGTCGAGGAGGGCTCCGGCTTGTCCGGCATGCGCGCGCGGGTGGCGGCGCTCGGCGGCACCGTCGAGCGCGATGGCCGTACCGGGACTTGCGTGACCGTGACGCTGCCGGTCTAGGCCCCAGCGCAAAGCAATGATTAAAGTTCTCATCGCCGAAGACCAGACGATGGTTCTCGGCGCGCTGTCGGCGCTGATCGGGATCGAGGCGGATCTCGAAGTCGTCGGCGAGGCCCGCGACGGCCGGGAAGCGCTCTCGCTCGCATTGCAGAAGGGGCCCGACGTCATCGTCACCGACATCGAGATGCCGGGGATGACGGGGCTCGATCTCGCGGCGGAGCTCAAGCGGCAGGGTAGCCGCAGCCGCGTCGTGATCCTGACGACCTTCGCGCGTCCGGGTTATCTCCGGCGCGCGCTCGAGGCGGGCGCGGCCGGCTATCTATTAAAGGATGCCCCGTCGGCGCACCTGGCCGACGCGATCCGCCGCGTCGCGGCCGGCGGGCGCGCGGTCGATCCGTCGCTGGCGGCCGAAGCCTGGACGGAGCCCGATCCGCTCAGCGACCGCGAGCGAGAAGTGCTCCGGCTGGCGGGCGAGGGGCGATCGGGACCGGAGATCGCCCGCGCGCTCAGGCTGTCGGAAGGCACCGTGCGCAATTACCTGTCCGAAGCCATCGGAAAACTCGGCGCGAGCAACCGCGTCGAGGCCGCGCGCCTCGCGCGCCAAAAAGGATGGTTGTAGGCCCCGCGTCCCTACGGTGTCGTCCGCTGCGCGCGGAACGGCTCCGGCATCTCTTCCTTCGTGAACCGCGGCAGGCGCTCTTCACGCATCGCGACGTGATACACGGCCGCGGCGATCGCGATCGCCGACTTCTTCACGTCCTCTTCAACGATCCGCTCGTAGGTGTCGAGATTGGTGTGCCACGTGTGCGAGTTGTACTGGATGGGATCCTGGCCGAGGCCGATGCCCGGGAGTCCCGCCTCGTTGAACGACGTGCTGTCGGTCCCGCCCGCGCGGCGGCTGCGCGTCGCGACGGCGCCGACGATGCCGAGGTCCTCGAACGGGGCAAAGGCCTCGCGGAGGATGGTCGCGGCGACGGGGGGACCGAAGATCGTGGCGCCGCGGATCCGGCCGGTGCCTGAATCGACGTTGAAATAGCCGTTGAAGCTATCAAACTCCGGCTTCGGTTCTTCGAACGTGCCGAAGTGGGCCCTGACGTACACCTTCGACCCAAGCAGCCCTTGCTCTTCGCCGCTCCAGAGCGCCACGCGGATCGTCCGCCGCGGCCTGACGCCGATTGCCTTGAGGATCCGCGCCGCCTCCATCATGACCGCGCAGCCGATCGCGTTGTCGGTCGCGCCGGTTGCGGCATGCCACGAATCGAGGTGGCCGCCCAGCATCACGACTTCGTTCTTCCTGTCGCTCCCCGGAATCTCGGCAATCGCGTTGTACGACGTCGTCCCCTCCGGATACGTCCGGTTGACGATCGTGAATTCGAGCTCGACGGGCGTTCCGTCGGCGAGGATTCGGCTGATGCGCCCGTAGTCTTCGTTCCGGAGCACGACTGTCGGCAGCGCCTTCGACGGATCGTACGTGCGGTTCTGAAACGCCCGGATCTGGCCGTGATCCCTTCCGGCGTCGTTCGCCCGCATCAGCGCGCCGTTCGCCATCAGGAACTGGTCGATGCGCTCGTTGATGGCGCTGTTGCTCAGCCGCCCCGGCGGCGGCTCTTCCTGGTTGCGAGGTCCCTGCGGACCTTGCGGTCCGGGCGTCTGCGGGCCGAATTGTCCGGCGTTCGGATTGTTGGGGTCGTACTGTGAGCGGAGCTGTTCCTCGTCTCGCCGAAGCAGGGGCGGGGCGAACGCCACGGGCACGGCCGTGTGGCGGCCGACGAGCACGATCCGGTCCTTGACCGCGGTGCGGACGGTATCGAGGTACGTCGTCAGCTCCGCTTCCTCCGGGCACCGCTGCGGGTCGCCCTGGCGCGCCGCCGGCGTGCACTGAGGTGGCGCGATGAGCGTCGCCGCACCGGTCAGGGTCCCGTTCGTACCCGGAGTCCAGGCCAGAACCTCACCCACGAGCGAATCCTTGACCGGGGAGACGATGAAGCCTGCGAAGCGCTCGTTGAGCCAGCCGATACGGCCGAAGTCCCACGGCTCGAGGTGCGCATTCTCGAGGCCCCAATCCTTCATTTGCTTGATCGCCCACTCGGCGGCCGCCTTGTGGTTGGGCGAGCCGGTCAGCCGGGGGCCGTACACGTCGGTCAGGAAGTGCATCGTCCGCAGAATCTGCGAACGCTCGCGCCCCTCCTTCCGGATCTTTGCGTTCGTGCTGTAGTCGATGCGCTCCTCGCCGGCGCTCCGGATCGATCCCAGGTGGACCGCAAAGGCCAGGGTGAGCAGCGCCAGAGCACGTATATGCAGGCTTTCGCGCATGGTGGCTCCCGGCGGGAGGGACCGAGCCCGCCCTCGAATGTCGATCGCGAATCCTACCCGAAGATCGGCCGGCAGGGGGCTGCGGGCCTGTATTCAGGGGCTATCCGTCGCTAGGAACAGGGGTTGCACGTCTCGGAGACCCCGTGCTATATTCGCAAGGTTCTGGACGGCGCTGGGACACCCTATCTGGCGCCAGCTTCCATGTGATGCGAGCCCTCGGGCTCGCCAAGGCGCGGCGGAATCCGACGCCCTAGCACGAGGCCGATTTTCCTCGTACTACACGACAACACACGAGTAGGGTCAGTTTCCCACTGGCGCCAAGCCGCAAGGCTTCAAGGCCAGGGGTCGTTGTGAAAAAGGGGACAGTCCCCTTTTTCCGTTGGGTTATTGCGAAAAAGGGGACAGTCCCTTTTTCACGGAGCACTTGTGCCGACGATCAGCCAGCTCGTACGCCAGGGGCGCGAGAAAGTGGTCAGCAAGACCAAGAGTCCCGCCCTGCAGGACAGCCCGCAGAAGCGGGGTGTCTGCGTCCGCGTCTTCACGCAGACGCCGAAGAAGCCGAACTCCGCGCTGCGCAAGGTCGCCCGCGTGCGCCTGACGAACGGGATCGAGGTGACGACCTATATCCCCGGCGTCGGGCACAACCTCCAGGAGCACTCGCTCGTGCTCATTCGAGGCGGCCGCGTCAAGGATCTCCCGGGCGTGCGATATCACGTCGTCCGCGGCACGCTCGACGCCGTCGGCGTGCAGGGACGGAAGCAGGGACGCTCGAAGTACGGCGCGAAGCGACCGAAAACATAGACAGCGTAGGCCCGACCTTCAGGTCGGGCGTGGTCGAACAGAAAGATGTTGCCCGACCTTCAGGTCGGGCGTGCTGGAAGAAGCTGGAAGCAGAAGATGCCACGTCGCAGAGAGATTCCGAAGCGTGAACCGCCGGCCGACCCGATCTACAACAGCGGCCTGCTGACGAAGTTCATCAACACCGTCATGCGCGACGGCAAGCGGAGCACGGCCGAGCGCATCATGTACAAGAGCTTCGACATCATCAAGGAAAAGACGGGCGACGATCCGCTGAAGGTGTTCAAGAAGGCGATCGACAACGTCAAGCCGAGCCTCGAGGTGAAGTCGCGGCGCGTCGGTGGCTCTAACTATCAGGTGCCGGTCGAGGTCAATCCGAATCGCCGGCTGTCGCTCAGCATCCGCTGGCTCGTCGGCTACGCCCGCTCGCGGGGCGACGGCAAGACGATGGAAGAGAAGCTCGCGAACGAGCTGCTCGACGCGTCCAACCTGCGCGGCGGCGCGGTGAAGAAGCGCGAGGATACGCACAGAATGGCGGAGGCGAACAAGGCCTTCGCGCACTATCGCTGGTAAGCAAGAAGCAAAGCAATGCCCAGGCAAGTCGCGCTCAATCGCTGTCGCAACATCGGCATCATGGCCCACATCGATGCCGGAAAGACGACGACCACGGAACGGATTCTGTTCTACACCGGGATTACGTACAAAATCGGTGAAGTCCACGACGGCACCGCCGTCATGGACTGGATGGAGCAGGAGCAGGAGCGCGGGATCACGATTACGTCCGCCGCCACGACCTGTTTCTGGCGCGAGCACCGGATCAACATCATCGACACGCCGGGCCACGTCGACTTCACCGCCGAGGTCGAGCGGTCGCTGCGCGTGCTCGACGGCGCCGTCGCCGTGTTCGACGCCGTCGCCGGCGTGGAGCCGCAATCCGAGACCGTCTGGCGCCAGGCCGACAAGTACCGCGTCCCCCGGATCTGCTTCGTCAACAAGATGGACCGCATCGGGGCCGACTTCAAGCGGACCCTCGAGCAGATCACGACGAAGCTCGGCAGCAACCCCGTGGCGATTCAGCTCCCCATCGGCAGCGAGGACAAGTTCGCCGGCGTGATCGACCTCGTCCAGATGAAGGCGATCCGCTACAAGGACGAGACGCTCGGAGCCGACTATCTGGTCGAAGAGATTCCCGCGGAGTACCAGGAAGAGGCGCATCATTACCGCGAGCAGCTCATCGAAAAGGTGAGCGAAGCGAGCGACGAGCTGCTCGAGAAGTACCTCCACGGGCAGCCGATCACCGAAGACGAGATCAAGGCGGTCATCCGCAAGCGCACGATTGAGTCGGTCCGCAAGGACGCGGCCCCATTCGTCCCGGTCATTTGCGGGTCGGCCTTCAAGAACAAGGGCGTGCAGCCGCTGCTCGACGCGGTCGTCGACTATCTGCCGTCGCCCCTCGAAATCCCCGCGATCAGCGGGCTCGACCCGCGCAAGGCGGAGGAGACGCTCGTCGAGCGGCCGGCGAAGGACGACGCACCATTCGCGGCGCTGGTGTTCAAGATCATGACCGACCCGTTCGTCGGTCAGCTCGCCTTCATCCGCGTGTATTCCGGCGTCCTCGAGTCAGGCTCGAGCGCGTACAACTCGACGAAGCAGCGCAGCGAGCGCATCGGCCGCCTGCTGAAGATGCACGCGAACAAGCGTGAGGAGATCAAAGAGGTCTACGCCGGCGACATCGCCGCCGTGGTCGGGCTGAAGAACGTCACCACCGGCGGGACGATCTGCGACGAAAAGGAGCCGGTCGTCCTCGAGTCGATGGACTTCCCTGAGCCGGTCATCTCGCTCGCGATCGAGCCGAAGACGAAGGCGGATCAGGAGAAGCTCGGGCTGGGCCTGCAGAAGCTGATGGCCGAGGATCCGACGTTCCGCGTCCGCACGGATCAGCAGACGGGCCAGACGATCATCGCGGGCATGGGCGAGCTTCACCTCGAGATCATCGTCGATCGCCTGAAGCGCGAGTTCAGCGTCGACGCGAGCGTGGGCAGGCCCCAGGTCGCCTACAAGGAAACGATCACGCGGCCGGCCGAGGCCGAGGGCAAGTGGATCCGTCAGACCGGCGGCCGCGGCCAGTACGGCCACGCGAAGATCCGGATCATGCCGCGCAAGCCGGGCGAGGGGTACGAGTTCGTCAACAAGATCGCCGGCGGCTCCATCCCCAAGGAATACATCAAGCCGATCGACGAGGGCATTCGCGAGGCGATGACGACCGGCGTCCTCGCGGGCTACCCCGTCGACGACGTCGGAGTCGAGCTCTACGACGGCTCGTACCACGACGTCGACTCGTCAGAAATGGCGTTCAAGTTCGCCGGTTCGATCGCGTTCAAGGAAGCCGCGCAGAGGGCGAAGCCGGTCCTTCTCGAGCCCGTCATGCGGGTGGAGGTCGTCGTTCCCAAGGAATTCCTCGGAGACGTGATGGGCAACCTGGCGAGCCGCCGCGGCCACATCCAGTCGCAGGAAGAGCGCGGCGGAACGCAGATCGTCAACGCACGCGTGCCGCTGTCAGAGATGTTCGGCTACGCAACCGACCTGCGTTCGCGCACGCAGGGGCGCGCCACGTATTCCATGCACTTCGACCGCTACGAGCCGGCGCCGCAGGCGGTCAGCGAAGAAGTGGTCGCGAGGGTGCAAGGCAAATGAACGACCCGCGGGCCTGAAAGGCCCGCGCTCCAATAACGGATTCGTTGGAGGGCGGACCTCTTAGGTCCGCCAAGAGGTGACAGAGCGATATGGCGAAGGAAAAATTCGATCGGTCGAAGCCGCACGTGAACGTGGGGACGATCGGGCACATCGACCACGGAAAGACGACGCTGACGGCGGCGCTGACGAAGGTGGCGGCCGACAAGGGGTGGGCGAAGTTCATCCCGTATGACGAGGTGGCGAAGGCCTCGGAGTCGCAGGGACGGCGGGACGACACGAAGATCCTGACGATCGCGACGAGCCACGTCGAGTACAGCACGTCGAAGCGGCACTATGCGCACGTGGACTGCCCGGGGCACGCCGACTACATCAAGAACATGATCACGGGCGCGGCGCAGATGGACGGGGCGATCCTGGTGGTGTCGGCGGTGGACGGGCCGATGCCGCAGACGCGCGAGCACGTGCTGCTGGCGCGGCAGGTGAACGTGCCGTATCTGGTGGTGGCGCTCAATAAAGTGGATGCGGTGGACGACCCGGAGCTGCTGGACCTGGTGGAGCTGGAAGTGCGGGAGCTGTTGAAGAGCTATCAGTTCCCGGGCGACGACACGCCGGTGGTGCGGGTGTCGGCCTTGAAGGCGCTGCAGGGGGACGCGGAGGGCGTGGCGGGGGTGCTGAAGCTGATGGAAGCGCTCGACAGCTACATCCCGCTGCCGCCGCGCGAGGTGGACAAGCCGTTCCTGATGCCGATTGAAGATGTGTTTTCGATCTCGGGGCGCGGGACGGTGGTGACGGGGCGGGTGGAACGGGGGAAGGTGAAAGTCGGGGAAGAGATCGAGATTATCGGGTTCCGGCCGACGCAGAAGAAGGTGGTGACCGGGGTGGAGATGTTCCGGAAGCTGCTCGACGAGGGCGTGGCGGGGGACAACATCGGGGTGCTGCTGCGGGGGACGGAAAAAGACGACGTGGAGCGGGGGATGGTCCTGGCCAAGGGCGGGTCGATCAAGCCGCACACGAAGTTCAAGGCGGAAGTCTACGTGCTGTCGAAGGACGAGGGAGGGCGGCACACGCCGTTCTTCAACGGGTATCGGCCGCAGTTTTATATCCGGACGACCGACGTCACCGGGTCGATGCAGCTGCCCGACGGGGTGGAGATGGTGATGCCGGGGGACAACACGCCGATCACGGCGGAGCTGATCGCGCCGGTGGCGATCGAAAAGGGGTCGCGGTTCGCGATTCGCGAAGGCGGCCGGACCGTCGGCGCCGGGACCATCTCGGAAATCATGGAATAGGGCCTGGGGCCTAGGGCATAGGGCCTGGGGATTCTCCCAAGCCCCAAGCCCCATCCCCCAAGCCCTACAGAGATACACCTATGGCGATGTTCAGCGACAAAATCCGGATCCGCCTCAAGGCGTACGACTATCGCGTGCTCGATCAGTCGACGACCGAGATCGTGGACACCGCGAAGCGGACCGGGGCCAGGCTCGCGGGGCCGATCCCGCTGCCGACCGAAAAGAACAAGTGGACCGTGCTGCGCTCGCCGCACGTCGACAAGAAATCACGCGAGCAGTTCGAGATCCGCACGCACAAGCGGTTGATTGACATCTTCGAGCCGACGCCGCAGACCGTGGATGCGCTCATGAAGCTGGATCTGCCGGCGGGCGTGGATGTCGAGATCAAGGCGTTCGGCAAAGAGCACAAATAACGGCGTAGGCCCGACCTTCAGGTCGGGCGTGCAGGGATCAGCGAGATGGTAACCGGAATCATCGGCCGCAAAGTCGGGATGACCCAGCTCTTCGAAGCCGACGGCACCGTCCAGCCGGCGACCGTCATCAAGGCGGGCCCGTGCGTGGTCGTGCAGGCCAAGACCTCGGCGACCGACGGCTACGAAGCGGTTCAGCTCGGCCTCGTCGAAGAGCGGCCCGCGAAGGCGAACAAGGCGACCGCGGGTCACTTCAAGAAGGCGAACGTGCCGCCCACGCGGGTGCGGCGCGAAGTCAAGGTTGCGCCCGGAGGCGACGCCCTCAAGGCGGGCGATCAGGTGCTGTGCAGCGTGTTCGCCAGCGGCGAGCGCGTCGACGTCATCGGCATCAGCCGCGGCAAGGGCTTTCAGGGCGTCATGAGGCGCCACAACTTCAGTGGCGGCGCGGCGTCGCACGGCTCGATGTTCCACCGGGCCCCGGGGTCGATCGGCGCGTCGTCGTTCCCGTCGCGGGTCGTGAAGGGCATGCGCGCCGCCGGCCGGATGGGCGGCGATCGCGTCACGGTGCGGAATCTCAAGGTGGTCAAGGTGGACGCCGACAACCATCTGCTCGTCATCCGCGGCGCCGTGCCCGGCGCCCCGGGCGGCTACGTCGTCGTGCGGAAGGCGGTCGCGAAGAAGCCGGAGCCGAAGCCGCAGGTCGAGAAGCCGAGCAAGAAGAAGAGTTAACCGCCCATTGCTGAATGCTGATTGCTGATTGCTGAATTGAGCGTGCAGGCCGAGCGAAGCGAGACCGTGGCTCGGTGTTGCGAGACAGCGCGCCGAACGTAAGTGAGGCGTGGCAGGCGTTGGGGGTGGGGCCCCAACGCAAAGAAACAAATGAAACTCAACGTCGTCAACGCACAGAACGAAAAAGTCGGAGCCATTGAGCTTGCCGACGAGATCTTCGGCGGCCGCGTGAAGACCGACCTGATCTGGGAGGCGGTCGTGCACGAGCAGGCGGCGTCGCGCCGCGGCACGC
This sequence comes from uncultured Acidobacteriota bacterium, assembly GCA_963725145.1. Classification (GTDB taxonomy): domain Bacteria; phylum Acidobacteriota; class Vicinamibacteria; order Vicinamibacterales; family 2-12-FULL-66-21; genus DATAEE01. Next base: position 719,684 of record CAVRXL010000012.1, read on the forward strand.
ACATGACCAAGAACCGGGCGCTCGTCAGCGGCAGCGGGAAGAAGCCCTGGCGGCAGAAGGGGACCGGCCGCGCGCGCGTGGGCGAGATTCGGAATCCGCTCTGGCGCAAGGGCGGGACGGTCTTCGGTCCGCAGCCTCGCAGCTACGACTACGCGCTTCCGAAAAAGATGAAGCGCGGCGCGCTCCGCGAGGCGCTCGCGCTCAAGGCGCAGGCCGGGGCGCTCGTCGTCATCGACGCGCTCGAGGTCGAGGCCAAAACGAAGGCGGCCGCGGATCTCCTGAAGCGGCTCGGCGCGAATGGCAAGACGCTGGTCATCGACGTCGCGCCCGACGAAGGCTTTGCCCGCGCCGCGCGCAACCTCGTCGGCGTGCGGCTGGTGGCGAGCGCGCGCGTGACGGCGCGCGACGTGACGGATACGACGCGCGTCATCGCGACGCGCGCGGCCGTCGAGAAGCTGCAGGAGTTGTTCGCGTGAAACTCACACACGTCATCCGGCGCCCGCTCCTGACCGAAAAGACCGCCAACCTCAAAGAGGAACGGCAGACGGTGGTCTTCGAGGTCGCGGCCGGCGCGACGAAGGTGGACATCAAGCGCGCGGTCGAGCAGCTGCTCGGCGCGAAGGTGGCCAACGTCCGCACGGCCCTGGTGCACGGGAAGATCAAGCGGCAGGGGCGGTTTGCCGGCCGGCGGCCGGACTGGAAGAAGGCCTACGTCCGGCTGCGCGATGGCGAAAAGATGCCGGAGTTCCTGGAAGGCGCATAAATGGGCATCAGAAAATACAAGCCGACGTCGTCCGGGCGGCGGTTCCAGACGGTGCAGACCTTCGACGAGATCACCACGAAGGAGTCGTACAAGCCGCTCACCGAGCCGGTGCGCCCGTCGGGCGGCCGCAACAACCACGGCGAGCTGACGAGCTGGTGGCGCGGCGGTGGGCACAAGCGCAACTATCGCGTGATCGACTTCAAGCGCGACAAGCGCGACATTCCGGCGAAGGTCGCGACGATCGAGTACGACCCGAACCGGTCGGCCCGGATCGCGCTCCTTTCCTACGCCGACGGCGAGAAGCGGTACATCCTCCAGCCGTTCGGGCTCAAGGTGGGGGACACGATCGTCTCCGGCGATAACGTCGACATCCTTCCGGGGAATGCGCTGCCGCTCAAGAACATCCCGCTCGGCACGATGGTCCACAACGTGGAGCTGAAGGCGGGCAAGGGCGGGCAGATCGCGCGCAGCGCGGGCTCGGCGGTGCAGGTCGTCGCCAAGGAAGGCGAGTACGCCTCCGTGAAGATGCCGTCCGGCGAGATCCGGCACATCAACATCGAGTGTTTTGCGACGATCGGTCAGGTCGGCAACATCGACCACGAGAACGTGTCGATCGGCAAGGCGGGCCGCAGCCGCTGGCTGGGCCAGCGCCCGCACGTGCGCGGCGTCGCGATGAATCCGGTCGATCACCCGCTCGGCGGTGGCGAGGGCAAGACCTCCGGCGGCCGGCATCCGGTCTCGCCGTGGGGCCTCCCCACGAAGGGCTACAAGACGAGAAACCGGAAGCGGACCGATCGTTTCATCGTGCAACGGAGAAAGAAATAACCATCGCGGTGTAGGCCCGACCTTCAGGTCGGGCGTGGTGAAACAGCTATGAGTCGTTCGCTGAAGAAAGGCCCCTTCGTCGACGTGCCGCTGCTCGAGAAGGTCGAGATCATGAACCGCGGCGGCGAGAAGAAGGTGATCAAGACCTGGTCGCGACGGTCGACCGTGGTGCCGGAGATGGTCGGGCACACGATCGCCGTGCACAACGGGAAGAAGTTCATCCCGGTCTACATCACCGAGAACATGGTCGGGCAGAAGCTCGGCGAGTTCGCGCCGACGCGCATGTTCAAGGGGCATACGACGAAGACCGAGAAGGCCGCGATGATGGCCGCGGCCGCGGCCGCGGTCGCGCCGGGCGCGGCCCCCGCGGGAGGCACGGGCGCCGCGGCGCCGGCCGGCGGCGGCGCTGCGCCGGCGAAGCCCGCAGGGAAAGAATAACGAACCATGATTGAGGCGCACGCCACCGCACGCTACGTTCGCACGTCGGCCCAGAAGGCCGGGCTCGTGCTCGATCTGATCCGCGGCAGGAGCGTCAACGACGCGCTCGCGACGCTGCGCTTCGCGCGCAAGTCGGTCGCGAGGGACGTCGAGAAGGTCCTGCGGTCGGCGATCGCCAACGCGCAGCAGAAGGACGGATTCGCCGGCGACGTCGATACGCTCTACGTCGCCGCGTGCTACGCCGGCCAGGGGCCGTCGATGAAGCGCGTCCGCCCGGCGCCGATGGGCCGTGCGTTCCGGGTCGTCAAGCGGACCGCCCATCTGACCGTGCGGGTCGCCGAGCGCGGATCCGAGGTGACGGCGCACGTCGGGGACGAGCAGCCACAGAAAGCGAAGGCCGCAGGCCCGGCCGCGGCTGGCCCGCGATCCACGCGGTCCGGTCGATCGGCGGCCGCTCGCACGAAGGCGCGCGGGAAGAGCAGCGCGCGCGGGCGGGGCAAGGCCAAACCGAAGAAGTCGAGTTCGAGGTAGCAGATGGGACAGAAGGTTCACCCGTACGGGTTCCGACTGGGGTTCAACAAGACGTGGCGGTCGCGCTGGTACGCCGACCGCGAGTACGCCAAGCTGCTCCACGAGGATCTCAAGCTCCGCAAGGAACTGAAGTCCCGCTTCTCGCACGCCGGCGTCGCGCGGATCGACATCGAGCGCGCCGCGAACAAGCTGAAGATCGACATCCACACCTCGCGCCCCGGCATCATCATCGGGCGCAAGGGAACCGAGGTCGACAAGCTCAAGCAGGAGATCCAGAAGCGCACCAGCCGAGAGGTGTTCATCAACATCCAGGAGATCCAGAAGCCGGAGCTCGACGCCCAGCTCATCTCCGAGTCGGTGGCGATGCAGCTCGAGAAGCGCGTGGCGTTCAGGCGCGCGATGCGCAAGGCGGTCGAGTCTGCGCTGCGGTTCGGCGCGCGGGGGATCAAGGTCCGTGTCTCGGGCCGGCTGAACGGCGCCGAGATCGCGCGGTCGGAGTGGTACCTGCACGGTCAGTTGCCGTTGCAGACGCTCCGGGCCGACATCGACTACGGCCTGGCCGAGGCGAATACGACCTACGGCCAGATTGGCGTGAAAGTGTGGCTCTACAAGGGCGAGCGGCTGACGCCGCGCGTGGGCCGCGAAGAGGATTACCGCACGCCGCGCCGGGCGCCGCGGGCGTAGGGTAGGGCAGGGTTGTCGTCATGTTGATGCCGAAGAAGGTCAAGTACCGGAAGCAGCAGCGCGGCCGCATGCGGGGGAAGGCGTGGCGCGGCTCGGACGTGTCGTTCGGCGATTACGGGTTGAAGGCGCTCGAGCCCTGCTGGCTGACCGATCGTCAGATCGAGGCGGCGCGCGTCTCCCTGTCCCGGGCGCTCAAGCGCGGCGGGAAGGTCTGGATCCGCGTGTTTCCCGACAAGCCGATCACGAAGAAGCCGCAGGAGACGCGCATGGGCAAGGGCAAGGGCGCGCCCGAGCAGTGGGTCGCGGTCGTCCGGCCGGGCCGCATCCTCTTCGAGATGGAGGGCGTGACCGAGGTCGAGGCGCGCGAAGCGATGCGCCTCGCGGGCGCGAAGCTGCCGATCCGGACGAAGTTCGCGACGCGGTTTGCGCAGGAGAAGGCCGTATGACGAAGGTGGCGGAGTTCCGCGACCTGGGCGTGGACGAGCTCACGCTGCGCGTGAAGGATCTCGACGATCAGCTCTTCCGCCTCCGGCTCCAGAAGTCGATGGGACAGATCGAGGCGGCCAACAAGGTTCGCGCCCTGCGGCGCGACCTCGCGCGCGTGAAGACGGTGTTGCGAGAGAAGCAGGGAGGGCGGGCCTCTTAGGCCCGCCGACGAAACATGGCAGGCAAATCGGAAGTCATCGGCGTCGTCGTGAGCGACAAGATGGACCGGACCGTCACCGTGGCCGTCGAGCGCCAGGTGCGGCACGACCTCTACGGGAAGCAGCAGCGGCGGACGTCGAAGTTCATGGCGCACAACGAGGGCAACGAGGCGAAGGTCGGGGACCGTGTCGCGATCGTCGAGACCCGCCCGATGAGCCGCCGCAAGCGGTGGATCGTGACGCGCGTGGTCGAGAAGGCGCAGACGGTCTAGGAGGACTCCATGATTCAGATGCGATCCATCCTGGACGTCGCCGACAACTCCGGCGCGCGCAAGATCGCGGTCATCAACCCGATCGGTGGCTCGACGGGCCGCTACGCGCGGCTCGGCGACATCATCACCGCGTCGGTCAAGGAAGCGACGCCCGAGTCCAACGTGAAGAAGGGGCAGGTCGTCAAGGCCGTGGTCGTGCGCACCCGCAAAGAGCAGCGGCGCCGCGATGGCAGCTACATCCGGTTCGACCGGAACGCGGCCGTGCTCATCAACGATCAGGGCGAACCGATCGGCACGCGCGTCTTCGGCCCGGTCGCCCGCGAGCTGCGCGAGCGGAAGTTCATGAAGATCATCTCGCTCGCGCCTGAGGTCCTCTGACATGTCTCGACTCGCCACGCCGATCCGGAAGAACGACAACGTGCTGGTGATCGCCGGGCGCGACCGCGGCAAGCGCGGACGGGTGCTCCAGATCCTGCCGGAGAAGAACCGTCTCATCGTCGAGGGCGTGAACCTCATCAAGCGACACACGCGCCCGAATCCCCAGCGCCAGATCAAGGGGGGCATCGTCGAGAAGGAGGCCTCGCTGCACGCGTCGAACGTGCAGCTCGTGTGCCCGGAGTGCGCCGCCCCCACGCGCATCGGCCGCCAGATCCTCGGGGACGGCCGCAAGGTCCGCATCTGCCGCAAGTGCAAGGGAGTGGTCGACAAATGAACCGGCTCAGGGACCGGTACCAGAAGGAAATCGTGCCCGCGCTCCGCAAGGAGTTCGGCTACGCGAACGTCATGGCCGTGCCGCGGCTGCAGAAGATCGTGGTCAACATGGGGCTCGGCGAGGCGACGCAGAACGCGAAGCTCGCCGACGTCGGCGCCGACGAGCTCGGCCGGATCACCGGGCAGAAGCCGGTCATCACGCGCGCGAAGAAGTCGATCGCGCAGTTCAAGCTTCGCCGCGGCATGCCCATCGGCGCGATGGTCACGCTGCGCGGCGAACGGATGTACGAGTTCCTCGATCGTCTCCTCTCGATCGCGCTGCCGCGCGTGCGCGACTTCAGGGGCGTGTCCCCGCGCGGCTTCGATGGCCGCGGGAACTTCACGCTCGGGCTGAAGGACCAGCTGATCTTCCCCGAGATCGACTACATGAAGGTCGACAAGGCGCGCGGGATGAACATCTCGGTCGTGACGACCGCGAGATCGGATCAGGAAGCCCGCAAGCTGCTGCAGCTGATGGGCATGCCGTTTAAGAGCGTGTAGCGCAGGCCTGATGAAAAGGTGTAGCGCAGGCCTGTAGGCCTGCCGAAAGAAATCATGGCAACGACTGCAAAGATCGCCAAGGAAACCAAGCCGACGAAGTTCGCAGTCCGGCGGCGCAACCGCTGCCGGCTCTGCGGCCGCCCGCGCGCGTACATGCGCAAGTTCGCGCTCTGCCGTCTCTGCTTTCGGAAGCTGGCTCTCGACGGCGAGATTGCGGGCGTGATTAAAAGCTCATGGTAGTCACTCAGAACTCAAGACTGAGAACTCAGAACTACAGGTTTCAAGAGTTATGACAGACCCGATCGCAGACATGCTGACGCGGCTCCGCAACGCGACGCTGGCGCGCCACCCGCGCGTCGACATCCCGGCGTCCCGGTTGAAGATGGAGATCGCGAAGATCCTCGAGAGCGAGGGCTACATCCAGGGCTACAAGATGCTCGACCGCGAGGGCGAGCGTCCGCAGCCGGTTCTCAGGATCGCCCTCAAGTACGGGCCGCGCGGCGAGCGCGTGATTACCGGCATCCAGCGGGTCAGCCGCCCCGGCCGCCGCGTCTATTTCGGCCGCGACAAGGTGCCGCACGTGCTCGCGGGCCTCGGCATGAGCATCCTGACGACCTCGCGTGGGGTCATGACGGGGCGCGACGCGGTCAAGGCAGGCGTCGGCGGCGAAGTGCTCTGCAACGTGTGGTAGTCGAAAGCGTAGATAAACCATGTCCCGTATTGGCAAGAAACCAATCGCGATTCCGAAGGGCGTGAAGGTCGCCGTGAGCGCCGACGGCGTCGAGATCCAGGGTCCGAAGGGGAAGCTGACGCAGGCGGCGCCGCCCGGCGTGCGATTCGAGGTCGCCGGAGAGGAGCTGCACGCGAAGCTCGTCCGGGACGACGCGGAGCTGGGCAAGTTCCACGGCCTCGCGCGCAGCCTGGCCGCCAACGCCGTCCGCGGCGTCACCGAAGGATTCAAGCGCGAGCTCGACATCGTCGGCATCGGCTACCGCGCCGAGGTCCGTGGCAAACAGGTGATCTTCGCGCTCGGCTACTCGCACCCCGTGGTGTTCGACATCCCGCTGGGAATCGACGTCGCGATCGAGAAGCAGACGCATATCACCGTCACCGGCCCCGACCGTCAGATGGTCGGCCAGGTCGCGGCCAACATGCGCCGCCTGCGAAAGCCTGATCCGTACAAGCAGAAGGGGATCCGCTACACGGGCGAGCAGTTGAAGAAGAAGGTCGGGAAGACGGGGGCGTAATGAAGATCAAGACGAAGGCTGACCGGCGCGAGCGGATTCACCTCCGCCAGCGCAAGCGGATCAGGGGTACAGCGGAGCGGCCGCGGCTCGCGGTGTTTCGAAGCGTGTCGCACATGTACGCGCAGGTCATCGACGACATGTCGGGCACGACGCTGGTGTCGGCGTCGACCGCCGAGCCGACCCTGAAGGGCCGGCTCACCGGCAAGACCCGCGCAGGGAACAAGGCGGGCGCGCAGGCCATCGGCAAGGTGATCGCGGAGCGGCTGCTCGAAAAGGGCATCAAGCAGGTCGTGTTCGATCGCGGCGGCTATCTGTATCACGGACGCATCCGCGCGGTTGCCGACGCGGCGCGCGAGGCGGGGCTCCAGTTTTAGAACGTAGCGCAGCCCTTCAGGGCTGCATCGAGTGATGAATGTTTGAGACACGCGAGAAGATTGACCCGTCCCAGCTCGACCTGAAAGACACGGTGGTCAACATCAGCCGCGTCACGAAGGTCGTCAAGGGGGGCAAGAATCTGAGCTTCAGCGCGCTCGTCGTCGTCGGCGACGGCCACGGGGTCGTCGGCTTCGGCGTCGGCAAGGCGAAGGAAGTGCCGTCGGCGATCAAGAAGGGCATCGAGGCGGCCAAGAAGTCGCTCATCCGCGTGCCCCTGCAGGGGACGACGATCCCGCACCCGATCGTGGGCAACTTCGGCGCGGGCAGCGTGCTGCTGAAGCCGGCGCCGGATGGCACCGGGATCATCGCCGGCGGCGCCGTGCGCGCCGTCGTCGAATCGGCGGGAATCACGAACGTCCTGACCAAGTCGCTCGGATCCGCGAACCCGCACAACGTCGTGCGGGCGACCATCACCGGGCTGATGGAGCTCAGGGATCCGGCCGCCGTGGCGCGCCTGCGCGGGCGGGAACTGGAGACGGCGTAAGCGATGGCGGAGAAGAAGGCCAGGGCCGACAAGGCGGGAAAGAAGAAGATGCTCAAGATCACGCTCGTGAAGAGCACGATCGGGTTCAAGAGCAACCAGGCGGACGTCGTGCGCGGCATGGGGCTGCGGCGTCTCCACCACACGGTGGAGCTCGTCGACACGCCGGCCACGCGCGGGATGATTCACAAGGTGCGCCACCTCGTGGAAGTAACAGAGTAGCGCAGCCCTTTAGGGCTGCAGGGTAGCGCAGCCCTCTAGGGCTGCCCATGGAACAATGTCATTGAACAACTTGCGCCCGCCGCAGGGCGCCAAGCACTCGAAGAAGCGCGTCGGCCGGGGCCAGGGGTCTGGCAACGGCAAGACCGCCGGCCGCGGCCACAAGGGAGCGAAGTCGCGCTCCGGCTTCAAGCACAAGCGCGGGTTCGAGGGCGGCCAGATGCCGCTCCACCGGCGCGTGCCGAAGCGCGGGTTTCACAATCCGTTCCGCACGGAGTACAACGTCGTCAACCTCGACGCCATCGCGCAGCGGTTCGACGCGGGGGCGGAGATCACGCCCGAGCTCCTGCGCGAGCGCGGGCTCGTCGGCGCGGCGGGCCGCGTGAAGGTCCTGGCGCGGGGCGACATCGCGAAGGCGCTGACCATTCGCGCCCACAAGTTCAGCGGCAAGGCGGCCGAGAAAATCGCCGCGGCCGGAGGGAAGGCAGAGGTATTGACGGCGTAGCCCGGGGGCTTCAGCCCCAGGGGAACCACGGGACACAGCATGCTGGATAGCCTGAAGAACATCTTCGCCGTTTCGGAACTGCGCAAGCGGGTGCTGTTCACGCTCCTGTTGCTCGGGATCTATCGCGCGGGGAACTTCATCCCCACGCCAGGCGTGAACCCGCAGGCGCTCGCCGAGCTGGCGCGCCAGCTCGAGAACACGATGTTCGGCCTGTACGACATGTTCACGGGCGGGAACCTGTCGCGGGTCACGATCTTCGCGCTGGGCATCATGCCGTACATCAGCGCGTCGATCATCCTGCAGCTGCTGACGGTCGTCTGGCCGTATCTCGAGCGCCTCTCGAAGGAAGGCGAGCTGGGGCGCCGGAAGATCACGCAGTACACGCGCTACGGCACGATCGTGCTCAGCATCGTCCAGGCCATGAGCATCGCGATCTTCCTCGAGAAGCAGACCAACATCGCCGGCGGTCTGCCGCTCATCGAGAGTCCCGGCTGGGCCTTCCGGCTGATGACGGTGATGACGCTCACGACGGGCACGTGCTTCATCATGTGGCTCGGCGAGCAGATCACCGAGCGCGGGATCGGCAACGGGATGTCGCTCATCATCTTCGCGGGCATCGTCGCCGGCCTGCCGTCGGCGGTGAAAGCGACGTTCGACCAGTTGTCGATGGGGCAGATCAGCCTGCTGACCCTCGCGCTGCTCACGGTGCTGATGGTCGGGGTCATGGCGGCGATCGTGCTGGTCGAACGAGGGCATCGGCGGGTGACCGTGCAATACGCCAAACGCGTGGTCGGGCGGCGCATGTACGGCGGCTCGAGCACGCACATCCCGCTGAAAGTGAATACCGGCGGGGTGATTCCGGTCATCTTCGCCTCGTCGATCCTGGCGTTCCCGGCGACGCTCGCCCCGATGTTCGCGGCAGACGGCTTTTTCCGCGTGAACGTGATCGACCAGCTGGGGATGAATACGCCGCTCTACATGCTGCTGTACATCGCCGGCATCATCGGGTTCGCGTACTTCTACACGGCGATCGTCTTCAACCCCGACGATGTCGCGGAGAACATGCGGAAGTACGGCGGCTTCATTCCCGGCATCCGCCCCGGGAAGCGGACGGCCGAGCACATCGACGGGATCCTCAACCGGATCACGCTCGTCGGCGCGGTGTACCTCGCGGCGGTTGCGATCCTCCCGCAGCTCCTGATCTCGGGGGTGAAGCTCGATCAGATCCCGGGGGTCGGCGACTGGCTCGCGACCAACTTGCCGCAGTTCGTGACGCAGGGTTTCAACCTCCAGTTCTTTTTCGGAGGCACGTCCACGCTGATCGTCGTCGGCGTGGCGATGGACACGGTGCAGCAGATCGAGTCGCAGCTCATCATGCGGCACTACGACGGCTTCATGAAACGGACGCGGATTCGAGGGCGCAGAGGCTAGCGTGCGCGTCAATCTGATCATGCTGGGCCCCCCGGGGGCCGGCAAAGGCACGCAGGCGGAACGCTTCGCGAGGATCCGGGGCATCCCGAAGATCTCGACGGGAGACATTCTTCGCGAGGCCGTCACCAACGGGAGCGAATTGGGCCGCATCGCGAAGGCGACGATGGACGCCGGCAAGCTCGTCGGCGACGACGTGATGGTCGGCATCGTGCGGGAGCGGTTGTTGCGGCCGGATACCACGGCGGGCTTCGTGCTCGACGGGTTCCCGCGGACCGTGGCACAGGCCGAGGCGCTCGACGCGATGATGAACGGCCGCGGGCCGCTCGTCGTGCTCGACTTCGCCGTGCCGCCCGAGGAGCTCGAGCGGCGGCTGGCCCAGCGCCGGGTCTGCGGCAAGTGCGGGTGGACGACGGCCGCTGACGGCGAGACGGTCTGCGCGAAGTGCGGCGGAGCGATCGGCCTGCGCAGCGACGATGCCATCGACGTCGTCCGCAAGAGGCTGCAGGTGTACCAGCGCGACACGATGCCGTTGTTCGAGTACTACCGGTCGCGCGGGGCGCTGCAGAGCATCGACGGCGACCGATCGCCCGAGGAAGTCTCGGCGGCGGTGGACGCGGCGATCGGCAGGATTGCGAAGCCGGGGACAGATGTGCGGAGCCAGCTGAGATGATTGTCTGCAAGTCGCCGGCGGAGCTCCGGCGGATGCGCGCGGCCAATCAGGTGGTCGCGGAGATTCTCGCCGACCTGGCGGCGATGACGGCGCCGGGGGTGACGACCGCCGATCTGGATCAGTTCGCCGAGGCGCGCGTACGCGCGGAGGGGGCGGTCCCCGCGTTCAAGGGCTACCGCGGTTATCCCGCGACGCTGTGCGCCTCGGTCAACCATGAGGTGGTGCACGGCATCCCGTCGAAGCGGAAGCTGAACGAGGGAGACATCCTGTCGCTCGACATGGGCGTGCTGCTGGACGGGTTCTACGGCGATTCGGCGGTGACCGTCGGCGTCGGACGAATCTCGGACGAGGCGGCGGAGCTCCTGCGGGTGACCCGGGAGGCGCTGCACAAAGCGATCGACCAGGTGCGGGTGGGCGGGCGACTCTCGGATATCGGCAACGCCATCCAACGCTGGGTCGAGGCGCACGGGTTCTCGGTCGTGCGCGAGTTCGTCGGGCACGGGATTGGCGCGTCGCTCCATGAGGAGCCTCAGATCCCGAATTACGGCGAGCCGGGACGCGGCCCACGGCTGATCGAGGGGATGGTGCTCGCGATTGAGCCGATGGTGAACGCGGGCCGTCCCGCGGTGAAGATACTGTCTGACGGGTGGACGGCGGTCACGCGCGATGGCAGCCTGTCGGCGCATTTCGAGCATACGGTCGCCGTGACATCGGATGGCCCGCTCGTCCTCACGGCGTTGAACGGCGCCGAGCCGCCCGCGCGGCGGGCGCCGGGGGCTCGCCCCGAGGCGAGGCCGTAGGGGAGACCCTTGGACGACGAGGACGCCGGAGCGCCTCGATCGCGGGAGCGTCAGGTCACGGGCGTCGTGCGGGAAGCGTTGCCCCAGGCGCTGTATCGGGTCGAGCTCGGGAACGGGCACGTCGTCGTGGCGCACGCGGCAGGCGGCCTGGGCCGCAACTTCGTTCGGATTCTCGTCGGCGACTCGGTCCGCTTGGAGCTGTCGCCGGTTGATCTGACTCGGGGAAGGATTACGAAGCGATTATGAAAGTCCGGGCATCGGTAAAGCGCATTTGCGCGAAGTGCAAGGTCGTCCGGCGCCGTGGCGTCGTGCGAGTGATCTGTCCGAATCAGAAGCATAAGCAGAGGCAAGGCTAATGGCGCGTATAGCTGGCGTTGACCTGCCGCGAACCAAGCGGGTCGAGATCGGGCTCACCTACATCTACGGCATCGGCCGGAAGCGATCGAACGACATTCTCGCGACCGCCGGCGTCAGCCCCGATCTGCGTGTGAAGGACCTGTCGGAAGAGGATGTCCGGAAGATCAGCCGCGTCATCGAGGATGAAGGGCGCGTCGAGGGGGACCTTCGGAAAGAGGTCTCGCTGCACATCAAGCGGCTGATGGAGATTGGCAGCTACCGTGGCGGGCGCCACCGGCGGAACCTGCCGGTGCGCGGCCAGCGCACGCGCACGAACGCGCGTACGCGGAAGGGGCCGCGCAAGGGCGCGATCACCAAGAAGAAAGCCATCTAGGGCTTAGGGGTTGGGGCTTGGGGCCCGGGGCTTAGGCCTTGGGCTGGATGTTGGAATCAGCGCGCCGAGCGTGAGCGAGGCGTGGCAGGCGCTGGGGGTGGGGCCCCAGCGCAACGAAAAGAAAAGAAAACATGGCCAAGGCAGACGGGAAGCCGGAACAGCCCGAGGACGCAGCAGCGGCCGAGGGCGCAAAGAAGCCGAAGAAGAAGACGTTCAAGAAGCGCGGCGAGAAGCGCATCATCCACCACGGCGTGGCGAACGTCCAGGCGTCGTTCAACAACACGACGATCACGATCACCGACCCCGAGGGGCACGTGATCGCCTGGTCGAGCGCCGGCGCGGTGGGCTTCAAAGGGTCGCGCAAGGGGACGCCGTTCGCCGCGACGCAGGCGGCGCTGAACGCCGGCAACGCCGCGAAGACCTACGGCATGCGGACGCTCGAAGTCCGGGTGAAGGGGCCCGGCGCCGGCCGCGAGTCGGCGATCCGCGCGTTGCAGACCGTCGGCCTCGACGTCAAGTCGATCCGCGACGTGACGCCGATCCCGCACAACGGCTGTCGGCCGCCGAAGAGACGACGGGTGTAGGAAAGCAGCAAGATGTTGGGAACAGCGCGCCGAGCGTGAGCGAGGCGTGGCAGGCGCTGGGGGTGGGGCCCCAGCGCAAATGAGAGAAATGAATGGCTAGATATATCGGACCGGTTTGTCGGCTGTGCCGCCGGGAGGGCATGAAGCTCTTCCTGAAGGGTGAGCGCTGCTACACGGAGAAATGCGCGATTGAGAAGCGGAACCTTCCGCCGGGGCAGCACGGCAAGATGCGCAAGGCAAAGCTCCTCGGCTACGGTCTCCAGCTCCGCGAGAAACAGAAAGTCAAGCGCATCTACGGCGTGCTCGAGAACCAGTTCCGCCGGTACTTCGAAGAGGCCGAGCGGCAGCGGGGGATCACGGGCGAGACACTCCTCCAGATGCTGGAGCGACGGCTCGACAACGTGATCTACCGCCTGGGGTTGGCGACCTCCCGGCCGCAGGCGCGACAGCTCGTGCGCCACGGTCACTTCCTGGTCAACGGCAAGAAGGTGGACATACCGTCCTTCTCAGTCCGCGCCGGCGACGTTGTCGCGGTGCGCGGGGCGAGCGCCGAGAACGTGTCCATCCAGCACGCGATGGAGGAGGTCAAGGGGCGCGGCATTCCGCAGTGGCTGGAGTTCGACGCCACGAAGCTGAGCGGCCGCATCGCCTCACTCCCGACACGCGAACAGATCAATCTGCCCGTACAGGAGCAGCTTATCGTCGAGTTGTATTCGAAGTAGCGCAGCCCTTCAGGGCTGCTGGTAGCGCAGCCCTTGAGGGCTGCTAATAGCCCTCCGCCCGCAGCCGTACCGGGCCTGAGGCGGGAGGTGGAGGGCGAAACGTCAGGTCCGGCGGCGCGCGGCGATGGGCCGGCGCTGAATGTGAAAGGAACAACACCAATGCTATGGAAAGGTTTCCAGCGGCCGAAGCGGCTGGAGTTCGAGCGTGAGACACTGACCGATCGGTTCGGCCGGTTCTACGCGCAGCCGTTCGAACGCGGGTTCGGGACGACCATCGGGAACGCGCTCCGCCGCGTGCTGCTGTCCTCGGTCGAGGGGGCGGCGGTCACGGCGGTAAAGATCGACGGGGTTCTTCACGAGTTCTCGCCGATCCCTGGCGTGGTCGAGGACGCGACCGACATCATTCTCAACCTGAAGCAGGTCCCGCTGAAGATGCACGGCGATCAGACGAAGACGCTGTATCTCAAGGCGGAGAAGCCGGGCGTGGTACGCGCGCGCGACATCGAGACCGACGCCGACGTCGAGATCCTCGAGCCGGACGCGCACATCGCGACCGTGTCCGAGCACGGCAAGCTTCAGATGGAGATGCGCGTCAAGCGCGGCCGCGGCTACGTCGCGGCCGACAAGAACTTCGACGAGGACCTCGGCATCGGGTGGATTCCGATCGACTCGGTCCATTCCCCGATCAAGAAGGTGAACTACCTCGTCGAGGCGGCGCGCCTCGGCCAGACGACCGACTACGACAAGCTGACCGTCGACGTCTGGACCAACGGCGCGGTGACGCCCCGCGACGCCGTGTCGCTCGCGGCCAAGCTGATCCGCGACCACCTGACGATCTTCGTCAACCTCGAAGAGGCGCTCGAGACGGCGCCCGAGGCGGCCTCCGATACGCCGCGCGCCGCGCTCAACGAGAACCTCGACAAGAGCGTCGAAGAGCTGGAGCTCTCGGTCCGGTCCTACAACTGCCTCAAGAACGCGAACATCCGCACGATCCGCGAGCTGGTGCAGAAGACCGAAGGCGAGATGCTCAAGACCAAGAACTTCGGCCGCAAGTCGCTGAACGAGATCAAGGAGATCCTCTCGAGCATGGGCCTCAGCCTGGGCATGAGACTGGATCAGCCGACGCACGCGCAGGAGTAACATGCGTCACCGCCGAGCACATCGAAAACTGGGCCGCGTCGCCGACCATCGCGTCGCCATGCTCCGGAACCAGGCGCAGGACCTCCTGCGCCACGAACGGATCCGGACGACGGTGCCGCGCGCGAAGGAGCTGCGCCCCTTCGTGGAGCGGATCATCACGATCGCCAAGCGCGGCCTGGCCGACGGCGGGGAGACGCGCGGCGTCACCGCGCGCCGGCTGGTCGCGCGCGACATCCAGGACCGCGCCATCGTCGTCAAGTTGTTCGACACGATCGCGCCGCGGTTCGCGGAGCGGCCGGGGGGTTACACGCGCCTGCTCCGCCTCGGGCATCGCCGGGGCGACGACGCCGAGGTCGCGCAGGTCGAGCTCATCGGCAGCGAGTACAGTCCGACTGCGGCGACGCCCGAAAAGGGCGCGGGCGAAGCCGCGCCGGCGAAGAAGGCCAAAGGCGTCGGCGGGCGGTTGCGCGCGGCGGCGGCGCGGCTGCGCGGCAAGAAGGCCGAGGCTGGTGAGAAGGCTGAAGGCGAGGATGCCGAGCCGAAGGGCAAGGCCCGCGCCGCGACGCCCGGGAAGAGCAAGCGGAAGAAAGAAGAAGAGTAGGCCCGACCTTCAGGTCGGGCGTGCCCGAAAAAGCCAGGTCGTAGGCCCGACCTTCAGGTCGGGCGTGCCCGAAAAAGCCAGGTCGTAGGCCCGACCTTCAGGTCGGGCCCTAGTCCTGCAACTGCAGTCCAATCACCTTCACGTATTTCACCGGCTGCCCATCCTTGAGCGCCGGCTTGAACGTCCAGTTGCGCGCCGCCCGGAGAAGCGCGGCGTCGTAGCTCGGGTGGATCGCGCGGAGCATCGTTGCGCTCTCGACCTTGCCCGACTCGTCGATGATGACCCGCACCAGGCCGGTCAAGACCACGCCGTTGCGCAGATTGGTCGGCGGGCGCCAGGGCGGCATCTCCTGGGTCAGGGCGACGGGCACGCTCACCGACGCGTCGTCGCCGCCGTAAATGATCGGCGCCGGCGGGGTGGCCGGCAACGCCGGCGCCGGGGCTGGCGGCGAGGCGACTCGAGCGGCGGCGGCGTCCGACGCCGCCTTCGCGCGGGCGAGCGTGAGCAGGCCATCAGCCACCAGGTGCAGGTCCTCCATGCCTGCGACGGCGTTGACGACAGGATCCGACGTGATTCGGACAACGCGTTCGAGCTGCTCGGCGGCCTGATCGTGCTCGCGCCGCTCGTACAAGGCTTTCGCGTCCGCGAATTCCCGGCGGGCCGCGGCCGGCAGCAGCTCGCGCCGTGCTTCGGCGAAGAGCGCCGCGATTCTCGGCGTGACCTCCGCCTCCACCGGCGAGTACAGCGGATCCTGCTCGACGATTCGGCGCACCGAGGCGCGCGCCTCGCCCTGCCGCCCGATCGCCAGCAGACAGAGCGCGCGATACTGTTCCGCTTCGATGACCGTCGCCGAATCACCGCCGTTCACGCTCGCCAGCGCGTTGAGCGCATCCTCGTAGGAGGCCGAGGCGTAGAGCTCCCGAACGCTCGCCATCTGCGTCTGCCCCGGCGAGGGAGACGCGGTGAGGACGGTCAAGACAATTCCACCGATCAGTTCGCGAACACCCATCATTTCCGCAGATCCACGCCGACGCGTGTAATCCCTCCGGATGTCACCGTCACAGAACGCCGCTGCTCGCCGAACTGTGGGTGACGGAATACGACCTCATGCTGTCCGATGGGGACCGCGAGGTTCCCGATCGGCGTTTCACCCTTGCGATCGCCGTTGACGAGCACCTCGGCCCAGGGCAGCGCGTTGATGCTCAAGGTGCCGTTCGGCAGGTCGGGCTTCACGATCCGCATCTGACCGCCCGAGATCTGGACCGTCTGTTTTCCTTCGAAGTTCAGCGGACGGCTGACGAGCCGCAGCGTGTGCGAGCCGGCCGGCAGCATGATGCGATCGATGGCGCTGGTTCCGATCAGGCGCTCGTCTTCGTACACGTCCAGCGCGACGCCAGACTCGACGCGGATCCATCCGGGCTGCTGCGGCGGGGCCACCGATGCGGTCGTCGCCGGCATCAGCACCATCGTCGGGCCCGCGCCGAGCCGGATCTGACGCCGTACGGTGGTCGCGCCGTTCGTGAGGACGACTTCATGCGGGCCGGGCGCCAGGTCGGTGAGGACGAGCGGCGTCGTGCCTCGCGGGCGCCCGTCGATGCTGACGCGGGCGCCGGACGGCTCGGTGATCAGATCGAGCGTCGCCGTCACCGTGGCATTGCCACCCGTTCCGGCTGGACCTGGACCGAGGTCGTACGAATGGACGGCCGCGTTGCCGGCCCCGACCTCGACAGACTCGCGGCGGCTCATGGTCCCGTGCCGCAGCTCGAGCTCGTGGCGGCCGGCCTGCAGGCTGAGCTCGACCGGAGAGGTTCCATGGCGCTGGCCGTCGATGTAGACCTCGGCGCCATCCGGCCGCGACGCGACTCGAAGCGTGCCGGTCGTGGGCGGCGCGGCGGCGCGAAGCTGCCAGAGGATATAGGCGCCCTCGCCGAGCGCGGCGGCGATGGCCAACGCGGCGACAACTGGCGCCAGGGAGATTCTCGACCTGGGCCGCGGAGGCGGCTGCTTGCCCCCTTCGGACGCGAACATCGCGAGGGCGTCGACCGGCTCGGCGTCGGCGGCAGCGCCGGCCGGCGGTGCGTCCGTCTGAGCGGACGAACGCAGGCGCCCGGTCAGCAGCGAGAGGCGGCGAGCGGGCGGCGTGGACGGCTTGGCGGACGGCGACGCATCGCCCTGCCGAGGCGCAGTTTCTGTGGTCATTGACCCTCCGGGCCAACGACAGAGGAGCTAAAAGTGTGCCCGCCGGAAATGTCTCGAATGTAACGGCTTTTCGTCTACTGAGGCCGCAATAGAGATCTGAGAGGCAGACTTTTGTCCGCGGGATGGAGGAAAGGATATCGGTAGCTGACCCCGACAACTGCTCATTGCAGCGACCGGGCTTTCATAAGTTCCGCCACGGTTCCCCAGCGCGTCCATTGGCATCCGAACGCGATCGAGCTTTACTATCGCGGCACCGCTTTAATAAGCTACTTTCGAAAGTGAGCGCGCTCTCCTCCCCATGAGGCTTCGGGCGAGCACCGACGAAACCGCGAGAGAAGCCGCCCATCTCCGCGCGCTGAACCTCGAGCGGGTTCTGGCCGTAGCGATGGACCGGCGAGGACCGTTCACCCGCGCGCAGCTCATCGACGCGACCGGCCTGTCCGCTCCGACGGTCGGCAGCCTGACGTCGCAGCTCATTCGGACCGGTCTGGTGGAAGACCTCGGTACCGGGCCCTCACGCGGCGGACGACGGCCGTCTCTCATGGCGTTCAACCCCCGGTATGGGTTCGCGGCGGGCATCGACATCGGGCCGACGCGGACGCGGCTCGCGGTGTCCGATCTCCGCGGCGAGATGCTCGCGCACAGCATCGTGCCCACGTCGTCGGGCGGCGCGCCGGCAGCCACGTTGGTGCGTATCGCGGGCGATCTCCAGGCGCTGTTGAAGGAGGCAGGCGTGGAGCCGGGTCAGCTCCTCGCGGTCGCCGCCGGTGCGCCCGGTCCCGTCGACATCGAGCGCGGCGTCATCACGTTCGCGCCCAACCTCAAAGGCTGGACCGACGTTCCGATCCGCGACCTCCTGCACGGCGCGCTTGGAGCCCCGGTGCTCGTCGAGAACGACGTCAACGTGGCGCTGCTCGGGGAGCACTGGCGCGGCGCCGCACGCGGGCACGACACGTGCGCCTTCATCTTCGTCGGCACCGGCATCGGCGCGGCGTTCCTGATCGACGGCGCCATCCATCGCGGCCATCACTTCATGGCCGGAGAGATCGCCGTGATGTGCATGGGGCCTCAGTACGTCGAGCAGAGCTTCGGCACGCGCGGCTGCCTCGAGGTGCTGGCGGGACTCGAAGCGCTCGCGGCTCGCTGGCCGAAGGCTGCCGGACGCGACCCCGCGGACTGGATGACCGAGCTGTTCGGTGCGGCCGAGCGCGGCGACACGGACGCGCGGCGCGCGATCGACGAAACGGCCCGGTTGATCGGCATCGCCGCCGTCAATGTCGGGACGGTCGTGGACCCCTCCATCGTCGTGCTCGGCGGCGCGCTCTTCGTGCAGGCCGAGCCGCTGGTTGCCGCCGTGCGCGAGGTCGTGCAGCGGCTGTCGCGTGCGCCGGTCCAGCTCGTGGTCTCGGCTCTCGGAAAGGAAGCGCCGCTCGCCGGCTGCGTGCTCGTCGCCGCCACGGAAGCAAGGCGGCAGGTCAGGCTGAGGCTCCGGAGCGGGCTGCGAAGGGTGAGCTAGCCGCGGGCCGGTCTGAAGACCGGCCCCTCCAACCCGCGGGAATAAACGGACGTTTGGAGGGGCCGGTCTTAGACCGGCCCACTGATCTACTTCTTGATTTCGAGAATCTGATTCGTCTTCACGTCCTTGACTGAAGACGTCGTCCCGTCAGGCCAGCGGACTTCGATCGAGTCCACCAGCGTCGCCTGTCCCAGCCCGAAGTGCTGGCGTAGATCTTCCTGCGAGATGTAGCTGCTCCCGGCCTGCACCAGCCGCCTGCGGGTCACCTTGCCCGTCACGACCGACACGGTCGCGCCGATGGCGTCGAGATTCTTCCCCTGGCCGCGCAGCTTGACGAGCAGCCAGTTCCCCGTTCCAGTCGACTCGTTGCGCAGGAGCTGTGGGCTGCCGTCGAGATCGTTGATCACGAGATCGATCCGCCCATCGTTGTCCAGGTCCGCTGCCGCCAGGCCGCGGCTGACCCGCTCCTCGGTCATGACCGGGCCGAACTGGGCGCCGACCTCGTCGAACGTCCCGTCGCCACGGTTGTGGTACACGAGCCTGCGCTGCTTGTAACCGGCCGACGCGCCCAGACGCGCCTTGTCCATCTGCGGATAGACGTGCCCGTTGACGGCGATGAGGTCCAGCAACCCGTCGTTCTCGTAGTCGAAGAACGCGTTGCCCCACCCGACAAACGGGAGGCTGATCGCGCCGGTCCTCGATCGGAAGGCCCGTTCGGTGAAGTGATCGCCCTCGTTGTGGAACAGGTTGTTGTATTCCTCTGAGAAGTTCGTGACGAACAGGGCATAGCGCCCGCAGTTGTCGTAATCGCCGACCGCGACGCCCATGCTGCCCTGCTCGGAGCCGTCCTCGCTGACCGCGACGCCCTGCGGGAAGCCGACCTCCTTGAACGTCCCGTCCTTCTGGTTCAGGTACAGAAACTTCGCCGTCGAATCGTTCGCGACGAACAGGTCGAGCCAGTCGTCTCCGTTGAAATCGAACCACGCGACGCCGAGCCCGAAATAGCCGCGCGGATCGGAGACGCCCGCTTTCTGTGCAACCTCCGTGAAGCGGCCGTTGCCATCGTTGTTGAACAGGAAGTCCGACTCGCCCGGCAGCCCGCGCGGGCCGCACTGCACGGCGATGCCGCGGTACTCGCAGGTCTTATCCCGGCCGAACTGCGGCAGGTTGTCCAGATCGACGTTGACGTATCGCGACACGAACAGATCGAGGTCTCCGTCCCGGTCGTAGTCGCCGAACGCGCAGCCGGCCGACCAGCCGCCGCCGCGGGTTCCGGATCGGTCCGTGATATCGGCGAACGTCCCGTCGTGATTGTTCCGGTACAGCCGGTTGCCTCCGATCGCCGTGACATAGAGGTCTTGCCACCCGTCGGCATCGACGTCCGCCGCGCACACGCCCATCCCCCAGCCAGGGTGGCCGACGCCCGCCTTGTCGGTGACGTCCGCGAACCGCCAGTTCCCGAGATTGCGGTAGAGCGCGCTGCGGGCCGCCTTCGGATCCTTGGCCGTCTCGACGGTGAGCGAGTCGACGAAATAGATGTCGAGCAGGCCGTCGTTGTCGATGTCGACCGTCGCGACGCCGCCGCTCATCGACTCGACGATGTATTTCTTTTCGGGGGCGGCATGATGCTGGAACGTGATACCCGCCTCGCGGGTGACGTCCCGGAACGCCCCTTTCGCGGGCTGGCCGGATTGCGCGTAGCCTCCGGCCGCTGTTGCGGCCATCGCCAGCACGAACGACAGTGTGGACCGGGTCATCGAACCGGAGCGGGCGCGCCGCTCTGCGCGCGCAGGTCGCGGAGCCGTTCCTCCGTCTCGCGGAGCCGCGCCTTGTAGAGGTCCTGGTGTTTCTTCGCGTTCACGTCGTCTCCAAGGCGCGCGTATGCGAGGCTCAGCTGGTAGTGCGCTTTCGGGGATCCGGGGTTCGCGGCGATCGACTTCTCGAGCGCGTCGCGGGCGTCTGCGTAGCGGTCCTGTTTGAGCCGCACCATGCCTGAAACCAGGAGGGCGCCCGGATGCGCCGGCGACCGATCGAGCACCCGGCCCACGCGGGCATCCGCCGCCGCGAGGTTCCCTTGTGCTTCCTCCGCCTCGGCCAGCGCCGCGGCCGCCTCGAGGTTATCCGGCTCCAGGTCCAGGGCGCGGGTCAGCACGGTCTGCGCGTCGGCGTACTGATTCCGCGCGTTCAGCACGGCTCCAAGCGCGAGGAGCGTGGAGGCGCGATTCGGCTCGAGCGTCTCGGCGCGGCGTAGCGCGTCGAGCGCCGCCGGCATGTCACCCGCGTGCATCAGCGCGACGCCGAGCATGTGCTGGTACGGCGCGACGTCCGGGCACATCATGACCAGGGACTCCAGCGTCAGCACTGCCGGCGTGATCGCGCGCGCGGTCAGCGCCACTTGCGCGAACGCGCTCAGGACTTCCTCGGAGTTCGGCGCCAGCGCGCGGGCTTTGCGAAGCGAATCGAGCGCGGCAGGCGCCTTGCCCTCCTGCACCTGCGTCCGCGCGAGCTGCATGAGCGCCCGGACCGACTCGGTCCTGGCCGGCTGGGCGACGGCCGTGACGGGCAGGCCAAAGGTCAGGAGTACAGCAGCCGCCATCATTTTTTTGAGCTCGCGGGGCCCCACCCCCGCTCGCGGGCGCTCGGCGGTCCGGCTCCGCCGGACTTCCCTCCGGCGGGCCACCCCAGCGCGCAGGCGTGCGCGCTGGGGACCCCGGCGCCTCGCGCCGGCCGCAGGCGCTTCTCGTCTGTCATCCGCCACGTTTCTTGTCCTTCAGCTCTTTGAAACGCTCGAACTGCTGTGCGGCAAGCTCGGCTCGTCCGAGCTTCTGATAGGCCTGTCCGAGCTGATAAAAGATGTTGGCGTCGTCCGGCGCCTGGCGCGCGGCCGCTTCCAGGTGATCGACCGCCGCCGCCGCCTCCCCTTTCGCGAGCAGCAGCTTGCCGAGCAGGTACCGCGCGTCCGCGTAGTCCGGCTTCACCCGAACGATCGACTGGACGATGGCCAACGCTTCGTCGCGCTGGTCGCTGCGGTCGAAGACGGTCGCGAGATGAAAGCGCGCCTGAAGATCGTCAGGTCGGATCTTCAGCTCGGCCCGCAGTGCATCTGCCGCTTCCGTCAGCTTTCCCTGGCGCAGGTAGATGACGCCGAGCGCGGCGTTCGCCTCCGCGACATCCGGCTTGATCTGCAGCGCACGCTGAAGCGACTTGAGGGCGGCGTCGTAGTCCCCCTGCTGCGCGTGCGCCTGGCCGAGCAGGACATTGACCTCCGCGTTGTCGGCGTGCGCGGCGAGGAGCTGGTCGAAGATGATCTCGGCGTCCGCGCCGCGATCGGTGCGGACGAGCGCCAGGCCGTACGCGTATTGCAACGATGGATCCGTATCGCGCTGCGGGTCGTTCCGCAGGAGCTCCGCCGCCTTGTCGTACTGCTCGGCGTTCAGGCAGCTGAGCGCCAGCATCCGCCGCACGTTGGCATCGGAGGGCGCCAGGTCGCGCGCGCGCGAAAGCGGTTCGACAGCCTTGTCGAATTGCTTCGCGTTGAAATACGCGACGCCGAGCGAGTACTGCACCTGCGGAAAGACAGGATCGAGCTCCGCGGCGCGCGCCAGAAAGTCGGCTGCCCGCTCGAACCGCTGCGCCTGCGTATGGATGACGCCGAGGTTGAACGATGCGCGCGTCAGCGCTTCCCTGACGCGGCGTCGCAACTCGTCGCGCGCCGGCGGTGGGAGCGCGGCGAGCGGGGACGTGTCGGCCGCCAGTCCCGCGGGAGTCTCCGGGCCTGGTGCGTCGGCCAGATAACGGGCGAGCCGCTCGCGGGACAAATCGGTCCCTTGCGCCGACAAACGTTCCGCCTCTGAGAAGTGACGGGCCGCCTCATCGGCCGCGCCCTGCTTTCGCAGCGCCACAGCAAGCTGAAAGTGGACCTGTCCGGCCCTTGTCCCGTCGGTGCGCAGCTTCTGGACGAGCTCGAGCGCCCGGCGAAGGGACGCGATCGCGTCGGCGGTCTGATCGAGCGCGAGCTGGCACCGGCCGAGGTAGTAGAACGCGACCGCGGACGCGCTGTCCGCACGGGACGCGATCCGAAGCGCCGGCAGCGCTTCCTCAGCGCGCTTGGCCTCGACGAGCGCCATTCCCAGCCGGAGGTTCGTGGCCGGATCGGACGGCGTCAGCTTCAACTCCTGGCGGAACTCCCTGATGGCTTCGTCGAGCTGCAGGACCCCCTCCGACATAACGGCGAGCGTGCCCAGGTAGTAGTGGGCGCGCGGAACCCTCGCGTCCATCTTCAGCGCTCTTTCGAACGACGCTCGGGCGCGATCGAAGTCGCCGGCATCGCGATACGTCCGGCCAATGAGCACGTGCGTGGCCGGCAGCGGCTTCGCCGCGATCACCGAGGCGAAGAGCCGCTCGGCCGGCTCTATTTTCTTGAGCTGCAGATAGCCGGACGCGAGGGCGAACGCGAGCTCTGGATCGCCCGGCGACGCGCCTCTCGCTTCCTCGAGCTCTTGTACTGCCTCCTCGGGGTGTCCGTCGGCGACCAGGGCCTGCGCGTACAGCCTGCGCGTCGCCACGTCCTTGGGGTTGGCCCGCGCCAGCCGCGACGCGACGGCAACAGCGTCGGACGACTCTCCGAGCTGCATGTGGAGAACCGTGAGCGAGTACAGCGAGGGACCCGGATCCACGGTGGACGTCGAAGCGCGGCGGAACGCGTCGCGCGCGGCCGTCAGCCGCCCCTCGGCCGATTCGAGATGACCCAGCAGCATCCAGCCCTCGAGGAGCGCGGAGCGGTAGCGGCTCTCCGCGATTTGCATCTCCTCTTCGCGCAGGCTGCTTTCGGCGGCGGCCATCGTCCGATCGAGCGCGGTGAGCGGATCGGTCGCGGTCCGCGATTGACCGGAAGAAGACGAGGCCGCAAGCAGGCAGCCGAGCGCAGCGCCGGCGATCCTCCGCATCTCAGCGATCTTAGCGCAGGGTGAGGCGGGCGCGGTCGATCTCGCGCGCGTATTCCGGCGGCGGCGACGACGAGGCCAGGAAGTCGAAGTACGTGCGCGCCTCGACCGTACGCCCCGCACGCGCGAGCGCGGCGCCGACCCCGAGCACGGTACGGTACTCTCGCGGGTCGAGCTTGACCGCCCGGCCCCAGTGGTCGATCGCCTCCTGCAGTTTGCGTTCGTCGGCGGCCAGTACGCCGAGCGAGCTGTGCGCGCGCGCGAGCTCCGGATTGCGCGCGAGCGCCGCCTCGAAGTCCCGCCGCGCGCCGTCGCGATCGTTGGCGATCATCTTGACGGTCCCGGTCTCTACGAGCAGCCGGGCATTCGACGGGTCCTGCGCCCGGGCGCGGTCGAGCGCCGTGAGCGCCTCCGCCGTCCGTCCGAGCCGCGCGAGCGCGAGGCTGTAGGCCGTCACGATTTGCGGATCGGGCGCCTCTATGCGCGCCAGAGGCTCGAGCAGCGCGGCTGCTTCGCGCGCCCGTCCCGCTTCGGTCAGCGACGCGCCGAGGAGCGACATCGTCTCGACGTCGTCCGGATTGAGCGCGGCCGCGGGCCGAAGCGCGTTGATCGCAGCCCTGAGATTGCCTCGCTCCCGCTCGATCTGCGCGAGATAGACCCGCGAGATCGCCATGCCGGGACGTTTGCGGATGAGATCGCGGCAGGCGGCCGCGGCACGCTCGAGGTCTCCAGCCTGATACAACGCCGCCACGTCGTTCAGGGCCTTGTCGAGCGCGATGAGGTTCTTCGGATCGTCAGCCTCCGTGTATCGCGACTTGATCGTAGAAGCGCCCGCGGCGACATACCCGAGGCTCCGCAGCCGCGCGCGCGTGTCCGCCGCGACCGCGCTCGTTCGCGGCGGCGCGGCCGTTGCCCGGAACGTACCGAGAAGAGCGTGCATCTCCTTGACGACGTCGGGACGTCCGAGCGCGAGGTTGTGCTCTTCCGTCGGATCCTCCCGGAGGTCGTACAGCTCCGGAATCGGTAGATCGATGTACTTCAATCGATCCCGGACGACGCCGTAGAGCGGCGCCCACCCGCGGTTCAGACTGCCGGACAGGGCCTCGAAGTAGACGACGGATTTCGCAAGCGCAGAGGACGCTGAGGCGGCAGAGGGCGCAGAGGCGGCAGATGGCGCAGAGGCCGCTGATTGCGTGGCCAAGGATGTTCCTGGAAGGCCTTCCGGCGCCGGCACCGAGAGCGCGGCCAGAACGGTCGGGAGAATGTCGATGTGCCGTCCGCCCTCCGCAATCACGCCAGGCTTCCACAGGCGCGGGTGATACAGGATGAGCGGGACCCTGAGCGTCGATTCGTAGGCGAAGATTCCGTGGGTCGATTCGCCGTGCTCGCCGAGCGATTCGCCGTGATCCGATGTCAGGACGACGAGCGTCGGCGAGCGGTCGCCCGCCGCGAGGATCGGGTCGACGAGCGGCCCGAGCGCCGCGTCGACCGACCGAACGTCGTCTGCGTACGTCTGCGAGTACGGGGAGTGTGGCTCGAAGAGATGCACCCAGCAGAAGTACGGCTGCATCGATCTGGCATCCATCCAGCGCCGCGCGAGCGCGACCGTATCCGCGCCGCGCCGCTCCTGCAGCAGAAACGCGCCTCCTGCGCGCGCGTCGACGAAGCTGTCGTCGTAGACGTCGAAGCCGCGGTCGAGCCCGAACCGCGAGTCGAGCGGGAACGCGCTGACGAACGCGCCGGTCCGGTAGCCGCGATCCTTCAGGATCGTGGCGAGGGTCGGTCGATCGGCCGGAAACCGAAACCCGGAGTTGTCTCGGACGCCGTGCTCGGTGGGAAGACGTCCACCCAGTATGTTTGCGTGAGACGGAAGTGTAAGTACGTTGTGGGCCCGCGCCTGGTCGAACCGGAGTCCGGCGGCCGCCAGCCGATCCATCCAGGGTGTCGGGGCACCGGCCGCTCCGAACGCGCCGATGGCGTCGGCGCGCAGCGTATCGATGGTGATGAGCAGGACGTTAAGCGGCTGCCTTGATTGGAGATCCGAGGATGACCTGGGAGCGCAGCGGCTCGTCGTGAGGAGGGCCAGAGCGGCGGCTGTCGCGGCAAGGCCGGCGAGGCTGAGACGGCTGGCCGACCGCGCTGGTCGGGACACTGGATCACTCACTGGAGAAAGACCTTGACAATGGTTGGGGTACGGAAATAATACACCTTATTAAAGTGCATTAACTAACGGGCGGAGGCCCCGATCGATGCGTAAGCAGTGGTTGGTTCTGGCCGTCGTTTTCGTGCTCCTCGCGGCGATGCCTGCGTTTGCGCAACGCAGCACCGCCAACATCCGCGGCACGGTCTCCGATTCGTCGGGCGCCGTGATCCCGGGCGCGACGGTCGCGCTCAAAGGCGAGGATACGGGCCTCTCTCGAACGGCGACCACGAACGCCGCTGGAGTGTACTCGTTTCCAGATTTGCCCGTCGGGCGCTACCGCATCGACGCGACGCTGCAGGGCTTCAAAGGCGGAACGGTTACCGACATCGCCCTGAGTGTCGCCGACGATCGCGAGGTCAACTTCCAGCTCGAGGCCGGATCGGTCAGCGAGACCGTGACCGTCGCGTCGAGCGCCATTGAAGTCCGGACGATCGGCGGCGAAGTGTCGGGCGTCATCACCGGCACGCAGGTCCGCGAGCTGCCGCTGAACGGCCGCAACTTCATCCAGCTCACGACGCTGATGCCCGGCGTCAGCATGCCCGACTCGCTCAGTACCAAGGACAAAGGGTTGATGAGCGGCTCCGACCTATCGGTCAGCGGCAACGATGTGACCGCGAACATGTGGACCGTCGACGGCGCGAACAACAACGACGTCGGCTCGAACCGCACGATCCTGGTCTATCCCTCGCTCGAGGCGATTGAAGAATTCAAGATTCTCCGTAACAGTTACGGCCCGGAGTTCGGCGGCGCCGCCGGCGCGCAAATCAACATCGTGACGCGCGGCGGAACGAACACCTACCACGGCAGCGGGTTCTATAGCGGCCGCAACGACGCGCTGAACTCGACAGATTACTTCCTGAAGCAGAACAACCTGCCAAAAGGTGAACTGAGCCGCCATGACTACGGCGGGTCGTTCGGCGGGCCGATCGTCAGAGACAAGCTGCATTTCTTCGGCGGCATGGAGTGGAACCTGGAAGATCGCGGGACGACGCGCTCGGCGCTGGTGCCGACGCAGGCGGAGCGCAACGGCGACTTCAGCCAGGGTGGCGTTCCGGGCTGTTCGCCCGGGATTCCCAACGACCCGCTGACAGGCGCGGCCTTCGCAGGCAATCGCATTCCGGCCAACCGCATCAGCCCGGGCGGCCAGGCGATGTTGAACCTGTATCCGCTGCCGAACGTCACCCCAGCATCGGGCAGCTGCAACAACTGGGTGACGTCGGTCACGACGCCGGTCGACTGGAACCAGTACCACATCCGCGGCGACTACAACTTGTCGGCGGCCAGCCGCATCATGGTGCGGTACACGCAGGACGGCTGGAAGAACGGCAAGGGAACCGAGCCGAGCGCGAACACGCAGCTGTGGGGAGACGATGACTTCCCGGGCGTCGATTCGCAGTGGAATCAGCCGGCCAAGTCGTTCGTCGCGTCGTTGAGCCAGACGTTCGGATCGAGCGCGACCAACACGATCCAGTTCTCCTACTCGGCCAACAAGATCGAGATCACGCGCGGCGGCGAGAACCCTGAGCAGGCGGAGCAGATCGTTTCCCTGATACAGCCGGTTTTCGGGTTTACCAACAAACAGTACGGCGATGGGCTCTCGCACCCGGTGTTCTGGGGCGGGGCCGGCTACGAGGCGCTGTGGAACGAGGCGCCGTTCAACAACAATCAGGACCTCTACGTCCTCAAGGACGACTACACGAAGGTCTTCGGGAAGCACTTCGTGAAGGCCGGGCATGAACGTCAGCTGGAACACGAAGAACGAGGATTCGAACGGCAACGGATCGGAGCAGCACTCCGCGTTCTGGGGCTCCGCGGGCCTGCCTGCGAACAGCTTCGTCAACAGTGGCAATCTGCTTGCTGACTTCCTGCTGAGGGATATGTCGTGGGGCTTCTCGGAAGGCAACTCTGGCCGCGTCGGTTCCGCAGCGCTGGAACGACGTCGAGTTCTACATGGCCGATTCATGGCAGGCGTCGCCGCGAGTGACCGTCGATTACGGCTTCCGCTACTCGATCTACTACAACTCGCGCACGGCGGACAACGCGCTCACGAGCTTCCAGCCGTCGCTGTTCAACGCGGCGCTTGGCGCCGATCCGTGCAACGGGATCCTGCAGCCGCCGGGTACGAACGTGGTGCCAGGATGCCGGTGCCCGAGGCGGCGCTGAAGGTCCGAACGACTCGCTGATGGACCAGGACTACAACAACTTCGCGCCGCGTGTTGGGCGTGGCCTGGGACGTCAACGGCGACGGCAAGACGGCCGTGCGCGCCGGCATCGGTCAGTTCTTCCTGCGCGAGCGGCTCAGCCCGACGCTGGCGCTGGCGGCGCAGAATCCGCCGTTCGTTCAGACGATCTCAGGCGCTCGAACGTTCGACAGCCCCGTCTCGCCCGTGCAGCGGGTGCTTCAATCATTACGAGGGGCGTGCCGACGCAGGGCCGGGCCGTCGACCAGGTGACGCCCAACAGCTGGCAGTGGAACCTCATGGTGCAGCGCGAGATCTTGCGCAACACCACGCTCGAGGTCGGGTACGTCGGCAATTACGCCAACGATCAATTGCGCGCCGTCAACGCGAACCGGTCGTGCACGGCGACGTGAACCGCAACGGCGTTGACGACCGTCTCGAGTTCGCGCGCAGTCAGCCGGCCAATATCGCGCTCCGGCCGTTCGGCGTCTTCAACAACAACAACAACATCGCGTTCTGGGATCACAGCGGTGAGTCCAAGTACCATTCGCTCCAGACGCAGCTCGTGAGCCGCCTTGGGCGCGGGTCGCAGTTCCAGGTGTCGTATACGCTGGCTCGCCAGAGGGCCAACGTCAACATGACAGACAGCGGCCAGGGCCTCGAGCAGGATACGTCGCCGTTGGATGTGGCGGACCCTGACCTCGATTGGGGGCGTCCCGCCGTCGGTCGCACGCACATCTTCAACTCCTCGCTCGTCTGGATGCTGCCGGTGTTCGAGAACGCATCGGGCCTGAAGAAGACGCTCCTCGGCGACTGGGAGGTCAGCGCGATTGTAGGCGCCGCCACCGGGCAGCCGGTGAACGCTCGCACGGGCACCATTCCAGGTCTCAACGGCGGACCGTCGGGCACCGGATACACTGACAACCAGCGTCCGAACCGTACCGGAGAGTCGTGCTCCCCGCCAAGCGGGGCGACGGCGGAACAGATCATCAATCCGGCGGCCTTCACGCTCAATGGCTTCCAGCTCGGGGAGAACGGCACGGCCAAGCGCGGAGATTGCAATGGACCGGGCTACTTCCAGACGGATCTCGCGTTCTACAAGAACTTCCGCGTCACGAGCGGCGTCCGGGTCCAGTTCCGATGGGACATCTTCAACCTGTTCAACAACACGAACTTCAGATATGACGGGTTGAACACCGCCATGAACGCGTCGGCGGCCACCTTCAACACCGGCAACGCGGCAACTGCGACGTCGATTACCAACTCGACGATTCCGAGCAACTTCCTGCAGGCGACGCGCGTCCGCGATCCGCGCCAGATGCAGCTGGGCTTCAAGATCCTCTGGTAGGGCGCCCCCCCGGCTTTCGACCATGGGCTGCGAGCGTTCCGCTCGCAGCCCATCTTTGTTTCTGCCCGCCATATCGGCCGTCAGGGCTCCCATAACGCATTCGTACTATTGCGTCGCTTGCGCGCCGCGGGTACCTTGGCGGCTCCATGAAAACACGAGCCCTCCAGGCCTTGTGGATCGTCGCCGCGGCCGGCGCGTTCGTTGGCGGCACGCCGGCGAATGCATGGGCCCAGGGTTGAGTGCTGATCAGACAGAACGCGCCCGTGCTTGGCGCGTCGAGCAACCTGTATCAGCAGCCCGGCGAATGGCAGATCAGCGTGGCCGGCCGCGCGCTGGAATCCGACACGCACTACCGGCTCGACGAGCGGCAGCACGAGCGCGAAGAGCTCGGCACCTACGTCGTCAACCGTCAGTACGCGACCGACGTCACCGCGACCTACGCGTTCACGCGCCAGATCAGCATGTCGGTCGGCGTGCCCTATACCGCCGCGTCATGGTCGATTCCCAGCCCCACCGCGCCGACCCTGGGTCCGCGCGCGCAGCAGGACGCCCGGGGCTTCGGCGATATCTCCGTCGCTGGGCGCTACTGGATCGGAAACGCGGAACGCTGCGTCAACGGAAACGTCAGCGTCGGGCTCGGCGTGAAGATGCCGACCGGCCAGTACAAGGCGCAGGATCTCTTCCCTGACCGCAACGGGCAGAACAACCAGCTCCGGTTCGTCGATCAGTCCGTCCAGCCGGGCGACGGCGGCTGGGGGCTGATGGCTGACATCCAGGGTTTCAGGCGCGTCGGCGTGCGCGGCCAGATCTTCGCGTCAGGCAGTTACCTCGCGAATCCCCGCGACACGAACGGCACGCCGTCGCTGACCGTTTCGCGTCTGCCGCCAGGAGTTGCGCCGCCGGCCAATTCGGATCGGCTCGTGAATTCGGTTCCGGATCAGTATCTGGTCCGCGCGGGCGCCGCCTACCTGCTCAACCGGCGGATCGGCGTCATGGGCGCGTATCGCCTCGAAGGACAGCGCCGCTACGACCTGTTCGGGCAGAGCCACGGCTTCCGGCGTCCCGGTGTGGCGATGTTCGTGGAGCCCGGTATCAGCTTCAACACCGGACCGGGTGCGCTCTGGATGGCGCTGCCGATCTCGTTCTACGTCAATCGGAAGCCAGATCCTTACACCGGTATTGAGGGAGATGCGACGTTCCCCAAGGTGATTTTCATGGCGGGCTATCAGTTCCGCTTGGGAGGTCGCCCGGCGGTCTCAGCGCCGATCACGCCGTGATGTAGCACGATCCGGCGCTTCGCCTCCTCGATCAGCTCGAGATTCCCTTCGTACGACAGATCCGGCAGCGGCGACTGGCGTTCGGTCCGCGGCGGGTAGATCCGCTCGCGGTAGACGGGATAGGCCTCGGTCCGCAGGTGCGCGAGCATGTGATGGCCGCGGCGCGCCTCGCGCTCGTGCCGGAGCGCGCTCACGTCGATCGGTCCGACGACGATGCGCTCGCCCGGTCCTGGCGAAGCTTCCGCGATCATCCTGCCGTCGAAGTCCACGATCTGGCTGCCGCCCGGCCATGAGTACGGCGGGTAGTGGCGCAGGCTCGCTCCCTGATTGGCGGCGACGACGAAGGCCACGTTCTCGATCGCGCGGCAGCGGTTGACGAGCGTCCACCAGTTCATCGGCTCGGTCGCGCCCCAGGGATCCATGTACGCGGACACGCGGACGAGCACCTCCGCGCCGTTCGCGGCGAGCTGCCGGATCGCCTCGGGGAACAGCCAGTCGTAGCAGATCGCGCAGCCGATGCGGCCGATGGGCGTGTCGGCGACGGGGAAGAGCGGATCGTCGTAGCCCTCGATGTCGTGCGGGCTCGCGTGCACCTCGTAGGGAATCCACGGGTTGACCTTCCGGTACTTGTAGAGGATCCCCTCGGGGCCGATGAGGCAGGTCGTGTTGAACACGACGCCGGGCCAGCGCGGATCCGTTTCGATGAACGATCCGCTCTGAATGTAGATGTCGAGCGCGCGCGCCCGGCGCTCGAGCCGATCGGTGTGCTCGTTCGGGATCGGCACGGCCAGGCGCTCGGCCAGCTCCGCCACCGTCGGGTACACCGGCGCCGCGTGCGCGAACTCCGGAAAGACGACGAGCCTGACCGGGAGGAACGGCGCGCTGCCCGCGACCGCCGCGTCGATCATCTCCAGCATGCGATCGGTGTTCGCGCGCATCCCGCCGCGGTCCGCCGGGTTGACGAGATCGGTCTGGCAGGCGGCGGCGGCGTAGCGGATAAGGGGGACAGTCACCTTTTTACGGTTTGTGAAAAAAGGTGACTGTCCCCGATAAGCGGCGGCAGCATGCGGCCGACGATCCGGGTGTTGTAGCGCGCGAGGTACTCGCGATGCGCGGCGTCGCGCGGATAGGCGTGCGGCGGAGCGTACGGATAGTCGGGCATGCCGTGGAAGGGGAGCGGCTCCACCACGTCCGGACTCGACGAGTGGAGGTTCATCTCCTTGCTGAAGCCGTCCGCATGGAGAAGGAACGTCCGGCTGAACCCGGCCGGAATCGGCCGCAGCTCGCGGGCGTCGAACGACAGCGCAATCTCGTCGCCGGGGCGCGCGACGACGAACATGTCGTCGATGGCCGCCAGCAGCGGCCGAACGTCCCCCTCGCGCGTGTAGCGGCCCGGCATGAGCTTCCACGGAGAGACGCTCGACACGCTCGCGTAGTCGTAGCGGAACGGCTCCTCGCGGGTCGATTCCGCCGAGAATCCGCGCCATCGCAAAAGCGCTCGGACAGGCTCAAGGTGCACTGGGTGCTCTCGGTGCCCTTGGTGCCCTGGGTGCGGGTGCTCAGGGTGCTCAGGGTGCTCAAGGTGCGAAGATGATCCCACGCGGATCTGATCCCAGTAGATCCGCATCGTCGTGGAAATTCGTAGCTCCCGGACGGACGGCGGAACGGCGTCTGACAGATCGACGACGACCGTCTGCGGGCGGCCGACGGGAATGCCGACGTCGGCGATGACCGTACGCCAGCCTCCCTGGGCATCCTTGATCTCGAGCGACGGCGGGACGAGCCGCAGCCCCGCCTGGCTGGCGGCGAAGTTGTCGCTCGAGAACGCGTAGTCGGTCCAACCGGTCAGCAGAAGCACCCGGCGGTTCGCGGCCGTCTCGGGCAGCGTCAGCGTCAGGTGGTGAGGCGCCGCGTATCCGCGGATCCGCTCGAGCGCGAAGTCGTCCGAGTATCGCCGGTCGAGGCGCGCCAGGCGGTCGAGGACGTCGTGGCCGTGATCGTCGACGGCCGCCAACGGCGGCACCGCGCCGCGGATCGCGTGGAGCCGGAACGGTGGCGGCGTCGCCTTCAGTCCTTCCTCGGGATGGATCTCGACGTCGGCGGGATGATCGATCGCGATCAGCCGGGAGCGATCGAGGAAGAGGGCTTCTTCGAGCTCGTTCGTGATCCGCAGCTCGTAGCGGCCGTCGCGCTCCCTGAGTTGGCGTCCGTCGATTCGCACGTACTCGTCCGGATCGGGACGGTTCCGAACGCCGGGAGCGACGAAGTACCCGAGCTCGCCCCCGCCGAGGAAGTCGGTCACGAACTCGAAGCGTTCGCCGTTCCACGTGTAAAGGTAAGGACAAGACGACGGCTTGCGGTCGAGCTCCTGAACGGTCAGAGCAATCTCGGACGGCGTCTGAGGAATCTCCGCCTGCAGGATGCCGGCGGGCCACAGCACGCGAACGACGTCGGCGGCCGTCCGCGCGCCCATACCGACGATCAGGTCTGCGGGCGCGACGGCCGGCGATGCGGCTGACAGCTCGAGCTTCTGGCGAAGACTGCCCGCGCGGATTTCGACTTTGGACCCAAGCGCGCTCCGGTTGCTGACACGGGCGGTCAGGCGGACCCGCAGTGAGCGATTGCGGTTGCCGCCGTCGTTGCGCAGGATGATCGGACCTCCCGTCGCGTATCGCAGCACGACGTCCGTGTCACCGTCCAGATCCAGATCGCCGGCAGCGACCGATGCGTCGGCGTCACGCGGGACGCTGACATCGTCGAAGGGCTGATCTGTGATCGCGCTCCAGCGAGATCCGAGGTTTCGGGAAAGGCGTAGGCCTGCCGTTGTGAGCGCGAAGAGATCGAGGAGGCCATCGTTGTCGTAGTCGATGAACTGCGCGGCGCGGGCCCGCGAGCCATATTGGACCGTCTCGATCCCGTAGCGGCCGAGGCCGTTGCTGAGCGCGCGAGTCCAGCCAGTGGCACTGACGGAGAGGATGTCCGGGTAGTCATCCTTGTTGATGTCGCCGAGGGCCAATGGATTGGTCCCCCTGAAGCCTGGCGGATTGGTCCGGCCGAACTCCACGGAGGGCTGAGCCCCCAGGCCGGTTTCGGCGGCAACGTCGCGAAACGTCCCGTCTCGCATGTTGCGGAAAAGCAACAGCGTTCGGTCCTCGAGCAGCACTACGACGTCAATGTCGCGGCGGTTGTCGTAGTCGGTCGGCGCGACGGCCGCGACCGTCTTCTGCACGGTCAGGCCCGCCTCGGCGGTGATGTCCGAGAACGTCCCGTTCCCGTTGTTGCGTGCCAGGAGCATCGACCCGCGGCCGACGGCCGCCGATCCGCCGACGACCGCGTCGACGTCGCCATCGTGGTCGGCATCGAGCCACGCGGCGGTGCGGGGCGCCGCTGGGCCGGCGGGCAGCCCCTTGACCTCTTCGAATCGATTCTCAGCCTGTCGGAAGAGGGACCAGCGGTCGTCGTACAGCACGAGCAGGTCCGGGAGAAAGTCATTGTCGTAATCGCCAGCGACGACTCGGCGCGGCGTTCCCGTGCCGAAGGTGGCCCCGGCCGTCCTGTCGCTGAACTGGCCGCGGTCGTTGCGGTACAGGCGAAGGCCGCGCGGATCGGCGTCGATCAGATCGAGGTCGCCGTCACCGTCCAGATCGACGAGCGTGACGCTTCCGTCGCCCCCTGCGGCGCCGGGCTTCCGCGCCTCGGGCAGAATGGTCGCCGTGGCGTCAGTAAAGGTAACCTTCGGAACTGTCTCATCGACCAGCTCCGACTCCGCGCCGGTGGACGAAATCGCCTCTGCGTAGCGTCCCTGCTCGAGATAGTTCTGCGAATAGGTCGTCGCGTACGCGCTGTCGCGCAGCTTCTGAAACCGCGCCATCGCCGCGGCGCCTTCGTCGCGCGAGCCGCCGCGCGTGAGCGCCATGGCCAGCCCATACGCCGCCGTCGCGTTGTACGGTTCCGCGTCGATCGCGCGACGGAACAGATCGATGGCCTCGGCGTACTTCCGTTCCTGGAGCAGGAGCTGACCGAGCTGCGTCGCGGCGCCGGGGTCGAGCGGGTCCAGCTCACGGACGCGCGTGAACGCCGCGACCGCGTCCGCCGTCCGGTTCTCCGCGCGCGCGATCAACCCCAGCACGTACGGCGGCTGCGGGAGCGACGGCAGCCGCGCCGCCGCGGCCTCGGCCTCGCGCCGTGCCGTGCTCAGATCGCCGGCGTAGAGCAACGCAATCGCGAGGTTGAGGCGCGCGATCGCGAGATCGGCGTGCTTCTCGAGCGCCTGACGGAAGGCGGCAGTCGCCGCGGGGTAGTCGAACTGCTCGAGCCGCGCCACGCCGAGATTGTTGGCGCGGTACGCGTCTTCGATGGTCTGCGCCGGCTGCTTGCCCTGAGCGGAGTCGAAGGGCTTGCCCTGAGCGAAGTCGAAGGGGGTGAGCGCAACGATCCCGAGGGCGGCCGCGCAGCCGGCAACGACGACTCCGCGGATCATCGTGAAGCGGACGACTGGGGGGTACGAGGTTCTTCGACCGTGACCGTCTGGTTGGCGCGCGTCCCGGGCAAGGTCTGGGTACGGCCGTTCGGCCACTTCACCTCGATCTTGTCCACGCGATCGACGCGGCCGAGGCCGAACGTCAGCGGCAGCTCGCTCTGCGAGCAGTAGCTCGAGCCGGTCTTGACGAGCGCCCAGGGCGACGGCCGGCCGCCCGCGGGCGTGACGCGCACGAACGTGCCGATCGCGTCGCGGTTCGAGACCGTTCCGACGGCGCGGACTCGCAGCCAGTTGTTCTTACTTCCAGTGTTGCGCAACAGCCGCGCCGGTCCGTTGTTGGTCGTGACGAGCAGGTCGAGGTCGCCGTCGTTGTCGATGTCCCCGTAGGCGGCCCCGCGCGCGACCATGGGTTGCGTCAGCGCGGCGCCCGCGCGGGCCGTGACCGCTTCGAACTGCCGCTTGCCAAGATTGCGGAACAGATGCGGCGGCTGCGCGTAGGTCACACGCGGCTGCACAGAATTGACGTCGTCGGCCACGTGACCGTTGGCGGCGAAGATGTCGAGGAGGCCGTCGAGGTCGAAATCGAAGAAGAAGCAGGCGAACGTGAGCGTGAGAAGCGAGACTTTGCCGATCGTGGACGGCGGCGCCTCGTCGATGAACAGGCCGTTCCCTTCGTTCGTGTAGAGCGCCATCATCTCGTTCGAGAAGTTGCCGATGACCAGGCTCTGGCGGCCCGATCCGTCGTAGTCGGCGGCGTCCGCGCCCATGCCCGCGCGCGCGACGCCCGCTTCGTTGAACGCGACGCCGGCGGCGACGCCGACATCGGCGAACGTGCCGTTCTTCTTGTTCTCGTAGAGGCGGTTCGGCTGTGTGTCGTTGGCCACGAATAGATCCAGCCAGCCGTCGTCGTTGAAGTCGATGAGCGCGATCCCGAGCGCCTTTGCGGTCGGGTCGAGCAGGCCGGCGCGCTTCGTTGCGTTCTCGAACGTGCCGTTCCCGAGATTCCGGTAGAGCGTCGAGCTTTGCCCCTTGTAGGACTCGGGCGTGCAGTAGGACTTCGTCTTCCCGTCGAGCGTGCAGAACAGGTCCTTCTCGATGGTCCACTCGACGTAGTTCGCGACGAACAGGTCGAGCTTGCCATCACGGTCGTAGTCGAGCCAGGCCGCGCTCGTCGAGAATCCGGGATCTCCCACGCCTGCTTTCGCCGTCACGTCCTCGAACCGCAGGCCCCCGAGGTTCCGGAACAGCCGGTCCGGGCCGAGCGCCGTGACGTAGATGTCGGTACGGCCGTCGTTGTCGTAGTCGCCCGCCGCCACGCCGAAGCCGTACATCGGCACGGCCAGGCCGGCCTTCGCGGTGACGTCGGCGAATGTGCCGTCTCCGTTGTTGCGGTAGAGCGCCATGGTCGACTTGGACGCGGGACGCCCCGGCCAGTTCATCCCGTTGATGAGCAGGATGTCCTGCTTCCCGTCGCCGTCGGCGTCGAGGAACGCGCCGCCCGATCCCATCGTTTCGGGCAGGTATTTCTTTCCGAAAGATCCGTTCTGATGCTTGAAGCGGATGCCGGCCGTGGCCGTGACGTCCGTGAACGCGGGCAGCGCCCCTTGATCGCCAGACGATTGGGCGTGAGCGCGGAGGGCGGACCTCTCAGGTCCGCCAAGGCAAAGACACAGAACTCCGAACGCGATAACAGATCGAATCATCACTTGCCACCCGACCGGACCGGCGAGCCGGTGCGCGTCGACATGACGGGCGGCGCCGCCGTACGGTGCTCGTGAATGGATTGCCGCTCGTTGTTGTCGTCGGCGTTCAACTGCCGGAACGGACCCGTGATGGCCTGCGATGATTCATCCGCCTTGAACCGCTGATACAGCGTTTCCTCTCGCGCCGCCAGCTCGTGCTGGCCGAGACCGCGGTAGCAGAGCATCAGGTTGTAGTGCGCCTGGAGATCCTCCGGGTCGATCGCGAGCACGCGCTCGAACGCCGCGACCGCTTCGCCGAATCGTCGCTGGAGGAAGCGGACGCGCCCGAGCTGGTTCAGCACGACGCGATCGCGCGGATACTTCGAGGACGCGGTCTCGAGATGCGTGACGGCCTCGTCATACCGGCCGAGGCTCTTCAGCGCTGTGCCCAGGAAGAAGTGCGTCTTGGCGAGACCAGGATCGACCTTCAACGCCTGCCGCAGCATCTCTTCGGCACCGGCCATGTTGCCTTCCTGGATGCGCGCGCGCGCGACGTTGACCCAGCCATCGGCGTAGCCCGGCTCCATCTTCGTCACGCGGAGGAATGCCGCCTCGGCGCCCTTCAGGTCCCCCTGCAGGAGGAGCCCGATGCCGTAGTCGTTCCAGCGCTCGCGGACCGACTTGTCCTCGACGGTCTTCAGCGCCGGGACCGTCGCCGTGGAAGCCGCTACCGTGAGCGTCGCCTCCGATTTCGCCATGACGGTCGTCGGAATGTCCGGGATGTGCTTCATCCCTCCCGACACTCTCGATGTATCTCCGGTGAACACGAACCGGCCATCGTCATGCCCGTGGGCAACGGAGTAGGACTTCTGCGCCGGGTCGCGAACGCCGGCGAACGCCCACTGCGTGTTCCACCACGCGAACTTGCGGTAGTTCACCTTCGCGCGCAGGGTAATCCGATCCCCCGCATCCTCGGGAATGCGAAGCCTGTAGTGAATCGTGTCGGCGGCGCCCGGCGGGATGAGCCGGACGTACGCGACCGATCGTGCGGCCCAGGCGTTGCGTTTGTTGATTCGGTTCCCGTGCTCGTCGAGCAGCAGCGCGCGATAGAAGTGCGCGCCCGGTTCCACGGGGCCGCGCCCCTCGTCCTCGATCGCGCCGCTGTGGAAGACCACGCGGCCCTTATCGTCGACCGCTTCGAGCTCGACCCAGACGTCGAACGCATCGACGGTGCCGCCGGGGAAGAAGTGGCCGACCTTTCGCGTGCGAACGACCACTTCGACCCGGATCGATTCACCGCGACGGACGACCGGCTGAACCTTGTCGAGAGGGCCGATGACGTCGGCGGGCGGCGCGATGAAGGCCTGCCGCGCCCCGAAGTTCATCGATTCCTCGCCGACGGCGAACGTGCTCGCGATCGAAGGATCGCCGCCCGCCACGTCCTGGCGCGCGGTGGCCGCGGGCGCGTCACCGCGCACGAGGCCGAAGACATCGACCGAGATCTGCCCGTCCTGCAGGAACTGCTGCGTCGCGCGGAGCTGTTCCGCGTCGCCGTTGACGAACGGCAGCGCCGTGTTCGCCGCGGGGAAGCGGTGGGACTTGATCATCCCGTTCTTCGCCGCCGGGTCGTTCGACGGCACGAGCGGCATATGGCAGTCCGCGCACTTCTGCGACTTGGCCGGGTAGTAGAACGACCGGGCGCCCTCACCTGATACGCCGGACGCCTGCCAGTTGTCGTAGTCGTTGAAGCCGCGGAACCACCGATACGCGTTGACGGGCACGTCGAGGTGGACCTTGTGGCACGACGAGCAGAACTCCGGCGTCTGCTCGCGGTGGAACGGCTTGAGGAACGTCTCGCGATGGGGCTGCGGGTCGAGCGTCAGCAGCTTGTCGTGCACGGCGCGCAGCACCCGGTTCTCGCTGGCCGCGAGATCGTGCAGCGGCGGGTATTCGATGACGAAGTCCCCCTGGCCCATCGTGCTCTTCACGCGCGTGATCGCGTGGCACGAGGTGCAGGAAAGGCCCGCCTGCGCTTCGGGCGTGTCGATCTGTTCCTTGATCGGCCGATCGAACCGGCCGTTGAAGAACACGGCGTGATCGTGACAGCCGGCGCACCACTTCGACGGCTTGGTCCCGACGACGTCCTGCATGTACTCGATCGACTTCCGGTACCACTGGTTGTTGAACGACGAGAAATGGTGCGCGGACGAGTTCCACTGGTCGTAGATGTCCTTGTGGCATCTGCCGCACGTGTCGCTCGTCATGAAGAAGTTCGCGGGGATGATGCCGCCGACGTTGGTCTCGGCCGACGACGGGAAGAATGGCCCGCTCGGACCCGTCCCTTCCCCGTCCATCGACGTCGGCGGCAGCTCCGGATTGTTGATGCGCGCGTTCTCCCGGTCAATGGCGCGCTGCCGCGCGATGAGGGCCGAGGACCATCCCGCGATGCCCAGCACCGCCAGGGCGAGGAACGCATGGGCCGGACGCGGCCGTCGGATGACGCCGACGATGCGCGGCCACGCCAGAACGATCGCGGCGATCGTCCCGGCAGCGCTCAGCCCGATGTGGGTGAGAAGCAGCCAGTACCACGCGCGTGTCGCGCCGGTGAACGTGAGTGCCAGCCCCGTGGCGCCGCCCGCGACGAGGAGGACGGTCGTCAGCCCGCCCAGGACCGACGTGCGCGCCAGCCGGCGCACGAGCCAGGGAGCGCCGAAGGCCAGCAGGACGATGCCGAGGATCGCGTGCGCGGCGACGTTGCTGTAGTAGAAGAGCGTCGGCGACGCGAAGGCCGCCAGATACGCACTGTTCACGAGGAGCAGGAGAAAGGCGGCGAGCAGGCGGCGCGGCGGCGTAGGAGCGTCGACAGAGGTCATGCTACTGGGGTTTCGCGGGGTGATCGTGACAAACACGGCCCACACGGTCAAGTCGTGTTCGGCTCGAGC
The DNA here is from genome assembly GCA_963725145.1 of uncultured Acidobacteriota bacterium. Lineage (GTDB taxonomy): Bacteria > Acidobacteriota > Vicinamibacteria > Vicinamibacterales > 2-12-FULL-66-21 > DATAEE01. The sequence goes on from CAVRXL010000012.1 coordinate 759,427, forward strand.
CGCGGCACTAGTAGATTTGTATTAGGCGAGGCTCGCCGTTGCGCGGTTTACGCGCGAAAGCGGCCGCCGGACGCGTATATGATCACGCCTCCGAGGAGGAACGATTGAGCACGCTGGATCTCGTCGTCATCGCCGCCTATTTCCTCGTTGTGTTCGGCGTGGCCGCGTACCACTTCCGGAAGGCCAGGACGAGCCAGGGCTACTTCCTCGCGGACCGCAGCGTGGGTTGGATCGCCGTTGGGGCGTCGCTGTTCGCGACGAACATCTCGAGCGAGCATTTCATCGGCCTGGCGGGCTCCGGCGCGAGCACCGGTCTCGCCGTCGGCCACTTCGAGTGGCTGGCGGTCTTCATGGTGCTCACCCTCGCGTGGGTGTTCGTTCCGTTCTACCTGCGCAGCCGCGTCGTCACGATGCCCGAATTCCTGGAGCGACGCTACGGGCCGGCCTGCCGCTGGTACCTGACGACGGTTTCGATCCTGGCGTACATCTTTACCAAGATCTCGGTGTCCCTGTACGCGGGCAGCCTCGTGCTCCGCGAGGTCGCGGGGTGGGATTTCTTCACGTCGGCGTTGGTGATGGTCGTCGCGACCGGCGTCTACACGATCTTCGGCGGCCTGGCGGCGGTCATCTATACCGAGCTGCTGCAGGCCGTTGTCCTGATCGGCGGCGCGGTGCTGCTGACGGTGCTCGGGCTCGCCGAGGCCGGAGGGATGGAGGGGCTGCGCGCGGCGCTGCCGCCGGATTTCTTCCACATGATCAAGCCGATGAACGATCCCAACTTCCCGTGGACGGGGATCTTCTTCGGCGCCCCGATCCTCGGCATCTGGTACTGGTGCACCGATCAGGTCATCGTGCAGCGCGTCCTCGGCGCAAAGAATGAGGCGCACGCGCGCGGCGGGGCGGTTTTCGCCGGCCTCCTCAAGATCCTGCCGGTCTTCATCCTGGTCCTGCCGGGGCTGATCGCGCGGGCGCTGTACCCGGACATCACGGGCGACAACGCGTATCCGGCGCTGGTCGTGCGGCTGCTGCCCGCAGGGTTGACGGGCGTGATGGTCGCCGCGCTGATGGCGGCGCTGATGTCGTCGCTTGCGGCGACGTTCAACTCGGCGTCGACGCTCTTCACGTTCGACGTCTACAAGAAATGGGCGCCGCAGGCGTCGGAGCGGCAGCTCGTGACGGTCGGCCGCGGCGCGACGGTCGTCATGGTCATCCTCGGGATCCTCTGGGTTCCGTTCATCGGGTACCTGAGCTCAGAGGTGTACATCTATTTGCAGAGCGTGCAGGCGTACATCAGCCCACCGATTGCGGCGGTCTTTCTCTTCGGTGTGTTCTGGCCGCGCGCGACGCGGCAGGGGGCGTTCGCGGCGCTCGTCGCGGGCGCGGTCCTGGGCGCGGCGCGGTTCTATTTCGAGATCAACCGGCTGGGCTCGACGGTGGCCGGGAGCCCCGCGCTGCAGATGTTTGTGGGGATCAATTTCCTGCACTTCGCGATCCTCATCTTTGTCGTCAGCGCGGTCCTCCTCGTTGTCGTCTCGCTGGCGACGGCACCCGAGCCGCGCGCGAAGCTCAGCAACCTCACATTTGCGACGCTCGAGAGCGAGTACACCGCGCCCGAGGCCGGCACCGCCTCGACGGTTCGCCTGCAGGTTGCGGCGTCGATCGCACTCGCGGTGTTCGTGATTGGGCTCTGGGTCTACTTCGCGTAAAGGGCGCAGCGAGGCTTCATTTCGTGCACTCCCCGATCCGCTTCCCGGTCGTCTTGACCGTCATGACGCGGCCCTTGTCGTCCTTCGTGGTCATGAGACCCGCGAAACTTTCGGTTGTAAACGTCATCTCCATCGCGCCCGTCAACCGCAGGCCCTCTTCACTGCACTCGGTGTTGAAGGTGACCTTGGTGCCGCTGACTTTGTAGTCCGACACCTTGCACGACTCTGCGACATCCGGGTCCTGGAACGCCTTCGAGAAATCTTTCAGGTCTTCGGCCGTGATGCAGTCAGTCTGTTTCTGCGGAGGCATCTTCACGCCGCCGGGCATGGTCATCTCGGCCGTCGTTTCGTACTTGCCCGGCCGGAGGTTGACCGTTTGTGCGACCGCCGCCGAAGCAACCGTCAGCACACCTGCCAGCGCGAGTAGTGCTCGTGTCTGCATAGTCGTCCGCTTTCGGCGTTTCAGGGCTGTGCCATCCGTTCTCCTCTTCGTCTGGCGAGAGCGGAACTCTACACGATCCGGCGTTCTGCCCACCACTGGGTCACTTCCGATCGCGGCCGATCTCGAACGCGCCGCGCGAGCGGGCCCGGTACCGGCGGCTCCACATCAACTCGGTGCCGTCCTCGAGGACGATGCGGTAGTCGCCGTGGAACCAGGGCTGCAGCTCGCGCACGGCGTCGAGCCGCACGATCGCCGAACGCGAGATTCGCAGGAACTTGGACGGATCGAGCCGTTCGGCCAGCGCGTTCAACGTGCTCCGAACCACGTGCACGCTTTCGCGGGCGTGCAGGCGCGCCTCGTTGCGGTCCGCCTCAATCCAGTCGATCTGCTCGACGGGCAGGAGCCGGGCGCGGCCGTCGCGCTCCACCATGAGCCGTTCGAGATGGCGGCCTCGCCCCAGCGACGAGAACAACTGGTTCAGGCGGCGTTCGAAGCCGTCGGTCGCGCGCTCGCGCGCGAGCTCGCGGCGCAGCCGCGACATCACCGTCTGCAGGCGATCGGGCGAGTACGGCTTCAGCAGATAATCGAGCGCCTGCACGTCGAACGCCCGCAACGCGTGCGCGTCGTACGCGGTGACGAACACCACGTACGGCATCGAAGCGACGCCGATCTCGTCTATCACGCCGAAGCCGTCGACGATGGGCATCTGGACGTCGAGAAAGACCGCGTCGGGCTTGAGCTCCCGGACGGCTGCAATCGCTTTCACGCCGTTCGCCGCCTCGCCGACGATCTCGACGTCCGGTTCGGCGGCGAGCAGCCGTTTCAGCTTCGCCCGCGCCGGCGCCTCGTCGTCAACGATCAGCAGCCGCATAGCTAGCTGGTTGCCCGGGAGTCCGCGAGTCTGAGTGGAACCCGCAGCCGGACAAGCAGACCGCCGAGGGCGCTCGAGGACAGCTCTACGCCCTGGCCGGCGCCGTAGAGCAGCCGCAGCCGCTCGATCGTCGACGAGATCCCGACCCCGCCACCGCCGGCGGACGAAACGATCGCTTTCGCACGCAGGTCCGACATGCCGGGCCCATCGTCTTCGACGTCGAGGCAGAGCCACTCGCCGTCGGGCCTGGCGGTCACCTGCACCCGTCCTCGGCCGAGCCGCGAGAGGTTGCCGTGACGGACGGCATTCTCGACGAGCGGCTGGAGCACGAGCGAGGGCACCATCGCGCGCGAGACGGCGTCATCCACGCGCACGCCGTGTTCGAGCGCGGCGCCGAAGCGCGCCTCGAGGAGCGCGAAGTAATGACCCAGCAGCTCGAGCTCCACCGCCAGCGGCACTTCCTGCACGCGGGCGGTCTGGAGCGCCGCGCGCAAGAGCTCCGCGAGCTGCGAGAGCATGACGTCGGCGGCCTTTGGATCGTCATACATCGTCGACGAGATCGTGTTCAGCGCATTGAACAGGAAGTGAGGTTGGAGCTGGAGCCGCAGGTTCTGAAGCTGCGCCTCGGTGAGCTCGGTCGACAGCCGCGCGGCGTGGAGCTGGCGCTCGCGCGCTGCCTCGTGCCGATCCACGAACCAGGTGCCCGCCGCGAACAGCGTATAGATGATGACGTCGATGGGGAGCTCCATCAGGTAACGCACCGGCATGAGACCGTAATCGTAGTCGCCGAGACCGGCCGCGCGAAACAGCACCTCCCGCGACGCCCAGTTCAAGGTCGTATGCACCGCGGAGAACGCCAGCACCGAAAGGAGATGAACCGCAACAGTGCGCGTTCGTTGCGCTCCATCGAACGGAAATCGGCGAGCCACGGCGCGAACCAACGGGAAGAGCGATGCCGCCGCGAAGACGCCGGTGAGCTCCTCGATGAAGTTGATGCTGGCCGGCTCGCCCGTCGCCCTGGCCACCTCGTCCAGGTACTCGTATAACGACATCAGGAGGGCGACGAGCGTCGTAAGCGCGAGCCAGACCGTCGGAAACCCGCGGCGCTCTGCCATCAGGGCCTGCCTCGCCGAAGCGCGTGCGCGGAGGCGGGTAACGCGAACGCGACGACGAAGTCACCCTGCTCCTGGTCGGCCTTGCCGTGACCGCCGGCGGCAATGACGACCATCTGACGGCCGTCGGCCGCACGGTATGTCATGGGCGTGGCGATGCCGGCGCGGGGGAGCTTGGTCTGCCACAGCTCGCGCCCGGTCTCCACATCGAACGCGCGGAAGCGCTTGTCGAACGTCGCGCCGATGAACACGATCCCCGAGGCCGTGACCAATGGTCCGCCGCCATTGGGAATGCCGATCGGCTTGGCGCCGTACTCTTTCGCGAGCGGATGTTCATCCGGCACCTGGCCGAACGGGACTTCCCATCGGACCTCGCCGGTCGACAGATCGACCGCGGCGAGGGTCCCCCACGGCGGCGCGTTGCACGGCATGCCCTTGACCGTCTCCAGGGTGCGGCGCCGCATCGCGAAGGGCGCGCCACGCTGCTGCGCGAACTCGTAGTCTTCACCCGCGGCTTTGCTTTCGTCGCGATATCGTCCCAGGTCGTCCCTCGGGATGAGTTGCACGAGCGTGGCTAGACGGCTCGTGTTGAGCACCAGGAGCTGTCGCTCAGGGTCGTAGGCGACGCTACCCCAGTTCGTGCCCGACGCGTTGCCCGGCGCCATGATCGTTCCCTGCAGCGTCGGCGGCGTGTAAATGCCTTTGGACACGTAGGGGCGCGCGAGCGCGCGACATTCATTCAGATCCGCCTCGTTGGCGCCCCAGACAGTGTCTGGCGTAACAGGCGCGTGCGGCATCAGCGGGCGCGGCTTGACCGGGAACGGCTGCGTCTTCCACGCTTCATCTCCCGCGATATCGCTCGGCAGCACCGGGCGTTCCTCGACAGGGAAGATCGGCGCGCCGGTCTCGCGGTCGAGCACGAAGAGAAGGCCCATCTTCGTCGCCTGCGCGACCGCCTGTCGCGTTCGCCCGCCCTGCCGAATGGTCACGAGCGCGGGCTGCGCGGCAAGGTCGTAGTCCCACAGGTCGTGATGGACCGTCTGGAACGCCCAGACGCGTTCTCCGGTCGACCCGCGCAGCGCGACGACCGAATTCGCATCGCGATTGTCCCCGGGCCGGAACCCGCCGAAGAAGTCCGGGCTCGGTGATGAAGTCGGCACGAAGACGAGGTCGCGCTGCGTATCGACCGAGATGACGGACCAGGCGTTCGCGGCGCCGACCTGGCGTCCAGCCAGCGCGGCCAGGGGATGCCAGCTCCATCGAACCGCGCCGGTGCGCGCGTCGAACGCGCGCACGACGCCGCTGCCCGTGTCTGCGCTCCAGTTGTCCCCGATGGACGACCCGACGATCACCAGATCGCGGAAGATCGCGGGCGGGGACGTCACCTGATAGTCCGCGCTGCCTTTGCGATTGACCCCCGCCGCAAGATCGACCATGCCGGCATCGCCGAACATGGCGCACGGCCGGCCGGTCGTCGCATCGAGCGCGATCAGCCGGGCGTCGATGGTTCCGATGAAGATCCGTGCGGAGCAAACGGCGTTGGGCGGGGTGCTTGCATCGCGCCAGGTCGACACACCCCGCGAGGTGACTTCGGAGAACGACTTGCCCCGGTCCACTTTCGGATCGAACGTCCAGATTTCCTTTCCCGTTTGCGGGTCGAGCGCGATGACGCGGCCGAACGCCGTACTCAGATACAGCCGTCCGCCGAAGTGAACGGGAGTCGCCTCGAACGTCATCTCCTCGCCGTCGTGCGCATCGGCGCCCAGTTCGCCGGTGCGGTAAGTCCAGGCGGGGATGAGCCGCGCGACGTTATCCCGGGTGATGTGGGTCAGAGCGGAGTAGCGGGTGCCGCCGGCGTCGCCGCCGTACGCCGGCCACTGGTCGTTCGGCGCCGTCGTCTGCGGCATCGTCGAGATCAGCAGGGCGACGCCGAGGATTGTCATGCGCATCATCATGACGGGAGGATGATCGATGCCTGGACATCGATCAACCAGGCGCGGACGAGCGGGACTCTGGAGGGACGAACGGAGAGGCTTCAGGCCTCTTCGTGCTGGACCTCGCCGCGCTCGGCCTTCGACGCCGCGATGATCTTGCCGTGGAGGTGTGAGGGCACCTCCTCGTAGTGCGAGAACTCCATGTGGTACGACCCGCGCGCGCCGGTCGCCGACGTGAGGTGCTGCTCGTAGGTCAACATCTCCGACATCGGCACCTGCGCTTTGATGATCGTCGAGAGCCCGCGCGTGTCCATACCCGAAATGCGGCCGCGGCGGCCGTTGAGATCCCCCATGAGATCTCCCGCGAAATCACTCGGCGCGTACACTTCCACGTTCATCACCGGTTCGAGCAGCGTCGGCCGCGCGCGCGACATCGCGTCCTTGAACGCGAGCGAGCCGGCCAGCTTGAACGACAGCTCGTTCGAGTCCACGGCGTGGTACGACCCGTCGATCACGGTCACGCGGAAGTCGACCATCGGATAACCTGCCAGGTAGCCGCGGGTCCGCGCGTCCTGGATGCCTTTCTCGACCGCCGGGACGTACTGCCGCGGGATCGCGCCCCCGAAGATGTCGTCGACGAACTCGAAGTCGCTGCCGCGCGGCAGCGGCTCGACCTTGATCTTGCAGTCGCCGAACTGACCGTGGCCGCCCGTCTGCTTCTTGTGCCGGCCATGCGCCTCGGTCGAGGCCGTGATCGTCTCCCGGTACGGAATCCGAGGCAGCTTCAGGTTGACCTCGACGCCGAACCGCCGCTTCAGCTTCGCGACGGTGACCTCGATGTGGAGCTGCCCCTGCCCGGCGAGCAGCAGCTCCTTGGTCTGCGCATCGCGCGTGTAGTGGATCGTCGGGTCCTCTTCCTGGAGCCGGTGCATCGCCGTGCTGATCTTTTCCTCGTCGCCGCGGCTCTTCGGCTCGATCGCGTAGGAGAGCACCGCCTCCGGGAACTTGATCGCCGGCAGCGTGAAGGCGGCCCCCTTGTCGCCGATGAGATCGTTGGTGATCGTTTCCTTCAGCTTCGCCACGGCGCCGAGGTCTCCGGCCTTCACCTCTGGCACGTGCGTCTGTGTCTTGCCCTGCATCATGACGAGGTGGCCGAGTCGCTCCGGCGAGTCCTTCGTGAGGTTGTGGACGGTCGTGTCGGATTTGAGCGACCCCTTCAGCACGCGGAAGAGCGTAATCCGGCCGGCGAAGGGATCCGCGACGGTCTTGAACACGTAGGCGGCCGTAGGGCCAGCGTCGCTGGCCGACGCCCGCTCCTCGGCCCCGGTCTTCGGATGCTGTCCCTTCAGCTCGCGGTCGGCCGGCGACGGCGCGTACGCGAGGATCGCGTCGAGCAGCGGCTGAATGCCGACGTTCGTCGTCGCCGACGTGCAGACGACGGGGAAGACCTTCGCGGCAGCGACAGCCTTCCGGAGGCCGGCGACGAGCTCCTCCTGCGTCAGCGTGCCTGCGTCGAAGAACTTCTCCATCAATGACTCGTCCGCCTCGGCCACCATCTCGATGAGCGCGTCGCGGGCGGCGTCCGCCGCCTCCTTCACCGCCGCCGGGATCTCGGCCTCGGACGGTTTCCCCGAGCCGTCCGGCGCAAACGTGATGGCCCGCATGGCGACCAGGTCCACGATCCCCTTGAAGTCCTTCTCCTCGCCGATGGGGAGCTGGATCGGGATGACCTCGCGGCCGAGCGACTGGTGCAGCGACTCGAGCGTTCGGTCGAGGCTCGCGCGATCCCGATCGAGGCGATTCACGACGACGATACGCGGCAGCTCGAGCTCGGCGCAGATCTCCCAGACCTTCTCGGTCGAGACCTGAACGCCCGCCACAGCATCGACAACGACGAGCGCGCAGTCGGCGACCGTGAGCGCCGCGCGCGCGTCGGTCAGAAAATTCGCCATCCCCGGCGTGTCGATCAGGTTGATCTTCTGCTTGTTCCACTCCGCGTAGGCGAGGCTGGCGGACAGCGTGTGCTTCCGGGAGATCTCTTCTTCGTCGTAGTCGGTGACCGTCGTGCCTTCATCGACCCTGCCGAGCCGGTTGACCATCCCGGCGTCGAACAGCGTGGCTGAGGTCAACTGGGTCTTGCCCGACCCGCTGTGCCCGATCAGAGCGACATTCCGGATGCTTGCCGCGTCGTAGACCTTCATATGAGTCCCCTCGGACGGAATATCTGCGCATCGTATTTCAGGGGCGAGGCGGGTGCAAGAGACGTTGAGGAAGCCGAGGTCGCAGAGAAGGTCGTGGACGGAGAGACACAGAGGCGCAGAGGCACAGAGTGCAGCGCGGCCGAAGGGCCATCTATGTCTTTTTTTGGTCCTTCCACCCGTTCAATTGAGCCATCGCCCAAGCGGGGGACCGGAGGGCCACATTGGCTCGGGCGTACGCAGCACGGAGGGCCGCCTACCGCCTCGTGCGATCCGGAGGGGCACCCTCGGGCCGACGGCTATGTCGTCGGAAGTGCCGACGCGAATCGAGGCGACATGACCTCGATCGAAGGTTACGATCAAGATCCAATCGCTGGCTCCGAATCGATACGGAGTGTGAAAGAACCACTGATCTCTGGTGCCGCGGGCACGCAGCTTGAGGTAGTCGTAGTTGCCCCAGGCGAACGCCTCCGCAACCTGCTCCCGTGTAGCGTTTATCTGGAATCTTCTTGGCCAGATCGATCACCTCGTGCTCGCATCGCGGGCATGCCACTCCGCGGCTATGTGATCGCGGAACAGAACTCCCACTACTACCGCGATCACAGCGAAGGCAATGGCGAGATTACGCCAGCGTGCCATAAACACCCCCGTTCTCTGTGTCTCTGCGTCTCCGCGTCTCCTCGTCCCAGCCTTTCTCTGTGGCCTCCAGTTCCTCTGGGGCCTCATCCCCTCAGCAAAGTCGCGGGATCCAGCTTTCGCAGCCGCGCGAGCGGCGCCAGCGCGCCGGCGACCGCGGTGATCAACGCCAGCAGTGGAACGATCACCAGCGTCAGGGGATCGGCCGGCGTCACCCCCACCAGAAGGTTCGTCAGGAACCGCGATCCCCACATGGCCAGCGCGAGCCCGGCCGCGACGCCGACGGCGGTGAGCGACAGCGACCGCCACAGGACCAGTCGCCGCAGGTCGGACGGCTCAGCGCCCAGCGCGAGCCGCACCGCGAGCTCGCGCGTGCGCTCCGTGACGAAGTGGGAGAGCAGCGCGTAAATGCCAAGCCCTCCGAGGAGCGCCGCGATCGCGCCGAAGAACCCGAAGAGGGAAGCCCCGACCCGCTGACGGAAGCCCGCGTCACGCACGTGCTCGTCGAGCGTCCGGGGATCGGTGAGCGGCAGATCCGAGTCGAGCGTATCGACGACCGCGCGGACGCGCGCCAGCGGCATCGGCTGCCCGTCCGGCGCGCGCACGTGGAGAATCACGTCGGCCCGGTACAACTGCGTGACCGGGATGTAGACGCACGGATCGGGCACGTCGATCACGAGTTGCCGGGGAGCGTTTCCGGCCACGGCGATGACCTCGTAGCGCACGCCCGCGAACTCGACCACCGCGCCGACCGGGTCGCGGCCCGGCCAGAACCGCTCGGCCGCGGACTGGCTCACCGCCGCAACCCGCCGTCCGTTCTCGCCGTCGCGCGCGTCGAAATCCCGGCCGCGCAGCACCGGGATTCGCATCGTCGTGAAGTACGACGACCCGACGACGTTCAGGCGGACGCGCACGTCTTCACCGGGCGCCGGCACGTAGTCCGGGACGTCTATGGAGGTCGTCCCGGCGCCGGTGAGGCTGAGCGGGATCCAGCGCGCGATCGTCGCGCTGGCGACGCCGGGCGTCGCGCGCAATCGGTCGAGCAGCTGCCGGTGAAACTCGGCGCCGGCGGCGGGGGAGTAGCGTGACGGGACCAGGTTGTAGCGGGCGACCAGCACTCCCTCGGGATCAAAACCCAGATCGCCGGTCTGATAGAGCTGCAGGCTCCGCAAGAGGAGGCCCGCACCTGTCAGGATCGCAACCGCGAGCGCGATCTGCACCACGACGAGCGTCGCAGTCAGACGGCCCGAGCGCCGCGAGCCGGCGAGCGTGACCGCCTCCTGTCGCAGCGCCAGCACGATATCGGCGCGCGACGCCCAGCGCGCAGGGACGATCGCCACGAGCGCCGCCGCGACCGCCGCCAGCACAGCGGCGAGCGCGACGACGCTCGGATCGATGCCGCCCTTGAACCGCGGCGTGAAGTCAGCGGCCGGGACGAGCCGGACGAGCAGCTCCGACGACCAGGCGGCGACCGCGAGCGCCGCTACGGCAGCCGCCCCCGCGAGCACGGCCGCCTCCGCCAGCGTTTCCCGCACGAGCTGATTGGGCGTGGCGCCGAGCGCGAGCTGCACGGCCCCCAGGCGCTGGCGCGTCTGTGCCCGCGCGAGCTGCACCTGGGCGACGTTGACGCACGCGAGGAGGAACAGCAGCGCCGACAACACCGCCATTGGCACGAGCATCGGCCGCAGCACGGCCTGGGCGCCGGACGGGGCGCGCCAGAACGCCATCAGCGTGAATGACCGCCGGGCCTGAGGGCCCTCGCCCTCCGGCGCGGGCTGTTCGACGTCGGCCCGGGCGAGGTCCGCCGCCACGGCCGCAAGCTCTGCGCGCGCCCTGGCGTCGGTCGCGCCGGGCGCCAGGCGGGCGAGGCATATCAAGAGCCGCGTTTCGCGCGCGGCGCGCAGGTCCCGCATGAGGAGGGTCTCGTGCATCGCCAGCGGGATCCAGATGGACGTGTCGACGCCAATCGCCGTCCCCCAGAATTCATCGGGCGCGACGCCGACGATTGCATAGCTCCCTCCATTGATCATCATCGTCGCGTCGCCGACGCCAGGGTCGCCGCCGAACCGGCGGCGCCAGAGGTCGTGGCTGATCACGGCGACGGGTCTGGCGCCTGGCGCCGCGTCTTCCTCCGGGAGGAATCCCCGACCGACCGGGATGGACACGCCCAGCGCCTGGAAATAGTCCCCGGATACGAGCGCGCCGATCACGCGCTCGGGCGGCCGCCCCCCGTCGGCGGCAAGCTGGACGTCGATCGTGAAATGTGCGGCGATCGCCGCAATCGAAGGGCTGCCGCGCCGGATGGCGCTCAGCTCGGGGAGCGCGAGCGCGCCAGTGAGCTCACCCGGACCGGTCGCCGCGAGGACGCTCAGACCGTTCGTATCCACCGCGGGCGGAAGCGGGTCGACGAGGGCGGCGCGGATCCAGGCGAAGACCGTTGCGTTGGCTCCGAGCCCCAGCGCCAGTGAGAGGACAGCTGCCGCGGTCAGGACAGGACTCGCGACGAGCCGCCGGATCGCGATCCGCACGCAGGCTATTCGTATCGCAACGCTTCGATTGGATCAAGGCGGGACGCCTTGATCGCGGGCCACATCCCGAAGAAGATGCCGACGCCGGCCGAGAAGCCGAGGCCGATCACGTAGGACCACCAGGGCAGCGAGACGGGGAAGCCCGCGAGATTGTTGATGGCGAACGCGATGCCGCTCCCGAACAGGATGCCGAGGATGCCGCCGAGCGCGGTCAGGAAGACCGCCTCCAGCAGGAACTGCGTCAGGATCTCGCGGCGTCGCGCGCCGATCGCCTTTCTGACGCCGATCTCACGGGTACGCTCGGTCACCGAGATGGTCATGATAGCCATCACGCCAATGCCGCCGACCATGAGCGCGATCGACGAAATCACGACCAGCGCCAGCACGATCGCCTGGGTGACCTGGTTCACGATCTTCTGGATCGTGTCCGACGTGAGCGTGTCGAAGTCGTTCTCCTCGTCGAGCTTCAGACGGTGACGGCTGCGCATCACCTGTTCGACTTCCTGAACCAGCTGCTCGCGCGGGATGCCCGGCCTCGGGACCACGGCGATGACGAGAAATCTCGCGAGGATGCCTCGGATCCGCGGCGGCTCGTACACCTTGTTGTAGGTGGTGACCGGTATGACCATGAACTCGTCGGCATTGCCGATCATGATGCTGGGACGCTTGCCCATCGTCCCGACGACCGTGTACTCGTGCGAGCCAATTCGGACGCGCTTACCGATCGGATCAGCCGTGGGGAAGAGTGTCGATGCAGGTGCATAGCCGAGCACGACGACGCTCCGCCGGTGTTGGACCTCGTAATCAGTGAAGAAGCGGCCGTTCTCCAGTTCGATGTAGTTGGTCTCGGCGAAGTTCGCGCTCGTTCCGATCACCCCCATTTGCTTTGTGGACTGATCCCGGTAGGTCACCCGCTCGGGACGGTTACCGGGCCCGCCGCCGAGCTGGACACCGACGGTAGCCACCGAGGGCGCTCCGAGCAAGATTGCCTTGGCATCGTCTTCGGTGATCTCTGGGCGCTTCAACAAATCGAAGAACTCGCGCCCGGCGGCGAAGCTGGCGATGCTCATCTTCGCGACGTACACGGTCTCGGCACCCATCTGGCGGATGAGCGCCTGCATTTGATCTCCGAAGCCGCGGATCAACGCCGTCATCGCCACAATCGACGTCACGCCGATGACCACGCCGAGAATCGTGAGGGCGGACCGCAGCTTGTTGGCGCGGAGCGTGTCCAGTGCGATCAGCAGAATCTCGGTGAGAAGGCCGGACCGGAGCGATCCGCCCTTCTGCGCGCGCGGGGCCGAGGTGTCCGCGCTCATTCCCGTCGCAGCGCCTCGATGGGATCCAGGGCGGCCGCGCGCATGGCCGGGTAGAGTCCGAAGAACAGACCGACGATCGCGGTCATGCCGATGCCGAGCGCGACCGACCAGGTCTCGATGACGGCCGGGAGCGGCGTGAACGCGGCGACGCCCAGCGCCAGCGCGAACCCGAACGCCGTGCCGATCAGCCCGCCGACCGTCGAGAGCGTCGTCGACTCGGTGAGGATCTGCCAGACGATGTCGCGACGGCGGGCCCCGAGCGCCTTGCGCAGGCCGATCTCGCGCGTCCGTTCGCTGACGACCATCAGCATGATGTTCATGATCACGATGCCGCCGACGACGAGCGAGAGCGACACCACCCCGAGCAGAACGGCGAAGATGCCGGACGAGAACGCCCGCCAGAAGTCCATCAGGGTGTCGGACGTGACCAGGCCGAAGTTGTCTTCTTCCTTCGCGCGCAGATGGCGCTCGATGCGCAGCGCGACGCGCGCGTCATCCATTGTGGAGGTCAACTGCGACGGATCGACGGGCTTGACCGTGACCTCGAGCGAGCGGCGCGACCCGAACAGCTTCCAGAACGCGCCCAGCGGAACGATCGCGAACTCGTCCTGCGAATTGCCGAAGACCGATCCCTTCTTCTCGTTGACCCCGACGACACGGAAGTGCATGCCCCGGATCCGGATCACCTTGTCGATGGGATCCCGTCCCTTGAAAAGGTTCTCTGCCGTGTCCCAGCCGAGCAGCACGACGGGACGGCTCCGTTCGACTTCCTGCCGGCTCGGGATCCGGCCGACGACCGGCGTATAGCCGGCGAACTCGGCGTAGTCCGCCGAGACGCCGATGACTCGTGTGTTCTCGAGCGTGGTGTTCTCGAAGCTGAGGTTGGCCCCGGCCCCGGACTCGGCCATCACCGCATCCACCAGATCAGAAAACTCGCCGATCGCCTGCATGTCCGACAGGGTCACGACAGGATTCCGCCGGCGGGCGCGTTCCTCCTCCTCGTCGTCGGTGATGAAACCGACGCGCATGACCTTGAAGGTCCCGGCGCCCACTTCCCCGATGATCGCGTTCGAGACGTACGTGTCCATCCCGCGGATCAGTGACACGACTGCGATGATGGATGTGACCGCGACGACGTTGCCGAGGATCATCATGAACGAGCGCAGCTTGTTCGTCCAGACGGACGACAGCGCGACGCCGATCGCATCCAGGAGCTTGTTCATCGACGTCGCGACCCTCTATCGGGCGTCTCGACCTTGACCGAATCCCCGTCCTGCAGGTTGCGCACCGAGCTGAACGGGCCGGTGATGACCTGTTCCCCTTCCTTGGGGCCGGACAGCAGCTCGAAGTACTTCTCGCCCGCGATCCCCGTCTTGACAGGCACGAACTCGGCGACCTTGTTGCGCACGACGAAGACCCCTTCTTCCTCTCGACGGGTCTGTCCTTTCGGCAGCTCCTCGGCCGAAGCGGCGCCCAGGCTCGGACGACGCGGACGTCGGCCTTCCTCCTTCGGCGGACGCACGATCGCTCCCTTCTCGTCGAAGATGAGCTCGCGGACGGCGAGCGCCTGAATCGGCACCGACAGCGCCATGTCTCGCGTCGCCGTCGTGATCTCCGCGGTGCAGGTAAAGCCGGGGCGAACCTCCGGGATCTCGCCTTCGAGCGTCACGACCACCTTGAAGTTGGTCGCCTGCTGCCCCGCGGCGGCCTGACCCGTCGCCTGGATCGGACTGTTCCCGACCTCCGTCACCTTGCCGTTGAAGGTCTGGTTCGGCACGGCGTCGATCCGGATCACCGCCTTCTGGCCGATTTTCACACCCGGAATGTCGGTCTCGTCGACCTCCACCTCGGCCTCGATGATCGACATGTCCGCGATCGTCAACAGGACGGTGCCGGGATTGTTCATCGTCCCGATCACGACCGTTTCGCCTTCCTCGATGTTGCGTCGCGTCACGAGCCCGTTGATCGGCGACTCGATCCTGACCTTGCTGAGATCGTAGCGCGCGCCTTCGAGCATCGCCCGCTCCTGCAGCACGCGGAGCCGCAGCGTCTCCACGGCCTTGATCCGTTCCTGCAGCTCGATCTCGCGCAGCTTCGTCTCGTTCTCCGTGCGATCGAGCGTTTCCTTGGTCGTCAGGCCCTGCTTCCACAGCTCGCGCTGCCGCCGGACGTTTTCCTGCGCGAGGAGAAGGGCCGTGCGGGAGCTTTCGATCATCACCTTCGCCTGCTCGAGCTGCGACGCCGACGCCTGCATGCTCGCCTCGCCGCTGTCGACCCGCGACCGGAGGTTGCGCGGGTCGATCTGCAGCAGGAACTGCCCCTGCTTCACGCGGTCCCCTTCGTTCACCGCGAGGCTCGTCACGCGCCCCATCGTGTCGGCGCTGATGTTCACGGAGCGCTTCGGCTGGATCGTGCCGGACGCCGACACGATCGCCTCGAGCCGCTGCTTCTTGATCGGCTCGACGTTGACCGTCACCGCGTCCGACCGCTTGAACGCCAGGTTGGCGACGACGATCGCCACGAGCGCGATCACGATGACCGCGCCGATGATGATCTTCTTGCGCGAAACCTTCATGAACCCCCCAAAGCCGACATCGTGCCCGCGATAATCAACGCGATCACGGCGTACACCGCAAGCAGCGACATGACGATCGGCTGCGTGCGCCTCCGATAGAGCACCGCGAGCCCGATGGCGAGCACCACCACCCACCAGATGAGGAAGAGATCGACGGTCCCCAGCAGGCGCGTCACGAAGCTGCCTTCAGGGAGGCCGGGCGCCAGCGCCGCCAGGTTCGTCGGGCTCGACATCGATTCCCGCACGTAGTTCAGGGGCATCACGAAGATCCAACCCAGCGCGGAGATCACTCCGGCGTGCGAGACGACCGCCATGAGCTGCTTGAACGTGGCACGGCCGCCCATCGCAGCGTTGAAGACCGCGAAGAGGATGCCGGAGGTGATTAGCGTCATGATCGGGATCGCGAGGAGCATGACGCCGGTCGTGATGTAGCCGACAACCGGCGCGATCTTTTCCATCTGAGCGTACTGCTCGTCGCTCATCTGGCGGCCCCACGCCTCGGACTGGTCGACCTGCTGATCGAGCCAGGCCTGCTGGCCGACCTCGGTCAGCAGAAACCCTCCGATCGTGACACAGCCGACGAGCGTGACGAAGGCCAGCACGCCGAGCACTTTGGGATGGTCAGCGACCGCGGCGAAGGTGTCGCGCGGCGACACCACGATCCCGACGATCCGGGACAGGAGCCCCTGGGCGCGCTGCGCCCCCTCGACCTGCGTCATCTCAGCCATTTGCAGCTCTCTGGGAAAGTGCGGACCGAAGGCGTCAATTGTACCGCTAATGTCCGAATACGACCAAGGTGAACCGCAGGTTTCGTCGAGCGGCAAGTACCGTCCACAGAAGGGTTTGAGGGTAAGCTTGGGCGGATGCTTCGCGCCGGTTTGACGCTCGTCCTCCTGATTGTCCCAGCCGTTGCCTCCGCCCAGCCCTTCGAGACGATCGGCGTACGCGCGCTCGGGATGGGGGGCGCATTCGTCGCGGTGGCGGACGACGTGTCGGCGATCTGGTGGAATCCTGCGGGGCTCGCGACCGGCGGTTTGTTCAGCATGGCCGTGGACTATGAATCGTTCGACGAGCGGTCCGGCACCGGCATCTTCACCGGGACGCCGCCGCTCGGGCTGGGCTACGTCCGGACGCGGCTCGAAGGCCTCGTGACCCACCAGGCGGGCGTGACGCTTCTCCACACGCTGGTGGAGGGGTTCACGGTCGGCGGCGCGCTGAAGTTCGTGCGCGGCCTCGCCTCGCTCGACCCGGATGACGATGCGCTAGGTCGGGCAACCAACTCGTTCGACCTCGATGCGGGAGCGCTGTATGTTCGAGGACCCTGGCGGGCCGGCCTCACCGTGAGGAATATCGTTGAACCGCAGTTCGACACGATGGATGGGACACCGCTCAGGCTCGAACGGATGGCCCGGGCAGGCGTGGCCTGGCTCCAGGGCGACTGGACCATCGCCATCGACGCCGACCTGACCAGGTCTTCGCTGAACCCGGCTGCGGAAGCAGCGGAGGATCGGCGGATTCTGGCGGCCGGCACCGAATGGCGGTGGGGCCGGCGGCTTGCCGCGCGCGGCGGCCTTCGGCTGAACACCGCAGGCGACGACCTCGGTCCGGTCGCGACGGGCGGGTTTGGTATTGCCGTCTGGGGGTCGGTCTGGGTGGATGCGCAGGTCACCGGAGGCTCCGATGATGGCGATCGCGGATGGGGCATCGCGGGTCGCGTTCACTTCTAACTCCCTGAACCAGAGCGGCTTACTGCGCCGTCAAAAAGTTTACGGATTGACAGTTCACGTCTGTCTATTGACAGAAACTGTCATAGCTGTACAATAATCACTTCCCCAGCAGGTTCTCCTCTCGGCTCCCGCCAGGGTTCTGAATCACGGGACCAGACTCTCACTAAGCTATGGCTGTCCGCATCGGTGAACTTCTGTTGAAGGAGAAGCGCATTACGCCTGCGCAGCTCCAGGAAGCGCTCAACGCGCAGAAGACGAATGGCGGCAAGCTGGGCTACAACCTGGTCAAGCTGGGGTTCGTCAAGGACGAGGAGATCACCCAGCTCCTCAGCAAGCAATACGGCGTTCCCTCCATCAACCTGACGCAGTTCGACGTCGACACCGCCGTCATCAAGCTCGTGCCGGCCGACACGGCCCACAAGTATCAGATCGTGCCGCTCAGTCGCGCGGGGGCGACCCTGACGATCGCGATGACCGACCCGACCAACGTGTTCGCCATGGACGACATCAAGTTCATGACGGGCTACAACGTCGAGCCGGTGGTGGCCTCCGAGACCGGGGTCATGGAGGCGATCCAGCGGTACTACTCGGCTCCGGCGCCACCCAGCGGAGGCGGGAGGCGCCAGCAGCAGGTACAGGAGCAGCCGCAGGGCGAAAGCATTTCGAGCGCCTCGTCTCTCGACCTGGTCACGAAGGCTCTCGAGGAGACGTCGTCGGTGATGGACGACGACGTCGAGGTGCTCGAGGATCTCGAGCAGATCGACGTCGCGTCGCTGGAGAAACAGGGAGGCGAGGCGCCGGTCATCCGCCTCGTGAACCTGATGCTGATGTCGGCGATTCAAAAAGGGGCGAGCGACATCCACATCGAGCCGTACGAGAAGGAGTTCCGCGTCCGGTTCCGCATCGACGGCATTCTCTACAACGTCATGGCGCCGCCGATGAAGTTTCGCGACGCGATCACCTCGCGCGTCAAGATCATGTCCAAGCTGGACATCGCGGAGAAGCGCCTCCCCCAGGACGGCCGCATCAAGCTGCGGTTCGCCGACAACGGGGCGACTCGCGAGATTGACTTCCGCGTCTCCTGCCTGCCGACGCTCTTCGGCGAGAAGATCGTCATGCGTCTGCTCGACAAGAACAAGTTGATGCTCGACATGACGAAGCTCGGCTTCGAGCAGGAATCGCTCGTGAAGTTCGAGCGGAACATCCTCAAGCCCTGGGGGATGGTGCTGGTGACCGGCCCGACCGGCAGCGGCAAGACCAACACGCTGTATTCGTCCATCTCGAAGATCAACACGATGGACACGAACATCATCACCGCGGAGGACCCCGTCGAGTTCAACCTCGTCGGCGTCAACCAGGTCCAGATCCGGGAGAACATCGGCCTGAACTTCGCGGCGGCGCTGCGCTCGTTCCTGCGGCAGGACCCGAACATCATCCTCGTCGGCGAGATCCGCGACTTCGAGACCGCGGAGATCGCGGTCAAGGCGGCGCTCACCGGCCACCTCGTGCTCTCGACGCTGCACACCAACGACGCGCCGAGCACGGTCAACCGGCTGATGAACATGGGCATCGAGCCGTTTCTCGTGGCGAGCTCCGTGAACCTGATCTGCGCGCAGCGTCTCGTCCGGCGGGTCTGCGCGAAGTGCAAGGAAGACCATCCGACGCCGGCCCAGGCGCTCGTCGAGGCGGGCTTCACGCCAGAGGAATCGGAGGCGGTCGTTCCCAAGAAAGGGAAGGGCTGCGACGTCTGCAACAACACGGGCTACAAGGGACGCGTCGGCCTCTACGAGATCATGGAGGTCACCGACGAGCTGCGCGAGCTCATTCTGGTCGGCGCCTCGGCGCTCGAGCTGCGGCGCAAGGCGGTCGAGGAAGGGATGATCACGCTTCGCCGCAGTGGCCTGATGAAGGTTCAGCAGGGGATGACGACGATCGAGGAAGTCGCGCGGGAAACGGTGAAATGACGCTGGCCCGCAAACAACGTAGCGCAGGCCTTCAAGCCTGCCCGGAGGGGAACGACTGAATGGCGACGCTGCCCGAACTGCTGCAAGTCCTGGTCGACAACAACGGATCGGACCTGCATATCACGACGAACACACCGCCCCAGATCCGGGTGCACGGCAAGCTGCAACAGCTCGATCTGCCGCTGCTCACGCCGTCGGAAACCAAGCAGCTGGCGTACAGCGTGCTGACCGACGCGCAGAAGAAACGGTTCGAGGAGTCGATGGAGCTGGACTTCTCGTTCGGCATCCGCGGCCTCGCCCGTTTCCGCTGCAACGTCTTCAACCAGCGCGGCGCGGTCGGCGCGGTCTACCGGGTCATCCCCGAGAAGATCAAAGGATTCGACGACCTCGGGCTTCCGAAGGTCATCGCCAACCTGGCCGAAAAGCCGCGCGGGCTGGTACTCGTCACCGGCCCGACCGGCAGCGGCAAGTCCACGACGCTCGCGGCGATGATCGACAAGATCAATGCCGAACGCCGTGAGCACATCCTGACGATCGAGGATCCGATCGAGTACATCCATCCGCACAGGGGCTGTCTCGTCAATCAGCGTGAAGTCCACAGCGACACGCAGAGCTTCTCGATGGCGCTGCGCGCCGCGCTGCGCGAGGACCCGGACATCGTGCTGATCGGCGAGCTGCGCGACCTCGAAACCATCGAATCGGCGCTGCGGATCGCCGAGACGGGGCACCTGACGTTCGCGACGCTCCACACGAACTCCGCTGCACAGACGATCAACCGCATCATCGACGTCTTCCCGGCGCACCAGCAGGGGCAGATCCGGACGCAGCTCTCGCTCGTCCTGGAGGGGATCGTCTGTCAGGCGCTGCTGCCGCGGTCCGACGGGGCAGGACGGTGCGTCGCGCTGGAGATCATGGTGCCGAACGCGGCGATCCGGAACCTGATCCGCGACGACAAAGTGCATCAGATCTATTCGACGATGCAGTCCGGGCAGGAGAAGCTCGGCATGCAGACCATGAACCAGTCGCTGGCGACGCTCGTGCATCGGAAGCTGATCTCTCTCGAAACTGCGCTCGGGACCTCGTCGCTCAGAGACGAGCTGCAGGACCTGATCAATCGCGGCGTCGGCGTGGTGCCCGGCGCCGGTCTCAACCGGCCGCGGCCGGTGCCACAGAGGTAAGGAGACATGGCCACATTTGCCTTTTCGGGACGGACGCGCGCGGGCGAGATCATCACCGGCGAGCGTGCGGGTGACACGCGTGACGCCGTCGTCGCGGCGCTCCGGCGCGAGCAGATCATGGTCACCCGCATCGACGCGCTCAAGGAGCAGGCGGCCGAGAAGAAGGCGGCGGCGCCCGTGAAGGCCAAGGGGAAGGCGGTTCCTTCCAAGAACCTGGCGATCTTCACGCGTCAGTTCTCCGTCATGATCGACGCCGGCCTGCCGCTCGTGCAGTGCCTCGACATCCTCGGGAAGCAGGAGCCCGACAAGAACTTCTCGAGCGTCATCCTGGCCACCCGATCCGACGTCGAGGCGGGCGCCGCGCTCGCCGACGCGATGAAGAGGCACCCGAAGGCGTTCGACCCGCTCTTCACCAACATGATCGCGGCGGGCGAGGCGGGCGGCATCCTCGACACGATTCTCAAGCGCCTCGCGGTGTACATCGAAAAGAACGTCAAGCTGAAGGGGCAGGTCAAGTCCGCGATGATCTATCCCATCGCCGTCCTGATCATCGCCGCGCTGGTCGTCGGCGTCATCCTGTGGAAGGTCATCCCGACCTTCGCGCAGATGTTCGAGGGCCTCGGCGCCAGCCTGCCGCTGCCGACGCGCGTCGTCATCGCGATGTCGAACTACGTCGTCTGGTACGGCTGGATCCTGTTCATCATCATCCCGCTCGGCATTTACGGCTTCAAGAGCTACTACGACACAGACGCCGGCCGGCACACGGTCGACGCGGCGGTGCTCAAGATGCCGATCCTCGGGCTGATCATGCGGAAGATCGCCGTCGCGCGGTTCTGCCGCACGCTCGCGACCCTCATGAGCTCGGGCGTCCCGATCCTCGACGGGCTCGACATCACGGCCAAGACCTCGGGCAATGCGATCGTCGAAGACGCGATCATGGTGACGCGGTCGGGGATCGAGCGCGGCGAGACCATCTCCGGGCCGCTCGCCCAGACGGCCGTGTTCCCGTCGATGGTCGTGCAGATGATCAACGTCGGCGAGACCACGGGCGCGCTCGACACGATGCTCAGCAAGATCGCCGACTTCTACGAGGAAGAAGTGGACACGGCTGTCGCCGGGCTGCTGACCCTGATGGAGCCGCTGATGATCGCGGTCCTCGGCGTCATCGTCGGCGGCATCGTCATCGCGATGTACATGCCGATCTTCGACATGATCAGCAAGCTTACGTAGGGACTGGGGACTAGGGACTAGGGACTAAAAGTGGCAACGCTCCGAAAGAAGCTGCTCTGGCTGATCGCCATCCGCGCGGTGGCGCTGACGATCGTCCTCGGCTCGGCGATCCTGGTGCAGATCCAGGCGCCCGGGACGTTTCCGGTCGATCCGTTCTTCTTTCTGATCGGTGCGACCTATGCGCTGACCGCACTCTACGCGGTCACGACGCGGTTCGCCGAGCGCCACCGCTGGCTGGTCGACCTGCAGCTGGCCGGTGACGCGATCACGGTGTCGGCGGTCGTCCACCTGACCGGCGGCGTCACGAGCTATTTCAGCTCGCTCTACGCGCTGCCGGTCATCGCCGCCAGCATCACGCTGTACTGGCGCGGCGGGATGCTCATCGCGTTCCTGAGCGGCTTGCTGTACGGCGGGATCGTGGTCCTGCAGTACTCCAGCCCGCTCGCGCCCACGGCCGCGGCGGCGCTCCCGCCGCTGCGCCTCGCGCTCTTCACCGTCGGGCTGAACCTGTTCGGGTTGTTCGCCGTCGCGGTGCTGAGCGGGTACCTCGCCGAAGGGCAGCGGCGCGCCGACGTGCGGCTCCAGCGCGCGTCGAGCCGAATCGCCGATCTGCAGGCGTTCAACCAGCACATCATCGACAGCCTGCCGAGCGGGCTGGCCACCGTCGACGCCGACGGGCGGGTGTTGTCGTTCAACCGCGCCGCGCAGGCGATTACCGGCCTGACGCTGGCGGACGCGCTCGCCCGCGACGCCGACGAGGTCCTCCAGTTCCCGCGCGACGTGCTCGACGCCATGCGCGGCAGCGGCGGCAGCGGCGGACGCTACCGCGCGGAGTTCGGGTTCCAGCGGCCGGACGGGAGCCACATCGAGCTCGGCTTCAGCACCGCGCCGTTCGTGACGCCGGCGGGTCTCAGCGGGTATCTGGTGACGTTCCAGGATGTCACGCAGTCCAAACGGCAGGAGCGCGAAGCGCGGGTCCAGCAGCGGCTGGCGGCCGTGGGCGAGATGGCGGCGGGTATCGCGCACGAGATCCGCAATCCGCTCGCGTCGATGTCCGGGTCGATGCAGGTGCTCAGGCAGGAGCTGTCGCTCAACGAGGAGCAGGCGCAGCTCATGGACATCGTGCTCCGCGAGTCCGAACGGCTCAACGACACCATCCGGAGCTTCCTGGCCTACGCGCGGCCGCAGAGCCGCGAGGCGTCGCGACACGACATCCGCGGCGTTCTGAACGACACCGCGACGCTGCTTCGAAACAACGTCGAGGTTCGCGACGACCACGAGGTCGTCGTGGAGGCGCCCGACGAGCCGGTCTGGTACTTCGCCGACGAGAACCAGATCCGCCAAATCGTCTGGAACCTGGCGACCAACGGCCTGCGCGCGATGCCGTCGGGGGGCCGGCTCCAGCTGTCGGTCGCGCCGGAGCACCGGCCCGGCGCCGCTGAGCCTGGCGCGGTCGTGCGCGTGGAGGACCAGGGCGTCGGGATCCCGGCCGGGGAGCTCGATCGCATCTTCCAGCCGTTCCGCGGCGGGTTCAGAGGCGGCACGGGGCTCGGGCTCGCCATCGTCCACCGGATCGTCACCGATTACGGGGGGGCGATCGACGTTCGGTCCGAGCCAGGCGCCGGAACCACCGTTGAAGTCCATCTGCCGGGGCGTGCCCCGGCCCTCGCTGCGCCGACGGAGGAGCGCAAGACCGCGCTCGTCTGAGCGCGCTCGTATTATGGCTGTCGCCGCCGCAAAGCAAGCCGACGCCGCCTCGCGGATCCTCGTCGTCGACGACGAGCGATCGATGCGGGAGCTGCTCGCCATCGTACTGAAGCGCGAGGGGCATGACGTGCTGCTCGCCGACAACGGCAAATCCGCGGTGGAAATGCTCGAGCGCGAGCCCATCGAGCTGCTGATCTCCGACATCCGGATGCCGGACATGAGCGGCGTCGAAGTGCTTGGGGCCGCGCAGCGCATCAACCCGGACGTCATCGGCATCATGATTACCGCCTACGCCTCTACCGACACGGCAGTCGAGGCGTTGCGGCTGGGAGCGTACGACTACGTCAGCAAGCCGTTCAACGTGGACGAGCTGAAGCTGAAGGTCAGGAAGGCACTCGAGCGAAAGCGCCTGCAGCAGGAGAACGTGCTCCTCAAGCGCGTCCTGCAGACCTCGCATCAGTTCTCGAACATCATCGGCAAGAGCGGCGCGATGCAGGCGGTCTTCCAGCTCGTTCAAACGATCGCGCCGACGACGAGTACGGTCCTGGTCACGGGGGAGTCGGGCACGGGCAAGGAGCTCGTCGCACGCGCCATTCACTTCAACTCCCTGCGCAAGGACCGGCCGTTCGTCGCGCTCAACTGCGGCGCGCTGCCCGAGACGCTCCTCGAGTCCGAGCTGTTCGGTCACATGCGCGGCGCGTTCACCGGCGCCGAGACGAACAAGAAGGGGCTCGTCGAGGTCGCCGACAAAGGGACGATCTTCCTCGACGAGATCGGCGAGATGAGCACGATGATGCAGGTCAAGCTGCTGCGCGTGCTCCAGGAGCGGAAGTTCCGGCGGCTCGGCGGGACCGAGGAGATCGAGGCGGACATCCGCATCATCGCCGCCACGAACCGTGACCTCGCCCGGCTGGTCGCCGAGAGCAAGTTCCGAGAAGATCTCTTTTACCGCATCAACGTCATTCCCGTCAGGCTGCCGGCGCTTCGCGAGCGGACCGACGACATTCCGCTCCTGACCGAGCACTTCCTCGCCAAGTACTCCGCGCAGATGGGGAAGGCGATCAACGGCATCGCCGCCGACGCGATGAAGTGCCTGCAGACCTATGGCTGGCCCGGCAACATCCGCGAGCTCGAGAACGCGGTCGAGCGGGCGGTCGCGCTCGAGCGATCGGCCGCCATCCGCCTGACGAGCCTGCCCGAGCATGTCCAGAACGGCATCGCCCCTGGGGCGGCCGCCGGGCGCGAGGCGGGCCTGCCGGACTCGGGGTTCCACCTGGAGCAGCACGTCCAGGACATCGAGCGGGAATATCTCGTGGAAGCGCTGCGCCGGGCCAACGGCGTCAAGAGCCGGGCGGCCGAGCTGCTGGGCATCAGCTTCAGGCAGTTTCGGTATCTCTCGAAGAAGTACAGCCTGAAATAGGGCCTGGGCCCGGGCGTTTGGGGCCTGCGGCTGGGGTTGGGGCCTGGGGCTTGGGGCCTGACACACTGCGGCACACGAGGTTGACAATTTTTGTCGGCCAAAGCACGATCACAAGGCCGTTACCCGACCAAGGACCTGCCTTAAACGTCTGGATATTGAAGGATTTAAGGGCTCGAGCCCGCCACCGATGAGCCTGGCACCGCCGTTGCTTTGACAGCCGCGACAACAAAACATCTCGGGCGGTTACGGGCGACAACATTTTTACGTCAAGGGAGAAGAGAGAGATGCGCAACCAGAAGGGTTTCACACTGATCGAGCTGCTGATCGTCGTGGCGATCATCGGCATCATCGCGGCGATCGCGGTGCCGGGGCTCCTCCGCGCCCGCATGTCGGGCAACGAGGCGTCGGCCATCGGATCGCTGCGCGCCGTGTCGTCGGGTGAAGCGGCTTACTCGAGCTCGTGCGGCAACGGGGCCTACCAGGACGTCATGGCCAACATGGTCGGCTTCCTGTCGGCGGACCTCGCGGCGGCCGAGCCGGTGACCAAGAGCGGATACTCCGTCAACGTTGTGCCGAGCGGCGCGGGCGCCGGCCCGAACGACTGCGCGGGCAACGCGACCGTCGGCGCGGTGTTTGGCACCGCGGTGCCGGTGACGGTGGGCTCGACCGGTCAGCGCTCCTTCGCGCTCGCGCGCGATGGATCCATCTGGCAGAACACGACGGGCGGCGTGATTCCTGACCCGCCTGTTGCGCCGGCGACGATCATCCAGTAAGGACACCAACTGCGCCACGCCGGCCTAGACACCTCCGGCGCTGGCCAGGAAAGGAAGAGCGGAACGTCCTCGGACGTTCCGCTCTTTGTGTTTCCAGCCTCTGAATTCTGTATTCTGGATTCTCTGAATTCCACATGCGCCGCTCCAGGGGTTTCACGCTCGTCGAGCTGCTGATCGCGATCGCGATACTCGCGATCATCCTCGCCATCGCGATTCCGTGGTACCGCGGGGCCCGGCAGGCGGGCGACGAGGCGGCGGCCATCTCGACCCTCCAGGCCATCAACAGCGCCCAGGCCATCTTCAAGGCCGTCTGTGGCTCGGAGCGCTACGCTCCGGACCTGGCCAGCCTTGGTACGCCGGTGCCCACGACCGGCGAGCCTTTCCTCACGTCGGATCTGACCACGGCGCCGGAGATCTCGAGGGCGGGTTACGTGATTCGGATGGCGGGGAAACCCATCGAGGACGCGAAGCCCGCATGCAACGGCGCCATCCCGGCCGCCGGCTACGCCGCCACCGCCGACCCGACGCGCGAAGGAGGTGGCCGGTTCTTCGGCACCAATACCAGTCGCGCGATCTACGAACACGTCGAGACGTTCACGGGGACGATGCCCGAATCGGGCGCGCCGCCGGGCGGCCGCGAGCTGTTGTCGGCCGCCGGCCCCGCTCAGAAGCCTTGACGGCACGCGGGCGCAGAGGTATGAAGCGGCATATACACGCAGAAGCACGCAGATAAATGCAGATGTCCCATCCACCACTCGACCGAAATACGGGTATGACGGTACGCACGCGTCGCTGGCTGATCGGCCTGACGGTTCTGGGGCTGGTCGCGTCCGCGGCGGCCACCTGGGTGCACTACCGGCTCCTGCTCCATCCGGGCTATACGAGCTTTTGCGACGTCAGCGCCACCGTCAGCTGCTCGGAGGCGTACTTGAGCCCGTACGGCTCGCTGGCGGGGATCCCGGTCGCGCTGCTTGGCCTGCTCTGGTTCGTGCTCGTGCTGGCGCTGCTCGTCGCGCCCCGGTGGCTCGTCGCGCCGGAAACGGTACCAACCTACCTGTTCGCGCTGTCGACGATCGGCCTGGCCGTCGTGCTGTACCTGGCCTACGGCTCTTTCGTCGTCCTCAAAACCGTGTGCCCGTTGTGCGTGCCGACCTACGTCGCCGTCGCCGGGCTGTTTCTCATTTCAGGCGGAGCCATGACGTTCCCGATGTCCAAGCTTCCAGGGCGTGCGCTGCGCGATCTGCGCACGCTCGCGTCGAACCCTGCCGCGCTGGTGGCGGCGATCCTGCTCGTTTCGGGCGCCGCAACGGCGGTTGCCTTTTTCCCGCGCGAGGCGGCCCCGGCCGGGGCACAGGCCCCTGCGGCGGGTACGTCGGGTGAGCAGCAGTCCGAGTTCGAGCGGTGGTACGTCGCCCTGCCCACGGTGAATCCGGGCATCCCGGCGGAGGGAGCCGCCGTGCTGATCGTGAAGTTCAACGATTATCAGTGTCCGCCGTGCCGGCAGACCTACGAGAGCTACAAGAGCATTCTGGCGAAGTACCGTACATCGCACCCGGGCGCGGTACGGTTCGTCACCAAGGACTTTCCTCTGGATCCCGAGTGCAACTTCAACGCTCCGGGCGGAGGGCACCTCGCGGCGTGCGAGGCGGCGGTGGCGGTGCGGCTGGCCGAGAAACAGAACCGGCGCGAGGCGATGGAGGACTGGCTCTTCGCCAACCAGGCGACGCTGACGCCAGACACCGTCAAGGAAGGGGCCCGCACCGTGGGCGGCATCAACGTGAGCGATTTCAACGCCCAATACGCATCGGTGCTGCCGCTCGTCAAGGCGGACATCGCGGCCGGCGGCGCGCTCGGCGTGCGATCGACGCCGACCTTCTTCATCAACGGCCGCGTAATCAAGGGAGGGCTGCCGCCGCAGTTCTTCGATGCCGCGCTCGCCTACGAGCTGAAGCAGGCCAAACGATAGCCCGCCATTCAGCATGAGCGCGGCGATCCTCACCGAGGACCTCACCAAGGACTACGCGGTCGGGTTCTGGCGCAAGCGGCCGTACCGCGCTCTCGACCGGCTCAGCCTCGAGGTCCGGGCGGGGGAAATCTTCGGCTTCCTCGGTCCCAACGGCGCCGGAAAAACGACGACGCTGAAGCTGCTCATGCAGCTGGTGTTCCCGACCTCGGGTCGCGCGGAGATCCTCGGGCGCCCGGTCGGCGACGTCGCGATGCGTCGGCGGATCGGGTACCTGGCCGAGAACCCGTACTTCTACGACTACCTGACCGCGGAAGAGCTGCTCTCGTATTTTGCGAGTCTCTTCGGTTTTTCCGCGGCCGACCGGAAGGCGCGGGTCGCCAGGCTGCTCGACGAGGTCGGCATCCTGGGGGAACGGCGGCTGCAGCTGCGCAAGTTCTCGAAGGGGATGCTGCAGCGCGTCGGCATCGCGCAGGCGCTCATCAACGACCCCGAGGTCGTCTTCCTCGACGAGCCGATGTCCGGGCTCGATCCGCTGGGACGCCGGGAAGTGCGCGCTCTGATGCTGAGGCTGCGGGACGAGGGGCGGACCGTCTTTTTCAGCTCGCACATCCTCGCGGACGCCGAGGCGCTGTGCAGCCGTGTCGCGATCCTCGCGGGAGGGCGGCTGACCGCTACGGGCGCGCTGAGTGAGATGCTGGCCTTCGAAGTCCGCGGGTGGGAGCTGGTCGTGAGCGATCTGACGCCAGAGGCGCTTCAAGGGGTCGCCTCGCGCGTCCGGCGGGCGACGGCGATCGCCGACAAGCGCTATGCGCTCGAGGTCGCGCCGGAGATGGCCCCCGATCGCCTCCTGGCCGATGTCATCGCCGCGGGAGGCCGGCTGGTGTCGCTGACGCCAATCCGGGAAACGCTGGAGGACCTGTTCGTGAGGCAGGTTGGCCAGACCGGAGATCGCCGATGGTAATCCCCCAGATTGCGGTCAGCGTCTTCAGGGAGTCGGTCAGGGACAAGGTCCTCTACAACCTCGTGTTCTTCGCCGTTCTTCTGATGGCCACGTCGTATCTGATCGGCCAGCTGACCGCGGGCCAGGAAATCAAGATCATGAAGGACCTCGGTCTCGCGGCGACCGCGGTCTTCGGGCTCTTCATCGCCGTGTTCATCGGCATCGGCCTCGTGTCGAAAGAGGTGGAGCGGCGGAGCATCTACGCGCTGCTCTCGAAGCCTGTCCGGCGCGAGGAGCTGATTCTCGGAAAGTACGCCGGCCTCGTCCTGACGCTGCTCATCAACGTCTCGGTCATGGCGCTCGCGCTCTACGCGGTTCTGGCCTACTACGACTTTACCGTCACCGGCCTCGCCCGCGAGCGCTGGGAGGCGCCGGCGCTCGACCCGAATCTCCTGAAGCCCGTCGTCATGATCCTGATCGAGCTCATGCTCGTGACGGCCATCGCGCTGTTCTTCTCGACCTTCTCGACGCCGATGCTCTCGGCGGTCCTCACGTTCGGTTTGTACATCATCGGCCACTTCAACGCCGATCTGAAGAACTTCGAGCAGGTGGTGGAATCGGCGCCGGCGGCATGGCTGGCGCGCGCGCTGTACTACGTCCTGCCCAATCTCGCGCCCTTCGACATCAAGGCCGACATCGTCCATGGACGTGCCGTGTCCATGGGCTACATGGCGTGGACGGCGGGATACGCGGCGCTGTACATCGCGACGCTCCTCTTCCTGTCGATGCTGATCTTTTCGAGACGTGACTTCAAATAGGCTCGTGAAACCGTGGGTCGCCGGGCCGATGATCGCGGTGCTGGTCGCCGCGGTCGTCGTCGTGCAGGTGCTGCGGGATCGCGCGTGCGCGCCATCGACCGTGTCCGACCGTTTGCTGTACGTCCGGTCGGGCGACGCTCTGAAGCGCGTCGTGCTCTCGTTCGACGCGCTCGCCGCGGACGTGTACTGGATTCGAGCCATCCAGCACTTCGGCGGCGAGCGGTTGTCGGCGGTGACGCCGAACTACGATCTGCTGTACCCGCTTCTGGACATCACGACTACGCTCGACCCGTACTTCTCGGTCGCGTACCGTTTCGGCTCGATCTTCCTGTCGGAAGCGTATCCCGGCGGCGCCGGCCGGCCGGACCTGTCGATCAAGCTTCTGGAGAAGGGGATCAAAGAGGACGGCCGGTGGCAGTTCTTCCACGACATCGCGTTCGTGCACTACTGGCACACGGGGAACTACGCCCTGGCGGCCGAGTGGTTTCAGCGCGCCGCAGATCGGCCCGGCGCGCCGTACTGGCTGAGGCCGCTCGCCGCGGCGACCCTCGCGCAGGGCGGCCAGCGCGCCGCCTCGCGCCAGCTCTGGCAGCAGCTCCGTGAGACATCGGATAACGAATTCATCAGGACGTCGGCGGAGCGGCGGCTGGTGCAGCTCGACGTGCTCGATTTCATCGATCGTGCGCAGCCCATCATCCAGAAATACGCGGAGGCGAACCCGCAGGGGAGCCTGACCTGGGAGCGACTGCTCGCCGACCGGATCGTCCGCCAGATCCCCGTGGATCCGACGGGCGCGCCGTTTGATCTCAACCCCTGGTGGGGCACGCTCACGGTGTCCGTGAAGTCGGCGTTGTACCCCATGCCCGCCGAGCCGCCGCCGATCGCGCAGGGGCGGCCGTGACCGGCCCCGCCTGGGCTCCGTTGTTCCTGACCGCTCTCGGGCTCTGCGTGGGGAGCTTCCTGAACGTCGTCATCTACAGGGTGCCGCGCCAGCTCTCGATCGTGTGGCCCGGCTCGTTCTGCCCGGCCTGTCGAGCGCCGATCCGCTGGTATGACAACCTGCCCGTTGTCGGGTGGATGCTCGTCGGCGGTCGCTGCCGGGCCTGCCGCGCGCGTATCTCGGCGCGATATCCCATCGTCGAAGCGCTCACGGGCGGGCTGTTCCTGCTGAATCTCGTCGTGTTCGGCTGGGATCCGATCCTCGTTCCGCGGATCGTGTTCGCCTGCGCCATGGTCGCGCTGTTTGCAATCGACCTGGAGCACAAGCTGCTCCCCAACGCGATCACACTGCCGGGCACCGCGGCCGGCCTGGCGTTCAGCCTCTTCTTTCCGCCGGGGATCGTCGACTCTGCGATCGGCGTCGTCGCCGGTTACGGCAGCCTGTGGCTCGTCGCGACCGCGTGGGAGCTGTTCGCGAAGAAGGAGGCGATGGGCGGCGGCGACCTGAAAATGCTCGCCATGGTCGGCGCGTTCCTCGGCTGGCAGGGCGTGATCATCACCTTCTTCGTCGGTTTCGTGGTCGGCGGCGTCTTCTCGGGCCTGTTGCTCGCCGCGCGCAAGGTGCGCCTGGCGTCTGAGATTCCGTTCGGGACGTTCCTGGCGATCGGTGCGATGGTCGCGAGCTTCTGGGGCCTGCGGATGCTCAACTGGTATTTGTCGTTCTATCGGATGTGACAGGACCCTGTGACCCAGGAAGGGTATCTCCTCCTCGGCCTGACGGTGATCGTCGGCGTGCTGGCCGCCGTCGTCACGTTCGCCCTGCTCAAGGCAGGCGCGGCGGCGCGCCAGTCCTCGCGCGGCCTGGCCGCAAGCGGGGAGAGCGCCTTCATGCAGGCCGCCCTGGAGGAAGCGCTCGCGAAGCTCCGCGTGCAGGAGCGCGCGATGACGGCCAGGGCCGAGGCCTCCGAACGCCTGAGCAGCGAGATCATCGCCAGCATGACCTCCGGCCTCATGGTCGTCGGAACCCACGGAGACGTTCGGATCCTCAATCCGGCTGCCCGGCGGCTGCTGGGCCTCCCGGACGCCGACTGGAAGGGCGACTACCGCGAGGTGCTGGCCTCTTCGCCTCTTTCGGAGGTCATCGAGGAGAGCCTGACCGGCAGCGAGCCAATCGTCCGGCGGGCGCTGCCGTTGAAGTCGAAGACCGGAGCGTCGCATCTGGGCGTCACCGTTTCGCGGATTCGCGACGAGCACGGCGGCCTGAGCGGCGTCATCTGCCTCTTCACCGATCTCAGCGCGGTCGTGGAGCTGGAAGAGCAGCTGCGGCTCAAGGACAGCCTCGCGCGGCTCGGGGAGCTGACCGCCGGTCTCGCCCATGAATTCCGCAACGGCCTCGCGACGATCCACGGCTACAGCCGCCTCTTCGACCTGGAACGGCTGCCTCCCGAGTACCGGTCGTACGTGCAGGGCATCCGCAGCGAAGGAGATGCCCTCGGCGAGATCGTCACGAACTTCCTCAACTTCGCGCGTCCGGCCGACCTGACGCTGGCGCCGGTGGACATGCAGGTGATCGCGGAGCGGGCCGCGGACGATATTCGAAAGGAAACGAGCGCGCGGCACGGCCAGGTGTCGGTGAAGGGAGAGTTCGGCACCGTCCTCGGCGACGAGGTGCTGCTGCGTCAGGCGATCAGCAACCTCTGCCGCAATGCGCTCGAGGCCTGCGCGGAGGCAGAGATCGCGCCTCGAATTGTCATCGAAGGCGCGCGCGACGCTTCACCCCGGCAGCTTCGCCTGACGGTTGCCGACAACGGTCCCGGAGTGGATCCTTCGCTCGGCGATCAGGTCTTCCGCCCCTTCTTCACCACCCGGGCGCGGGGAACCGGCCTCGGTCTCGCCCTCGTTCAGAAGATCGTCGTGACCCACAACGGACGCGTCACCGTAGCCGCCAATCCCGTCGGCGGGGCGACGTTTCAGGTCTCGTTGCCGCTCGCTCACGAGTAAAAGCGGCACGTCGAAAAACTTCACACTTCCCGCGGCGAACCCGTTGCAGTTTTTGCCTCGTCGACTCCCACCGCCCCGCGCCATTCCTCCGTTTCGGCTGGAAAACGGGCCCGACCAAATCGGCAGACGATGTGGCGCACCCGTTGCAGTGGCCTGCGCACACTGCCGTGGGCTTCAGCCTGATCGAAACCCTGATCGCGAATGGAATCATCGTCGCCGTGGCGCTGGGCGTCGCGCCGCTCTTCGCCGTCACGACCGAAACGAACAGACGAGCGGCGTTGCACACGTGGATGGCGATCTGCGCCGCCCAGAAGATCGAGGAACTGCGAACGATCGAGGGGGAGATTCCAGAGGGCGTCGAGCATCTCGATGCGCGCGGCGCGCTCGTGCCTCCAGCGGTCGCCGTGTACGAGCGCCGATGGTCGATCGAGCCACTCCCGGCAGACCCTGAGCGGCTGCTGTTCCTGAAAGTCATCGTTACGTCCGTGTCCCGCCGCATCGAGGCACGCGCCATAGGCGTGCGGCGGAGGGGCGGATGAAGGGCTTTTCGCTCGTCGAGCTGCTCGTCTCCATGGCGATCATGCTGGGGGTCGGTGCGGTCGTCGTATCGCTGCTCGGGCCGGCGCGACGCGCGTCGTGGCTGCAGCCCGAAGTGTCTGAGATCCAGCAGCGCGGGCGCGTCGCTGCGGGGCTCCTGTATAGGGACCTCCTCATGGCTGGGGCCGGCCTCTACCAGGGCGGGGAAGTGGCCAGGACGGGTCCACTGTCGCAGTTCTTTGCGCCGGTTCTTCCGTATCGCGCGGGCCGATCCGGTTCCGATCCCGCGCGCGGTGTCTTCCACAGAGACGATGCCGTGACGATCGTGTACGTGCCTGCGACCGCGGCGCAGGCGACGATCGGTTCTCGCATGGATGCGTCGTCCGACGCAGTCGTCGAGCTTCAGCCCGGGTGCCCGCAGGATGACCCCGGCTGCGGATTCGAAGCGGGGATGTCGGCGCTGCTCTTCGACGGCACGACCGCGTGGGATGCTTTCGAAATCATCGAGGTCCTCGGATCGGCGCTCCGCGTCGCGCACCGAGGCCAGAATTTCACGCGTCCCTATGAGCCCGGCAGCACCCTTGTCCAGGCCGAGTGGCATACGTACTACTTCGACCCCGCGCAGCAGCAGTTGCGGCACTACGACGGCCTCCACACCGACGTTCCGGTTGTCGACAACGTCGCCGGCGTGCGCTTCAGCTATTTCGGCGCGGCTGACCCGCCGGCCGGGCCGAAGCCCGGACCGGGCGACGAGAATTGCGTCATCGACCGGGCCGGGCTGCCCGCGTTGCCGCGGCTGACCTCGGTCGGCCGCTCTTTGGTGGAGCTGACTCCCGGCACGTTGAATGACGGAGGACCGGGCTCTGTCGCGTGGTGCGGTGCAAACGGCAACGTCTTCGATCCGGATCTCCTTCGCATCCGTAGAGTGCGCGTCAGCATCCGGCTGCAGGCTGGACCGGAGGCGCGACCGATGGTCGGGGACGTCGAGATCGTGTTGGACGTCGCGCCGCGCAACCTGGGGTACGTCCCGCGATGATTGTCGCTCTGCTTCTCACCACGGTGCTCCTCGCGCTCAGCATGGGCCTGGTCGTCCTCACGAACATCGAGAGCGCGGTTGGGGCGAATTTCAGGAGGGCGGGGGAGGCGTTGCAAGCAGCGGAGGCGGGGATCGAGGTCGCAGTCGCACGTCTTTCCGCCGCCGATTGGGCCGTGGTCTTCAGCGGGGTCGAGCCACTCCCGTGCAGAGGTCCCGATGGATCGCCAATTGCGCCGACCGGCTTCTACCGGACTGATGGCTCGGGCGCTAACGATCCCGTCTGGCGCTTGCAGGTTTGTGGTCCTCTGCGGGATCAAGTGCCCGCCGATGCGGTCGACCCCGTAACGGTCCTGGCGATCTGGCTCGCCGACGACCCCTCCGAAGTGGACGATGACCCGATTTTGGACACGAACGGGCGGCTGACTGTGCGGGCCGAAGCCTTCGGTCCGGCGGGAGCACACAGGGCGATCGAGGCTACCGTCGCGCGGGCCGGGTCAGAGGTGCGCATTTTGTCCTGGCGACTGCTGCGGTGAGGCGTCGCTCGCGCGTTGTTCTGCTAAACTATTGGTATCTATGACTCAGAAGTTCCGCCGGGCGTTTCGCGCCCTTGCCATTGGTGTCGCCGCAACGGCCATCCTTGGTCGTCCGGTAGCTGGTCAGTCGCTTGCCGAGATAGCCAAGAAGGAAGAGGAACGCCGCAAGGCCGCGAAGGCAACCGCGGCTGCGAAGCCCTCCAAGGACAAAGACAAGACTCAGAAGACGCTGACCAACAAAGATCTGGTTCCGACCGAACCGGGGGCGCCACCCCCACCGGCCGCCCAGGCACCGCCGCCGTCCGCCGGGGG
Source organism: uncultured Acidobacteriota bacterium (assembly GCA_963725145.1). GTDB lineage: Bacteria > Acidobacteriota > Vicinamibacteria > Vicinamibacterales > 2-12-FULL-66-21 > DATAEE01. The sequence continues at coordinate 793,829 of CAVRXL010000012.1, forward strand.
GCAGCCGCCGGCCACTGGGGCGCAGCCGCCGACGCACTCGCACGCCGACGAAGCGAAACCACAGTCGCCGTCCCAGCATCAGGCGCCGACGGCGCAGTCACCGGCTGCGGCCGACGAGGGCGCGGCCAAAGACGAAAAATACTGGCGGACCCGGATGACCACCGCGCGCGGCAACCTTCAGCGCCAGGAGCTGTTTCTCGAAGCGCTTCAGAGCCGCGTCAACGCGCTGACGACCGACTTCGTCAACCGCGATGATCCAGCGCAGCGCGCCCAGATCGCCGCCGATCGCCAGAAGGCCCTGGGCGAAATGGAAGCGGTGCGCAAAGAGATCGACGCGGCGAAGAAGCAACTAGCCGACCTCGAAGAAGAAGCGCGTAAAGCAGGCGTGCCGCCCGGCTGGCTTCGTTGACGTCGCCAGCCGCCCGCGTTCTTCTCGTCGAAGACAAAGATTCGCTCCGCGAGATGCTGCGGCACGCGCTCGAGCGCGAGGGGCACGCCGTGCTCGAGGCGACCAACGGCCCGGAGGCCGCGCGCGCCCTGCAGCAGGGCCAACCCGACCTCGTGCTGTCCGACTTGCGCCTCCCGGACGGCGACGGCTTTGGCGTGCTGCGCGCCGCGAAGGAGCTCGACGCCGACATTCCCGTCATCGTCATGACCGCGTTCGGGCGCATCGAAGACGCAGTCACCGCGATGAAGGAGGGCGCGCTCGATTTTCTCGCCAAGCCTATCGATCCCGACCATCTGCTCCTGCTCGTCGCCCGGGCGCTCGAGCAGCGGCGGCTGGTCAACGAGAACATCCTGCTCCGGGAAGAGCTGGCGATCCGGCGCGGCGCGCCGTTGATCATTGGCGACGACCCGGCGCTCCGGAAGGTGATCGGATCGGTGCAGCGCGCGGCCGCGACCGACGCGACGGTGCTGATCGAAGGGGAGAGCGGAACTGGAAAGGAACTGTTCGCCCGGACGCTGCACGCCCTCAGCCAGCGGGCGGAGCAGCCGTTTGTGGCCATCAACTGCGCGGCGATTCCCGAGACGCTGCTCGAGTCGGAGCTCTTCGGCCACGAAAAGGGGGCGTTCACGGGCGCGGTAGCGCGGAAGCCAGGGAAGTTCGAGCTGGCGCACCGGGGCACGCTCTTCCTGGACGAAATCGGCGATCTGCCGCTGAGCCTGCAGGCGAAGATTCTTCGCGCGCTCGAGGAGAAACGCTTCGAGCGGCTCGGAGGAACCGCCTCGTTGCAGGTGGATGTGCGGCTGGTGGCGGCGACGAACCGCGGCCTGAAGATGCAGGTCGCGCAGCGACGATTTCGCGAGGACCTCTACTTCCGACTCTCGGTCTTCCCGATCACGGTTCCGCCACTCCGCGAGCGCCGCGAGGATATCGCGACGCTGGCGCGGTTCTTCGTCGACCGGTTTTGCCGCGAGCTGAAGAAGAAAACGCTTCCGCTCACGCAGCCGGCGCTCGAGGCGTTGCAGAACTATGCGTGGCCCGGCAACGTCCGGGAGCTGCAGAACTGCATCGAGCGCGCCGTGATTCTCGCGGAGGAGGAATCGCTCCATCCGCGTCATCTCAATCTGATGTTCAGGGAGAGCCCGGACCAGGCGGCGGACCAGGATCCCTGGGCGCACGTCGATCTCTCAGGGTCGCTCGCCGACGTCACCCGTCGCACGGTTGCGGCGGTCGAGGCGCGGAAGCTCAAGGACGCGCTGCGGGAGGCGGGAGACAACAAGGGCCGGGCGTCGGAAATCCTCGGGATTACCTACAAGGCGTTTCTCCACAAGCTGAAGGAGTACGGGATCGAGTAGCTGACCCGCGATTACCTCAGCCCGATTTTCTTCAGCGCCCGCGTCAATTCCTTCTCGTCCACGTCCTCGATCACCGTGGCTTCGCCGATGCGCGGCGTGATGACGAACTTCAACCGTCCGTTGAGGACTTTCTTGTCGCGTCGCATCGAGGTGACCACTTGGGAGGCCGTCAGGTCGCCGACGGGGGGCAACGGACCCATCTGGACGATCAGTCTTGTCAGCGCGTCGCGGTCCGCGGTCGGCATGATGCCGCGGGCCACCGCCACTTCCGCCGCGGCGAGCATTCCGTAGCCGACCGCCTCGCCGTGCCGGAACCGACGGTACTTCGTCACCGCTTCCAGGGCGTGCGCGGTGGTGTGGCCGAAGTTCAGCACTCGGCGTGGACCGTCCTCTCGCTCATCCGATTCGACGACTGCCGCCTTGATACGGCAGCACGCGGAGATGACCGGCTCGAGGGCGATCGCAGTGCGCGCGAAGAGCGCGGTCAAGTCGCGCGAGACGCGATCGAACAACGGGCGTTCGGCGATCATCCCGTACTTCACGACCTCGTAGAGCCCCGCACGGAACTCACGCCGCGGCAGAGTGTCGAGGAGAGACGGATCGACGGCGACGAGCACGGGCTGATGGAACGCGCCGATGAGGTTCTTCCCCTGGGCGTGATTGACGCCGACCTTGCCGCCGATCGAGCTGTCCACTTGCGCGAGCAGCGTGGTTGGAATGTGCACGAGCGCGATGCCGCGCATGTAGGTCGCCGCCGCGAAGCCGGCGGTATCGCCGACGACGCCGCCGCCGACCGCGACGAGGACAGCGCCGCGGTCCGCCTCCGCCCGGAGGAGCGCGTCGTAAATGCGGCCGACCGTCTGAAGATTCTTGAACCGCTCACCGTCCGGGATGAGGATCGGCTCTTCCTCGGGTGACAGACCCCCGCCGATCCGCGCACCATGGACGCGCCATACTGTCGGGCTCGACACCACGAACCGCCGCGCGCCGACGCCGGCTGAATCCAGCAGCGGATCGAGACCCGCGGCGAGGCCACGCCCGATGCGGACGTCGTAAGCGCGGGACGGGGCGTGAACGGCGGTGGTTTCCATCGGCGATTCCGGCTGAGTAGGATAGCAGAGTGGACCTTGCGGGCGACTTTCTGATCATCGGCAGCGGCGTCGCCGCGCTCCGCGCCGCGGCCGCTCTCTCCGACGCCGGTGACGTGGTCGTGCTGACGAAAGCGGAGCCCGCTGAGGGCAGCACGGGGTACGCCCAGGGCGGGATCGCGGCCGCGGTCGGGCCGGATGACAGTTTCGATCTGCACGCGCGGGACACGATTGCCGCCGGTGACGGGCTCTGCGACGAGGCGGCGGTGGGCGTGCTCGTCGAGGACGGCCCGCGGTACGTCCGGGAGCTCATCGAGTGGGGCGCGCGCTTCGACCGCGACGCCGGCGGCGACGTGTCGCTCGCGCGCGAGGGCGCACACAGCGTGCGCCGCGTGCTGCACGCCCGCGACGCCACGGGGCGCGAGATCGCCCGCGCGCTCTGGGAGCGTGTGTCTCACGAGCGGGCCGTGCGGGTCATCCCGCATGCGCTCGCGGTAGAGATCGTCTGCAACGCGGATTCCGCGGTCGGCGTCCGCTTTCTCGGGCCGGACGGATCACCCGCGATCGCTCGGGCGCGCGCCGTGCTCGTCGCGACCGGCGGCGCCGGGCAGGTCTTTCGAGAGACCACCAACCCGGCGGTCGCATGCGGCGACGGCATCACGATGGCCTACCGCGCCGGCGCACGCGTCGCCGACCTCGAGTTCGTCCAGTTTCACCCGACCGCGCTCAACGTCGAGGGGTCGCCCCGGTTTCTGCTGTCCGAGGCGCTGCGCGGCGAGGGGGCGCAGCTCGTCAACGAGGCGGGCGAGCGCTTCATGACGCGCGAAGATCCACTCGGCGATCTTGCCCCCCGCGACCGTGTGGCGCGCGCCATCTCGCGCGAAGCGGCGCGTACGGGACACCCCGTGTATCTGTCGCTGCGGCATCTCGACCCCGCGTTCGTCCACGCGCGGTTCCCCCTCATCGCCGACGCCTGCCGCCGCGCCGGCCTCGACCTCGCGCACGATCGCATTCCAGTGGGTCCGGCCGCGCACTATGTCATGGGGGGGGTATGGACGGATCTCGATGCTCGAACATCCGTCCCCGGCCTGTTCGCCGCGGGCGAGGCTGCCTGCACGGGCGTGCACGGCGCCAACCGTCTTGCCAGCAACTCGCTCCTCGAGGGGCTCGTGTTCGGCGCACGCGCGGGGAACGCCATGCGCCGCTGGGTGGACGGTGCGACCGGCTGGCCGGTTCAGACTCCGCCGGTTGCCACGCTCGCGGCCGCGTGGTCCGGGGCCCTGCTGACGCCGACGCTGCCGGCCGCCGGCGTGAAAGATCTGATGTGGCGGTCCGTCGGCCTCTTCAGGGACCGCGCCGGGCTCGATCGGGCCGCCGAGAAGCTCGATGACGCGTGGCTGGCCCTGCGCGCGCCGCTCGACGATGGGTTGCGCCTGGATGCCGACGGATGGCGCGCGCTCACGATTCTGACCGTTGCGCGGTTGACCGCGCGCGCGGCCCGCCGTCGCGAGGAGAGCCGCGGCGCGCACTTCCGCTCGGATTTTCCGGCCCGCGACGATATACACTGGAAGCGCCACGTGTCGGAAACGATCGAGGCGACGACGTCGGAACCCTAGCCCGCAGATTCAATTCTGGAACCGAGAATGACGGAGAAGAAGGAAGCGCTCGTAACCGAGATCACTCCGCAGTCGGAGGATTTCTCGCAGTGGTACCTCGACGTCGTGCGGCGGGCCGAGCTCGCCGACTACTCCCCCGTCAAGGGCTGCATGGTGATCCGGCCGTACGGCTACGCGATCTGGGAGCTGATTCAGCAGGGACTCGACCGGCGCTTCAAGGCCACCGGACACGTCAACGCCTATTTTCCGCTCTTCATTCCGCAGAGCCTCCTGCTGCGTGAAAAGGAACACGTCGAGGGGTTCGCGCCGCAGGTGGCGTGGGTGACGAAGGGAGGCGATGAGCAGCTCGCGGAGCCGCTCGTCATCCGGCCCACATCGGAAGTCGTGATCGGGACGATGTACGCCAAGTGGATCAAGTCCTGGCGCGACCTTCCCGTCCTCATCAACCAGTGGGCGAACGTCGTCCGCTGGGAGAAGGTCACGCGTCCGTTCCTGCGCACGACCGAGTTTCTCTGGCAGGAAGGGCACACCGCACACGAGACCGAGGCTGAAGCGCAGGAAGAAACGCTGAAGATCCTCGAGCTGTATCGCGAGTTTACCGCGACCGAGCTCGCGATGCCGGTCGTTCCGGGCGAGAAAAGCGAGAGCGAGAAGTTCGCCGGCGCCGCGCGGACCTATTCGATCGAAGCGCTGATGGGGGACGGCCGAGCGATGCAGGCAGGCACCTCCCACAATCTCGGCCAGAACTTCGCGAAGGCGTTCGAGATCCAGTTCCAGGGCCGCGACAAGGCGCTGCAGCACGTCTGGACCACTTCGTGGGGCGTCTCGACCCGGCTGGTTGGCGGGGTGATCATGACGCACGGTGACGACAGCGGGCTCATCCTGCCGCCTCGCGTTGCCCCGCACCAGGTCGTCATCGTGCCGATCCCGCGCGGCAACTGGCAGGAGACGGTGCTCCCCCGCGCGCAGGCGATTCGCGATCAGCTCGTCGCTTCCGGCGTCCGCGTCATGCTGGACGACCGCGATGCCTACACGCCCGGCTGGAAGTTCGCCGAGTGGGAGATGCGTGGCGTGCCGCTTCGCCTGGAGATCGGCCCGAAGGACATCGAGAAGGGGCAGGTGGTGCTCGTCCGGCGCGACACGCGCGAGAAGGGGATGGTCCCCATGGATGGCCTGACGGCCCACGTCGGCGTGCAGCTCGAGACGATCCAGCGCGCGCTGCACGACCGCGCGCTGAAGTTCCGCGAGGAGCACACGACTAGCGAATCAACCTACGAAGGCTTCAAGAAAATCATGGACGGTCGTCCCGGGTTCGTCGTCTCGCCGTGGTGCGGTGATGCCGAGTGCGAGGCGCAAATCAAGGCGGAAACCCAGGCGACGCTGCGCAACATCCCGCTCGATGCCGTCCGGTGGTCTGCGGCGGGCCCGCCCGGGCCCCCCTGCCTCAAGTGCGGGCGGCCGGCCGTCGCCGAGGCGTGGTTCGCGAAGGCGTACTAGCCGCCGGGTCGACGAGCGCCGACGCCTGCGGCCAGCGCGCGAGCGTGCGCTTCAGCTCTGCGCTCCGCCGCGTGAGCCGCTCCCGCTTGACGATTGCCCGGAATGCCGCGTCGAGGTGGCGGCGCCACCATGCATCCGCCTGCGGCGTCGCGTTCGACCAGGCGCGCGCGACCGCGTCGAGACACGATCGGTCGCCGATCGCCTCGATCGCCGCCACGAACCCGACGGGCAGCGGTTCCGAGGCGTCCGCGAACGTCTCGCGGAGGTCGTAGAGCGCGACCCGGCTGTTGCGTGCGCTGAGCGTCTGGTGCGCGGCCCCACGCGCGGTGCGCCAGGCGGCGCGCTCTTCGGCACCTCGCGCGGACGCTTCGTGCGACCGCAGCGCGTCCACCAGGTGCCCGAGCGTCGATAGCGGCGCGGAAGCGCCTTCTGCCTGAAGCGCCACACGGACGACGTCGGGATCCTCCGGCAACTGCCCGAGCATCGCTTCGAGCGACGGGGCGCCGCCACGCAGGTCGCCCACTCGCGCGCGCAGGGCCCTGGAGCTCGAGCCAGGCACCTCATCGAGCGCCTCCAGCGCCGCCATCCGTGCGCCGTCGGGCCGCCCGGGATCGAGTGCCAGCGCCGTCAAGCCCTCGAACGCGGCGCGCGCCGCGTCGCGATTGGGGGAGGTCAGGAATCTGCGGACGACCGCGACCGCGGCGAGCGTCGCGCGTGGATCGGAATCGGTCAGCCGTTCCAGCCCCGAGGGGAGAGCTCGACGATCGCCGATCGCCTCGAGCGCGCGCAGCATCGCGACCCGTGCAGGGGCCGGCGGATCGGCCGCGAGCGCCTCGACGAGCCGTCCGACCGCCCGCGCGCCGATGACGGCGAGCCGTGCGACCGCCGCCTCGCGCCGGATGTCATCCTGGCCGGCCAGTTCGTTCATCAGTCGACCGATATCGCGCGCGGCGGAAGACTTGATTACCATAGGACCCGGAGATCCTATATGAGACCGATGATTCTGGGCGCGGCGGTCGCGCTGGCCGGCTGTGGCGGAGCGGTCCTGACCGGGCAGTGGGCCGCGCCGCGGGCCGAGGTCGTCTTTCCCGACAAGACGCGCGTATCGGTGGAGATCGCCCGGACGCCCGAGGAACGTGCTCGCGGCCTGATGTTCCGCGAACGGATGGGAGCAGAGGAAGGCATGATCTTCCTCTTCGAGGAGGCTGGGTCCTATCCGTTCTGGATGAAGAACACGCTAATCCCGCTCGACATGATCTGGCTCGACAAGAGCCAGCGCATCGTGCACGTCGCTCATTCGGTTCCGCCGTGCAAGGCGGATCCCTGCCCCAGTTATCCCCACGAAGGCCAGGCGCTGTACGTCGTGGAAGTCAACTCCGGCTTCGCAAAGAAGCACGGAGTGAAAGTGGGGGACACCCTGGAGTTTAAAGGGCTGGAGAAGAAGTAGGCCCGGCCTGAAGGCCGGGCCTACACCGTTGTTTCGTTACCGCTGCAACCTCACGACCATCGCGGCGCGGCGGTTGAGCCGGCGCGTCTCTTCGCGCGCGTTGTCATGCTTCGGCCGCTCTTCGCCGTAGCTGACCGTCCGCAGCCGGTCGGTGCCCACCCCGCGACTCTGCAGGTAGTCCCGTACCGCCTGCGCCCGCCGCTCGCCCAGCGCCAGGTTGTATTCGGCCGTCCCGATGTTGCACGTGTGCCCCTCGAGCTCCAGCCGCAGCTCCGGGTTCTCGCTCATCGCCTTGATGGCCTCGTCGAGCACCCGCGTCGCTTCCGGCCGCAGCGTGTAGCGGTCGAAGTCGAAGTGCACGTCCTCGAACACGAACTCCTTCACCGCGGGCCGCACGACCTGGATCGTCACCGTGTCGGACGCCGTCCCGCCCTTCCCGTCGTCGACCGTCACCGTGCAGGGCACCGGGCCCGGCTGCATCGGCGCGGTCCACGGCGTCGTCGGCGCCGTCGGATTGGCGATCGTTCCCGTCACGCAGCTCCAGCGATACGTCAGCGGGTCGCCGTCGGGGTCGCTCGCCGTCGCGCGAATCGACGAGGTCCGCCCCACTTCGACCGTGCACGGGTCGCAGGCGGCCTTCACCGTCGGCGGCCGGTTCACCGGCGCCGCCGGCTGCGGCTCTGGCGCCGGCGGGGGCGGCGGCACGTAGATGCGCACGCCCGGGTGATACCCGATCCGGAACTGAATGCCCGCCGAATCGCCTGTCACGTCCTCGAGCAGGGCGCCGAACTCGCTGCGCCCGTCCAGCCGGAAGTTCCAATTCAAGCCGCCACCAACGAAGAATCCGTTCGACGCTTGCCACGTCAGGCCGATCGACGCATTCACCGGCCCCGAAATCGCCGACTCGGCCGGCGACCGCGACCCGTCCTCGCCCGTCAAGAGCCCCCCGGTGGCCGTCACCGTGTCGTCGAAGTAGGACTCGCCGTGCAGCTCCGCCGTGACCCGCAGGCTCTTGCGCGTCGGGAAGCCTGCACCGAACCCCCACCGGAACCCGTCGGTCAGGCTGATGTTGTCGGGATCGCCGCGCCGCGCGAAGCCGCCGAACGCCGACAGCTCCACGCGCTCGTTGAGCTCCTTGCTGACCATGAAATCAAAATACCAGTCCGTCTCGCCCGTCCCCGCCCCCTCGTCGTCGCTCCCCGTCGGCAGCTTCAGTGTGCCCCGCAGCGCCAGCGCCACCGGTTGTTGCCGATGCTGCGACAGCAGGTTGATCTTGGCGCCAATGAAGAGGTCCCCAAAGTCGTTGCCCGACCAGCCCTCGCGCACAAACGGATACTCGTTGACGAGCCCGCCGCCGTTCGGGAAGAAGATGGGCCGCGTGTCCCGGTCGATCCGCGTGACCGCGCGGATGGCCGCGAACACCTCCGCGCGATCGCTCAGCCCGTAGCCGAACGTGATCGGCCACACCGACACGTCGGTGAAGCCCTGCTCGAAGTCGAAGTTCGTGCGATACAGGCTGAACGACCACCGCTTGTTCGGTAGGATCTCGCCTGTGGGCACGAACCACAGCCCGGTATCCCCCCAGTAGGTGGTTGTCGCCGGTCGCGTCTCGGCGGGGGCCTGTGTCGTCGGCGGCTCCTGCGCCGCCGGTGGCGGCGTCTGCGGCGTCTGCGCCAGCGCAGGGATTCCGGTAAACATGGCGAAAAGCGTAATCGCGAAAAGTCGAGGACTCATCAGTGGATGATGGTAAGGCCGGTTGACAGAATAGTCAAAGGGCGTGCGCAGGCCTAGGACCAAAGGACTAGGCTGGCTTCCGCTTCCCGAAAACCCAAGCAATCACGATACTTAGGGCATAAAGGGCCAACATGGGGCCGGCCATGAGGGCCTGCGAGACGACGTCCCCGCCCGGACTCAGGACGGCGCCGAGGATGAAGATGATGAGGACCGCGTATTTAGTGTTCCGAACGAGCATTCGGGCCGTAACGGCGCCGATTCGAGCGAGGAAGAAGACGAGCGTCGGCATCTGGAATACCGCGCCGAATGCGAGGAGCATTTTCACGTAAATCGAGAACGTCGCCGAGATCGAGGGCAGGAACGTCATGTAGTCGGTGGCGTAACTCGCGAAGAATCTCCACGCCCACGGGAACGCGAGATAGTGCGAAAACGCACCACCGCCGACGAAGAAAAACGTGCTGAACACGACGAACGGAATGGCGAACTTCTTCTCGTGCGCGTAGAGCCCCGGGGCGATGAATCTCCAGAGCTGCCAGAGCACGATCGGGCACGCGAGAAACAGCCCCGCGACCGCGGCCATCTTGAGCTGGAGCATGAACGCTTCGGTCGGCTGGGTGTAGATGAAACTGCCGCCGGGCGGAAGCGTGGCATACAACGGCCGCATGATGAACGCCTGGATCCGACCGGCGAAAAGCAGGCAGATCACGAACCCGACGGAGAGAGAGACGGTCGAGACGATGAGTCGTGTCCGGAGCTCGTCCAGATGCTCCAGGAACGACATCTTCGCGGTGCGGTCGTCTTCTTCCGGCTCGTAGTCGGGGTCCGGCGCGGGGACGGATGCGCCGGGAAACTTCACGAGGGCCATAACGTGAGCGTGCTAGGAGCCGTCAGCCTGCCGCGGCACTGACGGATCTTCGGGGGGCGGCACGGGGCGCGGCGAGTCGGCCTTGCGGTCGTTCTTGGTTTCTTCCATCCGTATCTCTTCATCCAGCGTGTTCCGCAGCTCGTTCGACGCACGGCGGAACTCTCCCAGGCTGCGGCCGAGCGAGCGGCCCAATTCGGGGAGCTTTCGGGGCCCGAAAATAATGAGCGCGATCGTCAAAATGATCAGCAGTTCGGGCATGCCGATGGAACCAAACATGGGACTTTCTCCTGATCGGGGATTATACTCGAAGTCTTTGCTCCGCTTGAGGTTGTCTGCTACGATCTCGTATGCGCCGTTTTCGCTTCCTACCCGCGGCGGTTCTTGCGGTCGTGCTCTCAGCGATTGCCGGCGGCCTCGTCGGCGGCAGCGTGCTGGCCCGACAGGACGAGGTTGCCCAGAACTATCGCCTCTATACCGCGACTCTTGCCGCGATTGAGAGCGAGTACGTCGAGAAAGTCGAGCCGGACCGTCTTGTTTACAGCTCTATAGACGGCATGCTCCGGACGCTGGATCCGCACTCCAGCTTCCTGGACCCGCGCTCCTACGCCCAGATGCGCGAGCGCCAGGAGGGCCGGTACTACGGCCTCGGCATCAGCATCCTGACCGTCGAAGGGGACATCACGGTGATGTCGATCTTCGAAGGATCGCCCGCCTACAAGAAGGGCCTGCGCCGCGGCGACATCATCGCCCGCATCGAAGGACAGGACGCAAAAGGCTGGACCCAGGATCAGGCGGTCCGCAAACTCCGCGGGCCGAAGGGGACAACGGTCAACATCGGGATCAAGCGGCGGGGCTACGACGGCCTCGTCGACCTCGCGATCGAACGGGATGAGATCAACATCCTGACGGTGCTCGGCGCGTTCATGATCGACGGCGAACGCGGCTACGTGCGCGTTCGCGAGTTCTCCGAGACGACCGACGACGAGCTTGGCCGCGCGCTGGAAGCGCTGCAGGCCAAGGGGCTCAAGAGGCTCGTCCTCGACCTTCGCGACAACCCGGGTGGACCGCTCGACCAGGCGATCCGCGTCGCCAACCGGTTCCTGCCGCGCGGCGAGCTGATCGTCTACACGCGCGGGCGCGCACAGAACTCCGAGCAGGATTTCTACGCGACGGAGCGCAGCCAGTTCACGGACCTGCCCGTCGTCGTCCTCGTCAATCGCAACAGCGCCAGCGCCTCCGAGATCGTCGCCGGCGCGCTGCAGGATCATGACCGCGGGCTGATCGTCGGCGAGACCACGTTCGGGAAGGCGCTCGTGCAGTCGATCTACCGGATCAGCGGCGGCGCCGGCCTGGCGTTGACGACCGGCCGGTACTACACGCCGAGCGGCCGGCTGATCCAGCGTCCGTGGGACGGCTCGTTCGATGAGTACCTGACCTATACGCTCCGGGATCAGAACGGCGATCGCGCTCGCACGGGCGTCGATTTGAGGTACACGGACGCGCGGCGCAAGGTGTACGGCGGCGGCGGCGTCGAGCCCGACCGGCACATCGCGGGCCCGGTCGAAGGGTTCAATCCGACGCGGTTCGGCCGCACATTGTATGCGCGCCAGATGTTCGAGAACTACGCCGAGAAGTACTCGGCCGAGGGAGATACCCGCTTCTCCGCGGCCTCTGCCACGCGACGCACGATCAAACGAGGGTTCACGGTCACCGACGAGATGGTGAACGACTTCAAAGAGTTCCTCGTCAAGCAGCGGGTACGGGTGGACGAGGCGTCGTTCGCCAAGGACGTCGAGTTCATCAAGGCGATGATCCACCTCCAGATCGACAGCGCGCTCTTCGGCATCGCGGAAGCGCGCCGCAATCTGATCGCGCAGGACCCGATGGCGCAGCAGGCGCTCAGCCTCTTCCCGGAGGCCGAGAAACTGATGTCGACCACGCGCTCGAAGACCACGCAGGCGCGGCCGAAGTAGAACGCTGCCAGGTCCGTCTGGCATTCCTCGATGTGGCACCTACCCTATCTTGGGGTGAGACATTAGTCTTGCCCCAAGGTAATGGGCTTGCTACACTCACCGCTCGGGTTCCCGACGCGCGACCGTGCGTGCCGGGAGCCGTCGCCGGCCGCCGGGGCCGCTCGCCGCGTAGGCGGGCGAAAGGGGCCGCGCACACTTCTTACCGGGGTTTCAGAACGATTGCGTCCGTTTGAAGCGATCCCAGCGCTTCCCGGATGAAGGTGTGTACTGAATGCGTTTGAATCGTCTCGAGATTTCAGGATTCAAGAGCTTTCCCGATCGCTCGGAGCTGGCCTTCGACGCGGGCGTGACCGCCATCGTCGGGCCGAACGGCTGCGGAAAAAGCAATGTCGTCGACGCCATCACCTGGGTGCTCGGGGAGCAGAGCGCGAAAAGCCTGCGCGGCGATCGGATGGAGGATGTGATTTTCGCGGGCAGCGACGCCCGCAAGCCGACCGGCGCCGCCGAAGTCAAACTGAAGCTCGCGGAAGTGGCGACGAGCCTTCCGGCCGGCGTGAAGCCGCACGGCATTGAAGGGAACGGCAACGGCCACGGTCACGCGGATGCCAACGGCGGCTCCGCGTCGCCCGAACCGTCCGGCGTCGCAGACTCCGCCGGGACTTTGCCTCAACATCTCGAACTGGAACACCAGGGCGTCGCGGTTGCGATCGCGGAGCCGGAAGCCCGCGAGAAGTTCGTTCGCGACGTGGAGATCGGCCGCCGGCTGTACCGCTCGGGCGAGAGCGAGTATCTGATCGACGGCGAGGTCTGCCGTCTGCGCGACGTCCACGATCTGCTCATGGACGCAGGCGTGGGAGTGAAGGCGTATGCGGTCATCGAGCAGGGGAAAATCGGCCAGATCCTGAGCGCGAGGCCGACCGATCGCCGGCAACTCATCGAAGAGGCGGCGGGGGTCACGAAGTACAAGAACCGGCGGCGCGCGGCCGAGCTGAAGCTCGAGGCGGCGCAGCAGAACCTCACACGTATCGAGGACATCGTTTACGAGGTCGAGAAGCAGCGCGGCGCGTTGAAACGACAGGCGGCCAAGGCGCGGCGCTACAAGCGGCTCCGGGACGAGCTCCGGCGCTGGGAGAAAGTCCAGTTCGCCGCGCGCTACCGCACGCTCGCGGCGTCGATCGAGTCGGCGCGGGCGAAGCTGGCTGCGGCGCGTGAGCGCGAAGCGGTGGCGGCGGCGCGGCTGGCCGAGCTCGAGTCGACGCTGGAGCGCGTCCGGATCGAGCTGGCCGAGGCGGACGCGCTGGCGACCGGCGCCCGGGAAGCGGCGCACGCGCGCGAGCTCGAGATGAGGCGTCTGCAGCAGCAGGCGGAGTTCGATGGACAGCAGATTCAGGCGTTGAGCGCGGCCGCAGTGGAGCTCGAAACGGAGCTCCGCGGTCTCGACATGCGGCGCGCGCCGGCTCGTGCCGAGCTCGAGGAGCGGCGCGCCGCCCTCGCAGGAGCGGAGCAGGCGCGCGACCGTGCGACCGCCGCGCTCGCTCGGGACGAGACGGCGTGGGAAGCGGCGCACGCCGAGATTGAAGGGCTCGAGGCAGACGTCGAAGCGGCCCGCAGCGAAATCTTCTCCGCGATGAACGCCGCGACCGCGCTGCGCCATGCCGTCGAGCACGCGGGAAGCGCGCGCGCTAAAACCCTCGGCGAGCTCTCACGCCTCGACGTGGAGCAGAAAGATCTCGACGTCGAAGACCGCCGCGCGTGCTCCGAGCGCGAAGAGGCGGAGTCGGCTCTCGCGCGCGCCGGGTCGGCGCTCGAGGAGACGCGCATCCGTCGAGTCTCTCAGGAGGCGGCGCTGGCGGCCTCGCGCGCCGAGCGAGAGCGGCTGGACGAGGCGTGCCGGACACGGGAGCAGGAGACCGCCGCCGTTGCGGCGAGGCTCGCGTCCCTCGAAGAACAGGATGCCGCGCACGCCGAGTACGGAGATGCGGCGAGGCTGGTCCTCTCGCCGGCGAGCGGCATCACGCATGCCGGATCGGTCGCGGACCATCTTGAGGTCGAGCGCGGCTACGAGCGCGCCGCTGAAGCCTGCCTCGGGGATCTGCTGCAGCATGTGCTCGTGAACACCCACGCCGATGCCGACGCCGGATTGCGCGCCGCCGCGGGGGCGGGGCGGTGCGGGTTCGTCGTGCTGGCGGAGGCCGCGGCAGCACCGCTCATCTCCCAGAGGCAGCCCGGCGGTGTGACCCCGCTCTCCTCCGTCGTCCGCCCGGTGGGGCCCCACCAGGAGGCCATCCGTGCCGCCATCGGCACCGCCTGGTTGGCCGAGAGCTTCGAGGCGGCCGCCGCCGCGGCCCGCACGACGTCGTTTCCTGTCGTGACCCCCACGGGCGAAGTCTTCCGCGGACCCCACCTTGTCTCCGGAGGCGCGCGGGCGCAGGCCCGCGGCATCCTCGCGACCAAGAACGCGATCAAGGACTTGCGCGATCGCATCGCGGCCGAGCGCGTCGACCTGGCCCGCGACCGCGCGGCGGTCGAAGCCTCCGCGCTTGCGATCGCCGCCACCGAGGCGGCCATCGCCGCGCTCGTCGAAGAACAGCACCACGAGGAAAAAGCGATCGTCGAGTTCGAGCTGCGCCTGGCGCAGGCCGGCGACGAGGCGGCGCGCGTCGGTCGCAAGCGGGAGCAGATCCACCTCGAGCAACGGCGGGCCGACGAGGAGCGCCTGGCGCTCGAGGCACGCGAGGGCGAGGCCCGCGAGTCGATCCGTCAGCTCGAACACGATCAGCGGACGGCGGACGAGCGGTTTACCGCGGCCCAGCGCCGATTGCTCGACGCGCGCGAAGCCACGGAAACGCGCGGACGAACGGTGGCGGAACGAAAGGCCGAGTGTGCCGCCCTCTCGGAGCGTGCCACCGCGCTCACGACCGAAGTGCGGCGGATCGAGGACGCGTCGGCGGACCTCGAGGCTCGCCACGCGGCGCGACAAGAAGAGCTCGCGCGAAACGTCGGCCGGCGGGCCGAGCTGGAGGCCTCAATCGTCGACGCGAAGCGTCTCCTCGACGAAGCCGTCAGAGCGTTCGACGCGCTGACGCAGGACGTCATTCGAGCCGACGATCGATCGACGGCGCTCCGCGCGGAGCATGACGTGCACGATGGAGAGATTCGCGAAGCGCGGCGCGGCCTCGAGGACGTGCGGTCCGACGTCGGCCGCCTCGAGATCGCCCGGGCGACGGCCGAATCGGACCTCTCGCACCTCGCGACCGTCTGCCTGCAGGCGGTGGATGTGGACCTCGACCGTGTCGCGTCCGAGGTGGCGGGGATGGACGAACGGGGCGAGCTCGGTTCGGTGAAGCTCGTCGATGACGCCGAGACCGAGGATTCCGAGGGCGCCGACGGCCAGATCCCCGAGGCCGAACGCGCGGCGACGACGCCCGAAGAGGCCGTCGCCCAGCTCAAGGAGAAAATCGATCGGCTCGGTCCGGTCAACATGATCGCGATCGACCAGTTCGACGAGCTGGAAGGGCGTCATACGTTCCTGACGACCCAGCGGAAGGACCTCGTCGACTCGATCGCTCAGACGACCGAAGCCATCCGCCGAATCGACAAGACGACGAAGGAACGGTTCAAGGAAGCGTTCGAAGTCATCAACCAGCACTTCCAGGTGACGTTTTCCACGCTCTTCGGCGGCGGCCGCGCCACGCTGATCCTGCTCGACGAGACCGACCAGCTCGAAAGTGGAATCGACGTGATCGCGCAGCCACCCGGTAAGCGGCTCCAGAGCGTCCAGCTTCTCTCGGGAGGCGAAAAGGCGCTGACGGCCATGGCGCTCATGTTCGCCATTTTCAAGCACCGTCCCAGCCCGTTCTGCCTCCTCGACGAGATCGACGCACCGCTCGACGACGCGAACATCGGACGATTCGTCGAGATGCTGCAGGGCATGCAGTCTCACACCCAGTTCATTCTCATCACGCACAACCGCAAGACCATGGAGATCGCCGATCGGCTCTACGGCGTGACGATGGAGGAGCCGGGCGTCTCGAAGCTCATCTCGCTGCAGCTCAATTGAACGAGGACAAGGCCACCCGCTACAACCGGTTGAAGCGTCGGACGGCGATCGCCTCGCTGGCGCTGACCGTGGCGTTCCTTGCAGGCATCCTGGCAACCGGCGCGTCGGTATGGCTGCGGGACGCGACCGGCGGGCTGGCGCTCTACGTCGTCGTGCTCGTCCTGGCGCACGAGGCCCTGACGCTGCCGCTCGCGTTCTACAGCGGCTGGCTGCTCGAGTGGCGCTACGGGCTTTCGACCATTCCCATCTCGAGCTGGCTGCGGGATCACGCCAAGGCGTTCGGCGTCGGCCTGGTCTTCAGCCTGCTCGGCGCGGCCGTGCTCTTCGCGTCAGAAAGGCTGCTTGGCTGGCTCTGGTGGGCCGGCGTCGCGGCCGCCTTCTCGCTCGTCGCGATCGCGATTACCAATCTCGCGCCCGTGCTGCTGCTGCCGCTTTTTTACCGGTTCAAGCCGCTCGACCGCCCCGGGCTCACCGAGCGCCTGCTCCATCTCTCGCGGGCGCATGGGATCAAGACGCTCGGCGTCTTCGAGTGGGGGCTCGGCGAGAAAACCACGAAGGCCAACGCTGCGCTGGTCGGGCTTGGCGCGACGCGCCGGATCATTCTCGCTGACACGCTGCTCGCCGACTATTCCGACGACGAGATCGAGGTGATTCTCGCGCACGAGGTCGGACACCACGTGCACGGGGACCTGTGGAGGGCCATCGCGTTCGAGTCGGCGCTGGCCTTTGCGGGGGCGTTCGCGGCTGACTGGGTGTTTCGTACGGTCGGCCCGCGGCTGCAGATCCATGGCGTGGACGATCCGGCGGGCCTGCCGCTCCTGCTGCTCGGCGCGGGCGCGGTTTCGCTCGCGCTCGTGCCGCTCGCAAACGCGCTGTCGCGCCGTGCGGAGCGGCGGGCGGATCGTTTCGCGCTGACGCTGACGAAGCGCCCGGATGCGTTCATCTCCGCGATGCGGCGTCTCGGCGCGCAGAACCTCGCAGAAGAGCATCCGTCGCGCCTCGTTCGCGCCCTGTTCTACACGCATCCGCCGATCCCGGAACGCGTCGCCGCCGCACGCGCGTTCGCGAAGTGAGCGTGCGGAGATGCTCTACTACCACCTCGCGCAGGTCAACATCGCGCGCGCCCGCGCTCCGCTCGACTCCCCTCTGATGGCCCCCTTCGTCGAGCGCCTCGACGAGATCAATGCCCTCGCCGAAGGGCATCCGGGATTCGTCTGGCGGCTCCGCGCGGAACCGGGGACGACGAGTTACGTCACGGCTGGCGATGCCAGGCTGATCGTGAACATGTCGATCTGGGAATCGGTCGAAGCGCTTCAAGGATTCGTCTTCCGGACGGACCATGCCGGCGTGATGCGGCGGCGCTCGGAGTGGTTCGAGCCCATGACCAAGGATCACCTTGCGATCTGGTGGATTCCCGCCGGTCATCGACCCACGCTGGGTGAAGTGCGCGAGCGAATCGCGCATCTCCGCGCGCGCGGCGACGGCCCCGCCGCCTTCACGTTCCGACGGCCGTTTCCCATGCCCGATCAACCCTCCGGTCCGCCCGCGGCGGATCCGTCGGCCGAACCGGTGTCCTACGAAGGCCTGGCTTTTCGTTCGATCGAGAATCCTCACGGCGAGGTCGATGGAGAGACGCGGTTCTTTTACCGACAGGCGGGCAACCGGGTGTGGGCGATCTACCGCGGCGGCGCGATCGCCTTCGGCTCGCTCGTCGCCGCTGCCGCCGCCGACGGCCGGCTCGACATGCGCTATCAGCACGTCAATCGGGCCGGCGACTGGCGTGAGGGCCGGTGCCACACGACCCCGGAGCATCTGCCCGACGGCAGGCTCCGACTGCACGAGTCCTGGCGGTGGACGGCCGGCGCAGATGGAGAGGGGCAGTCGACCGTCGAGCAACTTCCGGATGATGCGGCCGTCCGCTCGTAGAGCGGGGCGTCCTGCCGCGTCAGCGAAGAATTCTCCCGACCCCCGGTGGCACGCGCTTTCTGGCCTCACGCGCCCATTCGAGCGCGACGACGAGCCGGCCGTTTTCTGATATGACCAGCGTGCCCGACGCCGACACCGCGAACTGATCGACATCCGATGCCAGCGGGGCCGGCGCGCCGGCGAGCGCACGCAGGCGGTCATCCCAGGCGACGCCCACGAGCTCCGTGGCGCGGGCGAACACGAGAAGCCCCGCCACGGCCACGCGCGCGCCGCTCGCATCGTCGACGAGCGTCCGGCCCTTGCCGTCCGCCTCCACGATGGCGGCGCGATATCCGCCACTCCCGCCGGCCGTGGCCGTGGTGAAGATGACCGTCTGGCTGCGCGGCACGTGAAAGGGCGCCAGGTGTATTTCGCCCGCTGAGGCTTCCGGTCGGGTCAGCGGCTCGATTCGGCCGCCGTTCTCTCCAACGACGGCCAGCCCGCCACCGGCCCCGCCGGCGAACACGATTCGTCCGTCCTCTCTCCAGGTGCCGCCACGCGCGTCGGCGTCGGCGATCGCCAGCGGCGTCCCGCCAGCGAGGGAGATCGTGCGCAACTTGCCGCCGGCGAAGAAACCGATGCGCCGGGCGTCCGGCGCGAAGAACGGCGCGCGTCCGCCCTCGCTGCCGTCGACGAACGCGGCGTCCAGATCGTCGAGGGCACGGGTCCAGATACCGCACCTGACTTGATCGCACGCCGACCATGCGAGCCGCGAGCCATCCTGTGCGACTGCAATGGCGGGCGGTGCGTCCAGCCGCGCCCCAGCCGGAAGATCGACGACGAACCGCGCCGCTCGAGGCTCCGGGCGCGGGTCGGCGTACTCGATTTTCCAGACGGCGGCGACGACGAGCGTGGTCAGGATCGCGACGACGCTCCACGGAAGGAGTTGAAAGGCGATGGACGGGACGACAGGTTCAGGTGCGCTGGGTGCTTCAGGTGCCGGAGGTGCACTTGGTGCAGGTGCATGGAGTGCACCGGGTGCGAGTGCCGCGGGCGCGGCGGCCAGCGGCGCCACGAACCGATACCCTCGCCGGTGGAGAGTCTGGATGAAGACGGGTTGCTGCGGATCGTCGCCGAGCGCCTGACGGAGCGAGCTGACGGCTTCGGCGAGCGACGTATCGGTGACGAACGCATCTTTCCAGATCGCATCGATCAGATCCTGCCGCGCGACGACCTGTCCCGGCCGGGCGACGAGGTAGGCCAGCACGCCGAGCACGCGCGGCGGCAGCGGGACTTCGGCCTCGGCGCGGCGCAGGAGTCCGTTGGCCGGGTCGAACGTGAAGGGACCGAAGGAGACCATAGTCAGAATTCAGAACGGTCCGCGCAATCCGTGGCCCCATTTTAAGAGAAAGTTCAACAGTTCTTCGCCGTTCTTTCACGTCGCGTTCATGACGTGGTCCGGCTGATGCCGGAGACTACGAGCTACACGCGAGGTGAGTGAGCGCATGTCCCTCTTCGCAACCAAGTCGATCGAGCACATCGAGCGGGAGCAGCTGGGAACCGGCACGCGGGCGCTCAAGCGCGTGCTGGGCCCGACGCAGCTCGTCATGCTCGGCGTCGGCGCGGTCATCGGCACCGGCATCTTCGTTCTCACCGGGCAGGCCGCGGCCGCGAATGCCGGTCCGGCGATCGTCATCTCGATGGTCATCGCCGGGCTCGTGAGCGCGCTGGCCGGCCTCTGCTATTCCGAGTTCGCGTCGAGCGTTCCGGTCGCCGGATCCGCGTACGTCTACGCGTACGCGACGCTTGGAGAGTTCGTCGCGTGGGTCATCGGATGGGACCTCATCCTGGAGTACGCGCTTGGCGCGGCGACGGTGGCGGTCGGATGGTCCGGCAACTTCGTCACGCTGCTCACCCAGCTCGGCCTGACGTTCCCGCCGGCGCTTTCCGCCGCGCCAGGCGTGGCGGTGACGCTCGCCGACGGCAGTACGGTCACTGCCGTCTTCAACCTGCCCGCTGTTCTCATCACCATCGCGGTCACGGCGCTGCTGGTCGTCGGCGTCAGCGAGTCGGCGACGGTCAACGCCGTCGTCGTCGTCATCAAGGTCGGCGTCGTCCTGGTCGTGATCGCCGCCGGCGCCTTCTTCATCGACCCGGACAACTGGACGCCGTTCATACCACCGAACACGGGGCGCTTCGGCGAGTACGGCGTCAGCGGGATTCTGCGCGGCGCGGCGGTGATCTTCTTCGCGTACATCGGTTTCGACGCCGTGTCCACGTCGGCGCAGGAGGCGACCAATCCGCAGCGTGACATGCCGCGCGGGATTCTGGGATCCCTGGCGGTCTGCACGATCCTCTACATCCTGATTTCTGCGGTCATGGTCGGCCTGGTGCCGTACAAGCGGATGCTGGGCGAGGCCGCCCCGTTCGTCGTCGCGATCGACGCGGCCGTGCAGCAGGCGGCGGGAACGCCCTGGCACACGCCGATGACCATCACGAAAGTGCTCATTACCGTCGGCGTTCTTGCGGGGCTCAGCTCCGTCATGGTCGTCATGATGCTCGCGCAGCCGCGCATCTTCCTGGCGATGGGGAACGACGGCCTGCTGCCGGGCTGGACGCGGCGGATTCACCCGCGCTTCAGGACGCCGCACATCTCGACGCTCGTCACCGGTGTCGTCGTCGCGCTCGCGGCCGGATTCACGGGGATCGCCACGCTCGGCAACCTCGTCAGCATCGGCACCCTGATGGCGTTCGTCATCGTGTCGATCGGGATCATCGTGCTGCGATCGACCCGGCCCGATTTACCGCGCCCGTTCCGCGTCCCGCTGTCGCCCTACGTCCCGGCAGCCTCGGCGATCGTGTCGTTCGGGCTGATGCTGAGCCTGCCGTGGTCCACGTGGGAGCGGCTGATTCTGTGGATGGTGATCGGGGTGGTCTTCTACTTCGCGTACGGCTATCGAAAGAGCAAGATCCGATCGCCCGTCGTCCCCAGCGCGACTTAGCGGACGACCAGCTCTCCGCGCATTGTGCGGCAGCCGTCGTCCTCCGCGATGTTGCAGTAGATCGGGAAGGCGCCAGGCTGATCGGCCCGGAACTCAAAGGTCACGCCCTGGCCGGGGCTCGCGCGCTTCGCGATCCGGTAGGCGTCGATCGTGAAGCTGTGCGGGATGTCGGCGGTCTCGAACCTGACTTTCACGAGCTCGTCGCGGCCGACCTCGATGCGCGACGGTTCGTAGCTGTACTTCCGCGCGGTGACGGTAACCTCCCTCGCCTGGAGGCCGACCGCCCTGGCCGCCACCGTTCCGAGGCCAACGAGCCACGCCAGCAGTCGCCGGCGGTTCATGGTCACAGCCATCCTCTTCTAGTGGGGCTCCGCCCCACGCCGCTTTCTCGCAGGCGCCCGGTGTGCGCGCCCAAGGAGTAGGACGCCGAAACGACCTCAACGGCTTTAGCGGCAGCCCTAAAGGGCTGCGCTACAGAGTCTTAGGCTACTTCCGGACGTGCTCCCGTCGGCCGCCGCCCCCGCCGCGGTGGCCACCGCCGCCGCCGTCCTGGGCCTGGGGTTCACCCTCGGGTTGCGGCAGGAGCGCCTTCCGGCTCAACCGGATCTTCCCGGAGGGGTCGATGTTGATCACCTTGACCATCACCTGTTCCCCCTCCTTCAGCTCGTCGCGCACGTCCTTCACGCGGTAGTGCGCGATCTCGCTGACGTGGAGCAGACCATCCACGCCCGGCATGACCTCGACGAAGGCGCCGAACTCGGTGATCCGCTGCACCTTGCCCATGTAGGTCTTGTTCAGCTCCGGCGTCGCGGTCAGCTCCTGGATGATCGCGATCGCTTTCTGCGCCGAGGCTTCGTCGACCGACGCCACGTTGACGCGGCCATCGTCCTCGACGTCGATCTTCACGCCGGTGCGGTCGATGATGCTCCGGATCATCTTGCCGCCCGGGCCGATGACGTCGCGAATCTTGTCGACCGGGATCTTGATCGTCACGATGCGCGGAGCATATGTCGAGATGTTCGTGCGCGGCGCCGACAGCGCTTTGCGCATTTCCTCGAGAATGAACAGGCGGCCCTGCCGCGCCTGTTCGAGTGCCTTGCGCATGATGTCGGTGGTGATGCCGGTGACCTTGATGTCCATCTGGAGGGCGGTGATGCCCGCCTCGGTCCCCGCCACCTTGAAGTCCATGTCGCCATAATGGTCTTCGGCGCCGGCGATGTCCGACAGGACGGCGTACTTGCCCGACTTCTCGTCCATCACGAGCCCCATCGCCATGCCCGCGACGGCGGTCTTGAGCGGAACGCCCGCATCCATCATCGCCAGCGATCCGCCGCAGACCGACGCCATCGAGGACGATCCATTCGACTCGAGAATGTCCGAGACGACCCGCATCGTGTACGGGAAGGTCTCTTCGGCAGGGACGAGCGGCGTGAGCGAGCGCTCGGCGAGCGCCCCGTGGCCCACTTCCCGGCGCCCCGGTCCGCGGAGGAACGCGACCTCGCCGACCGAGAAGGGCGGGAAGTTGTAGTGGAGCATGAAGCGCTTGTAGATCTCTCCGTCGACCATCTCGATCTTCTGCTGGTCTTCGGCGGTGCCGAGCGTCGCGGTGACGAGCGCCTGCGTTTCCCCGCGGGTGAACACGGCGGAGCCGTGGGCCCGGGGGAGGACGCCGACCTCGATGGTGATCGCGCGGATCTCGTCGAAGCGCCGGCCATCGAGCCGCGTGCCCCGCTCGAGGATCTCGTCGCGCAGCACCTTTTCTTTCAGCTCCTTGAAGATCGCTTTCGCCTCGACGCGGCGCTCGACCTCTCCTTCCGGCAGGCTCGCGATCAGCTCTTCGAGCACCTGATCGACGCGCTCGTAGTTCTCGAGCTTGCCGCGGATGCGCATCGCCTCGCTGAGCGGGACGTACACGCGCTCCTCGACCTCGCGGTAGAAGTCGTGGCCGATCTCCCTCTTCTGGACCTGAAGCTTCGTGCGGGAGGCCTCGCGCGCCATCGCGTCGATGCCGTCGACGATCTCCCGTATGGCGACGTGCGCCACTTCGAGGGCGCGCACTATCTCATCTTCGGTCGCTTCCTTCGCGCCGGCTTCGACCATGACGATCGCCTGCCGGCTGCCCGCGACGATGAGATCGATCTTGCTCCGTTTCCGCTCCTCGTACGTCGGGTTCACGATGTAGTCGTTTTCGATCAGGCCGACGCGGACGCCCGCGATCGTCGCGTGGAACGGAATCTCGGAGAGGGCGAGCGCCGCCGACGCGCCCGTGATCGCGAGCACGTCAGAGTCGTTCTCCGTGTCGGCCGACAGGACGAGCGCGATGACCTGCGTCTCGAACCGCCAGCCGGGAGGGAAGAGCGGCCTGATGGGCCGGTCGATGAGCCGGCTCGTCAGGACTTCCTTCTCGGTCGGCTTGCCCTCGCGCTTGAAGAAGCCGCCGGGGATTCGTCCCGACGCGTACGTGTACTCGCGGTAGTCAACCGTCAGCGGGAGGAAGTCGATGCCTTCCCGAGGGCTCGCGGCGTGGCACGCCGTGACGAGCACCATGGTGTCGCCGAGCCGGACGACGACCGAGCCGTCCGCTTGCTTGGCGAGCCTTCCGGTTTCGATGGAGAGAGTCCGTGAACCGATGGAAACGTCGCGTTTGCGCATGAGTCGTCTTTCGTGACTGTGTCGGCGTGCCCCCGCCGCCGTACGGCTGGCTGGGCGTCCGCCCGACCTGAAGGTCGGGCCTACTTGCGGATTCCGAGCCGGCGGATCAGCTCACCGTAGCGCTCGCTGTCCTTGCGCTTCACGTAGTCCAGCAGTCTCCGGCGCTGGCCGACGAGCTTCAACAACCCGCGCCGGGAGTGATGGTCCTTTGCGTGTGTCTTGAAGTGCTCCGTGAGGTAGTTGATGCGCTCGCTGAGGAGAGCGACTTGGACTTCCGGGGAGCCTGTATCCGAATCGTGCGTGCGATAGCTGCCTATGACCTCGGTCTTGCGTTCCTTGTTCAGAGCCACGTGCTCACCTCCACGAACGGCCCAGAGGGCGCCCGGGCGCGCCTGACCGAAGCCGCCGTTGTTTGCGAAGTCCTGAAATGTGCGCGGACCTACTATCTTAAATCAGGACAACCACCGGATGCAAAAACTGCCCCGGCCCCGATCTGGCGATGGCCAGCAGGCTGCCGGCATCGTCAAGCAGGCGAACGGGTGCGTCCGCGGCCGCGTCCGCTCCCTCGAGCCCCGGTAGGCGCCGGACGATGTCCGGACCGGTCACGGCATTGCCGTGCGCCGCCCGCTCGCTTCCCTTGGAAGACAGAACCGCGGCTGGCAGGTGGGTGAGCAGGTGGTCCATCGGCACGAACGCATCCGCCGCCCGTGCCGGGTCCGCCTCGAGCGCCGCCAACGGGACGGCATCGGCGAGGTCGAAGCCGCCGCTCGCGGTACGCCGGAGCGACTCGAGATAACCGCCGCAGCCGAGCCGCGCGCCCAGGTCGTGCGCCAGCGACCGGACGTAGAAGCCCGCGGAGCAGACCACGCGGAAGCGCGCGCCGGCGGCATCATAGCCCTCGAGCGTCAGGCGATGGACCGTGACCTCGGCCGGTTTTGGTTCGGCCGGCTTCGCCGCGCGGGCCAGCGTGTACGCACGGATCCCGCCGATCCGTTTCGCCGAATACGGCGGCGGCGTTTGCCAGAACGTGCCTCGGAACCCCTCCAGCGCGCCATCGACGACCTCTCGGGTCAGTCCCTCGACCGGCGCCGTGGTCTCCGCAAACTTCCCGAGCGCGTCGTAGGTATCCGTCGTACGACCGAACCGGACCACGGCGTCGTAGCACTTCTCGCCGCCCGCAAGAAACCGCGCGAGCCGTGTCGCGCGTCCGACGACGAGCGGGAGCACGCCGGTCGCCAGCGGGTCGAGCGTGCCTGTGTGCCCGACGCGCTTCACGCCCAACAGCGCGCGCGCCCGCCCGACGACATCGTGCGACGTCGGACCCGACGGCTTGTCGACGACGAGGAGGCCGTTCACGGGCGCTGTCCCGCGTCGATCGCGCCGACGATGTCGTCGATGATCCGCTGGCGGACTTCATCCTCAGATCCATTCACGATGAAGCCCGCGGCGTTCGTGTGGCCGCCGCCGCCGTATTTCACGGCGACGGCGCGCACGTCGACGTCGTACTTCGAGCGCAGGCTGACGCGGACCACGCCCGGTTCCAGCGACTTGAAGAAGGCGACGGCCTGAATCTCGCGCGCCGTCAACGGCAGGTTGATGATTCCCTCGGTGTCGTTGAGCGTACTGTCCGCCGCGTCGAGCATCCGCTGATCGAGGCGGAGCACCGCGAGGCGCCCGCTGTCGACGAGCTGCATGGCGTTGAGCATCGATCCGATCAGCTTCAGCTTTCCGTAACTGTTGCTGTCGAAGACACGGCGGGCCATCGCCGCCGGCTTGACGCCCGCCTCGACCAGCCGGCGGCAGATCTCGAAGGTCCGCGGCGTGATGTTGGAATGGTGGAACGAGCCCGTGTCGGTCAGGATGGCCAGGTAGACGTGCGTCGCGATCTCTTCAGTCAGAGGGACGCCGAGCGCGACCACGAGCTCGTAGACCAGCTCGCCGCACGCCGACGCCGTTTCGTCGAACCAGTTCAGCGCGCCGAACATCGAATTGCCGATGTGGTGGTCGATGTTGATCGTGAAGAAGCGTTCCAGCCCGGCGACGCCCGTTCGCGCGAGATCTCCGCACTCCATCACGATGAGCGCGTCGAACTCTCCGAGCGCGGGATCCACCCGGTCGGCGATCACGATATCGGCGACGCCGGGGAAGTCGAAGTAGTGAGCCGACGGCACGTCCTTGTTGACGAGGACGGCTTCCTTGCCGAGCGCCTTGAGGGCGAACGCCATGGCGAGCTGCGATCCGATGGAATCGCCGTCGGGGCGCGCGTGCGACGTCAGGAGGAAGCGACGTCGCTGGATAATCTGGTCTCGAATGCGGTCGCGGGCGGGCGCGCCGTATGCCTGAGGTTTCTCGTGCAACGCGGGACTCTGGGGCCCGCGGGATCCGTCAGTCATCATGCTCCGGTGGCCGGTCGGCCTTCAGCTCCTGCAGGATCCGCTCGACTCGGTCCTGGTGCTCGATCGACCGATCGTATTTGAACTCCAGCACCGGCACACGGCGCAAGCTCAGGCGTTCGCCGATCTGCCGGCGCAGAAACGACGTCGCGCGAGCCAACGCGCGCTCCGTCTCGCGGCGTGCCTTGTCGTCGCCGAACGCCGTGTAGAACACGCGGGCGAGCTGCAGATCCGGGGTCACTTTGACCTGCGTGATGGTCACGAAGCCGAGCCCCGGATCCTTGACTCCGCGAGAGAGCAACTCGGCCAGCTCCATCCGGATCTGATCGCCGACGCGCGCAGGTCGGGAGCCTTGCATGGCTAGGTGAGAAACTCGACGTCCGCCCGTGTGATGAGCCCGGGCTCGGTCCGCTCTATCTCGTTGGTGACGGCCGCGAGCGCCCGGTCGACGAATTCCGTGGAGTCGCCGACGGTCACGACGCCAAGGCTCGCGCGCTGCCAGAGGTCCTGGTGCTCGACCTCCGCCACGGCAACGTTGAACTTCTTCAGCCGGTCCTTCACGCCCCGTAGAACCATGCGCTTGTCTTTCAGCGAGCGGGCGCCGGGAATGTGCAGCTCGACGGTCAGAAGACCTACGATCACACAGTGGCCGCGACGCGCTCCACAACGAACGCTTCGATGACGTCTCCGACCTTGATGTCGTGGTAACGCTCGAACGCGATTCCGCACTCGAACCCGGCCTTGACCTCGGAGACGTCGTCCTTGAACCGGCGCAGCGAGCCGATCTTTCCTTCGTAGACCACGACGTGGTCGCGGATGAGGCGCGCGTGCGCGTCGCCCGACCGCGTGATCCGCCCGTCGGTGACCATGCAGCCGGCCACCATGCCGAACTTCGGCACCTTGAAGGTCTGACGCACGTCGGCTATTCCGATGCGCGTTTCCTTGAGCGTCGGCTCCAACAGCCCGGCCATCGCCTTCTTCATCTCGTCGGTCACGTTGTAGATGACCGAGTGCAGGCGGATCTCGACGCGCTCGCGCTCGGCGACGCCCTCGGCGTTCCGGTCGGGGCGGACGTTGAACCCGATGACGATCGCGTTGGACGCGGACGCCAGCAGCACGTCCGACTCGTTGATCGCGCCGACACCGCTGTGGATGACGCGGATCTTCGCCCGCTCGTCGGTCAGCTTCGACAGCGTGTCGGCGAGGACTTCCGCCGAACCCTGCACGTCCGCCTTGATGATGATCGGCAGTTCCTTGACGCCGCCCTCGGCGAGCTGCTGCTGGAGCGACTCCAGCGTGAGCCGGCCGCCCTTCGCGCCGAGCGCCCGTTCCTTCTGCTGCGCCTGGCGGAAGGTCGCGATCTGCCGCGCCTTCGCGGCGTCGGTGATCGCCTGGAACGTATCGCCCGGCTGCGGCAGGCCCGAGAGCCCGAGCACTTCGACCGGCGTCGACGGCATCGCACTCTTCACGGGCCGGCCGCGGTCGTCGATGAGGGCACGCACCTTCCCGACGATGGTGCCGGCGATGAAGGTGTCGCCCACGTTGAGCGTCCCGTCCTGCACCAGGACGGTTGCGACCGGACCGCGCCCCTTGTCCAGCTTCGCCTCGAGCACGGTGCCGGCCGCCGCACGCTTCGGGTTCGCCTTCAGCTCCGACAGCTCGGTGACGAGGAGCACCATCTCGAGAAGCAGCTCCAGGTTCTGTTTCTTCTTCGCGGACACCGCGACGGTCACGGTCTGACCGCCCCACTCCTCGGGCACGAGGCCCAGGTCCGCGAGCTCCTTCTTCACGCGGTCCTGATTCGCCTCGGGCTTGTCGATCTTGTTGATCGCGACGAGGATCGGCACGTTCGCCGCTTTCGCGTGATCGATGGCTTCCTTGGTCTGCGGCATCACGCCATCGTCGGCCGCGACGACGAGGATGACGACGTCGGTGACCCGCGCGCCGCGCGCGCGCATCAACGTGAATGCTTCGTGACCAGGTGTGTCGAGGAAGACGACCTGTCGCTCGCCGACCCGCACGCGGTATGCCCCGATGTGCTGCGTGATACCGCCCGCCTCGCGCTCGGCCACACGCGTCTCGCGGATCGCGTCGAGCAGCGTCGTCTTGCCGTGATCGACGTGTCCCATGACCGTGACGACGGGCGCGCGCGTGACCCGATCTTCGGGCTTCGTGTCCTCGGACTCGACGTCGACGAGCTCCTGCTCGAAGGTGCGCATCTGGACCTCCGCGCCGAAGTCGCGAGCGATCTCGGTCGCGGTGTCCGGATCGATCGTCGAGTTGATCGTCATCATCATCCGCCGCTCGAGCAGCTTCTTGAGGACGTCCTTGGCCTTGATGTCGAGCTTGGCGGCCAGATCGGCGACGGTCATGCCCTCTGCGAGCGTAATGGTGCGCGTGATCGGCGGCGGCGGCGTGGGCGCCAGCACCTGAGCCGGCGCCTGCCGCGGAGGCTCGCGCCTCGGTGCGGCCGGCCTCGGCGGACCCTGCCGCATCGGCGGCCGGGGCGGCGGCATTCCCGGACGGGCGCCGATGGGACCGGGCCGGCCGGGCGCGGCCGGACGAATCGGCTGCGACGGCAGGGGCCGCGGGCCTCCCAGTGGCGCCTGGGACGCCGGGCGTGGTCCGGACGGACGGACCGCCGGGCGGGCCATGCCGGGGGGCGCCTGTGCGGCCGGCGCCGCGGGCCGTATCGGAGCTGAGGGCGCCTTCACGACCGGACGGACGATGGGCCGCGCGGGTGGGGCCTGGCCTGTATTCGGATCTTCGATGCGTAGACGGAGCGTCGGCGGCACGAGGCGACCCGTCGGCGATGGCAGACCCACGGGGCCTGAAGGCGTCGCCGCCGCCGCGGCCGCAGGCGTTGCCGGGACCGCAGGCTCTGGGACGGGGGGCCTGGTCGTGGGGACCGCCGGCTTGGGCGCTGCGATCGGCTCAGGCCGGCGTTCCTCCTCAAACGGTTCCGGAGCCGGCGGCGGCTCCAGGGGCGCCACGCTTGGCGTCGGTTGCGGCTCGGCCGCGACGGCGGCGGCCGCTGAAGGCGGCGGCTCGGCGGCCAGCGGGGCGGGCGCGGGCTTCACCGTCTTGACGAGCCGCGGCGGCGGAAGCGCGGGACCCGTCGGCCGCGCCGGCTCGGCCGGCTTGCCGCCAGGCTTCTTGCCCTTCACCGGCCCCGTCGTCTCGTCGAACATCTTCGACGCCGGTGGCAGGTTGACGCCGCGCTCGCGCGCGACGCGCTCGACGAACTGCCGCGCGACGACCTCCTCGATCGTGCTCGAGGCGCTCTTGACCTCGATGCCCGCTCGCTGCTTCAGCAGCGCCATGACCTCCTGACTGGAGGTGGCAAGAAGCTCGGCGACCTTGTAGATCCGGACAGTTGCCAACGTTTCCCTCTTCTACTCTTTGACTTCCGCTTCGGTCGTCTCTTTGACTTCGGCTTCTGTCGTCGTTTCTGGATCTCCGACGGCGGCCTCATCGGCCGACGCTTCCACCGTCGCTTCTGTAGCTTCGAGGGTGGCCTCATCGGCCGACGGCGTCGGTTCCTCCGCCGGCGCCGCCTGCTCGCTCTCCTCCGTCGACACGCCGGTCACGGCCGTCAGTCTGGCGGCCGCGATCGTGAGCTCCGCCTTGTCCTGATCCATCCCGGGGAGCACGGCGAGGTCCGCAATCTCGGCGTCTGCCACCTTCGCCGGCGAGTCATAGCCCGCATGGAGCAGCGTAGCGATGATCGACGGCTCGATGCCCGGCAGGGCGAAGCCGCCCGCCGCCTCGAGGCCGGCGAACTGCGCTTCGACCTCGCGCCGCTTCTCCTCCTCGCTCTTGATGTCGATCTTCCAGCCCGTGAGCTTGGCCGCGAGCCGGACGTTCTGGCCCTTCTTGCCGATCGCCAGCGACAGCTGCTTGTCCTCGACGATGACCTCCATGACGCGCTCGGCTTCGTTGACGATGGAGACGCGCTGGACCTTGGCGGGGCTGATCGCGTTGGTGACGAACTGCACGGAGTCCTCGGACCACTCGACGATGTCGATTTTCTCCCCGCGCAGCTCGCGGATGATCGCCTGGACCCGTGTTCCCTTCATGCCGACGCAGGCGCCCACCGGATCGACGTCGCGCTCGCGCGAGTACACGGCGACCTTCGCGCGGTCGCCCGCTTCGCGGACAGCCCCGCGGATCATCACCGTGCCGTCGTAAATCTCCGGCACCTCCTGCTCGAACAACTTGATCAGGAGCGCCGGGTCGGTGCGCGAGAGCATGACCTGCGGGCCCTTCGCGCTCTTGTTCACCGCCTTGATGACCGCTCGGACGCGATCGCCGGTCGTGTAGTTCTCGGCGCGCGACTGCTCCTTGCGGGGGAGGACCGATTCGACGCGTCCCATCTCGACGATGATGTCGCCGTTCTCGAAGCGCTTGACGGTGCCGCCGACGACCTCGCCGACGCGCTGGCTGAACTCCGCGTGGACGTTCTCGCGCTCCGCCTCACGCACTTTCTGGAAAATGACCTGCTTGGCGGTCTGAGCGGCGATGCGGCCGAGCACATCGGTGGGCTTCGGAAACTCGATCTCGTCGCCGATCTCAATCCCGGCGGCGGCCTCCTCGCCGTACTCCTTGTACAGCGCGCGCGCTTCGTCCAGAGACAGCTCGGTGGCCGCGTTCTCAACGGTCTCGACGACGGTCTTGACCGCGAACAGTTCGATCTGCCCCGTGTCGAGGTTGAAGCGCGTCTTGAGGTTCTCGTTCGTCTTGTAGTACTTCCGCGAGGCTGTCGCGACCGCTTCCTCGATCGCCGTGATGACGACGTGCGGATCGATGCCCTTTTCCTTGGCGAGCGCCTCGATCGTCTGCTGGAGAGGATTTGTTGTCGTTGCCATTGTTCCGTTCCGCGGACCTAAGAGGTCCGCGCTCCGTCGATGGAGGGCGGGCCTCTCAGGCCCGCCTAAAACTCAACCTCTAAATGCGCGCGCCGGACGAGGTCGAGCGGGATCCGGTGCGTTCGACGTCCCTGCGTCAGCAGCACCGTGTCGCCGTCGAGCCCGTCGATCCGTCCCTCGAAGTGCATCTGCCCGCCGACCGCCCGGGAAACGACGATCTTCGCCAGCCGCCCCGTGAACCGCCGGTAATCCCCCGCGTGACGCAACGGCCGGTCGAGCCCGGGCGACGAGACTTCGAGCGTGTAGCCACCGGGCAGGTCGAGGCCGAGCGCCTCTTCTTCGACATCGAAAATGGCGCTCAAGTCCTGACTCACGCGCTGGCAGTCCTCGATCCCGACGCCTTCTTCGCTCGATCCCGCAGAACCCGTTCTCGGAGAGGTGCCAGGCGCCGGCTGTCCAGGATCCAGGCGGTCGAGGATGACGCGCACGACCCAGCCGTTCGACTCGCGGCGCATCTGCACGTCGAAGATGTCGAGGCCGTACGCGCGGGCAACCCGCTCGGCAACGGCTCGAAGCCGCGCGCGTGGTTCCTCGGCTGCCACCGTCACCGTGCCCCCTAAAAACAAAAAAGTGGGCAAACGAGCCCACTCGGTGTTTCTACCTTAGAGGCGCAGGCTAAATATATCACGCGGGTGCAGTTACGACAACGGAACTGCTGTCAGATCGTACCCGGTTGCCCCCGTGATTTCGGCCGCGATCAGCCGTCCCGCAGGGTAGGCCGTGGGGTCGCAGTCGGTCAAATAGACGACCGGGTCGATCTCGGGCGCCTGGCCGGCGAGCCTGCCCTGCACCACGAGCGGATGTTCTGGCGAGGGTCCGTCCAGAAGAATCGTCACGCGTTCGCCCACGCGCGCTCGTTGCAGCCGTTCGACACGCTCGCGCTGCAAGCTCATCAGGTGGTCCCTGCGCTGGCGTTTGAGCCGGGGCGTGACGTCGTCCGGGTAGGCGTGCGCGCGTGTGCCCTCCTCGTGTGAGTAGGTGAACACGCCGACGTGATCGAAGCCGGTCTCGCGGACGAAACCGCAGAGCTCCTCGAACTCGGGTTCGGTCTCACCGGGGAAGCCCACGATGAAGGTCGTGCGCAGCGTGACCGCCGGCATCCGCGTTCGAATGCGCGTCAACAGCGCTTCGTACGCTCCGCGGTTCCCGGGCCGGCGCATCCGCCGGAGCACATCGGCCGAGGCATGCTGCAGCGGGAGATCGATGTACTTGCAGACCTTGTCGCACTCGGCCATCGCGTCGAGCGTCTCGCTCGTGATCGTAGTCGGGTAGAGATAGAGAAGGCGGATCCACTCGAGACCGTCCACGGCGTTCAGCTCGCGCAGGAGGCGGGCGAGGGCGCCGCGCTCGCCCCGGTCGATACCGTAGAACGTCGTGTCCTGTGAGATCAGGATCAGCTCCTTGACCCCGCGCGCCGCCAACGCGCGCGCCTCCCTGACGATCGACTCGGCCTGGCGACTTCGATACGCGCCGCGCAGCGTCGGAATGATGCAGAACGAACACGTGTAGTCGCAGCCTTCGGCCACCTTTACGTACGCGAAGTGTTTCGGTGTCGTCAGTCGCCGCGGCGTGTCGGCATCATAGATGTAGGTCGGCGTCGTTGTGGCACGAGCCTTCAGGCTCGTCAACGATGTGGAACGAGCCTTCAGGCTCGTCCCGAAGAAGGTGACCGGCGACGGGGGAGTAGTGCCCGCACGGCTTTCAATCGCCGCAACTATCTCGGGGACCTCACCGGTCCCGAGCACCGCATCGATCTCCGGGATTTCCTTTTTCAGCTCGTCCCGGTAGCGCTCAGCCAGGCAGCCAGTGACGACGAGCCGCGTGCAGCGGCCGTCGCGCTTGCGCTGCGCCATTTCCAGGATCGCGTCGACCGATTCCTGCTTCGCGGCGTCGATGAAGGCACACGTGTTGACCACGAGCACATCCGCCGACGAGCTGTCGGTTGTTATCTCGTGCCCCGCCTGCTCGACGAAACCGAGCATGACCTCGCCGTCGACAAGGTTCTTCGGGCACCCGAGCGACAGGAAGCCGACCTTCACGGGTACACCCGGTAAATCATCCGCGGGTACGGGATGGCCTCCCGCAGGTGCTCCAGCCCGCAGATCCAGCTCACGACGCGCTCGACACCCATGCCGAAACCGCCGTGCGGGACGCTGCCGAAGCGCCGCAGATCGAGATACCACTCGAACGATTCCTGCGGCAGCTTGTGTTCATGGATGCGCTGAAGCAGCAGATCGTAGTCGTCCAGGCGCTGCCCGCCGCCGATGATCTCGCCGTATCCTTCGGGCGCGAGGAAGTCGACGCAGAGCGCGACCTCCGGCCGCGCGGGATCCGGCTTCATGTAGAACGCCTTGATCTGGCTCGGGTAGCGGTGCACGGCGATCGGCCGGTCGAACTGCTCCGACAGGACCGTCTCATCGGTGCCGCCGAAGTCGCCGCCCCACTCGAAGGCTTGCCCTTTCTCCTTCAGGATCCTGACCGCCTCGTCGTACGACACCCGCGGGAAGGGAGGCTTCACGCGCTCGAGCTTCGTCGTATCGCGTTCGAGCGCTTTGAGCTCCGCCTGACGCCGCTCGAGCACGCGTGCGATCACGTCGCACACGAGCGCCTCACCCAGATCGATCACGTCGTCCAGCGTCGCGTACGCGACTTCGGGCTCGACCATCCAGAACTCGGTGAGGTGACGCCGGGTCTTGGACTTCTCGGCGCGGAACGTCGGCCCGAAACAGTAGACGCGGCCGAGGGCCATCGCATTCGCTTCGTTGTAGAGCTGGCCGCTCTGCGTCAGGTACGCCGTGGTGTCCTCGAAGTACTGCACCGGGAACAGCGTTGTCGTCCCCTCGCACGCCGACGGCGTGAAGATGGGCGTGTCCGCCAGGATGAAGCCGCGGCCGTTGAAGAAGTCCCGGATCGCGTTGATCACCTCATGGCGGATGCGCAGGATCGCCTGCTGCCGCGGCGAGCGGATCCACAGGTGCCGGCGATCGAGCAGATAGTCGACCCCGTGTTCCTTCGGCGTGATCGGGAACTCCTGCGAGGGCCCGACGATGTCGAAGCCGGTCACGTCGATCTCGTACCCGCCGGGCGCCCGCGAGTCGGCGCGCACCGTTCCTTCGACGGCGATCGCGGTCTCCTGCGACAGGTGATCCGCTCGCGTGAAGACGTCCTCCGGAACGGCCTTCTTCGAGATGACGGCCTGGATGAAGCCGCTGCCGTCGCGGACGGTCAGGAAATGGATCTTTCCGCTCGAGCGGCGGTTGTGCAGCCAGCCGCGGATCGTGACGGCCGTGCCGTCGTGACGCGCGATGTCTTCGATGTAGACGACCATGATCAGTGTTCCGTCGCGGGCGGCCAGCCGATGACGACCTCCTCGAACCGGTCGCGCGCGGCGCGCGTCTTCTCGAGGACGTCGCGCGGCGTCGAGACGTTCGCCACCTCGAACACGAAGGTGCCTTCGTATCCGACCTTCTGCACGGCCATCAGCGCCGCCGGCCAATCGATCGCGCCGTCGAACGGCGGAAGGTGATCGTCGCTCTTGCGGCGGTTGTCGTGCACGTGCGTCGAGACGATGTGGCCCGAGACCTGCTCGACGGCGTCAACGACGTCGCCCATGAGGAACGCGTGGCCGAAGTCGAGACAGACGCCGAGATGGTTCTCCGCGAAATCTTCCTCGAGCAGCCGGACGAGCGCCTCAGGGGTCGACAGCGCGTTCGGGATCACCTCGATCGCGAGCCGGACGCCGGCGATCGCCGTCAACTCCCCGATCTCCCCGACGCTGCGGCGCATCGCCTCACGGTTGTTGTCTCCTGCCGCCGGCGTCTTCGCGTCCGGCACCCCGAGGTGCAACACCACGACGTCCGATCGAATCCGGCGGACGATGTCCAGCGCGATGTTGACCTCCCGGATCGCTTCCTCGCGCCGTGCCGGATCGCTCGACGCTATCGAATAGGTCCGGCCCCAGGCGTCTCCTTTGTCGAGCCTGTCGGTGATCGGGGCGTGGATGCCGTGGAGACGCAGGCCCGTTCGGTCCAGCCACCCCGCCAGCGACTCGATCGCCTGAACGTCGTAGTAGTCGATGTGCGAGCGGGTCGCGAACACTTCGACGGCATCGAAACCGTATGACGCCACCTCCTCGAGGTGCCGCCGGTCGAGGCGCTGGTCGTGGTACAGGTGTGTCGAGACGGCGAACTTCATCGGGGTCGCTGTAAACCGATAATTCTAGCAGGGACCAGGGACAAGGGACTAGGGACTTGGATCGTCGATTGAGGACTAGTTCCTTACCTGAGCTCGTCCACGTGCGCGGCGAGGATCTCCTGCAGTCGCGCGAAGCGGGACTGTCGGCGGAGATTGTCTCGAACGTGGCGCAGCGTTCTCGGCATGTACTGGATGTACACGGGATTCCCTCTGGTCGTCGTCTGATAGCCGAAGGTGCCGAGGGCTTTCAGGTTGCGCTGGAGCGCCATGACGTCGAAGCGGGCACGAAAGGCAGCCGCGCCGCCCGTTCGATCGCCGAGCGCCAGAAAGTGCGCGATCAGGTCGTCGGCCGTTTCTTCGGGGATATCGACGTAGGAGTCCCGAAGGAGCGACACGAGATCGTAAGTGTCGGGCCCCATACGGGCGTCCTGGAAGTCGATCGCATAGAGCCGCCCCTGATGGAGCATCAGGTTGCGGCTGTGGTAGTCGCGGTGGCACAGCACGCGGCGCTCAGCGGCCAGCTCTTCGACGATCGTCCGGAACTCCACGGCGAGCGCCGCGCGCGCGGCTGCCGCCAGAGTGATCCCGCGGTATCCCTGAAGAAAGTGCTTCGCGAAGAAATCGAGCTCCCATCCGAGCTTCTCGACGTCAAACGCAATGCCGTACGGCAAGTACGTCGGCGACGCGAGCTCCGCCCCGCGGCGCTGCATCACGTCGATGATGGCAACCGCCTGCCGATAGTGCGCGATGTGCTCGCGCGCCGGCGCGGCGCCGACATGGGCCTGCAACGTCACGTCGCCGAGATCTTCGAGCAACAGCACACCCAGATCGT
This sequence comes from uncultured Acidobacteriota bacterium, assembly GCA_963725145.1. Lineage (GTDB taxonomy): Bacteria > Acidobacteriota > Vicinamibacteria > Vicinamibacterales > 2-12-FULL-66-21 > DATAEE01. Next base: position 829,815 of record CAVRXL010000012.1, read on the forward strand.
CGGCATGGTCGAGGATCGCCGGAATCGGGACCGGCATGCGCGCAAGCAACTCCGCCACGTTGACAAACGGCAGAGCGGCGTAGTCGATCGGGCCGGCGTGAAGCGCCAGCACCGTCGTCGGGCCGTCCGGCACGAGGACGCGAAAATATCGTCGATCAGACGCGTCGCCGGTGAGCGGCACGACGCGCGCGGCGCGCGCCGTGAGCCCGCTGCGGTCGAGATACGCCTGGACGCGCGTATGTGCAGCCTCGGCGTCGGTCGTCAGATTCGTGGTCATCCTAGCTGTGGGGCTCCGCCCCACACCCCGGCTCGGTCGCTCGCGGGGTCCCCTATGCCCCGCGCCGCTCCCTCGCAGGCGCGCGGTGCGCGCCTAGCCGTGCTTGCGCGTCTGAACCTAACACAGTCGCACCTAGTCGGGCCGTGCAAGCACGGGTCGTCCTGATCATAGCGGCGCCGTGATCAACCCCTCCCCGCCACGGACGATCGCCTGCCGCTCGAATCGCGCGCCGGCCGGGACGGCGACGTCGTCCGAGACGACGCACTCGTCGAGGGAGGCACCGTCGCCGACCTGAACGCGGTCCCATAACACGGAGCGGGTGACGCGCGCCGTCGGATGGATCGAGCAGTCGGCTCCGTGAAGCGCGTCGCCGCGGCCCTCGTCGGACGCGACGCGCAACGACGTCGCGAGATAGCCGGCCGGGGTCCCGATGTCGTCGAAGGATGCCCGACACACGAACGCGCCGATGGCGTTCGGGCGCGTCTTGATGAGCGACGGGTAGAGCGACCCAACCGAGTTGGACGGACGATCGTCGGGAACTCCCGCAAACACGGCGGCGTCCACGACCTGCACGCCGATGAAGTGATAATTGGGTCCCGCATTCGTGAACCCGCACACGAAACCATCGCGCACGAGAACCCCTCCATAGTACTCGGGACGCGGATTCGGGATGAGCGCCATCGTCACGAGCGCGCCCGAACGTTCGTGCGCATCCGTCACGGCCTCAACGGGCACGTCGGTCAGCGTGTCGCCGTTGATCACCAGGAAGCGATCGGTGTCCAGGATCGACAGCGCCTTGCGCGGACCGCCCGCCGAGCCGAGCAGCGGCTGCTCCCAGGAGTAGCGCACGCGGAGTCCGGTGCCGGCGCCGTCGCCGACCTCACGGGCGATCGTCTCGGGACGATAGTGCAGATTGAGCACCGCCTCGGTCACGCCGCTCGCGGCGAGCCATCGAAGGATGCGGACGGCAAGCGGAACGCCCGCAACGGGAAGCGCGGCCTTCGCCCGCGCGAGGCTGAGTGGACGGAGGCGAGTACCGAGACCGGCCGTCAGTACCAGAGCGCGATCGACGCGGCTCAAATGTCCTCGAAGATCATGTCGCGGCCCGTCAGTCCGAACGCGCCGCGCTCCGCGAGGAAGAGCGCACGATACGAATCCAGGATGTAATCCGCCGCGCCGCGTCCGAGCGCGTCTGCCATTGCCGCGATGCCGCGCTCGCTGCCCTCGATCTCGACGTAGGTGCCGACCGGCGTCTCATCGATGGCGATGATGACGTCCTCGTGAGTGAACTCCTCGCGATACTTCTGATACCGGAACCAGACGTGAAAACCGGATTCTTCGAGAACCCGCAGCAGGACTTCGCCGTCGGCGACGACCGTTTCCAGCTCCTCGCGCACTTTCATCGCGGCAGGTTCGACGGGCCCCTTGAAGGTGAGTCGGCTCTTGCCATTCTCGAGACGCACTCGGAGGACGCAGCGGCGCCGCCGCAGCGACTCGTCGTCGGTGTCCAGCAAGTGGTCATCTTGAAGCCGGCGGCCGCGAAGAGGCGTAGCGCCTGCCGCCTCGATCGCCGCGCGTGCCTCGGCGGGGGAGCCGAACCGGAGCTTGATCTCCCGTTCGATGCTCGTGCTCAGCATGGGAGCCTCCGTGTCGCCGCGACGAAAGCGCGCATTATATCGTGATGCGGCGCGTCCGGCCGCGCCACGTCCAGCTCCGGAGGAACACACGTACATTGGGCACGCGACCAATAGTTCCAGAACTCCCAGATAACTCCACAGATGAGTCCCGATCAGGTCACACGGACGCGATACGAGAGTCCTTTGAGCGCCGGCCGCCCGACAGCCTTGCCGAAGATCATCACTTTGTGAGTGCTTCCGAGGCCGCCTGGAAGCATCAGCGTCTTCGCCTGGCTGGTGCGGCCCACAGCACGCTCCAATAGCCCAAGCCCGAGCAGGAAGTACGTCTGGTCGGTGATGCCCAGCGTCGTGAGGCCCGCGCGCTCCGCTGACATCCTCACCATCGTCAGGTCAACGTGCGACGTGATGTCGCGTTCTCCCGGCTCGTGCAGCCAGTCTGCCGCGCGCGCTAAAACCCGGTGGCTCGAGAACGTCATCAACGTTCCCGTCGCGTGGCTTCCGGAATAGAGCTCGGCCGCCTCGTGGCCGTAGTCGATCAGCAGGAGGAAACCGCGATCGATCTTTCGCGCGGCCGCATCGATCCAGTCGTCCGCCGCCAGGTTGATTTCCGCCCGGCCGCCCGGCTCGAGCGTGATGCCGGCGCGGTCGAGATAGGCCTGGAGCGCCGGTGTCGATGGGGCCCCCTCGATCTCGACCAGCGCTCCGCCCTTCTCGCCGACGAAGATTTCTCTCAACCCACTTTCGCGCATGACGACGATGTGAACGGGGAAGGCGTCCATGAGCTCGTTGCCATAGACAATCCCGACGATACCGTCCGGCAGGCTGGCGCGGTTCGACGGCCCCGATCCGTCTTCACGCCGAAGTCGTTGAGCGTGAGGCCCGAGCGTCTCCACCTGCGCCTGCGTAGCTTCGGGGCTGCGCTCGGCAAGATGCACTCGAATGCGCGCGTAGAGGTCGGGCCGCTCGCGTTCGAGCGTGCTCAGGATGTCTCGCGCCAGGCGACCGTCGCCCGCTCCGGCTTCAACGAGGTCAAGTGGGCCCTGGGGATCCCTCAGGTAGTCGAAGCACTCGGCTATCTGCACGGCGAGCAGCTCGCCGAACAGCAATCCGACGTCGACGCTCGTGAAGAAATCGCCTCCGCGGCCGGAGCGCCGCCCGGCGCGGGAGTAGTAGCCGAACTCCGGGTGATACAGGGCGAGGTCGATGAAAGCGGCGGCGGTGAGGGGGCCGCCGGCGTGAATCTGTTCGCGGATGAGAGTGAGGAGCGAGCTACACCTCATTGCTGAATGCTGAGTGCTGAATGCTGAGTGAGCTCAGCATTCAGCACCAATTCCACATTCAGCAATCAGCATTCAGCTATGCCTAGGGCTTCGTGATCGTCAGGAACACTTCCTGCCCGTCGCCGGTACGGCCCCGCCGCCAGACGAGCAGCGATGCCGTGTCGCCCGGGCGAATGCTCTGCAGCTCGCGCCGAACGTCGGCCGCGCTCGTAACCGGCCGGTTGTTCACCTGGAGGATGACGTCACCCTCGACGACATTTCCCGCCTCGGCCGCGCTTCCGCGGTCGACCGACGTCACGAGGGCGCCCGAGATGTCAGACGGCAGTCTCAACCGGCGTACCACTTCGGCGCTGAGTGGGGTCAGCTCCATTCCAAAACCGGTCTCGATCGTCTCTTCGTTCCCTTCCGGCTCATCGGCCGTTCGAAGACCCTGCTCCGCCTCGAGGTCCAATTCCTCGACCTTGACGTTCAGCATCTGGGCCTGGCCCTTCCGCACGACCTTGACCGGCACAGTGGTCCCCGGCTTCGTGCGGACGACCTGGTTGACGAGATCGGTGCTGTCCTTGACGGGCTTGCCGTTGTACTCGGTGACGACGTCCCCGGGCTTGAGACCGGCCGCATCTGCAGGGCCAGCCTTGGTGACGGTCGTGATGAGCGCCCCTTCGCGGCGCGACAGACCCAGCGCCTTGGCCTGGCTCTCTGTGAACGGCCGCGAGTTGACCTGCACGCCGATTCGGCCGCGGGTGATCTTCCCGGTCCGGAGTTGCGGCAGCAGCTCCCGCACGAGATTGATGGGCGTGGCGAACCCGATCCCGATGTTGGCCGACCGCTGATCCGTGAAGATCGCCGTGTTGATCCCGACGACCTCGCCGCGGACGTTGAGCAGCGGACCACCCGAATTCCCGGGGTTGATCGCCGCGTCGGTCTGAATCATCGGCTGCTCGCGCTGAGCGACGCCGCTGCCAGCCACCTGGCGGCCAAGGGCGCTGACGACGCCGACGGTGACCGTGTGCGACAGGTTGAAGGGGTTGCCGATCGCCATGACCCAGTCGCCCGGTTCCAGCTGGTCCGAGTCGCCGAACTTGACGACCGGGAGTCCCTCTTTGGGCCGTTCGCTGAGCTGAATCAAGGCGCTGTCGGTGATCGGATCTCTTCCGACCACCTTGGCTTCGTAAGTGTCCCCGTTGGAATTGAACAACGCGACGCGGATCCGGTCCGCGCCTTCGACCACGTGGTTGTTCGTCAGGATGTATCCGTCCTTGTCGACGATGAACCCTGTGCCGGCGCCCTCGCTGAACTGCTCCGGCGGCGGACGCCGGCGGGCGTCCGGGCTGGGCTGCGCGCGGCCGCCTCCGAAGAACCGCTCCATGAAGTCGTCGCCGCCGAAGAACTCGGTCAGCTCTCGTGTGCGGCGCCGCGCCTCGGTCCGGATGTTGACGACGGCCGGGCTCTGCGTCTTTGCGATGGTCCGGAACGTCGTGGCGTCTACAGGCCCGCTGAGCGGCGCGCTGTTCGCCGGCGGGAGCGACACGGTCTGCGCCGACGATGCAGACGACATGTCGAGCCGGGACGCGATGACCATCCCTACGGCGATCGACGCGATGACAATCAGCACGATGTAGAAGAGAGTCGTTTTCTTCGTTGACATACGGTTTCGTCCTTGATCGCTGAGCGCGTTTTTCGGAGCTTCAGTTCCTAAACTGTAACAATCTCGGTCTGAGCGGGTCCTGTCACGCTGGCCTCGCCATCGCCGTAGAACATGTTGATTTCCGTCCGCACGCCGAAGTGATTGAAGTACACGCCAGGCTCGATTGTAAACCCGGTGCCGGGAAGCAGCCGGCGGTCGTCGTGTGTCTCGTAGTCGTCCATGTGGACGCCGTTGCCATGCACGGTCTCGCCGAGGCTGTGTCCCGTCCGGTGAATGAAGGCCTTGCCGAAGCCGGCGCGATCGATGACGTCACGCGCCGCGCGATCGACCTGCCAGCCCCGCAGGTCCCGCCGCTCGCGGGCCGCGGTCTGGACGAGCTGGATCGCGGCGTCACGGCCGTCGCGTATGGCCGCGAACGCGCTCGTGAACTCACTCGGTACGGACGAGCCGGTGAAGCCAACCCAGGTGATATCCGCAAAGACCGCGCCAGCCTCGGGGAGCTTTCCCCACAGATCCAGGAGCACGAGCTCGTTGGCGCGAATGGGCCTCTGCGCCTCCGCCGAGGGCAGATAGTGCGGGCTCCCGGCGTTCTCCATCGCCGCCACGACGGGCGCCGAATCGGTCACGAGCCCCTCTTCCGCAAACCACCTCATCATTCGTTGCTGCACGTCGTATTCATCCGTGGCGCCGCGCTCGCGGAGCGCCGTGCGGATGGCTTCGAAGGCGCGATCTTTGATCCGATACAGTCGCTCCGACGCGGCGCGGTGCGAGGCCAGAGCCTCGGCGCTCCACAGCGCCTCGAATCGCTGCACGAGATCCCCTGACGAGACCACATCGACACCGAGCGACCGCACGGCCTCGAACGTGCCGGCATCCACGCGCGAGACATACGGGATCGCCCCCTGCGGCGAATACTCCATGGCGACGCGCCGGCATCCGTCGAGCAAACGCCGGAGCCCCACTTCCAACTCGCTCCGTTCGGCGTAGGCTTCCTTCGCGCCGGGGAGCCCGTCCAGATTGTGACGCTCCAACGCGTGAACGAGTCCACGCGGCGCTCCGGAGACGGGGATCAGGTAATACCAGCGGCGGGTCGTCAGCTTGCCGGATGACCCATCCAGCCCGGCCAACGCTGCTGCAATGGGGTTCGACCCGTGGAAATCGTAGAGCAGCCAACCGTCCAGCCGGTCGGCGGCGAGCGCGCGCTGGACGGCCGGGACGTCGAACCGCATCCTACGAGTATAAATAAAGCCGTCAGATTCCGCAGGTAACGCCGAGGCCCGCTAATCGGTAGGACGACTCGAAGGCGAGGAAAGTTTGCCGCCGCAAGGGTTTACATTCGTTGACCATACCGCCGATGTCGCGGCGAGGCTCCGCGGCGCGACGCTCGATGATCTCTTCGGCGCCGGCGCCGGCGCGCTCACGGCCGCGATCACCGTGCCGGAGGCGGTCGCGCCGCGGCAGTCGCGGGCACTGACCCTCGAAGCGGCCGACCTCGAGCTGCTGCTCGTCGACTGGGTGGGCGAGCTCTTGTACCTGTTCGAGACGGAACAGTTCCTGGTCGCGGCGGCACGGCCGCGCGTCGCCGAGCACGATCGCCGCTGGCGCCTCGATGCCGAGATCTCGGGTGAAACCCGCGACCCCGCGCGTCATCCGATCAAGGTTCTCGTCAAGGCGGTCACGTTCCACGGCCTGCGGATCGAGCGCCGCGCCGGCGGCTATGAAACGCTGTTAGTGTTCGATATCTGATGAACATCGAGCGAATCGACAAGCATCGCTGGCGGATCCCCAGAAGCGGCGGCATGCTCGTCGACGGCATCGTCTACGCCGACGCGCAGATGATGGCGGACCTGCAGAACGATCAGAGCCTGGAGCAGGTCAGGAACGTCGCGCATCTGCCCGGGATCATCGGCGCGTCGCTGGCGATGCCGGACATCCACTGGGGCTACGGGTTCCCGATAGGCGGCGTCGCCGGGATGGACGCCGAGGAGGGCGTCGTCTCACCCGGAGGCGTCGGCTACGACATCAACTGCGGCGTCCGGCTGATGGCGTCGGCGTTGCGCCGCGAGGAGGTGTCGCCTCGGCTCCGCGAGATCGTCACGCACCTGTACAACAACGTGCCGACCGGCGTCGGGGAAGGCCGCCGCGATCTGCGGCTCTCGTCCGACGACATGCGCGGCGTGCTCTCCGAAGGAGCGGGCTGGGCGGTCAAACACGGCCTCGGAGAGCAGGATGACCTCGACCGGATCGAGGAGAACGGCGCGCTGCCCAACGCGGATCCCGACCTCGTCTCGGATCGCGCGCGACAGCGAGGGGCGACGCAGCTCGGCTCGCTCGGCTCGGGGAACCACTTTCTCGAGGTGCAGTACGTCTCGGAGATCTACGACGAGCCGGTGGCCGCCGCGTTCGGTCTGTTCAAGGACCAGGTCACGGTCATGATCCACAGCGGGTCGCGCGGACTCGGGCACCAGGTCTGCCAGGAGCACTTGCGGGTGATGGTCGATGCCGCCCGGACCTACGGCATCACCCTGCCGGATCGCCAGCTGTGCTGCGCGCCGATCCGATCGCCGGAAGGACGCCAGTACCTGGCCGCGATGGCGGCGGCGGCCAACTTCGCGTTTGCCAACCGTCAGGTGATGAGCCACTGGGCGCGCGAGTCGATTGCGGCGGCGCTCGGTGTCGCGCCCGGCCGGACCGGCCTCCGCGTCGTCTACGACGTGTGCCACAACATCGCGAAGTTCGAGACCTTTCAGATCGACGGGAAAGAGCGACGCGTGTGCGTGCATCGCAAAGGGTCGACGCGGGCGTATCCGGCGGGCCATCCGCAGACGCCGGCGGCGTATCGTGACGTCGGCCAGCCCGTCCTGATCCCGGGCGACATGGGGCGGTATTCGTACGTGCTCGCGGGCACCGCCAAGGCGCAGGCCCAGACCTTCGGCTCGACCTGCCACGGCGCGGGCCGGAAGATGAGCCGCAGCCAGGCCAAGCGAGCCGTGCGCGGCCGCGACCTGATCGAAGAGCTCGAGCGCCGCGGCATCTACATCCGGGCGGCAGGGATGGCCACGGTCGCCGAGGAGATGCCGGAGGCGTACAAGGACGTCGCCGACGTCGTCCGAATCGTTCATGAGGCGGGCCTGAGCACTCGGGTTGCCCAGTTGCGCCCTATAGGGGTTATAAAAGGATAGCCACGCCTACCAGATCGACACACTATGCGAACCAGATTGGGAGCAGCTCTCGGATTGGCGGCGATCGCAGCCGCCGCGCTCGCGGCGCAGACGCCCCCGCCTTCGCCTCCGGCGTCGGCGGGACAGACCCAGCCTCAAAGCCAGCAGCCGCCGGTCACGTTCAAGGTCGAGATCAACTACGTTGAGATCGACGCGATTGTGACCGACGCTCAGGGAAAGTTCGTTCGCGACCTGCGGAAGGAGGACTTTCAGGTTACGGAGGACGGCAAGCCGCAATCCGTTCAAGTGTTCTCGATGGTCGACATCCCGGTCGAGCGCGAGGTCGCGCCTCTGTTCAGCTCGACGCCGATCGAGCCGGACGTCCAGACCAACGAGCGTGAGTTCGCGGGCCGCGTGTACATGATCCTGCTCGACGACCTGCACACCGCCGCGCTGCGCTCGCAGCTGGTCAAGCGGGCCGCGAAGCAGTTCATCGAGCGGTTCCTGGGCGCGAACGACATGGCCGCGGTCGTCCATACGAGCGGACGCAGCGACGCGTCGCAGGATTTCACGAGCAACAAGCGGCTGCTCATGAACGCGGTCGACAAGTTCATGGGGAAGAAGCTGCGCTCGGCGACGCTCGAGAAGCTCGATGAGTACAACCGGCGCCGCGACACGCCGATGGCCGCCGACCCGTTGAGAGACCCGTCCGATTTCGAGCGCGGCTATCAGGCGCGCGCGATGCTGAGCACGCTGAAGAACGCCGCTGAGTTTCTCTCGGGCATCCGGGGCCGGCGCAAGGCGCTGCTCTTCATCAGCGAAGGCATCGACTACGACATCTACGACGTCATCGGCACCTCGTCCGCCACCGACATCCTGCAGGAATCGCGAGAAGCGATCGGCGCGGCCACACGGGCGAACGTCGCGATCTACTCCATCGACCCGCGTGGGCTGACGACGATGGCGGACGAAATCATGGAGTTGACGGCGCCGCCGGAGGATAACGCTCTACGACTCAACAGCCAGGGCCTTCAGGACGAGCTCCGGCAGTCGCAGGACAGCCTGCGGGTGTTCTCCGATGAAACCGGCGGCTTCGCGTCGGTCAACTCGAACGACTTTGCCAAGGCGTTCGACCGCGTCGTCCGCGACAACAGTTCGTACTATGTGCTCGGCTACTACTCGACCAACGAACGCCGCGACGGTCGATTCCGCAAGGTCGCCGTGCATCTCAGTCGTCCGGGACTCGAAGTGCGCGCTCGGAGGGGGTACGTCGCGGCAAGAGGACGCGCCAACACACCGCCGCCGCCAAAAGAGGGGTCGGCGGATCTGCGCGAGGCGATCAACAGTCCGATTCCGATAGCGGGCCTCACGCTGCGGACGTTTGCCGCTCCGTTCAAGGGCGCCGCCCCGAACGCGTCCGTCCTGGTTGCGGTCGAGGTCGATGGGGCGGACTTGAAGTTCACCGAGAGCGGGGGCGTGTTCCAGAACCAGCTGGAGGTCACCGCCCTGGCCTATGACGACAAGGGGAAACTCCGCGACTCGAAACCCCTCACTCTGAAGCTCGACCTGCGCCCGCAGACGCGGGAGGCCGTCGCCAAGAGCGGTTTCCGGTTGTTGACCCGGCTTCAGTTGCCGCCGGGGCGGTACCAGCTTCGCGTCGGCGGCCGCGAGGCCAACGGCGGACGGGTCGGCAGCGTCCTGTACGACCTCGAAGTGCCCGATTACTGGAAGGCGCCCTTTGCGATGAGCGGTCTCGTGCTGACCGCGGCGTCCGCGTCGCGCACCCCGACCGCCGCGCCCGATCCGGAGTTGAAGGACCTGCTGCCGGGCCCGCCCGTCGCGGCCCGCGAGTTTCCCGCCGGCGATCGATTGGCCCTCTATACCGAGGTCTACGACGGCGAGGCCGCGAAACCGCACGGCGTCGACATCACGACCACGCTGACGTCAGACGAGGGGCGCGTGGTGTTCACGACCAACGAGGAGCGCAAGTCGAGCGAGCTGGGCGGAGCGCGCGGCGGGTACGGCTACCGGGCCGAGGTGCCGCTCGCGAACGTCCCACCTGGGCTGTACGTGCTGCAGGTCGAGGCGCGCTCGCGGCTGGGTCCGGTGGCGGCACGGCAAGTGCTTCTGCACGTGCGATGAGCGCCCCGGACCCTGAACGCACGCACACCGGTCTCGCCCCGAACGTCCTCGCCGCCCTGGCGTACCTCGCGTGGTGGGTCACCGGGTTCGCAGTCCTTGCGCTCGAACGCGACCACGCGTTCGTGCGATTCCACGCGTGGCAGTCGGTTCTCGGCCTGGGCGCCGTGTGGGCGCTCGGCGTGGCGTTCTACTTCGCGGCGTTCCTCGCGCTCTCGGTGTCGGCGGCGGGATTCACGGCGATGCTCTGGATCGCCGTGCTCATCTGGATCGTCGGGCTCGGCGCGTGGATCGTCTGCTTGTTGAAAGCGTGGAACGGGCAGCGCTGGATGCTGCCGGTCGTCGGAGATGTTGCTGAGCGGTACGCGGCGAGACAACTAGGGACTAGGGACTAGGGACTGGGGACTAGGCGTCCCCAGACCCTCTAGCCCCTGATTACAAGTCAGACTTCTTCAGGTTCTTCGTTTTGCACTGTCCGTTGGCGTGCGTGAACTTGTACGTGTTCTGGTAGAACTTCGGGTTGTGCGGCACGCGCAGCTCGAGTTCGATCACCTCACCCGGCATGAAGGGCTTCCGCCAGCGCTGGGTGTCGCCCGGCAGCATGTTCCCTGCCTTGTCATACCAGTACTCGTCGACCCTCAGTAGATGGATCGCGCCGAACGAGAGGTTCTTGACCGTGATCTTCGTGACGACTTCCTTGCCCTGGACCTTCGTGTCGGGTTTGACGATGCCGATCTCCGCGACCCCTTTGACGGGCGGGACGTACTTGGCTTTCGCCGGCGGAGCGGCGGCGGGCGCGGGTGGCTTTGTCTGCGCGGCGGCGACCGGAACGACCACGACGAAGGCAGCCAGTGCGAGCGCCGAACGGGAACGTGCCATTCGCATCCTCCCCTGGAATGTCGCAGCGAACCGCGCGAATTATAGATCCGTCACATCTCCCCGTTCCACTCCTCGGCCTCCGGGTTCCCCGAGCGGAACACTTCGAGGTGCCACTTGCCTCCACCCCAGGGCTCGATGACCTCGGCCGCAACCACATCGACCAGAATCTCCGCGAACGTCCGGCCTTCGGGGTCCCCTTCGAGATGGTACGCGGGGTCGTCCCAGGCGAAGGTCGGGTAGAGGACCATCGTCAGGAACAGATCGTACCCGTCGTCGACGACGATGAGCTGGCCGCAGGGGCGCTTAATCGTCGAGTGGTAGATGAGGTATTTCTCGGCGCTATGGGCCCTGATGTAACGCTTGAGGGCAAACTCGCGCGCGACGATCTCCTCGACCGCGATCTTCTTGTCCCAGCAATCGCGGCAGTACTTCTCGTCGCCGCGCGGCTCGGAGATCTCCTTGGCGCCGCACAGGGCGCACCGCGTCTGGGCGACTGACTTCCGGGGCATGTCTGGAATTGTAGATCAGCTGCGCGGGTTCACGGTTTCGCGGGCAGCGGGGGCATACATCCGTTCGGCGTATTCCTTGACCATCCGGCGGGCGCAGAACCGCGGCGCGACGCTGCGAATCGCCTCCTTGACCACGGCGAGCCAGCGATGCGGGGTCCCCTGCTTGTCACGCTCGTAGAACGTCGGGACGACCTGCTCCTCGAGGATATTGTAGAGCGCCTGCGCATCGGCAGCGTCGGTATCTCCGCCGGCCGGCTCGCCCGCGATGAGCCAACCGTTCGTGTTGTTGTAGCCCTCCGCCCACCAGCCGTCGCCGATGCTCAAGTGCGGCACGCCGTTCACCGACGCTTTCATGCCGCTCGTGCCGCTCGCTTCGAGCGGCTTGCGCGGGGTGTTGAGCCAGACATCGCAGCCCTGCACGAGGAAGTGCGCGACGTGCAGGTCGTAGTCCTCGACGAAGGCGATGCGGCCGCCGAACGACGGGTCGATCGCGCGCCGGAAGACGCGCTGCAGATGATGCTTGCCGAGGTCGTCCGCCGGGTGGGCCTTTCCGGCAAAGATGAGCTGCACCGGACGCCGGGCCTGGTTGAGGATTCGCGCGAGGCGCTCGGAATCGTGGAACACCAGCTCGGGACGCTTGTAGCCGGTGAAGCGCCGCGCGAAGCCGATGGTGAGCGCGGCCGGGTCGAGCAGCGTGCCTGCCGCGACGACGCGGGCCGCCTCGACCTGATCGCGCGCCCAGCGCTGTCGCGCGCGCTCACGAACGAACGCGAACAGGAACGTCCGCAGGGCCTGGCGGGCCGCCCACAGCTCTTCGTCCGGGATCGCCTGCACGGCATCCCAAAGCGACGGGTCGTCGTGGCGGTCGCGCCAGTCGGCGCCCAGAAACCGCTCGAAGAGCTTCGACATCTCGGCCGAGACCCACGTGTGGATGTGCACGCCGTTGGTGATCGCGCGAACCGGGCGGTCCGCGAGCGAGGCCTCGGGCCAGATCGGCGCCCACATCTCTGCCGTGACGTCGCGGTGCATCTGGCTGACCGCGTTCGTCGCGCCGGACGCGCGAATCGCGAGCGCGGTCATGTTGAACATCGGGCCGCCGCCGTTGTCGTAGTTGCCGAGCGCGAAGAATCTGTCGCGGTGCGCGCCCAGCGTGCCCCACACGCCCGCCAGGTGCTTCTCGACGAGCTGAAACGGAAACGCGTCATGCCCCGCGGGAACGGGCGTGTGCGTGGTGAAGACGGTCGTGCGGCGCACTTCCTCGAGCGCCCGATCGAAGGAATCCCCAGCCTCGAGGCGCTCGCGAATCCGCTGCAGGACCACGAATGCCGCGTGCCCTTCGTTCAGGTGCCAGACCGCCGGGTCCGCACCGAGCGCCCGCAGCGCGCGGACGCCGCCGATGCCAAGAACGATCTCTTGCTGGATGCGGGTTTCGCGGTCGCCCCCGTAGAGCCTCGCCGAGAGCTCGCGATCCCAGGGGGCGTTCTCTTCGAGGTCCGTGTCGAGGAGATACAGGGTCACGCGGCCGAGCCGAACGCGCCAGATCGACGCCAGCACGCTGCGGTCGCCGAGCGGCACGGCCACGACGCAGGGCTGCTGGTCCGGCGTCAGCGCCGGCTCGGTTGGCGCATCGGCCCAGTTCAATCGCCTGTAGGCTTCCTGCTGCCAGCCTTCGGCCGAGAGCTTCTGATGGAAGTATCCCTGCGGGTACATGAAACCGATGCCGACGAGCGGGAGACCGAGGTCGCTGGCTTCCTTGCAGTGATCACCCGCGAGGACGCCGAGACCTCCGGCATAGATCGGCAGCGACTGGTGCAGCGCGAACTCGGCGGAGAAGTACGCGATCGACCGCCCTCTGAGATCGCCGAACCGCTGTTGCCACCACGTGTCGCGCGCCGACCGCGCGCCGTCCAGCGCGCGGACCGCGGAGTCGTAGAGCTCGAGGAAGGTCTCGTCGCGCGCCGCCTGCTCGATCATTTCAGGCGTCATCTGCCGCAGCATCAGGACGGGGTTGTGCGCCGTCTGACGCCACAACGGATAATCCAGCCGCCGGAACACCAGGCGGGCCTGAAAGGTCCAGCTCCACCACAGATCGTAGGCGAGCTCGACGAGGCGATTGATCCGTTCCGGGAGGGGAACGAACCCGGGCGTCGGTGAGGGAAGGTTCACGATCTGGCGGCCCCGACGATCTCGGCGAAGCGCGAAAGATCGATGTTGCCGCCCGAGACGACCGCCACGACCTTCCGCGGCGACCGATCGCCCGCCTCGCGCGCGCGGTCGATCGTCTTGAGCGCGGCGGCGATCGCGCACGCGGCCGCCCCTTCGGCAACGACGCGGGCCCGCTCGGCGGCCAGGCGCATGGCGCGTCCGGCCTCGTCGAGCGTCACCACGATCGATCCATCGACCCACTCGGAGAGCAGCGGCCACATCGACGGCAGCACGGAGCGACCGCCGGCGCCGTCGACGAAGGACGGCTGCCAGCCTGCAAAGTAGCCGGGCTTTCCCGCCGCAAGGGACGTCGACAGCGGCGCCGCCGTCTCCGGCTCGGCCGCGAAGACCTTCGCGCCCGGCCGCCGCGCGCGCATGACACAGGCGATTCCCGCGAGCAGCCCACCGCCGCCGAGCGGCGCGATGACGGTATCCACGTCCGGCAGATCCTCCAGGATCTCGAGTCCGATCGTCCCGTTCCCGCTGATGAACCCGTCGTCGTCGAACGGGTGAACGAACGTGCCGCGCATCCGGTCCGAACGATGCTGTTCGACCGTGCGCCAGCATTCATCGTAGGACGCCTTCACGATCTCCGCTCCGAGACGCTCGATCGCACGGAGCTTGGTCTCGGGCGCGGTGTCCATGACCATGACGGAGCAGCCTGCGCCCGCCGTCCGCGCCGCGAGCGCGACCCCCTGCGCGGCGTTGCCCGCGCTCACGGTCCAGACCCCGCCTCGGAGCGCCGGGGGCGGCAGCTGCCTGACCGCGTTGTACGCGCCGCGAATCTTGAACGAGCCGATTGGCTGCAGCGTCTCGAGCTTGAGATACAGGTCCCGCGAGTCCGCGTCGATTCGAATCAGCGGCGTGCGGACCGCGACGCGGTAGATGTGCTCGGCTGCGTCGCGGACAGTGTCCAGGGAGATTTGCCGGGTCACGAGCACACGCCATTATAGACAAGAAGCATTGACGATTGCCGTTTGCCGATTGGATGCCGATTGACGATAATCGCCACTCGTCCATCGTCAATGCAGGAGTGCTTGATATGAAACGCCGCGATTTCGTCAGGGCGGGCGCAGCCGCTGGGATTGTCGCCGCCGCGCCGCGCGCGCTGGCAGGGCAGACGCCGCCGCAGGAAAAGCCCGCCGCGCCGACGATGCTGACGCCGCGCAGCGTCAAGCCCGTCGTCGTCGCCTCGTCGAACGGTCACCGCTACAAGAATGGCGGCGATCAGACCTCGGTCGAACGGGCGTTCTCGCAGATGCTCAAAGGCGTGGACCTGCTGGACGCGCTCATCGCGGGCGTGAACATCTGCGAGCTCGATCCCGAGGATACGAGCGTGGGCTACGGCGGCCTGCCGAACGCGGAGGGCATCGTCCAGCTCGACGCATCGGTCATGCACGGGCCCAGGAAGCGCGCGGGGGCCGTCGGCGGGCTCGAAGGGATCCGCACGCCATCGCTCGTGGCGAAGGCCGTGATGGAGCAGACCGATCATCACCTCATCGTCGGCAAGGACGCGCAACGGTTCGCGCGGACGCTGGGATTCACGATCGAGGACGATCTCAACACCGACCGCTCACGGAAGGCGTGGCTCGAGTGGAAGCGCCGCACCGACCCGTCGCATTACCTCGACCCCGACAAGCGCGAGGCGCTCCTCCGCCGCGTCGAGCTGGAAATGATCGCGGAGGGATGGGTCGACCCGCACCACTTCTACGGCACGATCAACTGCGACGGGGTCAGCCCGAAGGGCGAGATCTGCGGCACGACGACGACGAGCGGGCTGGCGTGGAAGATTCCCGGCCGCCTTGGCGATTCGCCGATCCTCGGCGCAGGCCTGTACGTCGACGGCGCGATCGGCGCCGCCGGCTCCACCGGACGGGGCGAAGCGAATCTCTACGGCTGTTGCTCGTTCCTCGTCGTCGAGCAGATGCGCCGCGGGATGCATCCCAAGGATGCCGGCATGGAGGCGCTCCGGCGCATCCAGGCCAACACCGTCGAGAAGCGGCTGGTCAACCCCAAGGGCCAGCCGAATTTCAACGTCAATTTCTACGTCGTCAACGCGAAGGGGGAATACGCGGGCGTTGCGATGTACGGGAGCGAGAAAGCCCGCTTCGCGGTCTGCACCGAGAACGGCGCGCGGCTCGAGCCGATCGAGCCGCTCCTCGAGGGAAAGGCAACGGACGAACTCTAGCCCCATTGCTGATTGCTGAATGCTGAATGTGGGATGCATTCAGCACTCAGCATTCAGCATTCCACAATGGGTACTACCTTCCGTATTTCTTGAGAATTTCTCGAACTCTGTCGACGGGAATCGCGTCGACGGTCCTCCCGTTGCTCGTGACGGTCGTAGCGCGGAGGAGCGAGTTGTACACCGCCTCCTCGGTCGTCTCGAGCGCCGCCTGAAAGAGCGGCGAGAGAGCATCGGTCGGGAGCGGTGCGCCCGTCCGGGCGGTCGAGAACGCAATAGCGAAGTCGCCGCTGCCGTTCGAGTAGGACGAGCCAGTGCGGGCGAGCCCGAAGATCGCCCGGGCGGCCAGCCGCTTGAGATCACGGGCGGTGAGCGGCGCGTCGGTGGCGACGACGATCATGCAGGAGCCGTCGGGAGATGGGGCCTGGGGCTCAGGGCCTGGGGCTTGGGGCTCGGGGCCTGGGGCCTGGGAGTCGCGAAAGTCGTAGCGTCCGAGCTCCTTCCCGACCGGCGCGCCGTCGATGGTGAGGACGCCGCCGTAGTTGGATTGCACCAGCACTCCGAGCGTATGTCCCTGGTACCGCGCCGGCAGGCGCCGAGATGACGTGCCGATACCTCCTTTCCAGCCGAACGCCCGCGTGCCCGCGCCGGCGCCGACTCCGCCTTCGGCGACAGGGCCCTCGACAGCGTCCCGAATCGCCGCGAAGACGTGCTCGCGCCTGACGTGCAGGCCCCGGATGTCGTTCAAGCCACCGTCGTTGGTTTCTCCGACGAGCGCGTTCACGCTCCGGACGTCATCGTTTCCCGCCTGCGCGATCGTCCAGGCGACGACCGACTCGACCGCCGTTCCGACGCTCAGGGTGTTGGTCAGGACGATCGGGCTCTCAATCGTGCCCAGTTCGTCCACCTGCGTGGAGCCGGCGAGCTTGCCGAAGGCGTTGCCGACGAACACGGCCCCGGCCACCTTGTCCCGGAACAGGTTGCCGGCGTGCGGCAGGATGGCGGTCACGCCCGTGCGCACGCGGCCCCCCTCGACGATCGTCGCGTGGCCGACGCGGACGCCGGCGACATCGGTAATGGCGTTCTGGGGGCCCGGCTCGAAAACTCCCGGCCGGATGCCGAGATCGCGCGCGCGGGGGCGATCGGCCTGGCGCCCGTGAACCAGCGCCGCACCCACCACGAGCGCCCCGGCGACGAGAAGCATTCTCTGCATAGTCCGGAGATAATAGCCGCGCCGCGCGCCGAGCGAACGCGTCGAGCTTGAGCGAGGCGTGGCAGGCGCTGGGGGTGGGGCCCCAGCGCGAACAAGAAGAAAGGACACACGTCATGCCGCGCCATCTCCTCCGCTGGTCCGTAGCACTCGTTGCCGTGACGCTGACCTGGACCGCCCCGGCCGCTACCCAGACGGGGTCGAAGCCACCGATCACCCATGACGTGTACGATTCCTGGCGGGCGATCCAGGACACGACGCTGTCGCGCGACGGCGTGTGGCTCATCTATGCGCTCGCGCCACAGGATGGGGATGGCGAGCTCGTGGCGCGGAATCTGCGGACGGGCGCGGAGCGCCGCCACGCGCGCGGCCGCGATCCGGTCCTGACGGCGGACGGCCGCTTCGTCATCTTCGCGGTGGCGCCCCTCGACGCCGAGCTCGACAAGGCGAAGAAAGACAAGAAGAAGCCCGAGGAGCAGCCGAAGGCGGGTGTCGCCGTCGTGAACCTGGAGACGGGAGATACCTTCACCGCCGAGCGCGTGAAGAGCTTCAAGGTCCCCGAAGAATCGTCGCGATACGTCGCGTGGCACCATGAGCCCGCACCCCCGGTCCGGCGGGAGGATGAGAAGGAGAAAGCCGCCGCTCCGGGCAGCCGGGAGAATGAAAAAACCAAGGAAAAGAAAAAGGACCCGGGCACCGATCTCGTCGTTCGTGACCTGACGACCGGCACGAACCGCACGGTCAGCGACGTCACCGACTACGCGTGGGCCAAGGACGGTACGCTCATCGCGTACACGATTTCGTCGAAGGCTTCCGAGAAGGACGGCGTCTACGTTCAGCCGCCTGCCGGCTCGCAGAGAGCGCTTCTCACGGGGAAGGGGCACTACAAGGGGCTGGCGATCGACCAGGCGGGCCGACAAGTCGCCTTTGTCAGCGACCGCGACGAGCAGGATCGGCCCGCGCCGCGGTTCGATCTGTTCCTGGCGTCGACGACCGGCGCGGCTGAGAAGATCGTTGGTTCGACGACCGCCGGGCTGCCGCCTGGATTCGCCGTCAGCGAGCACGGCCGCGTCGCGTTTTCGAAAGACGGCTCGCGAGTGTTCTTCGGCACGGCCCCGGCGCCGACGCCCGAGCCGGCCGAGGACGCACCCGAGCCGCTCAAGGTCGATCTCTGGCATTGGAAGGACCCGTCCCTGCAGACGATGCAGAAGGTCCGCGCCGAGCAGGACAAGAAGCAGAGCTTTCTGGCAGTCGGGCTCCTCAACGGCGGTCGCCTGTCGAAGATGGTTCAGCTCGGGTCCGAAGAGGTTCCTGACGTGACCCTCAACGAAGGATCCGACGTGCTCCTCGCCGCATCGGACGTGCCGTACCGGCAGCTCGTCTCCTGGGACAGCGACTACAACGACTACTACGTCTTCAACCTCCGCGACGGCTCGAAGAAGCGGCTCGTGCAGAAGTCCGGATTCGACGCCCGGCTGTCGCCCGGCGGCGGCTACGTCCTCTATTACAGCGATGACAACGACGGGTGGCACAGCGTTCGACTGTCCGACGGCGCGGACGTCAATCTCACGGCACGTCTCGGGCTGCGGTTCGTGGATGAGGAATGGGACACGCCGGACGCTCCGCGCCCGTACGGCATCGCCGGGTGGACGGAAGGGGATCGGAGTGTCCTTATCTACGATCGCTACGACATCTGGGAGCTGAAGCCGGACGGCTCCAGCGCGCGCATGATCACGGGCGGGACAGGACGGGGACAGAAGATCGTCTTCCGCCTGCAGCGTACCGACGGGCAGGGCGAGGTCCGCGGCGGCGGCCCGACGCGTGCCGGGGCCGACGAGCGGTTCATCAAGACAACGGAGCCGTTGCTGCTGACGGCGACAGACGATCGGACGAAGGACAGCGGCTTGTATCGCGCCACCTGGGACGCACAGCTGACGAGGCTGATGATGGTCCCGGCCGCCGTGTCCAACGTACGCAAGGCGAAGGAAGCGGACGTCTACGTCTTCACGCAGTCTCGGTTCGATCTGTTCCCGGATCTCTGGGTGGGCGACGGCTCGTTCGCAGGAGCCAGGAAGGTCACCGACGCCAACCCGCAGCAGGCTCGATTCCGCTGGGGCAAGTCGGAGCTCGTCGACTACGTCAACGCCGACGGGAAGCCTCTCCGGGCGACGCTCATCAAGCCGGACGACTTCGACCCGTCGAAGAAATACCCGTTGATGGTCTACATCTACGAGCAGCTGACGCAGAACCTCCACTCGTATACCGCGCCGGCGCCGAGCCACCGGGTCAACGCGTCACGCTACGTCAGCAACGGCTACGTCCTCCTCATGCCGGACATCGTGTACGACACGGGCTACCCGGGCGAGAGCGCGGAAAAGTGCGTGCTGCCGGCGGTGCAGACGAT
Source organism: uncultured Acidobacteriota bacterium (assembly GCA_963725145.1). Lineage (GTDB taxonomy): Bacteria > Acidobacteriota > Vicinamibacteria > Vicinamibacterales > 2-12-FULL-66-21 > DATAEE01. The sequence goes on from CAVRXL010000012.1 coordinate 849,349, forward strand.
CCTCGCGAAGGGCTTCATCGACCCGAAGCGGATCGGAATCCAGGGCCACAGCTGGGGCGGCTACCAGATTACGCACCTCATCACCCGCACGAACATCTTTCGCGCCGTCGAGGCGGGCGCGTCGGTGTCGAACATGATCAGCGCGTACGGCGGGATCCGATGGGAAAGCGGCCGCTCACGGGCCTTCCAGTACGAAAAGAGCCAGAGCCGCATCGGCGCACCGCCCTGGACGCGCCCGCTGCAGTTCATCGAGAACTCACCGATCTTCTGGGTCGAGAAAGTGCAGACGCCGTACCTCACGATGCACAACGACGAGGACGGTGCGGTGCCCTGGTACCAGGGAATCGAGTTCTTCTCGGCGCTGCGCCGGCTCGGCAAGGAAGCCTATCTCTTCAACTACAACGGCGAGAAGCACGGCCTCACCCAGCGCGAGACGCAAAAGCACTTCACGGTGCACATGGCCGAGTTCTTCGACCACTACCTCCTCGACCGGCCGCGGCCCGAGTGGATGGACAAGGGCGTCCGCTATCTGGATCGCGGAACCCGGGATCTCTCATCGATCTATCGGAAGTCGACGAACGACAGGAATTAAGCGATCAACGCTTGACAAGCGTCTCGGCGGGTCTCGGTTCCGCGCGTGACGTGCCGCTGGCGCGCTTCACCTTGTAGAGCGCTTCGTCCGCGCGGGCCAGGAGCTCGTCCATCGTCCGCTGCTTGCGCACCGTCTGGCGGGCGGTCCCGACGCTGAGCGACAGGGTATACAAGGCGTCCTCGCGCGTATTGCGCGCCTCGATCTGGCGGATGAGCCGCGCGCGCAGCGCCTCCTCGAGGTTTTCGTCCGCGTCGACCACGACGACGGCGAACTCGTCTCCGCCCAGCCGCGCGATGATGTCGACGTCGCGGAACGTCGCCAGGAGCACCTGGGCCGTGGCGATCAGCGCTTTATCCCCTTCGGCGTGGCCGAACTTGTCGTTGATCTGCTTCAGGCCATCCAGGTCGGCGAGCACGACGACGAGCCCCTGGCCGCGGCGGCGTGAGAGCTTGAGCTGCCGCTCGGCCAAGGTGAAGAGGCCGCGGCGGTTGTTGAGACCGGTCAGCTCGTCGGTCAGCGAGAGGTTGACGAGCTCGCGCTGGAGCTGATGCCGATCGATCGCGTACCGGATCGACCGCGCGAGCATCCGCGGATCGACTTCGTCCTTGATCAGGTAGTCCTGCGCGCCGGACTGAAGCGACTGCGCCGCCAGGCGCTCGTCGGCGGTGCTGGTGACGACGACAATCGGGACGTCCGGCGCCTCGGCGCGTACGGCGAGTACGGTCGCGATGCCCTGGCTGTCGGGAAGAGACAGATCGAGGAGGACGAGGTCGACGCCGCCCTGGCCCAGCCGTGCAAGCCCGGCCGAGAGGCGCATCGCGGTCACAACTCTGTAATCGGCTTCGGCGATGCGGGCGGCGTCCGCGAGCATCAGCTCGGCCAGACGTAGATACGCTGCATCGTCTTCGACGAGCAGAATCGTAAGCGGGGCGGAAGTGATGCTTCTGTCGAGAGGCATGTTCAGCCGCTCCGATCGTCCTGCCCAGCGGGACGGGATCGATTATACGCCGCGATCACCAGCCGGGCCATGCCTGCTCCCATCCGATCGTCAGCGCGGAGCGGCCGTCGCGCAATCCGCGCGCGACGTCGACCGCGATTCCTCCAGCGTCCGACGGACCCCGAAGGCGTACACCGAAACCTGCGTCGACGTGCCACCGCCGATCGCCTGAGAGCGATCGCCACGCGCGCGCCGTGTCGGCGAAGGCCACGGCGTCGAGGCGCACGAGACGACGCGCCAGCAGGGTGCGGCCGGCGTCGACCTCGACGTGCGCGAGGCGCTGACCGAAGACGCCGCCCGAGATCACGCCGTCGTCGAGAAGCGGGTGCGCGCGAAGGCGCGGCGTGCGTGCGTGACCGCTACCGGCGCCAGGCCAGAGGTCCAGCGGGGCGCGCGCGCTTGCCGCATCGAATCCACCGCGCGCGCGGAGCGAAAGTGCGTCCGCCCGACCGGCGCGCCACGCTACGTTGAGCGTCCCGGCGCCGAACGTGCCGGCGCTCGACGGCCAGGTCGACCCCTCCAGGCGAGCGGCGACGGTGTCGCCGAAGAGGCGCTGCTCGACCGCGCCTCGAACGAACGCGGAAGCCGGCCGACCCGACCAGCGGTCCAGGCCCATGCCAGCTTCCACGCGCGTGGCGTCGGTGAGCCAGTCCGTGTAACGGACACCGGCGTGCCGCCGTTCGTCGACGACGATCGTCGAATCGTCGAGCGCGTACGGCTGGCGCGACCAGCCGCCTTCGATCGTCCAGAGGCCAGTGACGCCGAAGAGCGACGGCGTCTCGGCTCGCAGGGTGACGGCCGGTCTGTTTTCCCAGAAACGCCACGCGGCGCTCAAACGTTCGCCGCCCGGGGTGAGGCCCGAAACGTCCGCGAACAGCTCGCGCTGGACGGCTGCCTGCGCCGCGCGCCGGATGAGCGTGAACGTCGACGGCCGAAGGGGCCGCTCGACGACGGCGACCTCGACGTCGGCGAGGCCACCCGCCGCGGGCGTGTAGCCGACGCGCGAAGCGCTCACCGCAGGCAGCGCGGCCATCCGGCGTCGCGCGCGCGCCAGCGATGCGGGCGTCAGAACCGCGCCCGCATCGACGTCGATCAGGTCCTCGACGACGCGTTGGCTCGTGCAATCGAGCCCAGAGACCCGGACGAGATCGAGACGCGGCTCGTCGAGCTTGTTCCAGGCATCCAGCGCACCCGCGCCGTTTCCCTCGACAAATCGGCTGGACGCCAGTACGCGCCAGGCGTGATCGGACTCCGGCGCGAGCTCCGCCGCCCGCGTTGCCAGCGTCTCTGCCTCCTTCAAACGCCCATCGAGGAACCGAACTCCAGCGAGCTCCAGGTGCGCGTCGGCGGACGCAGGACACAGCGTGACCGACGCTTCGAGCGCCCGCGCGGCTGCCGCGCGATCGCCATCGCGCGCGAGCCGTACGCCCTCGGCTACGAGCGCTGCGCACGCGGAGTTGGAGGCCGGCTCGGGGTTGAATGCGGATCTGACACCAGGCACCAGGCATGAGGCACACGGCACCGGAACGATGGCCCAACGTCCCGCCGCCGCCCACACGCGATCGAAGGCGTCGCGGGCGATCGTTCGCAGCGGCGCGCGCGCCGGATCGTGGTAGATGACGCGGTCGTCCGCCCAGCCGACGACCACGACGTAGTGATAGCGTCCGGGCCGGTCCTCGATCATCGCCACGATCGGCCGGCCGCTGGCGATCTGGCGAGCGAAACCGTCTCCGTCAGAGGCCTCGAGTGGAAGCACGTTCCAGCCGCGGGCGCGGAACGCGCCGCTGAGCGCGGATTGACGGATGCCGCCCGCTGCCTCGTCCACCAGCGAGGCGAAGTCCTCAGCCCGGACGCCCCGCGCGCCCCAATAGCGAAGCACCATCGCCGCGGCGGCACCGCCGCACAGCCGCTCGGACTGCGAGACGAACGGGACGTCGAGCAGGCCGGCCGCCGACGCCGGCGAAGACACGGCCACCGCGATCAGCATCGCGATCCACCGCGTCCCCGCCCACCCGACACTCAGCACAACGGTCTCCTGGAACCTCTCACATTGATCGTCAGTCAGCGAGCAGGATGATGATGATGATGATCAGCAGGATGATGATGATCGTCGTTGTCGTAATCACGACGGTCGTCGCCCCGCCGGCGAGATCCTGTTCGATCTGTGACGCGTACTCGGCCGCCTGGGTGAGCTCGGCGCCGTCGAGCAGCCGGACCGCCGAATCGGCGCGCGTCATGTCGACGCCGAGTCTCGCCGCGACGTCCTTGACTTCCTGCCGGGCGAGGACACGACGGATCGCCGCGCGATCCGATTCGGCACGCGCCGCAGCCGCCGCCACCGCCTGATCGAGCTCGGCGCGATCGGCGACGTGCGTCTGCTGGGCGCCGGCGGACGGTGCGATCAGCCAGAGCGACAGAAACACCGCCAGCGTCTTTCGAACGATCTGCATGTGTAATCCTCCAGAAAATGCACCCGGATCCCGGGCCCAGGCGCCGAGAAATAAGCATATTTCGTGCCCGCCGATCTATGCTTGCAACCGTGGAAACCTGCTCGCGTCGCACGTTTTTGACGTCGCTTGGTGTCGCGGCTGCCGCACCGTTGTCAGCCCTTCAACGTGACCCTCCGGGGCTCGTGCTGCACGGCGGCCGGCTCTTGACGATGAACGCAGCGGAGCCCGCCGCCGAGGCGATCGCCGTGACGGGCGAGCGCATCGTCGCGGTCGGCACGTCGCGGGATCTGCTGGCGCTCGCGGGGCCGCGAACCGTGCGCATCGATCTCGGCGGCCGCACCGTCGTCCCCGGGTTCATCGATGCGCACTCGCATCCAGCCAGCGCGGGCCGGCAGCATCTGCGGGAGGTCGATTGCGATCTCCGATCGATTGCGGACATTCAGGCGGCGATTCGCACGCGCGCGGCGGCGACGCCGAAGGGGCAGTGGGTTCTCGGGTTCAAGTACGACGACACGAAGACGAAAGAGGGGCGGCCGCTGACGCGCGCCGATCTCGACGCCGCCGCGCCGGATCATCCGGTTCGAATCGGCCACCGCGGCGGGCACACGGCGTACGTGAATTCGGCCGCGCTCGCGCGCGCCGGCATCGACGAGCGAACGCCGGATCCGAAGGGCGGAAAAATCGACCGCGATGCCGGCGGGCGTCCCTCAGGGCGGCTCGCGGAAACCGCGACCGATCCGATCGACAAGCTGACGGCCACGCCGCTGACGCGCGACGACTACCGGGCCGGGGTCAAGCTGATATCGAAGATGTTGTCGCGCGCGGGCATCACCTCGGTGCACGACGCTTACGGATCGCCCGACGATCTGCGCGCGTACCGCGACGCCCGCGAAGCGGGCGAGCTCTCGGTGCGCGTGTATTGCCTCATGGGGCACTGGCATGTCCCCGGCCTGATCGCCCAGGGGACGCGGACCGGTCAGGGCGACGAGTGGGTCCGTGTAGGCGCGATGAAGATGACGTGCGACGGTTCCATCTCCGAGCGGACGGCCCGGCTCTCGGAGCCGTACGTCGGCAGGCCGGACGACCGGGGGATCCTCGTGATGGACGAGGCCGCGCTCTTCGAGCGGGCGCTTCCCGCGCACAAGTCCGGCTGGCAGATCGGCATTCACGCCAACGGCGACGTCGCGATCGACATCGTACTGAGCGTCTTCGAACGGCTGCAGCGCGAGGCGCCGCGGCGTGACCCGCGCTTTCGGATCGAGCACTGCACGCTCATCACGCCGCCGCTGATCGAACGGATGCGAGCCCTGGGCGTCATTCCGAATCCATTTTCCACCTACGTGTACTTTCACGGCGAGAAGATGCGTGAGTACGGCGCCGCACGTCTCGAGCGGATGTTCGCCGTTCGCTCGTTCCTCGACGCGGGGTTGCGGGTGACGCAGACCTCCGACTATCCGCCCGGCGCCTTCGAGCCGATGATGGCGCTCCAGTCGAGCGTGACGCGCACCGACATGCGCGGCACCGTCTGGGGCGCTTCGCAGCGCGTGACCGTGCAGGAAGCACTTCGCGTCGGGACGCTGCACGGCGCGTATGCGTCCTACGAGGAGTCCCAGAAGGGTTCACTCGAACCTGGCAAGCTCGCCGATCTCGTCGTCCTCGGGCGCGATCCGTTGACGGCGGATCCGGCGACGCTCGTCGACATTCCAATCGAGCGGACGATGGCCGGCGGGAAATGGGTCTACGAGAGCTGAGGGTCGCGGATCTGCGGCCGGACTAGCCGACTTTTTCCCAGCCGCGCGCCTGCAGCCGGGCGCGCAACCGATCCGCGTGGGCGCGGGCCGCCTCGGCGTCGGGCAGCCGTTCGAGGATCGCCAGGTTGTCGTCCTGGAACACCTGCAGCTCGGCGAAGCCTGTCTCGTGCAACAGGATGCACCGCATCACGCTGTCACTGGCCCTAATGGTCCAGAGAGATTCCTGCTTCGATTCGGCCATTCAGACACCAGGCCCGCACTTCCGCGCCGCGGAGTTCAACGATGTGTATGGGAGAGACCTGAGCCTAACATCGGCCCACGGGCCGGTCAAGGCATACGCCGCAGCCGATTGTCTTTTGTGGTCAGGCCGAAGGTGTGGCAGGTCACGCAGAAGCCGGAGAGGCTGCTGGCGAGCGCCATCAGGCCCATAATCCCGAGACCGAGACGGGCCGCGCGGGGCTGCCCCGTTGCCACGAGCGTCAGGACGATCGTCCCCACGCCGATCGCCAGATAGGCAAGACGATGCAGCCCGCCCATGTTCTGCGGCAGCACGGGTTTCACTATATCTCAGGCCCGGCGCCCGCCCGATCGCTACTCGGCTTTCAGCGCCTCGCTGATGTTCATTCCCAACGCGCGCCGCAGCGGAACGGCGAGGGCGAGCGCGGTCGCGACGAGGAGGACCGCCGTGACGCCGGAGAAGACGGACACGTCGGCCGGTGCGACGCCGAAAAGATAGGCCTCGAGGAAGCGGCCGGCCATGAGCGTGCCCGCGGCGCCGGCAGCGAGACCGGCCGTCGCCAGAACGAAGCCCTCGCCCGCGACCAGCCGAACGATGTGCGCGCGGCGCGCGCCGAGAGCGACGCGCACGGCCAGCTCGCGCGTGCGCTCTGCGACCGACGCGGCCACCACGCCGTACACGCCGATCGCCGCCAGGAAGAGCGCCGCCCCACCGAACACGATCGCGAGGAAGGCGGTCAAGCGTCGCGAGGCTACTGACCGATCGACGAGCGCTTCGAGCGTGCTGACCTCGAAAACCGGCGCCTGCGAATCGATCTCGCCGACAGCCTTCCGCATGCTGCCCGCGAGCGCCGCAGAATCTATCGCAGACCAGTCCAGCACAGACGCGCGGCCGACGACATACATCGTGCGCCCCCAGTGCTGACCGAAGAGGTCGTACGCGCGCGGCATCGCCGGCAGGGCAAGCCCGGCATGGCGCACGTCGCCGACCACGCCGATGACCTCGTGCCAGTCGTCGTGCGGCGGCGGGCCGAGAGCCACCCTGCGCCCGATCGCGTTCGCCCCGGAAAACAGTCGCCGCGCCAGCGCCTCGTTGATCACGACGACGTGCGGCCTGCGCTCGACATCCTGTTCGCCGAAGTCCCGTCCCTGAATGAGAGGAACACCAGTCGCCCTGAAGAATCCCGGCGTCACCGTCTGCCATCCTGCTCCCAGCGTCTCCGAGGGATCGCGCACGGCCCCCTGGACCGTGACGCCTGACATCGTGAGCTGACCGCTCATCGGCAGGGCAGAGCTGGCGGCGGCCGCCTCGACGCCCGGAAGGCGCTCGACACGGGCCACGACGTCGCGGAAGAAGGCTGAGACGTCGGCGCGATCCGGATGACGCGCCGCGTAGGCCGACACGCGCATCGCGAGCGTGCGCGACGGATCGAAGCCTGGATCGACGCCGAGCAGCCGGATCAGACTGACGCCCAGCAGCGCCGCGCCGCAGACGAGAACAATGGCGACGGCCACTTCGGCCGCGACGAGCATCCGATGCAGGCGCCGCCGCGTCGGGCTGCCCCCGCGTCCGCCGTCGCGGAGGCCGTCGACGATCGCCCCCGCGACGCCCATCGGCAGAACGGCCAGCAGGAGCGCCGCTCCGACCGTCACCGCACATGCGAACGCGAGCGCGGCCCCGTCTACACGCACCGCGCTGACCCTCGCGAGTCCGACTTCCGGCATCCCCGCGATCGTCGCGACGGCCCACGAGGCCAGCGCGAAGCCGATCGCGCCGCCGGGCAGCCCGATGGTCAGGCTCTCGATGAGCGATTCCCGGATCAGTCGTCCGCGCGACGCGCCAAGGGCCCGGCGCACGTCGATTTCCCTGCGCCGGCCTGAAAGGCGCGCGAGCGCCATGCCCGCGAGGTTCGCGCACGCGGTCAGCAGCATCAGCGCGCCGGCGCCGAAGAGCAGTGCGATCGCGTTGCGCGTCCGGCCAACGATCTGATCGTGCAGCGCGACGAGCCGGAAACCACGCCCGGTGTTCGTCGCGGGATACTCCCGCGCGAGCGCGGCGGCGGCGACGTCCAGGCTCGCTTGCGCTTCAGCCAGGCTGACGCCGGGCGCGAGTTTCACGATGGCCTGATAGGTGGAGATCGACCGGTTGGTTGCGATCGGCTCGGTCGGGTCCAGCGGAGTCCAGACATCGTTCGGGACGATCGTGGCTCCGTTGCTCATGGGCAGCTCGAAGTCGAACCGCGGCGGCAGAACGCCGACGATCGTGTTCGAACGACCGCTCAGCTCGAAGGTCCGGCCGATCGCGTCGGGCGAGCCGCCGAAGTATGTCGTCCAGAGCCTGTGACTGATGACCGCGTGCGGCCGGCCGGCGTCGCCCTTCGTCAGCAATCGACCCGCTACCGGCGTGGCGCCGAGCATCCCGAACAGATCCGCGTCAACGTCGAGCGCATTGACACGATCGACGCTGCCGCCGGCCATCAGCGTGCCACGGCCGCCGCCGACGCCCGCCGCAGCGCTGAACGCGCGGCTGTGCCGCAGCACGGAGAGGTCGAGGTAGCTGAGCTGCGCGGGCTCGCCCTTCGTGACCTGCCAGAGTACGGCCAGGCGATCGGGCTCCGGATAGGGCAGGGGCCGCAGCAGCACGCCGTACGCGAGAGCAAACCCCGCGGTGCTCAGGCCGACGCCGACCCCGAGCAGGACGAGCGCCACCAGCGTTCCCCCCGGACGCCGGGCCAGACGCCGGAGTGCGATTCTCAAAGACAGCAAGGGCGTCCTCCAACCGGGTTAGATGACGCGTGAGGCTGCCCGGGTTGGACGCTTTTTTCATATATTACGGGGATGCCTGCGACGATCGACCGCCCGAAGTCCGACGAGTTCGCCAGCTTCTACGCGCGCTACATCGACTACTTGCCCCGCGACTCCGACGTCCGGGCGACGCTCACGTCGCAGCTCGACTCCCTGCCCAAAGTGCTGGCGCTCGCAGGCGAAAGCCGCGCGTCGTACCGTTACGCGGAAGGGAAGTGGAGCGTGCGCGAGGTCGTCGGGCATCTCGCCGACGCCGAGCGCGTCTTCGGGTATCGCCTGATGCGGATCGCGCGCGGCGACACGACGCCGCTGCCAGGATTCGACGAGAACGACTACGTGCGGGCGGCCGTCTTCGAACGCCGTCCGCTCGCCGACATCGTCGGCGAGTGGAGCGCCGTGCGGCGGGCGACGATTGCGATGGTGTCCGGAATCGAGCCGGTGGCGTGGGAACGCCGCGGCACCGCGAACGACGCGGCCATTTCGGCGCGCGCGCTCCTCTACATCATCGTGGGGCATACCGAGCACCATCTCGGAGTGCTCAGGACGCGATACGGGCTTCAATAGCCCGCGGCCCCGACATAGAACAGCGCGGAAGCCGCCACGTCGCTATTATCTACGCATGGAGAGCGAACGCCCGCAGCTGACCTACGCCGACTACCTGCGCGTACCTGATCTGATCGCGCTGCAGCACCCCCAGTCGTCGCCGGTCCACCACGACGAGCTCCTGTTCATCATCACGCACCAGACCTACGAGCTCTGGTTCCGGCTGATCCTCCACGAGCTGGATGCCGTCGTCGCCTGTCTCTCGACGACGGCCTCGGTCCCCGGCTCGCGGGACGCGGTGTACGAAGCGGCGCGGCTGCTCCGGCGGTGCACGGAGATCGCGCGGGTGCTCGTCGATCAATTCACGATTCTCGAGACGATGCTGCCGACGCACTTTCTGACGTTCCGCGGCAGGCTTCGTCCGGCGAGCGGGTTTCAGTCGGAGCAGTTCCGCGAAATTGAATTCCTGTGCGGGCTGAAGGACGAAAAGATGCTTCGCTATCACGAGCCGGCCTCGCCCATGCGCGCCGCGCTCGAACGGCGATTCACGGCGCCGTCGCTCCGCGACGTCTTCTTCGAGGCGTTGAACGCGCTGGGCGTCATGCCGCCGCTCGCGGGCGGCGAGACCGACGACGAGCGCTTCGCGGCGCGCGCGCGCGCCATCCTCGCGCTCTACCGCGACGAGCGGCACTACCGCGACTGGATCGATGTCTGCGAACGGCTGACCGAGTTCGACGAGCTGATCGTCAGCTGGCGGCTCCGCCACGTGCAGCTCGTCGAGCGCACCATCGGACTGCGAATGGGCACGGGCGGCAGCCCCGGCTCGTCGTACTTGAAGATGACGATCGACAAGAAGTTCTTCCCCGAGCTGTGGGAGGCGCGGACGCTGTTGGTCGATCAGCCTTGAAGCAGCCCTGAAGGGCTGCGCTACTCTGTTCTCAGGGCTGTCAGCGGCATGATTCTCGTCGCGCGGCGTGCCGGAAGATAGCAGGCCGCGACGGCCGCGACGGCGAGCACGAGCGGCGCGGCCGCAAACACGACCGGATCCAGCGGACTGACCTGATAGAGCAGCCCACTGAGTGCGCCACCCGCCAGCGCCGCCAGCGGGAGGCCGATCGCAAGGCCCATCGCCGTCAGCCACACACCCTCGCGCAGCACCAGCCACAAGACGCTGGCCGGTCGCGCGCCGAGCGCCATCCGAATGCCGATCTCCCGCGTCCGCTGCGACACGACGTACGACTTGACCCCGTAGACGCCGACGACGGCCAGGAGCAACGCGAGCCCGCCGAACGTCGTCAACAGCCGGCCTCCCATTCGAACGCCCCAGAGCGCGAGGCTCCGGTCGTGGAAGCCTTGCATCGAGCTCAGCTCGAGCACCGGCAGGCGATCGTCCACGGTCCGCAGCTCCTGTCGAAGCGCCGAGAGCGCGGCGGACTCGGCCTGAGCGCCGCCGCGCGCGACACGAACGTGCAGATGCATGCCGGAACGGTAGTGGTTGCCGTACGGGACATACAGGTGGGGCGTCGGCGCCGAATCGAACAGCGTCTGGCGCAGCCCCGGCGCGACGCCGACGACCTGCATCGGCTCGAAGTCGACGCCGGCGGGCTCGCTCTCATGTCGCCTGATGCGAATCAACTGACCCAGCGGATCCTCGTTCGGGAACAACTGGCGGGCCAGCGGCTCGTTGATGATCGCGACGCGCGGCGCATCCGACGATTCCTCTTCGGCGACCGTGAACTCGCGGCCACGCAGCATGCGCAAGCCGAGCGTCCTGAAGTAGTCCGCGCCGACGATCATGTAGCTAGGCGATCGTCCTCCGACGGTCGCCGAGGCGCCACCCGGCCGCTCGACCGGCCGCCCTTCCTGAAACTCACCGAACGGCACGATCGACGTCATCGTGGCCGCCTCGGTCCCCGGGATGTTCCTGACCCGTTCGAGGACGCTGCGGTGCGAGGCGCGGGTCCGCACCTCGTCGTATCCCGCCAGAGCCGGGTCCAGGCTCGCCAGGAGGATGCGCTCGTACTTGAACCCTGGATCGGCCGCCGCCGCATTCATGGCGCCGCGGGCAAAGAGCCCGCCGGTCACGAGCAGGGCGAGCGACAGCCCGATCTGACCGACGACGAGGAGGTTGCGCGCGCCGAACCAGCGGAAGCGCCCGCCGCGTCCGGCCAATGAGTCGAGGTTCTTCAAGTCCGAGACGACGTCTGCCCGCGCGAGCTTCATCGCCGGCCCCAGACCGAAGGTCAACGTGCTCAACACCGCGAAGCCCATGGTCACGGCCAGCACCGTGGTGTCGGGCCTCGGCGTGAACTGGAGCGAAAGCGGCAGCAGCGGGACGAGCGTCGCCACGAGCAGCTTCATCGCCCAGAACGAAAGGACGAGCCCGACGATGCCGCCGGCGACCGCCAGCGAAAGACTTTCGGTCAGCAGCTGCCGCACGATCCGCGACGGCCGGCCGCCGAGCGCGAGCCGCACAGCGATCTCACGCCGTCTGGCCGTGCCGCGCGCGAGCAGCATGTTCGCGATGTTGAGGCACGCGATGAGCAGCACGACGCCCGACATGCCCATCAGGAGCGCCGTCGCCCCCGCAAGCGGCCCATCGGTCTGTGGCTCGGTGCTCGTAGACATGCGTGGCAGCGGGTTGACCGTCAGCGCCTGATCCTTGTTTTCCGCGGGAAACGCCGCAGCCATCTGGTGCGCCAGCGTGTCGAGCGCCGGCGCGGCCGATTCCACCGTCACTCCATCCTTCAGGCGCCCGGCGAGGATCAGCGCGTGATTCGTCCGATCGCCGAGTCCAGAGCCCCTGTTCTTGAAGATGTCGTTGACCACCGTATCGAAGGTCCCGAGCGGCAGCCAGAACTCCGCGCCGACGAGCGCCATCGTGCCGGTGAAGCCCCGGGGCGCCACGCCGACGACCGTGAAGTCGCGGGCGTTGATCTTCACCGTGCGGCCCACGAAGTCGGCGCTGAACCCGGCGTCGCGCCAGCGCTCGTAGTTGACGATCACGACCGGAATGTTCGCCCCCGGCCGCTCCTCTTCCGCGTTGAACTCCCGCCCGGCGGCGAGCGGAACGGCCAGCGTCGCGAAGTAGTTCGACGACACCATCTCGACGAAGGACCGTCGCGTCGTATCCCCGGCGGGCACGCCGACCAGGGCGAAGGTATGAGCCATCAAACCGGCGAAGACCGTGTTCTTCTCGCGGATATCGGCGTAGTTCGCGTACGAGAAGGCGCGGTAGGAGTCAGGCTTGGTGCGGTCGTGGCTGAAGAGGCCGACCAGTTCCCCCGCCCGGCCGGCCAGAGGCCGAAAGAGCATCGCGTTCACGAGCGTGAACATCGCGCTGTTGGCCCCAATCCCCAGCGCCAGCACCAGGACCGCCACGATCGAAAAGCCGGGCGTCCTCAGAAACGCACGAAACCCGTAGCGGAGGTCCTGGATCAGCTGTCCCATGTTCGGACATATGGACGGACAGCCGGCGTGGGAAGTTCCCCCGGCGACGCTGTTTCACGCCCGCGCCTCGCGCTCGAACACCCGCGACCAGTCAACGCGCCCCGTGGCCTGCATCAGGACGAACAGCGTCACGATTGCGCCGACCGTGACCGTGAGGCCGGTGTAGCCCTTGAAGAAGAACGCGTAGCTGAACAACACGAGGAATACGAGCTGCGCGAGTCCGGCGCGCCGTATGGCGAACCGGGTGCCCGCCACGATGCGCAAGTACGTCACGACCAGAAAGATGCTCGTCGCCGATGCCAGCACGAAGGACAGATGAATGTTGAGGTGATCGACGAGGTAGGCGAGCAGGAGGTGAAACGCGAAAAACGCGGCAGACAGGAACGCGTAATTCATCGGGTGCAGGTTCTCGTCGTGCAGGATGCCAAGGATGACCAGCACCGTGGTGAAGAACAGCAACGAGACCGGCGCGAAGAACGTGATTCGCGCCGCGAGCGGGCCTGGATTGGTCTTGTCAGGCAGGTCCAGCCCGATCGCCTGACCCGTCACCAGGCTTTCGAACTTCCAATCCAGCTTCCGGCCCGTCGTCGTCGTCCGCGCCGTCGTGGGCGACATGGTCCCGGGTGGAAAGTCCACGTCCGCAAAGTCGGTCGTCATCGTGAGCGCCAGGTCGTGCACCTGCGTCACGCCGGACTCGGCAAACGCATAAAACCACTCGTCGAGGCCGCGCGACGAGTATCGGACTTCCAGCGGCGCCTCGGCGCCCGCGGCCAGCAACGCGTGGACCTCGACCTCCGACAGATTGCTGACCGGCGGAGCCTCGATTCCGTTCAGCCGAAGCGTGAACTGATCGTACGGCGCGTCGCTCGACGGGAACTTGAGGCGCGCCACGACGACGCGTGCCACCGCGTCAGGATTGTGAACGACATACCGGCCTTCGAACGTGACCGTGTACGTGTCGTACCACAGGAGCCCTTTCTGCCGATGCTGAAGACGGAGGTCAACCGAGATGCGGCTGGAGTCGAGCGGAATCGGAGTGCTCTGAGTGATCGTCTTCACGACCTTGCGGGTGATGGACGGGCCTGACGCTTGCGGCTCCTGAATCGTCTCCGTGATCTCGACCGGCCGGCTCACGGCCACCCACGGAGCGGCTTGACGCTGGACCCCACCCCAGAGCCGGGAGACCTCAGTTCCGAGCTGAGAGTCGAACTGGCCGCTCCGGCTGGTGACCGACGTCCCGAGGATGAACCAGGCGATCGCAGAGACGAAACAGATAAGTCCGATGGCAATCAGGCGTGATGTCGTCATGCCGCCAGCATGCAGGAATGCCGGGGTCAAGACCTGAGCGAAACGTGAGCGTTGGGTGAGATCAGCGTGATCGCCGGGGGAGAGGACGGTGGGTCAGGCCGGTCGCGAGGCCGACACCGAACATCAGCCCTTCGAACGCGCTCGTCAGCCCTCGTGTGACGGGACGGGGGTCCCCCTCACCGAGCCCTCGGGCGATGGGATCGAGGCCAACCTGGGAGCCCTCGTATGCCTTGGAGGTCCGATCCAGCGTCACTGAGAGAGTTCCCCAGCCGGCCAGGCCGAGGAACCCGGCAGCCACCGCGCACGCGAGCCCGGTCAGCGCGGCTGCCCGGAACCTCGCGAGCCCTCGCGGCGTGGCCAGGCCGCCGCCTGGCGGCGCGGGGGCTCCGAAAGCGTAGCCGACTCCGGCCGCGGCGCCGATAATCAGCCCTTCGCCGCCGCTGCCAAGCGTCAGCTGCGTACTGCCGACTACAGCGCTGGCGATCGCTCGCAGCGCGGCATGTGCGACGGTCGCCGCGACGTAACCGCCCGCGGCGCCGAGCGCAACCAGCGCGGCGCGCCGACGCAGGCGGGCCAGCGCCTCGGCTGCCGCGAGTCCGGCGCCAATACCCGCCGCTCCGAAACCACCCGCGGCCGCGCCGATCGCGGCGAGCGCGGTCACGAGGCCCGATCCCGCCTGTGAGGCGGGTGCGCCGATGAGCGCGAGGCCGCCGAGAATTCCTGCGGCGGCGCCCGCGAGCGCTCCGCCCGCCGCGGCGGCCAGCACACGGTCGGACGTTTCCCGAGCCGCGCGCCGAAGGCGCAGCAGGACGAGCGCTCCGATGGCGCGTGCCGGCTCCGGCGCGCCGAGAAGGGGCACTTCTCCCGCCCCGGGGACATCCCACCGCGCGTCACGGAGGATCGCGCGCGCAACCGCGTGCCGCGGTCGAAGCCCGAGGCGGCGGAGCGCACCGGCCGTGCCGAGGGCGTGGAGCTGCTCGGCCGCATCGCGGCGCTCTTCGTCCGGGCCGTCGTCGACGAGCCGGCGGATTAATCTCTCGTAGTCGTCCTCGGAGCCCACAGACGGCTCATTTGCCGGCGCATCGGGCGCCGGAGGGGGCATGTCAACAGCAACGTCGGGCTCGACCGCGACTTCCTCGAAGACGAATCGATAACCGTGGCGAGAGACCGTCTGGATGTAGCGCGGCGCGCGGGGGTCGTCTCCGAGCGCTCGTCGGAGCGTTCGAATGGCCTGCGTCAGCGCGCCGTCCGAAACGACGACGTCCGCCCAGACACGGTCGAAGATCTCGCGGCGATCGATGGCGTCGTCCCTTCGCGCGAGGAGCAACAGCAGCAGATCGAAGTAGCGGGGAATGAGCGGAACGGGAGTTCCGGCGCGGAGGAGCGTCCGCCTCCGCGGCGACACGACGAACTCGCCGAACCGGTAGCGGCGCAGGTCTGCGCCGCGCGACGGATCGTCGGGCACTACCCGCCTGCCCGCAAGGCAAGCGAGGCGTCGCCGACGTTGGTCTGAAGGCGGATCCTGTCGCGACCGGTGCCCTCGACGGAGGTGTGGTCACCCGGCCCGGCCGCCTTGCGCTGACGGACGCGGCCACCCGCCAGGTCGAGCTGCGTGTCACCGACATTGGCGCTCAGGTCGACGGCGCCGTAAGAAGATGTTGCCGAAGTCACGCGGATGTCGCCGACGTTGGTTTCCGCGGAGATGCTGCCCCCGGGCACCTCGGCGTCGATGTCTCCGACCTGTACGTTGAGTCGCAGGCCACCCGCGAGGCCGCGCACCGTGATATCGCCGACAGCGAGAGTGAGATCGGCCGCAAGCCGTGCGGGGACGTCGAGGATCCACGTTTCGTCGAGTCCGTCGCGATCGCCCTCGTAACGCAGATCGAAGGTGAGCCCGTCGCCTCGAGTAGCGGCTACGACGTCGGCAGCGTGCGGGTCGCCTTTCCGCCGGGAGAAGAACCAGCCGCTATACGTCTTCGCGCGCAGCTCGAGACGCAGCCGGATTTCGGCGGACGGGCCGGTGTTGACTCTGATCCTTCCGACGTGGCCTTTCACGGAGAGCTCGCGCGCTTTCTCCGCGGGAAACGACCGTTCAATCAGGCGGTAGTCCGGATCCT
Source organism: uncultured Acidobacteriota bacterium (assembly GCA_963725145.1). Lineage (GTDB taxonomy): Bacteria > Acidobacteriota > Vicinamibacteria > Vicinamibacterales > 2-12-FULL-66-21 > DATAEE01. The sequence continues at coordinate 865,599 of CAVRXL010000012.1, forward strand.
GTGGTTCCGCGCCAGCCACGAGCGTCGCCGGAGAGCGGACACGCGCTGACGATCGCGAACGACAGGACCAACCGCCGTACTACCCAACGGAATCGGCCATCAGGAACCGATTCTGTACAACCTGGTTTCTGTCCGAACATAGATTGAGCCCCCTGCGACGGCCGGAGAAGCGAGGGACATCTCAGCGAGGTCGTTGCGGAACAGTTCGCTGTAGGTGTCCGCCGCGTCGAGCACGAACGTCACACCTTCTTCACTGAGGAAGTAGATGCGACGACCCACGGCTGTGGGAGAAGCGGAGAACGTGTTCCCAGCGCCACCTACGCGCGCCTTGTAGAGTTGCTTTCCGGTCCGTGCGTCGAGCACGAGCAGGATTCCCGTATCGTGCACGAGGTACACACGGCCGTCGTGCGCGAGCGCGGACGGGGTGTACCCCGACGCGCGAGGATGGGACCAGAGGATGAAGTCGTTGCTCGTTGTATTGGCAGCAAGCGTGATGTCGCCGGACGCGCCCGGCTTGACCGCAAGAAACGGCCGGTTCGCGTCTCCCTGCGAGCCGGTGCCAACGAACAGCACGCCGTTCGCCGCGGTCGGCGAGGCGGTCGGCATCGCCATCCCGCCGGCGCGCCAGAGTTCCTTGCCCTGCAGGTCGTACGAAATCACGAGATCGTGGCCAGTCGTCACGATTTCCGTGCGGAGGTCGTTTTTCCAGATGAGCGGCGTCATCCAGGACGACTTCGGAAACCCGGTGGACGGACGCTCGGTCCGCCAGATTTCCACGCCCGACGCCGCGTCGAGGGCCGTGATGTAGGACGTCTGCTCGCTGTCGTGCAGCAGATACACGCGCCCGTCATGAACCACGGGCGAGGAGGCGGTGCCGAAATCCAGATAGATTTTCTGCTGCGGCCACTGCTTCTTCCAGAGGAGCGCTCCGTCGAGGCTGTAACAGAAGAGGCCGACGTTCTGGCCGAACGACACGTAGAGCCGTTGGCCGTCGGTGAACGGCGTCTCCGACGCGTACGTGTTCTTGCGGTGGCGGCCGCCAGAGGGGACGGCCGTGTGCGCTTCGCGCTCCCAGAGGATCTTCCCGCTTCGCGCATCGAGCGCGTACACCACGTAGCGGATGTCCTCGGACTCTTCCGGGGACTCCATGTCACGCTCGCGGAGCTTCTTCATGAGCTTCTCGCCCGAGAGGCCGGACGCGCTCAGCTCCGCGATGTAGTCGTTACCGTAAAGACCGGGCAACGGCTGCTTGAACGGCCGACGGCCGACCGCGGCGGTCACGAAAACGCGATCGCCCCAGACGATCGGAGAAGACCAGCCGTGTCCCGGGATGTCGGTCGCCCATGTGACCCCTTCAGTCTTCGACCAACGTTCCGGAGCGCCTGGCGATGGGGCGATGCCGCTCATGTCGTGCCCGCGGAACCCCGGCCAGGTGTCTTCCTTCGGCGGCCCGGACGCGGCTGCCGCCGGGACGATGGAGACGACAAGAAACAGGGTTATGGCGTATCGCACGGTGAGCTGCCGCATGAAGGCGAGCGTATCATGGCCCCGGCTGGCGGGACCGACGGCGGGATGGAAAGCGCAGCCCTGAAGGGCTGCGCTACGAGCTGCGCTGAGCAGCCCTGAAGGGCTGCGCTACTCAAACGCTGAGGGGCGCGGGAAGGGTTGCACGCGGTAGCGTCCGTCGCCTGTGAGGGCGCGGCCGAGTTTCGCGGCGAGGCGCCGATCGGCGACGCGCGACGGCTCACGCCGGCCCACGGTGGAAGCCCTCTTGGTCGGGGAAGCCTGAGCGGGCGTTTCAACAAGACTGACGGGAATCGCGCGCGGCGTCGGCGCGTACACCAGCGGCGTACCTACTTCGAGATCGCGCGCCACGAGCTCCGATCGCGGCGGCGTCGAACGCGACACGCCGGCGAGCGGCGGGACAAACACGATCGTTGAAATCACACACACCGCCGCGAGCACGACCATCTCACGCAGGTCCTTCCGAGTCAGGTTCTTCGGGCCGACGCCCAGCGTCGGCTCGGGATGGACCGGCATCCCTGCGGTCCAGGACAGGTCGCACGCGTCGAGACACGTCGACGTCGCGTGGGGGTTGGGCATGCCGAGATCGCTGCGAATATTGCGCCAGAAAATCGGATGATTACGGATTTGGGCAACCGCCCTGAAGGAAAGCCGTTGCGACACCGTTCGACAAAACCGTCGGTGCGTTGCCACGCAGCCGTTTACTTCAATCTCCGCAGTTTTTACATTCCGCGAAAATTGATGGTAGCTTCAGTACCCTTGGAGGCTCGATGTCTCGCCGCAGATTCAGCACGATTCTCTCCGTAATCCTCGCGTTCACCGCCGGCGCGTACGCCGCGCAGCAACTCGAACGGATCAACCCACCTGGACTCTCGACGCCGCAGTCCTACGCGCACGTCGTCAAGGCTGGAAAGACGCTGTACATCGCAGGACAGGTCGGCGCGGGCGCGGACGGTGCGCTCGCCGGGCCTGGAATGGCCGAACAGCTCGATCGCGTGCTCACCAATCTTGGCCTCGCGTTGAAATCGCAGGGTGCGGATTTCAGCCACGTCGCGAAGATCACGATCTTCACGACCAGCATCGCGGAGTTCCGCGAGGCGGCGGCCGTGCGCGCCAAGCATTTCGGCACGCATCGCCCTGCGAGCACGCTCGTCCAGATCTCGCAGCTCGCGAACCCCGCGTTCAAGGTGGAGATCGAGGCCATCGCGGTGCTGCCTTAGATCACGGATTGGCTTCCAACGAATGAGCTGGCTTCTCGTCCTTTTATTGAGCGTGCAGGCGCCGGAGTGCGCTGACTGGCGCGAATGCCGGACGCAAGCGCTCGAGGCGGCGTCGCGCGGCGAATACGAAGCGTTCCACGATCTTGCGTGGCGCGCGGCCCAGAAAGGTCCGCCTCGCGACTCGGATCTGATGTATCTCGTGGCGCGGGCGCAGGCGCTGAGCGGCCGACCGTCTGATGCGCTCGTCATGCTTCGACGTCTCGCCGAGATGGGCGTCACGACCGACGCGGTTTCGAGCGACGAGTTCGAGCGGGTGCGCGCCCTCGCCGGGTGGCCCGACGTCGCGGCGCTCACCGTCACATCTGTCGCGCCTTCGGCCTCGGCGCCCGGGCCCGAGAAGGGTCCGCCGGCGTCCTCGAACGCCGTGGAGGACGCCCTGCGCTTCGACGCGATCTCCTTCGTCGCCGCGGGGCTCGGTTACGACGCCGTCTCCCGGCGGTTCGTCGTCGGCGACCGCGACGCACGCAAGCTGTTCGTCGTCGACGAGGGGTCTCGGCGGGCCAACGATCTCGTCGGCGCGGCCTCGGCCGGGTTTTACGCAATCGCGGGCCTGGACATCGATCCGCGGCGTGGAGATCTGTGGGTCGTCTCCGTCGAGGAAGGGCAGCCGGGCGCCGCCGCCGCGCACCGGCTGCAGCTCGTGTCGGGGCGCCTGATCGAAACGCTCGCCGTGCCGGCGGCGCTGTTACCCGTTCGGTTCGCGGACGTCGCCGTGACCGCCGACGGCGCGGTTCTCGCGCTCGACGTCGCCGGCCGTCGCATTTTTCGCGCCCGCCTCGGCGCGCACGAGCTGGAGGTTGCGGCGACGCTCGACGTGAACGAGCCGACGAGCCTGGCGCCGGCCCCGGCATCGACCGTGTACGTCTCGCACGCCGGTGGGCTCGTCCGCGTCGATCTCGCGTCGAACCGCGCCTCGCCAGTGACCGCGCAGGAATCGTCGGTCGAGCTCTCGGGGCTCGAGCGCGTGCGCGTGCGCGGCAATTCGCTCGTCGCCGTGCAGCGCGTCGATGGTGAGAGCCGGCGCGTGGTGCGCCTGAGCCTCAACGACCGCGGGCGCCGCGTCACGTCGTCGAAGATCCTGGACGCGTCAGCCCCGGCCTCCGCCGCGAGCGCGGCGACGCTCGTCGGGGACGCGTTCTACTACCTGTCCGCCGGCAAGTCGGGGGAGAGGGTCGTCAGGCGAGTCCCGCTGCAGTAGGGAGCAGAAAGCGGATAGCGCGTCCCAGCCGCCGCGACCAGTCCAGCTCGGTGTGCCGCCCCCCGGACTCCTCGACCCACAGCAGCGACTGCCCCGCGCGATAGCCCGCCCGCTCGAGCCGGTCGGCCATCGCGCGCGCGTCGCGCAGCGCCACCGACCCCTCCTCCGTTCCCATGTCGATGTAGATGCGCTGCGGGTTGGCCGATCGCGACGCGCCCGACCTGATGTCGCCGATCGCGTCGAAGATCCGCCGCTCGCCGTACCAGAGCGCGGGGCTCATCGCGCCGGCGGCGCCGAACACGCGCGGATGTTTGAAAAGCGTGTACAGGCTGACGAGGCCTCCCATCGACGATCCGAGGATCGCGGTGGCGTCTCGGGCGCGGCTGGTCCGGAACCGGCGATCGATGTGCGGCTTGAGCGTCGACACGAGGAACTTCGCATAACGGTCCCCTCTGCCGGCACCGAACCGGCGATCCGGAAACGGGCCGTACTCCCTGATGCGGTCGCGTCCCTTGTGATGAACGCCCACGACAATCAGTTCCGATCCGTCCTGCGCGAGCTCGTCCAGCACCTCCAACAGACGCCACGTGCCGGCGAAGGCGGTCGCCGGGTCGCTGAGGTTCTGACCGTCCTGCATGTACAGCACCGGATAGCGATCGCCGCCGTCGGAATAGGATGCCGGCAGGTACACATCTACGATGCGGCGGTTCCGGAGCTGGGGCGACCAGACGCCCTGAAGGCTGATTTTCGTGATCTCCGTCGATGGGCTCATTCAGTAGGACGCTCGGGCGCGGGCGCCGACGCGAAGAAGTCGGCGTAGAAGCGCTTCGCGTAGTCGTCGAGCAGGTGCTCGACCCGCCCGGCGTCCGGCGACGCGACGATCAGGCCGGCGTGGTACGGCTTCTTCAGCCGGACAACGATCTCCGGGTCGGCGAACGCGGACAGGTCCGGTTCCTGTTGACGCGCCAGCGTCAACACGATGCCGGCCGATCCGCTCGCCGGCTGCGGCGCGTCGTACCGTCCATCCTCGCCGGCGATTTCGAGCCGCGCCCACTCGCGCCAGAGGTTGACGCCGGTCGCCGCTTCGATCACGTCCACGATGAACGCGCCGCCGACGCGCGCCGACGTTTCGAGGAAGAACCACGCGCCGTCGCTGCCGCGGATGAACTCGGTGTGCGAGACGCCGCGCTGCAGGCCGAGCCGCGCCAGGACCTGCTGGTTGATGGTCAGAAGCCCCCGTGCCTCGTCGCCATCGGGCGGCAGCCGCCGCGTGATGAAGATCCCCCCTTCGTGGGCGACCTCCATGGGCGGTCGGCCGTACTTCATGGCGACCGCGAAGCGGATCTCCCCCTCGAACACGATGGAATCGACGTGATACACCTCTCCAACGACGAATCGCTCGAGCAGGTAGTCAGCCCGGGCTTCACCCGCCGCTTCGAGCGCCTGCCAGAGCGCCTCCTCGCTGCCGATCTTCTTGATGCCGATCGCCGCCGCCGACGACCGCGGCTTCATCACCCAGGGCGGCGGCACGGCCGCCGTCCAGGCCCTGATTTCGTCGTCGTTGACGAGCGCCACGAAGTCGGGCACGAGGATGCCGCCGTTCCGGGCGCGGACGCGCATGGCGAGCTTGTCGCGGAAATGGCGCGCGGTCGTCTCTCCCATCCCCGGCGTCCGCAAGTACTCGCGCAGATTGGCGGCGGTCTCGACGTCGAAGTCGTCGAGCGCGACGATGCGGTCGATGCGCTCGGTGCGCGCGAGGCCGGCGATCTGGCGGCGGAGCGCATCGGCCGGCGAGTCGCGGCGCACGGTATGGACGGCGTCAATCGATTCGCGAGGCCAGGCGGCGTCCACGAGGGAGTCGGCCGTCAAGAGCAGGACGCGGCAACCCTGGCGGCGGCACTCGCGGAGAAACTCCTCACCCTTCAGGTACGTCGCGATCGCCAGCACGGTGAGCGGCCGTCCCGACTCGGTCATCGTGCTTTTATACTCTGGATTCTCCGTCGATCTGCGCTAATCTCCGTGGTCTGCTACTCATGCGCGACTATCACCATTGGTTCAGCCATCGTCTCGGCCGTGAAATGGGCGTGAACGTCTACGGGCACTGGGGGCCGCCGATGATCGTCTTTCCGACGACGGGCGGCGACGAGTGGGAGTACGAGCGCCAGGGCGTCATCGCGGCGATCTGGCCGGCCATCGAGGGCGGGCGCATCAAGGTGTTCTGCATCAATACCAACCACGGCGACTCGTTCGGCAACGGCGGCGCGCACCCGCTCCATCGAAGCTGGATGCAGAAGCAGTACGACGAGTACGTTCGCGCCGAAGTCATACCGTTCGTGCACACACACTGTCGAACCGCGGACGTGCCGATCTGGACGATGGGGGCGTCGCTCGGCGCCTATCACGCGGCGAACACGCTCTTCAAATACCCGGACATCGTCAAGGGCTGCTACGCGCTCTCCGGCGTCTTCGACATGACGCGTTCGATGAACGGGCACTTCGACGACAACTTCTATTTCAACAATCCGGCCGATTATCTGCAGAACCTGTCAGATCCCTGGGCGCTGGGGAACCTCGCGAGCTGCGAGATTCATATCGCGACGGGCACCGGACCCTGGGAGAACAGCGGTGAGTCGTACCGGCTCTCGCAGATCCTCGCGAGCAAGGGCGTCCGGCATCATCTCGACGATTGGGGACCGCTCGGCGGGCACGACTGGCCGTACTGGAAACACCAGCTGCGCGTCTATCTGGGAATTGAGTAAGGGTCAGACCCTTTCGTCGTCGAGTCCGAACCGTGCCAGCAGGTATTTCCCCTTCTCGATGACCTGCTCATCGTCGATCCACACGTCGCAGTCGCGCGTCAGCACGTCCACGTGTGTCGTCGATTTCCAGTCGGCGCCGGTCTGGCTGCCATAGGGATCGCCGAAGGCGATGTGGACGCCGGGGACCTTTTCGTCCTGGAGAAGGACGCCGATCATGCGCTCCACGCCGAGGTTGGTGCCGAACGCGAGCTCGCCGACTCGGTCGCTGTGCTCGTCGGCATGGCAGTAGTCCCAGAACTCGCGCTCGAGATCGCGGCGCGGTGAATCGGCGGCGACCAGACGACCGGCCTCGATCCGGAGGGTGAGCGGCGTGTCGTGCAGGTCCCCGTATTTCGGGCCGAAGTAGTCGCCCGCCGGGCCGTCGCACACGAACAGACCGTCGACCGAGGCGGGCGTGGTGAAGACCTCGCCGGCCGGAAGGTTGGACCAGTACCGCGTGCTGATGATGCCGCTCGTTTTGACCCAGTCCCACGAGGGGTTGAATGTTGCCGTGAACGCGGTGCCGCCCGGCGTCGACACGCGGAGGCGCGACGCCCGGCGCATCCGCTCGCGCAGGCGCTCGCTCAACCGATCGACCAGCCGGTAGTCGGCGCGCATGCCCTCCATCATGATTCTGGGCGTGACGCCGACCATGTGGGCGTACCGCATCATCCGGCGCTCGACGAGGCCGACGATCGCCATCCGCGCCTTGAGCTCGCCTTCGAGCGGGTGCACGCACAGGATGCCGGCATCGGCGCGCGACAGCGCGTCGAGCACGGGCTGCGGCGCCGCCGTCAGCGGACGCGAGGCGACATCTTCAAGGAGGATTCGGTCCGCGTCTGCGCCGGCGGCATCGAGCGCCGCCGCCAGGCTCGCGGCAACCTCGCGGCTGGCGGCGTCGGCGATGAGCGCGACGCGCTCACCCGGTTCCACCGCGAGGCACACGTCGACGGCGTTGCGCGCCCCTTCCACCAACTCGGGCTGGACAGGTCCGAAATCGATCATCAGGATCAATTCTACGACAGGTGCTCAAGCGCCTTATCCAATGACGAATGCCGGCACCTGGCCGCCGCCCGATGTGACGTTTGCGAGGCCAGAGGCGCTCAGCCGGGTCAGGTAGCCGCCCAGCCGTCCCCGAAACAGGTAGGGCGCGAAGTCGACCAGCATCTCCCGCTCGACGACCTGGTTGTCTTCGCACATGGCGAAGCGCTCCCGGCGGACGGGAATGCGCGCCTGAACGATCCATGCGCGCTCGGGTTCGCGCACGGCGCGCTCGATCATGGCATCCCATGTTTTCGCGTCCGTCTCCCAGCCCAGGGTGACGCCGCTGCCGCCGTATTCGTCGCTTGGCTTCACGACCATCTCTTCGCGGTGGGCGCGGATGTACGACAGAAGATCGATCCTGGCGCCGTCCCGTGTGGTCTCAGCCTGAGCCAGGCGGCGGGTCCACGGAACGTGGCGGCGAATCAGCTCCCGCTCCGCGCGGTCGAAGAGCGCTTCGTGGCGTTCGTCGGTCAATACCCCGAAAAACGTCTTCTTGTGAGGGAGCTTGCACCGAAAGGTATTGGCCACGCACGCGAGGCGGCGCGTGTATGCCTCGACCAACAGCCGGCAATCGTCCTGACGCGCGATGATGTCGTTGATGAGCACGCGGCGGTAGACGAGGTCGACGGCGCGTCCCGCGGCGACGAGCCGCCCGTTGGCAATCTCCAGTTCGCGTGGATCGACGACGACGGTGGGGGTGCCGAGGACCGAGAACGCCGCGGCGAGCAACTCGAACTCGCTCCAGGTCGGAACCTCGCGCCAGTCGACGATGGCGATGACGGGGGCGGTTATGGTCCCGCCCCATTCGCGGAAGCTCGTGAGCAGCGCCAGGTGCAGCCGCTCGATCGACTTGTGCATCGAGACCGCGAAGCGGTCGCGGAACCGCGCCATGATCGGCAGCGCGTCGAACACCTCGCCCAGCCGCTGGGCGTACCCGGGGCCGGCCGGGGATTCGGCGTTGTATTCGGCGAACCAGAGCGAGTCCGGCAGGATGAAGGCATCGGCGCGGGACGCCGTGCTGGCGGTCTGATACCCGGGATCGATCGCCGCGAGGCGCAGCTCGGCTTCGGAGAGTCCCAATTCCGCCGTCAGGGCCGGCGTCTCGAGCGCGATGCGCGCCACTCGTTCGCCGATCGCCGCGAGCCCTTCGGCGGCGGCGCGCACGCGCGCTTCGTCTGCCGCGGGGAGGAAAAACGGCCGGAGGAACGGACAGAGGAGGCGGCCGCCGAAGGTCAGCCCCTCCTCGCGCATGCGCGCGGCGAGCTCGGCGCACGCACGGTCGCCGGCGGCGGCGGCAAACAGATCCTGCCAGAGGCGTGCGGGATCAGCGGTCATTGGCTCTGCGATCGAAAGGTCTACAGGCCGACGACGCTCTGCGCCCGTCCGATTCCCAGCATCTCCGCCCATCTGGGCCACGATTGCTCCGGCCGTCCCCGGATAGCGCGGTCGATCACCAGGTCGGACATCTTCTCGACCGCCATCTCGAAATAGAACGGCGTGATACGGTCCCGCTCGAAGTCCGGAGCGGGGTTCAGGAAGTCGATCGCGTAGGGGACGTCCCCCTTGATCGCGAACTCGATCGTGTTCATCTCGTACCCCAAAGCCGTGTTGATCGTCTGCGCGTCGCGGACGACCCGCGCTCCGAGGTCCGGCGGCAGGTAGTTGTGGTCGACGATGTACCGACGCTCGCGCGGGTCGTAGGCAACGGGGACGATGTCGGACTTCCCGAACGTGAAACACCGCACGTAGCGATCGAAGTCGACGAACTCCTGCAGCGTCATGCAGTACGGGCCGGTCCGGTCGTACGCTTCCAGCAGCTCGTCCTTGTTCTGGACCTTGTACACGTGCTTCCAGCCCCCGCCCGAGTACGGCTTGAGAATCGCCGGACGCCCGACGAAATCGAGCAGCGCGTCCCAGTCGACCGGGTATCCCAGGTTGTGCAGCGACTCGGACGTCAGGTCGAACTCCGCCGGATAGGACTTCTGGGGTAACACGATGGTCTTCGGAATCGCGATGCCGAGCTTCGAGGCTACGGCGTAGTTGAAGAACTTGTCGTCGGCCGTCCACCAGAAAGGATTGTTGATGACGTAGGTCCCGGTGAGCATCGCGTGCTTGAGGAACGCGCGGTAGTACTCGACTTCGTGCGAGATGCGATCGACGATCACGCGGTAAGCAGGCGGCTCACCCATGCGGGTCCCGGTCAGCTTCACGAACTCCGCGGTGATCCCGTCGCGCCGTCCCTTCTGGTTGACGCGCTCGAGAAAAGCGGGCGGGAACGCATATTCCCGGCCGCACATCAGACCGATCTTCATTCCTTAGGCTCCCTCGCGATCCGCGGTAATCCCGGACTCGTGATCCTCAGCCGCGTTCGAGGACTCGGACTCTTCCACCCCGCGCCGCGTCTCGTCCACGATGAACCGGACGACGGCACGAAGGTCGCCGGTCTCGCGGAAGACCTGAAGCTGGCGATCGGCGCTCGTGCCATCTCGAAGGATCGTCCGGACGTAGCCCACCTCGTCGCGAGATCCCAGATCGTCGACGACGTCGTCCACGAACTCCAGCAGCTCCAGCGCGAGGTCCCGCATCGGGACCTCGACCCTCCGCCCGAAGTCGATGAGCTTGCCGTCGATGCCCCAGCGGGCCGCGCGCCACTTGTTCTCCTCGATGAGCGTGCGGCGGTACAGGCGGAAGCCCTGATTCCGCTCGTAGAGCCGGTGCAGCTTGACGATGATCGCCTGCGCGAGCGCCGCAATCGCGAGCGACGCGCGGGGATCGGTCGGCACATCGCAGATCCGGAACTCGAGCGTGCCGAAGCTGGGGTGCGGCCGCAGGTCCCACCAGATCTTCTTCGGGTTGTCGATGCAGTGGAGCTGCACGAGCAGATTGGCGTAGCTCTCGTACTCCCCCCACGACCCGAAGTGATCGGGAATACCGGTCCGCGGGAACCGGCGGAAGACCGCGGTCCGATAGGACTTGAGCCCGGTGTCCCGTCCGGCCCAGAACGGCGAGCTCGTCGAGAGCGCGAGCAGGTGGGGCAGGAAGTACCGGGCGGCGTTCATGAGATCGATCGCTTCGGAGCGATCCGGGACCGCCACGTGCACGTGCAGCCCGAAAATCAGCAACGACCGGGCGAGCTGCTGGAGCTCCTCGACGAGATGCTGATACCGCTCGCCCGGCGACAGGATCTGGTCCATCCAGCTCGAGAAGGGATGCGTCCCGGCCGCCGCGACGCGCAGCCCCACGCGATCGGCCGCCGCCACCAGCTCTCGCCGCATGCGGAGGATCTCGGAGCGCAGCTGGTGGACGTCCGAGCAGATTCGCGTGCCGACCTCGACGATCGACTGGTGGAGCTCCGGCTTGATCTGATCGCCGAGCGACGAGGCGCCGGACGCCAACAGCTCCGACACGTGGGAGCGCAGCTCCCAGGTGTCCGGGTCGACGATCTGGAATTCCTCCTCGACGCCGACGGTGAAGGCCTGCGGCATGGCGGCGAGGCCTATCATATACTCCCGTCCAATGCTGAATGAGGAATGCTGAATGCTGAATGGTGGGGCCCCACCGCAAAGGAATAAACGATGACTCGCAATTTGTCTGGCCTGGTCCTGACGGTGGCCCTGGCAGCGACGGTACTCAGCGCCCAGCCCCAGCGCCCGCCCGAACCCGACGCGACCGTCGAGCCGCCGCGATTCCGCTATATGGGTCCGCCGAGCGCCGGCCGGATCGCCGCCGTCGCCGGCATTCCGAACGATCCCAACACGTACTACGCCGGCGCGGCGTCGGGCGGCGTCTGGAAGACGATCGACGGCGGGAAGACCTTCGAACCGATCTTCGACGCGCAGAACGTCCAGGCCATCGGCGCGCTCGCGATCGCGCCGTCCGATCCGAACACCATCTGGGCCGGAACCGGCGAAGCCTGGGTGATTCGTCCGAGCGACGTCATGGGAGACGGCATCTACAAGTCGACCGATGCCGGCAAGACCTGGAACAACGTCGGCCTCACCGACACCGGGCGGATCGGGCGCGTGATCGTCCATCCGACCAGTCCGAACGTCGTGTATGCCTGCGCGCTGGGGCGGGCGACCGGCCCGCAGGAAGAGCGCGGCGTGTACAAGACCACGGACGGAGGCGTCACGTGGCGGCGGGTGCTGTTCGTCAACCCGGACACCGGCTGTTCGGGCCTGTCGATCGACGCAAAGAACCCCGACGTGCTCGTCGCCGGCACGTGGCAGGTCGTGATGCGGACCTGGGCGATGCACAGCGGCGGGCCGGGGAGTGGCGTGTACAGGTCCACCGACGCCGGCGAAACCTGGAAGCGGCTGGAGCACTCCGGTTTGTTCAAGCCGCCGGTCGGAAAGATCGACGTCGCATTTGCGCCCACGAACTCGAACCGCGTGTACGCGCTGGCGCAGACGTCGAATCAGGGATCACTCTGGCGATCGGACGACGGCGGCGGATCCTGGAAAGTCGTGAGCTGGGATCGGACGCTCATCGGCCGCGCCGGGTACTACATCCGCCTCGCGGTCTCGCCCAGGGACGAGAACGAGGTGTTCGTGATGAGCAGCAGCCCGCATCGGTCGACCGACGGCGGGATGACGTTCGTCGAGTACCGCGGCGGCTGCGGCGATTGTCACGACATGTGGATCGATCCGGCGAACGCGGATCGGTGGGTCTCCACCGGCGACAACGAGATGGGCATCACGACCGATCACGGCCAGACGTTCTCGCGCATCGAGCTCCCGATCGGGCAGATGTACCACGTTGCGACCGACAACCGGATGCCGTACTGGATCTACAGCAACCGCCAGGACGATGGCACGATGCGCGGCCGCAGCGATTCGCCGGTCGCGGTCGCGAACGTGCCGTCGTACGCGTCGCGGCGGCCGGCGGGTCCCGGCGCGCGCGGTTTCGGCGGCTTCGGCGGAGGACAGCCCGTGCCGTGGGATCAGGGCATCGGAGGCTGCGAATCCGGCTTCACGATCCCTGATCCGGCCGATCCGGAGATCGTCTGGTCGAGCTGCTACGGCAACAAGCTGACGCGGTACGACCATCGGCGGCGGGTCGCGCGGTCGGTCAGCCCGTGGATGATTTCGCTGGACTCGCCGCCGACCGACGTCAATTACCGCTGCCACTGGACGCCGCCGATCGCGGTCGATCCGTTCGATTCCAACACCGTGTACTACGGGTGCCAGGTCGTGTTCCGCACGTCGAGCGGCGGCCAGTCGTGGGACGTCATCAGCCCGGATCTGTCCACGCAGGATCCGTCCAGGATCGTGTCGTCGGGCGGTGTGGTCGGCGACAACCTCGGCCAGTTCTACGGCGAGGTCGTGTACGCGATTGCGCCTTCGCCGATCCAGAAAGGGCTGATCTGGGCGGGCACCAACGACGGCAAGATCTGGTACACGAACGACGCGGGCAAGAGCTGGAACGACGTGTCGAAGAACGTCGGCGGCATGCCGGCCTGGGGCACGATTGCGAAGATCGAGCCGTCGCATTTCGACCCCGCGGTCGCGTACATGGTCGTGGACTATCACATCATGGACAACCGCGACCCGTTCATCTACAAGACGGCGGATTTCGGCCGGACCTGGACGAAGATCAGCGACGGCCTGCCGCAGGGTCATCCGCTCGCCTACGCGATCTCGCTCGCGGAGAACCCCAACCGGAAAGGGATGCTGTTCGCGGGCACGGGGAATGGGTTCTTTTATTCGCTCGATGACGGGAAGCGATGGACCCGGTACCAGGAAGGGCTCCCGGCGGCGCCCGTCACCTGGATCGTCGTTCAGAAAGATCATCACGACGTGGTCGTCTCGACGTACGGCCGTGGGCTCTACGTCATGGCGGACATCACGACGCTCGAACAGATCGATCGCGTCGACACCACCGCCGACGCGTTTCTGTATCAGCCGCGCCCGGGTTTCCGGTTCGCGCGCAATGGGCGCGCGGAATTCCTCTACCACCTGAAAGCGGACGGCCCGGTGCAGTTCGCGATCGCCGACGCGCAGGGGCACGTCGTCCGGTTGTTCGAGACGAAGGGCCGAGCCGGGCTGAACCGGACGCGATGGGACGCCCGCGGCGACGCCCCGCGGCAGATCGAGCTGCGAACGGTTCCGCCGGACAATCCGTTCATCTGGGACGAGCCGCGGTTCAAGGGTCGCGAGACCCGGCCGATCATCCACTGGGGGATCCAGCAGGCGGTCCGTGCCGGCCCGCTGGCCGCCCCGGGTGCTTACACCGTGCGCATGACGGCGAACGGCCGGACCGAGACCCGGAGTTTCGACCTGCTGAAGGATCCGCTGATTGCCGCGTCCGCTGACGACCTGTCGGCGTCGACCGCGCTGCAGGTTCGGATCCGCGACGACATGAACGAGACGGTCGACATGGTCAATCGTGTCGAGGTGATGCGGAAGCAGATCGAGGACTTGTTGAAGACTCACAAAGGGAAGGGGGACGCGGAGAAGCCGCTGCGAGCGATCGACGGCGCCATGGTGGACGTCGAGCTGCAGCTGGTGTCGAAGTCGGATCTGCACAGCGACGACAAGTGGTACGTCGAGGCCTTCAAGATCTACATGAACCTGATCTGGCTGAACGGCGCCGTCGGGACCGGCGCGGGCGACGAGGCCGGTGGAGCGGACAACCGCCCGACCGATGCGCAGGTCAAGGTGCTGGAGATGCTGGAAGAGCAGCTTGCGAAGGCGAGGACGGACTTCACGCGGCTCGTCGAACGGGATGTCCCCGCGTTCAACCGGGCAATGGCGAGAAAGGGTATCTCGATCACCGCTGGGGCCCCAACGACGAGCCAGCCTTGATGGATCGTATCGATCCACAGACGACGATCGGCGCCGTCCATCTGACGATTCCGGATCTCGATCGATCCATCGCGTTTTACACGGATCGGATCGGATTCAAGGTGCACGGGCGTGACGGCGACGCGGCGGCGCTCGGCGCTGGAGGTTCGGATCTCCTGATCCTCGTTCAGGCCCCGGCCGCGCCGCGCGTGCGCGGCACGACGGGCCTCTATCACTTCGCGATCCTCGTGCCTTCGCGCGCCGATCTCGCGCGATCGCTGCGCCGGCTGGCCGAAACCGAGACCCACCTGCAGGGTGTCGCGGACCACGGCGTGAGCGAGGCGCTGTACCTTGCCGATCCGGACGGGAACGGAATCGAGATCTATCGTGATCGACCGCGCGCCGAATGGCCAATCCACGACGGACAGCTCCAGATGACCACCGATCCGCTTGACGTGGACGATCTCGCCACGGCCGCGCGTCCAGGATCCGGGGCGCTCCATGAGCTGGCAGCGGACACGGTCGTCGGGCACGTGCACCTGCACGTCCGGAACCTCGCGGATTCGGAGGCGTTCTACGTCGGGGTCCTCGGATTCGACCTGATGCAGCGATTCCGTTCGAGCGCGCTCTTCGTCTCGGCCGGCGGCTATCACCATCACATCGGACTCAATACGTGGGCCGGGATCGGCGCGCCGCCGCCTCCTCCCGGTGCCGTCGGCCTCCGGCATTTCGTCGTCCGGTTCCCGACCATCACAGCGCGCGAGGACATCGTGGCCCGCGCTAACGCGGCGGACATCCCGATCGTGCCTCATGAGGGCGGGGCGCTCGTGCGAGACCCCGCAGGAAACACGATTCTGTTGAGCTGACACCATGTCCAGGCTGAATATTTCGAGCGGTCGACCGTGGGAGGCGATCGTGGGTTACTCGCGGGCCGTCCGCGTCGGCCGTCACGTGCAGGTCTCCGGAACGACGGCGACCGACGAGACGGGCCGGATCGTCGGCGTCGGGGATCCGTACGCGCAGGCGCGGCGCACGCTTTCCAATATCGAGTGGGCGCTCCAGCAGGCGGGCGCCACGCTCGCTGACGTCGTTCGAACCAGAATCTACGTTATCGACATTTCACAGTGGGAGGCGATCGGCCGCGCCCACGGCGAGGTGTTCGGCGAGATCCGGCCGGCGACCGCGATGGTGCAGGTCAGCCGCCTGATCGATCCCAACATGCTCGTGGAGATTGAGGCGGAGGCGTACATCACGTCACCCGATTGAGGAGGCACTCCCCGTGAGACATGCGACGCTCGTTTGTCTCGTCGCCGCGGCCGCGCTCGCATCGCCGCAAGCCCAGAAAACCGCCGACGCCCGGCTGAAGGTCGCGCTCCTGAAGCAGCCCTTCGTCCCGAACGGCACGTCCAACGGCCCGACGACGATGGCGAACGGCGGGATCCAGCCGATGCTCGAGAAGCTCGGGGCGGAGGTCAGCGTCGTGGAGATCGGCCTGACGCCGGAGGAGGAACCCGAGTATGGCGGCTGGAAGCGGCTCGGGTTCGCGCTCGGGCACCTGGGGCGCGCCGTCGCGAAAGCGGAGCGCGAGGGCTATTTCCCCGTCGGCCTGCTCGGCACCTGTCCGTCGATGCCGGGAATGGTGGCGGGTCTGCAGCACTCCGGGCCGACGCGCGATCCGCTCCGGATCGGCCTCTTCTGGCTCGACGCGCACCCCGACTTCAACACGCCGGAGACCACGCGGAGCGGCTCGCTGGGCGGCATGCCGGTGGCGGTCGCGACCGGCCGCTGCCTGGCGCGCATGCGGCTCGATGCCGGCCTCGAGCCGCCGCTGTCGGAGAGGCACGTGGTGATGGGCGGCGTCCGGCTGACCGATCCGCTCGAGCAGCGGATGCTGGACGACTCGCTGATCGAGCACGTCAGCGTGGACGATCTGCGGAAGAACTCTCCGGCGATCGCGCGCCAGATGGATCGCCTCAGCCAGCTCACCGACAAGATCTACGTGCACATCGACATGGACGTGCTGGATCCGCGCGAGGTGATGGGGCATGGCAACAAGGTCCCGGACGGACCATCCAGCGAGCAACTCGCAGCGGTGTTCGAGACAATTTTCAGCCGCTACCCGAAAGCGTCTGCCATCGGCTTCGCGACGATCCCCACGAAGGACGAGGGTGGGCTGTCTCTGGCGGCCGTCAACCGCATGATCGTCGGCGCCGTGACGGGTCTTCAGAAACGGCGGCTGCAAAGTCCAAGGTCTTAGGCCCCGAGGCCCCAAGCCCCAGGCCCTACTCGCCCTGAAGCACGAGGCTCGGTTCGGTACGCGCCGCGCGCCGCGCGGGGAGAAGGCAGGCAAGAACCGCGGCCGTCAGGAGGAGCGTGGCGGTCGCCGCGAACGTCAGGGGATCGGCGGCGCCGACGTCGAACAGCAACCCGCGCAGGAAGCGCGTCAGCGCCGCGGCGCCGGCGAGCCCGATCGCGAGCCCTGCCGCGACGGGCGCGAGTCCCTGCCGCGTGACCATCCAGAGCACATCTCCCGCGCGCGCGCCGAGCGCGATGCGCAAGGCGATCTCGCGGGCTCGATCGGCCACCTGGAACGCGACGACGCCGTAGACGCCCATGGCCGCGAGCGCCAGCGCGGCGATCGCGAACGCCGCGAGCACGCGCATCGTCAGCGTCTGCGGCGCAATCGAGCGCGCGACCGCGTCCTCGAGCGTGCGCAGGTTCGAAATCGGCTGCTGCGGATCGACGCTGCGGATCGCGTCCCGCAACGCGGGCGCGAGCGCGCGCGGATCGCCGCCGTCACGCGTCTTGACGAGCAGCGTGCCCCAGCCGGCAGGCGACTGATAGAACGGCGTGTACATCTGGGGCTCCGCGACGTCGGCGAGCGAGGTCTGCCGCAGATCGCTCACCACGCCGACAATCCGCGCCGGACGGCCGCGCCCCTCTTGAATGACGAGCTCACGCCCGACAGCATCCTCGTTGGAGAAGTGGCGTGATGCCATGGCGGCGTTGATGATCACGACGGGAGGACTCTCGAGGACGTCGCTCTCCGTGAAGTACCGGCCGCGCTCGAGCGCCACGCCGATCGTCCGGAAGTAGTCGGGCGTGACCCATCGTAGGTAGGCGAAGTCTTCCTCTCCTCCCGGCCCTTTCGGCGGCCGCCCCACGATACTGAAGCCGAGTTGGTTGTAGCCGTCGCCCCCGAAGAGCGGCGGATCGCTGACGAGGGCGGCCTGCCGGACGCCCGGGAGCGCCGACGCGGCCTCGACGATCTGGCGATAGAACCGGGCCGCATCCTCGTTCTTGGGGTAGCGCGCATCCGACAGGCTCAAGTCCACCGCGAGGATGCCGCGCGGATCGAAGCCTGGATCCACGCGGTGCAGCCCGGCGAGCGTGCGGGTCATCAGACCGGCCCCCACGAGCAGGACGAGCGCGAAGGCGACCTGCCACACGGTGAGCGCTGACTGCAGCCGTCGTCGATCGCGACCCGCCGATCCGCCTCGCGTGGTCAGCGTCCCCTCGGGCGCCGAGCGGCCGACGTGGAAGGCCGGAACGAGTCCGAAGAGCACGCCAGCAACGCTCGTGACGATCAGCATGGCCACGAGCACCCGACCGTCGACCGCGAGCTCTTCGAGCCGCGGCACGGCGAACGACTCGAGCCGGCGGATGACCCTGATGAGGAGGGCCGCGACGACGATGCCGCCGAGTCCGCCCAGCGCCGCGACGAGCAGGCTCTCCACCACGAGCTGCCGCGCGAGCCGGACGCGGCTGGCGCCCAGCGCGATCCGCACCGCGAACTCCCGCGCGCGGGCGGCCGAGCGCGCGACGAGGAGGCCGCCGATGTTGGCGCACGCGATGAGCAGCACGAACGCCACGGCGATCGACAGGACGAGCGCCACCGGCCGCACGTCGTGCACCATGCTCGCCTGCAGCGGCTCGACGAACACGCCGCATTGCGAGTTGGTTTCCGGATATTGCCGCGAGAGCCGCCGTGCAATCGCTTCCAGCTCCGCCTGGGCGCTCGCAACCGTCACGTGATCTTTCAGACGAGCGATGACGTTGAGGTTGTGCGATCCGCGGCCGGCGCGGGTGCCCGGATAGAGCCCGAGCGGAATCCACGCGTCGGTTTCAAGATGAAAGCGGAAACCTTCAGGCAGGACGCCGATGACGAGATACGGCTCGCCGTCGAAGTCCAGCGTCTTGCCCAGGATGTCAGGGTCCGACCCGAGCGCCGACCGCCAGAACCCGTGGGCCAGTACCGTCACGTGCGCGACCGCCCGATCTTCTTCGAGCGTGAACCCTCTGCCAAGCGCCGGCGGAACCCCGAGGACGTCGAAGAACTCCCGTGAGGCGCGCGCGGCTCTCACGTATCGAGGCTCGCCATGTCCGGCCGGAGCCTTGGCGTAGCCGGAAATGTTCACGTTCCTGCGGCGATAGGCCGCGATCGCCGTGAACACGGTGTTCTGTTCCTCCCAATCGAGGATGTTCGGCCCGGACGCGCCGTTCCGGAGCAGGTTGGCATCGACGATGTGCTCGAACACCCGGACGACGCGGTCGGGGCGCGGGTAGGCGAGCGGCCGGAGGAGCAGGACGTCGACCACGCTGAAAAGCGCCACGTTGGCGCCGATGCACACGGCCATCGTGAGCGCCGCGACCGTCGTGAAGACGGGCGTCTTGCGCATCAACCGCAGGCCGAAGCGGGCGTCCTGCATCAGGTTCGAAAGGGTTCGAACAGGTTCGAATCGGTTCGAGGAGGTTCGAGAGGGTTCGAGTGGGTTCGAGGGGGTTCGATGGGTTCGAGGGTGTTCGACGACGTTCCTCGTGCCTTCAGATCGCGCACGTCGCGGCCGAGCAGCTCGTTTGCGTCGAGCTCACGCAGCACCACGCCGCGCGCGTCGTCGCCCGTCAGCCCTTCGGCCCGCAGCTCGCGATAGCGGTCGTCGAGGTGTTGCGCCAGCTCCTCGGAGACGTCTGCCTCGGTCGCGGGATCCAGGCCCGAGGCGGCCAGGCGCCGGCGGACCTCGTCGCGCCAGTCAGGCATGTTCCAGCCCCGCGATCCGGTTGATGGCGGTCACGAACGCCCGCCAGCCGCGCCGCTGATCGGCCAGCACGCGGCGGCCCTCGGGGGTGAGACGGTAGTAACGCCGGCGGCGTTGGCCCGCCTTCTCGACCCAGCGGCCATCGATCCAGCCCCGCTTCTCCAGGCGGTAGAGCAGGGGGTACAGCGACGCCACGCTGAACCGGACGACGCCGTCCGACCGCGTCTCGATCAGCTTGCCGATCTCGTAGCCGTGCCGCGGCCGCGCCTCGACGAGGGAGAGGATGAGCAGCTCCGCGCTGCCTTTCTTCAGCTCGCGATCGCCCGGGTCGCGTCTCATATGTCTTATAGCGATATATGTCATAACGAGCGCTGAGTCAAGAGCTCTGTAGTCTCTAGTTGTTGGAGTTGTGAGTTGTGAGTTGTGAGTTGTGAGTGTTTGAGTCCTGACGACCCAGAACTCAGAACTCAGAACTCGATGACTCAGAACTCATGACTCAGAACTACTCGATTCGCGAGAGCGCAACATCCGGCGAAGCATCTCGGCGAGCATGATGAGCGAGAAGGGTTTGGCGATGAGGCGCGTGTTGGGACGGAACTGCTCGAGGCCGGCGGATTCGGTCGGCACTCCCGAGAAGATGATGACGGGGACCGTCGACGGGATGGACGCGACCACCTCGCTGCCCGAGCCCTCGCGAAGCCGCAGATCGACGACGGCGGCCCCGGGTTGACGCGCGCGCAACACGGCGAGCGCCCCGCTCGCCGAATCGGCGGCGCAGGTCTCGAAGCCCCGCAACCGCAGGAACTTTTCCAGCAGATCGCGGATGCTGAGGTCGTCCTCGACGACGAGCACGAGCGGTCTCGCGCCGTTGTTCATCGAGCGAGGCGATTATAGCGCCAACTCAGCCATAAAAAACCACGCGGATTTCACGGATTACACTCATTGAAGACTCGGATGACGCCGGGGAGGCCACAGTGACAACTTCACGATGGGCGGGCGCCCTGCTCGTGGCGCTGGCCGTCCAGGCGCCGGCCGCGCAGGAGCGCCGCGGCCAGGTGCAGGATCCCGGTCAGCTTGCGCTGCCGGGAGACGAGCACAAACGGCTCGAGGCGCTCGTCGGCGACTGGCGGCTCGACGCCGAGTTCCGGCTTTCGCCGGCGGCGAAGTGGGAGAAGACCGCCGGCCGCGCGAGCTACAAGAAGATCCTCGGGGGCCGGTTCGTGACCGAAGAGGCGTCCATCAATCTCATGGGCAACCAGTTCGAGTGGATGGGCATCTACGGCTACGACCTGAGGGCGCTGAAGTACACCGCCATCTGGGTCGACAACGGCGATACCGGCATCGAGCAAGGGGAGGGGACGCTGGACGAGAGCGGCAAGACGCTCGTTCTGAGGGGCGAGCAGGCACGACGTGGGTCGGGGACCCAGCCGTACAAGTGGGTGCTGACCTTCGACGAGCCCGGGCGATTCACGATTGAGATGCGGATGATTGGGCCGGGCGGGGCCGAGTTCGCCAACCTGAGGATGGTCGCGACAAGAAACTAGGCTCGAGGGGATTCGAACCTAATCGAACCCCCTCGAACCCCCTCGAACCTCCTCGAACCCCCTCGAACCTCCTCGAACCTTCTCGAACCTTCTCGAACCTTCTTACCAGTTAACCCTGAACACGAGCTGGATGATCCGGCTCGAGTTCTCTTCGACGCCGTCAACGCGGAACAGGTCCTGTCGGTTGTAGCTCAGCGCCGCCGTGTCGTCGTCAATCCCCCTCTGCGGCTCGAACCACGGGTGGTTGAAGGCGTTCAGCATCTCGGCGCGGAACTCGAAGTTGACGTTTCCGGCGATCCGCGTGCGCTTGCCGATGCTGATGTCGAACCGCACCTGCCGGGGCCCCGTCGCGATGAGGTTGTTGATGCCGCAGTCGCCGAAGCCATCGATGATGTTCGGCTGGTTGTTGTCGAATGTCTGCGCGATTTCGACGCAGTCCGGCCCCGCGGCGGGCGCCAGATACCGTCCTTCGGGGGGACCGAGCTGGCCGTAGCCCGTGAGCGACGTGGCGCTCACGGCGAACGCCTTGACGGTGTTGTCGATGATGTCCTGCGGCAGCATGTAAATGCCTCCGCCGGTCGTGTTGTCGAAGCGCAGCTTGACCGACTTCTGGAACTCCTCCCTGGTCATGCCGACCAGACGGACGTTGCCGAAGTCGAGCAGGCGGCCGCTCTGGATGCGCGCGATGCCGTCCACGAACCAGCCGCCGATCAGCCGGTTAGTCCAGGAACCTGCGCCCGCTCCGTACCGGCGGCCCTCCCCGAACGGCAGCTCGTAGACCCAGTTGCCCTTGAAAGCGTGCGTCACGCCTCCCTCGTCGCCGGCGTCGAGGACCTTTCTCCGAGGCGTTCGGAGCGAGTAGCGCTCGGAGATGTAGCCCTTCCCGAAGGTGTAGTTGAGCCCCAACTGGAAGCCGTCCGACATACGCCTCGTCAGCAGCAGCTGCGCCCCGTCGTAGCGGTTGTAGCCGCTGTTAGCCGTGACCTCGGCGCCGCCGAGCAGATCCGGGTTGGCGACGAGGAAATTGGCCGGCAGGCCGGCCCGCAGCGCATTGGTGATGCGCGCCTGATCCGCGTCCAGTGCGTTCGCGGAGGCGAAAGGCTGCGGGTTGAAGATCGCCAACGGATTGACGAACGTGCTGTTCGCGAACAGCGTCGACGTGTAAGCAGAGGCGCTCCCCGCTTGTGAGGCCGGGAGGCCGCTGAAGTACGCCAGGAAGATCGGCAGCGGAGCAGTACCGGTGCCGGCACCGAAGTACCGGAACGTGTTGCCTCGTCCCGCGGCGATGTTGGCGCGGAGGTTCTGCTGCGCGAGGCGGAACTCGTTCAGGAACCCGTTCTCGACGATGTTGAGCTCGTTGTAATCGAACGTATTCCAGGCCCCGAGCGCGCGGGTGCCGACGTAGCGCGCTTCGACGGCCATGTTGCGGCTGACGACCCGCTGCCAGCCGGCCGTCCACGTCTGCGAGTAGGGAACCTGCAGATCGCGGGCGAAGATATGTACGTCCCCCGTGACGACGTCGGTCATTGGATACACACGCGTAGCCGGGAACGCCGGCGGGCCGAGCTGAGCCGAGTTCCGGACGAAGACGGAACCCGGAGGGCCGCCGAAATTCCCGTTGCCCTGGCTCCGAGTGGCGTCGATCTGCACGCCCGGGTTGTCGTCTATCTCTCCCGTGAAGTCGGACATCCCGGGGCGGTTGTAGCCGAGCGAGTAGCCGGCCCGGATGACGCTGTCTCCTTCCTGGCGCCCGAAGATCGAGCCCATCAACCCGTTGGTCCCGCCGAGCGACCAGGCGAACCCGAGATTCGGCGCGAAGTTGTTGCGATCGGTCTCGTAGGCGTTGACGCCCTGGTCGTACTGGATGAACACGGGCTTCTGTCCCGTCTGGACGGTGGGCTGGAACAGATTGCAGACGCCGTCGGCGCCGATGCCGGAGACGCCGCAGACGTCGGCGAGCGTCGCCGTCGAATAGCTGTTGTTCAGCGGCGTGAACGGGGTCTGCAGCTCGTAGCGCAGGCCCATGTTCACCGTGAAGTTCGGCTTCCAGCGCCACGTGTCGGCGATGTAGAACCCGAAATCGTGAATCCGCGCGCGCTGCACGCTCTCGCCGAGGAACGCGTACTGGTCGTTGCCCTCGTCCAGACGCGCCTCGCCGCCTATCGGTACTGACGCGCCCGGTCAGCATCGCGTAGAGGGCTCTCGCATTCGTCAGGTCCGTGTTGTTTGCGCCCGGAAAGTTCGCCGTCGTGAACATCGCGTCGGCTGGATCACCCGAGATGATGCCTGCGAAGTTGATTTGCGGCACCTTCATCTGGTTCTTCAGCCACACGTCGCCGCGCGTCCAGCCTCCCCCGATCTGGAGCGCGTGCGATCCCTTGATCCAGTTCAAGGTGTTCTCGACCACCTTGGTCGACGCCTCGCGCGAGCTGTTCGTCGGACCGGCGATCGGGTTCGCGATCCCCATCGCGTTGTTGAAGTTCAGGTGATAGCCGTTCATGGAGAGGTCGTTGGACCAGTTGCTCGCCGCGAGCTCAGGCGAGAACAGCGTACGCCCGCCGGTGCCGCCGATGCGCAGCTCGTTCACGATGTTCGAGGTCAGCGTCGACCGCAGCGTGCCTTGAACCGTGTAGCGGAGCGAGTCCTGGCTCTGGAACGGCATGCCGGGGTAGCGCGACTCGCGGTTGTTGGTCGTGTCCGGCGTCGACAGCAGGTCGTTGTAGTTGAACGAGCTGTACAGCCGATGCCGATCGCTTAGGTTGAAGTCCACGCGGCCTGTCGTGTAGTGGGTCAGCCCCTCGCTTGGCTGCTGGAACGAGTAGCGCTGGAGGCTCGGGTTCGTGAGATCGGCGAACTGGCCCGTGGTTCCTGTCGCGGCCCGGATAGCTGTTCAACATCGCCGCGATCGTCGGATCCGGCGTCGATACCTGGCCGTTGCGCGCCGCCAGAGAGAGCAGATTGACCTCTCTGACCGCTCCCCCGACGTTGTAGCGGAAGATGCCCGCCTGTGCGCTCGGATGCAGGAAGTCGCGGTTTCGCGTGATCTGGCCGGGAGTCCGTGACTGCTCGTAGTTGACGAAGAAGAACGCCTTGTCGCGGCCGTCGAAGAGACCGGGAATGGAAATCGGTCCGCCGACGCGCGTGCCCGGCTGGTGCGTGATGTTCTCCGCCTTCGGCGCCCTGCCGGTCGCCGGATCCGGCGGCAGCGTGGCGTTGTTGAAAAACGTATTTGCGTTCAGCGCATGGTGGCGCAGGTAGTAGAACGTGCTCCCCTGCAGGCTGTTCGTGCCCGAGCGGGTCACGAAGCGGATCTGCACCGCGCCCTGGCCCGTCGTCGCCTGATCCGTCGCGGCCGTGCTGACGGTCACCTCTTCGACCGAGTCGATCCGCGGGCTGACGCGCGCGAAGAACCCGTCTGTGGTCTTCAGGAAATTGTCCTGCGCGCTCATGCCGTCGATGGTGATGTTGATCGCGCTCTGCGGCAGGCCGTTGACCGTGGAATCGCGGCTGTCGGCGGGCGTATTGATCCCCGGCAGGTTGACGACGAAGTCGAGCGCGCTCCGGCTCGTCAGCGGCAGGTTCGAGATCTGGTTGATGTCCATCGTCGTCGCGACCGCCGCCGACTGCGTCTGCACGATCGACGAGGCCGCTTCGACGACGACGGTTTCTTCGAGGGCGCCGACCGCGAGCACGGCGCGGACCGACGCCGGCCCGGCTGCGGTGAGGACGACATCGTTGAGGACGGCGGTCCGGAACCCCATCAGAGACACCGTCACTGAGTAAGTGCCGGTTGTGAGCGCTGGAATGGAGAACGTGCCCTGCTCGCTGCTCACGGTGGTGTACTCGGCGCCGGTGCCGCTGTTCTTGGCGACGACGCTCGCCCCCGGGATCACGGCGCCGGATGCGTCGACGACCGTGCCAGAGATGGAAGACGTGGGGGCGCCACCCTGGGCGTACGCGGTGGCGCTTACCGTGGCGACGACAACGACCGACAGCACGAGCGTGAGGAGCTTCTGCATCGTTGAACTCCCTCGAGGTTGGAGGAGCCGGAGCTCGACCCGACTCCTGGGGCGGCCGCATCCTCCAACGCGGCCGCCGGCGGTATACAGGGCGGCATACTACGCTCGCCGGCCGCCGATCGTCAACGGCGGAGAGGAGAAAACCGACGCGACCGACCGACGCCTAAACTGCTGAGTCGGAAGGCGATTGCGGTCGCCAGGCAGCCGAACCCGTAGCGCACGCTTCGACCGAACGTGATGGAAGATGCATCCGGGAAATACCGTGTGGGACACGACACCTCGCCAATCGCGTACCCGAGCCAGACCGTCTCGGCGAGCACCTCGTTGTCGAAGACGAAGTCGTCCGAGTTCTCCTCGAGCGGCAGCCGCTCGAGGAGCTCCCTGGAGAAGGCGCGATAGCCGGTATGAAACTCCGACACTTTGGTCCCGAGCAGGAGATTGCCCACCAGCGTCAGGCCGCGGTTCGCGACATACCGCCAGACGGGCATCCCGCCCTTCAACGCCTGTCCGCCGAGGATCCGCGATCCCAGAACGCACGCGTACAGACCGCTGGCCACCAGGTCCACCATCGCCGGAATGAGCTTCGGCGTGTACTGGTAGTCGGGGTGCACCATCACGACGATGTCTGCCCCGTGCTGAAGCGCGAGGCGATAGCACGTCTTCTGGTTCGCCCCGTACCCGAGGTTGTTCGGATGCGAATGGACGACGACCTTGCCGAGGCTTCGCGCCACCGCCGCCGTCCGGTCCCGGCTCCCGTCGTCGACGATGACGACGAGGTCGACGACCTCCTGCTCGACGACCTCGCGCCAGGTCTGTTCGATGGTCCGCTCGGCGTTGTAGGCGGGCATGACCACGACGACCTTCTTCCCCTTGATCATTTCCGAGGGCCGGTCTGAAGACCGGCCCCTCCAAGTTTTGTGAGGGCGTCGAGAGCGCGTCGCGCGTCCTGATGGTTGGGGTCGATCCGCAGCGCTTCTTCGAAGCGGGCGGCAGCGGCCCGGAGATCGCCTCGCCTCGCGTACATGACGCCGAGATCGTAGTGAAGATCGGCGTTGGTGGGCTCGAGGCGCAACCCTTCGAGGAACTGCTGGATGGCCTGTTCGACGTTCCCCTGCTCGGCGAGGGTGCGGCCGAAGTCGTAATGGGCCCGCGCGAGGTTCTGTCGCGCCCGGCCTTGCTCCGGCTGAAGCCGTACCGCGATCGCGAAATGATTGATCGCGTCGGCGTATCGTCCTCTGCCGGCCAGCGCGGCGCCGAGATTGCCATGCGCGTCGAAGTAGTCCGGCATGGAACGAATCGCCTCGGTGTAATGTGGAATGGCTTCGTCGATCTTCCCCTGAGTCGCCAGCGCAAGCCCGAGATTGTTGTGCGCTTCCGCGTAGCCGGGATGGATGCGTACGGCCGCGGTGTAGTGGGAGATGGCTTCGTCGAGGCGCCCCTCGGACGCGAGTGCGTGCCCGAGATTGCCCTCCGCGCGATAGTTCGCGGTCGTCACGGCGAGCGCATGTTCCCAGAGCGCGACGCTGTTCCTCCAGTGCCGCACCTGGGCACGGGCGGTGGCGGCGGATGCGGCGATCACGAGAACGGCCGCGGCGCGCATGACGCTGAACCGCCAGGGCCAGCGCGCCAGCAGGTCGGGAACTCCCCAGGCCACGACGATGAACAACCCGATGAGCGGAACGTAGGTGTAGCGATCGGCGATCGGCTGACTTCCGACCTGAATGAGCCCGATGACTGGCACGAGCGTGACCAGATACCACAGCCATCCGACGAGAACGTACGGGTATCGTTGACGTGCGCGGAAAGCCAGAGCGGTGATCGCCGCGAGCAGGGCGAGGGCGGCGCCGACCCGCCAGCTCGCGATCGACTCCGGATACGGGTAAATCGCCGCGAGCCCGCCTGGCCAGAGGGCCTTGCCGATGTACGCCACGTACGCCACGAGCGCGTTCGCGGCGCGCCGGCCGATCGGCAGTTCGACGAGCTCCTTCACCGCTCCCGCCTGTTGCTGGACGACGAAGGTGATCACGCTCGAGGCGATCGTGAGCGCGAGGAGCGGTAGCTTTTCACGGACGCGTAACGGCAGGCGGCCGAGCGGCCAGACGTCGAGCAGCAGCAGCGTGAAGGGAAGCGTCACGAGCATCGGCTTCGCCATCAGCCCCAGCGCGAAGAGCACGACGACTGTGAGATACCGGCCCGCGCGCGGTTGGCTCACGTACCTGACATAGGCCCAAATCGTCAGCATCCAGAAGAGCGTGCTCAGGACGTCCTTGCGCTCGGCGATCCAGGCGACCGATTCCACGTGCAGAGGATGAACGGCAAAGAGCGCCGCGACGAACCAGCTTCGCCCGGGAGCCCCCGTCACGCGGTGGAGAAGCCCGAAGAGCAGCAGCGCGCTCGCCGCATGAAGGACGACGTTCGTCGCGTGGTGCGCGCCCGCGTCGAGGCCGAATGCCTGGACGTCGAGCATGTGCGAGATCCATGTCAGCGGATGCCAGTTCGCGGCGTAGCCGGCCGTGAACGCCCAGGAGATCCCGCGCTGGCTGAGGCCGCCCGTGACGAACGGGTTCTCGCTGATGTACTGCGGATCGTCGAAGTTCACGAAGCCGTGCCGCACGACCGGCGCGAACACGATCGCGATGGCTGCGACGAGCGCCAGGGCGAGGGGAATGGGACGGCGCGTCACGGGGAGTACCGCGCCGTTATGGTAAGGCTGAAAACGAAAACGCCGCAGGAGAGGCACGGCCTCCCCTGCGGCGGTAGATGAACGCGTGCCGGACTACCAGTTCACGCGGAAGACGAGCTGCGTCGTGCGCGCCGTCTGCGTGCCTGTCAGAGCCAGCACCTCATACGCGCCCGACTGGGCGCCGATTCCGCCGACCGGGACGAAGTTGACGTTGTTGAACGCGTTGAGCACTTCGAACCGGATGTCGGCGTTGACGCGCCCCGCGATGGCGATGCGCTTCAGCACGCTGATGTCGAAGCTCTTGAAGAGCGGTCCCGTCGCGACGAGCTCGCCGGTACCGCAATCTCCGAAGACCCCCGTCTCGCGAGGCTCCGAGGTCCGCTGCCCGGCGGCCGGCGGCGGATCCACCTCGATGCAGTCGGGACCGGCGGCCGGCGCGAAGTACCGCCCCGTCGGCGCGCCGAGCGCGCTGTAGCCGGTCGGTGAGGTCGCGCTGACGCTGAACGCCCTGATCGTGTTGTCGATGACGTCCTGCGGCAGCATCCAGACCTTGCGGTCGTTGTCGATCCGCAGTTTGAAGAGATCGCCGACGTCATCGAGGCTCATGCCGACCAGGTTCACGTTGCCGAGGTTGATCATCTGGCCGCTCTGAACGCGGGCGGTACCAGTGACTGCCCAGCCGCCGATGAGGCGATCGACAAAGCCGTTCGCGTTGCTCCCGAACCGCCGACCCTGGCCGAACGGCAGGTCCCACACCCAGAGCGCCTTCCACGCCTTGGTGACCTCCCCTTCCGCGCCGGCGTCGCGCCGGTACTCACGCGGCCGGCGGAACGAGAAGAACTCCGCCACGCCGGTCTGGCCGTGAGCATAGCTGGTCTGGAACTGGAGTCCGTCCGACATACGGCGCCGGAACTCCAGGATCAGACCGTGGTACTTCGTCTTCTCGTCGCTCTCGGTCAGGTCGGCCCCGCCGAGCAGGTCCGGATTTGCGACCAGGAAGTTCGCCGGGAGCCCGGCCCGGGTCGCGTTTGCGCGACGGGTGGCGTCGTTATCGAGCGCGTTGGCCATCGCGTACGGCTGCGGGAGGAAGCGAGCGAGCTGAGTGACAAACGTGTTGTCCTGGAAGAGCGCGGACGAATAGGCTCCGGTGTTCGTCGCAGCAGTGGAGCCGGCGAAATACGCGAGGAGGATCGGAAGCGGGGCCGTCCCGGTGTTGGGACCCGCGTAGCGGAAATTCGCCCCCCGTCCGGCCGCGATGTTCGCCTGCAGGTTCTGTTGCGCGAGCCGGAACTCGTTCAGGAACCCGTTGTCGAGGAAGTTGACCTCGTTATGGTTTTGCGTCGACCAGATATTCGCGCCGCGCGTCCCGACATAACGAGCCTCGACCGCCATCGTCTGGCCGATCTGCCGCTGGATGCCGATCGTCCAGGACTGCGAGTAGGGCACCTGAAGGCCCGAGTCGAAGATGTTCACGTCCTCCGTGACGACGTCGGTCATCGGATACACCGGCTCCGACGCAAACGACGGAGGATTCAGCGCGGCGCTGTTCCGCATGAGCAGCGGCAGCGTGCCGAGGTTGCCGAGACCCTGTTGGCGGTTCACGGTGATCTGGACGCCCGGATTGGCGCCGAAGATGTCCGTGAAATCCGACAGCCCGTTCCGGTTGAAGCTCATCGTAAAGCCGCCGCTGATGGCCGTGTCCCCCTCCTGGCCGAGCATCGAGCCGAGTAAGCCGCCCTCCGCGCTCGGCGTCCAGTTGAACCCGACGTTCGGCGCAACGTTGTTCCAGTCGGTGTCGTAGACGCTCTGGCCCTCCGCGAGATTGACGAACACCGGCCTCTGACCGGGCTGCGACCCGGCCTGGAAGAGATTACAGCCTCCACCAGAGGCAACGCCGGAGAGGCCGCACAGGCTGTCCAGCGTCGCTGTCGAATAGCTGTCGTTCTTCGCGGTGAACGGCATCTGCAGCTCGTAGCGCAGGCCGAAATTCGCCGTCAGGTTCGGGCGCATGCGCCACGAATCCTGGAGGAAGAATCCGAAGTCGCGCATCTGCGCGCGCTGAGTCGCCTGGCCCAAGTACGTGTACTGACCCGTGTTCTCGTCGATTCGCGCGTTGCCGCTGACCTGGCTGACGCGGCCCGTGAGGACGGCGTAGAGGTTCTGCGCCAGCGTGAGCTGGGTGCCGGAGATGCCCGGGAAGTTCGTTTGATTGAACATCGCCAGCGCCGGATCGCCGTTCACCAGTCCGTAGTCGAGCTCGGCCACCAGGTTCTGGTTCTTCAACCAGATGTCGGCCTGCGTGAAGGAGCCGCCGAGGCTGAAGCTGTGGCGCCCTTTCAGCCAGTTCATCGTGTCCTCGACGAGCAGCGTGGTCGCGTTGCGCGAGCTGGGGGTCGGCGTGTTCGACGCGTTCATGGTATTCGCCGCGGTCGGGGCGTTCGGCGCCAGCATCAACGCGCTGGCGATGTCGAGATAGTACCCGCCCTGGTTGGCCACCCCGCCTCCTCCCCACATGCCGCTCGCGAGCTCCTTGAAGAAGTACACCGGAGCCCCGCTGTAGCCCACGCGCATTTCGTTGACCATGCTCTGCCCGAGCGTGGACCGCAGCGCGCTGCTGAACAACATGCGCTTGGACGTCTGGGTCCCGGTTGCCGGGAACCCCGGAAAACGCGAGTCGCGGTTGTTGAGGGTATCGGGTGTCGTCGAGAACGTATGGTAATTGGCGACGCCCGACAGCCGGTGGTTGCTCGTCAGGTTGAAGTCCACGCGGACGGTTGGCAAACGTCCGGTCGAATCCACCGGCACGTTGTACCAGTACCGCTGCAGTATTGGCTCCGCCAGGTCGGTGATCGTCCCCGTCGTGCCGGTTGCGCTCCGGATGTCGGCCAGGAGGCTGGAGATGATGGGATCGAACGTCGATGTCTGTCCGTTCGCAGCGGCGAGCGCGAGCAGGTTGACCGAGCGCACGCCGCCCGCGGTGTTGTACAGGAAATTGCCGGCCTGCGCGCTCGGGTGCAGGATGGTCCGGTCGCGCGCAACAGTGCTCGGCGACAGCGACCACTCCCAGTTGACGAAGAAGAAAGCCTTGTCGCGGCCGTTGAAGAGCCCCGGGATCGTCATGGGACCGCCCACTCTGAACCCCGGCTGATTCAGGAGCAACTCAGGCTTCGCGATGTTGTTCCGCTTGTTGAACCAGGTGGTCGCGTTGAGCGCGTCGCTGCGGAAGTACTGGTACACACTGCCGTGGAAGTCGTTGGTTCCCGAGCGCGTGATGAAGCGAATCTGCACGGCGCCCTGACCGGCGACGTCGGCTCCTTGTGCGGCCGTCGTGACCGTGACCTCCTCGACCGCGTCGAGGCGAGGCTGGACGATCGTGAAGAACCCGTCGGTCGTCTTCAGCGTGTTGTCCTGGATGTTGACGCCATCGAGCGTGATGTTGATCGCGCTCTGCTGCAGTCCGAGAACGGTCGAGTCGCGGTTGCCGCCTGGCGTGTTGACCCCGGGCAGCAGCGGGACGACGTCGAGCACGTTGCGGCTCGTGATCGGGACGTTCTTGATCGCCTCGATGTTGATCGTGGTGGCGACGGCCGACGCCTGCGTCTGCACGACCGGCGAGGCCCCTTCGACGACGATCGTCTCCTCGAGGGTGCCGAGCTCGAGCTGGGCGCGGACCGCCGACGGCGCGCCGACGCTGAGCACGACGTCGTTGAGCGCGACGGTCTTGAACCCGGCCAGCGTGATCGTCACCGTGTAGGCGCCCGGATTCAGCGCCGGGATGTGGAACGTGCCGTTGTCAGCGGTGACGGCGGTCGAGACGGTGCCGGTGCCGTTGTGTTTCGCGGTCACGGTGACGCCAGGCAACACGGCGCCCGACGTGTCGGTGACCGTGCCCGCAAGCGAGGAGGTCGCGCCGCCCTGCGCAAACGCGGCGGCGCTGGCCGTGGCCGTCAGAACGACCGACAGCACGAGTGTCACGAGCCTCTGCTTCATTGCACTCTCCGTGGTGGTGGAGTTGGTACTCGGCCGGTGTCGTTGTACCGAAGAGGGCGGGAAAGGTCTACGGGGCGCAACCCGCGAACTGCGGCCTTTCCGAGAGCCCGGAGGGTACCGACGACGCCGTCCGTGCCTGTATACCCGCGCGAATACTACGCCGGGGAGTGCGGCTCGTCAATTAGATAACGCAGCCGGCGGCATCGTCCCGGCCATCCGTCACTGATCACAAAAAAGTCAGGGGTTGGCCTCGACGGCCGATCCCACGGCCTGAAGCGGCAGGCGCACGTGGACGGTGGTCCCCAGGTGCCGTCCGGCGCTCGACGCCTGGATGGTCCCGCCGTGCAGCTCCACGAGGTGGCGCGTAATGGCGAGCCCCAGGCCGAGGCCGCCGTGCTCTCGCGCGGTGCCCGGGTCGGCCTGACTGAAGCGAAGGAAGAGACGGGGCAGGAACTCGGGCGCGATCCCCGCGCCGGTGTCGGTCACCGTGATCAGCGCGTCGGATCCGTCGCGCGCGAGGACGAGCCGCACCCGGCCCCCTCGCGGCGTGAACTTGACCCCGTTCGACAACAGGTTCCACACGACCTGCTGGAGCCGCGGCGCGTCGCCTGCCACAGGCAGCCCGGGCTCCATATCGGAGAGGATCTCGACACCCTGGGCCTCGGCCAACGGACGGATCGTCTCGAGCGCATCCACCAGGACGCGCTGGAGATCGACCTCCGTCCTGGCGATCCGCAGCTTTCCCGTCGTGATGCGCGAGACGTCGAGCACGTCCTCCAGGAGCCGGACCTGCAGCCGCGCGTTCCTATCGATTGTCGCGAGGATCTGATCGCGCCGGGCGTCGTCGATCATGCCTCCGCGCAGCATCTGGATGTACCCGAGGACGGCGTTGAGCGGCGTGCGCAGCTCGTGGGACAACACGGCGAGGAATTCGTCTTTCTCCCGATTGGCCGTCAGCGCCTCTTCGCGCGCCCGCCGCCGCATCCGGGCGAGCGCCACGTGCGCGTTGACGGTCGCGAGCAGCTCGCGCGCGCTGAACGGTTTCACGAGGTAATCGTCCGCGCCCGCGGTCAACCCGTCGACCCGCGAGCTCTCGCCGGCACGGGCGGATAGCAGGATCACCGGGACATCGGCCAGCATCGCGTCCGATCGGAGCTGGCTGAGCAGGCCGAATCCGTCGAGCCGCGGCATCATGACGTCCGCCACCACGAGATCGGGCGAGTCCTGCCGTGCGAGCGCGAGCGCCTCCTCGCCGTTGCTTGCGGTGCACACGCGGTACTCGGCGGCCAGGAGGCGTCCCACGTAGTCGCGCATGTCGGCGTTGTCGTCGGCGACAATGACGCAGCCCTTCGAATCCGTCGACCGGGCCGGTATCTCCGCCGACATTCGGTTCGCGTCGGGGAGATCCTCTCGTCGCTCGGGGTCCGCCCACCGCGCCGCCTCCTCGACGAACGCCGCCACCGACGTGTTCGTCGACGTCATCGTGCGCGCGGCGCGCAGTCGTGCCGGAGGCAGATGGTCGCTGCCGAGCGGCACCGTCACGACGATCGTCGTGCCGCGCCCGAGCGCGCTCTCGGCCGTCACCGATCCGCCGTGCAGGCGCACCAGCTCCTGGACCAGCGACAGTCCGATTCCTGTCCCCTCGTAGGTGCGGCCCCGCGTCGACTCGACGCGATGAAACCGCTCGAAGATGTGCGGCAGCTCGCCTTCGGGGATCCCGACGCCGGTGTCGCTGACGGTCAGCGTCACTCGGCCCTCCGCCCGCGCAATCCTGACCGCCACCTCGCCCTCGAACGTGAACTTGAACGCGTTCGACAGCAGGTTGAGGACGATCTTTTCCCACATCTCCCGATCGACCCAGACGGGCTCGTCGAGCGGGTCCGCGACGACGACGAGCCGCAGACCGCCGCGTTCCATCGTGGACCGGAAGCTGCTGGCGAGGTCGGCCGTGACGGCGGCCACGTCGGTCGGCTCGTACGAGGCCTCGACACGTCCGGCTTCAAGGCGCGAGAAGTCCAGCAGCGTGTTGACCAGCCGCAGCAGCCGGCGCGAGTTGCGCTCCACCACCTCCAGCCGGGCGGATTGGTCCTGCAGGCCGTGCTCTTCCGCCTCGCGCCGCGCTTCCTCGACGGGGCCGAGCATGAGCGTCAGCGGCGTGCGGAATTCGTGACTGACGTTACTGAAAAACTGCGTCTTGAGGCGGTCCATCTCGGCCAGCGCTTCCGCGCGACGCCGCTCCTCTTCGAGCGCACGGGCCCGCGCGAGCGCCGTCGAGATGCTCGCCGCGACGAGATCGAAGAAATCCCTGTAGGGTCCCTCGAGGGCGAGATACCGGCTGACGCCGGCGACGAGGAAACCAGTAACCGCGGCATTGTGCACGAGCGGCAGCACGAGCGCGCGCCCGTCGGACGGGGGGGCCATGCCCTCCGGCACGTTCATCTCGACTGCGCTCGCCCGCGCACGCGACAGCGCCAGCGGCTCGGCGGCTGCGTCAGTCAATTCGAACGCGTCCGGCAGGCTGGCGCCGAACGCCGCAACCTGTCGTGCTGTCGTCTGGGTATCGAGCAGGTACGCCCCGGCCCACGGCACGTCCCCAGGCGTCTCGCGCAGGGCGGCGATCGCATTGCGACAGACCTCTTCGGCCGTCGCCGCCGCCGCGGACCCCGTACCGATTTCCTGCAGGATCTTGAGGCGGCGCTTCCCGAGCACGCGCCCTGTCGTTTCGGAGACGATGCAGAAGATGCCGCCGACGTTTCCCGACTCGTCACGAACCGGGTCGTAGGAAATATCGAAATGGGTTTCTTCCAGGTAGCCGTTCCGTTCGAGGAAGAACAGACGATCGTGCGCCCAGAACGACTCGCCGGTGGTGAGGACGCCGGTGAAGAGCGGGCCGAGGACGTCGTTCCAGATTTCTTCCCAGCACACCCGCGCGGGTGTGCCGAGGACGCGCGGGTGCTTTTTTCCGAGCACCGGGCTGTACGCGTCGTTGTAGATCGTCGTCAGCTCCGTCCCCCAGAAGAGAACGATCTGGGCGGAGGATGGGAGCAGGATGCTGACCGCGCTGCGGAGGCTCTGCGGCCACGATTCGGGTGGGCCGAGAGGCGTGGCGGCCCAATCGAACGCGCGGATGCGTTCGCCCATCTCGCCACCGCCTTCGAGGAACGAGGTGCGCGACGGGATCACGGCCGACAGATCTTACACAATCGGCGCAGCGCCGTGGGCCCTTCAGCGTACCGATCAGGCACTGCCGAGCTTGGGCCGCGGCGGGAATTCTAGTCGCCTCGGACTCTGAGGACGTTCAGAAGATTGGAGTAGTCATCGGTCCAGGCACGGACCGTCGTTTTCGTCTCGGGCGTCCGCCAGCCAGGCCGGCCCTGTACCACGCTCAGCGGCCCCTCCGTCCGGGCGAAGAGCACCCAGTGCGACTGCGACCGTCCCCGGGCCCTCTCTTCGGCCGGCACGTTGAGGTCGAGGTTCGTGAGCGCCACGAGCCCCGCGTCGCGCGCGTGCGCCGCCAGCATCGGCTCGAGATCGATGTAGCGGTTCGAGATGTTGAAGGCGACGACGCCGTCCGGCTTCGACTTGGAGAAGTACATGTCGAGCGCCTCACGCGTCAGCAGATGGACGGGGACGGAATCGGAGCTGAAGGCGTCCAGCACGATCAGGTCGTACGCGCCCGGCGCCGCGTGCTGCAGCTTCAACCGCCCGTCGCCAATCGAGACGTTGACCGCGCCCCGGCTGTTGGCGAGAAACGTGAACAACTTCGGATCGCGGGCGACCTGCTCGACCAGCGGATCGATCTCATAGAAGGTCCAGACGCTTCCTTCATGCGCGTAGCACGCGAGCGTTCCGGCGCCCAGGCCCACGATGGCGACGCTGCCGAGACGCGCGCCCGCGGCGGTCAGGAACTGTCCCAGCGGTCCCGACGGATGGAAGTAGGTCTTGGGCTCACAGCGCGACCAGGCGTTGGTGTCCTGTCGGCCGTGGTTCGTCGTGCCGTGCTGCAGCACGTGATACGACCGATCCTCTGAGGCGATGACCTTCATCACGCCGAAGAAGCTGCGCCCGGCAAACAGCACGTCGCCCCGGGCGCCGGTCAGGCCGACCACGATCGACAGCGCCAGCGCGCCGGCGAGCGCGTTGAACGGCGTGGTCCGGGTCGCGAGGCTCGAGGCGACGATGAGCACGACGCCCACGACGAAGAGCAGCGTGAACAACTTCACGCCCTCTCCGACGAGGCCGAACGCCCAGAGCACCACGCACAGCGCGACCGGAACCACTCCTCCGACGATGATCTTGGGCCACGACTCCGGCTGCGCCGTGCCGTACGCGGGCGAAGGCCGGAGCACACACGCCAACGCGAGCATCAGCGGGTATTCATAGATCCCGTTGAACACGTACGTGGCGACGAGCGTGTTGAAGGCGCCTCCGAGCATGCCGCCGAGCGACATCCAGAGATAGAACTCGGTCAGATGCTCGGTGGACGGACGGGTGCGGGCGAGCCGCGTGTGACAGATCATCGCGCAGCAGAAGAACGCCGCGAGATGGATTGGGATCAGCTTCGGCGCGTTGATTCGCATTGCCACCGATGCCATCGCGATCAGCACGAGAACGGGCAGCACCCGGACGATGAGCCTGTCCGGAACGATCTGCCGCGTCGCGAAGGCCAGGATGAACGTGCCGAGATAGATGGCGAGCGGAAGCACCCAGAGCAGCGGCATCGGCGCGAGATCGGTCGAGATGTGCGTCGTGACGCCGAGCATCAGGCTCGATGGCACGAAGGCCAGAAGAATCCAGAAACTGCGCAGACGCCAATCCAATCCCATTGGAGATTGGAGATTGGCGATTGCCGGATTGATTGTCGATTGTTTATTGCTGATTGCCGGACTACTGACGATTGATGACTGGACCCCGTGCTTGCGAACGACAAAGGCGCAGGCGGCGGTCAGGACAATCAGCAGCACGTAGCCACCGGACCAGAGCAGCGTCTGCAGCCGGACGCCCCAGGCCGGCTCGAGCACGAACGGATACGCCAGCAGCGAGAGCATGCTTCCGAGGTTGCTCGCCGCATAGAGGAAATACGGATCCTTGGACGAGGGAACCGGAAGCGTCGCGTACCAGCGCTGGAGCAGCGGAGCCATCGTCGAGACGACGAGGAAGGGCAGGCCCACACGAACGGCCATCATCTTCAAG
Organism: uncultured Acidobacteriota bacterium; assembly: GCA_963725145.1. Taxonomy (GTDB): domain Bacteria; phylum Acidobacteriota; class Vicinamibacteria; order Vicinamibacterales; family 2-12-FULL-66-21; genus DATAEE01. The sequence goes on from CAVRXL010000012.1 coordinate 902,693, forward strand.
AGCCACCAGACCGGATTGGCGCCCGACGGCGGCTCGCTCGTGCCGATCGTGAGCGGCAGCAGCGCGAGCGGCGCGAGCATCAGCAGCACGTGCCAGACACCCTGCTTGCGCGTTCCCAGCCATTTCGTCGTCAGGTGCGTGTACAGGTAGCCGGCGAGCAGGGTGGTCTGAAAGAAGAGGACGCAGGTGTTCCACACGGCCGGACTTCCGCCGAGCCGTGGCAGAGCCATCTTCGCGAACATCGGCTGGACGAGGAAGAGGAGCGCGGATGCCGTGAAGGTGGTCGCGACGAACAGCCAGAGCATCCAGGGGCCGATTACAAGAGAAGTGCCCGTCGTGGCAGCCCTGAAGGGCTGCGCTACGGGTGGCAGTTCGGTTACAAATCTGTGCGAAGCTTACGATATTGGCCTTCCTTCGCGTCGAGCTGCACGCGCATACGTCCGACGATCCCTGCGATCGGATCCCGCATTCGGCGACTCAGCTGATCGATCACGCGGTGAGCCTCGGGTACGGCGCGCTGGCGATCACGCTGCACGACCGGCAGCTCGACGTGAGACCTTTCGCGCCCTACGCCGCGGACCGGGGGCTCACGCTGATTCCTGGCATCGAGCGGACGATCCAGGGGAAGCACGTGCTGCTGATCAATTTCCAGTCCGGCGCCGAAGAGGTGCGGACCTTCGACGACCTCGCGCGACTGAAGCGGCGTACGCCCGGCCTGGTTGTCGCGCCGCATCCTTTCTTTCCGGCCGGGAGTTGCCTGCGCGGCTACATGGACGCGCATCCGGAACTGTTCGACGCCGTCGAGTACAACGCGATGTTCACGTCGACGCTCAATTTCAATCGCCGCGCGGTCCGGTGGGCCGAACGCCACGGCCGGCCGCTCGTCGGCAACTGCGACGTCCACCGCCTGCACCAGCTCGGCACGACCTGCTCGTTCGTCGACGCCGAGCCGGAGCCGGACGCGATCTGTGACGCGATCAAGTCCGGCCGCGTTCGGATCGAGCATCGGCCGCTCGACTGGCCGACGGCGATACGGACGATGGGGGAGTTGTTGCTGGACGAAGTCACCCGCGGTCGTCATTTTCCGCATTGATCTCGATGACGTTCCGATCGGGATCGAGAATGTAAATCTGCGGAAAGCCCGCGGCGCCCGTCGCGTTGACGCGCATCGCACGGAACGGGTCCTGACTGGTCGCCTGCGGATCGAGCGGCTGATAGCCGAGCGCGGCGAGATGCTGGATCGCGCCCGCGTAGCTTTTCACCCGGATCGCGAAATGGACGTCGTGGGAGTCGATCCCTTTCCCGTCGCGGAAGGTCGACCGCGCGCCGACGATGAGGTGCAGCGTCCTGTCCCCGACCTGGTACCACGCGCCCGGAAAGCTGAAGGCGGGGCGCGGCAGCTCTTTCAAGCCCAGGACCTCTGAATAAAACCGCTTCGATCGATCGATGTCGCTGCTAGGGAGGCTCGTGTGGTGAAGCGTGTCGATCTCGAGCATCGTCCCGATCAGCATAGGCGGAAACGCGGCGATTTTCAGCTTCGTCGACGCGATCCGGTCTGGGTAGTATTGGGTCATGAAGGATCGAGCGAGCTGGACTGGTCGGGCGCTTCTGTTGCTCCTGAGCGTGTTGAGTCCCGCCGCCGTGATGGCGCAGCCGGTCTACGTCGGCGCGTCGCTGCTGGCGGATATTTCCCGTTTCACGACCATCGAGGTCGACCCGTCCACGTTTTCCAACGAGCTGACGGGAGGAGGAGAGACCATCGGCTTCAGCCTCGTCGTGGGCACCGCGCTCGGCGACCGGTGGGGCGTGGAGCTGGAATTCGTGCGCCCGGGGGTCCTCGAGCACTCCGTCGAACGCCAGATCGAGCTCGTGCCGCCTGGCATCCCGGTGCCGCCGCGCCCGATTCCGCCCTTCGAATTCGAGATTCGCAGCTCGGAGCGCCACACCACCGTGACCCCGGCGGTCTGGTTCCGGCAACCGATCGGCGATCGCGCCGACCTGTGCTACCTGGGCGGAGTGACCTTCGTGCGGACCGCGCGGGAGCAGGAGGTGGTGTTCGACCCGCGGCTGCCCGTGCTTTCCATTCCGGTCACGCAAGAGATCGTCGAGCACACGGTCGGCCCGATGGTCGGTCTGGAGGGGCGAATCCGCATGACGTCTCACCTCGCGCTGACGCCGGGGATCCGCCTGCTCGCCGTCACGGCCGGGGGGCGCAACGGTTGGCTGATTCGCCCCGGCGTGGGCGTGCACTGGCGCTTCTAAACCGGCTCGAGCCAGAACTTTTCCATCGCTCGCCGCGTAATACCTTGTGACGCAAGGTATCTATGACGGTCGAGTCCTGGCAGGAACAGCTTCGTCGCGGCGGACTCGAGCTCGCGGTGCTGCTCGCCGTCGCGCCCGGCTCGCGATACGGGCTCGAAATCATCCATCATCTCGAGGCGTTCACCGATCTCGTCGTCACCGAAGGCACGATCTATCCGCTTCTCGGACGGCTCACGCGCGAGGGCCTGCTGGCCGCCGAGTGGATGTCGGGTGAAGCGCCGCACGCTCGAAAGTACTACCGGCTGACGCCGGCGGGCCGGCGCCGGCTCGACGAGATGTGCGAGGAGTGGCGGGAGTTCACGTCGAAGATCGAGCGCCTCATACAAGCGTCTACGCGCGAAAGGAAACGACCATGATCCTCGGCGCCTCGGGCGAATCGCGCGTGCGCGGCTATCTTTACGTCCTGGAGCGATCGCTCCGGACGTTCCTGCCCAGAGAGGTCGTCGCCGACGCGGTCCGTGAGGTCGAGTCGCACATTCGTGACCGCGTCGTGCAGGTCGAGCCGATGCCGAACGAACGCGAGGCGCTCGAGCGCGTCCTGACCGAGCTCGGACCGCCGCTCCGGATCGCCCAGGCGTACGCCGCCGAGCAGACGATGGAAGAGGCGGCGGCGACGGGGAGAATCGTTCCGATCGCCCGCGCGCTGTTTCATCTGGCGGCGACGGGCCTGGTCGGCTTCGCGGCGGCGTTCGGCCTTCTTGCCGGTTACCTGATCGGCGCCGGTTTCATCATCGTCGCCGCGATGAAGCCCATCTTTCCCAACAACACCGGACTGTGGGTTCGCGACGGGATCCCGAGGTCGTTCGGCACGATGTTCCCGGCGCCGACCGACGCGGCGCTCGTAGGCGGATACTGGATCATCCCCATCTCGCTCGCGATCGGGCTGCTCATTCTCCTCGCGACCCATCGCGGCGCGCGAGGGTTGATCCGCCGCTGGCGCGAGCGCAGAAGCGCCATGACCTTCCGGCGATGACCCCGGACGCCCCCGGAAAGCTTCTTGTGCCCCGGGAATGTTTCTTGTAACGAACGCACTCGCGCGCGGGAGCTCGTCAGTTCTCACGCGCGCTGAGTGCGAAAATGCGGGCGCTGGCGAGGGCCGTCGGACTCATCCTTACGTTTGGCTCGTTGCTGTCCTGCAGCCCGTCTACCCACACTGTTACCTCGCCTTCCACAAACAAGTGTCAGGTGACCGCCGCCGCCGAGCCGGCGACGTTCGGGGCGGCCGGCGGCGCCGGTACCCTGACCGTCACCGCCAATCGCGACTGTCAGTGGGACGCAGCCGCCTCGGGCAACTGGATCCAGCTCGGCGCTCAGCCTTCGGGGCAAGGGAACGCCACGGTCTCCTTCAGCGTCACCGCCAACGCCGATCCGGCGCAGCGGCGCGGCGCGATCACGATCGGCGACACTCAAGCGGCGATATCGCAGGAGGGCGCAGGCTGCAGCTTTACAGTCTTTCCGCTGAATGAAACGGTTTCTCCTCAGGGGGAGCGGCGTACTATCCACGTAACCGCGACGAGCGCACAGTGCTCATGGTCTGCGCGAACGGAGACGGAATGGCTGACTATCCGAGAAGGCAGCCAGGGGAGCGGAAGCGGACAGGTCGTGTACGAAGCGCAGCGCACGACAGGCCCGTCCCGCGGCGGCGAGCTGACGGTCGCGGGTCAGCGCGTCATCGTGACGCAGGCGATTGGCTGCAGTGTTGCCATCGGGCCGACGTCGCAAACCGTCAGCGCCAGCGGAGGTTCGGGCTCGATCAACGTTTCCACTGCCGCGGGTTGTCCGTGGTCCGCGCAGAGCGATGCGGGATGGATATCGATCACATCGGCCAGATCGGGCACCGGCCCCGGCAGCGTCACGTTCAGCGTCGGTGGATGGGACGGGCCCCGGCGCACTGGCACGTTGCGGGTTGGTCCGCACGTCTTCACCGTCACGCAGAACAGCGGCTGCCGTTTCAGCATCAGCCCTGAGTCGTTTTCCGTCGCGAGCGCCGGAGGCTCCGGCGGGGTCGCGGTCACGACGGCTGCGGGGTGCGAGTGGACGGCGACGAGCAACGCCCCGTGGATCACGATCAGCGAAGGCACTCATAGCGGGAATGGCTCGGTGCAGTTCACTGTCGCGCCGACGACAGGTCCCGGGCGCAGCGGTACGCTGACGGTCGCAGGACGCACCTTCGCGGTCAGCCAGGGCTCAGGATGCAGCTTCAGTATCAGTCCGACGGCCCAGAGCGTCCCGAGCCATGGCGGCCCTGGTTCCGTGACGGTCAACACGAGTCCTGGGTGCGCCTGGACGGCGGCGGCATCGGTGCCATGGGCGCGCATCACGTCGGCCCCGAGTGGCACGGGCCCGGCAACCGTCGGCTTCATAGTGGACGGGACCCCCACGAGCCAACCGCGGTCGGGAATGCTGAGCATCGCCGGTCAGGCGTTCACCATCAATCAGGACGGAGCGCCGTGCTTGTACGTTCTCAGCCCGCCGTCGGTTGGTTTGGCGGCTGGTGGAGGCTCCGGGGTTTTCGAGGTCAACACACCCGAAGGTTGTACGTGGACGGCGGCGTCGAACGACGGCTGGCTGCGCGTGACCGCGGGGCCGAGCGGATCGGGCGACGGTGCGGTCAGCTTCAGCGCCGACGCGAACCCCGGTCCGCCGAGGACCGGGACGATTGTCGCGGGAGGCCGGATCTTCACCGCATCACAGGCGGGGGCCGGCGCGCTCACTCTCGCGCCACGCCGCTAGAGAAGAAGCTGCACGGCGGTACCCTCATCTCGTCGTGACGCATCGCGGCCGCTTCAGCATAAGATGATTGCCCGGCGCCCGCCTGCCGGGGCAGACGGGCCATTTCCTTTTCTGACTGACAACCGTTCGAGGTCGAGGGTCGCTTCTGCCGGCTCGCGTCGATGCGTGTGCCAGCCGAAGAGGAGGTGTCCGATGGATTCGCATCGCTGGCGGACCTGCGGCGGCGGCGTGTCAGTTCTCGTCCTCGTCGCACTGGCCGGGCTCGTCAATGTGATCGCGACGGTCATGCCTGTGATCGAGTTCCCGGTGCCGACACCAGACAGCCAGCCCTTTGACATCGCTGCCGGGGCCGACGGGAACATGTGGTTCACCGAGGAGCAGGGCGGCAAGATCGGGCGGATCACGCCGGACGGTGTCATCACCGAGTTCCCTTGGGGCAGACCACACGGCATCGCCGCCGGCCCTGATGGGAACATGTGGTTCACCGATTTAGGAGGCAGGATCGGGCGGATCACCCCGGCCGGTGTCGCCACCAACTTCGAGCTGCCGAGGGGCACCGGCGGGCCTTGGGCCATCGCCGCCGGCCCCGACGGGAACGTCTGGTTCACCGAGGACCAGCAGGTTAACCTGCCCCACACGGGCAACAGGATCGGGCGAATCACGCCTGCCGGTGTCATCACCGAGTTCCCCGTGCCGACGGTCGAGAGCCACCCCCGTGGCATCGCCGCCGGCCCCGATGGGAACATGTGGTTCACCGAGTTGGCAGGCAACAATATCGGGCGGATCACCCCGGCCGGCGTCATCACCGAGTTTCCGGTGCCGACGAGCGGCAGCTTCCCCGGGGGCATCGCTGCCGGCCCCGACGGGAACCTCTGGTTCACCGAGCTGTCCGGCAACAAGATCGGGCGAATCACGCCTGCCGGTGTCATCACCGAGTTCCCCCTGCCGACGGCGAACAGCTTCCCCAGTGACATCGCCGCCGGCCCCGATGGGAACATGTGGTTCACCGAGCTAGCAGGCAGGATCGGGCGGATCACCCCGACCGGCGTCATCAGCGAGTTCCCGGTGCCGACGGACGCCGTTGGCATCGACGCTGGTCCCGACGGCAACCTATGGTTCGCCGCGCGGACTGGCAACAAGATTGGCCGCATCAGGCCGGAGACCTTCTCCTCGATCGCCGTCTTCCGCCCGCCGACCGGTCAGTGGTTCATCCGGAATCCGTCGGGGACGACGGAGTTCGTGGCGTGGGGCTGCGGGAGCTGCGGCGATGTGGGCGTCCCCGCCGATTACGACGGTGACGGCCGAGCGGATGTCGCCGTGTACCGCACGACCACCGGTGTCTGGTACATCCTGCAGTCGTCCACTCACACCCTCCGGCAGGTCGAATGGGGCGCGCCATCCCTGGGCGATACGGCGGTACCCGCTGACTACGACGCGGATGGGAAAGCCGACATCGCCGTCTACCGCGCGACGTCGGGGCACTGGTTCGTCCTGCGGTCGTCCGACAATCAGCTCACGGAATTGGCGTGGGGCTGCCCGGCGTGCGGTGACCTTCCGGTGCCCGCCAAGTTCGCGAAGGAGTGATTCCGCTTCGGCTCGCCGGTATTCCCACGTAGCGGGGGTCCCAAAGGTCATCGTTGGAAGACATGGGGATTGTTGAAGATCATACGCGTCCGACGCAGTGACCTCACATAACAGTGGCTGCGATAGCGGCCGCAGGCGGCTGAGACCGTCTATTCAAACGGTCGGGCTCTCATCGACCGCGTTTTCTTTTGCTAAGCATTCTCAAGGTGCCAAGGTCACCACAGATCAGCGCTTGCTTCTTCTTCGCACTCCATCGCTTCAACTGCTTCTCCCGCTTGACCGCGCTCATTACGGAGTCGTGCTCTTCCACGTAGACCAATCGAATAGGACGTCTCGCTGCTGTGTAATTCGCGCCGAGTCCCGAGGTGTGCATTTGCTTGCGCGAGGCAAGGTCCTGCGTGTGCCCGACGTAAAAGCTGCCGTCGCCGCAGCGAAGGATATAGACGAACACCACGCGACGACGATGCCATCGTCATCGTTATCGAACGAAGTGGTTTTTGAAATGTCGCCTGGGAGATTACCCCTTCGACTCACTCAGGGGCTGGTGCCCTTCGACTCGCCCTTCGGGCTCACTCAGGACACCATCCGACTGGGCTGCCGGGAGGATGCCCTTCGACTCGCTTCGCTCGCTCAGGGCACCACTCGACTCGGCCCCTGACTGGGCCTGCCACGAGCGAGGCCCGCAGGGCCGAGTCGAGTGGTGCGGAAGAAAGGATTTGAACCTTCACGACCTTGCGGCCACAAGCTCCTGAGGCTTGCGCGTCTGCCAGTTCCGCCACTTCCGCACGAAGTGGGACTTTCAGCGGGTCCGAAACCAAAAGTATAGCAGATCGACTCACTGAGGCTGGTCGGTGCCGAGCATCTGATCCAGGAACTTGACGAGGACATCGAGGCTCTCGGGCTTGCGAAAGAGATACGCCCGCTCGCGCGCGATCGACAGCTCTTCCGCATCGTCCAGGATCTTGCCGGTGAGAATGATGACCGGAAGTTTTTCCAGCCCGGGCAGGCGTCGCAGCGTCCTGAGCACGTCGAGTCCGGTGCGCTCTTCCGAGAGCCCCACATCCAGGATGACCGCATCGACGCGCTCGCGCTTCAAGGCCGCAACGGCCTCGTCGACGGTCCCGGCCGCGATCGTGTCGTAGCCGTACAGCCCGAGATATCTGTTCATGATCAGCCGCGCCGTCGGCTCGTCGTCCAGCACCATCACGCGAGGCCGGCGGTCGGTCGGCGTCATTCTGTTATTAAAGGATACGGTCCGGCTGAGCCGGCCGTTTACGAGCCGACGCTCAGCAGCACTCAGTTCTTGACTCCGTGGCCCGGCTTGGTAATCATCCGCCGCCGGAGGGCCGGCGACCCCGCTCTTCGCCAGCGCCCTTGGGGGAGTTTCAATGAAGCGCCTCGCGCTCGTTGTTCGCTCTCTTCGTTCTCACGTTCCCGCTCGCCGCCGAGAAACCGGCGGACGGTCCACGCAGCCGCTGCAGCTCGTCGAGGCCACCATCGACGAGCTGCAGCATGCGCTGCGCACGGGCCTCGTCACCTCGGAGCAGCTCGTGCGAGATGTACTTGGCCCGCATCGAGGCGTACGACGATGCGAGGCCGCGCGTCAACGCGTTCATCCACATCAATCCAAACGCGCTCGACGAGGCCCGCGCAGCGCGACGCCGAGCGTCGTCGCGGCCACGGAAGACGACAGCCCGCTGTTCGGGATTCCGGTGCTGCTCAAGGACAACATCGACACCGCCGACATGCCGACGACCGCCGGCTCAGTCGCGCTCGAAGGATCCATTCCGCCCGGACGATGCGTTCATCACGCAGGAAGCTGCGGCGACGCCGGCGCGATCATCCTCGGGAAGGCGACGCTCACCGAGTTCGCGAACTTCATCGCGATCGGCATGCCCTCAGGCTACAGCTCGCTCGGCCGCTACGGCTTCAACCCGTACGACCCGCGCCCGGATCCGCGACCATCGCGCCGTGACGACGGCCGGCCGGTGCTGACGCCCGGCGGGTCGAGCTCGGGCTCGGGCATCGCCGTCGCCGCGAACCTCGTGACGGTGGCGGTCGGCACCGAGACGTCGGGCTCGATCCTGAGCCCCGGCACCGCCAACAGCATCGTCGGCATCAAGCCGACGCTCGGCCTGGTCAGCCGGACGCGGCATCCTGCCGATCACGGCGGACCAGGACACCGCCGGCCCGCTCGCGCGCACCGTGGCCGATGCCGCCGTCCTGCTCGGCGACGATCGCCGGGCTTCGACCCCGCCGATCGCGGCGACTGCGGCGTGCCTGACGCCAGGCAACTGCTTCACCGACTACACGCGGTTCCTCAACAAGCACGCGCTGCGCGGCGCGCGCATCGCCGTGCCGCGCGTCCCGTACTGGAACGGCGTTCACGACCACGACCCAGCAGCAGATCATGCTCGACGCCATCGCGGTCGCTGCGGAGCGAGGGGGCGTTCGTCGCCGATCCGTACGAGATCCCGAACCAGGCAGCCATCATCAGCGTTCGGCATCTGCGTCTCGTTCCCGGCGCCGGCGAACTGCTCGACCGTGCTGATGTACGGCCAGAAGAAGGATCTGAACGCCTATCTGGCGGCTCGTCCGAGCGCGCCGGTCCAGCACGCTGGCGACATCATCGCGTTCAACGCCGCCATCCGTCCAGCCGATCGCGCTGAAGTACGGCCAGGCGATCTTCCTCGCGGCCGAGTCGCTCGACACGAGCCCGGCAGCGCGGACACGCTGCGCTACCTCGCGGATCGCGCAGCAGGACCTCGCAGCTGACGCGCACGGGTCTCGACGCCGTGTTCAACGGGCCGGACGGCATCGAAGGGACGCGACGACGACTTCGACGCGATTCTGTTCCCGCGAACCGCGGCGCCGGCGCGCCCGCCAAGGCCGGCTACCCGAGCATCGTCGTGCCGGGCGGCTTCACGCCGCCGGTGCTGAATCCGCCAGCTCCGGCCGGCTTCGAACCCGCAGCCCGTCCCCTTCGGCGTGACGTTCTCCGGCCGCGCGTTCAGCGAGCCGACGCTCATCGCGCTCTCGTACGCGTACGAGCAGGCGACGCACCACCGGAGGCCGCCGGCGAGCACGCCGCCGCTGCCGACGGATGTGGTGAGGAGGTAGAAACCGCGGAGGACGCAGAGGACGCAGAGGCCGCAGAGGCCGCAGAGGCCGCAGAGATCGCAGAGATTGCAGGTTCGCGGGCGGTGCATCGGGACCGTTTGTCGCTCCAACTCTGCGGACTTCTGCGGTCTCTGCGAGCTCGGCGGGTGATTCGTCCAGCGCGCGACAGCTCCGGACGTAGAATAATCCTGGAGGTCTCCAGTGGCTCTACGTCGAGGCGCCGGTCTCGTCCTCGGGTTGATTTTCGGTGCGGTCGTGCTGTCGTTCGGAGTCCTGGCGCTTCTGGTCGCCACCGCCGGGCGGGGGCCGTCGGTCGGGTCGAACTCGACCTTATTCCTGCACGTCGGCGGCGATCTCGCCGAAACCGAGCCCGGAGGGCTGGTCGGTCAGTTCATCGAGGCTCCGCCGACCCTGCGGGGGACGATCGACGCGCTGCGCAAGGCGAAGATCGATCGCCGCGTCTCGAGCGTCGTGTTCCGGCCGAGCGGACTGGGCGGGCTCTGGGGAAAGGTCCAGGAGCTGCGGGAGGCGATCGTGGACTTCCGACGGTCGGGGAAACCGATCGTTGGATTCCTCGAGTACGGCGGACAGCAGGAGTACTACCTCGCCTCGGCCTGCGACAAGGTCTTTCTCATGCCGGCGAGCTCGCTCGACCTGAGCGGCGTCGCCTGGTACGAAGTCTTCCTGCGCGGCGCCCTCGACAAGATCGGCGCGTATCCCGACTTCCTCCACATCGGCGAGTACAAGACCGCGGCGAACACGATGACCGAGCGGACGTTCACACCCGCCCACCGCGAGATGACGGAGTCGCTGACCTCCGACACGTTCGCGCAGCTCGTGAAGGGCATCGCCGAGGGGCGGAAGAAGAGCGAGGCCGACGTGCGCGCGATCATCGAGCGGGGCCCGGTCCTGCCCGAGGAAGCGGTGCGGCTCGGCCTCGTGGACGATCTCGCGTACGAGGATCAGCTCGACGACAAGATGGCGCTCGGCGCCGGCCGCACGCGTCGCCTCACGAACAGGGACTACCACCGCGTCGCGCCGTCGTCGCTCGGGCTCAATCGCGGCCCGCAGATCGCCGTCATCTACGCGGTCGGCATCATCGCGAGCGGCGAGGGAAGCTACGACTCGCCGGGGGGGCCGATCGCGGGCTCCGACACGCTCGTCGAGTACATCCGCAAGGCTCGGGGCGACTCCGACATCAAGGCGATCGTGCTTCGCGTGGACAGCCCGGGAGGATCGGCCATCGCGTCCGACGTAATCTGGCGCGAGGTGATGCTGACGCGCGGCCAGAAGCCGATCGTCGCGTCGATGTCCGACCTCGCCGCGTCGGGCGGCTACTACATCTCCGTGCCGGCCGACGTCATCGTCGCCGAGCCGGGGACGTTGACCGGTTCGATCGGCGTCGTGGTCGGCAAGTACGCGCTGGGGGGGACGTTCGAAAAGCTAGGCCTGAACCTGGAAGCGACCAGCCGGGGCCGCTACGCGCAGCTCACATCGCCGGTCCGGCCGTTCGATCCCGCCGAGCGCGCGAAGGTCGAGGAGCAGCTGCAGGCGACCTACGACTTGTTCGTGGAGCGGTCGGCCGAGGGGCGCAAGACGACGCCCGAGAAGATCGACGCGGTCGCGCAGGGACGGGTCTGGACCGGCGCGCAGGCGAAGGCGCACGGACTCGTGGACGAGCTCGGCGGGCTGATGCGGGCGGTCGCGATCGCGAAGGAGCGCGCGAAGATCGCCGCCGACCGTGAAGTGGAGATCGTGACGTACCCGCCGCGCCAGTCGTTCTACGAAGCCCTGACCAACCCGTTCGGCACGGGGTCGATGGGGCTGTCGGCGCTTCTGTCGGGTCCCGAACGGCGGGCGCTCTCGACGCTCGCGGCGCCGCTCGCGGTGTTCCGGCGGGGCGAGCCGCTCGCGCTCATGCCCAATCTGTTTATGCGATGACGCGTCGCAGGGTCTCTGGATTGATGCGGATGTTCATCCGCTGCTTCGCCTTCGTCATGTAGGAAGCGAAGAACCGGCCACGGCGCTCGTTCATGACCTCGGTCCGCATTTCCGCGCGGCCGGCGGTGACCTCGGCCGGCGTCACTTCTTTCTTCTCCAGGACGCGGGCGACGACGATCGCGTTTTCGGTCTGAATCGGCTCGGTCGTCGCCCCCGCCGGGAGCGCGAACACCGCCGCGTCGACCGCTTCGCTCTGTCCGACGTCGGGCAGCGCCGATCCGCGCGCGACGAGCTCGGTCGTCTTCACCTCGAGCCCGGCCGCCTTCGCCGCCTTGGCGAAGTCGCCCGCCTTGAGCGACGCGGACAACGAGGCCGCCTTCTGCCTGGCGGCGTCCACGGCTTTCTTCACTATCACATCCTCGCGGACGCGATCCTTCACGTCCTCGAGCTTCGAGGCGCGAGCCTCCTGCACGCCGACGAGCGCGATGAACGCGAATCCGGACTGCGCCCGGATCGGTCCTCGGGTCTCGTTCTGCTTCATCTCGAACGCTTCCGCGCTCGCCTCCGGCGCGAAGCCGAGCCCGGAGATCGGCTCGTTCCGGTCGAAGAACCCTGACTCGCTCACGACCAGGCTGTTCGTCTTCGCGACGCTGTCGAGATCGGAGGGATCGTCGATGTCCGGGGCAATCCTGTCCGCCAGCTGCCGCGCCTGCTCCTGCGCGCGCTCCCACTTGAGCTGGTCCTCAATCTGCGCGCGGACCTCGTCGATGGACCGGGTCGAGGCCTGCTTTTTCTCGGCCAGCTTGATGATGTGGAATCCGTACCCCGTTTTGACGACGTCGCTCAACTGCCCGGGTTCCAGCGCGAACGCCGCCTGCTCGAACTCGGGGACCATCGACCCCTTGCCGAAGAAGCCGAGGTCGCCCCCCTTTTCCTTGTTCGAGTCGTCTTCGGAGTTGGCCTTGGCCAACGCGGCGAAATCGGCGCCCGACTTCGCTTTGGCGAGGAGCGCTTCCGCCCGCTTCCGGACGTCCTCTTCCTTCTTGCCGTCGCCGGTCTTCAGCAGGATGTGGCTCGCTTTGACTTGCTCTGGAGTCGAGTACTGCTGCTGGTTGTCGCGGTACGCATCCTGGATCTCCTGCGGCGTGACCGTGACGCGCGCGCGAAGCGCCTGCGCGTCGATCAACAGGTACTTGACCTTTCGCTTTTCGGGCAGGCGATAGGTCTCCTTGCCGGCCTCGAAATGCGCCGCCATCTCCGCGTCGCTCGCGGTGATTCCCTGCCGGAACTTGTCCGCGCCGAACGACACGATGTCGAGCTTCACCTTCTCGTTGCGACGACGAAACTCGGCGTCGGCGTCGGCGTCGGTCACGGTAATCCAGTCGGTGAGCGCGGTACGCAGCTTCGTGACGACGAGGTCGCGCCGAAGGCCGTCTTCGAACACGTCGGGCCGCATCGGCGGCCGCTGCATCTGGAGGAGCTGCCGGTAGCGGGCGTCGCCGATGAACTTCCCGTTCTCATCCTTGAAGGAGGGCAGCGACAGGATCCGCGCGCGCAGCTCGCCGTCGGTCGTCTCGATGCCGAGCCGGTCCGCCTCGGCGAGCGCCGCTTCCTCGTCGATCATCTGCTGCAGGATCCGCTGGTCGATCCCCATCTGTTTGAGCAGGCTGTCGTTCAGGTTCGCGCCGTAGGCCCGCCGGTACCCGTCGATCTGCTGCCGGTAGAGCCGCTGGAACTCGCCGGCGGTGATGTCGCGGCCGTCGACCGAGGCGAGAACGTCGAACGGGGCGGCGCCGGCGTTGGGGTTGTCGAGGAAGTCAGGAACGTACAAAAAGATGAACGCGAGCACCACGAGGGCGAGGCTCCACTTGAGCCACCCCCGATGGCGCCGCATCCGGTCGAGCATCGTCATAGAACCTCTCATTATATGGGCTCGTGCCGCCGATAACACCCTCGAATGTGCTATATTTGTGGCTTCTAGAAGGACTTAGCCGCCTCCCCAGAGGAACTGAGACTTCGTTTGACCGGACCAGGCCGGCCCCCCCGTGCGAGGGCCGCGCGACGGACTCGCCCGACCGGCGCGGCGCGCGGCGGAACGGTCTCGAGGACGCAGGCCAATCTGGCCGCGCGCATCCGCGAGCGTCAGGCTGTGCTCGCCCGTCGCCTTTCCCGCACCGAGGTTCTCACCGCCATGATTCGCGACGCGAACGCCACCGTCGAGCCGACGCGTGTCGCGGAAGTGGTCGCGGCCCGGGCCGCCGACTGGCTGCCCGGCCCGGCGTGGGCCGTCGTCGGCGTCGACGCGGGGGGAGACGTGCGACAGCTCGCTGCGCGTGACGTCCCGGCGGATCTCGAGGACGCCGTGCAGTCGGTCGCGCGGTGGGTCCTGCGCTACGCGGACGTCTTCGGCACCAGGGATCTCGCGACGGATCGGCGCGTCCCCGGCACGCAGGGCGGGGCGGCGATCGCGGTGCCGCTGGTCTGCCGCGGCCGCGCGGTCGGCGCGCTCGTCGGCGTCGAGCGGGCCCCGGCGTCGCGCGACCCGACGCTCCGGCCGCCGGCGCTCGCCGCGCTTCGCAGCGTGCTCGAGCCGGCGGCGATCGCGCTCGACAACGCGCTGCAGCTTCAGCGCGCCGAGGCGCTGTCGGTCACCGACGATCTGACGCAGCTCTACAACTCACGGTACCTGTCGCAGGTGCTTCGGCGGGAGACGAAGCGGGCGTCGCGCAGCGGCCGGCCGCTCTCGCTGTTGTTCCTGGACCTGGACGGGTTCAAGAGCGTCAACGACGGGCACGGACATCTGGCGGGCAGCCGGGCGCTCGTCGAGGCGGCGACCGTCATACGCGCCAGCGCGCGCGAGACCGACATGGTGGCGCGCTTCGGCGGCGATGAGTTTGCGATCGTCCTGCCGGACACCGGCAGCGACGGCGCCGTGTCGGTGGGTGAGCGGGTCCGCGAGAAGATCGCGGCGCACCGCTTTCTCTACAACGAGGGGCTGATGCTTCGCCTGACCGCCTCAGTCGGGGTCGCCACGCTGCCCGACGTCGCGACGTCGGTCGAGGGCTTGATCCGCGCGGCGGATCAGGCGATGTATCGCGTCAAGGAACGCGGCAAGAACGGCATCGACATCGCGTCATAGGAGAGGGTTTCAGGAGCACGATGAGTCTTCGTTCGCTGTTCTCGCTGTTTTCGAGCGACCTCGCCATCGACCTGGGGACCGCCAATACGTGCGTGTACGCCCGGGGGAAAGGGATCGTCGTCAACGAGCCCTCGATCGTTGCGATCAACAAGGTGAACGGCCGCATCGAAGCGGTGGGGCGCGACGCCAAGGAGATGCTCGGGCGCACGCCAGGCAACATCGTGGCCATCAAGCCGATGAAGGACGGCGTCATCGCCGACTTCGAGGTCACCGAGAAGATGCTGACCTACTTCATCAAGAAGGCCCACAACCGCAACGTCTGGGTTCGCCCGCGCATCGTCATCGGCGTGCCCTCCGAGATTACGCAGGTCGAGAAGCGCGCGGTCAAAGACAGCGCGTATCGCGCGAAGGCGAGCGAAGTCTATCTCGTCGAGGAGGCGATGGCGGCGGCGATTGGCGCCGGCATGCCGATTACGGAGCCGTCGGGCAACATGATCGTCGACATCGGCGGCGGCACGACCGACATCGCGGTCATCTCGCTCGCCGGAATCGTCTACAGCAAAGCGGTGCGCGTCGCTGGCAACGAAATGGACGACGCGATCATCCAGTACATCAAGAAGACGTACAACCTGCTCATCGGGGAACGCACCGCAGAGCAGATCAAGATGGAAATCGGCTCCGCCTACCCGCTCGACGAGCGGATGACGATGGAGATCAAGGGGCGGCACCTGATCGAAGGTGTGCCCAAGACGATCACCATTACCGACGAGGAGATTCGCGACGCCCTCGCCGAGACGGTCAACGTCATCGTGGACGCCGTCCGCGTGGCGCTCGAGCGAACACCCCCGGAGCTGTCGGCCGACATCGTCGATCGGGGGATCGTGCTGACGGGCGGCGGATCGCTCCTCAAGAACCTCGACAAGAGGCTTCGCGAGGAGACCGGCCTGCCGCTCGCGATGGCAGAGGATCCGCTGTCGTCGGTGGTGTTGGGGGCAGGGAAGATGCTGTCGGACTTTAATTTGCTCAGGAAGATCTCGATCGATTAGGGCCTGGGGCACGGGGCCTGGGGCTTGGCGAATTCTGAATTCCGCCCACCCAAAGTTGAACCCCAAGCCCTGAGCCCCAATCCCGAAGCCCCATGTTGGACATCCGCCAACGCACCGGCTACCTCTTTCTCGCCGTGATGGTGGGTCACGTGATCCTCATCTCGGCGCAGGTGCAGACCCGCGAGGGGGCGAGGGTGCTCGAGTCGGTGACCTTCAGCCTGTTTGCCGGCGTGCAGCGGGGGACCTCGGGGCTCGTGGACGGCTGGCAGGGATTCTGGTCCGGCTACGTGGCGCTCCGCGGCCTGCACGCGGAGAACGAGGCGCTCAAGCAGCGCGTGTCGGAGCTCGAGGTGCGGGTGCAGCAGGAACGCGCCGTGGCGCAGCGGTCCCAGAAGCTCCAGCAGCTCCTCGACCTGAAGTCTCAGACCACGATGCCGACGCTCGCCGCGGACGTGATCGCGGGCGACGCCACGCCCGGCATTCCGAGCGTCTGGATCGACAAGGGCGACCGTGAGGGCGTGCGTCCGGACATGGCGGTGATCGCTCCCGCCGGGATCGTCGGCCGGATCCTCGGTCCGCTGGCGCCGCACGCCGCGCGCGTGCAGCTCATCATCGGCCAGAACGCGGGCGCGGGGGCGATGATCGAGCGGTCGCGCGCCGGAGGCGTCATCATCGGCACGGCGGGCGACCCGCCGCTGCTGATGGAGTACGTCTCGAACCTGTCCGACGTCCAGATCGGCGACGTCGTCGTGACCGCCGGAAACGACGGAATCTACCCGAAAGGTTTCCCGATCGGCCGCGTCGAGAGCGCCGAGCGCGGCGCCGGGCTCTACAAGACGATCAAGGTTCGCCCGATCGTCGATTTTTCGAACGTCGAAGAGGTGCTCGTCGTGCTGCAGCCGCCGCCCGAGCTTCCATCGCCGACGGCCGGGGCCAGGCGGCGATGAAGACGGCGGTCGTGCTCTTCGCCATCGCGGTCGCGCTCGCGTTGCAGACGACCCTGGCGCGCTTCGCGGTGGGCAGCCAGTCGATGGTCGATCTCGTCCTCGTGGCCGTCGTGTACGCCGCGCTGACGTTCGGTCCGGTGGTCGGGCTGTTCGCGGGCACGGTCGGGGGGCTTGCCCAGGACGCGCTCTCGGCGCAGATCATCGGCGTCGGCGGCCTGTCGAAGACCCTTGTCGGCTTCGTCAGCGGTGTCGTCGGCACCCAGTTCATCGTCAGCGGGCCCATTCCCCGGTTCGTCGTCTTCCTGGGGGCGTCCATCGTGCACGCCCTGTGTTTCCGGGGGATCCACGCGATGCTGCCGGTCGTGGCGGCCGATTCGGGCCTCCCGGCCCCCCGGGGCGCCGGTCTGGCCCTGGGCGCGGTATTCTGGCAGGCGCTAGGGAACGCCGCCATCGGCCTGCTGGTCTTCCAGGCGGTCGAGGGGCTGCCGGGGCTGCTCCAGCGCCGGCGCATGCGGTACCGACGATGATCACGACGAGCAGCCAGTACGACAACCGCCGGAGCGTCGGGCTCCGCCTCAGCGTGCTCCAGTACCTGGTGGCCGTCTGCTTCTTCGCCCTGGCGGTGAGCTTCTGGATCTTCCAGGTGGCGGAGCACGGGAAGTTCCGCGAGATGGCGGACAACAACCACCTGCGGACCCTCCCGCTGCGGGCGCCGCGCGGCGTGCTCTACGACCGCGACGGGAAGGTGCTCGTCGAGAACCGCTATTCGACCAAGATCTCGATCGTCCGGGAGCAGATCCAGGATCTCGACGAGACGATCCGGGCGCTCGTCCGGATCGCGCGGCTCGATGAGCAGCACGTGCGCGAGGCCATCGAGCGCCGGCGGCGCGAGCCTTCGTATCGTCCGATCGAGATCATCGAGGACGCCACCATCGACCAGCTCGCTCGGATCGAGGCGCACAAGCTGGAATTGCCCGGCGTCGTGAGGCAGGACGTGCCGACGCGCCGGTACCCCGACGCGCTCGGCGCGCATCTCTTCGGCTACGTCGGCGAGATCACCGACGCGCAGCTCGATCGCCCGGAGTTCACCGGGCTGCTGAGCGGCGCGGTGGTCGGCCAGGCGGGCGTGGAACAGGCGTACAACCGGGACCTCATGGGCCGTGATGGCAACCGCTACGTCGTCGTCAACAGCGTGGGCCGCGAGATCCGGAATGCCGGCGACGAACCGCCGGTCGAAGGGCGGCGGCTCCAGCTCACGATCGACGGTGACATTCAGCGCGCCGTGGAGGAGGGTTTCCGCGCGAGCGGCTTCAACGGCGCGGCCGTGATCCTCGATCCGCGGACGGGTGAGGTCCTCTCGCTCGTCAGCCTGCCGGCGTACGACCCGAACCAGTTCGCCGCCGGGATCGATCGCGCGACCTGGACGTCGCTCAACTCGGACAAGCTGCATCCGATGCAGAACCGGGCGATCCAGGGGACGTATTCGCCGGGCTCGACGTTCAAGATCGTCATCGCGACCGCGGCGCTCGAGGAAGGACTCGTCACACCCAACTTCAAGGTGACATGCAACGGAGGCGCGAACTTCTACGGGCGGTTCTTCCAGTGCCACAAGAAAGAGGGGCACGGCACCGTGGACATGCGCCACGCGATCGAGCAGTCCTGCAACGTGTACTTCTACACGCTCGGCAGCATGCTGAAGATCGATCAGATCCACAAATGGGGGACGCAGCTCGGCCTCGGGGTGAAGTCGGGCATCGACCTGCCGAACGAGCAGCAGGGGCTCGTGCCCTCGACCGAATGGAAGCAGCGCCGCTTCAACGAGAAGTGGTACCCGGGCGAGACGATCTCGGTCTCGATCGGCCAGGGACAGAACTCGGTGACCGTGATCTCGCTCGCGATGATGATGGCCACGGTCGCCAACGGCGGGTCGCTGTTCACGCCGAAGCTCGTCAAGTCGATCGACGATGGCTCGGGGTGGAAGGCGACGCCGCCGGCGGAGCCGAAGTCGCCGGTCCGGTTCCGGCGGGACACGCTCGCGGCGCTGCACGAGGGCCTGTGGCTCGTCGTCAACGGCGCCGGGACCGGCGGGCGCGGGCGCATCGTCGGGCGTGACGTCGCCGGCAAGACGGGCACCGCGCAGGTGATATCCCTCCAGGGCGCCAGGGCGGCGAAAGGGCGCACCGACAAGGACCTGAGGGACCATGGGTGGTTCGTGTTCTTCGCGCCCTCGCGGAAGGGCGATCCGCCCGAGATGGCGGGCGTGATCTTCGCCGAGCACGCCGAGCACGGTTACCTGGGGGCGCCGATCGCGAAGTTCGCGATGGAGACGTACTTCGCGAAGAAGGAAGGGAAGCCGCTGCCGGAGTGGCCGAAGCCGGCGCCGCCGGCGGCCAGGCCCGTCGTCGCCGAGGTCGCGATCCGATGATGTTCGAACGCCGCCTCTCCTTCCATATCGACTGGGCGCTCGTCGCCGCGGTGCTGTCGCTGTGCGCGATCGGGCTCGTCATGATCTACAGCACGACCTATGGTCAGGATGCGGCGGGGCCGCAATTCTGGACCCAGCTCTACGCCCTGGCCCTCGGCGTGCTCGCGCTCGTCATCTGCCTGTCGATCGACTATCGCGCGCTCGCCGAGCACTCGCTCCTCGTGTACGCGTTGTTCTGCGCGTCGTTGTTCTACGTGATGTTCTTCGGGCTCGTGCGCGGCGGCGCCCGCCGCTGGATCGATCTGGGCGTCTTCAACCTGCAGCCCTCCGAGTTCGGGCGCATCGTCGTCGCGCTGATCCTCGCGATGTACTTCGGCGAGAACCGGCGCGGCGCGCGGACGACGGGCGATCTGCTGCTCGGGGCGGTCCTGGTCGCGGTCCCGTTTCTGCTGATCGTGCGCCAGCCGGACCTGGGAACCGCGGCGACGCTCCTGCCGGTGTTCGTCGGGATCGCGTATGTCGCGGGCATGCGGATGCGGTTGCTGGCGGTGGCGGCGCTCGCGGGCGTCCTGCTCGCGCCGGTCGCCTGGACCTACGCGCTCGAGGGCTATCAGAAGGAGCGCATCACGACGTTCATCAACCCTGAGCGGGACCCTCGGGGCGCCGGCTACCAGCAGATCCAGGCGCGGGTGACCGTCGGCTCGGGCGGGTTGACCGGCAAGGGGTTCCGCGACGGCACGCAGGGCCAGTACAAGTTCCTGCCGGTCGCGCACAACGATTTCATTTTCTCGGTCCTGGCCGAAGAATGGGGATTCATCGGCGTCCTCGTGGCGCTCGGCCTCTATCTGTTCGTCGTACTCCGCAGCTTCGAGGCGGCGCGGCTGGCCAAGGACCGGCTCGGCGCGTACCTTGTCGCGGGCATCACGTGCGGGTTCACGTTCCAGGTTGTCTACAACATCACCATGTCGGCCGGGCTGGCGCCCGTGAAGGGGCTGACGCTGCCGTTGATGAGTTACGGCGGGTCGGCCGTCATCGCCACGCTGGCCGGGTTCGGCCTCATCCTGAACGTCAGGATGCGGCGGTTTACGAATTGAGGAGGCGATCATGACCGCGCATCGGCTGCTGTGTCTGGTCCCTCTCTGGAGTTCCGTGCATGAGCAAGGAGATGATCGTTTCCGCGAGCGGCCACGAAACGAGAGTGGCCATACTCGAGGAGGATCAGTTAGTCGAAGTCTTCATCGAGCGGGAACGCTCGCGCGGCGTCGTCGGCAACGTCTACAAGGGCCGGGTCTCGAAAGTCCTGCCCGGCATGCAGTCGGCCTTCGTTAACGTCGGGCTCGAGCGCGACGCCTTTCTCTACGTCACCGACGTCATCTCGGGCGCCGACGCGCTCGAGGACGAGGAGGACGGCGAGAAGGGAAACGGCAAGGAGGGCGGCGGCCGCGACGCCAGACGCGAGGGCGGGCCCGATTCGAAAATCGAGGATCTGCTCAAGGAAGGGCAGGAGATCCTCGTCCAGGTCGTCAAGGAGCCGCTCGGCACGAAGGGGGCGCGCATCACCTCCCACGTGTCGATGCCCGGACGGTTCCTCGTCTACATGCCGACGGTCGACCACGTCGGCGTCTCCCGCAAGATCGAGGCGCGCGAGGAGCGGTCGCGGCTGCGGGCGCTCGTCCGCGAGTTTCGCGAGAAGAGCGGCCTGCAGGGCGGCGTGATTATCCGTACGGCCGCCGCCGGCCGTCCCAAAGAAGACATCGTCGGAGACCTCGACTACTTCCTGCAGGTTTGGACCGACGTCAAGAGCCGGATGGAGACGCAGCGCGCGCCGACGCTGATCAAGCAGGAGGCGAGCCTCGTCACCAAGCTGCTCCGCGACCTGCTGACCGACGACTACAGCGCCATCCGAATCGACAGTCCCGACGAGCACCGCCGCGTGGTCTCGCTCGTCGAGAAGATCATGCCGAACCTCGTCCCGCGCGTGAAGCTCTACACGAAGGAGTTTCCGATCTTCGAGGAATACGGCGTCCAGCAGGAGATCGACAAGGCGCTGCGGAGCAAGGTGTGGCTGAAATCCGGCGGCTACATCGTGATCAATCAGACGGAGGCGCTGGTCGCGATCGACGTCAACACGGGGCGCTACGTCGGCAAGCGGTCCTCGGGGCGGCTCGAGGACACGATCCTCAAGACGAATCTCGAAGCGGTGAAGGAGATCGTTCGGCAGGTGCGGTTGCGCGATCTCGGCGGCATCATCGTGCTCGACCTGATCGACATGGAGGAGAAGAAAAACCGCCAGAAAGTGTTTCAGGCGGTCGAGCACGAGCTGCGCAAGGACCGGGCCCCGTCGAAGACCCTACAGGTGTCGGATTTCGGGCTTGTGATCGTCACCCGCAAGCGGGTGAAGCAGAGCCTCGAGCGAACGTTGACCGAGCCCTGTCCCTACTGCTCGGGAACGGGGCTGATCAAGTCGAGCGCGACGATCTGCCACGAGATCCTCTCGGAATTCACGAAGATTGCGGCCGAGCTGAACGGCCACGGCCTGGTCCTTCGCGTGAACCCGGATATCGCCCGGGCGTTGAAAGAAGACGAGCGCGCGGTGCTGAAGGACCTCGAGACGAAGCTGGGCCGGAAGCTGACGATCAAACCGGATCCCTACCTGCACCACGAGCAGTTCGACGTCATGGCGCTCTAGGTTCGAACCTAGAAGTATTTCTTGATCCCGATCGTCAGCGAGAATCCGGTGCCGTCCGGCACGACGTCGTCGTTCGCGATGTGGTAGCGGCCTTCGCCTTTGACGGTCAGCGTCCGTGAGGTGAAATACTCGATCCCGCCGCCGAAGACGATGCCGCCGTCCGACTGCGTGTCCCCGGTTACTTCGCTGTTCTCGATGAGCCGCAGGAAATAGGCCCCGAAACCGAAGCCGACGAACGGGTGGATCTTCCCGTAATCCCAGTTGTACTGGACGTCCATCGTCAGCCGGGTCACGCGCAATCCGTCGTCCTCGCGGCCCTCGAACGATGGCGAGGTCCAGCCCAACGCGGTCCGGAGGCTGACGCGGGGCGTGAAGTAGTACTCCGCCAGGCCCTGCAGATCCAGCGCCGAGTTAAGAGCCCCTTCGTGCGGGAAGAAGATCCCGATGTCTCCGCCGACCGCCCACATCGCTGTATCTGGGACGCGCGGTTGGGCCGATGCGCCAGCGGCGGGCGCCAGAATCAACATGGCCGTGATCGCTGCGAATCTCATCTGCAGACCTCGAGGGAGTTCGAGAGGGTTCGAAAGGGTTCGAGGAGGTTCGAGAGGGTTCGAGAAGGTTCGAATAGGTTCGAGTGGTTCGAGGGGTTCGAGTCGGTTCGAAAGTTCGAACGGGTTCGAACCTGGTCGAACCCATTCGAACCCGTTCGAACCCGTTCGAACCCGTTCGAACCCCCTCAAACCGTTACATGGCGCTCGTCGGCAGGTGTATCAAGTAGTGCGTGCCGGCCTTATTGATCCAGACGCGTACGTAGTCGTTGCCCTTCAGCAACTGGACCTTGTTTCCACCCGGACGCGGCGGCGCATCATCGGCGACCTGCTTGATCTCCGCAGACGGCACGATGCTCACGACCTCGCGCCCTACTTCCTTGCCGCCCTGCGTGAAGACCGCCCAGCGCTCCATCGGTTCGGTCTGACCCACGACCGGGGGCTTGGCTTCCTGCGCGGTCACCTTCACCGTGTAAGTCCCCGCCTTGAGCGCCTTGCCGTCCGCCGTCACCGCGCGCGGAATCCGAACGCTGCCGAGCGCCACTTCGCCGCCCGGCACATCTGGCGCGGGCTGCGGTTGGGACGCGCTCGCCCCGGTCGTGCCGGTCGGCTGCTGCGCCGAGAGATCGATCGTGGCCGCTGCTGCCAACGCGAGGGCAGCCCACATCAACTTCTTCATCTTCCGCCTCCTCGAAGGCCCAGAATACCTTAAATCACGGCTGAGTTTGCAAACGGGATGCCGGCCGGCCCGTCCCGTGAAACCGGCCAATCTCTAGGAAAGCTATCGGAGGGGGCGACGCGTTTCTGTGCACGCCCGCCCAAAATGTTGCAGCCGCTTACTTCCTGATGACGATATCGCCGCTGAACGTCGTGAGCTCGACGACAGCGCTGCCGTCGCCGTACGTCCCGCGAAGGCTCCGCCGCCTCCGGCCCTGACGTCCTGACTGTTCATCGGGATCCGAAGCGCGGTACTTGAGTTCCAGCTCGGAGCGTACGTCGCCGCTGAAGGAGGTCGCTTCGACTTCGAACCCGACGCCGGTGCCGGGCGCGAAGATGATGGTGCCCGAGTGGGACTGCAGCTCGTAACGGCCCTGCTTCGAGATCGCCCCGAGGAACTGCACGTCGCCGCTCATCGACTGGATCTCGGCGGCGTCGCAGGCCACGTCGTGCAGCTCGACGCTCCCGCTGACGGTCGACAGCTCGAGCCGGGCCGCCTTCAGCCCTCGCGCGACGACGTCGCCGCTCACGCTCGCCGCGGCGAGCGAGCCCTCGGTCGTGATGCCGGTCAGGTCCACGTCGCCCGACACCGTCTTCGCCGTTGTCACGCGCGTCGACGAGTCGATCGTGACGTCGCCGCTGACCGTCTCGATCGACAGTTCCCCCTTCATCCGGGCGGCCTGGACGTCGCCCGAGACCGAGTGCACGGTGACGCGCGTGTCCGGAGGCGCGGTGACGCGATAGTCTGCGCTCGCGTGGTAGTTCCGCCGTCCATGGCGATCACGCTCCTTGTATCTGACGCGGACCTCCGCGCGCGACGCCCCCTTGATGACGTCGACGTAGATCAAATCCAGCTGCTCTTTGGCCGACTCCGGGGTCTCACCGAAACCGCGAAGGGTGACCTCGACGACGGTTTCGTCACCGCCGCCCGACTGGATGATGACGTCGCCGGAGATGTTCGCCAGATCCAGCGCCCCGCTCCGCCCGATTGCGAGTTTGTGCACCTGGTGGTCCGTCGCTTCATGGCGATTGCGTCCTTCGCGGGGCGGGCGTGGCGGCCGCGGCGGCTGCGCGGCTTCCGGCGGACGCGGGGGCCGCGGCGGAGCCGGGGGAGTCTGCGCCTCGGCCGAAGCCGCGAGCGTGAGAAGCACAGCGAAGAGAGCGGTCGCTCGGGTCATGATTTCTGTAAGCCTTCGAGGATCTGCGCGGTACCGGCCTGGTTGCCCTTCCGCATCTCGTTCATCAGCGCGATCGTGTCCTGGAGCAGCGACATCTTCCTGCGAAGCGCCTCGAACAGGCTCTCCCGCGCCGGCGCGCTCTGCGGCTCCGATCGCAGCGCGGTGCGGCTCTCCGCGATGGCGCCATCGATGATCTCGAGGTTCTTCTTCAACGTGGCGGCGACCTGCGGGTCGAGCGACCGGTCGTCGGCGGAGGCAATCTTCTCCAGCCCGGCGATCGCCCGTTCGTAATGTTCTTCGGCGGCTTTCAAGTCGGCCTCAACGCTTTCGACGAGGTCGGCGGCATTCGCGTTGCCGGACGCTCCCGGGGCCGGCGACGGCTCAGGAGGGATCGTGGTCGCCGGTGAAGCGCCGCGGTTCATCATCTGAGTGGCGAGGGCGCCGCCGATGATCAGCACCAGGACCGCCGCCGCGGCGGCGAGCCACCGACGATTCAGGGAGGGGCCGGTCTTAACGGAGGGGCCGGTCTGATCGGAAGGGCCGGTCTTAAGACCGGCCCCTCCAACGCCCTGCGTGCGAAGTCCTTCCGAGATACGCGTCCAGAGCGCTGGCGGCAACTCGGCCCGTGGCAGCTGCCCCGCCTCGCGGCGGATCGCCTCGAGATCGGCGAGGAGGCCGCGGCACGCTGCGCACTGGTCGAGGTGCGCCTCGACGCGCGAGCGCTCGGCGGGCGCGAGCGTCCCGTCCGCCAACTCGCCGATCGACGCCGAAAAAGCCTCACACGGTGTCGTCATTCAGAGTGCCTAGTGCCTGGTGCCTGGTGCTGAGTGCCTTCCGCCCAACATGTCCCGGAGCTTCAGCCGCGCCTTGTGCAGCTGCGACTTCGACGTCCCCTCGCTGACGCCGAGGACGGCGGCGACCTCTTTGTGATCCAGCCCCTCGACGTCGTGCAAGACGAACGCCGCCCGGCTGCCGTCGGGGAGCCGCGCGATGGCTTGCTCGAGATCGATCCGCTCCGCCACCGTCTCGGGACGCGTGAACGGGACGACCCTCACGTCGTCGATGCCTGCCGTCGCCTGGGCCGTACGGCCGGCGCGGCTCCGCAGATAGTCGAGCCCGAGGTTCACCAGGAGCCGGTGGAGCCAGGTTCCCAGCGCCGCGTCGCCGCGAAACGTGTCGAGCTTGCGGTGCGCCTGCAGGAAGGCCTCCTGCACGAGATCTTCCGCGTCGGCCGGGTTGCCCAGCAGACGGCAGGCGACATTGTACAGGCGGCCCGCGTGCGCCCCGTACAGCTCCTCGAAGGCCCCCATCTCGCCTCGCCGGCAGCGCTCGACGAGCGCCGCCTCTGTCTCACGTTCCTGCACCTTAGACGTACCCATCGTCAGGCGGGGTTGCCCGGCACTGGAATCGGCCACTTTTGGTTAGACGGGCCAAAACGCAAAAGGATCTGGTGGTTTTTCCGGTTAACGGAGGAGGCGGAGCGAACGGAGATACAACGGAGCAACGGGGTCAACGGAGGCGAAACGGAAGGCATTCTATTGGTGTCGCTCCGGTCTCTCCGTTACCTGCGTCGACCCGCGGGCGGCCACCGCCTGCGCGCGAAGTCCTTGACGCGGGTCGACGTGACGATGATGCCTTCGGCCCGGAGCAGCGCCCGCTTGACCGGAAGATCGCTGTAGCCGCCGATCGCTCCGCCGGCGGCGATGACGCGATGGCACGGCACGTCGTGGGCGCGGCAGTCGCGCATGATGTTGCCGACCGCGCGCGCCGCCCGGGGTTTCCCGGCGAGCCGCGCGATGTCGCCGTAGGTCGATACGTGGCCCACCGGAATGCGCCGGACGGCGCTCAACACGCGTCGGCGGAACGACCCTTCAGCATTCCTCATTCAGCACTGCGCTTCTGCGCGCGAGGCCCCGGTCCTGACCGTTGTGCGGCTCGTCACGAGAATCCGGTCTTCGTTGCCGCACAACGGCGGCGCGCACGGCGCGCCCGCGAGGGAGCGGCGCGGGGCGTAGGGCCCCCGCAAGCGACCGAGCCGGGGTCCGGGGCGGAGCCCCGGCTAAAGTTAGAAAAGTATGCGTATGCCCCCGCCGGCCTGCAGACCTCCGAGCTCGAGCTCGATCGAGCGCCCGTCGGCCGGCGCGATGCTCGTCGTGGCGCCAGTGAAGCGGAGCAGACCACCGACGCCGACGTTCTTGGAGAACGCCCAGATGACGTCCACACCCACGTTGAAACCGACGGCGGTCTCTTTCAGGATGGTCCGGTCGACGTTCGTAAACGTCGCCTCGTCGAACGGATAGGCTTCGCTGTACCGTACTTCCGTCACGACGCCTTGTTCGGCCTGTATCCAGCTCGGTCCGCCGGAGATAATGAACCGGACGCGCTCGGTCGGCGCCGCCATCCAGGCGACTTGCACATGCGTGGCGGTCTCGCGCCGCCGGATCTCCGGCGTCTCCCCTTCGATCGATCGCGGTTGGTTGAACTGGAACGGGTGGGGCAGGCTGCCCTCCACGGTGGCCCCGGTGTCGTCGGTGTATCGCGACACGGCAACGCCCGCACCCAGGTTGCCCCAGAGCCGCACGATGGCCCCGCCATCGAAGAACAGCTCCGACTCCGTCGCGTAGTCGATGTCGTGGGTGGCCTGCTCGAGGTACAGAGGAAACGTGATCCGATCGTCGAAGGTGCGCGACGAGGACTGCAATCCGACATTGAAGCTGACCACCGCGCGCCCGGGCCACGTTCCCTGAGCGAACGCAGGCGATGCCGGCGCCAGCAGAACGATCGCGACTATCGCGCTGACGATCGCGGGGCCTGAGAGGCCCCGCGCTCCGAGCGAATGCGCCGTCGGCATTGTCAGTTCACCCCCACCGCGGTCCAGGCCTGAATGACGGCACGCTCGACGGCGCCGCCCGCCCCGTAGAGGTCTCTCGCGGACTGGATCGTCGCGGCGCGCGCGGTGGAGAAGTTCGCGTTTGCCGGGAGCATCTGCGTGAACGCGCGGTAGAACACTTTCTCGATCTGTTCGCGGTTGGCGGCCCCGACTCCGGACACACCGAGGCCGGACGTCCGGTTCGTCCCACCTTCGATGGCGAGGTAGAACGCCTGATTCGAAATCCCACAGTTGATGTGGACGCCGCCGTTGTCCTGTGGCCCCAGGAATCGGCGCGAGTAGTGATCCGGATCGCCCAGCGACGCCGGGTTCGACATCGAGCGCAGGCCGACGGGCCGCCACACGTCCTCACCTATCTGGTAGTCCGCCTGGCGCTGCCCGCCGCCGGTGGGCTGGAAGAAAAACTCGACGCTCGTGCCCATGATGTCGGAGAAGGATTCGTTCAACGCGCCCGACTCGTTGAGGTAAATCAGGTTCGAAGAGAACTCCGTGACACCATGGCTCAGCTCGTGCGCGACGATGTCGATACCGCCGGCAAGAAAGTCGACGACAGTGCCGTCGACGAGAGTGACGCCCGCCGGTAGTCCCTCACCGTAGAGAAGGATGCCGTTCCCCGCGTAGAACGCGTTGACGTAATAGATCCCGATGACTTCTGGCGGCTGGGTGAATATGTCCTGGCGCCGGACGGGGTGCACGAGCGTGGCGATCCGGATGTTGCGGTTGTCGAGGCCCAGCCGGTTGTGGCGCTTGAAATAGTAGTCGTACGTCCAGCCGGAGTACACGTGTGCGTCGACCACCGCGCCGTCGGACCACTCGTTGTCGGAATCTCTGGCAATCTCGCTGAACGGGAGCGAGGCCTCGCCGTTCAGGAACGCCTCCGTCAGCGCGAGGTTTCCCTTCATGTCGTAGGTCCGGACGTCGGGCGGCCGCAGCTCGTCCCACGTCTGGAACGCGCCGGCGTCGGTTCGCGTCGAGATCTTTTTCTCGTCGCCAAGCACGCCCCGCCCGCGGCCCACGGCGCTGGCCTGGGTCTTCAAGTCGTTCAATTCCATGAGGAGCGTCCCGCTTCGCGCGTCGATGAAATAGATGTAGAGGCCGCGCACGGAGATCACGCGCTCCGTGTACGCCAGCGCGTAACGCTCTCCGTTCGCGATCGGCAGGACGACGAGCTCGGGCACCCGCGTGGCTCCGAGCCGCGCCCCGGCGATCGCCTCGATCGCCGACTTGGCGTCGGCCGGCGTGAGCGCGGGGCTGGTGTCGATCGCGATCCCGTCGTAGAGGACGCCGAAGACCGAGACGGTCTGGCCGCCAGCAAGCTGGCGCGAGACATCGCCTCCCCACACCCGAACCCCGCGGTAGAACTGGTCGGCGCGCTGATGGGTCCGGCCCGGCAACAGGGCATCGTCTCTGGTCACGCGGACGCGGAGCTCGCCGGTGTTGAGCATGGAATCGACCCGTGCGTCCCAGGCGCGCAGCTCCGTGATGGAGTCGGGCGCGATACGCGCCTCGCGGGCGCCCTGCGCGACGAGCGGCCCGGGCCCGGCCCACGCAAGACACGCGAGGGCGAGGACCAGGATGATGCGCCTGGAGACTCTAGGGTCTGGGAACATGCGTACTCCTTGCCGCGGTCTCGTCGCGTGCGAGCGCCTGGATGAGGGGCCGCCCGTCGGTGCCGCCGAACGTGACGCCGACGAGACGCGCCAGCGTCGGCGCGACGTCCGCCGGGGTGGCCGCGCCCTTGTAGGTGCCCGCCTTCACGCCCGCGCCGTAAAAAATGATCGGCACCCGCTGGTCGTACGGCTGCATCGTCCCGTGCGTCGTCGAGTCGGCCGACGCGATCCAGTACGGCTTCGGGACCATGATCAAGTCGCCGCTGTTCAGCGGATGGTGGCTGAGCGCCGCCGCGCGCTGGACAGGATCCGAATCGGCCGCAGGACCGACGAGCGCCGCCTTCGTGAACACCCGGAGCACGCCCGGCTCTGCAGCGAGCGTGTCGATCGCCGCCTTCATTGCTTCAGGATTCGCGGCCAGCTTGTCCGGCACGCCGCGTGCGAAGAACAGGTCCGTGTAGTTCATCATCGCGACGTGCTTGCCCGGACCGAGCAGCGGTGTCAGCGCGTCGTTGACGCGTTCGGCGATCTTGACCGGCTCGAGCCGCCCCGCGTCGAGCCCGTCCTTCTTTGATTGTTCCGGGATGGGTCCGACGCCGTGGTCGGCGGTCAACGCGAGCGCGTATCGGCCCCGGCCGACGCGGGCGTCGAGGTGCGCGAGCAGCCGGCCGAGGGTCTTGTCGAGGCGGGCGAGCACGTCCTGCACCTCGTGGCTGTCGGGCCCGAAGTTATGGCCCGCCGAGTCCAGCGCCGAGAAGCTGACGCCGAGAAAGTCGACCCCCGCAGAACGTCCGAGGTTCAGCGAGTCGACCGACGCCATCGCAAGATCCGCGAGATACGCATCGGCGAAGGGAGTCCGCTGCCACTGCCGGTAGTACCGTGCGCCGCGACCTGAGATCTCGGAGTCGAGGACGTGCGGGAAGCTTGCGGTCCAGCCGTTCGTGGGGCGCTCGTACGCACCGTCGTCGAAGCTCTGGTAGCGCATGGTCGACAGCAGCCTCGTCCAGGCCGCACCGCGCATCGCCTCGACCGGGTGCTTGAGGATGTAGTCGGCGGCGAAGGCCGGGAACGACGGTGAGTACGCGCTCGAGGTCGCCCACGTTCCCGTGTCGTCGTACCACGCGACGAACGCTCCGCGCTTGCCCGCCATCATCATCGCCGAGCGCGGCTTGAGCGCGAGCGTCGCGATCCGGCCCCCGCTGTCGCCGATCGTCTCGGCGAGCGTCGGCGCGAGGAGACGGGCGCCGCTGTGTCCGTCCTTGAGCGCGTCGGTAGGGGTCAACGTTGCGGCGCCGGGATCGTCGGTGCACGCGCGCCTCCGTTCCGCGGCGCGATCCCACCACTCGTTGAGGATGATCCCGTGCCGCGCGGGGAATCGCCCCGTGCCGATCGTGGCATGCCCCGGGCACGTGACCGTGTTGAGATACGGATACGCCGCCTCGCTGAACCGTGCGCCGCCCCCGACCAGGCGTTTGAGCCCGGCATTCCACGTGTGCCCGTACCTATCGATGTAGTCGGCCCTCATCTGATCGACGACAACGAGCACGACGAGGCCGATCGGACCGGGCTTATCCGCGGCCTCGGGGCGCGGGGCAGCGAGACAGAGACCGAGCGTGCAGACTAGAGCGCGTGCAACGGGGCGCATATGACCAATTGTCAGCGGCGAAATGCCGGCCAATAGCATATCGCGGCGACGAGGCTGTCGAAGACCGCGCACGCGACAAAGTACCAACGGGGACCAAGCGCGGGTGGGAGCAGGCCGGGCCGGTGCGCGATGTCGACGAGCGCATGGCCGACGAACCCGAGCGAGATCATCGTCAGCGCCTGGCGGGGGTCGCGCATCGCGGCGACCGAGGCAAGGACGACGACGGCGGCCGCGACCATGATCTCGACGGCCGTCCCGGTGAGGTCCTCCTGGACGACGGCGAGCCCCACGCCCGCGCCGCCCGTCGCGGCCAGGATCAAGGTCGCAAAACGGATGAGCCGAAACTCTTCGACCAGACGTTCAGGAGGGGAGCTGGCGCGCGCGGCATGGTACGCCAGCCGCGAGAGCACCGCGAGGACGCCGAGCGCGGCCACCGCAAGCGCGCGTTGCGCCTCACTCACCGCCGCGCCGTGGCCTTTTCCGTGTCCTCGTACACGACGCGGCCACCCACGATCGTCCGGAGGACCCGCGTGGTCAGGATCTCGCGCGGCGGCACGGTCATGACGTCTTTCGACAGCATCACCAGGTCCGCGAGCTTGCCGGGCTCGAGCGAGCCGAGGTCCTGCTCGGCGTGCGCCGCGAACGCGGCGTTGATCGTAAATGACGCGAGCGTCTCGTCGCGCGACAGCCGCTGGTCGGGCTGCCATCCGCCCGCCGGTTTGCCGTCTGGCTGTTGGCGCGTGAGCGAGGCGAACAGGCCGAGCATCGGGTTCGCTTCCTCGACCGGGAAGTCGGAGCCGTTCGCGATGAGGGCTCCGGCCTTGATCAGCTTCTGCCACACGTAGGCGCCTTCCGCGACGCGCGCCGCGCCGAGCCGGGTCGGCGCCCAGGGCATGTCCGACGTTGCGTGGGTTGCCTGCATGGACGCGATCACGTTGAGCTTCGCGAACCGCGGGATCTCGGCGGCGTCGAGGATCTGCGCGTGCTCGTTCCGCATTCGCAGATCCCGCGCGCCGGGAACCTCCCTCTGCGCGCGCTCGAACACGTCCATCGCGACGCGGTTCCCGTTGTCGCCGATCGCGTGAATGCAGGTCTGGAATCCGGCTTTCGAGGCTTCCAGCGTCTGCTGGTACGCCTCTTCCTGTGGCGTCGTCAGCAATCCCTTCGTCTCGGGACGATCGCTGTAAGGCTCGAGCAGCGCCGCGCCGTACGAACCCAGCGCGCCGTCCACGCCAATCTTGATGGCGCGCACGGCGAGACGGTGATCCTTGTAGTCCTTGACTGGTCCCTTCGCGAAGTGCGGCCGGAGCGAGTCGAGGCTTCCGCGGAGCATGACGTAGAGGCGGGTCTGAAGCTTGTCCTCGTCGATCAGTTTCTTGTAGAGATCGACGTTCTGCCCGCCCGTGCCCGCGTCATGGACCATCGTCAGGCCAAGCCGGCGGCACTCTCGATCCGCCAGCAACATTTGATCGACGAGCTGTTCGGGCGTCGGGTCCGGGATCTTGCCGCTCACGAGCCCCTGCGCGCGATCGACCAGGACGCCCGTGGGGGAGCCGTCGCGGCCGCGGATGATCTCCCCGCCAGGCGGATCTTTGGTGTCCTTGTTGAGCCCGGCGAGCTCCATCGCTTTCGAGTTCGCCCAGCCGGCGTGTCCATCGACCCGCGTCAGGTACACGGGGTTATTCGGCGCCGCCCGGTCGATGACCGCCGCGATCGGGAAGGTCTTGTCGGACCAGTCGTTCTGGTCCCAGCTGCGGCCGAGGATCCACTCGCCGGGCCGTGCTTTCGCGGCGGCCGCCTTGACCATGCCGGCGATTTGTTCGGCGCTCGTCGTGCCGCGCAGATTCAGCCGCTGGAGCGAGGCGCCGAAGTTCGTGAAATGGCCGTGCGAGTCGTGGAGTCCAGGGACGATGGTGGCGCCGCTCGCATCGATGACGCGCGTGGCGGATCCCTTCATCGCGAGGATGTCGGCGTTCGCTCCGACCGCCTCTATGCGCTGGCCGCGGATCGCGATCGCCTCTGCCCGGGGCTGTTTGGTGTTGACGGTGTAAATCTTCGCGTTGTGGATGATGAGGTCCGCCCGATCCGGCGCCTGTGCGCCCGCCAGGGCGGCGCTCACCACAATCAGCGACAGGGTGATCTTCATGTTTACCTCGCTCGGGCCGCGGCCGATGTCTCGACCGTCCCGCGTGTTCCGGCTGCGGGACCGTAGTAGATCGAATTGAAGAGAAGCTTGAACGTGCCCCAGGGCTGCGCGCGGCTCTGCACGCGGAACGTGTGCATGATCACGCGTCCCCGGCCCATGCCGACGTCCAGGACCGCGGCCGTCCCGCGAAGCTTCTCGTCGCCGATGATCCACCCGCTTCGGAGCAGCGGCTCCTGCGGGTAGCGCGCGACGATCCCGGCGGTGATGTTGGCGAACGACGGCTTGGTCACGTAGCCGCCGTTGTTGATGAACATCGCGTCCGCCTCGTCGGCCATCCCGAAGCCGATCGGGTGCCGCGTGTCCACGCTGATCTTGAGGAGCGACCCCGGGCAGAAGAACGTGTCGGCGTCCACGCCCGCGATGACGTTCTCCGCCGGCACGCCGAGCTGCTCGATCGCGAACGTGGCGGCGTTTCCGAGCGTGATGACGGTCCCGCCGGCCTGAACGAAGTCCTTCAGGTTGCGGACCCCCTCGTCGCCGATTCCGCCCTTGTACTCCGGACGCACGTTCGCCGCGCTCAGGCCGCGCACGATCTGCGGCACCGACATGTCGGCAAACAGGATGACGTCGAAGCGGGAGATGAGATCGGCTTTCCGCAGGTCCGCGGCGCGCGCGTGCGTGTACGGGAACTCGTGCTGCTCGAGCAGCCAGCGCGTCCAGCCGGCGTCCATGTTCCCGCCCCAGGGCTCGAACAGCGCCAGCCGCGGCGCCCGGATGGCCAGCAGGTTCGGCGGCGCCGTTCCGGTGGCCTCCACGTCGAGCTTCAACTCCTCGGCGATCTTCGCGATCGTTTCCCGCCGCGCGCCTCGAACGACGATGGCGCCGGGGGAGAAGCGATGGCCGTTCACCGTGACCGCCTCGCGCGCCCATCCCACATCGGCCCCGTCTTTCAGCAATCGGTTCGTCGCGACCAGGCTGTTGTTCACCTCGTGGTTGAGGACGTAGACGTTTCCGCTGCCGTTGATCTTCCCGGCGCGTGCGGCCGCCTCCGCCGTCAAGAGTGTCAGCTTCGCCTCGAACGGTTTGTCCACCTTGATCGTCTTGACGCCCATCAGCATGCCGAGCGTCCAGGCCGACACGTCGTAGGGCCGATCGATCGGCGCGCTCGCGAACGGCCACCTGATGTCCGGATAGCGCTGCGGCTCGAGGAGATCCTTGATCCAGCGACCGAAGGGCTGGGCGAGCAGCATGACGTGCGTGCCGGCGGGGTATTCCTTGCCGTCCGCGGTGAACGGCGCCTGCGCGGCGTGGACCTCGCCCGCTTCCGCCTGCACGAGTTGCACGAGCCTCGCCGCCGCGACCGCGTCGCGCTGCTCGGGCGGCACGACGTACGCGAAGGGCGCGCCTTTCGCGTAGAGGTCGATCGCGCGCTTGTTCATCAGGTAGAAGTTGCGCTTCAGCATCTCCTTGTTGTTCGCGACTCCCTCGAGGAGGCCGATCGCTGAGATGAACTGGTAGTCGACGACGTCGGCCAGGGTCCACTTGCCGCCGAGCCACGGTTGCGTGTAGTTCATCCGGTATTGCACGTCGGTCGGCGCCGGGAGCGGCGTGTTCGGATCGCGATCGCCCGCGCCGAATCCGCCGCCGCCCCGCTGACCCTCCGCGGCCGGCGTGCGCGGCGGCCGATCCGGGTCGGCCATCTCCTGCGTCAGCGTCGTGCCGAGCCGCGAGCTCGCCACTTCCGTCAACAGCGCAATCATGTTGTGCCACCACGGATTCGTGCTGTTGGCGCCCTGCCAGAAACCGGTGTACTGCTCGCCCCAGATGACGCCGGTCTTTCCCGCTTCGTGCAGCTTCGCCGCCATCGCCTGCCCGAGCAGGTTGACCTCGCTCCAGACGAGCGGATCGACGTTCGGGTTCGGCGGGTTCTTGAACGGCGGGACGAAGATGCGGGCCCGGTTGCTCCCCATCTGGTGCTTGTCGAGATACACCTCGGGGAGCCAGTCCTTGTAAGTGACGCGGGTGAGGTACTGCGTCTCGACCTGCGTCAGCATGTAGTTGTCGCGGTTGTTATCGTGCCCGATGTACTTGTGGTACAGCTCCGGCAAGGGCGAATCCTCGTACGCCGTTCCAAGGTTCTTGTTGTACCAGTCGACGACCATCTGCTGGCCGTCCGGGTTCTGAGACGGAATCAGCAACAGGACGACGTTCTTCAGGACGTGATCCATCCACGGCGATCGCTCGGTGGCCAGCTTGTGAATCAGTTTGTTCACCATCTGGCTGTTGCCGATCTCGGTCGAGTGGACGTTCGTACCTATGAGCAGGACCGCTTTTCCCTCGCGCGCGATCCGGGCGGCCTCCTCCTCGGTCGTCTTTCGCGGGTCGGCGAGCTTCTTCTGCTGCTCCTGATAGGCAGCCAGATTCGCGATCGTCTCGGGCGCCGAGACAATCGCCATGATGTAGGGCTTTCCCATCGTCGTCTTGCCGAGCTCCTGAACGACGACGCGGTCCGACGCGCGATCGATGGCCTGGAAGTACTCGACGATCTTGTCCCAGCCGGCCAGCTTCCGCTCGGCGCCCATCGGGAAGCCGAAGAACTGCTCCGGCGCGGGCGGCTGCGACTGGGCATACGCTGGGGCAGCGGCCAGCAGAACCGTGACGGCGAGGACGATGACGCGTCGGGTCATGAGCACCTCATCACACGAAACGGGCGATTATACCTTCGCCAAACGTCAGCATGGGTAGCGTCTTATGCTCAAGAATCTCAAAGTGCGAGCCCGGCGGTTGATCGCGAAGCATCGGCAAAGGCGCACCGTCCAGGCGCTTCACGGGCTTGCCGCATATATCGACGAGGCGTACGAAAACGATGATTGGGATCCGGACGCAAACGGCGAGGCGGCGCTCCTTCGCCGCCTTAGCACTGGCGGGATTTACGACTGCCTTCGACGTGGGCGCTCACGTCGGCGAGTGGTCAATCGCAGTTTTGCAGCAGTGGCCGAGTTCTCACGTGCATGCGTTCGAGGTAGCAGAGCCTACGTACGAGCGACTTGCCAGACGTATTGCGGCGACAGGGTTCTCGGCGCGCGCGACGCTGAACCGCGCAGGGCTGAGCGATCGCGGTGAGAATCGCGAGATGTACTACTACCCCGATCTTCCCAATCTCACGTGTGACATCCCACGGCACGCCAACCACCGCTCGACCCCGTTTCAGGCCACATTGCTGACCGGAGACGCATACGTCGAAGAGCACGGCATCGAAAGGCTCAATTTCGTGAAAATCGACGTCGAGGGGGCCGAGCACCTCGTGCTACGTGGCCTTCATCGCACCATTGATGCGGAACGTGTCGATTGCATTCAGTTCGAGTACGGGGCTTTTTCCATCGACAGCCACGTGCTTCTATCCGACTACTACAAGCTGCTTAGCCCCAAGCATTGGATTGGAAAGATCTATCCAACGCACGTGGATTTCAAAGACTACGACTGGACGATGGAGAGCTTTCGTTTCTCCAACTATCTTTGTGTTTCACGTGCTCGACCGGATCTCCGGGACCAGGCCCGCGGCGGCTAAGCCAAGAAGGTCAGCGGATCGACGCCATGCTCGGCGGGATCGACCGGAGTCTTCACCGAGGCCGGCTGGCCGTCTTCGTCGCGCGACTCCCAGAGATTACGGTCGACGGGAAGGCTCATGCGCTCGCCCGCTTTATCGACGATGACGCGGACGCGCGGGCGGTACGGATCCGGCGCATGCACCTTGAGGACGACCGCGAGCTCGCCGGAGCTGAGCCGCACGAGGTTGCCCGGCGGGTAGATGCCGAGCAGCTGCGAGAACCGGCGCACGAGGTGCTTGTCGAAGTGGATGCCGTCGTTGTTCTGAAGCACCGCGAGGACCCGGTCGCTCGGAAACGATTTCTGGTAGGAGCGATTCGAGCGCATCGCGTCGTAGACGTCCGCGATGCTGCAGAGCTGCGTTCCCAGGTTGAGCAGGGGCCGCCTGGCCCCCGCGGGATAGCCCGTCCCGTCGAGCCGGAGGTGGTGCTCGAAGGCGACGACCGGCGCGAGGATCGGCATCTCGGGCGTGCGGCGCAGGATTTCGGCGCCGTCCACCGTGTGCCGTTTCATGATCTCGAACTCCTCGGGCGAGAGCTTGCCGGGCTTGTTCAGGATCTCCTTGGGAGTCCTGACCTTCCCGATGTCGTGCATCAGCGCGGAGAGGCCGAATTCCCGCAACAACCGTCCCTCGATCCCTATCGCGCGCGCCTGTCCCATCGTCAGGATCGACGTGTTCACCATGTGCGTGAACGTGTAGTTGTCGTAGGTCTTCATCGCCGTCAGCGCGACGAGCGCCGTCCGGTTCTGCGTGACCGCATCGGCGAGGCCTTCCACGGTCTGCATGGCAAGGCCGGGGTCGGGCCGCCCTTCCTGTTCGGCCACCTGGACGAGCGTCTCGGCCGCGACGGTCGCCTTGCTGTACAGCTGCCGGATCGCCTCGATGTCGCTCTGTATCCCGTCGGTCTTCTGCTCGTCGGTGATGCGTCCGACCCGAATGTGCGCGAGCCCCCTGGCCGGGTCCGCCGGCGCCGCGCCAGGCTCCGCCTTCGGCGGCAGGGCGGCTACCGCGCGGGCGAACGTGTCCAGCTCGCCAGAGGTCACGCCGCGATCCATCACGATGCGCTCGATGCCGTTTACCGTCAGCCGTCGGATGAAATCGCCCATCGTCGCGCTGGTCTTCGGCAGGGGCGTGTCGGCGACGACGAGCTGGCCGCCGACAACTCCGATCGTGACCGACGGCGCGCCGGCGTGCAGCTGGCCGAGCGTCTCGAGCAGCGCGTCCAGGTTCTTAGCGATGAGCGGATGACCGGGCGCGTAGAGCAGGCACCCGCGCGCGGCCGACGCCAGCCGCCGGATCAGATCGTCGTAGAGCGGGGTACGGTCGGTCATTTTTGCAAGCGGGCCAGTTCCGCGCGCGCCGCCTTCCGGGCGTTGCGCGGTCCTATCGACGCGGCGCGCCGGAGCGCGTCGAGCGCGTTCGGCGTCCCGATCCGCCGGAGCGCCTCGGCTGCCGCCGGTTGATGCCGGCGATCCTGAAACGGGGGCCACCAGGCGCCGTCCAGCAGGACCTGTGCGAGCGCGTCAACCGAGTCGTTGCCGCCGATCGCGCCGAGCCGCTCGATGGCAGCCAGGTAGAGCGCCTTGAACCCGGTGCGGTCGATCCGCGGCAGCACGTAGCGGAAGAGCGGGCCGGCGCGTTCGTCGCGCAGCGCCGTCAGCTCCGACACGAGCGGCTCGCGTTGCGCCCCCGAGACCGACGTCAGCGTCTTCACAAGCGTTTCGAACGCGGCCTCGCTGCCGTTCAGCATGACCGCCCGCACGGCCTCGCGCTGGACGCGGGGCTCGGAATCCTTGAGCAAGGGCTCCAGCGACGCCGCTTCGGCGCCGCCGAACTCGGACAACAAATACGCCGCGGTGCGCCGGACCTCCCAGTTCGGGGCCTTCAAGAGTTGCTGCGCGGCCTCCCGGCCGCGCGCCCCGTACCCGACGAGGATCTCGCGGATCCGTCGCCGGGTCTTGGGATCCTGCTCGCTCGACAGGATGTCGGCCAGCGTTTGGATCGCCGCGGGGCCGATCGTGTGGCACAGGCGCATCGTCCGCGCGAAGGCGGGGTCGTCCGCGGTCCGGAGGTCTCGCAGCGCCTGCCGTACGAGGTTGCCGCGCGCGAGCTTGCCCATGGCCTGAAGGGCGGGCTCTCTGCGTTGCGAGACGCCCGCCGCCTCTCGCGAAAGCTGCTCGACGAACTGCCAGGCGGTGTCGAACTGGCCCACGCGCGCCATGTCGTCGATGTACGCGACGACTGTTTCCGCGATGTCCCTCCAGCGCGCGGGATCCTGCTCGATCGTCAGCAGGTCCTCGAGGAGTTGCGCGTCGAGGCCGCGAATCGCGGCGTCGCTCACCGTCGCGATCCATCCTGCGAGCCGTTCCGGAGGATCGTCGGCCGTCTGCTCGACGTCGGTCGCCCGGCCGCGCGACTGCGACAGCTCACGGGCGTAGTCCGCGGGCACGAACGGCGCGTCGGAGTACGAGGTCAGCATGTTCTCGACGTTCGACCACAGATTGTCGAAGTTGCCTTCCTGGCCGAGCGGCGAGGCCCCGACCTGCTGCTCGGCCATCGAGAGCAGCGTCCGCTTCCGATCGACGTCCGGCACGAGCGCTTCGAAGGCCTGGGCCAGGCGATCGGTCGGCCCCTTTTCCGCGATGATGGCGCCGGCGACGAACCCGGCGACCGCCTTGTCGTCCATGCGGTCGACCATCGCGCCGACGACGTCGATCGAGCCCGCCATCGCGTCGGCGGTGCCGCGCTGCTGGAGCAGCGCGAGCATCGCGTCCGCGCTCAATCCGGACGCGGCGGCGGTCGCCATCCGGCGAAACATCGGCTCGAGCTCCTCGGGCGTGGCCTGGTTCAGGAACTCCGCGATGCCGCGGACCAGCCGAATCATCGACGCCGCGTGGCTCCTGGGGTCGCCGGCGGCCGCCTCTTCGAGCTTCGCGACGAGCGCCTGCAGCTTCGCGGGATCGGTCGCGAGCGCCACCAGCGATCGCATCGCGCTGTCGTCCAGCTCGAGCCGCGCGCCGCTCTTCATGCAGGCGGCGACGACGTTTTCGATGAGCGCGGCCGCGCCCGCGCGCTCGCGGAGCACTTCCGCGTAGTCGATCTCTTCCAGCTCGATGCTCGGGCCGCCGCTGCGGCTCCACAGGATGCCGATGCCGCCGTCGGCGCGGGTCTCCTCGGCCGAGCGCGCGAGCAGCAGGAGCAGCGCGCGCCAGGTCGCGATATCGGTGCCGCCGTTCAACTTCAGGCCGCCCACCAGGTGCGGGTGCAGCAGCTCGGCGAGCTCGCGGATCGCGGGGTCCGGCCGCGCCATTTCGGCGCCGCCGACGAGCACGCCGGTCGGCCGGATGTGCAGCGCGAAGGGACCGTTCAGCGTCGCCTTGTCGGCGGCATCGACGAGGCGCCCGAGCGTGACGCCGATCGCCGGGTGTGCTGCCGGGTAGAGCGCGACGGCGCGCGCGGCCGCCTTGCAGGCGCGCGCGAAATCCACGAGCTTCGCGGCCAGTTCCGGCGACAGAGGGTCCTTGGTGTCTGCCTCGGTCACTGAATTGGGAGTCAACCGGATTATACTCTGCGCCTTGCGCGCATGCGGGCCGTAGACGTCATCAGACACAAGCGGGACGGGCACGCCCTGTCTCAAGATGCGATCGATTTCTTCGTCCGCGGCGTAACGGACGGCTCAATCCCCGACTATCAGGCGACGGCGCTGCTCATGGCGGTCGTCTGGCGCGGCATGAGCGACGAAGAAGCGGCCTGGCTGACGCAGGCGATGACGCGCTCCGGGGATCGCGCGGACTTCTCGGCAATCCCCGGCTCCAAGGTCGACAAGCACAGCACGGGCGGCGTCGGCGACAAGACCTCGCTCGTCCTCGCGCCGCTCGCGGCGGCGTGCGGCGTGATCGTGCCGATGATGTCGGGCCGCGCGCTCGGGCACACCGGCGGAACCGTGGACAAGCTGGAGTCGATCCCCGGCCTCCGCCTGTCGCTCGACCTCGACGAGATGACGCGCGCGCTCGGGAAGGTCGGCTGCGTGCTCATCCAGCAGACGTCGCGGATCGCGCCGGCGGACAAGAAGCTGTACGCGCTGCGCGACGTGACGGCGACCGTCGAGAGCGTCCCGCTCATCTGCGCGTCGATCATGAGCAAGAAGATCGCCGAAGGGATCGACGGGCTGGTGCTCGACGTGAAAGCGGGGCGTGCCGCGTTCATGAAGACGGTCGAGGACGCGCGTCGGCTCGCCACGCTCATGGTCGCGATCGGGAACCGATCGGGCGTCAGGTCCGAAGCCCTCCTCACCGCGATGGACGTGCCGCTCGGCCGTGCCGTCGGGAACTCGATCGAGATCATCGAATCGATCGAGACGCTGAAGGGAAAGGGCCCGAAAGATCTCGAGGACCTGTCTGTGACCCTCGCCGCGCGCATGGTCCGCCTGGCCGGCCTCGCCCCGACCAACGCGGAGGCTGAAGCGCAGGTGCGCCGGGCGCTGACGTCGGGCGCCGGCGTCGAGAAGTTCCGCCAGGTGATCGAGCATCAGGGCGGCGATCCGAAGGTCGTCGACGACTACAGTCGGCTGCCCGCCGCGCCATCGCGCGAGGTCGTCGCGGCGCCGCGCGGCGGGTTCGTCTCGGACATCGACGCGATGGCGATCGGCCGCGCCTCGATGGCGCTCGGCGCCGGCCGCGAGAAAGCGGAAGATGCGATCGATCCCGCGCCCGGTCTCTGGATCAAGGCGCACCTGGGCGATCGGGTCAACGCCGGCGATCCGCTCGTCGAGCTGTTGTACCGCGACAAGCGCAAAGCGGCCGAAGCGGCCAGCCTGATCGCCCGCGCGTATACGATCGAGGATGCGCCGCCGTCGCCGTCATCGTTGATTCTCGAGGAGATTGCACAGTGACCGAAGCGCCCGGCGGAGCCGTCGCCTCGGCTCCGCCCCCGCCTGTCCGCATGCCGTACGACCGCCAGGACGCGATCGTCCTCGGATCGGCGGCCGTGGCGGCCGCCATTGTTGCCGCCGTCGCCGCTGCCGGGATTCCGCAGCTGCAGCCGCTCGTCGGCCTGATCGCGATCCTCTCGATCGCCTACGCCCTGTCGACGAACCGGCGCGCCATCGACGCGCGCACGGTCGCCTGGGGCCTGGCGCTGCAGGTCGTCTTCGCGCTGCTCGTGCTCAAGACCTCCGGCGGACAGGAGCTGTTCCGGCGGCTCGGAGGGGCGATCAACCAGGTGCTCGCCTTCTCGGTCGAGGGATCCTCGATGGTGTTCGGCCCGCTGGGAGACAGGGCGGCCTGGTCGCGAATCATGACTGCCGTGCTTGGTGAAGAAGGGGCGCGGTACAGCCTCATCTTCGGCCTCCAGGTGCTGCCGACGATCATCTTCATCGCCGCGCTCTTCGCCATCCTGTACTACTTCGGCGTCATGCAGATCGTCGTCCGGCTGTTCGCGCTGCTGATGCGGCGCGTCATGCGCGCGAGCGGCGCCGAGAGTCTGAACGTTGCCGCCAGTATCTTCATGGGCCAGACCGAAGCGCCGCTGACGATCCGGCCGTACCTCCCGAAGATGACCGAGTCTGAGCTGATGACGGTCATGACCTCCGGCATGGCGCACATTTCCGGCGGCATTATGGCCGCGTACATCGCGTTCGGGATCGAGCCGCAGCACCTGCTGACGGCGGTCATCATGACCGCCCCGGGCACGCTGATGATGGCCAAGATGATCGTGCCCGAGACCCAGGTGCCGGAAACGATGGGGACGGTCAAGCTGGATGTGGAGAAGACCGACGTCAACGTGATCGATGCCGCGGGCCGCGGCACGACCGAAGGGTTGCACCTGGCGCTCAACGTGGCCGCGAT
The DNA here is from genome assembly GCA_963725145.1 of uncultured Acidobacteriota bacterium. Lineage (GTDB taxonomy): Bacteria > Acidobacteriota > Vicinamibacteria > Vicinamibacterales > 2-12-FULL-66-21 > DATAEE01. The sequence continues at coordinate 944,826 of CAVRXL010000012.1, forward strand.
GCTGATCTCGTTTCTGGCGCTGATCGCGCTCGTGAACCATCTCCTCGGGTTCGTGGGGCTCAGTCTGCAGCAGATCTTCGGCTGGTTTTTCGCGCCGGTGGCCTGGGCGATGGGCGTTCCCTGGCGCGATGCGCCCACCATTGGTCATCTGCTCGGCACACGCATGGCGATCAACGAGTTTGTCGCGTACTCGCAGCTCGGGCCGTTGAAACCGACGCTGGATCCGCGCTCGTTCACGATCGCGACGTTTGCGTTGTGCGGTTTCGCCAACTTCAGTTCGATCGGGATTCAGATCGGGGGGATCGGCGCGCTCGCGCCGAACCGCCGGCACGACCTCGCGCGGCTCGGTTTTCGGGCCATGCTGGCGGGGACGCTGGCCAACTTCGTGACCGCCACCATCGCGGGGTTCCTGTTATGACCCATCCGACTCGCCCCACCGGCGCTCGCTGGCAAGACGACCTGTACTCCCGGGCGGAACAGGCGGCGACGCACCTGCGGGGGGCCGGTCTGGCGCCCCAGGTGGCGATCGTGCTCGGCTCGGGCCTCGGAGATTTCACCACGCGGCTCTCGAACGCCACGACCGTGTCGTACGGGGACATTCCGCATTGGCCCCAATCGCGCGTGATGGGTCATGCGGGCAATCTGGTGAACGGTACCCTCGCCGGCCGGAACGTCGCCGTCCTGTCCGGACGCGTTCATTTATATGAAGGGCACGACGCCGGCACGGTCACGTTCGCGACGCGCGTCGTGGGGCTGCTCGGCGTGAAGGTCCTGATCCTCACGAATGCGGCCGGAGGGATCAACACGGCGTTTTCGGCCGGCGCGCTGATGATCATCGACGACCACATCAACTTCTTGGGCGACAATCCGCTCGTCGGCCCGAACGACGATCGGTTTGGCCTGCGGTTTCCAGACATGACCGAGGTGTACTCCAGGCGGCTGCGCGGCCTCGCGGATGCGGCGGCAAAGGACCAGAAGCTCGAGGTTGCGCACGGCATCTATCTCGCGCTGCGCGGACCCAGCTACGAGACGCCCGCCGAAATCCGCTGTTTCCGTACGATGGGGGCGGACGCCGTCGGCATGTCCACGGTGCCGGAGGCGATCGCCGCGCGGCACATGGGGATCGAGGTGCTCGGCGTGTCCTGCATCACCAACATGGCGGCGGGCATCCTGCCGCAGCCGCTGCACCACGACGAAGTGATGGAGACCGCGCGGCGCGTCCGCGGCGAGTTCGGCGCGCTCCTGGAGGGCACCGTTGGGCGCATCTGATCGGAAGAAACCGTCGGGCGATCGCCGCAAGGGGCAGCGCCGCGCCGACGGCGATCGGCGAAGCGGCACGGACCGGCGCGCAGGACAGGCCGGTCGCGTCGAGTTGGAGCGCCGACGCGCGGGCGGCGATCGCCGTGTCGGCCAGCGCCGGGGCAGCGGCGACCGCAGGAGCGAGCGCGGATGGCAGCCGGTCGTGCTCGACGCGGCGTCCGACTCGACCGACCCCGCGATCGAAGCCGTGCTCGTGGAAGCGGCTCAGGTGGCGCGCGAGCGCGCGCACGCTCCCTTCTCGCGGTTCAAGGTCGGGGCGGCGCTCGAGACCGCCGCCGGGGACATCATCACCGGCTGCAACGTCGAGAACGCGACCTACGGCCTCACGATGTGCGCCGAGCGCGTGGCGATCTTCAAAGCGATCTCGGAAGGCCACCGCGCGTTCACCCGCGTGGTCGTCGTTGCGGACACCGAGTCTCCCACGCCGCCGTGCGGCGCCTGCCGCCAGCTGTTGTGGGAGTTCTGCGGGGACGTCGATGTCGTCCTGGCCAACCTCGACGGCGTCACCGGACGCTGCCGGCTCGCCGCGCTTCTCCCTCTGCCGTTCGACGCACGGCTGTTGGAATAAAGCTTGATATGATCGTTTTGTAACATGCTTCCAACGATCGACTGGCAAGACGATGTCGTCATCATGGTGGACCAGCGGAAGCTGCCCTCGCAGGAGCTCTACGTCCGCTGCCGCACGCCGCAGGAGGTCGCCAAGGCGATCAGGACGATGGTGATCCGCGGCGCGCCGGCGATCGGCGTCGCGGCCGCGATGGGGATTGCTCTCGGCGTGAAGCGCAGCAAGGCGAAGGGCACGCCGCAGCTGGCCGTCGAGCTTCAAAAGATCTGCACGCTGATGGCCGCCACGCGTCCGACCGCGGTCAACCTGTTCTGGGCCATCGACCGGATGAAGAAAGCCTTCGCCGAAGGAGCGCAGTCCGGGGAGTCGCCCGAAGAGATCGGCGAGCGGCTGGAGACAGAGGCGCGGCGCATCCACGACGAGGATGTCGCGAACTGCCGGGCGATGGGTCAGCACGGCGCGAACATCGTGCCGGACGGCGCGCGCGTTCTCACGCACTGCAACGCAGGGGCGCTCGCGACGGCCGGCTACGGCTCGGCGCTCGGCGTCCTGCGCGCGGCCGTCGAGCACGGGAAGCGCATCGCTGTGTTCGCCGACGAGACGAGGCCGTTCATGCAGGGCGCGCGCCTGACGGCCTGGGAGCTCGTGCGCGAAGGCATCGAGACCACCGTCATCACCGAGAGCATGGCCGGGCCGCTCATGCGCGATCGCGAGATCGACCTCGCGATCGTCGGCGCCGATCGCGTCGCCGCGAACGGCGACGTCGCGAACAAGATCGGCACCTACACCGTCGCCGTGCTCGCGCGCGAGCACGACATCCCGTTCTACGTCGCGGCGCCCGTGTCGACGATCGACCTCTCGACGCCCGACGGCGCGCACATTCCGATCGAGGAGCGCGATCAGCGCGAGGTCAGCCACTTCGGCGCGTCGCGCGTCACGCCAGTGGGCGCGCACATCCGAAACCCCGCCTTCGACGTCACCCCGCACCGGTACATCACCGGCATCATCACCGAGCGCGGGATCTGCCACCCGCCGTACTCGGAATCGCTGCGGCGTCTCGTGCAGCAGCCCCTGAGCCCCGTGAGGACGGGCTGACATGGCCGACGCCGTAGGGACGCTTCGCGAAGCGCCCCTACCGGGTCCTGCAAGACGACACCATGTTGATCCTCGGCATTGAGACCTCCTGCGACGAAACGGCGGCCGCCGTCGTCGCGGAGACCGGCGAGCCGGCGCGTCCGTGGGCGATCCGCTCGAGCGTGATCGCGTCGCAGGCCGACATCCATCGCGAGTGGGGCGGGGTCGTCCCCGAGCTGGCGTCCCGGCAGCACGTCCGCGACATCTGCGGCGTCGTCGAGCGTGCCCTCGAGGAGGCGGGCGCCGATTGGCGCGGCCTGGGTGCGATCGCCGTCACGCAGGGTCCAGGGCTCGTCGGTTCGCTGCTCGTCGGCGTGAGCTTCGGCAAGTCGGTCGCCGCCTCGCTCGGCATCCCGCTCGTCGGTGTCCATCACCTGGCCGGACACATCGAGTCGCTGTTCCTCCACAACGGACTGCTGCCGCTGCCCGCGACCGTGCTCGTCGTCTCGGGCGGGCATACGAGCCTCTACCACGTGCCGACGGAGGGGATCTATCAACTCGTCGGCCGCACGAGGGATGACGCGGCGGGCGAAGCGTACGACAAGGTCGCGAAGCTGCTCGGCCTCGGCTATCCGGGCGGCCCCGTCGTGGATCGACGAGCGAAAGAGGGAAATGACCGGGCCGTCGACCTGCCCGCGACGCGGATGACGCACGCCGATCGCAATCAGCCGACGGCGACAGCGCCCAAGGGTCTGTTTCCGCCGTCGATGGCGTATCGCACCGACTTCAGCTTCAGCGGGCTGAAGACGGCGGTCGCGCGGGAGGTGGAGTCGCGCGGCGGCGCGAGCGCGCTCTCCAGGAGCGACGTCTCAGACCTCTGCGCCAGCTTCCAGCGTGTCGTGGTCACGACGCTCGTCGACCGGACGTTCGCCGCGGCCGGATGGCTGCGGGCGGCCAGCGTGGGGATCGCCGGCGGAGTCTCGGCCAACAGCCGGCTCCGGGCCGACGCCGCGGCTCGCGGCGTCCGGGAAGGCCTGCCGGTCTTCCTGCCAAGCCTCATGCTGTCTACCGACAACGCGGCGATGATCGCAGCCGCCGGATTCCGCAAGCTGCGCGCGGGACAGACGTCACCGCTTGATATCAACGCGGAGGCTAACCTGACGCTGTAGGGACTAGGCACTGGGCACTCGGCACTAGCCCGAGTCCCCAGTCCCTAGTTCCTGCAAACCTTATGAAGGTCCATACCGACTACCTGTGGTTCAACACGAAGCAGCGCCGCGAGATGGTTCGGATCACCGACGAGATCGCCGCCATCGTCAAGAAGAGCGGCGTCAAGGAAGGGATGACGCTCGTCTCCGCGATGCACATCACCGCCGGCGTCTACGTAAACGACTGGGAGGAGGGGCTGATCGAGGACTTCGCCGCGTGGCTCGAGGAGCTGGCGCCCGCGAAGCCGGAGTACAAGCACCACCGGACCGGTGAAGACAACGCCGACGCGCACCTGAAGCGCACCGTCATGGGGCACCAGGTGATCGTACCGATCACGTCCGGCGCGCTCGACCTCGGGCCGTGGGAGCAGATCTTCTACGCGGAGTTCGATGGGAGAAGAAAGAAGCGTGTCGTCGTGAAGATCATGGGAATCTAGAATTCAGAATCCAGAATCCAGAATCAATGGACACGCGCAGCTATCCGGAGCGACCGATCGTCGGCGTTGGCGCCGTCGTCCTCGTCGACGGCAAGATCGTGCTCATCAAGCGCCGGTACGAGCCCCTGGCGGGGCAGTGGAGTCTGCCGGGCGGCACGCTCGAGGTGGGCGAGACGCTCGAGGCGGGCGCCGCCCGCGAGATCCTGGAGGAGACCGGCCTCGTCGTCGAGGTCGGCCCGGTGATCGAGGTCTTCGACCGGATCCTCGTCGATCCGGACCAGCGCGTCCGTTATCACTTCGTCCTGATCGACTATCTCTGCCGCCCAGTCGGCGGCGCGCTTCAGCACGGTTCCGACGTCGACGATGTGACGCTCGCCGATCCGGATGACCTCGCGCGATACGGGCTGACGACGAAGGCGACGGCGATCATCCGTCGCGCGCTGGAATTGACGACCCTGTAGCACCCTACCGCGGCGTCGCCTTGTCCTTGAGCATGCCCGGCGAGCTCCAATTGACGACGAAGTAGGTCGCCGCGGTTCGGCCCGCGTTGCGCACCGCGTGCGGCTGATTGGAAGCGTTGAAGATGATCGATCCTGTCGAGGCCGGCGCCCACGCGCCGTTCGAGAATGCCTCGACCGATCCCTCCTTCACGATGATCAGCTCCTCGTTCGGATGCTGATGCGGCGGATGAGAGGACTGACCCGGGTCGAGCGTCGTCACATGGAATTCGAGCTCGTCGAGCGTCGCGGTCGGCGCCCGAAAGAACCTGCGCACCGCTCCGACTTTCGTCGGCGTGGGTGACACCGATTCCCACTGGAAGATCGCCGAGCTCATCAGCGAAGGTTTTTCCTGTCGGGCGGCGGCGAGGCCCGCCCAGGCGCCTGCCAGGAACGCGACGGCGAGCGCACCGACAGTGGAATATCGACCGGTGATCATGGCTGGCCTCCAGTTGCGGCAATTGTAAGCCGCATCAGGATGCCGCCAGGCGGCGCTGTCGTCGGACCGTCAGCGGATGACCCGCAACCCCGACGGGTTCGTCAGCGCGTTGCTGCCGGTCTGCGTCAGCGTCACGAGGTTACCGGCGACCGTCACACTCATCGTCCGCGCCGATGACTGAGCGTTCGCCACGACCTGCAGCGTGAACGTACCGCTCCCGGTCCTCGCCGAGCCGTTCGTAATCGAGACCCAGCTCACATTGGGGCTTTCCGCAGCGGACCACGTGCACCCGGTCTGCGTGGTCACAGTGATAGCCACGGCGCCTCCAGCCGCGGCGACCGTCGGCGTCAGCGGCGAGACGACAAAGGTGCACGTGCCGCCGCTGGCCTGCGTGACGGTCCTCTGCTGGCCCGCAATGAGGAGTGTGCCCGATCGCGCCGGGCCGGTATTGGCGGCGGCGGTGAAGCCGACCGTGCCGTTGCCGCTACCGCTGGAGCCGCTCGTGACGGTGATCCATCCGGCCTGACTCGCGGCCGTCCATGCGCAGCCTGCCGTCGTCGCGACCGAGAACGTCGAGCTGCCTCCGCCGGGCGGCACCGCGCGAGTCGTCGGCGTGACGTTGTAGCTGCAGGTGGTCGCCGCCGGCTGTGTGACTGACACCGTCTGCCCGGCGATGAGGATCGTGCCTGAGCGCGCCGCTCCAGCGTTCGCGGCGGCGGTGAAGCCGACCGTGCCGTTGCCGCTACCGCTGGAGCCGCTCGTGACGGTAATCCAACCGGCCTGGCTCACGGCCGTCCACGCGCAGCCTGCCGCCGTCGCGACCGAGAAGGTCGAGCTGCCCCCGCCGACTGGCACCGCGCGGGTCGTCGGCGTGACGTTGTAGCTGCAGGTGGCCGCCGCCGGCTGTGTGACTGACACCGTCTGCCCGGCGATGAGGATCGTGCCTGAGCGCGCCGCTCCAGCGTTCGCGGCGGCGGTGAAGCCGACCGTGTCGTTGCCGCTGCCGCTGGAGCCGCTCGTGACGGTAATCCAACCGGCCTGGCTCACGGCCGTCCACGCGCAGCCTGCCGCCGTCGCGACCGAGAAGGTCGAGCTGCCCCCGCCGACTGGCACTGCGCGGGTCGTCGGCGTGACGTTGTAGCTGCAGGTTCCCGTCTGAAACAGGAACGTGTTCGACAGAGGTACTGCGGCCCACTCCTCCGGGCCCGGCGGCAACGGCCCGCGCCTCGTACGTGACGCCGGTCGTCAGCGGCGGGTTGAGGAGGACGTCAAACGCGACACGGATGACACCGTCCGGATCCGGAGATGGCTTTCCAAGCGCAAGCACTCGAACCGGCGTCGTCCCGCCGACCAGATAAATCTCCAGTTGGTAGCCGCTGACGATCGGCACACCGTTGACGACATCAGAGTGGTCTGGAGACGGGTCGAATTCGGCGATGCGGGGATCGACGGTGGGTTGGGCGAGGGCTGTGGACGCACAACCCAGTACAAGGCTCAGCAGGAGCCAGCAACGAATCAGTCGCATCACAGCGTGACACGGGACTGGGCTGGCCCCGTTTCCTAGGGGAGCGCACCTGTGCAGTGCACGAACTCGGCCATTTCGCCCATGCGTTGTGGCTTGTTCTAACTTATTGAAAACATGTATTCGATGAACGAGCGCGAATGCGTTGACACTGAAGGATGCGCCTCGAACGCGGGTAATTCTTTCCAGGGGTGTGTAGTTTCTAGTCGCGGCCGCGCCGTGCGGCGCTGATCGGTCGTCGATTTCTGGGGTAGGATCGCCGACGCCTCATGCAGCCACCCGGCCCAGCGACGGTCCCGCCGCTGCTCACCCTCGACGTCGTGCAGACCGTGGCGCTGGGCGGGCTCGCGCTGTTTCTCGGCTACCGCATCAAGAAAGCGATTCCGTCACTGGCGCGTTACAACATCCCGGCCGCCGTGGTCGGGGGCATGGTCGTGGCCCTGCTGACGCTCGCCTCCTGGTCCAGCGGGACGACATTGCTGGGCTTCGACACGTCGATCCGCCAGCCGTTGCAGATCGCCTTCTTCACGACGATCGGGTTCGGCGCCAGCCTGTCGCTGCTGCGGATCGGCGGGCCGCTCGTCGCGTTTTTTTTCATGCTCTCGACGGTTGCGGCCGTCCTTCAGAACGTGGTCGGCGTCATGGTCGCGCGCCTGCTCGGCGAGTCGCCGCTTCTCGGCGTGCTGGCCGGCTCCGTGACGCTCACGGGTGGGCCCGCCACCGGGCTGGCGTTCGCCCCGCTGTTCGAGCGCGCCGGGGTCGTGGGCGCCGAGACGATCGCGGTCGCCGCGGCGATGATGGGGATCGTCGCGGGGGGTGTTCTGGGCGGGCCAATCGCCACGACCCTCATCAAGCGCCACAAGCTTCACGGCCGGCGGTCGCGGGTCCCGGGGCAGGTCCCTGATCGCGCCGAGGCGGTCGTCGAGGCGGCCGCGGGCGAGCCGCCGGTTCCTACTCCGAAAGGAGAGGACGTCGAGGCCTACGCGCTCCTCAAGAACCTGGTTGCGATCCTCGTCGCGATGGCGCTGGGGACGTGGGTCAGCCTGTGGCTGAACGGCACCTCGTTCACGATCCCGGGAATCGGCACGCGCCAGCTGACGCTCCCCTCATATATCGGCGCGATGCTGGTGGCCGCGGCGATTCGCAACCTGGACGACGTCACGCGAGTCATCAACCTCTCTCAGCGGATGCTCGACGACCTCGGGACGGTGTCGCTCGCGCTGTTCATCGCCGTCTCGCTGATGACGCTGCAGCTCTGGCAGCTCGCCGGCCTCGCGCTCCCGCTGACGATCATCCTGCTCGCGCAGGTGGCGCTGATCGTCGTGTTGTGTCTTTGGCCGATCTATCGTTTCATGGGGCGCAACTACGACGCGGCCGTGATCTCCGGCGGGTTCTGCGGATTCATGCTGGGGACGACGGCGAACGCGATGGCGAACATGGAAACGCTGGTCGAGCGGTACGGGCCGTCACCCAAGGCATTCCTGGTCGTGCCGATGGTGGGCGCGTTTTTCATCGATTTCACCAACGCGATTATCATCTCGTTTTTCCTGACCTTGTGGGGCGCATGAGCGCGCTGTCCCGCGACGACGCCTGGGCGCTGATGACGGAATACACGAAGAGCGAGAGCCTGCGGAAGCACATGCTCGCGGTCGAGGCCGCGGTGCGGGGTTACGCGCGGAAATTCGGCGAGGACGAAGAGGACTGGGGTGTCGTCGCGCTCCTCCATGACTTCGACTACGAACGGTGGCCGTCGCAGGCGGATCATCCGTTCCGCGGCGTCGAGATTCTCCGCGAGCGACGCTATCCCGAGTGGGTCATCCGTGCCATCCTGTCGCACGCCGAGTACTCGGGCGTGCCGCGCGAGTCGGCCCTCGAGAAGACGCTCTTCGCGTGCGACGAGATGGCCGGCTTCGTGACCGCCGCCTCGCTCGTGCGGCCGTCGAAGAGCATCCTCGACCTCGAGGCGGCATCGGTCGTCAAGCGGATGAAGGACAAGGCATTCGCGAAAAACGTCAGCCGCGACGATCTCCGGAAGGGGGCGGAGGAGATGGGCCTCCCGCTCGAGGAGCACATCGCGAACGTCGTCGCGTTCATGCGGGAGCGCGCCGACGTGCTCGGCCTCCGCGGAACTCTGTGACTGTGCGGCCGTATCAGCTAGATGTAGGGACTAGGGACCGGGGACTAGGGACTGGGGACTCCGCGGGATAGAGTTGCCAGTCCCCAGTCCCTTGTCCCTAGTCCCTACAGGTTTGAAGGATGCCTGACTCCGTAGTTACCCTCGACAACGTCACCGTCACCTACGGCAAGAACGCCGCGCTCCGCGACGTCAGCGCGGCGTTCGAGCCGGGGGCGGTCGGCCTGCTGGGGCCGAACGGCGCCGGCAAGAGCACGATGCTGAAGGCGCTTCTCGGGTTCCTGAAGCCCGATCGCGGCCGGATGCAGGTGCTCGGCCTCGACGTGGCCCACAAACCGCTCGAGATCCGGGGACGCCTCGGCTACATGCCGGAGACCGATGCGCACATCCCGGGCATGAACGCCGTGACCTTCGTCGCCTACTGCGGGCAGCTCGCAGGCCTGCCGTTCTCGGACGCGATGCAGCGCGCGCACGAGGTGCTGTACTACGTTGGCCTCGGCGAGGCGCGGTATCGCAACCTGGAGACGTACTCGACCGGCATGAAGCAGCGCATCAAGCTCGCGCAGGCGCTCGTGCACGATCCCGACCTGCTCTTCCTCGACGAGCCGACCAACGGGATGGACCCGAAGGGGCGCGACGAGATGCTCGAGCTGATCCGCGATCTCGGTCACAACAAGCGCGTCAATCTGATTCTCTCGTCACACCTGCTCCCCGACGTCGAATTCACGTGCGACCGCGTCGTCGTGATGGACAAGGGGACGGTGGTCGCGCAGGGGCCCATCGGCGAGTTGAAAGGACCGAGCGGCCGGGTCTTCGAGGTGCGGGTCAAGGCATCGACGGGATCGACGGGATCGACGGGATCGCTGGACGCGTTCATCGCGGCGCTGAAAGAGTCGGGGATGGACGTCCACTCGACCGATGAGGATGTGATGCGGGTGTTCGTGCCTGCCGATCGTTCGCGTGCCTTCGGCACCGATCAGCAGGCGATCTGCGCCATTGCGGCCCGGCAGAAGGTACAGGTCCGTCACCTCCGGCCGAGTGTACCGACGCTCGAAGACGCGTTCGCGAAGGCGGTCGGCGAAGACTAATGCCCATCCACGATCAGAGCTACCGCCGGTACGGCGGCTCGAAAGTCGCGCCGGGCCATGCCTGGAGCGTCATAGCCTACGCGGGCATTCGAGGGATGATCCGGCGCCGCGTCTTTCTGGGGCTCCTGTTCGCCTCCTGGATTCCCTTCATCGTCTACGCCGGCAGGATTTACTTCGCCGCCAACTACCCTCAGCTGTCGCCGATCGCGATGACCCCCGAATCCTTCCGGGGATTCCTCGGGGTCCAGAGCGTGTTCCTCTTCTTCATCACCATTTGGGCCGGCGCCGGTCTCATCGCGAACGACCGCCGCGCAAACGCCCTGCAGATCTATCTTTCGAAACCGTTGATGCGTGCCGAGTACATCGCCGGCAAGTTCGCCGTGCTCGCCGCGTTCCTGCTGGTGATGACCTGGGTGCCGGGCATCCTGCTCCTCATCCTTCAGATTCTCTTCTCGGGCAGCTTCACGTTCGCGCGCCAGAATCTGTACTTGTTCCCGGCGATCACGGTCGCGTCGTTCCTGCAGGTCATCGTCGCGTCGTTTGCGATGCTCGCGTTGTCGTCGCTCTCCAAGAGCAGCCGATACGTCGGCATTCTCTACACGGGCGCGATGTTCTTCAGCGAAGCGATTTTCGGCGTGCTTCGGCTGATCCTCGGCGGCACCGGAGCCTCCTGGATTTCCTTCCCCGCGAATCTGACCCAGGTCATCGACGTGATCTTCCGGCTCAAGCCCCGCTACGAGACTCCGTGGATGGTCTCGCTCCTCGCGCTCGTGGGGCTGGTCATCGTGTCCATCTCGGTGCTCGAGCGGCGCGTGCGCGGCGTGGAGGTCGTGACGTGAGCGCCGCGATCGTCACCTCGGAGAAGGTCTCGAAATGGTACGGCCAGGTGATTGGCCTCAACGATGTCACCGTGTCGGTCCCCGCCGGCATTACCGGTCTCCTGGGTCCGAACGGCGCCGGCAAGTCCACGTTCATGAAGCTGATCACGGGGCAGCTCAAGCCGAGCCAGGGGAGCGTGCAGGTGCTCGGCCAGTCCATCTGGGGCAACCCCGGCCTCTTCACGCGCATCGGCTTCTGCCCGGAGCAGGACGCCTTCTACGACCGGATGACCGGCCTGGAATGGGTGACGGCGCTCGTCCGGCTGAACGGCTTGAGCGAGCGTGAAGCGACCGATGCGGCGCGCCGCGCCCTCGGCGCCGTGGAGCTCCTCGACGCGGCGGACAAGAAGATCGGCGCCTACAGCAAGGGGATGCGGCAGCGGGTCAAGTTGGCGCAGGCGATCGTCCACGATCCCGAGCTGCTCATCCTCGACGAGCCGCTGTCCGGCATGGACCCGCTGATGCGGCGCAAGACGATCCGGCTTATCCGGGACTGGGCTCGAGCCGGCCGGAGCGTGCTCGTCTCGAGCCACATTCTTCACGAGATCGAGTCGATGACCTCCAACATCCTCCTCATCAACAACGGCCGAATCCTGGCCGAGGGGGATGTCCACCAGATCCGCGATCTGATCGACGAGCATCCGCATACGGTCTACGTCCGTGGCGCCGACCCGCGCGGCCTCGCTCGCCAGTTCCTGACGCGAGACGACGTGTTGAGCCTGCGGTTCGAGGAAGGGGCTGTCGTGGTCGAGACCGCGAAGCCGGACGATTTCTACGCGCGGCTGACCGAGATGGCCGCGTCGGGCGAGCACGGCAACATCGACGAGGTCACCTCACCCGACGACAACCTCCAGGCGGTCTTCCGCTACCTGGTGAAGCAGTAGGCCGAGGTCGGGTGTGGCTGGGAAACCCAGATGAGCGAAACCAAAGCACCGAGCCTGCTGTCGTCGGCCGCCCGGATCTTCGAGCTCTCGGTCGGCGAGATGCTCTGGTCCAAGCGCACGATCTTCATGGCGTTGGTCGTCGGCGCGCCGGTGGTGATTGCGTGCGTCGTCCGCTCTCTCGTGTGGCTGGGCATGCCGGTCGGTTCGGTGGACGGGGTACGGATCACCGGCCCTGCCATCTTCGGCGGCATGATCTGGATTCTGTACCTGAGAATCATCGTCCCGATTCTCGGCGTGTTCTACGGGACGGCGCTCATCGCCGACGAGGTCGAGGACAAGACGATTACGTACCTGTTCACCCGGCCCATTCGACGCGGGGCGGTCCTCCTCGGCAAGTACTTCGCGTACCTGACCGTGACCGGCTTCGTCGTCCTCCCATCGGTGGTCCTCGTCTACGTCCTCGTCGCGCCGATCGGGTCGAACCTTGGCGCCTCGTTCATTCCGGTCCTCAAGGACCTGGCGCTCCTGGCAATCGGGCTGGCGGTTTACGGGGCGGTCTTCGCGTTCGTGGGCGCGCAGTTCAAGCGCCCGCTCCTCCTCGGCCTCTTTTTCGCGTTTGGCTGGGAACAGATCGCGATGCTGGTGCCCGGCTATCTGCGGCGGTTCACCATCGCTTACTACCTGCAGGGGCCCGTGCCGCACGCGATGCCGCAGGACGGGGTCGTCAGCCTGTTTCAGGCGATTGTCCAGGAAACGCCGAGTCTGGCGACCAGCCTGGCTGGGCTCGCCGTGATCTGGCTGGTTTTTCTTTCTCTCGGGATGCGCGCCGTCGAGCGACGAGAGTACGTGCTCGAGCAATAGGAGGCGGGCCTCAGGAGGGCGGGCCTCTTAGGCCCGCCAGGTCCCTCCTCCAAGTGTCCGCATCCGAACAGGTTAAGTCCGTTATTGGGAACTTTTCACGGCCGTCATCTGTATAATCTTTCAGGAGCTGTCTCGATGAACAGACGGACGCGCTTTTTCATGACGGGGGCGGCGGCGCTGATGGTGATGGGCCTTGGCGCCGGCCTGGTGGCGTACTACAACGGCGGTTTTCCTGCCCTTTCGGCGTCGCCGACAGGGGGTCCGGCCGAGCTCAGTTTCGTGCCGGCGGACGCCTCGGTGGTCGCCTTTGCAAACGTCCGCGACGTCATGAGCTCGGAGTTCCGGCAGCGGCTGAAGGGCAACTTGCCGCACGAAAGCGACGCCCACAACGACTTCCAGCAGAAAACCGGCATCAACATCGAGACCGACATCGACTACGTCGTCGCCTGGATGGGCCCGGACGGAACCGAGGCAAGCGGCCTCGTGCTCGTGCGCGGGACCGGGGCGCTCGACCACGCCCGCCTCGAGGCGCTCGCCATCGAGCACGGCGGCCAGGTCAGCGAGTACCGTGGAAAGCGGATGATCGTCGGGGACATGTCCCGCTTCCACGATGACGACGATGATGACGATGACGAGGAGAAGGGGGAGGAAGTCGCCCCGCAGGGTCACGAGCGGCGGACGCATCATGGCGCGCTCGCGTTTCTCGATCAAGGGCTGGTTGCCGTAGGGGAAGCGTCGGCGATCAAGCGCGCGATCGACGCGCAGGCCGATACCAAGAACATTTCCGGCAGCGACGAGATGATGAAGCTCGTCGGCGACATCGAGAACGGAAGCAACGTCTGGGCGGTGGGCCGGCTCGACGCGCTGCGCCAGCGGCAGAACCTGCCCGAGCCGGTCAAGAACCAGCTGTCGAGCGTGAAGTGGTTTGCGGCGTCGGGCCGCGTCAACGGCGGGGTTACCGGCACGTTGCGCGCCGAAGCGCGTGACGAACAGGCAGCCGAAAACCTTCGCGACGTCGTTCGCGGTTTCCTCGCGCTCGCGCGCCTGCAGGCCGGTACCGATCCCAAGTACACCGGGATCATCGATTCGCTGCAACTCACAGGCTCCGGTACCACCATTGCCGTTTCGTTCGCGCTCCCGGCCGAGATTCTCGACCTCATCGCGCCGCGTCACGGACGCGGCGAAGCGCCTGAGCCGCCCGCGCCTCCTCAGCCGCCGACTCCACCGCAGCCCGACAGAGAATGACGCCCGGTCCGGCTGAAGCCGGACACTACGACTGATTCGTTGGACCAAAGGCCCGGTAACCACCGGGCCTTTTTTCTTGGCAGCCCTGAAGGGCTGCGCTACAAGATGGCCCGACGTAGAATGTGCGCCATGACGCGCGCCATTCGGCTGTCCATCTGTCTCGCTCTGGCCCTGGTCGCGCCGCAAACCGGATTCGCGCAGGCGCCCGGGCTCGATCCGAAGATCCAGAAGATCCTGGAATCGATCTCCGAACAGCGCCTCGCCGAGCTCGTCGCGAAGCTGCAGAGCTTCGAGACGCGGCACACGCTGTCGTCGGCGGACTCGAAGGTGCGCGGCATCGGCGCGGCGCGCCAATGGATCCTGGACGAGATGACGCGCTCGAGCCCGAGGCTCAAGGTCAGCTTCGACACCTACATGCTGCCGAAGCAGGGCCAGCGCATTCCCCGCGACGTCGAGCTGCGGAACGTGATGGCGATTCTGCCTGGCAAGTCGCCCCGCCGGGTGTACGTCAGCGGCCACTACGACTCGCTGGCGCGCACCGGCCGCCGCACGAGCGAGACGGCGGAGGGGAGCGCCGGCCAGTCCACATCATCATCATCGGAATCTTCGGGTAGCAGCTTCGACTGGGCCGCGGCCGACAACCCCGCGCCCGGCGCCAATGACGACGGCAGCGGGACGGCGTTGACGATGGAGCTCGCGCGCGTGTTCGCGGACAGCGGCATCGAGTTCGACGCCACGCTCGTGTTCATCGCGCTGGCAGGGGAGGAAGAGGGGCTGATCGGCGCGAAGGCGCATGCCCAGAAGGCCCAGGCCGACAAGCTCATCGTCGACGCCGTCTTCAACAACGACATCGTCGGCAACCCGGTGGGAGGCGCCGGGATCGTCGATGCGGAAACCGTTCGCGTGTTTTCAGAAGGGCCGGAAGACTCGAGCTCGCGCCAGCTGGCGCGGTACATTCGACGTACGGCGGCGCGCTACGTGCCGTCGCACCAGGTCAGGCTCATCGCGCGGCACGACCGGTTCGGCCGCGGCGGCGATCACACGGCGTTCAATCAGCACGGGTACGCGGCGGTTCGCTTCACCGAGTCGAACGAGAACTACGCCCGTCAGCATACCGTCGCAGACACGGCCGACGGCGTGTCCCCCGGTTATCTCGCGCGCAACGCGCGCGTCAACGCGGCCGGCGTCGCCGTGATCGCGCTCGCTCCGCCGGCGCCGGTCGTGATCGATCAGCGAAACCGGCCGACGCTCGATCGGCGGCCGTCGGGCTACGACGCGAGGCTCCGCTGGCAGGCGTCCCCCGGCGCCGCCGGCTATCGGGTGTTCTGGCGGGAGGCATGGACGCCCGACTGGCAGCACGAGCTCGAGGTCGGCAACGTCACCGAGCTCGTGCTCAAGGACGTGTCAATCGACGACTACGTGTTCGGCGTCGCCGCGATCGGACCGGGCAGCCACGAGAGCCTCGTGTCGGCATACGTCAACCCGCCGCGCTCGGAGCAACCGGTCATCGTCAAGAACTGAGTTACCGCTTGCGCTGCGCCTTCAGCGTCTCGATGAACTCCATGATGGCGTGACGGACGTGCTCCGGCGGGTCGATGAACTCCACGCCCGTGCGATAGCCGACCCGCTCCTCCTCGAGATCGCCGATGTGGCAGTGCGCGATCCGGCCTTTGACGACGACGGACTGATCGTTGAGCGTCAGGCGGAAGTCGTGAAGGGAGTCGAGTTGAAGCGGAAACGCCGTTTCGATCTGCGCGCCGCCCCGGCTGATATCGAGGATCGTCATGGGCTGGAACACCATGACCTCTCCCCGAAGCGAGCCGAGAATCGGAACGCGTTCGCGCTCGGGGTCAGGCTTGGGGGACTCGTCTTGAACGCGCGGCCGAGCCGCCCGTTTCCTGGCCATGAATGAATGCGCGGATTTTAGCACGATTTGCACGGGTCCGGGCCAGTACGGCACCCTAGAACGTCATGCCGACCATCACGAAGACGACGACCTACTACAACTACATCGACGGTGAATGGGCCCCGTCCGCGTCGGGCGAGGTGTTCGAGAACCGGAATCCGGCGGACGCCGACGACTTGATTGGCGTCTTCCAGAAGTCCACGCGCCAGGATGTCGAGCGCGCGATCGACGCGGCGCGCCGCGCCTACGAGCGCTGGCGGCTCGTGCCGGCGCCCCGCCGCGCCGAGATCGTGTTTCGCGCCGCTCAGATCCTCGTGGCCCGCAAGGAAGAGTTCGCGCGCGAGATGACGCGCGAAATGGGCAAGGTCCTCAAGGAGACCCGCGGCGACGTCCAGGAAGCGATCGACATGTCGTTTTTCTACGCCGGCGAAGGGCGCCGGATGTACGGGCAGACGACGCCCTCCGAGCTGCCGAGCAAGTTCGCCATGTCGGTCCGACAGTCGATCGGCGTCTGCGGCGTCATCACGCCGTGGAACTTCCCGATGGCGATCCCGTCCTGGAAGACCATTCCGGCGATCGTGTGCGGTAACACCGTCGTCTTCAAGCCGGCGTCGTTGACGCCGCTGTCGGCCGTGAACTTCGTCAAGGTCCTCGAAGAGGCGGGCCTGCCAAAGGGCGTCGTCAACATCGTGACCGGCGGCGGCGAAGAGGTCGGCAACCCGATCCTCGAGAGCCCGCACGTCCGCGTGGTGTCGTTCACCGGTTCGACCGACGTCGGCCGAACCGTCAACGAGCGCTGCGCCCCTTCCTTCAAGAAGGTGCACCTCGAGATGGGCGGCAAGAACGTCATCATGATCATGGATGACGCCGACCTCGAGCTGGCCGTCGACGGCTGCCTCTGGGGCGGCTTCGGTACGAGCGGACAGCGCTGCACCGCCGCGAGCCGCGTCGTCGTGCACGAGCGCGTCTACAAGGCGTTCCTGGACGCATTCGCGGCGAGGGCGGAGGCGCTGTCGGTCGGCGACGGCCTGCGCGAGACGAACGAGATGGGGCCGGTCGTCAACGACGGTCAGCTGAAGACGGTCGCGAGCTACGTGCAGATCGGTCGAGACGAAGGGGCGCGGCTGGTCACCGGCGGCCGGCGCCTCGACTCCGGCGCGCACGCCAGGGGATTCTTTCACCAGCCGACCATCTTTGCCGACGTCGATCCGAAGATGCGCATCGCCCGCGAAGAGATTTTCGGTCCGGTCGTGTCCGTCATCCCGTGCCGCTCGCTCGAGGAAGCGATCGAGATCGGCAACGGGGTGGAATACGGGCTCTCGGCTTCCATCTACACGCAGGACGTCAACCGCGCCTTCACCGCGATGCGCGATCTCTACACCGGTATCTTCTACGTCAACGCGCCGACCATCGGCGCCGAGGTGCACCTGCCGTTCGGCGGGACGAAGAACACCGGCAACGGCCACCGCGAATCCGGCCTCGCCGCGCTGGACTTGTTCTCCGAGTGGAAATCGATCTACGTCGATTTCAGCGGAAAGCTGCAACGAGCGCAGATCGATACATAACTGCGCACTGCTGTGTAGGCCCGGCCTTCAGGCCGGGCGGGCGGGGATTAGCCGGACGTCCGGCCGATCCCAACACGCCCGACCTGAAGGTCGGGCCTACACCGATGTGTTACAGTCATGTAGCTCCCCCTGAAAACCAACCGCCAAGTGTCCTGGCTGACTGTCGGGCTTGCGTACGCATTCCTGTACACCGTCGGGGGGTGGTTACTGGCCGGTCGCCCGGCCGCCCTCAGGTGGTACGGGTTCATCGGCGTCCTCGTACCGGCCCTCCTGATTGTCGTCGCGATCTTCAAGCGCCGCCGCGACTGGGTCGGCGCGCAGTGGCTCTTCTGGGCCACGATCGCGACCGGATTCACGCTCTGGATAATCGGTCACGTCGGCTGGTCGCAACAGCTCGTTGCCGCGCAGGCGCCCGTCTGGCTGTCGTGGCACACCGTGTTCACCATGTGCGGCGGCGTGGCGCCACTCCTGGCGTTGATGGCGCGTCCGCACCTGGGGCCGCGCCATGGGGCGCTCGCGACGACCGCCGTGGACATTGCCGGGTTCGGGCTCCTGGCCGGCTTCGTCTATGCGTACTTCATCATCGTCCCCGGCCTCGATACGCCGCTCCGCGCGACGGGCAGGCTGTCGCCTCTCCTCCTGATCATCCAGATTCAGCGCTTCCTCATCCTGGCGGCGATGGTGGCCGCGGTGTGGCTGTCGCGTCCCGGTCCCTGGCGGAAAACCTACGGACGGCTCGCGATCGGCCACGGGATCGGGTTCGTCACGCGAGGCGTCGCCAGCCTGGCGATCGTCCGCGGTACCTACGTTCCGGGATCGCTGTACGACCTCACCTGGATCCTGCCGTTCGTCTTCACGCTGTGGGCCGTCACGGAATCGCCCGCGTCCGAAGCCGAGGAAGGGGCTGCCGACTCACAGCCGTCGGACCCGTGGCTCGTGACGTTTGCGCTCGTACTCGTCCCGATCGTCGGGTACGGCGGGTACTACCTCTCACCGCTCGGCTCGCCCGCCGACGACTTCCGCGTCCTGCTGACCACGTTGACGACCATCGGGGGACTCGCGCTGCTGACGATGCGGACGATCTTCCAGCGCACCGAGCTGCGCCGCGCGGACGCGAGGCTGCGGCTGCTGGCGTCGGTCGCCCAGCAGGCCGGCGATCTCGTCATCGTGTTCGATCGCACGTGGCTGGTCCGCGAAGCGAACGACGCCGCGGTCGCCGCGCTCGGGTACAGCCGGGAGGAGCTCGCCCGGCTGACGTGTCCGGACCTGACCGCCGAGGATGGGCACGCCGCCGGGCGTCAAGCCGATCGCGCGCTGCAGGCAGACCAGGCCTGGCGGGGGACGATCGTCCGCCGCCGCAAGGACGGCTCCACATTCCCGGCCTCGTCCACGATGGGCGCGCTGAGAGACGAGGTTGGGCGCGTCACGCACTTCGTCGCCGTGGAGCGCGACGTCACCGACGAGCTGCGCGTGCGCGACAAGCTCGTCTCCACTGAGCGGCTCTCAGCGGTCGCGGAAGTCGTGTCGGGCGTCGCGCACGAAATCAACAATCCCCTGCAGGCGATCATGGGCTGCACGGAGCTGGTGCTGGACGGCGCGGCGTCGCTTCCGGAGCAGACGCAGAAGGATCTCGAGACCATCCGATCGGAGGCGGGGCGCGCCGGTCAGATCGTCAGGAACCTCCTCGGCTTCGTGCATCGCAGCGGAGGGGAGCGCGGGATTCACGACATCAACGCGATCGTGCAGAAGATTGCGCTGCTGCGCACCTACCATCTCCGCCAGACGGGAATCGAGCTGGACCTCCGGTGTCAGCCCGAGCCGCTCCTGGCCCGCGTGAACGAGGACGACATCAAACAGGTGGTGGCCAACCTGATTCTCAACGCCGAGCACGCGATCGCCGGCTCAGGGTGCGGCAGCCGGATCGCGGTGTACACCTGGCGCGATGCCCACGGCATCGCGGTGCAGGTGGCGGATGACGGTCCGGGCATACCGCCGGAGCTGCGCGGACGGATCTTCGAGCCGTTTTTCACGACGCGGCAGGTAGGCGAGGGGACCGGTCTCGGACTGTCCATTTCGCTCGGCGTGGCGATCGCCCACGGTGGCGGGCTGGAGTTTGCGCCATCGCCGGAGGGGGGCGCGAGCTTCCGGCTCACGCTCCCGCCGCTGGAGGTGGCCGATGCCGGGCGCGTCCAGCCGGCGCCAGTCGCACACGCCGACGCGCCGGCCGCCGGGCCGGGGCCGCGGGCGCTCGTCGTGGACGACGAGGCGCCGGTCCGGCTGTTGCTCGCGCGAATGCTGGAGCGGCGGGGCTATTCCGTGCTGCAGGCGGCGGAGGCCGAAACGGCGCTCAGCCTGCTGCGTGGCGCCTCATTCGACCTCGTCCTGTGCGACGCGCAGCTCCCGCGCGTCACCGGTCCAGATCTCTTCATGCGCACGCGCGCCCAGTTGCCGCAGCTTCAGGGGCGGTTCGTGCTGATCTCCGAAGATGGTGCGACGGCGCAGGCCGCTGCCGCGCGAGTCGGTCTTCCTCTCCTGTCGAAGCCGTTCACGGCCTCACAGCTCGATGCGGTGCTTCGGTCGCTCGGGGGCTGACCCCAGGCGGTCGATCCGGACTCTTGAATAGCCGCGGGTCGGGGCATTGGCCGGGCTGTGGAGATCGCTCTGCTATGATTGGTCGGTTATGCCCTCACTCGAGGTCGTGACATAGGCACATGCGCATCGCGGTGATTCCGGGCGACGGAATCGGGAAAGACGTCACGGCGGAAGCCGTCAAGGTCGTGAAAGCGGCGGCGAGCGTGTTCGGCCGGCAGCTCGACCTCGAGATGCTGCCCTACGGCGCGGATCACTACCTCGAGACCGGCATCAGCCTGCCGCCAAACGGCTACGCGATGCTGCGCAACGAGTTCGAGGCGATCTTCATGGGCGCCCTCGGCGATCCGCGCATTCCCGACATGCGCCATGCGCGCGAAATCCTCCTCGGCACGCGCTTCGAGCTGGATCTCTACGTCAACCACCGTCCGGTGCGGCTGCTCGACGAGCGGTTGTGTCCGTTGAAGGGGCGCGGCCCGAAGGATGTCGACTTCGTGGTGTTCCGCGAGAACACCGAGGGGCTGTACGTCAACATCGGCGGCCGCTTCAAGGCGGGAACCGAGGACGAGATCGCGGTGCAGGAAGAAATCAACACCTTCAAGGGCGTGCACCGGATCATCAAGCACGCGTTCGAGTACGCGAAGGCGCACGGCCGGACGAAGGTGTGCATGGCGGACAAGAGCAACGCGCTCACGCTCGGCCATGCCCTCTGGCAGCGCGTGTTCCAGGAGATCGCGCGCGACCATCCCGACATCGAGGCCTCGCATCTCTACATCGACGCGCTGGCGATGCAGCTCGTGAAGAACCCCGGCCAGTTCCAGGTCATCGTCACGAACAACATGTTCGGCGACATCGTCACCGACCTCGGCGCGCAGCTCCAGGGCGGCCTCGGGATGGCGGCGTCGGGCAACCTCCATCCCGGGCGGACGTCGATGTTCGAGCCGGTGCATGGCTCGGCGCCCAAGTACGCCGGGAAAAACGTCGCCAACCCGATCGGCGCGATTCTCTCCGCGGCGCTGATGCTCGAGTACCTCGGATTGGAAGATGATGCGCAGGCGATCGAGCGTGCGGTCGAACAGGCGGTCAAAACCGGCAACGGACCCGCGGAGATCGGCGGCTCGCTGGGCACGAAGGAAACCGGGGACTATATCGCGAAGGCGATCCAATCATGACGGACGTGTATATCGTGAACGGCGCGCGCACGCCGATGACCGACTATGTCGGGGCACTGAAGGATGTGTCCGCGCTCGAGCTGGGCGCGATCGCGTCGCGCGCGGCGCTGGAACGAAGCGCCGTCAAGCCGGAGTGGGTCGATCACGTGGTCTTCGGGAACGTCCTGCAGACGAGCGCGGACGCCATCTACGGCGCGCGGCACGTCGGCTTGAAGGCGGGCCTGCCGATCGACGTCCCGGCGCTGACCGTCAACCGGCTCTGCGGATCGGGGCTGCAGGCGCTCGTCTCGAGCGCGCAGCAGATCCTGCTCGGCGAGGCGGAGGTCGTCCTCGCCGGCGGCATGGAGAGCATGAGCCAGGCGCCGCACGTCATTCGCGGCCTTCGGGGCGGCCTGCGCCTCGGCCAGGGGAAGCTCGAGGACTCGCTGTGGACGGCGCTTCTCGACACGCATTGCGGCTGCACGATGGCGGCGACCGCGGAGAACTGCGCATCCAAGTACGGCATCTCGCGAGAGGAGCAGGACTGCTACGCGGTGCGCAGCCAGCAGCTCGCGCATCGCGCGTGGAGCGAAGAGCGGCTCGCCGAGGAAGTCGTCGCGGTGGAGGTGACGGCGCGCAAGGGGAAAGCGCTCGTCACGCGCGATGACCATCTGCGGCCGGAGACGACCGTCGAGACCCTTGCGAAGCTGCCGCCTGCCTTCTCGAAGACCGGCTGCGTGACGGCCGGCAACGCCAGCGGCATCGTGGACGGCGGCGCCGCGCTCGTCCTCGCGTCAGAGCGGGCGGTGGACGACCACGGGCTGAAGCCGCTCGGCAGGCTGATCGCATGGGCAACGGTCGGCGTCGAGCCGACCCTGATGGGGATGGGTCCGGCCCCGGCCACTCGCAAGGTCCTTAAGAAGGCCGGCCTGACGCTCGACGACATCGATCTGATCGAGGTCAACGAGGCGTTCGCCGCCCAGTACCTCGCGGTCGAGAAGGAGCTGGGGCTCGACCGGAATAAAGTCAACGTCAACGGCGGCGCGATCGCGCTGGGCCACCCGCTCGGCATGACCGGCGCTCGGCTGGCGCTGACGCTCCTGCTTGAACTCCGCCGGCGCGGAAAGAAGCGTGGCCTGGCCACAGCCTGCATAGGTGGCGGTCAGGGAATCGCGGCCGTTGTCGAAACCGTTTGAGGGAGAGAGGAATGGAAATCCGTACGGTGGGCGTCCTGGGCTGCGGCCTCATGGGCTCCGGGATCGCCCAGGTCTCGGCGCAGGCCGGCTACAAGACGATCGTCCGCGAGGTCGAGCAGCCCTTTCTCGAGAAGGGGCTGGGGCGGATCAAGAAGTTCCTGTCCGACGGCGTCGACAAGGGAAAGGTCACGCCTGACGCGCGCGACAAGACGCTCGGGAACCTGAAGGGCACGACGAGCTTCGACGATCTCAAGGACTGCGACCTCGTCATCGAGGCGATCATCGAGAGCCTCGACGAGAAGGCCCGCGCCTACGAGGCCGTCGAACGCGCTGTCCGGGCGGAGACGATCATCGTCTCGAACACGTCATCCCTCTGCGTGACCGAGCTGGCGGCGAAGACGAAGCGTCCGGATCGCTTCGGCGGCCTCCACTTCTTCAACCCGGTTCCGATCATGAAGCTCGTCGAGGTGATCCGCGCCCTGACGACGAGCGACGAGACCTACAAGACGCTCTACGCCTTCGCGCAGTCGCTGGGGAAGGAGCCGATTACGGCCCCTGACAAGCCCGGCTTCATCGTGAACCGGTTGCTCGTGCCGTACCTGCTCGACGCCATCCGCGCGCACGAGCACGGTCTGGGGACGGTCGACGACATCGACAAGGGGATGAAGCTCGGGTGCAATTACCCGATGGGGCCGTTCACCCTGCTCGACTACGTCGGCCTCGACACGACCTACTACATCGCCAACATCATGTTCGAGGAGTACCGCGAGCCGGCGTACGCGCCGCCGCCGCTCTTGAAGCGGATGGTCCTGGCGGGAAGGCTGGGGCGGAAGTCGGGGCAGGGCTTCTACAAATACTGATCAATGCTGATTGCTGAGTGCTGATTGCTGACTGGGCGCATGCAAGCTCAGCGAAGCTGAGCGAGCAGCTGCCTTGCCTTTTCCTTGAACTCGCGGTCTTCCGGCCCCCATTCAGTGTTGACCGGCGCGTCGAGCAGCGTCTGCAGCGTCGTCCGGGCTTCGTCCTTCCGGTCCATGTCGACCAGCGTCTCGGCGAGAAAGAAGAGCGAGGCATGGTTGCGGGGCTCGTAGGTCAGCGACTTCCGGAGATGCTCTTCGGACTTCTTGTTGCTGCCGCCGAAGAGTCCCGGCACCTTGAAGTACCAGCGGCCGAGCGCGCGATCGGCGGATCCCTGCTGATACACCGGATCCAGCTTCAGCACGGTCTCGAGCGCCTCCTTGATGGGCTTACGATACCTGAGACCGGCGCGCATGCCGAACGACTCGGCGAGCGATCCCATGTTCGCCGCGAGCCAGAAATGTCCTTCGGGCCGGTTCGGCTCCACGGCGATCGCGGCGCGCGCCGCGGCGATCCCGTCCTCGAGCTTTTTCCGGCGCGCCTCCTGCGGCGCGTGCCCGCCGAGCCAGTATTGGGTCCGCGCCAGCTTCCACGCCGCCTCGAAATCGCGCGCGTTCCCCTGCAGCCGCGCCGCCCAGATGTCGGCCGCCTGCTGTGCGCTCGCCAGCGTCTCGCGCTGCGCGTACAACGCATCGGGATCCGCCACGGCCGTTTGGGCGTCAGGAGTAAATGGCGTAGCGCAGCCCTTTAGGGCTGCCGGACCAGACATGTACAATACGAGGATGCAGGAAATCATCAGGCAGCTGCTGGCGGAGCTCGGGGAGGACCCGTCGCGCGAGGGGCTCCGCGACACCCCCAAACGGGTCGAGAAATCGCTCCGGTTCCTGACGAGCGGCTATGCCGCCGACGTCGACACCGTCGTGAACAACGCGCTCTTTACGGTCGATTATAACGAGATGGTGATCGTGAAGGACATCGACTTCTACAGCCTGTGCGAGCACCACCTCTTGCCGTTCTTCGGCAAGTGTCACATCGCGTACCTGCCGCAAGGCCGCGTAATCGGCTTGAGCAAGATTCCGCGGCTGGTCGACATCTTCGCGCGCAGGCTCCAGATTCAGGAACGCCTGACCTCGCAGATCGCGCAGGCCATCGAAGACAAGCTCACCCCCCTCGGCGTCGCCGTCGTCGTCGAGGCGACCCATCTCTGCATGTCGATGCGCGGCGTCGAGAAGCAGAACTCGTTCGCCGTCACCAGCGCGATGCGGGGCGTCTTCCACGCCGACGCGCGTACGCGGGCGGAGTTCCTCGAGCTGATCAAGCACAAGTCGATCGCGCCGACGGCCAGCCTCACGCTTCCAGAGTCGTTCGACGACGAGGATCGCGTTCCGAGCCTTGGCCGATAGCCCGCTGAATGATGTCGTGGAGCTGTGTCACGCCCTCGGTCAGTGAGGCGGGCCCCGGCTGCAGGATGTAGGTCGATTTGATCTCGTAGATGTGTCCGTCCCGGACGGCGGAGACATCTTTCCAGCCGGCGCGCTCCTCGATCGTCTTCCGTCTCATCGCCTTGCCGCACCAGGACGCCACGATCACCTCCGGATCGCGCGCGGCGACCGCCTCGGCGGTCAGGATGCGCCCCTTCGCGAGCGGCTGATCGCGCAGCTCCGGAAAAGGTGTGTCGCCGCCGGCGATCTCGATCAGCTCGTCGACCCAGCGGATGCCCGAGATAATCGGGTTGTCCCATTCCTCGAAGAACACGCGCGGCCGCCGGGGCAGCGCGCGCGCCGACTCGCGGATCCGATCGAGTCCGGCCTCCATCTCTGACGCGAGCCGGTCGCCCGCCTCGGCGCGGCCCACGAGCGCGCCGACGGTTCGGATCATCTGGAGGATGCCGGCCACGCTGCGCTGGTTGAACGTGTAGACGGGGTAGCCGCGGCGAATGAGCTCCGCGGCGATGTCCGCCTGGAGATCCGAAAAGGCCAGTACCAGGTCCGGTTTCAGCGACTCGATCTTGTCGAAGCGTGCGTTGATGAACGCGGAGACCTTCGGTTTGCTACGCGCCTCCGGCGGCCGGACCGTGTAGCCGGAGATCCCGACGACACGATCGCCTTCGCCGAGCAGGTACAGTGTCTCGGTGGTTTCTTCGGTGAGGCAGACGATTCGCGAAGGGTAGAGTGATGGAGACATGGACCTATGCCCCGATCACTCTACCCGATGTTCTCTGCGTCCTCTGCGCCCTTTGCGTCCTCTGCGCCTTAGAAGCGGTACGACACCCCGAAGCGGAAGATCCGCGGCGCCAGGATCCCGGTCGGCAACCTCCAGACCGGCACGTTGACGGTCGGGACGTTGGGATCACCGTTCGGCCGGACGTTCGTACGGCCGGTGCCCTGATTGACCTCCCACACCGTGTTCGCGTTCATCACGTTGAAGAGGTCCAGGTCGAGCTCGATCACGTCGTCTGCGCGGAGCCGGAACGTCTTCGACGCACGCAGATCCAGCGTGTTGCAGCGTGTCGAGACGATCGCCGCCGAACGGCTCGACGTTGACCGTCGTCGTGCCCGCCGACCTGGAGGGCGGTGTTGACGGTCCGCCGGATCGGCGGGCCGCTCTGCGAGCGAAGGTTGCCGCTCACGTAGAGGTCGTACCACGGGCAGCACGTAGGTGCCGGTCAGCTTGAACTGGTGCGGCCGGTCGTTGATGTCGATCGGGCCGTCGAACAGGATGAAGTCGTTCGGGTTTGCCGCGACGCTGATGTCCTCCTGCTCGGCCTTCGAGAAGGTGTATCCACCGAGCAGCTGCCAGCGATCAGCGAACCGCTTGGTCGCAGTAATCTCGATCCCTTTGTAGGTCTGGCGCCTGTTCGGATCGTGCGTGATCACCGTGCGATTGGCGGTCGACAGCCGGTTGAAGAACTGAAACGTGCCGTCGTCCGCCGTGTTCGCGAGGCCGTCCCGCCCGACGTCGGCCCGCGACGTCGTCGTTGTCGCGTACGGGAAGTCGGGGTTCAGATTCGCCTGCAGGTTTCGCTCGACCCGATAGGTGAATACTGCCGCCAGCTTGACGCTGGGGATGAGCTCGCGATCGACACCCGCGCTGAACTCGTTCGTGTAGGCCGCCTCGATGTCGGGATCGAATGAGGTCGTGATCCCAGACGCGATCACCGGCGCGCCCGTCTGCTCTCCCTGCTGCCAGGTGAGGTCTCGATTCGCGTCGTTCCAGGTGTACAGCTCGCTGTAGTTCGCGTTCAGGTTGACGGCGTTGGCCGTGCCGGCACCAATCTGATAGTAGTAACGCCCCGCCGCAAACTTCAGGGCGGTCCGGCCGTCGCCCGTGAGATCGTAGACGACGTTCACGCGCGGGCCCCAGGTGTGCCAGACGACGACCTCGTCCACCTTGTCGAAGGTTCGCTGAAGGTTCGGGAAGAGAGGGCTGGGAGGACTGGTCTGTTCGGGCAGATAGGCCTCGGTCCTCGCGTAGCGGATCCCGCCGGAGATCGTCAGTTGCTTGATGCTGTAGCTGTCCTGGATGAACAGCGACGTGACGTCGACCGCCGCCTTCGTCTCGACCGGCGTATTGAACAGCGTGACCGTCGATGACGAGTTCGTCGCGCTGGTCCACGCCAGGGCCACCTCGTCCCACCGGTTCGTGATGACGCGTTGTTGCACGTGCGACTGGTCGAACCCGAATCGGAACTCGTGCCGTCCGCCGAGCGCCTGGTCCACGAAGTACTGGAACGTCGCGCTGCCCTGGAAGCGGTCCCGCCACTGTTCCACTTGATTCAACGCGTTGCCGGTGCGGATGCCCGTCGTGTTATCGAGCAGCGTCTGCTCGCTGCCGTTGAAATACAAGGGGAAGAAAATCGTGTTCACGCTGACGCGGGCATCCATGTACAGCTTGCTCGTGATGATGGAGTTCCAGAGCGCCTGGTAGACGTTGAACACATCGTCTTCGTTCGAGTTCGATTCGCTGGTGAACAGGCCCGTGGACCCGAGGAAACGGTTCGGCTTCTTGTAGTACTGACGCGAATAGAAACCCGTCAGCTTATTGTTGTTGTTGATCTGCCAGGTGACGTTGCCGAGCCCTGACGTGATGTTCGTCTCGTCGAGCACGGACTCCGAGAAGGCCGCCGGCACGTTGATGTGGACGCGCCAATCGCGGAACGCCCCGAAGAACCGTACCTTGTCCTTGATGAGCGGACCGCCGGCGTTGAAGGTGACGTCGGACACGAAGTCCACGGTGTTGGTCTGGGGCCTGAAGCCGAGCGCGCCCAGCTCGCTGTCGATGTTCTGGCTCTGGGTGGCGTCGCCTTCCCAGAAGAACGACCCCTTACCCTGCCAACGGTCCCCTCCGGTCTTCGTCGTCATGTTGAGGAAGACGCCGGAGGTCGGCACCGACAGGTCGTGTGCGCCCGTCGAGATCTGCAGCTCCTCGAACGCGTCGTAGTCGTAGTAGTAGCCCGCGAACCCGATCGCCGACGGGTCGCCGACGTTGATGCCGTTCAGGTACTGCGAGTTCTGCCCGTTGGTCGTGCCGCGCGCGACCATCGCCCCCTGCAGCCCGCCGGCCGTGCCGCCGACGTCCGGTCTCGACGAGACCAGCCCGGGGACCTTGTATTCCATCAACGACCAGATGTCCCGGCCGTTCGGCGTCTTCTGCAGGAGATCCTGGCTGAGCGTGACGTTGACGTTCGCGTTGGTCGTGTCGATGACCGGCGACGCGCCCGTGACAGTGACGCTCTCCTGCAGCGTCGCGACGTTCATCCCGAGATCGACCGGCGTCGTCTGGCCGACGGCGACGACGATGTTCTCGCGGATGACGGACTGGAAGCCCTGGAGCTCCATCTTGACCGAGTAGACGCCCGGGGGCAGCGACGGAAACCGGCAGGCGCCGCCGGTGTCGGTCGTGCCCGTCATCGTCCCGGAGACGAGAACCGGGCTGCTGATTGTGACCGCAACGCCGGGAACGACGGCCCCCTGCGCATCGTTCGCTTTTGCGAGGATGCTGCCCGTCTGGACTTGCGCTATCGCCGAGGTTGCCAGCGCGGCCGTGAAGACCATCAGAAGCGCCGGTAGTCGGAGTTTCACGTTCATGGATCGAAGCCTCCTGAAAGTTGGAGAGCCCACCCATCCATCCCACGGATTGACCCTGCTCGTCCCCCAAACGTGCGCGTCCTCCAGCGATTAGGGGTAGCGTCCGCCCTCCGAGCAAACGCTTTGCCGTCAGACGCCGTTGACGCGGCCGTACAGGAGTGCCTGCTGCATCAGGCCGCTGCTACGGTCGAGGTGGGTTTCGAGTGCGGCGCGCGCCGCCGCCGGGTCCCGGCGGCGGATGGCGGCAGCCACGGCGCTGTGCTCGAGGCTCGATTCCTCCTGAAACGGATCGATGTCGAAGACGAGCGACATGAAACGATCCATCTGACGGAGGCAATCGCGAATGAGGACCGCGGCCAGTCGATTATGGCTCGCGGCGGCGACGGCGAGGTGGAACTCCGCGTTGGCCGCTTCGGCCTGGCGGTAGGCGACGGAATCGACGGCGGCGTACCGGAACTCCGCCAGCTTTTCGAGCTGGGTGATCTCTTCTTCGGTTGCGACTTCGGCCGCGCGCGCCGCGGCCGCCCCTTCGAGCAGCCGGCGCACGTCGAACGTGTCCCGAATCAGCTGGACGGTGATGCGCGCGACGAAGTAGCCGCGTCCCGGCACGCGCTCGACGTAGCCCTCCTGCACGAGGCGCGCGAGCGCCTCGCGCACCGGCGTACGGCTCGTGCCGTGCAGCCGCGCGAGCATGTTCTCCGAGAGCGGCGAGCCGTGACGGTAGCTGCCGTCGGTCACGCGCGCCCTGATGCCTTCGTACGCGCGGTCGAATTGCGACGGTTCAGGCGTAGTCGAGCGCTGGTGGCGCGGCATGGCGGTATACAGCGTGAATGCCCACGAGAATACAGCGGGAGGCCCGCGTCCCGCAACGCAGTTCGGCGAATGGGGGGTGAGGGTGCGGCTTATACTGACGGGGTGCCGCGCCCGGGCCCCGCGCTCGTGGTCATCGCCGTGATCACCTTGCTCACCGTGCCTGGCCTTGCCGCCGACGCAGAACCGCAGACACGGCGGCGTCCTGCTCCAGCGAAACCGCCGCCACCGCCTCCGACCGTCGCGCCCGCCGAGGTGAGCTGTCCCAACGTCCTCGGCCGCGGCCAGCGCACGAAGATGACCTTCTGCGACATCGTCGCCGGCCGCGATCCGGCGACCGGAGCTCGAATCAAGGTGCCGCCGCACGTTGGACCGGCGCGACTGACCTTCACGTTGCACAATCGTCATCTCTATTCGGAGGAGCAGATTCGGGCGGGGAAGGGATACGTCCGGTATCTGGCGACGATCGGCGCGCTCGCGCCGGACGGCACGCTGCTGACGCGCGCGGTCGTCCTGAGCGAGTTCCGCACGGCCAGGGATCTCGTCGATCGAATCGAAGGGGCCGCGGGCGAGCCGCTGAAGGCGGTCGCGCCCACCGGCGCGGAGCCGATCGTGGTCGAGGTCCCCGCCGAGGTCGAGGAGGTCAGCCTGCTCGGCGAGAAGCTCGAAGCGACGCGCGCCGACGGCCGCGAGACCTACACGTCGCCAGGACGGCTGATCGCCACCGTGAGCGACGTGAAGATCGAGTATCAACCGAAGCCGCCGCCGCGAAAGCCGGCGAAGAAGAAGAAGAATAGCCGTCCAATGCTGAATGCTGATTTTGGAATGCTGAAGGATAAATGCTTGAGTCAGCGCGCCGAGCGAGAGCGAACAGCCTTGAGCCGGCGCGAGGCGCGACGCCGCCGAGCGCCAGCGAGCGGGGGTGGGGCCCCGCGAGCAGGAAATAACGTGGTAGGCGCTGGGGGTGGGGCCCCAGCGCAAAGGAAAAAAAGTTGATGCGCACACTGTCTTTTGCCTTCGCAGTTGCCCTTCCCGCGTTGCTGTCGGCGCAGGCGCCGCCCGACTCGACCTCGCTGGCGATCGTGCACGCCAACGTCGTCGACCTTCGGAACGGATCCGTAATGCCCGATGCGACGATCGTCGTCCGCGACGGCCGCATCGCGTCGGTGGGATCCGGCCTGGCCACGAGCGGCCTTCGCGTCGTCGACGCACGCGGCCTGCACGTGCTTCCCGGCCTCATCGACGCCCACACGCACATCGCGAACCTGCGCGCGGCGCGGGCGGCGCTCGAATCGGGCGTCACCACGGTGCGGAGCTCCGGTGTCGCCGCCTGGGTGGACGTCGGCCTCCGCCAGCTGGTACGCGCGGGCGCCGTCGCCGGCCCGGACGTCGTCGCGTCCGGCTATCACGTCCGTCCATACATCGCCGAAGAGGCCTTCTTGACCGAGCCTTCCCTCGCGCCCCTCATGAAAGGCGTCAACACGCCTGCCGATATCCGGCAGGTCGTCCGCGCGAATCTCGCGCGCGGCGTGGACTTCATCAAGGTGCTCGCGACCGAGCGCGCCGGCACCGCGGATACCGATCCCCGCAAGCAGGTCTACACCGAGTCGGAGCTGCGCGCGGCGGTGGAGGAGGCCGCGCTCAAGAACGTTCCAGTCCAGGCGCACGCGCACGGCGACGAAGGCGCGATGGCGGCGGTTCGCGCCGGCGTGCGCAGCATCGAGCACGGCACCTATCTGTCGGACGCGACCCTGACGCTGATGAAAGAGAAGGGTACCTTCCTCGTGCCCACCTACATCACCGTGATCGACGTCGCCGGGCCCGGGGGAGATTATGACGAGCCGGCGCTGCTGCGGCGCGGAGCGCACATGCTGCCGCGCCTGAAAAGCACGATCGAGCGCGCGCACAAGCTCGGCGTGAAGATTGTGACCGGGGCCGACACCTCGTACGGGCCGAACAGTCTGTCGCGTATCTCGGGCGAGGTCGCCGCGTTCGCAGAAATGGGGATGACCCCGCTCGAGGCGCTGCAGGCGGCCACGACGAGAGCGGCCGAGCTCCTGAGGCTCGAGAAGACCACCGGCGCGATCGCGCAAGGGATGGACGCGGATCTGATCGCGGTCGATGGAAACCCGTTGAAGGACCCGCGCGTGCTGCAGGATGTACTGCTCGTCGTCAGCAACGGCCGCGTCGCAATCGATCGGCTGTCATTCGCCAAGCCTGGGACCGAGTGAGAGTTAGGATTTGGTTTGGTGACCGAACCAGCACGAACAAAAGAAAATGCAGACGCGTGACGTCCTCATCGTCGGGGGAGGCCCTGCCGGCCTCGCGACCGCTATCGCCGCGAAGCAGGCGGGGCTCGACTACGTGGTGGTCGAGAAGGCCGCGCTCGTCAACTCGCTCCTGCACTACCCGACGAACATGGTCTTCTTCACCACGCCGGAGCTGCTGGAGATTGGCGGGATGCCGTTCGTCAGCCCGAACGACAAGCCGACGCGCCAGGAGGCGCTGCGCTACTACCGCCGCGTCACCGATGCATTCGGGCTCGAGATCGCGTTCGACGAAACGGTTGCAGCCGTCAGGGCGGAGCGCGACGGCGGCCCGCCCCTCTTCGCCGTCGAGACGCACACCCCACGCGATGGAGGGCTCATCCGGCGTGCCCGCACGGTCGTCATCGCCACCGGCGCGTATGACGTCGCTAATCGCCTCGGGATCCCGGGCGAGGACCTGCCGCACGTGTCCCACTACTACACGGAACCGCACGCCTTCTTCCGCAAGGACGTGGTCGTCGTTGGGGGCAAGAACTCGGCGGCCGAAGCCGCGCTCGATCTGTTCCGCAACGGTGCGCGCGTGACGCTCGTGCATCGGCGCGCCGCCCTGGGCGACTCGATCAAGTACTGGGTGAAGCCGGACATCGAGAACCGCATCAAGGAAGGATCGATCGCGACGCGGTTCGAGACGACACTCTCCGAGATTCGCGCGACGTCGGTGGTGCTCTCGCGTGGCGGCGCGCAGGACGAGATCCGGACAGACGCCGTGTTCCTGCTGACCGGATACCGGAGCGATACCGCGCTGCTTCAGGCTTCAGGCGTCGCTATCGATCCGGCCAACTGTGGCCCGGTCTTCGACGCCGAGACCTACGAAACCAACGTGCCGGGACTCTTCGTCGCGGGTGCGGTGGTCGCGGGATTCCAGAGCGGGAAGATCTTCATCGAGAACGGACGGTTTCACGGGCAGGTGGTAATCGACAATATAGCGAAGAGATTGTCAGAGTAGGCCCGACCTTCAGGCCGGGCGTGGTCGATTAACCCGGACCTTCGGATGATCCCAGCACGCCCGACCTAAAAGGTCGGGCCTACACCGTCGCTGAATCTGTCGACGTCAACAATCAATGGACGCCCTCGGTCCATTTCTTCCGGGCCAACAGCTGCTTCATTTCCAGAAGCTCAATCAACGACCGGCACCGTTCAATCAGACCATCCCGTTCGAGGAGCGCCTGCTTCTCGACCGGTTCGAGCTCGAGGTACTGCGCGAGCGCGTTGACGAGGTCCTCGTCCGGCATGCCTCTGGGCAGTGACCGTTCGGGGCCGGGCGAATCCCCGCCCGGCGCGACCATCGCTTCCAGCCGCCGCCGCTCGGCCGTCACGCGCGGCCGGTCTTCGGCCGTGAGGCTCTCCGCGAGCGACTCGATGCGGGCGAGGCGGTACGACTGCCCCTGGCTCTCGCCGATGATGCGGAACTTCTCCAGGCCGCGCAGGACGATGTTGAAGCGGCCATCCGGCAATCGATCCGCGTGCGTGATGAGCCCGGCGCAGCCGATGGGATAGACCGGCGGCCGCTGCTCGTAGGAGCCCTCCCAGCCCGGCCGGAGCAGCACCATCCCGATGATCCTGTCCTCGGCGAGCGCATGCTCGACCATTTCCCGGTACCGCGCCTCGAAGATGTGCAACGGAAGGAACACGTGCGGAAAGAGGACGACGTTCGGGAGCGGGAAGATGGGGATCTCGATGGGGAGCATTCAGTGTACCGTTCTGGTCTTCCGGCTCATGTAGTCCATCAGGACGTACTGTCCGAGCGTGTACGGCGTCGTGAAGTACGCCTTGCCCCGGCAGATCTCGGCGACCTTGCGGACGAAGCTCACGAGGTCGTAGTCGCGCGCCAGCATGAACGTATTGATCATGATGCCCGCCTTGCGGCAGGCGGCGACCTCGGCAAACGTCTCCGAGACGATGAACGGATCGAGGCCGAACGCGTTGCGATAGATCCGGCCGTCGGGGCGCGTCAGCGCGGAGGGCTTGCCGTCGGTGATCATCACGATCTGGCGCATGTCCTTGCGCTGTCGCTCGAGCAAACGCCGCGCCAGGCGAAGACCCTCGCGGGTATTCGTGTAGAACGGGCCGACGCGCACGCGTGCGAGCTGGCCGATCGGAATCTCCTCGGCCGAGTCGTGAAAGAGCACGACCTGCAGCCCGTCGCCGGGATACTGCGTGCGGATCAGGTTGGCCAGCGCGAGCGCGACGCGCTTGGCCGGCGTGAACCGATCCTCGCCGTACAGGATCATGCTGTGGCTGCAGTCGAGCATCAGGACCGTCGCGCAGGAGCTCTGGAACTCGCCCTGGACGACCATCAGATCCTGGTAGTCCACTTCGATCCCGGAGGCCAGAGGCCCGGGATCGGAGGCCGGACGCCACGGATCGAGAACCGGGGCCGCGTGGCTTCCGGCCCCCGGTCCCTGACCTCCGGCCTCTGACTGTCGTGCCACCGCGTTGAGAATCGTCGC
Source organism: uncultured Acidobacteriota bacterium (assembly GCA_963725145.1). Classification (GTDB taxonomy): domain Bacteria; phylum Acidobacteriota; class Vicinamibacteria; order Vicinamibacterales; family 2-12-FULL-66-21; genus DATAEE01. The sequence goes on from CAVRXL010000012.1 coordinate 978,917, forward strand.
GCTCGGATCGAGGTTGAGCGTGTCGCCGAACTCGTACGGCTTCGGCGCGCCGATGACCTCGATGCCGGTGGCCAGTTCCCGCGTGTCGTGGCGGCCGATGCTGCTGCGTCCGAGCGAACCCAGCAGGTCGCGCAGCGCGCGGTAGCCCAGGAAGTCGAGGCTCTTGTCGGTGACCTCGAAGCGGACCTGCGACGGATCGTCCGGACCGCTCTCCGGACCCTGGCCCATGGCGCGCCGCGCCTGCTCGGCCGAGAGGTCGGGCGGCGGCGTGATGTAGCCCTGCTCGAACATCTGGTCGATGATCCGCTGGACGAGCTCCTCGAGCCGGTCCCGTCCTTCCTGCGCATCCCCGTCCGCCGGATCGCCGAGCAGGCGCTCGAGCGTGTCCTCCGGCAGCAGTCCGCCGTTCAGGAGCGCCTCGAGGATCGCGTCGTGGAGCGACTGCATCGTGTGGTCGCTCTCGTCGAACGGCCCGTACGGGCTCTGAAACCCGCTGGACAGCAGCAGGTCGGACAGCTTCGACACCAGGTCCCCGAGGTCGAGGCCCTCCAGGTCGTCGGGGATGTATTTGCCGTACCTGTGCTCACTTCACTCTAGTTGTAGTACCTCTTCTTGCCCGTGGGCGGCGTTTCCCGCTCCATCATGCTGTCGACGGGCCGCGGCTGACGCCGCGGCGTCTCGCCCGCGTGATAGCTCCAGTCCTCGGTCCGCCCGATCTTTTTCTGCGCGTACAGCCCCTCGAGGACGAAATCAATCGCCGACGCGAGGGCCGGATCCGACGGCTGCCCACGCGCGGCGCCCGAGGATCCGACCAGCGTCCCCGCGAGCGCCTTCAGCCCCTGCACACCGTCCGCGCGCGTGAGGAGCTCGCCCGCCGGCAGCGTGTCGTCCGCCTGCAGCGACCCGCCGAGGTCGAACCAGTCGACGATCGCGCGCGTATCCGCCCCGGCCAGCCGGTCCGTGAAGATGTTCGCCACCGACGACCGGATGAGCTCGCGGGCGACGCAGTCGGCCCCCTTCAGCTCTCCCTCGTATTCCAGCTCGAACTTGCCGGTCAGCGACGGGAGGGCCGCGTAAATGTCGGTCACGCGCGGCACGGCGATCGGCTCGCCGGCGAGGACCGCGCGGCGCTCCGCGTTCGAGACCGCGTTCTCGAGGCACGAAATCGGCAGCCGCTGGCTGACGCCCGATCGTTTGTCGATCTTCTGATCCGCCCGCGCCTGAAAGGCGATTTCCTCGACGATCTCGCGGACGTAGTCGGGAATCTCGATCGGCAGCAATCCGGGGTCGTCGGATCGGGCGCAACTGGTGGCCCCGTTCGAGCCACGCCTCCTGGCGCGTGATCGTCATCGCATGCTGCCGCGTCGCGGGGTAGTGCGTGCGGATCTCGGAGCCGATCCGATCCTTGAGCGGCGTGATGATCTTGCCGCGCGCCGTGTAGTCCTCGGGGTTCGCCGTGAAGACCATCAGGACGTCGAGCGGCAGGCGGATCGGGTAGCCCTTAATCTGGACGTCACCTTCCTGCAGGATGTTGAACAGGCCGACCTGGATCTTGCCCGCCAGGTCCGGCAGCTCGTTGATCGCGAAGATGCCGCGGTTCGCGCGCGGCAGCAGCCCGTAGTGCATCGTCAGCTCGTCGCCGAGGCGCAGGCCGGCGCGCGCCGCCTTGATCGGATCGATGTCGCCGACCATGTCGGCGATCGTCACGTCCGGGGTTGCGAGCTTCTCGACGTAGCGGTCCTCGCGCGGCAGCCACGCGATCGGCAGCGCGTCTCCCTCGGACCGCACGCGCGCGCGGCACGCGCCGCAGATGGGCGCGAGCGGGTCATCGTGGATCTCGCAGCCCGGCACCACCGGAATCTCGGCATCGAGCAGATCGGCGAGCGACCGGAGCAGCCGGCTCTTGGCCTGGCCGCGGAGGCCGAGCAGGATGAAGTTGTGGCGCGACAGAATCGCGTTGGCGATCTGCGGGATCACTGACTCGTCGTAGCCGACGATGCCCGGGAAGAGCGTCTCGCCGGCGCGCAGCTTTTGCAGCAGGTTGTCGCGGACTTCGTCCTTGACGTGGCGGCGCGGCACGCGCCGCGCCTCGATCGCCCTGCGCAGGTCTCCGAGGTTGGATGGCGCGGCCATACGACGATTGTATCCCGGCCCCCGGGCCGAATTCAGCGGGATAAGATGAGGCGTGCACCGTGCGCTCGGCGGCTCGCGTCCCCTGGTTCTGGCCCATCGCGGCGGCTGCACGCTGGGGCCCGAGAACACGCTCATCGCGTTCGAGCGCGGGTTCGCCGCCGGCGCGGACGGCTTCGAGATCGACGTACGCCGGTCCCGCGACGGCGAAATGGTCGTCATCCATGACGAAACCGTCGACCGGACGACGGGCAGCCGCGGGTCTGTCGCCTCGATGACCGCCGAGGAGCTCGCCCGCGTCGACGCCGCCTACTGGTTCGGGCCAGACGAGGGCTACCCGCTGCGCGGCCGCGGCATCGGCATCCCGCGGCTGGCCGACGTCCTCGCGACCTTTCCCGACGCCGTGTTCATCGTCGAGTTGAAGGAGGATGACGCCGAATCGGCCCGGCGCGCGGTGGACGTCATTCGTGCCGCCAAGGCGGTCGACCGGGTGATGATCGGGTCGTTCCACCGCCGCTCGCTTGGCCTGGTCCGGCGGCTCGAGCCGGACATGCCGACCGGCGCCGCGACGAGCGAGACGCAGCTGGCGATGTACCTGTCGCGCCTCGGGCTGCCGCTTCTCTGGCCCCGGTACAAGGCGTTCCAGGTTCCCGAGTCGTTTGGCCCCACGCGGGTCGTCACTCCCCGGTTTGTTCGCACCGCTCACGGCGCCGGTCTCCCCGTGCAGGTCTGGACGGTGAACGACGAGCAGGATATGCGGCGGCTGCTGTCGTGGGGAGTGGACGCGCTGATAACCGATCAGCCCGGCCTCGCCGCGCGAGTCGTCCAGGATGGCACGAAAGGCTCCAGATGATTCCGGTGATGTCCCCCCCGACGCTCGCCGACGTCTACGCCGCGCGCAAGCGGATCGCGCCGGTCATCCGCCCGTCGGCGCTCCTGCGCCACCCGCTCCTCGCGGACGCGTTCGGGTGCGACGTGCGGGTGAAGCACGAGAACCACAACCCGACCGGCGCGTTCAAGGTTCGCGGCGGGCTCAACCTCGTCGGGTCGCTGTCCGAACCGGAGCGTCACCGAGGGGTGATCACGGCGAGCACCGGCAACCACGGCCAGTCGATCGCGTTTGCGTGTCAGCGAGCGCAGGTCCGATGCGCCGTCTACGTGCCGCGCGGGAACAATCCGGAGAAGAACGCCGCGATGCGCGCGTTCGGCGCGGAGGTCGTCGAGCACGGCGGCGACTTCGACGAGGCCCGCGAGGAGGTCGAGCGCGTGGCCGCCGTGGAAGGCCGGCGCTATGTGCATTCGGCGAACGAGCCGTTGCTCATCGCGGGGGTCGCGACCTACGCGCTGGAGATCTTCGAGGAGTTGCCCCAGGCGGACGTGATCCTCGTGCCGATCGGCGGCGGCAGCGGCGCGGCCGGACTGACGCTCGTCCGGGACGCGCTCGGTCTTCCGGCGAAGATCATCGGCGTGCAGGCCGATCGCGCGGACGCCTTCGCCCGATCGTGGCGAGGAACCGCGCGGGTCGTCGGAACGAGCGCCGCGACGTTCGCCGAAGGGATGGCCACCCGCGTCACGTTCGATCTGCCGTTCGGCATCCTCAAACGCTCTCTGGACGACATCGTCACGCTGAGCGAGGAGGAGCTGGCGGACGGCGTGCGGCTGGCGCTGTCGGCCACCCACAATCTGGCGGAAGGGGCGGGCGCGGCGCCGCTCGCCGCCGCGCGCAAACTCGAGGGGACGCTTCGCGGAAAGACCGTTGTCTGCGTGATGAGCGGCGGTAACATGGATTCAGCCGTGTTGCGGCGGATTCTCGCTCCAGGCTGACGGAGGCACGAACGATGGCGAACCTCCTCGCATTCTTCGCAGCCGCGATGCTGATGCAGCCGGCGCCGCCGCAAAGCCCGCCCGCCACCGAGATCCCGAGACTCGAAGCGCTGGTGATCTCCGGCCAGGCGCAGTGTCAGGACTATCGGCGCCTCGCGGCGCTGTATCACGGGCGCGGCGATTTCGAGCTGGGCCTGACGACCGTCCGCACGTGCATCACGCTCGCGCCGGACGATCCGCGGGCGTACCACGCCGTCGCGGACTATCTGACCGCGGAGGCGTACTCGCTCAGGTCACGTGCGCTGAGTCTCGAGAGGCCGGATGGAGGCGCGCCGCCGCAGCGTCCGGACTGTAGTGCCGTTCTGCGCGGCGCGCCGGGCGCGCCGCCGCCGGTGCGCGTCGGTGGCCCGATCAAGGCGCCGGCGAAAACCAAGCATGTCAATCCGGTTTTCCCGCCGATCGCCCAATCGGCACGGGTGCAGGGTGTCGTGATTCTGGAGGTCATAGTCGGTCCGAGCGGCAGCGTCGACAACGCCTGTGTACTGCGCTCGATTCCGCTGCTCGATCAAGCAGCGATTGACGCCGTTCGTCAGTGGGAGTTCGAGCCGACGCTCTTGAACGGCCAGCCTGTCCCGGTGCTGATGACCGTCACCGTGAATTTCAGCCTGATGTAGGCGCCTCTCGAGCGTCTGTCCCACGGGTCGTCCCGCCTCCGCCTTCGGCTACGGCGAGGCAGGCTCACGGTGTTAACGATCGCTCGTCGAGCGTCGTCTAATCTGCGGGAGGAAGCAACATGCCTCAATTCACCAGACGCGCGTTCATCGGGACGCTGCCGGCGCTCGCCGTAGCGCTGCCGGAACTTCACGCGGTTACGAGTCGGGAAAGTGTGGGCCGGATGACCGTTGCGCCGGCGAGTGAGCCGGGGCAGCGGCTTCTCGTGACGGGGACGATTGTCGGGACGGATGGAAAGACGCCGCTCGCGAACATGCGGCTGAGCGTGTATCACACCGACAACGACGGCTACTATTCGCGTCCCGTGGACGACTCGCGCAACGCGCGGCTCCGCGGATCGCTCGTCACCGACGCGAGCGGGCGCTACGAGATCCGGACCATCTGGCCCGGCCACTACCCGGGCGGCGGCAACCCGCGCCACATCCACGTCCACCTCGCCGGCCCCGACACGCCGGAGCACTGGATCGACAGCTTCCTCTTCGAGGGCGACAAGTACCTGCGGTCCGTCGAAGGCGAGCGCAGCGCGGCGGCGGGCAAACAGTTCGCGTACGTGATGGCGATGGCGCGCGGCGGCGACGGCGTCATCCGCTGCACGCGCGACATCCGTCTCGACCGCGAGGTCGCGGAACGCAACCGGCTTATGAACGGCTGGTACAGAAACGGCGAAGAACCGTAAAGGGCCGGCCTCAAGGCCGGCCCCTCCAGGTCTGTCCAAGGAGCCCCGCGGGCGTTACAATTAGGGGTTCCTATGAAACAGATTGCCCCGAAAGACGCCGCCGAGCTCGAACGGGTCGAGACCCGCGAGTGGCTCGATTCCTTCGAGTACGTTCTCCAGCACGCCGACCGGGACCGCGTCGTCCGGCTGCTCGATTCGCTGAGCCATCGCGCGCGCCAGTCGGGCGTGCGCGTGCCGTTCTCAGCCGTCACGCCGTACGTCAACACCATCCCGGCCGACGCGCAGCAGCCGCTTCCGGGCAGCCAGGAGATCGAACGCCGCATCAAAAGCCTCATCCGCTGGAACGCGTTGTCGATGGTCGTGCGCGCGAACCGGATCTCCGAAGGGATCGGCGGCCACATCTCGACGTACGCGTCGGCCGCGACGCTCTACGAGGTCGGCTTCAACCATTTCTTCCGGGGCAAGAGCAAAGACAGCGACGGCGACCTGATTTATTTCCAGGGACACGCCTCCCCGGGCATCTACGCGCGCGCGTACCTCGAAGGCCGGCTCTCGGTCGAGAAGCTCGAGAACTTCCGGCGCGAGCTCAAGCCGGGCGGCGGCCTGTCGTCCTACCCGCATCCGTGGCTGATGCCGGACTTCTGGGAGTTCCCGACGGTCTCGATGGGCCTCGGGCCGATCATGGCGATCTACCAGGCGCGCTTTCAGCGTTACCTCGAGGATCGCGGGCTCAAGAAGCCCTCCGACACGAAAGTCTGGGCGTTTCTGGGTGACGGCGAAACTGACGAGCCGGAAGCGCTTGGCGCGATCACGCTCGCGCCGCGCGAAAAGCTCGACAACCTCATCTTCGTCATCAACTGCAACCTCCAGCGGCTCGACGGTCCCGTCCGGGGCAACGGCCATATCATCCAGGAGCTCGAGGCGGCGTTCCGCGGCGCGGGCTGGAACGTCATCAAGGTGATTTGGGGCAGCGACTGGGATCCGCTCCTCGCGAAAGACAAGGACGGCCTGCTCGTCCGGCGCATGGCCGAGGTCGTCGACGGGCAGTATCAGAAGTACGCCGTCGAGTCCGGCGCGTACGTTCGCCAGCACTTCTGGGGCGCCGATCCGCGGCTGCTCGACATGGTCAAGCACCTGTCGGACGACCAGCTCACGAAGCTGCGGCTCGGCGGGCACGATCCGGTCAAGGTCTACAACGCGTACAAGGAGGCGGTCGAGCACAAGGGGGCGCCGACGGTCATCCTCGCCAGAACGATCAAGGGCTACGGCCTCGGCGAGGCTGGTGAAGGGAAGAACATCACCCACCAGCAGAAGAAGATGAACGAGGAGGATCTGAAGACCTTCCGTTCGCGTTTCGGGATCCCGATCTCGGATGAAAAAGTCGCCGAGGCGCCCTTCTACAAGCCGCCAGACGATGCGCCGGAGATGCAGTACCTGCGCGAACGCCGGAAAGCGCTCGGCGGATCGGTGCCGTCGCGGATGGTGCGCGTCGAGCCCGTCACGACGCCGCTCGAACCGATCTTCGAGGAGTTCTACAAGGGCACCGAGGGGCGCAAGGCCTCGACGACGATGGTGTTCGTGCGGATGCTCTCGAAGCTCCTGCGCGACAAGGAAATCGGCGACCTGATCGTGCCAATCGTTCCGGACGAGGCGCGCACGTTCGGGATGGAGTCGCTCTTCCGTGCCGTGGGGATCTACTCGCACGCCGGGCAGGTGTACGAGCCGGTCGACATGGACACCCTCCTTTATTACAAGGAGGCGAAGGACGGGCAGATTCTGGAAGAGGGGATCACCGAAGCCGGGTCGATGTCCTCTTTCATCGCCGCGGGAACCGCGTACGCCACCTACGGCATCAACACGATTCCGTTCTTCATCTACTATTCGATGTTCGGCTTTCAGCGCATCGGCGACCTGATCTGGGCGGCCGCCGATCAACGCGTGCGCGGCTTCCTGCTCGGCGGGACCGCCGGCCGGACCACGCTGGCCGGCGAGGGGCTGCAGCACCAGGACGGTCAAAGCCACCTGCTCGCCTGGCCGGTGCCGAACTGCCTGTCGTACGACCCGGCGTTCGCGTACGAGATCGCCGTCATCATCCAGGACGGCATCAAGCGCATGTATCGCGACGGCGAGAGCATCTTTTACTACCTCACGCTCATGAACGAGCAGTACGAGATGCCGCCGATGCCGGAGGGCGCGCGCGAGGGCATCCTGAAGGGCCTCTATCGCTTCAGCCCCGCCGGCGGCGGGCAGAAGCCGCGCGTGCAGCTGCTCGGAAGCGGGGCGATCCTCAACGAAGTCATCGCCGCGCAGAAGATTCTCGGCGAGAAGTACGGCGTCCCGGCGGACGTCTGGAGCGTCACGAGTTACACCCAGCTCGTGCGGGAGGCTTACGCGTGCGAGCGCTGGAACCTGCTGCATCCGCTGGGCGAGCCACGCGTGCCGTACGTCACGCAGATGCTGGCCAACGCCCCGGGGGTCGTCGTCGGCACCTCCGACTATCTGAAGGTGCTGCCGGACTCGCTGTCGCGGTGGATTGGGCGTCCGATCCTGTCGCTCGGGACCGACGGCTTCGGCCGGAGCGAGGACCGCAAAGCCCTGCGCGACTTTTTTGAAGTCGATGCGCGCTTCGTCACCATCGGGGCTCTCTCGGCGCTCGCGCGCCTCGGGGAAATCGATCGCAAGGTCGTCGTGCAAGCCATGAAGGACATGGACATCAACCCGGACAAACCGAATCCTGCGACGAGCTGATGCCTACAGAATTCACGCTGCCAGAACTTGGAGAGAACGTCGCCGCCGGCGACGTGATCCGCGTCCTCGTGAAGCAGGGGGACGCCATCCAGAAAGAGCAACCCGTACTCGAGCTGGAAACCGACAAGGCCACGATCGAAGTGCCGTCGAGCGTCAGCGGCACCGTGTCGGCGGTCAAGGTGAAGGCCGGCGACAAGGTGAAGGTCGGCCAGGCGATCCTGACGGTCGACGAAGGCTCGGCCGAACAGGCCCAGAAGCCGCAGCCGCCGGAAGCGGCGGCCGCGCCCGATCAGAAGCCCGATCAGAAGGCGGACGCGAAACCGGCTCAGAAGGCTGACGAGCCACAGGCCGCCGCCTCGCAGCCGGCCGACGCCAAGAACGAGTGGGATGTTCCCGCGACGCCCGATGCGCCGTCGGCCCCACCGCCCGAGACGCTGGCCCCGCTTGTTTCCTCCAAGGCGGATGTTCCGCGCGCGGAATCCGGGCCTGCCTCGCCGAAGCCCGAGGCTGGGTCGCGGGCGGAGGCGGGATCTGCATCACCGAAGCCCGAGGCAACGAAGGCAGAGACGGGAAAACGTCCCGCGACGATCCTGGACATGCGCGCTCCGCGTCCGCTGCCGGCGGAGCCTCCGGCGCCGGAACCGGCGGCCGGGCCGGCCGTGCCGGCGGCGCCATCCGTGCGCCGGCTCGCGCGCGAGCTCGGGGTCGACATCAGCCGTGTCCCGGGCTCTGGTCCGGGTGGGCGAATCGCGCCTGAAGACGTGAAGGCCTTCGTCCGGTCCGGCACCGTCCGGCCACCGGCGACGCCCGCGCCAGGCGCAGCCTCCTCTACTTGGCTCGGGACCAGCCCCTCGACGCCGCCCGGCGGAGGCGCCTCGCCGTCGCCCGGGGCAAGCCCCTCGCCTCTGGCAAGCCCCTCGACTTCGCTCGGGGCAAGCCAGCCGACGCCGTTCGAGAAGTGGGGAGAGATCGAGCGGAAGCCGATGACCGGCATCCGCCGCAAGACCGCCGAGCACTTGTCGGCCGCCTGGCAGGCGCCTCACGTCACTCAGCACGATCGCGCCGACGTGACGGCGCTCGAGGAGCTGCGCCGGAAGTACGCGCCGCGCGTCGAGAAGGCCGGCGGCAAGCTGACCGTCACCGCGATCGCCGCGAAAATCGCGGCCGAGGCGCTGCGCCGGTTCCCACAGTTCAACACGGCGCTCGACCTTGCGGCCGAGGAGATCATCTACCGGAAGTACGTGCACATCGGAATCGCCGTGGACACCGAGCGCGGGCTGCTCGTGCCTGTCATCCGCGACGCCGATCGCAAGACGATCACCGAGATCTCGGCGGAGGTCGCGGGTCTCTCCGAGAAGGCGCGCGCGCGCAAGCTCACGATCGAGGAGATGGAGGGGGGATCCTTCACGATCACGAACCTCGGCGGCATCGGCGGGACGGCGTTCACGCCGATCGTCAACGCGCCTGAGGTGGCGATCCTCGGCCTGTCGCGCAGCGCGATCGAGCCGGTCTGGATGCCGCGGCCGACGCGCGGCGGCGCGCCGGCCGACCGCGGCGGTGCCGCGCCGGCCGAGAACGAGCGCGGCCCCGCGAGCCTCGAGGCGGACGGCGAGTTCGAGTTCGCGCCGCGGCTCATCCTGCCGTTGTCGCTCTCCTACGACCACCGCGCGATCGACGGCGCGGACGCCGCGCGGTTCCTCCGGTGGATCGTCGAAGCGATGGAGAATCCGCTCACCATCTTCTTGTGATCCGAGCACGCCCGGCCTGAAGGCCGGGCCTACACCGCATGGCGACTTCCACACAAATTGCCGTTATCGGCGCCGGGCCCGGCGGCTACGCCGCGGCGTTCTACGCGGCGGATCTCGGTTATGAAGTGGCGTTGATCGACGCCGACGCCGACCCGGGCGGCGTGTGCCTGTACCGCGGCTGCATCCCGTCCAAGGCGCTGCTCCACGCCGCCAAAGTCGTGGGGGAGTCGAAGCATGCCGCTGCCTGGGGGATCGAGTTCGGCGACCCGAAGATCAACCTCGACCAGCTGCGCGGGTGGAAGAGCGGGGTCGTCTCGAAGCTGACCGGCGGGCTCGGCCAGGTCGCGAGATTCCGGAAGGTGCGGTACATCCAGGGCCGCGCGAGCTTCGCCGACGCCCAGACGCTCTCAATCGCGAAGAACGCAGAGAACGCAGAGAAGGCAGAGAACGCAGAGAGCGCTGAGACCCTGCGTTTCGACCGCGCGATCATCGCCACCGGCTCGCGCCCGGCGATGCCGCCCGACTTTCCAGCCGCCAGCCCGCGCGTGATGGACTCGACCGCCGCGCTCGACCTGCCCGACGTGCCCAGACGGCTTCTGGTCGTCGGCGGCGGCTACATCGGCCTCGAGCTCGGAAGCGTGTACGCGGCGCTGGGATCCGAGGTGACCGTCGTCGAGATGATGCCCGGATTGCTCCCGGGCGCGGATCGGGATCTCGTCAACGTCCTCGCGAAGCGGATGGAAGCGGTCTGCAAGGCGATTCTGCTCGAGACGAAGGTCGCGTCGATCGCCGAGGCGGGGGACATCGTCCGCGTCACGCTGGATGGGAAGAGCGGACGGAGCGCGGCGGAATTCGACCGCGTCCTCGTGTCCGTGGGACGGCGGCCGAACTCCGAAGTTCCGGGGCTCGATCGGACGCGCGTCAAGGTCACGCCGCGCGGCTTCATCGAGGTCGATCCCGCGCGGCGGACGGCGGAGCCGTCGATCTTCGCCATCGGAGACGTCGTCGGCGAGCCGATGCTGGCGCACAAGGCATCCCACGAGGCGCGCGTGGCGGTGGACGCCATCGCCGGGAAGAACGTCGTGTTCGAGCCGCGGGCGATCCCCGCCGTGGTCTTCACCGATCCCGAGATCGCGTGGTGCGGCCTGACCGAGACCGAAGCCGAACGCCTCGGTCAGGCGGTCGAGGTCGCGAAGTTTCCGTGGGCGGCGCTTGGCCGCGCGATGACGCTCGATCGCCCGGAAGGGTTTACCAAGCTGTTGATCGATCCGGCGACCGAGCGCGTCCTCGGGGTCGGGATCGTCGGCGCCGGCGCGGGCGAGCTGATCGCCGAAGGTGTCGTCGCGATCGAAATGGGCGCGACCGCGTCCGACCTCGCGATGAGCATCCATCCACATCCGACGCTGCCGGAGACACTCATGGAAGCGGCCGAGGTGTTTTTTGGCCACTCCACGCACGTCTACAAGCCCAAGCGCAAATAGATTCAACGCGTGGCAGAATCGCTCGATGAGGCAATTGACGATTGTCCATCTGGCAATTGCGGCGGCGGGGTTGTCGGCATGCGGCGACGATCCGCCGACTCAGCCGTCCACGCCAGGACTGGCCACGATCCGTATCGTCTTTCGCGGCGCGACCGCGCTCCGCCCGGACATGCCCGCATCGGCGCAGGCCTGCGTCAACGGCGTCGGTCAAACGCACACCCATCCGAGCTGGCGTGAGTTTCAGGCGTTCGCCTTGACGCCGGTTCCGCCTGATCGCTACGAGATCGTGTTGAACGACGCCCCGGTCGGGATGGCGCTGTCGTTCCGCGTGAACGATCGGAACTGGTGCGACGTCAATCCAACGGGCGCGGTGCTCCGCGACGTGTTCGTCAACAACGTGGCGATGGTTCAGAACACGCTCACGCCTGGATCTGGTCAGGAGCCCGGGTACGCGTTCACAGTCACGCAGGACGGACGTGTCATGCAGTAAATACGGCGGCGCGCAAAGCGCGCCCGCGAGGGAGCGGCGCGGGGCAAGGGGCCCCCGCAAGCGACCGAGCCGGGGTTCGGGGCGGAGCCCCGACTATGAATGACTGTCTGAAACGCGCGTACGAGATTGCGCGCGAGTATCTCGACCGGCTCCCCGACCGTCACGTCAACGCCCGCGAGAGTTGGACGGAGCTCCAGCGCGCGCTGGGCGGGCCGTTGCCGGAGACGCCGCACGATCCCGTGGCGGTCATCGAGGCGCTCGCGGCCAACGCGGATGCCGGCCTCGTCGCGACCGCGGGGCCGCGCTACTTCGGGTTCGTCACCGGCGGCAGCGTGCCGGCCGCGGTGGCCGCGGACTGGCTCGTGTCCGCGTGGGATCAGAACGTGGGGCTCAACGTCATGTCGCCGGCGATGGCGGCCATCGAGGATACCGCCGCCGCGTGGCTGCTGGATCTGTTCACCCTGCCGAAGAGCGCCAGCGTCGGGTTCGTCACGGGCGCCCACATGGCCAACGTCACCGCTCTCGCCGCGGCGCGGCACGAAGTCCTCCGGCGCGCCGGCTGGGATGTGGAGGCGCGCGGCCTTCAGGGCGCTCCGCGCGTACATGTCATCGCCAGCGTCGAGGCGCACACGTCGATCGGCGCCGCCTGCCGGATGGTCGGCCTGGGCGCCGACACCGTGACCCGTGTGGCGGCGGACGATCAAGGACGGATGCGGCCGGACGATCTCGCGCGTGCGCTCGAGGGCTGCGACGGACCGACGATCGTCTGCGCGCAGGTCGGCAACGTCAACACGGGTGCGTGCGACCCGATGGCCTCCATCGCCGACCTCACGCACGCGCGCGGCGGCTGGGTTCACGTCGACGGCGCGTTCGGCTTATGGGCGGCGGCCGCGACGCCGCTCCGGCACCTGGTGGCCGGCGTCGAGCGCGCCGATTCGTGGACGACCGACGGTCACAAATGGCTGAACGTGCCGTACGACAGCGGAATCGTCTGTGTCGCCCATCCTGCGGCGCACCGCGCGGCGATGAGCCAGACCGCGGCCTATCTGATCCGCGCCGAGGGTGACGCGCGTGACGGCATGGACTGGGTGCCGGAAGCGTCACGGCGCGCGCGCGCCGTGCCGATCTATGCAGCGCTACGCACGCTGGGACGCTCCGGCGTGGAAGAGCTCGTCGTTCGGTGCTGCCGGCTCGCGGCGCGCTCCGCGGATCGCCTGCGCGGCGCCGCCGGCGTGCGCGTCCTCAACGACGTCGTGCTGAATCAGGTGCTCGTCCGGTTCGATCGCGCCGGGACGAACGTGACCGACGCCGTGATCGCGCGAATTCAGCAGGACGGCGAGTGCTGGGTCGGCGGCACGAGCTGGAAAGGGGAGCGGGCAATGCGGCTGTCGGTGTCCGGCTGGCGGACGACGGAAACGGACATCGACCGATCCGTCGAGGCGATGCTTCGCTGTCTATGATTCTGGCGACGCCGTGACCGCCGCCGAGATCCGCGGCGCCGCCGCCGACGCCGAGCTGAGCACGCGCGCCGACGACATTCTCTCCGCGGCGCTGCCGGCGATCCGGCTGCATCCGACACCGACGGCGAGGGCGCTGCCGGAAGGCGCGTCGCGCCTCGGCGGCGCGCCCGATCTGCCGTCGGGTCAGAGCTGGCCGTCGACCGCGAGCGGCCCGCTCGCCTTCGTCGGCCAAATCGATCTCGCCTCGGTGCGGGAGTTTGCCGCCAGCCGCGTATTGCCGCAGACGGGCCTGCTCTCGTTCTTCTTCGACGCCGCGCAGGATCACTGGGGATTCGATCCGAAGGACACCGGTCACTCCGTCGTCTTGTACTCGCGGTCCGGACCGTACCGGCGCGCGGAACCGCCCTCCGATCTGATCAAGGAGGGGACGTTCGTCCAGTGCGGCCTCACGTGCCACGAGGGGCTGACGCTCCCTCCGCCGGACTCGACCGCGTTCGCGGCGCTGGGGTTCTCGTCCGATGAGCGCGAACGATACTTCAACCTGATCGAAGCACTTCGCGAGCACAAATCCTTCGACGCCGAAGAAGGCTCCTGGCTGCTCGGCCACCCCGATCAGGTGCAGGGCAACATGCAGGAGGAGTGCGCGCTCGTCACGGGCGGTCTCTACTGCGGCGACGGCCCACCGATCACCGACCCGCGACATCGCATCCTCGCGCGGCGGGCGGCCGAATGGCGGCTCCTCCTTCAGGTCGGCAGCGAAGAAGCGGCCGGGATGATGTGGGGGGATCTCGGAAGGCTGTATTATTGGATCCGCCACGACGACCTGGCGGCTGCCAGGTTTGAGAGGTCGTGGACCATACTCCAATGTCTCTGAGAACAGTTGCGCTTCGGTTCGCCGCGGCGCTCGTCATGGTCTACGTGCTGCTGTTTGCGACCGTGGCGACGGCGATGCTGCAGACGCCGGACCGCTTCGGCATGTTCATGCGCTACGCGCCAGCCCCGCTCGTGTGGGGCGCGCTGCCCGCCACGCGTATGTGGCTGTGGGCGCGCGCGGGCACCTTGAGCCAGGGCGATCCGGCGCCGGACTTCTCCCTCAAGACCCACGAAGGCTCGGGTCGCGTGGCGCTGTCGTCGCTGCGCGGCCGGCCGGTCGTGCTCGTGTTCGGCAGCTACACCTGACCGCCGTTCCGCCGGGCGGTGCCCGAGCTCAATCGTCTCTACCGCGAGTACCGCGATCGCGCGACCTTCTACGTCGTGTACATCTCCGAGGCGCATCCGGTCGACCGGTGGCAGCTCGGCTCCAACGTCAAGGACGACGTGCTCGTGAAGAACACGACGACCGACGACGAGCGGATGGACGTGGCGGGCGTGTGCGTGCGAAAGCTCGGGATCGAGTTTCCTGCGCTGGTGGACGAACTGGACAACCGCGTCGAGGAGGCGTACACGGGCTGGCCCGATCGGCTGTACGTGATCGACAAAGAGGGCCGCGTCGCGCACAAGAGCGCCGCGGGCCCGTTCGGGTTCAAGCCAGAGGACGTTGAGACGACGTTGAAGCGGTTGTTGCCCTGACAGCGTAGGCCCGACCTTTAGGTCGGGCGTGCTGGGACCAGCCGGGCGTCCGGACGATCCGACCACGCCCGGCCTGAAGGCCGGGCCTACACCGTCGTTTACGCGACGACGTGTCCTCTCCTTAACTCCCCGATCTCCTCCTCCCCATACCCAAGCCCCCGCAGCACTTCGTCCGTGTGCTCGCCGAGGAGTGGCCCGCGCCGGCGCGGGTTGAGGGGCGTCTCGGACATCTTGATCGGCGTCCCCAGGGCGCGCGTGCGGCCGAGGACCGGATGGTCGACGTCGATGAGCATCTCGCGCGCCAGTACCTGGGGATCGCGAAACACGTCCTCGTAGGTGTTGATGGGCCCGCACGGGATGCCGGCGCCGTCGAGTTGCCGCAGCCAGTGCGCGCGCGGCTGCCGGGTCGTCACGTCTTCGATGGCAGAGGCGAGGGCGGCGCGGTGCTCGACGCGGCTGGCGTTGCTCGTGAACCGCGGATCGCGCGTCCACTCGGTCCGGCCCAGCAGCTCGCAGAGCTTCGCGAAAGACCGGTCGTTCGCGGCGCCGATCGTGAGGTAGCCGTCGGCGCACTTCACTGCCTGGTACGGCGCGCTCAGCCGATGCGCGGATCCCGTCGGTTGTGGAATGCCGCCAGTCGAGAAGTACTCGGTGGCTTCCCAGACCGAAAGCGCGACTCCCGCCTCGACCAGCGACGTGTCGACGTACTGGCCCCGGCCGGTGCGTCCGCGCGCGTGCAGCGCGGCGAGAATGCCGGCGAGCGTGAACAGCCCCGCACCGAGATCCGTGATCGGCACGCCGACCTTCACCGGCGGGCCGCCCGGCTCGCCGGTGATCGACATCAGTCCGGACACGCCCTGCGCCACCAGGTCGAAGCCCCCTTTCGCCGCGTCCGGCCCGGTCTGTCCGTATCCGGAGATCGATGCGTAGATCAGCCGCGGGTTGGCCGGCGCGAGGCTCGCGTAGTCGAGGCCGAACCGCGTCATGACTCCGGGACGGTAGTTCTCGACGATGACGTCCGCGGCGGCGGCGAGGCGACGGAACACCTCCTGCGCGGCGCGCTGCTTGAGATCCAGGACGATGCCGCGCTTGCCGCGGTTCACGGCGTTGAACGCCGGGCTTTCCATGCCGACCGCCCCGGCGAGGTTGCGGGTCCAGTCGCCGTCCGGCGGCTCGATTTTGATCACATCGGCGCCCATGTCGCACAGTAACATCGCGCAGTACGGCCCGGCCATCACCTGGGTCATGTCGAGGACGGAAATGCCTTCAAGCAACGCGCTGTTCGAGATCGATGGAGCCATCGCCACCCTGACCTTCAACCGTCCGCAGGCGCGCAACGCGCTGACCTGGGACATGTACGACGCGCTCGTCGACGCGTGCGAGCGCGCCGACGCGGAGCCGGCCGTCCGCGTCCTCGTCGTGCGCGGGTCGGGCGAGGCGTTCGCGGCCGGCACCGACATCGAGCAGTTCAAGGACTTCGACGGCGCCGCCGGGGTCGCCTACGAGCACCGGCTCGACGCGGTCATCGACCGCGTCGAGCGGGTCCGCCGCGCGACGATCGCCCAGATTCACGGCCCGGTGGCCGGCGGCGGGCTCGCGATCGCGCTCGCCTGCGACCTCCGGATCTGCGCCAGCAGCGCGCGGTTCGGCATCCCGATCGCGCGGACGCTCGGCAACTGCTTCTCGATCGCCAACTGCGCCCGCGCCGTCGACCTCATCGGTCCCGCCGCCCTCAAGGAGCTGCTCCTCACCGGGCGGTTCCTGGACGCGCAGGAGGCGCTCGCGCTCGGCCTCGCCACGCGCGTCGTCGCCGACGAGGCCGTCGCGGAGGAAGTCCGCAAGCTGGCCGCCGATCTGGCCGTGCGCGCGCCGCTGACGATCGAAACCACGAAAGCGATGCTCCAGCGGCTCCGCGACCACCGCCGGCCGCCTCCCTCCGACGATCTCGTCGCGCGGTGCTACGGCAGCGCCGATTTCCACGAGGGCATCAGCGCGTTTCTCGCGAAGCGGGCGCCGCAGTGGACGGGCGCATGACGAGCGGCGCGGCGAGCGCGAGCCCGGCCGCCACGAGCAATCCGAGCGAGATCGGCCGCGTGACGAACACGAGCGCGTTGCCGTCGGCGATCTGCATCGACTGCCGCAGCGCGTTCTCGGCGAGCGGCCCGAGTACCAGCGCCGTGATGAAGGCCGCCGGCGAGTAGCCGAGCAGCCGCATTCCCACGCCGACGAGACCGAAAGCGATCATCACGCCGACGTCCCACATCCGGTTGTTCGCCGCGAAGGCGCCGACGACGCACAGCACGAGAATCGCGGGCGCGAGGATCGCGTACGGAACGCGCACCGCGCGGACGAAGACCGGGATCAGCAGCACGTTGAGCAGCACGAGCATGACGTTGCCGATGTACATGCTCGCGATGAGCCCCCACGCGAATTCCGGGTTGTCCTGGAACAGCGTCGGCCCCGGACGCAGCCCCCACATCATGAGCGCCCCCGCCAGGACGGCCGTCGTCGTCCCGCCCGGCAGCCCCAGCGTGAGCAGCGGCACGAGCGCGCCGGCGGCCGCCGCGTTGTTGGCCGACTCCGGCGCGGCAACGCCTTCGATCGCGCCGCGGCCGAAGCGTTCGGGCTCGCGGGCGATCCGCCGCTCGGCCGCATAGGCCATGAACGACGCCAGCGTCGCCCCGGCCCCCGGCAGCGTGCCGATCAGGAAGCCGATGATCGATCCCCGCACGATCGCCCAGCGCGCCTGGAGCCAGTCGCGGCTCGACGGAAACACGTCGCGGATCGAGAGCTGCGCCGTCAGCTGCTCGGTCCCGCCGCCGCCGACGAGAATCTCCGTGAAGCCGAACAGCGCGATCGAGATCGGAAGGAAGTCGAACCCGCTGAAGAGATCCGAGAGACCGAACGTGAAGCGCGGCATGCCGGTCATGACGTCGAGGCCGACGGTCGCCGCGAGCAGGCCGAGAATGGCGGAGATGAACGCTTTCAGCGGCGACCCGGACGTGAGGCCGGTCAGCAGCGCCAGGCCGAGGACGGTCAGGGCGAAGTACTCGGGCGGGCCGAACGCCAGCGCCGCGCGCGCCAGCGTCGGCGCGACCAGCATGAGGGCGACGGTGCCGAGCGTGCCGGCGACGAACGATCCGCCGGTCGCGATGCCGAGCGCCACGCCCGCGCGTCCCTGCCGTGCCATCTGATACCCGTCGATCGTCGTCACGACCGTGGCGGACTCGCCAGGCGTGTTGATCAGCACCGACGTGATCGTGCCGCCGTACATCGAGCCGTAGTAGATGCCGCAGAGCATGATGATCGCGCTCGTCGGGTTCATCCCGAACGTCAGCGGCAGGAGCAGCGCGACGCCGGACGTGGACCCGATTCCGGGAAGCGCCCCCACCAGTGTGCCAAGGAACGCGCCCGCGAACGCGAAGAGCAGGTTGGCCGGCGTCAGCGCGATCGCGAAGCCCGTGGCGAGGTTGTCGAGAAGACCCATCAGGGGAGTGGCAGGCCCAGCCAGCGGACGAAGATGAGCCACACCAGGATGGGCGTCGCCAGCGCCGCGGCGGCGATCGCGAGCGGTCGGCGCGGATCCAGCCGCCAGGCGGCCGCAGCCGTGAGCGCCCCGGTCGCGGCGACGAGGCCGACCAGCGGCACGATCGCCGCCGCGATCGTCGTCATGATCGCGAGCGCAAACGGATCGGATCGACCGGTCGGCCGGTCCACGGGCTCACGAGGCGCGGCCGCTTTCGCGCGGACGAACACCCATCCCGCGCAGATCGTGAGCAGGATGCCGAGCCACAGCGGCACGAAGCCGGGGCCGGGCGACCGATCCGTCCAGTAGGGCAGCCGCCACGCGTGAACGGTGATGAAGAGGCCGAAGGCCGCGAGCGCGAGGGCCGCCGCGCGATCGGCGGTCACCGCGTCTCCGCGGGATTGAGCGCGTCTCGATTGAGCGCCTCGTGCTGCGCCAGAAACGCGCGCGCCTCGTCGCCCGCCTTGAAGTACGGCGTCAGCGCGAAGCGTTCCAGGTAGTTCGTGCGCCAGCGCTCGGTCGCGGTCAGCTTCGCGAGCGCCGCTTCCCAGAAGCGGAGCGCGTCTGCCGGCGCGTCGCCCGGCAGCGCCACGCCGCGCATCATCCGGTGGACGACCTTGATTCCGCGCTCCTCGAGCGTCGGCACGTCCGGCATCATCGCGATCCTCGCCGGCGCCGACACGACGATCGGCCGCGCGAGGCCAGCCTTCCACTGCGAGAGCATCTCGCTGGGGTTCGGGCCGGCGAGGTCCACGTGTCCGCCGACCAGATTCTGCATCGCTTCCGCGCCGCCGCGCGTGTGCACGTACGTGAAGGACGCGCCGGTGGCGCGCTCGATGAGGATCCCGAGCACGTGATCGCCGCCACCCTGCGCCTCGGTCGAGAACGTGAGCTTGCCCGGGTTCGCCTTCGCGAACGCGATCACGTCGTCGATCGTCTGGAATCTCGATTTCGTCGGCACGACGATCGCCATCTCGTCGAGCGCCAGAATCGCGACGATCGTCAGATCGCGGAGGGTCGGGCCCGTATAGTGCTGCTGTACGCCGAGCGAGACCAGCGGATCGTTGAGCGTCACGAGGGTGTAGCCGTCGCCGCGGCGCCCGGCCACGTACGCGAGCCCGACGGCCCCGGACCCGCCGCTCCTGTTCGAGACGGTCACCGGCTGAGCCGACAGCCGTTCGCGTTCGACGAGGTCTTGAACGGTACGGGCCAGGTTGTCGCTCCCGCCGCCCGGCGGAAACGGCACGACGATGTCGATCGCGCGGCTGGGGTAGGGCGCGTGCCCGTCGCCAGCCGTGCACGCGGCGAGACAGGCCGCGACGAGCGCTGTGCAGTAACGGAAGAGACTTGTCACGGTCTCAGGTTGCCGGGATTATATCAATCACATCTGGAGGGCCCCGTGAAACGCGTACTGCCGTCAGGGTTGGTGTTTACCCGCCAGATTCGCGGTCGCTGAGAACCGAGTAAGATGTGAACCACCCGCGGTTCCAACCGCGGTGTGTTCGCTCTGTCTATCAAAATGAGACGAATGACGAGACGTTTGCGGCCGCTGTGGCTGGCGGCCGCCATCAATCTTGTGTGCGTCGGCGGCGCGGCGGCGCAGACGGTGTTCGTGAGAAATGCCGTCGCGGGCGATGCCGTCGAGGTTTTCATCAACGACAAGCAGGTCGCCACGGCAACAGTCGACTCAGCCGGGGAGGCCCAGGTTCCCGTAGAGATCAAGTCCATCGTGGGCAAGGACGAGATGGACGCCAATCTCTACGTCGACGCGTGCCCGAAGATGACCCGGATCTTCATCGTCGGCGCCGGTCTTCAACCCGCCCTCGAGGGGGCGTGCCGCAGGAGTCCGATCGCCGGCCTCTTCTGGGTGCGCACGGTCAACACGCTTGTTGTGAACCTCGCCGGCCAGCCGCCGGGCATTTTGCTCATCGTCGGAAAATACACGCCGCCGGCGCCGGGAACCGAAAACCTGCCGCGCTCGTGGACGCCTGCGCCGACCGGGATTGTCGCGTTCGGGGGCGGGCAGTACGGGACGTTTCGCGACTTCTCGACGGTTCAGTGCGGAAACCTCGCCACGTGCGAGCCGCATGACGGCGGCTTCGGGTATCACGCCGGCGGCGCCTTCTGGATCAAGCGCTTCATCGCCGGAGAGGCCACCTACGTCAAGTTGCATTCACCGACAGCGAACGGCAGCGGCACCGGGTTCCGGTTCGACAGCTCGATGGACGCGAGTCTCGTGACCGTTGCGGCCCTCGTGGGTCCACAGGGCGGGCCGATGCGCTTCTACGGAAAGATCGGCGCGGCGTTCCATCGCGCGACCTCTACGATCACCCAGACGATCGATCCCGTCACGGTGACCGTCGATGGCGTCGAAGTGACCATCCCGGGGGGGACCCAGACATTCGAGACGACGACCGAAGGGTGGGGCTGGCTGTTCGGCGGAGGGGCTGAAGCGTGGGTGAACCGGTATGCCGCGCTCTACGGCGAGCTCGACTTCGTCCGGGTGCAGGGGAATCCGATCAGCGGCGGCGAGGGAGAGCTGGACGACCGCGTGATGATGATCCTCTTCGGTGTTCGCGTCCACATTGGACGCTGACGAAGGATTACTGCACCGCGATCAGCTCAACCTCGAACAGCAACGTGGCATTCGGCGGAATCACGCCGTTGCGGGATTCCCCGTAGCCGAGCGACGGCGGGATGATGAGCTGGCGGAGCCCACCGACTTTCATCCCGACGAGTCCCTGCTCCCAGCCTTCGATGACCTGACCGGCGCCGAGGGTGAACTCGAAAGGCGGACTGCCCAACGAGGAATCGAACACCAGTCCCTTCGAGGAGGCCAGCGACGCGTCGTAAAGCCATCCCGTGTACTGCACGGTGAGGACGCTTCCAGTCGCGGCTTCCGCGCCGACACCCACGCGCAGGTCGATCTGAGTGAACGGCACGGCAGGCGACGGGCTCGACGGCGAGGGGTCGCAGCCCGCGGCGGCCGCAGCCAGCGCGAGAGCCCATGTCCATCGTCCTGCCACGCCGACGCGCCCTTTTCTCACGTCACCTCTCGACATCCACTCGACACTAACACGAGAGCTCCCGGCGCGCGAGCGCGAAGACGCGCGCCATCATGGACGGCGTGAGCTTGCCCGTGTTCGTGTTCTGTCGGCTCGGGTGGTAGGAGCAGATGACGGGTGGCGCCCCCTTCGTTCGATGGACGGCGCCGTGCGCGAACGCCGGACGCGGGCGCAGGACGATGCCGCGGTCGGCCAGCAGCCGCCAGTAGGACTCGAACGCGATCCGGCCCAGCGCCACGACGATCTGCAGGCGCGGCAGCGCCGAGATCTCCGCGACCAGATGCGGGTGGCAGCGGACGATTTCTTCGCGGGTCGGCTTGTTGCCAGGTGGCGCGCAGCGAACCGCGGCCGCAATGAACGCGTCGATCAACGCCAGCCCGTCCTGCGGATGCCGCGACGTCGGCTGGTTGGCGAAGCCGTGGCGATGCATCGCACGCATCAGAAAGTCACCCGATCCGCCGGGTGCGTCGCCGGTAAACACGCGCCCCGTGCGGTTCGCGCCGTGCGCGGCCGGCGCCAGGCCGAGAACGAGCACACGCGCGTCCGGATCGCCGAAGCCCGGCACTGGGCGCCCCCAATACACGTCGTCGCGATGCGCGGCCTTCTTTTCCGAGGCGACGCGCTGACAGTACGTGCGCAGGCGCGTGCAGGCAGTGCACGTCACGATGGCGTCCCGAACCTCGATCAGACTGGGCACGCGCCTTCTGAATTCTGAATTCTGGATTCTGTATTCTGATCGAACGAATCCGCCTGTTCGTGCGCGTGATAGGAGCTGCGCACGAGCGGCCCGGACTCGACGTGGCCGAAGCCGAGGCCGAGCGCGATCTGCTTCAGCTCGGCGAACTCCGCCGGCGTGTAGTACCGATCCATCGGCAGGTTGGCGAGGGAGGGTCGGAGGTACTGACCGATCGTCAGGATCCCGCAGCTCGAACGGCGCAGTTCCCGGAGGACCTGCACGATCTCGTCCCACGTTTCTCCAAGCCCCACCATCAGGCCTGATTTCCTCGGAATGTCAGGCGCGTAGCGGCCCGCGCGGTCGAGCAGCTCGAGGGCGCGCTCGTAGCGCCCTCCGGGCCGGGCCACGCGGTACAGCCGCGGCACGGTCTCGATGTTGTGGTTGAGGACGTCCGGGCGCGCGTCGAGGACGGTTCGAAGCGATTCTTCGTTCCCCTGAAAATCCGGGATGAGGACTTCGAGGCGGCAGCCCGGCCGCTTCGCGCGGACGTCGCGGATCGTCGCGGCGAAGAGCGACGCGCCGAAGTCGGGCAGATCGTCGCGATCGACCGACGTGATGACCGCGTACTGCAGTTCCATCGCCGCGATCGCGCCAGCGACCCTCGCCGGCTCGTGCTGGTCCGCGGCGAGCGGCGTGCCGTGGACGACGTTGCAGTAGCCGCAGGAGCGCGTGCAGATGCCTCCGAGAATCATGAAGGTGGCGGTGCCGTGGTGCCAGCACTCGCCGATGTTCGGGCAGTTCGCTTCCTCGCAGACCGTATGGAGGTCGAGCGACCGCATGATCTCCTTGAGCCGGAGGTAGCCAGCCGAGCCTGGCGCTCGGACTTTGAGCCATTCCGGCTTCGGGAGGCGCGGCGCGCCATCGGCGGGTCGCGCGCGCCTGCCGCGGATGAAGGTGACGGGGGCGCCGGGAGTCACAACCATATAATTGTAGCCCCTTATTAGGAGGATCCCCCGATGCCCTCGAGCGCCTCGCTCTCGGTCACGTGGCTCGGTCACGGGACGTTCGACCTCATCTCTCCCGCGGGCAAGCGGATCATCATCGACCCGTGGCTCGAGCAGAATCCTTCCTGCCCGGTCAATCGCCGGAAGATCCCACGGGCCGACCTGATCCTCGCGACCCACGGGCACTTCGATCACATCGGCGACCTCGTGCCGGTCGCGCGCGAGACCGGCGCGAAGGTGATCGGCATCTTCGAGCTCTGCACGTGGCTCGGCAAGAAGGGCGTGCAGAACACGAGCCCCATGAACATCGGTGGTTCCCAGAAGGTTGGCGACATTACGATCACGATGACGCCGGCCGTCCACAGCAGCTCGTTCGTGGACGATGGCGGCCCGATCTATCTGGGAGAGGCGGCGGGGTACGTCATCCGGTTCGAGGACGGGCTGACCGCGTACTTCGCCGGCGATACCGCGCTCTTCGGCGACATGCGGCTCATCAAGGAGATGTACGAGCCGTCGATCGCGTTCCTGCCGATCGGCGATCTGTTCACAATGGGGCCGGAGGCAGCGGCGCGCGCGGCCAAGCTGCTCGGCGTGAAGCAGGTCGTGCCGATGCACTACGGCACGTTCCCGCTGCTCACCGGCACGCCCGCCCGGTTGCGCGAGCTGCTGCCGAACATCGAGGTGCTGGAATTGAAGCCGGGAGATACGGCCAGGTGACCGACGAGATCGATCGCATCGTCGATGAGCTGAATGCGCTCCAGCCCAGCAAGCCCGTGAGTCCGGGCTGGTCGCGGCTGGAGCGGTGGCTCGAGACGATCCTGGCCCGTGGCGGAAGCGACCTCCTGCTGGTTGCCGGATCGCCGGCATCCGCCCGTATCGACGGCGAGATTCTGCCGCTCGACAGGACGCCGCTCGACGGCGTGGAGATCGAGGAAGCCGTTTTGCCCGCGCTGTCCCCGCACGCCCGCGCGCGCTACGAGCGGGACGGCATCGCCGACGCGTCGCTCAGTCTGCCCGGCCGCGGGCGTTTCCGGGTCAACCTGCATCATGAGCGCGGGAGGGCCGCCGCGAACGTGCGGGCGCTGCCCTCGACCCCGCCTGAGCTCGCCTCGCTCGGACTGCCGGCCTCGGTCGAGCTCCTGACGCGGCTGCCGCGCGGCCTGGTCTTGATCGGCGGTCCCACCGGATCGGGGAAGACGACCACACTGGCCGGGCTGGTCGATACGATCAACCGACGCGAGCGCCGGCACATCGTGACGATCGAAGATCCGATCGAGTACGAGCACCCACACCGCTCGAGCGTCGTCGAGCAGGTCGAAATCGGTGCGGATGCCCCGGACTTCCCCACGGCGCTCCGGGCCGCTCTGCGGCAGGCGCCCGACGTCATTGTCGTCGGCGAGATGCGCGACCCGGAGACCATGCGCATCGCCCTGGCGGCCGGCGAGACCGGCCATCTCGTGTTCGCGACCATTCACACCACGGATGTGGCGGCTACCGTGGGCCGGATGGCAGACTCGTTCCCCTCCGAACGGCAGAACACGGTTCGACAGGAAATGGCGATGGCGCTCGCCGCCGTGCTCACGCAGACGCTCCTCCCCAGGACAGGCGGCGGGCTCGTGCCGGCCGCGGAGCTTCTGGTTGTTGGATATGGCGCCAGGCAGCACATTCGCAAGAACGCGCTGCAGCATCTTCATCAGGAGATCACCATCACGCGGCGGCACGGGTCTTTTTCGTTCGAGGAATCGCTCGCAAGGCTCGTGCGGGAAGGATCGATCGACCGCGATCAGGCGATCGCGCGCGCGGCGCATCCGGACGATCTCGAAGGGTTGTTGAAAACCTGACCATGTTAAGCTGACCCATGGCCCTCTCCAGCGGCGACGCCGGCACTGAACACGCGCTGCGTTCCGCCACAGCGAAGGGCCTGGCGATTGGCGCGATCGCCGGGACGTTCGCGGCCGCCGCGATTCTGATCGCCTGGCCCGAGCCGACCAAGGCGCCAGACACGGCCACGCTCGACACCGACCGCCCCGCACCGCTCATCACGTCCCGCGCAGTTTCCATCGACCTCGTCGGATTGCCTCGCGCGAGACGCGCGGCAATTCCGTCGTCGAACACAGCGCCGGCGCAAGTGGCGGTTGAGATTGCCGCCACACCTGAACCAGTCGCTCAGAACCAGGCTGCTCCAGCGATCGACGAAGCGCCACTGCTGTCCAGCCGATCGATCGCGTGGGTCTCGGAGGAGATGCGGGTGTCGAGCGTCTCACTGTCTGTCGAAACGGACGATCCATCCCGGCGCGGCGGCGCGCTGACGCGCGCGATGGGGACGACGGCCGGCGCATTCAGGACCGCGGGGACGTCCGTTGCCGGCGCTTTGAAGAAGGTCTTTTGAAGTTATGAGTTATGAGTTTTGAGTTGTGAGTTTTGAGTTGTGAGTTTTGAGTCAGAACTCAGAACTCAGAACTCAGAAGACTCAGAACTAGTCTGAGACCGCCAGCTCGCCTGGCTTGACCGGCCGGGTTCTGATCAACTGCCCGCGTCGTGCCAGCTCGCCCATGACCACCAGGGTCCCCGCGAAGGCACACAACTTCACGGCGTCGGCCCAGCGCGCGTGCGGCAGCCACGTCCAGAGCAGCCAAAGCACCGGCTGCGCGACGCACACCGCCCACATCGTGCCGTAGAAGAAGCGCCGTTCCTGGCCTTCGTACCTGGTCGACCGCTTCACGCGGGGGAGCATCCCGGCAGCGCCGAGGATCCAGATGAAGCCCGCGAGCGGAAAGTACGCGGCGTCGTAGATCTGCCGGAGCCGCCATTCGCCCGTCGCGATGGCCCACAAGAGACCGGCGAGGTTGAGCACGCCGAACACGATCGCGGCGCTCCACGCAAACGTGTAGCAGATGCGGCGGTAGAGAGGATTGGGTCGATCTTCGGTGAAGCGGAGGATGTACGGCTCGGGCTCGACGCCCGGCAGCTTCCCGAGCAAGCCGGCGATACCCGTGCCGATGATGACGAGACCGAGCCAGGCAGCGATCCGGCTGTCGACGCCGCTGGCGAACAGGTCGAACGTGAGAGGACCCGGGGCGATGAAGAACACCCAGATCCAGATCGGCCAGTGGGCGAGGCGGTACCGGATCGTGTTCGCACGACGAACGCGACCGACTTCGGCCAGCTCCCGAAGCTGCGCCCAGGTGGGGCGCGTCCCCTGCTCGTGCACTAGTCCTTCATCATAGATCGGCCGGCACTCACCACCCGCGCGATCGCCTCGGCAGCCTCCCGGACGCCGAGCGCGGACGTGTCGATGGTGTGGGACGCCGCCGCATACAGGGGCTCGCGCGCCGCCAGAAGGGTGCGCAGGTCCGCCATCGCCTGCGGATGATCCGCCATCGGGCGCCGATCCCCCTGCCGTACCACGCGATTCCAATGATCCTCGGGCCGCGCGCGAAGCCAGACCGTCAAGGCAGATCGGCGCAGCAACGCGTAGGTCTCCCGCGACGTGACGATCCCCCCGCCCGTAGCCAGCACCATCGGCGCCTGCTCCCGGAGCACCCGTTCGAGCGTTTCACGCTCGAGCCGCCGGTAATACTCCTCCCCGTGCAGCGTAAAAATCTCGCCGAGCGACAGGTCCGCCGCCTCCTCGATCCGTTGGTCGAGCTCCACGAACGGCACGCGGAGCCGTCGCGCCAGCCGCCGCCCGATGGTCGTTTTTCCCGCGCCGCGCAGCCCGAGCAGCGCGACGACGGGCGGCGGGGCAGGGGAGGCGGCTTCCGCGAGGAGCGCCGCCGGCGGAAGCTCGAGCGCCCCCGCGAGATCCGCCAGCCGGCGGATCGAGAGGTTCGCGCGGCCCGATTCGATCTGCGTCAGGAACCGCGCCGAGACGCCGGACTGCTCGGCGAGCCGGCGCAGCGTCCAGCCGCGCGCCAGCCGGCCGTCGCGGATGCGCCGGCCCGCGGCCGCCAGGAGGCGGTCTGCGTTCATCAGGCACTATAATACTCACTTTGTCTGGATGTGCACTATAGTTCCTTGACAGTCCCTCGCGGCCGGCAGTACGCTGTCGGGTCATGGACACGGGCGCCCGCACGACCACGCCGCCGGTTGAGTTCGAGACGCACCCCGATCGCTACCAGCATTGGAAGCTGTCGTTCGACGGGGCGATCGCGGGCCTGACGATGGACGTGCGCGAGGACGCGGGGTTGTCGCCCGACTACCGCCTCAAGCTCAACTCGTACGATCTCGCCGTCGACATCGAGCTGGCGGACGCTATCCAGCGTCTGCGCTTCGAGCATCCCGAGGTGCACGCCGTCATCGTCACGAGCCTGAAGGAGCGCATTTTCTGCGCCGGCGCGAACATCTTCATGCTGCGCGGCTCGACCCACGCCGCCAAGGTCAACTTCTGCAAATTCACGAACGAGACGCGGCTGGCGATCGAGGATGCGAGCGCCCATTCGGGGCTGCGGTTTCTCGCGGCGTTGAACGGCATCTGCGCCGGCGGCGGCTACGAGCTCGCGCTGGCCTGCGACGAAATCCTCCTCGTCGACGACGGCAACTCGGCCGTCAGCCTGCCGGAAACACCGCTCCTCGGTGTCCTTCCCGGCACCGGCGGCCTCACCCGCATCGTCGACAAGCGCAAGGTCCGCCGGGATCTTGCCGATGTGTTCAGCACGCTCACCGAGGGCGTCAAAGGCAAGCGTGCCGTGGAGTGGGGCTTTGTCGACGCGGTGTATCCGACCAGTCAGTTCAAGGCTGCGGTGGCCGCGCGCGCGAAGCAGCTCGCCGCGGCCTCCGACCGCCCGCCGACCGGCCCGGGGATCACGCTCGGCCCTTTGGCGCCGCGGGTGACCGATGACGCGGTCGCGTATTCGGCGGTGACGCTCGCCATCGACCGGCCGCGGCGCGTCGCGACCCTGACCGTTCGGGCGCCCGAGGGGCCGCAGCCGGACACGCCAGAGGCGATCCTCGCTGCGGGAGATCGGTTCTGGGCGCTGCGCGCGTTCCGCGAGCTGGACGACGCGATCCTGCGCATTCGAGTCAACGAGCCGACGATCGGCACGGTGATCCTGAAGACGGAAGGGGACCCCGAACAGGTTCTGGCGGTCGATCGGACGCTCGACCGGCATCGAGCGCACTGGCTCGTTCGGGAAATCATCCATCTGATGAAGCGCACGCTCAAGCGGCTGGACCTGACGTCGCGCAGTCTATTCGCGCTGGTCGAGCCCGGTTGCGCGTGTGCGGGCACGCTGTTCGAGCTCGTGCTGGCGGCGGATCGATCCTACATGCTCGACGATCCGGATCGACCGACGGCGATCCAGCTCTCCGCGATGAACGCCGGGCCGCTGGTGATGAGCAACGGGTTGACGCGGCTTCAGGTGCGCTTCCTTGGTGCTCCGGAGAAAGTGGACGCCGTGCTGACCCATGAAGGCAGGTTCGACGCCCAGGAGGCGCTCGAGGCCGGCCTCGTGTCGTTCGCGCCGGACGACATCGACTGGGACGACGAAGTTCGGCTCGCGATCGAGGCGCGCGCGGCGTTCTCGCCAGACGCGCTGACGGGCATGGAGGCCAACCTCCGCTTCGCCGGGCCGGAGACGATGGAGACGAAGATTTTCGGCCGGCTCACCGCGTGGCAGAACTGGATCTTTCAGCGGCCGAACGCGGTGGGACCCAAGGGAGCTTTGACGTCGTACGGCACGTCGGGTCGCCCGGAGTTTGATTGGGGACGGTGTTAGCGTTTGGCCCCGATGTGTGAATCAGCGCGCCGAGCGAGAGCGAGGCGTGGCAGGCGCTGGGGGTGGGGCCCCAGCGCAAACAAAACAAAATGATCTCCGCCGAGAAAATTCCGAATAACGTCGATCTGTCGTCGAACAAACGCCTGCAGCGTGCGCTCGAGCACTGGCAGCCCGCGTACATCCAGTGGTGGCAGGACATGGGTCCGCAGGGCTTCCAGAACTACCACCATGTGTACGTCCGCACCGCAATCAGCGTCGATCCGTCCGGCTGGGCGCATTTCGAGTACGTGAAGCTGCCCGAGTATCGCTGGGGGATCTTCCTCGCCGACCCGGTGCCGAACCGCACGATCGGGTTCGGGGACTTCTTCGGCAAGCCGGTGTGGCAGGAAGTGCCCGGGGAGTTCCGCAACCAGCTCCGGCGTCTCGTCGTGACGCAGGGGGACACCGAGCCCGCGAGCGTCGAGCAGCAGCGATGGCTCGGCCACCGCTGCCCGAGCCTCTACGACCTCCGCAACCTCTTTCAGGTCAATGTCGAGGAGGGCCGCCACCTCTGGGCCATGGTCTACCTGCTCCACTCGTATTTCGGCCGCGACGGGCGCGACGAGGCGGAGGAGCTGCTGGCACGGCAGAGCGGCAATCGTGACAAGCCGCGCATCCTCGACGCGTTCAACGAGCCGATCGACAACTGGCTCGACTTTTTCTGCTTCACGATGTTCACCGATCGGGACGGGAAATCGCAGCTCCTTTCACTCTCCGAGAGCTCGCTCGACCCGCTGTCGCGGACGACGCGGTTCATGCTCACCGAGGAAGCGCACCACATGTTCGTCGGCGAGACGGGCATGGCGCGCATCATCGACCGCACCTGCCAGCTGATGAAAGACGAGGGGGCCGGATTCTCCGAGGATGTTCGAAGGGTCGGCGGCATCGATCTGTCGATGATCCAGAAGCACATCAATCTCTGGTTCAGCCTCAGCCTCGACCTGCACGGGAACGAGATCTCGACGAACGCCGCGGCCTACTTCGCCAACGGCCTCAAGGGGCGCGCGATGGAGGAGCGGCACCAGGATCACGTCGCGGCGGAGGCGACCTACGATCTCGAGGTCCTCGACGACGGCCGTGTCGCGCGCCGCACCATTCCGTTACGCAACGCGATGAACGAAGTGCTGCGGGACTGGTACGTCGACGACTGTCAGGCGGGCATCGATCGCTGGAACCGGATCCTCGAGCGCCACGGCGTGCCCGACCGGCTGCGGCTGCCGGATCGCAAGTTCAACCGCGGCATCGGCGTCTTCGCATCGGCGCATTTCGACCCCGACGGCCGGATGATGACCGACGAGGAATGGCAGCGGCGCAAGTACGAATGGCTGCCGTCGGCCGCCGACCGCGAGTACCTGCTCAGCATCATGAACGCCCCGATCTACGAGCCCGGCCGCTTCGCCAACTACATCGCGCCGCCCGCGAAGGGCATCAACCGCCAACCCGTCGATTTCGAGTACGTCCGCACGGAAGCATAGCCAATGCTGATTGCTGATTGTGGATTGCTGAATTGAAAACTCGGTACAACGCAGCCGACGGCGTCGCCGTCATCGAGCTCAACGATCCGCCCGCGAACACGTACTCCTACGAGATGATGCGCGAGATCGACGCCGCCGTGCTCGACGCGCGCATGGACGCGTCGGTGCACGTGATCGTCATCCGCGGAGCAGGGGAGAAGTTCTTCTGCGCCGGCGCGAACATCGGCATGCTCGCGCAGGCGGATCCGGACTACAAGTACTACTTCTGCCTGCACGCCAACGAGACCCTGAACCGCCTCGAGCAGACGCCGAAGCTCGTGATCGCCGCGATCAACGGCCACTGCGTCGGCGGCGGCCTCGAGGTCGCGATGGCAGCCGACCTGCGGATCGCGCGAAAGGACGCGGGGAAGATCGGGCTTCCCGAGGTGGCCCTCGGCGTGCTGCCCGGCACGGGCGGCACGCAGCGCCTCGCGCGGCTCGTCGGCAAGGCTCGCGCGCTGGAGCTCCTCGTCGCCGGCCGCCTGCTGACGATGGACGAGGCGCACGCGATGGGGCTGGTGACGGAGGTCTGGGACGCGGCGGCGCTCGGCGGCCGCACCTTCGAGCAGGCGGTGCTCGACTACGCGAAGCAGTTCACGCCGCCCGCGAAGGCGAGCCGCGCCGTGGGACGGATCAAGCGCGCGGTGCAGTCGGGCCTCGAGGCGGGCTTCGGCGAAGGGCTCGCCGTCGAGCGTGAGCTGCAGCAGCTCCTGTTCCAGTCGGATGACGCGAAAGAGGGGATTTCCGCTAATCTGGAGAAGCGAAAGCCAAGCTTCAAGGGTACGTAGCGCAGCCCTTCAGGGCTGCTGCGAGCCACAAACATGACGACAACGAGCGCCGAGCAGAAGAAGCTCCTCATCAACGGCGAGTGGCGGAACGCGACCGGCGGCAAGACGATGCCGGTCGTCAACCCGGCGACCGAAGAGGTGATCGCGGAGGTCGCGTCGGCGGACAAGAGCGACGTGGACGCCGCGGTGGCGGCGGCGCGCGCGGCGCTCGCCGGTCCCTGGGGGCAGATGTCGGCGCGCGATCGAGGCCGCCTGGTGTGGAAGCTCGCCGAGCGGCTGATGGAGCGGGCGGACGAGATCGCCCGGCTCGAGACGCTGCACAACGGCAAGCCGATCGTCGAGTCGCGGCAGGTCGAGATCCCGGCCGCGGCCGAATGCTTCCAGTACTTCGCCGGCTGGGCGGACAAAGTGCACGGCGAAACGGTCCCCGTGAAGGGGAACCACTTCGTCTACACGCTGCGCGAGCCGGTCGGCGTCGTCGCGGCGATCGTCCCCTGGAATTTCCCGCTGCTGCTCGCGGCGTGGAAGGTGGCGCCGGCGCTCGCCTGCGGCAACGTCGTCCTCCTCAAGCCGGCCAGTCAGACGCCGCTGACGGCGATCGCGCTCGGCGAGATCGCCTCGGAGGTCGGTTTCCCGCCAGGCGTCCTCAACGTCATCACCGGACCGGGCTCCTTGGTGGGGCAGGCGATTGTCGAGCATCCGGACGTCGACAAGATCGCTTTCACCGGGGACACGTCGACCGGCAAGCAGATCATGCGCAGCTCGGCGGACACGCTGAAGAAGATCACCCTCGAGCTCGGGGGCAAGTCGCCGAACATCGTCCTGCCGGACGCGGACATGGAGGCGGCGATCCGCGGCGCCACGATCGGAATCTTCTACGGCAAGGGTGAGGTCTGCGCCGCGGGCTCGCGGCTGCTCGTGGATCGGTCCATAAAGGACGCGTTCATGGAGAAGCTCGTCGCGCGGACCAGGAAAATGGTGCCGGGCGATCCGCTGGATCCGAAGACACGGTTGGGAGCGATCTCGTCGAAGGGGCAGCTCGAGCGCGTCCTGCGGTACGTCGAGACGGCCAAGAAAGAGGGGGCGGCGCTCGTCGCAGGCGGCAGCCGCGCCGACATCGGCACGGGACGCGGCTACTTCATGCAGCCGACGATCTTCGACAACGTCACCCCGGAGATGACGATCGCGCGCGAGGAGATCTTCGGGCCCGTGCTGGCGACGATCGAGTTCTCCGACCTGGACGAGGCGATTGCCCGCGCCAACGACTCGCCGTACGGGCTCGCCGCGGCGGTCTGGACCAAAGACATCAAGAAGGCGCACTACGTCGCCCGCCGCCTGCAGGCCGGCACGGTCTGGGTCAACACCTACAACGTCTACGACACGGCCGCCGGCTTCGGCGGCTATAAGCAGAGCGGATTCGGCCGCGAGATGGGCGTCCATGCGCTCGAGCACTACACGCAGGTCAAGACGGTGTGGGTGGACCTGAACCTCTAGGGCCTGGGGCAGGGCTGGGGCTTGACCCCAAAAGCCCTGACCCCCAAGCCCCGATGCGCGTTATCGACGCCCACATCCATATCCCTCCCTACGAAATGATGAAGCCGGCGGCCCGGCGCACCTTTCTCGTGGGCAAGCCGGATCGGGCGGCCATCGAGGCTCTGTCGGCGGATCCGTCCGCGCTGCTGCGTCACATGGATGCGGACGGGATCGAGCGCGCCGGCCTGATCAACTACGTCAGCCCCGACGTGATCGGGATTGGGGACGACGCCAACGCGTGGACCGCGAAGTACGCGTCGGCCGATCCCTCGCGGCTGATCGCGTTTGGCTCGGTGAATCCGTTGACGACCGAGCGGGTGGGCGAGGCGGTCGATCGGCTCCTCGCGATGGGGATCCGCGCGCTCAAGGTGCATCCGCCGCACCAGCTCTTCGCGGCGAACGCGTATCTCGACTCGCTGCCGCGGCTCGCCGAGCTGTACGAGCGGGCGCAGGCTGCCGGCGTGCCGGTCACGATCCACACGGGCACGTCGGTGTTTCCAGGAGCGCGGAGCCGCCTCGGCGATCCGATGGCAGTCGACGACGTGGCCGTCGACTTTCCGGACCTGACGATCCTCCTGGCGCACGGCGGGCGGCCCATCTGGATGGAGGCGGCGTTCTTCCTCGTGCGGCGTCACCCGAACGTCCACCTCGAGCTCTCGGGGATTCCGCCGGCGAAGTTGCTAGAATGGTTCCCCCGTCTGGAGGAGATTGCCGACAAGACGGTGTGGGGCACTGACTGGCCGAGCCCTGGCGTTCGATCCATGCGGAAGAACGTCGACCACTTCCTGACCCTGGCGCTCGCGGACACCGCGAAGCAGAAGATTCTCTATGACAACGCCTGCCGGATCTTCGGGTAATTCAGCACTGAGCATTCAACAATCGGCAAGCTCTGACCCGCTGGTCAGGTGGCGGTCGGAGTTCCCGATCCTCGAGACCTGCACATACCTCGTGAGTCATTCGCTCGGCGCGATGCCCCGCGCGGCCGCGGGGGAGCTCCAGGAATACGCCGACACCTGGAACCGCCGCGGCGTGCGCGCGTGGAGCGAGGGATGGTGGGAGATCGGGCGCGAGATCGGCGATCTGCTCGCGCCGATCCTCGGCGTGGCCCGGGGCGCGATCTCGATGCATCAGAACGTCACGGTCGCGCAAGGCATCATCGCGTCGTGTCACACGTTCCAGGGTCGCCGAAACCGCATCGTCATGAGCGAGCTCGAGTTTCCGTCGAACATGTATCTGTTCGAAGGGTTCCGGAGGTACGGCGCGGAGATCGTCTACGTTCCGGCCGAGGATGGCATCCGCGCGATGGCGGGGCCGCTCCTCGATGCGATCGACGAGCGGAGCGCGCTCGTGATCGTCTCGTACGTGCTGTTCAGGAGCTCGTACATCCAGGACGTGCAAGCGATCATCGAGCGGGCGCACGCGGTCGGCGCACGAGTGGTGCTGGACACGTACCAGGCGGCCGGGACGGTCCCGCTCGCGATCGAACGGCTCGGCGCCGATTTCGCGGTAGGCGGCTCGGTCAAGTGGCTCTGCGGCGGGCCGGGCGCGGGCTACCTCTACGTGCGCCCCGATCTGGCGCCGGACCTCGAGCCTGCGCTGGTGGGCTGGGCCGCGCACGAGAGCCCCTTTCAGTTCGCGACCGGCGCGATTCGGTACGCGGAGGCCCCGGAGCGATTCCAGAGCGGGACGCCCAACGTGCCGGCGATGTACGCGGCGCGCGCCGGGTACCGCATCGTCAACGAGGTGGGGGTTGCTGCCATCCGTGCGAAGTCGCTTCGGTTGACCCGCCGGCTGATGGATGGCGCCCTTGCGCGCGGGTACCGCGTCAATACGCCGCTCGACGACGGCGAGCGCGGCGGGACGGTCACGATCGACGCCCCGGGCGGCGCGGAGACCGCCCAGGAGCTGATCCGGCGCGAGGTCATCGTCGACTACCGGCCGGGCGCGGGCATCCGCATGGCGCCGCACTTCTACAACACCGAAGAAGAAATCGATCGCGCCTTGCAGACGCTGGAAGACATCGTTAATCGATAGCGCCTGCGGCCAGCGAGACAGCGCCTGCGGCCCGCGCGAGGCGGCGGAGCGGACCGTGGCGTGAGCCGCGGCGCCGAGCGCGAGCGCGTGGGGGTGGGGCCCCACGCGCATGAATAGATGATGGCAAACATACGAATTAGCATCGATGCTGCAGTTGCGACGCTCACCTTCGATCGCCCGGCCGTCCGCAACGCGCTGAACCTCGAGACCGTCGACGAGTGTCACGCCGCGCTGCGCGATCTCGCCGATCGGCGGGAGGTCGGCGTGCTCATCCTCACGGGGGCGGGGGACGCGGCCTTCGTCTCCGGCGCCGACATCAACGAGATGCGCCTGCGCACGCGGGACGAAGGGCTCGCGGCGATCAACTCGTCGCTGTTTGCGGCGGTGGAGCGGTTTCCGCGGCCGACGATCGCGGCCATCAACGGCTACGCGCTCGGAGGCGGGTGCGAGCTCGCGCTCGCATGCGATATCCGGATCGCCGCCGATCACGCGAAGTTCGGACAGCCGGAGCTCGGCCTCGGGATCATCCCCGGCGCCGGGGCCACGCAGCGCCTCCCGCGCATCGTCGGGCTCGGTCATGCCAAGCATCTCGTGCTGACCGGCGAGATCATCGCGGCCCCACGCGCCCTCGAGATCGGCCTGGTCAGCGCGGTCGTCCCGCTGGCCGAGCTGCTGCCGAAAGCCCGCGAGATCGCCGGACGGATCCTGCGTCAGGGACCGCTCGCGGCCCGTCTGGCGAAGCTCGCGCTCAACGCGTCGGCCCGTGTCGATCTCGACTCGGGACTGCTCATCGAGACGCTGGCGCAGACGATCTGCTACGAGAGCGAAGACAAGGTGGAAGGCACGTCGGCGTTCCTCGAGAAGCGGAAGCCGAAGTTCAGCGGACGATAATCCGCCCCTGCAGCGCGGTCACCTCGAACAGGTTGTGGTCGTGGTATCCGCAGCTCATGGCGGCGACGAAGTTTCCGGTCTCCTTCGTCTGCCCCGGATTGAGGAAGCCGACCTGGTCGATCGCCGGACACTCTCCATGATCCGGATGCGGATCGGACGTCATCTCATGGGCGCGGTTGTCAGTGTTCACGAAGAGCACCCGCTGCCCCGCGGTGATTGACAACTCCTTCGGGGAGACGCCAGCCGAGGTAATCGTGATGGTCGGCTGCGATGGGTTCGGGCTCGGGTTCGTGGGCCCGCCGCCGCTCCCGCCGCAAGCGGACAGCAGCGCCAGCGCCGCCATCAGCGGCCCGGCGAAGCGCCTCGTCCATGGCTCCCCGGTTTGCACATCTGAATTGGACCGGCGCCGCCGGTTGAAGGTTGAAGCGCGGACGCGCCTCAAAAGAATTTCCGGCTGATGTTGAACCCGATGTACCAGTCGTCGCTGTTGAACCCGCCCCGAGCGATCTGGGAATAGGTGGTCGCAAACGAGTTCGAGAAATTGACCTGAAACGAATGCCCCCCGGCGCGGCGCTCGATGGCGAAGCTGGCGTGGTCGATCCCAGGCTCGTATCCGGTCACGCGCGGCGCCCATTCACCCACAACGTACCACGGCGAGCTCCACAGACGCACTCGGGCGCCGAGTCCGACGAAGAAGGTGCTCTCCTCCGTGGGATTCAGCGCACCACCGAGCGTCGCCGCGTTCAGCACGAAGATCGGCTCGACGTACACTGCCGCTCGGTTCCGCACTTCACGGGAGATCGCGGCGCCGAACGCCCCGCCGTAATCCTCGGTGAAATTGTCGCGCCCTTCAGCCGACAGGATCGCGTCGATCCCGACGAGATGTCCGTCTGCCTGACGCCAGAGGTTGCCCTGCCCGAACAACTGGATCGTGCGGTCGCTCGTTCGATGGATCCCGACCTGCACGCCGTCCCAGATGCCAAGTCGAAATTCGAGCCCGATGGTGGCGCCGGAATCGAACCCGAAAAAGTCCGACGCGAGATCGCCGAAATCTCCTTCTCCCAGCGGCCGCCCGAACCGGTGCGTCACCCGGAATCCGCTCTTCCATTGCGGCATCCGCAGGGTCGTCGGCAGCGACACGATGGTGAAGTCCGGCTGCGCGAGGTTGACGGCGCGCGCGGAAGGTGCCGGCGGCTCCTGCGCCGGTGGCGTCTGCGCAGGTTGATCCTGCGCCGCCGCTGGCGGCGTACAAACGAAGAGCGCGAGGATGATCCTCGCGCCCCAGACCGCCTTCCGCCGAAGCATCAGGCTCATTCCTCCGTCTTGGGGACGTTGGTGCGTATCAAACGTGCGCGCTGGCGCCGCCATTGCGCACGTGCCGCAGGCGCTACGGCCTGATGTAACCGGGCGCCGGCCCTTCCTGAGTGCCCACGTTGATCTGTCCCCGGAACCGCGTATCGTCGGGATTCAAGTGGTCGTGAAACCCGCAGATGCGAACGTTGTTCAGGGCGGCCGTGTCTCTGTTCGCGCCAGGGCTCAGGTTACCGACATTATTGATTGGCGGACAGTCGGTGTGCATGAGGTGCGGCGTCGTCAGCATCTCATGGGGCCGCGTGTCGTTGTTGACGAACCGGACGACCTGGCCGGAGCTGATCGTGACCTCCCTGGGCTCGAGGCCGCTGGAGGTAATCGTGATGGTGAGTGGAGTAACGCCGCCGGACCCTGGGGCTGTTGGAGAACCGCCCCCGCCGCCGTCGCTTCCGCCGCCGCAGGCCCCCACCGCCAGCGCCATCGCGACAGCCACCCCTAACGCCGACGTCAGCCGAACCTGCACACGAGTCATGTGTTGTCTCCGTAGTCAGAAGTTCAGGTAGACGTATCGCAAACCGGATGCCTGTCGGATGTCCTGGTAAGTGCTTGAAAAAACTGGAGAAACGTTCGGCAGGCTTTCGCCCGCTGAAAGCCGTTACACTCCGCGTAACCGTGGGATGAGCTGGATTCGCCTACAGCGTCATTCGATTCGGTGTTTGGCGAGGTAGTAGCTGAGCGCTCGCTGACTGATTCCCATCGCCTCCGCGGCGTCCTTCTTGACGCCCCCCGCGCTCTCGAGCGCGCGGCGGACCGTCTCACGCTCGGTCCAGTCGAGATTCTGGCGAAGGTTCATCCCCGGCAGACCGGGCGGAGGCACGCCGGTGGCGCCGAGCATGATGACCGCCTGGTTTCGGATCATCGGCGAGGTCGACAGCACGACGGCGCGCTCGATCGTGTTCTCGAGCTCCCTGACGTTGCCGGGCCAGTCGTACTCGTGAAGCGTCGCGAGCGCCTCGTCGTCGATGCCGTCGGCCCGTTTGCCGGCGCGCTGCGCGTGCTTCCGGATGAAATGCTCGACGAGGATGGGGATGTCTTCCTTCCGCTCGCGCAGGGGAGGAATGGCGATGGGGATGACGTTGAGCCGGTAGTAGAGGTCCTCCTGGAACTTGCCGTCGGCGACCATCTGCCGGATATCACGATTGGTCGCGGCGATGACGCGGACGTCCACTTTCTGGCTCCGCTCGGCTCCGAGCGGCTCGAATTCGCGTTCCTGGAGGACGCGCAGCAGCTTCGCCTGAAGCGCCGGGCTCATCGTCCCGATCTCGTCGAGAAAGATCGAACCGCCGTCGGCGAGCGCAAATCTTCCCTTCTTGTTGGTCGCGGCGCCGGTGAACGCGCCCCGGAGATGGCCGAACAGCTCCGACTCGAGCAGCGTCTCGGGTATCGCCGCGCAGTTCACCTTGATGAGCGCCATCTCACGCTGCGCGCTCCTGTCGTGAATCGCGCGCGCGACCAGCTCCTTACCGGTTCCGGTCTCGCCCGTGATGAGCACGGTGCTCTTCGACTGAGCGACGAGCTCTGCCGTCCGGATCACCTCCTGGATCCGCCGGCTTCGCCCGACGATGCCGTAATGGCTGAACTCTTCGTCCCGCTCGCTCAGCAGGTAGCGGTGATGCGTGTGCAGGCGCTGGTGATCGAGCGCGCGCCGGACGAGCACGAGCAGCTCGTCGATCTCGAACGGCTTCTGCAGGTAGTCGAGCGCGCCGAGCTTCATCGCCTCGATTGCGCTCTCGACGGTCGCGTGCGCCGTCATCAGCAGGATTTGCGGCCGCTCGCCATCCGGGGCCGCGGCCAGCTCCCGGATCAGGTCGAGGCCGGTCAGCTCCGGCATCAGGTTGTCGACGATCAGCAGATCGAAGAGCCGGCGCGCGAGGAGCTTCTGCGCCTCCCGCGGGTTGGAGGTGGCGACGACTTCGTGGCCGTCCTCGCGGAGGGCGCCCGCGAGGGCGTTGAGGATCTTGGTTTCGTCGTCGACGACGAGGATCGTCCCGGTACTCATGCCTGCGCGGGTTGCAGAACGGCGGTTGCGGGCAGCTCGAGGGCGATTTCGGTCCCCACGGCGCTTCGACTGGTGACGGCGATCGTCCCTCCAAGTCCTTCGACGACGTTGCGGGCGATCGCGAGGCCGAGCCCCGAGCCCGTCCGCTTCGTCGTGAAGTAGGGCTCGAAGATCCGCGGCAGGTCCTCGGATTTGATGCCCGCGCCGCGGTCCCGGATGCGGATGCCGATCCGCCCGTTCGGCATCGTCAGCGTCCGCAGCTCGATGGCGGCGTGCTTGGCCGCTTCTACGCTTTCCATCGCATGGCGCGCGTTGGTCAGGATGTTGATGAGCACGAGCCGAAGGCGCTCGGCGTCGGTGACGATGGGCATGACCGACGGATCCAGTACGAGCGTCACGGCCGTGGGGTCTTCCTTGGCGGCGGCGCGTGCGGCGTCGCGGCACAACGCGTTGATGTCGGCCGGAGCGAGGTCGAACTTGATCGGCTTGGCGAAGTCGAGCACATCAGAGACGATGCGGTTCAGCCGGCCGGTCTCCTCGTCGATGTCGGACACCGCCCGTCGGAGCTCGGACGCCGGCACCTCGTCTCGACGCAGCGTCCGCAGGCTGGCCTTGATGATCATCAGCGGGTTGCGGATCTCGTGCGCGACGACGGTCGAGAGGCGGCCGAGGGCGGACAGCCGCTCGCGCTGAGACGCCTCGTGCTGGAACTTCGCGATGGACTCGGTCATCGAGTTGAACGTCGACGCGAGCAGCTGCGCGTCCTCGTCGTCACCGAGCGGGCCGATGGCGGACCGGGGAAGCGAGATGCGCCGCGTGAGGTCTCCCGTCGCGGCGGTTTCGCGCATCGTGGCGGTGATGACGCCGAGCGGGCGCGTGACCGTCCGGGCGACGGCGTAGCTCAACAGCGTCGCGGCGAGGACCGCCGCGAGCGCGGTGACGCCGAGCGCCGTGTAGATCGTCCGGAGAAACCGCAGCCGCTCCGTCCGTGAGCGGAGGATGAGGGCGGTCGGGTTCCCCTCGACCTGGCGCTGGCCGGTCGCCAACGGACGCGCCAGCCAGGCGAACTCCTCGTGACCCAGCCGGACGGTCGGGTTGGCGGTCGACGACAGCCCCGCCAGGGACGTCCACTCGGAGCCGGGCAGCGTCGCCGCCTTCACGGCGCCGTCGATCGCGAACGCGACATCGCTGTTCGTCAGGGCCTTGAACCGTGTCGCGGCGGCCTCGTCCAGGCTGAAGCCGACGGTGAGCGTGCCGAAGACCTCACGCTGGCCCGTCGCGGGGCTCACAATCTCGACCGGGACCGTCACGACCTGCATGACCCCGCCCGGGAATCCCCAGAACCCGCGAACGGGTTGTCCCGTCAGCGCATCGCGGATCGCCGGGCGCGCCGCGATCGTATCCGGCGCGAGGCCGGCTCCGCCGGAGTGCGCCAGCACGCGGCCGCTGCGGTGCGTCAGAATCAGGACGTCGGCGGCGATCGTCTCGCGATAGAACTTCGCCACGTCTGTCGCCGTCGGCGGATCGTTCAGCTCGACGATCGCCTTGAGGCGCGGGAGATCGGCAATCAGCCTCGCTTCGCGCACGAAGTGCTCGAAGAGCGTGGCGCGGTTCTCGTCGAGAAGGGTCGCGGCTTCTTCAAGGCCGCGCCGGAGTTCCTGCTCGGCCTGCCCGGTCACCGAGGCGGTGACGCTCCAGATCGCGACGCCGAGCGGCGCCACGGCCAGCAGCGCGCCGGCCACGAAGATCCGGTTGCTCAACGATCGCAGGAAGTTCATCTGCCCAGGGCGAAGTTGATCTCCACGTCTGTGCCCGCGGGGACGGTGACGCGCCGGGAATCGCGGACGAGGCCCTCGTTCCAGACCGCGACGGTGTAGTTGCCCGAGGGCACGTCCGGAATGCGGTACCTGCCGTCGACATCGGTCGTGGCGAAGTACGGATGGCCGAACACGAGGATGAACGCGTTCATGTGCGAGTGAATGTCGCAAAAGACGCGGACGATCCCCGGTCGGTCGAAGCGAACCGCCTTCGATTTCCCGGTCGCGTAGCGGCCGAGATCGAAGGTCTTCGGCTTCGAGAGCGAAAACACGTTGTGGTACGTTCGGTCGTTGTTGGGGAACTCGACCGTCGTGCCGGCCATGATGGCGAGGACGTGCGGGACGAACGTCTCGGCACGCTGATCCATGGTCGCCCGGCCGTGCTCGAGCCGGTCGTCGAACGCGCCGCGCGGCGCGGATTCGAGATACACGACCGTCAGCCGGCGATCGACGCTGCCGCGCGCCGGCGCGACGCCCAGGTCCGTCACGCCGGGACGCCGCTCTACTGGCGCCGCGGTCTGGATCATCTCGACGCGTCCGCGGATCGCACCGCCGCTCTGCGGGGCGGCGGCCACGACAGCGACCAGGAGCAGGATCGGAAGGGCGGTGCGCATCACAGCCAGAACAAGAGCTGACCCGAAACGAACGACTTGCTGCGGAGCCGGCCGCCGTCGCGCCAGTTGTGCTGCCAGGTCACACGGCCAACGAGGTTGCGGCGGAAGTACCAGCCGCCCCCCGCCTCGACCCGTTGGACCGGCGCGTCCCATGACATTGGCTGTCCGCCGAACAGCGTTCCGGTGACTTTCGAGAACCCGAGCCAGTCGGCGCGCGCCGCGAGGTACAGACGCGGATGGACTCGGTACCGCCCCTCGATGAGGCCGGCGTTCGCCTGGAGCGGCCGTTCGATCGACGGCGGCGCGACCGCCGGCACGTCCCATTCCGTCCAGACGAACTCCGCCCGGACGATGCCGTAGCCGCGCGAGTACTCGATGTCGGCGCCGAGCGCGCGTTGCGCGAACGATCGATCCGCGTCCGCCCCCGCTGCCGCGACCGCGTCGTCGTCCACGAACTCGCCGCGGGCCGCCGACCCGCCCACGACCAGGCCGACGAGCGGCTTCCATGTCACTCGGCCCTGGAACTGCGCGCCGTCGTTTTCGACCCGCGGATTCGAGAGCGTGCCAGACGTGACCGCGCCCGCGACTTCGATGGCGCCTGCCGCGGCTCGGACCTCGACGCCGGTATCCCACCGGAACGCCGTGACGAGCGGGACGCCAGGCGCGAAGGCCGGAGACCCAATCGGGTAGTCCGTCTGCCAGCCACGAGCCCGCATCCGCAGCAGGTCGTCGGACGTCGCGGGCAGGGCATCCGAGCGGAGCGCCGTCAAATATTGATACGCAAGCGGGTACCCGATGAGTGGGTTGTCGTTGGTGTACGCGCGTCGGCCGAACGCGCCGAACACCGGTGGAATCCGCCCCGCCTGGATGTCGATCGCGCGTTCGCGCCACGGCCGCAGGCGCAGGTAGAGCGCATACGGCTCGATGCTGCTCATGTTTTCGGCGCGCAGCTCGCCGACGAGCGCGAGCGGCGACGCGATCCGCCACTCGCCGTTGACCGCCAGGCGCAGCGTGCGAAGCGCGTTGTGCTCGTAGTCCGTGTAGTTGAACCACCCGACCTCGTCGCGCTCGCCGAAGGTGACCGCGATGTCGGTTCCGAGGACAACGCGGCCGCCGCCAAACGAAAGGGGAGCGGACGGCAGCTCCTGGCCCCAGAGAGGGACGGCCAGGAGCCCGACCATGCCGCACACGAGCGTACAGAAGCGCAGCGGCCGGCCGGCGCGAGCTGGAGGACCGGGAACCATGTGTGTTCAGTTGATTATAAAGTCCGACCGCTCAAAGCCTTGATAACTGTGCACCCCCGGGCGTATAAAGGGTGAAGCGGAACTGGAAAGGCCTTCCACATCGTGGAACGTAAACGATCCCTCGACAAGGCGCTTGATGTCTGCGAGGCGCTCAGCGCCGCTCAACGTGGGTTGAGCGTCACCGACCTCGTGCGGGCGCTCCGCATGCCGGCCGCGACCGTGCACCGGATCCTTGCCTTGCTCAAGCGCCGAGGCTACGTGCGGCAGGACGACGAGACCGCGCGGTACAGCCTGACGCTGAAAATGCTCGACCTGAGCTTCAAGCTGCTCGGCCGGTCCGAGCTTCGGCTGCACGCCTATCCGGTGCTCCGCGAGTATGTGCTTCGGACCGGGAACCGCAGCTTTCTCGCGGTTCCGTCCGCCGGTGAAGTGACGTATGTCTGGAGCGCCGGACCGGACGAAGTCGCGATGTACACGGCCTACGGCAAGGAAATGCCGAGCCATTGCTCGGTGTACTTCGACCCGGAGGCCAAGCGTCGTCTCAGCTGCCTGCGGCTCGTGCAACCGAAGGATGCGACGGCTCCCGAGGCGATCATCCGCCGGCTGGGACCGCCCGGCGCCGTGCCCGGACTGCAGTGCACGTGCGCGCCGGT
The DNA here is from genome assembly GCA_963725145.1 of uncultured Acidobacteriota bacterium. GTDB lineage: Bacteria > Acidobacteriota > Vicinamibacteria > Vicinamibacterales > 2-12-FULL-66-21 > DATAEE01. Next base: position 1,022,260 of record CAVRXL010000012.1, read on the forward strand.
CCTCGATTACACGGGTCGCGAAGTCGCGCGGGCGGGCATCTTCCTTCACGCCGCCGACGACGCGGCGTTCGCGCGTGTGCACCCGCCGGCCGCATGGGAGCTGGCGCGCCTGATTTCTTTGCGACTGGGACATCTGCCCGCCGCGAGCGTCGCGGTCGGGGCGTAGGAGGGCGGACCTCTTAGGTCCGCCGACAAGGAGGGCGGACCTCTCGGGTCCGCCAAGACGATGGCTTATATCATCTGCGAGCCGTGCGTGGGAACGAAGGACACGGCCTGCGTTGACGTGTGTCCGGTAGACTGCATCCACCCACGGAAGGATGAGCCCGAGTTCGCGGCGGCCGACATGCTCTACATTCATCCCGATGAGTGCATCGACTGCGGCGCCTGCGTGCCGGCGTGCCCGGTCGAAGCGATTTTCGCGCTCGACGAGACGCCCGACAAGTGGGCGAGCTTCATCCCGGTCAACGCGCAGTACTATCAGAAGTAGGGGCATTGCTGAATGTGGAATGCTGAATGTGGAATGATCGATCAGCAGTCAGCAATCAGCACTCAGCATTGAAGGATATTCATGGGGCTCATTGACCATCGCTTCGAGGACAACTTCATCACGACGAACGTTGACAAGGTGCTCAACTGGGCGCGGACGTCGTCGCTCTGGCCGATGGGCTTCGGCCTCGCGTGCTGCGCGATCGAGATGATGGCGGCGTCGGCGTCGCGCTTCGACATCGCGCGGTTCGGGGCGGAGGTGTTCCGGGCGTCCCCCCGGCAGGCGGATCTGCTCATCGTGGCCGGGACCGTGACGAAGAAGATGGCGCCGGTCTTGAGGCGGCTCTACGACCAGATGCCGGAACCGAAGTGGGTCATCTCGATGGGCAGTTGCTCGAACGCCGGCGGGCCCTTCCCGACCTACTCGGTGCTGCAGGGCGTGGACAAGATCGTGCCCGTCGACGTCTATGTCTCGGGCTGCCCGCCGCGGCCCGAGGCGCTCCTGTACGGCCTGATGCGGTTGCAGGACAAGATCAAGCGCGAAGGGACGGTCCTTCGCAAAGAGCGCCTCATCCGAGTGGGCGAGACGGAGCCGAGGTTAATCGAAGAGTCCGCGTAGGCCCGGTGCAGAGGAAAAAATGCAAACTCTCAAAAGGCTCCTGCGGACCTTCTTCCTCGTCGACCTCATCAAGGGGCTGCTGGTCACGCTGAAGTACACCCCGCAGCCGGCCTTCACCTTTCAGTATCCGGCCGAGCGGCGGCCGGTTGCGCCTCGCTTCCGCGGCGTCCTGCGCCTCCAGGTCGAGCCGGAGACCGGCGCGCAGACGTGCATCGTGTGCGACCAGTGTGCGAAGGCCTGCCCGGACGACCTCATCGCGCTCGGCGGCCACCGCGAGCCCGGACAGAAAATCAAAATCCTGGATTACTTCGACTTCAACCTGTCGCGCTGCAGCTTCTGCGGTCTCTGTTCCGAAGTCTGTCCGACGAAGCCGGTCAAGGCGCTCATCATGAGCGAGGATTACGAACTTGGCAGCTACAGCCGGGAGACGCAGATTCTCCGCGTGGACGAAATGTACGACGGCGTGCCTATCGAGCAATACACGCGGTAACTCTCCCGACGTGCTATAGTCCAGTTACCATGCGCGGCCGGGTTCTCCTCGCCGCTCTCCTGACGGTCGCCGCGCTGGCGACGGTCATCGCCCGCTCCAATTCAGGCGCATCCGCAGACATCCAGCTCCAGCTCGGGACTCTCCTCGCGGCCGAAGGTCGATATCGCGAGGCGGCGCGCGCGCTGAAGAAGGCGGGACGCGACGTCGAGCCGCGGCTGCGGCTGCCGATCGCGACGGGCCTTATCCTCGCGCTCCTCAGAAGCGGCGAGTTCTCGGAAGCGCGCGACGAGGCAGAGGCGCTCGTCGCCGATCTTCCCGCGGACTCGTACGCGAAGTCGTTGCTCGGCGACGCGCTGTGGGCATCCGGTCTGTTCGACGAAGCGGAGCGTTCATACCGCGACGCGCTCACGGGCCTGCCCGATGATGCGCGGGCGCGCCACGGCATGGCGCGCGCGCTCGCGGCGCGAAGCCGTTTGGACGAGGCCATGATCGAGGCCCAGGCCGCCCTCAAGCTGGCGCCGCAGGACGGCGAGTTCCACTACACGGTTGGCTCGATCTACGAGCGCATGCACCGGTTCGACGAAGCCGCGAACGCGTTCGGCGGTTACCTGAACCTCCTCCCGAACCGCGATCGCAGCGAGAAGGCGGCCTGGGCCCGCGCGCAGATCAAGTTCCTCAAAGCGTTCAAGGGCAAGCGGCCGTTCCTCGTCGACGGCGATGTGGAGGCCGTCCACTCGCTGCCCTTCAAGGTGGTCCGGGACAAGGTGGTCGTCTCCGGCAAGGTCAACGGCGGAGGCGCGATGGACTTCGTCCTCGACACCGGCGCCGAGCAGACGATTATCTCGGACGTGGTCGCGCGCCGCGCCGGCATCACGCCGATCACCTACGTCCAGAGCGCCGGCGTGGGCGAGGTCGGACTGCGCGGGCTGCAGATCGGCCGCATCAACCAGCTGCAGTTCGGCACGCTGCGCATCCAGGACGTGCCGTGCCTGATCAAGAACCCGCCTCTCGGCGGGCTGCCGACCCGTGAGACGGAGGCGTTCTCTCCGCTCGCGCTCGGGCTCTCGATGGTCATCGACTACGAGAAGCGCACGCTGACGATGGGCCGTCGCATCACGATGACGCCGGAGATCGAGCTGCCGTTGCGGCTTCATCGGCTCGCGATGGTCCGCGGGATCGTGAATTCCCGGCCGGCCAGCTTCGTGATCGACACCGGGGGCGAGGTCATCTCGATCAGCCAGGCGACCGCCGGTTTCCTGCAGACCGATCCGACGGCCCGCAGGATCCCGCTCAAGGTCTACGGCACGTCCGGCTGGGACCGAGACGCGTTTCTCATGCCGAACGTGGACCTCGAGTTCGCCTCGATCCGCTTCAGCCGCATCCCGGTCGTCGTCCTGAACCTCCGCGCGCCGAGCGCGCTGCTTGGGTTCGAGCTGGGCGGCATCGTCGGTCACCGCTTCCTCAGCAAGTACCGCGTCGGCATCGATCTGGAGCGCAGCACGCTCGCCCTCAGCACCAATTGAAGAAGGCCGCGCTCGTTGTCCTTGCGGTCGTCCTCGTCATCCTCGTCGCGGCGCCGGTCGCGCTCTGGCTGCTCCTCGATCCTGCCGCTCTGAAGGCGCGCGCCGCCGCGTACGTCAAAGAAAGCACCGGGCGTGAGCTCACGATCACGGGCCCCGTCAGCCTCTCCTACTTCCCCTGGCTTGGCGGCGTCGTGAAAACGGCGTCGCTCGCCCCACCGGCCGGCTTCGGCGAGGCGCCGTTCGCGTCGATCGACGAGCTGGAGCTGAAGGTCAAGGCGATTCCACTGCTCGGCGGCGACATCGTCATCGACACCGTTCGCCTCAACGGCGTGCGCCTGCGATTCGAAGCCCGACGCGACGGCCGGACGACCTGGGATGGTTTGCTCCCGGCGGCCACCGCGTCGGCGACGCCGGACGCCCCACCGTCGACCGCGCGTCTCCTGCAGGTGGCGGGCCTCGAGCTGCGGGACGGAGAGATCGCGTGGTCCGACGAGGCGGGGGGACGCTACGAGCTGAAGGGAGTCGAGCTGACAACCGGCGCGCTCGGCGGCGGAGAACCGTCCGACGTCTCCCTCACCTTCACACTCGCCGGGCTCGGCGGCGCGCCGATTCCGGTCACCCTCAGGAGCCGCATGACGGTCGATGCCGCACGGTCGCGTGTCCTGATGGAGGACGTGCGGGCAACGATCGATCAGTCCACCATCACGGGCCGTCTTGCCTCGGAAGCCGGGTCGGGACCTGAAGGCCTTCGCACCTGGCGTGGGGACCTCACGATCGACCGGGTCCGCGCCTACGGTCTCGCCGCCTCCGACATCAAGACTGCGGTCGAAGCAACCGGGGGGACCGCGAGAATCGGCCCCGCGACCGGACGGTTTTACGGCGGCCAGTACGCGGGCACCTTCAACATCGATGCGCGTGGCCCCGAACCTGTCGTCGTGGTCGATCAACGGCTCACCGGGATCGATGTCGCAGCGTTGCTGAAGGACATGCAGTTGCTGGGCGGCGTGAGCGGAAGAGGTGAGCTCGTCACCTTCAAAGCGAAGATGCGAGGATCGTCGCTGCGCTCCCTGGGCGGTAACGCGTCGATCTCCATCCGCGACGGGGAGATCGAGGGCGCGAATCTGCTGAAGCTCATCGAGCACGCGCGCGCGATGGCGGCCGAGATGCGAGGGCGTCCCGCGCCGGCGCAGCCCGCTCCGAGCGACGTGACGCCGTTCGCGACGCTCACGGCCACGGCGACGATCTCCGGGGGTATCGCGCGCAACACGGATCTCGTCCTCGAGTCGAGCACGCTCCGGGCCACCGGCAGCGGCACGGCCGACCTCGAGCGCGCCACGCTCGACTACCTTCTGCGCGCGCGCAGCCCGCAGGCCGGCGACGTGGCGATCCCTATCGCCATCACCGGCCCATTCTCGAAGCTCAGCTACGGCATCGAGGCCCGGACGATGATCCGCGACGCCGCGGCACAGGAAATCAAACGACAGATCCAGAAGGGGCTCGGATCGCTGTTCAAGAAAAAGCCGTAGGCCCGACCTTCAGGTCGGGCGTGCCGGGATCATTCGAACGTTCGGGCTCACCCACCACGCCCGACCTCAAGGTCGGGCCTACAAGCTCATCTATCTGCGGCGGCTATAATTCGTCGTGAATCGCGATGCGTGGTTTCTCGCTACGAACGACGCTCGTCGCCGCCATGACGATCGTGACGTTGACGACGGCGGTGTTTCTCGGCACCGTGTCTCTCCGGAGCGCGGTCCAGGAGCTGCGCGACGACGCGGTGCGATCGGTCGGCGCCGTCGCCGATTCCCACAAGCTTGCGCTGGTGAGGATGTTGAACCGGCAGGTCGAGCGCGCCGGGCGCACGCTTGCCGGACCGCTCGCGCAGTGCGGCGACGATCGGCGGTGCCTCGCCCGCGTCGCGAAGGACCACGAGCAGACCGAGCGCGCCGTCGGCATCCGTCTGCTGGAAGCGGGACGCGTGCTCGTGACGAGCGGAGACGTTCCGGCACGACCGGCCGTGTTCCGTGCAGGTCAGATCGCGGCGTTCGAGCGGCGGCCGGGAGGGGACACGCTCTTCACGGTTCGCGTGGCGCGCGCTCCGCGCGAGCTCGAAGTGACGTTTCCGATCGAGCCGATCGCGGCGATCATGGACGATCGATCGGGACTCGGGAAGAGCGGAGAGGTGATCCTCGTCGATGCCGAGGGGCGGTTCCTCACCAAGCCGCGCTACCCGGCTCAATCGGGCCACAACGAGCCCATCACGTCGACAGCGATGGCGCGGTGCCTGGCCGGGGAAACCGCCGAAGCGATCGCGCCTGACTACCGCGGCGCCGAGGTCGTGCACGGCTTCCGCCATCTTCGGGAAATCGGCGGCGGGTGCATCGATGCGAATATCGACCGCGGGGAGGTGTTTGCGCCGGCGACCGGGCTCGCGTGGCGGCTCGCGGCCATCACCGTCATCGTCACGCTCGCCGGCGCCGCGCTCGCGCTCGTCCTGGCGCACGTCATTGCCGCGCCGCTCAGCCGGCTTCGCCAGGCGGCGAGGGCGCTGGAGGATGGCACGTACGACGCGGCGGTGCCCTCTGGCGGCCCCGCGGAGATTGAGGGTCTCGCCGCCGCCGTCCGCTCGATGGCCACGTCCCTCAAGGCGTCGCACGACTCGCTCGAGCAGGCCAGGGCCGAAGCGGAGCGCCAGCGCGATTTCTTCCGCGCCGCGTACGACTCTGACATCGTCGGCATCGGCAGCTGGTCATGGGACGGCACGTTGACGCTGCCGAACCGGGCGCTGTTGCGAATGCTCGGCTATCCCGAAGAGGACTTCCAACAGGGACGGATCCGCGCGCGATCCATTACCCCGGACGAGTTCGCTCAGGCGGATGCGCGAGCGCAGGAAGAGCTGCGGCACTTCGGCGTCTGCGCGCCCGTGTCCAAGGAATTCATCCGCAGGGATGGCACCCGCCTGCCGGTCATCGTCGGAGCGAGCATGCCGCAGGGCGCCGAGCGCGGGACGTTCTTCGTACTGGACGTCACCGAGCAGCGCTACGCGGTCACGCAGCTCGAGCGGAGCGAGCAACGCTACCGGTCGCTCGTTGCCGCGACCGCATCGATCGTCTGGACCACCGATGCAGAGGGGGCGTTCGTGACGCCGCAGCCGTCGTGGGAGGCGTACACCGGACACCCCTGGGAGCAGCACCGCGGCTGGGGCTGGACCAATGCCATCCATCCAGACGATATCGAGCAGCTGAAGGCGAGCTGGCAGCATGCCCTGGAGACGCGGACGCTGTATGAAGGACGCGGCCGCATCTGGCACGCGCCGTCAGCCGAGTACCGGTTCTTCGTCGCGCGCGGCGTGCCCGTCAGCGCGCCGGACGGCACCGTGCGTGAGTGGATCGGCACAGTGGCGGACGTTCACGAGCGGCGGGTGGGCGAGGCGCGCGCGTCGTTCCTGGCGCGCGCGAGCGCCGCGCTGGCCGGATCGCTCGACTACGAGCAGACGCTGGTCATGGTGTCCAGGCTCGCCGTGCCCGAGATGGCGGACTGGTGCGCCGTGGACGTCATCGAGCGCGGGGAGGTGCGACGGCTGGCGATCGAACACGCCGACCCTGCGCGGAAACCGGTCACGCGGCGTCTGTTGCAACGCCGGGCGGGGCGGCTGACGAGCGAGGAAGGGCTCGGCCGGGCGCTGCGCGAGGCGCGGCCCATCCTCTACGAGCAGGCCGACGAGCAACTGGCGATGCGCGCCGGCGCCGACCCGGAGCAGGCCGCAATCGCGCGCGAGCTCGGGCTGCGATCCGCGATCATCGTCCCGTTGATCGTCCGGGGACACGCGATCGGCGGCATCACGCTGGTGACGTCGGATTCGAAGCGAGCCTACACGCCGGCCGACCTGCCGTTCGCTGAGGAGCTGGCGCGCCGCGCGGCAGCCGCGATCGACAACGCCCGGCTCTATCACGAGACGCTCGACGCGAACCGGCTCAAGGACGAGTTCCTCGCCACGCTGTCACACGAGCTCCGCACCCCGCTCAACGCGATCCTCGGCTGGGCGGCGATGCTGCGTCGGCCGGGAATCCCACCCGAACAGCTCGCGCGCGGTCTCGACACGATCGAGCGCAACGCCGGGCTGCAGGCGCAGCTCATTGCCGACCTCCTGGATGTCTCGCGGATCACGTCCGGCGCCGTGCGGCTGGAGCCCGAAGACGTCGACCTCTGTCCGCTGATGGGTCAGGCCGCAGACACCGTCCGGCCGATGGCGGATGCCGGCGACGTGCGGCTGGTCGTCAGGGTTGGCGAGGAGTCCGCCATCGTGCACGGCGATCCGGCGCGCCTGCAGCAGATCGTCTGGAACCTGCTGGCGAACGCGGTCAAGTTCACCGCCCGCGGCGGTCACGTCGAACTGACGCTGGCGACCGGCGACGGCCTGGCCGAGATTACCGTCTCCGACAACGGCCGCGGGATCGATCCCGCGTTTCTGCCCTACATCTTCGATCCCTTCCGGCAGGCGGACAGCAGCACGACGCGGACGCACGGAGGGCTCGGCCTCGGCCTCGCGATCGTCCGGCACCTGGCCGAGCTGCACGGCGGCAGCGTCACCGCCGCGAGCGACGGGATCGACCGTGGGTCGCTCTTCCGCGTCAGGCTTCCCCTCAAAAAGCCGGTGCCGCTGTCACATGAGGGATCACCAATCGTCAATCGCCAATAAATCGTCAATCGGCAATCGCCAATCACCGATTAATCGTCAATCACCAATCGTCAATCGACAATGGCGTTGTTCTTGAGGAGTCCCCTCGCTTTGAGGCGTTCGGCGCGGCGGCCGCGCGCTTCGAGCGCGCGCCGTTTTTCCTCATCGGTCTCCACGATCAACGGCGGCACGAAGACTTTCTGCCCGTCGCGGTCGATCGCGACGAAGGTCAAATACGCGCGGGAGGTCATCCGCCGGACCCCGGTCAGCGTCTCCTCCGAGAACACCTCGACTTCGACCTCGAGCGACGTCTCGAAGGTCGCCGTGACCGACGCCTTCAGCATGATGAGATCGCCGACCTTGATCGGGTGGAGGAACTGCAGGCCGTCGACTGCCGCGGTCACCAGCAGGCTTCGGGTATGGCGATGACAGGCGATCGCGCCCGCGATGTCGATGAGGTGCATCACCGTGCCGCCGAGGATGAACCCGAGCGGGTTCGCGTCGTTCGGCAGCACGACCTGCACCATCTCGGTCATCGACTCCGACGCGCGCTTCGGTGTCAGTTGCAATCTGAGTGCGTGTCGATGAACGACCGGAGCGAGTAGCGCAGCTCGGAGGGCAGGTCTTCCTCGCGGAGGGAGCGGAGGAGCGAGATCGTCGATTGATAGGTTCGCAGCTGCTTGATGCAGGTCGTGCAGGCACCGAGATGCCGCTCGAGGTCGGCGTGGACCTCGAGCGGCAGCCGATGCTCCAGATAGTCGGCCAGCAGCGCCACGGTGTTCCTGCAGCGCATGATCAGCGCTCGCGGGGCCTCTCTAGAAGTCGTACCCAATCCAGACGTTGAACTTCACGTTACGGAACCAGTCGCTGCCGCCGTAGAGGGCGTAGACGACGTCCTCGTAGTCCCGGTTGAACAGGGTCCGCCACGACCAGTCGAAGTGGATCGGGAAGCCGAGGGCGAATGTCTCGAGCGAGACCCCGTACGACGCCCGGCTGTCCACGAGACGGAATCCCGTCACCGCCTTGGGTGGACCCAAGACCGGGAGCGGCTGACCGGTGACCGGGTCCTGCACGAAGCCAACGATCGTCGGATAGATCGCGTCGCTCGTGTCCCAGACCTTGAAGGGCGCGTCGTTGTACCCGGAGCCGCCCCAGCCGAAGAACAGCACGCCGCGGATGCCGCCCATGACGCCGAGCGGCGTCAGCATCGCGTTGATGAGCGGGAAGCGCAGCTCCGCGTTGGTGAAGAACGCCCGCTGGCCGAGGAACTCGAGGTAGTCGTAGCCGCGCAGCTCGGAGTTCCCGCCGAAGTACGTGAAGTCGGGGAATTCACCCCAGCTCTTGAAGCCGCGCGCGCGCAGCGCGAGCACGCCGTTCGTGCCGAGCCGCATGTAGTAACGGGCGTCCGCGTCGACGGTCTGGCGCGACAGCGTGTTGCCCATCTTCGGGGCGATGTCGTACCGGATGCTGACGGTGTTCCCGGCGAGCGGCCCGTACTCGCGGAAGATCGTCGTCTCCTGGACGAAGGTGACCCCGAACGGCACGATGGTGCCGTTGCGGAAGATCTGCGAGCCGTAGACCTGCTCTTGATAGTCCTGTGCCAGTTCCTCGAGGAGGGGATCGTTGTATTCCTCGTTGAACTGGAAGACGCCGGTCGACAGCTCGAGCCGGGCGTATCGATTCAGCGGATAGATGCCGAAGACGCTGCCGCCCCGGACCGTCCGCGTTGCGATCGCGAAGTCGCGATCGATGTAGGCGAACGATGGATCGAAGAGCAGCCCCGGTTGGAGCCCGTAGAAGAACTGCGTCTGCGAAAACGCCTGCGCGGCGTACTGCAGCCGTTTCGACAGGTTCAGGTACGAGAACGACATCGTCCGGTACTGCGAGACGGAGGCGACGAACAGGTTGAATTGCTGGTCGCCGAGGACGTCGGTGAACGTGACCTGCGTCCCGCCGAACACGTCGCCGCCGCTCGTCACGCCAAGCGCTACGGGCGGCCGCCCCTCGAGGAAGAGCTTCTCGAATCTGCCCTTCTTGCGCTGGTTCGATCGAACCAGCGTGTGGCTGAGCGGCGGCTGAAAGTCGATCACCGGGCCCGGCGTCCCGAATTCCTCCGAGGCGACGGTCGTCACCGGCTCCTGGCGCGTGAGCGTGTGCACGCCGTACTCACCCTTGTAGTACGTGATGAAAGCGATCTTGTTCTCGCGCCCTTCTTTGAGGACGACCGGAGAGAGGTTGCCCGTCAGCGTGTCGGTGTACTGCCGGAGCTCGCCGTTCTTCAGGTTGAGCGTCCAGATGTTGTAGATGTTCCCGTTGCGCGCGACCATCTCATCCACCGGCAGGTCCGGATCGGTCGCGGTCGACGGGAACACGAGCGTGTCCGCATCCAGGAACTGCGGGCCGACGTCGTCGTGGGTCCCGAAGGTGAGCTGCCTGGACGTCTTGGCCTGCAGATCCAGCATGAAGAGCTTGTCGTTGCCGCTGATGCGTCGAACGTACGCGATCGTCTTGCCGTCGGGGGAGAACACCGGCGCGTAGTCGGCGAACTCGTCGTTGGTGATGTTGGTCAGCTTTCCCGACTCGACGTCGAGGATGAAGATGTCACCGACGGCCCCTTTCAGCGCCGCAAAGGCCACCTGCTTGCCGTCCGGGCTGATGTCCGGCGACTCCGGCGCGTCGACATCCTTGAGCTCGTGACGGTATTCGATCTTCCGCGTGATCACGTTCTGCAGGATGAGCGTCTTCTGCTTCTCCGTACGTGCGAAGTAGGCGATGCGGTCGCCGACCGGCGACCAGGCCATCCACGGCACGGTGTTGCCACGGAGGCCGCCCGCATTCGCGATGTACTCGAAGCCATGGTCCTTGTTGAAGCCGCTGGTGAGATTGCGAACGACGGAGCCGTCCTTGGTGGAGACCAGGATGATGTCGAGCTCCTGATCCTTCCGGTTGCCCGCCGCCGCGGCGATCAAGTCGCCCGATGGCGACGGTTCGATCGAGATGACGACCGGGTACTTCGTCTTGTCGGGACGCGGCGCCAGGTTTCTGCCGTAGTCGGCCGGGCGCTCCTTGTCGCGGAACGGCTTGAACCGATCCTTCAGGTATTTGTCGAACTGCTCGTCGAACTCTTCGGGACCGAGACGCAGGGCTTCCTGATATGCGCTTTCGCCGCCTCCGATGACCGCCTTCCGCAGCGAGAACAGGAACTGGCGGATGCCTTCCTTGCCCCAGCGCGATTCGATGAACTCGAACGCGGCGTGCCCGAGCGAGTAGGGGAGCCGCCCCGACAGCGGCTGCGTCTCGAACTCGCTCATCTTCGGCACGATGTCGGCGATCGCCGCGTCGCGGACCTGCATGAGGTCGAGCGGGTTCCAGTAGCCGGCCATGTAGTTCGCGAGCCCCTCGTCCACCCACAGCGGGATTCCGCGGCGGACGAGCGAGCGCGGGATGATGTCGAACTCGAAGACGTGCGTCAGCTCGTGGGTAATCAGCCGGTACAGCTGATCGGGCGGCTCGTCGATCGGCAACACCATCCGATCTCTCTGCGGCTCCGCGAAGGCGAGCACGCCTTCCGGCAGCTCCTCGCCGATGACGTTCTGCTGCTGGAACTCGGCCTGCGTCTTGTAGAGGACGAGCGGGACTTTGAAGGCAAGGTCGTGCTTCAGATCGGCGCTGATCTGTTGATACGCGCTCTCGGCGTAGGCGGCGGCGCGCTCGAGGTGCTGCTCCAGCTCAGGGTAGTAGTAGATCTCGAAATGATCGGTGGTATAGATGTGCCACTGAAAGTTGTCGTACCGGACGCGGTTCTTGCCGTAGTAGGGGAAGTAGGCCGTCTGGTACCTGACCCCGTTCGCCGGCCGCATCGAGCACTGAGCCATGATCGGGCGCCGCGCGGCGGGCAGCGGCGCCATCGGCGTCTGGCCGTTGGCCTCGGCGCCCGAAAGTGACGCCACGACCAGCGTCAGTCCGACCGCGCCGAGCGGTCTCAGGTTACCCATACAACACCTCAGAGAGCGGCAGCGGGAAGGCAGGCGGTCCAGCTGCGAAACGACGCGATGTTACCACGTGTGTAAGACGGCCGCGGCATCGGCCCGGATCCAGCGAGTGTCCCCGGGAGGCCCCGTCCCGCCGCGCCTGAGCAATACATGTACCACGAACGGGGTATCATGGATCGGTCCCAGGAATAAGATCCGGCCCCCAGGTGTTCTTCTTTGAGGGCGGCCGGTCAGCACTCAATCATGCTGTTTCGGAATCGGCCGGCGGCAGACCCGGACGCCCGCGGAGATGGAAACACCTTCTCGGACGAGGCGCTTACATATATCGATGCCTTGTATGGCGCCGCCATGCGGCTGACCGGCAGGGCGGCCGACGCCGAGGACCTGGTGCAGGACACATATGTCAAAGCGCTCCGATTCCAGGACCGCTTCGAGCGGGGCACAAATCTGAAAGCCTGGCTCTTCACGATTCTCCACAACACCTGGCGCAACACACGCCGTGCGAGCGCCCGCGATCCCATTACGATCGACAGCGAGGCGGTGGAACGGGCCGCGGACACGACCGGCGCGGACGAGTCCCCCGAGACCCGCCTCTCGCGTCGGACGCTCGACGCAGATCTCCGTGCCGCGCTGGACTCGCTGCCCGACGCGTTCCGTCAAGCTGTGTGGCTGCGTGACGTTCAGGACTTTTCCTACGCCGAGATCGCGAAGATCCTCGGCGTGCCGGCAGGAACCGTCATGTCGCGCATCTCGCGGGGCCGGCGGCTGCTCTACGAACGACTCACGGGCGGGGGTCGGCGCGCCGACACGGCTTCGACCGCGCAGTCGGGCGAACGCTCGCTCAAGGTGGTGGGACGATCCGCATGAAACGCTGCTCCGACCTCGAACCGCTCTTCGCGCCTTATGTCGATGGGGAGGCCGAGCCGGCTGCAGCCGCCGACGTCGCCGCCCACGTCCAGGCGTGTCCCCCGTGTCGCGCGGAGCTCGAGAATCAACGGGTCGCGCGCGCCCTGATGATCGAACGGCGTCGCGCGATGTGCGAGGCCGCGTCAGCTGAGCTCAGGACGCGGTGCGTCGCCGCCTGCGCGGCCCGTCGTTGGCGCCTGGCCCGATGGATGCCGCTGTCGGCCGCCGCCGCTCTCGTTCTCGCGGTGGCGGGCATCTTCCTCTACGGCAGCTTCGATCGCGGCGCCCGTGCCCTGGCGACACAGCTCGCGCTCGATCATGTGAAGTGCTTCGCCGTGTTCAAGCCGGACGGACGGACCGATCCCAAGATACTGGCGGCGACGTGGCAGCAATCCCACGGCTGGGAGCTGCCGGTCCCGCCGCCGAACGGCACGCTCGAGTTGCTCGGCGTGCGGCGGTGCCTCAGCTCGGAAGGCCGCACCGCGCACCTCATGTATCGCCATCAAGGAAAGCCGCTGTCGTTGTTCGTCGCGAGGGACGAAGGCCGCCAGTTCAGGAGCCTCGAGGCCATGGGCTACGAGACGATCCTGTGGTCCGAGGGGAATCGGCTGTTCGTCCTCGTCGGACAGGAGTCGCGCCAGGAGCTCGAGCGCGTCGCGGCGTACGTGAAAGACACTGCTGCAAGGAGACCCGAATGACACCCATGCTCTTGCGTTGGGCCGCCGCGGCGGCCGGCGCCGTCGCGCTCGCGTTCGTCGCGATTCCTCCGGAGGCGGAGACCGTCGGCGAGCCCGCTGGCGCAGCAGCCATCGAGACCGCTGCGAGCGGAGTGGCGTCCCCCGCGTTCTGCGACGGCAAGAAGAAGCCGGCCAGTCTCGGGTTCACCCTGAAGGACATGCACGGCAAGGACGTGCGCCTGTCCGATTTCAAAGGGAAAGTCATCCTCCTCAACTTCTGGGCGACCTGGTGCGGACCCTGCAAGTACGAAATCCCCGCGTTCGTCGAGCTTCAGGCCAAGTACAAGGATCAGGGCTTCCTCGTCCTCGGCGTCTCGACCGACGATCCGCCGGACAAGCTCCGCGCCTTCGCGACGCAGTACAAGATGAACTATCCGGTGCTCCAGGGACGCGACCGCACGGATTTCGTGGACGACGCGTGGGGACCGATGTGGGGTATTCCGGTGTCGTTCTTCATCGATCGCAGCGGTACGATCTGCAGGAAACACACCGGGCTCGCGACGAAGGAACAGCTCGAGAAGGAAATCAAGGCCCTGCTGGCTACATGAAATATGAAGGGGACAAGGAACCAGGCACTAGGGACTTGACGTTGAGTTCCTGGTTCCTAGTCCCTAGTTCCCAGTCCCTGCATGATGCTATGATCCCCTCATGCTGAAGGGCTTCACGCACGGGCGCCTCTCCTGCGGGTGTCGCATCGGATTCAGGGAAGGCGTTGAAGGAAGTCCCGTGACGGTCATCGTCGAGGAGAAGGCTCCCGGCTGCCCGCACACGATCCACGTCCGAGAACTGCCGCTCTACGATTATCGCGAAGCGCTTCGCCCCTCGACCCGGCTCCGGCCGATCGAGGAAGGCGAGTACGAGGAAGAGGGCTGAGCGGCGGCCTCAGGCCCGCTCATCTTCCTCGTTCCCGCCCTGCCGCGGCAGACACTCCGACTCCTTCAACGCCCTGCACGATAGAGCGGCGGGACAGGAGGTCGAGGGGTCCACTCCCTAAAATTTTTGGATTGCTGGTGTTATGTGGAACGCTGTTCGCTGGCGTCCAGCCGGCGAAGAGCGAAAGACACGCCTCCGAAGACGCCCTGGCGGGTGCGGTGTCGAGCGATCGTCTCCGGAAAGACGTTCGCGACCTGGTCGCGCTCGGACCCCGGATGGGGGGGACGCCGTCCGGTGACCTGGCCGCGGCGCACACCGACCGCCTGTTCCGTGAGATGGGGCTCGGCTCGCGCATCGAACGCGATCCACCCCTGCTTGCGCACTGGGAAGAGGAGTGGTCCGTCGAGATCGCTCCCGCGGGCGGTCGGCTCGAGTCGGCGTGGCCCTACGGTTTCTCTCCGTCCGCGAGCGGGTCCGGCGAGCTGCTCGTCGTCAAGGACCTGGCGTCGCCGGGCGTCGAGAGCTCATGGAAGGGCCGTGTCATCTATACACCGGGTAACGTGATGCGCGGCTACGCCGCCGTCGCGGCCTCGCCCCACCGTCCGCTCGCCATTCTGACGAGCCACCCGAACGATCCGAAGAAGTACGTCGACTGGTCGCGAATAGGCAGCCTACAGTCCGGCGACTCGCATCCGGTTCCGGTCTTCGCGCTCTCGTATCTGGACGGCCGCACGGTGGAGGCGGCGGCTGCGTCGAAGGCGTCGGTGCGCTTCAACCTGAAAACGACGATTCGCCGCGGGCAGCCGGCGACGACGATCGCGACCCTCGGCGGGCGCGATTCGCGGGAGCCGCGATACTACCTCGTTACGGCGCACGGCGACTCGGACGCCGGCGGCCCCGGCGCCGACGACAACGCGTCGGGAGTCGCGACGGTCCTCGAGATCGCGCGCGTGCTCAGCGCGCTCGCCAAGGACGGCCGGTTCCGGCCGGCGTTTTCGATTCGCTTCGTCATATGGGGAACCGAGTATCACTCCGCCAAGGCGTACATCGAGCGTGAGGGCGCGCGGCTCGCCGATTGCCTCGGCGTCATCAACTTCGACGAGACGGGCACCGGCGCCGAGCGCGAGGCGATTTACTTCGAGTCGAACGACGTTCCGTGGAACGCGGCGCTCCTGCGCGCGCTCGAGCGCGTTGGTGAGGATTACGTGGGGAAGCCCGGCTTCTGGCCGGAATTCACGACGAACCCGTCGCAGGGGGGGACCGATTCCTACGCGTTTCTCCCGAAGGCGCACAAGGGACAGGACTACACGACGTTGCAGATCCCTGCGACGACGGTCTACACGGCGGCATGGGATGCGCTCGCCCCGCTCGCGCAGACGCCGGGCTGGGATCCGAAAGGCTGGCCGACACCCGGGCGTCTGGTCGTCGACTACTCGGCGTACTACCACTCGAGCGGCGACACACCCGACAATACGACCGAGCGCGAGCCGCAGAACATGGTCCGCGCCGTCAAAGCGGTCGCGATCGCGCTCCTGCGCCTAACGGACAAACGCTGACGGGGGTGCGCTGCGGCCGGCCCCGTTGGCATTCACGGCCGACACGGTCGCCTTGTAATTCCCCGGCGCCAGCGGCGTAATGAGCGTCGCGACGTTAACTGAAATCTCGTTGTTGACCACCGCCGGCTTGCCCAGGTTGCGCGTCGCGACCGGCGGCGACACGCCAGGAGTATCTCCGGCGCGGAAAATCTCCAGGCGATAGGACGTCACGATCGCATGATCCGGCGACGGGTTGAACACGACACGGGTTGGCGGGCCGGACGACGCCGCCACGGTGACCGCAACGGCGGCCGACGTGCGCGTCGCGCCCTGATTGTCGCGCGCCACGGCCGTCAGCGAGTACGCGCCGGCGGCGACGTTCGTCCACGAGTAGGTGTACGGACTGCTGGTGTCGGTTCCGAGCAGCGTCGAGCCCGCGAAAAACTGCACCTGCGAGACGCTGCCGCCCGGGTCGCTCGCGCTGGCGGTGATCGCGATCGTCGCGGGAGCGGTGAACGTGGCGCCGGAGCCCGGAGCCGTCAACGAGACCGACGGCGGTTGGTTTGAAGAGGCGGTCGAGCGAACCGTGATGCTGCTGAGCTTCGCCGTCGTCAGAACCCCCGGGCGATGGCTGGTGACGGCGAGCCCGACGTAGAGCGTTGGCGCCATCGTGATCGTCTGCGATCCAATGACCGTCCAGGTCGTGCCGTTTGCCGATTCGGAGGCCGTGAAGGTCGAGCCGACCCGCGCGATCCGGAGCCAGCGGGGCGCGGACGAAGCGCTTCCAGCGGTACTGCTGCTGTTTCCGCCGGGCACGGACCGCCGCTGAAACACGATGCCCTCGGTGCCGGTCACCAATGCCGAGGCGTGGGGCGATCCGCCAGACAGCGCCTCGCGCATCATGACGCCGGCCTTCGCCCACGGGTCGGTCGCCTGCAGGCTGTCCACGCGGGCGACGACTTCGCCGTTGCCGGCAAGCGTCTGGTAGACGAAATGGAAACCGTCAGCCGTGCCCCAGATGTCCGCTCCGGCGCCTCGAACCGTCACGGAGTTGAAGCTGAACGTGGCGTTGCCGGCCGCTCCCACCGTGCCGACGTCTTCATCCTCCCACGGCGACACGCCGGGTCGCACCGTGATGGTCCTGGTGGAGCTCGACGCGGTCGCGCCATCGTTGTCGACCGCGACGGCCTTCAGCGTGTAGGTGCCGTCGACGACATTGCTGACCGTCGTACTGTACGGGCTCGTCGTGTCGGTGGCGATGAGGGTCGTCCCGTTGAAGAACTGGACCTGCTGAACCGTGCCGTCCGAATCGCTGGCGGACGCGCTCAGCGTGATCGTGGCCGGGGCGTCGAACTGCGCGCCGTTCGCGGGCGCCGTCAGCGACACGCCGGGTGGGCTGTTGCCGCCGCCCGTGCTCGTCACCGACACGTTGCGGAAGACTGCCGTCGACAGTACGGACAGCTTATGGCTGGTGACGGCGAGCCCGACGTAGATCGTGGAGTTCATGATGAACGTGTTGGAGCCTGCGCTGGTCCAGGACGTCCCGTTGGAAGAGAAGTACGCTCTCAGCGTGTCACCGGTCCGCACCAGCTTCACCCACCGCGGCGCGGATGCGGTCCCCGTGTAGAGGCTGGAGGTCGTGCCGCCGGCGGTCCGGCGTCGCTGGAACCTGACGTTGCCGCCGGCGGAGACGAACACGAAGCCGTTCGCCTCCCCGCGCTCGAGCCCGTCGCGCATCATCACCCCGGCCTTCGCCCAGGGATCCGTATTAGTCACGCTGTCCACCCGCGCCACGATCTGACCGTCGCCCGTCATCGGTCGGTAGACGAAGTGGAACCCATCGGCCGTGCCCCAGACGTTCGCGCCCGAGCCGCGAACGGTGAACACACCCGAGGCATGCGAAGCGGATCCCGCCACTCCGACGGAACCAATGTCCTGGTTGTCCCATGGGGCAGGAAGCTGCGCCCAGGTCACCGCCGCGTTCAACAGCAGCGCGGTTAGGACGAGTACGGTTCTCGCGAGACACAGCTCCGCCGTTCTGAGTTTTGACTCAGTCATTACCTCACCAGAAAAAAACAAGAAATTTAGGTTAGCCCGGGAGAGCGTTGGTTCCCGGGAGGAGCCTCGCGGTGACTGGCAAACATCTGGCCAGCTCGGCGCGGCAATTCAACGCGTAAACACGGCGAATGCGCAGCCGCGGGCAAGGTCCGCTGTTCGAAAGTCAAACTCATCCGCACGGAAAAAATTACATCGGCGGATCTCTGCGTCAGAATCTGATCCTTAGATCCGCGACGAGCGGCAGCTGCCGAAGCACTGAGCGCTTTGCGTGTGCGGGCAACGCCAGGTGCAAGATGGGGGCTCCTGCGCCTAACGGACAAACGCTGACGGCGGTGCGCTGCGACCGGACCCGTTGGCGTTCACGGAGGACACGGTCGCGATGTAATTCCCCGGCGACAGCGCCAGAATGAACGACGCGATGTCGACGGAGATCTCGTTATTCACGACCGCCGGCTTGCCCAGGTTGCGCGTCGCCACCGGCGGCGACACACCGGGGATATCTCCGGGGCGGAAGATTTCCAGCAGGTAGTGCGTCACGACCGAATGGTTCGGCGACGGGTTGAATACGGCTCGAGTCGGCGGGCCGCCCGCCGCCGTCACCGTGACCGGCACGGCGGCCGACGTGCGCGTCGCCCCCAGGTTGTCGCGCGCCACCGCCGTCAGCGAATACGAGCCCGCGGGGACGTTCGCCCACGAGAAGGTGTACGGGCTGCTGGTGTCGGTTCCGAGCAGCGTCGAGCCCGCGAAGAACTGCACCTGCGACACGCTGCCATCGGCATCGCTCGCGTTGGCTGCGATGGCGATCGTCGCCGGAGCGGTGAACGGCGCGCCCGAAGCCGGCGCCGTGATCGTGACCGACGGCGGCTGGTTCGGAATGGGCGCCGTCGATCGGACCGAGACGTTGCTGAAGGTGGCGGTCGTCAGCGTGCCTGGGCTGGTGCTGGTGACCGCGAGGCCGACATACACCGTCGTCTGCATCGCGATCGTCTCCGATCCGACGACGGTCCAGGCCGTGCCGTTTGACGACTCGGACGCCGTGAAGGTCGAACCCTGCCGCACGATCCTGACCCATCGCGGGGCGGCGCTCGTGCTGCCGAGCGTGTAATAGCTCTGCCCTCCCGCGACCATCCGCCGCGTGAATCCGATGCCGTGCGACGCGGACGGCGAGAGGTACGCGTGGCTCGAGATGCCGCTGAGCGTCTCCCGTATCATCACGCCGGCGCTCGCCCACTCGTTGGTCTGCTGCAGACTATCGACCCGTGCGACGATCTCGCCGTCGCCCGCGAGCGTCTGGTACACGAACTGGAAGCCATCCGCGGTGCTCCAGATGTCGTTGCCTTCACCGCGGATGGTCACCTGGTTGAGATTGAACGTGACGCTACCCGGGACCGTGACCGTGCCCACGTCTTCATCGAGCCACGGCGACGCGCCCGGCCGGACCGTAATGGACACGGCACTCGAGGCGGTCGCCCCGCCGTTGTCGAGCGCGACGGCGCTCAGCGTGTAGCTGCCTCCGGCGACGTTGCTGATCGTCGCAGCATACGGGCTCGTCGTGTCGGTGGCGATGAGGGTGGTTCCGTTGAAGAACTGGACCTGCTGAACCGAGCCGCCCGGGTCGCTCGCGGATGCGCCGAGCGTGATCGTGGCAGGGGCGTCGAACTGCGCGCCATTGGCCGGGGCGGTCAGGGAGACGACCGGCGGGGTGTTGCCGCCCGTGCCCGTCACCGACACGTTGCGGAATGGTGCCGTCGACAGCACAGAGTTCTTATGGCTGGTGACGGCGAGCCCGACGTAAATCGTGGAGTTCATGACGAACGTGCTGGTGCCCCCGCTCGTCCACGAGACGCCGTTCGAAGAGAAGAAGGCCGCGAACGTGTCGCCTGTTCGCACCAGCTTGACCCAATGCGGCGTAGAGGCTGAAGCCGTGTACAGGCTGGAGGTCGAGCTGCCGGCGGTCCGACGTCGCTGGAACCTCACGTTGCCGCCGGCGGAGACAAACGCGAAGGCGTTCGCGTCCCTGCCCTCCAGACCGTCGCGCATCATCACCCCGGCCTTGGCCCACGAATCCGTGTTGGTGACGCTGTCGACGCGCGCGACGATCTGGCCGTCGCCCGTCATCGCGCGGTAGACGAAGTGGAATCCGTCGGTCGTGCCCCACACGTTCGCGCCAGAGCCGCGCACGGTGAAGATGCCCGACGCATGCGAAGCGGATCCTGCCACTCCGACGGAACCGACGTCCTGGTTGTCCCATGGGGCTGGAAGCTGGGCCCAGGTCACCGCCGCGTTCCACAGCAGCGCGGTTAGGACAAGCGCGGTTCTTGCGAGACAGAGCTCCGCCGTTCTGAGTTTTGACTCAGTCATTACCTCACCAGAAAAAATTGGGGTTTACCCGGGCGAGCTGTGATCCCCGGGGGGTAGCCTCACACTGTCAGGCAAAGATGCGGCCAGCGCGGCGCTACAGCCGAGCGGCTAAAGTCGGGCTGAGGCGCGCCTTCGGGCTAGGTCTGCTGTTCGAAAGTCAAACTCATCCGCACGGAAAAAATTACATCGGCGGATCTCTTGGTCAGAATCGGACCCTCAGATCCGCGACGAGCGGCAGGTGATCCGAGGCAATGAGCGCTTTGCGTGTGCGGGGCAACTCCACTCTCGTCACTTCGACGCGCCCCTCGTAGTAGATATGGTCCAGGTGAAGGATGGGAAACACGCCCGGATAGGTCCGCCGGCGCTTCAAGTGTGCGAAGAGGTCGATGCTGTGCAGCCTCTCGCTCAGCATCTTCGTCGCGAGTCCGCGGGTCCACTCGTTGAAGTCGCCGACCACGACTTTGGGCCCCGAGACCCGCCGGTCGTGGACGAATGCCGCCAGGCGCGACGCCTGGAAGCGCCGCTCGAGGAGGGCGGTCCCGAGGTGAACGTTGTAGACGTGCAGGACGTGAGAATCCAGTTCGATGTCGACGCGCTGGACGCAGCGGGGCTCGCACGTCCTCCAGGACAGATCGTGCTGTGCGTGCTGCCGGATGGGGAGCCTGCTGAGAATGACGTTCCCGAACAGGTGCCCGCGCAGGTGGCGCGCCGGTGCCATGACCCAACCCATCCCGAGCGCCGCGCCCAGCTCAACTGCATGGCCCGTCCCGGAGGGACCGGCGCCGATGACTTCCTGCAGCGCGATGACGTCGGCGTCGATCTCTTCGAGCACCGCGGCAATGCGGTCTGGCCGCGTCCGCCGATCGAGGCCGCGGCAACGGTGGATGTTATACGTGGCAATGCGAAGCGTGGACATGTGGACTGCGTCCCCGCCTTAGTTTCTGGCTCGCGACATCGTGAGGTCGTGGACGGTCACCTTTGCCGGAGGCAGCACCACGCGCGCCGCGTCGGTCTCGAGCCGCCCCAGGAGCGCCCCGCCCATGGCGTCGGACTCGTTGAACCCCGAGACGGCCGTCACGAGGTACTCGCCCGGCGGAAGGCCGGCAGCACGGTATCCGCCCGATCGATCCGGGCGAACGGCGCGGACGTACCGGATCGGGAACAACCGCAGGCCGCGATCGACCGGAAACGCAATGACCAGTGCTTCGGCGGTGGAGCCGTCGGCGACGAGCTTCACGGTGCCGATGAGATCTGCCGCGCCCTCCGCGATCGTGAGCTGCACATCGGTCAACCGCTCGCCGGAAGCGGCTTCGATCGCGAGGCCGAGCAGCGTCCGGCCGCGATGGGAGCCCTCGCTCAGCAGCCACGGAAACGGCAAGCCGTCGATGACGAGCTGATGGATACCCGGGGCCAGGTCGCGGAGCGCGAACGAGCCGGCAGGGTCGATCGCGCCCACGACCGCGTCCCCGACGGCGGCATCGTGGCTCATCGGCGCGCGAACACGAGCGCTCGCAAACGGCACAGCCGTCAGACCAGGGCGCGTCTCGACCGTCACGCGCCCTTCGAGGCTCCCGCCCGGCACGAGGGTCAGATCGGCGCCCTGCACGTCGCGCCCCTGAACATTGATCGCCAGGCTGGCAAAGAGCGCGGCGCCGTCGCGTTCCGTTTTGCCGCGCGCGCGAAGTATGTACTGGCCAGGGACAACGTTCACGAACGAGTAGCCTCCGTCTGGACGGAGCCGCAAATCTCCGACCGACGCCGGACGCTCGTGGCCGTCGACGACGGCGTGCAGCTTGATGGTGGCGCTGACGAGCGGCTTGCCGTCGGACGCCCTGAGGACGCCGCCCACCGCGAAGGACGCCGCCGGTTGCGCGCCGGCGGCGACTGTCATCGCAAGCAGAACAGCCAGGCGAGCCATGGCGCTATGATATGACGATGCTGGCGCGAGCCTGGCGCCTTGTCCGCCGTAGTTTCAGCGAAGGCGGACCGGTGCTTGCCTTGGGGTGGATCGCGGGCGCCGCCGTCGCGCTCGCGGCCTGCAGCGAGCCGCGCGAACCGATCGTCGTGCAGCGGACGTCGCTGATGGTCGAGAACACGTCATCCTCCGAATGGACCGGCATCGAGATCTGGGTGAACGACCACTACCGCGTCACCTTCTCGTCGCTCGGACCGGGCGGGCGCCTGAACGTGCCGCTCACGAGCTTCGTCGCCGGATTCGGTCAGCGGTTCCCTACTGGGACGAACGTGTTCGGCGTCGAAGTGACCGCGAAGAGCGCCGGCGCCGAGCCGTTGCGCCTCATCTGGGGAAAAGGACGAAGACGATGACGCTCGGTCGATCGGAATTCGAAACCACGTGCCCGTGCTGCCAGGCGACGCTCGTCGTCGATGTCAACCTCCGTCGCATCGTCCGGCACGTCGAGCCGCCGACGGCCGACAAGCCGGAGCTCAGCGAAGCGCAGCGAATCCTGGCGGAGCAGGCGGCGCGGCGCGAGGCGCTCTTCCAGCAGTCGGTGACGGCCGAGAAGTCGCGCGGCGACGTGCTCTCGAAACATTTCGACGAGGCACTCAAGCAGGCGTCGGGCGAGCCTGTCACCAAGCCGACGAGGGATTTTGATCTGGACTAGAACGACTCCTGAATCCTTCTGGATTCTGAATTCTGCATTCTGAATTCTTCCGGCAGCTCGGTCCACTTCTCACGCCCGTCGTACAGGTACGGGCTTCACGTCGGGAAACCGCTTGCGGAACGCCCGATACCGCCGTCTCAGACCGTTGATCCGGCGATTCGAACTGTGAATCCTGTGGTGCGGCCAGTCGAGCAGCATGCGCTCCACCTTCCAGACGTTCTGATCTGAGAACCGCCAGTCGTAGTCTCGCAGCACCCGTAGGTCGACCACGGCGTACCCGACAACGCGGCCGGTCAGGTCGACGTACGGGTCGACGTAGCTGAGCGCGAGCGCCCGCGCGGTGGGGAAGACCGGCTTCCGCCCGTGCAGGCCCGGATCGCGCGAGCGCGCGACGGAGCCCCAGCGCCCTCGGTGTCTGAAGGCGAAGATGACGTGATCCAGCTTGTCGATCGACTCGAAGCTCAGGACGGTCGGCGGGTAGCCGTGCTGCTCCAGAATCACGGCCGCCGACAGGGCGGCCTCGAGGCAGTGCGCCGAGTGGCGGCGGATGACGCCGCGGAAGCTGCGCAGCGTCGCCGGATCCGGCGGCGGCTCGGTGTTGTACGGCAGGCGGTTGAGCCACCGCTGGACGGCCAGCGGCGTGCGCAGCCGATCGATCACGCGGCGCTCGGCCGCGCTGAAGGCCGAGCGTTCGGGGCGATCAGTCGGCAACGCGCTTGAGCGCCTCGACGAGTTGTGAAGGCGTCCAGTCGTTGCCGGTGAAGACCTGGGCCAGGCGACCGTCCGGGCGGACGATCGCCGTCCGCAGGTTGTGGGTGATGTCAGTCGGAGTGTCTCGCGCGATGCTCACGCCGAACCGCGACGCGAACCGGTCGACCTCGTCGCGGGAACCGGTCAGGAAGCTCCAGGTCTCCGCGTGGGCGCCGAGCTTCGCGGCGTGCGTCCGCAGCCTGGCGGGCGTGTCGTACGCCGGGTCGAAGCTGACCGAGACCAGCTTCACGCGGGCGGCGAGCGCCGGATCGCCGCGCACCTCTTTCTGGACCGCCGCAAAGTGACGGTCCATCATCGGACAGAACGTCGGGATCGGGCACCGCGTGTAGATGAAGGTGATCGCGATCGCACGGCCGCGCCAGTCGGCGAGGCGTCGCGTCCGGCCGGTTTCGTCGACGAGGGAGTCGTCCGGGACCGTGTCCCCCTCCCGCAACAGCTCGAAGCCGGACGAGGCGGCGGCTGCGACGGCCGGCGTCAGATCGGCGAAGCCGATTTTGCGGACGTCCCGCAGCATCGCCTCACGCTCGGTCATCGCGAGCGTCGCCTCGATCAGATCGCCCGCGGAGCGTTCCGTCAGGACGCGCCGATCGGCGACCTTGAACGTCATCGTCATGCCCGGCATGAGGCCTGGAATGTCATCGTGCTTGACCGCGAGCTCGCCACGCTCGACGCTGACGGCGAGCACCTGTCCGCGGAGGGGATAGTGGCGCTCCGGAGCCCGGCAGCCGGCGAGCGATGGGCAGACGAGGAATCCGATCGCGATCGCGCGCGCCGCTATTCGTCGACGATCCATCCGTCGCGCAGCTGGATGACGCGGCTGCCGTACGACGCGTTGGTCTCGGAGTGCGTGACCTGGATGATCGTGGTCCCGGCGTCGTTGAGCCGCTTGAACAGCTCCATGATTTCGCGCCCCTGGCTCGAGTGGAGGTTGCCGGTCGGCTCGTCGGCGAGGATGAGCTTCGGGCTGGAGATGACGGCGCGGGCGACGGCGACCAGCTGTTGCTGACCGCCCGAGAGCTGATTCGGGTAGAGGTCCTTCTTCCCGACGATCGCGAAGCGATCGAGGACGTCGCAGACGAGGCTCTCGCGCTCGGACTTCTTGATGTCGCGATAGGACAGCGGAATCTCGAGGTTCTCGTAGACCGTCAGGTGGTCGAGCAGGTGATAACTCTGAAACACGAATCCGACGTACTGCTTGTGGAGCTTCTGACGCTCCTTCGCCGCCAGACGGTGAACCGGCTGGTCGAGGAAGTAGTACTCACCGGTCCACGCGCTGTCGTGCATCCCGATGATGTGGAGCATGGTCGACTTGCCGGCCCCGGAGGGTCCCATCACGGAGACGAACTCGCCCTCCTTGATGTCCACGTTGATCCGGCGCAGGACGAAGGTCCGGCTCGCGCCGTGGGCGTAGGATTTCTCGATGTTGCGGAGCGAGATCAGCGCATCGACCGCGGGGGCTTCCGAGGGCGGCGCCGCCGCGGGCTGGGGCGACGATCTAAATAAGGCCATGTGTATCCCTTTGACGGCCGAACCGGATGAATGGTTCGCAGCCTTCTATTCGTACCGTAACGCCTCTATCGGGTCAATCCGGATCGCACGGCGGGCCGGCGCCGCACAGGCGATGGCGGCCGCACCCATGAGCAGGGCGACCGTCGCCCCGAGCGTCGGCAGGTCCACGGCGCCGACGCCGAAGAGCAGCGTCCGCATCGCCCGGCCGGCCACGGCCGCGCCGGCCACGCCGATGACGGCGCCGACGCCGACCATCCGCAAGCCGTCGACGAGGACCAGGCGCAGCACGTCCGCGCGCGTGGCGCCGAGCGCCATCCGCACGCCGATTTCGCTCGTCCGCTGCGCGACGGCATAGGACAGCACGCCGTACACCCCGACCAGCGCGAGCGTCAGCGCGACCGTCGCGAAGAGTCCCACCAGCAGCGTGACGAACCGCGGCTGCGACACGGCGTCCGCTTCGAGTTCCTCCATGGTCGTGACGTTCGCCAGCGGCAGCCCCGGGTCCACCGCGCGGATGGCTTCGCGAACCGCCGGCGCGAGCGATGCCGCGTTGCCAGAGGCGGACCGCACGACGACCGTCGTGCCGCGCTCGGCATACTGGCGATAGTGCAGGTACATCTCCTCATCCGGCGGGCTGTCTGGCCCACGGTGACGGATGTCGGCGACGATTCCGACGATCGTGAACGTGGTGTCGCGCAGCAGGATCCTCCGGCCAAGCGGATCCTCGGTCGGCCAGTACTTCCCCGCGAGCGATTCGTTGATCACGACCGCTCCCGGCGCCGACGTCGAGTCCTCGTCCGTCAAGCCGCGGCCCCGCAGGATCCGGATCCGCATCGTCTTGAAGTAGTCGGAGCTGACGAGGCGGTACCACGCGGTCGGCTGCTCGGACGGCGTCGCGGGCTTGGGCCGGCCCTCGATCGTAAAGCCGAAGTCGGAGTCGGAACCGCTCAGCGGGAGCACCGAGACGAGCGCGGTGGATTCCGCGCCAGGCACCGCGCGCAGCCGTTCGACCAGACGATCGTTGAGGGCGATGATCTTTCCCGGCGTGTCGAACCGCGCGCGAGGGGCGTTGACGTTGCCGACGAGCACGTTGGTGGAGTCGAACCCGCGATCGACCGCCTGAAGCTCCACGAAGCTGCGCAGCAGCAGGCCCGATCCCGCGAGGAGCACGAGCGCCAGCGCCGTCTCGGCGACGACGAGGAGGCGGCGGAGCCTTCGGCCGCCGCCTCCGACTTGTCCGCGCGCTCCTTCGCGGAGTCCGGACGTCAAGTCGGCGCGAGAGGCGTGGAATGCCGGCGCCATCCCGAACAGGATGCCGGTGATGACGGTGACGGCGATCGTGAACGCGAGCACTGCACCGTTGACGCCGATCGCATCCACCCTGGGTGTCCCGGCAGGGGAGGCCGCGACGAGCGCACCGACGCCCCACATCGCCAGGAGCGTGCCGATCGCGCCGCCGACCGTGGCGAGGAGCAGGCTCTCCGCGAGGAGCTGCCGGACGAGCCGCGATCGCCGCGCGCCGAGCGCGGTCCGGACCGCCATCTCGCGACCCCGGCCCGAGGCCCGCGCGAGCAGCAGGTTCGCGACGTTCGCGCACGCGATGAGCAGCACGAGGCCGACCGCGGCCGCGAGAACGAGGATTGCCGGCCGCGCCGAGCCGACGAGGCGCTCGTGCAGCGGCTCGATCCAGATGCCGGCGCTGCGGTCTTCCGCATGCAGACGTTCAGCGCGCGCCGCAACCTGATCCATGTGCGCCGCGGCTTGTGGCACCGAGACGCCGGACCGGAGCTTGCCGAAGCCGCGCAGGATGATCGCCCCGCGCGGCGCGGACGCCGGATTCACCCGGAACGCCTGCCAGAGCTGCGCGCGCGGCGCGACGATCGGCGGCTGAAAACCGGGCGGCATCACGCCGATGATCTCGTGGGCCGTGTCGTTGATTCTGATCGTGCGGCCGATCACGTCGCGCGCCGCGCCGAACCGGCGTTTCCATAGCGCGTCGCTGAGCACGACGGTTCGCGGCGCGTTGGGATCCTCCTCGGCACCGGTGAAGACCCGCCCGAGCGCGGGCCGGACGCCCAGCACGTCGAAGTAGGTTGGTGAGACGACGCCGGCCAACACCTGCTCGACGTCGCCGTCGGTGAGGATCGCCGCGTTGGCGAGCCCGACGGCAACCGACTCGAACACCGACGTCTCTTCCTTCCAGTCAACGTAGTGGCCCGGCGACGCCCACTCGTCGACCGGCCCGCCGCGCTTCCGCAGGTCCCGCCAGATCATGACGATGCGATCGGGGTCGTCGTACGGCAGCGGGCGGAGCAGCACGCCATGGACGACGCTGAATATGGTCGTGTTGGCGCCGATCCCGAGGGCAAGGGCGAGGATGGCCGCGACGGTCGTCGCCGGCGTGCGGGCGAGCATCCGGGCGCCGAAGCGAAGGTCGGAGAACATGGTAGCGCGCTAAGAAAGCCCCATGCCGCTCCGACGGTTCATGCCAACTGCGCGCGAATCAAGGCATTAGCCCGATCGATGCGGACGCGGGAGCGTCTGCCGGTGTTCGCGTGTGGGACGCGTCGGTCCCGGAAAGGGGACAGTCACCTTTTTTCCGTTCTCGCAAAAAGGTGACTGTCCCCTTTTCTTGTTACTCGGTCTTCGGACCCTTTCGCGTGATGTTGATCGACGAGGCGATCTTCGTCGCTTCGCTGGCGCTGACGCTGACGGAGTCACCGACGCCGATCGCGTCCGTGGCGGTCATCCCCTTGCCCGCTTCCTTCAGCTTGCGGCTCAGCGTTCCGACGCCCTCGCCGACGATCTTCGTGGTCTTGTCGATGGCGAAGGTCGAGGACGTGGTGCCCGACGTCACCGTCACGGAGTCGTTTGCGATGGCGCTGACCGTTCCGGTCACGCTCATCGACTTGGCGGCGGCAGGAGCATCGTCCGAAGTCGAGCCGTCGCTCGGCGGCAGGCCGCCGCGAATGCGCGCCGCGTGCAGGCTGCTGCCCATGTCGTGATAGCGAACCTCGGCTCCGCTCCCCACTTTGATCACATCGGCTACCGAGATGCCGGCTTCGCCCGCCTTCTGCGCCGCACGTTGCGCCGTTCCGCCGCCCGGGGCCTCCACTTCGGTCGTCTTGTCGATCGCGAATGTGAAGTCCTTGCCCTTCGCCTTGACCGTGATCGAGCTGCCCGTTACGGCGGTGACCGTGCCCCGCACCCATTTCGTGTCCTTATCCTGGGCCAGAGCCGCCGGCGCGGCCACTACGACCGCAAATACACCCGCCGCGATACCGATGAACGCGCGTCGCATGGCACCCTCCTGCCTTTTGCACATACTGGGAGACGGAGGATTATGCCCGCCGGGCCACGCTGCGGTCAACCGGGTCCCCAACCGATGGGCCGGCACCCGCACCGGCGGATCCGGGCGTTCGCCGGGAATGGGCCGCCGATCGCCGGAAAAGGGGGGCGGCCCCCAGACGCACCCCGTATTCTCTGCACAGGAAGCAGGGAGCGGGACGTTATGACGCAATCAACAGCGGCGGGGGTGCTCGGGGCGATTGGGTTGATCACGGCGGCGGCGGCCGCCACCGTCATCTGGATGGTCGTGCACGAGCCGCTCAAGGTTGCCGACGCTATCGCGAGGTGGCTGTGAGCACGAGCGACCAGCTGGGGAAAGCGGCGAATCAGCTCGAAGAGGCCGAGCGTCAGGTGCGCGAGGCCGAGCGTCGGGTGCACGACGCCGAGCGTGTGCGCCGGGACGCGGAGGCCGAGTGGCAGGGCGGCCAGTTGCCGCTGGGCCTGATACTGCTCTCGGTTGGCATCGTGTTCACCGCTCAGCGCCTGGGCTATCTCGAGCTCGAGGACGTCTGGCGGTACTGGCCGCTGTTCTTCGTCGTGATGGCGGCGAACCATATTTTCCGACGGGCCGACGACGCGTTCCGGTCGGCATTTGCCATGCTCTTCATGGCGACGATCTTTTTCATGCACAACTTCCACGTCGTCCGGATTCGGCATTCATGGCCGCTCTTCATCGTCCTGGCCGGCGTCATGACGGTGTGGGGCGCCCTGGGCGGCCGGGGCTGCAAGCGGAGCCGATCGTGACCGGCCGTTTTGACCCGCCGATGCCGCAATTGCCCCGGATACCAGGCATGCCGCAGATGTCTCCGCACTCGCCGCGCCCTGGACGCCGGTTCGGCCTGACGCCGCAGATTTTCGTCGGCGTCGCGCTCGTCGCCATCGGCGTCGCGACCGCGCTCGAGACGTTCGGCATCGCGGACGCGGGACGATACCTGCACTTGTGGCCGGTCTTCCTCCTCGGTCTTGGCCTGTTGAAGATCGTGCAGTCGCGCGGCGGCGCCGGGGTCGTCGCGGGCTGCTTCTGGCTGCTGGTCGGGTCCTGGCTGCTGGCCGACAATCTCGGCTACGACATTCCGGACTTCTGGGAGGCGTGGCCGACGCTGCTCGTGTTTGTCGGCCTCGCGCTCATCTGGCGGGCCCTGCGGCGTCAGGGCGAGCCGCGCCAGCCGGGCGACGCGGATCCGACGATCAGCATGATGGCCATCATGGGCGGCGTGTCTCGCCGCTCGCTCTCGCAGGCCTTTCGCGGCGGCGAGGCGACGGCGATCATGGGCGGGTGCGAGATCGATTTGCGGGATGCCCAGCTCCCTCCGGAGGGGGCGGCGATCGACGTCTTTGCGTTCTGGGGAGGCATCGAGATCAAGATCCCGCCGGGCTGGCGCGTCGACAACCAGGTGTTCGTCTTCATGGCGGGTTCGGAGGATTCCACCAAGGGCGCCGCTCCTTCGACCGCACCCGCTCTGCTCGTTCGCGGGCTCGTCGTGATGGGCGGCGTGGAGATCAAGAACTAGCGTGGTTCACCCCATCCTCGCCGATCGCCGCCGCCTGGCGATTTATCTGTCGGCCTGGGTCCTCGTCGAGATGCTGCTCGCGCTGCTGCTCATCCGGGACGGGACCCTGCGCCTCGCGCCCGCGGCGATTCTGGCCGCGCCGCTGGCGATTCTCTACGCGTTCATCTGTCTGTCTGCGTTCTACGTGTGCCGGACGGCGCCGCTCGAGACCACGGCGCCCGAGCGGGTTCTCTCGGTCCACGCCGCCGCCGCGGCGGTGTCGAGCGGGATCTGGCTGCTCTGCGCGCGGATGCTCGCGACGGCCGCGGCGCGAGTGTCGCCGTGGTTCGCCGACGCGCCGGACGCCATGGTGCGCCACCAGGCGCTCATCCTCACGATGGGGCTGTTGCTGTTCCTCCTCGCGAGCGCGGTCCACTACGTCCTTCTCGCGGCCGAGCGGTCGCGGGACGTGGAGCGAAAGGCGATAGAGCTGCGCGTTCTCGCGCGCGAGGCGGAGCTGCGTGCGCTCCGCGCGCAGATCGATCCGCACTTTCTCTTCAACAGCCTGCACTCGATCGGCGCGCTCACCGGCTCGGATCCGGCCGGCGCGCGCCGGATGGCGATTCTGCTCGCCGATTTCCTGCGGGACACGATCAGCCTCGGCGGGCAGGACCGCATCCCGCTGGCGGATGAGCTCAAACTCCTCGATCGTTTCCTCGCGATCGAGCGGGTCCGTTTCGGCGAGCGCCTGTCGGTCGATTTCCGGATCGACGACGGCGCCAACGTGTGTCCGATACCGCCGCTCCTGCTTCAGCCGATCGTCGAGAACGCGGTTACCCACGGTATCGCGGGGCTCGTCGAGGGCGGAACGATCGCCATCCAGACCGCGCGGAACGGGTCGCGGCTCGCGATCGCGATCGAGAACCCCTGCGATCCCGATCGCCGGTCGAGACGTGGCACGGGCGTCGGGCTCGTGAACGTCAAGCGGCGGCTGGAGGCGGCGTTCGGCGGCGATGCCTGGATGACGTCGAGCGAAGCGGACGGGAAGTTCAAGGTGGAACTGAGCCTGCCGGCGTAGGGCTCTCCCAATGCTGATTGCTGAATGCTGACGGAACATGCTGACCGCCATCATCGTGGACGATGAAGCGCTCGCGCGGCAGGTCCTGCGCGAATACCTGGGCACGCTCGGCGGCGTCGAGGTGATCGCCGAATGCGCGAACGGGTTCGACGCCGTCAAGGCGGTCACCGAGCGGCCGCCGGACCTGCTGTTTCTCGACATCCAGATGCCGAAGCTGGACGGCTTCGAGGTGCTCGAGTTGCTTGGAGACACGGCGCGCGGGCTGGCGGTTATCTTCGTCACCGCCTACGACGAGTACGCGCTGCGCGCGTTCGAGGTGCACGCGGTCGATTACCTGCTCAAGCCGTTCGCGGCGGAGCGGCTGGGGGAAGCGGTCGCGCGCGCGACCGCGCGGGTAGGGCAGGCGGCGCAGACGCAGGCGGCGGCGCTGGCCGCCGCAGCGCGGCGGCGGGAAGGGCCGCTCGAGCGGGTCCTGATCCGCGATGGCGCGCAGGTGCACGTCCTGCCGGTCGAGACGATCGATTTCGTCGAGGCGCAGGACGACTATGCGGCCTTCCATGCGGCAGGGAAGAGCTACCTGAAAGAGCAGACGCTGGCCGAGCTCGAGTCGCGCCTCGATCCGGCCCGCTTCGTGCGCGTGCATCGGTCGTTCATCGTCAACGTCGAGCGCATCGCGCGCGTCGAGCTGTACGCGAAGGACAGCCGGATCGCGATTCTGCGCGACGGCAGGAAGCTCCCCGTCAGCCGCGCCGGCTATTCCCGCCTCCAATCCCTGCTGTAGGCCCGACCTTCAGGTCGGGCGTGCTCGCATAACCCGAGCCGTGGTCGGAGTTGCACCCTCTCGACGACTCGTATATCTTTTAATCGTCTGGTTAAACTGTATGGCC
This sequence comes from uncultured Acidobacteriota bacterium, assembly GCA_963725145.1. Classification (GTDB taxonomy): domain Bacteria; phylum Acidobacteriota; class Vicinamibacteria; order Vicinamibacterales; family 2-12-FULL-66-21; genus DATAEE01. The sequence continues at coordinate 1,054,222 of CAVRXL010000012.1, forward strand.
AAAGTGGCGCGGCGCCGGGCCGTCCGGCCGACACATGACGAGCGCACCGAGCAGCGCATCCTCGAGGCGGCGCACGCCGTGTTTGTCCGCCGCGGAACGGCCGGCGCCCGCATGCAGGAGATCGCGCAGGAGGCGGCGGTCAACCAGGCGCTCCTCCATTACTACTTCCGGAGCAAGGAGCGGCTGGCGGAGGCGGTGTTTCGACGCGCCGCGGGCGAGCTGCTTCCTCGGGTGATCGACGTGCTGGGGTCGGACGCCGCGATCGAGGACAAGGTGGCGCGCGTCGTCGAGCTCGAGCTCGATCACCTGCTCCGGGCGCCGTTTCTTCCAGGCTATCTGATCAGCGAGCTCCACCATCACCCCGAGCGCGTGCCGCAGCTGATCTCGGCGATCACCGGCCTTGCGCCGGGAGACATCTCGTCGAAAGTGTTCGTCAAGCTCGGCGCGCAGATTGCCGGACGGGTCGAGGCCGGCACCATGCGCGCGATCACGCCGGACCAGTTCGTCGTGAACCTGCTCGCACTGTGCGTGTTTCCGTTCGCCGCCCGTCCCATGCTCATGGCGCTCCTGGGCATCGATCGCGGAGGATTCGAGCGCTTCATCGGGCGCCGGCGGGCCGAGCTCACCCCGTTTTTCCTGAGGGCACTGCGTCCATGAGAGCCAGGCTTGTGCTGTCGTTTGCGGTGGTCGTTCTGGGAGGTCAGACACGCGATGCCGGTGCGCGCCAGCCGGCGGTGCGCGAGCCGCTGCAGCTCGCGACGCTCCACGAAGAGGCGCGCGCGGCCGATCCGCGTCTGCGGCAGCTCGAGCTCGAGGCGGCGCGGACGGATCTGCGTCTGCAAAACATCTCAGCCGCGCGTCTGCCCGTCGTGACGGTGCAGGGACTCGCGCAGTATCAATCGGACGTGCCGACGCCACCCCCCTTCGTGCCGGGCGGGCAGCCGCTGTTCCTCCCTCCGAACCAGACCTACGACGCATATCTGCGGGTCGATCAGCCGCTCTTCGATCCGTCGGTCGAGCCGCGGCTCGCGGTCGAGCGGGCCCAGCTCGCCGAAGCCCAGGCGCGCGTCCAGACGGCGCTTTTCAGCCTGCGCCAGGACGTGAACGACGCGTTCTTCTCGGCGTCGTTGCTGCAGGAGCGTCTCGACACGGTCAGGATCACGATCACCGCGTTGCAGACGCTGCTGCGGGATGCCGAAGCGCGCGTTCGGGAGCGTGCGGCGCTGCCCAGTGAGGCGGCGTCGATCGAGGCGCGCCTCCTTCAGCGGCGCCAGGACGAGGCGGAGCTGCAGTCCGGACGCCGGGCCGCGCTGGCTCGGCTCTCGACGCTCGTCGGCCGCTCCCTCCCGGACGACCAGCCGCTGGCCGTGCCCGATCTGGGCGGCGCGATCGCGCAAGCGCGACAGAACCTTCCCGCCCTCAGGGCGCGACCCGAGTACGAGCAGTTCACGCGGACGCGCGAGCGGATCGAGAGTCAGCGCAGCGCCGCCGTCGCGCAGGAGCGGCCGCGCGTATCGGCGTTCGGACGCGTTGGCTACGGCAAGCCTGGCCTCAACTTCATCCTCGACGAGTTCGACTCGTATTGGCTCGCGGGGCTGCAGGTCCAGTGGACCCCCTGGACCTGGGGTACCGCCGACCGGGAGCGTCAGGCACTCGCGCTTCAACAGCAGATCGTCGCGGCGGACGAGGCGGCGTTCGTGAGGGGCGTCGAGCGCACCGTGCAGACCGATCTCGCCGACCTCGATCGCCTGGATGGGACGCTCGACATGGATGAGCGGATCGTGTCGCTGCGAGAAGGCGTGGATCGCGAGACCCGGCTGCGCTTCGACGAACGCGTGGCGACGGTCGCGGAGTACCTCGATCGCAGCAACGAGCTGCTCGAAGCGCGGCTCAACCGGTCGCGGCATCGCGTGGAGCGGGCGCAGGCGCAGGCACGATTCCTTACATCGGTTGGACTGGAGGTCAGGTGATGCGCGTCCTGCCTGGCGGCTCGGGGCTCGGGATCGTTGTGGCCGTGCTGGCCGCGGGCTGCGCGCGCGCACCCGAGCCCGACGCATACGGCAACGTCGAGGCTACCGAGGTGGTCGTGGGGGCCGAAGCGGGCGGGCAGCTCCTCTCGTTCACCGTCCAGGAGGGGAGCAAGCTGGCGGCCCAGGCGAAGGTGGGTGAGATCGATCGGATCCAGCTCGAGCTGCAGCATACGGAGGCTGCGGCGCAGCGGGCGGCCACGTCCGCGCGCGTCGCCGAGATCGAGCAGCAGATCGGGGCGCTCGAGGCGGAGCGCGACGCGGCCAGGGCGCAGCGCGCGGCACTCGCCGCGCAGCATGAGATCGCCAAGCGCGCCTACGAACGGGTGCAGCGGCTGTACACCCAGCAGGCCGCGACCGCGCCGCAGCTCGATCAGGCCGAGCGGGACCTTCGGACGCTCGGCGAGCAGGTGCGGGCCCAGGATCGACAGATCGCGGCGGCGGGGCAGCAAATCAACGCCGCCCGCGCCCAGCAGGTCACGATACGCCGGCAGGTGGCCGCCGCCGACGCGCAGGTTCAGCAGATCGGCGATCGGATCGAGAAGAGCACGATCGTCAACCCGATCGCAGGGACCGTTCTGGCGACGTACGCCAGGGCGGGGGAGTTCGTCCAGCAGGGGCAGCCGCTCTACAAGATCGCCGACCTTGACGCGGTCGAGGTGCGCGCCTACGTCGGCGAGACGCAGCTGTCGGGCGTTCGGCTCGGCCAGAGCGCGGAGGTCACGGTCGACACCGGCAAGGACGAGCGCCGGACCGTTCCGGGATCCGTCTCGTGGATCTCCTCCGAGGCCGAATTCACGCCGACGCCGATCCAGACGCGCGAGGAGCGCGCCGACCTCGTGTATGCCGTCAAGATCCGTGTCGCGAATGAAGACGGCCTGCTCAAGATCGGCATGCCCGCCGACGTCAGATTCCAGTCCGCCGGAACCTCTGGAACCCCTCCGAAATGACGACCGCCGTCGACGTCGATCGCCTCGTCAAGCGCTACGGCGGAACGATCGCGCTCGACGGCGTGTCGTTCTCGGTCGGCGCTGGTGAGATCTTCGGATTCATTGGGCCGGACGGCGGCGGCAAGACCACGCTCTTCCGAATTCTCGCGACGATCCTGCTCCCGGACGCCGGCGTGGCTCGCGTCCTCGGACTGGACGTCGTCACCAGCCTCCGGGCGCTTCGGTCGCGCATCGGATACATGCCGGGTCGCTTCTCGCTCTATCCCGACCTGAGCGTGGAAGAGAACGTTCGATTCTTCGCCTCCGTGTTCGGCACCACGCTGGAGCGGGAGCGCGATCAGATTGCTCCCATCTACCGTCAGCTCGAGCCCTTCAGCGATCGCCGCGCGGCCGCCCTCTCGGGCGGGATGAAGCAGAAGCTCGCGCTGTGCTGCGCGCTCGTTCACCGGCCGGAGATCCTCCTGCTCGACGAGCCGACGACGGGTGTCGATGCGGTCTCGCGCCGCGAGTTCTGGGACTTGCTCGCCCGGCTCAAGCAGTCCGGTCTCACGATCGTCGTCTCGACGCCGTACATGGACGAGGCGAATCGCTGCGATCGCGTGGCCCTCATCCAGCACGGCCGCATCCTCGCGATTGACGCGCCGGATGCGGTGACCCGCGCGTTCGGGGGAATCCTCTTCGCCATCCGGGTCGACGACCGCTACCGCGCGCTGCTGGCGCTCCGCAAGTACGCTCACGCCGCGACGGTCTATCCCTTCGGTGACACGCTTCACTACACCGATTCGCGCCAGGACCTTCCGGCGGAGCAGATCGCGCGCGAGGTGGTCGCTGACCTCCACGCGAACGGATTCTCCGATGCGTCCATCGCCGCCATCCCGGCGACCGTCGAGGACGTGTTCATGGCGCGGATGGGCGCGCCCGAGGGGGCCACGTCATGAGCGGCGAGCTCGCCATCGAGGCGAAAGAGCTCACGCGGACGTTCGGCCGGTTCACCGCGGTCGACCGCATCTCGTTCGACGTTCGCGCGGGCGAAGTCTTCGGGTTCCTCGGCGCGAACGGCGCCGGCAAGACCACCGCGATCCGGATGTTGATCGGCCTTTTGGCGCCGAGCGGCGGCCGCGCGACGGTAGCCGGGTTCGACGTCGCGACCCAGGGTGAAGTCATCAAGCGGAACATCGGCTACATGAGCCAGCGGTTCTCGCTCTACGAAGATCTCACCGTCATGGAGAACATCCGGTTGTACGGCGGCATCTACGATCTCGGACCGCGCGAGATTCGCAAGCGGACCGACCAGATGCTGGGCCGGCTCGGGCTCGAGCACGCCGCCTCCACACTCGTGCGATCCATTCCCCTGGGATGGCGCCAGAAGCTCGCCTTCTCCGTGGCCCTGCTGCACGACCCGCGCGTCGTGTTTCTTGACGAGCCGACGAGCGGCGTCGATCCGATTACGCGGCGCCAGTTCTGGGAGCTGATCTACGAGACCGCCGGCGCGGGCACCACCGTGCTCGTGACGACGCACTACATGGACGAGGCGGAGTACTGCAACCGGATTTCGATCATGGTGGCGGGCCGGATCGCGGCGCTCGGCACGCCCGCCGACTTGAAGCGGCGCTTCCAGACCGATTCGATCGATGAGCTCTTCGTGCGTCTCGCGCGGCCCGACGCCGCGGAAGCGCAAGTACGCGCAGACGGAGGTGGACCGTGAGCGCGCTCCTCGGTCTGCTTCGGAAAGAGGCGTACCACATCCGTCGCGATCGTCGCACGCTGGCGGTCATCATCTTCATGCCCGTCGTGCAGGTCATCCTCTTCGGCTCCGCCATCCGGACCGACGTGCAAAACATCCGCCTCGCGATTGTCGATCCGGTGCCCGACGCCGAGACGCTCGCGCTCCGGAACCGGTTCGCGGCGACCGAGAACTTCCGGGTCACGGCGGTCGTGCCACGCGTCGACGATCTGGAGCCGCTCTTCGAGCGGGGCCGCGCGCAGGAGGCGATCGTGTTCACGCCCGGTTTCGCCGAGCGGATCGCGCGCGGCCTGCCTGCCGGTCTGCTGATCGTCACCGACGCCGCCGAGCCGAACACGGGCAGCACGGCGCAGAGCTATGCCCTGGCGGTCATACAGGCGTATGAGCGCGACCTCGGTGGCCCCTCGACTCCGCTCGGGGCAGGCCAGCGCCCCGCCGTGCGCATCGCGGCCGCCGTCCGCATGCGGTTCAACCCGACCCGCGAGAGCTCCAACCTGTTCGTGCCCGGCCTGATGGCGTTCATCCTCACGGTCATCTCGGCGCTGATGACCGCCATCTCGCTGACCCGCGAAAAGGAGACAGGCACGCTGGAAGCGCTTCTCGTGTCGCCTCTGCGCCCGTGGCAGATCATCGTCGGCAAGGTCGCGCCCTATCTCGCCGTGGGGTTTGTCAGTGTCCTGCTGGTCATCGCAGAGGCTCGGCTGATCTTCAACGTCCCGCTGCGTGGCAGCCTCGTGCTGCTGCTGGCAGAGGGTCTGCTGTTCATTCTCGTTTCGCTGGCGCTCGGCATTCTCATTTCCGCGCGGACGTCGTCGCAGCGCGTGGCGATGATGGGCGCCATGATCGGGACGATGCTGCCGACGATGCTGCTCTCGGGCTTCATCTTTCCGCTCGAGAGCATGCCCCTCCCGCTGCAAATCGTTTCCAACGTGGTCCCCGCCAGGTGGTTCGTGGAAATCGCCCGCAGCATCATGCTGAAGGGGATCGGCCTCGATTACCTCTGGCGGGAAACGCTCGTTCTGGTCGGGATGGCCGCCGTGCTGTTGACGATCGCGACGCGGTCATTCTCGGAGCGGCTCACGTAGCCATGCGCCGCATTCTGTCGCTCGCGCGCGCAGAGGTTCTCCACGTCGTCCGGGACCACGCGACGATGGCGCAGGTCCTGGTCGTGCCAGTCGTCCAGCTCCTCGTCCTGTCGAACGCGGCGACCTTCGCGATCCGGGACACGCCGGCATACGTCGTCGATTTCGATCGTACGAGCACGTCGCGCGGCCTGGCAAACCGGTTCGCCGCGTCCGGTCATTTCCGGATCGTCGGTCAGTCGATGTCGCAGGATCTGGCGAACGACGCGCTCCTAGATGGGCGCGTGACGATGGTCCTGACGATCCCGGACGACTTCGAGGATTCGATCGTCAGGGCCGGCGCGGCGTCCGTGCAGATCGTCGTGAACGCCGAAAAAGGATCCGCCGCCGGAATCGTGCAGGCGTACGCGGCGAACATTCTCGGCGCCTACGCCCGCGAGCTGACGCCGGTCTTTCGTCCCTCGACTCAGGCCGTTCGCATGGATGCGCCGGAGCCGTTGCCAACGCGAGGGGTGCCGCGCATCGACGTCCGCGTGCGGAGCTGGTACAACCCGACGCTGGACTACCGGCACTACATGGTGCCCGGGATCCTCGTGTCCCTCGTCACGCTGATTGCCACCCTGCTGACCGCGCAGAACATCGCGCGCGAGAAAGAGCTTGGCACGCTCGAGCAGCTCAACGTCACGCCCATCACGCGTGGCCAGTTCATCGTCGCGAAGCTGCTGCCGTTCTGGGTGCTGGCGCTCATCGACTTCAGCATCGGCCTGATGGTCGGCTGGCTCGTCTTCGACATCCCGATCCGCGGGAGCCTCGTGTTGTTGTTCTCGGTGGCGGCAATTTATCTGATTGTCCAGCTCGCGATCGGGCTCTGGGTGTCGACGCTCGTCGACACACAGCAGCAGGCCATGTTCGTCACGTTCTTCATCATGATGATCTACCTGTTGATGAGCGGATTGTTCACGCCGGTCGACAGCATGCCGCCTTGGGTACAAACCCTGTCCGCGCTCACGCCGGTGCGGCACTTCGTCCAGATCTCGCGCGCGATTCTGATCAAAGGAGCGGGCCTCGCAGAGATCGCCCGGCCGCTCGTCATTCTCGTCATCTACGCGGCGGTGATGCTCACCGTGGCCGTGCGCCAATATTCCAAACGGACGGCGTAGGCCGCGGTATCATCTCAATATCCACAGGGGGAAACGTATGCGCGCACGATGGATGCTCGGAATGGTATGTGCTCTGTCGTTGTATCAGGCCGGTCACGTCGCGGCCCAGGCGCCGGCGGGACCGCCCGCCGGGTGGCCGGATCTCGTTTCTGGTCTGAAGGAAACTCCAGGTTGTCTTGGCGTCGAGACCGCCAGGACCCAGAGTGGCAAGAACGTCATCTTCGCGTGGTTCGAGGACAGGGAAGCGCTCTCGCGCTGGTATCGCAGCGACATGCACCGCGATGCGATGCGGAAGTACTTTCCGAACTCCGAGCGCCGGCCGCCGCTCGAGACTATTCCGGACGACTCCGGTCCGCTGATGGTCGTCGCCTCGATCACGTTCAGCGACAAACCGCAGTTCGAGAGCGCCAACCTGGCGATCTCGCAGATTGCGATCGAGGTCTACAAGCCGATGACAGGTGGCGTGTACCTCGGCAGCCGGTTCGCGCCGGACGCTCTCAAGGTTCCCGGCTCTCCGGCCTACGTGCCCAAGGCCAAGAGCGTCAGCAAGCCATGAGGCGCTCACGAGCCGTTCATGGCGCCATCCTGATTGCTTCGCTCGCTTCGCCGGTCGGCGCGTTCGCGCAGGGCGCCGACATCGAGAGCCGGGTCACGCACGGCCATGCGGACAGCGGCGGCGTGAAGATCCACTACGCGGAGCTCGGGAAGGGGCCGCTCGTCGTCATGGTCCACGGGTTCCCGGATTTTTGGTACACCTGGCGCGAACAGATGGGCCCCCTGTCGGCCGCCGGGTTCCGCGCCGTCGCCATCGACCTGCGCGGGTACAACCTCAGCGACAAGCCTCCGGGAGAGGAAGCCTACGACATGAAGCTGCTCGTGGCCGACGTCGCCGCCGTCATTCGCCATCTGGGCGAGTCGCGCGCGATCGTCGTCGGGCACGACTGGGGCGGCGCGATCTCCTGGTTTCTGGCGATGGCCCGGCCTGATCTCGTCGAGCGGTTAATCATTCTGAACCTGCCGCACCCGCGAGGGATCGGCCGCGAACTGGCGACCAACCCGGCCCAGCAGAAGAACAGCCAGTACGCGCGCAACTTCCAGCAGCCAGGATCGCACGAGAAGCTGACGGCGGAAGCTCTTGCGGAGTGGGTAAAAGATCCTGCGGCGCGCGCCAAGTACGTCGAGGCGTTCAAACGTTCCAGCTTCGAAGGGATGATGAACTACTACCGGCGCAACTACCCGCGCGAGCCCTACGTGCAGGACTCTTCACCCGTGGTCAAGGTCAAGATGCCGGTCCTGATGATCCATGGCCTCGACGACTGGGCGCTGCTCGCGCCGATGTTGAACAACACGTGGGAGTGGCTCGAGCGCGATCTGACGCTCGTCACGATTCCGGGCGCCGGACATTTCGTTCAACAGGACGCGGCGGATCTCGTCTCGCGCGCGATGGTGAGCTGGTTGAAACGATAATCATTCCATTCGCAGCGCCACCATCGGATCGACCCTCGTCGCGCGGCGGGCAGGGATGTCGGCCGCGATCACCGCGACGAGGAGAAGCGTCGCCGCCGCGGCGAGGGCGATGAGTGGACTGGCGGCGCTCGTGCCGAACAGCGCGCTCTCGACGAGCGGACCGAGCAGCCAGGCGCCAAGGGCTCCGGCGAGGATGCCGGCCAGCGTGACGCCGAGCATCTGGCCGAGGACGATGCGCCGAACCGCCAATGGCGTCGCGCCCAGCGCGATACGGATGCCAAACTCGCGCGTCCGCCGGGCCGCGCCGTACGCCGCCACTCCGTAGATGCCGACACTCGCCAGGAGCAGCGCCGCGGCGGCACAAACGCCGACGAGCGTTGCGATGATCCGCTCGGGCCCGGCGAGCAGGCTGATGTGCTCGCGCATCGTGCGAACGTCGAAAATCGGCAACCCCGCATCGACGTGGCCGAGCGCCTCGCGGAGCGGCCGCTCGGTCGAATCCGCGCCGTCCCGCCCGCGCACGAGGACCGTCGCGCGAAGCTGCGGCTCCTGGGCCATCGGGATGTAGACGACAGGCAGAGGCTGCTCGCGCACGTTCCGGTACTTCACGTCTCCCACGACCCCGACGATGGTGCGAACGACGTTGTTCGACATGCGCACGGTACGGCCGACGGCCTCACCGCCGAAATAGCGCTTCGCCAGCGCCTGACTGACGATGGCCACAGGCGGAGACGACGCTGTGTCCTCGGAACCGAACTCGCGCCCGGCCAGGATCGGCGCCCGCACGACCCGAAAGAAATCGCGATCGACCATGTTGAGCGGCATCTCGCGATCCTCGCCTGGCTTGAGCTCGTAGCCTTCGAAGCGTACGCCGCGGCGGCCGATCGCGCCGGCGAGCGGCAGCGTCCGGACGAACGTCACCGCGGCGACCGATGGGTCGCGCGAGAGCTCGTCGCGGAGCCGGCCGTAGAAGGACCACCGCGCAGCGTCACTATACCGGTCGCCGCGCAGCTCGACGGCCGCCATGGTCAGATCGTCCGGGTCGATTCCCGGCTCGATCGCCACCGCGCTGCGCAGCGTCTGCAGGAAGAGGACGCCGCCGACGAGCAGCAGGAGCGCCAGCGCGACCTGCACGCCGACCAGGGCGCCTCGTGCGCGCGAACGCCCCGATCCGCCGATCGGATCGCGCGCGCCGCGCAAGCCGACGATCGGGGCCACCCTCGTCTGATGCCATGCGGCGAGCGCGACGGCCGCCGCGCCGCTCGCGATCGACACGACGGTCGTGAGGCCGAGCACCCGCCAGTCGATCGCGGGCGTCAGGCCCCGGAGGAGATCGCCCGGAATGAGTGCGGGGAGCAGGTCGGCCGTCCAGGCGGCAACGATCAACCCGACCGTTCCGCCCACCATCGCCAGCACGATCGCTTCGGCGATCGTCGCGCGCGCGAGGCGCGCGGGGCTGGCTCCGAGCGCGAGTCGGACCGCGGCGTCGTGCTCGCGTGCGACGGCGCGTGCAAGAAACAGGTTCGCGACGTTGGCGCTCGCGAGAAGGAGCAGAAGGCCGACGCTCGATGCCAGCACCCAGGACAGGAAGGTCGCGTCGCCGCGATCCGGACCGACCGGGCTGTGGGGCACGACGAACATCGGCCGCGGGTCCGCCGGCCGCTGCAGCGTGCCGCGGTTCGTGTCAGGAAAAGCGTCCGCAAGCCGGGCAGCGAGCGCCGAAACTTTCGATCGCGCCTCATCGATCGTGACGCCTGGGGCGAGTCGGCCCAGAAGGGCGAGCCCGCGATTGCCGCGCGCGGAGGGATCCGTCTCCTGCCGTCCGAGCGGCCGCCAGACGTCCGGCACGTCGCCGAAGCGGACTCCCTGGAAATCCGCGGCCGTGATGCCGGCGATCCACACCGGCCGGCCATCCAGTCGAATCGTCGATCCGAGGATCCCAGCCGGCCGCCCCAGCCGCGTCCAGAGGCCATGGGAAATCGCCGCGGCGTCGGGGTCGCGGGACGGGGGCGGCGATCCCGCGAAGAATTGCGGGCCGAGCACACCGAAATAGTCGCCCGCCACCATCGTGACCCGCACGCGTGCCGCGGTGTCTCCCGCCGACAGGTTGGCATAGGTCGACGTCTCCGCCGCCAGCGCCTCGAACGTGTCGCGCATCGCGGCGAGATCCACATAGTCCAGATACGACGTGTCGCCGAAGGGTCCGCTGCTGAAATCGCTCGTGTAGACGGCCACGACGCCGCGGGGATCGCGGATGCCGTCCACGGGACGGAAGAGCAGCGCGTTGACGAAGCTGAAGACGACCGCGTTCGCGGCGATGCCGATGGCGAGCGTGCCGGCAGCGACGACACCGAACGTCGGCGCGCGCCACAGCAGCCGGGCGGCATGACGAAGGTCGGTCAGCATGCTCATGACACCATTAGAAATGCGTGCCAGCGGGTTGGCGTATCTGGCCCAGCATCGTCATGAGTTAGCAGACAGCTGATCCTCACATGTGTTCGCCGATGGGATCAGCCGTCCCATACGAGTACACTCTGCTCCGTGGGCGTAGGCCCGACCTTTAGGTCGGGCGTGGTTGGATCAGCCGGACGTTCGGGTTGTCCCGCCACGCCCGGCCTGGAAGGCCGGGCCTACACGGTTGATCACCATGACAACGTATTGGGTCGGCACCTCCGGCTACAACTATCCCGAATGGCGGGGGAGCTTCTATCCGCCCAAGCTCCCGCAGGCGGAGATGCTGCCGTTCTACGCCGAGCGGTTCTCAACCGTCGAGATCAACTACACGTTCTACCGGATGCCCACGGAAAAACTGCTCGCCGGCTGGGCCCAGGCCACGCCTGAGAGCTTCCGGTTCACGCTGAAGGCGCCGCGCCGCATTACGCACGACTCGAAGCTCCGCGGCGTCGAGCAGCTCACCGGCGCGTTCTGCCGTACGGCCCGGTCGCTCGGCGGCCGCCTCGCGACGCTTCTTTTTCAGCTGCCGCCGACGTTCAAAAAAGACATTCCGACGCTGGAGGCGTTTCTCACGGAGCTGCCGGACGGCACCCGCGCCGCCTTCGAGTTCCGCCACGACTCCTGGCATGACGATGCGGTGTTCGACGCGCTGCGGAAGCGCAACCTCGCGCTGTGCATCGCGGACAGCGAGAAGATGAGCACGCCGCTCGTCGCGACCGCGGACTACGGCTACCTGCGCCTGCGCGACGAGGGATATCAGCCGGAGGACATCCGTACGTGGGGGGGCCGGATCGCGGAGGCGGCGGTCACGTGGACCGACGCATTCATCTATTTCAAGCACGAAGAGCAGGGGAAGGGACCGGAGTTCGCGCGTCTGTTGATGAACGCCCTCTCGTGACCTCGTTCGCGAATCCCACGATCGTCCGCTCCGCCCAATAGCCGTCGTCCGCAAATCCGTCCGGATCGCCCACGAACGCGCAATGGCCGCCGTGGCGCGTCACGACGAGTCGAACGCGCGGATTGCGGGCGAGCGCGGGCTCGTTGAACGCCGCCGTCGGGACGAAGGGGTCGTCCTCGGCGACGATGACCAGCGCGGGGATTCGGATACGGTCCACCACGCGCAGCGCGCTCGCGCGATGGTAGTAATCGGAGGCGTCCTGGAATCCCCAGAACGGCGCGGTGTAGGCATCGTCGAACGCCCGCACCGTGTGGACGCCGCCGAGCCCGGAGAGATCGAAGCGGCCCGGCCAGCAGCGCGCCTTCCGGCGCATCCGCCTCTTGAGGTTTCGCACGAAGTTCCACTGATAGAGCACATTTTCCCGGCGCTCGAGCGCGCGAACGCAGGCCTCGAGCTCCACGACTGGAGAGATCGCCGCGACGCCCCGTAACTCGGGCGGGGCGGCGTCGCCGTACTCGCCCGCGAGCTTGAGCGCGAGGTTCCCGCCGAGGGAGTACCCGGCGACGACGATGGAGGGAAGGCGGTCGAGCGCGATCAGCTCCTCGAGCACGCGACGCGGATCGTTCGTCAGCCCGGAGTGATAGAGCCCGGAGGACAGGTGCTCCGTCCCGCCACAGTTGCGCTGATTGAGGAGCACCACGCTGAAGCCGGCCGCGAACGCCTTGTCGGCGAGTCCCCGCATGTAATGCGCGGAGCTGGAGCCCTCGAGACCGTGCAGGCAGATGAGCGCGGGCGCCGAACCGGGATCCGGCTGCCAATGACAGTGCGCGAGCACGCGCGCAGGCTCACGCTCGACGGGCTCCACGTCGAAGTAGCGGAGCGTTGGCTCGGGCAGGCGGGGAAAGCGGCGCGGCCGACCCCACGCGTAGAGCGTCATCAGATGGCCGCTGGTCAAGCTGCGCTTCGGGACAAAATTCAGCATTCCATATTCAGCATTCAGCATTGGGCTTCGTTAGGGCAAGCCGTCGGGTGTCGTCTCCTTTTTCTCCTTCTCGTCGCCCGGCGCCTTCTCCCAGACATACGGACGCTTCGTCACGTGCTTCTCGAACCAGTCGAGCTCCGCGTTCATCTTGAACAGCGCGTGACGCAGCTCGGTCCACCCATGCCCGGCGCGCGGCGCCACATAGAGCCGCGTCGGCACGCCGTTCGCCTTCAGCGCGCGGTACATCTCGACCGACTGCGGCATCGGCACGCGCTCGTCGCGTTCGCCTACGAGGAAGATGGTGGGGGTAGTCACGCTGGCCACGTACTTCAGGGGCGAGTGCTCCCAGTACAGATCGATCGGGGCGTTCTTCTGCCAGGGCGTGCCACCGAACCAGGGCGTGCGCTGAGTCCTCGTATCGCTCTGGGCGTACATCGACACCCAGTTCGCGGCGCCGGCGCCCGAGGATGCGGCCTTGAAGCGGCCGGTCGTCGTGATGATCTTGTTGGTCATGTGGCCGCCCGCGCTCCACCCCATCTTGACGAGCCGATCGGGATCGGCGACGCCCATTTTGATCACGTGGTCGACGCCCGCCAGCACGTCGAGGTGGGCGTTCTGGAAATAGTGGCCGATCATGTCGCGAAGGAACGCGTCGCCGTAGCCCGTGCTGCCGCGGTAGTTCGGCTTGAGCACCGCGTAACCCTTCGCCGTCAGGACGGCGACATACGACGACCCGCCGGGGAATCCGAACTGGTCGGCGGACTGCGGGCCGCCGTGGGTCTGGACGCACAGGGGATACCGCTGGCCGGCGGCGTAATCGATCGGGTAATAGAGGATGCCCTCGACTGTCACGCCGTCCGCGCCTTTCCACTCGATCCGCTCCTGTCGAGGCAGCTTGAAGTCTCGTGTCAGGTGATCGAAGACCTTCGTGACTTTCCGCGGCGTCGTCGAGCCGGCATCCATCACCCAGACGTCGCCGGGCGTCGTGGGATCGGCGATGGTCATGACGTGCATGCGCCCGCCGGCGCCGAGGTCCCAGGTTCCGATCGTCTGCCGTGTCCCATTCGTGAGCTGCCGGGGCTTGCCGCCTGAGACATCGAGCTGAAAGAGCTCGGTCTTCACGCCCATGCCGGCGGTGAAATAGATCGACCGTCCGTCGGGAGCCCAGCTCGCCTGGCCGACCGCGTACGGCACATCGGCGGTGAGGAGCCTGGGCTCCCCGCCCGCCGCAGGGACGACGAAGATCTTCCGGTTGTGATAGCCCTCGAATTTCGCGTTCGCCGCGCTGGTGAACAACACCGTCGAGCCGTCGGGCGACACCTCGGCTCCACCCTCGCCGACGCGGTTCTTCGTGAGCTGACGCGCGCCGGCGCCCGAAGGCTCCGCGACCCAGATCTCGCTCTGCGCCGAGGAGTCGAGCAGCGGGTTCGGCTGCCGGTGATAGACGATCAGGCGCCCGTCGCGGGAAGGCGTGTACGCGGAGACCCAGAAATCGCCGTCGGTCACGCGCTGTGCGCGGCCGTCGGCGACGGCGGTTTTCCAGAGGTGCTGCTGCTTGTAGTCCTCGTCGAAGGCGTAGACGTCGTCTTTTGCCTTGTCGCGGGCTTTCTCTTCGTCGGTCTTGGGATCGCTCGCGAGAAAGTAGATCGAGGCGCCGTCGGGCGACCATGAGATGTTCGAGACCGCCGTCGGATGCTTGCCGAGCTGCCGCGCCTCGCCGCCGCCGATCGGGATGACGTAAACCTGTGTAGCCTCCGCGTCGCCGCGCTTGGCGAGGAAGGCCACGGTCTTGCCGTCGGGCGACCACCGGGGGCTCGACTCACCGTCGACGCCGTTGGTGAGCTGGGCCGCGTTGGCGCCGTCGACGTCGATGCGCCAGATGTGGCTGATCCGCTTGTTCTGCTTCCAGTCTGGATGAGCCAGCTGATAAAGGAGCTGATGGCCGTCTGGCGACAACTCGGGCGCGCTGAGGTTCGGGACTTTCTGAAGGTCGACGAGCGCCATCGGCCGCTGCTGGGCCGAAAGCGGCGAGGAAAAGATGAGGACGGCGAGGACGGCGAGCGGTTTCAGGCGCTGATACATAGCCAACCTCCCGGCTGTGGCGCGCAGGTATACCACAGGCCTTAGCGCAACCGGTAAATGACGAACCGTGCGTTCGAGTATGCGACCGGCAGCGCAAGGCCACGAGCTTCGGTGATCAGGTAGTCGAGCGCATGACGTGACGCGAGCTCGCGTGCGGACGCCGCGTCCAGCCCGTCGAAGTCGGCGAGCGCGCGCGAGCGCTCCAGGACGCGCTCGGCGATCGGGCGCGCGTAGATCGCGAGCGCGGAGTCTTTCGTCGCTTCGTGAAACACGTCCCGAGTTGCGGCGACCCGCACGCTCGAGCCGTACAGGTGCGCGTGGCCCGGATGCGCCAGCCAATGCGAGCCGACCGGTGTCGACGCGGCCCAGGTCATGGCGTCGCGCCAGTCGTCTGCCCGCAGGCGCAATTGAATCAGCGGGCGCTCCGGAAACTCGACCTTCATGATGTATGCGCCGCGCGCCGCGGCAACGGCGACCAGGACCGCCGCCACGAGTGCCGCGCGCGATCGGGCGCGCTCGGTCAGCCAGGCGACGAGCAGCGCGGTCGCGAGAAAATCGAGCATCCAGAAAATCCGCGGGATCTGGAGCTGGACGACGAGAGCCAGCCGCATGCTGTTGAACGGGAGCGACGCGGCAAAAATCAGGAGCAGCGCGAATGCGCCGGCCACGATGCCGCGCTCGCGAGATGACAGCCGGCCATCTCGCTGCCGGGCGTAGGCGAACAGGCCGACGAGCGCCGGATACGCGAGATTCGCGATCCAGGCGTAGGCAGGCCAGAGATCGGGGAAGAGGTAGTCCTTTCCTTCGAGCGCGGCGAGCCACGCTGCATCCATGCGAACGAGCCGACCCGTCAACGGCCCCGCCGTCACCGCCCAGCCGCCGACGGCCATCGCGAGCGCGGCGAGCGTGGCAATCCAGCGCCGCGCCCGTCGATCCGCCACGATCGCCGCAACGCCTATCCAGATCAGGAACCACAGGCCGGTCGTGGGATGGAGCGGAGCGAAGAGGAGCAGGATCAAGAGGGCAGGCCAGGTTCGCCCGCGGAGATACCACCCAAGCGCGAGAATCCCCGCGGCGAACACGATCAGCCGGGGATGAAAGTAACCCTCGAGGGTGTTGACCCCGGACCGCGAGATGCCGTGCCTGAGCGTGATTGCCGCCGCGAGCGCCGGCGCGGTCCACCAGGAGCCGTGCATCGCCGAGCCAAACGAGAGCGCGGCCGCGTAGAGCAGCAAGAGGCCGGCGACGTACGCGATGAGCGCCGCAACCGGGAGGTCGCCCGACGCCGCGCCCAGGACATCGTCGGCGAGCGTCAAATGGGCCTGGGCGTCGAGGAGCGGCGCGTCGCGTGGGAAGAGCGCGGGATTGGCGGCGCGCGCCGCCGCCGGCAGATAGAACGCCTGGTCCGACGCGCCGTACCGGTAACCTGCGGAATTGGAAACCGCGAGCACCACGAAGAGCACGGCGCCGGCGGCAAGCGCAGCGGCCCGCCTCACATGGCTTCGTCCGCCGTCGGCCCGTACATCATCGGCAGGGGGACGTCGCGAAGGCGGAGGTACACGCTGAGCTGGCCGCGGTGGTGGATCGTGTGATTCAACACAAAGCGGCGCAGCACGGCAATCTTCGGCATCGTGAAGAGCACTGTCCCGCGGGCCTTCAGGCTCCACGGCACGAGCAGCTCGCCGTCGGTCCTCGATGTCATCTTCGCGCGCGCGGTCGCTACGTTCGTATCGAACGTGGCGAGCACCTGCGCGCGATCCGCCGGCTGCCGGTACCAGGCGTCCGCCGGCGCAGCATCCATGTCGTATTGATCCTTGTCGAGCGTCCAGCCGACCCAGGTCGGGATGTTCGCGAGGTGCGCCGCAAGCGCGCCGAGCGTGAACGACTTGTCGTGCGGCTTCCAGGCGAGATCCTGCTCAGGCATGCGCTCGAGGAGCTTCCGCGTGACGCTCATCTCGTGGTCGTACTCCGGAAGGAGGCCGTCGATGATCGACACGGGCGAATCTTAACACCACGCCCGACCGAAAGGTCGGGCCTACTTCACACGGTGGCAGTGGTAGCAGCCGAAGGCGAACTGCGATCGATTCGCCCCGTAAGAAGAAGCGAAGTCGTACGCGGGGCGGCCGAGGCGGCGCGCCATGCCAGGCATCACGATCTGGCGCATGTACGCGGCCGTCGCCTGTCGATCGTCCTGCGCGAGGTCGGCGTAGACCGCGTTGCGCAGCTGCGGATCCGGGGACAGCCACGCGTACAGCTCGGTTCCACCGATCGCGCCGGCCCGTACTTTCGGATAGGGCAGCTCCGAGACGCCGGGCATCGCCCAGCGTCGCGCTTCGCCGTCGGCGCCGTGGCAGGTCGCGCACGTCACGCGATCGGCGCCGCCGACGACCGGCCCGAGCGCCCGGCGCGCCCACGGCATGACGTCCTGTTCCATGAACCGCAGGATCTCCCGGGCATCGCGCTTCTCGCCGCCTGGATAGATGGCATCGTGCTCCGGGTACACGATCGTCGGCTCCGCCCCCTTGAGTTGGGCGGCGACGATCGCGACGGCGAGCGCCGCCGCGGCGCCGGCCGCGATCGAACGCATAGGAAGCGGCGCCGCCGAACGAACCGCCTCCTCGACGAGCGTCGGATCGATCCTCAGCTCGATCTCCTGACGCGCGACGAGTTGCTGCACGAGCGCGAGGATCTGGCGGCGGGACAGCCGATCGAGCACGAGCGGCGGCTCGGCGAGAACGCGGCGCACGAGGATGACGCTGCGGCGCCGCAGCGATCTCTCGAGGAGGGTTGGAGGCCGAACCTCCAGCCCGACGATCTCATCCAACGGAAAACCATCTTCCCCGGCTCCGCCGCATGATACGAAGCGAAGATCGGTCAGCACGTACATCGCGCCCGCGCGGCGCGGCCATGGACGCGCGGTCCAGAGGACGCGTTCCCACGCCAGCGGCGTGAACGCCCGCGCGCCGGGTGTATCTGCGTTCATCTGCTAGGTGCCCGGCTGACGGCCGAAGTCCACCTTCGGCGCGACCTTCGATTCGGGCGGCGCTTGAAAATACGGATATTCCTTGAAGCCGAACATCTTCGCCGTCACGTTCGACGGAAACCGGCGCCGCAGGCTGTTGTACTCCTGCGCGCGCTCGTTGTAGCGCATTCGTGCGACCGAGATCCGGTTCTCGGTGCCGGCGAGCTCGTCCATCAGCCTGGCGAACTGCGCGTCCGCCTTGAGCTGCGGGTAGTTCTCGGCGATCACCAGCAGCCGCGCCAGCGCGGATGACTGCGCGTTGGCCGCTTCTATACGCTGTTCGGGCGTCTGCGCGCCCGCCAGCTTTGCGCGCGACTCCGCGAGCGACTGGAACACTTCCTTCTCGTGGGAGGCGTATCCTTTTACCGTCTCGACCAGATTCGGGATGAGGTCGCTGCGCCGCTGGAGCTGGTTCTCGACTTCCGACCACGCCGCTTTGATCGCCTCCTCCTGGTTCGTGAAGCGGTTGTAGGAGCAGCCGGCTGCCAGCCCGGCCACGATCGCAATCAGCAATACGCGTCGCATGTCGTCCTCACCGATCCAGCTTACCATCCGCCGGCGGCGCCGCCGCCGCCCGAGCGGCCGCCGCCGAATCCGCCGAAGCCCCCGCCGCCGAATCCGCCGCCCGAGCGGCCGCCGAATCCGCCGAACCCGCCGCCGAACGCGCCACCGCCGAACGGCCCGACGCCTCCGGACCAGCCCGACCATGGCCCGCGACCCCATCGATTCCGCCTGCCGCGGTGTCCACGGTTGTTGAGGAAGACGATCAGAAGGATCACCAGAAGCAAGATGAGGCCGGGTGGCATCGGCCACTGCCTGCCTCGCTCGCGCTCGGGCTCGGGCACGCCCTCGATCGGCACGCCGCGTGCGGACGCGATCCTGGAGGACAATTTCGCCAGCCCCGCGACCAGCCCCCCGCCGTACTGGCCCTGTCGAAAGGCCGGGATCATCGCTTCGCGGATCGTCTCACCCGCGAACCCGTCGGTTACGATCCCTTCCAGGTCGTAGCCGACCTCGATCGCGGCCCGGCGCTCCTTCGCGGCGATGACGATCAGCAGGCCGTTGTCCTTGCCCTTGTCGCCGATGCCGCGGCCGCCGTTCTCGAACAGCTTGACCGCCAGCTCTCGGATGTCGAGGAAGCCCTCGTAGCTCGGGATGGTCGCGACGACGATGACGTCGCCGGTGGCCTGCCTGAGCGCGCGGATGCGCCGATCGAGATCCGCTTCCGATGACGGGTCGATCAGGCCGGCGAAATCGTTCACCGGCGCGGTGAGCGACGGCAACGGTTGCTGTGCCGCACGCAGTTCGACGCAGATCGGGATGGCGATCGCGAGCGCGACCGCGAGGGTCAGCCGCGCCACGTGTCGACGAGCGTCCACAGGCGTTCGGTCAGAGCGAGATACGCAGGCATCACCGCCTGTGCGTCCACGGGCCGTCCGCGATCGGCGCCCAGAACGTCGCGAACGGGGCCCGGCGGAAGTCCGAGCGTCGACTCGGCCAGCCGCGCGAGCGTGTCGTCATTCGTTGTGGCGTCCGGGTCGTTACCAGTCCCCGTAGCGTCCGGCTTTAGCACGTTACCAGTCCCCGTCGTGTCCGGCTTTAGCCGGACCTCGGCGGTCAGGCGCAGAACGGCCTGCAGCACGGCGCGGAAGGCGGGCGCGGAGGATTCGACCAGCCCGGCCATCGCCGACGGGCGGCCGCCGGTTTCGAGCAGCCCCTCGCGCAAGTGGATCAAGTGGCTCTTGACCTGGCGCTCGCAGGCGCGGCGCAGATCGTCCCGCCCGATCGCGAGCCCGGCGAATGGATCCGTGCCCTGGACGACCTCGTGCTTCGCCATGATCGCGCCGTACTCGATCGGGAAGGTGTCGAGCGACCGCTCCAGTTCGAGCCGTGTGAGCAGCAGCGGAACGCCATCGCCGGCGGCGCGCCAGCGCGACACGAACGGCATCAGCGCGGCGAGATCGGCGGCGGTGAGGGTCGAGACGACCGCCATGTGCCGTCGATCGCCGTAGGTGACGAGCGACAGCAACCGAGCGCCAAAAACCCGCGCGAGATCATCTCTCACAGAATCCATTCTACGATCGGCGCCGATCTGCGCTAATCTCCCGCCCCGTGAGCACCTTGAGCACTCTGAGCACCCTGAGCACCTTGACACTTGCGCTCGCGCTGGCCGGCCAGACGTCGTCGCCCGATTCGATCGTTTCCTGGCTGGAGTCGCGCGCCGACAGCTACGGCAAGATCGCGCATCAGATCTGGGAATACGCGGAGGTCGGCTATCAAGAACAGAAGAGCAGCGCGGTGCTGCAGCAGCACCTGCGCGAGGCGGGATTCACGGTCGAGGCAGGAGTCGCGGAGATCCCGACGGCCTTCGTCGCGACCTGGGGCAGCGGAACACCCGTTCTCGCGTTCATCGGAGAGTTCGACGCGCTGCCGGGGCTGTCACAGCAGGCCCTGCCCGAGCGCAAGCCACTGGTCGCCGGCGCGCCGGGCCACGGCTGCGGCCATCATCTGCTCGGCACCGGCTCGATGGCGGCGGCCGTGGCGATCAAGGAATGGCTCGCCGCGAATCGGCGTTCCGCCACGATCCGCTACTACGGAACGCCCGCCGAAGAGGGAGGCTCG
Organism: uncultured Acidobacteriota bacterium; assembly: GCA_963725145.1. Lineage (GTDB taxonomy): Bacteria > Acidobacteriota > Vicinamibacteria > Vicinamibacterales > 2-12-FULL-66-21 > DATAEE01. Next base: position 1,074,712 of record CAVRXL010000012.1, read on the forward strand.
GGCAAGGTCTACATGGTCCGCGCCGGGCTGTTCAAGGACGTCGACGCCGTAATCGCCTGGCACCCCGGCGACAACAACGGCGTGGACGGCGGATCGACGCTGGCGAACATCACCGGCAAGTTTCGTTTTCATGGCGTCTCGGCGCATGCCGGGGGCGCGCCGGAGCGGGGACGGTCGGCGCTCGACGCGCTCGAGGCGATGACCTTCATGGTCAACCTGATGCGCGAGCACGTCCCGCAGGAGACGCGGCTCCACTACGTGATCACGCGCGGCGGCGGCGCGCCGAACGTGGTCCCGGACTTCGCGGAACTGTACCTGTACGCGCGGCATCCCGACATGCGGATCCTCGACGCGATCTGGGATCGTCTCGTCAAGGCGGGCGAAGGGGCCGCGCTCGGAACCGGGACGCGCATGGAGTACGAGATCACGGGCGCCGTGCACAACCTGCTCGCCAACGCGGCGCTCGGCCGCGTGATGCACGAGCAACTGACCCGCGTCGGCGGCGTCCGCTATACACCTCAGGAGGAGGCGTTTGCCGCGGAGCTGCGCACGTCGTTCGACGTCGCGCCGCCGGAGCGGAACACGCAGGAACGCATCGATCCGCCCGCCGGCGGCGTCAGCAGCGCGTCGACCGACCTGAGCGACGTGAGCTGGAACGTGCCGACCGTTCACCTCGGCGCCGCGACGTATGTTCCCGGAACGCCTGGACACAGCTGGCAGGCCACCGCGTGCGGCGGCATGTCGATCGGACGGAAGGGCATGATGGTCGCGGCGAAAACGATGGCGCTGACCGCGGCCGCAATCCTCAACCAGCCCCAGGTCCTCGTCACGGCCCGCCAGGAATTCGACAAGAAGCGCGAGGGCTTCGTCTACAAGACGCGGCTCGCGGACCGGAAGCCGGCGCTGGACTACCGGAGGTAGCGCAGCCCTTCAGGGCTGCCGTGGCAGGGCTGAAGCCCTGCGCTACCTGACGCCATAATTAAATAGATAAAACGCCTCAGCCGCCCCTTCGTCCTCGATCGTCGTGTCGCGCGTCGGGTCCGGTATCCGGTGGCGGATGGCCTTGAGCGTCCGCAAGTACGTGACCACCGCGTGGCGATCTTCCTCCGACCAGCGGGAGTAGACGGGCCACGGCATCAATCGATGAAACAGCTGGCGACCGTCCGGCCTGATGCCGCTGCGCAGCACGAGCTTGATCTCGTCGTCGGTCCACTTGCCGAGGCCGGTTTCCGTGTCCGGCGTCAGGTTGCGAGAGACGGAGGTGCCGGACTGCCCGTGGACCATTTTCATCCCGCCGGCGAGGTACATGTCGTAGGCGGGTCCCTGCGGACCGGGCGTGATGTGGCAGCCCACGCATCCCGCCGTCGTCACCAGATACCGCCCGCGATCCGCGATCAGCCGCGCGGCCGGATCCTTGATCTGATTGACCGTTGGCGCGGCAGCCGCTTCGAGGCGCACGTATTCTTCGGGAGCGGTCGCGTTGAACGCCGGGACGAAATAGAGGAACGCGAGCAACCCGCCGAGCGCCAGGACGAGCAGCATGCCCAGCGCCCACCTCATCGCCCGACCGATCCGTGAGCGTACTCTGGCGGTCATCGGCGCGCCCCCGCGTTTCCCGGATAGATGGATGCGGGCGGATCGATGCCCAGGATCAACATCCTGAACTTCGCCCACAGATACAACGGAAGCGCCGGAGGCGAGGGTCCTGGAATCCGGTTGACGATCGGTCGAAGCGTGCGCAGGAACGCGACGAGCGCCCGCTGGTCGTCCTGCGTGAGGCTGGCGTACGACGTCCACGGCATCGGGTAGGGCAGCATGCGAGAGCCGTCGCGGCGAACGCCGCGCGTCAACGCCCGCTTGATCTGCTCGTCGCTCAGCGCTCCGAGTCCGGTGTCGGTATCACTCGTCAGATTGGCGCTGACGAAATCGCCGAAGGGATTGACGCGGAACCGCACGCCGCCGGCAAACTGAAGGTCCTCGATGCGGCCGCCGTCGTCGCGGACCGGCGTGTGGCACTCGGCGCACAGCAGTGTTGCGGCGAGCTGGCGTCCCCGCTGGACGGGATCCTCGCGCCAGGCCTGCGCCTGCCGTCCGTAGAACGCCGCGACCTCTGCGGCCGTCATGCGCCAGATCGGCACTCGCGCGAGCGATTCGACGTAGTGCGCGAGATCCCAGAGCTCATCGTCGGCCGCCGCCGACTCGAAGGAAGGCATGGGCGTGCCGTTCATGCCAGTACGGAGCCGGAGGTAGACGTCGCGTGCCGACGGTCCGCCTCGAAACGTCCAGGGCTCGGTGAGGTCGGTGGCTTCTATCGGGCGGTTCCAGTCGTCCGTCATCCCGCTCGCGACGGCGTCGGTCCCCCGGCCGTCTGCTCCGTGACAGGCGGCGCAGCCGAGGCTCCCATACGCGGCCTGCCCTCGGGCGACGCTTTGCGCCATGCGCGAAGCGGACTGACCGGGCTGAGCGCTCGAGGCCGAGTCGGCGACCCGCGTGGTGGCCGGGATCGGTTGCGGCGTCTCGGCCGCGAACCGCGGCGAGAACGACTTGAGATAGGTCACGACGTTGCGCACGTCATCGGCCGACATCCGGCCGCGCCACGCGGGCATCGACGTGCCGGGAATGCCATCGAGGATCGTCCGCGCGAGGTCGTCATCGGTCGGCAGGCTGCCGGTTCCGGTTGTGCGCAGCTTGAACTTGCCGGGGGTGAAGTCGAGCGGACGCGGATGCAGATTTGGGGCAACCGGGCCGTCGCCGCGCCCGGACGTGCCGTGACAGTACGCGCAGCGCTGTTCGTACACCGCCTTGCCCGCCTGCAGCGGAGTGGCGGTCGCCGCTGGCTGCGCGGCGCGCACTGAGCGCAAGACGCCGAACAACGCGAGCGCGCACCCGCCGCACACGAGCGTGAATCGCGCCACAGAAGAGATCGAACGCATGCTCGAGCGGATCATACCGTCGATCATGCGAAGACACCCGCCCCCGGCGTCAGGACATCGTTCGGATCGAATCGCTTCTTGGCCGCCGCGAATCGCTTCCACGCTCGGTCCCCGTAATGCCTCCGCCAGTTTTCACGCGAGAGAACCGGGGCGAGCGGTGGGTAGATCCTCCCGCCTACGGCCAGGCACCGATGCACCAGCCTGTCGTTCGCGATCAGCATGGCCTTGTGATCGGGTGAGTCCTCCGCGGTCGCTCTTCGCTGCAGCCGCACCGTGAATGCCAGCTTTGCTGCCGGCAGAACATGCAGGGGCTGCGTGAAGCGGGCGGTGATCATCGGCAACACTTCGACCCGCCAGATCCCTGCGGCGGCGTCCGGATCGGACAGGACGTTCGTCAGGAACGGCCGCACAGAGTCCTCGGGCAGCACCAACGCCAGCGAAGGGTTCGGAATTCCCTTCGCCTTCGTTGCCGCCACGCTCGCGCTGCGACGATCGAGATAGTCCCAGTACGGCGTGCTCGGTGTCGGCTCCTCACTCGGCCGGTCGGTAAAGGTCCCGATGATCAGCTTGAGCCGCCAGCGTCCATCGACATCCTTCGTCACTTCGCCGGTGAGGATGGGATACGCCTGGGCCGTTGCGAGGCGCGCCTGCTCGGAAACCAGGGAGTTCGGATCAGCGTACGTGATCGTGCGCAACACGACGTGTGCCGGGGCGCGCACGAGTCCAAGACGCGCCCGGACGATGATCCCGCACTGTCCCAGGCCGCCGAGAACCATCTGGAACAATTCTCCCTGACTCGACGGCGAGCAGGTGACGAGATCGCCGTGTCCGGTCACGACATCCAGTTCGAGCACGTGATCGACCTGCGCGCCGGCGCTGCAGCTCGTGTCTCCCGTGCCGCCGACGCTGAGTGTGCCTCCGACAGAAAGCATCAATACGTCGGGCATGACCGGCGGAGTCAGGCCCCGCTCGAGGGCGACGGCAGCGACATTGCCCCACAGCGCGCCGGGCTGGGCGTCGAGCCGGTCGGCGCCGTGCCAGCCGACGGCCTTCAACTGGCTCGAATCGATGACGATTCCGTCCTGCACCTGCGCCTGGCCGTACGCGCAGTGGCCCTGACCGCGCATCGCCACCTTCAGGCGGTGACGGTTCGCGTAGCTGACGATCCGGGCCACGTCGGCCGCCGACGAGGCTGTCAGAACGGCCACGGGCGTCCGATGGACCTGATGTCCCCAATCGTCGGCCGCCGCTCGACGGGCGGCCGCGTCGTAGAGCAGTTCTCCGTCGAGGCTGGGGAGCTGTGTGAGGGGCGCGGACTGCGGCTGCACCGTCCGCGCCGAGGAATCGCTTCCGGCGCCGATCAACACCAGCGATGCGGTGCGTCTGAGAAAGGAACGCCGCGTCGAACGTGACTCCACCGACACGATCAACGTTTCGATCGCTTCTGTGGGCTCCGGCCGCTCCGCGCGCGCGCGGGCTTCGCCGCTTGTCCAGCTCTGAGCGCCGCGGCCCGCTTGATGATGTCCTGCAGCATCTTGCCCGACTCGCCTCCCTTCGCCGCCTTGTTCGAGACCCAGACGTCCGGGTTATCGGCTGCGAGGATATCTTCGAAGTCTCCTTCGCTCTTCACGCTCTTTGGCGCGAACTCGGTGATGTCGAGCTCGCCCGCCCACTCATCGCGATGCTTGATCAAGAGCCAACTCTTGCCCTCGCCGCCGCCGAAGCGGCCGCCGGTCCGGACGAGGACCCATGATCCCTTCAGCTTGTAGCCGTCGAGCGTGAACTTGAGGTCTCCCTTCTTCAGGGCGGCATCGACATCGTCATCGGCATGATCAACGGCCGGCGTCCACGTTCCGTAATCCCACAGCATCACGATGCCGGCGCCGTAGCCAGACGGGATGACGCCTTCGAAGGAGCCGTACTCGATCGGATGATCCTCGACGTGCATCGCCAGCCGTTTGGTCTTGGGATCGAGGGAAGGGCCCTTGGGCACCGCCCAGGACAGCAGCACGCCGTCGTGCTCGAGCCGGAAATCGTAGTGCAGCTGGGTCGCCAGGTGCTTCTGCACGCAGAAGAACCGTTTCGTCGGCGCCTTCGCGCGCTTCTGGCGCAAGCGCTCGTCACCCGACGGCTCGGGCGACTCCTTGAAGTTACGCTTCTGGCGGTACTTGTCGAGGGGCATCTGTAACGGCGGTTCAGCTGTGATGGTACCCTATCAACAGTGCGCATCGTCCTCATATCGACCTACGAGCTCGGCCGCCAGCCGTTCGGCCTGGCGTCGCCAGCGGCCTGGCTGAGGGACGCGGGCGCCGAGGTGACGTGCGTCGATCTGACGCGAGGCGATCTTCCGGAAGAGTCCGTTCGAGACGCCGACCTCGTCGCCTTCTTTCTCCCGATGCACACCGCTACGAGGATGGCGCTGCCCGTCATCGACCGCGTTCGCGCGCAGAATCCGTCGGCGCGGTTGTGCGCGTACGGGCTCTACGCGCCTCTGAACGAGACGCTGCTGCGCGAGCGAGGCGTCGAGACCGTCCTCGGGCCGGAATTCGAGGAGGATCTTGTCGCCGTGGCATGTGGTACGAGGCTTCTGGATACTGAGACGACCCTGAAGGGTCGTACCACGACACTCCCTCGGATCAATTTCAAAACGCCCGATCGCGCCGGCCTGCCCGCGTTGGAGAAGTACGCGCGGCTGATGATGCCCGACGGCACGACGCGGACGGTTGGCTACACCGAGGCGAGCCGCGGCTGCAAGCATCTGTGCCGCCATTGTCCGATCGTGCCCGTGTACAACGGGCGCTTCCGCGCGGTGCCCGCGGATGTCGTCCTGGCCGACGTCCGGGCGCAGGTCGGCGCCGGCGCCGGGCACATCACGTTCGGAGATCCGGATTTCTTCAACGGCGTCACGCATGCCTTGCGCATCGTCCGCGCGCTGGCGCGCGAGCATCCGGGGCTGTCCTACGACGTGACGATCAAGATTGAGCACCTGATCGATCACGCCGCGGCATTGCCGGAGCTCGCGGCCACGGGCTGCGCGTTCATCACCAGCGCGGTCGAGTCGATTGACGACGACGTGCTCGCCAGGCTGAAAAAAGGGCATACGCGGGCGGACTTCGAGCGCGCCGTGACGTTGTGCCGTGAAGCGCGTCTCCCGCTGGCGCCGACGTTCGTGACCTTCACGCCGTGGACCACGAAGCAGTCCTACGTCGATCTGCTCGACGAGATCGAGCGGCTCGATCTGGTCGAGCACGTCCCGCCGATTCAGCTCGCGATCAGGCTGCTCGTGACGCAGGGGTCGCCGCTCCTGGAATTGCCGGAGATTCGCGCCGTCGCCGGTCCTTTCAACCCGCGCACGCTCACGCATCCGTGGCGGCACCCGGATCCGGACGTCGATCGCCTTCAACACGAGATCGAGACGCTGGTGGGCCGCAACGTGGCCGCGGCCAGACGGCAGGTATTCGAGGCGGTGCGCGCGTTGGCCGACCCTCTCAATGCTAAAGGTCGAATGCCGAATGTCGAAGGCGCGGCGCTCGTCGCGCGGGCGGCAATCCCATACTTGACCGAGCCCTGGTACTGTTGAGCGGAACCCACCGCGGAGCAGGTTGCTCTGTTGTAAGGGTCATGGCGAACAAACGCGTCCTCCTCCTCTCGGCGACGACCGGGTATCAGCTGCGAGCGTTCAACGAGGCTGCCGGGCGGCTCGGCGTCACTCTGGCCTTCGCGACCGATCGGTGCCACATGCTCGACGATCCGTGGCGCGACGCGGCGGTCCCCGTCCGCTTTTACGACGAAGCGGCGTCGCTCCAGGCGTTGGCCGAAGCGGCTGTCAGCGAGCCGTTCGTCGGCATCCTCGCCGTCGGCGATCGGCCCGCCGTCCTCGCCGCGCTGGCCGCGGAGCGCCTGGGCCTTGCCGGCAATTCACCGGCTGCGGCACGCGCCTGCGCCAACAAGCGGCTGAGCCGCGAGGCGATCGCCTCGGCCGGGCTGCCGGCTCCATGGTTCTACACCGTGCCTGCCGGATCGTCGCCGGCCGCGGCGGCAGCAGACGCGCGCTTCCCCTGCGTGCTGAAGCCGCTCGCGATGGCAGGGAGCCGCGGCGTGATTCGGGCCGACGACGAGCGGCAGTTCACGGACGCGTTCACATCGCTGCAGAGTCTGCTCGCGCGACCGCAGATCAAAGCGGAGCGGAACCCGGCGCACGAGACGCTTCTGGTCGAGGGCTACATCCCCGGCCGTGAGTTCGCGTTGGAAGGGATCCTGGATCGCGGCGGTTTTCGCCCGCTCGCGCTGTTCGACAAACCGGATCCGCTGGACGGCCCGTTCTTCGAAGAGACGATCTATGTAACTCCTCCGCGCCTGTCCGAATCGGATCAGGAATCGATCGTCCATACAATCGCCGCCGCGGCGCGGGCGATAGGCCTGACGCACGGCCCGATTCACGCCGAGTGCAGGGTGAACGAGCGAGGCGTCTACGTGCTCGAGGTCGCGGCGCGCCCGATCGGAGGATTGTGTGCCAAGGTGCTGCGATTCGTCGCGGGGGAGCGCCTGGTCAGTCTGGAGGAACTCCTCCTCCGCCACGCGATCGGCGAGCCGATCGACGGTTACACTCGGGAGACCGAGGCTGCGGCCGTGATGATGATTCCGATCCCGCGCCGAGGAGTACTGAAAGGCGTGGACGGCCTGGACGAGGCCGCCGCGATCGACGGAGTCGAGGAACTGACGATCACCGCGAAAACCGATCAGTTGCTGCAGCCGCTGCCGGAAGGTGCGAGCTATCTCGGCTTCATCTTTGCCAGACGGGCATCGAGCGACGAAGCAGTGGCCGCCGTGCGAGAGGCGCACGCGCACCTCTCGTTCGACATCGAAAAACCGATCGCTGTGGTGTTGGCGTGGGCCGACCCGCCCGCGTGAACGGGCCCTACCCTTTGCTTTGTTCCGGCACGTATCCAGGTGGGAGCGCCGCGCCTTCGCCGAAGAAGAAATCCTCCATGTGCTTCGTGACGAGCTCCTGCGCTTCCTTCTGCCACGGCATGAGGCGGTACTCGTTGAGGATCATCTTCATCCGTTCTTCCCACATCTTCCAGGCCTCGGCCGACACGTTTTCATAGATGCGTTGACCGAGCGCTCCCGGCCACGGTGGCTCGTTGAGGCCCGGAAGCTCCTTCTGAAACTTTACACACTGCACCATCCGCCCCGACCGGTTCACGGCCGGTTGTTCAGGTTGCGAGGGACCGCCGCACAGCGCCATTCATGGCTCCTTCCGCTGCCGGATCGTAGCACGTGCGCGCTGTATGCATTCATTCCCCCGTTGTAGCGATTCCCTGCAGTTCAGCTAGTCGTCGGTCCGATCGGCACGTCTCGGATGGCGTGAGATATCAAGGACTTGCGAGGATTTCAGCCTGACGCTCTATCTCGTCCGGTGGCATACGCTTTGATTCCCTTCAGCCTCGCGGAACCTGGAGTCATGCCGTCACGACCGCCGGAGAATGAGATTGATCCAGACGAAGACGACGCGCCAGAGACACCAACTGACGAGCCGACTCCGGTACCGATTGAGGATCCACCAGCCGAACCGATCGAGCCACCTATGGTCGTGGGGGCCGTATCGAGGCGGCGCGCACAGCTAAACGCGGGGGCAACATGTCACTGAACACTGGCACCGGCGAGCGGAAAGAGCGGCGGGGATTCGCGTCGATGTCGCCTGAGAAGCAGCGCGAGATCGCAAGCAAGGGCGGCCGGGCGGCTCACGCCAAGGGAACCGCGCACGAGTGGACGTCCGAAGAGGCGCGCAATGCGGGCCGCAAAGGGGGGCAGATCAGCCGCGGCGGACGCGGTCGCCTCTCATCGATGCCGGATGATCCGTCCGTTGCGCCGACGTCCGACGTCGACGGCAGCGTGCTTTGATCGGCATCGGGCTCGATCGATACGCGATCGGCCCCGGTGTGTACGGCAAGGAGCGGAGACGATGGTGAAACGGGTGGGAGCCACGCTCGCGGCAGCTCTGTTGCTGGGAGCAAGTGCCGCGCTGGCGCAGACGCCGGCGCCGGCGGCGCAGGAGCCGCCGGCGACCCAGGCGCCGAGCGAGACGCGGCCCGCGACGACGACCTACTGGGGGGATACGGGGTTGTGGTTCGTTCCGACAGGCGAAGTGCTGCCGGACAAGCGGTGGTCCTTCAGCCTTTACCGCACCAACTTTGACTTCGAGCAGGGCTTCACCGACGTCTCGGTGTGGCCGATCACGTTCGGCTACGGGTTGCGGGATCGCGCGGAGGTGTTCGCCGCCATTCGCGCGATCACGCGCATCGACCGCGACACGCGGCCCATCTTCCTCGCGAACGGGGGCGGGCTCGTCAACGAGTATCCGTTCGTCCGCGAGGGATGGTCGGGCAACGACTTTGGCGACCTCTACATCGGCGCAAAGATCAACCTGTTGGCCGAGCATCGGCAGCAGCCGGTCGCGCTGGCGCTGCGCGGAACGCTGAAGCTGCCGACGGGGAGCGACGACGAGGGGGCGGGGACGGGCGAGACGGACTGGTATTTTGATTTCATGGTCAGCAAGGAGCTCAACGAGCGCGTGGAGCTGTCGGCGTTCGGCGGCTTCGCGCGGCGCGGCGATCCCGACAACATCAGCCTGACCGACGGGTTCCGGTGGGGGTTCGGTGCAGGCTTCCCGACGCGCAAGAGCCTGCGGGTCACGGCGGAGCTGCACGGCGAGTCCTACTTCGACGACACGGTGACGGCCACCGCGGGACTGTTGACCGGCGAGGATGGGTCCCGGTCGCCGGCCGAGTCGCCGATTAGAGGGCCGGTGAACGCGTCGATCGGCCTGACGTGGCAAGCGTCGAACGGATTCTTCGTTGGTGGCGGCTTGAATTGGAACTTCCGGCTGGACGGGCGCAGCGAGTTCGGCGCCCTGCTCGAGGACGTGACAGGCGATTCGGCGGGCATTCAGTTCCGGATCGGGTATCACCCGGGCGTGCGCATCTACGTGCCGCCGCCCCCGCCGGCGCCAGAGCCGCAGCCGGCGGCGCCGGTGAACCGGCCGCCGACGGTGAAGGCCGCCTGCGACCCGTGCACGGTCGAAGTGGGGCGGACCTCGTCGATTCGCGCGACGGCGAGCGACCCCGACGGCGACCCGCTGACGTATCGCTGGAGCTGCGTGACGGGAACGATCGCCAATCCGACGGCGCCGACGACGCCGTGGACCGCGCCGATGCAGCCGGGCCCGGTGCCCTGCACGGTGACGGTCGACGACGGGAAGGGCGGGACGGCGTCCGACACGGTGACGATCCAGGTCGTGCGGCCCGCGGTGAAGGAGTTCGTGTTCGAGGACGTGCACTTCGACTTCGACCGCTACACGCTGCGGCCGGAAGCGACGCGGGTGCTCGACGAGGCCATCAAGGCGATGAGCGAGAACCCGGAGCTGCGGCTGGAGCTCGAGGGGCACACGTGCAACATCGGGACGGCCGAATACAACCTGGCGCTGGGCGAGCGGCGGGCGCAGGCGGTGCGGGACTACCTGCAGAGTCGCGGGGTGGGCACCGACCGGCTGCGGACGGTCAGCTACGGCGAAGAGCGGCCGAAGCATGACAACGCGCGCGAAGAGACGCGCCGGCTCAACCGCCGCGCCGCGATGGTCGTGAGGTTGCAAAGATAAAAGATAGAGGTAGGCCCGGCCTGAAGGTCGGGCCTACGTTCTGGAGGAACCAGATGCGGTTCATTAATATTTATCTCGTCGGCTATTTCATACTGGTCATCGGTTGTGTCCTGGCGTTGTGGCAGTCCGGCATTCTCGCGCAGCTCGGCGCAGTCTGGGTCGTCATAGGGTTGATCATCGCGCTGGGCCTCGGGATCATCTTTGCCGTGTCGGCCGGAAAGCCTGACATTACGACCGAAACCTGATCACGCAGGTGGGCCCGGCCCGATGGCCGGGCCCACCTGTGGCACGCCCCGTGCTCTCTCGGCTCCCGCCCATGGCCCCCATGGCCCCCATGGCCACCATGTCCCGCCGATCCGTTTCCCTGATTGCCGCGATCGTCCTGACCGTCGGGTGCCACGAAGAAGGCGGCATCAAGGTCACCGATGTTGCCTTCGAAGGCGTCACGGCCGTCCAACCATCCCAGATCAAGAACGCGCTCGCCACGGCCGAGAGCGACTGGCTCCCGTGGGGCACCAAACGCTATTTCAACCGCGCGCAGTTCGACGCGGACCTCAAGCGGATCACGGCGTTCTATGCGGACAGGGGTTTTCCGGACGCGAAGATCGTCTCGTTCGACGTCGATTTGAACAAGGAACAGAACGAGGTCAAGCTGCGCGTTCGCATCGACGAAGGGCAACCGGTCGTCGTCGAGGAGGTTCGGTTCACCGGTTTCGAGAAGCTGCCCGAAGACCATCTGGCGAAGCTGCGCACGGAGGCCCCGCTCAAAGCTGGCGCGCCGCGCGATCTCGCGACCGTGCAGGTCACGCGCGAGCGCGCGCTCGACGAATTGCGCGATCACGGCCACCCGTACGCGCACGTGCAGGTGACCGAAGCGCCCGGCGCGCAGCCGCGCCGCGTCGTCATCTCCTACCTGGCGGAGCCGGGATCTGCGGCGGTCTACGGACCCGTCGAGATCGTCGGCAACACCAGCGTGGGCGACAACGTCATCCGGCGGATGCTCACCTACAAGCCCGGCGAGCTGTTCCGACTCGGTCAGCTCCAGGAGACGCAGCGGAAGCTGTACGGCCTCGAGCTGTTCGAGTTCGTCAACGTCGACGCGATCGAGAGCGGGCAGCAGCTGGCGGAAGTGCCGACGCGCGTCACCGTCACTGAAGGCAAACACCGCAAGGTGACCTTCGGCGCCGGGTACGGGACCGAAGAAAAGGTCCGCGGAACGATCGACTGGCGCCACGTCAATTTCTACGGCGGCGCGCGGACGGCCGGCGTCGAGGCGAAGTGGTCGTCGCTCGATCGCGGCGTGCGTCTCAACTTCGTTCAGCCGTACTTCTTTTCGCCGCATTGGTCGTTGAGCGTCTCCGGGCAGGGCTGGTTCTCGAACGAGCCGACTTACACGCTCGATACGCTCGGCGGCCGCGCGACCGTCTCGCGGCAGTTCTCGGGCTCGGGCCCGCGCTCGTCCCGGCCGGCGATGACGACGATGTCGGCGTCGTTCATCCAGGAGCGTGAGTCCTACACTATCCCGCCCGAGACGCTGCTCGACCTCACGCTCCGGGATGATTTGATCGCGTTGGGGCTCGACCCGCGCACGCTGCGGGGCGAGGGAATCCTCGCCGCCGTCGCCTTTGACCTCCAGCGCAACACGACGGGCAACATCCTGGATGCGAAGCGCGGCTATCTGGCGGCGTTCCACATCGAGAAGGCCGGACACTGGCTGACCGGAGACTTCAACTATTACCAGGTCAACCTCGAGGGGCGGCACTACCTGGGGATCGGGAATCGGTTCGTCGTCGCGAATCGCGCCAGGCTGGGATCGCTCGATGGTCCGACTCCAGACGAGGACCTGAGATGCCAGCAGACGAACCTCTTCAGGGAGTGTGTGCCGTTCTTCAAGCGCTACTTCCTGGGGGGGTCGACCAGCCTGCGCGGGTGGGGGAGGTTCGACGTCGCGCCCCTGAGCGGCTCGGGGCTTCCTCTGGGCGGGTTCTCGATGATGGAGCTGTCGAGCGAGGTGCGCGTGCCGATCTGGCGCGCGCTCGGCGGCGTGGCGTTCGTCGAGGCGGGGAACGCCTGGGAACAGCCGTGGGACTTCAAGTTCGACGATCTGCGCGCGGACGTGGGAGTGGGTCTGCGGTACCTGACGCCGATCGGCCCCGTGCGGTTCGACTTCGGGTACCAGCTGACGCCTATTGAAGGACTGCTCGTGAACGGCGTCCCCGAGAAGAACCGGTTCCGAGTGCACTTCTCGATCGGCCAGGCTTTTTGATCCGCATGCGCAAGGCCGTTCGGATCGTCGCATTCGCCGGCACGCTCGCGGTAGCCACCATCGCGCTGGTGCTGATCGTGTCGCAGACCGCCTGGTTCCGCGACTGGGCCAGAGCCTACGTGGTCCGGCGGGCGAATCAGTACTTGAACGGGCAGCTCTCGATCGGCCGGCTGAGCGGAAACCTGTTCTTCGGCGCCGAGCTGAGCGACGTCACCGTCGACGTCGACGGCGAGCGCGTGATCGCGATCAGGCAGATCGGTGTCGACTACTCCGTGTTCGACCTTCTCTCGAAGGGCCTCGTGCTCGACGACCTCCGGCTCGACGAGCCGCACGTCGTCATCCGGCGGACGGCGCGTGGCTGGAACCTCGGCGGGCTGGTGAAAGAGCAGCGCAGGGAAGCGGAGCGAGAGGGTCCGGCACGGCCAGTCGCTGTCGGATCGATCGGAATCTCCGGGGGCGACTTCGTGCTCGAAGGGGTCGGTACCGTCGGTGGCGTCGTCGCGCCGCGGCGGCTGCAGAAGCTGGACGCCAGGCTGTCGTTCCAGTACGAGCCCGTGCACTACTCGATCGTCATGGACCATCTGTCGTTTCGCGCGGTGTCGCCCGGCCTGTCGGTCAACCAGGCGCAGGGCCGCATCGCCGTTCGCGACGACAACCTGTACTTCGAGGACCTGGTGCTCCGCACCGCCGAAAGCGACCTGCGCGCCAGCGGGGTGGTCGAGCAGTATCTCCGGCAGCCGGTCCTGAAGCTCACCGCGACGTCCGAGAAATTCTCCCTGCCAGAAATTGCGCGCGTTCTGCCTCTCGTCGGCATTGTCCGGCTTCAACCGGCGTTCGAGATCGACGCCCGCGGCCCGCTCGACCGCCTTGCGGTCGATCTGACCGTGCGGTCAAAGGCGGGCGCGATCAGCGGCGCCACCAGGTTCGACCTCGTCGGGCCGCGCCGCGCGGCCGCGGGGACGCTGAATCTTCGCGACGTGAACCTCGCCGAGGTGTTCGCCCGGCCGGATTTGCGCAGCCGGTTTACGGGGAAAACGACCTTCGACCTCGCGATGCCGCCTGGAGGGCCCGACACGATGTCCGGCCCGTTCACCTTCGACGGCTCGCGCGCCGCGATCGCAGGCTACGAGGCGGAAGAGGTGCACGCCAGAGGCCGTCTGACGGGCCCGCGCATCGAGGTCGACGGGCGCGCGCGCGCCTATGGCGCCGCGACGACGGTCCGCGGAGCGATCGTGCGGCCGACGCCCGGCCGGGCGCTCGAGCTCGATCTGCGCGGCGCCGCGACCGGCGTGGATCTCCGTCGCGTGCCGGCGAATCTGAAGGTGCCACGGCTTGCCAGCGATCTGACCGCCGATTGGCATCTCGTAAAGAACCGTGACTCTCTCGCCGCCGATGCGGTCCTGGGCGCATCGACGATTGAGGGCGCTCACTTCGCGTCCGGGACTACGGCGAGCATGACGCTCGGGGGGGATCGGCTGGAGTACTCAGCCAAGGGCGCGGTCACCGACCTCGATCTGCAGCGTTTCGGTCGCGCGCTCGAAGTGCCCGCGCTTGGATCGGATCGGTTCGCGTCGGCCATCGCCGGGCCGTTTGATGTCAAAGGGGCTGCCAACGTCGCTGCCGCTCAGGGCACGATGCTCGAAACGATGACGATCGACGCGAGCGGTGAGGCGGTCGACTCGCGGATCTTCGGCGGCGATTTGCCCAGGCTCGCGTACACGGCGCGGCTCGACGGCGCCGCGCTGAAGGCGACCGCGAAGGGGACCTTCGCCAGGTTCGATCCGGCTGTGCTGACGGACCGTTCGAATCTCGCGGGCGCGATCGCCGGCCGCCTCGATGTGGCCGTGCAGATCGATGACGTGCGCGGGCCGATCGCTCCCGAGACGCTGGTCGCCTCCGGCCGCGTGGACCTGGCGGACTCGACGGTTGGGGGCATGGCGATCGACACCGGCGCGATCGAGGGGCAGGTCAATCGCGGCGAAGGGAACATCAAGACGCTCGAGGTCCGAGGCACCGACCTGCACGTGACGGCGTCCGGCCCGGTCGATCTCAGGCACCCGGATGCTGGAGGCGCGCCGTCCGCCGCCACCAATCTCACGTACCGCATCGAAACGTCGAGCCTCGAAAAGCTCGGCCGGCTCCTCGGCCAGCCGCTCGCCGGCGCCGTCAACGTCGACGGCCGGCTCACCGGCAACCGTACCGAGTTGAAGACCGAGGGCGCCATCGATGGCAGCAACGTCAAGTACGGTGAACATGGAGCGCTCGACCTGAACGCAAAGTACGCGCTGAGCGTTCCGGACCTGTCGTTTGCCGAGGCGACGGTCGGGGCCGAGACAA
Organism: uncultured Acidobacteriota bacterium; assembly: GCA_963725145.1. Lineage (GTDB taxonomy): Bacteria > Acidobacteriota > Vicinamibacteria > Vicinamibacterales > 2-12-FULL-66-21 > DATAEE01. The sequence continues at coordinate 1,089,905 of CAVRXL010000012.1, forward strand.
CGGCGACGTTCGTGACGGTTGGCGGCCTGGAGCTGCGCGAGGTCGCCGCGAAGACGACGTTCAAGGGGAACACACTCGAATTCGACTCCACGATCAACGATCGTGGGCGCGAGCTGGAGGCGACCGGCACGCTCATCGTCCACGCGGATCACAACGAGCTGCATCTGCCGGCGCTGGCGCTTCGGTCGCAAGGCCTCGAGTGGCGGCTCGCGCAGACGGATGCGACCGTGCAGTTCGATCAGCGCGAGATTCGCTTGAAGGGCATCCAGTTGGTGAGTGGCGCGCAGTCGCTGGCGGTGGACGGGACGATATCGCGCGCGAATCCCGAGGCCCGGCTGAAGCCGGGCGCCACAGAAACAACGGGTGATCTTCGCATCCAGGCCTCGAACGTCGACATCGCCCAGCTCGAGAAGCTCACGCTTCAGGATCGCGGGTTCGGCGGCCTGCTCTCGGCCGACGCGCACGTGACCGGCTCCTTCGACTCGCCGCAGGTCGGCGGCACCGTCGCGGTGGAGAAGGGGCGCTTCCGCGCGTTCACGTTCGATAGCGTCACCGCGAAGCTCGATTACACGGGTACCGGCGTGCGTCTCGACGCACGGCTCCAGCAGAACGCGACTCAATGGCTGACCGCGAAGGGATTCGCGCCGACGACGCTCTTCCGGCTCGAGCCCTCCGGCCGCGCGGAGCACGTGGACGAGACCCAATCCGACCGTATCGATCTCCGCGTCGAGAGCAGCCCGATAGACCTCGGCGTGATCCAGGGCCTCACGTCGCTCGTAACCGACGTGAAGGGATCGCTGCAGGCCAACGTACGGGTCACCGGCTCGGGCCGCGATCCCCATCTGGAAGGAGCGGTCACCGTCCGCGGCGGAGCATTCAAGGTGCCGGCCGGCGGCGTCAGCTACACGGGCTTCGACACGCGGATCGATCTTCAACCGGACAAGGCGATCATCTCCGGCTTCGAGTTGCGCGACGACAACGGCGACCCGCTGCTCGTCAGCGGAGAGCTGGCGATGCACGAACGGGCCCTCGGCGCGGTCGACCTGCAGTTCCAGGCCGACAGCTTCGAGCTCGTCGACAACGAGTTCGGGGATGTCGAGGTCGACAGCCTCATTCGCGTGACCGGCGACTTCCGACGTCCGCGAGCGGAGGGTACCATCAGGTTCGGCGCGGGCCGCATCGAAGTCGATCGAATCCTTGCGGTTCTCGGTCCGAGCCCGTACGCGACGGAATCGGCGCCGGACATCGAGCCTGGCGCGCAGGTCGTGTCCTCGAGCGGCAGCGCGCGTCAGGCGACCGCGCGCTCGCTGGATCAGGCCGCGGGGGCGCGGCCTCCCATCGAGCCGGTGACGCCGCTCCCGCCCGCCCCGAATCCGCCCATCTTCGAACGGCTCGCGCTCGATCTGCGCGTCGAGATTCCCGACAATCTGGTACTCCGCGGCGCCGACCTCCGTCCCCGCGGGCGTGGAGGCCTCGCGCTGGGCGATATCAACCTGACCGTCGGCGGAGACCTCCGCGTTCGGAAGGACCCCGGCGAGACGCTGCGTCTTACAGGGACCGTCAACACGGTGCGCGGCTTTTACCAGTTTCAGGGACGCCGGTTCGACGTCCAGCGCGACGGCCAGATCCGGTTCGTCGGCCTGCCGGACTTCAACCCGCTCGTCGACGTGACCGCGACGCGTGAGATCACCGGTGTCGTGGCGCGCGTCCACGTCACCGGCACCGCGCGCGAGCCGGAGCTGCGGCTGTCGAGCACGCCGCCGCAGGACGAGGCGGACATCCTCTCGCTCATCGTGTTCAACGCCCCGATCAACAGCCTCGGGACCGACGAGCGGGTCGCGCTGGCGCAGCGCGCCGGCGCGATCGCGTCGGGGTTCGTCACCGCTCCGCTCGCCGAGTCGATCGGCCGGGCGCTGGACGTCGATCTCTTCGAGATCGAGACGACCGGCGAGGCGGCCGGATTCGGCGCGGCGGTCACGCTCGGCCAGCAGCTCAACGAGGACCTGTTCGTCCGGTTCCGCCAGAACTTCGGCCCGCAGGACGCGAGCGAGTTCATCCTGGAGTATCAGCTGGCCAGGTTTCTCCGGTTTCAGGGGTCGGTGGCGCCTGGCGGGGGCGTCAAAGCGAACCGGGCGATCATGCGAAGGGTGGAGCGCGGTGCGGGGGATTTGATCTTCTTCTTCAGTTATTAGGCGGGCCTGAGCTATTAGATCCCGTAGCGCAGCCCTTCAGGGCTGCTCGGGCAGGGCTAAAGCCCTGCGCTACGAGCGCGCTAATGCCTTCCCAACAACGCCACCTGCACCCTCGCATCGTTGAAGCAGGCCCCTTCACCGATGTCCGTCAGCGTGTCGGGCGCGAGGGCGTTCGCGGTCAGACCGTTGTACGTGCTCTTGCGCCAGAGGCCCTTCGGCAGCGACACGGTCCCTGGCGGCACATCGATCGAGACCGCCGCCGGGCACTGGACCTCGCCGAGCGAGTTGAACACGCGGACCGCCTCACCGTCGGCGATGCCGCGCGCCGCGGCATCCGACGGGTGAATCTGCAGCGCCGCGTGGCGCGGCCGCAGCTCTCCGAGCGTGGAGGAGATCGTCCGATCGCTGGCCGGTGAGATCAGAGCCAGCGGGAACTCCGTTGTCGCGGGGTCCGGCTGATAGCCGTACAACCCGGCCGGTGCATCCCGCGCGATGGACTCCGGGAACAGATTGATCTTGCCGTCCTCCGTCTTCGGGAACACGTCCACGAACTGCACGGGCTGACCGCCGTGCGGCGGGTCTGCCGCGCCGCTCGCCATCAACGGCTCGCCGATGGCTCCCGACATCCGTGACACGACGTGCAGCAGCGTCTCCGCCTCGGTGGCGAGCTCCCGCCCGTTCGAGACGCCGAGCCGGTGCGCGAGCTCGCCGAAGACCTCCGGATTCGGCCGGGCTTCGCCGACCACGTCGATCACCGGCCGGACGAGCTGCAGGCTGATGCTGCCGTAGCCCTTCGCGATGTCGTAGTTCTCCAGGAACGTCGTCGCCGGCAGGATGACGTCGGCGTAGCGGGCCGTGTCGGTCATGACCTGCTCGTAGACGACCGTGAACAGATCGTCCCGCTCGAGCCCCGCGAGCACGCGACGCTGATCCGGCATCGTCGCGAGCGGGTTGCAGTTGTAGACGAACAGCGCTTTGACCGGGGGCTTGTCGTATTCGAGAAGCGCCCGGCCCAGGTGGTTCATGTTGACGAGGCGTGTCGGAGGCTCGTCCGCGTCGACCCACTGCGTCGCCTTCAGGCCAAACGCCGCGGAGCTGCTCATCGTGTACCCGCCACCGCGGACCCCGAACTTGCCGCCCACCGCCGGGAGCGCCAGCACGGCGAGCACGGCGTTCCCGCCGTTCCTGTTGCGCTCGAGCCCCCACCCGCAGCGGACGACGGCGGGGGAGGTCGAGGCGTACCAGGACGCGACTTGTTCGAGAGCCTTCGCGGAGACGCCGGCGACGTCCGCCGCGCGCTCGAACGGCCATTCCGCCGCGCGCGCCCGGAGCGCCTCGGCGCCGTGGGCGTGGCGGTCGAGGAACGTTCGGTCCGCGTGGCCCTGCTCGAACAGGTACCGGATGATCGAGAGCGCGACCGGGAGATCGGTGCCGGGACGAAGCGCAAGATGCACGTCCGCTTTGCGGGCGAGCGGCGTGGTCCGCGGATCGACGACGACCAGCTTCGCCCCGGCCTGCTGCGCGTTCCGAATGTGCGGGACCAGGTGGATGCCGGAGGCGGATGGGTTCGCGCCCCAGACGACGATCATGCGGGCGCAGCCGTAGTCGGCGTAGGCGACGCCCGTCATCTTGCCGTACATCGCCTGCGCGGCCGCGCCGGTCGGTGCGGCGCAGACGGTCCGCGCGAGCCGCGAGGTCCCGAACCTCCGCCAGAGCTCGGCGTCCACCGCGTCGTGCGTGAGCAGGCCGTTCGAGCCGCCGTACGAGAAAGGAAGGATCGACTCGCCTCCCCAGCGATCGCGCGCGTCTCGCAGCTTCGAGGCAACGAGTTCGAGCGCCTCGTCCCAGTCGATGCGCGAGAACCCACCTCTGCCCTTCGCGCCCGTCCGCACGAGGGGATACTTGAGCCGGTCATCGCCGTACACGCGGTCGCCGAACCGCCGCACTTTGGCGCAGATGTACCCGCCCGTGACCGGGTTCGCGTGCGAGCCGTCGATCTCGATCACGCGGCCGCGCTCGACCGTGACGTCGAGGCTGCAGGAATCCGGGCAGTCGAGCGGACAGGCGGTCGCGACCGTCGAGCGGCCCCAGGATTCCGGAGAGATGTCGCGGTCAGTCTTCATTCTTTTCTTTGCGCTGAGGCCCCACCCCCAGCGCCTACCACGCCTCACTTTCGTTCGGCGCGCTGTTTCGATGCGGCTAGGTCAATCCGATCACCCGATTGTACACCGACGGATCGGTGTTGCCTTCGGTGTTGACGACGAGGACGCGCGAGTGCGGTCCGAGGCCGAGGTGATCGCGGACTGCGGCGAGATTTGGGTCGCGCATCACCGCCGTGAGACAGGCAAGACCGCAGGCGCCCGACGGTCCCGATACCACACCATCACTCGACAGCACACCATCACTCGACACCACACCCACACTCGTGGTGTCCGGCTTCAGCCGGACCTTCGCCAGTCGCCTCATCGCGTCGAACGCCTCCTCGTCATGCGCGGTGAGAAACGCGCGCACGCGCGCGGCGACGATCGGCCAGGCGGCGTGCGAGGCTTCGGCGCAGCGCAGCCCAGCCATGACGGTGTCGAGCGATCCGTCGATGGTGCACGGCCGTCCGGCCCGCGCCGCCGCGAGGACACATGCGGCGTTCTCAGGCTCGCAGGAGACAACAGCCGGGGCCTGGGGTCTGGGGCTTGGGGCCTGGGGATCGGGGCTTGGGGACGATCTCCAGGCTGCGGCGGCTGCGAGCAGGCCTCCGACGCCCGCCTGCACGAACATCGCGTCCGTGGGCGTGTCCCACTGCTCGGCCGCTTCGTCGAAGATGCGCGTGTAGCCGGACATGATCCAGGTGGGCACCGCATCGGCCTCCGATCCCGGATACGACGTGTCCGACACGATGGTCCAGCCCTTCCGCCGCGCCTGGTCGGCCATCGTCGCGACCGCGTCCTCATACCCGCGGTCGTGAACGATCACGTCCGCGCCTTCCGAGGCGATGGCGTCGATTCGCTGCCGCGCGGTGCCGGCCGGAACGTAGACGGTCGCGTGCAGCCCGTGCTCGCGCGCGATGCGCGCGACGGCTCGGCCGTGATTGCCCGCGGTGGCGCACGCGACGCGGCCGCCGGCGCGCAGCCGGCCCTCCTCGATGAGACGATGGATGGCGTAGGTGACGCCGACCGCCTTGAACGCCGGCAACCCGAATCGGTTTGACTCGTCTTTCAAGAGCAGCTCACCGATGCCGATCTCGCTCGCAACATCGGGAAGCTGGCGCAGCGGCGTCGGCCGGAGATCCGGACGGCCCGCGAAGAAGCGACGGACGCGGGTTATTTCATCTGCGGGAAGCGACGCAGGTGAATCCGCGTCCACCGGACCCAGGAAGAATTCGCGCATGAGAACGAACCGCACGACTGAAGTCGTGCGCTACCGTGACAGTGTTATTTCCTGTCCAACAGGTGCTTCCAATTCAGGATCGCGTTCCACAGAAACCTGAAGTCGGACCGGTTCAAATCCCGGTGCATCGGGTTGAAGTTGTACGCGATCACCCGGCCGCGGCCGACCTTGACGTCGATGATCGCCGGCATGCCCTCCAGGTCGTCGCCGTTCTTCGCCCCGCCGCTCACGACCAGGTCCTGTTCGGACTTCTTCTCTTTCTCTTTGGCTTCCTGGCCGCCCTCCTTATCCTTGTCCTCCTCCTCGCGATCGTCTTTCCGTGGCTTCGTTCCCCATTGAAGGACGACGCGCGCGCGATCGGCGCGCCTCACGTCGTAGAGGGTGTACGAGGACCGGAACGCGGAGGTCGTCTTCGGATACCCGTACGCCAGCGGATGTTCCGGCTGTGTGAACGTCACCCGTAGCTCCGAGCCCGGCGTGGAGACGCTACCCCCCACGCGATAGACGCCCCGAACGAGCCCGCCTTCGAGCGCAAGAGCGGAGCCGTTGGCCAACGTGACGAGCAGCCCGCCTTCTTCCAGGAACTGCGCGAGGTTCGCGACGCCGCCCCAGCCGATCCCGCCCGTGATGTCGTCCGAGGCGTCCGGAACGCCGTGGCTCGGGAACTGCGGCGTCTTCGTGTACGGCATCGGTCCCCAGCGCTTGTCGATGCCGTGGATTTGTCCCTGCAAGCCGAGGTAGTTGTTGCCGAACAGGATGAGGTCGTACTTCGCGCGCAGCCCGCCCGTCCGGATGTCGTCGTCGCGGATGTAGGTGTAAGGGATCTTCTCTCGGTCCATCGTGTACCGAATCCAGCCGACCGACTCCGTGTCATCCCAGGTGTGCCACACCGCGAGCCGCGGAAGCGGGGCGTCGTGTCGAGGAACATCCGGGGCGGCCGCCGCCTGGAAGTCGAGCGAGAGCTCGCGCGCCACACGGCCGAGCGCGTCAGCGAGACCGGACTGCGTGGGAATGATCCAGGATCCGGCCGGGTACTCCGCCGTGTCGGCGTTGCCATCGGTCTGCGGCTGCGTCTTGAAGGCGCGCTCGGCGACCTCCACCCGAAACGACGCGAGCCGGAGCCGGGCCGCGAGCAGCGCTTCCTGACCGGTGTCGCGGAGCAGAAACACCGCGCCGGAACCGGCCACGCGTCCCGCCGCTGCCTCGGAACCGGAGGGATCGAGCGTGACGGCCTTGATCTTCTCGTCGGCAATCGCCTTCGCCTCGACGCCGTAGTGCGCCGGCAGCGCCCACGAGACGTCGTCGTACGGCGTGAACGGCGAGTCGGTCGGGAACTTCTGCGGCACGAGCAGGTCGACCGCATAGTTCCGGTACGGCTGATCCAGCCGGACGACGAAGGTGCCGGCAGGGTAGGAGCCTTCGGAGACCGTGAACGCATCGCGCGCGCGGCCGACTTCGATTCTGTGACTCTGCAGCAGCTCGACGATCTGGGAAACGCGGCGGCGATCGCCCTGGTCCGCGGGAATCGCGAACGCGAACGGTTTCTCCTTCAGGCCTTTCTGCCACGAGTTGTAGCTCTTGCGGTAGAAGCCCCGGAGCATCTCCGGCGCCGTGCGCGCCGTGTAGTCGAGGATCGCGAGGCAGCCGGTCTGCATGTAGTTGGTGTTGTTGCGCATCGACCACTTGAACTTGCGATCAGGCGGCCACGGGCGGTACCACTCGCGCGACGTCACTGGCTTGTCGGCGGCGTCCCGCTCCTCGCTCGTTCGCAGGGTCTGCTCGATGGTCTCCGCGGTTCCGTTGCCGAACGTCTCGTATCCCCGTCCCATCGAGTTGTGGTTCACCGCGACTGAATCCAGATAGTGGTGCCCCCAGCCCTCGCCGAAGCCCCACGTCCAGACGCCCGGCATGCCAAGCGAGGACATCGTCCTGATCTCGGCGAACGCCATTTCGAACCACTCGTTGATCAGAATCGGATCGAGAGTGGTATTGAATGGCCCCGTTCCGTTCCACGTCTGCAGGAGAGGAATCGACTCGTGCAGGTCGTGGACGACGGTCGGGTGGTAGTCGTAGAACATCCGGTGGACGGCGCGGGTGATCTCCAGCGCCTTCTGGTGCGTGTCGCGGTTGTTGTCGTGATAGACGTAATGGCCCCAGTACGGCGATCCGGGCGGCAGGTTGTCCGGGTCGGTCTTTCCTTTTTGATAGCGGTAGAACCAGTCCACCGCCTTGTCGCGGCCGTCCGGCTCTGAGGCGGGATTGATCAGCACGACCAGGTTGCGCCGGATCCGCTGGATCATCGGCTGCTCCGAGACCGCCAGCCGGTAGGCCAGCTCCATCACCATCTCCGGGCTGCCGAGCTCGGTCGAGTGCAGGCCGGCGTTGAAGTAGTAGATGGGGCGCGCCGTGGCGATGATCTGCTCCGCCTGCTCGGGCGTGGTCTTGCGCGGGTCGGCCAGCGCGGCGGTCGCCGCCTTCAGCTTGTCGAGGTCGCGAAGCCCGGCTTCGTCCGCGATCGCGACGAGCAGGATCTCGCGCCCTTCCTCGGTCTTGCCGATCGTCGAGACCTGGACGCGCGGCGAGGCCTTGTCCAGCTCGCGCATGTATCCGTAGATTTGCGCGGTGCGGGTCAGCTCGCCGGGCGTGCCGACGAGACGCCCGAGGTACTTCGTCGGCGACTGCACGGACGCGGAAGCGGGGACGTACGCGACCCACGAGCTCAGGAACTTCGGGTCGGTGGTGTACTTCGCGATGGCTTCGACGGATCCGGCCTCCGCCGTGTCGGGCGCGTAAGGACTGGTCGCGCTCGACTGGCCGTGAGCGTCCATCGACAGCAGGACAATCAACGTCGCGCACGACTTCAGCCGTGCGGGGAAAGATGATGAGTACATAGCCGGCAGATTATATAGTTCACGCCATGAAACGCCTGATCCTCGCCGTCGCCCTCGTCTCCGCGAGCGTCATCGTTGCGGTCCCCGTTCAAGACCTCGGCGCCAGCCAGCAGACGCGGGCCGTCACGATCCCCGAGCTGCTCTCGGCGCCCTTTCCGACGAACCTGACGGCCGCGCCGACTGGAGGCGCCGTCGCCTGGGTCTTCAACGATCGCGGGAGCCGCAACATCTGGATCGCGACGCCTCCCGACTATCGCGGCCGCCCGGTGACGACATACACCGGGGATGATGGCCAGGAGATGGGCGATCTGAGCTGGACGCCCGACGCGCGAACCATCCTCTACGTCCGCGGCGGCGGGGCGAACCGTCAGGGGGAATATCCAAATCCGCAGAGCGATCCCGACGGCGTCGAACAGGCCATCTGGGCGGTCAGCCTCGACGGGGGCGCCCCGCGGAAGATCGCGGCGGGCGCCGCGCCGGCGATCTCGCCGAAGGGAAATCGCGTCGCCTACGTCCTGCGCAATCAGGCGTGGTGGGTCGATCTCTCCGACGGCGCGAAGCCCGAGCGGTTTCTGGAAGGGCGGGGGCAGGCGGGGTCGCTGCGCTGGTCGCCGGACGGGTCGAAGATCGCGTTCGCGAGCGGCCGCGGCGATCACGCGTTCGTCGGCGTGTACGACGTCGCGAAGAACGGCGTCACCTGGATCGATCCCGGCGTGGATCGAGACGGGAGCCCCGAGTGGTCGCCCGACGGGACGCGGGTCGCGTTCATTCGCAATCCGGCGTTCCGGAACACCTTCGCGTTCAACCCGCGCAGGAGCGGGGAACCCTGGTCGATTCGCGTGGCGGATCTCCGCGCGGCGACGGCCGACGGTCCGGGCGTGCCTGGCCGCGAGATCTTCAAGGCCGAAGCAGGACGCGGCAGCGTGTTCCAGCGCGTCAACGCCGAGAATGGCGTCCTATGGGCCGGTGATCGTCTCGTGTTTCCATGGGAACGCGACGGGTGGCTGCATCTCTATTCGATTCCCGCGGCCGGGGGCGCGCCGACGCTGCTGACGCCGGGCCCGTTCGAGGTGGAGGATGTCGCGTTGTCGCCCGACCGCACGCGCGCGATTTACAGCTCGAATCAGGAGGCAGGCGACGCGGCCGATCTCGATCGCCGTCACCTCTGGAGCGTGCCGGTCGCGGGCGGAACGCCGACTGCGCTGACGCGCGGCGCCGGGATCGAGTGGAGCCCGCAACCGCTCGGCGACGGCCAGGCGATCGCGTTCCTCGCCTCGAACGCCGTGCGGCCGGCGCACCCTGGGGTGCGGCTCGCGGCCGGCGAGATCCGCGAGCTGGCGCCGGGATCGATTCCGTCGACGTATCCGTCGAATCAGCTCGTGACGCCGCAGCCCGTCGTCTTCAACGGCGCGGACGGCTTGCCGATCCGCGGCCAGCTGTTCCTGCCGCGCGGCGCAACCGGAAAGCGGCCCGCGGCGATCTTCTTTCACGGCGGCTCGCGCCGGCAGATGCTCCTGGGCTGGCACTACCTCGACTACTACCACAAGACGTACGCGCTCAATCAGCACCTCGCGAGCCGCGGCTTCGTCGTCTTGTCGGTGAACTACCGCAGCGGAACCGGCTACGGCCTCGAGTTCCGCGAGGCGCTGAACTACGGCGCGACGGGCGCGAGCGAGTTCAACGACGTGCTCGGAGCGGGGCTCTATCTGCGCGGGCGCGCAGACGTGGACCCCGCGCGGGTCGGGTTGTGGGGCGGCTCGTACGGCGGCTATCTCACGGCGCTGGGACTTTCCCGCGCCTCAGATCTGTTCGCCGCGGGCGTCGACATCCACGGCGTCCACGACTGGAACGTCGTCGTGCGCAACTTCGTCGAGACCTACGATCCGCGGACGCGTCAGGACGCGGCGCGCCTCGCGTTCGACTCGTCCCCGATGGCGTCGCTCGACGGCTGGCGCTCGCCCGTGCTGCTGATTCACGGAGACGACGACCGGAACGTGCCGTTCAGCGAGACCGTGACGCTCGCCGAGGAGCTTCGCAAGCGCGGTGTGGAGTTCGAGCAGTTGATCTTCCCGGACGAGATTCACGGCTTCCTGCTGCACCGCCGCTGGATCCAGGCGCTCGAAGCGTCAGCCGACTTTCTGCAGCGGAAGCTCGGCGCGAAACCGACGGGGACGACGAGTCAGCGGTAGCCGCGATCGCGCATTGCTGATTGTGGATTGGGGATTGCTGATTGATTGATTATCGATTCACGATTGGCGATTGCGGATTATTGAGGGTTGAGGATTGGGAGGATAGGTCGGATGGGCCTGTTCACCGAGGAGGCGAAGACGGTTCAGGTGCTCGGGCGAGATTTACGCTGCGAGGTCTGTCACCACACGACATTCTGGCAACAGTCGGCGCAGCTGCATGGAGCAGTCGCGTCGTTCTTCGATATCGAGTGGCTGACCGGCCGCTCTGCCACCTGCGTCATCTGCGCCAAGTGCGGGTACATCCACTGGTTCATGCCGGTGAGCGACGACTCTCCTGACGCGCATCTTTTCTTGGCTCGTAGCTTCGCCCGCCATCGCTCGGCTTCGTTCGGCCGGCCCATCGCAGCGTAGAGCTTGGCGATTTGCTCGACCACGCCTCGTGTGGACTTGTGGTCAGGTCCGCGCATCTTGAGGTACCCCTGATAGGCCGCCAGAGCGGCAGACTCCGATTCCTCGTACCGCTGTTGCTTTCTGTACATGCTCGAAAGGCGCTCGTAGGTTGCGCACGTGTCCGGGTGTTCGGGGCCAATCACGCGCCGCTTCAGCTCGATGTTTTTCAGATACAACCGTTCGGCCTCGGCGTAGTTGCCGAGCGCGTCGAGTATCGTGGCAACGTTGTGCTGGGCGCCCAGCGTCTCCGGGTGATCGTCTCCATAAAGACGACGGTTTCCCTCGAGGGCCTCGAGCGCGATCGGCTGGGCTTCGGCATACCTTCCCCGACTGTAGTAGAAGTACTGCGCGAGGTTCAGCGATCCCAGTGTGCCGGCATGCGTGTCTCCAAGCACCCGGCGTTGTTTCGCAAGAATGGCCGGGCCGAGCCGTTCGTACTCGTCCCAGCGTTTCATTGCCAGGTAGGTGCTGGCCAGGTCGTAGTTTGTGGCCAGCGTGTCGGCGTGATCCTCGCCCAGCACCCGCGCTCGACGCTGGACGGTATCTTTGTAGAGCACTTCCGCTGCATCGAATCTTCCGAGATGCCAGTACGCGTCGGCCAGGGCATCTGCGGTCGTGAGAGTTTCGCGGTCGTCGGCGCCGAGCACGCGCTTCTGCGTTTCGAACGCCTGTGTCAGAAAACGCTCCGCATCGGTGTACAGCGCCAGGCCCGTGTAGACGGTCCCGATCGTCGCCTTGAGCCGAGCCTGCACCTGCGGCTGATCCCGAAGGCTACCTTCGAGTTGCAGTGCGCCCCTGGAAAGGATCTCTCGCGCCGTGAGGGTGTTGCCGCGCGCTTCGCTCGGATCGGACGCCTTGAACAAGCCAGCAAGGAAGTCCGATACCTGCCTCGCGGTCGCCGCCTCCTGGTTGGCTCGATCGCGCTCACGCGCGATGCGGCGAGCCTGGATCGTCATGACGACGGCGAAGACCGCCAGAAGGATGACGAGCGTGGCAGCGGCGGCGACCCCGCCTCGATGCCGCCGGACGAACTTGCTGGTCCGATACGCGGCGCTCGGCGGACCCGCCAGGACGGGCTCGTTGGCGAGGTGCCGCCGGAGATCCATCGCCAGCGCGTTGGCCGTCGCGTACCGCCGCGTCCGATCTTTCTCGAGCGCCTTGATCGTGATCCAGTCAAGATCGCCGCGCAGCAGGCTGCCGAGCTTGGCCGGTTGCGTCTGCCGCTGCGCCGCGGTCTGTTCGGCGTCAACCCCCTGTTGCGTAACCCGCGTACTCGGGCGTGGGGCGTCCGTTTCGCGAATCGTCCGCCGGATCTCATCGAGGCCCGCCTGCCGCAGGGCCTGCCGGTCGAACGGCAGCGTGCCGACCAGCAGTTCATAGAGCAGCAGCCCGAGTGAGTACACGTCGCTGCGCGTGTCCACATCGAGCGGCGTCATCTCCGCCTGCTCGGGGCTCATGTATTCGGGCGTGCCGATGAAGGTACCGAGTTCCGTGAAGAGGGAATGATCCGTCAGCGGCTGCGCTACGGCCTTGGCGATCCCGAAGTCGATGATGCGTGGCACGGGACGATCGTCGGTGATCGACACGAGCACGTTCGACGGTTTCAGGTCCCGATGGATGATGCCCTTCTGGTGCGCGTGCTGTACGCCGTCGCACAGCTGGATGAACAGCTCGAGCCGCTCAGACACCGGCAGGCGCTGACGATCGCAATAGGTGGTGATGGACTCGCCACGGACGTACTCCATCGCGAAGTACAGGCGTCCCTCAGGCGTGGTCCCGGCTTCGAGTACCTTGGCAATCGCCGGATGGTCCATGAGCGCCAGCGCCTGGCGCTCCGCCTCAAATCGTGCCACCACGCGCGCCGAGTCCATCCCGGCCTTGATGACCTTGACAGCGACCTGGCGTTGCACGGGCTCGACCTGTTGCGCCAGCCAGACCTCGCCCATGCCTCCCTCGCCCAGGCGCTGGAGGAAACGATAGGAGCCGAAGTTGCGAGACGAGGGCGGAAGGGCCGGCGCTGCGCGGGTGACTTCGGTTTGGCCGAAGTCAGGAAGTGGCTGGTTGGTCAGAGTGCACGCATGCTAACACGGCACCCCCTGACGCTGCGGTTGCGCGTCAGTTGGTCTGAGTTCGAGCGCCTAGCGTCACGCGGCCGATCGTAATGGTCTGTACTCCGGCGGCCGTGAAGGCCCACTGGACGGCATGCATCGCGTCGTCGATCGGCCGCTGCGGTTGGGGCGTCGGCGGCTCATCGAGCCGGACGCGGGCCGCGCCAATCGGCGTCGTGAACAACGCGCGCAGCTCGAGGATCGGCCGATCCTCGATCGAGATGGTCGAGTAGAAGGGGCTCGCGGCCGCAACGGCGCCGACGCACGTCAGGAGAGGTGCAGTCCCCTCGACCGCGATCGAACGATTCCGCGCGTGGAGCGTCAGGCTGCCCGCGTAGCTGATCGTCGCGCCGGCGGCCAGCCAAGAGCCGCCAGCCGGAGCGAGCGTCTCGAACGGCACACGCCAGAGGAATCCCTGCGGAACGATCACGAGCGAAGTCGTGCCGGCGAGGCGTGAGCCGAGCGGGCCAATCAGCGAGTCCGGGCGGTTCGAGACGTCACGCGCCGATCCCGGAATGACGTGCACGGTCGGAGCGGCGTCGCCCTGACGGCCGACGAACGCCAGGACGCGACTTTCAGAGATCGTGAACGAGATGACGGCGGCGCCAGGCTGGTCTGGAGGGGCGAGAGCGGACTCGATTTCGGCGCCGGCGAGGTCGCCCCGCCAGCGCGCCAGTTCCGGCAGGCGTTCGTAAAGGCGCGCGCTAAACGTGTCGCGGTCGGCGGTCGCTTTGCCGATTCGCTGCGCCAGCGACGAGAGGCGCGCGGCGTCCGGCTTCGGCAGCCGCGCCTCGCGCGCGAGCTGCGCCTGCAGCGAGACGACCTCTCGTCGCAGACGCCGCTCTTCATCGCGCTCCGGTTCGGTCATGCCCGCGTGAATCGCGTCGCGCACCAGCGCCAGCTGATCGCGAAGCCGCCTCAACCGTCCGCGCTCGGCCGCCGCGAGCGCCGCGCGCGGCTCACCGAGCGCCGCGAGCGCTTCCGCCAGGCCGGCGTGCGGCGACCCTCGATCGTCGTCGCTGGGCGCTCCCGGCTCCTCTCCCTCCCACTCGGCGGGATCTTCGACGATGGCGACGGCCGATTCGAACGCCTGTCTGGCGTCGGCGGGGCGTTCCAGCGCAAGCAGCGCGTACCCCTCGCGGACCCGCGCGCGCCACTCGAGATCCCGGGCAGCGGTCTCGCGGCCGATCGCCGCGGCCAGCGCCGCCGCGTCGAGCGACTCCTGCGCGGCGCGCCGCGCGGCGTGGGCCATCGACGTCCCGAGGGCCGCCCGACCCACTTGCTCGCGCCGCCCCAGCGATTCGAAGACGGAAGATGCGATTTTGTAGGACGAGAGCGCGGCGTCGATCGAACCAATCGCGGTCTGCGCAAACCCGAGGCCGAGGGTCGCGAACGCGCGTCCTTCCCTGGCCTCGCGCGCGGTGACCAGGCCGAAGAGATCGCGGCTGCGCGAATAGGCCTCGACCGCCTCCTTGAAGCCGCCGCGCACCAGCTCGACGAGGCCGATCGACTGCAACATGCGCGCGACGCCCGCCGTGTTGCCGGCGATCTTCTCCAGGTCGAGGCTGTCTCTGTAAAGGGCGATTGCGCGTGCGTGGTCGCCGCGGAGGTAGTTGACGTATGCGAGGCTGCCGAGCGCTTCGGGCACGCCTCCCCGGTCGCGTCCCCGCCGGTACTTGTCCAGGGCGCTCTCGAGCGCCGCGACGGCGGCCGGGAAGTTGCCTCGCGCCGTCTCGGCGCGTCCCTCGCCGTGCTGCGCCCGCGCCGCGGGCGTGAGGTGGTCCGGCATCGCTTCGAAGAGCATCCGGCTCCGGATGAACGACTCGACGGCCGCGCCGTAGTCACCCTGCAGGTGGTACACGTTGCCGATGTTCATGTGAAGCGACGCGAGCGCCGGCCGATCGTCGAGCGGCTCGATAATGGTCAAGGCGCGCCGGTACGCGTCGAGCGCGGCGACGTACTCCGCCAGCGCGTAGTGCGCGCTCGCAATCGCCTGCAGCGCGGACGCCATGCCCGGCCGGTCGCCGCGCGTCGTCTCCGCGGCGAGACGCTCCTTGTAGCTCTCGAGCGCCCGCGCGTAGTCCTGGCGGAAAAAGTGGACGTTGCCGATGTTCTGGAGCGCGGCAATCGCTGCCTCGTCGTCGCCGAGCCGGATGGCGATCGATCGGACGAGCCGGTACGCGACCATCGCGCGGTCGAGGCTGCCGGAAAAGGAGCCGCGGTCGCCTCGCTCGCCGAGCGCGCGGAGCAGCTCGCGGCCGAGGAGGTGCCGATCGGCGTCGAGCCGCGCGTCGATCGACGCCTGGTCGGTCAGCCCGATCAGATCGTCCGCGAGCGCCGCGTACGCGGACGAGTCGCTGAACAGACGCCAGCCGTCCGCGCTGCGGACGCACTCGAAGACGAGCGCGACGGTGCTCGGGATGGTGTTGCCGCCGGGGAGTGTACGGACGCGGTCGGCGAACACGCGAACGGTCGCGCGCGCCCCGACGATCGAGATCCGATCGATCCGGACGTTCGAGAATCGATCGTCGCCCGACTGGAACACGACCGACGTGAAGTCGCGCCGCCGATCGGCACCGGGCGCATCAGGAGCCCAAAGCGCGAGGAATGCATCCAGCTTCTCGAGCTCCTGAGTCGAGAGCCACTCCTGGGCCAGCGATCGGATCGCCGCCTCGTCTTCGGCCTGCGCGCCCAGCGCCGCGTCGGCTTGAGAGATGCCGGCGAGCAGGACGATCGCGAGCGCGGCGGCGCGCGACCCGTTCATCGGGCGAGCGTGAAGTCCACAGAAACCGTCAGGATGACGGACACCGGCACGCCGCTCAGCAGCGTCGGCGTGTACTTCCACTGCCGCACGGCTTCCAGCGCGGCCTGATCGAGCAGGTGAACCGACTGCACGACGCGCATGCTTTGCACCTCACCCGTCGGGCCGATTATCGCCTCGATCACGACGCGCCCGGTGATGCGGTTCTGTTGAGCGATCGACGGATACACGGGCTGCACGTAGGCGATTCGTCGAGGTGGCGTGACCCCCCGCGTGATCCGTATCGGCCCGCTCGGCTCGACTCGAGGCGGCTGCGGAGGCGTATAGATTGTCGAATCGAGTGACAACGCCCCAGGAATCCCGTTCGGAACGCCGTCCGCTCCGCCGACCTCGGGCAGGTCGAGCGGAAACGTTTCGGGACGGATCTCCGACGGCGCCACGGTTGGCGCGGCGTCTCTCGGCACCGCCGGTGTGTCGGCGCGTGTGATCGGTGCCCGCCGCATCGGCGGAGGCGGCGGCACGACGGGCGTGATGTCGATGTCGGCGATATGCGTAAGCGCGCGACGGATGGGCGGAGGCATATCGCTCGTCGCGAGTGGAACGACGACGATCACGACGACCGTGACCGCGTGCGTCACGATCGAGAGTGGCAGCGTATACCAGCGACGTCCCCCGAGACGGGTCGGTGTCTGCGTGACGTCGCCGAAGAGGTCTGCAGCCATGCGTCCTCCTTCCACAACTTCGACACCACTGGCTGCGAAGAGTTCCCCAACGGCAATGCTGCGTCAGAAGTACCCGTGCCGCCCGTACCCTCGATCAATCGTGGTTCCCGTAGCCTTGAAGGTACGCTGCTCGCGGGTCGGCAATTTCTCTTGCGCCTTACGAATCAGATCCGGCCCACCCTCCAGCTGCCGTACGCCGGTGAGGACCATCCGCTGCGTTGCGTACCCGGTGAACGCGGCGAGGCCGCGGAACGCGAGGTACGCATCGAGGAAGCTCCGCGCCCGCACGTTCACGGTCTTGTTGTCGACGACGATCGCGCCAGGGAAATTGACGGCGACGGCCGCCTGCTCGGGAAGGATGTAGCCGTACAGGTTGTCGAACTCGCGCGCGATCTCGGCGGGCCGCCAGGGTGTGACCTTGCCGCGGTTTCTGAGTGCGCGCTCTGCCGCCGCTTCGATGTCGGCGCTGACCTCGGCGCGGGGACGCGCTTCGGCTTCCGAGACGCTGAGAGCTTTCTTGACGACGACGTATTCCGTCGCCGGAGAGAACGCCTTGATCTCATCGCGAAGCACGTCGTCGCCGGTGACGAGAATCAGCGGGATATCGAACCGCGCGGCGGAGGCGGAGACGAGCATGCTCTCGTTCATGTCGTGCCCGCCCATGACCCAGCGGGTGTGTCCGTTGTAGGTGTGCGCGAGAAAGGCGCGGCCGCCGGCGCGCCCGTGCATCGCGATCGCGACCATCGCGTCGAACGTCTTGTCCATCGTCTCGATGTAGGGATCGTAGGGAACATCCCGCAGGTCGAATCGCGCCCCTTTCGGCATCTTGTCGAGTAGATAGTCCGGATCTGGATTGCCGGAACCGTGTCCGTCCGTCAGGACGACCTCGGTCGCGCCCGCCTTCTGAAGCCCGCGAATCGCGGCGTTGACGTCTTCGGTCAACGCCTCGCGTGTCGGCGGATAGCTCGGCGAGCCGAAGTTCACGTCAGCCGGCTTGACCGCCGCGGTGATGCCTTCCATGTCATAGAGAAGGAGTACCTTCACCTCGCGCGGCTGACCGATCAATCCCGCAGATAAGAGCAATGCTGCGACGGGGGCGACGAAGGCTGTGACGCGCATGCGCGGGATTGGACCACGCGGGGGCACCAGAACTCAAGCCGCAGAAGACGGGCCGCAGATGCACGCAGATGAGCCACATGCAAATCCGCCAACTCGATTGCGGCGAGGCTCATCGAAGGCCCGTCACCCGGTACAGATCGGAGCGGTACTCTTGATACCCGTAGACGTACGCCGACCGGTCGGGTGTCATCAAAGCCTGAACGAGTCCGTAGACCCCGACACGGTGGGGCGGCAGGAGTTCGCGAACCACCTGGCGGCGGCCGCTCTCGAGATCGATCTCGGAGATCCTGGCCGGCAACGAGCCCGAGTTGAACACCAGGAGACGGCGTCCGTCCGGCGTCCACTGGATCGGCAGGTCGTTCGGGGCGCAGCCCGGCACCGCCCGCGATGCTCCTCCATCGAGCGGCACCAGGAGGACCCCGCCGCTGGCGACAGAGGCCGCCACGAAGCGCCCGTCGGGGGAGACCGGTGACAGCGACCGATTGCCCCAACTGGCGAACCGCAGCTCGAGCGATTCGGAGATGCGCCGCGCACCTTCGCCTGAGAAGCTGGTCACGCTCGCGACGCTACGGCCCTGCGCGTCGTTGGCCAGCACCAGCACGCGATCACCGTCCGGCAGCCATCGCGCCGCGGTGACCATGGGGAAGCCGGTCTCGATCGTCCGTTCTTTGCCGGCCGCGGTGGGCATCGCGACGACGGTGCCCCCTCGGATGGCCAGCGCCCAGTTCCCGTCCCGGGAGAGCTCCTGCGGCAGCCCGTAACCGAGACGTACGGGCGACGAGCCGTCCATGACGCGTAGAAAGACGGCGGTGCGGCCGGGATCCCGCTCGGAGGTGACGCGGAGCAGCACCTTCCTTCCGTCGGTCGAAAGATCCACGGCGCTCGATCCTTCCAGCCAGGAGAGATCGCGCTCCGCAGGTTCCCCTTTTGTTCGGCCGAGCACGTGGTTCACCAACGTAACGTGCGCCACGAGTGCTGCGGAAGCAGTCGGCGCGTCGAGGAGGACCAGCGTGCCCGCGGCAGACAGCAGCATCCTCAGCTTACTGCTCCGGTCGACTGCGTAGAGGCTCGAAGCCATGCCGGCGCGTGCGGCGGCAAACCAGATCTCGCGGCCGTCAGGCGACCACGCCAGGTTCCACCAGTCGGCCCAGTCTTTCGACAGAATCTGCCGCTGGCCGGAACGATCGACAAGGACGACCGACCACAGGCCCGACGCGTCCAGCTCGAAAAAGGCCACGCTGTCGCCGGCTGGCGACACACGAGGCGCGAAGACCCGCGACGCCGACTCGTAGAGCGGCGTCCCCAGAGGGTATTCCAACCGCTGCTTGCTTCCGACGACCCGGAGCGCCGCCAGACTTGCGCCGTCCGGCGCCCAGTCGGCAGCAGAGACGTTCTCGGCAAGCTCCCGCGGGGTTCCCCCGCTCGCGGACACCACTGCCAACGTGCCGTAACTCACGTACGGATTGCCCGTTTCCACGCGTGGGAGGAGAAGGGCGAGCTCTCCCGATCGCGACACTGCGAGCAGCTCGGCGTTCGCGAGCCCGACCGGCAATTCGCCGGCCTGCGGCCGCACTTGGAAGACTTCGCGCGCCCCTCTCCAGGCCGCGCTCAGAAAAACCGTCTGCCCGTCAGGAGCGAAGCGGGCGTTGACGAAGTGGCCCGGCTGGAAGGTGAGGCGCTCGAAGGCAACAGGAGCCGGCGCAGCTGCGGCCGGGTTGGGGCCGGCGGGCCATCCTCCGAAGCGCCCCACCGCGAAGCCGAGCGCGAACAGCGCAACGGCAGACGCGACGGTCATGGGACGCCCGGCGCGCGCACGCACCGCGGACATGACTCCGGCCGGTGGCACGCGCGCGTCCGCCTTGTGGCTCGCACCCTGCGCCAGCTCGTCGAGCGCGACGCGCGCCTCGCCGATGTCGCGCAGGCGCTGCCTCGGGTTCCGTTCGAGACATCGCTCCAGCAGCCACCGGAGCCGTGGTGGCGTGCCGGCGGGCAACGCGCGCCAGTCGATCTCCTGGAGCAGCACGGCGGCGATCACGTCCGAGGTCGTATCTCCCGCGAACGCGCGCCGGCCGGCAAGCATTTCGAAGAGGACGACGCCGAAGGCCCAGATGTCGGCGCGGCGGTCGACCGCTTTCCCGCGCGCCTGCTCGGGGGACATATAGGCGGCAGAGCCGAGAATCGTCCCGTGCTGTGTGCCGTGAGCCGTGAATGTCGGCGAGTGGTCGACGCCGGCAGGGTCCGACGCGCCCGTCGGATCCAGCGCCTTCGCCAACCCGAAGTCGAGCACCTTGACGTTTCCGTCCGGGCTGATCTTGACGTTGGCCGGCTTCAGGTCGCGGTGGACGATCCCGTGCTCGTGCGCCGCTTCGAGCGCCTCGGCGATCTGTTTCGCGATCGGCAACGCCTCGTCGAGCGGGATCGGGCCCAGGCGGATGCGCGCCGAGAGGTCTTGACCGTCGATGAGCTCCATCACGAGCGCGCGCCCGCCGTTCGACTCTTCGAGGCCGAACACCGTCGCGATGTTCGGATGGTGAAGCTGTGCCAGGAACTGCGCCTCCTGGGTGAACCGCCGCAGGCGCTCGTCGTCCTCGGTGAACGCGGCGGGGAGCACCTTGATCGCGACGTCGCGATTCAACCTCGTGTCGCGCGCGCGGTAGACTTCACCCATCCCGCCCGCGCCGATGGCGCCGAGGATCTCGAACGATCCAAGCCGAGTGGCCGGAGTCAGACGCATTGGCAGAGTGCGCCGTCGTCTTCGGCCGCGTGACCTGGTTTCACTGTCGTCTCATTTATCGCGATACACCTCACCCCATGTCGCGCGCTCCCGACCTTCCCCCAGACCTCGAATAGTGGCCAATGGTCGCGCACATCGGCGTCGAGGCCCTTTAGCTTTGGCGGTGTATGACATTCTACTTCAAGCGCGGCATTTGGCGGAGGCACGCTCTAAGACAAGACAGGATCTGCGTGAATCTGCGTCGATTTGCGGCTAAAGAACTGGTCGGGATCTGCGGCTAGAGTAGTGTGTGCGGCTCATGGCGCGCCCGCGGGTCATCATCATCGGCGGCGGCTTCGGCGGCCTGACGGCGGCGCGGGCGCTCAAGCGCGCGCCAGTCGACGTCACGCTCGTCGATCGCCATAACCATCACGTCTTCCAGCCTCTCCTGTATCAGGTCGCGACCGCAGCGCTGTCGCCCGGAGAAATCGCGTCGCCCATCCGGTGGATTGTGCGGCGGCAGGCCAACGTCCGCGTCCTCCTTGCCGAGGCGCAGCACGTGGACGTCGCGCGGCGGTCTGTTTTACTGGCTGTAACTGGTAAGGATGCTGGGAGCTCCCTGACCCTCGAATACGACTACCTGATCGTCGCGGCCGGCGCCACGCACGCCTACTTCGGCCACGACGAGTGGCGGGAGCGGGCGGCGGGCCTCAAGACGCTCGACGATGCGCTGGCGATCCGGCGCCGGGTGCTCCTGGCGTTCGAGCGGGCCGAGCTGGAACCGGATGCCGACCGCCGGCGGTGCCTCTTGACGTTCGTCGTCATCGGCGGCGGGGCGACCGGCGTCGAGCTCGCCGGGGCGCTGGCGGAGTTGTCGCGCCACGCCCTCGCACACGAATTTCGAAGCATCCATCCCGACACGGCGCGGATCGTTCTGATCGAGGGCGGCCCCGACGTCCTGCCCGCCTTTCTGCCGCCGCTGCGCGCGTTCGCGCGTGGCGCGCTGAAGAAGCTCGGCGTCGAGGTCCGAACCGGCGCGACGGTCACGAGTGTGGACGACGATACCGTGCAGGTCGGCGGCGAACGTCTTCAGGCCGAGACCGTGCTCTGGGCTGCCGGCGTGGCGGCGGCGCCGATCGGCCGCGCGCTCGGCGCACCGGTGGATCGGGCCGGGCGTGTGCTCGTCGAGTCCGACTTGTCCATTCCAGGCCACCCTGAGGTGTTCGTGATCGGCGACCTTGCCTCGGTCACCCAGGACGGCCGGCCGCTGCCGGGCGTCGCGCCCGTCGCGATGCAGGAAGGCGAACACGTGGCCCGGGTCATAGGCGGGACCAGCCGGCGGGCCTTTCGGTACAGCAACCCCGGCGACATGGCGACCATCGGGAGGGCGGCGGCGGTCGCCGATTTCGGACGATTCCAGCTGACCGGGTGGATCGCCTGGGTTGCGTGGCTGTTCGTTCACATCCTGAAGCTGACCGGCTTCCGCAACCGGCTGGTGGTGCTGGTGCAGTGGGCCTGGGCGTACTTCACCTATCAGCGCTCCATCCGACTCATCACAGGAGAAGATCGCGGATGACGAGGGTCGTCGCGATTGCCGCCGCGGTCGTCGCGGTCGTTGCGCCGATGTCCCCCGAGTGGGTAGAACGCGCGTACTCGACATCTTTGTACATCGCCCTCCAGCGCCGGCTCACGGCGCTGACCAACCACGTACCCATCTCGCTCCTCGAGCTGGGAGCGGCAGTGGTCATCGTGATCTTCATCTCGCACGCCGTCGGACGCTGGCGCTCGGCACGCCTGGCGGCGATGCGCGGCCGTCGCGCCGGCGCGCTGGCCGGACTGGTCGTCGACGCGGCGGCGTTCGCGGCTGTCGTGTACCTGCTCTTCCTCGCGCTCTGGGGCCTGAACTACCGCCGCACGTCGATCGCGACGCGCTTCGATCACGACCGATCGCGGGTCACAGAGGAAGCGGTCGACCGGCTCGCCCGCCACGCTGCCTCGAGGCTGAACGCGCTCCATCGAGTCGCTCACGCGCGCCCGTGGCCGGCTCTCGATGCGTTGCCATCGTCGATGGGCGCCGCGTTCGCCGCGGCGCAGCGCGCCGCCGGTCTCGATCGCCAGGCGGTTCCCGGCCGGCCGAAACGGACGTTGCTGACGCCGTACTTCGTCCGCGCCGGGATCGACGGGCTGACCGACCCGTTCTTCCTCGAAGTGCTCGTCAACGACCGGGTGCTCCCGATCGAGCGGCAATCGGTGGTTGCTCACGAATGGGCCCACCTGGCTGGCTTCGCGCACGAGGCGGAAGCAGGGTTCCTCGGATGGCTGACGACGATGAACGGGGACGAACAGGCGCAGTACAGCGGGTGGCTGACCGTGTACGCATACGCCGCCAGCGCGGTTGACGACGAGCGCCGCGCGCGCCTGGCGTACGTGCTCGAGGCCGGCCCTACCGAAGACCTGCGGGCGATCGATCGGCGCGTCGAGACGGCGGCGCCAAGGGTTCGCGCGGTCGCACGGGTTGCCTACGATCAATTCCTGCGCGCCAACCGGGTCGAATCCGGCATACGGAGCTACGGCGAGCTGGTGACGCTCATCGCCGGCTGCCGCCTGGATCCAGGCGGCCGTCCGGCCCGGCGGCCGACGCGCTCGAACGTTCCCTGACGATGCCGCCAAGCCGCGCGGCTCGGACGGCGCGGTACTACCGCGGATCGAGGCCGTCGAAGTCGGACTTTCCAATCGGCTCTGACGAACGGCGCGTCCGGAGATCTTCTGGGTCCGTGTCGGCGAGGCGGGGTGGGGGCGGAACGTCAATCCAGCGACGCCAGTCGCAGGCGTGGCACCGGTACGGCCGTTTCCTCGTGAAGCCACGCCGAATCCGCTCGACGATCGACCTGGCGCGCGACGGATAGATGCGGGGCGAGCCGCAGGCCGGGCAGGCCTCCATCCGTCTATCGTAACTGACCGGGCTCTGCTCCGGAGCCGGCTCGGTCGCTCGCCCTGAGCGCAGTCGAAGGGCCCTAGCGTGCGGTGATCCGGATTCCTCCGTTGGTGCCGTCCAGCGCGATGCGGGGGCCGCCGCCATTCAGGCGTCCCTCGAGCCGACGCCGGGTCGCCTTACCGACGAGCTCGATCTGCAGGTTGTTCGCATCGATCCCGCCGTTGGTGATGCTCGCGGCGAGCGTCGCCTTCGCGTCGCTCGGCAGGCGCAGCGAGATTCCGCCGTTCGTGCACTCCAGATCGATCCCGGGCTCGGTGACCGCCTCGACGTCGACGTCGACGCCGCCGTTGGTCGTGCTCGCGTCGATCGGCCCTCCGATCCGGCGCGCCGTGATGCCGCCGTTCGTCGTCTCCGCAATCACGCGTCCGCGCGTGCCGGTGATCTCGATGCCGCCGTTGACCGTCTCCACGTCGATCTCGGCGCCGGCCGGGACTTTGACGAAATACCGGACCTCGGTCCCGCCCCCGAGCCAGCTCGTCACCGTGTTGACCTTGGTCTGCAGCCTGATGCGCGAGCCCGAGACTTCCTCGACGATCTGGATCCGATCGAGCATCCGCTTCGCCTCTTCCGGCGTGGCGCCCTTGCCGAGCCGCTCGGCCCGAACGTCGACCGTCGCGCCGTCCCAGCCCTGGACGTCGATCCGGCCGTTGACGTTGTCGATCTCGAGTCGGCCTCCGGCGGCAAGCGGGTAGCTCTTCGTCCACTCAGCGGTGGCCTGCTCCCGGGCCATCGCGTGGTCGCAGCCAGCCGAGAAGGGAACGGCCAGGAGCGCCGCCGACATCACCAACGCGCGCGCTCGATGCATGGAAAACCTCTCCCGGAGATAATACGCCCCTGGCCCGCCGATGGTTCGGTCTCCAGGTACGATGCGCGCGCTCGTGGCGGCTGACGGTCGGCTCGACCTCTGCGACCGGCCGAGACCGGCCGCGCCAGGCGAATGTCTGATCCGCGTGCGGCAGGCGGGCATCTGCGGCACGGATCTGGAGATCCTCGCGGGCTACGCAGACTTCCGCGGCGTGCCTGGCCATGAGTTCGTCGGGACCGTCGAGTGGGCGCCTGAGGGTGCCGAGCGATGGCTCGGTCGCCGGATCGTCGGTGAAATCAATATTGGATGCGGGACGTGCCGCTCTTGCCGCGACGGTGTCCGCGAGCACTGCGAACGCCGACAGGTTCTCGGGATCCGCGGCCGCGACGGCGCGTTCGCTGAGTACCTCGCCCTTCCCGCGGACAATCTCCACGCCGTGCCGGACGATCTCACGGACGACGTGGCGGTCTTCGTCGAGCCGGTTGCGGCGGCCTGCCGTGTCATCGAGCAGATCGACTCCTCGAGGGCATCGGACGCGGCGGTCGTCGGCGACGGACGGCTGGGACTGCTGGTCGCGCAAGTGCTCCGGCACGCAGGCCTCCGAGTCACGGTCGTCGGGCGTCATGCCGAGAAGCTCGCGATCGCGCGGCACTTCGGCCTCGAGACGATGGCGGCCGACGGCGTCGGCGTTGCGCGGGCCCGGTTCGAGATCGTGGTCGACGCCACCGGACGGCCGGACGGTCTGGCGGCTGCTCTGGCGCTCGTCCGGCCGCGAGGCACCGTCGTGTTGAAATCGACGTTCCATGGCGCCGCGCCGATCGCAACCTCTCCGATCGTCGTCGACGAGGTCACCATCGTCGGATCGCGCTGCGGCCCGTTTCCGACGGCGATCGACCTCCTCTCACGCGGCGCGGTGGATGTCCGGCCGCTCATCAGCGGCGTCTATCCGTTGTCGATGTGGAGCGACGCATTTGCAGCCGCACGAACCAACCTGAAGGTATTGATAGACATGAAATCATGACCGACGTTCGAATCCGATCAGCCGTCGAGAAAGATTGGCCCTTCATTCGGGCGCTCGTGCCGGAACTACTCGCCTTCGGTCCGCCGACATGGCGCGATCGCCGCGAGATGATCCAGGTCGACACGGACGTCGTCAGCGCCTCGCTGGCGGGCCGGACGGAAGGGGCGACGTTGTTGATCGCCGAAAGCGCGGACGGTGTGCCGCTCGGATTCATTCATCTCGTGGGCGACCGCGACTACTACCTGCAGGGCACCTGCGGTCACATCGCAGACATCGTCGTGGCGCCGGACGCCAGGGGCCGAGGCGTCGGGCGGGCGCTGCTGGCAGAGGCCGAGCGATGGTCCCGGGATCGGGGCTATCGGATGCTGACGCTGAACGTGTTCGTCGAGAATCGTGGACCGCAGGCGCTGTATGAAGCCGCGGGGTTCCACGCGGAAGCGATCAAGTACGTCAAAGTGCTGGTGTAACCATGCTGCTTCTCGTACGTCTCGGCCTTCTGTTCACCGCCGGCGTGCTTGCCGGTTCGACGGTGTGCGTCTGGCTCCTCGAGCACTCGTTCGCGGGAGCTGGAACGTTCTTCACGGAGCTCAAGCAGCTGGAGATTCGCGCCTTCACGGTGCCGCTGTCGGCAGTCGGGCTGACGGCCCTTCTCTTCGGTCTCGCGCACGCGGCGCTTGCGCGGCGGCATCGATCGGCGCTCGCGCTGACGCTGGCGGGAGTACTGTGCCTGGGGATCGGCGCGGTCATCACGGCCACGACGCACTTTCCGATGAACGACCGGATCGCTACCTGGTCCGCGCCGTCGCCGCCGGCCGAATGGACGGAAGATCGGGACCGTTGGCGGCAGGCCCACGACCTGCGCACGGCGGTCACGATCCTGGGGTTCGGGTTCTTTCTGGCCGGCGCGCTGCGGACCGAGGGGCTTGGGTGATAATAGCGGCCAGCCAGCCTGCCGGAGCGGAACTCTGGTGCGTCTGACAGCCGCCGCCGTCACTCTCGCGTTCGCCCCCTTCCTGATTCTCGCGAATGAGGCCCCCTCCTTCGCGCTCGCCGTCCTGCGCCGGGACGGCGTGCTCGTTCCGTTCGCCTCGTATCACGAAGGGAAGTGGGCGGCGACGTGGCCCGTCCCCGGGAAGGCATTCATTGTCCCGGTCACGCTCGGTGACGTGCCTGCTGACTGGTGGTGGAAGGCGCCGCCGACTGAGAAGTGGACGCTGTGGCCGGTCGAGGGTGCGGCGCTGCCGGTGCGCGCGACGGCGCCCGTCCGCTACCCCGCACAGTGTCTCACTGGGGTGGGCTTCAAGACCGACTACACGACCGATCGTCCAATCCCGTCACCGATGGAGCGCCCGTTTCCGAAGGAGGGCGTCGCCGTCAGCGGGCCGGTCAAGATCGATCGGGTCGAGATTCTCGACAAACGTGCCCCCGAATGGGACGACTTCGCGCTGCGAATCAGGCAGCCGTTCGCGTACGCGGAGCGGGACGCCGCCACCAGCTTTTCGAAATGGCGTCATCCGCTGCCGCAGGCCGAACGGGAGTCGAGGCCTGTGACGATCGAGGCGCTGTACCGCGCGAAGGTGCCGGCGGCCGGCGAGATCTACTATGTCGAGGCGTCGCGCTCGTACGACGACTCGAGCCAGAAAGACGGATGCGACGTCGTGACCTTCGCGGCCGGATGGGTGCGGCCGTGGAGGCCGGATCGTCAGGTCTTCGCTCTCTCCGCGGTCGTCACGTACTGCGACCGCGCCGACGCCGAGTTCGTGCTGCCGCTCGGGCTGCTCCGGATCGAGAAGCGCCCACCCGCGTGGATCCTGCAGGCCGCGAGCTGGGACCACGAGCGGTATGTCATCGTCGAGACCGGCCCGGACGACAACCGAGTGCTCATCAACGCGTTCGGCGGCCGGTGTCCGCGTCCGGAGCAGCGCTGAACCCGGCGAGCGAGGGGCGCTTCCCGATCTCGGCCCGGACGCGAACGCCGATCTGCCTGGCAAGCGACGTCTCGAAGTGGTTGGCCGGACTCCGACGAAAACCGATGCGCCGATACAGGGCGAGCATGGAGTCGCGGTCGCGGACCTCCGGAGCCCGCGCGATCTCGACGGTGTGCTGCAGCTCGTGACCCAGGAGCTCGATCAGGCTGTCGAGCGGCATCGTCCGATGGAGGGTCACGCGGACGTAGCGGGTGCTCGTCCCGGCTCCCATCAACACGGTCTGGGCGACGGCTGGCGGCTCCACGAATCCGGCTTCCACGTACACAATCAAATCAGAAAACTCGACTTCGCGAACGAGCGCGCGAATCGTCGGGCAGCAGGCGAGCCCGCGCTCGAAGGCGTGCGCGGCGGTCAGGTCGGCCGGCCGCAGGCGCGGGAGGACGGGCATCGATGGCGAAACGGGCATCGGAATAGCCAACGGGCCGGCGATCGTCCCGAAGAGCGCCAGGATCGTGCAGAACGCTGGCATCGGTGACTTGGACGGCGCGGGACCCGATCGCGGCAGCGTTATGTGACGATGTCAACGGTCGGCGGGATGAACCCGTCTAAGCCCGGTATGGAACACTTCCTCAAGGACCTGCGCTTCGGCCTCCGGAACCTGCTGCGCTCCCCGGGCTTCACGGTTCCGGCGGTGCTCGCGCTCGCGCTCGGGATCGGGGCGACCACCGCGATCTTCAGCGTTGTCGATGGCGTGGTCCTGCGGCCGCTGCCGTACGAGGAGCCCCACCGGCTGGTGATGCTCTGGGAAACGAACCACCAGAAGAGCCTCGAACACGAGCCGCTCTCGCCCGTGAACTTCATGGACTATCGGGCGCTGACGCAGGTGTTCAGCGACGCCGCCGCCTGGTGGCGGCCGGACGTGACGCTGCGCGACGAGCGGCAGGAGCCGGTGCGCGTCACGACCATCGAGGTGAGCGGGAACTTCCAGGCGGTGATGGGCGTGCGCCCCGTGCTCGGTCCGGGCTTTCCGGCCGACGGGCCCTTCTACTCGCGCGATCGGCTCGTGCTCGTCAGCCATCGCCTCTGGCGCACGCGGCTCAAGAGCGACGACGCGATCGTGGGCAAGCTCATTCGCATGAACGACAACGACTATCAGGTGGCGGGCGTCATGCCCCCCGGCTTTCACTTTCCGGGCGATACCGATGTCTGGTACCGGCTGGTGTGGGATCTCACGCAGCACAGCCGCGCGGCGCACTTCATGGAAGCGGTGGGACGGCTCGCGCCGGGGCGCACGGTCGAAGAGGCACAACGCGAGCTCGACGCGCTCACCGCGCGGCTCAGGCGCGAGCACGTGAGGACCAACGACGGCTGGGGCGCCCGCGTCGTCGAGCTGCACCGCGAAATCGTCGGGTTCTTCCGGCCGGCGTTGTTCATCCTGCTGGGCGCGGTGGGGCTGCTCCTCCTCATCGCCTGCATCAACGTCGCGAGCCTCCTGCTCGCGCGGGCGGCGGCGCGAGCGCGAGAGGTCGCGGTGCGCGCGGCAATCGGCGCGAGCCGGCGGCGGCTCGTGACGCAGTTCCTGACCGAGAGCCTGCTCGTCGCGGCGGCGGCGGCGGTTCTGGGAGTTGCCCTGGCCGCGGGCGGGATCCGCGCGCTCGCCGCGCTGACCCCTATCGACGTTCCGCGGCTCGCGTCGGTCGCCATCGACGGCCGCATCCTCCTGTTCGCCGTCGGGCTGACCGTCGTGACGGCTGTCGTGTTCGGCCTCCTGCCCGCGTTCCTGGCCTCACGCGCGGACGTGCAGCAGACGTTGAAGGACGGCGGCCGCACCGGGGGCGGCAGCCGCGCGACGGGCCGGCTCCACCGCGGACTGGTCGTCGCCGAGGTCGGGCTGGCGGTGATGCTGCTCGTGGGCGCGGCGCTGCTCGTCCAGAGCGTTCGCCGGCTCATGGCAGAGGATCCCGGCTTCCGGCCGGAGGGTGTCGTCACGATGAACCTGCAGCTGAGCGGCGCGGCGTACGAGAAGTGGCCCGACACGGCGCGCCTGCACTCGCTGATCGTCGAGTCGCTGCGCGAGCAGCCGGGCGTGACCGCGGCCGGCTCCGCGAACTTTCTGCCACTCGCGCCGGGCTGGCGCGTCCCGTTCCTGATTCGCGGCGCGGAGCCGCCCCGCCAGGGGGAGGAGCCGACGGCGCAGTACCACAGCATCTCGGAAGGGTACTTCGACGCGCTCGGCGCGCCGATCGTCCGGGGCCGCGATTTTTCGACGCACGACACAGCCGACTCCCGCGGCGTCGTCATCGTCAACGAGACGCTCGCGCGGACGTACTTCGGCGGCAAGGATCCGGTGGGGCAGACGATCATGTCGCTCTCGCGCCAGATCGGTCCCCTCGGGCGATCGCTGATGACAGCGCGCGAGCACGAGGTGATCGGCGTCGTCCGGGACGTCAAGAACACCGCGCTCCAGACGGCCACGGAGCCCGCGCTCTACCACACCCAGCGCCAGTTTCCTTTCCGATCGATGTTCGTCGCCGTGCGTGGCGGCGACCGCGCGCAGCTCGTCGCCGCGCTCAAGGAGACGCTGCGCCGCGCCGATCCCGGTCTCCCGATGGCCGACGTCCGCACGCTCGATCAGGTCCTCGGGGCGGCAATCAATCAGCCGCGGTTCCTGATGTTCCTGATGGGCGCGTTCGCCGTCTTCGCGCTCGGGCTCGCGGCGCTCGGCATCTACGGCGTGCTGTCCTATGCGGTCGCGCAGCGCCGGCAGGAGATCGCGATTCGAATGGCGCTGGGGGCGCAGCCTGGGGGCGTGTTGTGGCTCGTGCTGCGGCAGGGCTTGCTGCTGACCGTCGCGGGGAGCGCCGCCGGTATTCTGGCGGCCTGGCTGGCCGCGCGAGCGCTGG
Organism: uncultured Acidobacteriota bacterium; assembly: GCA_963725145.1. Classification (GTDB taxonomy): domain Bacteria; phylum Acidobacteriota; class Vicinamibacteria; order Vicinamibacterales; family 2-12-FULL-66-21; genus DATAEE01. Next base: position 1,120,083 of record CAVRXL010000012.1, read on the forward strand.
CGGCCGTACTCTTCGGCGTCGCGCCGGGCGATCCGGCGGCGCTCGCCGGCGCCACGGCCCTGGCGCTGGTCGTCGCGCTCGTCGCGTGCGTCCTGCCGGCCTGGCGCGCGTCGCGCCTGGATCCGCTGGCCGCGCTGCGGGCTGACGCATAAAATCCCATGCATGAATCGACGCGCGCATGCGCTCGTCACTAGCTTCCTCTTCTTAGGTCTTCTCTCCGTCGCCGAGGCAACTGCGGATGAGCTTCGCCTCAAGAACGGCGACCGCGTCACCGGCGAAGCCGTCGCGCTCCTCGACGGCAAACTGACGTTCAAAACGCCAAGCGGCGAGCTCGTCGTCGAATGGGATGAAGTGGCGTCGCTGACGATTACCCGTCAGATGATCGTCACCGTGAAGGGAAGCCAGCCGGAGCTACGGTCGATCGAGGGTCTGGCGCTGGGGGATATCGTGGCCATCGCTTCGCCGCCACCGCCACTCGACTGGACGGGCGGGGTGAATGCCGGCCTCGTGACATCCGGCGGCAACACCGATATCAGCACTTTGCGACTGGACGGCGAGATCTCGTTGGACGGAACGTCGAGCTGTTCCACACCCACGACATGTACCTGGGCGTCACGGGCGATGACAACCTGTTCTTTCGGATGAGGAACGGCGTGCGGTTCAGGCTGGTGGCCGGGCTCGTGGCGACCGTTCAAAGTGATGTCGACTACGACCGCACGCCCGCGCCAGGGCGCGACAACACGGATCGGACCTTCGCGCTGACGTTCGGATATCGTTTCTAGAGGCATATGCGGCCAGGAGTCTGGCTGGCGCTTCCGCTCTCGGCGTCGCTCGTCGCGACCGCCGTCGGGGCGCCCGCCTGGCTCCGCCTCGATACGCCGAACTTCACGATCATCGGAAGCGGGGGCCAGCGAGAGCTGGAGTCAGTCGCCGCTGAATTCGAGCGTTTTCGCGACGCGATCGGCCAGCTCATGGGCCCGGGCGCCACCGCCACCGTCGTTCCGGCCGTCGTCATCGTGTTCGCATCCGACAGGGAGTTCGAGCCGTTCAAGCCGATGTTTCGCGGCAAGCGCGTCGAGGCCGAAGGCATCTTCGTCGGGACCTCTGACATCAACTACATCGGGCTCGTCAGCGGCCGGGACGACGTCCGGCCGATCCTCCACGAATACGCGCATCTGATGCTGGGGAACGTGGCGCCCAATATCCCGTTATGGCTGGGAGAAGGGCTCGCCGAGTACTACAGCACGTTCGAGCTGCGCAGGGACGGCCGGCAGGCCGTCGTCGGCCGGCCGATCGAAGAGCACCTGCGGATGTTGCAGGACCGCAGGGCGTTCAAGCTCGCCGATCTCGTGAAAGTCCAGCATGATTCGCCGCTCTACAACGAAGGCAGCCGGCGGACGTTGTTCTACGCCCAGTCGTGGGCGCTGGTCCATTACCTGCTGGCGGGAGAGCCGTCCCGTGCGGATCTCGTCACCGAGTACATCAAGGCCATCGAAGCGGGGGCGGCCGCCGATGCGGCATGGAGCCGGATTTTTGACTCGGAGCGGATTGAAATCGGCCTGAGAAAGTACATCGAACTGCAGCAGTTCAACCTCGCCGCTGAATCGTTGACCGAGCGGATTGGCACGGCTGCCGTCGTCGCCCGTCCGCTGTCGGACGGCGAGGTGGACGCACTTCTCGGCGAGTTCCTGATCGCCGAGAGACGCGAGGATGAAGCGGCGGCACGCCTCGAGCCGGCCGCTGCGCGGCCCGACGGCGGGCGCGCCAGGATCGCGCTCGCGCGCGCGCGTGTGGCGCAGAAGAGGCTCGCCGACGCGCGAGCGCTTCTCGAGCGGGGAGAGGCGCCCGCGGGGGACTGGCTCGCCGACTATGCGCTCGGCGTCGCCACGGCCTACGCGATCGGGGAGCTGATGCCGGGCGCGGAGGCGGTCGCCGCAACCGCGTCCGCGCGCGATGCGCTGCGGCGGGTGTCGGTCGCCCGTCCGGACCTCGCGCACGCGTGGCACCTGCTGGCCGGCTTCGAATTGTTGGACGATGCGCGGCGCGAGGCCGCCGTGACGGCGAGCCGACGCGCGCTGGCGCTCGCGCCCAACCGCCCGGAGTACGCCGTGAGACATGCGGAAACGCTGGCGCGCGCCGGCGAGTACGAGACGGCGCGGTACCTCCTCGAGCGGCTGCTGAAGAACCCGCGCGCCGTCTCACTTCAGGATCACGTCCGGTCGCTGCTCGAGTTCATCGCCACGGTCGAGCGTGCCGTCACCGAGGCGCCGGATGTGGAGGCCCCGCGCGACGGCTCGGGTCGCGTGTTCGTTCTGGAGCTCCGGAGGCCCCAAGCGGGCGAAGAGCGGGCGGCCGGCATGCTGACCGACGTCGATTGCGCGCCTGGCGGGCTCACGCTGCACGTCCGCATCAACGGCCTGATGTCCCAGTTCCAGGCCGGCCGGTTCCAGGAAATCGAGTTCATCACCTACCGGGAGGAGCTGCGAGGCAACATCCGGTGCGGAGCCCGCGAGCCCGAGGATCTCATTTACATCACCTGGCGGCGGACGGGATCGGCGAAAACAGCGGTCGCCGTGGAGTTCCTGCCGGCCGGCTATCGGCTCAAGGCCTCCCGCTTCCAGTAAGATGACCCGCTGAGAATCCACGTGGAGACCCGACGGAAAAGACACTGGCTGGCGGTTCTGCTGCTCGGTGCGCTCGCGGCGAGCGCGCAATCTGGTGCGGGCCGCGCGGCCTCCTCCTGGCGGCGCGTCGACACGCCGCACTTCACGGTGATCGGAAGCGTCGCCGATCGGGAGCTCGGCGACGTAGCGGCGCACTTCGAACGCTTCCGTGAAGCGCTCGGTCAGTTCCTTCCGACAGCGGCGACGGCCACGGTCGTGCCGACGGTGGTCATCGTGTTCGAGTCCGAGAAGGCCTTCGATGCCTTCAAGCCGTTGTCGGGCGGGAAGCCACGCGAAGGGACAGGGCTGATCGTCCCATCGCCCGACATCGACTATGTCGGCCTCGTCGCCGGCTCGCGCGGCCTTCGCACCGCGTTCCACGGGTACTCCCATCTGGCGACCGCAAACCTGGGGGTGTCCCTCCCGCTGTGGCTCAACGAAGGCGTGGCCGAGTACTACAGCACGTTCGAGCTGCTCCGCGGGGGGAACAAGGCGAGCATCGGTGAGCCGCTCACGGCGCATCTGATGTCGTTGAGAAACGAGTGGCTCGGCCTCGACGAGCTGCGGACGGTGCAGCAGAATTCGCCGCTCTACGACGAAGAGGAGCGCAGGTCGGTCCTCTACGCCGAATCCTGGGTACTCGTCCACTACCTGCTGCAGGGAACGCCGCCGCGTCGCGATCACCTGGTGAAGTACATGAGCGCGATTGAAGCCGGAACGCCGGAGGAAGAAGCGTGGGGCCGCATCTTCGGCCAACAGGGGTTAGAGGCCGGCCTGAGGGACTACGTGGATCGCGCGCAGTCGAAGATGGCCGGCGTAACCTTGACCAGCATCGTCGAATCCGGGCCGGTCCCGGTGAGCCCGATGCCCGACGGCGACGCCGATGGGTTTCTAGGTGATTTTCTCTTTCGGGTAGGCCGGGAAGGGGAGGCGATCGCGCGGCTTCAGTCGGCCGCCGAACGCCCGGGCGGCGCCCGCGCCCGGGCGGCGCTCGCGCGAATCGCGGCGCGCCAGAAGCGGACGGCCGATGCCCGCGCACTGCTCGTCGCGCGCGCCGGAGCGCCGGCGGGTGACTGGCTCGCCGACTACGCGCTTGGCGTTGCCGCCGCGGAGACGTTGACGCTCGAGCCGCCTGAGAGCGCGGCCGGGATGTCGTTCGCGCGAGATGCGCTGGAGCGGACGCTTCGCGCCCGGCCCGACCTCGCGCACGCCTCGCACCTGCGGGCGGGCTTCGCGCTGCAGGCGGGCGACCTCGACGCCGCGCGCGACGCGAGCGAGAGCGCGACCTTTCTGGCCCCCGCGCGGCTCGAGTACACGCTCAGGCTGGCCGACGTGTTCACGCAGCGGGGAGAGTACGCGAAGGCGCGCAGCGTGCTCGGCCCGCTCATGACGAAGCCGGGTACCGCCGAGATGCGCGAGCGCGTTCGCGCGCAGCTGGCATCGGTCGCCGCCGCGGAAGGCTCGGCGGCCACCCCTTCGACCAGCGCTCCGGTGGCCGAGCCGGCTGCTCCAGCGATCGTGCTCGACCTGCGGAGGCTTCGATCGGGCGAGGAGCGCGCGGCCGGCATGCTGGCGCGCATCGACTGCGATCGCAAGAAAGGCGTGACGTTTCACCTCCGCGTCGACAGCCGGACCGAGGAGTATCGAACGGCGCGCTTCGAGGACGTCGAGTTCATCAGCTATCGGGATGACCTGATCGGCGACGCCAAGTGCGGCGCTCGCGAGCCCGAGGACCTCGTCTACGTGACGTGGAAAGAGGGTGCTCCAGCCTCTGCAGGTGGGGCGGCATCGAAGACGATTGTGGCGGTGGAATTCCTCCCCAAGGACTACAAGCCGAAGGACTGACTTAACCGGGGGGACTTCGTCCCCGCCGGACCCCCCTTTCGCCGTCGCTCGCGGGGACCCCTTCGCCCCGCTCCGCTCCGGCGGGGCGCGCCTTCGGCGCGCCTAAATCAGAAGCAGCTGCGCGAGGCCCAGCACCAGGAAGAACCCCATGCTGTCGGTCACGAAGGTCAGGACCACGCTCGAGCCCTGCGCCGGGTCGCGCCTGGCCCGCTTGAGGGCGAACGGTACCGCGATGCCCGTCAACGCGGCGACGACGAGGTTCAGGCAGATCGCCGACATCATCACGACCGCGAGCGGCAAGCTTCCGTACAACGCGCCCGCGACGACCGCCATCACCGTGCCCCAGGTCACACCGTTGAGGAGGCTCACGGTCAACTCCTTGCGCACGAGATGCCACGCGTGGCTCTCCTGAATCTGTCCAAGGGCGAGGCCCCGGATCACCAGCGCGATCGTCTGATTCCCCGTGTTGCCGCCGACGCTCGCGACGATCGGCATCAGCGCCGCGAGCGCAACGATCTGCTGGATGGTGTCTTCGAACGCACCGATCACGCGCGACGCGACGAAGGCCGTGATCAGGTTCAGGAAGAGCCACGGCCAGCGGTTCTTCGCTGATTCCCAGATGCTGGCGAACAAATCCTCCTCACCGCGAAGACCGGCGAGCGCGAGCGCCTGTAGTTCCGACTCCTGCCGGTTGAAATCGAGGATGCGATCGACGGTGACCCGGCCCACCAGCTTGCCGCGATCGTCCACGACCGGCGCCGAGATGAGATCGTAGCGCTCGAACGCGCCCGCCGCGTCCGCCGCCGGTTGATCGGGCCGGAACGACACGATCTCGCCGGTCATGGCTTCCGCCACCAGCACCTGCGGATCGCGCACGAGCAGGACGTCGAGGCCGATCGAGCCCTTCAGGATGTTGCGCGCGTCCACGACGAACAGCCGCTCCGTGTGATCCGGCAGCTCGCCGCGGACATGCAGCTCCGCGACCGCCTGGCCGAGCGTCTGGGTCTCACGGGCCGAGGCGACCTCGGGCGTCATCAGGCGTCCGACGGACTTGTCAGGCCACGCCCGGCTGTCGAGGAACCAGCGGCGGTCCGCCGCCTCGAGGGCGTGCGAGGCCTCCGACAACACGTCTTCCGGCAGGCTGTCGGCCAGATACGCCAGATCGTCGCCGTCGAGCTGGCAGAGAATCGCGACGAGCTCCTCACGGCTCAGCCCGTCGATGAGTGACTCGCGCACGCTCTCGCCGACTTCGACGAGCGTCCGGGCCGCCTGCTCCGGCTCGAGCTGCCGCCAGACGAGCCGGCGGTCGTCGACCGACAGGGCTTCGAGAATGGATGCGAGATCGGCGGGATGCCTGCGGCCGAATCGTCGCTGCAGATCGACGAGGTTCTGCCGCCGCTGTATGTGCTCCAGCAGCTCGCGGCGGTCATCAGACTGTTCCCGGCTGGCAAGGGTCGTGAGCACCCGGTGACGCTCGAGCAGCTCCTGGACTTCCTGCAGCCCCTGTTGGACGCGGTCGTCGGCTTGCATTCCCGAACGATACCGCGTCTTTACGTCGCCGTCGTAACGAGGCCTGGGGCCTGGGGCTTGGGGCGATCAAGTTAACGTGCGGGCACGAACCGATCGAAGATGATCCGCGAGATCTCGGCGCCGGCCAGCAGCGCGGCGTTGTCCGCCATCCACGACCGATCCTTGCCGCGTCTCGCGAAGATCGCGACGACGTATGTCGTGGCGTCGGCCCGGACGATGCCGACGTCGGCTCGCACGTGGCCGCGTACGCCCGAGGCGTCCGGCAGTTTTTCCTCGTCGGTCCCGGTCTTGTTCCCGATGACGATCTCTCGGGTGCCGAACGGAAGCCGGCGCGGCAGCATCCGGTCGTCCTGCTGTGCCTCGAGGATGGCGCGCATCTCGGCGGAGGCGCCGGCGTTGACGGCGCGGCCCCCCGCGATCATTTCCAGGAGCGCCGCCATCTCGCGCGGCGTGGACATCCCGAGGCCGAACTCGCGCTCGAGCTCCGGATCGACGTCCGCTTTCTTTCCGAACGTGGGCCGGAAGAGCCGGGTGTCCTTCAGCCCGTACGCGGCGAGACGGGCGTTGACGGCGGCGACGCCGACCCGTTCGAGGAGGAGGTTGGTCGCCGTGTTGTCGCTCACGACGATCATCAGCCGGATCAGATCGCGCACGGTCAGCTCGGCGCCGTCGTGCAGCTCCCGCGCGACGCCAGACCCACCGACTTTCGCCGCGTCGCGGACGTGCACGGTGCCGCCGGCCGCGAGCGCGCCGCGTGCCATCTGGTCGAACGCCTCGACCATGATCGCGACCTTGATGACGCTCGCGGTCGGGAACCTCACGTCGGCGTTCCATCCGACGATCTCACCAGTGCCCAGGTGCTTCGCGAACACGCCGAGCTCCCCCTCGAACCGCTCCGCGACCAGGCGCAGACGCGAGGTGTCCCCCGTCATCTGCGCCGCGTCCAGCCGAGGCGATCCGTGGCTTGCCGTTACGACAAGGATCGCGGCGAGCGCGTGCCACCCCATCAGCGGGACGCCGTCGGCTGAGCGCCTGGTCCGATGCGGAAGAGGTGTGTGCGGCTCCTGAGAAAGATGTCACCGCCAGCGATCGCGGGCGTCGCGATGAACGACTGATCGGCCAGCGTGTTGGTCGCGACGACCTCGAACGCGTCCCCCATCTTGACGACGACGACGTCCCCTTCCTCGGTCGACAGATAGAGCTTGCCCCGGGCGCCGACGGGAGAGGCCTTGAAGTTGTACGGCTTCGGCAGCCGCGCCTGCTGGTAGAGCGGCTCGCCGGTCGTCGCGTTGAAACAGGTCAGCTGCGCGCTGTCGGTCACCACGTAGAGCCGGTTGTCGTGCAGGACGGGCGAAGCGGTGTAGGACAAACCGCGCGTCGTGCTCCACGCGATCGCATCCGTGCCGGTCAGGTCGCCCGTGCGGCCCAGCCGTACGGCCATCACGTTCGGGCTTCGATACCCGCTCATCACGTAGACGAGGTCGTTCTGCTGCACGGGGACCGGAATCGGGTTCACGCCGATCCCGGCCGCTTCCCAGATCTGTGCGCCGCTCTCGAAATCGTAGGCGCGGACCTTCGTCGTCGCGGTCACGACGATCTGCTTCTTCCCTCCGTGCTCGGCGACGAACGGCTGGCTCCAGGTGGTGCCGTCCTGCCGCGGCGTCTTCCAGATCTCGCGCCCGGTCGCGGCGTCGAGCATCGTGATGAACCCCGGCCCTTCGTGATCGACGCTGACGATGAGGCGATCGCCGTGGAGCACGGCCGCCGCTCCTTCGCCGAACTGCAGCCGGATCTTCATCTGGACGCCGAAGTCCTTCTGCCAGAGCGGCCGGCCGTCGACGTCGTAGGCGAACAAACCCCGCGAGCCGAAGAACGCATACACGCGTTTCCCGTCGGTCGCCGGGGAGTTGGAGGCGAAACTGCCGTACAGCCGGTGGTAGCCCTCGTGCGGTGTGACGGTCGTCGCGGTCTTCTGCCAGAGGACCTTGCCCGTCGCACGGTCGAGCGCGAGGACATCGAACCGGTGCTCGATGCCGGCTCCCGCGCCGCCGCCGGGCCCCCGTCCGCCCCCTTCTGCAGGAGTCGGCGTCTCAGCCGTCTTCGAAGTCGGGACCGCCGTCGTCAGAAAGATGCGATCGCCTGCGATGACGGGGCTCGAGTGCCCCCGGCCCGGGATTTCAACCTTCCATGCGACGTTGCTCGTGTCGCTCCACGTGAGCGGCGCGTCGCCGGGCGCCATGCCGGTCGAAAGCGGTCCGCGCCACTGACCCCACTCCGGAGCGGAGAGGGCAGTCGCTGCAGGTCTTTTCGTCTGGGCCAGCAACGGCACGATCGCGGCGATTGCCAGGCATGAGCTCAGCAACAGCACAGATGGTCGAGTCATTCGCATGGCGGCAATCGTACAAGAAAAAAGGGTTCGAGGGAGAACCTCGAACCCTGAGAACCCCGAGAACCCCGAGAACCTGCGTTACTGCGTCGGGCGAAGCAACTGACGGAACGTCAGCGTGTTCACGTCCCGGAACATCGGCGTTCCGGGCGGCAGGCCGGGCGGCAGCAGGAAGTTCGTGTCGAACGTCCAATTGCGCGTGCCCGGCTGATAGACGTCGTAGTCGCAGCACTTGAACGTGCCGGTCGCCTGGCGGCTGAAGAACAGGCTGACCAGCGATCCGCGATACAGGGTGGTCCTGCCGTTCCAGCTCTCGAGCAACCGCATGAAGTTATGGACGCCGCCGTCGGATCCGAAGCTGTCGGCGGCGAAGGCTGGCTTCGGGAACGCGATCCCCTTGCCGCTGACGAAGGCCGCGCGGTAGCCGGTATTTGTCGCCGGTCGGCCGGTCGGATCCGTCGGGAACATGAACGATCGGATGTCGTTCCAGTTGTTCGACAGGAGCGTGATCGCGTCGGCGATCACCGCAGCCGCCGACGACCCCGCGTCGGTCACGCTGGCCGCGGTCGCGTTGTAGTTCCCCTGGATGTAGACCGGGTTTTCGGAGACGACGGTCAGCCCGGGCATCGGGAGCTGGCCCAGGCCGCCGTTCGTCAGCTTCAAGGCGCGGCGGAAGTGAACGATCCTGTTCGCCCGCGCGACCAGCGCACGCTCGTTCGCGCGCGCCGCCGATGTGCCGCCTCCCAGATCCGGGACTTGTGTCCAGGGCCGCGCGTTGTCATCGAACGGCGCCGGGGTGCAGACGGCCAGCGAGGGAAGGACCGGCACACCCAGTTCGCTGCACGAAGGCTGGTTCCTGGGTAATTGCCCGTAGTTGTCCACCGCGCCGTTGCCGTTGGCGTCCTCGCCCGGGTCGAGAGCGGCGTTGGCGGTTGTCCAGGTCGGCGGGCTGGCGACATCCTCGAATCCGTACTCGCCGGTTTCGTTCCCGGCATTGTTCCGGTTGGTGCGACGGTCCGAGAAGTAGACGATGAAGCCGTTCTCGTTCCTCGCGTTCGAGCCGACGCCAGCAAGCCCTCCTCCACCCAGCCCCAGGATCCAGCGGCGCAGGTTGTTCACGTCCAGCTCGATGTAGTTGATGAGGCCCCCCAGCCGAAGCATGCTGTCGGCGAGGCCGTCACGGAACTGCCCCTCGCGGCCGTCGTAGAGCGTCATGGGCCAGTAGTCGTGGAAATCCTGGGCGACGGTGCCGCCGCTCAAGCCGCACGGACGGAACGCCGGGTCGGCCGGGATGTCCCGCAGGCGCTGGATCCGGACGATCGCGTTCGGCTGCGGCTCGGGGCAGGTGTCCGCGGCTCCCTCGGGCGGATCGTTCCAGCGTGTCCCGGTCGTGTTGTCCATGTCCGCCAGGTTGCGGCCCACGACGCCGAAGCTGAGGATCTCGTTGGTGACGTCCTCCCAGACCCCGTTCTGACGAGCCATCTCGATCTTTATAAAGCCGCCGATGAGCGCCTGATCGTGGTCGCTCTTGTAGACGCGGTCCCGAAGCCCCAGGGCGCCGGCCGGGTACGCGTCGGGCCCGTTCGAGGTTCCAAGCGGAGCGCGTTGCGGATCGGGGTTGTTCGCGTACGCCTTGCCAATCGACAGCTCGACCGGCGCGCCAGCGGCGATCCCCGGCAAGTTCGTGATGTCGGCGGCGGTGTCCGACAGCAGGATCCGGACGCTCGCGGTCGAGTAGTAGCGCTGCTGGAGCACCGTCGGTGGATCCACGTTTCCCGGCGGCGGGCGCCGGATCAGGTCGATCGGCGCGCCGTCCGGCTGGCCGTTGCCGTCGACATCGGCGACGATCGGCAGGTCGAGCCGCCGCACGCCGGTCCGGCCGCTGCGGATGTACTGGTTGTAGGTGCCGACCGACAGGTTCGTCCACGTCGGCTCGTTCACCGGGCTTCCGAGGTCCTGCCTGAGGCTCCCCTCAGTGCGAAGGAGGTCGCGGTACTGGTTCGTGCCGCGGATCACTTCGACGCGTCCGCCGTACCCGCCGGTCGCCGCCACGCCGTTCGGGAGGTTCCAGCGAAGCACTTCGCCGACCGCCGTCGTGCGGTCCCCGAGCCGCAGCCAGTTGCCGGCCGCGAGGAAGAGGTTCCCGTTCGTGTGGACGCGTCCGCCGAACGTGAAGTCGCCGCCGGCGTGGAACGCCAGGCTCGTCTCCGAGAACATGCCGAACTGGAAGACCGGGATCGCGACGGTCTGCAGCGTCCGGCGGAGGCGCACCTCGGCCATCCCGCGCGACCGCGCCGTCACCGTCATGTCGTACGGCGTGATGATGCCCTTGAGCCCTTGGAACGGGCCGTGCGTGATGTCGGATCCGTTGACGGCATCCTCGGGCCGGGGCATGCCGTTCGCGTCCAGGCCGAGCGCCGGCGCCGCGGTGTAACCGACGCCGCCTCCCGGCGCCACGAACGTGAAGTTCGGAATCACCGGCACCATGGCCGGCACGACGAGCGCGTTGACCTGCGCCATCGACGGGCTCACGTCGCGCCGGAAGAGCGCCGTCATGTCTGCGGTCAGCTTCTCGAGGCCGGCGTGCGCCGCGGCGTACGCCTGGGTCTGGTCGCGGTTGAGACCGCTCGCGTTCTGATCCTCGACGATCGCGGCGACGAAGCCGACCATGAGCACCGAGAGCAGCATCATGACCATGACGACGGCCAGGAGCGCCATACCCCGCTGGTCTGCCGCGCCGCGATCCGGATCCGGCCCGCCGGGGAGCTGCATCTTCATAGAACGGACTTGCATGTGTGGGACGCCTCCTCTGTCCTCACTGGTATCGATCGACGAACGCCAGACTGCGCAGGCTGACCTGCGACGTCAGCGAGTTCCTGAAAAAGGTTCCAGTGTTGCTGAGCGCTCGCCGCGAGCGGCCGGCGAGCACGACGTTGACCTTGCGGATGTTGTTCGGGTTGCACGCGAGGTCGCCGCAGGTCCCCCCCGCGACGAGGTCCGGCCCATCGAACCGGATGTTCACCGGGTTGTTGACGCCATCGGCCAAGTCATAGCTGACCGTCAAGTTCTCGACGTCGAACGCCACTGCCATGCCCGAGTTGTTGTTGAACAGGAACGGATCGCCGTTCCCAATGCGGCGGACGAGCCGCGGCCGCGCCGGGTTTGTGTTGGCGTCGACGTAATAGGTGATCATCAGGACGCGAGACACGCCGACAGAGAGAACGTTCGTCGTGGGAGTGTCGTTCGTGGGCGCGGTGTTGATGATCGAGATCATCGTGCCGTTCGACCCCGCGCCGTTCTGATTGAGGTTGAGCGAATCGCCTGCGGCGAAGGTCACGCGCTGCCCCGCGATGCTCGTCACCTGCACGAGCGCCGTGTTCGTGCCCTTCGACACCATCAGCAGGTCGCCCACCACCAGGTCGTCCGGCCCGCCGTTCGTGATGTTGACCGCGGGGACGATGTCCACGCTGTTCTGCGTGATGCGGGTGATGCCGACCGCTGTCGCCCCGGCGTTGAGCGAGAACGCGCCGTCGATCGCCAGCGTCGTGACGATGTCGGTCGCGACGCCGTTGACCTGCGGCCCGAGCCCGGGCCCGGGCGTCACCGCCTCGATCTGGGTCGTCCCCAGCGCCCACACGAGGTTCGTCCCCGGAGGGCCCGGTCTCCGGACCGCCCCGGAGCCGCCGGCGTTCGGGATCTCGATGACGTGCGTCGAGGGCAGCCCCTGCCCGACCTGCAGCAGATCGCGGTTGACCAGGTCCATCGCGGTCCGCAGGTTGTTGTTCATCGCCGTCACGAGCACCGCAGTGTCGTTCGCGCGCACGGCGTTCGTCAGCGCGGCAATCGTCGTCCCGAGGATGACCGTGGTAATTGCCGTCGAGACGAGCAGTTCCACGAGCGTGAAGCCCCGCTCGCCCCGCTCCCGCCGATGTTTCGAAATGTTGGTCGTCATGGCTAGGACACCGATGAGATGTAGGTCGTCAACGTGTACTGCCGCGTCGTGTTTCCGACCTGGTAGCTGATCGTCACGATCAGTTCGCGCAGGCTGGGGTTCACGTTCCCCTGGGCGTCGAGGAGGTCGTTGATGTCGATCGTCCGCTTGAACGTGCTGAGCGGCGTCTTCTTGTCGTCGCCGGTGCCCAGGATGTTGTCGTAGCCCGGATCGACCACCTCTTCGACGCCGTCGTCATCGTTCGTATTGACGAGCCCATCGAGCCCGGCGCGCAACATGTCCTGTTCGCCGTCGGCGAAGATGCCCCCCTGCGCCTGGTTGCGGATCTGCGCCCACGTGATGACGCGCGTGTCGCGCGCCGTGTGGACGCTCTCGATCGCCTCGCGCGCCTTCTCGCGCGCGATCAGGCCGGGCGACGACGTCTGCATGTGGCGCAGCCCGAGCGTGAACACGCCCGCGAGGCTGAGGAGCCCGATCGCCAGAATGCCCATCGCCACGAGCGTCTCGATGAGCGTGAAACCCTTGTCGTTCTTCATCGCTATTCCACCCACCTGAAGCCGTCCCAGCGCCAGGACTTGATGAGCGCCGTCGGGCCGAAGACGGTGATCGCCCGCGCCGACCCCGGTTCGTTGAGACGGCCCAGAAAGAGCGTTCCGTTCAGCGGCTGGCCGGCCGCGGTCACAAACGATCCCTCGCTCGTGAACAGCCGCGTCGCCGAGGGCCCGAAGGCGACGGGGCCGGCCACGCCAAACGCGTCGCCGGTGTCTCCCTGTCCGGGGAACTGCCTGAACTCGATTCCCTGCTCGAGGGTCACCGTGGACATCAGCGTCGTCCCAGTGATCACGCCCGCCGCGTTGATGTCTTCGCGCACGAGCTGAATCCGGTTCGGCGCGGTGAAAACCAGACGGACGTTGCGCCGCTGGCTCACCGCGATCTCGCGCGCGAAGCGGACCGCGTTCATCGCCTGGAGCGTTCCGCTGTCGGCCCGCGCCTGCCGCCGGAACTCCGGCGTCATCAGCAGAGCCATGGCCGCGACCGTCCCCATAATGGCGACGACGACCATCAGCTCGACGAGCGTGAACCCGCGATTGTCGGTTGTTCTGGGCATTACAAAATTTCCAACGACCCTCAGCCGGGCAAAAGGTTTGCCAGAGCGGTGTTTTGTCATACGATTCAACGGGTTAGCCGTCGGCTCCGGCGCACGAGAAGCAACCGAAGGGCCGTTCAGGGATGTGCCGAACTGGGGCAGCCGCTTACGGTCCTGGGCCCGCCTTCGCGCTTCGCGCTTCGGCGCGGCAGGCCCGCCCCACGCGCTTCGCGCTTCGGCGCGGCAGGCCCGCCCACGCGCTTCATGTTCCATCAGGCAAGTCTCCCCGCGGCCCGCAAGGAGGACCTCGATTGCAGACTTCGTGGCCAGATCCTCAAAACTGTCAGGGTGTTACTCGCGTCAAATGGGGAGTATGACGAGGACACGAACGCTCATCATCGCGGCCGCGGTCGCAGGGACCATCGGTGTGACGGGCGTCGCGATCGTGATGGCGCGCCGGGCGGACGACCAGGGAGACGCGACGCGATTGATCGAGGCGTTGAAGCTGCAGGCCGGGGCGAGCGTCGCTGAAATCGGCGCCGGCGACGGGGAGATCACCGTCATCATCGCAAAACACGTCGGTTCGACCGGGCGCGTCTACACGACCGAGCTCGGCGAAAGCCGCGTCGGCAAGCTGAAGGAGGCAGTGACGAAGGCGGAGGCGTCCAACGTCACCGTGCTCGACGCGCACGCGACGCGCGCGAATCTGCCCGACGCGTGCTGCGACGCGATCTTCATGCGCTCGGTGTACCACCACTTCGAAGATCCCCCGACGATGAACCGCAGTTTCTGGGACGCGCTGCGTCCCGGCGGCCGGCTGGCGGTGATCGACTTCACGCCTCCCCCCGGTGCGGAAGCGGCGGTCCCCGCCGACCGCGACCAGGACGGGCACCACGGCGTGACGCCCGAGACCGTGCTCAAGGAGCTGACGGCCGCGGGCTTCGAGCAAGTCGAGGTCGAGAAACGCGACAAGCGGGGATTTCTCGTCGTCGTCCGCCGCCCGTCATCGTAGCCCCGACCTTCAGGGTCGGGCGTGGCGGAATCGCCCGGATGCCGGAATGATCCGCGCACGCCCGACCTGACCGCCTCCGCCAAGGCTTCGGCGGTCCGCCGTAGCTTCAGCGAAGGCGGAAGGTCGGGCATACAATCCGTTTTGATGTCACCCGAGCTTCGCGTCCTGACCGCGCCGCCGAGCGCGTACCAAGAGCTGGCGCCCGGCCACAGGGCGGGGCTCGCCGGAGCGCTGAAACGGCCGCTGCTCGTCGCGATCGTTACCGGGACGGCGATCTCCATGTACGCGGCGCGCCGCGCCACGCTGGGCCTTGCGGTGAGCGGCGTGCTCACCTGGAGCTTCGCGGCTGTGGTACAGACACTCGCGGCCGCGGCGCTCGTCGCGTCATCGAAGCGACGCACCGTCAGCGTGCCGGCGGGAGTCGATCTGCTCTTCATGGGACATGCTCCCTGGTCGCTGTGGCTCCTGGCGGCCGCCGCCTGGGCGGTGTGGCTTCCGCGCTCCACCGACATGGACTTCATCGTCGCCGCCACCGCCGTCGTGCCCCTCTCCTGGACTGTGGTGATCCTGTTCGCATTCTGCCGGCGTGTGCTGCACGACGGTCCCCGTCAGGCGGCGATCAGGACGCTCTTTCATCAGTCGCTCGTCTGGACGTTCGCCGGGGCCTACATCGCGATCGTCGTTCAACTCTGGCCGCGACTTCTCGGACTGACCGCGCCGTGACCCGGCGGACGACCGTCAGAACGTGGTACGAGGCTTTAGCCTCGTTACTCCTCGCCACCGGCCTCACCGTCGGCACGCTCGCCGACGCGGTTCCCGTCCGCAATCCGCCGGTGGAGGACGGCTACCGGATCCTCGCGGCCGATTTCCACGTGCACGGGTTTCCGGGCGACGGCGCGCTCGCGCCGTGGATCCTCCAGCGCGAGGCGGCGCGCGAGGGGCTCGACGCGATCGCGATCACCAACCACAACCAGACCGCGACCGCGCGCCTGGGAGCGTGGCTTCCACGCGAAGATGGATTGCCTCTCGTCCTCGTCGGTCAGGAAGTGACGGCGCCGGACTTCCACCTGATCGCCGTGGGAATTCGCGAGGAAGTCGACTGGCGGCTGCCGCCCGCGGCGATCGTCGATGCGATTCAGGCGCAAGGCGGCGCCGCGATCGCGGCGCATCCCTTCCGGCCCTACTGGGGGTATGACGATGCGGCGATGACGAGGCTCGATGGCGCCGAGGTGGCGCTCTCGAGTCGCGCCAGCGCGGTGAGACGCGCCGAAGCGGGTGCCTTCTTCGATCGGGTCACCGAGCGCAATCCGACGGTCTCGCCGATCGGCTCATCCGACTATCATTTTTCCGGGCCGATGGGCGCGTGTCGGACGTATGTCTTCGCCCGAGAGTGGAGCGTTCAGGGAATCGTCGACGCGATCCGCGAGGGGCGGACCGTGGCGTTCGACGACCGGGGTCGCGGCCGGGGAGATCCGGCGCGCGTCGCGGTCGTCGAGAAGATCCGTCGCGAGGCGGGCGCGTCGGCGCGCGGGTCGCAGGTGTGGCGTCACGTCAGCGTGGCGCTCACGCTGTTTGGTCTGTGTCTGCTGGTTTGTGGTACGCCGAGACGCCCGACCTAAAGGTCGGGCCTACAGTCGTTATTTTGTCGTCAGCTCGTCGTACGCGACGCCGAGGGCGGCGGCGAGCGTGAGGCGCGGCGGCGCCTCCTGATAGCCCTCGAAACCCGGCAGCTCCTTCAGCGCGATGATCGCCTCCTTCGACTGGCCCTGGCCGATCCCGCGCCTGGCGTGCGAAAGCACCGCGTCGAGGTAGTCCCGGAACTTCATGAGATCCGCGCGGCCGAGCAGGACCGGAAGGTCCTGCTTCGAGTGTCCGGCGATGTATTGCGCGTCACCCGGCTGCTCCTTGGCGACGGTCTCGAGCGTCTTGATCCAGTTCTGGATCGACGCGCCGGCGGGCCGATCGATGAACGGATGCCGCTGGTGGAAGAACAGATCGCCCATGTGCACGACGTTCGCGCGATCGAAGCGGATGACCGAGTCGCCGCCCGTATGCCCTGGGCCGTAGTGCGTCGCCGTGATCTTCTCGTCCCCCGCGTCGGTGGACCAGGTCTTGTCGAACGTGACGTCGGCCACGACGAGCGGCGGCGGCGGTGGCTGGTTGGCGGGCGGAGGCTGCGCGGCCGCCTCCTTCTGCAGAACCGGCACGCGCGCATGCGCCACGATCCGCCTGGTCGCCGGCTTGAACGTGGCGTTCCCGGCGGTGTGGTCGCCGTGGTGATGCGTGTTGAACAACACGTCGACGCCGCGCCCGGATTTCTTGTTCAGGCCCTCGAGGCAAATCGCCGCCGTGTCGGGAAACTGCGTATCGATGACGACGACCGCGTCCTTGTTGACGAGCCAGCCGATCGTGCCACCGCGTCCCGAGAAGTACCCGACGTTGCCGCGGATGTCGGCGAAGCGTGTGAGCGGCGGCGCCGGCGGCGTCGGCGCCTGGGCGAACAGTGAGGCTTCGACTGCGCTCAGCCTCACCCCGAGCCTGTCGAGGGGTGACTCGAACGGAACGGTCGCGGCGGCCGTCGAGGACAGGACGATGAACCGGCGTCGATCGATCTGCATGAAACCAATCCTTCCGTAGCGCAGGCCTTCAGGCCTGCCATTTATGGTCGCGCAATCCTGAACGGCCTGACGACCTGGCCGACGCGCCGTCCCGCGACGGCGATCACGGCACGCGCGACGTACTCCCCGGGCGGGAGCTTCCCGATGTTCAACTTCGCCCCGACGATCCGGCACCGCGCGTCGTCCTCCGTCTTGCGGAGCGGAACGGACGTCTGTTGAAGCGGCGGGGAATCGTGCGTCGCCGCGACCTCCATCGTGACGCTCGTCATCTCGAGCGGCTCCGGCGCGTCCGCGAACAGCTCCAGGTAGCCGTGCAATGTGTCCCCCGTCACATTCGCGCTGACTGACGGCGCCAGCGGCGCGTTTCCTCCATCGGGTGCCGCGCCGGCGACGAGCAGATCCGTCGCGTTAATCGGCCCCGCCTTCGCCAACCCCGCGTTGACGACACGTTCGACGCTGCCGCGGCGTCCGGCATCGTCGACGGCGACGAGCTTCAGCGTGTACTTGCCGGGATCGGCGACGATGGTACTGAAGTAGCGCTGCGTGCCGCCGTCGCCGCCTTCGTCGGTCCGCAGCGACGGAGAGGGAGCGGTGTCGATCTGGCTGCCGGCGAGCTTGTTCTGGAAGTCGACGAGGACGTAGCCGACCGAGACCTGTCCCTGCGTGTTCACCGAGCGGTCGATCTCCGCCGCGACCAGCAGACGGAGCTTCGAGCTGCCCGGATCCTGGAACGAGTAGGTCGCGACCTTGATCGGAATGTCGGTTGCCGGCAGCGGGTCGCGAAGCACCGCGATGATCTCCGCGTTGGCCGTGTCGGTCGCCGCCACCGGATCGATCGTGAACTCGCGGCGGGATCTGACGGTCGCGCCCCTGCGCTTGACGTCGACCTTGATCGCGTGCGGGCGTCCGTTTCGGTCGCCGGCTTCGGCCTCGAAGCCGAGCAGGTAGTAGCCGGAGAGCTCGAGCGACAGGCGCTGGAACGCAAATTCCGAGTTGCCCATGATCCGGAACACGTCGCCGCGGGTCGCGCCCGCCATCAGCGCGAGGCCATCTTCTTCCAGAATGCGGTCGGCGGTGTAGCTCGCCGCCGGCCGCGCGCGCGACGCGTCGGTCTCCGCCTGCATCAGATGCAGCGCATAGACGGTGACGTGCGCCGCCGCGGCGCGAGGGCCGAGCCACGAGAGCTGGGCCCGCTCACGGTCGAGCACCATGCCTTCCGAAATGTAGACGAGCACTTTCGGCGTCGAGCTTGGGGGCAGCCGCTTGATGAGCGCCTCGAGGCCGATGACCGATTCCTGCGCGCGGTTCCGCGCATCCGACGCGACGAGCGACGCCTCGGAGTACACCTGGTTCATGCAGACCTTGAGCTCTCCGCCGCCGGCGAACCCGCGCATTTCGGTGGGCAGGGCTCCGCACTCGCGCTCGATGACACGGTCCATGGTGAAGTTGTCGTCCCGCTCGAACGCGAGCGCTTCGGAGACGCCGATGGCGCGCGGTCCCTGGTTGGGCAGCGCGGTTCCATCGATCTCCTGCAGCTTGTTCCGGACCAGGCTGTGCTCGGCCGTGAAGTCGATCTGCGGCCCTTCGGGGATGCTCGCGAGCGCGACGCGGTCCGCGCGATTGAGGCCGCCGACGAACCGGCTGGCCGCTTCGAACGCCGCCTTGCCCCGCCCGGGCCCGATGCTGGATCGATCGACGACCAGCATGATCAAACGGCCGCCGACCGCCTCGACGTTCGACGAATAGTCCGATGAGGCGGCAACGGGCAGTCGATCAGGGCCGCCGCCGACCGGCACGAACTGGGCGGTGACAATCTGACGGCGCCGGCCGTCGACGCGCACCTCGAAATCGGCGGCGCTCAGGTCGCGGATCGGCTGGCCCTTTCCGTCGATCACGTTGACGTCCACCCGAACCAGATCGAGTGACGACTTGAACTTGGGCGTGGCGGTCTGCGGCTGCTGGGCGATCAGGGCCAGTGCGAGGAGGCCGGCCGTCGATCCGGGGTTCACGAGACGAATTCTAGTCCAGTTGGCGGGGTGATACGGGGTTTTAGCGTCCGTTGCGGCTGCCGGAGGCGATCGAGCGTCCAATGAACATGACCGCCGACCTGGCGGGTGTGGCCCTGATCGTCTGGCTCGGGCAGCCGTCTCCGGCGCAGCCTGCGCCCGGACCGCCGGCGATGAGCCAGCCGGAGCTGCCGGTCTCGGTCGACCGCATCCAGAAGGAGCTGGCCAAGCCCCCGCCGATCGAGACGGAGGAATCGATGGCCACCTTCCGACTCACGATCGAAGCGCGTCCCATGCGGTTCAAGCCGCTGTGGGATACCACCGACCCGATGCTTCCGTCGTACGTACGGCCTCGAATGCCGCTCTACCATTACGAGTTTCTGATGGCCATCACGCCTGAGGCATTCCGTGGGGGAGTGCTCTATCCGATCTCGATCGACGTGCTTCCCGGCGTGGAGCTCCTGGCCGATCGGATTCGCGAGGCCTGGCAGCGGCGACGCGAGGCGCGTGCGCGCAAGGAAGTGGACGAGGCGCTCCGGCGGTTTTTCGAAGCACAGAAGGCGACACAGAAAAAGGAGGACGAGAAGAGATAAAGTAGGTCGTCTTGCGAGTCCTGCTCTCTATTCTCCTGAACGCGCTCGCGATTTACGTCGCGGCGTACCTGCTCGACGGGATCGCCCTCAGCGGCACTGCCGCGACCCTCATCGCCGGACTCGTGCTCGGGATCGTCAACACCATCGTCAAGCCGGTTCTGATTCTGCTCACGCTGCCGATCACGATCGTCACGCTCGGCCTCTTCCTCTTCGTCGTCAACGCGATCTGCCTGGCGTTGACCGCCGCGCTCGTTCCCGGCTTCGAGATCTGCGGGGTTCTGGAGCGCCGTCGGCGGCGCGCTGATCGTCAGCCTCGTCGGCTGGGCTCTGAGCGGGCTCGTGCGAAAGGAGCACGCGCACGATCGGGAATGAAGGGTTGGTAGTGCCGGAGGTGGGAATCGAACCCACACGGGGGGTAAACCCCACGGGATTTTGAGTCCCGCGCGTCTGCCAGTTTCACCACTCCGGCCCGGACTGGTGGTACTACGCCGTAGCACGACCCTTTAGGGTCGTACCAGCGTAAGAGTATATCTGCAAGATTGGAGGGCGGGCCTCTCAGGCCCGCCAACGGAATGCCGTCGCGATCAGGAGCGACGGACGTGCGAGAAGAATGTCACCGACGCCGTCTGCGAAATCGCGGATCGCACGAGCGCGCGACCGCCGAATCGAAGACCTCAGCCGTCAGCGCGGCGTAGAACGCCCGCCGGCGCGCGAGCTCGACGAGTTGGCTGTACGGCGCCGACGCGTCGGCGAGGCGGGACGGCCCGGGCGGGTCGTCGGACGCCTGCCTGCTGGCGCCGCCTCGAATGAGGATGAGATGCGGCCGGGCCATGTCAGGCCGCCGTCTCCTGCTGCGATGCCCGGATGTCCGCGGGCTGACTCAACGCCCGCGCGCGACGCTCGCGCTCGAGCGCCCCCTCGTACAGGTCGACCCAGATGAGCGCGGCCTCCTGCAGCTCGGAATTTCCTGCCTGCAGCCGGTCGATCACACGGAGAAGCTCGCGACGGGTCATGTTCTTGAGTGCCGTTGC
This sequence comes from uncultured Acidobacteriota bacterium, assembly GCA_963725145.1. Taxonomy (GTDB): domain Bacteria; phylum Acidobacteriota; class Vicinamibacteria; order Vicinamibacterales; family 2-12-FULL-66-21; genus DATAEE01. The sequence goes on from CAVRXL010000012.1 coordinate 1,140,806, forward strand.
CGACGTCGATTCGAAATCCATGGTGATGCTGGCCTCCTCGGAGACGGGCGCGACGGCCCTAATCCGCCGCTCCCCCCCAGCCCATTCGTGCGGCGCGATCCGGTTTCCGTCGCGCCCGTCTCGGGAGGTTTGCTGCCTTTCATCTTCAATAACGACAACCGCGGGTGAATCGAACAGGGTCGCGGGCGGCCGGGACCGGTCGCGTCAAACCGACGCAAGACGCTTGAGCTAAAGCGCTTAAGCCCGCCGGGGGGAGGGTAGATCAGGCCTTTCTGGGCCGGAGATGGGGGTTTGCCCGGGCCTTCAGGGTGCCGGCTGGCAGGGGCGCCCACTCGGCTCCGCGGGGCCGGCAGCCGACGCCGGCCGCATACAGCACCGACTCCGTGATGCCGTCGATCCCGAGGGCCCGCTCGATGGTCGAATCCGCGAGCCCCATCAGGCAGAACGGCGCCAACCCCATGGAGGTCGCGGCCAGGCAGAACGTCTGGGCCAGGTGCCCGGTCTCGATGAAGGCCGCCCGGTAGGCCTTGGCGTACGGATACCGCCAGAGTTGACGCTCGAAGACCGCCGTGAAGAAGACCAGCATCGCCGCACGGGCGAAATACCCGCTGAGCGGCAGGTACCCCGCGACCTGACCCGGACGAACGCCTCGACGCAGGCGCTCGAGCACGTGGGTGTCGGCCGCGTAGTGATAGAGCCCGGGCGCGATGCCCTCGACGCCCCACGCCAGCACGTACAACTCGATGGGGTGTCTGGCCCCACCTGACGGCGACGTCTTGAGCGGGATCTTCCCGTAAACGGGCACCTTGACCCACTTCTGCACTCCCGCGGTCAATCCCAGGAGGGTCGACAGCGCGGAGATCGGGACTTTGCCTCTGGAGAATCGCCGCCACGTCCGGCGCTCGAGCGCGACCCGCGCGACGGGGTCGTCGACGCTTGGCGGCGGCAGCCGGACGAGCGGCGCGCTCCGGTACCGTTTGACGGCGGCAGGAACCGGCCACGCTCGAGCCTGACGGCGGGCCCCGTCGCGATCCGCGCGCGCGCTGACGAAGCGGACGTTCTTCGTGGCGGTGTGAAAAAAGCCGGCCGAAGGATTCCAGCGCGAGAAGGTCGACATCGCGCGCTCGGCCGGGTGTTCCGGCCGGTCCTCCTGCTGCAGGAACGACCGCGCGGCGAGTCCTGAGACGAGCTGCCGGAGCTCGGTGGCTCCGGCGTGCGGCATGTGACGCTTCAGTTCACGGGCCCCACGCCAATCGCCGAAGAAGTTCAGAATCTCGCACACCAGCGGCGTCGAAGAGACGACGCGGCCGGTTGCGTAGTTGTGGAGGAGGAGGCGGCCCTCCTTCCAGTACCAGATCAGATGCGGCGAGCGGCGGAAGCGGCGCGCGTTGAAGTCTGGCATCCGCCAAGAGCGCTTCGGATGCTCCTCAACGCGAAGGGAAGATCATGACGTCGCCGCAGATTTGCGTCAGCTGGGCAAGGCTCTCTTCCATTTTCCCGATGGCCTCGCTGACTTGCGGCGTCGGCTCGAGTCTTTTCAGTTCGCCGATCTTCTGTTTGATCGCCTTTCCAACGGGCGAGAGGCGAACCTGCTTGAGTTTCGTTGTACGGGTGGTCTTTCGGCGTTTCGTAGGCTTCCGCTTCCTGCGCGCTTTCACCATGACTCCCCCGGTCAGAAATAGCGAAGTGCGGTGGAAGTTTAGTACGGGACGAAGACGCCGGTCAAGGCTCAGGGCGACGTTCCGACGCGACGACTCAGTTTCTCGAATCTCGGCAACCCGCGAAGCCGGTCCACGCTCGGATCGACCCTGATCCAGAGAACGTCCGAATCCCGGTCGGCGACCGCACGCTCGAGCAGCGACAGCGCCTTGTCCTCTTCCCCGAGCGCAAGGTGAACGTAGGCGAGCCGCGCGGATCCGAGCCCGACGCCCGTCGAAGCGATCATCCTCTCGAGATCCGAGAAACGGCGCCGCGCTTCGCCGACGTTGCCGGACAAGGCATATTGCCGGACGAGCAAGGCCTGATACGGGGGTGTGAGGCCACTCGACAGCGCGATCGCGCGCTCCGTCGCGGCGATCGCTTCCTTCCATTCGCCGCGGGCTTCGTGCGCGCGGCTGATGGCGACGTACGTGCGCGGCGATCGAGCGTCGAGCGTGAGCGCTTTCTCGAGCTGCTCGAGCGCTCCATCGTAGTCGCGCGCGTAGTACTGCATCAGGGCAAGGTACTGAGAGACCTCGACCGACAACGGGTCGATCTCCTCGGTCCTGCGCATCTCTTCGACCGCGTCTGGTGCCCGGTTTTGCGCCGCCAGGAGCTGCGCGTGCTGGACGCGCGCCCGGCTGAGGCTCGGATTCAGCTCGAGCGCGCGAGCGTAGGCGGCCTCTGCACCCTTGAAATCCCAGTCGAAATAGAACTTGAGGTCCCCGAGCTCGCTGTGCGCCTCGGGCGTGGCTTCGTCCAGCTCGACCGCTCGCGACGCCGCCGCCAGGGCAGAGGCGCGGGCCTCTGCTTTCGAGATGGCGCTGATGGAGCCGAGGTAGAGATACGCGCGCGCGAGACCGGCATGCGGGACCGCATAGTTCGGATCGAGCGCGATCGCGCGCTCGAACGCCTTGACCGCTCGACGGAAGTTGTCCGGGCCGAACTGGTTGAGATAGTACCGGCCCTGGAAGTGCGCCTCGGCGGCCGCCGGATTCGTTGTCTGGCGCTGCTCGAGTCGATTGGCCTCTCCGGGACTGAGCGTGGCACGGACCGCTCGAGCGATCGCGCGCGCGATATCGGCTTCGAGCGCATCGCCCATTCGCCGCCGGAATGTTTCGGCCCAGAGCTGCGTGTCGGTCCGCGCCTCGATCAATCTCGCGTTGACGGTCACCGTTCGTTCACCGGACGCCGCCGGCTCGCTGACGTTGATCGAGCCCTCGAACACCGATCCGACCCCTAACGTCTGGGCAATGTCGCGGATCGGCGTCGTTCCTCCCTTGAACTGCAACACGGACATGCGGGACGTCACGCGCAGCGTGCGAACCTGTCCGAGCGTGGCGATCAACTGATCGGTGAGCGCGTCGGCGAGATACGTTGGAGCCGAGCCGCCCGAGAGGTCGACGAGCGGGAGGACCGCAATCTGAGTCGCCGGAACCGTGGCGACGCCCGACGGCGGCGCGGACCCGGGACGGCCCACGACGCTGAGCGTCACGCCGACCGCCGCGACGAGCGCCGCAGCCGCGATCCACGGCCAGGCGCGTCGAGGCCGCGCCGGCGCTGGCGCGACGTCAATCGGTGCCTTGTCCAGCGCCTGCCGGAGGGCCGCTTCCATTCCGCCAGCGCTCTCGTACCGCAACGCGGGGTCGTACGTGAGGGCGCGCTCGACGACGCGCACGAACGCTTCGGGGAGATCCGGACGGAGATCGCGCAGCCGTCGACCCTCGCGCTGCTGGTGCGCTCGTGCGAGCTCCTCGAACGTCGACGCCGCAATCGGAAACTTGCCCGTGACCAGATAGAAGAGAAGGACACCCAGGCTGTACAGATCGCTCGCGATCGACGCCGGCTTGCGCGCGAAGATCTCGGGCGCGAGGTAGAGGGGCGTGCCGGCCAGCCGCGATCCTCCGACCTGCTTCAGCTCTTCGCCAGTGCCGAAGTCCATGAGGACAATCCGGCCGCCGGTCTCCCGCATCACGTTCTGCGCCTTGAGGTCGCGGTGCGCCAGGCCGGCGGCGTGCACCGCGGCGAGGGCGCCGCAGAGATCGAGGCCGACGAGCGCCGCCTCGCGAGCGCCAAACGGTCCGTTCCTGCGGACGATCTCGTCGAGCGTCTCCCCCTTGACGAGCTCCATCCACAGGCCGACGCGATCGTCGCGCCGATCGGCGCCGAAGACGATCACGACGTGCGGGTGGCGGACGCGAGCCAGCCGCCGCGCCTCGCCGAGCAGCCGCCAGCGCGCGGCTTCCGCGTCCGAGCCGTCCACCTTCAGCAGCTTCAGCGCCACCTCGCGCTGCAGCTCGGGATCCCAGGCTCGGTACACCTCCGACGAGGTACCCTCGCCCACGCGATCGAGCATGACGAGCCGGCCCCATTTCGGCCCGCTGTAGGTCTGCGCCTCCGGCTCCGCCGCGGCTAAGGCGGCCGATTCCGGCAGGCTGCGATACATCTCCGCGACGTCGGACACCAGTCGGAGGTGTCCGATCAGGCGACGGCTCCGATCGCCGGCGTCCGTTTCGGCCGTCGCCCAGTCCACGGATTTACCATCGGCCACCGACGCGGCCAGATCGACCAGCCGCTCTTCAGCGTTCAACGTCCATCTCCTCCGCAAGTCGCACGAGCGCGCGCGCGACGCCCATCCGCGCCGCGTCGGCGCTCGGCTTCCCGTGCGCCGCCGCTATCTGCTCGTATCCGTTTCCCATTTCCACGCGTGCCACGATCAGTTCTCGCTCCTCCGGGCGCAGCCGCTGCAACGCCGCTTCATACCGTTCCGCCGCCTCCCGGCCGATCGCTTCGTCGAGCGGCGACACGCCCCGATCCATCAGGTCATCGTCCAGCGCGGCGGCCGCCGGACGCCGGCCGACCCGCCGCACCTCGTCCCGGACGCGGTTGACGACCGCCTGACGCAGGTACGCCTGAAGCGCCCCCTCGTGCCGCGGCTCGAAGGCTTCTAGCCGGCCGAGCGTCTGGACGAGCGTCTCCTGCACGAGGTCGTCGGTGTCGCGGAGGTCACGTGTCCACCGCGGCAGCCGACCTCTCGCCCAGCGCCGCAGGGCAGGGAGATAGCGCTCGAAAAGGGCATTCAGCGCGTCCTGGTCGCCTTGCCTCGCCCGCTGCAGTAAATCGAGCGTCGAGGTGACGTCTGGCGGGGGACCGGACACCCACTCATCCATTCGAAGGACGGCTGGAGCGGATTGCCGTCGCTTCAGATGATATGCCGATCCCGCCGGGTCACACGTATCCCGCGTGCTCCCCATTTAGAGTAGAACGTCGGCCGAGGGGGAACCGAACAGCCCTACGCGCTCCCAATCAGGATGCCCGTCAGGAAGACGAGGACCCCTCCCACGACCACCTGGAACGCAGCCGCCAGGAAGGGCGTGTCCATGTACTTGTAGCGGATGTAGCTAATCGCCCAGAGCTCGAGCGCCACGACGGCGACCGCAAGTATCGTGGCCAACCCGAAGTCACGTATCAGGTAAGGCAGCGTGTGCCCGACGCCGCCGGCGGTCGTCATCGCCCCGCACACGACCCCTCGGAACCACGGCCGGCCTCGTCCCGTCAGCGACCCGTCGTCCGAGGCGGCCTCGGCGAAGCCCATCGAGATCCCCGCGCCGATCGACGCCGCCATCCCGACGAGAAACGCGTCCCAGCTGTCGCGCGTCGCGAACGCCGCGGCGAAGAGCGGCGCCAGCGTCGATACCGACCCGTCCATCAGGCCGGCGAGCCCCGGCTGGACGACCTGCAGCAGAAACAGCCGGCGTCCGGCTTCTTCTTCCTGCTCACGCACGTCCGGCGGGAGATGTTCGCGCTCGAGCGTCTGCGCCGCGGCGACATGGCTCCGCTCCGCCTCGGCCAGGTCGCCGAGCAGCTTGCGCACGGCGGCGTCGGTCGCGCGCGTCGCGGCCCGTTCGTAGAAGCGCCGCGCCTCGAGCTCCATGATCGCCGCCTGACGCCGAACCGTCGCAAGGCCGAGCGGACGGACGAGCCAAATCGGCTTGTGCGTGACGAACCCTTTCACGTCGCTTCGCCGAATCAACGGGATGTGCTCGCCGAACCGCGACCGGAAGAGCTCGATGAGGACGGCACGGTGCTCCGACTCTTCCTTCTGCATCTCCTCGAAGATCCGGCCGGACGCGGGAAAGTTCTCGCGGAGGCCGTCGGCGAAATCGGCGTAGATCCGGCCGTGCTCTTCCTCGAGCGTGACCGCAAGGGCCAGGATCTCGCGCTCGGACAGGTCCTCGAAACGTCGCGCCATTCCGTCCTCCGTCCCCGTAGCACCGTGTCCCCTCGCCGACAGGTAGCGCAGCCCTTTAGGGCTGCTATGAGCGGGTAGTCTATCTCCTCGGTTCCAGCGTCTAATAGCGGATAGGCTTCACTGAGGAGACGACTTCATGAGACTGGGACGAGCGATGGGATCAACGGCCGTAGCGACCGTGCTTGCCGGCATCGTGTTGTCGGCAGCCGATTGGCCGCAGTGGCGCGGCCCACGTCGTGACGGCGTAGCGGCGGAGACGGGATTGCTGAAAACCTGGCCGGCCGAGGGTCCGCCGCTCGCGTGGCGCGCGTCCGGGGCAGGCAGTGGATATTCCTCGTTCGCGATCGCCGGCGGTCGCCTCTACACGTTGGGCGCGAAGGGGCCGCAGGAGTACGTGATGGCGTACGACACGGCGACCGGGAAATCGATCTGGGAGGCGCCGATCGGGTCGCGGCTCTCGCAGGATCGGGGCGACGGCCCGCGCGGGACACCAACGATCGACGGAACCCGCGTGTATGCGATCGGCGGCAGAGGCGATCTCGCGTGCGTCGATCTCGCCACCGGCAAGAAGATCTGGGGCGTCTCGTTCCCCGGGGAGTTCTCCGCGGCGATTCCCAACTGGGGCTACAGCGAGTCGCCGCTCGTCGTCGGCGACCGCGTCATCGTCAACGCGGGCGGTTCCGACGCGTCGATCGTCGCGTTCGAAAAGGCGACGGGCAAAGTGTTGTGGAAGAGCGGCAGCGATCGCGCCGCGTACTCGTCGGCCGTGCTGCACGAGGCGAACGGCATTCGCCAGGCGATCTTTTTCACGGCCACGAACGCGCTCGGCGTCGACGTCGCAAGCGGGCGCATCCTGTGGACCTACGACCGCGCGAACAACAGGACCGCGAACGTGTCCACTCCCGTCCTGCGCGGCGATCGCGTCTTCATCTCGTCGGACTACGGCACCGGCGGAGGACTGCTGCAGCTGTCGCCCTCGGGCGGCGGGATTGGCGCGAAGGAGCTGTACTTCACGGGCGACATGCGAACGCATCACAACACCGCCGTCCTCCTGGGCGATCACATGTATGGCTTCTCCGGCCCGATCCTCACGGCGATGAAGTTCGACGACGGGACGGTCGCGTGGAAGAACCGATCGGTGGGGAAGGGCTCTCTTGTCGCCGCGGAAGGTCAGCTTTATCTCTTCAGCGAGAACGGCGTCGTCGGCCTGGCCGACGCCGCTCCGGAGGAGTATCGCGAGCGCGGCCGCTTTCAGATCAAGGCCGGCAACCTGCCGACCTGGTCGCACCCGGTCGTGTCGAACGGTCGGCTGTATCTCAGGGATCAGGATTCGATCTACGCGTACGACGTCAAGGCAAAGTAGATCATTGCTGATTGTGGACTGCTGATTGCTGAGTGAGCCGCACGAGCAGATCCTGTCCGGCGCCCCACAGATCGCGATTCGCGGTCGTGAAGTAGAGCGCGCCGTCGGCGCTTTGCGCAACCGCACCGATACGGCCGAAGCGTCCGTGCAGCAGGCGCTCTCCGCGCGACGCCGGACGGCCGTCCGCGAACCGCACGCGGAAGAGGTCCTGCGCGCCGGGAGACGCCACGAAGAGATCGCCGTGCGGTAGTGCGCGGTCCGGCCCGCCTCGGAAGAACGCGCCTCCCGCGAGGAGGGTCATGTCGGGGAACAGCCATCTGTAGTCTGTGCCCGCGAGGACATCGTGGGCGCCCCATCGTTCGATATCCCATAACCCGCTTGTATCCGGATGCCACGCAATTGCGCGCGGCGCGCGGTGCCCGGTCGAGAGGACCGGAGACGAGCCAGGGTTGTCGCGCGGGGTTGTGCCGTCGGCGCTGAGGCGCAGAATCTTCGCGAGCGGCGACGAAGCGTCGCGTACACGGCGCGGATCGCCGCCGTCTCCGAGACCCAGGAACAGCATCTCGTCCGGGCCGAACCTCGCGGCCGCGGCGGCGTCCGCGCGCGCCACCGGCTCTTCGAGCAGCACCGCCGCCTGGCCGAGCGCGCCGTTCAGCTCGGTCACGCGGATGAGGCGCATTGTCACGATACCGGCCGATTCGGCGGTGTAGGCGGCGTACAACCGCCTGGTGCGCGAGAATTGCGGATCGATCGCGAGCGTCAGCAGTTCTGCGGCGTCGCGAAGACGGCCGGCATCGGCGATGGTTCCACGATCGACATCGACGGTGCGCACGAGACCGCGGCGCTCGGCGACGAAGAGGCGCCCGTCGGGCGCGAACGCCATGTCGGTGGGATCGTCCAGCCCCCGCGCCACGATTCTCGCGCGGAAGTGGAGGCCGTCCGAAGCCGTGATGCTCGCGCCGTCGTTCGCTTCAGCCTCGCGCGCCGACGTGGTGGCGGAGACCACGGTGACGTTGAGAGGCGGTGACTTCGTGCTCTCGAGCATGTCCGATCCCGATCCGGTGAACGTCGCGAGCTCGAGGACGTGCGCGCCAGGGGTCATCTGCTGCTGGGGGAGCTGCGCGGAGCATTCGAAGCCGCCGGAGCCGGCTGTGCTTCCGCAGGTCGCGGCCAGGACGACGCGGACGTTGTCCACGTACAAGGCGTACCCGAAGGTGGCCAACTCAACCGTGTCCGTTGCCGGCTGGGTCCAGCCGATCCGCTCTCGGCCCGTGATTGTCTCGCCGCCTGGGCCCGGAGCCGGGTCTGGAGTGTCGGGCGTGCTGTCGCCGCAGGCGGTTAGGACGATCAGCGCCAGCACCGGCACGAAACACGGGATGCGGAGCATTGACGGTATAAAGGATGATACGGCAGATTTTGGTGGGTGATGCGAACCTGGCTAGTAGCGATCACACTTGCGGCGGTACCGGCGGCAGCGTCCGCTCAGCTTCGCACCGACGTCTACGCGACCGGCTTCAACCAGCCGGTTGCGTTCGTTCAGGACCCGACCAATCGATCGGTGTTCTTCGTCGTGGAGCAGGCGGGGCGGATTCGTGTCGTTCGCGACCGTGCTGTGCTGCCGCAGGCCTTTCTGGATCTGACCGGCGCGGTCCTTTGCTGCGGCGAGCGCGGCCTCCTCGGCCTTGCGTTTCCACCGGACTCGGCAACGAGCGGCAGGTTCTTCGTCAACTTCACCGACCGCAACGGCGACACGGTGGTCGCGCGCTTCCGCCGCTCGGGGTCGAATCCGCTGGTGGCCGATCCGTCGAGCCGGTTCGACCTGCGATGGATTTCGACCGGGTTCCGCGTGATCGGCCAACCGTTCTCGAATCACAACGGGGGGCATCTTGCCTTCGGGCCCGACGGGTTTCTCTATATCGGGATGGGCGACGGCGGAAGCGCCAACGATCCGCAGAACCATGCCCAGACGCCGATCTCGCTGCTCGGAAAGTTCCTCCGGATCGACGTGAGCGTCCCGGACAGCGACTCCAACGGCTATCGGATTCCGCCCGACAATCCGTTTCTCGACGGCGATCCGGTCAGCGCGCACGGCGAGATCTGGAGCTTCGGCCTGCGCAATCCCTGGCGCTACAGCTTCGACGATCCGGCCCTCGGCGGCACCGGGGCGCTCATCATCGGGGATGTCGGGACAGAATCGAATTGAGGAAATCGATTACGAGCCGCGCAATCGCGGAGGACGAAATTACGGCTGGCGACTCCGAGAGGGCACACGGTCGAACGTCCAGTCGCTCGCCGCCGGCGTTCACACCACTCGTGGACCCAATCTCCGAGTACGGTCACAACGACGGCGCATCGGTGACCGGCGGCTACGTCTACCGCGGCCGGGCGCTGCCGTCGCGCTATCGGGGCCGGTATTTCTACGGAGACTACTTCTCCCGGGCGTGGTCCATCGCGCTCAACATCTCTGCCACGACTGGAGAGGCGCAGGCGTCAGACCGCACCGAGCACACCGCCGAGTTCGGCGGCGACGCGAGGCTCGGCGGCGGGATCAGCTCGTTTGGCATCGATGCCGTCGGCGAGCTCTACATCGTCAACCATCAGGATGGCGTCATCTTGAAGATCGTCGGCCCGTCGGTCGCGCCGCCAACACCCACCGCGCCCAGAATCATCCGATAGCGGTCGCGCTGCCAACCTTGGCCCTGTTCTTGGATTGAAGAGAGTCCGTGCAGCGCCAGCTAATCCGGCAGCGCCAGCGCGATCAACTCGGCAGGAATGTTGGCGCCGCCGACCGGAACGACGATGAACTGACGGCCGTTCGAGAGATAGGTCATCGGTGCGCCGGTGGCATTGGTCGGCAGCTCAATCTGCGCGATCAAGTCTCCGCTCTTCTTATCGAACACGAACAGCGCCGGGTCCCGCGATTCGAAATCCGCCTGGACGCCGTTGCCGCGCGGCGACGGCCGGTTGCGCTCGTTCAGCCGCCGCGGCTCCTGGCCGACGAACAAGAGCGTCTTGGTGACGAGCAGTGCGCCTCGGACGGGCCATCCCAGGCGGGGAAGGTTGAGGCCCTTGAGCGCCGGATGATCGCGCGGTCCCTCCCCGAGCGGTGACATCCACGCGTGGTCGCCGGTCGTCAGGTCAATCGCCGTTACACGCCCGTATGGCGGCTTCGTGAGCGGGAGGCCCCGGGGACCGTCCGCGGGGGCGGGCGGCCGCGCCGTGAATCGGAGATCCGATCGTGCCGGGTCCGGCCGTGACAGGGTGACGATGAACGGCGCCGTGGTCGATTGGACGTACAACAGGCCGGAATCCGGATCGAAGCCCGCTCCCGCCCAGCTCGCGCCGCCAACCCAGCCCGGCAGCATGACCGTCGTTCCCTCGACCGGCGGCGTGAAGAGCGGTCCGTGATGGTGCTTGCCGAGAATCGCCCGCGCCTCGGCGCGCAGCTCCGGCGTGAAGTCGATCAGATCGCTCTCGACGATCCCTTGACGATCGAACGGCGCTGGCCGGACAGGGAACGGCTGCGTGGGCCACGCACGTTCTCCTTCGAGCGTGGATGCGGCGACCGGCCGCTCCTCGATCGGCCAGATCGGCTCGCCCGTTTCCCGATCGAAAACAAAACAGAAGCCCTGCTTGGTGACCTGCGCGACGATTTTCCGCACTCGTCCACCAATCCTGACGTCCGCAAGAACGGGTGCCGCCGGCAGGTCGTAATCCCACAGCCCATGGTGCGTCGTCTGGAAGTGCCAGACGCGCTCGCCCGTCTCGGCTTTGACGGCAACGAGGCTGTCGCCGTACAGGTTCGCGCCCAGGCGATGACCGCCGTAGAAGTCCGACGTCGGGGTGCTCGTCGGCAGGTAGACGTAGCCCAGCGACTCGTCGGCGCTCATGATCGTCCAGACGTTCGCGTTGCCCGTCCGCTCCGACGATCCGTCCTCCCACGTCTCCGCGCCAGGCTCTCCTCGCTGCGCGATGGTGTGGAAGGTCCAGCGCAGCTTGCCGGTCCGCGCGTCGAACCCGCGCACGTCGCCCGGCGCGCCCGCTTGTCGCAGGACCGGATCGAGAACCGACGAGCCGACGATCACGACCCCCCGGCTGACGATCGGTGGTGAGGTGACCGAGTATTCGGCCCTGTTGACCGGCCGACGGAGGCCGACGGTGAGGTCGACGCGCCCGGCGCCGCCGAACGATGGAATGGGCCGCCCCGTGCGCGCGTCGAGCGCGATGAGGTATCCGTCGCCGGTGCCGGCAAAGAGCCTTTCGTCCTTGTCGTCACGCCAGTAGGCCAGTCCGCGGTTCACGAAGCCGAGGTTGACCGGCTGGCCCGCCTCGTAGGCCTTCGGGTCGAAGGTCCAGATCGTGCGACCCGTCGACGGGTCGATCGCGGCAACCTGGCTGAGCGAGGTGACCGTGTAGAGGCGGCCGCCCGCCATGACGGGCGTCGCTTCGTTCAGGAACGTATGGAGCCCTGGACGCGCGGCGAGCACGTCCTGGTCGATCGAACGCCATCGCCACGCGATCCGCAGGTTCCGCACGTTCGCACGCGCGATCTGATCGAGCGGCGCGTACTTCGTGTTCGCCAGATCGCCGCCGTACGCGCGCCACTCGCCGATCGGGCGGTTGTTCGGCGCGATCGCCATCGCGCCGAGAAAGAGAACCGGAACCAGAACCAGAAGCCGGAGCTTGGAACGCAGAACCATGAACCTTTATAATTGCCCGAAATTGTGGCCAAACAGAAGATCGTTGTGCTTTACGACCGGTGGGATGAACCGGAAGAGGAAGGCGCGGCGACCAATGCGAAAGCGCCGCTGACGCGGACGCTCGACAAGAAAGAAGTCGAGGAGGAAGTCAAAGAGGCGCTCGACAAACTGGGCCACGAGGCAGAGCTGCACTGCCTCGACGGCAGCGTCAAGAGCCTGCACGCGGTGTCGCGCCTCGAATGCGATCTCGTCTTCAACCTCTCCGAGTCTTTCGGGGGGAACGACGGCGCCGACGTTCTGATCGCGGGCTACCTGGACCTCCTCAACCGGCCCTACACCGGCGCCGGCGTCCACGGCCTGATGCTGGCGCAGGACAAGGCGGTCGCGAAGAAGATCTTCGCGTTTCACGGGATCCATACGCCGGTCTTCGCCAAAGTGTTTCGCGGCCGTCTCGACTTCTCGCACCATCTCGAGTTCCCCGTCATCGTCAAGCCCGCGCGCGAGGATGGATCGATCGGCATCGAGTTCAACGCGGTCGTCAACTCGATCCGCGAATTGATGGAGCGGATCGACTGGCTCCATCAGAATTTCGACTCGCCCGTCCTGATCGAGGAGTACGTCGAAGGGCGCGAGATGTACGTCGGGGTCATCGGCAACGAGACGCCGACGGCGCTGCCGATCGTCGAGCTCGATCTGTCGAAGCTCCCCGAGGGACGGCCCCGGATCGCCGGCGCCGAGGTGAAGTGGGGAAAGGGGACTCACGCGTATCGCGACACCAAGTCGGTCTTTCCCGAGGACCTGTCCGAGGACACGATCACCAACCTCCAGCAGACGGCCGTGGCGGCCTATCAGGCGCTCGATCTTCGCGACTACGGTCGCGTCGACATGCGGCTGCAGGCAGACGGACGGGTGGCGGTCATCGAAGTGAACCCGAATCCCTGGCTGGCGTCGAAGTCGGAGTTCGCGATGGCGGCGCGAAAAGCCGGGCGGACCTACACCGAGCTGGTGGGTGAAATCGTGTCGCTGGCGATGGCCCGCTACGGAGCCACCTAGCGCCCACCGGGCCGGAAACAGGCCGATCCCAAACCTTAGTCCTGTCGTATCAACCCTGCGCCGCTTTTCAGCCAAACTATTTAGCGTGTTTCGGTTAGCGAAAGGTAGAGCTGGTACCCGAGCCGTCAGCGGGTCCGAGCCGGGGTGCCGAAAGGTGCAAAAAGTCCCGCAAAATCAGGGGTTTTCTGTTGATCGACTGTGCACGACTCTGTATACTTAGTGGACTGCTTGTCGGGCGCATTCCCAACCTACACGCTCCTTTCCTAACTGGGGGATTTGTGACATTCCAGGTCGGTGACAAGGTCATTTACCCGAACCATGGCCTCGGCGTTGTTGAGAGCATCGAGACGAAGACGATCCTTGGCACCACCTGCGGTTTCTATCATCTGCGGATGGTGGCGAGCGACACGACCGTCCTCGTGCCGGTGGATAACGTCGACGGCGTCGGCCTCCGTCGGGCGATCGTAGACCAGGAAGTCATCAAGCTCTTTTCGCTGCTCGGGGACGGCAAGATCGACAATCACCAGAACTGGAAGGGCCGCTTCAAGGACAACTCGGACAAGATGCGGACCGGCTCGATCTACGACGTCGTGGACGTCCTGAAGAGCCTCACGTTCCTGGCCCGGTCGAAGAACCTCTCGTTCCGAGAGAAGCGGATGCTCGACCGCGCGAAGTTCCTCGTGATTTCGGAGATCTCCGAAGTCTCGCGCGAGACGATGGTGATGGTCGAAGAGAAGGTGGACCGCGCCCTCGAGCGCTGCTTCGCGATGAAGAATCGCGCGATGGCCAAGGCCAAGACCACGAAGCCGCCGACGCGCGTGACCGCGCGACGGACCGCGGCCCGGGCGTCGTAACGGCGCGCGGGTCTGGAGCGCGGGCCTCTTAGGCCCGCGACGCGACAAGCGGACGCCCAGACACTTTGCAGAGCCCGTCGGGATAAAATCCCGGCGGGCTCTTTTCCGTTTAATGCTGATCGACGCGATCCGGTCGCTCGCCGCGTACGTCCTGGTCTCTCTTTACATCATCGTCGTCGGCATTCCGGCGATTGTCGTCGCGTTCGTCGTGCGATCGCCAGCCGTGCTCTACATGGCCGGCCTGGGAGGCATCCGGCTGGGCTTCTGGCTCAGCGGTATTCGTTCGGTCGTCGACGGGACCGAGCACCTCCAGCGCGGGCGCGCCGCGGTCTACTGCGTGAACCACAGCAGCAACATCGAGCCGCCGGTGGTCTTCGAGGCCCTCTCCCCCCTGTTCCCCAATCTGCGGGTGCTCTACAAGGCTGAGCTGCGTAAGCTGCCGATCCTGGTCCGGGCCTTCGACCTGGCCGGATTCGTCCCGCTGGAGCGCGGCAATCGCGATCAAAGCCTGCCGGCGATCGATGGGGCCGCCGCCGCGCTCAGGGCTGGAGCATCGTTCATGATCTACCCCGAGGGGACGCGAAGCCGGACGGGGGAGCTCTTGCCGTTCAAGAAGGGGGGGTTCATCATGGCGATGAAGGCCGGGGCGCCCGTCGTGCCGGTGGCGATTGACGGCGCTCGCGCGGCCATGAAGAAGGGCAGTCCCATCATCCGGCCGGTCACCGTGCGCCTGCGCTTCGGGCCCCCGGTCGAGACGGCCGGAATGACGATCGACGATAGGGACGGGCTCATTCAGTCGGTGCGAAGCAGTATTCAGACGATGTTGAAAGATCTGCGCCAGCATTCCACATTCCACAATCAGCATTGAGATGGAAGTCCTGACCACCCTCGGCCGCACGCTCGGCTTCTCGTTTTCGGCCGGCATCAATCTGTACGCGACCGTCGCGATCCTCGGCCTGGCGTCGCGCTACGGGTGGGTGGATCTGCCGCCGCAGTTCAAGGTCTTCGACCACGACGTCGTGATCGTGGCGGCGCTGATCATGTACGCGATCGAGTTCGTCGCGGACAAGGTGCCGTGGGTCGATTCGCTCTGGGATACCGTGCACACGGCGATCCGTCCGATCGGTGGTGCGCTCGTCGCCGTCTCGACCTTTGGCGAGACGTCGCCGGCGGTGACGGGGCTCATCGCGCTTGCTCGGCGGTACTGTCGCTGCCAGCACCCACGCGACCAAGGCCGGCACCCGCGCGGTCGCCAACACGAGTCCGGAGCCGATCTCGAACTGGATCCTCAGCTTCACTGAGGATCTCTTCGTCGTCGGCCTCGGCTTCGTGGCGCTGAAATACCCGATCGTGGCGCTCGTCGTCACCGTGATTCTGCTGCTCGTGATCGCGATCTTTGCGGCGACGATCTGGAGGCTGTTCAAAAGGCGATTCAGACAGCCAACCGCGGAGCCCGCTTAACGACCACGGATCGATTCCCGATTCACGACCACGGATTAGACGGATTTCCTCTCTTCACAGCGACGGATTCAGCGCTCCCTTCCCATTAAGGTCCGTCCGTCATCCAAGCTGCATCCGTTCAATCCGTGGTTTGAATTAGGGGAGCCGCATCCGTCTAATCCGTGGTTTCCAGATTAGACGGGCATCCGTTTGATCCGTGGTTATTGAGGGCCCGTGGTAAACGTCAGCTTCCACGGCGTCACGAGCTTCGCGCCGTCGAACGCGGCGACGCCATCGAGGAGCTCCACTTCCACGACGCGGAACCGATCGAGCCGCGCCGAGAACTTGATCTCCAGGACCTTGGTCCCTTCCCGGTAGGCGGTCGCGAAGGGAGGCGGCGACGCGGGTGCCCCCTCGGACGGCGGCGTGACGTAGCGCACGCGAACGCGATCTTTCAGGCTGGCCGCTTCCATGTCGCGCGAGAACTGAACGCGCACGACGATCGACGTCTCGACGTCGATGTCTTCCGGCGTCGGAAGGCTGAAGGTGACTTCGGGCGCGGGGCCCACCTTCGGGACCGCGACCTCGACGACGGCGGCGGGCTCGGGCGCCGTTCCGAGCCCGATCTTCTCGGCGTCGATCCAGACGAGTCCCGAGCTGCGGCCGATGGTGCCGGTGACCTCGAGCCATCGGCCCGTGTCCACGCGCGCGTTGCGATCGAGCGACCAGTTCTTCCCCTTCGGCTGCAGCCCGGTCACCCAGATGGCCGCGTCCGCCGACTGCAGGACGAAGTCGTACCGGCTGCGCCCCGGCGCCTGTGGCAGATCGCCGAACAGGTTGACGCCGCGGAAGCGGCCCGTCACGCTGACGCGCTGTCCGTCGTACTTGTCGGGCTCGAGGACGATCGCGCGAATCGTCGTGGCCTGCGTGGAAGGCGCCGCGGCGCCGGGGCCTGCGAGCTCCAGCGCCAGGACGAAGATCTGGTTCTGGCCCGGCCAGCGCCCCTGATTGACGCGTTCGATCAGCCGGTCCATGTCGTAGCCGGCAAACCTCGGGTCCTCCTGCTGGAGCCGGCCCAGGTCCCAGAACTCACCGCGGGCCTCGACGGCGCCGGAGTCCGGCCGAGTGCTCTTCATCAGGACGTGGACGCGCCGTTCGCCAGCGGCCGACGTGAGCGACCACAGGCCGTCTCGCTCGGCGAGCGTCCCGCGGACGACGACGTTCCGGCCATGGAAGAAGACGGGATAGGTCAGCAGCGCGTCGATCGTTGTCGCGATCCGCGTCTGGGGCTGCGCGGAAACGCTTCCGGCGACGATGGCGACCAGGACGAGGCTGATGCCTCGTGCCACAACCGCGGTGACACCCGTCATCTACCCCAGTTTACGCTGCCCCGCGCGGGCGAGGATCACCGCGAGCGCGGCGAAGAGCAGGCCGCCCGCCACCATCCCAACAGTCCCTTCGTGCAGGAATTCGAGCCCGCGCAGTCCCGTCGCCGTGGCGTCATCCGCCGCCTCGATCTTGTTCCAGCCGTACAGCACCGCGTACAGGATGCCCGCGAGCGACCCGCCGGCGATCAGGCCCGAGCTGAAGAGCGTCCCGCTGCTGATCTCTGATTCGTCCTTCTGGCCGGTCTTGCGCTCGACCCACCACCGGACGACGCCGCCGGCGAAGATCGGCGCCGTCGTGGCGATGGGCAAATACGAGCCGACGGCGAACGAGAGCGAGCGGATTCCGCACAGCTCGAGCGTGACCGAGATGAAGACGCCGACCAGGACGAGCCCCCACGGGAGGTTCTGGGCGAGCAGTCCGCGAATGATCGTGGACATGAGCGTCGCCTGCGGCGCCGCGAGCGCGTCGGAGCCGATGACCATCACCCGGTGCAGGTACAGCGTGGTGATGCCGATGACGAACGCGGACGTGACCACGCCAATCACCAGGCCGACCTGCTGATGGAACGGCGTCGCGCCGACGATGAAGCCGGTTTTCAGATCCTGCGACGTCGCGCCGGCGATCGCCGCGGCGATGCAGACGACGGCGCCGACGCCGAGCGCGATCGGCGCGTAGTCGTTGCCCACCCAGCCGACCGCCACGAAAATCGTGCAGGTCAGGATGAGCGTCGCGATCGTCATTCCGGAGATCGGATTGGAAGAATTGCCGATGAGCCCCGTGATGCGCGACGACACCGTCACGAAGAAGAACCCGAACAGGACAATCAGGACGGCGGCGAGGACGTTTCCCTGGGTCGGCGTCCCCGGGGCGACGATCAGGAACACCGCGAGCGCCACCGAACCGATGAGCACGACGCTCAGCGGCATGTCGCGCTCGGTTCGCACGCGGCCCCCCTTGCCTCCGGCCGCGCCGAAGTCTTTCACGCTCTCGCGGAACGAGGTCACGATCGTCGGAATCGTCCGCGCGAGCGTGATCAGGCCGGCCGCCAGCACCGCACCCGCCCCCGTGTACCGGATGTACGCGCTCCACATCTGCTGCGGCGACATCTGATCGAGGCGCAGGCCGCTCGCGGGCACGGGCGGCAGCGGCACGGTCATGAAGTTGCCGAGATACGACAGGAGCGGCAGCAGGACGAGCCACGAGAGCACGCCGCCGGCGAACATCACGCCCGCGATCCGCGGCCCGATGACGTACCCGACGCCCATGTACTCTGGCGACAGATCGAGGTTGAGCGTCGCGTTCGGGAAGAAGCTGGCGCGCGGGAACGAGTAGCCGATGGCGGTCCGGAAGATCTGCACGATCCAGGAGAGCGCCTTCCACGACGCGCCGATCCCGAGCCCCATGAACACCGTTTTCGCCAGCGCCCCGCCGCGCTCGCCGGCGATCAGCACGTCCGCGCAGGCCGTCCCCTCGGGGTAGGGCAGCACGCCGTGCTCTTTCACAATCAACGCGCGGCGCAGCGGAATCATCATCAACACGCCGAGGATGCCGCCGGCGATCGCGAGAACGGTGATCTGGAAGTAGTTGAAATAGGCGGGCCCGAGCGGCAGCAGGAAGATCAGCGCCGGAATCGTGAAGACGACCCCCGCGGCGAGCGACTCGCCGGCCGAGCCGATCGTCTGGACGATGTTGTTTTCCAGGATCGTCGAGCCGCCCAGGCGCTTCAGCACCGAGATCGCGAGCACCGCGATCGGGATGGACGCGCTCACCGTCAGCCCGGCGCGCAGGCCGAGGTAGACGGTCGAGGCCCCGAACACCAGGCCAAAGAGCGCGCCGAGCACGATCGCTTTGATCGTGAACTCGGCGGGCGACTGGCTGGCGGGAACGTACGGCTTGAACGCGGCGGAAGAACGACTCTCGGCGGTCTTCGCGGGCTGTGCCATGCGGCGGAGTCTACACAAAAACCGCCGAATGCCGAAGCCAGCGGCCGATCAGTCTGCCCTGAGGCTCCTGACCGGATCGAGCCGCGTCGCGCGGCGCATCGGCACCCACATCGCCAGCGCAGCGGAGGCCATGATGGCGGCTACCACGCCGGCATACGTAACCGGGTCCGACGTGGTCACGCCGAAGAGCACGCTCCGCATCGTCTGCGAGACGAGGAAGGCGCCAGCCAGACCGATCGCGCCGCCGATCGCGAGCAACCGCGCGCCCTGAGTGATGACGAGACGCCGGATGTCGCGGGGCAGCGCGCCGAGCGCCATCCGGACGCCGATCTCCTGCGTCCGCTGGCCGACGGTGTACGAGATCACGCCGTACAAACCCGTCGAGGCCAGGATGAGCGCCAGCACCGCAAACGCCGCGAACATCCAGGCGAGGATCACGCTGCTCGAAAGCTCGTCCTTGATCGCCTCGTCGAAGGTCCGGAGCTGAAAGACCGGGACCTCGGCGTCTGTCTCGCGCACGCCCGCTCGAACCGCCGACGCGAGGTCGGCAGGCCGGGGCGCCCGCACGACGAGCGCCATCGCGCGCGAGGGCCGCTGGGTAAGGGGCAGGTAGACATGGGGATCGGGCGGCAGCTCGATATCCGGATTCGAGGTATCGCCGGCGACGCCGACGACGCGAATCCACTGTGGGGGCTCGTTCGGGCCCGCGATCGACAGGCGCGCATCGAGCGCCGCGCCGGTCGATCCAAAGTATTTCTGAGCGGCGGTGGCGTTGACGAGCGCGACCGGCTCGGTATCGGCGCGATCGCCGGCCGTGAAGACTCGTCCGGCGACGACCGGCAGTCCCACCGTACGGAAGAAGTCTGCGCTGATGACGAAGCGCCGCGCCCATGGCCGCTCGGCGTCGCTCGCCGGCGGGCGGCCGCTCACGACGAACGTCTGCCGCGAGCCGACCTCCAGCGCGGGGAGCGCGCTCGTCGCCGCCGCCGCTTCCACTCCGGGTATACGCTGCAGCCTCGCGACCAGCGCCTCCTGCAGCCGCGCGACCGCCCCGTCATCGCGATGTTTCCACTCGGGCGTGACGATCTGGGCGGTTAGCAGCGGGTGCGGATCGAAGCCGATGTCGGTGCGATTGACCGCGATCATGGATCGCACGACCAGCGTCGCGACCACGAGGAGCGTCATCGCCAGCGCGACCTGCGCCACGACGAGCGCGTGACGGCTGCGCCGCGCGCGGACCGCGCCAGACGTGCGCCCGCCCTCCTTGAGCGCTTCGCTGGCTTGATTGTCGGACGTCAGGAGCGCCGGGATCAGGCTGAAGAGAATGGGGCAGAGGATCGAGACTCCGGCGGCGAAGAAGAGCACGTTCCGATCGATCCTGATCAGCTCGAAGAACGGCTCGTACGCCGCGGCGCGAATCAGCCGGAGCCCCGCATCCCCTAGGAGGACCCCGAGCGCGCCGCCCGCAGCGCCGAGGACCAGGCCTTCGACGAGCAGGAGGCGCAGCGTCCGCCAGCGGGAGGCCCCAAGCGCGGTCCTGACCGCGAGCTCGCGCCGCCGGCCCGACACGCGCGCGAGCGCGAGGTTGGTCACGTTGGCGCACGCGATGAGGAGCACGAACCCGACGACCAGCGACAGCAACGCGAGGATGACCCATGTGTCGCTGCCGGCGATCGCCTCCCTCGTCGGCGCAACGCGCGCGCTCCAGCCGGCGTTCGTCGCGGGAAACTCCCGGGCCAGACGCTCGGTAATCGTGCGGATTTCGCCGTCGGCCTGCTCGAGCGTCACGCCCGGCTTCAGGCGGCCGACGACCGAGTAGCGGCGATCGTCGCGGCGGCCGGCCGCCGGATCCGCCGCGATCGGCATCCATACGTCGGTGAGCGCCAGGTTTCCGAACTCGATTGATGGATCGAGCACGCCGACGATCGTGCACGCGCGGCCGTCCACGCTCACCGATTGCGTCACGGCCGCCGGCTCGCGCTGAAAGTGCGACACCCAGAGCTTGTGGCTGAGGACGATCGAGCATGGCCCGCCCGGGACGTCTTCTTCGGGCCGGAGGACGCGGCCGGCGACCGTTCGGAGCTGCCAGGTCTCGAAGAGGTTCGCCGTTACGCGCTGTGCCTGGAGACGCTGCGGCTCCCCGCGTCCGGTCAGGGTGACGCTCTCAGTCGTGGCCGCCGCGAGCGTGACGAACGTGCGGCTCGCGCTACGCAGGTCGTTGTAATCGGCATACGAGAACCTTCCCCGCGTCGTCTGGCTCTGCGGGTTGAGCATCCAGAGCCAGCCGAGCGTCTCCGGCTGGCCGATCGGTAGCGGCCGCAGCACCAGCACGTTGACGAAGCTGAAGATGACGGTGTTGGCGCCGATCGCCAGCGCCAGCGTCAGCACGACGATCGCGGCGTAGGCGGGTTGCTTGACGAGCAGGCGGAAGACGAACCGAAGATCCATCAGTAGAGAGGACGGTCAGGGTCCGGATCTTGTTCCGATCAGGTAAGATCTGCCGCTTGTGAAGGAGCGGAACAAGGCGAGAGCGACTTCGGATCAGATCTCGGAGCTGACCACCAACCGGCTCTCGGTGTACCTCCGGTGCCTGAACGCTCTCGATGCGGCGGGCGTGCGGACGATCTCCTCCAAGGCGCTCGCCGAGCAGTTCCACCTCAACGCGGCACAGATCCGCAAAGACCTCGCCTATTTCGGGGAGTTCGGCATTCGCGGCGTCGGGTACTACGTCAAGGAACTGAAGCGCCACCTCCGGCAGATCCTCGGCCTCGACCGGCGCGTGCGGGTCGCGATCATGGGCGCGGGCAACCTGGGCCTCGCGCTGGCCGACTATCCCGGATTCCGCGTCGAAGGATTCGAGATCGCGGCGCTCTTCGATACCGAGCGGGCGAAAATCGGCCGGCGCTCCCGCTCCGGGGTCCGCATCAACAGCATCGAGGACCTGCGCGCCGTCGTCCGGCGCGACAAGATCGGGATCGCCGTGATCGCGGTCCCCGCCGAGTCGGCGCAGCCTGTCGTCGATGCGGTCGTCGACGCCGGGATCAAGGCAATTCTGAATTTCTCGCCGGGGGCCCTCACGGTGCCGCCGGAGGTCAAGCTGAAGAGCGTCGACCTGACGGTGTCGCTCGAGAGCCTGTCGTTCTATCTGGCCCAGGGGGAAATGGATGAAACACCGTAAGAGCGCCCGCGGCCCGCGCGAGGCGCCGGAGGGAAGTGCGGCGAAGCCGCACCGCCGAGCGCGAGCGAGCGGGGGTGGGGCCCCGCGAGCCAAGAAAAATGATGGCAAGCTCTCCCACATCGACCCACTCGGCCGTATCCGGATGGTGGACGTCGGAGGGAAGCCGGTCTCCCGCCGCGAGGCCGTCGCACGGGGAAAGATCACGATCGCGCCCGGAGCGCTCCGCCTGGTCCGCTCGGGCCGCACGAAGAAGGGCGACCCACTCGAGACGGCCCGGCTCGCCGGCATCATGGCGGCGAAGCGGACCGCCGGCCTCATCCCCCTGTGCCATCCGCTTCCGCTCTCGCACGTCTCGGTCGAGCTCACGCCGCGGCGCGACGGCTACGACATCGAGGCGCGCGTTCGCACCGAGGCGCAGACCGGCGTCGAAATGGAAGCGCTGACCGCAGTGGCGGTTGCCGCGCTCACGATTTACGACATGGTCAAGGCGGCCGACCGCACGATGACGATCGGCGACATCATGCTCATCGAGAAACGGGGAGGGCGGTCCGGGCCGTATCGCCGCGGCTGATGAAAGTCATCATCGCCAATTACAGCCGATGGGTCGCGTGGGACACGCCCGATTGGGTCGTCGACCGGATCCGTGCCGCGGCTGAAGACATGGAGGTCGTCAACGCTCGCACGCGGCCAGAGGCGGTCGATCTCATTCCCGACGCAGAAGTGGCGTTCAGCTCCATCATCCGGCCCGAGATGCTGGCGGCGGCCGGGCGGCTGCGCTGGATCCACAGCCCGGCGGCGGGCGTCGGAGGGATGCTGTTTCCGGCCATGCGCGCCTCGGACGTCATCATCACGAACTCCCGCGGGATGCACGCCGAGACGATCGCCGAGCACGTCGTCTCGGTCGTCCTGGCGCTGTTCCGCCGGCTGCCGGTCGCGTTCCGACGGCAGGCCGAGCACGTGTGGGCGCAGAACGAGTTGACGCTCGACCCGCCGCGGTTGCTCGCGCGCAAGACGGTCGGGATCGTCGGACTCGGAGGGATCGGGACGGCCGTCGCGCGCCTGATGTCGGCGCTCGGGGCGCGCGTCGAAGCGACGCGGCGGAGGGTGGACGCCGGATGTCCGGAGGGTGTGGCCGCGGTTCATGCGTCCGCGGCGCTTGGTGACCTCCTGCCCAACTGGGATGTGGTCGTCCTGGCGGCTCCGCACACCGCCGAAACCGAACGGATTCTCGGCGCGCGCGAGCTGAGCCTGATGAAGCGGGACGCCATCCTCGTCAACATCGCGCGCGGAGCGCTCGTGGATGAAGCGGCCCTCGCCGAGGCGCTCACCCGCGGAGCGATCGCCGGCGCGGCGCTCGACGTGTTCGACGACGAGCCGCTCGAGGCGGGCAGCCCGCTGTGGGACACACCCAACCTGCTGATTACGCCGCACGTCGCGGGAAACCGTCCGGACTATTGGGACGCGGCGCTGGCAATCTTTCTGGAGAATCTGCGCAGGTACCGCGCAGGGGAGTCCCTGCTGAACGTCGTCGACAAGGAAGCGGGGTACTGACGCCCGCTCATTATGGAATGCTGAATGTGGAATGCTGAATGCTGAACACTGACACCTCGACCGACGTCCGCACGATCGCCGATGTGCCGTTCTTCGTCAGCGGCCGTTACCCGCGCGCGACGCTGGTCGGGCGCAGCCTCGCGAGCGGCATCCAGTGGATCTCGAGCAAGGATTTCTTCGAACGCGTTCGCGACCTGAGCCTGGGGCTCTCATCGTTCGGGCTGACGCGCGGCGACCGCGCGGCGATCATGTCCGAGAGCCGGCCCGAATGGCTGATCGCGGACCTTGCGATCCTGACGGCCGGAGGCGTCACCGTGCCGGTCTATCCGACGCTCACGCCGCAGCAGGCGCGATACATCCTGCAGGACGCTGGCGCGCGGTGCGTGTTCGTCTCGAACGCCGCTCAGGCGGAAAAGGTGCAGCAGGTGCGTCACGAGCTGCCCGCGCTCGAGGCGGTCATCCTGATCGAACCGGGCGGGGCGGCGGGCGGATCCGTGTTGACGCTCGACGACGTCGCGGCGCGAGGGCATGCGGCAATCACCGCGTCATGGGGTGTGGCGAAGGAATACAAGGACGCCGCGCGGGCGATCCAGCCGGGCGACCTGGCGACCCTCATCTACACGTCGGGGACGACCGGCGAGCCGAAGGGCGTGATGTTGACGCACGCCAACCTCGCGTCGAACATGCACGCGAGCATCGAGGCGCTCCGGGTAAACGAGGAAGACCTCGCGTTGTCCTTCCTCCCGCTCAGCCATGCCTTCGAGCGGCTGGTGTCGTACGTCTATCTCACCGCAGGGACGACGCTCGTGTTCGCGGAGTCGATCGAGACGATCGCTCGCGACATCGCGGCGGTGAGGCCGACCGTCATGACCGCCGTCCCGCGCGTGTTCGAAAAGCTGCACACGCGCATAACCGAGAAGGGAACGACCGGACCGTTCCTCAAGCGCGCGATGTTCAAGTGGGCGGTCAACCAGGGCCTTCGCGGCGGCCTGTTCAAGGGGCTCGCCGACCGCCTCGTGCTCCGGAAGATCCGGGACGGGCTCGGCGGGCGGCTGAAGTACCTCGTGTCAGGGAGCGCGCCGTTGTCGAAGGAGATCGCCGCGTTCTTCCAGGCCTGCGGGTTCAACATCATCGAGGGCTACGGGCTGACCGAGACGTCACCGGTGCTGACCGTGAACCCGCCGGCGGCGCCGCGGTTGGGTACGGTGGGACGCGCCGTCCGCGGCGTCGAGCTCCGCATCGCCGAGGACGGCGAGATTCTCGCGCGCGGCCCGAACATCATGGCGGGCTACTACAACAAGCCGGAGGCGACCGCGGCGGCGGTCGAGGACGGCTGGCTGCACACCGGCGACATCGGCGAGATCGACGCCGACGGGTACCTGAAGATCACCGACCGGAAGAAGGACCTGCTGGTGACCTCCGGCGGAAAGAAGATCGCGCCCCAGCCGATCGAAGGACGGCTCAAGGCGAGCCCGCTCGTCGGGGAAGCCGTGCTCATCGGCGATCGCCGCAAGTACCCCGCCGTCCTCATCGTCCCCGACTTCGCGGTCCTGGAACGCCGGCTCCGCGATCTCGGGCGCCCGGCGGCGTCGCGCGAGGAGCTGGCCGGCCGCGACGACGTGCGCGCGCTCTATCAGGAGCTCGTCGACGCGCTCAATCGCGAGCTGTCCCAGTTCGAGCGCATCAAGCGTCTCGCGATCCTCCCGCGGGAATTCACGATCGACTCCGGCGAGCTGACGCCCACGCTGAAGGTCAAACGAAAGGTGGTCGAGGAGCGGTACAAGGACGCGATCGCGGGGCTGTACAGCGACGAGGCGTCTTAGAATCCAGAATCCAGAATCCAGAAGGCGCTCGGCCGACTGGCGCTAGCCATCGCAGCGCGGCTTTCTTCTGAATTCTGAATTCTGAATTCTAGATTCTGCCTTTGTCCGGCGGCGGTTCTATGTGGATGATCGCGTCCACGATCTGCGGATAGCGCTGCATCAGCCCGTCCTTGACGACGTGCGACAACCGGTGGGCTTCGTCCAGACGCGTGTCCGGACGCATCCACACGTGAAGGTCCAGGAACACATGATCGGCGGTACCGCGCGTGCGGATGTGGTGGCAGCCGAGCACGCCGGGTACGGCCATGACGACCGTCCGAAGATCCTCCTCGGGGATCACGATGCGATCCGCCAGGATATGTGTCGCCTGCCGGCCGATCTGGAACCCCGTATGTCCGATGACCATCGCCACGACCAGGCCGCTCAGCGGGTCCAGGATGGGGAAGCCGAGCCACACGCCGACGAGCGATGCGAGGACGCCGAGCGACGTCAACACGTCGCTGCGCGTGTGCATCGCGTCCGCGACCAGCAGCTCGCTCGTCAGCCTCGTGGCGGCGCGCCGCTCGTAGCCGACGACGACCAGATTGACGGCGAGCGTTGCGAGCATGACCGCGAAGCTGGCCGCGCTCACCCGCGGCGCGCTGGCGCCGCCGAGGTGCTGCAGCGACGTGCGCACGACCTCGGCGATGACCAGCACGAGCAGGGCGACGATCGCCGCGGCCGTCAGCGTCTCGAACTTGCGATGGCCGTAGGGATGATCGACGTCCGGCGGTTTGCCGGACGCGCGCAGCCCCACGAGCGCGACGACGTTGGCCGCCGCGTCGGTCAGCGAGTGAAAGCCGTCGGAGATGATGCTGACCGTCGCGGTGCCGTAGCCGAAGACCAGCTTGGCGATGGCGACCGCGAGGTTGGCGGCGAGAACCCGCGCGAGAACCCGCGTGACCGCGGCGGAGCGGGTCAGAACAATCGTGCCTTCGGCAGCGGCCACCAGCGGAGCTGAACCTTGCCGATGATGTACTTCTTCGGCACCATCCCCCAGTGGCGGCTGTCGGAGCTGTTGTTCCGGTGGTCGCCCATGACGAAGTAGTACCCGGGCGGGATCACCTCGGGGCCCCAGTCTTCGTGGCTCCGGAACTCAGCCGGCACGTAATCGTCGTCGAGCGGCACCTCGTTGCGATAGACGCGGCCCTCCACGATCCGCACCTGGTCGCCTTCTTCGGCGATGACGCGCTTGACGAAGGACTTGTCCGGGTTCAGCGGGTAGTAGAGCATGACGATATCGCCGACGTGCGGCGCGCCGAACCGGTACGCGATCTTGTTGACGATGAGCCGATCCTGATCCGCGAGGGTCGGCGCCATGCTCTGCCCTTCGACCCGCGCGACCTGGAAGCCGAAGGTCACGATGAGCGTCGCGTAGACCGCCGCCGAGATCAGGGTCTTGAACCAGGCGACGAGCTCTTCGCCGACGCGCGCGAGCTGCGTCGAGCGCCGATCGAGGCCGATCCGGGCCGACGGCTCTCCCGGGACCGCGGCCGCGGCTTCGATCGCGCCAGGGGTCGCCTCGGCGGCGATCCCGAGCACCGGTCCTTCCACGAGCGCGGGGGCCGGCTCATCCGCCAGCACGGGTTCCAGCGCCGGAACGGTGTCATCCGACGGCGTTGCGCCGGAGTCGGTGTCGAGGTCGCGCGGCTGTTCGTTGTCCATCCGTGATCCGTAGCTCATAACCTCAGATAGTCACGCAGCCGCCGCGTCTGCGACCGGCTGACGGGGATTTCGGACCCCTTCGCGTCCTTCATCTTCAGAATATAGTTTCGGCTGAACCACGGCACGATCTCCTTGATTTTCTGGATGTTCACCAGGTGCGATCGGTGCACCCGCCAGAACACCGCCGGGTCCAGCTTCGTCTGCAGCTCGTCGAGCGTCCTGTAGTTAGACGTGCCGGAGACGGTTCCCGTTACGACCGTGATCGCGTCGTTCTCGACCGACGCGTGAACGATCTCGTCCGCCGCAATCAGCAGGAACCGCTCACCGACCTTCACCGCGAGCTGCTCCTGCAGGTCCTTTCGATCGGCGACCAGCTGCAGCAGCCGCTCGAGGTCCTCGTGCCCGATCGACGGCCTGCTGCCCCGATCGCCGGCCGGGGTCACGCGCCGACGGACCTTGTCGATCGCCTGCTCGAGCCGCCTCGGCTCGACCGGCTTGAGCAGATAGTCGACGGCGTTCACCTCGAACGCCTCCAGCGCGTACTCATCAAACGCGGTCACGAACACGATGTGCGCGTCGACGCTGCCGTCGAGCAGCCGCCGCGCGACCTCGAAGCCGGTCAGGCCCGGCATCTGCACGTCAAGGAGCACCACGTCCGGCTCGCTGTCCGTGATCACACGGACGGCGTCGACCCCGTTGCCGGCCTGCCCGACAACCTCGACACCTCCGACCCGCCCGAGCTGGAAGCACAGCTCCTCTCGCGCGAGCTGTTCGTCGTCCACTACGACGGCCCGGAGGTCGTCCATTTTAGGCGGTCACGCGCTCCGGCACGACCAGCTCCGGGATCTCGACCCGCGCGCACGTGCCCTGACCTGGCACGCTGCTCAGCTGGAGCCTGTAGTTGGCGCCGTAAATCACCTTCAGGCGCTCGTTGACGTTGTTGAGGCCGATGCCCCCGCCGAACACGCCTTCGATTCTCGCGGTTTCGATGCCCAGGCCGTTGTCGATGACCTCGATGACCCCGTGGCCGTTGACGCGGGTCGATCGAATGGTGATACGCCCGCCGCCGACCTTTCGTGACAGTCCGTGCTTGATCGAGTTCTCGACCAGCGGCTGGAGGATCATGCTGGGAACGACCAGATCCAGGCTGTCGGCGCTGACGTCCTTTTCCACGTACAACGTCGGGCCGAAGCGAGCGGTCTCGATGTCGAGATACTCGTCGATCGCCTCGAGCTCCTCGCGCAGCGTGACGAAGTGGTCCTGACTCCGCAGGAGCCGCCTCAGCAGGCCCGACAGCTTCACGATGAGCGTGCGCGCCGTCTCCGGCTGCGACCGGATCAGCGACGAGATCGACGCGAGGGTGTTGAACAGGAAATGCGGGTTGATCTGGCTCGCGAGCGCCTCGATGCGCGCCGCCATGAGCAGCTGTTCCTGCTCGTGCAGGCGGTGCTCGATGCGCGCGTTGTTCCAGATCTTGATCGGGATCGCGACCGACAGCACCGCCGCCAGCGCCGAAAGAATCCAGAGCCAGGCGTTGCTCGCCGGGAGAAAGAACAGCCGATGGGCGCCGAACCGGTACCCGAGCGCCTGCCGCAGCACCTCGAGCGCGATTGGGGCCGCGAGCAGGATCACGTGCCAGTCGATCTGCAGCCGGCGCACGATGCTCCACGCGTGGCGGTGGAGGCCGGTGAAGAAGAGCGGCGAGAATCCCCAGATCGCCTGCTTCGGACAGACCTCCCGGAGGCCGCCGCCGGCGAAACCGGAGCCGATCATCATCGGCACGGCGATGAACTCGCCTGCGAGGAAGGCGGGCGCCGCGACGAGCGCGCCGACCAGCGCCCCGGCGTACGGCCCGGCGATCAACCCTGCGAGGAAAGCCCCCTCGAGCGACAGGTCCGCGGCGTCGTAGTTGAGGAGAAGTCGGGCGGTCACCCCGGCGGTCAGGGGCAGACCCAGGCAGGCGGTGAACACGAGCCGCTCGGGCCAGTCCCGCTTCTCGGTCAGCAGGATCCGCCGGAACCAGGTGAAACGCACGAGCATCGTCGCGACGATCGCGGCGATGGCGAGCTTCACCATCAACGTCACGAGCAGGAACTGCTCGGCCGACAGGAACTTGGGTTCGTGGAGCACGGGACAGTTGCCTCTAAATGATAGCAGAAGTGGCTCTTGAGGCCGTGTTATGATCCCAGGATGTTCCGGACGGTCTCCGCCCTCGTCAAGGGCTTCGCGCTGACCTTCAAGCACCTCTTCAAGAAGCCGATAACGGTCAACTATCCAGACCAGAAGGTGCCGGTCTTCCCGAAATACCGCGGGAAGCAGGTGCTGATGCGGGACGAGAACGGGCTGGAGAAGTGCGTGGCGTGCGGACTATGCGCCGTCGCCTGCCCGGCGGACGCGATCTACCTCGAGGCGACGGAGAACGACGGAACGGTCCAGGCCGGCCCGCGCTACGCGTCCATCTACCAGATTCACAAGACGCGCTGCATTTTCTGCGGGTACTGCGAAGAAGCCTGCCCGGTGTCGGCCATCTTCATGGGCAAGGACTACGAGCTGGCCGTGTACAGCAAAGACGATTTCATTTGGGACAAGAAAGACCTCCTCGTCCCCGCCTCAACCTCTTCGGCGCCCTAGGCGATATTCACGCCGACTTCGATGCCGTCCGCCGCGTCATGCGGCGCCACGCCGAGATTCCCTTCTGGCTGTGCGTGGGTGATGTTGGAGACGATGCCGGCGTCTACGAAGACCCGCCGGCGCCCCTCTACTGGATAAAGGGCAACAACGAAGACTTTGATGTCGTGAGTGATCTGTCGCCATCATCATTCTCGGCGCTCGCGGGGCCCCACCCCCGCTCGCTCTCACTCGCCGGTCCGGCTGCGCCGGACTTCGCTCCGCCGGCTCGCTCGGGCCGCGGGCGCTGGCCCAACCTCGTGTACATCCCAAACGGCGTTGGTGTGGAGCTCGACGGTCTGTATGTAGCGGGCGTTGGCGGGACCTTCGCGCCCACTTGGTACGACAAGAAGCCAGGGGAGTTAATCAAGAAAGGGAAGGACGACAAGCGCCGGCACTTCGTCCGCGAGGAAGTCGAGGCCGTGAAGACGATGCGAGGGCTGGACGTCTTGCTGACGCACGAAGCGCCGAGGCCGTTTCGCGCGGCCGGCGGGCACGACGCCGGCAAGACGCCGATCAACGAGATGATCGCGTCGGCGAAGCCGCGGCTCCACCTGTTCGGTCATCACCACCGGTTCGTGGAGATGACGGTCTCCGGCGTCCGGTCGGTGTGCCTGGACCTCGTGTCGCGGTCGTATCTCGTGATCGATGGGGAGACGCTCGGGTACGAAAGACGCGAGACAGTGTAGGCCCGACCTTCCAGGTCGGGCGTGCGAGATCATCCAAACGCCCAGCTTGCGCACACGCCCGACCTGAGGTCGGGCGTGCCGGGATCATCCAAACGCCCAGCTTGCGGCACGACGCCCGACCTGAAGGTCGGGCCTACTCTGTCTTCAGGGCGCGAATCGGATCCACACTCGCCGCGCGCCGCGCCGGCAGGTAGCCAGCCAGGAGCGCGGTCACGACCAGCACGGCGCTCGTGGCGACGAGCGTGAACGGATCTCGCGGCGACAGCCCAAACAGGAACGCCGACACGACGCGCGTCGTCGCGAGCGCGGCGCCGAGCCCGATGACGATGCCGGCCACCGACACCGTGAGCGTTTCGCGAATCACCTGCCATAGCAGGTCGGCTCGGCGCGCGCCGAGCGCGATGCGGATGCCGATCTCCCGCGCCCTCCGCGCCACGCCGTACGACATCAGGCCGTAGAGCCCGACCGACGCGAGAAGCAGCGCGAGCACCCCGAAACCGCCCGAGAGCGAGGCCAACACCCGCTCGCGCACGAGCGACGCATCGACCTGTTCCTCGAGCGTGCGCACATAGCTGATCAGAAGATCGGGGCTCGCTCGCCGCGCTGTGTCGCGCACCACCGCTTCCAACGAGCGCGGCTCTTGCGCGGTGCGAATCGCCGTCGTCAGCAGCGAAGGGGGTTCTTCGGCCTGAGCGATCGGAATGTACGCCATCCGAGCCGCAGGCTCGCGGAGGTTCTGATGACGGGCGTCCCGGACGATGCCGACAATCGTGACCGGATCGTTCGGGAAGGCCGTGAAACTGAACGTCCGCCCCAATGGGTCCGAATCGCCGAAATAGGCTCGGACCATCGCCTCGTTGACGAGTGCGACCTTCGCGCCGTTCGAGGAATCCAGCGCGGTCAATCCTCTGCCTCGAAGCACCTCGATCCCTACGGTGGTGAAGTAGTCAGGGGTGATTCGATTCGTGAGGGCGGTACGGACCGCGGCTTCTTCAGCGAGGCCTGGAATCCGGATGCCTCGCTCCTCGGTGTCGGTTGCGAGCGGGCTCGACGTCGAGATGGAGGCCGCGCGGACCCCGGGCAGCGCCTGCAACCGTTCGAGGAGCCCCCCGTACAGGGTCATGACCTCGGCATCGCTGCCTCGTGTGTCCACGTAGAAGAGCAGCACGTTCTCTTTCTGAAACCCGCCGTCCAGCGTTCTCAGGTTCTGGAATGTCCGCACGAGGAGACCGGTGCAAACGACGAGCAGAACGCAGAGCGCCACCTGGGAGACTGCCAGCGCTTTCCCGGCCGACACCGGACTTCGGCCACCGCCCACGGATCCCGTCGAGTTCTCCTTGAGGGTCGGGCTGACGTCCACTCGGGTCGCCTTGAGTGCTGGGACGAGACCACAAACGATTCCGGTCAGTAGGGAGATGGCTGTCGTAAATGCGAGGACTCGTGCGTTCGGCTCCGCCTCGAGCACAACCGGCATCTGGCCCGCGCGGAAGAGCGAGACGATCGCCGTCGTGGCCCACAGCGATACGAGCAGTCCGACCGCGCCGCCGAGGACGGCGAGCAGGACGCTTTCGGTCAGGAACTGTCGCACGAGCCGCGCGCGGCCGGCGCCGACGCTGATCCGAACGGCGACCTCCTTCACGCGGGTCGATGCCCTGGCGAGCATGAGGTTGGCGACGTTCGCGCAGGCGATGAGGAGAAAGACGCCGACCATCGCCATCAGCACGCGCAGGGAGAGGTCGTACTGCCTTCGAAGCGCGTTGGTTCCCCGGCCGGCCGGCATCAGCCGTCCAATGCTGAGACCCTCGGGCGTGCGCCCGTTCCGTTTGACCCAACTCTGCTCCTCCAGGGACATGTACTGGCGGAACACAGTGTCGACAGCTGCGAGCGCCTGCGACTCCGCAACACCGGGTCCGAGACGCGCAACGATGTTCAGGCCGGTCCACGTGTCGTGACGACCTGGAAACTCCGGGTCGTCTAAGAATTTGAGCGCCAGCGGCAGCGTGATCTCGAGGTGCCTGCCGGGTCTGAGACCTTGAAACCCACCGCCGGTGACCCCCACGATCGTGACGCCTTTGCCCTGAACCAACAGTTTCTTTCCGACCACGTCGGGATCCCGTCCGAACCGGCGCGTCCAATAACCCTCCGTGATGACCGCGACGTAAGCGGCGTCGGTCGGGAGGTCCGGCTCCGACGAGAAGCCGCGTCCCAGGATGAACGGAACGCCGAGGACGTGATGATAGTTGCCGGCGACGAACTGACCGTTGACGAGCTCCGCTCCCTCCGCCGAGGAGACCTTGAATTCCTGGATGTTGTAGGCCGTGATCCCGGTGAAGACATCGAGCTGCCGGCGATAACGATCGAACAACGGATAGGTGGAGCTCAGGCCCGGGTTGTCGCCGGTTCCATGGGCGAGGAAGTGCAGCCTGTCCGGATCCTCGACCGGGACCGTCTTCAAGAGCACGGCATCCATCACGCTGAAGATTGCGGTGTTCGCGCCGATGCCCAGCGCCAGCGACACGATCGCGGCGACGGTGAATCCCGGCGTTCGCACCATCATGCGGACCGCATAGCGGAGGTCCTGCCTCAACTCGTCGAGCAGACGCAGACCCCGCGCCTGGCGGCAGTCCTCCCGGATTCCCTCCACGCCGCCGAATTCCAGGCGGGCGCGGCGCCTGGCCTCGGCGCGCGAGACGCCGGATCGCTCGAGGTCATCGGCGTACGCGTCGATGTGAAAGCGGAGCTCGTCTGCCATGTTGTCTTCGAACCGGCCCCGCCGGAAGAGCGCGTTCAACAGCGAGCGAAGGCGATCGATCACGTCACACCTCGTCCGGCGTCGCGTCCAGCGCGGCGGCGATCGCCGCCGCCAGCCGGTTCCACCCGGCTGCCTCCTCCCGCAGGCGCTTTCGTCCCGTCTGCGTGAGCGTGTAGTACTTCGCCTTTCGCTTGTTCTCGCTCTCGCCCCACTCAGCCAGGACGAGCCCCTGATGCTCGAGCCGGTAGAGCGCCGGGTACAGGGAGCCCTGCGGAATCTCCAGCGCCTCTTTCGAAATCTGGCGGATCCGCAGCAGCACGCCGTAGCCGTGCAGCGGCTTCAGCGAGACCGCCTTGAGGATCAGCATGTCGAGGGTTCCCGGGAGCAGGTCGGCGTTCTTTCCCATGCGGCTCTCCTAGGCCAACTAGGAATATAGGGGGGCTCTCCTAGTCTGTCAAGGAGAAGGGCGAACGCGGAGGCCTGCCGCGCCGAAGCTCGACGAGCGAAGGCGGGAGCCGATAACAGTACAATAAGGGCTTTATGCCTCTGGCTCCCTTCCTCGAGGCCATCGACTCGCGAGTCCTCGTCTGCGACGGCGCCATGGGGACGATGCTGTACGCCAAGGGCATCTTCCTGAACCGGTCGTTCGACGAGCTGAACCTGACGCAGCCGGATCTCGTCGCCGAGGTGCACCAGGCCTACGTCCGCGCCGGGTCCGACATCATCGAGACCAACACGTTCGGCGCCAACCGCATCAAGCTCGGCGCCTTCAGCCTCGCGGATCGCGCCCACGCGATCAACGTGCAGGGGGCGCGCATCGCCCGGCACGCCGCGCGCGAGCAGGCGTATGTCGCCGGAGCGATCGGACCGCTCGGGATTCGCATCGAGCCTTGGGGGAAGACCGGCGTGGACGAGGCCGAGGAGTACTTCCGCCAGCAGGCCAAGGCGCTCGTCGAGGGCGGCGTCCAACTGTTCGTCCTCGAGACCTTCCGCGACCTGAACGAGATCAAGGCGGCCATCCGCGCGGTGCGCAGCGTCTGTCAGCTTCCGATCGTCGCCCAGATGACGACCGAAGACGATGGCAACAGTCTCGACGGCACGCCGCCGGAACAGTTCGCGCCGGCACTGATCGAGGCCGGGGCAGGGGTCATCGGCCTCAACTGCAGCGTCGGCCCCGCGGCCATGCTCGAGACGATCGAGCGGATGTCCCGCGCGACGGACGCCCGGTTGTCCGCCCAGCCCAACGCCGGGAAACCGCGCGACGTCGAAGGGCGGAACATCTATCTGTGTTCTCCCGAGTACATGGCGTCGTACGCGCGCCGGTTCATCCTGAACGGCGCGAAGATCGTCGGCGGCTGCTGCGGGACGACGCCCGATCACATCCGGCAGATCAAAGCGGCGGTCAAAGCGCTGGCGCCGCCGCAGCAGCGGCCGGTCGCCGAGCGCGTCCAGCCGGGCATCACGGCCGAGGCCCGGCCGGTCGATCGTGACTCGAAGTCGCGGATGGCGAACGCGCTCGCCCGGCGCAATTTCGTCGTCTCCGTCGAGCTGCTGCCGCCGCGCGGGCACCGGACCGACGCGCTCGTCGAGCAGGCGCGCGCGTTGAAAATCCACGGCGTGGACATCGTGAACGTGCCGGATGGCCCGCGGGCGAGCGCGCGCATGAGCGCGCTGGCGATGGCCGTGCTCGTCCAGCAGCAGACCGGGCTCGAGTCCATCCTGCACTATGCCTGCCGGGACCGGAACCTGCTCAGCATGCAGTCGGACCTGCTCGGCGCGCACGCCATGGGGGTCCGCAACGTGCTCATCATCACGGGCGATCCACCCAAGGCGGGGGATTACCCGGACGCGACCGCCGTCTTCGACGTCGATTCGATCGGCCTGACCAACGTCGTCTCGCGTCTGAACCGCGGCCTCGATATCGGCGGCCAGGCGATGGGCGCCGCGACCGCGTTCCACATCGGGGTGGCGCTCAACCCTGCGGCGCCGAATCTGGACGAGGAGATCCGGCGCTTCGAGTACAAGGTCGAGGCGGGGGCGGAATTCGCCCTGACACAGCCCATCTACGATATCGCCGCGTTCGAGCGTGTGCTGAAGCGGATCGAGCACGTTCGGATTCCGATTGTGGCCGGGCTGGCGCCGTTCGAGAGCGTCCGGCACGCCGAGTTTCTCGCGAACGAGGTGCCCGGGGTCCACGTCCCCGAGGCGCTGCTCGATCGGATGCGGCGGGCGGAGGCCGCCGGACGCGCGCCCGCAGAGGGGCTCGCGGTCGCGCGCGAGATCGCGTCGGCGCTCCGCGGCATCGTCGAAGGCCTGCAGATCACGACCGCCACGACGACCGCCGATCCGCTTCCGGCTGTCCTTGGAGTACTTGAGGTTTGCACGCCCTAGTCAGGTGCACCCGGTGCACCCGTCGTGCTATAGTCCGAAACCTATGTCGTTATTGAAACTTGACGATCGAGAGGACTATCTCGCGGCCTCCGACGCGGCGACCCGGGCGCTGTCGGTCACGGAGGTCGAAAACGACTTCGTCGAGGGTGTATACGACAAGCTCGCCAAGGTCTACGACCTCGTGTTCGGTCCCACGCTTCACCCTGGTCGGGTGCAGGCGATCAAGAAAATGGGACTGATGCCGGAAGAGCGGGTGCTCGAGGTCGGCGTGGGCACGGGCATCAACCTGTCCCTGTATCCGAGACACTGCCGCGTGACGGGCATCGACTTCTCGGCATCCATGCTCGAGAAGGCGCGCGACCGCGTCAGCCGCGAGGACATCCGCGGCGTTCGCCTGTTGCAGATGGACGCGGTCGATCTCAAGTTTCCGGACGACAGCTTCGACATCGTTTACGCGCCCTATCTGATCAGCGTCGTGCCCGATCCGGTCAAGGTGGCGCAGGAGATGCGCCGCGTCTGCCGCAGCGGCGGACGCATCGTGTTCCTCAATCACTTCATCAGCCCGAACGCCCTGCTCTCGCGCTTCGAGCGGCTGATCTCGCCGCTGACGATCCACATCGGGTTCAAGTCCGACCTCGATCTGCCCGCCTTCCTCGCGCAGGCGGATCTGAAGCCCGTGTCGATCGAGAAGGTCAACATCCCGAAGATCTGGTCGCTCGTTACCTGCGTCAAGGATTAGGTTCTCAGGGTTCTCAAGGTTCTTGGGGTTCTCAGGGTTCTTGAGGTTCACCTTGCGCGGTCTTCTTGCCGCCGTCGCCCTCGCACTCCTCGCGGTCGAAGCGTCTACTGGATTCTCGCAGCCGGCACCGTCTGCTCCTGTCCTGAAAGTCGAAGCGCTCCGGGCCGAATACAAAGAGAACCCGCTCGGGATCGATAGCCGTGCGCCGCGATTGAGCTGGCGGATCGCCGCGAAGGTCCGGAACGTGCGGCAGGCCGCGTACCAGATCCGCGTGGCGCGTTCCGCCAGCGACCTTCGTTCGGCCCGCAACCTGCACTGGGATTCCGGCCGCGTCGCCTCGGCCGAGTCGACCCAGCGCGTGTACGACGGGAAGCCGCTCGGTTCCGCGCAGCGGTACGTCTGGCAGGTGCAGATCTGGGACGACCAGGGGCGCGCATCAGGCTGGAGCGAGCCGGCCTGGTGGGAGATGGGCCTGCTCACACCGGCCGACTGGCGCGCGAGCTGGATCGAGCCCGGGCTGCCCGAGGATGTCTCGACGTCGCTGCCGGCTCCGATGCTGCGGCGCGCCTTCAGATTGACGAAGGCTGTCCAGTCGGCGCGCGCGTATGTGACAAGCCATGGCGTCTACGAGCTGCACCTCAACGGCGCGCGGGTTGGCGACGAGGTGCTGACACCCGGATGGACGAGCTATGCCACGCGCCTGCAATACCAGACCTACGACGTGACGGCTCTGCTGCGCCGCGGCGACAACGCCGCCGGCGTCCTGCTGGGGAACGGCTGGTACCGCGGGAACATCGGCTTCAGCAAGCGGCGCAACGTGTACGGCGACCGACTGGCGCTGCTGCTCCAGATTGACGTCACGTACGCCGACGGGAGCCGCGAGACGATCGGCAGCGACGGCCAGTGGAAGGCATCCGCCGGCCCCATCGTCATGTCGGAGATCTACCACGGCGAAACCTACGACGCGCGTCTCGAAAAGAACGGCTGGACTGAAGCGACGTTCGACGATCGGAGCTGGACGCCGGCCCGCCCGGTCGAGCGTCCGAAAGGAGTGTTGATCGCGCCGGCGGGCCCTCCGATCAAGCGGATGAACGAGCTCAAACCGGTTGCAATCCTGCGGACGCCGGCGGGCCAGCACGTCGTCGACATGGGACAGAACATGGTCGGCTGGGTCCGGCTACGCGTGCAGGGTCAGCCGGGCACGGTGGTGACGCTCACACACGCGGAAGTGCTCGACAAGCAGGGCAACTTCTACACCACGAACCTGCGCGCTGCGGCGCAGGCGATCAAGTACACGTTGAAAGGCGGCGGCGTCGAGACCTACGAGCCGCGTTTCACGTTCCAGGGTTTCCGGTACGTGGCGGTCGACGGCTATCCGGGCGAGTTGACGGCCGACAGCCTGACGGGGATCGTCGTGCACTCCGCCATGGCGGCGAGCGGCGACTTCTCGGCGTCGCACGCCATCCTCAATCAGCTTCAACACAACATCGTCTGGGGTCAGAAAGGAAACTTCCTCGACGTTCCGACCGATTGCCCGCAGCGGGACGAGCGCCTGGGGTGGACCGGCGACGCGCAGGCGTTCGCGCGCACCGCGGCGTTCAACATGGATGTCGCGGGGTTTTTCACGAAGTGGTTGAAGGATCTCGAGGCCGATCAGTACAAGTCGGGCGCCGTGCCGCACGTGATTCCGGACGTGCTGACGTTGCCCGCTGCGGCGGATTCATCCGGGCAGGCGTTCCGACAGCAGGCGGGCGCCGCCGGCTGGGCGGACGCCGCGGTCATCATCCCCTGGACGATGTACCTGACCTACGGGGATACGCGCGTTCTGCAGGAGCAGTACGGCAGCATGACCCGCTGGGTCGAGTACATGCGGCAGCGCGCGGGCGACGATCACATCTGGGACGGTGACTTTCACTTCGGCGACTGGCTGTCGTTCGCCACGACGCGGGCCGACTATCCCGGCGCGACGACCGGCAAGGACCTCATCGCCACCGCGTTCTTCGCGCATTCGACCGATCTGGTCGGGCGGATCGCGCGCGTACTCGGGAAGACCGAAGATGCGGCGCGATACGACGAGCTTCGCGATCGGATCAAAGCGGCTTTCGTGCGGGAGTTCGTCACCCCTGCGGCCCGCGTCGGAGAAGGGACGCAGACCGCATACGTGCTGGCGTTGCAGTTCGACCTGCTCCCTCCCGACATGCGCGGTAAAGCGGCGGCGCATCTCATTCGGGACGTGCGCGAGCGCAAACACCTGACGACCGGTTTCCTCGGCACGCCGTACCTGCTTCACGTGCTCACCAGGTACGGATACCTGGACGAGGCCTACATGCTGCTCGAGCGCGAGCAGTACCCGTCGTGGCTGTATCCGATCACGAAGGGCGCGACCACGATCTGGGAGCGGTGGGACGGGATCAAGCCGGACGGCTCGTTCCAGGATGCGGGAATGAACTCGTTCAACCACTACGCGTACGGTGCAGTGGGCGACTGGATGTACCGCGTGATGGCCGGCATCGAAGTCGACGAGAACGCGCCGGGCTATCGCCACATCCTGATCCAGCCGCGTCCCGGCGGGAAAACGACGAAGGCCGGCGCCCGCCACGATTCTCCGTACGGAACGGTCGCGTCCGCGTGGACCCTCGACGCTGGACGGTTCGAACTGACCGTACAGGTGCCGCCCAACACACGCGCGACGATCCGCCTGCCGCGCGCGACGCTCGCGACGACCACGGAAGGTGGTCAGCCAATCGAACGCGTGAAGGATCTCCTCGCCAGCCGTCAGGACAAAGACGATGTTGTCGTGGAAGTTGGATCCGGCGAGTACCGATTTGCGTCGACGCTCAAAGATTAGGAAGCCCACACGAAAAACGTCGTCGCCGCCAGGCGTCGTGCCCCAGCCCCAGGCCCCAAGCCCCAAGCCCCACGAAAGTTCCTGGATGGCAGCAAGCTTGCTTAGTGTCACTCCATCGCGCGCCTGATCCTCGGTCTATCGCTCGTGCTGGCCACCGGCTCATTCGCGCTCGCCGGCCCGGCGATCCCTCCGTCACCGCTGCCGCCGCCCACCGGCACGGTCGTCAACGTCTCCACCCTTTCTCAGTTGCAGAACGCCGTCGCTGGAATCGCCTCCAACACGACGATCGTGATCGCGCCCGGAACCTACAATCTCAACGGACCGCTCTACATCAACGGCACGTTCACGAACGTCGGCATCCGCGGCGCCACCGGCAACCGCGACGATGTCGTGCTGGTCGGAAAAGGCATGACGGGTCCGAATGACGGAGGCGTGCCGTTCGGCATCTGGGTGGGCGGTAACGTTCAGGGCGTCACGATCGCGCATCTCACGATCCGGGACATCTTCAACCACCCGATCATGCTGAACGCCGGCGCCCAGTCGCCGCTCATCCACAACGTCCGGCTCGTCAACGCCGGCCAGCAGTTCGTGAAGGCGAACCCGAACGGGGCCGGCGGCGGCGTCGACAACGGCATCGTCGAATACTCGGTCATCGAGTACGTGACGACGAGCCGCGACTACTACACGAACGGCGTGGACGTGCACACCGGCGACAACTGGATCATCCGGCACAACCTGTTCCGCAACATCCGGGCGCCGGCCGGCGAGCTCGCCGGCCCGGCGATCCTGATGTGGAACGGATCGACGAACACGCTCGTCGACGGCAATACGTTCATCGACTGCCAGCGCGATATCGCGATGGGGTTGATCGAACGAACGCCGAACGACCATACGGGCGGCATCGTGCGCAACAACTTCATCTACCGAGGGTCCGGCGTGGCGGGCGACACGGCCATCTACATCGCGGACTCGCCGGGCACGCAGGTGCTGCACAACTCGATCCTCGTGTCGCGGACCTACGCCAGCCCCATCGAGTACCGGTTCCCGCACACCACGGGCGTGGTGATCCAGAACAACGTGCTCGACGGGAACGTCCAGGCGAGGGATGGAGCGGCCGCGACGGTCGCGGGCAACTACACGTCTGCCGCGGCAGGGCTGTTCGTCAACCCCGCGGCCGGCGATCTGCACCTGAGGACAACGGCGACGGTGCTGCTCGACAAGATCGCGGCGCCGCCGGCGGCCGCGGGCCTCGACTGGGACGGGCACCCGCGACCCGCGGGCCTGACGGACGTCGGCGCGGACGAGGCGGGCGCGGCGATGCCGATCACGACACCACAAAACCTCAGAGTTGTGAGATAGGAGGGCGGACCTCTCAGGTCCGCCTAATGCACGCCGCTCATCAGGTTCCTGATCGGCTTCACGATCAGCATCAATAGCAACGCCGACGCGCCGGTCGTCAGGGCGACCGCGCCAAAGAGCTTGGGCAGCGGAAACGTTTCGAACAATCCCGCGACGCGCCCGCCGAAGAAGTTCCCGAGCGAGATCGACAGAAACCAGACGCCCATCATCGTGCCGACGAGCCGTTGAGGCGCCAGCTTCGTCACGGTGCTGAGGCCGACCGGCGACAGGGCCAGCTCGCCAAACGTAAAGAACAGGAACACGAAGGTGAGCCACAACGGGCTGACCCGCGCGCCGCTGGATTGCTGCGAGACCAGGGCCGCGGTCGCGACCGTTAGAAAGCCGAGGCTCACGAAGCCGAGTCCCCATGCAAATTTTGCCGGGCTCGACGGCTCTCGCTCCCGCAGCCGGATCCAGAGCCACGCGAACACCGGCGCGAACGCGACGATGAAGAACGAGTTCAGGGATTGGAAGTACGAAGAGGGGAAGTCCCAGCCAAACGCCGAGTTGCGCGTCGCGCGATCGGCGAACAGATTCAGGCTCGATCCCACCTGCTCGAAGCCCGCCCAGAACAAGGTCGAGAACACGAAAAGGACGAGGATGGCGAGCATCCGTCGTCGTTCGACGCCGGGGTGTGACTGGCCCAGCAGCCACACGAACAGCGCAGCCGTGCCGGCAAGGAGCACCAGGTCTCGATAGTCCCAGAGGGCGTAGAACGCCGCCACGACCACGAGAGAGATCGCGGCGACCCCGGCCCAGAGCAGGCCGGCGTTCGTGGGTTTGCGCTCGAGCTGCCCGGCGGTGCCGAGCCGCGCAGATCCCATGACATATTGAATCAGACCGAGCGTCATGCCGACGCCAGCCGCGCCGAACCCCCAGTGCCATCCGATCCGCTGGCCGAGATAGCCGCAGATGAGCGGCGCGATGAAGCCACCCAGGTTGATCCCCATGTAGAAGATCGAGAAGCCGGCGTCCCGGCGCCGATCGTCGGGCGCGTAGAGTTGCCCGACGATCGTGCTGACGTTCGTCTTCAACAGCCCGGTGCCGAGCACGATCAGCACGAGACCGGCGTAGAAAAGCGGCGTCACGTTGAGCGCGAGGCTGAAGTGGCCGAGCGCGATCAGAATGCCGCCGTAAAGCACGGCGTCGCGCTGGCCGAGCAGCCGGTCGGCGATCCATCCGCCAGGAATCGCCGTGAAGTAGACGGCCGCCGTGTACATCCCGTAGATGGCCGCCGCGCGGCTCGTCTCGAATCCGAGCCCGCCGTCGGCGACGCTCGCCGTCATGAACAGAATGAGGAGCGCGCGCATCCCGTAGTAGCTGAAGCGCTCCCACATTTCGGTGAAGAACAGCGTGCTCAGACCGCGGGGGTGGCCGAAGAATCCTCCGCGGTCGGTCATCTCGCCGGCCGGCGTCCGATCGGCAGTAGAGCTGGACATGATGGCGAGCCTCTCAGAACGTGAACCGGTCGACGTTGTCTTTCGTGAACGTAAAGGGCGTGCCGAGGATAATCTGATCGCCGTCGACCTTCAGCGTGCCGAGCCGGCCCGCCGACAGCGACGATGCGCCTGGCTTGAGCGCGCCAGTCGCGACCGCGTGCGACGCGAAGACGGTAAGGAATCCGAGGTCCTCGGTGTTCCAGAGGACGGCCGAGTCCAGCACTCCATCCTTGAGATACGGCCGCGCGTCGCCCGGCAGGCCGAGGCCGGTCACCCGCACGTCGGTGCGCCCCGACTGTTTGACGGCCTCCGCCGCGCCCGGCACGGCCGGCGACGCGATCGCCATGATCACGCGCACCTGGGGGTGCACCTTCAGCATGGTCTGCGTTTCCTCGAACGCCCGGCGGCGATCGTCGTCGCTCGGCCGCACGTCGACAAGTGTCAGGTCGGGATATTTCTCTGCGAGCACCGCGCGCAGCTCGCGCAGCCATTCGTTCTGATTGGCGGCGGTCAGCGAAGCGGTGATGACGCCGAACGCGCCGCGGCCGCCGAGAATCCTGGCGGTGTGACCGGCGAGCGTCTCCGCAATCCCGCGGGGCGTGGCCTGGTTCACGAAGTAGTCGCGGGCGTCCGGCTCGGCGTCGGCATCCCAGGTCAGGACTTTGATGCCGCGCCCGCGCGCTTTTCGCAGCACGGTCGACAGCGCCTCTTTGTTCTCCACGCTGACGGCGATCACATCCACGCCGCGCGTGATCCAGGCCTCGACCACCTCGTTCTGCTTCGCGGGATCGGTCTCGGTCGGCCCATCCCACAGCAGCCGCACGTTGAGCGCTTTCGCCGCCTCTTCCGCGCCGGTCCGACAACTCGCGAAATAGGGGTTGCCCTTGTTCTTGGGCATCATCGCGATCGTCACGCCACTCTCGTCACCGCCGCCGCGGCAGCCTGCGAGCGAGAGAGAGATGACCACCAGACCGAGTCCGAGCGCTGCACAAGAGCGTGTCATGTGACCGCGTCCCTCCCACTAACCCAAAGAGCCGTCAGCAGCAGCCCGGCCGTGACGACGCCCGCCAGCTCGGCGGGCAGATCCGCGAGCCGCAAACCATTCTGCAACACCGCCAGCGTTGCCAGCCCCAGGACGGTGCCTGCGACGCTCCCGCGTCC
The DNA here is from genome assembly GCA_963725145.1 of uncultured Acidobacteriota bacterium. GTDB lineage: Bacteria > Acidobacteriota > Vicinamibacteria > Vicinamibacterales > 2-12-FULL-66-21 > DATAEE01. The sequence continues at coordinate 1,183,838 of CAVRXL010000012.1, forward strand.
GCCGAAGATGGACGTGCCGCCCAGCACCACGGCCGTGATCGCCATGAGCTCGAATCCGGTCCCGGCGTCCGCCTTCGCCTGGCCGAGCCGAGCCGCGTACAAGAGCGACGCGACCCCGGCGCTGAGTCCGGACAGAACGTAGACCACGGCGAGACGCTGGCCGACCGGCACACCGGCAAACCGCGCGCCTTCCGTCGAGTAGCCGATCGCCCGCAGCGTCCGACCGACCGCCATTCGATGCACGAGCACCCAGAATCCAATCGCAGCCAGGCCGACGACCACGAGCTGAGCTGGCACGACGCCAAGGGTACCTTGTCCGAGGAAGAGAAATCCGTCGGGGAAGTTCGAGTAGTTGCGTATGCCGGCGGTCGCCCCCTCCGCCAGGCCTCTGAAGAGCGAGTATGTGCCGAGCGTCACGATGAGCGGCGGGATGCCCAGGCGCGACACGAGCAGGGCGTTGAGGCCGCCGCCCGCCGCGCCCGCGCCAATCGCCGCACACGCCGCCAGCCAGATCGGCCACTGGGCCTCGCGCCACGTCACGCCAAAGACGACGGCCGACAGCGCCAGCAGCGATCCAACCGAGAGATCGATTCCGCCCGTGAGGATCACCGGCGTGAGCGCGAGGGCGAGCAGGCTCACTTCGGCGCTTGCCCGCGCGATCTCGGCCGCGTTCTCGATCGTCAGGAAGTTCGAGCCGAGCGCCGCGAAGATCGCGATCTCGATGACGAGGCAGGCCGCGAGCACGCGCTCGTGCACGCCTAAGCTCACGTTCGCGCGCCCCGCCGGAACGCATCAGCCGCCACGGCCACGAGAATGATGAGCCCCTGCAGCGCGCGATCCCAGTAGGCCTCGGTGCCGAGAAACACCAGCGCGGGCCCGGCCGTCGCGAGGAGCAGCACGCCGAGCAGCGTCCCGACGAGCGAGCCGCGCCCGCCGGCTATCGCCGTTCCGCCGACGACGACCGCGGCGATGACTCTGAGCTCGAAGCCAATCCCGGAATTGGTCTGGACGTCGATGAACTGGATCGCGGAGACGAGCGCGGCGAGCCCGGTCAGCGCGCCCATCGCCACGAAGGCCCAGAACACCACTCGTCGCGGCCGGATGCCGGCAAGGCGGGCGACCTCGGGCTCCGATCCCGTCGCGTAGATCGCGCGGCCCACGGCCAGGTAACGCATGCCAAGCGTCGCGCCAACCCAGACGGCGAGCGCGAGCGCGGGGATGGCGATGCGCCCGACATCCTGTCCGACGCCCATCCATTGAAAGCCGTCCGGCAAGTCACGCACCCACACGCCTCCAGTCGTCCAGCGCAGCCCTTCACGAAGGCCAACCATCGTCGCGAGCGTCACCACGATCGCGGGAAGGCCGAGCCCGGCGACGAGCAGGCCGTTGACGGCGCCAAGCAGCGCACCGGCGCCAACGGCGCCGGCGCCGGCGATCGGCATCGGCAACCCCTGCTTCGCCAGCAGCCCGGCGACCACCGCGCAGATCGCGAACTGTGAGCCGATCGAAATGTCGATCTGCCGGGCGAGGATGACCAGTGTCATGCCCACCGCGGCGAGGAGGAGCGGCGACGCGCCTACCAGCAGATCGCGAAGATGGGCGGGTTGAAAGAAGGCGGGCGCGGCCGCCGCGAGCACCAGAAGCAGCAGGACGTACGCGGTGGCGATCGCCGCCTCGCGCCGATGGGTCACCGCGGCGTCCCCAGCGCGAGCGCCATGATCGTCTCCTGGGTGGCGTCCTTCCGGTCGAACGTCCCGACAACCGTGCCCCCTCGCATGACGGCGATCCGGTCGCTCATCCCGAGGACCTCGGGGAGCTCGGAGGAGATCAGCAGAATCGCCAGCCCTTCAGCCGCGAGATCGACGATGTGGGTGTGGATCTCCACCTTTGACGCGACGTCGACGCCCTGGGTCGGCTCGTCGAGGATGAGGACCCGCGGCCCCGTCGCCAGCCAGCGGGCGAGCGCGACCTTCTGTTGATTGCCGCCTGAGAGCTCCGACACCGGCGCGTCGATCGATCTCGTTTTGATCGAGAGGCGCTTCACGTAGGTTGCTGCGACGGCCTGCTCCGCGCGGTGGTCGAGGAAGCCGCCGCGCGCGATCGCGCGCAAGCTGGCCAGGGTGGTGTTGGCCGCGACCGACATCTCTGGGATGACGCCGTGCCGGCGGCGATCCTCGGGAAGGTAGGCGAGCCCGAGCCGCACCGCCTGCGCAGGCGACGAGACGGTGACCGTGCTTCCGGCGAGACGGATGACGCCCTGGTCCGCGGGGTCGATGCCGAACAGCACGCGCGCCAGCTCCGTGCGGCCGGCGCCAACCAGCCCGGCGAGACCCAGTATTTCGCCGGCACGGACTTTCAAGGTCACATCCCGCACACCCGCCGCGCGACAACCGATTCGATCGGTCTCGAGGGCGATGTCCCCGATCGGAACGGTCCGCTTGGGAAAAATCGCCTGGAGATCGCGGCCCACCATCAGCCGGATCAGCTCGGCGCGGCCGGCCTCGGCGGCCGGACGGGTCGCGACGAGCTCGCCGTCGCGGAGGACCGACACGCGATCGGCGAGCGCGCCGACCTCCTCGAGCCGGTGGGAGATGTAGACGATGCCGATGCCTCCGGACCGCAGGTGGCGGACCAGAGCGAACAACCGATCGGCCTCTCGATCGGTGAGAGCCGAGGTCGGCTCGTCCATCAAAATGATCCGTGCGTCCGCGCCCAGAGCGCGCGCGATTTCGACGAGCTGCTGCTCTGCCATCCGCAGCCGGTCGGCAGGAGCGTCGACGTCGATGTCCGCGCCGACTCGGGAGAGCATCTCGCGCGCCCGCTCGCGTCGCCGGCGCCAGTCGACCCGTCGCCAGGCTCCGGCGGGCTCGTGCCCGACCGCAAGGTTTTCGGCGACCGTCAAGTCCGGGAAGAGCGCAGGCTGCTGATAGATCGGCGCGATGCCGAGCGCGCGCATCGTGACCGGGTCGGCGCGATCGACCCGGCGCGCGTCGATCTCAATCGTCCCCGAGTCCGGCGCGTGCGCGCCCGTGAGGATGCGCACGAGCGTGCTCTTTCCGGCGCCGTTCTCGCCGACGAGCGCATGGACCTCGCCAGCCTGCAGGTCGAACGACACGGACCGGAGCGCGTGCACGCCGCCGAACGCTTTGCTCACGCCTCGGAGCCGGACGAGGGACATGGGATGCGGGAGGGTAAACCATTCATTGCTGAATGGCGAATGCTGAATGCTGAATGGCTAGAATGGTCCCCGATGTTTCACAGGATGGCGGCGCTCGCGGCGCTCGCGCTCGTCGCGTGGGGGCAGCCCTCTGCGCCGCCCGTGGTGGACTGGCCTCCGATCACGCATGAGACGAGGCCGTGGACGCGATGGTGGTGGCTGGGCAGCGCGGTGGACGAAGCGGGGCTGACGGCGGAGTTGGATGCGCTTCGGGCAGCCGGCCTGGGCGGCGTTGAGATCACGCCGATCTACGGCGCGGCGGGTGCCGAATCCCGCTTCGTGCCGTTCCTGTCCGCCCGATGGATGGAGCTCCTGGAGCACACCCTCCGGGAAGCGCAGCGCGTCGGACTGGGCGTCGACATGGCCACAGGCACTGGATGGCCGTTCGGCGGCCCGTGGGTCAACGAGGCCGACGCGTGCCGCTCGCTGATGTTCAAGACCTGGACTGTCGACGGCGGGGCGCGGTTGGCCGAGCCGGTCCGGCTGATGCAGACGCCGCTCGTCCGGGCGCTCGGCAACCAGGTCTACGAAGTGCGGGAGATCGGCCCCGGTGAGTCCACGCCTGCGGGAACGGCACAGCAGCCCCTCCTGAGATCGGGCGCGGGCGCGATCCAGATCGGCGACCTCAAGGACCCGGTTGAAGCGAACGCGAATCTGCAGGCGCTCGCGCTCGAGCAGGTCCGATACCCGAAACCCGCGCCCCTCCTCGCGCTCGTCGCGTACCCGCGCTCCGGCGAGCCCGTCGACCTGACGTCGCAGGTCGATGCCCAGGGGACGCTCCAGTGGGTCGCTCCGCCTGGCGCCTGGACGCTCCATGCCGCGTTTCTCGGCTGGCACGGGAAGCTCGTCGAGCGTGCGGCGCCGGGTGGGGAGGGGAACGTGATCGATCACTTCTCCCGTGACGCCATCCGGCACTACCTGGCTGCCTTCGACAAGGGCTTCGGCGGATCGAAGCTCCCCGGACTGCGCGCCTTCTTCAACGATTCGTACGAAGTGGACGACGCGACCGGTCAGGCGGACGGGACGCCGGCGCTGTTCGAGGAGTTCCAGCGGCGGCGCGGGTACGATCTGCGCGCGCATCTGCCGGCGTTGGTGGAAAACGCGGACGCCCGCGTGCACGCGGATTACCGCGAGACCGTGTCGGATCTGCTGCTCGAGACGTTCACATCCGAGTGGAGCGGCTGGTCAAAGAAGCGCGGCCGCATCGTGCGCAACCAGGCGCACGGATCGCCCGCCAACCTGCTCGACCTCTACGCGGCCAGCGATATCCCCGAGACCGAGGGGAACGATCTCCCGCGATTCAAGTGGGCGACCTCGGCTGCGCACGTCGCGGGTCGGCGGCTCGTCTCGGCGGAGGCTGCAACCTGGCTCGGGGAGCATTTCCGCTCGACTCTCGCAGACGTCCGCGCCGCCGTCGACAAGTTCTTCGTCGCCGGCGTCAACCACATCGTCTATCACGGCACCGCGTACTCGCCGCGGCAGGAGCCGTGGCCGGGCTGGCAGTTCTACGCGTCAGTCGAGTTCAACCCGCGGAGCGCGTGGTGGTCGGACTTTGGCGCGCTCAACGCCTACGTGACGCGCGTCCAGTCGTTCCTGCAGGCGGGTGAACCGGACCAGGACGTCCTGCTGTACTACCCGTTCCACGATGCGCTCAGGTTCGGACCCGGCCGTCTCACGCATTTCGGCGGCGCCAGCGCGCCGAACATCGGATCGCCCTTCGAAGAGGCCGCGGCCACGCTTCAGCGCCGCGGCTACACCTACGATTACATCTCCGATCGGCAGCTCGCCGGGACGCGGGTCTCCGATGGACGATTGAGGACAGCGAGCGGCGCCTCCTACGAGACGCTCGTCGTGCCAGCGACCCGTTACATCCCGCTCGAAACGTTCGAGAGAATCATCGCGCTCGCACGAGAAGGCGCGCAGGTGGTTGTCTTCCGACGTCGACCCGCGGATGTGTCGGGGTTTGCCGACCTCGACAAACGCCGGGCGCGATTCAACCAGCTCCGCGATCAGGCCGCCACGCTGCCGACCGTCGACGATCTCGATCGCTTTCTCGATCTGCTCGGCACGCACCGCGAGCCGCTCGTGGACAGGGGACTCGAATTTGTCCGGCGCCGATTTGGCGCGGGCGGCGATTCTGCGGGCCAGGGTCGCTACTACTTCATCGTCAACTCGAGCGGCCGCGAGGTCCGCGGGTGGATCCCGTTCGATGTCCGCGCGACGTCCGCCGTTGTCTTCGATCCCATGAGCGGCCGCCGCGGCGATGCCCGTGTCCGGTCGGCTGGCTGGATGGCGGAAGTCTTCTTGACCCTGGCAGCGGGTGAATCCCTGATCGTGCAGACCGGGGCGCGCACGGGCGAGCCGTATGTGGTGCGCGAGCCGGCCGGCGCGCCAATCGACGTCCACGGACCGTGGGGCGTGCGATTCGCCGCCGGTGGGCCGGAGCTGCCAGCCGCGCGAACGATCGACCAGCTCGAATCCTGGACGCGCTTTGACGGCGATGAAGTGAAGCGCTTCTCGGGGACGGCGGTTTACACCGTCCGGTTCCCGCGTCCGGGGGGCGCGGCAGACGCGTGGCGCCTGGATCTCGGTCGCGTGCACGACAGCGTCCGCGTCAGCCTGAACGGACGCGACCTGGGGACGCAGGTAGGACCGCTGTTTCAGATCACCCTCGACCCCGCATGGCTCGCCGCGGAGAACCGGCTCGAGGTCCACGTCACGAACCTGCCGGCCAACCGCATCGCGGCCCTCGACAAGGCGGGCGTCCGGTGGAAGAAGTTCTACAACGTCAATTTTCCGGCGCGCCTTCCGCAGAACCGCGGCGCCGACGGCCTCTTCACGGCCGCGAAGTGGGAGCCGCTCGACTCCGGACTTCTCGGCCCGGTTACACTGACGCCTCTCCGCGATAGCATAAGCGCACCGTGACGACCGACTCGAAGAACGTGCCTGCCGCCACCGCGGGCCGCCTGCCGGACCTCTGGAACGACGAGGAGGCGCGGGGCCTGTCCGAGCAGGAGCTCCTGCGGTATCGATCCAACCTGCTCGGATCGGATCTCCGGATTACGAACTACGGCGGCGGAAACACCTCCGCCAAGGTTTCCATGCTGGATCCGCTGACCGGTGAGCCGGCGGACGTGCTCTGGGTCAAGGGTTCGGGCGGAGACCTCGGCAGCGCGACGCTCGACGGCTTCGCGTCGCTCTATCTCGACAAGCTTCGGGATCTCACCAGCAAGTATGCGGGGCGGGAGCGCGAAGACGAGATGCCGGCGTACTTTCCGCACTGCACGTTCAACCTGAACGCCCGCGCCGCGAGCATCGACACGCCCCTGCACGGGTTCATCGACCATCGTCACATCGATCACATGCACGCCGACGCCATCATCGCGATCGCCGCGGCGCGACACGGTGAGCGGCTCACGCAGCAGATTTTTGGCGGCGACCTCTCGTGGGTGCCCTGGCAGCGTCCAGGCTTCGATCTCGGGCTGGCGGTCGGCCGCGTCGCACGCGAGCGGCCGAATTCGCTCGGGCTCGTCCTGGGCGGTCACGGCCTGATCACCTGGGGGGCGAGCTCGCGCGCGTGTTATCACACGACGCTCGGCGCGATCCAGAAGGCGGCGGACTGGCTCGACGCGCATGGAAAACCGGAACCGCTCGGACCGATCGCCACACCCGCCCTCTCGGCGGCGGACCGCGGACGGCTGCTCGAGGCGATCGCTCCGATCCTTCGGGGGCTCCTCAGCACGCTCGGCCCGAAGGTGATGTACTACGTCGACTCGCCGGCGGTGCTCGAGTTCGTCGGGTCGGCCCGCTGCGAGACGTTGGCGCGTCTCGGGACGACGTGCCCCGATCATTTTCTGCGAACGAGGGTGCGCCCGATGTTCGTGCCGTTCGCGGCCGGCAGGGAGCAGGCAGCCGACCTCATCGCGCGCCTTCCCGCGGCAATCGAGCGCTACCGTGCGGAGTACACCGCGTACTACGAGCGCTGCAGGCGCCCGGACTCGCCGCCGATGCGCGATCCGTCTCCGGTCATCGTGCTCGTTCCAGGATTGGGGCTGCTGGCGTTTCAGAGCGACAAACAGATCGCCCGGGTCGCCGCCGAGTTCTACGAGAGCACCGTCCGCATCGTTCGATGGGCTGAGGCGATCGACGAGTACGTGCCGATCGCGGAACAGGACGCGTTCGACATCGAGTACTGGTCGCTCGAGGAGGCCAAGCTCCGGCGGCTGCCGCCGCGAAAGAGCCTCGACGGCCGCGTCGCGCTCGTCACGGGCGGGGCCGGCGGTATCGGCGGCGCCACGGCCAGGCGCCTCGCCGCCGAAGGCGCGTCGATCGTCCTGGTGGACATCGACGAGCGGGCCCTCGACGAGGCGCGCGCCGGGCTCGCGGGCTCGGCGGGCCCGGATCGCGTGCGCGCGATCGCGTGCGACGTCACGAGCGAGGCATCGGTCGCGGGGGCGTTCGCGTATGCGGCCCGCGAGTACGGCGGGCTCGACATCCTGGTCTCGAACGCCGGGATCGCCTCCGCGTCCCCGATCGACGAGACGTCGCTCGAGATGTGGGACCGGAACCTCGCCATCCTCGCGACCGGGTACTTTCTCGTCTCCCGCGAAGCGTTCCGGCTCATGAAGTCGCAGGGGCGCGGAGGGTCGATCGTGTTCATCGGCAGCAAGAACGCCCTCGTGGCATCGCCTGGAGCCTCGGCCTATTCGACCGCGAAGGCCGCGGCGCTGCACCTGGCGCGCTCCCTCGCCGTGGAAGGGAGCCGCGTTCGGCATTCGCGCGAACGTCGTGAATCCCGACGCGGTGATCCGTGGCTCGCGGATCTGGGCCGGGCCCTGGAGAGCCGCCCGCGCCGCCAGCAACAAGATAGACGACGAGCAGGTCGAGGAGTTTTACCGGCAGCGGAGCCTGCTGAAACGCAGCGTCTTTCCGGAGGACGTGGCGGAGGCCGTGTATTTTTTCGCATCCGACGCGTCGGGGAAGTCGACCGGCAACGTGCTGAACGTGGACGCCGGCAACCCGGCATCTTTTACTCGTTGAGGGTTCTGTGGGATTCGAGCTGTCCGACGCGCAGATAGGGGACGCAAACCGTCCGCTGACGGCGGCGCTGAAGGAAGACTACGACCACCTCGGGGCGCAGCTCGCGCGCCGCGGCATCGCGATTGAGGAGGTCGTCACGCACGCGATGGCGTTCCGCGTGGCGGTGCCGTCCTGGGCGGTCGGCACCGGCGGCACCCGCTTCGCGCGCTTTCCCGGGCCCGGCGAGCCGCGCGACGTGTTCGAGAAAATCGAAGACTGCGAGACTATCCATCGCCTCGTGCGGGTCACGCCTGGAATCTCGCTCCATATTCCGTGGGATCGGCCGGAGCGGCCGGCGGAGCTGCTCTCGTTTCTCCAGGCGCGCGGGCTGCACGTCGATTCCACGAACTCGAACACCTTCCAGGACCATCCGGGTCAGACGCACTCGTACAAGTTCGGCAGTTTGAGCCATACCGACGGCGCCATCCGGCGCCAGGCCGTGGACCACAATCGCGAGTGCCTGGAGCTCGGCGCGGCCCTGGGATCGAAGGCGCACACCGTCTGGATCGGCGACGGTGGCAACTTTCCGGGCCAGGTGCACGCGCGCCGGGCGCTCGACCGCTACCTCGACAGCCTCCACCAGATCTACGATGCGCTCCCCGGCTCGTGCCGGCTCTTCATCGAGCACAAGTTCTACGAGCCGGCCTTCTATTCGACCGTGTTGAACGACTGGGGCACGAGCTACGTCTGCGTGCAGGCGCTCGGCGATCGCGCGTTCTCGCTGGTCGATCTCGGCCACCACGCGCCGAACGTCAACATCGAACAGATCGTCGCGCGCCTGATCCAGTTGAGGAAGCTCGGAGGGTTTCACTTCAACGACAGCAAATACGGAGATGACGACCTCGACGCGGGCGCGATCAAGCCGTTCCAGCTGTTTCTGATCTTCAACGAGCTCGTGGATGCCGCGATCGAAGGCGTGCCCGGCTTCGACCCGGCGTACATGCTCGATCAGTCCCACAACGTGACGGACCCGATCGAGTCGCTCATGACGAGCGCGATCGAGCTCGTACGCGCGAACGTCCAGGCGATCCTCGTCGACCGCGAGGCGCTTGCCGCCTTTCAGGAGCGGAACGACGCGTTGATGGCGCTCCAGACGCTGAAGCAGGCGTTTACGACCGACGTGTCGCCGATCCTGGCGACCGCGCGGCTGCGAAGCGGGGGCGCGATCGATCCGGTTGCGCTGTATCGATCGAGTCAGTATCGGAAGAGGAAGGCGGAAGAGCGGGGCCGCAGATCAACGCAGATGTACGCAGATCGGAGCACCGGCATCGTATGAGGCGACGCGACTTTCTCGGGTTGACCGCTGCCGGCGCGGCCGGCGTGCTCGCGCCGCGCGCGGCGCACAGCGCGGACGCGCGCATCGAAGTGCTGCTCAACGAGCCGATCGGACCCATCACCGCCGACCTCTACGGCCATTTCGTCGAGCACCTCGGCGGCGTCGTCTATGACGGCGTCTGGGTGGGCGAGAAGTCGGCCATCGCGAACACGGGCGGGATCCGGCAAGCCCTGGTCGACCACATGCGGCGTCTGCCGCCCGGGGCGATTCGCTGGCCGGGCGGCTGCTTCGCCGACAGCTACGACTGGCGCGACGGCGTCGGCCCGCGTGCATCGCGGCCCCGGCGGACGAACTTCTGGGAGGACGCGATGGCGAAGCTCCCGGACGGTCCCGGAAAATACGATCCGAACCACTTCGGCACGAACGATTTCATCCGTCTCTGCCGGCTCGTCAAGAGCGAGCCCTACATCGCGGCGAATCTCCGGAGCCTGTCGGCGAAGGACTTCTACCAGTGGGTCGAGTACTGCAACAGTCCAGCAGGCAGCTCGACGCTGGCCGAGTTGCGTGCCAGTGGCGGCGATCGCGATCCGTTTCGTGTCCGCTTCTGGGGCGTCGGCAACGAATCGTGGGGCTGCGGCGGCAACTTCACGCCTGAAGAGTACGCGACCGAGTACCGCCGGTTCACGGCGTGGGTGCCGCGCTACGGAGTCAATCTCGCATTCATCGGGTCGGGCCCCAACAGCGGCGATCTCGGCTGGACGCGGCGGTTTCTCACCAAGCTGACCGAGAAGGGGGAGGGGGCGCTCGGCAGCATGTGGGGCTGGGCGCTGCACCACTACTCGTGGAACACGAGCCGCGGCGCGACCACCGACTGGTTCGCCGGCAAGGGGGACGCCGTCGCGTTCAGCAACGACGAGTGGTACGAGCTCCTCGTCGAGGCCGACAAGATGGATGGGCTGATCTCAGGCCACTGGGCCGTGATGAGAGAAATCGATCGCACGCACCGCGTGAAGCTCGTCGTCGACGAATGGGGCGCCTGGTTCAAGCAGGGGACGGAAGTCGATCCCGCGCACCTCTTCGGCCAGCAGTCCACCGTCCGCGACGCGCTCGTGTCGGCCCTGACGCTGGACACGTTCCACCGGCACGCCGACAAGGTCGTGATGGCAAACGTCGCTCAGCTCGTGAACTGTCTCCAGTCGCTCTTCCTGGCGGACGAGGATCGCTTTGTCGCAACACCCGTGTTCCACGTGTTCGAGATGTACGGGGCGCACGTGGGCGGCCGGGCCTGTACGCGCCGAGTTCTCGGCGCCGCGGATCGCCTACGAGCGCGTGAAAGATAAAGGATCGCTCTGGGGTCTCGCCGGGTCCGCGTCGGTGAAGGACAAGACGGTGACGCTGACGGTGGTGAATCCGCACGTCAGCGAGGCGCGCGAAACCGAGATCGCAATCCGGGGGGCGTCGTTGGCATCGGTCAAGGCGACGACGATCTCGGCGCCCGACATCCACGCGCACAACACGTTCGATCGCCCGCGAGAGGTTCAGCCGCGGGAGGATAAGACTGGAACCGCGCAGGGCGGCGTACTGGTCCACAAGTTTCCGCCGGCGTCGGTGACGAGGGTGAGCGTAACGCTTGCGTGACCTGAACGAACCGCACGGCTAAAGCCGTGCGCCACCTGCGCCGTGCGCCACCTCTGGCGGCGTCACCTTGCAGGAGACCTGCGTCGGGACGGTGTCGCGCACGGCCCGTGTTTCGACGGCACGATCCGCGTTGGGCGAGCTCCTGAAAAGTAACCCTGTGCTCTTGCACTACTCCGACCAAGGCCGCAGGCCCTGGCGGAGTATGAGAGGCGGTCAAGACGGCTATCGGTCCCGCAGCGCGTCATTCGGATCCACGCGGCTCGCGCGCCGCGCCGGGACGAACGACGCGGCGATGGCCACGACGAGCAGGAAGGCCGACACGCCCGCGAACGTGGTCGGATCGGTGGCGCTCACGCCCACGAGAAACGAGCTGACGAGGCGGGTCACGGCGACGGCGCCGGCGAGGCCGAGGCCGATGCCGGCGAGCGCCACGACCATGCCCTGTCCGAGAATCAGCCGCAGGATATCGCGCGGGCTTGCACCGAAAGCGACGCGCACGCCGACCTCTCGCGTTCGCTGCTTCGCCGAATACGAGATCGTGCCGTAGAGGCCGAGCGACGCCAGGCCCAGCGCCAGGACGGCGAACGCGCCGATGAGCGCCAGCAGGAACCGCGTCTGCGACATGGCGTTCGAGACGTACGACGCCAGCGTCGACAGCTCGGCGATCGGCACGTCCGGGTCCATGGCCGCCGCTTCGGCGCGGATGCGCGCGATGAGGCTCGCGGGATCCGCGGCCGTGCGCACCACGTAGGTCAGCGGCAGAAACGCCTGGAAGACGTACGGGACGTAGACCGTCTCGCGCCCTTCCGCGGCGAGCGACGACGACCGCACGTTTTCGACGACTCCGACGACCCGAACGGGGAGTCTCTCGAGCGAGAACGTCTTCTCGTTGAAGTGGTCGACAAGGAGGTCGGCGCCGAGGGGATTCTCTTCGCCGAAGACGCGCTTTGCGAGCTTCCGGTCGATGATCGCCACGTCGAGCGCTTCCTCCCGATTGTCCAGGCGCTCGAAGGTGCGGCCCGACAGCAGCTCGATCCCCATGGCTTCGAAGTACCCCGGCAGCACGGCCTTGAAGTCGGCCTTGTTGGCCCGATACGCGTCGTCTGAGCCGCCGGGACGGCCGTACGAGCCGACCGAGTACTGCTCGCCGCCCGCGAGCGGCAGCGGCGTGACGCCGCCCACGCGCTCGACTCCCGGGATGGCCCGAAGCCGATCGGCCAGCTCGTTGGCGAAGTTCGCCCGCCGTGCCATCGTGAGGTACTTGAGGAACGACAGCGGCGCATTGAACGTGACGACGTTCCGCGCGTCGAACCCCGGGTCGACCCGCTGGATCTCGGCGAAGCTCCGGACCATCAACCCGGCGCCGACGAGCAGCACGAGCGACAGTGCGACCTCCAGGACGACGATCGCGCTGCGCAGCTTGTTGCCGCGCACGCCGCCCGTGTCGCTTCCCCGGTCGCGCAGCGCGTCGGCCAGGTTGCCGCCGACCGCTCGCAGCGCCGGCGCGAGCCCGAACACGATCGCGGCGACGCAGGCAGTCCCGGCGGTGTAGAGGAGTGCGGCGAGGTCGATGGCCGCCCCTTCGATTCGCGGCAGGTTGCCGGGACTCAACGCCGTGATGAGGCGGATGCCCTGCCACGCCAGCAGCACGCCGATCACGGCGCCCGCCCAGGACAGGACGACGCTTTCGACCAGCATCTGCGCGATGATGCGGCCGCGGCCGCTGCCGACCGCCGCCCGTACCGCGATCTCGCGTCCACGCTCGGTCGCCCTGACCAGCAGCAGGTTCGCGATGTTGGCGCACGCGATCAGCAGCACGAACCCGACGGCACCGAGCAGCGCGAGCAGGGCGGGCCGCGCGTGGTTCACGACATCACGGTGCATCCCGTTCACCCTGATCTGCAGGTTCTGGGTCTTGTGGAACTGGTGAACCTCGCGCAGCCGCGCGGCGACCGCGTCCATCTCGTGCTGCGCCTGCTCCAGCGTGACGCCGTCACGCAGCCGCGTGACCACCGTCAGCCAGGGCGCGTCCCGCGCGAAGTCGGCGATGTTGGTCGGCAGCACGCCCCAGGCATCGACGTTGGTGGGCATCGCCGCGTCCGCAGGCAGGTAGATCCGGAACGTCGGCGGCAGGACGCCGACGACGACCGAGCCCCAGCCATCCATTTGAATCGTGCGGCCGATCACGTTCGGATCGCCGCCGAATCGCCGTTGCCACAGCCCGTAGCTGAGCATCACCTTGCCCGGCGGCAGGTCGGGATTGGGGTTCGCGAACTGCTTCGGATCGATGGTAATCGCGTCGTCTTTCCGGAAGGTCCGACCGACGTGTGGCCGGACGCCGAGCAGCTCGAACAGGTTCCACGTCGTGTAGCCGTTCATGATGCGCTCGGCCGGGCCGGCGCCGGTCAGCGTGCCGGCAACGGCCACCGCCCCGGCGAAGCCCTCGAACCGCGTGGTCTGCGTCTGGTAGTCCCCGAAATCGGGCCCCGATACGAGCGAGCGCTCGACATTGGTCGCCTGCAGGCGCGTCCACACGAGCGCCAGCTCCTCGGGATGGTCATACGGGAGCGCACGAAGCAGAACGGCGTTCGCCACGCTGAACATCGCCACGTTGCTGCCGATGCCAAGCGCGAGGGTGAGGACGATCACCGCCGTGAACAGCGGTCTTTGGACGAAGGAGCGAATCGCGTACCTGAAGTCGCGAAGGACGTCAACGACCGTCACTTGGTTGTGCCTTTCCTGCAGAGCGCGGCGGCTCGGCACGAAGCTGAAGCCTGCCATTGTAGACGCGAGGCATCAACTCGTCGAACGCGCTGCGATCGCCCTGGTGCCACCGGTTGAGCAGGTCGGTGATGTCGGGCATCTGTGTCGAGGTCGAAGCGATTCTACGACCGATCGTGTTTGGTGCCTGCGCGCCGAGTAAGGCGAATTGGAAAGGATCTTCCGACGTTCACGGCGTCGGTTCGAATCGGCTGAGCGGCAGGCTCTTCGCGATTGCCCTCCGTCCCTCCGCAATTGACGCGATCTTCCCGCACGCCAGCGACTGAATCAGGAGATTCCCCAGCGCCGTGGCCTCGACGGGGCCTGCGACCACGGGGCGCCCGATGGCGTCGGCGGTAGCCTGGTTGAGATACGCGTTCTGCGAGCCGCCGCCGACGATGTGAACGCCCGGGATGGGTGTGTTGGTGAGCGCTTCGATCGTCTGAACGACCGCTGCGTACCGCGCCGCGAGCGAATCGAGGATGACTTTCGTCAGGAACGCCGGGTCGTCTGAGGATGCTTGACCTTGCTCGGCGAGCGCCGCACGCACCTCCTTGACCATGTCCGGTGGATTGAAGAAGCGCGGCGCGTCGGGGTCGATGAGCGGCGCCACGCCCGCGACGCCGGCTGCGTGCTCGATGAGGCGCGGCACATCGACCTGCTGACCCGTACGGCGCCACTCGTCTCTGCAGCGCTCCAGAATCCACATCCCGGTGACGTTCTTGAGAAAGCGGAACGTCCGGCCGGGTCCGCGTTCGTTGGTGAAATTGGCGGCGAGGACGTCCTGTCCTACGAGCGGTGTGTCGCGCTCGATGCCGACGAGCGACCAGGTACCCGAAGAAATGTAGGCCCAGCCGGGCTCGAGCGGGGTGCCGACGACCGCGCTGGCGGTGTCGTGCGTGGCAGGGGCGACGATCCGGAGCGGCGGCAGCTCGAGCTCGCGCTGGAGCGCGGGCGCGAGCGCGCCCAGATCCGCGCCGGCGTCGACCAGCCCGGGCATCAACTCGTCAGGCAGCCCCAGGCGCTTCAGCAGCTCATCGTCCCACTCCGCCGTCCGGACGCTGAGGAGCTGCGTCGTCGAGGCGTTGGTTCGTTCAGAGCTCATGGATCCGCACAGCAGGTGATGGCAGAGGTCGGGCATCAGCAGCAGGCGGGTGGCGCTCGACGGCAGGCCGTCGCGCGCGTGAGCGGCAAGCTGGACGAGGGTGTTGAACTGGAGAAACTGGATGCCCGTGCGCTGGAAGATCTCCTCGCGACCAACGCGCGTGAAGATCTCTTCCATGAGGCCAGCCGTACGGCCGTCCCTGTAGCAGATCGGCTCTTCGACGAGACGGCCGTCGCCACCGATCAACCCATAGTCGACGCCCCAGGCGTCGACGCCGGCCGAGACCAGATCGCCGCCGGCCGCCCGCGCCGAATCGGCCGCGCGGCGCAGACCGGTGCGCAGCCCGTCGAAGAGCTGCGCGATATCCCATCGAAGCCGTCGGTCGAGGAGCCGCGGGGTGTAGTGGAAACGGTGCGCTTCCTCGAAGCGGACGGCAGTCGGCGACACCTCGCCAACGAACACGCGACCGCTGCCGGCCCCGAGATCGACGGCCGCATGCACCTTACGGTCCTTCGTCGTCTATGTGGAAGACCTCACGCAGTTCGCGGGAGACCGGGCTATCGTCCGCGTTGGCCGGCATGATGTCGCACATATGCCGCCACCATCGCCGGCACACGTCGGTCGACGCGACCGCCGCCCATCGCGCCTCATCGTCGATCTCGACGTACCCGAAGAGATCGTTCGTCTGAGAGTCCAGGAAGATGGAATAGGTTCGAACACCGTGCTCGATCAGCGTGTCCTCGAGCTCTTTCCAGATGGGCCGGTGGCGTCGTTCGTACTCTTCCTCGCTGCCGCGATTCACGGACATGCGAAACGCTTTACGGATCATAAGAAGGTTCGAAGGGTTCGAAGGGTTCGAGGCGTTCGAACCTCCTCGAACCTCCTCGTCTCGAACCCGTTAAAAGGGTTTTTCGAGCGACTCGCTCTGCGTCGTGAACAGCTCGGCACCCGTTTCCGTGATGACCATGTCATCTTCGAGCCGTACGCCGAACTCCCCTCGAATGTAGATGCCGGGCTCGTCGCTGAACGTCATGCCGGGCGCGAGCGGGAGCGTGTTGCCCTTGACGAGGTACGGCCACTCGTGGCCGTCCATCCCCATCCCGTGGCCGACGCGATGCGTGAAGTGGGCATAGCCCGGCCCGAAGCCGGCGTCCTCGATCACCTTGCGCGCGGCCGCGTCGACGGCTTCACACGGGACGCCAGGCTTCGCGGCGGCGAGCGCCGCGTCCTGCGCCTTGCGCTCGATCGCGAAGACCTGCTTCATCTTGTCGGTGGGCCGGCCGAGGAGGAACGTGCGCGAGATGTCCGATTGATAGCCTTCGACGCTGCACCCGCCGTCGATCAGGAGAATCGAGCCTTCCTTGATGACCTGCGGCTGGATCGATCCGTGTGGCAGCGCGGAATAGGGACCGACCTGGACGCCGGCGCCGCCGGAGAACCCGAGCTTTGTGTGCGCGGCGGAGACGAGGCGCGCGAAATCGTTCTGGGTCATCCCTTCCTTCAACGATTCGTACGCGGCCTTGTACGCTTTCCACGTCACCTCGGATGCCAGCCGCATCAGCGCGAGCTCGTGCGCATCCTTCGTCACGCGGCAGCCCGCGGTGATCGGCGTGCCGCTCACCAGCTTCACCGTCGGCGCCGCCTGCGCCACGCCGTCGCTGAAGACGAACTTGGCCGTCTCTTCGATGCCGAGCCGGCCGGTCGCGACGCCGCGATCCCGCAGTCCCTGGGCCACACGCTCGTACGGGCTCTCGTGCTCGTGCCAGGTGCGAACGTCCGCCTTCGCGCCGCCGAACGGCCCGAGCGCGATCTGCTCCCGCGCCCGATCCTCTTCGAACGCCGGACAGACGACGAAGGGCTCGCCGCTTCGCGGGAGGACGAACGCGAACAGCCGTTCCGCGCCGCTCCATCGCATGTTGGTGAAGTAGGCGAGCGACGTGCCCGAGCACAGCATGAGCGCGTCGATGCGCTGCTCCGCCATCAGCCGCCGCGCCTTGTCGATTCGCGCGCGGCGTTCCTCCGCGGTGATCGGAGTCTCTCGTCCCTTCATCGACCCGAGCGCCGCAATCGGCGCGGGCAGCGGGTCATTCGAGGCCTGTATCGCGTCGGCGCCCTCGGCGTGGAGGCGGCCCGTTAACCCGGCGGCCAGGGGAATCGACAGAAACGATCGGCGAGTCAGAGACACGAGTCCTCCTCAGTGCGACGACAACTATACTCTCGCGGATGCGACCCAGATGGATAGGGCTGACCGCTATCTGGTTCTACTGGTCTTCTCTGTTCTGGCTGCGTCCCTTGCTGTCGTACCTGGAAGTCAGGCCGGCCGACTATCCAGGCCTGCAGGCGGCGCTGCGCGTCTACTCCGCCCCGCTGCGCTACCTCATTCCCTGGATGCCGGCGCTCTTCGGCCGCTCCGCTCGCGCACCTTCCCGGGCCGCGCTCCTGGCGGGAATGGTAGGGGCCATCGGCTGTCTCGTCGTCTGGGGGGTGCTCGTGATTCGCGCGCACAATCGGCGGACGATGGCGGGGCGTTAGGATCTGATCCCGGGCTCTAGAGGACGGCCGGGGCGGGGGTGCGCGACAGCCGGAATCCCCAGACGATGAGCGCGGCAAACGCCGCGAATCCCACGAGCGCTGCGTCGAAGTACCACGCACCCGGGGTGAGCGTGAAGGGATACGACACGGACAGATTCAGCGAGAAGACCATCACAGCCTCCGCCAGCAGGCCAAAGCGGAGCAGCACGAACATCATGAGCCCCGCACCCGCCAGCGCGCCGGCCACGATGAAGAAGTCGATCGACGAGTAGCCGCTCAAGAACAGCAGGGTCAGGATCGCCGTTGACGCGGCGACCGCGAGCCAGACGCGGCGCAGTGCCAGCCGTGATCCGACGAGCAGCATCAGTACCACGAGCGCCGTCAGCACGGCGTCGTCCGCCTGCGTCAGGACGCCGCTGACCGCGTGGCGGAGGCTGATGAGCGCGTCGAGCCGGGGCGTGTCAAGATTCGGCGGCGGGCGCCCGACCAGCGCCGGAAGGAAATACTGCAGCCGAAGCACGAGCACGACGGCAAGCCCCGCCATCATGCCGATGAGCAGATCGCGGCCGAGCATCGGATCGCGCAGCCGCCCGGTCAGCATGCGGCTCCATGCGATGAGCAGGTTGGGCCAGAGACGTCGTGCCACCGGTTCCAGCGCGAGGTACAGCAGCCAGATCATGCCCGCCGAGAAAAACGAGATGCTCGCGCCGCGAGCGAACTGGGTCCACTCGATCCCCAGATGCGGTCTGTGATGCGCACCGAGGAGAAACTCGATCGTCTGGATGACGAACAGGAATGCCGCGAGACGGATCGCGCCGTTGCGGTCGCCGCGCCCCGCCTTGAGGTTGTGGCGTGCCATCAGCGCGGCCGCAATCAGGCTGCCTGACAGCAGGAGGAGCGACACGTAGCCGAGCCATCGATCGTCGCCAGGCGGCGGCTGCTGCCGGTCCGGCCTCGTCCATGGTCCCACGATGGCGAAGTACACCGGCCGGCCGCGATGGCTCGCCGCTTCGATGCGAACGTTCTCGGCCCGCGGACCGAGCGTGCCGGTCCAGGCCGCTCGTGCGTCAGCATAGTGCGGCGGTGTCCAGGACTCTTCCGTCGGTGTGAACGTCGTGTGATCGAGTCCCGCTTCTCGAAACAGGAGTCCCCAGTCCGTCTCAGGGGCGGGTGTTCCGGCATCCGGCACCTGGCGGGGCACCGCTTCGAAGTACATGAGTCGGCCCGCGGCATTCAGGCGCAGCCGCACCATGTCCGATACGAGGGCCGGCGGATCGTCGAAGAGCTGTTCGTTCACCGATCTCCACGAGATCAGTTCGCGCGGCCCCGAGCGGTACCAGAACGTGATCGCGGGAGGCATGTCGGACGAGACACGGACCCACCGATCGAGCGACCGATCCGAGTCGGCGATATGGCGGAGATACTCCTGCTCTTCCGAGAAACCGAAGGTCGCGTCGATCCCGGCCGGATACCCAAACGCCCGGACGACCTGTTCGGCTCGGTCGGCGAGCACCGCGGTGGGCTTGAACGGAGGCGTCCGGCCGAGAAGGCTCGTAGGGTCGGAAAGCGCGGCGATCGCGAGAAGCGCGACGCCGCAGCCGATCGCGAGCGCGGCCGCCGGGTTCTGGGCGAGCGCGCCGGTCGTCCCCGCGGCGGCGACCATCTCCGGCGAGGGCGTCTCGCCAGCTGCAAGCGCCGCTTCGAGCGGGCTCGCGCCTGGAAGCCCCGCCGCGACCGCGAGCGCCGACGAGGGCCGCAGCGCCGCGTCGCCCGCCAGGCAGCGCATGATCGTCCGCTCTATCGCGGGATCGAGATCGGGGACGGCCGTCGTCGGCGTCGGCGGCGCGCCGCGCTCGTGTTGCTTCACCAGCTCGCCGACGGTCGGCGCGTCGAAGGCGCGCTTGCCCGTGAAGACCTCGTACAGCACCAGGCCGAGCGCAAACAGATCGCTCTTGACGGAGACCTCTCGGCCCGCGAGCTGCTCCGGCGCCATGTACCCGGGCGTGCCCGCGCGCACGTCCGCCCCCGTCGACGCCGCGCCGGCGATGCCGAAGTCGGTCAAGCGGACGCGGCCGGCGCCGTCGATCATGACGTTCGCCGGCTTCAGATCGCGGTGGAGCACGCCGCGCTCGTGCGCGGCCGCCAGCCCCGCGCAGAGCTGCCGGGCGACCTCGACTCCTTTGTCCGCCGGCAGGCGTCCGATGCGCCGCAGCAGCGATGCGAGATCCTCGCCGTCCACGTACTCCATCGAGAGAAAATGACGGCCGTCCACGACGCCGATGTCGTAGACGCGGCAGACGTTCGGATGCGACACCTGCCGCGCCGTCCGGACCTCGCCGTGGAAGCGCGCCAGACGCGCCGGGTCCATCTCGAGCGACTCGGGCAGAAACTTCAACGCGACCGGCTGCTCGAGCCTCAGGTCGTCGGCACGGTACACCTCGCCCATGCCTCCCTGCCCGAGCAGGTTGACCACGCGATACCGTTCGTCGAGGACGGTGCCCGGCGCGAATCGGCCGTGCCAGACCGCGGTGCCTGACGTGGTCAACCGCGGGCCGCCGGTAGAGGATCTGGGCCTCGAGGACGTTTCTCCGAGCCGGGTCTCGTCATCCGATCCGGATGCCGGGATTGAAGAGCCGCAGGCCGGACAGAATCGGCTCTCGTTCGCGACCGTTGCGCCGCACGAAGGACAGATCACCGGAAGATTCTATATCGGTGCCCTGGGTGCTCAGAGTGCCTGCAGGATGAGATCGGCAACCACGTCTGCGCCGTCGGTGCGGGCGGGCGGCGGCATCGGTTGCGACAGGACGCGATCGATCGCGGCCCCCCAGCGTCCGGCCAGCAAATCCTCCTGACAGAGGAACTCGGATCGGACGTAGCGAGGCATCTCGCGAACCAGCACGTCGTACTCCCGGAACCGGCCGCGCGAGGTGTACACGATTGCCGTCCCGTTGGCCGCGCATTCGGCGATGATGCCGAACCCCGGTTTCGTGATGACGACGTCCGCGGCTGCGACCAGGTCCTCGTAGCGAAACCCCGCCTCGTACAGCTCGCCGTCCGCGAGGCAGACGACGGCGCTGGAAGGGTGGAGGGAAGCCTCGGAGCGCGTAACGGTCGCTTCGGCTACGACAACCGTGCAGCGATCCAGGCAATCGACCCGGTCGAAGGGCAGCCCGCGGACGCCGAAGCCGCCAAATGACGAGAGGACGAGCGGCCGGTCGATCGGCACGCCGAGGTGCCGGCGCACCTCCGCCGGGTCGCGACGGCTGCGGCGCGCGATGAGCGGCACGTCCACGATCCGCGCGAAGGACTCGAAGCCGCCGCACATCGGAAGCCGCCAGGCGCCGACGCCCCGCGCGTACGCCGCGCGGATGAGGTCCAGAAGCCGCGGCCCGTCGGCGATCTCGTCGTACTCTTCGTAGATCCAGTCCCAGGTAAAGTTCGCGAGCGCGAACGCCGGCACGCCCGCGCGATCGGCTGCCGCGAACGCGAGTGGCGGCACGTCGCCGACAACAAGTCGCGCGCCGGAGGCCTCGAGCCCTCGCGCCTCGTCCGCCGCCCGGCGATCGAGGGCCGCGTAGAACGCTTCTGCGCGGCGGATCGACTCGGTCACGTCGATACGAAGGCTGTCGATCTGGACGAGCCCGGTGTCGGCCTCGACCGGGTGAAGGTCGATCGGCGCGCGCGCCGTCAGCTCGAACAGCCAGCGCGGCGCGGCCGTCCGGACCTGCACCGGAAGGCTCGGCGCTCGCGCGGCCAGCGCGTTGATGACTTCGATGTCCCGGGAGGCGTGGCCGAATCCGTGGCCGGAGATGTAGAAGACGATCAACGCGAGGGCACCGGGACTTCCGGCAACGCAAGCGCGAGCGCTTCCATGAGCGTCTTGACCGGCACGAACGTCATCTCTTTCCGTACTTCCTCGGGCAGCTCCGCCGCATCGTCGGCGTTCTGCGCGGGGAGGATGAACGTCTTGACGCCGTGTCGGCGCGCGGCGAGCGCCTTCTCCCGGATGCCGCCGACCGGCAGCACGAGGCCCGACAACGTGATCTCCCCGGTCAGCGCCACGTCGTCACGAATCGGCTCGTCGCGGAAGGCGGAGACGATCGCCGTCGCCATCGTGACGCCGGCCGACGGCCCGTCCTTCGGGATCGCGCCGGCGGGCACGTGGACGTGCACGTCGTGTGTGTTGAAGGCCTCCGGATCGATGCCGAGCGTCCGCGCCTGCTGGCGCACGTGGCTCAGCGCCGCCCGCGCCGATTCCTGCATGACGTTGCCGAGCTGCCCGGTGAGCGTCAGATTGCCTTTGCCGCCCGGCAGCAGGACCGCTTCGATGAACAGGACGTCTCCGCCCGTTTCGGTCCAGGCGACGCCCGTCGCCACGCCGGGGCGCGACGTGCGGAACGCCACGTCCGGACGGAACTGCGGCGGCCCGAGGTAGGTCTGGAGCTTGTCCGGTTCGATCGTCTCAGGGGCCGCGGCGGATGGATCGGCCTGGCCCGCGATCCGCGCCGCAACCTTCCGCGCGACCGCGCCGAGCCGTCGCTCGAGGCTTCGGACCCCGGCTTCGCGCGTGTATTCGGCGATGATGCGGTGGATCGTCGCGTCGGGCACGACGATCTGCTCGGGCTTCAGTCCGTGCTCGGCCACCTGGCGCGGCAGCAGGTACTTCCGCGCGATGTGCACTTTCTCCTGCTCCGAGTAGCCGCTCAGCGAGATGACCTCCATCCGGTCGAGGAGGGCGGGGTGGACCGGTCCAAGCTGGTTCGCGGTCGCGATGAACAGGACTTTTGACAGGTCGAGCGGAATCTCGAGGTAGTGGTCGCGGAACGTGTGATTCTGCGCCGGGTCGAGCACTTCGAGGAGCGCGGCGGCCGGGTCCCCCTGGATGCCGACGCTGATCTTGTCGATCTCGTCGAGCATGAAGACAGGGTTGACGGCGCCCGCCTGCTTGAACGCCGTCGCGATCCGGCCGGGCATCGCGCCGATGTAGGTCCGCCGGTGACCTCGAATCTCAGCCTCGTCGCGCACGCCGCCGAGCGAGATTCGGACGAACTTCCGGTTCATCGCGCGCGCGATCGACTGGCCGAGCGACGTCTTGCCGACGCCTGGCGGCCCGACGAAGCAGAGGATGGGACCTTTCATGTCCCCCTTCAGCTTCCGCACCGCGAGGTACTCGACGATCCGCTCCTTGACCTTGTCGAGATCGTAGTGGTCCTCGTCGAGCACGCGGCGCGCCTCGACCGGATCGAGCCGGTCTTCGGTCGTGACCGACCATGGAATCTCCAGAATCCAGTCGAGGTAGGTCCGGATCATCTGATACTCGGGCGACGCGGGCGTCATGCGCTCGAGGCGATCGACCTCGCGCATCGCGACGGCGTTGACGTGCTCAGGCAGCTTTGCGGCGGCGACGCGCTCGCGGAGCTCCTGCACCTCGCTGTCGGTCTCGCCGAGCTCCGATTGGATCGCCTTGAGCTGCTGCCGCAGCAGGTACTGCCGCTGGGCGTCGGTCATCTCCGCCTCGGCCTTCGAGGCGATCCGCCCCTTCATCTCCAGGACGTCGATCTCGCGGGCGAGCGCCGCCGCGACGGCGCCGAGCTTCACCGACAGGTTGTCCTCCTCGAGCAGCTTCTGCTTGTCCTCGGGCTTGATGTCGAGCAGGCTCGCGAGCAGATAGCAGATGCGCAGCGGATCGTCCAGGCTCGCTACGATCGCGCGGAGATCCGGCGCGAGGCCGGTCGCGACCGACAGGCCCCGCTCCACGAGCTCCTGAATCCGGCGTACCTGCGCGTCTACCTCGATCGTGCGCTCGGCCGGCTCGGGCATCGGCTTGACCAGCGCCAGAACCACGCGGGCTTCGCCCGCCGCTTCTTGATTGAGGAATTCCGCCCGCGCGCGCGCGATCCCTTCGACGAGGAGCCGGATGCCGCCGCTCGGCGCCTTGGCCATCTGCCGGACCAGGCCGATGGTGCCGACGCGCGCGAGATCGGACGGGCCCGGATCCTCCACGTCGGTCGTCTGCTGCAGCATCAGCACCATGCGATCGCCCGCGAGCGCGCGGTTGATCGCCTCGACCGACAAAGCGCGGTTGACCGCGAGCGGCGCCGCCGTCAGCGGAAAGACGACGGAGCGGCGAAGCGGCAGGACGGGCAGCTCGGAGGGCAGCGGCGGACTCGACGGGGAATCTGGGGACATCAGTGTTGAATGCTGAATGCTGATTGCTGAATGCCTACGGCACGAATCGCGGGGGAGAAGGCCCCTCGGACAGCCGCCACGCCGCCTCGAACGTCATTCGCGCGACCCGCGCCAGTTTCCCGAAGTTTATCTTGTCCGCATCGTCGTCGGGCGTGTGGTAGTCGGGGTGGAGGCCAGTCGTCAGAAACAGCGCAGGGATTCCCTGTTCGAGGAACGACCAGTGGTCGCTGCGGCGCACCAGATTGTGGGATCCCCCGTCATAGCTGGTGCGCAGGTCGAAACGCGCGGCTTCGTTGGCGACGCGCACGACCGACGTCAGGTCCGGGCTGTGCGTATAGCCGAGCAGGTGCAGGACGTTGACGTTGTCCTTCGCCTTCGTGGCCGTGAAGCCGTTGAAGCGCGGGCTCGACGGATCCGGCACGTCCTCGTCCCGGCCGACCATGTCGAGGTTGAGGTTTGCGATCGGGCGCCCCGGCGGAGACGGATGCGCCACGAAATGCCGCGAGCCGAAGAGCCCCGTTTCCTCGGCGTTCCAGATCCCGAAGACGAGCGTCCGCGCGGGACGCGCGCCGGCCGCTGCGGCCGACGCGAACGCATCCGCCACTTCCAGGACCGCCGCTACGCCGGACGCATCGTCATCCGCGCCGTTGAAGACGCCGCGCTGGGGATCGACGCCGTCGTGGTCGAGGTGGGCGCCGACGACGACGAGCTCGTCGCGGCGCGCCGGGTCGGCACCCGCTATCGCGGCGACGACGTTGCAGGTCTTGACGGGACGCCGGTCGATTTCGGCCGCGAGCGTCAGTCGGCCGCGGCCGACGAGCGGGCGAAGTTTTTCGGCCAGGCCTTCAGTCACGTACGCCACCGGTATCGCCGCGATCTCCGCTGACTGGTAGGAGGGATCGTTGTCGAGCGGCCCCATCTGCCAGGTATCGCCGAGTGGTTCCAGCGACGGGGAGACGATGAGCACGCCGACCGCACCCTTCAGCGTCCACTCGGTCACCGTCCGGCGGATCTCGGCGGACCGGCTGAAACCTGATGCGATCGGGAGGAGGACGATTCGGCCAGGCGCCTCGCGCGGCTGGAACGTCGCCTCGGCGGTCACGGTTCTGGACGCGGAGATCGTGGCTGGATAGAACTCTTCGCCGGCGGTCCTTCGCAACAGCTCGTGGCCGTCGGTGTCATGCAGCTCGAGAGTGGTGGCGCGGCTGAGCGCCGCGTCAAACAGTCCGAAATTCTGAAAGTACGCCGCCGATTGCGGCGACTCCCGTTGATCGATCGCCGCGGGGACGCCGGCCCGCCTGAACGCGTCTGCGACATATTCGGCGGCGCGCCGGTTGCCGGGCGTCTCGAGGCCGCGCCCGTCCATGTCGTCGGCGGCGAGCACGCGGACGTGCTCGGAGAGATCGCCCTGAGTGATGGTGAGCGAGGCGCGCTCCACTTCTGGCGACAGCGGCGTACGGATTGCGGCGGCCGACGCCGCCGCTGCCGCGACGAGCGCCACGGCGATCGCTCGCCACCCGATTTGTCGAAGCGCAATCATCGTAGGTAGCGCAGCCCTCTAGCAGCCCGTAGCGCAGCCCTCTAGCAGCCCGTAGCGCAGCCCTCTAGCAGCCCGTAGCGCAGCTCTCTAGCAGTCCGTAGCGCAGCCCTTTAGGGCTGCTTCTGAGTCTATCGCAAGGACTACCTCGTCCGTGTCGTCGCGCGGTCAGTAGATCCACGGCAGGATCTTCCACTTCACTCGGCCCGTGTACCTTCGATACTGGTCGCCAAATGCCTCGACGAGCGAGCGCTCCTCGAAAGGCACCGCCATTGCAAGATAAGTGGTGCTGACGATGGCGAACATCAGGCGATCGGTAGTCATCCGCGGCGCGGCGAACACGAACAGGACCCATCCGAAGTAGACCGGATGCCGAACCCAGCCGTACACGCCCGAGGTCCTCAACGACGGGTCTGGCGCGCCAGGCGGGTTCGGTTTGCCCGTCTGACGGGCCGCAGTCGTTCGGGCGGGACGGAGACCGGCCAGCTCGAACGGGTGAAGCGCCGCGCTCGCAACGAGCGCAAGGACGACTCCCGCGGCCTGCACGAGATACCAGCCGATCGCGATCGGTCCGCGGATGCCGTAAAGGATGCCGCCGATTGACTGCCATAGGCCGCACGTCGCAAGGAACAGCAGGCTCGAGATCCAGACGTACGTCGACCGCTCCAGCTCTGCCGGAACGACGCGCGTCAGCCATTGCTTTGCGCCGGTTCGGGCCATGATGCTGTGATGAAGAGCGAAGATTGAAAACAGGAGGAGGTCGATCGTCAGCGCGCGCAGGCCGCCAGCCGGCTCCGGTCGATCGAGGAGGATCAGATAGAAGAAGAGAAAGTACAGCAACGAGCCGACGAACAACACGGCGCCGATCCAGGCAAACGCGCGCCTGAGGCTGTAATGCATCGGCTCCGTATTATAGAGTTCGGATAGCGGACATATGCCCACCCCCAGCGTGGCCATAACCGGCATCGGCGTCGTGTCGCCTTTTGGCGTCGGCCGCGAATGCTTCTGGAGCGGCCTCCGCGCCGGGCGAAGCGGCGTGCGAGCGATCACCGACTTCGACGCCTCCATGTTCGCGTGCGGCGTTGCCGCGCCGGTTCCGCTCCTGACGCAGGCGGACATTCCGGCGGTCAACGGGAACGGCCACCTCGCGGGCAACGCGGACCCCCGCCGCTACTCGCGCACCTCGCTCGTCGCGGTCATCGCCGCCATCGAAGCCTGGAAGGATGCGGGGCTCCGCCAGGCGGAGCCGGGGGCGGGCGTGATCGTCGGAAGCGGGGCCGGCGGCATCGACGTCGCCGAACGGCAGTACAGGGAGTTCTTCACCGACGGCTGGAAACGCGTCGGTCCGTACGCGATTCCCGTGTCGATCGTCGGCATGGTCTCCAGTGAGATCTCGATCGCGCTCGAGCTGCACGGGATCAGCCACGTGCTCTCGACCGGGTGCACGAGCTCGACGGATGCCATCGGCTACGCGGCGGCGCTCATCCGGTCGGGCGAAGCGGACGTCCTGCTGTCGGGTGGCGCCGACGCCTGCGTGACACCAGGCATGATCTTCGGCTTCTCGAAGATGAAGGCCGTCTCCACGCACTACAACGCCACGCCCGCGCTCGCGTCGCGTCCATTCGACCGCGGCCGGGACGGGTTCGTCCTCGGCGAAGGCGCATGGATGATCGTTCTCGAGCGCGAGGACCGCGCGCGTGCCCGCGGCGCGTGCGTCTACGCGACCATCGACGGCTACGCGTCGACGTGCGACGCCTACCACCGCGTGCAGATGGATCCGGAGGGCGAGCAGATCATCCGCGCGATGGCCGGTGCGATCGAGCGCAGCGGCCGCGCGATCGATGAGATCGGCTACGTCAACTATCACGGCACGTCGACGGTCTTGAACGACGCGGTCGAGGCCCGGTGCGTGCGACGCCTGTTCGGCCCGCGCGCAGACGGACTGCCAGGGTCCTCGACGAAATCGATGATCGGTCATCCCCAGGGCGCCAGCGGCGCCGCCGGGGTGGTGGCGAGCGCGCTGGCGCTGGCCCGCGGGTTCCTGCCGCCGACGATCAACCAGGTCGAGCCGGATCCCGATTGCGACCTCGACGTCATCCCGAACCATGGGCGCGAGGCCGAGCCTGCGGCCGCGCTCTGCAACTGCCTCGGATTCGGCTCGAAGAACAGCGCCCTCGTGCTGGGACGGTGTGATTGACGTCCTGGTGATCGGAGGCGGTCCGGCCGGCGCAATCGCCGGTGTTCTCCTCGCGCGCCGCGGTGCCCGCGTCCGCCTGATCGAGCGCGGCGTTTTTCCACGCGACAAGCTGTGCGGCGATACGCTGAATCCCGGCGCTCTGGCGCTGCTCGATCGCCTGGGGCTCGGAGGCGTGTCATCCGGCGGCCTCCCGGTCCACGGCATGATCGTGACGGGACCCGATGGTGGCCGCGTCCGCGTCGAAGGGCGGTACCCGGACGGCACGATCGGGCGCGCGCTCCGCCGGCGTGACCTCGACGCGTCGATCCTCCGTGCGGCGGCGGCGGAAGGGGTCGAGATCGAAGAGGGCGTTGCCGTAACGTCGCCGATCGTCTCGGATGGCCGCGTGCGCGGCGTCACGATGCGATTGCGCGGCGAGGAGCGGCGCCTCACGGCGCCGCTGACCATTGCCGCGGACGGCCGGCGATCGCGGCTGGCGTTCGGGCTTGGCCTCGCTCGACATCCTCGCCGCCCGCGTCGATGGGCGATCGGCGGCTACTACGACGACGTCACCGGGTTGACGGCGTTCGGCGAGATGCACATCCGGCCGCGCGGATACCTCGGCGTCGCGCCGCTGCCCGGCGGACTCGTGAATGCCTGCCTGGTGATCGACTCGCCGCGAGATCTCTTCGATCCGGCCGACAGGCTGGACCACGCCGTGCAGGGGGATCCGGCCACCGCCGACCGCTTCGCGGATGCGCGCCGGTGTGGGCCGGTCTCCGTGCTCGGCCCCCTGGCCGTCGAGTCGCGGACGGCGGGGATGGACGGATTGCTGCTCGCGGGTGACGCCGCCGGGTTCATCGACCCGATGACCGGTGACGGGCTGAGGTTCGCGATTGCGGGCGCGGAGCTGGCGGCGCGCGCGGCGGGGGAGTTTCTCGACGGACGGCTCGCCGATCCGCACCGCGCCCTTACGGAGTGGCGCCGCGAGCTGTTTCAGGTGAAGTGGCGATTCAACCGTGGACTGCGCGCGCTCGTCGCTGCGCCGGCTGCCGTACGCGCCGCCGCCGCGGGGGCGCGGGTCATGCCGTCGCTCGTCCGCATGGCGATCGCGTACGCTGGGGATGTTCCACGGTTCAGAGAAGTCGATGCTTCAGACGGGCCTTAGCGCCCTCCTCGTCGTCGCCTTCCTCATCCTCGAGACGCTACGCTCGCGCGCGAACGAGCGCGCGTTGCGGGCGCGCGGCGCGGTCGAGCCGGCGGGGGATGTCTACACGGCGATGGCCGCCGCGTACCCGCTCGCGCTTTTCGCGCCCTTCGCCGCCGCGATCCGCGACGGGCCGGCGTCGGCGCCCGTCTGGGCCGCGGGCGTTGTGATGTTCCTCGCGGCCAAGGCGCTGAAGTTCTGGGCGATCCACGCGCTGGGGCCGCGGTGGACGTTCCGCGTGCTGGTCGTTCAGGGGGAGCGGCTGGTGACGTCAGGCCCGTACCGCTACCTGCGGCACCCGAACTATGTCGCCGTGGCGGGAGAGATTGCCGGCGTCGCGATGATGTGCGCGGCGCCGGCGATCGGACTGGCGGCTCTTCTCGGGTTCGGCGCATTGATGTGGCGCCGGATCGCGATCGAGGAGCGGGCCCTGGCGGCGTCTCAATTCTTCCGGATGCTATAGTCGGATTACGTGCGATTCCCTCGACTGCTGCCGTCGAGCCTGCCGGCCCTGCCCTGGTGGGCGCGAGCGGCAGATGCGCTCACGCTGACGATTCTCCTCGTCTCGCCCATCGTCGCCGCAACCGGCGGGTTCCGCGTCACCATCTACGGCCTGCTGGTCTCCGTCCGATCCGTCGATCGATTGATCCTCTACGCGATTATCCTCGGTGCGATCCGGCACTGGGCGGTGCGATCGCCAACGCTGCTCCAGCGTCTCCGCGCGTTCCCCGAACGCGTGCCGGAAGACGCAGACGACCGGGCGCCGCTCGCACCAGACGAACACGCCCTGTTTCCCGAGCGGCGATCGTTCGGGCGCGCCGCGTTCGAGTTCGCGGGCCTCTCGATCGGGTTCGGACTGCTGGTGGTCGTCATGACATGGCCGCAGGCCGCGCGGCTCGACATGGTGCCGGACCTCGGCGACCCGCTGTTCTCGACGTGGCGGCTCGCATGGATCGCGCATCAGATCGTCCGCGATCCGCTGCACCTGTTCGACGGCAACATCTTCTATCCCGAGCGGCTCACGCTGACCTACTCGGATTCGCACGTGGTGCTCGGCTTCATGGGCGCTCCGTTCATCTGGGCCGGGATCCACCAGCTGGTCGTTTACAACGCCCTGTTCCTTTCGGTCATCGCGCTGTCCGGCGTCACGATGTTCCTGCTCGTCCGGGCGCTGACGGGACGCGCCGACGCCGCGCTCGTATCGGGCGTCCTGTTCACGCTCTATCCCTACCGGTTCGAGCACTACAGCCACCTGGAGCTGCAGGCGACGTTCTGGATCCCGCTCCTGCTGCTGGCCATTCATCGCGCGTTCAAGCGCGGGCGCCTGCGCGACGGGCTGGCTGCGGGCCTGCTGATGGGACTCCAGACGCTGTCGTCGCTGTACTACGGCGTCTTCCTGACGGTTTTTCTCGTACCGATCTGCGGTGTGCTCTGGCTGCACTCGCGTGTCGCCCGGCCGGCGGTGCGCGGGCTCGCCGCCGGCGTCGTCGTGGCGGCGGCGATGGTCGCGCCGGTTGCCGCGGCATACGTCGCGAACCGATCGATGGTGGGGGAGCGGCCGTTCGGCGTGATCGAAACTTACAGCGCCCAGGGAAGCGACTATCTGGTCCCGCACTGGAGGGCCGCGCGATACGGAACCATCGGCGCCGAGCATCGTCCGGAATGCGAGCTGTTTCCGACGATCACGCCGGTGGCGCTCGCGCTCGCCGGTGCGTGGCCCCCGCTGTCGGCCGCGCGCATCGGCTACATTTCTGCGCTGGCGCTCGCGTTCGATGCGTCGCTCGGGAGCAACGGCAGCGTGTACCGGCTGCTCTACGAGTATGCGCCCGGCTTCCGCGCGCTGCGGGTGCCGTCGCGGTTCAGCGTGCTCGTGGGGATGACGCTCACCCTGCTGGCCGGCTACGGGGTCGCGCGAGTGACGCGCGCGCGCGGATCGGCCGCCCGCTGGACGATGGCCTTCCTTGCGGCTGGAGCCGGGATCTTCGAGATGACGCCTCGGAACATCCTCGTGCCGGCCTGGATGGAGCCGCCGGCGATCTTCGCGAGCCTGCCGAACGATCCAGGCGTCGTGCTCGTGGAGCTGCCGATGGCGCTCGATGAGCTGACCATCTGGGAGGACGCGCGGTCCGACTACAACTCGACGTTCCATTGGCGGAAGGTCGCGAACGGCGCGAGCGGCCACTTTCCCGAGTCGTATCTCCAGCTCTTCGCGCGCCTGCAGGGTTTCCCCAGCGACGACGCGATGGAGTACTTGTGCGAACGCGGCGTCACGCACGTCGCGGTGCACCAGAAGTTTTACATACACGATCGATATGCGCGCGTCGTGCGGGAGCTCGACGCGCGGACGGACATCGTCCTCGTGGCCACGGGGTCGTTTCTCGGAGCGGAATCGCGCTTGTACCGCCTGGCGCATTAATCGTCGCTCGCCGAAGCGGCGGGCGCGACACGCCGCGAAGGCGGCCGGACTCTCGGGGTTGGCGTCTAATTCGTTGGGAGAGGGGGCTATAATGCGCAGCAATGCGATGCGCGGGATGCGACGGCTGCTCCCCATCGTGTGCTGCCTGACCGGCATCGCGCCGTCGGCCGCCCAGTCTGTCCCATCAACCGTCCCACCGTTGTCGTTGCGCGCCGCGGATCGCGCGCTCGCGCACGGCCAGCCGGCCGAGGCGGAAGCCATCGCCAAAGCGATGCCGGCCGACGACCCGGCGGTCTCCGTCATCCGCGCGCGGATCGCGCTCAGGTCGGGCAAGCTCGACGAGGCGGAACGGCTCCTGGCGCCCGTGGCGGAGGCGGACCCCGCCGGCGAGGCCGCGCTGGAGCTGGGACTGCTCGAGATCGCGCGGGGCCGCCGCCAGGCGGCGGTCGCGCGGCTGATGGCGGTGTTCGACGCCGGCGCGCGGGGTGATCCGGATGGCGTCGCCCGAGCGGCGCGCGCGACGCGCGCGCTCGGAGACTTCCGTCAGGCAAACGCCCTCTACCGTCGAGCCGCTGCGCTCGGCGACGATCCCGCCGTCGATACCGGCTGGGGGACGCTCTTCCTCGAAAAGTACAACCGCCAGGATGCGGCGCGGTCCTTCCGTGAGGCGCTCGCGCTCGACGCCGATTGGGCCCCGGCGCGTGTCGGTCTGGCGCGCGCGCTCACAGAGACCAACCCCAAGGCGGCAGACGAGGAAATCGAGCGGGCGCTCAAGATCGACCCACGGCTGGTCGACGCACACCTCTTCGTCGCCGAGCGGGAGCTGGACGAGGGGCGACCTGAAGCGGCTCGGCAGGCGATCGACCGCGCGCTTGAAATCGATCAGTGGAATCTGCCGGCGCGCGCGCTCGTCGCGGCGATGGCACACCTCGACGGCCGGACCGCCGACTTCGACGCCGCGGTCGCGCGCGCGTTCGCCATCAACCCGAAGTATGGAGAGATCTTCCGGGTCGCCGGCGACCACGCCGCGCGGCACTATCGCTTCGACGAGGCGGTCGCGCTCGCGCGCAAGGCGACGGCGCTCGATCCGGACAACAGCCGCGCGCACGCCGACCTCGGCATGCACCTCCTCCGTACGGGTGACGAAGAAGGCGCGCGCAACGCGCTCGAGCGCTCGTTCCGCGCCGACCCCTACGACGTCATCACCTACAATCTGCTCAGCCTGCTCGACACGCTCGAATCGTTCGTCACGGTCGAAGCCAACAACATCCGCCTCCGCCTTCACCCGGACGAGGCGCCGATCCTGCGGGAGTACGCGGTGCCGCTCGCCGAGCGCGCGCTGGCGACGTTGTCGAAGACGTACGGGTTCTCGCCGCGCGGCCCCGTGCTCATCGAGATCTTTCCGCGGCACGACGACTTCGCCGTGCGGAACGCCGGGCTGCCGGGGATGATCGGCGCGCTCGGCGCGTGCTTCGGCCGCGTGGTGACGATGGACTCGCCGAAGGCGCGGCCCCCCGGCACCTTCAACTGGCAGGCGACGCTCTGGCACGAGCTGGCGCACGTCATCACCCTCCAGCTCTCGAACCAGCGCGTGCCGCGCTGGCTGACCGAGGGCATTTCGGTCTACGAGGAAGGCCGCGCCCGCCCCGAGTGGGGCCGCGACATGGAGATTCCCTTCGCGCGCGCGCTGGACAAGGGGGAGGTGCTCAAACTCCGGGATCTGAACGCCGGGTTCACCCGCCCCGACACGATCGCGCTCGCGTATTTCGAGGCGTCCCTCCTCGTCGCGCACATTGCCGGCAAACACGGTGACGCCGGGCTGGTCCGCCTGCTCCGCGCCTATGGCGACGGACTCGACGACCCGGCGGCGCTGTCCAAAGCGTTGAACGAGACGATCGACAGCCTGCAGACGTCGTTCTCGCGCGTCATCGACGAGCGCTTTACTCCGATCGCGGTGGCGCTCCGCGAGCCCGCCGGCTTCGTGCCAGGCGGCGACGCGGAGGCGATGCGCGCCGCGGCGAGCGAACATCCTGGCAGCTATCCGGTTCAGCTCGCGTACGGCCGCGCGTTGATTGCCGGCCAGAAGCCGGCTGAGGCGATCGCGCCTCTCGAGCGCGCCGCGTCACTCGTGCCGATGGCTACCGGCGTCGAAGGCGCACGATTCCAGCTCGCCGAAGCGGCAGAGGCCACCGGCGATCGCGCGCGCGCGATCGCGGAGCTCGAGGCGCTCCTGGCGCACGACCATACCGACGTCGAGGTGCCGCGGAAGCTGCTGACGCTGGCCGAAGCGGCACGCGACGAACGGCGTCTCGCGCTCGCGAGCGAGCGCGTGGCGATGCTCGATCCGTTCGACGCGGCGCCGCACCGGGTGCTCGGGCGTCTCGCGCTCGATCGGAAGGATGCCGACGGGGCGGTGCGCGAGTTCCGTGCCGCGCTGGCGGCCGGGCCGGTCGATCGCGCCGGCGCCCACTGCGATCTCGGCGAGAGCTATTTCCTCGCCGGCAAGCCCGGCGAGGCGAAACGCGAGGCGCTCTTGGCGCTCGAAATCGCCCCGACGTTCGAGCGGGCACAGGACTTGCTGTTGAAAACTGTTGAGGTACGGCGATGAGCCACCATGGATTTCGCGGATCACGTGCCCACGGATTCCGCGGATTGCACGGATTGGTCTACGCCGCCGTGGCGCTGGTGGTTGGGGCCTCGGACGCTTCTGAGGCCCCGCAGTCCCAGGATCGGTTTGCCGGCCTGCAGTGGACCTTCGCGCGGATCAAATACGAAGCTCACACGCTGCCGCGGTTCCGCGGCGGCCCTTACGACGAGCCGTGGTCGATCGACTACGACGCCGCCGAGTTGAATCTGTCCCGGCGATTGCGCACGGTCACGGCCATTCAAGTCGGCGATCCCGTGGTCGTGACGATCGAAGATCCGCAGCTGTGGAGTTATCCGTGGCTGTACGTTGTCGAACCCGGCAACATGCGGCTGAGGGAGACTGAGGTCAAGATCCTCCGCGACTTCCTCCTGCGAGGAGGTACGCTGACCTTCGACGACTTTCACGGTCCGGTCGAGTGGGCCAACCTGGAGCGCGAGATGAAGCGGGTGTTTCCGAACCGGCCCATCATCGATTTGCCGCCGGACCATCCCGTCTACAACTGTTTCTACAAGATCGATCGGTACCCGCAAACGCCCGGCCTCGGCTCGTTCCTGATGGGACGCACCTGGGAGAAGGGGGGCTTCGTCGCGCGGCTGCGCGCGATCGAGGACGACACGGGGCGGGCGATGGTGCTGATCAACTGGAATACCGACATGGGGGACGGCTGGGAGTGGTCGAACGTCGCCGAGTACCCGGGCTACATCAAGTACACGGCCGACGCGTATCGGATGGAGATTAATGAGATCATCTACTCACTGACGCACTAGGTTCGAGGAGGTTCGAGGAGGTTCGAGAGGGTTCGAGGGAGGTTCAGTGGTGATGGAGCCGGTATCGGGGGTGGCGACGGCCGACCGCGTCGCGGAAGGACGCGAGCGGATCCTGGTGGAGCTGCGCAAGGTCGTCGTCGGCCAGGACGAAGTCATTGAACAGGTGTTGACGGCGCTCTTTACGGGCGGTCACCTCCTGCTGACCGGCGTTCCGGGTCTCGCGAAGACGCTCCTCATCAAGACGCTCGCCGAGATCCTCGATCTCAGCTTCAAGCGGATCCAGTTCACGCCCGATCTCATGCCGGCGGACATCACGGGCACCGAGATCCTCGACGAGGAGGGGGGCCACCGCGCCCTGCGCTTCGTCAAGGGACCGATCTTCGCGCAGATCATCCTCGCCGACGAGATCAACCGCACGCCGCCGAAGACTCAGGCGGCATTGCTCGAGGCGATGCAGGAGTACCACGTCACGGCCGCGGGCCGGACATATCCGCTGGAGCGGCCGTTCTTCGTGCTCGCGACGCAGAACCCGGTCGAGCTGGAGGGCACCTATCCGCTCCCGGAGGCGCAGCTCGATCGCTTCATGTTCAACGTCGTGATGACCTATCTGTCGGAAGACGACGAGGTCCAGGTCGTTACCGACACGACAGGTGTGGAAACGCCGGCGCCGGCGCGGGTCCTCGGCGGCAGCGACATCATGGAATTCCAGCGGCTGGTGCGGCAGGTCGTCGTCGCCGACGAGGTCGCCCGCTACGCCGTGCGTCTCTCGTCCGCGTCCCGCCCCGGAGAGGGCGCCCCCGAGTTCGTGAACAAGTGGGTGAAGTGGGGGGCCGGCCTGCGCGCGTCGCAGGCGCTCATCCTCGGCAGCAAGGCGCGGGCGTTGATGAAGGGCCGCTTTCACGTCTCCGTGCAGGACATCCGAGCGCTTTCGCATCCGATCCTGCGCCATCGCATCATCCCGAACTTCTACGCTGAGTCCGAGCGTGTGGACTCCGACAAGATCACCGATATGCTCCTCGACCTCGTGCCGCCGCCCAAGAGCGGCCTGGCGGTCGGCGGGTGACCGGCGGGGCCGGGCTCCGCTATCTCGACCCTGCCGTCATCGCGCGGCTCGGGACGATGGAGTTGCGGGCGCGGACAATCGTCGAGGGCTTCCTTTCGGGCCTGCATAGAAGCCCTTACAAAGGCTTCAGCGTCGAGTTCGCCGAATACCGCCAGTACCTTCCGGGCGACGATCTTTCCACGCTCGACTGGAAGGTCTACGCGCGAAGCGATCGCTTCTACGTCAAGAAGTTCGAAGAAGAGACGAACGTCGACTGCCACATCCTCCTCGACACCAGCGCGTCGATGGGATACGCGTCGAAGGGGGCGGTCACCAAGCTTGCGTACGGATCGTTTCTCGCGGGCGCGCTGGCGTACCTCATGACCCGTCAGCGGGATGCCGTGGGCTTCATCGGGTTCGACGTCCGGATCATAGAGCGGCTTCCCGCGAGCGCGCGACCCGGACACCTGCGGTCGGTGCTGCTCGCGCTCGATCGGCTCACCCTCGGGCGGCAGTCCGACGTGTCGCGGCCGCTGCATCAGCTCGCCGACACCATCCTGAAGCGAAGCATGGCGGTGCTCATCTCGGACCTGCTCGACGATCCGGAGGCAGTGATCCGAGGGCTGAAGCATTTGCGGTTCCGCGGCACCGACGTCATCGTCTTTCATGTGCTCGACCGTGACGAGCTGACGTTTCCGTTCGATCGCGCGACGAGGTTCCGCGACCTCGAATCAGAAGCGGAAGTGCTCGCCGTACCGGCGGTCGTGCGGGACGATTACTTGAAGGCGGTTCAGGATCTCTGCGCCGTGTACGAACGTGAGCTGCGGCTCGCAGGGATCGACTACGTGCGGCTCGACACATCCGAGCCGCTGGACTTCGCGCTCGCGTCGTACCTGTCATCGCGCGCGAGGCGGTTGTGAGCTTTCTCTATCCGGCATTCCTCCTGGGCGCCCTGGCGGCGGCGGTGCCGATCGTCCTGCACTTGATCAAGCGGGAAGCGGCGCCGGAGGTCCGCTTCAGCGCCGTCCGCCTGTTGCGGCGCGCGCCAACGGAACAGTCTCGCTGGCAGCGGCTCCGCGAATGGCTGCTGCTGGCCGCGCGGGTGGCCGCGGTTCTGCTTCTCGCGCTGGCGTTCGCCCGGCCGTATCTCGCGGCGCAGGCAGGGCCGGGGTCCACCGTGACGATCGTCGCCGTGGACACGTCGCTCAGCATGGGCGCGCCAGGTCGCTTCGATCGCGCCCGCGCTCTCGCGCGGACCGCCGTCGAAGAAGCGCCAGCCGGCTCGTTCGTCGGCCTGCTCAGCTTCGACGATCGTCCGGCGCTGATTGTGGAGCCGATCGCCGAGCGCGGCACGGTCCTCGCGGCGATCGACGCGCTGCGGTCCCGGATACGGCGCCACGCGCTACGGCCCGGCGCTCGCGCGCGCGCAGGACGCGATCCCTGGATCAGGACGGGTTGTCGTCATCACGGATCTGCAACGCGCCGGGTGGGATAACGCGGAGCGGCCATCGCTGGCGGCCGGAGTCGAGGTGCGGGTGGTGGACGCGGGGGCCGACCGCACGGAGAACCTCGCGGTCGTCGGGGTTCAGCGTTCGCAGGCCGGGGTGATCGCCGTTTTACGTAATACCGGGCCGCGCGAGCGAGAGACTCGCGTCCGGCTGGCCGCGGACCGCCGCGACGTGGCGGCCTCCCGGGTGCGCGTGCCCGCCGGGGCGACGATAGACGCGGCCTTCCCCCTGCCGGCCGGGGCCGCCGCGCTGGCCGTAACAATAGAAGATGCAGGCGGATGGCCCGGCGACGATGTGCGGCACCTGGTCACGGGAATGAGACAGGGCCCCCGCGTCATCACAGTAACCGAACGGGCCGGTCAGGGTTTACTCTACCTACAGCGGGCTTTGGCGGCCGCTCCTGACGATTCCCGGTTTCGCGTCGAGAGCGTTACAGGCACCGGGCTGAGCCGGGCGCTCGAATCGGGTGACCCGACCGCCGCGGTGGTCGTGGCGAGCGGGCGCGGGTTCGAGCGATCCACCCGTGAGTCGCTGGAGCGATACGTTCGAGCGGGCGGAGGGCTTGTCGTTCTCGCCGGGCCGTCTATCGACCCCGAGGCGGCCGCGGCGATAACCGGGTTGGACCGCACGCCTCGCGCGCGCGGCGGAGAGGGGGACGTCAGGCTCGCGCCGGTCGACACGCGGCATCCGGTGTTTCACGCGTTCGGACCGGCCGCCGCGGCGCTCGGGGGCGTACGGTTCACGCGGACCTGGGAGCTCGGCGACGAGGGCTGGGACGTCATCGCGCGGTTCACCGACGGGCGCGCCGCGCTCGTCGAGCGGCGGATTGAAGGAGGGCGGGTGCTGCTGTTCGCATCGGACCTCGACCTTGCGTGGAACGATCTCCCGTTGCACCCGGCCTTCGTGCCGTTCGTGCACGAGACGCTCCGCTACGCCGCGCAGGTCAGGACCGCGCCACGCGAGCTCTTCGTGGCCGACGCGCCGGCCGGCGCGCCCCGCGCGCCCGGCATCGCGGCGCTGCCCGGCGGGCGAACGGTCGCCGTGAACGTCGATCCGCGGGAGTCGGATCCCGCGCGGATGGATCCAGGAGCGTTCGGGGCTGGTCTCGGCGCGCAGCGGGCATCGAGCGCAGCCGATCGTGGAGCGGACGTTCGCGAACGGGAGGCGTCGCAGCGGTACTGGCGCTACGGGCTGATGGTGATGCTCGTTGCGCTCGTCTGTGAAGGATTGCTGGCGGGAGGGTATCGGTTTGCCTGAGGCCATCGGCCGGCTCATCGCGGCGGTGAGGCGTCGCTGGCTCGCGCTCGACGGTCTCGGCGCGATCGGGCGCGCCGCCGGCGCGTCCGCCGTCGCTCTCGCGCTCGCCGTTGCCCTCGATCGATGGCTGCTCCTCGAGGGCGGGTGGCTGTTGTCGCTGGCGGCGGTCACGGCATTCTTCGCCCTCGCCGCGATCGCGCTGTCGATCCGCGCGATGCGATTCCCAGATGAGCGGAAGCTGGCCCGGCTGGTGGAAGAGCGGTGTCCCGAGCTCGAGGATCGGCTCGCCACGGCGGTTGCAATCGGCGATGCCGGCGGTCTCGCGCCGCTCGTGCTCGAAGATGCCGCCGCGCGCGTCCGCAATGTCGACCCATCGAGCGTCGTGACGCCCGCGGCCGTCCGGCGCGCCGCCTGGCGCGCGGGCGTGGCGGTCGTGCTCCTCGTGGCCGCGCTGGCCCTCGGCTGGTCTTCAATCGAGAGAGTCTGGCTGACCGCCTGGCTGCGGGTGTTCCCCGATGCGCTTCAGGTCGTCGTCGAGCCGGGCGACGCGCGCGTCCGGGCCGGGCAGCCGGTGACGATCCGCGCGCGGCTGTCGGGCGCGCCGGCGGCGCTGGCGCGCCAGGCACCGATGCTCGTCATCGGACGCGGTGAGGGCGCGCGGACGCTGACCATGGTCTCGGCGCCGGCCGACGCTGGAAGGTCGCCCGGCCACGCCGCGGATGTCGGCGCGGTCGATCGAACCTTCACGTACTACGTGGCTGCGGCGGGCATCCGCTCGCGCGATTACACGATCACCGCGGTCCGCCCGCCGCGGGTCACGCGCATCGACCTGCGGTATCAGTACCCGTCATTCACAGGCCTCGCGCCGCGCACAGAAGTGGACGGCGGCGACGTCTACGCTCCCGCGGGCACGCGCGTCCAGCTGAACGTCCGCACCGACCGGCCGGTCTCCTCCGCGGCGCTGACGCTCGGCGAGAACCGCACCGTCGATCTCAAGGCCTCGGCCTCCACGAGCGAGCTCGAAGGCGTCATCGTCGTCGATCGGGACGATGCGTACCGCGTGGCGCTGGCGGATGGGGAAGGCCTGTCGAATCCGGGCGAGACGCAGTACTTCATCCGCATGATGGACGACCGGCCGCCCGACGTCCGGATCCTGCGGCCTGGCGGCGACCGCCAGGCCACGCCGCTCGAGGAGGTCCTGGTCGAGGCGCGCGCCGAAGACGACTACCGCATCGGCCGCTTCGATCTCGTGTTTGCGGTGCGCGGCGCCGGCGAGAAGGTCGTGCCGCTCGGCCGCGGCGGGGCCGCCGTCGAGACCGGACGCCACCTGATGTTCCTCGAGGACCTCGGCGTGAAGCCCGGAGACTTCGTCAGCTACTACGCGCGCGTGCGAGACGTCGGCCGCGGGGCGCAGGGGCGCGAAGCGCGCAGCGAGATGTTCTTCGTCGAGGTCACGCCGTTCGATCAGGAGTTCAGCCGCGCCCAGAGCCAGGCGGGCGCGGGCGGGGCAGGCGCCGGGGCGGGGCTCGAAGCCCTGATCGCGGCCCAGAAAGACATCATCAACGCGACCTGGAACCTGGATCGCCGGGCGCGCGCGGGACGCTCCGAGCAGGACGTGCGCGCGGTCGGCAAGGCGCAGGCGGAGCTCCGCGGCCGCACGGAGAGCATCGCCGCCCGACTCCGGTTTGCGACGCGGATGAGCGCGGGGCGCCGGCGGCCGGGAACCACGGCCGCGCCAGAGCAGCCGGACGACCCGATCGGCAAGGCGATCGAGTCGATGAAGCTCGCGGAAGGCTCGCTCGACAAGCTGAGCACGAGCGAAGCGATGCCGCACGAGATGGCGGCGCTCCACGAGCTCCTGCGCGCCGAGGCCGAGATCCGGCGGCGGCAGGTCACGCAGCAGATGGCCGGTGGCGGCGGCGGGGGCGGGTCCGGACGATCGGGACAGGACCTGTCGGCGCTCTTCGACCGTGAGCTTCAGCGCCAGCAGCAGACCAACTACGAGAATCGCGATACGGGCGAGCAGCAGCGCCGCGAGGACGAGCCCGAAAGCGACGCGCTCGCGAAAGTGCGGGAGCTGGCGCGCCGGCAGGACGAGCTCTCGCGCAAGCAGCGCGAGCTCGCGAACGCCAACCTGAACGAAGAGGAGCTGCGGCGACAGCTCGAAAGGCTCACGCGCGAGCAGACGGAGCTCCGCGAGCAGGCGGAGCGCCTCGATCAGGAGATGAGCCGTTCGCGGCAGAACCAGAACCAGAATCAGAATCAGTCCGGGCAGCAGGGCCGTTCGCTGCGCGACGCGTCTGATGAGATGCGCGGCGCGACGAGCGATCTTCGCCGGCAGGATCTCGCGGGCGCCAGCGCGCGCGGCGATCGCGCGGCCGAACGGCTCAGGGAGCTGGAGCGTCGGATGCGGGGTCAGAATCCCGACCAGCGTCGGCGCGAGCTCGGCGAGCTTCAGGTCGAAGCGCAACAGCTCGCCGATCTCGAGCGCCGCGTCGCGGACGAGGCGTCACGCCTCGGGCGCGGCACGCCGGATCCCACGACACGGACCCGCCTGGCGGACGAGCAGGATCGCCTCGCGGCGCGCGTCGAGTCGCTCGAGAAGCAGCTTCGCGAGATGTCGTCGGCGGGACAAGGCGACGAGAAGCAGGCGGCGACGGATGCCGCACGCGAGCTGTCCCGCCGGAACGTGGGGCGAGGGATGAAGGAGTCGGCCGAGTCGCTGCGATCGGATGCCAAGGAAGGTCAGGCGCCCGACAAGCGCGGCGCAGAGCCCGGGCAGGCTGAACGGGAGCTGGCGCGCTCGCTCGACCGTGTAGCGGAACGGATGGGCGCGCAGGGAGATGCCGACGGACGTCGGCTGGCTGACGAGATGGCGCGCGCGCGAGAAGCGCGCGATCGGTTGAACGACATGGCCCGGCGCCTCGAGCGGCTCGAGCAGGAAGATCGCGCCGCGCGCAGCGGCGAGCAGTCATCCGGCCAGCAGCAGGGCCGGCAAGGACAACAGCAGGGCTCCGGTCAGCGAGGCGGACAGCAGCAGCAGCAACAGGGGGGCGGCGGCCGCGGCGGCGACCTCGCCCGGCTGCGCGACGAGTACCAGCGGGAGATCGAGCGCGCGCGCGAAGTGCTGCAGGGATTGCAGCGCTCGGCGCCCGACTCGGGAATGGGCGGCTCCACGCCAGAGGAGCACGAGTACAGCATCTCCGCGCCAGGCCGCGAGGCCTTCAAGAACGACTTCAGCAACTGGGAGCGCCTGCGGAAGGACGTCTCGCTCGCGCTCGAGCGGCGTGAGGCGGCCATCGCCGACAAGCTGGCCGGCAAGCGCCGGCAGGACCGGCTCGCGGCCGGCGCCGCCGACGGCGTGCCAGAGGCCTACCGCGCGCTCGTCGCCAAGTACTTCGAGTCCCTTGCGCGGTCCGGGCGTGCGCCGGCCGCTCCGAAGCAGCCGTGACTCTCGCCGAACCGTGGCCATGGTGGGCGCTCGTCGCAGCGCTCGCAGGTGTCGCCTTTCTTACCTGGCGCGAATACTCCCGCGCGCGCATCAGCCGCCAACAGCGTGCGACGCTCGCCGCGCTTCGCGCCGTGACGCTCCTGCTTCTCATCCTGTTTCTGATGCGTCCCGTCGCCGTAAGCGACGGTGCGCCGCGCGGGACCGTCGTTCCGCTCCTCGTCGACGTGTCGCGAAGCATGCGCATCGCCGACGCGGGAGGCCGTCCCCGGATCCAGCGCGCACGAGAGGTCGCGGCGCGGCTCGCGCCCGCGCTGGGCCGCGAGTTCACGGTCGAGACCCTCGGCTTCGGTGAGACGCTGGACCCGCTCGACCCGCAGCGCGCCGAGGCAGCCGCCCCGAGGACGGACCTGTCGGCGGCGTTGTCGGCCGTCGCGGATCGCTACCGCGGCCGCGGGCTCGCCGGCATCGTGGTCATCTCTGACGGCGCCGACACAGGAGATGGCGCGGTGCCCGCCGGGATTCCTCCGATCTACACCATCCCCGTCGGATCGCCGCGGCCCCTTCGCGACCGCGAAGTGGCGGCGTTGGCGATTGGAGACGCGCCGCTCTCGGGATCGATCGTCGACTTGACCGCGACGGTCGTCAGCCATGGCTTCGACCGAAGCCCGATCGAGATCCGGGTGCTGGAAAACGGCCGGCCCTTTGCCGCGCGCCGCGTCCAGCCCGCCGCGGATGGCGCTCCGGTTCAGGAAGTCTTCCAGGTGCCGCCGCCCGGCGAGTCCGCGACCATCTATACGGTCGAGATCCCGGCCGCTCCCGACGAGCTCGTTCCCGAAAACAACACGCGGAGCGTGCTCGTTCCGCCCGCCGGACGCCGGCGGCGTCTGCTCCTCGTCGAGGGGGCGCCCGGCTTCGAGCACAGCTTTCTGAAGCGCGCCTGGACGGCGGATCCCGGTCTCGAGCTGGACGCGGTCGTCCGCAAGGGACAGAACGAGCGGGGCGAAGACACGTTCTACATCCAGGCCTCGACCGACCGCGCGCCGTCGCTCGCGAGCGGGTTCCCGGTCGATCGCAAGACGCTCTTCGCCTACGACGGAATCGTGCTCGCGAACGCCGGCGCAGGCTTCTTCGGCCGCGAGCGAGGCGACCTCGTGGAGGCGTTCGTCAGCGAGCGCGGCGGCGGCCTGCTGGTGCTCGGGGCGCGATCGTTCGCGCCAGGTGGCATCGGCGGGACGGCGATCGAGTATCTGCTGCCAGTCGTCTTGGGCGCTGCGGCGGGGCGCGACGCCACGCCGGCCGCAGCTGGCGCCGGTCCCAACCGTGTCGGCCTGACGGCCGACGGGCGGAGGCACCCGATCCTCCGCCTC
Organism: uncultured Acidobacteriota bacterium; assembly: GCA_963725145.1. Classification (GTDB taxonomy): domain Bacteria; phylum Acidobacteriota; class Vicinamibacteria; order Vicinamibacterales; family 2-12-FULL-66-21; genus DATAEE01. Next base: position 1,227,009 of record CAVRXL010000012.1, read on the forward strand.
GGGACAACCCCGGAGGAGACCGAAAAGCGATGGGCGGCCGCGCCCGCGCTGGCCAGCGTCGCGACGCTCGGCACTCCGCGTCCCGGCGCGCGTGTCCTCGCCGTCGCTGGCGGGTCCGGAAGCGGCTCTCGCCCGCTGCTCGTCCTGCAGCGCTTCGGGGAGGGCCGCACGGTGGCGTTTGGCGGCGAAGCGACGTGGCGCTGGAGGATGATGCGCCCGACCGAGGATCGCCTGTACGAGACGTTCTGGCGGCAGACCGCACGCTGGCTGGCGGCATCGTCACCCGACCCGGTCATGGCGGCCGTCACCCGGGGATCGACGCCGCGGGAAACGGCGATCGTGGATGTCACAGTGCGCGACGCCGCGTTCGTGCCGGCGCGCGGCGCTTCCGTCGTGGTGCGCGTCCGCAGGCCTGGCGGCCGGGTGGAGGAGCTCGCCGCCGAACCGGTCGATGCCGCGGCCGCGACCTGGCGGGCGCGGTTCAAGCCGTCGGAGACCGGCGTTCATGTCGTCACGGTCGAGGCCACGCGCGGCGCCGAGCGGGTCGGCGTGGCGACGCGCCACCTGCTGACCGGTGGCGCCGACCTGGAGATGGCTGACCCGCGCGCGAACGAAGCGGTGCTCGCACGCCTCGCGGGGGAGACGGGCGGCGCGCTCGTGCGCGAGGCAGACATGGATCGGCTCCCGGGCATGATGGCCGCCGTCGCGGATCCCACGTCGCCGCGCGCGACGCGCGAGCTCTGGCACGGGCCGGTGCCTATTCTCCTCATCATCGGCCTGCTCTCGGCGGAGTGGATCCTCCGACGGCGCTGGGGCCTGCGATGACGGACCACGGATTTCGCGGACACCACGGGCCACGGATTACACCGATTTGTTCTCTCGCCTGCGCGCTTTCGTGTCTCGCAGCGATCGCGACTGTCGGCGGGGCACCGGCTGTGGAAGCAGACGAGCGGTTTGCGCTGGTCGTGTCGGGCGCGAGCGGCGGCGAGCCGTACGCCGCCCAGCAGGCGAAATGGCGCGCGGCGTTGGCCTCAGCGCTCCGCGAGCGCCTCGGGATCGATGCCGGCCGGATCACCGTTCTGGGAGAGGGCGACGCCTCCGGGCCGCCCGGCGGCGGACCGGCGACGGCCGCCGAGCTGCGCCGTGCCTTCACCAGCTACGCCCGGCTGAAACAGGAAGACCTGCTGCTCGTCGTGCTGATCGGCCACGGCACGGCGGACCCGGAGGAAGCGAAGTTCAACCTCGTGGGGCCTGATCTGTCCGCCGCCGAGTGGCGCGACCTCATACGTCCGATTCGCGGGCGCGTGGTGTTCGTCAACACGTCGAGCGCGAGCTTCCCGTTCCTCGAACGTCTGTCGGGTCCGCGCCGGGTCGTCATCACGGCCACCGATTCCATCGCGCAGAAGTTCGTGACGGTCTTCCCCGAGTATTTCATTCAGGCGCTCGTCGATCCGGCGGCCGACATCGACAAGAACGAACGCATCTCGATCTGGGAAGCGTTCAGCGCCGCCAGCCTCGCGGTGCGGCAGCACTACGAGCAGCGCGGGCAGCTCACGACCGAGCGGGCGCTCCTGGATGACAACGGCGACGGCGTCGGGCGAGAAGCGGCCACGCCGGGAGGCGACGGGTCGCTCGCGAGCCGCCTGTACCTGGATACGCATGTCGGGCCGGAAGTGGCCACCGATCCCGTCCTCGTCGAGCTGCTCCAGCGCCGTGCGGCGCTCGAGGCGGAGGTCGACGAGTTGCGCGCGCGCAAGCCCCTGATGCCGGCCGCGGATTATGCCGCGGAGTTCGAGCGGTTGATGATCGATCTGGCGCGCGTGTCCCGGGATATCCGCCGCCGAAAGAGCTAGGCGTCGAACCACTCGACCCGCCGGCGCTCGGGGCGGCGGAACAGGAAAATCCCGATGACCCCGGCGGCAAACCCCGCGACGTGCGCCCAGAACGCCACGCCGCCTACGTCCTGCTCGCCCGCGACGCCGAGCGACCCGACGCCGGACAGGAACTGAAGCAGGAACCAGAGGCCGAGGAAGAAGATCGCCGGCACCTCGATCAGCTCGATGAAGAAGAAGATCGGGACGAGCGTCAGCACGCGCGAATGCGGGAACATGACGAAGTACGCGCCCATCACGCCTGCGATCGCGCCGCTCGCGCCGAGCATCGGGATGCGCGACGCGGGGTTGATCCACACCTGCGCCAGCGCCGCGGCGGCGCCGCAGATCACGTAAAAGAGCACGTACCGTCCGTGTCCGACGCGGTCCTCGACGTTGTCGCCGAAGATCCACAGAAAGAGCATGTTCCCGAGGAAGTGCATCCAGTCGCCGTGCATGAACATCGATGTCAGCACGGCCGGGAGCGAGAACGCGACGGGCACGAGCGCGTAGCGGAATACGAACCGTGTCAACTCCGCCTCGCCGAGCGTCTGCTGATACAGGAAGACCGCCGTGTTGATCAGAATGAACAGGACGGTCACGACGGGCGCCGTCCGTGACGGGATGACGTCGCGGATCGGGATCACTGTTCAGCGACCGGCGGTCTTTCCCACACCTGGCGCGAACAGGTAGTCCGCGGCCAGGTGCGCGAGCGCCCGCACGCCGGTCACGAGGGCCCGCTCGTCGACTACGAACCGGGGCGAGTGGTTTGCGGCCGCCTTGCCGATCTGTTCTTTCGGCGTGACGCCGAGCGCGAGGAAGAGGCCGGGCGAGCGGCGCTGGTAATACGTGAAGTCCTCCGCGCCGGTGATCAAGGCCGATTCGGCCACGGCGCCCGGAGCGACGCGATCGAGCGTGGGCCGCATGCGCAAGGTGAGCTCCGGATGATTCGCGGTGACGGGATACTGCGGATCGATCCTGACGTCCGCCGTCGCGCCCGCGGAGGCGGCGATCGACTCCGCCGTCCGCTTCACGCGCGCGTGGATGTCGGCCTGCGTCCGGTCGTCGAAGGTCCTGATGGTTCCGGTCAACCGTACGCTGTCGGGGATGATGTTGGATCGCACCCCGCCGTTGAACTGGCCCACCGTCACGATCGCCGGCAGCCTCGTGATGTCGACCTGCCGCGCGACGATCGTTTGCAGCGCCGTCACGATCTGCGCTCCGACGACGATGGGATCGATGCCGGCCCAGGGCGCCGCGCCATGTGTCTGCCGGCCACGCACGATGATCTCGAAGAGATCCGAGCTGGCGAGCATCGGCCCGGGGCGGGTCTGAATCTGGCTCGTCTCGATGTTGGCGAACACATGAAGGCCGAACACGGCGTCCACGCGCGGGTTCTCGAGGACGCCTTCCTTGACCATCAGCTCCGCCCCGGCGGGACGCTCGCCCGACGGCGCGCCTTCTTCGGCCGGCTGGAAGATGAACTTCACCGAGCCGGCCAGCTTGTCTTTCACAGACGTGAGAACCTTGGCGGCCCCCAGGACGATCGCCATGTGCGTATCGTGTCCGCACGCGTGCATGACGCCCACCTGCTGCCCTTCGTACTCGCCGACCGCCTTGCTTGACGAACGGCAGATCGCTTTCCTCGCGCACGGGAAGGCCGTCCATGTCGGCGCGAAGCGCGACGACCGGTCCCGGCCTGCCGCCCTTCAAGAGCGCCACGACGCCGGTTTTCGCGACGTTGGTCTGCGGCTCGAGGCCGAAGCTGCGCAGCCGCTCCGCGATGTACTTCGCGGTCTCGACTTCGCGATTGGACAGCTCGGGATGCGCGTGGAGATGCCGCCGCCAGGCGATCACTTCCGGCTCGATCGTCGCCGCCAGCCGATCGATGTCGCCCGCGAGCGCGGAAGCCGGAACGCCGACGGGCGATCCCTGCGAGAGGGAACCGAACGTGACGGCGGCGATGAGAGCGATTCGAAAGAGTCCCATGGGACGGGCAGTATACTCGGGCCATGCGCATTTCGCGGCGACACTTTCTCGTCAGCACTGCGGCCGCGGGCGCCACGCCGCTTGTCCGCCTCGAGGCGCAAACCTCGACATCCCGCCGCGTGTTCCGCCACGGCGTGGCGAGCGGCGATCCGTCGACAGACCGCGTCATCATCTGGACGCGCGTGACGGCGCCGGCGCAGGCATCACCTGAGGTGTCGTGGGAGATGTCCCGCACGGCGAGCTTCACGCGCGTCGTCGCGCGCGGGATGACGAGTACCGGCGCATGGCGCGATTTCACGGTGAAGATCGATGCGAGCGGCCTGGCGCCCGGGACGACGTACTATTACCGGTTCCGGACGCTCGGCGAGCAGTCGCCGGTCGGGCGTACGCGGACGCTGCCCGCCGCGGGCGTCCGGCAAGTCCGGCTGGCGCTGGCCTCATGTTCGAACCTGCCGTACGGCTACTTCAACGTGTACAGGCGCATCGCCGACCGGGCGGATCTGGATGCGGTCCTCCATCTCGGCGACTACATTTACGAGTTTCCGAACGGCCGATACGGCGACGGCACGGCGCTCGGCCGCATTCCGGCGCCGGACCGGGAGATCGTCGCGCTCGCCGACTACCGGATGCGATACGCGCAGTACCGATCGGACCCGGACCTCCAGGAGGTCCACCGTCAGCATCCGTTCATCGTCGTGTGGGACGACCACGAGATCGCGAACAACGCGTGGCGTGACGGCGCCGAGAACCACAATCCCGACAAGGGTGAAGGGGAATACGCGCCGCGGCGCGCCGCGGCCGTCCAGTCCTATCTCGAATGGATGCCGATCCGCGAAGATCGATCGACGCGGCAGCCTCGCATCTATCGATCCTTCGCGTTCGGCGATCTGGCGGATCTGGTCATGCTCGACACGCGGCTCGTGGATCGCGACGAACAGGCGGCGAAGCGCGAGGAGATCGCGGTCGTCGACAACCCCCAACGATCGCTGCTCGGTCGCGCGCAGGAAGAGTGGCTCTTCGCGGAGCTGGCGTCGTCCAGGCGCGCGAACGTGACGTGGCAGCTCCTGGGCCAGCAGGTCGTGTTCGCCCCGAACAGCCTGCCCGGCGCGACGTCAGGCAACAGTGATTCGTGGGACGGCTACAGACCCTGCCGCCAGCGCGTCATCGATGCCATCGTTGCCCAACAGCTTCAGAACGTCGTCGTGCTTACCGGGGACGTGCACAGCTCGTGGGGCTACGACGTGGTGCAGAACCCGTGGGACGACTACGATCCGTCCACCGGCCGGGGGACGCTCGCGGTCGAAGTCGTCACGCCTGCGGTGTCGTCGCCGAGCGGGTTCGCGAACGAAGGGGGCGCTGAGCGGATGGAGGCCGCCCGAAAAGCGCGTCCGCACCTCCGGTATCTCGAGGGGCTTCACCGCGGGTACGTCGTCCTGGACGTCACGCGCGAGCGTGCGCAGGCCGACTGGTATTACGTGCCGACCGTCAACGCGCGCACACGTCTCGAGGAATTCGGAAAAGGACTTCTCACCGAAGCCGGCAGGCCGCATCTCGTCGAGGCGTCGAGCCCGGCGCCCGCCCGCTCCGGAGCAGACGGACCGGCGCCCCCGGACGCGTGAGTACGGCCTTCGGTGTCACCTTCGGCCAAGGCCGCCAGACGCCTGGATTGGGTACTTGCGCCGTTATACTGACGCCCGCATGGTCCCCCCGCGTCGCATTGCGACAGCATGCCTGACGACAGGCCTCCTGCTGGCCCTCGGTCTGCCCGTCGCGGGTCTCATCGCTGCGGACGCTCCATCCCTGACGGTCAAGTTCATCGACCAGACACAGGACCGTCCCGTGCTCGACGGCGTGATCGACGACGCCGTGTGGAGCGACGTCGTGCCGTACGACACCTTCACGCAGCAGGAGCCGATCGAAGGGGCTCCCGCGACCGAGCGGACGGAGGTCCGTCTGCTGTTGTCGCGCGACACGCTCTACATCGGCGTCATCTGCTTTGACAGCGAGCCGGGCCAGATCGTGTTCACGCAGAGCCGGCGCGATGCGGACCTCAACGACACCGACTCGATCCAGGTCGTGCTCGACACGTTCAACGACAACCAGAACGGCTTCGTGTTCGGCACGAACCCGGCGGGCCTCGAGTACGACGGGCAGGTCGCGGGCGAGGGCCTGACCGGCGGCTTTCAGCGCCAGGCGGGAGGGCAGGGGTCGCAGCGGGGCCAGATCAGCGGCTTCAACCCGAACTGGGACGGCGACTGGGCCGTCCGCTCGCGCGTCACCGCTCGCGGCTGGGAGACCGAGCTGGCGATTCCGCTCAAGACGCTGCGCTACATCCCCGGCCCGGACAAGACCTGGGGGTTCAACGTGATGCGGAACCTGCGGCGGCGGAACGAGCAGTCGTTCCTCGCGCCGATTCCGCGCGGGTCCAACCTGCACCGGGTATCGCTCGCGGCCGATCTGAACGGGCTGACGCTGCCGTCGCGGCGCGACCTCAAGTTCGTGCCGTATGTGGCGGGTCACGCGCTGAAGGACTTCACGCTGAGCGACGATCAGGTCGATCGCGGCGCCAACGTCGGCCTCGACGCGAAGTGGGGGATCACGCCGACGCTGACCGCGGACTTCACCGTCAACACCGACTTCGCGCAGGTCGAGGCGGACGACCAGCAGATCAACCTGACGCGATTCCCGGTGTTCTTCCCCGAAAAGCGGCCGTTCTTCCTCGAGAACGCGGGAGTCTTCCAGTTCGGCAACCCGCAACAGGTGGATATTTTCTTTTCACGCCGGATCGGCCTGTCGGACACCGGCCTTCCCATCGATATTTTCGGCGGCGCGCGGTTGACCGGGAAGGTCGGCGGCTACAACGTCGGACTCCTCGACATCCAGACCGAGGAGACGTTCGATCCCGTCACCGGGCGCCAGATCGCTCCAGCCAACAACTTCGCCGTCGGCCGCGTGCAGCGCGAGGTCGGACGCTCGAACTTCGGTGCCATCTTCGTCAACCGGCAGGCGACGAGCGACGCGGTCACGGTGGGCGACTGGAACCGCACCTATGGCGTCGATGCCGCGCTGCAGGTGAGCGACAACGGGAAGGTGTTCGCGTTCGTCGCGCGGACCGACACGCCGGGCGAGATCGGATCTGACTGGGCCGCACGGGCGTTCTACACCTACACCAATCCGACATGGCAGGGGCACCTCGGCCTCGCTCGCGTGGGCGATCGGTTCAATCCGGAAGTAGGCTTCCTCGCGCGGCGGGGGTATCGGCCTGAAGCGCGCATCGCCTGGAATTCTCCAAAGCCGAAGGCGCTGCCGGCGATTCGGCGATTCTTTCCGCACATTACGTACAGCGGGACGCTGTTGATGAACGGCGATCGCGACACGACGTCGCTTCATCTGCATGCCCTCGACGCGCTGCTCGAGAACGGCGGGCGATTCGGGTATTCGGTTGACTACAACGAAGATCACCCACTGAGCGAGTTCCCGATTTTCTCCCAGCCCGGCAGGCCGCCGGTCGTCATCCTGCCCGGCTTGTACGACTGGTGGTACGGCTCGGCGACCTTCGACAGCAACCCGAGCGCACCGTGGTTCTTCAACGTCCGGTTCACCCATGGGGGGTTCTACGACGGCTCCAGCCGTGCGTGGGAGACCAACTGGGGCGCGAGAGCGGGGGACAAGCTGCGGGCGACGGTCGGCTACATCCGCAACGACGTCGATCTCCCCGGCGGATCGTTTGCGACGGTCCTGCTGCCGGTACGCGTCGCATGGTCGTTCAGCCCGCAGACGACCATCCAGGCGCTCGTGCAGTACAACAGCCAGGCGGCGCTCGTGTCGTCGAACATCCGCTTCGCGATGCTCGACCGGAGCGGGACCGGCTTCTTCATCGTCTACAACGATCGGCGCGATACGCTGGAGTTCGTGCCCGAAACCCTCCTCGGCCGCTCGCTCACCGTGAAGTACACGAGACTCTTCGATTTCTGATGGTCAGCGTCGATCAGCATTTCGTTCGGGTGGCGCCGGCAGTCGCCGCAATCTACCGCCGCCTTCTCACAAAAACGCAAGCGCTCGGGCCTTTTACCGAGGTCCCCAACAAGTCATCCATCCATCTCGTGAATCGGACGATCTTCGCCGGCGTCGCGACGCGGCAGAAAGTACTTCTGCTCACCCTCAAGTCCGACCGCAACATCCGGAGCCGGCGCGTGGAGCGACACGACCAGGTCTCCGCGAACCGGTGGCATCTACGGATTCGCCTGAGCGAGCCCGCAGAGATCGATCGAGAGCTGCTGGGATGGCTGAAGGCCGCCTACCTGCTCGCGGGCTGAGACGGCGTCGAGAGGCTCACCCGACTTCGAACACGGAAGTGTTCAGCCCGGCTGGGTCACGGTCTTACACCTTGCCACAATCAACGTGATGTCGTCGCCTTGTTCCTGGGGACTGAACCGCCGGACTTCGTCGAGAACTGCCGCGACAAGATCGGGTGGACTCAGGCCGCGATGCGTTTGCAGCGTTTCGATCAGCCGTTCCTCGCCGAACTCCTCTTCTCCGGCGTTGAACGCCTCGGTGATCCCGTCCGTGTACATCGCGAGGAGATCGCCCGGAGCCAGTCGCCGTTCGACGGTACGGCACTCCCAATTCGTGAAGAGCCCCAGCACGGCCGCCGTCGCCTCGAGGCGTTCGACGCCGCCATCGAGTCGAAGAAGAAGGGCTGGCAGGTGTCCGCAGTTCGCGTAGCGCAAGCCTCCGGTTCTGTCGTCGAATTCCGAATAGAAGAACGTCGCGTACGCGTTGTCCGCCGTATTCTCGTAGAAGAGCCGGTTCATCTGCTGAAGGAGGCGCTCGGGCTGCTCTACCGCAGTCGCGCACAGGCTGCGCAGATTTGCCTGAAGGTTGGCCATCAGCAGCGCGGCAGGCATTCCCTTTCCGGCGATGTCGCCGATGACGAGCCCCAGTCGCTCGCGCCCGAGGTCCAGGAAGTCGTAATAGTCGCCACCCACTCGCCGCGTTTGCACGCAGGCCCCCGCGTACTCCAGCGCCCGCATCGCGGGCAGCCGCTGAGGAAAGAGCCGGGCCTGCACCTGCATGGCGATTTCCAGTTCGTGCGCCGCGCGGCGCTCGGCCTCCAGCTTTTCGGCGGCGGCGCGGCGCTGCGCTTCAACCGCGCGGCTGACCTCGTCGAAACTGACCAGCGCAAAGGAGTTGTGATCGACATCCTCGAAACGCACGAACACGCCGCCCCAGGCCGTCTGATCGCGTTCGGATGTCGCTGCCGCCGCGGTCGAGTCGTCACGTGGCAGGCCCGCCTGTTCATACACGACGCGACGAAGGCGTGGCGTGCTCCGAAAGCGGACGCCGCGTCTGCGCCATTCGCGATACGTCGCAGGCAAGTCCTCTGTCACAAAGACGACCTGCGTCGGGCGGCCGATCAGCCGGCATTGCGGAGAGTCGGGTTCAGGCTGAATGAGCGTGAGCACCGCCGTGCCATCGGGCGGGGCGACTGCCAGCAACCGCTGACCAGACTCCACCTGCGCGTCAAACGCGATCCGAAATCCCAGCGCATCCTGATAGAACTGGAGGCTTCGCTCCTGGTCTCTGACGTAGACGTTCACCGCGTGAATACGGAGGAAGGGATCCGGCATCGGCTCAGCATCGAACGTCGTCCCCATGAGCCCGATTATAGGGATACAGCGAGGGTGGGCGCAGGCGGTTCCGCCGACTTCCGCCTCCGGCGCGGAGACGCACTATTTCCGGTTGACCTGGTAGATCCGCAGCGATCCGCTCGCCTCATTCGAGACGATGAGCAGGGGCTCGCCGTTCGGGCTCGATTCGGCCGGGATGAACCGCGCCGCCTCCGGGCCGAGATCGCCGGCTGCCGCGGTGTTCGGCGCTGCCGCGAAATCCCGCGTGTTGATGTACTGCACGAACGTCGGATGTCGCGGATCGTCGAGCTCGTAGACGACGACCCCGCCGATCCGCTCGAGCATGACGAACAGGTAGAGCCGGCCGAAGACGCGCGCGACAGTCACACCCTCGGGCTCCGGCCCCTTGTCGTCGCTGCGGTCGTCGCGGGTATTGTTGTTGTTGCTCGCGTTGAAGTTCGCCGGGAACGCCGCCGCCGTCAGCTGCTCGAGCATGTCGCCGCTGTCGAAGACGAGGCGTCCACGGTCAGACCAAATCGAAAAGGACCGCGCGCCGAAGGAAAACAGCTCGTCGTAGTCGCCGTCGTCGTCCACGTCGCCGTCGAAGCTCGTCACCTTCAGCCTGCCGATTCCAGCCGGACGGCTCCGAATGGTCGCCGCGTCCGGAAACGCGACCGGATCGAGAACGATGTCCTCGATCTCGACGCTTTCTTCGCCGGCGTCATTCAGTCCCGAGTACTCCCGAACGTCTCCCTCGTTGGCCGTGACGAGGTACGTGTCGCCTCTGAGCTTGAACGTCGCGATCGCATCCGGCTGGTACATCCCGCGGACGGGCCATTGCTTGATGGCGATCGCGCCATCGTCGCGGCCGCCGTCCAGGCCCCGGCCAGGACGCGAGTGATCCTTGAACCCGAGGCCGACCAACTTCATGACCTTCTTCTTCTTCAGGTCCACGATTGCCAGCGCGTTGTTCTCCTGCAGCGTGACCCACGCGGTCTCCGAGTCACGTGAAACGGCGATGTACTCCGGTTCGAGATCCTGTGCCACCGTGGCACCAGGACCGTAGATGCGGATCGAACTGTCCAGCCGCCGATCGTTGAACGCGGCGAAGCCGGCTGTCGTCACGTCGGAGTCTCTGAGTCGTCGGACCCCCCTGTGAAGGCTGATGATGCTGACACTGCCCTCCGGGTCGAACGTGTAGTCGTCTGTCGGCTGGCCCTCGTTCGCGGTCAGTACCTGCTTCCCGTTCGGTGTGAACGTCAACATGTCCGGCAACGCGCCGACGGTGACCTGGTTCAGCAACGTTCCGTCCGCATCGAAGAAGAGCACCTTTCCGGGCGCCGTGTCGTCTTCTCCCTGCGGCACGGCCACAGCAAGGATTCCGTCATGGACCGCGACGCTCGTCGCGTGGGCGTCGGCCCCCCATGGCGTCAGATCGATGCTGAACGCAAACGCCGGCTGCGCCGGATCAGAGAGATCGACGACGTCCAGCTTCGGCTGCTCGGCAAACGTCATGAAAGCGCGATGGCTGCCGGGATCGTAGGCGCTGATCTCGACCGCCCCTTCATCGAAGAATCCAGTCTGGTAGACGCCGAGGGAAGTCAGCTCGATCGACTTGTGCCCGCGTCGATCGCGGTCGTCGCCTATCCCGAGCACCGCGAGCACCGCCACGCTTGCCGCCATACCTCGAACCGTTCTGCGCATGAGTGTCCTCCGGCCGGCCCAACCGGGCAGGCGCCGCAACGTGTACCAGTGGCCTGCGACAAGCGTGCAACGGCTCGGTCACGAACCTGCGACGGCCGCGCCCGGGTGGCATGTTGAAAGTTCTATCGGGTCGCTAGGGCGTATAATCGAAAGACGATGACGGGCTCACGAGGACCGCGTCATGTGCGGCAAGCCCGCGCGGTTGCGCTGGCCATCGGCCTGTACGCCCTGGTGCTCGCGGCCGCGCCCGCGTTCCACCACGACCTCGCCTGTCACCTCAAGTCACCCACGCATTGCACGACCTGCCTGGTCAGCGTCACGGCCCCCCGGGCGAATGGATCCACGGGCCTCGTGGCCACCGACCTGCAGGATGCCGGCTTTCTCGGCGTAGATGTCGTCAGTTCGCCGGAGCGGTTCTCCTTCGCGCCCCGGCTCGGACGTTCTCCTCCCGCGTAGACCTTTTCCCTCCACCATTGTCCGGTGCCTGCGGGCCGGTCGGCGCTTGCGGCTCTGATCGCGCGTGATGGCGCGATCCATCCGCGCGTGCAAGGGGATCTATGTCGGCTATTTGTTTGTTGTCGGTCGCGTTATCGCTGGCGCCGCAGGCGCACGGCGCCGTCCACTCAGGGTGTCATCCGCGGCACCGTCTCGCTGCAGCAGAACAACGACCCGGTTCACGGGGCAACCGTGCTGGTCACCGAGTTGCGGCGAACCGCAACCACCGACGTGACCGGGCAGTACGAGATCACGAATGTTCCGCCCGGCACCTACACCGTGCTCGCGCAGCGCGAGCACCTGACAACCGAGCGGCAGCAGGTCACCGTCGTTGAGGGCCAACCGGTGACGGCGAACTTCACGCTTGCCATCTCCGGCATTCACGAAGAGATCACCGTTACGGCAAACCCGACAGGCGAGACGACGACGTTCGAGGCGTTCAATACGATCAGTTCTCTCGATTCTGTCGAGCTCACACAGAACAGAGGCGCGACGCTCGCCGATGCCGTCGAGTCGTTGCCTGGAGTCTCGAAACGCACGTTCGGACCCGGGAGCGCCGCGGCCGATCATCCGGGGGTTCGATGGTGATCGTGTATTGATAGCCCAGGACGGCGTTCGGACGGGCGATCTGTCGAGTCAGTCAGGCGATCACGGTGTTTCGATCGACCCGGCGGGACTGCAACGACTCGAGGTCGTCAAGGGACCCGCGACGCTGCTATACGGCAGCAACGCCATCGGCGGCGTCGTCAACGCGATTACACCGCAGGAGACGTTTCGATCGAACCCGTTCAAGGGCGTGCTCGGTCAGGTCAGCTTCGACGCGGGGTCGGCCAATACACAGGCCGGCGGGGCGGGGAACGTGCAGGTCGGGCGCGGTCCGTGGCTCGTGTGGGCAGGCGGCAGCGCGCGACGCTCCGGCGACTACGACACACCTGAAGGAACGATCGAGAACTCAGCGGCGCGGCTGGCGAACGGATCGGGTGGGTTCGGCTGGACCGGCAATCGCGGATTCTTCAGTGCCGGCGTAACGGCCGAGGACAGCCGCTACGGCATTCCATTCGCTGGGCAGTTCGAGGCCGCGGAAGCGGGGATACCACTCGAGGAAGCCGCGGATATCGACATCGACATGACGCGTCAGGACTATCGCTTCGACGCCGGCGTCCGCAACCTTGACGGCCTGATCCGCGGATTCCGCGCCTCGCTGAACTTCGTCAACTATCAGCACACCGAGATCGAAGTCGAGGATGGCGAGGACATCCCCGCGACGGTCTTCGACAACGAGTTGTTCATTTACCGCGCGGAAGCGGAGCAGGCGGCCCGGGGCCGGCTCTCGGGACGCTTTGGCATCTGGGGTCAGGCGCGCGACTACGTCACGACCGGCGCCGAGGCGCTCGCTCCGCCGACAACGCAGAATGCGTTTGCGGCCTTCGCCTACGAAGAGCTGAACTTCGGCCGGTGGCGGTTGCAGTTCGGAGGACGCGTCGAGCACAACAGCTATACGCCTGACCCGCGTGCCGGAAGGTGAAGAGAGGAAGGTGCAGAAGAGGAAGCGCCCCCCGAGGTGCGCGATCGGTCCTTCACCGGATTCTCGGGCTCGGTGGGTCTGCACACCGACATCGGTTCAACCGGCGCGTTCATCGTCAATCTGACCCGGTCCAGCCGGGCCCCGGCGCTCGAGGAGCTGTACAACTTCGGGCCGCACATCGGGAATCTGGCGTTCGAGATCGGCAATCCGGATCTGGAGATGGAGTCGTCGTTCGGTCTGGACGTGGCGCTGCGGCGCCGCAGCGGTCCAGTGCACGGCGAGGTGAGCGCATTCATCTACGACATCAGCAACTTCGTCTTCCTCAGCTTCACGGACGAAATCGCTGACGGGCTTCGTGTAGCGCCGTTCCTGCAGGGCGACAGCCGCTTCGTCGGCGTTGACGGTGACGTCGGGTTCGAGCTGGGCCGGGGCGCGCACCTTAACGTGGGCCTGGGCTACGTGCGGGCGACCCTGACGGACACGGACGAAGCGGTGCCGCGCATTCCGCCGTTCCACGGCAGCGTCGATCTGGAGATTCCATGGAAGCAACTGACCTTCAAGCCGGAGCTCGTGTGGGCGGCGGATCAGGATCGAACGTTCCGCGAGGAGACTCCGACCTCCGGTTATGCTCTTTTCAACATCGGCGCGACCTGGCTCGCCTCGACCGGACACGCGACGCACGTCGTAGCGATCAAAGCCTACAACCTCTTCGACACGACCTACCGCCTGCACACGTCACTCATCAAAGATCTGGCGCCCGAAATCGGACGCGGCATCAAAGTGGCGTACTCAGTGCGGTTCTTCTGACGCGACGCAACGGGAGGTTTCGCATGACACGCGCTGCGGTTTTCACCCTGACGCTCGGTCTGATCGTGACGTCGGCGGCCGCGCAAACGCCTCCGGCAGCAACGAGCGCCGAGGCGCTGAAAGCGGAGCTTGCCCAACTACGTCAGGAGCTCGACGCGATGCGCGGCGAGTACGGCGCGCGGATGGCGGCGATCGAAGCGAAGATCGCCACCATCGAGAAAGGTGGGGCCGCTGCCCAGGCGGCCCCACCGCCCCCGGTCCCGCCGTTGCCCGCGACAACGCCTGCAACCCCGTCGGCGACTCCACCCGACCGAAGTCCAGGTGCCCGCGGGGGCGGCGGGTGCAGGCGGGCCGACGGGCGCCCTGCCCGTCTACGGCAGCACGACCGCGTTGTCCAAGATCTTCAATCCCGACATCGCCGTCATCGGCAACTTCATCGGCGCCGCGGGAAAGAACGAGATCGACGATCGTCCCACGCTTGCTCTGGACGAAGCCGAGGCCTCCTTCCAGGCCGTCGTCGACCCGTACGCCCGAGCCGACTTCTTCATGGCGTTCGGACAGGAGGGGGTCGAAATCGAGGAGGGGTTCATCACGTTCCCCACGCTCCCCGGCGGCTTCCTCGCGAAGGTCGGAAAGCTGAAGGCGCAGTTCGGCAAGGAGAACACGTTCCACGCGCACCAGCGGATCTGGCCCGATCAGACGCTGATGCAGACCAACCTGCTCGGCGGAGAAGAGGGGATCGCTGACGCCGGCGCTCTCCGTCTCGCGGCTGCTCCTCAATCCCTGGTTCTTCCTCGAAGCGACCGGCGAAATGTATCGGGGCGACTCGGCGGTGTTCACGAGCTTTGGGCGCGACGACCTGTCGTATGTCGGCCGCCTGCGCGGCTACGGCGACATCAGCGAGTCGGCCAACCTCGATCTCGGGACGTCGTTTGCCTGGGGGCGGAACGAGCTCGGTGAGGATGCGAGCACGCGGCTCATCGGTGTCGATGCGACCTTCCGCTGGCGGCCGTTGAAGCGCGCGATCTATCGGCGTCTCCTCGCGCGGACCGAGGTGATGTGGAGTCGCGCGTCCGGCCTCGAGGATGATGCGAGCGCCACGTCGTTCGGATGGTACGTCGGCGGGGAATACCAGCTCGCCCGCCGATGGTTCGCTGGCGCCCGGCTCGATTATTCGGAGCGCGCGTTCGATCCGTCGCTCGCCGACAAAGGCGGATCGCTTCTCCTGACGTTCTGGCCGAGCGAGTTCAGCCAGCTTCGCGGGCAGTACCGGCGCACGCGCTATGCCGAGAACGTCACAGCGAACGAGCTCCTCTTCCAGGTGCAGTTCTCCATCGGCGCCCACGGGGCGCATGTCTTTTAGTCCTATGAATGTCAAAATACTGTCTCGTCTCGCGGCCGCCTTGCTGTTCCTGACCACTGCGGGGGAGGCCTCGGCTGCCGTCAAGGTCATCGCCACGACCGAGGATCTGGCGTCGCTCGTGCGTGAGGTCGGCGGCGATCGCGTGACTATCGAGGCGCTCGCGCGCGGGTACCAGGATCCACACTTCGTCGAGGCGAAGCCCAGCTTCATCCTCAAGCTCCACGGCGCCGATTTGCTCGTCGTGGTCGGTCTCGAGCTGGAACAGGCGTGGCTGCCGCCGCTCATCACGCAGAGCCGGAACTCGAAGATCCAACCGGGGGCCTCCGGCTATCTCGACGCGTCGGCGGGCTCGGCGATCCTCGACATTCCCACCGGACAGATCACGCGCGCGATGGGCGACGTCCACCCGCGCGGCAACCCCCACTACTGGCTCGCTCCGCAAAACGGCCGGCACATCGCGCAGGCGCTCCAGAAGAAGCTGTCGGAGCTGGCGCCGAACGACGCCGGTTACTTTGCGCAGCGGTACGCCGACTTCGACCGCAGGCTGGCCGAGGCGCAGAAGCGGTGGGACTCGATGATGGCGCCCTACCGCGGCCTCAAGGTGGTCACCTATCATCGGTCGTGGTCGAACCTCGTCGCGGCGGTCGGCATAGAGGTCGTCGGCTACGTCGAGCCGAGGCCGGGCATCCCGCCGTCCCCCTCTCACACCCTGACGCTGATGCAGGAGATGAAGCGGCAGAACATCAAGCTCGTTCTGGTGGAGCCGTATTTCGACTTGAAGACGCCGAACGCCATCGCGCGCGACACCGGCGCGAAGGTCGTCGTGCTGACCCCGTCGGTCGGCGGCGTGGGGGAGGTCAAAACGTACTTCGATCTCTTTGACTACAATCTGCGCAAGCTGATTGAGGCTATCAAAGAGACGGGAGCGCGCGTTTAGTGGAGGTCTGGACCGTCCTGCAGTTCCTGGCGGCGCCCTTCGTGGCGAGCCTGATACTGACGGGAATCCACGCCTACCTCGGCGTCCACGTCGTCGAGCGCGGCGTGATCTTCGTGGACCTCTCGCTCGCCCAGATCGCGGCGCTCGGAGGGACGATCGCGCTGCTGCTCCCGGCCAGCGGCGGCGATCCCCACGCGCCGATCGTCTACTGGATCAGCCTCGGCTTCACCTTCATCGGCGCGGCGATCTTCTCCATGGTCCGCACGCGGCGCGCGCGCATCCCGCAGGAAGCGATCATCGGGATCGCGTACGCGGTGGCGTCCGCCGCCGCCATCCTCGCGATGAGCAAGTCGACGTCGCAGGCCGAGCATCTGAAGGACATGCTCGTCGGCAACATCATCGCCGTGTCCTGGACCGAAGTCGTGCATACTGCCATGCTCTACGGGGGGATCGGGTTGTTCCACTATGTGTTTCGCGAGAAATTCCTGGCGATCTCGATGGATCCCCAGCGAGCGGAGGCGGACGGCGTGTCGATCCGCCTGTGGGACTTTCTCTTCTACGCCTCGTTCGGTTTCGTCGTAACCTCGTCGGTCGCCATCGCCGGCGTCCTGCTCGTGTTCTGCTACTTGATCGTGCCGTCGGTCGCGGCAATGTTATATGCGGATCGGATCGGCGCCCGGCTCGCCATAGGGTGGACGATGGGAACGATTGTGTCGGCGCTCGGCGTCTATCTGTCGCTCTGGCTTGACCTTCCGACGGGGGCGACGATCGTGTGCACGTTCGGCCTGGTCCTGGTGTTGATGGCGGCCGTCAGGCCGATGTTCGCGCGATGATCTGTCGATCGTGCGGCACAGAAATCGCCGACAAAGCCATCGTCTGCTACCGCTGCGGCGCGGCAACGACCGACCCGGTCCGGCAGCCCCCTGCCGGACCCTCGAAGTGGGAGGCGGAGCCGGCGCGCCGCCGCCGCCCGCTCATTCCCTGGCTCATCCTCCTGGTGCTCATTCTCATTGGGTTGTTAGTCGCGTTCGGATTGGATCCCGCACCCTGAGCACCCTGAGCACCCTGAGCACCCTGAGCACCCTGAGCACCCTGGGCACCTTGAGCACCTTGAGCACGTAAGGTTACACTTCATGCACATGCCAGACGCCCGTCTGGAAGTCACCGACGCCCTCGGACGGCGGATGGTCCCGGTCGATAAGGGCCTGTTTTCCATGGGCCGCCGCGAGACGAACGACCTCCGCCTCGCCGGATCCGAAGTGTCCCGGGACCATGCGGAGATCCTCGTCGAAGGGGACCGTTTCGTGATCCGGGACAAGAACTCCCGTTACGGGACGTTCGTCAACGGCGAGACCGTCGCCGAGGGTCCGCTGGCCCACGGGGACCGGATCCGCCTGGGCCGAAGCGGCGGCGCCGAGCTGGTCTTCCTGCTCGCCGATGGGCCTCCGCAGACCGACCGTGCGACGACGACGGCGATCGGCGATCTCCGGCAGGTGGCCGCGCTGCTCGAAGGCCTGCGCGCGCTGGGGTCCGGACGCGTGCTCGACGACGTGCTCGCGCTCGTGCTCGATTCGGCGCTGGAAGTGGGGGGCGGCGAGCGCGGGTTCATCATGCTGGCGAGCCCGACCGACGAGTTGGAGTTCAAGCTCGCCCGCGGCCGCGGGCGGATGACCCTGTCGGGCAGTACGTTCGAGACCAGCCGGAAGATCCCCGAAGAGGTGTTCCGGACCGGTGAGCCGCGCATCGTCGCCGACCTGCTCGACGGCGATCTGGCGAACGTTCACATGGGCACGGTCGCGCTCGGTATCCGCAACGTTCTCTGCGTGCCGCTGCGTCTCGTCCGATACCTGGACAAGGCGGAGCAGGCGGGCGAGGAAAAACGGATCGGCGTCCTGTATCTCGACAGCCGCGAGAAAGGCACGCTGCTCTCCGGGTCCACGCGAGGCGCGCTCGAGACGCTCGCGACCGAGGCGGCGGTGGCGATCGAGAACGCCCGCCTCTATCGCGAGACGCTCGAAAAAGCGCGGCTGGAACAGGAAATGCGAATCGCGGCCGAGATCCAGCAGGCGCTGCTCCCGCGCGCCGCGCACGCGGGCGGCTTCTACCGCGCCGCCTCGGCCTCGCTGCCCTGCCGCTCGATCGGTGGTGACTTCTTCGACTACGTCGATCTGCCGGACGGTTCGTTCGGCTTCGCGCTCGGCGACGTCGCCGGCAAGGGCCCCCCTGCGGCGCTGCTGAGCGCGCTCCTGCAGGGGATCTTCGCCGCGCAGGCGGCGTCGGACTTGACGCCCGCCACGACCATCGTCCGCGTGAACACCGCGCTCTTCCGGCGGGGCATCGAGAACCGGTTCGTGACGCTGATGTACGGCAAGCTCGCGCGCGACGGCTCGCTGACCTATTGCAACGCCGGCCACAACCCGCCGCTCATCGTCAGCAAGTCGGGCGTGCGCCGGCTCGAGACCGGCGGCCCGATCGTCGGCCTGTTCGAGCAGGTTCCCTTCGATGAGGAGACGGTCGCGCTGTCGCCGGAGGAGTGCCTCGTGATCTACAGCGACGGCATTTCGGAGGCGCTCAACGTGGGCGGGGACGAGTACGGCGAGTCGCGGATTGTGGACTCGGTTCGCAAGGTTCTCGGGCGTGAGCCGCAGACGATTCTGGAACAGCTCTTCGCGAGCGTTCGCGACTTCTCGAAGGGCGCTCCTCAGGGTGACGACATCACCGGCATGATCGTCACCTACAGCCGATAGCCTGACGATCTGGCGATCGGGTCATCGAGCCATCGCCTCATGGGATCGGATCATCCGGCCATCGACGATCGGGTCAGGCATCGACCTGTCGGGCGCCGCCTGCTCCTGATCGTCTGGATCGGACTCGGCGTTGTCGTCTGGAACGGCGTGTTCGACCTGCTGATGACGCGCGGCGTGAAGGAGTACCTGTATCGCCAGGCGGCGCACGAGCTGGGCCGGGGCGAGCGCGTTACGATGCGTGAGATCATGAACGAGACAATGACCGACGCCGCGGTCAAGGCTTCCATCTGGGCTGTCCTCGTCGCCGGCGCTGGAATCCTCACGGTGATAGTGTGCACCCGCTCATCTACGACTGGAACGGCGAGTCAAAACCCGCGGCCCTGAAGCCGCGCGTGCTTCTCGATGACGAGACGCTGCGCGACGGGCTGCAGTCCCCGTCGGTCACGGCCCCGTCGATTGAGCAGAAGCTGAAGATTCTCCATCTCATGGAGGATCTTGGCATCGACACCGCGGACATCGGCCTTCCGGGCGCCGGCGCGCACGTGGTCCGCGATGTCGAGCGGCTCGCGCGTGAAATCGCCGGCGGGATGCGGATCCAGGCCAACTGCGCGGCGCGCACCGTCATCGCCGACATCGAGCCCATCGCCGCGGTCTCACAGAAGGTCGGCCTGTCGATCGAGTGCTGCGCCTTCATCGGGTCGAGCCCGATCCGCCAGTATGCGGAAGGCTGGACGGTGGACGATCTGCAGCGCAGAACGGAAGAAGCGATCCGGTTTGCCGTCGGCCAGGGACTGCGGGTGATGTACGTCACTGAGGATACGACCCGCGCCGATCCCGACACGCTGCGCAGGCTGTACTCGACGGCCATCCGTTCGGGCGCGTCACGGCTGTGCGTGTCGGACACGGTCGGTCACGCCACGCCCACGGGCGCGGCCGCGGTCGTGCGGTTCATCGCCAGCGTCGCGCGGGAGTGCGGATCGGATGCGGGCATCGACTGGCACGGGCATCGCGACCGCGATCTCGCCGTCGTGAACACGATTGCCGCGATCGACGCGGGAGCGACGCGCGTGCACGGCACCGCGCTCGGCATCGGCGAGCGCGTCGGCAACACGCCGATGGACCTGTTGCTCGTCAACCTCGTGCTGATGGGCTACCTCGAGCGCGACCTGACCCGGCTCGGGGAGTACACGGCGGCCGTCGCCGAATCGTGCGGGGTGGCGATGCCGCCGAACTATCCGGTGCTGGGTCGTGATGCCTTTCGAACGGCGACCGGCGTCCACGCCGCTGCGGTCATCAAGGCCTTCCGGAAGCAGGACCCGCAGCTCGCCGACGCGGTGTATTCGGCCATTCCCGCGCGCCTCGTCGGCCGCGAGCAGGAGATCGAGGTCGGTCCCATGTCGGGCCGCTCGAACGTGATTTACTGGTTGGAGAAGCGGGGTCTGACGCCAAGCGAAGAGATCGTCGACCGTATCTTCACCCGTGCAAAAGGTTCGTCGACCGTTCTCACCGAAGAAGAAATACGCTCATTGCTGAGTGACACTCAGCATTCCACAATCAGCAATCCACAGTGACCTACCGTCGTTTTTCTCTCGGAATGTAGGTCCTCGGTCCATTTCCCGTGTAGATTTGCCGCGGCCGCGCGATCTTCTGCTCCGGATCGAGCAGCATCTCCTCCCACTGTGCAATCCATCCAGCCGTCCGCGGGATCGCGAACAACACGGGAAACATGTCCACGGGGAAGCCCATCGCCTGATAGATGAGGCCTGAATAGAAGTCGACGTTCGGATACAGCTTGCGGGTGACGAAGTACTCGTCCTGGAGGGCGATCCGCTCCAGCTCGAGAGCGATTTCGAGAAGAGGGTTCTTGCCCGTCACGGTGAACACGAGATCGGCAATCCGCTTGATGATCTTCGCGCGCGGGTCGTACGACTTGTACACGCGGTGGCCGAATCCCATCAACCGCCCGTCGCCGCCCTTCACGCGCTTGATGAAGGCCGGGACGTTCTGGATCGAGCCGATCTCCTGCAGCATGCGCAGGACCGCCTCGTTCGCGCCGCCGTGCAGGGGCCCATAGAGCGCGGCCGCCGCGCCGGTGAGCGCCGAGTACGGATCGACGTGCGAGCTGCCGATGCCGCGCATCGCGTGCGTCGAGCAGTTCTGCTCGTGATCGGCGTGGAGGATGAAGAGCACGTCGAGCGCGCGCTCGAGGACGGGGTTCGGCTGATACTTGAGCTCGGTCATCTTGAACAGCATGTTCAGGAAGTTGCCGGAGAAGCTCAGATCGTTGTCCGGAAGGACGTAGGGCCGTCCGATGCTGTGCCGGAACGCGTAGGCGGCGATGCTGGGCACCTTCGCGATGAGCCGCACCATCTGCACCCGGCGCGACTCGGCTGAGAAGATTTCCTTGGCGTCCGGATAGAAGGTCGAGAGCGCGCCGACGGTGCTCAGGAAGATCCCCATCGGATGCGCGTCGTACTGGAAGCCCTCCATGAACTTCTTGATGTTCTCGTGGAGCATCGTATGGAGCGTGACTTCCTTGATCCACGCGTGGATGTCGGCCGTCGTCGGCAGCTCGCCGAACAGAATGAGGTAGGCGGTCTCCAGGAAGTCGCTCTGCTCGGCCAGCTGCTCAATCGGGTAGCCGCGGTAGAGCAGCACCCCCTTGTCGCCGTCGATATAGGTGATTTGGCTGCGGCAGGCGGCGGTGTTCTGGAAGGCGGGATCGTAGGTGATCAGCCCGAAGTCCTCCGGCGCCGTCTTGATCTGGCGGAGGTCCATCGCGCGAATCGCGCCATCCTGAATCGGGATCTCGTAGGTCTTGCCGGTGCGGTTGTCCTTGATCGCCAGCGTGTCAGTCATGTCTCGGGTGCCTGCAGCCTAGTCCCCGGTTTTTCCGGTCTCGTCATCCCGCGTCGAGTCGTCGTCGGGAGGGAGCGGCTCGCCGCCGACGCGATAGTCGCCGGACAGCCACTTGCCCAGGTCGGCCAGGCGACAGCGCTCGCTGCAGAACGGCCGCCACGCGGGGTCCGCGGGGGCGCGCCTGCAGTGGACGCAGACCAGCTCGGCCACACCCACGATTCTATTTCACTGTCGGTGCGCCGGGTACCCTGGGGTGCCCTGGGCCGCACTCCGGTGCGGGTGCACAGCTACGGTCTGTCGTCGATGGCCTGATGCCGGACGTCTTTCGCGGACACCATGAAGATGACATCTTCGGCGATGTTCGTGGCGTGGTCGCCGATGCGCTCGAGGTGCCGGGAGACGAGGATCAGATCGAGCCCGGGCTCGATGGTCGCGTGGTCCTGCAGCATGTAGGTGAGCAGCTCGCGGAAGACCTGTGTCTTGAGCCCGTCCAGCCGATCGTCGCGGTCGAGCACGGCCTCTGCCAGCGCCGGGTCGCGGCGCACGAACGCGTCCAGGGCGTCCCGGAGCATCGTCTGGGCGATCGTCGCCATCTGCGGGATGTCGATGAGCGGCTTCACCGGCGGATGCTTCAGATAGCGCCGGGCCGCCTCGGCGATGTTCACGGCCAGGTCGCCGATCCGCTCGAGGTCGGTATTGATCTTGATGGCCGAGACGATCATCCGCAGGTCGGTCGCGACCGGCTGGTGGAGCGCGACCAGCGTGAAGCCGCGCTGATCGATCTCGATGTGCAGGCGGTTCAGCGGGTCGTCACCCGCGAGGACGTCATCGACGAGATCGGCGTCCCGCTCGACGAGCGCCTGCACCGAGAGCCGGACGCGCTCCTCGGCGAGGCCGCCCATCTCGAGCAGCCGCGCCTTGAGGGCGTCGAGCTCTTCATGAAAGTGTGGAGTGGCTCTTTCCATAGTCGGCAATCAGCAATCGACGCTCAGCATTCAGCATTACCCAAAGCGTCCCGTGACGTAATCCTCTGTCAACTTTTCGGCCGGCGCCGTGAAGATCTTTCGGGTTTCGTCGTACTCGACCATCCGTCCCAGCCAGAAGAATGCGGTGAAGTCCGACACCCGCGCCGCCTGCTGCATATTGTGAGTGACGATGACGATGGTGTACTTGTCCTTGAGCTGGTAGATCAGCTCTTCGATGCGCTGCGTCGCAATCGGATCAAGCGCCGAAGCAGGCTCGTCCATCAACACGATGTCCGGCTTGATCGCGAGGGCGCGCGCGATGCAGAGCCGCTGCTGCTGCCCACCCGAGAGCGACAGCGCGGGCTCGTGCAGCCGGTCTTTGACCTCGTCCCAGAGCGCCGCGGCCTTGAGGCTCTCCTCCACGCGGTGCGACAGATCGGCGCGCCCGTTCGCGATGCGGTTGATTTTGAGCCCGTACGCGACGTTTTCGAAGATCGATTTCGGGAACGGGTTGGACTTCTGGAACACCATCCCCACCCGGCGGCGGAGCGCGACCACGTCGACCGATGGGGCGTAGATATCCTGCCCATCTATCTTGATCGACCCCTCCAGCCGCGTGTCCGGGATCAGGTCGTTCATCCGGTTCAGCGTCCGGAGGAACGTGCTCTTGCCGCAGCCCGACGGGCCGATGAAAGCGGTCACGACGTGCGGTCGGATCGCGACCCGGATGTCGTGGAGCGCGCGCTTCGCGCCGTAGTAGAAGTTGACGCCGTCCGCGGCGATCTTCGCCTCGGTCATGCGTTCCGCCGTCTCTGAAACCGGTCGCGGATGAGGATGGCCGCGCCGTTCATCAGCACCAGCATCACCAGGAGCACGATAATGCCGGCCGCCGCGTTTTCAGCGAAGCCCGCCTGCGGCCGCGACACCCAGTTGAAGATCTGAATCGGAAGGACCGTGAAGGGTGACCAGAGAGAGTCGGGGACGAAGCGGACGTACGCCACCGCGCCGACGATGATGAGCGGCGCCGTCTCGCCGATCGCCCGCGAGAGCGCCAGGATGACACCGGTCAGAATGCCCGGGAGCGCCGCGGGCAGGACCTGGTGCTGCGTCGTCTGCCACTGCGTGGCGCCGAGCGCGTACGAGCCTTCACGCAGTGACTTCGGCACCGCACGCAGCGCTTCGCGTGTGGCGAGGATGACGACAGGCAGCACCAGCAGGGCGAGCGTCGCCGCGCCCGCGACAACGCTCCGCCCGAGGCCAAGCGCGCGGACGAACAGACCCAGCCCGAGCAGGCCGTAGACGATCGACGGCACGCCCGCGAGATTCGCGATGTTGATCTCGATGACGCGCCCGAGGCGTCCCTGCGCACCATACTCTTCCAGGTAAACCGCCGCCGCGACGCCGACCGGCACCGCCATCAACCCCGTCAGCACGATGACGTAGAACGTGCCGAGAATCGCCGGCAGGATCCCGGCCGAGGCCGCAAACCGCGACGGGTAGGTGGTGAGGAACTGCCAGGACAGGCGTGGAGCGCCGTCGAGGAGCACGTCGAGGAGCAGGGCCGCAAGCGCCGCCAGTGCGGCCAGCAGGCCCAGCAGGCCCAGCACGGCGAACGCACGATCGGCGAGATAGCGACTCACACGTACTCCTCGCGGAAACGCTCCCGCAGCCAGTTGCTGAAGAGGTTCAACGCGAACGTCGAGAGGAAGAGCAGCATCCCGACGGCGAAGATGGTGCGGTACTCGAGCGTACCGGCCGGCGTGTCTCCCATGCTGACCTGCACAATATAGGCGGTCATCGTCTCGATCGGCACGAGCGGGTTCGCGGTCAGCCGCGGCTGCTGGCCGGCGGCGATGGCGACAATCATCGTTTCGCCGATCGCACGGGAGACCGCGAGGATCGCGGCCGCCGAGATCCCCGAGAACGCCGCCGGAACCACGACGAGGAGCGACGTTTGAAGCCGCGTCGCACCGAGCGCGAACGCCCCCTCGCGGAGCCCGTTCGGTACGGACCCGAGCGCATCCTCGCTGAGCGACGAGACGAGCGGCAGGATCATGATGCCCATCACGATGCCGGGGCCCAGCGCGTTGAAGCCGGCCAGGTCCGGGATGAACCGCTGCAGGAGCGGCGTGACGAAGAGCAACGCGAAGTAGCCGTACACGACGGTCGGTACCCCGGCAAGGATCTCGAGGATCGGCTTGACCGCCCGCCGGACACCCGGGTTGGCGTACTCGGCCAGGTAAATCGCCACGAGCAGCCCGCCGGGCAGCGCGACGCACATCGCGATGGCAGAGACCACGATCGTGCCGGTGACCAGCGGCAGGACGCCGAAATGCTGGTCGGCGAACAACGGCGTCCAGACGGTCCCGAACAGGAATTCCATGATCGGGATCTCGCTCAGGAAGGCGAGCGTCTCGGTCAGGAGGACCGCGATGATCCCGACCGTAACAACGATCGACAGTGCCGCTGACAGGAACAGCGCGCGCTCGATGACGCGCTCGAGAAGCGACCGGGTCATGCCGGCGCCTAAGGCTGCGCCGGTTGAGCGAGCAGCGATTCGAGGGACTGGCCCGGCTTCGCGCCCGCGTACATCGTGCCCTTCGTCCCGGCCTTATACCGGTCGCGCACGAGCTGTTCCTCTCGATCGTTGAGCGGCACGTAACCGACCTCCTTCGCCAGCTCGTGCCCTTTTTCCATGTAGAAATCGACGAAGGCTTTGACCTCGGGACGACCGAACGACTTCGTACTCACGTAGATGAAGAGGGGCCGGGACAGCGGACGGTAGGTTCCGCCGCGAACGGACTCCTGCGACGGCACGATGGGACCGTCGCCGTTGTCCGGCTTTCCATCGTCGACAGGCACGACCTTCAGCCGATCTTTGTTCTGCTCGTAGTAGGCCAGGCCGAAGTACCCGAGCGCCAGCTCGTCGCCGGCGATTCCCTGCACCAGCACGTTGTCATCCTCGCTCGACGTGTAGTCCCCACGGCTTTGTTTCGCCTTGCCGACGACGACCTCAGTGAAGTAATCGAAGGTGCCCGAGTCGACGCCCGCGCCAAAGAGGTGGATCTCCCGGTCGGGCCAGCCGTCGCGGACATGACTCCAGTGCGTGACCTTGCTCGAGGCTGCCGGCTCCCAGAGCTTTTTCAGCTCGGCGACCGTCATCGACTGGACCCAGGTGTTCTTCGGGTTGACCACGACCACCAGACCGTCGTATGCCACCGGCAGCTCGATGAACTCCACTCCGCCTTTGGCGCACGCGTCAATCTCGGTGGCGCTCACGGGCCGAGAGGCGTCCGAGATGTCCGTCTCGCCGCTGCAGAACTTCTGGAACCCGCCACCCGTTCCCGAGCTGCCCACGGTGACCCGCGCGTCGCTGCTGGCCTTCTGAAACTCCTCGGCGACCGCCTCTGTGATCGGGAAGACCGTGCTCGATCCGTCGACCTTGACGACTGCAGGCGCCGCCGTCGGCTCAGACCCGCCGCCTCCGCAAGCGGCGAGCGCAAGGATGACGGGCACACATAGAACGAGACGCAGGAGGCGTGTCATGAGGGCGACACTATCGCCCGCAGATTACGCACTCATTTCACATCTGTTAAATCCGTGTAACCGTGACCTACATCGGCCGCGAATCGCTCTCCGCGAGGAACTCCCCGATCTGGCGGCGCAGCTCTTCCTGAATCGCCTCCACTTTGCGCTTGGCGTCGAGGAGCCGGAACCCGAACTCATCCGCCATCGAGTTGTACTCTCGCAGCAGCGAGCGCTGGTACGCGCGGAAGCTGTCGTGGATGTCGTCGGCCAGCTTCAGATCCATTCCGGATTCCCAGAAGTTCATCCCTCGGGATTCCAGCACGCGGCGGATCAGCGTGCGCTCATCGATCTTCAGATAGAAGACGAGGTGCGGAGCGATCGCGAAGCCGTACAGATTCCGCGTCCAGGTGCGATCGATTCCCCGGACCTGGGCGCGTGCGAGCGCGGTGAAAATATAGCGGTCGGCGAGCACGATGAAGCCGGCCTTGAGTGCGGGGATGACTTCCTTCTCGAGCCGGTCGGCGAAGTCGGTGGCGTACAGCAGCGCGAAGGTCAGCTTGTTGAGGGTGTTGCTGGACTTGGCCAGCTCGATGGTCGGCTGCATGAGCGTCGAACGGGTCCAGCCGGTCTCGATGACCCCGTAGCCCTGGACTTCGAGCCACTCCCGCAGCAGGCGAATCTGAGTCGAGCGCCCGACCCCGTCGGTCCCTTCGATCGCGATGATCTTCCCGGGATAGCCGTCGATGGGCAGGTACGGGATGCCGTACCCGTAGTAATGGCCGGGTCGGACCCCCGCATTCGCGCCGTTTTCGTGAGGAGTCAAGTCCGTCATCGGGCCTCCGTCGTCTCCATCGGCTCCGCTTCGACCTGTTCCTCAGGCGCGCCGGCGAGGTGCCGGGTGACGAGCTTGCGGAACGCGCGCTGCTGTTCGGTGATGCTGCTCCTCGCGTCGATGACGTCGAGGCCGAACTCCTCGACGAGCCGGTCGTACTCCTCGAGCACGCGCCCCTGGAAGGTCCGAAAGCTCTCGATGGGGCTCGTGCTCCAGCCCATGTCCATTCCAGCCTCGTAGAACTTCAGCTTCACGCGGCGCGCCATGAGCCGATCCACGGCGACCTCGATCGGCACCCTGAAATAGACCGCCAGATCTGGCCGGACCGCAAAACTGTACAGCTCGCGCACCCATCGGTTGTCGACCCCGCGCGTCGCGTCGCGCGCGAACGCCGTGTAGGCGTAGCGGTCGGCGAGCACGATCATGCCGGCCTTGAGCGGCGGGATGATGTTGTAGAGCAGACGGTCGGCGAAGTCCGTGGCGTGCAGCAGGCTGAACGTCATCGGCGTCAGCGCGTTCTTTTTCTTACCGGCCTTGGTTGCGGCCTTCACGAGCGCGGACGAGTTCCATTCCGTGACGAACACGCGGTGACCGGCGGCGCTCAGCCACTTCGCGAGCAGGCCGAGCTGCGTTGTTTTTCCCGACCCGTCGATGCCCTCGACGACGAACAGCTTTCCGGGATACGCGTGTGGTGCGAGGAGAGTGTTTAGCATGGCGGACGCGTTCCTTGCCCTTCTGAGACGTGACGTCGAACTTGATTGGCTTGCCGAGCGCGTCGGCGAGCGGTTGCGTGTGTCGCTCGGCCGCCCACAATTCGAGCTCCGCGTCGCCGCCGGCGCGCAGGCGGATGACGAGACCGTCCTTTTTTTCGCGCAAGTGGAGGGAGCTGATTGTCTGGGAATGGCTGCGGTCCAACCCCTCCGCGAGCCGGACGATCCCTGCGAGCAGCTTCACGGTGCGACGGAGCCCGGCCGACAGTGCGCCGTAGTCCTCGTGCGATTTCTTGGGCTCGCCACGCCGGTGGTACCGCGCGACGAGGCCGATGACCTCGATTTCCTCCGGTTCGAAGCCTCGAAGATCGCCGTTCTTGATCAGATAGAAGGAATGCCGGTGGTGGCGCTCGTAGCTGATGTGCTCGCCGATATCGTGCAGCAGCGCGGCGTACTCGAGCCATTCCCGCTCGCGGTCGGTCAGGCGGTGCAGATGGCGTGTCTGGTCGAACAACGACAGCGCCAGCCGCGCGACCTGCTTGGGGTGATCGGTCCAGTAGTTACAGCGCTCTCCCAGTTCGATCACGCTGCGGCGCCTTACGTCGGGGTAGCGCTCGACCTTCTTGATGTGCGCCGCGTTCTTTCGGATGTAGTTGAGGACCAGCCCCTCCCGGAGCGCGAGGTCGCAGAGCGTCAACTCCTCCGCGCCCAGACGCCGCAGGATCGTGTCGATCAGCACGACACCTGCGATCGACAGGTCCGCCCGGCGCGGGTCGAGGCCCGGAAGCCGCAGCCGACGGTCCAGGTCCATGCTCGTCAATCGTTCGCGAAGCCGATGGATGGCCTTTGCGCTCACGCGCAGATTGCGGACGTCGCCCGATGGCTTGGCGTCGGCCGCCAGCGCGCCGAGGCTGAGGATCGTGCCGCTCGTGCCGATGACGCGGTCGAAGCCGCGCGAGGCGATCTCGTCGAGATAGTCGCCGGCGTCGCGGTTGATGTGCTTGATGAGTTTCCGTTCGTCGCGATTCGACAAGGGATCGCTCTTGACGAACCGTTCCGTGAGCCGGATGACGCCCATCTTGAAGCTGCGGGCGAGCTGCGGCCGTCCCGCGCCCCCAAGCGTCACCTCGACGCTGCCGCCGCCGATGTCGATCACCACCCCGGCGTTGTTCTTGAGGTCGACGCCGTAGGCCGCCGCCTGATGGATAAGGCGCGCCTCCTCGGTTCCGGAAATGACCCGCACGTGGATGCCCGTCTGACGCGCGACCGTCGCGATGAACTCCCCGCCGTTTTCCGCCTCGCGCACGGCGCTCGTGGCGGACGCGACGATCTCGTCCACCTTGTGCGACTCGGCCAGCCGGCGATACTTCGCGAGGACCTGGAGCGCGGCCGCCATCGCGGTGTCGGTCAGGTGCCCGCTGTCGAGGCCGCCGGCCCCCAGTCGGACCATGTCCTTTTCGCGGTCGATGACCTCGAACGAGAGGTCGGGGTGGACCTGCACGACGATCATGTGGACCGAGTTGGTGCCGATGTCTATGGCAGCGATGCGCATGGGGTTTGCAAGCCCGACGGGACCAAAGTGAGGCTATACTGTCGGCTTTGGCGCGCGGTCCCGGAGGCTCTCAGCTGTGTAACAGGCGTGTAACACGCCCCCGGACGGCCCTTCGTTTGCCAATCCTAACATGAAGGCGGCCAGCCCATCGGTCACGCTACTGCAACGGCGGGCGCGCGCCCTGATTGACGCGCTTCCGGGCGCCGTCGCCGGGGATGCAGCGGCGCTGCATCGCGCGCGCGTTGCTTCCAGGCGGCTCCGCGAGGCGCTTCCCGTCGCGGGCGCCGGCGCCTCCGGCGGCGCCCAGCGCAAAGTGCGGAAGCTTGCCCGCCGCCTCACGCGTGCCCTGGGCACCGTTCGCGAGCTGGACGTCACGCTTCAGATCCTCGAGGAGCGGGCCGAGGCCGACGACGGGCACGGGTCGGCGATCGATCGGGCGCGCGGCATGGTGCGGGTCGAGCGCGAACGGCGTCGCGCCGACATGCTCAGGCGGCTGTCTCGCATCAATCCTGACAAGCTGCAGCGACGGCTCGCCTCGTTCACCGCGGAGGTCGCGGCCGCCGAGAACGATCCGTGGCGGCGCACGCTGGCGGCGCGGCTCGCGCACCGCGCGCGCCGCTTGCACCAGGCAATCGGGCGCGCAGGCTCGATCTACATTCCGTTTCGTCTCCACGCTGTACGCATCGCCGCCAAGCAGCTCCGATACACGCTCGAGCTCGCCGTGGAGGTCGGACTGTCGGACGTCAGACCACTCGTGAGTACCGTGAAACGGGCGCAGACGACCCTTGGCCGCCTGCAGGATCTGCAGGTCGTGCTGAGGCAGGTGGACGCGGCGTCTGCGGAGCCCGGGCTCGAGCCGGCGGCGCGAGCGGGCCTCGCGCGCCTCGCTCAAACGATCGACGAGGACTCACGTCGCGCGCACGGCCGCTATCTGCGCTGGGCGTCCCGGCTTTCAGCTGTCTGCGCGGCGACGCGACGCCAGATCGTGCCGTCGCTGGCCGCCGCGGGACGCCAGCGCGCGCTCCTGATGAAGGGAACCAAGATTCCCATCGCGGGGCCTAAGAGGCCCGCGCTCCGGAAGAGGCAGGCCTGATGGCGGATGTCGAGCTCTACCTGATTCGTCACGGGCTGGCCGCCGAGCGCGGTGACGCCTTTCCGGACGACACCAAGCGACCGCTGACGAGCCGAGGCATCGCGCGCCTGCGCAAGGAAGCGCGGGCGCTCGCGAAGCTCGGCGTGTCGTTCGATCAAATCGTGACCAGCCCGCTCGTCCGCGCACGCCAGACCGCGGATGTCTTCGCGCAAACGCTCAACCCGCATCCGCCGCTTGCGATCTCCGACGCGCTGGCGCCGGGCGGGACGTCGGTCGCCGTGATCGAAGACCTGGGTCGGTTCGAGCGCCGCGCGCGCGTCGCGCTCGTCGGCCACGAACCGAACATGGGGGAGCTGGCGGCGCGACTCCTCGGGACGCGCCGCGCGATCGAATTCAAGAAGGGCGCGATCTGCCGCATCGACGTCGCCGCGCTTCCGCCGACGCGTCCGGGGCAGCTCCGGTGGTTCGCGACACCAAAAATGTTGCGACTGATCACGAAGTAGTCCTCTCGTACCGCAAGTCGTCCCGACGAGTGTCCACCGCTCCCAATCCCGCACACTAATAAACCCCAGCAGGATCGGTCTCGTCTAACGCCACAGAGGACGCGATGACGGGCTCGGACGGGAGGACTTGTCATGCCCCCGATCGCGGTCCTGACAGCGATCGTCGCTGTCGCGGCGTTCGCTACACCTCCGACAGGATCGGCGCCGCTCGCCGCGGCCGGACGCGGCGATAGATCGCCGTCGCGTCATGTGCGCTCCACGCAGCTGCGCACCGAGCAGCTGCTCGACATCGGCGCGAGCCGCTCGCCAACCTTCGCCAGCCTCCGTGCGACGCTCGAAGCTACCGACGTGATCGTGTACGTGCAGACGGTCACCCAAATGAAACCGACCCTGGACGGCCGGCTGATGTTTCTCTCCAGCACCGGAAAATACCGCTACGTCCGCATCGACGTGCGGGCCTCGCTGTCCCCGAACGATCTGCTGGCGGCGATTGCCCACGAGCTGCAGCATGCCGTGGAGATCGCCGGGTCAGTGGACGTCCGCGATTCGAGGTCGCTCGGGACCTTCTACGAGCGAATCGGTGTCAGCCGAGGCGCGCGCACGAGCTTCGACACCGATGCGGCGCGGCAGACCGGGGCGCGGGTCAAATCCGAGCTTCTGGGAGCCTGACGAGTCGTCTACACGATGGTCCCCGCCGGAATCGTCGCGGTTTTGGGAACGATGACGATGCCGTCCCGGATGTAATACCCGTCCCCATCCGCGCGGTCGATCCCCTCGGCGTTTGTCAGGCGTGCGCCGTCGCCGATCCGCGCGTTCTTGTCGACCACGACACGATCCAGCACCACGTCGCGGCCGATCCCGAGCGGTGTTCCGGCAAGTCGGGCATCGTCGGGATCTTCGTAGATGTCGGCGCCGAGAAGCACGGAGCGTGTGATGCTCGCGCCGCGCCGGATGACGGTCCGGATGCCCACCACCGACGTGCCGATCGTGCACGACTCGAGCGAGCACCCGTCGCAGACGATGGCCGCGTCGACGCGGCAGTCGATGAACCGCGAGCCGGGGAGAAAGCGCTGGTGCGTGTAGATCGGTACGTGCGGGTGGAAGAAACTGAACGGCGCGTCGGGTTGTGTGAGCATGATGTTCGCCTCGTAGAAGGAAGCGATCGTGCCGACGTCCGCCCAGTAGCCGCGGAACAGGTACGCGTGAACCCTATGGGTGGAGAGCGCCGCAGGAATGACTTCCTTGCCGAAGTCGACCCCGGGCTTCGTCAGAATGTCGATCAGCACGTCGCGCGAGAAGACGTACATTCCCATCGACGCGACGAACGGTTTGCCCGAGGTCCTGGGTGCGAACGCCGAGCCGGACGGCACGCTCTGGCCGAGCGCGGCGAGGCGGTCGCGGTCCGGCTTTTCCTCGAAGCCGACGATGTGTCCCTCGCGGTCGAAGCGAAAGATGCCCATTCCGGTGGCATCCGCGGGACTGACCGCCTGCGCGGCGATCGTGATGTCCGCTCCCGTCTCGATGTGCGTTTCGACCATCTCGCAGAAGTCCATCCGGTAGAGATGATCGCCCGCGAGAATCAAATAGTACTCGGCGTCGAGCCCCGCAAAATGGCGCGCCGCCTGTCGGACGGCGTCGGCGGTTCCCTGAAACCAGTCCGCATTGTCGGGCGTTTGTTCGGCCGCAAGGACCTCGACGAAGCCACCAGAGAAGGAATCGAGCCGGTAGGTCTGCGCGACGTGCCGGTTGAGCGACGCCGAGTTGAATTGCGTCAACACGAAGATCCGCTTCAGTCCCGCGTGCAGACAATTGCTGATCGGAACGTCGATCAGGCGGTACTGCCCGCCGATCGGCACCGCGGGCTTCGATCGCATGTGCGTGAGCGGAAACAGCCGGGTGCCCCGGCCTCCACCCAGGATGATCGTGAGGACGTCACGCATGTCCGGCATTGTACCGTTCTGGTACGAGTGGCCGGTGAGGCCACGACCTGGTGACGAGGCCGTATCTATCGATGGATCTGGCAGTTGCCCTTAAACGCGCATACGTGTTTACACAGTATTTA
Source organism: uncultured Acidobacteriota bacterium (assembly GCA_963725145.1). Taxonomy (GTDB): domain Bacteria; phylum Acidobacteriota; class Vicinamibacteria; order Vicinamibacterales; family 2-12-FULL-66-21; genus DATAEE01. The sequence continues at coordinate 1,260,181 of CAVRXL010000012.1, forward strand.
CAGCTGACCCAGAACCCAATCGTGTACAAACGCCGTCTACTTGGGTATGAACCGAAACGGGGTGTTGCGCATGTTTTCACGACAGCTCACGCACGCCGGTCACGTCCGCCGGTTTCTGGTCAATGAGGCCGGGGCCTCCGGGTGGGAGGTGCGTGAGGAGCGGGACAGCCGGACCGTGCATCACGTGTGGTGCAGCGACTGGCACCGCGTCGAGCGCAAGCTGATCGATTTCAACCGCAGGATAGCCGAACTCGAACGCGAAGGATGGGTGAGCCCGTAACGTCGCCCGAGCCTTACTGAGTCTCCACGAACCGATACCCCAACCCCACCACGGTTTCAATCTGTCGTCCGGCCGCGCCGAGCTTCGAGCGCAGGCGGCCGACATGTACGTCGACCGAGCGCGTCTCGATGGGGTGGTCGTAGCCCCACACCCGCTCGAGCAGGCGATCGCGTGAGAGCACGCGGTTCCGGTTTTCCACGAGGCAGCGAAGCAGCTCGAATTCGCGCCGGGTAAGCCGAATCGACTGACCGTCCACCGCGACCGCAACCGCGTCGAAATCGGCGATGAGGTGCTGGCCGCGATACACCGCTACGGGTGGTTCGTTGCCGTTCGACTGCCGGCGGCGCAAGACCGCGCGGACCCGCGCCGCGAGCTCGCGCAGGCTGAAGGGCTTGGTGACGTAGTCGTCGGCGCCGAGGTCCAGTCCCGCCACACGATCCGCCTCGGCGGTCCGCGCCGTCAGCATGATGATCGGCAGGCGCGACGTCGCCGGCCGTCCGCGCAGGATCCGGCACACCTCGATTCCGCTCAGAACGGGCAGGTTGAGATCCAGGATGACGAGATCCGGGATGCGATCCGTGACCGCGCGCAGCGCCGCGTCGCCGGTGCCCACGACATCCACCTCGGCGTCACCGCCACGCTCGAGCGCGTGCTTGATGAGGCCCGCGATGTCGTTTTCGTCTTCGACCACGAGGACGCGCGGAGGCGTCGCGACTGTCATGTGTTCGGAAAGCGTATCGCCAGAGGGTTTCCGCAGCGTGTCGGACAGGTTACGAAAGGGTTAACTGATGGCATGACGAGGGCAGGAGGCGGCGGAACGCTGCCGCCGCCTCCCGTATCTCGAAATCTTAGAACACGAAGCGTGCGCCGAACTGCATGACTCTCGGCCCGCCCACCGAGTCGGTGATCTTGCCGAAGTCGGTGCCGGGGTCGCCGATGACGTTATTGGGCACCGCGTAATTCACCCAATCGAAGACGTTGAAGATGTCCCACCGCAGCTCGAGCGACCTCGCGCCGAGATTGAACGTCTTCGCGATCATCAGGTCCAGACGCTTCTGATAACTCGACCGGAGCACATTACGGCCGAGGTTGCCGAACCCCAGATTGTCAGGATAGCCGCCGGCGAGCGTCTGCGGCGAGCACAGGACCGACGCGTTGAACGCCTGCTCCGTCGGATCCGCTCCTTCTTGCTGCAGTTCATCGAGCGTGCCGCAAAGGCTCGGACGGCCGAACCCGAGCCGATAGAGACCGCCGGAGCCGAGGCGCACGCTGGTGTAATTGGCTGCGGTTGATGTCTCGGGCTCCGCGGCGACGATCGAGTACGGAACCCCGGACTGGATCTGGCCGTATCCAGACAGCCTGAAGCCCGCGGGAAGATTCCACACGAAACTGCCGGCGAATCGGTGCGTCCTATCAAAATCCGACAGCGCGTAGCTGCTGTCAGGATTGCGGTTGTCTCCCTGAATCACGAACCCGGTATTGGGCACATCCGGCTTACCTCCGCCTGACGTGCTCCCCGGATCCACCGAGTTCTCGTCCTCCGACTTCGAGAGCGTGTACGCCACGTTGATCTGGAAGTTGTTCGACAGCCGTTTTGTGACGGCGGTCTGGAAGGCGTTGTAGAGCGAGCGCCCTTTCGACTGCAGCAGGACTGCCTCCGGAATATTGAAGCCGAGGATCGGTCCACGCGCCTCGAACCCGATGACGTTTCCTGCCGCGTTGGCGAGGTTGTAATCCACCATCCCGCCCAGCGTCGCGTTGGGGAATCCAAAGGCCCTGCCGAGCCCGCGCGCTCTCTCTGTCGATCCTGCGTTGAGCGCGCCGTTCGGGCTGCTGGCCGCCACATAGGCTGCGTTGAACCGGCCGAAGATGTAGTCCGGCGTCGCAGGGTCATTCAGATCGAAGCCCTGATTGAAGGCGACGGCCTGCAACAAGTCGGTACCCTTGCCGCCGATGTAGCGCGCCTCGACGACCCAGGACTCTCCAAACTCGCGCTGGAAGCCGAGGTTGTACTGCTGGTAGTACGGCGTCTTCATGTCGCGATCGATCGCGCGGAACTCGAACGTCTCGGCGGTGTTGCCGCGGAAGGGCTGTCCGGTGGAGGGGTCGATGGGATTCAGCGTTCCATCGGCGCCGCGAATAACGGCCGTGCCGTCGCGAATCTGATAGGTGCCGTTGGCGCCTGCGGTACGCACGATCCGGTTGGGGAGGTAGCCGGAAAACGGGAAGTTCGGATCCTGCTGCGAGAATGCCGAGCCGAACGGCACCCCGCGATCCGGGAAGGTGACCTCAACCTCTCGAAGGAACGGATAATTGCTGAAGACGGTGTTGATGAAGGCCGCGGACGGCCTGTCGTAGTAAACGCCGTACCCGCCGCGGATCACGAGCTTGCCGTCTTCGACCGGCGTCCAGGCAAACCCCACGCGCGGCGCGATGTTGTTCAGGTCGTAGCCGTTGAGCGTATGGTTGTTCTCAGCTCTGGTCGTAACCCCGAGTGTCTGGTCGATCGCGTTGAAGCCCGTCGTCGAGACGTTGCTCGGGACGATGAACCCCGCGCTCGGGTTTTCCGTGTTGCTGATCGCCGCGAAGTCCACGTTTCCAATCCGGCCCTGCTTTTCCCACGGCCAGCCGAAGAACTCGTACCGCACCCCGAGGTTCACGGTGAGCCTTGAACTGAGCTTCCAGTCATCGGCGACGAACACGTTGAAGTCCTGAAAGCGGAACTCTTTGCTCGTGATCCCGAACTGCGTATCGCCCTCGCGACCGAGGCCTCGCAGGAACATCGTGAAGTTCTCGAACTTCTCGAACTCCGTCGCCTGCTCCTCGGGAAGGCTGGTGTCGAACATGTTGAACTTGTACTCGCCGCCGAAGCGCAGCGTGTGCGCCCCGCGCGTCCAGGTCATCGTCTGGCCGGCGCTGTAGATCCACTGCTCGCGCTGGTTGAATGAGTCGTTGGGCCCGCCGAAGGAAAACCGCTCGAGGATCGATCCCGGGTTCCCGACATAGTGGCCGAGCCGCCGGGTCGCGTCGCTGTCGTCGAAGAAGGTGGCGGGATTCGGTATGCCCACAGACGCGTTCGTGATGCCCAGGAACGGATCATCGAGCCGACGGTTGTTGTCGAGGAAGAAGAGGCCGAACCGCGACTCGCCGATCATGGAGGCGGACCAGATCTGGGTATCGGAGAGGGCGAAGACGCGGGCCCGGTCGGCGCGGCGCAGCGTATGAGGCGACGCCAGGCTGAACGGATCAGGGAACGAGTCGAGCGCCGGGAAGTCGGAATAGAAAAACGTGCCGCTCAGCCGATTGTTGTCGGTGAGCTGCGCATCGAGTTTGAAGTTGACCTGATCCTGCTGGTACTCCGACGGCTGCACGTTCCGCTGCCGCATCCACGGGTTTCCTCCGACCGACAACGTCGAGCCTGAGCCCGCGTTTGCGTCGCGCATGGGCTGGCCATTGGCCCCGACGATCTGCGTCGCGTTGCTGGCGGGCGCCGGGATGAGGTAATCGCCGGTGACCGGGTTCCGCAGATTGAGCAGGGCCATCGCGATGTCCGAAATGCAGGCGCGGTCGGTTGGGGACGAGCACTGGGCCTTAGGAATCGACGTCAGGATCCCCGGGTTGAGCGCCGCGAACGCGTTGAGGACGCTCTGCTTCGAGGTTCTGTCGGCGATCAAGCCGAGCGCCTGCGGCAGAACGGTGATGCTGCTGGCCGTCGGCACGAACCCGGTCTCGGCCTGCGTGCGCTGATAGCCGCCGAAGAAAAACACCTTGTTCCTGCGGATCGGCCCGCCAATCACGAAACCGCCCTCGTTGCGCCGAGCCTTGGGCTTGTCGATTCCGTCCTTCTCAAAGAAGAAATCGTTCGAGTTCAGCCCTTCGTGCTGCCCCGCGTAATACAGGGATCCCCGGTAGTCGTTCGTCCCGCTCTTGGTGACCAGCTGGAAGTTGCCGCCGCCCGAGCGGCCGGTGGAGGCGTCGTACAGGCTCGTCTGAAGCTTGACCTCCTGGAGCGTCTCCGATGCCGGCGAGATGTTGTCGTTGAGCGAGCCCTCGTTGTTCGTGACGTTGGTCACGTCGATGCCGTTGAAGAACAGGCTCGTGCTGGTCGTTCGTGTGCCGTTGACCGACGGCGAAATATTGCCCGTGCCGTTCACGAGCACGGGCGGCAGGTCCGAGCTTACGCCCGCTTCAGCCGACAGCAAATGTGTAAAGCTCCCGGTGCCTGTCGGAATCTGCTCCAGATCAGCCGATGAGAGCTGACGGTACGTTGTGGGCGTGCCGTGTTCGAGCAGCGCCACGCTGCCGCTGACGGTAATCACCTCGGCGACGCCGCCGACCTCGAGCGTCGCCGGCACGCCCCGGCTGACGGCGGCCTCGACGTCTACGGCTTCGCGCGATACTTTTTTGAACCCAGCAAGCTCGAACGACACCGTGTAGCGACCGACCGGCAGGACCTGCACCGACCAGGCTCCCTCAGCGTCGCTCGTCGTCGTCCGCGTGAGCCCCGTGGCGGGGTTGAGAGCCGTCACCGTGACGCCGGGCAGCACTGCGCCACTCGAATCTCTGACAACCCCAGACAACGAACCCGTTGAGCTCGCCTGCGCGAACAGGGACGTGGGGCCAACGAGGGCCAGTTCCCCGACAATCGCAAGGATGATCGCAAGCCGGATGCGTGTCACTTTCATTGGTCTCCTCAGACAGTACACGGGCGTCCGCATGACGCCCGAAACCCTCACACCGTATGCGGCGGCGGTGATCGGATTGCGACACCTTGGTTACATCGACGTTAAATCCCGAGGTTCGATTGGACGTTTTACGGCGTTACAGACGTCGCAGAAGCGTTGTGGTGATGTAACGCTCAGCGCGGCGGGTTTATTCGGAGAGACACGGGTCTTACTTCAGCTGGCGCTCTTCTCGCATCTGGCCGATCTCGTCGAGCTTTCGCTTCAGCGTGAGCTTGTCGAGCAAGTCGAGCCGAAGGCTCGTGAAAATCTTGAGCCGCGCATCGAGCTCGACGAACGCTGTGTAGAACGCGCGGGCCTTTGCCTCGTCCGTGCCCTGGACGGCCGCAGGATCCTGGATCCCCCAATGTGCCGTGATTGGCTGGCCTGGCCACACCGGGCAGACTTCCTGCGCGGCGGTATCGCACACGGTGAACACGAAATCGAGCGGAGGCGCATCCGGTGCGGCGAACTCGTCCCAGCTCTTGCTTCGCGCGTTCTGGCTCGGGATTCGATTGCGACGCAGTAAATCGAGCGCGAGGGGGTGCACTTCACCTTTCGGGTGACTGCCCGCACTGAACGCCTGAAAGCGTCCGCGGCCCCAGAAGTTCAAGAGGGCCTCCGCCATGATGCTGCGCGCCGAGTTGCCGGTGCAGAGAAACAGAACGGTGAAGCGGCGTTCGGCCATTGTGAACTCCTTGCCAGTCACCTATCCGGATTACACCAACGTGGTAGGCGCGGTCAACATGGTTTGGCGAGTCCATGCGCGACAGAAACAACAGGCGCTTGACAGATCAGGGACGGTAGGACTATAGTTGTCACTACCAACTATGGGCCGAACATCAACCACAAGGGCAGAGGCCAGACAATCGGCGCTCGATCGCGATGCGGTCGCGCTCCAGGCGGCCGTGGCGGACCTCGTCCGCGTCTACCAGTTTCGTGACCGTGACCGTATCTGCTGCCACGACGTCTCGGTCACCCAGTGCTACGCGCTGGAGACCCTGATCGACCAGGGGCCGATGCGGCTCAGCGCGCTGGCGGAGCGGCTGTTTCTGGACAAAAGCACGACCAGCCGGGTCGTCAGTACGCTTGTCCGTAAGGGATACGTCGAGCAACGCGCGGATGAGAAGGACGGTCGAGCGACGACCTTGATCGCCACGCGCCAGGGTCAACGGCTCTGCGCCCGCATCAAGGACGATCTCGTCGATCAGCAAAAGCAACTTCTTCAAGACCTCGATCCGGACGTCCGGACAGGCGTGGTCCAGTTGCTCCGTCGCCTCGCGCAAGCCGCGGATGCAAGGTTCCGCTCCGGCGTGAAGACCGGCGTCGGCGCTACGTGCTGCACCGACGGTGATGCGACCGCTGAACAGACGCCTGCCTGCGGATGAATGTTTTTGGGACAGGTAGTTGTTACTGACAATCAGAGTCAAGGAGCCTTCACATGTCCGACACTCACGTTCAAGAGGCGGTTCGCCAGAAGTATGGAGAGATCGCCCGGTCCGTCGGCAAGACCGGGTGTTGTGGGCCCACCGCGTGCGGCTGCGGTGACCCGATCACCTCGGACCTCTACTCGGAAACAGAAACGTCAGGTCTTCCCGGGGAGGCTGTCGCGGTCTCACTTGGGTGCGGAAATCCAACGGCGCTCATCGAGCTGCAACCAGGTCAGACGGTCCTCGATCTCGGATCCGGTGGCGGCATCGATGTGTTGCTCTCCGCGAAACGCGTGGGCCCGACGGGCAAAGTGTACGGCCTCGACATGACCGACGACATGCTGGCGCTCGCCCGTGAGAATCAGCAAAAAGCCGGTGCGGAGAACGTCGAGTTCCTGAAGGGGACCATCGAAGCGATTCCGTTACCCGATCACTCAGTCGACGTGATCATCTCGAACTGTGTGATCAATCTCTCTGTCGACAAGGATGCCGTGTTGCGAGAGGCGTTCCGCGTGCTCAAACCGGGTGGTCGGTTCGCCGTCTCGGACGTCGTCATTCGAGGGGATGTGCCGGCGGAGGTTCGGCGGAGCTTGGAACTGTGGGTGGGCTGCGTTGCGGGGGCCCTTCAGGATGATGAGTACGTATCGAAACTGAAAAGCGCAGGTTTCGAAGAGGTCGAGCTCGATGCGTGGCGCGTGTATAAGGTCGACGATGCGCGCGCGTTTCTGGCCGAGGCTGGGATCGACGTCGATCGGATCGCGCCGCAGGTCGACGGCAAGGTCGCGAGTGCCTTTGTCCGGGCACGAAAACCAGAGTCGAAGGCGTGCTGTGGGCCGACATGCTGTTCGTAACATGCGGGTGAGCATCGAACGCGCCACGGTCGATGACGGCCCAGCGATCCTGCAGCTGCTATCAGATAGTGCGCTGCCGGTCGATGGCCTGCTCGACTACCTGAACACGGCGATTGTGGCCCGTGCCGATGGCCGTGTCGTGGGGTGTGCGGCCCTGGAAGTGTATCCGGACGGAGCGCTCATGCGCTCCGTCGCGGTTGCCGCCGCGGCCAAAGGCCAAGGGATCGGAACCCAACTCACGAACGCCGCACTGGATCTGGCGCGCACCCTCAGGATGCCTGCCGTTTATTTGCTCACGACCACAGCCGAGGGTTTCTTTCCGAAGTTCGCTTTTGAACCCGTCGCACGGCATGAGGTTCCTGCCAGCGTGCAGACGTCGGTGGAATTCCGGTCCGCGTGTCCCTCTACGGCGGTTGCGATGCGCAAGGTGTTGCTGACGTCACACATGTGACGAATCAATGTCTTTCGTGTAAAGTCCTGCCGCAGGCTTTAACCACAACCGGGGAGGGTGGCGTGGCCCGATTCAGTCTGATTCCGCGCGAAGAGAAGTTCTACGTCGAATTCGAGGCGCTCGCGACCGAGGTTCGGCGCGGGGCCGGCCTGCTCGAGCAGATGCTCGCGCCCGACCACCCGGTGTGGGAGAAGGCGAAGGAGATCCACGACATCGAGCACCAGTGCGACCTCATCACCCACAAGATCATCGAGAGGCTGAACCGCACGTTCGTGACGCCGATCGATCGCGAGGACATTCACGGCCTCGCACACTCGCTCGACGATGTGATGGATGCGATCGACGCCTGCGCGTCGATAGTCAGCCTCTATCGCATCGACCGGGTACGGCCGGGGGCGCGAGAGTTGGTGGCCATACTCGTACAGGCGGCCGATCGGCTTGTGGCGGCGATGCAGGAGTTGGAGGCGCTGAAAGCCCTGGTGCCGATCGCCGCGGAGCTGACGCGGCTCGAGAAGGAATCTGATCGGGCGTACCAGCAGGCGATCGTCCGACTGTTCGCCGACGAGCACGACCCGATCGAGATCATCAAGTGGAAGGAGATGTTGGAAGTCCTCGAGGCGGCGACCGACCGGTGCGAGGACGTGGCGAACGTCCTTGAGGCCGTCGTCGTCAAGCACGCCTAGTCGGACGCCTCGCGATGCCCGACATTTCGATCGGACTGGCCCTCGTCCTCCTCCTGATTCTCGGCGCCGAATTCGTCAACGGCTGGACCGACGCGCCCAACGCCATCGCCACGGTCGTGTCGACGCGCTCGCTGTCGCCGATCCAGGCCGTGGGAATGGCGGCCGTCCTGAACCTCCTCGGCACGCTCTCCGGCACCGCGGTCGCCGCGACGATTGGCAAAGACATCATCGACCCGAGCGTCGTCGATCTGACGACGGTCGGGGGAGCGATGGTGGGCATCATCATCTGGTCCACGGTCGCGGCCATGTACGGCATCCCTACGAGCGAAAGCCACGCGCTCGTGGCGGGCCTGGCGGGCGCCGGTATGGCGACCGCCGGCCCGGGCGTGCTCGTGGCCGAGGGTTGGAGGAAGGTCGGCCTCGGCCTGATCTTCTCGAGCTTCCTGGGCTTCGGCGGGGGACTCGTCATCATGACCGCGGTCTACTGGATCTTCCGGAAGGCGGTGCCGGGGCGAACGCGGCGCACGTTCCGGTTTCTTCAGATCCTCTCGTCCGGGTTCATGGCGTTCGGCCACGGATCGAACGACGGGCAGAAGTTCATGGGCGCCTTCACGCTGGCGCTCGTGCTCGGCGGGCAGCTGTCGACGTTCGCGATCCCGAAATGGGTCATCTTTCTCTGCGCGGCCGTCATGGCGCTCGGGACGATGACCGGCGGGTGGCGCATCATGCGGACGCTCGGGATGCGGATCACGAAGCTCGAGACGCACCAGGGCTTCGCCGCGGAGATGGCGGCGGCGAGCACGATCGAGCTCGCGTCGCGGCTCGGCATCCCGCTGAGCACGACGCACACCATCTCCGCGTCCATCATGGGCGTCGGCGCGACGCGCGGGCTGTCGGCGGTGCGATGGGGCGTCACGCGCGAGCTGGTCACCGCCTGGATCCTGACCTTCCCGATTTGTGCGGCGATCAGCTGGACCGTCGTGAAGGTGATGCGGGTCGTGTTCTAAGGGTGCTCCGCGTGTCCCGGCCGCTACCCTCGAGCGGCGAGCGTCACGGTCACGACGGTTCCGCCGCCCTCACGGTCCGAGACGTCGACTCGACCGGCGTGCAGCCCCACCAGGTGTTTCACGATCGCCAGGCCAAGGCCGGTTCCACCTTCTTCGGCGGCCCTCGCGCGCGCCTTGTCGACGCGATAGAAACGCTCGAACACGCGCTGGCGATCGGTCAGCGGAATCCCGGGTCCCGAATCGGCCACGGCCAGCCGGATCGCCTCGCCGTTCGGCTCCGATGACAGCTGAATCATCGTGCCGTCGGGCGTATGGTGGACGGCGTTCTCGACCAGATTCCGGATAATGTCGTGCAGCTTGGCGGGATCGGCGCGGACCGCTTCTGCGCCGGGCTCGACGCGCGTCGTGACGCGATGGCCGCGACGCTCGATGACCGGCGCGAGATCGGCCTGCACGTCGTCGAAGAGGGGCGCCACCTGGCATTCGGCGAGGTCGAGCGTCTCCTGCCCGGCGTCAAGGCGCGCGAGTCGCAGGAGATCCCGGACGAGTCGTTCCATCCGCCCCGCGTGGCGCTGGATGACGTCCAGAAACTTTCGCGTCGGCCCGTCGCCCGGCGCCTCGTCGAGCAACGCCTCGACGTAGCCCCTGATGGCCGTGAGCGGCGTGCGCAGCTCGTGCGACACGTTGGCGACGAAATCCCGGCGGATGCGATCGGCTCGTTTGAGATCGGTGACGTCGTATAACACCAGGACCGCGCCCGGCTGCCCCGGCGCTTTCGTGAGCGCGACCGGCGCCGCACGCGCGACGAACGTCCGATCCGGATTGCGGTTCAGGATGATCTCCACGCCCGCGGCGTCGTGGCCGTCGAGCGCCGAACCGATCTGCGACGCGACACCCGGATGCCTGACGATTTCAAGGTAGTGGCGCCCGGTGTCCAGCTCGCGGAGGCCGAGCATGTCCCTCGCCGCGCCGTTGGCGAGCTGCAGACGCCCGGCCGCGTCCACGACGACCACTCCTTCGATCATGCCCGAGAGGATCGCGCGCATCAGCGCCCGGTCGCGCGCGAGCTCGTCGAGCCGCTGGCCGAGCTCCTGCACTGAATGATCCAGGACCTGCGCGACCGTCGCGATTTCATCGTTGCCGTAGTCGCCGGCCGGCCGCGAAAGATCGCCCTGCGCATACCGGCGGGCGACCGCGGCGATCGCATCCACGCGCCGCGCCAGGAACATTGACATGACCCAGGCAATCAGGAGAGCCGTTGCCAGCCCGGCGGCAGCCGCGGTGAGCGCGCTGCGGCCGACGAGCCTGAGCTGTTGCTGCACCTCCGTCAACGGCAGCGCCAGCCGGACGAACGCCGGAGCATCTGCCGCGCCTTGCGCCTCTGGTGCGGCCGGGCCGATCGGCACCGCTACATAGATCATGTCGTAGCGGACCGTCGCGCTGTACCGGCGCGCGATGCCGAGGCCCAACGCACGCGCCTGTGCGATCTCGGGCCGGGCACCGTGATTCTCCAGAGCGGCAAGTCCCGGACCGCTTTCGGTGGAGTCGGCGAGGACGCGGCCGTTGGCTGCCACGAGCGTGACTCTGGCGCCGACGAGCGCGGCGATCGCATCCGCCTCCTCGTCGAGATTTCCAGCGTCCGATCTCAGCGTCACGAGCCGCGCGGCGAGGCGTGTCTCGGCGACGAGCTGCCGCTGAATCCGGTCGAGCGTCTCCGCGCGCACCGACCAGGCGACCAGCCCTGTCCCGATGGCCAGCGCGACGGCGGTGGCCGTGAGCGAGGCGGCAATGAACCTCGTTCGGAAGCGCATCACTCTCCAAGCTTGTAGCCGAACTGCTTCACCGTCTCGATGGCGTCGTTCAGAAACGGAATCTTCTCGCGCAGCCGACGGATATGGACGTCCACGGTCCGCGTCCCTCCGGTGTATTGGTAGCCCCAGACATCAGTAAGAAGCACGTCGCGTGACAGCACGCGCCCTCTGTGCTCGATCAGGTAGCGCAGGAGCAGGAACTCTTTCGCAGTGAGCCTGACGTCGACACCCTCGCTGGTGACGTGGTGGCGGCCGACGTCCACGACGATCGATCGATACGTCAGGACCGGCGCCGTCGGCCCGGGAGGGCGTCCAGCGCGGCGCAGGAGCGCGCCCACCCGCGCCACGAGCTCCTTGGCGCTGAACGGCTTCGTGACGTAGTCGTCAGCACCGAGCTCGAGGCCCGCGACGCGGTCCGATTCCTCGCCGCGCGCGGTCAGCATGATAATCGGGATGGAGGCGGTCCCGTCGTCCGCCCGGAGCGCTCGACAAACGTCAAAACCATCCAGCCCGGGCAGCATCAGATCGAGGATGATCGCGTCGGGCGCGGCGGCTCGCGCGGATGCGAGCGCATCGGGCCCTGACGCAACTCGATCGGCGTCGTACCCCGCCTTGGCGAGCGCGTGAACGATCAAGTCCGCGATGTCACGGTCGTCTTCGACGACCAGGATGCGCGCCACGTTCCTCCATGGAGCCCAGCGGTCTTCCCAAGGGCTCCTACTGTTTCGTCGCCCCAACCATCAAAAGCGGCTCACCCTTGCTGACTGGGGGCGTTCCGAGGACATAGAGAATCTCCCCGCCGAACGGCGCCGTCACTTCTTCCAACACGGTACCGTGGAAGTCGGTGACTCGGCCGAGGCGCGCGCCCTTGGCAACCATCTGCCCCTTTGCGGCGCTTGGATAAAAGATGCCGGTCACCCCGCTGCGGACGACCTCGGTCGGGTCGTGCCAGACCGGTCTGGTGACCGGCCCGGGCCCGTCCTGGCGCATGCCGAGATGGCGAAGCAGTCCGGCGACCCCTCGTTCCACGAGCTTGATTGACTCATCATCGACGATCGCCATCCCGCCCGTCTCGGTCGTGAGCGCCGGCTTGCCCCGCGTAATCGCCGTGTTCGACAGATAGACGGACGCAGCCGGATCGACAGGGCGCTCGCGGTCGATGACGATGTGGTCGAGGCCGAACGCGAGCGCCAGGGCGCGACCCTCCTCGGCGACTTTCGGGTCGCCGGTCGTAATCCAATAAAGATACGGTCGAAGCGACTCGTTGCCATCTCCACAATGCAGGTCCACGACATGCGTGGCGCGCGCGATGAATTCACGAGTGATCGCGTCCGCAATCCGCTCCGAGAGCGTTCCGTCGGCACGGCCGGGGAAGACGCGGTTGAGGTTCTTCCCGTCCGCCGGGGAGTAGTAGATCGTCCGCCCGAGGAACGACGGCATGTTCGCCACGTGAACCATGATGATCGTTCCGCGTAACGTTTTTGGGTCGATTGTGGTCCGCATCCGTTGCAGCGCGATGATCGGGACGTACTCCATGCCGTGCGTTCCCGCGACGAGCGCAAGCACCGGACCGGCCGTTGCCCCGTGGATGATCGTGAAGGGCACCGTCGACCCGCTGTCGCCGCCCCGCGGCGCGATCTCGAGTGTGCCGGAGGCGATCGACCCGGGGCTGATCGTGATGCCTCCAACGGTGAGTGGTTGCGCGTGAGCGCTGGCTGCCGTCAGCAACACAACTGTCATCCCGATCATACGGATGCGGCGCATCGTCATTTGTCCTCCGCGCAGATTGTACGGATGAGCCATTGAGAGGACAACGCCAGGGTTGAGTGTGTCGAATGGCCGAATTCCCGCCAGTTCTGAGGCATTTTACGCGCACACGGCCTGGCACCGGACTTGACGTGAGAGGGCCTGGAAGGAGATCCATCATGAGGACCACGTGGAAGACGACGACCCGGCGCGTTACGCTGGCGGCCGCGGCCGGTGCCGCGCTCGTCGTCGCGTCTGGGTGCAATCGAAGCGAGGACTGGACGCGTGTTCGCGCCGCAGAGGATCCGCTCGCCCGCACCGTCTCGCTGTCTGAGGCCGGTGCTCCGGCGGACGGCAGCCAGGTCCTCGTGTCGTGCGAGCCGCATCAGCGGACCCTCGTCCGCCAGGCAGTCGTGCGCGGCCGGACGGTGGCGCGGGTCGAGTGCGTGACCGACGGCGCGTATGGCGCCGACTCGAGCGCGGCGTACTCTCAGGCCTACGGTGACCCGCGGGTCATTCAGACGCGGGAGGTCGAACCCCGCGTCGTGACGCCGGTCTACCGCGAGGCGGCTCCGCGCGTCGTTCGAACCGCGTCTCAACGCGTCGAGCGGGCGCCCACCCGTTCGGTGAAGAAGAGCGCGATCATCATCGGCTCGTCCGCGGGTGTTGGCGCCGGCGTCGGCGCGGCCGTCGGCGGAAAGAAGGGAGCGCTCATCGGCGCGGCGATCGGCGGCGGCAGCGCCGCAATCTGGGACCAGGTGACGCGACGCTAGCCCATTGCGGATTGCTGACTGTGGATTGCTGAGTGTAGGGCGCGGGCGTGGGCTATCATCGAGTCCATGCCCGCGCTCCTCGTGTTTCTGCTCCTGGCCCGCCAGGGCGCAGCCATCGACTCGAAGTACCTGACTCTCACGCCCTCGGCCGGCGTCTCGACAACCCAAGGCGCGCGCGTCACCCTCGACGTGGCTGTCGCTCCCAAGCCCAAGATCCACGTCTACGCGCCTGGCCAGCCCGACTACATGCCGATTTCGCTCACGCTCGAAACCGATCCCGGCTACCGCCGAGCGGGCGATCCGCGCTATCCAAAGCCGGAGATTCTCTTCTTCAAACCGCTCAACGAACGGTTCAAGGTCTACAGCCGGCCTTTTCGCATCACACAGGACATCATCGTGTCGCCGGATCCGCGCGCGAACCTGGAGTCGCTCGTCGTGAAAGGGAAGGTGTCCTACCAGGCGTGTGACGATCTGGTGTGCTATCTGCCGGTCGACGTACCGGTCTCGTGGACGCTGCGACTCAAAGCGCCGAAGTAATCCAATAAACGCCCAGCGCGATCGATCCGAGCGCCACGACGGTGCCCGCCATGCGGCCCAGGCGGACGACGGCGCGCGTCGAGAGCACGCGAGCGAGCGCCACGCCAAAGAGCGACATCGACAGAAGGATTCCGACGCCGAAGAACGCGATGAGAGTCAACAGAAGGGGAAGGTCGGCAGCGGCCGCCTCCTGTCCGAACGGCGCCAGGAGCGCCAGCGCCCGGAGGCTGCTCACCGCGAATGCCGCGCCGACCAGGCTCGGAACGACGGAGTCGTGAGACGAGGGCAAGGGATGACGCGCCGGCAGGCCGAGGTGGAAGTGCAAGGCGCTGCTGGGCCGCGGTGGCCAAGGATGCGCGTGGCCATAAACCCGCCCGGTCGCCACCGCCCACAAACCCAGCATGCCGAGCCCAATCAGAAGCATGCCGCCCAGGATCTCGCCGCTGCGCTCGACAACCAGCGGAATGGTCCAGCCGGCGAGGAGCACGGCCGTCGCGCCGACCCCGAGCAACAGGGCATGGCCGATCGCGAAGCGAATCGCGATGCCCACCGCTCGCGTACGCGCCGATCGAGAGTCTCCGCCCGCCAGCGCCGCGATCGCCACCAAGTGATCGGCGCCCAGACCGTGGACGAAACCCAGAAGGACGGCGGAAGAGACCAGGAACACGCGTTAAATCATAACTCAGAGACTCCGGACGCCGCGGCGGTCGATCCCGACGAAGTATGCCGCGACCAGTACCAGCAACGCTCCGTTTGCGGCGAGCACCCACGGGGCAGGCAGTCGGGTCGCCGCGTAGCCGGCCGCCAGGCTCCCCAACGGCATCCCGCCCCGGAACGCCACCATGTAAATGCCCATCACGCGCCCACGCAGGCGATCGGGAACGATAAGCTGCACGAGCGAGCTCGTCAGAGAAAACACCATGATGAGCGCGGCCCCGCACGCGAAGAGCAGCAGATGACTGACCCACAGCACGCGCGACGCGGCGAACGCGATGACGAGCAGGCCGAACACGGTCTGCACCGCGAGCAGCGTGCGGCCCATGTGGCGGAACTTGCCGAGCCAGGCGACGACGAGCGCGCCTGAGACCGCGCCTCCGCCCGACCACGCCATCATGCGGCTGTAGCCAGCCATGTCCTGCTGAAACACGTCTTTGGCTATCACCGGCAGGAAGGTGAGCAATGGCAGTCCCAGAAACGTCACCAGGAACGCCAGCGTCGTCAGCCCCATGAGGGCGTGCTGGCCGCGGACGTAGGACAGGCCGTCCCGAAGCTCGTGGCGCAGACTCCTCCGATCGGCGGATGGCACATGCTTCACCGCGAGCGACAAGAGCGCCACGATGACGACGAGAAAAGACAGGCCGTTGAGGCCGAAGCAGGCGGCCGTGCCCCACGCGGCAAGCGTCGCGCCGGCCAGCAGCGGCCCTATGACCCGCGCGAGGTTGAACTGGATCGAGTTGAGCGCGATCGCGTTCGGCAAGTCTTCTCTTCTTATGAGCGACGGGATGAGCGACTGATAGGCCGGGCCGCCGAACGCCTGCGCGAAGCCGGTCACGAACGACAACGTCAGGATGTGCCAGACACGGACGGCGTCCCAATATACGAGCGCCGCGAGCACGAATGCCGACGTCATCTGCACGTATTGGGATCCGATGAGCAGCCGGCGGCGATCGTGCCGATCCGCGATGACCCCGCCAATGACGGTAAAGAGCAGGACCGGGAGCTGCCCGAGAAAGTCGTCGAGCCCGAGGAAGAACGTCGATCCCGTGAGCGCGAACACGAGCCAGCTCTGAGCGACCTTCTGCATCCAGGTCCCGACCGTGGACGCGAAGGCGCCGAGCCAGAGGATGCGGAAATCGCGCGATGAAAATGCGGCGGCGACCCGGCGGAGCAAGGGACTTTATTCTATTTTGCGGTGGGGCCCCACCTCCACCGCCTGTCGCGGCTCGCTCAGGCTCGCCGCGGTGGTTGCCACGTTTGTTTTCACGTCGCTCCGTGTCCGCTGGAGCCCCACCCCAGCGCTTGGCGTGCCCATCGCCCTCACTTTATGCG
The DNA here is from genome assembly GCA_963725145.1 of uncultured Acidobacteriota bacterium. GTDB lineage: Bacteria > Acidobacteriota > Vicinamibacteria > Vicinamibacterales > 2-12-FULL-66-21 > DATAEE01. The sequence goes on from CAVRXL010000012.1 coordinate 1,276,520, forward strand.
GCCTTGCCTTTCAAAGGGCCTTCGCTATACTGATAGCGAAAATAAAGCGAAAGTAAATGGGGACGCTGGCTCGCGCCGACCTCGAATCGCTCCTGAAAGCCCGGAAACTCGACCGGGCGCTGATTCCAGCCCGGGTCAGGGGAGAGCCTCCTATACCCACCCGTCTGGACGACCTGGATGCTGCGCTGGGCGGCGGGCTTCCTCGCGGTGAGCTGTCTGAAATCGTCGGGCCGCGGTCGAGCGGAAGGACGTCGGTCGCGCTGTCAGTCCTGGCGGCGGCGGTGGCGGCCGGAGAAGTTGCGGCGCTCGTCGATGCGTTCGACCGATTCGATCCCGAATCGGCGGCCGTCATGTTTTCCAGTCGGTCGGAGTCCATGGCTGGCTTCGAGCGGATCCTCTGGGTGCGCGGTGAGACCGGCAGCGTCGAGGCGGCCATCGATCCCGCTCCCGCGCTCGAACGCGCCGTGAAGGGATTCAACCTCGTGCTGCAGGCGGGAGGGTTTGCCGTCGCGGCGCTCGACGTCGGAGACGTGCCTCCGGCCGCGCTCCGGCGGCTGCCGTTCACGACCTGGTTCCGGTTGGCGCGAGCGGTTGAAGGCGGGCGGACGGTGGCCCTCGTCATCGCGGCGGAACATCTCGCGCGCAGTCCGGGCGGGGTGACGATCGCGCTCGAATCCGATCCGTCCTGGGCGGGAGCGAGCCCACGGGCCCGGATGTTCGCCGGCCTCCGACTGCGGCCGCGCGTGCCGTCATGCTTGCTTGTCTCATAAGCAGCAGTTGTTCGCCGGCCGAGTTGCTCGATCTCGCGCGTGACTTCTCTCCGCGCGTCGAGCGCCGTGGTGATGCCGTGCTTCTCGACATTTCGGGTCTCGGCCGGATCGTGGGCGATCCGCCGGCGGTCGGGCGCGAGCTGGCGCGCGAGGGGCGCGCGAGGGGAGTCGATGCCGCGGTTGCGATCGCGGCGACCGGCACGGCGGCAAGGCTGCTGGGTGCCGGCTGCCTGCGCGACCTCAAAGAAGCAACAGGTCGCTCCGGCGAGCCTGGCCGAAGCCAGGCGAAGGCCGGTGCGTGGCCGGTGATTGTCGTCCCGCGCGGAGAGGAGCGCGCCGCAGTAAGAACGCTGCCGGTGGACGTTCTCGCGGTGTTCGGACTCTCCGAGCATCTGTCGACATTCGGCCGGTGGGGGCTGAGAACGCTCGGCGAGGTGGCGGCGCTCGCGCCGGCCGATTTGCACGCGCGGTTCGGCGCCGCCGGACCTGTCCTGCATCGCATCGCCTGCGGCCGCGACGAAGGGCCGCTCGTCCCGCACGTCGACGCTGCGCGGTTCGAGGCGTCGATGGAACTGGAATGGCCGATCGACGCGCTGGAGCCGCTCTCGTTCGTCCTCGCGCGGCTGCTCGAGCCGCTGTCCGCGTCGCTCGAGCAGGCCGACCGGAGCGCGTCGGCGATCGTGCTTTCGCTCACGCTTGTCACGCGCGACGTGGTCACGCGGCGGCTGGAGCTGCCGGCTCCGATCCGCGACGCGCGCACCTTCCGGGCGCTGCTCCTGCTCCAGCTCGAGTCGCAGCCGATCGCCGATGCGATCGATCGGGTCGCCGTCCTGCTCGAGCCGACGCCGGCTCGCATCGTCCAGTACTCGCTGCTCGAGCGGGCGCTGCCGTCTCCCGAAACCCTCTCGACGCTCGTCGCGCGCCTGGAGGCGCTGATGGGAGCCGGACGTGTCGGTGCGCCGGCGCTCGTCGATTCGCACGAGCCGGGCGCGTTCGAGATGCGACCCTTTGGGCCTGGGGCTTTGGGCCTGGGGCTTAAAGGCAGCCACCAATTTCTGGCCCCTTCCCAGGCCCGAGGCCCCAAGCCCCAAGCCCCGATCGTTCGTCGCTTCCGCCTCCCCGTCCCCGCGCGCGTCGCGGTCGAGCGCGGACGCCCGGTGCGCGTGACGACGTCGCGCCGCAACCTCGCCGGCGGCCGCGTGATCGACTGCGCCGGACCCTGGAGGGCATCCGGTGGCTGGTGGAGCAGCGCCGCCAGGCGCCATCGCAAACGGGACGACGTGAAAACAGATGCCGCAACCAACGCGCCGAGCGTGAGCGAGGCGCGACAGGTGTTGGGGGTGGGGCCCCAACACCAAGCGAATAAATGGAATAAGGACGAGTGGGACGTTGGGTTGCCCGACGGCGTGTACCGGATTTATCGCGATCGCGACTCGAATCAGTGGTTTCTCGAGGGCATCCTGGACTGAACCCTTTCGAACCTTTTCGAACCTAATCGAACCTTATCGAACCTTCTCGACCCGTGTACATCGAGCTGCATGCTTCGTCGGCGTTCTCTTTTCTCGATGGCGCGTCGTTGCCCGAGGCCCTTATCTCGCGCGCGGCGGAGCTGGGCTATCCCGCGCTCGCCCTGCTCGATCGGGACGGCATCTACGGCGCGCCACGTTTTCACCTCGCCGCGAAGAAGGCGGGGATCAAGGCGATCATTGGCGCCGAATTGACCTTGGGGAGCCCCACGCCCCACGCCCCAGGCCCTTTGTGGAAACTTCCCGTCCTCGTGGCGTCCCGCACCGGCTACCGCAATCTCTGCCGGCTGGTCACGCGTATGAAGCTGGCGGCGCCGAAAGGCAGCGGTTCGCTCACCCTGGACGATCTCGACGGCCAGACCGGCGGGCTCATCGCGCTCATCGGGCGCGAGGCGCTCGGGGTCGGCCGGCATGGCGTCGGCGGGCTCGTCGATCGGCTCGTCGGGATCTTCGGCCGCGATGGGGTGCACGTCGAGCTGCAGCGTCACCTTCGACGAGACGAGGAGGCAGACAACCACTGTCTCCTCGACCTCGCCGTGGCGTTTCACGTGCCGGTCCTCGGCACCAACGGCGTACGTTTCGCCCAGCCGGCAGACCGGCCGCTGTACGACGTCCTGACCTGCATCCGCCACAAGACGACGATCGCTCAAGCGGGGCGACGGTTGTCGGTCAACGCCGAGCGTTACCTCAAGACCCCAGAGCAGATGGCGGCGCTCTTCGCGGATCTGCCGCAGGCGATCGCGGGGGCCTGCGCGCTGGCGGAGCGCCTCGAATACACGATGGCCGATCTCGGGTACCGCTTCCCCGAGTACCCCGTGCCGCCGGGCGAGACGATGGCGTCGTTTCTCCGGAAGATCACCGACATCGGCGCGCGCGAGCGCTACAGGCCGTTCGACGATCGCGCGCGGCGGCAGATCGCGCGCGAGCTGGACCTGATCGAGAAGCTCGATCTCGCCGGGTACTTTCTGATCGTCTGGGACGTCGTCAATTACTGCCGGCAGCAGGGCATTCTCGTCCAGGGGCGCGGCTCGGCGGCCAACAGCGCCGTCTGTTACAGCCTCGGCATCACCGCGGTCGATCCGATCGGCATGGAGCTGCTCTTCGAGCGGTTCCTGTCGGAAGAGCGAGGCGAGTGGCCGGACATCGACCTCGATCTGCCGAGCGGCGATCGCCGCGAGCGGGTCATCCAGCACGTCTACGAAAAGTATGGGGCGAGCCAGGGGGCCGTCGCCGGGCCGAAAGCCGGGATGACGGCGAACGTCATCACGTACCGCAGCCGGAGCGCCGCGCGCGAAGTGGGAAAGACCCTCGGCCTCGACGAGCCCACGATCGACCGGCTGTCGAAGCTGATGAATCAGTTCGAGTTCATCGATCCACGCGAGACGCTGGCGCGCAACCTGCGCGACGCCGGCCTGGACCCCGATGACGAGCGGATGCGGCTGTTCGGGACGCTATGGCACCAGATGCAGGATTTGCCGCGGCATCTCGGCCAGCATTCGGGCGGGATGGTCGTCTGCCACGGACGGCTGGACGAAATCGTCCCGCTCGAGAACGCGACGATGCCCGGCCGTGTCGTCGTGCAGTGGGACAAGGACGACTGCGCTGACATGGGCCTCGTCAAAGTCGATCTGCTCGGTCTCGGGATGATGGCCGTGCTGCAGGATGCGTTGACGCTGATTAACGGGCCTGGGGCTTCGGGCCTGGGGCCTGGGGCCGATCCAAACCCCGAGCCCCGTTCCCCAAGCCCCATGCCCCATGCCCCAACCCCCGTAGATCTTGCCCACCTCCCACCGGACGACCCGGCGGTCTACCGGATGCTTCAAGAGGCGGACACGATCGGCATCTTTCAAGTGGAGTCGCGCGCCCAGATGGCGACGCTGCCGCGGCTTCGCCCCGAAACCTTCTACGACATCGTCGTTGAAGTGGCGATCATCCGTCCCGGCCCGATCGTCGGGCAGATGGTCCATCCGTACCTGAAACGCCGCCAGGGGATCGAGCCGGTGGTGTATCCGCATCCGTCGCTCGAATCTACGCTCAAGCGGACGCTCGGCGTGCCGCTGTTTCAGGAACAGCTCCTCAAGATGGCGATGATCGCCGCCGGGTTCACCGGCGGCGAGGCGGAGGAGCTGCGGCGCGCGTTCGGGTTCAAACGGTCCGAGCGGCGGATGCGCGAGATCGAGGTGAAGCTGCGGGCCGGCATGACGCGGCAAGGCATCACCGGCGACGCGGCCGAGGAGATCGTCCGCTCCATCACGTCGTTCGCGCTCTACGGCTTTCCGGAATCACACGCGGCGAGCTTTGCGCTCATCGTTTACGCGAGCGCATATCTCAAGGCGCATTACCCGGCGGCCTTCTTCGCGGCGATGCTCAACAACCAGCCGATGGGCTTTTACCACCCGGCGACGCTCGTCAAGGATGCGCAGCGTCATGGGGTCCGCTTCGCGCCTATCGATGTCCAGTGCTCGTCCTGGCACTGCACCGTCGAACCCGACGGGCGAATCCGCCTGGGACTCATGTATGTCGCCGGGTTGCGAAAGGACGTGGGGATCTGTATCGAGAACGTTCGGGCCTCGGGCCTCGGGCCTCGGGCCTCGGGCGGTGCCTCGGACCTCGTGCCTCGTGCGGTGAGTGTCTGCCCGAAGTGCGGATGCGACGATTCGTCGATGATCGAATGCAGCGACGATTCCTGCTTCTGCAACGTCTGTTCGCATGTGTGGCATCAACGAGGCACGAGGCCCGAAGAACGAGGCCTGCGGTTCCAGTCCCTCGACGACTTGATTGCCCGGACGGGCGTGCGCCGCGACGAGCTCCAGACCCTTGCCGCGATCGGCGCGCTCAACGCGTTCGACGGCGATCGCCGGAGCGCGCTGTGGCAGATCGAACGGGCCGCGCGCCCGGCGGGGGAGCTGTTTTCGGGGCTTGGGGCTTCGGGCTTCGGGCTTGGGGAAGTTTCCCCAGGCCCCAGGCCCCAAGCCCCAAGCCCCCTTCGTCCCATGACCCTCGACGAGCGCGTCGGCGCCGACTACGACGGCACGGGCCTGACGATCGGGCCACACCCGATGACGTTCTGCCGGCACACCCTCGCGCTGCGCGGCGTGCAGCGCGCGATCGATCTGCCGCGGGGACGAAGCGGCAGGCGGGTGCGCGTCGCAGGCGCGGTCATCACGCGTCAACGTCCGGGCACGGCGAAAGGCTTTGTGTTTCTGACGCTCGAAGATGAAACCGGCATCGCAAACATCATCGTCCGGCCCGATCTGTTCAGCGCCGAGCGGCGGGCGATTGTCAGCGAACCCTATCTTTTGATCGAAGGGACCCTGCAGATTCAGGAAGGCGTCACGTCGGTCAAGGCCGAACGGGTCGAGGGTCTGGCCACCGGTGGACCGGAAGTGAACGCGCACAATTTCTACTAACTCTTGTGTCACGCTCCTCAGGGTCAGCTCAGGTACCTCCTTTGCTTCCTGGGCTATTGATGAGGAACTGTCCCCGAAGCTCAGCCGTGCTGGCCGTGCTCGCCGTCGTCGCAAGCGCAGCGATGACCTGTAATCCGCCCATCAAGTCCACGCTCAGTCGCCAGCCGACGGCCGCCGAGATGGAGCAGCTGTGGCAGGAGCCCAGGGATCTCGCGCGCAGGGACCTTTTCTACGGCGTCGGCGGAGCCAAGCTGGCGCCCCAGCCGCGCAAGACGTTCACGTTCAAAGCGAAAGACACGTCGGGTTACAGCCCTGGCTACGACGTCGTCGACGGCAACGGCCTCGAATGGAGCGTCAAGCAGGGGGACGAAGGGCAGACCGAAGTCGTGGCGTCGCGGCTGTACTGGGCGGTCGGCTATCACCAGCCGCCGACGTATTTCGTGCCCGAATGGACGCTCGAAGGGGGGGACGTGAGGCAGCAAACCTCCGGGCGGTTCCGTCCAGCCCTCCCGGAATGGAAAGTCGCCGGAGACTGGAGCCTGCACGAGAATCCGTTTGTCGGCACGCAGCCGTATCGCGGCCTTCTCGTGCTGCACGTCATCACGAACAGCTGGGACATCAAGCAGTCGCAGAACAAAATCTACGAGGCTACCGTCGAGCGGCTCCAGCCGCGGCGGCTGTACGTCGTGCGCGATCTGGGCGCGACGTTCGGCCGCCCTCGCTGGCCCGACGGCTCGCGCAATAATCCGGAACATTACGAGGAACACCCGTTCATCAAGAGCGTGAACGGCAGCCGCGTGGAGTTCTCCTACGCGGGCCGGCATCAGGAGCTGCTGAAGCAGATCCGCACGCAGGACGTCTGCTGGACCTCGCGCCTCTTGTCGCGTCTGACCGAGAAGCAAAAACGCGATGCGTTCCGCGCGGCCGCGTATCCCGATGACGTCGCGCGGCGGTTCATCGTGCGGCTCGACTCCAAGATCTCAGATGGGCTGAAGCTGTGCGCGTCGCGGTGAAGGGCGCTGCGTCGGTCGCTCTGGCCGCAGCGGTCGCGTGCGCTCCCGCGCTGCGTTCTACCGCCACGGTTCCGCCGGGGCCCTCCGAGATCGCGCAGTTGTGGCAGGACCCCGCCGATCTCGATACGCGCGATCTCTTTCACGGTCCAGGCGGGAGCGCCGGTGTGCCTCCACGCGGCATCGTGTGGCGGTTCACCTCCGTCGACACGACGGGGTACAGCCGTGGCTACGACGTGGTCGGACCGGACGGCCGCGAGTGGGACGTCAAGCTGGGACTCGAAGCGCAAACCGAGATCGTCGCCTCACGGATCATGTGGGCCGTCGGTTATCATCAGCCGCCCACGTATTTCGTCACTGAATGGCGGCTCGGGGAGGCGCCAGGCATCAACCAGACGCATGTGCAGCCATCCGCCCGTTTTCGTGCCGACGTACCGGGCATGAAGGCCGCGGGCGAGTGGTCGTGGTACGAGAACCCGTTCGTCGGCACGCGTCCGTACCGCGGGCTCCTCGTGCTGAACATGCTGTTGAGCAACTGGGATCTCAAGTCGACCAACAATCGACTGTACGAATCGGCCGAGGCCACCGAGGCCGGGGTCCGGCGCTGGTTCGTCGTTCGCGATCTCGGAGCGACCTTCGGGAAGAGCCGCGGGTATTTTCCCGGCACGCGGAACAATCCGCGCGACTACGAGCGGCAGGAGTTCATTACCGGCGTGCGAAACGGGCGCGTGCAGTTCGCTTATGGCGGCCGGCACCAGGGGCTGCTCGACTCGATCGCTCCCGCCGACGTCGTGTGGATCTGCGAGCGCCTCGACCGGCTGACCGATCGCCAGTGGACCGACGTGTTCCGGGCCGCCGGGTACGTCGAGGAAGCGCGAGTGCGGATCCTCACGACGATCGAGCGGCACGTCAAAGAGGGTCTCGCGCTCGCCGACCGGCAGGCGGCTCCGGAATCGACTCGATGATCGAGCTGACCCGTCGACAGTCGGTCGCGGTCGGTCTCCTGGGTCTGGCAATCCTGGTGGGGGCATCAGCCGTCATCGGTCGATTCCAGACGGAGTCCCAGAACCTGCCGCCGGACCATCCCCCGCATCCGATGCACGACCTGGAGGACGCCGCGGCGGCGTTGCCGATCGCCACGGTTCTGGGCACAGTGCTTGCCCTGCGGCCGCGTCGCCGGAACGCGCCGCCGCGCAATCCGGCGGTCGTCCAGACCCAGATCATCCTGGCGATCGTGGGTGCGGTCATCATGTTGATCGTCGGCGCGAGCGTCGCGCGGGCGTTCGCGATCGTCGGCGCGGCCAGCCTGATACGATACCGGTCCAAGATCGACGATCCGAAGGACGCAGGCGTGATGCTGGCCGCGCTTGCCGTCGGTCTGGCGTGCGGCGTCGGCATCTATGCGCTGGCGGCGTTCTCCACGGCCTTCTTCGTGTTCGTCTTATGGGTCATCGAGGCGTTCGAGCCCCAGGGTTTGAAGACGTTCGAGTTGAAAATCAAGGCGAAGGACACGGCGCCCCTGCGCAACCCCGCCGAAGCGCTGCTGCGGCGCCAGCACATCGACTACGAGCTCCGGACCTCCGCCACCGAGGAGCTGACCTACGAGGTGAAGGTTCCGTACGGGCGACGTACCGATCGGATGTCGAACGCCATCCTGCGGCTCGATCCGGACGCCGAGATAGCCGTGGAGTGGGAGGAGAAGGGCAAGAAGAAATAGACGTGAAGCTCATCATCCAGCCAGACGATGGACTCGAACCCGTCCTGCAGGCGGTCCGGAAGGCGAAGACTCGCGTCGACATCCTCGTGTTCCGCCTCGACCGAGACGATCTGATCAAGGCGTTGGGCGAGGCCGTGAGCCGGCAGGTGCCGGTTCACGCGCTCATCGCGCATACGGCGCGCGGCGACGAGAAGCGCCTGCGCAAGCTCGAACAGCGGCTGCTGGAAGTGGGCGCGATCGTCGCCCGGACGGCCGACGACCTGCCGCGATACCACGGCAAGATGCTCATCGCCGACGATACCCTGTTTCTTTTCGCATTCAATTACACCAAGTCGGACATCAGGAGCCGCAGCTTCGGCCTCGTCACCGATGACCCGAAGCTCGTGGCCGAAGCGGGGACGCTCTTCGAGGCGGACTTTGCCAAGCAGGCCTACATCCCGGCCCACAAGCAGCTGGTCGTCAGCCCGGAGAACTCGCGCGAGGTGCTGACGAAGTTCATAGACGGGGCGAAGCGGGAGCTGTTCATCTACGATCACAAAGTCAGCGACCGCCGCATGATCAAGCTGCTCATCGCCCGGCGGAAGGCGGGCGTCGACGTGCGCATCATCGGACAGGTTGCAAAGCCGGGCGGCGACCTGCCGTGCGATCGGCTGAAGATGCGGCAGCACGTCCGCGCGATCATCCGCGACGCCGAGGATGCGTTCGTGGGCAGCCAGAGCCTGAGGACCCTCGAGCTGAGCGGCCGGCGGGAAATCGGTCTCCTCGTCGACGACCCCCAGGTCGTCAAGCAGATGCGCGAGACGTTCGAGGCGGACTGGGCCACGACCGAAGCGGCGCGGAAAAAGAAACGGAAGGACGAAGAGGCGGAATTAGCGGCCGACCGGACCGCTTGAGGTCGTCTCCGGCTGGCGGCGCCGGAAGGATCCGGAGTCGACGGTCGCCCCCTGCCGGGAGATCGCCTGGAAGAACATCTCGTCCTCATCGATCTCCATCAGGACGAAGTGATTGTCGTCGTCGAAGCCTTTTGCCGTGATAGGGGAGTTGGGCCGGATATTTCCCTCGCGCAGCTTCGCCGCCCCGCCCGAGGTCATGTAGAAGATCCCTTTCTGAGGCTTGATCCGCTCGTAGAAGTGCTCGTGCCCGGCGAACACCGCGCTGACGTTGTACTTGAGGAAGAGCGGCTCGAGCACCTTCCGGAGATCCTCGCTCGGCCCGTGCCGTCCGCCCGATGAGTACAGCGGGTGGTGGAAGAAGGCGATCTTCCAGTCTTCGCCCGCGTTTTTCAGCTCGCGCTCGACCCATTCGAGCTGACGCCGGTCCGGATATGTGCTGTCCAGCGCGAAGAACCGGACGTCCTCCCTGGGCGCTTTGAAGGAATAGTACAGCTCGCCTCCCATGTTGAAGAGCTTGTAGAGGCGCTGCTCGCGGTCGTCGTGATTCCCGAGCGACGCGTAGAACTTCACTTTGGCGTCGAGGAGCGGCTTGTAGGGGCGCTCGAACTTCTGCTCGTAGTCTCGAGGACGTTCCGACCCGTAGAGGTTGTCCCCCAGCATCAGAACGAGCTCGAACGGGAACAGCGCGTGCGCCTCCGCCATCCTGGCGCCAGTCTCGTACTGCTGCCTGCCGCCGGTGCCGCTGTCGCCGATGACGGCGAACTTCAGCGATCCCTCGCGTTGCGGCAGCGTGATCGCGATCGACGAGCCGGCGGGTTTGCCCTGATGGCCGGCGGCCGGTACGAGGAGCGCGACGGCCGCGATCAGCGCCGTGAGCGACCAGGCGGTGGGCCGAATGTCAGGGGACCGCATTCGTCATGTAGTCCACGATGATCTGCGCATGGTTGTCGAACAGGATGAGCTGTCGCTCCACGAACCGGTATTCGAGATCTTCCGGCAGCCGGGGCAGCGCGTCCAGAATCCTGGGCGGCACCGAAGAGAGCGGGACGTCGCTCGGGTAGTGCCCGTTCACGCGCAACGGTACCGGTTTGGTGTACTCGTCGAGGATCTCGGCTCGTATTTCGCGGCCGCTCTGCCCGCGCAGAGCGTTGCGAATCACGCGGCGGAAGATCTTTCGCACCGTTGGCGTGAAGATGTCCCCCGGCCGCGCGCCGGCGCGCGCGTCGGCGATGAGCTTCGCGAGACCGGCCTGATGATCGCCTATGCGCCTGGGATCCGACTGATCCGGCATGGACGGCAGCGAGGCTTCCAGCTTGTTGTGGAGCTCCAGGTATTTCTTGACGCGCTCGTTGAAGTCGGCGAGCGCCTTGGCGTCCGGATTGACGAGTGGCTTCTGGGTCTGCGGTTGGGGTGCGGCCGGCGCCTGGGGCACGCGGCCTCCCATCCCGGCGACGACCGATACACCGAGCATCACCCCGAGGACCGTCATGCGCTCCGCTCCTCCGGGATCTTATCCGCGGTAGTTCCCGAATTGAAGGGCGACGCCGAAGTCCTGCTCCCGCAGCAGCCGGATCACGTTCTGGAGGTCGTCCTTCGAGTTGGACGATACCCGCACCTGATCGGCTTGAATCGCCGCCTGCACCTTCTTCAGCTTCTGATCCTTCAGGAACTTGACGATCTGCTTTGCTGCGTCGTCCGGAATGCCCTGCTGGAGGGTGATGACCCGTCGGACGGTGTCGTTCGCGGCGCGTTCCAGCTCCCCGGGCACCAGGTTCTTGACCGGGACGCCCCGGCGCACGAGGCGTCCCTGCAGGATCTCCCACAGCGCGGTCAGCTTGAACTCGTCGTCGGCGACGAGCGTCAGCGTGCTTGCCAGACGGTCGAAGCCGATCTCGGCGCGCGATCCCTTGAAGTCGTAGCGCTGCGCGACTTCCTTGCGCGCCTGGTTGACGGCGTTGTCGACCTCCTGGAGGTCGACGTTCGATGTGATGTCGAAGGATGCCGCGTTGGCCACGGGCGTTCAGCGCGCCTCGGCCACGTCGGTTTTCTGCAGCTGCGGCCGGCGCCAGAAGTCCATCGTCGAGACGCGGTGGACGCAGCCGATGGTGCAGTAGGGCGCGCACCATTTCGGCGTCATGAACTCACGGCGGATGTCGTCTGTCGTGTAGCGCTCCAGCGGCACGCCCGGGCAGCCCCGCTGCTGAGAGCACCAGTGCACGAGGCCGTCTTCGCAGATGTAGAGATACCGGGCGCCCGCGCGGCACCACCAGGTGTTCGGCTTGCCGTCCGCGAGGTTGTCCTGAAATCCGCGAATACCCGAGTACAGGTTCTGGGCGATCTGCGCGACGCTGCTCGTCCGCCCGGCCACGTCGTCGTAGACGGCGCGCTCGGTCGGCGCCAGCGGCTTCAGCAGCCCCGATCCGTCGTGGATGATCCCGATCGACGTCGAGAAGCCGAGGTCGCGCGCCCGTTGATTGATGACCCGGGCGTCCCCCGGGTGCTTGATCCCGCCGCCGACGACCGAATTGATGTTGACGTCGAAGTGCGCGTACTCGGCGAGCCACCGAAGCTTACCGTCGAGCAGCCGGAGGCTCTTCTTCGACACCTCGTCCGGTTCGACGTTGTCGATACTGATCTGCAGGTAGTCGAGCCCCGCCTCGTTCAGCGCGTGGATGCGCTTCGGCGAGATCAGGTAGCCGTTGGTGATGAGCCCGGCGATCATCCCGTGGCGTCGGATTTCGCCGATGATCCCGTCGAGGTCCGGATGGAGCATCGGCTCGCCACCGCTCAACGCCACGACCGACGTGCCGAGGGCCGCGAGCCTCGCGACGCGCCGCTCCATCTCGTCGAGCGGGACCGGCGACGACGTCTGATCGTACTCGTTGCAATAGCCGCAATCGATGTTGCAGCGTCGGATAGGGATGATATGGACGAGGAGCGGGTGCTCTGTATCGATCAGCCCGCGCACGAACTTGCGCACCGACCGTACTTTCCGGCCTGCCTTCCGCAGCAACCGCATAAACCTCGAAATTATAGCAGATTACGGGCACGCGTCTGCCGAACGCGTTCGCCGATTTTCAGGGAGCGCTCGAAGATTGCGCCGACGCGCACGCGCCCGCCGAGACGGTGCCGCGCCACGGCGGCGAGCCCGGCAGACGCGACGCATCCGCAGTTCGCGCAATCCGGCCGCCCGCCGAACTGGCACGGGGCGATGTCGGTTTTGAAGTCGGCTGAGAGACATGTCGTCGTGCGCGCGAAGATACACTCGTCCGGAGACGCAGGCGGCTTCGCGAGCGCGTCGATCAGTCCCTTCGGCATCTGCAGCTTCGGATACTGCACGCGAAGGCGGAGGAGATCGGTCACCACGCGCGTCCGATCCGCGGCCGTCAGGCGCTCCTCCGAGATCTCGCCGATCTGTGGAGTGTAGAGACTGATCCAGACCGTCCGCACGGTCGGTTGCGCCGACCAGAGATGGATGAATTCCTCGATGTACCCCGGCCGCCGCGTCTGCTGTTTGGTGATTGTGCAGTGAACCGTGATCCGATGGCCCTCGATATGTTTCAGAATCCGTTCGTAGGTCGCGGGCGTCCGGCGGACATCATGTTCTGGCTGCAGTCCGTCGATCGAGACGACGATCTGCAGGCGCCGCAGCGACGCCCACTCGGCGGGAATCGGCCGCACGGCGCTGGTAACGACCTGAGTGTAGATGCCCATCTGCGCGAGCTGCGGCAGGATCGCCTGCAGCTCGCGGTACCTCACGAGCGGCTCGCCGCCAACGATCGACAGGTGGAGCGGTTTGTGGACGCGGATGAGGTCCATGAAACGCGACACGAGCTCGTCGCCGCGATAGTCAGACAGCTGACGAAGCGTCGTCTCGCCGCCAAGATGGTCGTCGCCGTACGCGTAACAGCCAGGGCAACGGAGAGGACATTCCCGCGTAATCTCGACCGATAGATTCGGACGGTAGCCTGCGAGGATACGACCCCATGCTCGAATGACGCCTTCCACTCTCGCGATGATATCAGACGGCTCGAAGCGAGACGGAACGCGCCGGGCGCCCTGGCGCCCATGAGCTCACCAATTGTGCCTGCTCAGGTTGAGTCTCGAGCCCCGCTCTGCTCTAATGGACGTGCGCTTCCGGCGCTCCAGACAACTGAACGAGAATGGAAAAAGCTGACTCTGTACAGCTCAGCCGTAGATCCTTCTGCGCGCTGGGCGTCCTCGCAGCCGCGGGCACGCTCGTGCCGCGGTCCGTCCTGGCCGCCACGACGATGGGAAACCGTGAGCTGTCGTTCTTCAACACCCACACGGGCGAAAAGCTGACGTCGTTGTACTGCTGCGACAACCGGTACGAAACCTCCGCGCTCGCGAAGATCAACCACATCCTGCGCGACCATCGAGCGAACGAGGTGAAAGAGATCGACCTGCGGCTTCTCGACCTGCTCCACGAGCTCGGCGGCACGCTGCAGACGTCCAGGCCCTATCACGTGATCTCCGGCTACCGCTCGCCCGGCACCAACGCGTCGCTCCGCGCGCAGGGCGGCGCCCACACAGGCGTCGCGTCGAAGAGTCTCCACATGGTGGGGAAGGCGATCGACATCCGCGTCCCGGACGTTCCGCTCAAGGAGCTGCAGCGTGCGGCCGTCTCTCTCAAGGCCGGAGGCGTCGGCTACTATCCCGACCTGAACTTCGTGCACGTGGACGTCGGCCGAGTCAGGTACTGGTGATCCCGGGCCAGCGGGTTCTCTATCTTCACGGCTTCGCCTCATCCGCGAAGTCCTCAAAGGCGGAGTTCTTTGCGCGGCGTCTGTCAGAGTACGAAGTCACGCTCGTGACACCGGACTTCAACGAGCCCGACTTCGAGCACCTGACGGTCACGCGCATGATCGGTCAGGTTCGCGAGACGCTTGGCGGGATGACGGCGGGGCCGACGGCAATCATCGGATCCAGCCTCGGGGCGTTCGTCGCTCTCCACGCAGCCGCCGCCCAGGACGCGTGGGATCTCGGCGCGCGAATCGATCGACTCGTGCTTCTGGCGCCCGCGCTGGACTTCGGCCGGACCCGGTTCGCCGAGCTCGGGGACGCCGGTGTGGCTCGCTGGAAAGAGACAGACCGCCTCGAGGTCTTTCACCATGCCTTCGGCCGGACGGTATCCCTTCACTACGCGCTCCACGATGATGCAGGGCGCTACGACAGCGACGCCGTTCGTCTCGAGCTGCCTGTACTAATCGTTCAAGGAACACGAGACGCCGTCGTCGATCCCGAAGCTCCCGCACGATGGGCCGTCGGACGGCCGAATGTGCGCCTGCTGCTCCTGGAAGACGATCACCAGCTTCTGTCCAGCCTCGACACCATCTGGCTGGAGGCTTTCAGTTTTCTGCAGACCGATCACGGTTCCGCCACCACTTTTGCGAGCTGATCCGGACTTCTTCCCAATAGAATCAGGGGTCTACGGTGTTGGGGCATCTGGCATAACCCTTGCGCCGGCCGCCGCGGGGTGGTAGGAAGGTGTCCCCACAATGCTGCCGTACGAGATCCTTGTCGTCGAAGATGATGAGCGTGCGCTCGCGGGCATGCTGGAACTGCTCCGCGACGCCGGACACACCGTAACGGGCGCCGCCACCTTCGACGCTGCCAAGGGTCTGCTCGAACTCCACGCGTACGACCTGCTCATCACCGACATCCGCCTTCGCGCGTTCAACGGGCTGCAGCTCGTCCGGCGAAGCCGCCTTCTGCACCCGAACATGGCTGTGATTCTTGTGACGGCGCATGAAGACGCGATGTTGGAGCTGGAGGCGGCGCGCTATCGCGCGGAGTACTTGCTGAAGCCCGTCAAGCCGTCGGATCTTCTGGCGGCGATCTCGCGAACGCTGGCTCACGTGAAGCGCGAGCGCCGCTGGCCGCGACGGGCCGTCGGATCCGGCGTGATGGTCCAGGTCGGAGACTGGCCGGCAAAACTGCTCGACGTGAGTTACGGCGGCCTGCGGGTCGAGATGACCGCGCCGCCCTCGCCGCTCCCTTCGTCGTTCTACGTCCGGCTCCCGACGTTCAACATCTCACTGCCCGTCGAAGCGGTCTGGAGCGATCGGCTGCGATCGCCCGGCGCACTGATCTGCGGCGTGGCGCTGCTCGGCGAGGGTGCGAATGCGCCGCCCGCCTGGCGGCGCGTCGTGGACTCGCTCTCGAGCGGCCGGCCCGCATAAGCAAACCGCGCGTCGTGTATGTCAGGCCGACTCAGCAGTGCGACGGCGACCGCGCTCGTTTGCTAGAGTTTTCGCTCGACGGTGTAACTCTTACTGGAATTCACGCGCGCGCGGGCGGTGCCACGGATCCTCGCTGCGAAAAATCCCAACAAAACCGGCGTCAGGCGAGTTGGCGAGTTCCTTGCCTCACGTCGCCGCCATACGTCCAGACAAACGCGACCGGGCCGTGTGGACGTCCGGCGACTGCCGGTAGCGCTCGGGCGCGGAGCCGGAGGCGGGGCTGGGGAGCCTCCTGCCCCGGCTCCGCGTGATCCTTCCTACCAGCAGATCCCTCGGTACTCTGCCTGGACCTCCGACAAGTCGGCGCTCGTGCGAACCAGATCGACGACGATCTGTCCGGGCCGCGTCCGCCTGAGCGCGTCGGCGAACTCGGGCGCGCCATTCCCGACGACCAGGACGTCGCACTCGTCTACCACCTCTTCGACGGTGTCGCACATCAGCGACGACAGGTGCGGGATCTGCCGCTCGATGTATTCCTTGTTGGCGCCCACCAGCCTCGCGAGCGCGACATTCCGGTCGTAAATCCGAAGGCTGTACCCCTTCCCGAGGAGCACTTCGGCCAGCATGACGAGCGGGCTTTCACGGAGGTCGTCCGTTCCGGCCTTGAAGCTGAAGCCGAGCAGGCCGATGCGCTTCTTCCCCGTCTCGGTGATCTCCTCGACCGCTCGTTGAATCTGGAGCTGGTTGCTCGGAAGGATCGCCTGGAGGACGGGCATCTCGAGGTCGACTTCCTTCGCCCGGTACTGCAGCGCGCGGACATCCTTGGGCAGGCATGAGCCGCCGAACGCGAAGCCGGGCTTGAGGTAGTACGGCGACAGGTTGAGCTTCCGATCGCGGCAGAAGATGTCCATCACGTCGTGGCTGTCGATCTCGAGCCGCTTGCAGAGATTGCCGATCTCGTTGGCGAAGCACACTTTCAGCGCGTGCCAGGCGTTGTTCGTGTATTTGATCATTTCCGCGGCGCGGATGCTCGTCGCGACGAGAGGAGCGTCGACCTTCTCGTAGAGCGCCACGGTTCCCGCGGCGTCGGCCGCGTGATTGTGGCCGACCAGCGTCAGCGGCGGCTGCCGGAAGTCCAGAAGCGCCGTGCCTTCGCGCAGAAATTCAGGGTTGACCGAGACGCCGAAGCCCTCTCCGTAGATCTTGCCTGAGTGCGCTTCGAGCGTCGGTATGAGAACCCCGTGGGTGGTTCCCGGCAGGACGGTGCTCCGGACGACGACGACGTGATAGGTCGGCTTGTCCCTGAGAGCGTCGCCGATTTCCTCGCATACGCGGGTGAGGTAGGTGAGATCGAGGCTTCCGTTGCGTCGGCTCGGCGTCCCCACGCAGAGCAGTGAGGCGTCGGACGCCGCGACGGCATTCTGGGCGCTCGTCGTGGCGCGCAGGGCGCCCCGCGCGACCTGTTCACGGATCAGATCCGCGAGCCCGTTCTCCACGATCGGGCTGCATCCCTCGTTCACGGACTGTACTTTGGTTGGACTGACGTCGACCCCGACGACGTCGTGGCCATCGGCGGCGAACGATGCCGCCGAGACGCTTCCGACGTAACCCAGTCCGAACACCGAAACTCTCATGTCTCGTCCTCGTGTGTCACGCCGTCGCCTTCAGCGGCTGTTTGCCTGCGGCAGCCTCGAGCGCGGAGTCGAGAGCCGCGGCCGCCGCGGCCCAATCGAAACGCTCGACGACGAGGCGCCGCGCCGCCTGCTCCAGGCTCGTCCGCAGGCTCCGGTCGCGCAGGAGGCGGACGACCGCCAGGGCGAAGCGGTCGGGATCGTCGGCGACGATCAGGTGCTCGCCCGGCGTGACCGGTAGACCCTCAGCACCGACCGTCGTGGAGACAACGGCGCGTCCCATCGCCATCGCCTCGAAGATCTGAGCCGCGTGCCCCCGGCGATCCGGAGGGGGACGACGTAGACGGCGCCTCGCCCGATGTACGGCCGGACATCATCCACGCGGCCCGTCACGTTGACGCCGGACATGCCGGCAAGCTACCGTACGGCAGGCGTCGGCCGCGGCCGCGACGACCCTGCTGGACGAGGGTCCGGATCGACGCATCGGCGGGTCGGAGTTCCCAGGACGTCGGCCAGGTCGTTCGAGCGAGCCTCCATCGGGCAGAAGTGCTCGTGTCACGCCGGTCGGCACGACCGCGATTGGAACCGAGGGGGCGTGACGCCGCTCGACACGTGTCTGCTCGAGTCGGCCTCGGAAACGGCGAGGACGAGGTTGAACCGGTCGAGCGCGGCCTTTTCGAACCGCTGCATTCGGCGCCACTGAGCCCGGAAGAGCGCCGGCGCCGCCAGGCCGGTCGCGGTCTCGGCGTGCCGATCTCCAGATCTCAGCCTCGACGTTATGCGTGAAGAGGACGGCCGGACACGGCAGCCGCGCCGGCAGGTTGACGAGCGGCGGCAGGAAATCGCAGACGATGAGATCGAACCGAACCGTGTCGAGGAGCGTCCTCAGGCGGCGTGCGTACTCGATCGATCTGTATTTCGCCACCGCATAGGGCCGGGGATGCGCGATATAGCCAGCGGCCTCGACATAGAACTTCAGACTCCGTTTCGGCGACTCGCGCCGCGGCATCGTCTCGAGCCGAGAACAGACTTCGCGCATGCCAACGAGATCGGCCTCCGGCTGATCCGCGTCGCGGAAGGCGAGGTACGTGATCTCGTGACGACGCGCGAGGTGGCGCATCAGGTGCCAGGTACGCAGCCGCCCTCCCTTGTCGAGCGGCAGGAGCAGACCCACGTTCAGCCAGAGGATGCGCATGTTTGCCTATGCCGCGTGGAGCACCTGCACGCCGCCTCGATCGATGGCGGTGCGGTACCAGAGCTCGAGATTGAGCAGGCCCCAGATCGTGTCGCCGGCGGGAGCCTCACCGCTCGCATGGCGGGCGAGCATCCGTTCCACGGAGACCGGGTCGAACAGGCCGCGCTGGGTGGCACGGCGGTCGAGCAGCACGTCGCGCGCGATCCGGATCGAGGGCCCACGCATCCAGTCTGCGAACGGCACGGGGAATCCCATCTTCGGCCGCTCGAGGATCTCGCGCGGCAGCAGATCGGCGGCCGCGGCGCGAAGGATCCGCTTGGTCGTGAAGCCGCGGAGCTTCCACGAGTCCGGCAGCCGCGCCGCGAATTCGACGAGCTCGTGGTCGAGGAACGGCACGCGGCTCTCGATCGACGCGGCCATGCTCATCTGGTCCTGCTTCATCAACAGCTCGACGAGATACGTCTTGAGGTCGGCATAGAGCATCCGGTCCAGCAGCGATGCCGACGCTCCCGGCCGATCGAACCAGTATCGCGACGCGCCATAGGCCGCGCGCGTCGTGGCCCGCATGACCTGGGCAGGCCTCAACAGCGACCTGAGCGTGCGCAGCCTGATTCCCGCGAAGCTGTCGAAGAAGACCGCCTCAGGACTGTGATCGACGGCGAGAAAGGAGCGCGCGGCGAGGCGACCCGCGCCGCCGGGAAGCCGAGTGACAAGCCGCCGAACGGCGCGGCGCACGTCGGCGCGGGACGAGCGCCTGGTACGCCGCTCCCGCCCGCCAGTTGACCAGCGCCCGCGGATACTTGCCGTAGCCCGCGAGGAGCTCGTCGCTTCCTTCGCCCGTCAGGACAACCTTGACGTGGTCTCGCGCAAGCGCCGAGACGAAGTAGAGAGGAACGCTCGACGGATGCGCGATGGGCTCGTCCTCGTGCCAGACGAGCCGCGGCAGCGCCCCAAAGAAGTCGGCTTCGCTGACGACCACTTCGTGCGCGTCGGCGCCAATCGCCCGCGCGACAGAGCGCGAGTGTTCCAGTTCGCTGTACGCGCGCTCGGCGAACGCGACCGAGAACGTCTGGAGCGGCCGATCGATCATGCGCGCCATCAAAGCGGCGATGGCGCTGCTGTCGATCCCGCCCGACAGGAACATGCCCAGAGGCACGTCGCTCATCAGCCGCAGGCGAACCGATTCCTCGAGCCTGGCGCGGAACTCGGCGACCACATCGCGACTGGAACGCGGCTGGGAATGCCCGATGGGGATGTCCCAGTACCGACGCACCGAAGCGATGCCGTCCTTGTAGACGAGGAGGACACCCCGGCATCAGCCGGCGGATTCCACAGAAGAGCGTCTCATCCGACGACAAGTAGCGCGTCGTCAGGAGCTCCGGGAGCGCCGCCTCGTTGGCGCGAGCCTCGACGAGCCCGCTCTCGAGGATCGCCTTGATCTCCGAACCGAAGAGGAGCCGCCCGCCGACGACCGTCCAGTAGAGAGGCTTGACACCGAGCCGATCGCGCGCGAGCAGAAGCCGCCGCTTCGGCGCGTCCCAGATCGCGAACGCGAACATCCCGCGGAGGCGATGCACGCAGTCGTCTCCCCACTGCTCGTAGGCGTGAACGATGGTCTCGGTGTCGGAGCGAGTGCGATAGACGTGGCCGGCCCCCTCGAGCACCGGGCGCAGGTCCGCGTGGTTGTAGATCTCGCCGTTGAAGGTGATCCAGATGGTCCCGGCTTCGTTCGACAGCGGCTGCTGCCCGCTTGACAGGTCGACAATACTGAGGCGGCGGTGACCCAGAGCCGCGTGATCGTCGCGTGAGCGCCTGCCTCATCAGGCCCGCGGTGAGCGAGGATGTCCCGCATGGCTGAGACGCGCTGTCGGTCCTCGGTCTCGAGCCGATCCGCAGCGACGATGCCGGCAATCCCACACATATCCAGGTCTCTACCCCAGCAAGCGCAATACCAGGAAAAACGAATGAAAAAGGGAAAAACCTGACCGAAACTAGGAAAGCGCGTTCCTGTGGCTAGGCCGTTGCCATGAGGACGTCGCGCGGCGACATACCGTACCGGGGCGTGTCGAGGTACAACTTATGCCAGAGCTCGAAGACGACGAGTCCCCACAAGCGCAGGGTGTGATCGCGACGGCCTGAAAGATGCTCGGACACGAGACGCTCGACGAACCGCCGATCGAAATAGCCGCGCTCGCGCGCACGCGTCGAGAGGAGCACGTCCGAAAACAACGACCTCGTCTCGCCGCGGAACCAGACGCCGAGCGGCACGCCGAAGCCCTGCTTGCGACGGGTCAGGATGTCCGGCGGCAGCAGGCCCGCGGCCGCTTCCTTCAACACGTGCTTGCGGCGGCCGTTCCGGATCTTCAGGGTGCAGGGCAGCTGCGCGGCGAACTCGATGACCTCGTTGTCGAGCAGCGGCACGCGCGACTCGATCGAGTGCGCCATGCTCATGCGGTCGACCTTCGTGAGGATGTCCTCGGGCAGATACGTCTCGAAGTCGACGCGCATCATCTGCGCATCCCACGGTAGCCGCGCGAAGCGATCGAACCGCCGCTCGAACCGCGATTCGGGATCGTCTCCGCGCAGCCCCGCGCGGAACTCCGGGCTCAGTAGCGCCGCTCGCTCATCCCGCTGGAAGAACGTCATCGCGTCGGCGTAGCGCCCGCGGGTGTCGCGCGCGACCCGGCGCAGGAAATTCCTGCCGCGCGCGCCGTGGGGCAGCTTCGGCCAGAGGAGACCAGCCACGCCGCGGCTTCCGGGCGGCGCCCAGCGATCGAACGCCGCCACGCGGGGATGCGGGATGTAGCGGTCATAGCCGCCGAACAACTCGTCGCCTCCATCGCCCGAGAGGACGACGGTGACGTGTCGGGAGGCCATCTGCGACACGTACCACGTGGGAATCGCAGACGCATCCCCGAACGGCTCGTCGAAATGCGCGACGAGGTCGTCGATGATTGCGAGCGCGTCCGGCTTGACTACGAACTCGTGGTGGTCGGTGCCGAAGTGCGCGGCGACGGCGCGCGCATGCTCCAGCTCGTCGTACCGCGGCTCGTCGAACCCGATCGAGAATGTCTTGACCGGTCGGCTCGACTCCTGCGCCATCAGCCCGACGACGAGGCTCGAGTCCACACCGCCGGACAGAAACGCGCCAAGCGGCACTTCGCTCATCAGGTGCGATCGGACGGCGTCTCGAAGCACGGCGCGGAGCGCCGGCACGACATCGGCTTCTGGCTGCCGCTCCTCGGCCGGCACCTCCCAGTAGCGCCGGACCGACAGGCGTCCGTCCGACCAGCGCAGCAGATGTCCGGGCGGGAGCTTCTCGATTCCCGCAAAGATCGAGGACTCGCGCGGCGTGTAGAGGAACGCGAGATAGTGATCGAGCGCGGCGGGATCGAGACGTGGCGCGACCGCGCCGCTCGCGAGTATCGACTTGATTTCGGATCCGAAGAACAGCCGTCGCCGACGACCGCGTAGTGGAGCGGCTTGATGCCTGCGCGGTCGCGCGCAAGGACGAGCGTCCGACTCCGTGCATCCCAGAGCGCGATGCCGAACATCCCGCGCAGCCGCGCGAACGCGTCGTCGCCCCACTCTTCGTAGGCGTGGACGATGGTCTCGGTGTCGCTCGACGTGTAGAAGCGGTGGCCCCGGCCCTCGAGCTCGGCCCGTAGCGCGGTGTAGTTGTAGATTTCGCCGTTGAAGACGACCCAGATCGTTCGGTCTTCGTTGTGTATCGGCTGACGACCGGTCGCGAGGTCGATGATCGAAAGCCGCCGCATCCCGAGCGCGATGCCCGGTTCGACCAGCGCCCCCTCGTCGTCCGGGCCGCGGTGGCGGATCGCCGCCAGCATCGGCTGCAGGCGCTCGGCCGCGGCCGAAGCGTCCAATCCCGGGTCACTGAATCCGGCGATTCCGCACATTACGAACGTTCCTCGACATGCAAGTCCGTGGCCGAGCCGTCGGTCATGTGCCGCGGTGCCGGCCGCACGATCCCTCCCGGCTCGCGCGGCGCGTTCCCCGCCCGGCGCAGATCCGCGAGAGAACGCCGCAGCCGCAGGTAGTCGCTGAGGCCGGGGTGCGTATAGTTGCTGCTCTTCCGGTCCCGCGTGTCGACCGCGGGCTGCTCCCCCGCCGCGAGCTTCCGGAGCGTATCGACGACGTGACACAGCCCATCAACGTGCGACTTGTGCTGCATGAAGATGTGGCTCTCGGTGAGGGGATCCACGGCCGCCGACCCCTGCGCTAAGACAGTCCCCGTGTCGATGCCGGCATCGACACGCAGCAGCGACCAGCCGATGCCCCAGAACTCGTGGTTTAAAGTCGCCCAGAACGCCGAATGGGGACCGCGGTACTCCGGCGTCACACCGGGGTGAAACACGAGCATGCCGAGCCGCGGGATGGCGAAGATTCCCTTGCGCAGAATCACATTCACCATCAGGACGCACACGTCGGGCGCGAGGCGCTTCAGCAACATCTCGGCTTCAGCCGAATTGATGTCGTGGACGCGATGCACCGGAGGACGCCGATACCCGGCGGGAATATCCCGCCGCAGATCGTCGAGCAGCTTCCGCGTCATGCGGCGGTCCCGTCTGCTCTGGAACAGGACCCAGGAGAGCCTCAGCAGGACTTCGTCCGCGACCTTGCGGAACCCCAGCCGCCGCGCGCGCTTCCACAGGTAGGCGCCCCACCAGGGGCGCCTCTTCTTGATCACCACGAAACCATCCGTTGGGAAGCGCGACGCCACCCAATCGGCCTTCGGGTACTGCGTCCACTGGTCGTGAAACAGGAACAGAATTTTCATGGGTCAGCGCCTGGGAGTCGTTGAAAACGCCGGCTGCAGGACACGAATGCGCCACCGCGTGCCCGCCGCTTCATCCTGAATGAGCACGCCTTGGATGCGCCTGCAGCAGCGGTGCAGGGCCTTCCAGATCCTGGCCGTGACCCTCGTCTCGAACATCGACACGATCAGCACGCCGTCGTCAACGAGAAACCGCGACAGATGCTCGACAGTCCCCAGAAAGTCCTCGACGTAATAGAGCGCCTCGTTGAACACCACGATCGAGAACCGCTCGTTCGGCTGAAAGCTGCGGTAGTCGACGCAGATGAACTCGGAGTTGGGGAGGTTCCGGGCTTTCGCCTTGTCGATCGCCGACTGCGAATAGTCGATGCCGACGATGCGCGATGCCGTCACGCCAAGGAGCTGCTGCTCCAGCAGGCCGTCGCCGCAGCCGGCGTCGAGAATCGGCCCTCGGCGCTCGAAGCGCCGAATGAGCGCGAGCAGCGCGCCGTACCGCCCGTCCTCCGTCGGCGCGCCGAGGTCATAGCCGCCGGTGTACTTGTCGTTCCAGACATCTGCCGAGTAGTAGCGTTCGTAGCTCCGATCCACGAAGAGATGCCGAACGACTCGCACCGGAAGCAGCAGGACCTTGGTCGTCATGGCCGTCGGGAAACTGACGATGCCGAAAGTCCCGCGTAGAGCGTCTCTGGCTGCGGGATCGGATCGGGTGCGAGCGAGGCAAGGACTCTCTCGCAATGCTCGGCCGCCGCCGCCCAGCTGTATCGTTCTTCCACCAGCCGCCGCGCCGCCCTCCCGAGTTGACGACGCCGGGCGCGGTCGCTCAGAAGTCCCAGGACGCGATCGGCGAATTCGTCAGGCTCGTCGGCGAGCACGATGTTCTGGCCATCGGTGACCGGCAGCCCCTCCGCACCAACCGTCGTCGAGACGACCGCCTTTCCGGCGGCCATGGCTTCGAAGATCTTGAGCCGCGTTCCGCTGCCCACCCGAAGGGGCACTACGTAGACAGCGGCTCGATGGAGGTACGGACGGATGTCGGCCACGGTGCCGGTGACGCGCACGCCGCTCTCGGCCAGGGCCTGCAGTCGTGGAGACGGTCGCCGCCCGACCGCCCAGAACGTCACGCCAGGCGCGCGTCGTCGGATTCGCGGGAGAATCTCGCCCACGAAGTACAGAACGGCGTCCTCGTTCGCCATCCAGTCCATCGACCCGGTGAACACGATCGTGTCCGGCTGCTCTTCGTCAGACGACGGCTGGAAGTACTCGAGATCGACGCCGGTGGGCACAACGGTGATCCTGGCCGCATCGACGTACCCGGTGAAGAACTTCCGATCGGTGGCGGATACCGCGAGGGCGTGATCGGACTTCCGCAGGTACAAGCGCTCGGCCCGCGCCATCTTCCGCTGCTCGAGCCAGCAAATCGCCTTCCATAGCGGATTCGACGCCACCTGGAGGTGGCGCTGCCAGATCAAGGCTTCGACGTTGTGAGTGAACAGGACCTTCGGACCAGGGTGGTCCCACGGTACGATGCCCGCCGGATAGATGAAATCGCAAACGATGACGTCATAGCGTCGCGCCCGGACGAGCGCCCTGAGGCGACGCTTGACCGCAGGATGGTAGTACTTCGCCATGGTGTATGGGAAGCGCGAAGCCAGGCGTCGGATGTAGTGGATGGCCTCCCGAAGCCCCGACCGTGCCGGTAACGGCAACGGCACATACTCCACGTGCGCAAACGTCCGCGCCAGCTCGCCATGCTTGTCGTCCGGATGAGCGGCATAGAACGTGAACAGGGTCACCTCATGCGTTCGTGCGAGCTCCCGCAGGATCTGGTAGCTCCGGATCTTCCCGCCGGTATCGAAAGGAATAAGGCCGCCCGCCTTGATCCACAGAATTCTCATCAGCTGCCCGCCTCCATGACGTCGCGTGACCTCGGCGCCCACGATACGGCTGAGGCTACGAAGCAAGTGGCGTGCCGCGGAAGGGTTGAGCAGACATGGCGATGAGACTGGGCTGGCTCGGACGCGTGCAGCGAATGAGGCGTATGAGCCTTCAGGAGATTCGCACGCGAAGCGCCCAGGCACTGTGGAAGCGGGCGGACGACGCGCGTTATCGGCTCGGACTGTCGTTCCACCCAACGGCCTCGACGCGCGGCGGCGCCGGGCGATTCTTCTTCACGCCCGCAGAACTGCCGCGGATCGTCGAGCAGTGGCGCCAGCGCCTGCCGGATGAGGTTGCCCGTGTCATCGAGCGCGCCGATCAAATCTGCCGCCACCGCTTCGACCTTCTCGGCTACGAAGGCCTCGACTACGGGACGGACATCGATTGGACGCTGGACGTCGTTCACGGGAAGCGGGCTCCGCGAAAGCCGTGGTTCAGGATTCGATTCCTCGATTTCGAAGAGGCCGGCGACGTCAAGGTTACCTGGGAGCTCAGTCGGCACCAGCATCTCGTCACGCTGGCGAAAGCGTTCCGTTTAACCGACCACGAGCGCTACGCGACCGAACTGCTGCATCAGTGGTACGACTGGCAGCGCAAGAACCCGTATCCCATCGGCGTGAACTGGGCGAGCAGCCTCGAGGTGGCATTCCGCAGCCTCTCGTGGCTTTGGCTCCACTACATCGTGGCGGACGCTCCGGTCTTTCCTGCGCGCTTCCGGCGCGATCTGTGGCAAGCGCTGGCGCTGAACGCGCGCCACATCGAGCGGTATCTCTCGACGTATTTCGCGCCGAACACACATCTGCTCGGCGAGGCCGTCGCGCTGTTCTTCATCGGTACGCTGTGTCCGGAACTCGCCGGCGCGGCACGCTGGCGGGCGACGGGCTGGGATCTCACGACCGAGCAGGCCGAGCGCCAGGTGCAGGCCGACGGCACACACTTTGAGCAGTCGGTTTACTATCACGTATACGCGCTCGACTTCTTCCTGCACGCGCGCATTCTCGCCGCGAAGAATCAGTCGTCCATCCCCGCGTCGTTCGATCGGACCATCGAGCGCATGCTCGACGTACTCAACGCTTTGAGTCAGGGTGGCGCCGTCGCACGTCTGGGAGACGACGACGGGGGCCGGGTATTCGACCCGCGCCGCAACAGAGCCGAACACCTCCTGGATCCGCTCTCCACAGGCGCCGTGCTCTTTCACCGTCCCGACTTCAAGGGAGCGGCCGGAGCCCTGCGCGAGGAGACGCTCTGGCTACTCGGAACGAATGCGGCGTCGCGGTACGACGCGCTCGGCTCGACGCCGGGGGCGATGAAATCATCGGCCCTCGACGCGAGCGGCATTCACCTGATGACGAGCGCCGAAGGGCCCGCACAGCAGATGACGATCGACGCGGGTCCGCTGGGAACGGGCCGCGGCGGTCACGGCCACGCCGACGCCCTGAGCGTGCACCTCGCCTTCGGCGGACGTGAATGGCTGATTGACCCCGGCACCGGTGCATACGTGGACGATCGCGGCGACCGCGATCGGTTTCGGGAGACGCACGCGCACAACACGCTGGAGGTCGACGGCCGCAGCCAGGCGCAGCCTGCTGGGCCCTTCGCGTGGCGCGATCTGCCAACGGTGAGGGTCGAGCGCTGGCTGACCGGTGAGACGTTCGATCTCTTCATCGGCAGTCACGCGGGGTATTCACGGCCCGACTCGCCGATCACGCATCGGCGGTGGATCTTCAATCTCAAATCCCGGCTGTGGCTCGTCTTCGATGAAGCGGCGGGAACGGGCGCGCACGATCTGCGCCTCCACTGGCGCTTCGCTCCCGATCTGCGGCTCCAGACGATAGGCGACCTCACGCTCGCCTCGGCCGAGGACGGCATGAGCCTGGGTGTCTGGGCGGCCACCGCCGATCGCGAGTGGTCGCGGGAGCTCGTCCTGGACTGGCAGTCTCCGGCATACGGACGAAAGGAGTCCAGCGCGCTGCTCCGCTTCGCGATCCGGCGGGAGCTGCCGGCCGCCCTGGCTACGCTCCTGCAGCCCGCGGCAGCGGGCGGGGCCCGGACGGGTAGGTTCACGGCGCTCAAGCGAGAACCGGACGGTCCGGTCGCGGCATTTCGATATGACACACCGAGCGCATCGCATCATTTCTTCTTCGCGCCCACGGGCACGCGATGGGAACTAGGCCCGTGCACCAGCGACTGCCGGTTCGTTTACGCCGGCATTGCCGCGGAGGGGGAGCAGTACCACCTCGTGTTGTGCGATGGAAGCTGGCTGGCCGTGGACGGTACGGCCGTGCTGCGCGGCGGCGAGCCCGTATCCCGCTGCGAAGTGGTGAGCGAGGCCGGCGCCGCTCGTGTGTTCGGCTCCCGTCGGAGCGATATCCAGGCTCCGTCGCGGCTGGGCATCTGGGTCGGCGGGGAGGCCACGGGATCGATCGGCCGATGACCTGCGACCCTGCGCGCGCTGATGTGCCACGACGTCGTGCGTGACGCGCGCTGGAAGTATCCGAGCAAATGTATCGCCGCCTTCTAGGGTGGTCCGGCTGTTCTCGATCGATCTGAAGGCGATTTCGCCTCCTCGCATCCGGGGGAGTCGCTGCAGGGCCGGATCATGATGCGGCGCGAACCCGCGCAAGGGTGCCCTTTCTTCCGAGCGACAGCTGGCGATACGCCGACAGCCAGTCCTCCCTGACGGCTTCCCACGAATACGCCCGACAAGTGTCGTGGCCGGCGGCGGCCAACCGCGCGGCCAGCCCGGGAGCCTCGAGCAGGCGAAGGATCTGCCGGGCGACGGCATGGTGATCCCCAACCGGCGCCAGCAGGCCGTGCCGCTCGTGAGTCAGGATCGCGGGCACGCCGCCGGCGTCGGTCGAGACGACCGGCAAACCGGACGCGAACGCCTCGAGCACGGAGCCCGGCATGTTGTCGATGTTCGGCGTCTGCGACGTAGATGTCCGCCGCGTCATACCAGCGCGGAATTTCGTGATGTGGCACCGGGCCCACGAACGTGACACCGGGAAGTCGAAGGTCGCCCGCGAGCCGGCGGAGCGCCGCCTCCTCGGATCCGCGCCCGACGACGGTCAGCGTGGCGTCGGGATACCGGTCCGCTACGATCCGGAACGCTCGAAGCGTGCACTCGAGGTTGTACAGGGGCTCGAGGTTTCGCGTCGACAGCAAGCGAGGCCCCGGACTCGTGCGGCGACGGAACTTGAACTCGTCGAGACTCACGGTGTTGTGCACGACCCGGGACGAGATTCCAAACCTTGAAAGGACGCCGGCGAGGAAGGCTGACGGCACCACGTTCAGGTCGGCTCGCGCGAGCGCCCATCGGGCGAGGCGGGACCGGGCGAGGTGGTCCGGCGCTTCACCGCTCCGGTAGTTCATGAGCACGGGCTTTCCGTGCATCCAGGCGATCAGCATCGCCGGCAGCGGCGCGAGGACAAACGAGAAGTACGACGCCGAGAACACGTGGACGGCGTCGGCCCACCGCAGCTCGCGCAAGAGGAGCGGCCAGTAGGTCAGCTGAGTCAGGATCGTACGGAGGTACTTGACCCTGAGCCCGTGCCGAAACGCTCCTCGAGGAATCGGGTTGATTGGGACCAGTCGCGCTTCGACATCCGGATCGTTCCTCCATGCGTGAAGGAGACGATTTGCCTGGACGGCCTGGCCACCGAGGATCCCAAGTGATGGCGCAACGATCGCGACGCGGAGCGGACGTGAGGACATCGACCCATCGCGGTTGAACTGCAAAACGTGAGCCCTCGTGCGACGTAGCGATTCAAATCACGGATTCCGCTTCAACGCTGGAGACCAGCGGAGAGCTCGCGATTGTGTTTGAGAGTGCAACTCATCAGTATTAACGTCTCCCACCGCACCGTGATCGTTGTGACGCGAAGTCTCAGGTTTTCGAACCCTTTGCGGACGGTCCCCTCGCGCCATGTAAAAAGCGCCAAATGGCTGAGTTGCATTGACGAACACATCGGCGATGCGTATGACCTCCAAACGTGAGAAACCACGCACTGTCAGATAGTTGAGATGAACGGCAGACTCTTTGCCTGTCCCGCGGCCGTTCAGATTTTCCAGGTCTGAGCGCTTCCCAAGAATTTGACGGAGGATTCATGAAGCTCAGTGGGGTGTGTGGATACACCTTTGTTGCGTGCCTGCTTTCGTCGGCGCCGGTGGCGGCGCAGGACGTGGTGCTGCACGCAACCGATGTCTCGGTGATTAAGGGCCACTGGACGCGGGTGACCGACGCCAGCGCCGCCAGCCAGACGAAGATGACCAGCGCCAACAGCGGCTGGTCTAGCCCGGATGCCCCAATTACCAGTCCCGCCCACTACTTCGAAGCGAGCTTCACCGCTCAGGCGTGGAGGCCGTATCGGGTGTGGTTGCGCATGCGGGCGGCCAGCAACTCGAAGTGGAACGATGCGGTGTGGGTCCAGTTCACGAACTCGGTGGGGGCCAGCGGCTCCGCGCAGTACCGCATCGGTTCGACGAGCGCAGTTCTGGTGAACCTCGAGTCGTGCAAGGACTGCGGGATGTCGTCGTGGGGGTGGACGAACGGTGCCTGGTGGAAGGCGCAGGACACCCTCATCGAGTTCTCGACCGCCGGAACCCAGACGATCCGGATCCAGACCCGCGAGGACGGTGTCGAGATCGACCAAATCGTTCTCAGTCCGCAGAGCTACCTGTCGGCCCCACCCGGACCCAACGAGAACGATTCGAAGATTGTGTCGCGCCAGGGAGGTGTCGCAGCGGTGGCCACCGGACCGTTCGCGGGGACCGTCAGGGCGATTCCTGGCACGATTCAGGCCGAGGACTTCGACAACGGCTCGAACGGCGTCGCGTATCGAGATGAGAGCGCTGGCAACAACGGCGGCCAATACCGGTCGACAGACGTCGACATCGAGAGGACGAGCGACAGCGCCGGCGGCGGATACAACATCGCGTGGGTCGGAAGCGGTGAGTGGCTGACATACACAGTCAACGTCGCGAGCTCCGGCACCTACACGCTGACGGCGCGCGTCGCCAACACGGCAGCCGGCGGCCGGCTGCACGTCGAGTTCAACGGCGTCAACAAGACAGGCGCCATGGCCGTACCCAACAGCGGAGGCTGGCAGAGTTACAGGAACGTGACGGCCACCGTCACGCTGTCGGCGGGCCAGCAGACGATGCGCGTCTCGTTCGATACAGAGGCGTCAAACGGCGCGGTCGGCAACATCAACTACATCCGGCTTGCCTCCGGATCGTCGCCGCCGCCGCCACCCCCACCACCCACCGGCACCAAGCTGAAAGTCATGACCTGGAACGTTCATTTCGGCAAGACCGCAGGCAACGTGCTCAACCTGGAGGCGCAGGCCAACATCATGGCCAACTCTGGTGCGCACGTCATCCTGCTGCAGGAATCGTCGACGTGGGACGGCGATCAGCCGAACCGGTTCCCCGAACTGCTGAGAGCACGCACTGGACACACGTGGTACAAGGTCTGGGCGCCTCACGTCGGCACGGCCGGTGAGGGCACGCTCATCCTGACCCGGCTGCCCATCGTGGCCTCATCCACCGCAAACTTCTACGATCGTGGCTTCGGTCGCGTCGTCGTAGCGGTGAACGGGGTGAACGTGACGCTCTTCAATGTGCACCTCACGTACGAGCCGAGCAGCCGGCGAACCCAACAGCTGGCGTCCTTCATGCCGTGGTCGACCGGATTCTCCGGGCCGGCGATCGCGGGAGGCGACTTCAATGCCTGGTGGGGCCAGTCCTGGATTCAGACGGTCGAGACCAAGTACACCGACACGTGGCAGGACGTGACAGGCAGCGATCAGAACGGGTACACGCACAACAACATTCGGTTCGACTATCTCTTCCGCGCGCTGAACAACAACTGGCGGCTGACCCCGACATCCTGCACCGTCATCCAGACGAGCACGTCGGATCATCGTCCGGTCGTCGCCGAGTACACGGTGAGGTAGCTGCGGCTGACCTTGAAGCGGCGCAGCGTCGCGTGAGAGTCTCCCAGGATGACACGCGACGCCGCGCCGCGAATGACTTCAGTGTTTCGCTCAGCGGCGCTGCTGCTGGCTCTCTTCCTGCCGTCGCGTCTCGCGGCCCAATCGGCCGACATTGTCCTCTACTCATCGGACGTCTCGACCATCGCCGGCAACTGGGCTCGGCTCGCCTCAACGACCGGCGCCGGCGGCCAGAAGATGAGCAGCGTCGATCGCGGCTGGTCCACGCCGGACGCGCCGCTGGCGGCCCCCGTCGATTACTTCGAGGCAACGTTCACGGCGGCGGCCGGCGTGCCGTACCGCCTGTGGCTGCGGATGCGGGCGACGGCGAACAGCAAGCTCAACGAGTCGGTGTGGGTGCAATACGACGGCGCCGTGACCGCTGGGGGCGCGCCGCTGTGGCGGACCGGGACGACGTCCGCTCTACTGGTCAACCTCGAGAACTGCAGCGCGTGCGGCGTCGCGGAGTGGGGATGGCAGGACAACGCGTGGTGGCTGGCAACGTCATCTGTCGTCCGGTTCGCCGTCAGCGGCCAGCAGCAAATTCGCGTACAGACGCGCGAGGACGGCGTAGACATCGATCAGATCGTCCTGAGCCCGGCGACCTACTTCACGGTCCCGCCCGGCCCGGTCAAGAACGATCAGACGATCGTGCCGAAGATGGGAGCCTCGCTCACACTTCTGCGCGCACCGTACCTGCAGCAGCTCACTGACGACGGGGTTGTTATCGTCTGGACGACGCGTGAGTCCGGCGCCGCGGACGTGAGGTACCGGCTCGGCAGCGCGCCGGCGATCACGGTCGCCGCCGAATCGCGGGTGTTCACTGCCGCCACCACTGGGTTCCCATACGACTTCTACCAGCACGAGGCGACCGTGCGTGGGCTCAGTCCGTCCACGCGACATACCTACGACGTGTTCGTCGGCAACGTCGATGCCACGCCGTCGACGACTGACACGTTTACGACCGCGCCGATGGCGGGGACCGGCACGGTGCGCTTCATCACGTTCGGCGACAGCGGCGTGGGTTCCGCGGCGCAGCGTCAGCTCGCTGATCGCATGACGGCCGACACCTTCGATCTCGCGTTGCACGCCGGCGATATCGCGTACGGCAATGCGAGTGGAACCGGCGGGGGCAGCTATCGGCAGTTCGACGACTGGGTGTTCGGCGTATACGGGCCATGGATGCGGTCACGGCCGCTGTTCCCGTCGATCGGCAATCACGAGAACGAGATCGCCGCGGCTCGTCCGTATCGCGACGTATTCGTGCTCCCGAAACATGGCGCGACGCCCGCCTTTCCCGATCACGCCGAGCGCTACTACAGCTTCGATTACGGCCCCGTACACTTCGTGGCGCTCGATACCGAAACAGCCTTTCAAACCGTCGCGCGCCGGCAGGCGCAGATCGCCTGGCTCGATGCCGACCTTGCCGCCACGCCGCAGCCCTGGAAGGTCGTGTTTCTGCACCGGCCGCCGTACAACGCGGGGCAGCGGCACGCGTCCGATCTTGCCGTTCGCGCAGCCTTCGCCCCTGTTTTCGAGGCGCGCGGCGTACAGCTGGTCATCTCGGCGCACGAGCACGACTACGAGCGAACTCGTCCCTTGCGCATCCACCAATCGGAAGGGCAGGCGGTCACCTATCTCGTCACCGGGGGCGGTGGCGCGCCGCTGTATCCGGCGTTCATCGGACCGTGGACCGCGTTTTCTGCCTCGCGCCACCACTATGTGCGCGGCATAGTCGGCGATTGCGTGATGTCGCTCGCGGCTGTCGGCCTCGACGGCAGCGTGTTCGATCGTGTCGATCTGGATCGTTGCAACCCGCCCGATCCCGCTCCGCTGGTCTGGCTCGCGCCCGGCACGATTCAAGCGGAAGACTTCGACGCCAGCGCGAACGGTGTGTCGTACCGGGATCTGGACGCGGGCAACAACGGCGGCCAGTACCGGGCGACCGACGTGGACATTGAGCGCTGCCGCGAGGGTGGGTTCAACGTGGGCTGGGTCGGGGCGGGCGAGTGGCTCGACTACACGGTCAACGTCACCGTCGCTGGCACATATACCTTGACGGCTCGCGTGGCGTCACCTGCGTCGGGCGGCAGGTTCAGGGTTCTCTTCAACGGTGTGGACGAGACTGGCGCGCTGCAGGTGCCGGCGACCGGTGGGTGGCAAACGTGGACGGATGTCACCGTCACCGTTTCTCTACAAGCCGGAGTTCAGACGATGCGCATTGCGATGGAGGTAAACGGCTCCACCGGGGCGGTTGGAAACTTCAACTACGTCCGACTCGCGCGCTGACGCCGCACGAGCGTGCAGCGCACCGTGGACGTCACGAACTCACGCGTCCATCGGTTCGCGAGAGGCCGGAGCCTGCGAATCGGTACGGTCTCGAGCCGTTCGATGCGAAGGTCGCTGGCCTCGACGAGCCGCTCGAACCGCGCCACCGTCATCTGGTTCAGCCCGCCCTCCACCTCGCTGAAGCGCGTGGCGCCGTCCGACTTGAAGCTGGACCGCCAGCGGATCAACGCCGCCTCTGTAAAGACGAGGTGGGCCCACGGGGCGACTGAGAATAAATGACCGCCAAGCGGGTGGAACCACGGAGGTCCAAACGCGATGAACACCCGGCCGTCCGGGTGCAGCAGCCGGGCCATGACGTTCAGGACTTCCGCCGGCTTGTCGTAGTGCTCGAAGCCATCAATAGAGATGATGGCGTCCGCCGGCTCAGCCGCATCTGTCGTAAAAGTGCACCTGTCGGCGACGCCGGCGGCTGCCGCCCGGAGCCTCGCGGCCTCCAGGACGCTCGGACGGATGTCGATCCCGATCACGTGCCCGGCACCGCGGCTGGCGATCTCTACAGCCTGTTCGCCCGTCCCGCAGCCGAAATCGATGACGGTCTTTCCGCCGATCGCCGTCCAGATGTCAGGTCCCAACAGGACTTCGGTCTTGCTCCGGCTGGCGTACGCACTCCCATCCATCGGCGGTCTCAACCGTCGCCGAGCAAGGGCCCTCAGCAGCCGATCGGCGACGGTGCCGCCGATGAAGCCGGCCACCATATCACCTCCGCCGCCATGTTCCGCCTCAACCGCTCGTCGCGACACGCGCATGACCAACGCCTGACGAAAAGCGCTCGACTGCTCCGCGATAACGCGCCCTTTCGGCGCGGTTCAGTCCTCCAAACCAGAAGGCGAGCGCGAAGACCAGCGCGACCGCGGTCGATTGGCTCAGGACGGCGCCGAGCGTGGTGGGCGTCGCGCCGGCTCGCAGCGCCGCCGCGGCGACCACGGCCGCGAGGGTTCCTATGAGGGACGGGACGAATGCGACGCGCGCGAACGTCCGAAATGGAAGTTCCAGCGTGCGGCACGCCGCGGGAATGAGGATCGCAAGATTCAGGATCACGTACGGGATAGCCGACCCCAGCGCGACTCCGACAAGCCCGAGCCGCGAGATGAGGAAGAGACTGAGCGCCAGATTGCACGCGACGTCGACGATGGCGATCGTTCCGACCAGGCGGTGCCGGCCCGCTCCCAGCAGAATGTTTCCGGTCGGCCCCTGCGCGACGATGACGAGCCCCATGAGCGCCAGCACGTACAGCGCAGGGATGCTCCCTTCGAATCCCGGTCCCATCCAGATCTGGACCAGCTGCGAGCCGAAGGCGACCATGGGGACCGTCAGGCCGGCGACCAGGGCAACCGAGAGCCGCGTGCTTTCGAGGAGCATGGTTTTCAGCGCCGCCCGATCGTCCCGCGCGTGGAAGCGAACGACGACGGGGAACAGGAGACCGCCGATCTGGCCGCAGAGCTGACGCTGATAGTCCGCGAGCCGCATCGCGACGATATAAACCGCGATGGCGCTGGTTCCGAGGAACGCGCCGATCACGAGAGCATCCATCTTCGTTCCGAGCTGGATGGCGATGCTGATCATGAACAAGTGAAGGCTGAAGCTGGTCACTTCGCGGACGTGGAGGCGGCTGAAGCGACCGACCGATAGTCTCAGCGCGGGAAACGCCGCGCGTGCGGCCGCCGCGTACGCCGCATAGCTGGACAGCGCGACGAGCGTTGTCGCCGCGACAAGCGGCACCAGACCGTATCCGGCGCTGAGCACGACGTAGGTGGCGGCGGCCTGCAGCAGCGCAACGGCAATCGCGATCGTCCCCGTGAGAGAGAATCGCTGCCGCGCCGTCGTGACCGCGCCAAATACGCTCATGGGGAAGCCGACCGCCGACGCGCAGTCCCATGATGCCGAGCACCCATTGCGCCGTCACCACCTGCTCCTGCGACAGATTCGGAAACCGCGGCACGACGAACTGGACGAGCGCGGCGACGCCTGCGAGAGCCACGAGGCCGATCCCGCCGTAGACAACGAGAAAGGTGCTGAGAATCGTGTTGATCTCGTTTTCGTCGCCACGCGCGTCCGCCCGAGTGACCTGTCGGACGAGTCCGTTGCCGTAGCCGAGGTCCAGGAGCTGGAAATGCGCCGTCATCGAGGCGACCAGCATCCAGAGGCCGTACTCCGCCTTGCCGAGGTGCGACACGGTGAACGGCATCAGGACAATGCCGATGCCGATGCTCACGAAGAGAAAGGCGTACTTCGTGAGGGCGCCGGTCATCACGTTCCACGCGGGGCGATCCACCGTGTGGCTCACAGCAGATTGGCCCACGCGGCCCACCGGGACGTGAGGCGCATGCCGTGCTCGAACGACACGCGCGGCTCGTATCCGAGCAGACGGCGGGCCTTGTCGGTCCGCACACGCGTCCGCGCCTGCAGGAAACCGGACCTGATAGTCGTTGGGCAGCGGCATCGGCCGGTCCGCCTTGGCGCGCGCGGTTGGAGCGTCGGGTCGGAAAACAGACGTCGGCTCAGGTCGGCGCGAACACGCTCGGGGACCTTCGCGAGCAGCCAGCGATAGGGGATGCCGAGCGCGGGGAGCTCGAGGAGACGCGCGCGCATCCGCGTGTTGCGACGGAGGACGCGCATCACCTGCGGGATGGTGCGACGGGCTCTGCGTTCCTCGCGGTGAAGTGCCTGAATCTCGGCGGCGGTCAGCGAGATGGTTCCCGACTGCCCGAGCATCTCCTCGAACGCGCCGTAGAAGTGCCGCCAGGTGACCGGACCGTCACCGGAAATCAGAAAGGCCTGTCCGACTGCCTCCTCGCGAGTCGTCGCGAGCAGGATCGCGTCCACGACGTCGTCCACGTATACGGCGTTGCACAGTCCTCCGCCGCCGTCGACGAGCACGACGCGCTCGTGCTTTAACTGATGAAGGGGGGCGAGCGTCCAGGGGCCGGACAGGGGCCCGTAGACGATCGTCGGCTGTAGGACCGCCACCGGCAGGCCGTGCTTCTCATGGCAGGCGAGGACCAGGCATTCCGCCTCGATCTTCGCGTCCGAGTACGGATCGCCACAGAAGCGCCGCGGCGCGGTCTCGTCCAGATCCCCGTCGCCCGGCAGGCCGTACACGGAGATCGTGCTCAGGTGCACGAGACGCTTTACGCCTGCGCGCCGCGCCGCCTCTGCGACGGCCTCGGTGCCGGCGATCGTCGCGGCCCGTTTTTCTTCGGGCGTTCCCGAATTGCCGAAGGCGCAGTGGACGATGACGTCGCAGCCGGCCGCTGCGCGATTGACGGCGTCGAGATCGGTGACGCTGCCACCGATCATCTCGACAGGGAAGCGCGCGACGCGTGGCGCGTGCGCGAAGTCCCGCAGCAGGACCCGCACCCGCGCCCCTTCTTCGAGGATCAGCCTTTCGACGAGACGGCCGCCGATGAATCCGGTGGCGCCGGTAACGAGAACGGTGCTCGCGTTCTGAGCCATCACGCCGTCCTTGCGATGGCCGCGCGCGGCGCGACCCATGGCAGCTCGAGCGGCTGGCGCTGCCGGTAGCACGTCTCGATCAACGCCACGGAACGCTTCGCTTCGGGTGCCGGAAACCGCGGGCGGGCGTCTCGTCCGGATCGCGTCGACCCAATCGTTGAACGAAGCCGCCATGACGTCGAGGAAACCCTCGATGCCCGCACCAGGTGCGTCCGCCGACCGGGCCGGCCCGTCGAGCGTGAGTCCCTGTCTCACGCGGCGTCAGCCGGATTCTCCACCAGTCGACTTCGATGCTGGCGCGGTCACCCTCGATGATCGCCGTGTTGCGGAGCTTGCGCGTGCGGCTCAGCTCGACGACGCCGGTCGCGCCGCTCTCCATCTGCAGCTGCAGCAGGCAGTCCGCCTCGACGCCGCCGTAGTTGTCGTCGAAGTAGTCCAGGGAACGGACGTCCCCGAGCCACCAGAGCAGGCTGTCCAGTGTGTGGGCGCCCGTGTCGATGAGGACGCCGCCGCCGGCCGTCTCCTTGCGGAAAAAGAAGTCCGAGGCGACCGGCCAGTTGTACACGATGCCCTCGCGCACGTCGAAGCGTCGGATGCGGCCGAGCAACCCGGTCTGCACGGCGTGGCGAACGAACCGCGTCGACCGGAGGAAGCGGCGCATGAGGCCCACCGCGAGGACGGCGCCCCCTTCCTCGGCGGCGGCGATCATCGCGTCGCACTCGGCGGCGGTGAGCGCCATCGGCTTTTCGACGAGCACGTGGATGCCGCGCCGCAGGAGATCGACGCAAGCCCGGCGCGTGCAACGCGTGCGGCAGTGCGACGATGGCGGCGTCCGCCTGACCGACGATCGCCGCGTAGTCCTCTGTCGCCGGGCCACGTTGAAGGTTCGCGCGAGCACTGTCGGCTCGCGGGAGGTTGCGATCGACGAGCAGGTCGACGCGGACCGCCTTGGCCCGCGTCGCGACGGGAAGGTGCGCCTGGGCCGTCACCGCCCCGCAGCCGATGACGGCAATGCGAATGGGTTCCACGACCTTACGGCTTCAGCACGATCGTCGAGTCGTTCGTCGCCGGCCCGGGAGCCGTCGAGAGGTACCGCTGCCGGACTGATCACAATCTGATCGATGGACACGCCGTCCTCGCGAATCTGGACGCGAAGCCGTTGCGGCCCGCTCGTCGAAAAGCGCACTTCACCGGTGTCGGCCAGCCAGTAGGCACGATTCTGCCAGCCCCAGCCGGCGGGCACGCACGTCGAACACGTCGCCATGTTCACCAGCAGCCCTCGCGTCGTCCCGATGCGGTAAATCGGGCTGCCGGCCGAGTTGACCGACCCGTCGAACTGAACCCACACGGCGTCGTTGAGCTTGTCGGCATTCAGCGCGCTCATGCGCAGCCACAGCCGATACCGCACGCCGGCCTGCGCGTCGAACGCCACCTCGAAATAGTTCGGCGGTGATGCCAGCGGCGCGTTTGCGTTCGACTCGCCGAGATTGGCGCTCGACAACCTCACGCCGCCGGCCGCGGTCGGATCGGCCGTGTGCGACCAGGTACCGAAGACGTTGCCGGCTGCCACGTCGTTGGCGTAGAGGACGATCTCGGGAGGAGCCGGCGGCGGAGTGGTGCCCCGCGAGACGACGCGAATCCAGTTGATGTTGCCGGTGACGCCGGTTGGACCCGGGCTGTCGGCGACCAGCCGTAGAACCTTCTGACCGGCGGTCAGCGTGAAGTTGGGCGAGGTCAGGGTCGTCCAGCTCTGCCAGCCGCCGGTGTTCGGGACCGTGAGTGGTCCGCTCACGTTCGTCCCGTTCATCTCGATGTGGAACGTTCCGCCCGCGCCGTTCGCCGCGGCCCGCAGCTCGATGCCGTACTGGCCCGCCGCGGCGACGTTCACGGTGTAGTTCAACCACTCGCCGGGGGCTATCCATCCGAGGTCGAAGCCGCCCCCCGTATCGGTTGAGGTCTCGATGTCGACGGCTTCCGTCGTTCGGTAGCTGCCGCCGGAGTTGCCGGCGGTCGAGTCGAAGTAGGCCACTCCCTGGCCGCCGTTGTCGAAATTCTCCGCCTGGATCGTGCCCGGGATCGGCACCGGAGTCCCGCCGAACGGCGTGGAAACGCCCCCACCGCCACCGCCGCCTGTGGTGAAGCTCCGCGTCGGAGAATTCGCCACCAGTGTCGGATCGACGTCGGTGGCGAACGTGCGCGCGACGACGCGCCAGTAGTGAATCCTGTTGGGAGTCAGAGGCTCTGGCACCGTCCACGAGTAGGTCAGCGGCGGTTCCTCCGTGAGCACGGCGTTCACGCGTGCCCGAAATGTCATGTTGGTGCTGGTCGTGCCCAGATACACGTCGTAGGCGACCGCCCAGGCGGCGCGATTCCACTCGAGTTTTGGCGTCTGCGAGACGCCGGTCGCCCCAATCGCCGGCGCGGCGAGCGTCGGAGCGGCTGGCTTCTTCGGGTAGAAATCCCGATAGTTCACCGTGTCGCTCCACATCCGATCGAACTCGTCCCGCAGCGTTTGATAGAGCGCGGTCTTCGTTGCTGACGGGATGAAATAATTGTGGTCGCGTTGCCAGTTTTTGGTGAAGTTCGACGACCCCTGCATGGCGTAGCGCGACGTGATGAGGACCTTCATGTGCGTGAGGCCCTGATGCACGCGTTCCTTGATTTGAACGCCCGCGACCCAGAGCTGATCGACGCGTGTGCCGGTCAGCCAGTACTCCGGCCATTGCGAGTTGCGGTACTGGGTCGGCTCGACGAAGACGCGCACCGGCACGCCGGCATTGACGCGGCCGATGAGCGCGTTGGTGATGTTCGGGACGCTCAAACGGTACAAGACGATATCCACGCCGGTCGTCTCTTGATTGATCTCGGTCGTCATCCGCGTGGTCAGCTCGGTGCCCTGACTCCAGACCATCGTCGACGGGCTGGGATTGTTCAGCTCGCGGCGCGTGCGGTCGATCGTCATCGCCGCCGTCCAGGGGTTGCCGGTTTCGCGCTCGTACGCCACGCGCCAGTCGAGGAAGTTGGTCGTGTCTGCCCAGAAAACGTCGAAGTTCGTCTTGAAGGCGTTGACGAGCTGGAGGTCGTCCGTGAAGAGCGCGGTCTCGTCCTTGAAGTTGGTCGCCGACGCCGGCTGAAGCTCGAACGCCGTCCAGTTGGCGGAACCGAACTCGACGACCTCCTGCCCGACGAAGATCCCGCACTTCCAGTGCATGATGAACGGGAACGACGTCGGGGTGTAGCGAAGCCGAATCGGAACACCGGCATTGGCCAGGTACTCGAACTCGGCGCGCGTCTTCGGATCGATCTCGAAGATCGACACACGATCGCCGAGGACGCGGACGGGAATGCCGGCGCGATGCCGATTGACCAGGGCGATACTGATCTGGACGTTGGGTGAGATACCAGACCGCGATATCGACTCTGACGGTTTCTCTGTTGATATACGAGATGATCTCGTTCTTGACGTTGTCCCGAACCGGGAATCGCAGGTATTCCTGCGCGCCTGCCGGGGTGAGCCCGCCGAGGGCAGCGCTAATCAGTCCCGCCAGCGCTGCGCGAGTCGAGAGAGCGACGAGAGTCGTTCGCATCCGTAATGCCTTAGTGGCTCTGACACTTGCAGACCATCCGCAAGGCTCGGCCGTTAGCCGTCGGGAGCAGGGCTGCAAGCGGTGTTCCTAAGATTGCTATTCCAAACACCCGCTTCGAGCGACGGCCACGCTTGCGACGATCGATCAGCTTCTGAAAGTAAGAAACGATTTTCCGAAAGTGAGAGCTTTTGCTCGCAAGAACTGCTGAGCTGAGATCGGTTCAGCTGGCGTTACGATCGGCGGAACGTTTGCAGCGCGGGCGGCGACTATGAGAATAACCCAAACGAGATGGATAGTCATGGCTGCCGCGCTCGTCGTGATCGGCTCACATCTGGGGCTGCTCGGCCAGCGGGACGCCGGCACGTTGACCGTCCAGCGGGTGATGCCGCGGCCGCGGCTGTTCTTCGCTCCCGGCGAGTTCGCGCGGTTTCTGACCGAGACCACGACCGCGCGAGCGTCGTACTTCGACACATTGCTGGGATTCATCAAGGACCAGGGTTCGCGGAATTGGAACGAACGGGATCTGCAGGTGCAGAGCCAGGCGCTCGTCGCCAGGGTGTTGCTCGAGCGGCGGGACGGCCGGGGCCAGGAAATTCTCGAGCTGGCTCGTAAGAGCCTCCGCCACTACCTCGACCGCCACACGTTTACCGAATACCGCGATGCCCACGCGATGGTCACCGCCGGTTCGAGGTGGCTCGAGGCCGTGGCGCTCGCTTACGACTGGGCGTATCCGCTCTGGACGGCCGGCGAGCGGGACGAGATGGCGAGCTGGCTTCCGCGCGGAAATCGACAACTGGGTCGACGGCAACGGATTGCGCAGCGCGTCGCCATCGCCGTTCCGGAACGATCTGGCGCGAGGCGTGTCCGGGCTCGTCGCGGCGGCGCTCGCGATCTTCGACGAGCCCGGCCATCGCGCCGCCGCCGACAAGGCGCTCGCCTACGCGCTGCCGTTCTACGAGGAGATTCTCGAGGCTCACAAGTACGCTGGAGCGGATGGTGGCCTAGCCGAAGGGACGCTTACTATGGCAGCCTGACCGCCTGGTCGCAGGTTATGGTGACGGAAATGCTCTATACGGGCGCCGGTCAGACGGATGCCTACCACCGGTCCCCGTTTTTCACCGCGCGGCTGCGGTATGGCGTCCATGCCGCCTGGCCCGGTTACATCACCAACGAGTTCAGGTGGAGCACTCACCAGCTCGCCCCGATATTCGGCGACGCGCGGCGCGGGCCGACCGGATCGGCGCTACGACACCGCTCCACGATACTGCTGCTCGGAAAGCGACTGGCGGAGACCGACGCCGCCCGACAGGCATACGCGGTGGTGAACCGTCCGGAGACCGGCAGGACGTATGTCCGTGAGTGGCGGCTGTACGATCTGCTGCTATGGTCGCCCGCCGTATCTCCTCAGATGCCGACGGCGCTCACCTATCGCGAGGGGACGCTCGGACAGGTTTTCGCCCGCTCAGACTGGGGAGACAACGCCACGTGGCTCAGCTTCAACGCCGGACCTCACCTCGACACGCACCAGCACTATGACGCGGGCAATCTGACCATCCATCGCAACGGCGTCGATCTGCTCGTCGACAGCGGGAGCCTCGACGCGTTCGGCACCCGGCACTGGTTCAACTACTACGTTCGCACGGTCGCACACAACACGGTGCTCGTCACCGACCCGCAAGAGCGCTGGGAGGCAATCTGGCAGGGCGTGCCGGACGACCTGGCGGTCAACGACGGCGGCCAGCGCACACAGGCTCCTCGCACGCCCGCCCCCACCTTGAACGGCTACCTTGCCGCTCGCGACGCGTACCGACCACGCTTCGATCGAACGGTACACCACGGGCGACTGGGGGCTCTACCTCAAGTCCAATCTCACGAACGCCTACCAGAACCCGCGCTACCAATCGAACAAGCCGGATCGCACGCGCAACAGGGTGAAAGTCCACTACGTCGGGCGGGAGGTCGTATACCTGCGCCGCGGCGAAGGACGCCGGGACGGCGTGATCGTGTTCGACCGCGTCATCTCCGCCGATCCCTCATTTCGGAAGGCCGTGCTCTGGCACGCAGGGGACACGTTTACGACCACCGCCTCCGGGCGTCGGATCGATGAGGGCGAGCGGGTCTTCGACGCCACCCGTCCACTGTTGTTTCAGACGACTCCGTCGTTCCGCCAGGGCGATCTCGACGGGCGCGCCCGTCTCTACATCACCGTGGTGCCGGTCGATCCCGTGCGCGTCCGCGAAATCGGCGTTCGTCCCTCCACCGGGACCACGGTCAACCACGAGACGTCCGGCACGAAGCACTTTCATCGCCACGTCAAGGACTACTTCGTGGACGATTCGCGCGTGTCGAACCCCGACACGACCACCGGCGCGACGAACCGCCAGGAATGGCCGCCGATCGCACCCCCCGAGGTGCAGTGGCTCTTTACCGACGATCTGGCGGGTGGTTGGGGGCAGACGCGGCTGCAGGTCGAGCCCGCCGCGGCGGAGGTTGCGGACCGCTTCCTCACGCTCCTGGTCCCGACCGATGCCAACGACGACGCGCAGCCGCGCGCCGACCTAGTGCGCGGCGTAGATGGGCGATCGGCCGGCGTCCGCTGGACGGAAGGCAGCCAGCAGCTGGTCGTGCTGTTCGGGTACTGAGAACAGCGGCGGCGATCTGACTGAAACCTCTGTGGAGATCTCTCAGGCTGCCGGGCAGCTCCTCATCGTGGGCCTCGCGCCGAACAGGGGCTATCGAGTCGCCGCCAGCGGCGGTGGAGCGCGCCGGCGGGTCGACGTCGCCGTCGGTGGTTCGCTGCAGTCGGGACCGCAAGGCCTGCTCCGGCTCGACCTGAACACGCTCGGACAGTTGGGCGGGTCGGCTGGCGACGAGAACGCGGCAACTGTGGGGCACGCCGGTCTATCACCTCAGACACCGACTCCGCCCGCGAACCGGGTAGATCGCCCGACGAGCGCGCCGATCATCGCCGGAACGCCTTCAGAGTCTAGCCGTTGGAGTGGTTGGCTCGACGAGCGGCTGCGCGACGGCCGCCTCGCACTGAAATCGCGATGGAGCGATCCGGTCGTCGCCGGGCGGATCGTCGAGCGGCTCGAGCAGCGGATCGACGGCATCCCGGTGTTCGGCGGAGAGGTCGTGGTGCAGCGGCGACGCGACGCGCTCGAAGCGATCTTTGGCGCGCTAAACGAGATGCCTGTCCGGGAGGGCCGCCCGTCTATGACGCCAGCCTCGGCGCGGCGCGCGATCGAGCAAGCGGGCGGCATCTCGCTGCCCAGGGATCGCGAGCCGTCACCGGTCGTCGTCCCTCAGCCGGACGGACGCGGCCGCCACGCCTATTGCGAGCGCGTGCTGATGCGCGAGGGTCCGCGCACGATCTGCGTCGATGCGGCGGAGGGTCGAACGGTGATGCTGCTCGACGAGACGCGCCGGCAGGCACGACAGTTGGACCGGCGCGCGTCGCCGGTGTTCCGTCTGGACGACGACGAGAGCCTGATCGGGTATGTCAACGGCCTTACGGCGCTCTCATCCCGCGATCAGGC
The DNA here is from genome assembly GCA_963725145.1 of uncultured Acidobacteriota bacterium. Lineage (GTDB taxonomy): Bacteria > Acidobacteriota > Vicinamibacteria > Vicinamibacterales > 2-12-FULL-66-21 > DATAEE01. The sequence goes on from CAVRXL010000012.1 coordinate 1,320,526, forward strand.
GGCAGCCGAGCCCGGCACCATGGCGGACGCAGTGCGGAGCCTGCAGTCGGTGGTGATGGCAGAATGGATGGAGCGGTATGGCCTCGGAGGGCTGATCGATCCGAGACCGATGGTCGCCATCGTCCGTCCGGCGCGCGGCTGGATCGCTGCGCCGATGTATCTGGGCCGCGGAGTTCTGGTCTATCCCGACGGATCGATCCGGAACGACGACACGGGACGCGGCCGCGTGGCGCACGAGCTGGCGCACGCAATCATCGATCGGGCGAGCCGGCTGCTGCCGCTGGGCGAAGCTGCCGCGCTCGAAGAAGACTTTGCCGCGCTGATGGAGGAGCTGGCGTCAGGCCGCCGGCTGCCGGATGCCGGCGCGGTGCGTCAGCCGTTCTGGAGCGCCGCTGACGCGATGCCTCCCGAGCGCGCGCGCCTCGAACAGGCATTCGTGCGCGCTTTTGTCGGTCTGCTCCCCGCCGCCGCAACGCGCGATCTCGCCCGCGCAGCGACTCTCAGGGCTTACGCCGATCTCGGCGGCTCCGCCGGCCGGCTCGCGGACCAGTGGCCCCCCAAGTAGCGTCGGTCCTTTAATTCGCTCACTGGCCTGGCTTCGCCGCATCGACCTACAACGGTCGCTCTTCGCTGTTCGCGCACGTGCGCGCATCAGGCAGCCAGGTCCTTCACCGCATGCCCGCTCTCACGTCGGCCGTCGTGGCGGACCAGGCCGGTATATACCGCTTCCAAGGCACGCAGGGCGGCGTCCGGTGAGTAGACGGCTTGAGCCCGCCGCCGGCCAGCCGCCCCCAGCCGCCCGGCCCGGGCGGGATCTGCCAGGAGGCTCTCGAGCGCCGCTGCCAGCCGTTCGGGATCCGATGCCGGGACGAGGAGGCCGGTCTCTCCATGGATCACGGCGTCGGCGACGGCTCCGACGTCGGTCGCGACCACCGGTGTTCCGGCAGCCATCGCTTCGAGGACCGAGTTCGGCAGGCCTTCCCGCTTCGAACAGAGCACCGCCACGTCGAAGAGGCCGTTCAGATTTGGACTGTTCGCGCGCGGGCCGGCGAACACGACGTGCTCGGCGACGCCGAGCGCGGCGGCCAGCCGCTCGAGCTCCGGCCGGCCCTCGCCGCCTCCGACGAAGATGGCGCGGATGCGGGGCCATCTCGGCGACAGCCGCGCGATAGCCCGGACGAGCGTGGCGTGATCCTTCACCGGGCGAAGATTGGCAACCACGCCGATGGTCGGCGTCCCGTCGACGAGGCGGAACTCATCCCGGAGCGCCCGCTTCTGGTCCGCCGGGATCGGCTCGAACGCGCACTCGTCGAGAAAGTTCGGGACGACGGCGATTCGAGAGCGCGAAACGCGGTCGACGCGCTCCAGGTAATCTGCGACGCGCGGCGAGTTGGCCAGCGCCACGTGCGCGAGGCGATAGGTCAATCGCGTCAGCGCCGTGCCGCCCTTCCCGGAATGTTTCGTGCCCAGCCAACGCCGGCTTGCGATCACCTTGGTCCCGGCGAGACGCGCCCACGGGCAACCGAACCAGTTGCTGTAGAGATCGTGCGAATGAAAAATCTGTATCCCGTGATGACGCAGGTAGCCTCTGAGTCTCCACCCTTCACGGAAGGCATTCGTTCCGACCAGCGACCCGGGGGAGAACACGTCCAGCGGAATCCCGGCGGCCCGGTAACGGCCGGCGAGCGGTCCGTCCGGCTGCAGGCAGACGACACGCAGATCGAACCGAGAGCGATCCAGCCGTTCCGCCAGCCGCACCGCGTTCAGCTCGGTGCCCCCGATGTTCAGGTTGTCGACGCAGAACGCGACGTTCAGACGCCCGTCGTGCACGTCTCTCATCCCTTCGTGCGGCCCGACGCGGCCGAATCATCCGCCGCGCCGTAACGCGGGGTCCACGTCTCCCGGGCGATGGTCACGATTGACTTCAGGTGGCGGGGTCGCGGCCGGCGGGGCGTCTTGATGTAACTCATCAGCCTGTTCTGGAGCTTGCCGAGCGCGAACGATCGCCGGTATCTGGCCGCGTAGTGCCGCTCGTCATGAATCGACAGCGCGTACGCCTCTGCGTCAGACCTCGCGATCCGCAGCGACTCGTCCTTGAACTCCAGCTCGTACACGGTCACGCTTCCGGAGTCGACGTCGTAATCGACCGCGAGAGATCTCCGGTTCCACCAGTGCTGTTTTCTCTTGCCGCGCCGGGTGGAGCAGCCGGTCTCGTCGAAGAACGAGGGCAGGTTGAAGTCGGGCGTGATGCAGTTGCCGAGCCCATAGAAGATGTATTTTCCGCCGTAACGCTCGAACGGCTGGGCGCGATGCGCGTGGTGGCCGATCACCAGGTCGGCGCCTGCGTCGATGATTCGGCGCCCCAGCACCACATCGCCCGGCTTGGGCAGGAACACCTGCTCCTCGCCCCAGTGCACGGAGACAATCACGCGCCGCGCGCCGGCGCGTCTGGCCTCGGCGATCTCCCGCACCACGCGCTCCAGTTCCAGCCGCGCAGCGCCCGGATGGTCCGGCGTTGCGAAGACCGGTGTCGTAGAGGGACAGGTGTACCCAGCAGCGCGACGCCGCTCTCTTCCAGGATCAGCGGATTGCGCTGGTTGTTTTCGAGCGTTCCGGCGCCGAAGGCGCGGATGCCGGAGCGCTTCAGCTCCTCGAGCGTCTCCTCGAAGCCGCGGGTTCCAAAGTCCATGATGTGGTTGTTGGCGAGGCACACCGCGGCCGGCGGCGACGTGAACGTCTGCGGAATATGGTTCGCGTCCGCCCTCAGGTTGACGGCCTTACCCGGCCAGCCGACTGTCGCGGAGGTGATCGGATATTCCAGATTGAACACGAACGGCGCGTCGAGCTTCAGATGGACCTGGTAAGCGCGCGGAAGGAAGACGTCTCCGAGAAATGTGATGGTGGTCATGCCTCTGCCTTGGGCTTCATGGCGCTGCGCCGACTGTCTCGGGTCGTCCCGGCAGCGGCACGTCGGACCTTGCATACCGGTGCTTGCCGGCGCCGGAAAGCGGAATGCTAGAAACCTCCTCGATGCGCAGCGTGACGGGTGCGCTGGTGAGCGAAGCGATGCTCGCGCGGACCCTCTCCAGAACCTGCGTCCGTGCATCGTTCCACTCCGGCCCCGGCACGATCCGACAGGTGATGTCGTCCACCGCCGTCTGGTGCACCTGAAAGCTCCGCACGCCGGCCGCGCCCCAGAACAACCGCCGGAAGAAGCCGCCATGCACGACGTGACCGCCCGGGAGCACGAACTGGTCGGACAGCCGTCCGACGTCGAGGTGCATCAGCGGGAATCCGTTGCCGCACCCGCAGACGCCGTCGGAGAGCCGGCCGGCGTCGTCGTTGCGATAACGGATGAACGGCATGCCGTAGTTCCAGAGAGAGGTCACGACCAGAGGTCGCGGCCCGTCTGCCTCGCCACCCGGAGCATCCTCGACCTCCACGACGGCGAAATCGATGTTGACGTGCATCGCTCCGTGCCCGCACTGGGCGGCGATGTTGCGCACCTCGCTGCTGCCATACAGGTCGAACACCTGGCAGCCGAACACGCGACCGAGCACCGCGCGCTGCTCGGGGAACAACGGCTCCGCGGTGCTGAAGACGCCCTTCAGCGCCCGCACGGCTTCACCGCGCGACTCGATGTGCTCGGCAAACCTCGCCATCGTCGAGGCATAGCCGAGCGCGACGCTCGGGCGGAGCGCGCGCCACCTCCGGAGCCAGCCATCCATATCGCGCCCGCTCGAGTGGAACGGATCGAACTGGTACTGCCCGCGAAGCCGCTGCCGCGCCTCGAACTCCCAGCGTGACATTCGCGCCGTCGCCGCGTCGAAACCCCAGAAGAACGCCAGCATCTCCCCTGGCCGCCAGCCGCACTGCGCCAGGTTCCGGAACGTGCCGGCCTCGGCCGCATGCTCGGATCGGGGATCGTGAACGAGACGAATCGGCACTCCCGTCGAGCCGCCGGTCGCGTGCCGGATCAGACCGACGCCGAATGGGCCGTCGCTCGTGAGATCCCGCGCCCGTTCGCGAACGATGTCCTTGGTCAAGACGGGAAGCGCCGCGAAGTCGGTCCACGACCGGACGTCGCGCGCCGAGATCCCGAGCGATCGAAAGAGCTCGCGATAGTCCGGGACGTAGATTTCGGCGTGGGAGACGAGCGCCGAGAGCCGGTCCCACTGATCCCGCCGGCAGGCCTCCGGCGAGCGGAAGGGGTTCCCGGCGATCTCGCGAAAGATCGGCATGACGCGGGATCCCCGCCACCATTCGGTTGCCGCAAGGCACCCGCGTCCGATCGCTTCCTGAACGTTCAAAGTCCTCCCGTCGATTCAGCCGGCATGTCGCGATCGATGCCCGCATGGCGCAGACAACGGCTGAGCCAGTGGTTCTTGTCAATGCAAGTCCACGGCCGGGCGAGTGTGCCGAGGTGCGTCGCGACGTTCGACTGCGGGGACCCCGCCAGGCGGGCCGCCGACGCGTGCGCCAGAAATGCTCGGCAAACGGGGTCGTCGCGAGCGAGCTGCCATGGGGCTGCTGGCCGAGGTTGATGTCCCAGCTCTGGTTTCCTTCGACGATCATCGGGCCGTCGCGCGTGATGCCAATGTCCCAGCCGATCGATGGGAACTCTCCAAAGACTCGATGCGCCTCGAGCGCCAGCGCGAAGACCTCCGGTAGAAGGGCAGAACGCTCCGTGATGTCCGCGCCGGTCGTCGGATGACGGTCCAACGCTACGCGGGCCAACTTCAGCGGATTTCTGAACGGCCGGTCCGAGTCCCCGGTCTCGAGGTCGATCGGGCTGGCCACGCCGCCCGCGGCAGAGTTATCGGCGGCGGCGTGGCCCGTCGGCATGCGCAAGCATGCGCGCAGCAGCGTGGGTGGCCCGTCCGGCGGACACGTGGTCATCACGCGAACCGTACAGAGTCCCGCCATCGACCAGGGCGCTACCGCAGGATGATTGGAGCCGCGGCTGCACGACAAACGGCGCGGCACTCGATTGCGCCGCCAGATGTTCGAGAAACGCGCCGTGCGCGACGTTCTGACCCGAAGACGAGACGTAGGTCCCCTCGTTGCGCCTGACCCAGTAGGTGGCGCCGCGCACGTTCAAGGCATGGGCCTCCTTCGTAAACAGGTCCTGGTCTGGCAGCCGCGACGGCGCCTCGAGGATCCTGCCACCCGACACTGTCGCGAGCACTGCGGGCGTCGGCAGGCCGGCGGCGACCGCACGACGATAAAACCTCCGTTTGTCTTTCAGATCCTCGCGATTCGCCGGCAGCCGGTCGTAGAGCCACGTTCGCAGCGCGATGATCTCGTTGAGCTCGACGAACGCCGGCGCCTCCGCGAGGCGATCCGGCTGGTCCAGTCGATAGCGATAGTACGGATCGAAGGAGGATCGGTGCTGAATGCGCAACTGACACTGCTGGCGCCACTGCTCGCGACGCGAGACGTCCGGGACGGAGCCGCCGTACCGCCACGTATACAAAGTCGCGGTGCGCGCGGCCCGGAGTGGCAGCCACGGCATCGGCTGGAGCGCCCATGCCTGCCGCCGCAGCGCCAGGAGTGCTTCGCGGGAAGAGGACGGTCATTTGCGGACCTGACGATGACTCACGCACTCAGGCGACGTTCGTCCGCGGGGCATTGGCCGGGCGAGTCGCCGACGCATGCGCCCAGAAATGCTCCGCAAACGTGGTGGTTGCCAGCGACGAGCCAAACAGTTGCTGGGCGAACACGATGCCCCAGTCGTAGTTCCCTTCCATCAGCATCAGCCCGTCACGCGTGATGGCAACGTCCCAGCCAACAGAGGGAAACTCCGCGAAGGCCCGGTGGGCCCGCAGCGCCAGCGCAAACACTTCCGAGTTATGCGGCAGGACAGCCCCGGCGATTCGCGCGCCGGTCGTCGGATGGCTGTCGAGCGACTCGCCGGCCAACTCGGGCGGTTTTCGCACGGCCGGCCCGAGCACGCCCGTCGTCAAATCGACGGGGCTCGCCACGCCGCCCTGCGTGAAGTTGTCCACCGGGGCGCGGCCCGTCGGCATTCGGACGCCCGCTCGCAGGAGCATGGGCGGTCCACCGGGCGCGCGAGTCGTCATGACGCGCACGGTGCAGAGTCCTTCCAGCGCCCATCGCGCCATCTCCGGATGATTCCTGAGGCGCGGCTGCACGAGGAGCGGCGCGCCGGCCGACCGCGCGGCGAGATGCTCGAGAAACCGCCCTTGAGGGACCCGTTCGCCCGTGGACGAGACATACGAGCCGTCGGTCTGCCAGACCCAGTAGCTGGCACCGAGCCCGCACATCGATTGAGCTTCCTTTGTAAACGGATCTTCCCTTGGGCAATCGTGAAGAGGCGTCGAGGATCTGGCCGCCTGACAGCGTTGCGAGCACCGGAGGAGTGGGGAGGCCGGCAGCGACGGCTCGCGTGACGAACCTCCGCTTATCGGCCAGTGCCTCGGGCTGCACCAGAAGTTTGTCGTACCACCAAGACCGCAGCGCCCTTATCTCAGGGACTTCCAGGAACGCCGGCGCGTCCGCGCGGCGTCTCGGGTCGTAGAGCCTGTAGCGGTAGTACCGAGTCGGAGGAGGAATCGGAACTGAACTCGCAGCCGCCACTGCTGGCGCCACTGCTCGTCGCGTGGGACGTCCGGCACCGTGCGGCCGTAGCGCCACGTCCCGAGCGTTGCAGTTCGCGCAGCCCGCAGCGGAACCCACGCGGTCGGCGGCTCGAGCTCCCACGCCTGTCGCCGCAACGCGAGCAGCACTTCGAGGGAAGATGAGGAAACCATTTCCGTGACTCCGGGCGCGTGACAGCGATTTCCCGACTTTCGGTAGTCAGGGTGTCATCTGCCGTCGCGGACAACCTCCAATGCAAGGGATCTGACAGGCGTGCGGATGAGCTGCATGCTACGCTCGGTGGTCTCCGCTTTGCAGCTGTGCCGGAGCGCATGGACCTCGGCGATGAGTGTGTGAAAGTTCTCTGGACGGGCGGGTGGGACTCCACGTTTCGCCTTCTCGACGTAGTGCTCGTGCATGGCGCGTCCGTTCAGCCGTTCTACGTGCTCGATACGGCGCGGCGTTCGAGCATCGTTGAGCTCAATACGATGCAGCGCATCCGGCGCAGCGTCGCCGCGATCTCTCAGAAGAAGGCGGCGCTCATCAGGCCGTCGACCATCGTCTCCATCCATGACATACGACCGGATCGCGACATCACCGATCGCTACGTCCGTCTGAAGGCGCGGTCGTTTCTAGGCGAGCAGTACGACTGGCTCGCCCGATTCGGCGGCAGTTCGGCTTCCAGGGACTCGAGCTGTGCGTCCATGTCGACGACAAGGCGCACGTCTGGCTCGACGGCCACGTCGAAGAGGTGAAGCGGGACGACGGCCAGGGCTACTGGGTGCTGCGCGCGAGTGAGGCGGAACCGGACTTGACGCTGTTCGCGCCGTTCAGGTTTCCGCTGCTCACGCTCAGGAAGACCGATATGCAGCGAGCTGCGGAAGCGAACGGGTTCCTTCACATCCTGGAACAGTCGTGGTTCTGCTTCACGCCCGTCCGGAACCGGCCGTGCGGGATCTGCAACCCGTGTCAGTCGGTCATCAAAGAGGGACAGGCGCGCCGCCTGCCTCGCGCCGCGAAGATCCGGAGCTTCTTCCTTCCCGTGTCGCGTCCCTTCAGACGAGTGTTCGACAAGGTCGCGCGGCTGGCGGCTGCAACCTGGTAATCCTGTCGCGGATTCTGTATTTTTCTTCCCTTCAGGAGAACGCTCGAACAACTCCGCGACAGCCTGCTCAGACACCCGCTGAGAGAAACGTTCGGGAATTTCGTCGCTTCGGCGAGAGCTCTCTGAGTTAGCTCGTCGGTATCGTCGTTGCAATAGGACCAGGCCGCTCACCCCAGCTCATCCCCAAAACTCGGGTTTTGGCTTCTTGGAGGAAAGAAGCGCATGCCGCTGGGTCGAGCCGTTCGTACGTTTCCTACGCAGCTAGCCGTGATCGTCGGGTTCGCCCTGCTTGCTCTCACGACGCGGGCGTACGCCGCCACGATCAACGTCCCCGCCGGTGGAAACCTGCAGGCGGCGATCAATGCTGCCCAACCCGGCGACACGATTCACCTGCAGGCGGGCGCGACCTACATCGGCAACTTCACGTTGCCGATGACCAACGCGCCCCTGGAGATCACGATTCGAACGGCCCCGGATTCGCGATTGCCCGGCCCGGGCCGCCGCATCCGCCCCGCCGATGCGTTCCTCCTGGCGAAGGTCAGGTCGGGGAACAGCGGCGCTGCCTTCCAGACAGCGCTGGGGGCGCATCATTGGCGGCTCGAGTTGCTGGAAATCGGCGCAAACAGCGGCGGGTATGGCGAGATCATCCGGCTCGGTCGCACGACCGAACAGAGCACGCTCAACGTCGTTCCGCACCACATCGTGATCGATCGCTGTTACATTCACGGCGATCCGCTGCTCGGCCAGAAGCGCGGCATCGCGCTCAACAGCGCGTCGACGACGATCATTGGATCGTACATCAGCGATATCAAAGGTTCGGGGATGGACACCCAGGCGATCGGCGGTTGGAACGGGCCGGGTCCCTATCTCATCGAAAACAACTACTTGGAAGCTGCCGGCGAGAACGTGATGTTCGGCGGCGCCGACCCGAAAATCCCGAATCTCGTGCCCAGCGACATTACGCTGCGGCTGAACCACATCATCAAGCCAAGAAGCTGGCAACAGCCGATCATTCCGAAGCCCGTCGCGACGGCGGCGCCTCTATCCGGCGCCGGTTCGCTGCCGGCCGGCACCTACGCCTACCGTGTCGTCGCTCGCAGGTCGATTGGTCAGGGGATCACGGGCACTTCCGAGGCGTCGGCCCAGGTGACATCCACTCTCACGGCCGCCGGAGCCGTGCGGGTCACCTGGACGCCGGTCCAGGATGCGACGGAATATCGCGTCTACGGACGCACGGCCGGGGCACAGAACACCTATTGGACTCTTTCCGGCACGTCGTTCACCGATACGGGTGCCGCGGGCACCGCCGGCTCCGTTCCAACGAGTCCCTCAACCTGGACGGCCAAGAACCTCCTGGAGCTGAAGAACGCACGTCGCGTCCTCGCCGAAGGGAACGTCCTCGAGCACAACTGGGTAAGCGGCCAGGGCGGCCTCGGGATGGTCATGACGCCGCGAAACCAGGACGGCACGGCGCCCTGGTCGGTCGTGTCGGATGTCACCTTCCGCTACAACATCGTCCGGCACACCGCCGGTGGCATGTCGGTCAACGGCGTCGACACCATCTATCCAAGCCTTCCCGGACGCAACATCCGGATCGAACACAATCTGTTCCATGACGTCGTTTCGTCGAGCGGCGGGCGACTGCTGATCATGGGGAACAGCCCTGAGAACGTGACGCTCGAACACAACACACACTTTCAGGGCGGCAGCGTCGTGCTCGTCCACGGTCAGAACCCCGACGGCAGCTTCGACACGGTTGCGGATTCCGGTTCGCCAACAACCTCGGGTTGCACAACAGCTCCGGGATCGTCGGCGAGGGAGGCGGCGGGTACGGTCTCGACGACATCCGCACGTACTTCGGCTCCGACTCGACGGTGACGAACAACGTCCTCGCGGGCGGCACGGCATCCCGGTATCCGCCCGACAATCAATGCCCGACCGTCGCGGCGTTCATGGCGGAGTTCGAGCCCGGCACCTATCGGTTGCGAGCCGGCAGTCCGTACAGGAACGCCGGCACGGACGGCGAGGATCTGGGTGCCGACATCGAAGGGCTCCTGCCGCTGACGGATCTCGCGCTGAGCGGTGGAGAGCCGACCGGGCCGGCCAACTCGCCGCCTACCGCTCACGCCGGCGGTCCGTACCAGGCGCTGACGCTCACGCCGGTCGTGGCGCAGGGCGGGGCGTCGTCCGATTCAGATGGCACCATCGTGAGCTACGCCTGGAACTGGGGTGACGGATCTCCGGACTCTGCCGGGGTGTCCGCAAGCCATGCGTACGCGCGCTCCGGCGTTTACACCGTCAGGCTCGTCGTGACGGACAACGCGGGCGCGACCGCCACAGCTACGGCGACCGCGACGATCTCGAACAGACCGCCCACCGCGAACGCCGGGGGACCTTACTCGGCCCAACCAGGGGTCGCGTTCACGGCGAGCGGGAGCGGATCGTCGGATCCGGACGGCACGATCGCGACGTATCGATGGAAGTGGGGCGACGGAACGCCCGACACGGTAGGGGCGAGCGCGACGGCGAGCCACACCTACGGGTCGGCCGGTAACCGCTCGATCGTTCTCACGGTGACCGACGATGAAGGGGCCGTCGCGACCAGCACGGCTTCGGTCACCGTACAAGCGGCGGCGAGCTCGGATCTCGTCGTGTCGGCGCTGTCGGCGCCGGCCTCGGCTGCGGCCGGTGGGAGCATGTCGGTTTCGGACACGACCTCGAACATGACCGGCACCGCCGCCGCGTCCCGCACCTGGTTCTATTTGTCGACGAACCCATCGCTTGACGCGAGCGACACCGTGCTCGGATCGCGCGCCGTGCCGGCGCTGGCAAGCGGCGCCGCGAATTCGTCGTCGGTATCGCTTGCGGTGCCGGCAACGACGGCGGCGGGTCTGTACTACGTGATTGCCAAGGCGGACGGCAACCAGGCAATCGCGGAGACTTCCGAGAGTAACAACGTCAGAAACAGCGCTGCGGTCAGAGTCGGCCCGGACCTCAGGGCCGTGAGCGTCACGGGGCCGACACGGGCGGCCGCCGGCGGCAGCGTCGTCGTCGGTGATACCACGCGAAACGAAGGCGCGGGTGCAGCAGCGGCTTCATCGACGACGTACTATCTGTCTCCGAACGTGACCCTGGACGCGGCGGACGTCGCGATCGGAGGACGGCCAGTGCCGGGGCTGGCCGCGGCCGCGAGCAACACCGGGTCCGCCTCCGTGGTCATTCCCGCCGGTACCACGCCGGGAAGCTACTTCCTCTTTGCGAAGGCGGACGGAGGGAACGCTGTTGGGGAGAGCATCGAGACGAACAACGGCTCGAATGGAGTCATTCTTCGTGTCGGCCCCGATCTCGACGTGTCCAGTCTGACCGCTCCATCACAGGCGACAGCCGGCGCCACGATCAGCGTCACCGATATCACCAGGAATCAGGGGGCCAGTTCGGCGCCGGCCTCCACGACACGGTTTTATCTTTCGACGAACACCACGGTCGACGCTGCCGACACGTTGCTCGGGAGCCGCAGCGTCGGGGCGCTCAACGTCGATCAGACGAACAGCATGACGACGGCCCTGACCATTCCGTCTGGTAGAGCCCCAGGTTCGTACTTCATCATCGCCGTAGCGGACGGCGGCAACGTCGTGACCGAATCGCTCGAAACGAACAATACGAGAACCCGACCCGTTCAGGTCATCGCTCCATAGGAGCAGAGGTCAATACCGCAGAGCTCAAACAGCATGAAGTTTTTGCGCGCTTACACGGGTCAGGGTTCCCAGAGACTCTGGATCCCCTGACCCATTCCGTCGATTTGCGCCCGTAGGCGTAAGGCCCCTCGACGCGCGGCCGGCCACGACACTCGTGAAGAGGCCCGGTACCCCCGTTGCATGAGGACAGCCGGCTTCCCAGGCACATTCCAGAACCAAGACCGAACGACCTCCTCACGGGGTCCGCTATGCGGATGTACGCAACTAGACTGGTCCGGCCACTCCTGCCATGCCATCGGGTATTGGCTCTCGCGACGCTCGCTCTGGCTCCCGTCTCCGTGAACGCGGCCACGCTTACGGTAGGGCCCGGCGGTAATCTGCAGACCGCGATCAACGCGGCGAAGCCTGGGGACACGATCGTTTTAACGGCGGGTGCGACGTACACGGGCACCTTCACGCTGCCGGTTCCGCCTGCCGGCTCAGGGTTCATCACCATCCGCACGGCGGCCGACAGCCGGCTGCCGGCGCCCGGGAAGCGAATCCAGCCAGCAGTGCACGCCTCGCTGCTCGCGAAGATCCGATCGGGAAACACGTCGCCCGCGATCGTCACCGCGCCAGGCGCGCACCACTGGCGGCTCGAGCTTCTCGAGATCGGTCCGAACCCGGCGGGCGGAGACGACATGATCCGGCTGGGCCGCGGAGGGTCCGATCAGACGACGCTCGATGTTGTCGCACACGACCTGGTCATCGACCGGTGTTACATCCACGGCGATCCGCTGACGGCGCAGAAGCGGGGCATCGCGCTCAACAGCGCGTCGACGACGATCGTCAACTCGCACGTCTCCGACATCAAAGCGGCGGGCATCGACACGCAGGCCATCTGCGGCTGGAACGGGCCGGGGCCCTTCCTCATCGAGAACAACTATCTCGAGGCGGCCGGCGAGAACGTGATGTTCGGCGGCGCGGATCCGAAGATCCCCGATCTGGTACCGAGCGACATCACCATCCGCCTGAATCATTTGTCGAAGCCGCTCGCCTGGCAGCAGTCGGGGCAGTGGCTGGTCAAGAATCTTCTCGAGCTCAAGAACGCACGCCGCGTGCTGATCGAGGGCAACGTGTTCGAGCACAGCTGGAGCGATCAGAGAGCGGCATCGCGATCGTCTTGACGCCGCGCAACCAGGACGGCACGGCGCCGTGGTCGGTGGTGTCGGACGTCACCATCCGCTACAACATCGTCCGGCACGCCGGAGGCGGCATTAACGTCACCGGCTCCGACACCAACTATCCCAGCCATCAGGGACGCAATATCCGGATCGAGACACAATCTCTTCTACGACGTCGCACGTCGAGGGGCCGGGCGGTTACGCTGATCTGGGAGCAGCCCTGCGTCGTGACTCTCGAGCACAACACCACTTTCAGGCCGGCAGCGTCGTGTTCGTGTACGGCCAGAACCGACGGCAGCTTCGACACGGTTGCGGGTTTTCGATTTGCCAACAATCTCGCCTTGCACAACGAGCGGTATCTTTGGTGACGCAGCGGGCGGGTCGGCCTCGACGCATCACACGTACTTCGGCTCGGACTCGGCGGTGACCGCAACGTGCTCGCGGGCGGCACTGCGTCCCGCTATCCGGCGGACAATCACTTCCCGACGGTGGCGGCGTTTACCGCTGAGTTCGTGACCGGCACGTATCGCTTTCGCGCCGACAGTCCTTACGAAAGGTGGGGACGGACGGGGAAGACCTCGGCGCGGACATGACGCAGGTCGAGGCGCTCACGAACCAGGCCCTCTCCGGCGGAGCGGGGGGGCCTCCGCCCGCCCGACGAATCTGCGCGTGACTAGCTGATCAGCGCGTCGCCGGCCGCGCCATCCGGCGGCGGGTCTTCCGCGCGTAGGCCGGGCGAAACGAGCGAGCTCGTTCAGCGCTCTGCGGCTTGCGGGCGATCGCGCCTCCAGCTCTCGGCGATGTAGCTGCACAGATGCCGCATCTTGTTGCTGTAGAAGAACGGGTCCCGGCGCCGGAGGATCGCTTCGAGCCAACGCCGCGCCATCTTCGGAAGCTCGGCGTACACGAACAGGGACGCCCCGAAGAGCGTGACGAGATCGTCCGGCCATCCCATCGGCGCCCACTCACGAGGGACGAGCTCACGCAGCCGCATTCTCGCGCAGTGGCGGCCGTGTCCCTTCTGCCATCGCATGTGATACGCCCTGGTCATCCGGTCTGGCGGTATCTCCGCCACCGCCACGACCGCCGGCACGTACACGCCTTCGAGGCCCGCCATCCAGATGCGAAGCTGCATCTCGTGGTCCTCGGTCGACCCGATCCCGTCCTTGATGCGGCCGAGCGACGGTGTGAACAGGCCGACCCGATCGAATACAGAACGCCGGAACGAGAGGTTGCCGCCGACGAGGCAGATCGGCCAGGACGCGCTCGGTGCGCACCGGCGCGTCGCCGTAGTCCTGCAGAGCCAGCGGCGACCAGTGCGCCGTCGTCAGCCACCTCGGCGGCGGGCTCGTCCATCGTGGCAGGATCCGGCCGCCGATGTACGCCGCCGCCGGGTCGCCGTCGAACCCGCGCTTCACCTGCGCGACCCAATCGGATGCGACCTGAACGTCGTCGTCGGTGAACGCGACGATCGATCCGCGGGCCGCGCGTAATCCGGCGTTCCGGCCGTGGGACAGTCCCTGCTGCGCCTCGAACACGTAGCGGAATCGATCGGGATGGTCCGCGCGTACCTGCCGCAGAGATCCGCCGTGCTCGTCAGTGGAATTGTTGTCCACGAGGATCACTTCATACGCGACGTCCCCGGTTTGATGGAGCAGAGCGTCCAGCGCGGCCGGCAGCACAGCCCGCGCGGTTGTACGTGCTCAGGATGACCGACACGTCGATGTCCCGTGAAGCGTGCTCAGCTCGTGCACGGGACTTTCCTGTACGGCCTCCAGCACTCCACCAGAAAGCCGACGCACTGCAGGAAGAGGAGCTCCTGGACGAGCGTGTCGAACGCATCCTGTACGGGTGTGCGAACGCAGGTACTGGGTCGCACGATGCAGCAGATCGCGGTAAACGAACCTCGGGACACGTGCGACGTGGGGCACGTGATCGAGATTGAGATCGATGAAGCAGCTCTCTGCCATCCGGGCCAGCGTGCGGCCATGCCAGAAGTACCATCGCCGAAAGTACCGGCGCGTCAGTCGTCCTGCCGGAACGGCGTGGCGTACCGAAATGCGCGGATCGTAGAGGCCGTCGTAGAGCCCGGCGCGGAACAGCCGCACGCACAGCTCGCGGTCCTCGCCGCAGACCGGACTGTTGTCGACGCGGCCGAGGTCGGTGCGCCATCCGCCTATGCGCTCGAGCGCGTCACGACGGACGGCGAGATTGGCGCCGATGGGCATGCGAAGCGTGCGGAAACCGGTCGGTCGTGTATCGGACCGGCTCGTCTCCATAGTCGACGAGCGCGAGCGGGCCCCAGATATCTCGTGCCCGGAACGTCAGCAACTCAGGCGGTGGCGGCACACCCCACCGCGGCAGCACTTTGCCGAAGGTGAAGACGATCGCGTCCCTCCGGAAGGCCTCGACGATGCGCACGAGCCAGTCGACCGCTGGCAGAACGTCATCGTCGGTCAGCGCGACGATGTCGCCGGAAAGGAGCGTGAGCGCGAGGTTGAGCGCAAAGCTTTTGCCCTGCTGGCGCTCGACCGAGTAACGGATCGGGAAGCCGGGCTGGGACGCCAGCAGCCCGACGACCGAGGCTGTGTCATCGGTGGAGTTGTTGTCGACGACGACGATCTCGACGGCGCAGTCGGGCGGCGCGGCGCAGGCTCTCAGCCCGGAGAGCGTCTGGCGCAGCAGCCCGGCGCGGTTGTAGGTGCAGATCACGACTGAGACGCTGGCCACCGTCCGCGCCAAGGCCGCCATCAGGCTGCGGTCTCCTCGACCGCGGAAGGCCGAACGACTTCCTCGGGGATCGGCGCCGCCATATCCAACAGGTTATAGAGCGTCGCCACGGCCCTCTCGGTGGCGGTCCCGGGCTGATAAAAGAGCGCGGTTCCGATCTCCTTCCGCCGCGCGGAATGCCTCGCCGGTCGCGCGAGCGCCCAACCGACGGCGTCCAGGAGGTCCGTGGGACGGGTGACGACGTCGGCGGCGGACCTGAGCTGCTGGACTTTGTCCGGATTGACCCGCGATCGCTCCAACAGCTCCGGGCAGTCCATGACGAGGATCGGCCGATCGAGAAGCATGAACTCGAATCCGACCGAGCTGTGGTCCGTCACGAGCGCGTCGGCGGCCACGAGATACGGGGATGCGTCATGCGTTCTGACGACACGCACCAGAGGGTCGCCCTGGTAGCGCGATAGCCGCGTGGCCCAGTCCACCCCGCCCGAGCCGCGCTGCGACCGATCGTACGAGCGGTCATGCAGCTTGACGATGACCTGGTACCGCGCCGACGACAGCGCATCGATGATCTGTTCGCCCATTCGGAGCGACGAGTCCGGCGACCACGTCGGGGCGAAGAGGACGACGGGCCGGTCCGCGTCGAGCCGAAGGGCTTCGCAGATCGCGCGGCGTTCGAGGCTGCCGTCGACGAGCGCGTCCGTCTTGGGATAGCCGACGAGCGCCGCCGCGGGCGATCCGGCCGGGACGAGTGCGGCCTCGGTGTAACGCAGCAGCCGATCCTCATTGGGGAACATCAGGCACGCGAAGCCGGCGATCTCGGTCGACAGGTCCACGGGGGCGTCGAGCCCGTACTTGCCCGCAACGCCGTGGAAGAGGTGTACGCGCCGCGTCCGCCGGTGCAGCGTCGCCATTTCCCAGAAGTCCGTGTTGATCGACAGGTCCCACTTTCCCCACTTCGCGCGGTCGGGGCCGATCACGCGCTCGGTGATTCCCACGGTCGAGAAGATGGTCGTCGGCTTCCACGCCCGGCCGCGCGCCGTGAACCAGAACTCGAGGCGGGGATCGGCCCGCAGTCGTCGGTAGACCGGCTCGAAGATCGCAAAGCTCATCGGCGACGCCGCTTCGAACAGGATGCGTCGCCGCGCGCGAACCGCGTGCACGATGGATTCGTCGAGCGCCCGCGCGGCGCGCATGGCGCAGCCGCGCGCGCGGCCATACACGGTGTCGTTGACCAGGGTTCTGCGAGGGGGCATCTCGGCCGCCGACGGCACCGACTCCGGCCCGGCGATCCCCAGCCGGTGCTTCAACTCGCGCACGCGCGCGTGCCAGCGCTCGGGGAGAAAGCACGCCCCGTAGCGCACGTAGGTCACGGGATTCCAGGGCCGCAGGGCGATCGCGCGCGCGTACGCCTCGCGCGCGCCCGTACTGTTGCCGCGTCGCAGTCGCTCGGTCCCCCAGGACCAGTACAGGACGTGCTCCCGCGCGCGGAGACACTCATCCGGCGCCTCGCGGTGCTGCGGACACGCGGAGTGGCAGAGTCCGCGGTTCTTCTCGATCACCAGCGCCTGGCCGGCGAACGTCTTGTCGATCACCGTGCTCATGTGACCGCCCTGCCGGTGGATCGCGAGCGGACGCGGCAGATAGCCTATCGGGTGGCGCGCCGCGATTCGAAGCCACAGGTCCCAGTCTTCAACGTGAATCTCCCGCCGCTCGTCGAAGTCGCCGACTTCCAGCAGAACGCTCTTCTGGACCATCACCGTGAGCGTGCGGATGAAGAAGTCCGTATGAAAGATCGGGCAGAACTGATGCTGTGGGGGCTCGAAGGTCGGTCCCTGGAGATCGATGCCGCTGTTCCGTCCGACGACCGCGGTATGCACCAGGCCGGCTTCCGGGTACCGATCGAAGTAGGCCACCTGCAACCTGAGCTTCTCGGGCAGCCACTCGTCGTCGGCGTCGAGGAACGCGATGAGGCGTCCCGCGGCCAGGGCGATGCCGGCGTTCCGCGCCTTCGCCGGACCGAAGTTGGACTGGCGAACGAGGGTGATCCGGCCCATCCAGGGGCGCAGCGCCTCCGCGAGATCGTCGGTCGACCCGTCGTCGACGACGATGACCTCGAAATCGCGGTAGGTCTGCGCGAAGACCGACTGCAGCGCGTGGTCAATCCACTGCGCCCCGTTGTAGACGGGGATGACGACGCTGACCGTTGGTTTCGTGTCCTGCATCACCCTGGGTGTTGTCTATCGTGCGAGCCTCAGAGGCTTCGACGTCACGACCTGGAAGCCGAAGCGGTTGCGCGTGATCGTGCCGTCCGTGCTCCAACCATCCTGGTTCGCGCGCGTGTAGAACCCCTCGACGCTCAGCCATGGGGACAGTCGATAGCCGAGCCGCGACGTGATCCAGGTCGACCGTCGGCTCTGTTCGTCCGGCAGGAGAACGGCGAGGGTCAGCGGGTCGGCGTCGCGCCACGCCGCTCCCGCCTGCCAATATGCGCGGTTGCGCGCGAACCAACCTTGAATCGTCCCCGCGAGCTCCTCGTTCTGGAATATCCCGCCGAAGCCGAACGAGGGGAGCATCGACCGCTCGTAGTACGCCGTCACCATGAAATACTGGCGTCGCGCGTTGATTTCTCCGCGAAAGGCGAGGCCGGTGCGCGGCTCCTGACTTATGACTTGCCCTTGATGGGAGAGACCGGCGCCTCCCGCGATCTGGACGTTCTCCGAAATCCGGTACTGTGCCGTCCCCATCGCATACTGGATGTTGGTGGGGATCGGCTGGTCGATGATCAGCGTGCGTCGCCACCCGAAGTCACCGCCGAGGGCGAAACGCGGCGACAACTGATGGAGCAGGATCCCTGTGGCGACGTGTTCGTGGCCGCCCGGAAACGCGAGCACGACGTCGTCTTCGAAGTCGACGAAACGCAGGCTATAGGCGCCGTTCAGCGTCGTCGTTGGCGACAGACGGAGCTCGGCGCCTCCCGTGGTCACGAACCGGCGATTGCCGATGCGGCGGAAAGGGATGCCGACGAATTCCAGGCCGTCCGTCGCGGGCGAGCTGGCGAACGTCTGCCCGGCGCGCACGGTGAGTCGTGGCGTCCAGCGGTAACTCACGTCCGCCCGGGCGTTCTGATCCAGGCTGTTGAGACCGGACAAGTCCTGGTAGAACACGAGCGATCCCTGGTAGCCGCTGGTGAACTGAAGATACTTGCCAAGATAGTTGAGCGTGCCGGCGGGCGTGACCGCCGTGACGTAGTCGGACGGTGGATCGGGGGCCGTGCCAGGACCGACCAGGAGCACGTTGTCGTCGAAGGCGCCGCCCATCGTGAACGCGGGGCGGAACGTCCAGCCGGCTCTCAAAGGCTCCGTCGTCTGCGTCGTCTGGGCCTGCAGCGTCACCGCGGCGAATACAGCGAAGAGGGACGCGGCGAAAAACGTTTTCATAGTCTGCTCCATCGTCATCGGCCGGTCTGCCGCTCGAACACGAACTGATTGCAGCCCAGCCCGACCCCTCCGCACGTCATCCGCATCAGGGAGAATCCGCGCGCGCGGTAGAAGTCGAAGATCTCTTCTGGCTTGGCGAACTCGTACGGATAGCCGCCCACCCAGTCGATCAAGTCGTGCCAACGGCTCATGCCGCGGCGCAGGTCGCCCGTCCAGCTCCGGACGAACTCCCCGGGCCGCAGCGCGAGCAGGGAGCGCGCCGCGGCTTTCAGTTCCGCGGGCGCGGAGACGGCCAGCGCATAGGCGGGCCGCACGAAGCGAGGCAGCCGGTTGTACAGCCGCTTGATCGATCGCCAGCGCCTGCTCTGGCTGCCGGTATCGTTGTAAATCGCGACGAACAGCTTGCCGGCCGGCCCGACGGGATACGCGGCGTGGTCGAGCGCATCCCACATGCGGCCGGTGTGATGCAGGACGCCCCACGAATAGACCACGTCGAAGGCGCCGAGCGAGCGCACGTAGTCCGGATCGAGAATGGACCCCTCTTCGACCCGCCACCGATCGTCGGTCGGAAAGTACCGGCGCCGCAGCTCGCGCGTGCACGCCACGGATTGAGGATCGAAGTCGAACGAAAGTACCTGTGCACCTAACCGGCGCGCTGCCAGGCTCGAAAGGCCGCTCCCCGATCCGATATCGAGGAAACGGAGCCCCTGGAGAGAGTCGACCTCCAGCATGCGTTGCAGCGCCTGCGTGGCGGCGACGATACGCGGCTCGTCGAGCGTCGTCAGAAAGCGCGCCCAGTTTTCGCCGAACTCGAAGCGCTCGCCGCGCGCGACCTCGCGCGCGTGCGAGTTCGTCGAGGAGAGGCTGTTGGGACGTGCGGTCAAGGTCTCGAAAGGCATCAGGAAACTCCGGCGGTTCTTCGCAAGTGGGGTGCCACGGGTCGGACGACGCGCTGGACCAGGTATCCGGCGGCGAAGGCGGCGTCCGCCAGTACGGCCGCCGCATCCGCCGGCCGGCCTGAGAGCAGCCGCACGACCGCCGCGAACGGCGCGGTCAACAGTCGGCGCAGGAAATGGCGTACCCACGGCGTCCCCGAATCGTGTGCGTCGATCAGCGCGTTGGTTACGCCGGACCAGTAAAACCAGCGAAGGTAGTAGCTCATCCGGGTGCGCGCCACCGGCACCCAGTGGCGAACGATGAGCTCCGGACGGTACTCACTGCGATACCCGCGGGCGGCAACGCGCCGGCACAGGTCGCGGTCTTCGCCACACAGGAGCGTTCCGCGAAATCGTCCCAGCTCGCGCGACAGTCCGCCGACCGCCTCGAATACATCCCGGCGGACCGCCATGTTCGCGCCGACGGCGGTCCTCGCGCCGAGCGGTTGGGCCTCGCCGTAGTGAAGGAGCGCCAGCGGGGAGGTCATCAGGCTGTACCGCCCGTGCTGCTCCAGCTGCAGCCAGCGCGGAACGCCGGCTTCCCACCGCGGATCGACTCTTCCGCCGACGAGCGCCAGGCTCGGATCGCCGAAGAGTCGTCTGATCGTCGCGATCCACCCGGTCTCCACGAGCACATCGTCATCGGTGAGCGCCAGAACGCTCCCGGTCGCCGCCGCGATGCCGGTCCGAAGCGCGGGCGTCTTTCCGGGCGCGGCTTCGTTGAGGATCCGAACGGGAGCGGGAAAGTCGCGCGCCGCCTCGGCGAGAACTGCCGTGGTTGCATAGCCGCTCCCGTTGTCCACCACGATGACTTCATCGCCGGGGCGATAGTCCTGCGCACGCAGCGCTTCGAGGCACTCGGCGAGCAGCCGCGCTCGCTGGTACGTGGCGATGACGACGCTGATGGAAACGTCGGCCGTCATGACCATCGAGCCCTCAGATATCCACTGAACCATGTCAGACGCATCGTTCCGGCCACGACGCGCTTCAGGTCGCCCCTCACCACCGCGGTCGCGGCAATCCACGCGTCTCGCAGGGCGCGCTTCCAGAGGTATCGCGGCACCTTGAGCAGATAGGAGTTCGTCGACGGATAGCGGCGCTCGAGGCGGGCGACGATCGCGCCGTTCTCGAAAAACCACCGCCGGACGTATGCGTGCCGCAGGCGGTCGGCCGGTACTCGATGTTGAACGACCGCTTCCGGGACGTACACGCCGGCGAGGCCGGCGGCCGTCAGGCGGAGCGCGAAATCGTGGTCTTCGCCCGTTCGAAGGGTCCCTTCGAGCTTGCCAAGATCGGGATCCCACCCGCCGATTCGGTTGATGGCGTGGCGCCGAACGGCCATGTTGCAGCCGATCGGCATCACGTCGGCTCCGGCACCGAGCGGGAGCCGGCGCGGGCCGCCATCCGGAATGGACAGCACGCCGTGCAACGCCGGAGACATCCAGGCGGGCGGCGTACTCTCCCAGAGGGGCACGATCCGCCCTGCGGCGTAATCAGCACCGGTCTCGTCGAACGCCCGGCGGTATTCGCCGGAGCCATCGCTCGCACGGCACCACGTCGTCGTCGGTGAGCACGATGAGGTCGCCCCGCGCGTGAGCCACGGCGGTGTTCAGGGCGTGCGACTTGCCGGGCCGATCGTCGCGCAGGTAGATCACCCGGGCTGTGGCCCTGGCTGCGGCATCGCTCACGACGGCCGGCGTGTCGTCACCTGATCCGTTGTCGACGACGAGGATCTCGACCGGCTCGCCCGGGTCTTCCTGTCGGATCAGGGCGTCGAGGGTGCTGGCGAGCAGCGCCGCCCTGTTTCTCGTGGCGATGATCACCGTCAGCACCACGCACCCCCGGATACCGGGACCGACGGGCGCTTCGCTGCGCGCGCGCGACCGGCTGTCTCTACGCTGATCAGTCTGACTGCGGAGCCGATCGCGAGAAGGATGTACAACGTCCAGTAGTAGGCGACCGACGCGAACATCGACGAGACCAACCAGCCGGTGAATGCCGCAATTACCATCGCGCCGATGAACTCGAGCCAGTCGAGCGTTTCACGTTCGGCCGAGGCGACCGAGTCCGATCCCGAGCTCCGGCCCGCGGCGGATGCTCGCGCGGAACGTCTGGCGTCCCGGACCGTTCGCAGTGCAAGGCTGCCGGCGCCAAACCCCGACGCGATCATGAAGAGAAAGGCGGTGAGGCCGAGGATGCCGAGCTCCGCCGCAACCTGCAGCAGGGCATTGTGCGTCTGCCGCCATGCCTCTTGCCGACCGGACGGGTTGTAGTTCGGGAACTGACCCGCGCCGATGCCGATGAACGGGTTCGAGAGAAAGGTCTGGAAGCCCTCGCGCAGAAGGGTCTTGCGCGCTTCCCTTGAGCCGCTGACGTCCTGCTCGGCGTTCACGATGCTCGACATTCGATCGAAGAACGACGAAGGCAGCATCGGAACGGCGGCCAGCGCGGCGACCAGCATAGCGGCGGCGAGGCCAGGACGCAGCCGGCGGAGATGGTAGAGCGCGACCGCCAGCATCGCGACGAGGCCGACGGCTCCGCCGCGGCTTTTGCTGAAGATCACCGCGCCCGTGAGCGCGGGAAGAGCCACGAGACCCAACAGCCTGAAAGACCGTCGGCCTCCCGTCACCGCCATGCCGATCGCAAATGGCAGTAACGACACCATGGTCAGCGCCATGTCGTTCGGATTGCCGAACAGGCCCCCGACGGCACCCATGACGCGTCCGTCTTCGACCAGATTCACTCCGCGGATGTAGTCGACGATGGCCCGCACTCCAATGTAGGAGGCGCCGAGCAGCACCACTGCCGTGAGCTTCTCGAAACGCTCGCGCGTCGTGACGGTGTTCACGATCACCACGGTCACGAGCAAAACCTTGAGGAAGACGTTCGTGAAGAGCGAGACCGACCCGCCCGGCCAGAACGAAAACGGAACGGTTCCGACGATCACCAGGGCGAATGCGAAGAGGCCCACGAGCTCGCGGCTCACTCGAATGATGGGGAGGCCGCGCGAGATCCGGCCGAGGACGAGCGCCACGAGCGCGGCGCCGGCGAACATCTCGGCCAGGTGAAGCGGCGCGACGAACGCGAACTGATCCTGAGGCCGCGTGAGCAGCACGAGCATGAACGCGAGGAGCGCCAGGTACGACAGGCGATCGTCCGTGGGCGTCGCGGCCGCGCGCACCGGGGCCGCCTTTGCCTCCGGACGCGGCGGGACGCCGCTCGGACCGCCGACGTAGTTGAAGGCCAGGCGCTCCATCGCTCACCGCCACCGCGTGCGGCCGCTCGCGACCGCGAAGAACGCCTGCACGCTGGCCACGTTCATCACGACGAATGCATAGGCGACTCGTGCCGCGCGCGTGGCCGCGCCGAAGACCGCGCCGAAGGCCGCCAGGCCGTAAAAGAAAACCTGCGCGGTCAAGGCGACGGCGTAGACCGCGGCCTGCTGTACGAGCGCCGCGCTCGAGACCATGAGCGCGATCAAGGCGAACGGGACGATGAGCCGGGCCGCGACCTTGTGCGAGATGTACTGCAGCCAGACGGGGTTTGCGAACGGGTGGAGGAGGCGAGGCTCGAGGCCGAGGATCTGATAGTTCCCCGCCAGGGTGCGCACCTTGCGGCGCTGCTCTTCGCCCCCGTCGCCGGCGACCTGGTCCTGAGCCTTCGCGCGCTCCTCGAACACGACGCGCGAGCCGCCCAGCACGACCCGCATCGGCGCCAGCACGTCGTCGAGAAGCGTGCCGGAAGGAAGCGGCTGCCAGAGCGATCGCCGGAGCGCGTAAATGGCTCCGGTCGCTCCGAGTGTCGAATGGACGAGGCTTTCCTGACGCCGCAGCCACTTCTCGTATCGCCAGTACAGGCCGACGCCTTCTGCGACGTTCGAATCGATCGGCCCGTTGGATGGCCGCTCGCAGTCCAGGACGAGCTCGCCGGTCACCCCGCCGACCTCGGGGTCGGCGAAGTTGGCCACCATCTCGAGGAGTGCGTCGCCGGCAAACGTCTGTCGTGTGTCGGCGAAGACCAGCAGATCGTGGCGTGCGCGCGCCACGCCGGCGTTGAGCGCCGCCGCCTTGCCCGATGCCTCGATTTCCACGAGCTCTATCTGCGGAAACCGGGCCAGTACGCGCGACGTGTCATCGGTCGATCCGTCCGAGACGACGATGATCTGTCTGGGACCCGGATAGGGAAGGGCGAGCAGGTTTTCCAGCCTGCGCGGCAACCGCGACGCTTCGTTCCGTGCCGCGATGACGATCGACACGCCCGGCGCGGGCGGCGTCACGGGGCGCTTCCTGATTCGCCGGGGGCGGAGCCATGCCGCCAGCGCCAGCGCGCAGGGATATCCCGCGTACGCGTAGACGATCAGGGCGAGCGAGCTCCAGAAGAGAATCCGCATCACCAGGCTGCGGGTTCACCCGCGAGGAGACGAAACACGCGCTGCCAGAAGGGCAGGCGCTGCGGCGCCCTTCGGGCGGTGTACACGCGTTGCGGCACGACCGGCACCGGGCGCACTCCATCGGACGGGGTCGCTGCGGGGCCGCGCAGCAGCCGGTACTCCTCGGACATGATTCGGCGTTGCTCGGCCAGCACACGCTCCCGCCTGGCGAGCTCCGCTTCGCGTGCCGCAATCTCTGCCTCGCGCAGACGGACGGTTTCCTCGTAGGCGGCCGCCACCGGCGGAACGAACGTTCGCGCTTCGGGCGCACTGACACGAGCGGCGACCGGGACTGGCGCAGGCGACGCAGCGGCCGGCACAGGCGAAACGGCGGCCGGCGCAGGCGAAGCAGCGACCGGCGCAGGTGAGATCGTGGGCCGCGAGACCGGAGGCGGAACAGTCGGTACCGCCGTGGGGATCACAGGGGCCGGCGCCTCGGGCGCGGCCGCAACAGCCTCAACCGGCGACAGCACGCCCGTCGCCTCGAGCTCCGCCACGACAACCTCCACGAGCGCGCCGTCGATATCGCGCCGCTCGTCGCCGTATCCGAAGACGAGCGTCGCGTCGCAGATGACATTGATCGTCCGGGGCACGCCTCTGCTGCGGGCGTGCACGACGGCCGCGGCCTCTGCCGGGAACTCCATCGGCTCCCCGAGGGCGGCGCGTCGCAGCCGGTGATTGATGTAGGCGTGCGTCTCGGGGCCGTCGAGCGGCATGAGGTGGTAGCTGACCGTCACCCGCTGACGCAGCTGTTCCAGCTCCGGAGACCGGAGCTTGTCGCGCAGATTCGGCTGGCCGACCAGCGCGATCGGCAGCAGCTTCGACTTCTCGGTCTCCTGGTTCGAGAGGAGCCGGATTTCTTCGAGCGCCGGAACGCTGAGGTTCTGAGCTTCGTCGATCACGAGAAGCGCACGGCGCCCGTCGGCCCGCTGGCGGACGAGAAACTCTCCCAGCTGGCGGAGCATCATCGGCTTCGAGGTCGACGTCAGATCGACGCCGAAGTCGAGCAGGATCGCCTCGAGCAGCTCGCGCGGCTCGAGCGTCGTGTTCACCAGCCGGGCGACCTTCGTGCCGCTATCCAGTCGCTGGAGCACGGTCTGGAGCAGCGTCGTCTTGCCGGAACCGATCTCGCCCGTGATGACGATGAATCCTGCCTGCGTCTCGATGCCGTAGCGAAGGTAGTCGAGCGCCTCTCGATGCACTCCGCTCGGATACAGGTAGTCCGGATCGGGACTCAGGGCGAAGGGTCGCTCGCGCAGGTTGTAGAAACGTTCGTACATAGGTGTCTCGGACTAGGAGGTCCGTCCTCCAAATGAACCCCGCGCGCAGGCGGTGATGGCCACCGCGAGCCGCCTGGGGTGGTGGCGAATCTTCAGCTCGTTCTGGAATCGGTCGGTCGTCAGCGGCATCGTCAGGCCCTTCCCTCGAACGGCCGCGGGGCCTCTTGCGCGGCGTCATGACGCTCGCCCGGCACACCGGCGAGCGCCGGCACGATCTCGCGGACGGCGCGCTCGTAGTCCTCCGGCGTGTCGATTTCGATCCAGGGCAACCCGCGCGTGCCGACGGCGTACAGAGGGCGCTCGTGCGCGAAGGTCTCGAACCCCTTCGGCGCCCATGCGTCGGTCGCGCCCGCCCGCAGCAGCCGATCCATGACGTGGATCAGGCGCCTGGCGCCGTCCCGGCCGAACTTCGCGATGCCGACATTCTCTCCGTCGGTGTCGTCGGCCGTCAGATCCTTCGCCATCGAGACGACGCGGCCCCGACGCACCTTGACCTTCATCTCTTCGTCGCCGAACGCGGGGTCTCCAGGCGCGGGGTACGAGACGAGCAGCGCATCCTCGTGTCGCGCGTCGCAGAGATCGACGAGCATGCGGGCGTCGAACAGCACGTCGCAGTTCATCACCACGAACCCGCGGTCGAGCTCCGCGCGCGCGAGCCAGAGCGAATACAGGCTGTTGGTCTGTCGGAAGATCGGATTCTCGACCAGGCGCGTGTCGGCGCCGCAAGCCGCGCGGACCGCGGCCGCCTCGAAGCCGGCGACGACGACAACGCGGTCGATCCCAACCGCGCGCAGCGCCTGAATCTGGCGAGCGATCAGCGGGACTCCGCCTGGCGCGGCCAGACACTTGGGCCGTATGGCTGCGCTTCCGTTGAGGCGCGTCCCCGGTCCGGCCGCGAGGATGATGCCGGTCATCGAATCCACCTCATGCCACCTTGAGCGCCGGACGCGGCGTCAGGCCGCGCAGCTTGCCGAGATACCGCACGCGGTCCACCCGGCCGATGGCGACCCCGATGAAGAGGAGGAGATAGAGCACGCCGACGCCGATGCCGAAGCCGAAGCAGGCCAGCAGCGATGCGGCGATGCGATGCCGCACCAGCGCCAGCCCGCCGAGCGCGATGACCCGGCGGGCCACAGCGCCGGCCAGACCGCTTCCATCGCAAAATGCCCGAGCCGCACGCCCGCCCGCGCGCAGGCCACCGGAACCAGGATCGCGAAGCCGCGGATCCCGACCGGGATCAGAGTCGCGACGGCCACGCCGGGCAGCCCGTGCGTGCGGACGAGGACGATACTCAGCCCGATGTTGACCAGGGCTGCGGACGAGGTTCGAGTTCGCCAGCAGCCGGTGGTGGCCCGCGCCCCGCAGGACCGTGCCCGCCGTCGCGGTGCCGACGCGGACGAGCACGGTCAGCGCGAGGAGCTGGACGCAGTACGGCCGCCGCCGGAAGTGCGGTCCGGTCCAACCGACGACGACCGGATCGGCGAGGATCATCAGCACGCCGCCGACGGGCAGCGCGAGCGCCAGCGACAGCCGTGTGCCGTGCAACAGCAGCTCGCGCAGCCGATCGTGGCGCTGCGCACTGTCGCACTCCACGACGACAGGAAAGAGGACCTCGTTGAGCTGATTGGTCAGCCGCAGCGTCATCTCGGCCAGCCGCTGCGCGACCGTCCAGACAGCGACCGCCCCGGTGCCGAGGAACGCCGCGATGACCATCGGGTCCGTCGCGTAGTTCAAGCGGTTGGACACGTTCTGGACCAGCATGTAGACGCTGAACCCGGTCACCTCGCGCAGCCTCGACCGGCGAAAGAGCGACGGCCGCACGCGCAGCGGCGGAAAGACACGATAGGCGTTGAGCCGGTACCACACGAACCCCAGCAGGCGCGTCACGGTCATCGCGGCGACGAGCGTGACGAGATTCGCCGCCCATGACCAGCACGACGATGTTGACCGCGGCGACGGCGATCGCCACCGCAATGCCGACGAGCCCGTTCAGGTAGGTCCGCTGGAATCCGTTGACGATGCCGCCAAACGTGGCGAAGGGGAGCCCGAGCGTGAACTGGAACCCGACCATCAGGATGACGAGCCGTCCGGCGTCCCTCTGACCGGGGGCCAGATGGAACAGATCCCCGACGTTCCAGGCCACGACGGCGACGACCGCGAGCGTCACCAGGCCGATGACGGCGAAGACGAAGAAGAGCGTGCTCGCGATCTCGTTGATCGCGTCTGCGTCACGCTGCGCCCGGTAGTGCGCGACGAACCAGTCGAGGGCCGTCGCATAACCAAGGTTGAGAACCGGGAAGTACGCGACGATCGACGCCGCCAGCATCCAGAGACCGTAGTCGGCCGCGCCCAGATGCCGCGTGTTGAA
This sequence comes from uncultured Acidobacteriota bacterium, assembly GCA_963725145.1. GTDB lineage: Bacteria > Acidobacteriota > Vicinamibacteria > Vicinamibacterales > 2-12-FULL-66-21 > DATAEE01. The sequence continues at coordinate 1,348,268 of CAVRXL010000012.1, forward strand.
CGGCAGCATCAGAAAACCGAGTACCAGCTCGACGATGATCGTCACCCAGCGCGCGCTGACGTTGAGGGCGACGGTCCGCGTCTGGTGGCCTTCGGTCCACACGACGGGTCTCATCTGGATCCTTTCGCGAAGAGCACGACCCGCACCGTGTCGATCAGGATCGAGATGTCGAACGCCATGGACATGTGCTTCACGTAATACAGGTCGTAGCGCAGCTTCTCGCGCGCGTCCTCGAGCGACGCGCCGTAGCGATAGCGCACCTGCGCCCAGCCTGTGACGCCGGGCTTGACCGCATGGCGCTGGTCGTAGAACGGAATCTGCGCCGCCAGCTGCGTGACGAAGAACGGCCGCTCCGGTCGAGGGCCCACGAAGCTCATGTCGCCCCGCAGCACGTTCCAGAGCTGGGGCAGCTCGTCGAGGCGCGCGCTCCGGATGACGCGGCCCACGAGCGTTACGCGTGCGTCGCTCACTGTCGCCCAGATCGGCGTGCCGCGCTCCGCGTCCTGGCGCATCGAGCGGAACTTGAACAGCGTGAACGGACGGCCGTTCTGGCCGACGCGCGTCTGGCGGTAGAGGATCGGGCCGCCGCTCTCGAGCCAGACCGCCGACCCGGTGAGCAGCATGACCGGCGCCGCAACGATCAGGCCTACCGTCGCGCACCCGAGATCAAAGATCCGCTTGGTCAGCCGCGTGAGCCGCGCGGCGCGGAACCCGTCCGAGAAAATCAGCCAGCTCGGGCGGATGTCTTCGACGAGGAGCTTGCCGGTCAGGCGCTCGTACACCGTGCTGAGATCTTCGACGCGGATGCCCTGCATCTTGGCGCCGAGCAGCGCCGCGACCGGCAGCCGTCCGCGGCGATCGGCGTACCCGACGATGATGCGCGTCACGCCGTGGCGCGCCACGAGCGATGTGAGGTCCGAGGGCGTTCCGACAATGCCCGGGTTCACGAGCGGCTCGCCCACCCGCGCAGGGTTGTCGTCGATGAATCCCACGATGTGGTACGGGAAGTCGCGCTGTGCGAGGATCTGACGCGCCACCTGCTGCGATAACTCTCCGGTGCCGACCATGAGGACGCGCTCCTCGAGCGGCCGCAGCGTTCCCAGCCAGTTGAAGATCAGTCGCCAGAGCAGGATGCCGACGAGAAGGGGGACGGCCGCGGTGACGAACGCGCCATCCCCGAGCGCAAGGTCGGGCGCGAGAAGGTACACTCCAGCGAGCAGGATCGACGTGGCGCCGACCGCCTGACACAGCCGGATCGTGAGCTCGCGGCTCGACCGCATGACCGTGAGGTCGTAGCAGTCGTTGTAGTACAGGCAAAGGAGGCAGAGCCCGGTGACCAGCGCCAGCTTCCAGAATCCCGCCGGACCGAGCCCGGAGCTCTGAAGCCCGGCCACGACGGACAGCAACCCGAAGATCAGCAGCGTCTCGACGCTGAAAACCGTGACGTGTCGCGGCGAGACGGGGCGATTGAAAATCTGCACCTGATCCTCAGCCCGCCGCGGCCAGCGCGCCCGGTTCGTCGTAGCCGTAGAGGTTTTCCGGCGTCTCGTCGACGCCGTTCAGAATGAGGCCCAGGAGCTTCTCGCGGTCGAACGCGCCGAGCGCGCGCTCGACGGCGAGATGCGGCGTGACGCCCGAGCGGACAACCATCAGAATCCCGTCGGCCAGCGAGGCCAGCAGGTGGGTATCAGCGAGCGCCACGGGTGTCGTATCGATGACGATCCGGTCGAACTGCGAACGGAGCGTGTCGATCGTCTGTCGCATCGCGCTCGACCCGACCAGCTCGGCGGGCCGGTTCGTTCGCTCGCCGGCGAGGAGCACGGTGAGGTGCGTGCCGGGCACCTGGCCGAGCGCCTGATCGAGCGGCGCCCGGCCGACGACGACGTCGGAGAGCCCGGCGTGGTGCGAAAGACCGAGGAGCGGGCCGACCGATGGTCGGCGCAAGTCCGCATCGACCAGAAGCACGCGCCCCTGGAGCTCCTGCGCCATGCTCAGCGCGAGGTTGGCCGCCGTGACGGTCTTGCCCTCTCCGTTGAGCGGGCTGGTCACGAGCAGCGTCTGCACGCGGCGCACCCGGTCGCGCGCCGCCAGCCGCGTGCGAAGCAGCCGGAAGCGTTCAGCCGCGACCGACGTCGGGGCGTTGACCACGACGAGCAGCTGATCGCTCGTCGGGCCCGGCGGAACGGCAGTCTCGACGGCTGGCGGTTCCTCTACGGCCGCAGCGGGCTCATGCGTCCCGTGCGCGCGCGGCACCAGCTGCGGCACTTCAACGACGCCCTGGGTGCGACTGAACTGGCCCTCGCGCTCGGCCTTCTCGACGACGCGGTGAATCCGACTCATCTTCTCGTTCTCCCAGGCGAGTTACGCCTGCGTCGAATGGCCGATGCGCGGGATCTCCGCGAGCACCGGCACGTCAAAGTCCTCTTGCAGCGCGTTGGCGTCACGCACCGATCGATCGAAGTACTCGCGGCCGAGCGCCGCGCCGGTTCCCGCCATGAGCCCGAACGCGAGCGCGAGGAGCAGGATTCGAACGCGCCTCGGGCTTTCGGGCTCGGTCGGCAGATACGCGCCGTACAGAACGCTGAAGCGCTCGCCGCCGCGGACGCGCTCGATCTGTTCCTGCACCATCGCGGCGGAGTGCCGCTCGGAGAGCTCCTTGTATTTCGCGCGCTCGAGCTCGTGCTCGCGCTGCAGCGACGCGAGCGCCTGTTCCACCATCGGCGCCGCCTCGACGCGCTGCTGATAGCGGCCGATGTCTCCCTGGAGCTGCGCTTCCTGCCGCCTGAGTCCCGCGATCCGGATGCGGACGAGGTTTCGCTCGGCCTCCAGCTGCTGGTAGGAGGGATCGCCGCTCAGGATTTCATCGCGCTCGCTCTGGGGCTGCGATTTCGCGGCCGCCAGCTCTCCGCGCGCCGTCTCCAGCTCGTGCTCGAGATGCTGAATCTCGGGATGCTTCTCCGTGTACTTGCCGCGCGCCTCGTTCAGTTGCCGCTGGAGGGCCAGTACGCGCGCCGACCCGCTCGGCGCCCCGGCCGGCCCCGCCGCGTACGCGCCCTGGCGCACCGCCTGGATGTTGCGCTCGAGCAGCGCCAGCCGATCCTGCTCGCCGCGCAGGCTGTTGCTCGTCGCCTCGATCTGCTGGCGCAGCCCGGAAAGCGTCTGGAGATTGGCCGCGGTCTGCTCGGGCAGCTTTCCCATGTTGGTTTCCTTGGCCTGCCGGAGCCGCTGCTCGAGATCGGCGATGCGCACCTGGCTGTCGCGGAGTTGGCCGGCGAGAAACGCGGCGGTCCCTTCCGCCTGGGCCTCGCGGCTGCGCGAGTGCTCGTCGACGAAGGCCACCGCGATCCGGTTCGCGAGCCGCTGCGTGCGCTCCGCCGTGCTGTCGCGGTACACGATGTTGAAGGAGTTGAGGTCGGGACGCGTCTCGGTCTTCGCGATGGGCTTGGGGACTTCGACGGAGATGTGATCACGCAGTCCCTGGACGGCCTCGTCGAGCGGCCCCTCGGTGGCCATCGCCTCTTCGCGTGCGACGCGCTCGAGGACCGCCGGGCTGAGGAGCTGCTGCGAGAGCGCTCGTAGCCGTTCGCTGTTGTCGAGCGGGGTCCCGGCCGGCATGAGCTCCGGCGAGACCGCCGGCGCCTGCACGGCGATCGTGGCGCTCGACTTGAACGTCGGAGGGAGGAGCAGCGCCACGAGCAGACCGATCACGGCCACCACGAGAAACGGCAGCACGAACCAGCGCCGGCGGCGCTTCAGGATCTGCAGGTATTCGGACGGATGATGCGTGCGCTCCATGAAGGTGCCTCGTCTGTATCCAGGAGTTACGGCACGACCAGGGTGTCGCCCGGCTGCAGCATCACCGGAGGGCCACCCTCGACCGCTTCCTTGTAGTTGAACGGGATCGTCGAGACACCGGACGCGGAGCGCCGCAGGATCCGGATCCCTTTCGTGTTCGCGAATTCCTTGAAGCCGCCGGCCATCGCAAGCGCCTGGACGACCGTGAGCGGGCTCCGCAGCGGGATGGCGCCCGGGTTGTTGACCTCGCCCATCACGTAGGCCGTCGGCGGATTCGCCTCCGCCACGATCACGGTGACGACCGGGTTGGTGAGGTAGTCCTTGAGCTTCTCCGACAACGTCTGCCCGAGCGCGCGCGGCGTGCTGCCGGCGGCCACGACGTCGCCGACCAGTGGGAGCGTGATCTTGCCGTCGGGCCGGATCTCGAGGGACTGCGAGAGTTGCGGCTCCCGGTACACCTCGACTCGGAGCTTGTCGCCGATCCCGAGGAGGTAGTCCGGCCCGACGCTCCCGGCCGAGGGGGCCGGCGTCGCCTGGGCCTGCGGTTGACGGGTGGCCTGTGCGGCGCTCGACGACGCGAGCGAAAGCGCGAACGCGAACGCGGAGCCGAAGACGAGCGTGCGTGCGATGTGCAGATGCATGATGATCCTCGTCACAAGTTCGACGCGCTGGAGGTGCGGCGCGTCAGCAACTGGCGCGCCGCCGCCTCGCGGTGCAGCGATTCCGGGTCGGTGGCATCGGTGGGGCAGCAGGCCGCGCCGATCGCGATGGACAGCGGCTGGGCGAACACGTAGTGCTCGAGCCGGGCAGCCAGACGGTCGATGACGCGCATCGATCCGGCGATGTCGGCGTCGAACAGCACGAGCGTGACGCGCGTATCGCCGACGCGCGACAGCAGGTCGGTCTCGCGCACCTCTTCGGCGACCACGCGCGCGAGCGCGCGCGCCGGCTCCCCCTCGGCGTGCGGCTGGCCCAGTGCCGCCTCCATGACCACGAGCGTGAGGAGGTCCTGCGTTCGGACGGCTCGCTTCACCTCGTGGCTCAGCACGAGATCGAATGACTTCGGCGTCAGCACGCGGTCGTCTTCCTCGAAGGACTCGGCGGTCATCGCCTACGACGCCCTGTTCAGGTCGGCGTCCTTGATCTTGTAGAGCAGGGCCTTGTAGCTGATCCCCAGCCGTTCCGCGGCCGCGCGGCGATTCCACCGCGTGTCCTGCAGGGTGAGCGCGATGAGCTTCCGCTCCGCTTCGCGCGCCGCATGCTTCGCGATGTCCTTGAGCGAACAGGAGCCCTCGGGCGGCGCGTCGAGCGGCGGGGCGGCGGGCGGCGCCGGCATCACCGGCGGCGTCGAATGCACGACCGCCGGCTCGGACATCGGCGGCGCGATCACCGGGCAACGGCCCGCGATCGCCGCCGCGATCTCCTGCCGAACCGGCGTGTCCGTGCCGAGAATGACGGCTCGTTTGACCGCGTTCTCGAGCTCGCGGACGTTGCCGGGCCAGGCGTACTCTTCGAACAACCGGAGCGTGTCGTGCGCGAGCTGCGGCGCCGGACGGTTGTAGTGCTCCGCGTACTTGCGCAGGAAGAAGTCCGTGAGGACCGGAATCTCGTCGCGGCGCTGGCGCAGCGGCGGAAGCGTGATGCACACGACGTTCAGCCGGAAGAACAGGTCCTCGCGGAACCGCCCATCCGCGACGGCGCTGTCGAGATCGCGGTTGGTCGCGGCCACGATGCGCACATCGACCTTGACGTCCGCGCGGCCGCCGAGGCGCGAGAATTCGCCGTCCTGCAGGACCTGCAGCAGCTTCGCCTGCAGGGGGCTCGGCATCTCGCTGATTTCGTCGAGAAACATCGTCCCGTGGTTCGCGAACTCGAACTTGCCCGCCTTGTCCTGGATGGCGCCCGTGAACGCGCCGCGCTCGAAACCGAAGAGCTCGGATTCGAGCAGCTCGGTCGGGAGTGCGGCGCAGTTCACCTTGACGAACGTCCGGTGCCGGCGGCTCGACGCGGCGTGAACCGCCCGCGCCACGAGCTCTTTCCCCGTGCCGCTCTCGCCGCGCACGAGCACCGTCACGTCGGTGTCCGCGACGCGCTCGATGAGCTGGAAGACCTCGCCCATCTGATCGCTCCTCCCGATGAGCATCGTGTACCGGGGATGCGCGCGCTCGAGGAGCCCCGCTACGCGCTCTCGCGCTCTGGAGTCGCCTGTCCAGTTGACCTCGCCCATCGAGCCCTCCGCGTCACGCGAACGCAACTGCGTGAATCGCTCGGGTTTCAGCAAGCGAGGTGCCACGAATTGTGAAAAGATTTTGCCGACTGCGGAGGAGAAGCGGAGTCGCGCTTCTCAGTCTGGGAACGCCGGTACCTAAAAGATCTGCAAATCGGCGGCTACGGCCGGCCGATTCCACACTCTTTGATTTTGTTGAGCAGGGTCTTGTAACTCACGCCGAGCAGCTGAGCCGCCTTGCGGCGGTTCCAGTGAACCTGCCGCAACGTGCGCTCGATCGCCGTACGCTCGGCCCTCATCGCCGCGGCGCGCGCGACGCGTGCGAGCGAAATCGGCCCATCAGGCAGCGGATCGTCGACCGCCGGGACAAACGGCGCCGATCCGTTCGGCGCGGGCGGGCGTCCATCGGACGCCGCGACCGGCGCGGCCGGGATCGCCACCGCGGGCGGCGGCGTCGCAACCGGCGGGGCGACAGGCGCCGCGGAGGGATGGGAGCCGTTGGACGGAGCGATCGAGCCGGCCCCGTTCCCGGCCGCCGCCGCCATCGCGGCCGCCCGCTGAATGTGGAACTCGATCTCACGGATGACGAGCAGTTCGTCCTGCAGGATGACCAGGCGCTTGATGAGGTTTTCCAGCTCGCGGATGTTGCCGGGCCACTCGTAGACCATGAACAGCCGACGCAGGTCGTCGGAGACGCCGCGCGCCGGGCGGTTGTACTTGCGCGAGTACTTGGCGAGGAAGAAGTCGGTCAGCTGCTGGATCTCGTCGCGGCGCTCGCGGAGCGCCGGCACGTGGAGCTCGATGACCTTGAGTCGGTAGTACAGGTCTTCGCGGAACTCGCCGCGCTGCAGCATCACCTCGAGGTCGCGGTTCGTCGCGGCCACGACCCGGACGTCCACCGCGACATGCTTGTTGCTCCCGAGCTTCGTGAACTCGCCGTCCTGGAGGACGTGGAGCAGCTTCGCCTGAAGCGCCGGCTTCATCTCGCCGATTTCGTCGAGCAGCATCGTGCCCCGGTCCGCCTGCTCGAACTTGCCGATGCGCGTCATCTGCGCGCCCGTGAAGGCCCCCTTCTCGTGGCCGAACAGCTCAGACTCGAGCAGCTCGGCCGGGAGCGCCGCGCAGTTCACCTTGACGAAGGGGTGGCGGGTGCGCGTCGAGCGCTGGTGGATCGCGCGTGCGACCAGCTCCTTTCCGACCCCGCTCTCTCCGCGCACGAGCACGGTCACGTCGCTGTCGGCCACCTGATCGATGACCGGCTCGATCGCGCGCATCTTTTCGCTCTGACCCCAGATCGCGCGGTCCTGGTCGTCGCTGATCTGCTGACGCAGCTCCGTCAGCTCGACAACCAACCGATTCTTTTCAATCGCGTTGCGAATCGCGACATCGAGCGCGATTTCCCCGAGCCCCTCTGGATCCTCCGGCTTCAGGACGTAATCGGCGGCGCCGAGCCGGACGGCTTCCACGATGGTGGACGTCTGATTGCGGCCCGAGAGCATGATGACCTGTGTCTCGGGCTTCGCCAATTTCAGCGCCCGGAGCGTTGCCATACCGTCGAGCCCGGGCATCATGACGTCGAGGAGAACCACGTCCGGGGGACCGTCGAGCTGCTTCACGGCGGCGAGCATCTCGTCGCCGCGGCTGTAGGTGCGGGCGTCATAGCCGCGCAGCGAAAGAAACGTGCGCAAGTAGGACGCAAAGGAAGAGTCGTCGTCAACGATTGCTACTGAAGGTCTGGCCATTGCCGTTTCTTTTCCGCATGAAAGCACTACATCACCAACCTATTGTGACCCGCGTTACCCACACAATGCACGGATCGCGCCACCTCGACGGGTTGGGTGGTACCAGCGAACGCAACAATGAGCAGAGGATTTCCGAGATGTGACAGATCGCCTAAACGGTCGGAAAGATGATCGCTACGCCAGTTCGTAGTTTCTCCGGGAGCACCGCCAGGCGCCCCCCGTGCCGCTCGATCACCCGGCGCGCGAGCGGCAACGACATGCCCATCCCGCCCCGCAGCTCGTCAAACACCGGTCCGGCCTCATCCGCTGCGACAAGTGCCGACAGGTTCTCCGGCGTACCGACGGCGACGACGGTCGAGTTGGACCGCGATTGCAGCTGAACGATTATTGACGACGTGGGAAGCTCCCGCCGAACGCACCGCACGATCGCCGACAGCGCCGCCCGCAACCTGGCGGCATCTCCCGGGACCTCGGCAGCTGTTCCGGCGTCAGAGAAGGTGACGGCAGCGAGTTCCGGTCCCGCCGGCGCCTCCTCGACGACCTGGCGCGCAACCGCCGCGAGGTCTACCGGCTGCCGAGCCATCGAGACGTCGCCGAGCTCGAGGTGGGCGAGGTCGCTCAGCTCAGCGAGCAGCACCGAGATGCGGCCGCACGATTTATCCGCTTCCTCGACCAGGCGCCGCTGATCGTCGGAGAGCGGGCCGGCTCGATCTTTCAGAAGCAGCCGGAGATAGCCCCCGACGACCGTCGCGGGGGTTCTGAGCTCGTGCACTGCCAGGGAAACCAGACGCGGCCAGGTCTTGTCGGATGCCACGAGCATAGAATAAAGGATGGGACCCCCAGGAGGGCCGGGATAAACATGCTCATCAAGCGCCCCGAGATTCCCGCGTCCGAGATCACGGACGAGCGGCTGTACGTCGATCGCCGCGCTTTCCTCGTCGCCGCGGCGGCGCCGCTGATGGGGTTGAGCCCGGGCAGCGCCTTCGGTCAGGCCGGCGCCGGCGCCGCGCTTCCGAACGTGCGCAAGCACCCCACCGGCCCGTTTACGACCGACGAGAAGCTCAACTCGTTCGAGGACATCACGACCTACAACAATTTCTACGAATTCGGAAGCGCCAAGAGCGATCCGGCGCAGAACGCCGCCCGGCTCAAGACGCAGCCCTGGACCGTGAAGGTCGACGGCCACTGCGCCAAGGCGGCCGACTATCACGTCGAGGATCTGATCAAGCCACATCAGCTCGAGGAGCGCGTCTACAGGCTCCGTTGCGTCGAGGCCTGGTCGATGGTGATCCCGTGGGTCGGCATCCCGCTGGCCGACGTCATCAAGCGCGCCGAGCCGACCTCGAAGGCAAAGTTCGTCGAGTTCACGACGCTGGTGCGGCCGGCCGAGATGATCGGCCAGCGCACCGATATTCTGGAATGGCCGTACGTCGAGGGACTGCGGATGGACGAGGCGACCCACCCTCTGACAATTCTCGGGGTCGGCCTGTACGGGAAGACGCTGCTCAACCAGAACGGCGCGCCGATCCGGCTGGTCGTGCCCTGGAAGTACGGCTTCAAGAGCATCAAGTCCATCGTCCGGATCCGATTCGTGGAGTCGCCGCCGCGAAACACATGGCAGGTGCAGGCGCCGTCGGAATACGGCTTCTATTCGAACGTCAATCCACAGGTCGATCACCCGCGGTGGAGCCAGAAGCGCGAGCGCCGGCTCGGAGAGTTCTTCCGGCGCGAGACGCTGATGTTCAACGGATACGCCGATCAGGTCGGGCAACTCTACGCCGGCATGGATCTCCGGAAGAATTATTAAGCTCGCCAAAGCCGCCGTTTTCGCCGCCTGCCTGATCCCCTTCGCGCTTCTCGCGTGGCGGGCTTTCACCGGGGATCTCGGAGCGAACCCGATCGAGGCGGTGACGCTCTCGACCGGCCGGTGGACGCTCCGGCTGCTGCTGGTCACCCTGGCGATCACGCCCGTGCGCCGGGTCACGGGCTGGAACCGCCTCATCGGGTTCCGGCGGATGCTGGGCCTCTTCGCGTTCTTCTACGCCACCCTGCACTTCACGATCTATCTGGCGATCGACCAGTTCTTCGACTGGGAGACGATCGTCGAGGACGTCACCAAGCGGCCGTTCATCACCGCAGGGTTCGCGGCGTTCGTACTACTGATCCCCCTGGCGATGACCTCCACGCGAGGATGGATTCGCCGGCTCGGCCGCCGGTGGCAGCAGATTCACCGCCTGATTTACCTCAGCGCGATCCTCGCGGTCGTCCACTTCATCTGGAAGGTCAAGTCGGACCTTCGAGATCCGCTTTTCTACGCGACCATCCTGGCGATTCTGCTCGCGGTGCGCGCCGCGTACTGGATCGGGCGCAGGAGTCAGCGCTCGAAACTCAGCACGCAAAGCTCAGAACTCTGAACTAGAAGGGCGAATCAGGCAGCGTGACGAGCGGGCGACGCTTGCGGTCGAACGCGTCGAGGTGGAGGAGCCACGTGCCGATGCCGGCGGCCCCCTGCATGAAGCCGGTCTGCGCCTGAAGCAACTCGGGGCGTATCCGATGCTCGGCGTGCGTCCACCGCAGGCCGTTCGAATCGCGTGTGCCGCGCGTGAGCAGGTTGTCCGTCATCCGTCGGGCGAACGCCAGGTAATCCTGACGGCCGCCCGCCCGATGCAACGCCAGGAAGAACTCGCCGACGCCGGCGGAGCCGCAGCATTGGCCGACGTTGTTCCAGAACCCCGGCGTTTGCGTGTCGGGGATGCCGCTCGTCAGGATGCCACGCGCGGATCGGTCCACCCACATCCGCCACTCGGCGGCGCCGGTCACGCGATGGAGCTGGTGGAAGAGCCGTGCGGTGCCTGCGGGCCCATGGCACCAGCCGAGATAGAAGAGGTCCGTCCCCTCGGGCGCGTTGTGCATGATCAGGCACACGTCGTTGCCACCATGGCCACCATGGCCACCATGGCCACCAGTCGCGATCGACTGCAGGTGCCGGCCGCCCTCGACCGCCGGCTTCAGGAACTCTTTCTGGCGCGTCTCGGCGGCGAGGGTCGCCAGGAAGTACGCGATGCCCGCCGTTCCGTGCGAGAAGTTCGGCATGACGCGGGGGAACGACGGGTTCATGCGCCAGCTCAGGCCGGTGGATTCCTGGCGCGCGAGCGAGACCAGCCGTCGTCCGGCTTGAATGGCGGCATCCCGCGACGCGGCTCCGTCGAACTCCCGCGCGGCATACAGCAGAAACAGGCCGATGCCGGCGCCCCCTCCGATGATGTCGGTCGTGTCGCTCCACTCGATGCCGGCGCCCACGCGCTTCGCTCGCTCGCGCAGCCGGAGAGTGCACCGCCGCGCGGCGCTCGAGTACGCCCGGACGCCCGTCGCCCGCGCGGTTTCGCCGAGGGTGTAGCAAAGGCCGGCGAGACCCGTATAGAGGCCGGAGTCGGCGGTCTCGTCGAACGTGGCGGCGATGTGGTCGGCGGCGCCCCGCGCGTGCTCGAGGTACCGGCGCTCGCCCGTCGCGCGATGCGCTTCGAGGAAGAAGAGCGCCACGCCCGCCGAGCCGGCATAGAGGTTCGAGGTGACGGTGTCGGGATCTCCCGGCACCGCGGGCCAGGTCAGCCCATGCTCCGTCTTGACGGCCGTCGCTTCCAGCCACTTCGCGGTTTCGACCGCCGCGTCGAGGTACGGACGGCCTGGCTGGGAAGGTTGCTGCGCCGAAGATCCAGGAGTCGCGAGCGAGCCCACCAGCGCGAGGCAGAGCAGCACCCGCTTCTGGATTCTGGATTCTGGATTCTGAATTCTTCCAGGCATCGTCAGTACACCTTGCGCGACTGCTGCGTCCCCTTGGTCGCCAGCGCGAAGCGCGGCTCGATCGTCGCCCGGCCCTCGATCAGGTGCCGAACGTAGTCGCCGACGAACGGTCCGTGTTTGAACCCGTGGCCCGAGCCTCCTCCGGCGATCCAGACGTTCTCATGCGCCGGATGCCGGTCGATCACGAAGTCGCCGTTCGCGCTGCTCTCGTACTGGCAGACTCGGGTCTCGAGAATCGGCGCCGTCGCGAGCCCCGGCAGCCGCTGCGCCAGCTCGCGCCGCACCGTCTCGATCGCGTCCGCGCCGACGGATCGATCGGCCGTGTCAGGGTCGATCGCCGGACCGTGACGATCGATCGCGATCTTCACGCCGCGTCCGAGGTCGCCGTGGCCGTACACGCCGCCCTGGAAATCGATCCAGGCTGGAAGCGACTTCGGAGTATAGCGGCGATCGCCGCGCGGGGCGCCGAAGAAGAACACCTCCTGACGCGTCACGAAGAGGCGGGAGCGCATCGCATCGGGCACGATCGACGGCAGCCAGGCTCCAGCGGCGAGGATGAACGTGCCCGCCGGAATCCGCCGACCGCTCGCCGTCGTAATCGCGTCGAGCCGCGAGGGGCCGCTCTCGATCGGCACGACCGCGTCGTGCAGCAGCTCCGCGCCGATCCGGCGTGCGTCGGCGACGGCCGCTTCGACGCCGCGCCGGGCGTGGAGCACGCCGGCCTCCGGCTCGAGCACGCCCCAGACCTCAGCCGGGAGGGCGAGCGCCTCCGCGCGGGAGAGGATCTCGTCGCGCGTGAGCCGCTGGGCCGGCACGCCTTCGGCCAGGAGCGTTGCCAGCGTCGCCTCGGTTTGCGAGTCTCCCGGTCCGGCGATCGTGATAACGCCGGTCGGCTCGAAGAGCCGCGTCCCGGTTGCGCGCTCGAGCCGGCGCCAGGCTTCGAGGGAGGCGCGCGCCGCGCGGGTGTAGGTGGCGTCAGAGCCGTAGCCTGCGCGGGTCAGCCGGGTCTCGCCGCCCGAGCTCGCGCGCGACGTCGCGACGCCGTACTGGTCGACGATGAGCGTCCGGCGCCCGGAGGCCTGCAAGTGCCACGCGATCCAGGCGCCGAAGACGCCGGCGCCGACCACCACGACATCAGGCGACACGGGGTGATCCTAATTGTTGATTGGCCGAATGTGGAATGTGGAGCGGGTGGAGCTTGGCCATTGACCCCGGTTGGCCGCCAGTTCAGCCGCCCAATCGGCCCATTGAGTGAAACCCGCTCAGATTTGTCATGAAGTCGGCTATCCTGCGGGTCATGCACAAACCGATCAAGTACGTCGAGAAAGGGCTGACCTACGCGGCACGTGCGGCATGGACGGTGTACGAGGCGGCGAACCGCGTCGCGCCGAACGCGTCATTTACGCCGAAGTGGTCTGAAAAGCCCCTGCTCAAGTCCTGGCAGAAGGTAAAGCCGCCGCTCGGCTGGCCGCGCGAGACCGACTCGCTCTGCCCGGTCTGCGTCCGGCAGGCGCGCCAGGAGATTCTCGACGGCAAGAGGGACTACAAGGTCCTTCTGAGCGAGAAGATCGGCGAGATCAAGGCGCACATCATCGAGCGCGACGGGAAGATCCTGATGGTCAAGGATTGCCCGCAGCATGGGCATTTCGAGGACGTCATGGCGATCGACCCGGCGTTCTTCAAGCACCTCGAGGACTCGTTCCCGGGCAGCGATATCCGCTCGCACAACGACGAGAAGCTGCACAACCACGGCTCGAGCACGATCAAGTACGGCCGCGGCGCCGTCCTGACGATCGACCTGACCAACCGCTGCAACATGATGTGCGACCCCTGCTTCATGGACGCGAACCAGGTCGGCTTCGTCCACGAGCTGAGCTGGGACGACATCAAGACGATGCTCGACAACGCGATCTCGATTAAGCCGCGCCGGCAGATGTCGGTACAGTTCTCGGGAGGCGAGCCGACGCTGTCGCCCTACTTCCTCGACGCGGTCCGCTACTCGAAGAAAGTCGGCTACAACAGCGTCCAGGCCGCGACCAACGGCATCGAGTTCGCCAAGAGCCCGGAATTTGCGAAGGCGGCGGCGGAGGCGGGCCTGCGCTACGCCTACCTGCAGTTCGACGGCATCGGCAACGCAGCGAATTCGCACCGCCTGGTCGGCAACCTCTTCGACGTCAAGCTCCGCGCGATCGAGAACCTCCACGCCGCCGGCGTGGACATCGTCCCTGTGACGACGATCGTCAACGGCATCAATAACGAGCAGGTCGGGCGGATCATCCAGTTCGCGCTCGACAACCCGAAGAAGATCAACTTCCTCTCGTTCCAGCCGGTGTCGTTCACCGGCCGCGACGAGGAGGTCACGCCGGAGCGCAGGGCGGCGCAGCGCTACACGCTGTCGCACCTCGCCCACGACGTGAAGAACCAGGTGCAGATCGGCGAGCCGACACGCGACTGGTTCCCGATCTCCTTCCTGGGGACCTTCACCGACTGGGCGGACCTCGTCCACGGCCCGACGGCGGAGTGGGGCAACCTGACCTGCGGCTGCCACCCGAATTGCGGCATTGGGATGGCCGTGATGATCGACAAGGAGACGAGGGAAGCGGTCCCGTTCACGGCGTTTCTCAACGCCGGCCAGGTTGCGAAAGACCTGCGGACGGTCAACGACGCCGCACGCGGCAGGAAGATGTCGGTCCTGGGAATGGCCCTCGCGCTGATGAAGAACTACGACCCGTTCAAGGCGCCGACGCATTTCAAGCTCGCGGACCTGTTGAAGAAGTTCGACAAGACCTTTGGCGCGACGGGCCGCGACTACGGCAAGGTCACCGGCGACCGGACGAAGGCGGACATCGAGCGGCGCCGCGCCGACCGCTGGAACTTCCTGTTCATCGCAGGCATGTGGTTCCAGGACTTGTTCAACTACGACTTCCGGCGCACGGAGCGCTGCATCATCCCGTACGCGACGCAGGAAGGGGAGATCTCCTTCTGCGCCTACAACACCGGCATTGGCTGGCGGAACATCATCGAGAAGATGCACATGACGGCCACTCTCACGAAGTGGTACGAGGAGCACGGCCGCCACGAGATCTTCGCGGGCAACAAGTCCGTGCCGCTCGCGTCGAAGGAACATCACCTCGTGCTGGACGAGGCGGCGGTCGCTGTCGGCGTCCAGAAAGACCTGGACGAGGCGGGCATCGCCAAGAACGCGCGCGAGGAGAAGCTTCTGGCCCGCGCCGCCGCGAAGCAGGGCAGCTCGCAGGCGCTCGAGAACGAGCGCATGATGAAGCTCTATCGCAAGCACGTGCTGAAGGACGCGGACGCCGACACGCCGACCGTCCAGATTCAGGGGTTGGGCAAGAAGAAGGACGACCCCGTCGTTACGCACTGACGCCCGCACCTCATCGTGGAATGCTGAGTGCTGAATGCTGATTTGAGTCAGCGCTCGGCACGCAGCATTCCCACATTCCACATTCAGCCATCCACATTCAGCAATGGACGTGGGGCGTATTTGCCCTGCTCGGCGCGCGCGTGCGAAGATCGCGCCTCCATGGGTCCAGCCGCGCGGTCGGCGCTGCTCTTCGTCCTGACGGCGGCCGCATACTTCGTCTCGGGGCGGCTCGGGCTCTCGCTGGCTTTCGTCCACTCGGCCGCGAGCGCCGTCTGGCCCGCCACGGGCGTCGCGCTGGCTGCCGTGCTGCTGTTCGGCCCGCGCATCTGGCCGGCCATCGCAGTGGGCGCGTTTCTCGTCAACGCGATGACGTCCGGGTCGCTCACGGCATCCGCGGGCATCGCCTTCGGCAACACCGTCGAGGCGCTGGTCGGCGCGCGGCTGCTGCAGCGGTTCGGCGGGGTGACCTCCCTCCGCACGGCGCCCGGGATTTTCAGGCTTGCCGCCATCGCGGCCCTCGCCGGATCGATCTCGGCAACCATCGGCCTCGCGAGCCTGGCGGCGAGCGGTCTCATGGGCTCGACCGAGCCGTGGACGCTCTGGATCACGTGGTGGCTCGGCGACGTCACGGGGGCGATTCTGGTCACGCCCCTGATCCTTCTCTACGCGCGGCCGGCGGCTGCGAGCGTGCCGACGTCCCGCCTCATGGAGCTGGGACTGCTGTTCGTGACGGCCGCGGCGGTCGGACTCGCCGTCTTCGCGTATCCACGGCTCGCCGGCGCCCGGCTGCCGATCCAGTTCCTGACGATCCCGATTTTCGTGTGGGCGGCCTTCCGTTTCGGGCCGCGCGAGACCGCGACGGCGTGCGCACTGGTCTCGGCGCTGGCCCTGTGGGGAACGGTGCACGAGCTTGGGCCCTTCGGCCCGTACCCGCCGCAGCTGGCGCTGCCGCTGCTGCAGTCGTTCACCGCCGTGGTCACCGTCACGATGATCGCGGCGTCGGCGGAAGTCGCGGCGCGCCGCGCGCGCGACGCCGAGCTCCGGCAACTCAACGAGGCGCTGGAGGAGCGCGTGCGCGCCGGCACCGAGGAGGCTCGACGCGCGCACGCGCGCCTTGCCGAGGCCCAGGCGGTCGCGCACGTCGGCAGCTGGGAATGGAACGTCGCCGCGAACGAGGTCTGGTGGTCCGACGAGCTGTTCCGGATTTACGGCGTGTCACCCGCCACCTTCCTCGCGAGCTATGAGGGATTTCTCAGCCTCGTCCATCCCGGCGATCGAGCCAGGGTCGACGGGTGCGTCCGGTCCTCGGTCGAGCGCCGCGAGCCGTTCTCATTCGAACACCGGATCGTGCGGCCGGACGGCTCGACGCGAACGCTGTACGCGACGGGCCACGTTGTCTGCGACCCGGACGGCCGGCCGGTGCGCCTGACCGGCATCGGTCAGGACATCTCGGAGCGCAAGCAGGCCGAGGAAGCGCGGGCCCAGCTGATACACGAGCAGGCGGCGCGGACCGAGGCGGAGGAGGCCAGCCGATCCAAGGATGCGTTCCTGGCGTCGCTCTCTCACGAGCTCCGCACGCCGCTCAACGCGATACTCGGGTGGGCGCACATGCTCCAGCACGGATCGCTCGACGCCCAGTCACGCGAACGGGCGATCGAGACGATCTACCGGAACGCGCTCGCGCAGCAGCGGCTGGTGTCGGACATTCTCGACATCTCGCGCATCACCTCGGGCCACTTCCCGTTGAACGTGGAACCGGCGTCCTTCTCGACGCTCGCCGACTCGGCGATCGATGCGGTCCGTCCCGGCGCCGCGATGAAACGCGTGCGGCTGGAAGCAGATGTGGAGTCGGTGGTCGACACGATCCAGTGCGACGAGGAACGCCTGCGCCAGGTCCTCATCAATCTCCTCGACAACGCGATCAAGTTCTCGCCCTCTGACGGGCTCGTCAGGCTGCACGCCATCCAGGACGGCGAGTGGATCGACATCACGGTCACGGATGAAGGCCCCGGAATCGAGGCTGACTTTCTGCCGCACGTCTTCGAGCCGTTCAGGCAATCGGATGCCTCGACGACCCGCGAGCACTCCGGGCTCGGCCTGGGTCTGTCCATCGTCCACCGGATCGTCGAGCTGCACCACGGGAGCGTGAAGGCGGCGAACCGGTCCGATCGGAGCGGCGCGCTCTTCACCGTGAGAATTCCCGCGCTTGTTTCGACCGCTGTATGACTGCATCCAAGGTTCGTCGTCGCTTTCGGGTCGTGATCGTGGCGCTGGCGCTCGTCGCCACGCGTTCCGGCGCGGCTGCGCAACCCGCGCCGTCGAAGCCGCCGTCGCTGCCCGACCTGAGCGCCGCGTTCGAGCGGCTCGTCGACAAGGTCAGCCCCGCCGTCGTCCAGATCTTCGCGACCGCCTATACCGCGCCCTCGGCCGAGGACGGGCCGCCGACGAGTCTCGTCACGACCGAGCGGACGAGCGGGTCGGGCGTGGTCCTCGATGCCGACGGCTACATCGTCACCAACGCGCACGTCGTCGAAGGGGCGATCCGCGTGCAGGTGGAGCTCGCGTCGGTCGGCGTCGGCGGACCGGCGAAGTCGATCCTCAAGCGACGCGGCCGGATCGTCGGCGCGCAGATCGTCGCGGTGGATCGAGAGACCGATCTCGCGGTGCTGAAGGTCGAGGAGCGCAACCTTCCAACGCTTCCGCTCGGGGACTCGGATGTGCTCAAGCCGGGCCAGATCGTCATGGCCTTCGGCAGCCCGCTCGGCCTCAACTCGTCGGTGACGATGGGCGTCGTCAGCGCCGTCGCGAGACAACTCGAGCCCGAAGATCCGATGATCTACATCCAGACCGACGCGCCCATCAACCCGGGCAACAGCGGTGGGCCCCTCGTCGACGCCGACGGGCGCGTGGTCGGGATCAACACGCTGATCTACTCGCAGTCGGGCGGCCACGAGGGCATCGGCTTCGCGGCGCCGAGCAATATCGTGCGCAATGTCTTCGATCAAATCAGAAAGACCGGCCGCGTCCGGAGGGGAGAGATCGGCGTGATCACGCAGACGATCACGCCGCTCATCGCCGAGGGGCTGGGGCTGTCGCAGGACTGGGGGGTCGTGATCTCAGACGTCGATCCGAACGGGCCGGGGGGCCGCGCCGGGCTCCAGGCTGGCGACATCGTGGTCGCGCTCGACGGCAAGCCGATGGAGAACGGCCGGCAGTTCCAGGTGAACTTCTACACGCGGGGCGTGGGTGCGCCGGTCAACCTGGAGATCCTGCGCGGGGACGCGCGGGTGACGGCGCGTGTGACGGTTACGGAGCGCCCGGACGCCCCCGAGCGGTTCGCGGAGTTCGTCCGGCCGGAAGATCACATCGTCTCCCGGCTCGGCATTCTCGGGTTGGATCTGGACGAGCGGATCGTCCGGCTGCTCCCGTCATTGCGGCGCCGCGAGGGAGTGGTGGTGGCGGCAGTTTCCCCCGCGGCGCCGCCCTCGCAACAAGGGAGCCTGAAACCCGGGGACGTCATCTATCGGGTGAATCGAACCGAGATCAAGAACGTCGCCGGGCTTCGCGCCGCCGTCGACGCGGTCAAGCCGGGTCGCGCGCTCGTCGTGCAGATCGAGCGCGAGGGACGCCTGATGTTCGTCGCGTTCGCGGTCGACTGAGTTCGAACCTAGACGAAGGGCTCGGCCCGGCGCGAATACGGCACGACGTGCCAGCCGTTCGCGTGCAGCTCTCGCTGAAACTCCACGAAGCGCTCGATCAACTCGGTCGGCGTGGGGAAGCGCTCGACCTTCTCGTCGCCCGCCTGCTCGACCGTCGTCGACAGCTCGAACGCGCTGCCGTCGATCGTGTGTCGAGCCTCGCAGACAATCAGCTCGGGGCCGCGCTCTAGAAACCAGACCATGTCGGCTCGCAGTTGGGGAACTGCCGCCAGATTGAGCAACGTACGTGCCGCGCGCCGAGGCCCGTTTTTCGGCCGGGAATCGACGCGGCGCCGGCGATCGAGGCGGCCAACCGGCTGGCCGGCAGGCGGGAATTTGGCCGGTATTACAAAAATGATCGACGCAGAGGACGCAGAGGCGGCAAAGGACGCAAAGGTCTCATCCCCCGCGCGTATGCATTTCCAGGTGCGCATCCTGGCGGAGCGCGCTGATCGGGATGAGCGGCGTGCGGCGGTCGAGCGAGACGCGCTCCTCCGCGCCGCGTTCGGTCCGCGCGCGCCACACGCGCGCGAGGATGGATCGCAGGTCGTCGCGCGATGCGCCGCGGCGCAGCGGCCCGCGCAGATCGGTCCCGAACCGCCCGTACAGGCAGAGGAACCACAGCCCGTCGGCCGTCAGCCGGCTGCGATCGCAGCTGCGGCAGAACGGCTGCGTCACCGAGGCGATGATGCCGAAGATCGTGCCGTCCGGCAGGCGGAAGCGCTCTGCGGGCGCGGAGCTGTTTTCGACGATCGCCTCCGGCGTGCCGAAGCGCTCGGCGACCCGCTCGAGGATCTCGGCACGCGAGACCACCGCGGCAGGAGTCCAGCGCGTGGCGCCGCCGACGTCCATGTACTCGATGAACCGCACTTCGGCCCCGATCCCGCGGCCGAAGTCGACGAGCGCCGGCAGCTCGTCGTCGTTGACGCCGCGCAGGACGACCGTATCGATCTTCAGCGCGTCGAACCCGGCGTCCGCGGCGGCGTCGAGGCCGCGCAGGACGGCGCCGTGGAGATCGAGGCGCGTGAGCCGCAGGAAGCGGTCGGCGCGCAGCGTATCGAGGCTGACCGTCAGCCGGTGGAGGCCCGCGGCCCGAAGGTCCCGCGCCTGATCCGCGAGGAGCACGCCGTTGGTCGTGAGCGCGAGGTCTTCGAGCGCGGGACGCGCCGCGAGGCTCTCGACGAGCACCGACAGCCGCTGCCGCACGAGGGGCTCGCCGCCCGTGATACGGACGCGGTCCACGCCTTCGTCCGTGAAGGCATCGACGATCGCGCCGATTTCCTCGTACGTCAGCAGGTGCTGCCGCGGCAGCCAGACGTATTCCTCCTCCGGCATGCAGTACTCGCAGCGGAGGTTGCAGCGGTCGGTGACGGAAACGCGAAGGCTCCTCAGCGGCCTTCCGAGCGCATCGACTACAGGCACCACACCGTCATTATATAATCCGCGCCCTGGAGGATCCGCCATGGTGCGCCCGATGTCGGCGATCGTCGTCTTCTTGTCGCTGTTTGTATGGGTCGGCGGCGCAATCCTGGGGTCGCAGTCGGCGCCACGGCCGCCCAAGCCCTCGAAGCAGGAGCTGGCGAAGCAGAAGCTGGAGACCGCCCGGCTCGACGCGCTCAAGCAGGAAGCCGTCGCGGATGTGGAGGCGCGCCGCGAGTTCTCCCAGCAGATGGTCGATTCGATCTTCAGCTTCGGGGAGCTCGGCTTTCAAGAGACCGAGACCAATCGGTACATCATCGACATCCTGAAGAAGAACGGGTTCACCGTTCAGGCCGGGATCGCCGGCATCCCGACCGCCTTCATGGCGACGTGGGGCTCCGGCAAGCCGGTCATCGCGCTCGGCTCCGACATCGACGGCATCCCCCAGGCCTCGCAGAAGCCGGGGGTGGCGTATCACGATCCGCTCATCCCGGGCGCCCCCGGTCACGGGGAAGGACACAATTCCGGCCAGGCGGTGAACATCACCGCGGCGCTCGCGGTGAAGAAGATCATGGAGCGCGAGAAGATCCCGGGCACGATCAAGATCTGGCCGGGAACCGCCGAGGAGCTGGTCGGGACGAAGGCATACTTCGTTCGCGAGGGCTTCTTCAAAGACGTGGACGTCGCGCTCTTCACGCACGTAGGACGGAACCTCGGCGTGTCATGGGGCGCGGGCGGCGGCACGGGCCTCGTCTCCGTTGCGTTTTCGTTCGTCGGTGAAACGGCGCACAGCGCCGGCGCGCCGTGGCGCGGCCGGAGCGCGCTGGACGCCGTGGAGCTCATGAACGTCGGCTGGAACTTCCGGCGGGAGCACCTGCGGCTGCAGCACCGGTCGCACTACGTCATCAGGGATGGCGGCGATCAGCCGAACGTCGTGCCGCGCACGGCCACGGTCTGGTACTACTTCCGCGAGATCACCTATCCCCGCATCAAGGAGTTGTGGGAGATCGGCGACACGATCGCGAAGGGTGCCGCGATGATGACCGGCACCGAGCTGCAGCCCACGCGGGTGCTCGGCTCCGCCTGGCCGCAGCATATGAACAAGGTGATCGCCGAGACGACCTACGAGAACATCAAGAAGGTCGGGTTGCCCGAATGGAGCGACGCGGACCAGACGCTCGCGAAGGCGCTGCAGAAGGAGCTCGGCGTCGAGGCCGAGGGGCTCGCCAGCAAGATCGAGGATCTCGGTCAGCCGGTCACCGAGCAGCAGAACCGCGGCGGCGGGTCGGATGACATCGGCGACATCTCCTGGAACGTGCCGACCGTAACGCTGCGCTTCCCGTCGAACATCCCGAATCTCCCCGGCCACAACTGGGCCGACGCGATCGCGATGGCGACGCCTATCGCGCACAAGGGCGTCACCGCGGGCGCCAAGACGCAGGCGATGACGATGCTGGACATCCTGCTCCGGCCGGAGCTGGTCCAGCAGGCGTGGGATTACTTCAAGACCGTCCAGACCAAGGACATGAAGTACGAGCCGCTGATCCGCCAGCAGGACAAGCCGGCCATCGAGCTGAACACCGACATCATGGCGAAATACCGCTCCGAGATGCGGAAGTTCTACTACGACCCGACGAAGTACAAGACCTATCTGGAGCAGCTCGGGATTCAGTATCCGACGGTGCGCAAGTCAACGACGACACCGTGAGGCGACGGTGTAGGCCCGACCTTCAGGTCGGGCGTGCCCGGATCACCCAGATATAATCAACGAGTGATTCCGGCGGTTCGCGGCACGCGCGACATCCTTCCCGGCGAGGTCGAGAAGTGGCAGCGGCTCGAGCGGGTCTCCCGCGATCTGTGCGAGCGCTACGGGTATCTGGAAGTACGGACGCCGATCATCGAACGCGAGGAGCTCTTTTCAAAGGGGACCGGGGAGGCGACCGACATCGTTCAGAAGGAGATGTACTCCTTCGTCGACAAGGGCGGGGATCGCGTGACGCTCCGGCCCGAGGCGACGCCGAGCATGGTCCGTGCCTTCGTCGAACACAACCTGGAGCAGACGCTGGCGTCCCCGAAGCTCTACTCCATCGGCCCCATGTTCCGGTACGAGCGGCCTCAGAAGGGGCGCTACCGGCAGTTCCACCAGCTCGACGTCGAGGTCTTCGGGGTGAAGGATCCGGCGATCGACGCCGAGGTCATCGACCTCGCGTTCACGCTCGTCCGCGAGCTGGGGATTGGCGACGTCGAGCTGGTGATCAACTCCGTCGGTGACCACGTCTGCCGGCCGGGTTTCGGCAAGGCGCTCGTGGACGCGCTCGGCGAGAACGTGTCGAAGCTGTGCGGCGACTGCCAGCGGCGCGCGCAGACCAACCCGCTCCGCATCTTCGATTGCAAGGTGCCCGCGGATCAGCCGATCATCGACGCGTTACCCCATTCGGTCGACTATCTCTGCGCCGAGTGCCGGGAACATTTCGAGGCGGTCCAGCGGCACCTGACCGCCGCCGGCATGCCGTTCCGCGTGTCGCACCGGCTCGTCCGCGGGCTCGACTACTACACGCGGACGACCTTCGAGATCCTCGGAGGAGCCTCGCTCGGCGCGCAGAACGCGCTCCTCGGGGGAGGGCGGTACGACGGGCTCGTCAAGCAGCTCGGCGGACCGGACCGCGTCGGCATCGGGTTCGCCGTGGGGCTCGATCGGATGGTGCTGGCGATGCCCGATCAGCCGGACGAGCGCGGCAAGCATGGCGTTTTCGTCGCGGCGGTTGGAGACGAAGCGCGCGATGCCGCGATCGCGCTCCTCGCCGACCTGCGCCGGGAGGGGGTCAGATCGCAGATGGAATTCGGCGCGCGAGGCGTCAAGGCACAGATGAAGCGCGCCGATCGGCTCGGCGTCACGCACACCATCATCGTCGGCGCGGACGAGTTGTCGCGGGGAGAGGTCACCGTAAAAGACATGACGACGGGCGAGCAGACCGCGGTACCGCGGTCGCAGATCGTGCAGTTCCTGGCCAGCGCTGAAGGGTTGGGCGTCACGCCATGACTGACACACTCGGCAACCTCACGCGGACGCATACCTGCGGCGGCCTCACCGCCGCCGACATCGGCCGGGACGTCGTCCTGCTGGGATGGGCGCACCGCGTGCGCGACCTCGGCGCGCTGATCTTCGTCGACGTCCGCGACCGGCACGGCATCACGCAGGTCGTCGCGAAAGAGTCGGCGATCGTCGCCTCGGCAAAACGGCTTCGGCCCGAGTTCGTCGTCGCCGTTCTCGGACACGTCGAGCGCCGTGCGCCGGACACGGTGAACCCGAAGATCGCGACCGGCGAGATCGAGGTGCTGGCGCGCGAGATCCGGTTGCTCAACGACGCGAAGACCCCGCCGTTCCAGATCGCGGACGACGCGCCGGTGTCGGAGGACACGAGACTCAGGCACAGGTATCTGGACCTGCG
Source organism: uncultured Acidobacteriota bacterium (assembly GCA_963725145.1). Lineage (GTDB taxonomy): Bacteria > Acidobacteriota > Vicinamibacteria > Vicinamibacterales > 2-12-FULL-66-21 > DATAEE01. Next base: position 1,371,784 of record CAVRXL010000012.1, read on the forward strand.
TCGGGCCCGGATGCAGCAGAACCTCGCGCTGCGGCACGAGGTGTGCCTGGCGTTCCGCCAGTATCTCGACAGCCAGGGCTTCCTCGAGATCGAGACGCCGATTCTGACGCGGTCGACGCCCGAAGGGGCGCGCGACTACCTCGTCCCGAGCCGCGTCCACCCGGGAGAGTTCTACGCGCTCCCGCAATCGCCGCAGATCTTCAAACAGATCCTGATGGTCGCGGGCATGGACCGGTACTTCCAGATCTGCCGCTGCTTCCGCGACGAGGACCTGCGCGCCGATCGCCAGCCCGAATTCACGCAGGTGGACCTCGAGATATCGTTCGCCACCCGCGACCTCGTCTTCGGCATCGTCGAGGGGACGATGCAGGAGGTGATGCGAACGATCGGCCGCGAGATTCACGCGCCGTTCCGGCGCATGCCGTACGACGAGGCGATGGCCCGCTACGGATCGGACAAGCCGGATCTGCGGCCCGGGATGCCGATCCACGATCTGTCAGACGTCTTTCGCGAATCGACCTTCAACGTGTTTCGTGAGGCGGTCGGCGCGGGCGGCGCGGTCCGGGCGCTCGTCGTCGAAGGGGCCGCCGGGGCGAGCCGGCGCGAGTTGGACGAGCTCGTCGAGCAGGCGAAGCAGGCCGGAGCGTCGGGTCTCGTCTGGGCGCGGCGCGCAGACGGCGTCGTACAGAGCTCCGCGTTGAAGGCTGCTGGTGAGGCGACCATGGCCCGCGCGCTCGACGAGGCGGAGGTCGCCGAGAACGGCCTGTTGCTGCTCGCCGCCGCGGCGGACGCGGTGTCCGCGTCCACCTGGCTCGGGCAGCTCCGCCTGTCGATCGCGAAACAGCGCGGCCTGCTCAAGCCGGACGTGTTCGAGCTGCTCTGGGTCGTGGACTTTCCGCTCTTCGAGTGGAGCGAGGACGAGAAGCGCCACACGCCCATGCACCATCCCTTCACGTCTCCGGCCGACGAGGACATCAGCCGGCTCGAGAGCGATCCGGGAGGCGCCCGCGCGAAGGCGTACGACCTCGTGATGAACGGGTCGGAGATCGCTGGAGGCAGCATCCGAATCCACAACCCCGAGCTGCAGCGCACGGTCTTCCGTCTGCTGGGAATCTCGGACGAGGAGGCGCGGGCCCGCTTCGGATTCTTCCTCGACGCGCTCGAGTACGGCACGCCGCCGCACGGCGGTATCGCGTTCGGCCTCGATCGGATCGTCGCGCTCCTCGCGGGGGAGGCGTCGATCCGCGACGTCATGGCCTTTCCCAAGACGGCACAGGCGGTCGATCTCATGGCGGGCGCGCCGTCGCAGGTCGACATGCGGCAGTTACGTGAGCTTCACATCAAGGTCGAGCGCTAAGATTCTTGACGCCAATGGAATCCGTGTCATCCGTGTCATCCGTGTAATCCGTGGCTTGTGATCCGCGTCATCCGTGGCCCGTGGTCCGTGGCCTGTGGCATAATCGAGCCAAGTTCTGAGAGGAGACCCTCACATCCCCGCTTCTTCTACCCGTCGCATCACGATCCCTGAACAGGGGATCGAGTCGCTCTTCGGCACTCACGACGAAAATCTGAAAGCGCTCGAGGCGCAGTTCGGGGTCACGATCCGCACCGACGGGCACGATCTGATGGTTGGGGGAGAGCCAGCGGACGTCGCGAAGGCGGAGCGCGTGCTGGAACAGCTCACGGCGCTCATGCGCGAGGGATACAAGCTCGGGCGCGGCGACGTGAAGACCGCGGGTCAGCTCGTGGCGCAGGACGAGCAGGTCGCGCTGCGCGACTACTTCGTGCGTGGCGCGCAGACGCGCACGTCCGGCCGCAAGCAGATTCTGCCGAAGAGCGTCAACCAGCGGCGGTATCTGGAAGCGATCGATCAGCACGACATCGTGTTCGGCATCGGTCCCGCCGGGACCGGGAAGACCTACCTGGCGATGGCGCAGGCGGTCACGTTCCTGCTGGCAAAGAAAGTCACGCGGATCATCCTGGTCCGCCCGGCGGTCGAGGCGGGGGAGAAGCTCGGCTTCCTGCCCGGCGATCTCCAGGAGAAGGTCAATCCCTATCTCCGTCCGTTGTACGACGCGCTCTACGACATGCTCGACACCGAACGGGTCGAACGGTTGATCGAGCGCGGGACGATAGAGATCGCCCCCCTCGCCTTCATGCGCGGGCGCACGCTCAACGACGCGTTCGTCATCCTGGACGAAGCGCAGAACACGACGTCGGATCAGATGAAGATGTTCCTGACGCGGCTCGGCTTCGGGTCGAAGGCGGTGATCACCGGCGACATCACGCAGATCGATCTGCCCGCGGGGCGCGTCTCAGGTCTCGTGGAAGCGATGCGCGTCGTCGGCAACGTCGAAGGCATCGCGTTCGTCCGGTTCGACGAGAGGGACGTCGTCCGGCACCCGCTCGTCCAGCAGATCGTCAAGGCATACGAACAGGTACAACTCCGGAAAATGATCCGCGTGTTCGTGGTTGACGCCGCGGGGCGCGCGGCGCGCGCGCCAGGCCTCGCGCGCTGGGTCGCGCGCGTCGCTCCAGCGCGCGCGCGGGGAACCGTGACCGTCGCGCTCGTGTCCGACGCGCGCATGCGGGCCCTCAACCGGCGATACCGGAAGAAGGACGCGCCGACCGACGTGCTGTCGTTCCCTCAGACAGAGCAGCGCCTGCGGCCGTCAAGAATTGCTGACGGGCTTGGTAAGGCTGACGTATTAGGTGACATCGTCATCGCGACTGGAGTCGCCGCCCGGCAGGCCCGGGAGCACGGCCACCCCCTCACTGTCGAACTTCGGATTCTGGCCCTCCACGGCCTTCTGCACCTTCTGGGATACGATCACGAGACCGACACCGGTCAAATGGCTGAGCTGGAACGGCGGCTCCGGCGCAAAGGCGGCCTGATACAAGGACTTACCGAGCGGGGCCGCCCGTCGGGCCGTGCTCGCGCAACCGACCGAGCCGGGGTCCGGGGCGGAGCCCCAGTTTAGAAGCCGATGGACCTCGTTCCCGTCCTGCTCTTCATCCTCGCCCTCGCGACCATCTACGTCGGGTCGGTGGAGACCGCCTTCACGCTTCTGATGCGCCTGTCGCTCCGCTTCGTCGCCGACCGCGGCGGACCGGAGGATCGACTCGCGCGATACCTGGACGACCCGGTCAAGCTGTTCGTCCCGATCCGCCTCATGCTGGGCGTCCTCTTCGCGTGCGCGACAATCCTGCTCGCCATTCTGATTGGCCGAGGGGGCTGGCGATCGATCGCGGCGCTCATCCTCTCGGTGGCCGTGTTCAGCCTCGTCTGCGAGCATCTTCTGCCGACGCTTCTCGTGCGGCGCGATCCGCAGAAGGCGCTCGAGATCCTGCTGCCGTCGTTCGACCGGATCGCGCGCTTCCTGCGGCTGCGGAGCATCGCGGCGGGATTCGTCGGCATCGCGCGCCGCTTCACCGGCGGCCCTCCCCCCGAGGAGAGTCTCGCCGAGGACCCGGGAGGAGAGCCGGCCGAGGAGCCGGAGGCGGATGCGGGGGAAGAGGAGACAGCCGACGCACCGCTGATAGAGCGCCATGAACGGCAGCTCATCCGATCGGTCGTCGACTTCGGTGACACGCTCGCCCGCGAGGTCATGACGCCGCGCCCGGACATCGTCGCGATTCAGTCGCACGCCAACGTGCGTGACGCCCGAGCGCTCTTCCGCGAGCAGGAATACTCCCGAATGCCCGTCTATACCGAGAACCTCGACAACATCAACGGGATCGTCTACGTGAAGGACTTCCTTCTCCTCGCCGACACGAAGGAAGACGATTCGGTCACGACGTACGTCCGTCCGGCGATGTTCGTGCCGGAAACCAAGCGCGTGCCCGAGCTGCTCCGGGAGTTTCAGCGCCGCCAGGCGCAGATGGCCATCGTCGTCGACGAGTACGGCGGCACGGCCGGCCTCGTCACGATCGAGGACCTACTCGAGGAGATCGTGGGGGAAATCAGGGACGAGTACGACGTCGAGGCGGAACCGATCGTCGAGGAGGCGGACGGCGGTTTCACGTTCAGCGCCAAGATCAACATCGCTGACGTCAACGAGCGGCTCGGTGTGCAGATCAAACCCGAAGGGTTCGAGACGCTGGGGGGCTATCTGCTCTCGCAGCTCGGCCGCGTGCCGGCGGTCGGCGAGACTTTCGGGCTGGATGGGCTCGAGGTCGTCGTCCTCGAAGCGGAGCGCCGCCGCATCCACAAGGTCCGCATGCGCCGCGTTCCGGTCGCGGCACCCCAGGCCCAAGCCTGATGATGCAATCAGGGTTTGTTTCCCTGATCGGCCGTCCGAACGCCGGCAAGTCCACCCTCCTCAATGCGCTCGTCGGAGCCAAGGTCGCGATCGTCTCCGACAAGCCCCAGACCACGCGCAGCCGGATCACGGGCGTCAAGAACGTGCCCGGCGGCGGCCAGATCGTCTTCGTCGACACGCCGGGCATCCATCGGCCGCTCCACCGGATGAACGTCCGGATGGTCGATTCGGCGCTCGACACGATCCGCGAGGTGGACCTTCTGGCCTTCGTCGTGGACGCGTCGGCGAAGCCGGGGAAGGGGGACCGTTTCGTCCTCGAGGTCGTGAAGCGGGCGAAGATCCCGGTCGTCCTCGTCCTCAGCAAGATCGATCGGATCAAGAAGACGACGCTGCTGCCGCTCATCGACGCGTACCGACGGGAGCACGACTTCAAGGCGATCGTCCCCGTGTCGGCCATAACGGGCGACGGCATGGACGTCCTCGAGCGCGCGCTGCTGGCCAACCTGCCGGAGGGCGAGGCGCTCTATCCCGAGGACTACCTGACCGATCAGCCCGAGCGCGTCATGGCAGCGGAGCTCATTCGCGAGAAGCTCCTCCTTCACACGCACGACGAGCTGCCGTTTACGACCGCGGTCGTGATCGATCAGTTCGAGCGCCAGCGGCCCGCGCGAGCGAGCGGGGGTGGGGCCCCGCGAGCAGAAGAAAATGAGGGCGGGCTGCTGCGGCTTTACGCCACGATCGTGGTGGATCAGGAGTCGCACAAGCCGATCGTCCTCGGCCGCCGCGGCGAGATGATCAAGCGCATCGGCACCGAGGCGCGCGAGTCGCTCGAGCGGATGTTCGAGACGAAGGTGTTCCTCGATCTCCACGTGAAGGTGAAGTCCGACTGGAGAGATGACGAGCGGCTCCTCGACGAGTTGAACGTGCCCAGGAGGCGCTAGAATCCGGAATATGGGCACGTGGGGCCGACCTCGGCTGGTCCTCGTCTGGCTGTTGCCAGCGCTGGCGACCGCGGTCCACGCGCAGGAACCGCAATCGGCGAAGGCGCACTATCGCAGCGGTGCGCAGCTCGAGCAGAAGCGCGACTTCGCAGGCGCGGCCGCCGCCTACGAGGCAGCGATTCGTCTCGACCCCGCGTTCGCCGATGCCCACGATCGTCTGGGTTTCATGTACGGACAGCTCGGTCGGACCGCCGACGCGATCGCGCAGTTCGAGAAGGCGGTCGCCCTCGCGCCGACCCATTTCGACGCGCAGTACCATCTCGGCGCCACGCGCTGGTGGACGAAAGATCTGGCCGGCGCTCAGACGGCACTCGAGGCGGCCGTGCGCCTGCGCCCCGGTCACGCCGAGGCTCAGTACTACCTTGGCGTCACGCTCCGTCAACGCGGGGAGCTCGGGCCGGCGATCGAGCACCTTTCCCGCGCGACGACGCTGAACCCGTCGCTCGCGGTCGCGCACATGCAGCTCGGCATCGCGCGGCGCGATCAGGGAGATCTCGACGGGGCTGTCGCGGCGCTCCGAAAAGCGGTGGCAGCCGACCCGACGCTCTGGGAAGCGCAGAACAATTTCGGCCTCGTGCTCATGCAGAACGGGGAGGCTGACGAGGCGGCGGCGACCCTGCGCGCGCTCATCGCCAGGCAACCCGACCTGACCAGCGCGCGCATCAATCTCGGTTCGGTGCTGATGCACCGCGGCGACCTGGAAGGGGCTGTCGCCGTCTACCGCGAGTTGATCGCCCGCGACGCTCGAAGCGCCGAAGCGTTCTACAACCTGGGGCTGGCGCTCAAGCAGAAGGATGACTTCGCCGGCGCGGAACGCGAGCTTCGCCGCGCCATCGAGCTCGATCCCTCGCTGCCTGAAGCGCCGTACACGCTCGGCGTCGTCCTGTGGCAGACCGGGCGAGCCGAAGAGGCCGGTCAGCGGTTCCGGGAAGCGATCGCGCGCAAGCAGGACTTTCCCGACGCGCACTACATGCTGGGGACCGTCCTTCGCCAGCAAGGCTCGATTGAGGCGGCGGTCGAAGAGTTTCGCCGGGCGATTGCCTATCGTCCGACGTCAGCCGAAGCGCACCTCAGCCTCGGGCAGGCGCTCAAACAGCTCGGGCGCGCCGACGAAGCGGCCGCCGCGTTTGCAGAGGCCGATCGGTTGAACAAGCTGAAAGCCGACGCGCAGGCATCGGTGTTCGCGGTCGGCGTCGGGATGAATCGACTGAAGGCCAACGATCTCGCCGGCGCCATCGACCGCTTTCGCGAGGCGGTACGTCTCGCGCCAGACAACCCGCAGGCGCACTACCAGCTTGCGCTCGCGCTCACGCGCAAGGGGGCCGTGGCAGAAGCGCGCACCCACTTCGAGGAAGCGAAGCGACTCGCTCCGTATCTTCGGCCGCCCGATGGCCGCTGACCACCCGTGAGATTCTTCGGCGCGCTCCTCATTCCGCTCGCCGCGTCGTTGGCCGCCTTTCAGGCGCCCGGCCCCGACAGTATCGGCTTCTCATTCGCGAGCGTCGCCCGCGAGGCGGGGCTCACGGCCACGACCGTATTCGGCGGGCAGAAAACGAACAAGTACCTGCTCGAGACCACCGGCTGCGGTATCGCGGTGCTGGACGTGGACAACGACGGCCGCCTCGATCTGTTCGTCGTAAACGGGACGACCCTCGAGGGATTCCCGAAAGGGCAGGAGCCGACAAATCATCTGTACCGCAATCGCGGCGATGGAACGTTCGAGGACATCACGAAGAAAGCGGGCCTCGAGGCGAGCGGCTGGGGGCAGGGCGCGTGCGCGGCGGACTACGACAACGACGGATTCGACGATCTGTTCGTCACCTACTGGGGGCAGAATCGCCTCTATCGAAACAACGGCGACAGTACCTTCCGAGACGTGACCAGGACCGCTGGCCTCGTCGACGCCAGGCGCCGCTGGGGCGCCGGCTGCGCGTTCGTGGACTACGACCGGGACGGGCGGCTCGATCTGTTCGCCGCCAATTACATCGATCTCGATCTCGCCACGGCGCCGGCGCCGGACTCCGGGCTGTGCCGGTACAAGGGCGTCCCGGTCGCGTGCGGCCCGCCCGGGCTCCCGGGCGGGAAGAACGTCCTGTACCGCAACAAAGGGGACGGGGCATTCGAGGACGTGTCGGCCGCGGCCGGCATCCTGAAGGCGCAAGGCACGTACGGCCTCGGCGTCACCACGCTGGATTTCGACGACGACGGATGGGTCGATCTCTATGTGGCGAACGACTCGAATCCGAGCGCGTTGTACAGGAACAACCGGGACGGCACGTTCACCGACATCGGCGTGGGGGCCGGGTGCGCGTACAGCCAGGATGGCAAGCCGCAGGCCGGCATGGGCATCGCCGTCGGTGATTACGACCGGAACGGCACGTTCGATCTGTTCAAGACGAACTTCGCGGGCGACACCTCCACGTTGTACGCCAACACCGGCGACGGGCTCTGCGAAGACCGGACCTTCGCGAGCGGGATTGGCATGAACACGCGCTGGCTCGGATGGGGCGTCGGTTTCATCGATCTCGAGAACGACGGCTGGCTCGATCTGTTCCTCGTCAACGGGCACGTGTACCCCGAGGTCGAGCAGCTCAAGACCGAGGCGGGCTACAAGCAGCGCAAAGTCGTGTACCGGAACATGAAGAACGGCCGCTTCGAGGACGTCACCGAGCGTCTCGGCCCGCCGGTCACGACGCCGAAGGCGGGCCGCGGCGCCGCGTTCGCCGATCTCGACAACGACGGCGACGTGGACGTCGTCGTCAACAACGTTCACGACACGCCGGATCTGTTCCGGCTGAACTCGGACGCGTCGAACCACTGGATCACCTTCACGCTCGTCGGGACGAAGTCGAATCGCAGCGCGATCGGCGCCCGTGTCCGCGTTCGCGCGGCGGGCGGGACCCAGGTGGACGAAGTCCGCGGCGGCGGCAGCTACTATGCGCAGAACGACCTGCGCGTCCACTTCGGATTGGGCAAGGACGCGAAGATCGATCGGGTCGAAGTGCGCTGGCCGAACGGGCTCGAGGAGGTCTGGACGGATGTCGGGGTCGACCGGATCCTTACTTTGAAAGAAGGGGAGGGAGTACGGAAGTAGGGCCTGGGGCCTTGGGCTTGGGGCTTGGGGCGCTCATGCTCGCGGCAGCGGTGTCCGCGCAGGACGCGCCGGCGGCGAAACTGCGCTCGGACGCACGCGCGCTGATCAATGCCGGCAAGCCCCGGGGCGCGATCGCGCTCCTGGAGAAGGACAAGGCGCGCGGCGATGGCGCGGCGGCGACGGCGGAGCTGACGCAGCTGCTGGGCGTCGCGTACTACCACGCGGACGACTACGCGCGGGCGATCGAGCTGCTGACCCCAGTCGTCGACCGGCTTCCGCAGGACTCGATCGAGCGGCGTGAAGCCGTCCAGGTGCTCGGCCTGTCGCTGTATCTCGCCGGCCGCTACGCGGACGCGGTACCGCGCCTCGAAGCCACGCGGGCCTGGGCCTCGGACAATCAAGAGCTCGCCTACGTTCTCGCGCAGGCGTACATCCAGACGCGGGAGCCTGCCAAAGCGCGCGACGTGCTCGCCGCGCTCTTCGGCGCCGCCCCGGGTTCCGCCGCCTCGCACCTGTTCGCGGCGCAGATGATGATTCGCCTCGAGCACGATGAGCTGGCGCGCCCCGAGCTCGAACGGGCGCTGGCGCTCGATCCGAAGCTGCCGCGGGCGAATCTCCTCCTCGGCCAGATCGCGCTCTTCCGAGGCCGGCTGGACGAGGCCATCGCGTTCACCGAACGAGAGCTGACGATCAACCCCGCGGACGCGACCGCGCTGTCGCAGCTCGGCGACGCATACGTGCGCGGCTCGAAATGGGATCAGGCGATCGGCGCGCTGCAGAAGTCGATCTGGCTGAACCCGTTCTACAGCGCACCCTACATCCTGATGGGACGCGCGTACATGAAGAAAGCCGAGCCGGCGATGGCCGAAGGGATGCTGCGCCGCGCGATCCAGTACGACCCCAACAACCGCACGGCCCACTACGTCCTCGCGCAACTGCTGCAGCAGACCGGAAGGATCGACGAGGCGAAGAAGGAGTTCGCGATCGCCGAGCGCTTGCAGAAAGAGACGGGGCGCTAGGTGGTGCCAGATAAAAGCCCGTGCCACATCAGATCGATCGCCGCGCTCGCCCTCGCCGCGTCGGCGATCGCCTGGGCGCCGTCTCCCCGCGCCGACGAGTGGCGCGTCTCCTTCGCCGACGTCGCGGCGAAGGCGGGCCTTCTCCATCCATCGATCTACGGCGGCGTCGATCGCAAGCGGTTCATCATCGAGACCAACGGCGCGGGCGCTGCGCTCGTCGACTACGACAACGACGGCTGGCTGGATGCGTTCATTCTGAGCGGTACCCGGCTCGAGGATGGCGCGCGACGGGAGATCGCGTGGCCGAAAGACAAGGCGCCAACCAATCGGATGTACCAGAACCGACGGGATGGAACCTTCGAAGACGTGACCGCGCGCGTCGGCCTCGCGCGCACCGGCTGGGCTTCGTCGGTCTGCGCCGGCGACCACGACAACGACGGGTGGACCGATCTCTTCGTGACGTACTTCGGCCGGAACGTGCTCTATCGCAACGACGGCGGGCGCGCGTTCCGCGATACGACGTCCGCCGCCGGCCTGGCCGCAAAGGCAGACCGATGGGGATCGGGCTGCACCTTCGTCGACTTCGATCGCGACGGCCGCCTCGATCTCTTCGTCGCGAACTACCTGGCGTTTGATCTCGCCACCGCGTCCGAGCCGGGCAAAGGGCCGAACTGCCTCTGGAAGGGCGTCCCGGTGAACTGCGGGCCGAAGGGACTGCCGACGGACACGAATCTTCTTTACCGCAACAACGGTGACGGAACGTTTACCGACGTGTCGGCCCGCTCGCAGGTGGACCGCGTGACCGGCCGCTATTCGATGACCGCCTCCGCGGCCGATGTCGACGAAGACGGCTGGCCCGATATTTACGTCGCCACCGACTCGACCGCCGCGATTCTCTATCGCAACAACAAGGACGGCACGTTTACTGACATCGCCGTAGAGAGCGGCGCGGCGTTCAACGATCAAGGCAGTCCGCAGGCAGGGATGGGGCTCGCGGTATCAGACTACAATCTGGACGGCCGGCTCGACCTCCTCAAGACCCACTTCGCGGACGACATCCCGGCGCTCTATCGCAATCTCGGGAAAGGGATGTTCGAGGACGTCGCGATGGCCGTCGGGCTCGGCGCGCAGAATCGGCACGTCGAATGGGGCTCGGGGATGCCGGACCTCGACAACGACGGCCTGCCGGACATCTTTTACGTCACGGGTAACGTCTACCCCGAGATCGAGAGCGTGCTCCCCGAGTATCCGCACCGCGGCCCGCGCGTCGTCTTTCGCAATCTGGACGGCGCGCGGTTCAGCGATGTGACCGCGGCTTCAGGCCCCGGCGTCGGGGCCCGCCACTCGAGCCGCGGCGCGGCCTTCGGTGACGTCGACAACGACGGCGACGTGGACGTCCTCGTCATGAACATGAACGAACCGCCCTCACTCCTCGTCAATGAAGCGACGGCATCGACGGCTGCGTCGGGAGCGAACCACTGGCTGATGATCCAGCTCGAGGGTACGCGTTCGAACCGATCCGCGATCGGCGCCACGGTCATCGTTCGGGCTGGCGCCCGCCGCCAGGCGCGCGTCGTCCTCAGCCAGTCGAGCTACTACTCGCACGACGATCTCCGGGTTCATATCGGGCTGGGTTCGGCCGCAGCCGCCGACGAAGTGGAGGTCCGTTGGCCGAGCGGGGAACTGCAGCGGCTGGAGAATGTCAGAGCGGATCAGATACTCAAGATTCGAGAGACCAAACGCTGACGAGTACCGAGACCGTCAAGAATTCGACAACAAGATCGATCGATCCAAGCCCATCTGTAGGCGTCACTAGTACAAATACGTTACCGAAACTCCTTGACCCGTCCCGTCGCACTTACTACGCTGCGAGATCGCGCATCGCGCGGCAGACACCGAAGCTCTCTCGGCGTCTCGGGAGGCGGATTCATGAACGAGTTGGTCGGTGTGCGGGCAAGAGCTCATTCATCTGGGCTTGCACTCATCGCGCTGCTGATCGCGCTTGCTGTCCCGGCGCCCGCCGTCGGGCAGGCGGTCTACGGCAGCATCAGCGGAAACGTCAAAGACTCATCGGGCGGTGTGCTGCCTGGTGTGACTGTCACCATCACGAGCGTCGAGCGAAAGACGACGGACTCGGTCGTGACGAACGACAGCGGCCTGTTCATCAAAGAGCGCCTCCTGCCGGGTGCCTACGAGGTCAAGGCGGAGCTGTCCGGCTTCAAGGTGGCTGTCGTCCCGCGAGTCGACGTGAGCATCGACACGCAGACACCAGTCGACTTCACGCTCGAGGTGGGGCAGGTCGCGGAGCAGATTACTGTGACCGGCGGATCGACCCTCCTCACGACCGACCGCGCCGACGTGGCGACGCGGTTCGATACGAAGCAGATTACCGATCTCCCGGTACTCGACCGCAACTTCACGAAGTTCGTGCTCCTGACGCCGGGTACCCAGCAGCTGAATTGGCAGCACGCCGCGAGCGAGAACCCGCAGGGCTCCACGCAGACGATGGTCAACGGGCAGCACTTCAGCGGGACGACGTATCAGCTCGACGGCACCGAGAATCGTGATCCGATCCTCGGGATCATCGTCATCAACCCTACGCTCGAGTCGATTCAGGAAACGAAGATCACGTCGCAGAACTACGACGCCGAGTTCGGTCAGGCCACCGCGGGTGTCGTCTCGGTGCAGACCAAGTCCGGGACCAATTCGTTCCGCGGCAGCGCGTTCGAGTTCCATCTGAGCGACCGCTTCCAGTCGCGGAACCCGTTCACGCAGTTCCAGCCGAATCCGGTCACCGGCGAATTCCTGCCGGAAACGAGCCGCGACCAGTTCGGCGGTTCCATCGGCGGGCCGATCGTGGAGAACAAGTGGTTCTTCTTCGGCGACTACCAGGGAACGCGATTTACGCAGGGCGGGTCCCGGCTGCTGTCGGTCCCCACGGACGCGGCGCGTGCCGGCGATCTGAGGGCCTACGGCGTCAACATCTACGATCCGGCGACCGGTCAGCAGTTCCCGAACAACGTCATCCCGTCGAACCGGCTCTCCGCGCAGGCCCAGAATATTCTCGCGTTGATTCCGAGGGCCAACGCGCCGGGCCGGGACAACGGCACGCGCGACAACTTCGTGGCCTCCAACTCGGAGACCTTCGAGGAAAACTCGATCAACGTGCGCGTCGACGGCCGGCTCAGCGACAGCCTGAATACCTTCGCGCGTTACAGCCTTGGGGACTTCTTCCGCGACGGCCCGACGGCGTTCGGCCAGGGGGGCGGCCAGGAGATCGTCAGCCTTGGAGGCGTATCCGACGTTCGCAACCATAGTCTGGCTCTCGGAGTCGATCGAACGTTCTCCGATACGATGCTGGCGGACTTCCGCTTCGGGTTCTTCAAGTACAAGGTCAACGTCCTGCCGTTCGACTTCGGCACACGGCCCGCGGCGGACGCAGGCATTCCCGGCCTCAACACCGACAGCACGTTCAGCTCCGGCCTGCCGGCGGGCTTCGTCGACAACGAAGGCTCCAGCGAACAGGGCGCTTTCGAATTCGGGTCGGGTCTCGGCGTCAACCGGTGCAACTGCCCGCTCGATCAGGACGAGAAGCAGTTCCAGATCGTCGGCAACCTGACGAAGTTTTACGGCAATCACAGCTTCAAGTTCGGCATCGACGTCCGCCGCGCGTATAACCTCCGCGTGCCGAGCGATGCGCACCGTTCGGGCGAGTTGACGTTCAGCAGCGACCGGACCTCGCTCGCGGGTGCGGGCGGGCTTGGACTCGCGACTTTCCTCATCGGCGACGTGACGAACTTCCGCCGGTACGTCAGTCCGAATACGGACGCGCGCGAGCGGCAGTGGCGCCACTTCTACTACGCGCAGGACACCTGGCGGGTGACCGACAAGCTGACACTCAACTACGGGCTTCGGCTCGATATCATCAACCCGCAGACCATCAACGAGCCGGGCAACGCCGGGTACCTCGATCTCGATACGGGCGAGATCAGGGTCGTCGGGATCGGCGGCGTCGGCCTGAACGGTGACGTCGAGAACAGCTTGAACTGGGCGCCGCGCGTCGGCGCGACCTACCAGATCGACGAAAAGACGGTGCTGCGTGCCGGCTACGGCCGCAGCTACGACATCGGCGTGTTCGGGTCGCTCTTCGGCCACAGCGTGACGCAGAACCTGCCGGTGCTGGCGGTGCAGGACCTCACCCCGCCGTCGAACTTCGACCGGGTCTTCACGCTCGCTTCCGGCCCGCCGCCACCGGTCTTCCCGGACGTCCCGTCGGACGGCACATTCCCGTTGCCCAACGGCGTGTTCACGCGCGCGTTGCCCGAGCAGCAGCGGCCGCCCACGGTGGACGCGTTCAACGTCATCGTGCAGCGGCAGCTGAGCGACACGATGTCGTTCGAGATCGGCTACGTCGGCAATCGCGGCGATCGGGTGTTCGCGGGGGATGGCCCGGCGTTTGACATCAACCAGGCGACGATCAACGGGTATCCGGGCGTCCCGCGGAACAACCGCCGCCCGTTCTTCAACGCCTATGGCTGGACGCAGGGGATCGATTTCTTCTGCAACTGCGCGACGAACTCCTACCATTCGATGCAGGCGAAGTTCAACAAGCGCTTTTCCAATGGCTATTCGGCCAAGCTGAACTACACGCTGCAACGTGCCCGCCAGCACGACGGGCAGTACTTCGAGGCCAACATTCCGCAGCATCAGGGACTCTTCGACAGCGAGCTCAACTACGGAACGCCGGGATGGGATCGTGTGCACAACTTCGTGGCATCCATCGTGGCGGAGATTCCTGTCGGCCGAGGCAAGCGCTACATGACGGATGCTTCGCCAGGTCTGGACGCCCTGATCGGCGGCTGGCAGTTCAACACGAACATCATCATCCAGAGCGGGCTGCCGTTCGATGTGACGTATGCCGGGGCCGGCGCGGATCGCGACACGGGGCCCAACCGGCCCAACGTCATCGGCGACACCGGAGGGCCCGAAACACAGGAACAGTGGTTCAACTCGGCGCCGATCGGCTCCCCCGGCAGCGCGTTCGAGCGGCCGGCGGTCGGCACGTTCGGGGACATGGAGCGCAACTCGCTGCGGGGGCCCGGGTACTGGCGTGCCGATGCGTCGCTGTTCAAGCACTTCGAGCTTGGCGAACAGCGCCGGCTCGAGCTCCGCATCGAGGTGGTCAACCTCTTCAACAACGTGAATCTCGGTAATCCGGCGTCCGAGATAGGCGTGCCTGGCGATCCGCGTCCGAATGCCGGCCGGATCAACTCGGTCGTCTACGACAACGCCGATCCGATGCGGAACTTCCAGTTTGCGTTGAAGTTCTCGTTCTAGGAACGCAGAGGACGCAGAGGGAGCCGAGGGCGCAGAGGATTCTGCCTCCTCGGCGCCCCCGGCGTTCTCTCCCCTTGTCCCCTCCCCATTGCGTCCTTTGCCTCCTCTGCGCTCTCTGCGTTAACTGCGCTAAAATAAGGAGTTTTTAAACCTCCGACCAGACTCTCATGGCGGCTCAGCGCAGACTCGACATCGTTCTCGACTCGGTCAAGAGGCTCCTCAGGATCGGCGCGACCGCCAACCTGCTGAATCTGCTCCAGAAGCAGTACCCCGCCGACCTTGCGCAGCTGTACGCCGAGCTCCCGGATAAGGAGCGCCGCGCCGCTTTTTCGGTCCTCGTCGAGCGCCATGCGCGCCTGGCGATGGAGGCGCTGGCCGAGATGGAGCCGGCGGCCGCCGCCGAGCTGCTCAGCGACCGCCCCGCCGAGGAGATCGCCCGCCTCGTCCAGGAGATTCCGACCGACGACGCCGCCACGATCATCGACCACCTGCCGGAGGAGCTCTCCGGGGCGGTCGTCGAGCTGATCAAGCCAAAGCCGGGCGGCGGCGTCGGCGAGCTGCTCGAGTACGCGGAGAAGACCGCCGGCCGCATCATGAACCCGAATGTCTTCGCGCTGAGCGAGGACATGACGGCCGGCGAAGCGATCACGGCGCTCCAGCAGGCGCGGGACGTCGAGATGGTCTTCTATCTCTACGTCGTCGATGGGCGCCGCCATCTCGTCGGCGTCGTCTCGCTGCGGCGCCTGCTGCTGGTGCCTCCCGAGACGCCGCTCAAGCGGATCATGACGACCGACCTCATCAGCGTCCGTGCGGACATGGACCAGGAGGAGGTCGCGCGCCAGGTCGCGTCCTACAACATCCTCGCGATCCCCGTCGTCGACGAAGAGAACAAGCTGGTGGGCGTCATTACGGTGGACGACGTCATCGACGTCATCAAGGACGAGGCGACCGAGGACGTGTATCGGCTCGCCGGCGTCGCGAGCGACGACCGCGTGTTCACGCGCGCGTCCGATTCGCTGCGGCGGCGCCTGCCGTGGCTGATCGTCAACCTCGCGACGGCGTTCATGGCGGCGTCGGTCGTGGCGATATTCGAGCCCACGATCAGCAAGGTCACGGCGCTCGCGGTCTTCATGCCGATCGTCGCTGGCATGGGGGGCAACGCCGCCACGCAGACGCTCGCGGTCATCGTCCGGGGGATCGCGCTCGGCGAGCTGACCTGGGGCAACAGCCGGACGGCGCTGTTCAAGGAGATCGCCGTCGGGCTGGGGAACGGCGTCGCGACCGGCCTCGTCGCGGCGGCGGTCGTATGGATCACGCGGGGCCAGCCAATACTCGGGATGATCCTCGGCATGGCGATGATCATCAACATGTTCGTGGCCGCCGCGGCGGGCACGCTCATCCCGCTGGCGCTGCGCGCGCTGAAGGTCGATCCCGCGCTCGCGTCGTCGGTGTTCATCACGACGCTGACCGACGTGTTCGGGTTCCTCTCGTTCCTGGGGCTGGGGACAATCTTTCTGAGATACTTGCAGGCCTAGTGCCTCTTTATAGATCGGAAGCTCTCGTCCTTCGGACCTACCGCTACGGCGAAGCGGACCAGATCGTCGTGTTCCTGACACGAGATCGCGGCAAGAAGCGTGGTGTCGCCAAGAACGCACTGAAGTCGCGACGGCGTTTCATGGGTGCGCTCGAGCCGCTGACGCGGGGGCGCGTCGCGTATTTCGAGCGCGAGCACCGCGAGCTGGTCCGGCTGGAGTCGGTCGAGCCGGCGCGCTCACCGTTCGCGGCGGCGGCCGGCGGCGATCCGGACGCGCTCGCCCACATCGGCTACTTCGCCGAGCTCCTGGACGAATGGACGCCTGACGCCGATCCTCACGAGACGCTGTTCCGGCTCGGCGCGTCGATGGTCGAGGCGCTTGCGGTGGGCGCGCCTGCCGCGCCGCTGGCGCGCTACTTCGAGTACTGGCTGCTGCGGCTGCAGGGCGTGTATCCCTCGCTCGCCGGATGCGGCGCGTGCGGCGGAAGCCTCGCCGAGGGGGCCGTCGTGCTGCCACGCGCGCACGAGTTCGTCTGCCGCGCGTGCGTGCCCGGCGGCGCCGACGCCGCTGGAACGCTGTCGCCAGCCGCGCTCGAGTTCCTTCGCGGCTCTGCCGGGACGCCCCCGAGCGCCATCGCGGCGCTGGGCCTCGCGGAGACCACGGCGCGTGAGCTGGAAGGGGCGCACCGCCGTCTGATCTCGACGCACCTGGAAAAGGAGCTCAAGTCGGCGAGGGTCCTCAGAGAACTCCGATAGGAGGCACAGAGTAACGTGAGAACAGAGAGAAAAGGCGGGGACGAAGAGGCACAGAGACACAGAGGCGCAGAGGTCATTCTCTGTGTCTCTGCGTCTCTGTGTCTCTACGTGCCCGCCTTTCTCTGTGTCCTCCTCACGCTCTGTGATCTCCAACAGTGACGTTCCAACAGCTCATCTTCAAGCTGACCGAGTTCTGGGCCTCACGCGGCTGTCTGATCCAGCAGCCTCACGATGTGGAAATGGGGGCCGGGACCATGCACGCCGAGACGTTCCTCCGCGTGCTCGGACCGGCGCCCTGGAGCGTGGCGTACGTCCAGCCCTCCCGGCGTCCGGCCGACGGCCGCTTCGGCGAGAACCCGAACCGGCTCTACAAGCACCACCAGTTCCAGGTCATCCTCAAGCCGGCGCCAGACGAGGTACAGCAGCTGTACCTCCAGAGCCTCGAAGCCGTCGGGATTGACCTCGGCGCGCACGACGTGAGGTTCGAGGAGGACAACTGGGAGTCGCCGACGCTCGGCGCATGGGGGATCGGCTGGCAGGTTCTGTACGACGGCCTGGAAATCACGCAGTTTACCTACTTTCAGCAGGCCGGCGGGCTGGACCTCTCGCCGATCTCCGCCGAGCTGACCTACGGGCTCGAGCGGATCGCGATGACCCTGCAGGGAGTGGACAACGTGTACGACCTGCAGTGGGGCCCCGGCGTGAAGTACCGGGACGTGCGTCACAGGGACGAAGTGGAGCAGTCGAAGTACAGCTTCGGGCAGGTCGAGGGCTTGAGCGCGGGGGAGTTCGCCCGTCAGCACCGTGAATGGTTCGACGAGTACCATGCGCTCGCCCGGAAACTGCTCGACGGGGGCCTGGTGCTGCCCGCGCTTGACTACACGCTCAAGTCCTCTCACATCTTCAACGTCCTCGACGCGAGCGGCGGCATCGGCGTGGCCGAACGCACCGCCTACATCCTGCGGGTGCGGCAGCTCGCGGTGGGAATCGCGAAGGCGTGGGTGGGGGAGGCGCAGCATGCGTAGGCCTGACCTTCAGGTCAGGCGTGCTGGAATCATCCGACCATTCGTCTTTGACCCGGCACGCCCGACCTTAAGGTCGGGCCTACAGCGCCAGTACTAGATGGAACGAGAGCTACTAATTGAGATCGGTGTGGAGGAGATGCCGGCCAGCTGGCTGCCGGCGCTCACCGATCAACTCAAGCGCGTCGCGGAAGCGCGGCTGTCGGAGTTCCGTCTGGGTCTGGCCGCTCCGGTCGAGACCTTCAGCACGCCGCGGCGCCTGACCGTGCGCGTCGCGAAGCTCGCCGAGCGGCAGGAAGATCTCGAAGAGATCCTGACCGGGCCCCCCGTCAGCGCGGGTGTGGACGCCAGCGGTCAGCCGACGCCGGCCGGCCTGGGCTTCGCCAGGAAACAGTCGGTCGAGTTTGCCGAGCTGACCCGCGTCCAGACGCCGAAGGGGGAGTATCTCGCCTACAACAAACGCCAGCGCGGACACGCCTCCGTCGACGTGCTCGCCGACGTGCTCGCGGGGATCCTGCGCGATCTGAGCTTTCCGAAGGCGATGCGCTGGGACGCGGAGCTCGCCGACGGCCGCGGCGAGCTGTTCTTCGGCCGCCCGATCCGCTGGCTCCTCTTCCTCTACGGCGGGCGCGTCGTCCCGTTTACGATCGGCCGGAGCGCGCTCGCGCGGGGCGGGTCGGTCGCCGACGTGGATTCCGAGGCGGTGACCTACGGCCACCGCTTCCTCGCGACGAGCGGCCGCCCGGGACGGTCGATCAAAGTCCGGCACTTCGACGAGTATCGCGCGAAGCTCCTGGAGCACTTCGTGATCCTCGACCGCGATGAACGGCGGGATCGCATCCGGCGCGAGCTGGAGCTGCACGCCCGGCGGCTCGGCGGCCGCGTCCGCCAGGGCCACGGCCTGCTGCTCGACGAGGTCCCGGATCTCGTCGAGTACCCGTCAGTCATCGCCGGCACGTACGACCCGGCATTCCTCGCGCTTCCAGACGAGGTGCTGACGACGACGATGATCCACCATCAGCACTATTTTCCGGTCGTGGATGAGGAAGGAAAGCTGAAGCCGGCGTTTCTCGCGGTAACCAACGCCGATCCCAAGGACGGCGGGCGAGGGATTGCGACCAACGCCGAGCGCGTGCTGACCGCGCGGCTTCGGGACGCGAGGTTCTTCTGGGACGCCGACCGCCGGACCCGGCTCGAGGATCGGCTCGAGCGCCTCGACACGGTGGTGTTTCACAAGAAGGCTGGCAGCTACCTCGACAAGAGCCGCCGCATCGAAGCGCTGGCGCCGATGATCGTCGCCCTGTTCGGACGACAGGATCAGTCTGAGTACGCAGCGCAGGCCGCTCGTTTAGCGAAGGTGGACCTAACGACGGATATGGTTCGGGAGTTCCCAGAACTACAAGGCACGATGGGTGGCGTCTACGCTAAAGAGGAAGGCTTGCCCGAGCAAGTCTGGAAAGCGATTTACTACCACTACCTGCCGACAAGCCTAGAACAAAACGCCCCGCCGACCCGGGACGAGCTTGGGAAGGCAGGTTCCGTGTGGGCAGCGGTTTCTTTGGCTGACAAGGCGGACACGCTAATTGCCCTGTTTGCGTCGGGCGAGCGCGTTACTGGCTCTCGTGATCCGTTCGGAATGCGCAGAGCGATGTCTGGGGTCCTAAAGATTCTCTTTGATCTTTCGAACCTGACGGGCCTTGACGTCAGTTTGTCGCTGGGCGACATATTTACGGAAGCGCGAAAGCCACACCTCCACCTGCAAGATTCACCGGAAGCGCAGCTAGAGCCATCCGGTTTTTGGCTGGAGCGTCTGAGGAACGCGCTGGAACAGAGAGGTTACTCTGCGAGAGAGGTTCGTTCGGTCACGCACATCCCAACAGGGGAGCAACTTCAGTCGGCCTCTGAAGTTGAGGCTCTTCGCCCCCGCGAGTTAGTGCGGATCCTGGATGCTCAAAGAGAGTTCATTCAGAGCACGGAATTCTTGAATCTAGCAGTGCTTTTCAAGCGAGTGAAGAACATCGCAAAGGAACTCAAGAACCCGGCAGTGCTTGACCCGGAGGCGATGACGGAGCCAGCCGAACGTGCGTTGCTAGAAGAGCTGGAGAGAAAACGTCCGGCAATCCAGAATGCCACAGCAACCGGCGATTACCGCCGGGCCTTCGCCGAGATCGCGGCGTTCCGGCCCGCGGTCGACCGGTTTTTCACGGAAGTCTTCGTTATGGTGGATGATGTCAAGCTCAGGACCGCGCGGTTGATGCTCATGGCGGAGTTGCGCGACCTCGTGCTGAACTTGGCAGACATCTCGGAAGTAGTCCCTCAGGAGCCGTAAGGCATTGTTGTTCACAAGTAGAAACCCAGCTAGAAATTACTCGGGGCTCGCGGGGCCCCACCCCCGCTCGCTCGCGCTCGGCGGCTTCGCGCCTCGCGCGGGCCGCAGGCGCTATGGGTGGATGATGTCAGACTCAGAACCGCGCGGTTGACGCTCATGGCGGAACTGCGCGACCTCGTCCTGAACCTCGCAGACATCTCGGAAGTTGTTCCTCAGGAGTCGCAGGAGTCGTAAATGCTGATGCGTAGAAAGAAAGTATCCAATCGCGCCAAGACGAAAAGCCTGCCGCGCCGAAGCGGCCCCGCCGCGAAGGCGGGCCCCAAGCCCCATGCCCCAAGCCCAAGGTCCCGCAAGTACGTCTACTTCTTCGGCAACGGGAAGGCGGATGGCGATCGGACGATGAAAGACCTCCTCGGCGGCAAAGGATCCGGTCTCGCCGAGATGACCAACGCGGGCCTGCCGGTGCCGCCCGGGTTCACGATCTCGACGGAGGCGTGCACGCTCTACTACACGCAAGGGCGGAAGACGCCGACCGCCGTCGACAGGGAGATGCTCGACAACCTCAAGAAGCTCGAGAAGGCGGCGAAGGCGACGCTGGGATCGACGGAGAACCCGCTGCTCGTGTCGGTCCGCTCGGGCGCGAAGTTCTCGATGCCGGGCATGATGGACACGATCCTCAACCTGGGGCTCAACGACGCCACGGTCGAGGGACTGAAGGGTCGCACGAAGAACGGACGGTTCGCGTACGACAGCTACCGCCGCTTCATCCAGATGTACGGCAACGTCGTGCTGGAGATTCCCAAGGACGCGTTCGAGCACGAGCTGGAGGCGGTGAAGAAGGAAAAGCGCGCGAAGCTCGACACGGACCTGGACGAGGCCGCGCTGAAAGAGGTCGTCCGCCGCTACAAGGACGTCGTCAAGAAGCGGTCGAAGCGCGACTTCCCTCAGGATCCGCTCGAGCAGCTTCGCGGCGCGCGCGACGCGGTGTTCCGCTCGTGGCAGAACCCGCGCGCGATCGAGTACCGCCGCATCTACGAGATCCCTGATCACATCGGCACCGCCGTGAACGTGCAGATGATGGTCTTCGGGAACACCGGCGACCGCTCGGCGACGGGCGTCGGGTTCACTCGCAACCCCGCGACCGGCGCGAAGGAGTTCTACGGCGAGTTTCTCGTCAACGCACAGGGAGAGGATGTCGTCGCCGGCATCCGCACGCCGCAGCCCATCCGCGAGCTCGAGTCGCTGATGCCCGAGGCCTACAAGCAGCTCCGGACGATCACGTCGCGACTCGAGAAGCACTACAAAGACGTTCAGGACTTCGAGTTCACGATCCAGGACGAGCGGCTGTTCATGCTCCAGACCCGGAACGGCAAGCGCACGGGCTACGCCGCCGTGGTGATCGCCACCGACCTCGTGGATGAAAAGCTGATCTCGCCCAAGGAGGCGGTGCTGCTCGTCGATCCAGAATCGCTCTCGCAGCTGCTGGCGCCTGTCTTCGATCCCGCCGCCTGGAAGAAGCTGCCCGTCGCGACGAAGGGGCTCCCGGCCTCGCCGGGCGCCGCGTCCGGACAGGTCGTGTTCACGGCGGATGACGCGGTCGAATGGACGCGGCAGGGCAAGAGAGCGTTGCTCGTACGGAAAGAGACCGTGCCGGACGACATCCACGGGATGTTCGTCTCGCAGGGCATTCTCACCGCGACTGGTGGGATGACCTCGCACGCGGCGGTCGTCGGCCGGCAGATGGGGAAGCCGTCGGTCGTCGGCGCGGGCGGCATCGAGATCCTGGAGAAGGAGAAGCTGTTCCGGGTCGGCGGCAAGACGATCAAGGAAGGGGAGCACGTCTCCTTCGACGGCCTGACCGGCGAGGTGAAGATCGGCCAGGTGGAGACGAAGCCGAGCGAGATCCTGCAGGTCATCGCGGGCGAACTGCAGCCGCAGCGGTCCCCCATCTACGGGCGCTTCACGAAGCTGCTGGAGTGGGCGGACAAGTTCCGGACGCTCGGGATCCGCGCGAACGCCGATCTGCCGGACCAGGCGGAGATCGCGTATGCCTTCGGCGCGCGCGGCATCGGCCTCTGCCGGACCGAGCACATGTTCTTCGGCGACGACCGCATCCCCATCGTGCAGCGGATGATCCTCGCCGACAACGAGAAGGATCGGCGGAAGGCGCTCGACGAGCTGCTGCCGATGCAGCGGGGGGACTTTTACGGCGTCTTCAAGGCGATGCACGGGACGCCCGTGACGATCCGCACGATCGACCCGCCTCTGCACGAGTTCCTGCCGAAACGGGAAGATCTGATGGTGGAGCTGGCGAAGCTGGAAGGGCAGCCGTCCGACAACGCGACCGTCAAGGAGCGGCGCGCGCTGCTCCGGCGCGTGGAGCAGCTCCACGAGTTCAACCCGATGCTCGGCCACCGCGGCGTCCGCCTCGGGATCACCTATCCCGAGATCACCGAGATGCAGACGCGCGCGATCATCGAGGCCGCCTGTCAATTGAAGAAAGAGGGGATCGAGGCCGTTCCCGAGATCATGATTCCGCTGGTCGGCCTCGTGAAGGAGCTGCGCGACCAGAAAGCCATCGTCGATCGCGTGGCCGCGGAGACGATGAAGGCGCAGGGGGTCACGGTCAAGTACCTCGTCGGGACGATGATCGAGGTGCCGCGCGGGGCGATCACGGCGGACGAGATTGCCCTTGAAGCCGAGTTCTTCTCGTTCGGCACCAACGATCTCACGCAGTTGGCCTTCGGCTTCTCGCGCGACGACATCGGCAAGTTCCTGCCGGCCTACGTGGAGCGGAAGATCCTCGAGCGCGATCCGTTCGCGTCGATCGACACGGTCGGCGTGGGCGAGCTGGTCAGGATGGGCGTCGAGAGGGGGCGGAAGGCGCGGAAGAACCTCAAGATCGGCATCTGCGGCGAGCATGGCGGCGATGCCTCCTCCATCCATTTCTTCCACAAGGTGGGTCTGGACTACGTGAGCGCGTCGCCGTACCGCGTGCCGGTCGCGCGGCTCGCCGCCGCGCAGGCCGCGCTCCAGGTCAAGGTGGGGGACTAACGCTGGGGCCTGGGGCTTAGGGCTTGGGGCTTAGAGACTCTGAGTGATTTCCGTCTACGCGCTGAAGGAGGGTGGTCGGGTCGAATCGGGCAGCACGATCGACCCGGCCTGGCTCGACCCGGCGAGCGGCGTCCGCTTCTGGGTCGATCTCTCCAATCCCACGCTCGAGGAAGGGGCGATTCTCTCCACGGTCTTCAAGTTCCATGAGCTCTCGATCGACGATGCGCTCAACGAGATTCACCATCCGAAGATCGAAGCGTATGACACCTATCTCTATTTGATTCTGCACGGCATTTACTTTCGGAAGGGGCGGCACGACTTCGAGACGCGCGACGTGGACTTTTTTCTCGGCGATAACTACCTCGTCACGCTGTCGAAGGGGGAATCGCGGTCGCTGCAGCAGCTTCGCGACATGTGCGCGCGCAACGGGTACCTGCTCGCCGAAGGGCCCGCGGGCCTGCTGCACCGCATCGTCGATACGATGGTCGACAACTACCGCCCCGAGGTCGAAGAGTTGAGCGACAGGATCGGCGATCTGGAAAAACAGGTGTTCGAGAAGCCGAAGCCGAATCTCGTCCGGACGATCCTCGCGGTGAAGAAGGACATCTCGTCGCTCCGGCGCGTCACCCTTCCGCAGCGCGACGTGATCGGGCGCATCGCCCGCCGCGAGTTCCGGCAGATCCCCGAGGCAATCGTCTACCGTTTCAGGGACGTCCACGACCATCTCGTCCGGCTCAGCGACGAGGCGCTGCTGTTCCAGGACCGCGTCACGAGCCTGCTCGAGGCCCATCTCTCGCAGGTCTCGAACCAGTTGAACCAGGTGATGAAGGTTCTCACGGTCATCACCACCATCTTCATGCCGCTGACGCTTCTCTCTGGGCTCGTATGGCATGAACGTGACGCTGCCTGACCTTCCAGGGGATGGCACTACCGACTTCTGGTGGATGGTGGGTCTGATGTTCGCGGTCTCTGCCGCGATGCTGTGGTTCTTCCGCCGGCGGGGGTGGCTGTGAGGCGTTTGGGCTTGGGGCTCAGGGCTTGGGGCTTAAGACGTTGAGCCGAATTCAAAAACTTCCTGCGCACCTCGCGAATCAGATCGCGGCCGGCGAAGTCGTGGAACGCCCGGCGTCGGTCGTCAAGGAGCTCCTCGAGAACGCGATCGACGCCGGCGCGCGTCGTGTGACGATCACCGTCGATTTTGGCGGGAAGAAGCTGATCCGGGTCGAAGACGACGGCGAGGGGATGACGCCCGAGGAGGCCGAGCTGTCGCTGGAGCGGCACGCGACGAGCAAGATCGCGACGAGCGACGATCTCGGCGCGATCGTGACGCTTGGGTTCAGGGGCGAAGCGCTGCCGAGCATCGCGTCGGTGTCCCACTTCACGCTGCAGACACGCGCGCGCGGGACGCCATCGGGCACGACGATCCGCGTCAACGGCGGACAGGTCGCGTCGGTGCGGGAAGCGGGGACCTCCGAGGGCACGATCGTCGAGGTCGGCGACCTGTTCTACAACCTGCCCGCGCGCCGGAAGTTTCTCAAGTCGGACGCGGGCGAGGCCGCGCAGGTCTCGCGCATCGTGACCCAGCTCGCGCTCGGATACCCGGAGGTCGGCTTCACGCTGACGAGCAGCGGCCGCCGCGTGCTCGACGCGCCGCCGGCCGCCAGCCTTCGCGACCGGCTCTATCAGCTGTACGGCGAGCGGCCCGATCTGGTCGAGCTGCGGAAGGACGCGGGCGGCGTCCGGATCACCGGCTTCGTCGCCGCGCTCGCGGCCGAGGGTCCGAGCCGGGGCCCGCAGAACGTCTTCGTCAACCGCCGCATCGTCCGCGATCGCACGATCGCGCACGCGATCTCCGAGGCGTACAGCGTCGCGACGATCAAAGAGCGCAGCCCCGAGGTGCACCTGTTCATCGAGATCGCGCCCGACCGCGTGGACGTGAACGTCCACCCGACGAAGGCCGAAGTCAGGTTTCTCGAGCAGTCGCTCGTGCACGAGGTCCTGCGGCGGGCGCTGGGCGAGACGCTCGGCCAGGGTCCTGCGCCGGAGCTGCAGTTCCGGCCGTTCGAGGCGCCTGCGGCGCAACCCGTGGCGATGAGCATTCCGGGTGTGCTCGCGGGGGCGTCGGTGGCCGAGCCGCTGGGCAGAAAAGAGCCGGCCCCGTTGCCTCGGCGACAGGGGTGGAAACGGGGACTGTCCCCTTTTCTGCGGAGCAGCTGGGGACCTCCGTCGCGGTCGCCGACATGCGGCCGATGATCCCGCTCGGCCAGTTCCGGGACACCTTCATCATCGCCGTGGATGACGAAGGGGTGGCGATCATCGATCAGCACGTGGCGCACGAGCGCGTGCTGTTCGAGCAGGTGATGGAGCGGCTGACGGCGGGGCGGCTCGAAAGTCAGCGTCTCTTGGAGCCGCTGCTGGTCGAGCTATCGGCCGGGCAGCGGCAGGCGCTCACGGCGCACGCCGCCTCGCTCGAACGATTGGGATTCGAGATGGACGAGTTCGGCGGCGACGCCGTGCGGCTGACCGCGGTGCCGGCGCTCCTCGCGCCCGCCGAATGCGAAGCGGCGGTGCGCGGCTTCGCGGACGATCTCGAAGGGCTCGACCGCGGGTCGAAGGTGGACGAGACCCTGCGGAGGGTGGCGGCGACGATCGCGTGCCACGCGGCGGTGAAGGCGAACTACCCGCTCACGATGGAGAAGATGCGGCACATCCTCGACGAGCTGCGCCGGACGGCATATTCGTCGGTCTGCCCGCACGGCCGGCCGGTCGTGCTTCGGCTCACGCGACGCGAAATCGAGAAGAACTTTCAGCGCATCTGAACCAATCGTCAATCAACAATAGTCGCCAATCGTCAATCGACAATCGACGATAAATCCACAATCGCCAATCCTCAATCCACAATGAGGGTGATGTACTTCATAGGTCGCTTTCTCCAGTTGCTCGGCATGTCGCTGATGGCGGCGTCGATCCTTGCCGACTACGGCCTCGGTCCGAGCCCGCGGTTCTTCGTCGCCGGCATCGTCCTGTTCATCGCGGGCTGGGCTGGGGCGAGGACCGTCCGACGGTCCTGACAGTCCTGTCAGGCGCTGTCTCGTTGCGGTACCTCGAATGCATCCGACTGCACACGCAGTCATCTCAGCGCGAGAAGATCCAGCGAAGCTCTTGACAGCGGACGACTTGGCCTCTACACTGAATTATCCCAGCAAGAAGTCCCTGCTCGGCCAGCGGCGCGGTGGTGCGCGCGCGCGCCGCGCGCGCGGTGACCGTGCCGCGTTGGAGAGTATCTCGATGCAGGCTTCGAGGCCCGTGTTTTCGCTGATTGTCCTGGCCATCATCGCACTCGGCTGTTTCGGGCTGGGCAGTTACTTCGGTACGCGGCATGCGGTCGCGAGCGGCGACCCTCGCTTCGACAGCCTTGCGGCTGAGCTCGCCACCCTCAAAAGCCAGAGTGCGCGGGAAGAGACGGGCACGTCTGGTCGCGCGGACACCTCGGAGGATCGCGCCGCGCTCGTCGCCGACATCAAGAAGCAGCTCCAGGCCGAGATGGGCCTGATGCCGATCGATCTTCTGAAAGCCCGTCGTGAGAGCTTCGTCGAGCTGTACTCCTACGACAATAGGGGTAGCAGCAGCTACGGCACCGCCGGCTACCTCGGCGACGGCTACTTCATCACCGTCAAGCACGGCGTCGTCTCGCTGGATCCACCCGAGTCGAACGAAGGGCGCGGGCCGCGGGTCATCGAGACGATCAAGCTGATGCACCGCGGCCGCGCGTTGAAAGCCAAGCTCGTCGACGCCGGGGACGCCAAGTCCGAAGTCGATCCCGGCGACTGGGCGATCCTCAAGGTCAAGGATCCAATCGACCTGCCCGCGCTCAATATCGATCTCGACTACGCCTACGAATTCGCCGAGCCGATCTTCCGTCTCGGCAACGACTACTCGAAGGGCATCATCCTCGCGACCGGCTACGTCGGTCAGCGGACGCCGAACAACCTCGTGACCTGCCTCACCGACGGCCACCCGGGCGTGTCGGGCGGCGGCGTGATCGATCGGCGAGGACACCTCGTCGGGATTCCGGTCGGCCGGATGCAGGGAGACTACCGCTTCTCGTTCATCCTCCCGCTCCGCGACGAGATGTTCCGCAAGGTGCCCCATCTCCAGCGCGTCGCCGCGGTCGCGCCGTAGCTCAGCCCCCAGAATCACGCCGGCGTGCCTCCGGATCGTCGGATCGAGCGTTCCAACCTTGATCGACTCCGCCATGTGCCGGCGCGCCTCGTCCTTGCGTCCGGCCGCGAACAGCGCCCACGCGTACACGTCCAGCGTGTAAACGTCGCGGCGCCACGCGACCTCCCGTTCCATGATTGTCACGGCTTCGGCCGGCCGCTTCGCGTGGTCGACGAGGTACAGCGCCAGCTCGCGGTTCGCGTTGTCCACGCCGTCCATCTCGGCGCGCGCGAGCCGCTCGAACTGCGCGAAGCGTGACCGCGCCTCGCTCGCGCGTCCCGCACGCTTGAGCGCTTCGGCCCACTCGAACAGGTTCTCCGGATGCGGCGCGACCCGGAATCGTTCGGCGAGCAGCCCGGCCGCCCGCGCGTGATCGCCGCGCCGGCCGTGTACCTTCGCCAGCTCTGCGAGCGCGTAGTGGTAGTCCGGGAAAAGCCGCAGCGCGTCCTCAGCCAGCGCCTGCGCGCGGTCGAGCCGGCCCGCCAGCAGGTGAAGATGCGCCATGTGGGTGAGCACCCAGGCGCGCTCTTCCGCTTCCCGCGACGGGACCTGTTCCAGCGCTTCGGTCATCGACTCCAGCGCTCCCTCGACGTCGCCGAAGATCTCCCGGAGATACGCCGTGCGCGTCACCGCAGGCAGCGATCCGGGACGCAGGTTGATCATCCACTGCGCCGATTCCTCGGCCTCTTTGTATTGTCCCAGCTCGACGTACGCGTCGACCAGCATGCCGTAGGTCATGACGTCGTCCGGCACTTTGCGGTTGAGCGCCTGCGCCTTTTCCAGCGCGCGGGCGAACTCGTGCTTCCCGAGCATGACCCAGACGTCGATCCGCTCCGCCTCGAGGTTGCCGGGCGAGAGCTTCCGGGACTGGGCCAGCGCCTTGTCGGCCTGGTCGTAGTGCGACGGATCGGCCGTCTCGCGCGCGCGGCGCGCGAGCGCCATCGCGAGGTCGTTGTAGCCCTGGAATTTCGCCGGGCTTCGCGCGATGAGCTCCCGCGCCGCGGCGATCTTCCGCTCGGCGGGGGAGGGGGCGGCCCCCTCCGGCCGGTCGTTCGCGACCGGCCCGACGAGGAGGACCGCCATCAGTGCGATGAGTGAGAGGGTGAGCTTCACGGCCAACTCCATTAGCGGATTGGGCCGCCGCCAGGTTCGCCCGGATCGATGTGCCGGCGGTTGCGGCCGTCCGGCGCCGAGCCGATGTACGGGAACGCCACGTGATACGCCGAGTCGTCCACGTTCACGCCGTCGCCCAGCCGCCCGTTGACGTTGGCGTTGAAGCCGGGGAAGCGGCGGGCTCACGAGCACGCCGCCGATTCCGACGCGCAGCGTGATGTCCGTCACGTCGTCGTACAGACGCCGACCGTTCGGGAAGCCCGCCGCATCACCGCCGATCAGTCCGAGCCGGCTGGCCATGCCGAGCGGCGTCGCCGGCACGCCGGTGTTGAGCCGCAGGAGGTCGGCGATTGGACCGCTTGGAGTCCCCGGCGCCGCGATCGGCGCCGCGTAGGTCACGAGCGGAAGCAGATCGTTCCTCGGCGCGGCCGGCACCTTCAGCGCGCCGCCGTACAGCGCCTCGACGATGCCGACGATCGGCGGGTCGAGGAAGAAGCCGGCGAACTGCGCGTCGTTCTTGGGGTGGTCCATGCTGAAACGATCCTTCGACCCGATGCCGATGAGCAGCTCGTTGATGAGCGGGTTGCCCATGCGCTGAATCTGCCGCCAGGGCCCGATGTTGAGCGCGGGGTCGGGGGAGCGGCGAACCGTCGTGAGCCGGCGCGAGGTCGTCCCCCAGACGCCGATGGTCGCGTCCCTCGAGTTGGCGTTCTCGAGCTTCCCGGTGCGCGTCAGCCACTCGATCGGCACTTCGATCGCGATCGTGTTGACCGCGTATCCGGAGACGAAGTCGGCCGCGAAGTTCTGCGCCGCGGCATCCTCGACGTTCGTCAGCACGCCGGGCACGCCGCTACCGAGCGTCCGGAAGTTCGCCGTGTCGAACGTCGCGCCGAGGTCGATCCAGAACGCGTCGTCGGTCGTGCCGGCGAAGACCGAGAGGCCGTTCGACAGGCGGTACGTTCCCTGCTGGAACAGCGCCTCGTAGTCCATCGTCCGCGGCCCGGCGTTGCCGGGCACGGCGAAGAGCGGCGAGCCCGTGACGTCCTCGTCGAAGCTGGAGTCGCGTCCACGCCGGAGCATCGTCACTTCGTAGGTCTGCCGCTGGTTGAGGCCCGGGTTGTCGAACGTGGTGATGCGCGGCGGCACGACGAGGGTGCTCGTTCCGGGCTTGAACGCCCCGCCATCCACGCCGGCGACCGCGGTGAAGACGTTCGGGAGCTGGTACTCGGTCTTGAACCGGAACTGAAAGACGACGTCCTCGATGGCGTCCTGGTTGTTGTCGACGTTGATCTCGTAGAGGATGCCCGGATCGAACGGGAACAACGTCGGCCCGTTGGCCGGCTCGAGCAACGGATCAACCGAGAGGATCATCGTGACCTTCGTCGGTTTCGTGCCCGGCGCCTGGTTTGCGGCGTAGCTCACGAAGGCGTAGATGTCGGTGATGTCCGCCTTGTGGTCGAGCGCGGTGATGGGCGCCTCGCGGTGATTGGAGGTCGATGCGCCGGCCTGCAGCGCAAGGACCGCCGCAAGCGTAGCGCCTGCGGCCCAAACGGATCGGGGTATGGACATTGGATGTTCTCCTTCCAATGCCCTCTACGGCCCTTACTGACCGATTGGATTTATGGGCCGGCGCAGCCGACGAGGATCTTATCGCCGGTAGGCTGGGGCACGCCGCCCGCCGGCTCGAGCGTGACGGCGAACGCCGCGGGTTCAGGGAATTGTTGTCCGGCTTCGACGATCGTCGTCGCACGGCCTGCGGCGTCGGGCTCGAAGATCCCGGCGCTCACCGGCGCCTGCGCGCCGACGACCCAGAGCTGATAGACCTTGCCGGGCGGCAGCGCCGGCAGATCGACGGCCGCGAACACGAGGCCGTGCGCGCGGCTCCAGAAGGCCCGCGCCTTGGCCGGGGATCCGCCCTGCCCGGCGAGATCGACGCGCAGGAGATCGGGCGCGCCAATCACGAGCGCGGTCGTGCGCACGTCCACAGCCGCGCGCTGCAGCGCGGCCACCTGCGTCTCGCTGGCCGCCGCGCGCGCGCTGGCCTCGTCCAGCCGGCGCTCGACCTGGGTCAGGCGGTCGCGGAGCTGCCAGACGTAGACGCCCAGTCCGACGGCGAGCAGGACCGAGGCGGCTGCGGCAAGCCAGCCCCAATTGAGACCGACGACCGGCGCCACAGGCCGGGCGATGGGTGCGGTCGTGGTGCTGTCCGACGTTCGGGGAGCACCGGGCCACGCCCGACCTTGCCCGGCCGCGGCGGCAAGTACGCGCTCGCGCAACGCGGCCGGGGGATCGACGAGCGGCACGACCTGGGCCAGGCCGTCTACGACGGGCTGCAGGCTCCGGACCTCGCTCGCGCAGGCCTGGCATTCGGCGAGATGGCGCTCGAACGCGGCGCGGTCCGTCGCGTCGAGCGCGCCCAACGCGTAGGCGCCGACGAGATCGTGAAGGCGATCGTCGATCATTCCTGCATCGCCTCCCTGAGCTTCTGAAGCCCGAGCCGGATCCGTGTCTTGACGGTACCGAGCGGTTGCTCCAGCTGATCCGCGATCTCCGACTGGGAAAGTCCTTCGTAGTACGCGAGCTCGATGGGCAGCCGCTGCACGAGCGGCAGCGCGCGCAGCGCGCGGCGCAGGCGTCCGACCTGATCGGCCGACAGCACGCGCGCATCCGGCAGCGCGGCGGCGTCCGGAAGGTCGGGCAGCGTCCCTCTCCCCGTGTCCGCGACCGGCGAGGCCTGGCGCGCCCGGCGGCGATCGATCGCTCGGCTTCGAGTCATCATGAGTAGCCAGGCGACAACCGGCGCGCGTGCGGGATCGTAGCGGCCGGCCTGGAGCCACGCCTGGGAGAACACGTCCTGGACGACTTCCTCGGCCTCGGCCGGGTCGCCCAGAATCCGGCAGGCGAGCGAGAAGACATGTCTCGCGTGCCGGTCGTACAGCTGGGCCAGCGCTTCGGCGTCGCCGCCAGCCGTGCGATCGACCGCAGCCACGTCGCTGGCGTAATCGCCCGCCATCAAGTCGCTATGCTACCTGACCTGTTCTACGGACGGGAGGGGGCTCTGGATCTCTTCTCGCTCGTCGGTGCGGTGGGTGCCCAGTGCACGGGCGTCGGGCCACAGGAATCCAGTGGCCCGTTCAGTCCGTAGAGGGGACAGAAAGGAGCGAGCGCCATGCGCAGATACATCACGGGATTCCTGATCACCGCCGCCATCGTGGCCGGCGTCACGGGCTTCGGCCAGACGCTTCGGGCGGAGAAGTCGCTGTACGACCGGCTCGGGGGCCGGAAGGCCATCGCCGCGGTCGTGGACGAGTTTGTCGGTCGCGTCGCGGCCGACAAGCGGATCAACCATTTCTTCGCGGCGACCGCCGGCGACGCCAAGCGGCTGGCGGCGTTCAAGACGAAGCTGGTCGATCAGATCTGCGAGGCGAGCGGCGGGCCATGCAAGTACATGGGCAAGGACATGAAGAGCGCCCACATGGGAATGGGCGTCGCCGGGGCCGACTTCGACGCGCTCGTCGAGGATCTCGTCGGCGCCCTCGATGCGTTGAAAGTGCCCGCGAAAGAGAAGAACGAGCTCCTCGGCGCGCTGGGGCCGATGAAGAAGGATATTGTGGAGAAATAAATGTAGGCCCGACCTTCAGGTCGGGCGTGCCGGGATGACCCGTACGGTCGAACGTAGGGGTTATTCCTCCACGCCCGACCTGAAGGTCGGGCCTACGTTCGTTTCTTGAGCCGTTCGCGAATCTCCGCCTCGTATCCGCGGTCCGTAGGCCTGTAGAACTCTCGGCCCGCCTGACTGGGCGGGAGGCACGCCATATCTGTCACCGCGTCCGGGTGGTCGTGCGCGTACTGATACCCCTTCCCGTAATCGAGCTGTTTCATGAGCTGTGTTGGAGCGTTGCGCAGATGGAGCGGAACCGGCTCGGCGATCTCGCGTTCGGCCGCCTCGGCTGCCTCCGAATATGCGCGCAAGACCGCGTTGCTCTTGGGCGCCGTCGCCAGATAGATGGCCGCCTGCGCGAGCGCCGTGTTCCCCTCCGGCATCCCGATGAAGTGCACGGCTTCTTTTGCGGCGACCGCGACGGCCAGCGCCTGGGGATCCGCAATCCCGACGTCCTCTGACGCGAACCGCACCAGTCGGCGCGCGACGTAGAGCGGATCCTCGCCCGCTTCCAGCATGCGCGCCAGCCAGTACACCGACGCGTCCGGGTCGCTGTTCCGCATCGACTTGTGCAGCGCCGAGATCAGGTTGTAGTGCTCTTCGCCAGCCTTGTCGTAGAGCAGCGTCCGCTTCTCGAGCACCTGCTGCACGAGCGCGGCGTCGATCGTCGGGCTCATCGCTGCGGCGAGCTCCAGGGTATTCAACGCGACGCGGGCGTCCCCGTTCGCAAAGGTCGCGATCGCCTGGAGCGCCGAATCCTCCGAGGTCAGGCCCCGCCCGCCGAGCCCGCGGATCTCGTCGGACATCGCGCGCCGCAGGATCTGGACGATGGCCTCTGGCCCGAGAGGCTTGAGCACGTAGACCTTCGACCGCGATAGAAGCGCCGAGTTGACCTCGAACGACGGATTCTCCGTCGTCGCGCCCACTAGAACGATGTCGCCCGCCTCGACGCGGGGCAGGAACGCATCCTGTTGCGCCTTGTTGAAGCGGTGGATCTCGTCGATGAACAGGATGGTGCGGCGGCCGAGGCGTTTACGCGCCTGCTCCGCCTCGGTCATCACCGCGCGGATTTCCTTGATTCCCGAAAGCACCGCGCTGAACGAGATGAAGTGCGCCTTCGTCGTCTCGGCGAGGACGCGCGCGAGCGTCGTCTTACCCGTGCCTGGCGGTCCCCAGAGGATGATCGATTGCAACGCGTCGCGCGCGATCGCTTCGCGGAGCGGGCGGCCCGGGCCGAGCAGGCGGTCCTGCCCGACGATCTCGTCGAGCGTACGGGGCCGCATGCGCTCCGCCAAGGGAGACGGGACTTTCGCCGCTGCTTTGACGTCGTCACCGAAGAGGTCTGCCACGGTTCCTTCAGCTCAGGCAGGGCTGAAGCCCTGCGCTACGATGTTCGGTTTGAGACCCGTAGCGCAGCCCTTCAGGGCTGCCGGGCTCGTTGACGAAACGCCTCATACAGTACGAGCGCAGCGGACACCGCGACGTTCAGAGATTCGACCGATCCGCGCATCGGGATGGAGATCGATTCGTCCGCCAGCGCGATGATCTCATCTGCCAGGCCCGATCCCTCGCCGCCGACGAGCAACGCGGTAGGGCGTCGAAGGTCCGCTTCATACAGCGACGGACCGCCATGCGGGTTCGTGGCAACGACGCGAAGGCCCCGCGCGCGGGCTGCCTCAACCGCGTCTCGAGTGGCCGGACGGCCGGCAACGGGCAACCGAATCGAGCTTCCCATCGCGCCGCGCAGCGCTTTCCAGCTGTACGGATCGGCCGATCCGCCGCACGCGACGACGCCGGTCGCGCCGGCCGCCTCCGCCGCGCGGATCATCGCGCCCAGGTTGCCCGGATCCTGCACATCGGAGATCAGCAGCACGAGCGGGGCGCCTCCAGCAGGCGCGCCGTTCAGCGCCGCCTCGACGGCCGGTGGCTCGTGCGCCGCGATCGCGACGACGCCGGAGGGCGCCTCCGCCGGACTCATCGCGGCCATCACCGGATCGCTGACGCTCACAACGCGCGCACGGGCCCGCTCGAGCCGATCTACAAGCCGCCGGAGCTCGGCGCCTCGCTCCCCCGCGCGGCGTTCGAGCACGCGCGACGAGAACGCGGCGACTTCCACGTTCACGCCGGCCGCGAGCGCATCGCCGACGAGATGTGGCCCCTCCAGCAGCAGCCGCCGGCCGCGCCTCGCGGCAAGCCCGCGGAACGTGCGTACGAGCGCGTTCTGCCGGCTCGTGATGGTTTCCACTCAGTAATGGTATCCTGCCGCCAGACATGAAATCGGTCCTTCTCAAGAAGTTCGAGGACGAGATTCAGGCGCTGAACCGCGAGCTCAAGACGGAGCTGCCGAAGGAGATCAAGCGCGCCCGCGAGCTGGGCGACCTGCGCGAGAACGCCGAATACCAGGCCGCGAAGGAGCGGCAGCGGCTCGTCGAGGCGCGGATCTCGATGCTGCAGAAGCGCGTCTCCGAAATCGCATTGATGAACCTCGAACGCATCCCGCACGGAAAGGTCGGCTTCGGCTCGACGGTCCACCTGCGCGATGCCGACGGGCAGCCCCGCGTCTACCAGTTGGTCATGCCCGAGGATGCCGACGCCGAGAAGGGCTGGATTTCCACGGCGTCGCCCATCGGCCAGTCGCTCCTCAACAAGGAGGAGGGGGACGAGGTGAAGGTCGTGACGCCCAACGGGTCGCGCACCTTCGAGATCACCAGGCTGTCGACCATCCACGACGAAGCCGAATGAGCGGCCCGCAGTATTCGCCGCGGCGGCGCACCGCGCTGGTGCTCGCCGGGTCCGGGACGGCGGGGGCCTATCATGCCGGCGTCCTGCGCGCGCTCCACGAGGCAGGCGTCCGGATCGATCTCATCGCGGGGCAGGGCATGGGCGCGGCGTCAGCCATGGTGGCTGCGATCGATGGCGCCGCGAGGCTGTGGGAACCAGACGGGCTGTGGCGCGGTCCGCATCCGCCGCGGTTCTACAAGCTGCGAGCCACGCTGCGCGCGGCGGGATGGCTCCTGGGTCTCGCGCTGGTCTGCCTGCTGCTTCCATTCGGGCTGCTCGTGGCGGCGATGCCGGTCTACCTGCTGGGGCTGATGCTGAACCTCGTCGGGTTGGAGGAAGCAGGCGTCACGCTGACCGGCGGCTCCACGAGGCTCGTCGATCGTCTCTTCGCGCCGGACGCTCTGCCGACGGTCATGCCGCGCCTCGTCGTTCTCGCGCTTCTCGCGGGCCTCGTGACGCTCGCGATTGGAACGCGGCGCGCGATGCGCGGGGGAACACAGCGTCGCGCGCACCGCGGCTGGACGGGCCTTCTGAGCGCGCCGTTGACGGCGCGCGACGCGCTCGGGCGCGTCCGGTCGGCGCTCTGGGAGTTGATCCGCGGCGCGGCGCCGATCGCGTCGCCCGACGGTGTCGAGCTGGCGCGCCGTTACACGGAGCTCCTCGGCGAGAACCTCGGTCAGCCAGGCTTTCGGGAGCTGCTCCTGGTCGCGCACGATCTCGACACGCGCGCCGACATCCTGTTCGCCTTGCTGTCGGGCCCGCATCGCCGCGCGTTTTTCGGCGGGCGGGCGGCGAAAGAGATCGATCGCCGGCGCTCCGACACCGTGGACCTTGCGGGGGTGGGACGGGATCACGTGTTCGACGCCCTGGCCGCGGCGCTGAGCATCCCGGTTGTGACCGATCCTTGGCTCGTGACCTTCGCGCGCGAGAGCCACTGGCGCGGCGAGACCCATCGCCTCTGCGATCGGCCGGACGCGCTGCGGCGACTCGTAGACGAGGCGGGGACCGCCGGTGCCGAGCAGATCATCCTGGCAGCCGCCGCGCCGCCGCCGGCCGGGCCCCATGAGGTCGCCGTCGCGCGCGGCGATCTGCGGGGGCGCGCGGGCGAGTATCTTATTTCGCTCGAAACCGCGGCGCTCGGGGACGCCGCGCGCGCCGCGCCGATCGTGTTCGTCATCCGCCCGGCGCACAATCCGATCGGTCCCTTCGATTTCGACGGGGCATACGACGAGCGGTCGGATCGGCGTTCCGCGCTGGGGGAGCTCGTCGATCGCGGCTACGAAGATGCGTACCGGCAGTTCATCGAACCTCGAGTGGCTGCCGGCGCAACCTAAATTGAAGGGGCATCCATGAAAGGGCCAAACACGACCGTCATCCACGCGGCCGAGCGTCGAGCGCCGGCCGCTTCGCTCACGACGCCCGTCTACGAGACGACGACGTTCGTGTTCGAGACGGCTGACGAAGTTCGCAAGTACAACGAAGGGAAGTCGGATAAGTATCTGTATTCGAGATACACGAATCCGACAGTCGAAGCCGTCGAACGAAAGATCGCGCTCCTGGAAGGGGCGGAGACGGCGATGGTCCTGTCGTCGGGGATGGCCGCGACGGCCACCGCGCTGCTCTCGCTCGTCCGCGCCGGCGACGAGGTGGTGTGCAGCTCGGCCATCTACGGCGGGACGTTCCACTTTCTCGCGGACCTGCTGTCGCGGTTCGACGTGAAGCCCCGGTTCGTCACGCTCGCCGAGCTGGCGAATCCGGCGAGCGTCCTGGGAGAGCGGACCCGCCTGCTCTGGTTCGAGTCGCCGAACAACCCGACGCTTCGTTGCGTCGACATCGCCGCCGTGGCGGCCGCCTGCCGCGCGCGCGACGTCATCTCGGTGATTGACAACACGTTCGCGACCCCGGTCAATCAGCGGCCGATCGAGCTGGGCGTCGATATCGTCATGGAGAGCGCGACGAAGTACCTCAACGGGCACAGCGATGTGACCGCGGGCGTGCTCGCGGGGAGCGCGACGCGCCTCGCCGACTGCGTGCGTTCGCGCAGGCTCGTAGGCACCATCCTCGATCCCTATCCGGCCTACGCGCTCGGCAGGGGGTTGAAAACCCTCTCGCTGCGCGTCGCGCGGCACAACGCCAACGCCCTGACGGTCGCGCGCTGGCTGGAGCACGACTCCCGCATCGAGCGGGTGTACCACCCTGGCCTCGAGTCACACCCCGATCACGCCATCGCGAAGCGCCAGATGTCCGGCTTCAGCGGCATGATCTGCATCGATCTGGGCGGCGGCCTCGATCGCGCGTCGCGCTTCTACGATCGGCTGCAGATCTTCCAGCGCGCGGCAAGCCTCGGCGGCCCCGAATCGCTCTGCAGCCTGCCGGTGCTGACGTCGCACACGGGATACTCGGACGAGGATCTGCGCAAGGCGGGCGTGACCGCCTCGATGGCGCGGCTGTCGATCGGGTTGGAGGATCCTGAAGATCTGATCGAGGATCTCGATCAGGCGCTCAAGGCGCTCGGCTGATCCGGGCACGCCCGACCTGAAGGTCGGGCCTACACCGTCTCAGAAGCTCGACACCTTTTTCTTTTCTGGCAGCGGGTGCTCGCGCAGGAACTGCTCGGCGAGCTCGCCGATCCGGCGGCCGATCTCGATCGCTGAGAGGTTGCCGAACTTCTCGCGGAACTTCGCCATCGGCACGACCGCCTTGGCGAGCGCCCGGTGCCCCCCCGCGCTGCCGAGGTCCGCGAAGACCTTCTTGACGAACTCGCCGGCGTTCCTCGAGTAGCCGAGGTTGCGGACGCTCACGATGAGCGTGTCGCCCACCGTGCCCGAGATGATCGTCCACTTGACGTCTTCGAGCTGGAGGAAGAAGTCGGCCGTGTAGGTGATGAAGTCCTCGCGCGGCGCTTCGCCAATGAACGCCGAAAACACCTGCTCGCCCATCGTCCCGCACTCGGTCGCGCGCACGACGAACTTCAGGCGGTCCAGCGTGATTTCAGACCCTTCCATCTTCCGGATGAGCGCGGCATCCGCGAGGGGGTACAGGTAAGTGAACGCTTCGAGGTCCGATCGGTTCGTGTGGCGTGAGAAGAAGAGCGTGTCGGACTTGATCGCATAGAGCATCGCGGTCGCCGTGCGCTCCGAGATGTCGACGTCAACGGCGCGCAGGTGCTCGGTGAGGATGGTGCATGTCGAGCCGTAGTCGGCCCGGATGTCTTTGAAGACCGCGCTGTAGCCCGGCTGCTCCGGGTGATGATCGATCACGAGGTCCACCCTGTCGAGCAGCCCGGGAAAGTAATGCGGCTGAACGTCGACGGTCGCGATCCGCTCGAACTCGGCGAGCGAGGAGGGGGACAGCTGTTCGACGTGGATGTCGAGCAGGTTCGCCATCCGCAGGTTCTCCGGCCGCGTCACCCCCTGCATCGTCCCGATGATCGCCGTCACCTTGGTCCGGCGCAGGAGGCTGCGGAGCGCCAGCCCGCTGCCGAGCGCGTCGGGGTCCGGGTCGTTGTGCAGCAGAATCAGGACGCGGTCCGCGTCGGCAAAGTACCGCTGGTACTGCTGGACCTTGGCGCGTGTCAGCGCGCGGTTGAGCTCGGCCGTCAGCGTCGGCCTGACGAGCTCGCCCATCTCCACGTCGGTCACGTCCGGGAACTCGTCCCGGTAGTCCTCCGGCTCCCGGTCCGATTTCACCCCCGCCCGGAGGACATAGATGAGCGTTCCGCCGGCATCGCGGATCGCGCCCAGGATCTTCCGCAGGTTACGCTTGCCGTTGTCTTCGACGATGACGCAGGTGTTCGGGGAGAGATCGGCCTTGAGGTAGGTGTCGACGCGGCGGAGATCACCGGCTGTGATCGAAACGCCTTCCTCGTGCAACCGACGCGCGAGGGGGCGACTGTCGACCAGGAACTCGAGCTCGAAGCCGGGCGCCAGAACGTCCTCGAGCGTTCGAATAACGAGCTCGTCCTGGCAGATGGCGAGCGCCCTCATCTGCGAACCCCGTATTATACCGTAAGATGCCGGTTGCCCTCGCCGCGCTCGTGACGGCGCTGTCCCTCGAAGCGGCCGACCATCTTCTGGCCCACCCCGGCGCGGTGCCTCCCGGAGCGCGTGTCGCGCTCGTCGTATCGACCGATCGCGCCGAGCAGTCGCTCGATCCTGCGGCGCGGTTGGCTGCCGCGGGCGCACATGTGACGATCGTCGTGGAATCCCCGCACGCGGCGGGCGCCGCCGCGGCGCTCGAGCTGAAGCGCGCGCTGACGGCGCTTCGCGGCAATGCCCCCGACGTTTCGCTGGGGGTCATCATCCCCTGGTCCCGCCTGTCGCTCCTGGTCGACCACGGCCTCCCCGCGTACATCGACGTGGCCGTGATCGCCGACGCCGACCGATCGCGCATCGAGGACGGCCCGCGCGGCGCTCTCCCTCGCGATCTGGACGGACGAGACGATGCCCGCCGACGGCGCGGAAGCCAGCCTCCGCGAGCTCGCACGCGTGAGCTCGGACGCCGTGCTCATCCGTCCCGACACCGACGCGCGGGGAGCGTGGCTGCTCGCGGCCGCTTCGCGGCTGAACGAGGCGCCTGTATCGGACGTGTCCGAATCGGTCACCGTCGTCGGCGCGCGCCGCCTGTCGGCCGGAGAAATCGTCGCCCGACATCAAGGCCATGCGGCCCGTCAACGCCGGCTCGTTCAGTCGCTCATCTCCAGCGGACATCTGCGTGTGACCTTCGAGGCGCCTGGCTTCAGCGCGCCGATCGTGATCGAATCCGAGGCCACCGTCTTCACCGGCGGCGCCGCCACCGAATTCGCGTACCGTCGAATTCGCGTCAACGGCCTCGAGTTCGACGGCAACCAGGTGCCGCGCCTGCCGATCATCGAGCCAGAACGTGTCGCCGCTCCGCCCCTCGAGATCGCGCTGACCCCTGCCTATCGATACGAGCTGGAAGGCGTCGTGGATGTCGATGCGCAGCCCGGCCGACCGGCGGCGCGACGTTTCGTCATCGCCTTCGAACCCCGCGACAAGCGACAGTCCCTTTACCGCGGCCGAGCCTGGATAGACGCGTCGACCTTCGCGCTCGTCCGGCTGGAGGCGGCGCAGACGAACCTGCGCGGTTCGGTCGTGTCATCGGAACAGATAGATGACTACGCGCCAGTGACAGCCTCGTCGGGGAATGAGGTCTGGCTGCTGAAGCGATCGGACACGCGTCAGTTGTATGAAGGCGCCGGGTTCAGGACGCCGATCCGGCGGCTGCTCGTCCTGAGCCGTCACGACGTGAACCCGCCGGATTACACGACCCTCCGGGCGGCCGTGCATGCGTCCGACGCCGTCGTGATGCGGGACACCCCGGACGGCCATCGCTACTTGAAGCCGGGCGCGGGAAGAGAGGAGTCGGGAACGCGAAGCGAGGTCACGGCTGCGACGCGCGTGCCGACGGTGGTCGCCGGCGTGCTCGTGGATCCGAACATCTCGCGGCCGCTGCCGTTTGCCGGTTTGAACTACGCCGACTTCGACCTCTTCGGCACGGGCACCCAGTTCAACGGGTTCTTCGGCGGCACGTACGGTCAGGCCGCCTGGAGCGTGCCGTCGGTCAGAGGCTCTCGGTGGCAGCTTGCCGGGAGCGCGTTTCTCGTGCTCGCCCGCTATCACGACCGTGCGTTCGTCGAGGGGCGGGAGCGTTACGACGAGAACCTGCTTCAGCGGCCGGCGCACGCCGACGTGGCGATCGTCCGGCCGCTCGCGCCCCGTGTGGCGCTGCGAGTCGGCTACGACCTCGCGCACACGAGCTTCGATCGGGCGGAATCCACCGACTCCGCCTTTCAAGTCCCCGCGTCTCAATGGGCGCACGGGTTCCGAGTGGAGCTGCACGCGCAGCGGTACGGCTGGACCTTTGGAGGCTGGTGGAGTCCCGCGAAGCGAGTTGGCTGGAGACCGTGGGGCCCGGGCGCCGCCGGCGAACCTGACAGGCCCGCCCTCCCGTTGTCGCCCGCCGGTTTCCAGCGGTGGGGCGCAACCGCTGGTCGGACGATGCTGCTCTCGCGAGTGCTGACCGGACGCGTGGAGGCCGCGTACATGGACGGTCGCGGCCTCGATCGTTTCAGCCGGTATGCGTTCGGGACGTTCGACAACCGGCTCAAGGGGTACCCATCGGCCAGCGTGCGTTTCGATCGGGGCGGCATCGCGCGGACGGCCCTGGCCTGGCAGGCCGGCCCACGCCTGCGGCTCGACGGGTTCTTCGACGCGGCGCTTGTTCACGATCGCGGCCTTGACCGTCGCGGCCGCGGCTACGCGGGCATCGGCGCCGCCGTCGAGACGGCGCTGCCGTTTGGCCTGCTCGGTGGTGTCGAGTGGGGGTACGGCTTTCAGGGCGTGAACGCCGACGGCTCGGTCGGCACTCATGTGGTGCGCGTCACGACGTTCAAGATCTTCTGACGTCAGGAATCCAGTTAGAATGCCTTCCCAAGCCACCGACATGACTTACGGTTCCGGATCTCAGATGCCGTATCGCGATCTCCGACCCATTCCGGGGGTCGAGCGCCTCTTCGAGCGTTTCATGGGCGACCTGGCCGAGCGGCTGGACGACTCGGCTCTGGACCGGAACGACACCTGCCGTGATGCGATCGCGCAGATTTACGGTGTCCGGCTGCTGGACGGATGGGTCGAGGACGACTCGATTCCGCTCGGCACGCGCGCCATGTACGGGTCTTTCGACCCGCGCAACATCACGCTCGAGCCCGAGTATTACGCCGACGTCGATCCCGTGAAGTACTCGCGGGTCAAGCCGCTGACCTGGCTCTGGATCATGTTCGACCGGTCGCCGCTCGGGCAGAACGCGTGGCTGGGGCATCGCCTGCGCCGGCTGCTCGCGGAGCGGATGTTCAAGCGATGCGGCAAGAACGTCAAAATCTGGCACTTCGTCGAGTTCTCCTACGGGTACAATCTCTCCGTGGGGGATGACGTCGTCGTGCACCGCGGCGTGCTGCTCGACGATCGCGGGGAGATCGAGCTCGGCAACCGCGTCAGCATCTCCGACTGGGCGAACGTCTACTCGCACACGCACGACATCAACGACATCAGCAAGGTCTTCCTCAAAAAGACGACGATCAAGGATCACGCGCGCATCACCTATCACGCCACCGTGCTGGCGGGGACGACGGTCGGGAAGGACGCGATGGT
This sequence comes from uncultured Acidobacteriota bacterium, assembly GCA_963725145.1. Taxonomy (GTDB): domain Bacteria; phylum Acidobacteriota; class Vicinamibacteria; order Vicinamibacterales; family 2-12-FULL-66-21; genus DATAEE01. Next base: position 1,414,137 of record CAVRXL010000012.1, read on the forward strand.
GGGGACGATGGCGCTGGCGACCAAGGACGCGCCGGAGTTCCACGTCAGCGTGGGCATTCCGGCGCGGCCCGTGCGTGCCAAGGATCGGCCATGTCCGTATTGCGAAAAGGAAGCGCAAGCGCGCTAACCGTCGCCGGCGCCGCGCTCGCCGCCACCCTGGTGGCGGACGGCGCGCGCGCGCAGCAGGTCTTCCGCAGCGGCATCGATCTGGTCACGTTCGGCGTCACGGTCGTGGACAAGAAAGGGAACCCGATCAGGGGCCTGACGGCCGCTGACTTCGAGATCACCGAGGAAGGCCGCGCGCAGTCCATCCGGTACTTCATCGAGGGGGACAAAGGGGACGCGCCGCTCCCGCTCCACATCGGTCTGCTGTTCGACACCAGCGGCAGCATGGGGGAGGACATCAAGCTGGCGCGGACCGCGGCCGTCAAGTTCATCCAGAGGCTGCCCCATGCCGAAGACGTGACGCTGGTGGACTTCGATACCGAGGTGCGCGTCGCGCGGTACTCGCAGGCGGAGCTGCCGCGGCTCATCGAGCGGATCCGGCTGCGGAAGCCGGATGGGTGGACGGCGCTCTACGACGCCGTGGGTATTTACATGAACGGCGCCCAGGATCAGGACGGCCGCAAAGTGCTCGTCCTGTACACCGACGGCGGCGACACCCGCAGTTCGGTGAGCTGGGGTGACGTCATCGACATGCTCAAGGCCTCGGATGTCACCGTGTACTCCATCGGGTTTCTCGAGCACCAGTCGCCGTCGAGCCGGTCGGATCAGCGGATGCGGCTCGAGCAGATGGCGAGAACGACGGGCGGCACGGCGCACTTTCCGTACTCGGCGGAGCAGCTCGAGGCGGTGTACGACAAGATCGTCGACGAGCTCTCCGCCCGCTACACGGTCGGCTATCTCTCGACGAACGAGCGCGCCGACGGCCACTGGCGCGACGTGAAGATCCGTGTGAAGCGTCCCGACCTCAAGGACTTCAAGATCCGGACTCGCGCGGGATACTTTGCGCCGTATCGCGAATCCAGCAGGTAGGCCCGAACCCCCTCGAACCCCCTCGAACCCATTCGAACCCATTCGAACCCCCTCGAACCCTGTGGTACGATGTCCTGTTAAAAATGTCCTCGATCCACGACACCTTCCGTCTCGTCTCCGACTTCGAGCTGCGCGGGGACCAGGCGCGCGCGATCGACGAGCTGGTGGAAGGCCTGAACCGGGGCGACACCCATCAGGTGCTGCTCGGCGTGACGGGCTCCGGCAAGACGTTCACCATGGCGCAGGTCATCTCGCGGGTGAACAGGCCGACGCTCGTCATGGTCCACAACAAGACGCTCGCCGCGCAGCTCTATCAGGAGTTCAGGCGCTTTTTCCCGGAGAACGCGGTCGAGTACTTCGTCAGCTACTACGACTACTACCAGCCGGAGGCCTACGTTCCGGCCACCGACTCGTACATCGAGAAAGAAGCGACGATCAACGACGAGATCGATCGCATGCGCCTGTCGGCGACGCGGTCGCTGTTCGAGCGGCGCGACGTGATCATCGTCGCAAGCGTGTCGTGCATCTACGGCCTCGGATCGCCCGAGGCCTATTACGGGATGATGCTGCCGCTCGAGCACGGGCAGAAGATCGGCCGGGAACAGATCCTGCGGAAGCTCGTCGAAATCCAGTACGAGCGCAACGATCACGAGTTCGCGCGGGGCGCGTTCCGGGTCCGCGGCGACATCGTCGAAGTCTACCCGTCGTACGAGGACACGGCGGTTCGGATCGAGCTCTTCGGCGACGAAGTGGACGCGCTCATCAGCTTCGACCCGCTCACGGGGAAGACGATTCGACGCCACGACAAGGTCGCGATCTTCCCGAAGTCGCACTTCGTGACACCGCGCGAACGCACGCGCCAGGCGGTCGAGACCATCAAGGCGGAGCTGACGTTCCACCGCGCGCAACTCGAGTCAGAGGGGAAAGTGCTCGAGGCACAGCGCCTGCACCAGCGGACGATGTTCGACCTCGAGATGATCAAGGAGATCGGGTACTGCCACGGCATCGAGAACTACGCGCGGCACCTCACCGGCCGTGCGCCCGGTGAGCCGCCGCCGACGCTCCTGGACTATCTGCCGGAGGACGCGCTGCTCATCGTCGACGAGAGCCACCAGAGCGTGCCGCAGGTCCGCGGGATGTATCACGGCGACCGCTCGCGCAAGGAAGTGCTCGTGGCCTACGGCTTCCGCCTGCCGTCGGCGCTCGACAACCGCCCCCTGAACTTCCAGGAGTGGGAAGCGCGGAAGAAGCAGGCGGTGTTCGTCTCGGCGACGCCCGGACCGTACGAGCTCCAGAAAGCGGGCGGCGTCGTCGTCGAGCAGATCATCCGGCCGACGGGGCTCGTCGACCCGGTGCTCGAGGTCCGGCCCGTGAAAGGCCAGGTCGACGACCTCCTCGAGGAGATTCGGCAGCGTGCCGCCCGCCGCGAGCGCGTGCTGGTGACGACGCTGACCAAGCGAATGGCCGAGGATCTCACGCAGTATTATCAGGAACTGGGCGTCAAGGTCCGGTATCTCCATTCGGATATCGAGACGCTCGAGCGGATCCAGATCCTGCGCGACTTGCGGCGCGGCGAGTTCGACGTGCTGGTCGGCATCAACCTGCTTCGCGAGGGGCTCGATCTGCCGGAAGTGTCCCTCGTCGCGATCCTCGACGCCGACAAGGAGGGCTTCCTGCGCTCCGGCGGGTCTCTCATCCAGACCGTGGGCCGCGCCGCGCGCAACGTGCACGGCAAGGCGATCATGTACGCGAACACCGTCACCGACTCCATGCGCCAGGCGATCGACGAGACCGAGCGGCGGCGCAAGATACAGGAGGCGTACAACGAGGAGCACGGCATCACGCCCGCGTCCATCGTCAAAGACATCGATGACGTGATGTCGAGCGTGTACGAGCGGGACTATGTGACCATCCCCGTCGCGCGCGACGAGGAGGTCGAGCAGTTCCGCACGCAGGCTGAGCTGGACGCGCGGATCGCGACGCTCGAGGCGGAGATGAAGGCGGCGGCCGCGAACCTCGAATTCGAGAAAGCGGCGGCGGTCCGCGACCGCCTCAAGGCGTTGCGGGCGCGCGACCTGGGCCTCGCCGGGAGCCGGGTTTAGGTGTTCCGACTCGCCGAGCAGTGGGCGAAGGCGGCCGTGCTCGAAATGCAGGAGTACATCCGCCTGACCGCCGCGGTCGGACGCGCGCTCGTCACCCGCCCGTTCTACCCGCGCGACATCGTCGAGCAGTTCGACGAAATTGGCGTCGGCTCGCTGACCGTCGTCCTGTTGACCGGCGCGTTCACCGGCGCCGTCCTCGCGCTGCAGTCCGGGCTGACCCTCGACCAGTTCGGCGCCCGGTCGATGGTCGGCCGTCTCGTCAGCGCGTCGATGGTCAAGGAGCTCGGACCCGTCCTGACCGCGCTCATGGTCACCGGCCGCGTCGGCTCCGGCATCGCCGCGGAGTTGGGGTCGATGGTCGTGACCGAGCAGATCAGCGCGCTGCGGGCGCTCGGCACCGACCCGATCCGCAAGCTGGTGCTTCCGCGCATGCTCGCCGGCCTCATCATGGTTCCGGTTCTGACCGCCATCTCGGTCGGCGTCGGGATGATCGGCGGGGCCCTCGTCAGCATCCTGCAGCTCAAGGTCGCCTGGAGCGTCTACTGGAACGAGGTCGTGGCGGGGCTCTACATGCAGGACATCTGGATGGGCGTCATCAAGCCCTTCGCGCTCGGCTTCGTCATCGTGAGCATCGGCTGCCACGTCGGCATGCGCACGACCGGCGGCACGCAGGGCGTCGGCCGCGCCACGACCAACGCCGTCGTCGCCGGGTCGGTGGCCGTGCTCGCCGTGAACTTCTTCGTGACGAAGCTCCTGATCGTCCTGATGTACTAGGCGAATGCCATACCGGACGCCAGCGCGCCCGCCGGAGCTGGTCGAAGCGCTCGGCCCAGGATCGCCGATCATCGTCTTCGACCATGTGACGCTGGCTTTCGACGAGAAGGTGATCCTCGACAGGGTCAGCTTCACGCTGATCAAAGGGCACACGAAGCTGATCCTCGGCGCCAGCGGCGCCGGCAAGTCGACGATTCTGAAGCTCATCCTGGGCCTGTTGAAGGCGGACTCGGGCAGAATCTGGGTGAACGGCGAGCAGATCAACGCGATGAAAGAGGAGCAGTTGATGACGGTGCGCGCCGACCTGGGCATGGTGTTCCAGGAGGGAGCGCTCTTCGACTCGCTGACGGTCCGCGAGAATGTAGGATACAAGCTGTACGAAGAAACGTCGGCGCCGCTCGAACAGATCGACGGCCGTGTGAAGGAAGTGCTCGGGTTCGTGGGTCTGGGAGAGTACATCGATCGGATGCCGTCCGAGCTGTCGGGCGGCCAGCGGCGCCGCGTGGCGATCGCCCGCGCAATGGCAGCGAAACCGCGAATCCTGCTCTACGATGAGCCGACGACCGGCCTCGATCCGATCACGGCGCTGACGGTCGACGACGAGATCATCAAGCTGCGGGACCTGGAGGGGGTCAGCTCCATCCTGGTCACGCACCAGCTGCGAGACGCGTTCCACGTCGCCACCCACGCCGTGGTGCGGGACAACGGCCGCGAGCGGTTCGTCCAGGCGGACCCGAAAAAGGCGGACGAAGCCGAGTTCCTCATGCTGCGCGACGGGAAGGTCGTCTTCGAAGGGAACGCGTCGGAGCTTCGCGCGTCAAAAGACGAGTACCTCCAGAAGTTTCTCTCGTGAGTCGTGGGTGACTGCAGATAACTGTTGATATGCCGAGAACTCGATCGCTCGCCTGGTCGGAGCTGAAGATTGGTGTGGTGGCCATCGCGGCCGTGGCGCTCACGGCCGCCCTTGTCCTCGCGGTCGGCGGGCAGGCCGGGTTGTTTTCGTGGCAGCGCATCAAGTTGAGGACGACGTTCGACGATGTGCGCGGGCTGAAGGAGGGGGCAGTCGTGCGGCTTGCCGGCGTCGAAGTCGGCAAGGTGACCGAGGTCAGTTTCGGGTCGACCGGGGTCGACGTGCTCATGGAAATCAACGACGACATGCAGTCGCGCATCACGACCGACTCGACGGCCTCGATCGGCTCCCTCAGCCTCCTCGGGGAGCCCATCATCGACCTCTCGCCGGCGCGAACGGGCAAGCCAATCGAAGACGGCGGTTTCATCAAGCCCGGCCGGTCGCCGAGCGCCATCTCGGACGTGGCTGCGAGCGCCAACCGCGGCCTCGAGGAAGCGACGAGGCTCCTTCAGAGCGTCCGGGAAGGGAAGGGAACCATCGGCAAGCTCTTCACCGACGAGCAGCTGTACCGCGAGATCAACGCGTTTGTCGGCGCGGCCGAGAATGTGGCGAATCAACTCAACAGCGGCCGCGGGACACTGGGTCGGCTCGTCCAGGATCCAGGCGCGGCCAAGAGCCTCGAGGCGTCTCTCGAGAACCTCGAGACGATTACGCGCCGGATCAACGCGGGCGAGGGAACCCTGGGGCGGCTGCTAAAGGACGATGCGCTCGCCAAATCGGCCACGTCGGCCATCAGCAATCTCGATACGCTCACGGGTCAGCTGAACAAAGGCCAGGGCACCGCCGGCAAGCTGCTGAAGGAGGAAGAGCTGTACAACCGCCTGAACTCCCTGGCAGGTCGGATCGACTCCCTGACGAAGGCGTTGAACGACGGAGAAGGCACGGCCGGCAGACTGCTGCGCGACAAGCAGTTGTATGAGAACATGAATGCCGCGGCCGCCGAGCTGCGCGGGCTCGTCGCGGACATCCGGAAGGATCCGAAGAAGTACCTGAACGTGAGGGTGAGTATCTTTTAGCTGTCAGGCACTGGGCACTAGGCAATAGGCACTCTACACAGAAGCAAGCAGGTCTGGCATCTCTTAGCGGAGTGCCTAGTGCCTAGTCCCTAGTGCCTGCAGGGAGACAGAGATGGCCAGAGACGATGGGGGCGGGAGCGTCGTCGCGGCGTTCCTGATCGGGGCGATTACCGGAGCGGCCGTGGCGCTGCTGATAGCCCCGGCCACGGGCGAGGAGATGCGCCGCATGCTCGGCCAGAAGGCGCGCGAGGGGGCCGACAAGGCGTCCGAAAAGGGGCGCGAGCTGTACGACCGCGGCCGCGAGGCGTACTCCCGCGCCCGTCCCCGGGACAAGATGAAGGAGCCGGTGTGACTGGCGGCTGGGACAGTGTGTTCCTCGGCGCGATCGCCGTGGCGACGCTCCTGATGGCCGGCATCCAGGTCGGGGCCATCGTCGCGGCATTGCGCGTGGCGAAGCGCCTGGACGCGCTGGCGCATCAGGTCGAGCACGAGGTCCGGCCGCTCATCGCCCAGGCCACGGACCTGGCGGAACAGGCCCGGCGGAGCATGGCGTTGGCCAACCAGCAGGTCGAGCGGATCGATCGCATGATGGCGGACGTCACCATGCGCGTCACCGAGACGGTCGAGATTCTGCAGCGCTCGGTCATCGCGCCGATCCGGGAGGGTTCCGCCATCATCGCGGGCATCAAGGCCGGATTCGACGCGCTGCGGAGCCTTCGCCGGAGTCCGGCCCGGAGTGGACGGGCCGAGGACGAAGACGCCCTCTTTATCGGGTAGTTTCAGCTCAGGCCGAGCGAAAGCGAGGCCGTGGCTAGGTGTTGCGAAACAACGCGGCGAGCGAGAGCGAGCCGTGGTAGGCGCTGGGGGTGGGGCCCCAGCGCAAAATAGGAAATTGACAGCGGCTGCCGCTCGGCGGTAGAACTCGCTTCCATGTTGGCCATGCTCCCGCCTCGTCGGCTGGTTGCCGCCGCGCTCGTCATCATCGTGTTCGCTGGCGTCCCGCCCGCCGCGCAGCAGGAATCCAAGTCCGCCGCCGCCGCCAAGGAACTGGCGCAGCTCCTCGAGACCTCGAAGCTGGATAGCGTCGCCGGCAAGGATCCCGCCGAAAAAGATCTGTACGTGGCCGCGCTGTACTTCACCGGTCAACTGCTCGTTGTCTCGGCTCGCTATTCGGCGCCGTCGCTCCTCGACCAGAAAATCTCGAAGAAGGAGTACCGGGACGTCTACATCGATCTGAATAGCGCCGCGATTGCCAACTCGAAGGTGTTCATCGAGGACCTCAACGCCGACGGGCTCCGCGCGAAGCGGGACAACGACCAGCCGTTCGACACCGTCGAAGCGGGCGCGCAGCGCCTCGCGCTCGACGGCGAATGGCGAAAGCAGAAGCTGACCGAAGCAGACTACATGAAGGTCTACGGGGAGATGGACGACAAGTACTCCAAGATGCTGGCGGTCCTGCTCGCGCAGATCAAGAAACCAGCTTAGCCGGCGTGTGGGCGGAGCCCACGCTAGATTGGTCGTTTGACAGATTGCAAGACTGAGCAGATATTCACCCGTGCACGACCAGCCGGAGCGCGTGCCAGAGCTCGGCAGGCGTGGTGCGTCGACGGTCCCGTGACGTGGGGACAGTGTCTCTGCCGAAGGTTGACCGCACGGCGCCCGACTCCGATTGGTTGTGTGGGAAGCGCCCTTCTTGGCGAGGCAGGTCGCGGTTGGCCAGGCGTTCCGCCACCAGCGCCGCGTCCCGTGCCGTTCCCACGCTAGCCACTGGGAATGGCCGCCCGTCCTCGCACGGAAGGGCGTTTCTGTGTACAATTTGGAACTTCTCTCAGGCCTCGGGCGCTTGGCTCAGCGGTAGAGCATCGCCTTCACACGGCGGGGGTCAGTGGTTCGAATCCACTAGCGCCCACTAATTTACGCGCTGCTGTAAATTAAGACCTTAGCCTGATCCATCAGCAAATCGCTCATTGCTCCAGCGCAACGACACCGCGCCGGAATCCTGTGATCATTCCTTCATCTAGCCGTTCCGAGACTCGTCATCTGGGCTACTAGGGAAGGCGCGGCCGGAGGAGGGAAGGCGGGGGAGAACCTCCCGCCTTTTCTTTTTCAGAAGACCGTCGTCTTCAAAGTGCGTAGCGGCTCTGTTTATCTCCTGCGCGTCTCCGGAAGCCGTCTCTCCGACGGCCCGTCGTACACGTGGTCCTTCGGGTCGATCTGCCGCATGGGCGGGTTGCGTTCGCGCTCTTCGAGCGCGTGGGCCGCGATGCCCGGAACGCGTGAAATCACGAACAGCGCGTCGGCGACGTCAGGCTTGAGGCCGAGGTCGCCGCATGCGGCGGCGATCGCGCCGTCGATGTTGACGGGCGGCGTCTTGCTGTCGTCTGCCTCATGGGCGTGCTGGAGCTCGAACTCGAGCGCGCGGATGAACCGGATGTGCTCCCCATCCAGCTCCAGCTCCATCGCCATCTGGAACAGGCGGGTCGCGCGCGGATCGCGCGAGTGGAAGCGGTGTCCGAAGCCGGGTGGCGTCTCGCCCGACGTGAGGTACGGCTGGAGCACCTGCTTCGCGGCGTCCCGAATCGGCATGCCGGCCCGGCAGAGCGCAAGCCCCTCGTCGAGGAGCTGCATGCAGGCGTTGATGTCGCCGCCGAAGTACCGCCCGAATCCGAGCACGCCGGCCGCCACGCAGGCGCGCAGCGGCGCCCCGGTCGTCGCCGTGTTGCGGGAGGCCAGCGTCGACGGAGGTGTCGCGCCATGGTCGATGAACGACACCAGGAGGGCTTCCATCAGCCGCCCGATCGCCGGCGACGGCAGCTCACCCTGCAGGAGCGTGTAGATCGCTTCGCCGAACGACAGCCGGCCCATCATCTCGTCGAGCGGATAGCCGCGGACGAGGATCTTGTTCGGCTCGATCGACGTCAACGCCGTCCGCCAGTTGTCGTCGGCCGGTCGGGGGGGCGTCCGCCCGTCGGCCGGCTCGCTCGCCGGTCCGTCTGTGGAGGGGATGGTCTTGGCCATATCAGGCTGTTCCGTACAGCCGGTCGCCGAAGTCTCCGAGCCCGGGCACGATGAACTTGTGCGGGTTGAGCCCGCGATCGATGGCTGGCGTGTAGATGTGCACGCCTGGGTGAGAGCGCTCGACCAGTGCCACCCCCTCCGGGGCCGAGACGATGCAGACCATCCGAATGTCGCGCGCGCCCGCCTTCGCCAGGAGGTCGAGCGCGGCAACGGCGCTGCCGCCGGTCGCGAGCATCGGATCGATCATCAGGACGAAACTGTTGTCGAGCCTGGGCGGCAGCTTGGAGTAGTACTGCGACGCCACCGCCGTCAACTCGTCACGCTGAAGGCCGATGTGGCCCACGCGCGCGTTCGGTACCAGCTCAAGCACCGCGTCGAGCATGCCCAGGCCGGCGCGGAGCACTGGGACGACCACGACGTCCGCACCGAGCCGCCGGCCATCCGCAGGGCCGAGCGGCGTCTCGACGGTGATGGTCTCGCCCGGCAGATCGCGCAGGGCTTCGGCCGCGAGCAGCAGGCTGATACGAACCGCCATGCGCCGGAACAGCTCCGGCCCCGTCCGCTTGTCGCGAAGCGCCACGAGCGCGTCGTGCACCAGCGGATGCTCGACGATGTGAACCGGCACCAGCGTCAATATACTAGAATCTCGCCGGATGTTGCGCCTCGCGATCGTCTGCGTCGTCGTCGCCGTCGGAATGCCTCAGGGGCCCCGAGGGATCTCTCTCGTCGTCACCGGCGGCACCGTCGTCACGATGGACCCGGCGCGGCGAGTCCTGGCGCCGGGCGCCGTCGCGATCGAGGGGGGCGCCATCGTCGCCGTCGGCGAGCCTGCCGCCATCGCTGCCGTCTACCAGGGGGCCGAAACGATCGACGCATCCGGAGCCGTGGTCCTGCCGGGCCTCGTCAACACGCACACCCACGCGCCCATGGTGCTGTACCGCGGCCTGGCGGACGACCTGGCGCTCATGGAGTGGCTCGAGAAATACATCTTCCCGGCTGAAGCGAAAACGGTCAGCGCGGCGTTCGTGCGAACCGGCACGCGGCTCGCGGCGCTCGAGATGATTCAGTCCGGGACGACGCTTTTCACGGACATGTACTACTTCGAGGAGGAGATCGCGCGGGCTACGAAGGAAGCCGGCCTGCGCGGCGTGCTGGGGCAGAGCGTCATCGGCTTTCCCGTGGCTGACGCGAAAACACCCGCCGATGCGCTCGCTCGAACGGAGAAGTTCTTCCAGGAGTTCGCCGGGGACGAGCTGATCATCCCCGCGGTTGCGCCGCACTCGATGTACACCCTCGATGCGAAGAGCCTGACGGCCGCTCGCGCCCTCGCCGACAAGTACGGCCGGCCGACGCTCATCCACTTGTCAGAGACGCGGGACGAAGTCGACATGTCGCTCAAGAAACACAAGATGCAGCCGGCCGCGTACCTCGAGTCCATCAAGTTCTGGGGGCCGCGCGTCCTGGCGGCGCACGGAGTGTGGCTCACGCCGCCAGAGATTACGCTGCTGAAGAAGCACGGCGTCGGCGTCTCGCACAATCCGGAAAGCAACATGAAGCTGGCGAGCGGGACCGCGCCGGTTCCGCAGCTGCGGGCCGCCGGCGTGCCGGTCGGGCTCGGCACCGACGGCGCCGCGAGCAACAACGATCTCGACATGTTCGAAGCCATGCGGGTCGCCGCGCTGCTGCACAAGCTGCAGTCGAACGATCCGCGCGCGATTCCGGCGCCGGTCGCGCTGGAGATGGCGACGATCGGCGGCGCACGCGCGCTCGGCCTGGGCGACCGCCTCGGCTCGCTCGAGGCGGGGAAGCGCGCCGACCTCATCGTCGTGTCAATGTCGTCTGCTCGGCAGACGCCGATGTACGATGCGGCGTCGCACCTGGTCTACGCCACGCGCGGTGACGACGTGCGCACGACGATCGTGAACGGGCGAGTACTGATGCGCGACCGGAAGGTGCTGACGCTGGACGAGCGCGCGGTCCTGGCCGATGCCCGCCGCGCCGCAGATGATGTGCGGGCCGCAGTAGGAAAAAAACGGTAGCGCAGCCCTTTAGGGCTGCCATAACCCTTGAGGCCTGCCATAAGCGGATACGATGGAAATTCTCCTCAGCTCCGACCAGCTCCAGACGCGCATCAAGGAGATTGCGCGCGACATCGAGCGCGATCACCCCGACGGCGAGGTTCACCTCGTCGGCGTCCTCAAGGGCGGGTTCATGTTCATGGCCGATCTGGTTCGCGCGATGAACGGGAAGGTGACGCTCGACTTCATGGCGCTTTCCAGCTATGGAAAGGGCTCGAAGTCCTCGGGCGAGGTCCGCGTCCTCAAAGATCTCGACTACGGCCTCGAAGGCCGACGCGTCGTCATCGTCGAGGACATCGTCGATACGGGGCTGACGTTGATGTACCTCCAGGACATTCTGCGAGCGCGGGCGCCGAAGAGCCTCCGGACGGCATGTCTTCTGAGCAAGCCATCGCGCCGCAAAGTGGACGTCGTCGTGGACTACATCGGCTTCACGATCGAGGATCGCTTCGTCGTTGGCTACGGCCTGGATTACGCCGAGCAGTATCGCAATCTCCCGCACATCGCGGTCGTTGACCAGGAGACGCTGACGGCTTGAGGCCGCGGATCGACCCCATGGGTGAGCCATCCAAACGTTTCGACATCATTACAGAGGCCGACGCACGGCTGCTTGGGATTGGCTCCGTCGTCGAGCTGACGCCTGGAGGCCACATCACGCCGCTCGCGCAGGACACGCTTCGCGCGCGGCGCGTCACGGTCGTGCCGGCCGGGTCGAGCGACCCGTTCCTCCCTCCGGACCTGGCGCCGGTGGCAGATGTCCGGCGGATCGCCATCGGCACCGATCACACGGGCCTCGCGCTGAAGCGCGCGCTCGTGCAGCATCTCCGGCAGAAGGGGCTGGCGGTCGACGATCGCGGAACCGACAGCCAGGAGCCGGTCGACTACCCGGACGTCGCCGCCGATGTCGGCATCGCCGTCGCGCGCGGAGAGGCGGACGCCGGGATCGTGATCGACGGCGCAGGCCTGGGCTCGACGATCGCGGCGAACAAGATCCGCGGCGTGCGCGCGGCGATGTGCACGAACGTTACGCTGGCGCGCTTCGCGCGCGAGCACAATGGCGCCAACGTTCTGGCGCTCGGCGCGACGCTCATCACGATCGACGAGGCGCGCGAGATCGTCGACACGTGGCTCGCGACGCCGATGCGCGAAGCGCGGTATATCAGACGGTTGCTGAAGATTCGACGACTCGAGGGAGCGTAGGCCCGACCTTCAGGTCGGGCGTCTCGGCGACACAAAAGCGTCTCGATGACACCCAAAGAACTCCAGCGCCTCATCGCCATCATCACCGAGGAAGTCCTCGGCGCCGTCGGAGGCGTCCGCGTCGAGGGCGATGGCCCGTGCGCCTGTCATGGCGTGCTATACGAGTGTTGCCCGGACCGGTTGCGCGGCGTGCTCGACGCCGGCGCGACGCGGCTCGGGATGCACGCGACCGGCGGCGCGCCGGGCGGCGTCGCGGTCATGATCGATCACACGCTGTTGAAGCCGGACGCGACGCGGGCGGAGATCGAGAAGCTGTGCACGGAAGCGACGGAGTTTCGCTTCGCGACCGTCTGCATCAATCCCGGCTGGGTAGCGCTCGCGGCCTCGAGGCTGCGCGGCACCGGGGTCGGCGTCTGCTCCGTGGTCGGCTTCCCGCTGGGCGCGACGACGCCCGACGTCAAGCACTACGAAACGCGGCGGGTGATCTTCGACGGGGCGACCGAAGTGGACATGGTGATCAACGTCGGCGCGCTCAAGTCAGGCGACCTCAGGGTCGTCGAGCGCGACATCGAGGCCGTCGTGGCGCCGGCCCGCGAAGCGGGCGTCCTGAGCAAGGTCATCATCGAGGCGGCCCTCCTCAGCGACGAGGAAAAGATCACCGCCTGCACCCTTGCGAAGGCTGCCGGGGCGGATTACGTGAAGACCTCGACCGGGTTCGGGCCGGGTGGGGCGACCGCCGCCGACGTGGCGCTGATGCGCCGCGTGGTCGGTTCGGAGATGGGGGTCAAGGCGGCCGGTGGCGTGCGCGACCTCGCGGGGCTGCAGGCGATGGTCGCGGCCGGCGCGACGCGCGTCGGCGCCAGCGCCGGGGTCAAGATCGTCCAGGAGTCGAAAGGAAAAAAGACATCTGGCGCTCAGTCGCCAGCCGGGTACTAGCCTGAAGATGCGTAAACGCTTTGCCAGTCGAACGCTGGCGGCCATCGACGAGAGCAAGATCCTGGGCATCCGCGCCGGCACCGGAGCCCATCGGATCATCGGCATCTGGGTGGTCGTCGTCGAGGAACGCGTGTTCGTCCGGTCCTGGGGCGTCACAGAGGGCGGTTGGTATCGAACGTTTCTCGTAGATCCTCGCGGCGCGATTCAGGTCGGAACGCGGACGATCCGAATCCGGGCCGTACCCGCGAAAGCCGAGCGTCTGAAGGCTGCCGTCAGCCGGGCCTACCGCGAGAAGTACAACACACCCGGGTCGCTCAAATGGGTGAACGGCTTCGAGCGCTCGAAGCGCCGGCGTGATGCGACGATGGAACTGGTGCCCGCAACATGAGCGTGCGACCGAAAGAGCTCGTTCGTGCCTGGGTCGAGGCCTTCAACCGGGCAGACGCGGAAGCGCTGGCGCGCTTCTACCGTGACGACGCCATCAATCATCAAGTGGCCGAGGAGCCGGTCCGCGGGCGCGAGGCGATCAGGCAGATGTTTGCCGACGGCTTCGACCGCGCCACGATGGTCTGCCTCGTCGAGAACATCTTCGAAGACGGCGAGTGGGCGATCATCGAGTGGCGCGACCCGCTCGGCCTCCGCGGCTGCGGTTTCTTCCACATCGTCGACGGGCAGATCGTGTTTCAGCGCGGATACTGGGACAAGCTGTCCTTTCTGCGAATCCACAAGCTGCCGGTGCCGACCTCCTGAGGCGCCATGCTGTTCATGGTCATCGAGCGCTTCAGAAACGGCGATCCCGTTCCGGTCTATCGACGGTTTCGAGAGCGGGGCCGCCTTGCACCCGATGGTCTAAAATACATTGCGAGCTGGATCGACTCGAGCATGGAACGCTGCTATCAAGTGATGGAGACTGACGATCGAGCTCTGCTCGATCAGTGGATGGCGAACTGGAGCGACCTCGTAGAGTTCGAGGTGCATCCGGTGATGACGTCGGCGGACGCGGCCGATCGCATGGCGCCCAGGATCGTCTAGCAGGTAGCAGGAGATGCAAAGACTCTCGATCGCGTTCGCCCTTCTGATCGCCTCGATCGCGAGCCGCGCGCAACAGCCGGCGCCGAACCCGATGCCGCCCCCGGTTCCCGCCCTCGCTCCGGCTCCGGCCGGGAAACCGATCGTTCCCGTTGCCGCGAGCACGCTGGCCGAGAACCCCGATCCGTACTACGGCGAGCAGGTGTCGCTCTCGGGAGCCGTGGACCAGCAGTTCGCGTCGCTTGCGTTCTCGGTGGATCAGGACAAGACGACGAAAACGGCCAAGGACATTCTCGTGCTGTCGCGGCATCTGAACGAACCCGTCGATCTGAATGCGTACGTCACAGTGATCGGAGAAGTGGTTCGCTTCGATCCCGACGACCTCGCGCGCAGAGCGAAGGACTACTTGACCGGCCTGCCGGACTCGGTCATGGACGGGTACCGCGGGCGGCCGGCGATCCTCGCGACGTCGGTCATCACCACCGGCGGAGTCGATCTCGCGAGGCGCCCACCGCCGCCGCTGACGCCGGCGGAAGAGGCCTTCGACAAGGCGATGAAGCAGGTCGGCGCGGCGAACCGGGCGCTGCGGACCGCGCTCGACGAATCGGACGCGAAAGCGGCGCAGGAGAACGCCCTGCTGCTGCAGCAGGGATTCAAGCAGAGCTTTGCTTTCTGGAAGACACGCCGCGTCGCCGAGGCCACCGGCTGGTCGCAGGATGGATTGAAGCTCGCCGAGTCCATCCACAGCGCCGCCGCCGCCGGTCGGTGGGATGAAGTGAAGGAGACCGTCGGAACGCTCGGAAAGGTCTGTCAGACCTGCCACACGGCCCACCGCGAGCGGCTCGACGACGGGACATTTCGGATCAAGCCGTGAACGTCGTGCCCGCCGGCGTCCTTCCCTTCCTGATAGCCGGAGCTCTATTCGGAGGCGCGACCTTCAGCAACGTCGACGGCTCGCGCGGGCCGCAGGCGCCTGCCCAGGCCCCGGATCTCCAGCTCTTCTTCCAGGCCGCATCGCGCGACGAGAAAGAAGCCGGCGCTGCGCTCGCGCAGCTCGCGGAGAGCTGGCGCGACGACTATGCGGCCATGATCGTGGACATGGCCCGTCTGATGCGGCCGGCGGCGCGCGGACCCGAGACAGTCCACGAAGAGATACCGCAGCCTGATGACGAGACTGGAGCGGCGCCCACGCCGTCACCGGGTCTGGCCACGCCCGTTCCGGCGCGCGCGTCGCCGGCGCGCGCCCGGTTGACGCGATTCCTCCAGAAACAGACGGGTCGGCGGTTCGGCGACGATCTCTGGGCCTGGAGGGAGTGGATCTGGTCGCGGCCCTACGAGCCACATCCCGGCTACGTCGCGTTCAAGGGCGCGTTGTACGGGCAGATCGACCCCCGCATGGCGGAGTTCTTCAAGCCCGGTACGCGATCGCTCGTCCGCCTGGACGAAGTGGACTGGGGCGGCGTCCCCGTCAACGGCATCCCGCCGCTCGGTCACCCCGACACGATTCCGGCGGAGCAGGCGGACTATCTGGATTCTGGAAACATCGTGTTCGGGCTGGTCGTCAACGGGGAGGCGCGGGCGTACCCCAAGCGGATCCTCGCCTGGCACGAGCTGGCCCGCGATCGGCTCGGCGGCGTGGAGCTCACCATCGTGTATTGCACGCTGTGTGGGACGGTGATCCCGTACGAGAGCGAGGTCGGAGGGGTCGCGCGGACCTTCGGCACCAGCGGCCTGCTGTACAGATCGAACAAGCTGATGTTCGACCGCGACTCCATGAGCTTGTGGTCCACGCTCGAAGGCCGTCCGGTCATCGGGAGCCTGGCGGGCGAGGACCTGCAGCTCCGCGCCCACCCGGTCGTGACGACGACGTGGGGGGAGTGGCGGGCGGCGCATCCGCGCACGACCGTGCTGTCGCTCGATACGGGGGTCAAGCGGGACTATTCCGAGGGCGCCGCGTATCGCGACTACTTCGGCACCGACGCGCTGATGTTTCGCGTGTCGAAAGTCGACAAGCGCCTGAAGAACAAAGCCGAAGTCCTGATCATGCGGCCCCGGGGCGAGGACGGCGTTCGTCGTCCGGTCGCGATCGACGCGGCGTTCCTGAAGAAGAACCCGGTGTACACGTTCGAGTCCGGAGGCCGGCGGTTCGTCGTCTTGACCACGCCGAAGGGAGCGAACCGCGTGTACGAGGCAGGGGCTGCGCGTTTTGCGCGCTGGAACGGCCGCGACACTCTCGAGGATGAAACAGGACAGGCCTGGCGTGTGAACGAGGATGCCCTCGCGCTCAATGGAGGGGCCGGTCTTAAGACCGGCCCCTCCAAGTACCCCAGGGTCCCCGCGCAACGCGCTTTCTGGTTCGCCTGGTACGCGCAATTCCCTGAAACCGCGTTGATTAAATGACGTCGGTCCGTCGAACGCTCGGGCTGTGGCCCGCGTCGGCGCTCGTCATCGGTCACACCATCGCCGTCGGGATCTTCCTCACCCCCGCCGAGCTCGTCGGCGCGCTCTCCTCGCCGGGACTCGTGATCACGTTGTGGGTCGTGTTCGGCCTGCTCGTGCTCTTCGGGGCGTTCAGTTTCGGCGAGCTGGCGTCTCGGCACCCGCACGCCGGTGGGCCTGTACGTCTTCCTGCGCGAGGCCTGGGGCCCTCGAGTCGCGTTCCTGTACGGCTGGCAATGCCTGCTCGTGATGGATCCCGGCGTGACGGCTGCGCTGGCAGCCGGGCTCGCCGAGTACCTGCCGGTCATGCTGCCCGGCGCGGCGACGCATGCTCGGTGGTGGGCCGTCGCCGCCATCTGGGTGTTGGCGGGCCTCAACCTGAGCGGAATCGCCGTGAGCACCCGCGTGATGGCCGCGATGACCGGGCTCAAGCTGGCGGCGCTTGCGGGCATCACGCTACTGGCGTTCGCCACCGGAAGCGGCAGCCTCACTCACTTCAGTCCATTCTGGGAGCGGGGGCCTGGCGCGCCGCCGATCGGCGAGGCGCTCGCGCTGGCGTCGGTCGCGGCGTTCTTCTCATTCGGCGGGTTCTGGGAGGCGAGCCGCGTCGCCGGCGAAGTGCGCGATCCGCAGCGGACGCTGCCGCGCGCGCTGGCGCTCGGCGTCGGCATCGTGGCGGCCGCGTATCTGACGACGACGCTCGCGTTCATCTACCTCGTGAGGCCCGGACACACGACGAGCGCGGCCGGCTTCGCCGCATCGGTGGGCGGGGCGCTCTTCGGATCGACCGGCGCCCGGGTTCTTGGCTCGATAGTGGTCGTGTCGATTCTGGCCAGCATGCTGGGGCTGCTGCTGATGGCGCCGCGCGTCTACTATGCGATGAGTCAGGATGGACTGTTCCCACGGGCGATCGCGAGGCTCCATCCGCGCCGGGGCGTGCCGGATCGCGCGACGCTGCTCCTCGCGGCGCTCGCCACCTGCTACACGCTCGTCGGGACCTTTCAGCAGATCGTCTCGTTCTTCATCTGCACGGCGATTGCATTCGTCGCGCTCGCGGTCGCGGGCCTCTTCGTGCTGCGCGGGCGTGCGGCGGTGTACGCCGGGTTTCGCGCGCCGGGCTATCCAGTCACGCCGGCGTTGTTCATCGGGCTGGTCGTCGTGGTGATTGCGCTGGTTCTGATGGCCCGGCCGCGTCAGGCGCTCGCGGGCTTCGCGGTCGTCCTGTGCGGTCTGCCCGTCTATCGCGTTGTGACGTTCGACCAGATCGACGTAAAATCACATCGCCTGTGAACGACGCCCGTACAGCTGCTCGCCCGATGGAGCCTCGGCGGCGCCGCGGGGGGATCGGCGAGCGTCCAACCATCGCCAGCCGGGACGAAGCTCCGACCGCCCCTGATCGGCTGACTGTCGTTGTCGTCGACGATGACGACGAGGTACGCAAGGCGCTTGGCCGCCTGCTTCGCTCACTGGGCCACGATGTTCGCGTTTTCGCATCGGCGGAGGAGTTCGAAGCCAGTCCGGCCGCCGCAGACTGCCTCATTCTCGATGTCCGCCTTCCGGGACTCAACGGCCTCGAACTACGCGAGCGGATCCGGTTGCGCGGCTCCTCGATTCCAATCGTGTTCATCACGGGGGACGGTGACTCCCCCCGAGACACCACGGGTTATGCCGGCGCGCCGTCTCTCGCCAAGCCGTTCCGCGACGACGAGCTGGCCGCGGCGATCACAGAAGCCGTGTCAGCCGTCGAGGGCGACCGATGAGACCCGTCAAAGGCCAGGGCCCTGACGCTGAGACGGCGGCCCCGCTCGGTCGGGCGGACGAGATCCACCGGCGCATCGTCGAAGCCAGCCGCGACTGTGTGAAGATCCTCGATCTCGACGGCCGGCTGATCTACATCAACCCTGAAGGACTCAGGCACCTGGACATCGAAGACCCGGGCGCAGTTCTTTACCGGCCGCTGATCGACTTCCTGCAGGGGCCGGATCGAGAGTCTGCCCAGAAGGCCATCGCGCGGGCGAGGACGGGCGCGACCGGCAGGTTCGAAGGCTTTGTGAGAACGCCTGCCGGCGTTGTGAAGTGGTGGGATGTGATCGTCACCCCGATCAACGACGCCAACGGAGAGGTCGTGCAGCTGCTCGCCGTTTCCCGAGAGACTACGGCCTCGCGGCATGAGGAGGCGTTTCGCGCCGGGCAGCACCAGGTCCTCGAGATGATCGCGACCGGTGCACCACTCGAGAAGGTCCTGAACTGCCTCGTTCATATCATCGAGCATCAGTGCGACGGCATGCTGTGCTCGGTCCTGCTGCTCGATGCTGACGGTGTCCACATCCGGCACGGTGCCGCCCCGAGTCTTCCCGAGACATACACGAAAGCCATCGACGGCGTGCCAATCGGCCCGCGGGCGGGCTCGTGCGGCACTGCGATGTACCTGGGGCGATCAGTAATCGTCACCGACATCGTCAGCGATCCACTGTGGGAAGACTATCGCGATGTTGCCGTGGCTTCCGGCCTGCGCGCGTGCTGGTCGGCGCCCATCCTGTCCCCGCAGAAAAGGGTCCTCGGCTCGTTCGCGATGTACTACGGGACGCCGCGAGGGCCGAGCCGGGAGGAACTCCGGCTCATCGAGACTGCGGCGGACATCGCCGGGATCGCGATCGAGCATCAGCGGTCGCTGGAAGCGCTCCGCCAGAGCGAACAGCGAAACCGGGCCATCCTTCGGGCGATACCGGACTGGATGTTCATCCTCAGCACCGACGCCGTGTTCCTCGACTACCACGTGAAGAACCCGGAAAGGCTCCTCGTGCCGCCCGAGAACTTCCTCGGCAAGTCGGTCCGCGAAGTCCTGCCACCGTCGCTTACCGAAGCGCACCAGCTCGCGTTCGAACGGGCGCTTGTCTCCAATGAGCCCGAGACGTTCGAGTACAGCCTCGAGTCAGAGCACGGGCTGCACTTCTACGAAGCGTGCATCGTCCGTTGCGACAGCGACAAGATGCTCAGCATCGTCAGAGACATCACCGACCGCAAGCACGCCGAGTTGGATGCTGCCGCGCAACGCCAGGAGCTGGCGCATCTGAACCGGGTGTTGATCCTCGGCGAGCTGTCCGGTGCGCTCGCGCACGAGCTGAGTCAGCCGCTGACGGCCATCCTCGCTAACGCGCAGGCGGCCCGGCGGTTCCTGGAACACGACCCCCTGGATCTGCCCGACCTGCGCGCGACCCTCGACGACATCATCAAGAACGATATACGTGCTGGCGCGGTGATCGAGCGGCTGCGAGTCCTCTTGAAGAAGGGGGATAGCTTCCTCCAGCCGCTCAACCTGAACGATGTGACGCGTGAAGTGCTCGATCTGACCCATAGCGACTTCCTCGTACGGCGGATCTCGGTCACGACCCGGCTGGCATCAGATCTTCCTCCCGTGCTTGGCGATCGCGTTCAACTGCAGCAGGTCCTCCTCAATCTCGTGCTCAATGCATGCGACGCGATGACCGAGGTCGAGCCGGTCGACCGCCGGCTCACGCTGGCGACGGCGGTCGACGACGGGTTCGTGCAGGTATCGGTCTCGGACCGCGGCGTGGGGGTACCCGATGACCAGCTCGGTGCGGTATTCGAGCCCTTCGTCACCGATCGGGAGCAGGGACTCGGCCTCGGTCTCGCGATCAGCCGTTCAATCGTTCTCGCTCACCGTGGACGGATCCTGGCCGAGAACAACGCCGACCGCGGTGCGACATTCCGGTGCTTCCTTCCTGTGGCTCACGCCCGAGCCTGAACCCGTCAGGCCCGGATTCAACCACATCAATCGCGTCGCTGACGCGCCTGGCGTCGGACCATGACCTCCCGCTGCGGGAATTGAATCTGAATCCCCTCACGCTCGAAACGGATCTTGACCCGGCGCCGCAGCTCGCGCGCGATGTCGAACTGCTTGAGCGGCACGGTCTTCATCCGTGACCGGATGACGACGTTCGCCTCGCCGAGCGACTCTATCCCCGCGACCTCCAGAGGTCCGAGGACAAACGGCTGGAACGCCTCGTCTTTCTGCAGCTCGTCGCCGATATCCTTCAGCACCTGAACGACGCGGTCCGTGTCCTGGCCGTAGGCCACCGGCACGTCCACGACCGCGTAGGCGTAGTCCATCGAGAGGTTGTCGAGCATCCGGATCTCGCCCGCGGGAACGATGTGCACGGTGCCGTCGAAATCGCGGAGCACGAGCGTACGGAGGTTGATCGCCTCGACGAGGCCGGACACGTTGTTGACGCGCGCGACGTCCCCCACGCGCACCTGGTTCTCGAGGATCAGGAAGAACCCGCTGATGATGTCGCGCACGAGCGTCTGAGCGCCGAAGCCGAGCGCGACTCCGGCGATCCCCGCCCCCGTGAGGAGCGGCATGATGTCGAGCCGCAGCTCGCGCAGGATCATCAGCAGCGCCACGGTGAGCACGAGCGCCGTGACGACGTTCTGAATCAGGCCGCCGAGCGTCCGCGCGCGCTTCGCACGCTCCAGGACGTCGAGCCCGGTCCCCTGGCTGATCTCGTGCTCGAACCGTCGCACGACCACGGCGACGATGCGCATCACCGCGTACGCCAGCACGATGACGAGCAGAATCCGCAGGCCGGAGCGGAAGAACCAGTCGACGATCGCCCGCACCGGCAGCCCCGCGCGTGCCTGGACGCCGGCCAGCTCCAGCGACGGGAAGATCAATGCGATGAGGGAGAGCCAGAAGACCGCCCAGGCGACGATGCGAACCGGGCGCCGGATGGCGGGCGTCACGGCCGCCTCCTCGAGGCTGTCCCCGAGGATCGCGACGAGCGCCGCGCGCACGACTCTGGCCGCGAGCGTCGCGATGATCCAGGCGACGCCGACCGCCAGACCGGCGGCGACGAGGATGTCCCACCAGGAAAACGCGCCGGTGAAGAGTCGGCTCAACATCAGTTCGCCGCCGCGGCGCCGGCGCTTGACGCCCGCGGGACCCTCGACTCCGGACCCGGCATTCTCAACACGAGCGGCAGGCGCAGCGCGGCCCGGCAGCCCCGCGCGGCGAGCCGGTTGTCCAGCGTCAGGCTGCCGCCGTGTGCCTCGGCGATCTGACGGCACAGCACGAGCCCGATGCCGGATCCGCCAGGTTTCGTCGTAAAGAACGGGACGAACAGGTTGGCGGTGTTCGGCAGGCCGGGCCCGTCATCCTCGACCCAGAGCTCCAGCGCGTCGGGCGCGCCGCCGAGACGGGCCCATCCGAGGCGGACCCCGCCCCCGGTCTCGCGGGACGCATCCACGGCGTTCCGCACGAGGTTGATGAGGAGCTGCTCGAGCTGGTCGCCATCCGCATGGATGGTCACGGCCGGCCCTGGCTGAATCGCGACCCCTTCGTGCCGTTCGAGGCCGACGACCCGCTGAACGAACGTCGAAACGTCGAGCGCCGCGAATTTCGGCGGCGGCAGGCGGGCGAGCCGCGCGTAGGCAGTCATGAACCGGCTCAGCGATTCCGAGCGTGCCGCAATGACGGCCAGGCCCCGGAGCGCATCCTCCTGCCAGTCTTCTGGCGGCGGGTCTCGCTCCAGGAGCGTCGCCAGGCTGCCGGCGATGGACTTGATCGGCGCCAGCGAGTTGTTCATCTCGTGGCCGATGACGCGGATCAGCCGCTGCCACGCGAGCCGCTCTTCCTCGCGCAGCGCCTGGCTCAGATCGGAGAGCACCAGCATTTCGTGCGGCCGGCCCCCCTGCCGAAACGAGCTGCGGCGGATCTCCCACCGCCCCGGGCCCGCGGGGAAGGTCGCATTGAGCACCCGCGGCGTTTCACCCAGCAGCGAGTCGGCGAGGCCGAGCTCTGAGGAGTGCCGGCCCAGCAGCCGTTCGGCTGGCTGCCCGAGCAGCCGGGCGCCGGCCCTGTTGATGAACTTCAGAACGCCCTCTCCATCGAACGTGAAGACCGCAGCGTCGATCTCCGCCATGACTTTCCGCAGGAGCATCGTCGCTTCGAGCGCGCCCATGCGCTGATCCCGGAGCGTGTCCACGAGCGCGTTGACCTCGACCATGACCTCGCCGAGCGGGTCGCCCTGGCGCGCGCCGCGCGCCCGGATCGAGAAGTCCCCCTCGCCGAGGGCGGCCAGCAGGTTGGACAGGGTCTGAAGGGGCAGCACGACGCGCTCGCGGAGCGCGAACACGAAGCCGAGACCGAAGCCCACGATGACCACGGTCAGCGTCCATTGCACCTTGGCGGTGTAGTCGCCGAGCCAGAGGAAGGCGAGCGCCGTGGCGGCCGCGGGCAGCCAGCCCGCGAACGCCATCAGGAGGACACGCCGGTCGTGGGTGATGCGCGGCTGGGGCGCGGGCACGAACCGATTATACGGCCCGGGTTATCCCGCCACGCCCGGCCTGGAAGGCCGGGCCTACGCCGTCACAACCCGTATCGTTGTAGCCGCCGATACAGTGCGCTCCGGCTCAGCCCCAGGGCCTTTGCGGCCTGGCTCACGTTGCCGTCGTACCGCGTCATCGCCTTCTTGATGAGGAAGCACTCGACCTCTTCGAGGCTCATGTCCTCGAGGCGGCCGCCGCCGGCATCGCGTCCCGGCTTGAGCGCCAGATCCACGGGCCTGATCGTGGGACCCTGCGCCATCAGCACCGAGCGCTCGATGGCGTGATCCAGCTCGCGGACGTTCCCCGGCCAGGAATGTTCGAGCAGGCCCTGCATGGAGGTGGTATCGAAGCCGTTCAGCCGCTTGCGGTAACGCTGCGCATGCTGACGCAGGAAATGCTGCGCGAGGAGCGGGATGTCCTCGCGGCGCTCGCGCAGCGCGGGCAGCCGGATCTCGATCGTGTTCAGCCGGAAGAGCAGGTCCTGCCGGAACCGGCTGGCGGCGATCTCCTCTGCAATGCCGGCGTTCGTTGCCGAGAGGATCCGCGTGTTGACGCGGCGCGTGCGCGACGATCCCAGCCGCTCGAACTCGCCGGTTTCGATCACGCGCAGCAGCTTGGCCTGCTGGCTCAAGGGCACGTTGGCGATCTCGTCGAGGAACAGCGTCCCGCCGTCCGCCAGCTCGAACCGGCCCACGCGGTCCGCCTTGGCGTCGGTGAACGCGCCGCGCACGTGGCCGAACAGCTCCGACTCGAAGACACCTTCCGACACGCCGCCCGCGTTCACGGTGACCATCGGGCGCGATGCCCGCGTCGAGACCGCGTGGATCGCCTGCGCGACGAGCCCTTTGCCCGTGCCGTTTTCTCCGAGGATCAGGACGTTCGCGTCCGAGGGCCCGACCCGGGCGATGACCTGGAGGATGTTCTGCATCGCCGGCGACTCGGCGACGATCTTCGGCCGCCCCTCGCCGCGGAGCAGCCAGTTCTCGGCCTCGAGCCGCTGCCCCTTGCGCAGCGCCTGGCTCAGCTCGATCTGCGTCCGGAGGATCGCCAGCAGCCGCGCGTTGTCCCATGGTTTCTGGATGAAGTCCCGCGCGCCGCGGCGCATCGCTTCCACCGCCAGCTCGACGCTGCCCCAGGCCGTCATCACCACGATCGGCAGCGTGTTGTCGATGTTCTGGATCCGCGTCAGCAGGTCGAGGCCTTCCTCACCCGACGTCGTATCGCGCGCGTAGTTCAGGTCCATCAGGATGACGTCGAACTCCCGCGCGTCGAGCGCGGCGAGGATGCCGGCAGGGGAGTTGGCCGTCTCGAGATGGAAGCCCTCGCCTTTGAGGAGCAACCGCAGCGCTTCCAGCACGTCCGCCTGATCGTCGGCGACCAGGATCCTGGCCCCCGCCGGACGCATCATTGGTTTCGAAGCCGTCTTGTCGATCACGGTTTCACTCATAGTCCCATGTCCCTAGTCCCTGTAGGGGTTCGCGAACCGCCCCTACTCGTATCGCAACGCAACGAGCGGATCGATCGACGCCGCTCGCCGGGCGGGGAGCCACGTCGCCAACCCGGCGACGACGGCCAGGAGCAGCGCCGTGCCGAAGAACGTCATCGGGTCGAAGGGCCTGACGCCCACGAGCAAATCGCCGATCTGCCGGCTGGCCAGCGTCACCACGGCGAGTCCGATAGCGAAACCAACCGCGAGTCCCACCGCGATGAGCGTCATGCCCTGGCCCAGCACCAGCCCGACCACGTTTGCGCGGCTGGCGCCGAGAGCCACCCGGACGCCGATTTCCCGCGTGCGCTGCGTCACCGAATAGCTGGCTACCCCGTACAGCCCGATGGCCGCCAACCCGAGCGCCAGCAGGCCGAACGAGCCGAGCAATGTGACCATCAGGCGCTGCTGGCCGAGCGTCTGGCTGACCTGCTCGCCCAGTGTTTGGACGTTCAACACCGACAACCGGTTATCCAGCTGCCTGATTTCGGCCTGGACCGCCCTCGCCTGGCCTGCGGCATCTCCGCCGGCCCGCACGAGAATCGTCGCCGCCGGCGTGTAGGCCTGCGTGATGGGCTGGTAGATGAACGGTGTCGGATCTTCCGCGAGCCCGTTGTACTTCGCATCGCGCGCGATGCCGACGATGGTCCGATATTCCTCGTCGCCGAAGAACTTGAACCGCTTGCCGATCGCGTCCTCGCCCTTCCAGAACCGGTCCGCCATCGTCTTGTTGATGACCACGACATCCGGCGCGTCCTCATCGTCGTCCGGGGTGAAGTCGCGTCCGCGCTCGAGCGGAATGCCGAGCGTTTGGAAGTATCGCGGGCTCACCGGGTTGACCTGCACGAGGATGCGATCGTTTTCCGAGGTCTCACGGCCTTCGAGGAACACGCTGCGCAGGAATCCCTGATTGCCGAACGGCGGGCCCTGAGCGATAGCCGCCGACCGGACGCCCGGCAGCCCCTGGACCCGCTCGACGATCTGGCGATAAAAGAGCTGCCCGCGCTCGGGCGTATACCCCTCGCGGCCGAGGTTGAACGAGGCCATCATCACGCCGTCGGTCTCGAAGCCGGGATCGATGTTCTGCGTCTGGCGGAGGCTGCGCAGGAAGAGACCCGCCGCCACCAGCGCGACGAGCGATAGGGCCACCTGCGAGATGACGAGCCCTTTCCGGAGGTTCAGCCACCGCAGAAACCGGCGTGGCGAGTTGCCGGCCGAGGGGACCATCTCGTTCTTCAGGACCGGCACGATTTCGGTGCGCGTCGCCTGAAGCGCCGGAGCCAGCCCGAACAGCAGGCCGGTCAGGACGGAGACGACGAGCGCGAAGGTCAACACTTTCGGGTCCAGCCCGAGATTGATCAGCACGTTGGCCGGAATCGGGATGTCGATCGCCCGAAGCGCGTCGAGCGTCCAGAAGGCCACGACGAGCCCGGCGCCGCCGCCGACGAGCGCCAGGAGCACGCTCTCCGTGAGGAGCTGCCGCACGAGCCGGCTGCGTCTGGCGCCGAGCGCCAGGCGCATCGCGATTTCGCGGCGGCGCGCGGTCGCACGCGCGAGGAGCAGGTTCGCGATGTTGGCGCAGGCGATCAGAAGGACCAGGCCGACGATCACCATCAACAGCGTGGCAATGGTGGCGATCTGGTTGCCACCACCGCCGCCCGGGTTGGTCCGCGCCTCGATGAGCGGCATGACGCCGGCCGAGCGACCCTTGTTGTCCTTGGGGTAGCTCGACTCGAGCTGCGCGGCAATCGTCTTGAGGTTCGCGTCCGCCTGCGCGACGGTCTGGCCTGGTTTCAGCCTGCCGAACGCGAACAGGAAGAGCCCGCGGCGCTGTTCGTACCAGTCGAACCCCGGCTGCATCACGTCGTGCATCATCATCGGCACCCACATGTCGGGCGCGCCGAAGAGGAATGTTCCAGTGAAGCCTTCCGCGGCGACGCCGACGACCGCGAACGGCTGCCGGTTCAGCGTGATCGACTTCCCGACGATCGCCGGGTCGCCGCCAAAGCGGCGCTGCCACAGGCCGTGGCTCAACACGACGACCGGGCGCGACCCGAGGGTCGCGTCTTCATCCGGCAGAAACGTCCGTCCGAGCGCGGGCTTCATGCCCAGCACGTCGAAGTAGTTGCCCGTCACGACCTGACTGAGGACCTGCTCGGACGTCTGGTCGACGAGCATGTTGACCTGCGCGAAGGTCATCGCAGCGGTCCCCGAGAACACGCTGTTCTGATCCCGGATGTCCTTGAAGTTCAGGTGGGACATGGGCAGGTTGCCCGGATTGCGCTGGTCCGTCGTGAAGACCGACGCGAGCTCGGTCGGCGCCTCGACCGGGAACGGGCTGAACAGCATCGTCTGGACGAGGCTGAAGATGGCTGTGTTGGCCCCGATGCCGAGCGCGAGCGAGAGCACCGCGATCAGGCTGAAGGCCTTGCTCCGCAGCATCATCCGCGCGCCGTACTTCAGATCTTTCAGGAGGTTTTCCATCTTGTTTGGCGCCCGACCTAAGAGGTCCGCCCTCCGCGCGCGCTTATTCGTGCCGCAGCGCGATGACCGGGTCGACTCGCGTCGCGCGGAGCGCCGGAACGTAACCGGCAAACGCCGCGATTACCACCAGTGTGCCGGCGACGATGACGAACGTCGAGACGTCCATCGAGACGACGCCGAACATGGTGGCGGCGAGGAGCCGGCCGAGCCCGAAGGCGCCGACGAGCCCGATCGCGACGCCGATGCCGGCAAGCGTGAGCGTGTGCCGCACGACGAGGCTCAGAACGTCGCGCCTGGCCGCGCCGAGCGCGATCCGCACGCCGAACTCGTGCGTGCGCTGGGAGACGCCGTAAGCGATGACCGCATACACGCCGACGGCGGCGAGAATGAGCGCGATGACGGCAAAGACCGTCATCATGATCCAGATGTAGGACAGGCCGATCGACGAGTCTTTGATGACCCTTTCCATGGATCGCACCCGGAAGAGCGGCTGCTGAGGATCGACGGCAGCGAACTCCTCACGGACGATCGGCGCGATGGCGGTCGGATCCCCCGAGCGCACCCGCGCAACCACCACCATGCCAAGCTGCGGCGCCTGCTCGAACGGGAGGTAGAACGCCGGGCCGCGCTCGTTGCTGAACCAGTGGTGCAGCACGTCGCCGACCACGCCAACAACCGTAATCCAGGGCCCGGGCGACTCGAGAGGTCCTGCCTTGAACCGCTTGCCGACCGCATCCTGGTCGGGCCAGAAGCGCCGCGCCATCTGGTCGCTGATCACGGCCACGCTCTGCGTCGTCGTGTTGTCGGCCTCCGTCAGGAAGCGCCCGCGGAGGAGCCTGATCCGCATGACCCGGAAATAGTCCGGAGTAACCGACCGGATGGCCGCGCTTGGAACGTTGCCGGGCTCGGCCGGCGGTTGCCCCTCGATGACGACGGTGCTCGATCGGTTGTCGTTGTTCGCCGGAATGATGCTGCTGGCCGCGGCCGATTCGATCTGGGGCGCGGCAGACAGGCGGGGCAGCAGGCTTCGGAAAAACTGCCGCCGCGCGTCTTCCTCGCGATACTTCCCTTCGGGCAGCACGAGGTTTGCCGCCAGGACGCCGGCAGGCTCGAACCCCCGCTCGGCATTGATCAGCCGGAACGCGCCGCGGACCAGGAGACCGGCCGACACGAGCAGCATCAGCGCGAGCGCCACTTCGGCGACCACCAGCGCCGCGCGCATCCGCGCACGTCCAGGCGCCGCCGTGCGTCCGCCTTCCTTGAGCGTCTCACCGAGCTGGGAGTGGCTCCCCTGCCACGCGGGCGCCAGGCCGAATATCAAGCCGGCGAGAACGCCGACGGTCGTCGTGAAGGCGAGGATCCGACCGTCGACGTCGATGTCGTTCCAGCCGTAGACGAATCGGCGGATGGTGGCGGGCATGCCCTCGCGAATCAGGTCGATTCCGATTGACGCCACGAGCAGCGACAGCCCCGCGCCAACGAGCGCCAGGACCACGCTTTCCGTCAGGAGCTGACGGACGAGACGCCAGCGCGACGCGCCGAGCGCCTGCCGGAGCGCGAGCTCTTTCTGGCGGCTCGAGCCGCGCGCGAGCAGCAGGTTCGCGACGTTCGCGCAGGCGATGAGGAGCACGAACAACGCCGTGCCCTGCAGAACGCCGAGGAACTCGGCGTTGCCTTCATCCTGCACACCTTCGACCAGCGGAATGGTATCGCCGCTCATCCCGGTATTGGCCTGCGGATACTGCTTCTCGAGTTGTGCCGTGATGAGCCGCAGCTCGGCATCCGCCATCTCCACGGAGACGCCCGACTTCAGCCGGCCGACGACCGACAGGTAGCGCCCGCGGCGATTGGCGGCTGCCTCGGCGTCGAACGCGAGCGGCGCCCAGACTTCGGTGGAGTACGGAAAGCCAAAGCCCGCCGGACCTACGCCGATGATCGTGTACGGAATCGAGTCCAGGTGAATCGTCTTCTGGAGGATCGACGGGTCGCTGCCGTAGCGGCGCTGCCAGAGCTCGTTGCTCAGGACGGCGACTTTATCGCGCCCGGGCGTCTCCTCGTCGTCATTGAACGCGCGGCCCAGGGTTGGTGTAATGCCGAGGGTTCGGAAAAAGCTCGCCGACACCTGAAAGCCCTGGACACGCTCGGGGTCGCCACCGCCGCCCGTCAAGTTGACGTCCCAGTATGCCAACGCCGCGACCGACTCGTACGACTTCGTCTGCGCGCGCCAGTCGAGAAAGTTGGCAGGGGAGACCGACAGCTTGAAATCGCCGCGCTGCGGACGCGACTGGGACAGATCCACGAGCCGGTCGAGGTCCGCGAACGGCAGCGGACGAAGCATCATCGCGTCGACGACGGAAAAGACTGCCGCGTTCGCGCCGATGCCCAGCGCCAGCGCGACGACGGCGGCCGTCGTCGGTCCCTTGTGTTTGATCAACAGCCGGAGGGCGTGGCGTAGGTCCCTGAGCATGTCAGGCCAGGAGGAGGTAGAGGGTAGGGGCGCTTCGCGAAGCGCCCCTGCGATTCCCTCAGTGCGCGATATCGAAGCCGCTTTCCTCGAGTTCCTTCTCGGCCCGCTTGCTGCCATCCTCCTCGACGATGCGGCCGTCGAACAGGTGGATGCTGCGGTCGGCGTGCCGGGCGTAGCGCGGGTCGTGCGTGACCATGCAGATGGTCGCGCCTTCGCGATGCAGCTCGCGCAGCAGCTCCATGACCGCCTCGCCGTTCTTCGAGTCGAGGTTTCCCGTCGGCTCGTCCGCCAGCAGGATCGACGGGGCGCCGCCGACCGCGCGGGCTACCGCGACGCGCTGCTGCTGACCGCCCGACAGCTGGCTGGGAAGGTGCTTCGCGCGGTGGGACATCCCGACCTTTTCGAGCGCCGCCATCACGCGCTCCTTGCGCTCGGACGCCTTCATGCCGCGGTAGGTGAGCGGCAGCTCGACGTTCTCGTACACCGTCAAATCGCCGATCAGGTTGAAGCTCTGGAAGATGAACCCGATCTCGCGGTTGCGCACGCGGGCGCGCTCGGAGAGCGGCAGATCGGCGACG
Source organism: uncultured Acidobacteriota bacterium (assembly GCA_963725145.1). GTDB lineage: Bacteria > Acidobacteriota > Vicinamibacteria > Vicinamibacterales > 2-12-FULL-66-21 > DATAEE01. Next base: position 1,444,037 of record CAVRXL010000012.1, read on the forward strand.
GACCGCCCGTTGAGGATGTACTTCCCCTCGGTCGGCGAGTCGAGGAGGCCGAGAATCGAGAGCAGCGTCGACTTGCCGCAGCCCGACGGCCCCGCGATGGAGATGTACTCGCCTTTCTGAATCTCGAGGTGAATGCCAGCGAGGGCGTGGGTCTCCACTTCGTCGGTGAAGAACACCTTCGTGACGCCGTCCAGGCGGATGAGCGGTTGCGCGGCAGTGTTCATCTGATCTCCTTCGTAGCGACTAATTCAACTTGACGCGGTCGAACGCATCGAACTGCGACATATCCGAGAGGATCACCTGGTCGCCGACCTGAAGACCCTCGAGAATCTCGATCGTGTTCACGGAGCTGCGCCCGAGCTTTACGTTGACGCGGGTCGCTTCGCCGTCCTGCTGGCTCCCCTCGATGATCTTGAAGAGCCCCACCGTGCTCTGCTCCTGGCCGAACGCCGGGCGGCCGACGTACAAGACGTTGTTCAGGCGCTCCAGTTCAATCGTGCCATCCACGCTCAAATCGGGGCGCGCGCCGGGTGGCAGTGCGCCGGCCAGCGTGACGTCCACGCCGACGGTGCCGTTTGTCGCGTTGGCGTCGATCCGCGAGACGGTGCCTTCGACGATGCCGTTGCGCGTGTCGATGGAGGCCTTCTGGCCGATGGTGATGTCCTTCGTCTGCGTCTCAGCGATCCGCAGCTCCGCCTTGAGCGCTTTGGGGTTTGCGACGCGCGCGACGTTCGTGCCCGCCTGCACCTGCTGGCCAACTTCGACCGGCACGACCTGAAGCGTGCCCGCGATACCGGCGCGCACCTTGAGGTCCTCGAGCTGCTTTCGCCGCAGGTCGTACAGCGTGCGGAGCCGATCGACTTCCGCCTGCTGCGGCGCAATCTGCGCGTTGATATTCTGCGCGGCGATATCCAGGCGCTTCTGCGCGAGCTTGAAACGGTTTTCGAGGTCCGCCGATTGCGAACGCGACTGCTTCAACTGGATCTCCGAGACCAAGCCGTCCTTCGCCAGTGACTCGTTCGCCTCGAGCTGCAGCACCGCCTGCCGCCATGAGGCCTCGATCGTCGCCGTTTCCGCGCGCTGGTTCAGCAGCGTGCTCTCCAGCTCCGCCTTACGGCTCTCGTACTGCGCCTGCCCCGCGCGATACGCGAGCTGATCGCTCAGCACCGACTGCTGCAGCTCCGGGTTGCTCAGTTCCAGGATGACGGTTTCCGGCGACACCGCCGCGCCGGACCGCAGGATGATTCGTTCGACGCGGCCCTGCGTGGTCGCCGGGATCCACCGGATTTCCTCCGGGACCAGCGTGCCGGAACCGCGAACCTGCCTGACCATCGGACCGCGCTTGACCGTGTCGACCCAGACGGTTTGTCCATCAACCGTGGGCGCCGCCGGCTTGAGCCGGGAAACTCCCACGGTAATGAGGATCACGGCGCCCCCCGCGACGACCGCGTAGATCGATTGCCGGATCCGCTTCTTCCGCTTGACCTCCGGCCCCCGAACAATATCAACCATTTGACTGCTAGCTCCTGCACGCCCGGTGAAACGCGGACGCTGCCGGCGCTGGACAGTGCGAAACGACTGCCAGCCTTTCCTGCTTCGATAACCGTCGAATTGACAACACGTTAGTGGTGAATGCCTGGGCCAGCTGCGCCGCCATCTGACCGGATTCGGGATTGCGCGTCCCGGAAGCGGGCAGACAGGCAACCTGCCCGCCTAACTGGAAGCATTTGACGGAAAAAGTGCTTGTTGGGTTTAGACAAACGCAGAGGCCGCAAAGGGCGCTGAGGACGCAGAGGTTCAGAGAACGAGCTTGACCACCTTGCGCTCGACCTTGACTTCGTAGGTTCGCACCGGCTGCCTGGCCGGTCCGGCCTCCACCTTCCCCGAGCCGCAGTCGAATTGAGAGCCGTGCCAGAGGCACTGGACGACGCCGTCGATCAGGACTCCGCCCGCCAGCGAGCCGCCGCGATGGGTGCAGCGGTCGTCGAAGGCCACGTAGCCGTCGGGCGTCCGTGCGAGCGCGATTCGCCTGCCGTTCACGCGTACGAGCTTCATCTGCCCTTCTTCCAGCTCGTCTGACGATCCGACGGGCACGGCGTCACCGCGCGCTCCTGTCACCGAGATCTCCTGCCACTTCCCGGCGTTCGCGTAGCGATGATCGACACTGATGAGATTACGGGACACGAGCGTTCCACCCAGCCAGCCTGCATAGAACAATGTGGCGGCTCCGAGGATGTCGAGCGTCAGCGTCAGGCCGGTCGGCTGTTCGGCCGATCCGCCGCGGATGAACCAGGAGCCCGCGATCAGGAAAATGGCGGCAAGGTTCGCGAGACCGTGACGGGCCGCCCGTGACTTGCCGGTACTGCGCGGCGGAACCGTGTACAGATAGTCGACAAGCCCAGGAATGGCCGCAAACACTGCCGCGCATGCCCCCGCGACAGCGAGATGTCCGCCGGTCAGCCAGAAGGCGGGCCGATCGAGCAGCCAGCCGAAAACGTTGAACGCCGTCGCGCCGGACAGGAACGCGAACGGAAAGGGGATCAAGGCCGGGTGGATGGCGTGATTCATGAAGCGGGCAGTACTGCGCATAACCTACGGACGAGTTCGCAAAAGGCCTGCCGGTCCGGCGAAACTCGACCGTAGATGGGTTACACGCATGAATGAAGTAGGCGACAAGACCGACGTCAGCGTCAGCGACCGGCTGCTGAACGACCTCGTCGCCGACGGCGCAGCATCTCGACCGCCTCAAGCAGATGCAGTCGCAGATTTATCACATCCTCGCGGCGCGCTCGGGAAAGCCGCTGGCGAAGATCATCCGGGATACGAAGCGAACGGACTTCTACCTGGACGCCCTGAAGGCAAAAGCCTACGGGCTCATCGATGACATTCTCCTCTGACGCCTCCGCGGCGACGCGCAGGCTGCCCATCGGCGCAGAACCTCAACCCGGAGGCGGCGTGCACTTCCGCGTCTGGGCGCCGCGCCGGCAGCGCGTGGTCGTCGAGCTTCAGCCGGCGATCCACGCGGATCATCCTGAGATCGCGGTCCCGCTCGTTCCCGAGGGGGGCGGATATTTCTCCGGGTGGAGCCCGGACATGAAGGCCGGCGATCGCTATCTGCTGAAGCTGGACGACGAGTCCAGTCGCTTTCCGGATCCCGCCTCGCGCTTTCAGCCGGACGGTCCGCACGGTCCATCCGAGATCATCGACCCTGGTCGGTTCGCATGGAGCGATGCCGACCGGGGATGGCGGGGCGCAGCGCTCGAAGGCCAGGTGATCTACGAGGTGCACGTCGGCACATACACGGAAGAGGGAACTTACGCCGCGCTCGAGCGCGAGCTTCCAGAGATCGTACGGGCGGGATTGACCACGCTGGAGCTCATGCCGGTCGCCGATTTCCCGGGTCGGTTCGGGTGGGGCTACGACGGCGTATGTCTGTACGCGCCCTCACGCCTCTACGGCCGGCCGGATGACCTGCGCCGGCTCGTCGATCGCGCCCACTCGCTCGGGCTCGCCGTCATCCTCGACGTGGTCTACAACCACTTCGGGCCAGACGGCAACTTCATGCGGGAGTTCAGCGACTCGTTCTTTACCAACCGCTACAAGAACGAGTGGGGAGAGACGATCAATTTCGACGGCGAAGGCTCGGAAGGCGTCCGCGAGTTCATCGCCGAAAACGCCGGCTATTGGGTGGACGAGTTTCACCTCGACGGCCTGCGTCTCGACGCAACGCAGACGATTCACGATCGCTCGACTCCTCACATCCTCACCGCGATCGGGCGCCGTGTCCGTGATGCTGCGCGTGGGCGGCGAACCATCGTCGTCGCCGAGAACGAGGAGCAGCAGACGCGGCTGGTGCGACCGGTCGAGGCAGGGGGCTGCGGGTTGGATGGGATCTGGAACGACGATTTCCACCACAGCGCCGTCGTCCGGCTGACGGGCCGCCGCGAGGCCTACTACACCGACTATCTCGGGACGCCGCAGGAACTGGTCTCGATGATCGACCGCGGGTTCCTGTACCAGGGGCAGCACTATTCGTGGCAGAAGAAGACCCGTGGGACATCGGCCCGCGGCGTGCGGCGGTCGGCGTTCATCACCTTTCTCGAGAATCACGACCAGGTTGCGAATTCGGGGCGCGGCGAGCGTCTTCACCAGCTGGCCGCGCCGGGTGCGCTGCGCGCGATGACGGCGCTTCTGCTGCTGGGGCCGAATACGCCGTTGCTCTTCCAGGGGCAGGAGTTCGCGTCAACCGCGCCGTTCGAGTTCTTCGCGGATCACCGTCCGGACCTGGCGGAAAAAGTCCGCGAGGGCCGCGCGAAGTTGCTGAGCCAGTTTCCGAGCCTCGCGACCGAGGCGGCACGGGCGCGTCTCTCGGCGCCGGATGATCCGAGGACGTTCGAACGGTCCAGGCTGAATCTCGGGGAGCGGCGTGCGCATGAGGAGCAGTACGCCCTCCATCGCGACCTGCTCGCGCTGCGGCGACGCGACCCGGTCTTCGGGTCTCCAGATGCGGATGTCGACGGCGCTGTGTTGAGTGACGACGCGTTCGTCCTGCGGTTCTTCGGCGGCGCCGACGGCGACCGCCTGCTGCTGGTCAACCTGGGCGCCCGGCTCACCCTGACGATCGTCAACGAATCGCTTCTCGCGCCGCCCGAGGGCGCGAGATGGCGGGTCGCGTGGTCGAGCGACGAGGTCACGTACGGAGGGACCGGCGCGACGCCCATCGAACGGCCGATCGGATGGGATGTGCCCGGGTTGGCCGCCACCGCCATCGCATCCACCTGGGAGACCGAACCGGCATGACCCGCGATCCAGTGCGGCGTCTGGCGTGGGCCGGCGCGGCGTCGGCCGCGGACGCCGGAGTGCCGCAGGAGTGGCTCGTCGCCAACGGGCTCGGCGGCTACGCATCCGGCACCGTTTCGGGCATCGGCACCCGCCGATATCACGGCGCGCTCATCGCGGCGCTGGCCGCGCCGCTCGGTCGCCTCGTTCTGCTCAATCAGATCGTCGAGCGCGTACGGACCCCCGACGACCGCACCGTATCGCTTGCGGACACGCTCGTTGAATTCCGACTGGAGTTGGGGCTGCCCGTCTGGAGGTTCGAGCCGGGCAACGGGACCGCGATCGAAAAACGATTGATGATGCCCCACGGCCAGAACACGGTGCACGTGATCTACTCCAGGCTCGAGGGCACGGGTCCGTTGCTGTTGTGCGTTCGGCCGCGCATCCATTTCCGTCCACACGAGGCCCCGGTCAGCCAGGGCCTGGACGCCGACTACGTCTTCGCCGCGCTCGACGACGAGCGGCACGAGCTGACTGCCGGATCCGATTGGCCGACCCTGCGGATGCTGACGCGGGGTCATCGGCTGAAATTTGTCCTCGCCCACAAGGTCACCGCGGAAGTGCTGTATCCAACCGAAGAAAGCCGTGGATACGCCGCACGCGGCACGCTCTGGAGCCCCGGCTACTACCGCGCCGATCTCGCGGCCGCGAGCCTGACGCTGACCGCATCCGCGGAGGACTGGGACCGCGTCCGTGCGCTCCCCGCGGCGGATGCGTTCGCCGCGGAGGTCGAGCGCCGGCATCGTCTTCTCGACACCGCTCCGGACGCCGCGCGAGAGGGCCTCGGCGCCGAGCTCGTGCTCGCCGCCGATCAGTTCATCATCACGCCGGCGGGCCGGCTGGAAGAGATCGCGCGGGCGCGCGCCGAGGGGGACGACGCGCGGACCGTGATCGCCGGATATCACTGGTTCACCGACTGGGGACGCGACACGATGATCAGCCTCGAAGGGCTGACGATCGCGACCGGCCGCCTGCGCGAGGCGGGAAGCATCTTGAGGACGTTCGGCCACTACGTCCGCGACGGCCTGATTCCCAACATGTTTCCCGAGGGAGACAACGAAGGGCTCTATCACACGGCCGACGCGTCGCTCTGGTTTTTTCAAGCGATCGCGCGCTACCTCGAGGCGACCGGCGATCGCTCGACGCTTCGCCGCCTCCTCCCGGCGCTCGTGTCAATCGTCGATCACCATCTCGAGGGCACACGGTTCGGGATCTGCGTCGATCCGGAGGACGGCCTGCTGCGGCAAGGAGCCGAACGGTACCAGCTCAGTTGGATGGATGCGAAGGTCGATGACTGGGTCGTCACGCCGAGACGCGGAAAGGCAGTTGAGATCAACGCGCTCTGGTACAACGCGCTCCGCCTGCTCGACCGATGGCTGCGCGAGGAGGGCGTGACGCCGTCGCGCGACCTCCCGGCTCTGGCGGCGCTCGTCCGCGAGTCCTTCAACCGGAGGTTCTGGTTCGGCGAGGGCGGGTATCTCTACGACGTCGTCGATGCCGAGGCGGGTGGGAACGACGCGGCGTTCCGCCCGAATCAGCTGTTTGCGATCTCGCTCACGCACCCGGTCCTCCAGGAATCGCGTTGGCCAGACGTCGTTGACGCCGTCCGCGAGCGGCTGCTGACGCCCGTCGGCCTGCGGTCGCTCGCGCCCGGCCACGCCGACTACAAGGCGACGTACTACGGCGATCTGCGCGCGCGGGATGCCGCGTATCACCAGGGGACGGTGTGGTCCTGGCTCATCGGTCCGTATCTCGATGCCTGGCTCAAGGTTCACCCGGAGGATCACGCCGGCGCCCGGCGGTTGCTCGAGGGATTCGAGGCGCACCTGACTGAAGCCTGCGTCGGGAGCATCAGCGAGATCTTCGACGCGGAGCCGCCGTTCACACCGCGCGGGTGCATCGCGCAGGCGTGGAGCGTTGCGGAGGTCCTCCGCTGCTGGGTCAAGACCTCCGACGTCGATCGCCCGGCCCCCGGCGCCATACAATACTCCGTCGTCCGATCCGCCTGAAGCGGACTCACGTCTGACAATGCAAAGTTTAGAGGCGCTCGGCTGGAGCGCCCGGCTGGACGAGGCGTTCAGGCCGCATCGCGCCGCAGGTCTCGAGCCGGCGCGCGTCGCGCTCGAGCACACGCACATCTATCGCGTCATGTTCCCGGGCGGCGAAGGCCTGGCGCGCGTCTCCGGCCGGCTGCGCCATGCGGCGCTCAGCCGCAGGGACTACCCGGCCGTCGGCGACTGGGTCGGTATCAAGCCGACGGCCCATGCCGGGCGGTGGAGCATCCACGCGGTCCTGCCGCGCGCGAGCCAGTTCGGTCGAAAGGTCGCGGGCAACCGGACCGAAGAGCAGGTCGTCGCCGCCAACGTCGACACCGTCTTCCTGGTCGTGGGGCTCGACGGCGACTTCAATCCGCGCAGGCTCGAGAGGTATCTGATCCTCGCGTGGGAAAGCGGCGCGCAGCCCGTCGTGCTTCTCAACAAGGCGGATGTGATCGACGACGTCGATCCCTTCCTGAAGGAAACGGCGAGCGTCGCCGCGGGAGTTCCCGTTCATGCGATGAGCACGAAGACCGGACTCGGACTCGACGCCCTGTCTCAATACCTGGTACCGGGACGTACGCTGGCCTTTCTCGGGTCTTCAGGCGTCGGCAAGTCGTCGATCATCAATCGCCTCGTCGGTCAAGAGCTGCTGAAGACGCGAGACGTGCGCGCCTCCGACTCGAGAGGCCGTCACACCACGACCCACCGCGAGCTCGTGCCCCTTCCGGGCGGCGCGTTGGTCATCGACACCCCCGGGATGCGGGAGATTCAGCTGTGGGACGTTGGTGAGGGGCTCGGCGAGGTCTTCGACGACATCCAATCCCTGGCGGCGGGCTGCCGGTTCCGCGACTGCGGCCACCGGGCGGAGCCCGGCTGCGCCGTTCGGCAGGCGGTCGAGGAGGGAGTCCTCGATGCCGGCCGGCTCGGCAACTACCTCAAGCTCCAGGATGAAATCCGCGCGACCGAGGCGCGAACCGATCAATGGGCGCAGCTGGAACGCAAGCGGATGGAGAAGATCGGGTCGAAGCTGGCGAAGAAGATCTACAAGGATCGCGACCGCTGACCGCTACTGACTCCCGAACTTGATGATGAGCAGTGGTCGGGTCCACACCGACTGCCGCTTCTTCCGTTCAGGCTCGCGAGGGGCGGCCGCATCGTGTTGCTGGCGCACGGCCATGCGCCTGACGGCTGGTCGACGCGAAGGGAATTTCACGACGTTTCGAGGAGGTGCGGCGACGCGCGACTCCGACGGGCGAGCAACAGTGGCCGCCGCCGGGGCAGCCGCCGCCGGCGCGACCTGGACGATCGTTTCCGCGGGCTTGACCTCGGTGACCGACGCGACCGGTTGCGGAGCGATCGACCGGGTCGCGGACGGCTGAGAGATCCACGTCGCCGCCGCCGCGCCCGAGAGCACCACCGCCGCGCACGCCACAACCCATACCGGAACGCTCCGCACCTCCAGCGGCGGCTGCAGCATGCCGGGGCCTCGAACAACAGCCACGACCGACTTCGGAGGAAGGCCCGCGGCCCTCGCGTACGCCCGTAGTGACGCTTCGGTCTGGTCACCCGGCGGCCAGCTGTCGAAAAGGCCCCATTCCAACTCGCGCAGAAGCGTCAGAGGAATCCCCGTTTCCGAGGCGATCGTCGCCAGGGAGACGCCGCAATCGCGCCGCGCGCGGCGCAGATCCGAGACCGTCCGGATCGGCTGCGGTCGAATCTCGATCGCGCGGGATCCAACCCGTTCGGCGAATGCCGCCGTCACCGGAAGCGGGTCGACCGGCGCGATACGATCGACGATCAGATACAGATCGTGCAGCGTCTCGAGCGGGACCAGGGCCTGATCGTCGGTCGCCCGCGCGAGGGCGAACATGAGCGCCCCCGGCGCGCGATTTCCGCAACGCTCGGCTTCGGCGACAAGGGCGGCGAGGATGCGGGCCAGGCTTCGTCCGGCCCGTTGAACGGGCACGTCACGGCCGTGACTCCACGAGACATGGCCGCTGGCCTCGAGTCGGATGTCGCCGATCGACGGCACTTCGACCGAGACGCCGGCGCGAGCGTCACGCTCCAGCTCTCTTGCGAGGAGCTTCGCGACTGCCGCGGCTTCGATGATGGTGATTCGGCCATATCGGCTCGCGAGAAGCAGGCTGATCGGAAACGGCTGAGCCATGACGTTCACAATCTCGAGATTCGGAATGCGAGTTTCGCGCCAACCTTCGCTCACGCTTCCGCTCCGAAGCGCGAAGGGCGCAGGCGGACCTCACATGCAGATCTTCGGCGCCGGCATCGACTATGCACTTTTTAACGGCAGACAGGAGCATGTATGACCGTACGTGATGTGATGACCGCGAACCCGGCCGTTTGTACCCGCGCCACGAAGCTCACAGAGGTAGCGCGGCTGATGGTGGAGTGCGATTGCGGAGAGATCCCGGTTGTGGACGGCAACGACACGCTGCGCCCCATCGGCGTAGTCACCGACCGGGACATCGTGTGCCGCATCGTCGCGGAGGGACGGAACCCGGCCGACCAGGCCGCCGGCGACTGCATGACCAGCCCCGTCGTCACGGTAACGCCTGAAACCGACCTCGACGCCTGCGTCAACCTGATGGAAGAACGACAAATCCGCCGGGTCCCGGTCGTGGACGAGCGCGGCCGCCTCGCCGGCATCGTCGCCCAGTCGGACGTCGCGCGGAAGGCGAGCCGGACGCTGACGTCGGATTTAGTACGCGAGGTGTCGCAACCGCAGGCAGCCGGATCGAGAGCGAGCTGACGCTGGAGGCCGCTGAGCTGGCTGAGGGCGCGGAGACGATCGTTTAGATCCTCTCCGCGCGCTCCGCGTCTTCAGAACCTTGGTTCGTCCTTGGGCGGCAGCAGCCCGAAGTCGCCCATGGGCGGCTGACCGACAGGCTCTGCGAAGCCGACGGCTGGAGCCGGGGCCGGCGTCCGCGCCGGCGTGCGTCGCGGCGCCGCCCGCTTGGCGCGGCGCACCACCCGCTTCACTCGGCGTTTCACCCGCCGTACGGCTCGCTTTGTCCTGCGTACGGCTCGCTTCGTCCTGCGCGCCGACCTGCGCGCCTTTCGGGAAGCGCGGCCTGCTTTGCGCTTGCCCGCCTTCTTCTTCCCTTTCGCACTCCGCTTCTTCGCCATTTAATCCCCCTGGGTGGGGCCCTATCCTTACCGAAATCCGGAAGCGGAGCAAGACGCCCGCCTTCGCCGAGGCTACGGCGGGGCAAGTAGAATGCGCTGATGCGGATCGCGCTCGTCCAGCAACGGGCCCTGCCGGACAAATCACTGAACGTCGCGCGCGGGTTGCGCGCCCTCGAGGAAGCGGCGCGCGCCGGCGCCTCGCTCGTGGCCTTCGCCGAGCTGGCATTCGAACGGTTCCATCCGCAGCGGCCGGCGGAAGGGGACGTCGAGGGGCTTGCCGAGCCGGTGCCAGGGCCGATCGTCGATGCATTTGCCGAAGGCGCCCGCCGTCACGGCGTCGCCGTGGTTCTGAATCTGTTCGAGCGGGAGGGTCGTCGCACGTATGACTGCTCACCGGTTCTCGACTCGGATGGCCGGCTCCTCGGGCGCACACGAATGGTGCACATCACCGAGTACTCCTGCTTTCACGAGCAGGGCTACTACACGCCCGGCGACACCGGCGCGCCTGTGTATGACACAGGCGTGGGACGGGTCGGCGTCGCGATCTGTTATGACCGGCATTACCCGGAGTACATGCGCGCGCTCGCGCTGGCGGGGGCGGATCTCGTCGTCGTCCCGCAGGCGGGCGCCGCCGGCGAATGGCCGGACGGCCTCTACGAGGCTGAGATGCGGGTCGCGGCGTTCCAGAACGGGTACTTCGTCGCGCTGTGCAACCGGGTAGGGGAAGAAGAGTGTCTGACGTTCTCCGGCGAGTCGTTCGTGTGCGGTCCGGACGGCGCCGTCATCGCGCGCGCACCGGCGGGTCAGGACCACATCCTGTACGCGGACATCGATCTCGCCTCTGCGGCGGGCTCCCACGCACGCCGTCTCTTCCTGCGGCATCGCCGGCCGGAGCTCTACGCCGCGTGGGTCGGCCGATGATCGTCTACCGCCGCGAGAACGATCTCGATCTCGACGTGGTTGTCGAACTGTACCGCGCATCCACGCTGGGTGAGCGCCGGCCGATCGATGACCGCGATCGGATGCGCAAGATGCTCCTGCACGCCAACCTCGTGATCGCGGCGTGGGACGACAGTCTGCTGGTTGGCATTTCGCGTGCGCTTTCAGACTTCGCGTACGCGACATATCTGTCGGACCTGGCCGTGCGCGTGTCGCATCAGCGCCGGGGTATCGGGAAGGAGCTCATGCGGCAGACGCAGGCAGCGGCACCGTCCGCGACAGTGATCCTGCTCGCGGCTCCGGCTGCGGAGCCGTACTATCCGCACGTCGGTTTTACGCACCACCCGCAAGCATGGGTGTTGCGTCCCGGCCAGCACATCTCGTAATCGACCGCGGGCACCCGCTAGATTTCGCGCAGGCGCCGATCCGCGGCATCGCGCTGGGCCGTCGCATCCGTCAGGTCGCGCGCGGCGCGCTGGGCCGTGCGCCGGACTTCATCGAGCGCGGTTCGCGCGGCCCCGACGCGCGCTTCGGCCTTTTCGAGGCTGCGGCGTACATCGCGTTCGTCACGTTCGGCCTCCGCCAGCGCCGCCTCGGCGCGCTCGACGCGCTCCGCGTGCCGCGATGCCGCGCTCTCGGCCTTGCGAAGGCTCGATTCAGCCTCCCGCAGCGTCTCGCGAGCAGCAACACGGCGCCGCTCCTGGCTCTCGCGTTTCTGCTCGTCGGTCGGCGTCGATCGATCCCGGTCGGCCGGACGTCTGTCCGGCATGCGCAGCACGCGCGCCGCCGGTTTGACGTTCGCAAAGAGCTCGAAGCCGCCGGGCGTGAGCGGCCGCGTCAGCCTGCCGGGCGGCTCGCTGTCGACGGGGAGTGCCGCAAGCGTTTTTGAGATGACATCCACCGTGGAGGATGTCGCCGGATGTCCCGCGCGCTCGAGGATCGCGATCGCCTCTTTGAGCGCCGCGTTCAGCGCGCGACGATGCGCGTCGTCGGGATCGCGGAGATCCACCTTCTTGCCGGCCAGCGCCGCGCGATGCGCGCTGCGAAGTCGTTCGGCCGCCGAGGTGAGCGCATCGTACTTGTCGCGCGCGGTCCAGAAGACCTGATTGACGGTCCACGCGGGAAGCGTCGGTTTGGCGAGCGCGCGGATCCTGGGACCCTCGTCGCTTTCCGATTCCTTCGCCAGCGCCGCGCGCGCGGCGGTGAACTGCTCGAGCGGAAGCTGATAGAGACCGTCCACGTCGGAGTCTCGGCGGGCCATTCCGTCCCCCAACATTCTGCGACATCGTATCGCGTTTTCCGACTCATCTTCTGTGCGGTCGAGTTCGTTGTGAGGGTCCAACTCTTGCACGAACCCCCCCAGGAGGCCGCCACATGAATCGCGACGAGCTCGAAGGCAAGGTAGACCAGCTGAAGGGGAAGGCGAAGCAGGGGATCGGCCGTGCGACCGACGACCCGGATCTCATCGACGAGGGCATCGAGGACGAGGCAAGCGGCGAGGTGCAGGAAGGCTTCGGGAAGGCGCGACGCAAGGTCGGCGAAGCCATAGAGGATGTCGGCGAGAAGATCAAGAAATAGGATGTGGAAATAGCATGTGGTACGACCCTTACGGGTCGTACCACAGTGCTGTTGAATGAGCTCGTTGCGACGTCGGCCGCGGTCCAGGCGGCCTCGGGCCGCCTCGACAAGACTGCCCGGATTGCCGCGCTCCTGACGCGTCTCGCACCCGACGAAATCGAGATCGCCGTCACGTTCCTCTCGGGCGCGATGCGCCAGGGACGCGTCGGCGTGGGCTGGGCCGCGATTCGCGCCGCCGCGTCGACGCCCGCGGCTGACTCGCCATCTGTCACTCTGCAAGAGGTCGATCGCACCTTCGATCGAATCGCCTCGGTGCGAGGCGGCGGTTCCGGTCGCGCACGGGCGAGCCTGCTCGAGGAGCTTTTCGGTCGTGCCACGAAACCCGAGCAGGATTTCCTCGTGCGGCTGCTGCACGGCGAGCTGCGGCAGGGCGCGCTCGAAGGGGTCGTCGTGGATGCCGTCGCGAAGGCGGCCGGCGTTCGCGCCGCCGCGGTCCGCCGGGCCGCGATGATGGCCGGCGATCTCGCCCCCGTCGCGAGAGCCGCGCTCGTCGAGGGGGAGCCGGCGCTTGCGCGGTTCGCCCTCCAGCTGCTGCGGCCCGTGCAGCCGATGCTCGCCGAACCGGCCGGCGATCTCGAGGAGGCGCTCAGGGACTCCGGCGATCCGCTCGTCGAGCAGAAACTCGACGGCGCCCGCATCCAGGTCCACAAGGCGGGAGACGAGGTTCACGTCTTTTCCCGCACGCTGAACGAGGTGACCGACGCGGTTCCCGAGGTGGTCGACGTCGTACGCGCCTCACCCCGTCGCGAGCTCGTGGTCGACGGCGAGGTGATCGCGCTGCAGGGATCGGGGATCCCGCATCCATTTCAAGTCACGATGCGGCGGTTCGGGAGACGCCTGGACGTCGATCGCCTGCGCGCGGATCTCCCGCTCACGCCCTTCTTTTTCGACTGCCTGTTCGTCGACGGCACGACGCTTCTCGATGAGCCGCTCGAGCGCCGGACGGCCGCCCTCGCAGAGTCGATTGAGACCGACGCAATCGTCCCGCGGCTCGTTCGTCCCGGCGCGGCGGAGGCGGCGGGGTTTCTCGAGCGGACCCTGGCCGCCGGGCACGAGGGGGTCATGGTCAAGGCGCTTGGCGCGCCCTACGCGGCGGGCCGCCGGGGCGCGGCCTGGCTCAAGGTCAAACGCGCCCGCACCCTCGACCTCGTCGTCCTGGCCGCAGAGTGGGGAAGCGGCCGGCGTCGCGGGTGGCTGAGCAACCTCCACCTCGGCGCGCGCGATGACGAGCGCGGCGGCTTCGTCATGCTCGGCAAGACGTTCAAAGGACTGACCGACGAGGTGCTGACGTGGCAGACGCGCGAGTTCCTGGCGCGCGAGATCGGCCGGGACGAGTACACCGTCTACATCCGTCCCGATCTGGTCGTCGAGATCGCGTTCAACGATCTGCAGGCGAGTCCGCACTATCCGGGCGGGCTCGCGCTGCGTTTTGCGCGCGTGAAACGGTACCGCGCCGACAAAACCGCCGCCGACGCGGATTCGTTCGAGGCCGTCCGCCGCGTTTACACGCAGATGACCGGTCTGGAGGCCCCGGCGCGGCGATGATAGAACATGCTCTTCTACCGGGCCGCGCCGAACGAGAAGCCGATCGACCTCTCGATCGGGTTGTAGAACGTCCCGTAGTTGAGTGAGGTGAGGTTGTTCTGCACGTCTCGATCGGCCGACGCGCCGAACACGTTGTACATCTTGATGCCGGCCCGGAACTGGTACTTCTTGAATCGCCAGGGGCGCGACAATTGAAAATCCAGCGTGCTCACGGTCGGCATTCGCCCCGCACGGCTGCGAGGCCCCACGAAATCCAGGAACTCGTCGACGGCAGACCAGGGAAACCCGGATCGGATTTCAAGGACGGGTGCGAACACCAGTTTCGCCGGGAGCCCGAACGTGCCTCGCGCGATCAACCGATGAGGCACGTCGGTCGGTATCAGGTTGTTCTCGTTCGCGCGGAGAATCGGATTGCGCAGGTTGCCGTAGAACTGGTCGTAGTTGTTCAGATCCGCGTTGCCGTGCGACCGGACGTAGGACACGGTGAGGTCACGGCTCTCGCCGCCGAGGTAGCGCATCGGTCGTCTCCAGCTCCCAGTACCGCGAGGTGCCGGTACTCGAGAGCCGGATCGTTCCTGCGGCAGGATCGGGCTCGAGCAGGTATTCGTGCGACCCGTGGCGGCGCAGATACTCCACCTTGAGGAGGAACCGGCGTCCGAACCGTTGGTCCCACTCGACGTTGCCGACGATCGCTTCGGGCGTGCGCAGGTCCGCATCCATCACGTGCGCGAAGCTCACGGGCGGACCGAGCGCCGGGCCATCTGCCGCGAAGCGCGACACGACGCGCGTTTCGAATGACGGAAAGGCGCCGATGTTGAGCGGCGTCCGCTGCGAAAATTTTCCGACGCCGCCTCGCAGGATGGCGCGGCCATCGGGCAGCACGCCGATCGACGCGCCGGCGCGCGGCGACCAGTTGACACGCTCGACGATCGCATCCCGATCCATGCGCAGGCCCAGCTCGAGGGTAAGCCGGGGACCGATCCGCCAGCGGTCCTGTGCGAAGACGGCGAGCTCCGTCCCGTTGATCTCCTGCGTGGTCGGCTCGCCGAACACGGTGAGCTCGGCCAGGGATTCGTCGAGCCGCCGGATCTCGATCGGCCGACTTGCGCTCGTCCCACTGTATCCCGAGTTCTGGAGGTCGAAGCCGAACTTGAACACATGGTGCCCGGCCCAGCGATCGCGCGAGATGCTGAGCGCCTCGACGAGCTGGACGCTGTGAACCTCTCGTTCCTGATCGTTGAAGAAGGCGCCGCTCTGAGTCTCCGGAGCGTAGATCATCGGCGCGCGACCGTCCGTATTGACATTGATCTCGAACCACCGGCCGGAGAACGTCGATTCGAGCACGATGTCGGGCGTGAGGCCGAAGCGATCCACGAGCCCGGCCGACGCGCCGCTCTGATTGAAGTCGGGCGTGACCTCGGGCGGGCGGAACGTATCCATCGTCACCCGCCGGATCTCGCGCGGGAACAGAATCACGCCGCCGCCGACGGTATGCCGCGTCGACAGCACGCTGTCGACGCGCGTGAACGAGTCGAAGCTGGTCAGCTTTACCTCCGGCTCGTCAGGCAGACTCTTGACCGGTGTGGCGACGTATCGATACTGAAAGTCCTGCGCGAGGAAGAGCCGATCCTGCTTGAGCGGACCGCGCACGGAGAATCTCGGCTCGAAGCCCCGGATGCCAGTGAGCCCTTTGCGAAAGCGCGGCATCAGGTTGCCCGGTTTGATCTCCCATTCGTTCGTCCCGCGCCGCGTTCGGACCTGCGTGATGCTCGTCGAGAAGCGCCCGTACTCTGCCGCGAACGGATTGGCCATGACCTCGACGGATTCAACGCTGGGACCTGGGAGGTCGAGATCGAAATCGCCGGATGAGGGGTCGATCAGGCTCGCGCTGCTGATCTGCAGCGCGCCCTGCGTGGGATGACCGCCCTTGACCCGCAGACGGCCGTCTGCTCCTCGCACGACGCCAGGCAGGAGTGGAAGCAGACTCTGGAAGTCGTCTCCCTCGAGCGGTGCGACGTCGAGCAGCGAGCCCGAGAGCATGTCGCTCGCCGAGACCGGCTGCAAGCGTCAGGCTCTCGAGCGGTTCGGGCAGCGGCTCGAGGGGCGGAACGGGTTCGGGTGGGTCAACCGGCGAGGCAGCCGCGGACTTCGACCGGCGGGACGGTGAAGGCCAGGTGGATGTCGAGCAGAACCTGCGCGGTCTCGCCCGATCGCACGTCGAACTGCGCCGAGCCCTGCGAGACGAATCCCGGTCGGGTGGCCGATATGAAATAGCGGCCCGGCGGCACGTCTGGAAAGCTGACCTGTCCTGCGCCGTCGGTTATCGTCTTTGCGAGCGTCATCTTCTCGCCCGCTGTCTTCAGCTCGACCTCGACTCCCGCCATGCGCACGGTGCCTTCGAGAACCGAGATGGTGGCGACGACGCGGCCCGGTCCTTCCGGCGGGCGCGGCAGCGGCTGCACGGGCGGGATGGGCCCCTGCTGACGGGCCCATGCGGGCGCCGGTGTCGCGAGCGATGTCAGAGCGAGCCAGACTGCGGCAACCCACGAGGTGCGGGCAAGCACAGCCTCACTTTACGTCAGTCTTGACAGAATCCGGCGACAGGCGCTCTATACTCTCGTCTGCCCCTTCGGGGCAACAAAGGAGAGGCTTCGCATGCGATCCAGATACTTCCGTCTCGCGGCGGTCGCCGCCGCCGTGCTCCTGAGCTCATGGGCCCCCGGAGCCGCGCCGGCCGTCACGACGTCGATCAACGGTGTCTCGCCCACCTTTGCGTCGATCGGGCCGCTGGCGTTCAACCCCGACGGCACGCTGTTCGCGGGTGACGCGCAGAACGCCGCGATCTTTGCCCTCGATCTCGGCAAGGCTTCATCGGGCGCCTCCGGCGTCGCCGACGTCGAAGGGCTCGATCAGAAAATCGCTGCGCTTACCGGTACCGACGCGGCGCAGGTCGCGATCACCGACCTGGCGATCCACCCGCGTACGAAGAACGCGTACGTGTCCGTGATGCGTGGGCAGGGCCCGGGCGCGACGGCCGCGCTGTTCCGTGTGGACGGAGCCGGAAAGATCGATCTCGTGTCGTTCGACGCGATGAAGTACGCGAGGGTAGAGCTGCCGAACGCTCCCGTGGCGAATCCGGGCGATCGGCGCAACCCGCGTCCGCAGTCGATCACCGACATGGCGTACGTAGACGGCAGGCTGTGGGTGGCCGGGCTGTCGAACGAAGAATTCGCGTCGAAGCTGCGTGCGATCCCCTATCCGTTTTCATCCGTCGACGGCGGCACGAGCGTCGAGATCTTCCACGGCAACCACGGACAGCTCGAGACGCGGTCCCCGGTGTTCGCGTTCGTCCCGTACTCGATCGGCGGGAAGCCGCACCTCGTGGCGGGCTACACCTGCACGCCGCTGGTGAAGTTCCCGATCGACGGCCTCAAGCCCGGGCAGAAGATCGTCGGCACGACGATCGCCGAGCTGGGGAACAGGAACCGTCCGCTGGACATGATTGTCTACAACAAAGACGGCGCCGAGTACATTCTGATGGCGAACAACAGCCGCGGCGTGATGAAGATTCCGACCGCGCCGTTTGCGACGGCCGCCCCGATCACTGCGCCGGTCAAGGATAGCGAGACGGCGGGCGTCCCGTACGAGACGATTGCCTCCATGAAGGGCATCGAACAGCTCGACCGGCTGGACGACCAGCGCGGGCTCGTCATCGCGCGCGAGGGAACCGTCGTGAGGCTGAAGGCTGTCGCCCTGCCATAGCTTCGCCCAGATGAACGCACATGCGGCGCTGGTTGCCATCCTCGTGGCGGCCAGCGCCGCTTGCTCAACCGCCGGATCCGAGGCGCGCTCCGAGCCGCGCGTCGCGCTCCTCGAGGGGACCGACGTAATCGAGGTCACCGGTCTTTCGAGCCGCGATCTCGACCGGCTGCGAGGCGTGTCGTGGGAACAGACTGACTGGGAACGGCTGCTCCGCGTGACGGTCGCCTCCGACGATGGCGCCCAGGCGATGCTTGGGACGTATGCGGTCACGGCCGACGCGCTGCGCTTTACGCCGCGGTTTCCGTTCGATCCTGGACGGCCGTACTACGTCCGGCTCGACCCGTCGCGGCTCCCGGGGGCGGTTCGGTGGCCGATGGTCACCGTATCGGTCGGGCGTCCGGCGCCACCCGCCGGCCCGCCCACTGATGTCCTTCAGGTTTACCCGAGCGGCGGGACCATCGCGGAGAACCAACTCCGGATGTACGTCCAGTTCTCGGCGCCGATGGGACGGCGCGGCGCACTCGAACACATGCGGATCCTCGACGAAGCGGGCAAAGAGGTCGAGGATCCATTTCTTCCGCTCGACACCGACCTGTGGAACCACGACGCGACTCGATTGACCGTCCTGTTCGATCCCGGCCGCGTCAAGCGCGGCATCCTGCCGAACGTCGAGATGGGGCGCGCGCTTCGTCCGGGTGAGCGCTACACGCTCGTCATCTCCCAGGCGTGGACCGACGCGCAGGGACGCCCGCTCGCGTCGGAGTTCCGGCGCACATTTCGCGTCGCGCCGCCGGACGAGCATCCGATCGACGTCGCCGCGTGGCGCATCGACCCGCCGGGTCCCGACTCGCGCGATCCCGTACGCGTGACATTCCCGAAGCCGCTCGATCACGGTCTTCTGCACTCGGCGCTCGGCGTCGCGCGCGGAGATGAGGCGATCCCTGGCGCCATTTCGGTCGAACGAGGAGAGACGCGCTGGCTGTTCACTCCGCGCGAGCCATGGCGCGCAGGACACCACTCGCTGGTCGTTCTGACGACGCTCGAGGATCCCGCCGGGAATCGGATCGGCCGCGCGTTCGAAGTGCCGGGCGGCGCTCCCGCGCTGAAGCAGGCTGATTCCATCACGCTGCCGTTTGACGTGCAGCGGTGACCCCCGCCAGGCTGATCTGGCATCCCGGCCGGAGTAGGAGCATACTGTCCGCCTCACCGGGGGGCGTGCCATGCGCCATCTTCGACGGCTCTTTTCTTGGTGCTCGCGGGGCCCCACCCCCGCTCGCTCGCGCTCGCCGGTCCGGCGCCGCCGGACTTCCCTCCGGCGGCTCGCGCGGGCCGCAGGTGCTTTCTGTGTTCCGCTGGCCGGATCGGCCGCCTGCATCGTGATCGTCTCGACCGGGCCGAGCGCGTTCCTGGGTCCACCTGCGCTCGTGCTCCGCCCGACCCGTCTCGTCCCGGTATCGGTCTTCGGAGCGGCCTGCCCGTTCGTCCAGCCATTTACGGGGAGGATCGTGGTGGTCTTCGCCGAGGACGGCGACCAGGACCTCGATCTTCACCAGGTGGACATGCGGTTCACCGATCGGCGCGGCCTGTCCGGGGCGTCGGCGGTCTTCGATTCCAGCGCGCTGAGGAACCGCTTCGGGTCGGTCGCGCTCCGCGACCACCGGGACGGCTTCGCGTTCTCCCTCGGGTTCGGCTGCGTCAGTTCGGCAACGGGGACGATCGCCGTCAGCGTCCGGTTGCGCGATCGGGGCGGCCGGATCCACGACGCGAGCGGCAGCGTCCAGGTCGACCCGAACTGAGTCAACCCTACCGCTTCAGTCCCACGAGCTCGGCGGTCGACTGCAGGGCGTCGAGCGCCTTCAGACAGAGGCCGCACTTGGTCGCTGTCCGCTCGGGCACTGACGCGCCGTCGTGCGCGTGCCGCGCGCAGTCCTCGCATTCGGTTACGGCGCCGGCGATCGTATCCCGCAGGGTTTCGAGGCGATTCAGCGCGTCGTTGTACAAGCGAATCCACAGCTCCGCGGACTCTCGAAGGTCGTCCTCCTGTCCGGTGAGGCGCTTGACGTTCGCGTGCGCCTCGTCGAGCGCGGCAATCAGCGTCTCGAGGTCGGCATGAGCGGCCTGCCGGGCGGGATTGTCGCCGGGGCCGGTGCTGGCGCGGACTCGCGCCCGGAGAGCGTCGATATCGATGTTCACACCCATCCTCCGGGCCCGACGCCTTGCAAAACGTATGCTTGAGCCTATGGGTTCGGTTTCGGGAGGGAACAGCTAGGGCCGGGATGGAATGGTGCCGAGGGGCAGAATCGAACTGCCGACACCGTGATTTTCAGTCACGTGCTCTACCAACTGAGCTACCTCGGCACGGCCGGCCGCTCTGGATGTGGCAGAACCCAAATCCTACCACGGGGATCCTCAATGTGGATTGAGGGGTGGAGTGCGGATTGAGGGTTACTTCTGGTGAACGACGAACAGGATCTCGCCGCGTCGCATGAGTCCGAGCTCGCGGCGGGCGAGGGCTTCGATGGCAGAGGGGTCTTCCCGCAGGCGGCGGACGTTCTCGCGCAGGCGTCCGTTCTCGACCCGAAGCGCCGAGATCGACCTTGAAAGCGCGGCCCCCTCGCGCCGGGCCCGAAGCGTTTCGACAAGCCCCCGTTCGCCGACCGTCGCGTTGACCGCCAGCACGGCCGCGACGAACGTCAGGCCGAGGCGCACCCGCCTGCGGTCGCGCGCCTCCGGCGGGGTCGGCTCCTGAGTCTCGCGTCTCATCGGTGGACACAAGAGTAAAGGATCCCATCACTAAAGTACAAGCGGAATCTGCGATCGCTCGCGAGCCCGGCCGTTTTCTGACTGCCGCGGGCGCTGCCAACCCGGCCGTGAAGAGGCACTGTTTCTTGCATTACCTAATGAATGTATGGCCGAGTTTGACTTGTCCACAGCACGAGAAAACCGTCTGCTTGCCTCGTTGCCCGCGCATGACCTCGAGCGAATTGCCAATACGCTCGAGCCGGTGGCGCTCAAGCGGGGCGAAACCATTTACAACGAGGGGACGACGATCGAGCACGTGTACTTCCCGACTGGTGCCCTGATTTCTCTGGTCGCCTCGATGCAGGACGGCACCGTGGTCGAGGTTGCCGTCGTCGGGCGCGAGGGAATGGTCGGGCTTCCGCTGGCGCTGGGCGCCGCCACCTCGCCGCGAAAGGTCGTCGCGCAGGCGCCCGGCAGCGCGCTGAGGCTTTCGGCCGACGGTTTCCGGCGCGAGATGCTGAACGGCGGCGCCCTGACCGACCGCCTGAAGCGCTACACGATGATCCATCTGACCCAGACTACGCAATGGGTAGCCTGCAACCGCCTGCACTCGCTCGAGGAACGCCTGGCGCGGTGGCTCCTCGCCAGCGCCGACGCGACCGGCTCGGAACAATTCGAGCTCACGCAGGACTTCATCGCTCAGATGCTGGGGGTGCGCCGCCCGAGCGTCACCGTCATCGTGCGAAGCTTCGAAAAACAGGGAATGGTCCAGACCTCGCGCGGACGGATCCGCATTTCGAATCGAGCCACACTCGAGCGCGCGGTGTGCGAGTGCTACGGCTTCGTCCGGCGGGAAATCGACAGCGCGATACCGTTCGAACCGTCCCGATCCTGATTAGACCGGGGCTCCGCCCCGGACCCCGGCTCGGTCGCTTGCGGGGGTCCCGCACAACGGACCCGTGCGAGGGTCAGACCGTGGCGACCTCTGCGTCCCGCACAAGGCCGAGTTCCCGTCGGAGACGGTCCTCCAGGGCGCGGAAAATTTCTCCGTTCTCCTTGAGGAACTGCTTGGCGTTCTCGCGGCCCTGGCCGAGCCGCTCGCCGTTATAGGCGAACCAGGTCCCGCTCTTTTCGATGATCTTCCGCTCGACCGCGAGGTCGAGCAGGTCTCCCTCCTTGGAGATTCCCTCGCCGTACATCACGTCGAACTCCGCTTCGCGGAAGGGGGGCGCGACCTTGTTCTTGACGACTTTCACGCGCGTGCGTCCGCCGACGATCTGGTCGCCATCCTTGATGGCGCCGATCCGGCGGATATCGATCCGCACCGAGGAGTAGAACTTCAGCGCGCGGCCGCCGGTCGTGGTCTCCGGATTGCCGAACATGACGCCGATTTTCTCCCGCAGCTGGTTGATGAAGACGAGACAGGTCTTGGACTTCGACACGGCGCCGGTCAGCTTTCTGAGCGCCTGCGACATCAGCCGGGCCTGAAGCCCCATCTGCGCTTCCCCCATCTCCCCCTCGATCTCGGCCTTCGGCACGAGCGCCGCGACCGAGTCGACGACGATAACGTCTACGCCGTTCGACCGGACGAGCACCTCCACGATTTCGAGCGCCTGCTCGCCATTGTCCGGCTGCGACACCAGCAGGTTCTCGAGATCCACGCCAAGCTTCTGGGCGTACTGAGCGTCGAGCGCGTGCTCGGCGTCGACGAACGCGGCCATGCCCCCGCGCAGCTGCGCCTGCGCGATCACCTGCAACGCGAGCGTTGTCTTGCCGGACGACTCGGGACCGAAGATCTCGACGACGCGGCCGCGGGGCACGCCGCCGATGCCGAGCGCGTAGTCGAGGCTGATGGCGCCGGTGGGGATCGCCGCGACCGGCATCACCGCGTCCTTCTGGCCGAGGCGCATGATTGACCCCTTGCCGAACTGCTTTTCGATCTGGCCGACGGCCAGCTCGACGGCCCTCTGGCGTTCACGGTCCAGACGATCATCGGTGGTGCTGACGGGCATATGGTGAGCTCCTTGCGCCGTTCCGCAGGTCGAAACCTCAGTGCGCCGAACTGCGTGAATCTGCGTGTATTTGCGGCTGCAATTCTAGAGTCTGGCCGGGGGAGTGTCAAGCGAAAATCCGAGAGAGGCGTGACGTATCGGCCCTGTTTTCAGTCAGTTACCCAAACGGACACTTTCGCCCCACCCCTGAGGAACGTGGCAGTTTTTTCCATAGTGCCGGCACCCGAGGTACGCAGTTCTCAGCGGTACTCGTAGAAACCCTTGCCGCTTTTCCGTCCCAGCTGGCCGGCGGCGACCATGCGCTTGAGGAGCGGGCACGCTCGGTACTTCGGATCGCCGAGGCCGTCGTGCAGGACCTTCAAGATCGCGACGCACACGTCCAGGCCGATGAAATCGGCAAGGGTGAGCGGCCCCATCGGATGGTTCATTCCGAGCTTCATGACCGTGTCGATGGCATCTGGCGTCCCGACCCCTTCCATCACGCAGTAGGCCGCCTCATTGATCATGGGCATCAACACCCGGTTCGAGATGAAGCCGGGGTAGTCGGCCGCCTCGACCGGCGTCTTGCCGAGCCGCGCGCACAGTTCCGACGCGGCCGCCATCGACGCGTCCGACGTCACCTGTCCCCGGATCAACTCGACCAGGGCCATGATCGGCACCGGGTTCATGAAGTGCATGCCCAGCACCTTGTCCGCGCGGGCGGTCGCGGCGCCCAGGATGGTGATCGAGATCGACGATGTATTCGACGTCAGGATGACGTGCGGGCGGGTGAGGGCATCGAGCGTTCGGAAGAGCGCGCGCTTGGCTTCGACCTCCTCGACAATCGCTTCCACGACGTAGTCGGCGGCGGCGAGATCGTCGATCGTCGCGGTCGCGCGCAGCCGTCCCAGCGTCGCGTCGCGCTCGCTTGCGCTCAGTTTCCCCTTCTCGACGAATCTGCCGAGGCTGGTCTCGATCGTCTTGCGCGCGCGGTCGAGCGCCGGCTGGACGCTATCGTGCAGCCGGACGTCGAATCCTGCCTGCGCGAAGGCCTGCGCGATCCCGTTCCCCATGGTGCCGGCGCCCACGACGCCGACCACCTTGATGTCGGACATTAGCGCTCGACAGCGAGCGCGACGCCGTTGCCGCCGCCCAGGCACAGCGTCGCAATCCCGCGCTTCGCGTCGCGCCGTTGCATCGCGTACAGCAGCGTCGTCAGGATGCGCGCCCCGGAGGCGCCGATGGGATGGCCGAGCGCGACCGCGCCGCCATGGACGTTGACACGGGCGGGCTCGATGCCAAGCTCGCGCATGACGGCCACCGCCTGCACCGAGAACGCTTCGTTCAGCTCGAAGAGGTCGACGTCCTGCAATTTCCAACCGACCTTCGCCGCGACCTTCCGCACGGCCTCGACCGGGGTCATCATCACCAGCTTCGGCGCGAGGCCGCTCGTCGCCTGGCCGGCGACGCGCGCCATGGGCGTGAGGCCGAGCGCCTTCGCGCGCTCCGCCGCCATGATCACGACCGCCCCGGCGCCGTCGTTGACGCCGGGTGCATTGCCCGCGGTCACCGTGCCGTCCTTCTTGAACGCAGGCTTCAGGCCGGCGAGCACCTCGGGCGTAGAGTCGGGTCGCACCGATTCGTCCTGATCGAGGACGATTGGCGCCCCCTTCTTCTGCGGGATGGAGACAGGAAGGACTTCGTCCTTGAACCAGCCCTCCCGGATGGCAAGCGCCGCTTTCTGGTGGCTCGAGGCGGCGTAGCAATCCTGCTCGCGCCGGGCGATCGAGTACTTCTCGGCGACCACCTCGCCGCTCATGCCCATGTGACAGTTCTCGAACGCGCACCACAGTCCGTCGTGCACCATCGAGTCGACGATCTCGGCATCCCCCATGCGAAGACCTTCGCGAACGCGCGGGAGCAGGTATGGAGCGCCGCTCATCGACTCCTGTCCGCCGGCGACGGCGATGTCGATGTCGCCGGTCGCGATTCCCTGCGCGGCGAGCATGACCGCCTTGAGCCCGGACCCGCAGACCTTATTGATCGTCATCGCGGCGACGCGCTCGTCGAGGCCGCCGCCGAGCGCCGCCTGGCGCGCCGGGTTCTGGCCGAGGCCGGCGCTGAGGACGTTCCCCATGATGCATTCGTCGACCGACGCCGGATCGATGCCGGCGCGCCGGACCGCTTCACGAACGACCAACGCGCCCAGTTGCGGTGCCGTGAAGTCCTTCAGGCCGCCGAGAAACTTGCCGGTGGGAAGGCGGACGGCGCTGACGATGACTGATTCACGCATGTCAATCCCCGGTCTTCAATTCCGAGACGGCCGGGCCGAGCAGCGAACGAAGCCTCTCGAGGATCATCGGCCGCGACCGTTCCACTTCGCGCATCCATCGGATGTCGCCGCTCCTGACGCGCAGCACGCCCCGCTCGCAGCTGACGCTCGTCGCCCGCGCGAGCGCCGGGCCGACGGCGATCTGCCAGGCGAACGCGATCTTCGCCGGCGTCAGCGGCTGCCGCGCGAGCAGGGCCGAGACCGTCGTGGTCACGCAGGCGCGCGTCGGCACGAATTCTCCCGACCTCGGCATCTGCCGAGTGTAGCATCTTCCGTGTTGCGACTGATTCTGGCGTCCGCCTCGCTGCGGCGCGCGGAGCTGCTGCGCGCGGCGGGCATCGCGTTCGAGATCGTGCCGGCGGAGATCGATGAGCGGCCGTTGACGGGCGAAGCCCCGGCCGCCTATGTGGAGCGGCTCGCGCGCGAGAAAGCGCAGGCCATCTCATCCCGGCATTCCCAGGCCGAGATTCTTGCCGCCGATACGACGGTCGTGATCGACGGTCTCATCCTCGGCAAACCCATCGACGACGCCGAGGCGCGCGAGATGCTGGCGCGGTTGTCGGGCCGCACGCATGAGGTCCTGACGGGCGTCGCCCTTCTCAGAGATGGGCGGATGGTCTCGGCAGTCGAGACCACGCGCGTGCGTTTCGCGCCGATGTCAGACGCCGACATTGATTGGTACGTCGCGTCCGGCGAGCCGCGTGGAAAGGCTGGCGGGTATGCGATTCAGGGTCTTGCGTCGCGGTTCGTCGATCGGATCGATGGGTCGTACTCGAACGTCGTGGGTCTGCCGGTGGCGCTCGTGTGGAAACTGCTACGCCGTCTGGAACGTCGGGCCTAGAACGTCGTCTTGCGGCCCTGGGCTTGGGAGCCACCCAAGCTCCCAAGCCCCGAGCCTCTAGGCCCCGGTCGTCAGAGCGACTTCAGGAACTTGATCAGGTCGCTCTTCTTGAACGACGACAGGCTGTTGAACGCGCTGCGCGCCGACGACGCCTGGTTGCCGTGACGCGCGATCGCGTCCTCCAGGCTGAAGCTCGACGCGTCGTGCATGAACCGGCCTCTGGTACGAAGTCCCCACAACGGTACGGTGCGAACTTTATTCCGGGTCGATTGCCCGCCGTTCTGGACAATCCCGTCTCCGGTACCGATGTCGTGCAAGAGGAAATCGCTGAACGGACGGATCCTCTTGTTCCCGATCGTGCTGGCGACCCTGAGCGCCCCGCCGTTGATGAGCGTACCCGGGCTGGCGGTCACCATGCTCGGCGTGTGACAGACGTCACATCCGATGTCATCGAATACACGTTCGCCATCCCGCACGTCCTCATTGATCGGACCGCGCGGTGGCGCGAGCGTCGACCGCATGAACAGCGCGAAGAGCTCGACGTCTACGCCCTCGTCGTCAATTCCCGGGGGCGCGTCCGTCGGCTTGGGTGCCGTCTGTGCCGTTCGACGTGTTCTCGGTCGGTTGCAGCGGGCTGGTGATTCCCATCTCGTTCACATAGGCATCCGCCGAGAACGAGACCAGGCTGGCCTGTTGATCCTTCCAGCCGAAGCGACCGGTTCGGTTCTGGCCCGGCGCCTCGAGCACCGGCACGCTGATCATCTGCCCGCGCTGCGAAGATGGCTGGGCATTGGCGATGTTCTGCAGCGTGGTGTTCGACAGCGCCTCGACGAAGCCGAGGCCGAGAATCGACAGAGATGCGCGGAATGCTACGACGTTGGTATTCGGGTCTGCGATCTCCTGGTATCCGAGCGCGGTCGAGCGATCGTGCAGCAGGGACCCGCCCGCGTGGTCCGTGAACACACCGTTCAGGAATCGCCCGGCGCGCCGTTCCATGATCTGGCTGCTGCCGCCGAGAATCGGGACGAGGTGACATTCGCCGCAGCCAGCGGCGTTGAAGATCGGCCCGAGCCCATCCGCTGTCGACTCGGGACCGGTGAATTCCTCTTCGGCCGCCTCGAAGTTGCACTCGTCATCCTCGATCTGCGGCGAATTCGGGGAATTCACGAGGTTGTCCTGGTTGGCGCAGAATTCTTCGGCGAACCCGTTGGATTCGACCTCGAATCCCGTGGGCGCGTCGGTCACACCCGGCTGCGACAGGGTGCCTGGCGCGGCAATGAGCACCGCGATGAACACCGCCGCAGCGGACACGATTGTTCGCATGGGGGGTCTCCTTTCGAGAGACGAGAGAGCGGTCACACCACGACACTGAGAGCGTGAGAGCGACCAGAAGGGGAGCCGAGCGAGCGCCGCGAGAGAGCTGGCGAGACCTGGGGAGCCGTCAGAGCGCCGCGAGAGCGTCGAGGCCCTGTGGTGGGATTGGGATACCGGGCGGGGACTATAAGGCAATCACAGCCTTGTGGCAAATGTTTTTTATTGACCGTTACCCACGCCGATTGATTACCGGTAACGGGAGGGATATTCTGTCGGGGACGCTCACTGTATATAGAGCCTTTTATGGCGCCACGAGCTGCTGCGAAGATCGGCCTGACCGTCATCGTCCTCGTCGGGGCGCTCTGCGCGTTGATGTACGCGACGCTTCGCGAGGGCACGGAGTACTACAAGCACGTCGAGGAAGTCATGGCTCAGCCGGACGTTTGGTACGGCAAACGGCTGCAACTGCATGGCTTCGTCGTGAAGGACTCCATCCTGAAACGACGCGACAGCCTCGACTACCAGTTCCGGATCGAGAGCAAGGGCGCCATCGTAGGCGCGCGCTACTCGGGGATCGTTCCGGACACGTTCAAGAGCGGGTCGGAAGTCGTCCTCAAGGGACGGCTCAGCCCGGATGGCTTCGCGGTCGAACCGGACGGGGTGATGGCGAAGTGCCCGTCGAAGTACGAGCCGAAAGCCGGTGGCTAACCTAGGGACGTTCATCCTGCTGACGACCTTCGTCGTCTGCAGCTATGCCGTAGCCAGCTCGGTGGCGGGGGCGCGGCGGCGATCCTCGCGCCTCATCGAGAGCGGCATCGGCGCGTTTCACCTCGTCACGGCCCTGATGACGGTGGCCTCGGCGCTGATCGTTCACGCCTTTGCCACGAACGATTATTCGATCAAGTACGTCCAGCGGTACTCCGACGCCGCACAGCCCCTCTTCTACAAGCTGACGTCGTACTGGGGCGGGCTGGACGGCTCGATCATGTTCTGGGTGTTCCTGCTGGCCGCCTTCGGGTCGATCGCGGTGTACGTCAACCGCGACCGCCACCGCGAGCTGATCCCGTACGTCGTCGCGACGATCTCCCTCGTGCAGATGTTCTTCATCTTCCTGATGGTGATCCACAACAACCCGTTCGAGACGTTCCTCGCGGAGGCGCCCCGCGACGGGCGCGGGCTCAGCCCGCTGCTGCAGAACTTCTACATGGCGATCCACCCGCCGTCGCTCTATGTCGGCCTGGTCGGGATGACGATCCCGTTCGCGTTCGGGATCGCGGCGCTGGCGACCGGCTACCTGGACGACTCGTGGCTCCGCGCGGTCCGGCGCTGGACGATGATGGCCTGGCTCTTCCTGTCGTTCGGGCTGACGCTCGGCATGCTCTGGGCGTACGAGGAGCTGGGCTGGGGCGGCTACTGGATGTGGGATCCTGTCGAGAACGCCGGGCTGCTGCCCTGGTTCACCGCAACCGCATTCCTGCACTCGGTGATGGTGCAGGAGCGGCGGGGAATGCTCCGCGTCTGGAACGTCACGCTGGTCATCGTGACGTTCTTCCTGACCATCTTCGGCACCTTCATGACCCGCTCGGGGATCGTCCAGTCGGTGCACGCGTTCGGCGAGGACCGGGAGCTCGCCTGGATGTTCACGGTCTTCATGATCTGCCTCCTGACGATCAGCTTCGGGCTGGTGATCTGGAGGCTGCCGCTGCTCCGCGCGCGGAACGAGCTGGACTCGTGGGTGTCGCGCGAGGCGGCGTTTCTCGTCAACAACTGGATCCTGCTCTTCTGCGCGTTCTTCGTCCTCTTCGCCACGATGTTCCCGACGCTGAGCGAAGCGGTGACCGGCGAGCGGCTGACGATCGGGCCGCCGTTCTTCAATAAGTGGATGGCGCCAATCGGGCTGATCCTGCTGTTCCTGACCGGCGTCGGGCCGCTCCTCGCCTGGCGCAAGTCCACGCTGGCCAACCTGAAGAACCAGTTCGTGTTCCCGGTCGCCTGCGGTCTCCTCGTGGGCATCGGCGTCGTCGCCCTTGGGGTCCGCATCTGGAGCTCCGGGCTGTGCTTCGCGCTCTCCGGCTTCGTGGTCGGCACCATCAGCCAGGAATTCTGGCGTGGCGCGCGCGTGCGGCAAGGGGCGACCGGCAGCGATATCGCGACGGCGCTCATCGGGCTCGTCGCGCGAACGCACAGGCGCTACGGCGGATACATCGTCCACGTCGGCATCGTGCTCATCTTCCTCGGGTTCGCGGGCGAGGGCTTCAAGCAGGAGGAACAGGCGATCCTCAAGCCGGGCGAGCAGGTCGAAATCGGCCGCTTCGTCGTCCGGCACGATGCGATCCGCGTCAGCGATGACGGTCAGAAGCAGATGGTGACCGCGGATGTCACCGTTCTGAGCGATGGCCGGGTTCTCGGGCGCATGGGTCCGGCGAAATGGTTCTTCCGCAAGCACGAGGAAGAGCCGACGACCGAAGTCGCGATCCGTCGGAGCTTCTCGGAAGACCTCTACGTCACGCTTGCCGGCTACGACATGCAGACGCAGTCGGCGACCTACAAGATCACGATCAATCCGCTCGTCAACTGGATCTGGGCGGGGTTCGGGGTCATGGCGGTCGGAACGCTGATCGCGCTGCTGCCCGAGAGCGCGTTTGCCTTCGCCGCGGCGAAGCTCCCGGCCGGAGCGGTCACGACCTCGCTGATTCTGCTGATGCTGCTGGCGCCGACGCGCGTCCTCGCGCAGGAGCACGTCGAGAACCCGCAGACCGTCGTGGTGGTTCCCCGCACGCCGCTGGAGAAGCAGATGCAGCGCGAGCTGGTGTGCATCTGTCCCACGTGCGGGAAAAAGAACATCGCGGAGTGCACGTGCAGCGAGGCGGCACGGATGCGGGATGAACTGGCCGAGCAGATCAAGCTCGGTAAGGGTCGCGATGACATTCGCAGCTGGTTCGTCCAGCGCTACGGGAGTCAGCTGCCGCTCGGCGCCCCGCTCGACCGCGGCTTCAACCGCCTCGCCTGGTTCTTTCCGTATCTGGTGGGAGGAGCAAGCCTGCTCGGTGTCGGCATCGTCGTATCGCGCTGGAAGAAGAAGGAGGCAGAGGCTTCTCCAGCGGCCGGAGGTCCAGGAGCGGCCGGCCGGCAGGAGCCGGAGTCCAGCCGCGATGCGCTGAATGCCCGGCTCGACGATGAGCTCCGTGACCTCGACTAAAGAGGTCCGGCTGAAGCCGGACGCTACAAAGTCGGGGGTCCGGCCCACGCCGGACTCTACGAGCGACCAGGGCTTTCACCCCTGGCAGTTTTTCGTCCTGCTGTCGCTGGCGGTCGCGACCGTGGCCGTCCTGATTTCGCGGCAGCCCACGCCCGAACATCTCGTCCTCATTAGTCTCGCGATCGGCGCCGCCGGCTTCACCGGGTACGCCGCGTATCGCACGCTCGCCCCGCTCGTGCGTCCGGACGGCGGGCGACCGGGCGAGCCGCTCGGCCGCCGCACGCGCGCGAGCCTCGAACGCGAGAAGACGCTCACGCTCCGCGCCCTCAAGGAGCTCGAGTTCGACCGGGCGATGGGGAAGGTGGCGCAGCAGGATTTCGACGAGATGACGTCGCGCCTCAGGGCGAGGGCGCTGGGGATCATGGAGCAGCTTCAAGAAGGTGCTCAGGGTGCTCAGGGTGCTCAAGGTGCTCAAGGTGCTCAGGGTGCTGCGAGTGTTTCGAAACAGCGGCACGTGTGCGGATGCGGTGTAGAGAACGATGCGGACGCGCGGTTCTGCAAGCGCTGCGGTCTGAAGCTGGCCGCGCTGCTGCTCGCGCTGCTTCTGCCGTCGTACGGCGCCGCGCAGGCGCTGCAGATGCCCGACCCGAAGCAGATGTCGGGCGTCCCGCTGCCGAGCCCCGATCTCCCGGGCGGGACGGTCTCGGTACGCGTCGTGCGCGGTGGACCCGGAAACAATCTTCAGGGCGAGACCGTCGAGCTCACGGTCGCCGGTCGCCCTCCGACGAGCGCAAAAACGGACGCGAACGGCCGGGCGCAGTTTCCGGGGATCGCGACAGGCGCGGAAGTCCAGGTGCGAGCGGTCGTCGGCGGCGAGACGCTCGAGTCGCGCCCGTTCAAGATGCCGGATCGGGGCGGCATCCGGTTGATGCTGGTCGCAACCGACCCCGAAGCGGCGCGGCGAGAGGAAGAGTCCAAGAAGCTTGCCGCCGGCCCGGCGCAGCCGGGCGTCGTGATCCTCGGCGGCGACTCGCGGTTCGTCATCGAGACGGTCGAAGACGCGCTCCAGGTCTACTACCTGCTCACCGTGCTCAGCACGGCGCGAACGCCGGTTCAGCCGCCCTCGCCGCTCGTCTTCGATCTCCCGACCGGCGCGTCGGGGGCGGCGATCCTCGAGGGATCGACGCCGCAGGCGCGGGTGTCGGGCGCACAGGTCACGGTCACCGGTCCGTTTCAGCCGGGATCGACCGTCGTGCAGATTGGGTTCCTTCTGCCGCACCGCGGCGGAGAGATCAGCCTCCAACAGCGCCTGCCTGCCGCGCTCGAGCAGGTGTTGATCGTGGCCGAAAAGTCCGGCGAGTTGAGGATCGCGTCGCCGCAGGCGCCCGCGCAGCGGGAGATGCCTGCCGAAGGGGAGACCTACATCGTGGCCAGCGGGCCGGCCATTGCGGCCGGCGGGACGCTTCAGGTGACCGTCGGCGGGCTTGCGGGCCACCCGCGATGGCCCCGCAACCTCGCGCTCGGCATGGCGAGCGTCATCCTTCTTGCCGGCGCCTGGGGGGCATGGACAGCGCCGAAAACGGCCGTGCATGGACGCGGATAAACGAAGATACGCGCAGTGAATGCCGAGAGCTTCTCTGCGGACTTTCAGATCCTTCGTTTTGAAGACGTCTCGCGGCACTTCGGGCGGCGCCGCGCCCTGGCGCACGTCTCGCTCGAATGCCGGGCGGGTGAGATCGTCGGCCTCCTGGGCCCGAACGGGGCCGGGAAGTCCACGCTCCTGGCGATCGCCGCCGCGCTGATGACGCCGAGCGCGGGGTCGGTCCGCTACGGCACGATCACTGCCCGGGAAGGAGGAGCTGCGCTGCGGGGGCGGATCGGCCTGCTCGCGCACGATCTGCACCTTTACCCTGAGCTGACGGCCCGCGAGAACCTCGAGTTCTTCGCACGGCTGTACATGCTTCGGGATGCGCGGCGGCGAGCGGAGGCCGCTCTGGCACGCGCGGGGCTCGCCGCCCGCTCGGAAGAGGTCGTCTCGAGCTTCTCGCGCGGTCAGCGGCAGCGCCTCGCGCTCGAGCGCGCGCTCGTCCACGATCCGCGGCTCGTGCTGCTTGACGAGCCGTTCACGGGGCTCGACGACGAGGCCTCGCGCGCGCTCGTGGCGCGGCTTGGGGCGCTGCGTGAGGCCGGAGCGATTGTCCTGCTGGCGACCCACGACATCGAGACCGTCGAGGGACTCGTAGACCGCGTCGCGGTGCTGCGTGAGGGCCATCTGGCCGCGCTCGAGGCCGGCCCGGGTGCCCTGCGCGAGCGCTACCGGAGACTGATGTGACGCCATCGAGTGCCAGCCGAGAGCGGATATGCGCGCGTTCGTAAGCATCGCCTGGCTCGTCATGCGCAAGGATTTGACCGTGGAGGTGCGCAGCCGCGAGATCGTCTATACGACGCTCTTCTTCGCGGTTTCGTGCGTCCTCGTGTTCGCGTTCAGCTTCGTGCGGGATGGACGCGCCCTCGATCACGCTGCGGCCGGCATTCTCTGGATCGCGATTGCGTTCGCCGGGACGCTCGCGCTCGGCCGTGCCTTCGAGCGGGAGCGACAGAGCGAGACGCTCCGCGCGCTCCTGCTCGCGCCCGTGGATCGGCCCGCGATCTACGTCGGCAAGCTGCTCGGGTTGCTCGCGCTCCTGGCTGGTGTCGAGCTGATTCTGGTGCCGGTCGTCGGCCTCCTGTTTCAGGCGCCGCTTCTGGCGCACCCGTACCTGCTCGCGGCGCTCCTGGCGGCCGGTACGATCGGGTTTGCCTCGGTCGGCACGCTGTTCGCCGCCATGCTCGTCCGGTCGCGAAGCCGTGACGTCCTGCTCCCGGTGGTGCTGTACCCGATAACCGTCCCCGTCATCATCGCGGGCGTGCGAGGCACGGCGGCGCTGCTTCAGGCGGAGGCGGATACGCCGATGGCGGTCGCGTGGATCACGATGCTCGCGGCGTTCGACGCCGTGTTTCTCACGCTCGCGCTGTGGACGTTCGAGCCCGTCATGACCG
The DNA here is from genome assembly GCA_963725145.1 of uncultured Acidobacteriota bacterium. GTDB lineage: Bacteria > Acidobacteriota > Vicinamibacteria > Vicinamibacterales > 2-12-FULL-66-21 > DATAEE01. The sequence continues at coordinate 1,477,401 of CAVRXL010000012.1, forward strand.
ACTAGAGCTTGATGTTTCGAATCAGCGCGCCGAGCGTAAGCGAGGCGTGGTAGGCGCTGGGGGTGGGGCCCCAGCGCAATCAAGGATGAATGATGATGCGTGCCCTCTTTCTTCCGACCATCCTGCTCGCGGCCGTGCTGTTCGTCGCCGCCCCATGGCTCATCGACGGCGCACCGACGGAGTCCACCATGGGCTTCGTGCAGAAGATCTTCTATTTTCACGTGCCGTCGTGGATGGTGATGTTCTCGGCCGTGTTCGTCTGTGGCGTCGCCGGCGCGATTCATCTGTTCAAGAGAAGCGCAGCCGCGGATCGCGTGGCGGCGGCCTCCGCGGAGATCGCCGCCGTCTTCGGCATCATCGGCCTGATCACGGGTCCACTGTGGGCCCGCAAGGCCTGGGGCGTCTGGTGGCAGTGGGACGCGCGGCTGACCTCCGCGCTCATCCTGGAGCTCATTCTGATCGCCTATCTCCTGCTGCGACGGTACGGCGGCCCGGGATCGGAGAAGCTCGCATCCGGTGTCGCGCTCTTCGGAATGGCGAACGTGCCGTTCGTGTACTGGTCCGTCAACGTCTGGCGCACCCTGCATCCCAAGACGACGGTCGTGCCGTCGCTCGGTCCTGGCATGCGCGGGACATTCTGGTGGTGCACGCTCGCGTTCATGCTGCTCGGGGGGGCGCTGTTGGTCGCGCGCCTTCGCCTCGAGCACCTTCGCGCGCGCGTGGACGAACTGTATCTGGAGCATTGACATGAGACGTGTGTTTGCGGCGATCGTTCTCGCTGGCACGCTCGGGATCGCGCCGGTTGTCGCGCAGCCGCAGCCGGCACAGGAGGAATTCGTGCCGGTCAAGGACGCCGAAACCGAACGGCTGCCGGCGGCGCCGCTGGTAATGTCGGCCTATGCCGTTGCGTGGCTGCTCATCTTCTTCTACGTGTGGTCGCTCTGGCGCCGCCTCGATCGAGTCGAGCGCGAGCTGGTCGACCTCGGCCAGCGGGCGACCTCAAAAGGGAGATAATCGCCCCATGGGCGGCATGACCGCGGCGCATTTCATCTTCATCCCCGCCGTCCTGCTGGTAGGCATCGTGATCGGCTGGATCCTCGGTTCCCGCGCGGCGGCTGATGCGTACGCCGCGAAGCTCCGAAAACAGGAGGAACGGGGGAGGGCAACAGGCCGGTGAAGCGTCCGATCGTCGCCGCAGGGGGGCTCGTCTTCCTCGTGCTGTTCGTGAGGACGGCGTGGCTCAGCGACGACGCCTACATCACCCTCCGCACAGTCGACAACGTCCTCAACGGCTACGGTCTGCGGTGGAACGTCGCGGACCGCGTCCAGTCCTACACGCATCCCCTCTGGATGTTCGCGATGACCGCGGCGGGAGCCGTCACGGGGGAGGTCTACTTCACCTCCCTTGCCCTGTCGATCGGGTTGTCGCTCGCGGTCGTGCTCCTCGTGGCCGGGCGGATCGCGGCGACCGCGCCGATGGCGCTTCTCGCCCTGTCCGCGCTGGGATTGTCAAAGGCCTTCGTCGACTACTCGACGTCCGGGCTCGAAAACGCCCTGACGCATCTGCTGCTCGTGGTGTTCTTTCTGATACGCGCCTCAGCCGACGGGTGGACATCTGCCGCTTCACGGGATCTGTTCAGGCTTTCGCTGCTGGCCGCGCTCATCATGCTCAACCGCCTCGACGCGGGGCTTCTCGTGCTTCCCGCGCTCGGGTTGATTGCCTGGCGCTCCGCGCCGGCCGGAGCCGGCGTGCGCGGCCTCGCCGCCGGACGGGTCTGGCTGCCAATCGCGCTCGGCATGGCGCCGCTCGTCGCCTGGGAGGTCTTCTCCGTCATCTACTACGGTTTCCCCTTCCCGAACACGGCGTACTCGAAGATCAAGACCGGCATCCCGGAGACGGAGCTCCTGCAGCAGGGGTTCCTGTACCTGCTCGACTCTCTTCACAACGACCCTCTGACGCTCTCGGTGATCGCGGCGGCGTTGCTGTCACCGTTCGTCGCGAGGCTGGACTGGACGATGCCCGCGGGCATCGCGCTGTACGTCGTGTATGTGGTCTGGGTGGGCGGCGATTTCATGAGCGGACGATTTCTGGCGGCGCCGTTCCTCTGCGCCGTGATGCACCTCGTGCGCCGGGAGGTTCGCGAGCCCAGCATCGCGTGGGTGGGGGCGATGGCGCTCGTCTGGATGGCCGGACTCGCCACGTCGCCGCGGCCGACGTTCTGGACCGGCGCGGCCTACGGCGCGGACATCGAGCGCGCCGCGGCGATTGCGCCGACCGGCATCACCGACGAGCGGCGCTACTACTATCCGCAATCCGGGCTGCTCAACGCGCGGCGCGGGGTTCCGATGCCGAACCACAAGTGGATCGACATGGGCCACGAGCTGGCCGCTTCCGGCGCCACGTTCTTCTCGACCGACGCCGCGGGGTTCATCGGCTATGCCGCGGGTCCCGGCGTCCACTTCATCGACAAGTACGGGCTCGGCGACGCGCTCATCGCCCGGCTGCCCGCCGAGGTCCCCTGGCGGATCGGCCACTTCCGCCGGCGGGTGCCGGACGGGTACGAAGAGAGCATCAAGGCACGGCGCAACCTGATTCGCGACGCGGGCGTTGCCGCCTACTACGACCGGCTGCAGATCATCGCGGCAGGGCCAATCTGGTCCGCGGAGCGCTTCAGGACGATCCTCGCGATGAACATGGGCCGCTACGAGCGGCTGATCGAAGGCTACGGCCTCGCGCGGGTGCCGCTCGACGGCGTCACGCAGCCGGGGAATCTCGCGATGACGCTTCGCGGCGTGGAGGTCATCCTGCCGCAGCCGACGCGCGCCGGGCGCATCGAGCTGAGCGTGTCGCGCAACGACGCCTATCGGCTGTTGTTCATCAACGACGGATCGGTAGTGGGGGAGCGTTCAATCGACCAACCGATGTCCCGCGACGGGAGTTTCCGTACCCACATCGTCGAGGCCCCGGCCCGCGAGTTCGACGCGATCCGCATTCTGCCCAGCCGCGGGGATTCCCTCTACCACCTGGGTTATCTTCGCGTCGTCCCCTAGCGTCCGAGGCTGAGCCGGTTCGCCAACGACGATGGCAATCCTGCGGCCGTGATTTTCTGTTGCGCGGCAGCGACGGCATACTCCACGCGTCGAAGGCGCAGCGAGCGATCCTGCCCGTCATACACGGCGAACGCGGCGCGCGGGTCGCCGTCGCGCGGCTGCCCGACCGATCCTGGGTTGACGAGGTAACGAAGGCCTGCCTCGATCGGCAGCGTGAACTCCTCTCCTTCGGGCACGGTCCCCTCGAACCGCGTGTCGCTGTGGAGGAAGATGACGGGGAGGTGGGTGTGTCCGAAGAGACAGAGCTGACGCGTCGAGGTGTCGAAGGCGCGCGCCGCGTCGCGGCCGTCGAAGATGTACGCGTCTTCGTCGAAGGGCGACCCGTGACAGATCTCGAGCGTCTCGTCGATCACCGCCGGGCCGGGCGGCAGGTTGCGCAGCCAGACGCGATGCTCGTCGGTCAGGGTGTCGTAGGTCCACTCCGCCGCCCGACGCGCCAGGTGGTTGAACGCCGCGGCGTCATCGACACCGCACGCGGCCTTGTCGTGGTTGCCGCGGATGACCGCCAACGGATCGAGCCCGCGCACGCGCGCGATGACCTCGTTCGGATCCGCGCCGTAGCCGACGAGATCGCCGAGCACGAGCGCGCGGTCCCAGGAGTCGCGTGGCGCGGCCCCGAGCACCGCATCGAGCGCCTCGAGGTTGGCGTGAACATCAGACAGGATGAGATAGCGCACAGTCGTCAGTGGTCCTGCAACCAATCGATGATGCGGTCGGCGAGCTCCTCCGGCCGCGCCGCGCTCGCGTCGATACGTAAGTGCGCCAGCTCGTAGACGGTACGCCGAGCCGCATACAGCCGATCGAGCTGCGCACGATCGGCGGCGAGCGGCCGTCGCCCGTCCGCCGGGAGGCGCAGCAGAATCACGTCGAGCGGCGCGTCGAGCCAGACCGACACGCCGTCCAGATTGATCGCCGCGCGCGTGTCGGGGTCTGCGAACGTGCCGCCACCGGTGGCGACGACGGTGTGGCGCAGGGGCATCAGCAGCTTGACGATATCCCGCTCGACGCGGCGGAAGTACGCCTCTCCATGCCGGGCGAAGATGTCGGCCACCGCCAGCCGCTCGCGCGCCTCGATCAGGTTGTCCACGTCCTCGACCCGCCACCCCAGCCGGGCTCCGAGCGCTCGCGCAACGCTCGTCTTGCCGGCGGCCATGAACCCGACCAGATAGAGTTTATCGGTCTTCACGCGCAGGCCGCGCGCAACGCCTCGAAATAGCCCGGGTACGAGACGTCAACGACGTCTGCGCCGACAATCCGCGACGGGGCGCGCCCCGCGAGCGCCGCGACCGCGAACGTCATGGCGAGGCGGTGATCGCCGACGGCGTCCGCCTCGCCGCCGGTCGGGCGTGATGGGTGGATCGCGAAGCCGTCCGCGCGCTCTTCGGCCCGCATCCCGAGCGCGCGCAGGCCGGCGACGAGCGCTCCGATGCGATCGCTTTCCTTGTGCCTGAGCTCTCCGGCGCCGCCGACCTCGACCGCGCCGCCGAAGGCGCCGAGCGCCGCGAGCGCCGGGAGCTCGTCGATGAGGAGCGGAACTTCCGCCGCCTGGATCGAGACCGGCTCGAGCCGGACGTGCGCGATCGTCAGGCGCCCCACCGGCTCGCCGGATTCCTCGCGCTCGACCTCGGCCACGACCGACGCGCCGGCGCGCCGAAGCACGTCGAGCCAGGCGGTCCGCGTCGGGTTGAGGCCGACTTCGTCGAACACGATGCGCGAGCCGGGCAGCCCGGCGGCCGCGACGGCGAGGAACGCGGCGGAGGAAATATCGCCCGCGACATGATGGTGGCCGGCGTGGAGCGGCTGGCCGCCGTCGAGGGAGACCGCGGCGCCCGCCCGGTCGACGTGGACGCCGAACGCGGCCAGCGCCCGCTCCGTATGATCTCGTGTAGCGGCCGGCTCTCGCACCGTCGTGCGCCCTGCGGCCTGCAGCCCGGCGAGCATGATCGCGCTCTTCACCTGCGCGCTCGGGATCTCGAGTGTGACGTCGATGCCCTGGAGACGCGCGCCGCGCACTGTCAACGGTGGACGTCCGTCCACGCCGGTTTCGACGTGCGCGCCCATACGCCTCAGCGGCTCTGCCACGCGGCGCATCGGTCGCCGGCTGAGCGAAGGATCGCCGACGATCGTCGCCTCAAAGGGATGGGCCGCCAGGACGCCCGCGAGCAGGCGCATCGTCGTACCCGAGTTGCGCGCGTCGAGCGTCGTCGTCGGCGGCGTCAGCCCGCCGGGGCCGCGCCCTTCGACGTCGACCGCGCCCGACGACCCCCGGACGACCCGCGCACCGAGGGCCGCCAGGCAGTCGAGCGTGGCCGCGCAATCGGCGCCGGGGGCGAACCCGCTGATTCGCGACGTTCCGCGCGCGAGGGCGGCCAGAATCGCGTAACGATGGGAAATCGACTTGTCCCCGGGCGGGCGGAGGCGGCCGCCGATGCGGCTCGCCGGTTCCACGAGAGCGGGACGAACCGCGCCGGCGCGGAGCATGCGCGCACTATAGCACTCTGCATGTATGCTATGGGGGCTCTGCCGCCCGCATGACGAGTGCCGCGCGACACGCTGTCCGCCTCCAGATCGCCAGCTCTTTCGACCTGCTGGACTTCGTCCAGCTTGTGAGCGATCGGCTCGGCGCCATGGCCGGCCTGGACGAGGATGCCGTCCACTGGGTCGGCGTCGCGGTGCGCGAAGGCGTCATCAACGCGATCAAGCACGGCAACCGCGAAGACGTCGCCAAGCGCGTGACGATCGAGTTCGCGCTGGAGGCCGACGGCACGTCGGACGCCCTCATCGTCTCCGTCACGGATCAAGGCAGCGGGTTCGAGCCCGATGCGGTCGCCGATCCCCTCGCTCCCGAAAACGTGCTCAAGTCGAGCGGGCGCGGCATCTTCTTCATGCGCAGCTTCATGGACGACATCTCGCTCCGCCGCGTGCCGGAAGGCGGGATGCAAGTGCGCATGGTGAAGCGGCTCTCGCGCGCCTGACGATGCCCCACGACCCGCTGTTGCTCGCCACCGCCGTGGAGGCGGTCGTTCGCGCGGGCGATATTCAGATCGCGCGGTTCGGCACCGGCGTCCGCGTCGACAAGAAGGGCGCGATCGATCTCGTCACGGAAGTCGACCTCGAGGTCGAGCGGATGTTCCGGGCGATGATCGCCGAACGGTTCCCCGACCATCGCGTGCTCGCCGAGGAGCTCGGGGGCGCCCCCGGTGCCGCCGACGGCTATACCTGGATTTTCGACCCCCTCGACGGGACGACGAACTACGCGCACGGGTTCCCGATTTTCTGCTCGTCGCTCGCGCTGGAGATCGACGGCCGCATCGAGATCGCCGCCATCTACGATCCGACGCGCAAGGAGCTGTTCACCGCCGAGCGGGGCCAGGGCGCGCGGCTCAACGGCGCGCCGATGCGCGTCAGCAAGGCGGCCGACCTGATCGATTCGCTCCTGTGCACTGGCTTCCCGTACGACGTGCACGGCGCAATCGACGAGATTGTCGGGCTGTTCGCGGCGTTCGTCGGGCGCGCGCGCGCGGTGCGGCGTCTGGGTTCGGCCGCCATCGATCTGTGCTACGTCGCCGCGGGGCGTCTCGACGGGTTCTGGGAGCAGCGGCTCCAGCCGTGGGACATCGCCGCGGGAGCGCTGCTGGTCGAGGAGGCAGGCGGAACCGTGTCGCTGTACGACGGTTCCGCGTTCACATCGAGGGCAGGCCAGGTCGTCGCCTCGAACGGCCACATTCACGCCCTGATGCTGGCGACGATCCGCGATTTCACCGGCAGATGACGCCGGGTGACATCCACTTCGGACACCATCCGACTCCTGTCCCGCCGTAAACGGCGTGATCCCGCGGAATGAGCTGGCATTCTTCCTGCTCAACCGGCCGTCATGAGCATTTCACATTCGACAGCCCTGAAATCCTGCGGCGTGATGTTCGCGTTCTGCGCCGCGCTGGCGCTGCCCGCTGCCGCGGCCGCCCAGACGCAGACGGTCAACTTCTCGCTCGGCTATTTCGCCGTGACGGGCGAGGACGGGCGTGTGGACGACGATGTGCTCGTCGCGAATCTGTCGACTGAACCGGAACTGCTCTTCGAGATTGGGGATTTCAGCAACGGCTTCGTAGGTGGCGAATGGCTGGTCGGCATCGGACGAAACTTCGAGGTCGGCGGCGGGATCGGCTACTACCGGAGCACCGTGCCCAGCATATATCGCGATCTCACGCGACCGGACGACACCGAGATCTTTCAGGAATTGAAGCTCCGCATCACGCCGGTCACCGCGACGGCCCGGTTCCTCCCGCTCGGGCATGGCCGGTTCGAGCCGTACATCGGCGGCGGCGTCACGTTCTTCAGCTGGCGCTACTCTGAAACCGGTGAGTTCGTCGATCCATTCGATTTCGCCGTCTTCCGCGCGAGCTTCGTCGAGGACGGCACCGCGGTCGGCCCCGTGATCCTTGGCGGGCTCCGCTACGTGGCCGACCCGTGGGTCGCGGGATTCGAAGTGCGGTGGCAGGATGCGGCCGGCGATCTGCCGACGACCGGCGACAACTCGTTTCTGGGAAGCAAGATCGACCTGGGCGGGTTCACCACTCAGTTCACCTTCGGAATCAGATTCTGAGATCATTGCTGACTGCTGATTGCTGAGTGCTGACTGCTGAATTCAGCACTCAGCATTCAGAATTCAGCACTGAGCCTGCGATAGAGCGCCACCCCTCCTCCTTCAGACACCCGCCGATAGCCGGAGAGATAGTCGGGGCGCTGGCGCGCGAGGAGCGCCAGCATGTCGCCCCCTTCGGCGCGTTCCTCGATCAGGATCCACTCGGCGTAGGAGCGAGGGCTTTTGAGCGCCTCGGTCCAGAGGTCGCCGTTGCCTTCGTGGAGGTAGTCGCGGATGTGGAACCCCGCGTGCGACGTCTCCTGCATGTAATGCGCGAGCGAGCCCATGCTCGCCATGATGGGCTGGCCGTCCCACTCGCGCGTGAGGTACGCGGTGACCGCCGCGCGCGCGCGGCTGTGTGGCAGATCCCGCTGCGCTTCACGGACGATCGGCGTGTCGTTCGCGAACGGCGGCCGGACGAGGCCTACTGTGCCGACCAGTGCACAGGCCGCGACGAGCGACGCGAGCGGTGAGCGCCGGCGGAGCAACCCCACGAGCGTTCCAGCCAGGAGCCCCAGCGCGACCACGATGGAAACGATGTAGCGCGCGCGATAGGGGTGACCCTGGAGGAACGCGTAGAAGGGGAGCGCCGCAGCCGCGGCGGGCGCGAGCACGACCAGCAGGCGGCCGTCGCGCCCGCGCCGGATGATCGCCGTGATGACGACCGCCGCGACGCCCGCGGCACCGGTCCAGGCCAGCGGACGGCCGGCGAGGATCGTCACTCCCTCCACAATCTGCTCGAGCGCGAGCCACGGATCGCCTAGAGCGGGGTTCTCCGGGACGAAGAATCCGCCCGACACGAACCAGGCACCGACGGTCGCGCGGCTGATCACGAAAAACAGGCCGATGGCAGCCGCGGGCCACCGCGCAAGCCGGGCCACGTCGCGCGCCGCCTCGCCGGCGCGGGCGCCGGCGAGCATGCGAGCGCAGGCCGCGAGCGCCAGCGCTGCCGCCGCGATCGGCCACGCCTCATATCGCGTCCAGCACGCCGCCGCGAGCGCGAGGCCCGCGCCGCGGTCCAGCGATCGGCGGGCGTTGTCGTCCAACTGCGGCTCGAGCCACCTCGTGAGCCGCTCGATCGCGACGAGCGTCGTCGCGAAGAGCAGCGGCTCGGTCATCGGCGTGCTTTGCAGGTACAGCACGTTCGGATCGAGCGCGATCAATGCGGCCGCGGCGAGCGCGCCGGCGGTAGAATCGGTGACGCGCGCGACTATGGCCGCGGCGGCGCCCGCCGCGACGACCAGGCTGGCTATCGAGATCGCGACGCCCGAGAACCCGCTGCGGTACCAGGCGTCGATCTGGACCGGAAGCGCGTTGAGGAGATGTGGCAAGGGCAGCCAGACCGCGCCGATCTGGTGCCAGCCGGGGAAGATACTGTCGAAGATCCGCCGCGCGACGACGAGGTGTGCTTTGGCGTCGTAGTGGCTCAGCGTCAGGCCGGCGCGAGCGTAGAAAAGGGCGGCCGCGACGCCGGCCGCGAGCGAACCGGCGCGCGCCAGGCGAGCGGCTATAATCGGCAAGGTGCGTAGTTTACCCGAAGGCCCGCGCCACTCATGAGGCGTCTCATCGCCTGGATACAGGCGTTCGCGCTCGGCATCGGCGGCCCCGGGCTGTTCCTCATCGCCTTCCTCGATTCCTCGATCCTGTCGCTGCCGGAAATCAACGACATTCTGATCGTCTCGATGGTGATGCAGCACCCCGAGCGGCTGGTGTTCTACGCCGCGATGTCGACGCTCGGGTCGATCGCCGGCTGCCTGCTGTTGTACTGGCTCGGCTACAAGGGCGGCGAGGCGTTTCTGCGCAAGCGGGTCAACCCGCGGCGCGTCGACCGCGGTCTCGCGCTCTTCCGGAAGTACGGTGTCGTCGCGATCTTCGTCCCGGCGATCCTGCCGCCGCCGGCGCCGTTCAAGATCTTCGTGCTCCTCGCCGGCGTGTCGCGGGTGAATCCGTGGACCTTTGTCGGCGCCATCGCGGCCGGGCGCGGCCTCCGGTACTTCGGCGAGGGGCTGCTCGCCATCTGGTACGGTGAGCAGACGATCGCCTTTCTCGAGCGTCACGGGCTGACGATCGCGATCGTCGTGGCGATCGTCGGGGCAGCCGGAGGCGTCTGGTGGGTCACACGGCGGCGATCCGCGGACGCGCGCCATGGCAGCGCGGAATCCAGCTAGGCCGGCCCTAAGTTCGACTATAATAAGGTGTTAATCCAGCCGGCCTGATGCTCCCCGAGCTATCCGTCGTCATCCCCGTGCGCAACGAGGCGCCAAGCGTGCGGCAGCTTCACCAGGAGCTGACCGAGGTCCTGAGGGCCTGGGGCAGAAGCTACGAGCTCGTCTTCGTCGAAGACGGGAGCACCGACGACACGTTCGATCGCCTCGCCGAGATCCACCGGCGGGATCCGCGCGTGCGGGTCATTCGCTTTCGACGCAACTTCGGCCAGACCGCGGCGTTTGCCGCCGGCTTCGCGCATGCGCGCGGCCGGTACATCGTGACCACCGACGGCGACCTGCAGAACGATCCGAGCGACATCCCGCCGATGGTGGAGGAGCTGGAGCGCGGCGGATTCGACATCGTCTGCGGGTGGAGGCGGCATCGGAAGGATCCCTTTTTCAGCCGACGCGTGCCGTCGACGATCGCGAACCGAATCATCTCGTGGGCGACCGGCGTGTATCTGCACGACTACGGATGCTCGCTGAAGGTGTTTCGCGCCGAAGTCGTCAAACCGATGCGGCTCTACGGCGAGATGCACCGGTTCCTGCCGGCGATCGCAAGCGAGATGGGCGTGCGGATCAAGGAACGTGTGGTCAACCACCGGCGGCGCGAGCACGGAACGTCGAACTACGGGATCTCGCGTACGGTCCGCGTCCTCCTCGATCTGATGACGGTCAAGTTCCTCATCAGCTACTCGACGCGTCCGCTGCAGATCTTCGGCTTGCTCGGCCTCGGGATGGGCACCGCCGGCCTGGTCGTGCTCACGTACCTCGGCTACCTCAAGTACGTTGCCCACGAAGGCATCGGTCAGCGTCTCTGGCTGCCGTTCGCCGTGCTGCTCATCTTCACCGGTGTGCAGCTCGTGACGCTCGGCCTGCTCGCCGAGCTGCAGGCGCGAACCTACCACGAGTCGCAGGACAAACCGGTGTACGTCGTGCGCGACGTGCTGGAAACGCCCGCGGCCGCCGTGGTCACGTCGAGGTAGCGGGTACGTCCTCTTTTTCTGCGCGGTTTTCACAACGGGTTCTTCTGGCGGCCGTGATGGCGGTCGCCGCGGCCTGCGGCGACTCGGCCGGCCCGCTGCCGATGGGGCCGTCGATCGCCTGTCCCGCCCCGGTCGCGACCTCGTCGGCGACGGGGCAGCCGGTGGCCGTCTTGTATCCGGCGCCGGTCGCCATGGGCGGCTCGGCGCCGGTCGCCGTGACGTGCGCGCCGCCGTCTGGATCGACATTCCCGATCGGATCGACGCAGGTCGCCTGCGTCGCGACCGATGCGCGCGGGGCGTCCGCGTTGTGCGCCTTCTCGATCGTCGTGACCGGGCCGCCCAGGCTGGCGGCCACGCGGTTCCTGTCGTTCGGCGACAGTCTGACGCTTGGGACGACATCGGTCCCGAGCATCCGGTTCCTCTCGGAGGTGCCCGATTCGTATCCGTTCAAGCTCCAGCGCCTCCTCACGCAACGCTACACCGCCCAGACCGTGACGGTCCTCAACGACGGCATCGGCGGCGAGATGGCCTCGTCCCCGACGCTGCACAGCCCGGGCGGTGACGTCCGGTTGCCGCAGAGCGTCGACACCCATCGTCCCGAGGTGGTGCTGTTGATGGAAGGGACGAACGACCTTCAGGTATTGAATCCGGATCGACGCCCTCGAGGCGCTCGAAGGCATGGTGCACAACGCGCGCGTGCGCGGCGCGCGCGTGTTTCTCGCGACGATTCCGCCGCAGAAGCCGGGCTCTCCGACACCAACCCGACGTCGATGGCGCTGGTTCCCGGTTTCAACGATCAGATCCGGGCGCTCGCCACGCGCGAGGGGGCGACGCTCGTGGAGGTGTACAACCGGAATGCGTAGGCCGTCCGATCTGATCGGCCGGACGGACTGCACCCGGTGCCGCAGGGCTACGATCTCATGGCCCAGATCTTCTTCGACACGATCCGGGCCACGCTGGAGGCGCAACGGCTTGCGCTTCCGTAAGCCGCTGGCCGCGCTGGCGCTGTTCGCGCTGCTGACGGTCGTTCATACCTGGCCGCTCGCGACGGGGCCGGCCACGCTCTCGCGCAACGACAACGCCGACACCGTCCTCAACGAGTGGATCCTGGCCTGGGTCGCCCATCAGCTGCCGAGGGCGCCGCTGCGTCTCTTTCAGGGCAACATCTTCCATCCAGAGCCGGACACGCTGGCGTTTTCGGAGCACATGGTCGTGCAGTCGGTGATGGGGCTGCCGTTTTTTTCGCTGGGCGCGTCCCCGGTGCTGGTGTACAACCTGCTGCTGCTCGCCGGTTTCACGCTGACTGCGTGGATGATGTACCTGGTAATCGCGCGCGCGACGGGGGACGCGCTCGCCGGCCTGGTCGCCGGATCGCTGGCCGCCTTCAATTCCCACGTCTTCACGCGGCTGCCGCATCTCCAGGCGTTGCACGTCGAGTTTCTTCCGCTCGCGGTCCTCGCGCTGCACACGCTGCTCGTGCGGCCTTCCCTCCGGAACGCGATCGGCCTCGGCGTGCTCTTCGCGCTTCAGGGGCTCACGTCCAACTACTGGCTGGCCTTCATCACGCTCGCGTTCGTCGCGGCGGGACTCGTCAGGCCGGGCGAGTGGACGGGCGCCCGACTGCCTCGCGCGGGACTCATGCTGGTGCTCGCGGCAGCGGTCGCGCTCATCCTCGTGGTGCCGTTCCTCCTGCCGTACTACCGGGCGATGCGCGAACAGGGGCTCGAGCGAGGGCTTGACGTGATCGCGATGCACTCCGCGACCTGGCAGGACTACCTGAGCACGACGGGGCGCCTCCACTGGCACTGGTGGAGCCGTTACATCTGGGGGGATGAGTTCCGAACGGCGCTGTTCCCGGGCGTCATCGCGACCGCGCTCGTCGGTGTGTCCGTCGTCTCGCGCGTCGCGTGGCGCGACCGGCACGCCCGGCTCTGGCTGGCGATGGGCGTCACCGGCGTCGTGATCTCGTTCGGCACGAGCATCCCGGGATACGCGCTCCTGTGGAAGATCTTCCCGCTCCTCAAAGGAGTTCGAGCGCCCGTGAGGGCGGGACATCTCGCGCTCGTCGCGGTCGCAGCGCTCGCGGGCTTCGCGCTGGCGCACCTCCGGCGCACGCACGGAGGGCGGAGATGGATGACAGCCGCTGCGTGGGGCGTACTCGTCGGCGTGCACGTGGAGGCCCTTCGCGCGCCGCTCGGATTCATGCCCGCCTCGCTTCCACCTCCTGAGTACAAGGTGCTGGCCGCCGAGCGCCGGGCGATCGTCGCCGAGTTCCCGTTCTACCATCCGCGGCGCTTCTTCGGGAACGCACAGTACATGCTCAACTCGACGAGCCACTGGAGGCCGCTCGTCAACGGGTACAGCGGCTTCCTGCCGGCGAGCTACGTCATCCACTACGACGAGCTCCACGGTTTTCCGGACGAACGGTCGCTGAAGGCGCTGCGCGATCTGCTCGTGACACACGTCGTGGTCCACCATCTCCCGCCGTCCCGAGTGTCTGACGCCTTCGGTCCGATGCCGCCGCTGGCCGCGCTGGAACCGATCGCGCAGTCGCCGCAACTGACGGTCTATCGCCTGCGCTGGGAACGGATCCCCGGCCGACGCTGATGACACGCCGCGCCGTTGAAATCGGCGGCATCGTGGTGTTCGCCCTGCTGGCGACAATCGTGCTCACCTATCCGCTGGCGTTCGGGATGTCCGACCTGGGCCGGCTGCGGCTCACCGACGGCCGCTGGAGCATCTGGGTGGTCAACTGGGTCGCGCACGCGCTCACGACCGCGCCGGTGCAGCTCTACGAAGCGAACGTCTTTCATCCGTATCCGCATGCCCTCGCGCTGTCCGAGCCCAACATTGGCGCGGGGATCCTGGCGGCGCCGGCGTCTCTCATCGGCGGAAACCCGATCGCGACGCACAATGTGGCCGTCCTCGTCTCGTTCGTTCTCGCGGTTCTCGGTGCGTTCCTTCTGGCCCGGCACATCACCGGGAACCGGTTCGCCGCCGCCGCGGCCGCGATCGCGTTCGCGTTCTGCCCCTACGTGTTTTCCCACACCGCTCACATCCAGCTCCTGATGACCGCAGGGCTGCCGTTCACGCTGCTGGCGCTTCACCGGTTCGTTGACGAGCGCACTCCCGGCCGCGCCGCCGCGCTCGGCGCCGTCATCGCCGCGCAGGCGCTGTCGTGCGCGTACTACGGCATCCTCGCGGGGCTGCTGGTCGGGTTCGGAGTGGTCTTCTTCGCCGTGAGCCGGCGGCTGGCGCGCGACCAGGCGTTCTGGCTCGGAGCCGCCGGCGCCGCCGCGCTGGCCGCGCTCGTCGTCCTGCCGTTCTTTCTCCCGCATCTCGCCGCGCAGCGCGCGAGCGGCTTCGCCCGGACGTTGAACGACGCGCGCATCTTCTCCGCAGACTGGCGGAGCTATCTCGCCTCTGCGTCGTGGACCCACCGGTGGATGCTCCCGCTGCTCGGCCAGTGGAAGGAGCCGCTCAATCCCGGGTTCCTCGTCGCGGCGCTGGGCCTTGCGGGCGTGTGGCTCGGCCTCCGGCCTTCTGCGGGCGACGAGCGCCGGCGTGACACCGTGGTGTTCTACGCGCTCGTCACGGGCCTGGCGTGCTGGTTGTCGTTCGGCCCGGGCGGCGGCCTCTACACCGCGCTCTACCGGACGATCCCGGTTTTCAGCTTTCTGCGGGCACCCTCGCGCTTCGGGATCGCCGTCTCGCTGGGCCTGGCGATGCTGATGGCGATCGCCATCAATGCGTTGAGCCGGCGGGGCAGGGAATGGCGGATCGCGATGGCCGCCGCGCCTATCCTGGTGGCCGTCGAGCTCGCCGTGGTGCCCCTTCAATTCGACCGGATGCCGGCCGTGCCGGCGGTCTACCGGGTCCTGGCGGTCCAGCCGCGCGGACCGGTTGCGGAATTCCCCTTCTATGGCGGCCGCCAGGTCGAGTTCAACGCGCTGTACATGTTGTTCTCCACGTACCACTGGCAGCCGCTGCTCAACGGCTACAGCGACAACTTTCCACCGGATTTCTACGATCTGGCGCAGACCCTCCAGACGTTCCCGAGCTCGGAGGCCTTCAAGGCGCTGGACGATCGCCAGACCCGGTACATCGTCGTGCACTACCCGCGCTATTCGAGCGAGCATGCAGCGAACGTGAAAGCGCGGCTGGACGTCTTTCAACCCCGCTTGCGCCTGGTTGTAAGAGCCGACACGATAGAATTGTTCGAGCTGACGAGATGAAGCTCCCCATCCGGAATGCCCTCGGAACGAGGGCTTGCCGAGCCCTGGCGGCGGTGTGCGCGGCTGCGGCCGTCGCGTGTGGCGGCAACCCGGTCCAGCCGCCGCCTCCACCACCGCCCAACACTGCGCCGATCGTTCGGAGCGTCACGCCCAACCGAATGCAGGTGGATGCCGGGCAGGAGGTTGAAGTCACCGCGGTGGCCGAAGATGTGCAGACTCCGGCCGACCAGTTGCTGTACGAGTGGGTAGCGGACCCTGTTGGCGGGACGTTTACGGGCCAGGGACGCATTGTTCGTTGGCGCGCCCCCACAGACGGGCCTGTTCCGAGCGACTACACCATCAGAGTGACTGTACGTGACTTGACTTTGAGCGGGACGGGAACATCAGCGCCCATCAGAGTCAACGACGGCATCCGCGAGATGCGCCAACTCGCAGAGACTTTTCTTGCTGACTTTTCCGACTCGACGAAGTCCGCCGAGTTGTGCGTCCGCAACTTCACGGACTCGTGTCCGGGTAAGCGGGACGAGCTCGCCCAGATCCAGGATAACCGGCGGACCCTCGTCATCGTCTCGGAAATGCACAGAGTCGGAGACGTACAAATGAATGCCAGTCCATTCACCTGTACTGCGCCGACAGGCAAGGCAAGTTGTGCCTTGGTGGTGTCACCCGTTCAATGGATTTCTCGTCTCAGAAGTAACGGCTCCGTCGAGTGCGTCCGCGGAGATTCGTGGCTCACCGGAGTTTACGAGCGCAACCAATGGTGGCTGTGCGACAGTAACTTTTTCGGCGGGTTCTGCAGCGGCACCCCGATTACCAATCGGTCCGCTTGGTCGTCGCTGGTTCGGTAGGTACGCTCACTTCTGGAGTCCCGAAGGCGTAGATCAACCCGCCCGGCAGGTTCCCGACCGCCCCCAGCGCGACGAACAGCACTGAGAGTGCGAAGGCTTGTGACTCGGGGACGCCGATCGATCCGAACAGCCAGACGAACGCGACCTGGCTGGTGCCGAGGCCGTACACCGTGATCGGGACGAGCATGATCAGCAGGATGATCGGTATCAGAGAGAAATAGATCTCTGGGGAAGCGGCGATCCTGAGCGCCATCCCGAGACAGAAGGCCTGAACGATCCGAAGCATCTGGACGCCGACGGATCCAAGCGTCACGTTGGCGAGCGCTCTGGGGCGGTGACGGTACCGGCGCATCGTTTCGAGAAGCCGGCCCGACGCGTGGCGCAGGCGCGCGCCGGGGAGCGCGGCGATGAGCCGCGTGGCCGCCGCGGCGGCGGTGTCGCTGAAGAGGACGGCGCCTGCGACCGCGCACGCGGCGGCGGTCAGCGCCAGCGTGAGGATGACGCCCGTGTCGCGTGTCGCCGCCTGCACGCCCCACAGGCTCGTGCACGCCACGAGCAGCAGCGACCAGACGCCGAGCAACCGGTCCATCACAACGGATGCGGTCGCGTCCGCCGCTCCGACGCCATGCCGGGCGAGGCTCACCGCGCGAACGGCGTCTCCTCCAACGCTGGGCAGGAACGTGCCGAGGAACGTGCTGACGAAAAAGACGCGGAGGACGATCGGCAGGGACACAGGTCCTGCGATCGCCCGGACGAGCACGATCCAGCGGTACGCCATGAGCGCGCGATCGACCGCGACGAGCGCGACGGCGACGGCAATCCACGCGGGCTGCGCCGCCGCGGCCGCGCCCCAGACCCTGACGGGATCGGCGAGCAGCAGCGCCACGATCGTGAGGCCGAGGCCGAAGGCGAGCCGCAGGGCACGGGTCCAGCCCATTGTGGATTGTGGATTGCGGAACGCTGAATTACGGCGCCGGGACCGACTGCAGGTGGCTCGCCGGGTCGTGCTTGACGCGATAAGCCCGCACGAGAAACTTCGCGTAAGGCACGAACTGCTTCATCGCGCCGACGTTCACCTGGCACGGGCTCAGGCACGTGCCGCAGACGTCCTTCTTCACTTGCTCGCGGTGGGCGAGGTTGGCCGCCCTGAAGTACAGCTCTTCGGCGGTCGCGTCGAGCACGTTTCCCAGCTTGTCCGAGTTCTCGCAGTAGAACAGGTCGCCGGTCGGATTGAGCAGCAGCCCCTGGCGCTGGAAAGGGCAGGGCATCGTCCGGTGGTACCCGTTCGCGATCATGTCCGCGTAGTGCAGATACATGAACGACTGCCCGCTGAGGATCGACTCCTCCTGGACCCGTTCCAGGAAGAACTTGCGCATGAAGACTTCCTCGCGCTCCTGGAAGCCGATCGTCTGCGCAAGATCGCTGTTGTTCAGCATGTTCTCGGTGAACCGCAGCATGTTGAATACGATGTCGAGCTTTCGCGCGCGCGCCCAGGCGAGGATGTTGCCGGCATCATCGAGGTTCGTCGAGAAGATGGTCGACGCAATCCCGAACTGGAAGCTGGCGTGCTCGTCCGCGAGCGCCTGCATGGCCTCGATGGTCTTGCATGCCTTGGCGAACCCGTTGTCGACGTGGCGCACCTGATTGTGGATGTCGCCGATGCCGTCGAGCGACACGCGAGCGCTGAACAGGAGCCCGTTCTCCTCGCAATACTCGACGATGCGCGTCAACATCGGGATGGCCCGGTGCGGCGTGAGACCGGTCGTGTTGATGCCGACTTTGCGCAGCCGCGGCAGCCGGCGATGGAACAGCTCGACCATCTCCGGAAGGTCGTTCCGGGTCGTCGGCTCGCCTCCCGAGATGTTCAGGTTCTCTACGGCGCCCCAGAACGGGTGATTCATCGCCCCGTCGAGCTGGTCGAGCGTCATGTCCGACTTGCGATCCCCATGCTTCCAGTTGTGGCACATCTCGCAGCGGGCGTCGCAGACCCACGTGCAGTTGTAGATGAGGACAGTGGGGCGGATCGCATGGACCGTCGAGGCGACAGTGTTGTACACGTCGCGGGGGACACCTGCGGCCGTCTTGGCGAGGTACTGAAGCCGGAAGCTGTTCGTGGACATGCTGCAGACGAAACGGACGGGTCAGGCCCGAGCCGGGCCTGACCCATCATACGACGCGAGAGGGCCTACTTGTTGGCGTACGCGGGACGCGGATTCGGAGAGACCCAGAGGTGACGATAGATCACGTCCGGCACTGAGGCTCCGTCGAGCCCGCTCCGGCCGACCGGTCCGCCGAGGTAGATAACGTGCGGGCTCGGGTCGTATTCGCGTCCCTCGAAATCCTTGCCTTTCTCGTAGATGTCTTCGCCATTCGGGTTGGCGCCCCGAATGATGCGAAGGTTGAAGAAGTTGTTCTTCCAGTTCGCTTCCCAGAGGTACGTCTCGCCCGGATCGAAGAAGACTTGCTCACGCTCGGCGCCTTCGGTGTCCGCCTGGTCGCCGTGGGTGAGGATACGCCACGCCACGACGCCCGGCGGATCGCCGCGCTTCTCGACCGTCAACCGGCGGTCGTTCGTGACGATGTCGTCGTATCCCTGCGCGGAGCACATGATCTTGGTCTTCCCGCCCTTGGTGTTGAAGATCACGTTGGTGGTGATCACTGACATTTCGCATTGGCTGCACGTCGCGGGGAGCTCATACGAGACGTGGCTCTCGTGCGACAGGAGCTTCAGGCCCACACCCGGGATCCACTGATGGGGTCCGACGATGTGGCCGAATTTCGTCTTGCCCTGCGTCAGGGGATCGTACAGCTCGTTGCCCTTCATGAAGCCGACGCTGTCGGGCGCGATGAATGTCGCGGCGGTCCGCGCCGACCACGGTCCGACCGTGCCGAGGAGCTCCGGCCGGGCTTGCCAGGAGTGCATCTCGCCCACGTTGAGCTCGGCCTGGACATCGTGCGTCGTCGTCGAGGCGCCCGCCGGCACCAGGCCCGATTGGTACACCCGGTTACCGGCCGCGTTATAGATCTCGAATCGATACGACAGCGGCTGCCCGGCAGTGGCGAACTTCAGCGCTGAGTTGCCCACGACCAGCGTGACGCCAGCGTCCGGCTTCGCGCCGTTCAACGGAGACTGCGGCGTCGGGGCGGTGGCCTTCAGCGTCGAGCCGTCCGGGTTGGCATTCGCTTCGCCGGGGATCGCGGCGCTTGGGGTGGAAGGGGTTGGCGAGGACTTGCCGCATGCGACCGCGACAGCCACCGCGCAAACGATCAGGGGTACAAGGCAGAACCTACGCTTCATGACGATCCCTCTCCAGAACGATTGTTCGTGATACGCCGCCCGGCTGGGAAAACCGGGCACGGTCCGCGAGTACTGGGTTGGCGAAACATAATACACGATTTCCTCTCCAGGGCCAAGAAAAAAAAGACGCCAAGGTGCTGCGCAAGCTACGGTTAGCGCCCCCCGCCCCCGGCCTCCTCGAGCGAAGGCAGCTCTACGGGCACCGACGGCTGCGTGGCATGGAGCGCCAGCAGCTCCTCCGACAGCGTCGAAACGTCGAGCCCGCCCTCTTCGTGGTACTCGTCGTCGGCGTTGACCGCCCAGACGTCGTGACGGGCGCCGAGCAGGTTCTGCGCCGCCAGGATCGCCGTCACCATCGAATGATCCTGGTTGTTGTACTTGTGCATGCCATTGCGTCCGGCCGCCTGGAAGTTCGTGAAGCCATCCAGGTAGCGGCGCACGACCTCGAGCGCCTGAACGAACCCGTCGTCATAAACCGGGTAGGCCTTCGGCATCCGGACGACCGCTCCGTCCAGGACACGGGCGCCTTTTAACAACCCGATGGCATCCAGCTCGCGCCCACCCAACGCGATCAGATCCGCGTCGGCCATCGCCCACAGGCCGTCTCCTTCAAAGCAGAAGTATTCGAGGCCGAGACAGGTCTTCGTCGCATCCGGCACCATCTCGGGACTCCAGTTCTTGAAGTTCTGGATTCGCCCGAGCTTGACCCTGGCATCGTGCACGTAGATCCAGTTGTCGGGAAACGCGTCCGGTGTGTCGAGGATGAGGGCGACGGTCAGAAAGTCCCGATACTTCAACGCCGCCGCCGCATCGCGCACCTCGCGCGGCGCGGCGGGAGACAGCGATTCGACGAGCTCCCGCAGCGGCATGGTGGACAGGACCAGATCGGCCGGAAGCAGGGTCCTGAGGCCCTCGCGCTCGAATTCCACCCCGGTCATCTTTCCGTTCTCATGGCGTAGCCGGCTCACTTTACATCCCAAGAAGAGATGACCTCCGCGGTTCTGTATATCGGCGTGAAAGGCTTCCCACATCATGCCCGGCCCGAGCCTGGGGTACTCGAACTCATCAATAAGGGTCTTGATTTGCTCGCCCCCTTCCGCGCGCGGCTTGAATAGCATGTTTATGACGGCGGTTACGAGCGATAGGCCTTTGATGCGCTGAGCTGCCCACTGGGCCCCGATCCGGTCGCACGGGATCCCCCAGACTTTTTCGGTGTAGGTCTTGAAGAAAATCCCGTAGAGCCGGCGCCCGAACCTGTTCGACACCCAGTCCTCGAAACTGACTTCCGGCCGGATGGGGCGGACCCGAATCCAGAGATAGCTGAGGAGGACGCGGAACGATTCGATGATCCCGAGGCCCGTGAGCGCGTTGAGCGGTTTCAGCGGGTAGTCGAAGAAGCTCCCGCGATAGAAGATGCGCGACAGCCGGGGCCTCTTGAGCATGTCCGGGCCCAGCATCGCGTGCCACAGGTCCCGTACGGGCCCGACCTTCGTGAAGAAGCGATGGCCGCCGATGTCGAACCGGAAGCCCTTGTATTCGACAGTGCGCGCGAGCCCGCCGACCTGGCGGTCCCGCTCGAGCACGGTGACGTTCTGATTGCGCCTGAGCAGATAGTAGGCGGCTGTGAGCCCAGCCGGCCCCCCGCCGATCACGACGGCTGATGGTTTCGTCTGCTCGGTCACGGCGAACCATTCATTCTAGCGCGTCCTGTCCGCGGGCGATTCAATCAGGAAGCCGATGAGCAGAAACGGGTAGAACCAGGCCACGTACGTGCCGGTCGGATGAATCTTCAGCAGGTTCGCGCCGATGACGACCGCGGCTGTCAACAACGCCAGCGCCGGCGCGGAACGACACCGCGCCAGCGCGAAAGAGCCGCACGCGAACGCCACGAACGCGAGGAAGGCGGGTGTCGTGAGCCCCGACGTCCCACCGAGCGGGGCCATCAGCCAGCCGCGGATCCCGCCGCGCTGTCCCCAGAAACTGAACGGGCTGAACCCGTACCCCTCGGGATCGGTGTGGTGGCCGAAGGTGTCCCAGAGAATCGTCCCGATGAGCCCGCGCCCGGCCGCCGGCCGCGACAGAACGAGCACCGCGAGCGCGAGGACCGCGCCCGAGATCGCGAGCGTTGCGAGAAACCTCCGACGGGCGGCGGGACGATCCCAATAGAAACCCAGCCACGTCGGCGCGAGGAACGCCGGATAGAAGCCGACGCCCGCGGCGGTCGTCAGGAGGACGGCGGCGGCCGCAGGACGATCGAGCGCCGCAAAGGCCGCCAGCGTCACGGCTGCCGGCGCGATGTGCGACACGAACGTCATCCCTCCGATGAAGTACGCCTCTCCGCCCACTCCGAGCACGCAGGCGCTTCCGGCGTAGAGCGCCACGAGCGCCCATCCAACCTCGGGTCCGACGTGCGCGCGGCCGATTCGATGGAGTGCGACGAGGCCGAGCAGGTGGAACGCGATCGTGCAGAGCTTCGTCGCCGCGGACGGCGGCAGGATGTACGTCGAGTCGGCGCCCAGGGGTGGACTTGGAGAGGACACCGGATTGGCCGGCGCGGGATCGAACACGAGCTGAAAAGGCACGTGCGCCGCGTAGAGCAGAGGCCCGTAGCCGGCGGCCGGAGTACCCGTGAGGATCGGATCGCCATATGGGAGCAGCCCCCGCTCGCGGAGCCTCTGCCCGCCCAAGTTGACGAAGAATCCCGCGTCGTCGGGCGGCCGCACGGCGGCGGCAAACAGGTCGATCGCGACGAGCAGGACGGCGACCGACAGGAGCGCAGGCAAGGGGAGCGAAGGCCGCCACGTCGCCGACCGCGGGTGTACCACGCGCCACACGGCGAGGCCCATCAGCAGAAGGTTGACGAACACGATCCCGCAGAACACCCAGTCCATCAGCGTCACGGCGTACGGGTCGAGGAGGAGATCCAGAAACCGGAGGATGTCGAAGAACAGGAACCCCAGCGCCTGCATCGCGACGAGCGCGACGTTCCGGGGATCCCCCGGCCGTTTGAAGTTGAAGCCGATCGCGAGCATGACGAGGAGCGACAGCCACAGGGCGCCCCCCTGGTTAGGCACCCAGCTGCGGAGGAAAGACTGGCCGCGGTCGCTGCGAAGGTTGTCTCGAAGCCCCAGCACCAGGTCCTCTCGTAGAGACCATCTCGGGGATGGGCTCGAACTTCGGGGTGTAAACCTGCCGAAGGACCTCGCGCTCCTGCCAGAGCTTGGACGGGCCCGTCCTCAGGCCGACGGCGGCGATGACGATCGCGGCCAGGATCGCCGCGAGGACGGCCGGTGATACACGTTTCATGCGCTTCGGCGACCGGGTGATCTATCGGGCGATCGGCGATCGTTTGTGAGTTACGACACCCACTTCAACAGGCGGATGACGCCCATGCGCGCGGGCCGTCGGTGGGCTGAAGCGTCCGTGCGGCTGTGGATCTCGCGGCGGTGCGCCCGGTAATACTCGAACGCTCTCGAGAGCATCTCCGCGTTGGTGAGCGTCGGCGCCCAGGACAGCGCGCGCTTGATCTTGCCGGTGTCGAATATGAAGTCCTCGGCGATCATGCGGTACTGGTATGGCCCGAGCGGGGATATCCCGAGCGCGTGCGCGAGGCGCATGGCGGCGAGCGTGGGCAGCCTGGGCAGCGACGCTATCCGCGCTCCGGTGCCTGCGTGATCGATGACGTGCTGGTATACCTCGCGGAGCGGCGCGACGCCGTCCGACCCGACGTTGAAGACGCCCCGACCCGGATACGACATGGCCTTCATGCACGCGTCGGCGAGATCCTCGGCGTAGATGAACTGATACCGGTTCCTGCCCCCGCCGACGACCCACACGCGCCGACCCTCGTCGATGAACTCGAACAGAATGGCCAGGAGACCCAGCCGTCCGGCGTCGACGATGGTCGGGGTCCGGATGACGACCGCGTCGACGCGCCGCCCCGGTTTCAACAGCGCTTGCTCGGCCGCCCACTTGGAAGCGCCATACACTTCACGCGGGCGAGGTTCGTCCTCTTCGGTGACCGGGCGGTTGAACGGCTCCGCCCAGAGGCAGTTCGACGACGTGAAGACGATTTTGCCGACGCCGTGCTCGTCGCAGAGGTCGGCGATGAGCTCTGTCCCGCCGACGTTGGAGGTCCAGAGCACGTTGCGATCCTTGACGTCGTGCGCCAGGATCGCCGCGCAGTGGAAGACGCAGTCGAAACGGTGGCGCGCGAACAGCGGCCCCATCGCGGCGCGATCGCGGATGTCCGCCTGCACCGACACCAGCCGTTCATGAGAGACATCGTCGCGCTGGACGTCGACGTTGACGCAGGAGAGACCGCTCGCGAGTAGCCGGTTCTTCAGCACGCCGCCGAAGAACCCCGAGCCGCCGGTGAGCAGAACCGTGGACATGCGCGGGGAACTGCGTATCATCTGAGGTTACCACCACATGGAGGAACGTGCCACATCGCGCGGGCTGGTGGCCGTCGCCTTCCTGGCGTGCTCGCTCGCGCTCCTGATCGCTCTCCGCGGCGTTCTTCCGCTCGCTCACGCGCTGCTGCTCGTCGGCATCGTCGCCTGGTACGCGGTGCCTGGCGTCCTCTTCGTCCGGCGCTCGGCACGCGGGCTGTTTGCGATAGCCATCGGCGCCGTCTGGGGCTATGCGGCGAGCTGCCTCGTGCTGCTCGCGCTGTGGGTGGCCGGCGTCCGGAACGAAACGCTGCTCCTGAGCGTCGCGCCAGTCATCGCCACCGCGATCCTCCTTCCGGTCGCCCGACGAGTCGATCTCTCGCTTCCCGCGCCCTGTCGGCGAGATCTTCTCGTTCTTTTGCTGCTCCTGCTCCTTGTCCCTCTGCTCGTCGGCCGTCCGTACGCACGGGTGGGGGAGTTGACGCCCGACGGCCGCACGTATCGCGCGTACTTCACGGCCGACTTCATCTGGCGGATGGCGGTGACGGCGGAGGTCGCAAAGGGTGACGTGCCGCCGCGGAACCAGTTCTACCTCGGGGACGATCTGCGGTACTACTGGCTGCCGGACCTCCTGCCGGCCGTCGAGTATCGCGCGCTCGGTCGTTCGCTCAGGCTCGAGCAGGTGCTACTTGCGCACGGCCTGGCGGTGGACGTGATGTTCGTCGCGTTCCTCTTCGCGTTCGCCAGGCATTGGACCTCGAGCGCTCCGGCCGCGGGGCTCGGCGTCGCCGCGGCGGTGCTGTTCAGCAGCTTCGAGGGGACCGAGCGCATCATCGCCTTCGCGCGTGGAGGCATCGACTTCGGCCATCTCCGGATGCTGAACATCGACGCCATCACGCGGTGGGAATACGGCAGCCTGCCGGTCGATGGCCTGCAGCGCGTCCTGTTCTGGCAGCCCCAGCACGCAATGGGCTACGCCCTCGGCTACTCCGCGCTGCTGGTGGTCTGCCGGTCGGCGGGGACGCCAGGCATGCGCGGCGTCGCAGCCATGGGGCTCGCCGGAACGCTGCTCGCGGCAGCGCTCTTCTTCAGCAGTTTTTCCGCGATCATGCTCGGGTGCATCGTCGGAGTGGTCGCCGTCGCGCGATTCGCTGCGGTGCGCCGGTGGAAGGCGATGGCAGCCTCGGCCGTCGCGGCCGCCGTGCCGATCGGAGCCGCGGTCGGTGTGGCGCTTGCGCTCCACTATGTGGATCGAGGGGAGTCGCTCGTGCGGCTCCTCGTCAACCCGGCCGCGTTCACGCACCCGTGGCTGTCTGTTTTTCTCAGCTTCGGGTTGATGCTCCCTGCCGCGATCGCGGGCAGCTGGCTCGGTGTGAGATCGGGGGACGGGTGGCGGATCGCGCCGTTGTGGGCCGCGGTGCTGATAGCCTTCCTCTTCTACTTTTTCGTCGACGTGCGCGACCATCAGTACGTGTACGTCGGCTGGCGTGCCGGGCACCTTCTGTTCATCGCATTTGCCCCGCTCGCGGCCCTGGCGCTCCAGGAGCTCTGGCGGCGCGGAGTCCGCGCGCGTGTGATCACCGCGTCGGCGGCCTTGATCCTGGCGGCCGCGGCGGCGCCGACCCTCGCGGTCGACGTCTACAACGCCCAGGACACCGAGAACCGCGCGCAGGGGCCGGGGTTTCCCTGGACCCTCGTGCTGACGCCGGACGAACTGGCCGCGATCGACTGGATCCGGCGGTTCACGCCTGAAGACGCCGTCGTTCAGATCGAGCCCTATGTTCGAGGGAGGAGCACATGGGCTTACGTGCCGGCGTTCGCTGAGCGTCGCATGGCGGCGGGCCTACCGATCTCGATGGTTCCGCTCGATAAGTATGAAGCGGCCAGCGCTCGCGTTCGCAGCGTCTATACCTCGAGCGATGCACGCGACGCGCATCGAGCCGCGGTCGAGCTTGGGATCGAGTACCTCGTCGTCGGTCCTCCCGAACGGGAGGCCTATCCATCGTTCGAGCGCACGCTCGATCAACGACCCGAACTGTTCCGGCGCGTTTTCAAGAACGGATCGATGGCGATCTACTTCGTCGAACGCGACCGATCCAAGGTTTCCGGTCGTCGGTGATGTGTTACCATGCGAAAATTCTTTCGCGGCGCCCACGCACGAGGAGATGCATGCCGAAGATGAAGACCGCGCTACTAGCTTTCGCTCTCACGTTCGCCAGTGTCCCGCAGGCCGCCGCGCAGATGCAGTGGACCGACAAGGTCTTCCTCTACGTGAATTTTGGAGTTCAGGTCGGGTCGCAGGATCTCGAGATGGCGTCCGCGTTCGAGGTCTACGAGGAGCCGGCCACGCTCACCGGGACGACGAGCCTCGGGAGTGAGCCCATCTTTGCGGACTTCGGCGGCGGCTACAAAGTCGGACGCAATCTGGCGGTTGCTCTAGGGTATGTGAACTACAACACCGAGAGCGACATGAGCGCCGTCGCGAGCATCCCGCATCCGATCATCACGGATGCCCCCCGCACCGTGAACGTCAACGTTCCTGGCGTGGGGCACGTAAGCCAGATGCTCAACTTCTCAGCGGTGTGGATGATGCCCTACACGGATCAGATTGACTTCGCGTTCTACGCCGGCCCGTCAATAATCTTCGCCCAACAAGATGTCGTCACCGGGATGACGATTGCGCCGGAGCCGGGGCCCGACTTCTCCAATCCGCAGGTCACGGCCGTCGAGACGACGGAGCAGAGCAAGACTTCCTTCGGTATTCACTTTGGCGCCGACATGGCGTACATGGTGAACAAGCGCTACGGGGTGGGCGGGGGAATCCGCTACGTGTGGGGCTCCGCCGATTTCGACGGCCTGGCCGATTCGGTCACGCTCGGTGGCTTCCAGATCATCGGCGGGCTCCGCGTGCGCTTCTAGCTTAGACCGGGGCTCCGCCCCGGACCCCGGCTCAGTCGCGGCCTCGCTACTGAATAATGCACGTGTCGACGCGGATGTCCGGATAGACGCGCGGTGGGCCCCACGTCGGAACGCCGGCGCCTTCGCCGTCGATGAGCACGTCATACTGCCGCTGGGACGTACCCTGGCCGGCGCATACGATGTCGCAGGAAATCCCGCCGCAGTTTGCGCCGCCGTCCTTTCTGAGGACTCCGTAGGGTCCTCCGGAGAATCCTCGCCGATTGAGGTCGCTCGCGATGTTACGCATCAGGCTGTTCAGATTGTTGTGGCCCACCGGCGTCCCGTACGCGCTTCGCTGGCACGACACGACATCGTAGTGCGTCGCTGGCGTTCCGCAGGCGGCAGGCGCCGGCGGACCGCCGGGCGGCGCCGTCACCCCGGCCGGAGTCTTGAACGAGCTGACTTCCCAGGCGCTGTGGACCTGGCCGTCGCTCGCCATCGACCGCCAGTACACGGTCGTTTGAGCCGGAAGCTCCGCGTTCGGCAGCCAGATCGTCTCGCCCGTGACGGTGTTCTCGGGGATCGATCCCAGCGCGAGCACCTGCGTGAAGCCCGGATCCCGCGCCACTTGGAACGCGTAGTTCACGTTCAGGATGGGCCCCTGCCGCGGCGAGTTCCGCACCTTCAGATGGGGCCGCTGGTTCTCGGCCGTTTGTCCGTTCACGGGCGCCAGGAGCTGCGGGTTGAACAACTGCGACGGAAGCTGGATCTCGAAATTCAGGCCGACGGCGAATGAACCGGTGTTGGCGCCGTCATACGCGCGCGCGCGCCAGAAGTAGACATGCCCGTCCGGGAGCCGATCAGGAAGCCGCAACGCCGTACGCCCCGTCTGCCCGCCCGTGCCCTCCGCGATCCCTTCACGAGCGAACACGACGTTCCGGAAGCCGCCATCGGCGGCGACCTCGAAGCGATAGAGCCGCGGCCGCGGACTGTTGGAGGCGGCATTCTCGACGAGCAACTGGAGTGGCTGCTCGTTGCTCTTGAGCCTCCAGCCCTGGCCCGGTTCTAACAGAACCGGCAACGAGATCTCGACACCCGGCATGGGCCCGGCGATGTAGGGGCTCAATGGGTTTTCGCTTTTTTCGCTTTTCGCGCACGTGACGGAGATCGCCGCGGCGGCGGTCACCATTGCACACATCAGGAGCGGGCGGGAATAGGTGCGGAACATGGGTAAACCCTGTACGGCCTCCGGCCGGACTGATACGTCGGGCGCTTCCGGACACCTATCGGCGCGGAACACACCCCGCTTTACAGGAGTCGTGCTCGGATGGGGAGCTTCAGTTAACCGGAGTCTTTAGGATAGAGCCCAGGCGGCTCACTGTCAAGAACTTGCAGGTTTTTCCGGGCTTTTTGCCGTGATGCGTAGAGCCCGGCGCCGACGAGTGAAAACGCCATGACCAGGCCGGCCCCGCCCAACGAGACGACCAGCGCCGATTCCAGCGGCAGGCCAAGCCGCCGGAAATAGAACCCGAACGTGGCTTCCCGGACTCCGAGGCCGTTCAAAGACACGGGGATCATCTGCACCAGGAGGCTTGCAGGGACGACGACCGCCAGGTCGTCGAGACCGATTGAGACGCGGAGCGAGCGGGCGATGGCGGCATAAAACAGGACCAGCAGCGCCTGCACGACGAGCGCACCGCCGAAGCCCATCGCCAGCGCACCCGGCCGGTCCCGGAACCGTTCGAGAGCGCCCGTGAGCCGCTCGATCCGCACGTCCACCCACTCCCCGCCCATATGACGAAGCGGGGCACAGAGCGCGGCGACCGCAGATGGCTTGAGGACGACGATCAGGCCAAGCAAGAGGAACACTAGGAGCCCGAGCCAGACGAGCGGCGCGCCGATTGGACCGGCGCTGCGAGCGAGAGTGGCGCCCGCGGCGGCGATCAGGCCCAGCGCGATCACGCCGAGTCCACGATCGACGAGAACGATGGTGGCGGCGAGCGTTTTCGAGCCCGCCGCCCCGGCAGTATCCGTCACCCGGACGACGTCGCCGCCGATGTTGCTCGGGAGAAAGTTGTTGAAGAACGTGGCGACCAGGAACGACTCGGCGAGGCGGCCGGTGGTCGCATGAACGCCCTGCGCGTGCAGCAGCTTTCCCCACCGCCACGCGCTGACCCCGATCATGGCCGCGTAGGCGGCCGCCGCGCCGACGATCCAGAGCAGGTTCGCGCCGCGCGCGAGCGCCCACAGACGCCCGACGTCGCTGCGGGCGAGGAGCAGCGAGACCAGACCGACGCTGAGAACTGCCTTGAAGAGGAAAGCCGCCAGTGAACGGAGATTCACGCGGATGGGTCAGGCGCGAGTGTATCAGATGGTACAATGCCTTGCCGCACCAGATGCGCATTCTGATGATTGCGCCGGAGCCGTTCTTCGAGCCCCGGGGAACGCCGTTCAGCGAGTATCACCGTATCCGCGCGCTCCTCGACCTGGGCCATACCGTCGATCTCGTCACCTATCCGTTCGGGCGTGACGTCGAGCTACCTGGCCTGCGGATTTTCCGGTCGCTCCGGCCGCCGCTCGTCCGGCGTGTGCGGATCGGGCCGTCGCTCGCGAAGGTCCCGCTCGACCTGGCGCTCGCGGTCACCGCGTTTCGCCGGGCGATCGGCGAAAAGTACGACGCGATCCACTCCCACGAGGAAGGGGGAGCCATCGGCGTCGTGCTCTCGGCGCTCACTGGCGTTCCGCACCTGTACGACATGCACTCGAGCCTGCCCCAGCAGCTGACGAACTTCGGCTTCAGCCGGTCCCGGGTCCTGGCCGGCGCGTTCGGGTGGCTGGAGCGCTTCGTGATCCGCCGATCCCGCGTCGTCATCGTCATCTGTCCGCACCTGCTCGAGACGGTGCGCAAGATCGATGCGGATGTGCCCGCCGTGCTGATCGAGAACGCGCCGGGCGCCGGGGACGCCGCGGAGGCGGGCTCGGGGCGCGCGGTGCGGACCTCGCTGGGCATTGCGGCGGCTGCCCCCATCGTCCTGTACACAGGAACGTTCGAGGCTTACCAGGGCCTCGATCTGCTTTTCGCCGCGATGCGCACCGTTGCCGCGGCGCGGCCGGACGCGAAGCTCGTGCTGGCCGGAGGGGAGCCGGCGCAGATTGAACGGGCGCGTGAAGAAGCGAGACGCGCGGGCGTCGGCGAGGTCACGATGTTCGCGGGCCGGCGCGCGGCCGAGGAAATCCCGCGGTTCCTCGACGCCGCCGACGTGCTCGTCTCGCCGCGCAGTTCGGGCACGAACACGCCGCTCAAGATTTATCAGTACCTCCGCGCCGGCCGTCCGATCGTCGCCACGCGGCTGCTGACCCATACACAAGTGCTCGACGATGACGTTGCGATCCTGACCGAGGCGACGCCGGCCGGCTTCGGCGCCGGGATCCTGACGGGGATCCAGGATCCGGCGCGGGCGCGTCAGATTGGTGCACGCGCGCAGGCGCTCGCGGCGACGAAGTACACCTATGACGCGTACCTCGGCCGCACGCGCGAAGCGTGCGACCGGTTGTTCGGCACGCCTGCCGCGACGCAGGTCGCCGGAGGAGTGGCGTGATCGACGCCGAGCACTACTCCTACGCCGTCTACGCCGACCCGGCGACCGCCGAACGGTTTGATGCTGCGAGGTTCGGCGGTCCCATTGGAACGCTCATCGCCGAGACGCAGGAAAGAACCCTCATCCGGTTTCTCGCGCCGGCCCCGGGAGTCGAGATCCTCGACGTCGGGACAGGAACGGGCCGGGCCGCCATCCTGCTGGCGCGCCGCGGCGCGCGGGTCGCGGGGATTGATGCGTCGGCCGAGATGTTGACGGTGGCGGCGCGCCGCGCCCAGGCCGAGCCGGGGCTCCCGTTGAGCTTTGCGCGCGGCGACGCGCACACGCTGGCGTTTCCCGATCGATCGTTCGATGCGGCTGTTTGCCTCCGAGTCGTGATGCATACGCAGGACTGGCGTCGCGTCGTTGGCGAGCTGTGCCGAGTGGCCCGGCGGCGGGTCGTGCTCGACTATCCGGCGCTGACGAGCGCCGCCGCCCTTCAGGCGGCGAGCCGCAAAGCGTGGGCGGTCCTCAGCCGATGGAGGGCGGGCCGCTCAGGCCCGCCTCGACGCCTGGAGCCGTACCGCGTGTTGAGCCATCGCGCGGTTCGAGAGGCGCTGGCGTCGCATGGGTTTCGCATCACCGCCGTGGAGCGCCAGTTCGTCCTGCCGATCGCGT
Organism: uncultured Acidobacteriota bacterium; assembly: GCA_963725145.1. Classification (GTDB taxonomy): domain Bacteria; phylum Acidobacteriota; class Vicinamibacteria; order Vicinamibacterales; family 2-12-FULL-66-21; genus DATAEE01. The sequence goes on from CAVRXL010000012.1 coordinate 1,508,270, forward strand.
TCCACAAAGCGATCGGCTCGCGCGGGCTCACGACGCGCGTCGAAGGAATCCTCGCGGCGATCGGTCTGCTGCGGCTCGTCGGATCGCCGGTCACGATCGTCGCCGAGCGTGTCGAATAGCCTGATCACGGGCGCGACCGGCTTCACGGGCGGGCATCTCGCCCGCCATCTCGCACGCAGCGGGAGGAAAGTTCGTGCGCTTGTCCGTCATCCGGAAGCGCCGTCGGCCAGGGCCCTCGCCGCGGACGGGGTCGAGCTGGCGAAGGGGGATCTGACCGATCGCGCGACGATCGCGGCCGCGATGCCGGGCGTCTCGATCGTGTACAACATCGCAGCGGTGTATCGGGAAGCGTCGCTGCCGCAATCGGCGTATCGCGCGGTGAACGCCGACGCCGTCGGCGTGATCGTCGAGGAGGCGGCGCGCGGGGGAGTCTCGAGGGTCGTGCATTGCAGCACGGTGGGCGTGCACGGCGACGTCGAGCGGCCGCCCGCGGATGAGGACGCGCCGCTTCGTCCCGGGGACATCTATCAGGAGACCAAGGTTGCGGGGGAGACGGTCGCTCGCGAAGCGTCGGGCCGGACCGGCGTCCCGCTCGTCATCGCGCGGCCGACCGGCATCTACGGTCCGGGCGACCGGCGCCTGCTGAAGCTCTTCGGCGGCGTCGCCCGCGGCCGGTTCGTGACGCTCGGGCGCGGCGACATCTACTATCACTTGACGCACATCGACGATCTCGTCGAAGGCTTCCGGCTGTGCGGCGAGGTCGAACAGGCGGCCGGCCGGACCTACATCCTCGCAGGACCGGACGTCACCACGCTGGAGGAGCTCGTGCGCATCATTGCCGACGAGGCTGGCGTCAAGCGGCCGTGGCTGCACCTGCCGGTCTGGCCGTTCTGGCTCGCGGGCGCGGCGTGCGAAGCGGTATGCGCGCCGTTCGGCATCGAGCCGCCGATCTACCGGCGGCGCGTGGACTTTTTCACCAAGAGCCGGGCGTTCGACATCGCGCGCGCGCGTCGCGAGCTCGGTTACGCTCCGCGGATCGCCGTCCGGGAGGGCGTGCGGCGGACGCTCGCGTGGTATCGACAGCAGGGTTGGATTTGAGCAATGTGGATTGTTGAGTGCTGAATGCTGAATGACTGAGATCCCCCGCGCGCAGGACCAGCTATTCGATCGCCGTCGATCGGCGCGAGAGAGGTACTCCGCGCTCGTCGTCGGGCGCCCCGGCCTCGGCGCGCTGCTCAAACACGAGCTCGTGACCTTCTTCGCCCAGGAGACGCCCGGGGCCGTGGGGCTGATGTTGCGAAAGACGTTCTATCCGTGGCTCCTCGGCCGGACGGGGCGGAACGTCGTCTTCGGACAGAACGTCGTGTTGCGGCACCCGCACAAGATCGAGATCGGCGACGACGTGGTCATCGACGATCACTGCTTGATCGACGCGAAGGGAGAAGGCAATCGGGGGATCAGGATCGGCAGCGGCGTGTTCATCGGCCGAAACACGATCCTGTCGTGCAAGAACGGGGACATCGAGATTTCGGACGGCGCGAATATCGGCTTCAACTGCGAGATCTTCTCGGCGAGCCGGGTGACCGTCGGACCGAGCGCGCTCCTCGCCGCGTACTGCTACTTGATCGGCGGGGACCACGAGGCGAACGATCCCTCGCGGCCGGTCCTCGAGCAGTCGCGGCGGTCCGAGGGCATCAGCGTGGGCGCTGGCGCATGGCTGGGCGCGGGTGCGAAGGTGCTGGACGGCGTCACGATCGGCGCGCGCGCGATCGTCGGCGCCGGCGCCGTCGTTCGAGAGGCGGTTCCCGACGGCGCGACCGCCGTCGGCATCCCGGCGCGCGTGCTGGGCGCCCCCGGGCCCGGCCGATGAGAAAGCTGAACGTGCTCCAGGTCTGCGATCACCTCGGGTGGGAGGGATCGCGGATGCACGGCGTCAAGCGCCTCTTCGGGTGGATGATTCCGCGATTCGATCCGGAGCGGTTCGACGTTTCGCTCGTCAGCCTCCGCAAGCGCGACCTCTCCGAGGAGACGCTGGACGCGCTGGGAATCGACATCACGTATCTCCACAAGTCGAAGTTCGACCCGGCGACCCTGCCCGCGCTGTTGAAGGTGATCGACCGCAAGAAAATCGACATCCTCCACCTCCACGGGTACGGCGCGACGACCTTCGGCCGGATCGCCGGTGCGATGCGGCGGTTGCCCTCCATCCTCCACGAGCACGCCAACCTGACGGACACCCCCTGGTTTCAGAAGGCTGCGGATGCCGCGCTCGAGCGGTTCACGGACATCGCGATCGCGGTCTCGACGAGCACGGCCGGCTTCGTCGTAAAGGCGCGGAAGATCCCGCCCGAGAAGGTCAAAGTCGTGTATCTGGGGGCGCCGGTTGACGAGTTCGCGAGACCGCGGTCGGCGGATGAGATTGCGGCCGTCAGACGGGAGCTAGCTCTTCGGCCGGATGATTTCGCCGTCGGGACCGTCACGCGGCTGCACGACTCGAAAGGAAACCAGTATCTGGTCGAGGCGGCCCGGCGCGTGCTCGACGAGCGCCCGCGCGCGAAGTTCTTTCTGGTCGGTGAGGGTCCGCTTCGCGGAGCGCTCGAGGCGCAGGCGCGGGCGCTCGGCCTGGGAGACCGGTTCGTGTTCCACGGGTTCGCCCGCGACGTTGCCGCGGTGTTGTCGGCGTTCGACCTCAGCGTGTTCCCGTCGTTGTGGGAAGGGACCCCGTTGACGGTGTTCGAGGCGCTCGCCGCAGGGAAGCCCATCGTCGCGACCGACGCCGACGGGCTCATCGACGTGCTGACGGCCGGCCGCAACGCCGTCATCGTTCCGAGGCGAGACGCCGCGGCGCTCGCCGATGCGATCGTCTCACTGATGGACCGGCCCGAGGAGCGTGCGCGGCTTTCGGCCGCCGCCCGGGTCACCGGTCGGGAGTACGACATCGCAACGTTTGTTCGGAAGATGGAGCGCCTCTACGGCATCCTGCACGACGTGTCGCGTCGCACGCGGCGGCGGGGCGTCCTCGACGCGGACCTTTCGTTTCTCGCGCGCGGGGCCGTCGCGTGAGCCGCGTAGCGGTGGTGACTTCAAGCCCGCCGTTGACCGAAGGCGGACACCTCGTGATCGCCCGCGAGATCGTGGATACCCTGCGGGCGATGGGGCACCAGGCGGATCTCGTCACGACGCCGCAGAATCGGTTCGGCCGGCAGGCGTCCGCCTACCTCGCCACCTGGATGACCGACGTGGGGCTGGACGGCGCCGGGCGACACGTCGACCAGGTCATCAGCATGCGCTTTCCCAGCTACGCGGTCCGTCATCCGCGCCACGTGTGCTGGCTGAACCACACCATGCGCGAGTACTACGATCAGTGGCCGCGCTTCAGCGCTACGCTCGGCGCGAAGGCGAGGATCAAAGAACAGATCCGGCGCCGGTTCATCCATGCCGCGGACAAATACCTCCTCAGGCGGAACGTGAGTCGATTGTTCGTGCAGTCGCGCACGATTCAAAAGCGCCTGGAGGTCCTGGGGGGCGTCCGCTCGACGGTGTTGCACCCGCCTCCTCCCGCGCGCGCCTACCGCTGCGACGGGTACGGCGACTACTTCTTCGCCGTCTCGCGGCTGGCGCCGCTCAAGCGCTTCGACCTGCTGCTGCGCGCGCTCGCCGAGCCTGCGGCGCGCGGGATCCGGTGCGTGATCGGCGGCGACGGCGAAGAGCGGGACCGGCTCGTCTCGCTCGCGCGCGAGCTGGGGCTCGACAACCGCGTGCAGATGATCGGCCGGCTGGACAGCTCCGGCATCGTGAACCATCTGGCTCGGTGCCGCGCCGTCGTCTTCGTGCCTCTTGAAGAGGACTACGGCTTCGTCACCGTGGAGGCGTTCGCCGCGGGCAAGGCGATCATCACCTGCCACGACAGCGGCGGTCCCGCCGAGCTCGTGGTCGACGATCGTCACGGCCTCGTGTGCGCGCCCGATCCTTCCGCCCTGGCGGCTGCGCTCCGGCGCCTCATCGACGACGATACGGCCGCGCAGCGGATGGGGATCGAGGGGAAACGTGTCGCGGACGCGATGTCGTGGCCGAGGGCCGTCCAGGAGCTGTTGCTCACGTGACCATCGTTGCGGCCGACCGCGCATCCGCTCCGCCGGCCCGCCGGATCGATCCGGGGATCGCCACCGCCGCCGCCATCGCGCTCGTGCTGCTCGGCGTCGCCGCGTCGATCGACTTCCCGCGGGCCGAGCACGGCTTCAAAGGTGACGAGGCGACGTACTACCTGATGGGTCACAGCCTCGCCCGTGATTTCGATTTCACCTACGAGCGCCGCGACCTCACACGCGTGTGGGAGGAATACACGGCGGGACCCGAGGGAGTGTTTCTCAAGCGGGGCAAGACGAACCGCTTCGAGGCGATCGACGCGTTCCCCTGGTTCCGGAGGATTTCCACCGACGAGCCGTCGGAGACACGGCTCTTCTTCGGAAAGTCGTTCATCTATCCGCTCGTCGCCGCGCCGTTCGTCTGGCTCTTCGGAACGGGCGGCTTCCTCATCCTTCATGCGCTGCTCGTCGCCCTGGACGTCCTCGTCGCGTATTTGTGGCTCGCCGGCCGCGGATCGCGTCCCGGCCTCGCCGCCGCGTTCGCCGTCGTCTTTCTCGCCGGCTCGGTCGCGCCGGTGTATTTCGTCTGGATCACGCCAGAGCTCTTCAATCTCTCGCTCGTGTTCTACGCGGCATTTCTCTGGCGGTCAGACCGCAACTACTGGGCCGCCATTCTTGTGGGCGTCCTGACGTTCTCGAAGCCGACGCACGCGGTGCTCGTCGCGCCCATCGTGTTGACCACGGCGTGGCGGCGGGAGTGGTCGCGCGCTGCAGGTCTTGGTGTCGTGTTCGGAGTCGTCGCGGGCGGCCTCTACCTGATGAACTTCGGCATCACCGGCGAGTTCAACTATCAGGGCGGATATCGCAAGACCTTCTACCACATGACCGGCTTTCCCTTCGCGAACCCGTCGGAGACCTTCGATCGGATCGCGCCTCTGCACGGCCGGGACCAGCTGCTGGCCGACACGCTCGCCAATCAGCACACGATCGGCGTGTTCGCCCGCAACGTCTGGTACTTCTTCGTGGGCCGTCACGCGGGGCTCGTCCCGTACTTCTTCCCCGGCGTGGTCTCGCTGACGCTCTTTCTGATCTCGCGGCGGGGGCGCGAAGGCTGGCAGTGGCTGGCGCTCGGCGCGGCCGCGGTCGCCGTCGGCGCCATCCTGTTCATCACCCCCTTTACGTGGTCCGGGGGCGGCGGTCCTGTCGGCAACCGGTACTTCCTCAGCTTTTATCCGCTCCTGTTGTTTCTCACCCCGCTCCTCGACAACCCGCGCGTTCCGCTCATCGCGCTCGGCGTGGGTGCGCTGTTTACCGCGAAGATCCTGCTCAATCCCTTCTGGAGCTCCTTCAACCCCGGCGAGCACGTCAAGTCGGGCCCGCTGCGGCTGCTTCCGATCGAGCTGACGATGCTGAACGATCTGCCGGTGAACGCGAAGCCGGACAGGTCCCGTCGGATGCTCGCCGGCGACGTCATGAGCTACTTCCCGGACGACAACGTCTACACGCCGGAAGGGGAGTTCTTCTGGGTCCGGGGCAAGTCCCGGGCGGACGTCATCCTCCGCGCGCCGCTCGAGAGGCTCCCGGACGGCGGGTGGCGGGGGCGCCGCATCGACCGGCTGGTCGTTCAGATCGACGCGCCCATCGTCAACGTCGTGACGATCGACAGCGGCCGCGACGAGCATGAAGTCAGGCTTGAGCCTGGCGTGGCCCAGACGCTGACGCTGAGGATGCCGGGCGGCGTTCCATACCGGCCCTACGAAACGCCGACGAGCTACGTGTACGTCGTGACCATCACGACAACCAATGGATTCGTGCCGTTTCTCGAGATGCCGCCGTCGAGCGACAGCCGGTACCTGGGCGCGCGGGTGACCCTGAGGCCGGAATTTCGATGAGGCGTGCCTGGATCCATCGGGCGCTGCCGCGCGCCCGGACGGTCCACGTTCACGCGCGCCGCGGCGAACTGGTGCTCGACTACCGCACCGGCCCGTCCTCCTCCTATGTCTTCACCGTCGACATCTACTCGTATCTGACGCGGGACCATCCTGGCGGGCACCTGGGCTGGTGGCGCTTCCAGCTGCCTGAAGGCCGCGGGACGGCGCTCCTGCGGTTCGACTTCACCGCCATCCAGCGCGGCTCGGTCACGGTCGAAGCCGGCGGCCGCTCGCTTCCGGTCGTTGACGGCTGGCACAACCCGGACTTCGAATTGACCCCGCTCGGCGACCTGCAAATCGTCTTTCGCGACGCGGAAGGGAACATCCGAGGCGCAGAGCCGGTTCTGTTGAAATTCATGGACCGCGACGTGCTGCGCGACTTCTACACGCGCCAGTACGCCGGACGCGGCTACGACGTGCCGCGGGACCGTCCCTTCCTCCATGACCTGCACGCCTACAAGCTCGGGCGGCTCCGGGAGCTGTTCGAACAGTACTTCCCGTCGGGCGGCACCGTCGTCGACGTCGGCTGCGGCCGATCGCTGTTCTCCGAGATCGACGTCTCGTTTCCGTTCCGCGTTGTGGCCGGCGACCTCGACTTCGCGTCCGTGCGCGACCGTTCGAGGGAGGTGCCGCGTCAGGCCTGGGGCGTGTTCGATGCCTCTTCGCTTCCGTTTGGCGGCGAATCGTTCGACGGGTTGTTCGCGGGTGAGGTGATCGAGCACGTGACCGACGCGCGTCGCACGCTCGGCGAGTGGCGGCGGGTGCTCAAGCCGCGGGGCATCGCGATCATCACGACGCCGAACCGGGAGCGGCTCCTCGCGCGCGCCGACGGCCTCGAGCGCCCCTACAGCCGCGATCACCTCAGCGAGTTGTCGTACGGCGAGTTGTCCGGACCGCTGCTGCGTGAATCGGGCTTCGAGTTCGTCACGGAGCGCTGCATCTATCTCGAGCTCTGGCTGAAGCACCTGTTCACGCCGCTTCAGCCGATTCAGGATCACCTGCAGACCGAGGGGAACGTGCCCTCGAACCGGTGGGCGATGCGCCTGCTGTTTCCACTGGGACGATTGTTTCCGTCGAGAGCCCTGGCGCTGATCGTTGTCGCTCGTCGCGTGTAGGCCCGACCTTCAGGTCGGGCGTGCTCGGATCGAGCCCGGAGCGTGCGAGAATACCGCAATGTCCTACCGAACACCGCTCGAAGCGCGCGTCGCGAAGAAGGTGGCCCGGGCGATCGGCGACTACAACCTGATCGAAGACGGCGACCGCGTCATGGTGGGCCTGTCCGGCGGTAAGGACAGCTGGGCGCTCATGCACGTGCTCCACGTGCTCCAGCGCCGGGCGCCGATCTCGTTCAGCGTGATTGCGGTGACCGTCGACTCAGGCTATGAGGGGTATCGACGCGATCTCATCGAGGCAGCGTGCGCCGAGCGCGGCTGGGACGTGGTCGTCGAGCACACGACGATCGGCGACGTCATGGACGATATCCTCGAGGAGGGCGCCACGCCCTGCTCGCTGTGCGCGCGGCTGCGTCGCGGCGTGCTGTACCGTCTCGCGGACGAGGTGGGCGCGACGAAGATCGCGCTCGGGCACCACGCCGATGACGTGATCGAGACGCTCGTGATGAACCTGTTCTTCTCCGGTTCGCTCAAGGCGATGCCGGCCCGCCTCGTCTCCGACAACGACCGCCACATCGTCATTCGACCGCTCGTATACGTCACCGAGTCCGAGGCGCGGCAGTACACGAACGAATGCGGGCTGCCGATCGTTGGCTGTTGTTGCCCCGCCTGCGGCGATCTGGGCCTCCAGCGTCAACGCGTCAAGCGGCTCATTGCCGAGCTGGAAGTCGACCATCCTGAAATCAAGAACTCGATGCTGCGCGCGGCCGCGAATTTGCAGCCGCGGCACTTGCTCGACCGGCGGTTCGCGTCAACGTCCACCGCCGACACCGCACTGCCGGCTGGGACTGCGCCATTGACCATCCGGCACTAGGTCGACATGAGAGCCGTCGTGCAACGGGTCACCAGCGCCCGCGTGCGTGTGGGTGCTCGTACCGTAGGCGAGATCGGCCACGGATTGCTCGTGTTCGTGGGGGTGGCAGACGATGACGCGCCTGCCGACGTCCAATACCTGGTGAGCAAAGTGCGCGATCTGCGGATTTTCGGCGATGACGCCGGAAAAATGAATCGAACCGTCGCGGAGAAGGGCGGCGGCGTCCTCGTCGTGTCCCAGTTCACGTTGTGTGGAGACGCTCGCAAGGGGCGCCGGCCGTCGTTCGACGCCGCGGCGCCGCCGGCGCTCGCCCGCGCGTTGTATGAGGACGTGGTCCGCGATCTCCGTGCGTCCGGTTTGACCGTCTCGACCGGGGAATTCCAGGCGCAAATGGCGATCGAGCTCGTCAACGATGGCCCGGTCACGATCCTCCTCGATAGCAAGAAACTCTTCTGAGTCGTGTCAATGCCGAATGTCGGATGCCGAATGTCGAAAACGCTGAGATCGGTCGCGTCGTACGCAGGGGTGCTGCTGCTGTTCTTCGCGGCCGCCGGGCCAGCCGGCGCGCAGCAGCGTCCGCTGGTGACCGAGGACCCGGAGACGATCGGTTCGGGAAACATCCTGATCGAGGCGGGATTCGACTACGCCCGCGACGCCCTGTATCCGGTTTCCGGTCTGGAGGGCAATCTGCTCCGGTTCCCGTCGGTCGGAACCAGCTTCGGCCTCGGCTCGATCGTCGAGCTCCAGCTCGATTGGGCGCCGTATCAGCGGCTGGCAGTTACCGATCGTTTTGTGGCGCCGCTCTCCAGCCTGGTGGACTTCGATGGGGACACCACCTCCGACGTGGACGACATGGTGGTTGCGACAAAGGTCCGTTTTCTCTCGGAGGCGCCCGGACGGCCGGCGCTCGGCTTCCGCCTGGCAACGAAGCTGCCGCTGGCCTCGAACCAGAGCGGCCTCGGCCTCGACACGACCGACTTCACCGTGTCGGTGCTCGTTGGCAAAACACTTCAATCCATTCGCCTCGTGGGCAACATCGGGTTCGGAATCCTCGAAGACCCGGTGCGCGGCGATTTTCAGAATGATGCTCTGACGTACGGATTCTCGGTTGCGCGAGCGATCGCGCAGGGGTTCGAAGTCGTAGGCGAGATAAACGGCCGCGACCAGAAGTGGGGAGACGAGCCGCCCGAGGGAACGGAGTCCCGCTCGATTCTGCGATTCGGCGCGCGTTTTACGCGTGGGAGCGCGCGCGTCGATGGCGGGTTCCTGGTCGGCCTGGTATCGACCGATCCGAGCTGGGGTTTCACGGCGGGCGTCACGTGGGTGTTCCGGGGATTCACCGTGCCGTAGGCGCGCTTACCGCGCGCCTGGAAGGAGTCGCACGATGCGCACGCAGAAGAACCGTTCAGCAAGCACCGGCTGGATTGCGGCCGCCATCGGTCTCGCGATCGTGTTCGCCGCCTGCCGGCCGGGCGTACCGGTCGTGGACCCCTCGGCGCCACCGCCGACGACCGACGGCACGATCAGCGGGCGGGTCGTCAGCGCGGCCGGCACGCCGCTCGGCGCGCGCCGCCTCGATTTCGTGAACGGCGCGACCGGCGCCACGTTCACCGTCTCGAGCGACGTGAACGGCGCGTTCACGATCAAGGTTCCGCCCGGAAAATACCGGCTGAAACTGGAGCTGCGATCCGGGGAGACGCTCGAGAAGCCTTTGGGGGACATCGAGATCAACAAGAGCGATCTCGACAACAACGTCCAGGTCGTCGTCCGCTAGGGATAGCAGGCGCGCAGCAGGCGGAGCTCCTCGCCGATCCTGGGGTTGTCCCACCCGAGCTCCGTCGAGGCAATCGCCGCGACACGCCGGGCGGCGTCGTCGCCCGGGTATTCCATCGATCCGAGCGGCGTGCGGCGCATGACGACGTCGCTCAGCCGGACCGCCGCCTCCGCGTGAATCGCGTGCACGACCTCCGCGGCCGTCACGGGCACGCGGTCTGAGACACGCTCCATCAGCTCACGACGATTTCCCATCAGGCGGATGATTGGCGCGCAGCGCTCCGCGTATGTCGCCACGAGGTGAGATCGGACATGCGGGTCGAGCTCTACGCCGACAGCGCGTCCGGTTTCGATCGCGAGCGCTTCATGATCCGCGATTCCCGCGCCCGGAAGGGTGGCACGCGCCGTAACCGAACGTCCCGCAGCCCGGCCGACGAGCTTCATGACGCGATCGACGGCCCGCTCGGCCGCAAGCCGCGCGGTCGTGTACTTGACGCCTACCAGCGTGAGCGCCCCGGGGGCTCCGCGCGATGAATGATCGATCACCGTGTGGCGGGGTCTCAGGTCGGGACCGCGACGTCCGGTGACCGCGGGTACGAGGCCGCGATGCACGAGCGACACGTCGCCCGGCGTGAGTCGCAGCGCCGGGAACGCCGCGTTGGCGTCCGCGATGAAGGATTGGAGCTCGTCGGAAGATACGCTGGCATCCTGCGGATTCGCCAGGGCCGGTGACTGCCAGGTGCCGACGAGCGCGCGGCCTCGCCAGGGTGTCATGGTGAGCATCCGGCCGGTCGGTGCCTGAGCAGCGAGCGCGAGGTCGCCCGCGGGCCGGCGTGTGACGACGTTCAGCGCCTTGAGGACAGGGAACGGACGGTCGTCTCCGAATGCCCGCATGATCAGACCGGCCTCGCCGCCAGCTGCGTTCAGAACCACGCGGGCCCGGACCTCGTGCTCCTCGCCGGTCACGAGATCGCGAACCCGCATCCCGGCGACGCGGCCGTCGTGCCGCAGTACACCGAGCGCCTCGACGTAGTTGGCGAGGATCGCGCCATGCCCCCCCGCCGCCAGCGCGAACCCGATCGTCACGCGATCGGCTTCCACCATCTGGTAGTCGTACCAGGTCGCGGCGCCGGTCAGGCCCGCCTCGCGGATTCCCGGGAACAGTTTCCGCGCTGCCGTCTGCGACACGAGCCGGGCGGGCGGCAGCCGCAGCTCTGGCTCGATGCCGTCGTTGCGGTGGCGCCCCATCCACGCGTCGAGCTTGAACCCGACGCGAAGCGCGACGCGGCCCTTGCTCACGGACCGATACGTCCCGACGAGGAAGGGAATCGGACGGAGCAGGTGGGGGGCGATGCGCGCGAGAGCGCGGCGCTCGCGAATCGACAGGCGTGCCTGTTGCAGCCGCAGGCCGCCGAGCGATCGCAGCCCGCCGTGTGCGGTCTTCTGATGGTTGAACGACGCGCCGCTCCCGAAATCGCCGCGCTCGACCAGCGCCACCGACAGTCCGCGCGAGGCGGCGTCGTACGCCGCCGCGAGACCGTGCACGCCGCCGCCGACGACGAGCAGGTCGAAGGGAGCGGCGGCGAGTCGCGCAGGATCGCGGGTGAGCGTCATTCGACGTATATTACTGCGTCGTGTCGTCGTCCCACGGTTCCGCTGCGTCGCGTGTCCGCGCGTACTGGGACCACCACATTCACGATCTCGAGATCTCGCAGCATGCGCCGGGCACGCCCGGCTTCTTCGCCGATCTGGATCAGTATCATTTCGAAAAGCTGCATCATCTGCCGCGGCTGGTCGACTTCGACGGCCAACGCGGGCGGCGTGTGCTCGATGTGGGCTGCGGCGCCGGCATCGATCTCGCGCGCTTCGCGCGCGGCGGCGCGAGGGGGATGGGCGTCGACGTCGCGCACGGGGCGGCCCGGCTCGCGGCGACGAACATGGCTCATCAGCGTCTCGCGGCGTCGATCGTGGAAGCCGACGGGGCCGCGCTCCCGTTCCCGGACGCGTCGTTCGATTTCGTGTTCGCGCACGGCGTGATTCAGTACGCGGCCGACGACCGCGCCATCGTGACCGAGGTGCGGCGCGTCCTGAAACCGGGCGGCGAGGCGCTCTTCCAGGTCTACAACCGCGTGTCCTGGCTGAATGCGCTCTCCAAGCTGATGAAGGTCGGCCTCGAGCACGAGGACGCGCCGATCCTCCGCAAGTACAGCCTCGGCGAATTCCGGCGGCTCCTCACAGACTTCAGCGACGTGCGCATCGTTCCGGAGCGGTTCCCCGTGAAGTCGCGCCTGCACGGTGGCTGGAAAGGAACGTTGTACAACGGTCTGTTCGTCGGAACGTTCAATGCATTGCCGCGCGCGCTGGTCGGCCGGTTCGGCTGGCATCTGCTCGCGTTCTGTCGTCGTTGAGCTCATGCGGCCCGGGGAAATAGATGGATCGGATGATTCGAACGAACCGCCGGATGGTGCGCTTCGCGAAGGCGCACGCCTACGGCAACGACTTTCTCCTCATAGCGGACGAAAAGCTCCCCGTCGATGTTCCGGCGCTCGCGCGCGCGATGTGCGACCGCCATGCGGGCGTTGGTGCCGACGGCCTGATCCTCTTCGAGACGACAGACTTCGGCGCCACGATGCGCCTGCTCAACGCGGACGGCAGCGCCTCGGAGGTGTCCGGCAACGGCGTTCGGTGCCTCGCGGCCCTGCTGACGTACGAGCGCCCGGCCACGCGCGAAATCGGGATAGAGACGGACGCCGGCGTGAAAAGGTTGACCCGCCTCGCCGGCAAGGGCTCGCGACACACCTTTCGCGCGGCGATGGGCGTGCCGGAGGATCTTCGCGTCGCCGACCTGGATGTCGGCGGCGAGATGGTTCGCGCGGTCGTTCTTCGCGTCGGTAACCCGCAATGCGTCGTCCTCGGCGAGGTCACCGAGGAGCGGCTGAGGCGCCTGGGGCCGCTCCTGACCCGGCATCCCTACTTTCCCGCCGGCACCAACGTCGAGCTCGCTGACGTCGAGGCGCCCGATCGCGTCCGCATCCTGATCTGGGAGCGTGGCGTCGGTCCTACGCTCGCGTCAGGCACGGGCGCGTGCGCGGCGGCGGTCGCGGCCTCTGCGTACGGCGGCGCCGCGCGGAAGGTGGACGTGACCTCACCGGGAGGCACCCAGCTCGTCGAGTGGACCGATGCGGGACTCTTCCTGACCGGGTGGGCCGAGCTGATCTGCGAGGGTACCTGGGTCGCGCATGCGTAAGTATCACGAGGCGGCCGAAGTCTACTCGCCCGCGGAGGAACAGTTCAACCGGCGCCGCCGGACGGTCGGCCTCTTCGCGGGCCCCGCGCTCTTCCTGATCTTGCTGCTGGCGCCGCTCCCGATGCCCCAGCCGGCCCACCGCCTCGGGGCGATTCTCGCGATGATGGTCGTGCTCTGGGTAACCGAAGCGCTGCCGCTCGCGGTGACGGCGTTGATCGGACCGGTCCTCGCGATCCTCCTCGGCGTCGCGCAGGCGCGCGTCGCGTTCGCGCCCTTCGCCGATCCGATCATCTTCCTCTTCATGGGCGGCTTCATGCTGGCCGAGGCGATGTTCGTGCACGGCCTCGACCGGCGCATCGCCTACACCGCGCTTGCCTCTCCGGCGGTCGGGCGCAGTCCCTTGCGGATCCTGATCGCGTTCGGCGGGGTCACGACGTTCATCTCCATGTGGATCAGCAACACCGCGACGACCGCGATGATGTTTCCGATCGGGCTGTCGATTGTGGCGCACGTGACGAAGGGCAGACACCAGGATCCCGCGACCCGCCGCTTCGCGATGGCGATGATGCTCGTCACGGCGTTCGGCGCGTCGGTCGGTGGCATGGCGACGCCAATCGGCACGCCGCCCAACCTCATCGGCCTCGGCATGCTCGAGCGCCTCGCGGGCTACAAACTGTCGTTCGCCGGGTGGATGACCTTCGGCGTGCCGCTGGCGCTCATGCTTTTCGTCTTCCTTGTCGCGCACTTCGCCGCGACCGCGCTGCGGGGCGTAGAGCTCGATGCCTCCGCCGCCAGTCCGCTGAAGGCTGAGCTCGCCAGGCTCGGGCGGTTGACCACGGGCGAGCGCAACGTGCTCGTTGCGTTCAGCGTCACCGTCGCGCTGTGGCTGCTTCCCGGAGTGTTCGCGGTCACCGGCCTGGGCTCGACCGCATTCGCGCTCGCCTACGGCGCCGCCGTGCCGGAGGCGGTCGCGGCGATGATCGGCGCCATCCTGCTCTTTCTGCTGCCCGTGAGCTGGCGTCTCCGGCGCTTCACGCTCGGTTGGGACGACGCGGTGCGGATCGACTGGGGCATCATCCTGCTGTTCGGGGGAGGCCTGACGATGGGGGAGCTGGCGTTCTCGACCGGACTCGCCGAGCGTCTAGGGCGGGGCATCCTCACCCTCCTGCCCGTGAACGGTCCGGTGGCGCTCACGTTGCTGTTCACGGCGGTCGCGATTGTCGTCTCGGAAACGGCATCCAACACGGCGTCCGCCAACATGATCGTCCCGATCGCGATTGCCGTGGCCAAGGAGTCCGGGATAGACCCTGTCGTGCCGGCCCTCGCGGCCACGCTCGGCGCCAGCATGGGGTTCATGATGCCGATCTCGACGCCGCCCAACGCCATTGTCTACAGCTCGGGGCACGTCCCGATCGGTGTGATGATGCGCTACGGCTTCGCGCTCGACGTGGCCGGGTTCCTGCTCATCGTGGGCATGCTGCTCGCGTTCGGCGGGATGTTGCGTTGATATTCTGCAACGTCGCCCGTGTCCGGGCGGTGAGATTCTTGCCTACCTCCCGCGGCCGGACCTCGGACGCGCCGGCGGCCTGACGCCGCGGAGCACCGCGTCCAGACGGGCTTCGACGCCATCCAGCGCCTTGGCGGCGCCGAGGTAGTCTTCCTTCGCCAGCGCTGCGCGCGATTCTTGCACTGCCTGACTGGCCACGTCGATCGCGTGGTCGATATCAGCAAGGTCCCGCCGCGCCGGGCGCGCGGCCGACAGGGTTGCGAGGCGCGCCTGCGCGCGTTTGACGGCTGCGTCGGCCGAGAGCAGCGCGCGCTCGGCCTGGCTGCGCGCGGCGGCCTTGCGGTTGGCCGCCTCCCGCGCCGCGTCCTGCGCGCGCTCGCTCGCGTCGAGCGCGTGGCTGAGCGCGAGCCGGTAGTCGCGCGCGCGGACGGCCTCCTCGGATCGCGAGAGCGCGGTGCGCGCGGCGTCGAACTCGTCGCGGGCGTACTGCTCCGCACCGGCGGCCCGTGCGGCGTCGATCGCGCCCTGGGCCTGATGCATTTCTTTGTTGGGGGGTTCGGAACAGCCGATCGTCGCCGCGATCGCGATCACGGCAATCGGCAGCGTCGCCCTGAGCATCGGGGTTTCGATGATACGATGAAAACGCTTGCGCCGCACGATCGGCCGCGCGAAAAACTCGACCGTGTCGGACCGGCCGCGCTCGGCGACAACGAGCTGGTCGCGATTGTGATCGGTCATGGGTCGCGCGGGCGGAGCGCGCTCGACGTCGCAAACACGCTCCTCGAGGCCGCCGGCGGCGTGCATGGGCTGGCCCGCATGCGGCGGGAGGACTTCGGGCGCATCGTCGGACTGGGTGCGGCGAAAGGGGCGCAAGTGGTGGCGGCGGTCGAGCTGGGGCGCCGAACGCTCGTCCGCGGCGCCCAGCTCCGGACGCAGATCGTCCATCCGCGCGACGCCGCCGCGTACCTGATGCCGCAGTTCGGCTCGGGGCAGGTGGAGCGCTTCGGCGTGCTGCTGCTCGACACGCGCCATCGCGTCATCCGCGCCAGGCTGGTGTCGGTCGGGACCCTCGATGCAAGCCACGCGGATCCCCGCGCCGTCTACCGCGAGGCTGTCGTCGGCGGCGCGGCCGCGATCGTGCTGTTCCACAACCATCCGTCCGGCGACCCGACGCCAAGCAAAGACGACGTCGCGTTGACGGCGCGGCTGGTGGCGGCCGGCGCGTTGATGGGGATCGACGTCGTGGATCATGTGATCCTGGCGGACAACCGGTATCGGAGCTTCAAGGAAGACGGATATCTGTGAGCCGCACTCTCTATTTCGACTGCTTCGCCGGCGCGTCGGGCGACATGGTCGTCGGCGCGCTCCTCGATGCGGGCCTGCCGATCGACGAGCTGCGCACGGCGCTCGGCAGCCTCGCCATCGAGGGACACTGGCACGTCCATGCCGATCGCGTGTTGCGCGCCGGCGTCTCGGCAACGAAGTTCAAACTGCACAGCCACGACCACCATGGGGATCACGAGCACCACGAGCACCCTGAGCACCCTGAGCACCGAGCACCCTGAGCACCCTGAGCACCCTGAGCACCATCACCATGACCATCGCTCGCTTCCCGAGATCGAGCGCGCCATCGGGCGTTCGGCCCTGTCGACGAGCGGGCGGCAGAGAGCGATTGAGCTGTTCAGACGGCTGGGCGAGGCCGAGGCGGCGATCCACCAGATTCCGGTCGAGCGAATCCACCTGCACGAAGTGGGCGCGCTCGACTCGATCGTCGACATCGTCGGGGCCGTGTTCGCGATGGAGTGGTTCGGGATCGAGGACGTTGCCGTTTCGCCGCTGAACGTCGGCGGCGGCACGGTGACCTGCGCCCACGGGACGTTCCCCGTGCCGGCGCCGGCGACCGCGCGGCTCCTGACGGGCGCGCCGACCTACTCGACCGGCGCGGTGGGGGAGCTCGTCACGCCCACCGGTGCGCTGCTGATGACCGGCTACGCGAAGGCGTTCGGCCCGATGCCGGCGATGCGGGTCGAGCGCATCGGCTATGGCGCCGGGGATCGGGATCCGGCGGGCTTTCCCAACGTGCTGCGGGTGTTCGTCGGCGAGCGCGTTGGAACGGTCGCGGGCGTCGAGACCATCGTCTCGCTCGAATGCGAGATCGACGACATGAATCCGCAGATCTTCGGCGCGCTCATGGATCGGCTCCACGCGGCGGGCGCCCTCGACGTGTTCTACTCGCCGGTGCAGATGAAGAAGAACCGTCCCGGGATCCTTGTGACCGTCCTGGCGCCGCCGGATCGCCGTGAGGCCATCGCGGAGCTTCTGTTTCAGGAGACGACCACGATCGGCGTCCGCTGGCAGGAGATGTCGCGCGAGCGGCTCGAGCGCGAGACGGTCGGCGTCGCCACACCGCTCGGAGAGGTCCGCGTGAAGGTCGCCCGCCGCGCCGGGCGCGTGGTCAACGCGCAGCCGGAGTTCGAGGACTGCGTCCGTATCGCAGAGGCGCGCGGGGTGCCGATCAAAGAGGTCCAGGCGCTCGCGCTGCAAGCGTATCGAGCACGTCAGTAGCCGTGCGTTTTTATCTCACCACCGCGATCGACTACGTCAACAGCCGGCCCCACCTCGGGACGGCGTACGAGAAGATCACCGCGGACGTCATCGCGCGCTACAAGCGGCTCGCCGGCGTCGAGACCCGCTTCCTCATGGGGAACGACGAGCACTCCCAGAACGTCTATCGCAAGGCGCGGGAGCTGGGACTCGAGCCGCTCGCATACTGCGATCGGATGGAGCGCGAGTTCCGCGACGTCTGGAAGAAGCTGGACATCTCGTTCGACGACTTCATCCGCACGACGGAGCCGCGGCACCGCGCGGGCGTGACGGAACTCGTCCGGCGGATGTCGGCGGCGGGGGATATCTACGACGGCATCTACGAGGGCTGGTACTGCGAGTCGTGCGAGGCCTTCAAGCCGGAGAAGGATCTCGTCGATGGGAACTGTCCCATCCACAATCGCAAGCCGGTCTGGATCAAAGAAAAGAACTACTTCTTCCGGCTGTCGAAGTACCGCGACCGGCTGCTGGAGCATTTCGCGCAGCGGCCGGGGTTTCTCGAGCCGGAGATCCGGCGCAACGAGATCCTCCGGCTGCTCGAGGGTGGCCTCGAGGACATCTCCGTCAGCCGGGCGGGGCAGTCGTGGGGCATCCCGATGCCCGGCGATCCCGACAGCGTCATTTACGTCTGGGCCGACGCGCTCACCAACTATGCGTCGGCGGTCGGGCTCGGGACCGACGAGGATTTGTTCAGGACCTGGTGGCCGGCGGATCTGCACATCGTCGGCAAGGACATCACGCGCTTCCACACGGTGATCTGGCCCGCGATGCTGCTGAGCGCCGGCCTGCCGATGCCGCGGCAGGTCTTCGGTCACGGCTGGGTGCACTTCAAGGGCGAGAAGATGAGCAAGTCGCTCGGCACCGTGGTCGATCCCTGGGAGGCGGCCGAGCGGCTCGGGGCGGACCCGCTCCGGTTGTACCTCGTCAAGGAGATTGCGTACGGATCGGACGGTGACTTTTCGTGGGATCGGTTCGAGGAGAAGTACAACGTCGATCTGGCGAACAACCTCGGCAACCTGGTGAACCGGCTGTCGGCGATGAGCCACCGGTATCGGCAGGGGCGCTTGACCTCGCCCGGGCTGCCATCCGGCCGGCTGGCGGCGGTCGCCGACGCGGCGCGTGGCGCCTATGCGAACGCGATGGAGCGGTACGCGCTGAACGAGGCGGCGGCGGCCGTCTTCCGGATCGTCGACGCCGCGAACGAATTCATCGCCGAAACCGAGCCCTGGGCGCTCGCGAAAGACGAACGGCAGGCGGACCGGCTGACGTCGGTGCTGTTCGACGTCGCGGAGGCGCTGCGGATTGCCGCGCTGCTCGTCGGACCGATCATGCCGCGGTCCTCCGCCGAGATCCTGCGCCGGGTCGGCGAGACGCGCTCGGCCGAAACATTGCGATTGTCGGATGCTGCCTGGCGTGCCGACGGCGAGCGCGTCATCGTGCAGGCGGCCGCGCTCTGGCCAAGATTGGGAGAACAGGAGACTCGCGTGGAAGAGATCAAGAAAGACGCTCCAACTGCGCCGGCGGCGTCCCCCGCCCCGGCGCCAACGGACAACCGCATCTCGATCGACGACTTCATGAAGATCGAGCTTCGGGTGGCCAAGGTGCTCGCCGCCGAGCGCGTGCCGAACTCGAAGAGGCTGATCAAGCTCGAGGTCGACGTCGGCTCGGAGCGGCGGACGCTCGTGGCCGGGATTGCCGAAGCGTACGAGGCGGACTCGCTCGTCGGCAGAACCGTCGCGATCGTGTTCAACCTCAAGCCCGCGAAGCTGATGGGGATCGAGTCGAACGGCATGGTGCTCGCCGCGAGCCCGGAAGGCGGCAAGCCCACGCTTGTGACGTTTGACGACCCGCCGCCCCCAGGGACACGCGTCAGGTGATAGACAGTCACTGCCATCTCGCGGATGAGACGTTCGAGGCGGACCTCGACGCCGTGGTCGGCCGCGCGAAGGCGGCAGGCGTCCGGTCCGTCCTGTGCATCCTTGCCGCGGGTGACGCCGCGGAGGCGGCCCGCGCCGCCCGGCTGAGCGCGATCTGGCCTGAAGCCTGTTTCAGCGCGGGCGTCCACCCGCATCAGGCCGGGGACTTTGCCTCGGCCGGAGCCGCCGCGGCCGCGGTGCGCCGGTCGATGGCGGAGGGCAGGGCCATCCGCGCGATCGGCGAGATCGGACTCGACTACCACTACGATTTTTCACCGCGCGACGTCCAACAGCGTGTCTTTCGTGAGCAGGTCCGGCTCGCGCGCGAGCTGAGGCTGCCGGTCGTCATCCACACGCGCGAAGCGACGGACGACACGCTCGCGATTCTCCGGGAAGAGGGCGGCGGGGACGTGCGGGGTGTCTTTCACTGTTTCACCGGCGACCGCCAGGCCGCCCGCGCCGCGCTCGCCCTCGGCTTTCATCTCTCGTTCGCCGGCATCGTGACGTTCCCGAAGGCTTCCGAACTGCGCGACGTCGCGCGCGAGACGCCGCTCGACCGGCTGCTCGTCGAGACCGACTCGCCGTTTCTTGCCCCCGTGCCGCATCGAGGAAAGCGCAACGAGCCGTCGCTGGTGCCCTTCGTCGTCGAGGCGGTCGCGGCCGCGCGCGGGGAGCCGGCCGATGCCGTCTCGGTGGCCGCGGCGCGGGCCTTCACGGGGCTCTTCGGCGCGCTCTGACGGCGCCGGTCGGACGGGGCGGATCACTAATCCTGTCAGCCGCTTAGCGGGGCTCCGCGCGTTGACACTCCGCGCGCTCTCCAGTATCGTGAGGAGCGGTCGCCGTGCACAATTCCTCTTCTCTCGATCTGGGCCAGATCTTCGAGCCGATCCGCGCCGATCTCGACGCCGTGGAGCGCGAGTTCCTGCGGCACGTCGAGTCGCGCGTCGAACTGATCCCGCAAATCGGACGATACATTCAGACGAGCGGCGGCAAGCGGGTCCGGCCCGCCGTGCTGCTGATGGCGGCGCGCCTGGCGGGCTACACCGGCGATCGCGCCGTGCTCTACGCGTCTGTCGTCGAGTTCATCCACACCGCGACCCTCGTCCACGACGACATCATCGACGACTCGGAGCTTCGGCGCGGCCAACTCGCGGTCCACTCGCGGTGGGGGAACGACATCACGGTCCTACTGGGCGACTATCTCTACATCAAGTCGATGGCGATGGCGCTGACGCAGGACTCGCTCGACGTCATCCGCCTGCTCTGCGACGTCACGCTCCGGATGATCGAAGGGGAGCTGTATCAGCTCACCAAAACCGGGGATGTGGACATCACGGAGGACGAGCACTTCGAGATCATCCGCCGCAAGACCGCCTATCTGTTCAGCGGCTGCGCGCAGATTGGCGGGAAGCTCGGTGGCGTCTCGCGCGAGCAGGAAGAAGCCCTCCGCGAGTACGGCTTCAACCTCGGCATCGCGTTCCAGCTCGTCGACGACCTGCTCGACTTCACGGCCGACCAGGAGATTCTCGGCAAGCCGATCGGCGGCGATCTTCGCGAAGGAAAGGTCACGCTGCCGGTCATCTATCTCTTGCAGCGCGCCGACGGCCGCGCCAGTGATCTCGTGCGACAGGTGGTCCGCGATCGGAGCGTGACGCCGGAGGCATGGGGCGAGGTCAAGCGCCTGCTGACCGATTGCCGGGCGACCGACGCCGCGTTCAAGAAAGCGGTCGATTTTGCGTCGGCCGCACAGCACTGCCTGAGCGTATTCGCCCCCTCTACTGAGCGCGACGCGCTGTACGCCCTTCCCGAGTACGTCCTCTCACGCGATCGGTGAATCCGGCCGAACGAATCGCCCGGCTGCGCGCGGAAATTCGCCGCCACGAAGAGCGGTATTACGTCCTGGCCGACCCCGAGATCGCCGACGTCGAGTTCGATCAGCTCATGCGCGAGCTCGAACGGCTCGAAAGCGATCATCCAGACCTCGTTACCGCCGACTCGCCAACCCAGCGCGTCGCCGGCCGGCCGGTAGAAGGGTTCGAGACCGTCCGGCACGCGGCGCCGATGCTGAGCCTCGACAACGCGTACAACGAGGAAGAGCTCCGCGCCTTCGACGACCGTGTCCGAAGGGGACTGGCTGAAATCGTATCGATCGCCTACGTCGCCGAGCTGAAAATCGACGGCCTCAGCATCGCCCTCACGTACGAGGACGGACGCCTCGTGTGCGGCGCGACCCGAGGCGACGGCGTTCAGGGGGAGGACGTCACCGCCAACGTCCGCGTCATCCGCGCGATTCCCCTCGCGCTCGCCGGAACGCCACCCGGCCGACTCGAGATTCGCGGGGAGATCTTCCTGTCGCGAGGGGCCTTCGAGCGGGTAAACCGAGAGCGTGAGGAGCGCGAGGAGCCGCTGTTTGCCAATCCCCGCAACGCGGCCGCGGGCACGATGCGTATGCTCGACGCGGCCGAGGTGGCCCGGCGCCGGCTCAGGGCCTTCGTCTACGAAGTCCTGCCGGTCGCGGCTCCGCCGGACACCGTGCCGTCGACGCACTGGGACGCGTTGTCGACGCTGAATTCGTGGGGGCTCCCGGTCGAGCCGAACGCGAAGCGTTGCGTCGGGATCGAAGAGCTGGTCGCACACTGCCGCGAGTGGGCGGAGCGCCGCCGCACGCTCGATTTCGACACCGACGGCCTGGTCATCAAGGTAGACGACCGCGCTCTGCGCGACCGGCTTGGTTCGACGGCCAAGTTTCCCCGCTGGGCCACCGCGTTCAAGTTTCCGGCCGAGCAGGCGACGACCCTGCTCAGGGAGATCCGGGTGAACATCGGCCGCACGGGCGCCGCCACGCCGTACGCGGTGCTCGAGCCCGTCAGGCTGGGAGGAACCACGATCTCGATGGCCACGTTGCACAACGAGCAGGACATCCAACGGAAGGATGTCCGCCCGGGCGATTGGGTGCTCGTCGAGAAGGGGGGCGACGTCATCCCCAAGGTCGTCAAGCCGATTGTCGACCGGCGTCCCACTGGCGAAGCGGAGCTTCCCAGGTGGACGATGCCGACCGGGTGCCCGTTCTGCGAGAGCGCGCTCCAGAAACCGGAGGAAGAAGTCGTCTGGCGCTGCGAGAACATCTCCTGCCCGGCCCGCGTGCGCCGGAGCCTCGAGCACTTTGCGTCACGCAGGGCCATGAACATCGAGGGGCTTGGCGAGTCACTTGCGGATCAGCTCGTGACGACCGGCCTCGTGAAGGACTACGCCGACCTGTATGCGCTTCGGGCCGAGACCGTGGCGGCTCTGACGGCCACCACGCTGCGGGAAGGGAAAGAGCTCGTCAGGAAGTTCGGGGAGAAGTCGGCGGTGAAGCTCGTCGAGCAGATCGATCGCAGCCGGGGGAGCGATCTGTCGCGGCTGTTGTACGCGATTGGGATCCGTCACGTCGGCGAGGGAGGCGCGCAGGCGCTCGCGCGGGCGTTCGGGTCGATGGACGCCCTGCTGAAGGCGCCGATCGAGGCTCTCGAAACCGTGTCCGACGTCGGTCCGGTCGTCGCTCGCGCCGTCAGGGCCTTCCTGGACGAGCCGCGGAATCAGGAGCTCATCGAAAGGCTGCGGCTGGCGGGCGTCAACATGGCCTCGGCGGTCGTTGACGATGCGGGCGCCGATCGGTCGCTCGCGGGAAAGACCTTCGTCCTGACCGGGACGCTGGCCTCGATGGGGCGGGAGGAGGCGGCTGAGGCCATCAAGGCCCGGGGGGGCAAGGTGGCCGGCTCGGTCAGCGGAAAGACGAGCTACCTCGTCGTGGGCGCTGAAGCAGGGAGCAAACTTGAGAAAGCGAAGTCGCTGGGTGTCGCGATCCTGACCGAAGACGAGTTCCGCGCCTTTATAATGAAAGACGTAGGGACTGGGGATTAGGAACCTGGGACTTAGGTTGGAAAACGTGAACTTCGTCTGCAGTCCCTAGTGCCTAGTCCCTAGTCCCTACGGATGTGTATGTCCAAGCGCTTCACCTTCCTCACCGTTGGCCTGACCTCGACGGTCACTTTCCTCGTTGGCCTGATTGTCGCCGGCTCGTTCGTGCCGTCCCGGGCGGTGTCCGAGCCGCGTGTAGAGGAGGCGCCACCGGTCCGTGTCGCCGCGAACACTCCGATGCCGTCGTTCGACGGCGTCGTCGATTTCGCCGACGTGGCCGACCGCATCAATCCCTCGGTGGTCAACATCGACGCCTCGTCTCCATCGGGGGAGGATCGCGAGCCGCGCCGGCGTCGGCGCCCCGAGGACTGGTTCGACGGCCCGCTGGGCCCGGAGTCCGACAACGGACGGCAGGGGGCGGGCAGCGGCTTCATCATCGATCGTCAGGGGTACATCCTGACCAATCATCACGTCATCGACGGCGCGGAGCGGATCATCGTGACGCTCGGCGACGGCCGGACGTTCCGCGCGTCGGTCGTGGGGGCCGATCCGGCGATTGACGTCGCGCTCATCAGGATCCCCGCGACCGACGATCTCCCCGCGGCGCCGCTCGGCGACTCGACCAGGCTGCGGGTCGGCGAGTGGGTCTGCGCGATCGGCAACCCGCTCGGCTACGTCCATTCCGTGACCGTCGGAGTGGTCAGCTTCATCGGCCGGAAGCTGTTCGATGCGAGCCTGGACGACTACATCCAGACCGACGCGGCGATCAATTTCGGCAACAGCGGCGGCCCGCTCATCAACGCGCGGGGAGAGGTCATCGGCATCAACTCGGCGATCAGCTCACGCGCGAGCAACATCGGCTTCGCCGTGCCGATCAACCAGGTGGCCGCCATTCTGGAGCAGCTCAAGGCGAAGGGCCGCGTGTCACGCGGCTTCATCGGCGTGACGCTGACCGACGTCTCTCCGGACCTGCAGCGCTCGCTTCGCCTTCCGACGACGCGCGGGGCGCTCGTGCAGGACGTGAGCGAGCGATCGCCCGGGGATCGCGCCGGCATTCGCCCGTACGACCTGATCCTCTCGGTGGACGACCGTAAGATCTGGACCAACGACGAGCTGATCCGGGATATTTCCGCGCGTTCGCCCGGCACCGCGGCACGCCTCCGTGTCCTGCGCGACGGCCGCGAGCGGACTGTGGTCGTGAAGCTCGCGGAGCGCCCGACCGGACGGGAGGAAGGGGACGACATCAATCCGCAGGGCCGTGAGCCGCGTTCGCCGGCGCCGGCGGACGGCGGCGGCCCCCAGCAGACCCCCGAGCAGCGCCTCGGCGTCGCGGTACGCGAGCTGGACGACGCGTTCATTCGTCGCGCGGCTCTGCCCTCGTCGGTCGAAGGGGTGATCGTGTCGAGGATCGAAGCGGCCGGTCCAGCCTTCCAGTCGGGGCTGGCGCGGGGCAAAGTCATCATGGAAATCAACCGCCAGCCGATCCGCAGCGTACGTGATTTCGAGCGGATCGTCTCGACGATACGGCCGGGAGACGCGATCGCGCTCTACGTGTTCGACCCGCGCCTGCGCCAGCGCGAGATTATCGCCCTGTCTCTTGACTAGTGCGTGCCTTCCAGCCAAATGCCGCGAGGCAGCGCCCCGAGCGAGCGAAGCGATGCGAGGGGTGGTAGGCGCTGGGGGTGGGCCGCCTCCGCCTGGCATATAGAATTAGGCCAGGCTTCGGCGAGCTCGGCCGAAGCCTAGCGAAGGCCAGGCCCCAGCGCAAACTAAGAAATGAAACAGCGGATTCTCGTCATCGACGATGAGGCAGCCATCCGCGATTCGATGCGGATGATCCTCGAATACGAGGGGTATGAGTGCATCCTGGCCCCCACGGCCCAGGAAGGGCTCACGCTCGTCGAGCGCGAGCCGCCCGACCTCGTGTTCCTCGACATCAAGATGCCCGGCATGGACGGCCTCGAGGCGCTGACCAAGATCAAGACCTCGAACGATGCGCTGCCCGTCGTCATGATCTCCGGGCACGGCACCGCCTCGACCGGCTGGGAGGCGCACAAGCTCGGCGCGTTCGCGTTCATCGAGAAGCCGCTTGGCCGCGAGCAGGTTCTCGTGACGGTCAAGAACGCGCTCGAGCAGGAACGGCTGCGCGACGAGAACAAGTCGCTCCGGCGCGCGCTCGACGCGCGTCATCAGATGGTCGGGGAGAGCGCCGCGCTCAGGCAAGTCGGCGACGCGATCAAAAGGGCCGCGCCGACCAACGCGACGGTGCTCATCCTGGGCGAGAGCGGCGTCGGCAAGGAACTGGTGGCGCGCGCCATCCACCGGAACAGCCTGCGGAGCCGCGAGCGGTTCATCCAGGTGAACTGCGCCGCCATCCCCGAGGAGTTGATCGAGTCGGAGCTCTTCGGCCACGAGAAGGGATCGTTCACCGGCGCGACCGAGAAGCAGATCGGCAAGTTCGAGCAGGCGGATCGCGGCACAATCTTCCTCGACGAAGTCGGCGACATGAGCGCCAAGACCCAGGCGAAGGTCCTCCGGGTGCTGCAGGAAGGGGAAGTCGAACGAATCGGCTCCGCGCGGACCATCAAAGTGGACGTCCGGGTGATCGCGGCGACGAACAAGGACCTCGAGGACGAAATCTCGAAAGGGAATTTCCGCGAGGACCTCTATTTCCGGCTGAGCGTCATCCCGATCCCGGTGCCGCCCCTGCGCGAGCGGCCCGAGGACATCGCGCTGCTCGTCCGCCACTTCGTGGACGCCTTCGCGCGCGAAAACAACCGCCGGGCGCCGAAGTTGAGCCCGCAGGCGCTCGAGATGATCAAGGGTCAGCGCTGGAAGGGGAACGTCCGCGAGCTCCGCAATACGGTCGAGCGGCTCATCATCATGGCGCCCGCCGAGGCGATCGACGCCGACGCCGTCCGGCAGATGCTCAGGGTTGAAGCGCGGCCCCAAACCCCTGATAATAAAGAGGACAGTTCCGGCACGCTGCACGCGGCCAAGGAATCGTTCGAGCGCCGCTTCATCGTTCAGAAGCTGCGCGAGAATGCCTGGAACATCTCGAAGACGGCCGAGGTCATCGACACGCCGCGCAGCAATCTGTACAAGAAGCTCGAACAGTACGCCATCAAGCAGGAAACCGACGGCTGATCGCGGATCAGCCTGCTCTTTGACATTCCGCCGCAGCAAGCTAGACGACCGCCTCGCCGGAGCGCGCAAGCGCGAAGGCGGGGAGGAAAGTCCGAACTCCGCAGGGCAATGCGCCGGGTAACGCCCGGTCAGGGTAACCTGAAGGACAGTGGCACAGAAAACATACCGCTTGGAGGGGCCGGTCTTAAGACCGGCCCCTCCGGGTAAGGGTGAAAAGGTGCGGTAAGAGCGCACCGCGCCCGTGGCAACACGGGTGGCAGGCAAAACCCCGCACGGAGCAAGGCCAAATAGGGAGGCGACAAGGACGGCCCGTCCGATGCCTCCGGGTAGGCCGCTCGAGCCCGTCAGCGATGACGGGACCAGAGGAATGGTCGTTACGCCGTAGCCGCGCAAGCGGCGAAAGCGACAGAATTCGGCTTACGGCCGGCTGCGGCGGAACCTCTCTCCAGGCCCCAGGCCCCAGGCCCCAGGCCTTCAGAACCCTCCGTACGTCCCCATCAATCTCGGCCAGAACGTAAAGGCCATGTCCAGGGCAATGGTGGCGGTGATCAGCAACTGAACGTGCGCCGGGGTCAGCTCGATACCGGCCACCGTCCAGCGCGTGTCTCGAAGCCGCGTCCTCGTCGCGAACCAGGCGATCGCGAAGAGCAGCGGAGCAACATGGGCGAGAAGAAAGCGCGCGGTCCCGGTCCCGGAAATCGGGTGGTAGAAGGCGATGGCGAGCAGGTAGACCGTCGCATACAGGACCAGGAAAACAACGAGCGGCGCATGATCTCGGACCAGGCCTGCAAACCGGCGCGGCGACGACCAGACGAGCGCCGCCGACAGCAGGACGTACAGCAGCGTGAGCTTGAAGAACCAGAACGTTTGGTACGCCTGTCGGAACATGTCCTCGAAGCCCCGGCCAAGGCGCGCCAGGATCTGGCGGACGGTGTGCTCCCGCCAGTACCTGGCCGGGCCCGGGAGCTGCGACCGTGGCAACGTCGGCCAGCCGACCTGATCGCCGTATGAGTACGTCCCCACCGACGCCGCAGGCCAGCTGTCGTACCAAACATAGAAGCTGGAATTCACGTTGTGGAAGTAGCGCCCGTACACTCTCTTGCTGTTCAAGAGGTAGGGAGACAGGACTCCGAGGAAGCTCACCATCACCGCAACGGCCGCGGCAATCCGCCAGCGCATCACGGCGCCCGCTCCAATCGTGACGATCAACAGGACGGCCACGAAGGGAAGCATTGCCGCCTTCGTCAGATGTGCGAGGGCCGCCAGCGCACCGGCGATTGCGCCGAGCACGACCGCCCGACTCGTGGACCGCGCCTCGATAGCGTGGCAGCTTGCGACGAACGTCAGAAGGAACAACGTGTAGAAGAGCAGCTCCGACTGCACGTAGCCTGCCTTGAAGACGAAGTAGCCGAACGCGACCGTCAGCAGAAGGTTTACGGCAACCAGCGGCGGGAAGTGCAGTCGGAAGACGACGTAGAGGATGCCGAGGAGAACCAGCGAGAGGCGGATGGTCCATGTCTTCCCGGCCGCGAAGAATTCGTCGTCCGACAGGCGGTGTCGTACAGAACCGCGAGGTAGGCGGAGTACAGAGGCATCCGGTTTCTGGGGAGCGGGCTCGGCGGCTGAAGCCCGTGCCAGTTCGCGTGGAGGTGTTTGGCTTCGGCAAGGTACGCTGACTGGTCGCCGCGGGCCTTGAGCCAATTGACGCGGGCC
Organism: uncultured Acidobacteriota bacterium; assembly: GCA_963725145.1. Lineage (GTDB taxonomy): Bacteria > Acidobacteriota > Vicinamibacteria > Vicinamibacterales > 2-12-FULL-66-21 > DATAEE01. Next base: position 1,536,079 of record CAVRXL010000012.1, read on the forward strand.
GCGTGCTCGGTCGCGGAGACGAGGTAGAACGCGGCGAGCCCGATGACGAGCCCGACCCCGGCGGCAACACGGAAGAGGCGAGCCCTCACGTGGACTTTCGTTGGTGGCGGCATTCTAGCGTGACTCGACGATAGAATGGTCGTCATGCGCCCCATCCCGATCATCGGCGCGGTCGTGCTCGTCACCGTGCTGGCGGCGGCCGCCGCCCAGCAGCCGTCCGCTCCTGGGCAGCTTCGTCCGCGTCCCGGCGAGGGACAGACGCCCGAGTGGCCGCCGCCGTCGATAACCGACTACAAGCCGAAGTCCACGCTCGTCGTCCCCGCACATCCGAGGCCGAAGGCGAAGTTTCCGGTCATCGATATCCACAGCCATCACTTTCAGGTGCCGGCGCCGGAGCAGTTCGACAGGATCGTCGCCGCGATGGACGCGAACAATCTGCGCGTCCTCGTCAACCTGAGCGGCGGCTCTGGAGAGCGTCTCCGGAAGTATCTCGAGGCGCTGCGCGCGAGTCCCCACCATGACCGCATGGTGCTCTTCGCGAACGTCGATTTCTCTGGTGTCGGCCCGGGCTTCGGACAGAAGGCCGCACAACAGCTGGAGGCGGACATCAAAGCGGGCGCGCTTGGGCTCAAGATCTACAAGGATCTCGGCTTGCGGATCCGGAAGGTTGACGGGACGCGGTTGAAGATCGACGATCCGGAGCTCGATCCGATCTGGACGATGTGCGGCCGCCTTGGCGTCCCCGTCCTGATCCACACCGCCGACCCCGCGCCGTTCTTCGATCCGATCGACTTCACCAACGAGCGGTGGCTGGAGATGGCGTTGCACCGTTCGCGGCGCTATCAGGATCCATCGATCCCGCGCTTCGAGGAGCTCGTCGCGGAGCGCGATCGGATGTTCGCGAAGCACCCGAAGACGGTCTTCATCGCCGCCCACATGGCGTATCACGCCAACGATCTGGGGCGCCTGGGGCGGCTCTTCGACCGGCTCCCGAACGTGTATTCAGAGGTGGGCGCCATCCTGGCGGAGCTGGGGCGCCAGCCCCGCACGGCGCGGGCGTTCTTCGAGAAGTACCAGGACCGGCTGCTGTTCGGAAAGGACAGCTTCCAGCCCGACGAATACCCGTACTATTGGCGGACTTTCGAGACCGGCGATGAGTACTTCGACTACTACCGCGACTACCACGCCTTCTGGAAACTGTATGGTCTGGAGCTGCCCGACCCGGTGCTCCGGAAGCTGTATTCCGGCAACGCGTTGAAGCTGGTGAAAGGGCTGCCCAGGAGCGGCCTGACCAACTAACCCCTATGCCCCAGTCCCCAAGCCCCAAGCCCAGGTACCTCGTGACCGGCGGCGCAGGATTCATAGGCTCGCATCTCGCCGAGGAGCTCACGCGGCGCGGCGCAGCCGTTCGCGTCGTCGACAACCTGCTCACCGGCAAGCGGCGGAACCTCGATCACGTGAAGGGCGTGGAGTTCGTCGAGGGAGACCTCGCGGACCTGGCCGTTGCCCAGCGCGCCGTCGAGGGATGCACGTTCGTGCTCCACCAGGCGGCGATTCCCTCGGTCCCGAGGTCCGTGAAAGACCCGATCACCTCGAACCGCGCCAACATCGATGCCACGCTCAACGTGCTGGTCGCCGCGCGCGACGCCGGCGTGCGGCGGGTCGTGTACGCCGGCTCTTCGTCGGCGTACGGGAACACGCCGACGCTGCCGAAGCACGAGGGCATGCCGACGGGGCCGCTGTCTCCGTACGCGCTGCAGAAGCTGGTCGGCGAGCAGTATATGCAGCTGTTCACCCGTCTCTACGGGCTCGAGACCGTGACCATTCGGTACTTCAACGTCTTCGGTCCGCGCCAGGATCCCTCGTCTCCGTATTCCGGCGTCATCTCGATCTTCATCAGCGCGCTCGTGGACGGCCGCCGGCCGACGATCTACGGCGACGGAGAACACACGCGAGACTTCACTTACGTCGCTAACGTCGTCGATGGCGTCCTGCGGGCGTGTGAGGCGCCCCGGGCGAGCGGGGAAGTGATCAACGTGGCGACCGGCGGACGGATATCGCTGAACGATCTTTTCCAGGCGGTGCGCAGGCTCACCGGATCGTCGCTCGAGCCGATCTACGCGGACGAGCGGCCCGGCGACGTGCGCGACTCGCAGGCGGACATCACGAAGGCGCGTGAGCTGCTGGGCTACACGCCGGGCGTCATGCTGGAAGATGGACTGAACCGGACGCTCGAGTGGTACCGGTCCTCGCTGTCGACTACTTGACGACCTCGTCTGTCGTCACCCTGAACTTCCTGAAACGCGAATAGGTAGCGGTCCCTTCGAGCTCGTAGCCGCTGCCCGTGTATTTCTCCTTCAGCTCGGCCGGCAATCGAACGTCCGGGATGTCGTGCGGCTCGAAGCTGACGACGATCTCCGATCGAAACGAGGGCTGCTTCGTGCGCACCATCGTTCGCAGGACGGTGCCGGTTGAGGGATCGATCCAGAACGTTCCCGTGGCGGGAAGGCTGGCGCCGCCGGTCGTGCGGATGAGCGTCGGGAGGCCGATTTCCTCGAAGCGCACCTCCCACACCATTACACCGTCGATGCGGTCGTTGCCTGCGTGGCGGAAGACGGACTTCGGTTGATTGGACGGCAGGAGGAACTGCAGCGCCTGCGTCGGCACGTTCACGGTCCGCTGCACGGGTCCGAGGTTGTAGCGCGCTCCTTCCTCCGTCAGGCGCCAGGCCCGCTCGTAGGATGAGCCGGACTCGTCCGTGAGCAGCTTCGTCAGACGCTCCTCACGGGCGCGAACCGGCTTGCCGTCCACCTCGAACACATCGCGGAACGGAATCCACCGGTCTGTTTCGTGCGACCGGACCATCAGGAAGTCCGATTTCAACTCGCGCCGCTGGGCATCATCGGGAGGACGCGCCCCGCGCCCGCCCAGGGCCTGCGGTTGATGCAGGTTGAGCCTCTGCCGGTAGTGCTCCTCGGCGACCACGGAGGGGATGGCGCGCTCGAAGCGAACGACGTACGACGCGGCGCGAGAGAGAACGTCCTCCAGCGTCGGCTGGTTAGCCTGAACCGGGAGGATGGCCAGCGCGAGCAGGACCGCGGGTCCGCTTGTCATTGATGGGTGTCTTCGAGCATACCTCGTCACGAGATCGTCAACAATCCGTAAGGGCCTTCGCAGGGAACCGTTCCCTCGGTTTCGTAGGAGTCTGTAGCTACCCCGAGGAGCGTTTGCCATGGCGATCAATCTGACGTACCTGGACTTCGACCTCGGCATCGAGCCATCGGGAGATGGCTATACGGCCCGCGTGTTCAACTCGCCCGGCGGGCAGGCGGCCGGCGACTTCAAGCTGCCGTTCTCCGATCTCGAGATCGAGAACTTTCTCCTGCGCCTCGGGCGAAGCCGGCACGCGGTTCGCCGCATCGAGTCCCCCGAGATGGCGTCGGCGAAGGCGTTCGGCGGGCAGTTGTTCAACGGTGTGTTCGCCGGCGACGTGCGCGGCTGCCTGCGGAGCAGCCTCGACGAGGCCAGCCGACAGGGGGCGGGTCTTCGTATCCGCCTGCACTTGTCGAAAGTGCCCGCGCTGGCCGACCTGCCTTGGGAGTTTCTATACAACCCGGGCATGAATCGCTTCCTCGGCCTGTCGGTGGAGACCCCGCTCGTTCGCTATCTCGATCTCCCGGAGCGAATCCGGCCGCTCGTGGTGACGCCGCCGCTGCGCGTCCTGATGATGATCTCGAGCCCCAGCGACTACCCGCAACTGGACGTCGAGCGGGAGTCCGCCAAGATGCACGAAGCCCTGGCCGACCCCATCCAGCGCGGCCTGGTGACCGTCGAGCGACTGGAAGATGCCACGCTCTCGGAGTTGCAACGCCGGCTCCGGAAAGGGCAGTACCACATCTTTCACTTCGTCGGTCACGGCGGATTCGACGAGCAGGCCCAGGATGGGATCCTGGTGCTCGAGGATCAGGAGAACCGAGGCCGCCGGGTCAGCGCGCAGTTCCTCGGGACGCTCCTGCACGATCACCGGCCGCTGCAGCTCGCAATCCTGAACGCGTGCGAAGGCGCCCGCGCCTCGCGCGCGGATCTGTTTGCCGGCACCGCCCAGAGCCTGGTGCAGCAGGGCATCCCGGCGGTCATCGCGATGCAGTTCGAGGTGACCGATGAGGCCGCGATTTGCTTCACGCACGAGTTCTACGTGGCGATCGCCGGCGGCTACCCCGTGGATTCTGCGCTTGCCGAAGCGCGAAAGGCGATCTTCGCCGAGGTGAGCGAGATCGAATGGGGAACGCCGATCCTCTACATGCGTTCGCCGGATGGCCGGATCTTCGAGGTCGAGCAGGTCAGCGAGGCCGATCGAAAGCAGCTGCAAATCTCCTCGATCCTCAAGGCGGCCCGCACGGCGGCGGCATCGAACGACTGGTCCACCGCGATCGACGGGTTCAAGCAGGTGTTGGCGATGGAGTCCGGACACGCGGACGCCGCCGCTGGCCTGAGCGAGGCCACCAGGCAGGCCAAGGCAGCCGACGAGGAGGCGCGCCAGCAGGAAATCGCGGCGGTCGTCGAGCGTGAATCGAGCCGGGCCGCAGCAGCCGCCGCCGGCGCGCAGGCCCGCGCGGAGACGCCGATGGCCGGCACACCCCCGCAGGCCGGCCGCCGCTTCAAGTGGTTCTTCATCGGCGGAGCGCTCGGTGCCGCGGCCATCATCGTTGCGCTCGTAATCGGCGGGGTCGGGCTGATCGTGTTGATGGCAGGCTTGCCGACGAACGTCGATCGGGCTGGCGCGCTGCCCGCGGCGCAGACACAAACGGAGCCCGGCGCACCGGTGTCCGCCCCCCTCGCGAGGGTGCCAGATGATGTGAAATCCGGAAAGACCGAGAGGCGCCTTCGACCCGACACGGCGAAGCAGGCTGCAGCTGTACCTGTGGCCGATGAACCGGTCGACGAAACGCCTACCCGCAGGTCGTTCGAACCGCCGGCGGTGCCGGACTCGGTCCGTGCCGAGCTCGTAGCGACAGTCCGACGCGGCGACGATGCCGAAATCCGGGCGTACCGAACGCTCGATCCGACGCCTCTGAATGAGGTCTACGCAGGCGACGCTCTGGCGATGCAGCTCGGGAACCTTCGAGATCTTGCTGGTGCCGGGTTGGCTGCGGTCAACCAGCTACACGATCAGGAGTTCGAGTCGTTCTCCCTGAGTCGTGACGGGCGCCACGCCGAAGTGAGGCTGACCGAGATCTGGAGCACTACGATCTACCTCATCGCGACACAACAGTGCGTGGCTCAGGTCCCCCGACACGAGGTCCCGCAGACCCTGTTCATGGAGCGACGCGGCGGCGGATGGATCATCCACGCCGCCAAGCCCCACGGCAAAGATCCCGAACCCGGGCCGTGCCGCTGAGCCGAGAAAAACTGGGGCAATCCCCGACCGCTACTTCGGTTGTCACCGACTGAGGCGTCGCCCGTCCCCGAGTGCGTTCGACGCTCCGACCGCTCGCCAACTCGCCTGCGCTCAAGATCTTGAGACATCGTCTTCGATTCCGCGCCGCTGGCCGGGACGTTGCCATCAGCTCACCCGTCCGCGCGCAGCGCAACGTCAGTCGGCAACCTCCCGCCTGACGTCGCGCAGCCCAGTCAGGGCCGCGGACAGAGGAGGCAGCATGAATCGAGTGTTGTTCGGTCTAGGGCTGATGGCGGCGCTGGCGCTCGCCTCGGCCGCGTCGGCCGCTCAGAAGGAGGAGAGCGAGAAAAGCGGCAAGAAGGTGGTCGCCACGACGACGGTCAATATCAATACCGCGAGCGCGGCGGAGTTGGAGTCGTTGCCGGGCGTTGGAGCGAGGACCGCGCAGCGGATCGTCGACTACCGCCAGAAGAACGGAGCCTTCAAGAAGATCGAAGAGCTCATGAACGTGCAGGGCATCGGCGAGAAGGGCTTTCTCAAGATCAAAGATCGCCTGACGGTCGGCGCGCCGCGCGCCGAAAAGACCGGCGCACCGCTCTGATGGTCGCCGGCGGCCGCGGCCGGCGGGATGGCGCCTCCCGCCGGCCGTCCGTCCGGATCCTTGGCGCTCGCGGGTACACCATCGTCGAAGCGCTCTTCGTTGTCGCGCTGGCCGTCACGCTCGTGAGCATCGCCGTGCCCGCCACGCTCGAGGGGCTTGAAGAGACCCGCACGCGCAGCGCGGCGCGGCTGCTCGCCGGGCGCATCCGGCTTGCCCGCGCGATGGCGGCGGCCAGGTCGAAGATGATCGGCCTGCGTTTCGAGCGCGTGGACGAGGACTATGCCTTCAGCGTCTACCAAGACGGGGATCGTGATGGGATTCGGACGATCGACATCCAGAACGGAACCGATCGCCTCGTCGAGCCGCTCACGCGCCTGACGTCATCCTTCCCCGGCGTCCGATTCGGGTTTCTCGATGGCGTCCCACCGTTGGGAGAGGACGCGATCGACAGCGATCCGGTTCGGACCGGATCGTCCGACATTCTGACGCTGAGCCCCAACGGTACGGCGACCTCCGCGACCTTGTATGTCTGCGGCCCGACGCGGTCGCAATACGCGGTCCGCGTGCTGGGGACCACCGGCCGGACGCGTGTGTTTCAATTCAGCCGGGCCTCGTCGACATGGATCGAGAAGTAGTCGAGCGGCGTCGCTCGCAACGCTGGCCAGTCGAAGCCATCCGCTGGACCAGCGTGCGCCTGCGCCCCGGCCGGGAGGCGGCACTGATCAATCTGTGTGAGCGCGGCGCGCTCGTCGAGGGGTCTGCACGCCTTCATCCCGGCGCCCACGTCGTGCTTCACCTGGTCGGCCCGGCACCATCCGGCTCCATCAAGGGCACGATCGTCCGCTGCCACGTGTCGTCGCTCTGCGGCCGCACCGGGATTCGCTATCGCGGGGCGATCAGCTTTGACGCGGCGATTGACGTCCAGAGCGTGCCCGACCCGCAAGGGTAGTTCGGACCTGTCCTGGGCAACAGCCAACCGACCCGTCATGGGAACGCGTTACCCGTTGCTTCGGTCAGCGGTGCGCCGCGCATGACAGGTGCTGTGGCCGCGGTGACGCAAGTCCTTCGTGGCGTGATGGTTCGATGACTCTCGCCACGATGGCACTCCGTTTGGAATCACGGAATGAGGCACATGTCGGATGCGATGGAGCTAGAGCACACTGAGCGCGCGTCGACCGAGACCGTGGCTGCCGCCCCAGTGCGAATGACGCCCAGCGGCCCGCGGCCGCTGCGTCCCGGATTCCGTCGCCGCGACCGCCGTTGCGGGTGGGCAGACTTCCTGGCGTTTCTTGCAGGCGGCCTCCATGCGGGCCGCGATCCTCGAGCGCTCAGGACGAGATTCGAAGAGGGCCTGCGCCGCCTGTTGCCCGCCCGCGCGCTGATGCTGCGGGAGGTTCAGGAGGCGATCCCGCGGTTGCGCGGAACGCCAAGGGAGCGCGTGACGCTCGACGTGCCCGGGTCTCCAGAACGGCCGCCGTTCGCGCTGGAGGCCACTTTCGATCCGGACTCCGGCCTCGACGAGTGGGACCTTCAGGTGCTCGAGGCGTCGCGCTACATCGCCGCGCTCGTGCTCGAAGTCGAGCGGCTGGCGCTGGGACCAAGCTGGCTGGGCGTTCGTAGCGAGACGCTGTACGCGCTCGTGGGTTCGAGCGACCCGATTCGGGAGCTGCGCGATCGGATTTCACGCGTGGCGGCGACCGATTTCACCGTTCTCGTCGAAGGCGAGAGCGGGGCCGGCAAGGAGCTCGTCGCGCGCCAGCTTCACGAGCAGAGCCGCCGCCGGCGAGGGCCCTTCGTCGCGGTGAACTGCGCCGCGCTCGTCGAAACGCTGCTCGAGGCCGAGCTGTTCGGGATAGAAGAAAGGACTGCGACCGGGGTCCGCGGCCGGCGCGGGAAGTTCGAGCACGCGGACGGCGGCACGCTCTTCCTGGACGAAGTGTCCGATCTCTCGCTCTCGGCGCAGGCCAAGCTGCTGCGGGTGCTCCAGGATCTTGCCGTAGAGCGCGTCGGAGGCACGGGGCCGCGCCGAGTGGACGTCCGGTTCGTGGTCGCGACCAATCGGGGTTTGTCGATGCTCGTGGAGAAGGGCAGCTTTCGGGCCGACCTCTACTATCGGCTGAACGGCGTGGAGGTTCACGTGCCGCCGCTTCGCACGCGGCGCAGCGACATTCCGGAGCTCGCGGAGCATTTCCTGTACCGGTATCGCGCGGTGCGCCGGCTCCGCATCACGCCCACGGCGATGGACGCGCTGCTCACGTACGAATGGCCGGGCAACGTGCGCGAGCTTGAACGCGTCATCGAGCGTGCCATCGCCCTCGGAAGTGACGATGAGATCGGCCTGGACGATCTGCCTCCGGTCGTCGCCGGCGAGTACGTGGACATCCTGGGGCCGTCCGTGGCGCGGGGTGAGACGCTGCGCGAGTGGGCGCGCCGGTACGTGCGGTTCGTGCTCGATCGTCACGAGAACAACCGCCGCCGAGCGGCGACGGCGCTCGGCATCAGCTTCCACACGCTGCGGACATACATGCGAGAGATGCGGGACGTCGCGGCGTCGTACGGGGATTCGCAATCGGATGGTGGCGGCGGCCGGATGGCTGCGCCGCCCGAACGCCGGGACATCGCCGGCGAACCGGACGGGCGCGGTGTGGCGGCTCAGGAGGAGCCGTGAGGTTCGCGCCCGGGCCACGACGGCCTCGCGTTGGCGAGGTTGGAGGTCGTCATGACCCGGAAACGGTGCATCAAGGGCTGGTCGGTTCTCGTCATGGTCGTTCTTCTACTGCAGATGCCTGGCGGCCTGGAATCGGCCGCGGCCGAGGAGCCTCCGCCGGCAATTCGCGGGGAAGCGCTCCAGAGTTTCTTTCCACAGAACGGCCCGAGGATCGAGCGGCTCGTCGGACAGGAGGCCTGGAGGTTGCTCGAAGAGAAGGTCATCGAAAAGTACCGCGATGCGTGGGAAGCCGCGCTCGAGAAGAAGGAGGCGAGAGGATGGAAGAAGACTGACAGGATCGTCGCCTGGCGTGCTCCTCAGGCGACGGCCTTGACGCGGGTCCAGTCGCAGGCCTTTGATATCGGCGGCGCCTTGCTCATCGAATGGGAATGGCACTGCGACGCGTGGCACGTGTGTGGAACCTACTATTTCGAGTCGTATCACGACGGTGGGAACATCGCCTACGATGCCGAGTTCGTGCCGACCGGCGGCGCCAGCGGGTATTCGCCGTGGGCTAACTACATCGGAGGCAGCGCGGGAAGGGATTCCAGACGGCAGCGGCAGGCGTCGTACACGCCATCCGCTCCGGGCGTCCGTCTCGCTGGGCTTGAAACGCCGCAGCGTGCGCCTGGCGACGACTACTGTCCCGGGGATCTCCTGGTATGGCACCAATGCATGCGGAGCTGCCTCGCGGGCAAACACGCCTCAGCGATGGGCGGGGCGGCCGGGGCGGCCGGCGGCCTCGCGGTCGGCTGCGCCCGGGCTGTCCGGCCCGGCCCCATTGTGGCGATGGGAGCGACCTTTCTGGGGTGTCTCACGCTCTCGGCCGGCGCCTCCGTTCTAACCTCCTTTGTTGCGAACCACTGGTACTCACCATGCGACGCGTCCGGCGGACAGTGCGGTACGAGACCCTGCTGAGGGAGAACTCATGACGTGGAAGCGCGCATTTATTGTGTTCCTTGCAGTGACCGTGGCTGCCTTCCTGGCCTCTGTTCTGTCGGAAAGCCTGAACGTGAGCGTATACGCCAGAGGCGGCGTGATGTATTTCGCCATGGCGATGGCCGCTTGGGTTGTGGCGCGCGACTACATCAAGACAAACGTCGTGCTAGGCCAGTCGTTCGTGGCGTGGTTCTTCAGCTCTGTGGCAACCGCGGTTTTGGTTACCCTGCTGATGTGGCGCTTCTGGCCCCGCTGAAAGACGAAGGGCGCGCCGCGTTTCGGCGCGCCCTTCCTCGATCATCGTTCTCGACGCCGTTCTCTCGACGCATCACAACGGTCATCAGTCTTTCGCGAACTTGGCGGGCACCGGAAGGTCGCCGCACGCCGGGCACCCCACGCCAGCAGCATGAGCTGACTGTCCGACGACCGCAGGACGAACCACTCGCCCGTCGTCGCTCGGTAGACGGCGATGTCAGTCTTCCCATCGGCGTCGTAGTCGGCCGGGACCAGGGTATCGCCGAGGGCGGCCGCGCCCCATTCGACCTGGCGGAGCGTGCCGGTGGACGACTGCAAGATGTACCAGACACCGGTAGTCCTGCGGTACACGGCGATATCCGCCCGGCCGTCGCCGTCATAATCGGCGGGGACGCCCATGTCGCCGCAGCTTCCGCACCCCCACGTCACAAACTCCGTCGTCCCCGACGGATTTCGGATGAACCACTGACCCGTCGGGGGGCGGAACACGGCGATCGAGGAGAAGGTCGCGGGCCGAATGCGCCCGATCTTGTCGCCGTTCCGCTCGGTGAACCACATGTTCCCATCGGGCCGGCGGCGATGCCAAAGGGCCCGCTGTCGAACGTCGGCACCGGGAACTCGGTGATGGCGCCGGCCGGTGTTACCCGCCCGATCCTGTTGCCAGAGGGCAAGAACTCGGTGAACCACATGTTTCCGTCGGGGCCGGCGGCGATGCCGTCGGTGTTGCCCAGCGGCACCGGGAACTGCGTGACAATGCCGGCCGGTGTGATCCGGCCGATCCGGTTGCCCGATTGCTTGGTGAACCACATGTTCCCGTCGGGACCGGCGGTTAGGCGAAGGGGCCCGACGCCGGGCCCAGGCACCGGGAACTCGGTGATGACGCCGGCCGGTGTGATCCGCCCGATATTCTGACCTTGCAACTCGGTGAACCACAGGTTCCCGTCGGGGCCGGCGGCGATGCCCCTTGGAGCGCTGGCGGAGGTCGGCACCGGGAACTCGGTGACGACGCCCTCCGGTGTAATCCGCCCGATCCTGTTGCCGTTCTGCTCGACGAACCACAGGTTCCCGTCGGGGCCGGCGACGATGCCCGGCCCGGTGTCGGCCGGCACCGGGAACTCGGTGATGACGCCGGCCGGCGTAATCCGCCCTATCTTGTTCGCGCCACCTTCAGTGAACCAGAGGTTGCCGTCCGGGCCGGCAGCGATGTCACCGAGCACGCGCGGACCCGGCGGCATGGGGAATTCCGTGAGAGGCATGACCGTCGCGATAGCACTGACGAGCCCGGCGAGTCCTACAAACAGGAGCACTAACCCGACGCCGCCGCACGTCCGCCAGCGATGCGAATCCATGCAATGCCTCCTCTATTTGATCTTCGCCCGCGCCTTCCGTCGCTCTGCCCAGTAGCGCTTCATCCTAGCGGACACGGCCTTTCGCGCGGCTGCGGATACCTGTCGTGTTCGCTTGCTCGCGCTCGCCATGGACCGCCGCAGCTGTCGCCGCCGGCGGGGAAGCGCGAGTTCGGGGAAGGTCCGTTCGATGGCGATGACCTCCGCGCGCAGGCGCTTCAGCGCGCGCTCCGCGCCATCCCTCGCGAGCTCGCGGAGTTCCTGAACGGACAAACGACGAGGACCTCTAGGCATCAGTAGCCTCCGGTATGGAAACAGGCGGGCTCAACAGGGCGCGCCGAAGCCATTCTATCGGCCCTGGGGGGCCTGGTCTCGAGTCACCTTGAACCAATCCGCCGCAAACAGCGCGAGCGCCGCAAGGTCCTCGTACAGCTTGGCGTGGTCCATCTCGGGCGCGTCGCCGCCGGCGACGGCGTCGCGCAGCTCGTAGTAGCGATCCGACATGTGCCGAAAGAACCGTTCGCTCTGCAGCGCGCTGTCCGCCACGATCCACCCCCTCGCGCGTTCGATGCCGGCCAAACCCCGGCCAAACCCCGGGCCCAACCTTGACCGGCTGTTGCCTGCATAGTACCTTGACAAGGCTGTGCCGTCCGCGGCGACCCCTCTCAAGCAGACTCCGCTCGCCTCGCGTCATCGATCGCTCGGCGCCCGCATGGTCGACTTCGGCGGCTGGGACATGCCCGTCGAGTACACGGGCATCGCCGAGGAGCATCTGGCGGTCCGTACGCGCGCCGGTCTCTTCGACGTCAGCCACATGGGCGAGATCGAGATCGCCGGCGGCGACGCGCTGGCCGCGGTTCAGCGGATTTCCTCGAACGACGCGTCGAAGCTCGCCGTCGGCCAGGCGCAGTACTCCGCGCTGACGACGCCGGAGGGCACATTCGTAGACGACCTGCTCGTCTACCGCCTGGCGCCCGACCACTTCCTCCTCGTCGTGAACGCCGGCAACATCGAGAAGGACTACCGCTGGATCGCCGAGCAGATCAAGCCCGCGGGCGACGCCGTCGCCGTCAACAACAGCGCCCGCTACGCGCTCGTGGCGCTCCAGGGGCCGATGGCGCGCGAGATCCTCCAGCCGCTCACCGGCGTCGACCTCGCGAGCATCAAGTACTATTGGTTCGCGACCGGCGAAGTCGCTTCGGTTCGCGCGACCGTGTCGCGGACCGGCTACACCGGCGAGGACGGCTTCGAGATCTTCGTTCCTCCCGCGATGGCCGAGCGCCTGTGGGATCAGATCCTGCAATCGAGCGGCGCACGCGCCGCCGGCCTCGTCCCGTGCGGCCTCGGGGCGCGGGACACGCTGCGGCTGGAGGCGGCGATGCGCCTCTACGGCAACGATATCGACGAGACGACATCGGTCCTCGAAGCAGACCTTGGATGGATCGTCGGCTGGAACAAGCCGGACTTCCTGGGCGCGGACGTGCTGCGCCGCCAGAAGGCGGATGGCGTCACGCGTCGAATCGCCGGATTCGAAATGGACGAGCGCGGCATCGCCCGCCACGGATACGACGTGTTCGTCGACGGCGCAAAGGCGGGCGTCGTGACGAGCGGAACGCAGACGCCGTTCCTGAAGAAGGCGATCGGGATGGCGTACGTTCCGGCCGATCGCGCGGCTGCCGGCACGGCAATAGAAATCGATATCCGCGGACGCCGCACGCGGGCGCACATCGTGCCGCTGCCGTTTTACAAGCGAGGACGCAAGGAGAAGCGGAATGACCTACCCCGCCGACCGCAAGTACACCAAGGACCACGAGTGGGTGCGCCTCTCCGGCGCGGAAGGGGAGGTCGGCATCACCGACTACGCGCAGAAGCAGCTCGGCGACGTCGTCTACATCGAGCTGCCCGAGGTGGGCCGCCGCGTGAAGCAGGGTGAGGTGTTCGGCACGATCGAGTCGGTCAAGGCGGTGTCGGAGCTGTTCAGCCCGGCGTCCGGCGAAGTCGTGGCGGTGAACACTTCGCTGCCGGATCGGCCGGAAACGGTGAACAGCGATCCGCACGGCACCTGGATGATCAAGCTGAAGCTCGATAATCCCGCGGAGGCGTCCGGCCTCCTCGACGGTGCCCAGTACGCGGACCTCGTGAAATGAGCCGAACCGATGGTACGGTCCGGCTGAAGCCGGACACTACAAAGGGTTCAGGTGGCACGGGTTCAGGTGGCACCCGGCTTCACCAGGACCTCTTCGCCTCTCGTCACATCGGTGTGCGCCCCGCCGATCGCGACGAGATGCTGCGCACGATCGGCGTGGCGTCGCTCGATGCGCTGATGGACGAGGCGATTCCGCCGTCGATCCGTCTCGACGGTCCGCTCGATCTGCCGCCAGGCACGAGCGAGCACGAGTACCTCGACGCGCTCCGCGCCATAGCGGCGAAAAACCGCGTGAGCAAGTCGTTCATCGGCATGGGCTACTACGACTGCTTCACGCCTGCCGTGATCCTGCGGAACGTCCTCGAGAACCCCGGCTGGTACACGCCATACACGCCATACCAGGCCGAGATCGCGCAGGGACGGCTCGAGTCCCTGCTCAACTTCCAGACGATGGTCTGCGATCTGACGGCGATGGAGATCGCGACGGCGTCGCTCCTGGACGAGGCCACCGCCGCCGCCGAAGCGATGACGATGCTGCATCGGGTCCAGCCCCGAGGGTCGGCGCGCAACATCTTTCTTGCTTCCCGTAAAACCTTTCCACAGACGCTCGACGTCATCCGCGGACGCGCCGAGCCGCTGGGGATCGACGTGCGTGTGGCCGACGTGCGGCCGGATTCATTCGACAGCCAGGTCTTCGGCGCGCTCCTGCAGTATCCGGACGATGAGGGGGCGGTCGTCGACCTTCGTCCGCTCGTCCAGGCGGCGCACGCCGCCGGCGGCCGGATTGCGGTCGCGAGCGATCTCCTCGCGCTCACGCTCCTGACGCCTCCCGGCGAGATGGACGCCGACGTCGTCGTCGGCAGCTCGCAGCGATTTGGCGTCCCGATGGGGTTCGGCGGCCCTCATGCCGCCTTTTTCGCGACCCGCGAGGCGTTCGTTCGGCAGGCGCCTGGCAGGATCATCGGCGTGTCGATCGACGCGCACGGCCAGCGGGCGTACCGCATGACGCTCCAGACGCGCGAGCAGCACATCCGGCGGGAAAAGGCGACATCGAACATCTGCACCGCGCAGGCGCTCCTCGCCAACATCGCCGCGATGTACGCGGTCTATCACGGGCCCGAGGGGCTGACAGGGATCGCCCAGCGGGTGCACACCCTCGCGCGCCGGCTGGCGCAGACGCTCGACGGACTCGGGGTGAGCCTGGTCAACGCGCACTATTTCGACACGCTCTGCCTCAGCGGAAGGGGTCTCGCGGATCGAGTTCGGCCCCGGGCGCTTCAAGCCGGTCTGAACTTCCGGTACTTCGACGACGGGCGCGTCGGGATCGCTCTGGATGAGACGACGACCGAAGCGGATGTGGCCGCGATCGTCGATGTCTTCGCGGATGACGGGCGAGGCGCCGGGGCTCTGGATGGAGCGCGGGCCTCTCAGGCCCGCGACGCGGAAACAGCGATTCCGCTCACGCTCCAGCGGACCTCACGCTTCTTGACGCATCAGGTCTTCAACGCCCATCGCTCCGAAAGCGAGATGATGCGCTACATCAGGAGCCTCGAGCGGAAGGACATCGGGCTGGATACCTCGATGATTCCCCTCGGCTCCTGCACGATGAAGCTGAACGCGGCGGCGGAGATGATGCCGATCACCTGGCCGGAGTTCTGCGAGCTGCACCCGTTCGCGCCCGCGGATCAGGCGGCGGGCTACGGCCAGATCTTCGACGAGCTGGTTGTCGCGTTGAAGGAGATAACCGGTCTCGCGGCGGTCTCGCTCCAGCCGAACTCGGGCGCACAGGGAGAGCTGGCCGGGCTGATGGCGATTCGCGCCTATCACCGCGATCGTGACGATGCCGGCCGCGACGTCGTGCTCATTCCGGCCTCCGCGCACGGGACGAATCCTGCGAGCGCGGCCATGGCCGGGATGCGCGTCGTGGTCGTGGCGTGCGAGGCCAACGGCAACGTCGACGTCGGGGATCTGAGGCGCAAGGCGGCCGAGCACGCACCGAAGCTCGCGGCGCTGATGCTGACCTACCCGTCCACGTACGGGGTGTTCGAGGAAGCGGTCCGCGAGGTCTGTCAGATCGTGCACGCTCACGGCGGCCAGGTGTACATGGACGGCGCCAACATGAACGCGCAGGTCGGCCTGACGAGCCCGGCGGCGATCGGCGCGGACGTCTGCCACCTCAACCTGCACAAGACCTTTGCGATCCCGCACGGCGGGGGAGGCCCGGGGATGGGGCCGATCGCCGTGGCGGCGCACCTGGCGCCGTATCTGCCCGGGCATCCCGTCGTGAAGACGGGGGGCGCGCGCGCGATCCCGGCCGTGGCCGCCGCGCCGTGGGGCAGCGCGGGCATCCTGCTGATTTCGTACGGCTATATCCGCATGCTCGGCGCCGACGGGATGACCGACGCCACGAAGTACGCGATCCTCAACGCGAACTACCTCAAGGCGCGCCTCGAGCCGCACTACGACGTGCTCTACGCGAACCACAACGGGCGCGTGGCGCACGAGATGATCTTCGACCTTCGACCGTTCAAGCACGGCCCGGGCGCGATCGACGAGCAGGACGTCGCGAAGCGGCTGATGGACTACGGCTTCCACGCGCCCACCGTCTCGTTCCCGGTGCCGGGTACGATGATGATCGAGCCGACGGAGAGCGAGCCGAAAGCGGAGCTGGATCGGTTCTGCGACGCGCTCGTCGCGATTCGCGCGGAAATTCAGGCGGTCGTGGACGGGAAAGCGGATCCGAAGGACAACGTTCTTAAGAATGCCCCGCACCCGGCGGCGGAGGTCGCGGCGAACGACTGGACGCATCCGTACTCTCGCGAGCAGGCCGCCTTTCCGCTTCCGTTCACGCGGTCGCGCAAGTTCTGGCCTCCCGTCGCGCGCATCGACAATCCGTACGGCGACCGCAATCTCATGTGCGTCTGCCCGCCGATCGAGAGCTACATGTGAGTTATGAGTTATGAGTCGTGAGTCGTGAGTCGTGAGTTGTGAGTTAGGCTCAAAACTCAAAACTCAAAACTCAAAACTACTTCGTGAGTTCAGTGCTGCGGCTGCGGCCGCCGGACGAGCTCCAGCGCGCGCGTGTGAAAGGTCTCGAGCAGCCGTCTCGTGATCGGCCCGGGTTTCCCCGTCCCTATCATCCGATCGTCGACGCGGACGACGGGCGTCAGCTCGCGAGTGGTGCCGGTCACGAAAGCCTCGTCGGCGCCGAGCAGGTCGTCCAGGCGCAGCACCGCTTCGGTGACCGGGACGCCGATCTCGCGCCCGATTTCGAACACGAACCCGCGCGTGATCCCCGGCAACAGCCCGGCGTCGAGCGCCGGCGTCAATGCAGCGCCGGCGGCGCCTCCTCGCACGATGAAGAGATTCGACTGCGAGCACTCCGCGAGCTCGCCGCGGTAGTTGCACATCACCGCTTCTTCCGCGCCTTTCCGGATCGCCTCCTGCATGGCCAGCGCGTTGTTCAGGAGGTTGTTCGACTTGATCAGCGGATTCACCGAGCTCGGGTGATTGCGGAGCACGGACACGGCCGCAACCGTGATGCCCTGCTCGATCGTGCGCGCCGGCGGGGCGACGAACGGCTTCACGATGATGACAACCGATGGCGTCGGCGTGGCGGACAGATCGTAGGACAAGTCCCCGACGCCCCGCGTCACCAGGATCCGGATGTAGGCTTCGCCCGATCCCCCCAACGCCGCCATGGTGGCCTCGACCCGCTCGAGCAGCTCCCGGTCGTCCAGCGGAACGGGCAGCGCGATCATCTGCGCGGACGCGCGCAACCGCTGCAGGTGCCGGTCGAAGAGAAACGGCACCCGGTCGTAGGTGCGCAGCGTCTCGTACACGCCCTCCCCGTACAGAAAGCCGTGATCGAAGACTGATATGAGCGGCTCGCGGGCGTCGCCGATACGGCCGTTGACGTTGACGACTGCGTTCATCGACAGTTGCGGCCATCCTACCACACGGGGTACGCTCGCACCCTCGCATGCGGGTACTCAACGCGGAGCAAATGCGCGAGGCGGATCGCCGGACGATCGAAGACGTCGGCATTCCGTCGCTCGTGCTGATGGAGAACGCCGGGCGGCAGGTCGTCGCGGCGATCGAGGCATCCTTCGAGGATGCGCTCACCGGACGCGTGGCCGTCCTGTGCGGCCGCGGCAGCAACGGCGGGGACGGCTTCGTCGTCGCTCGCACGCTGGCGCAGCGCGGCGTGGAGCCGCTCGTCGTCCTGCTCGGTCCGGTCGCCGACGTGCGCGGGGACGCCCGCGTCAACCTCGAGATCCTCGGCCGCCTCGGCCTCACCGTCGTGGAGGTCACCGACGCCGAGGCGTGGGAGCTGCACTTCTCCGAGATCTCGCGCTGCGATCTGATCGTCGACGCCATCTTCGGGACCGGGTTCCGCGGGCCGATCGCGGGGATTCTCGAGACGGTCGTGGCGGACGTCAACGGCGCCGGCATTCCCATCGTGGCCGTCGATCTGCCGAGCGGGTTGTCCGCCGACTCGCACGAGCCGCCCGGAGACAGCATCGAGGCGACGCTGACGGTCACGCTCGCCGCGCCGAAGATCCCGCTGGTGTTGCCCCCCGCCGAGCGGCGGGCGGGAGACCTCGTCATCGCGGACATCGGGATTCCATCCGATCTGATCGAGCAGCTCGAAGGCCCGCGCGTCGAGCTGCTGACCCGCGAGACGATGCGCGCGGTGATGGACCCGCGCCCGGCCGAGGCGCACAAAGGGGACTTCGGGCGCGTCCTGGTCGTCGCCGGGTCGGCAGGGAAGTCCGGCGCCGCACACCTGGCCGCGATGGCCGCGCTCCGATCCGGTGCGGGGCTCGTGACGATCGCGACGCCTCGATCGTGCCAGCCGATTGTCGCGTCGATGGCCGCGGAGTACATGTCGGAACCGCTCGAGGAGTCGCCGTCGGGCGGCGTGGACTTCGCCGCGATCGAGCGCGTCCTCGAGCTGCCCGCCGATGTCATCGCCGTCGGGCCGGGTCTTGGCACGGCGCCAGGGACCGTGGCGTTCGTGCAGGCGCTCGTCGAGCGCGCCGGCGCGCCGCTCGTCCTCGACGCGGACGCGCTCAACGCCTTCGCGGACGATCCCGATCGCCTCGCCGGCCGCGACGGCGTCGACGTCATCATCACGCCGCATCCGGGTGAAATGGCGCGACTCACGGGCACGACCATCGAGGAGGTACAGAAGGACCGGCTCGAGGTCGCGCGACGGTTCGCGACGACGCATCGCGTCCACGTGGTCCTGAAGGGGCACCGCACGATCGTCGCGACCCCGGACGGGGGCACCTTCATCAATTTGACCGGCAACCCGGGCATGGCCACGGGCGGCACGGGGGACGTGCTGACCGGCATGATCGCCGGGTGGTTCGGACAGCTGCTCGACGCCGAAGCGGCGTGCAAGCTGGCGGTCTACCTGCACGGGCTCGCCGGGGATCTCGCCGAGGCGGACGAAGGCGAGGTCGCGATGACGGCGGGCGATTTGCTGATGCGCCTTGGCGACGCCGTCCTCGAGCTCACCGCCAGGCGGCGCAAGAAACCGGACAGCTCATAGCCACGTGATTACGCAATCCGAAGAGGAGACGGCCGCCGCCGGCCGGAACCTGGCCGCGACGCTGCAGCCGGGCGACGTCGTGCTGTTGACCGGCGCGCTCGGAGCCGGGAAGACGGTGTTCGTGCGCGGCCTCGCCGAAGGGCTGGGCGCCGATCCATCCCACGTCACGAGCCCTACCTTCACGCTGATTCAGGAGTATGCCGGCCGCCGGTGCAAGCTGTACCACGTGGATCTGTACCGGCTGGAACCGAAAGAAGTGGACGATCTCGGGCTCGACGAACTGTTCTTGCAGGAGGCGATCGTTGCGCTCGAGTGGCCCGAGCGGCTGCCGCGCCCGATCGAGGACGCGATCGAAGTCCTGATCCTGCACAACAGCGACACGCGCCGGGAGATCCTGGTCACGCGCGGCGCCGAGCTCGGACCCGACTGAGGCAGCCCTAAAGGGCTGCGCTACTCCGATCGGTAGTTCGGCGCTTCCTTCGTGATGACGACGTCGTGGACGTGGCCCTCGCGGATGCCGGCAGGCGTGACGCGGATGAGGCGCGCCTCGCGCTGGAGCGTCTCGATGTCCGGCGCGCCGCAATAACCCATCCCGGCGCGCAGGCCGCCGACGAGCTGATGGATCATCGCGGCGACGCTGCCTTTGTGGGCGACGCGTCCCTCGATGCCTTCCGGCACGAGCTTCTCGATGCCGCCGGCGGCGCCGGGGCCGTTGTCGGTCGTCTCGAGGTCGAACTCGTCCTTCTCCTGGAAGTAGCGGTCGCGGCTGCCGCGCCGCATCGCGCCGAGCGACCCCATCCCGCGATACTCCTTGAAGCTTCGTCCCTGGAACAGAATCAGCTCGCCGGGACTCTCGTCTGTTCCGGCAAACAGGCTCCCGATCATCGTGCAGCTCGCGCCGACCGCCATCGCCTTCGTGATGTCCCCCGAATAGCGGATCCCGCCGTCCGCGATGACGGGTACCCCGTGCGACGCCGCCGCGCGGGCGCACTCGGCGATCGCCGTCACCATGGGCACGCCGATGCCGGCGACGACGCGCGTCGTGCAGATCGAACCGGCCCCGATGCCGACCTTGACGCCGTCGACGCCGAGGTCGATGAGGGCGCGGGTCGCCTCGGCCGTCGCGACATTGCCCGCGATCAGATCGACCTTGGGATAGTCGCGCCTGAGCCTCCGCGCCATGTCGAGCACGCCCTGCGAGTGGCCGTGGGCCGTGTCGACGACGAGGACGTCGGCGCCGGCGGCCACGAGCGCCGCGGCGCGCGCAAGCGTATCGGCGCCGGCGCCGACGGCGGCGCCGACCCGCAGCCGCCCCAGCGCGTCCTTCGACGCGTTGGGGTATTTGATCATCTTCTGGATGTCCTTGACCGTGATGAGGCCCTTCAGCATGTAATCCCGGTCGACGACCAGCAGCTTTTCGACCTTGTGCTGATGGAGGATTTCCTTCGCGTCGTCCAGCGTCGTCCCGACCGGAACCGTGTAGAGGGGCTCACGGGTCATGACGTCCGCGATCGGGCGATCGACGTTCGTTTCGAAGCGGAGGTCGCGATTGGTGAGGATCCCGACCAGCCGCCCTTCCTTGCTGCCATCCTCGGTAATCGGCACGCCCGAGATGCGGTACTTCCGCATCAGCTCGTGCGCCTCGCGGATCCGGTGCCGCGGCGACAGCGTGATCGGGTTGACGATCATGCCGCTCTCCGACCGCTTGACGCGATCCACCTCGGAGGCCTGCTCCTCGACGGACAGGTTCTTGTGGATGATGCCGATCCCGCCCTGCTGCGCCATGGCGATCGCGAGCCGCGATTCGGTGACGGTGTCCATCGCGGCGCTGGAGAGCGGCACGTTCAGGGAGACGTTGCGCGTCAGGCGGGTGCTGACGTCGACTTCGCTCGGGAGGACCCGCGAATGCCGCGGAACCAGCAGCACGTCATCGAAGGTGAGGGCCATCGAGAGGCCCGCGCCGATCTGTTCGGAGGTCAGTGGCTCAGTCGTCGTTTTTGTTGTTGTTTCCATGCATTCAGCAATCAGCACTCAGCAATCAGCGTTAGGCATTCTGCCCGTGGCACTTCTTGAACTTCTTTCCGCTCCCGCACCAGCACGGATCGTTGCGGCCCACCTTCGGGGCGTCGCGCCGCACCGTCTTGACCTGCGCGTCGTCACCGCCGATCCGCGCGGGTCGCGGCGGCTCAGCGACGGCCGAGGCGCTGCGCGGCGTGCTGCCGAAGATGGACGACTGCTGCGCCGAGGGATCGTTGAACACCAGCGGTGATTGACGGCGCTGCGGAGCGCGCACGGTCACGGTCGGATCCTCTGCCGGCACTGGCCGCAGCCGCCAGAGATATCGCACCATCTCCTCGTCCACGCGGTCCCGCATCGCGGTGAAGAGCGCGAAGCTCTCCTTCTTGTATTCAACGAGGGGATCGCGTTGCCCGTACCCGCGCAGCCCGATGCCTTCCTTCAGATGATCGAGGCTGTAGAGGTGGTCCTTCCACTGCGTGTCCGCGACCTGGAGCATGATGTCGCGCTCGATGCGGCGCACCACTTCGGCGGGCAGGAGTTTTTCCTTGTCGTCGTACCGCTGTTTCGCGCGTTCCCAGATGGCGTCGCGAATCTCCGTCCGTTCCATCGACGAGAAGTCGAGGCCGGCGAGATCGGCGCCGTCGAGCGCGAAGATCTCCGCCGCCGCCTGGCGCAGGGCGTCGACATCCCACTCCTCGGGGTGCGCGTCGCGCGGGAGGTACTGCTCGACGGTCGAATCGAGCAGGTCTTCCGCCGTCGCCATCAGATACCCGCGGGTGTCGACGACGGTGGTCTCCTCGCTGTCGACCTCTCCGATCTTGATCTCTCCCTCGAGCAGCTCGCGGCGCAGGCCGTACACGTTCTCTCGCTGCTTGTTCATCACGTCGTCGTACTCGAGGAGGTGCTTGCGCACCGAGAAGTTCTGCGCCTCGACCTGCCGCTGCGCGCGCTCGATCGCCCGGGTCACCATGCCGTGCTCGATCGGGACGCCTTCTTCCATGCCGAGCCGCTGCATCAGCCCGGAGATGCGGTCCGAGCCGAAGATCCGCATGAGGTCGTCTTCAAGTGACAGGTAGAACCGCGACGAGCCCGGGTCGCCCTGACGGCCGGCGCGGCCGCGGAGCTGGTTGTCGATCCGGCGCGCCTCGTGGCGCTCGGTGGCGATGATGTGGAGGCCGCCCGCCCGCACGACTTCGTCGTGCTCGTAGTCGGTTTCGCGCTTGAACTGGAGAAACGCCTCGCGATACGCCTGCCGCGGCGCGCGGTAGAAGCTCTCCAGGTGATAGAAGTACACGTACTCGTCGTCGTCGACGAACTTCTCCTGGCCTTTGGGCAGCCTCTCGGCAAGCTCGTCGGCGAGCATCTTCTGCCGCGCCATGAACTCGGGGTTGCCGCCGAGCAGGATGTCGGTCCCGCGGCCCGCCATGTTCGTCGCGATCGTCACCGTGCTTTTTCGACCGGCCTGCGCGACGATCTCCGCTTCCTGCGCGTGAAACTTTGCGTTCAGCACGACGTGCTTGATACCGCGGCGCTTGAGCATCGCCGACAGCTTCTCGGACTTTTCGATCGACACCGTGCCGACGAGCACCGGGCGTCCCTGCGTCTGCTTTTCGAGGATGTCGTTGACGATGGCGTCGTACTTCTCGCGCTCGGTCCTGAAGACGGTGTCCGGCTCTTCGAGGCGCCTCAGTTCCCGGTTGGTCGGAGCGGCGATGACGTCGAGCTTGTAGATCTTGTTGAACTCCACGGCCTCGGTCTCGGCCGTGCCGGTCATCCCTGACAGCTTCTTGTATTTGCGGAAGTAGTTCTGGAAAGTGATGGTGGCGAGGGTCTGGTTCTCGCGCTCGATCTTGACCTTTTCCTTGGCTTCCACCGCCTGATGGAGGCCGTCGCTCCACCGCCGTCCCGGCATCAGGCGTCCGGTGAACTCGTCCACGATCACGACCTGGCCGTCCTTGACCATGTACTCGACGTCGAGACGAAACAGCGCGTGCGCGCGGAGCGCCTGGTTGACGTGGTGGAGCAGCGGCATGTTCGCCGGATCGTAGAGACCCCCGCTGTCCGGGACGAGACGGTGCTTCACCAGCCGCTCCGCCTTCGCCATCCCGCTCTCGGTGAGCGTGACCGTCTTGTGCTTTTCGTCGACGATGTAGTCGCCGGTCTTCTCGAGCTCCTCGCGGTCTTCCTGCTTGACGTTCCCCTGGGTGACCGCCCCCTTCTTGAGATGAGGGATGATGCGGTCCACTTCGAAGTAGAGCTCCGTCGATTCTTCCGCCGGGCCCGAAATGATCAGCGGGGTGCGCGCCTCGTCGATCAGGATGCTGTCGACTTCGTCCACGATCGCGAAATGGTGGCCCCGCTGCACGTAGTTCGAGAGGTCGAACTTCATGTTGTCGCGCAGGTAGTCGAAGCCGAACTCGTTGTTGGTCCCGTAGGTGATGTCGCAGCCGTACGCGACCTGGCGCTCCGCGTCGTTCAGGTCGTGCTGGATGACGCCGACCGACATGCCCAGGAACCGGTAGATTCGGCCCATCCACTCCGAGTCGCGCCGGGCAAGGTAGTCGTTGACGGTGACGATGTGGACGCCCTTGCCTTCGAGCGCATTGAGGTAGGCCGGCAGCGTGGCCACGAGCGTCTTGCCCTCGCCGGTCTTCATCTCGGCGATCCGGCCGGCGTTCAGCACCATGCCGCCCATGAGCTGAACGTCGAAGTGGCGCATGTCCAGGACCCGCCGGCCGGCTTCTCTCACGACCGCGAACGCCTCCGGCAGCAGGTCGCCGATGGTCGCCCCGCCGCCGCCGGCGTCCGAAGGGAGCAGACGCGTCCGGAACTCGTCCGTCTTTGCCCGAAGCTGCTCGTCGGAAAGCCCCTTGATCGTGGGCTCGAGCTCGTTGATGGCCGCAACGAGGGGGCGCAAGCGCTTCAGCTCGCGCTCGTTCTGGGTGCCGATCACTTTGACGAGGAGGGTCTTGAGCATGCAGGCCCGACCGGGCCGGAGTATCCGGTCATTTTAGCACGGCAGGCGTTGTGCCCCGGAGCGGAGCCTAGCGCTTGGAGGAGAGGAGGCGGAGCGGGTTGATCAACCGGTTATTCCACCAGACTTCGTAGTGCAGGTGTGAGCTCGTGGAGCGGCCGGTAGAGCCGACGAAGCCGATGACGTCGCCGCGCCGCACGTACTGGCCGGGAACGACCGTGGAGCGGGCAAGGTGCCCGTAGCGGGTTGTCATCCCGAAGCCGTGGGCGACGACGACAAGGTTGCCGTAGTTGCCGGTATAGCCGGCCGACTCCACGGTTCCGTTCGCGGTTGCCTTGACCGCTTCTCCCTTGTCCGCGGCGATATCGAGGCCGGCGTGAAAGTCCGGCGCCCCGGTAAACGGATCCCGCCGCGAGCCGTACGCCGACGACAGCCAGCCCGTGACGGGCCAGATCGACGGCGTGGCAGCCGCCAGCGCCTCGCGGCGCTCGACGCCGAGGCGAACCGTTTCGAGCCGCGCTTCGAGCAGCCCGAGGAGGTCGCGCAACACGCCGAAGGTGTTCTCCTGGGCCGGCGCCGCGACGGCCGCGACAGCCGAACCGGGGGCGCCGCCCCCCATGGCGCGTGACTTCACGACGGCGGGCAACTGCTCGATGGCTTTCGCCGACGCCGGATCCAGCTTGGCTCGCTCGCCCAGCTCGGACACGGCAGACTGGAGCGATGAGATCTGCGACGCCAGCTCGCCCGTCGCCGCGCGATAGCTCTCGTTCTCCATCTGCAGAGATCCATTGAGCTCGCGGAGCGCAGTGATCTCGGCCGATGCGCTCCATCGCGCACCCAGGCCCATCAGAATCGGAAGACTTCCAAGGAAGACACACACACCGAAGGCAGGCCACAGCGGGACCGTAAATCGGCGTACCACGCCGGACGCGCGACTCGCAACTAGTACCGTGTACCGCTTCATCAGCCGGGGGGCGGAAGCTCAAGAACTGTAGCACAGACCTGGCTGTTCTCCGAGTGTGAAAAGTCGTGCAGGGCCCTTACGGTCGGGGTAGCCGCGAGGTTCGGTACGCTGGCGAGCCAGTTGCACTGGGGCCTGTCGCCACCGCTCTCGTCGGCAGACGCAACCGGGCGTTTTCCCAACGAGGGTAACGGGAGGGACGAATGAGGGAAATTCTGGTCCGTGTAGCGCTGATGCTCTGCCTCAGCGTGGGGACCGCGGCCGCAGATCCGATCAACGTGTCGGTCTATGAAGGACCGTCCGGTCTTATCTCGGATCTGTCGATAAGCGGCAACAACATCACCTTCGATTTGGCGTTCGGCTTGTCCGGCCCGATTTACCTCATGGTGACGGGACTGGACGCGCGCGA
This sequence comes from uncultured Acidobacteriota bacterium, assembly GCA_963725145.1. GTDB lineage: Bacteria > Acidobacteriota > Vicinamibacteria > Vicinamibacterales > 2-12-FULL-66-21 > DATAEE01. The sequence goes on from CAVRXL010000012.1 coordinate 1,561,394, forward strand.
GAACTACCAGGTTGGGGTGAACATGTCGGGTCCGTCCAGTTGGACGGGTCTCACAGCCGAGATCCTCAACCCGTCGCGTGGCTGGGGCAACGAGCTCGATCCGAATCCGCAGCCGAGCTATGTGCCGGCCGGATTCACGACCTCTACGAACTACGACGGGTTCAGCTTCGCGCAGGGGGCGGGGTTCGAGCGCGGCTTCCTCACGGCTGGCGGATCCGGGTTCGCCGTCTTTGCCGATGAGCTCTCCCACGCACGCGACCTGCTGACCTTTTCAGGCTCCGGCGTGGGTTCCGCGCTGGCGCTGTTCGGTCTGCGCGTCCCCAGGGGCGGCCAGCATTTCCTGATCCGGCTGGATCCGGGCAATCCGCTGGCGACGCCGGAGCCGGGCGGGCTGCTGCTCGTGGGCACTGGTCTCGTTGCTGTCGCGCGGGCGGTCAGGAAGCGCCGGCACCGCCGGGGCTGACTTGTGAGCGACTCGAATCGGCGCGGTGGCCTGTGCGTCGCGCTGATCGCCGCGGCCGTCGCCCTCGCGTACTGGCCCGTACTTCTGAAGCTGGCACGGCAGTGGCTCGACGATGAGAACGCGTCGCACGGACTCATCGTCGTGCCGCTGGCCATGTACCTCGCGTGGCTTGCGCGGCACCGCTGGAGTAAAACGGCGCCGCGGCCTGTCTGGGCGGGGTTGCTGGTGGTCGTGCTGAGCCTCGGCTTTTACACCGCCGGCATTCTCGGCGCCGAGCTCTACCTGTCGCGGATCTCCCTTGTGGGGGTGCTGTCCGGCGCGACGGTTTTCGTCTGGGGATGGGTGCACCTGCGGCTGATCCTGTTCCCCCTCGCGCTCGTCGCGCTGTCGGTCCCGCTTCCGGCAATCGTCCTCAACCAGATCACCTTTCCCCTTCAGCTTCTCGCGTCACGCGTGGGCGAAACGGCGATCGCCGCGGCCGGCGTGCCGGTTCTTCGCGAAGGGAACGTCCTCGTCCTCGCCGACACGACGCTCGAAGTGGCTGAGGCTTGCAGCGGGATCCGCTCCCTGGTGTCGCTCGTGACGCTCGCCGTGGTGGCAGCGTACTTTCGCGGCGGCTCGCGGCCAGGTCGGACCGTGCTCGTGCTGCTGGCGATCCCGATCGCAGTGATCGCCAATGCCAGCCGCGTCGCGGGCACGGGTCTCGCGGCGCACATCTGGGGTCCCGGCGCCGCGGAAGGGTTTTTCCATACGTTCTCCGGTTGGCTCGTGTTCATCGTGGCGGCAGGCCTCCTCGGTCTGAGCGAGCGCGTGATCGCGCGCGTCGAGTGGTCGAGCCGGTACACCCCCGCGGCGGAGGCGACGTGCTCACCCGCGCCCTGATCGTTGCGGTACTCGTGGCGGCCGCCGCGTTTCTGACGCGAGGGATCAGCCGCGCGACGGATGCAGCGGGCGGCGACAGGTCCGTCATCGCGCGACCCCTCGACCGGCTGTCCATGACGATCGAAGGCTGGTCCGGCCGACGGCTGCCGGACGTGGACGAGGCCTCGAGACGGGTGCTCGGTGCAGACGACTATCTCAATCGTCGATACGTACGCGGCGAGAAGTCGGCCGTGGATTTGTTCGTCGCGTTCTACGCGAGCCAGCGTCAGGGCGACGCCATCCATTCGCCGCGAAACTGTCTGCCTGGTGCGGGCTGGCGACCGGTCGCCGCGTCGACGGTCCCCGTTCTCGCGGACGGTGGCGGGACCGTGACGGTCAATCGGTATGTGATCGAGAAGGGACACGATCGGCGTGTTGTTTACTACTGGTACCACGGCCGCGGTCGAGTCGTGGCCAACGAATACGCCAACAAGGCCTGGCTCGTGGTCGACGCGATGAGGACCGGCCGGTCCGACGGCGCCCTCGTGCGCGCCATGGCGCCCGCAACACACGAAGGTGAACACGACGTGGCGGCTTTCGTGCAAGCCCTCTTCTCGCCGCTCTCACAGGCACTTCCATGAAACGCATCATTCTTCTGTCGTTGCTCGTCGCCGCCGCCTGCGGCGGGGATCCCTCCGAACGAGCCCGTGCTTACACCGCGAGCGGCGACGAGTACGCCGCGAAGGGGCAGCTGAACGAAGCGGTCATCGAGTACCGCAATGCCGCCAAGGCGGACCCGAACCGCGCGGAGGTGTTCGCCAAGCTGGGGCGGACATTGAGAAAGCTCGGCCGCGTCGACGACGCGTACGCCGCCCTGACCCGCGCGGCCGAATTGGATACTCGCGACGCCTCCACACTGCTCGAGATCGCCTCGATCCAGATCGCCGAGGGGGATTTCCAGGGCGCTCACGTCCGCGCGGAGCAGGCTCTAAAAGTGGAACCGTCGAACGCCGAAGCGCACGTCCTCCTCGGCACGGCGCTCCTCGGCCTGGAAAAGCTCGACGTTGCCGTCGAGCAATTGGAACGCGCGCTGCGCATCGACCCGACGCATGCGGGCTCGTTGACGGCGCTGGGATCGCTGCGGCTCTTTCAGGGCAAACGGGACGAGGCGGCGAAGCTCCTGCGTAAAGCGGCGGAGCTCGATCAGAAGTCGGCCCGGCCACAGCTAGCCCTGGCAAACTTCTACTGGGCGATTGGCGACCAGATAGGTGCCGAGGCCGCGCTCCTCGAAGCGCTGGAGCGAGAGCCCGACAACCGCCTGGCGCACCGTGCCGCGGCGATGTTGTATCTGATCACGAGACGCGCCCCGCGGGCGGAGCCGCACCTGGCGGCCCTTGCGGCGACCGGGATGCCGAGAGATTGGTTGACCCTGGCTGAGTTCAAGGCAGCGCACGGCGGCCGCGACGAGGCGATGGCTACCGCGACGTCCCTCATGAAAAGCCGGGAGCCCGAGATCCAGGTTGCGGCGCACGCGCTCCAGGCCCGGCTGTTGCTGGCGGCATCGCCGCCGGATGTCCAGGGTGCGGTGAACGCCGGACGCGCGGCCGTCGCCGCGATGGCCCAGGCTCCGGAGGCGCACTACGCGCTCGGCCTCGCGCTCGCCGCTGCGGGCCAGTACGACGAAGCGGACGCTGCGTTTGCCGAGGTGCTGCGGCTCGAGCCGCGGGCGGCCGCCGCGGCGGTCGAGCGGTCGCGGCTCGGCCTCGCGCGCGGCGACAGCCGAGCGGCCGTGGACGCCGCGAGGGCAGCCGCAAGCGCGCGCTCAGGCGGCGTCGCGGCTTCACTGCAGCTCGTGCGCAGCCTGCGCGCGGCCGGTCGACTCGGCGAAGCCCGCGCCGAGCTCACTTCGCTGCGCGAGCGGGCGGGCGATTCTACGGATGTGCAAGTCGAAGCGGCCTGGCTCGCCCTGGCATCCGGCGATCGTGCGGCGGCGCGCGCCGCCTTCGGGCGTCTGGGCCTGCTCGAGGGTCTGGTCGCCGCGGATCTCCGCGACGGCCGGGTGGATGCGGCTCGCGCGCGGGTAAGCGCAGTACTCGACGCGAAGCCCAACGATTCGTCCACCCTTGTGCTGGCCGCTCGCGTGGAGTTCGCCGCCCGTGACCTCGACGCCGCCGAGCCGTTCCTGCAACGCGTGCTCGAGCTCGACCCGCTCGCGCTCGACGCCTACTATCTGCTCGCAGACATCCACCGTCGCCGCGGGAATACCGACCGCGTGCGCGCCGAATACCAGCGGGCGATCGAACGACGCCCCGACGCCGTGGTTCCCACCCGTACGATGCTCGGGCTCATCGAGCAAGCCGAAGGACGCACGGCGGAGGCGGAACAGCAGTATCGCGCCGCGCTCGCCCGCGACGCCCGAGCGGGCGTCGCCGCAAACAATCTGGCGTGGCTGCTGGCGGAGCGGGGCCAGATGGACGAGGCCCGCCGCCTGGCGGAGACGGCCGCGCGCGAGCTGCGGGGCCGCGCCGAGGCGCAGCACACACTGGGCTGGGTAATGCTGAAGCAAGGCCGCCCCGGTGAGGCGATCCGCCCGCTCGAAGACAGCGTGAGGCTGGCGCCCGATCGCGCGCAGTACCGCGATGATCTGACCCGCGCTCGCCGCGAGGCCAAGGCGCAGAAAGCAGCGCAGAAAGCCAGGACCGGCGCCTGAGCGTTGCTCAGTTCAGCCGGAACTGAAGCGCTTCGGCGATGTGCTCCCGAGTGACGTCGGCCTCGCCGGCCAGGTCGGCGATGGTTCGGGACACGCGGAGGACGCGGTCGTGCCCGCGCGCGCTCAGCCCGAACCGGCTGGCGGCCTGCTCGAGCAGCCGCGCGCCGGCCCGATCCGGCCGCGCCTGTTCGCGCAGCGCGCGCCCTTCGAGGCGAGCGTTCAACCCCCGGCGCTGGCGGCCCCGCGCCGCCGACACCCTCTCCCGAATCGCCGCCGAGGTCTCCGCCGGCACGTTCTCAGCCAGCGCACGTGCCGGCACGGGCGCCACCTGCACGACGAGGTCGATCCGATCGCGGAGCGGGCCGGAGATGCGGCCGGCGTAGCGATCGATCTGCGTCGGCGTGCACCGGCACACGCGAATCGGATCGCCGAGAAAGCCGCACGGGCAGGGATTCATCGCGGCGACGAGCATGAAGCGGGCGGGGAAGACCGCCGTCCGCGCGGTTCGGGCGATCCGCGCGCAGCCCTCCTCGAGCGGCTGGCGCAGTACCTCGAGCACCCGCCGGCCGAACTCTGGCATCTCGTCGAGGAAGAGGACGCCGTGGTGGGCGAGGCTGATCTCCCCAGGACGCGGAATGGTGCCGCCTCCGACAAGGGCTGCATCCGACACCGTGTGGTGCGGCGCGCGGAACGGTCGGGTGATGACCAGCCCGGTGTTGGTCGCCAGCAGCCCCGCCACCGAGTGGATCGCCGTGACTTCGAGCGCCTCGTCGAACGTGAGCGGGGGAAGGATCCCCGCCAGCCGCCGGGCCATCATGGTCTTGCCGGCGCCGGGCGAGCCGATCATCAACGCGTTGTGCCCGCCCGCCGCGGCGATTTCGAGCGCGCGCCGCGCAAGCCCCTGGCCCCGGACGTCCGCAAAGTCGCCGGCATGCGCGTCGATCGATTGAAAAGGCGGCGCCACCTCCACCGTCACGCGATCCGGGTGGTTGAGCGCCGCCACGGCCTGAACCAGGGAATCCACCGGAAGAACCCGCAGCCCCTCGACGATCGCCGCCTCGCCGGCATTCACCCGAGGCAGGAGCATCGCGGAAAGGCCCGCCCGACGCGCAGCGGCGGCGATCGGCAACGCGCCGCGCGCCGCATGGATCCCGCCGTCGAGCGCCAGCTCTCCAATCAGGACAATCTCTGGCACGTGACGGCGGTGGACGACGCCGCTCGCGGCGAGGATCGCCAGCGCGATCGGCAGGTCGAAGGACGATCCGGCCTTGCGCAGATCCGCCGGGGCCAGGTTGACAGTGACGCGTTGCGAAGGAAACCCGAAGCCGGCATTCCGGATCGCCGCCTTCACGCGATCCCGGCTCTCCCGGACGCTCGCGTCCGGTAGACCGACCATCTTGAAGTGGGGAAGCCCCAGCGAGACGTCCACCTCGACGTGGACCTCGTAGACGTCGAGGCCGAAGAGCGTGGCGGTCAGGAGCGACGAAAGCACGCGGCCGCGGCTGCAAGAAGCGCAGCGCGGAGGCGCGAACGTGCCGTCAACAGGTTACGGGCGGAGGCGGGCAAAAACTGCAACGCGCTCAGCGCGCGTTGGTGGCAAATATCGTCAGGCGATCGCCGGCGGTGATCCGGTTGCCTCGCAGCCGGTTCCACGTCTTGATCTTCTCGACCGTCGTGTCGTGGAGGCGCGCGATGCCGAAGAGCGTGTCGCCGCGCTTCACCCGATAGACCACGCGCCCCGATGCCGGCCGCGCGTCGGGCGTGTTGGCGGCGTCGGCAACCGACCGCGAGACCGTCAGCGACGCCGGCGGTTGACGGTCCGTACGGGCCGCAAGCAGAGTGGCCGGCGCGCGCGGGATGATCAGTCGCTGGCCCGTCCGCACCTTGGCTTTGACCGACAACCCGTTCGCCTCGGCGAGGTCCGTCCGGCTGACGCCCAGCTTGCGCGCAATCGTCTTGATCGACTCGCCGCGCTTGACCGTGTGCCACTTGAGCGCCATCAACTCGGCCGCGGGCGCCGCCGCCAGCTCGGTCTTCAGGCGATCGCCAGCCCCCACCGGTACTTTCACGTCGTATTCGTACTTCACGGGCGTCGTCCAGCGCCGGAGCTCGGGGTTGAGCGCCTGGATTTCGTCGATCGTCGTGCCCGCCCACTCCGCGACGCGACGGAGATCCACGCCGCGCGGCACTTCCACCTTCTCGTACTCGACCGGGTCAGCCGCCTGGACGGTCAAACCATACTGATTCGGGTTCTTGGCGATGATCATCGCCGCGAGGACGAGCGGGACGTACTCGCGCGTCTCGCGTGGAAGGTATTTGGAGTTCGACGTCAGCGCCCAGAAGTCGGTTCGCCCCGACCGTTTCATCGCCCGCTGCACGCGGCCCTGCCCGCCGTTGTACGCGGCGAGCGCGAGGTGCCAGTCACCGAAGAGACGGTGGAGTGTCTTGAGGTACTTCGCCGCCGCCACTGTCGCCTTCTCGGGATCGGATCGCTCGTCGATGTACCAGTCGGTGCGCAGGCCGTTCTCGAGCGCGGTCCCGCGCATGAACTGCCAGACGCCTTTGGCCTTCGCGCGTGACAACGCGTTCGGCTTGAACGCGCTCTCGATGAGCGGCACGTAGGCCAGATCGAGCGGCAGCCCTTCCGCCCTGAAGACGCTCTGGATCATCGGCAGGTAGCGGCTCCCGCGGTTGAGCCCTTCCTCGATGTAGTCGCGCAGCTTCCCCTGGAACAACTCCACGTAGGACAGCACGCGTTCGTTCTCCGGAATGGGAACGTCGTGCTCGGCAAGATCGGCCTTGACGGCGTCGCGCGTGCTCGGCTCGGCCTCGGGCATCGGGAACGTGGCGATTTCCAGCAGTTTGTCGATCGAGGCTGGCTCGTACCGCTTCTCGGCGAAGCCGTCCCCCTGCGCCAGCGCCGTCACCTCGTGGGCGTTGATGCGATCGACGAGACGATCGAAGTGCTCGCGCAGCCGCGCGTCGGAGCGCGCCCCCATTGGCGACTCCAGCAGCACGTCCACGGCCCGATCGAACTCGGCGCGGGCTTGGTCGAGGTGCCCCAACTTCAGAGCCCGCTCACCGGCGGCGACATGCCGCTCGGAGGCTGCGATGAGATCCGAAACGGGATCGGATGGCTTGGGCGGGGGCGGTGGAGCCTGGACGACGGCCGCAGCGGCGGGTGCCGCCTTCGGCGCCGTAGCGGGACGTTCTTTTGTGCTCGCGCAGCCAGCGGCGATCGTGCCGGCCAGCACTGCCACCCACAACAGCCTGTCGGTGCGCATCCAGTGGCTCCGCATCAGAACCCTAAACCCATGAACTGACTCGACAAACGGTCGAGTTGCTTTGGGCTCAGCGGTAAGCAATAGGGGTGCCTGATTCGGGTTTTAAGAGCGTTTTGCCCCAATAACTGGGGGCGCACTCTAACACCCCAACAGATTGTGGGTCAAGCGTAAACCCATGCATCTCAGCCATATAGACGGCTAGCTGACGAGGCCGGCCTGGACGAAGATCCGGTGCTGTTCCCCCAGGTCTCGGGCTGCAGGAGTGACTAGCGATCGATCACCGATCACAATCTTGCGCCCGTGCTTGATGGCCTGCCGGACATCCTCCTCGCAGACAAAGTCCGCCGGTTTGTCGCCAACCGATACGGCCCTGGCAGAGTTTTCCGTCTTTTCGGCGACTGTTGGCGCGGGTTCGGCCTTCCCGGGGGAGTACCCCTTCGTTGCGAGAAAAGCATCGATCCGACGGGTCAGTGAAGCGGCGCTCACCCCGGTCGGCGAGGGCGCCGCCGGCGCCCGCAGGACTCCCGGGCGTTGAGGTGCTGGTCCCTGACTCGCCGCCACGCCGCCGGTCCGCTGCGCGATCTCCTTGCGTGGCACCGCCGGCGTCACCTCGTACGCCAGACGCTTCACGTTCAGGAGGTGGCGTGGCGAGATGTTGTCCGAAGTAATGTTGCCGCCCCAGCCGCCACACCCGAGCGTCATCGCGGGGTCCAGACCCGTCGTCAGTCCCACCGACCCGTGCGTCGTCGGTGTGTTGACGACGATGCGGAAGGCCGGCTTGCGCAGACCGAACTGCAGGATGACGTCCTCGTTCCTCGAGTGGATCGACATGGTGTGCCCCATGCCGCCGTACCGCAGGATCTGGATGCACCGCTCGCAACCTTGCGTCCAGTCCTTCACGACGTAGAAGGACAGAACCGGGCAGAGCTTCTCGATGGACAGCGGGTAGTCGCGACCCACGCCGGCAAGCTCGGCGACGAGGACGGTCGTGTCGGCCGGCACCGCGACTCCGGCCTTTTCCCCGATGTACGCGGCCGTTCGTCCAACCAGCGCTGGATTGGGGAGACGCTGGGGGCTGACGAGCGCCTTCCCGACGGCGTCGATTTCCGCAGGAGCCAGAAAGTGCGCGCCCTGCCGCTTGAACTCGCGCTTAACCTCCTCGGCGATGCTTTCGTCCGCGACGACCGAGTTCTCCGACGAGCACAGCACGCCGTTGTCGAAGGTCTTGCCGGTGATGATGTCGCGGACCGCCTTCTGGACGTCCGCCGACTGCTCGATGTAGGCGGGAGCGTTGCCCGGCCCCACGCCGTAGGCCGGTTTGCCTGCGCTGTATGCGGCTCTCACCAGACCCATGCCGCCGGTGGCGAGGATAACCGCCACGTCGCGGTGCTTCATGAGCTCCTGGGTACCCTCGATCGTCACGGTCTTCATCCAGCCGATCGATCCTTCGGGCGCTCCCGCGCGGAGCGCCGCTTCGGCCATGACCTCCGCGACGCGTGTGATGCACCGAACCGCGGCGGGATGCGGGCTGATGACGATCGGACACCGGGCCTTGAGGGAAATCAGGATCTTGTAGATGGCCGTCGAGGTCGGATTGGTGGAAGGGATCACCGCGGCGACGACGCCGAACGGCTCCGCGATCTCGACGATTTTCCTCGACTCGTCGCGCCCGATCACGCCGACGGTCCTGATCGGTTTGATGAAGCGGTAGACCTTTTCCGAGGAGAACAGGTTCTTCTGGACCTTGTCCTCCGCCACGCCGTACCCGGTCTCTTCGACCGCGAGCCTGGCGAACGCCTCGGCGAACGCCGTCGCCGCCGCTGCCATCGCGTCGATGACCGCGTCGACCTGCTGCTGCGAGAACTCCGCAAGCTGGGGGAGCGCCTGTTTCGCGCGCCGCGCGAGCGCGCGCGCCTCGTGGATGGAGACGAGGTCGCGATCGGTCTGTGCGGGGGCAGCGTCGGCGGCCATCGGGCTACGTTATGCGGGCACGCCCGACCTCAAGGTCGGGCCTACGGTTTCTTCGGGATGATCCGCTCGACTTCGGCGTGTGGGCGCGGGATGACGTGGACCGATACGAGCTCGCCGACGCGCCGCGCCGCGGCGGCCCCGGCATCGGTCGCCGCCTTCACCGCGCCGACGTCTCCACGGACCATGACCGTGACGTACCCGGCGCCGATGTACTCCTTCGCGACGAGGACGACGTTCGCCGCTTTCACCATCGCGTCGGCTGCTTCGACCGATCCGATCAAGCCGCGCGTTTCGATCATGCCGAGAGCTTCCATGTGTGTTGGGTCCGCGTGATCGCGTTCGTGTGCGGCAGAGGCTAGCATATTGCCGGAAGTGCGGCAACCGCAGTAAGATGCCGGGCTCGATGGGATCAAGAGTCGCGCGTGGAGTCCTCGTGACGTGTGTGAGCGCCGGAGCGCTCGCCGCAGGCTGCCGCGGGTCCGACAATCAGCCTCCAATCGCGACGCCGACCGCCACGCTGAGCAGCGCGCGCGTGCCGGTTGGCGCGCCACTCGAGATCACCTACCGATTCGACGTTGCACAGGGAACGAAGATTGACGGCGGCTATCGCGTCTTCGTGCATTTCCTGGACAGCGAAGGGGAGCGGATGTGGGGCGACGACCACACGCCTGTTCCCCCCACTCCGCAGTGGTCCGCTGGTCAGCGCGTGGAGTACTCCAGACTCATCTGGCTGCCTATCTACCCGTACACGGGCGAGACACGCGTGCGCGTCGGACTGTATGCGGACGACGGGAGCCGGCTGCCGCTGAGCGGCACGGACGCAGGCCGACGCGAGTACGAAGTCGCCACGTTCACGCTGCTGCCTCAGTCCGAGAACATCTTCCTGATTTTCAAGGACGGCTGGCACCCCGCCGAGTCTCTACCCGACCAGCCGAACGTGAGCTGGGAGTGGACGAAGAAGGAAGCGACGCTGGCGTTCCGAAATCCGAAGCAGGATGTGACCTTCTTCCTGGAGGCGGACGGCCGCACGGACGTGTTCAACCCGCCGCAGCGCGTGACGGTCCTCGTGAACGATCAGCCCCTTCACACGGTGACGATGGAGCGCGACCCGAAGCTGCACCGGCTGCCCATCACGGCCGCGCAGCTCGGTGGCCAGGAGATGGTGGAGTTGACGATCCAGACCGACCGCGCCTTTACGCCGTCAGCAGTACCGTCCGGTCAGCCCGGATACGGCAGCGACACTCGCGAGCTGGGCATCCGCGTGTATCACGCGTTCGTAGGCACAGAGACACGCAAATAGACGCAGCCGTGGGGACACGCTGACGGACTCAGGTCAAGGGGCCCGGCGAGGGCGTGTGCTAAACTGGGTCTTCCACTGATGTTAAGAGGCGTCCGGCTTGCGCTCGCGGCGTGTGCGCTGACGGCCTTTTCCGTTGGGCCGGCGTCGGCGGAGCTCGTCTACCTGAAGTCCGGCCGGACGTTGTCGGTTCGCAGTCACCGCGTGGATGGCGAATCGATCGTCCTGACGTTCCGGGCGGGCGGCGAGATGACGTGCGATCGTGCGCTCGTCGACAAGATCGAGCCGGATGAGATTCCGTATCCCGAGCCTCAGTTGGAAGCTACGGCCGGCCGGCAGCCGTCAGTCGAGCTCGCGCCCGTGCCGTATGGCAAGCTGATCGACGACCTGTCTGCGGTTCACGGCGTCGATCCGGTTCTCGTGCGCGCGGTGGTCCAGGTGGAGTCGGCCTATGCCGCGGATGCGCGGTCGCGCAAGGGGGCGCGCGGCCTGATGCAGGTGATGCCCGCCACTGGGCGGCAATACGGCGTCCGCAATCTCGACGATCCGCGCACGAATCTCGATACGGGCATCCGGCATCTCAAGTCTCTCCTCCAGAAGTACGAACAGTCGGTCGCCCTTGCGGCGTATAACGCGGGCGAAGGGGCCGTAAAGCGGTTCGGCGGCATTCCGCCGTACGGCGAAACCCGTTCGTACGTCAGGAAGATCCTCTCGTTGCTCAAACGTTGAGCGTCGCCTCAGCCAGTTCACGCCGAATCCGGTCTAACTGAAGACGGGTGGTTCCGCCGCTTCACGGCGATGCCCGGGATTGCCTCGCCGTCCCCGGTACGTGACGAAGTTGAATGTTATAATCCGCTGATCCGATAATCTCCACGGAGACAAGAGCTTAATGGAGTATCGCTGCAGGCTGGGCACGCCGTCCGGGGAAGTGATTGAGGGCGTGTACGTGGCTGACAGTGAATCCCGGTTGAGGCGCGAGCTCGAGGATAAGGGGCTCTACGTCCTGGCCATCCGGCGGGCGGGCGGCCTCGGTCTGGCCGGTGTGGATGTGCCGCGGCGCCGGAAGGTTTCCACGCGGGAGTTCCTGGTCTTCAACCAGGAGCTGGCGACTCTTCTCAAGGCCGGGATGCCGCTCGTGCAGTCGCTCGACATCCTGCGTCAGCGGCTGCCGAACCCTGTGTTCAAGGCGGTGCTGGACGACATTCACGAGCGCGTCCGGGCGGGCTCGTCGTTGTCGGAAGCGTTCGAAGCACAGGGGGAATTGTTCCCGGGGGTGTACACGGCCACGCTGTTCGCGGGAGAGAAGAGCGGCAACCTCGAGCAGGTCCTGCGCCGCTACGTCTCCTATACGAAGGTGATCGCGGCGGTGCGCAAGCGGACGATCTCGGCGCTCGTCTATCCCGCGATTCTCCTGGTGCTGTCGATCGTCGTCGTCGCGATCATCATGCTGAAGGTCGTGCCGGAGTTCGCCAGCTTCTACGACCAGTTCGGCCGGGAGCTGCCCGCCTCGACGCGGGTGATCGTCGCCGTGTCGTCGTTTGTCTCGAGTTATTTCCCGTTCATAGTCGTGGCGATCGTCGCCGCCGGCGTCGCGTTCTGGTACTGGCTGCAGCGGCCGGGCGAGCGCATTCGGATGGATCACCTCGTTCTCAGCCTCCCGCTCGCCGGCCCGACCGTGCGGAAGTACTCGACGTCTCAGGCCGCCCGGACGCTGTCGACGCTCCTGGGCGGCGGCATCCCGCTGGTGAACTCGCTCGACATCAGCGCGCGATCGATGGGCAACCGGTTCATGGCGCGCGAGCTGCATCTCGCGGCGCAGCAGGTTCGCGAGGGGCGGGCGCTGGCTCAGGCGATGAGCGAACGCGGGCAGTTTCCCGATGTCGCGATCAAGATGATTGAAGTAGGGGAGTCCACGGGCGCGCTGCAGGACATGCTGAACAGCCTGGCGGACTTCTATGACGAGGAAATTGAAACAGGGCTGGGGCGGTTCGTCACGCTCGTAGAACCGATTCTCCTGGTGACGATGGGGCTCGTGATCGCCGCGCTGCTGCTGGCGCTCTACATGCCGCTCTTCCAGCTCTCGTCGGTGTTGCGCTGATGGACCCAAAGACAGTCAGCGATCTCTATACGACGGAAGAGCCCTCCGCGGCGGCGCGGGCGGCCGAAGCGGTGCAGGCTCGGAAGCTGGCCGAACGGTACCGGCTCGAATTCGTGGACATGGGGCGGTTCAACATCGACCACGAGCTGTTCCGGCAGATTCCGGCCGACCTCATGCTGCGCTACGGCTTCGTGCCTTACCGGCGTGACGGCGGCGCGCTCGTGATCGTCGTGTCGGATCCGACAGACCTGCCGATGATCGACGAGCTCGGCGCGCTGCTGGCCACGCCGATCCGCGTCTGCGTGGGAACCCCATCGGCGATCCAGGCGATTCTCAAGAAGAGCGAAAGCTCGCAGCGCGTGCTCGACCAGGCGACCGAGAGCTTCCAGATGCAGATCCTCCGCGACGAGGACGTCGCGGCGGCCGAGGACAGCCTGACGGTCGATCGCATCACGAGCGACGCGAGCCCGGTCATCCGGCTCGTGGACTCCACCATCTACACGGCGATCCAGCGGCGCGCGAGCGACATCCATATCGAGACGGGTGACGACGCGGTCCACGTGAAGTACCGGATCGACGGTGTGCTCCAGCCGGCGATGCGGCCGATCGACAAGCGGTTCCACAGTACGATCATCTCGCGCGTCAAAGTCATGGCCGAGCTGGACATCGCCGAGAAGCGCGTTCCCCAGGACGGCCGCTTCAAGCTGCGTCTGCCGGAGAAGACGATCGACTTCCGCGTGTCGGTCATGCCCAGCGTTCACGGCGAGGACGCCGTTATCCGAATCCTCGACAAGGAGTCGATCAGCGAGCAGTTCAAGGAGCTGCGGCTGGACATCCTCGGCTTCCCGGAGGCCGAGCTGAAACGATTCCGCAAGTACATCGCCGAGCCCTACGGGATGGTCCTCGTCACCGGGCCAACCGGCAGCGGCAAGACCACGACGCTCTACGCGGCGTTGTCCGAGATCAAGTCGCCGGAAGACAAGATCGTGACGATCGAGGATCCGGTCGAGTACCAGCTCCGCGGCATCACGCAGATTCCGATCAACGAGAAGAAGGGCCTGACCTTCGCGCGTGGCCTGCGGTCGATCCTCCGGCACGATCCGGACAAGATCATGGTCGGCGAGATCCGCGACCCCGAGACTGCGCAGATCGCGATTCAGTCCGCGCTGACGGGCCACCTGGTCTTCACGACGGTCCACGCCAACAACGTCGTGGACGTCCTCGGCCGGTTCCTGAACATGGGCGTGGAGCCGTACCAGTTCGTCTCCGCGCTCAATTGCGTGCTCGCGCAGCGGCTCGTCCGCAATATCTGCACCCACTGCAAGCGGCCGGCGTCGATCACGCGCGAGATGCTCGAGGAGTCGGCGCTCGACGCGTCGCTCCTCCAGTCGCAGGTCTTCTACGAAGGCGGGGGCTGCATCGAGTGCGCCGGCACGGGCTACAAGGGCCGGACCGCGATCGCCGAGCTGCTCGACCTTTCCGACAAGATCCGGGAGATGATTCTGGAGCGGCGCCCGACCTCGGAAATCAAGAAAGCGGCCCGGGACGAGGGGATGCAGTTCCTGCGCGAATCGGCGGTCGAGAAGGTCATGAACGGCACGACGACCTTGAGGGAGATCAACAAGGTGACGTTCGTCGAGTAATGGAATTCCAACGCGCTCTCAGCTCACCGGGGCCGCCGCATGCCGTGGAGATTGCCGCGCGCCGGGTGACCGTCGTCGCGATCCGGCATGAGGCGGGAAAGGCTGTCGTGGCCGCTACCGCGACGGAGCCGCTCGCCCCGGGGGTCATCACACCGGGTCTGGCGCATCCCAATATCCGCGATGCCGAGACGGTTGCCGGCGCGCTGACTCGCGCAATGGATCGGGCGGGTATCCGGCCGAAGCGCGTCGGGCTCGTGATACCGGACGCGGCCGCCCGCGTGTCGATCGTCCGGTTCGATTCGGTCCCGCCCCGCGCGCGCGACCTCGACGAGCTGGTCCGATGGCAGGTCGGCAAGGGGGCGCCGTTCCGGATCGAGGAAGGGCAGCTGTCCTACGTCCCCGGCGCTGCCGTCGGCGAGGGCGGCCGCGAGTTCGTCGCCGTGCTGGTTCGCCGCGACGTCATCGAAGAGTACGAGGGGATATGCGCCCGCGTCGGAATGCACGCGGGGCTCGTCGACATCGCGAGCTTCAACGTCGTGAACGGCGTGCTCGCGTCGGGGCAGGGCATTGATGGCGCCGACTGGCTGCTCGTGCACGTCACCCCGGAGGACACCACGCTCGCGATCGTGCGGTCCGGAGACCTGATCTTCTTCCGGAATCGGCCGGCGGCCGAGGGGTCGCTCGAGGATCTGGTGCATCAGACGGCGATGTACTACGAGGACCGGCTGGGCGGCCGCGGGCTCGCGCGGGTGATCGTCGCCGGCGGGTCGGACGCTGGAGACGCGCTGCGCCGCGCCGTCGAAGAACGGCTGCGTGTGAGCGTTGAGGCGATCGATCCGCGTGCCGCGGCGGCACTGCGCGATCGCGTGTCGGCAGGAACCGACGTCCTCGATGCCATCGCGGCTCCAGTGGGGCTGCTCGTGAGGGATACCGCGCGTGCTGCGCACTAACCTCTCCACGCGGCCGTTCTACAACGAGCGCGCGGCGCACGTCGTCATCGGCGTCGTCGCCGGGCTCGTCCTGCTCGCGACGCTCATCAACGCCGTGTGGGTCATCTCGTTGTCCGCCCGCAACACGATGCTCGGGACGCAGATTCGCCAGGACGAGCAGACGGCGGCGAAGCTGGACGCCGAGGCGCGAAGCCTCCGATCGCGCATCAACCAGCAGGAGCTCGCCGTCGTCGTCGGGGCGGCGCGAGAGGCGAACGCGCTGATCGACCAGCGGACGTTCTCCTGGACCGAGTTCTTCAACCTGATCGAGGCGACGCTGCCGGCCGACGTCATGCTCATGTCGGTTTCGCCGACCGTCAAGGACGGCGAGACCGAGGTGCGGATGAAGGTACTGGCGCGGCGCGCGGAGGACATCGACGCGTTCATGGAGTCGCTGGAGGGGACGAAGGCGTTCTCCGGGCTGCTGCCGATCAGCGAGCAGCTGAACGAAGCGGGGCTCCACGACGTGGACCTCGTCGGACGCTACGCGGCTCCGGCGACGGAGACGCCGCGATGACCCGCGTCAAGCGCATCTTCGCGGAAAAGCGGCGGCTCATCATGCCGCTCCTGGTGGCCATCGCCGCGAACATCGCGCTGTACGCGCTCGCGATCTATCCGCTCGAACGCCGCGTCGCGACCGCCGGCACGCGGGCCGAGGCGGCGGCGGCCGCGCGGCACGCCGCCGAGAGCAACCACAAGGACGCCCAGGCGACGGTCACCGGGATGGACCGCGCGGACGAGGAGCTGCAGCGCTTCTACAAGAGCATTCTTCCAGCCGATCAGACCGGCGCGCGCCGGATCACGTACGTGCGCCTGGCCCGCATGGCGCGCGAGTCAGGGTTGCGGACCGAACGGGGCACGATCGAGTCGTCCGCCATCGACGACAGCCGGTTGTCCCGCCTGCGCATGACGATGACGCTCGAGGGGCAGTACGACGAGATCCGCCGTTTCATCCATCGGATCGAGACGGCCCCCGAGTTCACGGTGATCGAAGACGTCGCCGTTCAGCGCGGCGTCGACGAGGCCGGCTCCAGCCTCGTGCTGGAGCTCGCCGTGACCACGTATTACTGGACCAATGGCCGTGGCAATTAGTCGCGTGGCGAGGCGGCCGCTCATTGTCCTCGGCGTGCTGCTCGTCACGCTTGCCGGCCTGATCGTGTACAACTTGGATGGTAGTGAACAGGCCGACCCTCCGGCCGCGACGTCCAACCCTCCAAGGGCGACGCGCGGGCGTCAGCCGGCCACGACCGCGCAAGAGCTGGACCTCAGGCTCGAAACGCTGAGTCAGGTCAAACCGGCGCCGGAGGAGTCCGATCGCAACCCGTTTCGTTTCCGGCCGCCACCTCCGCCGCCGACGCCGAGAGAGAAGCCGGCGCCGCCGAAGCCCGAGGTAGGAGAGTACCCGAGCAGCCGCCGCAGTTGCCGCCGATCCCGCTGAAGTTCATCGGGGTGTTCGAGGCGACGCGGGTCGGGAAAGTCGCCGCGCTCAAGGACGACCGCGGGGTCTATCACGCGCGCGAAGGGGAAATCGTCGTCGGGCAGTATCGTGTCGTCCGGATCGGCGTGGAGTCGATCGTCATGGAGTACGCTGACGGGCGTGGGCGTCAGACCATCCGCCTGTCGGGCCAGTAGCCCCCAGCGACCCGGGCCCGGATCCCGGTGAGCAGAAAAGGAACGATGACGCGTAGAGCTGTCTGGATCCTGATCATCGCTATGACCGCGGCCGGATGCGCCGCGGGGCGCGCGTTCCGGCAGGGTGAGGAAGCGGCGCGGCTCGGCGATTGGGACACGGCCGTGATTCACTACCGCAAGGCGGTGCAGGAAGCGCCCGATCGTCCGGACTACAAGATCCAGCTCGAGCGCGCGATGCAGAACGCGGCGCTTGGCCATCTCACGCGGGCCTACGATCTCGAAGGGCAGGCCCAGCTCGACCCCGCGCTCAAGGAATACCGCAAGGCGCTCGAGTACGACCTGACCAACCGCATCGCGAGCTCGAAAGCGGCGGAGCTCGAACGCAGGATCCGCGAGCTGATTGAAGCGGCCCGGCCGAAGCCCAAGATCGAGGAGCTGCGGGCAAAGGCGCGTCAGCTCCCTCCGGAGTCAATCCTGAACCCCGCCCGGCGGGAGCCGCTGAAGGTCGTGTTCAACAACGCCAGCGTCCGCGACATCCTGAACTCCATGGGGAGCACCGCGGGCATCAACGTCATCTACGATCAGCAGGCGGAAAGCGCGGTCAACCGCGGATTCACCGTCAACCTCGAAGGCGTGACGCTGGAGGAGGCGCTCAACCAGGTCCTCACCGCGAACGGTCTCTTCTACAAAGTCGTCAACCCGCGGACGATCATCGTCATTCCGGATATCCCGGCGAAGCGCGCCCAGTACGAAGAGCTGGTCATCAAGACCTTCTTCCTGTCGCACGCCGACGCGACCGAGCTGACGACGATGATCAACCAGGTGGCGCGGCTGCCGGGCAGCCAGCCCGCGGTCATGGCGAACAAGACCGCCAACACGATCACGATCCGGACGACCGCGGCGCTTGCGGCGGTCATCGAGCGCGTCATCCGCGCGAACGACAAGCCGCGCGCGGAAATCCTGCTCGACGTCGAGATCCTCGAAGTCAACCGGACGCGGCTCAAGGAGTACGGGCTCAACCTGAGCAACTACGCGGTGAACCTGTTCTTCTCCCCGGAACAGCCGCCGTCATCCGCCGGCGGCGCGACGTCGACCCCTCCCTTCAACCTCAACACGATCTCGCAGGGGATCAGCACCGCCGACTTCTATCTCGCGGTGCCGACCGCGATCGTTCGCTTCCTCGAGACCGACTCGAACACGCGCATCCTCGCCAAGCCGCAGCTCCGCGGCGCGGAAGGGCAGAAGCTCACGCTGAACCTCGGCCAGCAGGTGCCGGTCCTGTCGACGGTGTTCGGCGCGGCGGCGGCGGGCGGGTTCGCGACGATCCCGCAGTCCTCCTTCAACTACCGCGACGTCGGCGTCAACCTCGAGATGGAGCCGCGCGTGTCCTACGAGGGGGAGATCATCCTGACGCTCGGCATCGAGGTCAGCGCGCTCGGACCGAGCATCGAAGTTGCCGGTCAGAGCGTGCCGTCCTTCCAGACGCGGCGGGTGTCGACGAGGTTGCGGCTTCGCGAAGGCGAGTCAAACCTGCTCGCCGGCCTCATCCAGCAGAACGAGCGCAAGGCGATCAGCGGGTTCCCGGGGCTGATTCGCGTGCCCGTCTTCAAGCAGTTGTTCTCCGGCAACCGGAACGAATCCGAGGAGAACGACATCGTCATGCTCATCACGCCGCACATCGTGCGGACGCACGAGTTGACGGCGGAAGACCTGGCGCCGATTTTCATCGGCACTCAGGGGAACATCGGCCTTGGCGGACCACCGCAGCTCATCGCGCCCCAGCCGATTCCGGATGAGCCGGAGACGACGACGATCGACCCAGGTCCAGGCGTGACGCAGCAGCCTGGAACGCGACAGGGCGTGCCCGTCGGCCCGGAAGCGGGCGCGACACCGGGCGGCGTGCCGCAGACCGGACGGCCGGCGCCCGTTCCCGGCGCGCCGGTATCGCGCCGACGCCCGGGCCGCTTCCGCCGCCCCCGTCTCAGCCTCCACCTGGGGCGGCGCCGACGCCAGTGACGCCGCTGCCGCCGGAGCAGCCGACCGCCGTTCCGCCGCCTGGCGCCCCGGTACGTGACCGGCCGGCGCCTGCTCCTGTGACGCCGGAACCGGCGGCTCCAGCGCCCTCCGCTGCGGCGCAGGTCATCGTGACTCCTCCGGGGACGGAATTCCGGGTGTCCGGGGGACCGTACACGGTGCCGATTTCAATCAACGGCGTGTCGCGCGCCTCGACGGCGACGATCACGCTGACGTTCAACTCGACGGCGGTTCGGGCGCGCAACGTTCAGGAGGGCAGCTTCATGCGCCAGGGCGGAGTCGCCACGAGCTTCACGCCGCGAATCGACGCCGCCGCCGGGCGCGTCGACATCGTCATCACGCGCGTGAGCGATGCGACCGGCGCATCCGGCTCGGGCCTCATCGCCGCGGTGCTCTTCGACGCGATCGCCCCCGGCAGCGTGACGTTCACCGTCAGCGGCACGGCGACGACGGCGGATGGCGCGACGATTCCGCTGCAGTTCAGTCCGGTCACGGTGACGGTGCGATGAAAGTCCGCAGGGACTGGGGACTAGGGACTCGGGACTCGGGGGTCACGTCGCGGGCGCGATCGTTTGCGAAGTCCCTAGTTCCTAGTCCCTTGTCCCTACAGAAGGGCTACACCTTCATCGAGCTGCTGGTCGTCGCGACGATCCTGCTGATCCTCGCGTCGGCGGCGATGCCGCTGACGCGCGTGACGGTCCAGCGGACGAAAGAGGCCGAGCTGCGCCGCGTCCTGCGCGAGATGCGGACGGCAATCGACAAGTTCAAGGATGCCGTGGACACCGGGCTCATCTCGAACCTGGACGTGCGCGCCGGCAGCGAAGGCTATCCGCCGGATCTCGAGACGCTCGTCGAAGGCGTGACGGTCGCCAACGACGCCTCGGGGCGCAAACTGAAGTTCCTCCGGCGGGTTCCGATCGATCCGTTGACGGGGGAGGCGGAGTGGGGGATGCGCGCGTACCAGGATCGGCCGGACTCGACCTCCTGGGGCGGCCAGAACGTGTACGACGTCTATTCGCTTGCGCAGGGAAACGGGCTGGACGGCACGAAGTATCGGGATTGGTAGTTATGAAGATCAAACAAGCGCGCGGATGGACGCTCGTCGAGCTCCTGATCGTGATCTCGCTGATCTCGGTCCTGGCGACTATCGGCCTGGCGAGCTATCGCAACTCGGTGACGGCGTCCAAAGAAGCGGTTCTGAAGATGGACCTCTTTCGCATGCGGGACGCCATCGACCAGTACTACGCGGACAAAGGCGAGTACCCGGCGACGCTCGACGCGCTCGTGGGCGAAGGCTACCTTCGGAAGCTCCCTGAAGATCCCTTCACGCGCGCGGCCGACTGGCAGACGCTTCCGGCCGAGCCCAACGCGGCCAAACCCACCGCCGAGCCTGGCGTGTACGACGTCAAGAGCAGCTCACAGGACACGGCCCTCGACGGATCCCGCTACGCGGACTGGTAGGCTCCAGGATCGCTCAGGGCGGACACACACCGAAAAGCGGGACAACCAGCACGTCACGGATCGCGACCGCCTGTTCATCAGTCGTCGTGGTGACACGTACACGCGCGGTTCTGGCACCCGTGGTCTCGTAGGTGTGGACGATGGTGTCGGACGCGGTTGACGGTGGGTCGAAGCTCGTGTCCCCCTCGAAATCCCAATCATGTACGAGCGGTCTTCCGGTGCCGCCCGCCGATACTGCCCTGAAGGCGATCGGCTGCCCGAGTGTCACGCACGCCGGGGTCGCGTTCAGCTCGACGGTGAACGGCGTCACGGGGATCACCGTCACGACGGCGCTGGCAGTTCCGCTCACGCCCGCGGTCGACGAGTTGGCGCGCACCGTGACAATCTTTGACCCGATCGTGCTGAACAGCACGTTGCGCGGGTTTGGTCTCGCCAGCTGCTCGAAGGTCCCGTCGCCGTCTTCATCCCAGTCATAAGAGGCCACCGGCCCCGCGCCGTTGATCAGCGTGGCGGTTGCGGTGAATGTGAAAGAGGTCGCGGTCGTCCCCGTCGTCGGCGCCGCCTCGAGCGTCACGCTGACGGCGGGCGCGGGGGGCCGTCCCGGCGATGGCACGGGGGACGGAGGTGGCGGCATCGGCGCTGGCGGGACAGGCGTGGGCACACCGCCCGGCGTCACCTCGACGCTTACGGCGCGCTCGACGACGATGCTTCCGCTGGTGGCACGGACAAGTGTGGACGTCGCGAGATACAACCGCTGCGTGAACTGACCCGCGTCGTCGAGCTCATTGGGATCGACGGTCTCGCGCCCATTGATGACGAGCACGAGCCGCACGGCGTCCGGCGCGACACGCATTCCAGCGTCGGTGGTCGCGCGCAGGTCGATGGTGACAGGGCCGGGGTTGGGCAGCCGATCAGGCGTGACGCTCAGAGTGAGTGAGCGAACCGGGCCGAACTGGTCAGCAGGCTGAGTGGGCGAATCGCTGCACGCGACGCCGACGACGACCGCGAGCAGTCCGACGCCGCTGACGATTTTGTTAGCCGCCATGGCCCGCTCCGCTTCATAGGGAGGAAGCCATGCTAGCACTTGAAGCAGCGGCGCGGACAGTCCACGATCCCCAGGGCGATCGGGTGGGTTAAGGGATGACGTTCACGGACGTCTGACCTTGACCCTGAGGTCCGGCTGCCTGGGTGACAGTGACCCTGATCACTTTCGTCCCCGTCGGCAGGCCGTAGGTCTTCGTGACCTGATTGCCGGTCGTGCTTGCCAATGTGCCGTCGCCGAAATCCCAGTCGTAACGGAGAATCGTCGAAACCGCACCAGAAACGGTTGCCGTCAGCGTGATCTGTGTGCCGACATTTGGTGAGTTATTGCTTGAAGTGATCACCACTCCCGGCGGCTGCGCCGGGAGGATAGTGACCGCCGTCGAAACTGATTCCTGATCGCCTGTCGATTGCGTCGCAGTGGCGGTGACTTCGAACGTCCCTGAGCTAGTGTAGGTGTGCTGAATCGTCGTCGATCCCGAGAGCGCGCCGAGGTTCTGCTGGGCGCCGTCCCCGAAATTGATCCGCACGTTGGTGATGTTAGCCGTCGCGGCGACCGCGATCGTGAAGGTCGCTGGCAGCCCTTCTGAAGGCGGAGTCGCCGGCCCCGTGAGCGTCAGCCCGCTGCGCGGACGCAAACTAATCGTGATCTTGCCTTCCGCCGAGCCAGACCTCGCCGTGACGTCCGCGCTCGCATTCGCCTGCAGCGTCGCGAGCGCAACGCCGTTGTTGTCCGTGTTCGCCGTGGTCGGTGTGATGTTGCCTGACGTCGTGCTGAACGTGACCGGCGCCCCCGTGACCGCGGAACCGTCCGTGTCCTCGACTCGCGCGGAAATCTGACTCGTACCGCCGACCGCCGGAAGCTGCGCCGGGGTGGCCGAGAGAATGACCCTCGACGACGCGGCGGATCCGACCCTGATGACCAACTCCGCGGATCGTGCGCCGCCCGAGAAAGCGACGATGCGGGCGGTACCGGATGCACCTGACGACACGAGGCTCACGCTCGCCTGACCGTTGTGCGTACGCGCCTCGGCAGGCTCCAGACGGCCGAGCGTCGTCGTAAAGGTGATGACAGTGCCGTTGTGGACCGGTGTGCCCGTCCCGGGCACTCCCGGCGATGGGGCGGCGGGGGTCGTCGGCGCCCCTGGCGTGCCAGGTGTCGTGGGCGGCTGCGTTGTGGGAGCCGCGGCACCTGCTTCGATGGCAGTCGCCGTAATTTGGACCGACCCGTTCAGCGGCAGAACCAGGCTGTTCGAGAACAGCGAAATGACGGTTCCTTGCGGCGCCAGGAGCGGGAGCTTGTCGCAAGAGCCGCTTGCGATAACCCCGAACGCCGCGGCGGCGGCAAGTGCCAGACGGGCGCGGCGGCCTGCTTGTGCTACCATGGATACTCTTAAGATATTACGGTCCATGTACTTACGAGGTCAAGCATCGAGAGCGGCTACCTGCGAAAAGCCGGGAAATTCCGCCGGTTACGCCATGGCCGCGCTCCTCGTCGCGATCGCGGTGATGACCGTCCTGCTCTCGGTCGCCATGCCGGTCTGGCGGCACGAAATGCAGCGCGAGCGCGAGGCCGAGCTCGTGTTTCGGGGCGAGCAATACGTCCGGGCCATCGATCTGTTCCAGAGGAAGTACGCCGGTGCGCTGCCGCCGACCATCGACCTCCTCGTCACAGAGCGCTTCCTTCGGAAGAAATACAAAGACCCGATGACGGAGGACGGCGAGTTCCGAATCGTCGCGGCCGGCGCACAGCAGCAGCCGGGAGCGCCCCAGCAGGGCCAACAGGGGAGAGACGGCACCAGGCCTGGTCAGCAGCCTCCGCTGAGAGCGACCGTGCCGCCACCCATGCCGTCGCTCGGGCAGCAGGGCCGGCCGGGCCAGCCGCAGGGCGGCGTTGGTGCGGGCATCATCGGCGTCGCCAGCAAGAGCAAGGAAAAGTCTATTCGGCTCTACAAGGGCCGGAACAAATACGAAGAGTGGCAGTTCATCTTTGCCAGCGTCGGCGCTCGTCCAGGGATGCCAGGCCAGCCAGGGTTGCCGGGCCGGCCGGGCCAGCCGAACCAGCCAGGGATGAGGCCCGGGTTTCCGCGACCCGGGATGCCCGGCCAACCGGGCCGGCCAGGGCCCGGAGATCCGCTTCGACGCCCGGGCACCGACCGTCCGACCATCAGGCCGGGCGGCTCCAATCCTCGTCCTCCGGGTTAGCCCCATCATTCCTTCTTAGGACGGGGAGCCACGCCTTGCGGTCGGCTTAACGGGAAAGAGTTCCGGGCGGCAGGTTGCGCGCGATCACAACTGTGCTGACGAGGCCGATGCCCGCGTATATCGCGGCGAGCATCCAGGTCCCGAACAGCATTTCACGCAGCATGAAGAGCACGCTGTAGACGACCGCGATTCCCATGACCCAGTTCACGGCGGCGGGTCCGAGCTCGTCCACACCGCCGGCGGGAAGGCCTGCCACAACGCGTACGTGCGTCCAGCCCGGGCCGGCGGGGCGCACCCGCCGGTAGAACGCGACGAGCGTGTCCATCGGCTCAGGCTTCGTCGTGAACGTCACGACGATCCAGACGAGCGTCGTGACGGCAACCGTCGTCAGCATCGTGTTGGCGAAGCCGATCGGCGTGGCGGAGTCGAACACGCCGCTGAACGTGAGCGTGAGCGATACGACGAGCGCCGCGATCATGGCGGCGATCTCCGACCAGGCGTTGATGCGCCACCAGTACCATCTGAGGATGTACACGAGCCCGGTGCCGGCGCCGAGGGCGAGCACCAGCTCCCAGCCACCTGTGATCCTGTTCATGAAGTAGGTCACGACGATCGAGAGCACCACGGTGACGAACGTGGCGACGCGGGACGCGAAGACGTAGTGCTTCTCGGTGGCGTCGGTCCGCACGAACCGGCGGTAGACGTCGTTCACGATGTAGCTCGATCCCCAGTTCATCTGGGTCGCTATGGTGCTCATGTACGCGGCCGCGAACGATGCGAGGAGGAGTCCACGGAAGCCGGCCGGCAGGAAGTCGTTCATCACGCGGACGTAGCCGAAGGCCGGATCCGGCTGGCCCGTCTCGGGGTTGAGCGATCCGGCTGGGTAGAGGACCAGCGAGCACAACGCGACGATGACCCACGGCCAGGGACGGAGGGCGTAGTGGGCCACGTTGAACCAGAGCGTCGCGAGCAGCCCGTGGCGCTCGTCCCGCGCGGAGAAGATCCGTTGCGCGACGTAGCCGCCGCCGCCCGGTTCGGCGCCCGGGTACCACGACGCCCACCAGTTGACCGCCAGGTAGACCACGAGCGTCATGAACGGAAGCATCCACGTGGCGCTGCCGTCGGGCCACAGCGCCGTCGCGGCGGGGCCGAACGGCTGCGCCATGGCCATGGGCACACCCGTTGGAGCGGGGTACGACGTCGACAGCTTTTCGACGAGGGCGCCGAGGCCGCCGACCGCTTCCACCGCGAAGACCGCGAGAGCGATCGAGCCTACCATCGCGATGACGAACTGCACGGCGTCGGTGACGACGACGCCCCAGAGGCCGGACAGAATCGAATAGAGAAACGTGATGCCGAGGCAGAACGCGAGCGCCTGCCACTTGGGCAGCCCGAGCGTTCCGCTCATGACCTTGGCCATCCCGAGGTTGACCCAACCCATGATGATCAGGTTGATGACGAACCCGAGATAGATCGCGCGGAAACCACGCAGGACCGCCGCCGGCCGGCCGGCGTACCGGAGCTCTGCGAACTCGACGTCGGTCATGACCTCCGCCCGCCGCCAGAGCCTCGCGAAGAAGAACACGGTGAGCATTCCGCTCGGGAGCATCGACCACCAGAGCCAGTTGCCGGCGACGCCGTTCCGCGCGACCATCTCGGTGACGGCGAGCGGCGTATCCGCTGCGAAGGTCGTCGCCACCATCGACGTTCCCGCCAGCCACCAGGGCAGGTCGCGGCCCGCGACGAAGTACTCCTCGGTGCTGGTGCCCGCGCGCCGCGTGTAGTAGAGCCCAATCAGGAGCGAGAGCGCGAAGTACGCGACGATGATCAACCAGTCGACAGTTGTGAGCGTCATGTCACCTCAGCGCATCCACAATCGCGTCGTGAATCGCCGGCCGCAGCTGTTTCAGCCTGCCGTTTTCGCGAGTGGGATGGACGCGGTTCGTCAGCAGCGCCACGTAGAGATCCTGATCAGGGTCGATCCACAGTGACGTCCCCGTGAATCCGGTGTGTCCGATTGCGCTCGCGGACAGTCGGCGCCCGCAGGAGGAAGTCGGCAGCATCGTATCCCATCCGAGCGCGCGCGAGCTGCCTGGAATCTCGTCCCGCCTTCGCGCGAACGCCGCCATTGTCGCGCGGCGCCCGAGCGGGGAGTCTCCGCCGAACGTGTCGAGGACCAGCCTGGCGAAGCTGCCGACGGCGCCGGCCGTGCCGAACAGCCCCGCGTGCCCGGCCGCGCCGCCGAGCGCCCACGTGTTCTCGTCGTGGACTTCGGCCACGAGCAGCCGTCCTCGCCAGCGATCGACTTCGGTCGGCGCGACCCGCGCCCGCCAGGCCTTGGGCGGACGAAACTCGAGCGGTTCGGGCGAGACGAGAGCGCCGACCTCGCTGAATTGATCGGCCAGCGACGCGCCGCCGAGGTCCTCCAGGAGGAACCCGAGCAGCATGAACCCGAGGTCGCTGTAGATCGACTGAGACCGCGGAGCATACTCGAGCGCGAGCTGGCAGATGGCAGGCTCGAACTCCGCTCTCCCCGTGTGGTCGGTGAAGAAGGGTAGATAGGCCGTCAGGCCACCGCAATGCGACAGGAGGTCCCGGATCGTGACCATTTCCCGGTCGGCGCCGCGCCACGATCCGAAACGCGCGGCGATCGGCTCGTCGAGATCGAGGCTGCGGCGATCGACCGCCTGCATGAGGAGCGTCGCGGTCGCCAGGACCTTGGTCAGCGAGGCCAGATCGAAGATCGTAGATATCTCGACCGCCGCCGAACCGGCGTCGTAGGTCAGCGTCCCGAACGCCTCACGCCATAGAACGCCGCCGCGCCGGCCCACTTCGATTGAGGCTGCGGGATAGGCCCGGTCGCGGACGCCGCCGTCGACGAGCGCGCGCGCGGCATCGAACGTCGTCATCGTCTGACGACCGCCTGGGCGAGCAACGCCACGAGCGACGTCGCCGCGACGCCGACGAACGCGAACCACGTCCACGCGACGGCTTGCGTCCACCAGACCACCGTCACTGTCGCGATGCCTGCGATGAGACCTGCGAGCATCGACGTTGTGGTCACGCGAGGCGCGAGCACGCCGATGAGAAAGGCGCCAAGGACGGGGCCGGCCGCGAGCGACAGGACGGACAGGCCGGCATCGAGCACCGACCGGATCCAGCGCGCGCCCAGCGCCACGGCAATCTGCAGCACGCCCCACCCAATCGTGGCGATCTTCGAGACGCGCATCAACGTCGCCTCGTCGGCGTCCGTCCTCACGTACTTGACGTAGAAGTCGTTCACCGTCGTCGCCGCGAGCGCGTTGATGGAGGGGGAGAGCGCCGCGGCGATAATCGCGGCCACGATGAAGCCGGCCGCGCCGTGCGAGAGCTCGTTCACGACGAACAGCGGAAGGATCTCATCGTTCGACACGAGCGGGCGCGGCAGCGGCGTCGTCTGATAGAAGGCGTAAGAGCATCACGCCGATCAGCAGGAACAGCGTGAACTGCGCGAAGACGATGAAGCCGCTCAACACCAGGCCGACCGACGCGTCGCGCGAGCTCCTCGCCGACAGCAGACGCTGGACGAGAAACTGGTCGGTTCCATGTGTCGCCAGCGTCAGCGCCACGCCTCCGAACAACCCCGCCCAGAACGTGTACACCCGGGTCGCGTCCAGCGCGAAGTCCCACATGCGGAACTTCCCGGCCGCGGTGCCGGCGGCCACGACCGTGTCCCACCCGCCCGGGAGCCGCCCGAGTATCCCGAAGAACACCACGAGTGCGCCCGCGACGTAGACGAACATCTGCACGACGTCGGTCCAGATCACGGCCGCCGCGCCGCCGCGCACCGTGTAGATGATCATGGCGGAGCCGATCAGGACGATCGTCCACGGGACCGGTACCTGCGTGACGACGGAGATCACGAGCGCCGTCGCAAACAGCCGGACGCCGTCGGCGAGCGTCCGCGTCACGACGAAGATGACCGCGGCGATGTTCTTGACCGGCGCGCCGAAGCGGCGCTGCAGGAGCTCGTAGGACGTGTACAACTCGCCCCGGAAGTAGGCCGGAATGAACAGCACGCTGATCAGGATGCGTCCGATGATGTAGCCGAGAGCGAGCTGAAGGAACCGGAAATCGCCGGCGTACGCGCCGGCCGGGACGCCGATGAAGCTCAGCGTGCTCGTCTCGGTGGCGACGATCGTGAAACAGATGCCCCACCAGGGGATCGTCCGGCCGGTCAGGAAATAGTCGCGAGTGGTTCGCTGGAAGCGCGCAAACCAGGAGCCGAAGATGGTGATCGCCGTCAGGTACCCGGCGATCACCAGGTAGTCGGCCCAGCTGAGGACCATCTAACTTAAACCGGGGGGCTTCGCCCCGCCGGACCCCCCAACGCCGTCGCTCGCGGGGACCCCAATGCCCCGCTCCGCTCCGGCGGGGCGCGCCTGTGGCGCGCCTGGAGCGAGGTCAGGGTCGTCGCTCAGCGGGTGCCGCCGCCGGCTGCGGCCGAGAGGCCGAACGCGCCGCGGCCGACCGTCGCCAGATAGTCGCGCGCGGCGGGAGGGGCAATCAGGCTGTCGTACGAAAAAAGCGCAATTCCCGCCGCACCGGCGCGACGCGCCGCGGCGATGTGCTCGAGCGTCTGCGCGGGCGTCAGGCGGTACGAGCCGATGCCGGCCCAGACCGAGCTTGCTCCGGCCGCCGCTCGAGCCGCCACAACCTGAGCCGTGAACAACGCGGTGTCCTGCGTGTACGCCATCGGGCACACGGCGTCCAGCAGCCGGCCGTCGATCCACGCGCGCCAGTCCTGCAGCCGGAGCGCCGTCGCTTCCTCCGCGTCCGGCGCAACCGCGGCCGAGAGCTCGATCGAGGGCCGCTCTCGCTTCACGGCCGCCCGGATGCGCGTCACGAGCGCCGACAGGCGAGCCGTCCGGAATTTCCGCCACTCGTCCTGGAGCGCATCAGGCCAGGCGAACAGGTCGATGGCCGCACGCGCGTCGATCGTTCGACGTGCGGCGTCGTTCAAGGTCGGTGAGATGTGTCTCCGGAATTCGGCGATCGCGTATCGGCTGTAGTCGAACGTCTCGTTCGGGTACCGGATGTAGTCGAGGTGGAGCCCGTCGAGGTCGTAGCGACGCGCCAGGTGCGTGACGATCGAGATGACGTGATCGGCGGCCGCAGGAATGATCGGAGAGGAGTACAGGCCTTCGACCGCCCCCGTCTGGGCGCGCGTCCAGCGTGAGATTGCCCCCGCATACGCCGGGTTGTTCGGTTCGAAAGCCGCAAGCTGGGGCGCCAGCTCGCGCGGCACCATGAGCCATTCGGGATGGCGGTAAAGAAGGTGACTTCGCTCGGAAGGCAGCTCGACCGCGCTTCCGACGATATTGACGTTCACCCACGCGTGCACGCGCAGGCCGGCGCGCCGCGCCGACTCGATCACCTCAGCGAGCGGGTCGAACGCCGCGCCAGCCTGAGCCAGCTCGGCGGCGCGGGGCTCTGGTCCGCCGGCATAGTAGGCGTCACCGCGGCCGCGGACCTGCACCAGGATCGTGTTGAAGCCGTGATCGTGCGCGGCGCGCACCATCTCGGCAATCGCACGCTGCGTCGTCAGAGATGCTCTGGTGACCCACAGCGCGCGGACCTCATGGCTGAGCGGAGGCGCTTCGGGCGCTTCGGAGGGAGCTCTACCGATCAGGGG
Source organism: uncultured Acidobacteriota bacterium (assembly GCA_963725145.1). Taxonomy (GTDB): domain Bacteria; phylum Acidobacteriota; class Vicinamibacteria; order Vicinamibacterales; family 2-12-FULL-66-21; genus DATAEE01. The sequence continues at coordinate 1,590,757 of CAVRXL010000012.1, forward strand.
CGCGACGCTGCTGACAAAACTGAGGGCGAGCGCCAGAGCGATCCCGGGCGCGCGCGCGACCGGCGCGCCGAGTCCGGCGCCGGGACGAGTCATAAAGTCCATAAATTTAACAGGTTGCGCGTAGTGTGTCAACGCGGCACACGCTCGACGCGCCGCGAGGTTTCGAGTACGCTCTCGCGCGGTGAGAGACCTTCCCCTGTCGTGTTCGTGATTGGCATCGACGCAGGCGGCACCAAAACCGTCTGCCAGCTCGCGGATGAGACCGGGGCGGTCATTCAGGAGACGCGCGGCCCCGGCGCGAACCTCCAGGCTGTCGGCGAGCTCGAGGTCGAGAAGGTGCTCCACGACGTGATGGAGCGCGCGATCCGCGGATCGGGTGGCGCCGGCTCGGGCGCCGACAGACGAGCCAGACTCCCTGCGGCCATCTGCCTCGGCATCGCGGGCGTCGACCGCGAGGAGGACGCGCTCGTCGTCGGCGACATCATGCGCCGGATCGGGCAGAACGCCAGGGTCCTCATCGTCAACGACGCGCTCGTCGCGCTCGAGGCGGGCGTACCGGGCCAGCCCGGCGTCGTGGTCATCGCCGGCACCGGCTCGATCGCCTACGGGCGCAACGGACGCGGGGAGGCGGCGCGTGCCGGCGGTTGGGGCTACGTGCTCGGCGACGAGGGGAGCGGGTACTGGATCGGACGCACGGCGCTCCGAGCCGTTTTGCGCGAAGCCGACCGTCGCGGGGAGCCGACCAGCCTCACCGGTCGGCTGCTGATGCACTTCGACGTCACGAAGCCGCAGGATCTCATTCACGCCGTCTACTACGGGGGCCTGCAGTCGACGGCGATCGCCGCGCTCGCGCCGCACGTGCAGGAAGCGTACGAAGAGGGAGACACCGTCGCCGCCGGGATTCTCGACGGCGCCGCTCGCGAGCTGACGTCGTCGGCGCTCTCGGTGGCGCGGCGGCTAGAGCTCCTCGAGGAGCCGTGCACGTTTCTCCTGGCCGGCGGCGTGTTCAAAGGCGTGCCCTGGCTCGTGACCGAGCTGACCGAACGGCTGAAGGCGACGGCGGCGCAAGCCAGCGTCATCCGGCTGGAGGCCGAGCCGGCGAGCGGCGCCGTACGGCTGGCGCTCGCCGACGCCCGCGGCAGCTTGACGCTGCCGGTGTATCTGTAGTGCGAATCACGGTCTTCAAGAACGAGAGGGAAGCGTCCCTCGCGCTCGCGCGGCGCGTGGGCTCCGAGCTGGCGTCGACGCCGGCGATCGTTCTGGGACTGCCGACGGGACGCACGCCGATTCACATGTATCGTGAGCTCGTGAAGATGCACGGCCGCGCCGGTGCGGACTTCTCACGCGCCACGACGTTCAATCTGGACGAGTTTCTCGGCGTGGCCCCCTCGCACCCGGGCAGCTATCGCAGCTACATGGAGACCCACCTCTTCTCGCACGTGAACCTCGCGCCCCAGCGGATTCACTTCCTGAACGGCGCGACGACGGATCCGGATGGCGAGTGCGACCGCTACGAGGCCGAGATCGAGGCGGCGGGAGGCATCGACCTGCAGATTCTGGGGCTGGGCACGAACGGTCACATCGGATTCAACGAGCCGGCCCGGGCGCTCGAGCCGCGGACGCATCGGGTGGTGTTGAAGCCTTCGACCCGGCGGTCGAACGCGCCGCTCTTCGGCGACGACCCGGAGGCCGTGCCGCGCGAGGCGCTCTCGATGGGGATGGCGACGATCATGCGCGCGCGGGCGCTCGTGCTCCTGGCGACGGGGAAGAGCAAGGCGTCGTGCATCGCGAAGATCGTGGGGGGTCCCATCACGACCCGGCTGCCGGCTTCCTGTCTGCAGCTGCACCCAAAGGTGGAGCTCATGCTCGACGAGGCGGCCGCGTCGCGGATCCAAGGACGACCCTGAAGAGTGTCACGACGACTCTGAGGTCGTACCAATCTTCGGGATCAGCCGAGGCGCAGGATCTCGCGGAGCCGCGGCTCGATATCCTCGCCGATGGCGTTCCGGATCGATTCGTCCGCTCTCTTGAGCCTGCGGACTGCCTGCGCGTACGTCACGCCGGCCTTCTGCATCACGATGGCGGCTTTGGTGTGATAGCGCGCTTCCTTCAGGAGCCGTCCCGCTTCGTCGTAGTCGACGCCCGTCACGATCGTGATGATGCGTCGCGCACGGTCTTTCAACTTCTCGCTCCCGGTCTGGACGTCCACCATCAGGTTGCCGTACGTCTTGCCGACCTTGACCATTGAAATGGTCGTGAGCATGTTCAGCACCAGCTTCGTGGCGGTGCCGGCCTTCAGACGCGTCGAGCCCGCGATGATCTCCGGCCCGACGGCCGGCGCGATGACGAGGTCGACGAAGGTGTTCAGCTCGGATCCCGGCCAGCAGGTGACGAAGATGATCTTGGCTCCGGCTTTTCGTGCGCGAGTGAGCGCGCCACGGACGAACGGCGTGACGCCGCTCGCCGACACGCCGACGATGACGTCTCGTTTCGCCGGACGGAGGCGCGCGACGCTGCGGGCCCCTTCCTCGTAGTTGTCCTCGACCCCCTCCTTCGCGCGGAACACTGCGTCCTGTCCGCCGGCCATCAGCGCCTGCACGAGCCGGGCCGGCGTGCCGAAGGTCGGCGGCATCTCGGCGGCCTCCAGCACGCCCAACCTGCCACTCGTCCCAGCCCCCACGAGGATCACGCGTCCCCCCTTGCGGAGCGCCTGCGTCACGATCTCGATGCCATGCGCGATGCGATCCTTCTCTTTGTGGACCGCTGCGATGACCTTCTTATCCTCGCTGACGACCAGCTCGATGATGTCCGCGACCGGAGCCTTGTCGAGCGCGAGACTGGCGGGGTTGATCGCTTCCGTGGGGAGGAACTGCCACTTCGAGTGCGTGGGCATCGCCGGGTCGAGTACGTTACTCTGCGTACCCGTGGCTGTCAATTCGGTGAACGCTTTCGACCAGTTTGTCGCGGCCGCCGCGCGGCTCGAACAGGAGCTCGCGCGCGCGATCATCGGTCAGCGGAGCGTCGTCCGCGAGATCCTGATCGCGTTTCTGGCGGGAGGCCACTGTCTGCTGCGCGGCGTTCCGGGTCTCGCGAAGACGCTGCTGATTCGCAAGCTCGCCGAAGCGGTCGACCTGAAGTTCAACCGGATCCAGTTCACACCGGATCTCATGCCGTCGGACATTCTCGGCGCCGAGGTGATCGAAGAAGATCGCGCGACAGGGCAGCGCGCGATCCGGTTCATCCGCGGCCCCATCTTCGCGAACATCATCCTCGCCGACGAAATCAACCGGACGCCGCCCAAGACGCAGGCCGCGTTGCTCGAGGCCATGCAGGAGTACCAGGTCACGATCGGGGGCGTGCGCTTCGCGCTCGATCGGCCGCTGTTCGTCCTGGCCACGCAGAACCCGATCGAGCAGGAAGGCACGTACCCGCTGCCGGAGGCGCAGCTCGATCGCTTCATGTTCAACGTCGTCATTGACTATCCGACCGCGGAGGAGGAGCGCCGGATTCTCGCCGCGACCACGGCGGGCGAGGAGCCCGCGATGCAGGTGGTGGCGAGCGGCGAGGAGATCGAACGGCTGCACGGCATCGTCCGCGACGTGCCCGCCGCGGCGAACGTCGTCGACTATGCGGCCCGGCTGGTGCGGGCGACGCGTCCGGCGGGGCCAGCCGAGGACGGCGCGCCGGAATTCGTGCGGCGCTGGGTCAAGTGGGGCGCGGGTCCACGCGCGGGCCAGGCGCTGCTGCTCGGGGGCAAAGCGCGGGCGCTCCTCGATGGCCGAAGCGTGGTCGCGCCGGAGGACATCCGCGCGGTGGCGCCCCCCGTGCTGCGCCACCGCGTGCTGCTGAATTTCCAGGCAGAGGCGGACGGCCTCGATCCCGACCAGGTCGTCAGCCGTCTCCTGGACGCGGTGCAGCCGTGATCGATCCCGCCGTCCTGACGCGGATCGCGGACCTCGAGCTCGTGGCGCGCGGCGTCGTCGAAGGTGCGATCGCCGGGTTGCACCGCAGCCCGTTTCACGGGTACAGCGCCGAGTTCAGCCAGTATCGACCGTATCGCCAGGGCGACGACCTGAAGTACGTCGACTGGAAGCTCTTCGCGCGCACCGATCGCATCTACACCAAACAGTTCCTCGAGATGACGAACGTCGCGGTGAACATCGTGATGGATCGCAGCGCGTCGATGGGGTTTCGGGAACGGGAAGACGGGCCCGCGAAGCTCGACTACGCGCGCGCGTTGTCTGCGGCGCTGGCCTATCTGATCGTCCGCCAGGGTGATGCCATCGGATGGACCGCGTGCGGCGACGAACAGGGAGACTATCTCGCGCCCCGCGGCGGACAGGCCCAGCTGCGAGCTGTGCTCGCCGCGATGGCTCGAGCGACGCCAGCGGGTCGCGAGCCGATCGCCCCGGGGTTGGCGCGGGCCATCGAGCGGATGAAAACGCGCGGGATGATCCTCGTGTTCACCGACCTGTACGAGCCGGACGAGGCGCTCGCGGTCGAGCTGCGGCGCGGCGCCCGCATGGGCCACGACGTTGTCCTGTTTCATCTGGTGACCCGGTCGGAGATTGAGTTTCCGTACGACGGCGACCTGGAATTCGTCGATCTCGAGACCGGGGTCCGCGTCCTCTCCGCCGCCGCCGGGACCGCCGGCGAGTACCGACGCGCGCTGGCCGATCATCTCGAGCGCTGGCGCCAACGGGCAACGGGGGACGGGCTGGAGTACGTCCGCGTCATCACTGACACCCCGGTTGACGTCGTTCTTCGCGCGCACCTGCTGAGCCGCGCCCACTTATGACATGCGGCTGATCCTGCTGAACCCGGCCGGGCTCGCCGCGCTCGTCGGTCTGGCCGCGCCGATCCTCGTCCACCTGCTGCTGCGGCGTCGCGCCCGCCGCGTGCTGTTTCCAAGCGTGCGTTTCGTCCAGCCCTCGCATGCCGCCGCGGTCCGTCTGCGCGCGATCACGGACTGGGGGCTCCTGTGTGTCCGGTGCGCCGTGGTGGCGGCGGCCGCGATTGCTCTGGCACGACCGCTGCTGGTGACGTCCGGCCGGCGCGACGGCTGGAATGCCCGGACGGTTCGCGCCATCGTGGTCGACGCCACGCCCTCCGCCGGCCGTCCGTCGGCGTCCGTGGACGAAGAACGCCGCACGGCGTTCCGCTCGACCGTCATCGAGTCGCGGCAGATTGAGGATGGCATCGCGGAAGCCCTCAATTGGCTGTCGGCGGCGCCGCCGGCGAGACGCGAGGTCGTCGTCATTTCCGATTTCCAGCGCGGAACGGTCGATCGCGTAACGGTCGGTCGTGTTCCTGCCTCGGTCGGTGTGCGACTCCGACAGGTCGTCTCTGACACGAGCTCGATCGCCGAACCAGAGGTTCGCGTCACCGTGCAAGCCCCGGCGCGCGATCGCGCGGTGGCTGAGGCGGCATTGCGTGCGGCGGGGCAGGATCCCAGTGATTCGCACGCCGGGTCCGGCCCGAGCCGACGAACCGTCGCGATTTACACGCGTGGCGCCGAACCGCCGCGCGACGCGGGACGCCTGCTGGCGCCGTGGATGGCGGCGGTCGCGCCGGCTGTTGCGAACGCCCGTGTCGGGGCCGTCGATGGGCGGTCGATGGTGATCGCTCTAGACGCGCCAGCGTCGTCGTTCGAGCTTCCGCGCACGGTTCGCGCTGTCCGCCGGGCGCTCCTGGCGCCCGCGGCGTGGCGGGAGCTCGAGCCGGAGCGGATGCCGCGGGCCGCGCTTGCGGCCTTGTCGCGACCCGCCCAGCCGGTCGCCGACGCCGACATGGAGCAGGCGGAGGAGCACGACGGCAGGTGGCTCTGGCTTGCAAGCCTTGCGTTCATCGGTCTCGAGACCTGGCTGCGGCGGCGGTTGGACGCCGGGGTGTCGACGTCGACAACAGGGGAGCACTCTCGTGCGGCCTGAGGCGGGCGGAAGTCGCGACGCTCGGGCCGTCCTGGATTTCCTCGAGCGCGCCGCGCGACGGCTGCGGCTCGAGCGCGCGCTGCGTTCGGTCGTATGGGGCCCGCTGGCGTTCTTCGTCGTCCCTGGTGTCGTCCGCCGCGCCAGGCATGATTCCGCCGTCGCGATCGAGCATCGCGACGGGCGCTTCAGAAACGTTCTCATCACTGCCGACGAAATTCTGACAGGCCGGCTGCAAGTACCGGACTACGTCGCCGCGCGCGTGACGGGCGACGCCGCGAACGCGTCAGCGGAGGTCGATCTCCGGGATGTCTTTCCGCTTCGGCGTGTGGCGGGAGTCGCCGCCGTCTCGCTTCTCACCTGGCTCGTGGTGATCGTGGCGCTGTTTCGCTCGCCCGGGTCGGGGTCGTCGGTTGATCGGGATCGAGGACGTCAGGCGAATGGCGTAGCGCGGGATGCCTGGCATGTCATCGCGACGGTTGTTCCGCCCGCCTATTCGGGACGGGATCGCGTCGCGCTGCGCGATCCGGAGCGCGTCGAGGCGCTCGAGGGTAGCGCGCTCCACCTGCGGATAGATGCGGGCGCCCCTCGATTGCGGGTCCGCACGGCTGGGAGCACGCGCGCTTTCAGCCAGGTGGACGGCGCCGTCCAGACAACGGTTGTCACGCTCAGCGAATCAGGGTACGTCGCCCTCGAACCGGCCGACGCGGCCGCGTCAAGCGAGACGGCGGGGACGCGCCTGATCGCCGTCACCGTGATACCGGATCGCGCGCCAACCGCGCTCGTCACCACCCCCGGCAGGGATCTTCTGCTGCCCAACGCAAGCCGGCGAATCGCGATCGCGGGGGCCGCGTCCGACGATATCGGGCTGACCAGCCTGGAGCTGCGCTACACGACGATCAGCGGTTCGGGTGAGCAGTTCGACTTTCGCGAAGGCTCAGCCCGGATCGCAATCGACCGCGAGAGCTCCGCCCGCTGGCGTGCGAACGGCGACCTCCCGTTGCCTTCGCTCGGCCTCCAGCCGGGCGACACGGTCATCTACCGTCTCGTGGCGGTGGATGCCCGGGGCGTGACAGGAGCATCCGACACGTACATGGTCGATATCGTCGCGCCCGGTCAGGCGACGCTCGCGGGATTCGAGGTGCCGCCCGATCGAGATCGATACGCGATCAGCCAACAGATGATCCTGTTGAAGATCCAGCGGTTGCATGCGCGGCGCGCGACGCTCGCACCGGACGCGCTCAGGGAAGAGGCGCACGGTATTGCGGCGGAGCAGCGCACCGTCCGGGCGACGTTCACGTTCCTCATGGGCGGAGAGGTTCAGGACGAAGAGGAGGAAGCCGCACATTCCCACGAGATAGAGGAGGGCCGTCTCGAGAACACCGCCCGCCGCGACATGCTCGAAGCCGTCCGGCACATGACGGTCGTCGAGACACGGCTGATGACCGCCGACACCGCCGGCGCGATCCCCCCGGCGCGCGCCGCCGTCAGCGCGCTCGAGCGAGCGTTCGGCCGTCGGAAGTATTTCCTTCGAACGCTTCCCGTGCGCAGCCGGATCGATCCATCGCGGCGTCTCTCGGGGAAGCTCGAGGAGGCGCGCGATTCGTCCCGTCCGGTCGAGGCGGGCCAGGAACCTGCACAAGCGGGAGCCGCCCGGCGCGCGAGCGGCGACCTCGTCGCGCTTGCGGCGCAGGTCGCCGGATCATCCTCGATGTCTCCCGGCGATACGGCGCGGCGGCTCAGCCAGGCGGCAGAGCGCGTGCTGGCTCTCGACCCCTCGTCGAGCGATTTGCAGGGCGCCTCCCTGCGGTTGGCACGGCGGGCTTCCGCGGTGTCGTCCGGGGCGGCCGTCTCGTCAGCAGCCGATGATGTGCGCGTCGCGCTGGAAGCCGTCCTCGCGCGCGCCCGACTCTTTGCGCCTCGCCCGCTGCAGCGGGATCCCGCGGAGGATGCTCTCAGGGGCAGGTGGCTCTCCGAGATCGAAGAGGCAGGACGGCGATGATGATGCGTGTCCTGCGTGGGGCAGCGATTGCGATCGCGGTCGGTGGGGTAGTGGACCCGGCGTGCGACGTGCGAACGACCGAGCGGCCGACGCTTGCAGTCGAGATCGTCGACACGCCATCGCTCGCCTTGCCGGCGGAAGGGGGCGGGACGCGGCGTGACGCCGCAAGCCGCGTCCTGCAGGCGCTGAGGGAAAACCTTGCAGCCGACTGGAAGGTCGTTGAGGGCCCTGTCGCGACCGCCGCCGCTCGTGTCGTAGTCGGCGACGCGCCGCCCGCTATTGAGCTGGGAGCGTGGCACGAAACCGGGCGGCACGAGCCGCCGGTCCATGCGGTGACGGTTGCGTCCCCGCTGACTCCCAACGTGCGGATTATCCGCGCGCACGGACCCCGGCGGATCACGATCTGGGACAGCGCCGCGATCGGTGCGTCGATCGAAGGACGCGGCCTGAACGGCCAGAGCGTCGTCGTGCGTCTCTTCAAGGACGGCGTGGAGCTCGCGTCCGCAGAACACCGATGGCGCGCGGATGTAGATGTCTTCGAGGCGCAGCTCACGTTCCTTCCGCCCGCGGTTGGCGCACATCGCCTGGAGATTCGGACGTCGAGTGCCGCGGCCGAGCGAACCGAACTGGACAATCGCGTGTCTCTGCTCATCGACACGGATTCGGTCCGGCGGCGCGTGCTCGTCTATCACCCCCGCTTGTCCTGGATGAGCGCCTTCGTGGCGCGAGCGATCGAGCGCGATCCGCGGCTCGAGCTGACATCACGCGCGCAGGCGTCGCGCGGGATCGCGGTGACCGCCGGGAAGGATCACGGAGGATTCGATGCCTTCGAAGCCGTCGTCATCGGCGCTCCAGATGCGCTGAATCGCGCGGAGGTCGAGGCCCTCAATCGATACGTTACGGTTCGGGGTGGATCGGTGCTGCTCGTGGCCGATCGCAAGCTGGCCGGTCCGTCGTTGGCGCTGGCGCCGGCGACGTCGTTCGACGAGATCCTCCTCGACAAGGCGGTGGATCTCGCGCCGGGGCTTCGGGCGTCGGAGCTGAGCGTGCCGCGTCAGCCGCGCGAGGGATGGGACACGATCGGAAGCGACGGGACGAGGCCTGTGATCATGATGGCCCCGCGCGGTCGCGGTCGCGTCCTCTTTTCGGGCGCCCTCGACGCGTGGCGCTTCAGAGAACGCAGCCGCTACTGGCAGGATCTCGTCGCAGGACTCGCGGCCCGCACCCCTGCGGCGGTCGACCTGCGGGTCGAGCCGGCTATCGTCCGACCCGGAGAACTGATCGAGGTGTCATCTGACACGGCCGCGGCTCGAGTCGGAGGCGATGTCATCCGTCTCTGGCCTGGCGGGGAGCCGAATCTCTTCCGGGGACAATTCCGCGCGCCCGCCGAAGCTGGCACGCTGACGGTCACGGCCGAGCGCGGCGGCGCCGTCGCGGAAGCGTCGGTCTTCGTCGATCCCACGGCCGCGCAGCCGTGGCTCGATCGGGACGCCGGCCTCGAGGCGTTCGCAGCTGCGCACGGCGGGAGGCTCGTCGGCGCGCAGGACATCGGCCCGCTCGTCGCGGAGCTGACCCAGGCGGCCGACCTCCGGCCGGCCTCGCGGACGATCCGGCCGATGCGCAGTGCGTGGTGGATCGCCCCGTTCGCGTCGCTCCTTGCCGCGGAATGGACGCTGCGCCGGCGTCGTCACCTGCACTAGAATGACGCTTCATGAGCTATTCGCGCGAGGACGTCAAGGCGATCACCGACAAGATCCTCAACATGGCCAAGGCCGACGCCGTCGAAGTGTCCTTCTCGGGTGGCGAGCGCTCGGCCTGCCGCTACGCTAACTCGAGCATCACGGCCAATCTCGTCGAGCACGATCAGGAAGTCGAGATCACCGTCTACTACGGGCAGAAGACGGCCTCGACGTCGACCCATCAGTTCGACGACGCGTCGCTCAAGACGGCGATCGAACAAGTGCAGGAGCTCGCGAAGCGGAAGCCGGACAACCCTGAGCTGATGCCTCCGGTCAAGCCGCCGCAGGAGTACATCTCGCTCGAGTCCGCTCTGACGCCGGCGGTGAACTTCGGTCCGGCCGAACGCGCGCAGATGGTCAAGAAGTCCATCGACATCTGCGAGAAGAAGGGCGTACTCGGGGCGGGCTACATCCCGAAAATGCACTGGACCAACGCGCTCGCGAACTCGGAGGGCCTCTTCGCCTATCACCGCTACGCGAACGCGAGCTTCATCCTCACGTGCCGCACACCCGACGGAACAGGCTCGGGCTGGTCCGGTACGACGGGTGTCATCGACCCGTCGACAATCGACGCGACCGCGCTGACCGAGGTCGCGGCGAACAAGGCGGTGACGTCCCGCAAGCCCCGCGCGCTGGAGCCCGGAAACTACACGGTCATTCTCGAGCCGCGCCCGGCCGCACGCTTCCTGTCGCTCATGATGGGGATCTTCAACGCCCGCGCCGCCGAGGAAGGGCGCAGCTTCATGAGCGGCGCCCAACGAGGCGAGACGAAGCTCGGTCAGAAAGTGTTTGGCGAGAACGTGACGATCCGGAGCGAGATCGGTCACCCCGTGCTGCGCCAGACACCGGTCGGGCCGGACGGTCTCGCGGCCCGGAGCATCACGTGGGTGGAGAAGGGGACGGTGAAGAACCTCTTTTACGATCGCTTCTGGGCGAAGAAGCAGGGCAAGGAGCCATCACCCACCGCGCCGCAGATGAGCCTCGTCATGGAAGGCGGCACCACCAGCGTCCAGGACATGATCAAGACGACGAAACGTGGCCTGCTGGTGACGTTCTTCTGGTACATTCGGGCGGTCGAGCCGATGACGCTGCTCAACACCGGGATGACGCGCGACGGCCTGTTTCTCATCGAGAACGGCGAGATCACCGGCCCGGCGCAGAATTTCCGCTGGAACGAGTCGCCCGCCGTCGGCTTCAACAACATCACGGCGCTCGGCCCCTCGATCCCCATGCACACCGGCGAGGCGTACGACAACCCGGGGACTGCGCTCGTGCCCGCGATGCGTATCGAAGACTTCACGATGACGTCGATTTCGCCGGCAGTGTGATGACCGTCCGGATTCTGAATTCTGGATTCTGAATTCTGATTATGAAACGAAGAGACTTTCTCCGAACGACCGCGGCCGCCGGCGCCGCGCTGGCCGCCAGCGACCTCGTGGCCGACCTCGTGGCTCAATCGTCCGGCAAGCGGGTGCTCGAATCGCGATTCAAAGGGCTGTCGGACGTCGCGCTGCGGGAAGCGAAGCGGCTCGGGTGCTCGTATGCCGACATACGGTTCACCCGTAACGTGGACGACTCGGTCAGCGTGCGGGATCGGATCGTGACGGAGGGATTCGGATTCGGCGGTCGCGGCAGAAGCGAGAGCGCCGGATTCGGCGTCCGTGTGATCCACGGCGGTGTCTGGGGTTTTTCCAGCAGCCCTCTCGTGACTGAGGATGAGATCCGGAAGATCACGCGCACCGCGGTCGACGTCGCGAAGGCGAGTGCGATCGCCAAACGGGTCGACGTCAAGCTGGTCCCCGTGCCCGCCTACACGGACTACTGGGCCGTGCCGATCAAGCGCGATCCCTTCCAGGTGCCGCTCGACGAGAAGATCGCTTTCCTCATGAAGGTGAACGAGACGGCCCTGAAGAACAAGGACGTCTTCCGCGTGCAATCGGCGATGGCGTTCGACTACGAGTGGAAATACCTGGCGACGTCCGAAGGCTCGTACCTCGAGCAGGAAGTCTGGCGCACGTCGCCCGGGTTCAACGTGATAGCCCGGAAGGGACGCTCGGTGAAGAGTCGGACGTTCAACGTGCCGCCGCGGACGGGCGGCTACGAGGTCGTCGAGGACTCGAAGATGCTCGACAACGCCGAGCGGATCGCGGCCGAGGCGGTCGAGCATGCCGGCGCGCCGCCGGTCCAGGCCGGTGTGAAGGATCTCGTCCTCACGCCCTCGCACGCGATGCTGACCATCCACGAGATCATCGCGCACCCGACCGAGCTGGATCGCGTGCTCGGCTACGAAGCGAACTACGCCGGCACGAGCTTCATCAGGCTCGGGGACGTCGGCAAGCTGAAATACGGGTCGAAGATGTTCAACGTCACCGGCGACCGGACGATCGCCGGGGGTATGTGCACCATCGGCTACGACGACGACGGCGTGAAGCCGATGGAGTTCCCGATCGTGCGAGAGGGGGTCCTGGTCGGGCTGCAGAGCAACCGGGAGACCGCCCACTTCCTCGGCCTCAAGCAATCGCACGGCTGCACGTTCGCCACGTCCTGGCGCAACTATCCGTTTCTCCGGATGCCGAACGTCCACGTGGACGCGGGGCCGCCCGGGTCGCCGACGCCGGAAGAGATCATCGCCGACACGAAGGACGGCATCCTCATCGACGGCCGCGGCAGCTACTCGATCGACCAGCAGCGGTACAATGGCCAGTTCGGCGGCGACGCGTTCTGGGAGATCAAGAACGGCAAGGTCACCCGCATGGTCTCCGACGTGACGTACAACGCGATCACGACCGATTTCTGGGCGAATCTCGACGCGCTCTCGGGCAAAGAATCGTGGCAGATGTTCGGAACGACCGGCGACGCGAAGGGGCAACCGGTCCAGATCAACCACCCGTCGCACGGGTCGCCCTATCTCCGCATCAAGCGCATCATGGTCGGGGCGGCTTACACGTAGAGCCGAAAGCCGAATGCCGAATGCCGAAGGCGTCGCCGTCGATCACTACCTGACGCACCTGCGCTCTGTGCGGCGGTTGTCGCCGAACACGGTCGAGAGCTACGGGCGAGATCTGGCTGACCTTGCTCGGTTCGCCGACCGAAAGAAAACGACGGTCGACGCGCTCGACCGCAGGGATCTCGAAGCGTTCGTCCGCTCGCTGATGACCGGCGGCCGGTCGCCGCGATCGGTCGGCCGGGCCGTGGCGACCCTCCGTGGTTTCTACAGGTTCCTTGCCGCCTCCGGTCAGATCGCAGCCGATCCGGCCGACGACCTGCGGGCGCCGCGGGCGTGGCCGGCGCTCCCGAAGGCGATCGGCGTCGAGGATGTCGATCGGTTGCTCGACGCGCCCGATCCGTCGACGCCACGCGGGCTCCGGGATCGAGCGCTCATCGAGCTGCTGTACGCGACGGGGCTTCGCGTGTCCGAGCTCGTGGCGCTGCGGCCGGGAGACGTGAACCTCGAGGCGGGGTACCTGACCTGCACCGGGAAGGGCGAGAAACAGCGGATGGTCCCGATCGGCCGGACGGCCGCCAACTGGGTCGCGCGCTATATCCGCGACGGCCGTCCCGCGCTGCAGCCTCGAGCCCGGGGCGGCCGCGGGGGACGAGACGCCCCGTGGCTTTTCCTGAACGCGCGCGGCGGGACCCTTCTGACCCGGGTCGGCTTCTGGAAGATCCTCAAAGGGTATGGACGGCAGGCCGGACTGGCGCGCGGGCTCAGCCCGCACGTGTTGCGGCACTCGTTTGCGACGCACCTGCTGGAGCGCGGCGCCGATCTGCGCGCGATCCAGATGATGCTCGGGCACGCGGATCTCTCGACGACGCAGATTTACACGCACGTGCTCGAAGCGCGACTGCGCAGCGTGTACGATAAGTTTCACCCGCGCGCCTAGGACATCATGGCCGCAGCCCTGCAAATCACCGAACGCACGTCGGGGGACGTCACGATCCTCGATCTCAAGGGACGGGTCGTCCTCGGGGAAGGAGATGACCCCTTCCGCCAGCACATCGAAGGGCTCGTCAAGCGAGGGTCGACGAAGATCATCCTCAACCTTGGCGAGGTGACCTATATCGACAGCGCCGGCGTCGGCGTGATGGTGGGGAGGCTCGTCGCGGTGCGCAAGCTCGGCGGTGATATCCGCCTGCTCCACCTGGTCCAGCGCAACCTGCGGGTGATGACGATCACCAAGCTCGTGAGCGTCTTCGAGACGTTCGAGGCGGAAGACGCCGCGGTGCGAAGCTTCGCCGCGACGACATAGCCGCGGCTGCGTTGACCCACGCGCGAGGGCTCTGCTAGAGTTAACTGTTTGTCCGCTTCCAAGGAGCGCTCGATGGGCCGTACCGGCCGCCACCTCTTTACTTCCGAGTCTGTCACCGAAGGCCATCCCGACAAGATCGCCGACCAGATTTCCGACGCCATCCTCGACGCGATCCTCGCGCAGGATCCGGTCGGCCGCGTGGCCTGCGAGACGCTCGTGACGACCGGCCTTGCCATCGTCGCAGGCGAAATCACGACGAGCTGCTACGTCGACTTTCCGGAGATCGTCCGCGAGACGATCAAGGAGGTCGGCTATACGCGCGCGAAATACGGCTTCGACTACGAGACGTGCGCCGTGCTGTCGTCGATCCACGGCCAGTCTCCGGACATCGCCTTGGGCGTCGATCCCGGCGGCGCGGGCGATCAGGGGCTGATGTTCGGCTATGCCTGCACCGAGACCGAGGAGCTGATGCCGCTCCCGATCATGCTTGCGCACAAGCTGTGCCGCGGGCTGTCGTGCGCGCGGCGCGACGGTGTGCTCGATTATCTGCGGCCGGACGGCAAGTCGCAGGTCACGGTCGAGTACGAGGGCACGAAGCCGGTCCGCGTCGAAGCGGTCGTCGTCTCGACGCAGCACAGCCCGACGATCTCGAACGACGTCATGCGCGAGGACATCGTCGAGAAGATCGTCAGCCGCGTCGTCCCGCAGGAGATGATCGATAAGAACACCAAGCTCTACATCAACCCGACGGGCCGGTTCGTCATCGGCGGCCCGCAAGGGGATGCGGGTGTCACGGGCCGCAAGATCATCGTCGACACCTACGGCGGCGCCGCGCCTCACGGCGGCGGCGCGTTCTCCGGCAAGGATCCGACGAAAGTGGACCGCTCCGCCTGCTACATGGCGCGCTACATCGCCAAGAACTGCGTTGCGGCGGGGTTGGCCGATCGGGTCCTCGTGCAGCTCGCGTACGCCATCGGCGTGGCCGAGCCCGTGTCGGTGCTCGTCGAGAGTTACGGCACGGGGCGCGTCAGCGACGACAAGATGAGCGAGCTCGTGCGCTCGCACTTCAAGCTGACGCCCCGCGGGATCATGGAGGCACTGGATCTGCGGCGTCCCATTTACAAGAAAACCGCGGCGTTCGGGCACTTCGGCCGTACAGAGCCGGAGTTCACGTGGGAGCGTACCGACAAAGCGAACGCCCTCCGCGCCGACGCCGGGCTGTAGTTCGTGTCGCGACGGCGGTCCTCGCCGTCGTGGCGGCGGCCCTTACCCTCCTGCCTCCCGCGCGGATCGCGCTGCCGGCGGGAGCGCGCGACCCTCGGATCGTGGGCGGCGCGCTGCACCTGCACACGATCCGCTCCGACGGCGTAGGCCGGCCCGAGGACGTCGCGGCGGCGGCCTCGCTCGCCGGCCTGAACTTCATCATCCTCACCGATCACGGAGACGGCACGCGCGTCCCCGATCCGCCGGCCTGGCGGGCGGGTGTGCTGGTGCTCGATGGCGTCGAGATCAGTACGGAGCACGGGCACCTCCTCGCGATCGGGATGCGGCAGTCCGCATATCCGCTCGGTGGGGAAGCACGCGATGTGATGGAGGATGTCTGGCGCCTCGGTGGCATTGGGATCGTCGCCCACCCGGCCTCTCCGAAGCCGGACCTGGCCTGGACCGACTGGGAGGGGCCCTTCGACGGCGCCGAGTGGCTCAGCGCGGACGCTGAATGGCGCGACGAGTCGTGGACGACGTTGATGCGTGCAGCCGCCACGTTTCCCTTCAGGCCGGCGCAATCCGTGGCGCGCCTTTTCGATCGTCCGGCCGGGTTGCTCGCGCGGCTTGACGAACTGGCGAGCGAGCGTCCCGTGCTTCTGGTTGCCGGAACCGACGCGCACGGCGGGATCGGTGGGGAAGGCACGCGACGACTGCCGTTTCCGTCGTACGTCAGTACGCTGCGGGCGCTGTCGATGCGGCTCGTCCTGCGGGGCGCGCTCGGCGGCGACGCCGATCGAGACGCGCCGCTCATCCTCGAGGCGCTTCGCGCTCGCCGCGCCTACACCTCGATTGACGCGTTGGCCGGACCCGCGCGGCTGGCGTTCACGGCCGAGTCCGGCGGTGCCCGCGCCGAGGTGGGTGGGCGGCTGTCACCGGGCAAACCTGTCACGCTACGCGTCCGTGCGAACGGTCCGCCGGATTCCACGATCGTCCTGCTCAGGGGCGGCCAGTCGATCGCGAGGGCACCGATCCCGTCGCTCGAGCACGTGAGCGATGGCGCCCCGGGCGTCTACCGGGTGGAAGTCCTCGTTCCACGCGCGCCGGGCCGGCCGGCCGTCCCGTGGATTGTGAGCAACGCGATCACGGTGGGCCCGGCGATCGAGCCGCCGGGCGAAGAGGAGACGCGCGTCACTCCGCGCGTCGTCCTCTTCGAGCCGGGCGACAGGTCGCGGTGGATGGCGGAGCAGGATCCGGCGTCGCACGCGTCGATCTCGACGGCTGGCGGGGAAGGTCCCCTGGAGCTCAATTACTCGCTCGGCCCGAACGAGAGCGCCAGCCCGTTCGCCGCCGCGGTCCGCGACCTGCCGTACGGCCTCGCGGAGTGTCAGGTGCTTGTGTTCACGCTGAGCGGGTCACGGGACATGCGTGTATCGGTCCAGGCGCGGGAGCCCGGGGGCGAGCGCCCGTCGGAAGGCAGGCGCTGGCGGCGGTCGGTCTTCGTTCCGGCGGCAGGTCGGACGATCGTCGTGCCGCTGACCTCGCTCGAACCGGTCGTCGGCGCGGGGAGTGCGCTTCCCGATCCGGGAGCCCTGCGGTCTCTGCTGCTCGTCGTGGATACGGTCAACACTCGACGCGGCGACCGCGGCGTGCTTCGGGTCCATCGCGCCGGCTGCCTGTGAGCGTGTTATAGTGCACTAGTACACTAGATCTCTTCGCGATCGGAGGACACCCGGTGTTCGAACTGAATCACGAGGACCCACGCCCCATCTATCGCCAGATCGCCGACGAGGTGCAGCGGACGATCATCGTCGGGATCCTGAAGCCGGACGACTCGCTGCCGGCCGTCCGACAGCTGGCCGCCACGCTCAAGGTCAATCCCAACACGATCCAGCACGCCTACCAGCAGCTCGAACGGGAAGGGGCCGTCTACGTCCGGAGGGGGAGGGGGACCTTCGTGGCGGCCGGAGCCGCCTCGTCGCCCGGGCAGGACCGGCGACGCCGATCGACCCTTGCCCGACAGGTGGCGGAGCGCGCGGTGCGCGACGCCTTTCGTCATGGACTCGTGGCGTCGGAGCTGATCGCCGCAATTCGCGAAGTGGCACCGGCGGTCGAGGGCTGAGGGGAAGACCGGAAGACCGGCCCTCAGGTCCTGACGATCAGCAGCAGGTAAGCGGCGCCCGCGCCGAACAACAGATTCGGTCCCCACGCCGCGAGCAACGGGGGCAGCATGCCCGCGCTTCCAACCGCTCCGAAGGCGCTCATCAGCATCCAGTAGCCGAGCGCGAGCGCGATCCCGAGGCCGATCCCGTAGACCGCGCCGCTGCGTCCCGTCGCCGCGGCGAACGGGATCGCGATGAGCGTCATCACGACCGTGACGAAGGGGAAGGCGATCTTGCGCGCGAGGGCGACCTCCATGGGAACGGCATTCAGCCCGCCCGCGCGGAGCTCCGCGACGAACGCACGGAGCTCCGACGCCGTCATGAACCGCTCGTCGGGCTGCTCGGTCTCGAAATACTCCGGCGGCTCGATCGGGAGCGACCGCTTGTCGAATCGCTCCCATGTCGGGGGAGCGGCGGCAGCACGGAACGTCGCGATCCAGCCGTCCTGGCCCACCCAGCCCCCGCGGGCGGGGCGGTACGAGACGCGGGCGGCAAACGTGTGCCGCGCCAGCCGCCAGGCGTCCGTCCCGAACTCGTAGATCGACAGCTGCGACAGATCGTCGCGCTGCGCGTCGAAGAACGCGTAGTGGTACAGCGCTCCTTCCCGCCCGGCGAGCCATCGTCGCGTGAGCAGGTTGAACGTTCGTGGCGCGCGGCCGCGGATCTCGTCGTTGAGCGCTTCGGCCTTGCGGTTCGCGCGCGCGAGCAGGTTTTCCTCGAGGAGGAACAGGGTCGCGCTGGCCAGAAGCGCAACGGCGATGAGGGGCGCCGCCGCCCGATACAGGCTTATCCCGCAGGCCTTCATGACGGTGAGCTCGCTCGTCCGGGCGAGGATTCCCACCACCACGAGGGACGCGACGAGGATCGAGAGCGGGATGACGTAGTAGATGAACTGGGGCGAGGCATACCAGAAATACTCCAGCAGCATCGCCGGAGTGGCCTGGCCCTTGAACAGCTTGTCTGACAGATCGACGAACGTGGCGATGTAGAAGAGGCCGAGCAGGCCGGCGAACGCAAGCGCCAGAATCCGGAGCGCGAGCGTGCTGATGTAACGATCGAGAACCGTAGGCCGCGGGTACCAGAAACGCGGGAAACGGACGACCAGCACGGTTCGACCGCGCGTGACGCCAGCCGGTGCGGCCTGAGGCGAGGCGGAGGCGGGCGCATCCGGTCGACGCCATTGGAACAGGCGGGGGAGTCGGGTGGGCAGCGGGAACCGTCCCTCGGCCCAGCGCGCCCGCCAGATGAGCGCGCCCACCCCGATCGGGGCCAGCACCAGGTTTGGCATCCAGCGCGCGAGCACAGCCGGCAGCATCTGGCCCTTGGTCAACCCCTCGGCGAGGTACATCACGATGTAGTACACGAACACGACTCCGATGCCGATCGCGAATCCGGCCAGCCGGCCGTCCCGGCGCGCCGTCACGCCGAGCGCCAGACCCAGCAGCCCGAACACCATGCACGCGGCCGGGATCGAGAACTTCTGCTGGATGAACATGATCTCGTTGTGCGGCGAGAGCCCCTGGGACTCCTTGAGGCGGGCCTGAGCCTGGAGCTCGAGGATCGTCAGCTCGCTGATGCCCTTTGGCGGTCCGGCGGCCGGAAAGACCGAGTTGGGATCCAGGCCCAGGATGAGCGGATCGTCGCGGAACGCGTAGATGTCGTACTCGCCCGCCTCGCGGCCGGGGCTGTAGCGGATGCCGTCGGCAAGCACGAGATCGACGCGCTTGGCTGCTCGATCGAGCACGAGCCGGCCGCGGTCGGCGAGGAATATCACGGGTCTGGCGCTGGACGTGTCGGCCAGAAACACCTTTCTCCAGCCGGTCGCCGCCTCTTCCTGCACGTACAGGACGCGGCCGGGGAACTCCTCGAAGAACACCCGGGGCCGGACGTCATGCTCCGCCTTGGCGGCGATGATGTCGTAGGTGATCTCGCGGAAGGTCTGGTTGGCGTCGGGGATCGCGTAGATCAGGACCCAGAGGGTCGCCACGAACCCGGCCACCGACAACACCACGACCGGGCGGAGCAGGCGATACAGGCTGACGCCGCAGGCGAGCATCGCCACGGTTTCGCGGTCGCCCGACAGGCGGCCGAGTCCGACTAAGAGGCCCACCAGCAGGGCCACCGGGATCGCTATACCCAGGCCTGACGGGAGCAACGTCAGGAGGATCCGCCCGACGGTCGGCCACGGGACCCCTTTCGCAATCAGCCGCTCGGCGTTCTCCATGATCGGGGGGATTTCCAGGATGAACGTGAAGATGACGAGCGCGAGCAGGAAGGGCGGGATGACCTGGCGGATCACGTAACGATCGAGCGTGCCCACGGACAGATTATAGGGTGCGGGGTTATCCACAGACCGTCAACAGCCCGGTTTTCTTAGGCACTTCGCGTGAGTCTGATAATGAGTGTTATGTTAACCAATCGACCGGAACGCCTCCCAGGGGTTCCATCGGGTTCCACTGGTTCGGTGGATTCCGGGTTCGTGGTTCTCGATTTCACGGCCCGAGCCCGCAGTCTGCAGAGTCCTCGCCTCGCTCTGAGCGTCAGGTCCCTCGCCCTGAGCGTCGAAGTATTCCCTGGGTCCAAGCGTCGAAGTTATTCCCTGGATGCGTCGAGACGTGGATTGCTGTTTGCCGCGTGGAACCGAGAGCCTGGAACCTCTGGAACCGTTGGAACCTGAGAGTCAGTTCTGGGTGCGTAGTTCCCTGATGATGGCCTGGAGCGCCTCGATGATCTCGTCGCGATCCACTCGGGACTTGGAGAAGCTCAGACGCAGACTGAACGCCTTGGTCGGCGGGCGGTAGGCATACACGAAGGCCTTCGGGCGGCCGGGCTTCGGCTTTGACGTTTCCTTACGGAGCGCCTCTCGTGTCGTGCCCCCTTCTCGAGCGATCTTTTCGACAAGGGCAGTCATTTTTCTGGGGTCCGACTGCCGAACTATCTGTAGAAGCAACGACTTAGAGGAAATGTCGGCCAGCCGACAAAGGTTTTTGACCTCCTCGGGCATCTCCTGCAGCGCGAGCGACTCCGAGATCGATGTCCGCGACTTCCCCAGCTTGCGAGCCAGGTCCTCGTGCGTGTAGCGACAGCGCTCGGCGAGCGCGGCGAGCGCTTCCGACTCCTCGAACGGCGTCAGGTCCTTGCGCTGCAGGTTCTCGACGAGCGCAATCTCAATCACCTCGGCATCGTCCAGGTCCCGAATGACGACCGGGAGCTCCCGGATGCCGACCTGTACCGCCGCCTGGTAGCGCCGCTCGCCGGCGACAATCTGAAACCTCCCGCCCCGCTGCCGGACGATGAGCGGCTCGATGACCCCCTTCTCGACGATCGAGGCCATCAACTCGGAGAGGTCCCCCATCACCTGCCGCGGCTGGTTTGGATTGGGATCTATCTGATCGATGGGCACGATCCGCCCGACCGGCGATCCGGCGGAGCTTGCGAGCGCGTCGACGTAGTGCTCGTCGTGCCGCATCCGCACTGTGGCGGGTAGTCCGCGTTTAGACACGATCCATGACCTCCTCGCACAGCCGGTAGTACTCCGTCGCGCCGGTGGAGTCGGGGGCGAACGAGAAGATCGACTCCTTGTAGGCGGGGCTCTCTTCCAGCCGGACGCTCTTGGTAATCACGGTCTTGAAGACCTTCTTGCCGAACACCTTGTCGATCTGAATGCGAATGTCGCGTGCGAGCGCCGTCCGCTTGTCGTGCATCGTGATGACGACCCCCAGGATCCGCAGGCCGGGATTGGCGCGTGCCCGCACCTTCTCGATGGTTTCGAGCAGGTCGTCGGTGCCCTCGAGCGCGAAGTACGACGACTGGATCGGGATCAGGAGGTGCGTCGCCGCGACCAGGGCGTTGACCGTCAGCAGGCCGAGCGTCGGCGGGCAGTCGATGACGATGTGCGTGAATTGCTTGCGGATGGCCTCGATGCGGTCCTTGAGGCGGAAGTGCGAGTCGAGCTCCCCTACCAGCTTCGCTTCCAGCTTCGCCAGCGCGATGCGCGAGGGTGCGATGAAGAGGTTCTTCTGGGAGCTCGGCTTGATGACGTCGGTCAGCGCGACGGCGGAATCGGCGATCGCGTCGTAAACGCTTCTATCGATCTCGGCGATGTCGAGAAACGACATCGTGCTGTTGGCCTGCGGATCGAGGTCGATGAGAAGAGTCGGCTTTCCCCGAAGGGCGAGGGCCGCCGCGAGGTTGATGGCGGTAGTGGTCTTCCCTACTCCGCCCTTCTGGTTGGCGATGGCGACGATCATTCGGAAGGGGCGCCGTCATTCTAGGGGTCGTGGGCAAAAAGTGTCAAGCAACTACATCTTGTATTTTCCAAGCTCATCCGGATCGAGGTTCTCGAGCCACTTCTGGAGCCGCTCCGCATCCCCCTTCTCGGGCACGAAGTCCACGGTCTTGGCGTTCGCGATGACCGTGTCCTCGACGAAGATCGGGGCGTGCGCCCGGAGCGCCAGCGCGATCGCGTCGCTCGGACGCGCGTCGATCGCCACGGTTTCCCCGTCCGTGTCCAGATAGATGAGGGCGTAGAAGGTGTTCTCCCTCAGGTCCGAGACCACGATTTTCTGGATGCGCGCCTTGAGGTCCTGGATGACGTTCTTCAGGAGGTCGTGCGTCATGGGCCGCGGCGTCGTCACGTTCTCGATCTGCAGCGCGATCGCGTTCGCCTCGAACACGCCGACCCAGATGGGAAGCACCCGTTGCCCGTCCTTGTCCCTGAGGATGATGATCGGCATGTTCGTAATGGGGTCGACCATCAGCCCTTTGATCGTCATTTCGATCTGCATACCGCATCCCCCCTGAGGCTGTTCGGCCACCCCTCCGACACCCGTACGTCGATGGTACGCCCGACCCATGCCCGCTCTCCCGGAAAATTCACGATCGCGTTCCCTGTCGTCCGCCCCGACACTTCCCAGTCCCGCTTGCGACTCACGGCGTCGACCAGCACGGCGACGACCTGTCCGACGGCTGCCTGGTGAATTTCGGTCTGGATCTGCTTCTGGCGCGACTGCAGCTCGACGATACGCCGCGTCTTGTCCACGTCCGTGACGTCGTCCGGCATCCGCCTGGAGGCCAGGGTGTTCGGCCTCGCTGAGTACTTGAACGAGAACATGCTGTGGTACCGAACGGCGTTCACGAGCGACAGCGTCTCCTCGAAATCGGCCTCCGTTTCGCCGGGGAAGCCAACGATCATATCGGTCGAGAGCGCGATGTTCGGCACCTCCCCGCGCAGGCGTGCGACGAGATCGAGGTACTCCTCCCTCGTGTGGCGCCGCCGCATGGCGGACAGAATCCGCGTCGAGCCGGACTGCACGGGCAGATGGACGTGCTTGCAGACGTGAGGCAGGTCGCGAATCGCCGCGATCATCCGCTGCGTGACGTGGCGCGGGTGCGGGCTCGCAAAGCGAATGCGTTCGACACCCTCGACGTCGTTCACGCGCTCGAGGAGCGCCGCGAAATCGCAGGAAGGATCGTCCGGCGCCTGATAGTGATTCACGATCTGACCGAGCAGGTGGATCTCCTTCCGGCCTCGCGCCGCCGCTTCCCGAACCTCCGCGAGGATGTCGGCCACGGGACGCATCCGCTCGTGCCCGCGCGTGAACGGCACCACGCAGAAGGCGCAGAAGTCGTTGCAGCCTTCGATGATCGTGACCCACGCCTTCAGTGGATCGCTTCGTCGCGCGACGCCGAGAGGGAACGACACGTCGTCGTACGGATTGATGTCGACGACGGGCTCGGCGCGGCTCGCCTGCTCCACGAGCATCGGCAGGCGCTTCAGGCCCTGCGTGCCTACGATGACGTCGATCGCTGACGAGCGTTCGAGAAGCGCCGTCCCTTCCTGCTGCGCGACGCAGCCCGTGACCGCGACCAGCGGGCGGCGACCCCGCTCGTCGCCGTTCGCGCGGATCTCGCCGAGGCGGGTGTAGAGCTTGTCCTCCGCGCGCTCGCGCACGCTGCACGTGTTGACGACGATGAGATCGGCATCGCCCTCGTCATGCGCCGGCTCGTAGCCAGCCTGTTCGAGGAGCCCGGCCATGCGCTCGGAGTCGTGGAAGTTCATCTGACACCCGAACGTTTCGATCAGATACCTACGTGCCACGTGCCTCGGACCTCTTTCGGGCCTCAGGCGCCGGCCCTCGGACCTTTGACGGCGCCTCGGCGTTCGCGCCTGGCGCGAGCGTTCGGGGTTTCGCTTTTGCTTTTGTTTCGCTTTCGCCCCGCGCTTCAAGCATCTCGCGCGCGCTCGTCCGGACCGCGGCGGTCGGATCGGCGCCGGCGATCATGCGCGCCAGTTCGTGCTCGCGCGCGACGCCGGCGACGGGCGCGATTGACGTCAGCGTGCGGCCCGCCTGAACGCTCTTCGTGATCGAGTAGTGACTCGCGCCGTATGCGGCGATCTGCGGCAGGTGCGTGATGCAGAGGACCTGATATTTCCCGCCGAGCTGTTGCAGCCGGCTCCCGACGACGTCCGCGACGGCGCCGCCGATGCCGGCGTCCACCTCGTCAAAGATGAGCGTCTTGCCGGCGGCGTCGGTCGACGCCAGCGTCTTGAGCGCAAGCATCACGCGGGACAGTTCCCCACCGGACACGATCTTCGCGAGCGGCCGGACCTCTTCGCCCGGATTTGGCGAGATGTACAGCTCGGCTTGATCGAAACCGCGCTCGTTCCACTGGCCCTCGGGCAGCGGTCCGGCGAACCGGACCTCACAGCGGGTCTTCGGCATCGAGAGATCCGCGAGGGATCGCTCGAGCGCGCGGCAGAATCTCGCGGCCGCTTCGCGACGGAGCGTCGAGAGCCGCTCGGCGGACTCGAGAAAGGCCGTCCTGGCGCGCTGCGCGTCCTCGTCGAGCTGCGCGCCGCGTGAGGACGCGTGTTCGAGATCGTCGATGTCCGCTCGAAGGCGCTCGCGCTTCGCGAGGACGTCGGCCAGCGTCGGCCCGTGTTTCTTCTTGAGCCGCTCGAGCAGCGCGAGACGATCTTCCACCGACTGCAACCGCTCCGGCGAGGCATCGATCCCGGCCGCGTAGGATCGCAGGAAGAACGCCAGATCCTCGAGCTGCGTTTTTATGGCCTCGCGCGCGCCGGCGTAGGGGCCGAACCTGCCGTCGAGCGCCGCCAGCTCCGCGACTTTTTTCCACGTGACGCCGAGTCCCGCGAGCGCCGCGTGCTCTCCGTCGTAGAGCGATTCGTAGGCGTCGGCGCACAGGCGCGCGAGCTTGTCGGCGTTCACCAGCACTCGGCGTTCAGCGGCCAGATCCTCGTCCTCGGCCGCGGCGCCGAGCGACGCTTTCTCGATCTCCGCGAGTTGAAAGCCGGCAAGCTCGAGCCGCGCGGCCTTTTCGCGTTCATCCTTCTGCAGGCGAGTGCGTTCGGCGATGACCGACTGCCAGCGGCCGAATGCCTCCGCCACCGGCGCGGCGAGCTCCGCCGCGTCGGCGAAAACGTCCACGACATCGAGATGCGACGCGGGATCCAGCAGCGCCTGCTGGTCGTGTTGTCCGTGCAGGTCCACGAGGCGCGCGCAGGTCTCCTTGAGAGCGGTCGTCGTGGCGAGCGCGCCATCGACGAAAGCCCGGCTGCGCCCCTGCGCGGAGATCTCGCGGCGCATGAGGATCTCCCGGCCTTCCGGCGTCTCGAAGATCGCCTGAACCGCGGCCGTCTCCTCGCCGGTCCGGACGAGGTCGGCCGACGCGCGGCCTCCCGCGAGGAGGGCGACCGCCTCGACGACGATCGACTTGCCCGCGCCGGTCTCGCCGGTCAGGACGTTGAGCCCCGGTTGGAACTCGACCTCGAGGGTGTCGATGACGGCGAGGTTACGAATGCTGAGGAACCGCAGCATGGAGGCGAAGTGCCATTCTATCAGGTCTTTGACAGCGATCGGGTCGCGTGCTACGCTGTCGCATTCGCGCTGTCCCAGCGGCGCACACGTGTATGTGTGGAGGCATGCTTGCGCACGCTCGGATGCTACGCCATTGCCCTGGCGCAGGGCGCCGGACTGCCGTCCCAGACTGAACCCGTTTCGTCTTCTTCGTCGGACCTCGTCTCGCTCGTCGCGCGATCGAGTCCGCTCTCGAAAGTTGTCCTGATCATCCTCCTGGGTTTCTCCGCGCTGTCATGGGCGATCATCCTGCTCAAGCTCTGGCAGTTTCGGCGCGCGGAGCGACAGTCTTCGAGTTTCATCGACATCTTTCGCCGGAGCGCCAGGTTCTCCGAGGTGCAGGCGGTGTGTGCGTCGCTCGCGGCGAGCCCGCTCGTCGGCTTGTTCCAGGCCGGCTATTCAGAGTTGAACGCGCAGCTCAGGCGCGACCAGGCCGCCGCGACGGCGGATCACCCGAAAACGCCCGAGGGGCGTCCAGCCGGCCCCGCGCATCGTCCTACTCTGAAGAGCCTGGACGCCGTGGACCGGGCGTTGCTCCGCGCGTCGACCACCGAAACCAGCAAGCTCGAGCGGCGCGTGCCTTTCCTCGCGACGACCGCGAGCATCACGCCGTTCATCGGCCTCTTCGGCACCGTGTGGGGGATCATGGACGCGTTCCAGGAGATCGGCGCCGCGGGGTCGACGAGCCTCGGCGTCGTCGCGCCAGGCATCGCGGAAGCGCTGATTGCGACGGCCGCCGGCCTCTTCGCGGCGATCCCGGCTGTCTATTTCTACAACCACTTCGCGCATCGCGTGAAGGAGTTCACCGGCGAGATGGATGACTTCTCCCTCGAGTTTCTGAATCTCGCGGAACGTAACTTCACGTAACGGACGTCCATGCCGAAAGTTCAGCAGATTGGAAACGGCGGCACCGGGCGGACGCGGCGCGGGCGTGGGGCGCGCGTGTCCACGGTGCTGAGCGAAATCAACGTCGTCCCGCTGGTCGACGTGATGCTCGTCCTGTTGATCATCTTCATGGTCACCGCGCCCATGATGCAGCAGGGCCTCAACGTGAACCTGCCGCAGGCGCGCCGGGCGACCCCTGTGAACGCGGAACCGATCTACGTCACCGTTCCGCTCACGTATCGTACGACCCGCGTCGTGCAGATCGACAAGGACGAAGTTCGCGTCGACATCCTGAACGAGCGGATCAAGCAGGCGCTCCTGACGCGCACCGACAAGTCGGTGTTCGTACGGGGGGACGGCGGCGTCACCCTGCAGGAATTGATGCAGGTGATGGACAAGCTGAAGGAGGGCGGCGTCGAGAAGGTCGGCATCGTCTCGAGGCCTCCTGATGCGCGGTAAGCCCCATGCTCGCTAGCCGCATCGACGACGGCTTCGCGCGCATGGTGACGATGTCGCTCGGCGTCCACATCGTCGTGCTCATCGTGATCGCGCTCGCTCCGACCGGTTGGGGCGGCGCGAGTCGGCGGTCGTCGACGACGCCGATGGTGATCACACTGGGAGGGACGCCCGGGCCGAGGAGCGGCGGGATGACCACGATTGGGGGTCGCCCAGTCCAACAGGTCGCACCCCTGCCGCCGCCGACGCGATCGACGCCGGTGACGCCGCCGGCACCGAAAGCACCGGAGATGGTCCTGCCCACCCCCAACGCGCGGGCGAAGCCGGCCACGCCGACGCCCGCGAAGACGCCCGATGAGGCGAAGGCGCGCAAACCGGCGACCGGACCCGAAGTGCGGCCGGGCACCGCCGTTGCCGAGACCGGCGGCCAGGGCATGGGGTTCGGCCTCACGACCGGCGGCGGCGACGGAAAAACCGGCGGTTATCTGGACGTCGGGAACTTCTGCTGTCCCGAGTATCTCGAGACGATGCGGATGCTCATCACGCGCAACTGGCGATCTCAACAGCGCGCGCAGGGTTCGGTGCAGGTCAAGTTCACGATCCAGAGGGGCGGCGAGCTGACCGGCGTCGAGCTCGAGAAACGAAGCGGGTACTTCGTGTTGGATACGGAGGCACAGCGGGCGATTCTGATGACGAAGCAGCTCCCGCCGCTGCCGGCGGCCTTTACCGAGGATCACCTGACGGTGCACCTCATCTTCGAGTACAAACCGTGATGCTGAAACAGTTCTCCGGTGCATTGGCTCTCGTCACAGCAGGAACGATTTCACTGGCGGGCGTGTGGCAGACCCCGCCGCCTCAACCGGCGCAGCCCACTCCCCCGCCGTCCCAACCGACCGAGATCGAGCTGATCATCGGCGGGGCGGAAAGCGGCGCGCCGCCGAAGTACGCGGTGCCGGACTTTCTCGCGCTGTCGAACGACCGGGAAACGACGGAAGCAGCGAAAGCGATCGGCGAGGTGCTCTTCCGCGACCTGGAATTCGAGCGCGAGTTCTATCTGATCGCGCGGGACACGTACCGGTCGATCCCGCGCGCGAGCTCGATCGACACGGTACAATTCGATCGCTGGCGGGAGCTCGGCGCGGACGCGGTCGTCAGCGGCGCCGTGTGGCGAACCGACAAGGGCATCGCCGTCCAGATGAAGCTCTACAACGTCCGGACGCAGCAGCCCGTCCTCGCGCGGGAGTACGCCGGCTCGGCCGCCAACCCGCGGCTCTACGCGCACACCATGGCCGACGAGATTCACCAGCATCAGCGCGCGCTGCGGGGAGTCGCGCGCACGAAGCTGACGTTCACGTCCGACCGCGACGGCGACAATCTCCGTGGCCCGGTCGGCGACCGCGCGATCCAGGAGATCTATATCGCGGACTACGACGGCTTCAACCCGCGGCGCGTGACCGTCGGCCGCAACCTGAACCTGTCGCCGGTCTGGTCGCCCGACTCGCGCGCGCTTGCGTACACGTCCTACCGGAAGGGCTTTCCGGACATTCTCGTGTCGTTCATCTATCAAGGGAAGCTCGAGTATCCGACGCAGGGGACCGACCGGAATCACAACTTCCTGCCGGCCTGGTCGCCCGACGGCTCGCAGCTGGCGTTCGTGTCGAACCGGGACGGCAATTCGGAGATCTACGTCGTCAACGCGGACGGAAGCAACGTCCGCCGTCTCACGAACCATCCGAACATCGACGTCACGCCGACCTGGTCGCCGACCGGCAACCAGCTCGCGTTCACGTCAGACCGCTCGGGTTCGCCGCAGATTTACACCATCGGCGCCGAAGGGGCCGGGCTGAGGCGCGTCACGACCGAGTCGTACTGCGACCGGCCGACCTGGTCGCCCGCGCCGTTCAACGAGATTGCGTACGCTTCACGAACGGGTCCTGGCTACGACATCAAGATCTTCGACATCGCGCAGGGCACGATCCGGCAGATCACGTCGGGCGAGGGGTCGAACGAGAGCCCCGCGTTCGCACCCAACGGCCGCCACCTGGCGTTCACCTCGACGCGCAACGGCAAGGCTCACATCTTCACGATCGCACGCGATGGCAAAGACGTTCGTCAGGTCACACGTGACGGGAACAACCGGTACCCGAACTGGTCCCCCCGATAGCGACGAGGCTGGGTGTGGGGGCCCCAGCGCAAAGGAAAAGAATGGCGAGGATGACTGTGCGTTTGATTCTGATCGTTCTGCTGGCGGCGGCCGCCGCCTGTGGCGGCCCCAAGACACCTCCGGTCGCGCGACCCGCGCCGCCGCCGCCCATCCTCGACGCGTCCGGGCGGCCGGCGCAGCCGCCGTCTCCGGTGGTGGAGTCGACGGTCGTCCCGCCCGAGCCGGTCGTGGAAGACGCCGGCTTGAACGCGAAGGACCTCGACGCGCTCAACCGCGACTCCCCGCTTCAACCGGCGTTTTTCGCCTACGATAGCTCGGAGCTCGACGCCGCGGCTCAGCAGTCTCTCAACGCCAACGCGCAGCTGCTGAAGCAGTACGCCACGTGGGTCATCACGATCGAAGGGCACGCCGACGAGCGCGGCACGGCGGAGTACAATCTTGCGCTTGGCGAGCGCCGGGCGCTTACCGCGAGGAACTACCTGATCTCGCTCGGCATCGCCGCGGACCGGCTGCGAACGATCAGCTACGGCAAGGAGTTCCCGTTCGACCCGCTGCACGCCGAGTCGGCCTGGTCGAAGAACCGGCGGGCCCATTTCGTGATTACGGCAAAGTAGCGCAGGCCTTCAGGCTTGCCCCGTAGCGCAGCCTTTCAGGGTTGCCCGGTAGCGCAGGCTTCGAGCCTGCCTGTAGCAGGATTGGACCGATGAAGATCAGAATCGCGATGCTCGTCGCGGCCGCCGTTCTCGTGCCGGGTCTGTCGGCCGGCGCCGCAAACCGCGAGCACCAGGTCATGATGGCGGAGATCCGGATGCTGCAGGAGCAGACCCAGCAGCTCCAGCTCATGATCGCGACCCTCGCCGACTCGGTGAAGGTGGTCACGTCGAAGATCGACGATCAATCGGCGCTGACCCGCAAGTCCTTCGCCGACCAGAAACTGCTCGTCGACAACGTGGCGGAAGGCGTGCGCGTGCTTCGCGAGAAGGTGGACGAGACGAACGTCCGAATCTCGTCGCTGAACCAGGAGATGGAAGGGCTGCGAATCTCAATCCCGTCGCAGCCGCCGCCGAGCGCGCCGCCGACGCCGACCGAGGGCGGTGCGCCCGCTCCCCAGCCGGCCCAGCCACCGCCTCCTTCGTCGCCGACCGGAGGAGCCTCGCCCCAGGAGATCTACCGCGCCGCGTACGCGGACTATACCGCCGGCCAATGGGACCTCGCGATCGCCGGGTTTCAGGCTTACATCAAGAGCTTCCCCAAGCTGCAGGATGCCGATGACGCCCAGTGGTACATCGGCGAGTCGCACTACGCGGCCGGGCGCTTCAAGGAGGCGGCCGCGGCCTACAACGACGTCATCACCACCTACCCTGGAACCAACGCCGTGCCCCAGGCGATGTACAAGCTCGGGCTCGCGTACGAAAAGCTCGGACAATCGGAGCGAGCGCGCCAGACGCTCGAGGCCGTCTTGAAGAATTTCCCAGGTACCCCAGAGGCGAACCTGACAAAACAGGCGCTCGATCGACTGGCGAAGCCCAAGCAGTAATGTTATCGTCGTCGGTCTATGGGCACGGTCAATAAAGTCATCCTTGTGGGCAACCTTGGACGCGATGCGGAGCTGCGCTATACGCCAGGCGGCGCGGCCGTCGCGACGCTCAGCCTCGCCACCACCGAGATCTGGAACGACAAAGGCGGCCAGCGGCAGGAAAAGACCGAGTGGCATCGGGTCGTTCTCTGGGGCAAGCAGGCCGAGACGCTCAACGAATACCTGGTCAAAGGGAAACAGATCTACGTCGAGGGCCGGCTTCAGACGCGCGAGTGGAACGACAAGGACGGCAACAAGAAGTACACGACCGAGATTCGCGGGGATCGTGTCGTGCTGCTCGGCGGCGGCGGCGGACGTCGCGAGGCGCCAGCACGCATGCCGCAGGAGTCGGGTGAGCCGCAGGAGCCTGCCGTGCCGGTCACCGACGACGACATTCCGTTCTGAGCTGGGTTGACCGCCGTCCTGCTTCCGCCCGACCTGAAGGTCGGGCCTACTCGACCCTTCCGTATCGATCCTCCAGCCTGACGACGTCGTCGAGCTCCGGGGTGGACACTTCCAGGATGTCCGAGTCCTCGATCGCCGTCATGCGATGGACCGTTTTGGGTACGATGTGCACGCTCTCGCCCGGCCTCATGTCGCGCTTGATCAACCGCTCCCCCTCCTGAATCTCGAAGAGCACGCGCCCCGAGTGGAGGTAGATCGTTTCATCCTTCAGGTTGTGGTACTGAAGGCTGAGAGCGTGGCCCGCCTTCACGTGGATGATCTTGCCGACGTACCGGTCGGTCTTCGCCCAGTGCAGCTCGAACCCCCACGGCTTGTCCACGCGCGTCACGTCTTGGTTGGGCATCGGAATCCTCAGACCTCTTGATCAGCGCTCAGGCGTCATGCGAGACGTTCGTCGGTCAGCTCCGCCGCCAGCCCGCGTTCGACGTCTTCCGCGGTGGCGGCGCGGAGCGCGCGCGCAGCGAGCCGCCTGGCGTCTGCCGCCGGCGTCGCGCGAAGCACCCGCGTCACCAGCGGGATGGCGCCGGTCCGCATGCTCAACTCGGTCACGCCGAGACCCACCAGCAGAACCGCGAGCGCGGGATCGGCGGCCATCTCGCCGCAGACTGACAGCGGACGCGCCCGTTTGCGCGCACCGCGAACCGCGGCCCGCACCAGGCGCAGGATTGCCGGGTGCAGCGGATCGTACAGATCCGAGACGCGCTCGTCGGCGCGGTCGACCGCGAGAGCGAACTGAACGAGATCGTTCGTTCCCACCGCCAGAAAGTCCGCCTCGCTCGCGAGCAGATCCGCGGCGACGGCGGCGGCCGGCACCTCGATCATCGCGCCGACGGGCACGGCTGGAGCGGACTCTCCGCGCGAGGCGAGATCCGCCGCGACCTCGGCGACGATCCGACGCGCCTCCCGGAGCTCGTCCAGGTCGGTGACGAAGGGAAGAAGAATCCGGAGGCGGCCGTAGTGCGCCGCGCGCAGGAGCGCCCGAATCTGAATGCGGAACGGCTCGCGCCGCGCGAGGCTGAGACGGAGCCCGCGAAGGCCTGCCCGGCCGCGAGGCTCGCGGTCGTCCTCGACGCCATCGAAGGTTCTGATGGTGACCGGGGACGGCGCCATGGCTTCGAGGATCCGGCGATAGGCATCAAACTGAGTCGGCTCCCCCACCGACTCCGCCGCGGCGCCGAGCAAGAACTCCGATCGGCACAGACCGACACCTTGCGCGCCGTTCTCGCGCGCGTCGGCGACGTCCTCGGCCAACTCGATGTTCGCCTCGAGCGTGACGGAGACGCCGTCGGGCGTGACGGCGGGCAGGCGGCGGAACTCGTCGACCGCAGGCGCGGATAGGTGCGTCGATCTGCCAGCGGCCGCGAACGCGGCCAGCTCATCGTCCGACGGATCGATTCGTACTTCCCCGGACCCGCCGTCCATCGCAAGACGCGACCCGGGCGGCACGAGCGCGCTTGCGCCCCTGAGGCCGACGACCGCCGGGACGCGCAGGGACCGGGCGAGAATGGCCGTGTGATAGGTCCAGCTTCCGGCGTCGGAAACGAAGCCGACGACCTCCTCCCAGTCTACCTGCGCCGCAACGGACGCTGACAGCTCGTCGGCCACGAGGATCACCGGCCCGCGGAGGTTTGCGAGCGCACCCGAGGTTGATGTGAGCGGCCGCGCTCGGCGGGCGCTGCGCAGGTTCAGCCGCAGACGGCCGGCGACATCCGCGATGTCCGCCTTTCGCTCGCGGAGATAGGCATCCGCCGCCCGATCGAACGCGGCGATCAGCTCATCGGCCGCGCGGCGCAGGGCCCACTCGGCGTTGACGCGCTCGCCACGGATCAGATCGCCGGCCCGTCCCGTCAGCATCGGGTCGTCGAGCATGAGCAGCTGCGCGTCGAAGATCGAGGCAGGCTCGGGGTCTTCGCCGCGCCCGAGCCGCTCGCGAATTGTGCCGAGCTGCTGGCGAGCCAGCGCGGTCGCCCGTGCCAGACGCTCGACTTCCAGATCGACCTCGCCACCCGCGACACGATAGCGGACGTCGAGCGCGCGGTGCGTCAGCACGAGCGCTCGGCCCACGGCCACGCCGGGTGATACGCCACGTCCGGTCAGGCGCATGTCGGTTCCCCGAAACTGTCGGTGACGAGCCGGGAGAGCGTGGCGACCGCCAGCGTTTCGTCCGGACCGTCTGCGGAGATCACGATCGTGCTCCCCCGCGCGGCGGCGAGCAGGAGGAGCCCGAGGATGCTCTTCCCGTCGACTTCGCGCCCGCCGCGCGACACACGGATGCGTGCGGCGAAGTGCCCCGCTGCGTGGACGAACTTGGCTGCCGCCCGCGCGTGCATGCCCAGTGTGTTGACGATGGTCACGGTCTGCGAGGTCACCTGTGTGTGCTACTTCACGAGGCGTCCGTCGTCTTTCAGCGCCGGTCGCGTCTCGGCCGCGGGTTCCCGGTCCCCTCTCAGCAGATCGGAAGCGACCCATATCGCGTGGCGGCCGTGCTCGCGCATCTCGCGCGCGACCGCGAGCAGATCGCTCGAGGCCTGCAACCGGGCCAGCTTGATCAGCATGGGCAGGTTCACGCCGGTGATCACCTCGACGCGGTCTTCCTCCAGAAACGTGACGCCCAGATTCGCCGGCGTACCGCCGAACATGTCGGTCAGCACGAGCACGCCGCCGGGCCTCTGGACGCGCCCGATCGCCTGCTGGATCTCCTGGCGCGCCGATTCGACGTCGACGTGCCAGCCGATCGACACCGCCGCGAAGTGCGACAGGTCCCCGACAATCATCTCGGCGGCGTTCACGAGCTCGTTCGCGAGCTGGCCGTGCGTCACGACGACGACGCCAATCAAGGCGCCGGATCCTGCTCCGCTACTCATTGGTGATATCCCTGTGCTTCACGCGCACGCGGACGTTCTCGAGCTTTCCGAGGCGCTTTTTCAGCGCCTCGGCCATCGCCACCGACCGATGGCGTCCTCCGGTGCAGCCGATCCC
The DNA here is from genome assembly GCA_963725145.1 of uncultured Acidobacteriota bacterium. GTDB lineage: Bacteria > Acidobacteriota > Vicinamibacteria > Vicinamibacterales > 2-12-FULL-66-21 > DATAEE01. Next base: position 1,624,445 of record CAVRXL010000012.1, read on the forward strand.
GATCGTCAGGTAGCTCTTGCCCTCGCTGACGTACTGCGGGACCAGAAAGTCGAGCAGATGCGTCGTTCGTTCGAGGAACTCCCCGGTCGCCTCGGACCGATTCATGAATCGCACGACCTCCTCGTCCCGTCCCGTGTACTGCCTGAGCGCCGGGACGAAGTGCGGATTCGGCAGGAACCGCACGTCGAACAGCAAATCAGAATCGACCGGGATGCCATGCTTGAACCCGAAGCTCAGGACGGTGATCACGAGTCCGGAATTCGCCGCGCCGTCGCGCGCGACGCCGAGAAACGCCTGCCGCAGATCGTGGACGGTCATCGCGGACGTGTCGAGGATCTGATCGGCCAGGCGCCGGATCGGCCGCAGGCGCGCGCGCTCCTCGCGGATGCCCTCGGCGACCGAGCGATCGGGTGCCAGCGGGTGCGGCCGCCGCGTCTCGCTGAATCGCCGCACGAGCGCCGCGTCCGTCGCCTCGAGAAAGATCAGCTTCGGGTTCAGGTTCCGCATGCGGCGCAGCTCCTGGTAGATGCGCGGAAACCTGTCGAGCAGCAGCCCCTCACGGATGTCGACGACGACGGCCGCCTTGGTGATTTCCGTCCCGGCGCGGAGCGTCAGCTCCGCGAGCGTCGGAATGAGCGTGATCGGGAGGTTGTCGACGCAGAAGTAGCCGAGATCCTCGAGGGCGCGGATCGCCTGCGATTTGCCCGAGCCGGACAGCCCCGTCAGGACGATGAACCGGCTCGTGAGCGCGACCCGGCCGCGCCGGCGCGCAGGATGGCGCGGATCCCGTGCGGATTCGACCGAGCGCCGGCGATTCACGCGGCGATTCACGCGTCGTCCTCGTCCCCGCGATCGGCTTCGTCTTCGGCGCCGTCGAGCCGGCCCGCCGCCGCGGGCGCCGCGGCGCCAAAGGGCGTCGGGTCTTCGAGCGCCGCCGACGAGTCGTTCAGAAGCGCGCGGTCGAGCCGCGCCGCCAGCGCTCGCGCCGCATGGTGGCCCCGGGCGCGCAGCAACTGATTGCGCGCGGCGACTTCCACGAGGATCGCGACGTTCCGGCCCGGGGCGACCGGCATCCGAATCATCGGGACCGGGACGCCGAGGATCTCGAAGCGTTCTTCGTCGAGTCCGAGCCGGTCGTACTCCCGGCCCGTCTCCCACCGTTCGAGTTGGACGACGAGCTCGATGCGCTTCGAGCTGCGTGTCGAGGCGACGCCGAAGAGATCGCGGATGTTGATGACGCCCAGCCCGCGGATTTCCATGTGGTGGCGCGTCAACTCGGGGCAGCTGCCGAGCAGCACCGTGTCGGCGCGCCGGCGGATCTCGACGGTATCGTCGGCGACGAGCCGATGGCCACGGACGACGAGGTCGAGCGCGCACTCGCTCTTGCCGATACCGCTCTCCCCTACCACCAGGACGCCGAGGCCGAGAGTGTCGAGGAGAACGCCGTGGACCATGCCTCGCACCGCCAGGTGGGTCTCGAGGCGCACGGTCATCCGTGCGATCGCGATCGGCGTCGCCAGCGGCGTCTGGAGCACGGGGATGCCGGCCCGGTCCGCCTCGTCGACCAGCTCGGCCGACGGCGGGTAGGCATCGGTGACGACCACGCAGGGGATGCCGCGGTCGAACACGCGGCGAATCGAGGCGCGGCGGACGTTCGGGTCGAGCGCCTGCAGGTAGCGCATCTCGCTCTGACCGAACACCAGGATTCGTCCGGGGCGGAGGAGCTCGTCGAACCCGGCCAGCGCGAGGCCGGTTTTCTGCACGTGGAGGTTCGTGACGCGCCGGCCGAGACCGGCGTCACCGGCGAGGATTGTCAGTTCGAGGTCGGGCAATCCGGCCGCTTCGGAGAGCAGCGTCGCAACCGAGACCCCGGGCTCGCTCATGCCTCGGGCTCGATGAGGCCCAGGTGCCCGTCCTTGCGGCGATACAGGATGTTGATCGCGTCGGTCGTCGAGTTTCGGAACACGACGAACGTGTCGGCGCCCGCGCCGACCCGCAGCGCGGCATCCTCGACGGTCATGGGCTTGACGGCTTCGGCGCGCGAGCGCACGATGCGCGCCCGGGTGTCGGCGGCGACGGCCGGCCGGGCCGGCTCCGCCGGCGATCCGAGATCCCGCGCGCTCGTCGCCCGCCGCTTGCGCGAGGTCCATTTGGTCTTGACCTTCCGCGCCTGCTTTTCAATCTTCGCCACGGCCCCCTTGAGCGCCATCTGCCAGGTGGTTCCCTGGCCGAGGCCGTGCAGCATGTGGTCGCCGCGCGCGTGGATCGTCATGTCGATCTGATGGCGATACTTCTCGATCGAACAGACGATCTGGGCGGATACGGCGCTGTCCCTGAGCAGGCGCTCGATCTTGCGGAGCTTCCGCTCGATGAGGGTGCGCAGCGGCGGGGTGATGTCGAGGTGACGGCCGGTCAGTTCGAGGCGCATAGGCGTGGACGCCGATTCGATGGAGGCGTTGACTAGTACAACAGCTTCCGCTGGTTCGATGTCGGGATCTTGAGCTCCTCGCGATACTTCGCGATCGTGCGCCGAGCGAGCATCAGTCCTTCTTTCTGGAGGATGCTCACGATTTTGGAGTCGCTCAGCGGCTTACGGGGGTCCTCGTTCTCGATGATCTTCCGAATCCGTTGCTTGATGGTGACGGAGGAGACGCTGTCGCCATAGGAACTGCTGATCCCGCTGTGGAAGAAGAACTTCATCTCGAACACGCCCTGGGGCGTGTGCATGTACTTGTTGTTCACCACGCGGCTCACGGTCGACTCATGCATGCCGATGTCGTTGGCGACGTCGCGCAGGACGAGCGGGCGGAGGTGCTCGATCCCATGGTCGAGGAACTCGCGCTGGAAGTTGATGATGCTCGTCGCGACCTTGTGGATCGTCTTCTGGCGCTGGTCCACCGATTTGATCAGCCACAGCGCCGAGCGAAACTTGTCCTTCACGTAGGCCCGGGTCTCGTCGGTGTTCTCGCCGCCCTTGTCGAGAAGCCGGCGGTACACCGGGCTGATGCGGAGCTGCGGCAGCCCCTCCTCGTTCAGGTGGGCGACGTACTGATCCTCGATCTTCGAGACGTACACGTCCGGGATGACGTACTGCGACTGGTTCGGGTTGTAGCGGCTGCCGGGCTTCGGATCGAGGTTGCGGATGATCTCGATGTGCTCTTTGAGCTCGTCGATCGTGACGGCGAGCCGCCTCGCGATTTCCGGCACCTGGTGGTTCTGCAGCAGCTTCAGGTGCTCCGTCACGATCCGCTCCGTGATCGTTCCGGCGAGACCGAGATGGCGGAGCTGCAGCGTGAGGCACTCCTGCAGATCGCGCGCCGCGACGCCGATCGGGTCGAACGTCTGCACGTGCTGCAGCGCGCGCTCGACGACGGCGATCGGCCAGTCTCCCATCTGCGCGATCTCTTCGACCGACGCGACGAGATAACCGTCGTCGTCCAGGTTGCCGATGATCGCGTCGCCGATCTGCCGCGTGACGTCGTCATCGGTCTGGATCGAGAGCTGCCAGCGAAGGTGATCGGCGAGTGACCCCGCCGACGAGAGTGTGTTCTCGATCGGCGGCAGCTCCTTGACCTCCTGCGGCGTGCGCGGGCGGTAGCCGTCGTCGAGGTAATCTCCGAAGAAGTACTCGTAGTCGGCGTCCTCCCACGCGTCGCCCTTGTCGGTCTTCGCGGGGGTCTCCGGTTTCTCCGCTTGCTGCTCGGCTGGCTGGAGTTCCTCGGTGGGGACCTCTTCGAGCATCGGGTTCTCGACCATCTCCTGGTTGAGCAGCTCCGAGAGCTCGAGCGTCGACATCGGCAGGAGCTTGATCGCCTGCTGAAGCGACGGCGTCAGGATCAGTTTCTGAACGAGCTTGGTGTGGAGCTTCTGCTGGATCGCCATGTCTCGTCAGTCCAACCGGAAATCGGCGCCCAGGTAGATCCGCTTCACGTCCTCATCGGCCGCGAGGCCGGCGGGCGTGCCGCTCCGGAAGATCGCGCCGTCGTGGACGATATAAGCCCGGTCGGTGATTCGCAGCGTCTCTCGCACGTTGTGATCTGTAATGAGAACTCCGATTCCTCGCGCCTTCAAGTGGAAAATGATCTTCTGGATGTCGGTGACGGCGATGGGGTCGATGCCGGCGAAGGGCTCGTCGAGCAGGATGAACTGCGGCGACATGACGAGCGCGCGTGTAATTTCGACGCGGCGGCGTTCGCCGCCAGAGAGCGTGTACGCCGGCGCCTTCGCAAGTGGCGTGAGGTGCAACTCCGCGAGCAGCCCTCCCAGGCGCGCGCGGCGCGCCGGCCCATCGAGGTCGAGCGTCTCCAGGATCGCGAGGAGATTCTCTTCGACCGAGAGCCCGCGAAAAATCGACGGCTCCTGCGGGAGGTACCCGATGCCTTTCCGGGCCCGGACATACATCGGGTCGCCGGTGACATCGGCGCCGTCGAGCATCACGCGTCCCGAGTCCGGTGCCGTCAACCCGACGACCATGTAGAACGTCGTCGTCTTGCCCGCGCCGTTCGGTCCCAGCAGCCCGACGACTTCGCTCGACGCCACATCGACACTGACGCCCCGCACGACCGTGCGGCCGCCGTACGACTTGGTCAGATCGTGCGTGGTGAGCGTCGCCATTCAGCGCAGCTCCCCGCACGATCCCGGCTTCGTCTGGCTGCGACTTCCCTCGTTGCCGACGACGGAGATCGTATCAGTCGATCTGACGAAAGTCAAAGACGCGCCAGTGGTTTCCGAGCATCCGTCGGCGCGTTGTTCGAGGATGCGGACGGGCGCTCCAGTCATCAGATACCGCTCGCCGTCGGCGAAGTACGTCAGTCGCGCGCCGGTCGCGCGATGGCCACCCTCGAAGCGCGCGACGACGTTCGTGTACGCCTCCGATCGTTCGAGCGTGCGTCCAGTCTCGTCGAGAAACAGCTCGATCCGCTCGCCCTCGACTTCCCCCTGGGGTCCCGAGAAGTACGCGTGCCCGTCGTAGATCGCCTTGCGCGCGGCGTTGTCGTAGGTGAGCGTGTCGCCGCGCGCGATCGTCTCCGTTTTCTTCGCCGGTGTCGTCGCGGTCGGAGTCTTCGGCTCCTTCGGCTGGTCCTTGTCTTCCAGGATCAACCGCGATCTGGCGTTGCCCTTGGCGAACAGGTTGCCCTGCTTATCGTCGATGACGAGCGTGTCCCCCTGCACGCTTCGCTCTTCTTGCCAGAGCCGGGCGTTGCCGGTATAGGTGCCGCGGCCGGCGTCGCCGTCGTAGTCCAACTGCGCGGCGGTCACGTTGACCGGCTTGTCGCGCTCGAACATCGCCGGCGTGCGGCGCTCGCCTTCATTCTTCTGCGGCCGGAGGACGCTGCGGACGTCTCCCTTCGCCTGCAGCCGCTTCGAGCCCGCGGTCAGGTCGATCGTCCGCGCGTCCACCGACACTCGTTCGTCATTGACGCGCGCCGGCGTCGCGGCAGAGGAGGACAGGTGAACGACCCCGCGCGCGATATCGTGGTGCGCCTCGGGCCCCTCCGCGCGCACGCCGCCGTCGTGAAACACCACTCGTCCCTTGAAACGCGCATCGGTCGCGGCGCCGAACCCCGGCTGCAGGGAAACGTCGAGCGCGTCGGCGGTGACGGTGCGCGCGGTTCCTTCCTTGAACGTCGTCGCGCCGCGGAACGCGAGCGTGCGGATGCCGGCGTCGTCGCCGCTTCCTTTGAGCGTTGCCGACTCGATCGTGCGCGCCGGCGTCTTGCCTTCCGCCGGCAAGGTGAGCGTGACCTTGTTCGTGGCGGAAAGCGCGGTGACCGCCTGTCCATCCTTCCCGAGCGCGGCATCGATCGCGCCGCCCGAAAGCGTGCGTGTGCCCTCGCCCGCCGCGAGATCCACCGAGGCCCCACCGGTCAGCGTCGCGCGTTCCAGCAGTCGCCCGTCCACGCCGTAGTCGAGCACGATGCGATCGGCTCGCATCCCTCGCAGCGCCGTTGCTCCTTCGGCCGCGCCCGTGACGCTCGCCTTGCCTACAAGCTCGACGCGATCCAGCAGATCTTCTTTCGGCGCAAGGACGGCAACGGCCGTGTCGGATGACGCCGACTGCGGCGAGCCTGCGACGGTGACAGCCCGCTCGAAGCGGATCGTTCGCTCCGTGCGCGCCATCGCGGCGGTTCCGGCCGTGATGACCGTGCTCCCCTGCCCGGCGGCATCCGGCGCGACCGTGACCTTCGCCTGGTCGAGCAGGGTCATGACGTCCCGCTCCTGATCGTACGTCGCGCCGACCCCGGAGCCGCTGGTGCGCCCGCGGCTGAACGTCACCGGTCCCGGCGCTCGCACGAGGGACGCCGCCTGGTCGTACGACGCGCTGGCCGTCTCGACCTTGAGCCCGTCGTCCCCCGTCATCGTCACGCCCCCGTCGAGCGTGACGTCGCCGAGCTCCTTGCCTGGCCGTGGAACCTGCGTGGCTTCGCGGCCTGTGACACGGAACGTCCGGCCCTCGCGGTTGGGAAACGTGATCACGACGTCGCGGAACACGTTCCGGCCGTCCCCATAGGTCAACTGGCTCTGAAACTGGAGCGTAAAGATGGTGCGGCCGTCTTTCGTCCGCGTGAACACTCCCGGCCCCGCTTGGACGTTCGCCTTCGGGTCGCGCCGAGGGGGCGCGACGTCCTCCTCAACGCTCCGGTTGCGGAGGCTGACGAAGACCGCGACCGCCACCGCGACCATCAGGACCGCGAGCGCGGCCCGCACGCGTTTCTGCCACATCAGGAGGTGAGACGATTATCGCAGGTGGCCGGCCGGCTTCGCATCCGCCATCGAGAGCTGGACGTAGGTCTCGCCCTGGTATTCGTCGCGATCCAGCGAGAACGCGAGCGCAAGCCCGGCGCGATGCTCGTCCAGGAAGCCCGCCCGCTCGGCGGCGCGCCAGGCGATGCCGCGGAACACGCGGCCGTCCTGCCGGAAGGTCATGCGCAGATGGCGGTCCTTCAAGACCCGGGGGCCGTCGATGATCTCGACGGGATCCGTGTGGAAGACGGGGCGCGGGTTGCCCAGGCCGAACGGCTCGAGCGCCAGCAGACCCTCGACGACGTCCGGTTTGATCGCACGGAGGCCGAGCGCCGCGTCGATCCGGAGCCTCGGCATCAGGTCCTCCGGCTCGAGCCGCTCGTCGGCATAGGCGTTGACGCGCGCGCGGAACTCGGCCACGCGGGCCGTCTCCATGGTCAACCCGGCGGCCTGCCGGTGCCCGCCGAATCGCAGGAACAGATCGTGGCAGTGCTCGAGCGCGGCGAGCATGTCGAAGGCGGGGATGCTGCGGCAGGAGCCGTGCGCCAGGCCGTTTTCGAGCGAGAGGACGATCGCGGGACGATTGAACGCGTCGACGATCTTCGAAGCGACGATCCCGATGACGCCGCGATGCCACCCTTCGCCGGCGACGACGAGCACGTTGTGCGCGCCGACGGCGGGATCGCTCTCGATGACGGTTTTGGCCTGCGAGACGATCTCCGCTTCTTCGAGCTGCCGCCGGCTGTTTTCGGCGTTCAGTTGCTCGGCCAGCGTGCGCGCCTCCTCCCCGAGGGCGGCGTCCGACGCCAGGAGCAGCCGCGCCGCGATGTCGGGGCTGCTCATCCGGCCGGCGGCATTCACGCGCGGCGCGAGCATGAACGAGACGTGGAAGCTGTCGATGCGCTTCCCGGCGAGCCCGGCGCACTCGAGCAGCGACTGCAACCCGACGGTATGCCGGCCGCTCGACAGCCCGTCGAGGCCGAGCCGCGCGATGACGCGATTCTCGCCGACGAGCGGGACGACGTCGGCAAGCGTGCCGATCGCCGCCACCTTCACGAACGCCGGCAGCCAGCGCTGCTTACCCGCGCGCGCGCACAGCGCCTGCACGAGCTTGAGCGCCACGCCGACGCCCGCCAGGTTCTTGTCCGGGTACGAGCAGTCCGCGCGCTTGGGGTTGATGATCGCAAACGCAGAAGGCAGACGACCATCAGGCTCGTGATGATCGGTAATCACGAGATCGACGCCGAGCTCCCTGGCTTTGTCGGCCGCTTCCGTCGCACGGATCCCGCAGTCGACCGACACGATCACGTGGACGCCGTCGGCGTGCAGGCGCTCGATCCCGGCCGGCTGGAGACCGTAGCCGTCGCGAAGCCGTTCGGGAATGAAGTGCACGACCTGGCCGCCGAGCAGCTCGAGCGCCCGCCGGAGTATGACCGTGGACGTGATGCCGTCGACGTCGTAGTCGCCGTGGATCGCGATTCGCTCGCCCGCGGCGATCGCGCGTTCGAGCCGCTCGACCGCGCGCGGCAGGTCCGTCAGGCGGGACGGATCGTGCAGGTGGTCGAGCGACGGATGAAGGAAGCGTTCCGCCTCGGCGGGATCGCCGAGGCCGCGCAGGCACAGCAGCCGCGCGACGACGGGGTTGATTCCGACCGCGCGGGCGAGCGCTTCCACCGCCGGTTCATCGCAGATCTGATGCTCCCACCTCAACATTCGTCAATCGACTTTCGGGCTGACGCCGGAGAGCTTGCCTGAAACGGCCGACGGATCGATGAACGCCTGGCCGTCGCGTCCCATCTGGCGGAACTTGTCGTAGCGGCGATCGAGGCGCGACCGCGGCGGCTCGGCGGACACGTCGGCGAGCGCGCGCGACAGCGCCTTGTCCACGAGGCTGCAGGCCAAGTCGAAATCGTTGTGCGCGCCGCCCGGCGGCTCCGCGATGATCTCGTCGATGATGCCGAGCGCGAGCAGGTCGGCCGCCGTGATCTTCAGCGCAGCGGCTGCTTCGACCTTGCGGTTGCTGTCGCGCCAGAGGATCGCCGCGCAGCCCTCGGGTGGGATCACGCTGTACACGGCGAACTCCTGCATCAGCACGCGGTCGCCGATCGCGATGCCCAGAGCTCCCCCGCTTCCTCCCTCTCCGCACACCACGACGATGATGGGCACGTCGATGAGCGCCATCTCGCGCAGGTTGAGCGCGATCGCCTCGGCAACACCTCGTTCCTCCGACTCCAGGCCCGGGTACGCGGCGGGCGTGTCGATGAACGCCACGATGGGCCGATCGAACTTCTCCGCGAGGCGCATCACGCGCAGCGCCTTGCGGTATCCCTCGGGCCGGGCGTACCCGAAGTTGCGGAAAATCTTCTGCTTCGTGTCACGGCCCTTCTGATGACCGACGACCGCAATCGGCTGGCCCTTGTAGTTCGCAAACCCGGCGACGATGGCGGGGTCGTCGGCGAAGCGGCGGTCGCCGTGCAGCTCGGTGAAGTCCGTGAAGAGCCGCTCGACGTAATCCAGCGTATTCGGGCGATTCGCGTGGCGCGCGACGAGGACGCGCTGCCACGGGGTCAGGGTCTTGTAAATCTCGATGCGGAGCTCGTCGGCCCGGCGGCGCAAGCTCTCGATCGAGCGCTCGCGCTCCGGCGTCTTCGGCATCAGGCCGATCGCCTCGATCTCCTTGTAAAGGACCGCCAGCGGTTCTTCGAAGTCGAGGAACTGGTCGGAAGGCATCGAGTCAGCGCAAGGTTACCGTACCGCTGCCGCAGAGCGCCTCGACTTCCGCGACGAGCTTTTCCGAGGGACGCACGCGCACGTGCCCGGCGTCGGCGAGCACGCGCATCGAGCCGCCCTCGCCACGAACGTCCAGCTCCAGCGACACCCGGCGATCGCCGCGGTGCTTCGCGAGCAGCTCGGCGAGGGCTTCGAACGTCGGCCGCCCGTGCGGTGGAACGCTCAGCCGGATCGCCACCTCGCGGGCGATCCGCTCCCGCAGTCCGCCGATCGGGAACAGTTCCGACGCCACGAGGCGCGCCGATTCGTCGTCCTTCTCGAACTTGCCGCGGACGACCAGCATGGCGTCGGTCTCGAGGAGCTGTCCGAACTTCTGGAACGCCTCGGGAAACACGACGACTTCGACGCTGCCCCCCACGTCCTCGAGCGCGAAGACCGCCATCCGGTCACCCTTTCGGGTCTTGAGGGCGCGTGTGGCGCCGACGATCCCACCCACCCAGAGGTCCGCCTCGGACGTGGTCAACTCGCCGAGCCGGCGGGCGCCGAACGTCTTCAGCTCCTCCGCAAACCGCTCGATCGGATGGCCGCTCATGTAGAACCCGAGCGCTTCCTTTTCGCCCGCGAGCTGCTGCGCCTCGGTCCAGGCCGGTGCCTGCGGTACCGGAATGGGGGTGGACGCTTCGCCGCCTCCCTCGGGCCCACCCCCCGCGCCGAACAGGTCGGACTGCCCCTTTTCACGGTCCCGCTGGATCTTGCTGCCGTGCTCGATGGCGCGATCCACGACACCGAACAGCCGTGCGCGGACGGTGGCGGCGCCGCTGCCGTTGACGCCCGGCATGAGCGAGTCGAACGCTCCCGCCTTGACGAGGCTCTCGAGCACGCGCTTGTTGACGAGCCGGAGGTCGGCCCGCTCGCAGAGGGTGAAGATCGAGTCGATCCGGCCGAGCGCCGCGCGCGTCTCGAGCACGGAAAGACTCGCCCCTTCGCCGACGTTCTTCACGGCGCAGAGACCGAAACGGACCCCGTCCGGCTTGACCGTAAAGTGCAACTCGCTGGCGTTGATGTCGGGCGCCAGAATCGGGACGCCGAGCTCGCGACACTCGCCGAGGTACATCGCGAGCTTATCGGTATTCTGCGATTCGATCGTCAGCAGCGCCGCCATGAAGTGCCGCGGGTAGTTCGCCTTCAGATACGCCGTCTGATACGCGAGCAGCGCGTAACACGTCGAGTGCGCCTTGTTGAAGCCGTACCCGGCGAAGAACTCCATCAGGTCGAAGATCTTCGTCGCCTTCTTTTCGCTGATGCCGCGCGCCTTGCACCCCTGCACGAACCGGTCGCGCTGCGCCTGCATGACCGCGGCGTTCTTTTTCCCCATCGCCTTGCGGAGCAGGTCCGCCTCTCCCATCGTGAAGCCCGCGAGATCGCTCGCGAGCCGCGTGACCTGCTCCTGGTAGGCGATGACGCCGTAGGTCTCCTGCAGCACCGGCTGGAGCTGCGCCAGCTCGTACTTGATCTCGACGCGACCGTGCTTCCGCGCGATGTAGTCGTCGACGACTCCCCCGCGCAGCGGACCTGGCCGGTAGAGCGCGTTCAACGCGATCAGGTCCTCCAGGCACTGGGGTTTGGCTTTCCGCAGCGTGTCCCGCATGCCCGAGCTCTCGAACTGGAAGATGCCGTAGGTCTGGCCCTCACAGAACAGCTGGTAGGTTCTGGCGTCATCGAGCGGCAGCGTGTCGAGATCGATCGAGACGCCGGTCGTCTCCCGGATGTGCCGGACGCAGTCGTCGAGCAGTGTCAGGGTGCTGAGCCCGAGAAAGTCCATCTTGAGGAGGCCGATGCGCTCGATCTCCTTCATGGCCCACTGGGTCGTGATCTCGTCCCGCTGCCCCTTGTACAGCGGGGCGAACTCCGTGATGGGCTTCGGCGCGATGACGACGCCCGCGGCGTGGACCGACGCGTGGCGCGTCATGCCCTCGAGGCGTTTCGCCGACCCGAGCAGGTCCTTCACGCGCTCGTCCTTCTGTTCGATTTCCTTGAGCGCCGGGCTCTCGTCGAGCGCGCGGGCGAGCGTCATGTCGAGCGCGGGCGGGATCAGCTTCGCGACGCGGTCGACGTCGGCGAACGGGATGTCGAGGGCGCGGCCCACGTCGCGAACGACGGCTCGGGCCTTCATCGTCCCGAACGTGATGATTTGCGCGACGTTTTCCCGGCCGTACTTGCGCGTGACGTACTCGATGACCTCGCCGCGGCGGCGCTCGCAGAAGTCGATGTCGATGTCGGGGAGCGATACGCGCTCCGGGTTGAGGAAGCGTTCGAAGATGAGGTCGTACTGGAGCGGATCGACGTCCGTAATCCGGAGGCAGTACGCGACGAGGCTGGCGGCGGCCGAGCCACGGCCGGGCCCCACCGGGATGCCGCGCTCGCGCGCGTAGCGGATGAAGTCCCAGACGATCAGGAAGTAGCCGGGGTACTTCATCTGCTTGATCATCTCGATCTCGTAATCGAGACGGGTGTGGTACTTCTCGATCGCGTGGCGCAGCGCGCCCCGCGCCGTCATCTCCTGCAGGCGCGGCAGCCGCGCCGCGAACCCCTCACGTACCTTGTGCTCGAAGTAGTCGTCGAGCGTGAACGGCGGCGGCACGTCGAAGTTCGGAAGGTGGGTTTCGTTCGACGGCAGCAGGACGTGACACCGCTCTGCGATCGCGACGGTGGCGCGGAGCGCGTCCGGGTAGTCTCTGAAGACCGCCGCCATCTCGGCCGGTGTCTTCAGAAAGAACTGGTCCCCGTGGTAGCGCAGCCGCTCGACGTCGTTGACGACTTTCCCCGTGCCGATACACAAGAGAATGTCGTGCGGATGATGGTCGGCCTGCGTGAGGTAGTGGACGTCGTTCGTGCAGACGAGCGGCAGGCTCAGCTCTCGCGCCAGCGCGGGCAGGAATCCGTTCACGCGCCGCTGCTCTTCGAGGCCCTGATACTGAAGCTCCAGGAAGAAGTTGCCCGGACCGAGGATGTCGCTGTAGGTCGCCGCCGCTTTCCGCGCGCGGCTGATCTGGTCCGTCCTGAGCCACGTTGCGACCTCACCTTTCAGGCAGCTCGAGAGGCCGATGAGGCCTTTCGAGTGTTGCGCGAGCAGGTGCTTGTCGATCCGCGGCTTGTAGTAAAAGCCCTCGGTGTAGCCGGCCGAGACCAGCTTGATGAGGTTGTGATACCCCTCGAGCGTTTCGGCCAGCAGCACGAGGTGGTTCGCGGTCTCGCCGGGCGTGCCGCTTTTCGTCAACCGGCTCTCCGGAGCGACGTACACTTCGCAGCCGAGGATCGGGTTGATGCCGCGGACGCGCGCCAGATCGTGGAACATCACGGCCGAGAACAGGTTGCCGTGTTCGGTGACCGCAAGGGCGGGCATCTTCAGCTCGACCGCGCGGTCGAGCAGCTCCTCGACACGGCACGCGCCGTCGAGCAGCGAGAATTCTGTGTGGAGATGGAGATGGACGAACTCGGTCATTCCCACTCGATCGTCGAAGGCGGCTTGCTGCTGACGTCGTACACGACGCGGTTGATCCCCTTGACCTCGTTCACGATCCTCGACGAGATGATCCCGAGCAGGTCGTGCGGGAGACGGGCCCAGTCGGCCGTCATCCCGTCACGGCTCTCCACGGCCCGGATCGCGATGGTGTGCTCGTAGGTCCGCTCGTCCCCCATCACCCCGACGCTTTGGACGGGCAGCAGAACGGCAAACGACTGCCACAGCCGGCGGTACCACCCGGCCCGTTTCACTTCCTCGGCGACGATGGCGTCTGCACGACGGACCAGATCGAGCCGCTCGCGGGTGATCTCGCCCAGGACACGAACTGCAAGTCCCGGTCCCGGAAACGGCTGTCGCCAGATGAACTCCTCGTCCAGGCCGAGCTGAAGGCCGACCTGCCGGACTTCATCTTTGAACAGCTCGCGAAGCGGCTCGACGAGCGTGAACCGCATGTTCTCCGGGAGCCCGCCGACGTTGTGATGGCTCTTGATCGCGGCCGACGGACCCACAATCGAGACGCTTTCGATGACGTCCGGGTAGAGAGTTCCCTGCGCCAGAAAGTCGAACTGTCCCAGCTCCGCCGCTTTCGCCTCGAAGACCTCGATGAACGTCGCACCGATGATCTTGCGCTTCCGCTCGGGATCGGTCACGCCCTCGAGCCGTTCGAGGAACTGGGCCGACGCGTCGGCAAAGACGACCGGCAGACGAAGCTTCTCGAATCGCTTGATGACCTGAGCCGCCTCGTCGAGCCGCAGCACGCCGTTGTCGACGAAAATGCAGGTCAGGCGATCGCCTATCGCGCGATGGATCAGTGTTGCCGCGACGGTGGAATCGACCCCGCCACTCAGGGCACACACGACCCGCCCGCTCTCCACCCGCGCGCGGATGCGGCCGATCGTCTCGTCGATGAACGACGTCATCGTCCAGTCGCCGGTGCAGCCGCAGATACCGTAGGCAAAGTTGCGGAGGATCTCGAGGCCCTGGTCGGTGTGGGCAACCTCGGGGTGGAAGAGGAGCGCGTAGAGCCCTCGGGCGCGATCCTCCATCGCGGCGACCGGAGCGTTGGCGCTCGTGGCGAGGACCGAAAAGCCCGTCGGCGCCTCCTGGACGAAGTCGCCGTGGCTGGCCCAGACGCGCAATTCATCCGCCACCGACGCGAAGAGCGGCGCCTCCCGTTCGACGCGGATCAGCGCGTGGCCGTACTCGCGCTGCGGCGCGCGGGCGACGCGCCCGCCGAGCGCGTCCGCCATGAGCTGCATGCCGTAGCAGATGCCGAGGACCGGTACCCCGGCATCGAAGACGGCATCCTCACAGCGCGGCGCACCTGGCTCAGACACGCTGCGCGGTCCGCCCGACAGGATGATGCCGACGGGACGCTTCGCGCGAATTGCCTCCGCAGGCGTCGTGCAGGCCAGGACTTCCGAGTAGACGGACAGCTCGCGCAACCGTCTGGCGATGAGTTGGGTGTATTGCGATCCGAAGTCGAGAACGACGATGGTCTGATGAGTCACTGCCAGGGACGAGCCGGAAGGCTCGCGGCACATCCAAGGTGGCTCCTGCCACTTCGAAGGTGTGTCCGCTATTATATGCGTGTGCGTGAACCGCGCACCACAATATCTTGTAGGTCGATTCCCCTGATCCTCGCCGTCGCCCTTCTTATTCCGGTGTCGTTGCCGGCGCCGTTTTTTCCAATCGCGACGAACTGGCGTACGCCGCTGCCGACTGCTCCGTCGGCGCCTCCGGTCGCGGATGCCGAGCACGTCTTCGTGCCGCTTCGCTCGGGCCGACTCGTCGCGTTCGCGCTGTCATCCGGCCGGGAGCGCTGGTCGGTCGAGCTCCTCGCGGCGCACCGTCCTGTGCTCGGAGAAGGTCTGCTGTTTGTCGCGACCGCAACCGAGATCCGCGCGCTGGACGCTGCCACAGGCGCCCTCCGGTGGCAGCTGCGCGCAGGGCCATTCGCGACCGCGGCGACGTGGCGTGACGGATGGCTCGTCGCGGGCACGCAGGCCGGGGAGTTGCTCGCAGTGCGTGCCGCCGACGGAACGCTCGTATGGCGCCGACAGACGGGGCTGTTGTCGGCGGCGCCGTCGATTGACGGCGACCGTCTGGTGCTGCCCCTGGCGGACGGCCGCATCGTCCTCGCCGCGTTGACGACGGGAGAAGAACGCTGGTCGCGCGCCCTCGGTGGCGCGCCGGGTCCGGCGCTCCTGGACGACGAACGGATCTTCGTCGGCGCGCGAGACAACCACTTTTACTGTCTCGACGGGCGCGACGGCAGCGTCCGGTGGCGCTGGCGCACGGCGGCTGACGTCGTCGGGCCGGCCGCGGTCGACGCGGAGCGCGTGTACTTCATTTCGCTCGACAACGTTCTCCGTGCGCTGGATCGGTGGAACGGCGGCCAGCGATGGCGGCGGCCCCTGCCGATGCGCGCCTTCGAGGGATTGCTGACGGCGGATGGGTTGATCGTCGTGAGCGGATTGGCCGCCGATGTGGCTTTTTTCAACGCGCGCGACGGCGCACCCGCCGGGCAATGGACGGCGGGCGATCAGGTGGGCGCGCCGATCGTGCTCACGCCGGCTGCGGGCCAGATCAGAATGGTTGCGATCGCCGGCGGGGTGTCCGGCGAGTGGATGGTGCTCGGCGTCGGCGGGACTTCCGAGACGCCGCTCGAGCCGCTGCTCGTTATGCCCGGGAAGCCGCTGACGCCCGAGGACGCTCCAGTGCTTCGTGGATCGTAGCGGCGAGCCGTCTGACGCCCTCGTCGATTCGATCGGGCGTCGGCGCGGAGAACGACAGCCGCATCGTGTTCGCGCCGGAGCCGTCGACGAAGAACGCCGTGCCGGCGACGTAGACGACGCCATGCTCGACCGCCTGCGCGATCATCGCGTCCGAATCGATCCCGCCCGGCAGGGTCGCCCACAGGAAGAATCCGCCGTGGGGGACGGGCCAGCTGACGCGCTCCCTCAGCTCGCGTGTAAGCGCAGAGACCATCACGTCCCGCTTGCGTCGATAGTGCGCACGCAACAATGGCACCTGCCGCGCGAGGACCCCACGTTTGTAGGCTTCGTACACGATTCGCTGATCGAGCTCGCCGGTGCAGAGATCGCTCGCCTGTTTGGCCATCTCGAACTTCGTGGCAAGCGCGGGCGGTGCGGCGACCCAGGCGACACGGTAGCCGGGTGCGAGCGTCTTGGAGAAGCTGCTCAGATAGACGACCCGGCCTTCCCTGTCGTCCGCCTTGATCGGCCGGATGGCGGACTCGCCGGCCGTATCCTCGAAATACAAGTCGCGATAGGGATCGTCCTCGACAATCAGGAGATTGTGGCGAGCTGCCCAATCGAGCAGGCGCGCCCGCTTTTCCCGACCCAGCAGCAACCCGGTCGGATTCTGGAAGTTCGGCACGACGTAGAGAAACCGCACTCGCCGGCCTTCGAGCCGGAGGCGGCGCAGGACCGCGTCGAGATCGTCGAGGTCGATGCCGTCGGCCTCCTGTGCGACCCCGACCATTTCCGCCTGAACGTTCCGGAAGGCCGAGATCGCACCCGTGTACGAGGGCAGCTCGACCAGCACGACGTCGCCCGGATCGCTGAGGACCCGCGCCACGAGGTCCAGCCCCTGCTGCGACCCGCTCGTCACAAGGAGCTGTTCTCCCGGGACGGAGATTCCCCGTTCGGCGAGGATTTCTCCCAGAGCCTCGAGCAGCGGTCTGAAGCCGCGCGTCGGGCCGTACTGCAGGACGGAGCCGTCCTTTCCACTCAGCAGGTCGGCGGCGATCGTCCGGAACTCGCTCCAGGCGAACATCGCTGGATCCGGAAAGCCCGGCGCGAAAGAGATGATGTCCCGGCCGTGCGCCGCCACGCCCCCCATCTTCCGGATCGCGGATTCCTGCATCCGGCCGGCGGCGCGTGAGAGGAACTCGTCGTAGTTGATCATGCGATGCGAAGTCTGGCGCCGCGGTTGCTGTAGGCGCGATACTCGGTCAGGTACGCGCCGAGCGACGTGAGCCCGAGGTACTGGAACACGATCCCGCGCACGAGCCACGCGGCGAGCTGCAACGGCAGAACCGCGAGGCCTGCCAACGGCACGAACGAAATCAGCCCGAGCCCGGCCGTCGCCAGGATCGACACGACCGTCGCAAGCAGGACGAGGACGAGGACTACGCCAAACACGCCGGCGACCTCGCGGAACGCGCCGCGCAGGAACTCGATGACCCGGCGAACCGCCTGGCGTACGCCGACGTCTTCGACGGCCACGATCATCTGGACGAGCAGGTACATCAGGTTCACGAGCGTAATCCAGACGACCAGCGCACCCGAGACGAGCGCGGCGAAGAGCGTCCATCCGACGAGGATGCCCGGATGGGTGCTTGCGGGAAAGCCGACGAACATCACCGCGAGGTAGAGCGCGCCGGTGACCACGTATACGCCGATGAGGATCAGCCCGAGCCTGAGATACCGGCGGAAGAGGCGCGTGCACCCGGCGACGAACCCCTCGATGCTGTAGCGTCCCGACCGGGCGATGGCATCCCACCGCAACGGCGGCCGCTCGATCGGGCCCGCCGATCGTTCGGACTCGATCATCACCATCATCGCGCCCCCCTTGACGAGGAAGAGGAGCGCGGATCCGCCGATGAGCACGATGCCGAAGGCCGCGAGGAACGACGCGAGCGCAACCGGCGTGTCGAACAGCGTGCCGGCGATCGAGGCTATCTGGTCGCGCATGTCGATCGAACCGAACGGATCGATGGCGTCGCCGGCGAGGACCATCACGAGCAGCATGCCGCCGACGACGGGGACGGCGAGGACGATCTTGAAGGTGGACTCAGCGATGAACAGGACAATTACGACGGGCCAGTTGGCAAGCGCCAGAAGCGCGCCACGCTTGAGCGCCGTCTTGAGGCCTAGCGTCTCCGTCATGGTTGCCGCGGCGACCGCAAACAAGCCAGTATAGCGCAGCGCCTGCCACCGACCGATTCGCGGCACATGAGGGACATGCGGCGGCTGCTCGTTATCGGCCTCCTCGCGGCCGGCGTCGCGGGTCTCGTCGCGGGAGCGTTCGAGGCCTGGCGCGTCGGCGCGACGCGCGCGGGGGCGTTCGCGCGGGTCGAGCGCGACGTGCGTGGCCGCTTCGACGCGGCGGTCACGGCGTTGGAGCGCGCAGCCTCCGGTCTGGCCGAGCGGGACGACCTCCGCCGCGCGCTCGCCGGCGAACGGGATCCCGACCGCCGTCTTCCTGGCGCGGGCGACGACACTCGCGCCCTCTTCGACATTCTCGGCACGGCCGGCGACGGGAGAACCGCCGCCACGGTCTACGACACCAACGGAGCCATTCGCGCGTGGCGCGGGCGCGCGGCCGAGATTCCGACCGACCGCATCACCGGTCCCGCCGCGCTCTTCGTTGCCCCCGGCCCTATCGGTCTGCGTCTCGTCCAGGTGACGCCCGTTCTCTCTGAGGATCGCCGCCTGGGTACAGTGGCGGCCGAGCTCGTCATCTCGCCTGCGAGCGCGCTCCGCAGTCTCACCGCAGAGGAGTACGTCGTGCAGACGCGCGTGGCGCCCGCCTCGCTCCGCGCACGGTATGAAGGCGCCGGAGAAGCGGATCGACCCCTGAGCTTTCTCTTGCGCGCACCCTCCGGCGAGCCGGTGCTCGAGGCGTCAGTCGATCCAGCAGATCTGGACGATGGTCTCGCCCGTTCCCGGCGCGGGATCTGGTCACTCGTCCTCGCGTTGCTGGCGATCGCGCTCGCCGTTGCCATCGGTCCGCTCCTCGACGCGCGCGGCAGACCCCGTTCCGGGCCATCCTCCACCGCTCTGCGGGCGACGCTGAGAATCGCGATGCTCGCGACGCTATCCTGGGCGCTCGCGCGAATCGCGGCGCCACCAGGCGCGGGACTGCTCCTGTCGGGAGCGCTTCTCCTCGTGCTCGCGGCCTTGATCGTCGATCTCGCGGCGCGGGTTCGTCTGGATTGGCGAGGCGCGCGCCGCTCGCCCGCTCAGGCGCCCACCGCGTTTCGCGCGGTCCAGCTCGCAGGGGGAACCTCGGCGGCCCTGCTTTCTTTCGCAGCCGCACGCGTCGTCTACGACACGTTCGAATCATCGGCGCCGGCGGTCGTCCGCTTCTCGATTTATCCGTGGGATCCCGGGCGGCTGGCCCGGTTGGTCGGGCTCATCCTCGTGGTCGCGGCGGCGATCTGGGTCGCGACTGCCCTGCTGGCGCTTGCGATGAGCCGCTGGCGTGTGTCGAGGCGCGAGGTCAAGGCCACCGCGGTCACGCTGGCGCTCTGGTTGTCGCCAGCGGTCGTGCTGGGCGCGGTCGCGCAGTCGTTGGGTTGGCGCACGCCCGCGCTGGCCATCGTTGCCGGGACGGTCGCCGCGGGGGTTGCGGCGTTCTACGCGCCCCGCTGGGGCGCGTGGTTCCGGCGCGCGCCGCAGGCGGCGCGCCTCCTCGCTTTTTTCGGCGCGCTGCTGATCCCGGCGCTGCTGGTGTACCCGTCCGCTCGAGCGGCCGCCGAGCGTGCGCGGCGGAGCCTGATCGAGTCCCGATATGCGCCTCAAGCGCTGGCGCACCCGCAAGACCTCCAGGAGCGGCTGGAACATGCCCTCGCCCAGATTGACGCAATGCCGGCGCTCGCGGACCTGGTCCCGTCGCCCGCGGCCTTGCCCCAGCCGGTCCCGGATCCGGCCCCGGCGTTCCGCATCTGGAGTCAGACCGCCCTCGCGGAAGCGCGCCTGACCTCGGCCGTGGAATTGTATGACCCGAACGGACTGCTCATGAGTCGGTTCGCGCTGAACTTTCCCGAGTACGCTCCGGTCGCACAGACCTACAGTTCCGTGAAGGCAGGCTGCACGTGGGAAGTGTTCGGCGAGGCGTCGCCGTTCGGCTCGGAAGAGCGGCGGATGCTGCACGCGGAACGCGGCGTCTGCGTCGGCGGCGCGGTCTCGGGCCGAATCGTCGTTCATGTGATGCTCGACTACCGGGCGCTGCGTTTCATCTCGTCTCCGAGTCCGTACTTCGAAGTGTTCCGCGCGTCGGCGGGCGACGAGCCCGCTTCCCCCGACATCGACCTGGTCATCTACGGGTGGGGGATGATGCCCATCTATGCCTCCGGCGCGGCGTGGCCAATCGACGAAGCCCTGTTCCGTCGAGTCTACGAATCGCGTCGGCCGTTCTGGACGACGCTCGATACCGGCGAACAGCCGTCGCACGTGTACGTGGCCAACGACCAGGCCGGCATCTACGCCATCGGATACCCGGCGCTCGGCCTCTTTGACGGCTTCGTGCACCTGGCCGAGTTGACGACGCTGGCCGCGCTGGCGTACGTCGCCGGCGTGCTGCTGACAGCGCTCTTCAACCGCGTTGCGCGCGAGCGACCGCCCGGAGGGCGCGCCCTGCTGCGGGAAATCAGGGCGAGCTTCACTCGAAAGCTGTTTCTGGCCTTCGTCGCGGCATCGGTCGTGCCCGGCCTGACGCTCGCGCTCGTCATTCGTCAGTACTTTGCGGGACAGCTCCGCGCCGACGTCGAGCGAGAAGCCACGACCACCGCGACGACCGCTCGGCGCGTCATCGAAGAATCGCTGGCGCTCCAGCGCCGCGGGTCTCAGTCACCTGTGCCGATTACCGACGACGCGATGGTGTTGATCAGTCAGGTCATCGACCAGGATGTGAACATCTTCGGCGGCTCCCGGCTTCTGGCGACCTCCGAGCGGGACCTGTTCGCTTCCGGGCTGCTCTCGACCCGGACGCCCGAGACGGTCTATCGAGCGATTGTGCTCGAGCGCCGGCCGAGCTTCGTGGACCAGGACGCTATCGGCGAATTCACCTACATGGTTGCCGCGACGCCCGTGCGTGCCGGACTTTCGGACTCGATTCTGACCGTTCCGCTCGCGCCGCGGCAGCAGGAGATCGAGCGTGAGATCGCCGAGCTCGACCGGGGAGTCCACCTGGCGGTCCTCGTGTTCATCCTGCTCGGGGCGGCGATCGGTCTGTCGGTGGCGGAGCGGATCGGCGATCCGGTCAAGCGGCTGACGCGCGCGACACGCATGATCGCGCGGGGGGACTTCGACGCGCGGATTGCGGTCCGATCGGCGGATGAGTTCAAGCGGCTCGTCGACGCATTCAACCGCATGGCGGGCGAGCTGAAAGCGCAACGAGAGCGGCTCGAGCGAACGCACAGGCTCGAGGCCTGGGCCGAAATGGCGCGCCAGGTCGCGCACGAGATCAAAAACCCGCTCACACCGATCCAGCTCTCCGCGGATCACCTCCGGCGGGTGCACGCCGACCGCGGGAAACCGCTCTCACCGGTCCTCGAGGAGTGCGTGGATTCAATTCTCGGCCAGGTCAGGCTCCTGCGTCAGATCGCGTCGGAGTTCTCGAGCTTTGCCTCCGCCCCTACGGCGCGGCCGGCCGCCGTCTCCGTGGCGGATCTCGTCGAAGAAGTCGTCGCGCCGTACCGGATCGGTCTCGGCGCGCGGATCGCGATCGACGTCGCCGTGTCTCCGCACCTTCCATCGATCCACGTGGACCGCACCCTTGTCGCCCGCGCGCTCACCAATGTCATCGAGAACGCGCTGCACGCGATGCCAGGATCCGGTCGGCTCTCGATCGCCGGGTCGGGCGAAGACTCCTGGGTCTCGCTCAGGGTTCAGGACACCGGCATCGGCATGGATCGCGAAGCGCTGGCGCGCGTGTTCGAGCCGTACTTTTCGACGAAGGCGAGCGGGACGGGCCTGGGCCTGAGCATCGCGCGCCGCAACGTGGAGCTCAGCCGAGGAACGATCACGGTCGAGAGCGAGAAGGGGCGCGGGACGGCCGTCACGATCAAGCTTCCGCAGTTCGCGGAGCCCGCCTAACTTCGGGCCTGATCCGTCGTGGACGTCGAGCCGTGGAGCTCCGGGGGCCGGCGGCGGAGCCGGGACCACGCGAGGCCGACGAACGCCGACCCCAGGTAGGCGTATGCCAGCAGAACGAGCGCCACGCGCGGCTCCGTCGCAATGAGCGCGAGCACGGCGGCGCCGAGCAGAAGCGCAAGGTAAGACCGTCGCCAGCCGACGTCGATCGCCTTCACGCTGCGGAACCGCACCGTGCTCACCATCAGCAACCCGGGAATCAGGACGATGGCAAGCGCGGGCAGTGCCGAGCGGTAGTCGCTCAGCCCCCACGGGTAGAGATAGACGGTCGCGGCGGTCACCCCGGCAGCGGCCGGGCTCGGCAGCCCCACGAAGTACCGCTTGTCCGCGGCGGCGGCGCTCTGGATGTTGAACCGCGCGAGGCGCATCGCGGCGGCGGTCACGTACAGGAATCCGGCAGCCCACCCCAGTCGCTTGAGCGGCCAGAGGCCCCACGAGAACGCCAGGATGGCCGGCGCCAGGCCGAACGAGATGACGTCTGCCAGCGAGTCGAACTCGAGGCCGAACGCGGTGGCCGAGTTCGTCAGCCGCGCGATGAAGCCGTCGAGCGTGTCGAGCACCATCGCAATGCCGATGAGCATCGCCGCGGACTCGAAGTCGCGCCGCATCGCATGGACGATCGACGCGTACCCGCAGAACAGATTGCCGAGCGTGAACAGCGTCGGCAGCAGGTACATGCCGCGGCGGAATCGCTGCTGGTCTCCGGCGCGCCGACGGAACGGCGTCAGGACGTTCACAGTTCTGCGATCACCGTTTCTCCTCCTCGCACACGATCGCCGGTCCGGACGCGCAGCCGCGCCTGCTCCGGGAGGAACACATCCATTCTTGATCCGAACTTCATCAGCCCGAAGCGCTGGCCGGTCTGGACCTCCTGGCCGAGCTGGAGCCGGCACACCACCCGTCGGGCGAGCACGCCCACGACCTGGCGGAACACGATCGGCTGTCCGTCATGTTCCACCCAGACCTCCGTCTGCTCGTTGCGGGCGGATTCCGGTTTGTACGCGGGCAGGAACGTCCCCCCGCGGAAGTCGACCCGCGTCACGCGACCCCCGGCCGGCACGCGGTTGATGTGCACGTCCATCGGAGACAGAAAGATCGTCACCTGCTGCCACGCGCCGGCTGGTGCAGCCTCCACGGCTGGTCCGGCCCACATGACTCTGCCGTCCGCCGGCGCCACGATGAGAGTTTTTCCAGGCGGCGGCCGCCGCTCGGGATCGCGGAAGAAGAACGCGAAGAAGGCGGCGAGCAGGAGAAAGGGCGCGCCCCACCATGGGCGGCCGACGAGAACGAGGACTGCGCCGGGCGCCAACGCCGCGAATATGAACGGCAGCCCGGCGCGGTCGATGCTCACTCCGCTAGAGCGAGACCGTACGATGCCTGCGGAGAATATCCTCCATACGATCTTTCAAGTGCAGCTTTCGCTTCTTTATCTGTGTTTCCTCGACCTGTTCGGAGTTCGAAAGATAAGGTTTGCTGATAAGGGAGTGGAGCCGTGCGTCGAGGTCATGGTGCTGCGCGGCGAGCTCTCGGAATTCCTGATCGTTGTTGAGAAGCCGGTTCCGGAGCTCGGATGATTCAGCGGGCATTCGCAGCCTCCTTGTGTGGGGAACCCGACCGGGTGGGTAAGATGAGAACCTGAGAGGACTGACCGTTGAGAGCGGTCATAGGTCAGAACGTAACACAACCCTCCCGCCTCTTCAAGGGTTTGGATTGGATAATCGGTCGAGCCAGAGGATCAAGGCATCCTCTTCAGGCTGAGTGTAATACTTCGGTCGAGTGCCCGAGACTGTAAACCCCATCTTTTCGTACAGCTTCAAGGCAGGCTCGTTCGACCGCCGCACTTCGAGCGTCGCCCGCCTGGCGCCGAGCCGCGCGGCATCCGCCAGCACCCCGCGCAGGAGCGCGCTGGCCAGCCCCTGCCTGCGGAGATCCCGCCGTACGGCGAGGCTGTGGATGTGGAGTTCGTCGAATACGAGCCAGCAGGAGCAGAAAGCCGCGACGGTTGCGTCGTGGGTCCGCCCGACGTAGACGCGCGTGACCTCGGTGTTTCGCACATCCCACTCGAACATCTGACGGGTCCACGGGTTCGTGAAGGAATCCTCTTCGATGGCCATCACGGCGTCGAGGTCGCGATCCGGATCGAACCGTTCAACGTTGAGCATGGCGCGCCAGCTCGGCGTCGGGCCTCCGGATGTAGATCGGAACGATCGCGTGCGGCGCGATTGTCCGGCCGGCGGCCGCTTCTTTTTCCGCCAGCCCGGCGATCGACGGCGCGAGCATGGGTGCCGTCGGTTCCGGCGCTCGAAGGCGAGCGCCGAGGGCGCGGAGTGAATCCGCGTAGCGGACGGCGCCATCGCCGATCGCCTGCACGGAACGATCCGCGAGGCGCTCGCGCCACAGCTCGAGCGTGCGCGCCGGCGTCGCGACAGATGGCCCCTCGACGACGGTCAGGCCGGTGTACAGAGCGGCGAAGACCTCGCCTCGGTGAGCGTCGATCCATGCGGCGAGGAAGCCGTCGGCCGCGGCCGGTTGCGCGGCGTGCGCCAGCGCGTCGAGCGCCGAGACGGCAACCACGCGGCGGCCCGTCGCGAGCGCCAGCCCCTGAACGCACGCGATCCCGACGCGGAGTCCCGTGAAGGATCCGGGGCCCGCGGCGACGGCGTAGACGTCGATATCAGCGGGGCCCAGGCCGTGAGCGCTCAGAAGGTTGAGGACGTCTCCTGGCAGGCGCTCGCCGTGGGTGCGGGAGGCGTCGCCGACGCGGGCGTCGACGATCGCGCCGTCCTGAGCGAGCGCGACGCTGCCGGCGCGTGCCGTCGTGTCGAGCGCGAGCAGGCGCATCGGTGAGGTATTCTACCGTCGATGCCGGCTCCGACCGACTCCGCCACGTCCGCTTCCGCGACGCCGGCGATGCGGCAGTATCTCGACGCGAAACGCCAGCACCGCGACGCGATTGTGTTCTTTCGCATGGGCGATTTCTACGAGATGTTCTACGAGGACGCGCTGGTGGCCTCGCGCGCGCTCGAGCTGACGCTCACGTCCCGGTCGAAGGACGCTTCCGGCGGCGCCGTCCCAATGTGCGGCGTCCCGCACCACGCGGCCGACAATTACATCGCGCGGCTCGTCCGAAAGGGTTTCCGCGTCGCCGTGTGCGAGCAGGTGGAAGATCCACGCAAGGCGAAAGGGGTCGTCCGCCGCGAGGTCGTCCGCGTCGTGTCGCCCGGCACCCTCACGGACAGCGCGTACCTGGATGCCCGCGAGCCGGCGTTCATCATGGCCGTCTGCCGCACGGACGGCGTGACGGGCGTCGCCCTGCTCGACTTGTCGACCGGTGAATTCAGCGCGACCGAGTACAGCGGCGCCGACGGGCGCCATGCGCTCGGCGACGACCTCGCCGTGCTTCGGCCGCGCGAGGTCGTGGTCGCGTCCGGGCTGCCCGGCGGACCGGAATCGGCGCTCCCCCTCCCTCCGGGTCTGCCCCCCCCGCGCCTCACAGAGATTGAACC
This sequence comes from uncultured Acidobacteriota bacterium, assembly GCA_963725145.1. GTDB lineage: Bacteria > Acidobacteriota > Vicinamibacteria > Vicinamibacterales > 2-12-FULL-66-21 > DATAEE01. The sequence goes on from CAVRXL010000012.1 coordinate 1,649,854, forward strand.
CTGGACGTTCGACGTCGAGAACGCGCGGCGGATGCTGCTCGATCAGACGCGGACTCAGACGCTCGCCGGGTTCGGCCTCGACGGCCACGCTGGGGCCATCTCCGCCGCGGGGGCGCTGGTGCAGTACCTGAAGGACACGCAGAAGGTGGATCTCGCGCACGTCCGGGCGATTCGATATCGCGCGGGCGGCGACGCGCTCATCGTCGATCCCACGACGCTGAAGCATCTCGAGGTCGTCGAGAGCGCCGGTGGCGGGCGTGCGGGATCCCTCCTCGATGAGATCGACCGCACGTCCACGGCGATGGGTGGACGGCTCCTGCGCGGCTGGCTGCTCGCGCCGCTCGTCTCGCTCGAACGGATTCAGGATCGGCTCGACGCGGTCGAGGAGCTGGCGTTTCGGTCGACGGATCGCGGCAAGTTCCGGGACGTCCTGAAGGACATCCATGACATCGAACGCCTCGTCGCGCGAGCGGCGCTCGGGACCGCCGGCCCGCGCGACCTGTTGGCGCTGCGGCTGTCGCTGGTCGCCGTCCCACGCCTCCGCATGACGTTGTCCGAGATGCAGGCGCCGCTCGTCCGGAGCCTCGTCGGCGAGATGGACGACGTGGCCGAGGTCCGCGAGCAGATCGCCGCGACCATCGCGGACGACCCGCCGGCGCAGGCCCGCGATGGCGGCGCAATCCGCGATGGCGTGGATCCGGAACTGGACGACTTGCGCGGCATCAGCCGTGGAGGCCGCCAGCGCATCGCCGAGATGGAGGAGGCCGAGCGCTCGCGAACGGGCATCGCCTCGCTCAAGATCCGCTACAACCGCGTGTTCGGCTACTACATCGAGGTGTCGAGAGCCAACCTCGCCGCGGTCCCGCCCGACTATCACCGCAAACAGACCATCGCCGGAGGCGAGCGGTTCATCACGCCGGCCCTGAAGGAATACGAGGACCGCATCCTCGGCGCAGACGAGCGGATTCTCGAGCGCGAGATCGAGATCTTCGACCGCGTTCGGGCGGCGGTCGCCGCCGAAGCGCCGAGGCTCCAGGACACGGCGCGGGCGCTCGCGACGCTCGACGTGCTCGCGGCGCTGGCCGAGGCGGCCGCGATCCTCAACTACACGAAGCCCCACGTGCACGACGGCGACGAGCTGAGCGTCGTGGACGGACGTCACCCGGTCGTCGAGCGACACTCGAGTGAGCCGTTCGTGCCGAACGACGTCACGCTCGACGCGACGTCGCATCAGCTCGTGATCCTGACCGGCCCGAACATGGGCGGGAAGTCGACGTATCTCCGGCAGACCGCGTTGACCTGTCTGCTGGCGCAGGCGGGCTCGTTCGTGCCGGCCCGGAGCGCGAAGCTGGCGCTCGTCGATCGGATTTTTGCGCGCGTGGGCGCCTCGGACAACATCGCGCGGGGGCAGTCGACGTTCATGGTCGAGATGCAGGAGACGGCGAACATCCTGCACGCCGCGACGTCGCGCAGCCTCGTCATCCTCGACGAAATCGGGCGCGGCACCGCGACGTTCGATGGCCTGAGCCTCGCGTGGGCGGTGGCGGAACACCTGGCCGGCAACCCGCGCGCCCGCCCCAAGACGATCTTTGCCACCCACTACCACGAGCTCACGGACCTGGCGGATGCCCTGCCGGGAGTCGCCAACTTCCACGTCGTCGTGCGGGAGTGGAAGGAGGACATCATCTTCCTGCGGAAGGTCGTGCCGGGCCGCTCCGATCGGAGCTACGGAATTCAGGTTGCCCGACTCGCGGGGCTTCCCGCATCGGTCGTCGCGCGCGCGCGGGAGATTCTCGAGGCGCTCGAGCGGGACGAGCTGTCCCGCGGCGGGCGGCCGTCGTTGACGGCGGGCTCCCACGCCGCGGCGAGCGGTCAGCTCGGGCTGTTTCACGCTCCGTCGGCGGAAGACCACCCTGCGGTCAAACGACTCCGCCTGATCGACGTCGATCGCCTGACCCCGCTCGAGGCGCTGACGGTTCTGGCCGATCTGAAGAAGGAAGCTGAGTGAAGCGCCCGTGGCGCGCGCGAGGCGCCTGGGCCCTTCTGCTCTGCGGTCTCCTCTGCGCGGCGGGTCCGGGCCCGGACGAGGCGCATGCCTCGGAGCGGTACGACCCGACGCTGCGTTTCCGCACGATCACGACGGAGCATTTCTCCATCCACTTCCATCAGGGAGAGCAGGAACTTGCCCGTCGCCTGGCGCGGATCGCGGAAGAGACGCATCAAGTGCTCGTGGCGCGCCTGGGCCGCGCGCGCAGCAGGGCCAGGACGCACGTGATCCTCGTCGATCAAGAGGATCTGTCGAACGGCTGGGCGATGGTCTTCCCGTACAACGTCATCCAGATCAACGCCGCGGCGCCAGGGGTGGACGACGCGATCGGAAACACGGACGACTGGCTGCGGATGGTCTTCACGCACGAGTACACCCACGTCCTGCATCTCGATCGAGCGGGCGGCGTGATCGGCGGATTCAGATATGTGTTCGGCCGTGCGCCGCTGCTCTTCCCCAACCTGTATCTGCCGAAGTGGCAGATTGAAGGGATCGCGACCTGGAGCGAGAGCGCCTTCACGGGACAGGGGCGGGTACGCTCCGGCGACTTCAAACAGGTCGTGAGCGCAGCGGCGGGCGCGGGTGCGTTCGAACCGGTCGATCGCGTCAACGGCGGCCTGGTGGACTGGCCCGGCGGGAATGCGCAGTACGCGTACGGCGCGTTTTTCCATGAGCACCTCGCGCGACGATTCGGCGACAAGCAGCTCGGCGACCTCGCGGACGCAACGGGCCGCCGGCTGCCGTACCTTCCGCTCGGGGCGTTCGATCGCGCCTTCGGCGAGGACTTTGGAACGTTGTGGCGCGACTTTCGAAAAGAGACCGAGTCCGCAAGCGGTGCCGCTCTTTCGGAGGCTCGTCGTCTGACCTCGCACGAGTACCAGGTCGGCGCGCCGCGATGGAGCACGGATGGCGCGCGCGTCTTCTATTCCCTCTGGACGCCGCATGACTTTCCGGCGCTCATGAGCGTCGTGCCGGGCCAGGCGCCTGAGCGAATCGCCAACCGTGCCGGGGGGACGCGGACGGCGGTCACCCGCGACGCGGTCATCTTCGATCAGCTCCAGTACGTACGAAGCGTCGGGCTGCAGAACGACCTCTACAGGCTCGACCTGGCGACCCGCCGCATCGGTCGCCTGACCACCGGCGCGCGCGTGTCTGATCCGGATGTGTCACGCGACGGCAAGAAAGTGGCCTGCGTGGTCGAGGAGCCTGGCGCGGCGGCGCTTGCGGTCCTGGATCTCGGGGATCCTTCCGGTCAGCCGCGGATCGTCGCGCGCGGGCCAGACACGCAGTTCGGCGTGCCCCGCTGGTCTCCCGATGGCCGTGCGATCGCAGCCGAACGGCGGCCCCTTGGCGGGCCGTTCGAGATCGTCATCGTCGATCCGGAGACAGGCGCCACTGAAGTCGTCGCGAGCGGACCCGGACGCAACGCCGACCCTGAGTGGACGGGCGATGGACGCTGGATTGTGTTCGCATCGGACAGGCACGGCGGTCCTCTCGACCTGTACGCCGTCCAGCGCTCGTCCCGTCGCGTCGTTCGCGTGACAACGATCGATCTTGGGGCTCACGCCCCTTCGATCTCCCCAGATGGTCGTACGGTGGCGTTCATCGGCTACACGCCGACTGGGTATGAGGTATTTTCGGCAGAGCTCCCGGCGCTGGACGAGCTGCCTGAGGCTCGAGACGTTCCACCCGCTCCGCCGGCCAAGACGGTCACACCGTCTCAGGAGCCCGCGCTTGAGACGCCGTATAGCCCATGGTCCAGCATGTATCCACGCTATTGGACCCCTGTCATCGAAGAGGACAGCGGACAGATCGAAGCGGGCGCGGCGACGACGGGGGCTGACCCGCTCGGCCGGCATAGTTACGCTGCCGCGGTCACCTGGGGATCGGCGGCGGCGCACCCCGACTGGCAAGTCGCCTACGCGTACGATCGCTGGCGCCCGACCTTCGTGGCCGCAGCCTCTGACGATCGATCGACGTTTCAGGAGGCGGACTTCCGGGACCGGACGTTCGACGTCGGCGCATTCGTGCGGTTCCGGCGGGTGCTCCGGCTGCAGACGTTGACGACGTCGCTGCACCTCTCGGACGAAATTCGCGACTGCGCCGTGGGAGCCGGGTGCCCGCAACCCGGGCGCACCGGCATCGATCGGCGCGCCGTGCGCGGCGGCTGGCTCATCACGACCGCGCGGAGTTACGGCTACTCCATCAGCCCTGAAGACGGGTTCACCGCAGGGGGCGCGGTCGAGGCCACCCGCGCCGCGCTCGGTTCGAGCGGCGACGCCACGACGGTCACCGCCCAGGCGCGCGGCTACCCTTCGTTCGGACTGCGACACGGCGTGCTGGCCGCGCGCGCGGCGGTCGCGGCGTCGTGGGGCGAATCTCTGGTCGTTCGCCGCTTCGGCGTGGGCGGCGCCGCCGCGGAAACGCCGGGCGGTTTCGGGCGCGACGCGATCGGGTTGCTGCGCGGCTACGACGAGGACGCCGCGGTCGGCTCCCACGCCGCCGTCATCAACGTGGATTACCGGTTGCCGCTTGCGTATATCGAGCGAGGCGCCGGCCGCTGGCCGTTCTTTCTCAAGGCGCTACACGCGGCGGCATTCGTCGATGCCGGTCACGCATGGGACCGCAACTTTGATCCCGATGACCTGAAGGTCACCTTCGGCGCGGAGCTGTCGATGGATACGACGCTGGGCTTCAACCTGCCGCTGACCTTCACCGGCGGTGTGGCGTGGCGGCATGACGGCAGCGGCCGCCTCCCCGAAGGCGCCGCGGCGTTCGCTCGTATCGGACGAGCCTTCTAGAACAGTTCTGAGTCTCGAGTTCTGAGTCTTGAGTTGAACTCAAAACTCAGAACTCAGAACTCAGAACTCAGAACTATAATTCCCCCGTGTCGACGAAGAAATCCCGCTTCCTCACGACGCCGATCGAGCCGTTCCGCGTGGAGGCCGGGCTGTCGGTGGACGAAGTCCTCCGGCGCATGGAGCGCATCTCGTTCCAGGGTCGCAACCTGGCGACGGCGCTCCGCATCTGGCAGAAGATGCTCGACGGGGACACGATCATCTTTCTCGGCATGGCGGGTGCGCTGAGCGCGGGCGGCTTGCGGATGATCGTCGCGCACCTGATCGCGCGCCGGTACATCGACTGCCTGGTGTCCACGGGCGCGAACCTGTACCACGACCTGCACGAGACCCGCGGCCGACGGCACTTCGTCGGCTCGCCGCGGGAAGACGATGAAGCGCTCGCCGAAGCGCGGATCGATCGCGTGTACGACACCTACGCGGACGAAGAGGAGTTCATCGACAACGACGAGTGGATCGCGGCTTTCGCTCAAACGATCGAGCCGCGCGCGTACACGTCGCGCGAATTTCTGAACCGGCTGGGCGGGCATCTCTGGCGCGAAACCGGGGGCGAAGGGATCCTGACCGCGGCGCACAAGGCGAACGTGCCCATCTTCTGTCCCGCGCTCGCGGACTCCTCGATCGGGATGGGCCTGTCGCAGGCCCGTCACCGGAATCAGGGCGCCGGGCAGATCGACATCATCGGGGACATCATCGAATCGGCCAACATCGTCATCCGGCGGCCGCATACGGCGTCGATCGTCCTCGGCGGCGGCACGCCGAAGAACTTCATCAATCAGGCGAGCGTTCAGGCCGAGTTCTACGACGATCGCATCACCGGTCACCGGTTCGCGCTGCAGATCGTGACCGACGTGCCGCATTTCGGGGGCGCGTCCGGATCGAGTCTGGACGAAGCCAAGAGCTGGGGGAAGCTCGCCGAGAACGCCGAGCAGGTGACGGTGCACGCCGATGCCACCGTGGCGCTGCCGATGCTGGTCAGCGCGCTCGAGACGACCGCCGCCGCGCGGCTCGAAACGCGCCGCCCGCCCGCGTTCGACGTCAGCGGCGCCGTCATCTCGGTCGATGGTCGGCCTCTGCCCGCCGGCCGGTACGAGGAAAAGACGTGAGCGTAAAGTACGACGCCGCCGACCCGATCATGTTCGGCGGGCCGCCAGCGAAGGCCCCGGCGTTCGCCACCGCAAAGGCTGTCGTGCTGCCGGTTCCGTTCGATCGGACGACGTCCTACGTCCCCGGGACGCGGAACGGCCCCCGCGAGATCATCCAGGCTTCGACCCACATGGAAGTCTGGGACGAGGAAGCGCGTGCGGACGTCCACTCCCCGGGCGTTATCTTCACGCTCCCCGAAATGGAGCTGCCCTTCGGCGAGATGGCGCCCGTGATGGACGAGCTCAAGCGCGTGGCCGGCGAGATCCTCGACGCTGGCAAGTTTCTGGTGACGCTTGGGGGCGAGCATTCGATCACGCCGCCGATAGTCGCCGCCGCCGCGGCGCGCCATGCGGGGCTTTCAGTGCTCCAGATCGACGCGCACGCAGACCTGCGAGACGAGTACATGGGAACCCCGTTCAACCACGCCTGCGCGATGCGTCGGACGCTCGAGCATGCGCCCGTCACGCAGGTCGGCATCCGCAGCTTGTCGTCCGAGGAAGCGCGTGCGGTCGGAAACCTGAAAACCCGGATCTTCTATGACCACGACATGCGGCGCGATCCATCGTGGGTCGATCGGGTCATCGACAGCCTGAGCGACCGCGTCTACGTCACCATCGACGCGGACGGCCTCGACCCGTCGATCATGCCGGCTGTTGGAACGCCGGAGCCGGGGGGTCTGTCCTGGTATGAGGCGACGACCCTCCTGAAGGCGGTGTTCACTCGGCGCCAGGTCGTCGCCTGTGACCTCGTCGAGCTGTGCCCCATCCCGGGCCTGATTTCCCCGAACTTCATTTGCGCGAAGCTTGTCTACAAAATGCTCACCTACCAGCTCACCAGGTAGATTCGCAGTTTCAGGGCTCTAGTCAGGCCGTTTTCTCCGCGCGCAAGCGCGCATTCCCGAGAAACCAGGACCGGCAGACGGTATCCACCCGTGCCTGTATACACGGTATACTAGTCGCCTTTCCATGGCAGTCATTCTCGGCGGGACACCGGATCAGCGGCCGGCTCTCGCGCAGGCCCGCGCGGCCCTCGAGCGAGGAGAGGGGGCCCAGGCCGTCCAAATCCTCAACCGGGCGCTTCGCGAGCCGGGGCTGACGCGCGCCGAGTCGCTCCTGCTCCGCTGCGCGCTGGCGGAAGGCTGGCTGCTCCAGGACGAGTTGAAACATGCGGCCGATGCTCTGGGCCGACCGCCGGACGAACTGCGAGAGCGGATCGAGCCGGCCGGCGTATCCGCCCTCTGGCGCCTTCACGGTCGGATTACGGCCGCGCGCGGTGAGCCGTCACGCGCGATCGCTCAGCTCGGCAAGGCGCTCAAGGCGGCAGTGCGCGCGCACGACTCGCTGGCGATCGGGCTCACCCACTACGAGCTGGGCCTCTGCTATCGCCGCGTGGGCGACACCGCGATCGTCCGGGAACACCTGAACAAGGCGGCTTCCGCGCTCCACGCCGCCGGCGATCGCCGGCACCTGGCGCTCGTCCACTCCCTGTCCGGTGTCACGCTCGCCACTCAGGACGGCCGCATCGACGAGGCCATGACGGCACTCAGGCAGGCGGAGCGGCTCGCTCTGCTCGCGCATGCCGACGATGTCGTGGCGATTGTCTGCAATAACCAGGCGAACGTGGCGCTGCTGCAGAACCGTCATGAGCAGGCGTTGGCGCTGGCCGAGCGCAGTGTGTCCCTGCACACCGAGACCGGTTCGCCGCACGGGCTCGGCGTTTCGCTGGCGTCGCTTGGGCAGATTTGCGTCCGGGCGGGCAAGCTGGAACGCGCCGAGCAGGTGCTGCGCCGGGCGCTCGAGGTGCGCAGCGCGGTGCAGTTCCTTCGAGAGACGCGCGGCGCGGTTTACGACACGTTGACCCAGATCCATCTGATCCGAGGCGAATACGATCGCGCGAGCACGTGCCTGACCCAGGCTCGCGAGGCCTACGGGGAGTACGGCACACAGACGAGCAAGTGGTACGAGTGGTCGATTCGTGTGCTCGAGGCGCGCCTCGCGCTCCGTCGCGGGCAGCTCGACGAAGCGCTGGCTCTGGCGACCGAGACGGCCCAGTCCCCTGCCGCGCCGCCCGCCGATGGGCTGCAGGCCGGTCTCATCGCGTGCGAGGCCATGCTGCTGGCGGGCCGGATGGCCGATGCATCGGAGCGGATTTCCGCCCTCGGTCACCGGCTTCAGCCAGCGGGGATGCCCAGCCTCTGGGGTGAATACCTCCGCCTGCGCGGGCAGCTCCACGCGCGCGAGGGCCGCGTGACCGAGGCCTATCACGACCTCGGGCAGAGCGTCAGCGTCTTCGAGCTGTTCGGTGAGCTGTACGAGGCAGGCCTGAGTTATCTCGCGATTGGCAAGCTGGCCGCGGAGGCAGGCGCGCGGTCGCGCGCGGCGCGCTATCTCGCGGACGCCGCCGCGTCGTTCGAGGCGCTCGGCGCGGGGCCGGATCTGGCGGACGCGCGCGCGGCAGCCGCGCGCGACCCGGTCGCCGGCACGGGCGACTACATCGGCCCACAGGTCGACGGCGACGACGTGATCGTCCGAAGGCTGGTGGACGCCGCCGCGGTGCCGGATCTGCTGGGCCGCGAAGCGGCATCTGCGATGGTGGAGTCCTGCGACGCCGACACCGCCGTGATTTTCGTGCACCCGCCCGGGGCGGACATCCGCGTCGTCGCGAGCGCCGGCGGGGATCCTCACGCCGCGCGGGCCCTCGCCGGTGCCGCGGTGCGCGGCGCCTCGCGCGCCGGTGACGGCGGGTTCCTCGTCGAGTCGATCGGGCTGGCAACGGACGGCCCGCGCCTGGCCGCGATCACTGCCGCTCGATTGTTCAGTCCCGCGATCAGCGCGCGGTTTCGTACCGTGTGCGCGGTAACGCGGCAAGGCTTCGACCTCTGTCGCGCGCGTGAGCGGCCCGTCGAGACGGCGTCGGCGCCCTTCGAGCGGCAGCTCGAGCCGTTGCTGCCGGGCTTCGTCTGCGTCAGCCCCGTCATGACGCGCGTCGTCGAGCAGATCCAGCGCCTGCAGGGCAATGACCTGACCGTCCTGATCACAGGCGAGAGCGGCACCGGCAAGGACCTCGTCGCCCGGGCGATCCATGCAGGCTCGCCGCGCAGCTCGGCGATGTTCCTGCCCTACAACTGCACGACCACGACGCGCGAGCTCGCCGACAGCCAGCTGTTCGGCCATCGGCGCGGCAGTTTCACGGGCGCCATCTCGGACCAGCCGGGCGTCCTGCGGTCGGCGGTCGGCGGCACGCTGTTTCTCGATGAGATCGGCGACCTTCCGCTCGACGTGCAGCCCAAACTGCTTCGTTTTTTGGAGCAGGGTGAGGTGCTGCCGGTCGGCGAGACGCGGCCGACCCGCGTGGATGTCCGCGTCGTCGCCGCAACCAACGCCGACCTCGAGCAGCGCGTCGCCGAGGGCAAGTTCCGCGAGGACCTGTTCTATCGGCTGAGCGTCATCCGGATACACGTCCCGCCGCTCCGCGAGCGACGCGAAGAGATTCCGCACCTGTCGACGTTGTTCCTCCGCGAGGTCTCCGAGCGTCTCGGCAAACCGGACGTTCGGTTGAGCGCGGAAACCCTGGACCTGTTCGACTCCTACGACTGGCCCGGAAACGTCCGACAACTCCGGAACGAGGTGCAGCGCGCGGTGGCGCTGGCGCCGGCCGGCGGTCTCGTCACCCCCGACCACCTCTCACCGCAGCTCTCCGGCATGGTTGCCGACGTCGACGCGAAGAAGACAGGATCGCGCCGCCAGCAGAACCTCACGACCGCGGTGGAAAAACTGGAACGCGAGATGATCCAAAGCGCACTCGAGCGAAGCGCCGGGAATATTTCGGAAACGGCGCGCGTTCTTGGGTTGACGCGGCGAGGGCTCTACTTGAAGCTTCGTCGCCTCGGGATCGACGTCCGCCTCGACGCACCGGCCGCGCATTAGATAGCAGGTATCCAGTATCCAGTCGATCTGGATACCTTGTAGTCAAAACCCCGTCCAGTAGCCAGCACCGCTGAATCTACTCAACATACTGATTTTAAATGCATTAGGGCACTTGGTCTGGCATAGCCATGGCCGGCCGTACGATCGGGCCTGATCCTTGATAAGACACACGCCAGGTATCCAAGCCTGGGGGGCCCGATGGAGCAGCGATTCCGGTTAGTGATGGGTGGCCAGCCGCGGACGGAGAAACGAATCTCCGACCGTCAACGAGTGCGGATTCCGGGGCAGATCGTGTGGAAGGACGCCCGCGGAGCGACCCGGATGGCGTCGGTCATCACGCGAGACATCAGCGAACACGGCGTCGCCGTGGACTGCCTCGGCGGAACGCCAATCCCTCAATACCGCCTGGTGTATTTCCAGGTTGATCGAAGCGAACGTCAGCGCGTCGACCTGCCTCAGGCCCTGCGTGGCAGCCATGTGCTGTCGGCGGTGTATCGGGTCGAGCCGTGCAGCGCCGAGACCGGGCTGCCGGCCGGATACGGGCTGCGTCTGCTCGTCGAGCCGGAACGCGCGGCTGCCGTGACCTCCACCCCGGCGCGGCAGCGGCACGCGCAGAACAAGACCGCCTGAAGCTGGGACCAGCCCATGGACCCAGAGCCCGGCGGGCGCGCGATGCATGCGTCCTCGTCCTCCTCGTCCCCGTCGGGCGGCTGGTCGCGCTTTCGCGGCCGCGCCCCGTCCTCGGGCGCGTTGCTGAGGATTGAACGCTGGAATCCCGCCGAGGATGGTCCTCTCACCGAAGCGGCGCTCCGTCGCAAGTGCGAGTTCGAAGAATGCGCCGTCGCCCGCCGCACGTATCAACCGGGAACCGTGTTGCCGGCTGAGAGTACGAGCGCCGACCACGTCGAGGCCATCATCTCCGGACTGCTCAGGATCACGATCGACGGCATCTCAGCCATTCTGGCAGCCGGCGACGCCGTCTTCGTGCCTCGTGGCTCGATGCGCCGCGTCGAGGTTGTGGGAGCGATGCCGGTGGTGAGCCTGGAAGCGCAGCACGGCGAGTCGCCGCGGTCGTAGCGTCCTTCAGAGCACCTCGCACTCCCCCTCGGCACGGGCCCCCTGCTCATCACGCAGTTCGTCCCGTCGGGGTAAACTTTCCCGCGCGGGCCATCGTCTAGGCCTCACTGAGGACACCATGATTCACCGCCGCCGCTTCGTGCAGTCGATGCTTGCGCTCGGCGCCACCGCCGGGTTTCGGCCGGGTACGCTGGTGTTCGGCGCGCCGCCCGACGGCGCCCTGAAGGACCTCGCGGATGCCGCGCTCGCCGCGGCCAAGGCTGACGGCGCGACGTACGCCGACATCCGCATCAACCGCTACCGGAACCAGTTCATTTTCACCCGCGACCGACGGGTCCAGAACATCGTCAACACCGAGGACTACGGCTTCGGCGTGCGCGTCGTCGTGGACGGCACCTGGGGATTCGCGAGCAGCGCCGACGTCAAGAAGGACGAAGTGGCGCGCGTCGCGCGTCAGGCGATCGCGATCGCGCGGGCAAACCGGAAAGTCAACGCCGAGCCGGTGCGGCTTGCGCCGGTCCAGCCATATCAGGACGAATGGAATACTCCGGTCAAGAAGAACCCGTTCGACATGCCGATCCAGCCGAAGCTCGATCTGCTGCTCCAGATCCACGAAGCCGTGCTCAAGGTCCCGGGCGCGACGTTCGTGACCGCGTTCATGCAGTTCGTCAACGAACAGAAGTTCTTTGCCTCCTCGGAAGGCTCCGTCATTCAGCAGTCGTTGATCCGCTCGTATCCCTTCTTCAACGTGACAGCGGTCGATCGCGCGGCCGGAAAGTTCTACAGCCGCGCGTCGCTCACGGCGCCGATGGGCACGGGCTACGAGTACGTCGAAAGCTATCCCCTTCTCGAGGAGGCGCGCATCGCGGCCGAGGAAGCGGTGGCGATGCACAAGGCGAAACCGGCGCCGGCCGGACAGAAAACGCTCATCCTGCATCCGACCAACCTCTGGCTGACGATTCACGAATCGGTGGGACACTCGACCGAGCTGGATCGCGCGCTCGGGTATGAGGCGAACTACGCCGGCACGAGCTTCCTCACGACCGACAAGCTCGGGAAGTTCAAGTTTGGCGCGCCGCACGTCAACTTCGTGGCCGACAAGACCCAGGCGCAGGCCATGGCGACCTGCGGCTACGACGATGACGGAGTGAGGACGACGAAGTGGCACCTGGTGAAGGACGGGATGTTCGTCGACTATCAGACGACCCGCGATCAGGCCCACCTCATCGGGCAGACGGCGTCGCACGGCTGCAGTTACGCGGACAACTGGTCGTCGGTCCCGTTCCAGCGGATGCCGAACGTTTCGCTCGAGCCGGGCACGAAGCCCCTCACCGAGCAGGACATCATCGGCGCCACCGATGATGGCGTATACGTGAAGGGGGACGCGAGCTTCAGCATCGACCACCAGCGCTACAACTTCCAGTTCAGCGGGCAGACGTTCTGGGAGGTGAAGGGCGGCAAGATCACGTCGCAGCTGCGCGATCTGGCGTATCAATCGAACACGCCGGAGTTCTGGAACGCCTGTGACATGCTCGGCGGGCAGTCCACCTACCTGCTCGGCGGCGCATTCGGCGACGGCAAAGGGCAGCCGCCGCAGAGCAACTCGGTCAGCCACGGCTGCCCTATCGCGCGGTTCCAGAAGGTCAACATCCTTTTCACCGGAAAGTAGCGGGGTCAGCATGATTTGGTCACGCGAACAGGCGAAGGCCCTTATCGATCGCGCGCTCGCCCTGCGGAAGGCCGACGAGCTCGTCGTCGGCCTGAACGGCGGCGAGCGAGGCAACGTTCGCTTCGCGCGGAACACCGCGACCACCGCCGGAGCCTCAGCCGGCTACACGCTCGCGGTTACCGCGAACATCGGCAAGCGCGCCGGCACGACGACGACCAGCTCGTTCGACGACGCCGCGCTCGAGCGTACGGTTCGGGCTGCCGAGGAGATCGCGCGGCTGAGCCCCGAGAACCCCGAGGCGATGCCTGCGCTCGAGGCGCAGCAGTACGGCGAAGCCCGTGCGTTTTTCGACGACGTTGCCACGGCCAGTCCGGACTGGCGCGCGGCAACGGTCGCGGCGGCGCTCGAGCTCAGCCGATCCCGGGATGTCGTGTCGGCGGGGTTCGTTGAAACCTCCGCGACCATCCGTGCGGTCGGGACGTCGAAAGGGCTCTTCGCCTACGGTGCGTTCACGAACGCGGATTACAACCTGACGGCGCGTACGCCGGACGCCACCGGATCGGGTTGGGCGTCGAAGTCGTTCAACGAGCTGTCGAAGATCGACGCGAAGAGCATCGCCCAGGCCGCGATCGACAAGGCGGTGCGCTCAAAGAACCCGTCGGCGATCGAGCCGGGGAAATACACCGTTGTCCTCGAGCCGGCGGCGATGGCCGACCTCCTGGCGTTCATGATGTTCTCGGGAGACGCGCGACAGGCGGACGAGGGGCGCAGCTTCTTCTCGAAGAAGGGCGGCGGCAACCGTACCGGCGAGACGATCCTCGGTGAGCGAGTCCGGATCTTCTCAGACCCCGCCTACAACGTGGCGCCCGGCCTGCCGTTCGACAACCAGGGCCTGCCGATCACCCGCACGATGTGGGTCGAAGCGGGGGTCCTCAAGAATCTGTTCTACTCGCGGTTCTGGGCGCAGAAACAGCAGAAGGCGCCCACACCCCAACCGGCCAACATCGTCCTGGAGGGCGGAACGTCCACGCTCGATGAGCTGATAAAGGGGACCGAGCGCGGAGTGCTGGTCACGCGGTTCTGGTACATCCGGCCCCTCGATCCGCAGACGATCCTCTTGACGGGACTGACGCGTGACGGGCTCTTCCTGATTGAGAAAGGGCAGGTGACGCGCCCGATCAAGAACATGCGCTGGAACGAGAGCCCGGTCGTCGCCTTCAACAACATCGAGGCGATGACCCCGGCCGAGCGGGTCGTGAGCGGAGAAGGGATCGGCAGCGACGGACTGTCGATCGTCTGTCCGGCGGCACGCGTTCGGGAGTTTACGTTTACGTCGGCGTCGGATGCTGTATAGCGCCCAATGTGGATTGTCGAATGCTGAGTGCTGAATGTCATTCAGCACTCCACAATCAGCAATCTACAATTTGGAGAGCTCCTGCTTCGCCTGCGTCGCGTAGAGCGACTGCGGGAACTCGTCGATGACACGCGTGAAGGTCTGCCTGGCGTCGGAGGTTTTACCGGCGCGCGCATACGCCTGGCCAAGCTGCATGAGAATCCCATCCATTGGCAGGCGGGTCTCGCGGTCGGCCGTGAGCTCCTTGTAGATGGTGATCGCACGGTCGAACTGTCCGCCCGCAACCTCCAGATTCGCGAGTCCCAGCCGGGCCATCTGACCGTAGATGCCGCTGCTGTCCCGATCGATCACTTCCTGATACTTCACCTGCGCTTCTGCCGCCCGGCCGAGCTCGGCGAGCGTGCAGCCCGCTTGATATCGGGCGGTCAGGCCCGCGTCGGTGGACGGGTAACGCCCGACGACGTCCAGGAACTTCGGCAGCGCCGCTTCGAGCTTGGCCTGCTCCGTCGGATAGCTGTTGGGAGGGGGTGCCGGAGGCGTCGCGCCCGGTTGCGGCGGCGGCGCGGGCGGAACAACCGGAGCCTCGGCGATTGTGAGCGCCTCGGCGAGCAGCGCTCCCGCGGCCGCCTCGGTCCGGCCGCGCCAGATGAAGTAGCCGCCGACGACCGCGGCGACGACCAGGAGGCCCACGATCGCAAAGCCGACCTTGCGGCCGCTCGTCGACAGCGCGTCATTCACGCGCACCAGCGTGTGGGCCAGCTCGTTCTCTTTCAGGTGATGGCGTTCAGTTCGCTTCATATTCGGCTGTGGATTGGTGCGCCCGGCGCGAGTCGAACGCGCGGCCCCCGCCTTAGGAGGGCGGTGCTCTATCCACCTGAGCTACGGGCGCGTAAACACGTATTTTAGCCGAGACGTACGGCCGGTGCGACCCGTTCACGCGTCCGGTTCAAACAGAGCCTTCAGCGCCTTCCCCACCCGCACGTACTCTTCGTAGCGCTGTTGATAGCGTTCGAGCTTCTCTCGCTCGATTGAGGCGAGCGCCGCGCGTCCCTCGGGGCCGCCGCGAGCTTCTGCCGCGGCCGCCTTCAGCTTGCACTCTTCGTCGTGGGCCCGTTCCCAGGTGAGCCAGGCCGTGGTCCAGCGGGCGTGGGCGTCCCGCGCGTCCGCCTCGGTGAACGGATAACGGCCGCGTCCGGCCTCGGCTTCGTCCAGGCGTGCCATCGCCGGCCCGAACAGCTTTCGGGCGACGTGGACGGCCGGCTGCCAGGCGAGCAGCTTCTTCGGATCCTCCCGCGCTTCCCCCACCGCGGGCGCGAAAAGCGTCAGGAGCGCGACCGTCGTCGCATCGTCCCGGCTGCGGCGCACCTCCTTCACGATCAGAAGCGCGACCCAGACGATCGCCACGCCGAAGATCGTGAGGAAGAGAACGAGGGCGAGGAACACGGTCAGTAGCGCAGGAGAGCGAACACGTTCTCACCGTCCAGGCGCGCCCGCCCCTTCAGCTCCGCGAGCTCGATCAAGAAGGCGAGGGCGTGAACCGTGCCGCCGAGCTGTTTGACCAGATCGACGGTCGCACGCGCGGTGCCGCCAGTGGCGAGGAGATCGTCGACGATGAGGACGCGCTGCCCGCGGCTCACCGCATCCGCATGTACCTCGAGGCTGTCGCTGCCGTATTCGAGGTCATACGTGACCCTGATGGACTTCGACGGCAGCTTGCCGAGCTTGCGCACCGGCACGAACCCCGCCCCGATCCGGTCCGCGATCGCCCCGCCCAGGATGAATCCCCGGCTCTCGATGCCGACGACGAGATCGATCCGAGCCTCGCGGTACGGCGCCGCGAGCGCCTCGATCACCTGATGGAACCCGTCACGATCCCGCAGCAGCGTCGTGATGTCGTAGAAGAGAATGCCCGCCTTCGGGAAGTCCGGCACATGGCGGATTCGTTCTTTGAGTGCATCCAAGCGCTGTCTCCACTCTCGCGTTACCGAATCGTGAACCCCTTGAACCCCTCAGGAGTCGCAGCCTCGACCTCGACAGCTTCGACGCGGGCGCCGCGCGGTCCGCGACGGAGCGCGCGTTCGATCCGATCGACGCTCTCCGCGTCACCTTCGACCATCGCTTCCACGCGCCCGTCTGGCAAGTTGCGGACGAATCCGCCGACGCCTTCGACGCGGGCCTGTTCGACCGTAAACCAGCGGAAGCCGACGCCCTGCACGCGTCCGCCGATTACCAAACGCCGCGCCACGATCATCGCAAGCTGCGGATGATAGCATGGCGCGCGAATGCGCGCGCTGAAGAGCCGACGCGTCGTGACCTCCGACGGCGTCCGGCCCGCGACGATTGTTGTCGAAGGGGAACGGATCGATCGCGTCGCCTCCTACGACGAAGTATCCAGCGACGTGTACGACGTGGGGGATGCCGTCGTGATGCCCGGGATCGTCGACGCGCACGTCCACATCAACGATCCGGGGCGCGAGGCCTGGGAGGGGTTCGAGCACGCGACGCGCGCGGCGGCAGCCGGCGGCGTGACGACCGTGGTCGACATGCCGCTGAATTCCATCCCGGCGACGACGACCAACGCCGGCCTCGCGCGCAAGCACGATGCGGCGCGCGGACGGCTCGCCATCGACGTCGGGTTCTGGAGCGGTGTCGTGCCGGGCAACGAGGCCGATCTCGAGTGGCTCTGGACGAGCGGCGTCCTCGGGTTCAAGTGCTTTCTCGTTCCGTCGGGTGTACCAGAGTTTCCGCACGTCCTGGAGCCCGATCTCGATCGCGCCATGCCGGTGATCGCCAGGCTCGGCGCGCCGCTTCTCGTGCACGCCGAATTGCCTGCGGTGATCGATGCGGCCGCGCCCGGGCGTACCGCCGACCCGCGATCGTATGCGGCCTACCTGGCATCACGGCCCGTACAGGCAGAGGTCGAAGCGATCGATCTCATCGTGCGTCTGACGAGGCGTCACAATCCACGCGTGCACATCGTCCACGTGTCGTCGCGCGAAGGCGCGGACCGGATCCGTGACGCTCAGGCGCGCGGCGTGCGTATCACCGGCGAGACCTGCCCGCACTATCTGACGTTCTCGTCCGACGAGATTGGCGACGGCGCGACGGCCTTCAAGTGCGCACCGCCGATCCGGGACGCGGGGACGAGGTCCTCGCTCTGGGACAGCCTCGGTTCTGGCGCGCTCGACTTCGTCGCGTCGGATCACTCCCCTGCTCCTCCGGCGATGAAGGCGCTCGACACAGGGGACTTTTTCGCCGCCTGGGGCGGAATCGCGTCGCTGCAGCTTCTCCTGCCGGCCGTGTGGACGGGCGCGCGCGCGCGCGGTTTTCCGATTGAGCGGATGGCCGGCTGGCTCACGGAGGCGCCGGCGCGGCTGGCAGGTCTCGCGGGCCGAAAGGGCACGCTCGAACCGGGAGCCGACGCGGACTTCGTCGTCTGGGATCCGGACGCGTCATTCGTGGTCGATCCGGCGACGCTGTTCCACCGTCACCCGATTACGCCGTATGCCGGGCGCCGCCTGTTTGGCGTCGTCCGTGAGACCTGGCTCCGGGGCGATCTCGTATACGATGGCAGCCATCATCTCCAGACCGATCGTGGACGCATCCTCACTCGTTGATCTCGCCTCGGAACGCCTCGGCGGTGCGGTCATCGCCGCGAACGACGAGTTCTTTGCGCCAAAGGAACGGCTGATCCTCACCGGCCCGGCGGTGTTTCTCCCCGACGAGTACACGGACCGCGGCAAGTGGATGGATGGCTGGGAGACGCGGCGCCGGCGTGAGCCGGGGTACGACTGGTGCGTTCTGCGCCTCGGGCTGCCCGGGGTCGTCCGCGCGGTAGTCGTCGACACCGCGCATTTCAAGGGGAATTATCCGGAGTCGTGCTCCGTTGACGTGGCCGAGGTAGAGGGACACCCGGCGCCCGGCGAGGTCGTCGCGAATGCGCCGTGGACGCCGGTGCTCGATCGCTCGCCGCTCGGTGGAGACCGCGAGAATCCGTTCGACGTCCGCGAGATGCGGGCGACGCACGTGCGGCTGAATATCTTTCCCGACGGCGGTGTCGCGCGGCTGCGTGTGCTCGGCAGAGTCTCGCCAGACTGGGAAGCCATCAGGCGTGCGGGCGGTGACGTGGACCTCGCCGCGCTCGAGCACGGAGGCCTCGTGGTTGCCTGCAGCGACATGTTCTTCGGGAGGATGCAGAACCTCATCCTTCCCGGACTCTCGCGCGGCATGCACGACGGCTGGGAAACACGGCGCCGGCGCGGGCCGGGCCACGACTGGGCGATCGTGCGGCTCGGATTCGCGGGATCCATCCGCCGCATCGAAGTCGATACGTCGCACTACAAGGGCAACGCGCCCGGGCGCTGCTCGCTCGACTGGTGCCGCCGCCCGCACGACGAGGCCTGGTTGCACGCCGAGGCATCTGCGGGCTGGCCCTGGCAGCCGCTTCTCGCCGAGACGCCGCTACAACCGCACACGCGTCACACGTTCGAACAGGGCGTCAATCGCGACCCGGCGACGCACGTGCGGCTGAACATCTTCCCCGACGGCGGCGTCGCTCGCCTGCGCCTGTTCGGGCGGATTCTCGATTGAGCGGCGCACGTGAGGTCAGAGGGCTGAACGAATTGGATGCGGCGGCGTGCGCGGATGCGCTTCGACGGTGCTGCGGCAGCGACGCCTGGGTCCGGTCGATGGTGGCCGCGCGGCCGTTCGTGAACCGCGATGACCTGGTGGACCGCAGCGATCGCGTCTGGCGATCGCTTCAGCGGACGGACTGGCTCGAGGCGTTTGCCGCCCATCCGCGCATCGGGAGCCGGGCGGCGAACGGCTGGGCCGCCGGCGAACAGGCGGGCAGCCTGGGCGCTAGTGCGGCAATGCTCACCCGCCTTTCGGAGCGCAACCGCGAGTACGAAGCGCGGTTCGGACACATCTTCATCGTCTGCGCGACTGGCAAGAGCGCCGACGAGATGCTCGCGCTCCTTGAAGCGCGTCTCGAGAACGAGCCGGACGCCGAGTTGAGCATCGCGGCGGAGGAACAGCGGAAGATCACACGGCTGCGGCTCGACAAGCTGCTGACCGAATCTGCCGGGAGCGGCGTCGGAAATCAGAGGCCGGGAGCATGATCAGTACGCATGTGCTCGACACGTCTCGCGGGCGACCGGCGCCCAACGTCGCGATCAAGCTCGACCGACGGCAATCGGGCGACTGGCAGGAGGTCGCGAGGGCGACGACCGACGCGGACGGCCGCGCGCGCGAGTTGGCGCACGGAGCGGGGCCAGGGATGTATCGGCTCACGTTCGAAATGGCCGCCTATTTCTCCGCGCTGGGCCAGGAACACTTTTTTCCGTTCGTCTCCGTGGTCTTCGAAATCCGAAACCCGGGCGAGCGGCATCACATTCCGCTGCTGATCAGTCCGTTCGGGTACTCGACCTACCGGGGAAGCTGACCGAGATGACGCGACTAGGGATCAACAGTTACGGCAAAGCGCGAATCCGGCTCGTCAAGGTCGTGCGGCACGGCGACCGCCACGACATAAAGGACCTCACGGTTGCGGTCCGCCTCGAAGGGGACTTCGAAGAAGCGCACATCGCGGGCGACAACCGCAAGGTGCTTCCAACCGACACGATGAAGAACACCGTGTACGCGCTGGCCGCGGGCGTCCGCATCGATCAAATCGAGCAGTTCGGCATCGCGCTCGCCGCCCACTTCCTGCGCCAGAACGCTCAGGTCTCGCGGGCGAGGATCGAGATCGCCGAACGGATCTGGGCCCGGCTGCCCGTCGGCGGGAGGCCGCACAACCACGCGTTCATGGACGCCGGGGGCGAGCGCCGCACGGCGTCGGTGACGAGCAACGGCGAACGTGTGTCGGTCGTGGCGGGGATCGACGGCCTGCAGATTCTGAAGACAACGGGATCGGCGTTTGCGGGTTTCCTGAAGGATCCCTTCACGACGCTGCGGGAGACGAGAGAACGAATCTTCGCGACGACCATGACCGCGAAGTGGACCTACATCAAGCCGGAGGTGACGTTCGGTCCCTACTGGCTCGGTGTCCGACAGGCGCTCCTCGACACGTTCTCCGCCCACGACAGCCAGTCGGTGCAGCACACCCTCTACGCCATGGCGGACGCGGTGCTCAGCGCGTACGAAGAGATTGCCGAGATCACGCTGACGCTGCCAAACCGGCACCATCTCCCCGTGGACCTGTCACCGTTCGGCCTGGAGGACAAGAACGAGATCTTCGTGGCGACCGAGGAGCCGCACGGCGTGATTGAGGCGACGGTAAGTCGATGACTTCACTTTAGCCTTCGACCTTCGTACTTCGTACTTACTCTTTCCTCCCGCGCAGGATCGCCGTGAACGACCGGGATCTGAGCTCCTCGAGCGTCAGCCCGCTGCGATCGACGGCTTCCTCTTCGGTAATCGCCCCTGAGTTCATCGCACGGAGAAAGTAGTTCAACAGCCCTTGTCCCGTGGCGGCGTCGTCGAACACCTCGCCGACGAGCGTCGCCTGCGCCGCTTTCTCGACGAAATTCCGAAGACGGGTGGAAGCCGCGTCGAGCCCCTCGAGGAAGAACGCGTAGACGGCCGCGTATCGGCTCGGAAGCTGTGCGGGGTGCAGATCCCAGCCCTGGTAGAAGCCGCCGACGAGGGAGTGCCGGACGTGCGAGGCGTGAAGCCGCCACGCGGCGTGAACGGTCGCCCGATCGCCGATCGGCAGGACGTTGGTCGCACCGTCCGACATCCAGACGCTCGTGGACGCGAGCGCGACCTGCATCATCAGCTTTGCGAAATCGCAGGACGGATGCGTCATGTGCTGGTGCGCCGCGGTGATCTGACACGAGGCGGTGTAGTCGTAGGTGCCGAAATGGGCGCCGCGGCAGCGTCCCCGCGAGGCCTCGACGAGCGCGGGGATCGCGCACCCGCCACTCGGGTCGAGGATGCTTTCGGTGGTTTCAATCATCAGCTCGAGTCGAAGGCTTCCCGTGGCTAGCTTCAGGTCCCGTTCAAGGTTCTCGAGCCGATCGACGAGCATCGAAACCTGCCCCACGGCCGTGATCTTCGGCAACGTGACGACGAAACCGGCGGGTGCTTCTCCGGCATCTTCGACGAGCGTCGAGACGAAACGATCCAGCGTGCGGACGGCGCGCTCCCGGAGCTCGCCGCCGAGCGGTTTGATACGAATGCCGATGTAGGGGGGAAGCGAGCGCTCGCGATGCCCACGCGCGACTTCGCGCGCGGCCGCGAGGGCGTGCCCGTCTTCTTCGGCGTCCGGCCGGTTGCCGTACCCGTCCTCGAAGTCGATCCGGAAGTCTTCGACCGGCTCCCGGTGAAGCTTCGAGGCGACGCGCTCGCGGATGCGCCGGGCGAGCGCCGCATCGACGTCCAGGCCGAAGGCCGTCGTGAACTCCGCCGGGCCGCCGTGCTCGTCCAGCGTGGCCAGTCCGCGCTCGCCGAGGCGCCGCGCCGTATCCGCGTTGAACAGATGGGCGCCGCCGTACACCGTATGAACCGGCTGGCGTGAAATCATTCGAATGTGACCATCCGCCGCACGACTCGCTCGAGCGCGAAGGCGCGATACGCGGCGGTCGAGCGGACGTCGTCTATCGGCTGCACTTCGGCGGCGGCAGCCCTCGCGATGCGCGCGGCGGTGGCGTGGCCGGCAGGCGCGCCGGTGGCGGCCCGCTCGGCGTCGCGGAGACGGATCGGCGTGGGAGCCACGCTGCCTGCCGCAAGGCGTAACTCCGCGATCGTGCCCGCCTCGAGCCGCGCCGACAACGCAACGACGACCTTGCTGATGGCCTGCGCCTCACGCGTGCCGACCTTGCGGAAGCGCTGAACCGTTCCCGAGGGTTGCGCGGGAATCAGGATCCGGACGATCAGTTCGCCGGGCAGCAGCGCCGTCCGGCGGTAGGCGACGTGGAACTGATCGTAGGGCACTTCACGCGATCCCCCCGGACCCGTCACGACGACCCGGGCGCCGAGGGCGAGGAGCGCCGGCAGCGAGTCCCCCGCCGGGCTGGCGTTCGCGACATTCCCTCCGATCGTCGCCCGGTTCTGAATCTGCCATCCGCCGACGACCGCCGCGGCCTGCGCGAGAATCGGGCAGACGCGAGCGACCTCCGATGATTCTCGCAATTCCGAGAACGTCACCGCCGCTCCGATGTCGAGCCCTCTCGTGTCGGATCTGATCCCGGACAACTCGGGAATCCGGTGGACGTCGAGCACGCCACTGGCGCGACCCTTCAGCGTCGTTTCCCCTCCCGCGGCCGTCCCCACCATCAGATCCGTGCAACCGGCCATCGGCACGAGACCGGGATCGGCGGCGAGCGCGGCGACCGCCGCGTCCAGCGAGCGAGGGCTGGCGGCCTTCATCGTCCGTCTTCCCCACCGCAGATGGCGCGCAGGATCCCCTCGTAGCCCGTGCACCGGCACAGGTTGCCCGCGAGCGCCTCCTGCGCTTCGGCCCGTGACGGCTTGTCGCGCCGCTTGAGCAACGCCCAGGCGGTGACGATGATTCCTGGCGTGCAGGCGCCGCACTGAACGCCGCCGCTTTCGACGAATCGATCCAGGAACGCACGCGCGTCGCCGGCGATCCCCTCGACCGTCAGCACGCGGCGGCCGTCGCACTGACAGAGCGGCACCAGACACGAGAGAACCGGCACGTCGTCGAGCAGGACCGTGCAGGCGCCGCACTCCCCTTCTCCACACCCTTCCTTCGTGCCAATCAGGTGGAGCCGATCGCGCAGAACGTCGAGCAGACGCTCCATCGGAGCGCCGTCAACCGTGCGCTCAATCCCGTTGACGATGAACGTGAAGGACATCACCCGGCGTCATTCCTCTCCGAGGCCGCGAGAATCCGCTCGGGCGTCGCCGGAATCTCATCGACGACGATGCCGGTGGCGTTCTCGATGGCTCCCACGACAGCCGGCGCCGCTCCGTCCATCGGCAATTCGCCGATGCCTTTCGCGCCGAAGGGCCCGCCATCGAATGCCCGCTCGACGAGCTCGACCTCGATGAGCGGACTGTCTTTGATCGTTGGAATGATGTACGTCGCGAGGCGATCGTTCATGTAGCGGCCGTCCGAGACCTTCATTTCCTCGATCGTCGCGTAGCCGATGGCCTGCAGCGTGCCCCCTTCGATCTGACCCTTGCACAGCGTGGGATGGATGGCCTTTCCCACGTCGCAGACGGCGACGGCACGCCGCGGCCGGACTTCGTACGTATCGGGATCGACGTCGACCTCCACGACGTCGCAGCCCCACGCGTAGGTCGGATACGGCGCCCCCGTGTACGTCGCCTCGTCGAAGGTCTGCCATGCGGGAGGACTGTGGTAGACGGTGACTTCGAGCGGACCGTGCTTCTCGAGGTACGCGCGAGAGAGATCCCGGAAAAGGGGACTGTCACCTTTTTTCGTTTCGCGTAAAAAGGTGGCTGTCCCCTTTTCGACGGTCTCTCGCAACTGGCGGACGGCCCGTTCGATCAAGCCGCCGACGATCATCGTCGTCCGCGACGCGACCGTCGGCCCCGAGTTCGGCACGAGCCCCGTGTCGGGCGGGGCGAACACGAGGTCGTCGAAGTCGACCCCGGCAGCCGCAGCGGCGATCTGCGGGAACACGATGGCGCACCCCTGTCCCATGTCGGTCATCGCCGTCAGGATCTCGATGCGTCCGTCCGGAAGAAGACGGGCGGTCACCGGCGACTTCATCTTGAGCTCACCCGATCCGGTAAAACCACAGCCGTGAAAGTACAGGCTGATGCCGATTCCGCGCCGCTCGCGCCATTGATCCTGGAAGCGCGTCCGCGACGCGGCGCGCTCGAGGCATTCGCGGGCGCACGTCGTCTCGTCGAGGACCTGGCCGGTCGGCAGCCGATCGCCGGGGTCGACGACGTTCAGCGCGCGGATTTCGTACGGGTCGAGCCCGACCCGCCGCGCAATCGCGTCCATGTGACGCTCGACCGCAAACGCCGCCTGCGGCACCCCGAAGCCCCGGAACGCGCCGTTCGCGGGCGTGTTCGTCCGAAGCACCCGACCGCGCACCCGGACGTGCGGCACGCGATACGGACCGGTCGCATGCAGGATGGCTCGTGAGAGCACCACGGGCGAGAGCGTCGTATAGGCGCCGCCGTCCAGGACCACGTCGACGTCCATCGCGATCAGTCGTCCCTGCGGATCCACAGCCGTGCGGTGCCTGATGACCGATGGATGCCGCTTCGTCGTGCCGATGATGTCTTCGTGGCGGTCATAGGCGAGCCGCACAGGGTGTCCGCTCGCCCGCGCGAGGAGCGCCGCGTGCAGGCCGATCATGCTCGGGTAGTCTTCTTTTCCTCCGAATCCGCCGCCGACGGCGCTCGCCGCGATGC
Source organism: uncultured Acidobacteriota bacterium (assembly GCA_963725145.1). GTDB lineage: Bacteria > Acidobacteriota > Vicinamibacteria > Vicinamibacterales > 2-12-FULL-66-21 > DATAEE01. The sequence continues at coordinate 1,674,290 of CAVRXL010000012.1, forward strand.
GGACCTTCTCGTCCGGCAGACCCAGCGCGTGGACGAACGCCTTGTGGACGTAGTACGGGCACTGCATCGAGCCGACGGCGTGCACGGTGCCGTGCTCGTCGAACCAGGCGGTCATCGCCTGACACTCGATGTAGATATGTTCCTGCAGTCCCGTCCGGTACTCGCCGCTGACGATGAGGTCGGCTTCGGCGAGCGCCCGTTCGACATCGCCGGACGCGATGTTCAGCGCGTAGAGGGGCGGGTGCCGATCCGCATCATCGAACGAGAGAACCGGATCGAGGAGTGTAAAGGTGGCATCGACCTCGGCGAGCGCCGCGCGCGCGGCGCGACGACTGGGAGCGGCCACGAGGGCGACCGCTTCCCCGACGTGACGCACGATTCCCTCGGCGAGGATCGGCCAGCTGTCGTCCAGGAGCTGCACACCGTTCACGAACCCGGCGGTTCGGAGGTCGGCCGCGGTCAGGAGGACGGCGTCGTCCGGTGCGCGACCGCCGCGCCAACGCACGCTCTTGATGTGTGCGTGCGGGTGAGGGCTGCGGAGCGTCGCGCCGAACCAGAGGCCGGGGATTTCGAGGTCGTCGCCGTAGCGCGCCTGTCCCGCTACTTTTGCGATCCCGTCGGGCCGTGGAGGGGACGCGCCGATGATGGGAACCACGCGAAGAGAGACTATAAACCACGCGAAACGACGGCATGAATTTCGGCCAATTTCTTAGCCACTGGTTAACGCGTTAGCCGTTCGGAGGCCCTGCCTGAAGGCCGATTTCGCTGTAGGTTTAAGGCCCTAAGAACCTCACTGCTATACACTTGCTCGCTTTTTCACACCCCTGTTGAGGCCCGGCACGAGCATTGCTCAAGTTGGCGTGACCATGTCGCGGCCTCAAACGCTCTCGATGCCGGCGGCAGCTTCCGCCCGCGCCGGGCTGGCGCACTTTCAGCTCGGCGGCAGGGACCTGAGTTGCGCGCACTGCGGGCATCAGCTCGAATGCACTGACCACCAAGAGCGATCGGGAGCGTGGTTGGGGTCCTTCATGTGTCCGCGCTGCCGGAGCGAGTATTTCTATTCTTATCGCTGGCGGCAGCTGATTCGTCGTTTCGATCTTTGACACACGAGCGATCGGAAGGCAGCAGGTGGCGAGGAGTGACGTCGGTCACCTCCGGGCCGCGCCTTCACTCACACCCACTCGCGCGCGCGGCGTTTTGAGAGCGGCGCCGCGCAAGCCTGCTGTCTTCCGGTCGCTCGTGGTGTGTACAATCGTCCACGTCCGTCGATATCAACGATGTCCGGGACGAAACAGCCCATCGCATGCCGCCTCGACGCGCTCTCGCCCGACGAACGCCGGCGCCAGCAGACCCTTCGTCAGAACCTCGAAGCGGCGCTTGAAAGCGTCCGTGAAGCGCCCGACGGCTACGTTTTCACGTACCGCGAAGGTGCCGACGTCTTCAGCCAGGCGGCGGAGTGGCTGACGCTCGAGCGGCGGTGCTGCCCGTTCCTCGACTTCGAGCTGGCGTGGCGGGCGGACTCTCCCTCACCCACCCTCCGCCTGAGAAGCGAAGAGCCGGCGGCCAAAGCCTTCATCGCTGAAACATTCCTGCCCACACCCTGAACACCCGGGATCCGCCGCCTTGACACGGGCGTCTCATCCGGCAGATAGTTGCTACTGACAATGAAATCTGACCTGACGCGCGACGCCGTTGCGCTGACCGAAGCCGTCGCCGAGCTCGTGCGTGTCTACCAGTTCCGCGATCGGGACCAGATCTGCTGCCACGACATCTCGGTGACGCAGTGCTACGCGCTCGAAGCGCTCGCTCAGAACGGACCGATGCGCTCCACCGCGCTGGCCGCGCGCCTCTACCTCGACAAGAGCACCACGAGCCGCGTCGTCACGGCGCTCGTCCGGAAGCGCTACGTCGAGCAACGGCGCGATCCGGAGGACGGCCGCGCCGTCACGCTTCGGGTCACCGGCGCAGGGCGCGCGCTCTATCGCCGGATCAACGACGACCTCGTGGCCCAGCAGAAGGCGCTGCTGGCCGATCTGGACCCGGACCTCAGAGCGGGCGTCACCTTGGTGATCAGCCGGCTGGCGCGCGCCGCCGACGCGCGTTTCAGAAGCGGATTCAGCGTGGGTGCTTGCGCCTGCGCTCCGCAGACGGACGACGTTCCAGCTCTTTCGACTCCTGCAGAACGACGAAAGGAATGACAATGGAGAACATCACTGATGCGGTTCGTCAGAAATACGGAGAAGCCGCGCGGCGCGTGACGTCGGGCGAGAGTGCCGCCTGCTGCGGGACCTCCCCCTCCGCCGCGTGCGGGTGCGATCCGGTTACCGCCAACCTGTACGATGCGGCTGAAACGGACGCGGTTCCGGACACGGCGCTCCAGGCGTCGCTCGGCTGCGGAAACCCGACGGCTTTGGCCCGGCTCCAACCGGGCGAAGTGGTCCTGGACCTCGGAAGCGGCGGCGGCATTGACGTTCTTCTCTCGGCGCGGCGCGTCGGGCCAACCGGAAAAGCCTACGGCCTCGATACGACCGACGAGATGCTTGCCCTTGCCGAAGAAAACAAACTCAAGAGCGGGCTGACGAACGTCGAGTTCCTCAAGGGCACTATCGAAGACATCCCGTTGCCGGAGGCGGCGATCGACGTCATCATCTCGAACTGCGTCATCAATCTGTCCGGGGACAAGGATCGGGTGCTCACCGAGGCGTTCCGAGTGCTCAGGCCAGGGGGCCGCTTCGCCGTGAGCGACGTCGTCGTCCGCGGCGATCTACCGCCGCCCGTCAAGCGCTCGATGGAGCTCTGGGTGGGCTGCATCTCAGGGGCGCTCACGGAAGCCGAGTACCGGCAGAAGCTTGCCGCGGCCGGCTTCACCGACATCGACGTCGAAGTCACCCGTGTCTACGACATCGAGGATGCACGCTCGTTCCTGAACGCCGAAGGCATCGACGTCGACGCGGTGGCACCGGCCGTCGAGAACAAGGTCGTGAGCGCATTCATCCGGGCCAAAAAGCCGGCGTCCTGCTGCGGGCCGACCTGCTGTCATTGATCGAAGTCGTGAAGCCGCGCGTCCTGTTTCTCTGCACCGGGAACTCGTGCCGGAGCCAGATGGCGGAGGGCTTCCTCCGTAACTTCGCCGGGGGCCGGTTCGAGGTGGTCAGCGCGGGAACCGAGCCGGTCCCACTTAACCCTGGCGCGGTCGAAGCGATGGCGGAGATCGGCATCGACATCTCGGCGCAGCGCTCCAAGGATGTCGCGCCGTTGCTCGGTCAGGAATTCTCGTACGTGATCACCGTCTGCGATCGCGCCGCGGAACGCTGTCCGTTCTTTCCGGGCGCGGCCCGGCGGGTCGAATGGAGCTTTCCTAATCCGGCCGCTGTGCGCGGATCCGAGGCCGAGCGGCAGAGCGCCTTCCGCGCGGTCCGTGATCAGATCGGCGGAAAGATCCGCGAATTCATCGAGACGGCGACGTGACGCGGCTTCGGAGGCGAGCTTCCGATTCCTCGTCGGCGGGAAAGAACGTTTCGATCCTGAGCTCCTGGAGCGTCACGTCTTGCGGCGTCCCGAGGGTCATGATCGCGCTGAAGAGCCGAATCTCCAGACCCGGGGCCTTGAGGTGCACCGGCAGCAACAGCTCCGTCGTGCCAGGCGCGTTGGCCCGCGCGGAAGGGCCGGCGAGCTGCCTGACCTCGGCCAGCAGCGCGGCCGCGGTCTCGTCGTCCTTGGATTCGGTCAGCTCGTGCTGCGCCCGGCTCCACAGGTAGCGTGCGACCTGATCCCAGTTCACGATGAAACGGCGCAGACCCTGCGGGTGGAACACCATGCGCAGCAGATTCGGCGTGCCGGTCGCCAATGCCGGGTCGACGAGCGCCCCGAGCAGCGCCCGTGATGCCTCGTTTGCCATCAACAAATTGGAATAGCGATCGAGCACGACCGCGCCGTACGGCTCGTGGCGGTCGAGGATGAACTGCAGGACGCCCCGGATATGCCGCATCTCCTCGGCGGCGAGCGGCGTCTGGCGATAGACGTGCGCGAACCCGCCCGCCTCGAGCAGCCGGTTGCGCTCGCGAAGCGGGACGTCGAGCGTCTCGGCCAGAGCGATGAGCGCCTGCCGGCTCGGTTGCGTCCGGCCGGTTTCGATGAAGCTGACGTGGCGGGAGGAGAATCCCGCGCGCATCGCGAGGTCGAGCTGGCTCAGGCCGCGGCTGGCCCGCCACTCGCGCAGCAGGCGGCCGACCGGGCTGGGCTGGCGCGTCGCATCGGGCTCCGCTGAGGTCAATGATTCTGGGGTCATGACGACATGCTACCCGCGCGCCCCGCGGCCGCACCATTACCTCTGAGGTAATTGCCAGTGATCGCGGCGACAGCGATCCTCTTCGTCAAGGAGAGACACATGACGCCCCATCGCATTCTCCAGGTCAACGCGTTGTCCACGGCAGTGTCCGCGGTCGCATTGCTCGCAGGACGCGGAATCCTTCCTCGCTTTTTCGGTCTGGCCAGTCCCCTCCTCCTCGACGTTGTGGCGGTGGGATTTCTGGCCTACGCAGGCGCGCTCGCGCTGACGGCGAGGCGCCGGCCGGTCAACCGACAAGCTCTCATGGCCTTCGCCGTCGCCGATGCCGTGTGGGTCGTCGGCAGCGCCGCCGTGCTCCTGATGTTCTGGCCGCACATGGAGCCGCTCGGACGGATCCTGATCGTTGCCGTCGCGCTTGTCGTCGAGGTGTTTGCCACGCTGCAGTTCCGCGCGGCCGGTGCCATCAAGCGCGAATCCCCTCAGCCGGCTTGAGCGACGCGAGCCACAGGCGCGCCTGGGTCACATCGCGCTGCGTCAGATGGTGGCCGGCTGGCTGCACTTCGACCGTCACGTCGGCCCCTGCCGAGCGAAGAAGGCCGGCGAGCCGTTCGGTTTCCGCGGCGGAAACGAGGGGGTCGGCACCGCCGTTCGAGAGCAGCACGGAGGCGCCGCCGGGCGACGCCGGCGGCGCCTCAGGAACGAAGGGCACCATCGCGCGGAAGAGGACGGCGGCCGAGAGGACGCTCGGTCGAGACAACAGCAGGCTGGCCGCGATGTTCGCGCCATTCGAAAAGCCGACGGCGATGACGCGCCGCGCGTCGAACGTGTAGTGCTCAGCCGCCTCGGCGATGAAGTCGGCGAGCTCGCTCGTTCGTCGCTTGAGATCCTCGACGTCGAAGACCCCCTCCGCCAGCCGGCGGAAGAACCGCGGCATGCCCTGCTCGAGGACCTTGCCCCGAGGACTGAGCATGCCGGCGTCGGGCATCAGATTCTTCCCGAGCGGCAGGAGATCGTTCTCGTCGCCGCCGGTGCCATGCAGCAGGAGCAACGTCGGCGCATCGGCGCGGACCGGCGGCTCGTAACGATGGATGAATGAGAGCGACACGTCGCTCATCGCGCGTGCGCTGCCGTGTCCAGGCGAAGTGGTGGCAGCGCCCTCTGAATGGAGGCGCGGTGCGTCTCGAGCCACGGCGGCAGCACGAGGGATTCCCCGAGGTGCGCCGGATCTTCGTCGACGGCGAATCCCGGCCCGTCGGTCGCCAGCTCGAAGAGGACGCCACCCGGCTCCTTGAAGTACACCGACTTGAACCAGAAGCGATCGATGACGGGCGTCGCGCGCGCGCCGCCCGACTCTACACGCTCGCGCATTCTGGCCTGGTGCTCGTCGTCGGCGACCCGCCACGCCAGGTGGTGCACGCTGCCGATGCCCCACATCCCGCGCCGCGCCTCCGGTGTGTCACGCAGATCGACGACGCCTGCGGCGTCGGGAAACCCGTAGCGGGTCCAGCCGTTCTCGCGCGCCAGTTCCTGGAAGCCGAGCACGTCGGTCAGGAACCCGGCGGTGACGCCCGCCTCGCGCTCCCACACCTGGGCGCCGAAAAGCCCTCGGATTTGGCGCTCGGGCGGCACCGCGCTTCCCTCCCACGGCGTAAACGGTCGCTTCACGTCTCCTTCGACCAGCGCGACGTGGAGTCCGTGCGGGTCGTCGAAGGCGAGCACGTTCTGACCGAACCGCGTTTCCGATCGGATGCTGCCGACCCCGTATCCCTCGAGGCGGGCGCCCCAGAATGCGATCGAGTCGCGAGGGACCTCGAGGCCGACCTCCATGGCGAGCCCGTGTCCGGCGCGCGACGGGGCGAGCTGGGCCCACGGAAAGAACGTCAGATCGGTCCCGGGATTCCCCTCCCCGTCCGCATAGAAGAGGTGGTATGTGCCGGGGTCATCCTGATTGACGCTGCGCTTCACGAGGCGCATCCCGAGCACGCCGGCGTAGAAGTCGAGATTCTCCTGCGCCGGGCCGGCGATGGCCGTGATGTGATGGAGGCCGTTTACCCGTTCCATGGGAGTCGTCCTTTGTTGGGTTACCTGCGAGGGAATTGATCCGGATTGTCGGTGAAGACCGCATCCACACCGTAGTCGTACAGGAACTTCGCCATCTCGTCCTTAACGGACGGGTACGTGCCCGTGTTGGAGGATCGGAACGTCCACGGCGTCACCGTGAGACCGGCCGCGTGCGCCCACTTTACCAGCTCGGGCCGCATCTCCACGATCGCCTTGTTCGGTCCAAGCCCGGTGGCCCACGTGGCGATCTCCCGGAGCTTTTCGGCCGAATCCACGCGATCGATCGCACGCGCTTCCACGAGAAACACGCGCGGCACGCCGGCCAGATCCCTCGCCAGGTGCTTGAGCGTCGTGTCGTCGAACGACTGGACGATCACCGGCGTCGCGGAATCTTTGACGAGCGAGTTGCTCGTCAGCGCGGTCGCGAGCAGCTTTTCGGGACTGACGCCGCGCGTGCGGTAGAACTCGGGGTCCTTCAGCTCCGGGTACAACCCAGCCTTGCCGCGGACCAGATCGACTGCCTCCTGGAAGGTCGGCACCCGCGCGCCGGCGAACTTCTGGTCGAACCACGCGCCGGCGTCGAGGCGCTTGATCTCGGCGACCGTGAAGTCGTGGACCGGCCAGCGACGTGCCGTCGCGCCGCCGCTCGTGTCCTGGACGAACCGATCCGGAAAGACCTCCTCGACGTTCGTGGTGCGTTCGAGCGTGAGGTCATGAATGCACACGAGCACGCCGTCCCTGGAGACCGCCAGGTCCTGTTCGACGAAATCGGCCCCCTGCGCCAACGCCAGCCGATACGCATCGAGCGTATGCTCTGGCGCGTACGATGACGCGCCCCGGTGCGCGATGAGCTGCTTCTTCTCCGGCGGCGGTGTCAATGCAACACAGGCAATCAGGCCAAGCGTGATCGTGCGCACCGTTTCAAGCCCCAATCCCCAAGCCCCATGCCCGAAGCCCCATGCCCTAGAAACTCAGCTTCACGCCCAGCTGGAGCTGACGGGCGTCGTAGGTCGACGTGATCGTGCCGAACGCGCCCTGGCTGCGGTTGCCGTTGGGGCCGCGGAAGTTGGATCGATTCAGGAGATTGAACGTCTCGAACCGAATCTGCAGCCTGGTGTCGCGGCCGACCGGGAGTGTGAAGTCCTTGGACGCCACGAAATCCAGCTGCCAGAACCACGGCCCGCGCACGCTGTTGCGTTCGGCGTTGCCGAAGGGCTGGCTGGGATCGGTCGGCAGCACCACGTTGGCTGGATTCAAGTAGCTCGTCACCGAGCTCGTGTCGCCATATGGATCGCCGACGACGTTCGGACGGTAGTTGTTCGCGCCGCGGAAGTCCTGCTGAATGCCGGAGACCTGGAAGGCTGCGGCCGGAGTGTAGACCAGGTTGACCGGTTCGCCCGATGTCATCGTGTTGATGCCGCCGATCGTCCACCCGCCGAGGAGCGCGTCCGTGAAAGCGCCCGCGTCTGACAGCCACCGCTGGCCGCGGCCGACCGGCACCTCCCAGACGAAGCTCGTCGTGTTGTTGATCGGCTGATCGTACGGGGAGGTCCCGTAGTCGGCGTCGAGATTGTAAAAGTCCTGCGGCGCCGGAAAGTTGCCGTTCGGCCCCTCGAGCGATCCGGCCCCGTTGTCCTTGGCCTTGGACCAGGTCAGCGCGTTCAGGAACATCAGGCCCTGCCGCATCCGGTACTGGTACTTCACCTGCAGGCTGTTGTATCTGGACTTGCCGCCGTTGAAGGAGTACGTGATGTCGGCGAATTCGGGGATCGGGCGGCGTGCCTGGAGCGGGATGGTTCCCTGCGGGTTGTTCGGGCTCGCCTGGTTGAAGTTCGCGAACAGCAACAAGCCGTCTGCACGATTGCCGACGTAGGCGACGTCGACGACCATGTTGCGCGCGATCTCGCGCTGAACCGAGATGTAGTAACTCTGCACCCGGCTCGATCGGTAGTCCTCGGGCATGTAGGTGATATTGGCCGCCAGCGGGTTGAACCGCGACGGATCCGCGAAGCGATCGGGATAACCCGCCTGCGTGGTCCGGAACGCCGCGTCCAACGGGTTGGTCTGGGTGGCGACGGCGTTGACGACCTGCGGGCCGTTGATCGACAGGATGTTCGCGGCGCCCGCGCGATGGAAGTGCACGTAGCTCACGCCGTACCCGCCGCGGACGACCGTCAGCTCGAGTGGCGACCAGGCGAAGCCGAGCCTCGGGCCGAAGTTGTTGCGATCCGGCTGGATGAGCGCCCGATCTTCCAGCGAGCCGTCGCGCGCGAAAAGCATCGTGCGCGCATCAGGGTCGAAGTTCGAGAGGAGATTGTCCGTCTCCCAGTGCGGCGTCGCGTACTCGTACCGCAACCCGAGGTTCAGCGTCAGGCTGTCGTTCAGGCGGAAATCATCCTGGACGTAGGTGAAGTGCATCTGCTGGCGAAGATTGGCAATCAGGATGTTGCTGAGCGCGTACTGACTGCGCAGCCCGAACATGAAGTCCGCGAGGTTGTACAGGTTGTTGGCCGCCGCCCCGGCCGGCCGAGTGAACTGGCCGGTGTAGGCGTCCCGTCCGTACAGCGGGTTGACGTCCTGCACTTCCGTGCCGATGTGCTGGAATTCGTACCCGGTCTTGAGCGAGTGACGGCCCGCCACCCACGTATAGTTGATCTTCGGATTCCACAGCTCGGGATACTGCCACTGCGGGTTCGTGGCCTGCCGACCCAGGTCCGAGTAGCCGGTGATGAGCTGCGTCGGCAGCCCGCCGGCGATTCGCGGGTCGGTGGGAAGACCGGCGATCCCGTACGTGTCGAGGGCCCCTTGTGAGCCCAGCGCCAGCGGGTCCTTGCCGGCCCGTGTGCGAGACCAGCCGAACCGCCCTTCGAGCAGGGATGTCGCCGAGCGCGCCCACGTGAACCCCGCGGCGAATTGTTTGTTCGCGACGTAGGTCAGCCCGTTCCCGCTCCCGCCCGAGGGCAGCGGCAGCGGCGGATTGTCCACGAGCTCCGCGTCGCGATAGCCGAAACGCCCGAACGTCGTCAGCGCGGCATTGATCTGGAAATCCGCCTTCGCGCTGAACTTGTCGTTCGTGTTGCTGAACTCCTGGAGGATCGAGTAGTTGTTCGACGCGGCACTCGACGTCGGATCCGGCAGCTCCGACAAAACCTTGCGCGCGAAAGAGGTCATCGGAATCGGGGTGCCGGCCGGGTACGTGATGCCGGTCTGCGGATTGCGCACCGCCACCGACAGAATCCCCTGGCGCTGCACTGGGTTCGGGATGGTCTGGAACGCCACGTTCTTCCGCGTCTGACGGAACCCCTCGTAGTCGGTGAAGAAGAACGCCCGGTTTCTCCGGAACGGCCCGCCGAACGTGAGGCCGAACTGGTCGCGGCTGAGCGGCGGTTTCTCGCCGTTTGCCGGGAGGAAGAACCCGGTCGCGTTCAGGCTCGTGTCTCGGAAGAACTCCCACGCCGCGCCGCGAAAGCTGTTCGTGCCGCTTCTCGACGCCACGTTGATGATTCCCCCCGCGCTCCGGCCGTACTCGGCGCTCATGTTGTTGGTCACGACTTTGAATTCGGCGACGGCGTCCGGCGACGGCTGCATCACCTGGTTCGAGAAGCCCTGATTGCTCGTGCCGTAGGCGTTGTTGTCGATGCCGTCGAGCAGGAAGTTGTTCACCGTGCTGCGCAGCCCGTTGATGTTGAACGAGCCTTCCCGCACCGTCGACGCCGAGCCGGTATTGAGCGCCGAGAGCCGGACGCCGGGGCTCAGCAGCGCGAGCGAGGAGTACTCCCGGCCGTTCAACGGCAGCTCGACCGCCTGCTCGCCGGTGATCAGCTGCCCGCGCTGGCTCGAATCGGTCTCGAGCAAGGGGGACGCGCCGATGACCTCGACCGTCTCGGTGAGCGCGCCGGGCGTGAGCCGCAGGTCGACCCGCTGGCGCGCGCCGACCGTGACCTGCACGTCATCCGCGACCGCGACGGAGAAACCCTGCAGCTCGGCCGACACTTTGTAGCGGCCCACACGGACCGTCATGAACTCGTAGTTTCCATGTTCGTCCGTGACCCGGCTGAGGACGATGTTCGTCTCGAGGTTGGTCAGCGTGACGGTTGCGCCGGGGACGACCGCGCCCGCGCTGTCCTTTATCGTACCGACCACGGAGGCAGTATCGAACTGAGCGTAGGCCTCCGGCGCGGCGAGCAGCGCGAGGGCGAACGCCAACGTGGCGATTGTGGAACGTGTCATGCGCGGCACCATAGCAGCCCCCCGCAAAGAGCGTGTAAACGGACACGATCCTGTCCCCGTGGGGGCGCGGCGTCAAGGCGAGAGCGAAGGGCCGTGTTACCGTGAGGCCGTCGGGACCGACGGCGCCGCCGGCATGCGGAGCGAGAAGAAGTCCACGAGACGCGAGGCCGCCGGCGGATCGAGATTGGCGAGGCCCACGAGAATGTACCCGAGCTCCGGGTAGACGCGGAGATCGCCGTTCATCCCGGGCGCGCCGCCGCCATGGCCGTAGCGGCGCAGAGCGCCTTCCCCCGACGTCCCGAACCCATAGCCGTACTGCTGCGCCTGGGGCTTCGTCGCTTCAGCCAGCATCTTTTTGGAGATCAGCTTGCCTGATTCCAGCGCCTGTGCGAATCGGAACAGGTCGCCAACCGTCGAGTAACCGCCGCCCGCGGCGGTTCCGCGCCATGGCAGCGTATCCGTGTTCGCGATCCACGCGCCGTCCCTTTTCATGTACCCCGTCGAACGATTGGCGAGTGTCTCGGTTTCGGGAAGCGAGTCGGTGGACGCCATGCCGGCCGGCTGAAAGACCCTGGTCCGCACGTAGTCGTAGTACGGGACGCCGCTGACTTTCTCGACGAGCGCGCCGAGCAGGACGAAGCCGTAGTTCGAGTACCGATGCTCCGCTCCGGGCTGGTGGACGAGAGCGCGAGAACCGTAGAGCGCCAGGTAGTCGCGATGCTCGCGAAGCGTGAGCCGGTTCTTCGTAAAGTCCGGGCCGAAGATGTCGCCGGTCCCTCCAGTGTGCGTGAGCAGGTGACGAACCGTCACCTTTGACGCCACGTCGGCGTTGGGATAGTCCGTCAGATGCTTCCCGATCGGATCCTCCAACGCGATCTTGCCCGCTTCGACCAACTGCAGCGTCGCGACCGCCGTGAACATCTTGTTCATCGATCCGATGCGGAACTGCGTGTCGACCGTGACGGGCGTCTTCGATTCGCGGTTCGCCAGGCCGAACGCCCGCTGGAAAAGAACCTTCCCGTTGCGCGCCACGAGGAGAGCACCGGAGAACCGATCGTTCTTGACTGTTTCCTCGGCGCGCGATGCCAGAGCGTCCAGCGCTTCCCGTTCGGTCAGCCGCGGAAGCGCCAGGTCGGCCGGCCGGGGGACGATACGCAGACCGAGATTCGCGATCTTGGGCGGCGTCGCCGAATCGAGCGAGAGCTCGAGCCGCGCCACGTTGTCCCCTGCCCGTTCCTTGACGAGCGCGACGAGCGTCGTCTCGTCGCTCTTCTCGACGCGTATGAGCTCGAAGCCCCCCGTGTTCTCCCGGAAATTGAGCGTCTGCTCGACCGGCGGCGGCTCGCGACGATACGTTTCGTCGAACGACCGAATGCGCTCCCGGTCCCCTGAATTGAAGGCGTTCAACCATGCCGTAAAGACCTTGCCGGGCAGCGTGTCTGGCGCCGATGGCTGAGCTGGGACGGACGTCGCCAGCAGCAGCGCGAGGATCGTGCAACGTGCGGTCATCGGTTGAAGTCCTTCCTTGTCGGGCCAGCAGCAATCCTAGCCCATCTTCTCTTGCCGATCCTCGACCTCATCGTTAGCATGGGCCCGATGGACCACCAGGGTCCGGCGCGGCCGCGCCTCTCGCGCGAGACGCGGCTGCTGCTGGTCACGATTCTGGTCGCCATGTCTGCGCTCTGGGCTCTCGCGAGGCTTCGCTTTCCAGAGCGTCAGGCAACGCCGAATCCCGTGGCGCCGCTGCTGACGCAGCTCGCCGTTTCCCCCGGGTTCGACGATCTTGCGACCCAGGTATCGGCGCTCGAATCGCGCCTCCTGCCGTCGCTCGTGCCGGTCGAGCTTGGCGGCACGTCCGCGGCGACGGCCCTGCGCGTGCGCGACGACATCGGCGCGACGCTGCTGGCCGGGTCGAATGGTGACCGCGGCGACGCGCGGCCGGACGATTCGAGGATCCTCGCGCATGACACCGTCACTGGACTCGCGCTCGTGCGAATTCCCGGATCTCCCGCGCCGGAGCTCACCATCTGGTCGCCGCAGCGTCTCGACAGGCCGCGCTACCTGTTCGCGGCCGATTTCTCGAACCGCGCGGCTTCCCTGCGGCCGGTGTTCATCGGCCGTCTTCAACCGGCGACGAACCCGGCGTGGCCGGGTGAGGTCTGGGCGCTCCCCGTTCGGACCGCCGTCGCTCCCGGCGATCTGCTGTTTACGACGGAGGGCGCCCTGGCGGGGTTGATCGTTTCCCACGCCGGCACCTTCGCGCTGGTGCCTGGCGAAACCGTGTTGAGCGCCGCGGAACTCTTGCGCGGGCAGGGAGCTGCCCCCGCGGGTTGGCTCGGCTTCGAACTGCAGGCGCTCACGCCGCCGCTTGCGTCCGGAACGGGCGCGCGCGCCGGCGTCATCGTTTCGCGCGTGCTTCCCGACGGGCCCGCGGCTGCGACGCTTGTCGTGACCGACGTGATCGAGAGCGTCAACGGCGAGCCGATCGCATCGCTGGACGACTGGCGGGCCCATGCGGCCCGGATGAGGCCCGGCGGTTCCGTGACGTTGGGAGTCAGGCGAGGCGCGGAAGTCGTCACGATGACGGTCAAGGCGGCGGCGCCTCCGGGTAAGACTCCCCTGCCGCTCGGACTGACGCTGCGGACGCTTCCAGGGGTCGGCGCCGAAGTCCTGCAGGTTGCCGCTCGGTCCGCTGGAGCACATGCAGGCATCCTCGCCGGAGACGTGATCGTTGCGATCGGCGGGATCCAGAAGCCGACCGCCGTCCAGGTCGCTCGTGCGTTCGGAGCCTCGCGCGACAATCGTCCGGTGATCGCGGCGATCACGCGGGGCGATCTCCACCGGGTCGTGGCCCTGGAAAAAGACACGCGATGATTCCCGATCCGCTCGATGCCAGGCTCGGCTACGTCGCGGAGGCCGGACGCGGCGGCCCGCGACGGTGGACGAGGATCCGGCTGGCGCTGGGGTTGTCGCCGACGCCAGCCCCGGGGCTCGTGCTCCTGCCATTGGGAGTGGCGCTGGGGCCGTACGGTCTGGGACTTCTCTCGCCAGGCGTTCTCTCGTACCTGGATCCTGTCGTCTCGGTGGCGATCGCGACGCTGGGCGTCTTCGTCGGGCTGGGTCTGGATGCGAGGCGACCGTATGAAGGTCGCCTGCTGGCGGCCGCCAGCGTCGAGGGTGCGTTCACGATTACCCTCGTGGGCGCCGGCGTGCTCCTGGCGCTCCGCCTGGCAAACATCGACGTCGGCCTCCCGCAGTGGCTCGCCGCGCTCCTCATCGGCATCTGCGCCGCTTCGTCATCGACGGCGGCGATTGAAGGTCCGGATCGTCCCGGCGTGCAGGTCGCGCGCATCGGCGATCTCGATGACGTATTGCCGATCGTCCTCGGCGCCGTGGCGCTCGCGTCGCTGCGCGAGAGTCAGCAGGAGGAGCTTGCGGTGCTGGCGCTTCAGTCTGCCGTGATCGCGCTCGCTATCGCGTTCGCCGGGTGGCTGCTCGTGTCCCAGGCATCCTCGGAAAGCGAGCAGCGCGTGTTTGCGGTTGGCACGCTGCTGCTTCTGGGCGGCACCGTGGAGTATCTGTCTTTGTCGGGTTTGCTCGCCGGCCTCGTCGCCGGCGCTCTGTGGAACGCGGCCGGCGGTCCCGGGCGGGACCGGCTCGAGCGCGACGTGCGTCACGTGCAGCACCCGCTCGTCGTCCTGCTCGTCCTCGTTGCCGGCGCCCGTGTCGGTGTCTGGCCCGGTCTCGCGCTCCTCGTGTCCGTCTACCTGCTCTTCCGGATCGCGGGCAAGATGGCCGGCGGCTGGATCGCCCGGCGGATCGCGGGAAGCGACGTACCGGCTGGCCTGGGGCTCTACCTCGTATCGCCTGGCGTGCTCGCGATCGCGTTCGGCTTGAACGCGATCCAGGCCGCCGGGCCCGATCGCGCCGGGATCGTCCTCGCGGTCGCGGTCGCCGGGTCGCTCGGCTCGGCGGTGATCTCGCACTTCGTCCATCCGCGGGAGGCGCGGCCGTGAGGCGCGCGCTCGCCGTCGCGCTCGTCATCGCCGCGGTTGTGTGGGTCCGGCAGCTCGGCTCGGTGGAACCGGATCCGCGGAGCACCGCCCTCGCGATCGGGCTCACGCTCGTTCTGGCGTCCGTGGCCGGCGACCTGCTCCGCCGCTTCCGCCTGCCGCGCCTGACGGGCTACCTGCTGTTCGGCCTCGTGGTCGGCCCCTATCTCGCGAACCTGATCACCGAGCCGATGGTGCGCCAGCTTCAAGCGATCAACGGCATCGCGACGACGCTGATTGCGTTCATTGCGGGGCTCACGCTGAACCTGGAGCGTCTCGGCCGCCGCCTGGCCGGGATCGCGAAGCTGACGCTGACGACCATCGCGATTGCCATGAGCGGGCTGTTCGCGCTTGTCTGGCTCGCCTGGCCGTGGCTGCCGGTCGCGCCGGACGCCGTCGGACTGCCCAAGCTCGCGATGACCGTCCTTCTCGTGATCATCGTCGTCAGTTTCTCCCCGACGATGACCGCGGCGGTCATCTCCGAAACGGGAGCGCGCGGCCGGCTGAGCGATCTCGTCCTCGCGATCGTCGTGTTCGCGGATCTCGTCCTCCTCGTCCTGTTCTCGCTGTCGATGCAGCTTGCGCGTACGGCGTTCGGCGAAGCGCCGCGCGAAGGCGTCAACGTCCTCATGCGGCTGGCGTGGGAGATCGGCGGCGCCGCGGCGTTCGGCAGCCTCGTCGGGGCGCTGTTCGCCCTCTACCTGAAGTACATCGGGCGCGAGATCACGCTCGTGCTGATCGCCGTTTGCGCGCTGCTCAGCCAGGTCGGGGTCACGCAGGGGCTCGAGCCTCTGCTGGCGGCGCTGGCGGCCGGCATCGTGATCGAGAACCTCGCGGTCGCGCAGGGAGACGCGCTCAAGGCGGCGGTGCAGCGCGGCGCGCTCCCGGTGCTCGTGGTGTTCTTCGTCGCCGTCGGCTCGTCGCTCCAGCTCGAGGTGCTCGCCGCGCTCGGCTTCGTCGCCGTCGGCCTGGCGTCCGCGCGGCTGCTCTTGATCCATCTCGGCGTGCGCGTCGGAATTCGATTCGCCGACGTCGAGCGTTCCTCGGCGAAGTATGCGTGGACGGGCCTCCTCTCGCAGGCGGGTGTCACGCTGGGGTTGACGTCGGTCGTCGCCGCGGAGTTTCCCGGCTGGGGCGTCCAGATCCAGATGCTGCTGGTCGCGCTGATCGTCATCCACGAGCTGATCGGCCCCGTCCTCTTCAGGCTCGGGCTGGCGCGGGCTGGCGAGATCGACGCGAGCGCGCCGCGGCCTCTGATCGTGGTCTCGAATCGGGAGCCCTATCTGCACAACTACGATCAGGCAGGCCGCGTCACGCACACGGCCGCAACGGGGGGCGTTGCGGTGGCGCTCGACGCGCTCATGCGCGAGCGCGGCGGCGTCTGGATCGCGCACGGCGCCGGCCGCGCCGATCGGGACGTCGTCGACGCCTTCGACAAGGTGCGCGTGCCTCCGGACAGCGCCTCGTACGATCTCCGTCGTCTCTGGCTGGAGGACCGGGAGTTCTCGGCGTATTACGCGGGGTTCGCCAACGAGGGCCTCTGGCCGCTCTGTCATCTCGTCGACGTGCGCCCGGTGTTTCGCCCCGAGGACTGGTCGGCGTACCAGTCGGTGAACGCGCGCTTCGCCGCGGCGATCGACGAAGAGCTGGCGTCATTCGAGACGCCGGTGTTCATCCAGGACTATCACCTCGCGCTCGTCGCGCCGCGCCTCCGCGAGCGCCGGTCGGCCGTTCGCACGGCGCTCTTCTGGCACATCCCGTGGCCCTACCCGGATCGCCTGCGCATCTGTCCGTGGCGGCGCGAGCTCCTCTCCGGCCTTCTCGCGAACGACCTCCTCGCGTTCCAGCTCGAGCGGGATCGCCGGAACTTCGTCGCGGCGGCCGAGGAGGAGCTGGACGCCGAGATCGAAGCGAACGGCGCGATCGTGCGCCTCGACGGCCGACCCACGACGGCCGTGTCGGTGCCGATTGGAGTCGACTACGACCGTATCCAGTCGGCGGCCGCCGACCCCGCGCTCGCAGACGAACAGCGGAGGCTCGTGCAGGCGTTCGGGTTGGGCGCGCCGATTCTTGGCCTCGGCGTCGACCGGCTCGACTACACGAAGGGCATCCCCGAGCGCCTCGCCGCGCTCGACCTCCTGCTGACAATGCGGCCGGAGCTGAGCGGACGGTTGACCTTCGTGCAGATTGCCGTCCCCTCGCGGTCGGAGCTCGAGAGCTACAGCGCGATCGCCTCGGAGATCGCCAGGCGTGTCGCGGACATCAACGCCCGCCACGCGAAGCCCGGCCTGCCGCCGCCCGTCTACTACCACAAGGGCGCCCTCGCCATGCCGAGCCTGGTGGCGCTCTACCGGCTGGCGCAGTTCTGCGTCGTCAGCTCGCTGCACGACGGGATGAATCTGGTCGCGAAGGAGTTCGTGGCGGCGCGGGACGACGAGGATGGCGTCCTGGTCCTGAGCAGCCTGGCGGGCGCGGCGCATGAGCTGCGGGATGCGCTGATCATCAACCCGTACGACATCGAGGACTTCGTCAACGCGCTGACCCGCGCCGTGGACATGCAACCAGACGAGCGGCGCGCCCGGATGCGCGCGATGCGGCGCGTCGTCGCCGGCCGCAACGTGTTCGGCTGGGCGTCGGAGATCCTGGAAGGGTTGGAGAGCATCTGGACCAAGCCGCTGCAGTACGCGGCGCGGGCGCCGGAGGACGCGCCCGTCTAACTCCCGAGGCCATCCGAGAGCAGCCGCTCGACCACTTCTATGACGCCCGCGCCGGCGGAGCCACCGGTCACGAGGCGCGCGCGACTCTTGAGAGCCGGGATCGCGTTGGCGACCGCAACGCCGTACCCGCACGCCTCCAGAAACGCGTGATCGTTCTCGGCGTCTCCCATGCCGACCACGCTGGCCGCCGGCAACTTCAGGGCGGAGAGCGCGTGTCGAAGCCCGGTCGCCTTGTTGACGCCCGACGGCAGGATCATCACGGCGCCCTTGTTGAAAATGATCTCGAGCTCGAGCCCGAGCTCACGAATGGCTTCGAGCACGCGCGCCTCGTGAGGCTCTCTCGTCGCGACGATCACGCGACCGACCGAGAGCGGGACGACGTTCTTCTGCCGGAGGAGGTCGAGGAACGGTCCGCTCGGCGCTTCACCGAGCGTTCGCTCGTCGCCGGTGTCAGGTCGATACAGCAGTCCGCCGTTCTCCGCGACAACGCGATCGAAGATCGCGAGGGCCGGGCAGACCTGCCGCAGATCGCCGAGCTCGCGGCCGGTCACGAGGAGAAGCCGGAAGCCGGCGCCCTTCAAGCGGTTCAGCGCGTCGAGGACGGCCGGGTCTACCCTGCCTTCGGTGGCCAGCGTATCGTCGTAGTCGACGGCGAGCGCGCGAAACCGATTCGAGTTGAGTGGCATAATTGCAACTCCTCAAAGGATATACCGCATGACGAAAGCGCTCGTGGTATCCACGGCGGTTGCCGCCCTGTTCGTCGGCCTCCTCGAAGCTCAGCCAGGCCGGTTTGACCTGGTGCTGCGCGGCGGGCGGGTCATCGATCCCGCATCGGGCCTCGACGAGGTGCGCAACGTCGCGATCCGGGACGGGCGGATCGCCGCGATCTCGAGGCGGCCGCTCGACGCGCGCGAGGTGGTGGATGTCAGCGGTCTCGTTGTGGCGCCTGGGTTCATCGACCTTCACGCACACGGCCAGGACCTTGAGAGCAGCAAGTGGCAGGCGCACGATGGCGTCACGACCGCGCTCGAGCTCGAGGGCGGGACGCTGCAGGTGGCCGACTGGTATGCGGCGCGTGCCGGAAAGGCCCGTCTCAACTTCGGAGCGACCGCCTCGCACGTGCAGGCGCGCGGCGCACGAGTGCTCGAATCGAGCGCACCGCAGGGGCCGGGCGTCTACCAGCCCGCGACGCCTGAGCAGCTGGCCGAGATCGAGAAGCGACTCCGCCAGGGCCTTGCGGAGGGCGCGCTCGGGATCGGGATGGGCCTCGCGTACACGCCGGGCGCCACGCGCGAAGAGTCCTGGCGCGTGTTCAAGGTCGCAGCCGAGAAGCAGGTTTCGATCTTCGTGCACGTGCGGTACGCGGGGATGGTCGAGCCGGGCAGCAGCATCGAGGCCATCCATGAAGTGATCGGCAACGCGGCCGGCAGCGGCGCGGCCGTCCACATCGTGCACATCGGAAGCAGCGGCCTTCGGCAGACGGCGATCCTGCTCGACATGATCGACGGCGCGCGGCGCACGGGCGTGAAGGTGACGACCGAGGTCTATCCGTACACGGCGGCCTCGACGAACATCAAAGCCGCGATATTCGATCCCGGCTGGCGCGAGCGGCTCGGCGCCGACTACGGGGATATCGAGTGGGTCGCGACGGGGCAGCGCCTCAGTGAGCAGAGCTGGGAGGAGTACCGCGCGACGGGCGGCATGATCATCGCGCACATCATCCCGGAGGAAGCCGTCGACCTCGCCGTCGCGCGGCCGGGCGTGATCATCGCGAGCGACGGCGTGCCGTTCACGGACGGCCGCGCGCACCCGAGGGGCGCTGGGACGTTCGCGCGCGTGCTGGGCCGCTACGTGCGCGATAAACAGGCGCTGACCCTGATCGAGGCGCTCCGCAAGATGACGATCCTGCCGGCGCAGCGCCTCGAGCGTGTGGCCCCGCAGATGCTGAAGAAGGGACGTCTCGCCGAAGGCATGGACGCAGACGTCACCATCTTCGATCCCGCCACGGTCGTCGATCGCGCCACGTTTGCCGAGCCGGCGCAGGCGTCTGCCGGAATCCCGCACGTCATCGTCAACGGGACGTTTGTCGTGCGGGACGGCAAGTTGATCGACGACGCGCGCCCGGGGCGCGCGATCCGGCGGCTCCTCGCCGGGTCGTGAGCCCGACGACGTCTTAACGCACGCCCGTCGTGGCCGTCGGGGCGGCGCCGAACTTGCCCGGGAACTGCTTGACGATCCCGTCGGCGAGCGCGTCGGACATCTTCAGAATGTGGTCATAGACCGCGTCGAACGCCCGAGCATCCGCATCCCAGTTCTTGTTCAGGCGCGCCACGACTTCTTCCGTCGTCGTCGACAAATGCATCTTCATCAGATCGACCAGAGTCGCTCTTGGCCAGTTCGGGTTGGCTTTGCTCAGGAAGTCGGCGATCTGCACGGCGTTCTGCTGCCAGCGCCCGTCCGCCTGCTGCTGCCCTGGCTTGTCGCCCGCCTTTGCCGCCTTGATCAGATCGACGGCAATCGAGATGTGTTCCTTCAGTAGCGTCGTGAGCTGGCTGCCGGCTGCCCCACCATAGAACTTCGCGACAGCGTTGCCGATGTCTTCCTGATTCTTCATCAACCGATTCGCGGCCGCTTGCGCATCCGGCTGACCGCCGACGGCGGCGATGATGTACACGCGGGTCCAGACGACGTGGTCCGTCCACAGCTTCCGCATGTCCTGCTTCAGAGCGAAGGCTGCCGGCGTCTGCACGGCTTCCTTCGAGCCGGTCGGTTTGGGCGCTTGCGGAGATGCCGCAGCGGAGGCGGCCGTCATCACCGAGAACATCACCACGGACATCAACAACCTCAGGCTTCCCATGCATACCTCCTGATTCAACGCCTGTGCTGATGTAGCAATTCGCGGGCCGCACACACCTCTGCGAATCAATCGGAGCGTGGCGAGAAACCTGCAAATGTGCGTGATGGAGTGGACGTGTCGCTCGAGCTAGTAGCCCAACAGCGGGAGTTAATCCAGTCGCTCACAGCCAGGTGAAAGAATGACCGTCTCAAAGCTTCAGTCGTTCGTGATGCTCATCGCCGCGACCAGCGCAGTTGCCGCATGCGGAGCGACCGCGCGCCTCCCCGTCAACGACGGCACGGGCCCCAACCCCGCGCTGCCCGAGCCGAACCGCTCGCTCATCCCGACCGTGCACGTGGTAAAGGCGAAAGGCTGGTCCGACAGCGAACGGCCGGTCGCGGCTGAGGGTACGAGCGTTACTGCCTTCGCGCGCGGACTGGACCATCCGCGCTGGCTGCATGTCCTTCCGAACGGCGATGTCCTCGTCGCCGAGACGAATGCTCCACCGCGCCCGGAGGACCGCAAAGGGATGAAGGGCTGGTTCTTCAGGCGCTACCAGAAGAAGGCAGGCGGCGCGGTGCCGAGCGCGAATCGCATCACGCTGCTTCGCGACGCGGACGGCGACGGCGTTGCGGAAACCCGCACGCCGTTTCTGACCGGCCTCAACTCCCCCTTCGGCATGGCCCTCGTGGGGAACGTCCTGTATGTGGCGAATTCCGACGCCGTGGTCAAGGTCCCCTATGACGAAGGCCAGACCCAGATCACCGCCACGCCGGCCAAGGTGGTCGACCTTCCGGGCGGCCCCCTCAACCACCACTGGACGAAGAGTCTCATCGCCTCTGCGGATGGGTCCAAGCTCTACGTCGGCGTTGGATCGAACAGCAACGTGGCGGAGCATGGAATGGATCAGGAGGAGGGACGCGCGGCGATCTGGGAGATCGATGCCCGAACCGGGACGCATCGCATTTTCGCTTCGGGCCTGCGGAACCCCGTCGGGATGGCGTGGGAACCGGAGAGCGGCGCGCTGTGGGTCGCCGTCAACGAGCGGGACGAGCTCGGCAGCGATCTGGTGCCCGACTACATGACCTCGGTTCAGGATGGCGGATTCTACGGCTGGCCGTACAGCTACTTCGGGTCTCACGTCGACACCCGGGTGCGACCGCCGAGGCCAGACCTGGTCGCGAAGGCGATCGTGCCGGACTATGGGTTGGGTCCGCACACGGCGTCACTCGGGCTGGCCTCCTCGCGCTCGGCGAGCCTGCCGGCGCGATTCAGTCGGGGAATGTTCGTCGGTCAGCACGGCTCCTGGAACCGAAAGCCGCGCAGCGGATACAAAGTCGTGTTCGTCCCTTTCACGAACGGCCGCCCGTCCGGCGCGCTCATCGACGTGCTGACCGGGTTCGTCAAGGAGAACGGCGACGCGATGGGCCGGCCGGTCGGCGTGGCGATCGATACGCGCGGCGCCCTGCTCGTCGCCGACGATGTCGGCAACGCAGTGTGGCGCGTGAAGAGCGCACCTTGACCCGTCACCGGCGTCCGAGTACAAGTTGTCCTCCAATTTGGAGGTGCGCTGGTGCCCGAACAGGCGCGCTCGGACGCGGCTCGAGTCGTGAATCGATGGATGCAACTCGCGGCCTGCGTGGTCGCCATGGCCGCGATCGCGAACCTGCAGTACGCCTGGACGCTGTTCACGATCCCGTTGACGGAGAGCCTCAAAGCCACCCTGTCGGCGGTCCAGCTCACGTTCACGATCTTCATCCTCGCGGAGACCTGGCTCGTGCCGGTCGAGGGCTATCTCATCGATAAACTGGGCCCCCGAAGCGTCGTGACCGTCGGTGGCGTGCTCGTCGGTCTCGGCTGGATCGGATCGGGCTTCGCGCAGACGCTCGGCGGACTCTACTTCTGGTACGTCCTTGGAGGAATCGGCGCGGGCGCGGTCTACGGCGCCTCGATCGGCACCGCCTTGAAGTGGTTTCCCGATCGTCGGGGCCTCGCGGCCGGGCTTGCCGCGGGCGCCTATGGATTCGGCACGGCCCTCACGATTCTGCCCATCCAGCGGATGATCGAGACGAGCGGCTACCGCTCTGCGTTCATCGTCTGGGGTGTCATCCAGGGCGTCATCGTCATCGCGATGGCGCAGTTCATGAGAAAGCCTCGGCCTGATTGGAAGCCGTCGGGATGGGTACCGGCGGCTACGTCGGCTGTCGTCCAGTCGCGCGTGAGCAAGACGCCGCTTCAGATGATCAGTACGCCCACCTTCTGGCTCATGTACCTCATGATGACGCTGGTGGCTTTCGGCGGGCTGATGGTGACCGCGCAGCTCAGGCCGATTGCCCGGGACTACGGGATGGACAAGACCATCGTCATGTGGGGTGTCAGTGCGCTCGGCCTGGCGCTCATCCTTGACCGCATCCTGAACGGGATCACCCGACCCTTCTGGGGGTGGGTCTCGGACCACATCGGGCGGTACACCACGATGGGCATCGCGTTCACACTCGAGGCGATTGCGATCCTGACGCTCATCCAGTTCATCGATCGCCCATTGCTGTTCGTGGTCCTTTCGGGGTTCGTCTTCTTTGCGTGGGGCGAGATCTACTCGCTCTTTCCGGCGGCCATCGGCGACGTGTTTGGACCGAACTACGCCACGACGAACTACGGAATCCAGTACACCGCGAAGGGCACCGCGTCGATCTTCGCCGGATGGGGCGCGGCGTGGTTGGTGGAGACCTACGGGTCCTGGCCTCCCGTCTTCTGGGTCGCGGTGGCGTGCGACCTGCTCGCCGCGGCGCTGGCGTTCTTCTGGCTTCGCCCGCTCGCGGCGCGTCTCACACAATCATCAGTCGGCGTCGCCGACCGGCCACTGCGAGCGCCTGCCGCCGCTTCGTAGCCACCTCGACGTCAATCGTCGAGGTTCTCGCGAAACACCGGCTGAGCGGGGTCGAGATGGCCGGCAGCCACGTCGGCCAGGAGGCATCCGTATTCCGCGGAGGCATCGTCGAGCGATCGATGCCCGCGCTCCCATTGGATGGCGCCGGTCGACGCGTAGATCAGCGTGAAGTAACGGCCGGACGCGTGCTGCATTTCGAGGACGCGGCTGGGGACTTCAGGATCGCCCTCCTGTCCGAACATGTCCATCAGCGCCACGGTCCATTCGCGACCCTTGGGATCGCGAACCACCTCACGCTTCACGTAGTCCCAGTCGTCCATATTCCACATCGCGGTCAGGATCCCGTGTCTGGCTCGAGCAGCTGCTCGAGGGCAGCCGCGACTTGAGACCCGGTGAACGGCTTGGGGACGAGGCGCACGTGCCGCGCCTGTCGAGCGCGCAGGCTTTTCACCGCTTCATCCGGCGTGTCGCTGATGATGACGACGGGCAGCGTCGAGTGTTCTTCGGCGTCGCGCACCATGTCGAAGAGCGACTCGCTCATGTCGAAGATCGAGCAGTCGATGACGACCGCCGCGGCCTGATCCTGCGCGATGAGCTCGTTGATGGAGGAGGTGTACCCGGAAACGGAGACCTCGTACCCGTGATCCCGCAGCGAGAAGCTCAGGAGCTCGGCGATCTCGGGCGTGTCGTCGACGAGGAGCACCTTTCGAGGCATGTGTGGCACACGGCTTTAGCGCGGAAGCCGCCGCTTCTTGCCTTCGGCAGGCTGCAGGTCGAGCACCCACACGCGGCCGCCGGCGGTGTAGGACGCGCGGTCGTCGCTTTCGATGACGGCACCCCAGGCTTCCAGCGTGCGCATCACGAACGTGTAGCCCTCGAAGTTGTCCTTGACGTGCTGGAACACCTCGTTGGTGTGCCAGTTGCTTGTGAGCAGCCCGTCGCCGGCGTGCACGCGGACGACGGTGTAGAACTTGTCATGGCGCGCATCGGCCCGCACGTCGCGGGTCGATCCGCGCTTCTTCCCTTCGCTGACGATGTAGCTTTCCTCCACCAGAGGAGGAGCGGCGTCGTGTGCGCCTTCTGCCATGGTTACACCGTGTGCGCGATGGCCGCGGCCTGCTCGGCTGCCGCCATGCGCGTGTGCACGTCCGGGTTCTCGGCCTCGACGAGCGCCTGCGGGATCTCGACGCCCATCATCTTCCACTGCGCGTTCGCAAACTTCTGCAGCGTCGCGATATGCGCGGCGTGCAGATGGCCGAAACGGCCCTGCAGCTTCAGGTACTCCGCCACGGGACGCATCGACTGCGGACGGAAACCGTAGTCGTACGCGCGCGCCTCCGGGTTCCATTCCCAGACGGGAAAGAGGCCGCATTCGACGACCAGACGGCCGAGGTCGATCGACCGTGGCGTCTCGTAGACGAAGCCCTTCTGGCATGGCGTATACATGAGGACGAACGCCGCGCCGCGGTGATTCAGCCCCTTGCGGACCTTGTTCATCAGGTCGATCGGGTAGCCGACGCTGGCAGTGGCCACGTAGCAGTGCGGATGGCCGGCGGCCATCATTCGCGCCAGATCCTTCGGGAACAGCGTTTTGCCTTCCGGGACCTTCGGTCCGGGCGGCGAGAACGTCGTCATCCCGCCGTACGGCGTGCGCGACGACGCCTGAATGCCGGTGTTGGCGTACTGCTCGTTGTCGTAGCAGATGATCAGGCAGTCGTGGTTGCGGTACAGCGCTCCAGACACCGACGCCAGGCCGATATCGGACGCGCTGCCGTCGCCCGCCTCGCAGATGATGTTGGGGAACTTCCCCTTCCACTTCCCTTTCCGGATCATCGCCTCGTAGGCGGCCGCGACGCCCGCGGTAAAGCTGCCCGCGCTGCCAATCTGCGTATGCGCCCAGGGCACGTTGTACGGCGTGCACAGGTACGAGCTGTTCGCGACATACATGCACCCGGTCGGACCGACCAGGATCGTGTTGTCGCCCGCCGCCTTGCTCGTGATCCGGTACTGGATCGACGGGCCGCAGCCGGCGCACGTCCGATGGCCCGGGACGAACGGCTCGGTCGCCGGAAGGTCCGGGTTGTAGAACCGGGCTCCGACGTTCGGGCTGCCGAGCAGCGGAAGCATCTGCCGTTCGACTTCAATGGTTGGCATCGTATCTCCGAGGCAGGCCTGAAGGCCTGCGCTACTCTTCAAATCCTACCCAATGCGTGCGCTTCTCGAGGCGGCCGCGCTTCTGCGCTTCGAGCATCTTCTGCGTCATCCAGTAGAACTCTTTCAGCACGATGGCTTCCCCGCCAAGCCCGGCCATGAAGGACACGACGAGCGGCCGCTCGGCGCTCTCATAGAGCGCGGCGCAGACTTCCGCATAGAGCACGCCACCGCTGCTCACGGAGCCGAGACTCAGGTTGGTTTCGATGACGCCCACCACCTTGAATCTGGACAGGACGTCTTTCACGCGCTCGGTTGGATACGGCCGGATCGTCCGAAGCCTGACCAGGCCGACCTTTGCACCGCGCTCGCGCATGTGGCGGATGGCGTAACGGGCGGTGACCGCGTGCCCGCCTTGCATGAAGAACACGACGTCGGCGCCATCGGTCATGAACTCTTCGACCCACGGATCGTAGCGGCGACCGAAGATTCCGGCGAACTCCTCGTGCGCCTGCTCGATCACCGGGCAGGACCCCTCCATCGCGCGGGCCCGTTCGAGCTGAAGCGGTGGACCCTGCTCGGGCATGATCTGCGGCCCGTGCGAAACAGGATGCCGCGGATCGAGCGGATAGGGGTGTTTGTACGGCGGCAGGAACTCTTTCACCTGACCCGGATCGGGCAATTCCACGTCGGACGTGATGTGCGAAACGAAGAATCCGTCCTGACAGACCATCTGCGGCAGCAGCACGCGCGGGTCTTCGCCGATCCGATAGGCCAGCAGGTGGTTGTCGAACGCTTCCTGCGCCTGGCACGACCAGCCCATGATCCAACCCATGTCGCGCGTGGACAGCGCGTCGGTGTGCTCCGACCCGAAGTCTCCCGGCGGGTCGAGCGTCCGGTCGGCGATCATCATCTGCACCGGCATGCGGCTCCCGGAGATCGGCGAGTACAACTCGTATGCGAATTGCACGCCGACACCAGAGCTGCCGGTGAAGACGCGGGCGCCGGACGATGAGGCGCCGTGCGCGATGCTGAGCTGCGAGTGCTCGCTGTCGGCGACGATGTACTCCGCATCGAGCTCGCCGTTGGCGACCATCTGCGCGAGCGCCATCATCGTCGCCGTGTAGGGGCGAATCGGATAGGCCGTGATGACGTCGACGTCGGCATACTTCGCCGCCTGCGCAGCCGCCACGCACCCGTTGATGCGGACCGTCTTTTTCATCACTCGATGTCCTTCGCCGGGCGCTGAGGCAGCCCCTTCAGCTCGTCTGCCTGCCGGCCGTGCAGCCCCTGGGTAATCGCGAATGCGGTGTCCATGCGAACCACGCCGGTATCGAAGTCGAGCTCGGGCACGCCTTCCAGGCAGCCGGTCGGACATTCCTCGATGCAGACCCGGCACCCTTTGCAGTAGTCGACCAGAATCTTGTACAGGCCGTTCGAGCGATCCAATCGGACGATGCACGGCTCGGGGCAGACGAGATAGCAGTTGTCGCAGGCGTTGCAGGTGCCGCAACTGAAGCACCGGTTCGCCTCTTCGACCGCCTGCTCTTCCGTGAACGCCAGGATGACCTCGTCCTGCGTGTGGCGTCTCGAGGCGGGCACGAGCATGTCCTGCTTCACACGCGGGAACTGCGGGAAGTAGGTCATGTTCATGCGATTCAGGTCGACGATCACGTCCACCGCTTTCGGCTGGTGCCGGAGCGGAAGGCCGCGAAGGACCTTGTCGACGTTGAAGGCCACGCGCTTGCCATCGCCGACGGCGTTGACGACCATCAGCGGCTGTCCCGTTCCGACCTGGACGACGTCGCCGGCGGCGAAGAAGGTCGTGTCGCCGAGACGCCCGAACTCGTCGATCTTGATCGTGTTGCGATCGGTCTTGAACTCGGCCGGCAGCCAGCCGAGCGCCGCGTGCTGGCCGACGGCGATGATGACCGTGTCGGCGGCGAACCGTTCCGGCGGCGCCTGACGGTCGATCGTGATGGGTGACGCGTTGATCGCGCCCGAGAAGCGGGCGGGCCGCAGCTCCAGCGACTCGAGGCGGCCGTTTCCGGCGACCGCCGTCATCGCCCGGCCGTGCAGCAGCTCGACGCCTTCCTCGAGCATGTCGTGCAGGTCCTCGGGCACGCAGGGCATGTCCTTCGTGTTCGCCTCGACGGTGATCATCGTCACCTCGAGCGCGCCCTGACGCAGCGCCTCCCGCGCGCAGTCGATGGCTGTGTTCCCCCCGCCGATGACCGCCACGCGCGCGCCCATCGCGACCTGCGACGTCCCCATGCCGATGTCGCGGAGGAACGGCAGCCCGTACAGCACGCCCGTCTTGTCTTCGCCTTCCGCGCGCACGCGGTTCGGCTCGGTGAGCCCGACGGCGAGAACGCACGCGTCGTAGTCGCGCTTCAAGTCGTCCCACGCGACGTCCCTGCCGACCTCGGTGTTCGTCTTGATCGTGATCCCCAGCTCGCGCAGGCGGTCGATCTCGCGGTCGAGTACGTCCTGCGGCAGGACCCAGTCGGGGATCCCGCCGCGGTTCAGACCGCCCGGCTTCGGCGACTTCTCCAGAATCGTCACCGCATATCCCAGGCGCGCGAGCTGATAGGCGGCGCTGTGCCCGGCGGGACCCGAGCCGACCACGGCGACTTTCTTGCCGTTCGGGGGCCCGGCAGAGACGACGTCGCGCGGCAAGGCCAGGCCGAAATCGCCGAGGAACCGCTCGACGGCGCGAATCGAGATCGCCTCGTCGTATTGCCCGCGGTTGCACGCCTGCTCGCAGGGGTGGTAGCAGACACGGCCGGTGACCGACGGAAACGGCATGTCTTCCTTGATCAGCGCGTAGGCGTCGAGGTACTTGCCGCGCTTGACCAGGTCGAGATACCCCTGGATCTTCTCGTTGGTTCCGCAGGCGTTGTTGCAGGGCGGCATCTTGTCGCGATACACGGGGCGGATCGCGCGCCAGTTGCCGGTCGGAAAGAGATCCTGACCCTTCTCCTGCGTCGGCGCCGGCGTGATGCCGGCGAACGGGACCTTCAGCCAGTCTGGAATGTGGGTGCCCTTGGTCGACATCAGTTCCCCGCGCTCGTGATGGCCGCCGCGTTCAGCGTCAGCACCTGCAACGCGTCCCAGCCCGCCCGGAACGCCGCCTGGTTCGAAATCAGCGGTTCGATGTTGTCGCGATTGACGATGCCTGTCGTCTTGACCACCGCGGCGATGAGCGGCGCCGCGATGTCTGGCGCGATCGCCTTGCTCCGCTCCGCCGCGCCTTCGGTCGAGAGGCGATCGAGGCCCAGCTCGCCGAGCCGATGGTACAGCCATTTGTGATCGGCGAGCTTCGCCGCATCCACGCAGACGAGCTGCGCCAGCCGCTCGGGGCCCGGCACGAACCGCAACATGTAGTCGGGCGTGTAGTGCGTGTTGATCACGAGCGTCCCGCCCGGCGGCATCCCGCGCATGTAGTCCCATCCCTTCACCATCGTCCCCTCCACGAGGACCACGACGTTGGGATGCTCGTTCTCGTAGGTCAGCGCGTGCTCGATCTCCGAGTCGCTCAGCCGGCAGTACTTCCGCGTCGGCGCATTCGTCCGGTCGGGGTTGTCGACGTAGTTCTCCATCGCCTGCGTGAACTTGCCCTCCTTGCGGCCCGCCATCGCGACGGAGTTCACGATGTCGCGTCCCTCTTTGTCCATGATGATGCCGCGGGTCCACACAGTCAGCTCGACATAACTCATGACGGATCCTTCGCCCCTTCGTTCGGGGCGATGAAGTCGTTCCAGCGGACCTCGAGGCGCTTGTCGCTTCCCTCCCCGTGACAGCGATCGATCGCGACGAGCATCGCCTTCTTGCAGAGGCTCTCGATGTCCGCGCCCGTCCGCCCCTCGGTGCGGCGGGCCAGCTCCGCGAGATCCACGTCCGCGGCCAGCGGCGCCCGGCGACAGTAGAACCGCGCGATGGCTTCGCGCGCCGCGGCATCGGGTTCCGGGAAGTTCACCACGTAGTCGAAGCGCCCGCTGCGCATGAGCACCGGATCGACGCGCTCGAGTCGGTTCGTCGCGGCGAGCAATATAACGCCTTTGACGTCGCCCAAATTGTCGATCTCGCGCACGAGCTGGCTCAGGATTCGCGGGTAGATTCCCGCCGAGGCCTGGTGCTCCGCGGCCGAATCGGTCAGCCGCGGCGCGAGGGCGTCAATGGTGTCGAAGAACAGGAGGCAGGGCGCCGCCCGGCGGGCCTTCTTGAAGACGCTGCGGAGCGCCTTCTCGGACTCACCCAGCCATTTCGAGAAGAGCTGCGGGCCGTCGATGGCAATGAGCGGCAGGCCCGTCTCGCCCGACAGCGCCCGCGCCATCATCGTCTTTCCGGTTCCGGAGCGCCCCGTGAAGAGGATGCCGCGCGGCGTCGTCAAACCAACCTGCTCGTACACGTCGTCATGGACGTGGCCGTGCTCGACGATGGCGCGCAAGAGCCGCTTGACCTCGTCGAGTCCGCCCACGGCGTCGAAGCGGATGGCGCTTTTCTCGAGCAGGAATTCGCGCGTGGCGCTGGGCTCCACTTCCTTCAGCCCCTGAAGGAAGTCCTCCGCCGTCACGACCAGGGCGCCGAGCTCCGCGCGGTCGGCATCGCCGGCGCGGCTCGAGCTGGTCGACAGAAAGCGCCTTAGCGCGATGATGCCGACTTCCTGGCAGAGCGCCTCCAGGTCGGCGCCGACGAAGCCGTGGGTATGCTCCGCGATCTCCTCGAGCCTGACGTCCGGGGCTAGCGGCATGGCGCGCGTGTGGATCCGGAGGATCTGGAGCCGGCCGGCCGCGTTCGGCACGCCGATCTCGATCTCGCGATCGAAGCGGCCCGGTCGCCGCAGCGCGGGATCGAGCACCTCGGGGATGTTGGTGGCCCCGATGACGATCACCTGGCCGCGGGCGACGAACCCGTCCATCAGGCCGAGCAGCTGCGCGACGACGCGCTTCTCGACCTCGCCGACGACTTCGGCGCGCTTCGGCGCGACGGCGTCGATTTCGTCGATGAAGATGATCGCGGGCGCCGAGCGCGCGGCCTCCTCGAAGACTTCGCGGAGCCGCGCTTCGCTCTCGCCGTAGAACTTGCGCATGATCTCCGGTCCGTTCAAATGGATGAAGTGGACGCGGCTCTCGGCCGCCACCGCGCGAGCCAGGAGCGTCTTGCCCGTCCCCGGAGGTCCGTGCAGCAACACACCCTTGGGGGGCAGGATGCCGAGCCGCTCGAAGATGCGGACGTTTTTCAGGGGCAGCTCGATGATCTCGCGCACGCGCGCGAGCTCCCGCTCGAGGCCGCCGACGTCTTCGTACGAGATGCCCGGCGCCTGGGCCGTGGATTGATCGCCTTCGACGACGCGCAAATCGGTGCGCCGATCGATGAGGACCGGACCGGACGGAATCGTGCGCTTCACCTGGAAGTTCACGGCCTTGGCGAACGTCGGCACGCGGACGATCGCGCCGGTGATGACGGGGACGCCGCGCAGATCCTCGAGGATCCGCTCCGGGCTGATCGCCGTCGGCGTCGATCCGCCGACGCTCGCGAGCCGGACCGAGACCGCGGCGCCGTGCTCGACGCGGGTAACCGACACGAGCTCCTGGAGGCCGGCGCCGCCGTTGCCGCGCACGGTGCCGTCGATCTGGATCGTCCCGGGTTCCGCGGGCGCCTGGAGCTCGGCGCGCGCGACCGCGACCAGCCGCCCCGTGATCTGGAGCACGTCGCCCGGCCGCGCGCCAATCCGGACCAGATCCGGCGCGGCGAGACGCGCCACGGCCCGGCCGACGTCGTCGACGTGGGCTTCGGTCACGCGCAGCGTGACATTCGCCCCGAACAGCGTTGCCCCTTCGTTCTTCGGAAGCTCAGGGATGAGCCCGTCGGGGGGAGGGAACGCGGTCATGCCTGCGAGTCGACCGCCTTCGAGGAGGGAGCGCCGAACGTTCTCTCGATCTGTTGCGCGAACGCGGTCAGCGTCGCGGTGTGCTTCCGCCGAAGCTCGGCGCGCTCCGGGGTCTCCCCCGCGGTCGTGTCGGCCGGCAGCACGATGATGCGTACGAGGCCGTCGCCAAGGTCGACGAGCGAAACCGTCCCGAGGTTGGTGTGCTCGATGGCCCAGCCGTCGCTCTTCATCGAGGTCACGGCCATGCGCAGTGTCCCTTCGTCGCTTTCCCAGGGCACCACGAGCGCGCTCACGACGCGGCGCTCGGACGCGTAGGCCTCGATGGCGGCCGCCACGGCGCGGGCGGGGCCGGATGCCGTGAACTCGACGATCGCCGAGGGCGTGTCCGGGTTGGGCATGACGTCAGCGTCTGAGCCGCGGGTCCGAAGTGGTACACTGATTCGGTGGTCCGACCAGTGAGGGCCAGTCTGGCATCGTTGAAACGACCCGTCAATCGGGCAAGCCGACCATCGACGAGGACACACGCTGCTCGATCAACTGCCTGACCGCACCGTGCCACGTGGCCGACGATGATGTGATCGCCCGCACGGCGGCCATCGACGCGTACCGCCACCGACTCGATCACCTTCAGGCCTGGGGTCGGCACCTTCGCGAGACGCTGGCGAATGCTCCGCAGAGCGCCTCCGACCTGCCATCGCTCGGGGCCTGGCAGCGTGAGTGCGCCACGACGGTGAGTCAGTTGTCCGGAGGCAGCAAGGCCCACTGGCTCTCACGCGCGTTCAGCAACGCACTCCTCGTGCCGGCCGACGGCGCCGAGTCGGCAAGTGTCCTCGTCATCATCGACCGCCTGCTCGAGGTGCTCGATTCGGCTGGCCGATCGCTGTCCGATGCCGAGCTCACCTCCGTCGACGCCCCCTCCCAACCTCCGCCCTCACGCTTCGCGAACATCGAGAACGCCGCGCTTCGCGCCAGCCTCGAACACGCCTATCAGCAAGGCGTGGAGGCCTTCGAGCGTGGAGAGTCGTCGCTCGCGCTGACGACCTTCTGCAGCATCCTCGAGACGGTCATTACGTACGCGCTCGAAGCGTATGGACCCGACCGACTCGCTGCGCTCGAGCCGCCGGAGGGGCCCATCGCCGCGTGGTCGTTCGCGACACGGATCGCGACCGCGGAGCGGGCGGGCCTGATCTCGCGCGGGTGCGCCCGCCTCCCCATCGTCGCCCGCGACTACCGCGATCGTCTTGACGCGAGCGGCGGATTGACCCCCGGCGAGGTCGTGTCGTTGCGCGACGCCCGGCTGGCGAGCGACGTCCTGCACGTCATTCTTCACGATCTTTCGCCGGGACGTTGAGCGTCGGGATGCCCCGCTTGACGCCGGTCCGAAGCCGGCGCATGCTGAGGGACGGCGTCGATCCACGCCGAACCTCTTCAGGTCCCACCCCGGCCGGGACCCGCTGTGAGGCAAAGGGGGGCAGACTCCCGGATCGCACGTTCACAACCTTTGCGTCGCCGCGAGCGCTGCCGGGGAGTAAGCCCGTGGCGCGTGCAAAGGAGACGTAACGTGCCTCGCGATAAAGACCGCAAGCGCATCATCCGCAACCGGATGAAAAAAACGGGCGAATCGTACACCTCAGCCCGCGCACACATTCTCTCGAAACCGAAGGGCAAGCAGCCGCCGGCGCGTGCAACGGATCACGCTGCTCTGGCGGGCATGAGCGACGAGAAGGTCGCCGCGAAAACAGGACGCACCTGGCCGGAGTGGGAGCGCGTACTCGACGCCGAGCAGGCCGCGACCATGCGTCATCGCGACGTCGCCGCGCTCGTGCACGAGAAGTACCACGTCGGCGACTGGTGGTCGCAGATGGTCACCGTCGGCTACGAGCGCATCAAGGGTGTACGCGAACGCGGCCAGCGCCTCGATGGAGCCTACGAGGCGAGCAAGAGCCGCACGTTCAATGTCCCGGTGAAAGCGTTGTTCGACGCGTGGGCGGATGCCGCGACCAGACGCCGCTGGCTCGACGGCGTCGAACCGGTCGTGCGCACGGCGACGGCGCCGAAGTCGATACGGCTCCAGTGGCCCGACGGCACGGTCGTCGTCGGTTGGTTCGTGGCGAAGGGCCGGGCGAAGAGCACGGTGGCTCTCGCGCACCAGAAGCTGGGCGACCGGGCCGCCCAGGACAAGGCGAAGAAGTACTGGGGAGAAAGGCTCGACGCACTCGGGACGCTGTTCGTCACCGCCAATCGTTGAACGTGAGGACCCACGGGGCGGCGGCGAATCCGCCGCCCCATCGAGATAAGATGCATTCTCACTCGATGGAACAGATGTTTCTGCTGGTGTACAACGAGCTGCATCAGCTGGCCGCGCGCAAGCTCCGGAGCGAGCGCGATGGTCACACGCTCAGCACGACCGCTCTCGTGCACGAGGCCTGGCTGGAGCTCAACAAGCTCAACCGCATTCGCTTTCAGAATCGCGGCCACTTCCTCGCGGTCGCGGCGCAGGCCATGCGCCGCATCCTGATCGACTACGCAGTCGCCCGACGACGGGAGAAGCGCGGCGGTGGCCAGGTGCTCGTCTCTCTCGACGAGGGGGACGCGCTGGCCATCGCGCAGGAGCGGGCGGATGAACTCGTCGAGCTCGACGAAGCCCTCGCCCGCCTGCAGGCGATCAACGAACGTCAGGCCCGCGTCGTCGAGTGCCGTTTCTACGGTGGGATGAGCGTCGAAGAGACGGCCGAGGCCCTGGATCTGTCGCCCGCGACGGTCAAACGGGAATGGGCGATCGCCCGCGCGTGGCTGAACCGGGAGCTGCAGCCGTGAGCGATCGGTGGCAGCAGGTGCAGGACGTGTTCGCGGCGGCAATCGAGTGCGACACCGCGGCCCGAACGCAGTTGCTGGGCGATCGATGCGGTGACGATCTCGAGCTGCGGCGAGAGGTCGAGTCGCTGCTCGCTTCGCACGAGCGTCCAGGCCCCGTCGATCGGCTGGCGCCCGCGATCGCGCCGGCCGCCGCGTGGGCTCGAAGCCAGGTCGCGGGCTGGGAAGGGCGTCGCGTCGGGCAGTACTCGGTCCTCGAGCTCGTCGACGCAGGCGGAATGGGGATCGTCTACAAGGCGCACGATGAGCGGCTGGAACGCCTCGTCGCGTTGAAGTTCCTTCCACCGCACCTCAGCAGACAGGCGGCCGCGAAAGAGCGCTTTCTCGTCGAAGCGCGCGCGGCGGCGGCGCTCGATCATCCGAACATCTGCACGATCCTCGAGATCGGCGAAACGGAAGATGGACAGCTGTTCCTCGCCATGCCGTTCTATGACGGCGAGACCGTTCAGGCCCGCCTGAAGCGAGGACGTGTGCCATTCGAGGACGCGCTCCCTGTCGCCCTGCACATCGCGCGCGGAGCGGGTCGTGCGCACGCGCGCGGCGTCGTCCATCGCGATATCAAGCCATCCAACGTCATGCTGCTCCGGGACGGCAGCGTCAAGATCCTCGATTTCGGTATTGCGACGATCGACGACTTGTCGCCAGGCGTCGAGACGCGCTTTGGCACGCTCCCCTACATGAGTCCCGAGCACGTGCGCGGTGACGCGATCGATCACCGCAGCGACATCTGGTCGCTCGGCGTGCTTCTCCACGAGATACTGACCGGCGTCCGGCCATTCAAGGGCCGCGATGCATCCGCCTTGTCCGACGCGATTCTCAATCGAGATCCCGAACTCATCGCGACCTCACATCCTGACGTCCCGGCCGGCATCGATAACGTGCTGCAGCGAGCGCTCGCAAAGGCACCGGAGAACCGCTTTCCTTCGATGGCTGCGTTCGCAGCCGACTTGACGGCGCTGGCGCCGGGTGGCAAGTCGCCGGAGTCGGTTCCGATCACCGAGCGTCGCCGTGCGACGGTGCTCGTCACCCTCGTCTCGGACTACGGCAGCCTGGTCGAACGCATGGCGCCGGTCGACGCACAGCGCCTCGTGGCGCAGATGCGTGACATGGCGGTTGACGCCGTGAGACGGCACGGCGGCGTGGTGAACCAGGCCATCGGCGAGGAAATCGTCTCGGTGTTCGGCGTACCGGCGGCCCACGACGATGACGAGCTGCGGGCGGTTCGCGCGGCGCTCGAGCTGCACGCCCGCGCGCGGGAGATTGCGGCGGATCACGGTTCGGGCCCGCCCATTCAGATCCAGTCCGGTCTCCACGCCGGATCAGTGGTCGCGCAACGATTGAACGAGGGCCCGCGGCGCTACGCCATCGTTGGCGCTCCGGCCACCGTGGCAGCAAGGCTCGCGGCGCTCGGGGCGGCTGGTGACGTGGTTCTCAGCCAGGAATGCCAGCGTCTGCTGTCGCCGTTCGTTCATACGGTGGCTTGCGCCCCTGTCGTCCTCGAACCCGATGCTCCCGCCGTCACGCCGTTTCGTGTCACCGGCCACACCGGCCTGGAAACGCGCCTGGAAGCGTCCGAGCGATCCGGGTTGACGCCGTACGTCGGCCGCGAGTCGGACCTCGCGCAGCTCGAGAGCCACGTCGATCGCGCGCGTCGCGGCGACGGTCGAGTGATTGAGATTGTCGGAGACGCGGGTGTCGGCAAGAGCCGGCTCTTGTACGAGCTGCAAGAGCGGATGTCAGCCGCAGGATCGGTCGACGTACTGAAGGGTCGCTGCCGCGCCTTCGGTGACGTGGCGCCGTACTGCCCGTTCATCGAGATCGTACGCGGCGCGCTCCGCCTCAGCGCCCGGAGCGAGGACGCGGAGGCGGGCTTGTCCCGCCGAAGCGCCTACGTGGAGGGAGACCTGCCCCGCCGGAGCGTGGGCGCGAAGGCGGACGTCGCCGACTCAGCCGAGATCGTCGCCCGATTTCGCGCGCTCGATGCCTCGCTCGAGTCCTTCCTCCCCCTGTATCTCCATCTCCTGTCGGAGCCGAGCGAGTCGCATCCGCTGCCGCGGCATCTTCAGGGGGAACACCTCCAGGCCGCGCTTGTCGACGCACTCGCCGCGCTGTTCAGCGCCGTTTGTCGGGAGCGCACGCTCGCCGTGTTGCTGGAGGATTGGCATTGGGCGGACAGCGCGTCGCGTGCCGCTCTTGGCCGGATGCGGGAGATTGCCCCGTCGAAACGGCTCGTGTTCATCGTCACGGCGCGACCCGAACCAGCCCTGCCGGACGAGCGGTCAGCGGACGGACCGAAGATGTCGCTCGAGCCGCTCGACTTCGCGGCGTCGGCCGCGATTATCGAAGCCGGCCTCGGCGCCGGGCACGTGTCGGAGCGGCTCGCCCGGCGCGTCTTCGAGCGCACGGGAGGCAATCCGTTCTTCCTCGAGCAGGTCTGTCGGGCGCTCGTCGAACAGGGTGCTGTGTCGGTCCGCGAGGGCGAGGCCGTCGTCAAGGGTGGACCGGAGACGTTGTCGCTGCCCGACACCGTCCAGGCCGTGATCCGAACGCGCCTCGACAATCTCGAACCGCAAGCGCGAGAAGTGGTGCGTGTGGCAGCCGCGTTCGGACGGGAGTTCGAACACGCGCTCCTGGCCGACGTGCTGGGGCCGGACATCGACCTCGGCCCTGCGATCGCCCGGCTCTCGGCGTCCGGCCTGATCCGTCGCTTCAGCGAAGGCCCCCGGCTCGGCTACCGTTTCACCCACGTGCTGGCGCAGGAGGTCGGCTACGAAAGTCTCCTCGCCCATCAGCGCAAGTCGCTCCATGAAGCAATCGGCCGGGCGATTGAGAGACATCACCCGGACCGCCTCGACGAGGAGGCGGCGCTTCTGGCTCACCACTTCTGTCGCGCGGAAGCGTGGCGCGAAGCGGTGCACTACGGCAGGCGCGCCGCCGATCGCGCCAGCGCGTTCAGCCAGTTTGCCGACGCCTTCGAGACGCTCGAACAGGTGCTCCAGTGGCTGCCCCACCTTCCGGACGACGACGAAAGCCGTCAGTTGCGGGCCGACCTGCTGTTCCAGCAGGAACGGGCGTGCGAGACGATGGGGCTGAGGCGCCGTCAGCAGGAGATCATCAGCCGGCTCGTGGCGCACCTGGCCCCCGCGGGATCCTCGGCGCGGCTGGCCGAGGCGTACCTCCGCGAAGGGGACTTGCTGACGCTGCTCAAGCGTTTCACCGCCGCCGATCGAGCGCTGAGCACGGCGCTCCGCATCAGCCGCGAGCTGGGTGACGTCAGGCTGGAACGAAACATCCTGCGGAGCATCGGACTGCTCCGCTGGCATGAAGGGCGCAGCGGAGAGGCGCTGGTGCTGATCGAAGACGCGCTCTCGATCGATCGTGCAGGCGGCGATGAGGACGCCGTCGCGGGAGACCTCGTCAACCTGACGAACATTCTCAAGAGCATGGGCGACTATACGGCCGCGCTCGAGCGAATCGAAGAAGCGCTGGCCATGCCGTCGCTCGCCCGGAATCCCAAGAAGCTCGCCTACGCGTTGCACAGCCTCGCCAACGTCCACCGCGGCATGGGGAATCTGGACGCGACGCTGGCCAGCCTGCGCCGGGCCGACGAGAACTCGGCGCATCTGCTGCCGATCCAACGGTCGTTTCACCTGACGTCCATCGCGCACATCGAGTTGCAGAAAGGATCCATCGACGCCGCGATCGAGACCTATCAGCAGGCCATCGAGCTGAGCCGGCGCGCCCGCCATGCCGAGGGGCTCGCGCAGTCCCTGCGAACGCTCGGCGAGGTGTTGTTCGAGCTCGGCAGGCATGGAGAGGCGCTGCCCTATCTGCTCGAGGCGGCACCGTTGTTCGCTCAGCTCCAGGATGCCCCGTGTGAAGCAGACATGTGGACGCACGTGGCGACGGCCCACGAGCGCAACCGCGCCCACGCCGAGTCCCTGGAGGCCTGGAGGCGCGTGCAGTCGCTCTGCCGTCGAATGGGCAGTTCGAGAGGACAGCTCAACGCGCTGGAAGGGATCGCTCGAGCCATTCGTGAGATCCAGGGACCCACCGACGAGAGCGTGTCGTGTTTCGAGGCCGCGCTGAGTATGGCGACGACGCTCGGCGAATGGAGCCGGGCGCTCGCCTGCCGCAACACCCTCGGGATTCTCGAGTGGGCGCGCGATCGTCACGCGGATGCGCTCACGCACTACGAGGCCGGCTTGCTGCTGGCACGCGAGCAGGAGGATCCGATTCAGGAGGCCGTGGTCCTGAACGGTCTCGGCGTCACGCTCTCGAAGTTGAATCGACCGGAAGAAGCCCGGACCGTGCTCGAGGAGAGCGTGACGCTCAATCGAAAGACGGGCCAGCGGCTCCTCGAGGCCCACGCGCTGGCCGGTCTCGGGCACGTGTCACGCACGATCGGCCGGCTCGATCGCGCCGCCGAGTGTTTCGAGCAGTCCCTCGAGCTCCGCCGCGCGGCCGGGGATTGTGTCGGCGAAGCGTGGATGTGGCGGAGAATCGCCGAAACGCGCGCCGCTCTCGGGAACGGGGTTGCCGCGCGAGAGGCCGCGGACGCGGCCGCCCGGGTGGCGGCCGAAAGCGGCGACAATGCCGTGATGGCAGCCTGCGCCGCCCCGCTGCCCACGCCCTATCAGTGAGGGAACACGATGCCACGCTTCATCATTGAGCGATCAGTACCAGGGCTGTCCCGCGACGAGCTGTCCGCCGCGGGCCGCCGATCGGTCGTCGTCCTCGCCGACATGCCCGAGGTCCGGTGGATCCGCAGCTACGTCTCGGACGTAGACGGGAAGATCTACTGCGAGTACGACGCTCCCAGTGTCGAGGCGATCCGCGAACATGCCCGGCGCGCGGGGATTCCCGTCGATCGGGTCTCCGAAATCGCCCTCGAGATCAATCCGGCGATGTTCGCCTAGCAACGACTGCGTCCATCTGCGTGTGTCTGCGGCTCAGCCCCAGCGCGGCGTCTCGTCCGGGCTGATGCCGAGCACCGTCTTCGCGACGATTTCATGGGTCAACATGGAGTTGGCCGGGTGAATCCGTCCGAGGCGCGCGTCGCGGAAGATCTGTTCGAGGCCGCTCCGCCGGAAGATGCCGAATCCTCCGGCCGCGTCGAGCGCGAGATCGACGACTTTCCACGAGCTCTCGACGGCGTGGTACTTGGCGCTGAAGATCTCCTTCGGCCAGGCCGCGCCGTGGTCGACTCCTGATGACCAGTCGATCGCCACGCGCTCGAGGTGCGGCTCGATCGTATCCAGCGCGAGCGTCATCTCGGCCACGGTGTGCTGAACCTCGGCGTGATACGCCATCGATCGGGACAGAGCGAGCGCCCGCTTGGACTTCACCGATTGCAGCGTCATCTCGTACGCGCGGCGCGCCAGGCCGTAGTAGATGTTCCCGAAGCCCAGCAACGCCCATGCGAACACCGCCAGAACGAAGTGATCGATGCCCGCGGCGCCCGCCGGCACGATGCGACCGATGTACCGGTCGGGCACGAAGACGCCGTCCAGGACGGTGTCGTCGCTGCGCGTCGCGCGCATGCCGAGGACGTCCCACGTGTCCTCGATGCGGTATCCCTCGGTGTCCCGCGGCATGAACGCGTGCACGATCTTCGGCCGCGATGGATCGGATGTGTCCATGCCGTGAAGGCCCAGGTAGGTCCAGACCGGCGTCAGGCTGCCGAACGATTTGCGGCCGGTGAACCGGTAGCCTCCTTCCACGCGCTCGGCCTTCGTCGTCGAAAGCAGCACGGGGATGTCGTTGCCGCTCTCGGCGTGGCCCGCGGCGAAGACCGCACCGCGCACGGTCTCCTCCAGGATCCATTGCAGCGATCTGTCGCCGGCGCGCAGCAGGTCCGCCGCTACACCGGTCCAGTAAAGATGCATGTTGATCGCCAGCGCAGTGGCGGGCGCGTGATAGCCGAGGCGGCGCTGCTCGCGAACGACATCCGCGAGCGAAAGGCCTCGGCCTCCCAACTCGATCGGCACGGCGACGTTCAGGTAACCGGCCGCGCGCAGTTCTTCGAAATCTTCGGCGAAGAACGCGTTCTCGCGATCGTACTGGGGCGCCCGACTCGCGAAGCGCGTGAGCATCTCATCGGTCAGGAGGCTGCCGGAACGTGAATCCGGTCGGGCCGCCGACGCGGGCGCCGCGCCTGTCACTGCGCTGGTTGATGTCATTGCCGTCTCCTCATCAGTTCTGGCCGCTGAACGCCTCGCACGAGACCTTCGAGTGCCAGTTCACGAACATGCCGGTCGGGTTGTCCTTCCACGCCCAGACGTGCAGGGTGTAGAAGTTCGGGAGCCCGAAGCGATTGGGGGCCTCGAACAGGTGCATGAGCTGTCCCCCGAGCTCCGGCGGGCCGAGCGTGGGGTTGTTTGTGTGCCAGTCAGCCGCAAATATCAGAAAGTCGGCGCCGATGAGGCGCAGCCGGCCGTTCGGCTGCGGCTCGTAAATCACGATTTCGGGCTTTGCGGGATCCAGGATGCCGTCGCCCACCAGGTCCAGGTTCACGTAGTGCAGCCCCATCGCGCCCGAGTCTGGTCCACTGACGCAGCCGAACAACAGATGGTAGCCCGCGCGCTCCGCCTCTTCGACGTCCCAGAACCGCGCGGTTGCCTCCTTTACGGTTTTGACAAAGGCGCCTGACTTATCACCGCCCCCGTGATGTCCGGAGTGTGTGCGCGCCTCTTGCGCCCGAGCGCCTGACCCCACGCCGGTGAGAATGAGACCGCCGATAAGCGTACACGCAAGTTGCGTCCCCAGTCGTCCGACCTTCATACAGCCTCCTGACGCGAGACAGACGGGTATTCAGCACTTGGGGGGTGTCTGACCGCCGTCCGCCCGCTATGATCAGAAGCCGCAAACATCGGCGAAACGGCTCATGAGGCGGAATACCGGGCTAATTGCATGACGCTCCTCACGATCGGCGTCGAGTGCTACGCAGGCCATCGGGGCGAGCAGACGCCGCGAATGCTGATTCTTGGAGACCGCCGCATTTCGGTCGAAGTTCTCGACGCGTGGCTCGCGCCCGACCACCGGTATTTCAAGCTGAAGACGGAGGACGGAGACACGTATCTCGTTCGTCACGATGACCGACGCGACACGTGGGAGTTGACGATGTTCCGCGCTGAACCACGGGGCTGAAGGATCCCCGCCGCCCCTCGGTCAAGGAACAGGCCACCACAATCCCGGGAAAATCCCGGCCCAGTCCCGGGACTTCAGTCCGACGCTAACCCTACTCTTGTGGCACGACGATCGGCGGAGGCCGCGCAGAATTGCTTGTCCCGCCGTAGCGCCAAGCGCGAAGGCGGACGGCCCCCGTTTTACGTCGCTTCAGGAGGTTTGTATGAACGTCGGACGAAAGGCTACCCAACTCGCGTGTTCTCTCGGCGTCGTCGTTCTCGCCGGTCTCGGGCCCGGCGCGCAGGCTCGCCAGACGAGCCTGCACGGTGAGCATCACGGTCCGAGCTCGGGCCGCGATCAGGCGACCGGCCTGGTCAAAGTCGTCCGCGAGGCGACCGAACGCTTCAAGGATGTCTCGGTGGCGGAGAAGGAGAACTACCATCTGCTGTTCGGCTGCGTCAGCGGCCCGGACTCGGGCGCGATGGGGCTGCACTACGTGAACCTGGACCTGGTGTTCGACGGCGTCGTCGACCCGACGCGCCCCGAGATCGTGATTTACGAACCGTTGCCGAACGGGCGTCTGCGTCTCATCGGTGCCGACTATCTGATTCCCGCGGAGGCCTGGCACACGAACAACCCGACCGCCATGGGCGCGCCGGAGCTCATGGGACAGATCATGCACCTGTTCGAAGCTCCCAATCGCTTCGGGCTGCCGACCTTCTACACGCTGCACGTCTGGGCGTGGAAGGACAACCCGACCGGCATGTTCGTGAATTGGCACTCCAAGGTGTCGTGCGAGAATTTCCCGGGCCAGAATCAGTGACTCGACTTTCGCGATCTGAAGTAGTCCGGCTGGTTCGGGTTCTGCTCGAAGTCGGTTCCGGGCCGACTCAGGGCGCGCCCGAAACCAGTCGTCCGCGGTCGACGAGTGGCGCCCCCCCGGCGATCACCGTCGCGTCCGGGAAGAAGAGCCAGCGGACGCCGCCACCGCGGACCGAGCCCCCCAGCTCGTTGTTGTCGCCGAGGCTCATGCGCACGACGCCGGCGCCGTAGCCGTAGTACGGCAGCGCCTGTTCGCCCGCCGGGATCGTAAGCTTGGGGTTGAAGCCGAGCGCGAACTCGCGGAAACGGCTGGCGCCCGGTTCCGACGCAAGGAACGCCTTCACGGCGTCCGCACCGGTCGCGGCAGAAGACTCGACCGCGACGCCATCGCGGAAGACGAGACGCACATCGGTCGCGCGGACGGCGCCGAACCGCGCGGCCGGCAGAACGAGCACGCCGTTCACGCTGTTTTCGATCGGGGCGACGCGCATGACGCCCGCGGGAAGCTCGGTATGGCGGTCGATGCGGATCCGTCCCTTCCGGGCGTTCGCCTTCGACGCGTCGCCGGTCTGGCGGTTGAACGGACGATCGCCAATCTGAAACCTGATGTCGGTGCCGGCGGGCGTCGTCACCCGCACCTCGCCCGCACGCAGCCGGGCGATCGCCGCGTCCATCTTCGCCGCCATTGCGGCGTAGTCGATGTCGAGCGCGTCGAGATACACACGATCGTACGCGGGCCGATGCGGTACCGGCAGGCCGTCGGCGTCACGAGTGCCGTCGACCCAGTGGAAGTGCAGCTCACGACGATCCTGGCGCCCGTCGAGCCACTGCACGAGCGCCGCCGACTGGTCTGGCGGCGTCCCGGCCGACGGGCCCGCCGGCAGCCAGACGTAGATATCCGTCGTCGACAGCCGGCGCGAGAAATCGTCCAAGGGGCCGAACGCGTGGGACTCCACCTCGGCGCCCGCGGCGCGAAGCTGTTTCGCAACCTCCGGTTCCAGCTCGCGCATCGTCTGCGGATCGAACCGGAGCATCACGCGCTCGCCGCGCTCGACCTGAAGCGCCATCACGATCCGGCGAGCCATGTCGGGCCAGGGGAAGCTTGTCTGCGCCGCCAGGACGGTGCCGGCAGCGAGGATCGACATCACCACGAGAGGGACGTTCCGCACGCGGTTCATTTGAGCCTGGCTATGACCTTTTTGAACCGCGGGTCGTCACGCAGGCTGTCGTAGTCCGGATCGTGCTCGATCCAATCACGCTTGCACCAGCCTCGCGCGAACAGGCGCTCGATGATGTCGAGCGCTTGTTCCTTCTGACCCAGCCTCGCATGGAGGCAGGCGGCGTTGATCATAGCGCTCATGTCATCCGGATAGAGCTCGAGCGCTCGTTGAGACCACTCCATGGCACGCGCCTTCTGCCCGTCGAAATACAGCGCCAGGGAGCCGAGTGAGAGAGCCCGTCCGTCGAGGGGATTCAGCACGAGCATGCTCTCGGCCCGCCGGATGCCTTCACGGCAGGCTTCGGTCGCCTGCTTCTCCCGGCGGAGCATGCGCAGCGATTGCGCAAGCAACATCGGGCTTTGGAAATCCTCGTGGCGAACCTCCGCCGCCTTCTGAAAGAGCTCGGCCGATCGCTCGATGTCACCGGCCGCGAAGCAGGATCGTGCAAAGTAGTAGTACGCCTCGAAGACGTTGGGATTGAGACGAATCGCTCCCTCGAATTCCTTCGCGGCCTCGTCGTACCGTCCCGACAGCGACAGCACGAAGCCTCGCGCCACGTGCGCCAGGGCAAGATCCGGCGCCAGTTCGAGCGCCTTTTCGCTGCTCCGCTTTGCCCTCACGAGGTCGTCGTCCTTGCTGCCGAACCACTCGTACAGAGTGCCGTGCACCGCGGCCAGACAGGACCATGCCGGGGCGTAACCCGCGTCCAGCTCGATCGCGCGCTCGAACATGTCGCGGCAGATCTCCAGGTCCGGCTGTGTCATGCGTGGAAGGTGCTGCCGGCCGCGCAGGTAGTACTCGTAGGCCGCCGTCCCGGTTTGCGGCCGCTGCAACGCCTGCTTCTCGCGCCGGCTGAGGACGCTTCCCCGCAGGGAGGTCGCGACCGACTCCGCAATCTCGTCCTCGATCGCAAACACGTCGTCCAGCTTGCGATCGAAACGCTGCGACCACCGGTGGTAGCCGCTGGCGACCTCGATGAGCTGTACCGTCACACGCAGGCGATCGTCCGCTTTTCGAACGCTCCCCTCGAGCAGCGTCCCGACCGCGAGCTGGCGGCCGATCTCGCGAACGTCCGCGCCGGCGCTGCGAAACTGAAAGGAAGCGGTCCGGGCCGCGACCCGAAGACCATCCACGTGCGTAAGGGCGTTGATCAGTTCCTCCGCGAGACCTTCACAGAGGTAATCCTGGTCACGACCAGGGCTCATATCCGCGAACGGAAGGACGGCGATGGCGGAAATGTCGGGCGTTGGCGCCGGCAACTCGGCAACGTCGTCGGCCGCCGGCTCGGAGAGCCGGGCGACGAATCGATACCCGCGGCGATGCCTGGTCTCGATAAAGCGCGGCTGCTTCGCGTCATCCTCGAGCGCCCGGCGCAGCTCCTGGATGCAGGAGGTGAGGGCGTCGTCGCTGACGACGGTGTCTTTCCAGACCGACGCGAACAGGTCCTCCTTTGAAACCGGCTGTCCGGCGCGCGTCACGAGCTCTTTCAGCACCGCACTCGCCTTCAGCGTCAGGCGGACCTCCCGCGTGCCGGACCAGAGACGCCCGGTTTCGACGTCGAACCGATA
The DNA here is from genome assembly GCA_963725145.1 of uncultured Acidobacteriota bacterium. Classification (GTDB taxonomy): domain Bacteria; phylum Acidobacteriota; class Vicinamibacteria; order Vicinamibacterales; family 2-12-FULL-66-21; genus DATAEE01. Next base: position 1,719,017 of record CAVRXL010000012.1, read on the forward strand.
ACCGCCGAAGCTCAACCCCTGCTCCATCGGCTCCTTCAGGCGCTCCTTTCAGGCAGGGCCATGACAATCCCGGCGAAATCCCGGCGCGGTCCCGGGACTCGGGACCCTGTCGCCCCGTATCGTTTTGACATAACGAGGGGGCGGAGGCAACCGGGATTGCCGCCTCCCCGGGACGGCCCCAGCTGGAGAGAGACGAGGCGAGAAAAGATGACCCGTATTCTAACGTTGGCGTACGGCGCCGTGAGCTACGTGACATTCTTCGTGACTTTTCTGTATGCGATTGGATTCCTGGGGAACCTCGGCGTCCCAAAGTCCCTGGATTCGCCGGCGACCGATCCCTGGCAGACGGCGCTGGCCATCAACCTCGGGTTGCTCTCACTGTTCGCGGTGCAGCACAGCGTGATGGCGCGGCCGGCGTTCAAGCGCCTCGTGACCAGGGTCATTCCGCCCGCCGTGGAGAGAAGCACGTATGTGCTGGCCAGCAGCCTGGCGCTCATCCTGTTGTTCTGGCAATGGCGGCCACTCGGTGGGGTCGTCTGGGACGTCCAGAACGAGATTGGCCGTCTGGTGCTGCACGGCGGGTTCGCGTTCGGATGGGGATTGGTCCTGCTCTCCACCTTCGTGATCAACCACTTCGACCTCTTCGGTCTGCGGCAGACGTGGAGGGCCTTCCGGGGCCAGCCGCAGGCAGGGCTGCGGTTCGCGACGCCGGTCCTCTACCGCATCGTTCGTCATCCGCTCTACGTGGGCTGGCTCTTCGCGTTCTGGAGCACGCCGACCATGACGGTGACGCATTTGCTCTTCGCCGCCGTGACCACAGCCTATATATTGATAGCGATCCAGCTCGAAGAACGCGATCTGATGGCCGCGCATCCGGAGTACGCTGGGTATCGCCAGCAGGTGCCCATGCTCGTTCCGGGCCTGCCGCGGCACGTCGCAGCCACGCACGCGGTCCGCACGGAACGCGCATAGTCCGGGAAACGCACAATGGAGCGAACGTCCGACGCCGCCGCGCCAACGAGGATGATCTACCTGGGCCTCGGCTGGTGTGCGGTCGCCCTGGCCCTCGCCGGGGTCATGCTGCCGGGCCTCCCGACGACGGTCTTCGTTCTCGCGGCGTCGTATTGCTTCTCGCGGAGCTCACCGCGTTTCGAGCGATGGCTCCGCGAGAACCCCTGGCTCGGTCCACGCCTCGAGCGGGTCGCGCGGGCCGACGGCATGCCGCCGGCAGCCAAGCGCGCCGCGCTGACGGCGATGTGGATCGCCGTCCTGCTGTCGTCCGCGCTGCTTATCCGCGTGCATTGGGCGGCCGCCGCTGGAACTGTCGCGCTGGGGGTCGTAGGAACGCTTTCGATCTTATTTGCAGTGCGGACAGCCTCATAGTCCGACTCTCTCTCGGAGCCAGGCGAACATGACGATCTCAGCCGACGGTCTAAGAGACTTCCATCAAAAACACCGTGGCGACCTCATCACATCCGAGGACCCGCGGTACGGAGAGGCGCGTCGTGTGTGGAACGCGATGATTGACAAGCGTCCGGGCGTCATCGCGCGCCCGCGCGCCGCGGCCGACGTGATCGCGTGCCTCGAGTTCGCGCAACGGCATGAACTGCCCCTCGCGATTCGCGGCGGGGGCCACAACGTGGCGGGCCGCTCGGTGTGTGACGATGGGCTCGTGATCGATTTCGCCGACATGAAAGGCATTCGAGTGGACCCGGTGGCGAAGACGGTGCGCGCCGAGCCCGGGCTGCGGTGGACGGAGTTCGACCGCGAGACCCAGGCGTTCGGCCTCGCGACCACGGGCGGGACCATCGGCGACACCGGCATCGCCGGCTTGACCCTCGGCGGCGGCTTCGGATGGCTCGAAGGCAAGTTCGGGATGACCGTCGACAACCTGCTCGGCGCGGACGTCGTCCTGGCGGATGGGCGCCTCGTGCACGCCAGCAGCACCGAAAACAGCGATCTGTTCTGGGCGCTCCGCGGCGGCGGGGGCAATTTCGGCGTCGTCACGTCCTTCGAGTACCGCCTGCACGACGTTGGCCCGATGATCATCGGCGGACTCGTCGTCCATCCCTTCTCGCGCGCGAAGGAGACGCTGAAGTTCTTCGACGAGTTCCTCCGAACGGCACCCGACGAGCTCGTTGCGGCGGCGGTGCTGATGACCGGACCCGACGGCCAGAAGGCCTGCGGCATCGCGGCCGCGTATCCAGGCGACCTGGCGCAGGGCGAGCGGATCGTCGCGCCCATCAAGCAGTTCGGCCCCCCGGTCATGGACGTCATGGGACCGATGCCCTACCTCGCGCAACAATCGCTGATCGACGCGGCCATGCCGCCGAACGTCCTCAACTACTGGAAGGCGGAGTTCCTGCGCCGTGTTTCCGACGACGCGATCGACGTGACGGTGGACGCGTTCAGCCGCGTGGCCTCGCCGATGTCCTCGATTCTCTTCTTTCCCATCCGCGGCGCCGCGAGCCGCGTGCCGACGGACGCGACCGCGTTCCCTCACCGCGACGGGTATCACCTCGGGATCTACTCGCTGTGGACGGATCGAGCGCAGAACGACGCGAACGTCGCGTGGGTCCGGGAGACGTGGACCGCGGTTCAGCCGTTCGTCGCGGGCGCCGTGTACGTCAATGAGCTCGGAGAGGACGATGGCGCGGATCGCGTGCGGATGGCGTACGGTCTGAACTACGATCGGCTGCAGCGGATCAAGGCGAAGTACGACCCGGACAATCTGTTCTGCTTCAACGCGAATATCGCGCCGGTAGCCGTCTAGCGGACCCGCGGCTGGCTTGCACCTAGAGCCGGATGACCATCGGCTCCGACACCGGAGTGCCGCGAGGATCCACTCGCGGGATATCCGTCAGCGCAGGTGACGATCCGAGCTCTCCGATCGCCCGCACCTTCATTTCGCTGCCGCGCACCTCGACAAGCAGGAAGTGGCACTTGTCGCTCCACGATCGCGTCCGGGCCTTGTCGAACTGGTCGGGTGTTTCCTTTCGAAGCTTCCCCGCCGCACCCGAAACGAAATAGTTGATTCCGTCTGCAATCGAGTGCTGGAAATTGTGCTCGTGCCCGCTGAACATCGCCCGTACGCCCGCACGTTGAAACAGCGGAAGGAGCGTGTGCATCGACTCGGTGTTGTGGTGTCTGGGGCCGGCGCTGTAGGGCGGGTGATGACAGAACGGAATCCGCCATGTCGAGCGCCCCGTGACCGCCGGAAAGGAGGCGTCGAGGAAATCTCGATGCTTCGGATGTTCGAACAGCCGGTCGGCGAACAGGTTCTCTTTCGAGGTGTCGATGCAGACGAACTCGATCGTGGAGCCGTACCGGAAGCGGTAGAACATTCCAGGCTCGAACGACGCCCGCCCGGCCGCTTCCTCGCCCGCTATCCGCTCTCGAACGTAGAGATTGTCCTCGACCTGCCCCCGGTCATCGTTGTCTTCGCTTTCGCCGGCGTCATGGTTGCCGATGGACGGATAGACGCAGACGCGGTTCAGCACGTAGCGGTATGGCTGAAAATACGTGAAGAACCAATCGTCATCATCCTCACCGGTCTCACCGACCGGGATGCCCAGGAACTTTTTCCCTGCATAGATATTGTCGCCTGTCGTCAGGATGAAGCGGATGTCGTGCCCGTCGAGCGCGGCGAGCAGCGCGTTTCCGACCTGCTGCTGACGACGATCTTCCGACTCCCACTTCATTCCGACGCCGAAATCGCCGATGACGGCGAAGGTCAGCGAGGAAGCCGGCGCCTCGGGATCCGGATGGGTGCGGAAGCGATTTACGTACTGGCCGCTTTTGACCAGGGCTTTCTTCGCAGGCGACCAGTCCCATCGAACGCCCTCCGCCCACTCCTCGTCATTGACGATCACTCGGTACGAGTATTCGGCGTCGGGCTGCAATCCTGTCAGCCAGCAGTGGTTGGTGGTCTCGGTGAGCGCGACGGCGACCCTGGTGCCTTGCGCATCGTGCACTTCGACGCGTGCAGGGCCATATGGAGCGGATCGCGCGCCGATAGTGTCTTTACGCGGGGGGTGGATGTGCTTCAGATCGTCCGGGTCGACGAGCTTCATCTCGCCGCCGGTCTTGACTCTGAAATAGAAGGCACCCCACGCTACCAGGACCGACTTGTGGCTGATCGCCGGCAGGTAGATGTAGGGCTCCGCGTGGAACTCAGGCATCCTGGAGGAGCAGCATCGTCACGAATGCCAGCGCACTGAAACTCCCTCTTCAGGGCGATTGCTGCCAACCGTCGCGAGCATCCCGTTCGTCGACTCGAGTGAACTCGCCAAGGGAAGCTCCAGGTCCGGCATCGGACGCCCGGCGAACAGCCTCCGGCACGGGATGGCCATCAGCCGCGCCCATTGGGCGGATCGATTCACCCGCGCGCTGTCGGTCGCGATGCCCGTGTTCGCGTACATCTGGCGATAGATCTTCGAGATGAGCAGGAATGCGAGCCGGCCTTTGATCGACGTGACCGCGCCGCGCGACCGTTTCCAGATGCTCGGCATCGAGTAGAACCGGTCCCACACCGCCTGCGTGCGGCGGCGGATCTCGTCGCCGCTCATCACCGGATGGTCCATGTAGACCTTCGGACGGTTGGCCTGAGGAATGAGCCAGTGCCGCGACACGGGAATGCCGTTGATGCGGGGCGGGTCCGCACCGAGCGACTTCTCCCACGCGGAAAAATCGACCGTTCCGGGGAACGGCGTCAGCATGACGAATTGCGCGAACGTCACGTCGGCGCGCTCGGCCACCGACAGCGTGGCGTCGAACGTCTCCGCGCGGTCGCTGGGCAGACCGAAAATGAAGGACCCGAGCACGTGGATGCCGTGCCGGCGAAACTCGCGTAGCCGCTCGACGAGCGACTCGCCGCTCTCGTTGAAGTTCTTGTGCACGTCCTTCAGGCCTTGAGGGGTGACCGCCTCAACGCCGACCAGCGCCCCTTTGATGTGGGCCCGCCGCATCGCCTCGAGAAACTCCGGGTCTTCGGCCGCCTCCATCGTAATCTGGGTAAAGAACACGGTGTCGCCGGGAAGCCGCGCGAGCCCCTCCATCAGCGCGAAGCGCTCGGCGCGGGTCGACTTGAGCCGTTCCAGCTGACTCGGATCCTGCCGGCGCGCCGCCATCCGGAGATCCTCCAGGGTGACCGGATAGAAGTTGTCATCCGCGAGCGCGATGAACCGGAATCCGCGGCGTCGCAGATCGACGACTTCTTCGAGCACGCGCTCGACGGTGCCCTGCCGCGGCCGCTGTCCGTCCGTTCTCCAGACGGAGCAGAACGAACAGTGCTTCGGACACCCGCGAACGGTCTGGACGGAGGCCCACATGTACCGTCCGGGAGGCAGCAGATCCCAACGGCCGGGTAGAAAGTCGTCACCCTCGGCCCGCCCGCCCTCATACCGTGTACGCGGGGTGTTCGACGCGCAGTCGCGGAGCACCACCTGCCATACCTGTTCGCCGTCGCCCGTGACGACGGCGTGAGCGGCGCCGAGCCCGAGGGTTTCGTCCGGATAGAGCGTCGCGTGAATACCGCCAAATACGACGTACGCGCCGGCCGCACGCGCGGCGGTCCCGATTTCGTACCCGCGCAGCGCGTTGCCGGTGTGGATGCCGATGCCCACCACATCTCCGGGTTTGATGGCGGCGACATCGAAAGGCTCCAACGTCTCGTCCACTAGTCTCGGCTCGCCATACTCCGGAGGAGTCGCCGAGGCCAGGACGTAGAGCCACCGGGGCGTAATCACCCCGATGCCGAACGAGACATGGCTGGGATTAATCAGGTAAACGGTCATCGCCGCTGCAGGATGCTCATGAGTCGGCTCTACTGTGCATGCTTACTTGCGCGCGCGCCGGCGGATTGCGAACCGGAACCTATCCGGAGGTAATGGCCGACGACGTCAGGGAAAAACTGGTCGGGGCGAGTGGATTTGAACCACCGACCCCTCGGTCCCGAACCGAGTGCTCTACCAGGCTGAGCCACGCCCCGACACATGATCGCGGCCTGGAAACGGCCGCCTTCGATTGGCAGAACCCGAGTATCTTACCCCAACCTGCGGCGAGGGCGGTAATCGGCGGGCACGCGTCAGCGTGCGGCTTGCGGGTCGTCTTCGAGCGCAAGGGCTGGCGTCGAACGCGAATCGCGGGCGGACGACACCAGCGCTGGCGTCTTGGGGGCAGCCTGCATGCCGCTGCCGTCGCACGTGAGGCAGCGCACGCGGCTGGATGACTCCTCACCCACCACGAAACCTGCGCCCTGGCATTCCGGACACGTCGTCACGGGTCCGAGCATGGACCCATCCGCCCCGCCAGACAAATAGAATCTGCTGATGGAAATCAGCGAATTCGCAGATGGACTCGCCGCTGGCCGGAGGCGAATCACGGCAGGCGCAGGATCTCCTTCACGCGCGTGCGCAGGAGCTCCGCGGTCGCCGGATCGCGAAACGTCGCGTTTGCGTTTCCCGGCACGATCATCGTGGACAGGCGACCTTCCAGCCGGGGAAAACGCGCGACGACGTCCCGGGTCCAGGCGGCATGGACCTCCGGCGGGCGCCACACCCGGCCGCGCGAATAGATGAGGAACTGCGCGCGCGGATTGCTCGCGGCCAGGTACGCCAGGAACCCCAGCAAGCGGTTCTGCGCGACCTCGAACAGGTGATCTTCCAGCGCCCGGTCTCCATTCGCCGGCCGAATGTCCAACAGGCAGGAGAGGTGGCTGACGACGAGATCCGGGTTTTGTTGACGGACCTGCTCCTCACGGTGCCAGACCGCGCTCGTGTTCTCTTTATGCGTCAGCACGCGCAATTCCCGCAGGGCATCGCTGACATCGTCGGCGTTCGTGCCGCCCGCCGCCAGCGTGCGGGGGTCATAGACGCGGCCCGGCAACGTGGAGTCCATGAGCACGATGACGGGCGTCGGATTTGGAGGTGGAACCGCACCGCCCCGGTCCGGCCGGAACGACCACAACCCGACGCCGAGCGCGACGACCAGCGCGGCCCACGCGGCATGGACAAGCCAACGCGAACCCGGGACGGCCGTCCCTTCGGCGCTCCCGTCCGAGATGGCCTTCAACGTGAGCCCGACATCGTGAGCGCTCTGCCACCGGTCGGCCGGGTCCTTGGCGAGGCAGTTCGTCACGAGCCGCTCGAGCGCGGGCGGCGTCAGCGGCTGCCGGGTCGTCACCGGCGGCGGGTCGTGCTCGAGGATCGCCGCAATCAGATCCGCCTGGGAATCGCCGGCGAAAGCCCTGGCGCCGGTGAGCATCTCGTACACGATCGTGCCGAAAGCGAACAGATCAGTGCGCGCGTCCGCGTCGTGACCCCGTACCTGTTCCGGCGCCATGTAGGGCAGCGTGCCGATCAACAGTCCGTCCCTGGTGAGCGACTCGTCCAGGGCGCCTTCGGCCGGGGGTGGGCCACCGGCGGATGAGGGCGCGCGCAGGCGCGCCAGGCCGAAGTCGAGCAGCTTTGCGCCGGACTTCGTGAGCATGATGTTGGAGGGCTTCAGGTCCCGGTGCACGATGCCCTGCGCATGCGCTCCCGCGAGCGCTCCGGCGATCTCCGCGGCGTATTTCAGCGCCTGCTGAACCGGCAACGGGCCGCGGGTGAGGCGGGTGGCGAGCGTCTCACCGTCCAGCAGCTCCATCACCAGAAACGGCAGGTCCTCGCCGTCGGCGGCCGCCGAGCCCACGTCGTGCAGCGTGCAGATGTGCGGGTGCGCGAGCTTCGAGATGACGCGCGCTTCGCGCTCGAAGCGCTCGCGGCCGCGCGGGTCGCTGACGAGATCGGGCGACAGAATCTTGATGGCGACGGTCCGATCGAGCCGCGTATCGCGAGCCCGGTACACCTCGCCCATCCCGCCCGTCCCGATGAGGCCCACGATCTCGAACGCGCCAAGCCTGGCGCCGCGCTTGAGCCGCGGTGTCTCGTGGCTGCTGGAACTCCTCTCCAGGAATCGATCGGCTTCGACATGGGCCGCGAGCAGGGATTCGACCTCCTTGCGCAGGAGGGAATCGTCGCCGGCCTGCTCGTGCACGAAGGCGGCGCGCTCGTCCGATGGCCGGTCGAGCGCGCGGTGAAAGATCGCGCGGACTTTTTCCCAGCTCGAGGGCGTGATCATTCCGCCCGGCCTCGCAGCTCCCGGAACAGCCAGGCCCTGGCGAGCGCCCAGTCGTTCTTCACCGTCGCGGGTGAAACGGAGAGGACGGTCGCGGTCTCCTCGATGGTCAGCCCGCCGAAGAACCTGAGCTCGACGAGCTGACTCTGACGCTCGTCGACCTGAGAGAGTCGGTCGAGGGCGGCATCGAGGGCGAGCAGATCTACATCGCGCGGCTCGGCTGCGGCGTCGACGTCCTGCAGCGGCACGCGAGCGTCCGCCCCGCGCTTGGCCGCCTGGTGCGCACGCGCGTGATCGACCAGGACGCGGCGCATGAGGTGCGCCGCGATCGCGAAGAAGTGGACGCGGTTCTCCCAGTGGACCTTGCGCTGGTCGACCAGCTTGAGATACGCCTCATGGACGAGGGCCGTTGGCGAGAGCGAATGATCGAGACGCTCCCGTCGAAGGTGGGCACGGGCGAGACGGCGGAGCTCGCTGTAGACCGCGTCAATCAGGCGACTGCGCGCTGCTTCCTCACCCTTGCCCCAGGCGACCAGCAGCCCGGTGACGTCGAGCGGTGAGGCCGCGCGATTCATTGCCACGGGACGGCAGGAGACCGATAGAAGTTTACGCCGAGCGCCGTCCAGCGGGGCCCCTGCGCGCCCAGCCGCCGCCTGAACTCTCCCCACGCACGGCTGTCGGCCGCCGACCATCCCACCTCGGCGATCGTGGCGAGCCGCGGAAACGCCATGAACTCGACGTCCCTGATATCCGCCAGCGTCTCCGACCAGAGCGGCGCCTCCACGCCGACGATCGCCGATTCCGGCACGTCACGCGAGACACGCGCGGGATCCCAGGTGTACGCATCGTCGACGTCGATGTACGCCGCCCAGGTCAGACCGAGCACGGTCTCGGGGTGGTACTTCATGTCGAGGTACGCCTTGTTCGCCGGCGACATGATGATCTTTGCGCCTTGCTTGACGGCGGGGGCAAGCGATCCGTCGGGCCGCCAATGTTGGACGATCGACCCGGGCGCCAGACGGGCAGGGGCGATCTCGTCCCAGCCGATCATCTGTTTACCGTGGGCTTGCACTATCGTCTGGATGCGCTCGATGAACTTCACGTACTGCGCCGGGCTCAGGGTCTTGACCTCGTCGCCGCCGACGTGAAAGTACGGGCCGGGCGTGACGGCGGCGATTTCGCGGACGACGTCGTCGATGAACTTGTACGTGATCTCTTTGTCGACGCAGAACGCGCTGAAGCCGACCTCGATGCCCGTGTACAGCGCGGGCGCGACGCCGTTGCAATTCAGCTGGGCGTACGACGCGAGCGCCGCGTTCGTGTGTCCCGGCATGTCGATTTCCGGGACGATGACGATGAAGCGCTGCTGCGCGTACGACACGAGATCGGAGGTACTGCTGCTGGGTGTAGTAGCCGCCGGGGCCGCCGCCAACTTCCGTGCTGCCTCCATATGTCGCCAGGTTCGGCCAGGACGGGATCTCGATGCGCCAGCCCTGGTCGTCCGCCAGGTGCAGATGCAGGCGGTTCAGCTTGTACAGCGACATCAGGTCGATGTAGCGCTTCACTTCGTCGACGGAAAAGAAGTGGCGCGACACGTCGAGCATCGCGCCGCGCCACGCGAACCGCGGATGGTCCGCGATGCGGGTGGCCGCGGCACGCAGAACCCGCGCGCTCTCCGGCCGCACGGCGCCGTAGTCGAGGAAGGGCGGCAAGAGCTGGCGCAACGTCTGGACGCCATAGAAAAGCCCGGCCGGTTGATTCGCCGCGATCGTCACCCCTTCCGGCGCAACGGTCAGCTCGTACGCCTCCTCCCCTCCCTGCGCGAGCTTTTCGAGACGCAGACGGATGGCGCCAGGCGCGGCCGGCTCCCCCGCCGCGGTTTCCACCTTCAGCGGGTCCGGGCCTGCTGCCACGCCGATCAGGTCGGCGACGTACCGGCCGATCCAGCCGACGCGCTCGTCGCCCGATGGGACGAGGATCTTCGTGTTTGCGGTGATGATGAATTCGGCGCCCCCGCGTCCCTCGACCGAACGCGGCATCGGAATGAGCGTACGGGACGGAGGTGCGGCGCAGGCGGCCAACGACACGACGGCGGTGAAAACGACGGCAGCATGGCGGGGCATCCGCGAAGGATAGCAGAGTGGATCGGGGGCAGCTAAAGGGCTGCGCTACTCCCGAAGGGCGACGATCGGATCGACGCGCGCCGCGCGGCGCGACGGGATCCAGGCCCCGCAGGCCGCCGCGGCCAGCAGCAACGCTCCGATACCGAATGGTACTGCGGGCTCGAGCGCAAGCAGCCCGAACGTGTGCGACCCGAGCCACTGAGCCAGTCCCGCCGCGGAAGGCACGCCCACGATGCATCCGAACGCCACTGGGCGGACGGCGACGCGCAGGACGAGCCCCCCGAGCGATCGCGGCCGCGCCCCCAGCACGACGCGAATTCCCATCTCCCGGATCCGGAGCGCGACGGCCGACGCGGCGATGCCGTAGATGCCAGCCGTCGCGAGCGCGAGCGCGACGCCAGCCAGCGCCACTAGCAGCCAGGCGAGCGTCAGAAGCGGCGCCAGAGCGTCATCCACTTCCTCGCGCAGCGTGTAAATGCGGAGCGGAGGCGGATTCCGTTCGACGCTTCTCACGGCGGCGGCGAGAGGCGCCGAGAGCCCGGCCGGTGACCCGCTGGCTCGAAGGACGAAGGTCATCCCCCGGGCGGCCGTCTGCGCATGCGGCAAGTACAACGTTGGCCGCGGCCCGCTGTCGTACCAGTTCAATTGCACGTCCTCGACGATCCCGGCGACCTGGCACTCGGTGCCGTCCTGGAGCGCGAGTCGGCGTCCGAGCGGATCGCGATCGCGCCACAAGCGCGTGGCGAGCTGCCGGCTGACCAACCCGACGCGGGGTGCAGCGGCGGTATCGGCGTCGGCGAACGATCGCCCACGCACGATTGACACGCCGAGCGCCGCCAGGCCGCGCGGATCGACGATCTGCACGTCTGCCGTCGGCGGGCGGGTGCCCTTCGCGGGCGGCTCTTCGGCGGGCCAGACACCGCTCGTCGGGTTCGGGACGTTGCTGGCGGGGGCGTTGCGCACGAGTCCAGCGACGCGCACGCCCGGCAAACGTGCGGCCGCGGCGGCCGCGCGCTCGAAGAACGCGACGACATCGCCCTCCGCGGCGAACCGGTGCGCGGGGGCCGTGACGCGCGCGAGCAGCACACGATCGGGATCGAACGCGTGGTAGGTTTCACGGACATCCCGCAGGCCCGCGCCGAACAACACGGCGGCCGTCAGCAGGACCACCGAGACGGCGGTCTGGAGGCCGAGCACCAACTCGTGGCTCCAGCCGGCGACGCCGCCCCCCGCGCGCCCTCCCAGCGCCATTGTTGCGGCGAGGTTCCCGCGGGCTCCGCGGATGCCGGACCAGGCGCCGACGGCGAGGCCGATGGCGGTGGCCGCGCACCAGGTCAGCACCGCCAGCGGCACATCGAGCTGGACGGTGTCCCAACCCGCGACCCACTTCGCGATGCCGGGCGGGATACCGCGGCGAACGAGCGGTAGCGCCCATCGGGCGCAGACGATCGCCAGAGCGCCCGCCCCCGCGGAGAGCATCGCGGCTTCGAGGACGTACGGCCGGACCACGCGGAAGAGATCGGCGCCAAGCGCGGCGCGGACGGCCGCCTCCGGCCGGCCGTCCAGCACTTTCACGGTCATGACGCTGACCGCGTTGGCGACCGCGATGATCAGCACACCGAGCGCGACGATTTGAACGACCGAGAACAGACTGAGAGTGAACTCGTATTGCTCGGCACGCAGCGCCAGGAGTCGGAAGCTCCGCCCGCCGTGCGTGTCCGGATGCTCGGCCGCCAGAAAGGCCGCGACGCGGCGGGCGTCCGCTTCAGCCGCCGCCGCGGTCACGCCGCGCTTCAGGAGCGCGACGACCTGCAGGCTGCGCGTCGTGCGATCCTCGGATTCCGCCGGCGACAGCGCGAGCGGAATCCAGACATCGACCGCGAGCGGATAGCGGGCGGTGGCCACGCCGATGACGCTGAACGTGCGGCCGTCGATCAGGAGTGAACGGCCGAGTACCGCCGCGCCGCCCAGCCTCTCCCGCCAGAACATCTCGCTCAGAACCGCGACACCGTCGCGGCCAGGCGTTTCCTCCTCCGGACCGAACGTCCGTCCGATGGCGGCCCGAACATCCAGCGCCGTCCAGAAACTGGCTGACGTCTCCGCAACATGAATCTGCTCCGCCTCGGTCCCGGAGCCGAGCATGCGGCCCCGGAAGCGGAACGCGGACACGACTTCGAACGCTTCGCCGCGCGTTCGCAGAGCGGCGACGTCCGCAGGCGTCACCGGATCTCGCTGCTCGACGCCCGTCACCGGCACGTCGTCCCGCACGAGCATCAACCTGTCGAGGGTGCTGAACGGCAGCGGGCGCCACAGGAGCGCCCGGACCACGCCGGTCGCGGTGGCAGCCGCCGTCAAGCCCAGAGCGAGGGTCACCACGAAGATGGCCGCACCCGCGGGCCGGCGCGTCAGCCGCCGCAGCGCAAGCCGGAGATCGAGTAGGAGTCCGTTCATCATGCGCAGGTGGACGCCCGCTGCGCCGGGTGCGTTCGTGCTGGAGCGCTGAGGAAGTTCTGAGGACGGCCAGCCGACTAGAAAATCAGGTCGTGAATCGTTTTGAGGATGCCGACCACAGCGTCATGGTGGGCTCTGTTCGGGTGCGTCTCCAGACTCTCGGCGATCCAGAACGCCAGCGGGACCGCGGCGGCAAAGGCGGCGGCAAGCGCCGCACGCCGGCGCCGGCGACTCGGCAAGCCCGAAACCTGCGGCAGGAACCGGTAGCCCTTCCGTGCGACGGTTTCGATGAAGACCGGCTGCCGCGCGTTGTCGCCGAGGGCCGCGCGCACTTGTCGAATGCAGTAGTTCAGACCCTGGTCGAACTCGACGTGCGTTCCCTCGGGCCAGACGGAGACGCGCAGCTCCTCGCGGGTCACCAGCGAACCCGGCCGGGTGACAAGGGCGGCGAGTACGCGCGCCGGCTGCGGCTCGAGGGGGACGATGGCGCCTGACTGGTCGAGCAGCTCCCCTGCCACCGGGTCAAAGCTGAACGGTCCGAACCGGAGCACTCTGGATAAGACGAGCGGCGCCAAGGCGGGGTTCAAGGCGTCCGAACGACGAGAGTGCGGCGCGTATCGGCGTTCCGGACCCACGTCGAAGCCCGGCGCCCACCACGCGGGACGATGACCTCGACGTCAACCTTTCCCTCCCTGGGCAGACCGACGTGCACCGGCAGGTCGTTTTGCGAGTCATACCCCGATCCGGAGTCGACGAGGGACATGCCAAGGAGCGTGCGCTTCCCCGGCTCGAAGACACGCACTTCGGCGCCGGCGCGTGTCGCGCGGCCGCGGCGATCGAGCACGCGCACCTGGATCGCCCGGTTCGGCGCGGCTGACGTCAGATCGTTCCGAAACAGCAGCGGCATGACGGCGGGGCCAACGCCTGTGAGCGCCAGATCCACATCGCCGTCGCCGTCGATGTCTCCCCACTGAACGCCATGGTCCGCGTCGAGCGCGCGGATGTTCTCCGGCGTCTCCTCGACGAACCGCGCTCCGGCGTTTCGGAACAGAAAGTCCCGGTAGCTCTTTCCGCCTGTTACGGTGCCGTTCACGTAGAGATCGACGCGGCCGTCATGGTCGATGTCGGCAAAAGCGCACGTGTCGTAGCGGGCGTCGATCGCGATTCCCCAGGCCTGCGAGGCGTCCTCGAACCGGCCACCGCCGTGGTTCAGGAACAGACCGTTCGGACCGTAGTTCGCGGCGAAGAGGTCGAGGTGGCCATCATTGTTGACGTCCGCGGCGCAGGGCCGGACCGTGCCGTTCGATGATTCGCGCGGCGCCCGGCCGCCCCAGGCCAGGCCGGCAGCCTCCGCCACGTCGCTGAATCGGCCGCCGTCTCGCCGGTACAGCGCATTCGCGTCGCCGTCCATGTGCGCGACGTAGGCGTCGAGGTCGCCATCTTCGTCGTAGTCGAACCAGACGGCGCCGACGCCGCGGCGGGCGTCAGCCAGGCCCAACTGCGACGCGACCTCCGTGAACGACCGTCCAGCCTCATTCCGAAACAACACGTCCGCGCGATCGCGAAAGACGACGTGAAGGTCGAGGTCGTCGTCGCCGTCGAAGTCCACCCAGACGGGCTGACGAACCGCCCCGGCGTCGAGACCGACGCGGGCGTCGGCCGTCACGTCGGCGAATCGCCCGCGATCGTTTCGGTACAACCTGAGGACCGAGCCGGCTCCCGGCGTGAAGCCCACGAGCAGGTCCGGATCGCCGTCGCGATCGAAATCGCCCCAGGCTGCCGCCCTGGTCGCGCGCGCATCGGCGAGGCCGACCGACGATGCTACGTCAACGAAGGTCCGGCTGCTTCCGGGGCCTGGGGCTTGGGGCGTGGGGCCTGGGGATTTGTCGTTTCGGTAGAGCCGGTTCGGGGCGCCGCCGAGGCCGACGAACAGATCGAGGTCGCCGTCGCTGTCGTAGTCGGCGAAGGCGTTGACGAATGTGGCGCTCGCGGACAGTACGTCCGGATCAACAGGGTGAAACTGAAACGCCGATTGCGCGATCGCCCAGGCGATCAACGCTGGCGCGAGCGCCTTTCCCCAATCAGCACTCAGCATTCCACATTCAGCATTGATCTAGATGGTTTCCACTTCCCGTCCAAAGGACAGCCTCTCCACGTGAGAGAGCGCATCGTAGTCGGTCAGGTCGGGGTGGAGCGGCGTGACCGAGATGTAGCCGGCCTTGACGGCGGCGTAGTCGGACCGCTCGTTCGGTTCCCAGTCGCTCTGCCCTTCTTCGATCCAGAAATACGGCTGGTGCCTCGGATCGATCTTCTCGGCGACCGACGTGACGTGGTTGCGCCGGGCCTGGACTGTGATCTTGAAGCCCTTCGACTTGCCCTTCGGGACATTGACGTTGAGCAGCGTGCGCGCCGGCAGCCCGCTCTGCAGCACGGCGGCGGCGATGGCCGCGGCCGCGGACGCCGCGTGCGAGAAATCGAACGTCCCTCTCGTCCGTTCGAGCGAGACCGCGAGGCTCGGGATGCCGAGAAGCGCACCTTCGAGCGCACCTGCGACGGTCCCCGAGTACGTCACGTCGTCGCCGAGGTTGTACCCCTTGTTGATGCCGGAGACGACCAGGTCCGGCATGCCGCCGAGCACCTTGGTGACGGCGATGTTCACGCAGTCGGTCGGCGTGCCGTCCACGCTGTAGGTCCGCTCGGCGACGGTTTCGAGCCGGAGCGGCCGCCTCAGCGTCAGCGCGTGGCCGATCGCGCTCGCTTCGGTCAACGGCGCGACGATCGTCACATCGCCGATCGGCTCCAGCGCCTTCGCGAGAATCGAAATACCGTCCGACCGCACGCCGTCGTCGTTTGTGACCAGAATCCGTGGCATGAGAATCCCGAATTATATCACCCGCGTGATCAGCGCCGCCGCGGCGACCGCAACCCCCGCGCCGGCCGCGAACGCGATCTCGGGACCGATCGACGTCCAGAGCCATCCGAACGCCAGGCTCGAGGCGAGCGCACCGACGCCAAGCAGCCCGTTGTAGATCCCGAACGCGGTGCCCTGTACCTGCGGCGGCGCCAGATCGGCGACGAGCGCCTTCTCCGCTCCTTCCGTCAGGCCGAAGTACACGCCGTACGCGACAAACAGCGCGACGAGCGCAGCGGCGCCGTCGAAGTACGCGAAGCCGGCGTAGATGACCGCGTACCACAGCCATCCGGAGACGATGAGCCTCTTGCGGCCGAACCGATCCGACAGACGGCCACCGTAGATGGATGAAGACGACTTGACGACGTGGAGAGCGGCCCAGACGATCGGAATCCAGACGGCCGCGACGCCGACGTCGGTCAGACGGAGGAGCAGGAAGGCGTCGCTGGCGTTGCCGAGGGAGAAGAGGAAGATGATCCAGAGGACCTTCCAGAGACGGGGTGGTAACTGCGCACGGAGGGGACGGAGGGATCCCCGTTCACTCCGTTCCTCCGTTGTTCCTCCGTTGCCTCCGCCACCTCCGTTGGCCCCAGTCTCGTCCCGTGGAAGCGTCACCACGAGCGCGATGACGATGATCCCGGGTATGACCGTGAGCGCGAAGAGCGTCCGGGTACTCGCCAGGATAGAAGAAGAGGAAGAGCGCGGCGGCAATCGGGCCCGCGACCGCTCCCGCGTGATCCATTCCGCGGTGAAAGCCGAACACGCGGCCCCGGTTCGCGCCGCTCGCGAGTCGGGCGAGCATCGCGTCCCGGGGCGCGCCGCGGATGCCCTTTCCGAGCCGATCGACGAACCGCAGGCCGAGCACCTGGACCCACCCGCCGGCCACCGACATGAGCGGCCGGACGGTCGAGGAGAGCGTGTAGCCGAACACGACGAGCGGCTTGCGCCGGTTCCACCGGTCCGACATGCGGCCGGCGACAATCTTGAGAACGCTGTTCGCCGCTTCGGCGACGCCTTCGATGACGCCGAGCGACATGGCGCCCGCACCAAGCACCCGCGTCAGGAACAGCGGCAGCAGCGGGTACACCATCTCGCTGGCGAAGTCGGTGAAGAAGCTCACCCAGCCGAGCCGCCAGACGCCACGCGGTAGAGGCATGAGGGATTCTGAATTCTAGATTCTGAATTCTGGATTCTGGAATAATTCCAGTGTGGTCCCTCCGTTTGACGGCGTTCTCCTGATCGCGTTCGGCGGACCGCTGGGTCCTGCCGACGTGCGCCCGTTTCTCGCCAATGTGCTGCGAGGCCGCCGCGTCAGTCCCGAGCGCATCGAGGAAGTCGCCCATCACTACGAGCGTTTCGGCGGCGTCTCTCCCATCACCGACCTGACACGGCGGCAGGCGCGAGGCCTGGAAGCTCGGCTGGCGGCGCGAGGGCCGCGTCTGAAGGTGTTCGTCGGCATGCGGAACTGGCATCCGTTTCTGGCCGACACGCTGTCCGAGATGTCACGCGCGGGGATCCGGCATGCCCTCGGCGTGATCATGGCCGCGCATCGCAGCTATTCGGGCTGTCTGCAGTATCGCGAGAACGTCCGCGATGCGCGCGCCGCCGTGCAGGAAGCGGGGCTCGCCGACGTCGACATCACGTACGCAGGCGACTGGCACGAGCACCCGCGCTTCATCGATACGTGGGCCGCGCACGTCGAACGCGCGCTCGAGGCGCTGCCGCCAGACCGCCGCGCCGGCGCCCGGCTGGTGTTCACGGCGCACAGCATCCCGATGCCGATGGCGGACGCGTATCCCTACCGCGAGCAACTGCTGTCGTCGGCCCGTCTGATTGCCGAGCGGCTCCGGCGTTCCGACTGGACGCTCGTCTATCAAAGCCGGAGCGGACGTCCGGGCGACCCGTGGCTGGAGCCGGACGTCTGCGACTACCTTCGAGCGGCTCGGGCCGACGGACTCGAAGCGGCGGTGCTCTGCCCCATCGGGTTCGTCAGCGACCATGTCGAGGTCTTGTACGATCTCGATCATGAGGCGTCCGCCGTCGCGCGCGAGATCGGCCTCGCTGCCGTCCGCGCGGAAACGCCGAACGACGACGCGGCGTTCATCGAGATGATGGTCGACGTCGTCCAGGCGGCGTGCGAGCGCTACGCGAGCGGCTTGCCCTTGCCGCTGGTCACTTAACGATGAGGACACGAAAAGCGCCAGCAATGAAGGATGACCTGGTCGCCCGCCGCCAGCGCTACATCGAGAGGCAGCGTGAGCTGAAAAAGGAAACCGTCAACGTCAGTTTCGCGGGTATGAAGCCGATGGGCACCGGACCCGCCAACCGTGAGGGTCTGCCCCGCCTCCCGATCGGTCAGCACGAGGTGAAGAACTGGCCGGTGCTCGACCTCGGGGACGTGCCGGACATCTCGCTCGACCGATGGCGTCTAGAGCTCGCCGGCCTGGCCGAGAATCCGATGACGTTGACCTGGGACGACTTCACGAAGCTGCCTCAGGTCGAGGACGTCAGCGACTTCCACTGTGTGACGACCTGGAGCCGGTTCGGCAACCGTTGGAAGGGCGTGCGGTTCCGCACGCTCGCCGAGCTCGCTGTTCCGAGAGACGAGGCGCGCTTCGTCCTGTGCACCGGGTACGACGTGGCTCCGGGCACCAACATCCCGTACACGGTGAACGTCCCGCTCTCGCGGGCCGTCGAAGAGGACGTCCTGCTCGTGCACACCTGGGAGGGCAAGCCGCTTCCGCGCGAGCACGGCGGGCCGGTCCGGATCATCACGCCGAAGCTCTATGCGTGGAAGGGAGCCAAGTGGATCCGGAAGATCGAGTTCCTCGCGAAGGATCAGAAGGGGTTCTGGGAAGTGCGGGGGTACTCGAACACGGCGGAGCCGTGGTTTAACGATCGGTACTCATACTGAGCCGGATGTCTCTGTTCCCCGCCTGCTCCGTTGCTCCGTTGAACTCCGGGAGGTAACGGAGGGGACGGAGGGAACGGAGAAACAACGGAGGAACGGAGGTAACGGGGGCGAACGGAGTACTCACTTAAGGAAACGGAGAGCTCGGAGAAAAAAACTGCTCACGGCGCCATCCAGGAGCGCTGAAAAATCTTCCACATATCCCATCTAGCGGCATGACGTCGACGCTGTTTTATTGGGGTCTCTTGCGGGAATGGTGACCGGCACGCCTGCTGCAGTACCACCGGCATGCTGATCAAGTCACGCATTAATCGGTTGACCGCTCTTATTATCCAAGCCGCTACCGCCGTCCACCGCGCACTCGGACCCGGTTTGCTCGAGTCCGCGTATCTCACGTGCTTGATCTTCGAGCTGAAACGCCGGGGGCTGCGAGTGGACGTGCAGCGGCCGGTTCCACTGAATTATTGCGGCATTCGGTTGGAATGCGGCTACCGGCTCGATTTGGTCGTGGAGGACCTGGTCGTCGTCGAGGTCAAGACCGTCGAACGGTTCGCACCTATCCATGAAGCGCAGATGCTGACGTACTTGCGCCTGACAGATTGTCCCCTGGGTCTGCTGCTCAACTTCAACTCTCCCCTCATGAAGGATGGCGTGAAGCGCGTCATGAACAATCGATCGACAAAAGCGGACTGGGAACAACTAAAAGCAACCCCCTGAACGTCCTATAATCTGCGAGAAGGGCGCTCAAACCCGTGATGAAAAGTTCAGTGCGTCTGCGGCCCCTGAGTTTCAGACCAAAGAGTCTCCGGTACCCCCGTTTCTCCGTTGTTTCTCCGTTCTCTCCGTCCGCTCCGCTAACGTGGTCGCATTGCAGGAAGCCGCGAATGGCTGCGAGAGGCGTCCTCGTGATGCTCGTGTGTCTGATGACGAGCCCGGCATTCTCCCAGGTCATCATCGAATCCGCGCCCATTCAGGCTCCGCCGGCCCCGCCGCCTCCCCCGATCCAGATGCCTGGCATGCCGGCACGCGATCGGCGCGGGCCGGAGATGACCGGCACCGCGCAGCTGCGCGGGCGCGTCACTGCGGCTGACAGCGGCGCGCCCCTCCGCAAAGTCCAGGTGCGGTTGATGGGAGCGGGGCTCGGCACGCCGCGGATGGGGACGACCGACGCCGAGGGCCGGTACGAGTTTCGCGATCTCCCGGCCGGGCGGTACACGGTGATGGCGACCAAGCCGGGCTACGTGTCGCTCCAGTACGGACAGCGGCGCCCGCTCGAGCAGGGACGGCCCATCGAGCTGGTGGATAAGCAGGTGGCGGACAAGATCGACCTCAGGCTCCCGCGCGGCGGAGTTCTGACGGGCCGCATCGTGGACGAGTTCGACGACCCGGTCTCGGACGCGTCCGTGGCGGTGATGCAGATGCGGTACACGGGTGGACGTCGACGGCCGGTTCCGGTCAGCCGGCCGTCCCAGACCAACGACCTGGGTCAGTTCCGTGTCTGGGGGCTGCCGCCGGGTGAGTATCTTGTCAGCGCGACCCTCCGGTCGTTCGGCGTCGACCCGCAGATGATCGTGGGCACGTCACAGGACGCGACGGGCTACGCCCCGACCTTCTACCCGGGCACCGCCAACGTTGCCGAGGCGCAGCGTGTGACGGTAACCCTTGGCTCGGAGGCGAGCGGCGTCGAGTTCGCCCTGCTCCCGGTGCGGACGGCGAAGATCACCGGCATCGTCGTCGATACCGAAGGCCGGCCGTTCACCGACGGCAACGTCATGATGATCCAGAGCATGGGCATGTCGGGTGGCGGGGACGGCGGGATGATGTTCATGGCCGGCCCGGGAGGCGCGGGCCGTCTCGGCGCCGACGGCGGCTTCACGATCTCCAACGTCACTCCAGGCGAGTACACGCTTCAAGCGCGCGTGCGCCGCGGGAAGCCGGGAAGCGCGTCGGCCGACTTCGTCATGCCGGGCGAAGGGGACACCGGCACGGCGAACGTCACGGTCACAGGTGAGGACATCGCGGGCCTGGTGATCGTGGCCTCGAAAGGCGCGAAGATGACCGGGCACGTCAGCTTCGACGGCGCCCCCCCGCCAACAACGCGCACCGAGAATCTCCGCGTCTTCGCGCAGCCGGTCGGCGGCGACTCGATGCCGATGTTCGGCGGGATGCCCGGCCGCATCGGAACGGACGGCAAGTTCGAGCTCACGGGCCTGATGGGCCGGCGCGTCATTCGAGCCATGGGAGCGCAAGGCTGGTTCGTGAAATCGGTCCGGGTAGATGGGCGTGATGTCACCGATTCCGGCATCGACTTCAAGGGAGGCGATGACATCGCGGGTGTGGAGATCACGCTGACGACGCAGATGGCGGAGATCTCCGGAACGGTGAAGGGCCCGGACGGCAAGCCAGCCAGGGACTACGCCGTGGTCGTGTTTCCGGATGACAAGGACCGCTGGACGCCCGAGTCGCGCTATTTCGGTCAGGCTCGTCCCGATCAGGAGGGACGATTCAAGGTCGTGGGCCTGCCGGAAGAAACCTACCTGGTCGCGGCGCTCGAATACGTGGACGGCAGCGACTGGCGCGATCCCGAGTTCCTCGACCGCCTGCGCGAGAGCGCGACACGCGTGACGGCCGCGAGCGGAAGTCTGAAAGAGATCAAACTGACGATTGTCGCTGTACCGTAGTTTTGAGTTTTGAGTTTTGACTCAAGACTCAGAACTCAAGACTGGTTATCCTCAGTCAAGAGGTCGTACGCATCGTCCTCCGGATTCGTTGGCGCCGGGTGCTTTCGCGCGTAAAGATATGACGCGGCGAAGATCACGATGATCAGCCCCAGCGAGAGCCACTTCGGGATCTCGAAGGGGACCCACTCCATCGAGTGCGCCCACTCGACGAGCAGCTTGATGCCGACCCACGCGATGATGATGAACGCCCCGTCGACGAGCGCCGGGTAGCGCTCGACGATCCGCACGAGCTGCCCCGTCACCATCCGCATCGCGGCGATGCCGAGCAGCCCGCCCGTGATGACGACCCAGATCTTCGGCGACATCGCGACCGCGACCAGGATGGAATCGATCGCGAACACGATGTCGGTCAGCTCGACCTTGACGACGGTCGCCCAGAACGCGGTCATCCCGAGCCAGGGCCGCGCGGCGGGGACGCGCCGTTGTTCCGTGGGATCGCCTCCGGCGAAGAAGTGCTTGTACGAGAGATACAGCAGGTACCCGCCGCCGATGAGCTTCACCCACCCCACCGAGATCATGTAGGCGGCGAAGAGCGTCGCGAGGACCCGGAAGACGAACGCGCCGGCGATGCCGTAACGCAGCGCCTGCTTCTGCTGCCGCTTCGGCAGACCCATGACGAGCAGCGCCAGAACGAGCGCGTTGTCGACACTGAGCAGCCCTTCCAAGAGGACCAGCAGCGCGATTGTGAGGAGATCGGAGGCATGGAGGTCCACGGAGTAGGAAAATTATACCTTTGTAAGGTTGACACGCCACGTATCAGCTTCTATATTCGGTGTGTCTATGGATCGCGATATCTATTTCATCAGCGTCGCGGCGAGGATGCTCGACATGCACCCGCAGACCCTGCGCAAGTACGAGCGGCTCGGGCTCGTCCGGCCGTCACGGACGATCGGCAGCATGCGGCTCTACTCGCGCAGCGAGCTCGAGCGGCTGAGGTTGATCAAGCGGCTCGTCGATGAGGCGGGGATCAATCTTGCAGGGGTTCAGCGGCTCTTGTCGATCTTCGACGCGTTGCAGCGGATCCGCCCTCTCGTGGCCGAAGACACCCTGCACCGCCACGAGTCCAGGCGCCGGCTCGTGCAGGAAATCGAGCGGCTGTCGGAGATGCTTGGATCTGAATTCTGATGGAGTTCAAGGATTACTACGCGACGCTCGGAGTGGCGAAGACCGCCACGGACAAGGAACTGAAGCAGGCGTACCGGAAGCTCGCCCGCAAGTTCCATCCCGACGTCAACCCGGGCGACAAGTCGGCCGAGGGGAAGTTCAAGGAGATCAACGAGGCGTACGAAGTGCTCGGCGATTCGGACAAGCGGAAGAAGTACGACGAGCTGGGATCGAACTGGAAATACTACGAGCAGGCTCAGGCGGCCGGCGGTGCCGGGGCGTACCCGGGCGGAGGCAGCCCGTTCGGAGGCGCGTACGAGGGTGGAGCCTGGACGGTCAACATGGGCGGCGGTCCCGGCGGCTACCGCACGATGTCTGAGGAGGAAATGCGAGAGATCTTCGGCGACGAAGATCCCTTTTCCGATTTCTTCAAGACGTTCTTCGGAGGAGCCGGCGCCGGTGCCGGGGCGAGGGATCGACAGACCCGCCAGCGCGTGCCCAGATCGCGACGCGGGCGCGATCTCGAGCACGAAATCGAACTGTCGCTCGAGGAAGGGTTCACGGGGACGACGCGCCGGTTGTCGATCAAGCAGGACGGCCACACGCGGAGCGTCGACGTCCGGATTCCGGCTGGTGTTCGCGATGGCTCGCGAGTTCGCGCGGCTGGCGAAGGCGAGGGGGGAACCGCGGGTGGACCTGCCGGCGATCTCTATCTGCGCGTTCGGCTCCGCCCGCATCCGACCTTTGAGGTCAAGGGCCAGGACCTGCATACGAGGGTGCCGGTGCCGTTGACCACGGCCGTGCTCGGCGGCGAGGCGCAAGTGCCGACACTCAATGGAACCGTTCGATTGAAAATCCCCGAGCTCACGCAGCCAGGCCAGATCTTCCGGCTCCGGGGCCACGGCATGCCGGCGGTCGGCAAACCGGACGAGCGCGGAGATCTTTACGCGACGGCGGACGTGAAGCTCCCGACCAGGCTCACCGACGAGCAACGAAAGCAATTCGAGGCGCTGGCCAAGACAGAGGGCGGTGGGCCGGTCTGAAGACCGGCCCCTCCATTCTGCGAATGGACTTGGAGGGGCGGGTCTTTAGACCCGCCCAACCGGAAACACGAATATGAATCTCCAGAAGTACACCGAAAAAGCCCAGGAAGCGATCGTCGCCGCGCAGCGGATGGCCGACGAGCGCAATAACCCGCAGGTCGAGCCGGAGCACGTGCTGCTCGCGCTGGTCGGCCAGAAAGAGGGCATCGTCCCGGAGATCATCCGGAAGATGAACGTCGATCCGGCCGCGGTGACGACCGCGCTCAGGGCGGAGGTCGAGAAGTTCCCGACGGCCTACGGCGGATCGCAGGCGGGACTGTCACCGCGCCTGCGCGCCATCTCGGATGCGGCGGAGAAGGAAGCCGAGCGGCTGAAGGACGAGTACGTCAGCACGGAGCATCTGCTCCTCGCGATCGCGGGCGAGAGCGGCCGCTCCCCCGCCGCGCGCGCGCTCCATCAGCTCAAGATCACGAAGGACGCCATCCTGTCGGCGATGACGGCGGTACGCGGCTCGCAGCGGGTCACGGATCAGAACCCGGAGGCGAAATACCAGGCGCTCGAGCGCTACGGCCGCGAGCTCACCGACCTCGCGCGCAAAGGCAAGCTCGACCCGGTCATCGGCCGGGACGAGGAAATCCGGCGCGTGATCCAGGTGCTCTTGCGCCGGACCAAGAACAACCCGGTGCTGATTGGAGAGCCGGGCGTCGGGAAGACGGCGATCGTCGAAGGGCTCGCGCAGCGCATCATCCGGGGAGACGTGACGGAGGGGCTCAAGAACAAGAAGATCGTCGCCCTCGACATGGGGGCGCTCGTCGCCGGCGCGAAGTACCGCGGCGAGTTCGAGGAACGGCTGAAAGCCGTCCTCAAGGAGATCACGGACTCGCAGGGCGAAATCATCCTCTTCATCGACGAGCTCCACACCGTCGTCGGCGCTGGCGCGGCCGAGGGGTCGATCGACGCCTCGAACATGCTGAAGCCGATGCTCGCCCGCGGGGAGCTCCACACGATCGGCGCGACGACGCTCGACGAGTACCGGAAGCACATCGAGAAAGACGCCGCGCTCGAGCGGCGCTTCCAGCCGGTCCAGGTCGGCGAGCCGACGGTCGAGGACTCGATCAGCATCCTGCGCGGCCTTCGCGAGCGGTACGAAATCCACCACGGCGTGAAGCTGAAGGACTCCGCGCTCGTCGCCGCGGCGGTGCTGTCGCAGCGCTACATCGCCGACCGGTTCCTGCCAGACAAGGCGATCGATCTCGTGGACGAGGCGGCCGCGCGGCTGCGGATGGAGATCGACTCGATGCCGGCCGAGCTCGACGAGATCGAGCGGCGGATCATGCAGCTCGAGATCGAGCGCGAAGCCCTGAGAAAAGAGAAAGACAAGGCGTCGAAGGAGCGGCTCGAGCGGCTGGAGAAAGAGCTGGCAAACCTGAAGGAAGAGCGCGGGCGGCTCTCCGCCCATTGGCAGCAGGAAAAGGAGGCGATTCAGAAGGCCCGCGCCGTCCGGGAAGAGATCGAACAGCTTCGCCAGGAGATCGAGCGCGCGCAGCGTGCCGGCGACTACACCAAGGCGTCAGAGCTGCAGTACGGCAAGCTGCCTGAGCGTGAACGTCAGGTTCAGGAATTGGAAACGCAGCTCCAGGAGCTCCAGCGCGGCCAGCGGATGCTGAAGGAGGAAGTGGACGAAGAGGACATCGCCGAGGTCGTCAGCCGCTGGACCGGCGTTCCGGTCAGCCGGCTGATGGAGGGCGAGATCCAGAAGCTCATCCACATGGAGGAGCGGCTCCACCAGCGCGTCGTCGGCCAGGACGAGGCCATCACGGCGGTCGCGAACGCGATGCGGCGCGCCCGAGCGGGGCTCCAGGACCCCAATCGCCCCCTCGGCAGCTTTCTGTTTCTGGGCCCCACCGGCGTCGGCAAGACGGAGCTCGCGCGGGCGCTGGCCGAGTTCCTGTTCGACGACGAGCATGCGCTCATCCGGATCGACATGTCAGAGTATCAGGAGAAGCACACGGTCTCGCGGCTCATCGGCGCCCCGCCGGGGTACATCGGATACGACGAGGCCGGTCAGCTCACGGAGGCCGTGCGCCGGCGTCCGTACTCCGTCGTGCTCTTCGACGAGATCGAAAAGGCGCACGCCGACGTGCTCAACGTCCTCCTGCAGCTCCTCGACGATGGGCGGCTGACCGACAACAAGGGCCGCACGGTCGACTTCAAGAACACCGTGGTCATCATGACGTCGAACATCGGGAGCCAGTTCCTGGTCGACGGCGTCACCGAGGGGACGCGGCGTCAGGTCCAGGACATGCTCCGCCAGACGTTCCGGCCGGAGTTCCTCAACCGTGTCGACGAGATCATCTTCTTCCACCCGCTCGGCCGCGAGCACATCCGCGCGATCATCGACATCCAGCTCGCGCGGCTGATGAAGCGGCTCGAGGAGCGGAAGATCCGCGTCGAGCTGACCGACTCCGCGCGCGATCTCCTGATCGAAGAGGGGTATGATCCGGTGTACGGCGCGCGGCCGCTGAAGCGGACGATTCAACGCCGAGTCCTCGACCCGCTCGCGCTGCGCGTTCTCGAAGGCGAGTTCCGCGAAGGGGACGCCATCAGGCTGGACAGCGCGCGCGGCGAGTTGAAGTTCGAAAAGAAAGAGCTCGCGGCCACCAAGCATGGCTGAGCGCACGTCCTCGCCCAACCCCCGCAGCGGGCGCCGCCGCGGCGATCGACTGCGCGGCACGCCGTCTGCGGGCTCCGCGGTGTGGTACGTCCTGGCCTTCCTCGTTCTCGCCGCGATCGTCCAGGGAATCTTCTACTCGTACCAGGCCGGCCGCGCGCTCCAGTACAGCGAGTTCAAATCGCTCGTGCGGGCCGACAAGGTCCAGGAGGTCGTGCTCTCCCAGGAGCGCGTGCGCGGCGTTCTCAAGCAGGCGGATGACCAGGGTCGAAAGACGTTCGCCGCGATACGCATCGAAGATCCCAAGCTGGTCGAGGAGCTCGAGAAGCACGGCGTACGCTTCAGCGGAGAGATCGCCAGCCGCTGGGTGACCGAGCTGCTCGGCTGGATTCTGCCGCTGGTCTTCATTGTCGCCCTGTGGACGCTGCTTCTTCCGCCGCATGGGTGGCGCGGAAGGAGGCGTGATGTCGTTTGCGCGCAGCCGCGCCAAGATCTACGCCGAGGACGACGTGAAGGTCAGCTTCGGCGACGTCGCCGGCGTCGACGAGGCGGAGAACGAGCTGCGCGAGATCGTCGAGTTCCTGAAGACGCCCAAGAAGTACACGAGCATCGGCGGGCGGATCCCGAAAGGGGTGCTGCTCGTCGGCCCGCCCGGCACGGGCAAGACGCTGCTCGCCAAGGCCGTCGCCGGCGAGGCGAAGGTCCCGTTCTTCAGCCTCAGCGGATCGGAGTTCGTCGAGATGTTCGTCGGCGTCGGCGCGGCGCGCGTGCGCGATCTCTTCGCGCAGGCCGAGGCCAAGGCGCCGTGCATCGTCTTCATCGACGAGCTCGATGCGCTCGGCAAAATGCGCGTCCAGTCGCCGCTCGGCAGCCACGAGGAGCGCGAGCAGACGCTCAACCAGCTCCTTGCCGAGATGGACGGCTTCGATTCGAAGAAGGGGGTCATCATCATGGGGGCGACCAACCGCCCCGAGGTGCTCGACCCGGCGCTCCTCCGCCCGGGCCGGTTCGACCGGCAGGTGCTCGTGGACAAGCCGGACGTCCGCGGCCGCGAGGAGATTCTCAAGATCCACGTCCGGGACGTGAAGGTCGCGCCGGACGTCGACCTCAAGGTCGTCGCGGCGCGCACCGCCGGCTTCGCGGGCGCCGATCTCGCGAACCTCGTGAACGAGGCGGCGCTGCTCGCGGCGCGGAAGGACAAGTCGGCGGCGGGCCGCGCCGACTTCGACGAAGCCATCGACCGCTTGATCGCCGGGCTCGAAAAGAAGCGCGTGATGAGCCAGAAGGAGCGGCGCATCGTCGCGTACCACGAGTCGGGGCACGCGATCGTGGCGAGCGTCCTGCCGGGGCTCGACCCGGTGCACAAGATCTCGATCGTCCAGCGCGGCTTCGGTGCGCTCGGCTACACGATGCAGCTCCCGCTGGAGGACCGCTACCTGCTGACGCGGACGGACCTCCTCAACCAGCTGTCCGTCCTGCTCGCCGGCCGCAGCGCGGAGGAGATTGCATTCAACGAGATTTCGACCGGCGCCCAGAACGATCTGCAGCGCGCCTCCGACATCGCGCGCGCGATGGTCACCGAGTTCGGGATGAGCGACTCGCTCGGCGCGATCGACCTACAACGGGCACAAGCGGCCGGCGTTCCTCGAGATGCCGCTCGGATCCGAGCGCGGACCGCACTCGGAGGAGACCGCGCAGAAGATCGACGCCGAGGTCAAGCGAATCATGACCGAGGCGCACGACCAGGCGCGCCGGGTCCTCCAGGAGCGCCGGCCGTCGCTCGACGATCTCGCCGGACGGCTCCTCGAGAGGGAAGTCATCGAAGGCGACGAGCTGCGCGCCATGCTCGAGAAATAGCATCCGCGTCATCCGTGGTGCTAGGATCGTTCGCCATGATCCGCCTCGCCGCCCTCGCGATCGCACTCTCCATCGCCGTTCCCGCTTCCGCACAATACGCCCGCGACCCGAAGCAGCCGGTCGACGCGGAGTACGCCGCCAGGATGAAGGAGTACACGACCGCGCCCCACTTCACGTCCCCCCTGGTCGATTACCTGCCGGCCTCGAAGACCGTGCCGACGCCCAAGGCGGTGCTCGGCGACGTCGCGGGTGCGCCCGGGAAGCTGCCCTATTCGAAAGAGGTCTACGCTTACATGCGGATGGTCGAGAAAGCCAGCCCGCGCGTAAAGGTGTATTCGATTGGAAAGACCGAGGAAGGGCGCGAGATGATCGCGGTGGCGGTGTCCTCCGAGGCGAACCTCTCGGCGCTCGAGGCCAACCGCGCCCGGCTCGCGAAGCTCGCCGATCCGCGGACGATCCAGATGAACGACGCGGAGGCGGAGAAGCTCGTCGCCGCGTCGGTGCCCGTGTACTACATCACGGGGACCATCCACTCACCCGAGACCGGCTCACCGACCGCGCTGATGGAGCTCGTGTACCGGCTGGCGGTGGATGAGAGCCCGTACATCCGGAAGATCCGGGAGCGGCTCGTCACGCTCATCACGCCGGTCGTCGAAGTGGATGGCCGCGACCGCCAGGTGGACATCTATAACTGGCACCTGGCGAATCCCGGGAAGCACTGGCCCCCGACGCTGTATTGGGGCAAGTACGTCGCGCACGACAACAACCGCGACGGGATGGCGATCACGCTGAAGCTCACCGAGAACGTGCTGAACACGTACCTGGGCTGGAAGGCGCAGGTGCTGCACGACCTGCACGAGTCGGTCGCGTATCTGTACGACAACACCGTCGGCGACGGCCCCTACAACGCGTGGCTCGATCCCATCCTGACCGACGAGTGGCAGATGATCGGGTGGCACAACGTGTCCGAGATGACCAAGATGGGCATGCCGGGCGTGTTCACGCACGGCACGTTCGACACGTGGACGCCGGGCTATCTCATGTTCCTCGCGGCCACGCACAACGGCATCAGCCGCCTGTACGAAACGTTCGGCAACGCCGGCGCCGACACGCTGGATCGAACGCTCACGCCGTCGCAGTACTCCAGAACGTGGTACCGTCAGAATCCTCCGCTGCCGAAAACGAAGTGGTCTCAGCGCAACAATAACAACTACCAGCAGACCGGCCTGCTCGTGTCGCTCAACCACTTCGCCGACAACAGCAAGCTGTTTCTCAAGAATTTCTACCTGAAGAGCAAGCGCTCGATCCTCAAGGCCAGGACGGAAGGTCCCGCGGCGTACGTCTTTTCCGCAGACGATCCCCGCCTCGGAGCGCAGGCCGATCTGCTACGCGTGCTCCAGAAGCAGGGCGTCGAGATCTCGCGTGCGACCGCGCCCTTCACGGTCGTCGTGGGCAAGAAGCGGCCCCCGAGGCGCGAGACGACCGAGAGCACGGGGAACGGCAACGGCGCCCCGGCGCAGAAGCCGGAGGACGGGCAGAGGCGGGACACGTCGAAGGATGTCCCCGACGTCCGCACGTTCCCCGCCGGATCGTACGTCGTGCGCATCGACCAGCCGTACAGCCGCATCGCCGACGCGTTGCTCGACTATCAGTACTGGGCGCCGGACGATCCGCAGCGCAACCCATACGACGACACAGGGTGGACCTTCGGCGAGCTCTTCGATGTCAGGGTGACGCGGGTGCCGGACGTCAAGGTGCTGGACGCAACGATGGAGCGCGTCAGCGGCCCGGTCACGGCGCCGGGCGGCGTGACAGGGACGGGATCCGTGTTCGCGGTCAACCACAACACCGACCCGTCGCTCGCGACCCTGCGGTACCGCTTCAGGGACGCGGCCTTCGACGTGGCGGAGGAGCCGTTCGAGGCCGGGGGCAAGTCGTTCAACCGCGGGTCGTTCCTGATCCGGAACGTCGACGCCGGCGCGCTCGACGCGGCCGCGCGCGAGCTCGGGCTGTCGGCGATCGCGCTTCCGTCGGCGCCGTCGGTCAAGACGCACCCGGCGCGCGCCGCCCGGATCGCGATCCTGCACACATGGATGAACACACAGGACGAGGGCTGGTGGCGCCTGGCCTTCGACCAGCTGTCGATTCCGTTCGACTACATCAGCACTCAGGACGTGGCGAAGGACGGGTCGCTCCGGTCGAAGTACGACGTGATCCTGTTCCCGCCCGTCGGCCGCGGCGGCGGCCCCGCGATTATCGCGGGCATGCCGATGTTCGGCAACCCGATTCCGTGGAAGACGACCGACCTCACCCCGAACCTCGGGATTGACGAGACCGACGACATTCGCCCCGGCCTCGGGTGGGAAGGGATGGGGAACCTCCAGAAGTTCGTCTCCGACGGAGGCGTGCTCATCGGGGTGGACGACACGGCTGACTTCGCCGCCACCTATGGGCTCACGCACGGGGTGAGCATCGTCCGGCCGCAGCGGCTGAAGGTGACCGGCAGCGTGCTCCGATCGAAGGTAGTGGATGAGGCGAGCCCCATCGCGTACGGCTACAGGGACAACCTCTCGATTTATGCGTTCGACGGGCCGATCTTCGCCGTGAGCAACTTCGCGCGCGGCGGCGGCCGCGGCGGAGGCGGAGGGGGAAGCGGAGACGAGCGGCGGCGGCCCACGGGCCGCGGCACGGCCGAGGATCCCGACCAGCCGCAGGGACGGCCGCTCGCCGAACCGGCGCCGGAGGATCCGCGCGTCGAGCCCTGGCAGGCGGCGCCGGTCCTCGACGAGCAGCTCAGGAACGGCGTGAACGTGATCCCGCCGGCCCACCGGCCGCGGGTTGTCCTCCGCTACGGCGACAGCCGCGACCTGCTCGTCTCGGGTCTGCTCGACGGCGGCAGCGAGATCGCGCAGCGTCCGATGGTCATCGACGTGCCGGTGGCGAAGGGGCACGTGGTGCTCTTCTCCAACAATCCGGTGTGGCGCGGCGAGACGCGGGGCAGCTATTTCCTGGTGCTCAACGCGATCCTCAACCACGACAGCCTGAACGCCGGCCGCGTGCTGGACAAGCAGTAGTGGCGGAAGAAGGGCTTCTTTCCCAACTCAAGCGGTTCCTCGTCGGCCGGCCGATCCCGTCGCATCTCGCGCATCACGAGCGGCTGTCCAAGGTCACCGGCCTGGCGGTGCTCTCTTCCGACGCGCTGTCGTCGGTCGCCTACGCCACCGAAGAGATTGTCCGGGTCCTGATTATCGGCGGCGTCGCGGCGATGTGGTACGCGACGCCGATCTCCATCCTGATCGCCGGGCTCCTCGCGACGGTCGCCTTTTCGTACCGCCAGACGATCTATGCCTATCCGAGCGGTGGCGGCGCGTACATCGTCGCGAAGGAGAACCTCGGCTCGTGGGCAGGGCTGACGGCGGCGGCGGCGCTCCTGATCGATTACACGTTGACCGTCGCGGTCAGCATCGCGGCAGGGGTCGCCGCGCTGACCTCCGCGTTTCCCGAGTTGCACGACCACCGCGTCGGGCTCGCGATCGGTTTCATCACCGTGCTGATGGTCGGAAACCTGCGCGGCATTCGCGAGTCGGGGAACATCTTCTCGGTCCCGACCTACTTCTTCATCGCCATGATCCTGGGCCTCATCGGCGTCGGGATCTGGCGGTCGGTGGTGGGGACGATCGTGCCGGTCGAGCCGACCGAGCCGCTGTATGTGCCAGAGGCAGCCGGCGCCTTCACGACGTTCGTGCTGCTCAGGGCGTTCGCGAACGGCTGCACGGCGATGACCGGCGTCGAGGCGGTGGCGGACGGCGTGCCCGCGTTCCGGAAGCCGGAGGCGAAGAACGCGGCGACGACGCTGATCATCATGGCCGTCGTCGCGATCACCATGTTCGTGGGCATCACGCTGCTCGCGCACGCCTATCAGATCATTCCGTCGGAGCGCGAGACCGTCGTTTCGCAGCTCGCCCGCGGCATCTTTGGAGGGCGTGGTGTCCCCTACTACCTGGTACAGGCCGCGACCATGCTGATCCTCGTGCTCGCGGCGAACACCGCCTACGCGGACTTTCCGCGGCTCGCGTCGATCGTGGCGCGCGACAAGTATCTGCCGCGCCAGTTCATGAACCAGGGAGATCGCCTCGCGTTCTCGAACGGCATCGTGAGCCTGAGCGTCTTCGCCGCGCTGCTCATCGTCGTCTTCGCCGGCGACACCCACGCGCTGATCCCGCTCTACATGATCGGGGTCTTCATCTCGTTCACCCTGTCGCAGACGGGTATGGTCCTGCGGGCGAAGCGCAGCGGCAGGCGCAACTGGCTTCCGGAGGCGGCGATCAGTCTCGGGGGCGCGCTGCTCACCGGCACGGTGCTCGTTATCGTAGCGGTCACGAAGGTCTCCGAGGGCGCGTGGATCATCCTGCTGCTGATTCCCTGCCTCGTCTTCGTGTTCATCCAGACGAAGAAGCACTACGACCACGTCGCGGCGGAGCTCTCGCTGAGCGGGATGACCCGGCACCCTCGCCGGAAGAACACAGTGCTCGTGCCGATCAGCGGCATCCAGCGCGCCGTGATCGAGGCGCTCGAGTACGCCAGCAGCCTGTCGGACGATGTGCGGGCGATTTACGTGGACGTGGATCCGGAGGGGACCGACCAGCTCCGTCGTCAATGGGACACGTGGGGCCGGGGGATCCAGCTCGTCGTCCTCGACTCGCCGTATCGTTCGTTGATGGAGCCGCTGCTCGAGTACATCGAGCAGGTGGACGCGGAAGCGCCGGACGACTACGTGACGATCGTGCTCCCGGAGTTCGTGCCGGCCCGCTGGTGGCACCACCTGCTACACAACCAGCGGGCGCTACTGATCAAGGCGGCGCTGCTGTTCAAGCCGAACACGGTTGTTACGAGTGTGCCGTTTCATTTGAGCAGGTAGAAGCAGAATCTAGAATTCAGAATTACGAGGAATTCGGTAGAAGGAATCGCCGAAATCCAGCGGATCGCCATGGCGCTTAGCCGCCCCTTTATCACCTTTTAACGGACACCTAATCCTTTCCTTATCGAGCTGAGGCGTACCCTGCGGGGTATGAGACTCCGACACATGTGGCGTCCGGCTCTAGCCGGACCTCGCGTGGCTCTGACGGCTCTACTGCTCTTTGCCGTGCCGGCACGCGCGCTCGCTCAACAGACAGCCAGCCCTGAGGAACCGGCACCCGCGGCCGCCCCACAGACGCCCACGAACGAGAGTCCGTGGGACAACATCACGTTCGGCACGACGCTCGAGGGGTTCTACGAATACAACTGGAACGACCCGCTCGGCCGCGTGAATCTGCTGCGCGCGTACGACACGCGCGCGAACGTCCTGGGCATCCAGCAGGTCGCGCTCCTGTTCGACATGACGCCGGACGTCAGCAAGAATCGCCGCTTCGGGTTGCGCGTCGATCTCCAGTTCGGCCAGGCCACCGAGACCGTCCAGGGCGGCGCCGCGAACGAGCCCCGTCCCGACGTCTACCGTCACATCTGGCAGGCCTACGGCTCGTACATCTTCCCGTCGGAAACGGCCTTCAGACGGACTTCGGCAAGTTCGCGTCGAACCTCGGGTTCGAGACCAACTACGCGAAGGACAACAACAACTTCACGCGCGCGTATCTCTTCAACTTCCTGCCGTTCTATCACTCCGGTCTGCGCGTCTCCTACCCTGCCAGCGACAAGGTCACGTTGATGTACATGCTGACCAACGGTATCCAGCAGACCGAGGACTTCAACGACTACAAGTCGAATCACTTCACGGCCATCATCAAGCCCGTGTCCGCGCTGACCTGGACGACCAGCTACTACTTCGGCCAGGAGCAGCAGCAGCCGACGGATGAAGACGCCGGCCCCGACGGTTTCTTCACCGTCTTCGACACCTACGCCGCCTACACGCTCAACGACCGCGCCACCCTCGGCCTCGACGTCAACTACGTCACGAACCGGGTCACGCAGGACGATCCGAAGGGCGATCTCTTCGGCCTGGGCGCCTATGGACGCTATCAGGTGACGCCCGCGGCAGCGCTCGCGGTTCGCTACGAGCGGGTCGATGACGACGGCGGGCTCTTCGGAGGGATCGATCAGCTTCTGCAGGAAGTCACGCTGACCGCGGAGTACAAGTTCGCGGACGGATTCATGTTCCGCGGCGAGTTCCGTCATGACTGGTCGAACGAGGAGTTCTTCCTCAGCGACTCGGTGGACGTGCTCAAGACGGGTCAGACGACGCTCCTCGGCGGGTTCGTGTGGTGGATGGGGTCGAAGAAAGGCGCGTGGTAATGGCTGACGCGATCTTCGTCGCTTTGACCGTCTTGTTCTTCGTCGTGGCGGTCGCGTACGTCGTTGGTTGTGATCGCCTGGGGGGACGGACGTGACCTTCGAAACGATTGCAGGTCTGCTGGTCTCGGTGTTTCTGCTCGCGTATCTGACATACGCGTTGCTGCGGCCGGAGAAATTCTGAATGACTTTCAACGGCTGGCTTCAGATCACCGTATATCTCCTCGCGATCCTCGCGGTCACCAGGCCGCTCGGGTCGTTCATGACGCGCGTG
Source organism: uncultured Acidobacteriota bacterium (assembly GCA_963725145.1). Taxonomy (GTDB): domain Bacteria; phylum Acidobacteriota; class Vicinamibacteria; order Vicinamibacterales; family 2-12-FULL-66-21; genus DATAEE01. The sequence goes on from CAVRXL010000012.1 coordinate 1,753,503, forward strand.
TTCGCGCGCGAGCGCACGTGGCTGGATCCCGTGCTCCGTCCGGTCGAGCGGCTCATCTACCGCCTGACAGGCGTCGACGAGAAGCACGAGATGCGCTGGACCGAGTACGCGGTCGCGCTCGTGCTCTTCAGCGTCGTCTCCATGATCGTGCTGTATCTGATGCAGCGGCTCCAGGCCGCGCTGCCCTTCAACCCGCAGGCGCTCGGCGCCGTGGCGCCCGACCTCGCGTTCAACACCGCGGCGTCGTTCACGACGAACACGAACTGGCAGTCGTACGTCCCCGAGACGACGATGAGCTACCTGACGCAGATGGCGGGACTCGCGTACCACAACTTCGTCTCGGCGGCCGCCGGGATCGCGCTTGCGATCGCGTTCATCCGCGGCATCGCGCAGCGCGAAAAGGCGACGCTCGGCAACTTCTGGGTCGACCTGGTCCGCTGCTCGCTCTGGGTGCTGCTCCCCTTCTGTTTCGTCGGCGCGCTCCTGCTCGTCTCCCAGGGGGTCGTCCAGAACCTCAAGCCGTACGACAAGGTGCAGCTCCTCGATCCGCAGACGATCACCGCGACCGACGCTGACGGCAAGGAGACGAAGCAGACCGTTTCCGAGCAGGTCATCGCCCAGGGGCCGACGGCGTCGCAGGAAATCATCAAGGAATGGGGGACGAACGGCGGCGGCTTCTTCAACGCCAACAGCGCGCATCCGTTCGAGAACCCGACGCCGCTCTCGAACTTCATCGAGATGTTCGCGATCTTTGCGATTTCGGCGGGGCTGACCTACACGCTCGGCCAGATGACCGGCTCCCGCGCCCACGGCTGGGCGGTCTGGGCGGCGATGGCGTTTCTCTTCCTGGCCGGCGTCACGACCGCGTACTGGGCCGAGGCGGCTGGCAACCCCATGATCAAGGCGGACCAGACCGTCACCGCCGCGTCACCCGGCGGCAACATGGAAGGCAAGGAAACAAGGTTCGGGATCGCGAACTCTGCGCTGTTCGCCACGGTCACGACCGATGCGAGCTGCGGCGCGGTGAACGCCTGGCACGACTCGTTCACGCCGATCGGCGGGATGGTGCCGCTCGTCAACATCATGCTGGGCGAGGTGATCTTCGGCGGCGTCGGCGCGGGCATGTACGGCATCCTCATTTTCGTCGTGCTCTCGGTGTTCATCGCCGGGCTGATGGTGGGCCGGACGCCGGAGTACCTCGGGAAGAAGGTCGAAGCGTTCGACGTCCAGATGGCGATGCTCGCGGTGCTCATCATGCCGCTCGTCATCCTGGTCTTCACGGGGATCTCGGTCGTCTCGCCCGACTTCGGGACGTCGAGCCTCACGAATACCGGGCCGCACGGCCTGTCGGAGATCCTCTACGCCTTCACGTCAGGGACGGGCAACAACGGGTCCGCGTTCGGCGGGCTCAACGCCAATACGAAGTGGTACAACACGTCGATCGGCATCGCGATGATGCTCGGGCGCTTCATGATCATCATCCCGATGCTCGCGCTGGCGGGTCACCTCGGCCGCAAGAAGCGCGTGCCGCCGTCGCCCGGGACCTTCCCGGTGACGACTCCGCTTTTCACGACACTGCTCGTCAGCGTCATCCTCATCGTGGGCGCGCTGACTTTCTTCCCCGTCCTGAGCCTCGGCCCGATCGTCGAGCACCTGCTCATGCACGCGGGACAGACCTACTAGGAACGAAGGCACTAGGCACTAGGAACTAGGCACTATTTATGACGCGCAGACGCGCTCTGAGTCTCTGGGAACCCACGATTGTCCGCCGCGCGCTCGTCGACGCGATCTGGAAGCTCGATCCGCGCGTCATGTGGCACAACCCGGTGATGTTCGTCGTCGAGATCGGCAGCGTGCTGACGACGGTGCAGCTCATCGCGAACGCCGCGGCCGGCCGGCCCGGCTTCGGCTTCGAGCTGCAGATCACGCTGTGGCTCTGGCTGACAGTGCTCTTCGCCAACTTCGCCGAGGCGGTGGCGGAGGGGCGCGGCAAGGCGCAGGCGGACGCGCTTCGGAAAGCCAAGACCGAGACGATCGCGAAGCGGCTCAAGGGGGACGGCAAGACGTTCGACGCGGTGCCGGCCCCGCAGCTTCGCAGGGGGGACCTCGTGCTGGTGTCGGCCGGTGAGATGATCCCGGCCGACGGAGACGTCGCGGAGGGCGTGGCGTCGGTCGACGAGTCAGCCATCACGGGCGAGTCCGCGCCCGTCATTCGCGAGGCCGGCGGCGATCGCTCCGCCGTTACGGGCGGCACGCGCGTGCTGTCGGACTGGATCAAGGTCCGCGTGACGGCCAACCCCGGAGAGTCCTTCCTCGACCGGATGATCGGCCTCGTCGAGGGGGCCAAGCGGCAGAAGACGCCGAACGAGATCGCGCTGAACATCCTGCTGGCGGGCCTGACGATCATCTTTCTCCTCGCGGTCGTCACGCTCCAGCCGTTCGCGGTCTATTCCGGTGCCCCGCAATCGATCTTCGTCCTGATTTCGCTGCTCGTCTGCCTGATCCCGACGACGATCGGCGGATTGCTGTCGGCCATCGGCATCGCCGGCATGGACCGCCTCGTGCAACACAACGTGCTGGCCATGTCCGGTCGCGCAGTGGAGGCGGCGGGTGACGTGCACACGCTGCTGCTCGACAAGACGGGCACGATCACGCTCGGCAACCGCCAGGCGACCGACCTGATACCGCTGCCGGGCGTGACGGAAGCGGAGCTGGCGGATGCCGCCCAGCTCGCCTCGCTCCCTGACGAGACGCCCGAGGGACGGTCGATCGTCGTGCTCGTCAAGCAGCGGTTTCAGCTCCGCGGCCGCGAGCTGTCGGGACACGGCGCGACGTTCGTTCCCTTCTCGGCGCAGACGCGCATGTCCGGAGTCGATCTGAACGGACGCGAGATCCGCAAGGGTGCGTCGGACGCGGTCGAGCGATACATCACGGCCAGCGGCGGTGCGCCGCCGGCCGAGCTCAAGCCGATCGTCGAGCGCATCGCCAACTCGGGCGGGACGCCGCTCGTCGTCGCGGAGCGCCGCCGCGCGCTCGGCGTGATCCACCTGAAGGACGTCGTCAAGGGCGGGATGCGCGAGCGTTTCAGCCAGCTTCGCGGGATCGGCATCCGGACGGTCATGATTACCGGCGACAACCCGCTGACGGCCGCTGCGATTGCCAACGAGGCGGGGGTGGACGACTTCCTGGCCGAGGCGACGCCGGAAGACAAGATGGCGCTCATCAAGCGCGAGCAGAAGGAAGGCAAGCTCGTCGCGATGACCGGCGACGGGACGAACGACGCTCCCGCATTGGCCCAGGCGGACGTCGGCGTGGCGATGAACACCGGCACGCAGGCGGCGAAGGAAGCGGGCAACATGGTCGATCTCGATTCGAACCCGACGAAGCTCATCGAGATCGTCGAGATCGGCAAGCAGCTGCTGATGACCCGCGGCGCGCTGACCACGTTCTCGATCGCGAACGACGTCGCGAAGTACTTCGCGATCATCCCGGCCATGTTCGCCGTGGCGTTTCCGCTCCTCGACACGCTCAACATCATGGGACTCGAAACGCCGCACTCGGCGATCCTGTCGGCGGTCATCTTCAACGCGCTCATCATCGTCGCGCTCGTGCCGCTGGCGCTCGCCGGCGTGAAATACCGCGCGCTGAGCGCGCAGGCGCTGCTCCGCCGCAACCTGCTTGATCTACGGAGTCGGAGGGCTGATCGCGCCGTTTGTCGGGATCAAGATCATCGACGTGATCATCACGGCGATCGGACTGGCGTAGTGCGAGAGCACAGAGTGAGCAGAGGTCACAGAGAAGGGCGGGGAGCGATGAGCACACCAGAGACGCAGAGCCGACAGAGCACTCAAAAAGGTCTTATGGCCTCTGCGCCTCTGTGTCGTCTGCGCGCCGGCCGTCCCCGCCTTTCTCTGCGGCCTCAGCGTTAGCTCCGTGCTCCGGGAGAATACAGATGAACATCGGACGCAACCTTCTCATCGCCACCTTGATGACGGTCGTGACGACGGTGCTCCTGGGCCTGTTGTATCCTCTGGCGGTGACCGGCGTGGCGCAGGCTGTCTTTCCGGATAAGGCAAACGGCCAGCTCATCGTCCGCGACGGCGTGACGATTGGCTCGCGGATCATCGGCCAGCCGTTCACGTCGCCCGGCTACTTCCGGTCGCGGCCGTCGGCGGCTGGCGCCGCCGGGATACGACGCCGGCGCCTCCGGCGGCACGAACCTGGGGCCGACGAGCAAGAAGCTGATCGATCGCGTGAACGAGGCGACCGCCGCTGTCTCGCCTGGAGAATCCGGATCAGCCGGTCCCGATCGAGCTGGTCACGACGTCGGCCTCGGGACTGGATCCGCACATATCGCCGCGCGCCGCCGAGTTCCAGGTGCCGCGAGTTGCCCGCGAGCGCGGCGCTTCAGAGGACGCGATTCGCCGAATCGTGGCCGAGCACACCGAGGCGCGGCAGCTCGGCTTTCTCGGCGAGCCGAGGGTCAACGTGCTCATGCTGAATCTGGCGCTCGACGAGACGTTCAAGCGAGGTCGGACCGCCGCGCCATGACCATCCTCACGGGCCCGAGCGCCCGTCTGCCGAATCGCTCCTCGCCGGGCTGAAACAGGGCGAGCGGGCGCGCCTGCGCCTGTACATCGGCGCCGCGGCCGGGGTCGGCAAGACCTACCAGATGCTCGAGGACGCCCACGACCTGAAGCGCCGGGGCGTGGACGTCGTCATCGGGTTTGTGGAGACCCACGGCCGGGCCGACACGAACCGGCTCCTCGACGGGCTCGAGATCGTGCCGCGGCGGCGCATCGAGTACCGCGGCGTGACGCTCGAGGAAATGGACGTCGACGCCGTGATGGCGCGCAGACCCGCGATCGTCATCGTGGACGAGCTGGCGCATACGAACGTCCCGGGCTCGAAGCACCCGAAGCGGTACGAGGACGTCTTCGAGCTGCTCGAGGCGGGCATGTCGGTCATCACGGCCGTGAACATCCAGCACCTCGAGTCGCTCAACGACGCGATCGCGCGGACGACGAACGTCCGGGTGCGCGAGACCCTCCCCGACTGGGTGCTCCAGCGCGCCGACGAGGTGGTCAACGTCGACGTCTCGGTCGAGACGCTCCGCGCGCGCCTGCGCGAGGGGAAGATCTACAAGCCTGAAAAGGTCGAGCAGGCGCTTCAGAACTTCTTCCGGGTAGGCAACCTGTCGGCGCTGCGCGAGCTGGCGCTGCGGCAGCTCGCGACCGTCCAGGCGGGCCAGGCCGAAGCCTACCGGCGGCGCGAAGGGCTCGAGCATCCCGTCATTCCAGAAAAGGTCATGGTCGCCATGGCGTCGCACGGCAGCGCCGGCCGGCTGCTGCGCACCGGGTCGCGCATTGCGGGCCGGCTCGCCTCGGACTGGTACGCGGTCTATGTCGAGACGCCGAATGAGGAGCCGGGCCGCATCCAGCCGGCGGACCACGCCGCCCTGACGGAAAACATCCGGCTCGCCGAACAGCTCGGCGCGCGGGTCGTCCGGCTCAAAGCGCGCAACGTCCCGGACGCCCTGGTGCAGTTCGCGCGTGAACACGGCATCACGCACGTCATCTTCGGCCAGTCGGCGCGCTCGCGCTGGCAGATGCTGGTCAAGGGCTCCGTCATCAATCGGTTTCTCGATGAGCTCCGCACCGCGACGGTCCACATCGTTCCGCCCGGAGACGATGACCGGACGGATGCCGAGTGGAGCAGCGATCGGACATGACCGTGCGCGCGCGCTTGTTCGCGGGCTACGTCACGCTCGTCGTGGCGCTCGCGGCGCTGGGCGCGTGGAGCGCCTGGCGGCTGTAGCGAAATGGGATCGGTGGCGAGGCGGATCATCGCCGACAACTACGTCTCGGTCGTCGCGGCCCAGGACATGAAGGAAAGCCTCGAGCGTCAGGACTCCGCGGCGCTTCTTCGAGCTGCTGGGGCGCCACGATCGCGCAGCGTCGCAGCTCGCGGAAAACCGCCGGCGCTTCGACGACGCGCTCGAACGCGCGGCCGGGAACATCACCGAGGCGGGCGAACGCGAGCCTGATCGACGCGCTCCACGCGGACCGCGAGACGATACTACAAGCTCTACGATGCGTTTCTCGCCGAGGCGCGTCGCACTGGCGCGGATCGGGACCTCGAGGCGGAGAGCTGGCGAGCAGCGGTACTTTGCGGCGCTCGAGCCCGTCTTCAACCGCCTGCGAGGCACCGCCGACCGCTCCTGCGAACGAACCAGGACGCGATGGTCCGCAAGTCGGATGCTGCGATCACCGTGGCGCGGCGCTTTGCCTTGACGACAGGTGTTCTCGCGGCCGCCCTCGTCGGCGCCGGCGTGCTCCTGTCGATTGTCATCGCACGATCCATCCTGACGCCGATTGCCGGGCTCACCGCCGCGACGAGCCGGATCGCCGGCGGCGATCTCGACGCGACCGTGACTGTCCGCCAGCACGATGAGATCGGGCACCTTGCGGAGAGCTTCAACCGGATGGCGGGCCGGCTCCGGGAAGTCCGTCAGTCCGACCTCGGCAAGCTGCTCGTCGCGCAGCAGACCGCCGAGGCCGCCATCGATTCGCTTTACGACCCGGTCCTGGTCACCGGAGCGGACGCTCGAGTCCGCCGTCTGAACCGGGCGGCGGAGCGGCTCTTCGGATCGGAATCGGAGGCCGTTGGCCGGCCGATCGACGAGGTCGTTCGAGACGGCCGCGTCGCGCTCGCCGTCACCGAAGTCCTTCGGTCGCGGAATCCCGTCGCGGGTGAGGGATCGGCCGCTGTCGTGCCGCTTGCAGGTGGGCGGGGCCGAACGCGCATACCGGCTCCGATCGACGCCGATGTACGACAGCGAACGCCGCCTGTCGGGCGCCGTCACGCTGCTCGAGGACATCACCCACTTACAGGAGATCGATCGGCTCAAGTCGGAGTTCATCGCCGCCGCGTCGCACGAGCTCCGCACGCCGTTGACGAGCGTCCAGATGGGGATCCATCTCCTGCTCGAGGGCACCGCGGGTGAGCTGAACGAACGCCAACTGGACATCCTCCAGATGTGCCGCGACGATGCCGCGCGGCTGGAAAAGCTCACGAAGGATTTGCTCGACCTGTCCAAGATCGAGTCCGGCGAGTCGGAGCCCAGACTCGCAACGACTGCCAGCCTCGAGGCTGGTGAGGGATGCCATCGAGCCGCTTCGTCTTCAGGTCGAGGCCAAGGGAATCGAGCTGACCGTCGACGCGCCGCCGAACCTCCCGCATGTTCGGGCGGATCGCGCGCAGATCGAGCGAGTGCTGGCGAATCTCGTGACGAACGCGGCGCGCGCGACGGACCGCGGCGGCCGGATCGCCGTCACGGCGGAGGCGCGCGGGGACGCGGTGGTCGTCGCCGTTGCCGACAGCGGTCGCGGGATCCCGAAGGAATACCTGCCCCGGATCTTCGATCGGTTCGTGCAGGTCCCGAACGTCCCATCCGGCGGCGCCGGACTGGGCCTCGCGATCTCCCGGCGGATCGTTCAGGCCCACGGCGGGCAAATCGCCGTGCAGTCGGAGCCGGGCCGCGGCACGACCTTCACGTTTACGCTCCCGACCGCCACGTCATGACCGAAACCGAACCGAGGAAGCGCTCATGCGGATTCTGATCGTCGACGACGAAGATCACATTCGAAAGATGATGCGGCTCACGCTCGAGGCCGCGGGCCACGCCGTGGAGGAAGCGGCAGACGGCCAGACCGGGCTCGCCTCGTTCGGCGATGGGGCCGGATGGGACGCCGTCCTCCTCGATCAGCGAATGGCTGGACTCGAGGGCACCGAAGTCCTGCGCGAGATGCGCCGGCGGAAGCCCGACGCGGTCGTCATCCTCGTGACGGCGTATGCGTCGATCGACCTCGTCATCGAGGCGATGCACCTCGGCGCGACCGATTTCCTGCGCAAGCCCATGACACCGGAGGCGCTTCGAGGCGCGGTGGCCGCCGCCGCTGCACGGGCAGCCCATACTCCGGTTGCGCCAGGGTCCAGCCGGGTTGCCCCCGGTCCCATCGAAACGATCACGATGAATGGCTTCCACATCCGGTATCGCGGGATGCGAGACGGGCGCGGAGGGAACCGCGGAGCATCGGTTTACCGTGACGCGTTATCCCCAGTTGCAAGCGCACGAAGTGTCGGTCGCGATCGATCCGGAAGCGGTCGCTCGCGTGGCACGGCTCACCCGCCGCGAGCTCGCGGCCGGCCGGAGGGTTCTGGCGGCATCAGGCGGAAGGACTGCTCGCCGCCTACCTGTGGACCGAAAACGCCGTCCCGGGTGCCAACCAGCTTCGCGTGACAGATGTCTCACTCGCGGAGCTCGATGTCGCGGCGCGGTGGTCCTCGGATTAGTAAAATTCGACAGTTTCCTCCAACCCTGCGCTCGCGCGCTTCATCCAACCACAAGTTGTGATGTCGGACGTCAAACAGGCCCTGAAGCGTCTCCGTCGAGAGCCCGGCTTCGCCGCCGTCGCCGTCCTGACGCTCGCGCTCGGCATCGGCGCGAACACCGCGCTTTTCAGCCTCGTCAAGACCGTCCTCCTCGAGCCGCTGCCCTACGGAGATCCCGATCGGCTGGTCATGGTCTGGGACGCAACGGCGCCTGGCGACACGACCTGGCTGTCGGTGCAGGAAATCGTGAACTATCGAGCCGGGGCGCCGAGCCTCGCGGACCTCGCGGCGTACATGGAGATGAACGCGAGCCTGACCGGCGGGCAGGAACCCGAGCGCGTGCGTGCCGCGGCGGCGACGGCGAACCTGTTCGAGACGCTCGCCGTGGCCCCGCTCAGAGGCCGCACGTTCACGGCCGCCGAGGGCGCGCCGGGCGGTGATGACGTCGTCGTGCTCGGCCACGGACTGTGGCAGCGGCGCTTCGGCGGGTCGCCGAACGCGATCGGGCAGTCGATTCTGCTGAACGGTCGTCCGCACAGCGGTCATCGGCGTCATGCCGCCGGCATTTCGTCTGCCGCTCGACTACCGCGCGGAGCAACCGACCGAAGCGTGGGTGCCACTCGTGATCGATCCCGCAAACCTCGGCGAATGGGGCGATCGATCCCTGAAAGGCGTGGGCCGCCTCAAACCAGGGGTCGCGGCAGCGACGGCGACGGGCGAGTTCAAAGTGTTGCGGGACCACTGGATTCAAGCCGGCTACATCGCCGACCAGGGTGAGCGGTCGTTCGTCCGCTCGGCGATCCCCGTTCCGCGATTCGTCACCGGCAGCATCCGCGGGCCGCTGCTGATTCTGCTCGGCGCGGTGACGTTCGTCCTCCTCATCGCCTGCGCGAACGTCGTCAATCTGCTGCTGGCGAAGGCGGACGTGCGGCGGCGCGAGATTGCCGTCCGCGCCGCGCTCGGCGCGACGCGGCGGCACCTCGTCTTCCAGCTCCTCATCGAGAGCCTGGCGCTCTCAGCCGCCGGCGGTGCCGTCGGGCTCGCGCTCGCATGGCTCGGCATCGACCTCCTCGCGGCGATGCGTCCCTCCAACCTGCCGAGACTTGCGGATGTTCGAATCGACGTCGGCGTCCTGGCGTTTACCGCGGGCCTCTCAGTGCTGACCGGATTCCTGTTCGGCCTCGCGCCGGCGCTGCAGGTCTCCCGGCCGGACCTGGTCGGGGCACTGAAGGACGGCGATCGTGGCGGCACCTCGAGCCGTGCCCGCCTCAGGCTGCGCCGTGCGCTCGTCGTCTGCCAGCTCGCGGTGTCGGTCGTGCTCGTCGTAGGCGCCGGCCTTCTCCTCCGGAGCCTCATCGCGTTGAACCGCGTGGATCTCGGCTTGAACCCGCACAACGTCCTGACCGCGGAGATTCAGCTTCCCGCGACGAGCTATCCCGAACCGGCGGACGTGGTCCGGTTCTATCAGGAGCTGATCGGGAGGCTCGGGGCGCTTCCGGGCGTTGAAGCGGCCGGCGCCGTCCGGATCCTTCCGCTCACACGGACGATCGGCGACTGGTCCATCACGCTCGAGGGCCGCCCGTTTTCGCGCGAGGAGAATCCGAACGGCGACTTTCAGGCGGTGACGCCCGGATATTTCCGGGCGATGCGGCTCTCGCTTGTGCGGGGGCGGCTGCTGACTGAGGTTGATCGGGAGGACGCGCCGCTGTCGGTCGTGATCAACCAGACGATGGCGGATCGGTATTGGCCCAACCAGGAACCCATCGGGCAGCGCTTCAAGATGGGGACGGGCGACACCCCCTGGCTCACGATCGTCGGCATCGTCGGCACGGTCCGTCACAACGCCGTCGTCGAGGGGCCGCGGGCGGAGATGTATCTGGCGCACGCGCAGCTGCCTCGATCGATCGGCAACGCGACGCGCAGCTTGACGCTCGTCGTGAGAACGACGGCGGATCCGCTCGCGAGCGCCGGGGTCCTTCGCGAGACGGTGCGCTCGCTCGATCGCAACCTCCCGGTGTCCAACGTCCGCACCATGGAAGCCGTGACCTCGTCAGCGCTCGCTCAGCCGCGCTTCACGGCGACGTTGCTCGGACTGCTCGCCGCGCTCGCCCTCACGCTCGCGGCGATCGGTATCTACGGTACCGTCTCGTTGCTGGTGACCGAGCGTGCGTATGAAATCGGCATCCGGATGGCGCTCGGCGCCGGGCGGACATCGATTCTCGGGCTCATCCTGGGCCAAGGGATGGCGCTTGCGGGCGCCGGAATCGCGCTAGGGGTCGCAGGTGCCCTCGTGCTGAGCCGGCTCTTGGATACGCTTGTCTATGGAGTGGGGACGCTCGATCTGATGACGTTCGCCGCGGCGCCCGCGCTCCTCGCGGGAGTGGCGCTCGCCGCGTGCATGAACCCGGCGCGGCGGGCGGCGGCGGTCGATCCGATAGTCACCCTCCGGCGCGGCTAAACTCGCCTATGGGTTTGTTCAGGCAGCCCGGTCGTCCTCGGCCGCGACGAGCCAGGGGACTCGGTCCGTCTTCTTCTCTGCTTCCGGCAGGCACCTCGCGACATGGTGCCGTACGTGCCGTTCCTCCCAGATCGCCGCCGCGAAGTAGACGATCGCGTTGATTGCAAGGTGGCGCTGCCGCCGACGGAGCCACGCTGCGGCGTTATAGGTCCCCATTAGGACCGTCAGCCCCAGCGCAGCGCCGTGGATCGCAGCCTTGAACGGTTCGCAGCAGCCGACATCGAGGATCGGAAGGGCTCGCCTGACTTCAGCAGGCTCCACAGCTCGGTCGGCAGCGCGCGCCACGGTTTGGCTTACTGCAACACCCGGTCCAATTCCGACGAGCCAAAGAATTACGGATTTTGCGCGTTCGAGAGCCCGCCCGGGTCAAGGACGAGGTGCTTGATGCGCTCGCGGCGCCACGTGTAGGTGACGTGCACCTTCCCGTCGCGCGATTGAATGACGGCCGGGTAGGAGTACTCCCCGGGCTGATCCTCCAGCGCGAAGGGCGATCCCCAGCGCACCCCGTCGTTCGAGAGAGCGGCGTTGAGAGGGCTGCGGCCGGAGGTCGTGTGGTTGTAGACAAGCAGGAAGCGGCCGTCGCCGAGCCGGACCGCGTCGATGCCCGCATTTGGATTCGGCAGCGTCGTCGCCGTCAGCGGTCCCCACGTTTTCCCCATGTCGCTCGACCACGCCTGCGCGACCACTCCCTGCCGCGTCCGACACAGAATCTGAAGCCGATCGCGGCCGTGCGCCAGGATCGTCGGCTGGATGGCGTCGAATGCCTGAGGTTTGGACTCCAGCGGTCCCACTTTTTCCCAGCGCTTACCCATCAGGTCGGTCCATTCCATGTGCACTCGCCAGCCGTCGTGCTCGGTGCTGGACCCACACAGCAAGCGATCCCCAAAAGCCAACGGCTTGGTCCTGACTGGACCGAGGAAGCCTGGCGGCAGCCGTTCTGCTTTTGACCAGATTCGACCCCCATCCCCCGACGTGATCAACATGCCCCACCACTCTCGCGGGTTGGGCCCGACCTTGTAGAAAAGCATCAGCGGACCCTGGTCCGGTTGATACAGCACCGGGTTCCAGCACGGGTAGCCGTCGCCGGTCGCCACCTGAACCGGCGGCGTCCAGCGGTCGTTTTCGCGGCGCGCGGCCCAGATGCCGACGTCCTTATGGCCTTCGCGCGTGCCGCCAAACCAGGCGGCCACCAGCCCCGTGGGCGTCTCGACGATGGTCGAGGCGTGACTCGAGGGGAACGGCGCGCTCTCGAAGATGAAACCGGCCGAGACGATAGGCTTGGGTACCGCTGGACCCAGGCCAGAAGTTAACAGCCAGAATCCGGAAACAGCGAGCCAAACCTGCGATGCATGCCGAAACGGCAAAGTGGTGCGCACGGACCTATTTGAGATTCGTCACGAGGTACAGGTCCGACAAGACTCGGCGATAACTGTACGCATAGGACTTTTCGTCGGGCGTGATCCGGAATTCTCTGATCGTGGTGACGCCGGCAGCGTCCGCAGGTACCAGTTGTTTCCAAAGTGAGCGCTGACCGGTCGTCAGCGCGAGACGGTGAACCGAGGCGGGCATTTCGCCGCGACGGAAAACCCAGAGAGATGTGCCGTCAAGACTCCAGCCACCAGGTCGATCTCCCGGCTGCGACCCTGGGGCTGGTCGCACTGGCTGGCCGTCCACCGGATACAGATTGATTCCCATCCCTTCCGCCACCGCAGCCACGACGCGCCCGTCCGGGGACACGGAGAGCGCCCACGTCCCTTCCGGGGTGAGGGGTTGCGGCCTTCCGCCGTCGAGGTCTTGCATGTAGGCTCGCAGGCCGCGTCCGCGCTCTCGGCCGTTGAACAGGATCCGTGTGCCCGTCGGGAACCACCACGCGCCGGCGTACGATTCGATTTCGTGACGCGCCACCGGTCTGGCCTGGCCGGCGCCGGTCGCAAGCAGCACGAGCTGGTCAGTCGATGTGGTCGTACTAAGGGCCCACTTGCCGTCGGGCGAGATCGCATCGGCGTAGCCTTCACCCAGACGGACCGGGGGCGATCCATCGAGTCTGCGAAGGTAAATGCTGGTTCTGTCCCCAAACAGGATCGCGCCGTTGACGCCGATGTCCGCCAGGCGAGAGTCGTCAAACCACGAGAGTTCCCGCTCGGCTTGAGCGCCTGGAGTCGAGGCGAGAATCCCGCTTCGATGGTCTTCGTGAGTCAGCAGTGCGCGGCCATCATCGGCGATGTCTTGAAGCAGCAGCGATCCCGGCGTCTGCATGATCAATCGTTCCCGTCCGTCAAGCGAAACGGCCCGAAGGGCGCGAGGCTTGACGTCGTCGGTGGCCGTGAACCAAATCTCGCGGCCAGTCGGAGACCAGGCAAGTCCATGAGCGTCTACCCACTCACGTGACAGGGTTCTCTTGACCCCGGACCGATCCACGACTGCGACTGTCCCGCTGAAGCGCACTCCAGTGCTGTCGTCGAAGAAGGCCACGAACTCGCCGTTTGGGGAAATGCGCGGATCGCGTACCGCGCCGGTCGTCGTGTAGAGGACGTGGCCGATCGGATACTCCAACCGGCTCGGCGTACCGACGCCAGCCGACCGGACAACGGCGAGCGCATCCGTCGAGGGTGCCCAGTCGGCGTACTCGACGTCTTCGAGGACTTCTCTCGGTGCTCCACCGCTGGGCGGGACGCGAGCAAGCGTGCCGAGGAACCGCTCACCGCCGCCGTAGCGGTATCCCAGAGACAGGGCCATTTCGCCGTTCCTGGCAATGGCCAGCAGCGCTGCGGGCTGTCCCAGAGGACGTGATTCGGGGCTGCCAGGAAGCACCTGAAAGAGGTCGAGCGGCGCGCCCTCCCACGCCGCGGAGTACACGACGGTCTGCTCATGAGGCGCGAACCTGGCCGATACGATTGTCCCTCGCCGAAAAGTGAGCTGCTGAAACGAAGGTGGCGCCGGCGTCTTGATGAACTTCGGGAACACGAGAGCGGCGGCGGCGAGAGTCAGGGCCGTCGCCACTACGACTGGAAGCACCGCACCGAGGCGCCGTTCCCGGCGTATGGGTGGCTGGTCACGGAGCCAGTGCTCCTGAATCTGTTGAAGATGGAACGCCAGGTCCCGCGCCGACTGGAACCGCTCGCCCGGGTTTTTTTCGATGCAACGCCGGACGACCCGATCGAGGCCCGCCGGAAGATTCAGCGTCGCGGGAAGGGGCGAGGGATCGTCCCGCAGTATCGCGGTGAGAATCTCGATCGTCGAGCTTCCGTGGAATGCCTGGTTTCCAGAGAGCATCTCGTGCAGCGTGCACCCGAAAGAGAAGATGTCCGCCCTGTGATCAGATGGATCTCCGCGAATCTGCTCGGGCGCTGCGTAGCCGGCCGTGCCAAGGATCGCATCAGGCCCGGTGATGGGACCCGTCTCGGTCGTAAGGCGACCGTCAATCTCTGGCGGGCGGGCTCCGAACTTGGCCAGACCAAAGTCGACCAGTTTCACCTGCCCGTCCCGTGTCACAAAGATATTTCCCGGCTTGAGGTCTCGATGAAAGACGCCTTGCTCATGGGCGGCTGCCAGGCCGAGCGCGATCTGTATCGCGTACTCGATGGCCTTACGCGGTCGAAGCGGTCCTGCGTGCATCAGCTCCCGCAGGGTCTGGCCATTCAGAAGCTCGGAAACGACGTACGGGGTCCCCTCGTGCGTGCCTGCGTCGAAGACGGCTACGATGTGGGGGTCGTTCAGCGTGCCTACGGCCTGTGCTTCCCGTTTGAAGCGAACGACCTGTTCCTGAGAGTGCAGCGCTTCGGGGAGGACCTTGATGGCGACTTCGCGAGCGAGGCGGGGATCACGCGCCCTGTAGACTTCCCCCATCCCACCGGCGCCGAGCAGGCCGACAATCTCGTACGGCCCCAGGCGCGCCCCCGCTGCGAGAGCCATCGGCGGCCCTGCTACCTATTTCGGCCCGGGCTTGAGGCCGGCTGGCGGATCCTGAATCAGCATTAGCATGCTGACGATCGACAAATCGCGGTGTTCGGCTTTCTGGTCGCCCTTCTGGTCGCCTTTCGCCCCATGGGGTTTTCGCTGGAGTACGGCAGTGACCTTGTGCTTCAACGGCTCTTTGGTTCCTGCCGCGCCGGTGATCGACGCATCGAAATTCACGAGGATAAAATCGTCCCCGAGCGATCGAGTCCGAAACGAATTGTAGTCCGGCACATAGGCGGACTTGCTCATCGTCTCTTTGTGCGCCTTCTCAAGAACGGCACGGAGCTGGGTTTGTTCGGTGGCCAGCGTGGCAGACGGCAGCGTGAACGGGTAGAAGAGCTCGCCGTCCTTGACCCAAAGAGCCGCCATCGCCTCGGCGTCGTGTTTTTCCCACGCAGAAGCAAACGCACGGTATACGTCCGGGGGGACGTGGCCGTGCGCATCCATCGGAGCCGACAGGGCCAACGCAATGAGCGGTGCGTAAAGGAATGGCTTTTTCATGCGAAAGGCTCCCCTTCCCATTACCGGACGGACGCGCGTGACGACGGGGGATACTAGCATGGACGGCAGACGCGAGAATCCGTGAAGACAGAGTCGGTTCCCGAGCGTACCTCGCGGGAGTTCTGAGATGAGCGTCAAGGGATATCTGGCATCTCTGCCGGAGCGGCTCGTCCGATCCGCCGTGGGTCTCGGCGCCGGCGTCGTTCGCGAGGTGGGAGAAGTCGCGATTCCGGAAAGCATCCGCCGCGGCCAGCTCTATCAGAACCTCGTTGACACGACGCTGCGGTTTCTCATCGAGCAGGTGGGGGGCGCGGAAGGCGTCTACAAGACAGACGAGAAGCTGGCGGAGGACTTCCTGGTGAGGCGCACCGCCGGGAACGTCCTTGAGCTTGCCGGGATCGTCGCGTTTCGTGCGTCACCGGTCTGGGTGCTGGCCGCGCTGGCCGATCTGTCTGGAATGGGCCGCCACCTGATTCCCGAGATCAGCGACGCGCTCAAGGCAGAAGGCCTGCTGGAGAAGGAGGCCGAGTTCTCGAGCGTCGATCAGGTTCTCGACGGTCTCGAGAAAACATCCTCGCGGCTCGCGGCGACGGTCAACGCACCGCCGCTGGACGTGGCATCCCTGCGGAAAGAATGGAATGCGCTCCGCGAGGACGCGCGCTCGCTGACGCCGGCGAGCCTCCCGTCCCGGGAGGCGATCGGGCAACTGTGGACGCAGTTGCAGAGCGAGTCGGCGCGACAGGAGCGATCCGTATTCGAGATGTCGTCGATGCTCGCGGTGTCGGCGGCCGGCAAGCTTCCCGACAGCGTGCGCTGGTTGTCGGCGTCGGCGAAGTCCGCCGCAACCCGGACCGGTAAAGTGTTTGGAGCGGCGCTGCTCGAGTACTACAGCCAGACGCTCGGTGAAATCCGCGACGTCGGGTTCGTCAGATACGCGGGGCGGCAGTTGCGCCCGTACGTACGCGCGGCGGTCGTGCAGTTCTCACCGAAGCGCCCTAGCCTCACGCAGCGGCTCCTCGATCGGTGGAGAAAGCCAAAACGCGACGCGGCTGATCTTCCTTAGGGGTTGGTTGCTGCGGTAGACTGCTGCCGCGCACCAGGGCGCACCCCGTCCGCGGGAAGGGCTGAGCCCGCCTGGCATGTGGCACCCACAACTTCCGATCTTCTTTCGGCCCGCCGGGCGGACACGGGCAGCATCGAAAGGAGATCGCCATGTCCGACTCCACCTCTCGGCTTCCGGCGCGCCCATCTCTCGAGCAGCTGCGCAAGCAGGCCAAGGATCGTTTGAAGAAGCTTCGCGCGCAGGGCACCGCCGCCACGCTTGCCGACGTCCAGTTGGCGCTGGCGCGCGAGTGCGGCTTTCAGAACTGGGCAGACCTCGCGCATCACGTCGAGGCGATCAACCCGCCTGGCCTGCGCAGGTTCGAGCAGATGGCGGAGGAACTCGCCGCCGCATATTCGTCAGGTGACTTCGAAGCCATCCGCGAATTCAACTGGACCTATGGCACGTCGTTCGTGTGGCACCGCGAGCCGGAAGCAATGCATCGGCAGCTGCCAGCGTGGTTCGCGTCCACTTCACGGTCGATGAATCTGGCGGTAGCCGATGCGCGCACCCTGGTGGCTCGCAAGACAGGATTCGAGACCTGGGACGAGCTGGTTCGCGGTATGAGCGCTCCGAGTAGAGCGCGCGCGACCGGTCCTGCGCTGACGACGGTGCCCTTCTACAGAATCCACCCTGAGCTCGGCATCGAGGTCGACCCAGCGGCGGCGGATCAGCACTGGGACGCGATTCTTGCGGTGATCGCCGAGCGCGGCATCACAGGGGTTCTCGTCAACGGCTTGACCGATCGGGGGCTCAACGAGCTGTCGCGAGCCAAAGTGGTCACGCGCCTCGACATCGGCGGTGCGCTGCTCACTGACGAGGGAATGCGATCTCTGGCGCGGATGCCGCAACTCGAAGCATTGAGCCTTGGAGGACCGAAGTGCCGGATCACGGATCGCGGGTTGGAGCCACTGCGGCATCTGCCCGCGCTGCGGCGCTTCGCGATGACGTGGGCGCCACAGATCTCTGACGCGGGCATTTCGAACCTCGCGGGATGCGAGCGCCTGGAGCGCGTGGATCTGATGGGGACGCCCACAGGGGACGGCGCGCTCAGAGCGCTGGCCGGGAAGCCCCATCTCGCCCAGGTCGCGACCGGCCGCCTCGTCACGGACGCTGGTCTTCCGCTGCTTCACCAGTTTCCCGTCTTCCGTGCGCCCTTCGTCGGCGAGTTGAAGTACGACCTGATGAGTTTCTCGGCGCAGCCAAACAATCTGCTGCTCGACGGCCCAGTAACCGACAGCGGGCTGAGAGCTCTCGCGGGCCTCGAAGGCCTCGTGGGTGTCAATCTGTTCTGGCACACGCCAGCCTTCACGCCCGCCGGATTGAGGGCGTTCGCTGAGATCCCGAACCTCGCCTTCCTCGGGTGCGACGGCAAACGGTGCAACGACGAGGCCATGCGACAGATCGCAGGCATCCCGCGGTTGCGCATGTTGATGGCACAGGGCACCGTCGCTACCGATGACGGATTCGACGCACTGAGCCGCTCGCAGACCATCGAATACATCTGGGGACGCGAATGCCCCAACCTGACCGGCCGGGGGTTCGTGGCGCTGGCGGCCATGCCGTCGCTGCGAGGCCTGGCGGTGAGCTGCGCGCGCGTGGAGGATGAGGCGCTTGCGATGCTGCCGCGATTTCCGGCTCTGACCGCGCTGATGCCGATGGACGTTCGCGATGAGGGGTTCCGTCACGTCGGCCGCTGCACGCGGCTGGAGCATCTCTGGTGCATGTACTGCCGCGACACGACGGATGCCGCGACCGAGCACCTCACCGGTCTGTCACATCTGAGGTCCTACTACGCGGGGATGACGAAGATCACAGATCGCAGTCTCGAGATTCTGAGTCGACTGCCGGCGTTGGAGCGCCTCGAGTTCTGGGAAATCGCGGGAATCACCGATGCCGGTCTGAAGGCACTGGCAGCGCTCACCGGCTTGCGCGAAGTGTCGATTGGAGGATCGCCGGCCGTGACACGAGCGGGCGTGGCGCAGTTCGCGCCGCACGTCCGCGTGAAGTACGAGCCCTGAACCCTGACCTGCTCTCAGGGCCGCCGGCCGAGGGCCACGATCGGCAAGTCGCGCGCCCCGGCCCACGCTTCCCACTCCGCGCCGGATCGCTCCGCGAACGCGCGCGCAAGCGCATCGCGGTCTCGCGGATCCACGGCCAGCTCTCGCTCGAGCGTCTCGCAGAAATGCGGCTCGAGCGCCGCCAGCGCGAGCCATCCGTCGCGAGTGCGATAGAGACCGTACGCCGGCAGCTGACCTCCGAGCGCACCGCGCTCGCCGGTCAGGCCTCGCTCCAGCGGCTCCGCGAAGAAACGCGCCGCATCGTTCAGCGACACTTCGACGTACGCGCCCTCGCCGCTGCGATCGCGGGCCATGAGCAGAGCGAGCGCCGCGATGACCGCCCGCTGCGCTCCGCCGAGATCGGCGACGAGGGTGCGCGGCAGCGCGGGCGGCACGACGAGCCCCATCTCGGCCTGATAGGTCAGATCGTGTCCCGCCACATTCTGCCGAGGGGTCCCGTATCCGACGATGGCCACCTGGCAGAGCCGAGGGTAGCTCGCGTGCAGATCCGGCCAGCCGAGGCCGAGACGCTCGAGAGCGGCGGGCCGGATCGATGTGAGCAGGAGGTCTGCCGACGCGAGCAGTTCTTCGAGAGTCACGTGATCCGCGTCGGTCTTCAGGTCGAGGACCTGTACCTGCATGCCGCTCGTCAGATCCGCGTGCCAGTCCGGGTTGATGCCGGCGAGAGGATCGCCTCCCGGCGGCTCGACTTTGACGACGGAAGCGCCAAGATCCCGCAAGGCCGCCGCCGCGACCGGACCGGGAACGTTGACCGCCAGGGTCACGATGCGGGTTCCCTTTAGAGGAGATCCCATCGGGTCAGATTTCACTGACGATTCCGCTCCTTGTGGCCCGATTGTTCCGTACGAGCGCGAGCACGGCGACCGTCCCGACGAGAGGCACCAGGCTGGCGCCGATCAGGATTGGCTCGAACGAATAGCGATCGGCAACCATGCCGGTGATGTACGTCGCGATGATGGTCCCGATGCCGGCCGCGGTGCCGCTCATCCCGCTGACGGAGGCCACCGATTTCGTCGGGTAGATGTCGGCCGGCAGATTCAGGATCATCGTCGACAACGCCGCGTACGCGAAGGTCGCGATCGCGAAGCACGCGGTCAGCCAGCCGAGCGACGTGACGTAGATGGTCGGGATGAGCAGCGTCATCCCGAGGCCGCCGAACGCCACGACGATGTTGCGCGCCGCTCCGACGCGCCAGCCGCGCTTGATGAGCGCGCTCGAGACGCCGCCTCCGAAGAAGTTGCCGAGATCCGCGGCGAGGAACGGCACCCAGAACGCGAGCAGGCTCTCTTCGAGCTTGAAGCCCCGGGTCACCAGATAGATCGCGAACCAATCGGTGATGAAGAACCAGACGGGATCCGTCAGCGCCTTCCCGATGATGATGCCCCACGTCTGGGGCAGCGAAAGGAGCGTTCGATATCCGAGAATGCCGCCCGCGCGGGTCGTCGTCCCGTCACCCGGAGGGACGGCCGAGGCGCGGTTGCTAAGGATGTACTCTCGTTCACCCGGCGAGAGACGAGGGTGTTCCTCCGGGCGAACGGTACAGCCAGCGGAAGAGCGGCAGCCACAGAAACCCGAGCGCGCCGGTGACGATGAAGGCCGGGCGCCAGCTTCCGGTCGCCTGATACACCCCCAGCACGATGAACGGCGCGAGCGCCGCGCCGATCGACGAGCCGCTGTCGAAGAGCGCCACGGCCCAGCCGCTCTCGCGCCGCGGGAACCACTCGGAGACCGCTTTCGTCGCGCCCGGCCAGTTCGCGGACTCCCCCGCGCCGAGAAGGAACCGGACGAACGCGAAGCTGCGCAGGCCGCCGGCGAGCGACGAGAGCATCGCGGCGACCGAATAGAACGCGACGGTCAGCGTGAGGCCGGCCCGCGTGCCCACGCGGTCGAGAAACCGTCCGCTCGCCGTCTGGCCGAACGCGTACGCGACGCGGAAGGCGATGACGATCAGCGCGAAATCGGAGTTCGTCCAGTGGAACTCCTCTTTGAGGACCGGCGCCAGCACGCTGAGCGTCTGGCGGTCGATGTAGTTGATGACGGTCGAGAGAAAGAGCAGCCCGCCGATGTACCAGCGCAGGTGACGGATGTGGCGCGTCATCAGCTAGCTTGCCCTGAGCGAGCGAAGCGAGTCGAAGGGCCAGGTCACGTCCGCACGGCGATACCCAGCAGTCGCGCCATCGTTTCACCGTAGATCTTTTTGCGACTCGCCTCGGGGACGCCGCAGGCCTCCAGCATGGCTTCGTAGCGCCCGAGCATGTTCTCGAGCTGCTCGGGTGGCTCGTCGGTGCCGAACACGAGCTTCTCGAACGCGTACACCGCGTGCGGCGAGCTATGCGCGGTCGGTCCCTCCCACCACAGGTACTCTTTGAACACAGCGAGATTCTTGGCTTTCTTCAGAAGCGACGAGCCCGTGAGGTCGAAGTACAGCTTCGGGCCCCAGCGCGCCGCCTCGGCCGCCTCGTCGTACCACGGGTTGCCCAGGTGCGCGCCCTGGATGGTGAGATTCGGAAACGCGCGCGAGATCGTGTCGAGGTACGCCGGCCGCATGCGCGCCATCGACGTGTACTGCGGCTCGTCCACGTGAAAAGCGATACCGGTGTGGAAGAGCGCAATCAGCTTTCGATCTTGAAGCTGCTGATAGAGGTGGAAGTACCCCGGGTCGTCCCAGTTGTTCCGGGGGCTGTGCATCTTGACGCCTTTGAAGCCGCCCGCCGCGAACGCCGCAATCTGCGCCGGCGCCGCGGGATTGTCGACATCTATCCGGCCGTACGGGATCACGACGTCGGGATGAGCGGCCGCCGCGCGCTTCGTCGAGTCGAAGAGCTCCATCGGCGTCAGCACGCAGGCCATTGCGTTGCGGGGACGGTAGGTTGCGACCAGCCGCTCGAAGTAATCGGGCTTCCCGTCGTGATGCTGGTGCGAGTCGATGATGAAGCGACGAGGCGGCTTTGCCGCCGAGTCGCACGGCTGAAGCCGTGCGCCACCATCGAGGTGTCGAAGCCCACGCCCGCGCCGCCGCGGCCGCTAACGTCAGGAATTCCCGTCGGCTGTGGGGACTCGCCATAGATCCTCCGCAACTGGCACCGACCCGCGCGTCACGAGGGCCGGGCTGACAAGCGCCGAAGACTCACGATCCAGATAGACCGTCACGTCACGATGCGTCCGGAGGATCGAGGCAGGGGCTGCCGGCGTGATCGGGCCTTCGAGACAGGCCCGCACGGCCTCCGCCTTGCGCCGATCCGGCACGACGCACAGAACCGCGTTCGCCGAGAGAATCTGCCGCACCGACATCGAGATCGCGGTGTCCGGCACGTCCGCAAGGCTTCGCGAACCAGCCCTCGCCGACCTGCTGCCGGCGGCACGCCTCGTCCAGCCGGACGATGATGTAGGGCGCCTCCGTCACGAAGTCCGCGGGCGGATCGTTGAACGCCAGGTGTCCGTTTTCGCCGATCCCGACGAACGCGACGTCGATCGGCGTCCGGCGCACGGCCTCACCCACGCTGTGGAGGACCGAGGCCGGGTCCGCCTCTCCGTCGAGCAGATGGTAGTCGAGAATGCCGGCCGGGCGAATCAGACGCTCGAGCAGGTACTTCCGGAAACTGGCGGGATGATCGATCGGAAGGCCGATGTACTCGTCCAAGTGGAACATCTCGACACGGCGCCAGTCGACGTCAGGCTCGCGCGTGAGCCGTTCCAGGAACTCGAACTGCGACGCGCCGGTCGCGGCGATGATGCGGGCCCGCGGGCGCGCCGCGAGCGCCGCCCGAAGGCGGGCCGCCGCGTCGGCGGCCGCTGCCGCCGCGAGCGCTGCCCCGTCGGGTGAAATCTTGATCAACATCTCATTGGAGCGCGGGCCTCTTAGGCCCCGCGACCGGGCCTCTCAGGCCCAGCGCGCCGCCGGGAAGAATAATATGATTCGTCTCGAAACGGAGGCGCGGAATGCATCGCAGGGCTTTCCTCCACTCTCTCGCGGCCACGCTCGTGGTCCCGCCGGTCCTGGCGCAGCCCCGGCGCGCGCAGGCCCCAATTGGATTCTCGACTCTGGGCTGCCCCGCCTGGGACTGGATCCCCATCCTCGACTTCGCGGCGAAACAGGGCTTCGCCTCTATTGAACTCCGTGGGATCCAGAAAGCCATGGATCTGACCGAGCGGCCGGAGTTCAGCCCCGGCCGGATTCAACAGTCGAAGAAGGAGCTGGCCGACCGTGGGCTGCGCGTCTCCTGCCTCGGCGCCTCGGCGCGGATGCACGAGACCGAGCCGGACGTGCTGAAGGCACAAATGGCGGAGGCACGGCGGTTCATCGACCTCGCCGCGGCGCTGGGCGCGCCGTACGTGCGAGTCTTCGGGGACAAGTTGGACGCGGCACGGCGGGAGCAGGTGCTGGCGCATGTCTCGTCCGGCCTCGGCGAGTTGGGGCGCTACGCCGGCGACCGCGGCGTCGTCGTGCTGATCGAATCGCACGGCGACTTCGTCCAGTCGCCGACGCTGAAGGAGCTCCTCGAGCGGGCGGCGTCGCCGCACGTGGCGTTACTCTGGGACGCGCACCACACGTATGCCGCCGGCAAGGAGGAACCGGAGCAGACGTTCGCTGCGCTCGGCAAATATATCCGCCACACGCATCTGAAGGACTCGCGGCCCGGCGAGAAAGAACGGCAGTACGTGCTCACCGGCGAAGGCGACGTTCCCGTCAAGCGTCAGGTGCAGATCCTCGCGAAGGCAGGCTACAAGGGCGATTACTCGTTTGAATGGGAGAAGCGCTGGCACCCGGAGATTCCAGACCCGGACGTGGCGTTTCCGCATTTCGCGCGCGTCGTGCGCGAGTACCTCGGTTAGGCAGCCCTGAAGGGCTGCGCTACATGTTGTCGCGAGCTCATTTCGACGGCGTTCTTCGGAGCTCGTCGAGGTCCTGCCGGATCCTCTGCAGCTGTTTTCTCTCGCTTCTGGTCGCGGCCGGGGCCGACGGACTCGCGTAGAAGGCCAGGATGTTCCCGCGCAGCGCGGCGGGCACGCCTTTGAACTCGCGCTCGCCGAGCTTGTCGAGCAGGCGCGCGTAGGCCTCGTCCGCGAGACGGTAGTCCCCTGCTTTGACCGGGCGGCCCGTATCGAAGTTGCGATTCTCGAGGCTGAGACGATTGCGCGAGGCAGCCGCGACGAACGCCCGATAGCGCTGGACGGTCGCGGTAAAGCTCTCGAGGAAGAGCTTCTCTGCCTCCGGCGTCAGCGGTTGGAACGCCAGCGTCTTGAACGGGCCGATCTTCGGGACGATTCGAAGCAGCGCGGCGCCCAGCTTGTGCCAGAAGTTCGGCCGCTTGTATTCCGTGCCCCAGAGGCGCTCGTAGTCGGCGCGCGAGATCCTGAACATGAACTGCTCGCGCGTCATTTCCGGGGCGAGCGCGGCGATCTCGTCGTACCGGCTCTCCCACGCCACCTTCGTCATCTCCGGGATTGTCGTACTCACCGTCCAGCGGAACGTTCCGATGGCGAGCCCGAGGTTCGTGAAGACATCGTCGAGATCGAGTCCGTACGTGGCCGAGAACGCCCGTTCGAGGACCGGCTTCGAAACTTCGAAGCCAATGAAGTCGCGATACGCGTCCGGCAGATACCGGCCGCGCGCGACCTGCAGCACGTCGAAGCCCAGCTCCGTTCTAAGGTGGGCGGTCGGATGATCCTGATACGTGACGCGATCACCGAACTTCGCCCGGAGCTTGGGATAGGTGATCGGCACGGCGAGATTGACGGCGCTGGGATGACCGACATTGTCCGCGGCGTAATGCGCGAGCGCGCCCAGCGCAAACGCGAGCTCCTCCGTGTTCCGCGCCTCGCGCACTAGTGCCTCGACGAAATCTCCGCTGCGGACGTAGTGCGTGAGATCACCGAACAGGCGGCTCGAAAACGGATAGTAGCCAAGGTCCTGAATCAGGCACCCGCCGTACGCAAAAGCACGCGCCCGCAGAAGCTCATCGGCAGAAGGGCGGAATCGCGCGCGCAGCACTGGCAGGATGGCGTCGTCCCACGCCGCGTCGACAATCGCCTCGTGGGTCAACACCGAGTAGGCTCGTGCGTCGCGAGCCGGAAGGACGAGGCAGATCGTCACAAGGACGAGGATCCGGCCCATCAGTCGAGACGAAGCAAGCCTGATGCCTGTCTGAGTGATAAGCTCCATGGCCCATCGAGAGGTGATTCATGAAACGCGCGACCGTGTTCCTGGGTGAGATGACCAATCCCGAGGTCGAGGAGTTTCTGACGCGGCACAACGCCGTCATCGTGCCGACCGGCGCGACCGAGCAGCACGGGCCGCATGCGCCACTCGCGACCGACGTCCTCATCCCCCAGGAAATCGCGCGCCGGGTCGCGCCGAAGATCGGCGCCGTCGTCGCTCCCCCGCTCAGCTACGCACTCTCGTATCCGCACGTCGGCTTCAAGGGGCTCGTGCACATCCGCATCCCGACGTTCATGGCGCTCGTCGAAGACGTCGCCGTCGCCTTCGCGACCGCTGGCTTCCGCCGGATCATTTTCCTGAACGGCCACTACGACAACACGTACGCGATCGCCTACGCGTGCGCGAACGCCGCCGACCGCCTGCCGCGAGACGCGAAGGCCTTCCCGCTGAACTACTGGGATGGGTTTCCGGCGGACGTTGCGCGCGAGTACATCAGCCTCGCGAAAGGCATGCACGCCAACGCGGCCGAGACCGGCGCCATTCTCGCGATCGACCCGGGCCTGGTCGACATGGACAAAGCCAACACCGAGTTCCCTCCGTTCCCGGATTACAAGGTCAATACCGGACCCGTCCACACCGCGTTCTTCTTCACGTCTCCCGGCTCGGTGTACTGGGCCACGAAGTCCGGCACCTGGGGCGACGCCACGCAGGCGACGAAGGAGCTCGGAGAGCGCTATCTCCAGGCAGGGGTGGATGCGACGATCGCCGTACTGGCTGATCTGGAAAAGACGTTCGCCGCGATGCCGCCACGGTAGGGAGTCGCGGGTGGCTCACTTGGGGTGTCCTTCTGCGGCGAGCCTGAAGCTTTAATCCGTGCGCCTGTTTGGTCGGGAGGGGGCTCGCCGCACAAGGACACCCCAAGTGAGCCACCCGCTTAGAAGGACGCGCGATGTACCGTCATCTTCACCCCGTAGCGCGGCCGCAGCGTAATGAGCGCCTGCGGCTCGACCGGGTGTCCCGCCACGAGATCCAGCGAGTAGCGCTGCGAGATCATTGCCATGATGATCGTCGCCTCCATCACGGCGAATTGATTGCCGATGCATTGGCGCGGCCCGGCGCCAAACGGAATGTACGCGAAGCGATGGCGCCGCGCCGACCGCTCGGGCGAGAAACGCTCGGGATCGAAGACTTCGGGATTTGGCCAGAGCGACGGCCGCCGGTGAAGAACGAAGGGGATCATGAAGACGAGATGCCCCTTGTCGATGCGGTATCCGCTCAGGCGATCCTCGCCGAGCGCCTGCCGTGAGAAGCCCCATGCCGGCGGATAGAGGCGCACGGTTTCGTCGAACACCATCCGCGTGAACGTCAGACGTTCGAGATCGTCGAACGACGGAGGTCGATCGCCGAGCACGTCTCGCACTTCGCGCGCGAGCCGCGTACGGACCTCCGGGTGCGTCGAGAGCAGATACCACGCCCACGACAGCGCCAGCGACGTCGTCTCGTGCCCCGCCAGGAGCATCGTCATGACCTCGTCCCGCAGCTGCTTGTCGTTCATGGTCGCGTTCGTCTCTTCATCCCGCGCCGACAGGAGCATCGACAGGAGATCGCCGGCGGACGACGGATTGGCGGCGCGCCTGGCCCTGATGATGCGATAAACGACCGCGTCCAGGTCCGCGAGGGCACGCCGGGCGCGCCGGTTGCGTGCGGTTGGCAACCGCCGCTCGAGCCCGATCGACCAGAAGCTCTCCCCGATGTGCTGATTAATGATCGGCCAGGCCTCGTTCACGACGTCCGCGTCGGACCCGAGATCGGTGCTGAACATCGTGCGGACGATGATGTCCTGCGTCATCCGCATCATCTCGTGGACGACGTCGATGCGATCCCCATGGTCGGCGAAGCGTTGCCAGCGGTCGACGTGACCCTTCGTGGTCTCCGTCATGGCCGCGACGAGCGCCGCGAGCCGCTGGCGATGGAACGCCGGCTGGGCGAGCCGGCGCTGGCGCAGCCAGAAGTCGTCCTCGCTGGTCAACAGGCCGGTGCCGAGCCCGGGCTTCAGGCGCTCATACAACGGGCTCTTGTGATAGTTGCGGTTGTTGTCCTGGAGAACGTGCTTGATGTCGTCCGGCTGGCACGCAAGGTAGCCGTGGTACGCGCCGACTTTCATGTGGACGAAGTCGCCGAACCGGTCGGCCGCATCGATGTAGACGCGGAGCGGATCCTTCCGCAGATACGGCAGCATCCCGATGACCGGGTAGCCGCGGGGTCCTGGAGGGGAGGCGTTCATCAGCGTACAAAACCTCTTCCGTTCGGTTCGAGCCTGGTGTACTATGCGCCAACTCCCACCCGGCGAGTCATCTGCGCTTGCCGATGCGATCCCCTCGGGCTGTCGAGGTTCCCAGGCCTCGGCGATAGACGGCACGCCGTACTTGGAGGAACCTTGTCATGTTTCATGTCGCTCCCCGCGGAGCCAGCGAAGGACACCCATTCGACCGGACCGGGACGCCAGCTTTGCCATCTGAGCCGAACACTCGGCCACCGCTTGCGAACGCCCGCGAGGACGCGGACGCGATTCGCGCGGAGGCGGAACGGCAGGCGGCGCAGATCATCCGGGACGCCGAGGAACGGGCCGACCTGCTGTTGAAAGCCCGTCTCGCGTACGCCGAGCGCGAGCTGGACCGGTTGCGCTCGCTCAGGCGCAACATCGGAACACTGCTCGAGGGCAGCGTCTCCGCGCTGCGCGTGGTCGAGCACATGCTGCCGAACGACCGCACCCGCGGCGGCGAATCTGAATCCGCGGTCCCCGCCCTTTCCCTGGTGCGCGCGTTCGCCGGCCGGTACAGATACGCGATGATTGTCGCGCTCTGCCTGGCCATTGCAGGCGCGCTCGCGGGCGCGGCGTGGTATGCCGCGCTCCCGGAGCCTGCGCCGGCGCAAGCGGAGACAAGGGCGCGCGCCGCCGACGTTCCACTGCCGGCGCCTGTCGTTCGCCAGCCGGATGTGGCTTTCACGCCACCCGCGCCGTCGCTCGCACCGGCTGCGACCACCGGCGCCTCCCCCGCGGCGGCGATCGTCTCGGCCTCGACGGATCGGTCCGCGGCCCTGACGGTTCTGCTCTCGGCCGAGCGGCAGTGCTGGATCCGGGCCACGGTCGACGGCGAGCGGGTCATCGAACGCCTGCTCGAAGCCGATCAGGAGCTGGTCGTGACGGCGCGCGAGAGCGTTCTGCTCAGGGTCGGCGACGCTGGCGCGCTCTCGACGACCATCAACGGCAAGCGGGCGCAGCGGTTTGGGGGGCCGGGCGAGGTGATCACGAGGCAGATCACGCGACAGAACTATTCCCGCTGGCTCCTGGGTCTGTCCTGAGGCGTCGTCAGGTTTCCTGAAACGTCCGGCCGGTCCGCCTCGACCACGTCGGACCGGTCCGATCCGGCACGTCGAGGGCATTGAAGATGCCGAGGGGGTGTGCGGCGTCGAGGAACCGCGCGCGCTGCGACTCGAGCGATTTCACCTCGTCGCTGAAGTCGGCCAGGTGCCGCTCGTAGACCAGCGTCTCGCTCCAGGTACTCGACCAGCAGGTACCGCGACGGCTGCGCGAGATCCTTCAGGAAGGAGCTGCCCAGGAAAGCGCGGCTCCGTCGTGAAAACGCGGTCCACTCGCCGTCGGCGCCGAAGAAGTGCTCGAACGCCTCTTGATGTTCCGGCTTGACCTCGAATTGCCAGGCGACCGCGATCACTGGGGCACCCTCCGCGTCCAATCATACCCCACGCGTCCTCACCGCGGCGGCCGCTTTTGGAGCTCCCGCTCGATCTCGTCGAGCCGATCGCTGAACTCGACCCAGCGAGCCTGCTCGGTCGCGAGCTGCGCCGACAGCGCCGATTCCTGCGCGCGGAGATCTTTTTCCCGCTTGCGCTGCTCGTCGAACACCGCCTTCAGCGGGTTTCCGGACGGGCCGCCTGGCTCCGTCACGCCCTCGTTACGCGCCGCCTCCTCGAACATCTTCATCTGAGGTGCCAGCAGCGCGCGTGTCCGCTCCACTTCATTCAACTGGTTTCGGTTGGTGTTCAGCTGCTGGAGGATCGAGTTGATCCGCTGCTCCTGCAGCTGAAGGCGTCCCACCATCAGCTGGGCCCGGATGCTCGCGCCGGAGACCTGCTGGAGCTCGGTCCGGATCGCCCGCACTTCGGCCAGGAGGTCGTCCAAGGATGCCGGCGCGGGCTGCCGCTGGGTCTGACCGGATACGCCGGCGACAAGCCCCGCCCCGATCACGAAGATGAGCCCAGAGATTCGTCGGACATCACGCGTCACCATTGCACACCTGCCTAGCGAATCCTACTCCGCGAAGCGATACCCGACCCACGGCTCGGTCAGGATGTACCGAGGATTGGCGGGATCCGGCTCGACCTTTTTTCTCACGGCGTTGACGAGCACTCGAAGGTGTTCGGGCTGGTCGACGAAATGCGGGCCCCAGATCTCGCGCAGCAGGGCCTTGTGCGTGAGGACGCGGCCTGCGTGTCGCGCCAGATAGACGAGCAGCTCGAACTCCTTCGGGGTCAGGCGAATCTCGTCGCCGTTCCGCAGGACGCGTCGCTTGTCGAAGTCGACCACGAGATCGCCCCGCGTCAACTGCCCGGCCGGCTCCGGCTCTCCCGCCGAGCGACGGAGAGCGACGCGGACACGTGCGAGCAATTCATCCGGGCCGAAGGGCTTCGTCACGTAGTCGTCGGCCCCGAGGTCGAGCGCCGCCACCTTGTCTCGTTCCGCCTCACGGGCGGAGAGGACGATGATCGGCGTGTCCCCGCGCTGGCGCAGCTGCCGGCACACTTCGAGCCCGTCGAGATCCGGCAGCATGAGATCGAGGATCACGAGATTGGGCGGGTCGCGCTCGAAGGCGTCGAGCGCCGCGCGGCCGGTGGCGGCCGCCTCGACTTCGTACCCCCGCGATCGCAGGAGCGGGGCCATCGCCTTCACGATGGAGGGCTCGTCGTCCACGATCAGGATCCGCGCGGCGCCCGTCACGTCCGCACGCTCGCGCGGTCCGGATCGTCTACCGGCGCCGGGCGCGACTCCGCCGGAATCCGGATGACGAACTCCGCCCCGCCGTCCGGACGATTGGACGCGCTGACGGAGCCGCCTTGCGCCGAGACGAGCCCGTGCACGATCGCGAGCCCCATGCCCGTCCCCGCGGCGCGCGCCGCTCGCGCCTGACGGCCGCGAAAAAAGCGCTCGAAGATCCGCGATCGCTCGGCCTCCGGGACGCCTGCCCCGCGATCCCGGACCGACACGATGAGCGTGCCGCCTTCGATGGATCCTCTCACCGTGACGGGCGTGCCCGCCGGCGAATACTGGGCGGCGTTCTCGAGCAGATGCCGGACCGCGGCCGCGGCCAGCCGCGGGTCGACGAGCACGAGCGACGAATCCGTTTGCACGTCTAGCGGGCGGCCTCGAAGGGAGCGGTCCGCCTGATTGATCGCGGTCTCGACGATTTCGGCCGGGTCGACCCATCGGGGCTCGGAGGCGACGCGATCGGCGTCGATGCGCGCCATGTCCACGATGTTCTGGAAGAGCCGCTTGAGCCGCGCCACTTCGGTGGCGATCAGCCCGGCCTGCTCGTCGCGCGAGACGTGGTCGGCGGCCGCGCTTCGGAGGTTGGTCGCGGCCAACTCAATCGCCGTCAACGGCGTCCGGAGGTCGTGGCTGAACGACGCCAGCAGAGCGTCGCTCAACTCGGCGCGCTCCCGCGCGCGGGCCGCGGCGTCACGCTCACCAAGCAGGCTGAACCGCTCGACCGCAAGCGCGGCGAAGCCGCTGAGCGCTTCGAGGGTCTGGCGGCTGAGCGGCGGACCCGACAGGGCGAGAAAGCCGACGGGCCGCAGGCCGAAACGGAGCGGGACCATCGTGGCGTGGCCGCGCCCGTCGAGCCGGAGCGGCAGGTCCGGTGCGTCTACGCCGCGGGCGCCGATATCGGCGAGCGCCGCATCGAGCTCGCCCGGTTCGACGTGAAGCTCGCGCGGCCCGCCGCGATGGATCCGCCACCCGCCTCGCTCCGGGAGACACAACGCGGCGCTCTCCAGCTCGAATCGCGCCGCGACGTGACGCGCGAGATGTGCCAGCGCGTCCGCGTGATCCGACAGCAGGATGTCGCGGCTCAGGTCGAACAACCGCCGCAGCTCGTCGCGGCGGGCCGTCGCCTCTCGCGCCCGCTGGCGCGCCGCGCTGGATAGGTTCCCCGCGACCAGGCTCACGACGAGAAACGCGAAGAAGGCGACCCAGTTCTGCGGGTCGGAAATCGTCAGGCGGCCGAACGGGGGCAGGAAGAAGATGTTCAGCGACAGTGTCGCGACGACCGAAATCGCAATCGCCACCTGCAGTGGCGACGTTGTCGCCGAGACGAGGACGATCAGGAGATAGGCGAGCGCGGCGGTCGTCGGGTTCGTGAGGCCGACCGACAGGAACAGCCAGGTCGTCAGCGTGAGGGCCACGGCCGCGGCGGCGAACGCGAGGGCGGCCGCGGGAAGACGGGCGATCACCCCATCTTCTGCATCGACGAGAGGAACTCGGCGTTGCTCTTGGTCTTCCCCATCTTGTCGAGCAGCAGCTCCATCGCTTCGACCGGCGACAGCGGCGTGAGGACCTTGCGCAGGACCCAGACTCGATTGAGATCGTCTTTCTGGATGAGCAGCTCTTCCTTGCGCGTGCCGCTCTTCTGGATGTCGATCGCCGGGAACACCCGCTTGTCCGACAGCTTGCGGTCGAGGTGGATCTCCATGTTGCCCGTGCCCTTGAACTCCTCGAAGATGACGTCGTCCATTCGCGAGCCGGTGTCGATGAGGGCGGTCGCGATGATCGTCAACGACCCGCCTTCCTCGATGTTTCGCGCGGCGCCGAAGAAGCGCTTCGGCTTCTGCAGCGCGTTCGAGTCGAGACCGCCCGAGAGCACCTTGCCGGAGGGCGGGATCACGGAGTTATAGGCCCGCGCGAGCCGGGTGATCGAGTCGAGCAGGATGAGCACGTCCTTCTTGTGCTCGACGAGCCGCTTCGCCTTCTCGATCACCATCTCGGCGACCTGGACGTGCCGCTGCGCCGGCTCGTCGAACGTGGACGAGATGACCTCGCCGTCCACGGATCGCTGCATGTCGGTGACTTCTTCCGGCCGCTCGTCGATGAGGAGGACGATGAGATAGACCTCGGGATGGTTCTTGGCGACCGACTGGGCGATGTTCTGCAGCAGCATCGTCTTGCCGGTGCGCGGCGGCGCGACGATGAGGCCGCGCTGCCCTTTGCCGACGGGGACCATCAGGTCCATCACGCGGGCCGACAGGTTGTCGGGCGCCGTCTCGAGGGCGAGGCGCTGCTGCGGATAGAGCGGCGTCAGGTTCTCGAAGAACAGCTTGTCCCGCGCCTGCTCGGGCGCCTCGAAGTTGACCGCTTCGACCTTGATCAGCGCGAAGTAGCGCTCCCCTTCCTTGGGGGGGCGAATCTGGCCCGAGACCGTGTCGCCGGTCTGGAGGTCGAATTTCCGAATCTGCGAGGGAGAGACGTAGATGTCGTCCGGACCCGGGAGGTAGTTGTAGTCGGGCGCGCGCAGGAAACCGAAGCCGTCCGGCAGGACCTCGAGCACCCCTTCCGAGAAGATGAAGCCGCTCTGCTCGGTCTGCGCCTTCAGGATCTGGAAGATCAGCTCCTGCTTGCGCATGCCGGTCGCGCCGGCGACGTTGAGGTCCTTCGCGATCTGCGTGAGCTTCTGGATACTCATATCCTTCAGCTCGGCGATGTTCAGCCCCTGGGGTCGTCCACCGCCCTCCCGGCGTTGAGCCGGAGCGGGAGCCGGAGCGGCGCCGGCGGTTTCGGCCTGTGGGCCGTTGTCTGTCGCGGCTGCGACGGACTCGTCGTTCGGCGCGGTCTGCTCCTGGTCGGCGGACCCGCGCCCTGATGAGCGTTTGTGATTTGTCGGCATTGTGGGCGATGACTGCTGCGGTGTTTACTCTCTCGATTGTTTGTGGAGCTTCTTCTCGATTTCGAACCAGGCGCGGCAAGTGGAAGGCCGGCCGCCCGCGTCAATGACAGGAGATGTCTCGGAAGTGTTCGCTCCCGCGAGTATAGGCTGGCGCATGTGAGGTGTCAATCAGGACGGATCCCGCCTGTCCGAGGTCCTGCGGAAGAGCGGGACCAGGACAATCGCGACTGCGGCCGCCAGCAGGATCGCCGAGAGGGGACGGTCGAGGAAGACGAGCGGACTCCCCGCGCCGATCGCCAGCGCCCTGCGGAATTGCTGTTCAGCCATCGGGCCAAGAATGAGGCCAAGAACGGCCGGCGCCATCGGGAAGCGGTGGAGCCGCATCCAGCATCCGGCCACCCCGACGACGTAAACGATGGCAACGTCCAGAATCGAACCGCTCAGGCTGAAGGCGCCGACGGTGGCCAGAACGATGACGCCGCCGAAGAGCATCGGCTTCGGCAGGAGGAGCACTCGAGCCCAGAGACCGACGAGCGGGAGATTGAGGACGAGAAGCATCACGTTGCCGATGTAAAGGCTGGCGATCATCGTCCAGAGGAGCTCTGGTTGGGTCTGGAACAGCAGCGGGCCCGGCTGGAGGCCGTACTGCTGGAACGCCGCCAGCAGGACGGCCGCCGTCGCGGAGGTCGGCAGGCCGAGCGCCAGCAGCGGCGCGAGCACGCCAGCCGCCGCCGCATTGTTCGCCGCTTCCGGACCGGCGACGCCTTCGATGGCGCCGGCGCCGAACCGGCCCCGGTCTTTGGCGAGCCGGCGCTCGAGGCTGTAAGAAAGGAGCGTCGGGATCTCCGCGCCGCCGCACGGAAGCGCGCCGAGCGGAAACCCGATCGCGGCGCCGCGCAACCAGGGCTTCCACGAACGGGACCAGTCCTCGCGCGTCATCCACCGGGAACCCGCGATCGAGGCGACGGTTTCCTTCACCCGACCTCGTGTCCACGCCAGATAGAACGTCTCGCCGACCGCGAAGAGCCCGATCACGAGCAGCACGACGTCGACGCCGTCCAGCAGCTGGGGGATGCCCAGCGACAGGCGGGCGGCGCCGGTCAGCGGATCTATCCCGATGAGCCCGAGCGCGAGGCCGAAGAACAGACTCGCCAGACCGCGTAGAAGAGAGGGGCCGACGAGCGTCGTGATCGCGGCGAACGCCACCAGCGCGAGACCGAAGTACTCCGCGGGGCCGAACAGAAGCGCAGAGGCGGCGAGCGCGGGCGCGAGAAAGGTCAGGCCGAGCGTGGCGATCGTGCCCGCGACGAAGGATCCAATCGCGGCGGTTGCCAGCGCCGCGGCGGCGCGACCCTGCCGCGCCATTTCGTGCCCGTCGATCGCCGTCATCATCGAGGCGCTTTCCCCTGGCGTATTGAGGAGGATCGTCGTCGTCGAGCCGCCATACATCGCGCCGTAGTAAATACCGCCGAACATGATGAACGCGCTCGCCGGCTCCAGGGCGAGCGTCAGCGGCAGAAGCAATGCGACAGTGAGCGCCGGCCCGATCCCCGGCAGGACGCCGACGAAGGTGCCCAGCGCGGCCCCGGCGAGTGACCAGAGCAGGTGCGCGGGCGTCGCCGCCAGGCGCAGCCCGTCGGCGAGCGAAGCCAGCGTGTCGGTCACAACAGGCCCTGAAGCAGTCCGGAGGGGAGCGCGAGCGTGAGACCGCGAGTGAAGATCAGGTAGACGGCGAGCGCGAACGCGAGTCCGATCGCGAGGTTGAGAATCCAGCGCAGGCTGCCGAATCCGCGCGCGGTCAGGGCGAACAGCAGCGTCGAGGCAACCACGAACCCCGCGCGCTCGAGAAGCGCGAGCGTCAGGATCGCTCCAAGACCAATCCACGCGACTCCGCTCATGTTTCCTGCGTTCCCCGCAGGAGACGGCTGCGTGACGCGGCGGCGTCGAGCCTCGACGAGCAGGGCCGCGGCAATCAGCGCCAGTCCCACACCAACAATCGCCGGGAAGAAACGGCCGCCCCCGCGCACCAGGGGCTCGATGTCGGTTCCGGATCGCAGGCTCAGCACGATCGATTCGATGCGTTTCTCCTCCTGCTGCAGAAACGCGCCGAACGGCTCTGCCGGCAGGTAGAGATCGGTCCAGCCGAATCGCTCGAGTGCGGCACGCCACGAAGGCGAGTCGTGCAGCCGGGCCACGAGGCGTTCGAGCCCGGCCCGGAGCTCCGGCGTGGCGCGGCTGGGACCGACGACACCTCGCCAGTTCGACAGCACGACGTCGTGGCCCTGCTCGACCAGCGTGGGGATCGCGATCCCGTCCACCCGCGCCTGCGCCGAGATCGCGAGCGCGCGGAGCGCGCCGCTCGCGATGTGCGGCGCGAACTCGCCGTAGCCGGCGACGCCGGCGGAAACCTGGTTCCCGAGAAGAGCGGCGAGCGCCTCCCCTCCTCCCGAGAACGCGATGTAGTTGATCCGAGACGGTGCGATCCCGGCCGATCGCGCGAGCAGACCCACGAAAAGCTGGTCGGTGCCGCCGGCCGATCCGCCGGCCCAGGAGATCGACGCCGGACTGTTCCGAAACGCCTCGACCAGGTCGGCCAGACTCCGGAGGTCCGAGGCCGACGGCACGACGATGACCTCGTACTCTCCGGTCAGCCGCGCGATCGGCGTCACGCGGCCGATCGACACGGGCGCCTGGTTGGTGACGATCGCGCTCTGCATGACGAGCCCGGTGACGAGCAGGGCCGGCTCGTCGCGGCGGACGCCTTTGATGAACCGGGCGAGGCCAATCGTCCCCGCGGCGCCGGCCACGTTCTCGACCGAGACGGCGTCGGCCAGATGCTCGTCGAGCAGCGCCTGCCGCATCGCGCGCGCGGTCTGATCCCATCCTCCCCCGGGCGCGGCAGGCGCGACGATGCGGAGCGAGTCAATCGACAGGGATTGGGCGGGCTGCGCCGCTGCTGGAGCCCGAATCGTACCGACGAGGCAGGCGGCCAGAAAAATCTGTCTCATTCAACCTCGACGTCCGGGGATCACGATGGTAATCCCACACGGCTCGAGGACCACCTAAACCGCTGAAAACGGGGGTCGAGAGCCTGGCGTGCCAATTGCGGCAGTCAGGGCATGGTTGCAATTCTGTCGATTCTCGCCGTGCTTGCCGTCAACGACGCGGTGCGGCTTCGTACTGAGCCTGTCGGCACGATCGAATCAGCCTTGACGCCGGATCTTCCGTCCTATCCGGTCACGTGCAGCGCCGCGACGGAGGTCGATCGCTCGCGGTTACCGGTTTCTCCCGGCCGCCGTGATCGTCTCTGGGCCTGCACGTTCATCTACTCGCCCCCAGCAACCCTGACCAGGACCACCGGTTTGCTCGTGGAGCGGCAGGACGATGAGCCTCTCCTGTTCCTCGATCTGGATCAGAGCGGACGGTTCAGTCACGACGAACGGTTCGTCCTGTCCCGGCGGAACGACGTGGTTCTTCAGCTGCCGCTGCGGCAATCGCCATCCGCACACTATCCGCTGGCGATTCGGTACTCGTGGAAGAACCTCAAGCCCAACGGGGAGCCGGAACGCCGGATTCTCCTTCAGTCCGCCTTCGCGTTCGCCGCGGGAGACGTGCGGACCGCCGACGAACGGCCTGGCACCTCGACGAGTCGTCAACCGGCGCGCCCGCGTTTCTGAAGCCCGAAGAGCCTCATCACTTCGTCCTCGCTCGTGGCATCTTCGGGGGTGCGATCGGCGCGCACACCGCGCACGATTCGAGGGAAGCGCAGCGCGAGCCCTGATTCGGGATGCGCGGCGTCGCGGCCGAGACCGGCGGTGTGCACGGGGCTCCGGGTCATCTCGTCGGCGAAGACTTCGACAACCAGCGTCGGCTCGACCCAGTATGGAGGCTCCAGCCGGCTGTCCACCCTCGCCGGACGCGACTTGACCCGGCGCTTCTCGAGCTGTTTCCGGAGCGCGATCCAGTCCGCCTCGCTCAAGCCGCTCGCGACCTTCGCGATCGTGCGGAAGCGGTCGTTTTTCTTATCGAAGACCGCTCCGAGCACGGCGCCGATGCCGAGCGCCGCGCGGGCGCCCCGGCCCGCGAAGTAACCCACGATCGTGAGGTCCAGCGTGTCCTTCAGCTCGCCGTGGTAGGCGCGCTTGAACTTGATCCAGTTGAAATTGCGCTTCCCCGCTTCGTACGCGCTATCGAGCCGCTTGGCGACAATCCCCTCGAGCCCGGCGCCGAGCTGCGTTTCGAAGAACTGTTCGAGCTCACCCCGATCGCCGCTGATGAGCGCCGGAGCGACGGCGAGGCCGGTTCCCTTCCTGATGAGTTTCTCGAGCGCTTTTCGCCGCTCGCTGTACGGCCGCGGGGTCAAATCGTCGCCGTCGGCGTACAGCAGATCGAACGCGTTGAGCCTGAGCGGCAGCGTCTCCTGCATCTTGTCGATGTCGTAGACGCGCTTGCGCTGGACCGTCACCTGGAACGGCTGAAACTCGTCGGTCTCCGGGTCGTACGCGAGCGCCTCGCCTTCGAAGATGGCGCGCGTCGCGCCGATCTGCGCGATCGTCGCGCGGACGATGTCCGGAAGCATCTGGGTGGTGTCTTCCTGGTTGCGCGAGAAGATCCGGACGCGCTTCCCATTCTTGTGGACCTGGCATCGGAACCCGTCGTACTTCGGCTCGGCCGCGCAGGTGCCCAGCCGGCGCACGAGCTCGTCGAAGTTCTTCACCCGCTCGGCGAATTGCATCTTGATCGGCCGTCCCACCTGCACGCGGAAGCGCTTGAGAGCCGGTTCGCCCCCTTCGTACAGCGTCCGGGCGACGAGCCCGAGATCCGAGCAGAGGTTGTACGCGCGCTCGATGAGTGCGCGTGGAAGACTCTTCGCTTTACCGAGACCGTCGAGGACGGTCGCGTCGCCGACGCCGAGCCTCATCCGCCCGACCGGGATGCGCAGCAGGTACTTGGCCTCGAGGGGCGAGGCGCGGCGCAGGAGCGCGACGAGCGAGCCGACCTTTTTCTCGACGCTGCCGGCGCCGGACGCCCGCGCGAGCGCCATGAGCTCGTCGTACACTTGCTGAATGGTGAGACGAGGTTTTGTGGTACGACCCTTCGCCAACAACTGCTCCGCCACCAACCCGTGGTCGCCCAGCTTGCGGTACAGCCGCTCGACCTCGTCGGGGCGCTTGCCCGAGAACTGCACGATGACGCGGTTGGTGAGCTTTTCGCTGATGCCGAAGTCCGGCGCGTCGTAGGAAGGTCCGAGACGTCCCTGGAGGAGGTACACCGCCGGTTGGATTTCCCCCGTCTCGAGCTCCTGAAAGAGATCCGCCAGGATGCGGACCATTTCGAGCCGGCTTCGGGTCTTCTCGAGCTGTGCGAACGAGCTCGCGGCGCGCAGAAACGGGGTCATGTCGTCAGGGTCGGCGTCAGTAGTCCGACGGGCTCTCCCCGATACCGATGATGCTGCATGCGAGAATCGGCTCGAGGCCGAGCGACCGCGCCTTCTGGACGACGTCCGGATCGTCGGCGCCGGGATTCAGCCAGACTTCGGAGATCCGTTTCGCGGCAACCTGTTCCATGACGCCGACGCCTACGTCGGGCTGCACGTACACCGTCGCCATGTCCACGGGCCCTTCGATGTCGACGACCGATGGAACGGCCGCGATGCCCTCGACCATCTTTTCGTTCGGGTTGACGGGGATCACCCTGTATCCCTGGTGCCGGAACGCACGGAGCGCCTTGTTGCCGAACTTGCGTCGATCGTTCGACGCACCGATGATTGCCACCACCTTGGGTGCTGTCATATGAGCTTCCGGCCGCTCGAGCGGCCCTTTGTGCGCCGAGCCAGCGTCGTCGCGCTGGGTCTCCTGGTGCTCCTCTTTGCCGTTCAGACCTGGCGCAAGGCGTATCGGCCAGACGGGAACGACCTCACGAGCTATCTCGCGGCGTCGCACGCGCTCGCCGAAGGGTCGAATCCCTATGAGGTGGACACGCCCTTCCCCTACATTTATCCCCTATTTCCTGCGCTGGCGCTGATTCCCCTTGCGAAGGCGCCGTACGGCGCCGCGGTGCTGCTCTGGTTTGCGCTCTCGATCGCCGCTCTGGCGTGGGTTTTCGCGTGGATCGCCAGGCGGGAGGATCCCAAGGGCCGCGCGCGCGACGCCGTCCCGATTGCCGCGATCGTTCTGATCCTGCTGATGGAGATCGTCCAGAACAACCTGCTCAACGGCCAGGTCAACTTCGTCGTCCTGGCCTGCTCCGTTGCGGCGATCCGCGCCGGCTCGACGGGCTTCACATCGGCCGCCTGGTGGGGCGCCGCCATCGCGACCAAGATCCTGCCGCTGGCGCTTGCACCCTGGTGGGTGCTCCGGCGACGCCCGCTTGTCATCATCGGGGCGGTCGCGATCGCCATCGCTCTCGCGCTGGCGCCGGTGCTGGTGGCCGGACGCGGGGCGGTCGAGTGGACCACCGAGTACCTGCGGGGGTTCGTCGGCGCGTCGTTACAGGACGGGGTCTCGACCGATACCCTCCGGTTCTCGCTTTACGGGCTCGTCAGTCGCCTGGCGCCGGACGTGTCGTGGCTTCCGCTCGCGTGCGCCCTCATCGTTCTCGGCGGGGCGACTCTCGCCGATACGCGCCGCCGGTCCCGCGAAGACGATCACGTCGCTTATGCGATGTATCTCGCCGTCATCCCGCTTGCCTCCCCGAAGTCCGAGACGCATCATCTGGCGTTCGTGCTGCCCGCCGCGTACATCTGCGCGCTGCGAACGCTGCGTCACCGCGTACCTGCGCGGGACTGGCGGCGATGGACGGCCTTCCTGTCGGCCGCGCTTTTCTCGGCGGCCAGCCTGCTCGACGTCGCTCGAAACTGGTGGTGGGGCGTGGCGCTCCTGGCGCTGTGGGCGACGATCGGGGGGTTGCTCGCGGGGGACCGGCGCGCCACGGGATGATCCGCGCACGCCCGAGCTGAAGCTCGGGCCTACAACCAGCAGGTGGTACACTCGCGATATGGCGACGCTCGCCGAGGTCCTCGAAGCGCGGACGGCAGAAGCGGCGCCGGAGCTGGTCGAGTCGATCGACGGAGGCCGCCTCCGATGCTACGCGTGCGGCCACGCGTGCCCGATTCCCGCCGGGCACGTCGGCGTGTGCAAGGTGCGCTTCAACCGCGGCGGCCGTCTGCTGGTGCCCTGGGGATACGTCGGCGGCGTGCAGTGCGATCCCGTCGAGAAAAAGCCCTTCTTCCACGTCCGCCCGGGCGCGCTCGCGTTCAGCTTCGGCATGCTCGGCTGCGACCTGCACTGTTCCTACTGCCAGAACTGGGTGACGTCCCAGGCGCTTCGCGATCCGATGGCGGTCGCGCCGCCGGTGGACGTGACGCCGCGGTCGCTCGTCGAGGACGCTGTCGCGCTGGACGCGAAGATCGTCGTGTCGACCTACAACGAACCGCTCATCACGAGCGAGTGGGCGGTGGCGATCTTCAGGGAGGCGAAGGCCGCGGGCCTGATGACCGGCTACGTGTCGAACGGCAACGGCACGCCGCGTGTGCTCGAGTACATCCGCCCCTGGATCGACTGTTACAAGATCGATCTCAAGAGCTTCGACGATCGACACTACCGGTCGCTCGGCGGCCGGATCCAGCCGATCCTCGACACGATCAAGGCGCTGCACTCGATGGGCGTCTGGATTGAAATCGTGACCCTGCTCATCCAGGGGTTCAACGATTCGGACGACGAGCTCGAGCGGCTCGTGGCGTTCGTCGCGGGCGTCTCTCCCGACATCCCCTGGCACGTGACGGCGTTCCACAAGGACTACAAGATGCGCGACCCGGCCGACACGACGCCCGAGATGCTGATGCGAGCGGCGGCCATCGGACGTCGGGCGGGACTGCGGTACGTGTACGCGGGCAACCTGCCGGGGCAGGTTGGCGACCTCGAGGACACGCGCTGCGCGTCGTGCGGGGAACTGCTGGTCGAGCGGTTCGGGTACTCGATTCGCGGTTATCGCGTGACGCCGGAAGGCGCGTGCCCGTCGTGCGCCACGCGCGTTCCGGGATTGTGGGGCTCGCGGTTCGAGGGCCAAGTCACCTCGCGCCCATTTATTCCTGGCACGAGGCGGCTCCGAACGGTGTAGGCCCGACCTTCAGGTCGGGCGTGACCGGATCACCCCGATTCCGGAAATATCTTCCCCGGGTTGAGAATCCCGTTCGGATCGAACGCCGCCTTCACGCGCTTCATGAGCGCGATCTCGTCGGGTGACAGCTCGATCTGGATGTACGGCGCCTTCGCGAAGCCGATGCCGTGCTCGCCGCTGATCGAGCCGTCGAGCTCGACGACCGCTTCGAAGAGCGCGCGCTCGGCGCGGATCGCGCGCCCCTCCGCTTCAGGGTCCGCCGGATTCACCATGATATTGACGTGAATGTTGCCGTCGCCGACGTGCCCGAAACAGGGCATCGGCAGGCGATGCTCCGCCTGCAGGCGCTTCACGATCGCGACCAGCTCCGGAACCCGCCCCTTCGGCACGACGACGTCGTGATTGTGTTTGATCGGCGCGATCGTCTTCAGCGAATGGGACAGCTCGCGCCGGACGCGCCACAGGTCGGCGCGCTCTGCTTCTGTGTCCGCGCGGCGGACCTCGGTCGCGCCGGCCTCCCGGCATGCGTCTTCGACACGCGCCGCTTCTCCCTGCACGAGTTCCGAGAGGCCGTCGACCTCGATCAGGAGGAGCGCGCCCGTGCCGGGCGGCGCAAGCGTGGTCTCGCCCAGGTAGTCGGACACCGCACGCAGACACTCTCCGTCCACGAGCTCGAGGGCGGCGGGGACCACGCGCGATCGCACCAGGCGCGTAACGGCCTCGACCGCCGATTCGACCGACGCGAAGGTCGCGCGCAGCGTCGCCTGTACGGGCGGTTTGGGGATGAGGCGCAGGATGGCCTTCGTGATGATGGCGAGCGTCCCCTCCGACCCGACGAGCAGGTGCGTGAGGTCGTAGCCGACGACGTTCTTGACGACCTTGCCCCCGGTCTCGACGATTTCTCCCGTCGGCAGCACGGCTTCCAGCCCGAGCACGTACTGTTTGGTCGTCCCGTACTTGAACGCGCGCGGCCCCCCGGCGCACTCGGCGATGTTGCCGCCTATGACGGACTGGCGCAGGCTGGCGGGATCGGGCGGATAAAAGAGTCCGACCCGCTCAACGGCATCCTGCAGATCTCCCGTGACCACGTTCGGCTCGACGACGGCCACCAGGTTCGGCTCGTCTATCTCGAGAATCCGGTTCAGGCGTTCGAGCGAGAGGAGGATGCCGCCGCGAAGCGGGACGGCGCCGCCCGTATAGCCGGTACCGCCTCCGCGCGGGACGATCGGCACGCGCGCGTCGTTGCACAGGCGCGCGATGGCGGAAATCTCGGCGGTCGATCCCGGGAGGACGACGAGATCCGGAGGCCGCCCTTTGCGGAGCGCATCGGCGCCGTAGGCGTCACGCGACGCCGCATCGGATCGAACGAACGACGGACCGGTGATCGAGGTAACAGCCTGAACGAACGCGTCGGTCACACGACGGCGCCGGCGTGCGCGCGGACGAACTGGAGGATCCGCGTCGCACCTTCCTGAAGACGATCGAGCGAGGCCGCATACGAGATGCGGATGAAGCCCGGGGCGTCGAAGGCCTCGCCCGCCGTCAGCGCGACCCGCGCCTTGTCGAGCAATGCCTGCGCCAGCTCGGCCGATGTTCTGAAGCCGTCGGGCGACAGAACGTCGCCGACGTCGACGAACAGGTAAAAAGCGCCGGAGGGCTTGACGACGCGGAGTCTCGAATCCGCGGCGAGCCATTCACAGAGCTGGTCGCGGCGCTGACGGTACTCGTCGAGCATCGCCGCCACGCACTCCTGCGGACCGGTCAGGGCGGCGACCGCGGCCCGCTGCGCGATCGAGTTGGCGTTCGACGTCGCGTTGCTCTGGATCGCGTTGCACGCCTTGACGAGCTCGGCCGGGCCGACGACCCAGCCGCAGCGCCAGCCGGTCATCGCGTAGGACTTCGACGCCGATCCGCAGAGCACCGCGCGGTCGCGCAGCCGCGTCGCGAGGACACCGGGAAGGTTGTGCGGCACGCGGTCGTAGATCAGCTGCTCGTAACAGAGATCGAGCAGGATCCAGATGCCGCGCCGCGCCGCCTCGCTCGCGACGGCGGAGAGATCGTCCTCGCTCATGAGGGCGCCGGTCGGATTGCCGGGCGAGTTGATGACGATGCCCTTGGTCCGCGGCGTCAACGCGTCGAGAAACATCTTCGCGTCCGGCCGGAATCCACTTTCGACGTGCGTCCGTACGATGACGGGAGCCGCGTCCGCGAGCTTGATCTGTTCGGGAATCGTCGGCCAGCCCGGTGCATGCGTGATGACCTCGTCGCCGGGGCCGAACAGCGCAAGCGTGGCGTTGTAGAGCGCCTGCTTGCCGCCGGCCGTGATGATCACCTCGGCCGGCGTGTAATCCACGCCGTAGTCGGCGCGATAGCGCGAGCAGACGGCGGCCCGGAGCTCTTCGATCCCGGCATTCGTCGTGTACTTCGTGAAGCCGGCATCGAGCGCGCGGCGGGCGGCATCCACGACGTGCGGCGGCGTCGGGAAGTCCGGCTCCCCCGCCCCGAGATCCACGATGTCGATCCCCTGACGGCGGAGGCGCTCCGCCTCCGCGGCGACTTTCATGGTCGGTGACTGCGAAACCGATTTCATTCTCTGTGAGAGCACTGATTAAGCCCTTCTGGTTGTGCCGGCCAGTTGCTTGTCGCGCAATCTGACTTCTACTCCGGGAGGCACCAGCCCCGCGACCGAGCCGCCGAGCGCGACGACCTCCTTCACGAGCCGCGAGCTGACGTACGTGTACGGCTCGGCGGGCATCATGAACACCGTTTCGACCTCCGCGTTGAGCCGCCGGTTCATGAGCGCCATCTGCATCTCGAACTCGAAGTCGGAGACCGCCCGCAGGCCGCGCACGATGACCTGCGCCTTCCGACGCCGCACGTAGTCGACGAGCAGGCCGTCGAAGGTATCCACCTCGACGTTCGCGTGCGCGCGGAACGTCTCGCGGGC
This sequence comes from uncultured Acidobacteriota bacterium, assembly GCA_963725145.1. Lineage (GTDB taxonomy): Bacteria > Acidobacteriota > Vicinamibacteria > Vicinamibacterales > 2-12-FULL-66-21 > DATAEE01. The sequence goes on from CAVRXL010000012.1 coordinate 1,797,236, forward strand.
GATCTCGACCCGCTCGGCGACGCTGAAGAGCGGCTTCTTGTCGAGATTGAGCAGGAGGGCGACCACGATGCGATCGAAGAGGCGCGCGCCCCGTTCGATGATGTCCACGTGGCCGTTCGTGATCGGGTCGAAGGTGCCGGGATAGACCGCGATGACGTCTTGCTTCATGTCGGCGTCGAATCCGATCCGCGTTCAGCTGCGTTAATCCGCGGCGTAGAACGTCAGTGCGCTGTCCCCCGACACGACGGTGCGGCGGCGCAGCAGCCGCCCGGCGCGCTCCGGCGGCGCGTGTCGCCGGGCATGCTCGAGCACGACGACTCCCTCGGGAGCGGCGAGCGCGCCCGCCGCGTCGAGCGCGGCGGCCGGCGCCTCGTCGTACGGCGGATCGAGCACGATGACGTCGAAGCCCGTCCCGCCCTGGTCGTCGCCGCGAACGAGACGCGCTCGCGCCTCGCCCGCAAACTCAGCGCGGATAATAACATACCCCTTCGAGACCGCGCACCGCTGGAGGTTCTCCTCGATCAGCGCCGCCGCGCGCCGATCGCGCTCGACGAACGTCACATGTCCCGCGCCGCGGCTCAGCGCTTCGATGCCGACCGCGCCGGTGCCGGCGTAGCCGTCGAGCACGCGCGCCCCGTTCACCGACGCGCCGAGAATATTGAAGAGCGTCTCGCGAAGCTTGTCGGATGTCGGCCGCAGCCCGGCCCACTTCGGCGACTGCAGGCGGCGCCCCTTCAACGAGCCCGCGATGACGCGCATGGATGGCTACCCTACTCCCACGAGCCCGAAGCGCCGGGCCCACGTGGCGCCGACCAGCTCGATCGTCTCGCGCGCCTCGTCACCGCGATCGAGCCACGCCGCCGCTTCGCGCCGCGCGTCTTCCATCAGACGATGGTCGCGGACGAGGTCGCCCATCCGCAGCGTGGGCATGCCGGACTGGCGTGTGCCGAAGAAATCCCCGGGGCCGCGCAGCTCGAGGTCTTTCTCGGCGATCACGAAGCCGTCGGTCGTCGCGGCCACGGTCTTGAGGCGGGCCTGTCCCTGTTCGGTCAGCGGCGGCTGATACAACAGGATGCAGTGCGACTGGTGGTCGCCCCGGCCGACGCGGCCGCGCAGCTGGTGGAGCTGCGAGAGCCCGAACCGCTCCGCGTGCTCGACGACCATCACGCTCGCGTTCGGGACGTCCACGCCGACCTCGATGACCGTGGTCGACACGAGAACGTCATGCTCGCCGCGCACGAACGCCTGCATCACCCGGTCCTTCTCATCCTGCTTCAGCCGTCCGTGGAGCAGCGCGACCCGGTACTCGGGGAACACCTCCTGCGACAGGTGATCGGCCATTGCCGTGGCGGCCCTGAGGTCGATCTTCTCCGACTCCTCGACGAGCGGATAGACGACGTAGGCCTGCCGCCCTTCGTCCAGCTTCTGTCGGATGAACGCGTAGACTTCGTCGCGCCGCGTCTCCGGCCGAACCGTCGTCAGAATCGGCTTGCGGCCGGGCGGCATGTCGGGAATCACGGACACGTCGAGGTCTCCATACGCCGTCAGCGACAGCGTGCGCGGGATCGGCGTGGCCGTCATCACGAGCACGTCGGGATGCAGCCCTTTCGCGCGCAGCTCCGCGCGCTGCAGGACGCCGAACCGGTGCTGCTCATCGATGACGACGAGGCCCAGCGACCGGAACGCGACGCCCTCTTCGACGAGGGCGTGCGTGCCGATCGCGAGGTGAATCGATCCACCCGCCAGCTCGGCGAGCGCCTCGCGGCGCTGGCGTGCCGGCGTCGCGCCGGTGACCAGCGCGATCCGGAAGCGGGACGACCCGAGGAGGCGGTGGATCGTGATGTAGTGCTGGTCGGCGAGGATTTCGGTCGGCGCCATGAACGCCACCTGCAGGCCGTTCTCCATCGCGACGAGCGCGGCCGTGAGCGCGACGATGGTCTTGCCGGAGCCGACGTCCCCCTGCAGGAGACGATTCATCGGCTGCGGGCGCTGCATGTCCTCGACGATCTCCTTGACCGCCTGGCGCTGCCCCGGCGTGAGCCTGAATGGCAGGAGCGCCCGCGCCGCCTCGCGGATCGCGTCGGTGATCACGATCGGCTTGGGCTTCCGATCGGCCTCCGCCCGCCGCTTGCGCAGCAGAAGGCCGGTCTGGAAGAGGAAGAACTCCTCGAAGATCATCCGCACCTGCGCCGGGGTCCGGAATTGGTTCAGCTCTTCGACAGCGGTCCCCGCCGCCGGAAAGTGCACCGCCGCGATGGCGCCCGAAAGAGGCGGCAGGCCGCGCCGCCGCCGGACCTCCTCGGGCAACGGGTCGCCGAGATCCGGCGGCAGCCGCTCGAGCGCGTGATGCACGATCGACCGCTGCATTTTCGTGGTCAGCGTGCCGGTCTTCTCGTAGATGGGAACGATCCGGCCGGTGTGGATCGCATCCTCCTCGGCGGCGCCTTCGTCACCCTCCTGCCGGACGATCTCGTACTGCGGGTTCGTGAGCTGGTAGCCGCGGCCGCCGGTCAGCTCCAGCGTTCCGAACAGGATGACTTTCTGATGCGGCTTGAAGACATCCCGGAGAAACGGCTGGTTGAGGTACGACACCCGCAGCGTGCCGCTCGGATCCTTCACGATCATCTCGAAGATCTTGAATCCGGGCCGGCGCGTCGCGCGGACGCCGGCGCTGAGGACGTCGACGAGCAGCGATGCCGACTCCCCCGGCTTCAACTCGGCAATCACGCGGAACTGCCCGCGGTCCTCGTACCGGATCGGGAACCGGTACAGCAGGTCCTCGACCGTCGCGAGGCCGACGCGCTGGAGGTCCGCCGCGCGCCGGGGGCCGACGCCTTTCAGGTACTGCAGGGGTGTCTGGAGAAACTCCGGTGCCGAAGACACTTCGGTGTGAGCTTACAATGGCCTCCGTTTAAACGCAGAGGCCTCTGCGTTTGATCCGTGTCTGTCTGGAGGCTGCTAATGCGGAAGACAATTGTGCTCGTTCTCGCGATGGCCTCGGCGCTGGCTGCCCAGGACGCGGCGGCGCCGCGGATCGACTCGATCACCCAGAGCGATCTGCGCTCCGATTTGTTCTTCCTCGCGGGCGACGGCATGCGCGGCCGGCTGACGAACACGCCCGAGAACGCGCTCGCCGCCGACTGGATCAAGGCGCGGTTCGAGCGGCTCGGATTGAAGCCGGCCGGCCCGAACGGTTCGTTCTACCAGCCTTACAACCTCATGACCGCGACGATCGGCGCGGAGAACCGGATCGAAATCAACGGCGCCTCCCGGCGGCGGGCCGGTCAGGATTTCTATCCGCTTCGATTCAGTTCCACTGGCAGCGTCACGGCCGAGGTCGTCTTCGCCGGTTTCGGCATCACCTCGCCGGAGCGGAAATATGACGACTTCGCCGGCGGCGCCCTGAAAGGCAAGATCGCGCTCGTCATCGATCACGAGCCGGGCGAGCGCGACCCGAACAGCCCGTTCGACGGCGTGGTGACGGCGCAGGCGGCGAACCCGCTCCTCAAGGCGCTGGCGGCGCAGGAGCACGGCGCCGTCGGGATCCTGTTCGTGGACGATGTCCACAATCATCCCGGCGAGGCGAACTTCGAAGCCGGCGCGCGGAACTACTGGCCCGAGCAGCCGCCGCGCATCGAGAGCTTCGCGCTCGCGGGCTGGATGGAGAAGGTGCGCATCCCGGCAGCGCAAATCTCGCCCGCGCTGGCGGCCCAGCTGCTTGCCGACTCCGGACGTTCTCTCGAAGAGCTGTCACGCGCGTCGGAGACCGAGCGCGGGATCACCCCGGTCGCGACGACCGGCGCGCGCGTCGCGCTCACGACGGCCGTCGATCGCCACGTCGTTCCCGACCGTAACGTGCTCGCCGCGATCGAGGGGGCCGACCCGAAGCTGAAGGACGAATGGGTCGTCGTCTGCGCCCACATCGACCACAACGGCGCCGACGGGAACGACATCTTCAACGGCGCCGATGACGACGGCTCGGGTATCGTCGGTCTCCTGGAGATCGCCGAAGCGTGGACGCTCGCCGTCGCGGACGGCCGGCGCCCGCGGCGAAGCGTGCTGTTCGCCGCCTGGAACTCAGAGGAGCGAGGTCTCCTCGGCGCGTGGGCGTACACGGAGCGGCCGACGCTTGCGCCGCTCGATCGCATCACTGCCGTGCTGAACATGGACATGATCGGCAGGAACGAAGAAGTCCCGGTCGGCGGGGGCGCGCGTTTCCGAGGCCTCGACCTGCAGACGGCCGAGTCGAACCGGAACGCCACCAACGTGATCGGCACCACGCGGAGCGCGGGGCTGAAGGCGGCGATCGAGCGGGCGAACCGGGCGATCGGCCTCGAGCTCAAGTTCCGGTACGACAACAACGCGTCGAACCTGATGCGGCGCAGCGATCACTGGCCGTTCCTGCAGCGCGGCGTGCCTGGCGTCTGGTTCCACACGGGCCTCCACCCCGACTACCACACCGTCTACGACCGGCCGGAGAAGATCAACTACGAGAAGATGGAAAAGGTCGCGAGGCTCGTGTATCAGACGAGTTGGGATTTGGCTGTCGGTGAGACGCGGCCGAAGATGACGACGCAGTGACGCGTCATTGAACGACTACCGCCTGGCCCGTGCCGACCTTGATCTCGCGGATACGGGCGGGCAGATCGAACGGATCGTCGAGCGAGACCCCGGACGGTTTGTCGGGACGGCGGGTGTAGTAGCTGACGATTTCCTGGAGGACGATCTTCGGCACCTGCACGCCGCCGATGGTTGCGGTGTCGAGCGTGAAGCGGCCGACGCCGTCCTGCGTTTGCAGCCGGCCCGTCGCCAGGACCGGGAGCTTCCCGCTGATGTAGCCGAGCGGATCCGTCCAGCCGCGCTTCTTCTGCTGCCGCACGGCGTCCAGATCGACCGTCGCGCGTCCCTCCAGACGGCCGTCGCCGCCGACGATCGTGACGTACGGCTCGGTCACTCCGGTCGGGATCTCAGACGCGGCGTGATACCGCAGGTACGAATTGACTTCCGGTTCCGTGATCGTCGTGGAGCGCTCCGCCCTGGCGCGCGCGAACCCGCTGTTCTCGGTAATCTGAACGAGTTTCCGCACCAGGCTGTCGGCCTCGCCTCGGGTGAGCTTCACGTCGCCGCTCGGCGCCACGACGGCGGCGCAGGCGATCGCGCCCGTCAGCACGAGACGACGGCCGAGCTCGGTTGCAGACATGTAGGATTCAGGATAGCACCGGTCCAGCCGGTTCGGACCTAGGGTTGAGGCACCCTTCGCTGATTCTGCCGCTGGGCGCGATTCGCCTGCCGGGCCTTCATCAGCAGCTCGAACTTCTGGCGCTCCATCCGTTCCTCGAAAATCCTGAAGCGCGCCCGTTGGCGAAGGTCGAGCACCCCGTCGAGCGCCTCGTACGCCTGGCGCAGCTCAGCCGCGGCGCGCTCGTCATGGTCGGCAAGCGCTTTCAGCCTCTCGCGGAGGGCCCCTTCGTCCGGCGCCGGCTGGCTGGGATCGCCTGACAGCCGGCCGAGGTCCTGAAGGATCCGCTGGCGCGCCTGCTGGTTCCGCCGCCGGACGTCCTGGAGGGTCTTCATCCGCGTGACGAACTGGCCGTACTGCGCTTCGCTCAGCTTCAGCGACTCCTGGGCCTGAACGAGCACGTACGCGTCGAGCAGCCGGGCGACCTGGGCCGGGTTCATTCCTCCCGGAGGCAGCGTGTCGGGCTCGGGCTGCTGCGGGGCTGCATGAAGCACCGCGGGCACCAAGACGATCGAGAGCAGGGCTCGCAGAAACATCAGAGCGACCCGTCGCCCCCCATTCCCTCGCGCAGCAGTCGCGCCAGCTCGAGCTGCTCATAGTAAGAAAGGTCCTGGGCCGCGCGCTCGGCGGCGCCCGGCCTGAGGCTCAACCCGGCTGCGTCCGCCGTTTCCCAATCGATGCCATCCGCCATCGCGGCCACGAACGTCCACTCGAGGTCGGACTCCAGCGCGGTGGCGAGCGGCCGGCCCGCCGGCGAAGGCACCGGATCGTCGATGACGTATGGATCACCGGGCGCCTGGACGCCAGGCGGCTGGAGGCCGCGGGGCCAGAACCCTCCGATCACCACGAGCGCGACGATGGCCGCGCCGGCCAGCGCCGGTCCCGGTCGGCGGAGCGCGTTCAGAAATGCAGAAAGGCGTGACGACGCAGGCTGGTCAATCGCCTCGCGGACCTGCGCGCCGAAATGATCCCAGAACAACGGCGACGGCTCGGGCGAATCAACGGAACGGGCGTCGGTCAACGTCGCCGCCAGCCCCTCCGCGTCACGTCGGCAGCGCTCGCACGACGCCAGGTGCGCGGCCCGCTCGGGTCCGAGGGCGCCGTCGAGATGCTCGATGAATTCCGCGTCGGTCAGATGCACTGGCTTCACTCTAAGAGCTTCTTCAGGTTCGCGAGCGCGTGGAAGAAGTTCGCCTTCGACGCGCCGACCGAGCTGCCGAGGATCTCCGCGATCCGCTCGTGCGGCAGCTCATGATACACGCGTAAAACGAGCGTCGCGCGCTGCTTGGGGGGCAGCTTCGCGATGGCGATCCGCACGTGCGCCGCCCGCCGGCTGCGATCGATCCCCTCGCTCGGGTCTTCCGTTCGAGTGTCAGCACGGGCGGCCTCGTCGAGCGGCTCCATCGCGTCGAGGCGCGGCGCCTTTGCCGTCACCCGGTTCAAACACACGTTCACGCCGATGCGATAGAGCCAGGTCGAAAACGCGGATTGCTCCTTGAACCCCCGGAGCCCTCTCCACGCGCGGACGAACACGTCCTGCGCGAGGTCGCGCGCCTCCTCCTGACGGCCTACGAAGCGGTAACAGAGCTGGAAGACGGCCCGCTGGTGCCGTTCAACCAGGAGGCTGAACGCCTCCCGGTCCCCGGCCACCGCCGCTCTCGCCAGCTCGCGATCGTCTCCGACGACGGTCACAGTCCAGTCCGGCTCCGCGCGCGCGGTCCAAATGCGCTCCGCCCGGCTCAGCATCGCTTGCCTCAATTAGTTAGACAAGGATCTGGACGGGACGTTTAGTAGGCCCCGACCTTCAGGTCGGGCGTGGTGGAATAAGCCGAGAGTTCGGCTTACTCGTGGCACGCCCGACCTAAAGGTCGGGCCTACAGCCGAGCTCTATTGACTTTCGCTTTTTGTTTGCGTATAGTTCAGCCGCTCTCAAGGAGGTTTTCGTGCTTCCGCTCACCAAACGTCAGCGCGAGATCCTCGACTACCTGAACGAGTTCATTCAGGACCACGGCTACGCCCCGAGTCTCGAGGAGATCGGCCGGCGCTTCGGCCTGTCTTCGCTCGCCACGGTCCACAAGCACCTGACGAACCTGCAGGAGAAGGGCTTCATCAAGCGCTCCTGGAACCGCAGCCGTTCCGTTGAGCTCGTGCCGACACGGACCGGAGGCCGCGCGCTCGAGCTCCCCCTTCTCGGCTACGTCGCGGCCGGCGCACCAATCGAGGCCATCGCCGGGTCGGAAACGATCGCGGTGCCAGAGGATCTCGCGGGCAAGCGGGACACGTACGTCCTCCGTGTAAAGGGGGACTCGATGATCGACGAGCAGATCCGCGACGGCGACTTCGTCATCGTCGAGGATCGGAAGACGGCCGAGAATGGCGAGATGGTCATCGCCATGGTCGGCGGATCGGATGTCACCCTCAAGAAGTTCTACCGGGACAGCGGCCGAATCAGGCTCCAGCCGGCCAATCCTGCCATGCAGCCGCTCGTCCTGGACGCCGGCCAGGTGCAGGTGCAGGGCGTCGTCGTCGGTGTTATGCGAAAGTATTAGTCATGGCCGACCGCAAGCAGATCAACTTTACGATTGTCCCGGACGAAAACGGCGATCCCGGGCCCCGGACGTACTCGAACTTCTGCGCGATTTCGCATACGCCCTTCGACTTCACGCTGACGTTCTGCGAGGTGCTGCCGCTCTCGGAACGCGACGTTCGCGAAGCGGAATCCGAGCACACGGTCAAGGCGCCGGTGCGCGCCCGGATCGTGGTTCCCGTTCAGGTCGTCCCGAACCTGATCACCGCTCTCCAGGAGCACATGAAGGTCTACTCGGAGTCGACCGGCGCCATCGCGAAAGGTCCGGTACACTAGGCGGCATGCAGCCGCGCCGGCGGGTCCGCGAGATCCTCGAGAAGCTCGAGGGCCAGCACCCGGGCGCGTTCACCGAGCTCCACTTCCGCAATCCGTACGAGCTGCTCGTCGCGACGATTCTGTCGGCGCAGTGCACCGACGAGCGCGTCAATCGGGTCACGCCGGCCCTCTTTCAGCGATATCCGGACGCGCGCGCGCTGGCGCGCGCGACGACCGCCGAGCTCGAGCCGCAGATTCAATCGACCGGCTTCTTCCGGTCGAAGTCGAAGTCGCTCGCCGGAATGGCCAACGCGCTGGTCGAGCGACACGCGGGCGAAGTCCCGGCGCGCATGGACGCCCTGGTCGAACTACCCGGCGTCGGGCGGAAGACGGCCAACGTCGTTCTCGGTCACGCGCTCGGCGTTCCGGGCCTCCCGGTCGATCGCCACGTGCTGAGGGTCGCGAACCGGATCGGCATCGCCGAGTCCGACGATCCCGTCGTCGTGGAGGATCAACTCACGTCGGCGCTTCCACCCGAGAAATGGACGCTGGCGTCCGATACGCTGATCCTTCACGGCCGGCGCATCTGCAGGCCGAAGCCGTTGTGCGATCGGTGCGCCGTCGCCGCCGATTGCGACTATTACCATGCAACGCAAACGCTTCGAGCGCCTCGTCGACAACGCCGTCGCGACGATTCCCCGAAAGTTCCGCGACGCCGTTCAAAACCTGGCGATCGTCGTCGAGGATGAGCCGTCAGACGAGGTGCTCGCCGAAATGGAGATCGAGCCGGGCGAGACGCTGTTCGGGCTCTATCAGGGCACGCCGCTGACGGAGCGCGCGGCTGGCTACGGCAACGCGCTGCCCGACAGGATCACCCTGTATCAATTCCCTATCGAAGACGACTGCGAAACCGACGACGAGATCGTGCAATGCATCGGGGAGACGCTCATTCACGAGCTCGGTCACTACTTCGGGTTGAGCGAGGATGAGATCGAGGAGATCGAGGAGAAGTATTGGCGGGGCGAATAGACGTGGGGCCTGGGCTTGGGGCTTAGGGCTTGGGGCTTAGGGCTTAACCTAATCTGAATGCGCGCTAGAAAGCGGTTCGCCCAGCACTTTCTCGAATCAGCCTGGGTCCGCAAGCTTGTCGACGTCATCGATCCGCAGCCCGACGACCTTTTTCTCGAGATTGGGCCGGGGAGCGGCGCGCTGACGAGGCCCATCGCCCAGCGGGCGGCGGCGGTGACGGCCATCGAGATCGATCGGGATCTGGCGGCGGATTTGCGACGGAACGCGCCGCCGAACGTCACGGTCGTCGAGACGAACGTCCTCGACATGGATCTCGCGACGGTCATCGGACAGCTTGCCTCGAGCCGGGCCACGTCCGGGTCGCCAACCGAGCCCGAGGCCCCAGGCCCGAAGCCCCACGGAGTGCGTGTGGCCGGCAACCTCCCGTACAACATCTCATCCCCCATCCTTTTCCGATTGATTCATCTCTATCGCGCCGGCGCCGGCATCACGGATGCGACGCTGATGCTGCAGCTCGAGGTGGCCGAGCGCCTGGCGGCCGGGGCCGGATCGCGGGACTACGGCGTCCTGTCGATCCTCGCGTCGCTGTACGCCGAGATCGAACAGGTCCTGACACTGCCTCCCGGGGCGTTCCGGCCGCCGCCCAAGGTGTGGTCTGCCGTGGTCCGGATGCGCTTCCGGCCTGCGGGGGTCGAGGTGGACGACGAGGCGGTCTTCGAGGGGTTGGTGAAGTCGATCTTCACGCAGCGGCGGAAGACGCTGTCGAACGCCTTGAAGCCGTTCGCGACCTCGCGGGGCACGGAGGCGGCAATGGTTATCGCCGCCGCGGATCTCGACGGCCGGCGTCGCCCGGAGACGCTGAACCTCCCGGAGCTTGCACGGCTCGCCCGAGTTGTCTCGGATTTTTCCCGGTCGTCGCAACCAACGCGCCGAGCGTGAGCGAGGCGCCCGCCTACGCTCTTCGAGCTTCGGCGAGGTCTCGCCGGAGCCTTTGCGAAGGCGGATGGCAGGCTGGGGGTGGGGCCCCAGCGCAATCAAAAAAATGGTATAGTCTGCGCATCCTTTCTCCGGATTTTCGGGCCGTCCCAGCGGCCTGACGGCCGGACGCGTCAATCGGCGCGCGGCGCTCGCCGCGCGCGCGCGGGCGACCCCTCCCGGGTGGTCCTCCCGTGCGCCTCGCGTCCGCCCATGGCGGCACAAACACGCATTCGTTGGCTGAACTAAACGGATTCCATACCGCGCCGGGCGGGCCCGCGCTCGAGGTCGTGCCCTTGGGCGGGCTGGGCGAGTTCGGCATGAACATGATGCTGGTGGCCTGGGGGAGCGAGGCCATCATCATCGACGCTGGTGTTTTGTTTCCCGAGCCGGAACTGCTCGGGGTCGATCTGGTCATCCCGGATCTGCGGTTGCTGCAGCAATACGCCGGACGCGTCCTGGCGTTGGTGCTGACGCACGGGCACGAGGACCACATCGGCGCGGTCGCGTACGTCCTGCCGCACGTGACGGGCGACGTGTACGGGACGCCGTTCACGCTCGCGCTCGTCGAACCGAAGCTGCAGGAGCACGGGATCGACGCGGGCAATCGGCTGCGCGCGGTGCGGCCGCGCGAGACCGTCACGGTGGGTCCGTTCCGGCTGGAGTTCCTGCGCGTCACGCACAGCATGCCGGACTGCGTGGCGGTCGCCGTTCACACGCCGGGCGGGACGCTCGTGCACACGGGCGATTTCAAGATCGATCAGACGCCGCTCGACGGCGAGCCGACCGATCTCAGGCGCCTCGCGGAGCTGGGGACTGCGGGGGTGCTGGCGCTTTTCGCGGACAGCACGAATATCGACCGGCGGGGGTTCACGGGGTCGGAGCGCGACGTCACCGAGGCGTTCGAGGAGATTCTCAGCAGCACCGAAGGCAAAGTCGTTGTCGCGACGTTCGCGTCGAGCATCTACCGGATGCAGATTCTCGTGGATCTCGCCGCGCAGTTCGAACGGAGAGTGGCGTTCGTGGGCCGGGGAGCGATCGAGAATTCGGCGGTCGCGGCGCGGCTCGGCATTCTGAAGATGCCGCCGGGTGTCCAGATCCGCGACAGCGAGGTGAAGAGCTTTCCGTCGCAGGACGTTCTGTGCGTGTGCACCGGATCGCAGGGGGAGCCGACGGCTGCCCTTCCCCGAATCGCGATCAACGACCATCGCCACGTGGCGATCGGGCTGGGGGATACGGTCGTGTTCTCGGCTCGCTCGATTCCGGGGAACGAAAAAGCAATTGGCCGGGTGATGAACCACGTCGCGCGGCGCGGGGCGGACGTCGTCTATGACGGCCTGAAGCACGTGCACGTCTCGGGGCACGGCAGCGAGGAGGAGCTCAAGCTCGTCCTTTCGCTCGTGCGGCCGCGATACTTCGTGCCGATACACGGAGAGTACCGGCAGCTCGCCCGCCACGCGCGGATTGCGCCGGCGGTGGCGCCCGAGGCCGAGGTGCTGCTGGCGGAGGATGGCGACATCATCAGGTTCGATAAGGATGGGGGGCGGATCGCCGGCAAGGCGCCGACCGGACGCATCCTGATCGACGGCACGCGCACGGGTGAGGTCGCGGACGAAGTGCTGCGCGACCGGCGCCACCTCGCGGGAGACGGACTCCTCGCCGCGATCGTCACAATCGGGAAGCAGTCCGGCGTGCTCGAAGAGACGCCGGACATCATCACGCGCGGGTTCGTCGTGGACGGAAAGAGCGAGGCGCTGCTGCGCGAGGTGCCGGCACTCATCGCCGAGGTCGTCGAGGGCGCGAGCCTCGAGGAGCGGACCGACCCCGGGTTGATCAAAGAGAAGATCCGCGTCGAGCTGCAGCGGTTCCTGCGCAAACGCTCCGGCCGGCGTCCGCTCGTGCTGCCCGTCGTCATGGAGATTTGATTTGGTGTCCCGATCGTTTATCTCCCGCCGCGTGAGCGAGTTCGTCGGGGTTGCGCTGTTCGGTCTGGCGCTGATCTGGCTGATCGCGCTCGCCAGCTACACGCCGTCCGATCCGGTCTGGTTCTTCAACGCCGGGCCCACGATGGCGCCGGACAATTTTGCCGGCCGTGTCGGGGCGTTTCTCGCGGAGCTGTCGTTCCAGGTCTTCGGCTACGCGTCCTACATGGTTCCGGCGGCGCTCGCCGTGCTGGGCTGGCACTACTTCTGGTGCCACTCGTTCAGCGCGCCTTTCACGAAAGCAGTGGGCGGCGTTCTCCTGGTCGGCTGTGTTGCGGCGTTCCTGAGCCTGTCGTTCGGCAGCCTCGACGTGGCGGGCAAGCCGTTTCGCGCGGGCGGCTATTCGGGGGACTGGCTCGCCGCGCTCCTCGCCGAATACCTGAACCGCACCGGCTCGATCGTCCTCATCCTCACGCTGCTCTTCCTGTCGATCCTTCTCTCCACGCAGTTGTCGCTCGGGCGTGCGTCGGCGCTGGCGGCCGGCCTCGTGAAGTCGCGTTCGACGAGCGCGCTCGACGCATGGAAGGCGCGGCGCGAGGAGCGCCGGCGCGAGCAGGAGCGGCAGGAAGTCCTCAAGAAGCACGCGGAGAGGGCAAGGATCACGGCGACTGCCGAAAGCCGACTGCTGAATGCGGAAAGCCGCAGGCTGAATGCCGAAGACCGAATGCCGAAGGCGGACGCCGATCCGCCGCCGAGGGTCGAGGGTCGAGCCCCGATCACGTCGAACTCGCCCGGACCGGGGGAACGGGTACTGCCCAGGGCCCTCAGACCCGATCCGGTGCCGCCGAAGCCGCCCCCGCCGATTCGCCGGACGCCCGTGCCGGTCGCGGCCGCGTTGCCGCTGCCCGAGCCCGCCAAGGCGCCGGCCGAAAGGCGCAAGGGCGCGTACACGCTGCCGCCTGGCGCGCTGCTCGACGCCGCGCGGGCCGAGCGGAAGATCGACGAGCGGGAGCTCATGGACGGCGCGCGGCTGCTGGAGGAAAAGTGCCGCGAGTTCGCGGTCGAGGGGACGGTCGTCCAGATTCACCCCGGCCCGGTCGTCACGACCTACGAGTTCAAGCCGGACGCCGGCGTGAAATACAGCAAGATCACCGGCCTCGCCGAGGACCTCTGCCTCGCCATGCAGGCCGAATCGGTCCTCATCGAGCGCATCCCGGGCAAGTCGACCGTCGGCATCCAGATCCCCAACACGCACCGCGAGCAGATTTCCCTGCGCGAGCTGCTCGAATCGGAAGCGTATCGGCGGTCGGCCTCGAAGCTGTCGATCGCCCTCGGCAAGACGATCCACGGCGAGCCGTTCGTCAGCGATCTGGCGAGCATGCCGCACCTGCTCATCGCCGGCTCGACCGGCGCAGGGAAATCGGTTGCGGTCAACGCCATGCTGACCTCGATCCTGTTCCGCGCGACGCCCGAGGACGTGCGGCTCATTCTGGTCGATCCCAAGCGGCTCGAGCTCGGGATGTACGACGACATTCCTCACCTGATGACACCGGTCGTCGTCGATCCGAAGCAGGCGTCGAACGCCCTGCGCTGGGCCGTGCGCGAGATGGAGGAACGGTACAAGACGCTCGCCTCGCAAGGCGTGCGGAACATCGAGCAGTACAACCGGAACGTGCGCGCCCTCCTCGCCGAGCAGAAAGACGCCGTGGACGACGATGGCGAGGCGATCAAGCAGTTGCCGTTCATCGTCGTCGTGATCGACGAGCTGGCGGATCTGATGATGGTCGCCGGCAACGAAGTGGAGGAATCGATCGCCAGGCTGGCGCAGATGGCGCGCGCGGTGGGCATCCACCTGATCCTCGCGACGCAGCGCCCGTCGGTGGACGTCATCACGGGCCTCATCAAGGCCAACCTGCCGGCCCGTATTTCGTTCCGCGTCTCGTCGAAGGTCGATTCGCGGACGATCATCGACAGCAACGGCGCGGAGCAGCTGCTCGGACGCGGCGACATGCTCTACCTGCCGCCCGCGTCGTCGCGGCTGATTCGCCTCCACGGGCCGTATATCTCCGAGCAGGAGACGGCGCGGCTCGCGAGCTTCCTCCGGAAGCAGGGCAAGCCTGAGTACAACGAGGCGATCACGGCCGAGGACAAGCCGGCTGACGCGATCGAGTTCGACAAGGACGACCTGTACGACGAAGCGGCGCGGATCGTCGTGTCGAGCGGGCAGGCGTCAATCTCCTACCTGCAACGGCGGCTGCGGATCGGGTTCAGCCGCGCCGCCCGGCTCGTGGACATGATGGAGGCCGAAGGGCTCGTCTCCCCAGCCGTCGGCGGCAAGCCGCGCGAGGTGCTGGTGAAGAAGGACTACTTCGACGAAGTCGATGCGCAACTCAGATAGACGGTTGGACGGGCCGGTCTTCAGACCGGCCCTACTCGCCCTCGTCCTCGTGGCCGCGTCGGTGCCGGTCGACGCGCGGGCCTCCGCGCGGTCGATGTACGAATCGGTGGTTGCCCGCGAGGGGGCGCTGCGCAAGGCGCCGGCCGCCGCCTCGCTCGCCGACATCCGCGCGGCGATCGCGGCGTACGAGCGTGTGGTCCGCCGGTATCCCGCCAGCGCGTATTGCGACAACGCGCTGTGGCAGGCCGCCGGCCTCGCCGGTCTGGCGTGGGACCGCTTCGGTCAGGAGCAGGATCGCGCCGCCGCGCTGGCGCTGCTCACGCGGCTCCGGCGCGAATACTCCTCCAGCTCGCTCGTCCCGCGCATTCCAGCCATGGTCCGCGAGCTGGGGCCGCCAAGGCGGGATCCGCCGCGGCCGCCGCCGCCACCCCCGCCCCCCGCGCCCGCGCCGGACGCGCCAGTTCAGGCCACCGGAACGGGTGGGACGGCCGCTGCCGGGGAATCCGCGGCTGTCGCCGACCAGGTCGCCACGCTTCTACAGGTGCAGCGCAGCCGCCTGCCGGACGGCGTGCGGGTCATGCTCGTCCTCGATCGCGAGGTCCCCTACGCCGATGTCCGGATCGAGAATCCGCCGCGGGTGTTCTTCGATCTCAAGGGGGTTCGTCCAGCCGGCGGCGTCGGGAAGCCGAAGCCGTCCGCAGACGACATCATCCGGGAAGTTCGCGTCGGCACTCATCCGGGGGCCATTACGCGGATCGTGATGCCGCTCGACGGCGTCGCGCGCTACAGCGCGTTTGTGCTCTACGATCCCTATCGCGTCGTGATCGACTTCGTGCGCGGCCCGCGCGCGATGGAAGCCCCGCTGTTGCCGAGCCGGTCACTTCGCCCGACACAAGCGGCGAAAGGCCCGGCGCTCCCGCCCTCGTACAGCGTCACCGCTGTGCCGCCCGCGAAGCCACCCCTCAAAGCCGAAGCGCTCGAGTCCCGTGTGCCTGCGCTGCCACCCCCCGCGGTTCCCTCGACCAACGCCAGCGGCGGGTTCTCACTGTCACGGCAACTCGGCCTCGGTCTGTCGCGCATCGTCATCGACCCCGGTCACGGCGGTCACGATCCGGGCGCGCAGCCGAGTTTGCTGTCAGAGGCGGACATCGTGCTCGACGTGGCCCAGCGGCTGGAGAAGATCCTGCTCAAGCAGAACCTCGACGTCGTCCTGACCCGCAGGACCGATGCGTTCGTGCCGCTCGAAGAGCGGACGGCCATCGCCAATCGTGAAGGGGCCGATCTGTTCCTGTCGATCCACGTGAACGCGAGCGCCAACAGAAGCGCGCGCGGCGTGGAGACCTACTTCCTGAACTTTGCCTCGAACCCGGAAGCCGAGGCGGTCGCGGCGCGCGAGAATTCCTCCTCCGGGCGGACGATGCACAGCCTGCCGGAAATCGTGCGGGCGATCGCGCTCAACAACAAGCTGGACGAGTCGCGCGACCTCGCCGGCCTCGTGCAGCGCGCGATGATCCGGCGCTTGCGCACGCAGAACAAGACGGTCAGGGACCTCGGCGTCAAGCAGGCCCCGTTCGTCGTGCTGATCGGCGCCGCGATGCCGAGCGTGCTGGCCGAGATCTCCTTCCTGACCAACCGGTCGGAGGCGGCGCTCCTGCGCACCGGCACGTACCGACAGCGAATCGCGGAAGCGCTGGCGGATGCCGTCATGCAGTATCAGCAGTCGCTCAAGAAGGTTGCGGCGGTTGCGCTCCACTAGGCACTAGGCACTGGGCATTAGGCACTCTGACGAGCTCACGCGCAGCTGCCCGCAGAGTGCCTATTGCCTAGTGCCCAGTGCCTTCGTGAACGTAAAATGAGAACGTGCAGCCCAGCGATCCCATCGTGGTTCGCGTCCTCGAGGAGCCCGTTCCCGAGACGACCGTAGCCGACGTTATCGTCGGCGCGCTCGGGCTGACCGGCGTGCTGCTCATGGCGGCGCTGTTGTTCGGTCTGCTGCTCGGGTTTCTGATGGTCGCCCGGCGCCGGCTGCGCGAGCGCCGGAACCAGGAAGAAGAAGGGACCCAGCGTCTGGGCCTTACCGCTGATTCACGCTGATTCCGAATCCGTTGAGTCCGTGAAATCCGTGGCTACGGAAGAGACGTAAACGCCAGCTCGGCCAACGTTCGAACCGCCACTCCGGTCGCTCCCTTGACCTGCCAGGGTTTCGCTTCGTCCGCCCATGCCGTCCCGGCGATGTCGAGGTGCGCCCACGGCAGCCCTCCCGCGAACTCCTTCAGGAACATCGCGGCTGTGATCGCGCCCGCCGGCCGCCCTCCCGAGTTCACGAGGTCTGCGATCTCGCTCTTGAGCTGTTCGGCGTAGTCGTCATGGAGCGGCATCGGCCACGTGCGGTCGCCGGCGGCCGACGCGACGCGACCGACGTGCTGGACCCACGCGTCCGGCCGGCCGAACAGTCCGCTGGCGTACTTGCCGAGCGCGACGACGCACGCGCCCGTCAGGGTCGCGACATCGATGAGATGCGTGGCGCCCAGCTGCTGGGCGTACCAGAGCCCGTCGCCGAGGATGAGCCGCCCTTCGGCATCCGTGTTGTTGACCTCCACGGTCTTGCCGCTCGCGCCGACGAGCACGTCGCCGGGCTTCGTCGCGCGCCCGCCCGGCATGTTCTCGCTCGCCGGAACGATCCCGATCACGCGCATCGGCGCGCCGAGGATCGCCATCGCCCGCATCGCGCAGATCACGGCGGCGCCGCCCGCCATGTCGTCCTTCATACGGTCCATGCCGTCGGCCGGCTTGATCGAGATGCCGCCGGTATCGAACGTGATGCCTTTGCCGACGAGGCCGAGGACGGGCGAGGCGGGGGCGCCCCGTGGCTCGTGCCGCAGGACGATGAGCCGCGGCGGCTCCGCGCTGCCGCGCGCCACGCCGAGCAGCAGGCCCATCCCGAGCGCCGCGATCCTGGACTCGTCGAGGATCTCCACGCCGAGGCCGACCTCGCCGGCGATCGCCTCGGCGCGGTCTGCGAACGCCCTCGGCGTCAGCATGTTGCTCGGCTCGTTGCAGAGCGCGCGGGACAGGTTGCAGCACTCCGCGAGCACCCGTCCTCGCTTGACGCCGCGCTCGACGTCTGCGGCTGCTGCGCCCGGCGCGACGATCGTCAGGCCGATCGGCGGTTGGCCGTCGGGCTCGCCGGTCTTGTAGCGCCCGCCGTAGAACTCCGCGAGCGTCAGCCCTTCGGCCGCGGCCTGTGCGCCGGCCTCCGCCGGCTGGGCGCCTCGGACGACGAACGCGACGCGGCCGAGCCGGCGCTTGCGCGCGGCGATGCCGAACGTGGCGGCGACGCGACGCAGGCGATCGAGGTCAGCGGTTTCGCGCGTGCCGGCGCCGACGAGCGCGAGACGCCGCGCGCGCCAGCCGCCCCCCACGATCGAGGTCAGAAACAGTTCGTACGCTTTGCCGGTGAATTCGCGCGAGGAGAAGGCGCGAGCGATCGCCCCGCCTGCCGCGACGTCTGCACCTGCCAGCTCGTCCGGCCGCTCCTGTTCGAAAACGGGTATCGCGATGACATCGACGTCGACCGTTTCGGTCGCCGTGACCGCGGTGTCGATCGACGCTCCAGTCATGTCAGAAGGCTTACGCCGGTCATCCGTCATCCTGCTAAGATGTTAATGCGCCCCTGCCGCAAGGGAACAAACATTAGCCATGAGACCCGCCAAGTCAAGCGGTCGGATCGCCCTCATCGCGGCATTCACGTTGAGCGCCGCCGTGTTGGGGGAAGGATCGGCGCAGAAACCGGACAAGCCCAGCCTGTCGCTCAAGGCCAACCCGTCCATCACGTTCTCGCCGGCCAACATCTTCTTTGCGGCCGAGGTCAAAGGCGGTCCGGACGACTTCGAGGAGCTCTATTGTCCCGCGGTCGAGTGGGAATGGGGCGACGGGACGAAAGATCAGTCCTCCGCCGATTGCGAGCCGTACGAGGCGGGGAAAAGCCAGATCAAGCGCCGCTACGTCGCGCAGAAACGGTATCAGTCGTCAGGCGATTACCGTGTGGCGTTCCGGCTCAAGCAGAAAGACCGGACCGTCGGCACCGCCACGACGCAGCTGAAGATTCGCCCGGGCGTGCGCGATCCGATCGGGCCTAGCGGCTCCTGATTTCCTTCCCGGCGAACTTCTCGCTTCGGACCGTAGCCGTCACGCTCTGCAGGTAGTCCGAGACGCGGAGGACCGTGTTCAGGATGAACCGGCCCGCGCTCTTCAGGCCGACGCTGCCGTCATCCTTGCCAAACACCGCGGCGCCGGCGTCCGCGATCTCTCCTTCCGCGAGCGTTCCGATCGTCACGACCGCGTTGACGTAGTACCGCGCCCCTTCGACGATGCGGTCGATCGGCGCCAGATCGACGTGAACGCGGAGAGGATTCGGGTAGTCCGGATAGCTCGTCAGCCCGCCCCTGATGTCCGCTATCGCGACCTCCTTTCCCTCGCGCCGCCTCGACAGGCGAAACGCCGCGATGGTCGCGGGCCGGACAAGGCGATCCCAGGTGCGGTCTTCCCACAGCTCCGCTTCCACGCGGACGTGCAGCGTCGCTCCCTGCTCCATCGCGCTCCGCAGATTGTCGGGAAACGCGTCGGTCAGGTCGATGGCGGCCCGCACCGAGCCGGAGGTGGCGCGCAGCTCCGCGACCTTGCCATCCATCGCCGCCGCCGACACCGGAGCGGCCAGGAAGAGTCCAGCGATGAGCGCCGATCCCGCGACCGTTCCGGATCTGCGGATATCTGTGTTCATCTGCGGCTAGAAGGTTGGCCCGAAGCGCACGAGGACCTGGAGCGATTGCGGGATATCGTCGAGCCGCCAGCCGAACTCGACGCGGAACTCGCCGATCTCGAAGCCTCCGCCGATGCCCTTGAGCCAGTCGTCTCGCGATCCGACAACGGGTGTCCAGACCCGACCCGCGTCGAAGAACGCCATCAGCCGCGCGCCGTTGGGCGAGCGGGAACCGAGGCGGTACTCGACATTGAAGAGGAACATCCCTTCGCCCGCGGCTTCCTTGAACGAATAGCCGTGCACCGAGCCGATGCCGCCGAGCGCGAACTGGCGCTGGGGCGGGAGGACGCCGGACGAACCGCCTGCGAGCGTGCGCACGCGAAAGCCGTGGCTGCCGAACTGTCCGTAGCTGCGGGCGTTGACGATGTGTCTGGTGAAGTCGAAGTCTCCGCCGAGTCCTTCTGTTGCGAGCTCTGAGGTCCACTCGAGCCGGACACCTGATTTCCTGCTTCCTGTCGTCCCGAAGAGCGACGAAAACAAATGCCGCTCGTATGTCCGCTCGAGGCTTTCCTCCTCGAGCCCGCGGGTGTCGAGCGTGTAGCCGAGCACGACCGCCCTCAGGTCCCCCGCCGTCGCCTGCTGATTGGGCCGGAAGGTGTCGCCGCCATCGCGGAACACCGCGTAGTCGGCGGTGTTCGCCAACGGCTCGTGCTCGAGGTCGCGCCAGCTCGCGAGGATTTCCTGCGCCGGAGTCATCCGATACGCCGCATGAAGCTGGTACCCCTTGCTGGTGTGGTAGTCGCGGAAGGTATTGGCGAAGGTCAGCGCGACGACGCTCTGCTCGAGCGTCGACAGCCGCCACGCGTCGTCGGTCGCGGTGATTTCGTGCGCCTCGGCGCCCACGTACAGGCGCGGCCCGTCCCACGCGCCCAGGATCGGACGCTCGAAGCCGACCGAGAATCCGGCGCTCTCGCGGGCGAACTTGTAGGTGACGTAGCTGCGAATGAACGTGTGATGGAAGCGCGTCGAGTCGAAGAGGGTCAGCTTGAAGCCGGCCGCGGGAGAGAAGCCGTCAACGGGGCTGTACCAGTCCTCGCGTTGGCCAGGTCCGAAATCGACGTCGGCGTCCGCGGCGCGGCGGTCGAGCTCGACGACGAGGACGCGTCGTCCGGCTCGATCGATCAGGTCGAATCCCTTGCTGATGATCGCGCCGCGCGCCGGCTCGAGCAGCCGATCCAACGCGCGGTCGATCACCCGGCTGTTGAAGATATCTCCGGCGCGCACGTCGAAGTTGCCCTGCAGGACGTCGAGCAACTTCCCTTCGATCCCCTCGAGCGTGACCTCGTCGATCCGCCCTTCGTCCGCCGCCAGCCGGAGAGCACCAGTCGCCTCGTCAAAGGTCGCCTGGACCTTCGCGCGCGTATAGCCCTCGCGGCGATATTTCTCCTCGAGCTCCTCTCCGAGCTTCTCGACGGGCTGCGGCAGCGGCTTGCCATCGTCGAGATGCAGCCAGTGGCGGATCTCTGCCGGCGTGAAAACGCTGACGCCGTCGAAGGTCACGGCGTGAAGAGTGGGCGCGGGTGGCGCTGGCTGCGGGGGCGTCTGCGCATGCGCCAGCGGGCACAGGGGCGCTGCAAACACGAGCAGCGCCAGAACGAGCCGGGGGGCGGTCGTCAGGCGCACGATGCTCCAGCTACGCAACAGGGACGAGGGGCACCTCGAGGAAGTTCCCAGCCACGGATTCCCCCGGGCTGCTGAGCAGGAAGAACGCGCCGAGCCGCCAGCCATCCCTGAAGGCTGGAGCGGCGATCACGTACAGGAATCCAGGCCCCGCGCTCTCCGCGAGATCGGTCGCCGACGGGAGCGCCTCAGAGCGCGGGTGTGAGTGATAACCGCCGACGACGCTGAGCCCTTCCGAGCGCGCCGCCCGGATCGCGGCGAAGTGGTCGCGCGGGTCGATCAGATAGCTGACGTCGCTCGCGCGCACGTTGACGGCCGGGACGACGCGTTCCACGAGACCCGCCTGGCCGACGAGCAGGCCGCAGCACTCGCGAGGCGCCTCGGACCGGGCGTGAACGATGAGCGATTCTGCGGCCGACCGGCGGATGCAAATCATGCCTGCAGCTCCGGCCGGTTGCGGAACTGCTCGAGCGCGTCGGGATTCGCGAGCGCCTCGCGGTTGTTGACCTCGCGGTTGTGAATGACGTCGCGGACGGCCAGCTCGACGATCTTCCCGCTTTTGGTGCGCGGGATCTCGCCGACCTGGACGATGCGCGCCGGGACGTGGCGCGGCGTCGTGTTGCGGCGGATCTGATCCTTGATTCTCTGGGTGATTTGGTCGTTGAGCGTCAGCCCGTCCCGAAGCCGCACGAACAGGACGACCCGCTCGTCGCCGTCCCACTGCTGACCCACCACGAGGCTTTCGACGACTTCCTCGAGCTGCTCGACCTGACGGTAAATCTCCGCGGTGCCGATTCGGACCCCGCCGGGGTTCAACACGGCGTCCGAGCGCCCGTAGATGATCATGCCGCCGTGCTTCGTGAGCTCGACGTAGTCGCCGTGGCACCAGACCCCGGGGAACTTGTCGAAGTACGCCGCGTGATACTTCCGGCCATCCGGATCGTTCCAGAATCCGACCGGCATCGAGGGAAACGGCCTCGTGCAGACGAGCTCACCCTTGGCTCCGCGAACCGGCCGTCCGGCGGCGTCGAAGACGTCGACCTTCATGCCAAGCGCGCGGGCCTGAATCTCCCCCCTCCACACGGGGCCGATCGGGTTGCCGCCGACGAAACAGCTGATGATGTCGGTGCCGCCCGAGATCGACGCGAGGTGGATGTCGCTCTTGATCCGGTCGTAGACGAAATCGAAGCCCTCCGGCGCGAGCGGAGATCCCGTAGAGGTCATCGTCCGCACCGTCTCGAGCCGGTGGGTCCGGCGCGGCTCGAGGCCGGCCTTGTGGGTGGCGTCGATGAACTTCGCCGACGTGCCGAAGAGCGTCATACGGGTCTCGTCCGCGAAGTCGAACAGGATCCGGCCGTCCTGGTGGAACGGCGAGCCGTCGTACAAGAGCAGCGTCCCGCCGCAGGCCAGCGTCGACACGAGCCAGTTCCACATCATCCAGCCGCACGTCGTGAAGTAGAAGACGCGGTCCCCTTCCTGGATGTCGCAATGGAGCCGGTGCTCTTTCAGATGCTGGACCAGCGTGCCGCCGGCGCCGTGGACGATGCACTTGGGAACGCCGGTTGTCCCGGACGAATAGAGGATGTAGAGCGGGTGATTGAACGGGAGCTGCGCGAACTGAAGAGGCGCCGACTCGTGGTCCCGCTGGAAGTCCTGCCACGTCTGATAGTGGTTCTTCAGGTCGTCCGGCTGGCGAACGTACGGCACGACGACCACGCGGCGCACCGTCGGAAGCCGGGCGACGATCTCCCGAAGCTTCGCAAGGCTGTCGTGCGTCTTCCCCGCGTAGAGATAGCCGTCGGCGCTGAACAGCACCTTCGGCTCGATCTGGCCGAACCGATCGAGCACACCCTGCACGCCGAAGTCGGGCGAACATGACGACCAGATCGCACCGATGGAGGCCGCGGCGAGGGCGGCGACGATCGCTTCCGGCATGTTCGGCAGGTATCCGGCGACCCGGTCGCCCGCCGCAACCCCCGACGCGCGCAGAGCGGCCGCGGTGCGCGCGACGCCGGCGCGCAGCTCGTCGCGGGTCATGCTGCGGCGCACGCGATCCTCGCCGTGAAAGACGAGCGCGTTCGGGTTGCCGGAGGGGCGCAGCAGGTTTTCGGCGAAGTTCAGGCGCGCCTCGGGGAAGAACCGCGCGCCCGGCATCCGATCGAGATCGACGACGACGCGGTCTCCCTTTGTTTCGGCCAGCACACCGCCGAATTCCCACATGGACGACCAGAACTGCTCTGGCCGCTCGACGGAGAACGCCCAGAGCGCGTCATAGTCCGGGATCCGCAGCGCCCAGCGTTCTTCGACCTCGCGCATGAACCGGGTCAGGTTCGCGCGCGCGATCCGCTCGGGCGACGGCGTCCACAGGGGCGCATCAGTCGACATTCAGCAATCCACACTCCACATTGAATAGAGATCAGTATTGCTCCACGCGGAAGATCGAAAACCCTCGCGCCAGGTAGTTCGGCAGCGCCGCGGGGTGATCGAGGGTGGACGTGTGAAGCCAGACCCTCGACGGTTGCAGCGTCCACGCGTGCGCCGCGGCTTCGCTCAAGAGGTATTTTCCCAGGCCTCGGCCGACATACGCCGGGAGCAGACCAAAATACGCGATCTCGACAGAGAAGGTTTGGCTAAAGCCGGACGCTACGGGATTTATTAAACGATGGTCTGTAGCGTCCGGGTTGAGCCGGACCTCGTCCCCGGGATGCTTGCGCAGCTCGAAGTACCCCGCGACCTCCCCGCTCACCGTGAGCACCCAGAGCGACACGGCCGGATCCGACAGATACGCCTGGATGTCCTCATCCGTCCAGCCGAGCCGATCGACCCAGTGATAGGCCGCGCCCACTTCGCCGTAGAGGCGCCGCCAGAGCGACGGCGTGCAATCCTCCACCTGAAGAACGATGACATCCTCGCCCGGCGGAGCCGCCGGACGGAGCTCGTCTAGATTCGTTTGTTCGAGATACGTGCGCGTCGGCATGAGATCACGGGCAGCTTCAACGAACAAGGAAGGGCCGCGCTACGAGTGGCCGTCCTTCGGCTGACGATCGCCGGGCATTCGCGATTTCCATTCGGCCGCCGCCGCGAAGATGCGCTCGACGGCGTCGCCCTTCGTCAGATCCGCCCGGAGCGCTTGCAGGTCCGCGATCAACCGGTCGAGCGCCTGCCCGATGTGATCCGCGTTGGTCGCGCAGACTTCACGCCAGATGCGCGCGGGGCTCGACGCGAGCCGTGTCGTGTCGGCCAGCCCACGGCCCGCAAGCGACAGCCCGTCGCTGCCTGCTTCCTCGCCGACGGTTCGCATCAACGCGCTCGCCGTGAGCTGCGGAAGGTGGCTGAGAAACGCCAGGAGCCGGTCATGGATCTCTGGCGCCATCGTCCGGGGAGCGGCTCCGAGACCCGACACGAACGCGGAGAGCCGATCGACGGTCTGGCCCGCGCCTTCTCCTTCGGGGGTGAGGATCCAGGGCCGGCCCTTGAACAGATCGGCGCGCGCGTACTCGATGCCCCCGCGCGCCGCGCCGGCGAGCGGATGGCCCCCGACGAACGTGAAGCGGGGCGGAAGCGTCCGCGCGGCCGCGACGATCGCGCGCTTGGTGCTCCCGACGTCGGTGACGACGGCGTGGCCCGGCACGAAGTCGTCCAGCCGGCTCAGGAGCGAGATGTTCTCTTCGACCGGAGCGGCCAGCACGATCAGGTCCGCTTCCGAGACGACGACGAGGTCGTCGGCGGCGACGTCGATGGCGTGCTGCACCATCGCGCGCTCGAGGACATCCTTGTCGTCGACGCCGATGACGAGCGCCGACGGCCACACCTCCCGTGCCGCAAGCGCGAGGGACCCGCCAACGAGCCCGAGGCCCACGATCCCAATCTTTCCGAACACCGGCGTTTGTCCGGGCGAGCCGGGCTGGACGACGGTCAGGGCTTTAGCCATGCGTTCGGTTTGAGCCGATTGTCAGGACACTCCCCAGCCGCGTCGGACAGCGGGCTCGAGGCAGATCGATCGGCCGATCGCCGGCGCGATGATCCGCAGTTCCGCCATCAGCCGATCGAACTGGTTCGGGAACATCGACTGCGCGCCGTCGCTCTTGGCGTGATCCGGATCGCAGTGCACCTCGATGAGCAGCCCGTCCGCCCCGGCGGCGACCGCCGCGCGCGCCACGGGCGCGACCTTGTCGCGGCGTCCGGTCGCATGGCTCGGGTCGACCAGCACCGGCAGGTGGCTCAGCTTCTGGATCACCGGGATCGCGGAGATGTCGAGGGTGTTGCGCGTGTAGCTCTCGAAGGTCCGGATGCCGCGCTCGCAGAGCATGACCTCCATGTTGCCGCCGGCGAGGACGTACTCGGCCGAGAGAAGCCATTCTTCGATCGTCGCCGAGATGCCGCGCTTGAGCAGGACCGGCTTGCGCGATTTTCCCAACTCGCGGAGCAGGGTGAAGTTCTGCATGTTGCGGGCGCCGACCTGCAGGATGTCGACGTAGCGCTCGATGAGCTCGATCTGGCTGAGGTCCATGACCTCGGACACGAGCTTCAGGCCGTGGCGGTCGGCGGCGCCGCGCAGCATCTTGAGCCCCGCCTCTCCGAGCCCCTGAAAGCTGTAGGGTGAGCTGCGCGGCTTGAACGCTCCACCGCGAAGCACCTTCGCGCCGGCCCGCTTGACGGCCGCTGCCGCCGACTCGACCTGCTCGTCGCTCTCGGCCGAGCAGGGGCCGGCCATGACGACGACCTCGTCTCCGCCTATTCGAACGTCCCCGACGGTAATGACGGTGTTTTCCTGCTTGAACGTGCGGCTGGCGAGTTTGTAAGGCTCTGTGATGCGGAGGACCTCGTGGACCCCGTCGAGTACCTCGAGGAGGCGCGGGTCCGCCGCACGGTTCCCGCCCACCGCGCCGATGACGGTCCGCAGCGCGCCCGTCGACCGGTGCACGTCGAACCCCTGCTCCACCAGGTGTGCGATCACGTCCTGGATCTGATGCTCCGTCGCCCGTTCTTCCATCACCACGACCATGGCGTTACCTCTGTCCCATTCGCTCGAGCCTGCGCGCCTCGTCGATGATTCGCTCGAACAACCGGACGATTGCGTGCGCGTCAAGCGGTCCGCCGTTCAAGTCCCTTACGTGCCGCAGCACTTCGCGCTCGCGATCCGGCTGATAGATCTCCATGCCGAGCGCCTGCTTGATCCGTCCGATCTCGAGCGCGCATCCGGCGCGATCGTTGAGCAGCTGGACGAGCCGCTCGTCCAGATCGTCGATGCGGCGCCGCAGCGCGTCGATCTGCTCTCGCGCCGCCGCCGCGTCGCCGCTCACGCTCGGCCTGTCAGCCATCGCACGTACTCCGCGACGCGCCCTTCAAGCTCCGCGCTCGTCCCTGCCGCGGCGATCACGCTCACCATGGCGCTCCCAACGACCGCCGCATCGGCGAACCGGCCAATCTCGGCGACGTGCTCCGGCGTCGAGACGCCGAATCCCATCGCGAGCGGCATCGGCGTCACCTCGCGCACCCGCCGGGCGAGCGCAGCCGCGTCGGCGGAAAGCAACGCCCTGGCGCCGGTGACACCGAGCCGCGAGATCCCATACAGAAAGCCCTGTCCCAGGGCCGCCGCCCGCTCGATCCTGGCCCGGCTCGTCGTGGGGCTGAGCAGGAAGATCGTATCAATTCCCGTGGCGGAAAGCGTCTGCCGGAGCGGCCCGGCCTCTTCTATGGGCAAATCCAGCACCAGCACGCCGTCCACGCCCGCCGCGGCGGCCCTGGCGGCAAACCGCTCGGCGCCCAGCCGCAAGACCGGGTTCGCGTAGGTGAACACGACGATCGGTGTCGAGAGGTCGCGGCGCACCGCCGCCAGCATATCGAGCGCCCGCTCGAGTGTCGTCCCGGCCGCGAGCGCCCGCTCGGACGCGCGCTGGATCACCGGGCCGTCCGCGAGCGGATCCGAAAATGGAATGCCGAGCTCGATGACGTCTGCGCCACCACGGGCGAGCGCCTTGAGGACACCCGGCGTCCGGTCGAGCGCCGGATCCCCGGCCGTGACGTAGGTCACCAGGCCGGTGCGACGCTCCGTCCGCAGTCGCGCGAAGCAGGCTTCCAGGCCGGACTCCCGGCGCACCGCGTCCGCCATCATCGTTGCTCCAGCGCGCGGGCGGCGGTGGCGACATCCTTGTCACCCCGACCCGATAAATTGATGAGAATCCGCGCCTCGGGACCGAGCTCCCGTGCGAGCGTCCGCGCCGGAGCGATCGCGTGCGCCGACTCGAGCGCCGGGATGATCCCTTCCAGGCTCGCGAGCGTCTGGAAACCGTCGAGCGCCTCGGCGTCGGTCGCGTACGCGTACTCGGCGCGCCCGCGCTCGCGCAGCCAGGCGTGCTCCGGTCCGATCGCCGCGTAGTCGAGCCCGGCCGAGATCGAGTGCGTCAGCTCGATGTTGCCCGCGGCATCCTGCAGCACGTAGCTCCGCGTGCCCTGCAGAACGCCCGCCTCCCCGCCGGCAAAGCGTGCCGCGTGCTTACCCGGGAGGATGCCCTCACCGCCCGCTTCGACGCCGATGAGGCGGACGCCTTCGTCCTCGAGAAACGCGTCGAAGATACCCATCGCGTTGCTCCCGCCGCCGACGCACGCGATCACCGCCTGCGGAAGGCCGCCGGTGCGCTCGAGCATCTGCGCGCGCGCCTCGCCGCCGATGACCGATTGGAACTCGCGCACCATGAGCGGGTACGGATGCGGCCCCAGGACCGAACCGAGCAGATAGTACGTATCGGTGACGTTGGTCACCCAGTCTCGCATGGCCTCGTTGATGGCATCCTTGAGCGTGCGGCTTCCCGCCTCGACGGCGCGGACTTCGGCGCCCAGGAGCCGCATGCGGAATACGTTCGGCTCCTGCCGCGCCATGTCTTCCGACCCCATGTAGACGCAGCAGTCGAGGCCGAGCAGCGCGCAGGCAGTGGCCGTCGCGACGCCGTGCTGGCCCGCTCCCGTCTCGGCGACCACGCGCCGCTTGCCCATGCGCGACGCGAGGAGCGCCTGGCCGATCGCGTTGTTGATCTTGTGCGCACCGGTATGGGCGAGATCCTCGCGTTTGAGGAAGACCTGCGCTCCGCCCCACGCCCGATGGAGCCGTGTGGCCTCGTACAGCGGCGTCGGACGCCCGACGTAGTTGGTCAACAGGCCGTTGAGCGTCGTTCGAAACGTTTCGTCCTCGCGTGCGCCAAAATACGCACGCTCGAGCTCTTCGATCGGCGCGACGAGCGTCTCGGGCACGAACCGCCCGCCGAACTCTCCGAAGTAGCCCCGGGCATCCGGGTCGCGGCGGCCGAAGGATGGTCCTGTCGTCAACATCGTCGCACCGCTTCGAAAAGGGCTTCCATCCTGGCTCGATCCTTGAGGCCCGGCGCGCGTTCGACGCCGGAGCTGACGTCGATGGCGAACGGTTGCACCGTGCGGATCGCTTCCTCGACGTTGCCCGAGTCCACGCCGCCTGCGAGCACGATCCGCCGCCTCACCGCGATACGCGCCGCGACCGTCCAATCGATCCGGCGACCGGTTCCTCCACGCCTCTCGTCGTCTTTGGCGTCGAGCAGCACGGTGACACCGGCTGGATAGGGATCCAGCACTGTCTCGTCGAACGATCCGTCCACGCCGAACGACTTGATCACCGGCCGGCGCACCCGCCCGCAATACGCGGGCGTCTCGCGGCCATGAAGCTGGACCGCGCCGAGCCGGACCTCCGCCGCGATCCGCTCGACCTCCGCCTCGGGCTGGTCCACGAACACGCCGACCGGGGTCACGAGCGGCGGGAGCGCCTCGACGATGGCGCGCGCCGAGGCGGGATCGATCGCGCGCGGGCTGGCCGGCCAGAATACCAGCCCGATGGCGCTCGCGCCGAGCGCCGCTGCGTCGAGCGCATCCTCGACGCGCGTGATCCCGCAGATCTTGACTAGGGGGATGGACATCTCTTCGTTGTAGCCCTGAGTTCTGAGTTATGAGTTCTGAGTTTCGAGTAAGAGCTCCTTCAATGCTGCACCAGGATCCGCCGTGGTCATGAACCTCTCGCCGATGAGAAACGCGTCGTACCCGAGTGCGGCGAGCGCCGAAAGGTCGGCTGCAGTCTTCAGCCCGCTCTCCGCGACCTTGACGACGCCGGGCGGGATGCGAGGAGCGAGGCGCCGCGTCACGTCCAGCGTGACGTCGAGCGTGCGCAGGTTCCGATTGTTGACGCCGATGATGTCTGCCCCGGCATCGATTGCCCGAGCAAGCTCCGACTCGTCGTGCACCTCGACCATGACGTCGAGATCGAGCGCGCGGGCTCGAGCCACCAATTCCTGGAGCCCCGGGCCTCGGAGCCCCGGGCCTCGGAGCCCCGGGCCTCTTAGGCCCGGGGATCTCAGCTCGAACGCCGCGACAATGAGCAGAACGGCATCGGCTCCATTCGCGCGCGCCTCGACGAGCTGATACTCGGTCACGATGAAGTCCTTCCGCAGGATCGGGACGTCGACCACCGCGCGGACCGCCGCCAGATGCTCCAGGGCGCCATCGAAAAACGAGGGCTCGGTCAGTACGGAGATCGCCGCGGCGCCTGCGCCGGCGTACGCCGCCGCGATTGCCGCCGGATCGTACTGTCGTCGCAGAACGCCCCGGGACGGCGATCGGCGCTTGCACTCGGCGATCACGCGGGGTATTGGGCCGGTGGTCAGCGCTTCCCGGAATGAACGAGCCGCGGACGAACGAGCCGCGGACCTAAGAGGTCCGCGCTCCAGAGTTGCCTTGGGGACAGCCGCCTCGCGCATGGCGACAGACCGCAACGTGGCGGCGACGATCGTCTCGAGCAAGTCGGCCCGCGGCAGGGACTCAGGCATTGGAAGCCTTCACCAGGCGGTCCAGCGCCGCGCCGGCCGCTCCGGAGTCGATCGAGTCCGTCGCGCGCCGAATGCCGTCCGCGACCGACGCGGCCGCTCCGGCAATCAGCAGCGAGACGCCGGCGTTGAGCAGGACGATGTCGCGCGGCGCCCCCTTCTCACCGCCGAGGATCGCCCGGGCGATGGTCGCGTTGTGCGGCGCGTCGGCCCCCTTCAAGGCGTCGGGCGATGTCTTGGGCAGGCCGAACTCCGCAGGGTGAACGTAGAACGTGCGGACGGCGCCGTTGTGGCACTCCGACACCTTCGTGTAGCCGGTCGTCGAGATCTCGTCGAGGCCATCGGCGCCGTGCACGACCCAGGCGCGCTCGGCGCCGAGCAGCACGAGCGCGCGCGCGACGAGCTCGGTCAGCTCGGGGCGTGGCACGCCGACGAGCTGCCGTTTCGCCCCCGCGGGGTTGGTCAGCGGGCCGAGCAGGTTGAACGCGGTGCGGACGCCGAGCTCTTTCCTCGTGGGCCCCGCGTGCCGCATCGACGGGTGGAACGTCGGGGCAAAGAAGAATGCGATCCCCGCTTCGTGCAGCGTTCGTTCGACGACCTCAGGGGTCGCGGTGATCTTCACCCCGAGCGCCTCGAACAGATCCGCGCTGCCGCAGCGGCTGGAGACCGACCGATTGCCGTGCTTCGCGACGCGGACGCCGCACCCGGCGAGCACGAGCGCGGCGACCGTAGAGACGTTGAAGGTGTGCGCCCGATCTCCCCCTGTGCCGCAGGTGTCGAAGACTCCCTCGACCGGGCTCGCCAGCTTCACCGCCCGCTCGCGCATCGTACGCGCGAGTCCGACGATCTCGGCCGGCCGCTCCCCTTTCATGGACAACCCGATGAGGAAGCCTGCCATCTGCGCCGGCTGCGCCCGCCCATCCATGATCTCGGCCATGGCGGCGGCTGCCTCTTCCGACGACAGATCCTCGCGGCGCGACAGTTTCTCGATGAGCGTCGGGAACATCACAGCTCCAGAAAAGTCCTCAGGATCCGCCGGCCTTCGCTCGTCAGGACCGACTCGGGGTGGAACTGAACGCCGTGCAACGGATACGTCTTGTGGCGCAGCCCCATGACCGTGCCGTCCTCGGTTGCGCGCGCGGCGATCTCGAGGTCCGCCGGCCAGCCGTCTGGCGCGACGGCGAGCGAGTGATATCGGCCGGCGGCAAACGGACCGGCGATCCCCTTGAAGACGCCCTTGCCGTCGTGCTCGACCGACGACGTCTTGCCGTGCATCAGCACCGGCGCCCGGACCACTCTGCCGCCGAAGGCGAGTCCGATAGCCTGGTGGCCGAGGCACACGCCGAGCAGCGGGATGCGCGATCCGAACCGGCGGATGACGTCGACCGACACGCCGGCGTTCTCGGGCCGGCCCGGTCCCGGCGAGATGACGATCCGATCCGGCCGCATCGCTTCGATCTCGTCCAGCGCTATCCGATCGTTCCGACGGACGACGGGCGACGCCCCGAGCTCGCCCAGGTACTGCGCGAGGTTGAACGTGAACGAGTCGTAGTTGTCGATGAGCA
This sequence comes from uncultured Acidobacteriota bacterium, assembly GCA_963725145.1. Lineage (GTDB taxonomy): Bacteria > Acidobacteriota > Vicinamibacteria > Vicinamibacterales > 2-12-FULL-66-21 > DATAEE01. The sequence goes on from CAVRXL010000012.1 coordinate 1,828,485, forward strand.
GCAGCAAGTCCCTAGTCCCTAGTCCCTAGTCCCCAGGCCCCAGGCCCGGCCCAGGCCCCCAGGCCCTTTACTCATAGTTCCTTTTCCGCCATCTCGATCGCCTGAAGCAGCGCCTTCGCCTTGTCGCGGGTCTCCTCGTACTCGGCGGCGGGGTTGGAGTCGGCGACGATCCCGGCGCCCGCCTGCACCGATGCGCGTCCGTCCCGGATGGTGATCGTCCGAATCGTGATGCAGAAGTCGAGGTTCCCGGCGAAGTCGAGGTAGCCGACCGCGCCGGCGTAGATACCGCGCCGCGTCGGCTCCAACCCCGCCAGCAGCTCCATGGCGCGGATCTTCGGCGCGCCGGACACGGTTCCTGCCGGGAAGCACGCGACGAGCGCGTCGAGCCGGTCGTTCGTTTCGTCGAGCCGTCCCTCCACCGTCGAGACGAGATGCATCACGTGCGAGTACCGCTCGATCGCCATGAACTGTGGCACACGGACCGACCCGTACTCGCATACGCGACCGAGATCGTTCCGACCGAGATCGACGAGCATGACGTGCTCGGCGCGCTCCTTTTCATTCCGCTTCAGCTCCTCGGCGAGCCGGAGGTCGTCCTCCTCGCTCCTGCCGCGGGGACGGGTGCCGGCGATCGGGTGCGTCTCGACGCGGCGGCCTTCGACCCGCACGAGCATCTCGGGAGAGGAGCCCACGATCGACAAGCCGCCCATTCGAAGGAAGTACATGTAAGGCGACGGGTTCACGTGCCTGAGCGCGCGGTAGATCGTGAACGGGTCGGCCGTCACGTCCGTGTCGAACCGCTGCGAGAGCACGGCCTGATAGATGTCGCCTGCGGCGATGTGCTCTTTGAGCGAACGGACGCCCTCTTCGAACGCGTCGCGAGGGACGTTCGACGTGACCGGGCTGGGCCCGCGCCGCGGCGCCGCCGGCTGCGACAGCGCGCGCTCGAGCTCGCGCTCGAGGAACTGGATCTTCGCGCACGCGAACTGATACAGGGCCTCGAGATCCTCATCCGGCGTGATGCGCGCGTTGGCGATGACGAGGATCCGGTGCTTGACGTGGTCGAACGCCAGCACCGTGTCGAACAGCATGAAGCCCGCCTCGTCCTCGCGCGCTTCGGTCGAGGCGCTGGCGCGCGCAGCGGACCAGGCCGGCGTCAGCGACGGCTCGAACCACGGCGAGGCGTCGTAGCCCAGGAAGCCGACCGCGCCGCCCGTGAAGCGCGGGAGGTCCGGGACGTACGGCGCCTGGAAGTCCGCCATCAGCCCGCGAAGCGTGGTCACGAACGGTTCGGCCGTCTCTTCGCGCGTGCCGGACCTCTCGATGATGGTCTTGCCGTCGCGCGCCCGCAGCACCAGGAACGGGTCTTTGCCGAGGAAGGAGTACCGCGCCATGCGCTCGCCACCCTCGACGCTCTCCAGCAGGAACGCGTAGTCGGAGTGCTCGGCGATCTTGACGAACGCGGAAACCGGCGTGATCAGGTCCGCCATGATTTCCTTCGAGACCGGCACGAACGTCCCGCGCCGCGCCAGCTCGACGAACTCTTCGTAGGTTGTCAGCTTCATTCGTGTCGGGCCGGATTGTGGGCCGACCCCTCCATTCGGGCTCTTGCGGCTTTCTCGAACAGCCCGGCGCGCGGGGGCTCGCCGGTCCACCACTCGAACTGCCGCTCGGCCTGTGCGACCAGCATCGGCAGCCCGCCGAGCGTGCGGCAGCCGGCGCGCTGGGCGTCGGCCATCAACCGCGTCACCGGCGGCCAGTACACGAGGTCGTACACGAGCGAGCCACCCTCGAGCAGCAAGGGATCGAGAGGAGACGCCTCGTCAACCCCGTCCATGCCGACCGGTGTCGTGTTGACGAGCACCTGCCAGCTGCCGCGCGGCGGTGGAAACGGCGTGACCGTTCCCCTGGCGAGCGACGCGATGGCTGCAGCCGCGTCCGCACGCCGCGCCGACACGGAAACGCTCGCTTCCGCATCGGAGAGGGCGACAGCCGCCGCGCGTGCCGCGCCGCCGGCGCCGAGGATCGTCACCGCCCTCCCGTGAAGCATGGTCCCGGCCTTCAGCGGCGCGAGGAACCCCGCGACGTCCGTGTTGGTCGCTTCCCAGCCGTCACCCGCGCGCCGCAGTGTATTGAGCGCGCCCACACGCGCGGCCACGGCATCCACGCGGCCGACGCGCGACATGAGATCGACTTTGAGCGGCGCGGTCACGCTCATCCCCGTCACGCCGAGCAACCCCGCCGCGTCGACAGCGTCGTCGGCATCCGCAGCGTCGAGCGGCACATACACGGCGTCCAGCCCCTTGTCTGCGAAGCCGGCGTTGTGCATGACGGGCGACAGCGAGTGGGCGACCGGGGATCCGACGATGGCGTACACGTCCGTCCCTTCGGTAACGCGCCGGATGTGGAATTCGTCGATCATCTGCGCCGCGGACAACTGGCCGACACCGCCCTCGCCTCCCGCGTAGGTCCAGGCGGATCCCAGGCGCGCGGCAAGCACGCGCGTCGCAACGCCGCGAGGTCCCATCCCGACGAGCACGGTCCGGTCCCCGCCATTCCGTCTGCCGAGCGCAAAAAGGGACTTGAGATCGGACAGCCGCCGGGGCTCGACGGCAATCTTCACCACACCGGCGCCAGTGGCCCGCATGGCGCGATAGCGTTCGTCGAGGTCCGCCGGCACGCCGTCGAAGACGTGATTCGACACGATGATGCGGTCGCGGCTCGCGTCCGTGAAGAGCTCGTCGAACCGCGCGCGCCATTCGACGTCAATCCGGTCCGCCCCTGCGTCGAGCGCCGTCGCCAGGAGCCGCTTCCGGACCTCTTCAGGTCCGTCGAAACGGCCCCCCTCCCAGGCCGGGTGACACGCGACGATGACCGGCGTGGTCCGTCCGGCCAGGGCGCCGGCCGGATCCGGGTCGGCGACGCCGTCGAGGCGCACCTCGACCAGGTCGGCGAGGCCGGACGCCTCGTCACGCCGGGCCCGCACCTCGGCCATCGTCGACCCGGCCACGGTGATGCAAAGACGCGTCATAAAACAAAAAGCCCCTTCAACCAGCGGCTGAAGAGGCTCATCAAGGTTCCCAGGGTCCCGAACTTTGTAACGTGCTCAGCGCGGACGCGCAGCCTCTCCCGCCTGGTGGGAATGCCACCACCAATACAGCCGGGCGGGAAAGAACGCGGTCGCCATGAGCCCGGACACGATAGCAGACCGACCGGAAGGGGTCAAACGGCCGCGGAGCCGGCGCGAGGGCTGACTTATAATGGTTCTACACATGAGCAAAATCCGCCTGGTGAGCCTGGCGCTCGCGCTGGCGACGCTGGGGCTGGCGAACCTGCCGGCCTCGACGACGCTCATGGCTCTCGACGAGATCCGCCCCGGCATGACCGGCGTCGGCCGGACCGTTTTCGACGGTGATCGCCGCGAAGAGTTCAAAGTCCATATCCTCGGCATCCTCCGCAACGTGGTCGGGCCGCAGCGGCATCTGATCCTTGCGCGGCTCGAAGGCGGGCCGCTCGAACGAACCGGCGTGATGCAGGGCATGAGCGGAAGCCCTGTGTACGTGGACGGCCGCCTCATCGGGGCGGTGTCGTACTCGATCGGCGCGTTTTCGAAGGAACCGATCGCCGGCATCACGCCGATCGCCGAGATGACGGAGACCGCCGCGCTCGCGGCGCGGCGCCCGGCGATCGCGCGCCAGGATCTCGAGCTGCCGCTGACGCGGGAAGGTCTGGCGGCGGCGCTCCGCAAAGCCTTTCAACGCCTGCGGCCGTTCGCTGAACGGCCGGGAGACGTCGATGCACTCGGTCTGCCTGCTGCAGACGCCGGCCGCATCGGCGCGTTGCTGAGGCCGATCGCGACGCCGATCGTCATGGGCGGGTTCGATGACGCCGCGGCGTCGCTCGTCGGCGGCGCGTTTTCCGACGCGGGATTCCTGCCCATCAATGCCGGCGGGTGGCAGGAGGCTTCGCGAAACGACCCTAAAGCGTCGTACCGCTTGGAGCCGGGCGACGCCGTCGGCGTCGGCCTGATTACCGGCGATCTCGAGTTCGGCGGCACGGGCACGGTGACCCACGTCGACGGCGACCGCGTCTACGCCTTCGGCCACCCGTTCTTCAACCTCGGACCGACTCAGTTCCCGATGACGCGGGCGCGCGTGTACTCGCTCCTTCCCAGCTTGATGAGCTCGTTCAAGATCACCGCCATGGGCGAGACCATCGGCACGTTCGAACAGGATCGCGCGACGACAATTGCCGGACGCCTTGGCGCCGGACCGGCAATGATCCCGATCCGGCTGTCGCTCGCTTCGGAGCGTGGCATCCGCAAGACCTTCTCGTTCAACGTGGTCAACGATCAGCTCTTCACGCCGCTGTTGACCTTCGTCACCGTGTTCAACACGCTGGGCTCGTACGAACGGCAGTTTGGAGCCGCGACGTACACGATCAGCGGCAAGGCGAGGGTCAAGGGGCACACCGACGTCGCCTTTGAGAACCTCTTCACGGGCGACACGTCGCTGTCGGGAGCCGCGACCTACATCGCCGGACCCATCACGATGCTGCTGTCGAACGACCTCGAGAAGATCGAGATCGACGGCCTCGACATCACCGTCGCCTCCGCCGAGGAGCCGCGCAGCGCGACGCTCGAACGGGTCTGGCTCGACGATGCGCGGCCGCGGGCCGGACGAACGTCGACGCTCAAGGTGCTGACGCGGTCGTATCGCGGCGAGGAGAAGGTCCGGTCGCTCCCAATCGAGATCCCGCCGCACGCGTCCGGATCGCTGACGCTGCTCGTCTCGGATGGCGTGTCTCTGACCCAGTGGGAGCAGCGAGAGGCGCGCCGGCCGATGCCGGCGCAAAGCGTCGCTCAGATGATTCGGACGTTCAACAACAGCCGGAAGAACAACCGGCTGTACGTGCGTCTCGTCAGCGTCGGGCCAGGCGCCATCGTCGAGGGCGAATCGCTGCCGGCGCTGCCGCCGAGCGTCCTCGCCGTACTCGAAGCCGACCGCAACGGCGGCAGCTTCGTGCCTCTCCGCAACGCGGTCATCGGCGAGTGGGAGATTCCAACCGACGTCGCCGTCCTCGGCTCGCGACAGCTCACGATTGCGGTCGAGCCGTCGCGATGACGCGGCGGTTCCTGCCGGCCCTTGCCGGACTCCTCTTCGCGCTCACCCTCCGATCGGACGCTGCGGCGCCGACCTTCTGGCTCGTCGCGACTCAGGCGGACTTCCTGCGCGGCAACGCGGACCATCTCTCGATCGACAGCGATGGCCGGCTGTCGTTGGGGCCGGCGACCGATCTCGTGGCCGAGACGACGGCGCCGTTTCTCTGGACGCTCGCTCCCGCGCCGGAGGGCGGTTACTGGGCGGGCAGCGGCAACGAAGGAAAAGTCTACCGCGTCGATCGCGCCGGGAAACTCACGGAGTTCTTCGACGCGCCTGAGCTCGAGGTCCATGCGCTCGCGCCCGCCCCGGGTGGAGGCCTGTTCGTCGGGACGTCACCAGACGGCAAGATCTATCGCCTGGATGCATCCGGCAAGTCGCAGGTTCTGTTCGACCCCGAAGACAAATACATCTGGTCGCTCGCGGCCGATCCCGATGGAGTGCTGTACGTCGGCACGGGCGACAAGGGCGTCATCTACCGCGTGACGCCTGATGGCAAGGGGGCCGCGCACTACCGCACCCGATCGGCGCACGTCTTGTCGCTGACCCTCGACCCGACCGGCCGTCTGATCGCCGGGACGGAATCTCCCGGCCGCGTCTTCCGTCTGGATCGTGAAGGCAAGCCGTTCGTCCTCCTGGACTCCCCCTTTCGCGAGATCCGCGCGCTTCGCTTTGCGCCGGACGGGACCTTGTACGTCGTGGCCGTGAGTGGACGTCCCGGTACGCCAGAGCGGCCGGTGGACCGGCCGCCGGAAGCGTCGCGGCCGGTGCCGTCGGTCTCGACCGAGATCACGTCCATCACGCTGATCGAGGGGGGCGCGCAGCCTGAAGACACCGGAGCCCGCCAGGAGCCGCGCCGTGCGGCACGCGGCGCCGTCTACCGGATTCTTCCGGACGGTCTGTGGGATCTGTACTGGGAGTCGGCGGACGACGCCCCGTACGACGTCTCGGTCGAGCCGGGAGGGACGTTGCTCGTGGCGACCGGCAGCTCAGGCAAGCTGTTTCGTCTGGCGGGCGATCCGCTCAAGGCGACGCTCGTCGCGCGCGCCGAGGCACAACAAATCACGTGGCTGGTGCGCGAAACGGACGGCCGCCACGTCTACGCGACATCCAACCCGGGCAAGGTCTTCCGTCTTTCGCGCGAACGCGCTCGACGCGGGCAGTACGAGTCCGACGTGCGGGACGCGGCGACCGTCGCGTCGTGGGGAGCCATCCGGTGGCGCGCGGCGCCGAACGGCGGGAAGATCGAGATTGCGACACGGTCGGGCAACACCGCGACGCCGGATGACACGTGGAGCCCATGGTCCGCGCCGTACGCCGCCGCTGAGGGGGACCAGATCGTGAGCCCGAAGGCGCGCTACCTGCAGTGGCGCGCGGTGCTGACCGCGGGGGATGGCGATCGTTCCCCGACGCTCACCTCGGTCGGCGCCGCGTATCTGCCGAGGAACCTCAGGCCGAATGTCGCGTCGATCACCGTCCACGCGCCCGGCGCCGTGTTCCAGCGGCCGTTCACGTCCGGCGATTCGGAGATTGCCGGTTTCGACGACCGCGAGCGGGCGGATGCGAGGCAGCAGAGTCCGCAGCCTGGCGGAGGCGCGCCGCCCGGGGCGCCGTCGCTCGGGAGACGCCTGTATCAGAAAGGGTTGCAGACGTTCGTCTGGAAGGCAGAAGACGGAAACGACGACCGGCTTCAGTACGATGTGTCCTACCGGCGCGAAGGCGAGTCGACGTGGAAGCCGATCAAACGCGAGCTGACCGATCCGATCGTCGTCTGGGACACGACGTCGGTGCCGGACGGGACGTATCTGATCAAGGTTGCGGCGACCGATGCGCCGTCGAATTCGCCCGGGACCGCGCTTCTGGGCGAGCGAGAGAGCGGCACGTTCGAAATAGACAACACGGCGCCGCGGATCGTCGTTTCGCCGGCCGCGGCGGCGACGCTGGCCTTCAGCGTCGAAGACAACCACTCCGCCATCCAGCGCGTGGAGTACTCGGTCGACGGAAACCGCTGGCGTGCGATCTACCCGAAGGACGGGATCCCGGATTCACGCCGGGAGTCGTTCGAGCTGCCGATACGCGAGGCGCCCGGCACGATCATCATCCGCGCGAGCGACGCGATGAACAACGTGGCGACGGCTACGGCAGGAAAGTAGGCCCGACCTTCAGGTCGGGCGTGGTCGATGAATCCGGGCGGCCGGCTGGGGCGCGCACGCCCGGCCTGAAAGGCCGGGCCTACACCGCTACGAAGTAATCTTCCCTCTTACGGTGGTGTGAGACACCAGCCAGATCATGTTGACCGCGACGGGAGCGCCGCCGAACTCGGCGGGCGCGAACCGCGCGCGTCCAATCGCTTCGAGAAGAGCGAGCACCTCTCGACGATCGCCTTCGTCTGACAGCACCTCGAAGCCGCCGACGCGCCCTTCCTTCGTCACGACCGCCGCCAAGGCGAGCACGGCTTCCTGCTCGGTGAGCGCCATGGTCGGCATGTAGTCGTCCTTGCTGAATTTCGGGAACGTCACGCCGCTGTCCAGCCGGAACGGGTTGAGGTTCGAACCGGGCGTGGCGGCCATCTGATTCATCACCGCGGCGAGCGAGTCGCTGCGCCCGGGCGAGGCAAACTGCAGCGCGCCGAGCACGATCACGCTGCAGATGAGCGTCGCCGCCGTCGCGGCGAGGCCGATCCAGACGAGATGCAGGTCCTCGAACAACCTGCCCATCCGCGCGTTGAGCGTACCGTCGTGCTCTGCCTTGACCCGGCTGAGGATGTCGGCGCGGAGACCGCTCAGATCGTTCGTCTGGCGCACTCCGCCGCGCAAGGCATCGCCGAGGCGGTCGAACGCCGCGGCATCGGACGCGCAGCGCGGACAGCCATCGAGGTGGGTTTCGACGGCGAGCCGATCCCTGGCGGGAAGCTCCCCATCGTGGAACGCCATGATCCGCCGCCGAACGGCCGCGCACGTCAGCAGCTTCATATGCCCCTCAACTCGCACCGCAGCGACTCACGCGCACGCGCGAGTCGCGACTTCACGGTGCCGACTGCCACCCCAAGCGAGAATGCGATTTCGTCGTAGCTGAGACCGTCGATTTCCCGCAGCACGATGGCCGTCTTCTGGTCGAACGGCAAGGCTTCGAGCGCCTGCCAGATCCGCCCCGCGACCTCTTTCTGGCGATACACCCGCTCGGGCGACGTTCCCGTCGATTCGCTTGGCAGCTCGCCATGCGCGCGGACGTGGTCGTCGAGCGATACCTGCAGACCACGCCGGCGCCGGCGCCACCAGCGCATACGGTTGCGCGCCTGGTTGATCGCGATCCGGTAGATCCACGTTCGAAGCGCGGACTGGCCGCGGAAGCGGTGGATCGTCCGGAAGACGCGGAGAAAGACTTCCTGGGAAAGGTCGAGCGCTTCGTTGTGGTCGCCCAGGAGGTGAAGCGCAAGCTGGTAAACCAGCCGCTGGTGCTCGTCGACGAGCGCGGCGCAGGCGTCGTCCTCGCCCGCGGCACACCGCTGGACGAGCGCCGCCTCGCGCCCCCCGACGTCCTGCCAAGTGAGAGCCCGAATTGGTTTCACCGAGAGTTCCTCGGCCATTTTACCACTCCGCTGGGGGGCGTCAGGCGTTCGTTGACTGATTAGACACCTGCTACCATGGTTTGTTCCTGACCGAAGTCGCACGCCATGAAGCGCTTACTGGCCCTGCTCCTTGTCCTCGGCGCCGCGGGGGTCGCCGTCGCCGGCTATCTCGCCGTCAACCAGGAACGCCGGTTCAGGCAGCTCGTCGCCGACGGGGACGCCGCGCTCGCCCGGGATGACACATACGTCGCCATCGAGGCCTACACGGGCGCCATCACGCTCAAGACCACCTCCATGCTGGCGTATCTCCGGCGGGGAGAAACCTACCAGCGCCGGGGGGATGTCGGCGCCGCGCAGCGAGACCTCCGAAGAGCGGCGGAGCTCGACCCCTCGGCCACGCGGCCGCGGGAAATGCTCGGGGATCTCCTCTACGCTCAGGGCCGCTACGAGGTCGCGGCGGAGCAGTACGCCGAGGCGGTTCACCTGGACGATGCTTCCCCCCGCGTCCAGTACAAGCTCGCTTTGTCCTGGCACCGAGCGGGCCGCACCACCGATGCTGTCGGACCGCTCGAGCGGGCCGTCGCGCTCGATGAAAAATTCGCCGAGGCGCACTACCTCCACGGCCTCGTTCTTCGAGATCTCGGGCAGGCCAAGCTCGCCGTGGCCGCGCTCCGTCGCGCGGTGAACCTCGCGCCGGCGTTGGTGCAGGCGCGCGGCGAGCTGTCCGATCTTTACGAGGAGCTCGATCGGCAAGCGGACGCGCTTCGCGAGCTCGATGCGCTGGCGGCGCTCGAGGGGCGGCCGGAGCGGTTCGTCGCGCTCGGCCTCGCCTACGCGAGGGCGGGACGGACCGAGCGCGCCGTCGTCACCCTGGGTGCGGCGGTCGAGCGCTTCCCCGAGAATGCCGCCGCGTACATCGCGCTCGGCCGGGTGTGGCTCCAGAGCGCCGAAGCAAAGCCGGATCGCGTCACCGTGAGAAAGGCGATCGAGGCGCTCGAAGGAGCGATCGATGCCGGCGCCAACAACTCCGAGGTGCTCGGACTGCTCGGGCGCGCGCACTTCCTGAATGGGCACGTGGAGCCGGCGGAGAGGATCCTGCGTGATGCCGCGACGCGCTTGCCCGTCGATCCTGATGTGTTCCTTTATCTTGCCGACGCGGCAGAGCGTCTGGGCCACAGCGATCTCGCGCGGCGGGCGCTCGTCAGCTACAGGACGCTGCACGAAGACGACGAACAGAAGATCACGCGTGCCGCGGCAGCGGTGCGCATCGCGGATCTCTCCGTGCGCGCCGGCGACTGGAAGGAGGCGGTCGTGTGGTACCGCCGCGCGGCTGAACGAACCTCCGACGCCGCGCTGCTCGGCCGCCTCGCGGATCTGGAGTGGCGCACTGGTGACGCGGCCGCCGCGCGCCGGACAATCGAGCGAGCGATGCAGCTTGCGCCGGGTGACCGGGGCCTCGTCGTTCTGTCGCAGCGTATTCGCTGATACGGCGGCCGTCTTCTTTTATTCCTTTGCGCTGGGGCCCCACCCCCAGCGCCTGCTACGCCTCGCTCACGCTCGGCGCGCTGACTCGAGCGCCTAGCTGGACCCTCTAGATTTCGAATCCAGAATCCCCGTCTGCTAATCGAGCCCCAGTCGCCGAATCAGTTTCGCCAATCCCTGCCGACTGACACCAAGAGAAGCCGCGGCCTTCGAGTGATGACCGCCCGCCCGCGCAAGCGCGGTCGACACGAACTGCCGCTCGAACGAGTGCCGCGCCTCGCCGAGCGTGGCACGAGGACGGGACAATGCCGCCGCGGAGATCGCCGGCGGAAGAGCAGACACGCCGACGCGGCCACGGCGAGGCGCGTGCACGGCGAGCGCGGACATGACGTTCTGAAGCTCCCGGACGTTCCCGGGCCAATCGTAGCGGGCCAGCGCCGCGAGCGTCTCCTGATCGAGCGTCGCGCGGCAGTTCGTTCGGGCCGCGGCCGACTGCCAGAACCAGTGCGCCAGCGTGTGGATGTCGGCCGGGCGCTCGCGCAAAGGCGGAACCGACAGCCGGATGACCGCGAGCCTGAAAAGGAGATCCGATCGGAAGCGCCCCGAGGCGACTTCTGCGTCGAGGGGACGATTGGTCGCGGCGACCAGCCGGACGTCCAGACGCCGCGGCGTGTTCTCGCCTACGCGGCGAATCTCGCCGTCCTGGATGGCGCGAAGGAGCTTCGCCTGCGCCCGCGGCGCCAGCTCGCTGACTTCGTCCAGGAAGAGCGTGCCGCCGTCCGCTTCCTCGAACAGCCCCGGACGGTCGGAAGCCGCCCCGGTGAATGCGCCCCGCGCGTGGCCGAACAGCTCCGCCTCGATGAGGTCGTCCGGCAGCGCCGCGCAATTGACGGCGACGAACCGCTTCGCGCGGCGCGGGCTGTTGCGATGCACCGCGCGCGCCACGAGCTCCTTTCCGACGCCGCTCTCCCCTTCGATGAGCACTGGAAACGGCGCCTGCGCCGCCCGGTGCGCGGTGCGAGTCAGCTCCGCCATCGAGGGACTGGCCGCCACGATCGACTGGTCGTCCTGGCTCGTCGACGATGGTGGAGCGGCGCGCCGATCGAGCCAGGCGCGAACCGCGGGCCCCAGCGCGGCGGCCGACGGCTCGAGCAGACTTCCGAGCGCGCGCGCTTCCACGGCCGCATCCAGCGCCCAGCGGCAGGCCAGCACGCCAGCGAGCGAGCCAGCAAAGCGGATTGGCGCCGCCGCCTCGATCCCGAGCGGCCCTCGTATGGGGCCGATCGGCAGGCCGCTCGCCAGACTTCGGCCCACGACCTCCGCGCCGCGCTCGAACGCGCCGGCTGAGGCGAGCCTCTGCTCCTGCGGCAGAGGGCCGAAGAGGGCGACGGCGGCCGCACGCAGGCGGGATCTCAGCGCCGCGCACGCACGGCCGAGCGCCAGCTCGTCGTCTTCGGCCTCCTGACAGACCTCGAGCAGTCCGGCAATGAGACGCGCGACGTCGCGAGGCGCGGCATTGGACGACGGCCGCAACGCCTCAGCGCCGCTGTTGCGCACGAACGCGGCCAGCGCCGCTCGAGCCGCGCTCTGCTTGCGTGCATCATCAATGATCTCCGCGCGCAGCGCGTCGAGACGGGCCCGCCAGAGCGGCGGGAGGCGATCTGCGTGGAGGCGATCGAGCGACCGCCACACTCCCCTGTCCAGACCCGGGTCGGAGGTCGCCGCGAGCCCGAGAGCGAGGCGCACGTCGAGCGCCGCCAGCGGCGCGCGCGCGGCTCTCGCGGCAGCCAGGCCTTCCCGGACGTGACGCAGGAGGGCCTCCCGCTCGCCGATTCCGGCGAGCGCCCGGATCGCGGCGGCGTGCGCTCGCGCACGCTCAGGCGCGCCGCCCCTGTCGGCCGTGGCACGCTCGACCGCCAGCGCCGCGAGCCGGCCCGCGGCCGCCGTTTCCTTGCGGGCGAGCTCGATCGCGCTGAGCCTCCGCAGCGCCGGGGCCAGCTGTGCGTCAACCAACGGAGCGATCCACTCGGCCGCCTCGTCAAGGCGCGCCTGCCAGAACAGGCAGCGCGCCAGCGCAAGCCGGCCGGCCTCCGAGGCAGTCTCTCCAATCGCGCACGCGGCGCGCAGCGCCGTCTCCGATTCTCGAAGCCTTCCCTCTTCGATAAGGCACACGCCGATCGTTGTCGTCGCCGCGATGTGCGTCTCGAGATCGGTGGCGAGAGCGCCTTCGAGAAGGTCACGCGCTTCGCGAGGACGCCCACGATCGAGGAGCAGCCTTCCAAGAGCCACCGTGCACTGCGCCGCGCGGGCTTCCGCGCCATGACGGCGGAGGCCGGCAGCCGCCTCGCGAAGCAGCCGCTCCGCCGTGGCGTGACGACCGGCTGCCGCGAGCGCCATGCCGCGCGCCGCGCGGCTCTCCCACCGATCTCCGAGAGGCGGGAATGACACGACTGACGGGGCCCCATAGGCCGGTTGGGTTTCAGCCACATGGGAAGCCGGTCTCGCCCTCTGAAGGTCCAACTCTCCCGGCTCGGCGAGTCCAAGTGCCGCAAGCATCCGCCCGGGGCGGCCCAACGCCGCCCGCGCGGCATGAGCGATGCGGCCCCGCGCCATCCGTCCTGGCGGAAACACGTGCAGCATGCTGGCAAGGGCACGGTCGGGGATCGGGTCCACCGGCGTCGCATCGCGCGCCGCGCTGACGCGAGCCAGTGTGACCAGCAGCGCCGACGGCCCGCCGGACGTGGCGGCCGTGAGCAGAAGCTCTTCAGCTTTTCTGTCCCGGCCGTCCGGGTCGCGACGTCCGTCGCCGACGACGAACAGGAACCGGCTTCGGAGAGCACCCGCCGCGCCGGTCAGATGACCGGGCTGCGTGGCGAATGCGTTCGGAGCGACTGGAACGAAGCCAAGCCGTCGCGCCTCTCGCGCGAGGTGCTGCGACAGTGAGGACAGGCCCGAACCGATGGGGCCGGTGACGACCACCTGACCGGCGCGCCCGGTGCCGGCCTGGTTCAGCAGGTCCAGCACTCCATCGGCCACGCGCCGCGGTTGCAAGACGATCCCGGGGATGAACGGCCTCGGCTCTTCATCATTCTTTGGACCCACCAGAGAGCGCCAGCCCTGCATCCAGCGCGCAACGAGTTCCGGCGCGAGCGACGCCACCTCGTGACCGGTCCAGGTATCTGGAAGGAGGATGGCTCGACCCGACTGATCGCGGATTCGATCCCGCGACGGCGAGCCCGGAGAGAGCCCGACAGCGCCGAGGAACCAGAGCGCGGATCGAATCGCACGCGCGACGTCGCGCCGAACGGAGGTCGGTCGTGACATCGGAAATGCTTCGAAGCGTTCGTCGGGACCCGCGAGCCCGAAGTCGACGAGCGTCGCCAGATGCGGATGCCACACCCCCGACAGGCGCGTGCATCGCTCGAGCCACGTCATCTGCTCACGACGATCGCCGGCGGGCGAGCGCCGAACCAGGACGACGCAGCCCGTTGCGAGATCCAGATGTCGCGGTCCGGATTCGAGCGATAGAAAACGGTCGGCGAAAAGTGCCACAACGAGCACGAAAAGAGAGCGGTGACGTTCGGACTGCAAGAAGACATCCCTCCGTGCCGCATCGAGCGGATCGGCAAAAACAGGCGTGATTTCGCGGACTTTCGTCGAGCGGGCCGTCAGGGAGGGGAAAAAACTTCGTATACAATAAGCCGCTGATGGTGCGGTTTCTCACCGCCGGCGAATCGCACGGCCAGGCGCTCGTCACCATCCTCGAAGGCATACCCGCAGGGCTCACGATCGATTTCGATGCGCTCACCGCAGAGCTGCGGCGCCGGCAGGGTGGGTACGGCCGCGGCCGGCGTATGGCGATCGAGTCCGACCGCGCGGAGATCCTCTCCGGCGTGCGGAACGGCGAGACGATCGGCGGCCCGATAGCTCTCCTCATCCGCAACAAGGACTGGGACAACTGGCAGCAGACGATGCACGTGGGCGCTGACGCACCCCAGGGCGGCCCCGCACGCCGTGGCGCGGTCACGCGTCCCCGACCGGGTCATGCGGACCTGGCGGGAGCGGTCAAGTACGGTCGCTCGGACCTGCGTGACGTCCTGGAACGCGCGAGCGCCCGCGAGACGGCCGCGCGGGTTGCGGCCGGCGCGATCGCGAGGCAACTGTTGTCCCGCTTCGGGATCGAGATCGCCAGCCACGTGTTCGCGTTGGGGCCGATGGCGCTGGAAGACCCGCTCGCCGTGCGCTTCGAACAGGCGCGAGGGCTGCCCCTTGATTCGCCCGTGCGGTGCGTCGACGATCGGCTGACCGCCGAGATGATTGCCGCCATAGACGCCGCACGCGACGCCGGCGATACCGTTGGAGGCGCGTTCGAAGTCATCGTCCGCGGCGTGCCCCCGGGCCTTGGCAGCTACACCCAGTGGGACCGCAAGCTCGACGGCCGGCTCGCACAGGCGTTCATGTCGATTCCGGCGATCAAGGCGGTCGGCGTCGGCCGCGGTCCGGCGGTGGCGGCGCTGCCCGGGTCGCGGATGCATGACGAGATCGTGCTCGCGGCGCCGGAGCGCGCGGGCGTTCCGGGGCTGGCTCGCCCGACCAACAACGCGGGTGGACTCGAGGGGGGCGTGACCAACGGAGAGGATCTGCGTGTCGCCGCCTACATGAAGCCGATCTCGACGCTGATGAAGCCCCTGCGATCGGTCGATCTCGAAACGATGACCGAGGGGCCCGCCGCCATCGAGCGCAGCGACGTTTGCGCCGTACCCGCAGCCTCTGTCGTGGGGGAGGCCATGGTCGCGCTGGTTCTCGCCGACGCGTTCGTCGAGAAATTCGGCGGAGATTCGATCGCCGACCTCGAGCGGGCGCACGCCACCTGGCGCGATGCGCTCGCGGCCCGGTTCGCTCCCGCGCGATGATCCGTCCGCTCCTCCGTCACGGCGCGCCGGTCCTCCACCGGCCAGCCGACCCCGTTCCGACCGTGACGCCTGAGATCCAGTCGGTCATCGACGACCTGATCCAGACGATGTACGCCGCGCCCGGGATCGGGCTGGCGGCGCCGCAGATTGGCGTTCCCCTCAGGATCTTCGTTGTCGACGTCACCGCGGGACGATCGTCCGGCGAGCTCGTCGTGGTGGTCAACCCGGAGTTCGTCGAGCGGGACGGCATGCAGGTCGAGGAGGAAGGGTGCCTGAGCGTCCCTGGCTTCAATGCCTCCGTGGTACGGCCGGCCCGGGTCGTGGTTAAAGGTCTCGACCGCCAGGGCGTCGAGCGGACCGTCGAGGCCACGGGGCTGCTCGCGCGCGCGTTCCAGCACGAGATCGATCATCTCGACGGCACGCTCTTCATCGACCGGCTGCGCGGCATCAAGCGCGACCTGATCGTGCGCCGGATCCAGAAGCTGAAGCGTTCCGGCAAATGGTAGCCGCAGACGAACGCAGATGAACGCAGACAGGACTCTGCGGATCGTCTACTTCGGCACGCCGGAGTTCGCCGTGCCGGCGTTGGAGCGGCTGCTGGCCTCCCGGCATGCGGTCGTAAGCGTGGTCACACAGCCGGATCGTCCAAAGGGGCGTGGCCAGCACGTACGAGAAGGACCGGTCAAGGCGCTGGCGGCGGCGCGCGGCGTTCCGGTGGTGCAACCGGAAAGGATCAAGGACGGGTCGTTTCAGGACGCGCTTCGAGCCCGCGCCCCCGACCTCGGCGTCGTCGCGGCCTACGGCCGAATCCTGCCCGACGAACTGCTCGCGCAGCCGCCTCTCGGCTTCATCAACATCCACGCGTCGATCCTGCCGGCGTATCGCGGGGCGTCGCCGATCCAGCACGCCGTCATGAACGGCGATCCCGAGACCGGCGTCTCGATTATGCAGGTCGTGCGGGAGCTGGATGCGGGGCCGGTGTTCGCGACGGCGTGGCGCGCGGTGGCACCAGACGAGACGAGCGTGGACGTGGAGCGCGACCTGGCGCGTATCGGCGCGGACCTCGCTCTCGACGTTGTCGATGGAATCTCGCGCGGCGACGCGGTCGCGCGGCCGCAAGACGATGCGCGCGTCACGTATGCGGGAAAGCTGACAAAGGCAGACGGCCTGCTCGATTGGAGTCAACCGGCGCGCACGCTCCACAATCGAATCCGCGGGTTGCATCCCTGGCCGCATGCGCACTCGTTTCTGGCCGGCCATCGATACGTGATTCTGCGTAGTCAGGTCCTCGATGTTGGAGGGGCCGGTCTTAAGACCGGCCCCTCCCAGAAGACCGGCCCCTTCGATCCCGGTGTTGTGCTCGAGGCGCAGGGCGACGACCTCATCGTCGCGGCCGCCGACGAGACCGCGCTGCGTGTGCTCGAAATCCAGCCGGAGGGCAAGCGGCCGATGACGGCGCGCGATTTCCTCGCCGGTCATCGCGTGCGGCCCGGCGAGCGGTTCGGCGACCGATGAGCCCCGCCCGCTGGGCGGCGTATCAGGCCGTTCAGGCCGTGCGCAACGGGACCGATCTTGCGACAGCGCTCGCGCGCGCCCGCGCCACGCTCGAGGATCGCCGCGATCGTGCGCTCGCGGGCGAAATCGCGCTCGGGGTGTTCCGCTGGCGCGCGGCGCTCGATCACGCACTCGGTCAGCTCGCGAAGCGACATCCGGATACGCTCGACCCGCCGATCCTCGATATTCTGCGCGTCGCCGCGTACCAGATGCTCTACCTGGAGCGCGTGCCAGCCGCGGCCGCGGTCAACGATGCCGTGGACATGGCACGCCGCGCGGGTCGGACCAGCGCCGCGGGGTTCGTCAACGGTGTGCTTCGCTCGCTCGGACGCCAGCGGGAGGCGCTGCCCTTTCCATCGCGGCCGGACGCGGCGCGTCTCGAGCGCTCAAACGGACGCGAGCTCGCACTCGATTATCTGAGTGTGACGCTCTCTCATCCCCGGTGGCTGGCGGCGCGCTGGCTCGACCGCTACGGGTTCGACGCCGCGGAGGCCTGGGCACGCTTCAACAACGCCGCGGCGCCCCTCACGCTTCGCGCCAACCGCCTTCGCGAGGATCGCGAAACGCTGTCGGCGCGACTGGCCGCACACGGCGTCCAGACAGAGCGGACCCGATTCGCCCCCGACGGCCTCGTCGTACGCGAGGGGAATCCGCTGGCGACACCGCTGGCCGGGGACGGAAGCTTCGTCGTTCAGGATGAAGCGTCGCAGCTCGTTGCGATGATGGCGGGGGGTGCGAGCGGTGAGCGCATCCTGGACGCCTGCGCCGCGCCGGGCGGCAAGACGATCGCGCTCGCCTCGGCCGTCGGCCCTGCCGGCCTCGTCGTGGCGGCCGACTTCCGGTCCAAGCGTCTCGATCTCCTCGCCGCCACCGTTCGAACAGCCGGCGCAGATCGCGTGCGTCTCATACGCGGCGATCTCCGGTGCCCCCTTCCCTTCCGCGCCGCGTTCGACGCCGTCCTGGTCGATGCGCCGTGCTCAGGCGTCGGAACGATCCGGCGCGACCCCGACATCCGCTGGCGCCGCAAAGAATCGGATCTCGCCGGCCTGGCGCATGACGAGCTGACGATGCTGCGTGAGGCGTCGCGCGGGGTGCGGCCCGGCGGCCGTTTGATCTACGCCACGTGCTCGAGCGAGCCTGAAGAGAACGAGCACGTCGTCTCGAGCTTCCTCGAGACGGAGCCGCGGTTCGCGCAGGCGGATCCGCGCGTCAATACTTTACGAGCGCCGCATCTCGACGACATCGCTCCGGTCCTGGACGAAACCGGTGCGCTGCGCACGCTGCCGCACCTCCATGGTCTCGAGGCGTTTTACGCGGTGATTCTGGTACACTGTCAGACCTAGTGCTGACCACGCGCGTCTGGACGGCCGGCAAGTGGCTCATCCTCGCCGGCGCGCTCATCATGACGTACACGCTCTTCGCCGTGGCGGCGGCGCGAGTCGCGCTGAAGACGCGTGACGTGCTGCTGCCGGATCTCCGCGGCCGCACGGTGAACGAAGCGAACGCCGTGCTGGCGGAGCTCGGGCTTCGGCTGAAGGTCGAGGAGGGGCGCCGGCTCGATCCGAAAGTGCCGGCCGGGCATATCGTTCTCCAAGAGCCGGCGGTGGGTTCCACGACGCGGCGGGAGCGGAGCGTTAAGGTGTGGATCAGCGGCGGCCAGCGCCTGTTGAACGTGCCGGGGGTCGTCGGCGAGACGGACCGCTCGGCTCAGATGCGCCTGCAGCAGGACGGGTTCCAGATTGGGTCGGTCGCCGAGATTCGCACAGGCGGCGTGCCCGCTGGGGCCGTGGTCGCGCAGGAGCCGCCGGCCTCGGCGCCAGGCACCAGCGTGTCGCTGCTCGTCAACCGGGGCGAGCGCAGCGCGACGTACGTGATGCCGGATCTCATCGGCGTCAACGGCGATCGCGCGGCGGACATCCTCCGCCGCCGGGGATTTCGCGTCGCGCTCGTCGGCGATCATCCGTATCCGGGCGTGCCGGCGGGAATCGTGATTCGGCAGGCTCCGCAGGGCGGTTTCCAGATCGCGCCGGGAGAGCCGATCTCTCTGGAAGTGAGTCGCTGATCGAATTTCAGCCGGTACGCAACCAATAACGAGTCGACGCGCTGAGAAACTGCGAACAGCCTTGAGCCCGCGCAAGGCGCGAAGCCGCCGAGCGCGAGCGAGCGGGGGTGGGGCCCCGCGAGCAGGAAGAAACGTGGTAGGCGCTGGGGGTGGGGCCCCAGCGCAAACCAAAGAATGATCAAGATCGCTCCATCCATCCTGTCCGCCGACTTCGCCGCCCTTGGCGAGGCGATCCGCGCCGCCGAGCGCGGCGGGGCCGATCTGATCCATGTCGACGTCATGGACGGTCACTTCGTGCCGAACATCACGATCGGCCCTCCGGTCGTCCGCGCCGTGAAGAAGGCCGCGACGGTTCCGCTCGACGTCCACCTCATGATCAGCCAGCCGGATCTCTTCATCGGCGCGTTCGCGGAAGCCGGGGCATCGATGATCTCGGTCCACGTCGAGGTGCTCCCTCACCTGCACCGGACCGTGGCGTTCATCCGCAGCCTGGGCGTCAAGGCCGGGGTCGTGCTGAACCCGTCCACGCCCGTGGTCGCGCTCGAGGAAATCGCGGGGGACGTGGACTACGTGCTCGTGATGTCGGTCAACCCCGGCTTTGGAGGTCAGACTTTCATCCCGCGCAGCGAGTCCAAGGTACGGGCGGTCCGCGCGCTGCTCGACCAGGCCGGCAGCCGCGCGCCTGTCGAGGTGGACGGCGGCGTCGACGAGACGAACGCCGGCCGCCTCGTCTCTGCAGGGGCGTCCATTCTGGTCGCCGGACAGGCGATCTTCGGGAGGCCGGACATCGCCGGCGCGATACGTGGCCTTCGGGCCGCGGCCGAGGCAGGCGCCGGCGCCGGGCGCCCGGCCTGATCGTGCCGGCCTCGGTCTCTGCCGTTCGCGTCCGCTACGCGGAAACCGACAAGATGGGGGTCGTGTACTACGCGAACTACTTCGTGTGGTTCGAGGTGGCGCGCGCCGACCTGCTGCGTTCGCTCGGCTGGACGTATCGCGAGATGGAGGAAGAAGGCGTCGCGCTTCCCGTCATCGAAGCGCAGTGCGAGTACAGGCAGCCGGCGCGATACGATGACGAGCTGGACGTCAAAGCGGAAGGATCGCTGCTCTCCATGGTGCGCATGCAGTTCGAGTACGAGGTCATCCGGAAGATCGACGGGACGATCGCGGCGGTCGGCCGCACGGTGCACGCGGCGCTCGACCGCGGCGGGCGTCCCTGCCGGCTGCCGGAGCGGATCCGAAAGGCCTTCGCATGAAAGCCGTCGTCACCGGCTGCGCCGGGTTCATCGGATCGCACCTCTCCACGGCGTTGCTCGATCGCGGCGCCGACGTAACCGGCCTGGATTGCTTCACGAACTACTACCCGCGCGCGGCGAAGGAGGCGAACCTCGCGCCGCTCCGAGACCGGCGCGGTTTCCGATTCGTTGAGGACCGTCTGGAGACAACAGATCTCGCGCCACTCCTCGACGGCGCGACGCACGTGTTCCATCTGGCCGCGCAAGCGGGCGTGCGCAAGAGCTGGGGCCGCGATTTCCGCACCTACACGGTGGACAACGTCGACGCGACGCAGACGCTTCTGGAGGCCGTCAAAGAACGACCGCTCGTCCGTCTCGTCTACGCGTCGAGCTCGTCGGTCTATGGCGACGCCGCGGAGATTCCGATGCGCGAGGACGCGCGGCCGCAGCCCGTCTCGCCGTACGGCGTCACCAAGCTGGCCGCCGAGCAACTCTGCAACCTCTATCACGCCAACTTCGGCGTGCCGGCGGTCTCGTTGCGCTACTTCACGGTGTACGGACCGCGGCAGCGCCCCGACATGGCGTTTCACCGATTCCTGCGCGCCGCCCTGGAAGGCGATCCGATCACGCTGTACGGCGACGGCAGTCAGACCCGCGACTTCACGTTCGTCGGGGATGCCGTCGCGGCGACGCTCGCCGCGGGCGACCGCGGCGCGCCCGGCGGCGTCTACAACATCGGGGGAGGCTCACGCGTCTCGATGAACGAGGTGCTGGTGCTCATCGAACGCGTGACGGGCCGGCCGCTCGACGTGCGCCGCGAGCCGCCGCAAAAGGGGGACATGCGCGATACCTACGCCGATACGTCGCGGGCGCGTGCCGACCTTCGCTTTGCCCCGTCGGTGACCCTGGAAGAGGGCCTCCGGGCCGAGAAAGACTGGCTCGCCGGCCTCTCGGTTTCCCTGTCATGAGGATCAGTTTTGTAATGTCGAGAGTCAGTTTGGTGCTTCTGATGTCGGTTCTGGCGGGCTGTGCGAGCGGACCCTCCGATCCGCCGACCGGGACGCCTGAACCGGACAAGTTCCTCTTCGAGCGCGGCACCGCGGCGCTCGAGGAGCGCAAGTGGCTGAACGCGCGGGAGTACTTCCGCAGGCTCGTGGACACCTACCCGCAGAGCCCCTACCGGGCGGACGCGAAGCTCGGGATCGGCGACAGTTACCTCGGAGACGGCACTACCGAGGGAAAAATCCTTGGTATCAACGAGTTCCGCGAATTTCTGACCTTCTTCCCCACGCATAGACGGGCGGACTACGCCCAGTACAAGCTCGGGATGGGCCATTTCCTGCAAATGCTAGCCCCTCAGCGGGACCAGACCGAAACCCGCGAGGCGATCAAGGAATTCGAGACCTTCGTCGAGCGGTATCCCAACAGCCCCTTGATGGGCGAGGTCAGGGAGAAGCTCAGGGCTGCTCGGGACCGGCTGGCGTCGGCGGACTACGAAGTCGGGTTGTTCTATTTCCGGAGTCGCTGGTACCCCGGAGCCATAGACCGCTTCAAGGTGCTGTTGGCGCGCGACGCGGAGTACACGTTTCGGGACGCTGTGTACTTTCATCTCGCGGAATCGCTCGTCAGGATGAACCAGGGCGCCGAGGCGCTGCCCTACTTCGAGCGGCTGGTGAAAGAGTTCGAGAAGAGCGAGTTCCTTGAAGAGACGCAGAAACGAATCACGGAGCTGAAAGCCACCAATGCGAAAGCCAAGACTCTCTGACATGACACGCCCGGTGCTGCTGGTCACCACGTCACTCGCGGTGCTCGTGTGCGCCGCCGCCGCCGGGGCGCAGATCGTCCCGTCGTCGCGCGCCGGCCTGCCGCGGACCGGAGAGCTCGACATCGCTTGCGGACCACGCGCGGTTAATGGCCTTCCCACTCCGGGCCTGACCGTCCTCGGCTCTCAGCAGGGCACCAAGGGTCTCATCGCGCCGTATCACGGCCTGGTCGTGAACGGCGGGTCGAACCAGGGTTTGAAGGCGGGTCAGGAGTACTGGGTTCGCCGCGTCATCCCGCCGATGGATCGCGGACGCACGAAATGGACGGAAGGCCAGCCGATCGGCATTCACACCGCGGGTTGGGTGCGGATTGTCAGGGTCGAGGCCGATCGCGCGGTTGCCGATTCGGTGTACGCCTGCGACGGCTATGAAATCGGTGACTATCTCGAGCCGTATTCGCCGCCGTCAGCCGATCCGAAGGTGATTCCCGGCGGCGAGCCTGACTACGAGAATCCGGGCATGGTCCTCTTCGGCGACGAGCGGCGCGCGATGAGCGCGGGCACGTCAATGATGGTGATCGATAAAGGATCGGATCATGGCGTCAAGGCGGGCCAGCAGTTGACGGTATATCGGCGATCCCTGAATGGAGACGGCCCGATCCACTCAGTCGCCCGCGGCACGGCGATCGCGGTGAGCCCCGAAAGCGCGATGGTCCGTCTGGACGGGGCGCGCGACGCGGTGTATGCCGGCGACCTTGTCGCTCTGCACAGGTAACGACGCGTCCGGCTCGACCGGCGTCCGGCTCCAGGGCGAGAGCACCTGCTGGAAGCGGCGGTAGTAGTCGATCCCCGACGCGACCGCCGTGACGAGCGCCAACCACAGCGCCGCCTGCCCGAGCACGAAGAACCCCTGCATGTGATCCCGTCCAGGGATCAAGAGCAGGATCGCGACGACCTGCGTCGTCATCTTGAGTTTTCCGAGCGGCGACGCCGGGATCGTCACGCCCCGAGCGTGGCCGACGCTGCGTAGCACCGTGACCGCGAACTCGCGCCCCAGGATGACTGCGACCATCCAGGCGGGCGCGAGATCCATCTGCACGAGGGACACGAGCGCGGCGGTGACGAGCAGCTTGTCCGCCAGCGGATCCATGAGCTGCCCGAGGGTGGTCACCTGCTTGCGCCGGCGCGCCAGGTAGCCGTCGAGCCAGTCGGTCAGGGCCGCGATCGCGAAGATCGCCGCGCCGACCAGTTCCTTGCGCACGCCGAGAATCAACCGTCCCTCGAACTTGGTCAAGAGCACGACCACGAGCAGCGGGACCAGGAACAGGCGCGCGAGCGTGAGCGTGTTCGGAAGATTCATCCGCGGCAGCGGCATCATTCTAGATGATATGATTGCCGATTGTCATGAAGGCCATCCTGCTCGCCGGTGGCAAGGGGACGCGGCTGCGCCCGCTCACGGTTCACACGCCCAAGCCCATCGTCCCGATCTTCGACCGGCCGTTCCTCTACTATCAGCTCGATTTGCTCCGCCAGCTGCCCGAGATCGATGAAGTCATCCTGAGCCTCAACTACCAGCCGCGGCGCATCGAGGAGATCTTCGGCGACGGCGACGACATCGGCATCCGCCTCCGCTACGTCGTCGAGCCGATGCCGCTCGGCACCGCCGGCGCCGTGAAGTATGCCGAGCAGTACCTGTCGGACTCGGTCGTCGTGTTCAACGGCGACGTGCTGACCGCGGTGGATCTCGCGGCGGTCCTGAAGCTCCATCGCGAGCGGCGGGCGAAGGCGACGATCGTGCTGACGCCGGTCGAGAACCCTTCGGCGTACGGCCTGGTCGAAACGGATGCGGCGGGCAACGTGCAGCGGTTCCTCGAGAAGCCGTCCCCCGATCAGATCACCTGCGACACCATCAACGCCGGCATCTACGTGCTCGAGCCCGAGACCTTCGACCGGATTCCGAAAGACACGGCGTGGTCCATCGAGCGCAGCTACTTCCCGTCGCTCGTCGAGCGCGGGGAAACGTTCGTCGCCTATGTCTACCGGGGATACTGGATCGACATCGGAACGCCGGAGAAGTACCTCCAGGTGCACCGGGACGTCATGGACGGCCGGTTTTCCGCGCCGCCGTTCAACGGCGACGGCCCATCCGCGCGGATCGCGCCCGACGCGCGCCTCGAGCCGGGCGCCGTCGTGGAGGGGCCCTGCTTCGTCGATGCCGGGGCCGTGGTGAAGGCCGGCGCGCGCGTTCTTCCCTACTCCGTCATCGGTCGCCATGTCCATATCGAGGAAGAGGCGGTCGTTGACGGGTCGATCCTCTGGGCGAACACACGGGTGTGTCGAGAAGCGACGGTGCGCCGCGCGATTGTCGGGCGCCATTGCCACATCGGCCGCGCCGCCTCTGTCGAGCCAGGCACGGTGCTCGGCGACAAATCAGTTCTCACCGACTACACCAGGCACTAGCCATGATTCTCGATCCGGGCGTTTTCAAGGCATACGACATCCGCGGGATTTACGGAAAGGAGATCGACGAGGCGGCGGCGCACGACATCGGGCGAGCGTTCGTCGCGTATCTGAAGCCGAAGCGGATCGCCGTCGGCCGCGACATGCGCGTGTCGGCCCCCGCGGTCGCCTCGGCGTTCATCGACGGCGCCCGCGAGCAGGGAGCCGACGTAGTCGACTACGGTCTCATCGGCACGGACATGCTCTACTACGCCGTCGCGCGCGACGCCCACGACGGCGGCGCGGTGATTACGGCCTCGCACAATCCCAAGGAGTACATCGGCGCCAAGCTCGTGAGGCGCGAGGCGTTTCCGCTCAGCGGCGACGCGGGGATCGGCGACATCCGCGAGATGGTCGTCAAGCGCGCGATTCCCGCCCCGCCCGGACGCCGGGGAGCGCTCACGCGCCAGGATGTGCTGGACGAGTACATCGAGCACGTCCTTTCGTTCATCGACGTGTCGGCGATCAAGCCTTTCAATGTCGTGCTCGACGCCGGCAGCGGCATCGCCGGGCTGGTGGCCCCGCCGCTCTTCGATCGGCTGCCGTGCCGGACGACGAGGCTGTGCTTCGAGGTGGACGGCACCTTCCCGAACCACGAAGCGAATCCCCTCATCGAAGAGAACCGCCGCGACATCGTCGAGCGCGTGGTCCGCGAGAAAGCGGACGTCGGCATCGCGTGGGACGGAGACGCCGATCGCTGCTTTTTCATCGACGGCAACGGTGAGTTCATCGCGGGCGATTTCGTCACGGCGCTGCTGGCCCAGGCGTTCCTGTTGAAGCATCCGGGCTCGAAGATCGTCTACGACGTGCGTGCGAGCTACGCCGTCAGGGACATCGTGGCGGAGCATGGGGGCACGGCGCTAATCAACCGGGTCGGGCACGCGTTCTTCAAGCGGAGGATGCGCGAGGAGAACGCCATCTTCGGCGGCGAGGTCACGGGCCACTATTACTTCCGGGACAATTTCTACGCCGACAACGGCTTCATCCCCGCGCTGTTGATCCTCGAGCTGATGTCGAAGAAGGGACAAACGCTCGCCCAGTTGCTCGATCCGCTGCGCGAGAAGTACTTCATCTCGGGGGAGATCAACACCAAGGTCGGCGACATGAAGATCGTGGAGGCGAAGATCGCCGGCCTGGCGGCGAAGTACTCCGACGGCCGCCAGTCGACGCTGGACGGTATTTCGGTCGAGTACGACGACTGGCACTTCAACGTCCGCCCCTCGAACACCGAACCGCTTCTGCGGCTCAACCTGGAAGGGTTGACGAAAGAGATCATGGAGCGCCGGCGCGACGAGGTGCTGGCTTTTATCCGCTCGTAGCAGCCCTAAAGGGCTGCGCTACGTAGTGGGCTTGGGGCCTGGGGCTCGGGGATTGTGGTACGAGGCTTCAGCCGGGAAAACCTTTGAGTTCTCCTTCAGGGACTGGTACTCCTGAAGACTGACGGTCCGGGGGAAGTGAAGCTGAAGGCGCTCGGGTTATGAGCGCACTGAGTTCCAGAGTCAAGGACGGAGCGAACGAGCGCATGCGAGTGAGCCGCGCGAGGGGAGCGGGGATTGTCGGGGAATAAGCGGGCTACGGGAATCGAACCCGTCTAGCTGGCTTGGGAAGCCAGAGCATTACCACTATGCTAAGCCCGCACGTAGGCTGATTCGCGATTATACCCAAACCCCAAGCCTGCCTCGCCGAAGCGGCTCCGCGTTCGGCGCTTCGGCCGCGAAGGCGGGCCCCGAGCCCCAGGCCCCCAAGCCCCGGATCAGGGACGCCGCCAGAGACCGAGGGCTACGCAGAGCCAGGCGACGGTCAGACATCCAAACCCGAAGACGACCGGAACCAGCGACTCCGCGAGGCCGACGGCCGCCAGTCGCGGCGACGCTGCCGTTTCGTTCACGACGATGCCTCCAAGGACGCTGACCACGCCCATCGACGTGCCGCTGAGCGCCGCGAAGATCGCGGCAAGCGACAGCGGACGCATCAGCGCGAGCCGCTGCTCGTTGGGCGAGGCGGCGTACAGAATCCCCATGCCCATCGGCACCAGGCCCATGAACATACTCGCCAGGGCAAAGACCCCTGCGTGTGTCAGTATTCCCATCGTGCACAGCTCCCGGAAGGTGTCATGTCCTGATAGAACGCGCAGGAGCCTGGAGCGTGACGCTGTCACGTTTCGCGCTCGTCCGCGTTAGTACCTCGATGGACCGTCAGCTCGAGCTGCAGATCGTCGGCCGTTTGCGGGATGGCGATCCGGACGCCTTTGATGCGGTACACGGCGCGTTCAACGTGCGGCTGTTCAATTTTCTGGTCAGGCTGACAAACCGCCCGGACGTCGCCGAGGATCTTCTCGAAGAGACCTGGCTGCGGCTGGTTCGGCATGCCCGTCGCCTCAGGGCCGACACGCGTCTGGCCCCATGGCTGTTCACGGTCGCCCGCCGCCTGTACGTGAGCTACTGTCGCGCCCGACTGCTCGAGGAGTCGCACGCGGGGGACCTCATCGGCCTGTGGCCCTCTGGCTCGCCAGGACCATCCCCATTGGCTGCGGCGGAAGCAAGCGAGGCCCAGCGGCGAATCGCCACCGCGCTCGGCTCCCTTCCCGCCGCGTACCGCGAAGTGCTGCTGCTCGTAGCCGTCGAGGGACTGCAGCCGTCCGAAGCGGCCGAGGTATGTGGCGTGACGGCGGAAGCCATGCGCCAGCGCCTGAGCCGCGCGCGCGCCCTTCTGGCGCGCCGACTCGCCGAGGATGAAGGACCTGGTCTCGTGTCTCTGAACGAGGTGCCGACATGATTTTCATCGACGCTCACGATCGCATGCCGCAGGATCTCGCGCTTCTGCGACAGTTGGCACCGGACGCGGCGCGTGCCGAACGTGTACGGGCGCGGTGCCGCGCACAACTGAAGCGCAGCCGACCATCGGATCTCTCGGCGACGATCGGCGCATTCGCGCTGCGGATCCTTGCGCCGGCGGTCGTTGGCTGCCTGTGTATCCTCTACATGGCCGAGCTGGTCGCCGCTGCGCTTCGCCTGAACGGAATACTCGAGTAGCCTCTATCGAACCACGCGAATCGCCGTCACCATCGCGGCCCGCTTCCCTTCGCGCTCGGCGATCAGCTCGATCCCGTCGTCGCCGTTGTGCTGGCCAGCCTCACAGCCGTTCGCAGCAGGCTCCAGGTCGCGTACAGCAGCAGCACGTTCCTGAACACCAGGACGAGCGTCCGTCCGAGATCGAGACCGCTGTCGAACGTAGGACTCGGAAAGAAGGCGGGCACGAGGAACGTACTGAAGAAGATGCACCACAGGGCGCCAGTGTCGACCCCGGCGTCCGCCCGGCGCCGGGCGAGCAGCGACAGGGCCGCCAGCGGCGCGAGCCATAGATGGAATTGCGGGCTCAGCACGAGGCTGAACGCCACGAACGTCGTGACCGGCAGCAGCACCAGCGTGGCCGTGACGGAGAGCGAGACCGTGTCGGCATCTTCTCCAGAACTGAGCCTCTGGCGCCAGGCCGCCCACGTGGCGAGGGCGACACTCCCCAGCGTCGCGGTCGCCCACACGATCCGGGCTGGCGTGACGAGGCCTTCCGCTACGGGACCGGTGACTTCAAACCAGGCGATCACCAGTTCCCACGTCGCGGGCACGCCGACGAAATGAGACAGCCAGAGCGCCGATGCCCATAGCGATTCGGCTTCCAGGCCACGCCGGGTATGAACGGTCGCGAAACTCCACCACGGCACTGACCACGACAAGGCGATGAGCGGCAGCAGACCGGCGACCAGGCCGATCGCGAACCGCTTTGCATCGCTCCGGCTTCGGCGCCAGGCAACCACGGCCAGCACGGGCACGAACACTGCGGGGTATACCTTTGTCCCCACGGCGACGGCGGCCATCAGACCGGCGACGCCGGCCCACCCCGCCGAGAGCGCAATCACGGCGGCTACCGACAGCGCCGCGGGAATTACGTCATAACGCTGCAGGAGGATATGGCCGACAGCAGCCGTCGCCAGTGTGTACATGACAAACGGCAGCGCATCGGGCGGGCGATGCCGGTCGCGAAAGCCGGTCCAGATCAGCGCGGCCTTGACCAGCGCGTCCAGGCAGAGAATGAGCAGACCGAAGAACAATCGGAACTGGGCGACGTCCCCTGCCAACATCGCCGGCCCGGCAAGCCACGCAAGGACATACGGTGGGTACTCGAAGGGCACGTCAACGTAGATCCGCTGGCCGTCGAGCCAGGCGTTCGCCGACACCATGTAGTGTTCGAGGTCGCGAGACGTTCGCCCCCAGAACAGCCTGGTCAGGAACGGAAGGGTTCCAAGCGACCAGAGCGCCACGCCAAGTGACGTTCGATTGAGACCTGACCTCACGCGAAACGGGCCTCTATCGAACCACGCGAATGGCCGTCACCATCGCGGCCCGCTTCCCGTCGCGCTCGGCCGTCAGCTCGATCCCGTAGTCGCCGTTGGACAGCGGCGCGAGGTTTACGTCCGCGACGAGCCAGTGGACACCGTCACTATCGCGCTCGCTGACGGCGACAGGAACCTCGAGCGGCTGGCCGGTCCGATCGACCACGCGGCCTGAGACGGCTCGCGCCGCTGGCGCGAGCGGAGCTTCGAGTCGAACGCGCTCCGTGCGGTAGAAACGGAAGTCCGCCGCGGGGCGCGGTGGCGCCGTCGCGCCGCTCAAGCGAAACAGCAGAGGCTCGGAGGCAGCGAACACGTCCGGCGGTGTGACCTTGACGGACACCACCTCGCCCAGCGCCGGTGCGCCGCCACTGCCGCGCGGCGTCAATCGGGCTTGCACCTGGATGTCGCCGGAGACCTCGCCGGCATTGGTGGCAATCAGAAAGCCGCGCGAGCCGGGCTCCATGGCGCCGCGTCCCGCACCGCCGGCCCCGTTCCCCGCGGTGACGATCACTGATGCGTCCGCGCCGGAGGCCCATGCCGTTCGGGAGGCGGCCGACTCGAGCTCGCCTGCAATCCAAAGTCGAAGTCCGCCTGGCGTCTGCACGCCGATCGCATGGAGCCGAAAAGGTGCCGTCGGCCGGATCTGCGACAGCCGGCCGAGGGCAGCGGATAGTTCCGGCGGCGGGGCCGGTCCGTTCGCGCCGGCGGGCATCGGCGCGGCGACCGCCGTGCTGAGAGGGCCAGCCGAATTGGAGGGGCCGGTCTTATTGGAGGGGCCGGTCTTAAGACCGGCCCCTCCTGTAATCTCTTCGAGGGTCGCGGCGCGATACCCCTCGCGCGCCCGTATCTCCAACCCTGGACGGTTCACGCGGACGCGAATCCGTCGATACTTCCCATCCAGCTTCGTGTTCGTCGAGTAGTAGCCAAGCAGGTAGTACTGAGAGAGGTCGGCGACGACTTTCTGCATACCCTTCGCGAGGTCGTTGGTGTTGTAGACCGCGACGCCGTCGGTGGCGGTCGCGAGCGACACCAGAGAGTCCTGCCGCTGTCGCATCAGCGCCCAGAGCGTCCGGCTGTCGAGGGAAGACGAGGCATCGGCCCCCGAGCGCAGGCCGCCCGCGTCGACCGGGTAGAACGCGGCGTTGGTCCGGTTGGCCTCACCCGTAATATCTCTGAAGTACTGATCGTTGTCCTGGTTCGAGAGCGTCATCCGGTCGGTGTCGCACTGCTGTTGGGTGGCGCCGCCGTACGAATTGGGGTTCGTCAGGCTCGGCTTGCCGCCGGGACCGGTGAAGATCTGCGGCGTTCCCGGAACAGCGCCTCCCGTCATCGACATGAGGCCCTGGTTGTCGCGGAACAGGATCCAGCCCTCACTCACCACGATGATCGCCTTGCGCTCGTCTCGCAGAATCTGGAGGTGCCGGACGAGATCGCGCAGCGAGTCGAGGGTCAGCCGCTCGCGCCGGCGCGCGATGAGCTCTTTCGCGAGCGCCTGCGGGTAACACGTCATGTAGGCGTTCTCGACAGCGTCGAGTCGCGTGTAGTCGTCGCCGACGCCCCAAAAAGAGGATGTCGCCAGGCCGCGCTCGATGACGGACGCCTTGTGGCCGAGGATGAGATCCGTCACGTCCATCTCGGGCTTCGCCACGGCGACGAGATCCTCAGGCGTCAGGAGCTGGTCGAGGACGCGCGCGAGCGCGTTGCCCGCGCGCTGGGAATTCTCGGGCCTGACGTGGTACGTGTCGAGAAAGATCACGAACACGCGCCTGCGGGGATCTCCGGCCCGCTCGTTGCCTTCGCGCTGGCTGTTCGGATCGCTCACGGCGGCGATTCGTGTGGCCGCGCCGATCTTCACACGCTCGAAGGTCTCGATTTTCTGCGCGACGCCATCCTCGAGCAGTTCGAAGTCGGCAGCCGTCAGATCCTCGACCGGGACGCCGTTCTTCGTGACGAAGGCGTCCACGCGAACCAGCGTGGCTTCGACGCGGAAGACCGGCTGGTCGGCGGGGCGTGGCTGTTGAGCGACGATGAGCGCGATTGCCGCGAGGGCGAGGCTTCTCACTGCACGATCCGGATCGCCGTGACGACGACGTCGCGCCTGCCGTCCCGCTCGGCGGACAGCTCCACCACGTAATCCCCCGCGCCGAGCGGGGCCGGATTCAGATCGGCGACCAGCCACCGGATGCCGGCGTCCGTTCGCTCGGAGACGGCGACGACGACAGGGAGCGGCTTGCCGGCACGATCGAGCAGCCGCGCTCCGGCCGATCCCGCCGTATCTGCGATCGGCAGCTCCAGGCGGATCTTCGAGGTGCGAGAGACTCTGAAGCTCGCGATGGGCACAGGCGGCGCGTTGCCGCGCAGGCTGAAGAGCAGCGGGGCATCCGCCAGCAATGCACCATTGCCCGGCGGGGATGCCGATACGGCAGCGGAAAGTGGCAGCGTCGACTCGCCTGGCGGGCGCACCCGCCCCTGAACGCTCAGCGAGTCGGCTCCGCTGCTTTCGATCCGCATCGACACGACGAAGCTCTTCGCGCCGGGAGCCATCGTGGCGCGCGCGGAGGACCCAGCGCCCTGCGCCCCACTCACCATCACGGTTGCCTCCCCGCCGTTTGCCCAGGCCGGCGTTCTGGCGAGGCTCCCGTCCAGCTCTCCCGCGACCAGAATCCTCAGACCCGTGCGCTCTCGCAGCGTGACCGCATGAAGGTAGAGGGATGTATTGGGCCGCAGCGCCGCGAGACGCCCGAGCGCGTTGGTGATGGCGTTGGAGGGGCCGGTCTTAAGACCGGCCCCTCCAGAGTCCGGCTCCTCAGCCTTCCGGGCCGCGGTCACTTCCTCCGCCGTCGCCGCTCGATAGCCGCGGCGCGCTCGCACGTCGACGCCCGGGCGCTTCACGCGGACCTTGATCGATCGAAACTTCCCGTCGAGCTTCGCGTTGGTCGAGTAGTAGCCGAGCAAGTAATACGACGTGAGATCGGCAACGACTCGCTTGAGGCCGCGCTCGATGTCGTTGCTGTTCATGACGGCGATGCCGTCGGTGGCGACCGCAAGCGTCATGCAACGATTCCTGCCGCGTCCTCAGCATCGCCCTGTCGACGTTGACGGGTGGCGGTGGTCGGGCCCGATCGGAGTGTCGAACACGGGAAGCCCGCGCGGGATCGACCGGGTAGAAGCTCGCGTTCGCGCGGTTCGCGTCGTCGAGTATCTGCCGGAAGTACCGCTCGTTGTCCATGGGGCAAGGGTCTGGCGATCGGCGTCGCACTCGTACATTGACGCGCTGACGACCTGTCTCGCGGGTCTGCTCCCGCGCGGAGCTTGCCGCCCGGGCCGACGAAGATCTCGGGCTTTCCCGGAACGATGGGATCGGCCTCCGATGTGGGGTGCAGCGGCTTTGCGAGATTGAGATTCTCTCGAAACTGCAGCCATCCTTCCGACACGGCGATGATGGCCTTACGTTCTTCCCGCACGCCACGAAGATGGACGACGAGGTCCTCGAGCGAGTCGAGGGCCAGTCGTTCGCGGCGACGCGCGATCATTTCCTCGCCAGACGGTTCACCGCCATGAGGCCGTGTGTAGCAGGTCTTCGTACTGATTCTCCTTCTCGTCCTGATCGACGATCTGAAACCGTCGGCCCCACGCCCAGTTGTCGGTGAGCGCCCCTTCGAGCACCTGCGTCTTGCGGCCGAGCGTGAGGCTCGCGGCCGACATCTCCGGCGTCATGAATCCGATCAGATCATCCGGGCCGATGATCTGATCCATCAGCGCGATGAGCGGGCGCCGGATGTTGTGCGATCCCTGCACCGAGACGTGATACGTGTCGAGGAAGATGACGAAGACGCGGGCTCGGGGATCCTGCGCCATCTGGTTCGCCTGCCGTTGCGAATCTGGCTCGGCGCGCGTTTCCTGCGGCCCGGCGGGCCGCACGACGACGTGCTCGAAGGTGTCGATCTTCTGGGGCGCGCCGTCCTCCAGGACTTCGAAGTCGTTCAGCGTGAGGTCGGCGATCGGCACGCCACCTCGCGTCGGGTACACATCGACGCGCACGAAGTTCGCCTCGGTCCTGAACGTCGGCTGCGGCTGAGGGGGTGGCGGCTGTTGCTGCGGCGGCGGCTGTTGCTGCGGCGGCGGCTGTTGCTGTGGCTGCTGCGCGTGCGCGGGCTTGAAGGACGCCCCTTCCAGGATCGCGGCGCACATCGCGCCAAGGAGGAGCGCACGCCGGGCTGAGCGTCCTGGAAACGTCCGGAGTCGTACGGTCACGAGGAATCGCTCAGGTGCGAGGCGCTGGCCCGCTTCGCGCACACAGTGTAGCGCAGGAATTACTACATGCACCCCAGCCGAGCGGAAGGATTCTTTACAGATCCTCAACAGGCACATTGCTGCGAGGCTGACGACCTCGTTGCTGTATGTGGCGATGATTGCGCGGGTTACCTGCTGCTGAGGTGCTGATCGCTCGAGCCGGACGAGGTGGCAACCCCTTTGCTCCATTTGAAAGCTACAAGAACCCCGGTCTGAGATGGCGAATTCCTAGCCGTCTCCACGATTGCTCCTCATAGCAGCTCCCGCCGCGCGGCCGGCTCAAAAAGCCGGTCGCGCCCACCTCCGTAGAGATGTCTCCGTAGCGCAGGCGTTCAAGCCTGCCCGCCTGTTGTTGAGTAAAAAATGGTCGGGATGGCGGGATTCGAACCCGCGACCCCCAGACCCCCAGTCTGGTGCGCTAGCCAGGCTGCGCTACATCCCGATTACCGGCGAGCTTTCTTCTTCTTGACGGTGGGCTTCTTCGTTCGCGCAGCCGGGGCCGCGGCGCGACCGACCGCGAACAGCGACGGATCCCGCTTGTGCGGATCGCCGTTGCCAGCCAGCAGCTCGAGAATCCAGCGGAGTCCCTGTCGAACGTCGGCGATCCGCTCGCGCGCGTCCGCTCCAAGCAGCTCGGTCAACGACGCCTCAGCCGTGTCCCCTTCCGAGCTCCCGCCGACCTCTTCCTCAAGGCGCCGTCTGGCGCCGGCCAGCGTGAGGCCTTCGACGAAGAGCAGTTCCTTGATTCGAAGAACGCGCTGAACGTCCGAACGGCGGTACATCCGCTGACCGCCTCCGCCCTTGGCCACGCCGAGATCCGGAAACTCCGCTTCCCACGATCGCAGCACGTATGGCTGGACCTGGGCGATTTCACAGACCTCAGGCGGCTTGAAGAGCGATCGGTTCGGGATGTCCATCAGGCCGGTCGTTGGCTCGCTCGTCGCTTTCACTCGGCTGTCGCCCGTAAAGTATACCAAAGCTTCGAGTAAAATCCGGCCGTGACGAAGTGCCTCTCGTGCGGCGCCGCGCTGGCCTCCGAGACGCGCTTCTGCCCCGACTGCGGCGCCCCTCTCGCGCAGTCGAGCGAGGACACCGAAACCCGCCTTGCGCCGCAGGCGGCCCTGGGGGTCACGACATCGCGTCCGTCATCGTCCCGCCCATCGTCAGGTTCGCATTCAGGCTGGCTGTCGACGAGCGCCATCATGGACGAGGGCCGGTTCCTGCCGGGCGCCATCCTGGCTGGGCGTTACCGGATGATCGGTCCCATCGGCAAAGGGGGCATGGGCGAAGTGTACCGGGCCGACGATCTCCGCCTCGGCCAGCCGGTCGCGCTCAAGTTCCTGCCGGAGTCGGTTGCGAACGATGCGGCGCGGCTCGCCCAGTTCCACCAGGAAGTCCGCAGCGCGCGCCAGGTCTCGCACCCGAACGTCTGCCGCGTGTACGACATCGGCGAGGTGGACGGCCTGACCTTCCTGTCGATGGAATACGTCGCGGGCGAGGACCTCGCGTCGCTCGCGAAGCGGATCGGTCGGCTGTCGCCGGACAAGGCGCTGGATCTCTCGCGTCAGTTGTGTGCCGGGCTCGCCGCGGCTCACGACCGCCGCGTCCTCCACCGCGACTTGAAGCCGGCGAATCTGATGCTGGACGACAACGGCCAGCTGCGCATCACCGACTTCGGCCTCGCGGGGATTGCGGGGGACGTCGGCCCCCGCGCGGGCACGCCCGCCTACATGGCGCCCGAACAGCTGACCGGCCAGCCGGCGACGGTCCAGAGCGACATCTACGCGCTCGGTCTCGTGATCTACGAGCTCTTCACGGGACAGCGTCCATTCGACTTCCGAAGCATCGCGGAGCTGATGCAGCGCCACGACGAAGGCGTTCCGCCGCCATCGTCTTTCGTGACCGGTCTGGATCTGTCCCTGGACCGCGCGATCATGCGCTGCCTCGAGCGCGACCCGGCCAGGCGCCCCGACTCGGCGCGCAAGGTCCTCGCGTCGCTGCCGGGGGGCGATCCTCTCGCGGCGGCGCTCGCCGCCGGGGAGACGCCATCGCCAGAAATGGTGGCGGCCGCGGGGGAAACGAGCGCGATCCGCCCGGCGGTCGGTCTGGGCGTGTTTACCGCGATCCTCGTCGGACTGGCTGCGATAACGACGATCTACAACAGAACCCTGCTCGTCAGCGTCGTCCCGATGGAGCGCTCACCCGACGCGCTTGCCGATCGCGCCCAGGAGCTGGTTGCGCAGATCGGCTACACGGAGCCGCCGGTCGACCGCGCGTGGGGTCTGGTCAACAACGTCGAGGCCCTTCGCTGGATCGCACGGACCGACAGCAGCCTGA
Organism: uncultured Acidobacteriota bacterium; assembly: GCA_963725145.1. Lineage (GTDB taxonomy): Bacteria > Acidobacteriota > Vicinamibacteria > Vicinamibacterales > 2-12-FULL-66-21 > DATAEE01. The sequence continues at coordinate 1,863,733 of CAVRXL010000012.1, forward strand.
ATCGGTGGGATCGCCTGAGATCCGGCTCCCCGGCCGCCGCCGTGTTCTGGTACCGGCAAAGCCGGGGGCCGATGTTCCCGATCACGCGGAATACTCAAATCCTGCAGAACGATCCCCCGATGACGAGCGCCGGCATGATCCTCGTCTCCCTCGACACCCGGGGGCGTCTCCTCGAACTTCTCGCCCTGCCGCCGCGGCGCGACGCGGCAGCTCCCGCTCCTGTGGCCTCCGATTACCAGCGGCTCTTTCAGTCCGCGGGCCTCGATCCGTCGCGCTTCACTGAGATTGCGACCGACGTGACGCCGCGGGCGTTCGCGGACGCCCGCCGCGCGTTCGAGGGTCCGCTCGAGGACGATCCTTCGACGAAGGTCCGCGTGGAGACCTCGACGTACCGCGGGCGGCCGGTATCGTTTCAGATTATCGCGCCGTGGACCCAGATCGCCGCGGGCCAGCGGGTTGCCCAGGGAACCGCTGAGCGCCTCATCGGCATCTTCGCGGCCGTCCTGGTGCCGCTACTCCTCGTCGCGGGGGTCGTGCTCGCCCGCCGCAACCTGAAGAGCGGCCGCGGCGACCGGCGTGGCGCGGCGGCGGCCGGCACCTACATGCTGACGACCGCCCTCGCGTCGTGGGTCATAGGCGCGACGCACACGTCCATCATCGACAGCGAGGTGGACCGGCTGTTCAACGTAGCGATCGCCGGCGGCCTCTTCTCTGCGGCGATGCTCTGGGTCTGGTATATCGGCGTCGAGCCGTACGTCAGGCGATTCTGGCCGAACATGATGCTCGGCTGGTCGAGGCTCATCTCGGGCCGCATTCGCGATCCGCGCGTCGGCCTCGAGGTGCTCGCCGGCGCGGCGTGCGGCACGCTGATGACGTTCCTGCTCGCGCTGCACGACGTCGTGCCTCCCCTTTTCGGGCTTCCCGCGCCGATGCCGCAGACGTCGGAGCTTTCGCTGCTCATCGAAACGCGTCGCTTTCTTTCCTACCTCTTTGGCGCAGCGAACCAGGCGCTCTACAACGGGATGGTCGGCGTGTTCGGTCTCGTGTTCTTTCGTATCCTGTTCCGCTGGCGCTGGTTGGCGCTCGTCGTGGTGATGGCCGCCTTCACTCCGGTGGCGCTCCGCGGCATGTTCCCCGGGGACACCGGACTCCTCGAGGTCCTGTTCGGATTCCTCATCCTCGGAGCGGTCATCGGCGCGATCGTGCGGTTCGGCCTCGTGGCCGGATCGGTCGCTTTGTTCTTTCACTTCATCACGTCGTCGGTTGCCCTGACGTGGGACTGGTCCGCCTGGTATGCCGGAGCCACGATCGGCACCCTGGCGTGCGCCGTCGCGATCGCCGCGTTCGGGTACTACGCGGCTCGGGGTGAAGAACCGCTGTTCAGCCCCGCTTTCGACTGACGGCGGCGCGCCGTCTGACCAGGATTCGAACCGGCGCGCCCATCAACCCGAACGACTCCCTCAGGCGATTCTTCAGGAACCGCTCGTAAGAGAAATGAAACTCCGTGGCCACGTTGGTGAAGAACACGAAGGTCGGCGGTTTCACCCCCGTCTGCGCGGCATAGAGGATGCGAACCTCCCGCCGCCCCGGGCTCGCGGGGGGATGCACGGCCGTGACGGCCTGGACGAATCGGTTCAACTCCCCCGTCGACACCCGTCGGGCGCGGGCTTCCGCCACGCGGTCGATCGTCTCGAGCAGTTTTGGCGTGCGCTCTCCCGTCCGCGCCGAAATATGGAGCACCGGCGCGTACTCGAGGAACTTGAGCTGGAACCGCAGCTTGTCGTCGAATTCCTTGACGAACTCCGAACCGCGGTCCTTGACGAGGTCCCACTTGTTCGCGGCGATGATGATGCCGCAGCCAGCTCTTTCGGCTTCACCGGCTATGGCACCATCCTGATCCGACGCTCCTTCGACCGCGTCGAGGACGAGCACGGCAACATCGGCGCGCTCGATCGCGCGGCGCGCCACGAGGACGCTGACCGCTTCGATGGCGCCAGCCCTCGCGACACGGCCCGGCCGGCGGATGCCGGCGGTGTCGACGATACGAAAGGTCTGCCGGTGCCACTTCAGCACCGCGTCCACGGCGTCGCGCGTGGTCCCCGGCATGTCGTTCACCATCACCCGTTCTTCGCGCAGCAGTCGGTTGACGAGCGACGACTTGCCGACGTTCGGCCGTCCCACGATCGCGACGGCGATCTCATCCTCACGGGGCCGACGGACTCTGGGCTCGGCCTCGACCCTCGATCGTGCCTGCGGAAGCCGTTCAAGCACTTCGTCCAGCAGATCGCCGACTCCATCACCGTGCTCCGCCGCGATTTCGAGAATCGGCTCGAACGCGAGCTCGTAGAACTCGATTGAGCGCCCGCGGGCGCGCCGGTCATCCGTCTTGTTGACCGCGACGACGACAGGCACGCCGCGCGACCGCAGGGCAGCGGCGATCTCCCGATCTCCGGGCAGGAGCCCTTCTCGGCCGTCCACGACGAAGATAACGAGGTCGGCCGCCTCGAGCGCCGTGCGGCCCCGTTCGACGACAAGCTCGTGGAGCGGATCGTCGCTCGCGCCGAACATGCCCCCGGTATCGACGAGCGTAAAAGCAGCGCCTTGCCACTCCGCCGGTTGCGCGATCACGTCCCGTGTGGTCCCTGCGACCGACGTGACGATGGCGCGTCGCGTCCGGGTAATGCGGTTGAAGAGCGTGGACTTGCCGACGTTTGGACGGCCGGCCAGAACCACGGTCGGGAGCGTTTTCACGGGCATTCCTGGCGGATCCCCATATTTCACTTACGGGCTGACTTGACAGCGTAAGTGACAGAAATTATGCTAGTTACGCTTTTCGAGGAGCGCCCAAGCATGATCAAAGTCGACATCGTCAACGAGGTGTCGAAAGTAGCCGACATCACCAAGGTCAAAGCCGAGGTGGCTGTCGATGCGGTCTTCGACGCGATGCGGCTCTCCATGCAGCGGGGCGAGCGAATCGAGCTGCGCGGCTTCGGCGTGTTTCAGGTGAAGCCACGGAAGCGCGGCATTGGCCGAAACCCCCGGACCGGAAAAGAGGTCCGCATCCCCCCCGGTCGAACCATCCGCTTCAAACCCGGGAAGGATCTTCAGAATATAGGAGGCTGAGCCTCCGCCGCTCCATTGTCCGACCGTCCGCTCGACTCCCCTTCCGTGTCGCTCGACCCCGCTGTACCGCCAGTCCCGCTCCAACGCTTTCAGCACCGCTACCGGGTGCACATCATGTTGCTCCTGGCCACCGCGCTGACAACGACGCTCTACGGGGGCGAGCATTACTATTCCTTCCTTCTTGAGTTTGGCAATCGCGCCGTCCAGCCGGCGCTCACGCACCTGTTTCCGGGGGGGCTCTGGTACAGCCTGGCGATTCTTACGATTCTCGGCGCGCACGAGATGGGGCACTATCTGACGTGCCGGTTCCACCGGATTGACGCGACGCTTCCCTACTTCATCCCGATGCCGATCGCGATCACGGGCACGATGGGGGCAGTCATCCGCATTCGAGAGCCGTTTCCGACGCGTGCAATCCTGTTCGACGTTGGCGTCAGCGGGCCGATCGCCGGCTTCATCGTCCTCATTCCGCTCCTCTTCGCGGGGCTGTACATGTCGAACGTACGGGCACTGCCGGCTGACTTTATCGGATACTCCCTTGGAGAGCCCCTCCTATTTACCGGCGCAACGTGGATTGTGTGGGGAACTATCCCCGCTGGCCACAGCCTGAACATGCACCCATTGGTGTTCGCCGCCTGGTTCGGACTGCTGGCCACCGCGTGGAACCTGCTGCCTTACGGACAGCTCGACGGCGGGCACATTACCTACGCGCTCTTCGGGAGCCGAGCGACGAAGATCTCGTACGTCACGCTCGCCGCGGTCGTGGTGCTGACCTTCCTCTCGTGGAGCTGGTTGTTCTTCGCCGCGGTCCTCGTGTTGATGGCGATCCTGGGTGCCGTGAGGCATCCTCCCGTGACTTACGACTCGGTGCGCCTCGATCGGGGTCGCCAGCTGATCGCGCTACTGGCCGGGGTCATTCTCATCCTCTCCTTTACGCCCAAACCGTTCGAGATCTACGCGGCGATCCGGCCGCTCACAGAACGCTGACGGGGTCGACGTCGATCGTGACGCGCCGCTTCAGGTCCGGCTTGCCCTGCAGCGCGTCGAGCAGGGCCTGGCGCATCGGGCCGCGGGCGGAGCCCTTGAGAAAGAACTGCGTCCGGTGCTCGCCGCGCAGCCGGACGAAGGGCGCGGGCGCGGGCCCCACCAGGCGGAAACCCTCGGCCGGCGTCCGCACGCGGCGGGCCAGATCGGTCGCGGCGTCCAGCGCCCCCCGGAACGATGGCCCGCGTACGATGACGTTCACCAGGGCGACCGCGGGCGGATAGCGCATAGCGGTCCGGTACTTGATCTCCTCTTCGAAGAACGCCCGGTAATCCTGGCGACAGGCGTGTCGAATGCTGTAGTGCTTCGGGTACAGCGTCTGGATGATGGCTTCGCCAGACGCCGCGCCCCGGCCGGCGCGCCCAGCGACCTGTGTCAGCAGCTGAAACGTGCGCTCGGAGGCGCGGAAGTCCGCCAGTCCCAGGCCGACGTCCGCCGAGATGACGCCGACGAGCGTCACTCGCGGGAAGTCGTGCCCTTTTGCGATCATCTGCGTGCCGACGAGCACGTCGATCTCTCCCGCGGCGAAGCGATCGAGCATCGAACCGATCGCCCCGCGGCGGCGGACGGTGTCGCGATCCACGCGCGCGACCCGGACGCCCTCGACCAGCGCGGTCACTTCCGCCTCGACGCGCTCCGTGCCGATCCCAATGCGCTCGACGTACGGGCCCGCGCACTTAGGGCACTGCTTGGGCAGCGCCATCGAGTAGTTGCAGTAGTGACACCGCGCGCGGCCGGCGGCGAGGTGCACCGTCAGCGAGACGCTGCAGTTCGGGCACTCGACTGTCGCGGCGCACTGACGGCAGAAGACCGCGGCCGCATAGCCGCGGCGATTGAGCAACAGCAGGGCCTGCTCCCGCCGCGCCAGGCAGTCACGCAGCGCCTGCGCCAGTGGCCGGCTGAGGATGACGTCGGGTCCTTCGGCCGCGTATTCGTCGCGCATGTCCACGATGCGGACGCCCGGCAGCGGCCGGTCCAGCACGCGGGTATCGAGCGTCAGCCTCTCGTACCGGCCGCCGAGCGCGTTCTGATAACTCTCCATGGAAGGCGTCGCAGATCCGAGGAGCGCCAGCGCGCCGGCCTGGCGCGCGCGCATGACGGCCACGTCACGCCCGTGGTAGCGCGGGGCCTCTTCCTGCTTGTATGAGCTGTCGTGCTCTTCGTCGACGACGATGAGGCCCAGCCGGTCGATCGGCGCAAAGACCGCCGACCGCGTGCCCACGACGACGTCGATCGCGCCGTCCCGGATCCTGATCCACTGATCGTGCCGCTCGCCGTCGGACAGTCCGCTGTGCTGAATCGCGACCCGCTCTCCGAACGCGCGCCTGAATCGCGCCGCCACCGCGGACGTGAGCGCAATCTCGGGCACGAGCATCAGGACCCGCTTTCCTGCCGAGACGATGTGCTCGCCGAGGCGAACGTAGATCTCGGTCTTGCCGCTTCCCGTGACGCCATGGAGCAGCGTGCACCGGAAGCGTCCCGCGTTCGCCAGCTCTCTCAGACGGTCGAGAACAAGCTGCTGACTGGCCGAGAGCACGATTGCCCCGGCACCCTGAGCACTCTGAGCACCCTGAGCACCCTGAGCACCCCGATCGACTTTCCGTCTGGCGATCGAGACGAGCCCGCGGTCGGCCAGGCGCTTCAACGTCACTTGATCGATCCCGCGCGCGGTCAGGACCGGAACGTCGACGCCTTCCGGCGCACCGGCCAGCACGGCCAGCGCCTCGCGCTGTCGCGCGCCGAGCCGCAGGCCGGCGGTGTCGAAGCCCGCCGCCGTGGCCGACGCGACGCGGACGGTCTTGGAGGCATCCGCGCGTCCCCGCAGGGGCTGGCTGACATCGACGAGCCCTTCCCGCGCCAGCGCATTCACAAGGGCGTTGAGCCCCTCCGCGCGGCGCCGCAACGCCGACACGAGCGAACGGACCGGCACCGCACGACCGTTCCGGAGCGCGGCGAGCACCCTCGCCCGCGGCGTGCCCAGGGCCATGGGGGCGCGTGCGCCCGCCTCCGTGATTCGAACGTGGCGTTCGCTTTCAATCCAGGCGGAGGGCGGCATCGCACCCGCGAGCGTCTCGCCCGGACCGCACGCGTAGTACTCCGCCGTCCACAGCGCGAGGTCGACGACAGCATCCGGCAGGAACGGCCCGTCGTCCAGAACGTCGGCGATCGGCTTCAGCGCGCGAGTCTCTGCCGCGCCGTCGCCGCTGCCGACCACGATTCCGGTCATCATGCGGGTTCCGACTGGAACGAGCACTCGCGCGCCGCGCGCAGGAGGCGTCCAGCGATCCGGAAGTTCGTAGGTGAGAACGCCGAGGAAGGGAACGGGGACGGCGACGGAAATCAGCATTCCACATTGTTCAGGAGTTGCTTTGCCTTTTTCATATCCTCCCACGTATCCCGCTTGCGATCCGGGCTGCGAAGCAGGTACGCAGGATGGAACGTGCAGACCAGCTTGGCGCCTTTCAGATCGTACACCCGGCCCCGAAGGCGCGAGATCGGCGCCTCGGTGGACAACAGCGTCTTCGCCGCGAAGCTTCCGAGCGCGACGATGACACGCGGAGCGATGGATTCAATCTGGCGGAAGAGGAATGGCTGGCAGGTCGCGACTTCGTCCGGCTCGGGGTTGCGATTCTCCGGCGGCCGGCATTTGATCACATTCGCGATGTAGACCTCATCGCGCGTCAGGCCGATGGCCTCGATGATCTTGGTCAGCAGCTGACCCGCGCGCCCGACGAAGGGAATGCCCTGCAGGTCCTCGTCGTGGCCCGGCGCCTCGCCGACGAACATCAGGTCGGCCTCCGGATTGCCCACGCCGAACACGACCCGGCTCCGCCCGAGCCCGTGAAGCTTGCAACGGGTGCAGTCCCCGATCTCGTCGCGGAGCGCTGTGAGGGCGTCGGCCGCCGAGGCCGAGAAACGGACGGGATTCGACGCTTCTGGAGGGGCCGGTCTCAAGACCGGCCCCTCCTCGTCGATCCCGGCCGGCCTCGACCATTGGGGATCTCTCCCGAGGCCGTCTACGCCGAGCTCGGCGAAGTACTCGAGATGATCAGCGAGTCGTTGACGGGGATTCATCGCGGCGTGGGGTCCCGGAAATTGCGGCCAGCATCGACTCCACGCGGTCCAGGATGACGCCGGCCAGAGCGGTCTTCGATTGCAGCGGCAACGGTTCGTCGGCCTCCCGGGTGACCAGGGTCGCAACGTTGGTCGTCACTTCGAACCCCGCATCGGAGCGGGACACGTCGTTGGCGACGATGAGGTCGACGTTCTTGCTGCGCAGCTTCTCGCGTGCGCGGGTTTCCGGCGCGCCAGTCTCGGCCGCGAATCCGACCAGCACCGGCCGGGCGCCCGTGCGTCGGGCGCCAAGCTCCCCCAGGATGTCGGGGGTCCGCACGAGGCGAATCGTCATCGCGTCGTCATCCTTGGGCAGCTTGCCCGCGGCGCGCCCCTGCTCCGGGGTGTAGTCCGCCACCGCCGCTGCCATGACCACGGCGTCCGCCTCCGGTGCGCGGGCGGCGACCGCATCCCGCATCTCCGCCGCGCTGCGGACGCGAACAATCTCGGGGCCCGCCGGCGGCGGGAGCTCAGTCGGACCCGACACCAGCCAGACTCGCGCCCCTCGGCGCGCCGCCTCGGCGGCGATGGCGTATCCCATCCTGCCGCTCGAGCGGTTTCCGACATAGCGAACCGGGTCGAGGTCTTCGTAGGTTGGTCCGGCCGTCACGAGGATCGCGCGTCCGACGAGAGAGCCGATCGGACGCACCATCGCGTCGGCCGCCGCCGCGACGTCGGCCGGCTCCGCCAGCCTCCCCTTGCCGACCCATCCGCAGGCGAGGTATCCCTCGCCCGGCTCGACGAACCGTACGCCGCGCGCGGCGAGCGCCGCCAGATTCTTCTGCACGGCTTCATGCTCGAGCATGTGCGTGTTCATCGCCGGCGCGAGGAGCACCGGCGCACGCGTGGCGAGGTACAAGGAGCTCAGGAAGTCGTCGGCGATCCCGTTCGCGAACTTGCCGATGATGTTGGCCGTCGCAGGCGCGACGACGAGGAGGCCGATTTCCGACGCGAGCGCGATGTGCTCGATGTCGGCGTTGAACCCCGGCGCGAACTGGTCGGTGATGACACGGCGCCTCGTGATGGCCTCGAACGTGACCGGACCAACGAACCGCCGCGCGGCGCGCGTCATGACCGCCGCCACGTCGTGGCCGCGCTGCTGCAACAGCCGCGCGATCTCGACCGCCTTGTAGGCGCCGATTCCGCCGGTTACGCCGAGGGCGATGAGAGCCATGTGGAGTGCCTAGTCCCTAGTGCCTAGTCCCTTCTGTCCCGGGAGACGACTTCCTTCTTTTCGGGCTCGACCCGCGAAACGGCGCCGCTGTCGACCTCGCGCAAGGCCGTCTTGGCCTTCTTGGTGGCCGGCTCGACGCGCGGTGTGCAGCCGTCGAGCAGCTGTCTCGCGCGCGCGCCCGCTACCGCGACCGTCTCGAATCTCGATTTCTTCACGATTTCTCTCCAGTATCAAACGTCCCGACGATCCGCTCTGCATGGGGCCGAATCGCCGGCAGCCGGGCCCGCTCCGCCAGCACGATCCCCTTCAGCCGTTCTACGCACGCATCGAGCTCGTCGTTGACGACGACGTAGTCGTATTCGGCGTAGGCGGCGACCTCGGCCCGCGCCGTGCGCAGCCGCCGCTGGATGGCCTCTTCGGCGTCCTTGCTTCGTCCGCGCAGTCGCCGCTCGAGGACCTCGAACGACGGCGGGAGCACGAAGATCCCGACCGTGTCGCGGCGCCGGCTCCGGACCTGCCGCGCCCCCTGGACGTCAATGACCAGGACGAGGTCACAGCCGCGCTCCAGGTAGCCCGCGGTATCGGCTGCGCTCGTGCCGTAGAGATTCCCGAAGACGTCGGCCCATTCCAGGAATTCCCCGGCGTGGGCCATCTCCTCGAACTTCTGGCGGCTGATGAAATTATAGTCTACCGCGTCCGATTCCCCTGCGCGAGCGGGACGCGACGTGTAGGACCGCGACATCGTCAGGTCGGGCACCAGCTGGACGAGGCGCTCGATCAGCGTAGTCTTGCCCGTCCCCGACGGAGCGGAGACGACGAAGAGGATTCCCGGGGCTTGGGGCTTGGGGCTTGGGGCTTCGGACTTCAGACCGCGAGGTTGATCGCCTCCAGGCCCTGAGCCCCATGCCCCAGGCCCTGTGTTATTCGACATTCTGAACCTGCTCGCGCATTTTCTCGAGCTCCGCCTTCATGGCCACGACGATGGGCGGCGCGTCTTCTCCTTCCGCCTTCGAGCCGATCGTGTTCACCTCGCGGTTCATTTCCTGGATGAGAAAGTCCAGCTTGCGGCCGCACGGCTCGGGCGCCTCCGCGAGCGCCTGCCAGTGCGCCAGGTGGCTGCGGAAGCGGACGATTTCTTCCGTGATGTCCGAGCGCGCGACGAAGCGCACGATCTCCTGCGCGATTGCGGTCGGCTCGGTCAGGCTGTCGGCTCCCAGATCGCGGATCCGATCGGCCAGCCGTGTTTCGAGCGTCTTGCGGCCGCTCTCGGCGGCCTGTGCGACCCGGTCGACGAGCTCGGCGAGCAGCGCGCGGCGCCCTTCGATGTCCTGATGGAGGAACGCCCCCTCGCGGCCGCGCATGACGTCGAGCTCCCCCACTGCGCCGATGACGGCCGCTTCGACCGCGCGGCGTACTTCTTCCGGCGGCCCCTCGCCATCCGTTCCCGCCTTCTCCCGAATCGCCAGCGCCTGGGGGAACCGGAGCAGGTCCCCCGGCTGCAGCGCGCCGGTCACGACGCCTTTCGCGCGCGCCTGCTCGAGCGCCGCGGCCAGCGCGTCGATCAGCGGCTCGTTCAGCTCGACCGCGATCGAGGGCTGGCGGCGCAGCTGGAGGTTCACGGTCAGCTCCACTCGCCCGCGGCCGATGCGCTCCTGCACGATCGCACGCAGACGAGACTCCATGTCGGCGAGCGACGGCGGCAGGCGGGCCTGCAGGTCGAGAAAGCGATGGTTGACCGCGCGGAGGGTCACGCTGATCGTTCCCTGTTCATCTTCGCGCGTGAGCGCGGCGAACCCGGTCATGGATCGGATCATGCGGGTGCCGCCTCCCGCCGCGTGCCGGCAAACTGCAGCGTGTGCAGCTTGGCGTACGCGCCGCCCGGACGTGAGACCAGGTCGTCGTGCCGGCCGGTCTCGACGATCCGTCCCCGTTCCAGCACGATGATGAAGTCGGCGCGGCGCACGGTCGACAGCCGGTGAGCGATCACGAACGACGTCCGGTTCTGCATCAATCGCGCGAGCGCGTCCTGCACGAGGCGCTCCGACTCGGCGTCGAGCGAGGATGTGGCCTCGTCGAGGATGAGGATCGGAGGGTTCTTCAGGAGCGCGCGCGCGATCGCCAGCCGCTGCCGCTGGCCCCCCGACAGCCGCTGGCCGCGCTCGCCGATCCGCGTTCCGTACCGGAGGGGCTGCGCGACGATGAACTCGTGGGCGTGCGCCGCGCGCGCCGCGGCCTCGATCTCGGACTCCGATGCGTGCGGCGCGCCGTACGCGATGTTGCGTGCAATCGTGTCGTCGAAGAGAACGGTGTCCTGCGTGACCATGCCGACCTGCGCCCGCAGCGAGCGCAGCGTGACGTTCCGGATGTCGACGCCGTCGATCAGGATGGCGCCGCCCGTGACGTCGAAGAAGCGCGGCACGAGGTTGACGAGCGTCGTCTTGCCTGCCCCGCTCAGCCCCACAATCGCGACCGCCTGACCCGCGCCAACGGTGAATGAGACGTCCCGGAGGATCTGGCGTCCGTCGCCGTCGTCGTATTTGAAGCTCACGCCGCGGAACTCCACCGACTGCGCGAGCGGCGCGAGCGGCGCCGCGTCGGGGCGATCGAGCACCTCGGAGTGCGTGTCGAGCATTTCGAAAATGCGCTCCGACGCGGCGATCGCCTGGTTGAGCGTCGCGTTCACCCGGCTCAGTTTCTTGATCGGCGCGTACATCATGAACGCCGCGAAGATGAACGCCGCGAACTCGCCCGTCGTGAGCTGACGGCTGGCGATCTCGCGGCTCCCGTACCACAGCGCCGCGACCACGGCGAGCCCGCCGACGAACTCCATGATCGGCGGGAGTGCCGACAGGGAGCTCGTGATCTTCAGGTTCGTCCGGTACACGCGCCACGCCGCGCGGTTGAATCGCTCGGCCTCCTGCGCCTCGGCCCCGAACGCCTTCACGATGCGATGGCCGGTGAAGGCCTCGGCCGTGATGTGGGAGAGGTTCTCGAGCTGTTCCTGGCTGCGGCGGGTCGTTCGACGGACGCGCTGCCCGAGCCGGATGAGCGGATACAGGACGAGCGGCGTGCCGGTCAGGCAGACGAGCGCGAGGCGCGCGTCGTACCAGAAGAGGATGCCGACGTACCCGACGAGCGCGAGCGTTTCCCTGATCAGATCGCCGATCGTCTCGGACACCGCCTGCTGGACCTGGCCGACGTCGTTGGTGACGCGTGACATCAGCTGTCCGCTCGTCCGCCGGGCGAAGAACCCCGCGGATTGGCCGAGGATGTGACGGAACAGCAGGTTGCGCAGGTCCAGCACGACGCGCTGCCCGACGTCCGTCATGAGATAGACGGAGCTGTAGGATCCGAGCCCTTTCAGCAGATACGCGCCGATGATGAGGCCGGTGACGAGACCCAGGTTCTCGCGGGACGGAAGCACTTCGTCGAAGATCGGCTGGATGAGGACCGCGATCAGCCAGGACGCGCCGGCGTAGACGAGCATCGCGGCGAGCGCCGCCAGGAACCGCCCGCGGTGCGGCCGAGCATACCGGAGCAGGCGCAGGAACGCGTTCACTCGGTGAACCGGTACTTGATGAGCACCCAGAGCGCGACGACCCCGTCCCGCCAGGTGATCTTCTTGCCTTCCTCGTACCCTCGGCCGTCGTAGGTGATGGGCACTTCGTAGACCCGATAGTTGCGCTTGAAGATTTTAGCGGTGATCTCGGGCTCGATGCCGAAACCGTTCGAGCGGAGCCGGAACGACCGCAGGACCTCGACCCGCATCGCCTTGTAGCAGGTTTCCATGTCGGTCAGCATCGTGTTGTACAGAACGTTGGTCACGAGCGTCAGCAGGCGGTTTCCCGCGTAGTGCGTGAACAGGAACACCCGATGCCGCCCGAGGAATCGCGATCCGTACACCACGTCGGCGCGGCCCTGGAAGATGAGCTCGAGCAGCTGGGGGTAGTCCTCGGGCGAGTACTCGAGATCCGCGTCCTGAATGACGACCACGTCTCCCGTCACCCGCTCGAATCCCGCGCGGAGCGCCGCGCCCTTGCCCAGGTTCCTGGGCTGGAGGAGGAGTACGAAGCCGCGTTCGCGCTGCAACGCCACGAGACGGTCTCTGGTTCCATCGGTCGAGCCGTCGTCGACCACGATCAGCTCGATGCGAAGCGGGACGGCCAGCACGCGCCCGATGATCTCATCGATCGTGCCGCGCTCGTTGAAGACCGGCATCACGACCGACAGCCGCGGGTCGGTCAGGACCCCTCGCGGCGGCGACATCAGGGACGCACCTGTCCCCGGTACCCCGACGGCCGTCGGGAATGCCATCGCCAGGCGGTCTCGACGATCGCGTCGATGCTGTCGAAGCGCGGCGTCCAGCTCAGTTCGCGGCGGATCCGTTCGCTCGAGGCGAACAGCACGGCCGGATCGCCATCGCGCCGTGGCCCGATCGTGCATGCCACGCGCGAGCGGGAGACCCGTTCGACGGCGGCGATGACGTCGCGGACGGAGATCGGACGGCCGTTGCCGAGGTTGTACGCACCGGACGGGCCGCCCGACGCCAGCGCCCGCAGCGCCAGGAGGTGCGCATCGGCGAGATCGCTCACGTGAACGAAGTCGCGCAGGCAGGTGCCGTCGGGCGTCGGGTAGTCATCGCCGAACACCGTCAGCGGCCGGCCCCCGGTCGCCGCGGCAACCGCCAGCGGAATCAGGTGGATCTCGGGATCGTGGTCCTCGCCGAGGTCGCCGTCGGGGTCCGCGCCGGACGCGTTGAAGTAGCGGAGCGCACTCGATCGGATGCCGTACGCCCGTTCGTAGTGTGGCAGCGCGCGCTCGATCGCCAGCTTCGTCTCGCCGTAGGCGTTGATCGGCGCCTTGGGATGGTCTTCGGCGATCGGCGTGTCGACGGGGTTGCCGAAGACCGCCGCAGTCGACGAAAAGACGAAGCGCTCGACGCGCTCGGCGCGCATCGCGTCGAGCACCGACAGGGTTCCGCTGACGTTGTTGCGATAGTAGCCGGCGGGATCCCGCACCGACTCGCCGACCGACAGCGAGGCTGCGAAGTGCATGACGGCGGTCGCGCCGCTCTGCCGGATCGCCTCGCGCACGCGGGCCGTGTCGAGCACGTCCCCTTCGACCATCCCGACGCGGGCCTTCGTGGCGCTGGCGATCGCCTCGACCGCCTCGCGATGTCCGGCGGACAGGTTGTCGTAAACGGTCACGGCGCAGCCGTCGCGAACGAGGGCCTTCGCGGCATGGCTCCCGACGTACCCGGCGCCGCCCGTGACCAGCACGCTCTCCATCAGCGCCCGATTGAATAGTACGTAAACCCCTGCGCTTTCATGTGATTGGGCGCATAGAGGTTGCGCCCGTCGAAAATGACCGGCGCGCGCATCAGCTTCCGCATCCGCGCGAAATCCGGCTCGCGAAACTCGTTCCACTCCGTGACAATGGCGAGGCCGTCCGCCCCTGTCAGCGCTTCGTAGCTCGAGTCGGCGTACGAGATCTTCCCGCCGAAGAGTTTTCGGGCGGCCGCCATGGCTTCGGGGTCGAACGCCTGGACCTTCGCTCCCGCGGCAAGCAACGCCTCGACGAGGTCGATCGACGGCGCGTCGCGCATGTCGTCGGTGCGCGGCTTGAAGGCCAGCCCCCAGACCGCGACTCGCTTTCCCTTGAGGCTGCCGAAGTGCTTGTCCATCTTCTGAAACAGCCGCTTCTTCTGCGCGGTGTTCACGCTCTCGACCGCGGTCAGGATCAGGAAGTCGTATTTCTGATCCGCGGCGAACCGGACCATCGCCTTCACGTCCTTGGGAAAACAGCTGCCGCCGTAGCCCACGCCTGGAAACAGGAACGAGGGCCCGATCCGCTTGTCCGAGCCGACGGCGCGGCGGACGTGGTCGACGTCGGCGCCGAGCAGCTCGCAGACGTTCGCGATTTCGTTCATGAAGGAGATGCGCGTGGCGAGCATGGCATTGGCGGCGTACTTCGCCAGCTCGGCGCTCGCGCAGTCCATCACTATGATCGGCGCGCCTGTGCGCGTGAACGGACGGTACAGCTCCGTCATCAGCTCGGCCGCCCGGGGATCTTCGACGCCGATGACGACGCGGTCGGGCCGCATGAAGTCGTCGATCGCCGCTCCTTCCTTGAGAAACTCCGGGTTGCTGACCACGCTGAACGGGTGGGTCGTATGCCGCCTGACGACGTCCCGGACGCGGGCGCTTGTTCCAACCGGGACCGTGCTCTTGGCTACGATCACCTTGTATCCGTTCATCGCCTGGGCGATCTCACGCGCCACTCCCAGGACGTGCTGAAGATCTGCCGATCCATCCTCTCCTGGCGGCGTGCCGACGGCGATGAAGACGATCTGCGCCCGCCGGACGGCTTTCGGCAGCGTCGTGGCGAAGCTCAATCGCGACTCGGCGCGGTTGCGTCGCACCAGCTCCTCGAGCCCCGGCTCGTAGATAGGGATTTTCCCTCGCTGGAGCAGGCGGATCTTGGCGGCGTCGCGGTCCACGCACACGACCTCGTTTCCGTTTTCGGCCAGACAGGCCCCCGCGACCAGTCCGACATACCCGGCTCCAACCACGGCGATCCGCATAAACCCCTTACCCTAGCACGTCCAGAAAAGGCCTGTCATGCTACTCTCAACGCGTTGCGCATCCTGCTGGATTACCGGCCGGCCCTGCGGGACCGCACTGGCGTCGGCGAGTACGTCCACGAGCTCGCCCGCGCGCTGACCCGCACCCCTGACGAGGTCGTGCTGTTCTCGAGCTCCTGGAAGGACCGGGTCGACACCAGCACCCTCGCACCGGCCGCAGTCGTCGATCGCCGCGTTCCCGTCCGGCTGCTCAACCTCGCGTGGCACCGCCTTGAATGGCCGCCGGTCGAGGCGCTCGGCGTGGGCGCCGTCGACGTCGCACACTCGCCGCACCCGCTGCTGCTGCCCGCTCGCGACGCCGTGCAGGCGGTGACGATCCACGACCTCGACTTCCTTCGCCGGCCGGAGCGCACGTCGCGCGAGATCCGGCGCGACTACCCGCGACTGGCGCGCGACCACGCTCGCCGCGCCGACCTCGTGGTGGTCTCGTCGGACTTCACGGCGCGCGACGTCATCGACACGTTCGGCCTCGACCCGTCCCGGGTGGTCGTCTGCCCGGCGGGCGCCCCGCGATGGAAGCGCGTCACGCGCCGGCCGGAGCAGGGCTATCTTCTTTTCCTCGGCACGCTCGAGCCGCGCAAGAACATCGGCGGTCTGCTCGACGCGTACGAGCGACTGCTGGCGAATCGAAAGGATGCGCCCGATCTCTGGATCGCGGGAGGCGCGAGCGCGTCGGCCGCCCGTTGGATCGAACGGGCTGCGCGGTCCCCCCTCGAGGGTCGGGTCAAGATGCTGGGCTACGTCGAGCCGGACCATCGTCGCGCGCTCTACGAGGGGGCCAGCCTGCTCGTTCTTCCATCTTTCGACGAAGGATTCGGGCTGACAGCGCTCGAGGCGATGACGCTCGGCGTGCCCGTGATCGCGAGCGAACGGGGGGCGCTGCCGGAGCTCGTCGGCGACGCCGGCCTGCTGACCGACCCGGACGACCCGGATACGATCACCGCCGCCATCATCCGTGTGCTGGACGACGCGTCGCTTGCAGCCGAGATGGAGACCCGCGGCCTCGCGCGCGCTAAACGATTCGACTGGGACCAGTCCGCTCGCCTGCTGCGTGACGCCTACGCCGCCGCGATCCGCCGGCGGCGGGAACGCGCCGCCTGATGCCCACGGTTGCCGTGGACGCGAGGGAGCTGGCGGGCCGTCCGACCGGCGTCGGACGGTACCTCCTGGAGCTCCTGAAACGCTGGGAAGGGGCCTCGGGCTCGTCCCAGCCGAATCACGCCTTTGTTCCATACGCGCATCAGGCGCTCCCCCCCGGGACCCCGTTCGCCGAGCGCGCGGTCGTGCTCGAGGGGACGGGCGGCACACGCTGGGAACAGGTGACGTTCGCGCGCGCGCTCAGGCGCGACGCCCCGGACGTACTCTTCGCGCCGGCGGCCACCGCGCCCCTCGCGGTGGCGGTGCCGATCGCGCTGACGATCCATGACCTCTCGTACGCCGCGCATCCGGAGTGGTTTCCGTGGCGCGAGGGGGCGCGGCGTCGGCTCGTGACCCGGCTGTCGGCGCGGAAGGCCGCGGTCGTGCTGACCGGGTCGGCGTTCTCGGCGGGCGAGATCGTCGAGCGGCTGGGCATCGCAGCAACAAGAGTGCGCGTGACTTACTACGGTGCCCGGGAAGAGGCTCGAGACGAAGCTGAAGCCTCGTACCACAACTACGGAGCCTCGTCGGCCCGCGAGCCCCTCGTGCTCTTCGTCGGGTCGCTGTTCAACCGGCGGCACATTCCTGCCTTGATCCACGCCTTCGGGCACGTCCTCCGCCGGATGCCCACCGCACGGCTTGTGATCGCCGGCGAGAACCGAACCTATCCGCGCGAGGATCCGTCCAGCCTGGCGGCGTCGATGGGCATTGCGCGCAGCGTCGACATCAGCGACTACGCCAGCGACGAGGACATCTCGGCGCTCTACCGTCGGGCGGCCGTGTTCGTGTTCGTGTCGGAGTATGAGGGCTTCGGGTTCACGCCCCTCGACGCGCTCGCGTACGGCGTGCCGATTGTCGTGGCCGATACGCCGCTCTCGCGGGAAATCTACGGCGACGCCGCGGTGACGGTGCGGGCCGGCGACGCTCACGCCCTGGGCGAGGCCATTCTTGCGCTGCTGGGGCACCCCGTGCGCCGGCAGGCGGCGCTTGCCGCGGCGCCCGCCGTGCTCGCACGCTATTCCTGGGCGCGCGCGGCCGACGAAACGCTCGCGGCGATCGAGCAGGCTGCGGCCGGCCCACAGCGAGCGAAGCGAGTCGAAGGGTGACGGGCCGGCCCGGCGTCACGATCGTGATCGTCAGCTTCAACGTGCGCGACCATCTCGCGCGGTGCCTCCAGTCGCTCGTCAACGCGCCGCCCGCAGCCCCCCACGAGGTTGTCGTCGTTGATAACGCCTCGGGAGACGGTACGATCGCGATGGTGCGCGACCGGTGGCCCGCCGTCCGCGCGATCGCGCTCGACCGCAACGTGGGGTTTGCGGCGGCCAGCAACGCCGGGATCCGCGAGACGCGCGCCGGAGGCTCGCCGCTCGTGCTGCTCCTCAACAGCGACACGATCGTTCCTTCCGGCGCCCTCGACCGGCTGATCGATCGGCTGGTTCGCACGCCGGCTGCGGCGGTGGCGGGACCCCGGCTGGTCGACACCATCGGCGTTCGAGAGTTGTCCTGGGGGCGCATGCCGACGCCGTCGGTCGAGCTCCGGCAGAAAGTGCTCGCCCGGCTGCACCAGCGCGGCACGGCAGTCGCCCGGCGCATCGTGCACCGGCGGACGGAGCGGGAGCGGTTCGTGGACTGGGTGAGCGGCGCGTGCCTGCTGGTCTGGCGGGCCGACGCGGAGGCCGTGGGGCTGCTCGACGAGCGGTACTTCATGTATCTCGAGGATGTCGACTTCTGCGCCGCGCACCGGGCGCGGGGCCGCGCGATTCTCTTCACGCCCGCCGCCGAGGTCGTCCACGTGCGCGGACGTTCGCGCGCCACGGCGCCGGAGATGGTCGAGGCTGCCTACCGGCGCGCTCAGCTCGCCTTTTACGCGAAGCACCAGCCGCGCTGGCATGCCTGGCTGCGTCGGTACCTTCGAATTCGCGGTAAGCTCGACCCCCGAGACTCGTAGATTGCGAATCGCCATCGACGCCAGAAAACTCCACGACTACGGCATTGGAACGTACGTACGGAATCTCGTCCGCCAGCTGGCGCGGCAGGATCGAACGACGGAGTACGTGCTGTTGTGCCGCCCCGACGACTGCCAGGCGTTGCAGGCGCTGGGGGAGAACTTCCGGGCGGTCCCCGACCGCTCGCGTCCGTACTCCATCCGCGAGCAGATTTCGGTCCCCATGGATCTGCGCCGGGAAGCCGTCGACCTCTTTCACGCCCCGCACTACGTGCTTCCGCCGCTCGTTCAGTGCCGGTCGGTCGTGACGATTCACGACTGCATCCACCTGATGTTCCCGCAGTACCTCCCGAACCGCCTGGCCTGGGGCTACGCGCGGGCGTCGATGTGGGCCGCCACGCACCGCTCGGATCGCGTGCTGACCGTCTCGGAGGCGTCGAAGCGTGACATTCTGCGCTTCTTCCACATCCCGCCTGAAAAGATCGACGTGATCTACAACGGGATCGACGAGCGCTTCTGGACACCGCCCTCGGAGGAGGCCGTGTGCCGCGTGCGGGAACGCTATCAGCTCAACGATCCATTCCTGCTGTACGCGGGGAACATCAAGCCGCACAAGAACCTCGAGCGCGTGATCGAAGCGTTCGATCGGCTCCGGAAAGAAGGGTTCGCCGATCTCAAGCTGATGATCATCGGCGACGAGATCTCGAAGTACGCCGCGCTGCGGCGCGCCGTGCACCGCCACCATCTGCACAAGCACGTCCGCTTCTTCGGATTCGTTCCGGACGACACGCTCGCGGTGCTCTATCGCCTGGCCGACGTGTTCGTCTTTCCGTCGCTCTACGAGGGCTTCGGCCTGCCGCCGCTCGAAGCCATGGCCAGCGGGACGCCGGTGGTCACGTCGAACGTGTCGTCGCTGCCCGAGGTCGCGGGCGACGCGGCCCTGCTCGTCGACCCGCGCGATCCCGAGGCGATCGCCGGCGCGATCCGGATGGCGCTGACCGACCGCACGCTGCGGGAGGATCTCCGGCGGCGCGGCCTTGCCCGCGCGCGCGCCTTCTCCTGGGAGACGTCGGTCGCGCGCGTCCGGGCGATTTACGCGGAGGTGCTCGCGCGATGAGTGTGCGTGTGGCGCTCGTCCACGACTGGCTGACTGGGATGCGCGGCGGCGAGCGAGTGCTCGAGGGCCTCTGCCGGCTGTATCCCGACTCCGAGCTGTTCACGCTCATCCATGTCCCGGGGGCCGTGTCGCAGACCATCGAGGGGCGTCCGATCCACACGTCGTTCGTGCAGCGGCTGCCGCGGTCGGCGCGCTACTACCGCCACTACCTGCCGCTCTTCCCTATCGCCATCGAACAGTTCGACCTCGATCGTTTCGACCTCGTCGTCAGCAGCAGCCACTGCGCGGCGAAGGCGGTCGTGACGACCGGCCGGGCGCGCCACGTCTGCTACTGTCACTCGCCGATGCGCTATGCCTGGGATCAATTCGACGCGTACTTTGGCGAGGCGCGGATCGGCCGCGCCGGGTCACGCCTGATGCGGCAGGTGATGCGGCGGATGGCGCGGTGGGACGCCGCGACTGCGCATCGGGTCGATCGCTTCGTCGCGAACTCGCGTCATGTTGCCGGCCGGATCGGCCGATACTATAATCGCCAGGCGACCGTTGTGTATCCGCCCGTCGATACTGACTTCTTTCATCCAGACGGTACCGCCCCCGGCGACTACTTCCTGGTGGTTTCGGCGCTGGTTCCCTACAAACGCATCGACCTGGCAATCGAGGCGGCGGCCCGGGCGGGCGTGCGCCTGAAGATCGCGGGCGTGGGCACCGAGCGGTCGCGGCTCGAGCGTTTGGCGGGCCCCTCGGTGGAGTTCGTCGGCCGCGCGTCGAATGAGGACGTGCGCGACCTGTATCGCGGGGCCCAGGCCGTGCTCATGCCTGGCGAGGAAGACTTCGGGATCGTCCCGATCGAAGCGCAGGCGTGCGGCCGACCGGCGATCGCGCTGGCCGCCGGGGGCGCCCTCGAGACGATCGAAGACGGCGTCACGGGCGTGCTCGTGACCGACGCGACCGCGGAATCGTTTGCCGACGCCATCAGGCGCGTCGGGCGGGACGGATTCGACCCGCAGGTGCTGCGGGCGCGGGCGGAGCGGTTTTCGGAGGAGCGATTTCTGTCCGGCATGACGCAGATCATCACCGACGTGCTCGCCGCGCCGGCGGAGGCGCGATGGTAAGGCGCCAGAGCCGTCTGCTGACGACCTATCACGTGCTCGCCGACGCGACGCTCGGCATGAGCGCCTTCGCGCTGGCCTACGCGCTTCGGTTCGAGTCCGGCCTCATCCCCATCACGAAGGGACAGCCCCCCTTCTCGCAGTACGTGACGCTCCTTCCGTTCATCGGCGCGCTCGTCCCGCTCGCGTTTCAGACGCAGGGGCTCTATCGCCTCCGGCGCGGCCGCTCGCGTGTGGATGATTTCTTCGCGGTGTTCGTCGGCACGATCGTGGCGGTCGTGGTCGGGCAGTTCGGCACGCTCTACGTTCAGACCTATTTCGCCTCGGACGCCGCGAGGGACCGGGGGGCGTACGAGGTGTCGCAGTACGTCTGGGCCCTTTTCCTCGTGTGTAACGTCGCGCTCGCCTACGGCTCGCGCGCGATCGTCCGGGGCGCGCTGGAGCGGCGCTGGCGCGCCGGCGTGGGCATCAAGCGCGTCCTCATTGTCGGGGCCGGCGATCTCGGGCGGCTCGTCGCGGACAAGATCCTCGAGCATGCCGAGCTGGGCTATCGCGTCGTCGGATTCGTAGACGACCGCGCTACCGGCGATCACATCGGATACCGCGGCCTTCCCCTTCTGGGCACGCTCGAGGAGACCGGCGAGATCTGCCATCGGGAACAGGTCGATCACCTGTATGTGGCGCTGCCTCTCGAGGAGCACGCGCGGATGCTCCTCGTCATCGAGCAGATCGGCCGGGAGATGATCGACATCCACGTCGTGCCCGATGTCCTCCAGTTCATGGCCTTGCGCGCGCGCCTGGAGGATCTGGACGGCGTCCCGATCATCTCGATCAACGACGTGCCGCTGCAGGGGCTGAACAGCGTCCTCAAGCGGTTGATCGATATCGCGATTTCGGCGGCCGCGTTGCTCGTCCTGACGCTGCCGATGGCGATCATCGCCCTGCTCGTCCGGCTGACCTCACCGGGGCCGGTCTTCTACCGCCAGGAGCGGATGGGGCTCGACGGAAAGGGGTTCGGCGTCTACAAGTTCCGCTCCATGTACGCGAACGCCGAAACCGACAGCGGACCGGTCTGGGCGCGCGACGACGACCCGCGCTGCACGCCGTTCGGAGGGTACATGCGCCGCTGGGACCTCGACGAGCTCCCGCAGTTCTGGAACGTGCTCAAGGGGGACATGTCCATCGTCGGGCCCCGGCCCGAACGGCCGTTCTTCGTCGCGCAGTTCAAGCAGCGCATCCCGTCGTACATGCTGCGCCACAAGGTCAAGGCGGGCATCACCGGCTGGGCGCAGGTCAACGGCTGGCGCGGCAACACGTCGATCGAGAAACGAATCGAGTACGACCTCTATTACATCGAAAACTGGTCGGTCGGCCTCGACCTGAAAATCATGTGGCTGACGGTCCTGCGAGGCTTCTCGCGGGCCATATGAAGGGCAAGACCGTCGTCATCACGGGTGCCGCCGGCTTCATCGGGTCGCACCTGGCCGACACGCTCCTGGATCGCGGTGCCACGGTCGTAGGCATCGACAACCTGTTGACCGGGGCGACGGCGAACATTGCGCACCTCGCCAACCGCGACTTCACGTTCATCAAGCACGACGTCACCAACTACATCTACGTCGAGGGTCCGGTCCACTACGTGCTGCACTGGGCGAGCCCCGCGAGCCCGATCGACTACCACGAGCTGCCGATCCCGACGCTCAAGGTGGGAGCGCTTGGCACCCACAAGGCGCTCGGGCTCGCCAAGGCGAAGGGGGCGACCTTCGTGCTGGCCTCGACCTCCGAGGTCTACGGCGACCCGCTCGAGCATCCCCAGAAGGAATCCTACTGGGGCAACGTCAATCCAGTCGGCCCGCGCGGGGTGTACGACGAAGCGAAGCGCTTCGCCGAGGCGATGACCGTCGCCTACCACCGGTACCACGGCCTGAACACCAAGATCGTCCGGATCTTCAACACCTACGGCCCGCGGATGCGGATCCACGACGGGCGCGCCGTTCCCGAGTTCATCTCGCAGGCACTGCGGGGCGAGGAGCTGACGATCTTCGGGAGCGGCAAGCAGACGCGCAGCTTCTGCTACATCAGCGATCTGGTCGACGGAGTGCTGCGACTGATGACGTCGGACGTGAACGACCCCGTGAACATCGGCAACCCCCACGAGATGACGATCGAGGAGATCGCGCTGGCGATCAAACGCCTGACGGGGTCGTCGTCTGCGATCGGCTACAGGCCGTTGCCCGAGGACGACCCGAAAGTCCGCAAGCCGGACATCACGCGGGCGCGCACGCTGCTCGGCTGGGAGCCGAAGGTCGGCCTCGAGGAAGGACTCACGACGACGATCGACTACTTCCGCGCGAAAATCGAGATTCTGGCTAGGCGCTCTTCGTCTTCGACCGCAGGCCCTTGATTCCCCGCCCGATGCGTTCGGCCAGCTCCCGCTCGGTCTGAAGCGACTTGAGCGTCGCCTGGGCTTCCTGCACCTTCTCGCCGAGCTTCGTGAAGGCGTCCATGACGTGGTCGAGGACCGCCTTCTGCTCGCCGATGGCGTCCATGTTGAGCTGCACGTCCTCGAGCATGTTGACGATGACGTTGGTCTTGAGCTGGACCTCTCCGACGAGCGCCTTGCGGGAGTCGATGTCGGCCAGCCGGGACTCGGTCTCGCCGATGCCGGCGAGCACTTCGTCCACGCGCGCCTTGAGCGCGGCGACCTGAGCCCGGTGCTCCTCGACGTGCTGGAGGTCTGACTTGCTGCGGGCGCTGATCTCGTGGACGGTCTCGACCTCCTTTTTGATCGTATCGACGACGCCCTCGCGCAGCGTCAGCGCCTGAATCTTCCGGTCCACGTCCTCGGTCATCTGCTTCAGGTCGCCCAGACGCGCCTCGAACGAGGTGATGCGCTTCTCGGCGAAGGCGATCTGCGCGCGGCGCTGCTCGAGCTGTTTCAGCGTCGCGTCGAGCCGTTTGAGCTGATCGTCGGAGGCTTCGACGTGGCCCGCCACCTCGCGCTGACGACCCTGGACCCGGGTCAGCTCCTCGACGAGCTCTCCCTTGACCGACGTCGCGTGGGCCATCGAGTCGACGAGTCCCTGGACCTGCTTCTGCCGCTCGGCCGTTTCTTCGGAGAGCGTGCGGCTCGTGCTGAGCATCTCGGTGAGGCGCTTCTCCTGTTCGGCCAGCTCTGCCTCGTCCCGGCTCACCGCCTCGAAACGCGCGTGCGCTTTTTCTATCTGACCGTTGAGCATCGAGAGCTGCGCCGTCAGCGGCAAGAGCTTGTTCTGGAGCGCGCTGACCCCTTCCAGCTTCTGCTGGGCGTCGGTCACCTGGATGCCGAGGCCGTCGCACAGATTCTTGAGCGTCTCGATTTCCGCGCGCCGTTTGACCTGGTCTTCGATCTTGCGGTCCACGTCCGTCGCGAAGCCGTTGAGCGCGTTCAACCGGCCTTCGATCCGATCGATGAACTGCTGCTGTCCCGCGAGGCGGTTCATCTGGCGATCGAGGTCGTCGGCGATCGCCACGAGGTTGGCCGCCTTCTCCGTCCCTTCCGCCACGACGGACAGCTGGCTGGTGATGGTCTCCATCTTGGTCTCGAGCTCTGGCACGCCGGCGCCGAACGCCGTCAGCCGCGCGAGGAAGGTCTCGAGCGCCGATCGGTCCGCCGCGAGCTGGTCGCGAAGCTGGCTGGCGGCCGCGTGGCTCTTGTAGAACTCCTGGATCTCGCCCTTGAGCGCCTCGACATCCTGGCGGCTCGCGCGCAGGCCGTCGAGCTGCCGTGTGGTCTTCTGCGAGAGCTCGTCCACCTGCGCGAGCCCGTCCTGCAATCCGTCGAGCGCCGCCTGCTTCTTCTGCAGATCCTCGGCCAGAGCCGTCAGCTGCTCGATGTCCTTCCCGATACCGCTGACTTTCTGGGAGATCGCGCTGACGTTCCGCTCCCGCGCCTCCAGCGCTTCCATCCCCTTCTCCGCTTCCGCGACGGAGGTCTGGAGCACCCGCACGCGGTTGTCGAACGCGTCGAACTGCTTCCGTTCTACCGACATCTTCTCGACGTAGCCCCGGATGAACTCGGCGAGCGTCGCGCGGTCACGCTCGAGCCGCGCGACGTCGAGCGTAAACGACTCCTTGGCCTTGAGCGCGGAGTCGAGCTGGCCGGTGATGTCACGGCCGAGTTTCTCGATCCGCTCGATGTTCTCTTCCGTGCGCGCCGCATGCTTCGATCCCTCGTCGAGCTTCCCAATCTGGACTTCCATGTGCCAGACCAGCTCGTTCAGGCGGTTCGCCTCGACCACCGCGTGCTCGACGGTGGACTTCTGGCCCTCGAGCGCCTTCACCTTCTGGCCGACGTGCTCGGCCAGGGCGTTGAGCGACGCCATCCGCTCCTCGGTCGTCCGGCTCATCTCCTGAAGGGTCGCGAGCGAGCCGAGCTTCTGTTCGACTTCCTTGACCGTGGAGGCGATGAACGTGGCCTCCTCGCGAACGTCGCGCGTGGACTCGCGGAGCCTGGCGAAATCCTGGGTGAGCTGACCGGACGCCCCGCGGAGCTGCTCGACGTCGGTCGAGACGGCGCCCGCGCGCTCGGCCGTCTCCCTCATGTCGACGACCGTCTGCCGGAGCTGCTCGCGCAGCTCTTCCAGCAGTTCCTGATCCTTCTTGAGCGCGTCGAGGTTGTCACGCGTCTGCAGCGCGAGCGACGACAGGCTCTGGACGTCCTTGCGATGTTTCTGCAGCTCGCCGTCCGGGGCCATGAGCTTCTCGGCGTCGCGCTGCGCGCCGACGACGGAACTGCCGAGCGCCGTCACTTTCTGGTCGAGCGTCTCGACGGCCGCGATCTGCCGGTCGATCTGCGCGAGGTGGGTCGAGATCTCGTCGAGCCGCGTGCCGACTTTCGTCGCCTTCTCGTCTACCTGCTGGAGCGATTTCGACGCCTGGGACAGCCGCGTGCCCTGGAGCTGTATCTGGCTGAGCATCGTGCTGAGCGCGCCGCGCTCTTCGCGCGCCGAGTTGATGAGCGTCAGGAGCTCGTCGCTTTGCTCCCGCACCTTGCTCTGTCCTCCCCCACTGAGCTTCTTGATGGAATCCAGCATGGCAATCCTTTTCCGGCGTCCGGGGACACACGTGTCCGAAGATTCGCACTAAGAGTGTCGGCGGGAGCGTGCAAGATCTTGAGTCGAGGGGATATCAAGAATAGCACAGGAGGTCACGGCTGCCCCAGCGTATGTGCGCCGCGCCAGACGTAGTCGACAGCCGACACGACCGTGATGACGAGCGACGCGTAAACGCACATCGTCACGATCGGCGACGGTTGCTCCAGATAGTTGAATGTCAAGGCCGCGACGCCGGTGACCAGGTACGTCGCGGTAGCCATCTTGCCCAAGAACGACGGGTGGAACGTCCGCCTCCCGACCGCCAGGTTGACGATCACGACCGTCAGAACGATGGCGACGTCGCGGCTGATGATCAGGACCGTGAGCCAGAGCGGGATACGGTTCGGGAATCCCAGGTCGGGCAGCGTGAGCACGACGAAGGTCGTGACGAGCAGGAGCTTGTCGGCCATCGGATCGAGCCAGGCGCCCAGCGTCGTCTTCTGGCCCGTGCGGCGCGCGATCAACCCGTCCAGGCCGTCGGTTACCCCCGCGGCGAGAAACGTCAGGAGCGCCCACCCCGGGTGGCCGTAGAGCAGAAAGAGGACGAAGGCCGGGATCAGCAGCACGCGGAGCAGCGTGAGCTGGTTGGCGGCGGTGAGCGATCCGATCACGGCCGGCGGTTCCAGAGCGCCCGCAGGCGCTCGACGGCGGCCGATGCCTCCGCCCCGGTCACCGGACGCGACACCTGGAACGTGTTCCCCTCGAGCGGCTTGATCGCCTCTGCCGTGACCGCCAGCGCCGCGGCCGGGTAGGCCGGGTGGCCGGGCGTGAGGTCCGTGAACTGGGGGGTGGCCTCGCGCCAGCCCTTCGCCATTCTCGGGTCTCGGGTGGCGATGACCTCGAGGGCGCGCGCGAGCGTTTCGGCGAAGTCGCCGCGATTGACCGTCGCGCCCGGCTGGAAGGTGTGGTTCGGATAGACCGGCATGATCCCGGCGCGCACGACCGCGAGGATCCAGGATGCGGCCCAATGCCGGCGGGTATCGGTAATCACCACGGCCGCCTGCCTCCCGGCCTTTCCCACGAGCTGATCGAGGCGCACGCCGATGAGCGCGGCGACGTCGCCGCGCGTCACGGTCTCCGCCGTGCCGATCGCCTGGTACGACGGGGGCAGCTTCGCCAGCGCCATCCGGTCGCGTACCCGCTCGATGCGCGCGCTGATGTCGGGGTTTGGCTCGATAGCCGCTGCCTGCTCGTACGCCCGTACCGCGGCGTCGAACTCGTTCCGCGCTTCGTGCACCTCTCCGATGATCAGCAGAGGGCGCGCATCCGCTTTGTCCAGCTCGGCGGCGCGTCTCGCCGCCTCCAGCGCTGTGTCGAGCCGGCCGGCCCGCTGCTCCACCATCGCCAGCTCCCGGTAAAGGAACGCGCTCTCGGGCGAGGCCTCGATCGCTTCCTTGTACCGATCGCGCGCGGCATCCAGGCGTCCGCCTTCGGCTTCGCGCCGCGCCGCCGCAATCGTGTCCTCGACCGCCTTGAATCGCAGCGCGTCGATTCGGTCCCGGATTTCGTCGAGCGACGGGTCGGCGTTGACGGCCGCTTCGAAGCTGGCGATGGCCTCTTCTCTTCGTCCCGCCGCGAGGAGCGCATCGCCGCGGCCGACGAGAGCCGGGACGTACGCCGGCTCGCGGGCCAGCGCGCGCGAGAAGTGATCGACGGCGGCGCGCGTGTCGCGGCGCGCCAGCGCGACGTAGCCGAGCGCCGCTTCCGACGGGAAGAACTCAGGGGTGTTCCGCAGCGCCGAGCCGAATCGCCGCTCGGCCTGGCGCAGATCTCCAGCCTGAAGCGCCTCCCAGCCGATCCGGTGCGCCGCGGCGGCATCGGAGTTCTCGAGCGCCTGCGGGACCGGCGGGAAAATGTACGCCGGAAACCGCGGTCCGGTCGTGGCGGGCGGGACGGTTTTGGGGGCGCATGCCGCGGCGAGCAGCACGATCCCCGCCAGCACCCTGAGCACCGTGAGCACCCTGAGCACCTCGAGCACCCCGCTACGCGCTCAGCTGCTTGAGCAGCCGTCGGGGAACGTCGACTTCGAGCGATACACGGCCGTTCGTCGTGACGTGACGCAGGACGCGCGCGTGGCGGTAGAGCTGCGAGATACGCGCGCGGTCGCTGTCCGACGCGGCGTCGAACTCGAGCGTGACCCGCGCGAGGTCGAGCGAGAGGCGCGAGACGATGGCGTCGATGAGCTCCTGGCGGCCGTCCCCGGTCAGCGCCGACATGCACAGCGCCGACGGGTTCGCGGCCTGCAACCGCCGCACGTCGTCTTTGGCCAGCAGGTCGCACTTGTTGAAGACATCGAGCGTTGGGACGGATGCGGCATCCACGTCCGCCAGGACGCGCCTGACCGCATCGATCCGCCTCGACCGGTCCGGCGCCGCGGCGTCCACGACGTGCACGAGGAGCTCCGCAGCCGCGACCTCTTCGAGCGTCGCCCGGAACGCGGCGACGAGCTGGTGCGGCAGGCGGTCGATGAAGCCGACCGTGTCGGAGATGAGGAGCTGGCGGTGATCCGGCAGTCGCACGCGACGGACCAGAGGGTCCAGCGTCACGAAGAGCGCGTCCGACGCCTGTGCGGAATCCCCCGTCAGCACGTTGAAGAGCGTCGTCTTTCCGGCGTTGGTGTAGCCGACGAGCGCGACGGTCGGCACCGCTTCCTTGTGACGGCGGTCCCGGAGCTGACTCCGGCGCCGGCGGACGGCATCGATGTCGCGCCCCAGGGCGCTGATGCGGTGACGGATGCGGCGCCGGTCGGTCTCGAGCTTGGTTTCGCCCGGTCCCCGCGTGCCGATGCCGCCGCCGAGCCGTGACAGCGCGGTACCGGAGCCGACGAGCCGCGGCATCATGTACTTGAGCTGCGCGAGCTCGACCTGCAGCTTCCCTTCCCGCGTGTGGGCGCGCCGCGAAAAGATGTCGAGGATCAGCTGCGTCCGGTCGACGACTTTGCGATCGAGCTTCGCTTCGAGGTTCCGGAGCTGGGCCGGCGACAGCTCGTTGTCGAAGATCACGACGTCGGTGCCGGTCTCCGCGCACGCCGTCGTGAGCGTGTCGAGCTTCCCTTTGCCGAGAAACGTGGCCGGATCCGGCTTGGGACGATCCTGGAGGATGCGCAGGACGACGCGCGCCCCGGCCGCTTCCGCGAGGCCGGCCAGCTCGTCGAGCGCATGATCGGGATCGACGCGGTTCAGACCTCCGCTCACCAGCCCTACGAGCGCCGCGCGTTCACTCACTTCAGCGATTCTAGCACCGCCGCCCACGCGATCGCCCCTTCCCGCACGAGCCGCGCAACGTCGCCGCGCGCGTCGACGATCGTTGAGGGCGCGCCCCCGGGCGCGGGCCCGGCGTCGACCACGGCGTCGAGATCGGTGCCGAACGCTCGGAGGACCGCCGGCGCGTCGGCCGCGGGCGGCGAGCCCGATCGGTTCGCGCTCGTGGCGGTCAACGGCGCGCCGAGCGCGCGCGCCAGGGCGCGGGGCACGGCGTGCGCCGGCACGCGCACCGCGACGCTGCGATCGGACGCGCGGACGCCCGCAACGAGGTCGCGGTGGGCGTCGAGGAGCACCGCGAGCGGGCCCGGCCAGAAGCGCGCCGCGAGCCGTTCGGACACCACCGTCATCCGTCCCGCCCGATCGCGGACCTGATCCAGATCGGCCGCGACGAGCGGGACCGCCGCGGCCGCTTCTCTCCCCTTCACCTCGAACAATCGGGCCACGGCGCAGCTGTCGCGCGGATCCACCGCGAGCCCGTACAGGGTGTCTGTCGGAATGGCGACGATGCCGCCGCCTTTGATGATGTCGACGATCCTCGCGACGGTGTCGGCGGCGGGCCGCTCCGGGTCGAGGGTCAGGACGAGAGTCACCCTACAATGATTATCCATGTCGCACACGCTGCAGCTGCTCCTCCTGCTGGCAGTCTTCGTGGTGGCGGCCAAGCTGGCGGGCGCCGCGGCCAACCGGATCGGTCAGCCGGCCGTCTTCGGCGAGATCCTGATGGGGCTGCTGCTCGGGCCGACGCTTCTCGACGTCATGAGCTGGCCGGTCTTCTACGCGACGCCGGCCGCGGTCGGACACGCCAGCGAACCCACGTCGCTGCTGGCGACCATCCGGGACCTCGCCGAGATCGGCGTCATCCTGCTCATGTTCATCGCGGGCGCCGAAACCGACCTCGACGAGATGAAGCGCGTGGGCCGCGTCGCGTTCTGGGCCGCGCTCGGCGGCGTCGCGTTCCCGATGATCGGCGGCGCGCTGGTCGCCGCGGCGTTTGGCTATCCGCTGCTCTGGCAGGGCATCTTCATCGGCACGATCCTGACCGCCACGAGCGTCAGCATCTCGGCGCAGACGCTGATCGAGCTCGGCGCGCTCAAGTCGAAGGAGGGCTCGACGATTCTCGGAGCGGCGGTGATCGACGACGTCATGGGCCTCGTCGTGCTCTCGATCGTGGTCGCGATGGCGCGCACCGGAGGCCAGGCTGACATCGCCGGAATCGCCTTCATGATGCTCCGGATCGCGCTCTTCTTCGCGGGGGCGATTCTGGTCGGCCGTGCGCTGCCGGCGATCGCGCGGTTTGCCGACCGGCTCGAAGTCAGCCAGGGCCTGCTCGCGGTCGTTCTCGCGATCGCGTTCGTCTACGCCTGGGGCGCCGAATACTTCGGGGGTGTCGCGGCGATCACCGGGTCCTATCTGGCGGGGCTCATCTTCGCGCAGACGCGCTACAAAAAGCGGATCGACGAGGCGATCCACCCGCTCACGTATTCGTTCTTCGTTCCGGTGTTCTTCATCAGCATCGGCCTGCACGCGAACGGCCGCGATCTCGGCGCCCGCGCGGCCTTCGCCCTCGCGCTGATCGCCGTCGCGATCGTGACGAAAGCGCTCGGCTGCGGCCTCTTCGCCCGCCTCGCCGGCTTCGGCACGACGGCGTCGATACGTGTCGGCGCCGGCATGATCTCGCGCGGCGAGGTCGGCCTCATCGTCGCCGGGTACGGGCTCGCCAATGGACTCATCGATCGTGATGTCTTCTCGGCCTCGGTGGTGATGGTGCTCGTGACGACGATGGTCACGCCGCCGCTGCTGAAGGCGACGTTCCCTGTCCGGCGCGGGCGCGAGATCGTCGTAGAGGAAACCATTGGCGGCCCGCCGGAGACCTAACTTTCGACGGCCGGCGTCTGCGGTGTGGCCGCAATCGGGCCTTCGATCATGACCCGCCGCACGAGAAGCGCCACGATGCCCATGGCGATGGCCGAAATGAAGAACACGGCGCGGATACTGATCGCGGCGACCAGACCGGACGCGAGCGGGCTGAGGGCGAGCCCGAGCAACGACGCCGTTGTCAGCACGCCAAACCCGGCGCCGCCGGCGCCCGCCGGAATCACGCTTCCAGCGGTCGCATACGCGCAGGTCATCGCGATCCCCACCGCCGCCCCGAACACGGGCGTGACGGCGAACAGCACCCAGACGCTTCCGGCCAGCGCGTAAAAGAGAGACGCCGCCGCGGCGAGACCCGCGCAGACGACGAGGACCCGCCTGGGGCGGACGGTGCGCAGCAGCCGCGGGGCGATCTGATTGCCCGCCGCCCCGGCGCCCGCGGAGATCGAGAACAGCAGACCGGAAATGAGGGCGACCCTCGACGGCGACAGGCCGGCGTCGAGCTCGGCGACGAAGAGCGGCAGCACCGGGCCGAACGTCCGATCCGCGAACTGGACGGCGAAGATCACTCCCATCAGCAGCAGAAAGTTCTCGAACGCCAGAATGTCGCGGAACGAGATCCGGCCGGACGAGCGGGTGGCTCGCGGGTCAGGGGTGTCGACATCCTTATAGAGGATGAAGACGAGCAGCAGCGCCACGGCGTAGAAGCCTGCCGTGACCAGAAACGCGCGGCGCAGCCCGACGAGGCCGGCAACAATGCCGCCGATGACCGGCCCGAGGGCGGGCCCGAGCCGCTGCGCCGTCTGTACCGTGCCGATCGCCTGAGGCATTCGACCGGGAGGAGCGGATTGCGCGGCCATCGTGAGCGTCAGCGCTCCGTACCCGGCGAAGATCCCCTGCACCGCGCGCAGCGCGAAGACCTGCCAGGCCTCACTCACGTAGGCAGTCAGCGTCATGATGACCACGAAGCTCGCGATCGACCGTTCGACCATGATCTTCCGGCCGTAACGGTCGGCGAGCCGTCCCCAGAACGGCGCGAGGATCGCCGTGAGACCGGGCGTGACGCCGAGCGAGAGCCCGGACCAGAGCGCGATCTCGCCGACGTCCGTCACGCCGAGCTGCTGGAAGTACAGAGGAAGGAACGGCATCACCAGCGTGAACCCGGTGAAGCCCATGAAGCTGGCGCCGGCGGCGGCGAACACATTCTGCCGCCACCTTCTGGATTCTGAATTCTGGATTCTGTATTCCCTCTGAAAGTCTGAGCGCCCTCAGAATCTGATCTTCAGATCGATGTCCTGCCGAACGTGAATCGTGTCCACGAACCGGATCTGATGCGGGTTCGACTGCATCACGACCGAGCTCGTCCGCGTGCCGTCGCCGAAGAACCGGACGCCCCGCATGAGCGTCCCGTCGGTGACGCCGGTCGCGGCGAAGATCATCGAATCGCCGGAGGCGAGATCTTTCGACCGGTAGATCCGCTTCGGGTCCTTGATCCCCATCTGCCGGCACCGTTCCTCGTGCTCCGGCTTGCTGACGACGAGGCGCGCGAAGATCTCGCCGTTGAGGCACCGCATGGCGGCGGCGGTCAGCACGCCTTCGGGCGCGCCACCCGTGCCCATCACGGCGTGCACGCCCGTGCCGACGACCGCCGCGGCGATCCCGGCCGACAGGTCGCCGTCGCCGATCAGACGGATGCGGGCACCGGTCGCGCGGATGTCGTTAATCAGCTTCTCGTGCCGCGGTCGATCGAGCACGATGACGACCAGGTCGTCCACCTTCCGCTCGAGGCACTTCGCGATGGCCGCCAGGTTGTCGGCGACCGGCGCGTCGAGGCTGACGGCATCCTTCGAGCTCGGCCCGACGACGAGCTTCTCCATGTAGAGGTCGGGCGCGTGGAGCAGCTCGCCGCGACCGGCGGCCGCCAGAACCGCGATGGCGTTGGGCGAGCCGGTGGCACAGAGATTGGTCCCCTCCAGCGGGTCCACGGCGATGTCCACCGCGGGGTACCGGGTGGCGTCGCCGGGGCGCGAATGCGCGCGGCCGACCTTCTCGCCGATGAACAGCATCGGCGCCTCGTCCCGCTCTCCCTCGCCGATCACAATCGTCCCGTCGATCGGGACGGTGTCCATGCAGGTGCGCATCGCTTCGACCGCCGCCTGGTCGGACTTGTGGCGATCGCCCTGCCCCATCGTGTGCGCGCAGGCGATCGCCGCCTGCTCGACGACGCGTAGAAACTCGAGCGAAAGATCGCTGGTCATTAGGGTGAGTTCTGAGTCTTGAGTTCTGAGTCTTGAGTTGTCAGTTACGTACACGATGGGCGGCCGGCTCGGCGACCCGGTACGGCGGCAGCTCGCAGCGGGTGGGGCGGTCGGCCCGATACCCGAGCACGTAGTCCGCCTGCATGATCTTGTGAATCTCGCGCGTGCCTTCGTAGATGACCGCACCCTTGCAGTTGCGATAGAACCGGCCGACCGGATACTCGTCTGAGTATCCGTTGGCGCCGTGGACCTGGACGGCGTCCCCGGCGGCGCGCTCGGACGCGACCGTCGCGAACCACTTCGCCAATCCGGTTTCGCGCGTATTGCGGCGCCCCTCGTTCTTCAAGGCCCCCGCTCGGAGCCAGAGGAGCCGGGACGCCTGATAGTCCGACTCCATCTGCGCAATCATCTCTTTCACGAGCTGATGCTGCCCGATCTCGACGCCGAACGTCTTGCGATCCTTCGCGTACTTGACGCTCGCGTCGCGGCACGCGCGGATGAGCCCAGTCGCGCCGGCCGCGACGGTGTAGCGCCCCTGATCGAGCGCGAACATCGCAATCTTGAATCCCTCTCCAAGGCGGCCGACGACGTTCTCTTCGGGCACTTCGACGTCGTCCATCTTGAAGAAGCCCGTGTTTCCGGCGAGGATGCCCCACTTCTCCTTCAGCGTCCCGCTCGAGAAGCCCTTGAACGCCCGCTCGACGATGAATGCGCTGATTCCCGAGGGGTCCCGCTGCTTCTTTTTCTCGAGATCCGACCAGGCGAAGACGAGGAAGTTGTCGGCGACGTCGCCGAGCGAGATCCACATCTTCTCGCCCGAGAGGTGAAAGCGATCGCCCTTCTTGATCGCGACCGTCTGGATGCCGCGGGCGTCGCTGCCGGCGGAGGGTTCGGTCAGCCCGTACGTCGCGATTTTCTTCCCCTGGGCCTGCGGCACGAGATAGCGCCGCTTCTGATCGTCGGTGCCCCACGCCAGACAGCGTCAGGCAGTTCAGCCCCGCGTGCACCGACATGATGACGCGCAGCGACGTGTCGACGTACTCCAGCTCCTCGCTGATGAGGCCGAGACTGATGTAGTCCATCCCGGCGCCGCCGTACTCCTGTGGCACCGAGCAGCCGAGCAGGCCGAGATCGGCCATCTGCGGCAGGATATTGCGGTCGAACCGGTGCTCGCGATCGAGGTCATGGATCCTGGGCGCGACCTCGCGCGCCCCCCATTCACGGACGGACTGTTCGAGCAGACGGTGTTCCTCTGAAAGGTCGAAGCTGATCATGATGAACGCACATTATATGGTGCGCAAGGTGCTCAAGAGCACCTTGCGCACCCGCCTACACCCGGCGTACAGTGACCGCCGCGCCGCGCGCCAGCCCCAGCCGATCGACGGCGCTCGACGCGTTCGCCGCGATCTCCAGATGATCGGTGCTTCCGAACAGCGCACACACTTCGTCGGGGCCGATCTCTGAATACGTCGCGACGAGACGCCCGATGCGGTGGGGCCCGGCCTCGATCTGGATGCCGGCGTCCTGCGCCAGGCGTTCAACCGTCCGCCGATCGATGTTGGTGACCAGATTCCCGAACCGATCGATTCGCAGGACGCGCCCCGCGATCGCGTCGCCGGTGACCTCCGCCGGCGCCAGATCCAGCTTGCAGAAGTCGGTGACGGCGCGTCCGAGCGCCGAGAGTTGTATCCCTTTGGCCAGCCAGGCGGCGGCCGGCGCAAAGCGGTCGCGGCCTTCGAATGTCCGGCTGACGGTCGGCCGCGCGTACCGCCGCTCGGTGAGCTCGACGACGCGCTTGGGGACCGTCTCCTGGAAGACGGCGGTCAGCACGCCGTTGTCCGGCGCCACGAACTTGTGATCGGCGGTTTCGGCGGCGAGGCCGCGGCGCGCCGAGCCGACGCCCGGATCGATGACCGTGAGAAAGATGGTCCCCTGCGGAAAGTACTTGTAGCTCGCCGCCAGCTCGACGGCCGCGGTGACGACGTCATGCGGGGGGATGTCGTGCGAAATGTCCACCAGCTCGACGTCCGGACAGATGCCGAGGATCACGCCTTTCATCGTGCCGGCGTAGTGATCGCTCGTGCCGAAGTCGCTGATCAGGGCGATGACCGGGCGGGCCATACGCCATCGTAGCGCGCGGA
Organism: uncultured Acidobacteriota bacterium; assembly: GCA_963725145.1. Classification (GTDB taxonomy): domain Bacteria; phylum Acidobacteriota; class Vicinamibacteria; order Vicinamibacterales; family 2-12-FULL-66-21; genus DATAEE01. The sequence continues at coordinate 1,898,808 of CAVRXL010000012.1, forward strand.
GCTAGGGCTTGCGAAGCAGGATCTCGCGCGTGTTGGTCTTGAGGAGAAACGAATCGGAGACGACGAGCGGGTCGAACATTTTCTGGATGTCGCGGTTCTGAAAGACACTACGCTTCGTGGGCGGCGCCGCGGACGTCCGGTGGCGCAGCCGCGCATCGTCGACGATCACGAACCGCGTGTAGTGAGCAGTCTCGAGAGCCAGCGTGCCGAAGAAGCCGAACACGAACCCGCCCGGTTTGAGCGCGCGCACGAGCTCACGGGCGATCGCCTGCGCCGCCGGTCGCGGAAGGTAGTCGAAGAGATCCCAGCAGAGGATGGCGTCCACGCTGCCGTCGGGCTGTCGCAGCCGCGACGCGAAGGTCGTAGCCAGCTCGTCGAGGTGTCCCGCTCGTGCGTGCCGATCGAGATCGGTGAAGAGGTCCTCGACGAACAGCTTGCAGCCGAGGCGTTCGCCGTAAAAGGCGACGTTCGATCCGACGACGGGGCCGAGATCGACGATGACTGGAGCGTCGCGTCCCGAAAGGGAAGCAAGAAGACGAGCGAATCCCTTCGACACGTAGGCCTCGACGTCCGGAGCGCCGCCGGCCGTGGCCGACGGCGGGTCCGGTCGTCGGGGTCCCAAGCGCAGAAGGTCGCTGAATCCGCGCGCCACTGCCGACCCTGACCCGAGCCGCGTCAGTGCTGAACGCCGACTGGCGCGGGTTGGCTCGCGGCCGGCTTCGACTCGGACTTAGGTTCGGACTTGGCCTCGGCCCGGCCGTCGGACCGCCCCGCTCCCGCGCGCTGCATGTCGATGCTGCCGCGGAAGTGCGCCCCTTCGGCGATCGCGACGCGCGGCGCCGCGATGTCACCATCGACCGACCCGTTGTCGCGAATGTCCACTTTCTCGGTCGCCGTCACGTTGCCGTGCACTTCGCCGAGGATGATGGCCGACTTCGCGAAGATCTGGGCCTTGATCTTGCCGTTGGGGCCGATCGTCAGCACGTGCTGGCGGAGCTCGATCTTGCCTTCAACCTGGCCTTCGATCGTCAAATCTTCACTGCCGTTCAACTCACCCTTGATGACGACCGACTTGCCAATGTTCACCGTGTCCCTCCCCAGGCCTGGCCTCGCGTCAGTGGCGGGCCGCGGGGCGGCCGCCGTGGTGGTTGGCTGAGCAGGGGCGGGCATTGGATCGGCCCCAGCTCCGGGCTTCACCGCTTCGTCGCGTTTCCACATTGCACTGTCTCTCCCAGAGTTATGTGCGCTTCGCAGGGCTGCACGAGGTCGCCCTCGTGGGGAGCAAGTCCCAGAATGGTATCATGAAAGGTAAAGTATTGATGCGTATCTACTTCGACCACAACGCCACGACGCCGCTCCACCCGGACGTCGCCACTTCCATGACACGCGTGCTCAAGGAAGATTTCGGCAATCCATCGAGCGTCCATCAGTACGGGCAGCGGGCGAAGGCGATCCTGGATGACGCTCGCGGCGCCGTCGCGGCGCTCATCGGCGCCGAACCGGCCGAAGTGGTCTTCACGAGCGGCGGGACCGAAGCGGACAATTTTGCGATCCGCGGCGCGGCCGAAGCGCTCGAGCCGGCTGGACGCCGACACCTCGTCGCCAGCGCGATCGAGCACGAGGCGGTCCTGAACACGTTCAAGGCGCTCGCGAAGCGCGGCTGGCAGACGACGCTCGTGCCGGTCGACGCGCGCGGCGTCGTCGATCCGGATCGCGTGCGCGCTGCCCTCACCGACACCACGGCTCTCGTGTCCGTGATGCATGCGAACAACGAGATCGGAACGATCCAGCCGATCGCGGATATCGCGGCGCTCGCGCACGAGCGCGGCGCGCTCATGCACACCGACGCGGTGCAGTCGGCGGGAAAGCTTCCGATCGATGTCTCGGCGCTCCACGTCGATCTGCTGGCGATCTCCGCGCACAAGTTCAATGGTCCGAAAGGAGCGGGCGCGCTCTGGATCCGGCGCGGCACGCGCCTGGCGGCGATTCTCACCGGCGGGCGCCACGAGCGCAGCCGGCGCGCCGGAACGGAGAACGTGCCCGGCCTCGCCGGCCTCGGCGCCGCCGCGGCCGCGGCGCGCGCCAAGATGGCCACCGAACCGCTGCGCCTGTCGGCGCTCCGCGACCGGTTGGAAACAGGCATCCTGGCCGGGGTTCCAGGAACGGCGGTGAACGGCGCGCGCGATACGCGCGTGGCCAACACGACGAACATCAGCTTCGACGGAGTCGAGGCGGAGTCGCTGCTCATCGCGCTCGATCTCGCCGGTGTGGCGGTGTCGACCGGATCGGCGTGCTCCTCCGGGACGCTGGAGCCCTCGCACGTGTTGCGCGCGATGGGCTTCCCGCCCCACCGGACGCAGAACTCCATCCGCTTCAGCCTCGGGCAGGACAACACCGAAGCCGAAGTCGATCACGTGGTCGGCATTCTGCCGGGAATCGTCGAGAAGCTGAGGAGCCTGACGGGCGCGCGACAGGCGGCAGGCACTGGGAGGGGCCGGTCTTAAGACCGGCCCCTCCATATCGATTAACCATGCGCATCGTCGTAGCCATGTCCGGCGGAGTCGATTCGTCCGTGGCGGCCGCGCTGCTCGCCGCGGAGGGCCACGACGTCATTGGTCTGTCGATGCAGTTGTACGACCAGACCCGGGGAGACGTCCGCTTCGGCAGCTGCTGCACGATCGACGATCTGTACGACGCGCGGCGCGTCGCCTCCGCGCTCGGCATCCCCCACTACATCGTCAACCTCGAGAGGCAGTTCGGAGAGCACGTCCTGTCGAATTTCGTCGGCGAGTACACCTCCGGGAGGACGCCGATTCCGTGCGTGCACTGCAACGGCGACTTGAAGTTCGCGGAGCTCGCGGATCGGGCCCGGGGCTTCGGCGCCGTGGCGGTCGCCACCGGCCACTACGCGCGCGTCGATCGACATGCGTCGGGACGCTATCGGCTGCTTCGTGGGCTCGACGCGTCGAAGGATCAGTCCTATTTCCTCTTCACGCTGTCGCAGGATCAGCTGGCGCAGGCGCAGTTTCCAGTCGGCGCGCTGACGAAGGATGACGTGCGTACGACCGCGCGGCGTCTCGGGCTTCGCGTGGCCGAAAAGCCGGACAGTCAGGAGTTGTGCTTCGTCGCGAGCGGCGACCACGCGGCGTTCGTCGACCAGAACGCGCCCGAGCCGGTCGGCGCGGGGATCATCACGGATCGAGATGGGCGCGTGCTGGGCAGGCACGAGGGCACCCATCACTTCACGATCGGGCAGCGCAAGGGCCTCGGCCTCAGCGCCGGCGTGCCTCTGTATGTGGTCGACATCGACGCAGCCGACCGTCGCGTCGTCGTCGGCCCGCGCGATGCCCTCGACCGGACGACGCTGACGGCGTCGCAGGTCAACTGGATCTCGGGAGAGACGCCTTCCAGCCCCGTCCGCGCGACGGCGCGGATTCGGCACCGCCACCACGAGGCGCCGGCGACAATCACGGCGTTCGATGCAGATCGGGTGCGCGTGGAGTTTGACGAGCCGCAGACGGCGATCACGCCCGGACAGGCGGTAGTGTTCTACGAGGGTGACGAGGTTCTTGGAGGGGGATGGATTGATTGACGCCCGGATGATCCGGCCACGCCCGACCTGAAGGTCGGGCCTACCTACGCGACGGCCTCTTTCTCCCCCAGGTGCTGCGGTAGTCCTTCGAGATACTTTTCCGCGTCAATCGCCGCCATGCAGCCCGAGCCGGCAGCAGTGACCGCCTGACGGTAGATGTGATCCTGGACGTCGCCGCACGCGAAGACACCCGGGACGCTCGTCCGCGTGCCGTCGTGCGTCACGAGGTAGCCGTTTGCATTCATCTCCAGCTGCCCGACGAAGAGCGACGTGTTCGGCGTGTGGCCGATCGCGACGAAAACGCCGTCGAGAGGGATCTCGTTCCGCTCGCCCGTGCGGTTATTGCGCAGCCCGATGCCGGTGACCACGTCGGTTCCGCGGACGTCCTCGACTTCGCTGTTCCATTCAAAGGAGATCTTCGGGTTAGCGAACGCCTTGTCCTGCATGATCTTCGACGCGCGCAACGTGTCGCGCCGATGGACGACCGTCACGTGCGAGGCGAACTTGGTCAGGAAGATGGCCTCCTCCATCGCCGAGTCTCCCCCGCCGACGACGGCGATCGGACGGTCGCGGAAAAAGTACCCGTCGCAGGTCGCGCAGGTCGAGACGCCGTGCCCCATCAGCTTGCGCTCCGACGGGATGCCCAGCAGCCGGGCTGACGCGCCCGTTGCGATGATGAGCGCATGGCAGCGATGCTCGTCTTCCGTCGTTCGGACGCTGAACGGGCCGCGCGACACGTCGACGGCGATCACGTCCCCCTGGACGATCTCCGTGCCGAACCGCGTGGCCTGCGTCCGCATCTCCGCCATCAGCTCAGGGCCCATGATGCCGTCGCGGAAGCCGGGGTAGTTCTCGACCGCGGTCGTCAGCATCAGCTGTCCGCCCGCCTCCAGGCCCTCGATCAACAGCGGTTTGAGGTTTGCCCGCGCGGCGTAGAGGGCGGCGGTCAGCCCCGCCGGCCCCGAGCCGATGATGATCACGTTGCGCATGGCTGCGAATGCTATCCGTTTACTGGACGTGCTTGTCGAGGAGGCGCTTGAGGGTGTCCTTGTCCGTCAGGCCCACGACCTGCTCGACGACCTGTCCGCCCTTGAAGAGCAGCAGCGTCGGGATCCCGCGGACCATGTATCGCATCGGGACCGACGGATTCTCGTCCACGTTCATCTTGCCGATGACGACCCGCCCCGCGTAGTCCGCCGCGAGCGCTTCGACCGTCGGCGCGATTCGTCGGCAGGGGCCGCACCACTCCGCCCAGAAGTCGACGAGAACGGGGGCCTTGGCCCCCAGGACCTTCTGCTCGAAATCTCCGTCCGTAAATGTCTCCAGATTCGCTGACGCCATTCCTTACCTTTCTGGCTGCTGCCCACCCGCTGTTGCCCGGCGCCTCGGTTTGACCGACGCCGCCTTCGGAAACAGGCCCCTATACACTTTGACATACTCCCGGGCCGAAACGTCCCAGGAATGATCCTCCGCCATCCCCGCAAGTTGAAGGGCGCGCCAGGCTTGCCGGTTCTGCTTGTACACGGCGATCGCGCGCTCGACCGTTTTCAGAAGCGCGCGTGTCGAGTAGTCCTCGAACGTGAAGCCGGTCCCCTTTCCTGTCTTGTCTGAGTAGCCGGTGACCGTGTCGGCGAGGCCGCCCGTCGCTCGCACAACCGGCACGGTGCCGTATCGCATGCTGTACATCTGGTTGAGTCCGCACGGTTCGAACCGTGACGGCATGAGGAACATATCGGCGCCGCCGACGATGAGGTGCGCCAGCGATTCGTCGAACGCGATCTGCGCCCCCACGCGCGCCGGATGCTCGGCCGCCAGCCGCGACCACTGACGTTCGTAGCGCGCCTCGCCCGAGCCGAGCAGCGCAAACGTTACGTCGAGGGCCATGAGATCGGGGATGGCGGCGCCGAGCAGGTCGAAACCCTTCTGATCCGTCATCCGGGAAACGAGCCCGATGATCGGGCGGTCGAGCGCCTCCTGATCGGAGGGAAGCCGAAGCCGCTCGAGCAGCGCGCGCTTGACCTCTCGCTTGGCGTCGAGGCTTGACGGTCCGAAGTGAACGGGCAGATGGACATCCGTTTCGGGGTTCCACCCCTCCGCGTCGATGCCGTTCAGGATGCCGCTGAGGACCGCCTGCCGGGTGCGCAGGATCCCGTCGAAGTTGAACCCGAGCTCCGGCGTGACGATCTCGCGCGCGTAGCGCGGGCTGACCGTGGTAATCCGGTCGGCGAAGTTCACGCCCCCTTTGAGAAAGCTCATCCGGCCCCAGAACTCGAGCGCTTCGGGCGTGTACAGCTCCCAGCCCAGGTCCAGGCTCCGCATCGTCTCGCCGGGGAACAACCCCTGGAATGCGAGGTTGTGGATCGTGAAGACGACCGGAAGACCGACGAGCCGCGGGTGCCGCGCGTAATGTGTCTTCAAGTACACGGGTGCGAGCCCGGTCTGCCATTCGTGCGCGTGCACGAGCGACGGGCGCCACTCATCCTCCATCCGGGCGCCAAACTCCAGCGCAGCCCTGGACAACACAGCGAACCGGATCGCGTTGTCCGGATAGTCGCGATCGCCGGCGCTGTAGATTCCAGGGCGATCGTAGAGCTCGGGCACATCCACGAAGATCGCGCGCGCCCCGTCGGCCAGCGGATGCTCCACATAGCCGACGTCGAAGGGCCGGCCGCCGAGCCACAGGCGCTGCTGGTCGATTGACGAGCCGGCGTCGATGCCTCTGTACCGCGGCAGCACGAGCGTGACGCGGTGCCCGAGTCGCCCGAGCGCCTGCGGCAGGGCGCCGGCGACGTCGCCGAGCCCTCCGGTTTTTGCGAACGGAGTCGCCTCGGGAGAGATCATGAGGACGGACAACGGTGTCGATCTGGCGATCGGCTGATCGGGTGATCTGGCCATGCGGTCGTCAGCGTAGGGGCGGTTCGCGAACCGCCCCTACAGACTGTTCCAGCCGCCGGCCGAGCGCCGCCTCGCGCGCGGCGTCGGCGTGGCGTCCCTGGCGGCTGTACAGGTCGGCGCGAACGTAGTGTCCGAGTGGCGCGTACGGCGAGCGCGGCTGAAGCTCCACGCCGCGCTCGGCGAGCCGCGCAGCCTCGTCCAGCTCGCGATTCAGGTCGAGAAGCAGCTTTGCGAGATACAGGTGTCCCTCGGCGAACATCGGGTTGGCCGCGATCGCCTCGCGATAGGCCCTGAGCTGCGCGTCGCGCTGCCCCAGCTCGCCGTAGAGCCGGCCGAGGTTGAACATGGCTTTGTAGCTCGACGGATGCAGCTCTATCTCCTTTAAGTACTCGTCGATCGCCGTCCGGACGTCACGCCGTTCCTCCGCGATGAGCGCCAGATTGAAGTGCGCCAAACGCACATCGGATCGCTGCGCGATCGCCGACCGAATCTCCTGCTCCGCCTGAGCCAGGTTACCCTTCTTGAGCGCCACCGCGCCCAGCGCGTTTCGAGCCGCCACCATTTTGGGTTCGAGCTGCAGGGCCTCGGTCAGGAGCTTCGACGCTTCGTCCAGCTCGCCGCGATCGATCAGAATCTGGGCGACCTCGTACCTGATTTGAGAGTTCTTCGGGTCCAGCTCCAGGAACCGGCGGTACCCGACCAGCGCCTCCTCATCCTTGCCGATCTGCCGGAAGGCGTTGGCCATGTTCACCATCGCCATCTCGTCGTCCGGCTTGAGCGCGAGCACGCGCCTGAAGTACTCGATTGCCTGCTCCTGCCGGTTCACGCGCGTGTGCACGTTGCCGAGCATGAACCAGGCGTCCACGACCTTGGGATCCTCACCGACAACCTGTTTGAGGATGCCCACGACCTCGTCGAACCGCTTCTCGTCTTTCGAGATGTCGCGAGCCTTGCTGATCATGTTGAACACGCGGATCTTGTCCTTTGGATCCGCCAGGCCGCTGCGCGAGGCGTCGGGCGGCGCCGTCGCGACGAACGATCCGACGTAGCCCAGCGCCGCGAGCCGCGCCCGAGCCTCGGGATCGACCTCCGGCTCGCTGCTGGGCCGTTCGGTCTTCGTGAAGCGGGCTTCCAGTTCGCCCAGGCGGGCGAGCATTCGATCCGCAAGCTGCTTCCGTTCGTCAAAAAGGTTCGTCCGCTCACCTGGATCCTGCTCGAGATCGTAAAGCTCGGGCCTCGGCGCCGCGATGAGCTTGAACCGACCCGAGCGCAGCGCCCGGAGGTCGCTCCACCCATAGTGATAAAGCGGATATGTGGACTCGGCGTAGGCTTCGAGCCCGAGCTCCACGGTCGCCCCCGTCATCAACGGCACCAGACTCACGCCGTCCCCGTTCGGCACTTTCTCCACGCCGAGCAACTCGGCCACCGTTGGCGCGATGTCCAGCGTCCGGACGACATCCGCGACGAGTCTGCCGCGCGCGCCCTGCAGCGGCGAACGGATTATCAGCGGCACGCGGACCACGCTCTCATAAATGAAGAAGCCGTGACTCCCCTCTCCGTGATCCTCCAGGCTCTCGCCGTGGTCGCCGACGACGATGATGACCGTGCGGTCCAGGATGTCGCGCTCGCGGAGGAAGTCGACGAGCCGGCCGACCTGCGAGTCCGTGAATGCGATCTCGCCGAGGTACGGGCGGCCTGGATACCGCGACTTGAATGGCTCCGGCGGTTCGTAGGGCGTGTGGGGATCGTAGAGGTGCACCCAGCCGAAGAAACGCTGGCCCGCCACGCCGGCCAACCACTCGAGCGCCTTGTCCACGACCTCGTTGGCCGGACGCTGGATCGCCCCGAGGGAGATCGCGCGGTACTTCGTGAGGTCGAAGTCGTCGAAGTAGGTCTCGAACCCCTGATCGAGTCCCCACTTCGAGTCGAGGACGTATGCGCCGACGAAGGCGCCGGTCCTGAAGCCTCGCGCCAGCAGTGTTTCCGCTAACGTCGTCTCCGCCGGATCGACGAAAAAACCGCCGTTGTCGCGGACGCCGTGCTCGGGCGGCACGCGGCTCGTGAAGATGGTGGTGTGGGCGGGCAGCGTGAGCGGCGCCGCGGTGGCCGCCTGCTGGAAAAGCACCCCTTCTGCCGCGAGCCGATCGAGCGCGGGCGTATCGATCTCCTGGAAGCCGTATGCGTGGAGCCGGTCGGCCCTGGTGGTGTCGAGCGAGACAATCAGCAGGTTCAAGTCAGAGGGGCTCGCGGCCGTCCCCTTCCACAGTCTCCAACCTGCCCACCCGGCGCCGATCAGAACCAGGAGGGTCACCACCCCGGTGGCGAAGGGGATGCGCTTCAACGGTTTGGATTTTGATCCAAGTGGCATGACGAAATGCGTACCCGATGACGCGGGGATTCACGCAAGGCTTGACGCATAAGTAGTTTAGCATTACAAGTTACGGCGACGATCGGCCCTTCCGCTCTCGTGGGGCATGTCACTTGCTCCCCCGTGCCACCAACCGGGAGCCGTGGGTCGGCGTCCGGTTACCCACCAGCCTGGAGGTTGATGTGAACCACTTCGTCAGACGTATGACGGGATCGGTGCTCGTCTTGGCGATCGCGGCAGTATTCTGCGCGACGCCGGTCGCGGCCGATACCGTCTCGCGGCCCGCAGCGGCCAGCACGCTCACGACGCTCTCGCCCGCGAGCCTGCAAATCCTCAAATCCCCGCCTGCTGCAGCGCGGACGCAGGAAGGCTCGGCGGTTCCGCCGAGCGGATTCTTCAAGTCGCGCAAGGGCGCCCTCGCGCTTGGTCTCATCGCCGCGGGCATCGGCTATACGGTGTGGACGGTTTTCGACAGCCGCGACCCCGTCAAGTCACCAATTCGCTGAAGGCACCAGAGGAGTTTCAGAATCCAATGCAGATTCTCAGACGCGGATTATTGGTCGTCCTCCTCCTGGCGCTCGCCGCGCCGGGGGCGTACGCCCAGACCCTGACAGGGTCCGTTTCAGGAACGATTAAAGACGAACAGGGAGCGGTTCTGCCGGGCGTCACCGTGACGCTGACCGGCCGGACGGGCTCTCAGACGACAGTCTCCGACTCGGCGGGTGAGTACCGGTTCCCGGGACTCGAGCCGGGGGTTTACGCAGTCTCGGCGGAGCTCTCCGGATTCCAGACGACGCGGCAGGAGAACGTCGCCGTGTCGATCGCCGCGAGCCCAACCGTGGACATCGCGCTCAAGGTCGCCGGCCTGCAGGAGAGCGTCACGGTCCTCGCCGACTCGTCGATCGTCGACGTGAAGAGCAGCGCCACCGACACGAAGATCTCACAGGACCTGCTCGCGAACGCGCCGATCACCCGAACCGCGATCAACGTGCTCAACGTCGCGCCGGGGATCAACAACAGCTCGGCGTACGGCGCCGACGGCAGCACCGCCAACTCGCTGCTCATCGACGGAGTCGACACGCGTGATCCGTCAGGCGGCACGCCGTGGACGTTCTACAACTACAACATCGTCGAGGAGATCCAGATCCAGGGTCTCGGAGCGTCCGCGGAGTATGGTGGCTTCACTGGCGCGGTGATCAATACGATCACCAAGTCAGGCGGCAACCGCTTCTCGGGCCTGTTCGAAGTACTCGGGACTAGCAGCGGTCTGGCGTCCAGCAACGTCAGTCAGGACATCATCGACCAGAACCTTGCGCTGGGGGATCCGGCGCAGACCAAGCAGTACGTTGATCTCACGGCGCAGCTCGGCGGACCGATCAAACAGAACAAGGCGTTTTTCTTCGTGAGCGCCCAGCGGTTCCTGCTTGAAACCGATCCGAGCGGTCCGGTCACGCGGAGGCACGAGGTCAGCCCGCGGCTGAACTTCAAGGCCACTCTGCAACCGACCAACTCGGACACCTTCACGGGCACTCTGCAGTACGACGCCTACAACATCATCGGCCGCGCGGGAAAAGGCCTGCAATCAACCGACGAGCTGACAAACCGCGAAGACGCGCCGGAGTGGGTCTGGCTGGTTCAGTGGCGCCACCTGTTCGGCTCGAACACCTTCGCCGAGGTGAAGTACACCGGTTGGTGGGGTTTCTTTGACCTCAACCCTGAGGTGAACCAGTCCGGACGCCTCGACTTGGGCACCGGATTGTTCTCCGTCTCCCAGGGGTGGTTCTCCTACTCCGACCGCGAGCGAAATCAGGTCAACGGCTCGGTCACGCATTACGCGGACAAGTTCGGCCGCCACGAGTTCAAGTTCGGCGCCGAGCTCGAGCGCAGCATGACGCGAGATCGTTACGGCTACGTCAACGACGTTTTCTTCAACGACTACTACGGCGCGCCGTATCTCGCGTACAGCTACGGGTACGACCTCACTGGACACAACGAACGGGAGTCGCTCTTCGCCCAGGACTCGTGGAAGATCCGTGACCGCCTGACGCTCAACGTCGGCCTTCGCGGCGACTTCATCCGTGGGACGCATCCCGACCTTGGCAAGGTGTTCAGCACCACGAGCTGGTCGCCGCGCCTCGGGTTCGCCTGGGATGTGACGGGGGACTACCGCAGTGTGCTGAAAGGCTCGTACGGTCACTACTACGAGGGCGCTCAGACGGCCGCATTCGTGAAAGCCGTGCCGGGCGAGGCAGACTTCGTGGGGTATGAGGTCAATCCGAACGGGACCCTCGGCGCCGAGTTCCTGCGGGACGAGGCCATCCCGTACCGCGTCGCGGATGACCTGAAGCACCCCCGCGTTGAGGAGGCGACGCTCTCGTTCGAGCGGGCGCTCACAAGCGACATGCGCTTGACTGCCACGGGCATCTGGCGGGAGGACAAGAACTTCCTGGGAGCTGTCAGCCCGTCGGCGCGCTGGCGCCCAGTCCAGGCGAACAACACGCTGACCAACACGCCGATTACGCTCTACAACTGGGCGAATCGCGACGTGAGCGACACCGACTTCCTGATCCGAAACGTAGAAGGCTTTCAGTTCCTGGATCCGGGCGGGAACGTCATAGGCACCCTCGATCCACATCGAAGCTACCAGGCGCTGATGCTCGTGTTGTCGAAACGCTACACGAACCGCTGGCAGGCGCAGGCCTCGTACGTGCTGTCGAAGGCGGAGGGGAACGTCGACAACACGGGGGGGCAGCAGATTGGCTCGAGCATCTTCGAGAATCCGAATCGCTCGATCGTGAACACCGACGGGCGGCTGACCAACGATCGGACGCACGAATTCAAGCTGCTGGGGAGCTATTCGATTCCGAAGATCGAGGTGGGGGTGAACGCCGTTTTCCGGT
>CAVRXL010000013.1:0-1494871 GCA_963725145.1 uncultured Acidobacteriota bacterium
GCAGTCAGGAACTGTCCGAGCGTTCCGGCTGAGGGTCTTTACGATGTGCTGGTCGGCCCGCCGCGACCGGAACGACTCGACAACCACCGAGCCGAAGATGAGCGCCGGGTTGAACTTGCTCGTGAGGCGGCCAGGGAATTCTGGCACCAGCATCAGAACGCACCGGCCGTAGTTCGAAGCCTGTTGGAAGCCATCACCGCGCTACGTGCGCTGAAAACTCATCTCGACTCGAACGCTGCCACTTTGGTGCGCGAAATCGTGGCGCAGGAGACGTCTCAGGCCGAAGCAGTCGCCCGTGCGCTTGCTGATTCGCGAGAGCCAGGGGCGAGGCTATTGCGACCGGCGCTCTTCGGCATTAACGAGCACAACCCCCATCTTGCTGAACAGCTGGCCGAGGAGTTCACCGGATCATCGAACGAGTTGACTCGGGCAGCTGCGGTGGACGCGATGCAATGGATGGTTGAGAGCACAACTGACCCCTCGAGGCTACTCGCGTTAATGAGCAGGCTGAGCGGAGATTCATCGGGGCTCGTCAGGCAAGCCGTCGCTCACGCATTGCGCCGATTCCGTACACGGGCTCCTTCGGAGGCGTTGCGCGTCCTCACTAGTATTCAGTGGGAGGAGGATTTGTCGGTCGCGACCGCCGTGATGGAAGGACTGGACTCACGCTATGGCCTCGATCCTGACGCCCTCACCGACGCAGATGTAGATGCGCTTCTTGCTCGAATCGAGAGGTTGCGCTCTCTTGATAGTCACGTGTACGACGTGCTGGAGTTCATTGAATTTGCGTCGAAGCGACGACCGCAGCAAACACTTGAAATGCTGCTGAGGCGAGTTCAATCGGTCGACGATCACCCGCGTCAACCAGACGCCGACCCATTCGTCCCTGTTCCGTACAACGGGCGAGGTCTTTCTCTTCCCGGCGTACACGACTCTCCTGGCTACCTCGATCGATTGCGCTTGGTGCGGGATGCGACGGTAGGTGCCCGCCAAATGGCGACCTTCTGGATGCCGGTGCTCTTCCACGTTGCGACCAATGGTCTCGAAAGTGCGGTACCAGTCCTTCGAGAATGGATCACATCTGGTGACGCCAGCAAACTCGTCGCCGTCGCCCACCTTTTGCGAGCCTTCGATCACAGCGTCGTCTTCACGAATCACGAGTTCATTGCCGAATTGCTAGATGCCGCTGCAGGATGCGGCAGCGAGTGCCTACAAGACGTGAAGAGCGAATTGTTCGGCGTCGCGATTGGCGGTGTGTACAGTGGTGCACCTGGCGAACCTCCCCCACGGCACGTGAGTGATAAGGCGGAGGCGCAGAAACTCGCCGGAGTCTATGCCGATCGTGTACCGGCGAGAGAATTCTTTGAAGCGCTGACCGCTCATGCCGAGAACAGCATCAAGAGAACGATTCAGGACTGGGGAAGAGGGAGGCGAGGACGAGTGAATCGCCTCCGTGGTCAGCTGCCAGCGCTTCAGGCTGCGCTCAGCGTTCCTATTCCTCCAGCGCCTGCGCCCATCGCAGATCCCGCGGCTGTTGATGCATTCGTCCGGGCGATTGCGCGCAAAGCAACGTTCGCTGACATTCACCTGACGCTTTTGACGGCCATCGATTGGGATCAAGTCGACCGAATAGGGCGACGTGTGGGCGGAGGAACTGCGCCTGCGAATCTTGTCATCCAACTGGCTGATGCTTCGTTGACGATCGACCACCCTGGCGCGCTGATCGACCACGTGTACCTTGCATTCGACGGCATCACCGCTGCGGTCGTCAACATGTCGGATACGCTCGGGCGGCTGATCAATCAGGTGTACTCGTTGGGCATACCACACAGGCAGGCAAGCCTTTTTGCCTGTTGATGCAATGCACGCCTACGTCACCTTTAGGTCGTGTGTTGGCCAATGCCGCGTACACCGAGTGGCTGCAGAGAGTGCGAGACCTCCGCGGTCGCTGTCAACACGCAGATGTGGAAGAAGTATTGACATCGAATGCGGGCCCATACGCGCGAAGGGGACAACCGGCCATTGATCAAAACTACTGTTGGAGAGTCCCGCCGGTTCAAATGCCGATCGCTACGTTCGTGCGGGAGGCGGTTGACGCGGCGGACGATGCTCTGACTGCAGTTGTGGGAGCAATTCTTGCTGCCCCTCAAAATCCGACTGTCTGAACCGGATTCATCTTGGACGAATCACGACGAAGAACGCGAATCGTGACACCCGCAGGAACACCCGCAGGAACACAACTTGACACGCACGCACGACGGGCGTAACGTCAATTCATTCGTCAGTGGCGATTAGTCGCCACACTCCACGTTCGGTCTCAGACCAGCGTGGAACCGCTTCGCGCTCGTCGCTCTCAGAGCACCAGCATGAAGCACCCAATCACCGGGACGGTGGAAGAAGGTCGCAGCCGGCGCGAGACAGCCTGAGACGGCACGAGGCCACTCGAGGCAACCGGCACTGAACGACCTCGCTGACCATTGCAGTGCGTCCTCAGGATCCACTGCACCGGATCACACCACCGATGGGCCGGTGACTCGAACCGTACTGAGGGCTCTGCGAACGGCTTCTTCGCCACGCGAGATGTCGACGCGGTGCCTGGAGGCAGACGATAGCCCGCGGGCACATCTCCCGGGCGTCGAAACTGACCCACGAGCCGAATAGGGCGGGCGCTGGTCCGCCGACACCGTCACGGAGTAGAAGCTGACGGATAGTCATCGGCTCAAACCCGGAAAGGCATGAGCGGCCTCAGGTCCCTCGTGCTGCCGGGCCTCCGAGCCGGCCGCCGGATCGGTGATCGACCTCAGGTCCTTCACTCCCGCGCGGGGCCTCCCGGCTCGCCGTTTCCCAACAACATCGGCGTCGCACCGTCGCGGGTGCGGCGCCCTGTGCGCTGGTCGTCGCGTTGCGCGGCTTTCCGCCGCCGCGGCGAATCGGCGCGGATCCTCGGAGGAGGCTATGAGGAACGACTACTCGTATTCGGAACCTGTTGGAGTCGAGAATCGAGTCGCCGAGGAGGCGGCGGCGTACGAGTCGGAGGGCCTGCCGAACCGGCTGCTCAACGCTCGCGAGGTGGCCAGAGTTCGTCGGCTGCCACGAGGAGACGGTTCGTCGCGCGTACTTGCGCGGACTGCTCCGTCTCGCAACGCTTCGGCGTCAGAGGAAGGAGGTTCCATCCCGCAGACGTCCTCGACTGGATTCGTCGAGGAGCACCAACGAAAGTCGTGTAACCGAAAGGAGGACCCGTATGGCTGTTCGAAAGCCCTGTCGCAGCAGAGGCTGCAAGTCGAGCCCGCGCTGCGAGCATCCGTGGTGGTTGGATGTCATGCACAACCGCGAACGGTACCGAATGCCCGTCGATGACTTCGCGCTGGCGCGAGGCGCGACGGCACCGGTCACGTCCAAGCAGGAAGCCGAGAAGGTCTGGGAACCGAAGTTCATCGCCGAGATCGTCTCCGGGAAAGATCCCCGCGTGCCGATCGAACGCGAGACGACGTTCGAACGACCGACGACGGTGGCCGACCTGCTGAAGCTGTATCGCACTCGCTACGTCGAGGTCGAGCCGCTCAAGAGCCGCGCAGGGATGCTGAGTCAACTGAACGTCCTCAGTGCTCAACTCGGCACCCTGCCGGCGACGGCGCTCGAACGTCCCGACGCGATCGAGGACTTCAAGGCGCGATACGCGAATCGCGCGATCGCGACGACCAATCGCTACCTGGCTCGGTTGCGTCACGTCTGCAACTGGGCGATCGGTCGCGATCTCCTCACCAAGACGGCGTTCCATCCTCGCGGAGTCCGAATCCCCGCGAAGGCCGAGCGTCGTCGCGAACGGCGCGTCTCCGAAGCCGAGGAACAGCGGCTGCTGGAGGCGTGCAAACTCCTGAACGAGCCCACGCGCAGCATGGCGAAGCTGACCTGGGACGATGTCCACGAGATCCGAGCACGAGCCCAGGCCGGCATCGAGCAACGGGACATCGCGGCAGCGTTCAAGATCTCGCGACCGCTGTGCAGCGCGATCGTCCGCGGTCACATCTGGAATCCGGAGGTCAAGCTGACCACTGGTGACGAGATGCGCGACCGGATCATCGGAGCCCTCGACACGGGCTGCCGTCGTGGCGAGATGCTCAAGATCCAGAACAAGCAGGTCGATTGGCGACACCGCTGGATCCGGATCCTCAAGGAGCACTCGAAGACCGAGGTCGCACGTGTGATTCCGTTCGAGGCAGGCAGTCGGCTCGAGAAGCTCTTGCGCCGACGCGCATTCCTCGGACCGGATGCGTACGTGTTCGGCGAGGCAACAACCGGCGCGTACGTGGCCAGCCTGAAGTCAGCCTGGGAGACGCTGCTCCTGCTGGCCAACGGCATCAAGCCGACGCGAGCCGGAAGCGGCAAGCGAGTGTCGAACCGCAAGGCGCTCGCGCAGATCGACCTCCACTGGCACGACCTCCGACACGAGGCGTTGTCACGGTTGGCCGACGATGGCGTTCCCGTTCACGAGCTGCAGTTGCTCGCCGGGCACTCCAGCATCACGACGACCCAGCGCTACATGAACGCGCGTGCGAGCTCGCTGGCCGAGTCGATGCGCCAGGCGCGCGAACGACGCGTCAATCGAGTCGAGCACGCTGATGAAGCGACCGCTCAGATTGGGTGAAGGAATGCGAGACCGAGCAGGGTTGGCACGCTACCGATTGTCAGCCAATTGTCAGCCGACGCTCGATCCGCGTTCGCCAGATTCACAAACGTGTGAAAACGTTAAGAATTTTGGTCGGGGCGACTGGATTCGAACCAGCGACCCCCTGCGCCCAAGGCAGGTGCGCTACCAGGCTGCGCTACGCCCCGACTCACCCGTCATTATCTCAGACCTACTCGAGCGGCAGAAATGTCCCGCCATCGACGACACCGGCCTTCACGCGGTAGAGGGTGACGCCCGACGACATCGCCAGCCCTCCCGTCTTGCTCGGACCCACGACCGCGGCCGCCTGATGAAACCGGCGCAGGCCCTCGTCGGTCCGGTACTCCAGAACCTCGCGCGTGTGAAGGTGCCCGCCGAGCGCGATTTCAAGGCGATGGGGCCTCAGCGCCGCGAGGACGTCGGGCGTGTTCGACACGAGATGCCGGAACAGGAGCTTGCCGTTCACGCGAATCAACGTCGGGCGCCGGCGGGTCGTCGGTGTAGCCATCCATCCGCTCCGCCGCGCTGGCGAACGGAATGTGATTGAAGGTGACGACCGGCGTCGTGTCCGGCGCGGTCGCCAGATCGCGCTTGATCCACTCGAGCTGCGCCGCGTCGACGTGGCCGTAGTACCACATGTCGTCAACGTCCACAGAGTCGATGCCGAGGAAGCGGATGCCGCCCCACGTGAACGAGTAGTAGTTCGGGCCCGAGATAGTGCCGATACATCTGCTTGCCGTAGAGCGGATGCGTGGCGCTCACGAGTGATTTCTCGCGCTCGATGCCGAAGTTCTCGTGATTGCCCGGCACGGTCCAGACCGGCACAGGGACCTGCTTCAGTTCCGCCACGAGCATGTCGTAGTAGCCGCGGGCTTCGGCCTCGCTGACGCGCAGCGCATCGCGGACGAGATCGCCCGTGATGAGCACGAACGCGGGCTTCGTCTTTTCGACCAGCGCGCGCAGCAGCTTCATCCGCGGCAGGCTTGCCGCGCTCAGATGTGTGTCCGAGGCGTGGATGAAGGTGAACTCGCGTGCGGTCTGGCGGCGCGTGAGCGGAAACTCAATGGTCGCAGTGCCCGCAGGGATCGCGCGCCAGAACGCGCCGCTCGCCGTCCAGCCATCCGGCACGCTGACGAAGACAACCCGTGCGTTGGGAGCCGCGTTGAGTTGCCAGCTGCCGGTCGAACTGGTCGTCGCGACTGAGAACTGATCAGAGACGACGATCCCCGGTAGACGGGGTTCGGCCGGGTCGCGAGTCTGGTTGCGGTTCGCGTCGTCGTAAACCACGCCTTGAATCGTGCGTGGCCCGTCACCTGGCGCCGGCTGCCTCGTCGCATGTGTGCTCGAAACGGTGGAAGAGGCCAGTAACAGAACGACGGCGGGCAGAATCCGGACGTTCCAAGGCATGAATGACGCTCCGAGTTTACGATAGTCGATCGCGGCAGGCGATCGGCCGGAATGAGGTACAATCTCGACCTGCTCCTCACGCATTCACGCCGCCGGTGAACATTTCCCCGCAAATGCTCCGCCGATCCCATCGGTCAGGAAACGGCGAGGCATCACGGCACGGATCGACTCGACCGAAAAAGGAGATCGTATTTGCGGACGACGACATTGACGGTCCTCGTGTTTGTCCAGATCGTGATGAGTGGCTGGGCGCGCCAGGCGTCACAGCCTCAGAACGGCGACGAGAGTGTGGTGCTGGTAGGAGCAGGCGATATTGCGAACTGCGACATGATTGGAGGCGCGCGCGCCACCGCGGCGCTCCTGGACAAGATCGAGGGGACGATCTTTACGCTCGGCGATCACGCGTATCCAAACGGCAGCGCAAAACAGCTCAAGGACTGCTACGAGCCGACGTGGGGGCGGCATAAGGCCAGAACGCGCCCGACCCCCGGCAATCACGATCTCGGCACGGACCGCGGCCGGCCCTATTTCGAGTACTTCGGCGACAATGCGGGCCCGAGCGGCCGCGGGTACTACAGCTACGACCTTGGCGCGTGGCACATCATCTCCCTGAACGGCACCGCAGTCGTCGACGCGAGATCACCACAGGCGACATGGCTGCGTGAGGACCTCGCCGCCCACCCGACCGACTGTGTCCTCGCGTACTGGCACATGCCGCTGTTCAGCTCAGGTCCTCACGGCGGCAGTCCCGAGATGAAGGAAGTGTGGAAGATTCTGTACGAAGCGGGCGCGGACGTCGTCGTCAACAGCCACGATCATCTGTACGAGCGCTTTGCTCCGCTAAATCAACAGGGCGACCCGGACCCTGAGCGCGGCGCGCGGCTGTTCCTCGTCGGGACGGGAGGCGCCGGCGTTTACAAACTCAAGAAGACTGCCCGGCACAGCGAGGTTCAGAACAACTCCACCTACGGTGTGTTGAAGTTCACGCTGAGCAAGGGTCACTACGCCTGGGAGTTCATTCCCATGGCCGGCCAGACGTTCACCGATTCGGGGTCCGCTGTCTGCAGCCCGGCACAGTAGTGTGCCTATCCCACATGCCACAACCTCGAGCAGCAGGGATAAACGGCCGGCCGAAGTGCGGCGTAAGTAGGTCAGGGAGGATGACTATCCACATGAGCCGGAAGCTAGCGACCGCGTCGATCGCCATTGCCCTCACTGTTGTCACTACCGTCGTATCCGCAAGGCGGACAGACGGCGAACAGGTACCTGGCCCCAATGGCGCGGGCCCCATGGAACAGGCGCGTCGAATCAGGCGAAACCGCCGGCGGAGTGGAGCGAAACGAAGAACATCCGGTGGAAGAAGACGATTCCCGGCCGTGGCTTCGGGACCCCGGTCGTCTGGGGCGACCTCATCTTCGTGCTGACCGCCGTACCCGTGGACGCGACCGGCGACGCTGCGCATGCGGCCCGCGGCCGTACGCCAGGAGCACACAAGTACGTCGTCCTCGCCCTGAATCGGAAAGACGGCCGCGTCGTGTGGGAGCAGGTCGCGCGCGAGGACACGCCGCACGAGGGATCGCACAACGAGTGGGGCACCTGGGCCTCTCCGTCCGCGGTCACCGACGGCGAGCACGTGATCGCCTCCTTCGAGTCGCGCGGCATCTACGCGTACGACATGAAGGGCAAGCTCGTCTGGCACAAGGATCTCGGCGACAAGACGATGCGCAACCAGTTCGGGGAGGGGAGCTCCCCGGCGCTCCACGGCAACACGCTCGTCGTCGTGTGGGATCACCAGGCCGGATCGTTCATCGTCGCGCTCGACAAGCGGACAGGCGAAGAACGCTGGCGCGTCGCCCGCGACGAGATCGACGGCTGGGCGACGCCGCTCGTCGTCGTCTCCGGCGGCCGGCCGCAGGTGGTGACGAGCGGGATGAAGCAGGTGAGGAGCTACGACCTCGAGACGGGAAAGCTCCTCTGGCACGGCGGCGGCCTGACGATGAATCCTATCCCGTCGCCGGTTGCGGCGGACGGCATCGTGATCCTGACGTCAGGGTTCCGCGGCAACAACCTGAAGGCCGTCCGCGTCGCCGACGCGCGCGACGACATCACGAATACTCCGGCGGTGGTGTGGACGCTCGACCGCGACACGCCGTACGTGCCGTCGCCGCTCTTGTACGACGGCATCCTGTATCTCTTGAAGTCGAACAGCGGGATTCTGTCTGCGTTCGACGCGACGACCGGCAAGCCGCACTACCAGCTCGCCCGGCTCGAAGGCGCGCCGAACGTGTTCTCGTCGCCCGCCGGCGCTGCGGGACGCGTCTACATCCCCGGCCAGGACGGCACGACGGTCGTGCTCAAGCACGGCCCGGCGTTCGAGGTCATCGCGCAGAACAAACTGGACGACGGCTTCAACGCCTCGCCCGCGCTCGTCGACGGCGAGATCTATCTCCGCGGCAGCAAGTCGCTTTACTGCATCGCGGAAAGGTGAGGGTCAACCGCCGCAGGTCTTCAGCGTCTTCGCGCGGCGCAGTTCATCGTAAACCGTTCGACCAATCCCTACGGCTGCACTTGTCTCGAGAATGTGGCTGCCGTTGCCGCGCTGTTCACGTGCAAACCGCTCTTCAACCGCAGCGGCAGTCCTCAGCGTCGGATCCTCGGCAACTTCGAGCGCGTGCTGCAGTTCGTGTGCGATAACCGAGGAAAGATACTCACCACTCAGTCCACGTCGCACGATGACCCAGAGGTAACGCGTCCCGTCCGGGGCCGCCGTCACGTTAGGCAGGAAGGCCGCCTCAACGAGGCGGGGCAGGGTCCCGTTGCGTGCCCAATTCACGTACACGACGTCGGCGGAGAGCTCGAGCCGCGCGACGATCCGTCGGAATGTTTCGGAGCAGCGGCAACCGCCCACAAGTGCGGCAGTAAGTTCCGTCGCTGCGCTCCGCACACGCGAGTGCGGCGCAACTGCACATGATGGGGAAGCC
Source organism: uncultured Acidobacteriota bacterium (assembly GCA_963725145.1). GTDB lineage: Bacteria > Acidobacteriota > Vicinamibacteria > Vicinamibacterales > 2-12-FULL-66-21 > DATAEE01. Next base: position 9,058 of record CAVRXL010000013.1, read on the forward strand.
GCCTGAGACAGTAGAGACGCCGCGGCGCCAAGAGCCACAAGGACCATGACCATCCTCCGCCAGGACAGCCGGCAGCAGCGCCGGACTGCGCGCGGATCGACGGTAGAGAGCGAGGCCGCTCGAGTCGTGGCAAGTCAGTGGCAGAACGCCCGCGTTCCCGCTGCGTTCTTCCTTTAAAGGGTAGAATGGCCGCCCATACTCGACTCATGACAGGGGACATCCGTCTCGGCGAGTGGCTGGTTCAGCCGCGCCTCGCGCGCGCGTCGCGGCGGGGGCAGACGGTCCATCTGCGCGCCAAGGTCGCCGAGCTCCTCGTCTTTCTCGCCCAGCACCCTGGCGAGGTTGTTTCAAAGGACGCGATCCTCGCGTACGTCTGGGGGACGGAATTCATCTCGGACTCCGCGCTGACGAGCGTCGTCACCGAACTGCGACAGACATTCGGAGACGACGCCGCGAGCCCCTGGCTGTTGCAGACGATTCCGAAACAGGGATATCGACTGATTGCCTCGGTGGAGACGACTGGCGCGGCAGCCTCTGGGTCCGTCCGGGAACGGTGGCTCCGCCGACCCCACGCACCGGCGGTGGTCCTCATCGTCATCGGGCTCGCGATCGCGTCACTCGCAGGGTGGGTTTTCTGGAGTCGCCCGGAGCCGGCGCGCGCGGCCGCTGTTACGCGCGCTATCGTTCCACTCGATCCGGCCACCTCCCTGTGGGCGTTCGGACCGTCGGCCGCAGCCATGGGGCGTCCTACGCGGACCGCCTTTGCGCTTTCATCCGACGGCCAGACCCTCGTGTTTTCAGGCGCCGACGATCGCGGATCCGCGCTGTACGTCCACGCTCTGGACTCCTTCGCGAGCCGTCGGCTGAAAGGAACCGAGGGGGCGGAGAGCCCCGTATTCTCGCGGGATGGCCGGTGGCTGATCTACTGGGTGGGCCACGAATCCGGCCTCGCCCTCAATCCTGCTGACGGCGACCTGATGAAGGTCCCGGTGGACGGTGCGTCGCCGATCCGCGTGGCGAAACTTCGCCGACCTTACGGGTTGAGCTGGATGCCTGATGGATCAGTCGTCGTCGCCGCGGAAAGCGGGGGATTGCTGCGCGTACCTCGCGATGACAAGGAACCGACGCCGATCACGACCCTGCGCGACGGCGAATGGAGCCATCGGTTACCGCATGTCCTGCCGGGCGGAGACGCCGTTCTCTATACCGTCGTCTCCGGGCCCACCCGCTGGCACGAGGCCTTCATCGCCGTCGAATCGATCTCGACCGGAGAGCGGACGCGGCTCGTTGCCGGGATGGATGCTCGATATCTCGCGACGGGCCATCTGGTCTTCGTAAACTTCGGCCGCCTGATGGCCGCACCCTTCGATCTGAAAACGTTGAGGCTGACGGGCGACCCGATTGCCGCCGAATTCGACGTCATGCAGGCGCTTAGGGCGGGCAACAGCACGAGCGATTCCGGCGCCGCGCAGATGGCGCTCTCCGACACAGGTATCCTGGCGTACGTGCCGGGTGGTATCGCTCCGCCGTTCACGACAACGCCGATGTGGGTCGATCGCACGGGCCGCGCGACGCCGGTCGGCCTGCCGCCGAAAGAATATTTTGGGGGGCGGCTGTCGCCCACCGGCAGGTACGTGGCATTCGACGAAGGAGCCCTGCGCTGGATGGTCTGGATTCATGACGTCCGCCGCGGCACCTTGTCGCCCGCGGTGACGGCCGGAGCCAGTTTTCCGTTATGGCGCCGGCACGGCGATCGATTGATCGTGGCCGACTCGGGCACGGAGCGGAGCGAGATGTCGTGGGTTGACGTCGCTGACAACGGTTCAATGCGGAACCTCGCGACCGGCGCTCGCGGGGGTCAGGTGCCAGGCGACTGGACGGCCGATGGCAAGATGCTCGTTGCGGCTCGGAACGGCGACATCGTGGTTCTTTCGCTGCAGGGCGACTCGATTGTGAACGAACGCCCGCTGATTGCGACCGACGCAAAGGAATCGCACCCCGATCTCTCGCCGGACGGACGCTGGCTCGCGTACGTGACGACCGCGAGCGGTCGGCCCGAAGTGCTCGTGCAGTCGTTCCCGGGTCTAGGGGGGCGGTGGCAGATCTCGACCGCGGGAGGATCGTCGCCCTGCTGGAGTCCGGATGGGCGGGAATTGTTCTACGAAGAGCCCGGCGCTGGTGCGAAGGCGATGATGCGTGTGCAGGTGTCGGCCACGACTTCGCCTGCCTTTGGCGTCGCCGAACGGCTCTTCGATACCAGCGAGTATGCCCACATGGAGCCGGTCCGCAGCTTCGACATCAGCGCCGATGGCCGGAAGTTCCTGCTGATCCACCGTGACGATCCGCGACACGCGCCGCTTCCGCCCCGCATCCATCTCGTGGTGAACTGGACCGACGAAGTGAAGCGGAAGCTGGGTCGGTAGGCGCCGGGCCTCAAAGCCCGAATCCCGAGGCCCCAAGCCCCAAGCCCTACTGCACCGTCACCGTCGGACTCGTCGCGGCACGCACGTACCCGTTGTTCAGGAACAGCCGGAACTCATACGTGCCCGGCGTCGTCGGCACGGTGACCGTCCACGTGCGCGTCGTCACCCCCATACCGACGTAGGTGTAGCGCCAGTAGTTATTGTTGGGCGCCGTCGTCAACGCGAATGACATCCAGTCGCCGACGTTGCCGAAACCGCCCGTCAACGTGACCGTGACCGTCCCGCCAGGCGCGACCGTCGTCGCGCTCACCGTGAGCTGCGGCGCCGGCGGCGTTTGTCCCTGGCCGATCGTGAACGTCAGAGGCGCGGATGTGCCACCGCCGGGCGCCGGCGTAAAGACCGTGACGCTCACGTTGCCCGCAGAGGCTACATCTGCCGCCGCGATCGTCGCGCGAATCTGCGTCGCGCTGAGGAACGTCGTCGCTCGATCCGCGCCGTTCCACCGAACGATTGACGATGTCACGAAGCCGCTGCCGTTGACCGTCAGGTTGAAGCCCGCGGATCCTGCGTTGGCCGAAGAGGGAGACAGCGACGTGGCGACAGGCGCAGGATTTGGCCCGCCCGCGCCCTGCACCGTCACGGTGGGACTCGTCGCCGCTCGTGTATAGCTGCCGTTCCGGAAGTAGCGGAACTCGTAATTCCCTTGAGTCGCCGGCATCGTGACGGCCCACGTCCGTGTGATGACGCCGTTTCCGACGTAGGTGTAGGTGACGTAACTATTGTTGGGCGCCGTCGTCAGCGCGAACGACATCCAGTCGGACAGCCCGCCCGATCCGTTAATCAGCGTCACCGTCACGGTCTCGCCGGGCGCGGCCGTCGTCGGGCTCACTTCCAGCTCCGGCGGCCCGGTGGCGTTGAACGTCACGGGGGACGAAGTTCCGCCACCCGGCGGCGGCGTAAAGACCGTCACGGCATTGGCGCTGATCGCAGCGACATCCGCCGCGTTGATTGCCGCCTGCAGCCGCGTCGCGCTGACAAACGTCGTCGGCCGAGGCGACCCGTTCCAACGGACGATGGACGTCCCGACGAACGACGAGCCATTCACGGTGAGGGTGAATCCCGGGCTGCCTGCCGCCGTCGCCGGTGGCGACAGCGATGTGATCGCAGGCGGTGCGCTCATCGACGGATCGACCGTCACGGGTGGACTGGTCGCCGCGAGCGTGAAGACGTTGTTCAGGAGCAGTCGAAACTCGTATTGGCCCGGCGTCGACGGCATCGTGACCGTCCACGTGCGATTGAGGACACCCGTGCCAACGTACGTGAAGAGGAGGTAACTGGAACTCGGCGATCCTGTTCGCGCAAACGCCAGCCAGTCGCCCGATCCGCCGAAGCCATCCGCAAGCGTCACCGTCACGGCGGTGCCGGGTGGAACCGCCGTCACGTTGTGCGTCAGCGATGGAGGTGGGTCGATCGGCACCGTCAGCGTCGCGCTCGTGCCGCCGCCCGGAGTGGGCGTGACCACATAGACCTCACCCGAGGAACCGCCCGCAAGATCTGCCGGCGTGAGCTGCACTCTGAGTTGCGTGGTGCTCTCGGTGACCGTGGGTCGTGGCGCGCCGTTCCAGTAGGCGGCCGACGACGCGACGAAGCCACTGCCGACGAGCGTGAGAATGACCGGCGATGGCGACGCGCGCAGGCGTGCCGGGGAGGTGGCGGTCAAAACCGGAGCCGGGTTCGTGACCGGGGTCAGCGCGCCGAGTGCCTCGAAGATGCTCACGCGCGGGATCGTCGTGCCTACGCCGATCGGCCTCGTGTCGGTAATCGGGAGCCCGGTCTGCCGCAGCACATCGAGAATCAGGCCGACGCCCGCGGTAGGTGCCGCCTGGCGCAGGATCGCCCATGTGCCGGCGACATGAGGCGTCGCCATGGACGTGCCGCTGAACGCCCTGAACGTGCCGCCCGGCACCGATGACGTAATCGAGCTTCCGGGCGCGAACAGCGACAGGAAGGGCGCCACGTTCGAGAACGATGAGACCTGATTGCTCTTGTCGGTCGATCCAACGCTGACGGCGGACGAAATGCAGCCGGGCGCCGAAAGTCCGGTTCCCGATCCGCTGTTCCCGGCCGCGATCACCGTCGCGACGCCAATCGACCGGAGGTTGTCGATCGCCGGTCGATACGGCTGGCTGTCGCAATTCGTCGTGAACGTCCCGGCGCTGCCGAGGCTCATGTTGATCGACGCGACGTTGCGCGCCGCGGCAAGCGAGTAGACGTATTCGAGCCCGGCGATGATGTCGGCCGAGAAAGCGCCCAGGCAGTTGCCTGTCGGGCAGGTCCCGGGGTCGGTGATGATCGAAAAGACCTGCACCGCCATCACGTCCGCGCCCCTGGCAACACCGGAGAACGGCTGACCGGCCGACGGCCCGTTTCCTGCCGCGATGCCGGCGACGTGCGTGCCGTGGATGCAGTCGGGCGCCGAGCATGGCGCGGCTGCGCCGACCCCGATCTGCTGATCGGTTCCGTTCGGACACGTGGTCAGGCTGAGGCCCGACGTCGTCGAGAAGCAGGCCTCTGCGACCACCTTGCCCGCCAGGAAGGGATGGTTCGAATCGACGCCGGTATCGAGCACGGCGATCGTCGTGCCCGTGCCGTCGTACCCCGCTGCCCACGCCTGATCCGCTTGTATGAGCGGCGCGCTCTGCGCGAGCACCGGCCACAGAATCTCGTCTTCGAGCACGCGAGCGACATCGGAGGTCGCCGCTTCGAGCGCTGCGAGCCCGGCTGGCGTGACCTCGAGTGCGATGTAGGGCACGGTCCGGTAGCGGTAGAGCACGCGGCGATCCGCGAACCTGAGCTTCGCATCGATGCGAGCGAAGGAATTCAGAATCTCGCTTCGCTGCCGAGTGACATCCGACAGCGTGCGAAGCGCCCCCTCGGCGACGTGGCGCCCGGCCGCGAGATTGAGCTCGACGAGCACCCTGACGCGCCCGTTTCGTTCGGCGCGCGCTCGCAGATGCTCCGGCACGCGGCGTCCGCGATCTCCAGACGGCGGCGTCTGCGCTGACACGAGGATCCCGGCCAGCAACGACAGGACCGCGACAAACGCTCGGACCGACGTCGAGTGAGAACGGGTCATAACACCTCAGGCAGCCCAGAAGGGCTGCGCTCCGCGTGGAAGAGGCTGCGCTACGTGTATAAGAGCGGCGCTGCGATGAAACGGAGACTCTAATTCCACCCTACTGAACGACAGAGTCAAGTCGTTTGTACGGGCTTTTGCACAATAAATTTCGAACGACAAAATGGGTAGTCGCTACCCGCGCTTGTCTCCTTCACGAATGACAATTTCGTGAACCGGGCGGCTTCCAGATTCGTATCTACGACCATGTTCGTAGACTTCCGGTACGCCCTGCGTCTGCTCGTTCGAAGCCCGTTGTTCACCGCGACCGCGGTCCTGTCGCTCGCCATCGGCATCGGCGCGACGACGACGGTTTTCACGCTCGCCGATGCGCTGTTGCTGCGCAGGCCCATCGGCGTCACGAATCCGGACCGCGTCGTCGACATCGGGCGAACACGAAACGGCCAGGAGTTCGATAACACCTCATACCCGAACTTCCAGGACATCGCCGCCCAGGCGACGAAGTTGAGCGGCGTGTACGCGCACGACCTCGAGCCGATATCGGTTGCGCTCGGCGGAAACAGCGGAGCGGAACGCGTCTACGCCACGATCGTCAGCGGCAACTACTTTCAGATCCTGGGCGTGACCCCTCAACGCGGACGACTCCTCACGCCGGACGATGACAAGGCCCCTGGCGCGTCACCTGTCGTGGTGCTGAGCGACCGGCTCTGGCGACGTCGTTTCAGTGCCGATCCGTCCGTCGTTGGCCAGTCCATCATTCTCAACGGCACACCGTTCACGGTTCTCGGCGTCGCGCCGCCAGGCTTCCGCGGGACGACGCTCCTCAGCCCGGAGCTGTGGGCGCCGCTGACGATGGTGTCCGAGATCAAGCCTGGGACGACGTGGCGTCCGATGCGGGGCGGATCCTGGATTCTGATCGGCGGCCGCCTCGCTCCGGACGTCAGCATCGAGCAGGCGCAGGCGGAGATTGATGCGATCGCGAAGCGTCTGGAAGAGATGTATCCGGACACGAACCGCGGAGTGGGCTGGAAGGTGATGCGGGCGACTCCCGTGCCGGGCGAGATGAGCACGTACGTCGGTGCGTTCATGGCGATCCTCGGTGCGATCGTCGTCCTCGTCCTGGTCGTCGCGTCGATCAATATCGCCGGCATGATGCTCGCGCGCGCCGCGGCGCGACGGCGGGAGACGGCAGTTCGGCTGGCGCTCGGCGCCTCACGTGCCCGGCTTGTTCGCCAGCTCGTAGTGGAATCGCTGGCGGTCTTCCTGTTGGGCGGCGCGGCGGGCCTGCTCGCGGCGCGGTGGATGACGGGCCTCCTCCTTGCGCTGCTGCCGAACATTCCCATCCCGCTGACGCTTTCTCTGCCGCTCGACTCGCGGATCGTTCTGTTCGGCCTCGTCGTGACAGGCCTGACTGCCCTCGCAACCGGTCTCGTCCCGGCGCTCCAGGCCTCGAGGCCGGACCTCGTCGAGACGCTGAAAGGGGATCGCGAGGCCGGCTTCGGACGGTTCCGGCTACGCCAGGTGCTGGTCGCGGCGCAGGTGGCCGGCTCCGTGCTGCTCATCATCGTCGCCGGACTCTTCGCCCGCGCGCTCCAGCACGCGTCGTCCATCAACCCCGGCTTCGACAACACGAACGTCGAAATCGTGGGCCTCGATCTCTCCCTCGCCAGACACAACGACACGACCGGCCCCGCATTCCTCCGGCAGATCATCGCGCGGGTCGAAGCGCTGCCCGGTGTCGAATCGGTGACGGCGGCGATCGACCTGCCGCTCGACGGCGGCCGTCACGGCAGGGGGGATGTCTGGGCGGCGGGGAAAACCGAGAAGGAAGCGGTGGATCTCGAGGACTGGAACATCGTCGAGCCCGGCTACTTCCGCACCTTGGGCATTCAACTCCTCCGAGGCCGCGACTTCGGTCCGTCTGATATCAAAGGACGGACTGACGTCGCGATCGTCAACGAGGCTGCGGCGGCGAAGCTCTGGCCCGGGGAGGATCCGATCGGCCGGCGTCTGGTCCGAACCGATGACGATGGCCAGCGGCAGGTCGAGGTGGTGGGCATCGAGAAGACGGGCAAGTACGTCACGCTCAATGAGGATCCCACGCCGTTCATCTACCTGCCCTACGCGCAGGAGTACGAGCCGCGTGTCTCCCTGGTCGTACGGACCGCCGGCCCAACCGTGATTCCCGCCGTGCGCGCGATCGTGGCCGAGCTGAATCCGAATCTACCCATCATCGGCACGTTCACGCTCGACGGGCTGTCGACGATCGCGCTGCTTCCGCAGCGCGTCGCGGGTGGCATCGCCGGCGCGCTGGGCGTGGTCGCGCTCCTGATCGCGGGCCTCGGCGTCTACGGAGTCACGGCGTACTCGGTGACGCGGCGGACGCGCGAGCTCGGCATCCGCGTCGCGCTCGGCGCGACGCCGCGCGACGTGCTGCGTCTCGTATTCAGGCAGGGTGCGGTGCTGACGGCGAGCGGTCTCGCGGTCGGGCTTCTTCTCGCGCTTGCCTCTACTCAGCTGCTGGCGTCGCTGCTGTTCGGCGTGGGCGCCGCCGATCCGGTGACGTTCGGCCTTGCAGCGCTGGTTTTTGGCGCGCTCAGCCTCGCGGCTTCGCTTGTGCCGGCCCGCCGCGCACTCGCGATCAACCCGACCGTGGCGCTGCGGAGCGAGTGAGTTACGGCACGACGGCTGTGCAGATGTAAGCGCGGGCGTTGCCGAGATCCTGTCCCGAGGCGAGCTGGGCCTTCGGCAGGTAGCGCAGCATCAGCTCCTTCATCGGGTCATTCGAGCCGATGACAAGACCGCGGCGCGTGATGAAGCCTTCAGGGTCTTCATCCGGTAGACCGAAGATCAATGGCTCCCTGACGGCCTCGAGCCGTTTCATGGTGTCCTTGAGCGCCGCCGTGGGAACCTTGAGTCCGCTCGCGAGGAAGTAATCGAAGACGATCCGGCTGCCGGGCGGGGAGTTGGTTGCGACGAACCGCAGCGTGGCGTCGACCGCCTCCTCGGGAATGTAGAACGTGACCCCTTCCCAGACGAAAACTGTTTTGAGCGCACGATCGTATCCGGCCTTCGCGAGCACGGTGCCCAGGTCGTCCTTGGTGAAGTCGATCGGAACGTACGCCACGTGGCCTGGAAGCGAACCCATCAGCTCGAGCACACGTTTCTTCTTGTATTCCTGCGTTGGCGGGAAATCGACCTCGAACACTTTTGTTCGCCGTACGTTATCGGGCGGGCGGTAGGCCCGGCTGTCCAGCCCGGCGCCCAGAATCACGACCTGTCGAGCCCCCGCTTTCAGGCTGTCCTCGAAGACTGCGTCGATATGGCGGGTCCGCACGTGGACCGCGAACGCGAACGCCTTGCGAACGCCGAGGCTGTCCCAGGCTGCCTCGGTGCCCATGGCGAGCCCCGCGAGGACGAGGTCCGATCCTCCCTTCTTGAGAATGTCGCGCTCGTTCGGTCCGAGAAACCGCTCGGCGAGCGAATCGCCGTTGCGGATGGCGGCATCGGGATGTTTCGCGCCGATCGCCCGATATGCGGTGACTTCGAGCGCTGACACCGAAGGCTTGCCCGGCTCGACGGCGAAGATCGAGATGGTGATCAGTCCAAGCCCGACCGTAATGGCTGACGTGCGTCTCATCGGCGGGACGCTACATGCGCCTTTGCCGGGCTGTCAACCGCCACGGCGTTTCTTCGTCTAAGCTTGCGAGCCTATGTCTTTCCTCCACGACATCCGCCATGGCCTCCGAACACTGAGGCGCGTCCCCGGCCTCGTCTTCGTCGCGGTCCTCACGCTCGCGCTCGGCATCGGCGCGAACACGGCGATCTTCAGCGTCATCTATTCAGTGCTGCTGAAGCCGCTCGTCTTTCCCGACTCGGACCGCATCGTTCAGATCTGGATGGCATTTCCCGAACGGGGCCTCGAGCAGACGTCCTGGTCCCATGGCCACTTCTGGGATGCGCGCGACATGGTGCGGTCGTTCGAGGATCTCGGGGCGATCGACTTCGGCAGCGCGAACCTGACCGGCGTCGGCGACCCGCAGCAGCTCGAGGCCGTTCGCGTGAACGCCGGGTTCTTCCGCGTGCTCGGCGTGCCGCCGGCGGCGGGACGCCTGCTCCGTCCGGGCGAAGACGCGCCGGGCCAGAACGCGAACGTCGTGATCCTCTCGCACCGGTTCTGGACCCGGCAGTTCGGCAACGACCCGGCGGTCGTCGGCCGGACGCTGACGCTGAACGGCGTCGGCCACGAAGTCATCGGCATCCTCCCTGCGGGAACGCCGTTTCTCGACTGGGCGGACGTGTTCCGCCCGCTCGTGCGGACCGCCGACGCGCAGCGCGGCAGCTGGGAAATGGCGGGCATCGGACGGCTGAAGCCTGGAGTGACGCTCGAGGCGGCGCGCAGCGATCTGCAGCAGGTCCTGACGACGCTCGGACAGCGCTATCCCGACTCGAGCAAGGGGATGTCGGGCAGCATCGGGCCCCTCAGCGACGCCGTCGCCGGCGGCAACACGCGCCGGGCGCTGTGGGTGCTGCTCGGCGCCGTCGGGTTCCTGCTGCTCATCGCGTGCGTCAACCTGACGAACCTGCTGCTCGCCAAGGCGGCCAGCCGGACCCGCGAGATCGCCCTCCGAGCCGCGCTCGGCGCGGGACGGTTGCGCATCGTCCGGCTGCTCGTCGCGGAATCGCTGGTCCTGTCGGTCGCGGGAGCGGCGCTCGGCTTGCTCCTGGCCTACTGGAGCCTCGAGCTGCTGCGCACGAGCAACGCATGGGGTATCTCGCGGCTCGACGAGATCGAAATCAACGGATGGATCCTGGCGTTCACGACGGCCGTCGCCGTTATGACGGGCATCCTGACCGGACTCGTCCCGGCGCTGCAGGCCGCGCGAACCGACCTCGCGCCCGCGCTGCGCGAAGGGGAGCGCAGCGTCGCGGGCACGCCGCGCCAGCAGCGCGTTCGTGCCGTCCTGATCGCCGCGGAAGTCGCCCTCACGCTCGCGTTGCTCGTCGGCGCGGGTCTGCTGCTCCGCAGTTTCTCGGCGCTGCTCAGCGTCGACCGGGGATTTCAGACCGAGCGGCGGATCCTCGTCGAGCTGAACCTGCCGCCGTCCTACACCGAAAAGGAAGGGACGCGCGCCGAGCAGTTCGTCCAGGACTTCGAAACGCGCCTGCGGGGTCTGCCGAACGTCATGGCGGTGAGCACCGTCAGCGGTCGTCCGATGAGCTCCGGGAGCACCGGCATGGGCATCGTGGCGGCCGAGCGTCCTGACGTGAAGGAGATCCCGTGGGCGAGCTGGCGGCTCATCACCAGGGACTACTTCAAGACGATGGGTGTGCCGCTTCTCAAGGGTCGAACGTTCGACGAGCGCGACATCATCTCGAAGCCGTGGCGGATCATCGTCAGCCAGCGGCTCGCGGATCTGTTGTGGCCGGGCGAGGATGCCGTCGGCAAGCAGGCAATTCTCTGGAGGGGGCAGGGCGACAATCGGGCGGAGGTCATCGGCGTCGTGGGGAACATTCGCGAGCGCGGGCTGGCTCAGCCACCGACACTGGCGGTCTACCTTCCGAGCTACGGCTCGAGCCCCGGCCACATGTACTTCGCGATTCACACGACGATGCCCAAGGAGACGCTCGTCCCGATGGTGCGTGCGACGCTGTCGAATCTCGATCCGTCGCTGCCGCTGTCGAACATCCAGACGCTCGAGGAGATCGTCGCAGCGTCTACCGCATCGCGCCGTTTTACATTGATCCTGCTCGGCGCGTTCGCGCTTCTGGCGCTCGTGCTGGCGCTGGTCGGCATCTACGGCGTGATGTCGTATTCGGTGTCGCGGCAGACCGCCGAGATCGGCGTCCGCATCGCGCTCGGCGCCACGAACGATCGCGTGCTGCGCCTGATCCTGTTGAAGGGCATGAAGCCGGTCGTCGTCGGTATCGTGGTGGGTCTCGTTGCGGCGTTCCTGCTCTCGAGCTTGATTGCGAACCTGCTGTTCGGCGTGACGGCGCGCGACCCGCTGACGTACGTCGCCGTCGCCGCGCTGCTCGCGTTGACCGCCACTCTGGCCTGCATCGTCCCGGCGCGCCAGGCGCTCCGCGTCGACGTCGTGTCGGCGCTGAGAGCAGAGTAGGCCCGATGGCAGGGTAGGCCCGACCTTCAGGTCGGGCGTGGTCGCACGAGCCAGCAGCTAACCAGATCCTCTGAGGGGACGTCTGAAGCGAGGAAGAGGTCCGCCTCATGACGATCGTCAGCGACATCCGCCACGCCCTCCGCCTCATGCGCGCCTCGCCGCTCGTCTCCGCCGTCCTCGTCCTGACGATGACGCTGGGGATCGGCGCGACGACGGCGCTCTTCAGCGTCGTGTACGGCGTGCTCTTCCGGCCCCTGCCGTACTACGAGCCCGACCGGCTCATGCAGATTCGCGCCACGCGCGCCGCGCGGGTCATCCCGTCGGTCTCGTACGAGGACTTCAAGGACTTCGAGCGCGAGGAGCGCGGCTTCCAGCACTTCACGATGTCGGTGTATTGGACCTTCAACCTCACGGGACGCACAGTTCCGCTGCGGCTGCTCGGTGTTCGCGTGACCGGCGAGTGCTTCCCCATGCTCGGCGTCCCTCCGCTGCACGGCCGCACGATTCTCCCGTCCGACGATCGGCCGGGCGGCGGGAACGTCGCCGTCCTGAGCTACGGACTCTGGCGGGCGCAGTTCGGCGCGGATCCTGCCATCGTCGGCCAGCCGATCACGCTCAACGGCGTGCCGACGACGATTGTCGGCGTGATGCCGGCATCGTTTGTCTTTCCGGCGTCCGAGATTCAGTTGTGGGCGCCTCTGGCGGACGAGATGCGCGGTGTGCCGCGCAACAGCCGCTTCATGGCGGCGTACGGGCGGCTGAAGCCGGGCGTGACTCCGGCACAGGCCGAAGCCGACCTCGACGCGATCGCGGCGCGGCTCGCGCGACAGTTCCCCGACTCGAACGCGGGGTGGACGACGAGAGTGACGCCGGCCCGAGACGTGCTGACGGGCGACGTCCGCGACGCCCTGCTGGCGCTCTTCGGCGCCGTCGCCGTGGTCCTGCTGATCGCCTGCGCCAACGTCGCGAATCTCCTGAGCGCTCGAGCGGCCGGCCGACAACGGGAATTCGCCGTCCGAATCGCGCTCGGCGCCGGGGTGCGGCGCCTGACGATGCAGCACCTGACCGAGGCGCTGATCTTCGCCTGCACGGGCGGCCTCCTCGGAATCGGCTTTGCCTGGGCGGCGATCGAAGCCGTCCGGCGCCTGGCGCCGGCCGATCTTCCACGCGTCGAGGAGATCTCGCTGGACACGCCGGTCCTGCTGTTCGCGCTCGCGGCGGTTTTCATCAGCGCGGTGCTGTTCGGCGTCGCGCCGGCGCGCCAGGCCCGGGCGGTGAACGTCGCCCCTGCTTTGCACGAGGCGGGGCGCGCCTCGACCGGAGGACGCGGCGGCCGACGCCTTCGCGCCGCGCTGGTCGTAGCGGAGATCGCGCTCGCGGTTCCCCTCGTGGCGGGCGGCGGCCTGCTCGTGCGGAGCTTCGGCCGCGTGCTCAGCGTCGACCCGGGGTTCCGCGCCGACGGCCTCGTATCGATGGACGTGTATCTCGTCGGGCCGAAGTACGTCCGCATCCCCGATCAGAAAACGTACGTCGCTTCAGCGCTCGATCGGATCGCGAGGCTGCCGGGAATTGCCGGAGCGGCCGCGATCTCTCAAGTGCCGTTCTCGTCGACGTCAACGGACATGCGGTTCAGGATCGACGGTCAACACCCGGTTTCAGGAGAAAGCCCCGTGGCCGATTATCGCGCGGCAAGCGCGACGTACTTCGAGACGATGGGCATCTCTCTCAAGGCAGGGCGCGGGATCGCGGACCTCGACACCCCGTCGAGCCAGCCGGTGACGGTCATCAACGAAACGATGGTGCGGATGCATTTCAGGAGCCCCGCCGAAGCCATCGGCAAGCGCCTGATGTGGGACCAATCCCCGAATCCGCAATGGGTGACGATCGTCGGGGTGGTGAACGACGTGCGCAGCTCAGGGCCCGAGCGGGAGGAGCCCCCCGCGACCTACGTGCCTTACACCCAGCGGACCGTGCCTTTCCTTCGCTGGATGACCTTCGTCGCCCGGACGCCCGGCGACGCGGCGACGGCCCTGTCGGCGATCCGCGGCGCGCTGCTCGACGTCGATCCCGATCAGCCGGTTCACACGATGACGACGCTGGATGCCTTGCTGGGGAAGCTGCTGGCCGAGCGGCGCTTCAACATGCTCCTGATGACGATCTTCGCGGCGATTGGCGTACTGCTTGCCGCGATCGGGCTGTTCGGGATGCTGTCGTTCGCCGTGGCCCAGCGCACGCGCGAGATCGGGGTTCGGATCGCGCTCGGTGCGCGGCCCGCCGACGTCATCAGGATGGTGGTGCGGGACGGCGCGGTCCTCAGCGCAGGAGGACTCGCGATCGGCGCCGTCGCCGCGCTTGCCGCGACGCGCGCGATCTCGTCGATGCTGTTCGGCGTGACGGCAGCCGATCCCGTGACGTTCGCGATCATCGTGATCGTCGTCGCGACCATCACGCTCGCCGCTTCCTACGTGCCCGCGCGCCGCGCCGCGTCGGTCGATCCGATCATCGTGATGCGAGAATGATGCGATAGACTGCGACCGACGCATGATGGACCTACAGGCCCGTTATCTCGTTTTTCACAGCGCGCTGGTGTTGCTGGCGGGCTTGCTTGTCGGCGTGCCGTATGGTCGCGCCGTCCATCGAAATGCGCCGGATCATGTCATCAAGGCGTGGCGATTGGCGCACGACACGCTGACTCTCGGCCCGACACTAGGGCTGGCGATTGCGGCCATTCTTTCGTCGCTCAGCGTGGGGGACCCGATCAAGTCCTGGCTCGCGTGGACGTGGGCGGTGTCGAACTATGGCTTTTGCTTTTCGCTCCCCCTCGCCGCCATGGTTGGTCAGCGCGGGCACACGTCGGCCAAGCCGCTGTCCAATCAGCTTGTCTTCGTCGGCAATATGGTAGGCCTGGGTGCGTCATCAGTTGGCACTGTCGTGCTGCTCTATGCGGCGTACGTTTCTTTGCCGTAGGATCTCAACCAGGGCCGGAGCAGTGTGACGCGGTCTAACCCGCGTTGGAGCCGGCCAACGCCCAAGGCGGACGAAATTGTCTTCGACGTGGCGTGATCTCGTCCTGCGGCTTTTCCCTGACGCCAAGTTCAGTCCGCCCTGCACGGCCTCGCAACTGGCCGAGGCGGAGCAGGAGCTCAAGGTCAAGTTTCCCGAGGAGCTCCGATCGCTCTACCTCGAGACGAACGGTGTCAACGTGCTCCACGGGTCGGAGCTCGTCTGGCCCATACCCGAGATGGTCGCGCAGAACGAAATCTTCTGGGAGGACGAGGACTTCGCCAAGCTCTACATGCCCTTCAACTGCCTGCTGTTCTTCGGCGCGGTGGGCGACGGGGATCAATTCGCGTATCGAATTCTGGCAGGCGAGATCCCGGACACCTCTTGGATCTACAAATGGGAACACGAGAATGACAATCGGGTCTGGTTCGCCAGGGATCTCGCCGACCTTTTTCAGCGCTTCGCGAAGCGGTTCGAGCCGGAGCAGCCCTAAAGGGCTGCGCTACGGCCTGACGCCCCAGCAGGCCTAAAGGCCTGCGCTACGACCTGACGCTGTGGCAGCCCTGAAGGGCTACGCTACTCGGCCCTCAGGGCGATCGCCGGGTCCACGCGCGTCGCTCGTCGCGCCGGGAGGTACGACGCCGCCAGCGCCACGAGCACGACGCCGCCGACGGTGCCGGCGAGCACGGCCGGATCGGTCGGGCTCACCTCGTAGAGCATCGTGCCCAGCGTGCGTGTCAACACCAGCGACGCGAGCGATCCAATCGCGACGCCGATCCCCGCCAGCAGGAGACCTTCTCCCACGACGAGACGCGTGATCCGGCGGCTGTCCGCTCCGAGCGCCACGCGAATACCGATCTCGCGATGGCGCTGCGCCACCGAGTAAGAGATCACGCTGTAGATCCCGACCGTCGCGAGCAGCGCAGCCAGGAGGGCGAACACCGTCGTCAACACGGACGACAGGCGCGAGTCGCCAGCGGCCTGTTCGATGACTCGTGTCAGCGTCTGCACGCGGACGAGCGGAAGCGCCGGATCGACCGCCGCGATCCTCTGGCGGATTGCCGGCAGCACGGTCTCGATCGGCACGTTCCCCGTGCGAATCACCGGCGAGAGGCCAGGGACGGGGGACTGCGCGTGCGTGCCGTAGCACTCCGGGACGGGAGGCGTCCGAAGCGTCCAGGACCGGACGTCGCCTACGATGCCGACGATCTCGAACCATGGGCTCTTGTCGTCAGCGAACGGCGGCTGGATCCGCGCGCCAAGCGGGCTCTGACCTGGCCAGAACTGTCTGGCCATCGCTTCGTTGATGACGACGACCGGCTGACCTGCGGCCGTGTCCCGCGCGGTCAGCTGCCGGCCCGCGCGCAACGGCACGCCCATCGCCTCGAAGTAGCCCGGCGTGACCACCCTGAACTCGACGGCGGGCGCCTTGTCCGCCGGCTGCGGTGGCTGTCCCTCGATCACGATGGTGCCGTTGAAGCCGAACCGGACGAGCGGCACATGGTTGATGGCGCCGACTGCCTCGACGCCAGGGACCGTCCGAATCTCTTCGAGGAGACGCTCGTAGGCCGCCGACACGGTCTTGTCGTCTCCATATCGCGCCGTCGGAAGATTCAGATCGAACGTGACGGCGTTCTCCGCGCGGAATCCGGTCTCCTGCTGCTGCAGGCGCAACAGGCTCTTCACCATCAGCCCGGCGCCGACGACGAGGACGACGGCGAGCGAGACCTCGGCGACGACGAGGGAGCGGCTCGCTCCGCGGCCGCCGGCGCTCGAGGCGCCGCGGCCCGCCGCGTCCCGCAGCGCGTCGTTCGGGTCGGTGCGGATGCCGCGCCGCGCTGGTGCGACGCCGAAGAGCAGGCCGGTCAGCACCGCGACGCCGACAGTGAACACGAGAACGCTGCCATCGATCTCGAGCGACGCCGCGCGCGGAAACGTCGCCGGTGCGAGCGCCTTGAACAGGCGCAGCAGCCATCCCGCGAGCACGAGCCCCGTTCCGGCTCCCGCAATCGCAAGAAGAATGCTCTCGGTCAATAACTGCCGGACGATGCGCCACCGCGCGGCGCCGAGCGCCGTGCGAATCGCCAGCTCGCGGCGGCGCGCGACGCTTCTCGCAAGCAGCAGGTTGGCGACGTTCGCGCACGCGATGAGCAGGACGAATGCGACCGCGCCCTGCAGGACGAGCAACGTCCGCCGGTTGCTGTCGACCATGATCTCGTGGAGCGGCCAGACGAGGACGCCGCGTTTCAATCCGCGCTCTTCGTTGAAAGCGGCGGTGACCGCCTCGAGATCGGCCCGCGCCTGCTCGACCGACGTGCGAGGCCGCATCCGGCCGACGAGTCGCAGGAAGTTGCCCGGCCCGGCCGTCGCCTCGGAGAGCGAGAGCGGAACCCACGCCTCGGTGCGTCCGGGATATGTGAAGCCCGCCGGCATGACGCCAGTAACGGTTCGTGCCTGACCATCCACGGTGATGGTCGAGCCGACAACCCGCGGGTCGGCGCCGAAGCGCCGCATCCACAACGTGTGGCTGAGCACGATCACGGGGGTGCCGCCCGGCTGATCTTCATCCGCCGTGAACCAGCGGCCGTGCAGCGGCTCGACGCGCATCGCCTTGAACACGTCCGCGGACACACGCGATCCTCCGACCTGTTCTGGCTCAGCGCCAGATGCAGTCAGTGTCAGCCCAATCGGCGCCATCGCCCCGAGGGCGACGAGCGTGCGATTGCGCTCTCTCAACGCGAGGTACTTCGCGAACCCGACGGACGCGAACCGCACCGCAGGAAAGGTGTCGTGGACATAAACCAGCGCTTCTGGCTCGGGGTAGGGAAGCGGTTTGATCAGGACGCCGTAGACGACGCTGAAGACCGCCGTGTTCGCGCCGATCCCGAGCGCGAGCGCGGCGAGGGCGGTCACCGTCACCACCGGCTGGCGGATGAAGGTGCGCAGCGCGTAGCGGAGATCTTGAATCAGGCGGTCCATAATTTGTCCGCGGCAGGCCTGAAGGCCTGCGCTGCACCGCAGCCCTGAAGGGCTGCGCTACGGCGAACGCGTTTTATTCCGATCGCAACACGATGTTCGGATCCACCGTCGTCGCGCGGCGGGCTGGAATCCAGCAGGCAAGCGTTGCCGCGGCTGCGACGATGACCGCGGCCGCGCCGTACACGTGCGGTGTCGTCGCCGTCACGCTGAAGAGCATGGTCTCGAGCATCCGAGACAGGCCGACGGCGCCTATGAGCCCGACGCCGATGCCGGCCGCGGCCAACCCGAGGCTCCGCCCGAGGAGCGTGCGCATGATGTCGCCGGCGCGCGCGCCGAGCGCCATGCGCACGCCGATCTCGGCGGTGCGGGCGCTCACGCTGTGGCTGGTCACGCCGTAGACGCCGACACCGGCGAGGGCGAGCGCCACCAGCGCAAAGAGCGTGAGCAACAGCGTCGCGAAGCGGGGCGCCGCGACCGACGCCTCGACCACCTGTTCCATCGTCGTCAGGCCGAAGACCGCGAGCGTGGGGTCGAGCTCGCGGATCGTCCGCCGCGCGGCGTCCGCCAGGTCCTCGGGACGCGATGCGGTCCGCACGACGAATGCCTGCTGCGCCCACGAGAACTGCAGGACGGGCATGTAGGCGCCCGCCACAGGCGTGACGGTGAGCGAGTCGTGGCGTTCGTCGTTGACGACGCCGATGATCTTCCGCGGCGTGCGCGTGTTCATCGCGACCCGAATGAGGCGACCGACCGGGCTCGCCCCCGGAAAGTACTGCCGCGCCAACGCCTCGTTGACCAGGACGACCGGCTCGGCGCCGTCGCGATCCCGCATCTCGAACGTGCGGCCTTCCAGCACGCGGAACCCCATCGCCTCGAAATAACCGGGACCGGCGATGCTGATGTGCATTCGCGGCGACCTGCCGTCCGGGAACGCCGGCGCTCCCTCGATCGAGAAGGACGATCCCTGCCGATCGTCGCCGAGAGGCAGCGAGTCGATCGTGCCGGCCGCCTCGACGCCGGGCAGAGCGCTCAGCCGGGTAAGCGCCTGCTCGAGGAACGCGGCGCGCGCTTCGGCGGTGAATCGCGTGCCGGGCAGCGTCACCCGGAACGAGAGCACGCGATCGGACTGGAACCCGGGGTCGACGCCGCGAAGCCGCAGGAAGCTCTCGCCAAGGAGCACGGCGACCACGACGACGACCACGGCGATCGCCGCTTCGCCCGCGATCAGCGCGGCCTGCACGCGACGCGTCCCGGGGCCGCCGGTTGCCGACCGTTCGCGCAATCCATCGAGAGCGCGCTGCCGCGCGGCGTTCAGGATGGGCGCGCTGCCCGCGAGGACGGCGGCGACGATCGCGCAGGCCAGCGCGGCCGCGAGGGCGCGCCAATCCATGCTCACCTCGTCGAGCCGGGGCACGCTCGTCGGGCCGAGACGCGTGATCACCCTGACGCCCCAGGCCGCCAGCAGCACGCCGGCGCCGCCACCGGCGAGCGCGAGCGCGAGAGACTCCGTGAAGAGCTGCCGCGCGAGCCGCCTCCGGCCCGCACCGAGCGCCGAGCGCACCGCGATCTCGCGCCGGCGGTCGATGCTGCGTGCCAGCAGCAGATGCGCCACGTTCGCGCAGGCCAGGAGAAGCACCAGCCCGACGGCGGCAAAGAGCACGAGCAGCGCCGGCCGTGTGTCTCCGGTGATCTCGTCGGCGAGGGGGACGACCGTCGCGCCCCATCCCACGTTCGAATCCGGATACTGCCTGGCCAGCCGCGCGGCCACGACGGCCATCTCCTCGCGAGCGCTCGCCACGGTTGCTCCGGGCGCGAGCCGGGCAACGACGGTCAGGAAGTGCGCGCCGCGCTGGTAGGAGAACTCTTTGTCCCGGAGCGGGATCCAGATGTCGGCCGGCTCGGGCAGCTTGATAGCCTCGAACGACACCGGCGGTGGAAACTGGAAGTCCGGCGGCATCACGCCGACGACCTCGACGGTCCGGCCACCGAGCTGCAGCGCGCGTCCGACGATTGAAGGATCGCCTCCAAATCTGCGCCGCCACAATCCATCGGAGAGGATGACCGTCGGCGGCGAGGCCGCCTGCTCGTCCGCGGGCGTGAATCCGCGGCCGATCGCCGGCTTGACGCCGAGAAGATCGAAGAGAGGCCCCGCCACGCGCCCGGTCTCGAGCTGTTCGGCCTCAGCGTCGGCGTCCCCACCAAGCGTCAAGCTCGCGGGCGCGAACGCCGCAATCTCGGCGAACGACCGCGCCTGACGGCGCCAGTCGTCCAGATTGGGCGGCGCGACCGACATCAGGGGCACCCCGCGGATTTCGTTCGTCTCCCAGACGACCACGAGGCGATCGGGATCGGCGAAAGGCAGCGGCTTGAGGAGCACCGCGTAGACGACGCTGAACACGGCCGTGTTGGCGCCGATCCCGAGCGCGAGCGCGCCGAGCGCAGTGAGCGTCAGCGCGGGCTGACGAAGGAACGTGCGGAACGCGTAGCGAGTGTCCTGAATCAGGCGGTCCATTGGTTCATTCCGCCCGCAGTACCACGATTGGATCGACCGCCGTCGCGCGGCGCGCGGGGATCGACGCGGCGATCCAGGCGACGCCGAAGAGCGCCGCCGCCGCGAGCACGAAGCTCCGCGGATCGGCCGGCCCGACCTCGTACAACATCGTCGTGATGTATCGTCCCAGGCCGAGCGCCCCGACGACGCCGACGGCGATGCCCACCGCCACCGGCTTCAGCGCTCCCGTTCGCACCATCCGCACGACGGCGCGCGCGTCGGCGCCAAGCGCCATGCGGATGCCGATCTCGTGCATCCGGCGGGCGACGGTCTGCGACAGCACGCCGTAGATCCCGACCGCGGCGAGCAGCAGCGCCGTGACCGCGAACGCGCCGAGCACGGCCGCGGTGAAGCGGCGGTCGGCGACCGATGCCGACACCCGCTCGTCCATCGAGACGATCTCGACGGGGACGTCCGGCCCGACGGCCATCACGGTCTCCCGCAGCACCGATGCCGAACGCTCGACGAGGTCGGCGCTCGCGAGCCTGACGGCGACGTACACGCTGGATCGCGTGCGCTTCGAGCGCTGCTGGTAGCTCACGTACGCCTCGGGCTGAAACGGACGGATGAGCGACCGATGCCGCAGGTCACCGACGACGCCGACGATCGTCAGCCACGGCTCGTCTCGACCGTCCATCCCGCGGTACTGGAAGCGCCGGCCGATCGGATCGCCGTCACCGAGATACCGCTTCACGAATTCCTGGTTGACGACCGCCACGGGCTGCTGCGACCCGTCGTCCGCGTCGCGGATGAACCGGCCTCTGACGAGCGGCACGCCGAGCGCCGGCAGATAGTCGGCGCTGACGACGCGATAGCCGGCGGACCAGTCACGAACGTCCGCGTTATCGAGGCGGAAGCCGCCGCCTGGGTCGAACACGCCGAGCGGGATACTAGTCGTCAGCCCGGTGTGCCGGACGCCAGGTACGGATCGCAGCCGCGTGAGCAGTTCGCTGTAGAACGCGACCGCCCGCGCCTCGCTGTCGTATCGCGATCCCGGAACCGTCATCTCGAGCGTCACCAGTCCTTGCGGGTTCCAGCCGGGATCGATGCTCGTCACCTTCCAGAGGCTGCGGATAAGAAGAGCGGCGCCGACGAGCAGGAGCGTGGCCAGCGCCGCTTCGGCCGCGACCAGGAACGCCCGTGAACGTCCACCGGAGGCCACGCGCGCGCCGTGCGCCAGCGAATCGCGCAGATCGATCTGCGAGGCGCTGAGGGCGGGAACCAGACCGAACACGAAGACAGTCCCGACCGCGGTGGCGATCGAGAAGAGGAAGATTCGCCCGTCGATACCCACTTCGGCGCCGCGCGTGAGCGTGCCAGGGTCGATCGAGAGGAGGCCGCGCAGAATCCACGTGCCAGCGAGGAACCCGGCGACGCCGCCGACGACCGCGAGGATCAGGCTCTCGACGAGTAGCTGGCGCACGATGCGCGAGCGGCTGGCGCCGAGCGCCGCGCGGATCGCGAGCTCCCGGCGGCGTTCTTCCGCCCGCGCGAGCAGCGTGCTGGCGACGTTCGCGCACGCGATGAGGAGCACCAGACCGACGGCGCCGAGCAGCATCAGGAGGGCGGGTCGGGCGCGTCCCGACAGGCTCTCGTGCAGCGGCAGCATCGTGATGCCGATGGCGTCGTTATCCTGGCCGTGCCTGGTCTTGAGCTGCGTCGCAATCGTCGCGAGCTCGGCGCGCGCCTGTTCTGGGCTCACGTCGCCGCGAACACGCGCGATGACCGAGAAGTTATGCCCCGTGCGGCCCGTCTCGTCCTTGAAATGCTCCATCGGAAACCAGACGTCGGCATCTCGGGGATAGGCGAAGCCGGGCGGCATCACACCGACGACCCTACAGCTCAACCCGACCGCTTCGACCCGCGCCTCCTCGACCGGCGCCTCGCCGAGCGTCTGGCGCCAGAACTCGTAGCTGACGACGACGGCGGGAGGGCCGCCTTCGAGGATCTCGTCGGTGGTGAACGTGCGGCCGGCGCTCGGCTGCACGCCCAACGCCTCGAAGAAATCACTCGAGACCTGATACACGTCCGCGAAGGTGGCGTTCTTGCCGGCGATCACCGTGTCCCGCCCACCGAAGTACGCGGCGAGCGCGTCGAAGCTCCGGGCCATGCGGAACCAATCCCGGAAGTTCGGGCCCGACACCGAGACCTGCGGCCCGCGCTCGGTCTGCTCCCAGAGCCGTACGATCCGGTCCTGATCGGGATAGGGCAGGGGCCGCAACAGGACCCCGTTGACGAGCGTGAAGATTGCCGTGTTCGCGCCGATGCCCAGCGCGAGCGTGACGACGGCGACCGCCGTGAAGCGCGGATGCTTCACGAGGATTTGCAGCGCGTGTCGAAGGTCTTGTCGCATTATCGAATCTCGATCACGATGAGCGTCGCGTCGTCCTGAAACCCGTCCGCGGCGAACGCGGTGACGCGATCGAAGAGCGTCGCGTGCAGCGCGTTTGCGTCGAGCGCGCGATGCTCGACGAGGAGCTCGGCGAGACGGTCGTCGGTGAACTCTTCCCCGGACGAGTCCCTTGCCTCGGTGATGCCGTCGGTGTAGAGGAGCAGGCGGTCGCCCGGGTACAGCGGCAGCTCGGCTTCCTCGTAGCCGGTGTCCGGGAACACGCCGAGCACCATCCCTCCGGTCGACAGCTTCTCGATCCGGCCGTCCGCGCGCACGAGCAGGGGTGGGTTGTGGCCCGCGTTGGCGTAGGAGGCCACTCGCCGCTCCCCGTCGATGCGGACGTAACAGAACGTGACGAACCGGCCGCTGGTCATGTTGAGACAGAGCAGCCGATTAACGCTGGCGCAGATCGCCCGGGGCCGCGCCTTGTCCTGTGCGAACGCGCGCACAGCCGCCTGCAGGTTCGACATCAGGAGGGCGGCGGGCAGCCCCTTACCGGCCACGTCCGCGATCGACAAGCCAAGAACATCTGGACCGAACGTCAGCACGTCGTAGCAGTCGCCGCCGAAGCCCGATGCCGGCTGCCACGCACCGGCAATCCGGAAGGTTGCGGTAGCAGGGAAACTCGCCGGCAGGAGGCCGCGCTGGATGAGCCGCGCCTCGTCCTGCTCCCGCTGTTGTTTCGCATCGCGCCGGCGCGCCGCGCGCCCTTCTTCGATCTCACGCTGAAGGATCTCGATGAGCGTCGTGTCGTCCCACGGCTTCTGGACGAAGCTGCGCGCGCCGCGACGCATGGCATCGACGGCCGTGTCGATGCTGCCCCAGCCGGTCATGACGACGACCGGCAGCCCGGCGTCGAACGCGCGGACGCGTGAGAGGAGCTCGAGCCCTTCGCGGCCCGAGGTCGTGTCGCGGGAGTAGTTCAGATCGATGAGCAGCAGCTCGTACGACTGCTCCTGCAGCTTCTCGACGACGGCGTCGGCCGACGCCACCAGGTCGGGCTCGAAGCCGGAGTCGGTCAGCAACAGGCGCAGGGCCTGCAGGACGTCGGGCTGGTCATCGGCGACGAGGACACGCATATGTGGAGACGCATCGCAAGCGGCGTGCCCCGGGGCTCAACCCTGATTTGACGGGCGTTTCGGCGGCTGACGTTGCCGGCTCGGTCCCGGCATCAGGACTGGCGGTCGCGGTTTCGGGACCGGATAAACGTCTTCGTCCGAATTCCGTCTAAGGGACTGTGACGTCCCACGCTGGCATGCATCTTCCTAGACAATGGGGAATGCGCGAGAAATCGGAGGGGTCGAGCCACGCGCGGATCCTCATCGCCGACGACCAGGCGGATGTCGTCGAGGCGCTCCGGCTCCTGCTGGCAGACGAAGGATACCGGGTCGAGACCGCCGCTTCGCCGGTCGAGGCGCTCGCCCGCCTCGAGTCCGAAGACTTCGACCTGGCGCTCATCGATCTCAACTACACGCGCGACACGACGTCGGGTCAGGAAGGCCTGGACCTGCTCGAGCGCATCCGCGGGATGGACCCGGCGTTGCCCGTCGTGATCATGACGGCCTGGAGCAGCGTGCCGATCGCGGTCGAAGCAATGCGGCGCGGCGCCCGGGACTACCTCGAGAAGCCGTGGGACGACGACCGGCTGACGGCATGCGTGAGGACCCAGATCGCGCTGCGGCGCGCGGTCCGGCGGAGCGAACGCGCCGAGGAAGCGGCCGGCCGCCTGCAGCGTGCGCCCGTGTTCATCGCGGAGTCCGCCGCGATGAAGGCCATCGCGCGGACGATCGATCGCGTGGCGTCGTCCGACGCCGCCGTCCTCATTACCGGCGAGCACGGCACCGGCAAAGAGGTGGTCGCGGCCCGGCTGCACGCGCGATCGGACCGGCACACCCGGCCCCTCGTCACGATGAACGCCGGAGGGCTCGCCGACGGCGTCGCGGAGAGCGAGCTGTTCGGCCATGTGAGGGGCGCCTTCACCGACGCGCGCGCGGACCGCCTGGGCTGCTTCGAGCTGGCAGACGAAGGGACGCTCTTTCTCGACGAGATCGCGAACATGCCGGTGCGGCTGCAGGCGAAGCTGCTGCGCGTCGCGCAGACCGGCGAGGTCCAGCGCGTCGGCTCGTCGAAGATGCGCTACGTCAACGTCCGCCTTCTGTCCGCGACCAACGCCAACATCGACGACGAGATCGCATCGGGACGGTTCCGCGAGGATCTGTTGTATCGCCTGAACACCGTCGTCCTGCATCTCCCGCCGCTGCGCGAGCGGCCCGAGGACGTCGCGCCGCTGGTGGCGCACTTCCTGGCGCGATACGCCGCGCGGTACGGCAAGCGCGCGGCGGCGTTCGACGGGGCGGCGCTCTCGGCGCTTGCCGCGCACCGCTGGCCGGGGAACGTGCGCGAGCTGGCGCACACCGTCGAGCGCGCGGTCCTGATGGCGGAATCCGGCGCGGAGATGATCCGAGCGGACGATCTCGAGTTGCGGTCCGGCTCGGGGAGTGACGTAGTGTCCGGCTTCAGCCGGACCACGGCGAAAGACGCAGAGAACAGCCGGACCCCGCTCGATAACCTCCCGCTCGAGGACATCGAGCGACTCTTCATTCAGAAGGCGCTCGCGCGTCACGGCGGGGACGTCCGGCGCGCCGCGGCGCACCTCGGCCTGAGCCGGAGCGCGCTCTACCGCCGCCTGCAGCAGGTCACGGAGACTCCGGAGGGCGGACCTCTCAGGTCCGCCGAACCATCCGAACCGACCGACGATGACGACGGCCGCTGAACGAAGCGCACGGGTTCAGCCGAGCATCGAGCAGTCCGTCCTGATGCTCGGCCTGCTCGCCGGCCTGCCCGCCAGCGCGCTGGTGCTCTACGGCGTCTGGGCGGAGCCTTACACCTTCGAGGTGCGGTGGACCATCACCTCCGTCATCATCTGCGTGTGGGTCGGGGCGGCCGCTGCGGCGCGGCAGATGGTCACGCGAGTGCTCTTCGTCGCCGCGAATCTGCTCGGCGCGCTGCGCGAAGGGGACTACTCCATCCGCGGAGTCGGCGCGCGGTCCGGCAGCGCGGCAGGGCTCGTCATGCACGAGATCAACGCGCTCGGCCAGACGCTGCAGCGGCAGCGAACCGAAGCGGTGGAGTCGACCGCGCTCCTGTCGAGCGTGATGCAGGCGATCGACGTCGCGATGCTCGCGTTCGACACCGAGGAGCGCCTCGTGCTCGTCAACCCGGCCGCCGAGCGGCTGCTCGGCCGGTCCGCGCCGAAGCTGCTCGGGCGCCGGGCCGCCGAGCTGCGCCTCGATCCGTATCTCTCGGGATCGGTGCCGCGGCTCGTCGATCGCACGTTCGCCGGGCACGGCGCGCTCGAAGTCCGCCGCTCGACCTTCTATCGCGACGGCAAGCCGCACCAGCTCGTCGCGTTCTCCGACGTCAGCCGCGCGCTGCGCGAGCAGGAACAGCTCGCGTGGCAGCGGATCGTGCGCGTGCTGTCGCACGAGATCAACAACTCGCTGACGCCGATCAAGTCGATCGCGCACACGCTCAAGCGGATGGTCTCCCGGGTGCCGGACCTGCCCCGGGGGGCGGAGATCGTCGACGGCCTGACGCTGATCGAGACGCGCTCCGGCGCGCTCGGACGATTCCTCCGCGCCTACGCCCAGCTCGCCAAGCTGCCCAAGCCGCAGCCGAAGCGGATCTCGATCATGCCGCTCGCGCGGCGGGTCGCCGAGCTGGAACACGATCGGCTGCCGGTCGAGATCCGGGCGGCCTCGGACATCCAGCTGGACGCCGATCCCGACCAGATCGAACAGCTCCTGATCAACATCGTTCGCAACGCGGTCGACGCGGCGCTCGAGACCGGCGGCGCGGTGTGGATCGAGTGGACGGGCAGCGACGGGTTCGAGATGACGATCGAGGACGAAGGCCCCGGCCTGCCCGATACAACCAACCTGTTCGTGCCCTTCTTCACCACCAAGCCGACAGGTTCGGGCATCGGCCTCGTCCTGTGCCGGCAGATCGCCGAGGCGCACGGCGGGACGCTTACGCTGGAGGGCAGAGCTGCAGCGCGCGGGTGTAGGGCCACTCTCAGACTTCCTGCATTGACGATTTGAGATTGGGGATTGTGGATTGATTGGCGATTGATGATTGGCGATTGGAGATTTATTGCTGATTGGGGATTGGGCGCTGCGCGAAGTAGCGGCGCGCGTTCGTCACCAATCAGCAATCGTCAATCAATCCTCAATCCCCAATCTCCAATCAACAATCAATCCGCAATCGCCAATCCCCAATCGACAATGCAGGATTACTTCTTCTTCCTCGCCATCCACCGTCCCGCGTGGATCTTGAAATCGATGAGCTCACGCGGCGTCATGTCCTTGAAGCCGTCGGCGCGCACGTCCTTGATGAACTGGGCGTCCACCCGGTGGATTCGCATCTGGACCAGGGTGTCGACGGGGATGTCCTTGTATCCCAGTTCTTTCAGCTCGCGGATGAACTCGGGCGTCACGCGGTGGATCCGCATCTGGACCAGGTCGTCCATCGGAACGTTCTTGTAGCCCTCGGTCTGCAGCTCGCGCACGAACTCCGGCGTCACGCGGTGGATGCGTGTCTGGACGAGCTCGTCGCCGTCCAGGTTCTTGTAGCCGAGGGAGGCGAGCTCGCTGATGTGCTCCGGCGTCACGCGATGGATTCGGAACTGGACCAGCTCGTCGACCGACATGTTCGAGAAGCCCGCCTTCTTGAGCTCCGCGATGAACTCCGGCGTGGCGCGATGAATCCGCATCTGGACCAGCTGATCGACCGGCAGCTTGTCGTATCCGAGCTTCCGCAGCTCGGTGATGAACTCGGGCGTGACGCGATGGATGCGCATCTGGACCAGCTGATCAACCGGCAGGTTGTCGTATCCGAGCTTCCGCAGCTCGGCGATGAATTCCGGCGAGACGCGGTGGATCCGCATCTCTTCGAGCCGCTCGAGCGGGAGGTCCTTGTATCCGAGCTTCTCCAGGTCCTGGATGAACGCGCGGCTCACGTCGTGAATCGCCAGCGCGAACAGCTCGCGGTCGTTCGGCTGCGCGTCGCCGCGGCGCTTCAGAAAGGCCGTGAAGTCCGAGCTCGGCGTGAACCGGAACTCGCCGATGCCGCGTCCCTTGCGGAACGTCCCGTCGAAGTCGACGACGCCGGCATCTCGCTTGAGCTGGAACTTCGCGTCGCTCAGGTCGACGATGTCCGCCGGAAGGCCGCTGATGTTCTCGACGGGCACCGAGAAGCCCCAGTTGCTCCACTCGTGGCCCTGCATCCGGAGCTGAAACTGCAGCCGCAGCTTCGACCAGTCGTCATCCTTCGGATCCCGGGTGCCCCAGCCGGTGGGCTGGACGTCGGCGGTCCAGGTCCCGACGACAGTGGGGCGGTCGGTCTGGGCCCTTCGACTCGGCTCAGGGCGGGCCGGCTCGGCCGGGTCACCAATGACGACGGTCGACAACAGCGAAACGGCCAGTATCGGCGTGCGAAGCATGAAGATCGCCTCCGGGGGATTTGGATGTACCCGGGGAGAGAAGGGTTTACCTTTGGAGGCCACAGAGGATTAGGAGACACAGAGAAAGGCGGGGACGAAGAGACACACTAGAAAGGGCCCCTCGAGTCAAGACACACGTCGAGTGAGCGGAGCGCGCCGGCTTATCAAGCCATCCGGCGCGCGCAGCGAACGGGTGATGTCGCCGGCCGACCGAGACGGTTCGTTCACGCATGCTTCGGGCACCTGACGTCTGCGATGCATCTATCCGAACACGCCCGCGTGCGTGTTCACTCTCAGGTTGGCCCACGGGTGGGGTCATTCAGAGATCGACGGCGGCACCGTGCCGCCGTCATGCGTCTCACCGACGCACCACCCGTGGAGAGGACGTCAGACGCTGCCGTCGCGTCGTGGCCACATCGCCACGACGTCATCACACAGCACGCGGGCCAGCGCCACGCGCGCGATGTTCGCACCTTTTCGCACCGCCAGCCGGCGGGCCCACCGTCCGGTGGCGTCCGCGCGTTTCATCGCGTGCATCGCCGCTTCCACCAACGCCCAGCGCAACCACGGCGAGCCCTCACGCGTGATCCGCCCGTGATAGGTGCGGTCGGCGCTGCGATCCACGCGTGGCACGAGCCCGGCGTAGCTGGCCAACGCCGGGCCGCGTTCAAACCGGGCGATGTCACCGACTTCCGCGCGAATCGTCAACGCCAGTACCGGGCCCAGGCCCCTCAGGCCCGTCAAGGCGACGGCGATCGGATCCGCCGCGGCGCGCTGTTTCACCTCCGCGTCGGCGGCCTGCGCGTCCGTCTGGACCTCGCGATACAACCGCTCGAGCCGCCGCAGACTGCGGTCGGCGTCGGGCGGCAGTTGCACCTGCGCGAGCCACGCCAGCGCCCGCGGGGCATACAGCCGGTGCCCCGGTGGCTCGCCCGCATCGGTCCGCAACAGCAGCGACCGGATCATCTGCGCCAGACGCGTGCGGAGCCGCACCACTTGATGGCGTCCGCGACACACCTCGCGCAGCGCACGGATGGCCGGCGGCGGGATGTAGATGCTGACCACGCTCTCGCGCCGCAGGGCATCGGCAAGCCGCCGGGCGTCGAGCCGATCGGTCTTTGCGGCGAAGCCAGCTTTCAGCTTCGTCTTGCGCGGGTCGACGACACAGACCGGCGCGCCGGTCGGCGCCAGCGCATCGACGAACGCCCAGGTCGGGCCGCTCGCTTCCACCGCGATCGCCTGGTCCGGCCCCACGCCGCGCGCGATGAAACGCGCGATCCCGTCGGTCGTCCGCGGGAAGCGGCCTTCCCACGACCGCTCGCCCGTGGGCGTCACCACACAGGCCTGGAAGAACGCTTTGTGCAAGTCAACGCCGATATACTCTCGATTCATGGGCTGTCCTCCTCTCACAGCCCGGAGCATGCGTGTTGGAACGACCGCATTATCTCCGGCGCCGCGAGTGGGTGGCGGCCCTTTCATCTGACAGAGACACAGAGACGCAGAGGCTTTAAGCGCTGGCAACCCGACAACCCGGGAACGGGCCCACCAGGCGGCCCGGCCTCTGTGTCTCAGTCTCTCTCTGGTGCTTTGGTTCCGGCTTTTGGGGCTGACATACTCTCTTCCTCCCCCGCGTCAACCTCACCGTTGGCGACGCGCATGATTCCGTCCTTCAGAACCGGCGCGCAGAAGTTCAAAACGAGCCCTACCGGGTTCGCGCCCAGTCCGCGGCATCAAGGCTACGGCCCGGCTACGCCGGGCCGCTCGACGTGACGGGCTCCAGGTCTGTAGTCCTCGCCCTCCTCAGCCGCTTCCATGAAAACTCCACCGACTGCTGATTGCCTCTGTGTCTCTGTGTCTCTGTGCCTCATCGTCCCCGGTCTTCTCTGTGTCCTCTCTTCCCTCCGCGTCTCCAGGGCGCACAACGTTCCAAAAGATGCCGTTTTGGACAAGACGTCCCGGCCTCGGCCGCCATACAGTCCGGCCGCATGAGACGAATCCTGGCGGCTGTCACGCTCGCATCGCTCGCGGCGCTCGTCGGTCCCGGCACACGAACGACCGCCTCAGGCGTGGCGGCGTTCGTCACCGGCGGTGGCGAATACGTCGTACCACCTCCTAACGACATCCAAGCGCAGTTTGGCTTCCTCGCTCTCGCGAGCGCCGACGGCGATGCAGTCGGGGTGTTCCGTCATCGCGGGACGATCCAGGGTCTGACCTTCGATTTCACCGGACGTGTGACCTGCCTCAGCGTCGACCCTGTCAACAACCGGGCATGGATCGGCGGGGTCATCACGAGAAACCGATCGACCCATCCACTGCTCACGACGCCGGTCCATCAGGTCGGCCGCGACATCTGGTTCCGCGTCGTGGATTACGGATCCGTTCACTCGAGCGTGGCGGACAGGACGACGTTCGTCGGGTTCGAGAACAACCCGGATATTCCTTCGTCTCAGTTCTACTGCGACACGATGCCCTGGCCGGCCGATGATGCGCGGACGTGGGAGGTCGCCGGGTTCGTGAAGGTCAACAACTAAGGCTTCGCTTACAGCAGCCCTGAAGGGCTGCGCTACTCGCAGGAATCGAGCCTCGTGCTGCGGCGGAAACTGGCAGGCGGCGCGCCGAACTGGCGCCGGAAGGCCCGCGTGAAGTGGCTCTGATCGGCGAAGCCGGCGGCGAGCGCGATCTCGGCGATCGGCGTATCCATCGACGCGAGCCGCTCCGCCGCCCAGTCGAGCCGCCGCCGCCGCACGTACGACGCAACCGACCGGCCCTGATGGCGCCGGAACGTGCGCACCAGGTGTCCCGGATGCACTCCGGCGATTCCGGTGAGCGCCGCGAGATCCGGAGGGTCGAGGACGTGCGCCTGGAGGTAGTCGATGACCCTCCGGAGCCAGAGGGGCGGACGTCGGCGTCCGGACGCCCGTCCCTCCATTCGTACCGCCGATGCGACGAGCTCGAGCGCCAGCGCCTCGATCGCGAGCGGCGAGGTCGCGTCGGGATACCGGATCTCGGCCGACAGACGCCGCGCGAGCGTGTGCGGAAGCGGCGCCTGGACGTGGTTGATGTCGGTCAGCAGAGTCCCGCACGCGCGCAACGTCTCTGCGCGCGCGATCGGATCGGGTTGGATGATAAGCACGCGAGCGCCAGCCGGCCCGAAATGATTCCCGTGCCGCTGGCCCGCGGGCTCTGTGAGGAGCATGCCCGGCGTGCTCTCTCGCGGGCGTCCGTCCATCACGGAATCCCAGCCCCCGCCGAGCGTGACCGCGACGACGGTCCGATCGTGATGGTGAGGCTCCAGGACGAGCCCCGGCGGAAACCAGACGTCGCTCACGAGGAAGCCGCCGTGATCCGCGTTTCGGAATCGCGGGCTGCCAAGCGAGACGGGGTCGGATGGTCTGGCCACGAGCGGATCCTGCAGCGAAACGGTAGCGCGGACAACTCTTGATCCGCAAGCGACGTCCGGCGCGGGACGAAAGGGCAGATTACCGGCACGAAGCGTGTGACTTTTCCCTGATCGCCCGGCGCACTCGGGCGAGTCGTTACAATTGATCTTCCATGGCGGATCAGGACCCCTCGCCATCCCTCGTCTTCCACCCCTCGGCACGGCGCATCGTCCGGTTCGGCGCGTTCCGCATGGACCTGACCGACGGCACCCTGTGGCGGGAGGGCGAGGAGATCCGCCTCCCACCCAGGGCGCTGGCGTTGCTGCAGCATCTGGTCGAGCGCGCCGGCCGCGTCGTCTCCAAACAGGCGCTGATGGATGCCGCATGGAAGGATGCGCACGTCAGCGAGACGTCGCTGACCGAGGCGATCGGTGTCATTCGCCAGATGCTCGGCGACGATCCGCAGCAGCCGCAGTTCATCCAGACGGTCCACCGCCGCGGGTATCGTTTCATCGCTCCCATCGCGGTCGATGGCGCTCCCTTCGACTACGCTCAGGGCAAGTCTGCCGTGATTCGGATGGCGCCCGACGCCGAGCCGCAGGAAGGGCGCAAACGTTTTCCTGGACTGCTCGTCGGTGCGCTCGCGACGATGGTGCTGCTTGGCGCCGCGGCGATCGTGTGGCTCGGGCCCTGGCGGCGCGGTGCGGAGCGCGTGACGCGCGCCACCATCACGCTTCCCGCCGACCAGGCGCCGGCGCCCGGCCTGAATGCCCATCCAGTCGTGGCCATTTCCCCGGATGGCGAGCGTATCGTCTACACCGCGGGCTCGACCGGTTCGTATCAGTTGTTCCTGAGGCGGATGGACCAGTTCGAGGCGACGCCGATCCCCGGCACGCGCGGAGGGCACGGTCCGTTCTTCTCGCCCGACGGCCGCTCCGTCGCGTACTTCCAGGACCGGGCGCTCAAACGCGTATCGCTCGACGGCGGCGAGATCATCACGATCGCCTCGGCCCCGGGAGGCTTCGGCGGGACGTGGATCGAAGATGGCACGATCGTTTTTGCGCCCGAAGCGATGGGTGGCCTGGTGAGGGTGCCGGACGCCGGCGGGACGCCGACGCAGCTGCCGCGGCCCACGACGGGCTGCGGCTACCGGTGGCCGTCAGCCGCGGCTGACGGCGATACCATCATCGCGACCAGGTGGCCCTCGAGCGTGTTGACGGCGGCGGTCGTTGCCATCTCGATCAAAAGCGGAACCGAGCGGGTCATCGCCGAGCGCGCGACGTTCGGCCGCTACGTGCCGACCGGGCACGTCGTGTTCCTGCGCCAGGGCGAGCTGCACGCCACGCCGTTCACGCCAGGCGGCGGTTCAGGCCAGTTCAAGACCGTTCTTCCGGACGTCATGACCGGCGCGACCGGCGCGGGCCAGTTCGGGTTCTCGCCCGCGGGAACGCTCCTGTATCTGCCGGACACGCCCGAGCGCACGCGGCGGTTGCTCGCCATCGTCGACAGGCAAGGGCGCTCGACCGACTTGCCGCTTCCGGGCCGCCCATATCAGAACATCTCGACGTGCGGAGAACGGTTCGCCGTCACGATCAGCGAGCGCGGCGCTTCGGACATCTGGACGGGGCGCGTCGATCGGACGACGCTCAGCCGGCTGACGTCTGACGGGTTGAATATCGAACCGGTCTGGACGCCGGACTGCCAGACGCTGACGTTCTCGTCGAGCCAGACCGGTGTGATGAACATCTACCGGAAACCGGCCGACGGCTCCGGTGAAGCGCAGCGCATCGTGGAAGGGCCGCAAACGCTCGCTGCGGGGTCGTGGACGCCCGATGGAGCGCGCCTGTTGCATTGGCAGGTGGGGGGCGAGACGCGCGCCGATATCTGGATTCTCGATCGGGACAGCGGCCGCCGCCGGCCGCTCGTCTCGACGCGCGCGACCGAATCGGTGCCGCGCGTGTCGCCCGACGGCCGACGGTTCGCGTATCAGTCAGACGAATCAGGACGCGCGGAGATCTATCTCGGATCACTCGAAGGGACCGGGCGCATCCAGGTGTCGTCGGAGGGAGGAACGTGGCCGTCGTGGTCCGTCGACGGCCGCGAGCTCTACTACCAACAGACCCGATCGATCATGCGCGTCGCGATGCCCGAAGCGCCCGATGGCGCTCCGAGCGATCCGCAACAAGTGTTCACCGATCCCGATCTCGTCACGTTCCGTCCGACGCCCACAGGCTTTCTCATCGTCCGCCGGACCGCCGAACACCTCCCGCTGACGAAGCTGAACCTAGTCGTAAATTGGTTCGCGGAGCTGCGCCGCCAGAGCCCTTAGTCAGGCTGACGTTGAGCGACGCGGCTTCGCTCGCTCGGATGTTCACGGTCGTCTCGTACGGCTCGAGGCCTTCTCTGCGAATCTCGACCAGATGCGGTCCTTCGGAGAGCTCGATCACCAGCCGCTCGCGTGAGCCGGAGAACTCCCAGCGCTCGCCGTCCACGAACACCTCGGCGTCCGACGGCTGCACGCGAATCGAGAGCGTTCCGAATCGGCTCGACCTCTCGTCATCGCGATCGCGCGGCGGGTATCGAGACATCCGCTCTTCGCGCTCGCGTGGAGAAGCCGGCGCAGGCGCCGGCGCCGGCCGCTGCGGCGCAGCTTCGCCGGGGCCGAGCGGCTCCATCGCCCGCTGTATCTTGTACCCCTCGCGCGGGCTTACGTACAGCTTCTCGGTAAACGGCCGGTATTGTTCGTGATAAACGGTGATCTCGCGTCCGCCCGGCTCGACGTGCAGGCGCTGGAATGTTCCATCAAAGGAGTCCACGCGTCCCGCGAGCCGGCCATCCACGTACACCTCGGCGTCGCGCGGCGTCACCTGAAGCCGAAGCGAGCTCGAATTGTCGTAGTAGTACGGCGCGTACGGGTATCCGCCGTAGTATCCCCCCGGGTAACCGCCGTAGCCGTAGTAGGGATATCCGTAACCGTGGCCGTATCCGTATCCGGGATAGCCGTACCCGAAGCCCACCCCGAAGCCGAACCCGTAACCAAAGCCCACGCCGACGCTGAACCCGGGGTAGAAGCCAGGGTAGTAGAAACCTGGATAGAAGCCCCCGTAGTAGCGCGGGTAGTACCCATAACGGGGGTAGTAGTACCGCCCGTAGCCCGGATAGTTGTAGCGCGGACCGGGGTAGGGCCGCCCGACAGGTCCGCGGGGCACCGCCCTTGAAACCGCTTGTCCAGAACCTCCGCGACGAGCCCGTTGCGCCTCGGCGATTGAAGGAGTGAGCGCTGCCAGCCAAGCCACGATCAAGCAGCCAAGGATGAGTGGAGTTCGTTTCCGCACGGGGCCTCGCTTTGGCAGGTGCTGGCAGAACAGCCGAGGGCGGCGGCTGCGGACCCTATTCTAGATCACTTGGGGGGCTTGGGGGATGGGGCTTGGGGCATTGGGCGGATGGGCTCGGGGCCTGGGGCTGACGACAACCTCCCAGACCCCAAGCCCCAGGCCCTAACCCCCAGGCCCTAGAAAGTGATCCGCGCCCCGAACCGCATCACCCGCGGCGCCAGCACTTCGAGGACGTTGTTCGCCGTGCTTGCCGTCTGCTGATGCTGGCGGCTCAGTACGGTGTTCGCGTTGCCGATGTTGAAGACGTCGACGCTCGGGATGACCGACAGGCGCCCGAACGTGAACTTCTTCTCCACCTTCGCGTCGAGCACGTACATGTCGTCGTACCGCACCGTGGCATACGGCTCGACGAGCAGGAACACCTGGCTCAAACGGCCTCCCCGATCCGCCGGTGAGAGCACGCTTCGGTTGAACGGGAACCCGTCGCGCGCGTTGAGGAACGCCGACGCGTTGATGCCCCACGGGAACGCGTACATCCCGGACAGCTTGGCGGTCCAGCGCGCGTTGTTCACGAGCGCCTGGTGGCCGTTGACGTAGTCGTAGTTCGTCGGGTCGCCGATGACCGCCGCCCCGACGCCCACCAGCGTCGCGGTCACCGGATCCTGGAAGCCCTCGAGCCCCCAGCGTCCGACGGTGTTGTTCCAGGTGAAGCTCCCGTTCATCATCCAGCGATTGCTGAGACGCTTCCGCGCGCTCACCTCGAAACCGTGGAACGTGCGATCGAGCGCGTCGTTGGTGAGCTCCTGAACGGTGGGCACGTTGAAGGGCAGCGTGTAGTACGTCGCGGTGTACGACGGCTGATCGCAGCTGGCGTTACCGCAGGCATAACTGCGCGTGACCGGGGTGAACGCGTCCGGCGACAGGCCGATCCGCTCCTGAATGAAGAAGCCGCCGATCCGGCGGTAGATGTACGAGGCGCTCACACCCAGGTTCGGAATGACCTCGCGGTCGATGCCGACGATCGCCTCGATCACGCGGTCGTTCTTGAGGCCCGGATCGACCTGGTTCGACGTCCGCGGCGCTCCCGGGTTCGCGAAATCGTAGTTCCCCGCCACGAGCTGCGCCCCCGACAGCGTCAGCTCGTCGCGCTGGATGAAGCCGTCGCCGTTCCGGTCGGCCCACGGAAACCGCAGCCGGACCTCGTTGAGCGGGTTCAGCGCGTCGGACGCGAAGAACCCCTGCCCGTAGAAGATCGAGCCGCTCGCCTTGATCACGGTCGTGCCGTCGCCGGTGACGTCCCAGGTCATCCCGAGGCGCGGCGACCAGTCGAGCGTCTCCACGCCGCTGTCGATCCCGGCGAAATTCACCGCGGGCAGCAGCTCGGGCGCAATCGGGTTCTCGACGACGCTGGCCTCCAGGACCGAGTCATCCTGATAGTCCATGCGGAGGCCGAGGTTCAGCGTCACCCGGCCGCGCGAGTACGAGTCGTTGAAGTACGCCGAGGTCGTCGTCAACATGTTCCGGCCGACCGAATCGCGGAAGAGATCGGCCCGCGAGGCGACGCCGTTGACGAACCGCGACTGGGCGAACCCGCCGCGGTGCTGCTCGGCGTACGACGGAGTCTTCCGCCACTTCGCGCCGAACTTGATGGCGTGGTCGCCCCCGAGCTTGTTCGAGAGAAACCAGTTGGCGTCGCTGTTGATCTGCGTCTGCGGCCGCTCGAACGGACCGCTCCGCACTCCCGATCGGTACGAGACGCCGGTCGCCGTGTCGAACGCCGACTGCACGCCGTCCAGCTCCGGGCTGGTGAAATCCAGGACGAAGCCGCCGTCCAGGTACGAGGCCTGCGTCTCGAGCACGATCCGATCGGTCAGGATCCAGCGGTGCGAGCCCTTGTAGGTGTGGGCCGGGCCGCTCTGCTTGGACGCGGCTTCGATTCTCGTGAGCGGTCCGGCGCCGCGCGCGTTGCGGATCTTGTCGCTGAACGAGTAGTGAAAGTTGGCCTGGTGCGCGGTGGCCGGCTGCACGTTGACCTTGCCGTTCGTGTTCTC
Organism: uncultured Acidobacteriota bacterium; assembly: GCA_963725145.1. GTDB lineage: Bacteria > Acidobacteriota > Vicinamibacteria > Vicinamibacterales > 2-12-FULL-66-21 > DATAEE01. Next base: position 45,930 of record CAVRXL010000013.1, read on the forward strand.
GAGCACCGTCAGGTCGGTTTCGAGGTCGTCCGGGTTGTTCGGATCGCCGCCCGGCTTCACGAAGCCGAGGACGCCGACCCGGATGTCCTGCTTGCCGAATCCGCCCCAGAACCAGGCCTTGTTCTTCACGATCGGCCCGCCGATCTCGAACCCGTAGTCCTTGATGTTCTTGACCGGGTTGCCCGAGCCGGCGTTCTGCGCGCGGAGCTCGTCGGTGATGTTGTCCGACTGATAGTCGTCGTCCACCACGAGCAGGCGGCCGGACCCTTTCAGCGCGTTGCCGCCGCTCTTGGTGACCATGTTCAGGTTCACCCCGCCCGTCTGCATCGAGGCGTCGTTCCCGCCCGTCTGAATCTGGATTTCTTCGAACGCGTCGAAGTCGTAGTACACGGGTGACGATCCCGTCGCCGCCATGTCGGTGATGGTGACGCCGTCGAGGTTCCACATGGTGTTGCCCTGCTGCGTCCCGTGAACGGTGAACGTGGACTGCTGGCCCGACTTGTTGCCGCCGACGTTCTGCTGGTTCATCACCATCCCGGGCGTCATCTCGAGCACGACCCATGGGTCTCGCGCCGAGGGAATGCTTTCGAGGTGCTCGCGGTTGAACGTCTCGCCGGTCTTCACCGCGGTGGTGTCGACGACCGGGCTCTCGCCAGAGACCGTGATGGTCTCCTGGACCGCCGAGATCTCGAGCTTCGCGTTGACCTCGGCGGTGAAGCCGATCTCGATGCGGACGCCGTCACGGACGAGCGTCTTGAACCCGCCCAGCTCGAAGCGCACCGCGTAGACGCCGATCGGAATGTTCGGGAAACGATACGCGCCCGTCTCGCTCGTCGCCGCCGACTGCGGCGTGAGCAACGCGGGGCTTTCGATCGTGACCATCGCGCCGGGCAGAATGCCACCGCTATGGTCCGTGACTTTGCCGAAGATCTCGCCCGTCTGCGTCTGTGCGTGGGCTGACGGACCGATCGCGAGCGCAAGCGAGAGTACGAGCGCCGACACGAGATACCTGAGCCCCATTCGTCCTCCTTGAACGGAATGTGAACTGCCAGGCAGCTCTGCAAGCAGGCATCCGGCGACGCTGATCCGCGTGTGGCGATCCGCTGCTTTCAATCTGACCGCGTAACGGACGATCACCAGACGCGTTGACGGCTCTTGTGACCGTTGGGAAGCTCCGGAAGACCGTCGAGCGTCGAGGCGAGCGCACGCCGGGCGGCGTCCTGGACCCGGGCCAATTCAATCCGCCGGATGCCGTCGTCCGGCGATTCGGTTGGCGCGTTGAGCGCCGCTGACAGCTCTCGCGCGACCGCCTGAGCGAGCCGCGAGAGCAGATCGCCGGTCGCGCCGGGCGCCGCCGGCAGCGGGTCCTCTGCATCCTCTATCTGTACCGGCACCAGGAACCGGTAGCCGCGCCGCGGCAGCGTCTCGATGTAGGTCGGCACGCGGCGGTTGTCGCCGAGGGCGCGCCGCACCTGCTTGATGCACGAGTTCAACCCCTGGTCGAAGTGCACGAACGTGTCTTCGCGCCAGAGATGACGATGGAGCTCCTGCCGGCCGACGAACCTGCCGCTGTGCTCGGCCAGGCAGGTGAGGACGGCGCAGGGCTGCGGCCGCAGCCGCACGCGGACCCCCGCGCGCCGCAGCTCTCCGCTGCGGGTGTCGAGAGCGAACGCACCGAACCTGATGGTGGCCATGGTGTGACCCCTTGCTGACTTCAGGATCGGCCCAGGAAGGGATCAAGTCCTCAAGAAGGGGCTAGGAAGATCGGAACTTACGCAGAATGTTCAAGGTGCACTGGGTGCTCTAGGTGCCCTTGGTGCCCTGGGTGCGGGTGCACTCGGTGCCCGGCGGACCAGTGCCTAGTGCCTAGTCCCTGGAGCCCGTGCGCCTAGTGGCTCCAGCGATCGACCGTTTTGCAGAGGGTGCAGATACTGACTCAGGGAGACCATGGGCCGTCCGGTTCCGAGCAGGGACAGCCGGATCTCCAACACCCGCTCGCGCATCCAGGAATACTCTTCGATCAGCTCGCGGGTTGGCCGGTGGTCGAATGACGGATCGATGACCTTGTATTCCCGATTGGCGAAGGACTCCGGCTTGGTGAAGGGATCCGCGAACAGGTAGGCCTTATCTGCGAGATCGTCGCCATATTCCCAGACCAGACGGTGCAGATAGGACGGGCCCATGACGAAGATGGCGCCCGCCTCGTCGCACAGGTCGCGCGAGATCTTTCTGGGCCGGTGTGCGCTCGCGTCGATACCCCAGGTACGGAGCATCCGTTCAGCGCGGTCGTTGATCTCTTCCCCGCACTCGAGTCCGGCGGAGAGTGCTGGCGCGTTGCACAGATCCTGATAGAGGTAGCGGGCCAGGACCGAGCGGCAGCAGTTGGCGTAGCAGACGAAGAGCGGCACGGTCATGAATCGCGCCCTTCAAGAGTCTGCCGGATATGGGTCGAAATCCGTTCGACTTCCGCCTTCCACGTCGACGTCGAGGGGCCAGTCAGCGTGGCAGCGAAGATCATCATCCCGAGCCCGACTCCGATGAAGAGAACGCACATGAGTAAACCGCGCCACGGAATTCCCTGTCCCTCGACTAATGCCATGACTAAGGCCACGACCGTAAAGCCGATAACAGTGAGACACCATAGAGCGACAAAGCCAAACCAGATCGTCATGAACACTCGCGACAGCAGGTCGAGCTGAAATTGTCCCTCCAGCCGTGTGCGTCCGCCGCGAGTGACGAACTGGCCACAAAAGTGCGGTCCCGGCATGCGGCCCGCAAACGGTAGCCTCCGCCTGATCACAACCCGCGTCGGCGAAACGTCCCCCACAAATTCAATCAGGAATCGGAACCGTCGGCGGCGCGGTGTCGATGCCGCGAGCGTCCGGGCCGCCTGCTCAGGCGACCCAGCCGCCATAAAGGAAGCAGGCTCTTCGTCGTGCATGCTCCCGAGAACCCATCGCACGAAGCCTCGCGGATCGAACGCCATTACGGGCCCAGAAGGATCAGCTTGAGAAAATCTCCGACCGCATCGAATCGCGTCATCTCGACAAGAGGGAGCGCACTTGTGCTGTCGCGGCGCAACGGGCCTGTTGCTTCGAGTCGAGCGCCTGTGTGGTCGGGAGGAGGCCCGTCGCGCCCCGACAGCAGCAAGTGCGCTCCGAACCCTCGACCTCCTCGAACCCTCTGGAACCCTCTCGAACCCTAGAGTCGTGCACCGGGCACCCAGTGCACCCGCACCCAGGGCACCTTAGTGCACCGAGGGCACCTAGTGCACCAGTGGAAGTCCCGCCCTGATCCACGCCGTCATTCCCCCCGTCAGATTGATGAGATCGGTGAACCCGGCGCGCTCGAGGACGCTCGCGGCGACCGTCGAGCGGTAACCCGTGCCGCAGGCGATCGCGATCGGCTCCCGGCCGCGGAGATCGTGGACTCGATCCTGGAGCCCGCCCCCCATGATGTGGATCGCGCCTTCGATGTGACCGTCCGCGTACTCGCCGTCGCTTCGGACGTCGAGCATGGTGAGCGTCCGATCGCGCGCGAGGCGCTCGCGGAGCGCCTCCGGCGTGACCTGCGCGAGCGTCGAGACAGGGAATCCGGCGGCGGTCCAGGCCGCCATCCCTCCATCGAGGTACCCCGCGATCCGATCGAGCCCCACGCGGACGAGCGACCGGATCGCCTCCGGGACGATCGCGGGATCGCCCACCAGCAGAATGGGCGTGTCGTAGGGCACGACCCAGGAGGCCCAGGTCGACAGGCTCTGACCGGCGCCGACGCCAAACGCGCCCGGGATGTGGCCCTCGCCGAAGGCAATCTGGTCTCTGAGGTCCATGGCGACGTGACCTGAGCTCAGGAGATCGCGGGCGCGCGCCGCGGCAACGGGTTCGAGGCCTGGAAGGCCATTCAGAATGGGCGGCCCCGCGGCGTTCAGCGCTTTCATCCTCGTGTAGTACGGCGGAAAGGGCGGCGCGCTCGAGAGAATGCGGTGGACGAACTCTTCGCGGCTCAGGCCGCGGTCGAGGTACGGGTTGGCGATCCGCTCGAAGCCGAGGGTGGACATCGGCCGATCGCTCATGCCGGCGCCGCACATCGAGCCGGCGCCGTGTCCGGGGTGCACTTCGACGCCGTCCGGCAGGTCGGCGATGCGATCGCGAGCGCTGTCGAAGAGTTGATGGGCGAGCGCGACCTTCGCTTCCTCGCCGAGCAGATCCGGCCTGCCAAGGGATCCGACGAACAGAAAGTCGCCCGTCAGGAACACCTGGGGCACATCGCGCGTCCGCACGGTGTCGTACACGAGGAACGACAGGTGCTCCGGCGTATGTCCGGGCGTGTGGCGCGCGACGAGCCGCGCCGCCCCCACCTCGATGACGTCACCATCCCGCACATCGTCATGCGGCACGCGAATCTCGTAGGTCTCCCCGCGGTCATGACCTGACGGCGTGTACTTCGCACCGGCGCGCGCCGCCAGCTCCCGCGCGCCGGACGCGAAGTCGGCGTGGATGTGCGTCTCGAGGACGTGCGAGATGCGGATCTTCCTCGCGGCGGCAAAGTCGAGGTACACGTCGACGTCGCGCCTCGGATCGACGATGGCCGCAACCCCGGCGCGCGGGCAGCCGACCGCGTACGAGTATTGCGAGAGGCCTTTATCTTCGAAGCGTTCGAATAGCATCGCTCTAATCAGTCGGGTGCTACGTGCTCATGGTGCTCATGGTGCTCATGGTGCAAGTTCCGGGTGCTCAGGTGCTCTTCGCACCCGCACCCTGAGCACCGTGAGCACCTGAGCACCCAGAGCACCTTGAGCACCCTGAGCACCCTGAGCACCCAGTAAATAGTCGCGTAGCTTCCGAAACGCCTGCCCGCGATGGCTGACGGCCAGCTTCTGCTCCGTGGAGACCTCCGCCAGCGTCCCGCCGTACGGCGGATAGACGAAGATCGGATCGTACCCGAAGCCGTTCCGGCCCCGTGGCTCGCGCGTGATCCGGCCTTCGACCCGGCCCTCGGCTTCGAAGAGGATACGCCCGCCGTCCGCGAGGGCAAGCGCACAGACGAAGCGCGCCGCGCTGTCCCGCGCACCGCGGCGATCGAGCGCCGCGAACAGGTTGGCGAACTTTTCGGGATACGTGTCGCCGGCATACCGCGCCGACCGCACGCCAGGCTCGCCGTCGAGCGCGTCGATCGACAGGCCGGAGTCCTCGGCCACGGCGAGCCGACCCGTGGCCGTGGCGTAATGAACCGCCTTGAGCCTCGCGTTTTCCGCGAACGTCGCGCCGTTCTCGTCCGGCTCCGGGATGCCCGCGTGCTCGGCCAGCGTCTCCACCGCGATCGGCAGCGCGTCGAGGATGGCTCGAATCTCCGCGAGCTTTCCGGGATTCGTCGTCGCGACGAGCAGCGTCGGCATTGACGATCAGCGGAGCAGATTGCCGACGACCATGCGCTGAATCTCGACGAGCCGTCCGATGCCGGCGTCGGCGAGCGCGAGGAGCGCGTCGAGCGTCCGCCGCTCGAACGGCGGTCCTTCGGCGGTGCCCTGGACCTCGATGAAGCGCCCCGCGCCGGTCTTGATGACGTTCATGTCCACCTCGGCGCGGGAGTCTTCGTCGTAGCAGAGATCGAGCAGCGGCTCGCCGTCGACGCGTCCGACGCTCGTGGCGGCCACGAAATCGTCTAGCGGGATCGAGCCGAGCAGCCCCTGTTCCTTCATCTTCTGCAGCGCCAGCGCGAGCGCGACGAAGCCGCCGGTGATCGACGCGGTCCGGGTGCCGCCGTCCGCCTGGATGACGTCGCAGTCCACCCAGATCGTTCGCTCGCCGATCTCCGGGAGCCGGGTCACTGACCGGAGCGAGCGGCCGATCAGGCGTTGAATCTCCTGCGTCCGGCCGCCGACCTTCCCCGCGCTCGCCTCGCGCTGCGTCCTCGTCGTCGTCGCGCGGGGCAACATCCCGTACTCGGCCGTCACCCAGCCCTTGCCGGTATTGCGAAGGAAGGGCGGGACGCGATCTTCGACGCTCGCCGTGCAGATGACCCGCGTGCGCCCGACCTCGATCAGGACGGACCCTTCGGCGTGAACCAGATAGTTCGGAGTGATCGTGGTTGGACGAAGTTCGTCCGGCTGGCGGCGATCGAGGCGCATGGCTGTAGCTTATCGCAGGCAGGCTATGGCGGTGCGGCGGCAGTCGTCCATGTCAGGTTTTTCTGCAGCGGCCGGCGCAAGTCGAGGTGGCCGGCGAGGGTATCCACCTCGCGCCCGCCGACGAGGATCTGCACCCGCGCAATCGCGGGAAGGTTCGTGGTCACCGCGTTGACGACCGAGTAGACGGCGAGGATCTCCTCCCGCGAGCCGCCCGGGTGGCTCGACGCAATCTCGGTGCTGAGGTCCACGTACGCGTCCCCTCCCGTGAGGAAGAGCGCGCGCAACGTCGTTCCTGCCGGCAGCGGGCTTACGAGCGGCTCCGGCGCCGCCTTGAGTTGCTCCTCGACGATCCGGCGCGCCTGCTCGGCGGCGGACGCCGCGTAGGGGACCTCGCGTTGGACCTCCACGAGCCGCTCGCCGTCCTCGGCGACGTAGTACAAGGTCGCCTTGATCCGCCGCGCTTCGACCGGCGCCGGGGCGGCCGCGGCCACCGGGGCGGCGGCAGCCGGGGCAGGATCCGATCCATACCGGCGCGGCAGCACGATGAAGAGCAGCCAGACGCACAAGAGGAGGAAGGCCGCGAACGCGCCGGCGGCAATCATGCGGGATCGTGTCATCGCTTCGCCTCGCGGAACCGGACGACCGCGTCGTACAACGCCTGGACGATGTCGGCCTGACGCGCATCGCCCGACAGCGCGCGCTCCTCGGGCGCGTTGGTCAGAAAGCCCATCTCGACGAGCACGGCCGGCATGTTCGCGCCGACCAGCACGCGGAGCGGCGCCTGCTGCACGCCGCGCGGGCTCGTCGGCAGCTTCTCGCGGAACGCCGCCTCGATCACTTTGGCCAGCTCGGCGGAGCGCTCGATGTGGCGCGCCTGCGCCATGTCCCAGAGGATGACCTCAATCTCGCGCGTGCCCCCGCCGAAGACCGGGACCGCGTCCGATTCGCTGCGCGCGATCCGGGCCGCTTCCTCGCCGTACTCCGCGAGGCTCAGGTAAAAGACTTCCGCCCCGGCAGCCAATGTTCGTCCGGATGCGTTCGCGTGGAGGCTGATGAACAGGTCCGCCTTGTTGTTGTTGGCGACGGCGGTGCGCTCGTCCAGCGTGATCGTGCGGTCTGCGTCCCGCGTAAGGATCGTGCGGATGCCGAGCCGGCCCTCGATCGCCGTCTTCAGGCGTCGCGCGACGTTGAGCGTGATGTCTTTTTCCAGCGTGCCGGCCCGACCGCGGGCGCCCCGCTCGTCACCCCCATGTCCAGGGTCGATGACGATCGTCCGGACGGCCCCCGCCGGTGCGAACTCGGGGAGCGGCAGCGACTCCACCGGCGGCGGGGGGGGCGGCGCCTCTCCCGACGGGCTGAAGATGTCGATGACGAGCCGTGTCGCGCCGCGCTCGCCCGGCTGATCCGCCGAGCGAAACGATCCAAAGCGAGGCCCGAGATCGACCGCGACCTCGGCGGGGCCTTCCCCCGCGCGAATCGCGCCGACCAGCTCGCGGCCGACGGCGCCGGGCAGCTGCGCGTCGAGCGCGTCCGCCTCGAAGCGGACGGTGAGGGTCTTCGCATCCTGCGCGACCGTATGCGGCGTCGGCGGCTGGATGTCCACCGTCACGCGCGCCGTGTTGCCGGTCGTCTCGTGGCGGGCGACGACGTGCGGCACGCGCAGATCGCCAAGAATGATGAGCCTGGACGGCTTTCGCAGCTCGAGCTTCGTGCCGTAGGCGGGCGCGATCGCGCGCCCGACCGCGTCGATCGGCACGAACCACGCACGCCCATCGCGCGTGGGCGCCGCCGGGAGCGAGATGACGCGCCCACCCGCGGACGCGAGTCCCTGAGACGTAGACAGTACGACGTTCTGACCTGACGGGAGGGAGAGGACGAGCCCTCCCGCATCCTCTCGCACGGTGATGTTCAGCAGCTTCGCGATGTCGTCGAGCGCCGCCATCTCGACGCTGCCGGCAAGCCGAACGGGCAGCGTGCGGCGCCCCTCCCGCGACAGGAGCGTGTAGGCGGCGGCGTCCGATCGCGGTGGAGCCGCCGGCTGGAGCGCAGCCAGGACGGCGAGAGCGAACAGGGAACGAAAGAACACTCCTATCGATGATACGCGGAAAGAGGCGCGGAGTTGCGCGAGCGGACGGCGCGCCGTTCCGCGTCCGCGCGCTGTTCAGGAGGCCACGCGACGATGGCGAGGATGAGCGAGCCTGCCGTCGTCATCTGGCGTTCGCGTAGATCGCGTCCACGACGCGCGCGACCGCGAGGCCGATCTCTCCCGTAACCGCTGGTTCGCGCTCCTCGCGGATCGCACGGACGAACTCCTCGACGAGCGGCTGATGCAGGTTCGAAGGCGCGGGATGATGTTCCTCCCGAACGCCGCCTTCCGTGACGATCCTCAGGCCGCCTCTGTTGAGGACATCGACGTGCGCGGATCCTTTCGTGCCGAAAATCTCGAAGGAATCCCGAGACTCCAGCGCCGCGTGGCTGACGATGAGCGTTGCCTGCGCGCCGCTCGCGAAGCCGAGCTGCGCCGTGCAGGTATCTTCGACCTCGCGGTTGCGAAAGCGAACGTTCGCGGGGAACCCGTGCACCGTCCGGACCGGTCCGAGCAGGTCCAGGAGCACTTCGATGCGATGACACCCGAAGTCGAACATCGGCCCGCCGCCGGCGATCGCCTTGTTCAGAAACCATGCGCGAGGATGGTCTGGTGGAGGATCGAACATCTCGAACGCCTGGACGAGCGCGACGACAGGTTGCCCGAGCTCACCCGACGCAATCAGCTCGCGCAGCCGCGCGACAATCGGGTAGTGATGGCGATAGTAGGCGACGCCCAGCCGGACGCCGCAGGCCCGCGCCGCGGCGAGCATGCGTTCGCATTCGGCCGGCGTGAGCGCCATCGGCTTCTCGCACAGAACGTGTTTGCCAGCCTCGGCGGCCGCCACGGCCTGTTCGGCGTGCAGGTTGACGGGAGTCGCGACGTAGACCGCATCGACATCGTCATCTCTCAAGAGGTCGCGCCAGTCGGCGTGCCAGCGCTTCGCTCCGTGGCGCGCCGCGAATTCCGCGGCGAGGTGGGTCTGGCGCCGCGCGACGGCGTGTAGAGCGCTGCCCTCCGCGCCGGCGAGCGCCGCCGCCACGCGTTTCGCCGCGATGTCTCCGCACCCGACGAGCCCCCAGCGAACGGTCATGAGGTCGTCAGTCTAACTGGTGGTACGACCCTTTAGGGTCGTCCCATCTATAATCGCGCCGCATGAGTCTTCCACCTGGCACCCGTCTAGGTGCCTGCGAAGTGAAAGACAGCCTCGGCGCCGGGGGCATGGGCGAGGTCTATCGCGCGCGCGATACGAGGCTCAATCGCGACGTCGCCATCAAGGTTCTTCCCGATCTGTTCGCGACCGACCCCGAACGCCTCGCGCGCTTCGAGCGCGAAGCGCAGGTTCTCGCGTCGCTCAACCATCCGCATATCGCGCAGATCTACGGGGTCGAGGAGTCTCGAGGTGTCCGCGCGCTCATCATGGAGCTCGTCGAAGGTGAGACGCTGGCCGACCTCTTTACGCGTGGGCCTGTCCCGACCGATCAGGCCCTCCCCATCGCACGCCAGATCGCCGACGCGCTCGAAGCGGCGCACGATGCCGGCATCATTCATCGTGATCTGAAGCCCGCCAACATCAAGGTGCGACCCGACGGCACGGTGAAGGTGCTCGATTTCGGCCTCGCGAAGGCGCTCGATTCCGGCGCGAGCGCGCCCGCCGCTGCCGTGCAGAACTCTCCGACGATGACGAGCCCGATGATGACCGGGCGCGGCATCATCCTCGGCACGGCCGCGTACATGGCGCCAGAACAGGCCAGAGGACGCCCGGTCGACAAGCGCGCGGACATCTGGGCGTTCGGCGTCGTGCTGTACGAGATGCTCACCGGTGAGCGGGCGTTCAAAGGCGAGGATCCATCCGATGTGCTCGCCGCCGTGCTGCGTCAGGACATCGACTGGACGCCGCTGCCTGCGTGCGACGCCATCGCCGATTCGCCGGCTGCTCGAGCGCTGCCTCGAGCGCGATCCGAAGCGGCGGCTCCGCGACATCGGCGACGCGCGGATCGAGATCGATGAGGCGTTGAAGTCGCCGCGCTCCGACGAGCGCGTGCCGACCAGAGGCCCGGCGCACGGCCGCGGAGCCATGGCCGCTGCCGTGATCGTCATGGCCGTTGTGGCGGCCCTTCTCGGGGCCATGGCGGCGCGAAGGCTCGCGACGCCGCCGCAGCCGCCGGTCATCCGATTCTCGATATCCGCGCCGCCCGGGAAGGTCTTTCGCGGGCTCGGCCGCGCGCTGGATATCTCACGCGATGGCACCCAGGTGGTGTACGCGACGATCGACGGAGTCTTTCTGCGTTCGATGTCCACCCTGGAAACGCGACAGATCTCCGAGGGATTTCAAACAGGCATCCACCCGACCTTCTCACCCGATGGTTCGACCGTGGCAATGTGGTGGCCCAGGGAGCAGGCGATCAGGGGCTTTTCGTCGAACAAAATCGGCACCGTGGTGCTCGCCTCAGCCTCACGCGACGTTGGCGGTCTGTTCGCCGGCATGAGCTGGGGCCCCGACGGGATCGTCGTCGGGCACGGCAGGCTGGGCATCGTCCTGTACCCCACCGATGGCAGCACGCCGAAGCAAGTCGCACGCGTCGCAGAGGGCGAGGGCGCTGTCGCGCCTGAGATATTGCCCGACCGTGAGCATCTCCTGTTCACGGTCACGACCGGCGCCGGCATCAGTCAGTCAACCCAGGGCAAGGTCGTCCTGCAGTCGTTGAGGACCGACGAGCGGCGCACGCTGATCGAGCGGGGGAGCAGCGCTCGGTACGTGCCGAGCGGTCACATCGTATACGCGTTGGAAGGTACCCTGTTTGCGCTGCCGTTCGACCTGCGTCGCGTGGCGGCGACCGGTCCGGCCGTCCGCGTCCTCGACGGCGTCAGGCACGCGGCTATCCCGGACGCCCAGTTCAGCATCTCCGATTCCGGGACTCTGGTATTCGTGCCCGGGCCAGCGTCGGGGGCCACGTCCTACCTGGATCTAGCGCTCATCGATCGCAAAGGCATTATCTCGCCGTTGAACTTGCCGGCAGGTGCGTACGAGGCGGCGAGGGTGTCTCCGGACGGACGGCGCGTCGCGTTCGGCAGCGACGATGGTAAGGAGGCCATCGTCTGGGTCTACGACCTGTCGGGATCCAGCGCCCCGCGCCGGCTCACGTTCGGCGGGCGCAACAAGTTTCCCCTGTGGTCGCCCGACGGCGACCGAATCGTGTTTCAGTCGGACCGTGAAGGGGACGCCGGTCTCTTCTGGCAGCAGCTGAACGGCGGCAGAGCGGAGCGGCTTACGAAGGCGGATGCCGGGACGAGCCACGTTCCGGAATCATGGTCGTCCGCGAACGGCGTCATTCTTTATACCGTGACGAAGGGTACAACCGTCTCGCTCTGGATGCTGTCGACGCGCGACGGAAAGCGCGCGCCGTTTGGCGGCGTCCAATCGTTGACCCCCACCGGCGCCGTGTTTTCACCCGACGGCCGGTGGGTCGCCTATGCAACGATGGAGGCGGGAAGCACGTTCAGCACGGTCTACGTGCAGCCCTTCCCGCCGACCGGTGCGACCTACCAGGTTTCCAGAGACGACGACGGACATCATCCCGTCTGGTCGCGCGATGGCAAGGAGCTCTTCTACGTCCCGGGGCCCGGCCGACTGGCGAGCGCGACTGTAACCACGCAGCCGAGTTTCGCCATCACGCCTCCAACCCTGTTACCTCCCGCCGGACTCCAGGGGCCGCCGCGAGTCCTCCGGAACTACGACGTCATGCCCGACGGCGCGCGGTTCGTCGGCATTACTGCCGCCGGCGACGAGGACCAGTCGGAGGCGGCCACCGGACGTCAGCTCCATGTCGTCCTCAATTGGTTCGAGGAGCTGAAGGCGAGAGTTCCTTGACGATGACGTGTCCCTGCAGGAACCACTTGCCAGCCGCGCTCCGGATCTCCAGCCAGAGATTGCGGCGACCCGGGGGCGCCTCGAACTCGAAGTCGAACGTCTCGCCGACCGCGATCGTCTGACTCGCCGGCTTCGGATCGCTCAAGTGCGGCGGCACAGCGGCCGCATCCTTCATCAGCGGACGCCAGGTCACCGGGCCGTCAGAGGTCCGGAGCGACACGACGAAGATGTCGTCTGGCGTGATGTGGATCAGGCGCACGCGATGCCGGGCGCCAGCTTTCCAGACAAACTGCGGATTGGGTTCGCCGTTGACGAGCGTAGGAGCGTCCGCTCCGGGACCTCCGCGGCCGATGACGACGACGTGATCGACCGACGGGTCGAACTTCTCGCCCGGTTCCAGGACCACCATCGGGCCGTAGAGACCGGAGGTCAGCTGCCGGCCGTCGTGAAGATGCGTGTGGTACATGAAGGTGCCGGCGCGCGGCGGCGTGAAACGTACGACGAACGATTCTCCTGGCTCGATGAGCGGCGTCAGGCGCTGGCCGACGCCGCTCCAGCCGTGCACGCCGTCGTAGAAGCTCTCCAGCTCCATCCCATGCCAGTGGATGGCGGTTGCTTCGGGCAACCGGTTCACCAGCGTGATCTCAACGGGTTCTCCTCGCTGCAGTACGAGCGTCGGCCCGGGGACTGGGACGCTGCCGCGTGCCGATGACTCGACGCTGTCGGCGAGCACAAATCCATAGGCGCGCTCGGCGCCGTGCCGGCCTGGCCCGGCCTCCATCGCCAGCGTGAGCTTGCGCGTCGGAATTCCTGACGTGCTGCGGCACTGGTCGGTCTGGGTTCCATGCGGGTCGGTGACCGTCACGCCGAGCACCATGCCTGCCATCCCGGCGGAGGACTGATGGGACGCGTGATGATCCGCGTGCGATGCGGGCGGCCCGCCCAATCGCGTCGCCGGCGACACGTGCGCCGCGATGTGGCAATGGAACAGCCAGTTGCCGATCCGTTCGGGTACCCAGGTCATGGCAAGCGTTCCACCAGGCTGAAGCACCTGTGTGACGACGAGCGGCTTGCCGCTGTCGTCGAATGGAACGTCGCGCAAGCCATCACCCAGGCTGTCGACTTCAAAGTGGAAGCCATGCAGGTGCAGCGGATGGACCTGGGAGCTGAGATTGATGACCCGCCACCGAACGGTCTCGCCGAGCTGGTACGTAAGGCGCTCGGTCGCCGGCCAGGACAGGCCGTTGATCAGGAACACGAAACGCGGATCGAGTTTCAGGAAGGCGACGCCAGGATCGTCGGCGGCGGCGATGTCGCGCAGCTCGGCGCGGGTGACGCTCGTCCAGTCCGTGATGACCAGCACTCGATCGACATCTGGCGCAGCATTCGGCGGATCGACAATGAAGGCGCCTGACAACTGCGTGTCGGGCGCCGCTCGAAACTGGATAGGCACACCGGTCGTCGTCGCCCAGTAGTGATAGGTTCCCGCGCGTCCGGCCTTGAAACGGACGTCGCGGCTGAGCGACGGCGGAATCTCAATCGGCGCGCATGGCGCACTGTCGCGCGCGCAGAGACCGTGGACGCGTAGCGGAGCGTCGAGATCGTTGCGGACGCTCGCGACGATCTCGGTCCCTTCGGGGACGCGAATGAGCGGCGATGGTGCGGTCAACGGCCCGGATTCTTCTCCGAAGGCCTCCACCCGCAGCGCGGGGCCCGTTTCACCTTCGGGGCTCCACACTCCGACTGCAGCGCGCAGCTTCAGCGTCAGGGTTCCTTCGACGAGCGTCCCGGCCGATCGACGGTTGTCGTTTGGCTGCACCGACGGGGGCTTCGGCCCAGGGTCGGCCCAGACCGGGTTGGTGACGAACACGAAAAACAAGCTGGAGACGAACAGGCGCGTTCCGGAGACCAACATTCGGGTACCTCGTGGTTCAAGCAAACCCCGAACGTACTCCCAGCGTCTTCACCGCTTCCTGAGGAAACCGTAAGGATTGGGTGAGAGTAGAGAAGCGCCCCTATAATCCCGACCGATGGGTCTTGCGGCCGGCGCGCGACTGGGCTCGTGCGAGGTGACAGGCAGCCTCGGCGCAGGTGGGATGGGCGAGGTCTATCGCGCGCGCGACACGCGGCTCAATCGCGAGGTCGCCATCAAGGTCCTGCCCGAACTGTTTGCAACCGATCCCGAACGCCTCGCGCGGTTCGAACGCGAGGCGCAGGTGCTCGCGTCGCTCAACCATCCGCATATCGCGCAGATCTACGGCCTTGAAGAGTCGGGGAGCGTGCGCGCGCTCATCATGGAGCTCGTCGACGGGGAGACGCTGGCCGATCTCATCGCGCGTGGCCCGGTCGCTCCCGACCAGGCCCTCCCAATCGCGCGACAGATCTCGGAAGCGCTCGAAGCGGCGCATGACGCCGGCATCATTCACCGCGATCTCAAGCCGGCGAACATCAAGGTACGCCCCGACGGCACCGTGAAAGTGCTCGATTTCGGTCTGGCCAAGGCGTTCGATCCCGTCGCGAGCGGGCCCGCCGTTGGCGTGCAGAATTCTCCCACCGTCACCAGCCCGATGATGACCGGGCGCGGCATCATCCTCGGCACCGCCGCGTACATGGCGCCTGAGCAGGCTCGGGGACGGCCGGTCGACAAGCGCGCGGACATCTGGGCGTTCGGCGTCGTGCTCTACGAGATGCTGACCGGCGAACGCGCCTTCAATGGTGACGACCCCTCCGACGTGCTCGCCGCGGTGCTGCGTCAGGACATCGACTGGACGAAGCTGCCACCTTCGACGCCAGCATCGATCCGTCGGCTGCTCCAGAGGTGCCTCGAGCGTGATCCGAAGCGGCGCCTTCGAGACATCGGCGAGGCCCGCATCGCCGTCGAAGAGGCGCTGGCGCATCCAGAAAACCAGGCCGAGGCCAGAGCTGCCGGGCTGCCTGCCCTCGCTCCGCCACCATTCTGGCGTCGGGTCATGCCCTGGGCTCTCGCCGGTGCGTTGGGCATGGCGCTCGCGCTCGTCCTAGTTCGATGGGTGACGTGGCGGCAGATTCCGCCGACCGTGCTGCCTGCGAAGCTGAGCGTCGAGATCGGTGCGGACACGTCGCTCGCCACGGGTGGCGGAGCTTTCGCTGGCGGAGGAGCTGGCGCCGCCGTGCTCTCGCCGGATGGTGCTCTACTCGTCTTCGTTGGGCAGAAAGGAATCGGAGAGCTAACCCAGCTCTACACGCGGCGACTGGACCAGTTGGAGGCCTCACCGCTCTCAGCGACAGAAGGCGCCCGCGACCCTTTCTTTTCACCTGATGGCCAGTGGATCGGGTTCTTCGCCGGCGGCAAGCTCAAGAAAATTGCGATCTCGGGCGGCGCCGCCATCACACTGTGCGATGCACCCGCAGGTCGAGGTGGAAGCTGGGCCGACGATGGAACGCTTTTCGTGGCGCTGGATGCCCGCGTCGGTCTGTCGCGTGTGCCTTCGGCGGGAGGCTCACCGGCGCCACTGACGAAGCTCGACTCGGCGGCCGCCGAAATTACGCACCGCTGGCCGCAGGCGCTGCCGGACGCGAAGGCCGTGATGTTCACGACCAGCCGGACGGTCGGAACCGGTGACTTCGAGGAAGCCAACATCGTCGTCCAGTCGCTTCCAGATGGACCAAGAAAGGTGGTGCAGCGGGCTGGCTACTACGGGCGCCATCTCCCGAGCGGCCACATCGTGTACATGCACGAAGGGACCCTCTTCGGCGTCCCCTTTGACTTGGAAAGGCTCGAGCCGACCGGTCCGTCGGTGCCTGTCCTCGAAGGTGTGAGCACCGTTCCATCGAATGGGACGGCGCAATTCGCGTTCTCGGCCAGCGGCACGTTCGTCTTCGTGCGTGGCCCGAGCCTTAGATCACTTGCACCCATTTACTTGATGGACCGGGACGGAAAAACTCAACAGCTGCGCGCCGTGCCGGCCGCTTTCAACAACCCGCGTTTCTCTCCGGATGGCCGACTGCTCGCGCTGGACCGCCGCGCCGGCGGACAACGCGATGTCTGGGTCTACGAGTGGGAACGGGATCGGATGGTGCGCCTGACGTTCGATTCGACAGCGATAGGCCCCGTATGGACGCCTGATGGTCGGCGAATCGCCTACGCCTCCGCGCGTGGGGACGGCTCGACCCCGAACGTGTATTGGCAGCGATCCGACGGAACGGGCGAAACGGGTCGGCTGACCGAATCCAAGAATCGGCAGTATCCGACCTCGTGGCACCCCGCGGGGAAGTTTCTCGCGTACGACGAGGACAGCGCCGAAACTCTCCGGGACATCATGATCCTACCCATCGAAGGCGACGAGGTCTCGGGGTGGAAGCCCGGGAAGGCGACAGCCTTTCTCCGTACTCCGTTCGTCGAGCGCGAAGCCGTGTTCTCCCCGGACGGGCGCTGGGTGGCGTACGTCTCACTCGAGTCGGGGCCCCCGGAGGTGTACGTTCGGCCATTTCCTGGCCCGGGCGGGAAGTGGCAGATCTCCACAGCTGGAGGGATCCAGCCAACGTGGTCTCGAAACGGGAAGGAGCTGGCGTACCGCGCGAACCAGACGCTGATGGTGGCGTCGTACGCCGCCGATGGGGATTCGTTCCGAGCCGAAAAACCGCGGCCGTTGCCCGGACGCGTGCCGCTCCGTGAGCCAGACTCCCGCCAGTTCGACCTGCATCCCGACGGCCAGCGTTTCGCGGTGCTGAAAGTTCCGGACGACCAGCTCGAGGTCAGGCAGGATAAGGTGGTTTTCATCCTGAACTTCTTCGACGAGATGCGCAGGATCGTGCCGGGGAAGCCATGATCAGGGCGGCGTCGGTGGTCCTCTCCATCGTGCTCGCCCAGGTGGCCGGACCGACGGCGCTCGACGCCGCGATGGCCGACTTCTGGCACGCGTCAGGCGAGCGGACGCGTCAGATCGATCGTGTAATCGCAAGCGGCGCCAGCTTCGAAGCGATTCACGCCCAGCTGGCCGCGGGCCGCCCGTACTCGCGCGACGTACCGACGGGCGAGTTGTCCTGGCAGACGATCATCTCGGGCGGCGCGCGGCTGCCGACGACGGTCATCGTCCCGGGTGATTACGATCCCGCGGTGAAGTACCCGGTGCGCGTGTACCTGCACGGCGGGATCGCGCGCGCGTCGATCGACGGCGAAGCGCGAACGCCCCGGAGGCGGCTCGATGTTCCGCCAGGCTGCATAGCCGTCTACCCGTCCGGTTTCCGCGAGGCGACGTGGTGGGGCATGGTCCAGCTCGACAACCTGGAATCGATCCTCACCCGGCTGAAACGAGCCTACAACGTCGACGAGAACCGCGTGCATCTCATAGGCGTCTCGGACGGCGGTACGGGCGCATTCTATTTCGGCATGCGGCAGCCCACGCCGTGGTCGACGCTCTTTCCGTTGAACGGCTCGCTCCGCGTGCTGTCCAACCCGGATGTCGGCGTCGACGGCGAGCTCTACCTCACCAACCTGGTCAACGTGCCGGCCTACATTATTAATGGCGGGCGGGATCAGCTGTATCCGGTCGCGCAGACTGAGCCGTATGTCGCGCTGCTGAAGCGGGCCGGGGCGCCGGTCGTGTTCAAGCCGCAGATGCAGGCGGGGCACGACACGTCGTGGTGGCCGGCGGAGCGCGGCGCGATCGACGAGTTCGAGCGCACCCACCCGCGCGATCCCCTGCCGGACCGCATCAGCTGGCAGACCGATCGGACGGATCGGGACAACCGGTTTCGGTGGCTCGTCATCGATAAGCTCGACGATCGGCGCTCGTCCAGCCGGCTCGACGATTACAACACGGTCGAATTCATCAACCCGCCGCTCAAGGACGAGGTGTTCAGACACCGCCGCCCGTCGGGTCGCGTCGATCTCCAACGGACCGGAAACACGGTGCGCGCGAACACGCGTGGTGTCGGCGCGTTCACGCTGCTGCTGTCCACGGCAGAATTCGACTTCGAGCAGCCGATACATGTCACGGTGAACGATCGCGAGGTCTTCAAGGGCCCGGTCAAGAAAGACCTGCGAACGCTGCTGCGCGCCGCGGCGCGGGACGAGGATCGGACGATGCTCTTCGGCGCCGAGGTGCGGATCGAGGTGCCAACGCGCTGAGCAAGGCTGATGCGAACAGGCGCGACGAGCGAGAGCGAACAGCCTTGAGCCGGCGCGAGGCGCGAAGCGGCCGAGCGCCTGCGAGCGGGGGTGGGGCCCCGCGAGCAGAAAAGAATGTGGCAGGCGCTGGGGGTGGGGCCCCAGCGCATAAAAAGAAATGAAAACTGCAACGCTGAGTCTGGTCACGATCGCGGTCGTGTTGTCGACGCCGCTCGTCCCGCGGCCCGTGACGATCGATGACCTGATGCGCGTGCGCGCGATGTCGGACGTGCGAATCTCGCCGGACGGCGAGCGCGTCGCCTACGTCGTGTCCGAAGCTTCTTTCGAGCGCAACGCCTACGAGCCCTCGATCTTCGTCGTTCCATCCGCCGGCGGCGCGCCGACGAAACTGACCTCGTCGACGCGAATCTTCAATCGGCCGCTCCCCGCGGCGCGGTTGAAGTGGACGCCCGACGGCAAGGCGTTGTCGTTCCTCGCATGGGTGGGTGAGCGGCCGCAGGTCATGACGCTGCCGATCGCCGGCGGCGAGCCGAAGCAGATGACGTCGGCGCCGGAGGGCGTCTCGACCTACGAGTGGGCTCCGGACGGACGAACGATTGCGTACCTCTCGGTTCAGTCGATGTCGGAGGAGGAAGAGCGGCGGCGGAAGGATCAGACGTTCGTCATCCAGGTCGACCGGCAGAATCGTCCTCCGCGGCTGTGGCTGCAGGCGCTCGACGGCGGCGCTCCTCGCGCGATTACCCCGCTCGACCACTTCGTGGACGGCGTGTCCTGGATGCCCGACGGCCGATCGCTCGTGTACTCGGCGGCGCCGTTCTCCGGTTTCATGGCGCCGTACGAGACCTCTCTGTACGCCATCCCGCGAGAGGGAGGATCGCCGCGGGTTCTCGTCGAGCGCGAGGGGATCGACAACGCGCCTCAGGTCTCACCCGATGGGCGCCACGTCGCGTTCATCTCGACCGGCGGCCGCAGACTGCTCAAGGCGGCGCGCGGACTCTCGGTCGTCTCGCTCGACGGCGCGTCGGTCGGCGCGCCGCGGATGCTGACGGGAGACACCGGCACGTGGGTCGCGGAGTTCACGTGGGCGCCCGACAGCAAGTCGGTTCTGTTCACGTACACCGAAGGCACCTTCGCGATGGGGGAGCGGATGTTCGAATCGCCCCCCGCGCGCGTCTGGCTCGATCCGGGGCGGATCGAGCCGCTGACGACCGGACGCTCCGCCAGCTTTTCGCCGAGCGTCAGCCGCGACGGCCGCCGATTCGCCTATCGATCGGTCGAGCACGGCACGACCGGCGACGTCCACCTGCTCGATCTGACCCCTCGACTCGCTTCCGCTCGCTCGGGGCAGGCCGCCCCGCCGCGAAAGATCACGGAGATCAATCCTGAGGTTCGCCAGCTCACGCTCGGCGCGGTCGAGCCCATCCGATGGAAGTCTTTCGACGGGATGGAAATCTGGGGCCTGTTGGTCACGCCTCCGGGGTACGACGGCAAGCGGAAGCTTCCGACGCTCGTGTACAGCCACGGCGGGCCGATCGGCGGCTTCTTCTACGGCATCTTCCCGCAGTTTCCTCACACCGTCGGGCAGGTGGAGCCGTATCCCGTGCAGGCGATGGCCAGCGCAGGCTTCGCGATATTGCTGCCGATGCCGCGCGGCGGGTCGGGCTACGGCGAGAAGGGCTTCGATCTGATCGTCAACTCCTGGGGAGAAGGGGACTACCGCGACATCATGGCCGGCGTGGATCATTTGATCGCCCGCGGCATCGCCGATCCGGATCGTCTTGGCGCGATGGGCGTCTCGTATGGCGGGTTCATGACCAGTTGGATCGTCGGGCAGACCGGGCGGTTCAAGGCGGCATCGACCGGCGCGAGCGTGACCGATCTCGCGAGCATGTACTACATTTCTGAGGGGGGCGACTTCATGGTCGAGTACTTCAAGGCGCCGTGGGAGAACGCCGCCGGCTACGCGGCGCACTCGCCGCTCACGCACGCCGCGAAGGTCACGACGCCGCTGCTCATCCAGCACGGCGAGGTCGATCCGCGCGTGCCCGTCTCGCAGGCGCGGGCGCTCTATCGCGCGCTCAAGGCGCACGGAAAGCTCGTGGAGCTCGATATCTATCCCCGCGGCGGACACGTCCTCTACGAGCCGAAGATGCAGCGCGAGCAGATGCAGCGGAACCTGGACTGGTTCACGCGGTGGCTGAAGTGAAGCGAACGGCTGTCCTCCTGCTCGTTTCGTCGTCTGTTCTCGCCTCGGCGGTGTCGCAATCGCCGCCGCACGACCGGGGCGCTGCCGGGACGTGGTTGAGGCTCCAACGACTGCGCACGACCGCCAGCCTCATGCACACGACGGCGCACCCGGACGATGAGCATGGCGGGATGCTCGCGGCGATGAGCTGGGGCGCCGGCGCCCGCGTGGCGCTGCTCACCTTGACCCGCGGCGAGTCGGGCGACAACGCCATCGGGCCCGAGCTGTTCGACGCGCTCGGATTGATCAGGACCGAAGAGCTGCTCGTCGCCGATCGCTCCTACGGCCTCGACTATCAGTACTTCACGACGGCGATCGACTACGGCTACTCCAAGCGGCTCGACGAGGCTCTCGACAAATGGGGACGCGAGCACGTGCTTCGCGACATCGTGCGGGTGATCCGTATGGATCGGCCATTCGTGCTGATCTCCAGGTTCCAGGGCAACCAGCGCGACGGTCACGGCCAGCATCAGGCCGCCGGCCTGCTCACGCAGGAGGCGTGGAAGGCGGCCGGCGATCCGAGCGCCTTTCCCGAGCAGGTCAAGCAGGGGCTGCGGCCGTGGCAGCCTCTGAAGTTGTACATCGGCGGCGTCCGCGAAAACGAAGACTGGACGATTGGGATCGACACGGGCGAATACAATCCGATTCTCGGCGACTCCTACGACAGCCTCGCCCGGTACGGCCTGAGCTTCCAGCGTTCGCAGAACGGCGGCCGGGTCAACCGCCAGGCCGGGTCATCGGTCGCTTACTACAAGCGGGTCGAGAGCCGCGTGTCCTCCAGTTCCGGGCCGGGAGCGTCGGCCCCCGCGAAGGAACGGAGCTTCTTCGACGGCATCGATACACGCATCGGTGGCATCTTCAGCGTGATCGATCGACCGGCCCCGAACGGCGCTCAGGCGCGCCTCGACGCGATCGATCGCGAGGTCGACGCGGCGATCCGCGCCTTTTCGATGGGCGATCCAGCGGCCTGTGTGCCGGCGCTGACGCGCGGCCTGCGTGCGACGCGCGAGGCAATCGATGTTCTGAAAAACGAACCCGAAGCGCTCGCCGTGCTGCATCACAAAGAGCAGCAGTTCATGGACGCCATCGACACGGCGGTGGGCCTCGATTTCACCGCCGTGGCGCGTGATGGAGAGCTGAAAGGGCCGGTGGTTCCGGGTCAGAGCTTTGACGTGCGGCTCGCGCTCACGAATCGCAGCCGCGTGCCAGTCGCGCTGACGGCCCTGACGATCGTCACGCGCGGCGGTGAAGAGATCCAACCCATCGACGAGACGCCGGCGACGACGCTCGGCTACAACCAACGCGCCGAGCGGCGTGTCCGCGTCGCGCTGCCGGACGATTCCCGCGTCTCCAAACCGTACTTCGGGCGCGACGGCATCCAGCAGCCTCGCTACGATGTCGCCGACATGACGGAGGCTCACACGCCGACCGGAACGCCGAGGTTCTTCGCCCTCGCCTCCTACGCGGTCGACGGTGTTCCTGTTGGTCTCTACCGTATCGTCCGGAGCCGCGAATCGCAGCTCCCGTACGGCGACGTCTTGCGCGAGCTGAAGGTCGTGCCCGCGCTGGCCGTCAACGTCCGGCCGCGTCAGGCTGTCGTTCCGCGCGCGGCCGGCCCACAAACGGTACGCGTCGACGTCGAGCTGCTCAACAACAAGGACGGACCGCTAGAAGGCGTGCTTGCCCTCCGGCTGCCGGCGGGCTGGACGTCCGACCCATTGCACGCGCCGTTCGCGTTCGCGCGGACGGCAGAGAAACGTCAGTTTCGCTTCGTCGTGTCCATTCCCACGCCCGCCGACCGCGACCACCGGATCGAGGTCGTCGCGACCGCGGACGGCCGCGAGTATCGCGAAGGCTACGACATCATCGAGAAGCGCGATCTGGAGACCCGGTTCCTGTTCCGATCCGCCGACGTTGCCGTCCGCGGCGTGGACGTGAAGATTCGGCCGGGGCTTGTCGTCGGGTACGTGATGGGCGTTGGCGACGACGTCCCTTCCGGCATCGCCCAGCTCGGCGCGACGGTCGAGCTGCTCGACGAAGAGGATCTTGCGTCAGGCGACCTGCGACGGTTCAACGCGATCGTGACGGGAACGCGCGCGTACGCGGTTCGCGGCGATCTCCGCACCTACAATCAACGGCTGCTCGACTACGTGAAGAACGGCGGCAACCTGATCGTTCTCTACAACACGCTCGAGCTCGACCCGAAGAAGTTCGCGCCTTACCCCGGCGAGCTGACCGCCCGCGCCGAGGAAGTGTCCGAGGAGGATTCGCCAGTGGAAATCCTCGCTCCCACCCATCCCGCCTTCCGCAGTCCCAACGTGATTACGATGGCCGACTTCGACGGCTGGATTGAGCAGCGGGGCACGAAATTCTGGTCGTCGTGGGACCCGGCGTACACCGCGCTTCTTGCCACCTGGGACAAAGGTCAATCGCCGCAGCGGGGAGGCTGGCTGCACGCCAGGTACGGGAACGGGCACTACACGTATTTCGCGTACGCGTTTCATCGTCAGTTGCCATATGCCGTACCCGGCGCCTACCGGCTCCTCGCGAATCTTCTGTCGCTGGACAAGTGACCAGAGGCAGGCCTGACCGCCTACGCCAAGGCTACGGCGGTCCGCCGTAGCTTCAGCGAAGGCGGAAGGCCTGCGCTACGGGCTGGCATCCGCTCACCGACTCCTGGCGTGCGTTCGCCGATTGGCGGGCTCGATGGCGCTCCGGCATCCGTATCGTTCGATGAACACACTATGACGACGGCAGGCGGGAATGCGGCCGTAGCGGTCACGAACCTCCGGAAGCGGTTCGGAGATCTGGAAGCGCTGCGCGGCATCAGCTTCCACGTCGGCGCCGGCGAGATTTACGGGCTTCTCGGCCCGAACGGCGCCGGCAAGTCCACGGCCATCAACATTCTCTGCGGTCTCGTCACGCCCGACGCCGGCAGCGCGCGCCTGAACGGGCTCGACGTCGTGCGGCAGCCGCTCGAGGCGCGCCGGACGCTCGGCGTCGTGCCGCAGGACGTGGCCGTGTACCAGGAGCTGTCGGCCCGCGACAACCTTGCGTTCTTCGGCCGGCTCTACGGCCTCCGCGGCGCCGAGCTGCGCGCGCGGATCGACGAGATCCTCCAGCGCGTGAGCCTCGCCGACCGGGACCGCGAGCCGGTCCGTCAGTACTCGGGCGGCATGCTGCGGCGCCTGAACATCGCCGCCGGCGTGCTGCATCGTCCCCGGGCCGTGCTCTTCGACGAGCCGACGGTGGGGCTCGATCCGCAGACACGGCTGAACATCCTGGAGCTCGTTCGCTCGATCGCGAAAGACGGGGCGGCGGTTGTGTACACGACGCACTATCTCGACGAAGCGGAGCGCCTGTGCGATCGCATCGGCATCATCGATCACGGCGCGATTCTCGCCGAGGGCACGCTGGCGGATCTGCGGCGCGCGGCAGGCGAGCGGGAGATCGCCGCGCTCCGCGGGACGTTCCGCGCCGACGCGGTGCCGGCTGCCCTCGGAGCGCTGCCGGACGTGCAGCTGATCAAAGTCACTGATTCGGAGCTGCTCGTCAGCCTGGCGAGCGCCGAGCGTCAGCTGTCGGCGCTCCTTCCCATCGCCGCGCAGCTGGGCGAGGTGCGGGAAGTCGCCGTCCGCCAGCCGAGCCTCGAGAACCTGTTTATCAAGCTCACGGGACGCGAGCTGCGCGAATGAGGACCACGGGGATCATCGCCGCCCACCACCTGAAGCGGCTCGCCAGGAGTCCGGGGCTCATTCTCCTGCTCATGGCGATCCCCCTGACGCTCGCCGGTATCGAATACGCGGCCTTCGCGCCGAGCGCGGCCAGCGGCAAGCTGCCGCCGATCAAGGTGCTCGTCCTCGACGAGGACCGGACGTTCGCCTCGTCCGCGGTGCCCCGGCTCGTCGGGTCGGGGCCGCTTGCCGACTACATCGAGATCGACACGGCCGCCGACGTTCCGTCGGCGCGACGGAGCCTTCAGCGCGGCCAGGCCTCGGCGCTGATCGTGGTGCCGGCCGGATTCCAGCAGGCGCTCCTGGACCGCAAGACCGCGGAGATCCGGTTCGTGCCGAACCCCGCGCAGACCATCTCTCCCGAGATCGTTCGCAGCATGCTCGAGATGCTGACCGCCATCGTCAACGGCCTCCTGGCGCAGGCGCAGGCTCCGCTCGATGCGATCAACGCGGTCGATGCCGCCGGGCGCGCGCCGACGGAAGACGAAGTCGCAGAGATCTCGAGAGGGTTCTTCCGCGCGGGTGAGCGGCTGCAGATTCTCAATCAGCTGCAGGACCTGGCCGTCGACGTGAAGCGCCCGTCCGGCTCGTCGCAGGGGTTCGAGTGGGGCGCCGGAACATTCTTCGCGTACATCTTTCCCGGCCTGGTGATGTTCGGATTGATGTTCATCAGCCAGGCGCTCGCGACGCGGCTGCTGCGCGACCGGGAGGCCGGCCTGCAGCGGCGGGTCGCCATCGCGCCGGCGAGCCGCGCGGCGATCCTGGCCGGCGGCGCGCTGTATCTCTTCGTGGCGCTGACGGTCCTCTTGATCGTCCTGGCGCTCATCGGCAGCCTGGTATTCCGGCTGGAGCTCAAGCAGCCGGCGACGCTCCTGGCCATCGCCGGCGGCTTCGCGCTCTTCACGACGGGCCTGCAGTTGATGGTGATCGCGATGGCGCGCAGCGAAGCCGGCGCGCAGGCGGTCGCGGGGGCCGTCATCATGATCCTGTCGCTCCTTGGCGGCGCTTTTGTCCCGCTCGAGAGTTATCCGGCCGCGCTCCGCGCGATCGGCGAGATGGTGCCGAACGGCGCGGCGCAAAAGGCGTTCGTCGACGTCCTCGTCCGCGGCAGGACGCTCGCCGACCTGCTGCGGCCCGTGGGCATCATCTGGGCGTGGGCGCTCGCGCTCGTGGCGATTGCGGTCGCGATGGAGCGCCGGCGGCTGGCTGCATGACTGGCATGAGCGCCCTCGCCATCGCGTGGCTCGATCTGAAGCGCCTGGCGCGCGAGCGCGAGGCGCTCGGCTGGATCTTCATCGGGCCCGTCGTCTTTACCGTGTTCTTCGGCCTGCTCTTCAAGCCGCAGCCGGAGCGGCAGACGAGCGTGGCGATCGTCAATCGCGATGCCGACGACCGCGTCGCCCGCGCCGTCGGGGTCCTGCTGGAACAGGACCGGATCGCGGTCGTCCATGCGCCCGCGGTGGAAGCCGGCCGGTGGAACGTCGAGATTCCAGCGGGCGCGGCGGCGCTGTTCGCTGCCTCGAAACCGATGCGGCTGGCGCTCCACGCGCGCGAAGAAGAGTCGACGGAGGAGCGCAACGTCCGCTTCAAGGTGCAGAAGGCGCTGACGCTCCTCTATCTGCACGGCGAGGCGAGTCTCTCCGCCGAGTCGGTCGCCGCGCTGCCGGCGCGGCTCGCCAAGGCCGAAGTCATCGCGTTGAGGCCCGGGGACATCGGCGTCCCGCACCGCCCGATGACCGCTGGCTTTCAGCGCAGCGTGCCCTCCTACCTCGTGATGTTCGTGTTCCTCAACGTCTTAGTATCGGGCGCGACGATCGCCGCGGACCGCGCGGCCGGCCGCATGCGGCGGCTCTTCATGGCCCCCATCCGAAAGCGCGACATCGTGCTCGGGAAGCTGCTCAGCCGGTTCGCGATCGGCTGGATTCAAATGGGATACATGCTGGGGCTGGGCGTCCTCGTCTTCGGCATCCGCTGGGCGCAGAACGGCTGGGTGTTCTTCGGGTTCCTGACGATCTTCGCGCTGGCCTCCGCGGCGCTTGGCCTGCTGGTCGGCACGCTGTTCGACGATCCGGACACGTGCGCGACGGCGGCGGTCTGGACCGCGATTCTCCTGGCGCCGCTTGGCGGCCTCTGGTGGCCGCTCGAGGTCGTCGGGCCGACCATGCGGACGATCGGGAACCTCGTGCCGACCGGGTGGGCGATGCAGGGGGTGAACGCGATGCTCGCGTTCGACGCGGGCGCCGCCGAAGTCGCCCCGTTTGCGCTCGGCTTCCTCGTCCTTCTCGTTCTGGCGCTCGCGCTGGCGACACGCCGGCTGCGTCCGGCCTGACCGTCAGACTTACGTCATCCAACCGTCATCCTCCCGTGAGCGCAGCCGCGCTCGGGTCCTCGTATTCTTGAGCATCGACGCCGTTCGGGCCCGGTTTTTTAACGGGAGGAGCTATGGACGCGCTGTTGTTTCTTGTTCTGGGCGTTCTCGGGTTGCTGTCCTGGCTGGTGCCTGTCGTGGGGTTCGCGCTCATGCTCTGGGTGGCCGGCCGCGCCGCACGGGGAGCCGATACGGCGTCAGTCCGCCCGGCGACGGACATGGCGGACATGGATCAGATCGTCGCGGAGCTGACACGGCAGCTCGGGGCGTATTCGAACTTGCCGATCAACAGGCGAGCCATGCAGCGCCAGCAGATATCCACGATGCTGACGCAGATGAACGGACAGATGCGCCACCTGGACACGATGAGCCGGGAGCGCTACGACCTGCGGGCAAACCAGCTGTCGGGGATGGCGGCGGAGGCCGGCATCGACTGGCGAGCGCCGTCCTACTGAGCGGCCCGGTTGCGAGCGCGCGGCCGGCTCAGTGTTGGGGGGGAGCCGGCCGCCGCTTCCGCAATCGTCAATCAGGGTCGCCGCGCCGCCCCCGACTCGGTCGTGATGCGCTTCTTCTTCCCGTAGTCCGGATAGGGCGGTCGCTTCGGCTTCGGAACCGGGTTCTTCTCCAGCGCCGCCATCACTTCCTGAATCGCTCTCTCGAGCTGCGGATCCTTTCCCTGGCGAACCAGCTCCGGATCGTGCTCGATCTCGATGTCCGGCGGGATGCCGACGTTCTCCGCGTCCCACTGTCCCGCCGGCCCCCAGACGCCGGAGCTCGGCGACGTCACGAATCCGCCGTCCATCAGCGGCGGGGCGCCGGCGCGGCCGACGAGCCCGCCCCAGGTGCGCTTGCCAATCAGCTTGCCGACGCCGGCGCGCCGGAAGTAGTTCGGCATCGCGTCGCCGCCTGAGCCGGCGTACTCGTTGATGATCATGACCTTCGGCCCGAAGATCGCCCCCTGCGGCTGGACTTCGTCTTCGCCGTCGCGCGTCGCGACGAGGCTCATCATCGTCCGATTGAGCTGCTCGATGATGTCGGTGGCGAGCGCGCCGCCGCCGTTGAAGCGCTCGTCGATGATGGCCGCTTCCTTGCCGACCTGCGCGTAGAAGTAGCGCGTGAAGTTCGTCAGGCCGCCGAAGGCGGTGTCGGGCATGTAGACGTACGCGACGCGGCCGTTGGTCGCCTGGTCCACCTTGCGGCGGTTGTCCTCAATCCACGCCAGGTTGCGCAGCCGCGCTTCGCTCGAGACCGGAACGACGGTGACCTCGCGCGCGCCGGCGCCGTCGGGCGTCGGGCCGACGCGAAGCAGGACGCTCTTCCCGGACGTCGCCTCGAAAAAGCTGTACACGTTGTCCGTGGCCCTGACGTCCTTCCCGTTCACGGACAGAAGGTAATCGCCCTCCTGGACGTTGACCCCAGGCTGCGTGAGTGGCGCCTTGAGGTCCGGGTTCCAGTTCTCTCCGTCGTAGATGCGCGCGAAGCGGTACCGGCCGCTCTCGATTCGATAGTCGCAGCCGAGCAGGCCCGTCGGGACGATCTTGACCTCGGGGTTGTCGCCGCCGCCGACGCCGAGGTGGCCGACGGTGATCTCTCCCATCATGTCGGCGAACAGATACGTGAGATCTCTTCGTGCCATCACGGACTGCAGGTATGGCTCGTATTTCTTGATCGCCTCCTGCAGGTCGAGCCCGTGGAGGTTCGGATCGTAGAAGAACTCCCGCTGGATCCGCCACGCGTCGTGATACATCTGCTTCCACTCGACGCGCGGGTCGGACTTGACCTCGATGCTCTCCGTGTTGAGCGGCGGCGGAGGCGGGCCTCCTCCTCCAGGTCCTCCGGGCCCGCCGGCGGATGCCGGCCCGGATCCGGCGCCAGGTCCTGACGGCGCGGCGGCGGGGCCGGGCGGGATCGGCCGCAGAGGTTGAATCGTCCAGCGGTCCTGCTGCGCGGTCAGCGTCTTCTCGCCGTTCGCGGAGACCTCGAAAAAGCGGACGCCCGTAAAGACGACGTCCGACTTGCGTTCCTTGAGCCCGTGCCTGTGAACCGTCGCGCCAGGCGTCACGCCCGGACCGGGCGCTGGCGCTTCGATCGCGAACAGGTTGCCGGCTTTGCCGATCTGCAGTCCGGTGTACCGCCGGGCCGGCAGCGGCATCGCGAGGATCCGCTGGCCGATCTTGTCGAGATCGATCTTCGTCTCCTTGACCTCCGCCGGCTTCGTCTCACCTGGCTTGGGCGGTTCGCGCTTCGCCTGATCGGGTCCGGCTCCGGCCGCGTCCGGTTTTTTCTCCGCGTCCGGCTTGTCGGTTCCTGTTGTTTCCTCGTCGCTTTCAGGCGCGAACGGAGAAGGCTCGGTCTTCGACAGTACCGCGAGATACACGTTGCGCGTCACCGACCGCGTCGCGCTCCGGATATCTGGTTCGAGCGACGGCCCCGAGTCGGTGCTTGCGGTGAAGTACAGGTACTTCCCATCCTTGTCGAACACGGGATGCCGCGCGTCGCTCAGGCCGTCGGTGAGCTGTGTGCTTTTCCCGTCGGCGAGGGAGTAGAGGAAGATCGCGCTCATGTAGTTTTTGAGCCGCTTGGAGTACGCGAGCCACTTGCTGTCGGGCGACCACGCGGGCGCGCGCTCGAACGGCCCGGACAGATACCGATCTTTGTCGACCTTCACCGGCTTCCCCTGCTCGACCTCGACGTACCACGTGGTCAGGTGCGCGTCGAGGTACGCGAGCTTCTTGCTGTCGGGAGACCAGCGCGGCATGAAGTAAAAGCTCGGCTTCTGCTCGAGCCGGATCTTCTTCGGATCGTTCCTGCCCATCGAATCGCGGACGTGGAGCTCGTACTCGCCGCTCTCGTCCGAGAAATACGCGATCGATTGTCCGTCGGGAGACCAGGCCGGATCGCGCTCCATGACGGCGGTCGTCTGCGTCAGATTGCGCGTATCCCCCTTCTCTGCGGGCACCGTGAGGATCTCGCCCCGCGCTTCGAACAGCGCCCGCGCGCCCGTGGGGGAGATATGTGCGTTGGTCAGCCGCCGCCCGACGTTGACCAGCTTCGGTCGCAGCTCGGTCATGTCGCCCGCGACGTCGATGTTGACCGGCGTCATCTTGCTCGAGGCGATGTCGAAGAGCTGTATCTGTCCGAACTGCTCGATGACGATCCCGCCGGGACCGGCCGACGCGGACTTGAAGTCCATGCCCTGGTTCGGGACGGCCTGCGTGACCTTCTTCGTCTTAGTATCGTACGAGAACAGCGTGACGATGTCGTTGCGGTCGCTGAGGAAGTAGACCTTGTCGCCGACCCACATGGGGCAGAAGTCGTTCGAGTTCTCGCGCGGCAGTTTCTCGATGCGGCTGTTCGCCAGCGCGGCAATCCAGATCGGGGTCGCCTGGCCGCCGCGGTAGCGCTTCCACGCGAAGAACGCCCGGCTGAGCGGCACGTAGGCGATCTGTCGGCCGTCCGGAGAGAAACTGGCCTCCCAGCCCATGGGCAGCGGAAGCTTCTCCTCGAGCCCGCCGTCGAGACCCGCCAGGTACAGCTCGCGATAGCGCGAGTAGCTGTTCCGCGTCGACGAGAAGAGAACCTTCTTGCCATCGGGCGTCCAGCCGAGCGCGAAGTCGGCGTCAGGGTGCCACGTCAGCCGCTTGGGCACGCCCCCTTCGGCCGGGACCACGAAGACGTCGGTATTGCCGTCGTACTGTCCCGTGAACGCAATCGATTTACCGTCGGGCGAAAACGCAGGCCCTTGTTCGACGCCCACTCCGGTTGTAAGACGCCGCGCCTCGCCTCCCTGCCGCGGAACGGTCCACAGATCTCCCGCGAACGCGAAGGCGATGTCGGTGGCGCTCAACGCCGGCTGCTGCGCCAGAAGCGGAGTGGTGGTCTCCGCCGAGGCGATCGGAACGGACAACGCGAGAACGCAGAGAGTGACGCCGATGACATGTTTCATGTGGAGTCCTCTTGCCAAGAGAGAGCCGATTCTATCGCGTCAGGCGGGAAAGTTGATCCGCCGCAGCAGTTCCTGAAAGCGCGCATCGGCGCGCAGGGGATCGAAGATCGGGTCGGTTTTCAGGACCGAGACCAGCCAGTCCCGTTCCGCGTACGCGCGCTCGAGACACTCGATCGCCTGCGTCGATTCTCCCAGGCCGGTATGCGCGACCGCGAGGAAGAACGGCGACACGTGGCGTCGGCGGGAGCGGTCCTGCAGCTCTTTCAGGAGCGCGCGAGCCTCCTCGCGGCGGCCGCCGCGCGCCGCGGCATGAGCGATCTGGGCGACCATCTCCGAGCTCCCGGGCGTCAGCGCGTGCCCTTGCCGAAGCGCCGCCAGAGCCTCGTTGGGCATCCCCTTCATCGAGTAGGCGAGTCCCTTCGGCAGGTAGGCCATCGGATGATTGGGGTCCATCTCGATCGCCCGATCGAGCACCGTCACGGCTTCGTCGTAGCGGCGGGCGCGGTACAGCACGAAGCCGACGAGCGAATTGGTGACGATCGACAACGGGTCGAGCTGTTGGGCGAGACGGGCTTCGGCGAGCGCCTGATCGAAGCGCCCGACGTATGAAAGGTATTCGCCGTACAGCTTATGGGCGTACGCGAAATTCGGGTCGAGCTCGACGGCGCGGCGGAACTCGCGCTCGGCGCCGGCCCAGTCCCAGTCGTGCTCGGCGAGAATCACGCCGTGCCAGGCGTGCGCCTCGGCCAGGTCGGGATCGAGCTCCAGCGCTTTCAGGATGGACTGACGAGCGCTCGCCATCGCTTCTTTCGCAGGAGCATCCGCGTAGGTCACCGAAAGGATGTGGGCATCGGCCAATCCCACGTAGGCGAGCGCGTACGCGGGATCCAGCCGAACGGCGCGGTCGAACGACTCTCGCGCTTTCCGGATGTCATCCGCCGTGCGCCGCTCGAGGAAGTAGCGTCCCTTCAGCGCCGCCTCGTGCGCCTGAGGATTCAGCGGGCGGACGCCTGCTCTCACGGGTCGAGCGTTGGGTGCCAGCGCGAGCTGGATGCGATCGGCGACAGCGCGCGAGACCTGGGACTGGATGTCGATGACGCCGGCCAGCTCGCGATCGTAGTTCTCGGCCCATAGATGGGTCTGGTCTCTGGCTCGAATCAGCTGCGTCGTGATGCGAACGCGGTCGCCGTCGCGCCGGACGCTGCCCTCGAGCAGGTAATCCACCTTCAGTTCGGCCGCGATCTCGGCCGCTGTCTTCCGTGCGCCCTTGTAGGTCATCGTCGACGTCCGCGCGATGACTCCCAACCGATCCGGGTGCAGGCGCCCCAGCTCCGTGATCATTTCCTCGGTCAACCCATCGCTGAAGTAGTCCTCATCGGGAGTGCCTGACAGGTTCTCGAAAGGCAGGACCGCGATCATGATCCGTCCGGGCGCCGCCGGCGGCGTCGGATTGCTCGAGGGCCAGGCGAGCGCTATCAGAATCACGGTGGCGGCCGTTGCCAGGGCTGGCGCCAGCCAGCCGCGAAGCCGGCTCTCACCCGGATCCTCCTTCTCCTCTCCGAGCCGAAGGCCGCGGGCGTCCCACCACGCATCGATCTCGGGCTTGTAGGCGTAGACCGTGCCCAGGCGCTTGTGGAGATGGCGGTGGACGGGCAGTCCCTCCCCTTTTTCCCAGCGGCGCACAGTCCGCACACCGCGGCGCAGGTAGGCGGCGATCTCTTTCCAGGAATCGAGACGGTCCTCGGCATGAGGAGTGGGCGGGCTCTGTGCGCGGGCGGTAGCGGTCATGGCCGCACGCTGAGTCGTCTCGAGAGCGGTCCATTTTACCGCGGAGCGTGGATCAAGACGGGCCAAGGTTGGCCACGGCATGCCTGGCCAGCTTTGGTGCCTTGTCGGGCGCCGTTCCGGCTCGTAGGTTCGGGGTAAGCGCGAGCCGATCCCTCCACGGCCGGCGCCGAAAGGACGCTGCCATGAACGCTCGGGTATCGATGGTGTCTCGCAGTCTGCTCGTCGCCGCTTTCCTCTCTCATCCCATGCTCGCCCTCGCGCAGTCCCAGTCCTGGGACAAGAAGATCGACGGGGCCGCACGCTTCAAAATCCTCGACGAATTCAACAAGGAGGCGGTCCTCGACAAGGAAACAGGACTCGTCTGGGAGCGGACGCCCGAGCCCGCCGGCGGATCCTGGCCGTTTATCGATGACGAGTGCTTCTCGCACTTCACCGGCGGACGTCTCGGATGGCGCCCTCCCACCATCGAGGAAGTCCTCAGCCTGATGGATCCACTCCAGAACCTCACGGGCAAGTTGCCCGTGGGTCATCCGTTTGATCTCGGGGAAAGCCGAATCACGCCGCGACAGTTCTGGACGATGACGTCAGCGGCCGTGCAGCCGCCGAACAACGATTTCGCCTACGTCGCGAACTTCGAGCCGGGCGGGTCGCTCTTCGCGGACATCAAGATCTCGGAGCTGCATCGCTTCTGGTGCGTCCGCGGCGGGCACGGGTACGACGGCAACAACGTGCCGTAGGACGAGCTGCGAACCCCGAACTTCGAGACCCGGACGAATGGAGGTCACGACCATGTCACGACTGCTTCGAACGTGCGCGCTGGCGACGATCATGTTGGCAGCGTCTGTGGCTGCCAGGCCGCTCGGCGTTCAGAGAGATGCACGCGATGCGATCGAGTGGCCGAGCGAAGATTTTCCGACCCTCCAGAGCGCGATCGACGCGCTTCGCGACGGAGGCCGTTTGAAGATCAGACACGGTCGATTCGACCTTCGAGAGCCCCTGATCGTCCGGAACAAGCGGATCACGTTCGAGGGCGCGGGATGCGGCGAACAGCTGCCTCTTGGCAGGAGCAGAATCGATCGCGTCACGCACCTCGCCGGTCCGCGACCCGAGCGGGTCGTCGCGTTCGCGGACGTTGCCGGGCTCGTGACCTACATCGGCACGGGAGGGGGAGTCGTGAGAGGCCTGAAGCTCTCCGGCTTCGATGCCGGCATTCGGATCATGGCCGGCGACAGCGCCCGGGCAGAGCGCTCCGCGCTGACGGTCGAGGACACGTGTATCGCGGAGACCGGCCGCGGGATCGCCTCCTCCGCTCCCTCTGCCAAGATCGTGGCGCAGAACCTGCTCATCCGGGACGTGCTCTGGAACGGGATTGCCGTTTCACCCGGCACGTTTCAGTCCGGTCTCGAGTCGATCCTCACGTCGTTTGGCATCGTTGTAGTGAACACCGGACAGGCGTGCGTCGTCGTCAAGAACGCCCTCTACACCGGATTTCAAGTCCACCTCGACGCGTGCGGTTACAACGGCGGACCGCCGGGATTAGGCGGCGGGCTTCTGGCGCTGAACGCCGGCGTCAACTTCATCGAGTCCACGACCAATGTGACGAATGGCCCCGGCATCGCCGCTGTCGGGGGCACGACGCTGATTCAGCACAATTCCGTCATCCGGTCCGGACTTGGAGCGGGCATTCTTCTTTTCGAGCCGCTCTACGCGCAGCTCAAGGACAGTCACATTCTGCTGACGGGGCCGTTTCCCTCCGGCCACACCCACGCCGGCAATTTCGGCGACGGTCTCCTCGTCGCCGGCCAGGGCACCGTGTGGGTAGGGAACAGTCGAATCCACACGAACACCCGTGCAGGGATTTCCAACCTGGGAAGCTTCGTCGACCTGGGAAGCTCCCGGCTCACGTGCAACGGGTTCGATCTGGAAGGCGAGCCGTACCCGCTCCCGACCGATAACTTTCTGTTCAACGATCGCGGCGCCAACAGGTGCGGCTGCCCGCTCGCCAATCAAGAGTGCGTGGCAGTGAGCGCGGTGTTCGTTCCTCCACAGCCGGTGCAGGTCATCGAATAGGGGGGACGGTCGCAAGTCGCCAAGAAGGAAGGTGGGACATGAAACCAACACTACGCAGGTCGATTCTCGCCGCGGCGGGTCTGGCGGCGCTTGCACCGATGCTGGCGACGACGTCTTCGGGTTCGGCGCCGGCGGGAACATTGACACCGCTCCTCATTGAGCCGCGCGCGTTGAATGTCGGGGCCATCGGTGCCGTTCCGGTCGTGAGCAGTCTGACTGTACCCGCGTCCGAGCTCCCGGCGGCCGACGGCGCCGCCATTACCGCGAACACGGTCGAGACCACCAACGCGAGCCCGATCAACAACGGCACCGAGGACACCGGCCCCGCGTTTCCGTTCGTCGTGAACCTCGATGGTCCTGGCGGGGACTGTTCGGGGATCATGATCACACCGCGCTGGGTGCTCACCGCCGCGCACTGCCTCTGGGGTCACACAGGCGCCACGTCGTGCGGAGACCCGGAGGAGGTGTTCGTCCCGTCGGCGACCGGCTGGATACCCAGCGGCTGGAGTCCCGGGGTGAACGATATTACGGTGGAATCGACGAGCCTGGATCCTGCGAAGCCTGCTCCCACCGTGGACATCGCAGAGTCGATCGCCGGGACGCTCAATCCCTGCACCGAAGACTCGCGCTCGGTCGACTGGGCCCTTCTGCACCTCGATCGCCGCGTGGCCTTTGCGGAGACGAATCGGTTCCATCCTCCAGTGATTCTGGGGGGGCCATCCTGCAATCCGGACGGCGAGTTTCGCGGTGTGATCGTCGGGTACGGGCCCACGAGTCTCAGCGGAAGCGGCGGCGTGCGCCACTTCGGATTTGACGACGGGTGGGAGCGCGATCCAACCGCCACGGGAGCCGAGTACTGGACGGCTTGGTTTATTGCTATTCCCGGGATCACTCTTGGGACTCTTCCCTTCATAGACCTTATCTATGACGGTATGAACCCGGGCGACTCCGGTGGACCGCTCCTCCAGGTGAACGAGCAAGACCAGCCGATCGCGCTTTGCGGTGTCGCCAGCAGTCCTTTCGTGACGCCAGTCCCACCGGTCGGCTTCGATCTCGGCAATAGCTACCCCGCAGTCGATACAGAGCAGGCGTCCCAGTTCATTCAGCCTCGCATCCTCGCCAGCTTCCCGGAGAACCCTCTGATCGACGGCTGGTACGAAGGTGAATGCCGGCCTCCGGACGAAAACGCTGACGCAGACGGCGACACGGACGGCATCCCGGATGCCTGCGACAGCTGCCCTGTCAACGCCAACCCGGATCAGGCCAACTTCGACTTCCAGAACGACGGGATCGGCGACGCTTGTGACGACAGCGACAACGACGGGCTGTTCGACGGCGACGAGCTGAATGTATATGGAACGGATCCGCTCGATGAGGATACTGACGATGACGGGCTTCTGGATGGCCCGGAAGTCAACGTGTACAAGACGAATCCGACAGACCCGGACACCGACGAGGACGAGCTGAAGGATGGGCTGGAAGTCACGTACGGAACCGATCCGCTCGACGCAGACACCGACAATGACGGGCTGCCGGACGGCCAGGATGTCGATTTCGTGAAGAACGCCGTCAACGGATTGCCGCTGACTGCGTTCAGACCTCCGGAGGTGGGACACAGAACGCGATCGTCGTGCAATTGGATACGATCGAATCCCTTCTCCTGGCCGGGAAAGTCGAGCAGGCAATCAAACGCCTGACGACCCTTCGCGGGCATCTGGACGGCTGCGGAACCGCGCCCGACACGGACGACTGGATTGTCACGTGTCCTGAGCAGATCAAGATCCGCGAACTGGTCGATTTGTTGATCGCTAACTTGTCGAACTGAGGACAACCCGCCCCAGCGGGAGGAACCCATGACACCGACGTTTTCGAACACAGGACGCGCATGTCTCCTCATCGTGGCGTTCGCACTCGCTGGCATCGCGGCGCAGGCCGTCCCTGCAGGCATCTCCTTTTCGCGGATTACGCCAATCGACAACGGCAACCTGCTGGTCGCGCGGACGGCGGCGAACAACCCGCTCGGCCCGCCGACGTTTCAACTGAAGACGGACGTCTTCTTCAACAACAACGGGACTACGGACCGGTCGGTCACGTCGGTCCGGATCTCGTATCCGGGGTCGAGCATCGGGTCCTTCACGTACACGCCGATGGCGTTTCCGGCGCCGCCCGATCCGCCCACGCTCTTCGTGATGGAGGGCGGCGAAGAGGGGCGCGTGCCGGTCTACGACGGGCTGAACCGAGATCTTCCGCTCCCGCTTCCGACCGCCGTCCGCATCGAGGTCTTCTTCGACAGCGATCCGGTGCCGGCGCAGCTCGACTTCGGGCTGGCGATCCGGGACAACGCGGTGCCGACCGGCGCGCACTTCTTCCCGGCGAAGGCGTCCGACCTCGACGCGGGCGAGTACTGGTTCTTCAGGACGCGCCACACCGTCGACGCCGGCGGCGGCGGCGGCCAGTTGAATCCGTCCACCGGCTCGCAGCGGTACGCGCTGGACATGGAGATCGTCCGGTGGAATGGATCGGCGTGGAGCACGATCAAACCGGACACGACAGGGGACTCCAACTCTGACTACTGGGGATTCGAAATGCCCATGTACGCCATGGGCGACGGGATCATCACGAAGTGTTACCGTGGCGAGGCGGACCATCCGCCGGATGACCTCAACGACGTCACGTTCGAGTTCAATTTCGGAAACAGCCTTTTCATCGAACACGGAGGGGACCTCGCGACGTACGCGCACATGAGAAATGGCACGATCCCGCTGGCGCTCTGTCCGGAGGACGGGCTGAACGAGGGCCTGAGCATCCCGGTAGTGACCGGCCAGTTCATCGGCCAGATGGGCAACACCGGCCGCTCGTCCAACGCGCACCTGCACTGGCAGGTCGAGCATCTGCCCGGAACGGACCCCGTGTCCGGCGCGCCCATGCACTTCCTCAACGTCCGTGCGCTCGGCGACGACACCAGCATCAACAACCTCGGAGAGACGCCGACGCTGCTGCCGCTGCACGGGCTGACGCTCCATCGCCACTCGCTCGTCCTACCCAACCCGTGCGGTCTGGACGATCTGCCGCCGGAGGGAGCCGCCGAGGTCGCCAAGCACGGGGTGGCGGCGGAGTGCTATCAGGACGTGTTCAACCAGATCACGTCGCGCGGCTATCGCCCGGTGTTCGTCGACGGCTACGACGTCGGCGGACAGACGTTCTTCAACGCGATCTTCAGGCCGGCGGGTCCTGCCTCGGTCGCCCGTCACGGACTGACCGGCGAGGAGTACCAGGATCTCTTCGACGACCTGACCGACGCCGGATTCCGGCTGCAGCAGGTCGACTCCTATCTCGACGCCGGAAGCGTGCGGTACGCCGCGATCTTCGAGGTCCGCGCCGGTCCTCAATTCGCGGCGTTCCACGGCCTGACGGACGCCGAGTACGACGTCGCGGTCGATGCGCTGTCCGACGCGGGCTTCGTCGCGGTCAACGTTTCGACCGTCGAAGCCGGCGGCGATCTGTTCTGGACGGGCCTCTTCGAGCAGGTGGCGGCGACCGGCTGGACGGTCGAGACCGTGGCGGTCGCGGACTATCAGAACACCTTCGACGCCAACGTCGCGGCCGGGCGGCTCCCGATCTACGTCCACGGGTTCTCGACGAGCGCGGGTCCGCACCTCACCGCAATCTGGGTCGACCCGATGGGAGGGAGTTGGGCGGCGGTGCACGGGCTCACGGGCGCCGAGTATCAGACCGCGTGGAACGCCAACACCGGCGCCGGCCGGCTTACGCGGGCGGTGACTGGCTACGACGATGGCGGCGCGCGGTTTGCCGCGGTGTGGCGGGTCCGGCCCGACACGTCGCTCACATCCACGCCTCCGCTGGTGACGAACCAGACGACCGCCTCGTTCGAGTTCACCGGCGACAATCCGTTCACGACGCTCGAGTGCAGGCTGGACTCAGCGTCGTTCGCGGCGTGCACGTCGCCGGAGACGCTCTTCGGTCTGGATGAGGGATTCCACACGTTCCGCGCGCGCGCGGTCGACCGCGAGACGGTCCGCGATCTGTCTCCGGCCTTCTTCACCTGGCTCGTCGACGTCACTCCGCCCGAGGCGGACATCATCGCGCCGGTGGAGAACACCAAGGTCGTCCACGGAGTCCCGAAGGACGATCCGGTCGATGTGACGACGGTGATCGGGTGGGCCCAGGTCGTGGTCGAGGCGACCGACAATCTCTCGGGCATCGCCTCGGTCGTCTTCACGGTCAATGCGGTGCCCGTACCTGCAGGCAACGTCACCCACGCACCTGGTTCCGACATTTGGTCGTTCCAGTTCGTGCCGACGCAGAACGGCCAGAACCCCTATGTGATCGCCGTGACGGTCACCGACGGCGCGGGGAACTCGACGATCGACACGCTCCCGGTCGTTGCGGTGAAGACTGGAAAACGGGTGCCGTGAGCTGTATCGGGCATGCGGGAGGAAGCCATGACTAAGGCGCCGATCGAGCTGACAAGGATCGTGAGCGGGATCGGAGTGGCCATAGCGCTGGCGATCGGGGGTGGCCCTGACACACCCCGTCACGTGAACGCTATCAGCTGCCCCGACACCGTGTTCCTGGGTGACTATCCAAACGATGACCATGGCTGGACTGACAACGTCCAGGGCGTGGCGCACGACGCGTCAAACTGGTTCTTCACGACGCAGTCGGATGCGTTCTTGATCAAGTTCCCAATCACGTTCGATCTGACCACCGAGTTCGATCCGGAGGATTCGAGTACGTGGCCAGCGGGCGGGCTTGCGGTTCCAATGCCGGCGGCCCTCGAGAACGCGGGCTATGAGGACTTCAAGGAGCTCGACCAGGCGAAGGGGTTCCTGTTCGTCGGGGTCAACGGCGAGGATCCGGATACCGGGGAGGGCATCGCGGGGATCGCAGTCTTCACGACCTCGGATCTCACCTACCTCGGCGTCAAAAGTCTCACGGTCGGTATCGATCCTCCTATCGGCCATGTCTCCATCGCCGCGTTCAACCCGGTTGACGCCCGCCTCTACTACTCAAGCACCGTCGTCTCGGATGCCCTCCGGACGCTCGCGGTCGATTTCAACCTTCTGGCGAACGTCGAGATAGCAAAGGCGTTGAGTCCCTCGGCGGATTTTCTCGTCACGGATGGGGACGGCCCGATCGATCCGCCCCTCGAGAACATGCAGGGCGCGGCCTTCACACCATGGGGTGACCTGTATCTGGTAAACGGACTCGAGAACCCACCTTCCGCGGACCGTGGCGGCGTGCATCTGATCAACCCTGCCGGGCAGCTGATCGCCGAGTCGACCAATGGCTTCGGCGCTTTCAACTATGCGTACGACCCTAGCGCGACATTTCCGAATGTGAGTGAGGGAGAGGAGCCCGAGGGAGCGGACTGGTGGAACCGCGACGTCGACCCCGCGTCACCGGGGATCGGTGGGCAGCTTCACATCATCATGCTCGGGAACATGGAGGTCGACGAGGACAACCTGTACCTTAAGCACTACGTGGTCGACTACTCGTGCATCGCGTCGGGTGACGCGGACGAGGACGGACTCACCAACGGGGATGAGATCTACAACACCGGCACGGGTCCCAAGACCGCGGACACGGACGACGACGGGCTGAACGACGGGCTCGAGCTGAACGAGCTGGGAACGAACCCGCTCCTTCCGGACAGCGACGCGGACGGTGAGCCCGACGGCGACGAGGACTTCGACAGCGATGGCCTTTCGAACGGCGACGAGGTCAACGTCTACGGGACCGATCCGACACTCTCTGATACCGACAACGACGGACTGAGCGACGGTGACGAGGTCCTCGTTCACGGCAGCGACCCGCTCGACGGTGATAGCGACGACGACGGGTTAACGGATGGGGATGAGGTCAACGTCTACGGGACCGACCCGACTAAAGCCGACACCGACAACGATCTGCTCAACGACGGGCTCGAGGTCACTTATGGAACCGATCCGCTAGTGAGTGACACCGACGGCGACGGTCTGCCCGACGGCCTTGACGTGGAGTTCATCGAGAACGCCGTGCAGGCGCTGCCGTCGAGTGCGTTCCGCTCCCCAGGCAACCGGAACGCTATTTTTTCTCACATGCAAGCCGTCGAATCCAAGCTTCTTGCCGCCGACGTCGAGAAGGCGGTCAAGAAACTGAATCAGCTCCGGACTCACCTCGATGGGTGCGGCGCGGAGCCCGACAACAACGACTGGATCCGGACGTGTCCTGAGCAGATCGAGGTGCGCGACCTGGTGGATCTCCTGATCGCCAATCTGTCGGCTTAGGAGGGAGGCTGAGATGACTCCTTTGAAAGATGACGTCAACCGATCCAGCCACCCGCAGCGCGGCTTCACGCTGATCGAGCTGCTGGTGGTGATCGCCATCATTGCGGTGCTGATCGGTCTGCTGATTCCCGCTGTGCAGAGGGTTCGCGAGGCCGCGGCTGCAGCAGCCCTGCGTGAGATTCAGAAGGCGCAGGCGGTCTACCGCGCCGAGGACCGCGATCGCGACGGTGTTCCCAACTATGCGGCGAGCCTGAATGAGTTAACTGCTCACGGTCTCATCGACCCCGGGCTAAGCGCCGGCGTGAAACAGGGCTACAAGTTTGAGATGACGGCGGACCGATCCAGACTGCACTGGGCAGCGGTGGGGTCGTCCTTTGGGGCCTTGCGCTGGCTTGCACAGCTTGCGGTCAATACCGTTGATTACATCGACAGGGACGACATCCACTCCCCATTCGCCTACATCGACGAGATCGGGATCGTTCGGCTCGATCCTTGTCCACCGGGCTTCATTCCGGTGGTGATGGACGGGAAACTGGAGTGCGAGCCTGCAGCGATTCAGCTCAAAACCTCTCTCGGATTAGGTGCCTCGATCCGGGACCTGACGATCGCCACGCTCAACGACCTGAGCCAGGCTTTCCCGGGCGCGCTGTCTGAAGCGAAGAGGTCGCTCTCGGACCCTTCGTTCGTCGAGACAGTGAAAACCGGCTTCGACGCGAACGGCGACGGCTCCGTCGACTTCGGAGAGCTCGTCGGGACGGACGTTCTCGCCATCGCCCGCACCATTGTCGTTCGGCCCCCCGTCCCGCCGCCGCCGCCGATCGGAGACGACGCGGCGCTTCGAGGCCGGTTGGCTGAACTGCAGGCGAGCATCACGAGAGCGATGGCCTTCACCGACGACGAGGATCCGCCGGCCGTGCCGCTCGAGCACATTCAGAGCCTGCCGGCGCCGGCGTCGCTGCTCGAGCTGGTGTCTGAGGATCCGCGTAACGCGGCCATCGGCCTCCTGCAGGCGACCATCGGTTCGCTCGATGTGCGGCCGCCTCCGGACGGCGACATGGCGGCTGACAATCAGCGCGTCAACGAGCGCCGGAAGGGAAGACTCATGGACGCCGCTGAGGGCTTGACCGAGCTCCTGCGATTCGGCCGGCTCGACGCGCTGAGAGCCGATCTGCGGCGACTCCGGACGCACGCGACGGAGTGGCTGGTCCCCGACGTCCGCCGAAAAGATCGTCCGTCGCAT
The DNA here is from genome assembly GCA_963725145.1 of uncultured Acidobacteriota bacterium. Taxonomy (GTDB): domain Bacteria; phylum Acidobacteriota; class Vicinamibacteria; order Vicinamibacterales; family 2-12-FULL-66-21; genus DATAEE01. Next base: position 87,804 of record CAVRXL010000013.1, read on the forward strand.
CGATCGCGTGCTGGCCGTGTTGGACTGAAGTAGGCGTGCGGTGCGGGCCGGAAAGTGATATGGTCTTCGCACCCCACCAGCCTCGAGCGGGGACGCCTCCCCCCTAAGCGCGTCCAGCGCGGAATACTCCGGATCCCCCGAGCTTCGTCCAAGAGGAGGCTGACATGTATCTTCGCGACATGTCGGACTGCGCGCTGCCGACGCAGGATCTCGACGTGACGTCCTCGAGCAGCGTCGCAGGCGGCACGCTCAACTACTCGTTCGTCGCGCGCGGAGCAAAGGTCGATACGGGAACCGTCAGGACGCGTATCCGGATTGCTGGCGTTCCCGATCCGACGGTCCTGGAAAGCCAGGTTGTGGTCACTAAGAAGCCGTAGCGTCGCTTTACGGGGCGGGCGGTCCTTGCCTGCGAAGGATTGTCCGCCTCGCCGTCCGTCCAGTTCGATTCCGACGGGATGCTTACAGGTCGGACGAACTCGGAGGCAGCTTCCAGGGCGCGCGGTATTCTTTCATCACGAGCGCCTGCGCTTCCGGATCGCCGATCACCTTTTCGTTCTTGACGTCCCAGTTGACGCGCCGCTTCAGCCGGAACGCGATGTTCGCGAGGTGGCACGCGATCATCGACGTGTGCCCGACCTCGACGTCAGAACGCGGCCGCTTGCGCGAGTCGACGCACTCGAGGAAGTCGCGGACGTGCTCGAGATGGAAGTCCTGTCCGCCGCCGCGATGCGGCTCACCGATCATGCGATAGGCCTTGCGGCCATCCTTTGTTTCCGTCTCGGGCAGCACTTCCCAGCCGCGGCGGTCCAGCACGAGCACGCCGTTGTTCCCGTGAAACGCGACGCCGTGATCGCGCAGATAGGGACCCTGGCCGATCGCCGTCGCGTGCTCCCAGATCATGCTGTAGCCGTCGTACTCCCACAGCGCCTGCTGCGTATCGGGCGTCTCCTCCGCATCGTCAGGGAACCCGAACTTGCCGCCGACGGAGACGACGGCGTTGGGAGCGCCCGCGCCCATGCCCCAGTTCGCGACGTCGATCATGTGCGCGCCCCAGTCGGTCATGAGGCCGCCGGAGTAGTCGTAGTACCACCGGAAGTTGAAGTGGAACCGGTTCTTGTTGAACGGCCTTTTCGGCGCCGGGCCGAGCCACATGTCGTAGTCGACGGTTGAGGGCGCTTCACCATCGGGCACCGGCGGGATGTTGCCCATCCAGTCCTGATAGGCCCATGTTTTGACGAGCCGGATCTTGCCGAGCTTTCCGCTCTTCAGGAACTCGACCGCCTGCGAAGAGTGCGTCGAGCTCCGCTGCTGCGTGCCCATCTGCACGACGCGGTTGTACCGGCGCGCCGTGTCGACCATCACGCGTCCCTCGCCTATCGTCAGCGAGAGCGGCTTCTCGACGTACACATCCTTGCCGGCCTGACACGCCATGACCGTCTGCAGCGCGTGCCAGTGATCCGGAGTGCCGACGATGATGACGTCGAGATCTTTGCGATCGAGAAGACGTCGGAAATCGCGGGTGACGAAGCCGGGGTTCTGCTGATGGTTCTTTTCGATGGCCGCACGAGCCTTCGCCGTCTGCTCATCGTCCACGTCGCAAAGGGCGACGGCTTCGGCGCCGAGGCGCAGCATCGCGCGCATGTCACCGGTTCCCATGCCGCCGCAGCCGACGAGGCCGACGCGGACGCGGCGGTTCGCGCCAGCCACCCGGTCCTGCGATCGGGCCGAGAGGCCCGGCGTCGACCCCAGCGACGCGAGGCTCGCGCCGGCAGCCCCGGCGGCTGCGTCCTTCAGGAAATTGCGACGTGTGCGCCTAGTCATGCGAATCTCCGGAGGGGCCGGTCTTAAGACCGGCCCGTCCAACGTCCATCTGCAGTTCCACGACCGTGTCGTTCGCGTCGCGCTTGTCTTTCGGCAGCTTCAGCAGCACGCCGAGCTCGTGCTGGACGAAATCGGCGCGGCTGCCGTCGCGCAGGAAGCGCGCCGCGCGCACGCGCCCGCCGAGCGGCGGCACGAGCAGCGTCTCATCCTGCCACTCCAGCACGTGCACGTAGATCTTGTCCTCGCGCCGCGTCGTCGTGCCCCAGTCCCGCGGCGGAATGGGGCCGCCGCGGGTCCGGTAGATCGCGGCGCCGTTGGTCTTGAGCCACTCGCCGATCTCGCGCAGGCGGGTCACGAACTCGGGCTGGATTCTCCCATCGGGCATCGGCCCGACGTTCAACAGGAAGTTCGCGCTGTGGCCCGCGGCGCGCGCGAGGTAGTGAATGAGCTCGCGCGTGCTCTTGTATCGGCGGTCGTTGATGTTGAAGCCCCAGGCGCCGTTGATCGTGTCGCACGTCTCGAGGGGCAGGGTCCCGATCTCGGCGTCGGCGTTGAATCCTGCCGTGTTTCCGCCCGGCAGATCCTTCTCCCACATCTGGAAGTCCTCGCCCGGGAACGGACGACGGTGGTGGTTCGCGCCGACGAGCGCGGCCGGCTGCAGCTTGTGAATCAGGCTGTAGGTGCGCTGCAGGCGCCAATCGGCGTCCGGCTTGTCCCACCAGCCGTCGAACCAGATGCCGCCGATGTCGCCGTAGTTCGTGAGCAGCTCGGTGAGCTGCGCTTCCATGTAGTCGAGGTATCGGTCCCACTCGCCGGCGTTCGGCCGCCCGGCGTCGCGGCCGGTGCGTCCGAGCGGGAAGTAATCCGGGTGGTGCCAATCGAGCTGTGAATAGTAGAAGAACAGTTTGAGGCCATGCCGCCGGCAGGCCTCGGCGAGCGGCTTCAGCACATCCTTCTTGTACGGCGTCCGATCGACGATGTCCCAGTCTGAGGTTTTCGAGTCGAACATCGCGAAGCCGTCGTGATGCTTGCTCGTGATGGTGATGTACTTCATGCCCGCCTCTTTCGCGAGCCTGACCCACTCGTCGGCGTCGAAGCCGATGGGATTGAAGAACGCGGGCAGCTTTTCGTAGTCCGCGGCCGGGATGCGGCGGTTGTTCATGACCCACTCGCCGTCGGAGAGCAGGCTGTACACGCCCCAGTGGACGAAGAGCCCGAACCTGGCGTCCTGGAACCACTGCCGCGCTTTCAGGTTGTCGGCGGTCGGCTCGTAGGAGGTGGTCTGGCCGGGGACTTGACTGGCCGCAATCACGACGAGCATGAGCCCGAGGAGCGTGTTGCGAAGGGGCATTGGCGACCTTTGCGGCAGTCAGTCTACCATTCAAGCTCTATCGAGGAGGCCGTGATGCGTGTAGTGGCGTTGGCCGTGTTAGGAATCGCGCTGGCGCCATCGCCAGGCTGGACGCAGGTCAAGGTGGAGAAGGTGACCTGCCTTGCGAAGCCGAACTGCCTGCGGCTGTCCAACGGGACCGTCGAGGTCGTCGTGACGACCGACATCGGGCCACGCATCATCAGGTACGCGTTTGTCGGCGGCGACAACGACAACATCCTCGGCGAGTTGCCGGACGATGAGGTCAAGACCGAGCTGGGTGTGTGGAAGCCGTGGGGCGGCCATCGCCTGTGGACCGCGCCGGAAGCGATGCCGCGCAGCTACTCGCCGGACAACGATCCGATCGTCCACACCGTGGAGGGTCGCACTATCCGGCTCGTCCAGCCTGTCGAGCCCCGGACCGGAATCCAGAAGGAACTGACGGTCACGCTCGACGAGCAGGGGACCGGCGTGACGGTGCATCACCGGCTGGCGAACCGGGGCCTGTGGGACATCGAGGTGTCCCCATGGGCGCTGACCATCATGAATGGCGGCGGGGAAGTGATCCTCCCGCAGGAACCGTATCGATCGCACGACGACTATCTGCTGCCCGCACGGCCGATGGTCGTCTGGCACTACACGGATCTCTCCGACCCCCGCTGGACGATCGGCAGGAAGTACATCCGTCTCAGAACCGACGCGCGGCTGAAGGAGCCGCAGAAGATCGGCCTCGGCAACGCGCAGGGCTGGGGCGCGTACCTCAGGAACAGGACGCTGTTCGTGAAACGATTCGGCTGGGTGAAGGAAGCCGCCTATCCGGACTTCGGGAGCAACACGGAGACCTACACGGCGGGGAGCTTCATCGAGCTCGAGACGCTCGCGCCGCTCTCGCGTCTCGCACCCGGCGGGTCGGCGGAGCACACCGAGCGGTGGTTTCTCTTCAAGAACGTCGACGCCGGCGCTTCAGAGCAGACGCTGGATGCGGCGCTGCGGCCGCTCGTCGATCAGACCCGTCCGAGGTGAAGAAGAGGGCGGGCCTCGGAGGGCGGGCCTCTAAGGCCCGCCGGATTGGTCATCGAGCCCGCCGCAGTAGCAATCAGAGAATCAAACGCATCTGCTCGAGGCGTTTTTTGTGTTGCGGATCCAGCGCGTAGAAATCCCGAATGCTCGGCGTGAGATAGTTGAACGGTGATGCGCCGTCGGCGTACGCTTTTTCCTGATACTTCAACGCCTGCTCGCGTTCCCCCAGCCCCTTGTAGATGAACACGTAGGCCTGAGGGGGGACGTAGGTCTCGCGCGCCTGGCGGTCCAGCTCCGGCACGAGGCTGAACGCCTCGTCCCGCATCCCGGACTCGCCGTAACACAGCCCGAGCATTCCGAGGTAGAACGGCGTGCGATTCGACAGCGTCGCCGAGCGCTCCATGTCGGAGACCGCTTCCCGATGCATCGACTTGGCGAGAAAGCAGAGGCCACGCAGGTGCGTCGCGAACACGTAACCCGGATCGAAGCGGAGGATTCCCGCGCACAGCTCGATCGCTTCATCGTACCGCCGGGCGAGGTACAACGTCTGGGCGCGTCCGACGGCGGCGAGCCGCGACGAGGGCGCCAGCGTATGGCCGACCCGAGACTCGGAAAACGCGGCATCCTCACGGCCGAGGAGCATCAGGAGCCAGGAGTAATACACGTGCGGTAAAGGTTGGGCCGGATCGAGGGTGATCGCACGCCGGAACTCCTGCTCCGATCCCTCCCAGTCCCAGTCGCCGCCGAACTTCGTCAGCGCCAGCTCGGCATGCGCGGCGGCCAGCGTGTCGTCGATCGTCAACGCCCGCGCGGCGGATTGACCGGCCACGCTGTACGCCACGTTCGGCTTCATCAGGCAGTAGAAGCCCAGGAAGTTGTAGGCGTTCGCCAGGGCGACGTGCGCGAGCGCGAAACGCGGGTCCCGGTCGATGGCTTTCTGAAAATGCTCGATCGCGTGGCGCCACCCTCCCGCAAAGCAGGTCTTCCAATAGTGCTGACCGCGTTTGAAGGCGTGATAGGCCTCCGGATCCTGCGTGTACCGCCGTCCCGGGGCGCGCAGGAACGCGGGCGTCAGGCCGTCGGCGATCTCGCGCGCGATCTCGTCCTGCACGGTGAGAATGTCGTCGAACCGGCGCTCGACTCTGAGCGCGGGGAGCACGGATTGCTCCCGTGCCGCGTCAATCAGATTCGCGATGACCCGGACGCGATCGTCGGCCTGCTGGACGGTTCCTTCCAGGATCAGCTCGACATCGAGGCGTTTTCCAACGTCACGCGCCGACTCACCCGCGAGCGGGTACGTAGAGGTGCGAGGCGCAACGCGCAGATCCCGGAGCTGGCTCAACCGGCTGCCGAGATCCGCCGCAAGGCCGTCCCGGAATTGTTCCGCGGTCCCGTCGGCCGCACCGACGATCTGGAACGGCAGTACCGCGACCGACGCTCGCCCCGACTCGCGTTCCGCCGCGGGCTTCGACCCGACGCTGCGGCGCCGCATCGGTTCGAGCTCGGCGCGCAGCGCCCAGGCGGTCTGGTACCGATCCTCGGGACGCTTGGCGAGCAGCTTGTCGATGATGCGCTCGATCTCCACCGGGTGCTGCGGAGCCAGCTGGCGCACCGGCACGTGCGGATGCTCTTGAATGAGCGTGATGATCTCCTGCGTCGAGCGGGCCTCGAACGGCCGGGCGCCGGTCGTCATCTGATAGAGGACGACGCCAAGCGAGAACAAATCACACCTGTAGTCGACCACGCCGTCCTCGGTGAGCTGTTCGGGCGCCATGTAGTGAATCGTCCCGGCCACGCTGCCGCCGGGCGCCGTCACGTCGCCGGTCGTGTGCTCATCGCCGTCGAGCGACGGAAAGGGCCGCGCCAGCCCGAAGTCCAGCAGCTTTACGAGCCCGCTCTCCGTCAGAAAAATGTTTCCCGGCGTGATGTCGCGGTGGAGGATGCCCTGGTCGTGGGCCGTGGCCAGTCCGTCGGCTATCTGCGCCGCGGTATCCAGCACTTCGTCGAGCGAGAGCGAGCCGGCGGCCAGGCGGGCTTTGAGACTCCTTCCCTGGAGCAGCTCCATCGCAATGAAGGACTGCCCGTGCCCTTCGTCCACGTCCAGGATCGTGCAGATGTTCGGGTGATTCAACGAAGAGGCCAGACGCGCTTCGCGCTTGAAGCGTCTGACGGCGTCGACGTTCTTCGAAAGCGCCGGCTTCAGAAACTTGATCGCCACCGAGCGGGGAAGACGCGTGTCCTGCGCTTCGTACACGTCACCCATGCCGCCGCCGCCGAGGCTGCGGATCACGTAGAAGTGGGAAACTTGCCGGCCGAGCACGCCACATGATACTGCCGACTCGTCCGACGGCCCGGCGGCACGTGGATCAGATCCGGCGTTCCAGGAGTAAGATCTCTGAAGCGTTCGCTCTCGGTTCGGACGGCCCCATGGACGGTTCGGTCACCCTCGACGGGCTGCTGAGATTCGCCATCTCGAACGCCCGCCTCATCCAGTTCTTCTATAAAGGCGTGCAGCGTGTGGCAGAGCCACACGACTACGGCGTTCACAATGCCATCGCCCGGCTGCTCGTCTATCAGCGCCGGAGCGCGCGGAGTCCCGTCCCCGGCTGGAGGCTGCTCGACGTCTCGAAGATCGATCGGCTGGTCGTTCTGGAAGAGACGTTCCACGGCAGCCGCGGCGCGTCGCATCGCCAGCATACGCTCTGGGACGAGGTGTTCGTCAGAGTCACGAGCGCGCCCGCGAACCGCCCCTGACCCCGCCTTCGCGCTACGCGCTCCGGCGAGGCAGGCCGGTCAGGCCCACCGCTCAGGCGTGTTTCCGGGCTTGCGGGGCCGATCCGAGCAGCGTGGCATCGCCGTCCGCGAGGATCTGCACGAGCTCGTCGTCGAACGCCTGACGAGCGCCGAGCGCCGGCACGCGTTCCTCGAAGAGCCGCCGCGCGCGATCGATCTCGGTGCGCAGCCGCTCGTAGAGATCGCGGTGGCTGCGGCCGAGCTTCACCGGCATCTCGTTGTACATCTTGATCTCGGAGACGAGGAGCTTCGCGTAGCGCCTGGCGCTCTGTTCGTCGGGGGTCACGGTCGTCCGCGCCCCGAGCATTTGCGCGGTGCGGACGGCCGTCACCGTTTCGATCCGTGACGCGGCGTGGCGCGCGACGAGCTCGATCGCTTCGGGCCAGCCGGCCGGCGCGGCGTGCTCGGCGTCGCCGTCATCCGCGTACACCATGGCCACGGTCTGGCCGCCGACGTCGATCGGAATCGCGACGCCGGCGCGCGACTGGGCGAGCGGCGCGAAGGTCAGGCCGGTCCGCGCCAGATCTTTTACGCTCGTGAGGCCGAGATCGAAGCCGGTCGGCGGTGTCGGGAATCCGTGCAGGCGCCACGGCTTGAAGTGCGGCGCGCCTCCGGGCGTGCCGGGCGCCGTGACAAAGAGCGCGACGCGCGCGGTCTCGGCCGCGGCGGCGTCGGCCAGCACGCCGAGGATTTCTGCCAGCGCGCTCGACGCGTCGATTCGCCTGAACGCCGAAGCCAGGCGATCCAGCCCGGCGATCGTCGCTTCGCGCTCGGCGGCGCGGCGCTGGGTTTCGGCGGCCACCTGGCGGCTCACCTGCTCCCGTTCCCGATCCGCGGCTTCCTTTTCCTGCCTGAGCGCGTCCACCAGCCGCGAAGCCGTCTCCTTCTCGCGCAGCGCAGATTCTTTCTCGCGGATCGCGGAATCTTTTTCGCGAGCGACCACCTCGAGTTCGCGAGTCGAGGCTTCCTTCTCCTCGGTTGCCGCCTGGCGCACGCGCGCCAGTTCGTCCATCGCCTGCGAGGTTGCCACCTTGAGGCGGCTCAATTCCTCCGCGAGCTGTCCTGAGTGAAGCTTGATCGCCTCGGCCTCGGCGCGGGCGCGTTCGAGCTCCCCGCCGAGCCGCTGCTCGAGCTCCAGGCGGGTACGTTCGCCGTCAACGCGGGCGCGGTCGAGCTCCGCGTTGACCCGTTGCTCGATTTCCGCGCGGGCGCGTTCGTTTTCCATCCGGACGCGATCGAGCTCGGCACCGACGCGCTGCTCGGCCTCGGAGCGCGCCTCGGCTACGGCAGCCTGCAGCGCGCGCTGGGCTTCCTGCTCGATGCCCGAACGATCTTCGGCGGCCGCCGTCGCGAGCTGGTCGGACACGGCCTTGAGCCTGGCCGCGAAGGCCTGAGCCATCTCCTGGCCGAGTGCGTCAACTTCCTGACGAATGCGGTCCTCTATCCCCACGGCATCACCTGATGAATATTATCGGCCGGTTTGGCCGGCTCGTGACCCCCGCGGACGCGCTTTCGCCGCTGGTTTCGGCCGCCTTCAGCGGGCAAAGGCTGGTAAAATAAGGTGTTTCGTCTGTGGGGGCGAAACGGCTTCGACGGAGGTAGAGAACCGCGGGAGGCATGCCGAGCGCCATCGTCTCGTAAATCCGGTGGAAACAACCATAACTGCGGATACGCAGCTCGCTTTCGCTGCTTAATTAAGTAGCGACGTCCACCCCGATCGGCCTGCAGGCCGGGGCTGGATGTCATTAACGCAGGCTGGCCGGTGGCCTCCGATCCGAGGGCCTCCGGCGAGACTTCTCGGGTCTAGCGGCCGGCGGTTTCCGCCGCGCTTTGACGCAGGCCGCGAACATTCAAGCGTGGTTAAGCATGTAGAGTCCTGCGGCGAAGTACTTTCGGACGCGGGTTCGACTCCCGCCGCCTCCACCATCTTTTCTCAATGAAGATGGGCCTTCGGGCCCTCCGTTCCCGCCGCCTCCACTATTTCTCCACGGTCACGCGCCTCGTATCGGTGCCTGTCTCCAATAACCGGATTGCCGCGTCGAGTGCCGCCGGGCTGAGGTGCATGTAGCGCTGCGTTGTGCCCAGGTCCTGGTGCCCGGCCAGTTCCTGGATGGCCCTCGCCGGAGCGCCACGCATCGCCAGGTGCGAGCAGAAGGTGTGGCGCAGAATGTGGACGCCCGGCTTGACATTCGCGCGTTTCGCGACTCTGCGAACTAGTCCCTGGACGATCTTCTGCGTCAGCGGCTGTCCCTGCGCATCGCAGAGTATTCGCGGGCCGCGTAGGTGTCGCGATTCCCGCAGTGCCTCCGTCAGGCGTCTCGTGAGCGGTACGTACCTCAGACGCCCGCCCTTCGGCATGGTGACGTGACCTTTCCATTCCGAGCGTTGAATACAGAGTTGACGTTTCTGCAGATCAACGTCACCTCGCTCGAGAGCCATCATTTCCCCACACCGCAAGCCCGCCTCTCCACCGAGAAGCACGATCAGGTAGCCGAGCGAATCGAGCCGCTCTGCCGCCTCGACGAGTCGTGAGAACTCATCGAAGTCGTGGAAGCACGCCGAAGGCTTCGGAGTTTTCAGGAGATGAATCGTGCAGGGCATTCGTTCAATCACGTTCCATTCCAGCGCCTTCTTCAGAATCACGTTCAGGACCGTCAGCACGTTATTCACCGTCTTCGCTGAGCGTGCTCCGAGCGCAACCTTTAGCCGCTGTGCATCCTCAGTCGTGATTCCGTCCAAGCGCTTTGAACCGAGGAGCGGTAACAGATGAACCCGGATGATTGTCTTCTTTGCCGCAATCCCGCTCGGCTTCTGCCGATTCGCCTCCGCATAACCCTCGATGAACCTCGTTGGAGCGAACTCTTCCAGGGTAGGCACCTCCTTCTTGACCTTCTCAGCTTCCGGGGAATCAGGACCATGCACGAGCAGATACCGTTCACGATCCTGTCCCCAACGATGAGCCGCCGACTTGGAAGAGACCGAAACCGTTCGCCGCTCCCGATGCCGCGCACCATTCGACAGTCGAACGATCACGTCCACTTCCCAGCGGCCCTCACGATAGGGTCGGACTGTTACGCTCATCGCCGTTCTTCTCCTTTTAGTTTGGCGATGGCGCGGACTTTTGGCGCAGCCAGTCTATCAGGACATCCCGTCGGAAAAGTACGCGACGCCCGATCCGCGTGAGTCCCGGCAGCAGCCCACGCTCGGCCATCACGTAGATCGCTTTGCGGCTCGTTCGCAGCAGATCTCCGACCTCTGTGGCGGTCAGAAGCACTGGATCGCTAATAGTGACTGCGCTCATTCGAAAACCCTCACCATCCCTTCTCCTTTTCCCAGTGCAGACGCATACCCAGGCCGGACTTCGAAAAACTGCCCAGAGAGAGCCCGATTTTATTGATGCTTTTTAGGGGTAACCGCTACTTCCCGCCTTAGGTTGTCAAGCAAGACGCTCCGCCCCAGAATGACCTCGCAAATGCGGGCGATTCCCAGTTCTGGGACGTTTCCGGGCCGCAGGGGCAGGGCCCCTCTCGCGTCGTGCGATCTTGGCGGCTCGCTTGGCCACCGATTCACGACACGCCTGGCAGTGCTGCCAGACAACCACCGACCGAAAGATCCGCCTACAGCGGAGACAGCGACAGCGCTTGGCTGGCGCGGCGACGAACGACGTCTCCCGAAACACCCCACATCGCCAGCACTTGCTGGCGGGCCGTTCCTTCGAGTGGATCTCGGGGCCGCCGCAGGTGGCGCATGGAGAGATCCGGTGGCCCTGCTTCAAGGCCGCGTCGACGGCAATCACAACTCGCTGATCGATTTCTGTCTTGCTGACGGCGGCAGGCCGTGGGCGACTTGTCTGTGGTCCTTTCATTGCCGTCACGCAACCTTCAGCACACCGTCAGCCTGAGTGTCGATGCCACCAGGCTCCGTGTTGCCGGCACTGCTCAGATCCGAGCTCACTGGTTGAGTCTCGAAGCTTGACCGAAGGGTCGCTCCGAGCGACGTCAGCCGCCAGACGCCTCGGCTCGTAAGACACTCAATCAGGCCATCTTTTTGGATGGCTCGTCGATGGCGGTGGAACGTGGTCTCGGCCAACGGCACTGCCTTTCTCCAGACGGCCGTCGTCAGCATGGTCCCTGGGCTTACAAACGGCGCAAGCATCTCCGAAACTCTTTTCGGGATCTGCGAGGCTGCTGTAGCCGCCTCGGCCGCCTGGCTCGGTTGGTCCAGCGGCACCAGCACGCAGGAGTCTCCAACGGCCTGCAGGACGAATGACATGACTTGTCCGGTCGACGCATCCCGTGCTTTTTCGCGCTTCAGAAGCAGTTTTCCGCGTTGTTCCCGAAGACCCAAGATCCAGTCAGCATTTGCCTTCAACGACGAGTGTCCGCGCATTCGCGACTCTTGGTGACCGGTGTGGTGAACGACGAGGACCGTGCTGTCGTGCTGTTGCCTGATCTTTCTAAGGGTCTGCATCAATTCGCCCATATCTTTGCCTGCGTTTTCCTCCAGCCCTGCTGAAACCTGCGCAAGAGTGTCGAGAATGACTAGAACCGGTTTCCGCTCGCGTACCGCTTGCACGACTCGCTGTTCATCCGTCACGAGTTGGATTGCTTCGCGTATGAAGCCAATTTCCTCTCCTCCAACATGAACACCGGCTTGCTGCCGCCACGATGAGAGCCGCGATTGAAAACCGAGAGCCCCTTCCGTAACGACATACAGGACGTTGCCCTTCTTCACCTGATGCCCATGCCAAGGGCGACCTATTGCGATGCTGAGCGCAAGATCAAGAGCCAGGAAACTCTTGCCAACACCGGAGGGACCGTACAAAAAAGCGGAACTCGCCTCTGGGAGCACTTCCTGCACTAGCCAGTCCGGCTTGGGTAGTGACATGAGTTGGTCGACGGAAAGAATCTCAAGGGGCCTCGCTTCTGGCATTCGCGTCTCCGTGTGTTGTCGCTCGTTTCCGATGCCGCCTGCCGGCTCGTGGAACCGCCACGCACCTCTAAGAGAGGTGCTGCGGTAGTAGCAGTTGGCAGTTGCCCGTACAGAATTCAACAGTCACCAGGTGCGAGCCTGGTTCAGTCAGATCGTCCATCCAGCTATGTCGATGGTGAATGAGACTACCCGGACCCACGAAGTCCGGGAGGATCGCTCCGGAGAGCTTCTAGATCCTCAGTCGCTCAAGTTAGGGGGAATGACACCAATCCAAACAAGGATGGCTATCTTCCAATACAGTGGCCTATAACACGTCTGCAACGCTCTCAGACGTCGTAGGCTGGCGAGCGAGTAGAACCTGTCGGCTTCCGGATGCTCTCTGTTGAGTGGTTTGATTATACGGAGAAGCGTGAAGCGCGTACTACAATCACTTGTAGTTCAACACCCCTGATCCTCGGGATACTCTGCAAACGCTTCGGGGTGGGCACTCACCTTCGGAACTCTGCCACGACACAAACTCACCGCTTTGAACCTATGGCACCTTACGCAAGGGCGAAGTAAGGGCCTAGGACGAAGCTGACCCACAACGCTCGTCCCTTCTCTCACGCTAGGTCGGTTGCGGTCTTCGTAACCGCCAAAGGATTGGTCCTACCTTAGCCTTTGACGAGTCGAACGTGCCTCGATTTCCACTCCTTCTCGAATGCGGCTACACGGCGTCGATACTCCTGACCGACGTTTGGTCCCTGCAGTTCGTCGAGGGTTCGGGCGATACGCTGGTGATCGAGTTCGAAGCCGGGATAGTCTCTGGTGATTTCCCACATACCCCGTAAATCGTCCCACAGACCCAACGCGGCTGCTCCCTCCCCAGGCAGAGTCCCGACCGTCCGAGTTTCGATTTGGTTTGCAAAGCTTTCGGCCACTGTTCGTCTGGCTTCCTCGAGAATCTCTCTCTTCATCTGGTTCCACGCTTCATGGAACCGAGTCTGACGAACTTCGCTTAGTCCATCTAGGGCCTGGTCGATAAGATTTCGTGTCAGCTCAGAGTAGGTCTTGGTGGCCATTTGGAATCCTCCTGCGATGAATCGCATTGCGAACCGTAGTTCTTGTCGCACAGGGACGGTCCCCCTGAAGGGGACGATTGCGGTGTCCCACGAGCGCACCTGCACTCGCCGTTAGTGCCCGAATTACTTGTATGGCTGTATTACCTGGACCGAGGCCCTCGGTCTATCAGGCTTTGCACCTGAACGACGGCCTCGTCGTGCCGATTTGCGAGAACAAGATCGTACCACCCGCCTCGCGACATGTACAGCGAAATCTGCTTTCAGTTTTGTGAGCCGGTACGATTAGTGCGTGGCTTTGTTGTGGTGGTTGGGCCTTGCCGCAGCGACGAGCACAGCCAGAAGTGATCTAACTAGAAGAAGTTAGCGGCAGACGATTGAGGACAGCGAGCTTCAAGCCGGCCCGTGGGAATAACGGATGTATTTCCCTCGCCACCAGCGGATCGTGGAACCCCGCTAGACATTGGGCGAAACCTGTGAGCTTTGGGAGCAGGTTTTTCCCATGTCTGGTAGCTCCCCTCGACTCAATCTCCGAGCGGCGGTCGACTTCGAGACACGCCACAGCATGGCTGCCTGGTGGACGGAGAGAATCCCTGGGGGCATGATCCGGCAGCGGTTGGAGTCTGGGCCTACCCAGTCGTGTCCCGTGTTTTCTGGCGCGAGCGAGGCCCGCCAAGACTCGCTCCCGGATACGCTCACGTTCGAACTCAGCCAGCGCAGCGAGGAGGTGACACTGCAGTCTGCCTGCGGGCGTAGTGAGATCGAGGCCCTCGCCGAGGCTGACAAACCCGATTCCTAGGGTGCTCAGCTCCTCGATGTGCATGAGTAGGTCGCGGAGATTTCGGCCCAGCCGATCCAAGCGCCAGACAACGAGTACATCGAACCGCCGCCGACGCGCGTCTGCCATGAGCTTCTGAAGGGCGGGCCTGGTGCTTACGCCGCTGATTCCTTCGTCGCGGTACTCGTGACCAGCACCCCAACCCCGAACCACACAGAAGTGGCGAATCTCAAGTAGCTGGTTCTCGCAGGACTGTTCGTTGGTGGATACACGAGCGTACAGGGCTACCCGTAGCGTCCTTCCGGCCGGTTCCATGCTCCCTCCTTAGAGTCTAGGAAAAGCCGCGGGATTCTAATCCTAGTACATGTTGCCTCCGAGTACAAGAGGAGGCCCCGGGAGGCTGGAAACCTGGGGGCCACAGATCCGCGGCGGCCAACGCACCAGGCTAGGGGCGTTAGACTGTCTGACGTTCCAAAAGGAGGGGGGACATGACGTTTGGAGTCTTCGTTCTGGCCGTTGTCGTGGTTACTCAAGCCTCGCCGGCAGCTCAGTACTTCAAAACGGGTGCTGCGATTCTCAAAGACGCCGGCCAATGGGAGAAGTACTCGCGCGGCGAAGATTCGGTAGACACGATTGGAATCTCATATTTTCAGGGTTATGTCTCGGGCGTCGTCGACGGCGGGTCAATCAAGACGCCCGAAGGGTTTACGGTCGATCAGGCGTGCGCAATAGCCGCCAAGTTCTTGAGGGACAATCCGCAGCGCCTTCATGAGCCTGCCGCCGCTCTCGTGAAAGAGGCCGTGCGGAAGGCCTATCCTGGTCGCTAGTTACCGGCTCAGTGATGACTATTGGGATGGGCTAGTGCGCCCTGTGTGGACCCGAGTCGCATTACGCGGCTGCTCGGTGACCGGGGCGGGGGGCCCCATAGGCCGCGGTATGTGCCGCCTAAGTCAAGGCCGACGTCTTCTCTTTGCGAGCACGGCGCGTTGCGGCCGTCTCTCCGATTACGGCAATGGGCCTCCTCGCATGGCGATCCTTCCCGCCCGCCTTGGTGCCGGCACCTGCGGGTGGCCGTGTTGATCCACTTGGTAGCGCGCCGCATCTAGAGCGTCCTCTACAACTGTAAATCCCTCCTGACGCCTCATATAGGCGGCCACCCAGGCTGCCAGATCCTGCCTGTGTCGCCGCACGGGGTCGGCGTCCGGCCCTCCGGCGATGCGGCCGTGCAGGAAACCGACGAGCGCCGCGGAGTACAGAACTGGCGCGATGTCGATCAGCTGAAGGTGCCGTTGTGAGCGGCGGTAGTGGAGATCACGCTTGGTAAATGGGCTGCCGTGTAGGAATCGGTTGCGAGCCATATAGAGATCGTCGTACTGCGCCTCTGGGAGAGTCGCCCGAAACGTCTGTTGAGCGTATCGCAGGGTGAACCGCGTTGCAGTGAGACTACGCTTGCCGAACGGGACACGCCGAAGAATCGCCTGCACATCCCGCTTGTTTACGTTACGGCTGCCCGGGTGGCAGAGGGCCTCGAACGCGCTGACCCAGAGGGCGAGGCGAGTGCCGTGGTCGTTGAGGCTCGTCAGACCGTCCCCAGGGAACAATCCGGCGTGGAACGCGATCTCCAGCGAACGAAATAGCTTGCGGAACGCCACGCGATGAATGCCGCGAATGTAAAACCGCCGCCAGGCGACGAGAAGCCGGTCGAGGAGCGCGCGGTCCACGGCGAGGGTGAAGTGGTCCGGCCGGCCGATCTGCGGGCTCGAGTGTCCGTGAGGCGGATCGTCGTCCATTCCTCCAACTGGACCGTCGAGAGCAATGACGTACCCGTTCCGACCTGGGACGTGAAAGCCGAGGGTGAAGTGGTCGTTCCAAAGAGCAGTCCACTGAGCGCCGAACGGATGCGCGATCTTGCCAGCCCAACCCCGGGTCGTCGTGCTCACGGCGCAGATGTTTCGAAACGCTCGAAGAACGTCGATATTGCGGACTGTCGGATCTGCATCGTTCCTTACGAGGAGGCAGCCCGGCCGGTACGCCTCGCCTGAGTGCGTCGTGAACTGCTCACGCATCCGACGCCCCATATCGTTCGCCGCGTTCGCCTGAAGCGCCGTCATCCGCTCATCGTCCGCTGAGCAGAGGCAAATGCCCTCAGGGGCATCATAAGGCGTCGGCACCGGAGGTGCTAGGTTGGGGAAGAAGAAGAAGAGATCCCAAGGCATAAATCCAGAAGCAGTCAGACGATTACTGTCGGACGGTTGCGGTGTCGAACCGACTAGCCAACAAGCTCAACAGACTCAGATACTCCAGCGCAAGAGCGGGATCGTCAGTCATGCCGGCGCGGTTTCCTCCGCGGATTCCGAACCGCGAGGACAGCGCCTTCGAACAGATGCATCAATCCTTTTGTGAATGCCTTTTGGATGACGGAGTCACATTCGCTTGAGCACCAGTGTTGTCCGCAGGATTCTGCTGGTCATGTAGCGGAGCACTTCTAGGGGAGCGCCCTTGACAAAACTCTCGACCAGCCAACCCTCTGGAATGTCTGACATGACCTCCAAGCCTTGAGGGTAGTAGCGTACCAAGTCGCTCAGACCGAACATGATCGCATAAGAAGCCAGACACTCGTTCATCGGTACCGTTCTACCGGCAATGCTCAGCGGAATACTGATAACAAATGCGTACTCCGGGCGAGATGAGTCGTTGTCTGCGATAAGCCGCAGTGCCGTCCTGAGTCGGCGGTGTATTTCACCACCCGAGAAGCCACCGTCTTCCCTTTTAGGTTGAAGTTCACGGCTCTCGAAAAAACGAAAGGCTGATGCCTGTATCGCGTGTAACTCGAAAACCTCGCGAGCTGTATCTTTCGCGCTTTCCAAAGACAGCTCTTCGTAGGCATCTTGGAGGGCCCTTTCCACCGCATCGGGAAGCTCGACATGCGGAACGGCCAACAACTCCCAGGCATGGGTATCGTCAAAAAGGAAGGCCCACTTGCATGACAATACCCGTTCAGGAATACCTGCTTGCCTCAGTTGCCAACCGATTGGCAAACAGTAGGATAGGAGCTCGCGCATTCCAATGGTAAGCGGCGGAACATGACACAATCCAAACACCTCGGCATACAGCAACGAATAGGTCCCTCCTTTTTGCATTTCCACCTGGACCAACGGCGCGTCGGTAAAGATCTTCGACCGTAGGCCATGCCCCGGGCGCTGAACCTCCGAGCCTGACCTAATCGCGGTCAGGACGCCCTTTGCGACGAGATAGGCCTTAGCGAGATTGAGGAAGGAATAGTAGTAGTCGAGAGGGCTGGACTTCCAAGGCAGCGCCGCCGCGCCGCGCCACAAGGCCTCCGCTTGGCGCAAATAGGTTCTAAATTCACGCCATCGGCGATCTTGGGCTTCGCTGGCCGCAGCAGCAAGGACGGGGTCATGCTCCCCCAGCAGCGTGATACCGCGGCTCGGAATCTCGGCGTGCTGACGCAATGTCAGCCAAAGCTCCTCTTCGACTGAAAGTGATGTCTGAAGGACTTGGCGTCCCTTGGGTTCGCCCAAGGCACTCAAAATCCACGCTCGAAAGGGTCTCGGCGTTTTCACGGTAATTCCAGGCGATTGTTCTCGCCCACGGAGTGCCAGAAGAGTCATCGTCGCCGACGGACGATGCAGAAATCAGCCGGCAGAACGCTCACCTCGCCCGGGGATTACTCAGCGGGGCGTTGTCCGGAAAGTTGCCGGCAGTTTCGCCCGTTTGCGGCATCCACGTCTGTAACGAGCGTTCCTAAATTGCACTGAGAATAATCATTATGCCTTAACGAGTCATTTGTGGCATAATCATTATGCCTTAAACATGGCTCGGAAACAGGAACCGCGAAGAGTGTATGAACTGGCTGATGTAGTCCGGCTGACTGGAGCCAAGCGACCTCAGATCGAGATCCTGGGTGCGGAAAGGCATCATACGCGGCGAATTCGAAGACTGTGGAACAGGTCTTCCCAGACAGTTCGTTTTCCGGAATCTGGTCGAGAGTTTAGTCGCGCTTTACCTCAATGAATTGGGCGTAGGTACACAGGTTACTTACGCCATCCTGGATGCGCTCCGAAGTGGGGACATAGAGTCGGACGTCCGAACCCCATGGTTTGTCGAGATGACCCGGCAACCTGCCGGACCCTCCCCACGTCGACTCAAGACGGCAACCCGACGTCAGCTAAAGGCCGCTATCGACGCTGAGCGGGAAACTCCACTTGAAGATAGATGCTGCGCCGAGTTTAACGATGACGGGACTCTCAAGCTCCTGAAGTTGTTGCGCGCCTATGTGGATAGTGGAACCAGCGAAGCTACGCGGATGAAGGGCCTCCTGTCAGTCGCTCGGGAACACCTCCGTGAGGAGAAGCAATGGAATCGAGAATACGCGGCGCTGCATCGACGTTGGCGGCTCTTCAAGAATCCCAACACTAGACCACGCAATACTCACTTCTGGGTTGTTTGCGACACTATACAACCGCTTGAGGAAGGAGACAGCTGGTGGCGTCGGGTCACGCTGACTGACGAAGAGAAACACTTCGAAGGGCTAGGCCGTTCAGTGCTAATTGTGACGATTCGTCCAATCTTGGAAGAGCTGGAAGCAGCCACTGGAGACAGTTGGCGAGCCACGGCCGAAAAGAACGTCTTTAGACTAGATGAGCCGACGCTCACTCCGCGCAAGTTGGTTGCACAGGCCTTGCACCAATACGAACTTACTGAACGCAAGCGCTCGCTGGAACTAAAGCGAGGAAAGTCAGACGTGCCGGGCGAGTAGCAAGGAGCGCATAGATGCTGATGCGTCAGTCCGCGGTGTAGAGAGACAATATGACACTCTCCGAGTTTAACGACCAGCGCACCAAGCGTCCATGTATTAGTTGTGGCATTACCGGTGTTGCTACACAGCTTAACCCGAACAACAACGGGCTACTCGTGTGCTGCCCGCACTGCCAGTCGAAGCGGCCTTGGGGATCGCTATTGTACTTAAAGCAGAACAAAAACCGACGTCCGCGTCGCCCGCCACTCCCCAGCGGTGCAACGCTCGATACGGTTTGGGAGCAATTTGGGAATCGGTGCATTGTTGCGCGGCACCGAAAAAGGCTCTCATCTTGTTCGGCATTGGGCGTCAGGTCCATCACGTCCTGCCGTATGCAGAGGAAGGTCACAAAGGGCCCCTCGTTCCGATCTGCACCCTTTGCCATCCGGTTGTGACCGAGCGACAGCGTCTGTACTGGTTTTACCAGCGACTGGTAAGTAAGGCGTACTCTGAAGAGACGACGGACTCCGTGGACGTCTCGCAGACTATCGAGCGTCTACCTGATGTACGGCGAGCGTGAGCGGTTTCCGCGGAGTACCGACACTTTCACCAGCCGCGATTACAGCGCAGTCAAAGATGCTGTCCGTCATCCGCTTAGGAACTCACGACATCGACTGAGTTGAATCGCGTGCTGGAGACTCGCCAAGCAGCTGGGGAATGTGTCGCAAGCGTGCAAGGTCATGGGCTACAGCCGCGACAGTTTCTCGTTTCAAAGAGCTGTACCGAGACCGCGGCGAAGAAGCGCTTCGCGAGATCAGCACGGAATTCCCCTGACGCGGGTGCTCACGGACCGCGGCACGGAAGACTGTGGCCAGGCGGCCGCAGAGTCTTAGCTATGATTCAATGTCCTTCAGTCGCTAATCAGCGAAGCTGCTAACAACGCCGTGATCGAGATTCGAGACACACATCACTGGACATCGTCTCATCTATGCGCCGCTACGCAGTCACACTTGTTTTGGTAGCGTGGGATTCGCTCGCGACAGCCTTCCGCCCAACGGTTTAGCGTTGGACCATTTAGTAGTTAGGCCTTAACATGTTTCTGTTGATCTAACAGAATCCAGCTTTCCCCCAACCATTCGCGTCGCTCTCGAGTTATTAGGGAGGCCCGATGCGTCGGACGTGCCTGGTCATCCTCCCGTTGTTCGTCTCACCGGGAACCTATTCCCGATCTCATTGCGTACCTTGCGTTCTCTCGCTCGTTACGACTGGCTGCTCCTTGAGTTCGGCGTGATGAGCTTGGTCGCCGGCCGATGACTCGAATGGATGGGAATTATGGAACACGTGGCATCTCGTCTGCTGATTCTCGTTTGCGCGTTACAGCTCACCTCCACGACAGACCCGACGGAGATGACGGGGGGAGCTACCACAAGCCACCAGCGAAGTGAAATCTCTGGGGACTCATCCGCTCCGGTGATAGACCGCCTGCTGCCAGAATCTGTTCTACTAGCCGAGTTGACCAGACATGGAAAGCAGGAAGCTGGCCGCCGAACGCCGGCTAATTTGCGGGCAAACCAGGTCGGACAGATAGAGATCGACCTGAGGCTACTAAAACGAGCGTGGAGGCCGGCGCGCAAATCTTGGACCCCTCGACCACTCCGCCAGGAGGATACTAGAAAAATCCGCACGATCCTGAGTTCGTACTGCCGCGATTTGTCGCTCGCGGCGAAGGCGGGTCGCTGGAGAGATCAGGGAGCAACATCGCTTGTTACCCTCCGCTGGATGCGCCGAGTACCGATCTACTACCTTCAGGATTTCACGGACATGACAGTCGAGTGTGTTCGTAGCGCGGGTCCGGGCCCGACTCTGTCGATCTTGATCGACCTCGGGTGGCGCTTGCTCCGCTACGGTGACACTGAGTCCCTCCGTCAGTTCTCGAAGCTCCGGCGCGCGTACCGAAGGTTTAAGCGCAGTCCCTCAGGACCAAACGTAGTCATCATGCGCAGTGACGGCTACGCATACCGAGCCTACTCAGAAAACGTGGGCTGGGTCGTTTCAAAACTGCTTTACTCCGACTTTGGTGTGAAGCAAGTCAGCCTTGGTTACTCGCCGGAGAATCTGCTCAGGATTGCGGCCTTGGCGGATTCTTGTGAGGGCATTACAGAGGCGGAGAAGGCGATTAGTCCCGCTCAACGCGCGAAAACACTCCGTGGCCGCCGGAAGACGCTCAGCACATGCGAACTGTTGGTTAGGGATCTCGACTCTAAGCTGGGCACCCGAGGTGCAGGGGACCTCTCGGTGGCCATCGGGGAATTGGACGGGGTCCAGCCCCCAGGAGAGGGTTGCGTCGCATCCTTGGTGGAGGACCGCAAGGAGACACAATTGGTTGAAAGGTTCGAGGACTTCACAGCATGTCGTGTAACGAGCTCCGGCCAGCCGACAGATCGAAAAGATTGGATTGCTGACGGCTTTTCTTTCGATGGAGTGGGGAACATCGATCCGGGTCCCGTGCCAATACACGATCGGTCGCGGGCAGAGATCAGAATTGACCCTCAGACGGGACAGTCGAAATCGTTGGTGATCAACGACAAGGAATTCGAAGGTACTGGTACCGATGGTACCCCGATACGAATCACGGTGTACCAGGAATCAGAATTCGACGCCCAGACCGGGACGCTCAAGCCTGGCGATATGACCACTTCGTGGTCCAACACAGAGCGAGGGCAGATCGTTGACCATCCCAACGGAAGCAAGGACTTTTGGGTTAGCGATGGACAAGGAAACAGTGTGAGCGGTCATGTCAACTCGAATGGCACGATGGGAAGCACGTCTGACACGCAGAACCTTGGTGGCGGCACTTCGCAGACTACTGACATCCAACGAGACGGAAACGGCAACACTACCGGGACGACCGTAAGTGTCTCGACTGACAACGGCGACGGAACTACTACAACTCAGACGTTTGTGTACGATTCGAAAGGCAACGAGGTCAGCACAACAACAACAACGACGACGACGCCCGCGCCTTCCACACCGGTTGATGAGTCACCGATGGACCCCTGCTTCCGACGGCTGCATCCGGATCCTCACCAAGCAGGGTCCGAGCACGCGCCGTCCAAGATCGAGCTCGTAATCATTCCTGCCCCAGATGCGGTGGGCACCTCGGATGATCCGTGCCTTACACAGTTCGGTGGAGGCTCACCTCAGAAATGCACATCGGTATGGCTGTGTGAAGGTTCCGTCGATGAGAACTGCCGATGCGAAGGTACTCAGAGCCCTGGCGAACCACCACAAAAAGGGGCCGCGGCGTGTGCCAGGATCATGTGTACGGAGGGCAGCACTTGCGATGCGGAAACGGGTCTGTGTCGCACTGGAAGTGACGCCGCGACCGGATGGGAGCCCGGCATTAATCCGCCTGTTTCGGTCTTGGATTTAGAGCCGGCCAGACATATCGGTTTGGGAAGCCGTATGCCAATTGTTGTGTGGCCGTTCAACGCCGCTGCAGTCGAGCGCCTGATAAACCCTAAACGCGTCCCGCACTAGCGGCTGGTGGTGGGTCCCTGTCGCAGCATTTTGGAGAGAAGCGAACAAATGACGGCGGTCTAAGGATGCACGGATGCCGGCGCGCAACTTAATGCCGAAGAAGGGCACAAGGTGGCCCCAGCGGTCCAACTCGCTGCGGGGAGGGATGTCTGATCACGGCTTATAAGACGCCCGAGGACCTCAACGTCACTCGGAGTGCGGCACTCATAGCGTGCCGTCTCCATAATGTCTCCACGACCAGGGATGATCACCGAGGATTCGAGAGGACGCGAGCGGAGAGCAAGAAGCGGTGGAAGTTCCCAAGATTCAACCTTTGATCAAAAGTCGCGCGCCATCACCAGTTTGCAAGAATGCGCTTGAAGGGGTTCGATTCCTTCGCGGCTTACCGGTGCTCTGATTCGGGCTGCCGCACGGAGGTGAGGCGAGTCTCAAGCTCGCCTTGATCTCGACCTGACACGGAAGCAGTCGATTCGTGACCACGGACGGCGGCGGGAATGGCAGCTCCGTCTCCACTATTTCTCCACGACTAGGGACGATCCGAGGGGTCTGGGGAGAAATCGAGGGGATTCCGGAACTTTTGTAAGTGACTGAGAGTCGAACCCTTTCCCCCAAAGTCGCGCGCCATCAACAGTTTGCGAAATGCGCTCAAAAAGGGTTCGACTCCCGCCGGCGTCAGGCAGGTCGGCTTCGGCCTTACGGCCTCGCATTATCGGCACGACTCCCGCCTACCAAAGCCCGACTCGATGGTCGGGTGTTCTGGGCGAAACTTGGTCAGACGCGCGATGACTCAACTACTCGACCGTCCCTCAGATCCGGAACGCCGCCGCGAAGAGCTTGGACTGCGGCTTTGAATTTCTCCACTACACCAAGCTGCGAGACTTGAATCGTTTCATTCAACCCGCTCGCGCTCGTGAACTGCAACTCTTCGTAGAGTGCGATGGGTAGTTCCCGATTGTCCTTGAACCGGCGATCTGGCCCGCCCTTTTTGTTGACGTATTTCCATGTCTGGCCTACGACCTTGCCATCGGACGGAACACCTTCGCTCTCGATGAAACGCACTTGGGCAACCTCGACGTTGAGCGCATCGTAGCTAATCGCCCCAACCTTGCGACGGTCGAACACCAGAACGCGATCAGGAAAAAAGAACATAGTCTGGCGTCCAACGGGTATTGCGGGAACGGAGACGTTCGTCTTGACGCGAGCGGGCGGCTGCGTGTGAGTTCGAATCGTCGTTGCGTGCAGCAGTGTCGCTGCGCCTCCGTGGCGCTTCCGATTCGTTCGTCGTCCCTTGACCGGCGACGTGCCGGAGGCGACCGCATCGAGTCAGCGTCTCGTGCGCATTGTGCAGAGCTTGGTAGCGATCCTCCATGTCAGATTCCAACTCGTAAAAACGCACTGTCGTTCTAGCCAGAACATCGTTTCGATACAGAAGCCAGACCGACACCGCGCACGCGGCGACCACAGCGGCCAGAAGCAGCGGATCGACATTCCCAAGTCCAGAGGCGATTCCGAAGGAATAGACGATTCCAAAAGCGACGATCGCCCCGAATGGCCAGCGCGACACTCGCTTCTGTTTTCTGTTTAGCTCTTCGAGGAGTGACACGGCCGACGCATCAGTCATCTGTGATACGTCGCCGCTTTCGATCTCCGTTATCTCATCGGCGGACTGGGGTTGCGGCCGGAACTCAGCGGGCTTCCCGCTCGGGCTGGCTGGTAACGTCTGGCGGTAATAGAGCCCACCACGGCCCATGTGAACGTAGTTGCCGCGCGGTCCTGTGCCGACCCGGAAACCCTTAATGCCCGTTGAAACACCGATGCCTGACTTGGACAGGTTGAACCGGATCGGGCCGACCCTTAAGCTCTTTCGCAGGTAAAAGCCCATATGGCTTTGCCTCTACTAAGATCGCCCAATTGCGATGGCGGATGTTGAAGTTGCAGACAGAGGGGTCTCGCCATTCCTCAAGGAGGGGTCAGAATGCGAAACAGCATCCACGTCGCAAGTCCAAAGGCAGCTACCGTTCCGAGATCACACAACAACTCGATCCAGAATGCCTCAGAGATGTATTTGGAAGTCTTGTAGCGGCTCGTCTTCTTGAGTGCGGGCTTTAGTTCGGCAAGATAGAGATACCACATGCACGTCTTGTAGATGAGTGCCTGGGCGATCTGGAGAGCGACTCCCATTAGGAACAAGCGACCGATTGCTGCCGCCTTCCCCGCTTGGACGACCTTGGTCGTCAATTCAGGCCGCGTTACGAGAAGTATTGGTCCCCCGATGCCGTAGGCCACGAACCACGTCCGAAGCGTCTTTGCGAACTCCGCGTAGGAGGGAAAAAATCCGCTCTCCTCGCGTTCCGCAGTTTCAGTCGGCTGTGGAGAAGGTGCCGCTGCCGTTGCTGGTTCGGCCATCGCTATCCTCAGGAAGCCATCTTTGAACCGTCCTACGGTCTTCGCGACACTTTCAGACCTGGGCTGGTCTTTATCAGCATCAGCGTCGGATGGTTCCGTAGTAGGTCACACTGTCGAGGCCAGCTAGCAAATGCTCTACATAATCAAACGACTTTGCTGAGGGATAGACGAGAGCGGCTGCGGCCTTCATATCAGGGTCGAGCACCCGAATGTAGCCGGAACCGTCAACTGCTATGAAGGTGAGAAACGCGCCAGACTCCGAAGCACGTAGTTCCTTGTTCTCTCGACTCGCCCAATAGTACCCGACCACCGATCTCACTGATAACACAGGCGAGGTTTACTGCTGAAGCACGTTCCACCTTCTCAACACGCCGTTCCACACCGCCTTCGCTGATTTTCGTGTTCGGCAGACCAGAAAACACCGTCTTCGCCTGCGGTTCTGCGGTTGCAGACCACGGCAAAATCGCGAACGCCATAAGGACTACAGGTATCGCGTCAGCTCTGAACACGAGAGATCCTCCATGGAAGGCTGCTCCGCTTTTGTTAATGCACCGTTTAAAATCGTTCCTTGGGTTGAGTCGAGTTAGAAAGGCGGCCTTTCTCAATTTGTCTTGTTGTCAACTAGGGCAATGTCTCAGTCAGTGTTCTCGGAATTCCGCTGACTTCGCCTTACGGTTCGTCCGAGCCCTTCCAGCCCCCGAGAAGGAACTGTCTGAATAGCGAGGCTGATACGTCTACCGCGTGGCCTTCCCCCTCCTTCAAACCGGGAAAGAGCGTTTTGATCGTCTGTAGTAGTTCTGCACGCTCTTTGCGGCTGATGCGGAGATAGCCGACCTTTCCGTAAATGGTCCTATCTTGATCCACTAGGACATGCGCGACACCAGCGACGGCGACCGGAATCAAACGCCATGCTTCGTCAACGTCGGCGGCCAGCTTGCTGGTTTCTGGCAACAATGCCGCGAGACCATCTTGGTCCTTGACCTTAGCCATTTGTTCGTAGACAACGAGACCCGCATTAAGACGGTCGCCCAGGCCACCATACACGTCGCTCAGGGCCTTCGCGGCATCCTTCATCTTTCCATCAGAGGTCGCCAGGAAGGGCGATAGCAGAAGAGCGCCCTCTCGGAGTCGGCTTATTGCTCGGCGCGTGTCAATCATGTCCCTAAGGAGCGCAGCAAGATGATCTTCTGCCTGTTCAGTCTGGCCCAACATTTCCTTGGCGGCGCTTGCGACCGACAGCGAGCGAATCGCAGCGTCAGCAAACTG
Organism: uncultured Acidobacteriota bacterium; assembly: GCA_963725145.1. GTDB lineage: Bacteria > Acidobacteriota > Vicinamibacteria > Vicinamibacterales > 2-12-FULL-66-21 > DATAEE01. The sequence goes on from CAVRXL010000013.1 coordinate 113,546, forward strand.
ATAAACGGCGGGTTCGGTAGAGCGAGATGGATTTGTCTGATTAGCGCCCCTACGGAGACCAACGTCCCCAGCAGAACCGCTCATCATCCAGACACCTGTAATGATCGCGAGGATCATCTTTTCCTCAGTGCTGCCAACAATACGCCCGCCCCGGTTGCGGGTTCCTGGAGCACTGCGTCCCCTTTTTCGTGGTTGCCTGACATCGCGTCGAGACGGTGGCAGAGCGTCTCGAGGGAGGCGGCGCAGAGGTAGATGGAGCGGAACTCGACGGTGGAGGTTTCTCCGCCGGTGGTGGTGCAACTAGAGATCGGGAAGGCGCCTCGCTCTCCTGACCAATTCTTGGCGGCCGACACACACTGCACGGACCATAGCGCTCCGCTGCTTCTCGAAGCGAAATCGGAATCTGGCTGCGCGACAGGTGGCGACAACCGGCGACGTGATACTTGGTTCCGGTCCGGGTCGCGTAGACAGTCGTCTCGGTCGGCGCGGTTTGCGCTGCTGGCGTGTTCTCGCCGTCAATTACTTCGGCAGCGGCGGTGAACCCATCAAAGGAAGCAACCGTGGTTGCCCCTGTCTGCCGAACCTCCAGACAGAAGGCTCCGAACGCGATAAGCGCTGATACCGCTAACCGAAGTCCCAAAGGACCTCCCGTGCCGAGTTAGTGGGGATAGGGAATTATAGCAGAGCTTAGAGCGAACTGAGCTCGCGCGGGGGAGTTGCCTCCTGTAACGCCTCCTATAAAGGCAATCAAATAAATGTGTTAGTGGAGAGGCGGCTCCGGGCACTCATCGTCGCGTGGAGGAGCTGGAGACTTAGGGCTTGTCCACTTGGGCTACAATCAAAGCTCATCCGTTTATTTTGGGGGGGGGGGCGACAATGCGGTGCTCTCGCGCGCGGTTCGCCGCCATCGTGATTGCTCTGTCTTTACCGTCGACTGCCCACCCTCAACAGCTTCGCGGTGACAAGCAGTCATTTCGAACGCTTGCCACGCAAGAACTATCCAGACGAAACCTCGAGAACGCGCTTCGGGTTGCACAGCAATGCTTGGCGCAATATCCCAAGGACAAAGAGTGCGCGAAGTTGGCGATGGCCGCCCGCGACCGGCTCGTCCTTCAATTATCGACGAGCCTTAACAACGTGCCGAAAGAGAACCTCCCGGAGATCGAGGCTCTCCTCACACGTCTGGTGGAGTACCAGGACTCTCCCGAGTTTCGACAAAAGCTCTCGCAAACCCAGGAAGGACGGCGCGAAATCCAAGGATCAGCACAGCGATATGTGGACGCACTGCACTCCGGTGTGATGCAGCCGCTCCCGAAGGAACTCCACACCTACGCTAGATACCTGCCGGAACTGGCCTCCGTCGAAGGCGAGGCCGTTGCTCACATGGCGCTGGCGACCGCCGACGAGGCTGAAGGACGTGGAGCGTTTAATGAGGCGATTGAAGCGCTATCCTCGTACGATCATCCTGAAGTCACTCTAAAGCTAACGGCCCTCAAGGAGAGGGCGGCCAGCACGTTGGCTGCGTCGGTGGATGCATTGCTTGCCAGCAAGAGTGTCGTCGATCTGGTCAAAGCGTTCGATACCTTCGAACAGGTCGGGCCGGCCCTCCCGAAGGACCGAGGGTTAGTGATTCTCGCGCAGCTTGAACGCGCCGCAGTGGAGATCGTCAGGCCTTTGGTGCCGCCGACATCCGACTCCGAATCCCAAGCGGCCATAGCGCGCGTCATCCAAACGAAGTTGTCGGACTCCGCTGCCGCGAGGTTCCCATGGGAACAAGTGACGGGAACCGCACCTGGCATCCTTGCTTCGATCCGCGTCGGCGCACCCGAAGCGTGCCCCGGTCTCATCGAGTCCGGCATAACTTCACAGGTGGAAAAGAATCTGCCGATTCCGCTTCGTGTCGGCACACCTGCACGCCTAAGCGTGGAGCTTCAAGACATTGACTGCACCGTTGACACGCAAGTTGTTGGCGAGGAACCAGTCAATTCAACCTACATTGCAAGCTACCAGCAGGTTACAAATCCCGAGTACGTGCAGCTTCAGCAGCAGCTTCAAGTTGCGCAGACCAATCTGTCGAACATCAGGACTCAGAACGCGCTAAACCCCCCAGCCAATGCATGGGCAGGTGTTGCCGCCGGCATTGCGGAAGGTGCGGCCGTCGCTGGTGTTAACAACATCTATCGTAAGTTACAAGGTACAGCCCCTTTCCTTTCAGAGCCAGTAGTGCTGGCGTACACGCCGTACCGATACCTTGCGGTTCGTGTTGCCAAGATGACCGCCACGTTTTCGGTGTCGGATTCCGCTACTGGATTTGCGGACGCGCTGACGATTGGCGGGACAGCAGAATCGAAGGGAGATGGAATACGCGCGGTGCTCGCGGCTGATCGAGGTGGTCTCGCAAACCGTGACCCAGCGTTGACAGCGCCAGAAGCGTTGATAGCCCAAGCCTTGCAATCGATTCTGACGAGAGTTCAGGAGGCCGCCCAGGGTTTTGGTTCGCGGGCCATGCTTCAGCGGGCAGCAGCCGCCTCGAGGACCAAGGATGGAGGCATGGTCGCGGTCGGAACCATCCTATATGCACAGGACTTATCTCCTTCGATGCCAGAGCTCGCTCAATTCGCGGCGTCCTTTAATCAAGTAGCAGTCACTCCGCCAGAAAAGCTGGCCTCCCTCAGCGTCGATCCCAAGGCATTCGGCGGGCCTACATTGCCAACGGCAAAGGCGGCCGCTGGTCGTGCTGCTCCCCCTGCAAGAGGACGTTCCGCTCGTGCCACTATGTTGGAGTCAAAGCTGGACGCGGTTGTCACGATCAGTACAGGGGCCTCGGAAGGAAGTGGTTTTTTTATAGGTAACAGTGGTTTGGTGGTCACCAATGCCCATGTCGTTGAGGGTGCGTCGAAGATCGTCGTCCGCACTCGCGCCAAGGAAACCTTCCTTGCCACGGTTGTGAAACTCTCTCTGGCTGATGACCTCGCCCTTCTTCAAGTTCGTGGTGCGGCCGTTACAGGTTTGCGCCTAGGTGACTCTGAGTCGGCGGAAGTCGGGTCTGACGTAATCGCTGTGGGTAGCCCACTCGGACTCGAAGGAACGGTGACACGCGGAATCGTCAGCGCTCTCAGACGGCTCGGTGATGTTCCGCTTATTCAAATCGATGCGGCGATTAACCCTGGCAACAGTGGTGGTCCCTTACTGAGTGAATCGGGAGATGTGATCGGCGTGAACAGCATGAAACTGAGGCCACAGTCTGCGGAAGCCCTTGGATTTGCGATTAGTGCGAACCACGTCAAAGCCGTGTTCGCACAATTCCTAAAGCCGTAGAGAGGAGCCCTTTCTCTACCAGGTGGCTCAGGCGTGTCGACTTGATCGCGGAAAGGATACCGGCGCGAACCTCCATATCGTTGACAAGCGGCCATCGCGCGTGGCTGGACGAGGTGACCGCGAGCGAGTTTGACCCGGCGAGCTATTGACGGCGATGTCTAATTGATCGAGCGCTCCTGCATCGAAGGCGGTCGCCGGAAAGCGCAAAAGAGGAGCATCAACGGCGATTCGGCACGCACTCGCTAGCAGCCATCGCAGGATTGAACAGCAACGAGCATGATTCAGCGCCGGCCGATCATTGGTCGGGTGTTCCTAGTGGCCGCCGCGAGTGCCGCCTGCCAGGTTCAGCCTAACTGCCCGCAAATTGCTCTCGCGCCTGCTATTTCCGTCTGCGAAGCCGCGCACAGATCGTTTAGAACGACGGTTCTGCTGACCGGCGAATTCGAAGGCTTCGGGTATGAAACCAATTCGATGAGGTTTACTTTAGGCAGCCGCGACGAGATCCGCAATTCGCGAGGGGCGGGCGTTGCATTCGTCGAGCTGTGCAGGCCTTCAGAACGTCAGAAGCTCACAGCGGCGCGACCACGTTCCGGACGAAGGCGTGAACCTGCTGCTCTAGTCACGGTGCTGGGAACCATCCTCGAAATCCAGGAGGGACGGCCATTCCCGGTGGGCATTCGAACCTGTGCCGCCTCCTCCGAGTGTGTCTAAGGCCACAACGGGCATGGCGGCGGGAACTGACGTTCCGTCTCCACAGTGTCTCCATGACTCGGGTTGATCCCCGAGGATTCCAGAGGGCGCTGGCAGAGAGCCGGATCTCGTGAAAGTGATAGGAAGCGAAGCACTTTTGCCAAAAGTCTCGCGCCATCATCAGTTTCCAAGAATGCCGACACGCGGGTTCGACTCCCGCCGCCTCCAAATTCCCTCGCTTCGCTCGGTCATTTGTCGGCGGCGGTGTCAGGCAGGTCGGCTTCGCCAGCCTTCGCTCGCGCTGTGGGCGCGAGCTCCGGCTAGGCTCGCCTTACCGGCACGACTCCCCGCATCCGCTATCCCTCGCTTCGCTCGGTCAATGTCGGCGGCGTAGTCAGGCAGGTCGGCTTCGGCCAGCGGCCTCGCCTTACCGGCACGACTCCCCGCATCCGCTATCCCTCGGTTCGCTCGGTCAATGTCGGCGGCGTAGTCAGGCAAGTGGCTTCGCCCTTCGGGCTCGCCAACATGCTCGACTCCCGCCGGCCTTACCGGCGCGACTCCCGCCGCGTTCAAACCTTCCGGGGCAGGTGCACGTCCAAGTGCATGTTTATACCGATAGGTATGAACTGACGCCCCATGCCGAACAGGAAGTCCTCCGGTCCAGTCCCGCTGGAGCCTCACTGGTTCCAGATCCTCCTCGCGGTTGCCGATCGCGACCTGCACGGCCTCGCCATCATGAACGACGTGCTCGAGCGCACCGGCGGCCGCATGCGTTTGTGGCCGGGGATGCTCTATCGCGCGCTCGGCCGCCTGGCGGACAGGGAACTGGTCTCCGAGATCGAGCCGCCGGATGACGCGCCGGCCGCTGGAGGACGGCCGCGATTCTTCCGGATCACCGCGGCCGGGCGTCGCGCGTGCGCCGCCGAAGCCGAGCGGCTCGCCGGATTCGTTGAAGTGGCGAGACGCAAGAAGCTGCTGAAAGCCTGATCGGATGCCGCGACCCTCGTCCGCGTTCGTTCGCCTTCTTCTTCGCGCGTATCCGCGGTACCTGCGCATCCGTGAACGGGACGCGCTGGAGGCGGCCTGCATCGAGTGCCTCGCTCGCGAGCGCGGGCGGCTCGGCCGCCTCGGTGTTGCGTACGCGTGGGGACGGCTGATCGCCGACACCATCACCGCCGCGATCCTGCTGCGCGTGGACGAGCGTCGCCGCCGGCGTCTCGCTTGGCACAGTTCACGACCCTCCGCCCCGAAGGAGATCCTGATGATTCGACTCTGGCAAGACGTCAGGTACGCCGCGCGCCGCCTGCTGCGCGCCCCGATGTTCAGTCTCGGCGTGATTGCCACGCTGGCGTTGACGATCGGCGCCACGACCGCCGTCTTCACCGTCGTCAACGCCGTCCTGCTGCGCGGGTTGCCATACCGCGAGCCCGGCCGATTGGTCCTGCTGCATCAAACGATCGGGACGATGACGGCCGGCTTTTCGCCGCCCGACTATGTCGCGTTCGAGGCGCGCACGGGCCTGTTCGAATCGATCGCGGCATTTCGAAATCGCGAGTACGAGTTGTCGGGCGTCGATCTGCCGGAGCGGGTGAGCGTCACCCGCGCGTCCGCCACGCTTTTCGAGACACTTGGTGTGCAACCGGCGCTCGGCCGTTCGTTCACGCGTGAAGACGACGAGGCCGGGCGCCCGGTCGCTGTCCTCAGCGACGCGCTGTGGGCGCGCCGGTTCGCCCGGGATCCGGCGGCGATCGGACGCGCCATCCTGCTCGATCGCCAACCGTTCACCATCGTAGGCATCATGCCGCGCCGCTTCACCTTTCCGCATCGCGGACCTGCGCTCAACAACGTGCCCGCCGACGTGTTCGTCCCGATCGGGTTCACGCCGGGCGAACGGCGCGCGTTCGGCAGCATGTACAACAACAGCGTCATCGCACGGCTGAAACCGGGCGTGACGACGACGCAGGCGAATGCCGACACGCGCGCGCTCGTCCGGTCGAACGCGAGCGAGATGTATCCGGCGGCGCTGAGCGACCTGGCCGCCGCACTCGGGGGCGCCGCGGCGTCCCTGGCCGACGAAGTGATCGGCCGGTCACGAACGCTGCTGTGGGTGGCCTTCGCGGCGGTCGGCTTCGTTCTGTTGATCGCGTGCGCCGACATCGCCAGCCTGATGCTGGCGCGCGCGATGGGGCGGGAGCGTGAGATCGCGGTGCGTAGTGCCCTTGGCGCCGGCCGCGGACGGCTCATCCGCCAGTTGCTCGCCGAATCGGCGCTCCTCGCGCTCGTCGGCAGCGCACTCGGCTTGGTGCTCGCCGTCTGGATGTCGCGAACGCTCGTGGCACTCGCGCCATCGACGCTGCCTCGCCTCGACGAGATTGGGCTCGACGCGCGAGTTCTTCTGTTCACTGGCGCGATGACCGTCGTCACGGCCTTGCTCTGCGGCATCCTGCCCGCCCTCGAGCTGTCGCGACCGCGCGGGGAAGCGCTCAAAGAAGGCGCCCGGACGTCGACCGGCCGGCGCGAACGCCGCATATTCGGCGCGCTCGTCGCGGCGCAGCTCGCCATTGCGGTCGTTCTGCTCGTCGGCGGCGGCCTGTTGCTGCGCAGCTTCTCGAAGCTGATGGCGGTCGATCCCGGTTTCCGCGCGGAGCGCGTGCTGACGCTGGCCACGAGCCTTCCCGCGCAGGCCTATCGCGACGCGGCGAGCGTCCGCGGCTTCTATACGCGTCTGCTCGAGGACCTCTCGCAGGTGCCTGGGGTCAGCACGGTAGGGGCCTCCACCGACCTGCCGCTGGGTGTGCGCGAGCGGCGCGCGTTTACGCTCGAGCAGGAATCTCCCGCGACCCCTGAACGGCCATACAGCGTCGCCCACGAGTGGGTTGCGGGACGTTACTTCGAGGCGATTGGCATCCCGCTCAAGCGCGGACGCTACTTCGGCGGCGAAGACGCCGTGCAGTCCGAGCCGGTGGCGATCATCAACGAAACAATGGCGCGCCGGGTCTGGGGGACGGCCGACCCGGTCGGCCAGAGGATCGCATGGGGTGGCGCGAAGGAACACGGTCCGTGGATGCGTATCGTTGGTGTCGTCGGGGACGTGAAGCAGGGACCGCTGAATACCGAAACCGTCGCGCAAACCTACACACCGTGGGTGCAGGTGTCTGACTCCATGATCGCGGAGAACGTCGTCGGCATCATGCGCTCGCTGCGTGTGGCGCTGCGCGGCGAGGTGGAGCCTACGGCACTCACCGAGACCGTACGCGCGCGGATTCGCGCGATCGATCCGGCTTTGCCGGTGGCGTCCGTGCAGACGATGCGCGAGATCGTGAGCCGGTCGGCCGCTGTGCCGCGATTCAACGCGCTGCTCGTCAGCCTCTTCGCCGTCCTGGCCCTCCTGCTCGCGGCGATCGGGATCGGGGGGATGCTGGCGATGTCGGTTTCACGCCGGCTGCCCGAGCTCGGCGTGCGGATGGCGCTGGGTGCGCAGCGGCGAACCCTCGTCGCCATGGTGATCCGGCAGGGGATGATGCTTGCCGCCGCCGGTCTCGCCGTTGGGCTGCCGGGTGCATGGCTGCTGTCACGAGTGCTTTCCAGCCTGTTGTTCGAAATCAGCCCACGCGATCCGATCACCTTTGCGACCGTTGCTGGCCTGCTGGCGATCGTCGCGCTCATCGCGTGTGCCGTGCCGGCCTGGCGCGTGACACGAGTTGATCCGCTGACGGTGTTGCGGATGGAGTAGCGATCAGGTCGAAGAGACGCCGAGCGCAACCGCCAACGCATCGAGCGCGCGCCGTTCGGGCGTCGACACGGTGCCGAGGCCAAGCAGGCCTCCGCCTGCCTCCGCGACGGCCCTCGCCTCAGCCATGATCCGCGTAGCGAGCTCACGACGCTCGCCCTCGCCGGCCTTTGAGAGGGCGATTTGTGCGGCGCGCCTGGCCTGGTCGAACACGGAGTCGGGTGGACGCCTCAGCAGGAAGTCGTCGAGCTTCGCGATCGCCTCAGCCGACGGCTGCTGTCCATCCGAGTGCCGGCGCAACTGCTCCTTCAGCAGCTCGCCCTCGGCCTTCCCGACAGACCCGTCGGACCAGGCGACTTCGAGCGCCGGCAGCACGTGCACGAGCGCAACGTGCGACGGCCCGAAGCCCTCCGCGCGCAGCTTGGCCACGAGCTCTTCGTCGCTCAGTCCAAGTGCTTCCCCGAGCCGGCGCAACTCCGCGGCGTCAGCCGCCTTCCGGCGCTCGGTTTCGATCAGCTCCCGATCGCGGCGCGCAAAGTATTCGTCTTCTGCGGTGCGACCGCGCTTCCTCAATGCTCCATCGTCCGCCATCGGCCCCTCCTGTACCCACACCCCGAGGCTAACCCAGTCCGGTGACATCCGCCAGTCTCCAGAGGGGACGGCGAACTGGCGTTGGTCTCGCCGATCGTGGCATCGTGTGGGCGCATGATCGAGCGATTGATCCCGCCGGTCCGTGACGCCGACCTCAAAGCTCTCGCTCAACTCCTGGTGGATGCGGTCGACTCCGGAGCCGCCGTGAGCTTTCTCGCGCCTCTCACGCCCGAGCGCGCTCAGGACTGGTGGCGCAGCACGCTTTCTTCTTCCCATTCCCGCGCTATCTTCCTCGTCGCGCGTGATGCGGACGGAATCGTCGGCACGGTTCAACTCCACCCGGCCTGGGCGCCGAACCAGCCGCATCGTGCGGAAGTCGTGAAGTTGCTGGTGCACCACAGGAAGCGCCGCACGGGCCTGGGCACTCAGCTGATGCATGCGATTGAGGAGGCCGCGCGGGGCGCCGGGTTCGGCCTCCTGACGCTGGACGCGAAGCGAGGAGAGGCGGCGGAACAGTTGTATCGGCGGATGGGATGGACCCACGCAGGGACGATCCCGAGGTATGCCCTCGACACGGACGGAACCACGCCGCATGACGCGGTCATCTTCTACAAGGAGCTGAACCAGACGAAATGAAGGCACGACGGCTGTGTCTCCCGTTGTCTTTGCTCCTGCTGTGTCAGCCGCCGACGCTCGCACAAGTCGACTGGCCCAATGTCGGGAACGACAAGGGGGCCATGCGCTATTCCTCTCTCGCGCAGATTACTCGCGAGAACGTCCACGACCTCGAAGCCATCTGGACGTTTCACACCGGCGGGCTCAACCCGGCCGTCACGAACTCCGCGATTCAATGCACGCCGATCGTTGTCGAAGGTGTGATGTACGTTACGGCCCCTGACACGCAAGTCATCGCGCTGGATGCGGGCACGGGGCGCGAGCTTTGGCGCTTCGATCCCAAACGCGGATGGAAACATCGCACGTTGTACAACCGCGGCGTCGCGTACTGGTCGGAGGATCGGCGCGACGGGGCGAGGCGCATCCTGTTCGCAACGCCGGAGGGGTCGCTGTACTCGCTCGACGCGCGCACCGGAAGGCTGGATCCGCAGTTCGGCGGGGACGGCATCGTCGACCTTCGCAAGGGAATAGTGCGCGACCTGCGCAATGTCGTCTACGGTGTCACGGCTGCGCCCGCGATCTTCGACGACCTCGTCATCCTCGGATTCTCGCTCGATGAGGGATACGTCGGCGGTCCGGGCGATATCCGGGCGTTCGATATTCGTACCGGAAAAGAGGTGTGGCGCTTTCAGACCGTGCCCGGTCCTACCGAGTTCGGACACGGCAGCTGGAAAGGGAATTCCGGGAAAGACCGTGGCGGCGTGAATGCCTGGAGCGGTGTGACGGTGGATGTCGGGCGCGGCCTGGTCCTGGCCGGCCTGGGCTCGGCCGGGTTTGATTTCCACGGGGGCGACCGGCGCGGCGACAACCTGTTCGCCAACTCGGTCGTTGCCCTCGATGCGCGCACCGGCCGCCGGGTCTGGCACTATCAACTCGTCCATCACGACCTCTGGGACTACGACCTCCCGTACCCGCCCGTGCTCGTCACGGTCCGCCACGGCGACAAGCCGATAGACGCGGCCGCGCAGGTTACCAAGCAGGGCTTCCTCTTTCTTTTCGACCGCCTGAGCGGCCGGCCGCTCTTCGACATCGTCGAGCGTGAAGTGCCCAGGTCCGATCTGCCGGGGGAGCAGGCATCAGCCACTCAGCCTTTTCCCGTGAAGCCTCCTGCGTTTGCCCGCCAGGGCTTCAGCGAGCGTGACATCACGAACATTTCGAGAGAGGCGAACGAGTCTGTAACGGCCAGGCTCAAGGGCGCCCGTCTGGGCTCGCTGTTTACTCCACCGAGCCTGCAAGGAACGGTCTACAGTCCGGGAACCATCGGCGGCGGTACCTGGTCCGGCGCTTCATTTGATCCCACGACAGGCTTGCTCTACGTCAATGCGAACAACTTCCCCAGAGTGCTCAAGCTTCAGTCGACGTCGGACAAAGCCGAGCCCTACCGGGACACAGGGTTTCTTCGATTGACGGATCATCAGGGCTACCCGGGAGTGAAGCCGCCGTGGGGCACGCTGACGGCGATCGACCTCAACCGCGGCGAAATCACGTGGCAGGTGCCTCTCGGAGAGTTTCCCGAGCTCGCCGCGCGCGGCATCCCGCCCACTGGGACGCCCAACCTCGGTGGAAGCATCGTCACGGCCGGCGGTCTCGTCTTCATCGGCGCGACGATGGACGAGAAGGTTCGCGCCTTCGATAGCGCGACGGGCAAGGTGCTATGGGAACGCACGCTGCCGTTCGGCGGCTATGCGACGCCAAGCACGTACTCGGTGAATGGCCGTCAGTTCGTGGTCATCGCGGCCGGAGGCGGTGGGAAGCTCGGGACGAAATCGGGTGACGCCTTCGTCGCGTTCGCGCTGCGACGCTGACGAACCGGACAATCAGCGCACGATCCGGAGCCCGGCCGGAGCGGTCAGCGGCGGCGGAGGTGCGAGCCGTGGCCCGTAGAGCGGCAAGGGCTGTCCGCGCTCGTAGGCGCCCATATCCGGCGCGACACCGGCGAACCCGTCATTGATGTTCGGCAGGATTGCACCGGCATCGATGGCTGTGCACCCGGCTCGCAGCGTCATGTGCTGCGGAGGAACCGGCGTCAGCGGCGGGCCCGGCACGTTGAAGGTCTCGAAACACGTGTTTCTGTCGATTCGTCGTCCGCGCGTTTCGAGTCCTGACGCGGCAGAGAACGCCGACACGCTCGTATAGACGACGCCGCCGTACCTGAACGGCGCCGTGCTTCCGCCCCAGTCGAATCCGTCGGAGTCGAAATCGGTCCGCCAGTCTCTCACGTTCGATCCGAAGTCCCAGATCTGGCCGCCCGCAACCGAGATCCAGAGGTTGTTCTTGACGATGGATCGCAGCAGGTGAGAGTCGCTGCAGCAGATCATCTTGCCCCACATCACGATCGTGTTGTGAGCAATCACGGACCGATCGGTCGTCCGGAATTTGAACGGGGCTTCCTTGAAACCCGCCAGTTGATTACGAAGGATGTACCACGGCGAGCTGTTCTGAGGCTGAAAGCTGATGCCGTTGTGCGCCGCGTTGTGAATGCGGTTCTCCCACACGCGGATATTCGGACCCCCCGGATCCCCTTCGAACCCATCGTCCGACACGTCGAAGATGTCGTTGCCGTAGGCGTCGATGTTGTACGTGCCGTTCGATATGCCGTCGGCGACGTTCGAGATGCTGTTGTGGGCGACGACGTGGCCGAAGCTCTCGACCGAGTAGCCGTTCAACTCGATCCCCTCGCCGTCCAGGCTTTCGGTCGAGACGGGCGTGTCGCCGACGATCGTGTTGTCCGCGATGTACCAGTAACTGCCGCCCCGCTGCAGATAGATGGAATAGTGGTTGTTGAAGAAACCGGAGCGCGTGATGACGACGTCGGAGGGCGCGTTCTTGGACATCAGCGCGTACGGTTGATCCCGGATCGTCACGCCGTCGAGCCACACGTAACTCGCAGCGACGTCGATGCCCGCGAACAGCGCCTCACCGTCGCCGGCTGCCCGCCACACGATGTGGCGTCCAGCGGTTCCAGGTTTGTCGAAGGTTATCCGCCCGCCGTAGTTTCCGGCGTGCAACAGCAGGAGGTCGCCTGGCTGGGCGCCCGCCTGCGCGGCAGCGATCCCCCTGAACGGATTGGTCGGGGATCCGGTGCCGCCACCCGAGCCCGGCGTCACATGGAACACTCTGCCGCCGGCGTAGGGCGTCGGCAGCGGCCGCGTGGCAACGGTGAGCGTCCGCGTCTCGGCTCCGCCGTCTGGATCGCTGAGTGTGAGCCTGACCTCGTAGGTCGTGTTCGGGCTGAGGAAGAGCACGCTTCCGGCGAGCATGTTGGCGCCGTTGACGTCGACCCGTACGAGCGGCAGCGCAGGCCGCCACGTGGTCGTCGCTGACGCTCGAAACTCCACCGCTGCCGCGGCGTCGTGGTCGGCATCGCCCAGGATGTCCCACTCGATGCCGATCGAATAGATGGTGCTGTAGCTCCGCGACGCCCCCGGGGATGTGGCGTCGGCCGATTGGGCCTCCAGAGCCGTACCGCTGGAAAGGCCGGCCAGCACGAACAGAAGAACGACAGACCGAGTGCTCAAGCAGTTTTTTGGGAGCTTGCGGGCGGCTGCAATGAGGGTGCCACGGACGGGCGGTCCGCCTTCGCCCCTTCGGGGCTTCGGCGCGACAGGCGCGCTGGGTCGGCGGGAGAGTCAGTTACACATCGGACCCGCCGTTGTGCGGATCTGTAACGTTCTGTCCGGCTTCACCCGCCCGACAGTTCAATGGCCGCTCTCACACGATCGCGGACCGTTTCTTCATCGAGCGGTTTGTACAGGTAGTCGAGCGCGCCCAGATCGATCGCGCGCAGCGCATTCTCGGGATGCCGGAGGCCTGTGACGAAGATGACGCGGGTTCGACGGAGCCGGGGATGCTCCCTGAAACGCTCCGCGACTTCGAAGCCGCTGGACCTCGGCATGGCGATGTCGAGGAGCGCGACGGTCGGCTCGACTTGTTCTGCGACGTCAATCGCCTGCTGCCCATCCCAGGCGGTGAACACGTCGTAGTCCTGACGGAGCCAGCTGGCAATCAGGTGCGTAATCTCGTACGCATCATCCGCTACGAGCACGCGCGGCCGATCCGATCTTCCGGCAGCAGGCAATTTCATAAACAAGGCCGGCCGATGCCGACGCTCTCTCCCTCCGTAGCGGGTTACCCGGGCGGCAGGTGGCGGATCGCGTGTAGCTCATCGCTACCTTCGCACACGCCAAGTGTCCGCAAAAGATACGGAAAGAGTCGGGAGAGCCGGGGTCACCCGGACTCAGAGCACAATTCGGGCCAGAAAGAAGGTCAAATCAAATCTGGAAGCTCAACACATTTCTGGCGATAGGCTTCGTTTGATGGTCGAGCTTAGGTGAAACACTCACGTCTTGCGCAGCGAAGCGGCATAGTGCGCCGACCACGACCGGACAGACGAGCGTTCGAGCCGCGCCTCGACGCTTTTCAGCGCGCGAAGCGCCAAGCGCGGTGTGAAATCGGGCAGGAAGGTGAAATACTCCACATCCCGCGACCAGACGGCGCCTTCCACTTGCGGCAACCGGCTCGGTTTGATCCACTCTTCGGTTCCCTCGTCTATGTCGCACAGCAGCGGGAACCAATAGCTCATGTAGAAGCGGAATACCGGATTCTCGACGTTGATCTCGTGCAGGAAGAAGAGCCCGCCCGGCTTGAGCACGCGGACGATCTCTGCCAGCACGCGATTGCGTTTGTCGATCGGCGTCACGTGATGCACGACGTTGATGCTGTAGGCGAAGTCGAAGGTTCCGTCCGGCCAGGGCAGGTGTTCGGCATCGGCGGTGTGGAACCGCGCGGAGCAGCCCCGGGGGCCTGCCTGGCGCTCAGCCTCGGCGATCTGGCCGGCTGACTGGTCGATGCCGTCGAGGGTGAACCCGCGCGAAGCCATCTCGCACGCGTACCACCCCTGGCCGCAGCCGACGTCGAGCCCACACGCTCCTCGTCCGATCGCCGCCCCTTCCAGCCGGCGCAGCATCGCCGCAATCTTCCGATCGAGAAGGCGTTCGCGGATGTGCGCCGGGATCTGATCCTGGTAGCTGGGGGCGATGACGCTGAAATGATCGACGGGGCGTGAATGTCCCAGAAACGCCACGAGCTTGCGACGCTGCAGGATGAGGGTGCTCAGCCCCAGTGCGAGCGAGTACCACGCCGTCCCGGCACGGAACGCCGCGACCGCGGCCGCGGCGACCACCGGCGGCACGCCGTGGCGTTCGAGAAGGACGATCGTCGCAGAGCCTGTGATACCTGTCCCGAGTGGGATTCCCGCGACGCCGCCGACGAGCGTGCCCGCAGTCATCGCGTCGGTCGTGGCGGCGAACGCGATTGGCCGATCGAGCGCGCCAAGCGTCCACCAGAGCCCGAGAACGGGAAGGATCCACGCGGCAATCGACCCGCCGAGGAGCGCCGCCAGAACCACCGGCCGCCGGAGCTCGGCGCCGGCAGGCTCCGGCGCGAGTGTTCGGACGGACCGTGCGAGCGCGACCCACGCCGCCAACGCCACGCCGGCCCAGATCGGCCTGCCGCGCGCGAGGAGCAGGAAGAAGACGAGCGTCGTCGCGTCGGTGACACGCTCGGCCGCCCAGACGAACGTCATGACGCGTCCCGCGCCCGGCGCGCGCGCGTTGAGCAACAGACCACGCACGAGCTCGCCGACGTAGAAAGGCGTGGCAATCGCGGGCAACGTCGCGAAATACAGCCGCAGGCTCTCGCGCGTCGGCACCCGCACGCCGGCCCGGCGGACGAGAAAGCTCCAGCGAAGCCACCTGAGGACCAGGTTCCCGGTTGTAAGCGACGCGACGCCGGCGACGATGAGCGCGAGGCGGCCGGCGTGAGCGCGGATGAAATCGGCGCCATCGACGGCGCCGAACCACAGGATAGTGACTGCGACGCCTGTCGCGAGGAGAACGGTAACCAGGGCCGTCACGAGGCGCGCACGGGACATCAAAGAGTTACAGATGATACCCGCAGCGCCTCTGTCGCGCAGCCGGGATGTCCCCGGGCGAGTCCGAGCCTCGCGCGGACCGCTATGGCATAATTAGTCGGGAAGCGACATGATCATCGGCCGAACCGCTTCCATCATTGCGGTCGCAAGCCTCCTTTCCTCTACGCAACCGTCTGCGCCGCAGATCGCGCCGACGCCGCACGCGCCGCTGCCCGACGATCCGGCCGCCCTGTGGCTCGCCCCCTCCGGCGCCGCGGGACGCACCGGGCGCGCCGGTGCGCTCGTCGCGTGGGCGCGCGGCGTCGATCTTCATACGCAGGGGAAGTTCACCGAGGCGCTGCCGATCCTGAGCAAGGCGGCGCTGTCCGAAACATCGCTCACCGATTACGCCGACTACTACACCGGCCTGACACTCATCCGCCTGTCGCGCTTCACGGAAGCGCGTGCCCGGCTCGATCCGTTGCTCCAGAAACGGCTCGAGGGATACCTGCTCGAGGGCGTTCCCCTCGCCGCCGGCGAGGCGGCAACCGGCGCCGGCGACCACGAGCGTGCGGTCACGATCTACGAGCGGCTGTCCGCCACCAAGACCCTCGAACCGGACGTCGTCCTGCTGCTGCTCGGCCGGGCAGCCGTGGCGGCGGGCGCTCGCGAAAAAGGGATTGCCGCGCTGCGCCGAGTCAGGTACGAGCATCCCCTTTCTGATTCGGCCGCGCTCGCCAACGAGGACCTTGCCAAGTTGGGCGACGCCGTGCCCCGGAAGGAAACCTTTGATCTGGACCTGGCCAGGGCCGAGCGGCTCTTCACCGCCCGGAAGATCGCCGAGGCCCGCTCGGCGTTCAACGCACTGAAGCCGCTGGCGGCCGACGAGCACCGCGAGATCATCGATCTCCGCGTTGCCGAGTGCGACTTCTACCTGCGCCGGTTCATGCTCGCGAGAGATGGCACGCGTCCGTACCTGGACAGCGGTTCCCGGCAGGCCGAAGCCCGCTTCTTCCACCTGGCCGCCTTGCGCGAGCTGGGCCAGCACGCGGAATACCTGCAGCGCGTGCGCGCGCTCGTGGACGAGTTCCCGGACAGCTCCTGGGCCGAAGAGGCGCTGAACAATCTGGGCACCCACTACATCCTCGTCAACGAGGACGCGAGCGCGGCGGAAGCCTTCAAAGAACTGTACCGGCGCTTCCCTCGGGGTTCACGGGCCGAGCGGGCCGCCTGGAAGTTCGGCTGGTGGGGGTACAAGACCGGCAACTTCGCCGAGATGATACGCGTGTTCGAGAGCGCAGCCTCCGCGTTCCCGCGGTCGGACTATCGCCCTTCCTACTTGTACTGGGCGGCGCGCGCGCATGAGCAGCTCGAGGCATCGTCGCAGGCGATCGAGCGGTACCGCGTCATCCTCGTCGACTACCAGAACTCGTATTACGGACGTCTGGCGGACCGCCGCCTGGAGAAGCTCGAGAAAGCGGCCCGTGTGTCGCGGTCGATCGTTCAGGCGTCCGACGTCGGGTCCGTTCCGGCCCCGCCGCCCACCGCCGAACGGATCAAGTTGCTGCTGTCGCTCGATCTCCTCGACGCGGCGCTCAACGAGCTTCGACACGCGGAACTGGCCGGGGGCACGTCGCCGTCGATTCAGGCGACGATGGCGTGGGTGTACTCGCGGCAGGGCGACCTCCGGAGGGCGATCACGTTGATGCGGCGCGCGTACCCGCAGCACCGCACCGCAGCGGGCGGCGCCCGGCTCCCGGACGATCTCATGCGCGTGATCTATCCGCTGGAGTACCGGGAGTCGATCAAGCGCTACGCAACCGCCCATGAACTGGATCCGTATCTGGTGGCCGCGCTGATCGGCCAGGAATCCACCTTCGACCCGGAGATACGGTCGGCGGCGAACGCGTGGGGGCTGATGCAGATCGTGCCGTCGACGGGCCGGCGGCTCGCGCGCTCGCTCGGAATTCCTCGCTTCCGGACGGCAATGCTGACACAGCCGGACCTGAACATCCGGCTGGGGACGACGTATTTCGCCCGGCTCGTCGATCAGTTCGGCGCCGAGCACCTGGCGCTCGCGAGCTACAACGCGGGAGAGAGCCGGGTCGTCCGCTGGATCGCCGAACGGCCCGGCCTCGACCGTGACGAGTTCATCGACGACATCCCGTTTCCCGAGACGCAGAACTACGTCAAGCGGATCCTCGGAACCGCCGAGGACTACCGCGCGCTGTACGGCCGCCGCGGTCCCTAGTCGATAGCCCTATAATCCTCCGTCCATGATCATCGCGGCCGCGGCCGTCGCGGCGCTCGCCGCATGGGCGACGTTCGGGGCGCTCGCTCTCATCGGTCCGGGGCCGTCAACGGCGCGCGTCGGCGTCCTGCCGTCATGGTGGGTGCTGGCCGTGCTTCTGGCGGTGGCCGCGATCGTCTCGGTTCTCCCGCGCGGGCCTGAGAGGCCCGCGCCTCCGCGCCGTTTCACTTCAGCCTTCGTACTTCTCACTTCCTACTTGGCGCTGATTCTCCTTCCGTGGCTCCCGATCCCCGTCCCTCGTGCGTTCCTCGTCTGGACGGGGCCGGTCGCCGCCGCCGTCTGGGCCGGCGCCGTTGCGGTGGTCGTGCTCGTGCGCGTGTGGGAGCGGAGGGCGCAACTTCCAGCGCTGACCGATCCGCGCCGCGCCCCCTGGATCGCCGCCGCAGGGGGAGCCGTGTTCTTCAGCGCCATTGCCTTCGGGGCCGCGCCGATGGTGCCGGGCGGCGACGAGCCGCACTATCTGATCATCACGCAGAGCCTGCTGTACGACGGCGATCTCAAGATCGAGAATAACCACGCGCGCGGCGACTACGCGCCCTATTTCGAAGGGACGCTGCGCCCGGACTATCTCGCCCGCGGCAAGGACCGGGAAATCTATTCGATTCATGCGCCTGGCCTGTCGGCCCTGATCGCGCCCGCGTTTGCGCTCGGGGGCTACCGTGCCGTGATGCTCTTCCTGATCCTGATTGCGGTCGCGGGCGTGTCGCTTCACTGGAAGCTTGCGTTTGTCGCGACCGGCGACGCGGGCGCCGCATGGTTCGGCACGTGTGCGACTGCCATGGCTACGCCGATTGCGTTTCACAGTTTTACGGTGTATCCGGATTCCCCCGCCTGGGTGATCACGCTGACGGGCGTGTGGGCGTTGATGAGGCTCCAGGGCAGAGGCCTGGAATCAGAGCTGAGGACCCGCACCTGGCTGCTCCATGGCTCGGCGCTCGCGATCTTCCCCTGGCTGCACACGCGCTTTGCGTTCCTCGCCGCGCTGTTCGGCCTGTTCATCCTCCTGAGGCTGCCGAAAACACGCGACGGCCTGCGCGCGGCGGCGGCGTTCATGGCCGTACCCGCGGTGAGCGCCGCGCTCTGGTTCTGGTTCTTCTATACGATCTACGGCACTCCGGACCCGCAGGCGCCATATGGGAGCGGCGCCCACGTCAGCGACTATGCCTCCTGGCCGTTCGTGCTGCCGGGCCTCCTCGGGCTGCTCTTCGATCAGCAATTCGGCCTGTTTCTCTATGCCCCAGTCTTCTTTGCGGCGCTGGGGGGCTGGATAGCGGCGCTCGGCACGCGCGAGGGTCCGGTCAATCGCCGCCTCGCGCTCGAGCTGGCCATCTCCGCGGCACCGTACCTGGTCGCGGTCACGTATCTGCGGATGTGGTGGGCGGGTTGGAGCGTACCGGTCCGTCTCATGGTCCCGCTCCTGATGACAGGCGGCATCTTCGCGGCGGTCGCGTGGCGGCGGATGAGCGAGCGCGGGACGCGCGCCGCCGCGATGGCGGCGCTCCTCGTCACGGCGTTCACCACGGTGACGTTGGCGTTCGTCCAGCGCGGCCGGCTCGCGTACAACGTGCGCGACGGCGTGTCTCTCTGGCTTGAGTGGCTTTCGCCTCTTGCGGATCTGCCGCGCGGGTTCCCGAGCTTCTTCCGGGGTCCGGCCTCGACGCTGGCGCTGCACTCGGCGGCGTGGGTTGGAGCGCTCGGACTCGCCTGGCTGTCGCTTCGTTGGCTGGGGCGCAGGCGGCTCCCCGGACGCGCCAGGCTCGCGTCGGCGACCGGAATGGTCTTCGCGCTGGCCGCCATGTCGGCCCTGACAGTGGTCTGGCGCCTCGATGCGGCGCCAGGCGTGAACGCATCCTCCGCGCAGCTCGCCCTCCTTCGGGCCGCGGCTGCCGGTCGCACCGTCGGGTTCAGACCGTTTCCTCCGTCGATTGAGCCGGTCGGAACGGTCGTGTCCGGGCTCAGGATCGCGTCGCCTGCGCGGGCGCTGGGCGGCCGCGAGCGTCCGGCGTTCGCGCTGCTTGACTGGATCCCAGCCGGCCGCTACGAGCTCCTTGGTCCCCGCGGCGATCCTCTTCGCCTCCGCGTCCTCAGAACCGATGAGCCGATCCTCACGCTGCAGCCGAACGAGACGACGATCCGCCTGCCGGTTGACGTTCCCGCGCTGATTGCGCACGGATCGAATTCGCCGGCGGCTGATTCCGCCCGCCTCGTGCTCCAGGCGTCTTCTGTCGGGCCGCTCTTTGACGATGCGCCCCGCGCGCTGCGGGCACGACGCTACGCCGACACGGTCGTGTACTTCCTCGACGGCGACGCCTTTGCCGAGCCCGACGCGTTCTGGATCCGCGGAGGCTCGACGACGGAGGTCGTGGTGCAGCCGGATGGAGGTGGGGGAGCGGCGACGGTCCTCGTGCGGAATGGACCGGTCGAGAACAGCCTGCTCGTGTCGTCCGGGAGCTGGCGCGACGAGCGGAAGCTGGCGCCGGGCGAAGAGCGCGAGCTGTCGATTCCGCTCGATGCGTCGCGCGGCGCGACGCGCCTGCGCCTGCACTCGGCGTCGGGCTTCCGGCCGGTGGAGGTCGACCGCCGAAGCACCGATTCACGGTACCTTGGAGTCTGGATTCAGTTCAGGAACTAGAACCTGACCACGCCGTTGAAGTAAATCCCCCGCAGCACCAGGTCGCCGAAGTCGCGCTCGATGGTGTAATTGACGTCCATCGATCGGTAGCCGACCTGCGCGCCCACGTTTTCGTTGAAGTTCACGGTGCCGTAGAGATCCCAGTCGACGTAGGTGGCGGAGTGGCCTTCGATGTCGGGAACATGGAGCCACGAGAGCTCGAACGAGGCCGCGACGTTCGGCACGAAGTAGTACCGGCCGATGCCGCCGATGCCGGGGATGGGCGCCTGGACCTGCACGAACTCGTTCGCGACCAGGCTTTCGAGCTTCACCTCGGTGTCGATCATCTTCAGGTCCAGCAGCAGGCCGGCGAAGCCGCGGTCCGTGCGGACGAAGTCCCACTCGTACCCCACTCGCCAGACGTGCCACTTCAACTCGGAAGACACCGGGATGCCGACGTCGTACCGGATCCCGTTGAAGACGATGGGCCGCGTGAACACCGCCTCTGCGCTGTACTTGATGGGCGTGTACTGGACGCGAAACTTGTGCTTGGTAGCCGGGCGGAGGATGACGTTGAAGCCGGTGAAGTAGCTCTTCTGGAAGCCCAGGTCCGAGACGCCGTCGATCTGGCTGCCGATGATGCCGAACTGCTCGCTCGACACGAGGATGTTGGGGGTCGGGTTCCAGAACCCGCCCGAAACCTCGACGTGGTACGTCTCGCCGACGGCGACCCCGGAGTCAGGCCGTTGTGCACCGTACTGCGCCGCGGCCGGAGCCGCCGACATCGCGAGCGCCGCTAGAGCGAGCAAACCAAGACCACAGAGTCGCGTAGACATGTACATTCCTATCGTTCAAACAGACTTCGAGCTGCAGAGCGGACGCAGAAATCGCAGTCACCTGACCGTCGGGGGGAGCGTGCCTGCGGGGCGAGGCACCAAAAATTGTAACACACGCGGATATACTCGACGAAATGGGCGCCTTCGACTCCGCTCAGGGCAAGCGCGTCGACTCCTCCGCGTTTCGCCGGCTTCTCCCGTACGTTCGCCGTTCCCGCCGCGCCTTCCTCCTCGGCCTCGGCTGC
Organism: uncultured Acidobacteriota bacterium; assembly: GCA_963725145.1. Taxonomy (GTDB): domain Bacteria; phylum Acidobacteriota; class Vicinamibacteria; order Vicinamibacterales; family 2-12-FULL-66-21; genus DATAEE01. Next base: position 134,464 of record CAVRXL010000013.1, read on the forward strand.
GTCGTCGTGACGACGGCGATCGCGCTGTCGTCACCGTGGATCCTGAAGCACGCCGTGGACGACCTCAACGAGGGCGTCACCCGCGGCAAGCTCGGCTTTTATGCCGCGCTGATCTTTGCGGTCGCGGTCGTCGGCGGCCTGTTCCGATTCCTCATGCGGCGGATCATGATCGGCGCTTCGCGCGAGATCGAGTACGAGATCAGGAACGACTTTTTCGCCGCGCTCCAGCGCCTGCCGCTTTCGTTCTTCCAGGCGCGCCGGACCGGCGATCTGATGTCGCGCGCGACGAACGACCTCAACGCCGTCCGCACGATGATCGGGCCGGCGGTGATGTACTCGGCGAACACGATCATCGTGTTCGTGGTCGCGATCATCCTGATGCTGTCGTTGGACGCGCGGCTGACGGCCGTCGCGCTGCTGCCGCTACCGCTGGTTTCGGTCTCGGTTCGCGTCTTCGGCCAGGCGATCCACCGGCGGTTCGAGAAGATCCAGGAGCAGCTCTCGGAGATCAGCGCCGTGGCGCAGGAGGCGCTGGCCGGCGTCCGCGTCGTGCGCGCGTACCGGCAGGAGGCGGCGGAGCTCGAACGGTTCCGGCTCGCCAACCTCGAATACCTCGAGCGCAATCGCGGGCTGATCAAGCTGCAGGGCTTCTTCTATCCCAGCATGTCGCTGTTCCTCGGCCTCGGCGCGCTCCTCGTGCTCTGGCTCGGCAGCCGGGAGGTCATCCGCGAACGGATCACGATCGGCGAGTTCGTCGCGTTCAACTCGTATCTCGTCATGCTGAGCTGGCCGATGATCGCGTTCGGGTGGGTGACGAACATGCTCCAGCGCGGCATGGCGTCATGGAAGCGGATGCTCGAGGTGCTGGACGCGACGCCCGTCGTCGAGGCGTATGGCGTAGCGTCCGGCTTTAGCCGGACCATCAGCGGTGCAATCGACGTCAAAGACCTCACCTTCGCCTACGGCGACGGCCCGCCCGTACTGCGCAACGTGTCGCTCCGGATCGAGCCGGGGCAGACCGTCGCGCTCATCGGGCCGACCGGCTCGGGAAAGTCGACGCTGCTCAACCTGCTGCCGCGGCTGCACGAGCCGCCGCCGGGCACGGTCTTCGTCGATGGCGTCGACGTCAGGGAGATCCCGCTGCCGATCCTGCGCGGGGCAATCGGGTTCGTGCCGCAGGAGCCGTTCCTGTTCTCGGACACCATCGCGAACAACATTCTGTTCGGGGTCGATGCGGCGAGCCTCGCGCGCGACGACCCTGACCGGGTCGTACCCGACAATTCCACGGAAGGGTCGTACCACGCGTCCAGGGTCCACGACGCGGCCGCCGTCGCGCGGCTCGACAAGGACCTCGACTCACTTCCGAAAGGCTACGACAGCGTCGTCGGGGAGCGAGGCATTACCCTGTCCGGCGGGCAGAAGCAGCGGACCGCGCTGGCGCGCGCCATCGCGACCGACCCCGCGATCCTCGTCCTTGATGACGCGCTGTCAGCCGTGGACACCTACACGGAAGAAGAGATCCTCACCAGGCTCAGGGATGTGATGCGGCAGCGGACGTCGCTCCTCGTGTCGCATCGCGTATCCACCGTGCGCGATGCGGATCAGATCCTCGTCCTCGACGACGGCCGGATTGCCGAGCGCGGAACTCACGACGAGCTGGTCCGCCGCGACGGCGCGTATGCGGCGCTCTACCGGAAGCAACTGCTCGAGGAGGAGCTGGCGGCGAGCTGATGTCGTTTCACGAGGAAGAAGTACTCGGGAAGGCCTACGATGCGCGGCTGATGCGCCGCCTGATGGGATACCTGCGACCCTACGCATGGCAGGCCGTCGGGGCGCTCGCCGCGATCATCGCCAACTCGTTCCTCCAGCTCGGCCAGCCTTACCTGACCAAGCTCGCGATAGACCAGTACATCGCGCAGGGCGACCTCTCGGGCCTCGACTGGATCGCGATCGCGTTCCTCGGCATTCTCGTCGGATCCTTCGCGCTCGAGTACGTGCAGACCTACACGATGCAGCTCGTCGGCCAGCGCATCATGTACGACCTGCGGATGCAGATCTACGGGCACCTGCAGCGGATCGACGTCCGCTTCTACGACAGGAACCCCGTCGGGCGGCTGATGACGCGCGTGACGAGCGACGTGGACGTGCTGAACGAGCTCTTCACGGGCGGCGTCGTGGCGGTCTTCGGCGACGTGTTCACGCTCGTCGGCATCATGGCCGTGCTGCTCTTCATGGACTGGCGGCTCGCGCTGATCGCGTTCTCGGTGCTGCCGCTCATCGTCATCGTGACGCAGTGGTTCCGCCGCCACGTGCGCGACTCGTACCGAACCGTGCGCCTGTGGATCGCCCGGATCAACGCCTTCCTCCAGGAACACATCACCGGCATGGCGACGGTCCAGCTCTTCCGGCGCGAGGCGGCGAGCTTCGCGCGATTCGATGAGATCAATCGCACCCACCGTGACGCGAACGTCGATTCGATCTTCTACTACGCCGTCTTCTATCCGGCGATCGAAATCGTCGCGAGCCTCGCGGCCGCGCTGATCATCTGGTACGGAGGCGGCTGGGTCCTGCAGGGGACGCTGACGCTGGGCGCGCTGGTCGCGTTCCTGCAGTACGCCCAGCGCTTCTTCCGCCCCATCAGCGACATGTCGGAGAAGTTCAACATCCTCCAGGCCTCGATGGCCTCGTCGGAGCGGATCTTCAAGCTGCTCGACGAGCCGGTTCAGATCGCGTCTCCAGGGTCCGGTCTGAAGACCGGCCCCTCCATTGAACCTGGTGGCATCGTCTTCGACAACGTCTGGTTCGCGTACAACGGCGAGGACTGGGTCCTGAGGGACGTGTCGTTTCGCGTCGAACCCGGCGAGCGGATCGCGATCGTCGGCGCCACTGGCGCGGGCAAGACGACGATCATCAACCTGCTCCTGCGGTTCTACGACGTCAGCCGCGGTCGGATTCTGATCGGCGGCGTGGATGTCCGCGAGCGGGACCTGCACCAGCTGCGGAGCCAGTTCAGCCTTGTGCTCCAGGACGTCCACCTTTTTTCAGGGACGATCGCGGGCAACATCCGGCTTGGCGACCCGACGATAGACGACGAGCGCGTGCGCCGGGCGGCCGAGAGCGTCCACGCGGACCGCTTCATCGACCTTCTCCCGAGCGGTTTGCAGAGCCCTGTGGCCGAGCGCGGCGCAACCCTGTCGGTGGGGCAGAAGCAGTTGCTGTCGTTCGCCCGTGCGCTCGCCTTCGATCCCCGCATTCTGGTCCTGGACGAGGCGACCTCGAGCGTGGACACCGAAACCGAGCTGCTGATTCGCGACGCACTGCACGTCCTGATGGCGGACCGGACGACGATCGCGATCGCCCACCGCCTGTCGACCATCCAGGACATGGACCGGATCATCGTCCTGCACAAGGGCGAGCTGCGCGAGATCGGCACGCACCAGGAACTGCTGGCGCGCCGCGGCCTCTACTTCAAGCTCTATCAGTTGCAATACAAAGAACAGGAAGAGACGACGGGAGCCAGGGAGTAGCTTTTCAGAATTCAGAATCTAGGAGGGAAGGCAGCGCTCTTCACCGAAGGCTGAACGTCAGCTCGACGCGGACCAGGACTGCGACGGGCTTCCCGGCGATCGCGGCCGGTCTGAACCGCCACTGCTTCACCGCCTCAATCGCCCGCTCGTCCAGGCCGAAGATTCGATCGAGCGATCTGACGACTCGAATTTCTCCCACTCCTCCATCGGGCAGCACGACGGCATCGAGCTCGACGACACCCTGGAGCCGCGCGCGCATCGCATCTTCTGTGTAGCGAGGCTGGACGGACCGGAGAAGAGTCGGGTTGGCTGCGCCGCCGGCCATCCGGACGCCGCCGCCCTCGAGGCCGCCCTCGCCGGGCCCGAGCCCCGGTCCGCGTCCGGGTCCGATGCCTCGCCCGAGACCCGGGCCTGCGCCGCCGCCGTCGCCAGGTCCCCGCGAGATGCCAGCTTGGTCGGGCACCTCGACCATCGCGCCCGGAACGTCTTTGAGACCGTGCTCGGTGGGAACCGCCGGCAGGTCGAGCCGCTGTACGGACCGCGTTTCCTCCTCCTGGACCGCCGCCTGGACGCTCGGCGCGGGCGGAACAGATCGCAGGTCGCTGCCGCGCCGCTCGAGCCGGGTCGCGGGCCGGGGCGATCTGTCACCGCCGCCACCTCCTCCGCCTGAAGGTTGCGCACCCGTCACCCAGACGACGCGTGAGACCTGCGCGGGCTTCGTGGCAGTTGCGGGGTCAGGGCGCCGATCGGCAACGGCTCCAGACAGGATCGCGAAGACGCCAAGGCACGCGGCATGGCAGAAAGCCGACGCGACAAACGCGGTCGAGTACCGGCCGCTCTTCCGCATGGTGTATCCCTATCTGCTTTGGACGCCTGACGTTGGGCGGCGGCCGGGACCGTAACAGACCGGAAACACTGTCCGGGGTATCCTTTAGTCACCGGCTCAACTTCCGTCCCGCCTCGCGCACGAACGATCTCGGTGCACGCTTGTCAGACGTGTGCGTTGGGAGAGAACGGAACTAGTTGTGAGTTCTGAGTTCTGAGTTGAATGCCTCAGAACTCAAGACTCAGAACTCAAAACTGAAGAAGTAGAGGAGGGCAGATGCGCGACACCATCACGCTAGACGAAGGCGGACGCAAGATCGTCAGACGGGGCGCGTTGAGCATGTTCGGCCTGCTCCTCGTTGTCCTTGTCGTAGCGAACTCGGTATCGTGTGTGACGACCGGTCACGTCGGCGTGATCACACTGTTCGGGAAGGTCACGGGTCGGACGATCGGCGAAGGCATACACCTCGTGAACCCGCTGGCGCGCGTCCAGACGCTCGACATCAGGACCCAGGAGATCAAAGAGCGCGCATCGGTTCCTTCCAAGGAAGGCCTGATCATGGGGCTGGAGACGTCTGTGCTGTATCACCTGCAGCCGGAACGTGCCGCCGAGATCTTCCAGAAAGTCGGCACCGACTACGCCAACGTGCTGGTCGTGCCGAATTTCCGGTCGGCGATGCGAGGCGTCACGGCCGCCAACAATGCGAGCATTCTGTACTCGGATGCGCGCGAGAGCATCGCGCGTCAGATGCTCGAGGACCTGCGCGCCGCGGTCCAGCCGCGCGGTATCGTGATCGAGAACATACTCCTGCGGGATCTCCAGCTGCCCGAGACACTCAAACATGCCATCGAAGCGAAGCAGCAGGCGCAGCAGGACGCGCAGCGGATGGAGTTCGTGTTGCAAAAGGAGCGGCAGGAAGCCGAGCGGAAGCGCGTCGAGGCGCAGGGGATCAAGGACTTTCAGCACATCGTGACCGAGGGCATCAGCGACAAGCTGCTCGAGTGGAAGGGCATCGAAGCGACCATGGAGCTCTCGCGCAGCCCAAACGCGAAGATCGTCATCGTCGGCAATCCGAGGACGGGGCTGCCGCTGATTTTCTCGGGCGACAAGTAGACCGACCCTTCAGGGTCGGCTCAGCGAAGGGCGTAGTACGACCCTTCCGCCTCAAGCGGTAGGATGGTCCCATGTTGATCCACGAACTCACGGAGAAGGAGTGCCGCCAGGTGCTGGCGGGCACGAATCTCGGGCGCCTCGCGTGCGCGCAGGACAACCAGCCGTATGTTGTTCCGATCTACTACGTCCTCGATGGGGAAGATCTGTATAGCTTCGCCACCGTCGGCCGGAAGATCGAGTGGATGCGCGCCAATCCCAAGGTGTGTCTCGAGGTGGACGACATCGCCGACCAGTTTCACTGGACGACCGTCGTAGCGACCGGACGGTACGAGGAGCTCACTCACAGTACCGTACATGAGGCGATCAAGCTCCGGGCGCAGGCGCTATTCAACAAGCGTCCGGAGTGGTGGTTCCCGGGCGCCGCCAGGACGACGGGTGCCCTACGTCACGTGCCGGTGATCTTCCGCATTCGGGTAGATCACCTCAGCGGCCGGCGCGCCGCGCGCGACAAAGTGGAGGCCGTCGCGAAATCCAAGGCGCAGACGAAGGCTCCCCGGTGGTGGAGCGAGGTGTTGAAAGCGCCCAAAAGTTGAAACGCTAGAAGCGCCGGAAGACGTTGTACTCGACGCGGTCCAGCTCAAAGCGCGCGTACGGAAACACGTCAGGCGGTGAGAGCCAGCGGGCCTCCACCTCGGACGGGATTCGGAACCCGTCCACGTCCTCGTAGCCGCGGTAAACGCCACCCCACGGCCTCCGCACCGCGTTGTCGGTGAAAAACCGTTCTTGCGTCTCGAATTCGACGATTCGGCCGTCGGAGGCGAAGCGGAACACACCGGATGCCGTCACCGATCCGCTGCGCAGGATGACGCGCGCGGAGCCTCCATCGATGGTCTCCCAACCGACGGAGTCGCTCGGAACGAGCGCGGTCGGGAACCATGGGGCTTCGGCGATGAATCGAAGCAACGCGGCCAGGTCCACCTCTGTTCCGCGGGTGTCCGCCAGCGTGAAGAGCGACAGCGGTTTGACCAGCATGTTTCCGGATCCGTCCAGGTACAGATCGCGCGCGCGGATGTGCACGAGCAACATCGGCCGGGCCTTCGCGTACCACACGAACCCTGGTGGGTCGACCGAGAAGTATTCCTCTCCCTCAATCGGCATCCAGTGGCTGTCGGGTGTCGTCCGGAACAGGCCTCCGTGCAGGAGACGAGCGAAGCGGATGCGGGAGCGGCCCTCGACGCCCGCGAATTCGAGGTAGCGGCGCACCGGCACGGGTAGGTCCGGATACGCGGCGAGCCTGACGAACGGCGACGGCGCGAACGCGACCCCGTCGGCGAGCCGGTCGATCTCGCTCTTCACCTGGCGGTCGAAGGTCACGCGACCAATCGTCGGCGCCAACACCGCAACCACCCCCAGGCCGACGAGCCCCATCGTGAGTTTCATGTTTCAGCTCCCAAGCAGAACGACGCCGTCGATCGCGACCAGGTGAGTCCGAAGCCGAAGGAGATGTTCCCGGTGAGGGGAAGAACTCCGCGCGCCGGCATCTGTGCCGTCACCACCACGGATTCGAAAGGCAACCGCGGTGCCAGTCAGCGTGCTGTAATCCCGTGCTGGCAAAGGGATTCCGCCGCGCTGCCGTTGCTCGAACCCGGAGTTTTTCGCAGCGGGTGCGGAGTTTTTCAGAATTCACCCTCGGAAAAGCCCTCAGGCCGGCGGTGGGAGTCGGCGCATGGCTTGCTACGCCTCCGGCATGCTTACTCAGACGATCGACCCCTTTGAGGCCGTCCTCCGTGACGGCTCCACCCTGACATTGCGGCCCGGCCGCCCGGACGATGTGCCGGCGCTGCTCGAGTTTTTCGCCGCGCTCTCGCCCCAGAGTGCCTACATGCGGTTCATGGGCTTCCGGAAGCTCGACGCCGAAGGGGTACGTCGTTTCGCCACGACCGACCCCTCGATCGGGTATTCGTTGGTGGGGGAGTTCGGCGGGCGGATCATCGCCGCGGCCGGATACTACCGGACCGATGTGCCCGACCTCGCCGAAGTGGCGTTTGCGATCGCCGACGCGAGGCAGGGACGCGGGATCGGCACGCGGATGCTCGATCGGCTCGCCGACATCGCGCGCGCGCAGGGCATCCGCGCGTTCGAGGCGGACGTGCTCGGCGAGAACCGGAAAATGATGCAGGTGTTCGTCGACTCGGGGTACGAGTTGACGCGACGGATCGACCGGGGCGTCGTGCACTTCGTGCTGTCTCTCGACCGGACCCCCAACCTGGTCGAGAAGGCGGCGCAGCGATCGCAGGTCGCGGCCACCGCGTCGATGAAGGCGTTCTTCGAGCCGGCCTCGATCGCCGTCGTCGGCGCCAACCGGGAGCGGGGAAAGATCGGCAGCGAGATTCTCCACAACCTCAGATCGGCCGGTTTCACCGGCGCGCTCGTCCCCGTTCATCCGACCGCGACCGAGATCCAGGGGCTGCCCGCGCATCGACGGGTCGCCGACATCCCGGGGCCGATCGATCTCGCCGTCATTTCGGTTCCCGCGGATCGCGTGCTCGATTCGGTCGACGACTGTCTGGCGAAGGGCGTGCGCGGCATCTGCGTCATCAGCGCCGGCTTCAGCGAAGCCGGACCCGACGGCCGCGCGCGGGAAGCCGCGCTCGTCGAGCGGATCCGCGCCGCGGGTTGCCGGCTGATCGGTCCGAACTGCATGGGGTTGCTCAACACCGACCCGGCGTTCAACCTCAACGCGACGTTCTCGCCCGTGTACCCACCGGCCGGTGGTGTCGCGATGTCGACGCAAAGCGGCGCGCTCGGGCTCGCCATCCTGGACTACGCGCGACGGCTCAACATCGGCATCTCGAGCTTCGTCTCAGTCGGCAACAAGGCGGACGTGTCCGGCAACGATCTGATCCAGTACTGGGCGCAGGATCCCCGGACGTCGGTGATCCTGCTCTATCTCGAGAGCTTCGGCAATCCGAAGAAGTTCAGCGAGATCGCGCGGCGCGTCGCCCGATCCAAGCCGATCGTCGCCGTCAAGGCCGGGCGATCACAAGCCGGGGCGCGCGCCGCCTCGTCGCATACCGGGGCGCTCGCGTCGAGCGACGCGGTCGTGGACGCGCTCTTCCGGCAATCGGGGATCATTCGCACCGACACGCTCGAAGAGCTGTTCGACGTCGCCGCGCTACTCGCGCACCAGCCCGTTCCGCGCGGCCGGCGCGTCGCAATCCTCACAAATGCCGGAGGGCCCGGCATCCTCGCGGCTGATGCCTGCGAGGCCAACGGCCTCGAGCTGCCGGCGCTCAGCGAGGCGACGCGCGCGGAGCTGCGCTCCTTCCTGCCGACGGCTGCCGCTGTCGGGAATCCGGTCGACATGTTGGCCTCCGCCCCGCCCGAGCACTTCAAGCGCGGGCTGGCGGCGGTGCTGCGCGACGAGCACGTCGACAGTGTGCTGGTCATCTTCATCCCACCGCTCGTGACCGAGTCGGATGCGGTGGCGGCAGCGATCGTCGAGAGCGCACGCCAGGCGGCGGGTAAGCCAATCGCGGCGATCTTCATGCGCGCCGACGGCGCCCCAGAGGCGCTCGCCCGGATTCCGTGCTTTGCGTTTCCAGAGGCCGCCGCGATCGCGCTCGCGCGCGCCGCGGCGTACGGCGCCTGGCGGCAGAAACCGGCCGACACGATCCCGGTCTTCGAAGACCTGGACCGCGAGCGAGCACGGGGCGTCGTCGAGAACGTCCTCGCGCGGGGCGGTGGCTGGATGACGCCAGACGAGTCTCAAGCATTGATGGGCTCGATCGGCATCGCCACGGCGCCGGCGCGGATGGTACGCACGGCTGCAGATGCGGCTGCTGCCTCGCGGGCCATGGGGCAGCCGGTGGCGTTGAAGGCCATCGGGCCGACGCTCCTCCACAAGACCGAGCGGCAGGCCATTCGTCTGGATCTGTCCGGTGAGGCGGCTGTGCTGTCCGCCTACGCCGATCTCGAGGCGCGATTCGGCAAGGAGCTGTCGGGTGTGCTCGTGCAGGCCATGGTGCCCGGGGGCATCGAGATGCTGGTCGGCGCGGTTCAGGATCCGATCTTCGGACCGCTCGTCGTCTGCGGCAGCGGCGGGGTGCTCGTCGAGCTGGTGGCGGACCGGGCGTTCCGGATTCATCCACTCGGCGTTCGCGACGCCGCCGAGATGATCGACGAGCTGAAGGGCGCGCGCCTGCTTCGTGGCTATCGGGGAGCGCCGCCGGTGGACGAACTGGCGCTTCGCGACGTTCTCCTGCGCGTCTCGGCGTTGCTGACGATGTGCCCAGAGGTCCAGGAGCTGGACATCAATCCGGTCAAGGTTCTGACGTCCGGGGTCCGGGCGGTGGATGTGCGAGTCCGGATCGATCGGCCGACAGAAGCGACGGGCGCGCGGCGGGCGCAGTACTGATCGATAGGCGATCCCTTCGCATTCGATCTGCCGCCGGTGCTAAGCTGACCCGGATCCGGGCGGCGAGGCAGGGGCGTCGGTCATCGTACACGGCCTGCACGTACCGGCTCGCCCAGGTCGCCGGGGAGCCGTCTCTGTTAGTCATTCCCCGCGTGTTCGTCTACGCCGCGCTCGGAGCCTGGGTGCTCGCCGTCATCGGCCTCGTGCGCGAGCTGGCGCGCGCGGCGCTCGATGCGTTCAGCGCGGGAGGCGCGACATGACGACAGATTCGCGTGCGCAGGCGGTACACGCCATCGAGAACGCGATGGCCCAGCTCGAAGAGGCGCTCTTCCAGCTCGATCGCCTCCCCGCCTACGACCCATCGGCAATCGGCTTCGTGGCCCATGCCACGAACAGCTATCTCGCGGTGAACGAAGCGACCCTGGATCTGCTATCGAATGCCCTTCGCGATCATCCGAATGCGGAAGTGGAGAAGTGGCTCGATGGATTGCGCCACCTCGCGATCCTGATCCACCACACGGTGGGACGGCTCGTGCGCGTGGCGCCGAGCGGCTTCCCGCTGAAGCCCGACTACATGAACCTGCCGCTCCTGATGCAGCGCGCGTGCGACTACTACCGGAGCCTCGCGGAGCGAAAGCGACTGACGCTCATCTGCCAGACGATTGGAGAGGTTCCTCCGGCCTGGGCCGACCGCGTGGCCGTGGCCGTCGTCGCCGACAACCTGCTGTCCAATGCCGTCAAGTTTTCGGACCCCGGCGGTGTGATCGACGTCCGGGTCACGCCCGGCCCCGGAGGCGTGGTGTGCAGCGTCCGCGACCACGGACCGGGCCTCAGCCCTGTCGGCGATGCACGGACCGTTCAGCCCGTGACCCCGGGCTCCACGCCGGCGGCACTCGAGCCCTCAACGGGCTTCGGGCTCGCGATTGCCAGGGAGTTCATCGAACGGATGGGCGGCAAGCTGTGGTCTGAGAGCGAGCCCGGGCAGGGGACGTGTTTTTCATTCCGCCTGCCGTATCACGACCCGGGAAGCTCACGACCTCGCTGACGGATTCGTACTGCCCGATCGTCAGGCGCTCGAGACGCTCGCCGGGTCCTGACGAGCGGTCCGGGCCCGAAGGTCACGCCGGAGCGCTCGGAGGAGCGAGCGCCGGATGAACCGCGACGCGGGACCGATCAGGAGGAAGTACCAGCGGAATTTTCGCCAGGACGCGTCGTCGGTGGCATCGACCCGCACCTCCAGCTCGAGGCGCGTGCGCTGATCTCCAAGCGCAAGGACGCGCATCGCCCAGGCGACCTTGACGAACCCCCGATAGACGAAGCTCGCGTACTGCTCAGCACCCGTCACGTGCACGAACGGGATATTCAGTCGCCAGACCTTCCCGATAGCCCCGACCGCCACCTCGTGCGGCGGATCTTCCGCGAGGATCTGAAAACCCGGGCGTTCGCGTGACGACGTCATCGCATCGAGCCTGATCGGCGCTGCGTCGGGCCCGTGGGTCTTTGCGCGACTCGCGATCGTGCGGAGCGCGAACAGCGCGCGGACGATCGGCGAATGCGGGAGATTGCCGTGACGGATCAGTTCCCAGACCTGATCGGCAGGGGCCGAGAGATCGACCCGGTCGATCTCGACCAGGCGTGCGCCGGGGATGAGTCGGTCGAGGACAGTCACACATCCTCCTCGTGCGTTCCTTCGAAACGACGCACGAGCGATGCCAACGCCGCTGACGGAATTCCGGCAGGCGATTCTATCGAGCCGACATCGCGTCGCGCACCGCGATCTGCCCCTGGCGTGTGAAATCGATCGATCGTGCGCGGATGCGCGCCGCCTGCTGGCCGGCGTGGGAACCCATCGAGTTCTCCGCTTCGATGAAGTCGAGCAGGAACTGGCCCTTTCGCTGAGAGTCCCTTGCCAGGCCGAGCTGCGCGTCGGTCGCGCCGCGCGTCCGCGCCGCCCGGATGTCACCGATGAGCGCAACGAGCGCGTTCATGGCAGTGTCCCGTAACGTGAACGTGCGTTCCTGGATTGTGTAGACCCGCTGGCGCAGATCCTCTTCGGACAGCGGTGGCCGCCGCCATCCCGAAGTACGTCACCTGTCCGTGGCACAAGGGACTGAGGGCCGACGAGATCCTCGCGTACTACGATGAGTCGTGAAGGGTATGAGGGAGTGTCAGTCCTCGACTGCGCTACCAGTGAGCGGGGATCCGCGGACGTCGGCGTGCGCGGCACGCGCCGACGCCGATGGCGCAGCCGAGGACGCCGGCACGCAAGTACAGCAACGTGCGCTGCATGGGCTCGAGACCGCGCAGGCATTATCGTCCACGGTGGCGCCGATGCGAAAAAACCCGCAACCCGGGGGAGGATTCCGCAGCGGATGGGCCGCGTATCGGGCAGATCGACGTTTGGCGGGGGTGTTCCGGCGTCGACAGCGGGCACGAACGTTGCTCGCTTTTCTGAGTTCAATAGAGAGGAAGCTCGCATGTCCCATGTCTGCTCGCTCGACCGCGCCACCGACTTGAGCTCGCTCGTCCGGGCCGAGTATCGTGAAATGCCGGGCCTCAATCTGACCCTCCCACAGGCGATCCGTCTCTGGACCGCGGAGCCCGGCAGATGCGCGGAGACGCTCGACGCGCTCGTGAGAAACGGCTTTCTCCGTCGGGTTGGCAGAACTTACGTGCGGGCCGACACAGGGCGGCAGGTTATCTGACGACGTTCCGTCGAGCCGCCCAACAACGTTGGAGGTGTTCTATGTTCCGAAACAAGGAAACCCTGCCTGCCCTTCTGGGATCGAGCCCGTTCATGCGCTCGTTCACGAAGGAGTTCGACCGCCTCTTCGAGGACAAGGGCTGGCCGTTCTTCTTCGCGACACGTCCCGAACTCGAGGAGATCGCCTGGCGGCCCGAGGTCGAGGTCTTCGAGCTCGAGCATCTGCTGAAGGTCCGCGTTGATCTACCAGGCATCAAGAAGGAGGAGGTCAACGTCGAGCTCACCGATTTGGGCCTGACCATCTCGGGCGAGCGGAAGCGTGAGACGAAGGAGGAGAAAAAGGGCGAGTACTTCCGGTCCGAGCGCGTGTACGGCTCGTTCTGCCGGACCCTCCCGCTCCCGGAGGGAGCACAGCTGGACGAGGTGAAAGCGCAGTTCACGGACGGCGTGCTTGAGGTCACCGTTCCGCTGGCCGCGCGCATCGAGGCGAAGAAGCGCACGATACCAATCGCGGAAGCGCCCGTGAAAGCCACGAAGACCGCGGCCTGAGGCCGCTCGCGACGCCGACGTTGCCGTGGCGATAGTCGCGCCGTGCCCGCACGGGACGGCGAGCCGCGGCGGCGCCGGCCCGCCTTCGCGGCCGCACGCGACGAGCCGCTTCGGCGAGGCAGGCCGCTCTGTTGCAGGAACGCCGCTTGCTGCAACTCGCGGCATATGGGCATGCTCAATAGCGCCGCCGTCCTTCCTCCGCTCCGCCGGTATCGCGAGATCGCAGCCGTTCTGATTCGTCACGGTCTGGGCGACGTCGCGTCGATGCTCGGGATCGCCCGCTTCCGCGCCCTCGCACGGGCGCGTCCCAACCTCCCGGCGTCGCGCAACGTCCGCATCCGGCTCGCGCTCGAGGAGCTTGGCCCAACCTTCATCAAATTCGGCCAGGCGCTCAGCGTGCGGGGCGATCTCCTGCCGCCCGATCTGGTCGCCGAGTTGTCGAAGCTGCAGGACGACGTGCCCCCGCTCCGCGCCGGGGTGGCCGAACGGGAAATCGAGACCGCGCTCGACGCACCCATTTCGGATCTGTTCGCCGCGTTCGATCCCGCGCCGGTCGCCGCCGCGTCGATCGCGCAGGTCCATGAGGCGGTGCTTCCCGACGGCCGCCTGGTGGCGGTAAAGGTCCGTCGTCCAGATATCGCGGACACGATCGAGGACGACCTGGCCGCGCTGGCGCACCTGGCGCGGGCCGCGGAACGACATCTGCCCGACGCCGCGCTCTACTCGCCCGTTGCGCTGGTCGCGCAGTTCGCGCGCACGATCCGCCGCGAGCTGGACCTCGTGCGTGAGGGGCGGATGCTGGAGCGGTTTGCCGCGAACTTCGCGGGCCACCAGGAAATCGTGTTCCCGCGGGTCGAATGGGCGCTGACCAGACCGACCGTTCTGACGATGGAGTACATCGAGGGGGCGAAGCTGGACGAACCGGACACCTGGCCGGATGGAACGGATCCAGCCGTTCTGGCGCGCCGCGGCGCCGACGTGCTGCTGCAGCAGATCCTCGTCGATGGCCTCTTTCACGCCGATCCCCACCCCGGGAACATCTTCGTCCTCCCCGGCAACGTCATTGCGCTGCTCGATTTCGGGATCGTAGGCAGGCTGGATGAGTCGATGCGAGAGCGGCTGGCGGACCTCGTCGCCGCGCTCGGCCGCCGGGACGCGGAGCGCGCCGCGACCGTCCTCGTGACCATTGCCGAGGCTCCGTCGGGCGTCAGGATGCCCGATCTCGAAGCCGACATCGCGGATCTCGTCGACGCCTACGCCGGCGTGTCTCTCAGGGAAGTCCAGCTGGGCGAGGTCGTCGGCCGGATTCTCGACCTCATCTCGACGCACCGGTTGAAGCTGCCCCCGGATCTGATGCTGTTGATCAAGGCGCTCGTCACAATCGAAGGCGTCGGACGCCGGCTCGATCCGGCGTTCCGCATGATCGAGCACGCGGCGCCGTTCGCGACGCGCGTCGGGCTCGAGCGTTATTCGGCTCCGGCCCTGGCCGGGCGCGCGGCCCACACCAGCCGCGAGGCAGTGGCGGCCCTCGCGTCGCTGCCGCACGAGGTAACCGGCCTCGCGCGTCAGCTCCGCAGCGGCCAGCTGAGCGTCAACGTGCTGCATCGCGACGCCGACCGCGTCACACGCGATCTGGATCGCGTGAGCAGCCGTATCACGTCCGCGATTCTGGTCGCCGGGCTCGTCGTGGGAGGGGCGCTGATCGCGCAGCGTTCGAGCGGCGCGCTATCGTGGATCCTGCCGTGGATTGCGGCGGCCTGTTTCGTCGTTGCGGCTGGGGTCGGCGTCGCCACCCTGACCAGCCTGCTGCGGCGCTCCTGCTGACCCTCCGATCGCTCGCGCGATGCCGTCGCGGCGCTTGAGAACGTCGCGCGCCGCGCTCCAGTCGATTGCGCCGGCCAGCCCCATTCCCTCGAGCGCGCGCCCGATGGCGGGCAGTCGATCGCCGCTCGAGAGCCGGTACACGTCGGGGTGAGCCTCCAGGAACACCGTGCCGTCAACGATCGCGATGAGGACGGGCTCGTAGACAATCCGACCGCTCGCGCCTATCGGGAGTCTGAGGAACAACTCCTGCGCGTCGTCCGGGTGGAGCCGGATGCAGCCGTGCGTCACCGGTCGATAGATGCTGGCTGGAGCGGAGGTCCCGTGGATGCCGATGCCCGGCAGGCTGAGGCCGAACCAGAACCTGCCGAGGGGATTGGTCGGTCCCGGCGGCACTTGCGTGACCACCTGCTGGCCCGACTGCCGCATCTCCTCCTGGATCGATCGCGGCACGTCCCAGGTCGGATCCTCCTCTCGTGCGACGACCTCGAACGGCCCCCGTGGCGTCGGCCAATCGCGCCGCCCGACCGCAATGGGATAGCCATGCGGCGCCGTCTCGTCGTCGAGATAGAACATCATCCGCTGCGGGACGTTGACGATGATCGCAACGTCTCGAGCCGCCGGCACGATGTGGCGGTTGTCGAGCGTGAGCACCTGTCCGGCGACGAGCGTGGCGTTGGTCGCGAGTCCGTTCTCGCGAGCGATGACGGTGCGGTCTACTCCGAGGCGGGAGCTCAGCATGGCGATCGTGTCACCGCGTTCGACCACGTACCTGAAAGGACCGCCGGTTGTGGCCACCGAGACGTCGAGGGTCTCCTGGGTCGGCGTCGGGATGCCGCTCAGGAGGGTCGAAAGCGCGCAGACAACGATGGAAGCGCGCATACCTCGTTTCGGCTGCAACCGCGGTGCCGCGGCGGCTGCCGGAAAACCGGCAGCCCGACGTGAAAAAGGCGTGCAATCGCGAGGCACCGGGCTTGCAGTCTGCGATCCGAAGGCAGGATTCCATGTCTCTCAAGCTCCTCGGCTTGTCCTCTGTAGCTGCCGCAGTCATCGTGGTGGCCGGCGCGACCGCGATCGGCCGGTCGCCGGACCTGTCCACCGACGATCAACGAGCGCTCGCGGACTTCAATCGGCGCGTCTCGGAATACGTCGAGCTCCACCGCCGGATCGAAGGGCCCGTGCCGACGATCCAGGTCTCGTCCGATCCAGGCGAGATTCGCCGCGCGATGGCGGCACTCGCACGAAAAATCCGCGCGGAGCGGATTCGCGCGCATCAAGGGGATTTCTTCACGCCAGCCGCGGGCCCGGTCTTCCGGCGACTGATAGCGGCAGGCTGCGGCGGCGACCTCGAGGGCCTGTATGCCCTCACAACCGAGGAGAATCCGTACCTCAAGACCTGGCGGCCGCGCGTCAACGAGTCATACCCGGATAAGCTCCCGTTCTCGATGGTCCCTCCGCGCGTGCTGTGCTCCCTGCCGGAGCTGTCAGAGGAGCTGCAGTTCCGGTTCTGGGATCGATCGCTGATCCTGTGGGACTACCACGCGAACCTCATTGTCGATGTGCTGCCAAACGCCATCCCGTCAACCTGACACGGAGGTCATGATGAAGCGATCTCTTACGCTCGTAACGCTCGTCTGCCTGGCACTCGGCGCGGCCGTTCTCATTGCCGCGGACGGCCAGACAGAGCAGAAACCAACGATCAAGCGCGAATCGGTCCAGCGGATTGAATCAGTGGACGGCAAGGACCTGTACCGGGACTATTGCGCCGTGTGCCATGGCCCCGAGGGAAAGGGCAACGGTCCGGCGGCCGTTGCGCTGAAGACGCCCCCTCCGGATCTGACCACGATCGCGAAGCGGCACGGTAAGTTCTCGGCGCGCGAGGTCGAAGATCAGATCACGGGCTCGGACCGGATGGCGGGCGCGCACGGCACGCGCGAGATGCCGATGTGGGGCCCCGCGTTCCGCGCCGCGAATTCCAATCCGGACGTAGCGAAGCTGGCGATCACGAATCTCGTCAAGCACGTCGAGTCGATCCAGGTCAAATAGCGGGGGGAGCGTCCGACTCGCAGGGACGAGTTGTGTGCCGGACGCTCGGCACCGCCCGGGCCTGCGGACAGATCGTGTCCGCCGTCTGTGACAACACTCGTGCGCAGCACGTGTAATTACACGCGCTGATCCCCGGCAGATCGTTTGCACATCGGGCCGGCGACGCTGGAGGTCGCACGATGGCCCGAACCGGCTCGCTACTCTCCGTCGTTGTCCTCGCGGTGCTCTCCGCCACGTGCGGCGAATCTCCGGTCGCTCCCGACAGCGCGTCGGCTTTGACCGAACACGTCGAAACCGCGTCGCACATCTTCCAATTCGCTTCAGGCGATTCCATCGACACGGCGTGGCAGGAGGCGTTCCACGCCTGGGCCGTCCGGGAGCTCGGCCTCCAGTCAGTGCCGCGCATCACCTACAACAAGTACAGAAGCCGGCAGCACATGGGCGAGGTGATCGGGGTGTCGAACACCAACGGGTACGCGGACGCCGCCGGCTTCGCGATTCACACGATCTGGCCCGTCGACAATCACGAAGTCGTCCATCTGTACTCGTCTGCATGGGGCTCGCCCGTCGCGCTCTTTACGGAAGGTCTCGCCGTCGCGTATTCCACGAATCCGCCGGCGGGTCAGCTCGTCCCGCGCTGGCATTCCGAGCCAGTCCACACGATCGCGGCGCGGCTTCGCGCGCAGGGAACGCTCATTCCGATCGCGCGCCTCGCCGAAACCAGGGGTTTTCGATCATTCGACCCGAACATCACGTACCCGGAGGCCGGATCGTTCGTCCGCTTTCTCGTCGATCGGTGGGGCCTCGGTCCCATGCGGCAGATCTATGCCGCCCTTCGTGCCAACGACGCTACGGATCTGATCGAGCGGGCGGTCACGGACGCCTACGGCCGGTCCCTGTCCGACCTCGAAGCCGAATGGCTCGCTTTCCTGAATGCCGGCGCCTGAATGAAGAAAGGACACTCTCGATGACCGTGAAACCCGCGCTCGTCGTCGTTCTCCTGCTCGGCGTCGGGACGAGCCCCGCGATCGCCCAGGCGATTACCGGGGGCGTCAAGGGGGGCGTCAACCTCGCCACGATTCCTGACGTCGCGTCCGCCGTCGGGGAGACCGACCTGGATACCACGATGCGCACGGCGCTCGCGCTCGGAGGCTTCGTCGCGTTTGCCGCCGCCGAGCGATTCGACATCCAGCCCGAGTTCTTCTACGTGCAGAAGGGTATTCGCTTCGAGGACAGCGCCGGCCCGTTCCCGGGCGACGCGACCGTCCAGCTGGACTACATCGAGATTCCGGTCCTCGCCGTGTTCCGCTTCGCGTCAGATCGGAGCCGGACCGGTTACCTTCTCGCGGGACCGGCCTTCGGGTTCAACACGCGCGCGCGTATCGATGTGGCGGGCACCGAGGGGGATTCCGAGGCCGCCGACGACGAGGTGAAGGACACCGAGGTCAGCCTGATCTTCGGCGGCGGCTATTCGTTCGGGCGGCTGCTCGTCGAAGCGCGGTGGACCGAGGGCCTGACCGCGATCAATGACGACGTCGCATTCGTCGACGACGTGCGCAACCGCGCGTTTACGATCCTGGTCGGCGTGCGGTTCTGAGCGGCGGATCGGCCGGCGGCTTGGCCTGCCTCCGGCCGATCAGAAACGCGGTCAGATCGGCGGTCTCGCCGCGCTGGAGGCGCGGCCAGGACGTCCCGCGCCGGGTCGTCTCCTGTTCCATCGCTCCGGCGTGATTCCACATGGCCGCGATGATCCCGATCGGCCGGTCGAGACCCGCGGCAGCGACGAGATCCGGTCCGATCGCGGCCCGGCCGAGCGTGTGGCAGGCGGCGCACTTCTGCTTGAACACCGTTTCGCCCCGTGACGGCGTCGCGCGCACGTTGGCGTAGTTGACGAAGTACAGGTACGCGGTCACATCGGCCATTTCCTGGCCGGAGAAGGTCGGACGCGGGACGCCGCGCTTCTCGAACTCGGCGGACATCGCCTGGCTGTGGTTCCACATGATCCCGGCGATTTCCGGGACCGAACGCGCCATCGCGCGGCCCTTCGTGCCGAGGTCCGGCGCGCCCTGGCTGATGCCCGCGCCGACCGTGTGGCAGCTCCCGCAGCCCTTGCTGGCAAACAGATCGCGGCCACGTCTCGGGCTGCCTGGCTCGAACACGACGGGATCGGGGCCCTTCGCCGCCAGTCCCACCTGTAGATAGGCGGCGAGATCGGTCATTTCCCTTCCTGAGAACGCCGGCACCGCTATGCCGCGCGCTTGCATCGCGGCCGACATCGCCGGCGCGTGATTCCACAGCGCCTGCGTGAACACGATCGGCGCGTAGCGTCCGCGGTACTTCTTCAGGTCCGGTCCCACCGCGGTCTGGCCCGCGGCGGCCTCGTGACAGCCGACGCACCCTTTCTTGACGAAAACGCCGCGTCCGAGCGCCGGGTTGCCCGCCTCGCGAACCTGCGTGTCGTAATACCGGAAAGCGGTCAGGAACGCGATCAGGTCGGCCGCTTCGTCCGCCGTGAGCTTGGGCCCGCCGGTTTTTGCGGCCGGCATCTTCTCACGGATCGCCGGCGCGTGGTTCCAGAAGGCGCCCGCCAGATCGAGCACGTCGCCGAAGAACGCGACCCGACTCAGGTCCGGGCCGCGCCCGGGCTTGCCGACGCCGCCTACCGTATGGCACTCGCCGCATCCTTTGCGATCGAACACCGTCGCGCCGACCGCCGGGCGGTCTGGCAGATCGACCGAGAGCAAGACCGAATCGGCCTGCGGAGGCGTGCTGGTGCCCTTCGCCCCGACGGACGCCCAGCAGATCGCTGGCAGCACGGCCGCGATCCCGAGCCAGATGATGCGTCTCATGACAGATCTCCGCTAGATGTCGAGCGTGGCGAGCCGGCGAACCGCGAGCAGGACGGGCAATACGATCCAGAGCAGCACCGACGCAGAGAGCAGCAGCGCGGCGCCGAGGGGGCCACGCGTGAAACGCAGCAGCGCCAGCGACCCCGCGCCGAACGCGCCCGTGCCTTCGACGCCCAGCAGCGTGCCGGCTCTCACGGCGTCGATCGGGTTCGTCAGCACGGTCAGGATCAGCACGCGCGAGGCCGTGCCCGATCGCAGCGTCGATGCGAGCCCGAGCGCGGCAAGGTCGACCAGCACGACGAGGACGAACCATACCACGAGTGCGATAGCCAGCGCGCGCACGCGGCGGCCGCCGACGTGGCGCGCAGACACGAGCGCGGCCAGAGCGAGGAAGATGGCCGTCAGGACGACCGACGCCAGACCGATCAGCAGGAAGCCGCCGACACCTTCGCCGCCCGCTCGCGCATAGAGCACCAGGCCCGCCAGCCCGAACCCGACGGCCTGTGCCGACACGAGCGCCACGAGCAGCCCGAGGAGCCGGCCGATCAGAATGACGCCGCGCGGCACCGGCTGCGAGAACAGCAGCTCGGCCGCGCCGCGATCGGAGGCCAGCGTCAGCACCCCCATGACTATCGCGGTCAGCGGCACGAGCAGCAGCACGAGCTGGACGAGCGACGCCGCCGTGCGCGCGAAGTCCTGCACGCCGCTTCCACCTGACAGAATGTACCCGGAGGCTGCGACCGCCAGGGACAGCGCTGCAAACACCGCGGCGAACACCTGGGTCCATCGGGATCGAACCGCGAGCAGCAGCTCCTGCCGCGCGCAGAGGATGAGCGGCCCCGTCATCGCGCGCCTCCCGGAGGTCCCGAAGGACCGAAGATTTCTCCGGGCTGAACCGGCATGCCGCGCCCGGCGACGGCGTCTCCATCACGCGAGGCCGCATCCCCGTGCGCGATCAGATGCGACCCCATAGGGGTCGCGAGATCGGCGACCCGCGTGTAGATCGCGTCTGTCGCGGGTACCCACTCCCCGGTCCTGTGATCCGTCACGTAGGCGATCGCGCCACGCGCCAGAGGGTCCGCTTTGATGAGATACGCGCCAAGACATCCCACGTCGTCGAAGAACACCGGTTCTTCACCAGGCGCGACGATCTGTCCCGCGAAGCGGGCCTCGGATACCGCCATGCGGCAGTGACGGCAGCTTTCGCTGGTCGTGTCGAGCGGCGCCGGCTGTTCCGGGCCGCCGCCGCAAGCGGCGCCGAGGACGAGCGAAACCGCGGCGATGCTACGGGCGTGCACGGACGAGCTCCTTGTAGAAGACCTCCAGGCGGCCTTCCTCGGCCGTCAGCCCGCGGATCGGCGCGCCGGCGGAGCGGACCAGATCCAGTACGCGAGGGCGGAGCGCGGCGCCTCCAGGGACGATCAATTCGTCCCCCACGGCAAGCGCCTTTGGAGCAAGTGAGCGGACCGAGCGCAGCACGGTTGCGGGATCGACGCCGAGCCGGACACGCATGATGCCCCGCTCGGCCAGTCGATCTCTCAGCTCCGCCTGGCTCAAAGAAGCGACGAGCCGGCCTTCCACGAGCACGGCGAAGCGGTCCGCCAGACGTTCCACATCTCCGATCTGGTGCGAGCTGAAAAACACCGCCTTGCCGCTCCGCTTTCTCTGCTCGACGAGACCGTAGAACGCGCACAGGCCGTCCGGGTCGAGCGCGGCGGTCGGTTCGTCGAGCAGCAGGATCGGCGCGTCGGGAAGCATGGCCACCGCCAGACCCAATCGCTGGAGCATCCCGCCGGAGTAGGTGCCCACATGGCGATCGCTGGCGCCGTTCAGCGCCGAGAAGCGCAGGACCTGGTCGATCCGATCGGGATCGGTGCTCCGCAGCGCGCGAAAGAACTCCAGCACTTCCCGTCCGCTCAGCGATTCCGGAAACGCCACGCGCTGCGGCATGTATGACATCGACCGGCGCGCCGCCGGGTCGGTGGCCGGCCTTCCGGGATTCCCCAGGAGCACCCGGCCGCGGGTCGGTCGCAGCAGCCCGGCCGCGGCTTTGAGCGAGGTCGTCTTGCCGGAGCCGTTCGGGCCGATCAGGGCGACGACCTCGCCCGAGGGGATCTCGAGCGTGAGATCCTCCACGGCGCGGTGCGCGCCGAACCGTTTCGTGAAGGCCTCAAACGCGATCACGGCGCAGCCTCCCCGAGCGCAGGCCGATGATTCCTGCGCCGAGCGTGCCCAGTGCCGCGACGAGTCCGAGCGCGTCGGCGTGACGCCGCCCCGCGCCGGCGCTCGGAACCTCCGAAAGCCGCGGAGCGTGTGCGAGCGGCGCGCGATCCTCGACGGGCACTGGATCGAGCACAGGGAACGCGCGTTCCGCCGCCCCGAGCGCCGTGGCCGCGATGCTCTGCGACAGCAGATCGGCGGCGGTCAGGTTCGCGCGGAAGTGATCGAAGACCGAGGACAACCGGTACGGTTGATCGGCGCGCCCGTCGCCGTCGAGATCGAGCGCGTCGTGCGCGGACCAGTAATTGCCCTCGAACCGGGTGTCGGTCCGCCGGCCCACGAGCAGCAGCGGGCTGAGGTTCGCCACGAACGAGTTCCCTTCGACGCGGCTCTCGCCAGTCGAGCTGTAGAGCACGAGCGCCGTGTCGGAGCCGGCGATCACGTTGGCGCGCAGCTCGATACGATAGGAGCCCTCGAGGAAGATCCCGCGCGCGTTGTCCGCGATGAGGTTGTGCTCCGCGACGACATCGTCGCAGGCCTTGAAGAGCAGCCCCACCGACGCGAACCCGCGATTGCGGATGAAGCGGTTCCGGCGGAACTCGATCCGGCGCGAGTACATCAGCGCCGCGCCAGCCGCGCCGTTCTCGAACAGATTGTCGGTGAACGTGTTGTCATCCGAGAACATGTAGTGCAGCCCGTAGCGGAGGTCCCTCGCCTGGTTGTGGCTGATCGTGCCGTGGTGCGAGGACTGTATGTAGAACCCGTCTCGCGCCTCGCTGACCTCGTTCCCGATCAGGCGAAACCGCTCTGTGTTCCAGACGTGAATTCCCGATCCCTTTTCGCCCGCATCTCTGCCGGGAATGCCGCGGATGCTGCAGCCCTCGACGAGCGAGTCATGCGCCTCGCGCAGATAGATGCCGAACAGCGTGTTCGCGATCCGGCACCGACGGATGGCGACGCGTCGGCCGCTGACGTGGATGCCCGACGAATCCCGTCCGAGATCGCCCCCGCCGCGGCCGTCGATCTCGAATCCTTCCACCGTCACGTCGTCCGCTCGGATCCGAATCACGCTGTCCGCGCCCGCGCCGATGAGGCGCGGCCAGCCCGTTCCGCGAAGGATGATCGGCCGGTCGATCACGAGATCTCCCTCGTAGGTCCCCGGACCGACGTCGATGGTGGCTCCAGGCGCTGCGCGATCCACGCGGGCCTGCAGCGGCGAGGACGCCGGCTCGCGCCCCGCCGCGCCGGCCTGGCCGGCCACGGACATGGCGACGAGCAGCGCCGCGGCCGTCATGGCGAGACGGGCGCCGGCCGCTCGCGCCAGGCCAGGAATACAGCGATCGCCAGCGCCAGGGCTACGCCGCCGAGCGCGTACGAGGCCGCGGCCGGGTACGAGTAGACCTCGAAGTTGGCGAGCTGTTTGAACCCGAACATCGGCGGCATGAACGGATCGACTCTGACGGCCGCCGACGGGTCGAGCGTGTGGCCGTAGCTATAGAGCTTGTAGGCAAAGGACCAGAGCGAGAACGCCGCAAAGTACAGATAGAGCACGACCACGTCCACGAGGTGCGCGATCGTGCCGTGCACGGCCGCCCGCAGAAAGAGAAGCCCCAGCGCTCCGACGACGAACGGCATCCACTTGAACTCGTTGAAGTCCTCGGCCGCGAGGTCGCGCATGCCGATGTAGTGGTTCAGCAGATTGATCTCGCGGATGTCCTGGCCGCCGTTGCCTCCCTCGAGCTTGTAGCTGTAGATCGCCATTCGCAGCCCCTCGGGGTACTGGGGCGCGAACATCGTCAGACGCCAGAGCGGGGCCAGGTAGATCGCGCCGAGGAGCAGCGAGGCCGCGACCAGCAGCACGCGCGGCCTCGCGCCAAGTGGACCCTCCAGGAATCTACGCGTTCGATCGAGCAGTGCGTTCATGGGCGCTCCGGCAGCCCTAAAGGGCTGCGCTACTTACCGGCGCTCGTCGTCGTCACCGGCGCGCCCTTCCCGCGGACGATGAGATAGCCCTGCATCTCCTGATGCAGCGCCGAGCAGAAGTTCGTGCAGTAGTACGGGAACACGCCCGGCTTGTCGACCTTGAACGTGACCGTCTTCGTCTCTCCCGGATCGACCACGATGTTGATGTTGTAGTCGAGCAGGCCGAAGCCGTGGAGCTCGTCGGTCGTCTGTTCGATGTTCGTCAGCGCGACAGTGAGGACGTCGCCCTGATTCACCTCGATGGCGGTCGGCGTAATCGTCGAGCGCACGAGAACGACTTTCGCGGTCACCTGGATGCCCGTCCGCGTCACGCCCGCGTCCTTGACGTCCCAGATCGCCAGCGGGTGTTTGTTCTCGGCCTTGGGGTAGACCTCGATCGGCTTGATCTTGTCCGCCTTGACGATCTGCGCGTAGTGCGGCTCCGGCTCGGTGAAGGCGTCGGCGACGATCTTCATCTTCTCGTCCGAGATGTCGACGAGCTGCGACGACTCCGGCTGCGAGGGACCCACGTTCAAATGCCGGCCGTGCGACAGCTTGTTGAGGCCGACGAGCCACCCGCCATCCGGCGAGACCGTGTCTCCCTCGGCCGCGGTCAGATGTCCGATCGAGTACGACATCGGCACCTTGTCCACGACCTCCCACGTGCCCAGCTTCCACTTCGCGATGGCGCTGTCCACGAAGAGCGACGTGTAGGCCCAGCCGTCCGGTCCGAACTGCGTGTGCAGCGGCCCGAGGCCGACGGGGACCTCGGCGTCCTTGATGGACTCGTACTTCAGAACGGGGATGCCGTCCTCGTCGCCGGTGAAGTCCTTGTTGCGGATCGCGGTCTGGATCTTCTCCATGTTGAAGACCGTCGTGACGCCTTGCAGCTTCCCTGAGCCGACGATCCACTTGCCGTCCGGCGACACGTCCACGCCGTGCGGCGACTTGCCGCAGGGGAGGAAGTACACGACGCCGGGGACTTTCTTCGGATCGATGACCCGGACGCCGCCGATGAGGTCGCCCTGGCCCGCGGCCGCCGCCTTCTCCGCGGCGCGCCAGTCCACCGCCGCGATGTAGTCGCGGTCGCGCTGCGTGCTCGTGACCTCCAGCTTGCCGGTCGCCCGTTCGGCGTTGTAGGCGGTCCAGAACATCCACCCGTCGGACACCAGTTTGCCGGCGTCACCCAGGTCGTAGTCGAAGGGCGGCATCAGGATCTGCCAGGCCAGCGACATGTTGCCGGTGGTCGGGTCGATCTTGACCGCTGCGACCACGCCCTTGTAGCGCGTGGCATAGCTGTCGATGGGCGCGAACTCTCCCTTCGGGATCGGAATGGAGAAGCGCGACGCCATCATCGAGTATTCGGTGTTCGGCGTGACGAAGGCCGACGCGTGGTTGCCCGAGATGTTCGGTACGGGCCCGAGGATCTGCTTCGTCTTGAAATCGCGCAGATCCACGCGCGCCAGCCGGCCGTTCATGTCGTTGACGAAGAGCCACCGGCCGTCGTAGTCGCCGTTGGTCTCCGACAGCGACGGGTGGTGCACGTCGCCCCACGTAAGCCCGCCCAGCATGGCCTTGGACTCATCGTCGAACCCGTAGCCGGTCGCGGGATACGGCGTGTAGACGGGGATGGTCGAGATGTGCCGCATCGACGGCAGACCGTAGACGTAGACCTGGCCCGAGTGGCCGCCCGACGCGAACATGTAGTACTCGTCGAGGTCGCCCGGCGCGACATACGTCTTCTGAGCGGCCACGGCCAGATCGGACGCGCCTGCCGTCGCCTGTCTGGCGCTTCTGGGCGCGCGTGGGCGCGCAGCTGCCTGCGACGATCCCGAGCACGAGCGTGCTCAGGATGCTTCCCAGCGTGAGATACGTTCGTTTCCGGCTCATGGCTTTCCCTCTCCTTCGCTGCTCGCAGCTTTTCTTCTCTGATGTTCCTTGAACGCTTCCCGTAGCTTCTCGACGGCGACCGCCTTCTGTTCCGGCGTGAGGATGATCTGCCGCGACAGCACGACCGCCATCGTGCCGGTCGGCGCCTTCAGGAAGTCGTCGACCGTGCGGCCGAAGCGGCTCTGGGTGTCCTCGACCGCCGTCGACAGATCGGGGCCGATTTGCGCCGGGCTCTTCACTCCGAACACTTCCACCGAATGGCAGACGAAGCATCCCGGTCTGCACGAACCAGGCGCCCGGCCCCGTCTTCATCCGCTGTTCGTTTTCACGCTCCTCGGCGGTCTGCGGGTCGCTTCGCGGCGTGCCGGCCACGAGATCCGCGGGAAGCGTGACCTTGCGCCACGAGAGCGCGAGCATGGCGAGCGCCTGGGCTTCCTTCGTCGAGAGATGGAAGTTGGGCATGACGGTGTCGATCACGAGCGCGCGCGGATCCTTGAAATGCGCGACGTGCCACGCGAACGCGGTCTGCTGACCGGACAACCGCCCGTACTGGTACTGCTCGGGCGCCTTGTCGCCGACGTTGGTGAGATCCGGACCGATGGTGCCGCCGCGGCCGTTGATGACGTGGCACGCGCGGCAGCCCTTGTCGGCGACCAGCCGCTTCGCGAGATTGATGGCTTCGGCCCCTTTCGTCTCGCGGTCGTATCGATGGCAGCTGTTGCAGTGCATCTGCATCAGCGCGTTCTTGTCATCCGCCAGCGAATACGCCTCGCCCAGCCCGCGTCCGAGCAGCGGCTCTTCCCAGTGCGCGACCGATCCGTGCGCCGGCTCCGTATCCACCGCCCATCCCTGACCGCCGTGGCAGGCGCTGCAGCCGAACCGTTCCACCGGGTGCGAGGCGAGCGGCCCTGTCGGGTGCGTGCGGAACGGCTCCTCCGCGGTTTCGAGCCCTTTCCAGTTCGTCGCCTGATGGCACGTGATGCAGCGATCGGCGCGGCCGAGCGCCGGCACCCAGACCTGCTGCAAGCCGGTCGGAATCGTCCGGGCTTTCTCGTCGCCGAATTTCTCGGCCGCGAGCTGCCTGAACGCGTACTGGTAATAGCGCCACTCGTGCTCCCGATCGTTGATCGTGAAGAGCACCGTTGACGCGACGAGCAGCACGCCCACGACGGCGAGCACCGGGCGGTCGCGGCGCGGGTACGGGGAGTCGGTTCGTTTCTCCATCGGTCACAGCCTCGTGGGGATGTCCGGCCAGGATTCCCACGGCCAGAAAAACTGCCAGTAGGGTCCGCGGCAGAACGTGCCGATGAAGGTGAGCAGCAGCACGGCGAAGACGACGACGAGGAACGCGACGTCCTGCCGCCGGCGGTCCTTCGCGAACCAGATGCCCGCGATTCCCGACGACGTCCGGTCCAGCCACGGCCACCCGATCAGCAGGCCGACGAGCAGCCCGGGGAGCAGCACGCCGCCGATGAACGCTCCGTTGATCGTGAACGACCCGATCCGCACGGTCGTGTCGGTCACGATTTCCTGCAGCCAGAGGAAGTACCACGGCGCCTTCGCCGGATTGGGTGTAACCAGTGCGTTCGCGGGCTCCTCGAGCGGCGATCGGAACAGGACGGCGACGATGCTCAAGACCGCAATCGTCCCGAGCGCGACGATGGCGGCGCGGCGGGTCAGATCGGGCACCGAGTTGACGTCCCGGTCCGGCGCTTCGATGGTGCGCGCCCGGATCGTCGGTGCCGTCCCGCGCGCGACGCCGAGCAGCGTGTACGTCTTGGTCGGAACCGGGCCGACGACCGCCGGCTCCGCGAGCCGCTCCGCCCGGTCGGCCCGCGCGAGGCCGCCGTCCTTCCGGATGCGCCACATGTGGTACAGGAACAACGCGCCCAGCATGCCGGGCAGCACGATGACGTGCAGCACGTAGAAGCGGATGAGCGTCGGCTGCTCGATGGTCCTGCCTCCCAGCAGCAGCTCGCGGATCGTCGGTCCGACGATCGGAATCGACGACGCGATGTTGGTGCCGACGGTGACCGCCCAATAGGCGAGCTGGTCCCACGGGAGGAGGTAGCCGGTAAAGGAGAGGAACAGCGTGAGGAGGAACATCCCGACGCCGATCACCCAGTTCCACTGCCGCTGCTGTCCGCGCCCAACGCCGTTCTTGTAGGCCCCGGTCAGGAAAACGCGCGCCAGGTGCAGGAAGACGGCCGCCACCATGAAGTGCGCGGCGAACCGGTGGACCGAGCGGATCCACGATCCGAACGTGACGGCGAACTCGATGTCCTTTATCGAGGCGTAGGCGCGCTCGACGGAGGGCACGTACAGGAAGAGCAGCGGTCCGCCTGAAAGAACGAGCAGAAGGAGCAGCGCCGCTGAGGCCGTGCCGAGCCAGAAGGAGTACGTCCAGTCCAGCGACGCCCTGGTGATCTTGGCGGGAAACCAGTGCAGCAGGAAGTTCGAGACGATCGCGTCGCCCGCCTCACGGTCGGACCGGGGCCGGAGGCTCCAGAAGCGGAGCGGATGCACCCCCGGCGCCGTCGGTTCGTCTACCTTGCGTATCAGCTGCATGCCGGATCCATCCAAGAAAACCGTTTACGCCAGAGTGAGCCGGAAGTCCTGATCGACTTCCTGCGCCAGGTCGACGACGAGCTGGCCGTCGTCGGTCGCGAGCGAGAGGTGGTACCAGGCCAACGCGCGCGGCGCCGGCCCCGAAACATTGGTCCCGTCTCCCTCGTACTTCGACCCGTGACAGGGACACACAAATCGGTGCGTCAGCCGCAGCGTCTGGCCTTCGACCGAGCGCATCTCGGGCTGTGTCAGCGTCTCCGCCCGGACGGTGCACCCGAGATGCGTGCAGACGGCCGAGATCGCGTGGAACGTGTTGCCCTGGCGGAACACGAAGAGGCGTTCGTCGGGCAGGAACTTCAGGCCCTCCGGAAACTCCGCCGGCGACCCCAGCTTGACGGTGGTCGGTGCGTCGTACGACACATTGGGCACGAGCGAACGCAGGGAGGCGACCGCCTGATACCCGATCGCGGCGATGCCCGCACCGGTGCCGAGTTGAATCAGGAACTCTCGCCGCTTGCCCGAGTTGCTCATGACGCCGACTCCTGTAAGGGGCCTCGGAACCGCTCGGTGATCGTGAATCGCTCCATCGTCATCGCGTCGGTGGGACAACGGACCGCGCACAAGCCGCAGCGGATGCACCGCTCGTCGTCCTTGACCATGGCGGCGAGCGGCAGACCGTTGGCGTCCGCCCGAGCGATGAGCGCCGCCCGATCGGCCTCACCGAGATCGAGCTCGTCGAAGGGGACGAGCGCGAGGCAGAATTCCGGACAGACGTCGACGCACCGGTTGCACAGCACACATTTCTCGGGGTCGTAGATGGTCTGCACGTGGCAGACGAGGCAGCGCGCCGCCTGGCGCCGCGCCTCGACGGCGTCGTACCCCGTCTCGACCTCGGCGATTCCCGTTCGGCGACCGATGTCGAGCGTCGGCGGCGGTTGCCGATCGAGAATCTCGAAGCCGGCCGCCATCCGGTACTCGGACGTCGGAATCTTCTCTATCTCGATCGACGAGTCGGTGGCCGGTGTGTCGCTGGAGAGCAGCTCGTGGATGGACCAGGCCGCGCGCTTGCCGTTCGCTATCGCCTCGATCAGGTTGCGTGGGCCGAAGGCCACGTCGCCACCGGCGAAGACGCCTCGCGCCGATGTCGCCAGCGTGCGGGGATTGACCCGGATCGTGCCGCCGGGGTTCAGCTCGACGCCGTCGTCAGGCTTCAGGAAGGACAGATCCGGCTGCTGCCCGATCGCGAGGATGCAGGCGTCCGCCTCGACGGTCGTGACATCGTCGTCGTCGTACTGAGGGGCGAATCGTCCGTTGGCGTCGAACACCGAGCGCACCCGGCGAAGTTCGACGCCGGTCAGTCGTCCGGTGCCCACGAATCGTTTCGGCCCGCGGCGCGGGACGAACGCGACGCCTTCCTTCTTGGCTTCCTCGAACTCCTCCAGCCCCTGCGTCGTCCGCAGGACGGGCATCTCCTCGAAGCTTTCGAGGGAGACGATCGTGACCTCGCGTGCGCCGGCGCGCAGCGCCGCGCGCGCCGAGTCGAGCGCTTCCTTCGCGCGCGATCCGGACTCGGCTTCGATCGCGGCGAGCGCGTCCGCGCCCGACGCCTGATCGAGACGGATCGCGGTCCGCGCCGCATCGAAGGCCACGAAGCCGCCGCCGATCACGACGACCCGGCGGCCCAGGTCGAGGCGGTATCCCCGGTTGACGTTCAGCAGGTAGTCGACGGCTTTGACGACGCCTTCGAGCTCGACACCCGGGATCTGAAGATCCCGCCCCTTGAACGCGCCAACTGAGAGGAAGACGGCGTCGAAGCCGAGACGTCTCAGATCGGGGAGGCCAAATGATGGAGTGAGTGGGGTGTTCGGTTTGAACGTCACGCCCAGGGCCCAGATCTTGTCGATTTCGGCGCGGATCAGCGTCCGGGGCAGGCGGTATTCCGGAATCCCGAACCGAATCATCCCGCCGGGCTCCTCCGCGGCGTCGAAGACCGTGACGGCGTATCCAAGCAGCGCCAGATCGTGGGCGGCGGCGAGGCCGGCCGGGCCGGCGCCGACGACCGCCACCTGGCGGCCGCCGCGAGCGGGCGGCGCCGGCCGCGGCGCCCGCCGATGCCAGGTCAAGGGCAGGTGGGCGCTGTACCGATTGCCTTCGGCCAGGGGGCCATCGTTCAGCCGCTCCTGGGTCTCGGGACGCGTCGACTCGACTCCGTACTGCTCGCACACGAACCGCTTGAGCGCACGTATCGCGATGGGCGCGTCCACCGATCCCCGGCGGCAGGCGTCTTCACAGGGCGCGGCGCAGACCCGGCCACAGACCGAGGCGAACGGATTGGGGGCGCGCGCCACGAGGTACGCCTCTTCGTCCCGTCCCTCGGCGATCAGCTGGACGTAGCGCCCGGCGTCGGTCGAGACCGGGCATCCGGACTGACATTTGACCTGGGCCTTCCAGTGTTCGATGGCTGGCAGGGAAATCTTCACCGTGCAGGGCGAAAGGCAAGAAGCATGCGCGGGCCGAAAGTCCTGAATTGCCGGCGGGCGGCGGGGAGGCTCGGGGACAGCCGCGAGATACTCCGCGGCCGGTGCGGACTCTTCAGCGCTCGTCGTCCGGTGGTACAACGCTTTAGCGTCGTACGGCGGGGCACGAGGCTGACGCCTCGCGCCACCTGACTGGCCCGGGACTTGCCAGTCGATCGAACCAGGAGCTAGGGACAGCCATGTTCAAACGCATCGTCGTCGGCATCGACTTCAACGAGCCGTCGCTCGCGGCGCTCGATTACGCACGTGCACTCGCGAAGTCGTTCGGCGGCTCCATCTCCGTCCTGCACGTGCTGCAGCCGGTCGCTAACGAGGTGTATGCCTATTCCGCCGCGATGGTGGACAACTGGGAGCGATCGGCGTACGAGCGGCTCTGGGAGCTGTATCCCGCAACCGAACGCACGGCGTCGAGCGGAATAGCGGAGGTACGAGTCGGCAGTGCGGTGGAAGCGATCCTGACGTTCGCCGAAGAGCAGAAGGCCGACCTCATCGTCCTGGGGACGCACGGCCGCGGGCCGATCAAGCATCTCTTTCTCGGGAGCGTGGCGGAGCGAGTCGTCCGCCTGGCGCCGTGCCCCGTGCTGACGGTCGGACGCGCGGCGGCGGAGGCCCTCAAGACGCTCGGAGGCCAGGCGGCCGTCGCGGTTCGCTGAGATTCACCGTCCCGATACACCGACGACCGTACGAGTAGGCCCGGTCTTTAGACCGGGCCTACATTGTCAGAACTTGATCGCGATGTGGTTCGCGACCTTCGTCACGCCCTGGGCGCGGGATGCGGCGCGCTCGGCTTCATCTTTTTCCATCCAGGATCTGACGGTTCCAGTGAGCGTGACGGTCCCTTCCTTGACGCCCACGTTGATGCGGCGCGCGTCGATCTCGGCCGTGCGCTTGAGCGCCTCCTCGATCGCGTGCTTGACGACGGTCTCCGAGGCTCGGACCGGCGGACGAATGGCGATGTTGTTCTGGACACCACGAACGCCGCGCAGGTACCTGACCGCCGATTCGGCGTCCACCCGCTGGAAGAACCATTCCACCGACCCTTCGAGGATGACGAACCCATTTCGAACCGTGATCGTGACGTTGTTGGCGACGCCGAGCCTGTTCTGCAGGGCGTTGACCGCATCATGCGCGATGTCCGGGTCGGTCCGCTCGACCAGGAGCTTGACCTCGATGTCGTTCGCGATCGCGTGAACGCCGTAGACCCGCTTGGCGGCCTTCTCGGCCGCGAGCTTGGCCGCATACGTGCGGGCGAACCCGGCCAGCGTCACGACGCCTTCCGAGACCGACACCGCGACGTTGGCCTCCTCGACCTCCGGATCGAATTCGAGCTGCCGCTGAACGCGATCGCGCAGGTCGAGATCCGTGCCTGCCATGGTGAGTGTAGACATGATCTTGCTCCTTTGCGTGCTGCCTGCTCGCTTCCGCCGCCACCGCGCGCGACGCGCGCTGCCGGATTTCCGGCAGCGGATAGTCGCCAGGCATCGAGCAATCGTTGCAATTCCACCGCCACGATGGCGACGCGATTCGGCATGTGGCTTGCCTCTGTTCATGGTGCGCATCGCAAGGAGACGCACATGATCTCCATCACCCGCATCCTCTGTCCGGTCGACTTCTCCGACTTCTCGCGTCACGCGCTCGAGCACGCAGCAGCGATCGCCAAGTGGTACGACGCCGAGGTCATGACGCTGCACGTCGGGCCGACGCCGGCGCAGATGTCGCCGCCGCCGGTCTGCGGGATCTCGGCGCCGTTGCCCGTCGACATCGGCGAGGAAGAGCAGCGTCTCATGCGTGAGCTCGACGCCTTCGTGCAGCCCTACGCGATGACGGTGAGGGCGCTGAGCCGGCGAGTCGAGATCGGCGGGCCCGTCTGGCACATCCTCGAGTGCGCCAAAGAGCTGTCGGCGGATCTGATCGTGATGGGCACGCACGGCCATAGCGGCTTCGAGCGCCTCATGCTGGGCTCGACAACGGAACGCGTGCTCAGGAAGGCCTCGTGCCCGGTTCTGACGGTTCCGCGCGCCGTCGCCTCCAGGGACCCCGGCCGTCCGCTCGTCTTCAAGAAGATCATCTGTCCGATCGATTTTTCTGAGGGATCGCTCAAGGGACTGAAGTTCGCGCTGTCGCTCGCGCAGGAAA
This sequence comes from uncultured Acidobacteriota bacterium, assembly GCA_963725145.1. Lineage (GTDB taxonomy): Bacteria > Acidobacteriota > Vicinamibacteria > Vicinamibacterales > 2-12-FULL-66-21 > DATAEE01. The sequence goes on from CAVRXL010000013.1 coordinate 167,629, forward strand.
ACGACGCCTGCCTCACGCTGCTCCACGTCCTCGAGCGACCGGACTCCGAGCTGGCGGGCGATGAACCGTTCACGGTGCCGGACTCACTCGAGTACCTCGCCGGACTCGCCTCGGATCGTCTGACGAGAGTCGTGCCGCCCGCGGCGACCGCGTGGTGCCGGCTGGAAAAGCTCATCCTCGCGGGCAAGCCCTACCGGGAGATCCTGCGCGTCGCGGAGAAGCGGAAGGCCGACCTCATCGTCATGGGGGTCCTCGGCCGGAATCCCGTCGATCTTGCGCTCTTCGGATCGACGACGCAGCACGTGGTCAGATCGGCCGGATGCCCGGTGCTCACCACAAGGGGGTAGCGCCATGTCACGTCCGCTCGCGCAACTTCTCGTAGCCGGGATCATGGTCCTGACCGCTCCCGTCGAAGGCGTACCTGCTCGGAGCTGGTCTACGTATCCGATCGCCGAGGCGCCCGCGGAATTCCGCCCGGCGATTCAGCACGCCGACATGACCATCATTTCTCTGCAGACTGCCGTGCTCTTGGAGCTGAGGGAGAAACTGAACAGGGACGGGCCCATCGTCCTGATGAAGTCGTGTCATCTGTGGAGCGTGGCCACGGCGTACCAGCTGGAGCGCCAGGAGGGCGTCATCGCGGGCCGGACCTCGGATCGATTGCGCAATCTCAAGAACGCGCCGCGACCGTGGGCCGCGCCCATCGTCGAGCGATACGGCGGGCGCCGGCCCCCGGACGTCGACGGCTTCGTTGTCGATCTCGGGGACAACGTGGGTGTGATGCGCCCGATATACGAGCAGGCGCGGTGCGGCGCCTGTCACGGGCCCGTCGAGGCGCTCGATCGCCGGGTGCGCGCCGAGCTCGACCAGCTGTACCCGCGCGACCGCGCCGTCGGCTATCGGCCAGGCGATCTTCGGGGCTGGTTCTGGGTCGAGGTGCCAAAGAAAGGACCGCGACGAGATGCTCCATGAAGCCAGTCTGACGTCGGAGCAGATTCGGGAGATCGTGCGCGAGGAGGTGCAGCGCGCGCTGAAGCAGGATCCGGCGTTGCGCAAGGCCTGCATCATCGCGTCCAAAGGCACGCTCGACTGGGCCTACCCTCCGCTCATCCTGGCAACGGCTGCCGCGGCCGCCGACATGTCCGTCGCGGTCTTCTTCACGTTCTATGGCCTGAACGTCATCCGAAAGGACTTCGAGCGGCTGCTCAAGGTCTCTCCGGTCGGCAACCCGGCCATGCCCATGCCGGTGCCGATGCCCGACATCGTCACTGCGCTGCCCGGGATGAAGACGATGGCGACCGGCATGATGCGATCGATGTTCAGCAGGAAAGGGGTTGCCAGCATCGGCGAGCTGCTCGACGTGGCGCGCGAGTCGGGCGTCCGCCTGATCGCCTGCCAGATGACGATGGACGTGTTCGGGCTGAAGCCGGCGGACTTCATCGAAGGCGTCGAGTTCGGCGGCGCGGCAGCCTTCCTGTCGGAGGCGCGCAAAGCGCATATCACGCTGTTCATCTGAGGCGACGATCATGGCGACGATCACGGAAGACAGATTGCTCGACGCGAGGGGGCTGCTGTGCCCGATGCCGGTCGTAAAGGCCGCCAAAGAGATGAAGAGCATGACCGAAGGGCAGGTCCTCAAGGTGCTGGCCACCGACAGGGGCGCGATCGCGGACTTTCCGGCCTGGGTCGAGGACACCGGCAATCAGCTGCTCGAATCGCAGAACGAGCAGGACGTGCTCGTGTTCTACCTGCGGAAAGGGGAGCCGACGTGATATTCAAGCAGTTCCGATTCGAGCGGCTGGGCCAGGCGTCCTACCTGTTCGGATGCCCGCGGGCGAAGGAAGCGTTCGTCGTCGATCCGATTGGGGACCTCGGCGTCGACTTCTACGTGCTGGAAGCGGCCGACCTCGGGCTGGCCGTCGTGCAGGTGCTCGAGACGCACGTGCATGCCGATTTCATCTCGTGCGCGAGGGAGCTTGCAGAGACTGTCGGCGCCGAGCATCGGCTCTTCCATACCGCGCCGGTGCGCTACGCCTTCGCGCCGCTCGTCGAACGCCAGACGCTCGATGCCGGGCGGGTTCGGCTGCGGGTGCTTCCGACGCCGGGCCACACGCCGGAGCACGCCAGCTTTCTCGTCACGGATCGGTCGCGGAGCGAGGAGCCCTGGTTCGTCCTGACGGGTGACTCGTTGTTCGTGGGCGACGTCGGCCGGCCCGACCTGCTCGTCGGCGATCAGGCGCTCGACGTGTTCGACGAGGCGGAGCGCGCGCGGCTGCAATATCGATCGATCTAGGACACGCTCTTCGCGCTGCCGGACCACGTCGAGGTCTATCCCGCGCACTACGGCGGTTCGGCCTGCGGCGGCGTCAACCTGAGCGGAAAAGCGGCGTCGACGATCGCGTTCGAGAAGCGGCACAACCTCGCGATGCAGGAGCCGAACGCGGAGGCGTTCGCGCGTTTCGTCAAGACGACGTCGCGCCCCTTCCCGGCCGATTACGCTCGAATCAAGTCGTACAACCTCGGTCTGATCACGAAGCCGGAGCTGGAGGCGGCCCGAGTATGACTCCCCTCGAAGCGGCGGCGGCGCACGACGCAGGCGCGATCGTGCTCGACCTGCGGCTTCCGCGGGTCTTCGCCCGCGCTCACATACCGGGCGCGGTCAATCTTCAATTCAATCGCGCAGACCTCGTCGATCGTGCGGAGATGACGCTGCCGAAAGGGGAACGGTATATCGTCCACGCGGAGCCTGAGGCCGTCGGGTCGGCCGCCGAGAAGTTGCTTCGCGACGCGGGCTTCACCGTGCTCGGCCACCTCGAGGGGGGCCTGGCCGCCTGGAAGGCGGCGGGGTTCCCGGCCGCCGGGCTGCCGGTCATCGACATCGATGATCTGCGAGTCACGCCTGGCCTCGTGCCGGTCGATGCGCGAGAGCCGTTCGAGTTCCGGCACGGACACGTTCCCGGCGCCGTGCCGCTTCCGTGGACCGAGGCCTGGCGCAACGCCGAAGCGGCGCCGTCTGGGGCGCTCGCGGTGCTCTGCGCGGACGAAGTCCGCAGCTCGTTTGTGGCCTCCATCCTGCGCCGTCTGGGACGGGACGTTCGGCTGGTCACCGGCGGGATGGTCGACTGGAACGAGCGCGGGTATCCGGTCGAGAAGCGCAGGCACTCCGGCGGGAACACCCGACGATCTACAGGCCCGTCTTGGACGAGCCGGGGGCGCCGTGGTGGATCTCGTCCAGAAAGTGCGACCGCGACTCGACCTCCGAGAGCTTGATGGACGCATAGAGGGATGCGTCTTTCAGCAAGGCTGTTCGTTCCTGCTCGGCCACTTCGGATAACTTGCCCGGATCGTAGCCTCGCGCCCGCATGAACTCGTCGATCAGCGCCAATTCGAGACGGCTCAATGGAGCCTGAGGCGGAGATGTGTCGGCTCGTCGCGTGCTCATGTTTGGAACCCCCGGCACTCGGGTAACAGAGCAAACGATGTGCCGCGCCCCAAGCGGGTGGGCCGCATTGCAGTCCTGTTGTAAGCTCTTCGTACGCACTCCGCCGCAATCCAGCTTTCCTGAAATCCGACGCGAGGTGGAGCAGGGTGTCTCAGCCAGACGGCCGTCGAAGCAACGCGTTACCCCCGCCGAAGCGGGCCGCGGGCGGCATCCAACGCTACATCGTGGCGTCGCTGCTCCTGGCCGCCTCGGCGCTGGCCGCGATGTACTTCTTTCTGCCGCCGAACGGCCTGCCAGTCAGCGGCACCGGCGATCTGATCCTGCTGACGTTGTTCGTGGCGACCGGGCTCGGCATCGCGGGGCTCATTAAACGAGTACACGCGGCGGAGGACGGCCGCGAAACCGCGGCGGCGCTGTCGGCGGCACGCGCGGAACGGCTCGATGCCATCATCAACACAACCGTCGACGGGATTATCCTCATCGATGCCAGAGGCAGGATCGAGACCTTCAACCGCGGCGCCGAGCGGTTGTTCGGCTATCCGGAATCGGAGGTGATTGGACGCAACGTCAGCATGCTGATGCCGTCGCCGCATCACGAGGAACACGACGAGTATCTCAACCGGTATCTCACGACCGGCCAGGCCAGGATCATCGGCAAAGGTCGCGAAGTGACGGGACGACGGCGGGACGGGAGCGTGTTTCCGCTCCATCTCTCGGTCGGCGAGATGGTGGTCGGCGGAGAGCGCAAGTTCACGGGCATGCTCCACGACCTCAGCCAGCGCGTGCAGCTCGAGGACCAGTTGCGCGCCAGCGAAGCGCGGTGGCGCGCCGTCATCGACTCCGCCGTGGACGGGATCATCGTGATCGATCAGCACGGACGGATCGAAGCGTTCAACCCGGCCGCCGAACGGTTGTTCGGGTATACGGAAGAAGAGGTCCTCGGGCAGAACGTCGACATGCTGATGCCCTCGCCGTACCATGAGGAGCACGACCGGTATCTGTCGCGGTATCTGGCGACGGGTCGGGCGAAGATCATCGGGAGCGGACGGGAGGTCACCGGGCTTCGTAAAGACGGCCAGACGTTCCCGCTGCATCTCTCGGTCGGGGAGATCACCGTCGGCGGGGAACGGAGGTTCACGGGAATCCTGCACGATCTGAGCGCGCGTGTCCGGATGGAGGAGCAGCTGCGCGAGCAGGCGTCGCTGGCCAGGCTCGGAGAGATGGCGGCCGTGATTGCGCACGAGGTGAAGAACCCGCTGGCCGGTATCCGCGGGGCCATTCAGATCATCGGCGGCCGGCAGCCTCACGACAGCCGCGAATCGGCTCTCATGACGGAGATAGTCTCTCGTATCGACGCGCTCGACGAGATGATGAAAGACCTGTTGCTGTTCGCGCGGCCGCCGAAGCCCAGACGCACCATGACCGATGTCGTGCCCCTCGTGACGACCACGGCCCACCTCCTCATCCAGGATCCGTCGCTGAAGGGAATCGAGGTCGACATCAAGGGCTCGGCGCCGCCAATCCCGGCGGACGGCGAGATGCTCAGGATCGTCTTTCAGAACCTGCTGGTGAACGGCGCGCACGCGATGAAGGGCCGTGGGACCATCAAGGTCGCGGTGAATATCCGCGAGACGACGTGCCAGATAGCGTTTACGGACACCGGGCCCGGTATACCCGCGGAGATTCGGAGCAAGATCTTCACGCCGTTCTTCACGACCAAATCGCGCGGATCCGGACTCGGGCTTCCGACCGCCAAGCGGCTGATCGAGGCGCACGACGGGCAGATCTCGATTGAGTGTCCGTCGACGGGCGGGACGACCGTCCTCGTGCGGCTGCCGATGGAACCGACGGGTTCGGCACCTGCGGTGATGTAGTCTGGCGCAAATGCCGGCCGGGTGCCTGCGGGCCGCGGCCCACTGGAGTGATACAGATGGCAACCGTGCGTGCAGCCCGCGGGACTTCAGCGGACGTTCGATTCCGTCGAATTCTCATCCCCACCGACTTGACCGATCGCACGGCGAAGGCCCTCGACCTGGGCCTCAGGCTCGCCCGGCGCGACGACGCGCAGGTGACGCTGCTCCATGTCATCGAGACCGTCCGTGGTCTGAGATTCGACGAGCTGAAGCCGTTCTACCGGCAACTCGAGAAACGGTCACGGGCGACGATGGCCACGTTCGCGCGCCGGACAGCCGCGAAGGGAGTCCGGGTCGCGCAGGCGGTCGTGTACGGCGCGAGGGCGGAGGAGATCGTCAAGTTTGCGGGCAGGCAGCGTGCGGATTTGATTGTGCTCGCGTCGCACCGGGTCAAGCCGTTCATGGTGGGCAAGGACTGGGGCACCATCAGCTACAAGGTAGGGCTCCTCGCGCAGTGTCCCGTGCTGCTCGTCAAGTAACACCTCGGGCGACCTCTTGTTCTGCGAGACGGCAGCGATTCGGCTTCACGCGATGGTCTTTCCCCCTCCGCGCCGCCGGTTAGGCACGCTCGTCGGCCTGCTCCTGGCCTGCGCCGCGGTTCCGGCCGCCGCCTCCGATCTGCCGTTCCTCGCACCGCAACCCGCCCACGCGCCACAGGAGTCCGGCGAGGCGCTCTATGCCGCCGCCTGCGCCAATTGCCACGGCGTTGACGGGCGCGGAGTAGAGAAGATGCAGGTGGGTTTCGAGGAACCGCTGCCGGACTTCAGCGACTGCCGCTTCAGCTCCCGCGAGTGAGCGGCACGTCCGCGACACGCCTCGCGCAGGCGTCGGTTCCATGACCTGCCGGAATCCCGGCAGCCCGGGCGGCCCCGTTGGGAATTCGGCCGCGCCGCTCGGGATTGCGCATGGAACCGATCGTGCCTTCCCTGCAGCGAGGGCCAGGTTTGGCGATCGGGAAGCTCCGCGTCACCATCAACGGCGAGCCGCAGACGCTTCAGCCGGGCCTGTCGATTCTCGACGCTCTCCGCCTCCTTGACATTCGGGTTCCCACCCTTTGCCACGACGAGCGTCTCGTACCGACGGGCGCCTGCCGGTTGTGTCTGGTCAGCGTCAAAGGCCTGGCTCGTCCCGTGGCTGCCTGCTCGGCGCCCCTGACCGACGGCATGGCGATCGAGACCGACACACCGGAGCTCGTCGAGGCCCGGCGGTCCATGCTGGGGCTCCTCGCCTGGCGCTATCCGGAGGCAGCGCTCGCGCGATGGCCTGACAAGCCGTTTCATCGTGTCCTCCGGCAGTTCGGCCTGCAGCACGACCTGCACGGCCGCCACGATCCGCGGCTGGAAGACCGATCGCATCCGTACATCGCCGCCGACATGACGCGGTGCATCGACTGCTATCGATGCGTGCGGATCTGCGACGAGCTTCAAGGCCAGGGGGTCTGGCACATCCGCGACCGTGGTCTCGACACACGCATTGAACCCGACGGCCCCACGCTGCGCGACAGTTCCTGCGTCAGCTGCGGCGCGTGCGTCGATACATGTCCGACGGGCGCGCTGGAAGATGCGGCCGCGTCGCCGCTCAGTGCTCCATCTCTATGGACGCGGACGACGTGTCCGTATTGCGGGGTCGGGTGCGAGATGACGGTGGGTACGCGCGAGGGACGAATCGTCTCGGTGCGCCCGGTCCTCGACGCGCCCGTGAGCAAGGGGCACCTGTGCGTGAAGGGCCGATACGCGTTCGACTTCGTAGCGGCCGCCGACCGGATGACCGATCCGATGATTCGCGACGGCACGCGCTGGAGGAAGACGTCGTGGAACGAGGCGCGTGCGTTCGTCGCCGGACGATTGCGCGAGTTGATCGACCGGCACGGTCCGGACAGCATTGGCATGCTGGGCTCCGCGCGCGCGACGAACGAAGACAACTACCTTGCGCAGAAATTCGCCCGGTCGGTCATCGGCACCAACAACGTCGACTGCTGTGCCCGCGTGTGCCACGCGCCCAGCGCCGCGGGCCTGAAGGCCATACTCGGCGCGGGCCTGGCGACCAACTCCTTCGATGACATCGAGGCGGCGCGGACGATTCTCGTCTGCGGCGCGAATCCCACCGAGGCCCATCCGATCGTCGGCGCGCGGATCAGGCAGGCGGCGCGGAGGGGCGCGACGCTCATCGTCATCGACCCCCGGCGCATCGAGCTGACCGCCGACGCCGCGCATCACCTGGCCGTCCGGCCGGGCACCAACCTCGCGCTCCTGAACGCGTTGGCGCACGTCGTGGTCGGCGAGCAGCTGTACGACCGGGAATTCGTCGAGCGCCGGGTCTCCGGCTTCGACGACTTCAGACGGTTCATCGACGCCTGGCCGCCGGAGCGCGCCGCGGCAATCTGCGGCGTCGAGGCCGGCGCGATTCGCGAGGCCGCGCGAGCCTACGCGACCGGGTCGCCGGCGATGAGCGTTCACGGGCTCGGGCTGACCGAGCACGTCCAGGGCACCGACGGCGTCAAGGCGTTGGTGAATCTCGCGCTGCTGACGGGAAACCTCGGGAAGAAGGGGGCCGGCATCAATCCGCTGCGAGGGCAGAACAACGTCCAGGGGGCCGCGCACATGGGGTGCGATCCCGATTCTCTTGCAGGATCGATCGCTCTCGACGATGGACGGGATGCCTGCGAGCGGACATGGGGAGTTTCTCTGCCGCGGACGCGCGGCCTCAGGCTGATGGAGATGATGGACGCGGCCTCGGCCGGACGTCTCAAGGGGTTGTGGGCGATCGGCTACGACATCCTCCTGACGAATCCCAACGCCACCGAGACGGCCCGCGCGCTTCGATCGCTCGAGCTCGTCATCGTTCAGGATCTCTTCCTCACCGAAACAGCGCGCGAGTTCGGGTCGGTCTTTCTCCCTGCGTGCTCGTCGTTCGAGAAGGAGGGGACGTTCATGAACGCGGAGCGCAGGATTCAGCGCGTCCGCGCGGCGCTGCGGCCCGTGGGCGCCTCGAAGCCGGACTGGCGGATCCTGTCCGAGATCGCGCGTGCAATGGGCGCGAGTGGGTTCGGGTACGAACGTCCGGAGCAGATCTGGGATGAAGTCCGGATGCTCTGCCCGGGGGCTCGCGGAATGACATACGCGCAGGCTGGATGCCGGCGGTCTCCAGTGGCCGTGTCCGGCCGAGGACCACCCGGGGTCGGCGATTCTGCATCAACAGACGTTCTCCGGCGGTGAGCGCGCGATCCTGCAGTGTCTGGACTATCGCGCAACTACGGAACAGACCACCGCGGACTATCCGCTCCTGTTGAACACGGGGCGGTCGCTCTATCAATTCAACGCCGGCACCATGACGAGCCGCACGCCGAACGTCGAGCTGCGCCCTGAAGATGTCGTCGACATCTCGCCGGATGATGCGCGCGCCGCCGGTCTCAGCGACGGCGACCCGGTGTGCATCGCGAGCCGGTACGGAACGGCCGTGCTGCGAGCGCGGCTCAGCGCCGCGGTCGCCGCGGGACAGCTCTTCGCCACCTTTCACACCGCCGAGGCGTTCGTCAATGCGGTCACCGGTCCGACCCGCGACACGGTGACCGGCACTCCCGAGTACAAGGTCACCGCGGTTCGAATCGAGCGGCACGGTATGCCCATTGCACTTCCAGCCACTGGAGGGATCCGGCTGCCGGATTTCCGATAGCTCGGACCCATCGCTCATGTGGAGGGTCCCATGCGCTTCCCCAACCGCACCGACGCCGGACGGCAGCTTGCCGACCGCCTGCTCGAGTATGCCAACCGATCGGACGTCATCGTCCTGGCCTTGCCGCGGGGTGGCGTGCCGGTCGCGCACGAAGTCGCCGCGCGCCTGAAGGCGCCGCTCGACGTCTTCCTGGTGCGGAAGCTCGGGGTCCCCGGTCATCCCGAGCTGGCGATGGGCGCCATCGCGGCCGGCGGGATCGCGGTCCTGAGCGAGAGCCTCATCCACCAGCTGGGCATTCCACGCGCGCTCGTGGATCAGGTTGCTTCCCGTGAACGGCTCGAGCTGGAGCGGCGCGACGTCGCGTATCGCGACGGCCGTCGTCCCGTCATGGTCAAGGACCGCACCGTCATTCTCGTCGACGACGGGCTCGCGACCGGATCGACGATGCAGGCGGCGATTCTGGCGTTGCGGCAGCAGGCGCCCGCGCGGATCGTGGTCGCCGCACCGGTCGGCGCCCGGGAGACCTGCGAGCGGCTGGGCCGCGTCGCCGATCGCGTCGTGTGCGTCTCGACCCCTGAGCCATTCGACGCCGTCGGGCTCTGGTATGAGGATTTCTCGCAGATCACCGACGACGAGGTCCGCCAGCTGCTGACGGGCCAGCCCCAGTCCGTGCCTGCCTGAAACCGAGCGCGCCCGCCACTGCCCGAGATTGGGAGCGGGATCTAGGAGGATGCCGCCGGCCGGCCGAATCGTCCGACGCGGAGGAGTCGCGCCGCGAGGAAGGCGATACCGATTCCGGCACCGCTCAGGAGCGCTCCCATTTTGGTCTCGGTCAAGACCTGACCCGGCGCGAGCGTCGACGTGGCGAAGAAGAGCGCCATCGTGAACCCGATCCCGGCGACGACGCCAATCACGAGAACATCGCGCCAGCCGACGCGGGCGGGCAAGTGCATTCCACTACGAAGAGCCAGCAGCGTAGCGCCGGCAATCCCGAGAGGCTTGCCGACGAGCGTCGCGAGCGGAACCGCCCACATCCCGGTCTCGAGCCCGCGCAGCACGACGCCGCCGTTCACGAGGCCGAAGAGGAACAGCGCGATCTGGGCCGGATGCCGGCACCACAGCTCGAGGCGGCTGAGCGTGTCCCTGGCTTCCGGTGGCGCATCGACGAAGAACCCGCGATCGCGCGCCGCGTGGGGGAGGAAGGGGACGATCGGCGCGAGCGCCAGCGCGGGATGGTACCCGCCCCAGTAGAGCGCGCTCCAGGACAGTCCACCTCCAGCGAGGACGTATGGCCAGAGGCTCGTGACGCGGGCGCGCCGCAAGACGCTCACGACCGCGAGCGCCGCGGCGAGCAGAACGACCGCGACGCCGATCGACAGATCGCGCCCGAGCGTCCCCGGCGGCAGGGCGAGAAACCCGAGGCCGTTTGCGGCGATCGCGAGGAGCAGGTAGAACGGCACCGCCGGGTGCCGTCCGAAGATGGCGCGCATGACGAAGTATCCGAGCGCGAGGTCGCAGCCGAGCGTCACGGTCCATCCCTGCACGAACATCGGCGCGTCGACGGCCCGAATGTAGGCCAGGTAGATGATCGGCGGCACGAGCATCGCGCCGATGGCGGCGACCGCCGGCAGCACGACCCGCGGCCACGGGTGGAGGACCCCACCCGGCGCCGTCGCCTCGACGATCTCCTTCGTCACGAGCGCGAAGAAGAGCACCATCGCGACATCGTTGACCACGAACGAGAGCCCATGCGCGAACCGGAAGTAGCTCTCGCCGCCCACGTTGGCCCAGGCCAGCGCGATGAGAACGCCTGCCGGCAGCGCCAGCAGGTATTCGAACGCGAAGTGCGCCAGCCGCGGCAGCCGTTCGCGCGTGCTGCGCGTGTGATGCGGCACATGCGATCCCGCCTCCGCCAAGGCTTCGGCGGGCAAGCCGGTAGCCGGCGCCCGATGCCCCGTCCCGACGTGCCGCCGGAGGCGTGCCTCAGTTGTGCGTCGCGTCGGCGTGTTGTGTCTCATGGCGTCCATGTCCCCCCGGGGCCCACCAGCTCAGGCTCGGACCGCGGCGCGTACGTCCCGAATCAACTGTGGTCCCGGTCCGCGAGATCGCTTCGAAGAACATCTCCGCGCCATCGATTTCCACGAGCAGGAAGGCCTGATCCTGATCGAAACCGGCGGCGGTGCTGTCCGACGGCTCGAGATCGCCCTTTCGCAGCTGCCCGCTCGAGCCGGTCACGAAGTACTGAATCCCTTTCTGGGGCTTCAGCCGCTCGTAGACGTGGTCGTGGCCCGAGAAGACGACCTGGACGCCGTGCCGAATCAGCATCGGTTCAAGCAGGACGCGGAGCTCGAGGTTCGATCCGTGGCGGCCCGCATTGCCGTAGATCGGATGATGGAAGATGCAGATCTTCCACTCCTCCTGCGAGGCCTTCAACGTCTCATCCGCCCATCGAAGCTGCGTCGGGTCGACGAAGTTCGTGTCCAGCACGACGAACCGGACGTTGCCCCTGACGAACGTGTAGTAACGAAGCCCCTGCATGCCCAGCGGCTTGTAATGGACCGAGGCGGGCTCGTCATGGTTGCCGAGCGCGGCTCTGAACTCGACGCCCGCGCCGAGCAGCGGTCGATAGGGCTCGTCGAACTTCGCGAGGAGATCGCTGGGCGTCTGACTTCCGTAGAAGTTGTCCCCCACCATGAGCACGAGATCGAACGGAAAGGCGTCCCGGGCGAGCGCCATCTGACGGGCGACGTCGTACTGCGGCCGCTTGCCGGTGCCGTTGTCGCCGATCACCGCGAATTTCAGCGATTCGGCCCGGGCGGGTAGCGACGTCGACGTCGCGAGACCGCTTGCCGCGCCGGCGGCCGCGACAAGTAGAAGAGACAGAACGCGGGTGAAGCTGGCGGTGCCGGAAAGCCGGCGCATACGCGCCCTCCAGACCTCTCAGTGCAAGACCGTCACCGGTCACTTCGGAGCGGACGCGCTCGCGGGCCGTTCCTGAATCGACTCGATGTACCTCACCAGCTCGCGAATCCTGAGCTTGACGATTTCCTCGTCGCCGTCCAGAGACTTCTTGAGCGCATCGCCCCAGACCGGCATGTCCGAGTTGCCGTGGGTCTTGGCCGTCTCGCGGCCGTCGATGACCCGCGTGAGCCGGTCCGCCGGGAAGACTCCTTTGTTCTGCGACGTGATCTTCGTGAGATCCGTCGGCCGCCGCCGCAGGTGCGGCGCAACGGTGCCATCCCCCTTGCCGGATGTTCCGTGACAGTTCGCGCAGTACTGCATGTAAATCTGTACTTCCCGGAACGATCCTCGCCGGTCCGGCCGATTCCGTGCCGGCCTGGTCGTGCGGCGAAGATGCGGCGGCGCCGACGATGAACCCGCCAAGTCCGGCGAGCGCGAGCGCGGTCGCCACCACGTGACTCGCTCCCATGGCACACCTCCCGAAAACGGCGATCGAGCATTTCCCGTGCCGCGACCGCAGTCACGTCCTGGCGGTCAACGCGTGTGCTGCGTCACAGTGACCACACCGGGGAATTTTTCCCACGTGCCGCGGAAAACTCGGGACGCGGCTGACGCCGCGGATGCAACGTGGGTGGCCAGGGAAGGCGACGGGCGGCCGGAGCAACCGTTGGCTGGAAAGAGCGGCGTCAGTTGGTAGCACGAGCTTTCAGGCTCGTTTCGCCGTAGGGGAGTGGCGGCCGGCGTTGGAATTTCGGCGCTTAGCGCCGACGCCCCGGTGTAGAACCCGCCGGCCGTTCCCGTGGTAGAAGCCCATACGGTTTCTGGAGCACGGGTGACGCGCCGCCGAGTCCCACACGCGCGGAGCGAATGTCTCAAATTCGCCGGCCGCCGCACATTCCATAAGCAAGCACCGCGCCGGCCAGTCGGACGATGCGGCGAGCAGGCCGATTCCATAACGAACGCGTCGAACTCGAACACGCTCGAAAGGAGACTCCCATGAAAGTCAAAGACATCATGACCCGCGAGGTCGAGACCTGTCTGGAGATCACGAGTCTGACGACAGTGGCGACCGAGATGCTGGATTCCGGCTGCGGAGCGGTTCCGGTTGTCACGCCGCTCGGCGCCGTCGTCGGCATCATCACCGACCGCGACATCAGCATGGCGCTCGTCACGACTGGCCGGAAGCCGGGCAACGTGGCCGCACGCGAGGTGATGAGCCGTTACGTGCACAGCTGCGGCCCGGACGACGACGTCAAGAAGGCGCTCGAGACGATGCGGACCTACCGCGTACGGCGGCTGCCGGTCCTGTCCGAGACCGGAAAGATCCTGGGCATCCTCTCTCTCGACGACATCATCGTCAGGGCGCTGGCGCCGGATGCTCCGATCTCGGAGGAGATCATCAAGGCGCTACGGGCGATCCTGGCATTCCGTAACGCGCCGCGCGAGCCGGAACTGGTCGAGTAATCGACAGCGTCACTGTAAGTCGCAGAGCCGCGAGCGCGTCGTCAAGGTCTCTTCGGCGACGCGCTCGAGGAACTGCGCGAGCGGGCCACCCCCGGCCGCCCGGTTCTTCACGCGGCATTCTCCTGTCGGCCTGTCGTACTCGGGGCAGATGATGGACACTGGCGCACCTTCGAGATCCGTGACTTGTGTCACGGTCCCGCCGAGCACCGGACATCTGAGCGTTCTGATGGGCATGGCGACGCCTCCCTCGACTTCCTGAGCAACGTCGGTGCCGTCCGTGTTGCCGGGCGTCCGGCGAGGGTCGCCGGAAAACCGTGGCCGGTTTCCGTCGGCCCGCGCTATCTCACGCATTCTGTGGGAGAAACGGCGGCATGGGTTTCGCTCTCGGGTAAGGCATGAAGATCCGTCCGACCGGGCCGCTCACGACCGCGCTGCTGCTCGGTATCTGCCTCCTCACCGCTCTCGCGCTCGCTCCGGGCCGCTCCGCCGCCCAGGCGGCGCGCAGGCCGACGATCCGTCGGCGATGTGCATGGACTGCCACAACGATCGCGATCTCGCGATGACGCTCGCGGGCGGCGAGACGCTTAGGCTGTTCGTGGATCCGGCGCTGCACGCCGCATCGGTGCACGGAGGGCGCGTGAAGTGCGCCGAGTGCCATCCCGCGCAGGCCGAGGTGCCGCATCCCGAGCTCACGGTCAAGACCGTGCGCGAGCTCCGCCTCGCGACGTCGGAGCAGTGCCGCCGCTGCCACTTCACCAATTACAGCGAGACCCTCGGCGGCATCCATCAGCCGGCGCTCGCCCGCGGCGACGCGACGGCGCCGGTCTGCATCGACTGCCACGGTTCGCACGAGATCAAGACGACGCAGACGGCGAGCGCGGAGGTCCGGGCGGCGTGCGAGCGCTGCCATGGCGGAGTCGGCCGCACCTTCGCCCACAGCGTGCACGGCACCAACGGCGGACCGCCGAACCCGGATCTGCCGACCTGCGTGTCGTGCCATCGCGCGCACGACGTCGGCGGCCCGCGCGATCCGGCGTGGAACCCCCGGACGCCGGACCTCTGCGCGCAGTGTCATGCGAACCCCGCGCTGGCGGCCAAGTACGGCATGTCGCCGCGAGTGGTTCAGACCTATCTCGCCGACTTCCACGGGATGACGGCGTCGCTCAGTCGGACGGCGCCCGGAATGGGGGAGGGGCGCTTCGTGGCGCGCTGCACGGACTGTCACGGCGTGCACGACATCACGAAGACCGATGCGCCCGGATCCCGGGTCATGAAAGCGAACCTCGTCAAAACATGCCAGCAGTGCCATGCCGATGCGACGGAGAACTTCCCCGACGCCTGGCTCTCGCACTACGAGCCGAGCCTCTCGGCGTTTCCCCTGGTGTGGCTCGTCCAGATCGGTTACGCGATCCTGATTCCGTTCATGGTCGGGGGGCTGGGCCTGCAGATTCTGCTGCACCTCTGGAGAGTGGTGGTCAACCGATGAGCGACGAAGCCATCGTCCGATTCTCGCCGTGGCGGCGTGCCGAGCACTTCGCGATCATGCTGGTGTTCATCCTTCTCTGCGTGACCGGGCTGCCGCAGAAGTTCTTCGAGCAGGGCTGGGCGCGCTGGACGATCGACCTGGTGGGCGGCGTCGAGCGGGCGCGCTGGCTGCACCGCGCGTCCGGGCTGCTGTTCGCCGCGCTGACCATCCTGCACCTCGCCGGCGCGACCTGGCTCGTCGCCACGCGGCGAGCCCGGCTCTCGCTCGTGCCGGACCGCAGGGACTTCACCGACGCCATCATGTCGCTGCGGTACTACCTCGGCCTGGCGCAGACGCAGCCCAGGTTCGATCGTTTCGACTATCGCCAGAAGTTCGAATACTGGGGCATGCTGCTCGGCTCGCTCGTCGTGATCGGCACCGGGCGTCGTGCTGCTGTGGCCGGCGATGCTTCGCACACTACCTGCCCGGGCAGCTCATCCCCGTGTCGAAGGTCGCGCACAGCAACGAGGGGCTGATGGCGTTCCTCGTGATCATCACCTGGCACATCTACAACGCGCACCTCAGCCCCGACGTCTTTCCGTTCGACGGCAGTATCTTCACCGGCCGGATCAGCGAAGAGCGGATGCGGCACGAACATCCGCTCGAGTACGAGCGGATCGCGGCCGCGCGAGACGCCGAGCGGGAGGCGTCGGGCCCGCTGGTCAAGACGGGCTGATCAAGGCAGCCCTGAAGGGCTGCGCTACGGGTGTGTAATGGGTGAGCCGATGCCGCGCGGGAACCGAAGCTGGCGCCACGGGCTCCAGGGGCGGCTGCTGGTCCTGACCGCCGCGGGCATGGTCGCGTCCTACCTGGCGGCGGGCGTCGTGAGCGAGGTCGCGATCGCGCGCAGCGAGATGCGCGTCGTCGAAGAGCGGCGGCTGGCGGCGGCGGCGCTTGCGGCCCATCTGGACGCAGAGGTCGTCGCGGCGTTCGCGGCACTGCAACAGGTGACGCTCGAGCCGCGGATCGAGATGACCCAGGGGAACGGCGAACTGCGCGCCGCGCTGCGCGCCGCGCATCGACGGATCGGCTGGGTCGACACGGTCTTTGTCACCAACCACGAAGGGCGCGTCCTGCTCGCCGAGCCCGCAATGCCCGCCGAAGGTGTCCTCGCGTCGCTGGCCGCCCGCGTGGCCGAGACTCTGGAGTCGACGCGGCCGACCGTCACCGATCTGGTGCCGAACCCGACGGGTCCCGGCGCCACGTTCCTGCTGGTTCCAGTCTGGCGTCCCGGCGCGCTGCCGTCGAGCGCAATTGGCGCCATGGCCATTCCAGACGCCCACGCGTTCGGCCGGCTGCTCGCGCCGATGCGGCGGGCGCGGCCGGGGAGCTTTGCGGTCCTCGACAGCCGCGGCGTCGTGCTGGCGGCCGACGCCAGGAGTCCGCTCAATCAGGACACGACGTCGGAGAGCGTGGTGGGCACGACCGGATGGCGCGTGCACGTGACGCCGGTCGGACCGGCGAGCCCGACGGGACCCGCGCGCCGTACGATTGCGGCGCTGGCGGCGGCCGTTTTCGGCGGGATGCTGCTGCTCGCGTGGGGCACGGCGCGCAGCCTCGAGTCGCCCATCGCGTCGCTCACAGAGGCGACCGAACGCATCGCCGGCGGCGAGATGGACGTCGCGCTTCCCCCGTCATCGAACGACGAAGTCGGCCGCCTGGCCGCGTCGTTCGAGCGCATGCGACGGGCGCTGAAGGATTCGTTGCAGGAGATCGCGACCGCGAACCGGACGCTCGAGCAGCGCGTCGAGGCGCGCACGGCGGAACTGACGCGGCTGTACGAAGAGCTGCAGTCGCGCGATCGCCAGCGTGCTGCGCTCCTGGCCAAGGTCATCGGCGCTCAGGAGGACGAGCGCAAGCGCGTGGCGCGAGAGATCCATGACGAGAGCTGTCAGCTGCTGGTCGCGCTCGACCTGCGTCTGTCCGCGGCGCTGGGGGACGAGCCGGCCGGCGGCGCGCGCGAGGCGCTTGTCGCCGCGCGTGGGCTCGCGGCACATACGCAGGACGCGCTGCGCCGTCTCATGTACGACCTGCGGCCGTCCGAGCTGGACGACGTCGGGCTGATCGCCGCGATTCGCTCGTGCGCCGACCGGCACCTGGTTCCGGCGGGCGTGAAGACACGCCTCGAGCTCCCGGAGGACTTTCCCCGCCTGCCGCACGCGATCGAAACGGCGCTCTTCCGGGCCGTCCAGGAAGTCATCATCAACATCGAGCGGCACGCTCAGGCCGATCGCGCGCTCGTCCAGGTCCGGAGAGATCCTGACGCCAACGTGGTGATTGAGATCGAGGATGATGGGGAGGGCTTCGACCCGGCGTCAATCAGACCGTCTCCGGAGGGACGCGGGCTGGGCCTGGTCGGCCTCCGCGAGCGGATCGATCTCATCGGCGGCGTCACGGAAATCGAATCGGCGCCGGGCGCCGGCACCCGCGTGGTGCTGCGCGTCCCGATGCCGGCAGCGATAGCGGAGGCTCCATGCCACGCATCCGGGTCGTAATCGCGGACGACCACGCCATTCTGCGCGAAGGGCTTCGCGCCCTCCTCGCCGCGGCGGGCGACATCGAGCTGGTCGGGGAAGCGGGCGACGGGCGCGAGGCGGTCGAGGCCTGTCAGAAGCTCAAGCCGGACGTCGTGCTACTGGACGTCTCGATGCCAGGACTGGGCGGCTACGAGGCGCTGCTCGAGCTGCGGCGGAACGACTCGCCGGTCAAGGTCCTCGTGCTGAGTCAGGTACGATCATCCGGAGTCGATCCGGCGCTTCGTCCAGGCCGGCGCGTCCGGGTACCTGCTGAAGCGCTCGGTCGCGACGGATCTCGCGCGCGCCATTCGCGCCGTGGCGCGCGGCGGCCTCGTCCTCGATCCCGAGATCGCCCGCAGCGCGCTGGCCGACAGGTCCGATTCCGGGCGTGTGGAGGTTCCGGACGACCCGTACGAATCGCTGACCGACCGTGAGAAACAGGTCCTCAAGCTCGTCGCCGAAGGCATGAGCAGCAAGGCGGTGGCGGAGGCGCTCGGCATCAGCGTCAAGACCGCGATGAGCCATCGCGAGCACCTGATGGAGAAGCTCGGCCTTCACAACCGCACCGACCTGATTCGCTTCGCCCTCCGGCGGGAGATCATCCAGCCGCAGTAAAGGGGACAGTCACCTTTTTTCAATTTTGGTAAAAAGGTGACTGTCCCATTTTTCGCCTGCCGGATATCCGGCAGCAATCCGTCGTTCAAGCCGTAGCACCGTCTTTTCTGCCGGAAAATGGCCGGTCGCGGGGAGGTACGGGGCGTGCTGACACCGAGGGGCATGCGGAACAAGACCGCCAAGATCGGCCTCACGTCGGTCGTCCTCGCAGGTGCCCTGACCGCGCTCTTCTACGCCACGCTGAGCGAGGGGACCGAGTACTACAAGCACGTCGACGAAGTCATGGCGGACCCGGCCAGCTGGTACGGCAAACGGCTGCAGCTTCACGGGTTCGTCGTCGCCGACTCCATTCTCCGGCGCCGCGACAGCCTCGAGTATCAGTTCCGGATTGAGAGCAACGGCAGCGTCGTGGCGGCGCAGTATACGGGCGTCGTCCCCGACACGTTCAAGAGCCGCGCGGAAGTCGTCGTCAAGGGCCGGCTCGGCCCCGGCGGATTCGACGTGGAGCGGGACGGCATCATGGCGAAGTGTCCGTCGAAGTACGAGGCCTCGCGGTAGTCATGGCGGCCCTCGGCACCTTCACGCTCCTCGCCGCCTTCGTCGCGTGCAGCTACGCGATCGCGGCCTCGGTGGCCGGCGCCCGGCGCGGCTCGCGGCGGCTGACCGAGAGCGGCGTCGGCGCGCTCTACCTGGTCGCCGGCCTGCTGACCGCGGCCTCCGCCGTGATCCTCCACGCGTTTGTCTCCAACGACTATTCGATCAAGTACGTCCAGCGCTACTCGGACGCCGCGCTGCCGCTCTTCTACAAGCTCACGTCGTACTGGGGCGGCCTGGACGGCTCGCTGCTGTTCTGGGCGTTTCTGCTGTCAGTCTTCGGATCGTTCGCGGTGCTCTTCAATCGCGAGCGTCAACGCGAGTTGATCCCCTACGTCGTGGCCACGATCGCCGCCGTCGAGATGTTCTTCATCTTTCTGATGGTCATCCACAGCGATCCGTTCCAGACGTTTCTGGTCGAGCGTCCGACGGACGGGCGCGGCCTCAACCCGCTTCTCCAGAACTTCTACATGGCCATCCACCCCCCGGCGCTGTACGTCGGCTTCGTCGGGATGACGATCCCGTTCGCCTTCGGCCTGGCGGCGCTGATGACCGGACGTTTGGACGACTCCTGGCTCCGCGCCGTCCGGCGCTGGACGATGGTGAGCTGGTTCTTCCTGTCGTTCGGCCTGGTGCTCGGAATGCTGTGGGCCTACGAGGAGCTGGGCTGGGGCGGCTACTGGGGCTGGGACCCGGTCGAGAACGCCGGCCTGCTGCCGTGGTTCACGGCCACGGCGTTCCTCCACTCGGTGATCGTGCAGGAACGGCGCGCCATGCTGCGCGTCTGGAACGTCACGCTCGTGATCGTCACGTTCTTCCTGACCATCTTCGGCACCTTCATGACGCGATCGGGCGTCGTGCAATCGGTGCACGCCTTCGGCGAGGATCGCGCCCTCGCGTGGATGTTCACCGTGTTCATGGCGGTCATCCTCGTCGTCAGCTTCGGCCTGGTGATTCACCGGCTGCCGCTGCTGCGCTCGCGCAACGAGCTCGACTCGCTCGTGTCGCGCGAAGCGGCATTCCTGGCCAACAACTGGATTCTGCTCTTCGCCGCCTTCCTCGTGCTCTTCGCCACGATGTTCCCGACGTTGAGCGAAGCCGTGACAGGCGACCGGCTGACCGTGGGCCCGCCGTTCTTCAACAAGTGGATGGCGCCGATCGGCCTGGCGCTGCTGTTTCTGACGGGCGCCGGTCCGCTCCTCGCCTGGCGGAAGTCGACGCCCGCCAATCTCCGCCACCAATTCCTCTGGCCCACGGTGTCCGCGCTGGCGGTGTCGGTCGTGGTCGTGACCCTCGGCGTGCGGGTCTGGAGCTCGGGGCTCTGCTTCGCGCTCTCGGCCTTCGTCGCGGGAACGCTCTGGCAGGAATTCTGGCGCGGCGCGCACGTGCGCCGCGCGACGACGAAGACGGATCTGCTGACGGCGCTCGTCGGTTTCGTTGCGCGCTCGCCGCGCCGGTACGGCGGCTATCTCGTTCATCTCGGCATCGTGCTGATGTTCCTCGGCTTTGCCGGCGAGGCGTTCAAACTGTCGGAGCAGGTACTCCTGAAGCCCGGCCAGCGGGTCTCGGTCGGCCGCTACACGGTACGACACGACGCGGTGCGCATCGACGAGGACGGTCAGAAGCAGATCGTCGGCGGCCGCGTCACCGTCGAGCGCGACGGTCGGAATATCGGCGAGATGCGGCCCGCTAGGTGGTTCTACAAAGGACGCGAGGAGGAGCCGACCACCGAGGTCGCGATCCGGCGAGGCTTTGCAGAGGACCTGTACATCGTGCTCGCGGGCTATGACGCGCAGCCGCAGTCGGCGACCTACGAGATCACGGTGAATCCGCTCGTCAACTGGATCTGGGCCGGGTTCGGCATTCTGGCAATCGGTACGGCGATCGCGCTCATGCCCGAGAGCGCCTTCGCATTTGCCGTCGTCAGGGCCCCCGCGCATGCGGCCGCCGCAACCGTGATTCTCCTGCTGCTGTTGCCAGCCGCGGCCAGGGCGCAGCACGAGGAGGGTCCCTCTTTCGCCGCGGTGACGCCCCGGACCGAGCTCGAGAAAGAGCTGTATCGCGAGATCGTGTGTCTCTGCGGCACGTGCGGCAAGAAGCTGATAGGTGAGTGCCAGTGCGGGTACGCCGCGAAGATGCGCGATCAGGTATCGCGTCTGGTCGCGGAGGGCCGTACGCGCGAGGAGGTCTATCGGTACTTCGTAGCCGAATATGGCAGCGAGGAGCCGCTGGCGGCCCCGCTCGATCGTGGATTCAATCGGCTGGCCTGGTCGGTGCCGTATCTGGGCGGCGTGGGAGGGCTCGTTCTGATGATTGGCGTGGCCCGCCGGTGGTCCCGCCGCTCAGCGAACGCGGCGCCCGAGTCGACCTCGTCGCCGGAAGCAGACATGCGGGATGGAGGCATGGCGCTCGAGCCGACGCTCGAGGCGCGTGTGGATGATGCGCTCAGAGACATCGATTGAGGCCGGGTTCCGGACCTGGCATTTCTTCGTGTTGGCCTCGCTCGCGGCGGCAACCGCGGCCGTCCTCCTCTCCCCGCCGATGGCGCCCGAGCGGCTCGTACTCATGAGCATGGCCATCGGGGCGGCGGGTCTCACGGCCGGCGCGCTGTACCGCACGCTGGCGCCGCTGGTGGATCGACAGGACGACGCGGTCTTCGAGCCGCTGGGCGAACGGCAGCGGGCCGTTCTCGAGAAGGAAAAGACGCTGGCGCTGCGTGCCATCAGGGAGCTGGAGTTCGATCGCGCGATGCGCAAGGTCGCCTCCACTGACTACGACGAGATGATGGGCCGGCTGCGGGCGCGCGCCGCCGGTCTCATCGCTCAGCTCGACTTGTCCGCCGTAGCCTTGGCGAAGGCGGACGAGGACGCGCGCCGTCATCGCGAGCCGAACGGCCGCCGCCGACGAACCGTGCCGACGACGACGGCGCGATCGGCACAGGAGTAGATGCCGTGATGCGCAAGCTGTTCATGCCCTGTCTCGCAGCCGCGGCCGGCCTGATCGTCCTGGCGCCCTGGCTGATCAACGGCGCACCCGTCGAATCGACGATGGGCTTCGTGCAGAAGATCTTCTACTTCCACGTGCCGTCGTGGATGGTGATGTTCCTCGCCGCCTTCGTCTGCGGGATCGCGAGCGCGGTATATCTCTTCTCGGGCCGGGCCGGAGCGGACCGTCTCGCGAGCGCGGCAGCCGAGGTCGTCGCGGTGTTCGGATTGATTGGCCTGGTGACCGGGCCGCTGTGGGGCCGCAAGGCATGGGGCGTGTGGTGGCAATGGGACGCCAGGCTCACGCTGTCGCTGGTCGTCTGGCTGATGTTCGTAGGGTATCTGCTGCTGCGCCGCTACGGCGGATCGGGCGCGAACAAGCTCGCGGCGGTCCTGGCCATGTTCGCGATGATCAACGTGCCATTCGTCTACTGGTCGGTCAACGTGTGGCGCACCGTCCATCCGACACCGCGGTCGTGACCACGCTGGGACCGGGCATGCGCATGACGTTCTGGTGGTGCGCGATCGGCTTCATCGCGCTCGGGACGTCGATCCTCGCGGTCCGCACGCGCCTCGAGACCGAACAGGCACGGCTCGACGAGCTCTACCTGAAGCTGGAGGACTAGGCAATGTTCAGTCTGCTGATCACGCAGGAGTTCGTGCCCTTCACGCCGGCACCCGGGGAAGTGCTGCCGGCGGCGCCGCTGGTGATGGCCGCGTACGCCTTCGCGTGGCTGGTCGTCTTCTTCTACATGCGCTCCATGTGGCGGCGCCTCGACCGCGTCGAACGAGACATCGCAAGCGCGACGCGGCAGCTTGCCGAGCGGAGGATCTGATGGGCGACATCAGCGCGGCTCATCTGATCTACGTCCCGGCGGTCCTCTTCGGCGGCCTGATCCTCGGCTGGATCCTGGGCTCGCGCGCCGCAGCCGATGCCTATGCCGCCGACGCCCGCAGACGCGAGGAGCGGGAGCGCCGTCAACAGCCCGCGCGGGCCTGACGGTCACCCGCGCGGCTTCGTCACGGCTCCCCGCGCGCCAGCCGGCAACGCCATCCGGACCCGGCGCCACAGCTTGCGCGCCCCGAGGTCCAACACCATCGCGATGCCGATGAACGGCAGGAACATCGCGAACGCGGCCCCGGCGAGCGGCGCGAGGATGAGCGCAACGAGGGCCGGGATCTTCGCGTAACGATCCTCCAGGCCTCCTGCCAGCACGCCTTCGCGATTGACGACTGTAATGCCCCAGGTCCGGCGATTGACGTAGAACCCGCCGCCGACCTTTTCGCCTCCGAGATAGCGGAACATGGCGTCCTCCTTTTTCTCTACTAGAGATTACGAGCAGGGCGCGCGGCGAGCTATCAGGCATGGACCCGAAAAGGGTGGGACAGATTCCGGTGCCGCGCGGGAAAAACACCCGATGGGCCGCCGGAATTCCGTCAGGCGTGCAGCATCGTCCGGGGAGGGCGAGGGCACGGCGTTTGCCTTCAATAAATGGAAAACAGATCGCCCGCGCGGCGACGGGGAGGAACCATGGCTGCATCACGCACGATCGAAGGAAACATCAGTCCTGGATTCGACGCCGTGCGCGCCGCGTTTATCGGGAACTTCGCGCGGCGCGGGGAACTGGGCGGTGCTTGTTGCGCCTATTACGGCGGCGAGAAGGTCGTCGATCTCTGGGGCGGCATCCGAAACAAGCAGACAGGGGAGCGGTGGGAGCCGAACACGATGGTAATCGTGTACTCGGCGACCAAGGGCTTCGCCGCGATGACCCTTGCGGTCGCTCATTCGCGGGGCTGGCTCGATTACGAGGAACGGGTGTGCACCTACTGGCCGGAGTTCGCTCAGGCGGGAAAGGAGCGAATCACGGTCAGGCAACTGCTGGCACACCAGGCCGGCCTCTACGCGCTCGACGTGCCCGTCGACCGCAGCCTCGTGTCCGACCTCGATCGGCTCGCAATTGTCCTGGCGCGCCAGAAGCCAGCGTGGGAGCCGGGCACGCGGCAGGGCTATCACGCGGTCACGATCGGATTCTACGAAGGCGAACTGCTGCGCCGCATTGATCCAAAGCACCGCAGCCTCGGCCAGTTCTTTCAGGACGAAATCGCGACGCCGCTCGGGCTGGACGTCTACATCAGGCTGCCCGAGGACATCCCGAACTCGCGGCTCGCCACAGTCGTGCCGCCCACAGTGCTCGAGCGGCTACGCGGCTTCCCGCCGCGCCTGGCGCTGGACACGATGACTCCACGATCGAAGATCATCCGGGCGCTCCACGGCTCCGAGTTGCCTCACGACAAGCGCGGGTCTACGCGCGAAATCTCGAAGTGCCGGCCGGCGGTGGCATCGGGAGCGCTCGCGGCGATCGCGCGCGCCTACAGCACGTTCGCCACGGGCGGACGCGAGCTCGGCCTGCGCCCGGACACGCTCGCGCTCCTCGCCGCCCCACCGGTTGCGCCGTCGCGCGGGTTCTACGACGAGTGCATGAAGGGCGAGGGCGTGCGGTTCTCTCTGGGCTTCATGAAGCCGAGTCCCCTCATGCCTTTCGGAAGCGCCAGTTCGTTCGGAGCACCTGGAGCCGGCGGTGCCCTCGGCTTCGCCGATCCGTCGACGGGCGTCGGCTACGGCTATGTGACGATGAAGATGGGGACGGCGCTGACCGGAGACCCGCGGGACGTCGCACTCAGAAATGCGCTCTATTCCGCACTTCCGATTGCGTCTGGTGCGGTCGCGTGACAGGCGTCGGGAATCCGCCACGTCCGCCGGCCGAATCGGGAAACCGCTGACGGCCGCCCGGCACGGCGCCTGCCGATCCGTTCGCTCCGCCTTCAATCCCGAGGAAAAGGGACCATAAACCCGGGATCGTCGCGTGGCACTTCGGTTGCTCCTCCAACCGACACAAGCGTCGGGGCGAGGTGCCGCTATGCAACGAGTGCCCAACCTGCTGCCGTCCGCGTTCCCCCCCGATGAGGCCGGCTGGAGCCGGCGCGATTTCGTGCGCGTCTGCACGACGGCCGCGGCGGCGGTCGGCCTGTCCGGCTCCGCCGCCGCGCGTCTGGCCGAAGCAGCGTTCAAGCTGAAACCATCGGTCATCTGGCTGCACTTCCAGGAGTGCACCGGCTGCACCGAATCGCTGCTGCGCACGTCGCACCCGGCGCTCTCTCATCTGATTCTCGACCTTGTATCGCTGGATTATTCGGAAACGCTCCTCGCCGCGGCGGGCCATCAGGCGGAGGCCGCGCTGAAGGCCGCGATGACGAAGAACGCCGGCAAGTACGTCTGCGTGATTGAGGGGGCCATTCCGACGAAAGACGATGGCGTGTATTGCATGATTGGCGGGCGGACCGCGGTTGACATCGCGCGCGACGTCGCGTCCAGGGCGGGCGCGGTCATCGCGATCGGGTCTTGCGCCTCATGGGGCGGCATCCCTTCCGCCGACCCGAACCCGACCGGCGCGACCGGCGCTCCTCAGATTCTTCAGGGCACGACCGTCGTCACGATCCCCGGCTGCCCGCCAAATCCCTACAACTTCCTCGGCGTGGTGCTGCAGTACGCGGCGTTCGGCACGCTGCCGAAGCTCGACGACCTCGGGCGGCCGCTGTTTGCCTACGGCCGGACGATTCACGACCACTGCCCGCGCCGCGCGCACTTCGACGCCGGCCGCTTCGTCGAGAAGTTCGGCGACGAAGGACATCGGCTCGGGTACTGCCTCTACAAAATGGGCTGCAAGGGACCGCAGACGTTTGCCAACTGCTCGACGCTCGCCTTCGGCGAGGTCAACGACTGCTGGCCGATCGGCATCGGGCATCCGTGCTTCGGGTGCACGGAACAGAAGCTCGCCTTTCGCGTGGCGCTGCACGACACGGTCGACATCCTGCGGCCGACGCCGCCAGACACGTATCCACCGATTCGCGCCCCGCAGGGCACTATCAGCCCGATTGCGACAGGAGTCGCTGGCCTCGTGACCGGGGCGATCCTCGGAGCGGGGTACGCACTCTCGAAGAAGCTCGACGGGTCTGACATCCCCGGGAAACCGACAGACGCGGCCGCTCCGCCGCCAACCCTGGACGGACCGCAGCCGCCGGAGGTGTGACATGGGCATCTCGCGGCGCACCGCCCTGAAAGGGCTCGCGGTTGCCGGCGGCATAGCAGTCGCGGGACGTGCGCCCGCGGCGAAGGGCGCTCGTCCGGAGGCACCCCCCGACGCCGTCGGCCTCCTGTACGACACCACTCGATGCATCGGCTGCAAGGCCTGCGTCGTCGCGTGCGCCGAGGCGAACAACCTCGAGCCGGACGCCGCGTACTGGCCGGGTGGACTCTATCAGGCGCCTCTCGATCTCAACGAGCGGACGAAGAACGTCATCAAGCTGTACAAAAGCGACGACGGGACGATGTCGTACATGAAGGCGCAGTGCATGCACTGCCTCGACCCGGCGTGCGCAAGCGCGTGCATGCTGGGCGCCTTCAAGAAACGCGAGTTCGGCATCGTCACGTGGGACGCGGATTTCTGCATCGGCTGCCGGTATTGCCAGATCGCGTGTCCGTTTGGAATCCCCAAGTTCGAATGGTCGAAGGCACTCCCGAAGATGGTGAAGTGCGAGCTGTGCAACCACCGGATCGCGCAGGGTCGCATACCGGCGTGCGCCGAGGCCTGCCCGCGGGAAGCGGTGATCTACGGCACGCGCGTCGAGCTGCTGGCGGAGGCGAAGCGGCGGCTTGCGGCGTTCCCGGACCGCTACGTCCCGAGGGTGTACGGCGAGACCGAGGGCGGTGGCACGCAGTGCCTGTATCTGTCGCACGTGCCGTTCGAGCGCTCGGGCTTCCCGCGCTGGACGAGACGCCGACCGCCGAGCCGGTGCGGACGATTCAGCACGGGATCTACAGAGGCTTCGTCG
Source organism: uncultured Acidobacteriota bacterium (assembly GCA_963725145.1). Taxonomy (GTDB): domain Bacteria; phylum Acidobacteriota; class Vicinamibacteria; order Vicinamibacterales; family 2-12-FULL-66-21; genus DATAEE01. The sequence goes on from CAVRXL010000013.1 coordinate 194,205, forward strand.
CGCCGCTGGCGCTCTACGGCGCGCTCGCGGTCGTGATGGTTCGCAATCGCAAAGCAGGCGCCACAGCGCAGCCGCCTGACAAGGAGGCCTCATGACCGCCCGGGCGGCTCCTGTCGGCGGCCGAATTCTCACGAAACCCTTCAAGGCGCTCGCCGGGCTCGCCGCGATCGGCTTCGCCGTCATCGCCGTCCGCTTCCTCTTCGGCCTCGGCGCGACGACGGCGATGAACGACGGGTACGCATGGGGCCTGTGGATCGCGTACGACGTCGTCACGGGCACGGCGCTCGCGTGCGGCGGGTACTGCGCTGGCGCTGCTCGTCTACATCATGAACAAGGGACGGTACCACCCGCTCGTCCGCTCGGCGATTCTCACGAGCGCGATGGGCTACAGCATCGCGGGATTCTCCGTGATGCTGGACATCGGCCGCTGGTGGGGCGCCTGGAAGGTCCCGACTCTTCTTCTGGCGCTGGAATCTCAATTCGGTCCTGCTCGAAGTCGCCCTGTGCATCATGGCGTACATGGTGCTGCTCTGGATCGAGCTGTCGCCGGCCTTTCTCGAGCGCGGACGCACGACGTCGCTGCCGTGGCTGCGCCGTCTGTCGGAGCGCGCGCTCGGGATACTCGACCGAAGCCTGATCTGGATCGTCGCCCTGGGCATCCTGCTGCCGACGATGCACCAGTCGTCGCTGGGGTCGTTGATGCTCATCGCGGGTCCGCGCCTCCATCCGCTCTGGCACACGCCGCTGCTGCCGCTCCTGTTTCTGATCTCCTGTCTCGGGATGGGCTATGGCGCCGTCGATCGTCGAGTCGTCCGTCGCGAGCCGGTTCTTCGGGCGTCGCGCCGAGACGAAGATGCTGGCCGGCCTCGCCGCGATCGTGATGCCGATCCTCGTGGTGTTTGCCGCCGTGCGCTTCGTGGACATGGCCGCGCGGGGCCGGCTAGGGCTCTTGTTCGCCTTCGATCTGCGAAGCGTCCTGGCCCTCCTGGAGTTCGGGCTCGTCATCGTCGCGGCGGCGATGCTCTTCCGGCCGGCCGATCGGCGCCGCGCCGGGACGCTGTTCAGAAGCGCGATGCTCCTGCTCGCCGCCGGCGCGCTCTACCGGTTCGACACGTATCTCGTCGCATTCCAGCCCGGCCCGCAGTGGTCGTACTTTCCGAGCGTAGGCGAGATGCTCGTCACGGTCGGTCTGGTCGCGTTCGAGATCCTCGTCTACGTGGTTCTCGTCAAACAGTTTCCGATTCTCGGGGGCCGGCCGGCGCCGATCCAGCCGCGGAGGCCTCCGGACATCGGCCGCGTCGAAAGAGCAGGGGTGCCAGGATGAGCCGCCACATTACCGTCGATCCCATCACGCGCATCGAAGGCCATCTGCGCATCGACGTCGAGGTGGACGGCGGCGTCGTCACCAAGGCGTGGTCGTCGGGCCAGATGTTCCGCGGCATCGAGCGCATCCTCCTCGGCCGCGATCCCCGGGACGCGTGGCTCTTCACCCAGCGGTTCTGCGGGGTGTGCACGACGGTGCACGCGATCACCTCGGTGCGCGCGGTCGAGAACGCGCTGCGCCTCGAGGTGCCGCCGAACGCGCAGTACATCCGCAACCTGATCGTCGCGGCGCACGCCATGCACGATCACATCGTGCACTTCTATCATCTCTCGGCGCTCGACTGGGTGGACGTCGTGTCGGCGCTCAAGGCGGACGTCGCGAAGACCGCCGCGCTCGCCGAGAAACTATCCCCGTGGCCCGGCAACGGCCGGCAGCAGCTCCAGGCGGTCAAGGATCGCCTGGCCGGGTTCGTCGCCGGCGGGCAGCTCGGGATCTTCGCGAACGGCTACTGGGGACACCCGGCGATGAAGCTGGCGCCGGAGGTCAATCTGCTCGCGGTCGCGCACTATCTCGAGGCGCTCGAGTATCAGCGGAAGGTCAACCAGGTCGTCGCGCTCCTCGGCGGCAAGACGCCCAACATCCAGAATCTCGCGGTGGGCGGCGTCGCCAACGCGATCAACCTGGACAACCAGGCCACGCTGAACATGGAGAAGCTCTTCTACATCAAGCAGCGGCTCGACGAGATCAAGAGCTTCATCGAGCAGGTGTACTTCGTCGACGTCTGCGCCGTCGGCGCGATGTACGCCGACTGGCTGGGATACGGGAAGGGTGTGACGAACTATCTGGCGGTGCCCGACTTCCCGCTGGACGCGAAAGGCGACGACGTTCGACATGCCGGGCGGCACGATCATGAACGGCGACCTGAAGACCGTCCGCGAGATCAAGACATTCGACGAGCCGTACTTCCGCGAGAACGTCAGCGAGAACATCGCTCACGCGTGGTACGACGGCGACTGGACGCGCCATCCGTGGGACGGGGAAACGGTTCCCAACTACACCGGCTACAAGCCGGACGGCAAGTACTCGTGGGTCAAGGCGCCGCGATTCGACGGCAAGGTGATGCAGGTCGGCCCGCTGGCCGAAGTGCTCGTCGCGTTCGCGCTCGGGCACCAGCCGACCGTCAAGTGGGCGACGAAGACGCTCGAGACGGCAGGCGCGATCGCCGGCGCACGACTCGGACCGGAGGTGCTCCACTCGACGCTCGGCCGCCACGCGGCGCGGATGATCCGGACCGCGGTCATCTCCGAGCTCGCGACCCGGCACTGGGATCTGCTCGTCGAGAACATCGGAAAAGGGGACACCGCGATCTTCAACGCGCCGGTATTTCCCAAAGGGGAGCAACGAGGCTTCGGCTTCCACGAGGCGCCGCGCGGCACGCTGTCGCACTGGATCGTCATCGAGGACGGGAAGATCAAGAACTACCAGGCCGTGGTGCCGTCGACGTGGAACGCCGGCCCGCGCGATTCGAAGGACCAGCCGGGACCGTACGAAGCGTCGCTCGTCGGCAATCCGATTGCCGATCCGGAGCGTCCCCTCGAGGTCCTGCGCACGATCCACTCGTTCGATCCGTGCCTGGCGTGCGCCATCCACACGGTCGACCTCGAGGGGCGAGAGTTGGCACGGGTGAGAGCTCTTTAGCCATGCTTGCACAGCAACCTGTACGGATGTCAGTTTCGGTGGCGTCTAGGCGCGCACAGCGCGCCTGCGAGGGAGCGGCGCGGGGCGTAGGGGCCCCCGCAAGCGACCGAGCCGGGGTGTGGGGCGGAGCCCCACGTTAGAGATGGACGTCCGCATCATCGGGATCGGCAACGTGTTGATGGGAGACGACGGGTTCGGCCCCTACGTCGTCAAGACGCTCGAGGCGCTCTATGAGTTTCCGGCGGACGTGTCCATAGTTGACGCGGGGACGCCGGGCCTCGATCTGTCGCCGTTCCTGATGAACGCGGACGTCATCATTCTTGTCGACGCCGTCAAGGCCTCCGGCGAGGCGGGATCCGTGCGGACATATGGCCGCGAAGATCTGGTGCGGCCGGGCGTCACGCCACGACTCGGACCGCACGATCCCGCGCTCGCCCAGACGCTCACCACGCTCGACCTGGCCGGTACCGGACCAAAGGCGGTGATCCTGGTCGGCGCCGTCGCGGAGCGGGTCACGACCGGACCCGGGCTCACCGCGCCCATGCGGACCGCCGTTCCCGCTGCGATCGAGCGTGTGGCCAACCTGCTCGCCGTGTTCGGCCTCGCACCGGTCGCCAGACAGCCGCCGCTTGAACCAGATGTGTGGTGGGAGCGATCGGGTCCTCGGGGCGGGTCTGCCGGATTCCCGGCATAACGCCAGCCGTTCCCGCAAATTCGCTGAATTCCGGCCGATCCGCGCTGGTATTCGCCTTGCCTCGACCGGAGCATGGCGACGGCAGGCCGTCGGATCGAGGTCCGCGGTACGGTCCAAGGCGTCGGGTTCCGGCCCTGGGTCTACCGGGTCGCCCGCCAGGCGCACGTCACGGGCCGCGTCCTGAACCATGCGGCCGGCGTGACGATCGACGCCTTCGGCACGCCTGAGGAGCTCGGGGACTTCTGCGCCGGGCTGACGGTGGATCCGCCTCCAGCCGCGCGCATCCAGCAACTCGAGTGGGCAGACATTCCACCGGAGCAGCCCGCCAGCTTCACGATTGTCGCCAGCCGCGACGGTCTCGAGCGCGTGGTGTCGATTCCCGCGGATCTCGCGACGTGTCCCGCCTGCGCGGGTGAAATCTCCGACCCGTCGAACCGGCGGTATCGGTACCCCTTCACCAACTGCACCGACTGCGGGCCGCGTTTCACGATTGCGCTCGACGTGCCCTACGACCGGCCCCGCACGTCGATGGCCTCGTTCGCGATGTGCACCGACTGCCAGCGGGAGTACGACGACCCGGCGGATCGGCGGTTTCACGCGCAGCCGAACGCCTGTCCGACCTGCGGCCCGCGTCTGACGGCCGAAGACGCTCTGGGCGTGCCGTGGCCGGGAGCCGATCCGATCGCGCTGGCCGCGCGCGCGATTGAGGATGGGCTCGATCGTCGCGCTGAAAGGGCTGGGGGGATTCCATCTCGCGTGCGATGCGACGTCATCGCGTGCCGTGGCCCGGCTGCGCGAGCGCAAGCGACGCGACGAGAAACCGTTCGCCGTCATGGTGCGCGATCTCGACGCCGCGGAGACGATTGCGGTGCTCGGCGACGCCGAGCGCGAGTTGCTGACGTCGATCGAGCGGCCGATCGTTCTGGTCGAGCGGCAGGCGGGGGCGCCCCTGGCGCCCGAGGTCGCGCCGTCGCAACACGCTCGTGGGGCTGCTGCTGCCGTACACGCCGCTGCATCATCTCCTGCTCGCGGACGTGAAGCGGCCGCTCGTCATGACCTCCGGCAACCTGGCGGAGGAGCCGATCGCGTATCGCAACGACGAGGCGCGCGAGCGGCTCTCGGGCATCGCCGATTTGTTTCTCATGCACGATCGCCCGATCGTGACCCGCTGCGACGATTCGGTGGCGCGAGTGACCGCGGGCCGGCCGGTGCTCTTCCGCCGCTCGCGAGGCTACGTTCCGCGCGCGCTTCCGCTCGCGCAGCCGCTGCAGTCGCCGGTCCTCGCGTGCGGAGCGCTTCTCAAGAACACGTTCTGCCTGGCCAGAGGCTCCGAGGCGTGGCTCGGTCCCCACATCGGGGATCTCGAGAACCTCGAGACCTACCAATCGTTCGAAGAGTCGATCGAGCGCATGGAGCGATTCCTCGGCATCGCGCCGCGCGTCATCGCGCACGATCTTCATCCCGACTACCTCTCGACGCACTACGCGCAGCGTCGGCCGGAGACCATCAAGATCGCCGTCCAGCACCATCACGCGCACGTCGCGAGCGCGATGGCCGAGCACAAGCTGGCCGGGCCGGTGCTTGGCGTGGCATACGACGGCACCGGCTTCGGGCCGGACGGGACGTCGTGGGGAGGCGAGCTGTTACTGGCCGACTACTGCCGATTCGAGCGCCTCGCGACGTTCCGCCCGATTCGTCTCGCCGGCGGCGACGTCGCCATTCGCGAGCCTTGGCGGCTCGCGCTCGCGCTGCTCGAGGATGCGTTCGACGGGCGTGTCCCGACCGGAGCACTCAAGTTGTTCCGCACCGTAACGGCCGAGCCACTGCGGATCGTCCGTCAGATGCTCGACGGCGAGATGCAGTTGCCGCTCGCGCACGGAGTCGGCCGGTATTTCGATGCCGTCGGCGCGCTCGTGCTCAACCGTCCCCTGAGCCGTTTTGAAGGGCAGATCGCGCTCGAGCTGAACCTTGCGGCCGATCCGGCCGATCGGAAGGACTATCCATTCACCGTGAGTTTCGCTGGATCGCCGTGGGTCGTGGATCTGCGCGAGGCAATCCGCTCCGCCGTGTTCGACCTGATGGCCGAATGTGCGGCAGGGTCGATCGCCGCCCGCTTTCACAACACCGTCTGCGCCGCCACGCTCGCAATCCTGCGCGAAGCGCGTCGGGTCCACGGTCGCCTGCCCGTCGTGCTGACGGGGGGCTGTTTTCAGAACGCGCGGCTGACGGAGACGCTGTTGGCAGCCGGCGGGCAGGAGCTCGCCATCCACGCGCCCGGAGACGTGCCGCCGGGCGATGGCGGAATCGCCTCGGCCAGGCGCTCGTGGCCGACGCCATCGTGTCAGGCCGGCCTGGCGCACGATCGATTCGACAGGGGAGGCGTCCGATGTGTCTCGGCGTTCCCGGGACGAATCGTATCGGTTGACGGCCTCGTCGCCACCGTCGACTTCTGGGGCATCCAGCGCCAGGTGCGGCTCGAGCTGGTGGATGAACCGGTTGTGGCGGGCGATTACATCCTCAATCACGTGGGGTTCGCGATCCGCCGCATCCCGGAGCCAGACATCGACGGGACGCTGGCGCTCTACGAGGAGCTGCTCCGCGATTCGGAACAGACCAGCGATCTCATGGCCGCGGACGTGCGAAGCGAGCTGGACGGAACGAAGCAATGCTGAATGCTGATCGCGGATTGCCGAGTGTGCGGGAGTTGAAGTTCCGCGACCCGCGACGTGCCGCCGCGCTGGTAGGGGCGATGCGCCGCACGCTCCACGCGATCGGACGCGCGCCCGTCTCGGTGATGCACGTGTGCGGCAGCCACGAGCAGGCGATCGCGCGATTCGGCCTGCGATCCGTGCTTCCGCCGGAGCTCGACGTGTTCATGGGGCCTGGATGCCCGGTCTGCGTCACCGATCTGCCCGAAGTGGACGAGGCGGTCGCGCTGGCGAAGCAGGGTGTCCGCGTGGCCACCTACGGCGACATGCTGCGCGTTCGTGGCTCGTCGCGATCGCTCGCCGACGCGCGCGCCGAGGGCGCGCGGGTCGAGATCGTGTACAGCATCTCGCAGGCCGTGGAGCTGGCCCGGCAGAGCCGCGAGGACGTCGTTTTCTTCGCCACGGGCTTCGAGACCACCGCCGTCGCGACGGCCGCGGTGATCCTCCGCGATCCGCCGCCCAACTTCACCGTCCTGTCGGCGCACAAATACATCCCGCCGGTGATGGAGATCGTCGCCGAGATGCCCGGCACGCGCGTGGAGGGCTTCCTCGCCGCCGGACACGCCGCGACGATTACGGGCTGGGGCATCTTCGAACCGTTCGTCGCGCGCCACCGGATTCCGGTGGTCGTGGCAGGCTTCGAGCCGCTGGACATCCTGGCCGGGCTCGCCCGGCTGATCGAGCTCGTGCGGGACCGCGCGCCGACCGTCGTCAACATGTTCCCGCGCTGCGTCACCAAGGCCGGCAACCTGCGGGCACAGGAGCAGCTCTGGCGAGTCTTCCGTCCCGCCGGCGGGAACTGGCGCGGGATCGCCCACGTGCCGAACGGCAACCTGCGGCTGCGCGACGAGTGGGCGCACGTGGATGCGCGACGCCGGCATCGCATCGACGTGGCGTCGTTGTGGGACGACGCGCCGCCCGCGCTCGTGCAGCACTGCATCTGCGGCGACATCATGGCCGGCATCGCATCGCCTGCCGACTGCCGTCTCTTCGGCAAGGAATGCGTGCCCGACGCGCCCGTCGGCGCCTGCATGGTGAGCAGCGAGGGCACCTGCCGGATCTGGCAGCAGTACGGCGGCCGGCCGCAGCCGGAAATCTGCATGAATCTGCGTGAATCTGCGGTTGGAGGACTGTCGTGACGACCACGCTGCCGCTCGCCGATCGCGTCACGCTCAAGCACGGTGCAGGCGGCCGCGCGATGCGCCGGCTCATCGAGGAGATCTTCATCGAGCAGGTCTCCTCGCGGGACCCGCGCGTCGTCATTGGACCTCGCGCAATGGACGACGGCGCCGCGATCCGGCTCGGCGACGAGTGGCTGGTCGTGACGACCGACTCGCACGTCGTCCATCCGATCTTCTTCCCCGGCGGCGACATCGGCCGGCTGGGCGTGTCCGGTACGGTCAACGACCTCGCCGTCATGGGGGCGACCGACGTGCTGGCCCTGACCTGTGCCGTCGTCATCGAGGAAGGATTCCGGCGCGCCGATCTCGAGCGGGTCCGCGACTCGATGCGCGCCGCCTGCGTCGAAGCCGGGGCGGAGATCCTCACCGGCGACACGAAGGTCATGGGGCATGGCGAGATCGACGGCCTCATCCTGAACACGACGGGCGTCGGGCTCGCCCGGCGCATCGTGCCGGACGCCGGCCTCAGGCCGGGTGACGTCCTGATCGTCACCGGCAGCATCGGCGATCACGGCCTGGCGGTGATGGCCGCGCGGCACGACCTGGGATTCGACGCCACGCTGCGGTCGGACGTCGCACCGATCAACGGCCTGGTTCGCGCCGCGCTCGACGCGGGTGGCGATGACGTGTCGGCGATGAAAGACCCGACGCGCGGCGGGCTCGCCGGCGCGCTGCACGAGATGGCCGGCAAGAGCGGCGTCAGCATCCTCATCGACGAGCCGAGCATTCCGATCGCGCCCGAGGTCCGGGCGGCGGCGGAGGTACTCGGCATCGATCCGCTCTACGTCGCCAATGAAGGGAAAGCGGTGATCGGCGTTCGCGCCCTCGCCGCCGAGCGCGTGCTGGACGCCCTGCGCGGTCATCCCCTCGGCCGGTATGCGGCCGTCATCGGGGCATGCCGCGCGGAGCGGCCCGGCACGCTCGTGCTCGACACCGGGTTCGGGCGCCGGCTCGTCGCGGAGCCCGAAGGGGAGCCGCTGCCGCGCATCTGCTGATGTTCGTAGCGCAGGCCTTCAGGCCTGCTTGGGGTTTAGTGATGTCGCACATTCGCATCGATCACGCCGGAGCCGTAGGGATCATCACGATCGATCGAACGGCCCGCTTCAACTCGCTCGACGTTACAACCGCGCAAGACCTGAGGGCCGCCGCGTTAAAGATGGCCCGCGACGCCGCGGTCCGCGCGGTCGTCCTGACCGGCGCGGGCGGGATCTTCTGCAGCGGCGCCGATCTCAAATACATCCGCGGCGGCGGGGAGGAGTCGGAGCTCCGGTACCTCACGCCGGAGGGGCGCGCGGTGCCGCGGGGGTACGGCGAGGTCTTCAAGCAGATTCTCGAGTACCTGCACAGCACGATTTCAGAGATCCGGCGCGCGCCCAAGCCGTTCATCGCCGCCGTCGACGGCATCGCCGCGGCCGGCGGCTTCGGCCTGGCGATGGCGTGCGACATCGTCGTTGCGTCCGAGCGCGCGTCGTTTGAATGGGCGTATTCGCGGACCGGATTGACCGGCGCCGAAAGCTCGACCTTCCTGCTGCCGCGCCTCATCGGCCTGCGGCGCGCGCTCGAGCTGATGCTGCTCAATCCACGGCTGGAGCCGTACCACGCCCGCGATCTCGGTCTCATCACGAAGGTCTTCCGGACGGCGGAGTTCGAGGACCGGGTGCGGGAGCTTGCGGGACGGCTCGCGGCGGGCCCGACCTCCGCCTATGGCATCGCGAAGGGTCTGATGAACCTGGCGGCCGGAATCGACCGGCTCGATCAGCATCTCGATCGCGAGCTCGACGAGCTGGCGCGAATCGCCGACACGCCGGCGTTCGCGGAGGGGCTCAGCGCGTTTGTGGAGAAGCGGGAGGCAACGTTTTCAGCGTAGCGCAGGGCTTCAGCCCTGCCGGGGCAGCCCTGAAGGGCTGCGCTACAGGTGTGCGATGCACGAGTACTCCATCGTCCAGGCGCTCGTCGATCGCGTGGAGCGCGAGGCGCGCACGCATGCCGCCTCCGGCGTGAGGCTCGTCAAGGTCCGCATCGGGACTCTGGCCGGAGTGGAGCGCGAGCTGCTGAAGACGGCGTACGACACGTTCCGCGCCGGGACCATCTGTGCGGCCGCGGAGCTGGAGATCGAGTCCATCGACGCGCAATGGGAATGCGGCCGCTGCGGCGCGCCAATTGGGAGGGGTGAGCGGCTGATCTGCGCGGCGTGCGGCGTGCCGGGACATCTGGTGCAGGGAGACGAGATTCTGCTCGAGCGCATCGAGCTGGAGGTGCCGTGATGTGTGGGACATGCGGGTGCGGAGATCAGTCGTTGCTACCGATCGAGATCGGTGAGCGGATTCTCGCGGACAACGACCGCCGGGCGCGCCACAACCGCGAGCACTTCGTGGAACAGGGCGTGCTGGCCATCAACATCATGGGGTCGCCCGGGTCGGGCAAGACCGCCCTCCTCGAGGCAACGGCCCGCGCGTTGAAAGGCCGGCTTCGCATCGGCGCGCTCGCCGGCGATCTGGAGACGGCGCGGGACGCCGAGCGGCTCGAGGCGGCGGGGATCCCGTCGCTCGCGATCACCACGGGTATGGCGTGTCACCTGGACGCCGCGATGGTGCACAGGGCGCTGCACCGTTTCCCCTGGATGGATCTCGACATTCTCTTTATCGAGAACGTCGGTAACCTCGTCTGCCCGGCGGTGTACGACCTCGGTCAGGCGATCAACGTCGTCGTGTTGTCGGTGACCGAGGGCGAGGACAAGCCGCTGAAGTATCCCGCCATGTTTCGCACGGCGGATCTGGTCGTGCTGTCGAAAACCGACTTGCTGCTGCACCTGCCGACGGTGCGCGTGGACCTCATCGCCAGCGCGCTGGCGCGCGTGATGCCCGCGCCGGCGCTCCTCCGAGTGTCCGCCGAGACCGGCGCCGGGATCGACCGGTGGATTCGGCGGCTCGAGGAGTGGCGCGGTGCCGCGCGGAGACGCGAGTTGACCCATGCCTGATGCGGTCTTTCCGGCGCTCGTGATCACCGCGCTCACGGTTGGAGGGCTCCACGCGCTCGCGCCCGATCACTGGGTGCCGTTCGCGGCGCTGGCGCGGGCCCGCGGCTGGACACCGGGCCGGACGGCGCGCCTCATCGCGATCTGCGGGACGGGACACGTCGGCGTCTCGATCATGCTCGGCCTGCTGGCGTTCGTGTTCGGCGCGTCGCTGCTCGATGCCTTCGGCCGCCGGCTCGAGGCGATCTCGGGGATCCTGCTCATCGGCTTCGGGCTCGCCTACGGTCTCTGGGGCCTGCGGCGCGCCGTGCACGCCAGGCTGCACGGGGAGAGCCACCACCATCATCGCCACGCAGGCGGATTCCACGTGCACGTGGACGGCCGGACCTACGGCGTCGCGCCGCACGATCACGACCGTGACGAGCACGCCTCGCGCGCGACCGCCTGGTCGCTCTTCACGCTCTTCTCGGTCGACCCCTGCGTCGCGGTCATCCCGTTGCTGCTGGCATCGGCGCCGCTGGGCGCCGCGCGGACCATCGCGATCATCCTCGCGTATGAGGCGGCCATGCTGGCCACGATGATGGCGCTGGCGCTGCCGGCCCGCGCGGCGGTCAACGCGGTCCGCGGGCCGCGATGGATTGTGTCGTACGCCGACGCCGCCGCAGGCGCCGCAATCGTCGCCGTCGGCGTCGTCGTCGGTCTGGCTGGATGGTAGCCACGCCATGCCGCTGAACCCCTGCGAGCTCGAGATCGATCTGTTCTGCAACGGGCTTCGCATTCCCGACGCCGTGTCGATCGAGGACGGACGAGCCATCGCGTCGATGCGCGCCGGGCTCGGCTCGGGCCTGGAGTTGAGAATCCCGACCGGGAGCTGGATTAAACCCGCAATCTGGATGAACGCTCCGGTCCGCGAGTGGTTCGTGACCAAGTCTCCCTTCGTGCTCGAAGGTTCTCGAGACGAGGGTTACCGCGTCGCGGACACGCGCGACGGTGAGCGTTACCCGATCGAGCTTCCGCCCCAGCCGGGCTGGTACGAACGGCCGACGTCGCGCGGCGTGCCGATGGGACGCGTCGGGACGCTGCAGGGGACCTATCTCGGGATCTATGTGAGTCCGGTGTGCGCATTCTGGACGCGGAGCCCCGCAGTCAACTGCCGCTTTTGCACGACGGGCCGGAACGTTGGCAGCGCGGAGGTTGCGCACAAGACGATCGCCGATGTCGTCGAGACGTGCCGGACGGCGAAAGAGGAGTCGGGCGTGACGTTCGTGCACCTGAATGGCGGATTCCAGGGCACCGGCGGCTTCGACCGCATCGCGCCCTACGTCGAGGCGATCAAGGAACGGGTCGGCCTGCTGGTCGGCGTACAACTCGCACCTGAGCGGGATGTCCACACCTATGATCACGCGATTGCCGCAGGCGTGGACCACTTGTCGTTCTGCCTCGAGTTCTACGATCCGTACTGGTTCAGCGAGATCTGCCCTGGCAAGGCGGAAGCCCTGGGGCAGCGCCTCTTCCTCGATTCGATCAAGTACTGCGCGAGCCAGATGCCGCGCGGCGCCGTTTCCGGCGAGATCATCGCCGGGGTGGAGCCGGTCGCTTCCACGCTCACAGCCATCGAGCACATCACGCTGATGGGAGCGTTTCCGACCGTCTGCATCTTCCGCCCGACGGTGGGTTCGGCGATGGCCGACTGGCCGCCGCCAGATGCCGAGGACATGCGGACCGTCATGCGCGCCGTCTACGACGCCTGCCGCGAGTATCGGATTCCGATCGGCGCCGCGCCAAATATCGAGGTCAGCCTGGTCGTCACGCCGGACGACGCAGCGTTTCTGTCACCGCGAACCGCATCCTTTTATATGTATGAGACCTGGCGGCGGACGGTCCGCTATCTTGCCCGACCAGCCTTCAAGGCAAGGATGAGACCGCGCCATCCTGTATCGACGCCGGCATAACGCGGAACTCTGCCATGCGAATCGCAACCTGTTTCGCCTCGCGCGACGAGCAGAAGCGGCACATGCCTGCCGACTCGATCGTGCCGGATCCCATGGCGACGCTGACCAACGCGATCACGATCGATGCGCCGCCCGCGCAGGTCTGGCCGTGGATCGTGCAGCTCGGCGCCGGCCGGGCGGGGTGGTACAGCTATGACTGGATCGACAACGGCGGTCACCCGAGCGCAACGACGATTCTGCCCGAGCACCAGCGCCTCACCCCTGGCGGCATTGTTCCGGCCGTGCCGGGCGCAAAAGACGCCTTCATTGCCAGCTGGGTGGAGCCCGCACGAAACCTGGTGCTGATCGTTCCCAACGGGGCGAAGGGACGAAGCCGCGTCAGCTGGGAGTACCTGCTCGATCCGATGTCCGCCGACCGCACGCGGCTGCTCGTGCGAGGACGCGTGTCGCGTGACTGGCTCGCCGCTGGACGAGGGCCCGTCCCGTCACGAGACCAGCAGTTCTTGATCGAACGTGTCTACGGGCTGTTATCGCGGCTGCCGAGGCCCGTCATGCTCGTGCTCGCGCGGCTGGGCCATCGCCTCATGCTTGCCCGGCATCTCCGTAGCATAAAGCGCCGATCGGAGCGATCGCGATAAGGGAATGATCGCGAGACCGGCGTGCGAATCATCGCGGGTACGCGAATTGCCTATGGTCCGCCATCCACATGACATCGGACGCGATTCTTCTCTCGTTCGATTTCTACCGCCTTGCCCCGCCGCGGTTGCGTGAAGAGCTGGCGTCCATGACAACGGCTGTGTCGCTGCGTGAAGGGGCGATCTTCTATCGCGAAGGGGATGTGTGCCCTCATTTCGGACTCGTCGGACGCGGCGACATCCGGGTTTTCAAGAGCGCGGCGGGGGGACGTGAGATTACGCTGTATCACGTGAGAGACGGCGAACCGTGCCTGCTGAACATGCTCAGCGTGTTCCTGCAGCGCCCCGCGGCCGCCACGGCCGTGGTCGAAACAGCGACTCAGGCCGTCATCCTGCCCGCCGACGCGGTACGTAAGTGGCTGACGATAAGCGAAAGTGTTCGGGCGTTCGTGTTCGAGGCTATGTCCAGCCGCGTCACCGAGGTGATGACGCTTGCGATTGAGGTAAGCGTCAGGCGGATGGACGTGCGCCTCGCCTCGCTTCTGCTGAAGCTTGCGGATGGCGACCGTACGATTCACCTGACGCACGACGAGCTGGCGGCTGAACTCGGAACCGTGAGGGAGGTCGTCAGCCGCCTGCTCAAGGAGTTCGAACGATCGCGCACGGTCCGGCTCGCGCGCGGCCTCGTCACCATTGTCGATCCCTCCGCGCTCGCGGAACTTGTCCCATCCGAACGGTGATCGTCAGCGGTTCGTTCGTGCGCTCGCGATGTTCGAATACGGTGACTCGCCATACACATTACGCGCGCGCACGCGATACCGGTAGGTCGTCCGCCTCGCGAGCCCCGTATCGGTGAACGACCTCGCGGTTCCCGGTGCCATTCCCACCTGAACGAAGTCCGAACAGCCTGACCCTTGACATCGTTCGATCATGATCCCGGATTGGCTGACGGTTCCGTTCGTCCACGTCAACTCGATTGAGGTCCGACTGAGTGCGGTGGCCCTCAAGTTTGCTGGTGCGTTGGGAGCACGGCCCGTCACCACAATCGCAGCGGTTGCGACGTTCGACAAGCCGTCACTATCGGTGACCCTCAGCGACGCGGTGAAGATGCCCGGCGCCGAGTACACATGAGTGGTTGTCGAGCCGGTTCCAAATGTACCGTCTCCAAACGACCACGCCCATGCCGCAACATCTCCATCGGGGTCGCGCGATGCGGAACCATCGAAGGTCACGGTGAGCGGCGCGACGCCTGACGAGGGCGTGGCCGAGACAACGGCGATCGGCGACGCCGGACCTCCGACACCTGGCACATTCCAGCACGTGATCAGCGCGTCATAGCCGCCGGTCGCGCAGACGTCACCGTTGGGGAGCGCGCCCGCCCACACTGTCGCCATCCTCGAGAAGGCTTCCCACAGCAGCGTTCCGTCGGGACTGTACCCGGCTGTGACGCCCGGGATGAACCCGCCCGGCAGGTTCGGACCACCGGGACCCGTGACGACGGTGGTGCCGTCATCAAGGACCACCACCGCGCTCGGGATCTCGTTCGTGTTCAACCCGCCATCGCGTACCGCGCGCCAGCGAATCGCGCCGGACGTTTCGAACGCGACGGTGTACCAATCGAGGAATCCACGCTGCGCCTGCCCTGTTGCGACCAGCGCTCCATCCGGTGCCCGCGCGATCCAAAGACCGGAGGTATGCGCCCCATCGTCAGGTCTGGTATCGGTGCGCCACAGGCGCGCTCCTGTGAAACGGTCGTACGCGACGACCGTCAACCAATAGGCGAGCTGCGGCGTTCCCGCGCCCGTTGCTCCCTGGCCGACGACGTAGGCACGCGTGGCGTCGACGACGACGTCTCTCGCGCCGAGGCCTTCGGCAGCTGTCACCAGCCACCGACGCACGCCGCTCGTGGCGTTGTAAGCCGCGGTGATCCACGTGGCGCCGCCGGAGATCCGTCCGGTGAGCACGACGTCGGCGCCGTCGGGGCTCAACGCGATCGAGCTGGCGATGTCGTTGGCCATGAAACCCGTATTGATCACTCGCGACCACAGCAGCTGGCCGGAGGCACTGTACTTGTGCAGCTGGATGTCCTGGCCGTCTCCAACCGAGTTGAAGGCCAGATATGCGCTCCCGGCCGAGTCAACGATCAGCCGCCCGACCCCAGGCACTGTCCGCGCGAGGTCCACTCGCCACAGTAGCGTTCCGTCGGTGGCGAAGCGAACGATGGTGATCGCGATTGGACTGCCGCTCGAGGTGAAGTTGCGGCCGACCGCAACGAAATCGCCGTCGGGCGCAGCCGCCACCCAATCGCCCCTGAATACCCCGATAGTGGGACTGATGGTGCTGCGCCAGCGGAACGCGCCATTCGACGTGTACGAAGTGACCGCGAGATCCGTTGCGTTGGAGGGTCCGGAGACAATCGCAACATTGCCGTCGGGGTCAACGGCCATCCTCGCGGCCTGACCGGCGGAAAACGTCCCGGCATCGAGACCCCCGGCCGTCCATGACACGGTAAGAGTCGGTGCCGCGAGTGCAGGGCCGCTCGCAGCGCCAGCCAGCGTCAGCATCACGAGCGCTCCGAACGAGGCCCGTGGGTATACCAGCTTTCCCATAACAACCTCCTTACGATCGAAACCGACGTGATCGTACTGGCGGAAGAGAGGGTATGTCTGTGACCTGGGTCACGTTACCGATCTACATAACAACTGCCGGAAAACCGGTAATCGTGACCGACACGCCATGCCATCCCACGATCCGGTCCTGTTACTGGCGGCATCCGGTTTGCCTTGAACTTCCCGTCCGTCCGCGCGACGGGCTAGGGTCCTCATGCTCGCTCCAACCCTCGCCATCCTCGTCTTCGTGACGGCGGTCGTCTTGGCGATCGCGTACGCGGCGCTCGACGACATCACCACCAATCCACAACCAAACTATACGGCTGAGTACCTCTGGCTCGCCCTGACCGTACTCTGGCTGATCGTGGCGGGTTTCATGGTCCGCCGTCCTTCCGGCCGCCGGGCGAAGCCAGCGCGTCGGGGTGACGCGTGAGCCCGGACGCCGATCTGCGGGTCCGCTGGATCCAGGCTGGCGCGGTCGCCGGTTTGCTGACCTGTGCGATCTACCCGGCGGTGATTTTCGGCCGTCCGCCGGCCTTCGCTGCGGTCGCGCTGATCGCGGCATTCGGGCCGCTGCTGGCCGTGGCGAGCCTCGGATTGCAGAAGCTCCTCGCCGTGCATCGGCCTACGGTCGCGGCGGAGGCGGCGGCGCTGCTGAACGCCATGGGCGGCGCGCTGTTCTCGACAATGCTGCTGATTCAGTTCGCCGTGCCGATGTTCACGGGCGTGGAGCGAGTCGGGCGCGAAACCGTGGGCGTGTGGCTCGGCGTCGACGTGGCCTGGGACGCCTACATCGCGTCGGGAACGGCGCTCTTCGCGTTGAGCATGTTTCGCCATCCCCGTTTTGGAAAGCTGTTCACGGCAACGGGTGCGGTCATCGCGGCCGTTCTGTTCGCCTTCAACATATACACGTTTCCGAATCCGCCCGACACGCGCGGGTTGATCGATGCGGGGCCTCTCGTCGGCGCGTGGTATCTCGCCGTATCAATCCAGACGCTTCGCTCCATTCCCTGGGCCCGATCGGTGCTGGCAGGCGCCCGATGAAGGCGGCAGTCTTTCTTCTGAGCGCGTTGACACTCGGTTGCGTCAGCGTCGAGGCCGAACAGGCTTCACGTCCCCGGGCGGCGGTCGAGTTGCCGCTGGCCGCGTACGTCGCCAGTCTGCGCACGATCGGCGTGCGGGTCGTGGACGAGACGATGCCCTTTCTCCTGGACACGGGTGGCGGTTTCACTGTGCTCACGCCGGAGGTCGCCCGCGCCGCGGGCTGCATCCCCTTCGGCCGTGTGACCGGCTTTCGCAGCTCGGGCGAGCGTCTGGATTTTCCGCGGTGCGGTCCGGTGACGCTGAAACTCGCATCGCTGATCGTCCGGACCGAGGCTGCCATCCTCGATCTTGCGCCGCTTCTCAAAGGGGCGCCGCCCGTCGGCGGCATCATTTCGCTGCACACGCTTCAAGGCCGCACGGTCACCCTGGACCTCAAAGCCAACCGCTTGATCATGGAGACGTCGACGAGCCTTGCGCGTCGAATCCGGGGAGCGTCGGAGATTTCTGTTCGGGCGAGTCGCCAGGCCGGCGGCGCCGCGCTGGACCTTTTTCTCGAAGCCAGAACCCCTCACGGGTCGATCTGGCTCGAGCTCGATTCGGGCAACGCGGGGCCGGTGCTGATCAGCCCGCACGCGATGGCCCAGCTTGGCGTGTCCCTCTCGCCTGAGCACCCTCGGCAGATCGCTCTGGACGTCCCGAGCCTGGGCTCGATCGCTGTGGATGCTGTTCTGAAAGATCTCATCTACGATGGCCTCCTGAATGCAGCCTTTCTGGAGCTGGTCGTGCTGACGGTCGACTTGACGTCGGAGCGAGCCTGGATCGCGCGAAGGTGAACGGTACGCCATGAGGATTCAGGGCACGCGCGCGCTCGTTACAGGTGGTTCGAGCGGCATCGGTGCTGCCACGGCGATCGCGTTGGCAGCCCGGGGCGCGGCTGTCAGTCTGGTCGCGAGAAACCAGGCGCGCCTCGACGGTGTGGCGGCACGCATTCGGGAGGCGGGCGGCAAGGCCGAAACCTATGGCGCCGATCTCGCGGATCCTCGCGAGGTCAGCCGGGTCGCTCGAAGCGTGGTCGAGCGTACGGGGGTCCCGGACATCCTTATTAATAACGCCGGTGCGGGCAGGTGGCTGCCGATCGAGGAGACCTCTGCCGAGGAGCTGGCAGCCATGGTCGCCGTGCCGTTCCTGGCGGCCTTCAACCTCACGAGAGAGCTGCTGCCCGGCTTCCGGAAACGCGGTTCGGGCCACATCGTCAACGTGGGATCCGTCGGGTCATTCCTGGCATGGCCCTCGGCCGCGGGATATATCGCGGCGCGCTGGGCCATGCGCGGTTTTACCGAATCTCTCAGAGTAGAGCTGGACGGATCTGGCATCGGCGTCAGCCTGGCGGCGTTCGCTCAGGTCAGCAGCGGGTTCTGGGAGCACAACCCCGGGAGCTGGGAGCGCCTTCCGGCGGCGGCGCGTCGCCTGCGCAGTTTGACACCCGAGGAGGCCGCATCCGCGATCGTCCTGGCCGTCGAGCGCGACAAGCGGCTGGTGCTGCGTCCCCGCGCGCTTCATGCGCTGCGAGTGATCAGCGCGGTTTTCCCCCGACAAACCGAACGCCGCATGCGGCGTCCAGGAGCATGACATGGACAAACGCACCTTGATACAGCATCTGAACGAGGATCTCGCCGGGGAGTTCGGCGCGATCATCCAGTACCTGACGTATGCGGCGAGAGCGACCGGGCCGTATCGTCCTCAGCTCGCGCAGTTCTTCCTGGCCGAGGTCGCCGACGAACAGCTTCACGCCCAGTTCCTGGCGAACAAGATCGTTGCGCTGGGCGGCGAACCGACGACCACTCCACGGGCCGTGCCGGCGGCGCCAACGAATCGCGCGATGCTCGAGGCGGTCCTGGCGGCGGAAAGGCAGGCGACGGCCGACTATACCGCGCGCGCGAAGGAGGCTGAGGCGTTCGCGGACAAGGGACTCGCCGTGCAGCTCGAGGACATGGTGCGCGACGA
Source organism: uncultured Acidobacteriota bacterium (assembly GCA_963725145.1). Lineage (GTDB taxonomy): Bacteria > Acidobacteriota > Vicinamibacteria > Vicinamibacterales > 2-12-FULL-66-21 > DATAEE01. The sequence goes on from CAVRXL010000013.1 coordinate 213,028, forward strand.
GAGCGGGCATTCGGACGAAACCGAGCGCATCCTGCGCGATTGGCCGGTCTGACGGGACCCGGGGGACCCCGGCCCTGCTCCGCTCCCGCCTCCGCTGACGCCTACGCCGGGCCGACCGACGGGAATCCGGCAGTCTGCCCGGCCGTGCCGCGGGATCCCGCGATCCGGGCCTGTTTCCGCCAGGTACCCGGATTGCCTCCGACCAGAGCGGCCCGCCCGGCTGACGGGTCTTCTGCGAGGAGGAAGTTATGGGTCGGCTCGTCATCGGCCTCGTCGTCTTCGGCCTCGTCGGCTGCACTTCGATCCGCCCGGTACCGGTACAAGCCGGAGACGTCTGCGTCCGCTGCGAGCGAACGGTCGTCGATGCGCGGCTGGCCGGAGAGATCATCGATGCGCAGGGAGGCGCATTGAAGTTCCGCGCGCCGCTGTGCATGGCGAAGTACGTCCGCAGTCATCCCGCCACGGCAGCCGCGATCTTCGTCACCGACTACACCACCGGGGAGATGTTCCCGGCGGCGAACGGGACATTCGTCAAGGTCCGGCTCGACGGCGGCGAACGGGAATACGCCGCGTTCCGCTGGCCAATCGACGCCGGGAAGTTCATGAAAGAGCACGGCGGCGGGATCGTGGACTGGGTAGCGGTTCAGCGGGTGGCGATGGAAGCCACGAATTAGGCGCACGCCTGACGCGCCGCTTTGAATCGAGGCGACAATATGACTCGCACCGTTGGCCAGTGCTTCTGGGCTCTTCCGACGTTGTCGTTGCCGACGCCCGGGTGGACGCAGTTCACGGCTGCGGAGTGGAGCTGTTCGGCCGACGGGGATCCTTTGACCCTCGACGACGCACGCGTGTGCCGGACGTGCAGTCGCTGGGCGGAGCGGAGCAGCCCGCCGGCGTCTACGCGGGAGGAGCCGTCGGGCCGCCAGCGTCGCCGTCGCGTGGCGAAGCGGTAGCTTAGCGAGGCGTCGGGGTAATCTTTCCTTTCGTGACATGAGCGTCGGACCTTCGCACCGCCGCCAACTCGGGGCGAGCGGCCCCGTGGTCTTTTCGGTGGCCCTGGGCTGCATGGGGATGTCCGACCTCTACGGCCCAGCCGACGAGGCCGAGAGCATCGCCACCATTCACGCGGCCATCGATGCCGGGATCACGCTGCTCGACACCGGCGACTACTACGCCGCCGGGCACAACGAGCTGCTCATCGGCCGAGCGCTCCGGGATCGCCGGGACAAGGCGTTGGTTTCGGTGAAGTTCGGCGCCGTGCGCGGCCCGGACGGGAGCTGGCTCGGGATGGATACCCGGCCGATCGCGGTGAAGAACTTTCTCGCGTACAGCCTGACGCGCCTCGGCCTGGACCATGTCGACATTTATCGCCCCGGCCGCCTCGATCCCAATGTGCCGATCGAGGAGACGGTCGGCGCAATCGCAGATCTCGTGAAGGCCGGCTACGTCCGCGCGATCGGGTTATCGGAGGTCGGGCCGGACACGATCCGTAGGGCGCAGGCCGTGCACCCCATCAGTGATCTCCAGATCGAGTACTCCCTCATCAGCCGTGCGCCCGAGACACAAATCTTTCCTCTCCTCGCCGAACTCGGGATTGGTGTGACGGCTTACGGCGCGCTGTCCCGCGGCTTACTGAGCGGCTCGAAGCCTCGCTCGGCTCGCGATTTTCGTGCGCATCTCCCGCGCTTCTCGGGTGAGAATCGCGAGCGGAATCAGCGTCTGGTTGAAGGGCTACAGAAGCTCGCGACCGAAAGAGGCGTGTCGGCCTCGCAGCTCGCGATTGCGTGGGTGCTCGCGAAAGGCAAGACCATCGTGCCGCTCGTCGGCGCGCGAACGAGGGCGCAGCTCGCCGAATCGCTCGGCGCGCTCGAGATCGAACTGACATCCGCAGACATCGCCCGCATCGAAGAGGCCGTGCCGCCATCGGCCGTAGCCGGCACTCGCTACGACGAGCATCAGATGCGCATCCTGGACAGCGAGCAGTGACGGGATGTCTGACGACGTGTCCGGATCTGTCGCGCGCAGGTTGAGCGTCCATCGCTGGCGTCGAGGTCGTCATGAAAGCCGTGGCCCTCGGCGGCGCGATCCACAGGCGGGTGCTCGTAGTGCCGGTTCGGCGGAGATCGCCCGGAATGCGTATACTGCCGTCGTGGCGCCGATGCGTCAGATAGGTTCTCCGCTCTCACCATAGGGAGGGAATCATGCGTTCGCTCTGCCTCCTCGTCGTCTCCGGGTTGTTGATCGCCGCGCCCGCTCTCGCCGGCGATGCCGCGCAGGTGGAGAAGGGCAAGTCCCTCTTCGCAGCGCAGAAATGCAGCCTGTGCCACTCCGTCGCGGGTAAGGGAAACGCGAAAGGATCGCTCGACGAGATCGGCAGCAAGCTCAAGGCGGACGAGATTCGCCAGTGGCTCGTCTCTCCGAAGGAAATGGCCGAAAAGGCCAAGGCCACGCGCAAGCCGCCGATGCAGTCGTACGAGAAACTCGCGAAGGCGGATCTCGACGCGCTGGTGGCGTATCTCGAATCGCTGAAAAAGAAGTAGGGCACGCCATGCGCGCGCGTGGGACGCCCTTCATCCTGGCGGCGGCCATGTCGGCCCTCGCCTCGGTCGCGGCTGGGCAGGCACTCTCCACCCAGGGGCAGGATCCGCTCGCCGGTGCCCGCGTGTTCGGTCAGAAGGGATGCGCCGGCTGCCATGCCATAAACGGTCAGGGCAAGGGCACCACCGGTCCGGACCTCGCCCGGGTGGGACGTCCGCGGTCGTTTCACGATTTGTCAGCCGCGCTCTGGAATCATCTCCCCGCGATGGCCTCGGCCATGCGGAAGCAGGCGACGCCGCGGCCCGAGCTCAACGCGACCGAGGCAGCGAATCTCATCGCGTTCCTGTATACGATTGACTACTTCGACCGTCCCGGCGACAAGGCGCGCGGGCAGCGACTGTTTACCGCCAAGCAATGTGTCGGCTGTCACCAGCGCGAGGGCGTCGGCGGCGTCGTGGGACCGAACCTCGACTACCTGCGCGGCGTGGCCGCTCCGATCGATCTCGGCCACCGCGATGTGGAACCACGGGCCGGCCATGGCGGGCGTCATGACCGCGCGCCGCGTTCCCCGTCCGACCTTCACCGGACAGGAGTTGCGCGACCTCGTTGCCTTTCTGGCGGCGCCCCGCGAAGGGCTGGCCGAAGGACCCGTGTATGTCCTGCCCGGCCGCGCCGCCGCGGGTGAGCGCCTGTTTGCCGAGAAGCGGTGCGTGACGTGCCACGCGCAGCCGGGAAAGGGGGGCGGCCTCGCGCCCGATCTCGCCGCTCGCGCAGAGCGGGCCAGCTTGACCGACTTCGCCGTAGCCATGTGGAACAAGGCACCGGCGATGACCGCAATGATGCGGCAGCGTGGCATCGACGTTCCAGCTCTCACCTCGGATCAGATGGCGGACATCGTCGCCTATCTCTATTCGATTAGGTACTTCGGATCCGGGACGAATGAGGCGCGGGGTCGTCAGGTCGCGGAGGCGAAGGGCTGCATGACGTGCCACGGCTCGGGCCGGGCGCGGCCGCTCTTCGCCGGCCGCGCACTGGAGTCCCCGGCTGCGGTCGCCGCGGCCCTCTGGAACCACGGGCTCATCGAGGGGCGATCATGGCCGCGGTTCACCTCGCTTGAAATGGCCGACCTGACGGCGGCGCTGCAGCGCGGAGGCGCCCGATGACGCGCGGCGCCATGTTTCTGGCGCTGGTGCTGACGCTCGGGCTCGCGTCGGGAGTGCGCCTCATCTCGGCCGACCAGCCGGACACGTGCAGCGCCTGCCACGCGGCGCTGCCCGATGCGCGCCTCAAGGCGCCGGTGACGCTCTTTGCGGACGACATCCACCGCGCCAGAGGGTTCGGCTGCGCCGCGTGCCACGGCGGCGACCCGGGCGAGCGCGGCGTCGAAGCGATGAACCCGGCGAAGGGCTACATCGGGGTGCCCGCGCGGGAAATCACGCCGCAGGTGTGCGCGAGGTGCCACGCCGACGCCGAGTTCATGCGGCGCTACAATCCGGCGCTTCGCGTCGATCAGCTCGCAGAGTACGAGACGTCCGTGCATGGCCGCCGCCTGCGTGGCGAGCGTGACCCGAAGGTCGCGACCTGCGCGTCGTGCCACACGCCACACTCGATCCGTCCCGCGTCCGATCCCCGCTCGACGGTTCACCCGCTGCGTGTCGTGGACACCTGCGGCCGGTGCCATGGCGATGCCACGCTCATGGCGTCCTATGGCATTCCGACCGACCAGCCCGCGAAGTACAAGGCGAGCGTCCACTGGCAGAAGCTGACCGTCGGCGGCGATCTGAGCGCGCCGACGTGCAACGACTGTCACGGGAATCACGGGGCGGCGCCGCCCGGCGTCAATTGGGTCGGCAACGTCTGCGGCCAGTGCCACTCGGTGATGGCGGAGCGGTTTGCCCTGAGCCGTCACGCGACCGCCTTCGCCGAGATGGGCACGCCGGGGTGCGCCACCTGTCACGGCAATCACGACGTGCTCGAAGGAAACGACCGAATGCTGGGGACAGGCGAAGGCGCGTTCTGCGGGACGTGCCACGCGGCCGACGATCCCGGCGGCAAGGCGGCCGATGGTATGCGCGCGCTCCTCGATCGGCTGCTGCGGGCGCACGACGACAGCCTGGCCCTGCTCATGCGGGCCGAGCGGTCGGGCATGGAGGTCAGCCAGGCCCGGTTCGACCTGACCGGCGCGGCCGACGCGCTCGTCAAGGCGCGCGCCGACCTGCATTCGTTCAACCCGGCCATCGTGCAGAAAACCGTGGCCGAGGGGATCGCCATCACCGAACGGACGCAGGCGCGCGGCGTGCGCGCGCTCGAGGAGCTGGCCTTCCGGCGAAAGGGTCTCGCGGTGTCGCTGCTCCTCATCGGGGCGGTCATTGGAGGACTGGTCCTGAAGATCCGCGAGATCGAGCGGAGACAGGATCGAGAGCGGACATGAGGAAGGACGAGGAGGTGAAGGTGGTCGACACCCAGGCGCCGTCGCCGCCCGTCGGTCGCCGGAGCGTACTCAATTGGTTCCTGGGCACGAGCGCCGGCGGGTTCGTCCTCTCGGTGATGTACCCCGTCACTCGGTACCTGCTGCCGCCCGACGTGGCCGAATCCACCGCGGCCAGCGTGACGCTGCCTATCAAGGCGAGCGAGGTGAAGCCGATGAGCGGCCGCATCTTCAAGTTCGGCAATCGGCCCGGCATCTTGATCCGGACAGAGTCCGGCGAGCTGCGCGCCTTCTCGGCGATCTGCACGCATCTGAACTGCACCGTCCAGTTCCGTGAAGACCTGGGGCACATGTGGTGCGCGTGCCACAACGGGCACTTCGACCTCTCGGGCCGCAACATCAGCGGCCCGCCTCCGCGGCCGCTCGATTCGCTCACGGTCAACGTGCAGGGCGATCAGATCGTCGTGAGGAAGACCGTATGAACGGCCTGCGCGCCTGGCTCGACGAGCGCATCGGGCTCGGCGAGCTCGAGCGCCTCGCGCGCCACAAACAGGTGCCGATCCACCGTCACGCGGTCTGGTACTACCTCGGCGGGATGACGCTGTTTCTCTTCGGCGTGCAGGTCGCGACCGGTATTCTGCTGTTGTTCTACTACCGCCCGAGCGCTGAAGAGGCGTACGAGTCGGTGCAGTTCCTCATGGCGGAGGTGCAGTTCGGCTGGCTGATTCGCTCGATGCACGCGTGGTCGGCCAACCTCATGATCTTCACGCTCTTCCTGCACATGCTGAGCGTGCTGCTCCTGAAGGCGTATCGCCCGCCGCGCGAGGTCACCTGGCTGAGTGGCGTGGCGCTGTTCGGCCTGGCGCTTGCCTTCGGCTTCACCGGTTATCTGCTGCCCTGGAACACGCTGGCGCTGTTTGCCACGAAGGTCGGCACCGACATCCCGGGTGTCCTGCCCGTCGTCGGTGGCTTCGTCCGGAAGCTGCTGCGTGGCGGCGAGGACGTCACCGGAGCGACCTTGACGCGCTTCTACGGCATCCACGTCGCGGTGCTGCCTGCGCTCACGACGCTGTTTCTCGGCCTGCATCTGCTGCTCGTCCAGCGTCACGGGATGAGCGTGCCCCCCTCGGTCGAGCGCGAGGGTACGAAGCGGGCGATGCCGTTTCTTCCGAATTTCCTACTGCGGGACACGATCGGCTGGCTGACGGCCGTGGCGGCGCTCGCCGCTCTGGCGGCTTTCTACCCCACGGAGCTGGGCGAGAAGGCCGATCCCTTCGCCCCCGCCCCGGCGGGCATCAAACCCGAGTGGTACTTCATGTTCATGTTCCAGACGCTGAAGTATCTGCCCGGACACATCCTCGGTCTGGAAGGGGAGATGGTCGGCGTGATTGCCTTCGGCGTGGCGGGCGCCCTGCTCGCGGCGGTGCCGTTTCTCGACCGGCGCGCTGCGCGTGGCGAGCCGGGACGGCTGGTCGGGATTCTCACGGTAGGTGCGATCCTCTACATCATTCTGCTGACAACTCTGGGCTACACGGCGAGTCCCACCCAGTAGTCCCAGAGTTCCTTTGCGGAGGGCGCACCGTTGTCGAGGCCGTGGATGGCGTACACTCTCGGCATGGCCCTGCATGGACGGTGTGTCTTCGTCGCGAACGGCGAGCTGCAGGCTGAGCAGGTCCGTCAGTTCCTGGAGTCAGCCGGCATCCTCAGCACCTCACGGGGTGAGTCGCTGAGGAAGACTCACGGGCTCACGCTCGATGGGCTCGGCAGAGTCGAGATTCTCGTGGCGGAGGCCGACGAAGAGCGGGCTCGAACGCTCCTCGCGTCGGCCGACGCGGGCGAGTTCAGACTCGGAGACGACGCCCCGGTCGAATCATCCTGAGTCCGGGCTGCCGGCCGCGCGCTGCGGCTGGCCCGCCGGCCACGGCGGCAGCAGGCGGATGAGGCCAGCCAGCAGGACGAAGGGCAGGACGATCAGAAGCAGCGCGGGCAGCAGGCCCTCGCGCGTCGCGAATCCCATCTTGTAGGTTGTGTAGCCCAGGAAGCTCTTCGAGAAGAGCTGCCCGCCGATGACGACGTTCCAGCGCATCGCGAAAATCCCGACGAATGTCAGCGCCGCAGCCGCGACGTAGATCTGCGTCCGCTGCCGCGCGCTGAAGCGCCGGAGCTGCACCATCGCCAGGAGCGCGAGCGGCACGAGCGTGCCGAGCACGATCTGCAGCACGATCTGGGACGTGTAGAGCCGCGTGTGCACCATGAAGTCCAGCGTCCTGAAGGACTCGTCCGCCTCGTAGATGCGGTGCACCAGGTCGAGCAGCTCGAGCGAGAAATCGATGAGGAACGCGTAGAAAAGGTACCGCGCGACCGTGTCGACACAGGGCATGTCCGGGGCCTCGCGCCGCCACCACGAGAGGGCCAGATACACGAGCAGGACCAGCGCGATGCCCGAGACGATCGCCGAGAACAGGAACACGATCGGCATCATCGGCGTCGACCACCAGGGGTTGGCCTTCACCGAGCCGAAGATGAACCCGACGTAGCCGTGCAGCAGGAAGGCCGACGGGATGCCGATGATCGTTACGATGCGCCCCACGCGATCGTCGATCCGCAGCGCCGACTCGCTGATGTTGTCGGAGCCGAGCGTCAGCGCCGCGTACAGGATTCGTTTCGGCCCGCGACTCGCCTTCCAGGCCAGCACGAGGTCCCGCCGGTAGTCGAGCCAGATTTCCACGACGAGGACGACGAGCAGATACCAGAGGTAGACGAACCCGAACATCGCCATGGCCGACGTCCTGTGCGGCGTCAGGTACATCTCGAGCGAGCGCTCCGGGTGTCCGAGGTGAAGCTGCAGCGGCAGTGGGGCGACCAGCAGGAACGCGAGCGCGGTCAGCAGGGCCAGGCGGTAGGTGGGTGCGACCGCACGCACGTCGAACACCCGCTCCAGCGAGGCGAGAATGAACGCGCCCGCAACCAGACCCGTGATGAACGGGTACAGGACGATCAGGACGCTCCACTGGAGCTCGATCTCGTTCGGATACATGAAGCCTTCGACCGCGGGCATTGGGCCTCCTCAGCGCACGGCGCCGTCGAGGTTCGCGTAGTACACCTTGGGTCCGGTCGCCATCTGGGGTTTCAGCACCTGCACGGGCTGCGATCGAAGGAACTCGTGAATCGGATCGTCCGGGTTCCGGAGATCGCCGACGCGCCGCGCACCCGTGGGGCAGGTTTCACAGCATGCCGGCTGCAGACCCTTTGTGATCCGGTGGTAGCAGAGCGTGCACTTGTCGACCGTGTGCGTGCGCGGATCGATATACCGGCAGCCGTAAGGACACGCCTGCACGCAGTACCGGCAGCCGATGCAGTATTCCTTGTCGACGAGCACTACGCCGTCCGGGCTGTGGAACGTGGCGCCGACCGGGCAGACCTGCACGCACGGGGAGTCGGCGCAGTGGTTGCACAACTTCGGCACGAAGAACACTTTCGCGCCGTCGCGCGCCGCGAGGTCGGAAAAGCCGTCGTGCCCGCCGTTCGGCGAATCGACGATCGGGTGCGCGAGATCGTCGGGATCGACCTGATAGCGCTCCACCCAGGTTCGGAAGTAGAACGGCTCGTCGACGACGTCGTTCTCGATCTTACAGGCACGCACGCAGTTGCCGCAGCCGATGCAGCGGTCGATGTCGATCGCCATCGCCCACCAGTGCTCGCTCTTGACCGCGTCGTGTGAGCGCGGGACCCGGCCGGCGGCGAGCGCCTGCCAGGCGGCTGCGGCCGGCGCCGTCAGCACGAGCAGTCTGCCCGTCTTCGTCAGAAAATCGCGTCGGGTGTCAGTCATGGCTGTTCACTGTGTATCCGCGGCGTGTGCGGCTGATGACACGTCGTACAGCTCTCGTCGCCCGCATGGTCGCGCGCCACGATCTGTTTCATCCAGGCCGGCCTGCCCGTGGCCTTCGCGTGGCACACGAGGCAGACGGTCGGGCCCGGTCGCGGCGGCGTGGTCACGTCGCCGGCCGCGTGCCGTGCGAGCGGTCCGTGGCAGGCTTCGCAGGAGACCGGCGCGTGCGCACCCGTGCGCTTGAGGTCGCCGGTGTCGCTGTGACACTCGACGCACGCCGGTTGTCCCGCGTATGCGATCGGACGGGCGGCGTTGTCCGCCAGCGCACCCGCGCGGTAGTGGCCGTAGACGCCGAAATCGTCCGGAACCAGCGCCGCGCGCAGCACGACGAAGAGCGCCGCGCCGGCCAGAAACAGGCCCGCGAGCCGCGCGAGATGCTCAGCGTCCCTGAACCGCATGGCGAGACCTCACAGCGCACGATCGACGATCAGGTCGCCCGTGTCGGATGCGACGAATGCCCGGTAGGGCCGAAGTCCCACCGGAGCGTCACCCGAGATGATCCGGCCGGTGACATCGTAGACACCCAGGTGGCACGGGCACTCGAGCCGCGCCCCGTCCGCCGATGGCTTGACCGTGCAGCCCTGGTGGCTGCAGATCGCCGAGAGCGCGTTGAACGCCGAGCCCCGGCGGACGATGACGATCCGGTGCTCGGTCACGAGCGTCGGGCCCTCCGCGAAGCGCTCAGCCGGTCCAAGCCGCAGCGCTGTAGGCGGCAGCGGCGCGGGCCGAGGTGGGCGTTCCATCCAGCGCTGCAGGCCGACGAAGGTCGCGCCGCCCGCAGCCATCGCGCCGGCGAGCCGTCGGAGGAACCGCCGCCGTTCGTCTGCGGGCCCGCTCAGCATGGCGGTGGACCCGGGACGTCGATCACGCGATCGGGAAACTCGCGGCGGAACGTCTCGGCGACGTCGCAGTCCCAGCAGACGAGCCGGTGCGTCGCGAGGATCTCGTCGATGCGCTCGGGCGCGATCCGATCGCACGGAATCGTCCGGCCGTCTGCCGCGCGGAACGCCGGCTTGTGCCCGACCGCCGGCACCCCCGAGATGGTCGCCCCGCACAGCGCGCAGGGCTGGCCGGTGAACACGTCGGCGAGGATCGTCTCGATCCGCGTTTCGGCCGGGTCCCGCTCGATCTGCGGCACGCAGGCCTGATCGCATCCGGCACGCTCCGGCCAGCGCGAACAGGACGCGAGCTGCACGTCGGCCGCATCCTGCGTGAGCGCCGTCAGGGCGGCATGTCCCGTGTCCACGCGGACCGCCGCGGCCTTCCGGGTTTCCGGACACTGGATCACATGCACGCCGTGGTAGGTCCGCCACGCGCGAACGCTGGTGATGATGAAAAAGACGACGACCGTGCCGAACACGCCGAGGACGAGAAGAGTTGCGGCGTCCATGATTCAATCTCCCTGGATGAGCGCAGCAGCGGCCGCGCCGGCGCCGTACGCCGCCGCGGCGACGATGGCGCCAAGCCCGAGCATTTCCAAACCCGCGATCCACCATCGATCGACCGTGACGAGCGCGCGCGCCGCGCCGACGGCGAACAACATCGTGAGCGTAAGCGCCGACGACAGCACGAATCGCGGCGCGTCGACCGAGACCAGATACGGGACCAGCGGGACGGTGCCCGCGACGACGAACGCCAGAAATGTCGCGACGCCGTGCCGGATGGGTCGCGCCTCTTCCTCCGGCAACGCCTGCGCGGCACGCGCACTCTCGTCGGACCGGATGCCCAGGTAGTTGCCCACGCCCATCGACAACCCGTCGGCGAGCAGGTTGGCGGCGCCGACGATGAGGACGGCTCGACCTCGAGAGGGCGCCTCCGGCGACGCCGGCGACCACGGCAAAAGTGGTGATGATCCCGTCGTTCGCGCCGTACACCAGGTCCCGGAGGTAGTGCCGCGCCAGACCGACGAGGTTCCGCGGCTCGACGTGGTTCGAGACGCGTGCGGGACGGATGGCCTGCAGACGACGCCGGGCGGTCATACAGCGACCCCCGAGCGGCGTCGTCACCGTGTCGCGATAGAGCGCCGCGAGCTGCTCGTAGAGCTTTCGCCGGAACGTGACGTCCCGCTGCGCCTCGGCCGCCAGGCGCTCCGCTGTTCCCGGGTCGAGCGCTTTCAGCATCTTGTAGCGCGTCTCTTCGTAGGCGTAGTCGGTGAACGAGATCTTCGGCGGCCGCGAATCGAGCGTCAGCGGGCTCTTGCCGGCCGACGCTGCCCGCGGATCGAAACGATAGAGCGTCCAGTGCCCGGACTCGACCGCGCGTGCCTGCTGCCGCAGACCGTTGCTTGATCTCGATGCCGTGGGCGATGCAGTGGGCGTAGGCGATGACGAGCGACGGGCCGTCGTACGACTCGGCTTCGAGAATGGCCTTGACCGTCTGCGTGTCGTTCGCGCCGAGCGCCATCTGCGCGACGTAGACGGTGCCGTAGGTCATCGCGAGCAGGCCGAGGTCCTTCTTCGCGAGCGGCTTGCCCGCGGCGGCGAACTTCGCGACCGCGCCGCGCGGCGTCGCCTTCGACATCTGCCCGCCGGTGTTCGAGTAGACCTCGGTGTCGAGCACGAGGACGTTGACGTTGCGCCCGGACGCGAGCACGTGGTCGAGGCCGCCGTAGCCGATGTCGTACGCCCAGCCGTCTCCACCGACGATCCAGACCGATTTTTTCACGAGGTAGTCGGCGAGGCCGATCAGGCGCCTGACATCTGCCGCCGCCGGTCCGAAGGGTTCGCGGTCCTGTTCCGCGTGGAGCACTCGCCGGAGCGCCGTGACACGGTCGCGCTGGTCCTGAATGTCCGCTTCGCTGTCCTGACGTGCCTCGAGGATCGCCGCCGCGAGCGGCTCGCCGATCGTGGCGCGCAGGCGCGCGACGATCGCCCGGGCCTCGCCGGCGTGTTTGTCGATCGTGAGCCGCATCCCGTAGCCGAACTCGGCGTTGTCCTCGAACAGCGAGTTCGACCACGCCGGGCCGCGCCCGTCGTCGTTACAGGTCCACGGCGTCGTCGGCAGGTTGCCCCCGAAGATGGAGGAGCAGCCCGTCGCGTTGGCGACGACCATGCGGTCGCCGAAGAGCTGCGTCACCAGCTTGAGGTACGGCGTCTCGCCGCAGCCGGCGCAGGCGCCGGAGAACTCGAACAACGGCTCGAGGAACTGACAGCCCTTGACGGTCGCGCGCTTCGCCGTCGCGCGATCGACTTCCGGCAGGTCCAGGAAGAACGAGAAGTTGGTCCGTTCGTCCGCGCGAAGCGGGAGCTGCGGCCGCATGGCGAGCGCCAGATCGCCCGTCTTCTTGTCGCGCGCCGGACAAATCTCGACGCACAGCTCGCAGCCGGTGCAGTCTTCGGGCGCGACCTGCACGGTGTATTTCATCCCGGCGTATTCGGCGCCCTTGTAGTCGACGGCTCTGAACGTCGGCGGCGCCGCCGCGAGATGGTGCGCCGGATAGGCCTTCACACGGATGGCGGCGTGCGGGCAGACGAGCGCGCACTTGTTGCACTGGATGCAGATGCCTTCGTCCCACACCGGAATCGCATCAGCCAGATTGCGCTTTTCCCAGCGCGAGGTGCCGACGGGGTACGTCCCGTCGATGGGGAACACGCTGACGGGCAGCTCGTCCCCGCGGTTCTCGATGATCGGTTCGAGGACCGTTCGCACGAACTCCGGCGCTCCATCGCGCTGGCCATTGAGACCGTCGCCGTCCACGGGGGCTGCCGCAGGGATCGTCACCTCGTGCAGATTCGCGAGCGCCTGGTCGATGGCCGCGAAGTTCTGCTGAACGACCGCGTCCCCCTTGCTGCCGTACGTTTTTTTCACCGCGCGCTTGATGGCCGCGATCGCCTCGCCCCGCGGCAGCACGCCGGCGAGCGCGAAGAAACAGGTCTGCAGCACCGTGTTGACGCGCCGACCCATGCCGGCCTGCTGGGCCACGCGACTCGCATCGATGACGAACAACCGGTACCGGTGCTGGACGATCTGGCGCCGCACGCGCGCCGGCAGGTGCGCCCAGACCTCCGCCGGCCCGTAGGGGCTGTTGAGGAGGAAGGTCGCCCCGTCCGCGGCACGCTCCAGGACGTCGAGCCGCTCGAGCAACTCCCACTGATGGCATCCCACGAAACGCGCGCGCCCTATGAGATAGGTCGATCGGATGGGCCGCGGCCCGAAGCGCAGGTGCGAGACCGTCGTCGAGCCGGACTTCTTCGAGTCGTAGACGAAATAGCCCTGCGCGAAGCGGTCGGTCTCGTCGCCGATGATCTTGATCGTGTTCTTGGCGGCTCCGACGGTGCCATCCGCGCCGACGCCGTAGAGGACGGCGCGGGCCACGTCGTCCGGCTCGATGTCGAAGGTCTCGTCATACTTGAGGCTCGTGAAGCTCACGTCGTCGTCGATGCCGACCGTGAAGCCGCTCCGCGACGCCGGCTCGGCCAGCTCGTCGAACACGGCTCTCGCCATCGCCGGCGTGAACTCCTTCGACCCGAGGCCGTACCGCCCGCCGATGACCCGCGGCCGGCACTCGAACGGCGCGACGCCATCCGCGAGCGCTCTGTCGATTGCGGCGACGACGTCGGAGTAGAGGGGCTCGCCGATCGCGCCCGCTTCCTTCGTACGGTCGAGAACCGCGATGGCGCGGACCGTCGGGGGGAGCGCGCGCACGAAGTAACCGGCGCTGAACGGCCGAAACAGCCTGACTTTCAGGAGGCCGACGGACTGGTGACCCCGGCCGTGCAGCGCTTCGACCGTCTCTTCCAGGGCGCCGGCCGCCGAGCCCATCACGACGACCACGCGCTCGGCGTCGGGAGCGCCTACGTATTCGAAGAGGTGGTATTGGCGTCCCGTGACGGACGCGAACCGATCCATCGCCTCCTGCACGATGGCCGGACACCGGTCGTAGTAGGGGCCGATCGCCTCGCGCCCCTGGAAGAACACGTCGGGGTTCTGTGCGGTTCCGCGCACGACCGGATGATCGGGGCTGAGCGCGCGGGCGCGGTGCGCCTCGATGCGCGACTCGGAGATGAGCGCGTGCAGATCGGCGGGTGAGAGGCTGCGGATCTTCGCGACCTCGTGCGACGTCCGGAAGCCGTCGAAGAAGTGGACGAACGGGACCCGCGCCTCCAGCGTGGCGGCGTGCGCGACGAGCGCGAGGTCCTGGGCCTCCTGGACCGAACCGGAGGCGAGCATGGCCCAGCCGGTCGATCGCACGGCCATCACGTCGCTGTGATCGCCGAAGATGGAGAGCGCGTGAGTCGCGAGCGCGCGCGCCGAGACGTGAAAGACCGCAGGCGTCAGCTCGCCGGCGATCTTGTACATGTTCGGGATCATCAGCAGCAGGCCCTGACTGGCCGTGAACGTCGTGGCCAGCGCACCGGTCTGCAGCGCGCCGTGCACGGCGCCCGCGGCGCCCCCTTCGCTCTGCATCTCGGCGACCGACGGCACCACGCCCCAGATGTTCGGGCGGTGCTCGGCCGCCCAGGCGTCCGCGGCTTCTCCCATGGTCGAGGAGGGCGTGATCGGATAGATCGCGATGACGTCGCTCAACTGGTAGGCGACGTTTGCGGCCGCTTCGTTGCCGTCGACGGTTACCCAGGGCCGGTCCATGTTCCCTCCCTCGTCACGTGTCAGCGTGCTGTTGGCTGAGGAAGGGCAACGGGTGTGCCAGCGTTACCCGTCTGGCGAGCCTCGTAAGTCACTCAGCCGTCAGTGCTTCCAGGGGCGTGCCGGGACGCAGATTCGGGTGCCGGATTTCCGGCGGGCGAGTCGGTAGGCCGCTCCCAGCACGCGCACGACTCGCAGGTCGTTTCGTCGACCAGGGGAGGCGGTGTCTCTCTCGATGGATGAAGACACGACCAGAACGCCGGTCGGCCGGCGGCTTGGATGGCCACGCGTCCGCCGAAACGACTCCAACGGCAGTTCCACGCGACATGTCGAACGACAATCGTGTGCATAGGCAACCTCGCGCTACAATGCGCCGCTACCATGTCAGGCAAGCCACGTGCCCGGGCTGGTGCCGGCAATCCGGCAGATTGGCGAGGCGACGCAAGGACTTAGGAGGTCATCTCGTGGCACCCCCTTTGCGACTCGCGCCGCCATGAGTCCAGTGGCTCGCGCGCTCGAGGAACGGTTCGGTGAGGTGTGTCGCACGGAGATCGCGCGGATGACCCGGAAGACGCGAGGCCTGTCGTCGAACGAGCGTCTCGCGCTGCAGGACCTGTCCCTTCAGGTCGTGCAGGCAATCGCCACGCGCGCCGGCGCCGCGCTCGGAGAGCCGGACGGCGAGGCTCTCGCCCCGGTCGTGGCGCGGTTGTTTGACGTCAGGGAGGTTCCATGAAGCGTGGGACGGCGGTTATCGCGGGAATGATCGTCGCGGCCTTTGCGGCTCCGGCGATGGCGGGTCAGAAGGATGACCAGGTCGCAAAAGGGATGAAAGTCTACGAGCAGCAGAAGTGCTCGCTCTGTCATTCGATCGACGGCAAAGGCAACAAGAAGGGACCGCTCGACGATGTCGGGAGCCGGCTCTCGGCTGAAGAGATCCGCCAGTGGATGGTGAATCCCAAGGAAATGACCGAGAAGACGAAAGCCGAGCGCAAGCCTCCCATGAAGGCGTATCCGAACCTGCCGAAGGACGAGCTCGACGCCCTCGTCGCGTATATGCAGAGCCTCAAGAAGAAGTAATATTCGCTTCTCGATGGCTCTTCGGCTCATAGCGGCGGGCGCGGCGGCACTGGCGCTGACTGCGTCCGTCGCAGCGCAGCCCGCGGTCCGCCCCCCCGCGAACGACGATTGCCTCGCCTGTCATTCGGATCCGTCGGCGGCCCGCGCCGGCGGCCAGCCGGTCGTCGTCCTGCCCGAGAAATACGCCGCGTCGGTGCATGCGCCGCTCGCGTGCGTGGACTGTCACGCCGATCTGGCGAAGCTCACCGAGTTCCCGCACCCGGAGAAGCTGGCGCGAGTGTCCTGCGCCGTGTGCCACGACGACGCGACGTCGAAGTACGACCGTGGCGTGCACGCGCGGGCGCGCCGCGCGGATCCGGCGAGCCCCGCGGCCGGCTGCGTCGACTGTCACACGGCGCACGAGATCAAGCCCGCTTCCGACCCGTCGTCCACGACCTACAAGCTCAATCTCGTAGGCACGTGCGCGCGCTGCCACGGCGATCCCGCGATCATCAGCCGGGGGATCGAGGCCGGGAACGTGGCCGCGACGTTTCACGACAGCATCCACGGACGGGCCCTCGAGAAAGCGGGGCTGATCGTCGCGCCGTCGTGCGGCGACTGCCATCGGACCCACGACATCCTTCCAAAGAGCGACCCGGAGAGTCCGGTCCACCGGATGAAGGTGCCGTCGACGTGCGGCACGTGTCATGCGGGCGTTGGGCAGTTGTTTGCGGCCAGCGTCCACGGCGCGGCGCTGGCGCGAGGCATGCCGAGCGCGCCGGCGTGCCAGACGTGCCACACCGCGCACGGCATCCAGCGCACGGAGCGCGAGGGCTGGCAGCTCGGAGCGGTCGAGGAGTGCGGCACGTGCCACGCGCAGGCGCTCCGCACCTATCGCGACACGTTCCACGGCCAGGTTCAGTCGCTCGGCTTCGCGCGGATCGCGAAGTGCGCCGACTGCCATACGGCGCACGCCATCCACCCGAAGGACGATCCGCGGTCCAGCGTGTCGCCGGCGCACGTGGTCGCCACGTGCCGCCAGTGCCATCCGTCGGCGACCGAGAACGTCGTGGGGTACGATCCGCACGCCGACAAACGCGACCGGGCGCGGTCGCCGCACGTGTACTACGTGGCGCAGGCCATGAACGTGCTGCTCGCGGGTGTGTTCACCTTCTTCGGCCTGCACACGACGCTGTGGTTCTGGCGCGGATTTCGCGAGCGGCGATCTGCGGCCGTTCCGGAGCAACGGAATGACGACGACCGCGGCGCCGCCGAGTGAGCGGCACTACGTCAGATTCGGCCGGGCCGAGCGGCTGCTGCACGCCGGGCTGATGACGAGCTTTCTCGGGCTGGCGCTGACCGGCCTGCCGCTGCTCTTCAGCGACATGCGGTGGGCGGCGCTGCTCGCGCGCCTCTTCGGCGGCTTCGCCGTCGCCGGCTGGCTCCACCGGTTCTTCGCGATCGTCATGATCGCCGTCTTTACCATTCACGTCGCCCGAGTCGCGTACCGGATCTTCGTGCGGGGCGAGGCGGGCCTGCTCTGGGGACCCGGGTCGATGGTCCCGCAGCCGCGAGACATCAGGGAGCTGTACCAGCACACGCGGTGGTTCCTCGGGCTGGGGCCGCGTCCCGAATTCGACCGCTACACCTACTGGGAGAAGTTCGACTACTGGGCCGTGTTCTGGGGGATGCTGATCATCGGCGGCTCGGGGCTGATCCTCTGGTTCCCTCCCGCCTTCGCCCGGATCCTGCCCGGGTGGATGTTCAACGTCGCCCTCCTCGTACATGGCGAGGAGGCGCTGCTCGCGGTGGGCTTCATCTTCACCATTCATTTCTTCAATGGTCATCTGCGGCCCGGGAAGTTCCCCATGGATCTCGTCATCTTCACGGGCGTCGTGAGCGAGCACGAGATGCGGGATGAGCGCGCGCTCGAACTGGAACGTCTCCGAAGCGAAGGAGCGCTCGAGGCCAAGGTCGCGCCGCCACCGACCCGGCGGCAGATGCGGACCGGATACGTGGTCGGCGGGATCGCGGTCGGGATCGGCCTCGGGCTCGTCGTCCTGATAATCTACGCGCTCGTTCTCGGAGGCCATTGATGGCGTTGTCGCCGCGACTGTCTCATCCGATCACGATGGTCGGGGCGGGTCTGGCCACGATCGGCGCGGTGCTCGTCCTGACCGTGTTCGCGCTCGATCTGTTCGGCTTTCATACCAATCCCTACATCGGCATTCTGGTGTTCCTCGTGCTGCCGGCCATCTTCCTCCTCGGGCTCGCGCTCATGCCGCTCGGTTTCTGGCTGAACCGCCGGCGCGAGCGTGCCGGCCGGGGACCGGCCCACTGGCCGTCAATCGATTTGAACCATCCGTCGACGCGCCGGGCGGTTCTCGGGATCGCCGTGCTCACGTTCGTCAACGTGGTCATCGTGTCGCTCGCCTCGTACCGCGGCATCGAGTACATGGACTCGGTGGGCTTCTGCGGTCAGGTCTGCCACGAGGTGATGGAACCGGAGTTTGCGGCGTACCAGGACGGCCCGCACTCCCGCGTCACCTGCGTGCAGTGCCACATCGGGTCGGGCGCATCCTGGTTCGTCAAGTCGAAGCTGTCCGGCGCGCGGCAGGTCGTCGCCGTGCTCGCGAACTCCCACAGCCGGCCGATCCCGTCTCCGGTGTCGGACCTCCGTCCGGCGCGCGACACCTGCGAGCAATGCCACTGGCCCGAGAAGTTTCACGGCGACAAGGTAAACGTGCGCCGGGAGTACGCCTCGGACGAAGCCAACACCGAGACGGTGATGACCCTGCGCGTTCACGTCGGCGGCGGCAGCGAGAGGCTGGGCATCGCGACCGGCATCCACTGGCACATGAACGTCGCGAATCGGATCGAGTACGTCGCCACCGACGACAAACGCCAGACGATCCCCTGGGTGCGCCTGACCGACCGTCAAGGCAACGTGCGCGAGTTCCGCGTACCCGATGTGTCTGAGGACGCGATCGCGCGCGGGGAGCGTCGCCTGATGGACTGCATGGACTGCCACAACCGGCCGAGCCACCCCTTCGATCCGTCGCCCGAGCGGGCCGTAGATGACGCCATCGCGCTCGGTGACATCTCGCGCGAGCTGCCGTTCATCCGGCGGGAAGCGGTCGCGGCGCTCACCGAGCGGTACGACACTCGGGAGGCGGCTGAAGCCCGCATCGCCGAGCGGCTGCGCGGGTTCTACGCGAAGAACTACCCGCCGGTGGCCTCCAGCCGCGGCGCCGCACTTGAACGGGCGGTCGGCCGGACCCAGGCACTCTACCGGCGGAACGTCTTTCCACGCATGAACGTCGGGTGGGGGACCTACGCGAACAACATCGGGCACAACAGCGGCCCGGGCTGTTTCCGCTGCCACGACGACAACCACAAGTCACCCGACGGCGCGGTCATCCGCCAGGAATGCGATTTGTGCCACACCATCGAATGAATGACGTCAGGCGACTAGGCACTAGGCACTGGGCACTCGGGATCGGGATCAACGCCTTCCAACGAGAATCGCGGCCATCTCTCCCTTGTTCAGAAACGAGAGGATGTCGTCTTCCTCTCGAGTCGTGCAGCCCAGGAGCAGCTTCAGTTCCGCGTCTCGTCTTCTCAGGTCAAACGTGCACACCACACCGGTGATGCTCTTTGGCTCCAGCGATCCCACCCAGACATCGATGCCTTCACCGTCAGCGGCGGCGGTTGTACCCGTCAAATACCCGTAGGCCACCGGGTAGATCGCTTCGGGAACCGTCGGGTGCGTTGTACCTTTCGGCCGGTCAATGACGATCTCTGAGGTGCCGACGAGCTGTTCGGCGGCGGCCCAGAATCTGGCCGGGACCTGGGGTGGTGCGCCGTCACGAATGGGCATGCCTTCAGGCCGTCGCTGCGAGCGGCGGAGCGTCGGCCGTGGGTGGGACCACCTCGTCGCCGTCCTCGGTCAGACCGCACCGTGCGATGCGATCCCCGAGCGTCGACCGCTTGATCTTGAGCAGCTCCGCCGCCTTCGACTTGTTCCCCGACGTGACCCTCAGCGCCCACGTGATCAGGTTGGCCTCGACGTCGCGCAGCCGATCGTCGAGCGAGATGCTCGTGACGGCCGGCGTCGTGTCGGCGGGTTGGATCTCCGGCTGGGTGGGACTCTCCGACCCGGCCTCGATCGGATACGGCGCCGGGGACGCCTGAAAGATCAGGCTGGCCGCGACGCACCCGAGCCTGACGGCGCCGCACGTCGAGATCTGCGCCATCCGTTCGCAGGCGTTCTCGAGCTCGCGCACGTTGCCCGGCCAGTCGTATCGCATGAACAGCTGGCGGACGACCGGTGACACGTCGGGCATGTCCTCGCCGCGCTGACGGAAGTACCGGCGGAGGAACGCATCGGTCAGGACCGGAATGTCCTCCCGGCGCTCGCGCAGCGGCGGGAGGACGATGGGCAGCACGTTCAGGCGGTAGAACAGATCCTCGCGGAACTTGCCGTCGGCTACGAGCTGCCGGAGGTCGCGCTTGCTGCCCGTGATGATACGCACGTCCACCGGAATCGTGTGCGTGCCGCCTACGCGCTCGACCACGCGGTTCTGAATGACGCGCAGCAGCTTGACCTGCATCGACAGCGGCACATCGTCGATGTCGTCGAGGAAGATCGTCCCACCCTGCGCGAGCTCGAAGCGGCCCGCCTTCTCTCGAATGGCGCCCGTGAACGCCCCGCGCTCGTGGCCGAACAGCTCCGTCTCGATCAGGTTCTCGGAGAACAGCGCGCAGCTCACGGCGACGAACGGCCGATGCCGCCTCGGGCTCGCATGGTGGATCATGTTGGCAATCACTTCCTTGCCGGTGCCGCTCTCGCCCGTGACGAGGACGCTGCTCTGGCTGTCGGCGATCACCCGCACGAAGTCGAACACGGCCCGCATCCTGGGGCTCGAGCCAACGACGACGTTCTCGACGGCGAATGCTGATGAACTGCGCATGGCGGCTCCTAGACGATCTCGAGGCGCTCAAACCCCTGGATTTCGTCGCGCAACGCCGTTTCGACGCCGAGATAGAGCGTCATGTGTGCGCTGGGGCATCCCGAGCACATGCCGCTCAAACGGACGCGGGCAGTGTTTCCCTCGACGGCGACCAACTGGATGTCGCCGCCGTCGGCCTGCATGTACGGCCGGATTCGCTGAAGCACGCCCTCTACGCGTTCGCGGGAGATCATCTCGGCATCCTTTCTGGCGAAGAACTTGCGAGACTGACCCTGAAAGGTTCGTCTCTGCCGAGATCCCGGCAGCAACAGGTATGCCACGCCCGCGTTCGGGGGAAAGCCGGCAATAAGGGGGTTTTGGGCCGAGACGGGCCGTCGAGCGGGCCGCGTGGGGAATTCTCCCCGGCCGGCGGGGAGAATCCCGGTTTTCACTGACCGGGGCTCCACCACGGACCCCGGCTCGGTTGCCTAGCCGCCGGTGGCGTTCTGGCTGCGCGCCTTCTCGATGGATGCTCTGACCTTTGCGGCCTCGGGATACCCGGGGTGGGCCGCCAGCAGGCGTTCCCACGCCTCGATCGCGCCCGCGCGATCCTGCTTGCCGTCCAGCCGCACGATGCCGATGTTGAACAGCGTCTGCGGGTGGTTCGGCTCGATCGCAAGAGATTTCTGAAACTGCCTCAGCGCGTCGTCGGGCCGACCCGAGTACCACAGAGCCGTCCCCAGGTCGGTGCTGACGCTGACGTTCCTCGGCTCCAGCTCCAGCGCCTTCTGATAGTGGCCGATCGCCTCCTGGTAGCGGCCCGCATCGTACAGGACGTTCCCCAGATCGATCTGGACCTTCGCATTACCGGGCTCGCGGCTGATCAGATCGTGCAGCGCCTGCACCTGCGCGTCGCTGGGCGTCGATGAGGCCGCCGCTGAAGCAGGGGCGGCCGCGATGCCGGCGGGCGCCACGACGCCCGCCGGCCGTCCTGTCCCGATCACATAGCCGGCCATCAAGCCGAACAGCGCTCCGGCGACGGCGCTCAACCAGTCGAATCGGCTTTGCACGGCTTACCTCCCCGCCTTCGCGTGATGCTTGCAGTGCGTACCTGACCCGCAGCACTTCTGGGCCTTGGTTTCGTCCCCGACCTTCTGATCATGGCCGGCGCAGCACGCGTGCGCCTTGGCGTCGCGGCCGCCTTCAACGTCTTTCTTGCTGCAGCACTTGCTGTCTTCCTGGCAGCAAGTCTTTCCGTCCTCGGACTTCTGACACTGACACGCGTCGCCGCACTCGCATTTCTCTCCGCAGCAGCACGCCGTGGTCTCGTGAGCAATGGCCGGCTCCGGCGCGAGCTCGGTTCCCAACGGGAGAACCGGCGCGGCCTGGACGATCCACAACGACAGAATCAAACTCAACATCACGCACCTCGTTTCTGAATCCGTTTTTGACTCGGTACTGAGCGATCGACCTGGCTCAGCGCCTGAGCACGGTGTTCAAGAAATCGAGCGCGTATCCGGTGTGAGGTGCAAGCGGAGCCGCGACGAGCGACTGGCGTGCGTCGGCCGCCCAGGGCGTCCCGCTTGGGATGGCGGCGATCGCCAGCCGTGTGGCAATCGCCGGTTTCGATACCGGCGCCGCCGGAATTCCCGGGATGGCATCGGGGATCCGGCAGCAGATCGGGGCGTTTATTTCCGCATGATGCGGAGACACCTTCGTGCAGCACGCATGGGACGGGTCGGCGGCCGGAGCAGCCGCAAGTGCGGGTGGCACGCTCAGTGTCAGAGCTGTGAGCAGCGGCACTGACGTCCACCGACTCGCCATGCGTGTGTTCGCCATTCCGCGGGAAGTCCTCGCACCGGCCGTGCCAGGCCGCAAGTCGTTGCAGCGGTGTGCGATGCCGACGCACCGCGCAGCGTGCCGGGACGATCGCCGGGATTCCGGCACGCGCCCTTCGACTCCGCTCAGGGCAGGCCCGCTAGGCCCGACCCTTCGTGCGATGCGCGAACCCGAGCATCGCGTCGTAGAAGAAGCCCCGGAAGTGCGGGCTCGTCGCGTTGTGACACCGCTCGCACAATTCGGCCGACGGCTTCCGGACGATGTTGCCCTTTCCGGTTCCGCCCGCCTTCGTCGCCTCGACGTGTGCGCGGCCTGGCCCATGGCAGCTCTCGCACTGCACGTTGGCATTGGGCGCTTTGCCCTCCACCTCCAGCAGGCGGTCGGTGCCAGTGACGTGACAGGCGACGCATTCGCGCTGCCGCTCGCTGGCGCTGAGCCTGTTGATCGCGCTCGCGTGTTTCGTGCTTCGCCACGCTTCGTGCAGGTTCTCGTGGCAGTCCTTGCAAGCGCCCTCCCACACGTAGGCCGAGACATCGGGCGCCGGCGTCTGCGGATCGCGGAGGGGTTCCCCGCGAGCACCACCTAACGCAAGCAGCACCATCGCCGCTATCGCCGTCATCGCGAGTCTCATGTCCTCCTCCTTCGTCCGCCGTCGAGGATCGCAGCAAGTTCAGTTCCTGCGCAGCCGGCGGGTTTCCGGCGCTCACGACACGAGCGGCGGAACCCATCCGGACAGATACGTCTTCAGGTAGGGATCCTTCGACGCGCGCAGCTGCTCAGCGTCACCTTCGAAATACACGAGCCCGTCCTTGTACCCGACATTTTCCGCAACGGTCAGCGAGTCGAACAGCGCGTTCTCCTGGAACAGCATCCCGACGTCGTCTCGCACCCGCATCATCTGGGCCTCGGTCATCGTGTCGATGCGCTCGCCGTTGACGCGGATGATGCCGGCGTCCGGCTTCAGCAAACCGAGGATCAATTTGCGGACGACGGACTTCCCGGCTCCGCTCGCCCCGATCACGATCGTCATATGCCCGGCGGGCACGGAAAAACTGACGTCCCGCAGAACGACGTCGTCATCGAATGCCAGGGAGACATGTTCGAACACGACGACAGGTACTTTGGCGCCGATGGTACTAGCCGGCACGCTCTGAAAGTGCTCGCACCGTTCCTGCCAGCCTGAAGGCTGACGGGTTTCCGGCAGCAACCCTGCCGACGGCCTCCCGAAAGCCCAGGCAGCGCGTGGCATCTCAATTGCGCTGACCTGCTGGCGGCCTGTGGTACGACGCTTAGCGTCGTCTGGCAGGACGAGGCTGAAGCCTCGTACCACAACGAGGTCTTTATGCTGATCCGCGACGAGGACGTGTTCGAGTACCACGAGAAACCGCGACCAGGGAAGCTTGAGGTCGTGACGTCGAAGCCGTGCTTCACCCAGCGCGACCTGTCACTGGCCTACACGCCGGGCGTCGCGCGCGCGAGCCTGGCGATCGCGGACGATCCGGATGCCGCGTACCGATTCACGGGCCGAGGCAACCTCGTCGCCGTCGTGAGCAACGGCACCGCAGTGCTCGGCCTGGGGGACATCGGCCCGCTCGGCGCCAAGCCGGTGATGGAGGGAAAGGCGACGCTCTTCAAGCGGTTTGCCGACATCGACGTGTTCGATCTCGAGCTGAACGCGTCGGATCCCGAGGAGGTCGTCCGGATCGTCAAAGCGCTCGAGCCGACGTTCGGAGGCATCAACCTCGAAGACATCAAGGCGCCGGAGTGTTTCTACATCGAGGAGCGCCTGCGCGGCGAGCTGCAGATCCCTGTGTTCCACGACGACCAGCACGGCACCGCCATCATCTCCGGCGCCGCGTTTCTCAACGCACTGGACCTGGCCGGTAAGCGCGTCGACGAGGTTCGCGTGGTGTTTGCGGGGGCCGGCGCGGCCGGGATCGCCTGCGCCGACATGTATGTGCGTCTCGGAGTCCGGCCCGAGCATCTCGTGCTCGTCGACACGGTGGGCGTCGTCTACAAGGGCCGCATCGAGAAGATGAATCCCTACAAGGCTCGCTTTGCCGCCGACACGTCCGCGCGCACGCTCGCCGACGCCGTGCGCGGCGCGGACGTCTTCGTCGGCGTCGCGGTGGCGGGCATCCTCACTCCCGAGATGCTGCGGACGATGGCGCGGGACCCGATCGTGTTCGCGATGGCGAATCCGGATCCCGAGATTCCGTATGAGGTCGCGCGCGCGACCCGGCCCGACACGATCATGGCGACGGGCCGATCCGACTATCCGAACATGGTGAACAACGTTCTCGGATTTCCGTTCATTTTTCGCGGCGCCCTCGACGTGCGGGCGCGCGCGATCAACGACGAGATGAAGATGGCGGCGACGCGAGCGCTCGCGGCGCTCGCGCGTGAGGACGTACCCGAAGCGGTGCTCAAGGCCTACGGCATCGAGCGTCTTGCGTTCGGACGGGACTACCTGATTCCCAAGCCCTTCGACCCGCGCGTGCTCCTGCGGGTCGCGCCTGCGGTTGCCGACGCCGCCATCCGCTCCGGCGTTGCGCAGCGCCCGATCCGCGACCTCGGCGAGTACCGCGAGTCGCTTGAGCGAATCATGGGGCCGTCGCGGCGGGTGATGCGCATGGTGGTGCACAAGGCGCAGCACGCGGAGCCGCGGCGCATCGTCTTTCCCGATGGAGAGGAGCCGACCGTCGTGCGCGCCGCCCGGACGATCGCCGATCAGCGCATCGCGCGTCCGGTGCTGATTGGGTCGGCCGCCGCGATCGAGGCGCGTCTGGAGGAGGCCGGCGTGGATCGAGGCGCGGTCGAGGTCATCGATCCGACCGAAACAGATCGCCTCCCGGACTACGCCGACATGCTGTTGCGCTGGCGGCGCCGGAAGGGCATGACGCCGGCGCGGGCGCGGGCGCTCGTGCGCGACCCCTCGATCTTCGGGCTCATCATGGTCAGCCGCGGCGACGCCGACGGGTTCGTCGGAGGAATGTACAAGGCGTATCCGGAGACCATCCGCCCTGCGATTCAAATCGTGGGCTTGCGGGAGGGCGTGTCACGCGTGTCGGCGGTGAACCTCCTCGTGTTCAAGGACCGACTGCTGTTCTGCGCCGACACGATGGTCAACGTGGAGCCGAGCGCCGCCGAGCTCGCCGAGATCGCGATCCTCGCGGCCGAGACCGCGCGCTTTTTCGACGTGGAGCCGCGGATCGCGCTGCTGTCGTTCTCGAACTTTGGCTCGGCGCGCCATCCGTCGGCCGAACGCGTGGCGCTGGCCGTCCGACTCGCTCGCGGGCGAAGGCCGGATCTCGTCATCGACGGCGAGCTGAACGTCGAGACCGCGCTCGTCGAAGAGGTCGCGCGCGAACACTTCCCGCACTCCCAGATTCAGGGGGACGCGAACGTGCTGGTTTTCCCCGACCTGGCCGCCGGAAACATCGGCTACAAGATCGCGCACCGGCTGGGCAAGGCGGACATGGTCGGCCCAATCCTCATGGGCATGCGCAAGCCCGTCAACGTCCTGCCGCCGGGCGTCACGGCCGCAGATATCGTGAACGTCACGGCGATCACGGCCGTGGCGGCGGAGATGGAGAGGGAGGCGCCGCCCGCACCCGTGGCGCTCGTCGAACACGCCGGAGTGTAGCGGCCTGCCGAGGCCCGACGCGCCCGAGGCCCGAGGCCCGAAAAGAAGTTACTTCTTCAGGGTCTCGAGGTACGCGACAAGCGCAGCGAGCTCGTCCTTCGACAGCTTGTCGTAGGCCTTCGTCGGCGGCTTCCGCGTCGCCTTGACTTTCTCGGCCATCTCGGTCGGCTTGACCAGCCACTGCCGGATCTCTTCCGGCTTCAGCTTGGCGCCAACGCTGTCGAGCGCGCCTTTCGGGTTGCCCCTTCCGGCGATCGAGTGGCAGAGACTGCACTTCTGTGCGGTGAAGACGGCCTTGCCCTTCTCGACCTGTGCCGCGTCGCCGGCGGCGACGGGTGCGGCGAGGAGTACTCCTCCGATGACGAACAGACAGAGCGTGCGCATGATGGCTCCTTCTGGAGATGCCGATTTGGCAGGCAGCCGCAAACAGATTGCCAGGTGCGTGCGGGCTTCTGCTAGGATGTGCCGCGAATCCCATGTCAAGTCCAGGCGACGATCTCGGCCACCCGCGCGGCACGCTCGCCATCGTCGCGCTCTTCGGTCTGCTGTTCGCGCTGGCGTGGCTCGCGATGTACGTGTTTTTCTTTCTCGAGCGCGGTGCGCCGCGCCCGTGACCTGACCGCATCATGCAGGTGGATCTCTACGAGCGCATCTGGATGTGGGCGGCCGGCGGGATCATCGTCCTCTTCCTGGGCGCCATCGTCCTGGGGGCGGCGCTGCAGGCGATCCAGCCGCCGGGTCATCTCGAGACCGTCGATCCGACGGCGCTTGCCGACCATCCCGAATTCGCCAGTCCCACACTGACGACCCGGGCCGATGGAACGGTCGTCGTGTCCGGTCGTGGCGCAGATGTTCGCCTTCAGCCCGGATCCGATCGAGGTGCCGGCGAACCGGCCCGTGACATTCCGGGTCACCAGCGCCGATGTCATTCATGGGTTCGAGGTCATCGGGACCAACGCGAACGCGATGGCCGTCCCGGGCTACGTGACGCAGTTCACGGTGACCTTCGCCCGGCCGGGCGAGTACCTCATCGCGTGCCACGAGTATTGCGGCATCCTGCATCACAACATGGTCGGCAAGCTGATCGTGAAGTAAGGAGAGCCATGCCAGGCCGCCACACGCTCGCCGCCACGCACATGGCGGTCGCGATCGCCGCGTTTGGCGTCGCGTCGGCGATGGGGGTGCTCCAGGCGCTCTCGATCGCCGACGTGGAGTTCCCGCTCAGAGGCGAGTCGTTCTATTACCTGGCGGTGACCGCGCACGGCGTCCTCATGGCGCTCGTGTTCACGACCTTCTTCATCATGGGCCTGGGTTACGTCTTTGCCCAGGAGAACCTGGGCCGCATCATCGGACGGCGCACGGCGTGGCTCGCCTTCTGGCTCGCCGCGGGCGGGTCGGTAATGGCGGCCGTGACCATCCTCCGCGGGCAGAGCACGGTCCTGTACACGTTCTACCCGCCGCTGCAGGCGCATCCGCTCTTCTACATCGGCGCGACGCTGCTCGTCGTGGCTTCGTGGCTCTGGGGCGGCGTGATGATCGCGAGCTATCGCTCCTGGCGGCGAGAGCATCCGGGCGTCCCGGTGCCGCTGTCGATGCACGGCATGCTCGCCACTATCATCATCTGGTATCTGGCAACCGCCGGGTTGGCGATCGAAGTCGTGGGAATGCTGATCCCATGGTCGCTCGGGCTCGTCGACAAGATCGATCCGCTGCTGGCGCGAACGTTCTTCTGGTGGTTCGGTCATCCGCTCGTCTACTTCTGGCTGCTGCCGGCATACGTGCTGTGGTACTACGTGCTCCCGCAGGTCGCGGGAGGGCGGCTGTTCAGCGATCGGCTCGCCCGGATGGTCTTCATCCTGTTCGTGCTGCTGTCCACGCCGGTCGGCTTCCACCACCAGTTCGCGGATCCGGGGATCAGCTCAGGCTGGAAGCTCATTCACACGGTCACGACGTATGCCGTCCTTTATCCCAGCCTGGTCACGGCCTTCACGGTGATCGCATCGCTCGAGGTGGCGGGCCGGATGAAGGGTGCCAGGGGACTGTTCGACTGGATCGGACGCCTGCCATGGTCGGATCCGTTCTTCGCCTCGGTGGCGCTGGCGATGATCGCGTTCGCTTTCGGCGGCTTCGGCGGAGCGATCAACGCGGCCTACGCCATGAACGCGATGGTCCACAACACGGCGTGGATCCAGGGCCACTTCCACGTCACGCTCGGCACGACCGTTGCGCTGTCGTTCATGGGCGCGACCTACTGGCTGTTGCCGCGGATGCTCGGACGCCAGCTTCGCTTCCTGCCGCTCGCGCGGATCCAGCCCTATCTCTGGTTCGGCGGTATGGTGCTCTTCAGCACCAGCTACCACATCGCGGGTCTGCGTGGGATGCCGCGCCGTGTCTACAGCGGAAGTCTCGCCGGCGAGTACGGGGATTCGTGGCACACGCTGACGGTCGTGGCCGCCGTGGGCGGCACGATTCTCTTCCTCAGCGCGCTGGCGTTTCTCATTGTCGTCGTCGCGACCTGGACCACCGGGCGACGGATTAACCCGCCGGTCTTCGAGTTCGCCACGGCGCTCCGGCCGCCCGCGGCGACAGGCCTCTGGGATCGGTTCGGCCTCTGGACGGCAATCGCGATCGCGCTCGTCGTCCTCGCGTACGTCTATCCGCTCGTCACCCTCCTGACGCACCCGCGTTACGGGTCGCCGCGCTTCCAGCCGTTCTGAGCCACGGATCACGCGGATGCTCGGCTGGCGCGAATCACGCGAATGGCTTGCTCCTTGCTCTCCGAGAATTCCGCAACACCGTGGCTAATGTAGATCCGAGCGGAAAACGGAGAGGTTTTGCGGCGGGCCGGCGCGGAAATGCCGTCAGCTGCCGGGTTTTCGGCAATTGGCGTCCTAGGACCAAAGGCCGATTGTTCGCGATCGCAACCTCCGATATACAGTGGGCGTTTATCGAAAAATGGAGACCGCGATGACAGTCCCACCCTACGACGGGCTTGCTCAGAACGACGGTGACACGGAGCGGTGCCCACAGCGTCGCAACACGGCGGGCATGCTGACGCGAGGTGGCATCGCGGTGGCCGTTCTGAGTCTCCTCTTGGCCATCGCGGCCCGGACATCTGCGTCGGCTGACGGTCAGACGCCGAAGCCCGCGCCACCTGCGGGCCAGCCGGCCGCAACCGCCGCGGCCTACGCAGGCGAAGACACGTGCATCACCTGTCACACCGACCAAACCTACAAAGGCACGGCGCACGCCCGCCCGTTCAGCGAGCGGACGCCGGCCGCCACACACGGCTGCGAGAGCTGCCACGGTCCCGGCAAGGCGCACGCCGACGCCGGCGGCGATCCCAAGTTGATCCAGAGCTACAAGACGATGAAACCGGAGGACGTCAGCAATACATGCACGTCGTGCCACAACCGGGCGTCGCATGCCCTCTGGGAGGGCAGCCAGCACGATCAGCGGAAAGTCGCCTGCACGAGCTGCCACAGCATCCACTCGGCGAAGGGCGAGCCGCAGCTCCGGGCCGAGAACCAGGTCGCGCTCTGCAGCACGTGTCACCGCAACGTTGCGAACAAGCAGTACCGCTTCAACCACATGCCGGTTCGCGAGGGCCGCATGCTGTGCTCGTCCTGCCATAACGTGCATGGGAGCACGAACGTGAAGCTGCTCCGTGCGGGCACGACCGTCGACGAGAGCTGCACGAGCTGCCACGCCGAGAAGCGCGGGCCCTACTTGTGGGAGCACGCGCCGGTTGCGGAGAGCTGCGTCACCTGCCACGACCCGCACGGGTCGAACAACGACCGGATGCTCGTGGCCAAGCAGCCCTTCCTCTGCCAGCGGTGCCACGTCACCTCGCGTCACCCTCCCACGGTCTACGACGGGTACCTGCTGCAGAACTCTCAGAACGCCAACAAGATTTACGGGCGGGCCTGCACCCACTGTCACCAGCTCGTGCACGGATCGAATGCGCCATCCGGCAAGGCGCTGCTGCGCTAGGTGAGGAGGAATGTGATGCGCTACAAACCCATTCTGCTCGCTGCTGCGCTCCTCGCGATCTGCCGCCCGGGACTGGCGCAGACGGCGCAACCGTCGCAACCGGCACAGCCGAAGCCCGCCGCTCCGGCGTCGCCGCTCGGTAACGGCACCGTGGACGTCGGCGGCCGCTTCACGACCACCGACGGCGACGAGGCGCGCTACGAGCGGTATCGCGATGAGCGCGACGGCGTCTATTCGAGCTTCAGCTTCGGACGTCAGTCCGACTCCTATCTGTTCGACGCAACGGCGTCGCACGTCGGCTACCGCGACCAGCGGTACGCCGTCGACTATTTCAGCCGCGCGGTGAATTTCTCGTTCCGGTGGGATTCGCTGCCGCTCAATTACAGCTACATCGCGCTGACGCCCTTCCAGACCAACGGCAGCACGCTGACGCTCGACGACGCCGCGCAGCGCGCCGTCCAGGGACCGACCAACGCCACCAACGACGGCACCGCCGTCGGCGTGCCATGCGCGCCCGGTGCGCCGCCTGCCGCCTGCGGAAACCCGACACAGGCCGCGCAGGCGAAGGCGAACCGGTCGACGTACAACAACCTGGCGACGCCATTCGACCTGCGGCAGCAGCGCGACACGGCCGTGTTCGGCCTGAACTACGCGGCCTCGAAGGCCTTCGACATCGACGTGAAGTTCGCGTCGGCGATGAAGGACGGCCAGCAGCCCTGGGGCGCGTCGTTCGCGTTCAACACCGCCGACGAGCTGCCGCAGCCGCTGGACACACGGACGAACGACCTGACGCTCGGGGCGTCCTGGACGAACCCGAAGGGTATGTTCCGCATCGGCTGGGACGGGTCGTGGTTCACGAACGATTTCCACAGCCTCGTATGGGACAACCCGATCCGGGTCACCGACTTCAACAACGGCCTCCGGCCGCCGAACGGTCCGTACGACCCGAACGGCTACAGCAACGGCAACGGTCCGGCACAAGGTCGCATGGCGCTCGCGCCGGACAACTCGATGAACGTCGTGAGCGCGACGGGCCTGTACAAGCTGCCGGGTCGCAGCGCGCTCAACGGAACGCTCCAGTTCACGAATCAGCAGCAGGACGACGCGCTGATTCCCTGGACCATCAATCCGGTGATCGACACGCCGCTCGTGTGGGCGTCGTTTCCCCATCTGGCGCAGCTGCCGCGCGCGACGGCGCAGGCGGAGGCCCAGGGCGTGAACGCGCTCCTCAATTTCAGCTCGCGGCCGTTCCGGCGGACGAACATCACGGTGCGATATCGCTTCAACGAGCGCGACGTCCAGACCCCGACCTTCGACGCCACGGAGTACGTGCGCTTCGACGCCGTGCCCGAGGAGATCGAGGAGGGGCTGTCGCACCAGTTCGACTCGACGCGCCACGTCTTCGACGCCAACGCGTCGTTCTCTGTCGCGAGCTGGGCGGCGCTGCGCGCGGGTTACGGCCACGAGAGCGTCGAGCGCCACGGCCGTGGCTTCAGCAACACCGGTGAGAACATCTTCCGCGTTTCGTTTGACACGTTTGCGAACCAACGCGTCTCGCTCCGCGCCGGCTTCGACGTGTCGCAGCGGCGCGGTGAAGGCTTCGTCGAGACCGGGATCGACTACGAGACGGGGCCGGGCGGCACGCAGCCGACGCTGCGCTACTTCGACGAGGCGGATCGCGACCGGGTGCGCGGATCGCTCCTCGTCAGCGTGATGCCCCGCGACAACGTCGACTTCTATGTGGTGTTCTCCGGAGGCAGCGACGAATACATGGCCGACGATTCGGTGCCCGTCGACCGTCCCGGCGAGTTGTTCGGGCTGCAGGACGCCGACGTGACCAGCTGGAACTTCGGGGTCAACTTCTATCCCACCGAGCGTGTGGCCTTCGGCGCCAACTATGGCCGCGAGACCTACGGCGCGCTGCAGCTGTCGCGGAACGCGAACCCCCCGCCCGATCCGACCTGGACCGATCCGAACCGGAACTGGACGCTCGACAACGACGAGCGCGTGAACACGTTCAATGTCTTCTTCGACCTGCTGCGTCTCGTTCAGAACACCGACATCCGCTTCGGCTACGACTACAACGACTCGGACAACGCGCTGGTGCACGGTGGACCGCGCATCGCCTCGCTGACGTCAGCAAACCAGTTCATACCGCTTCCCAACGTCGAGAACACGTGGCAACGGTTGAGGGCCGACGTCCAGTACTTCTTCTCGAATCGCACCGGCTTCGGGTTCGGCTACTACTTCGAAAAGCTCGACGTCGTCGACTTCAACACGCTCGACACGAACGGTCCGGTGGGCTTCACGCCGGAGACCGGCGATCCGCGAATCGACTGGCTCGGCGGCCTTGTCACCGGGTACGGGAACCGGCCGTACACGGGCCACAGCGTGTATCTTCGGCTGCTGTATCACTTCTGACTTGTTGAGCGTGTAGCCCGACCCTTCAGGGTCGTCAAAACCGCCTGCCATCCGGTCGGCGATCAGCCGACGGGGAGGCCGGTCACGAGTATCAACGCGCCCGCCGCGGCCGCCGCGAGGAGCGTCCAGCCGACCGTCCGGAGCCGGGTGGCTTTCGGCGAGAACAGGACCAGCCAGGACGCCACGGCCAGGCCGGGCGCCGACGCGAGCAAGGCCGTCCAGGGCATGAGTCCCCGCGCCGCGATGGCCGCGAGGCCGACACCCGCCGCGATGGCTAACAGCAGTACCGCGACGCGGCTCGAGTGAGCCGCTCGCGGGTCCCCGCCGCCGCGTGCGGCGAGGACCAGCGAACGCACGGCGAGTGTTCCAGCGACAAAGACCAGGGCGAAGACGCTCGCAACGACGAAAGCCGTCCTGGTTGTCGCGCCTGCTGCGAGGCAGACGGGAACCGCTGCGAACGAGAAGATGAGCGCCACGGCGATCTCCGCGACCGCGCTCTTGTCGCGCTTCCCCTGAATCGTGGCGGCCAGGATCGCCGCCGGCGCGAGCGGCAGCATCAGCGACCATCGAACAGCAGGCGGCATCAGCCACAACGCTGCGAAGCCCGTCGCCGCCGTCGTCGCAACCGTGACGGCCAGCCACAGCGCCGCTCGTGACCGGTTGTCGCGCGCCGCGCGCGCGCCGCGCCTGCCGAGGAGCACCAGTAGCGGCTCATGCGACAGGAACCCCGTCACCACCGCGAGCGTCACGAGGAAAGCCGGTGTCGTCAGTCCCGCGACGGCCAACGACGTCACGAGCGGAAACGCCATCTGGCCGTACGCGCCGTGTTCTGTCGGAAAAAGTCGCATTCAGAAGGCTGTGTCGAGCGCCATCATGATCGTGAACCCGCCGAGGAACCCGAGCGTCGCCACATCGGACGTGCCGCTGCGGACGGTCTCCGGGATCAGCTCCTCGACGACGACGTAGAGCATCGCGCCGGCGGCGAACGCCATCGCGTATGGGAGCGCGGGACGCACCGCGAGGACCAGGGCCGCGCCGAGGACGCCCGCGAAGGGTTCGACGACGGCCGAGAGCTGTCCGTACCACAGCGCCCGCCAGCGGTTCATCCCCTCGCGCCTGAGCGGGAGCGCGATCGCGAGCCCCTCGGGGATGTTCTGCAGGCCGATGCCGATCGCGAGCGCGGTCGCCGCGCTCGCGTCGCCGCCGCCGAAGCTCACGCCGATGGCGAGTCCCTCCGGGAAGTTGTGCAGCGTGATCGCGAACATCAGGAGCGCCGACCGCCGCCATTGGGTACGAGGCCCCTCCGCGCGGGCCTCATCGGGGAACTCGGGGTGAAGGTGAGGGAGGAGCTGATCGGCGAAGTAGAGGAACGCGCCGCCGAGCAGCAGCCCCGTCACCGCCGGGAACGTCCCGCCGCGCTCGATTGCCGGAACGAGCAGTGACCAGCAGGACGCGGCGACCATGATCCCGCCTGCCGCACCCATGATCGCGTCCATGACGCGGCGCGGCGCGGATCGAAAGAAGAGCACGGGCAAGGTGCCGATCGCCGTGAGCAGCCACGTGCCGGTCGTCGCGATGAGCGCCTGGAGGATCGGGCTCAGACGCACCTTGCCTGCGAGCGGCCGATCGGCCTAGGATCCCGCCACTCATCACGATTGATCAGTCCGGTTGTCCCGCAGCACTTGGAGGTGCGCATGGTGCCTGTGATGTCGCTGTGGATCCCCATTCTGCTTTCGGCGGTCTTCGTCTTCGTGGCGAGCTCCATCATACATATGGCGCTGCCGATCCATCGGAACGACTTCCGCAAAATCCCGAAGGAAGACGAGTTCATGGAGGCCCTCCGCCGCCTTGCCGTCTCACCGGGCGACTATCTGGTTCCGCATCCCGGCTCGCGCGAGGGGATGAAGAGCCCGGAGTTCGTCGAGAAGATGAAGAAGGGTCCCGCCGGCGTCCTGACCGTGTATCCACCGGGACCGCCGTCCATGGGAACGAGCCTGCTCCTCTGGTTCATCTACTGCATCGCCATCAGCGTGATCGCCGCGTACATCGCCGGCCGCGCGCTCGGACCCGGCTCCGAGTACCTGGCGGTCTTCCGGTTCGCCGGCACGACGGCGTTTGTCGGCTACGCGCTCGCGCTGCCGCAGAACTCGATCTGGTACAAGCGCAACTGGGGGGCCACCATCAGGTCGATGGCTGATGGTCTTGTGTACGGTCTTCTGACGGCTGGGGCGTTCGGCTGGCTCTGGCCGCGCTAGGCGCGCCCCGCAGGCGCGCGATGACCCGATCCGCCAGCGGGCCCGCGTCGGCGATACACGAGTTGATGGCCGGCCCGCGATAGGAATTGCCGGCGAGATAGAGCCCCGGGATCTTCGCCAGGCGTTCCTCGATCCGCGCGAGCCGATCGAGGTGACCGATCGTGTACTGCGGAATCCCGACGCGGTGCCGGACGATCTTGACGAAGTCCGGCGGCCGCGTGAGCCCCATCGTCTGCGTCAAATCCGACCGCACGAGGTTGAGCACCTCAGCGTCCGGCAGATTCAGAGCGCCCCGATCGCGGGCGCCTCCCAGCATCGCACGAATCAGCACGGCGCCGCCCGGCGCGCGGTTTGGATAAATACTCGAGTCCCAGAGGACGCCGAGCACGCGCGGGCCCTGCCCCCGCGGGATCAGGAAGCCAAAGCCGTCGAGCGCACCCCGCTCGCGCTCGACGCCCGCCGCATCGTACCCGAGGCACACGACCACGATGGGCGCGGTTTCAATGTCGGCCAGTTGCAGCGCCAACGCTTCATCGAGGGATGCGATCAGAACCGCGCTGTGAAACGCCGGGCCGGCGAGCACGACGGCGTCGGCTGGACCGCCCTCCTGGTCGCGGACCGACAGGTGGAGCCGACCGTGCGAGAAGTCGAGCTGTGTGACCGGAGCGTTCAGCCGCACGGATCCGCCGAGCGAGGCTACGAGCGCGCGTGGGAGCTCCTCGATTCCCTCCCGAAATGACGTCAGCGTGCCCACCGGCGATCCGAGGGCCTCGCGGCCGTTACGGCGCTCGCGCCGCTTGCTCCATTGCTTGGCGATGAGCGCTCTGACGAGGCCGCCGTACTCGGTTTCCATGTCCCACATTTTTGGAAAACAGGCCCTCAGCGACAGGCGCCGGGCGTCGCCAGCGAAAATGCCGGACACCATCGAATCGATCATGACCTCGGCCGCCTCGCGGCCGATGCGCCGCGCCGCGAACTCATGGATGGTCTCGTCGCCAGGCGGCCGCGGCCGTGCGAACGGCTCTCCCATGACGCGCAGCCGGCCACGCCAGGACAAGAGATGTGAACGCGCGAATGCCAGCGGATCGCCGGGAACGGGGTGGAGTCGCCCGTCGCGGAAGATGTACCGGCGGCGGGCCGCGTCGTTGCTGCGAAGCACTCGAGGTTCGAGCCCGGTGGTTCGAACCAGGTCGAGTGTGGGAGCTGAATTGTCGAGAAACCCGTTGGCGGCCCACTCGCAGAGGAAACCGTCGGTCCGTTCGGATCGCAGGTTCCCGCCGCAGCGATGGCTCTTCTCGTACACGACGATCTCGATCTCGCCCGGGGCGCTGCCGGAGCGCAGCGCGTGCGCCACGGCGAGCCCCGCGATGCCGCCGCCGACGATCGCCACCCGCTTCATGCGGCCGTCCGCCAGACGTCGCCCTGGTGTTCCAGCGCGCGGAGCGTGTCGAGGTGCCGGACGACGAGGCGGCGCAGCGCTTCGATGAACACCGGATGGGTGTTCAGCGCGCGCGGGCGGTGGTACTCGACGATCCCGGCGCGGCTCGCGGCTTCGGCGAAGAGGATGTCGACCTCGTAGAGCGTCTCGATGTGATCCGATACGAACGACAGCGGCACGACGAGCAGGTCTCTGACGCCCTCGGCGGCTAGCTCCCGGATGACCTCCCCGGTGCCAGGGCCGATCCACTTCACGGGTCCGGTGCGGGATTGGAACGCCAGGCAGTGACGGTTCGGGAGCGCCAGACGATCGAGGAGGCCGCGGCGGGTCTGCTCGATCTGCCAGAGGTACGGGTCGCCGCGGTCGACGAACCGCTGCGGCAGCCCGTGCGCGCTGAAGAGAATCACTGCGCGAGCCCGGCTGGACGGAGGCATCGCGTCGAACGCCTGACGGATCGTGTCGGCGAAGGCGTCCAGATACAGACGGTTGTCGGCGTAGCTCGTGATGTGCGTGACGTCGAACGCGCTGCCGTATCCGCCGAGTGCGCGCTCGAAATCGGCACGGGAGGAGCCCGTCGTCGCCTGCGACCAGTGCGGGTAGAGCGGCAGCGTCACGACCCGCCGGATGTCATGCGCCGCCAGATCGGCCAGCGCGTCGGCGGCGAACGGCGGCGTATAGCGCATCGCGACCGTGACATGGAACGGGCCGTGGACGGAGCCGCCAGCGTTCAACGCTCTCTGGAGCGCGGTGGCCTGATTCCGCGTCAGGCGAAGCTGCGGGGAGCCGCCGCCGATCGCTGCGTAGTTCCGGCGCACGGCCGGCAGCCGCGCGCGGGTGAGCGCGCGCGCGAAGAGCGGCTGGATCAGCCGGCCGAGCGGCAGCTCGATGATGCTGCGATCGGAAAAAAGGTTCACGAGGAACGGCTGGATGTCCTCCACCCGCTCCGGGCCGCCCATGTTGAAGAGGACTACACCGGTCACGCTACACCGTCCTTGAGAAAACCGGCGCCGCGTCGTGGCGCCGCAGGTACCGATCGAAGGTCATGCACACGTTGCGGACGAATCGCCGACCTGGCGGGAGCACGTCCACGCGGTCGGGTGACAGCCGCACGAAGCCGAACTGCACGGGGCCGTCAGAGGACGAGAGCTCCTCGAGCTCCGCCGCGAAGTACTTGTCGAACGACACGCCGAATCGCGCCTCGGCGTCCACCTTGCGGATCGTGAAGTTGCACATGAGCTGCGTGATCACATGACGGCGGACGAGGTCGTCGGCGCCGAGCGCCAGGCCGCGCTCGATTGGAAAGTGTCCGGCGTCGAGCGACGCGTAATAGGTGCTCAGCTTCTTCGTGTTCTGCGCGAAGGCGTGCCGCACCTCGCCGATGGCGGAGATCCCGGCGCCGAGCATGTCGGGCGCCGGTCGCGTGGTATAGCCCATGAAATTCCGGTGCAGGGTTCCGTCAGCGGCGGCGCGCGCCAGCTCGTCGGACGGGACGGCGAAGTGGTCCATCCCGATCTGCACGTAGCCGGCCGCGAGGAGCTTCTCGAGCGCCACCGTGAACAGCTCGAACTTGATCGGGGCCGGCGGGAGATCCCGGCGATCGATGCGTTTCTGATTTCCGCGGATCCAGGGAACGTGCGCGTAGGAATAGACCGCCAGCCGCTCCGGGCGCATGTCGACGATCGCGTCTACCGTGCGGCCGAACGTGTCCAGCGTCTGGAACGGCAGTCCGTACACCAGATCGACGTTGATCGACTCGAACCCGGCCTCACGCGCTCGTGTCAACAAGGTCCGCGTCTCGGCTTCGCCCTGGTGGCGGTTGATTGCGGCCTGGACCTCGGGCGTGCAGTCCTGCACGCCGAGCGAGAGCCGGTTGAAACCAAGCGCGCGAAGCGTGTCGATGTGCTCCGCCGTCGTCACCCGCGGGTCGATCTCGATGGCCAGCTCGCCGTGCGGATCGACGTCGAAGTGACGGGTGACGGCCGCGAAGAGGTCGGCGAGCTGTGCGGGCTCGAAATACGTGGGGGTGCCTCCACCCCAATGGTGCTGGACGACATGGCGGCGCCGGCCCAGTCGGGCGGCGAGCATCTCTATCTCGCGTTTCAGGTATTCCAGGTAGCGCGCCGCCACCCACCGCTTTTCCGTGACGACGACCGAGCAGCCGCAGAACGAACAGCGGGACTGGCAGAACGGCAGATGCACGTAGAGCGACAGTGGTTCGCCTTCGAGCGTGGCCGCCTCGTCGA
Source organism: uncultured Acidobacteriota bacterium (assembly GCA_963725145.1). Lineage (GTDB taxonomy): Bacteria > Acidobacteriota > Vicinamibacteria > Vicinamibacterales > 2-12-FULL-66-21 > DATAEE01. Next base: position 251,309 of record CAVRXL010000013.1, read on the forward strand.
GCCGCGCCAGGTACGCGGGCTCGCCGAACCGATCGGTGAACTCCACCGCGGTCGGGTACGACGTGTACCGCGGGCCCGGCCGATCGAAGGTCCGGACGAGATCCGGGCTGACGAGCATGCCCACCCTTGCGCAAGGGGCGTGCCCCTGCGGGTCAGGCCCGAAATCGGCCGGCTGTTGGCCGTTCGGGCGGCGGGCGCCGGAAATCCGGCAGCCGGCCGAACGACCCGCGGAAAATCACACGCCAGATGGCTGGCATCGAGGTTGCCCCTGCGGCGGTCGTGGGTTCGGAAGTCTTCTCTCTTGACGACGTGATCGTCGGCCGGAGCGCCCGGATGCGGGCCATCTTCGACTTCGTGCGTGTCATCGCCGCAGGGGAGAGCAACATCCTGATCGCCGGCGAGACAGGCACGGGCAAGGAGCTCGTCGCGAAGCTGATTCACTGGTCGGGCCGCCGTCGCGGCCGCCCCTTCGTCGCGGTGAGCTGCGCGATTCTGACGGAGACGCTGATCGAGGCGGAGCTGTTCGGCCACGAGCGCGGGGCGTTCACCGGCGCGATCAAGGACCGTCCGGGCCGCTTCGAGATGGCGGACGGGGGCACGATCTTCCTCGATGACATCGACGACGTGCCGCTCGCGATGCAGGTCAAGCTGCTGCGCGTGCTGCAGAACCGGACGGTCGAACGGGTCGGGAGCACCCACGCGATCGACATCGACGTCCGGGTCATCACCGGCGCCAAGCGGGATCTCAGACAGCTCGTCGCCGAGGGGAAGTTCCGCGAAGACCTGTACTATCGCCTGAACGTCGTTCCCATCCTGCTGCCGCCGCTCCGCGAGCGTCGCGAAGACATCCTCCTCCTCGCCGACCACTTTCTGCGCCGGTCATTTCGCGCGCGCGGGACGGAGCCCCGGCCGCTCTCGCCGCTCGCGCGCCACGCGCTTCTGAGCTACGACTGGCCGGGCAACGTGCGCGAGCTGGAACACGCCTGCGAGCGCATCGCGCAGACCTGCCGGTGCGGAGAAATCAAGTTCGGCTGCGTGCCGACTGGTATCCTCCTGCACCCGCAACCACACGCGGAGGCGCCGCTCGTCCTCCCGACGACTCCTGCGACGCTGGAGCCGTTGTCGCTCGACGATCGCCTCCACGAAGTCGAGTCGCGGCTGATCGCGTGGGCCCTCTCGGCGAGTCGAGGCAACAAGTCGCGCGCCGCGGAATTGCTCCACATCAAGCGCTCGACGCTGGGCGATCGCATCCGTAAGCTCGGGCTCGGGCAGCACGTCGAGCCTTCCACTCCTCTCGAGGCCTGACGGAATTCCGGCGGCGCGGACCGCGCCAGTCGCCGCGCTCTGCCGAAAAAGCGCAGCATCCCTCTCAATTTCAGCGACTTACGTGGTCAACCATCGGCACAACGGTTGCCTCAGGCACAACGGCTCCGCCGCGCGCGTGCCCGGTTTGGAGTTCAAGGAGGTCAGCATGAGTCGATTCAGGCCACACATGGGCCCCGCCGGCTGGCTGGTGGGCGCCGTGGCGATCTGGCTCGTGGCTGTCGCGAGCGCGTCGGGCACCAGCGCCGCATCGACGGATGCGCCGCCAGCCAAGGCACAACCCGCGGCCGTCCAGTCCGGCGGTGGGACCAGTCCATCGGCCGATCAGTACGCCGGCGAAGAGACCTGTCTCACCTGCCACGAAGATCAGAAGAAGGGCTATGAGGGAAGCGCGCACGCGCGCGCAAATCATCCACGTTCGCCTGCGGCGGCGCAGGGCTGCGAGTCCTGCCACGGGCCCGGCAAGGCCCACGCCGAAGCGGGCGGCGACAAGACGAAGATCAAAAAGCTCAGCGCGCTGCCGCCTCGGGAGCAGAGCGATGGCTGTCTCACCTGTCACGATCGCGGCGAACACGCCGAGTGGGAGGGAAGCCCCCACGACGCGCGCAACGTGTCGTGTCTCAGCTGCCACAGCGTGCACGCGCCGAAGTCCGAGAAGGCGCAGCTCACGAAGACGACGCAGGTCGAGACCTGCGTGCAGTGCCACAAGCAGGAGGTCCACAAGCTGCGGCGGTCGGCGCACATGCCGGTGCGCGAGGGCAAGATGGAATGCTCCTCCTGCCATAACCCGCACGGGTCGACCAACGTCCGGATGCTCAAAGAGGGGAATTCGGTCAACGAGAGCTGCATCAGCTGTCACGCGGAGAAGCGCGGCCCGTTCCTCTACGAGCACGCGGTCGGGCGGGAGAACTGCACGACCTGCCACGATCCGCACGGCTCGAACAACGAGCGGATGCTCGTGGCCAAGCAGCCGATGCTCTGCCAGCGCTGCCACGTGCACAGCCGGCACCCGGCGACCGTGTACGACGCGACGCAGGTGCTGAACAAGTCGAACCGCGCCGTGAGCCGCAGCTGCATGAACTGTCATGTGGCGATCCACGGCTCGAACCACCCGTCCGGCAAGGCGTTCACACGTTGAGGCTCGAGGAGAACTGAGATGCGCACCAAATTCATCGTCTTGATGGGAGCGCTCCTGCTGACCTTCGCGAGCCTCGCGCAGGCGCAGACGAGTACGCTCACGCCGCTCACCCCGAACGTCGGCCAGGTCGACTTCGGCGCGCGGTTCACCGACACGACGGGCGACCCCGCCCGGTATCAGCGGTTCCGTGACCTGAGCGACGGCGCGACGCTGAACCTGTTCAAGTTCGAGCGCGAGCGCCCGACGTGGCTGTTTTCGGCGACCGCGTTCGACGTCGGCTACAACGATCAGCGGTACACCGCCGGGTTCGAGCGGTTCGGGACCCTCAAGGCGTCCTTCGAGTGGGACCAGGTCCCGACCTATTACAGCGTCGACACCCGGGTGCTGCACACCTACGAAGGGGGAGGGGTGTTCCGGGTCGATGATGCTGTCCAACAGAACATCCAGGCTCAGAGGCTGACGCTTTCGCAGGCGGTCAGCGGGCTGCCGACCTTCGATCTGAAGAACCAGCGGGACATCGCCGCGTTCGATCTCGTCTACAGCGCCAACCGCGCCTTCGACGTGAAGCTGGATTTCCAGACGACGAGGCGTGACGGCGCGATGATGTACCAGGGCATGCTCTCGTCTCCGGGATCGGGGAGCGTCTTCGAGCTGAACGCGCCGCTGGATGACCGGACGACGGACATCAGCACGAAGCTCGAATGGGCCAACCACCGCGGGCTCGTCGGCGTGGGATACGACGGTTCCTGGTTCGACAACAACATCCCGAGCATCCGCTGGGACAGCATCGTCCGGTTCACCGACGCCGTCGGCAGCCCCTCGCAGGGGCAGATGGGCTGGTGGCCGACGAACATGGCGCACACGGTGAACGCTAAAGGAGCGCTCAAGCTCCCGGGGCGGAGCCGCGCGAGCGCGATGGTGTCGTTCGGCACCTGGTCGCAGGACGCGGCGCTCCTGCCGGCGACGGTCAACACCGCGCTCGTCGCGCCGGTCGTTGAGCGGCCGACGGCCGAGGCCGAGGCGCAGATCGTGACGATGAACTACTCGTTCACTTCGAGGCCGAGCAAGTACATCTGGCTCGATACGCGGTATCGTTTCTACGACTACGACAACCGCACGCCGCACTTCGCCATCGCGAACCTGGTCGTGTCGGACCAGTCGCTCGGGTCCGCGGCCGAGAACGAGCCGGGCGGCTACAAGAAGCACGACTTCAGCGCCGACGCGGCGTTCTCGCCGTTCACCCAGGCGTCCTTCAAGTTCGGGTACGCGCGCAACGTCTCGCACCGGACCTTCCGGATCTTCGAGACGACGACTGAGGACGTCTTCCGGGCGTCTATCGACGCCGTGGGGAACCAGTACGTGACCCTGCGGGGGATCTACGAGTACGCGACGCGGGAAGGTGAAGGATTCGACGCGCACCTCCTGGCGGAGGTCGGAGAGCATCTGGAGATGCGGCACTACGACCTCGCGAACCGCGATCGCAACCGCGTGACGGCGCTCGTGACGGTCACGCCGATCTCGGCGCTGGGGTTCAACTTCTCGGTTGGCTCCGGCAACGACAACTACGCCGACACCGGCTTCGGGCTCCGGGACAACGACCACCGCGTGTACAACGTCGGCCTCGACGTCGTGCCAGGCGACAAGGTGGACTTCGGCGCCAGCTACGGCTACGAGAAGTACAGCGCGTTCCAATACTCGAGGACGGCGAACCCCCTCTCGGCTACCGACCAGACGTTCCTGGATCCGAGAAGGGACTGGACCGACGACACGACCGACGAGCTGCGCATCGTCACCACGACGCTCGGCCTGAACAAGCTCCTGCCGAAGACGGACCTTCGGTTCACCTACGACTGGAGCGAGGGGGAGGCGACCTACGTCTACGGGATCATGCCGAACGCGACGATTCCGGTGCCGGCGCCGCTTTCTTCGGTTCGGAACAAGCTGCAGACGGCGCGCGGCGAAGTTCGGTTCTTCCTGCGGTCCGACGTGGCCCTCGGCGTGGTCTATATGTATGAGGACTACAACGTCGACGACTTCGCGCTGGGTCCGGGCACGCTCAACCAGACCGCTATTGGCACGACGACTTACCTGGGATACGTCTATCGGCCATACACCGCTCAGACGGCCTGGCTGAAGCTCACGTATCTCTGGTAACGGGGTTCGAGGAGGTTCGAGAGGGTTCGAGGGGTTCGAGGGGTTCGAGATCGAACCTCTTCGAACCTAATCGAACCTCTTCGAGCCTATGACTTGTGATGGGTGATCTCCGCGAGGCGTTCCGGACCCTGCTCAAGCAGCGCGGCTTCACAGCCGTTGGGGTCCTCACGCTCGCGTTCGGGATCGGCGCCAACGTCACGCTGTTCGCCATGCTGAGCGCGATCTTCCTGCAGCCGCTGCCCGTGAAGCAGGCGGACCGGCTCATGCTGGTGATGCAGCGCGGCGACGTGGTGAACGTCCCCTACGGCCACTCGTATCCCGACTATCTCGACTACCAGCGGTCCACGGCGGCGCTGACCGATCTCGTGGCGTACTCTCCGGCGCCCGCCCATCTCAGCGCGCGCGGCCAGACGCCGGAGCGCACGTGGATCGAGATCGTATCCCCGAACTACTTCGCCCTGGCGGGCGTCGCGCCCGCCTTTGGCACGTTCCCGCGGCTCGGCGAGAACGAAGGCAGGGGCGGCACCCCGGTCGTCGTCCTCAGCTACCGGTTCTGGCAGCGCCGCTTCGGCGGCAACCCCGCGCTCGTCGGCCAGCCGATCACGCTCAACGGCAAGACGTTCATCGTGATCGCGATTGCGCCGGCGACCTTCACCGGTCTCTCGTGGGCGATGGCGGTGAGCGCGTGGGTGCCGTCGGGCGCGATGGGCGCGCTGATGAATGGCGGCGACGCGTTCCGCGAAAACAGAGGCGCCCATGCGTTCCGCTTGATGGGACGGCTCGCGCCGGGCAAGACGCTGGAGGAGGCGCGCGCCGAGATCGAGGTCGTCGCGAAACGGATCGCCGACGCATATCCCGCCGAGCACAAAAACGCCCGCGTCCTGCTCATCCCGGAGAATCGCGCACGGCCGGATCCGAGCGTCGCCGGTTTTCTTCCGATCGTCGCCGCGGTGTTCGCCGCGATGGCGGGGCTGGTCCTGCTGATCGCCTGCGCGAACGTCGCGAATTTGATGCTCTCGCGCGCGCTCGCCCGGCAGCGCGACCTCGTCATCCGCGCGGCGCTCGGCGCCAGCCGGTCCCGGCTCATACGGCTGCAGCTCAGCGAAAGCCTCGTGCTCGCCGTGCTCGCGGGCGTCGCCGGTCTGCTGCTCGCGCGAGTGATCGGTCCGGCCCTGGCCGCCTTCGCGCCGGCGGGGGACATCCCGATCAACGACACTCACTCGTGGGACTGGCGCGTCTACGCCTTCACGTTCGCCGCGACCTTCGCTACGGGCCTCGCCGCCGGCCTCTCGCCCGCCCGCAACGCCACGCGCTTCAACGTCGTCGAGTCTCTGAAAGAGGGGGCGCCCGGCGCCGGCTCGTCACGTCACCGGCTTCGCAACCTCTTGGTGATCGGGCAGGTCACGATGTCCCTCGTCGTGCTCGCGAGCGCGGGGCTGTTCCTGCAGAGCCTGCGCCGGATGCAGAATCTCCCGATCGGCTTCAACCCCGACGGCCTGCTGATGATGTCGATGGATCTCGGGCTGCAGCAGTACGACGACGAGCGCGGGCGCCGCTTTCTCGACGACCTCATGACGCGCGCCGAGGGGCTGCCCGGCGTCCGCTCCGCCACGATCACCGTTCACGTGCCGTTCGATTACGGCATGCAGTTCGCCGACGTAAGCACCGGCGCGCAGATCGCGGGGTCGAAGGACGATCACGTTGCCACCGCGTATACCGTCGTGGGCCCGCGCTTCTTCGAGACGACCGGCACCGCCGTAGCGCGTGGCCGGACCCTCGAACCGACCGACGACGAGCGATCCCGGCGCGTGGCGGTCGTCAACGAGACGATGGCGCGGACGCTCTGGCCGAACGACGACGCGATCGGACGGCGGTTCCGCATGGGCCGTGACGGGGAATGGACGGAGGTTGTCGGAGTCGCGCGCGACGGCAAGTACCTGATGCTCGCCGAGCAGCCGCGTCCGTATTTCTATCTGCCGATGTCGCAGGTGTATCGATCGCCGTCGACGATAGTCGTGCGGTGCGCGGGGGACCCCGGGACGCTCGCCGGACCGCTGCAGCGCCTGCTCGCCGAGATGGATCCCGACCTGCCGGTCTTCAACGTGCGGACGATGAACCGGCACATCCAGGGCAGCGTGTTCGGATTGATGCCGCTGCGCATGGGGGCGACGATGGCGGGCGTGTTGGGCCTGATAGGCCTGTTCCTTGCGGTGATGGGTCTCTACGCGGTGGTCTCGTACGCGGTCGCGCGGCGGACCCGCGAGATCGGCGTCCGAATGGCGCTCGGGGCCGGATCGGGCGACGTGGTGCGGCTGGTCGTGCGCGACGGGATGCGACTCTCGCTCGTTGGCATCGCGTTCGGCCTCGTGCTGGCGCTCGCGTTCGGGTTCGTCTTGTCGGGGGCGCTGTTTGGTGTGGCAGCGGTCGACCCAGCGGTCGTCGGCGCCATCACCCTGCTGCTCCTCGGCGTGTCGGCCGCCGCCTGCTACGTGCCCGCGCGACGCGCGACGCGCGTCGACCCGCTCGTGGCTCTGCGCACCGAGTGATTCCTGGGGACTGCCGGATTCCCGGCAGGGGATAGGCGGGCTGCCCGGGATCGACGGGTTTTCGCCGGTTTCGGCCCGGCACCCGGCTTGCCCTCTCGGCCGGCATCATGTCGTGTCCCTACGCCGCCGGCCGCGACGCCGAGGAGCAGCCGCTCCTGAAGCTGCGCGCGAGGCCGCTGCGCGTCGCGCTGGTCGGTAATCCGAACGTCGGGAAGAGCGTGGTCTTCGGCCGCCTCACCGGGCGCTACGCGACCGTGTCGAACTACCCAGGGACGACGGTGGCGGTCACCCGCGGCCGGGCGCTGGTCGGCGCCGAAGTATGCGACGTCATCGACACACCGGGCGTCAACACGTTCGAGGGGCTCATCAGTGAAGACGAGCACATTACACGGACCATCGTCGCGAACGGTCAGTCGGACCTGATCGTTCAGCTCGCGGACGCACGGAACCTGCGGCGCGCGCTCGTGATCACGTCGCAGCTCGCTGCCTACAAGAAGCCGGTCGTCCTCGTGCTCAACATGATGGACGAGGCGCGTTCGCGCGGGGTCGATGTGGACGCCGCGGGATTGGCGCGGGAGCTGGGCATCCCTGTTGTCGAGATGGTCGCGACCGAAGGGCGCGGCCTGCCGGAATTGCGCGCCGCGCTGTCCGCGGCGACGGTGCCCGCCGTGGACACCACGCAGCCAGCGACACGGTGGGCGCATGAGACCACCGAGCGGTTCCGGAGCATCCGCCGCCGATCGTTAGGGCAGTTCCAGGAGTGGATCGGGCGGGCGGTGCGCGAGCCGGCAACCGGCCTGCCGCTCCTCGCGCTGGTGCTCTATGTGAGCTACCTCTTCGTCGGAGTCCTGGGCGCGCAAACGCTTGTCGGCTTGATCGAGGATGGACTCTTCGGCGGTTTGATCAACCCCTGGGCGATTGCTCTCGCGTCGCACCTTCCCTGGGCGCCGCTGCGCGACTTCTTCGTCGGCGACTATGGCCTCGTCACGATGGGCCTGACCTACGCGCTCGCCATCGTCCTCCCGGTCGTGACGACGTTTTTCCTCGTGTTCGGGTTCCTCGAAGACAGCGGGTACCTGCCGCGTCTGGCGATCTTCAGCGATCGTCTGTTCCGCGCGATGGGGCTGAACGGCAAGGCGGTGCTGCCGATGGTCCTCGGCCTCGGCTGCGACACGATGGCGACCATGACGACGCGGATCCTGCATACGCCGAAGGAACGGCTGATCGCGATCCTGTTGCTGGCGCTGGGCGTGCCCTGCTCGGCCCAGCTCGCGACGATCATGGGGATCCTCGGCGGCATCTCTTTCGCCGCGCTCGCCACACTGTTCGGCGTGGTGTTGACGCAGATGCTCGTCGTCGGTTTCCTGGCGGCGCGCGTCCTCCCCGGCGATCGGTCCGAGTTCGCGCTGGAGCTTCCCCCGATGCGCCTTCCCCAGTGGCGCAACCTGCTCACGAAAACCGTGCTGCGCATCCGGTGGTACCTCGGGGAAGCGGTGCCGCTGTTCCTGATCGGGACGGCGTTGCTCTTCACGCTCGATCGCATTGGCGCGCTCATCGTGCTCTCGCGGACCGCGGAGCCGGTCGTGAGCGGCTGGCTCGGGCTGCCGGCAAACGCGGCAGACGTGTTCGTGATGGGGTTCCTGCGGCGGGACTACGGAGCGGCGGGCCTCTTCGAGATGGCGCGATCGGGCGCGCTCACCGGCGTGCAGTCGGTCGTCGCCTTGACCGTCATGACGCTATTCGTGCCATGTATCGCCAACCTGCTGATGATCGTGAAGGAGCGCGGCGCCCGGACCGCGCTGTGGATTCTCGGATTCGTCACGGCCATAGCCGTGCTGACAGGGACGGTGCTCAATCATGCGTTCAGAATCCTCGGCGTCACGTTTTAGCGAGAACACCCCGTTGGCGCACATGCATCCGGGGGACGAAGGGATCGTTGCGCACGTCGTCCAGGACGGACGGGGCAGGGCGGACCGCCTCGCGGCGCTTGGGGTCACACCCGGCGCACGCATCGTGGTCCGGCAGACATTCCCGGGTCTGGTCTTCGAGTGCGACCAGACCGAGCTGGCGGTCGAGCGGATGGTCGCGTGCGCGATCCTCGTCGACACGACCATTCACTACGAGCAGATCATCCAGACAAGGAGCCAGCCATGACAGGCCTGACTGCGTTGGGCGCGCGTATACTCGGACACACGGTCGCGATCCTGGTGGGCTTCGCCCTCATGGTCATCGGCCTCGCGCTTGGGGTGACGATGGTGCTCCTTCCGATCGGGCTCGTCGTGGGGCTCATCGGAGTGCTGGTGTTCGTGTGGGGGCTGCTCGAATGGAAGCAGAAACAATAGGAGCTGCCGATGCTGTGGCGTCTCAAACTCGTAGCTATCGGCACGGTGCTGGCGCTCGGGACGGGCGGTCCTTCGGCCCAGTCTGCTGGACTCAAGCCGGTGATGCGCGACAAGCTCGAGAACACCCAGCGGCTGCTCGAGGCGGTCGTGACGGTCGACTACGCCGCCATCGTCCGGCACGCTGACGCGCTCGGCCGCATCACCGAGTCCGAGATCGCCTCATGGCAGCGGGTCGCGCAGGCGGAGTACGCCAAGCACGCGACGGTGTTTGTCCTGTCGGTCAACGGGCTCCGGGAGGCCGCGGCAGGGAAGAACATCGACGCCGCCGCCGTCGAGTATTCGACGCTCGTCTCGAGTTGCCTCGGCTGCCACCGATACACTCAGCGCTCGAAGCCGGGCGGCCCCTGATCAGAGGACCAGCAGTCCTTCCGGTTGATCGTCACCGCCGCCTCGCAAGGACGAGGACGAGCGGCTCGAGCTGGATGACGACGAGCTCGATGACGAGCTCGATCCAGACGACGAGCTGGAGCTCGACGAGCTCGAACTGCTGGACGAGGCTGACGAAGACGACGAGGACGACGAGCCGCCGACGCTCACGTTGGAGGAGGAGCTCGAGGATGCGGTCGGCGACGTCGGGCTATCGTTGCATCCTGCAAGCAGTCCCGACGCGGCCATCGCCGCCCCCCCAGACAGCAGTAGGAGGAACTCGCGACGCGCCGCCAGGCGGCGCTGCTCCTCGTGCGTCTCGGCCTTCTCGATTGGCTTTCCACTCCTGCCATGTTTTTCGTCGCCCATGACGTTTCTCCTGTGATGCCGCGACCAGCTCGTCGATCGTCCGGGGACGCGACAGCCGGCCGTCCAGGTACAGCTCGATGCGGCGGATGACTTCTTCCGCGGTGATCATGTCCATGCATCGCGGCAGATGGCCGACGACATCGACGCACAGCTCCTCAAGGCGGTCCTTGTCGTCGCCGTCGCCGAGCGGGACCGTGCGCGACTTCCAGCAGCCACCGTTATCGCAGCAGGCGAGCGCACCGACGGTGTGAATGAACTGATGGTGCGGATAGGCGGTAAAGTGCGGGGGCTCGCGGCCGCCGGCAATGACCACGCACGGCCGGCTCTTCGGGTGACCGGGAGGCGTGTCGACCGCCGCGGCCAGGTGCATCAACAGACTCACCGGGCTGACGACCCCCTCGGCGTGGTACATGAGCCGAATCAGTTGTCGAATCGTCGTCTGGCCGCGGAGATCGACGACCCCGTCGAGCGGCGGATGGTGGTGCGACGCCTCGCCGACCTGCACGAACTGAATGCGCCCGCGGAAGTAATCGACGACCTGCTGGTGGCGGTCGGGATCCCACCATTTGATTGTGTAGTCGCGTTTGCCGCCCGACACGAGCAGCCAGAACGGCTCGATCGACTCGTCGAGAGCCGCGATCCGCTCGACCCATTCACGCTCGCCATCCCCAAGGTGAATGTCTCCTTTGAAGTCGGTCACCCGGATCCGTAGACCCAGCCGCTCGTTCAGATAGGCCGGAAAGCCATGCAGGAAGTGGCAGGGCGTCGTGTTGCAGCGGTCGATCAGTGGATAGTGGCACTCGACGAGCTCCGCGTCAGGATCGTCGTCCTCGAGCGGCGCGAGGTACGGGTTGAACGACCAGAGATCGGGGAACGGGGTACGGACGTCCGTCAGGAACTCGCCCGGGTGCGATCGATGCAGATCTCGCACGGCCGCGGTGAGCATGACGATATCGCCGGGCGACTGGAAATTGCGCAGAATCAGCTTTCGCATGTCTTCAACGCGCATGCGCGGCGCCACAGGGGACGCGCACGCAGTCGCAATGCCCAGCCCGGATCGTACGCGCGCGCGGCTCGAGTGTCTGTGACCGCGGTCACCGATCGATCGCCTCGCTCAGACATCGCGTTCGGGGGCCGCCGATGAAGACGCCTGCGGGCCGCGGCTCCCCGCGACTCAGCATTCGACGTCGACGGCTTCCCGGACCGTCAGTGAGCTCTTCGCTGCCACCTCGGGGTAGATCGCGACCTTCATGACGCCGTCCCGCTGGTGGCTGAACAGCTCGTAGGCCTCGCGCAGGTCCTCGAGCGCGAAGCGGTGCGTGATGAGCGGTGTCAGGTCGATCCGCTTACGCTCCACCATCGTCATCAGCCGGCGCATCCGTTCCTTGCCGCCGGGGCACAGCGTGGTGACGATCCGCTGATCCGCGAGACCCGCGTAGATCGCCTCGTACGGGGCAACGAGCTTGCCTGAGTACACGCCGAGGCTCGACAACGTCCCTCCCGGTCGCACGGCGCGCAGCGCCGCCTCGAACGTCTCCTGGCGGCCGAGCGCCTCGATGGCGACGTCCACGCCGCGTCCGTCGGTCAACCGCTTCAACTCGGCAACGACGTCGGTGTCGCCGGGGTCGAGGGTGACCGCCGCGCCGAAGCGCCGCGCCATCGCGCGCCGCTCGGGAACGGGATCCACGCCGACGATCAGGCTGGCGCCCCGAAGGCGCGCGCCGAGCGTCGCGCACAGTCCGATCGGACCCTGCGCGAACACCGCGACGGAATCGCCGATCCTGATGTTGCCACTCTCCGCGCCGGAAATACCGGTCGACGCGATGTCGGGAAGCATCAGCACGTCCTCGTCGCTCAGGCCATCGGGGATGATCGCGAGATTGGCACGCGCGTCCGGCACGAGCAGGTACTCGGCCCACGCGCCGTTGATCGTGTTACCGAAGCGCCAGCCACCAAGGGGGCCGTGGCACTGGGAGTGCGCACCGTTGAGGCAATAGAAGCACTGCCCGCACGGCGTAATCGCGCCGACGATCACGCGCTGCCCGATGGCGTATTCTTCCAGCCCCTCGCCGAGGGTGTCGATCACGCCGACCGGCTCGTGGCCGAGAATCAACCCCGGGCGAACCGGGTACTCGCCCTTCACGATGTGCACGTCGGTGCCGCAGATGGTCGTCGCCGTGATGCGAATCACGGCCTCTCCCGCCTTCGGCTTGGGCTTCGGGACTTCTTCTATTCGCAGGTCATTGACTCCGCGGAACACGACCGCTTTCATTGTCTCCATGATTCACCTCTCGATGCGTGACACGAGGACGGTTCTGCCACGCGTGGCGTCCGTCCCGAGCCGCTGCAGGACGTCGTCCGGTTTCAGGCGATGCCAGCGAGGGTCTGTCGGGGCCGGTGGACTCGCGGCGGTCGGGCGATCGGCGATTGCCGCGGGCGACGAAAACATGGGCGGCCGGATCCTTTCCTCACAGGTCCGCCGGCTCCAGCTCGGTCGCGGCGGCGCGTTGCGCGACGATCGCTTTCAGAGTTTCTACGATATCGGTCGCGCTCACCCCATTGCCGGTCACACCCCATCGCAGGATGTCGTCGATTGACAGGAGGCCGATCAGATGACCGTCGAGATCGACGACGGGAAGCCGCCGCAGCCCGCGTGAGCGCATCGTGGTGAGCGCGCCAGTCACATCCTGGTTCGGATCGCAAGTGGTAACGGTGGCCGTCATGGCCTCGCGGACGCTCACATTGGACAGGTTCCGCCGCGTACCGATTGTCGCGAGCAGGAGGTCCCTGTCGGTGACGACACCGACGAGTTTGCCACGCGCATCGATGACGGGGAGGATGCCGCACAGGCCCTCCTTCATGCGCTGACCTGCCACGGCGACGCTCGTATCGGCCGTGCACGTGCGGGCCGGCTGCGTCATGATGGCTCTCACTTTCATCGCTCGCTCCTCCGGAGTACGACATCATGTGCAAGGCCCGCTCCGGGCTTACCCGGGTCGTTCTGCCCCGATACGCCGCGTTTCGGTGCGGATCTTTCCGCGGCTGCGCGGAATTCTTCGCTGCGCACGGCCGGGTATTTGTACTCCTGGCGCCGGACCCGGACCCGAGGTCCTGGCACGGGCGTTGCGAACCCTTGACGACCATGCATCCCCTTCCTCACCGCTATTCGGTCGTCGCGACTGGCCTCGATCGCAGCGATATCGCGCTGGAGTCCCGTGGGATTGCGAAGCTGCGGTCGGCCGCACCCCTCGAGTTCGACGGGCCCGGCGACCAGTGGTCGCCGGAGACGCTCCTCGTCGCGGCCGTGGCCGACTGTTTCGTTCTGACCTTTCGGGCCGTCGCGCACGCGTCTCAGCTGCCGTGGATGATGCTGCGGTGCGAGGTCGACGGCACGCTTGACCGAGTCGAGCGCGTCCTGCAGTTCACGCGCTTCGATCTGCGTGCGGAGCTGCACGTGCCGCCCGGCGTCGGCACAGAGTTGGCGCAGCGTGTCCTGCAGAAGGCCGAACGGGCCTGCCTCATCTCGAACTCGCTCAAAGCCGAGAGCCATCTCGAGACGGCTGTTCACATTGCCTCGGCCGAGCTGGAGCCGGCGCTGGGGCAGCCCTAGCCACGACCACATGCCGTCCCGAGACAACACGAGCGACAGCGCTGCACTCGAGACCTCCGTTCGTCGTCTCGAAGAGATGCGATACGCGCTCGATCAGGCGGCGATCGTCGCGATGACCGATCATCGCGGCCTCATCACCTACGCGAACGACAAGTTCTGCGAGATCTCGAAGTACTCCCGCGACGAGCTGCTCGGCCAGGATCACCGAATCATCAACTCCGGCTATCACTCGAAGGAATTCATCCGGGACCTCTGGCGGACGATCGCGCAGGGGCGCGTCTGGCGCGGGGAGCTCCGGAATCGGGCAAAGGATGGATCGATCTACTGGGTCGACACGACGATCGTCCCGTTCCTGGACGAGCACGGGAAACCATGGCAGTACCTGTCGATCCGGAGCGACATCACGCAGCGCAAGGCGGCCGAGGAGCAGTTGCGCGCGCAGGCCGCGCTCACACAGCTCGGGCAGCTGGCCGCGGTGGTGGCGCACGAAGTGCGCAACCCGCTCGCCGGCATCCGGGGTTCACTGCAGGTTCTCGAGTCTCGCCTTCCGGAGGAGATGCGCGAGCGGGCCGTCATCGGCGCGATGATCGATCGCATCGACCACTTGAACGCCAAGGTCGATGATCTGCTGGCCTTCGCCAGGCCCACGAGGCCGAAGCTCCAGGCCGTGGACCTCCGCGCCGTCCTGGCGGACGCGGCTGCGGGAGCGCGCGCGGCCACCGGCTCGGGTTGTCCGGCGATCGACATCAGGGGTCAACACACAACCGTTCGCGCCGACCCGGAGATGCTCCGGGCCATCGTGCTGAACCTGCTCTTGAACGCTTGTCAGGCGTCCGGCGGTGAGAGGGTTGAGATCCTGACCACGACCGAAGCGCGCCTCTGCCACATCGCGATCCTGGATCGCGGACCGGGCATATCTCCTGACATTCGAGATCGCGTCTTCGAGCCGTTTTTCACGACCAAGCGCGGCGGCACCGGCCTCGGTCTCGCCATCGTCAAACGCCTGATGGAACTGCAGGGGGGAAACGTCACCCTCGGCTCACGCGCGGACGGCGGGACAACCGCGACGGCTACTTTGCCGGTTGCGTGAGCGTCGTCGGGGTCGACAGACGCTCGGCGACCGCTGACGCGAGCCGATGGGGCTTGGCCTCCTCCACGGGCGGCAGCGCCAGCACCAGCGTCGACGGGCTGAGGCAGAGCACGCGGTAGGTGACCGATCCCATACGCGGCCCGGCGAGCGGTGAGGCGTGGAGCCCGATCACGATGAGCCCGGCGTTGCGGTCGCGCGCGATCTTCGCGATTTCCTCGGCGGGATCGCCGTAGGTCACGAGCGCTTCCGATTTGAGACCCGGCGGAATCGTCGCCGTCAGATCGGCAAGCGCTTTGTCGCCGCGAGCCCGGCGTTCGACGTCGATGTTCGGCAGCCTCCTGAGGACGCCCGGACGCAGGCGTGACGGTTCGACGACGTGCGCGAGCAGCAACGGAACGTCGAGCGCTTGCGCAAGACCGCGCGCGACGAGCACCTGCCGCGGTGTTGCATGGGTCAGGTCGATCGGTGCGAGCACCCGCCGGACGAACGGTCTCACGTCCTCCAGATTCCTCGGCCCCGGGTCGCTCGCCGGCGCGATCAGCACCGGGACGTTCGTCTCCCGCAGTACCCGCTCGGTCGTGGAGCCGAAGAACAGCTTCCGTACGCCGGTGAGCCCATGCGAGCTCATCACGATGAGATCGCAACCCGGCTCGGCGCCGAGACGGAGGATCTCCTCAGCTGGCTTTCCCTTGATGACCTCCAGCCTCATCTCCACGAATCCGTGCGGACGGTGCTCGAACGTGTGGGCCACGAACCGTTCAAGCTCTTTTCGGCTGTCTTCCGTGAGCCACGCCTCGCCGAGCGCGATATCGGCCGCCTCGTGCAGCAGCGGATCGTCGATCGTCACCACGATGAGCTGCGCCTGGAAATGTTCGGCGATCGAGGCGGCGTATCGTAGCGCGGCGCGGGACGGTTCCGAAAAATCGACGGGGCACAGGATGGACGGGCGCACCATGACAGCCTCCAGACTAGACCGGGGCTCCGGCCCCCAGGATCGACATCGGCGGTCAGTGCAACAGTCGTACCCCGGTGGTCGGGGCAGCCCGTCTGAAGTCTGGACCGGCGGATGACGTGTCCACGCAAGGGAGGTGGGAACAAATCCGCAGCGCGTGTGAAATCTCACACCGCAGTCAGCGGAGGGCTACGGCCGCCAGCGCAACGGAGATGGCCGCGAGTGACAGCGCCGCCCGCCGCGCGAATGGCCCCCGCCCCACGGCGGCCGCAATGGCGAGCTTGACGAGGGTGTTCGCGAGGATACCGAATGCGATGGCTCGCGCCGCGATGTCCGCCGGCGTCCCGGTTGTGGCACTCCGTGCCATCGAGATCGTGAGAGCGTCCACGTCGGTCAGCCCCAGCACGAACCCGGCCCACAGCAGACCGACGTCCCCGAGCCATTGCCTCGCGAAGTGCACGCCGAACAGGACGAGCTGAAACAGCGCGGCCATCTCGATGGCCGCACGAAGCTGCAGCGGATTGACCAGGCCCGACGGTTCCTCAGCCGGCGCCTGCAGGCCTCGCCAGCCGACAGCAAGCGCGACGACCGCAACCAGAAACGGCACCGCGAGCAACCAGACGACCGGGCCGACCAGCGCCCGGTTCAGCACGGTCACGGCCACGCCGACCCTCACGAACAGGATCGTGCAGGCGGCCACGGCGCCGGCCGCGAGCGCCGCGCCCCGATCGGGATCCGCGCGGCTGAGGCGCGCGAAGGTGAGCGTCACGCTCGTCGAGGACACGAGCCCGCCCAGCAGTCCTGCGAGCGGGTATGCAGCAGGTCCTGCAAGTCGTCTTCCGAGGAAGCCGGCGAAGCTCAAACCGGAGAAGAGGAGCACGAGGAGCCAGAGCTCGCGCGGTCTGATGCCCGGCGCCGGACCGTACGGCCCGGGAGGCAACAGGGGCAGCACCACACTCGACATGACCGCGAATCGCGTGGCGGCGAGAAGCGTGGGTTCGTCGAGTCCCGCGACCCACGCGTGCAGGCGGGTTTTCTCGGCGAGCAGCATGACAGTGACCGCGACGATCCCGGCCGCAGGGCCGAGCCGCCCCGTGCCGGCCATGAACCCGGCCGCGACGACGACGAGCGCCGCCACTTCGGTCGTGGCGTCGATGTCGCGGCGGCTTGCGGCGACGTACCCGGCGACGATGAGGCCCACCGCGCCGGCGCACAGGACCGCGCCGAGACCCTCGAATCCCGCGGAGACGATGTGGCCGCCGATGCCCGCGACCCCACCCAGTAGTGTGAACGTGCGAATGCCACCGAAGCGGGCGTCGGGACCAATCGCGTGTCCTGAATGCTGCCGCTCGACACCAACCGCAGCACCGCCGAGCGCGGCAACGAGAATACCCGCGATCTGCGTGAGCCCGGGCGTCACCGCGGGCGGCGAGAGGCAGGTGTCATGACGACACCGAGAGACCGAACTTCTCGATGCGGTACCGAATCTGGTCGCGGTTGAGCCCCAGGAGCGCGGCCGCCCTGGTCTGGTTGCCTCCGCTCCGTCGCAGGGCCTGCACGACGAAGCTGCGCTCGAGCTCCTCGAGGTCGATCCCCGTGGCTGGCAGCTCGAGACCGTCCACGGTCCCGGGTCCCATCGTCAGCGCGGCGAAGTCGGCGGGTCCCAGGCGATCCGCCTCGGCCAACAGCATGGCCCGCTCGATGACGTTTCGAAGCTCCCGGACGTTGCCTGGCCACCCGTACGATTGGAGAAACGTCATCGCCGCCGCCGTCGCGCCCAGGATGTTCTTCCGGAACTCGCGGTTGAACCCGTCGACGAAGAAATCGACGAGCACTGGGATGTCTTCGGGGTGCGACCGCAGGGGAGGCATGACGATGGGCAGCACGTTCAGCCGATAGAACAGATCGCTGCGGAACCGTCCCTTGGCGACTTCGTCCTCGAGCTTGCGGTTCGTCGCCGCGACGACGCGGACGTCGACCTTGATATCGTTCGCGCCGCCCACACGCTTGAACGTCTTCTCTTCGAGAAACCGGAGCAGCTTGGCCTGCAGGGCCGGCACCATTTCCGAGATTTCGTCGAGAAAGACCGTTCCGCCTTCGGCGGTCTCCAGAAGGCCGCGCTTCTGCAGGCGTGCGTCGGTAAAGGCGCCGCGCTCGTGCCCGAACAGCTCGCTTTCCAGAAGCTGTTCGGGCAGGGCCGAACACGTGATGTTCATGAACGGCCGCGACGCCCGATCGCTCGTGTAGTGGAGCACCTTGGCGACGAGGTCTTTTCCGGTGCCGCTTTCACCCGTGAGCAGCACGGTGGACGCCGGGCTGGCCGTCACCTTGGCGACGAGATTCCGCAGCGCCGACATCGCGTCCGACACGCCGACGATGCGATTCAGGCTGTAAGGACGCGCTTCGTTCGCGCGCAGCTGCCGCACCTCGCGCCGAAGCCGGGTCGTCTCGAGCGCCCGCTCGACGGTCGCCATCACATCGTCGAGGTTGAACGGCTTGTTGGCGAAGTGGTAAGCGCCGATCTTCATCGCCTCGACCGCGGTCTCGACGGTCGCGTACGCCGTCAGCAGGATGACGAGGATGTCCTGGTCGAATTCCTTGATCTTGCGGAGCACCGTGACGCCGTCGGTGTCCGGCAGCTTGTAATCGAGGAGGACCAGGTCCACGCCCTCGCGCACCGATTCGAGCGCCTCTTGTCCCGTGCCGGCCTCGAGCACGTCGTACCCATCGCCCTTCAACCGCTCGGTCAGCGACCAACGGATGAGCGCCTCATCGTCTACAACGAGGATGGTTGGCCGGGGCATGACCGCGATTATAGCGGGTGCGTGAGATTTCGGGCCGGCGCGGGTTTTTCCCCATTGATGAACCGAAACGGCCGCAAAACCGCCGGGAATCCGGCGGTACGAAACCTGCCTTCAGGAGAGTGAACCCGAACCGTGGAGGCACCCATGAACCGACATCCGTTCCTGCACGCCGTCCTCGTCACTGGAGTTCGCATCGGCGTGCGCGCCCTGGCGATCGCGATCGGCGTCCCGATGATGGTGCTGGGGCTCGCGATGGGCGTGTCACTCGTGATGCTGCCGGCCGGCTTAGCCGTCGGGCTGCTCGGCCTCTTGATCACCCTGTGGGCGATGTTCGGCGACGTGCCGGTGTCCGCACGGACGTGATCGGCCCGCACGGGCGGACACTTGGAGGCAGCATGAACCGATCTCGCACGCACGTCATCGTCGACCGTCCTTTCGATCGGGCGTTGTGGATCCTGGTCGAAGCCTTCGTCCGTGAGGGCTTCGTTCTGAAGCCGGCCGACATCTCGACGCCTTTCCGGCGGACAGGCCGCCACCGGCGCCGCAACGTGCTGCTGAAAGTGACGTGCCCGGATGCCCTCTCGAAGCGGCTCAGGCTCGATCGCGACGTGGCCGTGTTGATCGCCGTGGATGAAGTCGCGGACGCCCAGACCTCAATGACGAGCACTTGCGTCACGAGCTGGAGCCAGCCCCATCCTGCGCTCGCGGCGGTCGCGGACGCGCTGGAGAGCCGCGTCCGACGGGCTCTGGGTGTCGTTTCCCATCCTGGTGTGTCGAGGGTTGCCGCTGCGTGAGTGACAGGCGCGTTTGTGAGTAGGACAGTTATGGTGAATCGAGAAAACGTCCAGGCGGTGCTCAGAAACTGGTTTCCCAACGCGTCGCAGGATGACGTGGAGGGCGCCGCCGGTGCCATCGTCGGCCTGCCCGAGGAGTGGGAAGAAGTCACGTCGAAGGAGGAACAGCTCGGGTATCACTATTCCCCCAACTGCGTCGAAATCTGCTATCTCGCCGACCAGGTCGACTGCGGGGCGCAGTTCCGGCTGTTCCGAAAACGCCGCCCACGCGCCTCGTAGAAGAGGCCGCCGGACTGGCCAACCCGCCGTACCGACGAACGCGCCGGGCCTGGAGTAGCATTGCCAGAGCCGGCGCGATAAATTGTCGGACGGAGGCCGACGGCTTATGAAGCGCGAGCTCCCCCGCACGCTTTCAGCCCAGACGCTGTCGAACGCACGCACACCCCAACAGTCCACGAAGCTCGACCGATGGGCGCTGGAGCGTATCCAGCGAACGGTGAGGACGGCACCGATTCGATTCCTGCTCTGGGACGGCTTCGAGCTCCCGGCAAGCACATCGGGGCCCGCCGTCGCGACCATCGTATTCAGAACCCGGGCGGCCCTGTTCGGCTGGTTGAGGAATCCCGAGCTGAATTTCGGCGAGACGTACATGTCCGGCGCGGTCGAGATTCGCGGCGAGCTGACGAGGTTGCTCGACGAGATCTATCTGGCCTGGTCGGCGTCCACCAGCCGATCGGGGGCGCTGTGGCAGAAAGCGAACGACGCCCTCACGGCACGAGAGAACGTTCATCACCACTACGATCTCGGGAACGAGTTCTACCGCCTCTGGCTCGACCAGGAGCTGGTGTACACGTGCGCGTACTTTCCGACGCCGGAATCCACTCTCGAGGAGGCGCAGATCGCCAAGATGGACCTCGTCTGCCGGAAGCTCCGGCTGGCGGCCGGGGAGCGAGTGCTCGAAGCCGGGTGCGGGTGGGGATCGCTCGCGCTGTTCATGGCGCAGCGGTACGGCGTCAGCGTCCGCGCCTTCAACCTCTCGGCCGAGCAGATGGATTACGCGAAGCGCCGGGCGCGTGAAGAGGGGCTCGCCGATCGCGTCGAGTTCATCGAGGACGATTATCGCAACGTGAGCGGCCGGTACGACGCGTTCGTCTCTATCGGCATGCTGGAGCACGTCGGTCTTCCGGACTATCCCACGCTGGGCCGCGTGATCGATCGCTCGCTCGTTCCCAACGGGCGTGGCCTGCTGCACTTCATCGGCCGCAACCGTCCCGCGCCGCTCAACGCCTGGATCCGGAAGCGGATCTTTCCGGGGGCGTATCCGCCGACGCTCCGCGAGGTGTTCGAGCGCGTGCTCGAGCCGCACACGCTCTCGGTGCTCGACGTCGAGAACCTCCGGCTGCACTACGCGAAGACGCTGGACCACTGGATCCAGCGGTTCGACGACGCGTCGGAGGAAGTCGACCGGATGTTCGACGAGAGCTTCACGCGCGCCTGGCGCCTCTACCTGGCCGGGTCGCGCGCCTCGTTCGTCACCGGCTGGATGCAGCTCTTCCAGGTGCTCTTCGCGCGTGGCGGCAGCAACGCCATCCCGTGGACACGGGTGAGCGGTTAACGGGTCCGCCAATCGTGCAGGGACGGCTAAGGCGCGCACGGTGCGCCTGCGAGGGAGCGGAGCGGGGCGTAGGGGCCCCCGCGAGCGACCGAGCCGGGGTTTGGGGCAGAGCCCCATACAAATGATGACGTGCGACGCGCTCGTCGCGGGCGGTGGACCAGCCGGGTCGGCCTGCGCCTGGAAGCTCCGGCAGGCCGGCCTCGACGTCGTCGTCGTGGACGGCGCGACGTTCCCGCGGGACAAAGTGTGCGCGGGCTGGATCACGCCGCAAGTCGTCGACGACCTGCGCATCGACGTCGCCGACTACCGCCGCGGGCGGACGTTCCAACCGATCACGGGATTTCGCACCGGCATCATCGGCCGCCGCCGGGACCTTGAAACCACGTACGTCCGCCCGGTGAGCTTCGGGATCCGCCGCTGCGAGTTCGACCACTACCTCCTGCAACGATCCGGTGCGCGTCTCCGGCTCGGCACGAGGATTTCGAGCGTCCGTCAGGATGGGGGCACAGGGTGGGTCGTCAACGAGAGCATCAAAGCACCGGTTCTCGTCGGCGCGGGAGGCCATTTCTGCCCGGTCGCGCGAACCCTGAACGCCACGCTCGACGGCGCCCCTCTCGTCGTGGCGCAGGAAGCGGAGTTCGAGATCGCGCCGGAGGAGGCCGCTTCTTTCACCACCGAGCCCGAGACGCCCGAGCTCTATTTCGCGAGCGACCTCAAGGGATACGGCTGGTGCTTCCGTAAGGAGGGGTTCCTCAACGTCGGCTTCGGACGGCTGGACTCAGGCCAGCCTGCCCGCCGTCCCTCGACTGCGCTCGGGACGGCCCTGAGCCTGTCGAAGGGCCGCAGCCTTGGCGGAGGCGGGTTGCCCCGGGCGACCGCCGAGTTCGCAGACTTCCTGAAAACGACCGGCAAGATCCCCGGCAACGCGAACTGGCGGTGGCGCGGCCACGCCTACCTTCTCTCGACGCCGCCGCGGCGGCTGATCGTCGATTCCGGCGTCGTGCTCGTAGGGGACGCCGCCGGCCTGGCGTATCCCCAGAGTGGAGAGGGGATTCGCCCGGCCATCGAGTCCGGCCTGATGGCGGCGGCGGCGATCGTCGCCGCGGACGGCCGCTACACCCGGGATCGGCTCACGCCGTATGAGGATCGTTTGTGGGCGCGGTACAGCGACCAGCCGCTGATGCGTCTCATCGCCCGAACGATCCCGCCCACGCTGACGGCATCGCTCGCGCCCTGGCTGTTCGACAGCCCATCGTTCGTCCGACACGTGCTGCTCGACCGGTGGTTCCTACACGCCAACGAGCCGGCGCTGACCGCTCCGATCGCGGCCTAGTTGCGCATCGGGGCTCCTTTTGTTATACGATATCGGTCATCGATATCATGGCAAAACGCAACCTGGAAGTACTCAAGGGAACGCTTCACCTGCTCGTCCTCAGGACCGTGGAGCTGCGGCCGCTGCACGGCGTCGGCATCGCGACCCGCATCCGCCAGGTCACGCGCGGCACCTTCGAGGTGGGCGCCGGCTCGCTCTTTCCGGCTCTGCACCGGCTCGAGCAGGAGGGCCTGATCGAAGGCAGCTGGGGCGAGACCGAGGAAGGACGCCGCGCGCGGTTCTACCGCCTGACTCCGGCGGGCGCGCGACGTCTGGATACCGAGAAGAAGAACTGGCGGCGTATCGTGTTCGCGATCAGCGAGGTCCTGGACAACGGGTAGCCCATGCCGCTGACGTCCCGGATCCGCAGCTTCTGGCGCACGCTCTTCCGCAAGGCGGATCTCGATCGGGATCTGGACGCCGAGCTCCGCAGCTACGTCGACGAGCTCTACGATCGCTACATCCGGGACGGCGTTCCCCCCGAGACGGCTCGGCGGCGCGTGCTCGTCGAGACCGGCGGCGTCGAGCAGGTCAAGGAACAGGTCCGCGGCGCCCGCATCGGCAGCGGCGCGGACGCCGTGGCGGTGGACGTCCGCAGCGCGTGGCGGCACGTCTCGAAACGGCCCGGCTTCGCGGCGATCATCGTCGTCACGCTCGCGCTCGGCATCGGAGCGAACACCGCGATTTTCAGCGTCGTCCACGCGCTTCTCGTGGAGCCCCTGCCGTACCGCGATGCGAACCGTCTCTTGTTCGTCTGGTCGAACCTGACGGACGGGAGCTACCCGCGCGCCCCGTTGTCGGGCCCCGAGCTGCAGGATCTGCGGGAGGGCGCCAGGACGCTGGCGTCGGTCGGCGCCATCTGGCCCACTACCGCGGCGCTGACAGGGGAGGGGGATCCCGAGCAGCTTCGCATCGGGCTGGTCACCGTCAACTTCTTCTCCGTGCTCGGCGCGGATGCCGCTCACGGCCGGACCTTCGCAATCGAGGACGAGATGCCGGGTGCCGCGGCCTCCGTGGTCCTGAGCTGGGGCCTCTGGCAGCGACGATTTGGCGCCGACCCGGTCGTCATCGGTCGCAGCATCCTGATCAACGGAGCCCCCGCCACGGTCGTAGGCGTCATGCCGGAGGCGTTCCGGTTATTGTTTCCTGCCGATGCGAGCGTGCCGGATCACCTGCAGGCCTGGGCGCCTTTCCCGGCTGCGATCGTGCGCGAGTCCAGGACGGAGTATTACCTGCGTACGATCGCCCGGCTGGCCGATGGTGCGACCTTCGAAGAGGCGGATCGCGAGGTCGTCGCGCTGGGCGACCGGATCGCGAAGGCATTCACCGCCTACAGCGCGTCCGGGCGCAGCTTCTACACCGTGCGGCTCGAGGATGACGCGCTCAGCGACCTGAAGCCTGCCGTGCTGACGCTCTTCGCGGGCGTTGGCGTCCTCCTGCTCATCGCCTGCGTCAACGTCGCGAGCCTGCTGGTCGCACGGGCCGCCGCCAGGCGGAAAGAGACGGCGCTGCGCATCGCGATCGGCGCGGGACGAGGACGGTTGGCCCGGCAATGTCTCGCCGAAGGCCTGCTCCTCGCCGGCTTCGGCGGCGTGGCGGGGCTTGTCGTCGGTCGAGCGGGGCTCACGCTGCTGATCGCGGTGCGTCCGGAGAGCCTCAGCCGGATCGAGGCGGCGCGCTTCGAATGGACCGTCCTGGCGTTCACCGCCGGCATCGCGCTCGCCTGGGGAATCCTGTTTTCCCTGGCACCCCTCTTCGAGGTGTTCCGCGCCAGGCCCTCCGAAGCGCTGCAGCGCGACGCGCGGCGGTCCTCGATCGGCATGCATTACCGCCTGCGCGGTGCGCTTGTGGCCGTTCAGATCGCTCTGAGCGTCGTTCTCCTGATCGGTGCGGGCCTGCTCGGCCGGGGCTTCGTTCGGCTGATGGACGTCGACCCGGGCTTCGACGCTGCCGCCCATGCGCTGACGTTCAGACTCGCGCTCCCCCGGTCGCGCTACCGCTCGCAGGAGGAAGCGAACGTCTTCTCCGAGCTGCTGCGGCGGAAGCTCGCGGCTCTGCCGGGCGTCACGGGCGTCGGCGCGATCAGCCACTTCCCGTTCGACTACGTCCCGAACTGGTCGAGCCCGTACGCGCGCGAAGGGGCGCCAGACACGGCGACCATGCGCGAGGCCGACGCGCGCGCCGTAACGTTTGGAGCGCTCGAGACGCTCGGGGCGCAGCTCGTCGAAGGCCGATTCTTCACCGAAGCTGACGATTTGAAGACGCTGCCGGTCGCAATCGTAGACGATCGGCTGGCGGCGCGGACGTGGCCCGGACAGAGCGCTCTGGGCAAGCGCATGCGAGTGCCGGATCTCCTGCAAAGCCCCGCCACGGTCGTCGGCGTCGTCCGCCACCTCCGACACCGGACGCTAACGTCGGAGGTGCGGGAGCAGGTGTACGTCGCCGTCCGGCAGTCGCGTCGCAATCCGATGGCTTACATCGTACGAACGAGCGGCGATCCGGCAGCCTTGCTCGCGCCGGTGCGGGCGGTCATCCGCGAGCTCGATCCGGAGCTGCCGACCTACGACGACCGGCCGCTCTCCGCGTACACCGTCGAGGCTCGGGCGACCCGACGGTTCACGCTCACCCTCGTCGCGGTGTTCGCGGCTGTCGCGCTGGCGCTCGCGTCGGTCGGGGTCTACGGAGTCCTCGCATATTCGGTCGGACAGCGCCGACACGAGTTTGGCGTCCGGCTCGCGCTCGGCGCGCGACCGGTACGGCTCGTTGGAGACGTGCTGCGCGAGGGGCTCAGGCTTGCAGCGATCGGGCTCGCGGGTGGGCTCGCCGTTGCCCTCGTCGCCGCGCGAGCGCTCGAAGGTCAACTGTTCGGCGTCACGCCGCACGACCTTCCGACGTATCTCGGTGGCGCGGGAATCCTCCTCGCTGCCACGGTTGGCGCGTGCTTGTGGCCTGCGCTCAGCGCGACCCGGGTCAGTCCTGCGGAGGCCCTGCGGGCGGAGTAACGGGCGTCGTCATCGCGGGGACGCCGATGTTGCGGGAGGGCAGCGGGGCGGTCGCCTCGCGCTGGCGGAACATCCGGTTCACAAGGCCCGGCTCGCTCGCCTGCGGGTTCCAACCCAGCCGAAGAACGGTCAGAAGGATCGAGCGCCGCCCGAAGTCGAGCGCCTCGTAGCAGCTCCACATGTAGACGTCGATCTTGCGCCCCTGTACGGCTGGCCCCGTGTCCATGATCGTGTAGACGCCGTTGTACTTGCGGGGCAGGCTGTCGATCTGGACGACCGACCCGACCGGCAGCAGATCGGGATCGGCGGCGGCAATGCCCGTCCTTACCTGGACGCCGGACGCGGTCGTGGTCCCCTTGCAGTAGGCCGTGGCGGTGAAGCGGAGGCGGGCCCCGGGCGCCGGCATCGCGGTGGACTCGCGCATTTCGGCCTGGCGCGCGGCGTACCGCGAGTCGAGTGTCGTGACTTCGTAGAGGAACGCAAACCCGAGAGCCGCGGCGGCGGTCACCAGAAGCTTCCGCCGCAGGTGGTGCCTCAGGAACATTTGTCCTTCCGGCCGGGGGAACGGAGCAGTATACCGCGCCAGCCCCGCTTCACGCGAGCGCGATATTGGTCACATGACAGAACTACTTGTGTGTGAGTGTTTTGAACGCTCTACCCTGCGTCGATGAGCGACGATGAAGAAGAGAGCGGCCCAATAGGCGGCCGTCGCGATGATGAGGGCCCCGAGGGTCGTTCCCACGACGTAGCTCCAGAACAGCGGGCCGAGCCGGCCCCAGAGGTGTCCACCTTCCCGCAGCGTGAAGTGCTCGAGCAGGCGCCTGAACTCGGCCATCAGGTCTGCCGGCAGGTCGACGCCGAGGATGGCGGCGCCGGCGACGGTCGCCAGCATGTAATAGGGGACGATGATCCAGGGCAGGTTCGAGTAGATGCCGAGGAGCGCCGCGACCCGGTTGAGACCCAGGGCAAACGCGGACCCCAGCCCGAGGATGGTGTGCAGGCCGAGCGGAGGTGAAAAGCCCCAGAACACGCCGAGCGCGTAGGCGGCAGCCGTACGACGCGGCGTGTCGTGTGTATGAAGGAGGGTCTCGAGTCGGCGCTTGACGGCTTCTTTCATCGGCAGAGGCCCGGCCTTTCAGAAATGCCGGAAGCCCTCGGGCAGCGGCTCGTCGCGGCCGTCCCGGCGCAGGCGGACCTCGGGTTCCTTCGTCGCCGTGCCGATCCGGGTAACGGCGAGGCCGGGTGCGCGGCGCACCGCCGCGGCGAGGGCGCCGCGGCGTTTCGGCGCGGATGCGAACAGAAGCTCGTAGTCGTCCCCCCCAGCGAGAGCTGCGCTGACAGGATCGAGCCCCCTCTCGACAAAGTAGCGTCGCGCGGCAGGGTGGACGGGAATGGCACCCTCTTCGAGGACGAGACCGACCCGGCTCGCCTCGGCCAGCTGCCGGGCGCCGTCCGCCAGGCCGTCGCTCAGGTCGATACAGGCAGTGGCCGCGCGGGTACGGCCGAGGAGCAGGCCCAGGCGCACCCGCGGATCCGGAGCGCGATAGCGCGCGACGCATTGCGCGTCGTCCTCGGCGAACGTCGCGCGTCCCTCACGCAGCATCCCCAGGCCGGCGGCGGCGGCGCCGATCGCAGCGCTGACGTAGATCGCGTCGCCGGGCCGCGCGCCCGAGCGCAGGAGCGCCCGGCGCGGACGCACGGTTCCGGTCGCGGCGATCGTCACCACCAACGGGCCGGGCGAGGAGGTGACGTTGCCGCCGGCGATGGTGACGCAATGCCTGATCGCCGACGCGACCAGCGCGTCCAGCATCGCCTCGAGCGCATCGCCCGGCATGCGGGCCGGCAGGCTGAGCGAGACGAGCGCGGCGCGGGGCTCGGCGCCCATCGCGGCGAGATCGCTGAGGTTGACCGCAAGGGCCTTGGCGCCGACATCCGCCGGGCTGCAGAAGGAAAAGTCGAAGTGGACGCCTTCGACGAGCGTGTCTGTCGTGAGCACGTCCAGCGCCCCGCGCGCCGGCTCGACGACCGCCGCATCGTCGCCCGGCGGAACCTGCAGCCAGGCGGGCGGCGGAGGGAGCCGCCGCTTGATGGAATCGATGAGGTCTGTCTCGTTCAGAGGATGCTTACCGCGCGTATTCGATCGCGCGCGTCTCGCGAATGACGGTGACCTTGATCTGGCCCGGGTATTCGAGCTCGTTCTCGATTCGCTTCGCGATGTCCTTCGAGAGCCAGACGGTCTCCTCGTCCGAGATCTTCTCGCTCTCGACCATGATGCGGATCTCGCGGCCCGCCTGAAGCGCGAAGGCCTTGGACACGCCCGGGAACGAGTCGGCGATCCCTTCGAGCTTCTCCAGCCGCTTGACGTAGGACTCGAGAATGTCGCGGCGCGCGCCGGGACGTGCGGCGGAAATCGCGTCGGCCGCCTGGACGATCATCGCCTCGAGCGACGGCCAGTCGATGTCCATGTGGTGCGCGGCGACCGCCATGACGACCGCTTCGCTCTCGCCGTGCTTTCGCAGGAAATCGATGCCCAGCTCCAGGTGCGTGCCCTGCAGGTCGCGGTCGATCGCCTTGCCGATGTCGTGCAGGAACGCCGCCCGGGCGGCGACGTGGCCGTTGATGCCGAGCTCCTTCGCCATGATGCCGGCGAGGAACGCGACCTCCTTCGAGTGATTCAGCACGTTCTGACCGTAGCTCGTGCGGAACTTGAGCCTGCCCATGAGCCGGAGGATTTCCGGATGCAGGTCGAAGAGGCCGAGCTCGAACGCCGCCGCCTCGCCATCCTTGCGGACGGACTCTTCCATCTCCGTCTTCACTTTTTCGACCACTTCCTCGATCCGCGCGGGATGGATGCGGCCGTCCGCAACGAGGCGCTCGATCGCCTGACGGGCGACCTCGCGACGGAGCGGATCGAAGCTCGAGAGGATGATGGCGCCCGGCGTGTCATCCACGATGAGCTCGACGCCGGTCGCGAGCTCGAGCGCGCGGATGTTACGCCCCTCGCGCCCGATGATTCGTCCCTTCAGGTCGTCGCTCGGAAGATCAACGACGGACACGGTCGTCTCGATCGCGTGCTCGGCGGCGCTGCGCTGGATGGCGTCGGCGATGATCTGCTGCGCGCGCGCGCCGGCCATCTCGCGCGCCTCGGCTTCGATGCGTTTGACCAGGTTGGCGGCGTCCCGCCGCGCGTCCGATTCGATCTGCTTGAGGAGGAGCTCTTTGGCCTCGTCGTGGGTCAGACCCGCCACGCGCTGGAGCTCGCGCTGGCGCTCGGCGGCGAGCTGCTCGGCGCGCGAAACCGCCGCTTCCGCCGCTTTCTCGCGATCGGCGATCGCCCGCTCCCGTCCGCGGAGCTCCTGGTCCAGCTTGTCGGTCGCGGTGATCCGCTCGGAGAGCGCGCGGGTCTTGTCGACGAGAGTCTGCTCGAGGGTCGAAATCTCCTGCCGGCGGGTGCGCGCCTCGCGCTCGGCGCCGGCCGCCAGCTCGTGGGCTTTTTCCTTGGCCTCTAGGAGGGTTTCCTTCTTCTTCGCCTCAGCGTCGCGCTCCGCATCGCGGAGGACCCTGAGCGCCTGCTCCTCGGCCCGGCCGATGGTCTCGGCCGCGATCCGCTTCCGGTTGGCTACCCACCAGGCAAAGACCAGCCCGGTTGCGAGCAGGGTGACGAGCACATTGATGGCGACCCCGAGCGGGAAAGGCATGCGAGAGCGCCTGTATGGAAAAAGGCCCCGCTTTGCCGTGTGGGGGGGTCGGATGAACCTGCAAAAGCAGGTGGAACCGCTGTATCAGCCGCGCTTCAGGCTTCCTCGCGCCGAGGCATGCACACCGCGCGACATCGCGATCCTCTTAGGGTTATAGCATCGGCTCAAACGAGCCCCCGAACCATCACGCGCAAAGCAGGGAACCCAATCAGAATCTGGGGGGGATCTTACCACGCCCGACTGAGGGTCGGGCCTCCGCTGCGGGTCAGCCGCCGACAATCCGTGCAGATCCGACGCTGCCGATGGCTTCGTCGAGCAACTGTTCCAGGGCGGCGGCGCGCTCGGCCCACTGCTCGCGGTCCCCGTCGCCGGACTGGCGCGCTCGGAACAGCTCGTCGGCGATGTTGAGGGCCGCGAGGACAGCCACCTTGAGCGAGTCCCCGGTGGTCGTCTCCTTGACGGCCAGCCGCATCTTCGCGTCGACGTAGGCCGCCAGTTCGGCGACATACGCCCGATCGAGCGCGCTGCGGATCGGATACCGCTGGCCGCCGATCTCGACCGTGACGACGCGGGTCTCTGCCTTGGTGGTGTCTGGCTTCATCGGGGCTTGGGGGTTGGGGCTTGGGGCTTGGAACCTCGCGAGGCTTGAGGGCCCCAGGCCCTAAGCCCTATGCCCCACGCCCTACAAATTCAGCGCCTCGATCCGGTGCAGCATCTCCGCCACGCGCGAGCGAATCAGCTCGCGCTCTTCGCGCAGCGTCCCGACCTCCGTCGATGCCCCCTCGACGTCGGACAGCCGCGCGCGCGCGGCCTCGAGCTCGCGTCCGAGGCGCTGGTTGTCAGCCTCGAGCCTTGAATGCTCGGCCATCGCGCGAGCGTTGTCGGAACGCAGCCGATCCACCATGCTCACCAGCAGCTTGATCTTCTCCTCGAGCCGATCGATCGCCTCGAGGTCCATCGACTGCCGCGACGCGGCTGCTGTTGCTGATCTCGCCACAAATCCTCCGCCGAATATGGTTGTCTTTGTTCGATCTGCGTCTAAATCTGCGGCTTATCTGCGGCTGGCGCCGTGCTCGCGCTCGAGCGCCGCGACAATCGCGTCCATGCCGCGATCCGCCTCGGCATCCGTCAGCGTGCGATCGGCCGCGCGGAACGTGAGGTGGAACGACAGGCTGACCCGGCCGTCCGGGATCCCTTTTCCCTGATACCGATCGAACTCGACGATCGATTCGAGCTCGGTCGGCGCCGCCGCACGGATAGTGCCACGAACGGCGGCCGCAGGCAAGGTATCCGGGACGAGCACGGAGAGGTCTCTCACGATCGACGGATGGCGCGGCAGCGGCGTCACGCGGAGATCGTCGCGTCCGCTCGCCGCGGCGGCGAGCCGGTCGAGGTCGATCTCACCGACGTACAGCGCCTCGGCGCCAGGGACGCCGCGCTCCGTGGCGATCGACGGCTGCAGCTGTCCGACAACGCCGAGCGCGAGGCCCGGTTCCGGCCCGCCCGTGGCGATCGCCACCGCCGCGCTCCGTCCCGGCACGAGCCAGCTGATCGTCGTGGGCGAGAACTCGACGGCGGTTCCCGCCGCCTCTGCGAGCCGCTCGACCGCGCCTCTCAGGTCGAAGAAATCGACCTCGCGACCGGTGCCGCTCCAATGCTCGGGCGCCCCGGCGCCCGTCCAGGCCAATGCGACCCTTCGAGTCTCGCCGTCGGTGGCCGAGAACGCGGCCCCGATCTCGAAGAGCCGCACGTCGCGCCGCTCGCGCCGGCGGTTGCGCGCGACCGCGTCGACCAGCCCCGGGACGAGCGACGGCCGCAGGACCGCAAACGACTCGGAGAGGGGGTTCGCGATCGGAACCAGACCCGTCCCGTTCCCGCTTGCCCCGAGCGCAGTCGAGGGGCTTGCCCCGAGCGGAGTCGAGGGGTTTGGCGCGAACGGGGCCGCCGCGCGTTCCTCGATGAACGTAAAGGTGACCGCTTCGGCAAAGCCCGCACCCGCCAGCGTTTCGCGAACCAACGCGGCGCGCCCGATGCGGGGATCGTGCGGGGGAGAGATGGCGTCGAGCGCCGGGAAGGTCGCCGGCAGCTTGTCGTACCCGAAGTGCCGGCCGATCTCTTCGATGAGATCCGCCTCGCGGGCCACGTCCACCCGCCAGGTCGGCACCGACACGAGCCAGCCTTCCTCCCCCTTGCTCGACCGGACGGCGGTCACCGTGAAACCGAGGCCGGTCAGGATCCGCTCGGCGTCAGAAAGGGGGACGTCAGCTCCGAGCAATCGCGCGATCTGGGGGCGGCGCAGCGCGAGCCGCAGGGCGGGCCGCGGCGCCGGGTATCGATCGATCACGGGGCCGATCGGCTCCCCCGCCTCGATCGTCGCGACGAGCTCGGCGACGCGGCGAATCGCGGCGAGCGGGCCGTTGATGTCGGCGCCCCGCTCGAACCGCGTCGACGCCTCGGTTTTCAGGCCGAGCCGTTTCGCCGTGCGCCGGACGCCTGCCGGCTGGAACCACGCGCTTTCGAGCGCGACGAGGGTCGTCCGCGCCGTGACCTCGGAGTCCGCGCCGCCCATGACGCCCCCAATCGCCTGGGGCCGTTCGCCGTCCGCGATCACCAGCATGTCCGGTTCGAGCTTGCGATCGATCCCATCGAGCGTGCGGATCGTCTCGCCGGCGTTCGCGCGCCGAATCCGCAGGGCCCGGCCGCCGAGGCGTTCCAGGTCGAACGCGTGGGTCGGGTGGCCCCGCTCGATCATCGTGTAGTTGGTCACGTCGACGATGTTGTTGATCGGGCGCACGCCGGCGGCGTGCAGGCGGTCCTGCATCCACGACGGCGACGCGCCGACCTTCACCCGGAAGAGCTGCACGGCGTACCGCGGGCACAGGTCCCGATCCTCGATGATGACGTCGAGATCCGGTTGCCCCTCGAGCGGCTGGTCTTTGGACCGGCCCAATGGATCCTCGAACGCCACGCCGTACGCCGTCGCGACCTCGCGCGCGAACCCGATCACGCTCAGGCAGTCCGGGCGGTTGGAGGTCACCTCGAGGTCGATGACGGGGAGGTGGCCGTGCTCGATCGACGCCACTTCGAAGCCGCGCAGACCAAGCGCGTCGGCCAGAGCGGCGGGATCGGCCGACACCTTCACGAAGTCGGCGAGCCAGGGACAGACGAGCCTCACAGCGGGAACTGCTCCAGGAACCGGAGGTCGTTCTCGTAGAAGAGGCGGATGTCCCCGACGTCGTAGGTCAGCATCGCGACGCGCTCGATCCCCATCCCGAACGCGAAACCGGTGTACCGCTCGGGATCGTAGCCCACTGCCTCGAACACCGCGGGGTGGACCATGCCGCTCCCGAGGATCTCGAGCCACCCGGTCTGCTTGCAGACCGCGCAGCCGCGGCCCCCACACCGCATGCAGGAGATATCGAGCTCGGCGCTGGGCTCGGTGTACGGGAAGAAGCTGGGGCGGAAGCGTACGCGGGTCTCCGCTCCGAACATCTCGCGCGCGAAAGTGAAGAGCGTTCCCTTCAGATCGGCCAGCGAGATCCGCTCGCCGACGACGAGCGCTTCGAACTGCGAGAACATCGGCGTGTGCGTGAGGTCGAGGTTATCGCGCCGGTAGACGCGCCCCGGGGAAAGGATGCGCACCGGGGGCTGGTGCGTTTCCATGTACCGGATCTGCATCCCGGAGGTGTGCGTCCGCAGCAGCGTGGCCGGGCGCCCGAGGCCGGGCAGCTCGGAGGCGAGATACAGCGTGTCCTGCATGTCGCGCGCCGGATGCTCCGCGGGCATGTTGAGCGCTTCGAAGTTGTGGTAGTCGTCTTCGAGCTCCGGCCCCTCGACGATCTCGAACCCCATGCGGGTGAATATCGCCTCGACCCGGTCGCGGACGATCGTCAGGGGGTGCCGGCGGCCGAGCGGCAGAGGCCGGCCGGGCAGCGTCACGTCCACCGCGCCAACGGGAGCGCGCGCCGCTTCGATCGAGAGCTCGCGTTCGGCGAGTCGCTGCTCGATGTCGACTTTCAGGGAGTTCGCGCGCTGCCCGAGCGACGGCCGCTCGGCGGGCGGCGCCGCCGCCACGCCTTTGAGGAGCGCCGACACCAGGCCGCCCTTGCGCGCCAGGTAGCGATCGCGGACGCTGCGCAGATCGGCATCGCTCGCGACTGTCGCCAGGTCGCGGTCGAACTGCGCGCGGAGATCGTCGATGGTGGGTAGGCTCGACATGTCGGGCTTGGGGCTGTGGGCTTGGGGCTTGGGGTTCGTTCCCCAGGCCCTATGCCCCAGGCCCCAGGCCCCAAAGTTTAGCGCGTCGCCCGCGCCTCTTTCACCTGCGCCGCGATCTTCGCGAACGCGGCCGGCTCGGTGACGGCGAGGTCGGCGAGCGTCTTCCGATCGAGCGTGACGTTGGCCGTCTTCAGGCCGTTGATCAGCTGCCCGTACGTCAGTCCGTTCTCACGCGCCGCCGCGTTGATGCGGATCACCCACAGCCGCCGGAAATCCCTCTTCTTCCGTCGTCGCCCGACATACGCGTATTTGAGCGCGGTGTCGACCGACTCTTTCGCGGACCGATAGAGCTTGCTCTTCGTCTGATAGAAGCCCTTGGCGCGCGCGAGGAGCTTCTTCCGCTTCGCGCGCCGGACGTTTCCACGTTTGACTCTCGGCATTTCTCTGATCTCCAAAGGGCTTGGGGCATGGGGCTTGGGTAGACCCCAGGCCCCACGCCCCGGGCCCCAGGCCCTAGTCGTAAGGCAGCATCATCCGCAGCTTCGCCGCGTCGACCGCGGCGACCACCTCGGTTCCCTTGAGCTTGCGCTTCCGCGATCGCGCCTTGCTCGTGAGGATGTGCTGCTTGAATGCCTTGCTTCGCTTGAACTTGCCCCGTGCGGTTCGCTTGAACCGCTTCGAGGCGCCCTTGTGTGTTTTCAGTTTCGGCATAGTCTTCTGAATTCTGAATTCGATTTGATCGAGCAGGCCTAAAGGCCTGCGCTACGGGTCCGCGCGACGTTATTTTCTCTTCGCCGACAGGATGGTGTGCATCTGGTTGCCTTCTTTCTGCGGCTCAGACTCGGCGATCGCCACCTGAGACAGGTCCTCGATCAACCTTTGGAGGACGCGCCGGCCGATCTCGGGATGGGCGTTCTCGCGGCCGCGGAAGAAGATCGTCGCCTTCACCTTGTCGCCATCGGCGAGAAACCGCTCGATGTGCTTCTTCTTGAACTGATAGTCGTGCTCGTCGACCTTCGGTCGGAACTTGATCTCCTTGACCTCGATCACTTTCTGGTGCTTCCGCGCCTGACGAGCCCGTTTCTGTTCCGTGTACTGATACTTCCCGAAGTCCATGATTCGGCAGACGGGCGGGTTGGCCGTCGGTGAGATCTCGACGAGGTCCAGCCCTTTCTGCCGCGCGATCGCCAGCCCCTGCGCCGGCGCCATGATGCCGAGCTGCTGCCCGGTGTCGTCGATGACGCGGACTTCCCGGACCCGGATACGCTCGTTCACCCGCGCCCGGTCATCCCTGCGCGGCGTCCTGTCGAATGCGATACGGCCTCCCCGGCAGCCCTAAAGGGCTGCGCTACAACCCCGGCAGCCCTCAAGGGCTGCGCTACTACACGGTGGGCGCAAGCGCTTCCGCGCGGCCCTTGCTTGCCACCTCCGCCCTGGCCAGGTCGACGAACCGATCGACCGGCTGCGGCCCCTCATCCTTCATCCCGTGGCGCCGCACCGCCACCTTTCCCTCGGCCGCTTCGCGATCCCCGACGACCAGCATGAAGGGGACCTTCTGGAGCTCCGCCTCGCGGATCTTCAAGTTTATCTTCTCCTGCCGCTCGTCGACCTCCGACCTCAGCCCGGCCGCCCGGAGCCGTGCCGCGACCGACCGCGCGTACTCGATGTGGCGATCGGCGATTGGCAGGACCACGG
This sequence comes from uncultured Acidobacteriota bacterium, assembly GCA_963725145.1. GTDB lineage: Bacteria > Acidobacteriota > Vicinamibacteria > Vicinamibacterales > 2-12-FULL-66-21 > DATAEE01. The sequence goes on from CAVRXL010000013.1 coordinate 286,457, forward strand.
CCTGCACGGGCGATATCCACAGTGGAAGCGCGCCGGCGAAGTGCTCGATGAGGAGCGCGATGAAGCGCTCGAAGCTGCCGAAGATCGCGCGATGGATCACGACCGGGCGATGCTCCGCATTGTCGGCGCCGATGTACTTCAGCTGAAACTGTTCCGGCAGCTGGTAGTCGAGCTGAATCGTCGCGCACTGCCACTGGCGGCCGAGCGCGTCGGTGACGCTGAAGTCGATCTTCGGTCCGTAGAACGCGCCGTCTCCCTCGGCGATCGTGTAGGGCTGGCCCGCGCCCTCGAGCGCCTTCTTGAGCTCCGCCTCGGCGTGGTCCCACGTCGCGGCCGCCCCGAGATACTCCGCGGGACGTGTCGAGAGCGTCATCTCCGGCGTCAGCTGGAAGTCGTCGTACACGCGTCGCACGAGGCGGAGCAGCCGCTCCACCTCGTCGCCGATCTGGTCCTCCCGCAGAAAAATGTGCGCGTCGTCCATGATGAACTCGCGCACGCGGGTCAGCCCGCTCAGCACGCCGGAGGCCTCCATGCGATGGAGGACGCTCTGCTCGTGGATGCGCAGGGGCAGCTGGCGGTAGCTCCGGACCTCGCTCGCGAACAGCAGCATGTGGCCGGGGCAGTTCATCGGTTTCAGCCCCGACTTCTCCTCCTCGCCCGGCGACTCGATGAGGAACATGTTCTGGCGATAGTGGGTCCAGTGGCCTGACGTTTCCCACAGCGCCTTGTTGAAGACGAGCGGCGCGCGCACCTCCACGTAGCCGGCAGGGAACAGGATCTCCCGCATGTAGTTGCCGAGCTGGTGCACGAGCGTCGTCCCCTTCGGCAGCCAGAACGGCTCGCCCGGCGCCCACGGGTGAAACCAGAACAGCCCGAGCTCGCGCCCGAGCTTCCGATGGTCGCGCTTCTTCGCCTCCTCGATCCGCTGCAGGTACGCCTTCAGCTCCGAGTCCTTGAAGAAGGCGGTCCCGTAGATCCGCTGCATGCCCTGGTTGCGCGCGTCCCCCTTCCAGTAGGCGTTCGACGTGTGGAGCAGCTTGAACGCCCTCAGCTTGCCGGTCGACGGCACGTGCGGGCCGATGCAGAAGTCGATGAAGGTGTCCTTGTCCTTGATGGTGTAGCAGGACACGTGCGACTGGCCCTCGGTCTTCTCCTCGATCAGCTGAACCTTCAACGGCTCGCCGCGCGACGCGAAGAACGCCTTCGCCTCTGCGCGCGGCCACATCTGCCGCTCGAACGGCAGGTCGGCCTCCACGAGCTCCTTCATCCTTCGCTCGATCGATTCGAGGTCTTCCGGGACGAAGGGACGCTCGACGACGAAATCGTAGAAGAAGCCCTCGTCGGTCGGGGGGCCGATCCCGCACTGCGCGCCCGGGAAGAGCGCGGTGACGGCCGCGGCCAGCAGGTGCGCGGTGCTGTGCCGATAGAGCGTCAGCGCCTCCGGGTCGTCCGGGTTGCCGGTGACGATCCGGACCTTCGCGTCGCGCTCGAGCGGGAAGGAGAGATCGACCAGACGGTCGTCGACCTTCGCGGCGAGCGCCGCGCGCGCGAGCCCGGCCGAGATCGACGCCGCGATCTCGCCGACCGGCGTGCCGACGGGCACGCTTCGGGTCGACCCGTCCGGAAGAGTAATCGTCACCTGACTCATGAAGAAATGGTGATCAGACGTCCGCCTTCGCGGCTTCGCCGCTTCGGCGCGACAGCCTTCGCTGGCTTGCCTAGCCGAAGCTGGCTTGCGCTCGATTCAGGCAAGTCAGCGAAGGCTGGTAGGCACGGGTGGACTCGAACCACCGACCTCCTGCGTGTCAAGCAGGCGCTCTAACCTCTGAGCTACGCGCCTATGTCTTGAAAACACTGGCCTTACAGGAACGATCAGTATACCTGCGGGGTTTCGGGGGCGTCAATTCAAACGCAGAGGGCGCCGAGGGGGCAAACGCAGAGGGCGCCGAGGGGGCAGAGGCCGCAGAGCACGCAGAGGGCGCGGAGGCGCACAGAAACAACTGCGCGGCTTGATCAACGTCCTTTGCGTCCTCTGCCTCCTTTGCGTCCTCTGCGTTTATTAGTTCACCGCCGACTTCAACGCCTTGCCGGCGCTGAAGCGGACGACGCGGCGCTTCGGGACTTTGATCTCGGCGCCGGTCTGCGGGTTGCGCGCGGTGCGCGCCTTGCGGCTCGCCGTCTTGAACGTGCCGAACCCGACGAACGTGATCGGCTGTCCCTTCTTCAACGACTTCACGACGCCGTCGAAGAACGAATCGATCGCCGCGACCGCGTTCGTCTTGCTGATCCCGATGTCCTGCGCGATCTTCGTGGCGAGTTCCTGTTTGTTCATGGATGACCTCCGTGTAGCAGTGTGATCGGTGGCGCACCTCTGTTCGAGGCGCAATGAGGAAAAAAAATTCAGGAGAGGTTTATACGTGACCGATCACGCCGAGTCAAGAAAAAGTCAGGCAGCTTTTTTGACGCCGAGCTTCTCGAGCGCCTTGTCGAGGATTGGATCGCCTTTCGCCGGATCGGGCCGCGCGCCGAACTCGACGTCTGGCTCTTCGACGTCGACGGTGGGCTTGAGACCTTTTTCGTGGATCGCCTCTCCTCCGGGGCTGAGGTAGGCGGCGTGCGTCAACCAGAGCCCGTGTCCTTCGGGCAAACGCACGAGTTTTTGAATCCCGGCGCGGCCGTGGGTCGGCTCTCCGATGAGTTCCGCGCGCTTGTTGCCGGCGAGCGCGGCGGCAAACAGCTCGGCGGCGCCCGACGTGCCGCCGTTGACGAGCAGGACGAGGGGCATCGCCAGGGCGCCGTCGCCCGCTACGGACTTGATCTCCTCCCGCGCGCCGTTGCGAGCCGCGCGGATGGCAAGCGTGCCGCTCGCGACGAACCGCCGCGCGCTATCGAGGCCGGCGTCGAGCGGCCCTTCGGCGGTCTGCCGCAAATCGATGACGAGCTTCTTTCCCCCCTGCTTCGCGAGAGCCGAGGCGGCGGTGGCAATGGCGGCCGGGGTCGCCGCCGTAAACGCGGGAACGCGGAGGTACCCGACGTCGGCGGCTGCCATGCGCGAGCCGATCGGGGGCGGTTCCTTCGGCGTCGGCTCGCGGATCAGATCGACCGTGTGCGGATCGGCGGCGTTCCCACGGATGACGACGATCGAGACCTTCGTGCCGGGGGCGCCGGAGAGCAGGCGTGCGCCATCGAACACCGAGAGGTCGCGCGTCGCCCGTCCATCGATCATCCGGACGTAGTCCCCGGTGCGCAGGCCGGCTCGCGCGGCGGCGGACCCGTCGCGCGCGGCGACGACCCGCAGGTAGTACTGCCGCGTGAGCGTGAGCCCGACGTCTCCTCCCGGCGGCGTCAGCTTGGCCTCCATCGCCCGCACGTCTGACGGTTCGAGAAAGGCGCTGTCGGCGTCGAGGCCGTCGGCCAGCCCCTTCAGCGCGCCGGTCATCACCTTGTCGACGTTCACTTCCTCGACGTAGTTGTTGAGGATGAGCTGCACGACGTCCCTGAAGACGGCCAGGTGCTGAAACGAGTCCTGCCCGGACGCGGTTCCGCTCATCACGCCGCCGACTACGACGAACGCGAGGACGGGTGTCGATAGGAGAAGGATGAAAACCCGGCTTCTGTTGCTCATTGGCGCTTCAGCCATTGTAAAGGGTCCACGGCCCGCCCGTCGATGCGCAGCTCAAAATAGAGGCCTGGGACGCCTGCTGGGGTGAGTCCCGTCTCGCCGAGCACGGCCTGGCGCTCGACCGCGTCGCCGCGGGCGACTCCGAGCACGCGCAGGTGGCCGTACAGGGAATGGTCTCCTTCGCCATGTTCGAGAATGACGAGGTTGCCGAATCCGGCGAACGGTCCGGCGAACGCGACGCGACCTTCGTGCACCGCACGAACCCGGTCACCCTCGGCGACGCCGATGAGAATCCCGTTTCGCTGAATCGCGGCGGAGAACCGGCTCGTGCGGCCCCGGCCGAAGGCAGATCGCGCGGTGCCCGAGGCGGGCCACGGCAGATCGCCGCGAAACGGCGCGATCGGCAACGGTCCCGCTGCGGACGCAGGTCTGCCGGGCGCGAGGCCGCCGACAGACGACTGGAGCTGCCGCGCCGCCTCCTGCAGCTCGCCCGTCAGTTGCGCGTTGAGGTCGCGCCTGGCGTCGATTTCCTCGATCCGTGCCGACTGCGCGGCGACGGCGCGCTCGAGCGCGGCTCGCGCGGCCTGTGCCTGTGCGCGCGTTCCGGCCGCCGCTTCCGCACGCTTCGCCATGGTCGTCCGCGTGTCGGCGAGCGCCGCCAGCGTCCGCGAGTACCCCTCGATCCGCGCGCGATCCTGCTCCGCGATCGTCGTCATCGTCCGGAAGGTCCGGCCTACCGACTGGAGATCGTCGACGCTGAGCAGCATTCGCCAATAACCCGGCCGCCCGAGCTTGTACAGATCCGCCAGCCGCGACGCCACGACCGGGCGTTCGGCCTCGACGGCCGCGTGGAGGCGCCGCGTCTCCGCTTCGGCGGTCGCCAGCTCCGCCGCGGCCAGCTCCACCTCCGCCTGCGCGCGCGCGACCTCCTGGCCGCGGATCTGTCGATCGAGCTCGAGCTTGCGGAGTTCGGCAATCAGCGTGCGCGCCTGTGCGGTGAGGGCATCCGCTTCGCGTTGAAGGATCTTCAGCCGCTCCGTGGCGCGCCTGATCTGCGTCTGCGCGGCGGTCTTATCCGGCGCCTGGGTCGGCGCTTTAGCGGGGGCTTGAGCGTCAAGCGACGCCGCGAACAGCAGCAACGGGGCAATTCGCCTAAAACAGACTCTTCCCATCAATGTCTTTGGGCACCGTCAACCCGAAATACTTCAGGACCGTCGGCGCAATATCGATGATCCGCGCCTCTGACTGGCTTATCGGCTTGGTTGATATCAGGACTCCAGCCGTCGTCTTGTAGTCGTAGCCCCCGTGGTCGCCGCTCCACTTCTTCATGTTGGCGTAGACAATGCCCTGAGGGGACCCGCCGAGGGTCGTCTGCCAGGAGACCCGGTAGCCGTCCTCCATGCCGACCTGCAGGTCGGCGGCGTTGTGGAGGAACTCCCCGCTGTAAACGTCATCTCTCTTATAGACGGCCCGCACGACCGTGGAGCCGTCTTCCGGGTCCTTCAAGGTGAGGAGCGCGGCCGAGAGCTCGTCGGCGAGCTGCCGGTACTCCGCGCCCGCGCCGACGATGCCCTTCGCCTCTCGACCGCGCAGATTGAAGTAGATCTGCCCGAGGCCCATCGCGTACACCCTGGTGCGGCTCCAGTCGACGTTCTCCCAGAACTCGCCGCCGCCGAACAGGTCATCGAGCTTTTTTTCGCCCGGCACCTGACCCTGCAGCGCCATGTACCCCTGTTGCACCAGCCAGGTGTTGAGGTTCACCGCCTTGCGCCAGGAATGGAAGCCGTGATCCGAGACGATCAGCACGGGGACGCCGGGCTCCAGGCGCTCGAGCACTTCCGCGATGAACGTGTCGCATTGCCTGTAGATGCGCTCGATCGAGTCGCCGAAGCGCGAGGCCAGCTTGGCGTCGTACATCGGATGCTTCGGGTCGGTGAGGCGCCACATCATGTGCTGCACGCGATCGGTGGATTCGATGACGCCGACGAGCAGGTCCCAGTCGCTCGAGTCGAGGCGGCTGAGAATCACCTGCGCGCGGTCTTCGAACGCGCGGTGGAGATCCTCCATGAAGGTGGCTTCGTCCATCCGGCCTTCGTTGAGCGGCCAGGTCGCCTCCGCCCATCCAAGCGTGCGGTACGGGCCGATCCGCTCGTAGAGCTGCGCGGAGAACGAGGCGGGGGACGAGATGGGAAGCGGCGGCGCGTCCGGCTTCCAGTTGACCGGGGAGATGTAGAGCTGAAGCTCGGGGCCGGCGCTCATCAAGTACATTTGCGCCATGCCGTGCAGGCGGACGAAGAGGTTCACGCGGAAGTCGAGGTTGATCCAGCGGCTCCACTCTCCCTGCTTCAGGTGGATGGATTGCCCGGCGATCTCGATCGTCGCCGCGCGCTCCGGGCCTTCGCGGTTCCATCGGATCGTGACCGGAACACGGACGTCTTCCTGCGCCTCGAGCTCGGCGATCCGCGAACGGTCGGCGTCGGCGAGCGCTTGACCTTTCCCCCGGATCGTCTGGAGCTCCCGCCGCACGATCGGGTTCGGCGGGCCGATGAGCTCGGTTCGCGCGATCCCCCCATCGAACGCGAGCCGTTTGAGGATGCCGCCGAACTCGGTATTGCCCTCCTCGTACCGGCTCAGATCGGTCGCAAAGTAGTAGAACGTCCCCATCGTCCCCCGGATGTCCGGCAAGGGGAGCCCGGCGAGCAGCTCGCCGTTCGGTACGTCCTCGGGGGGAAACGTGACGGGAACCGTCAGGATGCTCGATCGGACGCCGGCGGTCCCTGCGGTGACCCAGAAGGACGTTCCGCCGCGGATGGAGATAATCTTCGGCTTCTGAATCGGAATCCAGTCGAGCAGGAACTTCGCCGGTTCGCGGCGCACCATGCCGAGATCCGGCAGGTAGGTGGTCGTGTCCCGGACGAGGAAGTCGTAGATATTGTGCTTGCCGGCGTTGACGCCGGTGGCGAACGATGCCCACGCCGTCGGCGACTCGGGGGAATGCGACGTCTCGAGCGGGTAGAGGCCGCCCTGCTCGATGAGACGCGCGATATTCGGCAGCTTGCGCTCGGCCACGAACCGCCGGACGAGATCCGGGTCCATCCCGTCGAAGCCGAGAATCACCAGCTTCTGACTGAAGACGCTCGAACGGGTGGAGCCGCACGATGCGGCGAAACCCAGCGCCAACGCGCACAACAGAACGGGAACTCCGACGGCCTTCATTGTGGAGGATGATACCCGAGTGCGTGTTCTGGCCGTCGACCCTGGCGCGCGGCGTCTCGGTTTGGCGCTCTCCGACGCGAGCGGCACTCTGGCCACACCGTGGCAGGTGGTCGAGAGCGGCGGTTCGATCGAGGACGATGCGGACCGGCTGGCGGCAATCGTGACGGCGTTGAAGGCCGAAGACGATGGTCTCGCGACCATCGTGGTCGGCTTGCCCCTTCGGCTGGATGGAACCCCGAACGAACAGACGGCGCGCGCGCGGGCGCTCGCCCTTCGGCTCGAAACCGTGACCGGACTCCCAATCGTGTTACAGGACGAGCGCCTGACGAGTCGTGAGGCGGAGCAGCGACTCGCGCTGCGCATGACGGACTGGCGAAAGCGAAAAGAGAGAATCGATGCCGCCGCTGCGGCAGTCATCTTGCAGGATTATCTGGACGCCTGTAGGGGCGGTTCGCGAACCGCCCCTGCAGAATTCGACTGATGCGTCGACTCGCGATCCTTCTGGCCGTCATCCTCGTTGGCGCCGCGGCCGGCGCGATGTACCTCGCCGTTCGCTTCGACCGCCCGTTCAAGGGCTATGACGGCGCGGAGCAGTTCGTCGAGATACCTCCCGGCAGCCCGGTGGCGGTGATCGGCCAGCGTTTGATCGACGCGGGCGTGATCAGCAGTCGACCCGCGTTTCGATACGCGCTCTGGGCGACCGGGCAGAGCCGCCGTCTGCAGGCGGGCGAGTATCGCTTCGATCGCCCGATGCGGCCGGTCGAAGTCATCCAGAAGCTGGCGCAGGGGGACGTGTTCGTGCAGCCGATCACGTTCCCGGAAGGGTTGACGATCCGCGAGATGGCAGCCCTTTTCGAGAAGGCCGGGCTGGGAACGGCGACGGAGTTCCAGCGCGCCGCGCGGGGCAGGAATCTCGTCGCGCACCTGGATCCGCGCGCGACCGACCTCGAAGGGTACCTGTTTCCCGACACCTACACGCTCCCGCGCCGCGCGACGGCCGATCGCCTGATCGAGCTGATGGTCGCCGGGTTCGAGAAGGCGTTCGACGAGACGCTGCGCGCCGACGCCGCGGCGCGCGGCCTCGACGCTCGCGAACTCATCACGCTCGCGTCGCTCGTCGAAAAGGAAACCGCCAGGCCGGAGGAGCGGCCGCTCGTCGCCGCCGTGTACGCGAACCGGCTGAAGATCGGCATGGGGCTTCAATGCGACCCCACCGTGATCTACGCGCTGGAGCGTGCGGGCCGGTTCACGGGCAACCTCCGCCGCGAGGATCTGCTCTTCGACTCGCCCTACAACACGTATCGGTACGCAGGCCTTCCACCCGGACCGATCGCGTCCCCCGGCCGCGCCTCGCTCGAGGCGGCGGTCCGTCCGGCCGACGTGCCATACCTCTATTTTGTGAGCCGCAACGACGGGTCGCACGAGTTCGCGGCGACCCTGGCTGAACACAACGCGAACGTGGAGAAGTGGCAGAGGCAATACTTTCGGGAGCGAAGAGAGAAACAGCAAAAGTAGAGCCGCTTAGCGCTCTCCCCACTTCAGCTTCTCACGCAGGATCTCGAAGTAGGTCCGCGAGCTGCCTCGCACGAGCCGGAGGGGCTTCTGGGCGCGTGACACGATCACCGCGTCATCTTTCTCGAGCGGCACTCCAAACTGCCCGTCGAACGTGATCACGATGTCCGATTGACCGTTCGCGACCGGCTCGACGCGGACCTCCGCGGCCGCCGGAATGACGACGGGGCGGTTGGTGAGCATGTGCGGCGCGATCGGCGTCAGCACGAGCGCGTCGACGGCGGGATGGACGATCGGGCCGCCCGCCGCGAGGTTGTAGGCGGTCGAGCCGGTCGGGCTCGCGATGATGAGGCCGTCCGCCCGGACGCGCGTCACGAACTCGTCGCCGACCGAGACCGACAGCGCGATGATGCGTGAGAGCGCGCCGCGGGTGATCACGATGTCGTTCAGCGCGACGCGGCTCACGCGCGTGTCCTCGCCGCGGACGATTCGGCCGCGCAGCATCAGCCGTTCCTCGAGCGGTGCGCGGCCGTTGAGCGCCGCTTCGAGCGAAGGCGTGATATCGGCGAGCGTCACCTCGGTCAGGAATCCGAGACTGCCGAAGTTCACGCCGAGGATCGGAACGTCCGCGTCCGCCTGCGCGATCCGATCGGCCATGCCGAGCAGCGTGCCGTCGCCGCCGAGGACGACGATGAGGTCCACTTCGGCGGGAAGCCGGTCCCGCGACACGGTGGCGCGACCCGGCGGGACGCCTGCCAGGACCGCGGTGTCGGTCTCGAAGACGGTCCGCACGCCGCGCGAGTCGAGCCATCCCGCGACTTCCGCGAGGACGCCCGAGGCCGCGCGCAAGTGGTGCTTGGCGACGAGGCCGACCCGCTCAATCGCCACGCGTCACCACGGACTCACAGTACTTCAACCACGGATTACGCGGATGCTCCATCGCTGTTCAACCAACGGATTGCCCGGATGCTCGCAGGTGAAGGAAGAACTCTCTGTTGCCTTCCGCACCCTCGATAGGGGACGGCGTCCGGCCGACGCGCCTCAATCCTACCTTATCGGCCGCAGCCGTCACGGCCTCGACGGCTCGCTCGTGGACCGCGGGATCGCGGACGATGCCACCCGGACCGACCTGGTCGCGTCCCGCTTCGAACTGCGGCTTGACGAGCGCGACGAGGTCGGCGTCGGCGTCGAGCAGGGGCGGGACGACGGGGAGGATGTAGGCGAGTGAAATGAACGAGACGTCTATCGCGACCACCCCGAATCGTCGAGCGTCGTCGGGCAGCGCGTCCGGCGTCAGGGTCCGCGCGTTCAGGCGCTCGAGCACCGTCACCCGCGGATCCTGGCGAAGCGACCAGTCGAGCTGTCCGTGTCCAACGTCGAGCGCGACGACGCGCGACGCACCGCGGCGCAGCAGGACGTCGGTGAACCCGCCAGTCGACGCGCCGATGTCGAGCGCGAGGCGGCCTTCGACGGCGATGCCGAACTCGTCGAGCGCATGCGCGAGCTTGACGCCGCCGCGGCCGACGTACGGGTGATCGGGCGTGTCGAGCTCGATTGGATCGTCCGACTTCACGAGGTCGCCCGCTTTTCGAGCCGGCCTGCCGCCGACGCGCACACGGCCCGCGAGGATCAGCGCGCGGGCCCGCTCGCGGCTCGCGGCGAGGCCGCGCTCGACGAGGAGCTGGTCAAGGCGGGTTTTCAATGCTGAATGTGGAGTGCTGATTGCTGAATCACGCGCGCCTCGTCACGACCCACTGCGCGATGTCGGCGAGTCGGCCATGGATCCCCGACGTGTCGAGCGCCTGGGTCGCTTTCGACGTGCACGCCTCGGCCATGCGGCGTGATTCCTCCAGTCCGAACAAGGCGGGATAGGTCGGCTTTCCGGCGGCCGCATCCTTGCCGGCGGTCTTGCCCAGTGCGGCCGCTTCGCCCTCGACGTCCAGGAGGTCATCGACGATCTGGAATGCGAGGCCGAGCTCGACCGCATAGCGCCGAATCGCGCCGACGAGCACGTCGGACGCGCCCGCCATGATCGCCCCGGACACGGCCGCCGCCGTGATGAGCGCGCCGGTCTTCCGCGCGTGCATCGCCCGCAGCGACCCGGCGTCGAGCTGATGCGCGCGGCCGACGGCCTGAAGGTCGACGGCCTGCCCGCCCACCATGCCGGTTGCGCCGGCGGCGCGGGCGATGAGCGCGATCGCTCGGAGCTGCGGCCCGCGCTGGTCGCCGGATGCCAGGCCCGAGGGAAGAAATGCCGATGGATCCGCCATCACTTCAAACGCCAGGGTCAACAGCCCGTCGCCCGCGAGGATCGCCATCCCCTCGCCGAACACGACATGCGACGTGGGGCGCCCGCGGCGCAGCGTGTCGTTGTCCATCGCGGGCAGATCGTCGTGGACGAGCGAGTAGGTGTGAATGAGCTCGATCGCGCAGGCCGCCGGAATGGCGCGATGGCGCGCGGCCGCTTCGTCGAGGGCCGACGCGCCGGCGACCGCTTCAGCGGACGCGAGCGCCAGCACCGGGCGGAACCGCTTGCCGCCGGCCATCACGCTGTAGCGCATGGCCTCCGCCACCACTGGCGGGCAGCCGAAACCGGCCGTCGAAGCGAGCACGCGATCGAGCGCCGCGTCGATGTCGACGCGGCGCGCGTCGATGTACGCGGAAAGATCGGTCACCGGCTCTTCGGGGGATCGTCCGCCCCGAGCGAGGCGGGCGCCGGCTTGAGTTCCCCTCGCTCGTTCAGCAGCTCGATCCGCCGCTCGGCCTGCTCGAGGCGGGTGTGGCAGAACCGCGCGAGCTCGATACCGCGCTCAAACAGCTCGAGCGATCGCTCCAGCTGGAGATCGCCCTGCTCGAGCGTCTTCACGACGGTCTCGAGCTCCGCGAGAGCCGTCTCGAAGTCCTTGATCTCGCTCATGACTGGGCCTCGGGCCTCGGGGTTCGGGCCTCGGGCGTGCCTGGAGCCTCGGACCTCGCTCGGTTCACCGTGCAGTCCAGCTCACCCTGATTCAGCTTCACGCGAACCGCCTCACCGATCGCGACCTCCGAGGCTCGGCGCAGGATGCGCGTTTTGTCGGCATTCCAGCACACCGCATAGCCTCGGGCGAGGACCGCAAGCGGGCTGAGATTCTCGAGGCGGCCCGCGAGCGCGCGGAAGCGGCCGTCCGCGCGATGCCGCGCGTCGGCCGCCGAGAGCGAGAGCCGGCGCTCGGCGCGGGCGAGCCGGGCCCGGACGTCGGCGAGGGCGCGGCGGACGTCGCGCGCTTCGAGCCGCCGTTCGAGCGCGCCGACCTCGCGCATGCGCCGCTGGACGCCGCCCGCCGCTGCGCGGCCGAGCGCATGCGTCAACTCGGCCACGTGGCGGCCCGCGAGCGCGACGCGCGACGGCACCCGCTGCAACCCTCGGCTGCCCTCCAGCGCGTGCACCCGCGATCGCCGCGCGTCGAGCGCCCTCCCGATGGCAAGGTCGAGCCGGCCGCGCAGTCGATCGATCCCGGCGACGAACTCATCCCGCCGCGCGACGACCATCTCGGCCGCCGCCGACGGCGTCGGCGCTCTCAGGTCCGCGACGAAGTCGGCGATCGTCACATCGGTCTCGTGTCCGACGGCGGAGATGATCGGCACGGGTGACGCCGCGATCGCGCGGGCGACGCGCTCGTCGTTGAACGCCCAGAGGTCCTCGGCCGATCCGCCCCCGCGGCCGACGATGACGACGTCGACGCCGGCGACGCGGCCGATCTCCGCGATCGCGTACTTGATCTCCACGGCCGCTCCCTCGCCCTGCACGCGCGTCGGCCGCACGACGAGGTGGGCGTTCGGATACCGGCGCCGCAGCACCTTGACGATGTCGCGCAGCGCGGCGCCGTCGATCGACGTCACGATGCCGATCCGGCGCGGCAGCAGCGGGAGCGGACGCTTTCGCGCCGCCTCGAACAGGCCCTCCGCCGCGAGCCGCTTCTTGAGCTGCTCGAACGCGAGCTGACGCGCGCCATACCCCTGCGGCTCGAGGTGTTCGGTGACGAACTGGTACTCGCCCTTCGCGTCATACACGCTGACCCGCCCGCGCGCGATGACCTTCAGGCCATCCTCCGGCGTGAAGGTCAGGTACCGCAGCGCGGACCGATACATGAACCCTCGAATCTGCGCCGACGAGTCCTTCAGCGTGAAGTACAGGTGTCCGGAGCTCGCCCAGATCTTGCAGTTCGAGAGCTCCCCCTCGACGTAGACCTCGACGAACCGGGTCTCGAGCGCCTGACGGATCGCCAGCGTGAGCTCGCTGACGCTCAGGATCTCGCGGGGCCGAGAGGCATCCGCGTTGCCGACGGGGGACGTCCCTGTACCGCGGGCCTGAGAGGCCCGCGCTCCCTCGTCTTCGTCCTCGAACGGCACATCGAACAGATCGCTCATCGCGAGCCCACGGGCCGGACGCCGCCGGTCTCTTGACGCCGGGACGAGAGCGCTTCCAGTTCCTGGTCCGACAGGCTGATCCGATCGATCGCGCTGGCGCGGCCCGTCGCGGGGTCCGCGGTCACGACGACGGCGTTCAGCCTCGGGTTGCCGGTCGCGACCTCGAACTTGGCCGGCAGCCCGGTGACGAACTTCCCGAGCGCCGCGGCCGTGTCAATCCCGATGATCGAATCGTGCGGGCCGGTCATCCCGACGTCGGTGATGTAGGCGGTTCCTCGAGGCAGCACGCGCGCATCGGCGGTCTGCACGTGCGTGTGCGTGCCGAGGACGGCGGTGGCGCGGCCGTCGAGATGCCAGCCCATCGCGATCTTTTCGGACGTCGCCTCGGCGTGCATGTCCACGATCACCACACGCGTCTCGGCGCGCAGCGCTTCGATCTCCTTCAGCACGACGGCAAACGGGTCGTCGAGCGGCGCCATGAACACGCGGCCCATGATGTTGACGACACCGACGGCCTCCCCCCGGCGCGTGCGGTATACGCCGCGTCCGCGGCCTGGCACGCCGGCGGGGAAGTTGGCGGGACGCAGCAATCGAGGCTCGCCGCCGATGTACTCCTGGACCTCCTTCTTGTCCCAGATGTGGTTGCCGGAGGTCATCGCGTCGACGCCGTACTCGTACAGCGTCTTCGCGATATCCGGCGTCACGCCGAAGCCGGCGGCGGAGTTCTCGCCGTTCGCGAGCACGAGGTCGATGTCGTGGGCCTCGACGAGCGCCGCGAGGCCGCGCCGGAGCAATTCCCGGCCCGGCTTGCCCATGATGTCGCCGATGAACAGAATCCGGGTCATTTCGCGACGATTCGAATGCGAATCGGGGCGCCGCGGCGGTCGTCGACGCGCGGAATCCGCACGCGAAGCGCGCCGGCGTCAATCGTCGCCTCGGCGCGCGTCGCGTCTACGGGGCCGGTGAGCCGGACCGCGCGCGCAAAGCGGCCGAAGCTGCGTTCGGCGAGATGGAAACGCGCCGCTTCCTTGGCAGCGGCGCAGGTCGGCGGCGGCTTTTCGCCCGCCACGACGAGCACGCCGTCCTTCACGAGCGCCTGCACGCCGTCCGGGGGGACGCCGGGCAAGTCGACCACGACGACGAGGGCATCGTCGAGCTCGTAGAGATCCAGCGGCGGGACGCACTCGCCCGCGGGCGTTGCGTTGCCGCGATCCAGCTCGTCGAAGACGCGACGGATCGCCGCCGAGAGGCTGGCGGAATGCGGAAACATGCGTCCTGCACGTTATCTTACGGTATCCTGTCGGGCATGGCGAACGTCGACGAGCCGCAATCAGAGGGGCCAGCCGCCAGTCCGGGCCGTGCGATCCCGCTCGAGAGCCGGTTTCTGTTCGTCGACGTTGCGGCGCAGCGCGCGAAGCAGCTCCGTCGGGGTGCGTTGCCGCGATTGCCGGGGTTGACGTTGCCGCCGCCCGGGACCGCGCGACCGGATTACGGCCACAAGCTCGAACGGCTGGCCATGGACGAAGTCCGTCAGGGGTTCATCGACTACACGCTGCCGCCGACGCCGGTTCCGCGCGGCGGGGGCGCCGCATGACGTTGGCCGAGCTGCAGTCGCTCGCCTGGACGCTCGGCATCGGATTCTTAACGGGGCTCGGCGCGTCGACGGTCTTTCTGCTGGTGCTTTTCATCGGCTTCTGCGTGCTGCTCGGCTTCCCCAAGCTGCGCCCTGGCGGGCGCCAGTCGCGCGTCATCCGAAGCCTCGACGAGATCATCGGCGGACAGCCGACGCAGTACCTCCCGTCCGATTCCCCGCGGGGGCCGGTCGACCAGCTCCACACCCCGGAACTCGCCGAGGCGGCCGCGCGTAAATCTCGGTAAGGAGTCCATATGCTCGAAGTCGGGGCGCTCGTGTTTGTCCTGATGTTCGTGCTGGCGGCGGTCGTAGCGATCGCCTGCGTGGCGTTCTTCGTCCGGGCAATCGTGTGGCTCGTGCTGCTGCCGATCAAGCTGCTGTTCTGGGTGTTGTTCCTGCCGTTTCTGCTCCTCAAGCTGCTCCTCGGCGCCATCGTCGGGATCGTTCTTGCGCCCGTCTTCGTGGTCTTCGGTCTCCTCGTCGCGCTGACGGCCGGCGTTGCGCTGCTCATTCCGCTGGCGCCGCTGCTGGTGATCATCGCGGCGTTGTTCTGGCTGATGAAGAAGGACCGGCCGGCCACGACGCTCCCCGCACGCACGGTTTGACGTGCTAGCATGCGGCGCTATGCGCCGTATGCTGCTGTCAGTCGTTTTCGCCGCGTTCGTCGTCCTCTCTCCGTCCGCGCAGACCTATCGCATCCTCGTCACCAACGATGACGGCATTCGGGCGCCGGGGCTCCTGGCGCTCGCGCGTGCCATGACGGCGCTCGGCGAGGTCACGGTCGTCGCGCCGGTCGACAATCAAAGCGGCAAGGGGCACTCGCTGACGCTCCTCGAGCCGATCTTCGTCGACAAGATCACCCTCGAGGGGATTTCGACCGCCTACGCGGTGACGGCGACACCGGCCTCCTGCGTCAAGGTTGCGCTCGGCGCGCTGCTGGCGAGCAAGCCGGATCTGGTCGTGTCGGGCATCAATCGCGGGCAGAACCTTGGCCGGGTGGGATATGTGTCGGGCACGGTCGGCGCCGCGCGCGAGGCGGCGCTGCAGGGCATCCCGGCGATCGCCGTGTCGCTCAAGATTGCCGAAGGCGCCACGGAGGTCTCGTATGCGGCAGCGGCGGCCGCGTCGCGGCAGATCGCCGAGTTGGTCAAGACGGCGAATCTGCCATCTGGCGTCTTCCTCAACGTCAACGTTCCACCCGGCGCACCCGACGCGATCAAGGGTCTGCGGCTCGCGATGCAGAGCCCGCAGAACGGCGTCGAACGGTTCATGGAGCATCAGCGGCCGCCTTCGAACCGCCGATATTTCTGGAATGTCTACGAAGATCCGAAGGGCGGCACCGAGACCGACGATGTGGGGGCGGTCGAACAAGGCTATGTGGCGGTCGTGCCGCTGCGGGCCAGCGAATTCGATCGCGACGCGTTCAATCAGCTCGGCAAGATCATCCGCTGACGGGCGGCATCGCCTTCCACCAGTCCGATTCTCGTTCGTACGCATGCGCGATGCGGAAGATGGTGGCCTCGTCGAACTGTCGGCCGACGAGCTGCAGGCCGACCGGCAGACGGTCCGCGAACCCGCACGGCACGCTGATCGCGGGCAGGCCGGCGAGCGGCGCGCTGACCGTGAACACGTCCGCCAGATACATCTTGAGCGGATCGGCGGTGCGCTCGCCGAAACGGAACGCGGGCGTCGGGCTCGTCGGGAGCGCGACGACATCGGCGGACGCCAGCGCGCGGTCGAAGTCCTGCCGGATCAACGTGCGCACCTGCTGGGCCTTGAGATAGTACGCGTCGTAGTAGCCCGCGCTGAGCACGTAGGTGCCGAGCATGATCCGCCGCTTCACTTCCGGGCCGAAGCCGGCCTGCCGCGTCCGTTCGTACATCGTGGCCAGCGTATCCGCGGCGTCGAGCGGCGCACGCACCCCATACCGGACGCCGTCGTACCGGGCGAGGTTCGAGCTCGCCTCCGCGGTCGCGATCAAGTAGTAGATGGCGATCGCGTGACGGCTGTGGGGCAGCTCCACATCCACTATCCTCGCCCCGCGCGACGCGAGCGCTTCAACCGCTCGATCGAACGCCTGGCGCACGCCCTCATCCACTCCGTCGTCCAGGAGCCCTCTCGGAATCGCGATGCTCGTGCCGTGGAGCGCTCTGTCCCCGTCGAGCGCGGCAGCGTAGTCGGCGACCGGCGCTTCCGCCGCCGTGGCATCGCACGGGTCCGGTCCGGCGATCGCGTGCAGCACGAGCGCGGCGTCCTCGACGGTCCGCGCGATCGGACCGATCTGATCGAGCGACGAGGCGAAGGCGATCAGGCCGTAACGTGAGACGCGTCCCCACGTCGGTTTGAGGCCCGTCACGCCGCACAAGGCCGCCGGCTGGCGGATCGACCCGCCCGTATCCGAGCCCAGCGCGACCGGGACCATCCCGGCGGCGACCGCGGCCGCCGATCCGCCGCTCGATCCGCCCGGGATGCGATCGAGCGCCCAGGGATTCTTCACCGGGCCGTACGCAGAGTTTTCCGTCGACGAGCCCATCGCAAACTCGTCGCATCTGGTTTTGCCGACGACGACCGCGCCGGCCCGCTCCAGCCGCGCGACGACCGTCGCGTCGTACGGTGGCTTGTAGCCCTCGAGGACCCGCGACCCGGCGGTCGTCGTGACGCCGCGTGTGCAGAGGTTGTCTTTGAGCGCGATCGGCACGCCGGCGAGCGGCAGCGTGGCGAGCGCGGCGCGGTCACGGTCGAGCATCCGTGCCCTGTCGAGCGCGCGCTCGGGCGTAACGGTCTGGAAGGCGTCGAGCGACGGATCGACGCGCGCGATGCGATCGAGCGCCGCCTGACACGCGTCAACCGCGCTCAGCCGGCCAGCCGCCACCTCGTCGCGGATTTGGCGCGCGCTTCGTGGCGGCGTCATCCAATCACCTTTGGAACGCGGTAGAAGCCCGTCTCGAGCGCCGGATCGGGAGCGGCGGCGAGCGCTTCGTCGCGCGGAAGCGACGGGCGGCGCTCGTCCTCCCGGAGCGTCGGAGGCACGGCGAGCGCCTGGGCCGTGGGCGGGACGCCGGACGTATCGATGCCGAGCACCTCGTCTGCGTATCTCAGGATGTCCGCCAGCTGGCGTGCGAAGAGCTCTTTCTCCTCGGGGGTCAGCGCCAGACGCGCGAGCGACGCGATCCGCTCGACATCCTCTTTTGTAAACGGCATCGGCGTATATTACCCGCATGCCCGCGCCTCCCATCCGCCCGCCGGCGGTGGCCGGGACCTGGTATCCGGGCACGCGTGCCGCGCTCACGCGGGAAGTGGACGCGCTCGTCGCGGCGGCGGAAACGGCGGACCTGCCAACGGGGGCGCTCGTCGGGATCATCGCGCCGCACGCGGGCATGATGTTCTCGGGCGCCGTCGCCGCCCACGCCTACAAGGCCGCGGCCGGCGCGGCGGTGGAGGTCATCGCGCTCGTCGGTCCCTCCCACTTCGTCGGTTTCGACGGCGTCGCGATCTACGAGCGGGGGGCGTTCGACACCCCGTTGGGGCGCGCGCGCGTCGACGAGGCGGCCGCCGCCGCGCTGATCGCGGCGTCGCCGATCATCCGGCCGCATGCATCGGCGCACGCGCGCGAACACTCGCTCGAGATGCAGCTGCCATTTCTGCAGCGTGTTCTGCCCGAGGTGCCGATCGTTCCACTTGCGATCGGATTTCAGACGAGCGAAACGATTGCCGCCCTCGGGGAGGCGCTCGCGGCCGCGCTCGGCGATCGTCGCGCGCTGCTCGTCGCCAGCACGGACCTGTCCCACTATTTCGACTCGCCGACGGCGACCGCGCTGGACGCGCGTGTCGCCGACTACGTCGAGCGGTTCGACGCCGACGGGCTGCTCGCCGAATTCGAGCGCTATCCCGAACACGAGCGCGGGCGGTACGTCGCGTGCGGCGGCGGCGCGGCAATCGCCGTCATGCGCGCGGCCCGCGCGCTCGGCGCCGCGACGGCGCGCGTGTTGAAGTACGCCAATTCCGGTGACATCTCCGGCGACCATTCCAACGTCGTCGGCTACCTGGCGGCCGGCTTGTGGAAGGCCTGACCCTCGAGGCTGCGGACCGCCGCGCGCTGCTCGACATCGCGCGTGACGCGATCCGCGCGCGCGTCGCGCCAGCCACCGGCCGCGACGTGATCGCCCCAGGCCCCACGCCCCAGGCCCCGGTCCCCAGGCCCCAGGCCCAAGGCCCGAACGATCCGCTGTCCCGTCCGTCCCCCGCCTTCGTCACCCTTCGGCGCGGCGATCAGCTGCGTGGCTGCATCGGCCATCTGGAGGCGGACCGGCCGCTCGCCGACGTCGTGGCGCGCGCCGCGGTCGCGGCCGCGACGGAGGATCCGCGGTTTCCGCCCGTGACCGCGGCCGAGCTCGACGAGCTGGCGGTCGAGATCTCCGTGCTCGGTCCCATGCAGCTCGTGACCGATCCCATGACGATCGAGGTCGGCCGCCACGGCCTGGTCGTCCATTCCGGCGCCAATCGAGGGCTGCTCTTGCCCCAGGTGGCGTCGGAGTGGGGGTGGGATCGTGAGACCTTTCTCGAACAGCTCTGCATGAAAGCGGGACTGCCGCGGGGCGCGTGGCGCACGGCGGAGCTGTTCACCTTCGAAGCGGAAGTGTTCTCAGATCATTGACGGAGCAGGCGCCGGAGAGTCCCCAGGTTCATCTCGTCCAGCGGATCGACCTGCCCCCGCGCCGTCGCGTCCTTCTGCTTCGGCGTTTCAATCACCATCGGCAATCGCGCGAAGCGGGGATCGTTGAGGATCCGCGCGAACGTCTCGGTGCCGAGGCAGCCCTGCCCGATGTGCTCGTGGCGGTCGACGCGGCTGCCGCACGGCCTCTTCGAGTCATTGAGGTGGAACAACGCGAGCCGGTCGAGCCCGACGATGCGATCGAAGGCATCGAACGTCGTGCGATATCCGTCCGGGGTCGTGATGTCGTAGCCGGCGGAGATGAGGTGGCACGTGTCGAGGCAGACGCCGACGCGCCGCGTCCGTCCGACGGCTCGGATGATGGCCGCCAGATGCTCGAATCGATGGCCGAGGTTCGTGCCCTGTCCCGCCGTGTGTTCGAGGAGGATGCGGACGCGCGACCGTTTCCTGGCCGCGAGGAGCCCGCGCAGCGCCTCCGCGATGAGGTCAAGACCCTCATTCTCCGACGCGTGCGATCCCGGGTGCATGACGAGCCCGTCGAGGCCGAGCGCGTCGGCCCGATCGAGCTCCTCGCCGAGCGCCGCGACCGACTTCGTGCGCAACGCGGGATCGGCCGACGCGACGTTAATCAGATAGCTGTCGTGGGCGACGATCGGCGCGACGCGCGTCTCGCGCGCGCGCCGGCGAAACGCGTCGCGTTCCTCCGGCGGAATCTCGCGCGCGCGCCACTGGCCGACCGACTTCGTGAAAATCTGGAGCGCCTCGCACCTGGCCGCGACCGCCCGATCGATCGCGCGCGGCAGGCCGCCCGCGATTGAGAGATGCGCGCCGAGTCTGGGCATCGTTTACCATGCTGGCATGGATCGAGGGGGTTCGAGAAGGTTCGAGGGGGTTCGAGAAGGTTCGAAGAAGTTCTTCCTCGCCGCGATCGCGGGTGCACTGGCGATAGGCACGATGCCCGCCGGCGCCTGGAGCTTCGACGTCCATCGTTTTCTCACGGGGCGGGCGATTCAGCTGTTGCCCGCGGAGCTTCGGCCGTTCTTCGAGAAGCACCGCGCCATGATCGTCGAGCACTCGATCGACCCCGACCTGTGGCGCAACGCGGGGTTCCTCGAAGAGCCGCCGCGCCACTTCCTGGACATGGACGGCTACGGGCCGTTTCCCTTCCCGGATCTGCCGCGAGACTACGAGGCGGCCGTCACGAAGCACGGCAAGGACATGGTGCAGAAGAACGGATTGCTGCCCTGGCGGACGGCGGAGATCTACGACAAGCTCGTGAAGGCGTTCCGCGAGTACGGCGAAGGCTCCGCCTCGTTCGCTGGGGAAGACATCAAGTTCTTCAGCGCCGTCATCGCGCACTACACCGGCGACGCGCACGTCCCGTTTCACGCGGCGCTCAACTACGACGGGCAGCTGACGAACCAGCACGGCATCCACGCGCGGTTCGAGGGCGAGCTGATGCGCCGCTACGCGGATCGCGTGGCGATCGTTCCGAAGCCACCCGTTCCGGTGCGGCAGCCCCGCGACTTCATCTTCGACACGCTCACGTCCGGATTCCCGCTGGTCGAGGCAGTGCTGGCCGCCGATCGCCGGGCGGTCGTCGGCCGCGAGGAGTACGACGACGCCTATTTCGACCGGCTCTTCGCGGGTTCGAAGGAGATCCTCGAGCGCCGGCTCGCGGAGGGGGCGAGCGGGATCGCCGGCATGATCGTCGGCGCCTGGGAAACGGCCGGCAGGCCCGCGGTTCCGCTGGAGGCGCCGAGGGTCAACCGGAAGATCCGCCGACCGCTGTAGGCCCGGCCTTTAGGCCGGGCGTGCTGGCATCACCCCGGACGTTCGGGCTAACCCACCACGCCCGACCTAAACGTCGGCCCTACGCCGCGCCAACCACCGATCCACCGGCACCAGCGCGACGAGCGTCGCGAGCGTGACGGTCGTCGCCACGATCGCCAGCCGGTAACGACCCGCGCCCGCGGCGACACCTATCGCGGCGTTCATCCAGATCGTTGCGGCGGTCGTGAGGCCGTGAACCGTGCCCTTCGTGTGGAGAATCGCCCCGCCCCCGAGAAAGCCGATGCCGGTGACGATTTGCGCCGCGATCCGGGCCGGGTCGCCACCGGGTCCCGAGATTTCGATCGACATGATGGTAAAGAGCGCCGAGCCCATCGTGATCAGGATGTTCGTGCGAAGCCCGGCCTCCTTCTGCCGCAGCTCGCGCTCGAGGCCGACAACCGCCCCGAGCGCGGCGGCGAGAAACATGCGTCCAAGGAGGTCGGTGAACAGGAGCTGCACCGGAGGAACGTCGGGCACGCTCACGGCAGGAATTTCAGACGCGTCCGGTCGGCGGTGATCTCGATGTCCCCGACCTCGTGGCGCCAGTCGGGGCCGGACACGAGGTCGTAGCGGCCCTCCGGCACGACGAAGAGCATCCAGGCGGCGGTGCGAGCGGCCGGCGTCACGCGGCGCGCGGCGTCGCGCGATCCAGCCGGGTAGAGCACGGCTTCGCCCTGGACGGGGCCGCCCTCCTTCCCGCGCACCTGCAGCGCGCCGAACCCGTTCCGCACGTTAATTACTTCGAGGTGGTCGCCCGCCTCGTCGGGGTAGGCCATGACCGCCAGCCGTTCGGCCCAGCGGATTCCGACGACGCGGCCGTCCTGCTCGACGATGGCCTGGACGTCGTACAACCCGGTCGAGACGTCGACAATGTGCCGCTCGCCGCGCGACACGGCGGCGACAGGCGTCGTCCGCGTGCCCGACGGGTGGATCTGGACCCGCGCGCGGTTCGTTACGTCCTCGGCGCCGGCGAAGACCCGGACTTCGAGCCGGACGGTCTCCGCCCCGGCTTGTCCGGGGGTCGATCGGAGCACGGACGGCTCAGGTCCCGCGGCGACGCAGGCGAGAAGAACGCCTCCCAGCACCGACCGTATTATGTATCAGTGGATGTGTTCCTGGTCCCCGCCGGCGGCCCCCGCCACGAGCTCTACTGCGAGGTCTCCGAGCCCGATCCTCCGGTCGAGGAGGGGGAGTCCCGCACCGGAATCCTCAGACGCATCGTGACGCGGTTTCGCGAGATCCTCGCCACTGCCGAACGGGAGCATCGCGAGCGCCAGTCGGGCGCCGTGGCGGATCCCGAGGAGCCGAAGTCCTTCATGCGGCGGGCGCGCGAACGGATGATGCGCTGGATTGCCGAGTCCATCGCCGAGCAGCGGCTGCTCTGGC
Source organism: uncultured Acidobacteriota bacterium (assembly GCA_963725145.1). Lineage (GTDB taxonomy): Bacteria > Acidobacteriota > Vicinamibacteria > Vicinamibacterales > 2-12-FULL-66-21 > DATAEE01. Next base: position 308,738 of record CAVRXL010000013.1, read on the forward strand.
ACCTGCGGGGCTGCGAGGCGGCGACGCTCGTCTATCCGCACGATCTCACCGAGCGGGAGGCGAACGCGGCGCTCAGGTCTCAGCTGACGGTCGACTACGAGCGGCACCGCCGCTGGTTCGTGATCGACCTGCTCGGCTTCATCGCGTCCGGGGCGGTGATGCTCGTGCCCGGGCCCAACCTGGTGGCGTACTATTTCCTGTTCCGTTTCGTCGGTCACTATCTGTCGATGCGCGGCGCGCAGCAGGGGCTTCAGGCCGTCGCCTGGCGCGCCCAGCCGAGCCCCGCGCTGAGCGAGCTGCGCGCCACGCTCACGCTCCAGCCCGAGGCGCGGGAGCGCGGGCTGCACGACATCGCCGCGCGGCTGCGGCTGGAGCACCTCGCGTCGTTCGTGCAGCGGATTGCGACCGTGTAGTATTCTGCGCTTCGGTGACACTCAGCGAGCTCGCGAAACGGCTCGACTGCCGCCTCGAAGGGGATGGCGCGCTCGAAATCACCGGCGTCGCCGGCCTGGAGCAGGCGAAGCCGGGCGACCTGACGTTCTTCTCCAACCCGAAATACGCGGCGGCTCTCGGCTCGACCCGGGCGTCCGCGGTGATCGCCGGCGACGACGCCCCGAGGCCCTCCTGCCCGGTGCTGCGGAGCTCTCATCCGTATCTGGCGTTCGCCAAAGCGGTCGAGATCCTCGCGCCGCCGGTCCGACCGAAGGCCGGGATCCATCCGCTGGCGTCGATCGGCGCCGGCGTCACGCTCGGCGACGGCGTGTCGATCGGTCCATTCGTCGCGATCGCCGAGGGTGCGTCGATTGGCGCGCGCACGATCGTGTACCCGCACGTCACGATCGGTCGCGGCGCCGTGATTGGCGAGGACTGTATCGTCCATGCGCGCGCGTCGATCCGCGAGACGGTCGAGATCGGACGGCGCGTCATCGTCCAGGACGGCGTCGTCATCGGCAGCGATGGGTACGGCTTCGCGAGGCGCCCCGACGGCACGCATCACAAGATTCCGCAGACGGGCAGCGTCGTGATCGAAGACGACGTCGAGATCGGGGCCAACTCGACGATCGATCGGCCGGCCGTGGGGGAGACGCGGATCGCCGCGGGGGCCAAGATCGACAACCTCGTGCAGATTGCACACGGCGTGCGGATTGGCCGCGACGTTCTCATCGCGGCGCAGGTCGGCATCGCCGGCAGCACCGTGGTCGAGGACGCAGTCACGCTGGGCGGACAGGTGGGCGTCGTGGGCCACATTACGATCGGTCGCGGGGCTGTGGTGGCGGCGCAGTCCGGCGTGTCGAATTCCGTGGAGGCAGGGACGTTCCTGACTGGCTACCCGGCCATCCCGAACCGCGAGTGGCTGAAGGCGTCGACGGTCTTCAAGAAGCTGCCAGAGTTACGAAAAACGTTGACCGATCTCGAACGGCGTCTCGCGGAACTCGAAGCCACGCTGGCGCGCCGCCCTATGCCATAATCGTTGGATGGTGTACTTCCGGGCGGCGGCCGCCGCGGCGCTCGTTGCCCTGCTCGCCCTCTCGACCGCGTCGTCGCCCACGGCGGCCACCCGGCCTCCCAAACTCGACTACAAGATCTCCACGCTCTCCAACGGTCTGACGGTCGTGCTGCTCGAGGATCACTCGACGCCGATCGTCCATCTCCAGCTCTGGTATCACGTCGGCTCGAAGGACGAGAAGCCCGGACGAACCGGTTTCGCTCACCTGTTCGAGCACATGATGTTCAAGGGCTCGAAGAACGTCGAGAACGAGCAGCACCCGTCGGCGATTTCGAGCATCGGCGGCCAGAGCAACGCCTACACGAACGAGGATGCGACCGTGTACTGGGAAACCGTGCCGGCGCATTATCTGCCGCTCATCCTGTGGCTCGAGGCGGATCGCATGGCGTCGCTCCGGATCGACGAGGGCACGTTCAGGAACGAGCGCGAAGTGGTCAAGGAAGAGCGGCGGATGCGCGTCGAGAATCAGCCGTACGGCCGGCTCTCCGAGCTGATCTACGGCCAGGCGTTCACGGTGCATCCGTACAAGCACCCGACGATCGGCAGCATGGTTGATCTCGAAGCGGCGTCGATCGAGGACGTCCGCGAGTTCTATCGCACCTACTACGTGCCGAACAACGCGACGATCGTGCTGGTCGGCGATTTCGACACCGCGGAAGCGCTGCCGCTCGTCGAGCGTTACCTCGGGCGCGTCCCGAAGTCGACGCGGCCCGTGCCGCGGGACATCCCGCAGGAGCCGGCACCGAAGCAGGAGCGCCGGGTGACGCTCAGCGAACCGTGGCCGCTGCCGGCCGTCGTCGTCGCGCACCCGATTACCTTCGACGGCCACCCGGACTCGTATCCGCTCCACATCGCGTCGAAGATCCTCTCCGACGGGCAGAGCTCGCGGATTTATCGAAAGCTCGTCTACGAGCAGCAGATCGCGCTGGCCGCCTTCGGCCAGGGGAACATCATCGAGGATCCGAACCTGTTCTTCGCGGTGGCGATCGTCCAGCCTGGGCGCTCGCCCGCGGAGGCCGAGAAGGCGCTCGTCGGCGAGCTCGAGCGCTTGAAGGTCGATGGCGTGACCGCCGCCGAGCTCGAGCGCGCGAAGAACCAGTTCGCGCGCGACTACATCCTCGGCCGGGAGTCGAACCAGCAGAAGGCGTCGCACCTCGGCCACGCCGTCGTCATTCACGACGACATCAAGACGGCGGATGGAGAGTTCGACATCTTCATGAACACCACGGCGGCGGACGTGCAGCGCGTGGCGAAGACCTACTTCACGCCGACGTCCCGATTGATCATTCATGTGATGCCCAAGCAGGGCAGCGCAGGAGGCCCGGAATGACGGCGACCTTCCGGCTTCTCGCGCCGGCCGCAGGCGCTTTCCTGATGTTGATGGGAACGGCGCAGGCCCAGACGTGGCCGTCCGAACGACCGCCGCGCCCGATGACCGCGCGCGACGTGAAATTCCCGCCGTACGCGATCAGGACCCTCGAGAACGGGCTCCAGGTCATCGCGGTCTCGCATCACGAGCAGCCGGCCGTCTCGCTGCGCCTCCTCGTGCGCGCCGGCGCGGCGCAGGACCCGACCGACAAGCCGGGCGTCGCGTCGCTCGCCGCGATGCTGCTGGATCAGGGGACCCAGGGGACGCCCGCGCGCAGCGCGCAGGACATCGCTCAGTCGATCGACCAGATTGGCGGCGCGCTCGGCGCCGGCGCCGGGACCGACCTGACCTTCGTCAACGCCGTGGTCATGAAGGACAGCTTCGACTTCGCGATGGCGCTCGTGTCCGACGTCGCGAGATACCCGGCCTTCGCTCCCGACGAGATCGATCGGCAGCGGCAGCAGATCCTGTCGAGCTTGAAGGTCAGCTACGAGGATCCCGAGTACCTGGCCAATGTCGTGTTCGATCGGCTCGTCTACGGGTTTCATCCGTACGGCAAGCCGAACTCGGGCACGCCCGAGTCGATCGGCCGGCTGACGCGCGACGATCTCATCGCGTTCCACAAGGCGTACTTCGCGCCCAACAACGCGATCCTCGCGATCGTCGGCGATATCACGCCCGACGAAGCCTTCAAAGGGGCGGAGCGCGCGTTCGGCGGCTGGCAGCGGCGCCCCGACGCGACGCCCTTGACGCCGCCCGCGCCGCCGGAGCCGACGCGCCGCGTCGTCATCGTCGATCGGCCGGGCGCGGTGCAGACCGAGATTCGCGTCGGGCATCTCGCGCTGCCGCGCAAGCACCCGGACTACCTCGCTGTGGACCTGGCGACCAAGATCCTCGGCGGGGAAGGCAGCAACCGCCTCCACCGCGTGCTGCGGTCCGAGCGCGGCCTGACCTACGGCGCATCCGCGGATCTCGAGACGATGCGCCAGGCCGGCGACATTGTCGCCGAGACGGACACGCGGTCGGATTCGACGGGAGAGGCGCTGAGGCTCGTCGTGGACGAGTACTGGAAGCTCCAGCGGGAGCGCGTGGGGGTCGGCGAGCTGGAAGGGGCGAAGGACTACCTGGCCGGCAGCTTCCCGCTCACGATCGAGACCCCGAGTGACATCGCGCTCCAGGTCCTCAACGCGGTGTTCTACGGCCTCGATCTCGAAGAGCTGCAGACGTTCCGCGATCGCGTGACGGCCGTTTCGGTCGACGACATTCAACGCGTGGCGAAGACCTACTTCAAGCCGGACCGGCTGTCGATCGTGCTCGTCGGCGATGCATCGGTGTTCGCCTCGCAGCTCGCGGGCGCCGGGTTCCCGCAGTTCGAGCGCATCTCGCTGTCCGATCTCGATCTCTCGACCGCCGATCTGCGCCGCATCGGCAGGCCGGCGCCGGCGGCGAAAGAGGACGAGGCGGCCGCTCAGGCCGACGCCCCGACGGCGCCCGTCCGGAAGCCTCTCTGACGCGGATCCTGTCAGTTCGGCCTTCGCCCTTCGTCATTCGGCATTCATGCGCCGCATCCTGATCTCCTGCGGCGAGGCCTCCGGCGATCTCTACGCCGGCGCGCTCGCGCGCGAGCTGCGCGCGCTCGACCCCTCGCTCGAAGTCGCCGGGATCGGCGGCGATCGCCTGCAGGCCGGCGGCGCGTCGCTTCTCGGCGACTATCGGGGCATCGCGGTGACCGGTCTCGTCGAGGCGGTGCGCGTGCTGCCGCGGGCGCGGGCGATGTACCGGCGGATCCTGGACGACGCGGCCCGCGCCCGGCCGGACGTGTTCGTCGCCGTGGATTTTCCCGACTTCAACTTCCGCGTGGCCGAGGCGATGCGACGCCTTGGCGTTCCGGTCGTCTATTACATCGGCCCGCAGCTCTGGGCCTGGCGCCCGGGCCGGATGAAGGACATACGCCGGTTTGCCCGCCTCGTGCTCGTCATCTTTCCGTTCGAGGAAAAGATCTACCGCGACGCCGGCGTGGCGGTCGAGTTCGTCGGCCATCCGCTCGTCGAGCTGGCGCGCGCCGCGGGGCCGCGCGCCGAGATTCGTCGATCGCTCGGGCTGGATGCCGACAAGCCCGTGGTGGCGCTGCTTCCGGGCAGCCGGCCGAACGAGCTGCGCGCGATTCTCCCCGGTTTGTCCGCGGCGGCGCGGCTCATCGCGGCGCGCGTTCCCGCGGCGCAATTCGTCGTCGCGCGCGCGCCGGGCCTCGCCGACGAGCTCTTCGCGCACCTGGGCGGGCCGACGATCATCGAGCAGCGTGCCGATGACGTCCTGGCGGCGGCGGACGTCGCGCTGACGGCGTCGGGAACCGCAACCGTGCAGGCGGCGATTCACGGCACGCCGATGGTGATCGTGTATCGCGTGTCCCCGGTGACCTACGCGATCGGAAAGCCGTTCGTGAAGGTCGATACGTACGGGATGGTCAACCTCGTCGCCGGACGCCGCGTCGTCCCCGAGCTGGTGCAGGGGGCGTTCACGCCGGAGGCGGTGACCGACGAAGCGGTATCGCTGCTGACCGATCGCGCGCGCGCCGCGCAGGTGCGCGCCGCACTGACCGAAGTTCGAGAGAAGCTCGGGGGCCCGGGAGCGACCCGGCGCGCGGCCCAGGCCATCCTGCGCGTTGTAAACTGAGGGGCCAGCCTTGCGGACCGAGTCTATGCACTCAACGCCTTCGGCCTTCGGCTTTCGGCTTGTGGCATTCGCGCTCCTCGCGGCGCTGATCATCCCGGTGAGCGTCGCAGCCACCGTTCTCATTCCTGCCGATCTGTCCGAATTGACGACCGATGCCACCGCGATCGTCCACGGTCGCGTCGTGGACGTTCGAGCCGAGTGGCTGGAAGGACGACGCGCGATCGACACATACGTCACGGTTGCGGTGGCGACGTACTTGAAGGGGGACCTCGGGGCATCCGTCACGCTCCGCGTCCCGGGCGGCCGGATGGGCGCGTATCGCAGCTTCATCGTCGGTGCGCCGATCTTCAACGTGGGGGACGAGGTCGTACTGTTCCTCGGGAGCCAGGGCCCGTCGGTGCCCTACGTTCTGGGGCTGAGCCAGGGCGTCTATCGCGTAAGGACGGATCGCGAATCCGGCCGGCGCACGGTGATTCCACCCGCGCTCATCTCGCCCGGCGTCGAGCCCGTCCGCCTCGTGCGCGGCGATCCGAACCGACCGGCGCCGACCCTCGAACGGTTCGCCGCGGACATTCGAGCGCTCCTCGCGCGCAAAGCGGGTGCGAGGTGACGATCCTGCGCCGGCTGGTCGCGGGCTCTCTCGTCCTGGTCGTCGCCGCGTGGGCGCCAGCCCCGGCGGCCGCGTACCTGAAGCTCGGGGGGCGCGCGAACGGCCGCACCGTGCAGCTCAGGTGGGAGCGGCTGCCGATGCGGTACTTCATCACCAACAGCGGCGTGTCCGGCGTGACGCCGGCGCAGTTCCAGACCGCGGTGGATCGAGCGTTCCAAAGCTGGCAGGACGTCCCGACCTCGAGCTTCAGCGGCACCTTTGCGGGGTTCACGCCGGCCAGCGCACGGGACGACGACGGGATGACCGTGCTCGGGTTTCTCCCGCGGCCCGATCAGGATCGCGTGCTGGCGGCGACGCGGATCCTGACGAACGAGATGACCGGGGAGATCGTGGAGGCCGACATCTTCTTCAACTCCTCGTTCCCGTGGTCGGTATCGCCGACCGGCGAGCCGGGGCGGTTCGACGTCGAGTCGATCGCGCTGCATGAAGTCGGGCATCTGCTCGGGTTGGGCCATTCCGCGATCGGCGAGACCGAGCTTCAACCCGGCGGCCGCCGGCGCGTGATCGCCTCCGCCGCCGTGATGTTCCCGATCGCGTTCACGGCCGGCAACGTCGAGGAGCGCACGCTGCACCCGGATGACATCGCGGGCGCGTCGGACATTTACCCCGACGGGGATTACCGCTCCGGGACGGGCTCGATCAGCGGCCGGGTGACCAAGAACGGCGCAGGCATCCTCGGCGCGCACGTCGTGGCCTGGAACCAGCGGACCGGCGCGCTCGTGTCCGGGTTTTCGTTCGGGTCCGATGGCTCGTTCGTCGTCGCGGGTCTCTCGCCCGGACCGCACGTGTTGCGCGTCGAGCCGATCGATGACGCCGACGTCACGAGCTTCTTCTCGGAAGAGGCGGACATAGACATCGACTTCCGCGCGGCGTTTCACGATCGGCTCGCGGTGGCGCCGCGCGGCGGCGGGAGCGAGCGGGTCGAGCTCCGCGTGGTCCCCAAGTGACGTCGCGGACGCTGGCGATTGCCCTCGGCATCCTCGTGGCGGCCGGCTCGGAGGCGAGCGCCCAGTCGCGGCCGCGGTCGTTCGAGCTCTCGGTGGGCGCGATCTGGACGACCGGCTCGTCGTTCGCAAGGGACGAAGCGACCGAGACCCGCAACCAGACGGGCGGCGGGTCGTTCCCGCTGTTCGTGGCGTCGAGCGAGATCGGCGCGGGGCCCGGCGCGGAGGCCAGGCTCGCGTTTTATCTCACGCCGAGCGTGGCGATCGAGGCGGGCGGTCTTTTCGCATTTCAGCAGGTTTCCACGCGCCTCACGAGCGACGCGGAGAATATCCCGGACGCCACCGCGGTCGAGGATCTCAGCGAGTACATCATCGATGGAGCCGTCGCCTACCACTTCCGGCCGTTCGGGCGGATTGTGCCGTTCATTCGCGGCGGTGTGGGCTATCTCCGTCAGCTCCACGAAGGGCAGACGCTGGCCGAGACCGGCACCGCGTACCACGCCGGCGGCGGCGTGAGCTACTGGTTGTCGTCGGGAGGGCAGGGGTTCTTCAAAGGCTGGGGTCTTCGCGGCGACGGGCGCGTCGTCATCCGTGACGGCGGGTTCAGCTTCGACGATGAGAACCGGACCGGCGTCGTCATCACCGGCGCGCTGGTCATGGCCTTCTGAAAAGGGGACAGCCACTTTTTTTCAGAAAGCGTAAAAAGGTGACTGTCCCCTTTATTGTCTTCGACAGCGTTTCTATCGCGCGAGGCGGGCGCCGGGTCCTCGACGGATTCACGCTGACGGTCGAGCGAGGCGAGACGGTCGCGCTCGTCGGGGCCAGCGGGGAAGGCAAGACGACCGCGCTGCGGCTCGTGAACCGCATGCTCGAGCCGGACTCGGGCCGAGTCTCGGTCGAGGGCCGCGACACGCGCGACTGGGATCCGATCGTCCTCCGGCGCCGCTGCGGCTACGTGCTCCAGGAGATCGCCCTCTTTCCCCACATGACGGTCGCCGAGAACGTCGCGCTCGTGCCGCGCCTCGACGATCGGTCGCTCAGCGACGCGGAGGTGGCCGCGCTGCTCGATCTCGTCGGCCTGGAGCCGGCGCGGTTCGCCAGCAAATGGCCGGCGGAGCTGTCGGGCGGCCAGCGGCAGCGCGCCGGCGTCGCGCGCGCGCTCGCCGCGGATCCGCCGGTGCTCCTGATGGACGAGCCGTTCGGCGCGCTCGATCCCGTCACGCGCGCCGAGCTGCACGACGAGTTGCGGCGCATCCAGTCGCGCGTGCGCAAGACGATCCTCCTGGTCACGCACGACATGGGCGAGGCGTTCGCGCTCGCCGATCGCGTCGGCGTCCTTGCGGATGGAACGCTCGCGGCGTGCGACACGCCGGACGTGGTCGCGCGCTCGCAGGACGCCCGGGTCCGGCGGCTTCTCGACGCAATACCACGGCGATGAGGCTCCTGGAGTTCTGGTCCTCGCATCGCGCGGAGCTCGCACGGCTCGCGGGGGAGCACGTGTTCCTCGTCGCGATCTCGACGCTCGCCGCGATCGCGATCGGCCTGCCGCTCGGCATCTTCGCCGCCAGGCGCCCGCGCGCCGGGCGTCCAATCGTCGCGATCGCGAACGTCGTGCAGACCATTCCGAGCCTGGCGCTGCTCGGGTTCCTCATTCCGATTCCGTTCGTCGGGCTCGGCGCCCGCGCGGCGCTCGTCGCGCTCGTGTTGTACGCGCTGCTGCCCATCGTCCGGACGACGGCGGCGGGGCTGACGGCGGTGGATGCGGCGCTCAAGGAGGCGGGGACGGCGCTCGGGATGACGTCCCGTCAGCTCCTGCGTCTCGTCGAGCTGCCCCTCGCGCTCCCGTCCATCGTCGCCGGCATCCGCGTCGCGGCCGTTGTCGGCGTCGGGACCGCGACGATCGCGGCGGCGATCGGCGCCGGAGGACTCGGGGAGTACATCTTCCGCGGTCTCTCGATGGTGGATCCGATCGTGATCCTGGCGGGGGCGATCCCGGCGGCGGCGCTCGCGCTCGGCGTCGACAGCGCGTTGACGGCCGTCGAGCGACGGCTCGGGCCCGGCGGCGCGGCCCGGGCCCGCCTGACGGGACGCAAGCCGATCGGCATGATCGCGCTCCTGCTGATCTCTGCGGCAGCGGTCGCGGCGCTTTCGTTCCAGGTCGCGCGCGGCTCGGGTCGAGCCGTCATCCGGGTCGGCTCGAAGAATTTCACCGAGCAGCTCGTGCTCGGAGAGATCGTCGCCGGCGCGATCGAACGGTGGTCCAACGTGGCGGTCGAGCGCCGGCTCAACCTGGGGGGGACGTTCATCTGCGATCGCGCGGTGAGAGCCGGCGAAATCGACGTGTACGTCGAGTACACCGGCACCGCGCTCACGGCTATCTTCAAAGAGTCACCGGGCGCGGAGCGCGGGCCTCTCAGGCCCGCGGCTCGTTCGACGGAGGTCTTCAATCGTGTCCGCGACCGATATGCCGCCGCCGGCGTGACGCTCTCGGCGCCGCTGGGATTCGACAACACGTTCGCCATTCTGGTGCGTAGCGCCGACGCGCGGCGGCTTGGGCTGAAGACGATCGAGGATGCCGTGCCGCACGCGCGGTCCTGGCGCGCCGGCTTCGGCTACGAGTTTCTCGAGCGCGCCGATGGCTACCGAGGGCTCGCCCGGGCCTACGGGCTTCGCTTCGCGGAGGAGCCGCGCGTCATGGATCTGGCGCTGATGTATCGCGCCCTCGCGGACGGTCAGGTCGATCTGATCGCGGGCGACGCGACGGCCGGGCTCATCGCCGGCCTCGGTCTCTTCATGCTCGAGGACAACCGGCATTATTTTCCGCCCTACGAGGCGGCGCCCGTCGCACGCACCGCGACGCTGCTGGCGCATCCAGATGTCGCGGCCGCGCTCGCGCGGCTGGCGGGCGCCATTTCCGCCGCCGACATGCGCGCGATGAACTACGCCGTCGACGCGCAGCATCGCGATCCGGCCGCGGTCGCGAGTGAGTTCCTGAGCCGGACCTTCCCATGAGCGCGCGCGGCACCAGCTTCGCGTTGATCTGGATCTACTGGTCGTCGCTTATCTGGGTTCCGACGCTTCTGCGCGTTCTGGGAGTCAAGCCACGAAACCACAGCTGGCTCGCGCAGACTCTGGAAGTCTACCTCTGGCCGGTGCTGGCGCTGACCCCGGGGATGGCCCGCCTGTTCGGCTCCTCGGTAGCCGTGATTCACAACACGCCTATTCTCGCCGCGCTTGTCGGGGCCGTTCTCTGCACGGCTGTGTGGTGGGCGTGGTTCACGGCGCTCAGACAGATTCGGCGCCGCAGAGTTTATCAACGACCTTTCTAAAGCACCTTGAGCACCTTGAGCACCGTGAGCACCTTAGGTAATGATTGAGTGATGGCTTCCCGCAATTCCTTCAACACACGGACGACACTCAAAGTCGGCAGCGAGCGTTTCACGATCTTCAGCCTGGCGGCGCTCGAGAAGGCCGGATTCCCGGCCGTTTCGCGCCTCGCGTACTCGCAGAAGATCCTGCTCGAGAACCTGCTCCGTCGCGAAGACGGCAAGTTCGTCGAGGCGGACGCGATCCGGGCGCTGTCGGCCTGGGATCCGGCGGCCGACCTGCAGCAGGAAATCGCGTTCATGCCGGCGCGCGTCCTCCTGCAGGACTTTACCGGCGTGCCGGCGGTCGTCGACCTCGCCGCGATGCGCGACGGCGTCGTCCGGCTCGGCGGCGATCCGAAGCGGGTCAACCCGCTGCAGCCCGTCGAGCTCGTCATCGATCATTCCGTGCAGGTCGACCACTTCTCGGAGCCGAACGCGTTCGAGCTGAACGCGCAGCTCGAGTTCTCGCGCAACCGCGAGCGGTACGTGTTCCTGCGCTGGGGCCAGGACGCCTTCAAGAACTTCCGCGTCGTCCCGCCCGACACCGGCATCGTGCATCAGGTCAACATCGAGTACCTGGCGCGCGTGGTCATCCGCGACGACGTCGCCGGCGAGACGCTCGCGTACCCGGACACACTCGTCGGAACGGATTCACACACGACGATGGTGAACGGCCTCGGTGTCGTGGGGTGGGGCGTCGGGGGAATCGAGGCGGAGGCCGCGATGCTCGGCCAGCCGATTTCGATGCTCATCCCCGAGGTCCTCGGCTTCCGCCTCGTGAACCGGCTGCCCGAGGGGGCGACCGCCACCGATCTCGTGCTCATGGTCACGGAGCGGCTGCGCAAGCACGGCGTCGTGGGGAAGTTCGTCGAGTTCTTCGGCCCGGGGCTCGAGGACCTGACGATCGCCGACCGCGCGACCCTGGGCAACATGTCGCCGGAGTACGGCGCGACGATTGCCATCTGCCCGATCGACGACATGACGCTCGACTATCTGCGTCTGACCGGCCGGGACGACCAGCACGTGAAGCTGGTCGAGGCGTACGCCAAGGAACAGGGACTGTTCCGCGTGCCGGGCGCCGCCGATCCGGCCTACGACGAGATCATCGAGCTCGACCTCTCGACCGTCGAGCCGAGCCTCGCCGGCCCGAAGCGCCCGCAGGATCGCGTCCCGCTCAAGCAGTCCAAGCTGCGGTTCACGCAGGCGCTCGAGACGATGCTGGGCGAGCGCAGGACGAAACCGGCGGCGACCGCGGCCAATCCGGGTGAGGCGACGCAGCCGCACGAGACGGGCGGCGTCGCCGTGGCGGTAGAGGAATCGCTGTCCGAGAGCGCCGCCGCGCTCGACCACGGCTCGGTGGTCGTCGCCGCGATTACGAGCTGCACGAACACGTCGAACCCGAGCGTGATGATCGGCGCCGGTCTGCTCGCGAGAAACGCCGTCCAGCGCGGGTTGACGACGAAGCCGTGGGTCAAGACGAGCCTGGCGCCCGGATCGATGGTCGTCACCGAGTACCTGAAGAAGGCAGGCCTGCTCCCGTACCTCGAAAAGCTCGGATTCAACCTGGTCGGCTACGGCTGCACGACCTGCATCGGCAACAGCGGCCCGCTGCCCGAGCCCGTCTCGTCGATCGTGAAGGACCGCAACCTCATCGTCGCGTCGGTTCTGAGCGGCAACCGCAACTTCGAGGGGCGCATCCAGTCACAGGTGAGGGCGAACTACCTCGCCTCGCCGCCGCTCGTTGTCGCGTACGCGCTCGCGGGCCGGATGCAGGTGGACCTCACGTCCGAGCCGATCGGCAGGGACCAGGAGGGGAAGGACGTCTATCTTCGCGACCTGTGGCCGACCGAACGGGAGATTCAGGAGACGATGCTCACGTCGGTCAAGTCCAGCATGTTTCGGGAGAGCTACGCGCAGGTGTTCGACGGCGACCCGCGGTGGCGCCAGCTGCCGACGCCGACCGGCGACCGCTTCCAGTGGGAGGCGGACTCGACCTACATCCGCAACCCGCCGTTCTTCGAGGGCATCACGATGGACCCGCCGGCGCCGACCGACATCCGCGGCGCGCGGGTCCTGGCGGTCCTCGGCGACAGCGTCACGACGGATCACATCTCGCCCGCCGGTTCGATCCCGACCGACAGCCCCGCGGGCAAATACCTGATCGCCAACGGCGTCACGCCGCGGGACTTCAACTCGTACGGCGCGCGGCGCGGCAACCACGAAGTGATGATGCGCGGCACGTTCGCGAACATCCGGCTTCGCAATCAGCTCGCGCCCGGAACCGAGGGCGGCTGGACGACGAAGCTCCCGTCGGGAGAGGTTGCGACCATCTATGACGCGGCGATGGAGTACAAGGCGGCGAGCGTCCCGCTGGTCGTGCTGGCCGGGAAGGAGTACGGGTCGGGATCGTCGCGCGACTGGGCGGCGAAGGGCACGCTGCTGCTCGGCGTGAGGGCGGTCGTCGCGGAAAGCTTCGAGCGGATCCACCGCAGCAACCTCGTCAACATGGGGGTGCTGCCGCTCCAGTTCAAGCCGGGCGAGAGCATCTCGAGTTTGAAGCTCACGGGCCGCGAGGTGTACGAGATTGCCGTGGCGCTGGGCGGCCTCCGGCCGCGCGGCGACCTCTCCGTGCGCGCCGTCGCGGATGACGGCAGCGTCATCACGTTCCAGGCGGACGTGAGGATCGACACGCCGGAGGAGCTGATCGCGTTCAGGCACGGTGGGATTCTTCCCTATGTGCTCCGACAGCTCGTCAAGAGCAGCTGAGCCTTGTGGATTGTGGATTGCTGATTGTGGATTGGTGACGGGTTATCGCGAGTACCCAGGCCTCGCGCGCACGGTCACTCCGCGGCGCTTCACTCGAACCTCCAGTGTGTGCCAGCCGTCCTCGGCGATGCCTTGCGGAGCGTACGCGATCACGTAGCGCTGGCGGAATTCGCCGAGCACTGATTTCAGCGTGGCCTGCAGCCTGCCGAAGTCGCCGGCGTCGAGCCGGCGGCCGCCGGTGGTTTCGACGATGTCGTCGAGAAACCTCGTCGCGGCGCGATAGTAGTCGCGCGGGTTAATCCTCCCTTGAACGCCGGGTATCCTCACGAAAGGCGCCACGGGCTCGCGTAATTCGACGGTGTACACGACCGTCTCGCTGCGCTTCGCGACGGCGAGAACCCACGCGGGCTCGAGCCAGCTCCACGTGTCCAGTCCGTCCGTGAACAGCAGCACCAGCGAACGCCGGCCCCTGGCTCGCGTCGTCAGCAGCGCCGCGTAGACCGCATCGACGAGCGTGGTGGCTCCGGACGATTCGAGGCGGTCCAGCGAAGCAGCCAGCAGATCGAGGCGGCCGGTAAGCGGCAGCCGCTGCGACAGCTCCTCGGAGAACGTGATCAATCCGGCGCGATCGCCAGGCCTGAGATCGGCGATCGCCGATCGGACCCCGTCGGCGAGATGCTTCAGCTCGGCCTTGTCGAGGCTCGCGCTCGTGTCGAGCGTCAGCATGACGTCGATCGGATCCTCCGCGGAGAGCACGTGGTCGATCGTCTGACGCACGCCATTGTCGAATACTTCGAAATCGTCGGCTGTGAGGTCGGCGACCGGTTTCTCGTCGCGCACGACGAGCGCATCGACGCGGACCATCTCCACGCCCGACTTGAACATCGGCTGCTGCAGGGGAGCGCCGTCGAGCGTCAGCCATCCGAGGACGATGGCGAGCGCGGCGGTCGATTTCACGGCCAGATCGCCTTGCGAAGCGCCGCGATCGATGCCTCCACACGGGTGAACTGGCCCAGTGAATACGCAGCCCACGGATCCGGCCGCCGGTCGGGCGGGCGGTGAAGAAAGTCGGCCGTGAGCAGTTGTCCCTGGAGCCACCGTGCGTGACTGAGGCCGACGGCGGCACGTTGCCCGTCCGGCCAGACCGCGAGCGCTTCGAGATACAGACGCTCGGCCTCCTTCGCGCGCCCGTTCTGGTGTTGGAGGAGGGCCAGCAGGGTGCACGCCAGATACGTCAGCGGCGGCGACGGCTTCGACGATCGAACGACTTCCAGCGTCGCCGTTGCCTCCCGCCGCCGGTTCTGAAGCATCATCGTCCGGCCGAGGCGCACGCGCGCCTCGATCTCGGCAGGATTCAGCTTCAGGGTCATCTCGTAAGCACCCGCGGCCTCCCGCAGCAGCCGGCGCCGGCGGGCTTCGGCGTCCTGGCGCGTTCGATTCGGAGGACCGTGGGTCGCGACGATCTCCAGCAGCGAATCGGCCGCTTCCAATTCGTTCATCGTCCCGAACCCGAGCTGGATTCTCGGGTCCCTCGGGTATGCGTCCATCGCGGCCTCGAAATGCGTGTGCGCCGCCAGCAGCCGCGGCGTGCCGTGCAGCAGCTCGCCGGCGGCAACGAACCAGCCGGCCGCGAAAGCGGGCTCTGTGTCCGTCGTGCGAAGCGCGGTACCAACGAGCGTTCTGCGCCGCCGCGGATCGACGATCGATCGCAGTCGCGTGATCACCGTCCGCCCCGAGGCAAGAAGCCAGGCCGCCTGATCTGACCGGTCATTCCGGACGGCCAGCCGCGCGGCTTCGAGATGTGCCATCGCGGCGGCCTGCAGCCACCGGACGAGGTCTTCGCGGGACGCGGCAGGGTAGAAGGGCGCCTTCTGTTCCGCCTTCCTCGGCGTGATCGTTTCGACGACGGCGTCTTGAAGCGGGTCCGGCGGCCACCCAAGGAGCGCCGCGTGAACCGTCGCGGCGCCCGACGCGACGTACTCGTCGATCAGGCGCTTGTAATCGTCGGGAGACCGGGCGCCCTGACCGGCCAGAGCCAGCACAGCAGCGATTGACGCGAACAGCGCGGTCATTGCCGCAGATTGACGCAGATGAACGCAGATGACGCAACCAATGTACGCGATTCTATAATCGCCTGAGAGCGACCTGTGACCTCCGCTGACGTCAAAACCAAGGCGCGGGAGGTCGGCTTCGACCTGTGCGGCATCGCACCGGCGGAGCCGCTTCCCGAAACGCGCCACTTCCGGGAGTGGCTCGCGAGCGGCTACGCCGGCGAGATGCGCTACCTGGGGCGCAGCGCCGCGCGCCGCGAAGATCCGCGGCGCGTGCTGAGGTCGGCGCGGTCGATCGTCGCGCTCGGCCTCCTCTACAACACCGATCGCCCGTATTCGACCGAGCAGCGAGACCCGGGCGCGGCGGCGATCTCCCGCTACGCGTGGGGCGATGACTATCACGCGGTCATCGACTCGAAGTTGACGGCGCTGTCCGATTGGATGCGAGCGCAGGTCGGGGAGTCGTTCGAGTCGAAGGCCTACGTCGACACCGGCCCCGTCCTCGAACGGCAGTACGCGCAACGCGCCGGCATCGGGTGGATCGGGAAGAACACCTGTGTCATCAACCCCCGGCTCGGATCCTGGATCTTCCTCGCGGAGATTCTGACCAGCGCGTCACTCGATCCCGACCCGCCCGCGCTCGATCAGTGCGGGTCCTGCACGCTCTGCCTGGAGGCCTGTCCGACGGAGGCCTTCACCGCACCCCGGGTGCTCGACGCGACGCGCTGCATCTCGTATCTGACCATCGAGCTGAAAGGGGAGATCCCGGAAACGCTTCGGGCCGGCGTCGGAACCCACGCGTACGGCTGCGACGTCTGCCAGGAGGTCTGCCCGTGGAACCTCGCGCCCTCGCCGTCCGTCTCCGGCGCTCGAGCGTGGCTCCCGCGCGCGGCGCTCGACGGCGCGTCGCTCGCCGCGTTGTGGCGCCTGCCGGACGATCGGCTCGACGCGCTCGTCGCGGACAGCGCGATGAGCCGGGCCGGCGTCCGCGGCCTGCGGAGAAACCTCGCCGTCGCGATCGGCAATTCAGGCGACGCGGAGGCGGCGGCCGCGCTGGTGGAGGTTGATCCAACCGAAGCGCCGTCGATCGAGGATCCGATGGTGGCCGGGCATGTGCAGTGGGCACGCACACGTTTGTGCGCAGTAAAATAGGATCCAATGTCCCTCGCCCCCACCCTTCTCTTGTCGATGCCTCAGCTGCAGGATCCCAATTTCGTCCGCACGGTCATTCTGCTTTGCGAGCACGAGCCTGACGGGGCGTTCGGCCTCGTCCTGAACCGTCCGACCGACGTCACGGCCGCGAGCGTCGTCCGGCTCGATCCGCCCGTGAGCGAAGGCAGCGGGATGATGCTCTGGATGGGCGGGCCGGTGGAGCCGCAACGAGGGTGGATTCTGCTCGGTGAAGAGCCGTCGGCGCCCGACGGCTCGTCGCGTCGAATCGTCGACGGCGTGTATTTGTCCGCGTCGCCCGTCTTGCTTCGCCGGGTCCTCGAGGAACGCCCGACGCCGCGCGCGCGCGTGCTCGCCGGTTACGCGGGCTGGGGCCCGAAACAGCTCGACGGAGAGCTCCAGCAGTCCTCCTGGCTGCTCGCCGAGGTGCAGCCCGATCTGATCTTCGACGTGGACGCCCTCGCGATGTGGGAGACGGCCATTCGCCGTCTCGGCGCCGACCCCACGGCGCTCCAGATGAGCCGGGGAGTGCATTGAGAGAGAGTCATTTCCCTTCCACGATAGCGATCAGCTTGTTCCGCGCGAGCTCGTCCTTGCGTTTGCCGAGCTCCCTGATCAGCACCTCGCGCACGTCGCTGTCGCGAACGCCGTCGAATAGATCGATCAATTCCTGAGTCGTCGCGCGCTGGGCCAGGGCTCGAACGGCGGCGGTCTGCAGGTCCTCGTCCGTCTCGGTTTTCACGATCGCGACGAGCTTCTGCCGGGCCGCCGGGTCGCTGCGCTTCCCGAGCTCCCGCAGGATGACCGCCTTGACCTCCGCATCCTTCTGTCCGTCGTAGAGCTCGACGACCGCGGCCGTGTCGCTCCGCTGGGCGAGGTAGCGGATGGCCGTCTCTCGCAGATCCGAGTCGGGGTCCTGCTTCGCGATCGAGACGAGCTTCTGCCGCGCCTGCTGATCGTCCCGCTGCGCGATCTGGCGGAGCAGCAGTTCCCGGAGCTCGTGGTCCTTCTCGGAGTCGTACATCGCGATGAGCCGCGGTGTGTCCGCCTGCTGCACGATCGCGCGGAGCGCCATCTCGCGGAGCTCCGGATCGACAGTCGGGCGTGTGTCCTTGGCTGGTGCCTGAGCCGTTTGGACCGGGCCACCCGGGGCCGCCTGGAGCGCCGGGCCTCTCAGGCCCGGCGAAAACAGCACGACGGCGATGAGCATGGCTTTCACTTCAGTACCTCCTCAAAGAATGCGAGCGCGCGCGCGTCCCGGCTCTGGCCGAGCCAGAAGATTGCCTGCTTGCGCACGGCTGGATTGGGGTTGCGGCGCGCGACCTGAATCAGCAGCGGCACGCCCTCGTCTTTCGGCAGCTGGCTCAGCGCGAACACGGCGCGCTTCTTCACGTCCGTCTCGGGATCGTTCTCGATCGCGTCGGTGATGGCGTCGGCCGCCTTGCGGCCAGCCTTCTGCGCCAGCCAGAAGAGCGCCTCCCCGCGGATCTCCGGGCTCGCATCCTTCTTTGCGAGCTGAATCAGCGTGGGCACCGCCTCGGCCTCGCGGCTCTGCGACAGCGCGAAGACGGCGCTCTTGCGGAACGCGGTGCTCGGGTCGTCCGCGATCAGGCGTCGGAGCGTCTCGAAGCCGCGGCGTCCGCGCGCCTGACCGAGCCAGAACGCCGCCTTCTTTCGCAATCGCTCCGATCGGTCGCGCGCGACGAGCGCGTCGAGGGCCGCATCCGCCGACGCGTCGGCGTGGAGCGCGATCGCGGTCACCGAGGCGTCGACGACGCGGTCGGAGGCCGAGGCCGGGCCTCGCGACAGAGGGAGCGCCGGACCTCTCAGGTCCGGCGGCCAATTACATGAGGAGCGCCACACTCTCAGACGGCTTCACGTCATCAATCCACTGGACGGTGCGCCCTCCGGCGTCGAGCCCGCAGTCTTCGGAGAACACGCGTACGCGCTCGACCGCGCCAGAGACGATCCGGTAGAAGATCGAGAAGCGCGAGGCCTCGAGCTGAACCGGTCGCGTCGTGCGATCGCGGCTCGTGATGTTGATGCCGTCGTTCCGCCCGGGCTCGATGCTGCACGCGCCGCAGCACGCGTCGCCGCTCGATCGGATGGACACGCCCCCCTCAATCCAGGTCGTGCCGCTCGACGAGGACCAGCAGCACATCACCCGGTCGCCGTCCACCATGGGCACGGCGTACGCGATCCAGTACGGGTCGTTTGCGGCCTTCACGAGCGGCCGGAACGTTCGTTCGAGCCCCGCGGCCCCGTTGTGTCGGGTGACGGTTCCGTTGTCGATGCGGACCTGCGCGTCGGCCCCGGAGGCGGCGAGCACGAACGACGTCAAGACTGCGAATCCGATCGCTCTTCGGTCCATCGCGGGCTCCCTCTGCGTTCTCTGCGTTCTCTGCCTTCTCTGCGTTCTCTGCGTGATCTGAGGCCTATTTCTCGATGAGCTCCATGAGATAGTCCATCGCCGCCTTCGAGCGCATCAGCGAAAGCTTCGAGACGATCTCCCGCTTCATCGTCACGTCGTTCTCCTTGCGCGCGAGCGCGACGAGCGACTCCGCGTTGTTCTGGATGAAGAGTCCCTGGACGACCGCCTTCCGGATTTCCGGATCTTTGTCGGTCATGTAGATCTCGACCAGCGCATCGCCGGTCCGTTTGGACCCCATCAGGCCGAGGTTGCGGACGGCGAGCCGCCGGAGCTCGGGATCGCTTTCGGTCTTCGCGAGCTGGATGAGCCGCTCGGCGTTCCCGCCGACGAACATCGCCTGCAGGATCTGCCGCTTGACGTCGCGGGACGATTCTTTCGTATAGAGCTGCCAGAGCTCGTCGTGCGCGCCCATCACGCCGAGCTGCTTGACGGCTTCTCCGCGCAGTTCGGGCACCGTCTCGCCCTGTGCGACCTCCAGCAGCCGCGCACGCTCGCCCGAAACCATGAAGGCCTGCAGGATTCGGCGCTTCACGTCCACATCGGACGTGCTCTTGTAGATGTCCGCCAGCAGCGCGCGGCTCTCGGATCCGCCGTGAATCCCGAGGTACTGGATCGCGCGGCGCTGCAGGTCGGGATGGCTCTCACCGCGGGCGACCTTCGCGAGCACCTGGCGCGCCGCCGGGGAGTTGATCTGCGCGAGCACGAACAGGGCGCGCGCCTTCACCTTGGGCGTGTTGTTGCCTGCCAGCAGCTTCTCGAGCATCGGGACCGCGCGCTCTGGATCCTGGTGCTGCAGGGCATTGATTGCCATCAGCTTCAGGTCTTCGTCCGCCTGGTTCTCAGGGCTCACCGACTGCCCCGTGGTGCGGCGAACGTCCCCTTCGAGCGATTTGGCCTGCGAGACGTACCGGCTGTCGGGGTGCGACTTGATCAGCTCCGCGATGGTCGCCAGCGCTTCGGCGCGCTGGCCGAGCCGGTTCTGGGCGTAGGCCTTCCAGTACTTCGCTGCGTCGACCTTGGTGCCGTTCACCTCGATCACGCGGTTGAAGCGCTCGAGCGCGCGATCCCAGCGGTCCTCGTCGAGCGCACTCAGGCCCGAGTCGTACAACTCGGTTTCGCGCTGCCGCCGTTCGCGCGTGCGGTCCTGCTCGCGATCCTCGCGCTGCTCGCTCCACTCGATCGCGCCCGGTCCGAGCAGCAGGCCGGCTCCCGGCGGCAACTCGAACAACCCACCCGGAGGGAGAAGCGTCCCCGGCTTCGGCGCCCCCGCACCTGGCTGAGCGATGACGGGCGCGGCCGAGAGCGCGACCGCGCCGGCTATCGTCACAATTCGTTTCTGAATCACTCGCGTCTTCATTGAAATCGACCTCTTAGGACGCCATCCGTACCTGTCGGGTCATGGCGTCGCGTTCCTGCGCGCCTAACGCCGACCGGACGACCTGGACTTTGAACAACAGGTTTTGCCCCTCGATCCGCCTCCGCATCGCATCGAGATCGGCCGCCGGGATGGCCGACGGGCCGCCTGCTACTTCCGTGAGAATGAGATCCAGCTGCTCGAGCAGGCTGACGATCGGGAGATTCCCGACGCTCTGCGCCGTCTGCCGGTAGAGCCGGTTCTCCGACACCAGCTCCTGCGCGCGTACCTGCTCGGTGGAAATGTCCACCGAACCCGCGCCATGCGCGTTCAGCAGCTCGATGAGCACGAGCTCCGTCCGCTCCAGATGCTCGCCGACGACCGCGAGGAGCAGACGCTCGCGAAGATCGGCGGTGGCGCCGGTGTTGTCGATCGGGCCCGGCGACAGGACGGTCGCCTGCTGCGGCTGCGGTCTCGTCTGCCGCCAGAGCGCGCCGGTCAGAAACGCGATGACGACGAGCGCGGCGATCCCGCCTGCGAACGCCCAGCGTTGGCCGGTCTGAAGCCATGGGCCGGTCTGAAGACCGGCCCCTCCAAGCCATCTCTGGAATCTCCATTTCTGGAGGGGCCGGTCTTCAGACCGGCCCACCCGGCCCACCGCCCGCAATCCGGGCCGGAGCCGCGTCCAGACGGCCGCCTCGAAGTCCGTTGAGGGCTCGGGCACGGGCGCGTCATCCACCGCGCGCAGCACCTGCTCGAGACGGGTGAAGCTCTCGCGGCACGAGGCGCACTCGCGCAGGTGCCGCTCGAGCGAGCCGGCCTCGGGGCCGCGAAGCTCGCCGTAGTAGTGCAGAACGAGATCGTCTTCGTGTGGATGCGTCACGTGTCCGAGCGGGCTCACGAGCTCCGCCCTCCTGCGGTCACGAACGGCTCGAGCGCGGTGCGCATCTTCCGGACCGCGCGAAAGATGCTGTGCTTCGTCGCGTTGGTTCGCAGGTTCAGCGCACGGCCGATCTCGTCGATCGACATGCCCTCGAAATGGCGCAGCGTGAACGCCGCGCGCTCCATCGGGCTGAGTCGATCCATCGCGTCGGTGACCCGCGCCTGAATCTCGGCGCTGAGCGCCAGCCGTTCCGGCCCGTTGGTTCCCAGCGGTATCGCCATGGTCTCGAGCGCCTCCTCGTCCTGTCCTTCTTCCCGCTTCGGCCGCGCGCGCATCAGATCGATCGAGCAGTTCACGGTGATCCGGTGGAGCCACGTCCCGAAGTTCGCGCGCGACTCGAACCGGTCGAGCTGTTTGTAGGCTCGGAGCAGGGCTTCCTGGACCACGTCCTCCGCGTCCTGGGCGTTGCCGGTCATCCGGAACGCCAGCCGGTAGATGCGGCGGCTGTGGCGGTCGACGAGGTCTCGGAACGCATCGGGGTCCCCGGCTTGTGCCCGGGCGACCGCAACAGCGTCGCTCTCTGGCATCTGTCTGGCTTAGACGGCCGATCGGCCGTACGGTTAGCGAGTCAGTAACTTACGACCCTAAAGGGTCGTACCACAACCACCCTAAACAGTGGTTCCTAGTCCCTGCAGGAGCTGTTCAACCCCGACTCGGAGCGGGGTTACTCGATACCCCAGCTCCGCCGCCGCGCGTTCGCAGCCCAGCGGCCAGTCCCGGGTCAGGATCTCGACTGTCCCGCGCGTCAGGAGCGGCGGCCGTCCCGTGAGCCAGGCGCGGCCCTCCTCGACGGCGCCGGCCAGGCGGGCGACCGCGGGCGGGATGCGGCGGGGGAGGCCGAGGCCGACGAGCGTCCTGGCGATCTCGAACGGGCGGACCTGCGGCGCGTTCTCGCCGCCGAGCTCGTACTGCGCGCCGATCGTTCCGCGCGCGATCGCTTCCGCGTGCGCGGCCGCGACATCGTCGACGTGCGCGAACGACCAGATCCGGTCCGGCCCGATGAGCCCGGGCAGGCGGCCGGTTCGGTGATCGTGGAGCAACCGGCCGACGAGATTCCCTTCGGTCATCGATCCCGGTCCGTAGACGACGCCGGGATACATGCAGATGACGGGGCCGCCCTTCACCGATCGCCCGCGTTGCGACGCGATCGGCGAGCACCTTCGTTCGCTGATAGTCGTTCGCCATGATGGGTCCGGCGGACCCCGCCGGTGGACGGGCGAGAAACGACGACGTGTAGATCACGCGCGGCACGCCGAGCGCGGCCGCGACGGAGAGGACGTTCTCGAGTCCCCCCACGTTCACGTCGTCGAAGTCCTGACGCCGGCGGCGCCAGACCGAGACGAGCGCCGCGCTGTGGCAGATCGCGGCGGCGCCACGGGCCGCGCGTTCGAGGGACGCGCGGTCGCGGATGTCGCCGTCGTGCGGCTCGACGCGCGGCTGGCGCGGCGCGGCCGACGCCTGCCGCGCGTACACCGTGACGTCGCATCCTGCGGCCGCCAGCGCGCGAACGATCGCCGCTCCGAGGTAGCCGGTCCCTCCGGTTACGAGTATTCTCACGGTGAACAGCTGGCACTCCGAATTTTATCCTCCTAGATTCTAGATTCTAAATTCTGTATTCTGCCCCGATGTTCGGTCGTCAGAAATCCGGTTCAGTCGTCTGCGCGTGCGGCCGGCTCGTGGGCGTGCAGGACGATCGATGCCTCAACTGCGGGCGGTGGAATCCCGGTCTGTGGGGCTTTGCGCCCGCGCTGCGCCGCTTCGGCAACGACTTCGGCTTCATCGAAGGAGTCACGACCGCCTGCGTCCTGCTGTTTGTCGCGGAGCTTGGCGTGTCGGTGATGTTCTTCGGCGGCATCGGAGCCGGGGGACTTCTGGGCTTCCTGTCGCCCACACCGGACGCGGTCGTTCTTTTCGGTGGCGCCGGGGCGTTTCCGGTCTTCCAGCTGGGGCACTGGTGGACGTTGCTGAGCGCCGGATGGCTGCACGGCAGCCTCCTGCACATCATCTTCAACATGATGGCGATCCGGCAGATCGGCCCGGCGTGCGCCGATCTCTATGGCCCCGGCCGGACGATCATCGTCTACGTCCTCTCGAGCGTCGTGGCGTTCCTTCTGAGCTCGTCTGTCGGGTATTTTTTCGGGCGAATCCCGGTCATCGGCGGCGCGGCGCTGACGCTCGGCGCGTCTGGTTCGTTGTGCGGGCTGATCGGCGCCATCCTCTATTACGGCGAGCGAAGCGGCAGCCGCCTCATTAAAAGCCAGATCGGCAACTACGCGGTCGGCATTCTGGTGATGGGCTTCCTGCTCCCAGGTATCGACAACATGGCGCACATCGGCGGGTTCGCGGGCGGATACCTGGTCGGCAGGTGGCTGGATCCGCTGAGACCCGAGCGGCTCGATCACATCCTGGGTGGGCTCGCATGCCTGGGCGCGAGCGCGTTCGCCATCATCGCCTCGATCTTTACAGGATTGAGGTACTTGCAATAGTGCGTAAACCGGTCGTGCTGATCACCGGCGCGGGCGGCGAGATCGGTCACGGCCTGATCGACCGGCTCGCCGCCGATCAGACGCGCGGGATCGTCACGCTGGATCTCAACCCGCTCGAGCGGGATCTCGCCGCGCGCGTTCAGCGCGAGATCACGGGATCGGTGCTCGACCGAGGCCTGCTCGAGCGCGTGCTGGCGGAATTCGAGGTGCAGCTGGTGTTTCATCTCGCCGCGCTGCTCTCCACGCGCTCCGAGTTCACCCCCGTGACCGCGCATCAGGTCAACGTCGAAGGCACGCTCAACCTGCTGGAGTTCGCGCAGCACGAGGCGGAGTCGCACGGCCGTCCGGTCGTGTTCATGTATCCGTCATCGATCGCGGCGTACGGTCTCCCGGACCTGGCGACCAAGACCCGCGTGGGACGCGTCGGCGAAGACCAGTGGCTCCACCCGACCACGATGTACGGCTGCAACAAGCTGTATTGCGAGCAGATCGGAAACTATTACGCGCGGCACTACAAACAGCTCTCGGCCGAGCCGCAGAGCGGCCGGGTCGATTTCCGCTGCGTGCGTTTTCCTGGGCTGATTTCCGAGGCGACGGTGCCGTCGGGCGGGACCTCCGACTACGCACCCGAGATGATCCATGCGGCGGCGAAAGGGGAGCCGTACACCTGCTTCGTCCGTCCCGACACCCGGATCCCGTTCATGGCGATGCCGGACGCCGTCGACGCGCTCCTCACCCTCGCGGGCGCGCCGCGCGCGCGCCTGACGCGCACGGCCTACAACGTCCGCGCCTTCAACCCGTCGGCGGAGGAGATTCGCGACATCGTCGTGCGCGCCTTTCCGAGCGCGCAGGTCACATGGGGGACCGACACACGGCGGCAGGGCATCGTGGATTCGTGGCCGGCCGATGCCAACGACGACGCCGCGCGCACGGACTGGAAGTTTTGCCCGCGCTACGACCTGCAGGGCGCGTTCGACGACTACCTGATTCCTGGCATCCGGCGGCGGTACGCGTGATCACACCCACTGTGGAGGCGGGGTAATGTCGGGCGCGGGGGTCGGACCGGGATCGGTGCGCCCCGGTGTCGTCGAGACACGGCTCTCGGCGCGCACCGTCATGTCGTGCTCCATCAGCATCTGACACGAGAGACGGACGCCGGTCAGCCCGCGGGCCTCGAGCACGGTTTTCTCGGCAAGCGTCATCTTCGGCGGTTCGCCGCTGACGAACGTGACGCGGCAGGTCGTGCACCGGGCATTCCCGCCGCAGGCATGCATCTGGTCGATTCCCGCGTCCTGCTCGAGCGCGAGCACCAACCTCTTGCCCTGCGGCACCTCGAACGTGCCCGCGCCTTCGACGGTCAGCTTCGGCATGTACCCTCCGCCGTCCAGTCTACCGATTCTCGACAGCGAGCGGGAAGAACGCCGGCGTCAGCCTGATGCGGCAGCGGCGCTCGGACCAGTCCTGCGCCGCTGAAGCACCTCAGCCCGCGCAAGCGCGGCTTCGATGCTCGGGCAGATGTTCGCCTCGCCGACGTGCGCGTGGAACTCGGCGCGCCGCATCACCGCCGCCGGCTGCTCCCGCGCTCCGCACAGAATCAGGTCCCGGCCCGACGCGTGCAGGCGATCGGCCAGCTCTTCGAGCGCGTGCACGCCCGTGCCATCTATGGCGGTCATGTTGCGCAGGCGAATGACCACCACCGGCGGCAGCTCGTCGAGGCCGTCGACGATCGGCTGAATCTTGTCGGTGGCGCCGAAGAGGAACGGCCCGTGGATTCGAAACACGGCGACGTATGGCGGGAACACCTTGTCCTGCAGGATGTGCGCCCGGCCCGCCTCCAGGTATTCCGGCGTCACCTTCGACACCGTCGTCGTCACCGAGACGCGGCGGATGAACATCAGCGCCGCGAGGACCATGCCGACCTCGACGGCAACGGTCAGATCGGCCAGCACCGTGAGCGCGAATGTAACGGCCCAGACGCTGATGTCGGTGCGCGTCAGCTTCAGCACATCCGGGATCTCGCGCCACTCGCCCATGTTCCAGGCGACGATGAGAAGAATCGCCGCGAGGATCGCCATCGGCACGTACCCCGCGAGCGGTGCCGCCACGAGGAGAATCGCAAGGAGGGTCACGGCGTGGATCATCCCCGCCACCGGGGTTCGCGCGCCCGAGCGGATGTTGGTCGCCGTTCGCGCAATGGCGCCGGTCGCGGGCAGGCCGCCGAAGAGCGGCGACGCGATGTTCGCGACGCCCTGGGCGACGAGCTCCACGTTCGGGTCGTGGCGATCCCGGGTCATGCGGTCGGCCACGACCGCCGACATCAAGGACTCGATCGCGCCGAGCATCGCGACCGTCAGCGCCGGCGACAGCAGCGTGCCGAGGAGCTCGGGCCGGAAGTCGGGTAGTGCAAATCGCGGCAGGCCCGACGGGACGCCGCCGAATCGGGATCCGACCGTCTCGACGTCGAGGCCGAGAAGCGTGACGGCCACCGTGCCTGAAATGAGCGCGACAATCGATCCCGGAACCCGCGGCGTCCATCGTGCCATCGCGATCATCAGCGCGAGCGCGACCGACGCGAGGAGCGTCGCTTCCAGCGAGATCGTCGGAAAGGCGGAGGCGATCGCCCGTACCCTGGGGAGGAACTCGCCTTGAGTGCCATGCATCTGCAGGCCGAAGAACTCCCGAATCTGCGTGCTCGCAATCAGGACCGCGATCCCGTTGGTGAATCCGATGACGATCGGGCGCGGGATGAACTTCACGGCGGCTCCCATCCCGGTCGCGCCCAGGATGACGAGGATGACGCCAGCCATCATCGTGCACATGAACAGGCCGTCGATGCCGTGCTCCGCGACGATGCCCGCGACCACGACCACGAAAGCCCCCGTCGGACCGCCGATTTGCGTGCGGGATCCGCCGAGCGCGGAGATCAGGAACCCGGTGACGATCGCGCAATAGATGCCCGCCTGCGGCGTCAGGCCGGACGCGATTGCGAACGCCATCGCCAACGGCAGCGCCACGATGCCGACGGTGACGCCCGCAATGAGATCGTGAAAAAAACTCTCGCGCGAGTAGGTCCGAAGGCAGGTGACCGACCGGGGAAGCGGAATTGCCATTCCAGCAGTGCGCGAGTTTACCGTGGATCTCCGTATATGCTGAAACGTGGCGATGATTCCAATCGCGCAACTCCTCGAGGCCTACGCGACCGGCTTTTTCCCGATGTCGGACGGCGGACGGATCCGCTGGTACTCGCCGAATCCGCGCGGCATCATCCCGCTCGAGCGCTTCCACCTGCCCCACCGGCTCGCGCGCGTCGTCCGGCAGGGCCGCTTCGAGGTCCGCGCCGACACCGCGTTCAGGCGCGTGATCGAGTCGTGCGCCGCCGACCGGGAGGAGGGGACGTGGATCAGCCCGGAGATCGTCGAGAGTTACGCCGCCATGCACGAAGCGGGACGCGCGCACTCGATTGAAGCGTGGCGCGACGGGGAACTGGTCGGCGGGCTCTACGGTGTTGCGGTCGGGGGAGCGTTCTTCGGCGAGTCGATGTTCCACCACGCGCGGGATGCGTCGAAGGTCGCGCTGGCGGCGCTCGTCGAGCGGCTCCGGGCGCGGAATTTCTCGCTGCTCGACGTGCAGTGGGTCACGCCGCACCTCGAAACGTTCGGCGCCATCGAGATTCCGCGGCGGCGCTATCTCATGATGCTCGAAGAGGCCATCCGTCTCGATCGATCGTTCTGACCGGAGCGCGGACCTCTTAGGTCCGCGTTAATGCACCGTATACGGCTCGCTCAGCGTGAACTCCGCGATGCGGGCGTCGAATCTGTCCCCGTCGGGCGTGACCATCTGATACGTGCCTTTCATGGTCCCGAACGGGGTCCTCAGGGGGCAGCGCGACGAGTACTCGAACGCCTGACCGGGCGCGAGCACCGGTTGCTCGCCGACGACGCCGTCGCCGCGGATTTCTTCGACGTGACCGTTGCCGTCGGTGATGATCCAGTGACGGGTCAGCAACTGCACGACCTCGGAGCCTTCGTTCGCGATCGTGATGGTGTACAGAAAGAGCCATTGGCCGGCTGACGGCCGCGACTGATCGGGCGCGTACTCGGAAGTGACGCGGACCCGGATGCCGCGCGTGAGAGCCTCGGACGTGAACATCAACCGCAGAATACCGCATCTCTGGTACGATTATGAAGATGCACCGGATCGAATCCGCTCGGCTGAAGCCGGGTGTCGCACGCGAGTCTCTCGATATTGGAGGGGCCGGTCTTAAGACCGGCCCCTCCATGACGACGACCGGCCCCTCCGATCCCATCCGCGGCCGCGCGCTGATTTTCTGGGATCCGAAGAGCCTGCCCGGCACGAAGTTCTCGAAGAAGCTCGACGCGATCGACACCGATCAGATCACGCCGGCGACCGACTGCGTCTCGGAGAGCCTCGAGACCCTCGATGAGCGGTGGAAGGTGGGAGCCTTCCGCTACCTCATGCCCGACTTCCGCGCCCGCGTGCACCGGGGCGAGACGTTCGTGATTGCCGGCGACCGATTTGCCATCGGCTCGTCACGCGAGATGAGCCCCGCGGGCCTCAAGGCGGTCGCCGAAGAAGTGGGCCGCGAGATGGTGATCGTCTGCGGCCAGAACATGGGCGACATCTTCCGGCGCAACGCCTTCAACCTCGGCCTCCACGTCGTCCAGAGCCCCGAGGCGGTGGCCGACGCGCGCGACGGGGACGAGTTCTCCTTCGACCCGGTGTCCCGACGGCTCACGAACGAAACTCAGGGGAAGACCTACGAGCCGATCCCGCTCAGTCCCAAGGAAGAGGAGATCCGGCGGAGCGGCGGCATCTTCGCGGTCGGGAGGCGCGAGTTCAAGGCGTCGGTCGAGGCGACGCCGGCGATCGACTGGCCGGACGAGCGCATCGCCCGCCGCATGACGACCACCGAGCAGATCATCTGGGCCCACCGCGTGGACAAAGGGCTCGCGCCCGAGGCGCTACGCCCGGGGACGACGCTCCGCGTGTATGCCGATCTGCTGCCGGCCTCCGACGGCACGGCGCCGTTCGCGATACACACGTTCAATCAGATTACGGGCGGCGACCGCATCTTCCCGCGCCAGGCGGCCATCGCGAACGATCACTTCGTCTTCACCGGCGTCGAAGCGGACGAGAAGCAAACGAGCATCGGCCGGCAGTTCGCGGCGCTCCACGACCTGCGAAAGCCGTACTACGCGACGCCCGGGGACGGCATCTTTCACTTCTACTTTCCGGAGCAGGGGCTCGTCATGCCGGGGCAGTTCATCCCCGGCGCCGACTCCCACAGCCGCGCGTACGGGGCGTACGGCGCCGTCGGGATCGGCGTGGGCTCGACGACGCTCGGCTTCGGGTGGGCGACCGGCTACGTGTACTTCACGCTCGCGAAGGCCCGCCGCGTCGTGTTTGCCGGCAAGCTGCAGCCGTGGGTCGGGGGCAAGGACATCGTCCTCGAGCTGCTGCGGCGATGGGGCGCGAAGCAGTCGCAGGGCATGTCCGTGGAGCTGGTGGACGCGAGCCACCAGCTGCCCATCGCGTATCGCAACACCATCGCGAACATGATGGCGGAGGCGGAGGCGCAGAACGGGATCTTCGCGCCTGACGACGTCACGTATGAGTGGTACCGGCGGAAGGCTGGGGAGGGGCCGGTCTTAAGACCGGCCCCTCCATATCCACGAATCGCTCCCGGCCCGGATGCCGTTTATGAGATCGATGAGACGCTGGACCTCTCCGCAATCCGACCCATGATTGCGAAGCCGTTCAGCCCGGGCAACGCGTTTCCGGCTGAGGAGGTCGCCCGCGAACGGATCACGTTCGACAAGGCGCTCATCGGTTCCTGCACCAACGGCAGCTACGACGATTTGCTTCAGGCCGCGCTGGTGTTGCGCGCCGCACGGGCGCGGGGCGCGACCAGGGTCGCGCGCGAGTTCGCGATCTTCCCGGGATCTGGCGGCGTCGGACGGCAGATCGAGACGGCCGATCCGCGCCTCGGCGGCGAGTCGATCGCCGAGGTGTTCCGGTCGGTCGGCGGCAGCATCCGCCAGTCGTGGTGCGGCCCGTGCTTCGGACAGGGGCCCGACGCGTTGACGCAGGGCCAGCGCGCCATCACGTCGTTCAACCGGAACTGGCAGAACCGGATGGGCCTCGGCGGCGAAGGGTACCTCGCGAGCCCGGTCGTGGTCGCTTCATCCGCGCTCCTCGGCTACATGGCCCCGCCGAGCGAGCTGGGCATCGACTGGCAGCCCGACCTCTACGAATGACGATTGCTTCTGGTGATCGCCTCGGGCCCTACGAAATCGTCGCGCGGATCGGTGCCGGGGGGATGGGCGAGGTCTACCGTGCCATCGACACTCGCCTCGATCGGCCGCGTGGCGATCAAAGTCCTGACGGCGTCGGTCGCTGCCGGCACTGACGGACGGCAACGATTCGATCGGGAAGCCCGCGCCATCTCCCGGCTGACGCATCCGCACATCTGCACGCTCTTCGACGTCGGGCGGGAGGCCGGCCGCGACTTCCTCGTGATGGAGCTGCTCGAGGGAGAGACGCTGCAGTCGCGGCTGGTTCGCGGCCCGCTTCGGGTCGACGAGGCGGTCGCGCGCGGGATCGAGATCGCCGATGCGCTTGCCGCGGCGCATGCCCTCGGCATCCTCCATCGCGATCTGAAGCCGGGCAACGTCATCCTGACGCCGGGCGGCGCGAAGCTGCTGGACTTCGGTCTGGCGAAGTTCGCGGCCGGGCAAACGGCGGCCGACACGGCCACCGACGTCGGCATCGTATTGGGAACCGTCGGCTACATGTCGCCGGAGCAGGCCAGGGGCGTGGCAGTCGGGCCCCAGACCGATCATTTCTCGTTCGGCGCGATCCTCTACGAGATGCTGACCGGGGCGCGGGCGTTCAATCGCCCGACGACGGTCGACACCCTGAGCGCGATCCTGCACGACGATCCGGCGTCGGTGTCCAGCCTCGCGCCGCAGACGCCGCAACCGCTTGCGTGGCTCATCGAGCGGTGCCTCTCGAAGGATCCGTCGCGCCGGTATGGCTCGACGTCCGATCTCCTGCACGATCTGCGGGCGATTCGCGAGCGGCTCCACGAGGCGCCGCGGCCGGCGCGCGAGGCGCCCGCGTATCGTCCCCCCGAGCCGCGCACGCCGCTCGTCGGCCGGGAGAACGAAGTGGCGGCGGTCCGGGCGCGGCTCGACGATCCCCACGTGCGGATCCTCACGCTGACGGGTCCTGGCGGTTCCGGCAAAACGCGAATCGCGCTCCAGGTCGTGTCGGAATTGGCTGCGGTCGGCGCGGTCACCGCTTTCGTGCCGCTCGGTGCGCTGCCCGGGCCCGCGCTGATCGTCCCCGCCCTCGTCGCCGCGCTCGGCGTGACCGAGACCGGCGCTCGCGCGCCGCTCGACGCTGTGGCGGCCGAGCTGCGCGACGCCCGCGTGAAGCTCCTCGTCCTCGACAATTTCGAGCAGTTGCTGCCCGAGGCGGCCGAGGTCGTCTCCCGCCTCAGCGCCGCCTGCCCGAATCTGACGATGCTCGTGACGAGCCAGACGGTCCTTCGGGTCTACGGCGAGCACGAGATGACCGTGGGCCCCCTCGCGCTCGGCGATCGCCGGGACCTCGAGGCGCTGGCCCACTCGGCGGCGGTCACGCTCTTCGCCCAGCGCGCGGCGGCGGTCAAGCCCGGGTTCACGGCGACGCGCGAGAATGCGGCGGTCCTCGCGGAGATCTGCGCGCGGCTCGACGCGCTGCCGCTCGCCATCGAGTTGGCCGCCGCCCGGATGAAGCTCCTGACCCCCACAGCGCTCCTGGATCGGCTGGAACGTCGTCTGGAGCTGCTGACGTCGGGCGCGCAGGATGTCCCGGAACGCCATCAGACGCTGCGGGCGACGATCGACTGGAGCTACAGCCTCCTGACGCCGGCCGAGCAGAAGTTGTTCCGTCGTTTGTCCGTGTTCGTCGGCGGCGCGGCGTTCGACGCGGTCGAAGCGGTCGGCGATACCCGGGGCGACCTCGGTCTGGACACGCTGGAAGGCGTCTCCTCGCTCGTGGACAAGAGCCTGCTCGAGCAGCACGAGGACCGCGACGGCCAGGCCCGGTTTCACATGCTCGAGACCATTCGCGAGTACGCGCGCGAACGGTTGGAGGCGAGCGGCGAAGCGGACGAGGTTCGGCGCGCACATGCGGCCTACGGCATCGTCCTCGTCGAGGAAGAAGCCTCCGGTGTCGGCCGGCGTGAGGAAAAGCACTTCGAGCACTTCGACACGGAACAGGACAACTTTCGTGCCGCGTTGAAGTACCTGATCGGCGCGGAGAATGCAGCCTGGGCGCTGCGGCTCGGGCTCGGGCTGTTCCAGTACTGGGAGTCGCGCGACCATGCAGGCGAGGGGGCCGAGTGGCTCCAGGCCATCCTCGCGATTCCTCCGCAGGCCCGCACCCGGGAGCGCGGGCTGACGGCGATGTACCTGTCAGCCTTGCTCGCGCCTCGTGGGGATTACGATCGTGCCATGCGGGCCGCCGAAGAGAGCGTCGCGATCCATCGGGAGCTCGGCGACGTCGCGGGCGAGGCAGCCGCGGTCAACGCGCGCGGCGTCATCGAGCGCCGGCGCGGCGACTACGCGCAGGCACGGGCGTCGTTCGAAACGGCCGTCGAGCGCTGGCGCGCGTGCGAAGGGGCGGGGGCCACCGGTGTCAGCGGATCGCTGACGAATCTCGCGACCGTGCTCAACGAACTGGGCGATCACTCCGGAGCGCTGGCCTGCATCGACGACGTCATCCGGATTCGCCCTCAGGTCGGCGATCCGATCGGGCTCGGGTTCATGGTCAGCTCCAAGGCCGACGTCCTCCGCGACATGGGGGACCTGGATCGGGCGCAGGCGGCCGCCGAGGAAGCCCTCGGGATCTTTCGAGAGCATGACTATCTCCACGGCGTCGGCCGCGCGCTCAGCGATCTGGCCCGCATCGCCCTCGAGCGGGGCGATCGCGAGGCCGCGCACGCGCTGTACCGCGACGCGATCGATGTCTACCGGCGGATCGAGCACCGGCGGGGTCTCATGCAGGTGTTCGAGGCGCTCGCCGTGGCGGCCGAAGCGGACGGCCGTCCGCGGCGTGCGTTGAAGCTGGCGGGGGCGGCAGCCGCACTACGCCAGGAGGCGAAAATCGTCGCCAGCGCGGCCGAGCGATTCCGCATCGATCCATGCGTGGAACGGTCGCGCAGCCGCCTGGGCGCCACCGCCGGCGCCGCCGCCTGGATGGAAGGATGGACCGCGCCGCTCGACTCGATGGTGGACTACGCGGTGCGCGGCGGAGACGATTGAAGCGTCAACGACCCGAGGTCGGATCGATCAGCCGCCGCACCGCGGTCACGCGGTTGGCCGGGAACCCGCCCCGCTTCGCGTGCTCCCTCACCGTCTCTTCGTCTGGCGCGATGTAGACGCAGTAGATCTTGTCGTCGGTGACGTAGCTGTGCAGCCACTGGATCTTGGGTCCCAGGCTGTTCAGCGCGTTGATCGACCGTGTTGAGATTTCGTGCAGCTCTGCTTCGGTCAGCTTTCCGGCGCCTGGAACCTCTCGCTCGATGACGAACTTCGGCACGCCTGCCTCCTTGGACTAGCTGCGGGTCGCTAAAGGATGACCCGCGCGCGACGGTCAGGTCAACTCCGCAGGGTAGAATTCCGACTCTAGAGGATGCGTTCCCTCTTGGCGCTCAAGGAGCAAAGCAACAGATGGACTGGCTGCTGAACCCCGAAGCCCTGGTGGCCCTGGCGACACTGACGGTGCTCGAGATCGTCCTCGGCGTCGACAACGTGATTTTCATCTCGATCCTCTCGGGCAAGCTCCCGAAGCAGGATCAGCGGCGCGCGCGGCGCGTAGGCCTCCTCGGCGCGATGCTCATGCGGATCGCGCTGCTCATGTCGCTGGCCTGGCTCAGCCGGCTGACCACGCCGCTCGTCACCCTCTTCGGCCAGGGCATCTCCGGTCGTGACCTGATCCTTCTCCTCGGCGGCCTGTTCCTGCTCGCCAAGAGCACCTACGAGATTCACGACCGGCTCGAGGGAGAGTCCGGACACGGATCGCGCCGCGTGGCGGCGTCATTCGCGTCGGTCATCGTCCAGATCATGATCCTCGACATCGTGTTTTCGCTCGACTCGGTCATCACGGCCGTGGGCATGGCGGAACACGTCTGGGTGATGGTGACCGCCGTCATCCTGGCGGTCATCATCATGATGCTGTCGGCCGACGCGGTCAGCGACTTCGTGCACGAGCATCCGACCGTAAAGATGCTCGCGCTCAGTTTCCTGCTGCTCATCGGCGTCTCTCTGGTCGCGGAGGGGTTCCACCACCACATCCCCAAGGGATACATCTATTTCGCGATGGGGTTCTCGGTGTTCGTAGAGGCGATCAACCTCCGGGTTCGCGCCAGGACGAGGCCGGTCGAGCTTCGCGAGCCGTATGTCACCGAGGGAGGGTCGGGCAGAGGGCGGTGAAACGTGACGCCGCGGGGCGGCGTCATATAGGATTATCCGCTCGGGTTACCAATTCGGGAGGAACTCAATGAGACGACTGTTTTCGCTGATTGGCGTTCTGGCGTTCGTGCTGGGGACCTCCGGCGCCGGCGCCCAGGCGCCCGCAGCCGCGGGCGACGATGCCTGGACCATCGATACGTCGCACAGTTCGGCGCAGTTCGCGACCAAGCACATGCTGGTATCGACCGTGCGCGGCAACCTCGGGCCCGTGAAGGGCACGGTGCGGTGGGATGGCAAGACCGTCAAGACCGCGCAGGTGGACGCCACGATCGACGTCGCCGGCCTGAGCACGCAGAATCAGAAGCGGGACGACCACCTGCGCAGCGCCGACTTCTTCGACGCCGCGAACCATCCGGCGATCACGTTCAAATCCAAGCGGGTCGAGCCCGCGGGGGATGGCCGCTTCAAGCTCGTCGGCGACCTGACGATTCGCGGCAACACCCATGAGGTGGCGCTTGACGTAGAAGGGCCGACGCCGCCGCAGAAAGTGCGGAACGGCCTGCGCAGCGGCGCGACCGCGACCGGGAAGATCAGCCGGAAGCAGTTCGGCCTCACCTGGAACAACCTGATGGAGACCGGAGGCGCGGTGGTCAGCGACGACGTGCAGATGACGATCGACGTCGAGCTGATCAAGCAGGCTGCGACGTCGTCTCCGCAGTAGGACGCACAAAGAATTCAAAACTCAGAACTCAGAACTCAAGACTGAGAAACAGCATGCCAGCACGACCGACATGGAAAGGCGCTCTCAAGATCAGTCTCGTGAACGTGCCGGTTCGCGTCTTCCCCGCGACCGACGCGGCGGCGACCATCTCGTTCAACCAGCTCCATCGCGAGTGCCAGACGCGCATCCAGCAGAAGAAATGGTGTCCAACCTGCGAGCGCGAGGTCACGAACACCGAGCTGGTGAAGGGGTACGAGTTCGAGAAGGGCCGCTACGCGGTGCTCGAGGAGGAGGACATCGCGAAGGTCCGACCCGAATCGACCCGCGTCATCAACCTCGTCCAGTTCACGGACGCGGCGAACCTCGATCCGATCTTCTTCGAGCGCCCCTACTACCTCGCGCCCGACGGGGCGATGGCAGGTGAGGCGTTCGCGGTGCTTCGCGAGGGGATGAAGGGGAAGGTCGGGATCGGCAAGCTCGCGCTCTACGGGCGCGAGTACCTGGTCGCCGTCCAGCCGCGCGAGAACGGCCTCGTGATGTACACCATGCGCCACGCCGCGGAAGTGCGGAGCATGAGCGCCATCGACGAGCTGGAGAACGTGCCCTCCAAGGTGAAGCCGGACGAAGTGAAGCTCGCGAAGCAGGTCATGCAGACGTTCGAAGGCACGCTCGACATGCGCGAGTACACGGACGAGTACCAGGAAGAGCTGCGCAAGGTGATCGACGCGAAGATCGAAGGGCGCGAGGTCGCCGAGCCGGTCGAAGAGGAAGCGCCGAAAGTCGTCAACCTGATGGAGGCGCTGCGCAAGAGCCTGGACACCGTCAGCAAGTCGAAGAAGAAGCCGATCACGGTGCAGTTCGAGAAGCGGGCGGCGGGCGGGGCGAAGCGGCGCGCGCGGTGACGGTTTAAAACGCGCATTGGTGGTAGCATCCGGCCTGGTGCTGCTCTCGCTCCTCGTCATCCTGGCGCAGAGCCCGGTCCATCCCGTGGTCGCCATCGCGAGCTACGTTCCCGAGCGCGTCTACGACTCCGACCGCAAGCGCTTCTCCGACTTCGAGGCGATGCTTGCGGACCTCGCGCGCGCTGACGTCGTCTTCGTCGGCGAGCAGCACGACGATCCGAACACGCATCGGCTGGAACTGGCGATCCTCGAAGGCCTGGCCCGTCGTCGGGGGAACATTGCCCTCGCGCTCGAGATGTTCGAGCGGGACGTGCAGGGCCTCGTCTCCGAGTACGGCGCCGGGTCGACCGCCGAAGAGGCGTTCCTCAAGGGCTCACGCCCGTGGCCCCGCTACGCCACCGACTACCGTCCGCTCGTCGAGTTCGCGAAGAGCAGGCAGTGGCCGATCGTCGCGAGCAACGTGCCGCGGCGGCTGGCCTCCGCGGTCTCGAAGGGAGGCCTCGCCGCGCTCAAAACGTCGAATGGCGATTCGGCCCTGTATGCCGCCGACCTGCGCTGCCCCGAGGATGATTACTTCGACCGCTTCGCCGAGACCATGGCGTCGCACCCGATGCCGGGCACGGAGAAGATGCCCGCGGCGGAGCAGCGCGCGATGGCCCAGCGCTTCTACGAGTCGCAGTGCCTCAAAGATGAAACGATGGCGGAGTCGGTCGTGAAGGCCCGCGGACAGGGGTCGCCGCTCGTCGTCCACGTCAACGGCTCGTTCCACAGCGACTTCGGCGACGGCGCCGCCGAGCGCGTCCGGCGCCGGCTTCCTCGCGCCCGCGTGGCCGTCGTGTCGATCCTGCCGGTTGAGAATCTCGACATCCTCAAACCCACGAAAGAGGATCGGAAACGGGCGGATTATCTGGTGTTTACCGTGCGACCGTCCGGATGATCCGGGCATTGCGACAGAGTAGGCCCGACCTTCAGGTCGGGCGTGCGGGGATCACCCCGATGTTCACTGCCCCAATCGCTGCGGCAAATCGGCCACAACATACGCCATGACGGCGATCGCCGCGGTCGCGCGCGCGATCTCGTCCGGCCGGATCCGGTCGATCGTGTCGGCCGGCGTGTGGTGAATCAGGAAGTAGTTGCCGTCGACGCTCAGCGACATCGCCGGAATCCGGCTCGCCTCGACGCTCGGGCCGATGTCGGCGCCGCCTCCCTGCGGGCCGACGCGGTGCGCGTCGATGCCGGCGAGCAGCGATCCGATCCGCTCGACCGTCTCGCGCGCGGCCCCGTTTCCGCTGAAGCCGAAGCCCGTCGGCCGGAAAACGCCGCCGTCGGACTCGATCATCAGCACGTGGCGTGAGAGCTCCTGCTTGTAGCGGTCGCGATACGCGAACCCCCCGCGAAGGCCGTTCTCCTCGTTCGTGAACAGGACCACGCGGAGGGTTCGGCGCGGCCGCAGGCCGAGCGCCTTCAGGATCCGCAGCGCCTCCCACGTCGCGATGCAGCCTCCGCCGTCGTCGGTCGCGCCGGTGCCGACGTCCCAGGAATCGAAGTGGCCTCCGACGACCACGACCTCGTCAGGCAGCTCGCGTCCGCGGACCTCGCCGACGACGTTGGCCGACTCGACGTCCGGTAGAAACTGTGCCTCCATCTTCAGCCGGACGGTGGTCCTGGTCCCGCGCCGCTGCATACGCTGCAGGCGGTCGGCATCTTCGGCGGAAATCCCCGCCGCCGGAATCTGACGCGCGCCCGGCGCGTAGCGGAGCGCGCCCGTATGCGGCGTGCGAAGGCCGACCGGACCGACCGACCTGAGAAGCATCGCCACCCCTCCGGCTTCGGCGACGCGCGACGGCCCGCCGGTTCGGTACTGCACCGTCTCGCCGTACGTCGTGAACGGCACATTGAAGACGACGATCCGCCCCTTCGCGTCCGCGGCGCGCGCGTCGAGCTCCGCGAAGCTCGAGACGACGAGCGTTTCCGCCTGGATGCCGTCGGCCGGCGTGCCGACGCTCCCTCCGAGCCCGAGCATCGCGAGCGGCGAACGGACGGGAGACACGATCTCGGCGCTCTCGACGCCGCGAACCCATCGCGGCACCATCACCGGCTCGGCGCGCACGTTCTCGAGCCCGTCGCGCCGCATCGTCTCGACCGCCCACGCGATCGCCTGCTCGAGGTTCTCCGAGCCGCTCAGGCGCGCGCCGAACGTATCGGTCAGCTCCGCGAGCCGCTCCCACGCGTGAGCGCCGCCCGTGGCTTCGGCGACGATGCGCGCCGCCGGCTCGCGATACGCGTCGAGCCAGTCCGAGGACTGCGCGCGCGAGACAACGAGAAATGTCAGACAGAACAGAGGCAGGACGAGCGCCGGTCGCAGCAACATGCGAGGAGTATAATCGCGGGCTCAGTGTTCTTCGATCTGTTCATCCCTGCGGACGGCCGGGCGTTCAAGGTCCGGCCGGGCCGTCCGCTGACGATCGGCCGCATGCCGCAGTGCGAAGTACAGGTCGACGACCAGGCGGTGTCCCGCCGGCACTGCACCGTCGAAGCGGCGGCCGACTCGCTGCACGTTCTGGATCTCGGCTCGGCGAACGGGACGTTTCTCAACGACGCGCCGATCGAGCGCGCACGGATGGCCCCCGGCGATCGCCTGCGCATCGGCTCCACCGTCTTCGAGTGTCGTTCCGCCGACGTCAGGGTCACCGACGACACCGCGTATCTGACGATGGATCACTCCACGATCGAGTCCGTGATTCGGAAGCGGATCGAGCCGTCACAGCTGGAGTGGCTCTCATCGGCCCAGTCCGCGACCCCTGAGCAGACGCTGCTCGGCCGCGCGCAGCGCCACCTGTCCATGCTTCACTCGGTGTCGGAGCTCCTCGCAGGCGCGAGGGACGCGCAGACCGTCTCTGACGATGTCGTGCGCGCGGTCCTCGACGTGATCGGCGCCGATCGAGGCGCGCTGCTGTTGTGCCGTGGCAACGAGACGGACGGTGACGAGGCGATCCAACTGGCGGCCGCCTACACGAAGCAGGGAGGCGCAGCCGACGGGCGGTTCGCCGTGAGCCGGACGATCGTGTCGGACGTCATCGGCAAGGGCGTCTCGACCTTCGCGCACGACGCCACGGTCGACGAGCGGTTCAAGGAAGGGCAGAGCATCATCGGCCAGCGGATCCGATCCGTGATGTGCGTTCCGCTGCGCACGTCGGATGCGATTCTCGGCGCGCTCTACGTCGACACGCTCAGCGGTCCGGGCCGGTTCAACGATGCCGACCTCGAGCTCCTCGCGGCGGTCGGCAACCAGGCCGGCGTGGCCCTGCACCGCGTCCGCCTCCTTGGCGATCTCGAGCGGCTGCTGCTCGACACCATTCGCGCCATCGCGGCCACCGTGGACGCGAAGGACGGCTACACGCACCGGCACTCGGAGCGCGTCGCCGCGCTCGCGCGGCGCATCGCCGCCGAAATCGGTGAGGGATCGGACGTCCAGGGGCACGCCGAGCTGGCGGCGCTCCTCCACGACGTCGGCAAGATCGCCGTTCCCGACTCAATCCTGAACAAGCCGGGCAAGCTGGAGCCGGCGGAATTCACGGCGCTGAAAGAGCATCCGGTTCACGGCGCGCGCATCCTGGCGAACATCCAGAGCCCGCTCGTGACCGCGATCCTCCCGGGCGTGAAGCATCATCACGAGCGCTGGGATGGCACCGGGTATCCGGACGGTCTCGCGGGCGAGGACATCCCGCTGCTGGGACGCGTCATCGGCGTCGCCGACTTCGTGGACGCGCTGACGTCCACGCGCTCCTATCGCGCCGCGATGACGATGGATGAGACCGCAGAGCTGCTCCGGCAGGGATCCGGCAGGCACTTCGACCCGCGGATCGCGGATGCGGCGCTGGCGTTGTACTCGAGAGGGAAGCTGGCGCCGTAGGTTGTTAACGGAGGGCGGCGGAGGTACCGGAGATACAACGGAGGAACGGAGTCATCGGAGCAAAGACCAAAGCCTGGTCATGCCCCGTTAACCCCGTTCCTCCGTTGTATCTCCGGTACCTCCGTCCTCTCCGTTATCTCTACGGTTTCGCTTGCGCGGTCGTGGGTGGCGTAGACGCCGCGGGGCTGAACAGAATCCCCGTGTACTGCATCTCCTCCCAGGTCTGATCGCCCCACAACACCTCGACCTTCGAATCCGGATTGAACTTGTTCTTCGTCGAATTGTCGTACCAGGCGGACGAGACGAGCTTCGAGCCCTTCGGGACCTGCAGCGGCTGTTCGAACATGTAGTACGTCTGCCAGTTGAAGTCGTACTTCGGGACGGCGAGGATCATCTTCGACGTGCCGTCAGGGAGCTCGAGACGGTATTCCCATTTCTTGCCGCGCAGGTGCGTGTGCGGCAGGATGCCCCACACGATCGTGTCCTGCAGGAACCCCATGTCCGCGTCGACCTTCACGTCGTCGGCGCCCGCCGGGAGCACCAGCGTGCCGTTGAAGAATGCGCTCGCGCGGATCTCGTGCTTCGGCTCTTCCTTCGCGAAGCTGACGCCGACACGGGTCCGGTCGGTGCCGGGGGTGCCGTTCGTCGTGTAGTGCATCTGCAGCTCGATCGTGCCGCCCGCTTCGAGACGCAGCGCCGTGCCGGCGGGGAACGCCTGCGGATCGATGCCCGGGGCGAAGCTGGCGATCAGCCGGCGCGGTCCCAGCTCTTGTCCTCCTCTTGGCGGCCGTGAGCCGGCGACGCGACGCTCGGGGGTCTTCATCTGTGCCTGATTCGGCTGCAGCACGGGCGTCCGCTGCTTGTCGGGCTTCGCCCTGTAGTACACGAGAACGTGATGCACGACCGCCTTGTTGCCCGGGCGAACCTCGATCTGCTGTATGTGCTTCGGCTCGGTGAAATTCGTCGGGAGGTAGAACCACTCGTACTCGATGGTGCCTTCGGCCGGCACCGCGTAGTCTTCCTGCATCTCGAAGATCGCGTCCGGCTTGCCCATGCGCCAGCCGTCGGTGAACGTCGGCGCGGCGGGCAGCGCCTTTGGATCGCCTTCCACCGCGCCGGTATTCGCCCAGCGCACCAGCGTGGACTTTTCGGCGTCGGTGAGGCGCCGCTCGTCGCGCAGCTTCAGATACTGCGGATCGGCGTGCCAGGGCGGCATGTGGCCCTCGCCGACCTCGTCGCGGATCGCCTTCGCCCAGGGCCGCGCATCAGCGTAGGTGAGGAGCGACATCGGCGCGATTTCGCCTGGGCGGTGGCAGCCCACGCAGTTCTTATAAAGGATAGGGGCGACATCCTTGGTG
Organism: uncultured Acidobacteriota bacterium; assembly: GCA_963725145.1. Lineage (GTDB taxonomy): Bacteria > Acidobacteriota > Vicinamibacteria > Vicinamibacterales > 2-12-FULL-66-21 > DATAEE01. The sequence continues at coordinate 349,845 of CAVRXL010000013.1, forward strand.
AACGTGGGCGCACCCACGCCGGAGGTTCCCTTCGAGGTCTCAGGTCCCTGAGCCTGTTCGGCGGTCAGCCCCAGCGAGGCCGCCCAGGCCATTGCTACGGCCACGATGATTGGACTAGTGCGTTTCATATGTTTCCTCGGGTCCCGGTCCGGCTAAAGCCGGACACTACGGAGTCGTGTTACGGGGTCGGCGTAGCGGCCGGCTTCTCGATTAACCAATAGACGAACCAGCTCCGAATGCGTTCCAGGCGGTCCACCAGGAGCCAGGGCTCGCCCGTCCTGGAGAGGCCATGGGACGAGCGGGGGTAGCGCACGAGCTCCGTCGGGATCCGGCGCTTCATCAGCGCCATGAACCACTGCTCGCTGTCGCCGAGCGGCGTCCGCCAGTCTTCTTCCTGCATGATGACGAGCGTCGGCGCCTTGACGTGCTCGACGTACGAGATGGGCGAGAGCCGACGGTAGACCTCGCGCTGTTCCCACGGCTTGCCGAGGAACTCGTACTCGGTCAGCCCCTGCGCGTCCGACGTCCCATACCAGCTCTCCCAATTGGCGATGGATCGGCTCGTGACCGCGGCGGCGAAGCGGTTGGTGCGCGACGTCAGCCAGTTCGTCATGTATCCGCCGTAGCTGCCGCCCGAGACGCCTATCCGCGCGGTGTCGATGTCGGGATACTTCGCAAGCGCGGTGTCCACGCCCTTGAGGAAGTCCTCCTGGTCCATCTCGCCCCATTTGCCGCGCGTGGCGTACGTGAACTTGTGGCCGTAGCCGGTCGAACCGCGCGGGTTCGGGTACAGGACGAAGAAGCCGGCGTTCGACAGGATCGGGAACGTCCCGAACCAGGTGTTGCCGTACGCGCCGTGCGGCCCGCCGTGGATCTTCAGGACCATCGGGTACTTTTTTCCGGGCGTGTAGCCGACCGGCTTGACGAGCCAGCCTTCGATCTCGGAGCCGTCCGCGACTTTCCACGTCAGCCGTTCGGGCTTCACGAGGGTCAGCTCGGCCAGCCAGGCGTCGTTGAACGTGGTCGCGCGCGCCTCCCCGCTCCCGTCGCCGCGGGCGACGAAGAGCTCCGACACCATCAGCGGATCGCTCGCGGCGAACGCCATCACCGAGCCGTCACGCGACGGCGAGAAGCTGCCGAGGCTCCGGTCCCCCTGCGTGATCTGCCGCGTCTTTCCGTCCAGCGTGGTCTCGAAGAGGTGCTGGTTGCCGCGGATGCCTGCGTCGTACCGAAGCGCGGCGCCATTGGGCGTCCATCCGGGCGCGCCCGGAGCGAGATCCCAGGTCGACGTCAGGTTCTTCGGCTGTCCCGAGAATCGGCCGTCCGGCGCGACGTCCACGACGATGAGGTCCGTCTCGCCGCCGCGCTCCTTCGTCTGCAGAAACGCCAGCCGCTTGCCGTCCGGCGAGAGCGCGGGAGACGCTTCCGTCCCTGGATGCCCCGTCAACCGGCGCGGCTCGCCTCCGTCGCGAGACACCGCATAGATGTCGCCGGACGGCTCTTCGTTCAGCTCGTTGTCCTCGCGCTCGTTGCCCGAGAACAGAATCGTCCGGCTGTCGGAGGTCCACTCGACGCCGCGCACGGAGAAGGGGAGCGTCGTGATCTGCTTCGCCTCGCCGCCTGACGCGGGGACGACGTGGAGCTGCGATTTCTTCTCGATCGAGTAATGCGGCAGCATCGTCAGCGTGCCGTCGCGCTTGTAGCGCGTCGAGGTGACGACGCGTCCGTCGAACCGCTTGGCATCGAGCGTCTTCGAGAGCGCGTTCGGCGCGATCCAGCCCTCGCGCTTGTTCTTGTCCTTGTCGGCCTCGTCGCCTTCATCGCCGGACGGTTGCTTCGTGAACGCGATCCACTTCCCGTCGGGAGACCACGCGGGTGTGCCGGTGACGCCGTCGACATGGTGGGCCTCGCCGCCGGGCGCTGTCACGCGCGCGAACCAGATGCTGTTCGTGTCCTTGCCCCGGCGCGACGTAAATGCGATGGCGCTGCCGTCGGGTGCCCAGGAGGCGCCGGACGATTCCTCGGTCGGATCCGTGAAGCTGAACGGCTTGCCGTCGGGGGCGCCGTTCTTCAGCCGCTGCATCCAGATTTCCCGATGCCGCTTGTTCTCCTTCTCGACCACGGTCGTGACCGTGAAGGCGACGTAGTCGCCGGCGGGGGAGGTGGCCACGTCGCTGACCGTCACCTCCTTGTAGTAGTCCTGCGGCACCAGGCCGCGCTTCTGAGCGGCAGCTGACGCGGCCAGCGCCAGAATGGAGATGCAGACGGCGGCAAAGCGAATCATCAAGGCACCTCTCGAATGGGACCGGCAATTGTACAACACGACCGCGGGCGCGAGAGGCCCGCGGCTCCTACTCCTACAGGGCGACCCGATGCCGTCCCGAATGGAGGTAGTTCAGCGTCTGGACGGTGAGCAGCACGATGAAGTCCATCTTCGTGCTCTCCTCCGACGCGCGCAGGCGCAGATTCAAGTGCCTCGCGCGGGTGATCATCGATTCGATGACGCGGTCGATCGTGTACTGGTACTCGCCGGTCCAGCCGGCGACCATCCGCCGGGCGTCCTTTCGGACGCGCGCGATGAAGCGCCAGGCTTTCATGTTCTTCGCGTGCTCGGGCGCATCGGAGAAGAGCCGCCGGAGATCGCGCTCGTAAAAGTCCGGATAGGTCAGCCCGTAGTGTTCCCGCTTGCGCGCGTAATGCGTCCGCAGCGTCCGGCGGATGCGCGACATCGGATCGACGGTCCGCCGCGTCGTCACGATCGGCGCGCGGCCGGCCACGCTGCGCATCAGGTCGTCCATCAACTCCAGTTTCCGGCGCGCGGGCCAACCCTGATACCGCCCCTGCCAGTCGGCGTCCGGCGTCAGCCAGACGGCGAACGTCTCCGCGAAGTCCTCGTCCGGGTGGCTTTGCGCGTACCACGAGTCGAGGTGGAGGACGAAGCGTTTGCTGTGGGGCCGCGGCGTGTAGTAGTCCGGGTACGTGCGCGACGAATAGCCGAACAGCTTGAGTCGGCGTCCGTCCTTGCGGAGTCGGTAGGCGTTGTCGATCGCGTGCCCCGCCTCGTGCCGGAGGATGCGCATGCACCACTCGGGGTTTCCCCCTTCGACCTCGAGCATCTGCGACGCCTCGAGGCGCATCAGCCGCGGGTTGGCAAGATAGAACGGGATCGCGATTCCCGGGACGCCGTCCGGCGTGAACCACTCGTCCGACAACCAGCAATGCGGCCGGAACTCGAGCCCCCGCGCCGCGAGCTCCGCGTCGAGCTGCTGCAGGCGCGGTTCGAGGCCGCTCCCCTCGATCGCAACCCCGAGGTCGCACAGCCGGAGGTCGAGCAGCTTCTCGTCCGGCCAGGAGACCCAGTCGTCTGGTTTCATACCGCAGATGAACGCAGATTAACGCGGGGCCTGCAGGGCTACGCCGGCGGGCCCGATAACGCGGGAGCGCGGGCCTCTCAGGCCCGCGTTTCAGTGTAACCGGTTTGATTCACGTCGTTTACCGGGGTAAAATCGTGCACCTTCAGCAGTTTGCGCCTGAACGCCCGGCCGGTCCCGGGTACGCAAGGAGCCCTATGAATCTCGTCCGAGTACTGGTGTGGGTTCTCGCGGTCGCGTTCGCCACGACCACATCGCCGGCTGCCGCCCAGCAGCCGTCCCAGCCGGCCCCCTCTCAGCCGGACAAGAAGCCGGAGGATCCGCAAGCCCAGCCGAAGCCCGAAGAGCCGCCGACCTACGAGGAAGTGGTGGTCGTGACGGGCTCCAAGGTCGAGCAGAAGCTGGTGGATGCGGCGGCCACGATGTCGGTGCTCACCGGTCAGATGATTCAGAGCAGTCCGTCCCAATCTTTCGCCGATCTGATGCGCGCGGTGCCCGGGTTGAACGTCACGCAGATCTCCGCGCGCGACGTCAACATGACGAGCCGCGGGGCGACGGGCTCGCTCGCGACCGGCCAGCTCACGCTTCTCGACGGCCGCTCGGTCTACATGGACTTTTTCGGCTTCGTGATGTGGGACTTTCTGCCGGTCAACTTCGGCGAGATCAAGCAGATTGAGGTCATTCGTGGACCGGCGTCCGCCGTCTGGGGCGCCAACGCGCTCAACGGCGTGGTCAACGTCATCACCAAGTCGCCGCGCGAGATCCAGGGCACGACGGCGACGCTCGGCTTCGGCGGCTTTTCACGTCCCGACGGCGACCCCTGCCTGGACAGCGACGGTGACGCGTGCGGCAGCTCGATCTTCTACGTGAACGGCACCCACGCGCAGGCCGTGAACGACCGCTGGGCGTTCAAGCTCTCGGCCGGCGCCTACACGCAGGACGCGCTGACGCGGCCGACCGGCAATATCCCGAACGGGCTCGTGCCGCCGACGCCGTATCCGGCCTATCAGAATCTCGGGACCACGCAGCCGAAGTTCGATACGCGGTTCGACTACGACCATCCAGACGGCCAGCAGCGATGGACGTTCGGCGGCGGCGTCGCCGGGACCGACGGCATCATGCACTCGGGCATCGGGCCGTTCGACATCAACAGCGGGAGCATCCTCGGCTACTTCAAGGCGGGCTACAGCAAGGGCGCCCGGAAGGCGCAGTTCTTCACGAACATCCTGAACGGGGAGGCGACCAACCTGCTGGCGCGCGGCCTGACGGGCGAGTTCCTGCCGTTCGACTTCAAGACCAGCACGTTCGACGTCGAATACGGCGATGCGCAGACGTTCGCGGCGCGGCACGTCGTCTCGTACGGCGGCAACTTCCGGTACAGCTCGTTCGACCTGACGATCGCTCCCAGCGCCGAGAACCGGACCGAAGGGGGCATCTACGTCCAGGACGACATCTTCCTGAGCTCGTTGTTCCGGCTCGTCGCCGGGGGCCGGCTCGACTTCTTCAGCAACATCGACACGGTGTTTTCGCCGCGCGTGGCGTTCATGATCAAACCGCGCGCGGACCATACCTTCCGCGTCTCGTACAACCGCGCGTATCGCTCGCCGTCGGTCATCAACGAGCACCTCGATGTGACAATCCTGAATCAGGCGACGATTCCGGCGATCCCCGGCGTGCTGCCCGCACCGGTGACGGTGACGTTTCCCATCAACGCGGTGGGCAATACCGGCATCACCGAGGAATCGCTCGACGCGTATGAAGTGGGCTATTCGGGGTTCGTGGCGGGGCGCGCGACGCTCAGCGCCGCGTTCTACGTCAACAACTTCAGCGACAGCATCAACTTCGCTCAAACCGGCACCTACACGACTCAGAACCCGCCGCCGGCGCAGGGCTTTCCCCCGCCGCTGAGGCCGCTGCTGAATGTGCTGAACGCGGTCGGCCGCGGGATCCCGTGCTGTTTCACCTATGTCAACCTCGGTTCGTACCAGCAGATGGGGTTCGAGCTCGGCGCCGATTTCATGATCAACCCGAGCCTGAGCGCCTTCGCGAACTACTCCTGGCAGGACGACCCGGATCCGGACGACCCGGCGGACATCCCCGAACTGAACCGGCCGCCGACGAACCGCTTCAACCTGGGCATGAACTTCAACTACGGGCGGTACCTGGGAAACTTCGCGGTCAGCTATCAGGATGAAGCGTTCTTCCAGGATGTCCTCGACGCCCGGTACCACGGAACCATCGAGCCGTTCACGCTGGTCAACCTTGGCGCGGGAGTGAAGTTCGACGGCGAGCGCTACCTCGCGACGCTGAAGCTGGTGAACCTGTTCAACGAGGACGTGCAGCAGCACATCTTCGGCGACATCCTGCGGAGGCAGGTTATCGGGGAGATCAGGGTAAAATTCTGAGCATTGTCGATTGACGATTGGCGATTGAGGATTTATTGCCGATTGTCTATTGACGATTGAGGACCTCAATCCCCAATCTTCAATTCGCAATCAATCGACAATCGTCAATCCCCAATCCACAATGGACATACGATAGGTACGTGGCCTCCTCAGTCTTCACCTCTTCCGCCTGGAAAGAGGCGCGCGAGATCGTCTGGGCGCGCCGCGCCCGCCTGTCGCTCGGGCTCGGCATCATGCTCGTCAACCGCGCGTCGGGTCTCGTCCTGCCTGCCACGTCGAAGTTCCTGATAGACGACGTTATCGGCAAGCAGCGCATGGATCTGCTGTGGCCGCTGGCGCTGGCGGGGGCGGCGGCGACGGTGGTCCAGGCCGTGACCTCGTTCGCGCTGTCACAGGTGCTGGGTGTGGCCGCGCAGCGCGCCATCACCGACATGCGGCGCCGGATCGAAGCGCACGTCGCTCGGCTGCCCGTTCGGTACTTCGACTCGACCCAGACCGGCGTGCTGATCTCGCGGATCATGACCGACGCCGAAGGCATCCGGAACCTGGTCGGCACCGGGCTCGTGCAGCTCACCGGCAGCATCGTCACCGCCGCGGCCGCGCTCGCGTATCTCCTCTATCTGAACTGGTTCCTGACGATCATCACGATCCTGGCCCTCGGGACGTTCGGCGGCGGGATGGCGGTCGCGTTCCAGCGCCTGCGCCCGGTGTTCCGCGAGCGCGGCAAGATCAACGCGGAGGTTACGGGGCGGCTGAACGAGACACTCGGCGGCATCCGCATCGTGAAAACCTACACCGCGGAGAAGCGCGAAGAGCTGGTCTTCACCAAGGGCGTGCACCGGCTGTTCCGCAACGTCGCGAAGTCGGTGACCGGCGTTTCCGCCATCATGGCCTTCTCGACCGTTGTGATCGGCATCGTCGGCGTGCTGATGATCACCGTGGGCGGGCGGGCGATCCTCGAGGGGCGGATGACGGTCGGCGAGTTCCTCAGCTACATCCTCTTCACCGGCCTCGTGGCCGCGCCGATCGTGCAGATCGCGTCGATCGGCACGCAGATTTCGGAAGCTCTGGCCGGCCTCGACCGGATCCGCGACGTCTTCGCCATGGCGACGGAAGATCAGGAGGACCACTCGCGGCTGCCGCTTCCGGGGATCGCGGGAGAAGTCGTCTTCGAGCACGTCAGCTTCGAGTACACGCCGGGCGTCCCCGTGCTGCGCGACGTGTCGTTCCGGGCTCCGGCCGGTTCGACGACGGCGCTGGTCGGATCGAGCGGGTCCGGGAAGAGCACGCTCATCAGCCTGGTGATGGCGTTCAACCGCCCGGGTCAGGGCCGGGTGCTCGTCGACGGGATCGATCTTGCGGCCGTCCGCCTGCGCGATTACCGCGGCCAGCTCGGCGTCGTCCTGCAGGACAACTTCCTGTTCGACGGGCCGATCGCGGCCAACATCAGGTACGGCCGCCCGGACGCGTCAGATGAAGAGGTCCAGGAGGTGAGCCGGATCGCGCACGCCGACGAGTTCATCCAGGGCTTCCCGGACAAGTACAAGACCGTGGTGGGGGAGCGCGGGGTCAAGCTGTCGGGCGGGCAGCGGCAGCGGGTCGCGATCGCGCGCGCGATCCTGGCGGACCCGAAGATCCTCGTGCTCGACGAAGCGACGTCGAGCCTGGACAGCGAGAGCGAGGCGCTCATCCAGGACGGGTTGCGCTCGCTCCGGCGCGGCCGGACGACGTTCGTGATCGCGCACCGGCTGTCGACGATTCGCAGCGCCGATCAGATTCTCGTGATCGAGGAAGGGCAGATCGTCGAGCGCGGGACGCACGAAGAGCTGCTGGCGAGCGGCGGCCGCTACCGGCAGCTGTACGACAAGCAATACAACTTCGAGCGCGATCGGTTCATCAACCCGGGCGAGGACTTCACGCCCGATCTTCCCCAGGCGCCGGTCGCGCGCACGGTAAGCAACGAGAGGCTTTAGGAATTCCGAAAAGTACGTAGCGCAGCCCTTCAGGGCTGCTTCTGGCCCGTGCGCCGCACGCGCAGCGCGTGCGGATCGGCCTTTTCAACTCCGTCCGTCCCCACGTTCGTGAGCCGGATCAACCCCAGAAGGCGCCCGTTGCGGCCTCCGTCGATCACTTCAAGAATGGCGAGGCCGGGTGTGGCGCCCTTCGCGTTGTGCGGATCGCCGCTGAGCGGCGTCGGGCCGCGAAACGCCACGAACACGAGATCGCCGGCGGGCGAGACGTCGCTCAGGTCAGGCGCGGCGTTGTCGGTGAGCGCGCCGTTCAGCGGCACCGATCGAATGTGCTTGTCGTCGGAGGTCGCGATCACTTCCACGACGTCGCCGTGCCGGTCCATCACCCAGAGGTAGCGGTCGCCGCCGGTCGTCACCATGCCGTGCGAGTCGTGCGCGCCGTCCGCCTTGAACACGACGGTCGGCGCGGGCGTGTTAGGCGGGGAGGGCTTCGTCCCGCGGAACGCATCGAGCGCAAAGCGGTAGACATCGAACCCGTACACGTGCAGATGCTCCATCGGACCGGGCCGGCCGCCTGAGTTGACGTACATCTGCCCGCGCACTTGCGCGCCGCCGCACCCGTTCCCCTTGACCGTCGCCATGTCGTACTCCGCGACGATCCGCATCGGCGTCGCGCGCGGATCGACGACGAGCATGCCGCCGCCCCGCAGCGTCACGAACGCCAGGTCTCCCGCGTCGCTGACCACGGGACAGATAGGGGCGTTGTCGGGCCGGACGTTCGGGGCCTGGCACGGGGCGCCGCCGGGCGTCGTGCAGGTCGCCAGGTCCAGCGTCGCCTCGGCGTTGTGGGCGAACGTGTTCTTCGCGAAGTTCGAATCGATCCGCTCGAGCCGCTTGCCGTTCTGGTTGGCCACGAGGATGTACGACCCGTCTGGCGCCGGGAACGCCGCGTGAGCCTGCCGCCCGGTCGCCGACTTCGTCGTCTGCACGCACTCGAGCGGCTTGCGCGTCGCGGCGTCGAACACGACGACGTGCCCGCTGGCGACAAACGCCAGCAGCGCGTGCGAATGCTCGCGGTTGAACAGCACCATGTGCGGACGGACCGGGTTCGAGCCGGTCTTCTGCCGGCACAGCGCCGCCGTGTCGCCGCCGATGTCGATGACCGCCGCAGGCTTCGCCGATGCGGCCGCTTGACCGCCGAGATCTGCCCCCGCAAAGATGTACAACGTGCCGCCGTGGTCCAGGCCTTTCGTGTCGGACTGGTCCACGATCCACACTTCGTAGCCCCCGCCCCGCTGGGCGGCGCCATGGCTGGCGAACAGGGTTCCGATCACCACGAACGCGGCGAGCGCGATCCGTGCATGCAGTCTCATCTCGTCACTCCACGAATGACCAGGAAACGGGGATACTAGCATCTGTGCTGGACTTTCTCATGCGCCCGTGGCCCTGGTATGTTGCGGGCCCTCTCATCGGTCTCTTCGTTCCCGCGCTGCTGGTGCTGGGCAACAAGCCGTTCGGCATCTCGAGCAACCTCCGGCACATGTGCGCAGCCTTCGCGCCGTCCAACGTCGAGTTCTTTCGCTACGACTGGAAGCGCGAGGGCGGATGGAACCTGGCGTTCGTCGCTGGCGTTCTCGCCGGCGGCTTCGTGGCCGCTCGCGTGCTCGGCATGCCCGACGTGGCGATCACTCCGGACACGAGGGCCGCGCTCGAGACGCTCGGCGTCCGGCAGTTCTCCGGCCTGGTCCCTGGCGACGTGTTCAATTGGCATCACCTCCTGACAGTGCGCGGGGCGATTCTGATCCTCGGTGGCGGATTTCTCATCGGGTTCGGGACCGCGTACGCCGGGGGCTGCACGTCGGGACACGGAATCGCGGGACTCGCTTCGCTCCAGCGTGCCTCTCTTCTCGCCGTCGTCGGGTTCTTCGCCGGCGGACTGCTGGCGACGTACTTCATCCTGCCTCTGCTGTTGTAGGGTCGCGGTCGATGCTCAGGTATTTCACCCTCGGATTGCTGTTCGGCGTCGTGCTGACGAAGGGAGAGGCGGTTTCCTGGTTCCGCATCCAGGAGATGTTCCGGTTCGAGGCCTTCCAGATGTACGGCATCATGGGCTCCGCCGTGCTCGTGGCAGGCGTCTCGATTCTTCTGCTCAGGCGCTCGGGTGCGCACACCCTGACGGGTGATGCGATCTCGTTTTCAGAGAGGGAACTGGGGCGTGGCTACCGGTACTGGATTGGCGGCAGCCTGTTCGGCGTGGGATGGGCGCTGACCGGCGCGTGCCCGGGCCCGCTGTTCGCGCTCATCGGCAGCGGCGCGGGCGTGTTCGCCGCCGCCGTCGTGAGCGCGCTTGCCGGGACATGGCTGTATGGCTATCTGCGGCCACACCTTCCGCATTATTAGCGCGCTCGGCCTCGTGTTGGGCTGCGCGGTCGCCAGCAACGGGCCGATCGCCTCGCAGACTCGGCCGTCGCAGCCGAACATCCTGCTCATTCAGGCCGACGATCTCGGCTACGGCGACCTCAGCGCGTACGGCCAGTCGAAGTTCCAGACGCCGGCGCTCGATCGCCTCGCCCGCGAGGGGATACGCTTCACGCAGTACTACGCGGGCAGCACCGTCTGCGCGCCTTCGAGGGCCGCGTTGATGACCGGACTGCATACGGGCCACGGGTGGATTCGCGGCAACGGCGAGTTTCCGCTGCGTGCCGAGGACGTCACCGTCGGGACCGCGCTGCGCGACGCGGGTTATCGAACCTCCGTCATCGGGAAGTGGGGACTCGGACGCACCGCGACGACAGGGGCGCCCGATCGGAAGGGCTTCGCTTTCTCCTTTGGCTTTCTCGACCATCGTCACGCGCATCGTCAGTACACGGATCACGTGTACCGTGACGGCGAGCGCGTCGCTACGGACGTCGATCGCGATTACGTGAACGATCTCTTCACGCGGGAAGCATCGGCGTTCATCGAGCGAGCTGACGACCGTCCCTTCTTTGTTTATCTCAACTACACCGTGCCGCATGCGGAGCTGCGGGTTCCAGCCGACTCGCTGGCGCCGCTCAAGGGGCGGTTCCCGGAGAACGGCTTCGCGAACGAGAAGGCGGACGCGCGTCCGACCGGGCCCGACGATACGTCGCTGGGATATCGATCGCAGCCGACTCCCAGAGCGGCGTTCGCGGCGATGGTGACGCGCATGGACCGCGACGTCGGCCGCCTGACCGACCTGCTGCGCACCCGGGGGCTCGAGGATCGAACGCTTGATCCTGTTTACCAGCGACAACGGTCCGCACCGCGAAGGCGGCGCGGACCCGGCATTTTTCAAGAGTTCCGGAGGTTTGCGGGGGATCAAGCGCGATCTGTACGAGGGAGGCATCCGCGTTCCCATGATCGCGCGCTGGACCGGGACGATCCCGGCCGGCCGCGTGAGCACCCACGTGTGGGCGCACTGGGACATGTTTCCGACGCTGGCGGAGCTCGGCGGCGCGCGAATCCCAGCCGGACTCGACGGCGTGTCGATGGCGCGTGCGCTCAGGGACGACCCACAGCCGGGTCACGAGTTCCTCTACTGGGAGTTTCACGAGCGTGGATTTCAGCAGGCGGTGCGGATGGGACGCTGGAAGGGCGTCCGGCTCACGAAGGATGGGCCGCTCGAGCTGTACAATCTCGACGCCGATCCCGTTGAGCAGCACAATGTCGCGACCGCGCATCCCGACGTCGTCGCGGCGATCGAGAAGTACCTGGCCACCGCCAGGACCGAGAGCAGTCTCTGGCCCGTAAAATGACGTCGCCGACCAATCGTCAATCGTCATCAATCGACAATCGCCAATCAGCAATTGTCAATCAATCCACAATCCCCAATCCTCAATCCGCAATGAGGAATGTTCGTCTCTTCCACCTCTGGCTTGGTCTGGGTACAGTCGCGGTCTTCATTTACTCTGGCCTCTATATGCGCCGGCAGTTTCCGGAGGCCTACGCCGCCAACGATGCAATCCGCTATCTGTACGGCCAATCACATCTACATTCTGTTCGCGGCGCTCCTGAATCTGACGCTCGGGTTGCATCTTTCCAGCGGCGCGGAGGAAAGACTACGTTCCAGGCATCGGTCCTAGTCGCCGTCTCGGCTCCGCTCCTCGTATTTGCCTTCTTCCTCGAGGCTCCCAAGGCCTCTCCCGAGCGGCCGATCACCGTGCTCGGAATCGTGTGTGCCGCTGCAGGCACAGGTCTGCACGGTGTAGCACGCTGGAGGACGTCCTGACCGTGTTCCCGAGGGATGCGATGTTCCAATACCTCAGGCGTCTGGCGACGCGGGTGCTCGGCCGAAGAAACTGGCTTGGCGGTCCTTTCGCGGAGCCGCCGTACGATCCTTATGCGCCGGTGCGGGAGCCGCGCCGGCGAGGTCCAGGCGGACGAAGCACGGCCGTCGCCATCGCGGAACCGGAGGATCGAGAGCCCACGTCAGTTGTGGGCCGGACTTAGAGGAGACGACGGTGTACGAGCATCGCGGCGTTCGGCCGCTCCCTCGCCGCCGCTTTCTGCTTCGCATCGCCAGCCACGCGACGGCGGCGCTTGCCTTGCTCGGGTTCTCCCTGGCCATCGGCATGTACGGTTATGGCCGCTTCGAGGACCTTCCGTGGCGTGACGGTTTTCTGAATTCCGCCATGTTGCTCGGCGGGATGGGTGAGGTCATCGATCCACGCACCGACCCGGGCAAGGTGTTCGCTGGTCTGTATGCGCTCTATGCGGGTCTGGTGTTCATCGTTGTCGCGGGACTCCTGCTTACGCCCGTCGTCCACCGGTTGCTCCACCGTTTTCACTGGGAGGGCTAGTGGGCGCCAATCATCAATCAGCAATAATTCCCCAATACGCAATCACCAATCGACAATCAATCGACAATCGCCAATCCCAAATCCACAATAGAATGATCTCCTGATGCAATACATCTTCACCATGAAAGGTCTCGGGAAGATTCATCCTCCCGACAAGGTCGTCCTGCGCGATATCTGGCTGTCGTTTCTCCCCGGCGCGAAGATCGGCGTGCTCGGATTGAACGGCGCGGGCAAGAGCACGCTTCTGCGGATCATGGCAGGAGAAGACAAGGACTTCGGCGGCGAGGCGTTTCCCGCCGACGGCATCTCGGTCGGCTTTCTGCCGCAGGAGCCGCGGCTCGATCCGAAGAAGACCGTCCTCGGGAACGTCGAAGAAGGGGCGGCGGCGGTACGCGCGCTGCTGACGCGGTTCGACGAGGTCAACGCGAAGTTCGGCGAGGAGATGTCACCCGAGGAGATGGACAAGCTGCTCGGCGAGCAGGCGAAGCTGCAGGACCGGATCGATGCGGCGAACGCCTGGGACCTCGATTCGAGGCTCGAGCTGGCGATGGATGCGCTCCGGCTGCCGCCGGCTGACGCGGACGTCACGAAGTTGTCGGGCGGCGAGCGCCGCCGCGTCGCGCTCTGCCGGCTGCTCCTGCTGTCGCCGGATCTGCTGCTGCTCGACGAGCCGACGAACCACCTCGATGCGGAATCGGTCGCCTGGCTCGAGCGCTTCCTCAAGGACTATCCGGGCACCGTCGTCGCCGTCACGCACGATCGGTACTTCCTCGACAACGTCGCCGGCTGGATCCTCGAGCTCGATCGCGGCCACGGCATCCCATGGGAGGGCAACTACTCCTCGTGGCTGGATCAGAAGAAGCAGCGGCTGGCGGTCGAGGAGAAGCAGGAGACGCGCCGCCAGCGAACGCTCGACCGCGAGCTGGAGTGGATCCGCATGTCTCCCCGCGCCCGCCAGGCAAAAGGGAAGGCGCGCCTCAACAAGTACGAGCAGATGCTCGCCGAGGACACGCAGCAGAAGCTCGAATCGGTCGAGATCTACATCCCGCCCGGACCGCGGCTGGGCGACATCGTCGTCGAAGCGCGCGGCGTGCGGAAGGCGTACGGCGACCTCATGCTCATGGACGACGTCAGCTTCACGCTGCCGCGGGGCGGCATTGTCGGCGTGATCGGCCCGAACGGCGCCGGCAAGACGACGCTCTTCCGGATGATCACGGGGCAGGAGAAGCCGGACGCCGGAACGCTGCGGCTCGGCGACACCGTGCAGATCGGCTACGTCGATCAGTCACGCGACACGCTCGACCCGAACAAGTCCGTCTGGGAGGAGATCGGCGGCGGGCGAAGAGGAGCTGACGCTCGGCAAGCGGACGGTACCGTCGCGCGCGTATGCCTCCTGGTTCAATTTCAAGGGGCGCGATCAGCAGCGGAAGGTTGGAGCGCTCTCCGGGGGCGAGCGCAACCGGCTGCATCTCGCGAAGCTGCTCCGCAAAGGCTCGAATCTCCTGATGCTCGACGAGCCGACCAACGACCTCGACGTCGATACGCTCCGCGCGCTCGAGGACGCGCTCGTCGAGTTCGCCGGCTGCGTCGTCGTCATCAGCCACGACCGCTGGTTCCTCGACCGCATCGCGACGCACATGCTGGCGTTCGAAGGGGACAGCCGCGTCGTGTGGTTCGAGGGGAACTACCAGGACTACGAAGCGGACCGCAAGCGCCGGCTCGGCGCCGAGGCCGATCAGCCGCACCGGATCAAGTACAGGAAGCTGACGCGTTAGATCTGGGAATTCAGAATTCAGAATACAGAATTCAGAAGGAGTGCTGGGTGCCTGGTGCGGTGTTCGCAAGAGCTCGAGCCTTCTTCTGGATTCCGCGACGAGTCCGCTTCTGGATTCCCTTCTGGATTCTGAATTCTGGATTCTGGATTCTGTTTGTGGCTGCGTGCTCCAGCGGCGCCGGCGCCGTGTCGTGTCACTTTCCCGAAGGCGGCAGCGGTGTTCAGTATCTCTCCATCGCTACCGGCGACACCGGCGGCGTCTACTACGCCTACGGCGGCGGCCTGGCGAAGGTCGTCAGCGATCACGTGCCGGGCGTGCGCGCGACCGCGGAGTCGACGGCAGCGTCGGTCGACAATCTCAAGCTCATTCGGGACGGCAAGGCAGAGATTGCTTTCACCCTCGCGGACACCGCGGCGGACGCGGCCAAGGCAGAGGGGCCGTTTGCCGGAGGGCCCCCCGTTCCGGCGCGCGCGCTGGCCGTTTTGTATTTCAACTATCTCCATCTCGTCACGCTGGATGCGGGCATCACGTCGCTCGCCGATCTTCGCGGCCGCGTGGTCTCGATGGGCCTCCCCGGAAGCGGCACGGAAATCACCGCAAGGCGCGTGGTCTCCGCGGCCGGGCTCGATCTCGAGCGGGACGTGACGCGCCGCGGGATCGGACCGACGCAGGGAGCGGACGCGCTCAAGGATGGCAAGCTCGACGCGCTCTTCTGGAGCGGAGGGCTGCCGACGCCGGCGTTTCTCGACCTCGCGCACTCGCCGAACGTCCGGATGCGTCTCGTGCCGACGGCCACGGCACTCGATGCGCTTCGCGTTGCGCACGGCGATCTCTATACGTCTCTCGAGATTCCGGCCGGTGCGTATCGCGGGGTGGACTCGGCGGTGCCGGTCGTCGGCGTCGCCAACCTGCTCGTCGTCCGGAGCGACATGTCCGACGATCTCGCGTACCAACTGACGCGCGTGTTGTTCGAGCGTCAGGCCGATCTGGCGGCCGTTCACCCAGAGGCGAAGAAGCTGTCGCTTCCGAGCGCCGTGAAGGGATCGCCCCTGGAGTTCCATCCCGGCGCAGTGCGGTTCTACCGGGAGCGCGGCGCCCTCTGACGCCGGCGTCATGCACCTCGGGCTGATTGCGGCTCTGTTTTTCAGCGTCCCGATTCAGACGCCCGCGGACGACCCGATCGCTCGCATGAGCGACTGGATGGCCGCTGTCGAGCGGCACAAACCCGGAACTGCGGATGTCCCGGCGCGCGTGATCGGCGCGTGGCCGCGAGCCGAGCTTCGCGACTTCCAGTCGGACCTCGCGATTTTTCTCGAGGTCGTCGACGAGACTCGCGGCCTCACGCCGCGCGAACGCCCGATGCCCCGGCCCAGCCGTCCTCGGCCGCGGTCCGTCACCAGTGCCCTCCGTGGCTTCGCCAGGAAAACGGCGCTACGGCCCGACTGGGATCAGTTCCTGAAGCGCGCTGCCCTGCTGCACGCGGATATCGCAATCCTGGTGCCGCTCGATCGAAGCTCTGTTAACACGCACACCGCAGGTCGACCGGCCACCTCTGCAGGCAGACCCGCTACGAAGGCGGCGTCCCTCATCCAGCGGCCGAATCGTTGTCGAGACCGAGGACGGGGTCGCGCTGGACATCGAATATGCGACGCTCCACTGGGATATCAGCCGGACGACGCTCGACTCGGCGGCGCCCGATCCGGCGCGCGACGAAACCGTGCGGGCATGGTACCGCGCGACGACGGCGTATTTGGAGCGGGAAGAGCAGTTTGCGTACGCCGTACCGCACCTGAACGCCGGCCTTCGCCTCCTTCCCGGCGATGCGCGGCTACTCTTCTACGCGGGCGCGATGCACGAAGCCTTCGCCGGCCCGCTGCTGCAGGCCGCTTCCCGCGCGCTCGAGTCCCGTGCGGATCTGAAAAGCGAGGTCGGGTCGGTCGAGACCGAGCTCGAGCTGGCGGAGCGGTTCTTCCGCAAGTCGCTCGTCGCCGATCCGGCCTTCGCCGAAGCCCGCCTCCGCCTCGGCAGGGTGCTTGGGCTCCTCGGACGCCACGAGGAAGCCACGGAGCAACTGCGACAGACGATCCCTCAGCTGAAAGATTCGCAGCTCGTCTACTACGCCGAGCTGTTTCTCGGCCACGAGGAAGCCGCCATGAGGCGCCGCGTTGCCGCACGCGAGCACTTCGAGCGCGCCGCCGCGCTCTATCCTCGCGCGCAGTCGCCACGCCTGGCGATGGGTCTCCTGGCCCGCGCGTACGGTGATCGACCCGCAGCGGTGCGCTCGGTGAAGGAGGTCTTCGCGCTGCCGCCGGATGAAGACGAGCGTGAAGATCCCTGGTGGGAGTATCACAAGGCCCACGTACACGACACGGATGCGCTCCTGGCCGAGCTGCGCCGGCCGTTCCTGAAGGGCTCGAAACCGTGACTCTGAGAGCGCCCGTGGGGCTCGCTCTGCTACTCGCGAGCAGCGGGCCGATCGACGCTCAGCGGGCGACCTTCACGGCGAAAACCGAGGCGGTGCGCGTTGACGTGCTGGTCACCGAGAACGGCCGCCCGGTGCTCGGCCTGAAGCCCACGGACTTCGAGCTCCTCGACAACGGGGTGGCCCAACAGATAGATCACGCCAGCTTCGAGCAGATTCCGCTCAACGTCATCCTGACGCTCGACATGAGCGACAGCGTGGCGGGCTCGCGGCTCGATCATCTGCGCGCCGCCGGCCGCGCGCTGCTGGACGCGCTGAAGGAGGATGAGCGCGCGGCCCTCATTACGTTCAGCCACGTCGTGACGCTCGGATCCGATCTGACCACCGACCTGAAGCGAGTGTGGCTCGGCATAGAAGCGGCGGAGCCTTCGGGCGGGACCGGCCTCGTCGACGCGAGTTTCGCCGGCATCATGCTCGCCGAGTCGGACGTCGGACGCAGCCTGGTCCTCGTGTTCAGCGATGGGCTCGATACGGCCAGCTGGCTGCTGCCGAAGAGCGTGCTCGACGTTGCCCGCCGCTCGGACGCCGTGGTCTACGGAGTGACCGCCGGACGGCTGCGCCGGGGGGACTTCCTTCGGGATCTGAGCGAGCTTACCGGCGGACAGCTGTTCGAAGTGGAGTCGACGGGGAACCTGGGTTCGATCTTCGTCGGCGTGCTCGAGGAGTTCCGGCTTCGATACTTGATCAGTTACACGCCCCGGGGCGTCTCGACCGACGGCTGGCACCGCCTCGACGTGCGCGTGAAGCGACGCGGCGTCACGGTGAAGGCGCGCCCAGGGTATCTCGCGGGTTCGTAGGACGCGTTCGTCCCACGCCCGGTCCCAAATCTCTGGCCGACTCAGCCGTCCTGCAGTAGCCTCTCGACGAGGAAATCACGTTATGAAGTCACGACGCCTGGTTCTGGTCGCGTTGCTGTGTGTGCTGCCCGCGAACGCCGCCGCGCAGTCAATCGAGCTCGGCGAGCGGCTGACCGTCCGCTCGGCCACGCTCAACGAGGAGCGCACGATCTTCGTGCGCACGCCGCGCCAGTACGCGAACGGAAGCGAGCGCTATCCGGTGCTGTATCTCACCGACGGCGAGGCGCAGTTCGCGCACACGGCCGCCACGGTGGAATTTCTCGCCCGCAACGGCCGCATGCCGGAAATGATCGTCGTCGCCATCGGCAACACGGATCGCACGCGCGACCTGACCCCGACGAAGGCCACGCTGGCGAGGCCCGACGGCAGCCCGATGGAGTTCCCGACGGCCGGGGGCGCGGACCGGTTCCTGACGTTCATCGCCACCGAGCTGAAGCCGTTCGTCGAGAAAAAGTACCGCACCGCGCCGTTCAGCGTGTTCGCGGGCCACTCCTTCGGCGGCCTGTTCGCGATGCACGCCTTCACGACGCGTCCGGATGCGTTCAACGGCTATATCGCCGTGTCGCCCACCCTGAACTGGGACAGCGACATGCCCGTGAAGCGAACGGCCGAGCTCCTGCGCGATCGCCGCGAGCTGCGGAAGACGCTGGTCGTCACGATGGGGGACGAGCCGGTGTTCGACGCGGCGCTCGCGACGCTGCGGAAGACCCTGAGCGGCTCGACGCCCGCCGGTTTCGAGTGGGAGATCCAGCGCTTCGACGACGAGGATCATGGATCCGTCGTCCTGCGCAGCCATTACATCGGGCTGCGCAAGGTGTTCGATCGGTGGCGGCTTCCGGTCAATTCCACCGGATCGTTCCAGGGGTCGTTCGGCGACCTGGAGAAGCACTACGCCGCGCTGAGCGAGCGTATGGGTTACAACGTCACGCCGCCCGAGAACACGGTGAACAACGTCGGCTACGGGGCTCTGCAGGCCGGCCGTGTCGAGGAAGCGCTCCGGTACTTCGAGCTGAACGTTCGCAGCTATCCGGAGTCGGCAAACACCTACGACAGCCTCGGCGAGGGGCTGGAGGCGGCGGGGAAGCTCCAGGAGGCGCGCGACCGCTACGCCGAGGCGGTCAAGCGAGGCGAGGCCAGCAAGGATCCGCTGCTCGACGCCTTCAAGCAGCACCTCGACGCGATCGCGAAGAAGTTGAAGTCGTCGCAGTAACTTGTGGCACCAGCCTTTAGGCTGGTTGTGGACGAGTAGAAGATCCTGCCGGAACGCGCCCGCCTGACCGCCGTCTCGAGGTCGCGTTCGTCGCGGCGATCAGCCGGAAGTCGACGCGCACCGGTCGCGTCCCTCCGACGCGCTCGAACTTGCGCTCCTGCAGCGCGCGGAGAAGCTTCGCCTGCAGCGTAGCGGCAGCTCGCCGATTTCGTCGAGAAAGATCGTGCCGCCGTCCGCGAGCTCGAGCTTGCCCTTCTTCAGTCCGATCGCGCCGGTGAACGCCCCCTTCTCGTGCCCGAAGAGCTCCGACTCGAGCAGCGTCTCGGTCAGCGCCGCGCAGTTGATCGCGACAAACGCCTGCTCCGCGCGGGCGCTGTTGCGATGAGACCGCGCGCGCGACCAGCTCCTTCCCGGTGCCGCTCTCGCCCGCAGCAGGATGTCGCCTCGGCGCGCGCGACGCGGCCGACGCGGTCGAAGAGCGCGCGCATCGCGGCTGCGGGAATGTTGTGTTGAGATTGATTGCGGGTGAGGCCGGCGCTCCTCGTGCTCCGAACGCTGGGCGGGTACCTCACCGGCCCGTCGAGACCGCAGGCCAGACCGGCACCTGACGTGGCGGCGACGCGGCACGCCCAGCGGCTGCTCGCGCCGGAGGTCGTTCAGACCTCGGCGATGGACTGCGGGCCGGCCGCGCTCAAGTGTCTGCTCGACGGGTTCGGCCTGCACGCCAGCTACGGCCGTCTGCGCGAAGCATGTCAGACCGACGTCGACGGCACCTCCATCGACACGCTCGAAGACCTCGCAAACGATGCCGGCCTGATCGCCGAGCAGATCATCGTCCCCGCCGATCACGTTCTGCTCCCCGGATCCGGCGTGCTGCCGGCGATCGCTGTCGCGCGCCAGCCGAGCGGCGTCCTTCACTTCGTCGTCGCGTGGAAGCGCCTCGGCCCGTTCGTGCAGGTGATGGATCCCGCGACCGGACGGCGCTGGCCGGGGCACGCGGCGTTCAAGGACGAGCTCTACGTCCACACGATGCCGGTTCCCGCCGCCGCGTGGCGGGCCGCGGCGGAGTCCGATCTGTTTCTCGGAGCGGTCAGGCGGCGTGCGGCGGCCGGAGGTGTCTCGCGGAACGGGATCGAGCGGCTGATCGCGTCGGCCCTCGGTGATGCGTCCTGGCGTTCACTCGCCGCGCTCGATGCCACGCTCAGGATGACGACGGCCCTCGGCCGGACAGGCGCGTTCGGCCGCGGCGACGCCGAACGCACGCTCGGAGTGCTCTTCGAGCGTGCACGCGACGCCACCGATGCGACGAGCGTGGTGCCCGCGGACTATTGGACCGTGCGTCCGGCGCCGCCGGCCGACGACGCGGAACAGGTGATGGTCCGGGGCGCCGTGCTCGTCCGCGTGCGCGGGGTGCGTGAAGCGGAAGAGCGCGCGCGCCGCGAGGCGGCGCTTCCGCGCGAGGTGGCCGCCGCGCTCCGCGAGCCGCCGCTCGATCCGGGCCGTCACCTGCTCGGGCTCCTTCGCGCCGACGGCGCGCTCGCGCCGGCGGCGCTCCTCGCCGCGCTGTTTCTTGCGGCGGCCGGGATCGTGCTGGAGGCGCTCCTCTTCAGGAGTCTCATTGACCTGGGACCGCACCTCGCGCTCACCGGGCAGCGCGCCGCGACGATGGCCGCCATCGTCTTCTTGTCCGGGATGCTGCTCGCACTCGAGCTGCCGATCGCATCAGCCGCGATCGGGATCGGCCGCCGGCTGGAGACCCGGCTGCGGGTCGCGTTTCTCGAGAAGATTCCGCGGCTCGCGGACCGCTACTTCCAGAGCCGGCCCGCGTCCGACATGGCCGAACGCAGCCATGCCGCGCATCAGATCCGCGAGCTGCCGAACCTGGGCGCGCAGCTCGCGCGCTCGTCGTTCGAGCTCCTCCTCACGACTGCAGGGATCGCGCTCTTGTATCCGCAGAGCGCTCTCGTGGCCGTGGCGGCCTCCGTCGCGGCCGTCGCGATCCCTGCGGCGGCGCAGCCCTGGCTCTCCGAGCGCGACCTGCGGCTCCGGACGCACACCGGCGCTCTCAACTGTTTCTATCTGGATGCATTCCTGGGGCTCGTGGCCGTGCGCGCGCACGCCGCCGAGCGGGCGCTCGCGCGCGAGCAGGAAAGCCTGCTCGTCGACTGGTCGCGGGCAGGGCAGTCGCTCCTGCGAGCCGCAGTGGCGACGAGCGGTCTTCAACTGATCACAGGGTTCGGCCTCGCCGCCTGGCTGCTCTTCGCTCGCGCCGAGCTCGGCGACGAAGGGGGCGGCGCGCTGCTTCTCGCATACTGGGCGCTCAACATTCCGACGCTCGGCCAGGAGCTGGCGCAGATCGCATGGCAGTACCCGACGCAGCGCAACCTGACGCTGCGGATCGTGGAGCCGCTCGGCGCGCTCGAGGAAGAAATCCCAGAGGGTCGGCCGCGTCCCGCCATCGCTCCTCGCCGAGGCGGTCCGGATCGAGCTGCGCGACGTCACCGTCCGCGCGGGAGGGCACGTCATCCTCGAGGCCGCCTCGATGAACATCCAGCCGGGCGCGCACGTCGCGATCGTCGGCGCCTCTGGCGCGGGGAAGTCGACGCTCGTCGGCCTTCTGCTCGGCTGGCACAGGCCAGCCTCGGGCGACCTGCTCGTGGATGACGCGCCGCTCGACGCGGCGCGGCTCGAGGAGCTGCGGCTGGGCACCGCCTGGATCGATCCCGCGGTCCACCTCTGGAACCGATCGCTCGCCGAGAACCTGACCTTCGGACAGGACGAGGAAGCCGCGACCCTTGGCGCCATCGTGGCGGATGCGGACCTTCGGGGCCTCGTCGAGCAGCTGCCCGAGGGACTGCAGACGGCGCTCGGCGAGAGGCGGCGGGCTCGTCTCCGGCGGCGAGGGACAGCGCGTGCGGTTCGGCCGCGGCCTCGGACGCCGGCGTCGCGGCTCGCGATCCTCGACGAGCCGTTCCGCGGCCTCGAGCGCGAGAAGCGCGTCGAGCTGCTGCGCCGCGCCCGCGACAAATGGCGCGACGCGACGCTGCTCTGCGTGACACACGACATCGGCGAGACATCCAGCTTCGACCGGGTTCTCGTCATCTCGGGCGGGCGCATCGTCGAGCATGGAGCCCCGGCCGATCTCGCGGCGCATCCGAGATCGGTGTATCGATCACTCCTCGACGCCGAGTCGGCGCTGCAGCGACGGCTTTGGGCCGACCCTTCATGGCGCGCGCTGCGCATCGACGGGGGCCGGATCCTCGAGGAGCCGGCGCGCGAGCGCGTGGGTGTGTGATGTCTGACATCTTCTGGCCGGCGTCGCGCATCGGCGAGGGTCTGGAGCTGCTCGCTCGGGCCGCGGGCCTGCCCGTCCATCCGACGAATGGAGCCCACGGACTCGCAGGCCCGGGAGACCTGCACAGACATGCCTCGGCGCTCGGGCTCCACGCCGAGCCGGTCGAGACGTCGGCCGGACAGGTGACCGAGCTCCTCCGGGGTGCCGCGCCGGCGGTCGTCCGTGCGGACGACGATCGATTCGTGATGATCGTGCGCGCGCGCGGAAGCCGGCTGACGATCGTGCGGCCGGATCTTCGGGTGACCACCATTCCGGCCGGACTCGTGCGCCAGGCGATCGTCGAGCCGATCGCGGCGCCGCTCACGGCCGAGACCGCGCGGCTCGTGGAGGAGGCGGGCGTACCGACTGTCGAAACGCCCGGCGCTCGTGGCGGCCCTGCTTGCCGAACGCCTGCGGGACCGGCGCGTACAGGCCGGCTGGGTGCTTCGTGTGCCGGCCGGCGGCAGCGTCCGCGCGCAGCTCGCGGCGTCGGGCGCGCGGCGGCAGCTCACGTTGCTCGTCCTCGCGCACGCGGCGCAGTACGCGATGTGGGTCGTCGCCTGGTGGCTGCTCGGACGTGCGGCGCTGCAGGGCCGGCTGGACGCCGCGTGGCTCGGCGCCTGGACGATCGCCCTCTGCACCGTCGTGCCGCTCCAGCTCGCCACGCTCTGGCTGCAGGGACGGCTGGCGATCGTCGTCGGCGCGCTCCTGAAGCAGCGGCTGCTGGCCGGCGCCTTCGGGCTCGAGGCCGAGCACGTGCGGCGGGAAGGCGCCGGGCGGCTGCTCGGCCGCGTGATCGAGGCGCAAGCCGTCGAATCGCTGGCGCTCGGCGGCGGGTTCCTTGCGTTGCTCGCGATCCTCGAGCTCGCGCTCGCCGCCGGAGTCCTCGCGCTCGCGTCGCCGCTGCTCACGATCCTGCTCCTCGTCTGGATCGTCGCGACGGGCGCGCTCGCGTGGCGATACTCCCGGCGGCGCCAGACCTGGGTCGGGCTGCGGGTGGGGCTCACGCACGATTTGATCGAGCGCATGGCGGGGCATCGCACGCGCCTGGCGCAGCAGCCGCGCGAGCGGTGGCACGACGGGGAAGACGAGGCGCTCGAACGGTACGTCCAGGCCTCCGCCCAGATGGACCGCGCCACCGTCTGGCTGCTCGCGCTCGTGCCGAGGGGCTGGATTCTCATCGGGCTGTGCGGTCTGACACCGCTCTTTCTCCGCGGCGGATCACCGGTGGTGCTGGCGATCGGTCTGGGCGGGATCCTCCTCGGGTTCCGGGCCTTCGATCGTTTGACCGGCGGGTTGTGGAACCTCGCGGGCGCGGCGATCGCCTGGCGCCAGACCGCGCCAGTATTCAAGGCCGCGGCGTCAGGAGATCAGTACACCGGCGCGGCGCGGGCATCCGCATCGACCGCCAGCGCTCGATCGACCGGGCAGCCAGGGCCGACGCTCGAAGCGTCAGACCTCTGGTTCACGCACGCCGGCCGTGGCGCCCCGGTCCTTCGCGGCTGCAGTCTCACGCTCGGCCCCGGCGACCGGGCGATCCTGCAGGGCTCGTCCGGAAGCGGCAAGTCCACGCTGGCGTCGCTGATGGCGGGACTGCGTTCCCCCCAATCCGGGCTGCTGCTCGTCGGCGGCCTCGATCGCCACACGCTTGGACTCGACGGCTGGCGTGAACGCGTCGTCCTCGTGCCCCAGTTTCACGAGAACCACGTGGTCCTCGGGACCGTCGCATTCAACCTGCTCATGGGCGTCGAGTGGCCGGCCGGCGAGCCGGAGTTCGCGCGGGCGGAGGGCGTCTGCCGCGAGCTGGGGCTCGGCGACGTCCTCGATCGCATGCCGTCCGGCCTCCTCCAGACGATCGGTGAAACCGGGTGGCAGCTTTCGCACGGCGAGAGAAGCCGCCTGTTCCTCGCGCGGGCGCTGCTCCAGGAGCGCGACGTCGTCATCCTCGACGAGAGCTTCGCGCAGCTCGATCCGGTCAACATGCAGCTCGCGCTCGACGCCGTCGTCTCGCGGGGCAAGTCGGTCCTGCTCATCGCGCACCCCTGACGGATTGCCTCTATCCGATCGGATAACGCGCTCGCCGATCGGATAGCGTCATGCCGGGTTCGCTGGGAGCCCGATCGTTCCGGCTCCAGGCCGTTTCTGCCACCAATTGAAGGAGTTACCGGGGGGATCGACGTGTCGAGTGTAAACAGACGAGGCCGGCATCCGCATTGCTCTGCTAAGAGACAGGCAACGGAAACAGATTAGGGAAGAAGGAGAAGAGGCCATGACGATCAGGACGCAGCTCAAGGCAGGAAAGAGGATGCAGCACAACGAGGCTCTCGAGGTTCGATCGACGCTGAAGGCGGGCGCGCTCCGGCGGAAGATCCGCTCGGGTAGCCAGGAAGATCGGCTCCGACTGCTGGTCGTCCGCGCCGGTCTGAAGGCCGGCAGGGCGAAGGTCATTCGCCGCAAGAGCTAGTTCGACCTCTCTCACATTGGCCTCTTCGAGACCGACGGCCACCCGAACCCGGGTGGCCGTCGTCGCGAACCGGCCGATCAAGCCGGCAATCCACCGGATAGCGCTCTCGCCGATCGGATAGGGTTCCCGCACTCCTCCCGTGTCCGGGCCTCTGTCGCCTTCTCGATTTTCCGCCGCAAGGTGAAGCACTTACAGCGATTGCTCCGGGCCAAGAGCCGCGCGGATCGTTCGGCACCGGTGTTGCTCAGGCGCGCACGAGCCTTTAGGCTCGTCCGGACGAGGCTGAAGCCTCGTCCGCGAGTGAGCGTGGAACGAGGCTGAGTAAGGAGCGTTAAGGCTCGTCCGGACGAGGCGAGCCTCGGACCACAACCCAGGCTGAAGCCTCGTACCACAACCCAGGCTGAAGCCTGGTTCCACAAGGAGAGACTACACGGGCGCGATCGCCAGGACGCGCGCGGGGCTGCCGCTGCCGTTCACGAGCTTGAGCGGCGCCGCGATGACGAGCGCGCCCGTCGGCGGCAGGCGATCCAGGTTGCACAGGCTCGCGAGGCCGTACTTGCCGGCGCCGTGCATGATGCCGTGATTCGGGAACGGCGGATCGAACCGGCCGGCCTGGCCCGCGTCCGTTCCGATCGTCTCCACGCCGACGCCGAGCACGTCGCGATCGACGGCGAGCATCTGCGAGGCCGTCTTGTCGAAGCCGGGGCTGTGCGGGCCGTCCGGCCCGACGTTCAGGAAGCTCGCGGCATCTCGCCGCTTGCTCCAGCCGGTTCGCAGCAGCACCCACGAGCCCCGCGGGACTTGTCCGTGCTCGCGTTCCCACGCCTCGATCCGCGCGGGCGTCAGCAGGAAGTCTGCATTCGCCTCGACCTCGCGCGTCACGTCGATAACGCAGGCTGGGCCCACGAGTCGCCGGGCTGGAAGGGTGTCGCAGGCGTTCTCCGGCAGGTCCTTCCCGGTAATCCAGTGAATCGGCGCGTCGAAGTGCGTGCCCGTATGCTCGCCCAGCCGGATCGTGTTCCAGTACCAGGCCGGTCCTTTCTCGTCGTAGCGTGAGATGACCTCGACGCTCAACCCGGGCGAAGAGGCGAACATCGGCGGCAGGCCGATGACGGGCGTCTCCGGTCCCAGCGGCTGGGTGAGATCGACGACGGCCAGCTTTCCCGCATTCAGCGCGTCGACGAGATCGAGAAGGATGTTCGTTGGCATCGTTTATTGGGGAGCGATGGCCGCCCGCCCCTTCCTGAGAACGTACTTCTGAATCTTGCCGGTAGCCGTCTTCGGCAGCTCCGGCACGAAGGTCACCGTCTTCGGCGCCTTGAAATGCGCGAGGCGATCGCGCGCGAACTGCCGGAGCTCGGCCTCCGTCGCCGCGCCGTCCGGCTTCAGCACGACGAACGCATGCGGCGCCTCTCCCCATTTCTCGTCAGGAAGGCCGACGATCGCCGCCTCCTGCACGCTCGGGTGGCGCAGGAGCACGCCTTCGACCTCGACCGATGAGATGTTCTCGCCGCCGCTGATGATGACGTCCTTCAGCCGATCCTTGATCTCCACGTAGCCGTCCGGGTGGACGACCGCGGCGTCGCCGGTGTGGAACCAGCCGTCCCCCATGCACCGTTCCGTGGCTTCGGGATCGTTGAAGTAGCCCTCCATCACCACGTTCCCCCGGACGATGATCTCGCCGACGGCAACGCCGTCGCACGGAACCTCGTGTCCGTCCGAATCGACGACGCGTATCTCGCCCGACGTGATCAGTTCGACGCCCTGCCGGGCCTTGATCGCGGCCCGCTCCGCAGGCGGGAGCGCGTCGTGCTCCGGCCTCGGCTCGCACACCGTGATGAACGGCGCGGTCTCGGTCAGCCCGTAGACCTGCGTCACGGTCCAGCCGAGCTCGCCTTCGAGACGCTCGATGGTTGCGGCCGCCGGCGGGGCGCCGGCCGTCACGACCCTCACGCCGCGTCTGGCGTTCCTGCGGAGCGTTTCGGGCGCGTTGGCCAGGCTGATGAGGACGGTCGGCGCGGCGCAGAGCATCGAGATCGGTTCGCGCTCCATCAGCTCGTAGACCGCCGAGGGCTCGACCTTGCGGACACAGACGTGCGCGGCGCCGACGGCGGTGACGGCCCAGACGAACGTCCACCCGTTGGCGTGGAACATCGGCAGGGTCCACAGGTAGCGGTCGGCCGTCGTCATCGGCACGTGCATCAGCGTGCCGACGACGTTCATGTACGCGTTGCGATGGGTAATCATCACGCCCTTGGGACGCGACGTCGTGCCGCTGGTGTAGTTGATCGTCAGGAGATCGGTCTCGTCGATTTTCTGGCGCTCGAACTCGGCTGGCGCTGCGGCGAGCCGCTGCTCGTAACTCAGCCACCCGTCGCACGCGCCCTCGAGCGCGACGAAGTGCTCGACACCCCGCAGCCGCCCGCGCACGGTCTGGATGGCGTCGAGATAGTCGCTGTGGGCGCAGAGCACGCGCGCCCCGCTGTGTTCGAGCAGGTAGACGAAATCGTCCGGCGTGAGGCGGTAGTTGATCGGAACGAGCACGGCGCCGATCTGCGGGACGGCGTAGAACGACTCGAGCTGCGCCCGGGTGTTGGGCGCGATGTACGCGACCCGATCCCCGGGCCGGACCCCCAGCTGCTGGAGCGCCGCCGACCATCGGTCCGTCCGCTCGAAGAACTGCGCGTAGGTCGCCCGGTAGCCCTGGTCGACAACCGCCTCGCGGCCTGCGTACAGACGTCGAGCGCGACGGGCGAACTCGAGGGGAGTCAGCGGGGTCTGCATATCTTCATTAAGGCCTCTCCCGCAGATGCCGCGCGAACTGGAACCGGTTTTCCAGCAAGCCCAGATCGGTCACGAATCCGCTCGGCCCGACCGCTTCGACCTTGGCCACGATCGTCGCCAGCTCGCGTGCGGCGAGCGCCTCGTCGATGGCGCGACGGAGGTCGTCCGCGGACCGGACGCTCGCGGTCCGCGGAACGCCGGCGGCCGCGGCGATCGCGGCCAGGTCGCTGCCGGTCGAGGTCGCGGTGGGGAAGCCGCCCACCGACAGCAGGCTCTCGTTGTCGAAGACGACGTGTAGCAGGTTCGCCGGCCGGTACCGCGCGAGCGTCGTCAGGCCTCCAAGATTCATGAGGACCGACCCGTCGCCGTCGAGGACGATCACCTGCAGCTCGGGCCGGGCCAGCGCGATGCCGAGGCCGAGCGACGACGCGAGGCCCATCGCGTGCTGAAGGTAGAAAAAGTTCGGGCGGTGGCCGATCGCCTGCAGCTCCGCCGCGACCGCGCCCATGATCGTGACGACGATCGACCGCTCCAGCCGGGGGTAGATCGCTTTGAGGGCGTCAGCTCTTTTCATAGCACCTGAGCACCGTGAGCACTGAGCACTACTCTCCCACATGAGATCGCGACAGAGCAGCAGCGCGACGGGCCGGTTCGCCGACTGCGCCAACGTCTCCGCCTTGCGAATCCGCGGCGCGACGTGCGACGGATCCTCCAGACGGACGAACGGAATCCGCAGCGCCCGCAGCAGCTCTTCCGTGACGCCCCCACCCTCGGTCTGCCAGGGATCTCGCTCGCCAAACTCGCCGCGGTGGCTGATGAGCATCAGCAGGGGAATGCGATAGAGCTGGGCGCACGAGACGATGCCGTTGATCGAGGCGAGGAACCCGTGATTCTGCATCAACATCGCGGACTTCGCGCCGGCCAGGTGCGCGCCGGCCGACACGCCGACGCCCTCTTCCTCCTTCGCGAGCCGGACGAGAACCATCTCCGGGTCATCGTCCGCCATCCGAATCAGGTGGACGAGCCAGGTCTCCGGAAGCGCGGACATCAGGCGGATGCCGCACGCTTTCAGCGCGTCGTAGATCACTTTCGAGTTGGCGACCGAGACCGGCACAACGGCGGCGACTGTAGGCCGTAGGTCAGTGACGCGTCAAGGGGAAGACGACGGGCTCGCAGGTCGATAGTCCAGCTCTCCCGCCTTGATGGGAATAGGCACGCGATTCTGCGGTGAAGGCAGCGGGCACGTGGTGTGGGGGTTGAATGCGCACGGCGGGTTGTAGGCGCGGTTGAAATCGATCACGACCTTGAGGTCCGACGCTGGCGCGTCCGCATACAGGAAGCGCGCGGCGCCGTACGTCTCCTTGCCGCTCGTCTGGTCGCGGAAGACGAACCAGTACCGCCCGCGCGACGACAAGACCGGCTCCATCTTGATCTCGCGGCCCTGCAGCGTGAAGACGACGAGACCTGGGCTCGTGTATTCCTCGACGTCGCCCAGGATATTCGGCAGCTGGACCTTCTTCATCGCGTTGTACGGCATCAGGCGGCCTTCGACGCGGTACGCCGGATCGATTGGGTACCATCGGCAGCCTTTGAACTCGCGGCGAATCGCGCTGTTTTTGTCGCGCAGGCGGATCGCCTGGCGCTTCCCGCTGGCATGAACGAAGAGCGACAGGTCGCCGAGCATTACT
The DNA here is from genome assembly GCA_963725145.1 of uncultured Acidobacteriota bacterium. Classification (GTDB taxonomy): domain Bacteria; phylum Acidobacteriota; class Vicinamibacteria; order Vicinamibacterales; family 2-12-FULL-66-21; genus DATAEE01. The sequence continues at coordinate 379,005 of CAVRXL010000013.1, forward strand.
CGGTCCGGCCCACCTTCCGCGCTATCGGGCTTGAGCGCCATCTCCCGAATCGCCTTGCCGTTGATCGTCGCGGCCGTGTCTTCAGCGAGCTTGACGGTCGTCGCTCCCGCCCGGTACTCGAACACGCCCACCTGGGGCGGACCCGACGGCAGGACGATGTCGTTGGCCGGATCGGTGCCGAACCGGTTGGCGCCTTCCTGCAGAAAAAAGAGACCCGCGACCGTGAGGAAGCCGTCATCCGCCTTCAGCGCCGCCTCGCGCTCCTGGCGCCACTTCTCGATCTCGGCCCGGTAGGCCGCATCGTCGGCGGTCGCGAGCGAGGCCAGCGCGAGGACCAGGATCGACCATCGCGTCATGCCCTCCATGTTGTCACAGCTCCACTGGCATTTCCCGCAGTTTGTACCTCTGAATCTTTCCCGTCGCCGTCTTCGGCAGGTCGGTGGCAAAGGTGATCCACCGCGGGCACTTGTAGACCGCGATCCGGCTCTTGACGAACTGCTTCAGCTCGTCGGCCAGCTGCGGTGATCCGGTTCGTCCCGGCTTCAGCACGACGAAGGCGAGCGGCTTCACGAGGCCTTCGTTGTCCTCGCGGCCGACCACACCGCACTCGAGCACGGCTTCGTGCGCGACGATCGCCGCCTCCACTTCCGCCGGCGACACCCACTGCCCGCCGCTCTTGAGCATGTCGTCCGACCGGCCGTGGTACCAGAAGTAGCCGTCGGCGTCGCGGCTGTACTTGTCCCCCGTCCGGATCCAGTCGCCGATGATCGTCGCCGCTGTCTTTTCAGGCTGATTCCAGTACCCCGCGCAGATTGAGTCCCCCTTGATGAGCAAATCTCCAATCTCCCCCTGCGGCACGTCGCGCGCGTCGGCGTCGACGATGCGGGCGTCGTAGCCGGGGACGAGCTCGCCGCTCGAGCCGGGACGCGCGCGTCCGGGGCGGTTGGAGATGAAGGTGTGGAGCGCTTCGGTCGAGCCGATGCCGTCGAGGATCTCGACGCCGAAGCGGGCCTTCCACCGGTCGTACAGCGCGGCCGGCAGCGGCTCGCCGGCGGAGCTGCAGACCCGAAGACTGCTCAAGTCGTACGTCCGGTCGCTCCGCTCGGCGGCCGCGAGCATGGCCGCATACGCCGTCGGCACCGCGTAGAAGATCGTAGGGCGGTACCGCTCGATGATCTCGAAGCACCGCTCGGGCTCCGGCTTCGCCGGGTAGAGGATTGTGGACGCGCCGACGCTGAAGGGAAAGTAGAGCGCGTTGCCGAGGCCGTACGCGAAGAACAGCTTCGCGACCGAGAACGTCCGGTCGCGATCGTTGATGCCGAAGACGCCGCCGCCGACCCATTCTGCAGTGCAGAGCATGTCGTGCTGCAGATGGATCGCGCCCTTGGGGAACCCTGTCGTCCCGGATGAGTAGAGCCAGAACGCCTGGTCGTCGCGGTCCATCTCCACGGCGTCGAGATTAGTCGACGTTGCCGCGATCCAGTCGTCGTACCGAAGGTCTGGCCTTTGGGGGCCGGACCCCTCAGGACCGCGGTTCGTTCGCCCGCCCACGACGATGACGTGTTGCAGATCCCTCAGGCGGTCCCGGATCGGATCGATGGCGCCCGCGAGCGATTCATGAACAATCAGCACGCGTGCGTTGCTGTCGTTCAGCAGGTACTCGTAGTCGTGCGGTTTGAGGAGCGTGTTGACTGGAACCGCGACCGCACCGATCTTGATCGCGCCGAAGAACCCGGCGATGAACGGGGCGCCGTCGGGCAGAAGGAGCATGACGCGCTCGCCACGCTTCACTCCCAGATCGCGCAGCGCGTTCCCGGTCCGGTTGACCAGCTCGAGGACCTGCGCGTAAGTTAGCGGCGTCCCGGTCACGGCGTCGAGAACCGCGAGGCTTCCGCCTCGTCCGGCCCGGACGTTGTCGTCGACGAAGACCGCCGCGGCGTTCATCGGCCGTCATTATATTGGCGAGGAGCTGAGACGATGTGGTTCCTCCCGCGCACTGAAGGCACCGTTCCCATTCGAGCCGAGCCTGAGACGTTCGTCCAGGCCTTCGCGCGCCGGATCGAGGCCGGATTGCTCGGCGGCGGGTCTTCCCGACGATCCCGATATGTCGTTACGAGGCAGGGGCGCGCCCTGCTGGCGTTTCGCGCAGTCGATCGGCTCACCGCCTTCAACGTCGGCCTCAACGAAGTCGAGCTATCGGTATCGGCGGGGGAGGCGCGCTACACGATTGAGTACCGGCGCTGGGCGGCGTACGCGGTTCTGCTGTCTGCCGCGATTGGCCTCGTGTTGGCCGTCATGTTTGTGATCATCGACATCCGCGCTTACGTCGATCGGAACCCCGCGAGAATGATGCCGGGCCTGACCACGGATCAGAACGTCGCGATCGGCTGGGCGATGGTGATCTTCTGGGGATTCGTGTGGCCCTGGATCCTCATCGGGCTCCACAAGCGGCCGCTCCGTAAGCTGATGGATCGGCTCATCGCCGAGGTTGACCAAAGCGCTCGAACACAGTCCGTCCGCCAACCATCGTCATGAGGACCGTCAGTCGATCGATCTGATCGTCCGGGCACGTCATGATGTCACCGGACAGGACGACGAGGTCTGCGTACTTTCCAGGCGCGATCGACCCCTTCACCTCCTCTTCGAATGTGAGCCAGGCGTTGCCGACCGTGCTCGCGCGGAGCGCCTGCTCGCGGCTGATCGCCTGATCGGCCCCCATCACCGCGCCGCTGAGCGTTCGGCGTGTCACGAAGTGGGCGATGACGCCGAGCGGCGAGTAGGGGACCACGGGGGAATCGGTGCCGGCGCTCGTCGGGAGGCCCGCATCGAGAAACGCGCGCATCGGAGTGGTCAGGGGTCCGCGCTCCGGCCCCCAGTACTTCGAGAGGATCGGGCCCGCGAGAGACAAGTGATGCTGCGCGGAGAGGCCGAGGCCGAGCGTCCGCATCCGCGGGAAGTGCTCGGGACGCGCGATGAACGCGTGCTCGATGCCCCAGCGACGGCTCGTGATCGGCTTGTCCGCGTTGGCCGCCTCATAGGCGTTCAGGACCTGGTCGATCGCGGCGTCGCCGACCGCGTGCGTCCAGACCCGCCAGCCGAGGCGGTTCAGTTCGCGGACCGTCGAGCTGAAACGCGGCTCTGGCATCGTGTTGAGACCGCGGTAGGTTCCACCTTCGCCCCACGGTTCGGCGTACGGTTCGCGCATCCAGCCGCCTTCGAACCCGCCGTCTACCCCGAGCTTGATGCCGCCGACGCGAAGCCACTCATCTCCATCGTCCGGCATCACGCCGGACGGCTGCGGCGGGGTTGGCCTGAAGAGAAAGACGACGCGCATGTGGAGCTGTCCGCGCCGCTTGATTTCCTGAATCAGGCGATACTGCTCGATCGATCCGCCCGGGTGACGGACGGTCGTCAATCCCGCCGCGCTCAGCTTCCGGTATTCCGCGATCTGATCGACGAGCCGCTGCTCGAATGATCGCGCGGGTGGAGCCGGAAGCTTGACGGCTTCCTTCGCGCGGTCGACCAGCTCTCCGTTTAACTCTCCATCGTCGTAGCGCCCGATGCGGCCGCCAGCGGGCTGCGGCGTGGTTTTCAAAATCTTCCAGCGCTCGAGCGCGGCGCTGTTGAGGATGTATTCGTGTCCACCCCGGACGACGACGACGGGATTCTTCGGCGCCGCGGCGTCCAGGTCGCGTCTGAGGGGAAGGCGCAGCTCTTTCAACTGCCCCTCGTGCCAGTCGCTGTTGGTGACGATCAGCTCGCCAGGCGCTGCCCGACGCGCGCGTTCGCTGATGGCATCGAGCAGTTGCTGGAGCATGCGCGCGCGGGAGAGGTCGACGCCTGGGCCGCCCCCGACGCTATGCAAGTGGTTGTCGCCGAAGCCGGGAACGACGGTCCGCCCGCGGAGATCCGTTTGCTTCGTGCCGCCGCCCGCCAGGCGACGCACGTCGGCATTTGAGCCGACGGCGACGAAGCGGCCGTCGCCGATCGCGACCGCTTCCGCGTACGAGAAGGTCGCGTCGACGGTCACGATCTTGCCGTTGAAGAGAATCAGATCCGGCGGAGGCTGTTGCTGTGCGGCGAAGGCGACAGTGAGCCAGCCGATTGAGATCACGAGAACCGCGGCACGCATCGTCGGATGGTACCACCGCCACCCGGTTCGGAACGTTGGGGGAAGTCGTGCACGCCCGACCTGAAGGTCGGGCCTACGGGCCGGGGTAATTCGGGCACGCCCGACCTGAAGGTCGGGCCTACTCTGTCAGTGTGCCGCTGTACGGATATGCCTCTGCCGAGGTGGCCAACTTGGCCGCGACAGGATTATCCAATGCGTAACGAACCGCGGCGCGATGCTCATCTTCGTCGCGGAGCACGCGCTCGAAAAAACCGGTTTGCCACAGACGGTTGCCACTCACGCGGCGGTACCAATAACCGCTTGCCTGTTTCGCTCGTTTGACGAACGCGACGAGGTTTGCGTTCGCGCAACGCCCGCGCACCACGAGGTGCAAGTGGTCCGGCATGAAACAGTAGGCAGAAACTTCAATCCCCTCGCGCTCCGCGGCGCGCAGAATTTCACCACGCACCGCCGCGATGATGTCGGGATTCACGAACAACGACCGTCGCTGAAATGTCGACAAGACAAGGGCATACGAATGCCGGCCGCAATAGGAGAATCCTCTCAACCTTCGAAGGCGCCGCGGCAGCACGCGACGAATATGGCAACAGACGTGCCGACCGGTACATCCAATCGACAGCGTAGGCCCGACCTTCAGGTCGGGCGTGGTCGAATCATCCGGATGCGACCCCGACCTTTGTTCGGATCATCCGGCCGCGGGACGATCCGACGTACACTCTCCCGTCATGCGCAATTCTCACCCGCCAACCAGCGTGTCCCTTGCCATCTCCGGCCTGCTGATTCTCACGTTGGGGTCACTCGAGCCCGCCCGACCTGAAGGTCGGGCCTACGCTGTCGGTGGTATCTCACCCGACGCCGCCCTGCAGGACGGCAGCGCTCCCCTCATCGCGCGCATCGAGGCGCCGCAGTCCCCGAACCGTCAGGGGCTCGACCCGTACACCATCCAGGAGCTGATGCAGAAGTTCCGGATCACCGGGGTCTCGGTCGCGGTCATCAAGGACTCCGCGATCCACTGGGCGAAAGGCTACGGCGTCGCCGACGTCGATGGCGGCCGGCCGGTCGAGCCCGACACGATGTTTCAGGCGGCGTCGATCAGCAAGCCCGTCACCGCGATGGCTGCGCTGAAGGCCGTCCAGGACGGACGCCTCTCGATCGACGCGGACGTCAATCAGATCCTGAAATCATGGAAGGTGCCGGAGGGTGAGTGGACCGCCACCCAGCCCGTGACGCTGCGGTCCCTTCTGAGCCACACGTCCGGAGCGGACGATGGGTTCGGGTTTCCGGGATACGCGCCGTCGCAGCCGCGCCCCACGGTGCCGCAGATCCTGAACGGGGAGAAGCCCTCGAACGTCGGCGCCGTGCTCTTCGCCCGCCCGCCATTTGCCGGCTTCAAGTATTCGGGCGGCGGTTTCACCATCGCCCAGCTCGCTTTGACGGACGCGCTGGGCAAGCCGTTCGCCGAGATCATGCAGACGAGCGTCCTCGATCCGCTGGAGATGAAAGACAGCACGTTCGAGCAGCCGCTCCCGGCGGCGCGCGAAGCCAAGGCGGCGCACGCCCACAGCGGGCAGGGCCGGGCGATGGATGCCAGCTGGCACGTCTATCCGGAGCAGGCCGCCGCGGGGTTGTGGACCACGCCGAGCGATCTCGCGCGGTTCGCGATCGAGGTGCAGCGGGCGTTGGCCGGCCCGAAAGGACGGGTGCTCTCGCAGGCGATGGCGCGCGAGATGGTCGCCCCCACCGGGGTGGGCGGGTACGCCGTCGGCCTGAGCATCGAGAAGCGCGCAGAGGGCTGGTACTTCAGCCACGGCGGCGGCAACTGGGGTTTCCGCTGCAACCTCGTCGCGCACGTGCGCAAGGGCTACGGCGTTGTCGTCATGACCAACAGCGACAGCGGCGGGGCGATTCTCGGCGAGATCGAAGCCCGGGTGGCGTCAGCGTACGGGTGGGATTCGCTGGACAAGCCCATTCCACGCTAACGCAGATGCCTACAGGAGAGAGCGATCATGCTCGAGTTGTTCTGGGACCTCTACCAGCAGCGACAGATCCGCGAGGTGCGGGAGACGGCGGGCGACGCGAAATCCGAGGCCGCGGCGGCCCGGATGGGGACGATGCGCGAGCTGGCCCGTGCCGAAGAACGCATCGAAAAGCTCGTGCTGCTCACACACGCGATGTGGACGCTCCTCTCCGAGAAGAACGGGATCAGCGAGGCCGACCTCCTCAAGCGCGTCACGGATCTGGACGGTCAGGACGGCGCGGTCGACGGCCGCATCACCAGGCCGCCGGTCCGCTGCTCGAAGTGCGACGCCGTCGTGTGCCGCAAGTTCAACCGGTGCCTCTTCTGCGGTCAGGCGTACACCGGAGACGGCGCGTTCGGAGCTCTCTGATGTCGCGGGGCGCGTCAGCCGCGGGCGCGCGCCTCGGCGAGCAGCCGCTCGATCTGGCTGAGGTGATTGAGATCGTGCCCGGCGTACAGGCGCACGAGGTGGGTCACGCTCTCCCTGCCGCGCTCCTGATGCATGCCGGCGTTCTGGTGGAGCGCGGGGTCCACGGTCCGGAGCAGCCGCAGGTTCGCGGAGCGCAGTGCCTCGAACAGCACGAGCGACTCGACCGGGTCGGTGCGCTCGTACTGGAAGGTGGACGCCCACGCGTTCTGGTCGAACGCCTGCAGCTCGATCCCGTCGCGCGCCAGGATCGATCGGAGGCGCCAGGCCGCGACGACCTCGGCGTCGCTCAGATGCGCGAGGATCTGCGCCGTCGACCAGCGGTCGGATGACGGCGCATACGCCAACTCCTTCGCGCTCGCGCCGCTCGTCAGCGCGCGGAGGCGCTTAGGCGTCGCCTCGAGCTGGACCCAGGGATCCCGCTCGCCGATGTTTCCGAGGATGCGCGCCGTGTATTCCTGTGGCGTTTCATTCATTGTCTTTTGCGGCGGGGCCTCAAGCTACTTGACATCCTTAACCGCCGGCACCGTCAGCGTGAGGTTGTGCGTCGTCAATGCGTTGCTGAGCGTCGACGCGCGTGACAGCAGCCCGTTCGCCTCCGCGATGAGCTTCGGTACCTGCGCCTTCGAGTCGCTGTAACCCCGCACGATTTGCTCGGTCGGCCACATGCCGCCCGACAAGCCCGTTTTCGTCAGGCCGAGCCGGCCGATCGGATGATTCCGCGCGGCCGCCGCCGCGGCGCCGCCGCCTCCGAAGCCTCCGCCTTGAGGCGGAGTGAGCTTGGGCGTCAGCGCGGCGATGTCCTTGCTCAGTGTTTCGAATGACGCCTTGACGTCCGCAGGCAGGTCCGGCTTCGCGCCGATGTCTTTCGCCAGCTCCGTCATCCGGGAGTTGAGCGGCGCGATGGCATTCGCGCTTTCCGCGGCGCGGCGGTGCAGCTCGTGCAGCTCCATCGCCATGTCGAACAGCTTCCGGCGCTCGGCGTCGGTCAGCACGATCTCCGGATCGCCCGTCACGCGCAGCGGCTTGCTGTCCACGGTCTTCCCGTCGACCATGAGCGCGACCGTGTACATGCCGGGAGGCACGAACGGGCCCGCGTTGGCTGCGGCCGCGGCACCGCCGCCGCCTCCGCCCCCGCCGCCGAACCCGGTCGGTTGCGCGCAACCCGCGCCAAACGGACTTCGCTGCGAAGCACCCTGCGCACCCTGAGCACCTTGAGCACCCTGAGCACCCTGAGCACCTTGAGCACCCTGAGTACCTGGAGGTATGGGCTGCACCCTCAAGTCCCAACAGGCGGTCTGAATCCCCGCCTTGTTGCTGTCCGCCATCACCGGACCAGAGATCTGGCGCATCTCGCGTCCGGTGGCGTCCGTGATCTTCAGCGACACCTCGCCCAGCTGACGTTTCGCGTACCAGGACACCAGCGCGGCCTGGGGCGGGTTCTGGCCGTAGAACGTGTGGTCTCCCCAGAACTGGTAGTTGCGATCGTTCGCCGGCCTCCGGTACATCGCGGAGGGCGGCAGCGTGAAGATCCGTGCGTCGCCGGTCATCGTCCGCGTGGCGCCGAACTCCTGAATCGGCTCCAGGTGGTCGAGAATCCAGATGGCGCGCCCGTGTGTCGCCAGAATCATCGCGTTGTCGCGCGGATGAATCGTGATCTCGTCGATGCGCACCGTCGGCAGGTTCGCCCTGATGCGCGTCCAGCTCTTGCCGCGATCGGTCGACACGAAGAGCCCGGTCTCGGTGCCGAGGTACAGCACGTCCGGGTTCTTGATGTCTTCGGTCAGCGTGCGCGCGATCTCGCCCTTCAGGTTCGAGACGATCGATCGCCACGTCTGGCCGGCGTCGCCGCTCGCGTAGATGTAGGTCTCGAAGTCGTTCTGCCGGTGGCCGTCGAACGTCGCGTAGACGGTGCCCTCCTCGAAGCGGGACGGGACGACCTCGGAGACGTAGATCCCGGCGGGCACGCCCGGCACGTTGTCGATCACCTGGTCCCACTTCTTGCCGCCGTCCCTCGACACGGCCAGGCGCCCGTCGTCGGTGCCCGCGTAGAGCAGGCCGGGCTTCCTCGACGATTCCGCGAACGCCACGATCGCCGGCCAGGCCGCGATTCCGTCGTTGCGCGAGAACCGGATCTCACTCCCTTTGACCCCCATCGTCACGATGTCGTCGCGATTCGCGCCGCTCGTGAGGTCGCCGCTGATGGCGACCCAGGAGTGGCCGCGGTCCGGCGACCGGAACACCTTCTGCGCGGCAGCGTAGAGCACCTTCGGGTCGTGGGGCGACATCATGAGCGGCGTGTCCCACTGCCACCGGTACGCCGGCTCTCCCTCGGCCGGCACCGGCCGGATGCTCATGGTCTCGAAGGTCCGGCGGTCGATCCGGATCATGTTGCCGTCCTGCGATTCGCTGAACGCGATTCGATAGTCGGCCGGGTCCTGCAGGACGACGAAGCCGTCGCCGCCTTGCACCGTTGCCCAATGGTGGCCGGAGATGCCGGGCGAGCCGCGGACGGCGCTCGGGCCGCACCAGCTGTAGTTGTCCTGCATGCCGCCGCACACGTTGAACGGCGTCGCCATGTCGTACCCCACGTGATAGAAGAGCCCGACCGGCAGGTTGTGGATGAAGTTCCACGTCTTCGACATGTCGTACGAGACGGCCACTCCGCCGTCGTTGCCGATCAGGACGTGCTTTGAGTTCGCCGGGTTGATCCAGATCGCGTGGTGGTCCGAGTGGATCCGGGAGGCGGAGGCGGTGTTCACGGTCTTGCCGCCGTCGAGCGTCTGGTGCAGATCGACTCCGCCGAAGTACACGACCTCCGGATCGTTCGGATCGATCCTCACCTTGCTGAAGTACATGGGGCGGGGATTGACGTTGTTCATCTTCCGCCACGTCCCGCCGGAATCGTCCGAGCGATAGAGCCCGGTCGGAAGGTTGTTGAGAGGCTGGCGACCCGCCTGGCCGCCGCCTTGTCCCCCGGCGGCCTGCCCGGGTCCGGCCTCGCCGCCACCGCCGGGGTTCTGCTGCGGCCCTTCAATCAGCGCATACAGAATGTCGGGGCGCTTCCGGTATACGTCGACGGCGATGCGCCCGAGCGGTCCGTCGAGGACGCCACCCTTCAGCTTCGTCCACGTCTCGCCGCCATCGGTCGATTTCCAGATGCCGCTGCCGGGGCCGCCGCCGTTCATGCAGCACGCGGTGCGCCGCCGCTGATAGGTCGAGGCGTACAGGATCTGATTGTTCGTCGCATCCATCACCAGGTCGTTCGCGCCGGTGTCGTCATCCACTTTCAGGACGTGCTTCCAGCTCTTGCCGCCGTCCGTCGTCTTGTACACGCCGCGATCGCCCCCGGGCCCCCACAGGCTGCCGGTGGCGGCGACCAGGACGATGTTGTTGTCTTTGGGGTCGATCACGATGCGGTGGACGTGGCGCGACGTGCGCAGGCCCATGTTCGTATACGTCTTGCCGCCATCGGTCGACTTGTACACGCCGTCTCCCCACGACGTGCTCTGCCGGTTGTTCGATTCGCCCGTTCCCACCCAGACCAGGTCGGGGTTGGCCTGCGAAACCGTGACGTCGCCTATCGACATCAAGCCCTGGTTCTGGAACTGCGCCTCGAACGTCGTGCCGTTGTTCGTCGTTTTCCAGACGCCGCCATGGGCGGTCCCGACGTAGTAGATGGCCGGGTCGGCCTCGTAGACCGCCAGATCGGCGATACGGCCCGACATCACGGCCGGACCGATCGACCGGAAGTGCAGCGAGTCGAACGGCCCTTCGCTCGCGGCCGGCGCCTCTTTCGTGCCCGCGGGCAGACCGGAGCGCACCTGCTGGGCGAGAACTCCGATCGAGGATTGGGCGGACAGCGTCAAGAGCAGTCCGGCGCCGATGACGAGCGATTTCTGGAAATTCATGCGCAGGACTGTAGGCGAGGCGTCGGGGCGGGTCAAGGGCGGGTGAGTGAGGCTGGAAGGCCGACATCGCCGTCTACCGCGCCACGTCGGGCCAGTGGTTCGTCCTGCGGTCGTCGGACAATCAGCTCTCGGTATTGGCGTGGGGATGCCCGGCGTGCGGTGACCTCCCGATGCCCGCCAAGTTCGCGAAGGACTGACACGGATGGCGAAAGGCGTCACTGCCTCGCTACGCGAATCGATCTGACACAGTCGTTGAAGCTGCCGTCGCACGGCCCCGGCATGCCACGCAGGTTGGGTGCGTCCGATGTGACGGTGACGCTCCTGCCCTTGAAGTCTTCATCACGATAAAGAGTCGCCGACCATCCAGGAAGCACGCGCACCGACGACACGCATTCGTCCCAGGTCGGCTCCTCTCCCTCCGCCCCGCTCGTGCAGGGACCCTCGGTGCGTTCCAGATCGGCCACATCGACATTGACCGCCTGAGAAGCACCGACGAAGTCCGCGTGGACGTAGATGACGATCCCCTGATCGGGCGGGGTGGGGCCGAGAACGATCAGGTCGGATTCACAGGCGGCAAGCAGCCCCGAGAGAACGACGCCAGCGCCAACTCTCAACGCGCGCGCCATGGCGCACCTGCCCATCTCCCCGGCCCCGCAGGCGCTGGCGCGAAGGGAACCGGGCGGCACTCGATGGTGCCTCCGCGCGCCCGGGTTGTCAACGGCGCTTCAGAAACTCCGAGACGATCTGGACGAACGCATCCGGCCGTTCCACGACGCTCAGGTGACCGGCGCCGGGGATGGTGTTCAGCGTCGCGCCGGGGATGCTGTCCGCGATCTCTTTGACCATCGCGGGAGTCGCCGCCGGGTCCGCTTCACTCGCGATCGCAAGCGTTGGACACGCGATGCGGGAGATCTGCGTGTGGTAGTCGAGCGCCGCGATCGCTTCGCAGCACGCCGCGTATCCATCGTCGTTCAGGCGGAGCACGTCGTTCCTGAACCGGTGCACGACCTCCGGCCGGGATCGGCGGAACTCTGCTGAAAAGTAGCGGGCCATGATCAGGTCCGCAAGAGCCTCCATTCCGTCAGCCCGCGCCACGCGCGCGCGCTCCCGCCACTGCGCGCGCCCCTCCTCGGACAGACGGCTCACGGTGTTGGCGAGCACGAGCTTCTCGATGCGATCGGGGTATGCGATCGCGAGCCCCTGGCCGATCATCCCGCCGAGCGAGATGCCGACCCACGAAACGCGCTCGAGCGCCAGCGCATCCATGAGCCGTACCGCGTCGCCGACCAGATCGGTGAGAGAGAAAGCGTCGGTCACGGCCTCGCTGCGCCCGTGCCCGCGCGTATCGTACCGGACGATCATGCCGGTACTCGACAGCGCGGGGACGATCTCGTTCCACATGCCGAGAGAGCACCCGAGCGCGTGGCTGAGAACGATCGGAGGACCGTCGCCGTCGAGACGGTAGCTGAGCGAGGGATGCGATGAGGACTCGACCATTTTCTGACCCCGACGACCCTAAAGGGTCGTACCACGAGAGCGCGCCGACAGCAGAGCCTCCGCGCGATGAAAAGCGGTGTTGGCGGCCGGGAGGCCGCAATAGACCGCGGACTGCAGCAGTACCTCTTTCAACGTTTCCACCGGCACGCCGTGCTCGAGCGCGGCGCGGAAGTGCAGGTCGAACTCTTCCCAGCGCCCCTGGGCGATCGTGAACGCGAGCACCAACAGGCGACGGGTCTCGTCCGGGAGACCCGGGCGAGTCCAGATCTCGTTCCAGCCGAAGCGGGTTATCAGGGATTGCAGCTCGGAGTTGAACGGCGTCCGGTTCGCGAGCGCGCGATCGACCCATGCGTCGCCGAGCACTTCCCGGCGGCGCTTGAGCCCCTTCTCGAAGGCGGGGTCCGTGTCGCTCATGATCCTTCTTCCTTCAACATGTGCTCAGCCGCGCGTCTGGCCGCCTCGACCTCGGCGCGCTCGTCGAAGCCCGGCCCGAAGATGTTTCGCGCCGCATCGATGTTCCGTTTCGCATGCTCATCGTCGAAGTGAAGCCCGCGCAGCAGCGACGCGAGGCTGTCGAGCGCGCTGGCGGCGTAGCTCACGAGCGAAGGCGCAACGGCCAGCTCGGCCTGCCACGTGCCCAGGCCGCGTTCCTGCTCGACGGCGATCGTCGACAGCAGGACCGCGGTCAGGCCCTCCACGACCTTTCCGCAGCTCCGGATGCGCAAACACAATACGGGGTTTCGCTTGTGTGGCATCGCCGACGAGAAACCCTTCTCCGATCCCGGGTCGCGGACCTCGCCGACCTCGGTCTGCGACATCAGCGCCAGGTCGCCCGCGATCTTCGCCGCGAAGCCGGTCGCGAGGCCGAGCTGCAGCAAGAGGTTCGTCCAGGCGTCGCGCGCCGATTGCCAGGTCCCGGCCGGTCCGGCGCCGAGCCCGAGCTCGCGGGCGACGGCCGTCCGCAACGCCGGCCACCGGTCGCCGAACGAGGCGCCGGTGCCGACGGGTCCTCCGAGCTGAACGTGCAGCCCTTCGTCCGCCGCTTCCCGCAGCCGTTTCTCGCACCGCCTGAGCGCCAGCCCCCAGTTCGCGGTGGTGGCTCCGAACGTCGTGATGCCCGCCGCCTGCAGCAGCGTCCTGGCGAGGACAGGAGTGCCCGCGTGCTTCCGCGCGAGGTCGAACGCCGCCTCGCGCGACGCCGCGAGCGAGTCGAGGGCCAGCTGCACGCAGGGCTTCACGCACAACACCATGGCGGTGTCGAGCGCATCCTGCGACGTCGCGCCCACGTGAAGGAAGCGTCCGGCGCCCGCGCTCCGTGCTTCGACCGCCTCGCCGAGCTGCACGAGAATCTCGACGACCGGCGTTCCCGCCTCGTGACCCTTCGCCGCGATCCGGTCGAGGTCCGGGCTGAACTCGCGCGCGGTCGCCCCGATAGCCTCCGCGGCATCCGGTGGCACGAGGCCGATCGCCGCCTGTGCGCGCGCCAGTGCCGCTTCGAAACGGACGATCGCGGCGACGAAGGAGGAGCGCGACAGGTGCTGGTCGCAGGCCGAGCCGGTCAGGATGGCGGAGGTCAGGGTTGTCACAAGTCGAAAAACACTGTTTCCCGGTCTCCCTGCAGCCGGATTGACCACTCGAGCGTCCGCCGGGCCGCGTCGGCGCCGTCGGATACCAGCGTCATGAGACGTTCCCGCGGCACAAGGGCCAGCTCCGGACGCGCGTGCAGGCCGTCGGAGGTTGCGGCCGCATAGAGACGCGTTCGCAGCGCGCCGTTGAGACCGCGCGCGAAGAGGGTCACATGCGCGATCCCGTCATCCGCATCGCGCCGCACCACGAACTCGAACCGACCCGCGGCGTCGGTGAACATCCGCTGGAATCCGTGCGTCTGCCGGACTTCCAGCATCGCGTCCGGTACGCCGGCGCCGTTGGCGTCGACGACTGCGCCGCCGACGAGCCACTCGCCGTCCCGCAGGTCTCCGTCGCGGCGGGTCAGAGCCCACTCGAGCCCTTCATGAAAGAAAGGGCCGATCGTCTGCGACGGGGTTTCGGGCGCGTTCATCTGCCTTGATCCGCGTCAATCCGCGGCTGGCGTTCCTCCGAGCACGATGTCGAAGCGATAGCCGAGCGCGACGCCTTCGACGGCGAGCGACAGATCGAACGACGATATCAACCGCTCGCGCGCGAACGCCGGCACGCTGTTGTAGATCGGATCGATCAGCAGCAGCGGATCGCCAGGAAAGTACATCTGTGTGATCAAGCGTTGCGCGTACGATTCGCCGAACAGCGAGAAGTGGATGTGCGCCGGCCGCCAGGCCTTCGGATGGTTCTCCCACGGATACGGGCCCGGCCTGATCGTGACGAAGCGGTACCAACCCTCGGCGTCGGTGAGCACGCGCCCCAGGCCGCGGAAATGCGGATCGATCGGCGCGTGATGCTGGTCGGCGGCATCGGTGTAACGTCCGGCCGCATTGCACTGCCACACTTCGACGAGCGACTCGCGCACCGGCCGGCCGTTGCCGTCCAGGAGGCGTCCCCCGACGACGATCTTCTCGCCGAGCGGCTCAGCCGTCGACTGCCGCGTCAGGTCTGCGTCGATCGGGATCGCGGAGCGAGGAACGATCGGACCGACCAGGCCGCGTCCATCCGCGGCCAACGCGATCGACGGCTGCCGCGGCGCGCGCGCCCGCGTGCTCTTGTAGTCGGGATAGAGCAGCGGCGGATGCGGGTTCACGAAGAGCAGTATAGCCGCAGGCCGATTATTTCTTGAACGTGCACGTCCCGCTGTAATCGGCGATAGCGTTGCCTTCGAGTGTCTTCGCACCTGTCAAGACGATCCGAAGATCGCAACGGACCTTGGGGCCGGCCAGGCGGTGGGCCAAATGGACCTCACCGAATCCCGCTCCGGTATTCAGATTGACTTCGAAACGAAACTCGTCGTCATGCAGCATGACGGGCGCCGATCCGAGGATTGTTCCGGAGAAGACCTGGTGGCCCGTGTTCACCAGTGTGCTCTTGACAAAGTCGAAGATCGACGTGGGTCGGTACAGGACGCGTCCGATCAAGTCTCCCGTCAGGTCGACAGTCTCAGTGCTCCGTTGAATCATTCCGAATTCTGTCCGCTCCTGCGAGTGGATGATGGCAGTCGTGAAGAAATGCACACCGCTGCCGGCGACGGACCGCGTGATGGACGGCGCCTCCTCGGACGCCACCGGGAGTGTGGACCCAAGCACAATCATTGAAATGAGTGTCATGACGTGGTGTGGCATCGTGAATCTCCTTTCCTTGAAGGTAGGAGCGCTCGGGAATCGGGCAAAGCGCCATGGAAGGCCGTTGCGGCGGTGGCTCGCTCCGGCCACCTTTGGCCGCCTAAGGACTAAGATGAGGCCGATGACCGCTGCTCCGACCGACCGCTTGGAGTCGTGGAAGGAGATCGCCGCCTATCTCAATCGCGGCGTGCGCACGGTCCGCCGGTGGGAGACGGACGAGGGCCTTCCGGTGCACCGCCACGTGCACCGCGCGCTCGGCAGCGTCTACGCCTACAAGTCCGAGATCGATACCTGGAGGCAGACCGGTCGACGCCGTACTTCGCTGCAATCTGCCGCCGCGGTGCGTCGGACCGCTCCCACCCCTGCACCCACAAAGTCCATCGCGGTCCTGCCGTTCCTGAACCTGAGCCCGGATCCGGAAGACGACTACTTCGCGGACGGCCTCACCGATGAAGTGATTGCCGATCTCTCGAAGGTGCGAACCCTTCGTGTCACCTCACGTACCTCGTCTATGGCGCTCAAGGGGACGAAGAAGGATGTGAAAACGATTGCGCGGAAGCTGGGTGTCCGTTACATCCTGGAAGGAACCGTGCGTCGGGCGGGGAGCCGGTTGCGGATCGGTGCGCAACTCATCGACGCCGGCACGGACGACCATGTGTGGGCCGACAAGTACGAGGGCAGTATCGAGGATCTCTTCGCGATACAGGAACGTCTGGCCCGTGTGATCGTCGATGCCCTGCAGCTCCGGCTCACGGCTGAAGAAGACCGCCGCCTTGCCGAGCGCCCCATCCCTGACCTGCACGCGTACGAATGCTACCTTCGTGCCCGGCACGAACTCTGGCGGTGGCGGAAGGACGCGATCGATCACGCAGTCCAGCTCCTCCACAACGGACTGGGTATCGTCGGCGAAAATGCCCGACTCTACGCGGCGCTGGGTCTTGCGCATCTCCAGTACCGGGAGGCCGGGATCGATTTCAGCGATCGTCCACTCCGCGAGGCCGAAGTGTGTGCCGGGAAGGTCTTCGCGCTCGATCCACAATCCCCCTCGGGATTGCAGCTGCGTGGCTGGATTCACTACGCCCGCGGGCAAATCCAGGAGGCCGTTCATGACCTGAAAGCGGCGCTCGCGATGGACCCCAACAACGCCGACACGCTCCTGCTGCTCTGCAACTGCTACCTGATATCAGGCCAGGTGTCGGTCGCGCGAACCCTCATCGACCGTGTTTTGACCGTTGATCCCCTCACGCCGCTGAGCCGCTGCCTGCCAGGCTTCGCCGACGCGTCCGACGGCAACTTCGCTGCGGCCGTCGAGCCCTATCGGCAGATGTTCGAGATGGATCCAGGGAACCCTATGGCGCGGCTCTTCTACGTGTGGGTCCTCGCCGCCAACGGTCGCATGGAGGACGTACGGTCAATCGTCCGAACGTTTCCGGCGGAGGTCGAAGATACCGTTCCGGCAAGACTCGCGTCCTTCCTCGCGCAGGCCCTCGCGGGAAATCGAGATGCACATGCGATAGTGACCCCGGAGATTGAGGCGGTCGCGAACGCCGCCGACGTGTTTCCGCGATTTCTCGCCCAGGGCTACGCGCTGGCCGGCCAGCCGGACCGCGCGCTGCACTGGCTCGCGATTGCAGTCGACCGTGGTTTCATCAACTATCCTTTTCTCGCGCGGCACGATCCGTTTTTCGAAGACCTCCGTAGCGATCCCAGATTCCAGCGCCTGCTGCAGACAGTCCGGGGGCGGTGGGCGAAGTTCGAATCATGATCACCATTCGCGCCGAAACAATCGGGAGCCTGCTCCGTCCGCAGTACCTGACGGATGCTCGACAGCGTCTCGACCGCGGCGACCTCACGCCGGCCGCCTTCAAGGCGATCGAGGATCGGGCCGTGGATGAGGCGGTCGCGGTGCAGGAAGCGGCCGGCCTCGACGTCGTGACCGACGGGGAGCAGCGGCGCTACGCGTTCTTCGGACACCTTATCGATGCGCTCGAGGGCTTCGAGAAGCGGGCCGGCTGGGCCATCACGTTTCATGACGAGCAGGGGCATGAGGCCACACTCGAGCGACCGGTCGTCGTCGAGAAGCTGCGGTGGCGACGGCAGATGGCGGTCGAGGAGTTCGCGTACCTGCGCGGTCGGACGAAGCGGCCGGTCAAGGTGACGCTCGTCAGCGCGCAGCAGGCGGCGGCCTACTACGATCCCGACAAGTCCCGCGGCGCGTATCCGACCCGGGACGCGTACCTCGCGGACCTCGTCGACTTCACGCGCCGCGAGATCGCCGAGCTCCGGCGCCTCGGCTGTGAGTACATCCAGATCGACGCTCCGCAGTACGCGGCGCTGCTCGATGAGTCGATCCGCGAAGGCTATCGCAAGCGGGGAAGCGATCCGGACAAGATGCTGGACGCCTGCATCGAGCTCGACAACGCCATCATCGCCGGCCACGCGGGCGTCCTGTTCGGAATTCACATCTGCCGAGGGAACTACCAATCCATGTTTTACGCGTCGGGTGGCTACGACCGCATCGCTCAGCAGGTCTTCCGGCGCGCGCGCTTCGACCGCTTCCTCCTCGAGTACGACGACGAGCGGTCGGGGACGTTCGAACCGCTGCGGCACGTGCCGGACGATCGCGGGGTGGTGCTCGGGCTCGTCAGCTCCAAGAAGCCTGCGCTCGAGCCGGCCGAGGAGTTGAAGCGCCGCGTTGCCGAGGCGGCGCGCGTCATCCCCCTCGAGCGGCTCGCGCTCAGCCCGCAATGCGGATTCGCGTCGACGTCGGAGGGTAACCGCCTGACGCCGGACGATCAGCGGCGGAAGCTCGAGCTCGTCGCCGGAACCGCGCGCGCCGTGTGGGCGTAGAATGCGTGTGGCCGCTCTCAAAATCGGCGCGGCAGCCCTAAAGGGCTGCGCTACGGGACCCGTGTAGCGCGGCTGCGCTACCAATCAGAGACACCCGTAGCGCAGGCCTTTAGGCCTGCTTCGCGGGAAGGAGCTCGTTCATGACGCGTGCCTGCCTCGCGTTGCTCGCCTGCCTGACCTGCGCATCACCCGCGGCTTCCCAGACGTCAACCGGGACCCTCGCCGGCAGCGTTCGTGACAGCAGCGGCGCGGTCATGCCGGGCGTCGCCGTCATGGCCAAGAACGTCGACACGGGCGTGGTGAGGAACGTCACGACCGATCCGGAAGGGCGGTATCGCATCGTGAACCTCGATCCGGGCACGTACGACGTCCGCGCGGAGATCGCCGGGTTCCGAACGGCGATCAAGAGCGGCGTGCCGGTGACGGTCGGCGGGACGACGGAGCTCGACATGACCATGACGGTCGGCCAGCTCGCCGAGGAGGTCACGGTCGCGACCTTGCCCCCGCTCATCGAGCCGAGCAAGACCGAGCTCAGCCGTGTCGTGACCGCGCAGGAGATTGAGTCGCTGCCGATTGCCGGGCGCAACTTCGTCGACTTCGTGAAGCTGTCGAGCGGCGTCGCACTCGGCCGCGAGAACGTCGGCGGCGGCGCGTTCAAGGAGCCGGATGTCGGCGTGGGATCCGCGGCGGTGCCGAGGCTCTCGTTTGGAGGCCAGCCGGAGCTCAACACGCAGATTCAGGTGGACGGCGCGGACAACATCCAGACGTTCACGGGGCTGCCGCGGGCCACGCCGTCGCAGGAGGCGGCGCGCGAGTTCCGCGTGCTCAATTCGACCTATCTGGCGGAGTACGGCCGCGCGCTCGGCGGCTTCGTGAACATCGTGACCAAGTCCGGCACGAACCGGGGCAGCGGCTCGGCGTACTACTTCGGCATCACCGACGCGCTGGCGGCGCGGTCGATCCTGAACCGGCCCGGCGAAGATGAGCTCGGCCAGCACCAGTTCGGCGGCACCTTCGGCGGGCCGATCACGCAGGATCGGACGTTCTTCTTCGGCAACTACGAAGGTCAGGTGCGTGAGCAGTCGAACCGCTTCTCACAGGTCGTCCTCGACAACCTGGCGCTGCTCAACGCGGTTCGTGTGCCGCTCGGCCTCCGCGCGGAGACGACCGATCAGGTCCTCGACAACCACTACAACTCGTTCCTCGTGAAGCTGGACCATCATCCGGGCGCGAACCACACGCTGTCGGCCCGCTACAACTTCCTCGACTCGCAGACCGACAACTTCCTCGGCGGCGGCGGCCGGGCCTCACCGACGTCGAGCACCGCGCGCGACAACGAGACGCAGGACCAGTCGTTCGTGACCAACTTCGTCTCCGTCGTGTCGCCACGGATGGTGAACGAGGCGCGCTTCCAGGTCGCGCGTCGCACGTTCGACTTCTCGGCCCGCTTCAACGAACCGTCGCTGGACGTCTCGAACTTCATCATCATGGGGAAGAGCACGTCCGACGTGGACTACTACGCCGAGACCCGGGTGCAGATCGCCGACAGCCTGACCTGGACGCGCGGCGCGCACCAGATCAAGGGCGGCCTCGACATCAACATTCTGAAGAACGACTCGGTGTGGAACCTGTTCTTCCCGGCGCGCATGGTGTTCCCGAACCTGGCGTTGTTTCAGACCTTCTCACCCGTGGTCTTCTGGTGGCCGTTCCTCGCCGGGGCGACGTCATACCCGGGCATCAGCACGACCTGGACGCAGGCGGTGCCGACCGACTGGATCGACGACACGGAGTTCAGCTTCGACCACAGCTCCTACGGGTTCTTTGTGCAGGACCAGTGGCAGGCGTCCGAGCGCCTGACGCTCAGTTACGGGCTGCGGTACGATTTTGAAAAGTATCCGTCGCGTTACCTCCAGGAAGGGGACTTCAACAACTTCCAGCCGCGCGCTGGCGCGGCGTACGCGTACAGCGAGCGTGGCGTCGTCCGGGCCGGCTACGGGATCTTCCACGACCGGCTGACGAGCAGCATCGGCCAGCTCTTCAACGCGACCGAGTGGTCGAGCGGCGGCAACCTCGCGAATGCCCAGCTGCTCTTTCCGACGCATCGCCCCGATCGAAGGACGTTTCGAGCAGCGCACCGTTGCGGGCCCGGCCGCGCGGCCCGCGGCGCTGGCGTTCCTCGCGAACGGAACGGTGCCGGCTGCCGGGGTCAAAGGGCTTGCCGACACGATCGACGGCGCGATCGACACGCCGTACAGCCATCAGGCCAGCCTGCAGGTGTCTCAGGAAATCGGGACCGGGTGGGCCGTTTCCGCCGCATACCTCTACGTCGGCGCGCGCGAGCTGATCGGCCACACGGGCAACCTGAACTCGTTCCAGACCGGGGTCCAAACCAACGGCAAGCCGATCATCGCCGGCCGGACGTACCCCGAGGTCGGCGCCATCTTCGTGCAGACCAACACGGGCGAGTCCTCCCACCACGGCGGGACCTTCGAGGTCCAGAAACGGTTCAGCGACGGCTACAGCCTGCATGGCAGCTACACCGTCTCCCAGACTCGGACGAACGTGGACTCGCTGGCCAATCTCTCGGACCTGCCGGAGTACCTGGATGTCGACGCCGAGCGCGGCCCGTCACGGCAGGACGTCACGCACCGCTTCACGCTGTCCGCGCTTGGTCAGATCCCGGAGACCGTCGCGGTTGTCGGCCGCGTCAGGCTGAGCGGGGTCGTGACGCTCGAGAGCGGGCGGCACTACAACGTGTTCATCGGGGGCGACGGCAACGCCGACGGGAATCCAAACACGGACAGGCCCTGCTGCGTCGGGCGCAACTCGTACGAGGGGCCTGGCTACGCGGCTGTCGATCTGCGCGTCGCGCGCGAGTTTGCGATCAACGGCCGGGCACGGGTGGACCTCAGCTTCGACATGTTCAACCTGTTCAACAGGACGAACGTGAAGGACGTGAACACGGTCTGGGGCGGCAACGACATCAACGTGCCACCGCTTCCACAGTTCGGCTTCGGCACGGCGCGCGATGTGTTCAACCCGTTTCAGGCGCAGATTGGCGTGAAGCTCAAGTTTTAAGGACGCAGAGAGACCGTCGACGACGAGGACGCTGAGAAGACCGTCCCCGCCTTTCTCTGTGGTCTCTACTGCCTCGGTACGTGACGCCCTACCGCCTCGGTACATGACGCCCGACGAAGGCCAGTGCGCCGAAGGCCGCCGCCATCGCGGCGGCCATGAACACGAAGAACGCCGTGCTCCCTCCAGCCTCGAGCGCCCACGCGCCCGCGTAGGTGCTCAGCACAGCTCCGGTGCGCCCGAACGACACCGCCGATCCGACGCCCGTCGCCCGCACCGACGTCGGATACACGTGCGTCGCAAGCGCGTACATCGTCGTCTGGACCGCGTTGATGAGACCGCCCGTCAGGCCGAGCATCAGAATGATCGGCCCGGCTTCGACCCCGGCGTGCATCGGCATGACGGCGAGCCCGAGCGCGCCGGCGCTCGCGCCGGCCGCCATGCCCAGCATCGTGAGCCTGGATCCAAGCCGCCCGATGAGCCACCCGCCCGCGATGGCGCCGGCGACGCCACCCAGGTTGTACGCCGCCAGCCCGGTGCTCGCGAGGGAGACGCCGAGCCCGGCGTCGCTCATCATCGACGGGATCCAGTTGAAGCCGAGATAGACCGCGAGGAGGCAGGAGAAAAACGCGCCCCAGAGCGCCGCGGAATCCCGGCGCAGCTCCGGGGTGAACAGCGCGCCCAGCGAGACGCGCGACACCGCGGCTTCGCTGGCGTCGGCGAACGCCGCATCGGCCGGGATCTCGTGGCCGGCGCGGCGCAGCATGCGCGCGAGCTCCGGCCAGCGGTCGGGCCGCCTGGCCAGGTAGCGCGGCGATTCGGGCAGGAAGCGCATCAGCACGAGCGCGACGCCGACCGGGAGTGCGCCTCCCAGCCCGAACAACACGCGCCAGCCGAGCGTCGGGAGTACCTGGCCTCCGAGCAGCGCACCGAGCGTGCCGCCGAGCGGCACGCACACGATCGTCAGCGTCACCGCCAGCGGCCGGTGCCGCCGCGGGACGTACTCCGATGCGAGCGCCGCCGCGTTGGGAAGCGCGCCGCCCAATCCGAGCCCGGCCAGGAACCGCAGCACCCCGAGCGCCACGAGCGTGTCGGCCGCGGCGATCGCGACGGTCGGCAGCGCGAACACCAGCACGCTCCCGATCAGGGCGACGCGGCGTCCGAGACGGTCGCCGACCATGCCGGCCACCGCGCCGCCAATCATCATGCCGACCATTCCGCACGCGAGGATGGGCGCGAACGCCCCCCGGTTGACCGCCCATTCCCGCATCATCGCCGGGACGGCCACGCCGAGCAGCTGATTGTCGAGCCCGTCGAAGACGATCGCCAGCGCGGCCAGCAGGACGACGACGCGCTGGTGCGGTGTCCAGCGACCCTCGTCGAGGAGCCGGCCGACGTCGAGCGTCGTGGCGGACCGTGCGTCAGTTGCCATGCGTCAGAGCGCACGCAGGATAGCGCGGAGAGCGTCAGGACGTGTTACGATTCGACGGCTCAGAAGGAGATCAAATGGCTAAGAAGGCTTCAGGAAAGGCCAACGCAGCGTTCATGAAACCGGTGACCCCGAGCGCCACGCTGGCAGAAGTGGTCGGCGACAAGCCGATCCCGAGGACCGAGGTCACCAAGCGGATGTGGGCCTACATCAAGAAAAACAAGCTGCAGGACGCGAAGAACAGGCGGATGATCAACTCTGACGCGACGCTGAAGGCCATCTTCGGCGGCAAGTCCAGCGTCAACATGTTCGAGATGACCAAGCTGGTAGGAAAGCACCTGAAGTAGTTCCCGCCCAATGTGGATTGCTGAATGCTGATTGCTGAGTGAAATCAGCGATCTACATTCAGCTTCCAAATTGAGAGAGTTACCCGACAGCCCGGTCTGCGGCAGCGTCCGGGCCTCGCTCCGCGACAGGCTCCGTTCGCTCGACTTCCAGGGTGCAGTCGGTGAGGACGGCGACCACCGCGCCGACGGCCGCGAGCGTCGGGGCGAACACGGCGCCGACGACCCCGACGGTGATGGGAAACTCGGCGACGGTCTTTCCCGCCTGCTTGATCACCACGTGGCGAACGTTGCCCTCGTGGAGCAGCTCCTTCAATTTCGCGAGCAGCTCGTTGCCCTTCTCGTTGATCGTCTCCCAGTACGTGCGTTCGGTCACGGGGCGCTCCTAAGGGATTTCGACGAAGGTCAGCGGGCGTCGGTTCCGTTCAGACGTCGCAGAGCGCCACGGCCTCCCGCAGCGACGTGATCGGGTCGCGTACCGGCACGAACTCCTGCGCCATGAAACCGGTGAAGCCGATGTCCACGATGGCCTTGGCAATCGCGGGATACTGCAGCTCCTGCGTGCCGTCGAGCTCGTGGCGGCCCGGGACGCCGGCCGTGTGGTAGTGCGCGATCCACTGCTGGTTGTCACGGATCGTCCGGATGACGTCTCCCTCCATGACCTGCATGTGGTAGATGTCGTAGAGCAGCTTGACGCGCGGTGAGTTGACGGCGGAGACCACGGCAACGCCGAAGGGCGTGCGGTCGCCGTGATAGTCCTTGTGATTCACCTTGCTGTTGAGGAGCTCGACGCACACCGTCACGCCGTGGTCCTCGGCGACGCTCTTGACGCGGTTCAGCGCCGCCACGCAGTTGGCGACGCCTTCGGCGTCCGAGAGGCCGCGCCGGTTCCCGAAGAACGTGATGACGTTCGGCACGCCCGCTTTCGCGGCGCGCGGGATCCCGGCCGTGAGGCTGCCGACGATCTTCTCGTGATTGGCCGGATCGTTCAGGCCCTGATCGATTGGGCCGCCCATCCCGGAACCCATCGAGCACATCAGCCCGAACTCCTTCGCGACCGGCCACTCTTCTTCGGTGAGGAGGTCGATCGCGGGCAGTCCCATGTCGGCGACCGCCTTGCAGAACGTGCGCAGCTCGATCTTCTGGTAGCACCAGCGGCACACGGACTGCTTGAGGCGGCCGCGGGTGACGACCTTGCCATCCGACGCGGTCTGGGCGGCGAGCGTTGCTGGATTTGCGAGGGCCGCGAGTCCCGTTCCGATGGCGCCGGTCAGAATGTCGCGGCGTTTGATGGTCATTGTTGCGAGGCGGGCCTGAGAGGCCCGCCCTCCTATTTCTTTATGTACTTCTTCAGCGCGCGCGGGCCGACCTCGGCGCCGTAGACGTTCCCGGCGGCATCGGCCGCGACCCCTTCCGCGCCGCTCGTGCCCGACTTGTCCGCGTCCGGCACGGGATCGGGGATGAAGGCCGTGATCTTGCCGTCCTTCGCGCTTCCGATGCGGATGCCGCGCTTCCAGCCCGGGTTGCTCTTGGTGTTCGACTCCGAGTCGGCGCCATACAGGACGTCGTTCTTGTCGATGTAGATGCCGCTCAGCCGGCTGAACTGCTTCCACTCTTCGAGGAACTTCCCCTCCTGGTCGAGGATCTGGAGCCGGAGGTTTCCGCGATCGGCGACGAACAACCGGCCGCGCGAGTCGAACGCGATGCCGTGCGGCGTTTTGAACTCGGCTGGTCCCGACCCCCACTTTCCGATGGTCTTGATGAACTTGCCGTCCTTCGAGAACTTCACGATACGCGAGATCGTGCTCGGCGTGGCGTTGGAGTTCTGGCCGCTGTGGCCGTCGGCGACGAAGATGTCGCCGTTCGGGGCGGTCGCCACGTCGCACGGCTCGTTGAGCAGTGCCGGCGGGTCACCGGCGACGCCTGCCTTTCCGAGCGTCATCAGGACCTTACCTTCGGGGCTGAACTTCACGACGATGTGGGCCTTGCCCGCGAGGCCAGGGTCTTTCGCGTCTCCAGGCGGCACGCTGTCGGTCACCCAGACGTTGCCCTGCCGATCGACGTGGATCCCGTGCGGAAACACGAACATCCCTTCGCCGAAGCTCTTCACGAGCTTGCCGGATTCGTCGAACTTGAGGATGACGGGCAGCTTCGAGCCGGCGCAGGAGTTCGCGCCGCATCGCTCGGCCACCCAGATCGATTTGCCGTCAGGATCGATCTCGACCGCGCTCGTGGCGCCCCACGTCCGCCCCTCGGGCATCTTCGCCCAGTTATCGATCGTCATGTACGGGTTCGGCGCATCGTTTGCGGGCTGCGGAGGAGTAGGGGCCTGGCCGGCCGCGAGCGTCGCGGTCACCAGTCCAAGCAGCACGACGGACGAGGCACGAGGCACGAGGCGCGAGACACCAGGCACGATATCTATCCTCCTGTCTTTGGCCACACCGTGCCCTGATGAGGCCCGGTGACGGGGGCGAGTCCTTTGTAGACGAACTTCTGCAGCCGTTTTCCTTCGTACGTCTCGGTCGTGTAGATGTTGCCCTTCGAGTCGGTCGCGATGCTGTGGACGCCGAAGAACTGGCCGGGCTGCCGGCCGCCGTCCCCGAAGCTGGTCAGGAGCTCGAGGCTGGCGCGATCGAGGATGTACACCCGCTCGTTCTTGCCGTCGGCGACGTACAGGAATTGCTGCTGTGGATCTTTTGAGAAGGCGATGTCCCAGACCGATCCATCGCCGAGCGTTCGCTTGGAAATGAATGTCTCCTTCACGAACGTGCCGTCGGCTTTGAACACCTGGATTCTGTCGTTGGGGCGATCGCAGACGTAGAGCAGGCCGTCGTTCGCGAGCTCGGCGCAGTGCACGGGTGTCCGGAACTGCTGTGCCGGAGGATCGTCCGGATTGTAGCGGCCGAGATCCTTGTCGTCCGGCTTGTTGCCGTAGGCGCCCCAGTATCGCTTGAACTTGCCGCTGTCGGCGTCGATCACCGCGACGCGCTTGTTCAGGTATCCGTCGGCCACGTAGGCTTCGTTCGCCCGCGGGTCGATGAAGATCTTCGCGACGCGGCCGAAGTTCGCCGTGTCGTGGCTGTTGCCGGCGAACACCGGCTTGTCGCCGTCGGTGCCGGTCTGCCGGACCTTCGGCTTCCCGAATTGCGCGAGCAGCTTGCCCGCGCGGGTGAACTTGAGGATGTGCGAGTCCGCCTGGCCGTTCCCGCCGATCCAGAGGTTGCCTTTGTGGTCGACGGTGATCCCGTGGTTCGACTCGGGCCAGTCGTACCCGTCTCCCGGGCCGCCCCATTTCCCGACCAGATTGCCGGCGGGATCGAATTCGAGCACCGGCGGCGCCGCCAGGCAGCACTCGCCAATCGGCGGGTTTGCGTCGGCGCCCGCCTCGGTGCGCGCGTTGAGCGTCGACGCGCCGCGGTGGACGATCCAGACGTGATCCTGGGCGTCGACGCCGACACCGATGCTCATGCCGAGCAGCCAGTGGTTGGGCAGCGGCTTCGGCCAGAAGGGATCGACCTCGAAGCGCGGGGCCATCCGGCGCTTTCCGTCCTGCGCCGCGGCCGATCGATCGAGCAGGACCTGCCCGGCGACGAGCGCGGCGAGCAGTAGAAGAAAGGTCGTCCCGACCACCGAATTGCGGCGCATGAGGCCTCCTTGCGGGCGGCGCGAATTATACTCTCACTTCATGCGGGCGGTCCCCCTGGCGTTGACGGCGGTCGGCCTCGGCTTCGGCTTCGTCTTCGTCCTGGCGCCCTCCGCCCCGGCGGCGCACGAAATCCCCGCCGACGTAACGGTTCAGGTCTTCATCAAGCCCGAGGGGAACCGGCTCCGCCTGCTCGTGCGCGCGCCGCTGGCCGCGATGCGCGACGTGAACTTTCCCACCCGCGGCCCCGGCTATCTCGACCTTGGGCGCGCCGACGCGCAGCTTCGGACCGCCGCGATGCTGTGGCTGGCGGGGTCGATCCGCGTGCTCGAGGGGCCGGCGCGGTTGCCGGAGCCCGTGCTGGCGGCCGTTCAGGTCTCGCTGCCGTCGGATCGATCCTTTGCCGGCTACGACGAGGCCCTGGCGCACCTCGGTGCGGCGCCGCTCCCGCCCGACACCGAAATCGTCTGGAACCAGGCGCTGGTCGACGCACTCTTCGAATACCCGATCCGGTCCGATCGGTCCCGGTTTGCGATCGAGCCGGCCTTCGCGCAGACTCGGGCTGCGCGTCTCGACCGTCGTGCGATTCCTTCCGGCCGAAGGCGGCGTCCGCCCCTTCGAGTTCGGCGGCGATCCGGGACCGATCCAGCTCGATCCACGCTGGCACCAGTCGGCGCTCCGGTTCGTGAAAGCCGGGTTCTTCCACATTCTCGACGGGATCGACCATCTGCTCTTCCTGCTGTGCCTCGTCATCCCGCTCCGCCGCGTCCGATCGCTCGTGATCGTCGTCACCGCGTTCACGATCGCGCACTCGATCACGCTCATCGGCTCGGCCTTCGGTCTCGCGCCGGACGCGCTCTGGTTTCCTCCGCTCGTCGAAACGCTGATCGCCGCGTCCATCGTGTACATGGCGCTCGAGAACATCGTGTTTGCGTCGCGCGGAGCGGAAGAAGGATCGGCGAAATCCGCGGTCCTGGATCGCCGATGGCTGATCGCCTTCGGGTTCGGCCTCGTCCACGGCTTCGGGTTCTCCTTCGCCTTGCGCGACGCGATGCAGTTCGCCGGCTCGCACTTGCTCACGGCGCTGCTCTCGTTCAACGTTGGCGTCGAGCTGGGGCAGCTCCTCGTGCTGGCGCTGTTCATCCCGATGCTGTACGCGTTCGGCCGCTACGTCGTCGCGGAACGCGTCGGGGCGATCATCCTGTCGGCGCTCGTCGCGCACACCGCCTGGCACTGGATGATCGATCGGGGCGAAACCCTGGGTCGGTTCGACTTCGTCTGGCCAGCGCTGGACGCCGCGTTCTTCGCCGGCGTGCTGCGCTGGGCGATCGTGGCTGTCATCCTGACGGGCCTGATCTGGCTCGTGCGTACAAAGTCGGTCGTAAGAAAAGGAGCAGGCAATGCCTTGGACATTGCGTCGATTGATGGCGGCCTTCGTGCCGCTGGTCGTCCTCGTCAGCCTGACGATCGCGGAATCGAAGGGCCAGCCTAAAACGACCGACGTCGTCTCGGAAGGGACGAAGAACGGCCAGTGGCCGAGCTACACCGGCGACATCCGCGGCAGCCGGTACTCGCCGCTCGACCAGATCAACGCGACCAATTTCAACGAGCTCGAAGTCGCCTGGCGGTTCAAGACCGACAGCCTTGGCACGCGGCCGGAGTACAAGCTCGAGGGAACGCCGCTCATGGTCGGGCGGACGCTGTACACGACGGCTGGAACCCGACGCTCCATCGTGGCGCTCGACGCGAAGACCGGCGAGCTGCTGTGGGTGCATCGATACCCGGAAGGCGCGCGTGGGGCGGCTGCCCCGCGGCAGCTGTCGGGCCGCGGCCTCGCGTATTGGACCGATGGGAAGGGTGACGATCGGATCCTGTACGTGACGCCGGGCTACCGACTCATCGCGCTGGACGCAAAGACGGGGACGATGGTGCGCTCGTTCGGCAAGGAGGGCGTCGTCGACATGAAAGTCGGCGTCGTCTTCGGCACCGGTCAGCAGATTGATCTGGAGACCGGGGAGATCGGCCTTCACTCGACGCCGCTCGTGGTCAAGGACATCGTCCTGGTCGGATCCGCGATGAAGGAAGGGATGACCGTCACCACGCACAACAACACGAAAGGTGTGGCTCGCGCCTACGACGCGCGGACCGGCAAGGAGCTGTGGACGTTCAACGGCATCCCGCGCCCGGGAGAATTCGGCAACGACACGTGGCTCGAGAACTCATGGGCGATCAATGGCAACACCGGCGTCTGGACCCAGATCACGGTGGACGAGGAGCTGGGGCTGGCGTACCTGCCGGTCGAGACGCCGACATCCGACTACTACGGCGGCAAGCGTCCTGGCAACAACCTGTTCGCCGAGAGCCTCGTCTGCGTCGATCTGCAGACCGGCAAGCGCAAGTGGCATTTCCAGTTCGTCCATCACCCGATTTGGGACCACGACATGTCCTCTGCGCCGCTCATCGCGGATGTGACCATCAACGGGAAGCCGCGCAAAGTGGTGGCGGTGCCGAGCAAGCAGGCCTGGTTGTACGTCTTCGATCGCGTGACGGGGGAGCCCATCTGGCCGATCGAGGAGAAAGCGGTGCCGAAGGGTGACGTCCCGGGCGAGTGGTACGCGCCTACTCAGCCGCATCCGCCTGCGGCGTTGATGTACGGCCGCAACGCGCTCAGCGGCGTCGACGATCTCATCGACTTCACGCCCGAGCTGCGCGCGCAGGCCGTCAAGAATCTCGAGCGCTACAAGTGGTTCCCGGGCGTCGTGTACAACCCGCCCATCGTCGGCAACGTCACCGGTCTGCTCGGGGCGATCAACATCGGCAACGCGAGCGGCGGCACGAACTGGCCGGGTGGCGGGTACGATCCCGAGACGCACATTGTTTTCGCGCAGGCCGGGACGTCCGCGATCGTAGGAGAATCGGTTTCGCCCCCGCCGGAAGGATTCTCGGACATCCCGTACCAGGCCGGAGTCGTCGGGCAGGCCTTCAGGCTGAGAGAAGCCGCCGGAACCGGCACGTACGCTGATGTGCCTTCGAAACCGCGTGAGACGCCGCCACCGACCCCGCCCCCGGCGCCGGCGGGTGGCGCGGCGCCCGCGCGCCCGCAGGGAGAAGGGGGCCGTTTGAACGTGGAGGGTCTGTCGATTCTCAAGCCTCCCTACGGCGTCCTCGCGGCGATCGATCTCAATCGCGGTCAGATCCTCTGGAAGGTCCCGCACGGCGACACGCCTGACGTCGTCCGGAACCACCCCAAGCTCAAAGGGCTCAACATTCCGAAGACCGGCCAGGGCGGAAGCGTCGGGCTGGTCGTGACCAAGACGCTGGTCATCCTGGGCGACCCGCAGGCGACGACGATGCCGGACCGTCCGCGCGGAGCGATGCTGCGCGCGTACGACAAGAAGACGGGCAAGGAAGTCGGGGCGGTCTACATGCCGACGATTCAGAGCGGGTCGCCGATGACCTACATGGTCGATGGCCGGCAGTACATCGTCGTCGCGGTCAGCGGCGGTCCGTACTCGGGCGAGTACATCGCGTTCGGCCTGCCCGCGGATCAACTGCCGACCAGTGATGCGGTGCGGCGATAGACGAAAGATGCGCGTCGTCCTCGCAGCAGCGGTTGTTTTCGCCATCGCCGGTTCCATCGCGGCGCAATCGACGACGAAGTCGGTGTGGGATGGCGTCTACACGGAGGCGCAGGCGAAGCGCGGGTTCGCGGTCTACCACAAGCACTGCGCCTCCTGTCATGGGCCGTCGCTCGAAGGGGGCGAGACCGCGGGGCCGCTCGTCGGTCCGATCTTCATGTCGAACTGGAACGGCGTGACGGTCGGCGACATGTTCGAGCGGACGCGCATGTCGATGCCACAGGACAAGCCGGGGACCATCAGCCGGCAGAACATGGCCGACGTGCTCGCGTTCGTGTTCAGCGAGAACGACATGCCGGTGGGAAAGGCCGAGCTCGCGCGCCAGGCGGAGATGCTGAAGCAGATCAAGTTCGAGGCGGTGAAGCCGGCGAAGCCCACGAAATAATCCCGCGGGCGCCCTGGCTGGACGCGAGAGCCTCGAGCGCGTCGTTCACCTGATCGAGGGAGTAGGTGCGCGCCGCCAGCTCGCGCAGCTTGAGTCGGCCCTGCTGATAGAGCTCGACCAGGCGCGGGATGTCCCGCAGCGGCTGCCCGGATCCGTAGACCGAGCCCACGAGGCGCTTCTCCTGCATCACGAACGGAAACAGTGGAAAGGACGCCTGCGCGTCGACGCGCGAAAGCCCTGTGAGGACGACCGTGCCGCCCTTTCGGGCACAGGCCAGGGCGTCGGTGAGCGTCGCGGGCGTGCCGACGGTGTCGAAGACGTAGTCTGCGCCGCGGCCGCCGGTCAGCTCGCGAACCGCGGCTGACGCGCCGTCGCCCGCCTGTACGCGGTCGGTGGCGCCGAAGGCCTCGGCCAGGGCGAGCGGCGCCGGCTGTCGATCGATCGCGATGATGCGCGCGGCTTCCGCGATCGCCGCTCCCTGCACGACGTTCAAACCCACGCCCCCCGCGCCGACGACCGCCACGTTCGCGCCGGGAGGCACGCGCGCCGCGTTGACGACCGCGCCGACGCCCGTGACGACCGCGCATCCCAGCGCCGCGAGCGACTCGAATGGCACGTCGCGCGGCACGGGGATCGCCCCCTCCTCCGCGACAACGGCGTGGTCGGCGAAGCAGGCGGTGCTGAGGAAAGGCTGCACGGCCGTTCCCCGCGCGCGCAGCCGTGTCTCGCCCGAAGGCAGGCGGTTGCGGTAGGTGGTCTTCTCGAGACGATCGCACAGCACGGGCCGGCCGTCGCGGCACGGTGGACATGCGCCGCACGCCGGCGCCCAGCAGAAGACGACATGATCGCCAACGTGGACTCGCGTGACTCCCGCGCCGAGCGCGCGAACGATGCCCGCGCCTTCGTGACCGAGGAGAACAGGCGTCCGCATCGGCCAGTCGCCGCGCGCCGGGTGAAGATCGCTGTGACAGACGCCTGCCGCCTTGACCTCGACCAGGACCTCGCCGGCCGCGGGCTCGTGGAGCTCGGCCGTCTCGACCGAGAGCGGCGCTCCCTGCTCCCAGAGAATGGCGGCTCGGATGATCATCTGCGTGTGAGACTACGCCCGCGCCACCAGTCCGGCTGCCTCGCGCGCGAGGAACGTGACGCGTTCCCCGAACGCCGCGAACCGCGCGTCGTCGGTCTGGCCGCGGCGGTATCGATAGAAGATCTGCTGGATCACGACGGCGATCTTGAACCGCGCGAACGTCTCGTAGAACAGGATCGTCGACACGTCGCGGCCGCTGCGCCCGGCGTAGCGTTCGAGGATCTCGTTCCGTGTAAACCAGCCGGGCCGGTGCGTGACCGGCGTGAGCGCGTCGTGCAGCCCGGACGGCGCGGTCGGCGCCCAGTAGGCGAGCAGGATTCCCAGATCGACGAGTGGATCGCCGAGAGCGCTCATCTCCCAATCGAACACGGCGACCAGCCGTCCCACGTCGCTTGGGTCGAGCATGACGTTGTCGAGCTTGAAATCGCCGTGGACGATTGTCGGCGACACGGGATCGGGCGGCAGGTGAACGGAGAGCCACTCCGCGAGGTCGTCCATTTCCGGCAGATCGTCGATCTTCGAACGGTGCCACCGCTCGGTCCAGCCGCGAACCTGGCGTCCGACGAACCCCGCAGGCTTGCCGAGGCTGGCAAGAGCGCCGGTCGTGACGTCGATCGCGTGCAGATCGACGAGCGCATCGACGAGCGCCCCGCTGACGCGACGCCTGGCGTCGGGC
This sequence comes from uncultured Acidobacteriota bacterium, assembly GCA_963725145.1. Taxonomy (GTDB): domain Bacteria; phylum Acidobacteriota; class Vicinamibacteria; order Vicinamibacterales; family 2-12-FULL-66-21; genus DATAEE01. Next base: position 411,382 of record CAVRXL010000013.1, read on the forward strand.
CGATCGGCGACTTCCGGCGGTTCTTCGTGCCGGACGACGACGCCGCGGCGGCGCTCCATGACGTAGAAGACAGACCCGATGACCTCCGGGTCCTCGCAGAGCAGGTAGGGGCGCGGCGCCAGCGGAAAGACCGGATGAACCGCGGCGAGCCAGCGATACTCCCGCGCCATGTCGTGCGCTGTGGGCGCGACAGGACCGAATGGCGGGCGCCGCACGACCAGCTCGACGTTGCCGAAGCGGACGAGATACGTCAGGTTCGAATGGCCGCCGGGGAACTGCTCGACCTCGAGCTCGCGCGAGAGATCGAGCCCGGCGATGTCGCAAGACGCCAGGCGCTGCCGAAGCCAGTCGGCCAGCCGCGGCCAGTCGAGCGCTTCGGCCTCACGCACCGGCCGCGTGTCTTCAGTCATGTGTGCCGGGCGCGCGCTTCTTCGGTCCGTCGACGATGGCCTGGTTGACGAGGACCTGGAACTCCTGGCGGATGTTCAGGTGCGTGTACGGTCTCACCTGCGTCATCAGAATGCCGATGACCTCCTCCACCGGATCGACCCAGAAGTACGTGCAGAAGGCACCGCCCCAGCCGTACTGTCCGACCGAGCCCGGCTGACCGGCCGTGCCCACATCCTTCACCACGCTGTACCCGAGCCCGAAGCCGACGCCCGGCCCGGACAGCCAGACGGGAAGATCCCCGATGTGATTGGCGGTCATCAGCTCGACCGTCTTGCGTCCGAGCAGACGGACGCCGTTCAGCTCTCCGCCGTTCAACATCATTTGCTGGAACCGGAGGTAGTCGGCCGCGGTCGAGATGAGACCGCCGGCGCCCGCGAAATAGACGTGGGGCTCCCGGACGAATCTGCTTGCCGCAGTGGGTGCGTCGTCGAGCGTGATCTTGTTGCCCTCCCCCGGCCGGTACTGCGCGGCGAAGCGCGGAAGCTTCGGCGCCGGAAGGTAGAACGACGTGTCGGTCATGGCGAGCGGCTTGAAGATCCGCTCGGCGAAGAACTGGTCGAGCGTGCGCCCGGAGACGACCTCGACGAGGCGGCCGAGCACGTCGGTCGCCGGTCCGTATTCCCAGGCGTCGCCCGGTTGGAAGTTGAGCGGCAGCCTGGCGAGCCGCTGCACGACGTCCGTCATGGTCTCGTTCGGCTGCCGCGCGACGGCCTTGGCATATTCGGCCTGCGTGAGCCCGCGGTAGGAGTTGGCGAGACCTGCGGTGTGCGTCAGCAGGTGTCGGATCGTGATCGGGCGCACCGCGGGGACCTGTTTGTACGGCGTCTCGACGCGTTCCCCCGCCGCCGCCGGCACCGCCACGCGAGGGTTCGCGAACTCGGGCAGGAACTTCGCGATCGGGTCCGAGAGCAGGAAGTGGCCTTCCTCGAACAGCATCATCACGGCGACCGAGGTGATCGGCTTGGTCATCGACGCGATGCGGAAGATCGCGTCTTTCGTCATCGGGGCCTTGGCTTCGACGTCGCGGTAACCGAGGGCCTCGAAGTGCACGACCCGGCCGTGACGCGCGACGAGGGTGACGACCCCGGGCACCTCGCCGCGATCGATGTAGCGCTGCATCGCGATCTTGATGCGCTGCAGCCGCTCGGATGACAGGCCCGAGTCCTCGGCCGCGCCGGTCGGCAGCCCCTGAGCGGCGGGCCAGGCGGGCAGGAGGATCGACAGAAAGGCGACGCAAGCCGGCAGGGCGAAACGGGCGCTCGTACGCATGGTCGGAGTCCTTTCGAGTCGGTTGCGCCGGGTAGAATACACCTCAGAGGCCGTCGCCATGAGAGAAGCCGTCGTCGTCGCCAGCAGCCGGACGCCGCTGGCCAAGTCGCATCGCGGATCGTTCAACCTCACGCGTCCGGATGACCTCGCGGCGCACTGCATCCGGCACGCGCTCGGCAAGGTGCCCCAGCTCGCGCCGGAAGAGATCGAAGAAGTCATCCTGGGCTGCGGCCAGCCGCACGGGCCGCAGGGCCACAACGTGGCGCGGGTCGCCGCGCTGCGCGCCGGGTTGCCGGTGACCACCGCCGGCGTGACGGTGAACCGCTTCTGCAACTCGGGCCTCCAGGCGATCGCGCAGGCGGCGCACATGGTGGCACAGGAGGGTGTGGAAGCGATCATCGGCGGCGGCGTCGAGTCGATCACGATGATGCAGCGCGACAGCTCGCCGAATCCCTGGGTGCAGGAACATCACCCCGGGCTCTACATGGCCATGGGCGACACCGCCGAAGTGGTCGCCAGGCGCTACAAGGTGACGCGGCAGGCGCAGGACGAGTACGCCCTGGTGAGCCAGCAGCGGACGGCCCGCGCGCAGCAGGAAGGTTTCTTCGCTGGAGAGCTGGCGCCGATCCAGGTCACCCGCGCCGTTCTCGACAAGAAGAGCGGCGAGCGAATCGGCGAGGAGCCCGCCTGTGTCGATCGCGACGAGTGCAACCGCCCGGACACCACGCTCGAAGGTCTCGCGAAGCTTCCGCCGGCGTTCGACACGAAGAGCGGACAGGGCAGCGTCACCGCCGGCAACTCCTCGCAGCTGTCCGACGGCGCCTCCGCGACGGTCGTGATGTCGGGCGATCGCGCGAGGGCGCTCGGTATCCGACCACTGCTGGTGTTTCGCGGCTACGCCGTCGCGGGCTGCGAGCCGGACGAGATGGGGATCGGCCCGGTCTTCGCCGTGCCGAAGCTGCTGCGGAAGCACGGCCTGCGCGTCGAGGACATCGACCTGTGGGAACTGAACGAGGCGTTCGCGTCGCAGGTCGTCTACTGCCGCGACCGGCTCGGCATCCCGATGGACCGGCTCAACGTCAACGGCGGGGCGATCGCGATCGGCCACCCGTTCGGGATGACCGGCTCGCGCCTGGTCGGCACGATCGCGAACGAGATGCAGAGACGCAAGGCGCGCTACGGCGTCGTGACGATGTGCGTCGGCGGGGGACAGGGCGCGGCCGGCTTGTTCGAGGCAGTACTTTGATCACCAGCGCCGAGATCCACTTAGCCTCACGGCCCCGCGGCTGGCCGACCGCGGAGAACTTCACGCTCGCGCGCGTGGAGGTGCCTTCGCCGTCCGACGGCCAGGTGCTCGTGCGCAACCTCTTCATGTCGGTCGATCCGTACATGCGCGGCCGGATGAACGACATCAAGTCGTACGTGCCGCCGTTCCAGGTCGGCCAACCGCTCGAAGGGGGCGCGGTCGGGGAGGTCGTCGAGTCGCGTGCCGAGGCCATCAAGCCTGGGCAAGCCGTCCTCTCGACGCGCGGCTGGCGCGAGTACTTCGTCGCCGACGCCCGCGAGCTGCGCGTCGTCGATCGCAAGGTCCAGCCCTTGTCGCTCTATCTGGGCGCCCTTGGCATGCCTGGGATGACCGCCTGGGTCGGCCTCAAGCTTGCCGAGCTCAAAGCCGGCGATCGCCTCTTCGTGTCGGCGGCGGCCGGCGCCGTCGGCAGCGTCGCGGGCCAGCTCGCCAAACAGCGAGGCGCGTTCGTCGTCGGCAGCGCCGGGTCGCCGGAAAAGGTCAAGATGGTCACGGGCGAGCTCGGTTTCGACGCCGCGTTCGACTACAAGGCGGGCGACGTGCGGCGCCAGCTCGCGACGGCGGCACCGGACGGGATCGACGTGTACTTCGACAACGTCGGGGGCGATCACCTCGAGGCCGCGCTCTGGTCGATGCGCGACCACGGCCGCATCATCGCGTGCGGCGCCATCTCGCGCTACAACGACGAAGCGCCATCGCCGGGTCCTCCCAATCTGTTTCTGATCGTGACGAGGCGGTTGACGATGAAGGGCTTCATCGTGCTCGATTGGGCACGCGAGACGCCGGCGTTCCTCGCGGAGGTCGCGCCGCTCGTCGCCAGCGGTCAGATCCGCTCGAAGGAAACGATCGTGGACGGCATTGCGCGCGCGCCGCGGGCATTCCTCGATTTGCTGAGAGGCGGGAACGTCGGAAAGATGATCGTGCGGCTGTAGCCACGGATTTCGCGGATCACACGGATCTTGTTCAGCCACGGATTTCACGGATCACATTGGTCAAAGTTCCACAGATGCGCAGACTGCACCACTGGAAGAAGCGATTGGCGGAGCGACGAACTAGCCTTCTGGATACGGCGGCCGGTAACACATCTCGCCGCGTGGCTGGGCACGCGTTTATTGCAATAAGGGGTTGGTGCGGAATAGAGGATTTGTAAACGCGAGTTTTGACAGGAATCCGCGACCGGCAAATGCTCTACTAAACGCTGCGGCGTTACCCGTTACGTATCGTGGTGGGGAATGGGAACGCGAGCCAGTCAGTCACGATCCGACGTATCTCATGATCGGCACTGATTCTTCGTGGGTTGTGCCACAATCCTCGCGTGCGCACGGGCCCCCGGTTGTTCGTCAGCTACCGCGCAAAGGACTCGCTGCCCGTTGCGACGACATTGGCGCGGGAACTCGAACGGACGTTGTCAGGAACCGCCAGGTGAGTCTGTGACCCACGTCATCATCGTCGCCGCGATCCTCGGTCTCGGGCCACTCGCAGCAGACCCGGCGCTGGCGCAGCAAGTGCCGGCGGCGATCGTGGCCGATCCGCTGGCGGACAAGGAGTTCCCGGCCGCGCTTGCTGTTGTCAGTTTCTCGAGCCACGGCGTCGATCTGGACGCGACGCTTTATCTGGCCAGCGGCCGCGGCCCGCACGGAGCAGTCGTCCTGCTCCACGGCCTGCCCGGCTACGAGGTGAACGGCGATCTCGCGCAGGCGATACGCCGCGCGGGCTGGAACGTGCTCCTGTTCCAATATCGCGGGATGTGGGGCGCGGGCGGCGCGTTCTCGTTCTCATCGGCGATCGAGGACACGGCGGAGGCCGTTCGCTTCCTCCGCGACGCGGCCACCGCCACGAGGTACCGCATCGACCCGCGCCGCGTGGTTCTGATCGGCCACAGCTTCGGAGGGTTCCTCGCGGGGTACGAGGGCAGCCGGAACCCGGATCTCGCCGGGATCGCGATGATCTCCGCGGTGAACCTCGGCACGCTGAACGCCGACCCGAGAGAACGGGAGATCCGGTTGAAGCGGTGGAGCACGCAGCTGCACCCGGTCCGCGGCATCACAGCGTCGGAGCTGTTCGCCGAGGCCGCGCGGCATGGGACCGGTTGGGATTACGTGCGCTGGACTGGCGCCCTGCGCGGCCGTGCGCTGCTGATCGTGACAGCGGACGATCAGAACCGCACGGATATGGACGCCCTAGCGGCGGCGTTGCGGAAGAACGGCTCCGCTGCGCTCCAGCACGCAGCCGTGGAGACCGACCACAGCTTCTCCGATCGCCGGATCGCGCTGCAGACGATCGTCCTCGGGTGGCTGGAGAGCCTGCCGAGCAACGCGAGAGGGGCGAAGAACTGAACGTGCCGCTGGGGTCAGCGGATCAAGCCGAGCGTGGCGAGGCCGTGGCTTACGCAATCTTCAGCACGTCAGCGAAGTCGCTCCCGACGTTCCCGCGTTGCGGCAGGGAGGAAGTGCCCTTGCGGGAATCGAACCCGTGGTCAGCGGTCCACTGATAGCTCCTGCCTTGTCGCCAAGGGTTTACTGAACGGTCGGCGTGTGCTGGTAGACGGGCGACAGAGTGCCCATCGTTGCGAGCAAGGCCGCCTCGCCGCCTTCGGCGGAGAGGTAAGCGCGCACAAGCCTAGCCGCCTTCTGCCGGTTGGAGGCATAACCCCAATAGACTCGATCAGGGAAGAACTGAGGGCCGCCCAATGTGCGAACTGCTGTGCGAATGGGGCCGGACGCCTGGATTCTGAATTCTGAATTCTGAATTCTAGATTCTAGATTCTGATCAGGCATCTACAGTAATGACGACTTTCCCTTTGACCTGCCGACCGGCCATCAGCGCCAGCGCCTCGGCCGTCCGCTCGAGCGGGAAGGTCTGCGAGACGTGCGGACGGAGCTTGCCCTCGCGGTACCACGCGGCGAGCCGCGCAACGCTCGCGGCAAAGCGATCCGGCTCGCGGCGGACGAACTCCCCCCAGAACACGCCGACGATCGAGCACCCCTTCAGCAGCGCCAGGTTCAGCGGGATCTTCGGGATCTCGCCGGCGGCGAAGCCGATGACCAGCAGCCGGCCGCGCCACGCCAGCGAGCGCAGCGCCGGCTCCGAGTACGGACCGCCGACCGGGTCGCAGACGACGTCGACGCCCGCGCCGGCCGTGAGCTGTTTGACCTGCTCGCGGAGGTCGCCCGCGGCGTAGTTGATCGTCTCGTCGGCGCCGTGCTGCCGGCAGACCGCGAGCTTGTCGTCGCTCGACGCGGCGGCGATCACGCGCGCCCCCAGCGCCTTCCCGATCTCGATCGCCGCGACACCAATGCCGCCCGCCGCGCCGAGCACGAGCAGCGTCTCGCCTGGCCGAAGGCCCCCGCGGTCCTGCAGCGCGTGATCCACCGTGGCGTACGTCAGCGGAAACGCCGACGCGCTCACGAAGTCCATCCCCTCGGGGATCGGCAGCAGCCGCGCGGCGTCGACCGTCGCTTCCTCGGCGAACGCGCCGTAGGTCGTACACGCCATGACCGCGTCCCCCGGCTTGACCCGCGCGACCCCGTCGCCGACTTCCTTGACGACGCCGGCCAGCTCGCAGCCGGGCGAGAAGGGGAGCGGCGGCTTGAACTGATACTTGTTCTGGATGACGAGCACGTCAGGGAAGTTGACGCCGGCCGCCTTGACCGACACGACGACCGCGCCCGGGCCCGGCCGCGGCGAGGGCACGTCCTCGACGACGAGAGACTCGGGCGGACCGAACTGCCGGCAGAGAACGGCCTTCACGTGCTGGATTCTATCCTTGACCGAGCCGGGGTGTGGGGCGGAGCACCACGCTATCACGACGCCGGGTCGCCGGCCGTGACGGGGATGCACTGCCCCGAAATGTTCCGCGCGTGGTCGCTGCACAGAAACACCGCGAGCGCGGCGATGTCGTCCGCCGTCGACATCCGCCGGAGCGGCGAGCGGTTGACGAACGCCTTTCGCATCGCCTCGATCGGCAGGCCGCGGGCACGGGCCTGAGCCTCCATCACGCGCTCGATGCGGTCGCCGGCCACCGCGCCAGGCGCGATCGCGTTCACGGTGACGTTGTGCGGCCCGAGCTCGACGGCCAGGCCATAGGTCAGCCCGACCTGGCCTGCCTTGGCCGCGCAATACCCGGCGCGATACGGGAGGCCGCGCCGGCCCGCGACGGAGGCGATGTTGACGATCGCGCCCCGGCCCGCCGCGATCATCGCGGGGACCGCGAAGCGGGTGCACAGATACGAGCTCGTGAGAGAGGAGTTGATCGTGTAGAACCACTCCTCGATCGTGTACTCCTGCACCGGCTTCGTCGGTCCCTCGTCGCCGGCGTTGTTGACGAGCGTGTCGAGCGTGCCGAATGTCGTGACGGCCGTCTCGACGAGCGTGCGCGCGTCCTCCTCGCGTCCGACGTCCGCCACGACCGCGATCGCCTCGCCGTCGGCCGCGCGGATGAGAGCCGCCGTCTCCTCGACCAGCGCGGCCGACCGCGCCGCGCAGACGACCTTCGCCCCCTCGCGCGCGAAGCGCTGGCTCATCACGCGCCCGATGCCTTTGCTCGCCCCGGTCACGATCGCCACGCGATCGGTCAAGATACCCACGGGTGCTCCTTTCATTGAAGAATCAGCCGATCGCGCCGGCGCGGCGGAGCCGTTCGATCTCCTCCGTCCCGAGGCCGAGACGTTCGCGCAGCACCTCGTCGGTGTGCTCGCCGAGGAGCGGCGCCGGACGTCTGACCGCACCAGGCGTCTCCGACAGCCGGACGGGTGGCGCCACGACTCTGACCGTACCGGCAACCGGGTGCTCGCACTCGACGAGGGCTCGACGCGCCGCGACCTGCGGATGGTCGACGACCGCGTCGATGGTGTCGATGGCGCCTACTGGAATCCCGGCCGGCGCCAGGATCGTCTCCCACTCCTCATACGTCTTCGTCAGGAAGACACGTTGGAGCGCCTCGACGAGAGACGCGCGGTTGGCGCAGCGCGCGGCGTTGGTCGCGTAACGCGGATCGTCCGACAGCGTGTCGAGCCCCACGAGCGGGCAGAGCGTTCGCCACAGCTTGTCGGTTCCGACGCCGAGCGCCAGGTCGCGGGTGCTGGTCCGGAACGTCTGATACGGGACGACGGCGCCGTACGAAGTGCCCATCGGTCCGGGGACCCCTCCTCCGGCGAGATACGCGCCGATGACGCCATGAAGCATGCCGAGCTGCCCTTCGAGCATCGAGACGTCGATGAACTGCCCGCGGCCGGTGGCGCGCCGGGCGTGAAGGGCCGTCATGATCCCGAAGGCGGCGTACATGCCGGCGACGATGTCGGCGATGGACACGCCACAGCGGACGCCGCGCCCGCCCGGCTCGCCCGTCACGCTGATCATGCCGCTCTCTCCCTGCACGATCAGGTCGAGCGCCGCGCGATCGCGATACGGGCCGTCCTGCCCGAACCCGGAGATGGAACAATAGATGATGCCGGGGCGGCGCGCGCGGACCGCCTCGTAGCCGACGCCGAGCCTGTCGACGGTTCCCACGCGGAGGTTCTCGAGCACGACGTCCGCACCCTCGAGGAGCCTGAAGAACAGGTCGCGGCCTTCCGGCCGCTTGAGGTCAATCTCGACGCTCTTCTTGTTTCGATTCAGGTGGACGAAGTACGCGGCTTCGGGGCCGTAGAAGGGCGGCCCCCAGGCGCGGGCGATGTCCCCGCTCCCCGGCGCCTCGATCTTGATCACCTCGGCGCCGAAATCGCCGAGCATCGTGGACGCGAAGGGTCCGGCGAGGGCGTGCGAAAGATCGAGAACTACGACATCATCGAGCGCCATCGCCATCTTTCCCCCTTGACTGTGACGGGTCGCGGGCCCGAGTATCTTCGCCCATGGAGGCAGGAATGACACGTCGCCACACGCCGCTCCTTGCGTTCGGCCTTCTGATGCTGTCCGCTGTGCTCTCCGCCAACGGCAAGCCGACGCACGGCTACCTGGTCGCGTCCGACGACGTGAAGATTCATTACCTGGTGATGGGCCGAGGCTCGCCGATCGTGCTGATTCATGGATATACGGGGAGCGCCGAGGGCAACTGGTTCGCCAACGGCGTCGCCGACGCGCTGGCGAAGAACCATCGTGTCATCGCTCTCGACGTCCGCGGCCACGGGAAGAGCGACAAGCCGCACGATCCCAAGATGTACGGCGACCGGCTCTGGCAGGACGTCGTCGAGCTGATGGATCACCTGGCCGTCGATCGCGCGCACGTGCACGGCTACTCCATGGGCGGCATGATCGTGACCCAGTTGCTCGCGCACCACCCCGACCGCTTCGTCACCGCGTCGTACGGCGGAAGCGGCGTGCGCGAAGCGGACCCGGCATGGGCCGACAAGGTCCCGAAGGACAAGGAAGGCAAAGATCCTCAGGAGGATGAAGCCAGCCAGAAGCTCCGGGCGAGCCCGACACGTGACCAACAGGCGCTCGACGCGGTGCGCGCAGGCTTCGGACCACGCCTGGCAGTGGCGATCGATCTGACCACGATCCGCATCCCGGTCCTCGCCATCAACGGCGAGTTCGACGGCCCGATCGCGAAGACGCACCGCATGCAGCGCGAGCTGAAGAACTTCAAGAGCGTCATCCTGCCGGGCAAGTCGCACCTGACCGCGATCATGGCCGGCTACATCCCCGAGCTGTACATCACCAGCCTGGTGGGCTTCGTCAACGCGAACGATCGCGGGAAGTGAGCCTACGGCGTCTGCGGATAGTACCGGACGAGCCACTCGGCGACACAGCACGGCCGGTCGCCGTCCTCCCGCTCGATCGTGACGCTCCACGTCACTTGTACGCTGCCGCCGGCGGCATCCTCGAGAGCGATGGGGGAGAAGCGACCGCGGATCCGCGCGCCCGCGGGCACCGGAGCGACGAAGCGCACGCGATTCAGACCGTAGTTGACCGCCATGCGCAGCCCGCTCCACGTCATCGCCTTCCTGGTCAGCACGCTGACCAGCGACAAGGTCAGGAACCCGTGCGCGATGGTGCTCTTGAACGGCGATTCCACCGCCGCGCGGTCGGGATCGACGTGAATCCACTGCCGGTCGTCGGTGGCCTCGGCGAATTGATTGATCCGTTCCTGGGTCAGTTGCATCCAGTCGCCGACAGCCACCTCCTGGCCGAGTCGTTCACGCAGCCAGGCTGCGCTCGATATTTCCAGCATCGTCTTCCCTCCGCGCCTCGTCGGTCGTGCGTCGTGTCGAGCATACTCGACGGCGTCGCCGGGCGCTGCATTGCGGGAAGCAGTCGTGCGGCATAAGCTAAGGCCCGTTCGAAAGGCCGCATGAGACCTGGCGATCTGCGTGATGCTCGTCGCGCTCGGCGCCGCGCCGTTGGCGCGCGGGGCCGACAACTGGCCGCAGTTCCGCGGGCCGCACGCCGCGGGGATCGCCGAAGGCGCCCGCCTGCCCCAGACCTGGAGCGCCACCGAGCACGTCGCGTGGAAGGACCGCGATTCCGGGTCGCGGCTGGTCCTCGCCAATCGTCTGGGGCGATCGCATCTTCGTCACGAGCGTGCTGGCGTCGGGAGACATCGAGCCGCCGAAGAAAGGTCTCTACTTCGGCGGCGAGCGTCCGGCCTCCGCCGCCGAGCATCGGTGGATGGTCTACGCCGTCGATTGGGCGACCGGCAAGATCGTCTGGGAGCGCGAGGCGCATCGCGGCGCGCCCCCGACGGCGCGCCATCTCAAGAACACATACGCCTCGGAAACGCCGGTCACCGACGGCGAGCGGCTCTACGTGTACTTCGGGAACGTCGGCCTCTTCTGCTTCGACCTGTCCGGCAAGCCGCTCTGGTCTCAGCGCTGGGACGTCCGTCCGATGCGCTACGGCTGGGGGACCGCCGCTTCTCCGGTGCTGCACCAGGGCCGGCTGTTCGTCGTGAACGACAACGACCAGCAGTCGTTCCTCATCGCTCTCGACGCCAGGACGGGCAGGACGATCTGGCGCGTGGATCGCCAGGAACGCTCCAACTGGGCGACGCCGTTCATCTGGGAAAACGACCGTCGGACGGAGATCGTCACGCCGGGGACTGGGAAAATCCGCTCGTACGATCTCGACGGCAAGCCCCTCTGGGAGCTGGGACCGATGTCGAGCATCACCATCCCGACACCGTTCGCGCGCTTCGGGCTGTTGTACGTGGCGTCCGGCTACGTCGGCGACAACGTGCGGCCTGTTTACGCGATCCGTCCGGGCGCCTCGGGTGACATCACGCTCGGAAAGGACCAGACGACGAGCGAGTTCATCGCGTGGCACCTCCCGCAGGGCGGGCCGTACAACCCGTCGCCGCTCGTGTACGGCGACTACTACTACACGCTGTACGACCGCGGGTTCCTCACGTGCCACGACGCGAGAACGGGCAGGGAGATCTACGCCAAGGTCCGCATCGATCCGGAGACGAGCGCCTTTACCGCCTCGCCGTGGGCCTACAACGGAAGAATCTTCGCGCTGAGCGAAGAGGGCGACACCTACGTGATTCAGGCGGGGCCCGACTACAAGCTGCTCGGAAAGAACCGCCTGAACGAGTTCAGCATGGCGACGCCGGCGATCGCGCGCGACAGCGTGCTTCTCCGAACGGACTCACACCTTTACCGCATTGCCGGCCCCTGACGTCAGGCGAACGCCTTTCGTTTCCGGCAGCGCCCAGATGCTCACGCCGGCGAGCAGCGCGAAGGGGGCCGCGAGCGCGATCCCCGCGCCGAAGCTGAAGCGCGCGGCGACCAGGGCGATGAGGACCGGCGCGAGGAACTGTACGCCGCGCGACAGGTTGTAGATGACGCCGAGCGCCGTGCCGCGCACCGTCGTGGGAAAGAGCTCGTTGAGGAGCGGACCGATGCAGCCCCAGTTGCCCTCTCCGACGCCGACGAGGAACATGAACCCGAGCAGGATCGCCTGATGGCGGGCGAGCGCGTCCCAGCCAATGGTGATCATGATCAGCGCGAGCGCTTTCATGATCGAAAACAGCGTGAAGCTCGGACGACGCCCGAACCGATCGCTCGCAAACCCGAAGCAGACATAGCCGGCGACCGAGCCGAGCTGGTCCATGAAAAAGAGCCACGCGGAATCTCCAAGCGACAGCCCGCGTATCTCGTGGAAGTACGTGGGCAGCCAGATCGTTTTGAGCCAGTACGCCGACATGTTGAACGTCGTCAGCATGAACGCCAGCGCGGTCGTCCGCCTCAGCGCCGGGCCGAGCATCGTCGCGACGACGGAGAGTTGACTGGCGCCAGGACGGCCAGCCGTCGACCGACGATGGAGAAGCCAGACGTCCGACTCCGGCATCTGCCGCCGGATCAGCACCACCATGAGGGCCGGCAGCGCCGAGAGGATGAAGCTCCAGCGCCAGCCGATCCACGGGGCGAGGAAATTGCCGACGAGCGTGGCGAAGAACCGGGCGAAGGCGGAGCCGCTCTGGAGGTACGAGCCGTATCGGCCGCGCACGTGCGGCGGCACGGTCTCCCCGACGAGCGCGTGCGCGACCGCCCACTCGCCGCCGACGCCGAGGCCCGTGATGGCCCGCGCCACGACGAGCGTCCACATCCCGGTCGCCAGGCCCGAGAGCAGCGTGCCGAGGCTGTAGACCAGGATCGTGACGATGAGCAGCGGCTTGCGCCCGAAGCGGTCGGCCAGCGCGCCGCCGAAAAACCCGCCCACCGCGGTGAAGGCGAGCGCCGTGCCGAGCAGGACCGAGACGTCGTACCGCGACAGCGCCAGATCCTGCGTCAGCGACGTCGACGCGACGAGGAAGCTCAGAAGGACGAGGTCGTAGAAATCGAAGATCCAGCCGATGAACGAGAAACCGAGGATCTTCCGGTGGATCGGCAGGACCTCGGGGCTGTCGGAGAGCAGAGCCGGCACGTGACCTCGCGGATTGTCCGAAATGAGGAGCCCGATGCGCAAGAACTGGATCGATCGCGTCGCTCAGGCCATGGAACGGCTCGTCCCCGACGCGATCACGACCGCCATCATCCTGATGGTCGTGTTGTTCGTCCTCTCGCTCGCGCTCGGCGCATCCGTGACGGCGACCATGGACGCGTACTACCGGGGGCTGTGGAGCCTGCTCGCCTTCACGATGCAGATGACGCTCATCCTCGTGCTGAGCCTCATCCTCGGCTCGACCCCCGTCTTCAAGCGCCTCGTCGTGTCCGTGTCCCGGCTACCAAAGACCACCACGCAGGTCGTCACCCTGGCGGTGCTCTCGGGGGCGTTCATTTCCTACTTGAACTGGGGACTCGCGATTGCTCTGACGCCGATCATCGCGATTCACTTCGCGCAGGAAGCTGAGCGCAAGGGAATTCCTGTCGACTTCCTCTTTCTGCTGGCCACGCTCGCGGGCGCCGGATCGATCTGGCAATTCGGGTTCTCGGGCAGCGCGCCGCTGCTCGTCGCGACGCCCGGCCATTTCCTCGAGAAGACCACGGGGGTGATGCCGCTCTACACGACGATCTGGGCGCCGGCGACGCTCGTTCTCGTGGTCACCTTCACGGCGGTCACCATCGCCGCGGGCTGCCTGTTGATGCCGCGGCGCGTCCGGCCGATCTCGGAGTTTCCCGAGGTGACGATCCTCGGAGCGACCGACGAGGTCCCGGCGCAGCGGAAAACGCCCGCCGCGCGCACCAGCCTCGCGCAGCGGCTCGAGCTCAGCCCGTTCGTCATGGCGCCGCTCGCGATCATGCTTGCCGGCTGGCTGTACCACCACTTCTTCGTGAAGCGGTTGAGCCTCGACATCAACTCTGTCAATACGATCGTGCTGTTCCTGGGTGTCGTCCTGCACGGAAACGTCCTGCGCTTCACGAAGGCCCTGCAGGAAGCGGTCGCGCGCGCCTGGCCGATCGTGCTGATGTATCACCTCTATGCGGGCCTCGCCGGGCTGATTCAGTTCACGCCGGTCGGCGATTTCCTGATCAACCTCCTGAATCCTCTCCTGACCAGCTATTCGTACACCTTCCTGACGGCGCTCATCAGCGCCATCGTGGCGGTCTTCATCCCGACGAGCGGCGGGCAGTGGCTGATCCAGGGACTCGTGACGGTGAAGACCGCGGAGATCGTGGGCGTCAGCGCGCAGCGGGGCCTGCTGGCGCTCAGCGTGGGAGACCACGTCGGGAACCTCGTGACGCCGTTCTGGGCGGTCGTCGGCGCGAGCATCGCACGGATCGACTTCAGGCTGTACTTCGGCTACCGCCTGCTCTTCGCCGCCATCTGGTTCGTGATGGGCGTGCTGGCGTTCACCTTCCTTCCGTGTTGAACCTCAGCGTCCTCTGCCTCCTTTGGGCTGGCCTCTGACGTTCTATCAGAAACTAATCTTCGCCGCCAGCTGCGCCTGGCGGGGCGGCAGCGTCTCCGTGTAGAGGCCGTAGGTCGGCAGCGGGCTCCCGGGGAACGCCCCCGTGCCGAAGATCGTGAACGAGCTCTGGTTCGTGTTCTCGAAGAAGTTCGCGCGGTTGAAGAGATTGAACACGTCCAGGATGGCCTCGAAGCTCGCGCCCTTCCCGAAGCGGAATCTCTTGCTCACTCTCAGGTCCATGTTGACGTAGCTGGCCGTCGTCCCGCTGTTGCGGCCGACGCTCGAGGCTTCGTCGAGCGGATTCGCGCGCGCGCGGTCGGACGGGAACGCGCCGCCGTTGCCGTCGCCGTTGAGATCCGCCCCGGCGAGCGGGGTGAACGGACGGCCCGACGCGGCGGTGAAGATACCCGAGATCCCGAAGTCCCAGGGCAACTGGTAGACGCCCGACAGCACGAAACGGTGCCGCTGATCGTGCGTGGCCGGTCCCCGCTCCGAGTCGGGCACGAAGCCCAGCGGCAACCCGAGCTCGTCCCCCTGGTCGCGGCCGAACCCGTTGTTCTGCGGGATGAAGTTGCTCTGGAAGTCCGTGGAGTTGTCCTCGGCCTTCGAGAGCGTGTAGGACGCGAGGAACTGGTAGTTGTTGCTGAAGCGCTTGTTGAGCGACAGCGTGAACCCCTTGTACTCCGTCTCTCCGAACGACGTGTACTGGAGGACGGATGCGGAGGTGGCCGGTATGCCGCCGTTCACGCACGGCGCGCCGGGAATCGCGGAGCAGGGGAAGTCGTTCGGGCGGCGGCTGGTGCCGAGCCGCGCGCCGAGCACCGGGTTGTAGTCGACGGTTCCGATCTGCTCGTAGCCGCGCACGTAGACAAAATTGGCGTTGACGGCGAGGTCGTTCGTCAGCGCGCGATCCACACCGATCGCCGCCTGGTGCGCGTACGGATCTTCGAGCGATGGATCGGCCGCGAACTGGAGCGTCGCGTACCTGCCGCCGAAGAACGACGCCGCCTGCGCTTCGGTCAGGCGGCGGCCGGACGAGTTCCACGCGCGGACGCTGCACGGGACACCGCCGCAGCTCTGCGCGAGGCTTCCGACAAAGGTGCGGACGCCAGTCGAGGCACCCGTCAGAATCTGCGTCACGCCGGCGATCGCGCCGAGCGTGTTCTCGTAGAAGAGCCCGTACGCGCCGTGGATCGAAGTCTTGCCGTCGCCAGTCACGTCGTACGCCGCCGCCACGCGCGGCGCGATGTTGTTGTTGTCCTGCGGGAACGGAAACTGGAGCCGCGTGCCGCTGACATCCGAAATGTCGTACTCCTGCAGGTCGCCGAAGGACACGCGGTCGTAGCGCAGCCCCGGCTTCAGCACGAACCGGCCGAGCCTCCACTCGTCCTGAACGAACACCGAGAAGTCGACCGCCGGATAGACGAAGACCGAGTTGCCATAGCCCTGGACGTAGGCCGACGGCAGGTTCGCGCTGAACGCCTGGAGCCCCGACGTGATGCCGAGCGCCGGGACCGCGCTGAAGATGTAGCGTCCGCCGAAATGGAGCGGCAGCGCGCCACGCGTCGCCTCGATGTGGCTGAACCCGAGGCCCGCTTTCAGGTGATGACTGCCGGCCAGGAAGCTGATCGTCTCCGCAAACTGCAGCCGGCGGTTCCGGCGCGGGTTCGGCGTGAAGCGCTGGCGTCCGACGCTCGCGACCCCCGTGATCTCGAGCGTGGGTCCGCCCTGGTCCTCCGCGAGGCACGGACCGCCGCACAGCGGATCCAGCGAGTTGATCTCCTGGTCCTGCGGTGCGTACTGCATCCGGAACTCGTTGACCCACCGGTTGGAAAGGACGTCGGTCTGCGAGGCCGAGACCGACCAGTCCGTTCGGAGCTGCATCGCCCCGCGGCTCCGCGCGACGATACCGCCGAAGGGCTCGACGTTCTCGTTCTCGACGTCGGCATAGCTGCCGCGCACGACGAGGTTGGAATTGGCGCTCCAGTGGTGCTCGACCTTTCCGAGCAGGCCGGTGTTCTGAACCTCGAACGGGACGTTGCCCAGCTCGACCGGAAACCCGCGCTGGTTGAGCAGCGCAGCCGCGGACTCCTGGATCGTCACGAGATTCGCGTCCGTGATGTCGAGCTGCTCGAAGGACGCGAAGAAGAACGTCTTGTCCCTCACGATCGGGCCGCCGAGCGTCGCGCCCCACTGGTCCTGGCTGAACGGCGCCTTGTCGAGGTCAATCGGATTGCCGAAAATGTCGAACTGCTCGAAGTGCTTCTTCGAGTTGAGCGAGTCGTCACGGAAATAGTAGAAAGCGTTGCCGTGCAGGCTGTTGGTTCCGCTCTTCGTCACGATGTTGACGACGCCGCCGGTCGCCTTGCCGAACTCCGCGGAGTAGGAGTTGGTCAGGACCTGGAACTCGCGGACCGCTTCCTGGCTGAAGCTCGCGCGCACGGCGCCGACGACCTGGTCGTTGTTGTCGAGGCCGTCGACCATGATGTTGTTCGAGCGCGCGCGCTGGCCGGTGAAGGAGAGGCCGGAGGTGGCCGATGCCCCCTGCTGCGGCGTCCGGTCGGTCGTCACGCCTGGCGTGATGACTGAGAAGCTGATGAAGTTCCGTCCGTTGATGGGCAGGTTGTCGATCTGCTGCCGGTTGAGCACCGACGACACCGCCGTGTTCGTCACCTCGACGACCGGTGAATCCCCGGTGACCGTCACCTGCTCGGCCGTGCCCGCCACCGACAACCGGAAGTCCAACGTGACGGACTGGCCGAGGAGCAGCACGATGCCCGTCTGCGTCTGGGACGTGAAGCCCTGCGTCGCAGCGGTTATCGAATACGTTCCCGGCGCGAGCGCGGCGGCCGAGTAGCGGCCCCGGTCGTCGGTCGTCGCCGTCCGCGTGACGTTGGTGTCGACGTTCGTCACCGTGACGGTGACACCCGTCAGGATCGCCCCCGACTGATCGACGACGGTGCCCTCGAGATCGGCGCCGGTCAGACGGGCCTGAGAAAAGGCGGTGGCCGGTAGAACGGCCAGAAGCATCGCACAGGCGGCCAATGAAACCCTTCGGGTCACGAGTCACCTCCACCGGCAGTTCCGGGAACACCGCCTACCGGCCGGTCGGTAAGGGTGGTAGATTTTCGCCTCAGGCTGAGATGCTGGCAAGGGCTTTTTCAATGCTGAAACCAATACGCCGCCTGGCGGGCGCCGTCCTCCTGTCCATCCTGGCGCCTGACGTTGCCGCGCCGCAGGCGCTGCCAAGCCTCACGCTCCTGCGCGTGCAATACAACACGCGGAAAGTCACCCTGAAACCGGAGGGAGACCTGAAGGCGCAAATCGACGCGCTCGACAAGCAGATCGAGCAAGCGACGCGGCTCGGGCAGAACGGCGAGCTCCGGCGGCTGCTCGCGAAGGGCACCACGCTGCTCGCGGGGAAGCCATGGACCGAGGAGCTGGACTTTGCGACGTCGCTCGTCCTGCGCGCCGACCGCATCGTCGCCGACTCGACGAAGCCCTTCGCCGCCCGACTGGAGCAAATCTACAGTCCCTCAATCGTGCTGCAGCGCCCGCTCACGGCGCGCGTGCTGCTGCGCCGGTCGGGCCGCGCGACATTCCTGGGGTCCCCGCCGGCAGAGGAGGTCGTCAAGGAGCTGAGCACCCTCGATGGCGTCGGCCGCGACCTTCGTGAGTCGCCGTATCGGATCGAGCTCGACGTGTCGGGCGTTGCCGACGGGTCCTACCAGCTGAGCGTGGAGGTGTTCGATCAGGCGCGGTCGCTGGGGACTGCCACGCTCGGCATCGCACTGCACAAGGGGCTCGACGCGCTCGTCGCGCGGCTCGAGAAGGCCTCGGCGGGACTGACAGGGCCCGCGCGCGACGAAGTCCTTTTTCCGGTCGATCGCATCCGGAACGTGAACCGCGGCCGCATCGAGCTGCGAACGGTAGACGTCACGGCGGAGTTGAAGGGCGGGGAGGCGGCGGCTCGAGGGGCCAGGAGCGGGAACGATCCGCTTCGCGGCCGCACCGGCGATCTGGAGCGGCACTACCTGCTCGAGCCGGCGGGCGAGATCATGCCGTATCGGCTGTACGTGCCCACCTCCTACGCTCCCGCGCGCGCGTTGCCGCTCGTCATCGCGCTGCACGGGCTGGGCGCGACCGAGGACTCGTTCTTCGACGGCTACGGCAGGACGCTGCCGAAGCTCGCCGAACAGCGCGGCTACATCGTCGCCGCCCCGCTGGGGTTCCGCGTGGACGGCTTTTACGGCTGGGGCGTGGCCCCGCCGCCCGAGGACGTCGTGGCGCGGCGGCGGCAGGAGCTGAGCGAACAGGACGTGCTGGAAGTCCTGAAGCACGTCAGGGCGCGGTACACGATCGACGAGAACCGGCTCTATCTCATGGGGCATTCGATGGGCGCGATCGGCACGTGGCGGCTCGCGGCCAAGTACCCGGATATCTGGGCCGCGCTCGGCCCGTTCGCCGGCTTCGGGTCGCCGGCGACGGCCGAGCGCGTACGTCACATCCCGCAGTTCGTCGTGCACGGTGATGCCGATCCGACGGTCAACGTGCAGGGCTCGCGCGACATGGTCGAGGGAGTCAAGAGACTCGGCGGCGTCGTGAAGTATGTCGAGGTGCCGGGCGGCAATCACATCGACGTCGTCGCGCCGAATCTTGCCGCGATGTTTGATTTCTTTGACGCGCAGAGGAAGAGGCCGGGTACGGGGCAGTGACAAGGAGCGTTCGGGTAGTTCCGGCACGCCCGACCTGACCGCCTACGCCAAGGCTACGGCGGTCCGCCGAAGCTTCAGCGGAGGCGGAAGGTCGGGCCACTACTCGTCGCTGTAGAATCCTCGGCCTTCCGCCACCAACCGCTCGAGCAGCGGCGCCGGCTGCCAGTAGTCCCCGAAGCGACCGCGATACTCCTTCACGCGCGCCAACACAACAGGCAGCCCGACCGTGTCGGCGTAGAACATCGGCCCGCCACGGTGCCGCGGGAACCCGAAACCATACGCGTAGATGACGTCGATATCGCTCGCGCGACTGGCATACCCGTCCTCGAGGACCCGCGCGCCCTCGTTGGCGAGCGCCGTCGTGATCCGCGCGATGATCTCGTCGTCTGAGATTGGCCGCCGACTGATTCCCCGGCGCGTCGCCGCCTCGGCGGCGAGCTTGTCGATCAACGGATCGGGCAGCGGCGTCCGGCTGCCCGGTTCGTAGCGGTACCAGCCGCCGCCGGTCTTCTGCCCGTAGCGGCCCATCTCGTAGAGACGATCCGGCACTTCGGACTGCGGTCCCTCCGCGCGCGTCTTGCCCGTCAGCTTGAGGTGCTGCCGGATCCGCGCGCCGACGTCGATGCCGGCGATGTCCTGCATCGCGTAAGGGCCCACCGGCAGGCCGAAGTCGGTGACCGCCTTGTCGATCTGCGGCACGCTCGCCCCCTCTTCGAGCAGCAGGTAGGACTCGCGCATGTAGTAGGCGAGCATCCGGTTGGCGACGAAGCCGAAGCAGTTGCCCACGACGACCCCGACCTTGCCGAGCCGCTTCGCGAGCTTCAGCGACGTCGCCAGCACTTCGCGGCTCGTCTCGCGCCCCCGAACGATCTCGAGAAGCTTCATCACGTTCGCTGGGCTGAAAAAATGATGGCCAAGGACCTGCCCCGGCCGGCCGCTGGCGCGGGCGAACTCGTCGATGTCGAGCGTCGAGGTGTTCGAGGCGAGGAGACACTCAGGGCGGGTGACGCGCGCCAGCTCGACGAAGGTGGATTTCTTGAGCTCCATGTCCTCGAAGACGGCTTCGACGACGATGTCGGCCGCGTCGAAACCATCGAAGGTCGTGGTCGGCGTGATGAGCGCCATCGTGCGCTCCATCGCGTCTCCCGTCATCCGTCCCTTCGATACCGACGACTGATAGTTCTTCCGGATCGTCGCGAGGCCGCGGTCGAGCGCCGCCTGGTCGACCTCTTTGAGCAGCACGGGAATGCCGGCATTCGCGTACGACATCGCGATGCCGCCCCCCATCGTCCCGGCGCCCACGACCGCCGCCCGCGTGATTGTGGCGGCGGGCGTCTCCTTCGGGACATCCGGCACCTTTGCCGCCTCGCGCTCGGAGAAGAACAAATGGACGAGCGCGCGCGACTGGGTCGAGGTCACGCAGTCCGCGAACAGCTCACGCTCGCGCAGCGACCCGGCGTCGAACTCCATCGTCAACGCCGCCTCGATCGCTTCCACGGCCGCGTACGGCGCCTTGGCCCCGCGCGCCGATTTCGCGAGCGCCGCGCGAGTCGCCGCCACGGCTTTCAACCCGGCGTCGCGGTCCGCGATCTTCGTCGTGAGGTCCCGCGTCCGCCGGACTTCGCGCGCGGCGGCTTTCGCGCGCGCAAAAGCGATCGCGCCGGCGAGCAGGTCCCCTTCGACGATATCGTCGATGATGCCCTCCGCCAGCGCTCGCTTGGCCGCTATCGGTTTTCCGTCCGTGCACAGCTCGAGCGCCGTCGCGGGACCCGAGAGCCGGGGCAGACGCTGTGTGCCGCCCGCGCCGGGGATGATCCCCAGCATCACCTCGGGCTGGCCGACCTTGGCATCGGCGGTGGCCACGCGGAAGTGACAGGCCATCGCGACCTCGAGGCCGCCGCCGAGCGCGTTGCCGTGGATCGCGGCGACGAGCGGCTTTGCCGTGTCCTCGATGCGTTTCAACCGCGCGTGGGTCTGACCCGAGCGCTCGAGCGACTGCTCGCGCGTCTTGAGGGTCTTGAAGATCTTGATGTCGGCTCCGGCGATGAACGTCTGTCCCGCGCCGATGAGGACGATGGCGTCGACCTCAGAGTCGGCCGCGCCGCGGGCGACCTCTTCTTCAATCGCCTCCCAGACGCCAGGACCCAGCGCATTGACGGGCGGATTGTCGACCGTGACGACGGCGACGCGGTCTTGTCGGTTGTAGCGGACGGGATTGGGCATGGTTCCGGCCGCCCTTCGGCTCGCTTCGCTCGCTCAGGGCGGGGCGTAGACTATCATGCGCGCCATGAACTTCGAGTACTCGGACAAGGTACGGGAGCTCGAGCGCCGGCTCCGTGCGTTCATGGACGAGCACATCTACCCGAACGAGGCGACGTTCCGCCGCCAGATCGCGGAAGGCGATCGGTGGCAGCCGACGGAGATCGTCGAGACGCTGAAGCCGAAGGCACGTGCGGCCGGACTGTGGAACCTGTTTCTGCCGGCGAGCGAGCGGGGCGCCGGGCTCACGAACGTGGAGTACGCGCCGCTCTGCGAAATCATGGGCCGATCCCCTGGCTGCGGCGCAGAGGTGTTCAACTGCTCGGCTCCCGACACCGGGAACATGGAAGTCCTGGAGCGCTACGGCACGCCGGCGCAGCGCGCGCAGTGGCTCGAGCCGCTCCTCGCGGGTCAGATTCGATCCTGTTTCGCGATGACCGAGCCGGACGTCGCCTCGTCGGACGCGACGAACATCAAGTCACGGATCGCCCGCGACGGGGATTCGTACGTCATCAACGGCCACAAGTGGTGGATTTCGGGTGCCGGCGACCCGCGCTGTCGCATCGCCATCTTCATGGGCAAGACCGATCCGACGGGCCCGCGGCACAAACAGCAGTCGATGATCCTCGTCCCGATGGACACGCCCGGTATCACCATCAAGCGGATGCTGCCGGTTTTCGGATATGACGATGCGCCGCACGGACACGCCGAGATCGTGTTCGAGAACGTCAGGGTCCCGGCGTCGAACATGCTGCTCGGCGAAGGACGCGGCTTCGAGATCGCGCAGGGACGGCTGGGGCCGGGACGGATTCACCACTGCATGCGGCTCATCGGCCTCGCCGAGCGCGCGCACGAAGCCATGTGCCGCCGGGTCACGGAACGCGTCGCGTTCGGCAAGCCGCTAGCGGAGCAGGGCACCATCCGCGCGGACATCGCCGAGTCGCGGATGGCGATCGACCAGGCACGGCTGCTGACGCTCAAGACCGCGTTCTTGATGGACACGGTCGGCAACAAGGAGGCACGGCGGGAGATCGCGATGATCAAGGTCGTCGTCCCGCGCGCGGCGCTCGCGGTCATCGACCGCGCGATCCAGGCGCACGGCGCGGCGGGGATCTGCGACGACTTCGGGCTGGCGTCCGCCTGGGCGCACGCGCGGACGATCCGTTTGGCGGATGGGCCGGACGAAGTGCACCGGGAGGCGATTGCGAAGCTGGAGCTGGGCCACGGATTGCGCGAATGACGGGCCACGGATTACGCGGATTTCACGGATACAACCTGACGCGAGTCCGTGAGTCTTCAGCCGACGCTAGTGCCGGCTTGCCTTAACCATTACACTGCCTCTGCCCAGGATCTGTACGTCGCCGCCGGCCAGCGTGACGAGGCGCTGGCGGTACCCCGTGACGTACGGATCTTGATTTCCGACAACGAGCCCAAATTCCTCGCCGCGGTTCACAGGAGTCACTTCGACGTCTATCAACTCGCCCGCAGGTGATTCGACGATGAGCCGCCGGCAGAAGGCGGATTCCCAGCCGCAGACGTAGTTCGAGAGGGAGAGGACAACCTCCATTGTTTGTCCTGGGCGAGCCCAAGCACCACCAGGCTCCAGTCCGCCCGTAGGCTGGCCAGCCTCGCGCGCCACCGAACCAGATTCTCAGGGCTGTTCCTCGACACGATCACATCTTTGCAATCCTCCACCGATTAATGCTGTCGCACTTACGAGTGTGGTGACTCGCGCCGCGCGCGTCGAGTGCGTTCCCGGAGCAAAAACGAGATCGACGTCACAGAATCCGCGGGCACGCCCATTGCTCGTGTCGCGGGCGACCCCGGGAGGTTTGTATGTTTGACCGCAAGCAGCTCTATCTCAGCGCCGGTCTCCTCGCTGTCGTCGAAGTCGTCGCCGTGGTCGTCCTGGCCGTGATTCGCTAGTCTGCCGGGGCGGCCCCCCGCCGCCCGCGGAGGATCTCGTCTCTCGGCTATCGGGCGCCGAGCACAATCGTCAGCGCGATGACTAGTGCTGTGGAAACCTGCAGCTCTGCCTAATCCGTTCAGCCTGGAGCAGATGACGGCGCTGGTGCCTCCACAAGATTTCCAAGCTCGTTCCGACCGTGAAGCGCACCAACGGAATGAAGGGATTCGCAAAACGAATGCGGTTGATGTCGTAGGGACCCGCCCGGCGGACCAGATCGCGCGCGACGTCGTTGCTCCGGAGAAACAGGTCGAGGACTGAAGGATCGATGTGCTGTGCCGGTGCAAGTTTTCTGGGCGCTCGAGCCCGCTTGCTGCGGGGCGACGGCTCGATATAACTGCGGATGAACCATCGGCCGAACCATCCGGGAGTGATCTCCTGGACTGGAGATGGCGGTCGATCGTTCAACGCATTCGCGATCGCCGGTAGATAGACTTCGTTCGCAACGTAGAGATGCTGGAGGCACTGGCCAACGCTCCAGAGATCCTCCGCAGGCTTCCAGTTCAGCTGCGCTGGACTCAGCGCACGCGCGAGATCGTTGGCCATTCGATCGGCGGTATCGAGTTCCTCGATCAGGCGCGCCGACCAGGCAGGCAATCCGGTGTCAGCTCCCACAGCTCTTGGCCTGTCTTAATGTAAATTACCCGCATGCCAAATCGACTCGCCGCGCTCACGTGTCTTGCTCTCACTCTATTCGTTGCGCCCGCCGCCGCCCAGCAACTGACCGAACAGGACCGGATGACACTCCAGAAGCACCTGCAGCAGACGCGGCAGGCGTTTCTCGAGTCGATTTCCGGCCTGTCGGACGCGCAGTGGACGTATAAGGCTGGCCCGGACCGCTGGTCGATCGCGGAGGTCGCCGAACACATCGCGATCAGCGAGACGACGATCCTTCAGCTCGTCACAGAAAAGGTCCTGAAGAGCCCGCCGTTCCAGCGCGATCCGAACGGGATGTCCGATGAAAAGCTGATCGCAGGGCTGATGGATCGCACCAACAGGTTCCAGGCGCCCGAAATGCTGAGGCCGACGAACCGCTGGACGACGCGCGACGCGCTCGCGAAAGACTTCATCGCGGCGCGCGACAAGACCGAAGCCTACGTGAAGGCCACCACCGACGATCTGCACGGCCACGGCGGGCCGCACCCGGTGTTCAAGATGCTCGACGGCTATCAGTGGGTGTTGCTGCTCTCCGCCCACAGCGGCCGACACACGGCGCAGATCAACGAAGTAAAAGAAAGCCCGGGCTACCCAAAGATGTAGGCCCGACCTTCCGCCTCCGCTGAAGCTTCGGCGGACCGCCGTAGCCTTGGCGAAGGCGGTCAGGTCGGGCGTGGCGGGATCATCCGAGTGCTAGGTCTCCACGACGATGCACGTCGTCGACCCGTGGGCGTAAATCTTCCCTCGCCCGTCGACGACGCGGCCCTCCGACGTCGCCACGCGGCTGCCCATGTGGACGACGTGCGCTTCGCAGCGGAGCGGGCCGGTCTCAACGCGAATCGGCCGCGTGAAGTTGATCTTCAGCTCGAGCGTCGTGAAGACGGTCCCGACCGGCGCCAGCGTGTTGATGGCGCATCCGAGCGCGGAGTCGAGCAGCGTCGCGGCCAGTCCGCCATGCGCGATTCCCATCGCGTTGTAGTGTTTCTCGGAAGCCTCGACGCCGAAGACCACGCGCCCCTCGTCGACTTCGAGCAGCCGCATCCCGAGGAGCTCGAGCATCGGCGCGCGCGGCGCCTCGCCCGACTGGATCCGCCGGAAGTAGTCGATCCCGCTGAGCGTCGTGCGAGCCGACGGCACGCGGGCGCGGCGCGGCGGCTTCGTGCGGCGCGTCAACGGGCCCCGGCGATACTCTTCGCCTCATGCTCGTCGCGAAGGACGCGGTACAGGATCTTGCCGACGGCCGTCATGGGCAGGGCGTCGCGAATCTCGATCTCGCACGGCACCTTGAACGGCGCCAGGCTCGTCGCGCAGAAGGCGGTCAATTCCTCGACCGTCGTGCTGCCCTCCCGCAGCACGACGCACGCCTTGACGACCTCACCGTGATAGCGGTGGGGGATGCCGATGACGGCGGCGAGCCGCACCGCGGGATGCGTGTAGAGGACGCCTTCCACCTCCGACGGGTACACGTTGAGGCCGTCGACGATGATCAGGTCCTTCTTGCGCTGAACGATGGACGTGAAGCCGTCCTCGTCCATCCGCGCGACGTCACCGGTGTGAAACCAGATGCGGCCGTCCGCGTGCCGCCTGAGCGCCTGCGCCGTTTCTTCCGGCCGGTTCCAGTAGCCCTGCATGACCTGCGGCCCGGCGATGCACAGCTCGCCTGCCTCGCCGAGCGGCACTTCGTGCAGGCCTGTCTCGATGTCCACGATGCTCATGTCAGTATCGGGCAGCGGCAGCCCGATCGTTCCCGGCTTGCGCAGCGCCAGATGCGGCGTCGAGTGCGTGACGGGTGAGGTCTCGGAGAGTCCGTAGCCTTCGTTCAGGGTCCGTCCGATGCGCCGTTCGAATTCTTCGATTACCTCGACCGGGCAGGGCGCGCCGCCGCTGTTGAACGTCTGCACCTGATTCAATCCGTACTCTTTGATCTTCGGATGCGCGAGCAGCGACACGTAGATCGTCGGCACGGCGGGGAAGTAGGTCGGGCGGAAATCGCGAATCGCCGCGAGCACCTGCTCGACGTCGTACTTGGGAATCAGGATCTGAAGCGCGCCTTCCCAGATGCCGCACATCATCCCCACGGTGAACGCGTAGATGTGGAAGTACGGAATCACGAGCAGGAACCGCGACTCTCCCGGGCGATTCGCGCGGTAGTGCCAGGCTTCGGTCTGGACGACGTTCGCGAAGATATTGCCGTGGGTGAGCATCGCCCCCTTCGGCGTGCCCGTCGTCCCGCCCGTGTACTGCAGGACGGCGAGGTCGTCCGGGACGATCGCCACACGCGGCAGCTCGGCGTCACGATGCTCGGCCAGGAGGTTGGCCAGCGTCACGGCGCCGCCGATCTTGGGCGGTGCCGCCCCCTCCGCCGAGTACTCGCCGAGCGACGTGACGATCACCTGCTCGATCGACGTTTGACCGCGGACCTCGAGCGCGAGCGGCGCCAGGCGGTCGAGCGTCACGAGCATCCGTATGCCGGAGTCGCTCGCAACGTTCAGGACCTCGCGCGCCGTGTACGTGGGATTGATGTTCACGACCACCGCGCCGAGACGGAGGATGGCGAATGCGGCCACGACGTACTGCGGACAGTTGGGGAGCATGATGCCGACGCGATCGCCCTTTGTGATGCCGGCCTCATACAGCGCAGCGGCGAACGCATCGGCGCGCTTCTTGATGTCGCGATAGGTGAGCGTCGCGCCGAGGAACGCGGTCGCCGGCCGATCCGGCGTCTCCACCGCGACGCTGTCGAGGATGTAGGTCAGCGGCCGGGCCGGATAGTTCATCGTCGGCTTGACCCAGTAGTCGTAGTGCCGGAGCCAGGGCCTCGTCATTCGCGCCTCCCGCGCTCAGCTGATCGTCCGGCCGCCGTCGACGACGATGACCTGTCCCGTGATGTAGTTCGAGGCGTCGGACGCCAGGAACACGGCGACGCCTTTCAGCTCGCCCGCCGCCCCGACGCGGGGAATCGGGCTGGCCGCCTTGATGGCCGGCTCCGCCACTTCGATCACGGCGTCGGCCATGCGGGAGTGAAAGTAACCGGGCGCGATCGCGTTGACGCGGATCCCGTCGCGGCCCCAGGAGGCCGCCAGCTCGCGCGTGAGCCCCATGAGGCCCGCCTTGCTCGCGGCGTATCCGGCGAAGGGCGGCCCGTTGACCGACCCGCGCAGGCCGGCGATCGATGCGACGTTGATGATCCGCCCGTACTTGCGGGTCAGCATGTGGCGGCCGGCCGCCTGTGAGAAGAGGAACGCGCCGGTCAGGTTGACGTCGATGACCTTCTGCCACTTGTCGAGCGGCATGGCTTCGGGACGCTCGCCCCAGGTGACGCCGGCGTTGTTGATCAGGATGTCGATCTGCTTGTAGGCCGCGAGCGCGCGATCGACGACGATCTGGACGTCGGACGGCTTCGACACGTCGCAGACCACGCCCTCGACGCTGAATCCGCGGCCGCGCAGTCGATCCACGGTCGGCGTCAGCCATTCCTGGCGCCGCGCGCAGAGCATCAGCGAGGCGCCCGCCTCCGCCAGCCCTTCGGCCATTTCCTCGCCCAGACCGCGCGATCCGCCAGTCACGATCGCCACGCGGCCGGTCAGGTCGAACAATTCTTCGATCGTCGGCATGTCGGCGGCTTATACTGCCGGTTCGTTACTGGAGTCAACTTATGCAGGTGCAGGACGCCATCGGTCCGGGACGGTTTCTGACGCGATCGATCGCGCCCGAGGACGTTTTCACGCGCGACGATCTCACCGAGGAACAGCGGATGTTCGGCCAGACCGCGGCCGAGTTCATGCGCCAGGAGGTGCAGCCGCGCGAGGCCGAGCTGTACGCGCACGACTGGGCGCTCACGCGCGTCCTGCTCCGCAAGGCCGCGGAGCTCGATCTCGCCCGGCTCGAGATTCCCGAGGTCTACGGCGGGCTCGGGCTCGACAAGATCAGCGCGGCGTACGTGGGCGAGCAGATCGCGACCAACCCGTCGTTTGCCGGGTCGCTCGGCGCCCACACCTCCATCGGCACGCTCCCGATCGTGTACTTCGGGACCGACGACCAGAAGGCTCGATACCTGCCGCGCCTCGGCAGCGCGGAGCTCATCGGCGCGTACGCGCTCACCGAGCCGCATTCCGGGTCCGATGCGCTCGCGGCGCGCACGACCGCGCGGCTCACGCCGGACGGCCGCCACTATCTCCTCAACGGCCAGAAGGCCTGGATCACCAACGGCGCCTTCGCCGACGTCTTCACGATCTTCGCCAAGGTCGACGGCGAAAAGTTCACCGCGTTCATCGTCGAGCGCGGGATGGGCGTCGTGAGCGGCCCGGACGAGAAGAAGCTGGGCCTCGACGGATCCTCGACGACGGTGCTGTCGCTCGACGATGTCCGCGTGCCGGTCGAGAACGTCCTCGGAACGATCGGCGAAGGGCACAAGGTCGCGTTCAACATCCTGAACCTGGGTCGTGTGAAGCTGGGCACCCGCAACATCTCGGGGGCCAAGCAGGCGTTGAACCAGTCGATCGCCTACGCGAAGGAGCGGCGGCAGTTCGGCCGGGCGATCTGTGAGTTCGGGCTCGTCAAGCGCAAGCTCGCCGAGATGACCGTTCGATCCTTCGTCGGCGACGCCATGGTGTACCGCGCGCTGGGCGACGTCGATCGAGCCCTGCAGGCCATCGACCAGTCGGTTCCGGCGCGCGTGCTGAAGACGATCGAGGCGTTCGCCGTCGAATGCTCGGTCAACAAGGTCTGGACGAGCGAAGCGCTCGCCTACGTCGTGGACGAGGCGGTGCAGGTGTTCGGCGGCAACGGCTACTCGCGCGAGTTCCCCGTCGAGCGTGCGTATCGGGACGCGCGGATCACGCGGATCTACGAGGGCACCAACGAAATCAACCGGCTCATCATTCCGACCCGCTTGTTCAAGCAGGGAGCGGACCTGTTCACGCCCGCGCGCGAGGACCGCAGCGACGCGACCCCGCACGACGGTCCGCTCGCCGCGGAGCGCGAGCTGCTTACCCGCGCCAAGCGGCTGGCACGAGCCGCGCTCGGACAGGCGGCGGCGACCTACGGCGATGCCGTCCGTGAAGAGCAGGAAGTGCTCGGTCATGCCGCCGACATCGTCATCGAGGTGTACGCCATCGAGAGCGCGATCGCGCGCGCGGAGAAGCTCGTCCGCCGCGACCTGGAACGGGGCCAAGTCGCCCTCGACGTCACGCGGGTGTACACGAGCGACGCCGCCGATCGGATGGCCCATGCCGGGAAACAGGTTGCGGCCGCACTCGCGGCTCGAACCGCGACCTCGCCGGAGCTGACCGACGCGGTCGGCGACGTCGCAGGGAACCCAGGCTGCGACACGATCGCCGCGCGGCGCCGCATCGCCGACGCCGTGATTCAGGCCGGACGGTATCTCTTTTAGAGAGGCACTGCCTCACCAACGTCTGATGTCGGGCTGAATCCTTGACTTTTGTGCACAGTGTGCACACACTGACTACATGAGTACGGCTTACGTGTCCGGGCGGGTGCCTGCGCGTTACGAGCGGCTGGTGACCAAACAGGCGCGCGCCGCCCGGACGTCAAAGAGCGATCTCGTGGCTCGATACGTCATCGAAAAGAGCCTGGAAACGGAGTTTCCGGGGATCTCGTTTCGCGATTCGCTTTCAGGGCGGGAAGCCTACCTGACCGGTCATCGCGTCGCCGTATGGGAAGTCCTTGCCGTGCACGACGAAACCAGATCGGTCGAGAAGACGGCGGACCATTTCCGCTGGCCGCGGGTGCTCGTCAAGCGAGCCCTGGCCTACGCGACGGCCTTCCCCGAGGAAATCAGCGGAGCGCGTGACGGAGAAGCCGACGCCGCATCGGTTGCTGGCTGACGAGAACACCTCGCATCGCTTCGTATCAGCCTGCCGGCGGCTGGTCCGGGGATTTCCCATTGTTCACATCGCAAAGTGGCAGGATGGCTCATGGCTGGGCCTCGACGATGCCGCGCTGTTGATGGCCTGTGCGGAGGTCGGCCTGGTGGTCGTTGCCTTCGACCGGGCCACGCTCCCATGGCATGCGGGGCAGGTGCTTCGCCTGGGCGAGAGTCATGGCGGACTCATTCTGTTTCGCCGGACCGTCCGGAGCACCAGCTACGGCCAACAGGCGCGGCTGCTGACCGAGCTCTGGGCTGAAGGTCATGGCTGGGACTGGCTCAATCGAATCGTCTACCTGCCGAAGTCACCCTAAGCGGCTGCCATACCGGTTCCCGGGGAGGTATTGCTGGTTCGGAGGCGGGTTGCCTCTACTCATGCGGGCGCCTTCGGAAGCGTAACCGACAGGCAGCCCTGAAGGGCTGCGCTACGCCGTTCCCTGGGGCAGCCCTAAAGGGCTGCGCTACGCCGTTCCCTGGGCAGCCCTAAAGGGCTGCGCTACTTGATTTCTGTCCGCTGTTCTACGACGATGGCGGCCATGTGGATCCGCAAGACCGACCGTGATCGCCTCAAGGGTGTCATCTCGCCGTTTCCGACGCAGGTCGTTTCCAACGAAGAATTCATCCCGCGACCGCAAACGACCCAGCAGAAACAGGTCGAGCAGGTCGTCGGCGAGCTGTCGGCGGAGAAGTCGAAAAAGCTCGGCATGGATCGCCGCGATTTCATGGCGACCAGCATGGGCCTCGCGACCTGCTTTCTGGCGCAGAACAAGGTCTTCGGCCACTTCTGGGACGTCGACGAGGCGGAGACGATGGAGCCGGCGGCCTACGAGGAGAAGTGGCCGAAGGGCGAGTACTTCATCATCGACGTCCAGACGCACTTCAGCAACGGGTTCCCCTTGACCTTCCGCAACGCCGAGTTCCTGAAGAACATGGGCTTCGACCTGAAGAACGACGTCGAGGCCTACAGCTTCCCGAACATGGTCAAGGAGATGTTCTTCGACAGCGAGACCGGGATGATCATCATCTCGGGCGTGCCCGGCCGCGAGGAGCAGCGGGACGCTGAAGGAAAGGTCCTCGAAGGGCCCGCCCGCCGGGGCGGCATCCTTCCAAGCTGGCTGATGGCGCAGAGCCGCGACCGGATCAACAGGCTGGCGAATTCGACCCGCGCGTTCTCGCAGGGCAACCTGGCGCCGAACCACTACTGGAACCGCGCGACCAACTCGATGGACAAGGCCGCGACCCTCGAGCAGATGGATCGCGAAATCAAGCAGTACGGCATCAACTCGTGGAAGTGGTACTGCCACTTCGATCCGGGCCGGTCCGGCGGCGGGTTCCAGATCGACGACGACAACGCCGCGTGGTTCTACGAGGAATCCCGGAAGCGCGGGATGAAGATCTTCAGCGTGCACAAGGGCTACTCGTCGCAGTCGCGGACGCTCGGCCACCTCGCCAACCCGAAGGACGTCGAGAAAGCGGCGCTCCAGAACCCCGACCTCTCGTTCATCATCTATCACTCGGCGCTCAAGCACGGCCACACCGAGCCGGACTGGGTGGCGCTCAACAAGTACGAGCCGACGACCGGCGACTTCGAGTGGCACAACGTCCTGATGGACATCAAGAAGCGCAACCCGCAGATCAACAACGTGTATTGCGAGCTGGGGAGCTTCTTCGGGCCGCTGGCGATCAGCCATCCGGAAATGGCGATGCACGGGATGGGCAAGAACCTGAAGTACTACGGCGTGGATCGTGTCATCTGGGGAACGGATTGCCTGTGGTGGGGATCGCCCCAGTGGGTGATCGACGCGTTCAAGCGGTTCCAGATCACCGACGAGTTCGCCGAGAAGTTCGGGTATCCGAAGCTGACGAAGGAAGACAAGGCGAAGATCTTCGGCCTGAACGCCGCGAGAATCTACGGCATCGACGCGAAGGAGCAGCGCAAGGTCCTGCCCTCCGACGCGCTGTCGCAGCTCAAAACGGCGTATCTTGATTATGGCGGCCAGCGGAGCTCGGTGGCGCCCGGCTGGGTCCGCGCTGATGATTAGGGCTTGGGGCCTGGGGCTTAGGGCCTGGGGTTTGGGGGTCACATGACGAGCCGTTTCGTTACCACGGCGGCGATCGCGTTGATGGTCCCGTCCGTGGCGCTGACAGTCGTCGTGCGCGCGCAGCCGGCCGCGCAGCCGGCGCCGCCAAAGCCGGCGCCCGTCACCTTCACAAAAGATGTCGCGCCGATTCTCAACAAGAACTGCGTCCGGTGCCATCGTCCGGACGAGATCGCGCCGATGTCCCTCCTGACGTATCAGGACGCGAGACCGTGGGCGAAAGCGATCCGGCAGCGGGTGGCCGAGCGGACGATGCCGCCGTGGTTCGCGGATCCGGCGCACGGCGAGTTCTCGAACGACCTGCGGCTGTCGCAGCAGGACATCGACACGATCGTCGCGTGGGTGGATCGCGGCGCCGCGAAGGGGGATGACCGCGACATGCCCCCGCCGCCGCCGTACGCGCCCGGCTGGACGATCGCCGAACCCGACGCCGTGTTCAGCATGCCCGAAGAGTACGCGGTCCCGGCCGACGGCGTGATCCCGTATCTCTATTACACGGTCCCGACGAACTTCACCGAAGACAAGTGGATCCAGGCGCTGGAGATCCGGCCGGGCAACCGGAAGGTCGTGCATCACGTGATCGTCTCGGTGCTCGAGCCGAACGCGGCGCGCGGGGAGATCACACAGGGCGCCCAGCGCCCGCCGGTGGACGTGGTTCGCAGCCAGCTCGGTGGGACGACGCCGAACAGACCGGGCGCGATCTTTCCCGCCGGGACGGCCCGTCTGGTCAAGGCGGGCTCGAGCCTGGTGTTCCAGATGCACTACACGCCGAACGGCGAGGCGACGAAGGACCGTACGAGCATCGGGCTGATCTTCGCGAAGACGCCGCCCCAGAAGATCCTGCGTACCGGCCTCGCGGCGAACAACCGCTTCGTGATCCCGCCGGGCGATGCCAATCACGAGGTGCGCTCCGCGACGACTTTCGGTGAGGACGTTCACCTCTTCACGCTCATGCCGCACATGCACTTCCGCGGCAAGGACTTCACGTACACGGCCGTGTACCCTGACGGCCGGACGGAGATCCTCCTGCGCGTGCCGAAGTACGATTTCAACTGGCAGCTCACCTACTCGTTCAAGAAGCCGATCGCGCTGCCGAAGGGCACCCGCATCGAGTGCGTGGCGCACTTCGACAACTCGAACGGCAACCTGGCCAACCCGGACCCGAAGGCCGAGGTGCGGTGGGGAGACCAGACCTGGGAAGAGATGATGATCGGCTGGTACTGGTACACGCGCGACGCCGAGCAGCCCCCGGTCGTGACGGCCTCCGGCCCGTCGCGATGAGGCTGGCGGCCTCGCTCGTTGCGGCGATTGCGCTGCAGGCGACGCCGGCGACGGTCGAGAAGGCCCGGTTCCACCACGTCCACCTGAACGTCACCGATCCACAGAAGACGCTCGCGTTCTACGCGAAGTGGTTCGGGGCGTCGCCGGTGAAGTTCGGCGGCTCCGCGGACGCGCTCTTCACCGAGCGCTCGTTCCTGCTGCTGGAGAAAGTCGCCGCCCCCTCGCCCAGCGCGTTGACGACCGGCATCTGGCACATCGGCTGGGGCGGCGTGAACGTGCCGGTCGAGTACGAAGGACTCAAGGCCGGCGGCGTCGAGTTTCAGACGCCGCCGACGCTGCTCGGCGCCAATCACTACATGTATCTCTTCGGGCCGGACCGGGAGCTCGTCGAGATATACAGCGGCGAGAAGAACCACCGGTTCAACCACGTCCATCTGTTCGCCTCGGACGTGAACGCCACGTCGCAGTGGTACGCCGACCGGCTGGGCCTGACCCTGCAGCGGCGCGACGTGCCCCGACCGACCGAGCCGGGGCGTCTCTGGCTGAACGCCGTGATCGTGGACAACGTGACGTTCTACGTGTTCGCGAAGCCGGACTCGGATCCGCCGCCGTCGTGGTGGCGCGATCCGCCGCTCAAGACGCTCGAGCCCACGCGCGGGCACGTCATCGATCACATCGCGTTCTCGTACCGCGACATCGCGCCCGTGCTCGAGCGGCTGAAGGCCGCGGGCGTCGCCGTCCTCGAGCCGATCGCGACGCGCGAGCCGTATCCGTTGAAGAGCTTTTTCGTGCAGGGTCCCGATCAGGTTCTGATAGAAATCGTCGAAGCCCGGCCGATCCCCGACGCGAGCTGGGAAAAGGAGTAGCGGACATGAACCGACGTTTGGTCTTAACGCTGGCGGCCGGGTTGCTCGTCCTGCCGCAGGACATCGCGGCCATGGCGGCGCAATCGAAGCAGGAAACGGCGAATGTCGCCGGCACGTGGGTGCTTCAGGTAGAAACGTCGGCCGGCGGCGGCTCGCCGACGTTCACGTTCAAGCAGGATGGCGAGAAGCTCGAGGGCGACTACAAGGGCGCCTTCGGCGAGGCCAAGGTCAGCGGAACGGTGAAGGGAAACGCCATCAGCTTCTGGTTCACGGTCGAAGCGCAGGGCGCCTCGGGGAAGGTCACCTACGACGGGACCGTCGAGCAGGACACCATGAAAGGGAAGGTCTCGCTCGCCGACATGGGCGAGGGGACCTTCACCGGGAAGCGGCAGGCCAAGTAACCCGCCTTCGCGGCCGGGACGCTTAGCCGCTCCGCGAGGCAGGCCCTTCGGGCCTGGGGCTTGGGGCCTCGGGCTCAGGGCTTCGAGGCCGTCGTCGTGGTTGGCTCGACGCTGAACGTGGTCCAGCCGATCATCATCTCTTCCCACGTCTGATCGCCCCACCGGACGTCCTTCGTCGCGTCGGGGTTTGCGGCGTTCGCCTTCGAATTGTCGAAGAACGCGGTGCACTCGAGCCGCGTGCCCTTCGGCACGCTGACCGGCTCGACGAGCACGTACTCTCCCTGCCAGTTGAAGTCGTACTTCGGGACCGAGAGAAGAACCTGCGAGCTGCCGTCGGGGCGCACGACGCGGTATTCGAAGCTCTTGCCGCGCACGTGCATGTGGGGGAAGAAGCTCCAGATCTTCGCGTCCTCGGTGAATTCCGCCTGCGACGTCACTTGATGATTCGCGTCGCCGGCGGGGATCACGAAGCGGGTGTTCATGACGCCCACCGAACGGATCTCGCTGGCCGGCGGCTGCTTGGCGAAGACCAGGCCGACCCGCGTCCGATCCTTGCCGGCGGTGCCGTTCGGCGTGTAGTGCATCTGGAACGTCAGCGTGGATCCGGCCTTGATGCGCTTCGCGCTTCCAAGCGGGAACACGGCCGGCCGGGCTCCGGGCGCCTGCCCGACGAGGAGGCGGCCGAGCGGGCGCGCCTGACGCCGCGGTGTCTGAGGCGTTGCAGTTGCGGAGGGGCCGGTCTTAAGACCGGCCCCTCCAGGATCGCTCGGCGCCGCCGTAGCCGGCGGGGTCGCATCGGTCGCGGCGGCTCGCGCCGGCGCCGGCGGGATCATCTTGATTCCCGGGGCGCGCGAGGGGGAACCGGCCGGCTCGTCGACGAACACGATGACGTGGTGCACCAGCTCGCGGTTTCCGGGTCGGATCTCCGCCGCCTGGATCCACCGATCCTCGGTGAAGTTCGGCTGCACGGTGAAGTACTGGTATTCGACGACGCCGTCGGCCGGCACGTCGAACTCTTCGGTCATGGCAAAAACGGCATCCGGGACCCCGATGTCCCAGCCGTCCGGAAACGATGGGGCCGGCGGCAGGTCCGCAGGCTTGCCCTGCGGCGCGCCCTTATCAACCCACGCGACGATGGTGTCGATCTCGGCCTGGGAAAGGCGACGCGCGTTGCTGAACGTGCCGTGCGCCGGATCGGCGTGCCACGGCGGCATCACCCGCTCGGACACGTTCTTGCGAATGGACTTCGCCCACGGGCGAGCGTCCGTGTAGGTCATGAGCGACATGGGCGCCATCTCGCCGTCGCGATGGCAGCTCACGCAGTTCTTGTAGAGGATGGGCGCGACGTCCTTCGTGAACGTGACGGGCGTGTCCGCTGCCTGCGGCGCGGCCGCCGATGTCCAGATCAGGAGTATCGGGAATGTGAAGACGAGCAGGGCGCCGATCGATCTCGTCAGCATGCGTCTAACCTCCCCGGCCGGCGGGCCGGGACAGGCCTTCATTTTACTCGCATTACGGCTCTTTCAGGCGTGCGTACAACTTGACCTCGAATCGATCGTCCTGCGGATACCGGCAATAGCTTGCATTCGAGCCCAGGTGCATCGCCTCCGAAGCGAACCACATCATCCAAGCATCAGGGCTCGCCGCGTCGGACATACAGCTTGACCAGGAGTCGACCGGTCTTCGGGTACCGGCGATAGCTGACCCACACTCGAGCTCCAGGCGGAAAGATCTGGCGGAACGTCATGGTTCCCTCGGATCCTGATTCAAGTCGGACGCGGTGAGCCGCGCGGCCGCCGCCGAATTTGCTGGAGTAACCACCGATGACGGAGACCACTGTCACGACGCCGGTCTCATCGATCCCGGGATCCGCTTGGCGCACCTTGTAAACTCGACGACCCAATAAGCCAAGGATCACAACGCACACGACGACGACGACGACTATCTTCCGGGTGTCCCTTCGGATGCGGCCTCTTTCACCCATGTTGGCACAACCTCGGTGCCGCTCGTCGGCTGCAAGCGGTGGCTAGGCGGCCGGCGATTCCGGGTCTGGGAAGAACATGAACCCGGGGTTGATCGTCGGCGCCGAATCCACCCGCAGCACCGCGTCCACTGAAAGCGTGGGAGGCGGCTTGCCCGGAAGGTGGCGGGTCTTCGGATCGTTGCGAATCAGGCTCAGAGCCTTCTCAGCCGCGCCGGCAGGATCGTCGGCGTCTACGACGCGCGTCACACGAAATCCGACGCGCTGGACTTCCGCGTCGATGTCAATCCAAAGCCCACGTCCCTGGACCGTTACCTTGAACAGAGGCATGCGTGCACTGTCCATCCGCTGCAGCAGCCCTAAAGGGCTGCGCTACGAGCGGTATCGTCCGATCTACCTTTCCACCTCGAACGCCAGCAGCACGTTGCCCGGCTTCCCCCGCCACAACCCATAGCCCGAATTCGTGAACACCATGCCGCCGACGACGACGGGGCCCGGCGCATCGATCGACCCGCCATTCGCCTTGACGCCGTTGACGGTCGGGAACTCCCGGGCCGTGTCGAAGTCCCACAGCACGCGGCCGTCGCTCGTCGAGTACGCGCGGAGGTGGCCGTCGATCGAGCCGGAGAAGACGACACCCGGGATCGCGGTGATCGCCGCCGACTGAGCGCCCGTGCATCCGCGGCCGGACGTGCACGCGAGTGGCGCTGGCGGTGCGTGCCACACTTTCTGCCCGTCGGCGATCCGCAGCGCGAACAGGCCGCCCGCTTCCGCAGGCTTCAGCAGGACGTCGGACACCGGGACGTACACCTGCGTCTCGTCCGCCGCCATGCCCCACTCGATGCCGCCGAGCGCGCCCCCTTTGCCGGCGCGGAACTGCCAGACGATCGCGCCCTTGCGATCCGGATCGAGGCCGTACGCAACGCCCGACTTCTGGCCGACGACGAGGATGTCCTTCCCGTCGGGCAGGGTGCGGAGGATCGGGGAGCTGCCGAAGTCCACGTCGGGGCCGACCTCCTCGGGGCAGTTTGGATTGCCCGGCTGACAGCCGACGACGAAGGCGTCGTTCGGCGTGATCTGCTGCACCCATCGGATCGCCCCCGTTCCCATGTCGATCGCGACGATCGCATCGCTCGTGACCGCGGCCGGCGCCGTGTAGGCGTTCCCGGTTCCGACGTAGATCAGCCGTCGCTTGATGTCGAGCGTCGGCGACGACCAGATCGCCGCGCCCGCCGGGTGCCAGAGCTGCGTGCCCTGCGGGTTCTTCTTCACCGGCTTCGGCGGGTCGGCGATCATGTGGCGCTGCCAGATTCTCTTGCCCGTCGCGGCGTCGAGCGCGACGACGCTGCCGCGGAACGTGCAGCACTCGTACTTCGGCCGAGCGCCCGCCACCTCCTCGACCGACGACACCGGAACGAAGAGCCGGGTTTCGTGCAGGATGGGCGCGCCGGTGATGCGCGCGAACTGATGGGGATCCACCTCGGTGTCCCAGATACGCTCGCCGGTCGCGGCGTCGAGCGCATACACCTTGGCGCCGATATCGCCGAAGAACACGGCGTGGCGCTTTCCGATCGATCCGAGGCTGATGGCGGTCCGCACGCCCGCGGCCGCCGCGTACGACCAGTGCGCACAGCCGGTGGCCGCATCGAGCGAGTACACGGCCCCTTTCTCGCTGCCGACGAACAGGCGCCCGCCGGCGATCGCCGGCTGCGCGTAGGCCGTGACCGCTTCGGGGAAGCCGAACGCCCACTTCAGCTTCAGCTTCGGCACCTGGGCCGCCGTCAGGCCTGCCTGGTTCGGCGGCTGAAAGCGCGAGTTCGCCGGATCTGCGCCCCAGCCGATCCAGCGCGGGCCGGCGAGCGGATCGGCCGGCAGCGCGGCGCCTTCGGGGCAGAGCGCGGTTTCGGGCGGAGGCGCGGCGGCGGCGGTTCCGGGCGGCGCGCCGAGCAGCTCCGCAACGGCGCGTTTCTCGGCGGCGCTCAGGTCCTTCCCGTGCGGAGCCATCGAGCCGCTCACCATCGAGGCGAGGATCGCCGACCGGCTCTTCAACTTGAGCGTCTCGCGGTCGGGCGCCCGCGTCTGCGGATTGTCGTGGCACACGGCGCATTGCGCCTTGTAGACCGCTTCACCGTTGGGCTGTCCGAGCGCCGCGGCCGGCGCCAGCAGCGCCGCGACAACCGGTATCAACGAGCGTCTCATCGTTGTAGTATCCATGAATGCCGTCGAAACCGAGCGTGGAAGAGCCGGTCTGGAACTTCGAGCAGGAGCCGTACGACGAAGAGCCGGACGAGACCCGCCGCAGCCTTCGCAGCTATTTCGACCGGATGCCCGACGCCAAGATGCAGGAGTACCGCGAGAGCTGGTTCGACGCGCGGGTGATCGAATGGGACGGCAACTTCCGCGACGATGGGGCGCTCATGCTCGTCTGCTGCCAGCGGGACGTCGAGATCGCCGAGTACCGCAGGGAGCTCGAGGCCTGCCTCCGCTACCGGCGCCGCGTCAGCGCCCGGACGTAACACCTTCGTACTCGCACAGGGGACTGTCCACGACGTAGCGCGCCGTGCGAACGGTCGTCCCTTCGAACTCGTGACAATCCATGCAGGCGGGCGCCCGCTGAACCAGCCGGTGTCTGGCGCTCGTCTGCGCGTGGATGCGATGGCAGGTCGTGCACGTCGGGGCACGCGCGCCGAAGAGCGCGACGTCGCGGACGTTCCTGAGGACGTGGCGATCGCCAGGATTCAAAGCCGGGTCGTCCGCGCGCGCCAGATCCACGCGGAAGTCTTTGAACAGGTTGTCTCCCGCGATGAACGTGCTGGGGTAGGGCAGTCCCGTCGATGCCGACCGCCCGCCGCGCAGGTGGCACTGCGCGCAGATCGAAGTCATCGCCTGTACGGCCTCGAAGCCGGTCTCGTTCCGCCGCGCCGCCGACCACCAGACGAGCGACCGATCCTTCGTGTGCTCGAGCGAGACGTCGCCGTGGCACGTGTAGCAGTCGAGCCCGAACGCCGAGAAGGTTTTTGTCGCGGGGTCGACGCCGGTCGCATGGCACCCGGAGCAGCGGTTCGCGAACCGCTCGTCGTCCCACGACAGGCTGCGAGCGATCCATCGTGTGATGCCACCCCCGTCGAGCTCCCCTTGAGCGTCGAGCAGCGCGAACCTCCCGACACCCGTCTGCTTCATCGGGCGTACCCGGTTCCGGCTGCCGAGGAAGTACTCGATTTCAGACACGACAGGCGCGAGCGCCGGCTCGGTCCGAACGGTGGCCGCGAGCGCCGGCGCGTCCTCGCGATGGCGGACGGCCGCGCCGTGCGACGTGTCCTTCCAGGTGACGCCAACCGTGCTCCGATGGCAGAAGAGGCACTCGTCACCGCGGACGAAATCCGGAGGGAGAGGTCCCCGCGTGGCTGCTTCCCCACGCGGCAGGATCCAGCCGCGCGCCGGCCGAGGTCGAAGGTGTGACGGTCGCGACCGGTCGGGCGCACCCGGCTAACGTGAGCAACAAGAATATTGGGCCGCCAGCATTTCTCATGCTCGCGGGGCCCCACCCCCGCTCGCTCGCGCTCGCCGGTCCGGCTCCGCCGGACTTCCCTCCGGCGGCTCGCGCGGGCCGCAGGCGCTTGCGCGTCACGGCGAGTGGCATACTGATCGCTCGAGACCACCGGTGTCAACGAACCAGGCCGGCCGATCGCTCGCGTTCATCCTCGCGCTTGCCTACGCGACCTCCGCGGCGACGCTCCTCCTCAGCCCGCGCACGGCATACTCGCACGTCCCGATCACGACGAACATCGTCTTCAAGCGCGAGGTCGTGCAGATCCTGCAGCGCAAGTGCTTTCAGTGTCATACCGAGCAGAACCTCGCGATGCCGCTGACGACGTACCGCGAAGCAAGGCCGTGGGCGCGCGCGATTCGCGAGGAAATCCTGGAGCGCCGGATGCCGCCGTGGCAGGCGGTGAGCGGCCATGGACGCTTCGCCAACGACATCAGCCTCACCTCGCGCGAGGTCGATCTGCTCGTTGCCTGGGTGGACGGTGGAGGGCCGAGCGGCATGCCGAAGGTGGAGGAAGGCACACCGCCCGTTCCCGTCACGACGACCGAAGCCTGGGAGCACGGCGAGCCGGACATCGTCCGTGAGTTCCGGACCGCCCGTACCGTGAAGCCCGGAACGGGCGACGACGTCGTGCGGGTCGTGCTGCCCGAGCGGCTGGACCGCACCCGCTGGCTGCGCGGCATCGGGTTCAGGCCGGGCGATCGCCGGGTCGTCCGCGCCGCGTCGATCTACACGGCCGATCGGCGGCAGTGGCTCGGCGCCTGGACGCCCTGGCAAAGCTCGATGAATCTGCCCGAGGGCGTGGCGTATCGGCTCGCCGCCGGGACTCGCGTCATGGTGGAGGTGCACTACCGCGCCGCCGATGAACCCGTGACCGATCGAAGCGCCATCGGCCTGTACTTCGCCGACCGGCCTCCGGCCGAGACCGCCAGGAACATCGTCATCGGGTCGGGCGTCGTCGCGATCCCGGCTCGAGCGAGCCGTCACCGTGTACGACTAGGAACGGTGCTGAGCGGCGATACGTCGGTCGTCGCGGTCTGGCCGGAGCTCGGACCCGGCGGCCGGTCGCTGGAGGTGACGGCGTTGAAGCCGGATGGGGCAGTGCAGCCGCTCTTGTGGGTCCACGACTACAGTCCCGAGTGGCCGACGCCGTATATTTTCCAGGCGCCTGTCGCGCTGCCGCGAGGCACGAGGATCAACATCACCGCCTATTTCGACAACGCCGCCGATCGCCCGTCGTCGTCACACTTGCGAGCTACGGTGGTGGGCGCGAGCCGAGGCCAGGCACCGCGACCGTGAACCACGCCGTCGGCGTTCGACCTCGCCGGTGGAACTGCAGCCAGATGCGATAGCGGCCGGCCTTCGGGAAGAGCGCTTCGAAGGTCACGGCGGGACCGCCCCTCAGCGCCGACCGGTCCACAGACTCCGGCAGCGGCTCCGTCGGATGAGCGTGGATGTACTCGATGCCGTCTTCGCTGAGGACCAGCGCGTGCCCCCACGCGCCCAGATACGGCTCCAGATCGGTCACCGGCTGTCGCGTCGTTTCGTCGAGCAGGCGAAACTTCAGCGGGACCGCCCCGCCCGCCACCAGCTCGCCCGAATCGATCTGCAGCTCGACGATCGTCCCCTCGATCGTCTTCGAGAGCGATCGATCCGGCTCCAGTCGGGCGAGCGACGACACGACATCGCCGTCGAAGCGCGCGGTCACGACCGGGTGCGCGATGACTTGGGGGCCGCCGCCAGACGGCAGGAAATCGGAGTAGAGCTTGTAGTATCCCGGCCGCGGCAGCGTCAGGTCGATCGAGAACGAGCCGTCCGGACCCTGTTCAGGATGGACGTGATCGAAAAAGGTAAGGTCCTGGCTGACAACGAACAGGTGATAGGGCCGGTCGTGGACGACGGCAAAGTCGGTCACCGCCGCGCCCGTCATCGGGTGGAAGACCGCGAAGCGGAACCTCGCCGGCCGGCCAGCCTCGACGGCAGGCGGCGTGGTCGTCAGCTCGAGGCGGTAGTCGGCGGCTTCGAGAGCCGTGCCGGCGACGAGCGCCATCCCGCACTTGCGGCAGGTGCCGGGCGCGCTCGAGACGATGTCCGGGTGCATCGGACAGATGTACTGCGGCTCTGCCAGGAGCACCACGGCGAGGAGCGCGAGCGCCAGGCCCATCGCCCCATTCAACCATAGAGGGGGTTATCGGCGGCCGCGGCGCACCAGACGGAGGCGCGGCCGGCGGGTGCCCGCCTGCGGCCGGAGCACGCTGGCGAGCGCGAGGCTCGCGATTTCCGTGCTCGCCTGCTCGGCGGTCAGCCGGCCTCCCGGGCGGAACCAGCGCGGGAACCAGATGACCGTACCGACGATGCCGAAGGCGGCGACGGTGACGTCGACGTTGCGCAGGCGGCCGGCCGCCTTGAGCTCGCCGAGCGTGTCGCGGACCAGCTCGAAGTAGGCGCGCATGCGCTGGTTGATCTTCCTGCGCATCGGCGGGGGCAGCGCCCGGACTTCGTCGGTCAAGTGCGCGACCGCGCCGTGGGCGCGCGTGATGATCAAGGCGTGACGGGCGACGAGCTGGCGGAGGCGCTCCTCGGGGTCCCGCAGGGCCTGGGCCGGCCGCACGACCTCGTCGCGGACCTGGTCGAGACCGAAGCTGATGATCTCGAAGAGCAGCGCTTCCTTGCCGCGGATGTAGTGATACAGGCCGGCCTTCGTCATCCCGAGCGCGCGCGCAATGTCGTTGACCGAAGTGGCGTCGTATCCGCGCTCGAGCATGATCTGCGCCGCGGTCCGGCAGATTTCGGCGCGCCGTGAGCTGGGGCCGGAGGCGGGTTGTCGGGCGGTGGCCATAAGGGGGGGTAGACCAACCGGTCGGTAGGTCCATTATTCCGTCTGGGCTTCCCGAGCGTCAACACCGTATTGCCCCTCGGAACACCCGGTGCTATAGTCCGACCGACCGTTCGGTAGGAATACCGTGCGCACCCTCCCCGCTCACCAGCGGCTCGCTCGTCCCGTCCATTCCTCCGGACCGACGCGTCCGTCAGGAACCCGAGACCCTGAAACCGTGTTCTGACAGAAGGAGGCCGGTCATGCGGACGTCCGTTGCGGGGACACTCGTGGTGACTGCCGGGCTGCTGATGCTCCCCGCCGTCGTGGTGGCGCAAAGCTCGATCGCCGGCACCGTTCGGGATTCGAGCGGCGCGGTGCTGCCGGGGGTCGTCATCGAGGCGTCCAGTCCCGCGTTGATCGAAAAGGCGCGGTCGGGGGTGACCGACGGGTCAGGCGTCTACAAGATTATCGAGCTCCGTCCGGGGCTCTACACGGTGACCTTCACGCTGCCGGGGTTCGTCACCGTGCGGCGCGAGGGTATCGAGCTGACCGCCGACTTCACGGCGCCCGTGCACGCCGAGATGAAGGTCGGGACCGTCGAGGAAACGATCACCGTGAGCGGCGAGTCGCCTGTCGTGGATACGCAGAGCATCACGACGCGGACCGTCATGACCCGCGAAGTCCTCGACACCATGCCGACGGGCCGCAATATACAGGCGGTCGGCATCATGATTCCCGGCGCCAGCCTCTCGTTCGGCGGCGGCGCCGCGCTGTCGCGCGACGTCGGCGGATCGGGCGGGCTGCAGCAATCACCCCTCCTCTTCAAGGGCTCCCCGGATTCGGTCCAGACCGTCGACGGGATGCGCCTGAACAACCTCTGCGCGAACGGCGCGTACAGCGGCGTGTACTGGAACGACGCCAGCTTCCAGGAGTTCAGCTACGTCACCGGCGCCGACTCGGCCGAGATGGCCCAGGGGGGCATGCGCATCAACATGGTGCCGCGGGACGGCGGCAACACCTTCCGCGGCCAGGTCTTCGGCAACTACACCGAGGGGGACTGGCAGGCGAACAACCTCCGGAGCAACCTCGCCGGCGACCTGACCCACAATCCCAACAACCGCATCACCAACGTCAGCGTCATCCAGCGAATCTGGGACGTCAACCCTTCGATCGGCGGGCCGATCTTCAGGGACAAGGCGTGGTTCTACTTCACGTTCCGCCACTGGGGCGTCGAGAAGACGGTCGCCGACAGCTTCTTCGACGCGGATCCCGCGCCGTTCCGGTATCAGGCCGACCCGGCCCGGCCCGGCGTGGACGACGGCCACATCGTCAGCCGCGCGGCGCGCCTGATGTGGCAGGTCAGCGACAAGGATCGCCTTTCCTACTACCACGACGATCAGAGCAAGTATCGCGACCACTGGGGGATCAGCGCCACCATCTCACCGGAAGCCTCCGCGGTTCAGGTAACGCCGACGAGCTACGTCGCCGTCGCCAAGTGGACGCGCACTCATACCAACAAGCTGCTCTTCGATGCCGGATTCGCCATCTACAGCCAGGAGTACACAGAGCTCTATCAGCCCGCCGTGACGGGGACTGGGGACAAGGTCTGGGACGACGCGGCGATCGCCGCGTCGGACGTGTATTCGATCACCGAGCAGACCAACGGACGCGTGTTCTCGGCCTGGAACGCGCCGGCGGATCACTTCTCGACGCTGCGCCAGTACTCAGCATCGGCGTCGTACGTGACCGGCTCGCACTCGCTCAAGGTTGGCGGCACGCTTGGCGAGGGCCCGCGCCGCACACTCGAACGCTTCACCGGCGACCTCACGATGACCTTCAACAACGCGCTGCCGCAGTCGGTGACGCTGCGGACGCCGCTCGATCAGCGGGAAGGGATCAAGGCGGACGTCGGCCTCTACGTCCAGGACCGCTGGACG
Organism: uncultured Acidobacteriota bacterium; assembly: GCA_963725145.1. Classification (GTDB taxonomy): domain Bacteria; phylum Acidobacteriota; class Vicinamibacteria; order Vicinamibacterales; family 2-12-FULL-66-21; genus DATAEE01. Next base: position 456,108 of record CAVRXL010000013.1, read on the forward strand.
ATCAACCGGGCCACGATCACGGGCGGTGTCCGGTTCGACTGGTTCCAGGGGGAGGTCCTCGACGAGGATCTGCCCGCGGGCCGGTGGAACCCCGCCGCGCATTTCGATGGGTTCAAGGTGCAGAACTGGAAGGACCTGAATCCGCGGCTGGGCATCGCCTACGATCTCTTCGGCAACGGTAAGACCGCGCTGAAGGCGAGCGTCGCCCGCTACGTGAACGGTGAAATGGTCGGCACCGCCGCCGCCAATAATCCACAGACGACGATCGGCCGAACCGACCTCCGTACCTGGCGCGACAACGGAGACTTCACGATCTTCAACCCGGACGGTTCGGTGCAGACCGCGGAGCTGGGGCCCACGACCAACTCCAACTTCGGGAAGGTGATCCCGGGCACGACGACGACCGACCCGGACGCGCTGAACGGCTGGCGAAAGCGGCCGTACAACTGGGAGTACGCCGTCAGCGTGCAGCACGAGCTCGTGCCGCGGGTGTCGCTGAGCGCCGGGTTTTTCCGCCGCTCCTTCGGCAATCAGATCGTGATCGACAACCAGCTGACGTCCCCCGACAGCTACGACGGGCCGTTCTGCATTACGGCGCCGGTCAACCCGAACCTGCCGGGCGGCGGCGGCTATGACGTGTGCGGCCTCTACGACATCAAGTCCACCGCACAGGGCCAGGTGCGGAACGTCCGCACGCGCGCGAGCAACTTTGGCGGAATCTCCGACGTGTTCACCGGCTTCGACGCGACCGTGACCGCGCGCCTCCGTGGCGGCACGCTCCTCCAGGGGGGCGTGCTCGCCCAGCGCCGGGATTTCGATACGTGCAACGCGCCGATGCCCTCCGCGGTGCCGGGCATCACCGCGCTCGCGTTCAGCACGCTGCAGGTCGACAACCCGGAGGCCCGCTTCTGCGATCAGGCGTTCCCGTTCCGGCCGGATGTGAAGCTCCTCGGGTCGCATCCGCTGCCGTGGGACGTGCAGATCAGCGCCACGTATCAGTACAGCCGCGGCGTCCAGAACCCGCTGGCGCCGAGCGTCCTGGCGTTCTGGGCCGCGCCCAACTCGATCATCGCGCCGGCGCTGCGGCGTAACCTTGCGGCGGGTGCGACCGCCACCAAGACCATTACGCTCATCGAGCCCGGGACGATGTACGGCGACGAGAACCTGCACCAGATCGACCTTCGCGCGTCGAAGCGGTTCAAGTTCGACCGGTACACCTTCCGCATCGACTTGGATCTGTATAACGCGCTGAACAGCAACTGGCCCTATACCGTCAACACGAACTTCTCGACGTTGGCAACGAGCGCGTGGTTGCGGCCGACCAACATGCTGCAGGGCCGGTTCTTCAAGATCGGCGGGCAGTTCGCGTTCTAGGTGGATCGCCATGTGCGGGGCCGGGCGGCGGCGGCGCTTCTCTGTGGAGCGCTGGCGTCTCCCGGCGTCGCGCAGGAACATCCCAAACACCAGGTTCCATCGATCCCTGAGGCGATCCTCGAGCGCCCGATTGCGCTGCGTGACGGCATAGGCGCCGTTCACGACGGCGTGACGACCCGGTCACAATCGGCCCAGGCGTACTACGATCAGGGGCTCGCCTGTCTGCACGCCTACTCCTGGATCGACGCCGCGCGGTCGTTCAACGCCGCGCTCCGGGAGGATGCGGCGCTGGCGCTCGCGCACGTCGGTCTCAGCTACGCCTACGAGGAGCTGAACAAGCCGGCCGCCGCAACCGCGGCGCTCGAACGTGCCGGGAAGCTTCTATCGGGGCTCTCGAGCCACGACCGCCGGCACGTCGAGCTTCGAATCCTGCAAACCGCCGCCGAACGGGCGCCGCGCGAGGCGACCAGGCTCGCCGCGTACCGAAAGGCGCTCGATGATGCGCTGGAGGCGTACCCGTCGGATGCCGAGCTGTGGCTGCAGCGCGGGGTCGCCGAGTCGCCGGACCCGGCCGACCGGGGGCAGGGAAGCGCCGCGGGTTCGGTCCGCTTTTACGAGCGAGCGCTCCAGGTGCAGCCGGACCACTTCGCGGCGCACCACTACCTGACGCACGCGAGCGAGAATGACGCACGGCTGGACGCCGCCCTCGTCCATGCGGGCGCCTTCGTGCGTCTCGCGCCGGCGGTTCCGCACGCGCATCACATGCTCGGCCACAATCTGCGCCGGGCCGGCCGCGTCGACGATGCCATCGCCTCGTTTCGCAGGGCGCTGGATCTCGAAACCGCCTGGGCACGCGCGGAGGACATCCCCGCCGAACACGACTGGCACCACGCCCACAACCTGGATCTGCTGGCCGCGTCGCACCAGTACCTCGGTCAGGTGAAAACAGCGGAAGCGCTCCTGCGGCGGTCGTTTCAGATTCCATCTCCCCTGGTGCTGCAGGAGTTCAACAAACATGAATGGCCCTCCTTTCTACTGTCCAGACGTCGCCCGGAGGAGGCGCTGGCGGCATCGAGCGCTCTGACCGCAAGCCCTTCCGCGCTCGTCCGCGGGATCGGCCACGTGACGACGGCTCGCGCGCTGCTGGCGCAGGGCCGCCACTCGGCCGCGGTCGACGCGGGCAATCGTGCGCTCGACGCTCTACGCCAGGCTGGCGATGAAGCCCGGCTGGCGGCGCCCCACCTCAAGGCGCTTCAGGCGGAGATGTTCCTGCGCTCCGGTCAGCGCACACAGGGCCGCCCGGCGTTCGACGAGGCGCTCCGCATGCTGCGCGCGGTGCCCGGGCCCGACGGGTGGAGCCAGGCGCTCTTCCGGCTCGAGGCGCTCGGGCGCGCCGGCGTAGAAGCCGGCGACTGGGAGCTCGTGGAGCGAGCCGCGCTGGCGCTGAAGGAGCACGATGATGCGTACGCCGGAACGCATCGGCTGCTGGCGCTTGTGGCCGCGCAGAAAGGGGATCGCCCGACCGCCGTTCGTGAACTGACGATCGCCGAGCGCGCGTGGAGCCGTGCCGATCCCGATTTGCCTGAGTTGATTGAGATCCGTGCGAGGCTTGCCGAACTGCAGGCGGAGCGTCAGGACGCCTGGCCGGCGGCGGCGCGGAGGCGTTCGACGACATCCTCGGGCACCGCGATCCCGCGCATCCGTCCGTTCGATCGGCTCGCGCACGCGACCGTCAGCGTCCCGGCGCCGATGGCGGTCGCGCCGCGGGCGAACGTGAATCCGTACTCCAGCGTTTTCTTCGTCGCGGCTTTGACCCGGACGACGATCTCGAACTCGTCCTCGAAACGGAGGGGACTCTGATACTCGAACGCCGTCGAAACCCGGGGCCATCCAACCTCGGCTCCCGCGCTGTCGATGCTCATGCCGGCCGCGCGCCAGAGCGCGTGCTCGGCTTCCTCCATATACCTGAAGTAGCAGCTGAAGTGGACGACACCGGCCAGATCGGTTTCGTAGAAATGGACCCGGCGAGAGTAGTGGAAGCCTTCGGTCATCGCCATTCGCGGGTTCGGCGGGCCTGAGAGGCCCGCCCTCCTAGGGCCTCCGCCCGTCCGGCAGGACGAGCTGGTTCACCTTGTCTTCCTTTTGCTCGGCGCGCTCGGGAGGAAGACCGTCCCGCCACGACGGGATCGCAGCCCGGCCCGGCTCGTACATCGACTCCATCGGCTTCCAGACGACGTCTACCCGATCCGTGAACAGGTCGCCAATCAGAAGGTCGGTGACCGTTCCCTGAAGGTGCGGGTACTGGCGGACGAATCCGCCAAAGCTGAAGCCGTTGTAGTACTCGCAGACTAGCCGGCGCATGCGATCGACGCCTTCGTTGAACACCTGTCCCCAGCGGCTGAGTTGCGCGGCGCTCGTATCGCCCTTTGCCAGCCCGTCGGCGATCGCGTCGGCGGCCATCTCACCCGATCGCAGCGCGAGCAGCACGCCCGAGGAATACAGCGGATCGAGGAATCCGAAGGCATCGCCGATGAGGACCCAGCCGTTGCCCGCGACCTCCCTCGATCGGTACGAATAGTCGCGCGTGGCGAAGTAGCCGGTCACGCGGCGGGCGTTCGAGACGCGCTGCTTGACGGCCGGGCAACGGTCGACTTCTTCCTGATAGGTCGCCTCATGGCCGGCGCGCCCTTTGAACAGATAGTCGAACGGCGCGACGACGCCGACGCTGACGATGTTGTTGTGCAGCGGGATGTACCAGAACCAGCCGCTCCGGCCCGCGGTCTGGAGCACCATCGTCGCGCCCTCGTCGCGGCCGGTGTCGCGATAGGCCCCTTCCCAGTACGTCCAGATGGCCCCTTTGTTGAGGATGGGATCCCAGAGCCGCAGCTTGAACCGGTTCTGCAGCAGCGCCGCCTGCCCGCTGGCGTCGACGACCACCTTCGCGCGAACCTCACGTTTGCCGTCAGGTCCCTGGGTCACGACGCCGCAGGCGCGGTCGCCCTCGAACAGGACGTCGAGGACGTGCACGCCTTCGTGCGCGTCCACGCCGTGCTCGCGCGCGTTCTCGAGCATCATCCGATCGAACTCGCTGCGCACGACCTGCCAGGTCTGCGAGCACTCGTGCGGCTTGTTGTCCCAGAAGTAGAACGGCGCCGACTCCCTGCCGAGCGCGTTGACGAACTGGACGCTGTACTTCTTCACGAAGTGGCTCTGCTGCATCTTCGGCAGCATGTCGAGCCGCTTGAGGACCCAGTAGGTCTCGGGAATCAGCGACTCCCCGATGTGGAACCGCGGAAATCGCTCGCGTTCGCAGAGGCCCACACGGATGCCGCGTTGAGCGAGCAGGGTGGATACCGTAGATCCAGCGGGGCCGCCGCCGATCACGACGACGTCGTACTCGGATGAGAGCATAAAGAGGGATTAGGTGTAGCGAATGCCGGCGTGTTGCGGAAGAAAGAACCTCCGGAGCAGGACGTCCACGCGGAGCAGGCCGTGGCGTGTGAGCGCGATGCGATCGACGTCGTGCGATCTTGCGAGGAACCCTTCAGCCTCCAGCGACGCGAGCTGGTCCTTGAAGCGGCCGCGGACGTCCACGCCGTATTTTGTCGAGAAGTAGGCTGCGCTGACCCATCCGCGCTTGAACTGCAGCACGAACTCGCGAATCATCCGCTCCTCGGGCGTCGGCCGGTAGGCGCGTGCGAGCGGACGCTGGTCGGCTTCGATCGCGCGGCTGTAGGTTTCCCACGTATCGAGGTTCTGCATGTGCACGCCGTTGACGTGCCCGAACGACGCGACGCCGAGCCCGACCATGTCGGCTCCCTGCCACAGCCGATCGCGGTAGACGAACTTCGTCGTCGCCGGATCCTTCACGGCGGTGTAGGCGCTGCCGATGTGATAGCCCGCCCGCTCGAGGGCCTCGAAGGCCTCGGCAACCCACCGGCGCTTGGTGGACCAGTTCGCCACTGGCTCGGCGAACCGTCCGCTGCCTTTCAGCAGGTCGCCGGCGATCGTGGTGTTGTACGGCAGCTCCATCTGATAGATGGTGATGCTGTCGGGCTCCAGGTCGAGCGTCCGCCGGACGCACTCGGTCCAGTTCTCGTCGCTTTCGCCGAGCATGCCCGCGATCAGATCGATGTTGATCTGCGGAAAGCCGACCGCTCGAGCGTAGCGATACGACTGGCCGATCTCGGGGGAGCGGTGGGCGCGGCCGTTCAGCTCGAGGATCCGATCGTCGAAGTTCTCGATGCCGAGGCTCAGCCGCGTGACACCCATCTCGCGGATCGCCGCGATCTTGGGCTCCGTCAGCGTGCCGGGCTCGCACTCGAACGTGATCTCTTCGGCGGTCGTCCAGGGCCGCACGGCCGTCAGGCGCTTGACGAGATCGTCGAGCTGCCTGGTCGAGAGAAATGAGGGCGTCCCCCCGCCGAAATACACGAACGCGAGCGGCCGATTCGCAAGCGCGCCCGCGTCGGCGTACAGCTCCCACTCGCGCGCCAGCAGGCTGAGGTAATCCTCGATTTCGCGCGCGTTCTTGTCCGTGTAGACGCGGAAGTAGCAGAAGTGACAACGCTTCCGGCAGAACGGAATGTGGAGATAGAGGCCCAGCGGGTTTCCCGGAACCGGCGACGACGCCAGCGCGGCGGCCGCGTCGGTCGCGACGGCATCTGCGGTCCAGACGGAAAACGGTGGGTAGTTCGCAACGAAGTAGCTGCCTACCTCGGCCTGCTCGAGGTTGGCCGTTCGCGTCGACTGTGGCACTTACCTAACTATACCGGCGTATTCCCGCCGGCGTTTACCCGTCCAAACCCGTCCGGCCGGCGCCGGCACACGCCTTGCTCTTGGAGAGCCGCAAGAAAAGCAGGAGGTTGGACGTGCCCCCCAAAACCGCTGCGAATACAGCACTTCGATTCCTTCCCGCCCGCCGGGTCAAATGCGGTCTGTATCAATTCGCGAAGTTTTCGGTCAAAAACGAATCAGCCGAACCCATCGGGAACCTTGCCGGGTTCATAATCGATCCTCCCGCTCGGAAGATCCGTTACGTTGTCGTCAACCCGCGCGGCTTCCTCTCACAGCCGTGTCTGGTCCCTGTCCCGGGTGCCCGACTCGACGGGGAAGCCGAAGCGCTTCTCGTCGACGAACCGCTCTCGCGCTGCGAGGCGTTCGACGCCTCTCGGTATCCTGAAGTCTCCGACGAGGACGTCATCACGGCCGTCTTCGCCGCCTGAGCCCCGCGACTAGCCATCCTTCGACGAAGGGTCTGCCCCCCGTACTCGCTCGTACGCCGCCACGAACTCCGGGTCACGCTGGCGAAGCTTCTCCAGGTCAATCTTCTTACTGCGCGTCATGATCTGAAACGCCAGCTCGTGGGGCTCGAGCTCGAGCACCCGATCGAGCTCCTCGAACCAGGTCTGGCTGTCCCGCGCTGCCCGCTGGTATTCCTCGATGACGGGCTTGCGACCCCGCTCGAACGCCTCGAGGGCGCGAGGGATCTCCGGCTCGGTCCTCATGCACGCCGCGAGCGCGATGGCATCTTCGAGGGCGAGTTTCGTTCCCGATCCAATCGAGAAGTGCGCCGTGTGCAGCGCGTCGCCGACGAGCACGATCCGATCGTGGTGCCACCGCCCGTTCGCCACGAAGGGGAAGTTCAGCCACTTGACGAAGTTGTTGGCCAGAAGCGGGTGGCCGTTCAGGTCGGCCGCGAACAGACGGGCGAGGTAGTCGCATGTCTCCTGCTGCGACATCTGGGCCAGCCCCGCATTTTCCCACGTGGCCTCGCCGCACTCGACGATGAACGTGCTCATCGACCGACTGAACTTGTACGAATGCGCCGCGAACGGCCCGGCTTCGGATGCGCGGAACGTCAGCGTCAGGCCGTGGAAGAGGCGGGTCGTCCCGAGCCAGATGTATTTGTTGCGGCCCATCTCGAGCGTCGGCTGGAACGCGTCGGCGTGGAGACGCCGCACGGCGCTGTTCGCGCCGTCGGCGCCCACCAGGAGATCACAATCGAGAAGGGCCTGGGGCCTGGGGCTTGGGGCCCGGGGCTTGGGGCCTGGGGCGGCCACGCCGACCAGGTCCTCGTCCGTCACGCGGGTATGGAACCGGAGGTCGACGCCGAGCTCGCGGCAGCGCTGGTGGAGGATGTTGAGGAACTTCAGGCGCTGGATGCCCGAGAAGCGATTGCCGCGGATCGTGATCTTCCGGTCCCGATGGACGACGTCCACGTTGTCCCACCGCTCGCAGGCGGCGCTGATCGCCCGGTACGTCGGTTCGTCATGATCCTCGAGATATCCGAACGTCTGGTCCGAGAAGACGATGCCCCAGCCGAACGTGTCGTATGGTCCGTCGCGCTCGAACACCGCGATCTCGTGCCCGGCGTCCAGCCGCTTCATCAGGATCGCGAAATACAGACCGGCCGGGCCGCCGCCGACGATGTGGATTCTCATGGTGCGATCAGCCGGCGCTTACCGTCGCTCGAGCGCGCAATTCCGGGCTCGTCGAGCCCCACGCGGTCCCAGAGCTTGCACGTGACCTGCTTGTGCATCTGGTCGAGCCCCTCGCAGTAGTTCGTGAACGTGCAGCGCCGCACCTCGGCGCCCCGCCCCTGCCTGATCTTCTGGTACCAGTCGGGATCCGCGAGCGACTGGCGGGCGGCGCCGACGATGTCCGCGTCGCCGCGGGCGAGGATCGCTTCGGCCTGATCGAACGTAGAGATGCCGCCCGTGGCCACCACGGGCGTCGCGCGGCCGTCGGCGCGGACGGCCCGCCGGATCCGCGCGGTCGCCTCGACGTTTCTGCCGAACGGCCCGCGGGCGTCGCCGAGAGTCGTGGGCATGCACTCCCATCCGCTCGGTCCCGTGTAGGGATACACGGCCCATCCCACCTTCGGCTGCTTCGCATCTTCGAACTTGCCGCCCCGCGACAGCGAGAGATAGTCGAAGCCGGCGCGCGCGAACGCGACGCCGAAGTACTCGCTGTCCTCGATCGTGTTCCCTCCGGGAATGCAGTCTTCCGCGAGGAATCGCACGCCGACAGGAAACGTCCCGCCGACAGCCTGACGAACGGCTCGGAACACCTCGAGCGGCAGGCGCGCGCGGTTCTCGCGCGTCCCGCCGTAGCCGTCACCGCGGGTGTTCAACGCGGAGAGGAAGGAGGCCATCGTGTACGCGTGCGCGTAGTGCAGCTCGACGCCGTCGAAGCCGGCCTCTCGCGCCCGACGCGCCGCGCCCGCGAACAGATCCGGAAGGACCTCCGGCAGCGCGCGGATGTGGGGGAGGTGCGTGTCGGTGACTCGCTCGCGGTAGCCGAACCGGAGTGCTTCGAGCTCAGGAGGCGTCAGGATGCCATTCAGCTGATCGTCGGGAAGCTGGATGAGTGCTTCTTTGGTCTCGTCGTCTGACGCATGACCATTGTGGCGCACGCCTTCAGGCGTGCGAGCCTTCAGCGCCTCACGATGTCGATCGGTCAGCTTGAAGAAGCGCCTGAAATACGCTTCCTTCGTCGGCCGGCGCTTGACGGCGAGGAAGTCGATAATCTGGATGAACACCCGTGTATGTCCTCCGCTGGCGCGGCGCACGACGTCGACGAGCTTCGCGAGGCCGGGGACGAAGCGATCGTGCCCGATCCGCAGCAGCGGTCCGCTCGGAATGTCGCGAATGCCGGTCGCCTCCAGGACGAGGCCTCCCGGCCGGCCGCGCGCGAAGCGCTCGTACCAATCGAGCACCTCCGGCGTGACGACGCCGTCCTCGGTCGCGCGCCACGGCACCATGGCGGGCACCCAGGTGCGTTGTTCGAGCTCGATGGCGCCGATGCGAATGGGGCTGAACCACCGGGACGCCGCCGCTTCGGCCTCGTCCGGCCAACGCGCTTCAGGGAGCGGATGACGGCTCATGATTCGCGATAACCAGCCGCTGGATCTCGGACGTCCCTTCGTAAATCCGCAGCGCGCGGACCTCGCGGTAGAGCCGCTCGACGGGGATCCCCCGCACGACGCCCAGGCCACCGTGGAGCTGAAGGGCGCGATCCACGATCCGCTGCGCCGCCTCGGTCGCGAAGAGCTTGGCCATCGACGCTTCGCGCGGGATGCGGGCGTCGCCCCGATCCTTCATCCATGCCGCCCGGTAGACGAGCAGCCGGGCGGCGTCCAGCTCGGTCGCCATGTCCGCGAGCGCGATCTTCGTCGCCTGAAAGTCCGCCAGCGCCGAGCCGAACTGTCTTCGGTTCCGCACGCGGTCCTGGGCTTCCGCGCGCGCGCGGGCGGCGAGGCCGCACGCGGCGGCCCCAACGCTCGCGCGAAAGAAATCGAGCGTCGCGTGCGCGATCTTGAGACCGTCCCCCTCGGCTCCCAATCGGTTCGCCGCCGGGACGCGGCAGGCGGCGAGCGTCAGCTCGCCAATCGGGTGCGGCGCCAGCAGCGCAATCGGCCGGGACGTGACGGCCGGGCCGGCATCGACAACGAACGCCGAAATCCCCCGGCGGTCGTCGTCCGACGTTCGCGCGAAGAGCGTGTAGAAATCGGCGATGCCGGCGTTGGAGATGAGGGTCTTCACGCCGTCGACCACGTACGTGTCCCCGTCGCGCCTGGCCCGCGTCGCGATGCCGCGGAGGTCCGAGCCGGCGCCAGCCTCCGTGATCGCAAAGGCGCCGATCGCGGCCCCCTCCGCGACGCGCGGCAGGTACTGCCGCCGGAGTGCCTCGGACCCGGCGACGGAGATGGGATACGCGCCGAGGCCGTCGACCGCGAACACGGAGTCGGCCAGGCCGGAGGCGGAGGCGAGCCGCTCCCTTGCCAGGCAGATCGACCGCAGGTCCGGCGCGTCGGTCTCGCCGCCATGGGCCCGCGGCACGAGCAGGCGAAGAACACCAGCCTTCGCCAACGCTCGGATGAATGTCCGCGCCGCGGCGTCGACGTCGGCCTCAGCCGCCTCAGCCTGGGGGCCGATCTCGGCCGCCGCGAACGTCTCGATCCTGGAGGCGAGCGCGCGGTGACGTTCGTCGAAGAACGGAAGGTCGATCATCGGCCCTCGAGCTTCGGCGTCCGCCTGGCCGCGATCGCCGCGTAGGCTTCCTTGAAATCGCGCGAGTCGAGGCACGTGGCCTGGCCCTGCGCTTCGGCTTCGATGGCCGCGTCGAAGTCGATGTCCAGCTCCTGGTTGAGCAGCGACTTCGTCATCGCCAACGCCGCGGCCGGCCCCGCGGCCAGCCGGGCCGCCAGCTCACGCGACGCCTCCATGAGCCGGTCCGGCGGCACGACCTGGTTGAAGAGGCCGAGCGCCTGCGCCCGCGCCGTCTCGATGGTGTCACCGAGAAAGAGGATCTCGGTCGCGTGCGCCAGCCCCACCACCCGGGGCAGCAGATACGCGGCGCCCATGTCGGCGCCGGTCAGGCCGATCCTGGTGAAGAGGAAGGCGAGCGTCGCCCCCTCGGCCGCGATCCGGAAGTCGCACGCCAGGGCGATGACCGCGCCCGCCCCGGCCGCGACGCCGTTGACCGCGGCGACGACCGGCTTCGGGCAGCGCCGGATGTTGCCGACGAGCGCGCCGGTCATGCGCGTGAAGTCCACGAGCGCCGCCCGGTCCCGCTTGACCAGCTCACCGATGATCGCCTGCACGTCCCCGCCCGAACAGAACCCCCGGCCGCGGCCGGTCAGCACGATGGCGCGCACCGAGTCGCGCGTACCGAGCGCCGGAAAGATGTCGCGCAGCTCGGCGTAGACCTCGAACGTCAGCGCGTTCAGCCGCTCGGGCCGGTCCAGCGTGATCGTCGCGATGCCGTCGGATTCCTCGTAGCGGAAGGTTGTCGTCTGCATTTTCCTGTCGCCCAGGCCCCAAGCCCTAGAGGATCGCGAACGCCTCGATCTCGACGACCGCGCTCGGCTCGAGGAGCGCGCGCACCTCGACGAGGGTCATCGCGGGGTAGTGACGGCCCATCCGCGCGCGGTACCGTTGCCCGATCTCCGGCCGCGCCGCGGCATAGGCCGCGGCATCGGTCACGAAGATCGTCAGCTTGGCGATCGACCAGGCGTCGCCGCCGGCGGTCCCGACGACGGTGAGGACGTTGGCGAGCGCCTGGTCGAACTGGTCCGCAACACGTGGACCGACGAGCGTGCCGTCCGGCCGCCAGCCGATCTGCCCGGCGACGAAGAGCAGCCGGCCCGCGCCGGCGATGCCGTGGCTGTATCCTCGCGGGTTTGCCAGCGTGCCGGGGTTCACTACATCAAGCATGCGGCATGATAGATTCCTTCGCACCCGGAGGCCAGAGACCGTCGGCCAGGGATCAGCTGCCCAGATGGCGTCGCCGTACTGGAACCCGAAGAACGAAACGCTCGGGCGCGCGGATCTGCGGGCGCTGCAGCTCGAGAAACTGCGCCGGCTCACGGCCTGGGCCCACGCCAGGAGCCCGTTTCATCGCCGGCGCTTCGACGCCGCCGGCTTCCATCCGGACCAGCTCCGCTCGTTCGACGATCTGGCGCGCATCCCGTTCATGACGCGAGAGGACTGGATGGACTCGCAGGACCGCCAGCCGCCCTTCGGCGACCTGCCGGTGGCCGGGCCGGAGGCGGCCATCCGCTACCACTACACGTCGGGCACATCCGGACGCACGCCGATCCGCGCCCTCGACGGCGCGAAGGACTGGGAATGGATCGCCGACATGTGGGCGTACGGCTTCTGGGGCTTCGGCGTCCGCGCGCCCGACGTCGTCCTGTTCGCCTTTTCGTACGGCACGTTCATCGGGTTCTGGGGGGCGCACTACTGCTGCGAGAAGATCGGCGCCCTCGTGCTGCCGACGGGCAACTTCACGACCGAAGCGCGCGTGCGCACGATCGTGGACATGGGCGTCACGACCGTCTGCTCCACGCCGACCTACGCGATGCGGCTGTGGCAGGCGGCGACCGAGATGGGCGTCGATCTGGCGGGGAGTCGAGTGGACAAGCTGATCGTGTCGGGCGAGCCGGCAGGTTCCATTCCCGCCGTCAAGCGCCAGCTCGAGCAGGCATGGGGCGCGAAGGTCGGAGATACCGCGGGCATGACGGAAATCGGAAGCATCTTCACGTTCGAATGCAGCCATCAGCCCGGCGGCACCCACATCATCGAGGACAACTTCATCGAGGAGACCGTGGCGCCGGGCGGCGACGCGCCGGCGCCGTACGGCGAGAAAGCCGAGCGCGTCGTGACTTCCTTCGGGCGGGGGTTCATGCCGCTCATCCGGTACCGGACCAGGGACATGGTGGTCAAGGTGCCGCACTCGGCCTGCCGGTGCGGCCGCACCGGGGACATCTACGAGGGCGGGATCCAGGGGCGCTGGGACGACATGAAGCTGATTCGGGGCACGAACGTGTATCCTCGCGCCGTCGAGTCGATCGTGCGTGAATACGACGCGATCGACGAGTTCCAGATCCTGATCACGCGTACCGGCATCCAGGACGAGATCTCGGTGTCCTGTGATCTGAAGCCCGATCGGGCCGACGACTGGGCGCAGCTGCAGAAGAAGCTGGAGCGGGACCTTTCGGACGCGCACGAGGGCCTGCGATTCAACGTGACGCTCGCCGCGACCGGCTCGTTGCCGCGCTTCGAGCTGAAAGCGAAACGGCTGGTAGACAAGCGGTAGCCGCTTGCGGCCAGAGAAAAGAGGACAGCATGGAGACAGACCTGCTCGGCCATCCACTGACAGATCTCGAGCGAGAGCTTATGCGTGTGTACGAATCGCTCAAGAAGCTCGCGGTGGCCCCCGACTCTCCCCCGTGCGTGCAACAGAACGTCCGCAAGGCGCTCGCATGTCTCTGGCAGGCGACGCATGATCTCGACCTGCAGTTCGAGCAGCTCTATGACTATGGCGTGTAGGGGCACCGGGTAGAATCCACTCCGCGTGCGATTCCTCGCGATCGGGCTCTCGCTGTTCGCGTTGTGCTGGGTGCTGTTCGTCATCGACCCGCACACGTATCGAACGACCTTCCTCCTCGTCTCGCTGGTTCTCATATTCCTGGGCAGGGCGCCGGACGAGGCGAAAGCCTCTGTTCACGAGGACGAGGCTAAAGCCTCGTACCACAAAGCTAAAGCCTCGTACCACAAAGGCTGGCGGTACGTGCCCGCGCTGCTCGCGGCGGCCGCGCTCGGTTGGCCGCTCGCTCAGGGGGAACCGTTCCTCTACAGGGCCGCGACGCCGACCGCGATCGATCTCGCCGCCGGCGCCGTCGCGATCGCGCTCGTGCTCGAAGCCACGCGGAGGACCGTCGGCTGGGTCCTGCCGGTGACGGCGCTCGCCTTTCTCGCGTACGCGATCGCGGGCCCCGCGCTCGATCGCGTCGGTCTCTCGCTCGTCGCGCACCGCGGCTACGGTCTCGACCGGCTCGTGGGCTCGCTCTACATGACGCTCGACGGCATCTTCGGCGTGCCGCTCGACGTCACCGCGACCTACATCATTCTGTTCACGATCTACGGTGCGCTGCTCGAGAAGTCCGGGGCGGGGCAGTTCTTCATCGACTGGTCGCTGGCCGCGACGAGCCCTCGGGTGAGGCTGAAGCCTCCTACCACAACCGCCGACACAAGCGCCGCGCCGGGACGCACCGTCACGCTCGCGGGATTCCTGCTCGGCACCGTTTCCGGCAGCGGTGTCGCGACGACGGTGATGCTGGGGTCGGTCGCGTGGCCGATCCTGCGCCGCGCCGGCTACGCGGCGGACACGGCAGGGGCGATGCTTTCCGCCGCCGGGATCGGCGCACTGCTGTCTCCGCCGACGCTCGGGGCGGCCGCCTTCCTGATCGCGGAGCTGCTCGGGATCACGTACCTGCAGGTGCTGATCATGGCGACGCTGCCGACGCTCCTGTACTACCTGTCGGTCCTGCTCATGATTGAAGCGGCGTCACGGCGCGCCGGCACCCGAGCGGTCGCGGTCGACGCGCCGCCGCTCGGCCAGCTCACGCGGCGCTACGGGTATCACTTTTCCTCCCTCGTCGTCGTCGCCGCGTTGATGGCCGTCGGGCTGACCGCGTTCCGCGCGGTGTTCTGGGCGATGATCGTGGCGTTCGCGCTGAGCTTCCTCCGGCGCGAGACGGCGCTCACGCCGTCGAGGCTGGCCGGCGCGCTCGCGGACGGCGCGTTCGGCGTCCTGCCAATCGCCGCCACGACCGCGACGGCCGGCATCATCGTCGGCGTCGTCACCCTCACGGGGCTCGGCCTCAAGGTCGCCGGCGTGATCGTCGCGCTCGCGGGCGGGACCCGCGTGCTGACCGCGGTGTACGCGGCCCTCGCCGTGTGGCTGCTCGGGCTCGCGGTGCCGGTCACCGCGTCGTACATCATCGCGGCGGTCATGGTCGCGCCCGCGCTCGTCCAGGCCGGGGTGCCGGACTTCGCGGCGCACATGTTCATCTTTTACTACGCCGTGTTATCGGAGGTGAGCCCGCCGACCGCGCTCTCCCCCATGGCGGCTGCGGCGATCACCGGCGGAAACGCGTTCCGCACGATGATGCTGACGTGGAAGTACACGCTGCCCGCCTTCCTCGTGCCGTTCGTTTTCACCTTGAGCGCGGACGGCCTCGGTTTGCTGCTGCGGGCGCCGCTCGGCGCCGTGGTGTGGACGACTGCGACCGCGGCAGTCGGAGTGGCCGGCCTTGCCGCGGGCCTGGGCGGATGGTTTCGCGGCCCGGCCCGGCTCCCCGCGCGCGTCCTGTGGACCGCTGGGGGGGTGCTTCTGTTCTTCGCAGTACCAACGGCTGACCTGGCCGGAGTATTGCTCTTGGTGGGGGGGCTGGCAATTCATGCAGGAAAACGGGCGAAATAACCCGGTTTTTGGACAAGAACTGACGGCTGGAGTGACAAAAAATGGCAACCTCACACGCGCGAAACGGTGAAGCCGGCTTCACGCTGATCGACCTGATTTTCGTCATCGCCATCATCGGCGTCGTCTGCGCCATCGCGGTTCCGGCGCTGCTTCGCGCGCGAACGAGCGCTCAGGCGAGCTCGGCGATCGCCGACATGCGCGTCCTCAACAGCTCGCAGCTCAGTTACGCGATCACGTGCGGGTCCGGGTTCTACGCGCCGGACATGCCGACGCTCGGCGTGCCGCCGCCCGGGAGCTCGACTGGTTTCTTGAGCGCGGATCTGGCGGGAGCGCCGACCGTCATCAAGAGCGGTTACCAGATCACGCTGTTCGGCAGCCCTGTGGGGGCCTCGCCCGGGAGCTGCAACGGCCTCGCGCCGGGCCTGGGTGCCACGGCGTACAAGGCGGGCGCTGACATGGTCACGCCCGGCCCCACGCAGCGCTTTTTCGCAACGAACGCCCAGGGCGTCATCTACGAGGACACCGCCAGCATGTATGCGGCGATGCCCGAGGCCGGTGTCCCTGGCACAGGCGTTCCAATTCAGTAGCCTAGCCCCCCATGCCGAATGCCTGAAGCGCGTCTTCAGGCATTCGGTATTCGCCATTCAGCAGTCAGCATTCAGCAATCCGCATTGGGTCTGATATCGTTACCCCTTCTGGGGGTTGCGATGAGATCTCTGTCACTTCGGACCGCTTCGCTCGCGTTCTTCATCCTCCTGTCGTCGGGGCCGGCGCTCGACGCGCAAAAGGCCGTCAGCGTCACGAGCCCGAAGCAGCAGTTCGGTCACGACATCGGCGCCGACTATCAGCTTCCCAACTACAAGGCGCTGACGGAGTACTGGGCGAAGCTCGACAAGGAATCCGATCGCATGAAGGTCGTCGAGATCGGCAAGACGGCCGAAGGGCGGCCGCAGCTGATGGCGATCGTCACCTCACCGGACAATCACAAGAAGCTCGATCGGTACAAGGACATCTCCCGGAGGCTGGCGCTCGCGGAGGGACTGACCGACGATCAGGCGCGCGCGCTCGCGCGCGAGGGTCGCGCCGTCGTCTGGATCGACGGCGGGCTGCACGCGACCGAGGTGCTCGGTGCGCAGCAGCTGATGGAGACGGTCTATCAACTCGTCAGCCGCACCGACGCCGAGACCCTGCGCCTGCTGGACGACGTCATCATCCTGGCGGTGCACGCGAACCCGGACGGCATGGACCTCGTGTCCGACTGGTACATGCGCGAGAAGGAGCCGACGAAACGGGCGAGCTCCGGGATCCCGCGCCTCTACCAGAAGTACGTCGGCCACGACAACAACCGCGACTTCTACATGTCTGCGCAGGCGGAATCCACGAACATGAACCGGATTCTGTACCACGAGTGGTTTCCGCAGATCATGTACAACCACCATCAGACCGGCCCGCAGGGGACGGTGCTCTTCGCCCCGCCGTTCCGCGACCCGTTCAACTACGTTTACGATCCGTTGATCCCGGCGCAGCTCGATCTCGTGGGCGCGGCGATGCACAGCCGTTTCGCCGCAGAGGGGAAACCGGGCGCGACGACGCGTGAAGGGGCCGGCTACTCGACCTGGTGGAACGGCGGTCTCCGGACGACGGTGTACTTCCACAACATCGTCGGGCTGCTGACCGAGACCATCGGCAACCCGACGCCCATCGAGATTCCGTTTCTGCCGGCCCGCCAGCTGCCGAGCTCGGACCTGTTCTTCCCGATCGCGCCGCAGAAGTGGCACTTCCGCCAGTCGGTCGATTACTCCGTGACGGCGAACTATGCGGTGCTCGACATCGCGTCACGCAACCGCGAGAACTTCCTCTTCAACATCTATCGGATGGGGAAGAACTCGATCGATCGCGGGAGCCGGGACAACTGGACCGCGTACCCGTCCCGGATCGATGCGGTCAAGGCAGCGGCCGAGAAAGAGGCGGACAACTCGGATCAGGCCCGCCGCAGCGCACAGGGTCGCGGCGGCGCATCGGTCCCGCTGAAGTACTACGAGATGCTGCGCGATCCGAAGCTTCGCGATCCGCGCGTCTACATCCTCGCGGCCGACCAGCCGGACTTTCCGACGGCGACGAAGTTCGTGAACGCGCTCATGAAGACCGGGGTCGCCGTTCACCGCGCGACCGCGTCGTTTTCGGTGGGCGGCAAGTCGTACCCGGCCGGTTCGTACGTGGTCAAGACCGCTCAGGCGTTCCGGCCGCACGTGCTCGACATGTTCGAGCCGCAGGACCACCCGAACGATTTTCAGTACCCCGGCGGCCCGCCGATTCCGCCGTACGACAACGCCGGCTGGACGCTCGCGTTTCAGATGGGCGTGAAATTCGATCGGATCCTGGAGGGCTTCGACGGGCCGTTCGAGAAGCTTGCAGGGCTCGCCAGGCCGCCCGCCGGCACTGTCGCGACTGCGGCCCAGGGCGGCGGCTGGCTGCTGGATCATCGCGTCAACGACAGCGCCATCGCGGTGAACCGGCTGCTCAAGGCGAACGCGGAGATCTTCTGGGCGCCCGACGGTGGATTCTTCGTGCCGGGCAACGCAAGCGCGGAGGCCGTACTCCGGAAGACGGCGGAAGAATATGGCGTGAGCGCGCGCGCGTCCGCCCGGCCCGGCGGCGAGCTGCTCAAGCTGCGGATGCCGCGCATCGGCCTGTGGGACACCTACGGCGGCTCGATGCCGTCAGGCTGGACGCGATGGATTTTCGAACAGTACGAGTTCCCGTTCGAGCTCGTCTACCCGCCCGCGCTCGACGCCGGAGGGCTCAACGCGAAGTACGACGTGCTCGTCTTCGTCGACGGCGCGATCCCGGAGCGTGATGGCGCCACCGGCCGGTTCGGAGGCGGGTTCGGCGGCGAACCCGATCCGTCCACAATCCCGGCGGACTGGCGGAGCAAGCTCGGACGGGTGACGGTCGCCAAGACGGTCCCGCAGATCAAGCGATTCCTGGACGAGGGCGGAACCGTGCTGACGATCGGCGGCTCGACGGCGCTCGGCTATCACCTCAACCTCCCGGTCGCGAGCGCGCTGACCGAACGGACGCAGAACGGCGCGATCCGGCCGCTTCCGGGCGAGAAGTTCTACGTGCCGGGCTCGATTCTCCGCGTGGCAGTGGACAAGGACCACCCGCTTGCGCACGGCATGGAGCAGGCGGCGGATGTCTTCTTCGACAACAGCCCGGCGTTCCGGCTGGAGCCGGATGCGCCGCTCAAGGGCGTCAAGGCGGTGGCGTGGTACGACTCCGCCAAGCCGCTCCGCAGCGGATGGGCGTGGGGCCAGCACTACCTCGAGGGAAGCGCGGCGGTCGTCGACGCGGCCGTCGGACGCGGACGGCTGTTCCTCTACGGGCCCGAGATCGCCTTCCGGGCGCAGCCGCACGGGACCTATAAGCTGCTGTTCAACGGCATCTACCTGGGAGGCCTGCAGGGGTCGAGGAAGCAGACTACTGAGCAGTAGATGATCACCAGGCGTCCGGCGTCGGAGCGCGGGCACGCGGACCATGGGTGGCTCGACACGCGCCACACGTTCTCGTTCGCGGATTACCAGGATCCAGGGTTCATGGGGTTCCACGCGCTCCGCGTGATCAACGAGGATCGGGTCCAGCCGGCGATGGGATTCGGGACCCACGCGCACCGCGACGTGGAGATTCTCACGTGGGTCCTCGAAGGGGCGCTGCAGCACCGGGACAACCTCGGGAACGGATCGGTGATCTATCCTGGCGATCTCCAGCGGATGAGCGCCGGGACGGGCGTCAGCCATAGCGAGTACAACGCGTCCCGCGACGATCCCGTGCACTTCCTGCAGGTCTGGATCCAGCCCCACACCGCCGGGCTCGCGCCGGCGTACGAGCAGCGGCGCTTCGGGATCAGCGATCGCCAGGGGCGGATGAAGCTCCTCGCGTCGCCGGATGGGCGCGACGGCTCGGTCCGCATCCACCAGGACATCTGCCTCTACACCACCATGCTGACGCCGGGCGAGCGCGTGTCGGCGGCGCTCGGCGTCGGCCGCTCCGGATGGCTGCAGGTGTCGCACGGCACGGTGGAGGTCAACGGCGTCCGCCTGGATGCAGGCGACGGCGCCGCGATAACGGGGGAGACGCGGCTCGATCTCTCCGCGCCGGATCACACGGAAGTGCTGCTGTTCGACGTGGCCTGATTCAGGCGCCGCCCGCGGACGCGTCCCCGCATGTACCGTTACGACCCGGATCTTCTCCCGGCCCTTGCGGAGCTCGGCATCGCCCCACGGCCCGAGACGCCGCCAGAACAGGTGAAGGAAGCGGTCAGCGATCTGTATCGATACGAGCTACGGCGGCTGCGCGATCGACTGGTCCGCAAAGAGATTCCAAAGGTCGGATACTCCGAGCGCGTGATCCAGCTGCGGCGGCGGTACTGGATGCTGTCGGTCCCGCTTCACCTGTGGGCCGAAACGAAGCGGCCGACCTGAGAGGTCGGCCCTCCTACCCGATGACTTCCACAAGAAGGCGCCGGAAGTTTCCGCCGAGGATCTTCTCGACGTCGGCTGGTTTGTAGGCGCGCGCCTCGAGCGCGGCGGCAATCGTTTCCATCCTGCGCGGGTGATTCAGCTCGGTCAGGAAGAAAGGCCACCGGAAGGTGGCCGCGGTCACGGGCCGCAGCCGCGACAGCTCATCGATCAGTTTCTGCTTCTCCTCGGGCGTGTCCGGGATGCGCCGGTGCTCTCGATCGCTGCCGATGCCGACGTGGTCGATCCCGGCGATCCTGACGGCGTGGTCGATGTGCCGGAGGTAGTCGTCGAGCGTGTTGCGCTCGTTCGGGCCGAGGTAGGGGTTGATCTGGTAGATGCCGATGACGCCGCCGCGCTCGGCCAGGGCGCGCAGCGCTTCGTCGGTCTTGTTCCGTGGATGGTCGTAGACGGCCCTGCACCCCGCGTGCGTAATCGCCACCGGTTTGGCGGAGGCGGCGATCCCTTCCATCGTCGTCGCCAGGCCACAGTGGGAGACGTCGATGAGGATGCCCATCGCGTTCATCCGCTCGACCAGCGCGACGCCGAACGTGCTGAGACCGGTGTTCGTCCGCTCGAGGCAGCCGTCACCGACGAGGTTGCGCGTGTTGTAGGTCAGCTGGATGATCCGCACGCCCAGGTCGTACAGGACGCGGAGGCGCTCCACGTCGTCGCCCACCGGTGTCGCGTTCTGCGTGTAGTAGACAAGGGCGATCCGGTCGCGTTCGACGGCGGCGTCGATGTCGGCAACCTTGGTCGCCCTGACGAAGCGATCGGCATGGGCCTTGACGTGCGCGTCGTAGGAATCAATCTCCCGCTTCATGTCGTCGAACGCCGAGGCTCCGTGGAGCGCCGGATTGCCGACCGTCACGACGCAGCCGCGGATCCCGCTCGCCCGGATTTCATCAACGAGCTTCATGTCGTATTGGACGTGGATCTCGCCCAGGCCGTCGATGATCGGCGTCCGCACGCGCTTCGGCTGCGCCACGGACCACGCCGCCGCGCCAGCCGCGGAGCACGTCAGCAGAAAGTCGCGGCGATGCATCGCCACGGATTATAGACGTGACTGCGCGTGACACGCCCCACACGGAATTTCGGGGAGGCCTGGGAGGTTTGGGAGGTTGGCTTCTACGGATCACGAGCTCGTTGTCCGGCTAAAAGCGGCATCCGTGTAATCCGCGTAATCCGTGGCTCGTGATCCGTAAAGTCACGTGAAATCATCCTCCCGGTTTTCTCCCTAGCTTCCCCCCACCAAACCGTCGGGAGGGTGTCTGGGTCATGCCCGGTCATGAACGTGGTGAAAGAGCCGCGTCGCTGGCGTGAGTGAGGGCTCATCGCTACAATGCCGCCGCATGGGTCGCCTCTTGCTTCTCGCCGCGCTCCTCCAGAGCCAGTCGCCCCTTCCGCAGGTATCCGTGGCGGAGATTCAGCGCACGCTCGACGCCATCAACCATGACCGGACGTCCGGCAAGGACGGCGAGCGGAAGGCCGCGGCGTACCTCGAGACGCGGCTGAAGGCATACGGCATCGCACACGCGCGGCATGACGTGCGCGCCTTCTTGAGCTGGCCGGTCCGTGGCTCCGTGGCGGTCGATGGGCCGGCCGCGCCGCTCGACGGCCTCGCGCCGGCGTTCGGCGGCTCCACGCCCCCGGAGGGCATCGTCGCCGAAGCGCTGTGGCTGGAGCGAGAGGCCGACGACCGCGACCCGGGCGCGCTGCCGTCGACCGCGCGGGGGCGGATCGTCATCGCAGACGGCATGATCTCGCCCGACAGCGCGCGCCGCGCGGAACTGGCGGGCGCGGTAGGGCTCGTCCACGTCAACGACAGCGACATCCTCCACGAGATGATCGCGACGACGATCTGGGGAACGCCGTCGACGTCGAGCGCAGATCGCCTCCCGAGGATTCCCATCGTATCGATCGGGAAGAGCGCCGGTGCGCGTCTGCGCCCCTCGGTTGCGGCAGGCGCGCGGCTGCGGCTCGTCGCCGAGGTCCAGCGCGGCTGGGCCGTGATCCCGCTCGTCGTGGCGGAAGTCCCGGGTGAGACTCCGGACTTCATCCTCGTCGCGACGCACCTCGACGCGTGGTACGAGGGAATGACCGACACGGGCGGCACCGTCGCGTCGATCCTCGAGATGGCCCGCGTGCTGCGACAGGGGCCGAAGCTGCGGCGCGGGGTTCGCTTCGCCTGGTGGCCCGGCCACTCGTTCGGCCGTTATGCAGGTTCGACCTGGTACGCGGATCGGTTCTGGCGAGAGCTGGACGAGCACGCCGTCGCGTACACGAACCTCGACGGCGCCGGCCGACGCGGCTCGCGCGTCGACGGCATCGCCGCCGGCGGATGGCCCGGCCTCGCGGAGTTCAGCCGCGCGTTCGCGGCGTCGCGGCTCGGCCGCACGCCGGGTCCGGCGTCGCCGCGCCTCTTCCGGCCCGGCCGCGACAGCGATTCGGCCTTCCAGGGTCTCGGGATACCGGAGTTCTTCGTCGGCGTTCCCGGCCCGGAGCGCGGTCACGCCGACGTGACGGCCTCGGGGCGGATCGCGTACTGGCACACGAAAGAAGACACGCTCGACAAGCTCGACATGAAGGCGCTCGAGCTCGACACGCGTTACCGGCTCGCGCAAATTGTCGAACTTGCGACGGCGCCGGTGCTTCCTCACAAACTGTCTCCGATTGCCGTGTCGTACGAGCGCGCGCTCGAGGAGCTGGACGGCGCCGCCGGACGTTCGGCCGGCCGCTTCGATCTCGGAAGGACGCGGGCGCTGGCGTCGAAGCTTCGCGCCGCCGCCGAGACCTTCGACCTGGCGCCGCCGCCGTCGACGGAAGCGGCGCGCGCCGAACGGGACCGGGTCGTCATCCGCCTCACGCATCGGCTCAACGGAACGCTCTACTCGAAGGCGGGACGCTTCGATCAGGATCCGGCCGCCGCGATGCCAATCCTGCCGCTCCTCGCAGGCATCCGAGAGCTGGGATCCATGGACCCGTCTTCCGATGCCTACGGCTTCCTCGAGACCGAGCTCATTCGCGGGCGGAATACGGTCGAGGCCGCGCTGACCGCGGCCATCGAGGCGCTGGCCGCCGCGAAAGGGAAGACCTCGTGAAGCGCCGAGAGCTGCTCGGCCGCCTGGCGGCTGCCGCCGTGACTCCGGCGGTCGCCCCTTCCGCGCGGCAGGCCGCGGATCGGAAGCTCTCATGGCTCGATACAGGTGGCCGCGCGTTTCTCATGGCGCTGGCCGAAGTGGTGCTGCCCTCCGAGATCGACGCAGTGGGCCGTGCGGAGGCCGTGGAAGCGTTCGCGCGATGGCTCCGCAACTACGACGCGGACGCCGAGATGGATCACGGCTACGGATTCACGAGGCCGCGTCGGACGGAGCCGTCGCCGGCGAGCCGCTATCCGGTACTCATCGCGCTCATCGATCGACAGACGGCCACGACCATGCGGCAGGCCGGCGCGTCGTTCGCGACGGCGCCCCTGAACGTCCGCCGCGCGGTGGTCGAAAACAGCCTGAAGAGCGTCAAGGCCGAGCGGCTTCGGGCGCGTCCCGGCGGAAACCTGATCGAGGATCTGATGGCGTTCTACTTTCAGAGCAGCGCGGCAAACGATCTCTGCTACCGCGCCGCGATCGGTCGTGACGCCTGCCGTGGGTTACCGGGATCTGAGGATCCGCCTTCCGAGTTGTGAGTTGTGAGTTGTGAGTTCTGAGTTCTGGATTCTCTGAAATGACGCAGCGCCATGAGGCGGATGTCCTGATCGTCGGCGGCGGCATCTCGGCGGCGCTCCTGGCCGAGAAGCTCGCCGAGCGACGGCCGGCGCCTTCCATCATCGTTGTCGAGGCCGGCCAGAAGATCGTCGACGTCGAGAACCGCATGCGCCACCGGCAGCGCATGCTCGAGTACGGCGAGAACCCGTGGCCGGGCGACACGATTGCCGATCAGTCCGCGGCCGGGATCATCTCGAGAACGATGGCGGTCGGCGGATCGGCGCTCCACTGGGGCGGCGTGACGAACCGGTTCTCGGCCGAGGATCTCCGGCTGAAGTCGCTGTACGGGCTGGCGGTCGACTGGCCGATCGCGTGGGAGGAGCTGGAGCGCTACTACTGCGAGGCGGAGCGGCGCATCGGCGTTGCAGGCGAGCCGGGGCCGCTCGCGGAGGATCGCCGCTCGGAGCCGTATCCGATGCCGCCGATGCCGCTGTCCTACAACCTGCGTCAGTTGAAGGCGTGGGCGGAGGAGAGCGGGGTCCCGTTCTGGGGAACACCGCAGGCCAAGAACACGGTGCCGTACGGCGGCCGCGCGGTCTGCCAGCGCTGCAACACCTGTGAGATTTGCCCCACCGGCGCGCGCTACTCGCCCGACTTCACGTTCCGCACCCTGCTGGAAAAGCGCGCGATGACGCTGCACGATCGGACGCTCGTGCGGAAGCTGGTGCTCGACGAGAAGACGACGCGCATTGCCGCGGCGCAGGCGGTCAATCGCGCGACGGGCGAAGCGGTCGAGTACCGCGCCCGGCGGTTCGTGCTGGCCTCCGGGTATGCGTGGACGCCGCACCTGCTCCTCCTGTCCTCGACCTCGCGGTTTCCAAACGGTCTCGCCAATCGCTCCGGCCTCGTCGGGCGTTACATGACGGGCCACGCGTTCGTCGGCGCGCAGATTGAAATGGACCTCACGCTCTACCCCGGCATGAACGAGCAACACAGTTTGATCTCGCGGCAGTTCTTCCGCTGCCGGCCTGACGCCCCCTACCTCCGTCATGACTACCGCGTCTGGGAGAGCAGCGCGGGGCGCGAGCCGCGGCTGAGGGAAGGGGAGGGGGGACGGCTGCTCCTGGGGGATGCGCTGCTCGCGGACTGGCGGAAGCGGGCGGCGCGCGGCGCCGCGCGCGTTCGTGCCTACTACGACGTCCACCCGGACGCGTCGAGCGCGCTCATCCTCGACAAGGCCGCGCGCAACAAATGGGGCGATCCGCTGCCGGCAATCGAGCACCGGATCGACGCCGCCTCCCGCGGCCGCGAACAGGCGACGCGCGAGCACATCCTCGGGCTGTTCCGCGAGCTCGCGCGCGCGAAAAACGGAACGGTTCTGAGCACCTCCATCGGACGGTATCTCGATCACCCCTGCGGCGGGTGCCGGATGGGAAGCGATCCGGCCTCGAGCGTGTGCGACAGCCACGGGCGCACGCACGATCACGAGAACCTGTTTATCGTGGGAGCCCCGACGCTGCCGACGGGTGGGTGCACGAATGGAACGCTGACGTTCGTCGCGCTCACGCTGCGGTCGGCGGATGCTATCTCGTCGCTGCTCGGTAACCAGTAGCGCAGCCCTTCAGGGCTGCCGGGCAGGGCTGAAGCCCTGCGCTACTCGTCTTCCTTCGGCTCGTCCTTGGGGCTCGCCGCGACCTCGTCCTTGGGGCTCGTCGCGACCTCGTCCTTGGGACTCGTCGCGAAATCGTCGAAGTCGGCGGTTGCCGCTGCTTCCTGCTCCTCGTCCACCAGGTCCTCGATGCTGTAGTGGCGCCCGCCGCCGCGCTCGCGAATCGGGCCCTTCGGCTTTTCCTTCTGGAAGGTCTTCTTCGGCCTGGCATCGGGACCGAATTCGCGCCGGCGTCCGCCTCCCGGGGCGCCGGGCAGGCCGGTTGGATCGAGCCTCGGACCGAATCCCCCGGTTCGCGGACCGCCGAAGCCGCCGCCCCCGGGGCGCGGTCCGCCGAACCCGCCGCCCGGCGGCCGCGGGCCGAAGCCTCCTGGTCGAGGAGCGCCAGGGCCGCGATCCTCGCGGGCGCGCGCTTCGCTCACCGACAGCGGGCGGCCCTGGAACGGCTGGCCGTGAAATCGCTTGATGGCTTCCGCCGCCTGGGCCGCATCCGCGTACTCGACGAAGGCGAAGCCGCGCGGTCGGCCGGTCTCCCGATCCACGGGGACCGCAATGTGTGTTGGCGGCGCGACGGAGGCGAAGTACGTACGCAGATCGGATTCCGTCGCGCTGTACGGCAGATTTCCTACGAAGAGTCGGACTGGCAACTCCTGTCCTCGCGTCTAGATTGCAGAATTGGCGCCCACGGGAGGCTAGTGAAGAAGAACCGAATCAGTCTCTATGCGGGCTCGCTGGAGCGGTAAACGGCCACGGACGAATCAGCCTAGCAGACCCAGGGTTCCGGGTGCAAGGGGCGGCCCCGGGCATCAGACCGGCCAAAGCCGGGCCGTTGCAGCAGCCCTTTCCGCGGGCGGCGAAGCCGGACGGTTACGCATATGCCGGGCGCGGTCCGGCCGCGAACAGCTTCACGAGCACGAGGCCCGCGACGAACCCGCCGATGTGCGCCATGTAGGCCACGCCGCCGGTCTCCGGTGTGTTCACGACGGAGCCCATGCCGTTGATGAACTGGATGAGGATCCAGAACCCCAGCACGACGAGCGCCGGCACATGTGCCACGCCGCCCCGCGTCAGGACCCGCACCCGGTTGCGCGGGAAGAGCAGCAGGTAGCCGCCCAGAATGCCGCTGATCGCGCCCGACGCGCCGACGGTCGGAATCATCGAGTTGGCGTTGAACATGATGTGCGCGACAGCCGCGGCAACGCCGCAGATCAGATAGAAGGTGAGAAACCGCAGGTGGCCCATCACCTTTTCCAGATTGTCCCCGAAGATCCAGAGGTAGAGCATGTTGCCGCCGAGGTGCATCCAGCCGCCGTGCAGGAACATCGACGTGAGCACCGTGGTCCAGACGGGTGCGGGAATTGCGGGTGGCAGATCGGTCCCGGTCGTGTACTCGCGCGGGACAACGCCCCACGCCTCGACGAACGACTGAAGGGCTCGCTCCGACCCCTGACCTAGCTCGAGCATCCAGGCCAGGACGTTCAACAGAATCAGGCCCCACGTGATGAAAGGCGTCAGCCCTCCGCCTTGGACGTCGTCATCGCCGATCGGGAACATGAATTCCTCCAGGGGCGCGAGAGAGCAAGCTGCGTGCCTGCGGCAGGCTCAGGCGGGGCTCATCTTGTCGACGACGAGGATTGTCTCGACAAGCACGTCCGCGCCGCGGGCGCAGTCGGCCCACGCCGTCAGCTCGCGGGGCGAATGGCTGATCCCGCCGACGCTCGGGACGAAGATCATCCCCATCGGGCAGATGCGCGCGGCCATCTGGGCGTCGTGCCCGGCGCCGCTTGGCATGCGGGTCCAACGAAGGCCGAGCGTGTCTGCGGCCCGCACGATCGCCTCCTGCATCGCGGGCGCCGCGAGCGCGGCGTCGTGGTGCGTGACGCGCGCGATTTCGATCTCGGTACGCGTCGCGGCCGCGATGTCCCGCGCGCGCGCGCGGATTTCGTCGGCGAGCCGCGCCAGCTTGGCGGCGTCGAGGTCGCGCAGATCGATCGTGTGCTTGACGACGCCAGGGACGACGTTCGTCGCGTTGGGAGAGACCTCCAGCTTACCGACGGTACCGACCTGCCGGCCGGGCTCGCGGGTGACGATCTCACGGATCGCCAGAATGAGCTGCGACGCCGCGATGAGCGCGTCCTGCCGCTCGCCCATGGGCGTGGTCCCCGCGTGGTTCGCGAAACCGCGCACGGTGACGTCGAGGCGCTCGATCGACACGATGCCTTCGACGACGCCGATCGGCAGGCCCGCTTTCTCGAGCGTGCCCCCCTGCTCGATGTGCAGCTCGAGGTACGCGTGGAATGACTCCGTGGCGCGGCGGGCGTGCTCCAGGCGCGCGGGATCGCCACCGATGCGTTTGATCGCCTCCGCCTTCTTGATCCCGCTGACCGTGAGCTCCAGCTCTTCCGCCGGAAACTGGCCTGCCATTGCGCGGCTTCCAGACAAGCTGCGCCCGTAGGCCGATCCTTCTTCCTCTGCCCACACGACGACTTCGAGCGGGTGCCGAGTCCGGACGCCAGCCGTACCCAGTGCGCGGACGGCTTCGATCGCAGCCAGCGAGCCGAGGTCTCCGTCGAAGTTTCCGCCGCTCGGAACCGAGTCGATATGCGAGCCGAACAGGATCGGCCGCTCCGATCCCCGTCCGCCTGTGTCCGGTGGCCGGGAAGTACTGCCGAAAATGTTGCCCGCCGGATCGACACGAGTGGTCAGCCCCGCCTCGCGCATGAGCGACATGACGTACGCGCGCGCGCTGACGTCGGCGTCGCTGTAGGCGATCCGGCTGACGCCGTCGGCGAACGCGCCGCCGGGCGGGCGGCCGAACTCGCTCAGCCGTTCGAGTTGAGACTGAAGACGCGCCGGAGAGACACGATGCGGACCGTCACGCCACGAGGCGCGGAGGCGCCGCGCGGGGAGCGCGGCGGCGCCGAGCGTCGTCAGGAAGAGCCGGCGGTCCATCGAGCGCCGATTATACGGCCGGTCAGGAGGGCGGGCCTCTCAGGCCCGCCTAATGTGTAATCTTCCGATAAGCCGTCAGCCCGAGGACGAGGAAAATCAAGAACAACAAGAGGAAGAGGCCCGCCAGGAACTTCGCCACCGCGAACGATGCGCCCGCGACGGTGCTGAATCCCAGCGCGGCAGACACCAACCCAATTAGTAGAAACACAAAGGCCCAGTAGAGCATGGTGCGACCTCCACCAGTCGCCTGGTGCCAGAATCGTACCGGACTGCAAGACGGCTCAGCCGTAGCTCGACTAAGATCAGGTTCGAGAGGTTCGCGATGGCTCAACAGACTATTGATGCGTGGCCTGAAGTGCCGCTGGCCCGCTGGCGTGACACGTGTCGAACGCTGCACATGTGGACCCAGATCGTCGGGAAGGTGCGGCTCGCGCTCGTGCCACATGTGAATCACTACTGGAATGTGACGCTCTATCCCACGCCGCGCGGATTGACGACGCTCGCGATGCCGTATCGCGATCGAACGGTCGGCATGACG
This sequence comes from uncultured Acidobacteriota bacterium, assembly GCA_963725145.1. Lineage (GTDB taxonomy): Bacteria > Acidobacteriota > Vicinamibacteria > Vicinamibacterales > 2-12-FULL-66-21 > DATAEE01. The sequence goes on from CAVRXL010000013.1 coordinate 484,632, forward strand.
TTCGACTTCGTCGACCATCACCTCGGCATCGACATCAGCGACGGCCAGCGTCGCGAAATCGCGTTGGCTCCGCGCTCGGTCGCCGACTTCTACGCTGAAGTGATGGCGCGTCTTCAGGAGCTCGGCGTCGGGGTCCGGATCTGGCCGATGCCGGTCGAGGTCGAGAACCCGATTCGGTTCGATCGCGATCGCCAGAACCAGTCATACGATCCCGGCTTCGCGGGGCAATGGTGGCGTGCGCTGCTGTCATCTGCCGAAACGCTCGCCGAGTTCCGCGGCCGCTTCATTGGAAAGTCGAGCCCCGTGCACTTCTTCTGGGGGGCCTTCGACCTGGCGGTGACTCGGTTTTCGGGTCGTCGCGCGCCCGAGCGCCCCGGCGCGGACCGCGTCACGCGCGAGTCCTATTCGCATGAAGTGACGAGCGTGGGCTTCTGGCCGGGAGGCATGGGCGGCGTCGACGATGCGGCGTTCTACGCGTACGCTGCCCCAGAGCCCGCGGGTTTCCGGGGCGCCAGGGTCGGGCCCGCGGCGGCCGGATACAACGAGACGCTGTCCGAGTACATCCTGATGTATGACGATGTGCGGCGGTCTCCATCGCCGCGGGCTGCGCTGCTGGAGTTTGCGCAGACGACGTACGAGGCGGGCGCGACGCTCGGAGCGTGGGATCGTCCGGCGTTGGAGGCATGATGGACGGCTGCGAGCATCTCCGCGCGCTGGGGGACGTGAAGGTCGGCGCGCGATCGTGCGAGGAATGCGTGAAGACCGGCGACACCTGGGTCCACCTGCGGACGTGCCAGACCTGTGGACGCACGCTCTGCTGTGACTCCTCGATCAACCGCCATTCGCGCCGGCACGCGATGAAGGAAGGACACACCGTGTTCGCGTCGGCGGAACCCGGCGAACGCTGGGTCTACTGTTTTGCGGACGACGCCTACGCCGAGTACTAGTGGTCCGTCCTCGCTGAACGGGGACCACTAGTTGAACATCTGGCCGTTCATCGCGGTCACCCTGCCGCTCGTGTTGACGCCGGGAGTCTCGACCGCGGTCGTCCTGCGCACGGGCGTCACGCGCGGCACCGCGGCCGCCCTCGTCACCGCCGCCGGCCTCAACGCCAGCTCATGCACGTACGGCCTGATGGCGGCGCTCGGCCTTCCCGCCGTCGCCCAGCGCTGGCCGATCGCGCTCCTCATCCTGAGATACGCCGGCGGCGCGTACCTGCTGTGGTTGGGCGCCTCTTCGATCGTCCGCGGCATGTCGCGATTCCGCGGCGCCGCGCCTGCACCCGGGACAGACCTTCCGACGCCTGCCAGGCCGCATGACGATCCACCGGCCGGCAGGCCCAATGCTCAGCTGTTCGTCGAGGGTTTCATCGCCAACACGCTCAACCCGCCCATCGCCGCGTTCTACTTCCTGATCCTGCCGCAATTCGTTCCGCCGGGAGCCGCGGTCGTGCGATCGACCCTGCTGTTGACCGTCATCCACGTCTCGATGGCGGCGACGTGGCACGTCGCGTGGGCGGTCGCCGGCGGCGCGTTGTCCGCCCGGCTGAGCGCCGGCCGCCCGCGCGCGTCGCTGGAGATCGCGACCGGCGTTGCGCTGTCGGCGCTGGCAGTGGCGCTCCTCCTCTGAGCAAGCCCCAAGCCCCAAGCCCGAAGCCCGAAGCCCGAAGCCCTACAGACTGAACAGGTAATTCAGCTTGACGACGAGCGAGCGGTTGCGCACTGCGACGCGATCGGGCCGATCGTCCAGCTCGTTGTAGACGACGAAGAACTCCGAGCCGGGGCGGACGATCCAGTGGTACCGGATGTTGGTCGAGATGAGCCGCGCCGCGTGGTTGTACTGCAGCAGCGACAGTAGCGCCATCTCATTGTTGAACGCGAGCTGGATGCGGCTCGACAGCAGGTGGGTCCGGAAACGGTCGCCGGCCAGGTCGATCACGTTCAGGTCGTAGCTGCCGGAGAGACCGACGTTCGTGTTGATTCGCCATGCGGCGTTGATGGTCAGGGTGTCGCGCTCGCCGGTCCAGAAGCCTCCGGTCGTGAAGAGGAGGTTCAGCGTCGTGTGCCGGCGGCGGAACGTGTCGAGCGTGAAACTGACTGAGTCCATCCGGTACGTGCCGGGTGGAATGACCCGGCCCTGCACGGTGAACGGCTCGTCGATCGACTCGAAGGTATTGTCGTAGTCGATGCCGGCGATGTCGCCCGATTCGAGCTCGACGTTGAACCTCGCATCGCGCTCCCGCGTCTCCAGGATGTTCTGCTGATCGGTGACATACGTCAGGTTGGCCAGCAGATTGAAGCGTCGAATGCGATCGGAGGCGGGCCGGGGGCTCCATCGCACGAGCATGTCGCTCGTGCGGCTGTCGGGCCGCTCGATGAATCCGACGCCGGGACGGAACCCTTCGCCGATGTCGAGATACTTGAGCTCCGCGCCGAGGCGGTCGGCGTCGTACGCGAGGCGCCCGTAGCCCGCGTGGCGTCCGGGCCGCCGGTCGGTCTCGTCCATCGCCGAGGCCCAGCCTTCGACGAACCACACGCGCTTGAAGAACAGGCTGGCGTCCGCGCCGACGACCCGGTTGAACGCACCACCGCCCTGTACGTTCGTGAACAGCGCGCCCACCGTCGATCGGTTCAGGACGTCCCGGCGGACACGCATCACGGTGAAGTTCTGCGACGGGAGCGCGTCGTGGTCGTCGGTCTGGATGTTCATCGCGCCGATCATCGTCCGGCCCTGTCGCCCGGAGAGCCGCGCGCCGGCCAGGATCGGCACGATCTCGCCGACGGGGGAGAGCCCGATGCGCCGCGTGAAGACGAGCTCGGCGACCTGCGGCAGTCCGAACTGAAACGCCTGCTGTCCCTCGAGAAAGAACTGACGTTTCTCGGGGAAGAACAGGTTGAAGCGCGTGAAGTTGATCTGCTGAACGTCCGCTTCTTCCTGCGCGAAGTCGGTGTTGACCGTGAAATCCGCGGTGAGCCCTGTCGTGACGCCCCACTTGGCGTCGACGCCTGCTTCCCGCCGCGGGTCCGTGTCGTCCACCCGGAAGTCGCGGCTGCCGCCGCCGAGGATGTACGGCCTGATCTGCAGGTTGCGTCCCGGCTCGATGTCGCGAAGCCCGCGCAGATGGCCGAGCTCGGCGGGTCGGTACCAGCTCGAGTCGTTCGGCACGAACGGCCAGTACATCTCTTCGTTCTTCCGGGGGATGTTGCGCTTGAAACCGATGCCGAACAGGACTTCCTGGTCCGGTGAAAGCGTCGCAAAGCGCAGCGACTTGAAGGGGATCGCTATCTCGACTTCGAACCCCGTGTCCGTGAACCGTCCTTCGGATTGCCAGACGATGTTGAAATCCTTGTTGCGGGTGTCCTGGGTCTCGCCCGTCTGCAGGAGCTCCTCGACGAGGCCGTTCGCGTTGCTGATGAATTGAATGGCGCCCCGGTGCCCGTGATAGGCGTCGATCATCACCGACACGAGATCGTCCGCGCTGCCTTGCTCGTCGCGAAAGATCGCGCGCGCCTTGACCAGCTCAGGCGACCGATCGAAGCACCGGAAGCCGACATATAGCATCTCGTCGTCATAGACGACGCGAACTTCCGTCCGCTCCGTCGCCGGCAGCCCTTCGTTCCGTTCGCGTTGATAGAAGTTGCTGACCGCGGCGGCGCTGTGCCACGCCGGTTCATCGAGCCGCCCATCGACGACCAACTTGTCGCTCGATCGGGTGGCCGTCACTTCCCATGTCTCCTGCCGCAACAGCAGCACCCGTTCCTGCCTGGCCAGGGCCTCGTCGGCGGCGGAGGAAGGAGGCGCGTCGTGTGCCTGCGCTCGGGCGACACACGGAAGCAGCACGCAGGCAACGAGATGCGCGAGACGTCGCCCGAGCATTGAAGAGAAGACAGGATACTCGATCCCATCAACGGTCGAGGTGGCGCGCGGCCTGACGAAACTGTGCACGAGCTTTGCAAACAGCTCTGGCATGATTGACGCGGAACGAAACTTGACGGAAAAAACGTGCCTGGTGCTGTTGATCGTCCCGGACTCTCGCATCGCGGGGCGTCACCGAATCACGCTCAAGGTTGCGGGCTTCGACGTGAGGCATGTCGCCGAATGGAGTGGCACCGACCTGGAGGTCGATCCTGAAGTGCTGATCGTGCAGCTGCGGGATAACAACGGCAGCGCCGCCGACGTCGCGACGCGCCTGCGCGCGAAGGCGCGCTTTGCGCCACTCATTCTCGTCGGGCTGTCCCCGAGCGCAGCCTTCGAGAGCGAGCGGCGCGAGGGGCGCCATTCAGGTTTCGACGAGGTCTTCCCGATCGGCGTCGACCCGACGGTTGTGCTCTCCCGCGTGCAACAGTTGCTCGAAATCCGGCCGCCGCTGACTCCCTGCGTCACGAACCCGTCGGCCGCCTAGAGATGAGATGCTGATGATCGGGCGGAGGCCCTTCCTCCTGCTTGCGGCCGCGATCGCGGCCTCCTGCGCCGGAGGGGACGCCGCCACCGAGACCTCGACTCCGGCCGTATCCGCGCCGGCGCGATCTCCCGTTCCGTCGATCGACGCGACCGAGGTGCGGCTGCCGCGCAAAGCCGGTTCCCTCCGGTTCGCCGTCATCGGCGACTCCGGCCGCGGCAGCCGGCCGCAGTACGACGTCGCGGCCCGGATGGAAGCCTGGCGCGCGGTGTTTCCGTTCGATTTCGTCCTGATGGCGGGCGACAACGTCTACGACGGCGGGACGCCGGAGGACTATCGGCTCAAGTTCGAGCTGCCGTACAAGCCGTTCCTCGATGCGAAGGTGAAATTCTACGCGGCGCTCGGCAATCACGACGATCCCGATCAGCCCCGATACGAATTGTTCAACACCGGTGGCGAGCGCTACTACACGTTCGCAAAGCGCATCGGCCTGCTCGGCGCTGGCGAGGCCCGGTTCTTCGTCCTGGACACGGTCTACGTCGATCATCAGCAGCTGCGATGGCTCGACCGCGAGCTGAAACGCTCGGACGCGGCCTGGAAGGTCGCCGTGTTCCATCATCCGATCTACACGTCCGGCCGCTACAGAACGCACGCCGCGGAGCTGCGCCGGCGTCTCGAGCCCATCTTCGTCCGCAACGGTCTCGACGTCGCCTTCTCGGGGCACGAACACTTCTACGAGCGAACGACGCCGCAAGAGGGGATCACGTATTTCGTGACGGGGGCCGCGGGATCGCTGCGCCAGGGGGACATCGGCGCCGACGCGGGAGGAGGACGACGCGCCGTCGCGTTCGATCGCGACTATCACTTCCTGCTGGCCGAGATCGATGGAGATGAGCTGTTCTTCCAGGCGGTCAGCCGCGGAGGGGAGACGATCGACGCCGGTGTTCTCCGGCGGGACGTCAAGGCCCCGGCGCTTCGCGCGGCCGAGCCGCCGGCGGGCACGGGGCGCGGTCGGTGATCTCGCGAACCTTGCTCATGAAGGTCGCGACCCAGCCGTCGATTTCGGCGGGCTCGGCGTCGCTGCCGTCGAAGTTCGGGATGCGCGCGGCGACGACGAGGTCGCGGACGTGTTGCTCGGTGAGCTTGCCGAGCCGCGCGGCGAGCAGCCGCCGGCCTTCCTCCGAAATCGACACATCATCGAACGTGGCGCCGCGGTGCGGCATTCGTTTCATGCTGACGCGGCAGGTTGACGGGTCGCTCCAGATCAGCGACGACTTCCAGCCGTCGAGGTCCACCTTGTGCGGACCGAACGTCGCGCCGGTGTCCTGGATCATCAGGAACGGCTGCCGGCAACGCTGGCCGTCCGGTTCCCCCGACAGACAGACCAGTCGCTGGTTCGCCGCTTTGTTGTCCCAGTGCGCGAGGAACACGGCCATCAACCGAAACGCATCGAGCTCCGCGCGCGACGCGCCGCCGCGCGACGGGTCGACGCGGTCGAGCTCCCACCATGCCCAGCCTTTGTCCCCGTTTGCCATGATCGATGGCGCCTCGAACTCGCGCTCGACGGTCGCCCATTCGAAGTCCGTCCAGTTCGAGTAATCCACGGCCTTCTGGAGCAGCTCCTGTCCGCGAGCGAGATCGGCCGCCTGCTGCATGCGGAACGGGTTCGGAGGGCAGCCGTAACACCGCACGCGACGCAGCATGTACATTCGGTCGGCACCGAAGCCGAGAGCGTCGAGAAGTCGAGTCGCGGCTACTTCCGCGGCGAGCTCCGCGTTCCGCCCGTATTTGATCTTGACGACCTCACCGGTCGTGAGCGCGCAATCGAACTTGGGCGTCGTCCCGGTCGCAGCGACCGGCTGGTAGCGGCACGACAGGAGGTCATCCGACCCGAACAACGAGAGGTCGGCTGGATTGGAGCCAAATGCGAGTTGTCCGACGTCGCGACCCGGCCTGAGGACCTGGGCACGCGCGAGCGCGTCGTTGCGCGGGGTGTCGGTCGGCGGAGGGACGTGCCAGCCGCGTCGCGCGGCGAACGCCACGAGCGCCACGCCACTGCCGACGAGCAGGGCAAGGATCAGAACCCGACGCACGTGTGGCTGTAGAGCAAGGCGCACGCCAGCTGTGCGGAACCGGGACGACGGGTGACCGGACGGGGACGCCCCTACGGCTGAGCCTATGCCGCATGTCGTTGCGAACGTTCGATTTCAGGCGTGGCAGTTTGTTTGCCTCAGCTTGGCCGTTCATGATTCCCGCGGCCGCGCCTCCCCGCATCCTCGTTGCCGACGATCAGGCCGACCTCGTGGAAGCGCTGCGGCTGCTGTTGAAAACGCACGGCTTCCAGATGGAAGCGGTCTCTTCCCCCGACGCCGCCCTGCGCGCCGTCCAGCGCGGTGGGTTCGATCTGATGCTGATGGATCTCAACTACAGCAGCTGCACGACTTCCGGACGAGAGGGTCTCGATCTGTTGTCGCGCATCCGGGCGACCGACGGCGGGCTACCGGTCATGGTGATGACCGGCTGGGGCTCGCTCGACGTCGCGATTGAAGCGATGCGCTACGGCATCCGCGATTTCGTTCAGAAGCCGTGGGACGGGCCGGCGCTCGTCGCGCGCCTGACGGCGGAAATCGAACGCTCGCGCGCGAGCCACCGCGAGCTCGACGAGGCGCGCCGGATTCAGCGCACGCTGATGCCGGCCACGCTGCCGCACATAGACGGCTTCGAGCTGGCGGCGAGCTGGCAGCCCGCCGGCCGCGTCGGCGGCGACTGTTACGACGCGATCCCGCTCGGCGCCTCGCGCCTCGCGATCACCATTGCCGACGTCGTCGGGAAGGGCGTGCCGGCCGCGCTGCTGATGTCGGGCCTGCAGACGGCCGTGCGCGCGTTCGCGAGCGACGTGATGCCGCCCGACGAGCTGTGCGCGAGCCTCAATCGAATCCTCGGCAGCCAGGTGTCCGAGGGACGCTTCATCAGCTTCTTCTGCTGCCTGCTCGATCCAACGATTGGAGTCGCGTCCTACACGAACGCTGGACACTACCCGGCGGTGCTCGCGCGCGCCGACGGCTCGGTCGAGCGCCTCTCGGCCGGAGGCCCCGTGCTCGGCGCCATCCCAGGCGCGACGTTCACCCGCGGCGTCGTCGAGCTGGGCGCCGGCGATCGGCTCGTGCTCTACACCGACGGCCTGACCGAGGCGCGCCGCGCCGACGACGAGGAGTTCGGCGAAGATCGACTCGTTGCCGAGATCGTCGCGAACCGCGGATGCAGCGCGCCCGCGCTCACCTCCCGCGTCGTCGACGCCGTGTCGACGTTCACCGGCGGCGTGTTTCAGGATGACGCGACGCTCGTCGTTCTGGCTGCCGGCTAGGCCACGGATCACGGGCCACGGATTACGCGGATTAGTCTATTCTCAGCAAATCGATGTCGGCTCTTCACGCGCGACTCTGTACGCTCGTCCTTGCGCTTGTCGCCGCATCGTCGCCTCCCGCGCACACGCGCGCCACCGTCGACACCTTCCAGGTGGTGAATGTCTATCCCCACGATCCGTCTGCATACACCCAGGGGCTGCTGTATCGCGACGGGTTTCTTTTTGAAAGCACAGGACTGAATGGCCAGTCGACGCTGCGGAAGGTCAAGCTCGAGACAGGCGTCGTCGTGCAGCAACATCGTCTCGACCAGGCGTATTTCGGAGAGGGCCTGGCCGCTTGGAAGGAACAGCTCGTTCAACTGACCTGGCAATCGAAGGTTGCCTTCGTCTACGACCTGAAGACCTTCGCGCCGCGCCGGACGTTCAGCTATTCGGGCGAGGGCTGGGGGCTCACGCAGGACGGCGCGCACTTCATTCTCAGCGACGGAACCGATCAGCTGCGGTTCCTCCAGCCGGACACGTTCCGCGAAGTCAGACGCATTCACGTAAGGGATGGAGGAGTGCCCGTTCGGGACCTGAACGAGCTCGAGTTCGTTCGCGGCGAGATATACGCGAACGTGTGGCACACCGATCGAATTGCGAGGATTTCGCCGAAGACAGGGCAAGTCACCGGGTGGATCGACTTGAGAGGCCTGATGTCCACCAGTTACCGGCTCGATCCCGAAGCGGTGCTGAACGGAATTGCCTACGACGCCGCAAACAATCGCTTGTTCGTCACGGGGAAGGTCTGGCCACGATTGTTCGAGATTAGACGCCGCGAAGGACCTTCAACTCCGCCTCGGCATCCCGCGCGCGCTGGGCAGCCCGCCCGTACCAATCCGCCCAGAGCTCTGCCGCTGCCGAAAGGTCGGCATTCTCCGCGGTCAATGCAGCGTTCTTACCAAGCGCGGTCCATAGCGACCGGGTGAGGAATCTCACCGTCATCTGGTGATCTTCACGCTCGCCGATGAGTCCGACACGCTGCGTTCGTGAGAGGACCCGGATGATCTCGACGAGCAACTTCTCCGGCGAACAGGGCTTCACGAGGACCGACGTGCACCCTGCCGCTCTCGCCTCCTCTACCTCCGTCGGCCGTTCTCCCGCTACGGCAAGGATGGGAATTCCCTTCGTAGACTCTGCATCTCCCAGCCGCCGGCAGAGCGCAATCCCATCCAGGCCGTGGTTCAGGGACAGGTCGGTCAGGATGATGTCGGGTTGGAGCGTCGTGGCTTTGTCGAGCGCCTGCAAGCCATTGTGAGCTTGCTCGACGCGAAGATCGGCGGCCGCGGCACATGCCGCATAGCGCTCACGGCTTTGCCGATCAGGGCCCACGATCAACAAGAGAGGGTTAAAAGGGAAGCCGTCCACCATGAGGCACCTTCTTCGCCGGGACGGGCGCCATCCCAATCCGCGCCAACTCCGCCAATGCCAGGATCGGCAGGTCCGCGGTCCGAGGGTCGGCCTTCAGGCGCATGACGGTCTCGCCGTCGCAGGTGTAGTCGAGCACGATGAGATCCGGACCGATCGTGATCGTCCGCTCGACCAGGTCTCGGTCGGGCACCTGAACCGGGAGCTCAGCGACCCGGAATCCAGCCGCGGTGAGATAGGGGACGTAATCCCGTCCGACCCGACCGTCATGAATCAGGAGGATGAAGGGGGGAGGGCGCTTGATCGGCATGATGACCTGAACCGCTGCAGTGAAACCTAGCAGCCGCCCAATTGTGGTGTCTGTGCAGTTTTGAACACCTCGCTCGGCTTCGAGGCTCTTTTACAGGCCGATTTGCATGGCCTCTGTTCTCGTGCAGTCAAAGGATGCCGGCTCGGGAGTGTGCAATACGGAACAGCGCGGCAGGCCGCGGGCTGGTACCGTCCATCGTCGAGATCCCCGAAGAGTCGGCACGGGCTTCGGCGCAACGCCCTCGGAGACCTTACATGCTGCGTGTCGTACGGGCCCAATCCACTCCGACTCGGCCACAGGCCGGCACCGGGCGAAGCGCCACCCGTGCCGACCGTCCCACGCACATATTGTTCCTGTGCGACGACATCGCGGATGCGCAGCCCTGCCTGCTGGAGCTCGAAAAGGCGCACTTCAACGTCGCGGCGGACGTGGTGATGGGCGTTGCGGACTACGTGGCACGACTGCACGCGGTCGCCTACGATGTCGTGGTGTCCTGCTGCTCGACCGACAGCGACCTTCCGCTGACGCGCATTGGATCTGCTCAAGAAGGATCTGCCCGACGTCCCGTTCATCCTGCTTGCCCCCACCGCGCAGCCCGGGATCGTCAAACAGTTCATCGCGAACGGGGCGTTCGACTGGGTGGACAAGAATCAGATGGACCGGCTGCCGGTGTCGGTGGCGGTGGCGCTGGAGCACCGGAGCGCGCGCCAGGAAGGGGACCTTGCCTTGAAGGCGCTGAGGGGCTCCCAGGCCCTGCACCGTGCGCTCGTCGACAACCCGACCTACGGCGTCTGCCAATTCGATCCGGAAGGCAGGCTGCTGGACGTCAATCGGGTCCTGGTCGAGATGCTTGGCTATGAGTCCAGGGACGAGCTGATGCAGATGAACATCGCGTCGGACGTCATGCTCGACGCGAGACAGGGCGCCCAGCTTCTGGCAGCGTATCGCCGCACCGGCCTGGTCGCCACGCGCCAGGCGGAGTGGAAGCGGAAGGATGGCACGACGCTCGTCGTGCGGCTTGGCGGCCGGCGTGTCTGGGATGAATCGACGGCCAGTTGCGAGCTCATCGTCGACGACGTCACAGCCGACCGGGCACGTGAAACACACCTTCGGCATCTGGCGACGACGGACGCGCTGACGGGCCTCGCCAACTACCGACAGTTCGTGCATGCGCTCGAATCCGAGAGGCGGCGCTCGGAGCGGACGGGCCGGCCGTTCGCCGTTCTTCTGTTCGACCTTGACGGCGCTGAAGGGGATCAATGACCGATACGGACACGAGGTCGGGAAACCGCGCGCTCTGCCGCGCTGTCGGCCGCGCTGCGCCGCTCCTGTCGATCCCTGGACACTCCCGCCCGCTGCGGCGGGGATGAATTTGCGATCGTGTTGCCGGAAACCGGGGCGAAAGGGGCTGGGCTGATTGGCCGTCGCATCTGCGCCAGCCTCGCCGACGACCACGAGGAACCTCGGCTGTCGGTGAGCATGGGCATCGCCGTCTCTCCGCACGACGGCGTGTCGACGGATGCGCTGCTGCGGATCGCCGATCGCGCTCTGTACGTGATGAAAGGTCAGCACAGCCGGTGGGCGGCGCCAGCCTGGACGCACCGGCGCGTCTTCCCGCCGCGACCATGGCGGGCACGCCCGCGACGGCACTTCAAACGGCGCTCAATCGTGCAGACCACACTCAGCAGTGAGTGGTTGACTGTCAGACTCGAGGTCACCGTCGACTGGGCGCGGAACGTCTCGAGGTACTCGAGCGTGGTCATCTCGTCGGCGGTGTACCAGAGATTGCCGCCCTTGCCGCTCGCGAGCCTGGCCCCTCTCGCCACGGCGTATTGGACGTTCCAGGCGCTTCCTCGATAGACGAGGGACAAGCGGTCGGCTCGCGTGCCGGAGACAATCAAGAGCAAGTGCCCGTCCCGGACCTTCGAAACCACGACATCATTGACTCGGGCGTGGTTCTCGCCGTCATGTTACTTCTCTCTTCGCCGGGATCGCTGCGCGGCGAGCGCGTGCCGGCGCCAACCCAGCAGGATGAGCCAGATCGCCGGAGCCACGATCCCGAGCACGAACAACAGGAACACGCCCGCTCCCACAGTCGCGGGAGGCTGTACCACCGCGACGAGCCCGACGACCATCACCCAGACTGGAACAATCAATCGTCGCGTGTCGAGCGTTGTTATCACCGGCACAGCTCCACAAACGAGGATACACGCCGGAACGTGTGAATGCTGTTCACAACGGCACAGACACGCGGCCGCCACAATGCCACGATGACCTGACGGACCACGTCCGCCACGCCGAAGGAGAGACCCCTGTGCGGAGACTCGTCGATTCGGCTCAGGACCGGGAGCTGCGGGAATTCGCGTGGGTTTATCAGGCGCCCCCGAGGCTCGCCGCGGCCTAACGCGTCGCGAGTGCGAACGCGAGCCACCCCAGGAGTCCGGCGCCAACCAGGATAGTCAGGTAGCGCGTCCGTTCGCGCAGCCGCTCGTCCCGTGCGGCGCCCCTGGCCAGCCATCGGCTCCAGCGCTGCTCGGCGTTCGACGTCGCGGATGGGGTGCCCACCGACGTCTGAACTCCGAAAGGCCCTCCCGACGTCATCGGCCCGCCTCTTTCTGCTCTTCAGCGTCGTGCAGCACGTGGGCTACCGACCGCGTCGGCCGGCCCGCCCGCAGGGACATCAGCGTCACCGCAACTATGCCGATCAGGACGGCGCCCACCCATCCGAACGTCTGAGTGGACATCGACCCGGAACCGACCGCGATCCAGAGGACGAAAGCCGCCACCATGATGATTCCCACCGACAACCAGGACGTTCGCGGTATAAGCATGTGACCCTTCTCTCGAGGCGTTGAATGCGAGTGTACGAAGAGAGGCGCCGGTCCGGGCACGCACCCAGCGCGCCGAGGAACTCCGGCCGATGTCCCTATGGTAGGCGGCGCGCTGATACGCGGCTGTTCATTGTTGAACACCCCCAACTTTGGGTGTACACTTCGGTGTTACGCTCCCACCTGAACTGACGTGACGATCGCGGCAGCGTCAGACGTCCAGAGGGCCTCGGGCCGGAGCCAGTCGCGGTCGACGAGACGGGGCAATGCCATGGCGGGATCAAAGAAGCCGCGTTCGTTCGACGCCCAGAAGTTCCTCGACTCGGCCGGCGTTGCGAAGAGAACGGTCGAGTTTCGCCAGAGGGCGACGATCTACGCCCAGGGCGATCCTGCCAATGCCATCCTGTACCTCCAGCGGGGCGGTGTGAAGCTGTCCGTCGTCTCGACCACGGGCAAAGAGGCCGTCGTGGGCATGCTCGGTCCTGGCGATTTTTTCGGTGAGGGATGCCTGGCGGGGCAGTCCGTGCGAATGGGAGCGGCGACCGCGATCGTGCCGACGACCGTGCTCAGCATCGACAAGAAGAAGATGCTTCGGCTGCTGCACGAGCAGCACGCGATGTCGGACCTGTTCATCTCCTACATCCTGGCGAGGAACATCCGGATCGAAGAGGACCTCGTCGATCAGCTCTTCAACTCCAGCGAGAAGCGACTGGCCCGGACACTGCTGCTGCTGGCCCGCTACGGGAAGCCGCACAAAACCCAGCGAGTGCTCCCCAAGCTGTCGCAGGAAGTGCTGGCCGAAATGGTCGGCACCACCCGCTCGCGGGTCAATTTCTTCATGAACAAGTTCAGGAAGCTGGGGTTCATCGAGTACAACGGCGGTCTTCAGGTCAACAGCTCCCTCCTCAGCGTCGTCCTGCACGAGTGATCGTCGTCCTGCACGGGTGATCAACAGCAGAGTCGATCCAGGACGTCCCTCTGGCGACACTCGTTCGGTTCACCGAGGGTAGGCAAACGCCTGTCCGCACCGGGAACAGCGAAACTCTTGTCGCCCTTCGGCGTCATCGATCAGGGTGGTGTCATGCAGGCCACAGGCGGGACACTGGCGCGTTATCGACGGATCGAGCACGTGGCCGTTGGGGCAGCGGTATGCCGCCCCGTTTTCGCTGTCCGCGTGCCAGGCATTCTGCGTCCACAGCATCTCTGCGCCACAGTCAGGACAGGGCGCCGACCGCTTGATGGTGTATTCCAACGGTTGTTCCTAACTCAGCGTTCCGTGCTGTTGCTGACGTCCAGCGACGCGGGTGCAGCGGCAGCCGCATCTCGGGTCTGACGTCTCGGTTCGGCGCCGCTACGCCAGCGTGCGCCCGCCTCGCATCCCGACGGCGACCAGCACGATCGCGACGACCAACAGCACATGAACGGGCGCGCCAATGGAGTAGGTCCCGACGATCCCGAGTAGCCACGCGATCAACAGAATGACGGCAAGGGTGTACAGCAATGTGAATTCTCCGGCGAGGCGTCGGCCTCGCGCTTGAACACGTGGGCGGGAACAATCCGCCGCCCTCCACGGACTATCGGCTCGTGAAACCAGTGCCTCGTCGAACCTCGCCCATGCTGCTACCACTATGCGGGATCGAAGCCAGCGCCGCTGTTCCGTTTGGCACAGAACGCGACGAGATCGAGAGGTACACTCTGTCATTCGTCCACCGCGCTTCAGCGGAGCTTACAGATCATGCCTGACCGACGACGTTCCTGCGGCCGCTTTCTGAATGCCTCCGCTCTTGTCATTGTGACTGCCTCGCTGGCGGTCGCGCAGACGCGCATCACGCCGCCCAAAAACAAGTACACGCCGGCAGAGGATGTCGAACTTGGCCAGCAGGCGGCCAAGGAAGTCGAGCAGCAGCTGCCGGTCCTTCAAGATGATGGCATCGAGTCCTTCGTGGATCGCATCGGCCGGCGCCTGGTGCAGGTGACGCCGCCCGAGCTGCAGCATCCTGAGTTCCGATACTCCTTCAAAGTCATCAACGTGCGCGAGATCAATGCGTTTGCGCTGCCGGGCGGTCCCATGTACCTCAACCGCGGCATGATTCAGGCCGCGGCGGTCGAGGGCGGGGTCGCCGGCGTCATGGCGCACGAGCTCAGTCACGTGATTCTGCGGCACGGGACCGCCGGGGCAACGAAACAGCAGCCTTTCGCGATTGGCGCCATGGCCGGCGCGATTGCGGGAGCGATCATTGGCGGAAGAACCGGGCAGGTGGTCGCGCAGGGCACCCAGTTTGGTCTGGGCACCTACTTTCTTCGGTACAGCCGCGAGTACGAGAAGCAGGCCGACTTGCTGGGCGTTCAGCTGATGGCGCGCGCCGGATACGACCCGCTCGATCTGATGCGCATGTTCCAGACGATCCAGAAACAGGGTGGCGGCGGCGGTCCGCAGTTCATGAGCGACCACCCCAATCCCGGGAACCGCGAGGCCTACATCACGCAGGAAGCCTCGCATCTGCGAATCGAGGGCCGGGCCGGCGACTCCCGCGAGTTCGCGCGCGTGCAGGATCACCTGCGGAGCATGTCGCCGGCGCCGACGACCGAACAGGTCGCACGCCGGGGGAAGCAGACGCCCACCCAGTCGGGACAACCGGGACAACCGGCGCCCGACGAGCGCACCATTGGAACTCGCGTGGCGCCCCCGTCATCGCGGTATAAGAACTACACGGGGGGAGACCTGTTCCGCGTCAGCGTACCCGACAACTGGCGCGAGGTTGCGACGAGCTCCTCGGTGAAATTCGTGCCCGACGGCGCCTACGGCCAGGTGCAGGGCCACACGGTCTTTACCCACGGCACGGAGCTTGGTTTGATTCGCAACGAGATGCACTCGCTTCAGGAAGCGACCCAGGAATTCATCGAGGGTCTGGCGCAGTCGAACCCCTCGCTGCGCGCGAGGCGCGACTTCCAGAATATGGATCTGTCCGGTCGCGACGGGCTCGTGGCCACACTCGACAACGTCTCGGAAGTCACCGGCCGGGGAGAAACGGTCACGATCTTCACGACGCTGCTCCGCGATGGCAACCTCTTTTATTGCATCGCCGTCGCGCCGCAGGACGAGTATCAGGCCTACCGGCGATCGTTCCAGCGCGTGGCGCAGTCGATCCGCCTGAGCGACTAACCCTTCTGGTTGGCTGCCGACGGCAATGTCTGACTGTGCCGTTGAAGCCACTTGTGCACATGGGTACATCCCACGACGAGGTACCGGGTATACCGTGGGGTCGATGACGCGGAATCGGGTCTTTGCTTTGTTGAAGCGTGAGGGCGTGCTGCTGGAAAGCTCTCGGGGTCCCGTACCCAATCTCGTCGAATTCATCGCCGGGGAGCCCGTCAAGGGAAACTGGTGGTCACACCCGCAGTCGCACAGCATCTTCGCGTTGACCCGATCGGTGCGCGACTCCCCGGATGTGCTGACGTGCCGTGCGGTCAATGGCAGAGTGACCTTTGTGCACCGACGGGTCTGGCCCGCCCTCGTTCGCCTTGCGAATCTGTTCCCCAAAGACAGGCTTGCAGCGATTTGCGAAGTCCATACGCGGAAGGGTGCCCACAGGGTGATGACCCTCGCGTTTCCCAAATGGGTACCTCGCGATGTCAAGACCGCCGGACGAGGACTGTCCGCCGAGCAGGCGGCCTCGAATCTGGGGAGCTGGGCATCCGAAATGGCGTCGACCGACGCGCCTGCGCGCCCGCGGGCCGCGCGACGTCGGTGAGATCAGTCGCGCAGCACGACGCTCAGCAAAGGTCGAGACGCCACTTGCCCAAGAACGGTTGGCCTGATGGACGATACGTCGAAGACGTTGAAACCGTGGGTGACTTTCGCCGGGTGCGTGCTCGTCGTTGTCGTCCTGTACTGGGCGCAGGCCGTGCTCGTGCCGATCGCACTCGCCATCCTTCTCACGTTCGTGCTGGCTCCTCCTGTCACCTGGCTCGAGCGCTGGGTCGGCCGCGTCCCGGCCGTTCTCGCGATGGTCACGCTGGTGTTCACGGTCCTCGGTCTCGCCGGCTGGGGTCTGGCGCGGCAGATGGACCATCTGGCCGAGGACCTTCCGCGCTATCGCGCCAACATCCTGGCGAAGATCGCGGACGTGCGCGGCGCGAGCAAGGGGGGGTCGGTCGAGAAGCTGCAGGAGACGATCGAAGACATCAAGACCGACCTTGGAAAATCGGAGGTGCCCAGAGGAACGGTCTCGCGGCCCGTCGTGGTCACCTCTGAGCAGGTCGCGGGTTTCTCGGGCTTCGCGTGGCTCGGTCCAATCGTCGGCCCGTTGGGCACGGCCGGGCTCGTGCTGGCGATGGTCATCTTCATGCTGCTCGAACGCCGGGATCTGCGCGACCGGCTGATCGGGCTGTTCGGGCACGGCCAGCTGGCCATCACGACGAAGGCGTTTGACGAGGCGGGGACTCGCGTCAGCCGGCAGCTGTTGATGCAGTCCCTGGTCAATCTGATCTACGGCGTCGCCGCCGGCGCCGGACTCTACTTCCTCGGCGTGCCGTACCCATTGGTCTGGGCGGCGCTGGCTGCGGTTCTCCGATTCATCCCGTACGTCGGGCCCGTGCTCGGCGCAGGCGCGCCGATCCTGGTCAGCCTTGCGGCCGCCGAGGGCTGGGCCGGACCGCTCTGGGTCCTCGGCTTGTTTGTCGTGCTCGAGCTCGTTCACGAATCTCGTGCTCGAAACGGTGCTGTATGCCGGGGCGGCCGGCGTCTCGCCGGTGGCGCTGCTCGCGTCCGTGGCGTTCTGGACGTGGCTGTGGGGGCCGCTCGGCCTGCTCCTGGCGACACCGCTGACCGTGTGCCTTGTCGTGCTCGGCAAGCACGTGCCGGGTCTCGAGTTTGTCGGGACGCTGTTGGCCGACACGCCCGCGCTCGCCCCCGAGTATGGCTATTACCAGCGCCTGCTGGCCCGCGATCAGAGCGAGGCGGCCGACCTCATCGAGCGGTACATCAAGACCGAGTCTCCGCGCTCGGTGTACGACGCCCTGCTGCTGCCGGCGCTCAATTATGCGGAGCGCGACCGCCTGGAGCAGCGCCTGTCGCCGGACGAAGAAACGGCCGTCATCGATGCGACGCGGGAGCTGCTGTCGGACGCCGCGGAGTCGATCCGGCGCCTGAATCCGGAGCCACCCGCACCGCCCGATGATCCACCACTTCCCGGACCGCGCGAACCGCTGCGCGTGCTGGGCTACGCGACCAACGGCGTCGCCGACGAGCTCGCGCTCGCGATGCTCGCCCATCTGCTGGACGATCTGCCAATCGCCGTCGAGATTACCAGGACGCGCCTGCAGGCCTCGGAACTGCTGTCGCTCGTGCAGGAGCAAGGGTTCTCGGTCGTGTGCCTCGCCGATTTGCCACCCAGCCCGCCGTCAAAGACGCGCTATCTCGTCAAGAGGCTCCGCGCCGCGTTGCCCGACGTGCGAATCCTGGTCGGGCGCTGGGGACCGCCGGCGCTGGCGGACGAGAGCACGCAGGTGCTGCGGGATGCCGGGGCGAATCTCGTGGCCTCGACGCTGCTGGAGACCCGGACGTACCTGGGCGGGCTCGTGGAGATCCCGCGGATTCCCGTTCCGGAGACAACCGGCGCGCACGCTGCGTAGCCGATTCAACTGACGACCGGGACTAGTTGCGGTCGAGCTTGCTCACGTCCCTCAGCTCGCGGAGGGCCCGCCGCATCTCCTCGACGACCTTCATCTGCTCGACCGTCGCGTTCAGGGTGTCGGCGGTGGCGCGTACCGAATCCACCACGGCTCGACGCGCGTCCTCGGCTGCGACCCGTGCCTCCTCGCTTGCGGTGCGCGCACCCTCAGCCGCGGCCCGCGTCTCTTCGCCCGCGGCCCGCACCGTCTCAGAGGTTTCCCGTAGCTGTTCTCGCTCCTGTCGGACTGTTTCGACCGTGTCGCGATGCCGGTCGCGGACTTCACGCGCCTCTTCTGCCAGCCGCCTGAACTGTTCCGCCTCGTTCCTGGCAGCTTCCGCCGACTGAGCCTGTTCCACAAACACATGGTCCTGCTCGGCACCCTCACGGCCGTCGTCGCCATTTGGTCCCACGCGCTCGGTCTGCTGGCGTTGCGGCTCCTCATTCATGACATCCACCTTGGCAGGAGCGTATCAGCGGCGGGGCACGAAAGATGTCCTCAAGCGGACATTGAGACCCTGCAACTGCCGGAGCGGAGGCACGGGGCCGCTGTGCTGCGAACCCTCAGTCGTGCAGGACGACGCTCAGCAGCGAGTTGTTGATTTGGAGGCCGCCGTTGAGCTCCTTGAGCTCGTCGTTGTAGTCGATGAACCCGAGCTTCCTGAACTTGTTCAGGAAGAAATTCACCCGCGAGCGCGTCGTGCCGACAATCTCCGCCAGCGTCTCCTGCGAGATCTTGGGGACGACCCGCTGCGGGTTGTCCTGCTGGCCGTAGCGCGCGAGCAGCAGGAGCGCGCGGGCCAGCCGCTTCTCGCTCGAGTTGAAGAGCTGATCGATCAGATCCTCCTCGATGCGGATGTTCCGCCCGAGCATGTGGGAAATGAACCGATCGGACAACGCGTGCTGCTTGTGCAGCAGCTCGACCATCCTGTCCTTTTTGATGACGAGGACCGTGCTGGGCGTGATCGCCGTCGCGGTGCCCATGCGGACCGGTTGACCCGCCAGACACCCTTCGCCGAAGAAGTCGCCCGGCCCCAGCATCGCCACGACGGCCTCACGGCCTGTTTTGGAGAGCACGGAGAGCTTCACGCCGCCTTTTTGAATGTACAGGACATTCTCACAGATGTCGCCCTGCGAGAAGACGACGTCTCCGCGACCGTAATCCACGATCTTCCTCGCGATCCCGGCCGAGTCGAGAAACGCCTGTGCGTTGAAGGCGGGTCTGGTTTTGGGCGCAATCCTGGAGCTGCGTCTGGCCATCATGGACTTGCGCCTCCGTGCGGGCGTCTTCAGCGAATTGATGCCGTCCATCGTCGGTCGCATGATGACAGGTAACGGCAGGACGAGATGTTCACAAATGAACAACCCACGCGCCCCGCTCCGTGCGCGGGAACCTGTTCAATAGAGCGCAGACGCCCGAGCTCAGCCGCACGTAGCATGCTCCGATGAACGGAAAACGGCACAGCCAGGCAGTACTCGAGCGCCCGCCCCGCGGCCAGCCGGACGGGCCGGGGAATCCCATCGCGAACCGTCATCGCTTCGTGAACATCGTCGGCAAAAGCAGTCGCCTGCTGGAGATGTTCGACCTGATCGAGCGCGTCGCCGCCAGCGACGCCAACATCCTCATCCAGGGCGAAAGCGGAACCGGCAAAGAGCTCATCGCCGACGCGATTCACGAGCGCAGCCGGCCGGCCAGGCCGTTCATCAAGATCAACTGTGCCGCAATGCCGTCCGAGCTCATCGAATCCGAGCTCTTCGGCTACAAGAAGGGCTCGTTCACCGGCGCGGAGCACGACCGGCAGGGCCTGCTCGAGCTCGCGGCGAACGGCTCGCTGCTGCTGGACGAGGTCTGCGAGATGCCGGCGTACCTGCAGACCAAGCTCCTGCGCGTGCTTCAGGAGCGGGAGTACCGCCCGCTCGGCAGCCAGCGGATCGTCCGGGTGAACTTTCGGCTCCTGACGGCGACCAACACCGACATCGAGCGCGCGCTGCGGGAAGCCAGTTTGCGGGAAGATCTGTACTATCGCATCAACACCGTCATCATCCAGGTGCCGCCACTGCGCGCGCGGAGGGAGGACATCCCGCTGCTGTGCGAGCACTTTCTCGAAAAGTTCCAGCGGAAATACCAGAAGACCGTCGGGCCGATCTCGCCCTCAGCCGCTTCCCTGTTGATGGAGCACTGGTGGCCCGGCAACGTGCGGGAGCTCGAGAACGCGGTCGAGCGGGCGGTGCTCCTGTGCAAAGGGAGCGAGATCACCGCCGGCGATCTGCCGAAGTCGCTGCGCCATCACGCGGGCGGCGGGATGAGTTTCGTGATGCCGTCGAAGTGGACGCTCGCGGAACTCGAGAAGAGCGCAATCGCACAGGCGTTGCGCCGGACGAACTGGAACAAGAAAGAGGCGGCGGATGTTCTTGGCGTGTATCGCGCGACGCTCTACAGCAAGATGAAGAAGCACAGGATTGCCGTCGCGAGCCCCCTGCACTAGCGACGCGCCCGTGCCGCCAACGATACGCCTCGCCGGCCGTGTCCTGAACGGCACAGACGTGCCGCAGACGTTTCGATACTCTTCTCCCAGAGGTCAACTGCCGTGTGGATCGTCATCGGGTTGAGCGTGCTCGCCGTGGCCATCTTCGGCATTGTCCGACGACGGCGGCAAGGCGGCCCATCCGATCTCGGCTGGGTCACCGAGCAGTGGCTGGCGGAGCACCGTGCCGATCAGTCCACTGTCTCACGCTGACCGCAGACGCTCAAGGAGGCTCCCCATGATCCGCCCGCGCGCGCTTGCCATCTCGGTGTTCGGCGTCCTGCTGACGGCGCATCCGCTCTATGCGCAGGAGATCTCGCGCTACCGTGAGGTCGAGATGGGCAGCCCTCTGCTATCGGTGGCCGGCATCAGCGGCCTCACACCAGCTGATGCCAAGGTCATCCACCGGCGTCCGGCCATCATTCAGGATCTGGAATGGCGGCTGCGGAGCTCCGTGAACGGCTCGACGATCGAGGACGATCCGGTGCAAGACGTCGTGTTCAGCTTCTACAACGATCAGTTGTTCCGGATTGTCGTCAACTACGACCGTGACCGGACCCTCGGGTTGACCGATACGGATCTGATCGAGGCGCTCAGCGCCGTCTACGGCGCTCCCGCGGTGCGAACCGTCGCGGGGCCGAGAGCCTCTGAAACCTCGGCTAACGTCGACGAGGACATGGTCGTGGCGCGCTGGGAGAACGCTGAGTCCTCGGTTGCGCTGCTGCGCTCGGCGTACCCGACGCCGGTGAGATTGGTGCTGCTGTCGAAGCGGCTGGCTGGCCTCGCGCGAACCGCGACGGCGGCAGCCGTCCGGCTGGACGACCGCGAGGCTCCTCAACGCGAAGTCGAGCGGGTGCAGAAGGAGGCGGACGCCGCGCGCGCGGCGCAGGGCAAGGCACGATCCGCCAACAAGGCAGCCTTCAAACCCTAAGCTCTCGCTCGCGGACGTCTTAGGTGCGAGCCGGCCGTCAGCCCGCGTCGCCGTCCATGCGACTGACGTCTGCCGCATCCTCGGCTTTGACATCGCGCGCGTTCGTCGACTGGTTCAGGGTGCGCGCGCGGGTGCCGGCGCTCACGATGATTGTTTCCGGCGGAGGTTCCGGGTCGAGTGCAGGGAGGACTTCGATACGTGGGAGACGGGACCTGCGTAGCCGCCGAACCAGCACCACCGCGCCGGACCAGACCAGGGCGAGCCCGAGGAGCACGACGAGGGAGCGGATCGCGATGGGCGCACCCAGCGCCACACCGACAGCGACGGCCCAGACGGGCCACACAGGGATCGCCGCGCCACGACGAAACAACACGAACATGCCAGGCTTTTCCTGTGGCGTCATCGTCGAGCCACGCGTACCGAAGAGCCCGCGCCGTTACCTTACCGCGGAGCTCGGCGTAAGCGTCCGTCCGTTGATCTCCTCGTACTCGTACGTCATGACGAAATTCGAGATCCCGGCGATCTTGACCCACGCGCGGGCCTCGACCCGCACCGGCACGCGCACGCCCGCGAGTCGCGCGTATTCGCGCCTGACCTCGACCCGGGTCGTCCAGAAGGAAGGATTTCTGGCCAGCCGCCCCTCGATTCGGACCAGATCGGCGTCGTCCGGCGTCACGAGGATGGCGCCGTCCACGAGGAGGATGTCCTTACGCCGGGGGTGGATCAGGAGCCGCGCGAGCGGCGCTCCGTCCGACGCCGCCGGCACGAACTCGTAGTTCGCGATTGTCAGGGCCGCGCTCTCCGAAGCGCCCTCGCGGATCGCGCGCGCCTCGCCTCGGAGGATCGGTTCGAGGACGCGCGTGCGCACGTAGCCCGACCCGTTCTGGGCCAGCACCTCGTACTGAAAACCGACGCTCGGATCGAACGTGGTTGCCACATCCAAGCTGGCTTCCTTCTGCAAGCGCTCGTTGCGTGCGGCGAGCCTGCGGACGGCGCGGTACTGGACGGGCGGCTCGTCCACGCGGGCCAGGAAGCGTTCGCGCAGCGCGGCGCCGGCTGACGGAGCGTCCTGAGGACCCGCGAGCAGCGTCAGCGGGAGGCACATCAGAACGAAGGCGGTGATGCGTCGCATCGGCGCTCCTCTCGTGATGCACGAAGACCTGGCGGTCACGGCGTGGGCAGGCGCAGCTCAGGCGCGGGACGCGCGGCGGTTTTTCCTGCGGACGGCTATCCTAACCGCGGGCGCGCGGGAATGTCTGTTCACTTCGGCACAGGTTCGCGACCGCTCTCGGCAGACGCTGAGCCACGCGTCTTTCGGAAGCCTGACCGCCGGCCGCGGGACGCTCGCCGACTGTGGGAACCCTCGCCGCCCGTCGCGCGAAAGTGAAGCGGGTCCCGCAGGCTTTGCAGCTCCCGATAGTAGTACAGAGCGGTTGGTCGTCTACGCGTGAACCGCAGCTTTCCGAGAAACTCGATTTCTTCCGCCGTCGCGTCGCCGCTCAGGGAGCGATCCCCGAGAAATGCGCGGAGTCCGGGTTCTTCCGGTAACGCCGGCTCGCGCTCCACGAACTCGAACTTCTTCAGGTGTTCCGGGACCAGCCGCTGGTTCAAGACGATGTCCATTCCGAACGTCATGAGATCGATGTCCCAGGATTCAATCAGCGGCTCCAGGAACGTCACGCAGTTCTCGACCGACAGGTTGAAGACGTCCGTTTCGAGGAAATCGAGGATGATCACCCGGATCTGCCTGTAGCTCCGGCCGCTGTGTCGAGCCACCAGGCGGAGCCAGTTCTCATCCCGCAATTCCTGTCTGGCCACGCGCTGGGCCACATCCAGCAGCTTCTGGGTCACGAGGCGCTCGAGGGCGCCGAACGGCTCCCGCTCGAAGATCGCACGGACAGCCTTTTCCGTGCGCGGTTCGCACTTGCGGAGAATCAGCCCACGCACGTCCTTGAACAGCGGTGTGGGCGGGTCCGCCAGCTTCTTCTTCAACGCGTCCGTGCGCTGCACGTCCGCCATCTGTGCCAGCGTATTCCGGGGAAGCTCGAGGAACCGCTCGATCCGGTCGTAGATATCCGTCCTCCCGGATGCCGGCGGCACTTTCCTGCCTTTCAGCAGTTGGGAGATGTAGGACTCGGTCACTTGGGTGGCCGCAGCCAGCTCTTTCTGGCCACGCCGCAGTTCCTTGAGCCGGTGCTTGATGAGGAGCGACAGATCCACGCGGGGCCTCCGGTCGGCGGGTTAACTTACAGCGCTTAATCATATAACTTGACAGGACGACTTAATTAACAGAAAGTGGTTAACGAGATTGCGGACCCCTCCTCACTCTTTCAGATTGCCTGACCTAAGACAGGTCCTCTGGTTTCCCCTTCTTAGCCAGGTCAACCCCCGAGGAGGTTTGCCATGTTTGCTCGCAGTGTTGCGTTCCAGCTCAAGCCCGGTCGCTCAACGGAGTTCACCAAGGCTCTCGAGACCGACATCATTCCCGTGCTCCGGAAGCAGAAAGGCTTCCAGGACGAGATCACATTCGTCTCCGACGACGGCAAGGAAGCGATCGGCATCAGTTTGTGGGATCTGAAGGAGAACGCGGAGACCTACTCGCGCGGATCCTATCCCGGCGTGCTCAAGGCGATGGAGCATGTATTCGACGGTACGCCTCAGGTTCGGACCTACGACGTGACCAACTCGACCTTCCACAAGATCGCTGCTCGCCGTGACCGCCTGACGCGGCACGTCCTTCCTCGCGGTGAGGGCGGCCGGCAACGGCCGCCCTCACCGTCGTCCGGCCACGCCGCGCATGTGCGCCGAAGGAGAACCGACATGACTCGCCCGCGCCTTTTCGCCCTGTGCATCGCCGTCATCCTGCTTTCGGCAACGGTCACCTCGGCCCAGGATCTGTCCCGGTATCGTGACTACCAGTTGGGAATGACGCTGGCCGCGGTCGCGACGCAAGCCGGGATGAAGCCGTCCGACGCGCGTGTCCTTCACCAGCATCCGGATCTGATTGAAGAGCTGGAGTGGCGGTCCCGAGGCGAATCCGACCCACTGGCGCCTCAGGACTCGGTGCGGAGGATTCTCTTCAGCTTCTATGGCGGCCATCTGTTCCGGATCGCGGTCAGCTACACCTGGGATCGCACCGAGGGCCTGACCGTTGACGACATGATCGAGGCGATCTCCGCAAACTATGGCCCGGCGACGCTGCCTGCAACCGACTTCGGCGGGTCCGCTCTACGCGTCGGCACCAACGGCGACAAGGTGGTCGGTCACTGGGAAGACTCTCAGTACTCCCTCGATCTGTTGCGTCCCTCGTTCGCGTCGACGTTCGGTATGATCCTGCTCTCGAGGCGATCGGGCGCCATGGCGCGCGCGGCCGATGTGAAAGCGACCCGAAACGTGGAAGCAATCCTCGACGCGGAAGTTATCCGAATGGACCCACTGGAAGTTCCGACCGCTGCGAGCGAGCGCCAGCGGACGCAGGAAGCGGAGCGCTACGCCAGGCAGGCGGACGCCAGGCGAGTGAACAAAGCATCGTTTCGCCCTTGAAGGCGCGCGCTCCCGCGGCGTGGGCCTGCGAACGAGCCGGTCAGAGCCTTAGAACCTCTGGGCGATCTCGAGGATCAGTCTGACGACGAGCACGATCGGCAACCCGAGGAGCAGAATCCCCGCCGGCACTAGAAGGACGATGCCGAGGACGGCGGCTGCGGCCGCCAGGGCATCCAGAACGGTCCTCATCGTCTTGAGGTAGCGCCCGTTCACTATCGAATGACCCATTCGACGAACGTGGGCGGCACTTCGTTTCGGACGATCGTGACGCGCTGCACGCGCTCTTCACGCAGCAGGACAGCGACTCCGGCGCGAGCGGCCTCGAGGTTGGGATATCGCGCCCACGCCGCCGGTAGCTGACAGGCGGTCCCGCGCCTCATCGTGGCAATCAGTCTGAACATGGCTTCCCAGTGTGGAAGGCGGCGGCGCCTCGTGTCTGTGCCGTTCAGCACACCCGTTGGCGTGCGGGTGACGTGTCAGACTTCGAAACCGGCGCGTCGAAGCGCGGGGAGGAGCTACGCGCCGAAGTGCACGCGGCGCTCGACTTCGACGAATCTTGCTTCCGCCTCCGAATCGGGCCACAGGAGCGACACGCCGATCCCGGTCAGCACCGCGAGCGGCATGCTGATGAGACCCGGATTCCTCAGCGGAAATGGCGCGGTCGCGTGCCGCAGGATGTCCATCTGGATCGTGGGCGAGAAATAGATCAACAGAAGGCTCGAGATCGTTCCCGCAAGCATGCTGGCGCACGCGCCGCGCGTCGTCAGCCGGCGCCAGAAGACCGAGAGCACGAGCGCGGGGAAGTTGGCGCTCGCGGCGATCGCGAATGCCAGGCCGACCATGTAGGCGACGTTCTGTCCCTTGAACGTGATGCCGAGCACGATCGCGAGCACGCCCAGCAGCACGGTAGCGACGCGCGCCACGCGAAGCTGTTCTCGTTCTGGCGCGTGTCCGGCGCGGACGACGTGAACCCAGAGGTCGTGCGACAGCGCGGCAGCCCCGGCGAGCGTCAGCCCCGCGACGACCGCGAGTATCGTCGCGAACGCCACGGCGGCGATGAAGCCGAGGAACGCCGTCCCGCCAACCGCCTCGGCCAGGAGTGGCGCCGCCATGTTGCCGCCGGCGTCCACCGCGCGGATCGCCGGCTGCCCGACGAGGACCATCGCGCCGAACCCCAGAATGAAGGTGAGCAGGTAAAAGAACCCGATACAGCCGGTCGCCCACGACACGGACGTCCGCGCGGTGCGCGCGTCCGGAACGGTGTAGAAGCGCATCAGGATATGCGGCAGGCCGGCGGTGCCGAACATCAGCGCGAGGCCCAGCGACATGGCGTCGAGGGGATCGGTGACGAGTCGCCCTGGCGCGAGCACTGAGACGCCATAGGCGCTGGTCGCGGCCTCGAACAGCGCGATCGGGTTGAACGAAAACCGCGCGAGGACCAGCAGCGCCAGCAGAAACGCGCCCCCCATCAGCAGCACGGCCTTGACGATCTGGACCCAGGTGGTCGCGATCATCCCCCCGAAGAGCACGTAGGCCAGCATGACGACGCCGACGGTGACGACCGCCGCTTCGTAGGGCAGGCCGAACAGGAGGCGGATGAGATTGCCCGCGCCGACCATCTGCGCGATGAGATAGAAGGAGACGACCGCGAGCGACGCAATCGCGGCGGCGATTCGAACCGGCACCTGCCGCAACCGGAACGCGACGACGTCGGCGAAGGTGTACCGGCCGAGATTGCGGAGCGGCTCGGCAATCAGGAACATGACGATCGGCCAGCCGACGAGAAAGCCGATGGAATAGATGAGCCCGTCGAAGCCCGAGAGCGCGACCAGGCCGGCGATGCCAAGGAAGCTCGCGGCGCTCATGTAATCGCCCGCCAGCGCCAGCCCATTTTGAAATCCGCTGACGCTGCGGCCCGCCGCGTAGAAATGCTCGGTGCTGCTCGTGTGCCGCGCCGCCCACCAGGTGATGCCGAGCGTCAGGATGATGAAGGCGAAGAAGAAGCCTACGGCGACGAGGTTCATCGGGCCTTCAGCCGGGCGACGGCCGCGTCATAGTGGAGGTTCGCCCATCGGACGTAGATCCAGATGAGCACCCAGGAGCAGACGATCACGGCCGAGCCGAGCGCGATGCCCACGCTCAGCCCGGGGACAATCAGCCGGCCCAGCAGCGGTTTCCCGAAGGCGACCAGCAGGATGAAGCCGAAATAGATCGCCATCGCGACGGCGGTCAGCGACAGTGCTATCCGCCACCGCGCGGCGTCCAGCGCGGCCAGCTCGTGTTTGAGGGGTTCCATCCGCGATGTGAGCGCCGGCTATTCTACGTCGTCTGGGGAGGAACGGCTGAGGCGTACGAAAACTACACGCGGGTGTCGGGTCCTACGCCGGGTAGCGCGAGCTCTGCGAACGAAGCCGTTTCCACCAGACGAAGGCGAAGGAGGCGAGGGCGAGCCAGAGCCGATGCCGAATCCACCACGGATGGCGGGGATCGGCCGTCCTCCGACCGCCAAGCCGCCGGGCGCGCCGGTCTTTCAACGCGTCAGAGCGACGTTCGAATTCGGCCTCAGCCATTCCGGTGCAATTCAGTGCAACCACGGTGCCTACTCATGGGTCCAGCTGGCCCCTCCGGCGACCATACCGCCCCATTCCAGTAGCCCGCCACCGCCGGGACGCCGATGCTCCATCGCATGAGATACCTCAAGCAGATCACGCTCTGGCTGTTCCAGATCCTTCTGGCCGTGGCCATGGTCGGTTCCGGCCTTCAGAAGTTCACGTCGCCGGCGTGGGAACACATGTTCCGGCGCTGGGGCTATCCCGATCACTTCTATCTCGTCATCGGGGCCGTCGAGGCGGTGGCCGGCCTCGCGCTGCTCGTGCCGCGCACCGCGAGCGCGGGCGCGGTCGTGCTCGTCCCGGTCATGGTCGCGGCTGCGATCACGCAGATCACTCGAGGCGGCCGCAACGGCGTCGGCGAGCTGGTGTTCGCCGCGCTCCTGACAGCGATCGCCTGGGCCCGTTGGCCGGGCGTTCTGGCAGGGCTCCTCGCGCGCCCGCGTGTCGGCGGCGTTCGGCGGAGCGTGTGATAGAACGTCGCGGACATGGAGCGTCCGCTTCGAGCGGCGCCTCGGGGGCGCTGGGTTGTCTGGCTCCTCGTGTGGGGCGGCTGGACCGCGCTCGCGATCTTCTTCGCTGCCGCGAGCTCGCTGACCTTCATCGCGTCGTACCAGCCGCCGCGCTGGGGCCAGACGATGACGCTCGCGTTCGCCGAGTGGTATGTCTGGGCGGCGCTGACCCCGCTCGTGGTGTGGCTCGCCGGCCGCTTTCCGTTCGGCGCGCGTACGTGGCTGCGAAGTGGGCTCGTGCACGCTCCGGCCGGCCTCGCGATCGCCGTTGTAAAAGTCGCGCTCACGCGCATCCTGCGCGCGATCGCGGTCGGAGAGCGCGGCGACTACATCGAGATCAGCAGCCTGGCGACCCAGTACGTCATCTACTGGTCGATCGTCGCCGCCGCGCACGGCGTCGCGTACTATCGCGCCGGACGTGAGCGAGAGCTCCGCGCGTCGCAGCTCGAGGCGCGGCTTGCGGAGACGCGCCTGCACCTGCTCAAGATGCAGCTCCACCCGCACTTCCTGTTCAATACGCTGAACACGATCGCGGAGCTCGTGCACGAGGACCCCGACGCGGCCGACCGGATGATCGCCGGCCTGAGCGACCTTCTCCGCGCGACGCTCGACGCGGGGGACATCGACGAGGTAGACCTCGAGGCGGAACTCGCCCTCCTGGCGCGCTATCTCGAGATCCAGCGGGCCCGGTTCGGGGATCGGCTGCAGGTGCACATCCGCGCCGGGCCGGCGGAGAAGGGGGCGCTCGTTCCATTCCTGGTGCTTCAGCCGCTCGTGGAAAACGCGATTCGTCACGGGCTGGCAGCGCAAGTAGACGCGGGACGCATCGAGATCCGCGCAAACCGGCGCGGCGACAGGCTCGTCATCGACGTCGAAGACGACGGGGCAGGGGTCGAGGACGCCGAGCACGTGCGCGACGGCGTGGGCCTCGGGAATACGCGTGCACGGCTCGCGGCGCTGTACGGCGGCGCGCAGAGCCTCGAGGTGACCGGCGGTCCAGGCCTCGGGACGCTCGTGCGGCTGACGATTCCGTGGCGCGTCGAAAGCGGACGACCCTGAAGGGTCGTACCACATGGAGGAGTGGTGAACCTGCGCGTCGCGATCGTGGACGATGAGCCGGTCGCACGGCGGCGGATCCGCCGTCTGTTGCGTCCCGAGCGCGGCGTGACGATCGTCGCCGAGTGCGGCGACGGCGCCGCGGCAGTCAAGGCGATCCGGACACTCGCGCCGGATGTGATCTTTCTCGACGTGCAGATGCCGGAGCTGGATGGCTTCGGCGTTCTGCGCGCGCTCGGCTCCGGGCCGCTGCCGGCGGTGATCTTCGTGACCGCCTTCGACCGCTACGCAATCGACGCATTCGAGGTACACGCGCTCGACTACCTGCTCAAGCCGGTGTCGGCCGACCGGTGCGCGCGGGCACTCGCCCGCGCGCGCGCCGCCATCGCCGAACGCCGCGCCGCGGCCGATCCGCGGCTTCTGACCATGCTCAGCGAGTCCTCCCGCCGCCGGACGCTGACCCGGCTGCCGGTCCGGACCTCAGGCCGCGTGGTCATCGTCGAACTTGCCGACGTCGACTGGATCCAGGCGGCGGACAACTACGTGACGCTGCACGCCGGTGGACAGGAGCATCTGCTGCGCGAGACCCTCGGACGACTCGAGAGGGAGCTCGATCCCGACCGGTTCGTGCGGATCCACCGGTCGGCAGTCGTTCAGGTCGATCGGATCCGCGAGCTCCTTCCGGCTTTCCATGGCGATTTCATCGTGGTCCTGCGGGACGGCACGCGGCTGACCCTCAGCCGCGGTTACCGCGCGAAGGTCGAGCAGGTCATGGGTCGGGCGTTGTAGGCCGCTCAGCCGCGGGGCACGATGTCGACCGTCATCCTCTCGGTCCCCCTCAGCAGCGTGATCGGAACGGCGCGATCGATCCGTTCTTCGGTGAGCAGGCGTTGCAGATCGTCGATCCCGGTCACGATCTGACCGCCGAGCTCGAGGATGATGTCGCCGTCGCGCAGCCCGGACGCGGCGGCGGCGCCGTCCGGCTCGACCCGGACGATCAGCACGGCGTTGTCCGAGCCCAGCCGGTAGAAGCGAGTCACGCGGCGGGGGAGCGGGACGTCCTGGCCCGCGAGGCCCAGGCGCGCCCGCCGGACGCGGCCCGAGCTGAGGAGCGCCGGCAGGATCAGCCTGGCGGTGTTGATCGGAACGGCGAAGCTGATGCCGTGACCGCCGGGCACGATCGCCGTAGGAATGCCGATGACCTGTGCGGCGGTCGTCACGAGCGCGCCCCCTGAGTTTCCCGGGTTCAGCGCCGCGTCGGTCTGGATCACGTTCTCGATTAAGCGCCCGGATCGCGCTCGCATCGTCCGTCCGATCGCGCTGACCACGCCGGCGGTGACTGTTTGCTGGAAGCCGAGCGGATTGCCGATCGCGATGACGACCTGCCCGGGGTGCAGCGCTCGCGAGTCGCCCAGCGGCGCCGCGACCAGGTCCGGAGCGCTGACCTTGATCACCGCCAGGTCCGTATCCGGGTCGTCGCCGACGAGGTCGGCGGTAAGGGTACGTCCGTCGGCGAGGCCGGCCGTGATCTGCACAGCGCGCGCGATCACGTGGCTGTTCGTAAGGATGAAGCCGTCCGGCGTGAAGATCACGCCAGATCCGGTGCCGCCCGGTGATTCGCGGCCGCGCCGGTCTCCCCTGTGCCGCGCTTCCACCTGAACGACCGACGGCCCGATGCGTTCGACCGCCGATACGACCGCCTGCGAGTACGCGTCGAGGAGACTCAGATCGCGGTTGATGTCGAGCATAGGCGCCTACAGTGGTAGACGCCTCATCCAGGTCGAAGGGTGCGGGCACGCTCAGGCGGGCCTGAGAGGCCCGCCCTCCCTCATTTGGTCAACTCCGAGATCAGCTTGGCGCCGCCCATCTGCGGCAGCGTGGCTTCGATCTTCACGAGCCGGCGGGTGTCGGTGTCGATCCAGAGCGTGGCGCCGCCAGGCTCGCCATCGGCGGAGGACACTTCGACCTTGAACGCCTTGAACGTGCCGGCCGGCACGGTCACCTGTTCCGTCGCGGCGACTCTGAGCTGCTTGAGCGTCGGCTTCTGCTTCTGCACGTCGAAGTTGCGAAAGACCGTCGTGTAGCCGTCGGCCAGCGGCAGCGCGCCGATCGCCGCGGAGGCGCCCGCGCCGTCGGCGAAGAGCGCGCCGCCGGTGTCCACGGCAATCGACTTCGGCGTGCCTCCCATCGCCATCGTGCCGGTCGCCTTGCCGCCGTCGAACGCGAGCTCGACGGTCATCGGGCCCTGCGTGATCGAGCGCTTCTTGACGACGAGCGACCCTTTCTCGATGACCGCCTTGTCGTTCACATCGCCGCTGGGTGTCTTCACCGTTTCGGTCGCCACCCAATTGCCGCCTTCCTCCGCGATGGCGGTGGTAGACGTCAGCGCGATCGACTGGCCGCCAAGCTCGATCTTCGCCTGGTAAGAGGACGTTCCGGGTCGAAGGTCCGTCGCGGGCTTCGGGACGCCGATGGCCGACGGGTCGAGCTTCCTGGTGAGCACGACGGTTTTCGGGTCGACCGTGATCTCCTTCAGGCGGGCCGAGACGTCCGCCGGCATGCCCTCCTGGAATCGTCCCCCCTTCAGATACCGTGCGAGGAACTTCTCGGCCGCCGCAAACATCGCCATGTTGTTGACGGGCCGCGCGAAGCCGTGTCCTTCGTCCGGCGCGACGAGATACTCGACCGGGAAGCCGCGGTCGCGAAGCGCGATGACGATCTGATCCGACTCCGCTTTCTTGACTCGCGGATCGTTGGCGCCCTGGGCGACGAGCAGCGGCGTCCGGATTTTCGCCGCGGAGTTCAGAGGCGATTGGCGCTCGAGCTGGGCCTTGCCCTGCGCCGTCGTGGGATCGCCCATGCGGGCGTGGAACAGCTTCCGGAATGCCTCCCAGTACGGCGGGATCGACTCGAGCAGCGTCAGCAGGTTCGAGGGGCCGACGATCGAAACGGCCGCCGCGTACAGGTCGGGTGTGAACGCGACGCCGGCGAGCGTCGCGTAGCCGCCGTACGAGCCGCCCATGATTCCGATCTGTTTCGGATCGACGGTACCCTCGGCGACGAGATGCTTCGCGCCCCAGGTGACGTCGTCCTGCATCTTCTCGCCCCACTGGTTGTTGCCGGCGTCGAGGAATTTCTTGCCGTAGCCCGTGGAGCCGCGGAAGTTGGGCTGCAGCACGGCGTATCCACGGTTGGCGAGGAACTGGGCGAACGCATCGTACCCCCAGGAGTCGCGTCCCCAGGGACCGCCGTGCGGCAGGAGCACGAGCGGCAGGTTCTTCGGCGGCAGGCCCTTCGGAAGCGTCAGGAAGGCGGGAATCTCCAGGCCGTCTGACGACTTGTAGCGGATGGCCTGCATGGGCGCGAGATGCTCGCGCTGCAGCTTCTCGTGCACGCGGTATTGACGCACGAGCGTCTTCTTGTCGCGATCGAAGAGGTGCCGCTCGCCCGGTTCGGTGTCGCCGGAGGCGACGACCATCCAGAGCCGCTCGTCCGCCGTCGCCCCCGCCCGCTCGATGTCTTTGCCGGGCAGCTTGCTCTGCAGCCACTTGACGTCCGCCTCGAAGGACTTGTCGCGGAAGTAGTGCCGTTTCCGCTCGTCCTCGTACGTCGTGGCGAGGAGCTCATCGGTCTTTTCCGAGAAGATGGCGCCGCCGAAGTCGACTCGATTGAGTGGATCCGATTCGACTGGATCCTCCTTTTTCGTCTCGGGATTGAAGAGCACGAGGCGGATCAGGTCGACGTTGCCCACGTTGGTGACCATGTAGACCCGCGTGCCGTCGCCATGGAACCGCGTCGGCCCGCACGTTTCGAACACCGTGCACCCGTAGACTTTCGTGAAGCCGGTGTCGGTCACGCTCAGGATCTCGGTGTCGCCGTTGTCGGCGACCCGCTGCGCGAGGCGCAGGCGTCCCTGCAGGTCGAAGTGCCAGCCGGCGATCTTGTCGGCGTTCCGGCGCACGAGCGTCCGCTCGCTGGTCGAAATCCTCACGCGATACAGGTCGTGCCAGGCGGCGTCGCGATCGTTCAGGCCGACGAAGATGACGTCGGCGTCCGTCTTCGGCAGCGAGTAGATCAGCGCCCGCGCCCCCTTGGCGTCGGTGAGATTGCGCGACGGCGGCACTTCCGCGCCGGCCGGCGCGGTGCTGGCGGGATCGACGGCGAAGACGTTGTAGTTCTCGTCGCCGCCCTGGTCCTGAACGAACAGGATGTACTTGCTGTCGCGGCTCCAGAAGAACGCCGGGATGGGCCGCTTCGTGTCGGCGGTCACGAGCCGCGCGTTGTCGAACGGCTCCTCCGTGCGCTTCACCCAGATGTTGCGCGTGTCTTTGTACGGTTTGAGGAACGCGACATACCGGCCGTCCGGCGACAGCATCGCGCCGCTGATCTCAGGATTCCCGAAGAACAACTGGCGGTCGATGATGGGCGGCCGTCCCGCCTGCGCGACGAGAGTGCCGGAGGCGCTCAGACAGAGCGAAACCGCAACGAGCGTAGAAGCCAGTCTCTGAAAGTGCATGACGGCCATTCTATGCCGTCTGGCGCATGCAGTTACAGGACGCGTTCAAGAACAAGACGTGAGGCGGTCAGTTTTGAGTCCTGAGTTTTGAGTCCTGAGTTTGTGAACCCAGGACTCAAAAACTCAAGACTCACGACTCAAAACTCAAAACTCAAAACTTCTAGAGAGGCCCCTTGCCCCAGGGCCCCTTGATCGCGAACGTGATCCCGGGCGTCTGGATGTTCACGAAGAGCCACTTGCCGTCGGGGCTGTAGCAGGCGCCCGCCCACTCGGACTGCGTGTAGTTGCCAGGCGCGATCGTCTTGCCGGCGCTTGCGATCTGCGCCGCGGTCAGATTGATGTTGTTCTGCGCGAACGTGAAGGTCTTGCCTTCCATCGTGAGGCCGACGAGCCGCTCGCCCGCCGTGAAGTGGTTGCCCGCCGCGTCCTCGCACAACAGCAACCCGCCGCGCGGCGTCACCGTGATGTTGTCCGGGTTGTCGACCTCGTTGGCGTTCGGCGCGTCGTAGATCAGCTTGACCGTCTCGGCCCGGGGGTTGTACTCGAACACCTGGCCCTCGCCAGCGACGCCGCCGTTGGTCGTGAGGAAGAAACCGGTCTTGTCGCCCCACCACGCGCCCTCGAGGCGGGCGAACAGCGCTCCTCCCTTCGCCGCGCCCTGCGCCTGACACGACTGCATGGCGGCGGTGGGATCGTCGATGCGGACCCAGGCGACATCCCAGGTGGTGCCGATGGGATACGCCGCGCTCAGGTTGATGTTTGGCTTGCCCTTGACGGCGAGCATGTAGAGGGCGCCGCCCTTCCAGAGCTTGCCGCGGGAATTCGGGACGAACTTGAAGAAGCCCGAGGGGCCGCCGTCTTCCGTCTCGTAGACGTAGCCGGTACGGGGATCGATCATGTTCGCTTCGTGCGAGAACCGGCCCATGGCCGTGAGCGGATTTGGAACGCCCTTCGTGTTCCCCACCTCGAAGCTCCAGCCATGGTTCGCGACATCCGTCTCTTCGCATGTGATCCATGTGCCCCAGGGCGTCACGCCGCCGGCGCAATTCCGGACCGTGCCGGCCAGGCTCGACCACGCCTTTTCCCACCTGCCTTCGCGTGGATTGAAAATGAGATTCGACGTGCCGCCCGCGCCATCTCCGGCGTATGTGATGGACGCATCGTTGATGAACGGAGCCCCCGTGCCCGGTTCGTGGTTGCGGACGAGGATCAGCCGACCCGTACGGTGCCGGTCATCGTCGTCGTCCCGGTCATGTCTGTCGTCGTTGTGGCCGCGACCTTCGGTGAACCCTTCGTGGCGACGATCGCGGCGTCGATCGTCCTCTTCGCTGTTGCATGATGACGGATCGTTGTCCTCCGGCTCGCGTCCGAAAAACTCGTCCACGACAGCCATGCCGTCGTGCAGACTCGGACAGCGGATGCCGTCGGACATGAGGTCACCGGTCCAGCTGAAGGACCAGTACTTGAAGCCATCGGGCAACTGCAGCAGCGGCAGTCCCGTGCTCTCGTCCACCTTCGGGCTGATGGGTCCGTACGGACTGACTCCGGACACATTGACCGGTCCGCCTCGATGTCCGGCCCGCGCAGCAAGGTCCTGCAGCGACACCATCCACATCGCCCCCGCCCCCATCGCCCCACGCCGCATGAACGTTCTGCGATCGGTCCTGGATATTTCCATCCCACGGCTCCTTCCTGAGTGAACGACCGTCGAACTATGGATGCGGGATGTGAAGAGAAACCGACTGCGAGGTCACGAGTGAGTAACATCAGTAATGAGTTATGAGTTGTGAGTTATGAGTTATGAGTTATGAGTTATGAGTTCACAACTCAAGACTCAAAACTCAAAACTCAAAACTGATGAGACGCACTAAGCGGCGCGGCGGCGGGTCACGTCGAGACGTGAGAGCAGCGATCTGACGGGCGCGGGATCGGCGTAGAGCGCGACGTCCACGACGATCGACGCTTGATCGAACCAGGCGAGGCCCGCCCTTCGCAGGATCGCCGCGAGGCCGAGGGGGCGCGGTCCGGCTCCGCGCGCGCCGCCGAAAATCCAGGTTCCCGCCGTGTGCGAGCCGATGCCGGCAAGCAGGACGTAGTACGACATCCATGTCAGGCCACACAGCACGGCGACGGCCCCACCTGCCCCGTCGAGGAGCTCGGTGACGCTCGCATCGCAGAACCACGCGATCGCGGCAACCAGGTTTGCGTTCAGCGCGCAGAGCAGAAGCGTATCGAGGCAGGCGCTCGCCGAGCGGGCGCCGACGACGCGAAGCGGCGTCGCGTGGGAGCGCGCGAGCCCGGCTTGCGCGCGCGATCGAATCGCCGACCAGATACGGTCGAGGTCGGCGGCAAGCGCCGGCGTCTCTGCCGGACAGCCGATCGCGCCGCGGATGGCGTCGACGGGGTCCGGCACACCGGGCAAGAGGCGCTCGATTCTCGCGACCGCGGCGTTCGGATCGATGCCGGTCGCCGTCGCGAACGCCCTGACGTACGCGCGCGCGTACAAACCGCCCGGCAGCTCGTCGAATCGGCCCTCGTCCATCAATGTCACGAGGCGTGGGCTGAGGCGGGTCTCGGCTGCGACGTCTTCTATCGTCAGCCCTCGTGCGACGCGTGCGCGCCGCAGCGCGGTATCGCGGATCATGGCTCCCTGAGGGCCCTATCGGTCGGAAGCCGGCGAGTGTTTAGTTCTAGGGACTGGTCGCTTCACCCTTGCGCAGCGAGGCTGGGAGGAACTTGTCGATCTCCGCGTCGGTTATGGCCCTCTCTTTACTCGCGACCTCAGCGGCAGCCGACGCATAGGCCTCCCGGTCCGCCGGCGGCGCGTGCTCGTATACGGCCTGAACCTGCTGCGTCAGCGCGTCGCGGCGCCGCATGAGCTCGTCGTTGTCGATGAGACCGTCCCGGATTTCGGCGAGGAGCGCCCGGTACCGCTCGCAGACCAACCAGAGGCGGCTCGCCCACGCGCGATGGGCGTGCATGCGAGGCTCGAGGTCCAGCGCCAGGTAAACCGAGAACGCCGCGAAGGCCAGGCCGCCCGCGACGGCGCCAACGACCTGGAGTGGCCGCGAGGCCCCCACGAGGGCCCAGACGGTGGCTGCCGCCGCGATGCCGAGCAGCGTCAGGATGACGATCTTGATCTGCCACGCACGGGCCGCCAGCCGCTCGGCGACGCGCGCGTGGGCCGTGTAACTTTGTACGACGTGCCCGAAACTCAAACGCACATGATCGACGACGCTGAGCCGGAACATGGGACTCCCCGGTCAGGCGCACGTTCGCAGGGATGTTGGTTAGCTCTTCAGTGCAAGCCGCGCGCCAGCTCCTGGCATCACTCGATCGGAAAATCGTCGTCCGGCCGCGGCTGAGGACCGAGGCGGATTCCCGCGAGATCCGGATCTTCGTCGCCCACTCGACGCGGCGTCGCGGCCTTGCGTGCTTTGGCTTCCTGCCGCCGCGCCGCCTTCATGTTCCGTTTCTCCGCAAGGTTGCGCTCGCGTTGACGCTTCAGTTGCGTAGGCCGCGAGTTGCTCGCCATATATGTCTCTCCCTCCGGGTGTCTACAGTAGGACGTGATCGGGGCTACGCCAGCCGTCAGATCGACGCTACGGGCTCTACGATCCTCGGGGCTGGCACCTCGAGGTCGGGCATCGGCGCGGCCACGAAGAACCGCCGGCACGCTTTCGCGAGCCATCGTGCCCACCGCTCGGACCGCCCGCGTCTGGCGCTGTCGGTCGCGATCCCGGTGTTCGCGTACATCTGACGATACAGCTTCGAAATCAGCACGAACGTCAGCCGCGCGCGCAGCGATCGCACGATCGCCGACCGTTCCCAAATCATGGGCAGCCGATAGAACTCATCCCACGTCGCCTGGGTGCGCCGGCGGATCTCCTCCGGGGACATGAGCGGGTGGGGCGTGTAGATCTTCGGTCGCTGAGCCGAGGGAATGAGCCAGT
This sequence comes from uncultured Acidobacteriota bacterium, assembly GCA_963725145.1. Taxonomy (GTDB): domain Bacteria; phylum Acidobacteriota; class Vicinamibacteria; order Vicinamibacterales; family 2-12-FULL-66-21; genus DATAEE01. The sequence goes on from CAVRXL010000013.1 coordinate 522,257, forward strand.
ACCTCGTCAGCGCGGCGCCGGTCCCGCCATCGCGCTGGACTTCCTTTTCCCATTTCTCGAAATCGATCGTCCCTGGAAACGGCGTCAGCATCACGAATTGCGCGAAGGCGATGCCGGCCCGCTGCGCCACCGCCGCCGTCGCCTGGAAGGTCTCGGGCGTGTCGGTCGACAGTCCAAAGATGAACGAGCCGAGGACGTGGACGCCATGCCGCTTGAACGCCTGGAGCTGCGTGACGAGTCCGTCGCCCGCGAAATTGAAGTCCTTGTAGATCGCCTTCAGACCCTCCGGAGTGACCGATTCGACGCCGACGAGCGCGCCGTGGATGCGCGCCCGCTTCATGCTGCTCAGGAACTCCGGATCCTCCGCCGCCTCCATCGTGACCTGGGTATAAAACACCAGATCGTCGGGGAGACGCGAGAGCCGCTCCATGAGCTCGAATCGCTGCTGCCGAATCGCTTTCAGCGACTCGAGCCGCTCGGGATCGTGACGCCGCGCCGCCGTTGCGAGATCGCTGAGCGTCACCGGATAAAAGTTGTCGTCGGCCAGCAGGATGAACCGGAACCCCAGTCGACGCAGATCGACGATCTCGCGGATGACGTCGTCGACGCCGCGCTGCCGGGGCTGCTGCCCATCGGTACGCCAGACCGAGCAGAACGAGCAGTGCTTCGGGCAGCCGCGCACGGTCTGCACCGAACCCCACATGTACCGATCGGCCGGGAGCAAATCCCACCGGGCCGACGCGAACGAGTCGGCACCCACCCGGCCACCCTCGTAGATGGCCTGCAGCCGTCCCTTGGCGTGGTCGTCGAGCAGCCCGGGCCACACCAGGTCGCCATCGCCCTTGACGACGGCGTCGCTGGCGCCCTGCGTGCGCGCCTCGTCCGGGTAGAGGCTCGCGTGCACGCCCCCGTAGACGACCGTCGCGCCGCGGGCGCGCGCGAGCCGCCCGACTTCGTAACCTCGCAGGGCGTTTGCGGTGTGAATGCCGATGCCCACGATGTCGCCGGAGGCGACCGTCATCGGGTCGAAGGGCTCGAGCGTCTCGTCGGTGATGAGCGGGGCGCCGTACCGCTGCGGCGTCGCGGCCGCGAGCACGTACGGCCATCGTGGCGTGATCACGGCGATCCCGAACGACAGGTCGCTCGGGTTGACGAAATGTACGCGCATCGTCAGGTTGTCGTAACTCTCCCGGGGCTACCAGCGAGGCTCGGATCGACCTCCGCCGCGTCCTCCACGTCCGCCGCCGCCGCCCCCGCGCCCGCGTCCGCCGCCGCCTCCGCCGAAGCCTCCGCCGCCGCCTTCGGGCCGCGGGCGGGCTTCGTTGACGGTGAGGGTCCGTCCGCCGAATTGTGATTGGTGCAGCTCGCTAATCGCCTTTTGCGCGTCGGCGTCGCTGGTCATCTCGACGAACGCGAACCCTCGCGCCCGGCCGGTCGCCTGGTCTCGCATGACCCGCACGGAGTCAACGGCGCCAACGCGTTCGAATAGCGCCTGCAGATCCGCTTCCCCCGTCTCGAAGGGCAGATTGCCGACGTAGAGTTTACGACCCATTCAATCTCTCCTGATGTGGTTCTTCTGATTCGGCTCGGCGCCTCGGCGCGCCTGCGTTCTGGGTGACTGTGAAGCGACTGGTGGAGCCGGCGGTCGGACTTGAACCGACGACCTGCTGATTACGAATCAGCTGCTCTACCGACTGAGCTACGCCGGCCCTTTCTCGCGGGAATCGCGCGGAACAAAGCGTCATTCTAGCACTAGCGCGCGGGCGGGTCACGGAGCCTGCGGCTGCGGCGCGCCCGCAAACAGCCGCTCCGTCTCCTTGTTCAACAGCACCCACAACCCGTAAATCCCCACAATCGTTCCAATAGGAATCCACATCAGCCCGATGATGGAAACCACGATCGCGAGAATCCGGGCCCACGGCCGGAACTTCAGAAGGCCCCAGCCGGCCACGAGTCCCGGGAGCGAGGTCAACAGGATGAAGGACACCAGGCCGATACCCGTGAGCCCGATGATGGGGATCGCGATGGCCGCTTCATCCGGTTCCGCCGCGGCGCCGACGATCCCGCTGGCGCTTCCAAACACCAGGACGAGGAACAGAGCGAGAAAAACACCGAACGCGCCGATGACAATATTGAGTACGCCGAGGACCTTGACGTGGGTGGCCATCTCTCGGGGCCTCCTGGCGGCGCCAAGTATATGCCCGCGCGCCGACAACCTCAGCAAGCTGTTTTTTTCCGTCGTCGCGGGCGTCCGCGCGTGCATAATCCCGTTCGGAGGTCGGGCTCCCCAGCCGCCCCAGAGGACGGCGTTCTCTATAGCCCGCCACTCGTATGGGGAAGTCAATCCCTCGTCTGTTGGTTCTCCTCGCAATCGCCGCCGCGGTGTCATGCAGCGATGACGACGACAACGGCACGCCCACCGGTCCGACGGTGACCGAGACTCAGACCGGGGCGAGCGCGATTCAGCCGGTGCCCCCTAACGCGTTTCCGGCGCCGACCAACCCGTCGGCTCCGAACTCGCCGCCCGCTCCGAACCACCCGCCAGCGCCGAACCACCCGATTTTCGGGAACGTCAACGTGGTGACCGGCGTGTGCCCGGTGATCCGGTTGACGGTGGGCGGCCGGGTCGTCGTCACCGATCGATCGACGGTCTTCGTGATCGCCTGCCGGTCGATCAGGAAGAGGACGCTCGTCAGGGTCTCGGGACGAGTGACCGTGGCGGGGACCATGATCGCGACGGTCGTCGAGCCGACGCCGACGGCGCGTTGATCCGGAATTGACGCCGACGGAGCCTGCCGTCCGGCTCGAGTGGCGCCCGCGCGCGATGCTGCGCGTCGGCTGGATGATTGTCACCATCCTCGCCGTCGAGAGCCTGATTTTCGGGCTGTCTGTCCTTCCGGCCGCGCTCTTCTGGGATCTGTTCTTCGCGCGGACGTATCCCTCGCGTCCCGTCGCGATCGTCGCGCTCAGCATGGCGTTCATCCCGACGTACCTGATTTTCGCTTTCTCGCTCATGATGCTCTCGGCGTGGGCGACCGGGGTACTGGGGTGGCGGACGCCGCGCGACACCGAGATGCGGATCGCGGATCTCGACTGGCCCTTGATGAACTGGGCGCGCTACATGGCGTCGGTGCACGTCGTCCGCCTGTTCGCCGGCGCGGTGTTCCGCGCCACGCCGCTCTGGGCGATGTACCTCCGCGCGAACGGCGCGCGCCTCGGCAAGGGCGTGTACATCAACAGCCTCGCGGTCAACGATCACAACATGCTCGAATTCGACGACCACGTCGTGATCGGTGACGACGTGCACTTGTCGGGTCACACGGTCGAGCGCGGATTGGTCAAGACGGCAACCGTGCGGCTCGGCCGCAACTGCACGATCGGCCTTGGCAGCGTCGTCGGGATCGGCGTCTCGGCGGGCTCCGGCTGCCAGGTCGGGGCGCTGAGCCTCGTGCCGAAGCACACCCGGCTCGACGCCAACACGACGTACGTGGGCACACCGGTCCGCAAGCTCGAGCGGAAGCTCTAGGGCTTCGGGCCTGGGGCTTAGGGCTTAGGGATCGAGTACTCCCAGCCCCAGCCTCACGCCCCACGCCCCAAGCCCCAAAGAAAACTGGCGAGCGGTGTGCAAGCGGGCACCCCGTGAGGCACGTTCGTGGCTCGCGCGTGTGCCTGTTCCTGCTCCTGCTGAGTTCGGCGATTTGCGCGACGTCGTCATGCAGCGGGCGCACGAGCAGTACGAGCGCCTCACCGTTGACGCCGTCGGGGACGGCGAAATGCGGCGTGTCCGCGGGGCTCTCGGCGTCCGCTTTCCCCTCGCAGGGGGGCGACGGTGCCGTGCAGATCACGACCGAGCGCGAGTGCTCCTGGGATGCCTCCGCCACGGTCTCCTGGATTCGGCTTACCCAGTCGAGTGGATTAGGTGAGGCACGGATTCCCTTTAGAGTGGAGCCGAATGCCGCTTTTGCCGGGCGCCAGGGCGGGATCGAGGTCGCCGGTGCGCGGCTGGCGATAGCTCAGCAGGCTGCACCACCGCCGCCGCCACCGCCACCGCCACCGCCGCCGCCACCACGGCCTCCGTCTCCATCTCCATCGCCAGCACCGCAGCCACCACCACCGCAGCCACCACCACCGCAGCCACCACCACCGCAGCCACCACCACCGCAGCCACCGCCGCCACCGCCGCCGCCGGACGGGCCAGAGGTTCGCCTCGAAGGCCGGATCCGCGGCCTCAGCCTCGCTTGTCCCGTCGTGGCGTTCAACGTGGACGGTCAAGCCATCGTGACCAGCCCTTCGACCGACTACCGGAAAATGGACTGCGAGGACCTCAGGAACGGCCGGCGCGTGAAAGTGCGCGGCGTGCGACTGGCGACCGGTGTGGTTCTTGCCAGGAGAGTGGACGATGACGATGACGATGACTGATATCCGACGGGTGATCGGAGCAGTCGCCGTGTGGTTGCTGGTTCCGGTTCCGGTGTCGGCGCAAGCGACGCCGGGGACCTTGCCGACGGCCTCGGACGTTCTGACGTTCCTGTTGACGAACCAGGCCGTGGTGACCGACGACCAGGTCCGCGATCGCTCCGCGGCGCTCTCGACCCGCGACGCGCTCGTGAACGCGGTCGCCGTCGCGCTCGCGGGGCTCCCGCTCGCGTCATCTTCGGGCGGCTTCGCCTATCGCTTCAACCCGGAGCTGGGCACGCTCGAGCGGGTCAGCGACAGCTTCGGGCCGGCCTTCGTCGAGCGGGCGCTCGCGGCGCCGCGCGGACGCGTCAGCGTCGGTGTGTCCTTTCAGTCGATCCCCTTCGATCTCCTCGAGGGCATGCGGCTCGACGAGGGCGTCGTCATGATCTCGAATCGATTTCGCGATGAAACGAGCGCATTCGACGTCGAATCCCTCGTGCTGGACATGCGCGTCACGTCGCTCGCGGTCACGGCGAGCGCGGGGCTCGGAGGCGGCGTCGAGATCGGGGTCGCGGCGCCGTTCGTGCGGCTGGAAATGTCGGGTGAGCGCACGAACGTGTATCGCGGGCAGCAATTTCGCCAGGCGTCGGGAGAGGTGACGGCGTCGGGCATCGGCGACGTCGCGCTGCGCGCCAAGTACCAGGCGCTGCGCTTCGGGAGCAGCGGCGTGGGGATCGCGGCCGACCTCCGGCTGCCCACCGGCCGCGAGGAAGATCTGCTCGGCGCCGGATCGACAACGCTGCGCCTCATGGGCATTGCTTCCTTCGAGCAGGGAGCGTTGGCCGCGCACGCCAACGGGTGGGTCGGGCTCGGCGGCGCGAGCCAGGGCTGGGGCGGCGCGGGCGCCGTATCGGTCGCCGCCGGCCCACGGATGACCATCTCGACCGAGTTGATGATCGATCGGTTCGACAACCTGCACGGCCTGGAGCCGCAGGTCTCCAGGCATCCGTCGATCGCCGACGTGGAGACCACGCGTCTCGCGGCGCGCTCGACGGCGGGAACGCGCTCGCTCGCGGTGGCCGGCATCAAATGGAACGTTCACGGTCCCTGGCTGGTAGGCGCGCAGGTCATCTGGCCGATGACCGAGCGTGGATTGAGCGCCGGCGCAGCGCCGGTCGTCGCGATCGAGCGCGCCTGGTAGGCCGCAGATCGGCGCTAACGCACTTCGGCCGACTCGATCGTCCAACCGACCGGACGACGTTGGAGACGGAAGTGCCAGGCGCGCGGGACGTCGTTTTGAGCGCTTCCGACTTTCGGGACGTACGAGGCGCGCCCGGCGCAGGAGGCGAAGGCGGCCTGCGCGTCGCGCCAGATGTCGCACCGTTCGAACTCGATTCGCTGGGACGTCAGCCCGCCAAACGCGCGTGAGAGCGCCGCCTGATCCACACCCGGCCATACAGCGTGTGCCGCGGCGGCGTCGAGCCGCTCGTACGCGTCGCGATAGCGCTCGATCACCTTGCGTACGTCCGGTTCGACGCTGGTCGCGGCGATAACCGGTGGAGGCGCCGGCGCCGCAGCCGGCGATCGGCTCTCAGCCGGTAAGAGCGCAGGGACCGGCACGTCGATCGGCGGATCCGTTCGCGCCGGGTCGGGCGTTCGTGGCGGAGGCTCCAGCCTCGGCTCCGGGATTGGTTCCGGCCTGCCCGAGCGGAGCGAGGGGCTTCGGCTCGGGCTCCCGTTTCGCCTCCGGTGCCGGCTCGTTTCCCGGCTCGGGCCGCGGCTCCGCTTCCGGCTCCGGCGCGGCGGCGCCGGGGAGACTCAGTTGAGATGACGGGGGTAGCGCCGCGTAGCCAGTCGTTTCGATCGCCGGCACGGCCGACGCTTGTTCCGCGATGACCGTCGCGGCGAACGGGACGCGGAGCACGGTCACGGCCGATGCCCGTTGCGGAGCGGAGGCGGCCTTCAGACTCTCGATGCTCGACGAAGCGGGCGGCGTTGACGGCCGGTGGACGCCCGGCGGCTTCAGGTTCACTCCGATCAGGATCGCTCCCCCGATCACGACCATCCACCGCAGACGTAGTCGGCGGCGCCGCGCGAGAGATCGTTCGCGGACACGCCGCTCGAAGCTCTGCCACTCAGGTGTGTCGACGTGCGAGCCCATGCATTCCCAGCCGGCGGGTCAAAGGTGCAAGAGACGAGCCGGGTTGTGAATTGAGGCCCGCTGCGCTACCATGCTTTGTTTAGGTTCCCTCCGAAAACGCTCGCTGTAGCACGCATGGCTGACCACGCATCGGGCACCGCGGGCCCGCTCGTCGTTCGCGGCGCGCGGACCCACAACCTCAAGAGCGTCGACGTGACGCTGCCGGCCGAGAGCCTCATCGTGATGACCGGCGTGAGCGGCTCTGGCAAATCCTCGCTCGCGTTCGACACCATCTACGCGGAAGGCCAGCGCCGCTACGTCGAGTCGCTGTCTGCCTACGCGCGTCAGTTCCTCGAGCGAATGGAGAAGCCCGACGTCGATCGCATCGAGGGGATTTCCCCGGCGATCGCGATTCGCCAGAAAAACAGCGTGCGGAACCCACGGTCGACCGTCGGCACGACGACCGAGATTCACGACTACCTTCGTCTGCTGTACGCCCGGATCGGCCGCACGTTCTGCCGAAGCTGCGGGAAGGAAGTCGTGCGGGAAACGGCCGAGGTCGTCGCCCGCCGGCTCGCGGCCTTACCGGAAGGGACGCGGCTGCTCATCGGGTTCGACATGCCGATCGTGACGCTCGCGCCGCTCAGGTCGCCGGCAGATGAGCCGGAGCTGGACGAGTCGGACGATCCCGTGGAGTCCGGCCAGGCCAACGGCGGCCGCGGAAACGGCGCCGGCGCCGCCGAGGCGGTCAGGGCGGCGCTCGAGAGTCTTCGCAAGAAAGGCTTCGGCCGAGTGCTCGTCGACGGCCGCGCCGTCGCGCTCGACGAGGCCGATCCCGCGGCGATGAAAGACCGGACGAGCCTCCAGATCATCGTCGATCGCGTTCGCATCGATCCGATCGAACAGGACACCCGTCCGGGAACCGAAGAGCTGCGGACCCGCGTCACGGACTCGATCGAAACGGCGTACCAGCAGGGTGGAGGAGCGGCGTTCGCGATCCAGCTCGACGAGCGGGCCGACGGGACGACCATTCACCGCTTCAGCGAGCGCTTCGAGTGCCGCGATTGCGGCATCGTCTGCGAAGCGCCGCAGCCCAGGCTGTTTTCGTTCAACAACCCGTTCGGGGCGTGTCCGACCTGCCATGGATTCGGCAACGTGATCGAGCTCGACATGGATCTCGTCGTCCCGGATCCGACGCGGTCCATCAATCAGAACGCCATCGAGCCCTGGAGCAAACCGCACTACCGCGCCCACCTGGCAGAGCTCAAACGCGGGGCGCGCACGAACGGCGTGCGCACCGATGTCCCGTGGGCCGCGCTGACGCCCGACGAGAAGCGGTTCGTCATGGAAGGGGATGGCGAGTACGAGGGGGTCAAGGGCTTCTTCCGCTGGCTGGAGCGGAAGAAGTACAAGGTGCACGTTCGCGTGTTTCTCAGTCGATACCGGGGCTACCTGACCTGCCCCGAGTGCAGCGGCGCACGGCTGCGGCGTGAGGCACGGGACGTTCGCGTGGGGGCCATGACGATCGACGCGCTGTGCGCGCTGACCGTCCGCGACGCCGACCGGTTCTTCGCCGGGCTCGACCTCTCGGAGAAGGAAGCGACGATCGCCGGCAAGGTGCTCCTCGAGATTCGGAAGCGGCTGACTTTCTTGAAGGACGTCGGCCTCGACTACCTCACGCTCGATCGGTTGTCGTCGACGCTCTCGGGCGGCGAGTCGCAGCGGATCAGCCTCGCGACCTCGCTCGGCTCGGCGCTCGTCGGCACGCTCTACGTGCTCGACGAGCCGTCGATCGGCCTGCACCCCCGGGACAACGAGCGCCTCATCGCCATCCTGCGCCAGCTGCGCGACCAGGGGAACACGGTCCTGGTCGTCGAGCACGACGCCGACATGATCCGTGTAGCCGACTACATCGTCGATCTCGGGCTCGGCGCCGGCGAGCAGGGAGGCAAGGTCGTCTTCGCGGGGACGGTGGAGGGCCTCCGCCTCGAGCCCCGCTCGCTGACCGCGAAATACATGCGCGACGAGCTGGCGATCCCGGTGCCGGCGACGCGGCGCAGGCCGACGGCGCAGAAGCTCAAGCTGCTGGGCGCGTCGGAGCACAACCTGAAGAACATCGACGTCGAGATCCCGCTCGGCACGTTGACGTGCGTCACCGGCGTCAGCGGCTCGGGCAAGTCCACGCTCGTGCACGATGTCCTGTATGCGAGCCTCAAGCGCGTCAAGGGCGAGTGGGATCGCCGCGTCGGCCTGCATCGGCGGCTCGAAGGATCCGAGCTGCTGAGCGACGTCGTCCTGGTCGACCAGGCGCCGATTGGACGGACGCCCAGGTCGAATCCCGTCACCTACCTCAAGGCGTTCGATCCGATCCGCGAGCTGTTCGCCGCGACGAAGGACGCGCGGTCGAGGGGATTGTCGGCGAGCCATTTCTCCTTCAACGTGCCGGGCGGACGGTGCGAGGCGTGCGAGGGAGAGGGTGAGATTCGCGTCGAGATGCAATTCCTGGCCGACGTCTTCGTCCCGTGCGAGCACTGCGACGGCAAGCGCTTCAAGCCGCAGGTCCTCGAGGTGAAGTACCGCGGCCGCGGCGTCGACCAGGTGCTGGACATGACCGTGCGCGAGGCGCTCGCGTTCTTCTCCAACTCACCGAAGGTCCTCCGCCGCCTGCAGGTGCTCGACGAAATCGGGCTCGGCTACCTGCGCCTCGGCCAGCCGGCGACCACGCTGTCGGGCGGCGAGGCGCAGCGCATCAAGATCGCCGCGCACCTCGCGTCGACGACGGGGGAGCGCATCCTCTATATCCTCGACGAGCCGACCACGGGACTGCACTTCGACGACATCGCCAAACTTCTGGCGGCGTTCCGCAAGCTGTTGCAGGCCGGGCACAGCCTGCTCGTCATCGAGCACAACATGGACGTCATCAAGACGGCGGACTGGGTGATCGATCTCGGGCCCGAGGGCGGAGACGAAGGCGGGGAGATCGTTGCCACCGGGACGCCGGAGCAGGTCGCGCAGGTCCGCGCTTCGCACACGGGCCGGTATCTGCAGTCGGTGCTCGCCACGGGCAGGTCCCACGCCTACTCCTCATGAGGCCTCTTGTCTTGAGCCTCGGGTTGTTGGCGGGGGGGCAGACCGCTCAGCCCGAAAACTACGACGCCATCACGAACAGCGCCGACGCTCGTCTTCAGATCGAGTCCATCCACGCGGTGCTGCGCGGGTATCTCGCCGAGGAGACGCCGGGCGGCCGTGGAGGCCTCGCGGAGGGCGCCTTCGGATACGGCCCCATCGCGACCTTTCCCCGGCCGGTGCCGAACGCGCTCGCCGCCGCCCTCATCGGCGCAAGCCAGGACGACGACGGGAGGGTCAGGCGGGAAGCGCTCTTCACCCTCGGGACGATCGGCGCCTCGCTGACGCCCGAGCAAACGGCCTCGCTCGCGGCGCTGTTGAAACACGATGACCCGGGAACTCGGAAGGCGGCGGCCGCGGTGGCCGGTCGGCTGCGACTGAAGTCGGCGGCAGATGCGGTGATCGAGGCGATCAACGATCGCGACGCGCGCGTCAAGGCGGCCGCGATGCGCGCGATCGGTCAGATCGCCGACCGGCGGGCCGTGCAGGCCCTGACCGATCAACTGGCGCACTACAAACGGGGAGACCTTGCGCTCGCCGCGCTCGAGGGGCTCGCCGGCATCGGCCACGGGTCGAGCGTGCCGTCGTTCGAAGTGGCCTTGCGCGATCGCGAAGCGGCTGTCCGCCGGCTCGCTGCCGAAGGTCTCGGCCGCAGCGGCAGCGCCGCCTCGACCCGGGCGCTCGATGGGGCCCTCGCGAAAGAGCGCGAGCCGTTTGCGCAGCTGGCGATCGCATTTGCGCTCAGCCGGCTCGGCCAGCCGCTTCAGCATCGCCTCGTCGAGGCGCTCCGTGTGCCGCGCACCGCGCCGCAGGCCTTCGCCTACCTGCTCGAGCTGGAGCCTGATTCCCGCAGGACGCTCGAGCCGCTCCTCAGGGATCCGGATGAACGCCTTCGCACGCTCGCCTCGCGTGCGCTCGAGCGGATGAAGGTCGCGAGTGCGGTCTCCGGGCGCGATCGCTGACGGCGCCGGCGTGTCTGTTCTTTCCCGATCGTTCTACGATCGGCCGACCCTGGAGGTCGCCCGGGACCTGATCGGGATGGTGCTGGTCCACGACACCCGTGCGGGCCGTGCGTCGGGTGCGATCGTCGAGGCCGAGGCGTACATCGGCGAGGCCGACCCTGCCTGCCACGCCGCTCCCGGGCCGACGCGCCGGAATCAGCCGCTCTACGGCCCGCCCGGCGTCGCGTACGTCTATCTGAATTACGGGATCCACTACCTCGTGAACGCCGTGACGGAAGCGTCGGGTTCGCCTGCGGCGGTACTGATCCGCGCGCTCGAGCCGCTGGATGGGATCGATCTGATGCGGCGGCGGCGCGCCCGCGGCACCGGCCGGCGGGCGACCGAGCTCGGCGTTGCCGGGCTGTGCCAGGGGCCGGGCAACCTGACGCGCGCGCTCGGCATCTCGCTCCGTCAGAACCGGGCGAATCTCACCGATGGCCCGTTGCGAATCGAGGATCGCGGTCTGGCCCGCGGCCGACGCGTCGGTTGGACGCGCCGGATCGGGATCACCGTCGGCGTCGAGCAGGAATGGCGCGTGATCGACCTCTCGAGCGAGGCGGTCACCGGCGCGGCTACAGGGCGCGGCGGCGGCGGAACGGCGACTCGCGTTGCACGACGCGGACCTTGAGGTCCCGACGGCCTCCCGCCTGAATCACTCCCAGAGTAATCGTGCCGCCGATTGGCGCGTCGGCGAGCAACCGCAAGAGGTGCGAGGCGTCGTTGACCGGCTGTCCGTTGAACGACACGATCACGTCGTCCGGTCGAAGTCCCGCTTCGAGCGCCGTGCCGCGGACCATATTGACGACGATCGCTCCGCGCGTCGATTCGATTCCAAGCTCGCGCGCCAGCGCGCTCGTCAGCGACGCGACTTCCGTGATGCCGACCCAGCCGCGGCGGACTTCGCCGTACTGCTGCAACTGGTCCATGATCCGCCGCGCCACGTTGCTCGGCACGGCGAACCCGATTCCCTGATAACCGCCCGACTGGCTGAAGATCGCGGTGTTGATGCCCACGAGCTCGCCGCGGCCGTTGATGAGCGCGCCCCCCGAGTTGCCGGGGTTGATCGCGGCATCGGTCTGGATGAAATCCTCGTAACCGGCGATGCGTCCCTCGAGGCTGCGGCCGACCGCGCTGACGATCCCGAGCGTGACGGTCTGGCTGAGCTGGTACGGGTTGCCGATGGCGAGAACCCATTCCGCGATCTTCAGCTTCGAGGAATCGCCCCACGGAATCGCCGGAAGGTTCGCGCCGTCGATCTTGAGCACGGCGATGTCGGTCATCGGATCCACGCCGATGATTGCCGCCGGCAGCTCGCGCTTGTCCCCGAGGACGACGGTGACTTCCGCGTTCGGACTGCCCACGACGTGCGTGTTCGTCATCACGAAGCCGTCGGCGGACACGATGACGCCCGATCCGAGGCTTTGCGAGCGGCGCTGCCGGCCGAAGATGTCGTCGTCGCCGAAGAAGTAGCGGAAGATCGGGTCGTCGATCGGCGCGCGCTGCCTCGGCTGAAGGGAGGAGATGTTGGTCACGCCGTTGATCGTCCGCTCCGCGACCTGTGAAAAATCAGGACCGCCCGTCATGCGCGGCTGCGCCGCCTCCGGCGCGGCGGCCGGCGCCACCGCCGCCTCGTTCTGCCCGGCGGTCGCCTCGTCCTCCATGCGCATCCGGCCCGACACGACGAGCGCCGCGGCGGCCCCGCACGCCACGAACAGGATCGCCAGGATCAGCTTTCTCACAGGAACCTCTATCGAACAGGGATCCGTTTGGACGCCGCCTTCGGAATGGTGATCGTGAGCACGCCGTCACGGAATTCGGCCGCGATCTGCTCGACGTCGATCGGGTCGGCGAACATGAACCTCCGCTCGAATGCCCCTTGCCCGCGCTCGATGCGAACGTACGCGTGAGCCGGGACGCCCGCGTCGGAGCGGCGCCCGCGGAGCGTCAGCCCTTCTTCGTGCGCGTCGATTTCGATGTCACGACGAACCATCCCGGGAAGCTCAGCTGTGACGATGTATCGATCGGGGGTTTCGTACACGTCGACGGGAGGCAGCCAGCCCGCGCCGTCGCGGTCCGAGTGGCGATCCAGGCGTTCGATCGGTTCCGACAGTGACAGGAGATCGCGCAACGGATCGCGCGCCATGTTTCGAATCGTAGCATGGATGTGCTAGCATCAACGGTTCCAAGGACGACGAAAATGAGCTCAGTTCAGGCCACGCGACTGCGGAAGGGGATGCTCATCAAGATCAATGAGGATCTGTTCCGCATCCTCGAGCTGCACCACATGACGCCCGGCAACAAGCGCGGTTTCGTCCAGGCGCGGATGCGCAACATCCGGACGACCACGCTCATCGACACCAAGTTCCGGGCCGAGGAGGATGTGGAGCGGGCGACGCTCGATGAACGGGAGATGCAGTACCTCTACAACGACGGCGATTCCTTTCACTTCATGGACACGGGGAGCTACGAACAAACCCACATTGCGGCTGAGGCGCTCGGCGAGAACGTCGGCTACCTCATCCCCGAGATGACCATCCACGTCGAGTTCTACGGCGACGAAGCGGTCGGCATCGAGCTGCCGCAGACCGTCGACCTCAAGGTTCTCGAGACCACGCCCGCGATCAAGGGCGCGACCGCCAGCGCCCAGCTGAAGCCGGCCAAGCTCGAGACCGGACTCATCGTGCAGGTGCCTCCCTTTGTGAACGAGGGCGACGTGATCCGGGTCAATACCGAAAGCGGCGAGTACCAGTCGCGCGTGTGATCGATGGCCAGACCACTCGACAACCCGATGACCTCACCCGATCACCCGGCGATCCAGCATCCGATTGGCAAAGCCACCGGCTGGATCGAAGTCATCACCGGCAGCATGTTCAGCGGCAAGAGCGAAGAGCTGATCCGCCGGCTTCGTCGCGCGCAGATTGCCCGGCAGAAGGTCCAGATTTTCAAGCCGACGATCGACGATCGCTACGGCGACGGTCACATCACGTCACATAGCGAGATGAAGATCGCCTCGGAAGATCTGAAGAAGTCGGCCGAGCTGCTGACGCGCGTGGGTCCCGACACGGAAGTGGTCGGGATCGACGAAGGACAGTTCTTCGATCTGGAGTTGCCGGCCGTCTGCTCGACGCTCGCGGACCAGGGCAAGCGCGTGATCGTCGCGGGCCTCGACCAGGACTACCTCGGCAAGCCCTTCGAGCCGATGCCGCAGCTGCTGGCGATCGCCGAGTACATCACGAAGACCCTCGCGATCTGCGTGGTCTGCGGCGCCCCTGCCAACCACACACAGCGGCTCGTCGCCAGCCGAGAGCGCGTGCTCGTCGGCGCGCAGGGCGCCTACGAGGCACGGTGTCGACGCTGCTTTGATCCCAGATTGGGGCAGTAGTTCTGAGTCTTGAGTTCTGAGTTTTGAGTTCTGAGTTTTGAGGCATACTCAAAACTCAAGACTCACGACTCAGAACTGAAGAAATGCTCCCTGACGCCCCGCTCTCCCGCCTCCTGATGCTGATCGGCGCGGGGTTTCTCGTGGCCAATCTCCGGCTGCTCGGTCAGAGCGTTCTCTATCTCCGCCGCCGATCGACCGCCGTGCTGACCTGGCCGACCGGGCGGCCGGCGAACGCATGGGTCTTCGTCGTCCTCGGCGCGGCGCTGGGCCTGGTGATCATCGTCAAGCTGGTCATCCTGCGCGCGGCCGTGTTCGACCGTGGCGGCCTGCTGTACGTCTTCGGCGAGAGCATGATGCTCGTCTACTTCGGGTATGCCGCGCCGATGAGCTGGCGGATCGGCCGCGGTTTCTACGAGGACGGCATCTGGGCCGACACGGGGTTCATGCGGTACGCGGACATCGGGGGGTTGAGCTGGCGAGAAGAGGAGCAGATCACGCTCGTGGTCATTTCACGGGCGCGGCAGCTCGCCCGGCGGCTCACGGTGCCACAGACGTTCTACGGCGCCGCGCGGCGGCTCCTCCGCGACCGGATCGCGGCGCACGACATTCACTTCGCGGGCGAAAAACTCGATCTCGGCGGGCACGACGAACGGGAAGATGTTTAGCGGGCGAACGCCATGACCCACTGCAGCAGGCCCGGGCTGCCTGACGCCATGGGATCGCTGAGCCACTCCGGCGGGGTGAGCCAGACGAACGCCAGGATCGCCACCACCATCAGGTCGTACTGCCACGTCGCGCGGTCGTAGGTCCAGAAGAGCGCGTTCCAGAGGATGCGCGCGGGCAGCGACAGGACGCGGACGCTCATGCGATCGCCTCCGGCTTCGCGCTGTTCAGCTCCCGCCACGTGTAGAAGATGCGATCGGCGACGGTGACGATCGACAACACGAGAATCACCCACAGCACCCCGGCCATCCGGTTGGTGAACGCGCCGATCATGAAGAGCACGATCCGCTCGGGCCGCTCCATGAAGCCGACCTTGCATTTCGGGATGAGCGATTCGGCGCGCGCGCGCGTGTAGCTCGTCATGATCGAGAACATCATGGCCAGCGCCGCCACCATCACGTAGCCGGTGCGGCCGAGCCGCGAGTACAGGTAGATCAGGCCGATGAACAACGAGATGTCAGAAAAACGGTCGATGACCGAATCCCAGAAGCCGCCGAAGCGGCTGACGGCTTTCAACTCCTGCGCGACCTTGCCGTCGATGAAGTCGAAGACGTTCGCGATCATCATGATCACGCCCGCGAGCATGAAGCGCCCCAGCGCGAGCGCCCAGGCCGCCGCCGCGTTGATGAGCACGCCGACGAAGGTGAGGACGTTGGGGTGGATGCGCAGCGCAACCGCGACGTCAATGATCAGCCGCAGCGGGAACAGGAAGATCGCGCCGATGGCGCCCGTGACCGTCATTGAGAAAGCGCTAGGATAGTACTCGATGCCGATTCGCGACCTCAAGACCCGGATCGCGCGGCTGCCGGAGCAGCCCGGCGTCTACGTCTTCGCGAACGACGCCGGCGACACGCTCTACGTCGGGAAGGCGCGCGTCCTCCGGGATCGGGTCCGCAGTTACCTGGCGGCCGAGGGCATGAGCCCCCGCCACGACGCGCTCCTCAGAGAAGCGGATCAGCTCGACGTCATCGTCACCGACTCCGTCGTCGAGGCGCTCGCGCTCGAGAACCACCTCATCAAACAGAAGGCGCCCCGGTACAACATCCTGCTGCGCGACGACAAGAACTACCCGTACCTGCAGCTCACGACCGGCGAGCGCTTTCCGCGTGTCCTCGTGGCGCGCCGGGTCGACCCACGTGACGGCCACGTCTACGCGGGACCGTTCCTGCCCGCGTCGCTCGCGCGACGGACGATGAGCCTGACCCACCGGCTGTTCGGCATCCGGTCGTGCAACGAAGCGATCGACGGCGAGCGGGGCCGCCCGTGCCTGGAGTACGACATCAAGCGCTGCATCGCGCCATGCGTGCGCGAGATCTGCTCCGAGGAGGAATACGGGGCGGCCGTCGCGGACACGAAACTCTTCCTCGAGGGACGGACCGACGAACTGCGGACCGATCTCCGCCGGCGGATGAGCGAGGCTGCCGCCGACGAGCAGTTCGAACGGGCGGCGCAACTGCGCGACGCTCTCCGCACGATTCAGGCGCTGCACGCGCGAGAGCAGAAGATGTCCAGCACCGCGCTGGGGGACCGCGACGCGTTCGGCGTGAAGCTCGGCCCCGCCGGCGCCGTCGTACAGATCTTTCAGATGCGCGGCGGCCGCGTCATCGAGCGGATCGAGCTCGTGACCGAGACAGCCGGCTCGGAGGTCGAGGTCCTCGAGGCCGCGCTCCAGCAATTCTACGAGTCACGCGAGGCGCCGCCCGAGATTCACGTCCCGCTGGCGCTCCCGGAGGCGGATGCCATCGAGGCGTGGCTCGGCGAGCGCGGTCGGCGCCGCGTCCGCGTCGTCGTCCCCAGACGCGGCGAGAAGCGCGGGCTCCTCGACCTGGCATCCCGGAACGCCGCGGTCGCGTACGACGCGCGGTTCAACGAGACCGTCGCCGCCAACTACGACGCGCTCGAGACGCTCCGCGCCGTCCTCGCGCTGCCGGTCCTCCCGCGCCGCATCGAGTGCTTCGACATCTCGACCATCCAGGGGAGCGACACCGTGGCGTCCATGGTGGTCTGCGAGGACGGTCGGATGCGGCGGGCGGAGTACCGGAAGTACCGGATAAAGGGCTTGGGGCTTAGGGCTTCGGGCGAGCGCCCGCGGCCCGAGCGAGGCGCCGGAGGGAAGTCCGCCGAAGGCGGACCGCCGAGCGAGAGCGAGCGGGGGTGGGGCCCCGCGAGCGACAAAGAAAGCAGACAGGCCCCAGATGACTTCGCCTCCATGTCCGAGGTCGTCCTTCGGCGCTATCGAAAGCTTCTGGAGCAGGGTGGCCCGTTCCCGGATCTCATCCTGATTGATGGAGGCAAGGGACAGTTGACGGCCGCTTACGAGGCCCTGCGGCAGCTCGGCCTGGAGAACCTCGTGGCCGTCGGCATCGCGAAAAAGGAAGAGCTGCTGTTCACGCGGGATCGAGTCGATCCGATCGCGCTTCGCCCCGAGAGTCCGGCGCTTCATCTCATTCAACGGATTCGGGACGAGGCGCACCGGTTCGCGCTCACGTTCCATCGCGCGGCGCGCCGCATGCGCGATCTCCGCTCCGAGCTGGACGATGTGCGGGGGATTGGCCCGCGGCGGCGGCGCGCGCTGCTGCGGCGCTTCGGCAGCCTGGCGGGCGTCAGGCGCGCCACCCGCGACGAGTTGATTGGCGTCGTCGGCGCCAGGGCGGCGGACGCCGTCCTCGCGTACTTCGCCGCAGCGCCGAGGTGACTTCAGAATCTGCTATCCTTATCCAACTTCGTGAAACCACGCGTCGTGTCGGGCATGCGCCCGACCGGAAAGCTCCACCTCGGACATCTGGCCGGCGCCCTGCGCAACTGGGCTGAGCTCCAGGATCGCTACGACTGTTTCTACTTCGTCGCCGACTGGCACGCGCTCACCAGCGAGTACGCCGACACCAGCGAGATCTCGGCGAACGCGTCGGACAACGTCGCCGACTGGATCGCCGCCGGCCTCGACCCCGAGAAGAGCACGATCTTCGTCCAATCGCTCGTGCCCGAGCACGCGGAGCTGTATCTCCTGCTGTCGATGGTCGTGCCGGTACCGTGGCTCGAGCGCGTTCCCACGTACAAAGAGCAGCAGGAGAACATCACCGACCGCGACCTGTCGACGATCGGGTTTCTGGGTTATCCGCTGCTGCAGACCGCCGACGTCGCGATGTACGACGCGCGCTTCGTGCCGGTCGGCGACGATCAGGTCGCGCACCTCGAGCTGTCCCGCGAGGTCGTCCGCCGGTTCAACAACATCTTCGGCAGCGCCATCCTCGTCGAACCTCACCATCTCCTCACGAGCTTCGCGCGCCTGCCCGGGCTCGACAACCGGAAGATGAGCAAAAGCTACGGGAACGCGATCAACCTCTCGGACGACGCCGACACGGTGCGCGCCAAGGTCATGAAGATGTACACGGATCCCAAGCGGGTCCGCGCCGACGTGCCGGGGACGGTCGAAGGGAACCCCGTCTTTCTGTACCACAGCGCGTTCAACACCAACGCGGCCGAAGTGGAGGACCTCGAGCAGCGCTATCGCGCCGGAAAGGTCGGTGACGTGGAGGTGAAGGACAAGCTCGCGCGCGCGATCAACGCCGCGCTCGAGCCGCTGCGCGCGCGTCGGCGCGACGTGCTCGGACGGCCGGACGCGCTGCGCGAAATCATGATTGAGGGATCCCGCCGGGCCCGCGTGGTCGCGAAAGAAACGATGGAGCGAGTACGCGCCGCTGTGAGGCTGGACTACGCGGAGGTCCAGCGGGCGCTTAAGTCGGGACGCTGAATACCAAGGCGCGCACAGCGCGCCTGCGACCCTTCGACAAGCTCAGGGTCGTCCTGAGCAACGTCGAAGGACGAGGGAGCGGCGCGGGGCGTCGGGGCCCCCGCCCTTCGACTTGGCTCAGGGCGCCCCGAGCGCAGTCGAGGGGCGCAAGCGACCGAGCCGGGGTTTGGGGCGGAGCCCCATTGAGAGATGGAACCTGAATTCGAATCGGTCCTCGAAGCGTACCCGGTCAGGCTCGAGAACTTCGAGGGTCCGCTCGATCTGCTTCTTCACCTGATCAAGAAGAACGAGGTCAACGTCTACGACATCCCGATCGTGCTCATCACGCAGCAGTACCTTGCCTACATCGAGGTGATGCAGGAGTTGAACCTTGACGTGGCCGGCGAGTTCCTCGTGATGGCGGCCACGCTGATTCACATCAAGTCGCGGATGCTGCTGCCGCGCCCCGATCCCGCCCAGGAAGATCCTCAGGAGGATCCGCGTGAGGCGCTCGTCCGCCGGCTGATCGAGCATCAGCGGTTCAAGGCGGCGGCGGAGCTGCTGCACGAGCGCGAAACGGTGCGGAGTGCACAGTGGTCGCGGCCCGATGCGGTGGTCACGGAGATCGCGGGCGAACCGCCGGAGCCTGAAGTCGAGGTCGACCTGTTCAGCCTGGTGTCGGCCTTTCAGACGGTGCTCGAACGCGCCAGGCAGCGGCCCCACGTGCCGCTGCCGGCCGAGCAGATTCCAATCGAGACGCGGATCGATCAGCTGCTGGCGCGGCTGAGCGAACACGAGGCCTGCGGGTTCGAGGAGCTGTTCTCGGACGTTCAGGCGCGAAGCGGCCTCATCGTCACGTTCCTGGCGCTGCTCGAGATGATTCGTTTGAAGCTCGTCCGCGTCTTTCAGTCGAGCGCCTTCGGGCCCATTCGCGTCTACAAACGTGCGCGGCCCGCTGACGCGCCGAGGCCGATCCTGGATCCGGAGAGTACGTAGCGCAGCCCTTCAGGGCTGCTGCGCCGCAGGGCTGAAGCCCTGCGCTACACCGATCAGAAGGCAAGAGGTCAAAGAAATGTCCGAGTCGCTAAAAGCCGTCATCGAGGCGCTGATCTTCGCGTCGCCCGATCCCCTCACGGTCAAGCAGCTCGCGAAACTGCTCGACGGCGAGCCGAAGGAGGAGGTGCAGGAGGCGATCGCGGCGCTCAAGAAGGACTACGAGCGCCAGGGCGGGCTTCAGATGGTCGAGATCGCCGGCGGCTACCGCATCGTCACGCGCCCCGAACTGCACGAGTGGGTGCGGAAGCTCTTCCACGAGCAGACCAAGCACAAGCTGTCGGTGGCGGCCCTCGAGACGCTTGCCGTGATCGCCTACAAGCAGCCGATCACCGCGCCGGAGATCGCCGACATCCGCGGGGTCAACACGGCCGGCGTCCTCGGCACGCTCATCGAGCGCCGCCTCGTGAAGATCGTGGGCCGCAAGCCGGTCGTCGGGCGGCCGTTCATGTACGCGACGACGCGTCAGTTCCTGGACCGGTTCGGCCTGAAGGATCTCGAAGACCTCCCGAAAGTCGAGGACATGGCGGATGCGCTCGGCTTCGATGCTCCCGACGGTCTGACCGACGGGGGATCTGTCGAGAGCGCGCTGCCTTTCGACGGCGAAACGGTTCATTAGAGACTCGGAGAAGACCCTCAATTACTTTTTTTCTCTGCGTCTCTGTGTCTCTGTGCCTCGTCGTCCCCGATCTTTCTCTGTGAGCTCCCGGTCCTCAGCGCCTCTAACGAGCCCAGCCGCACGTTTCAGAGCCTCAATCTCCCTCTCGCTCAGCTCGCGCCAGTGCCCCGTCTTCAACCGCGTGTCGCTGATCGGGCCAATCCGGACGCGCCGGAGACGCACGACGGGATGCCCGACGGCATCGCACATCAACCGGACCTGGCGCTTCCGGCCTTCGCGGAGCGTGAGCTCGACGAGCGCCTGCGGGCCGGACTGGGCCTCGAACGCCCGGATGATCCGCGCGCGCGCAGGCGATGTGCGCCGCCCCTCGATCACGACGCCGCTGGCGAGCCGATCGAGCGTGCGTCGATCTGGTATCCCTCGCACGCGGGCCTCGTACACGCGTTCGACGCCGTGGCGCGGGTGGGTCAGGCGCGCCGTCAGCTCGCCATCGTTCGTCAGGATCAGCAGGCCCTCCGAGTCGAAGTCCAGACGGCCGACGGGATAGACGTACTCGCGGACGCCCTCCAGGAGCTCGAGGACCGTCCGCCGCCGCTGCGGATCGTCGCGCGTGGAGACGTAGCCGCGCGGCTTGTTCAGGAGCAGGTAGCGCTTCCGCTCGGGTGGCCGCACCCTCCGGCCGTCGACTCGGATATCGTCGGAGGCCGGATCCGCCTTGGTGCCGAGCTCGGTCACCGTTCGCCCGTTCACGGTGACGCGCCCTTCGCGCATCAGCTGCTCGGTCGTCCGGCGCGAGGCGAGGCCGGCTTGCGACAGAATCTTTTGCAGTCTCTCCATGGCGAAACGTCAGTCGTCCAGCACATCCGTCCAGAACGACACCAGTTTCCATATCTCTCCCCAGTCCGCCGGCCGGTTGACCTCGGCGTGCGTGATGAGCGGTGTCAACAGCACACGGACTGCGGTATGCGGCCGCAGGTGGTCGGCGAGCAGGGTGGATTCGAGGGCCGGGATGACGTTGTCATCTCCTCCGTGCAGCAGGAATACGGGAGCCAGCGGCGCCGAGGCATCGACCGGCGACAGGTTGGCGTCGGCGCCGAGCGCCTCGACGTGCGGCAGAAGAAGCGGTCCGAGGCGCGCCACGTCGCGATCGTTGACCGCGGTCATCAGCGATCGAGACGGCTCCGGCATCGCGGCTGCCATCGCTCGCGCGCGATCGAAGATCGTGCGGGCCCGCGCCTTGTCCACCATGTCTACGTGCGACGCTTCGAGGAACGTGCGGATGCCGTCCCGGAGCCGGGCCACTTGATCCGCGGGAACCATCCGGTCGGCAACGCCCAGGAGGATGATCACGACGCCGTAGTCGTGCGGCGGATGCCGGCTGCCGTCCGCGAGCACGCCCGTACAGAGGTATCGGAGCGTGCGAGGCAGGTCGCCGTGGCCCCCGAACGACAGCACGAACGCGACGCGATCGCGGATCGACGGCCGTCCCGCGGCGACGATCGACAGCCCGCCGCCAAAGCTGATCCCGATGAGCCCGACGCGCCCATCCCGCGCGAGGTTCCGTTGCTCAGAGAGCCATCGTGCCGCATCCTCGATCATGTCGGTCGATCGAGGCGTGATGGCGTACTGCTTCAGATCGGGCAGCTCCGCGGTCACGACGATGAGCCCGCGCGCGGCCAGATCCTCAGCGAATCCCACGAGCCGGGGCTCTTCGATGCCGCCCGCGTGGACGCCGGGAACGAGCAGCACCGCCCCGCGGGCGGCGCCGTCCGACGCGAAGACTCGCGCCGCCAGGCTCGCATGGCGGGTTGGAATCTGTACTCTGTCCAGCCGATAGGCGTTCCCCGCGCTAAGGGAGACGATGGTTCTGGGCCATCCCTCGATGCCTGCCGCCTCGATGACGAACGACGCGCCGCGCACGTAGTCGCGGCCGACGGTCCCCCCGATCAACGCGATCCCGCCGATGACCGCAACCGTCATCAGCTTCGCTGGGCGTTTCACGGTGGGATAATACGGGGCCTGGGGCCTGGGGCCTAGGGCCTGGAGCGACGCGAGCTTCTCCAAGCCCCAGGCCCTAATGCCCTAAGCCCCATGCCCCAAGCGACATGCGAAAGCTGATCGTGGCCATCGACGGACCATCCGGCGCCGGCAAAGGCACCGTCTCCCGAGCCGTGGCGACCGCGCTCGGTTGCCCGCACATCGACACGGGAGCGATGTACCGGGCCCTCGCATGGAAGGCGCTCGCCGCGGGCGTCGACCTGTCCGACGAGTCGGCCGTCGCGGCGCTGGGAGAGAGAGCGGCGTTCGATCTCGAAGACGGCCGGGTCGCCATCGACGGCCATGACGTTGCGGCGGCGATCCGCACGCCCGACATCGATGTCGCGGCGGCCCGGGTCGCGCGGTACGCGGCCGTGCGCCGCGCGCTCGTCGCCAAACAGCGGGCGTACGGCGAACGGGGCGGCGGAATCGTCATGGAAGGGCGCGACATCGGGACCGTCGTGTTCCCTTCCGCCGACGTGAAAGTTTATCTGGATGCGTCGCCCGACGAGCGGGCGCGGCGGCGAGCGCAGGATCCAGCCCACGCGAGCCGCGGTGGGCCGGTCGCCGACGTGGCCACCGCCCTGGCGCAGCGCGACCATCAGGACCGGACCCGCGACGCTTCACCGCTGGCGCAGGCGCCGGATGCGGTCTACATCGACACGACGGACGTCACGATCGAAGAGGTTGTCGAACGCGTACTGGCGGTCGTCAGGAAAGCCGCGCTGTAGGCCCGGCCTTCAGGCCGGGCGTGCGCGAATCATCCAACGCTCGGGCGATCCAGCCACGCCCGACCTGACCGCCTCCGCCAAGGCTACGGCGGTCCGCCGAAGCTTTACGCGAAGGCGGAAGGTCGGGCCTACTCCTTGTCTCGATCGGTGTAGTCCTCCGCTGACGCGGGATCAAGCTCCCACCGATTCCGATCGCGTTTTTCGATCTTCCCGGCGCCTTTCAATTCCTCGTTGTCCTCGTACTCGATTCCGAGGGCGCGTCCGATGTCGTCCACTCGATCCTGATCCGGCGTCGGGTTGTCTCCGCCGGGCGCCTCGTCGCCGACCGAGTACGCCTCCTCCCAGTCCGCGTCGACGTCGCCGCCGGTCAGCGCCGGGCTTGTTTCGGTGTGTTGCTGAATCGACGCCTTGAGCTCCCGGCGCCCGGTCTTCGCCGCCGATGCGCTCTGGTCCAGGTTGAGCGACGAGGGAGGACCGGGAACCAGCTCGTCTGCATCCCTCAGTTGCTTCCGCTCGCGATCGAGACGCAATAAAGGACGCCTCGGCTCGACGGCGAGCGTCGCTTTTCTGGCCACCTTGCTCCGCCGTTTGGCCGCCCCGGTTTTCCTCGGTCGGGACGCTGCGCGGCGCTTCGAACCGGCCTTTGGACGAGCCTTCGAACGAGCCTTCGAACGAGCCTTGGGACGAGCCTTTGCACGAGCTTTCGAACGAGCCTGCCCGGAGCGCTTTCGAGGGCCCCGGGACTTCGATTTCTGTTTTGCCTGAGGTTTCCGCGCCCGTTTCTTCGCCATCGCTGCGCTCCTTGACCGTGCGTTCGTAAGTGACCTATAATCTACTGCTTATCGCGACTCCAGCGATCGCAATCTTCGGGCCGCCGGCGCCCGTGACAAGAAGACCGGCAAAATCGACCCGGGAAAGGATCCGTTCTGAATGGCCAAGCTAGAAGAAACGAAGGTGCACGCACTCAAAGGAGGTGACGGTCCGGACGGCGAGCGGATGGATCCCCAAGACTTTCAGCGCCTGCTCCAGTTCTACGACAACAGCTTCCGGAACCTCGCCGAAGGCGAGGTGGTCAAAGGCACCGTCCTCAAGGTCACCGCCTCAGAAGTCATCGTCGATGTCGGGTACAAGTCGGAGGGCATCATCGCGATCGATGAGTTCGTCGACGAGACCGGACAGATCACCGTTCAGCCGGGCGACACGGTCGACGTGCTGCTCGAGCGGACCGAGGACCGCGACGGCTACGTCGTCCTCTCGCGCGAGAAGGCCGAGAAGATGAAGATCTGGGACGAGGTCGAGAAGGCCTTCGCCGAGCGGAAGGTCGTCATCGGCCGCGTCATCGAGCGGATCAAGGGCGGGCTCGCGGTGGACATCGGTGTTCGCGCGTTCCTGCCGGGATCGCAGATCGACGTGCGTCCCGTCCGGAACCTCGACGCGCTGCGCGGCCAGGAGCTGCGGATGCGCGTCATCAAGGTCAACAAGAAGCGGGGCAACATCGTCTTGTCCCGGAAGGTTCTCCTGGAAGAGGAGAACGCCGAGAAGAAGAAGCACACGCTCGACACGCTCGCGGAAGGGAAGGTCCTTCGCGGCGTGGTGAAGAACCTCACCGACTACGGCGCCTTCATCGATCTGGGCGGCATCGATGGCCTGCTGCACATCACCGACATGTCGTGGGGCCGCGTCGGACATCCGTCCGAGGTGTTCCAGGTCAACCACGAGATCGACGTGGTCGTGCTGAAGTACGACCCGGCGACCGAGCGCGTCTCGCTGGGTCACAAGCAGCTCATCGGCGACCCGTGGGGCACCGCGAACGACCGCTATCCGGTCGGCGCGCGTGTGAGCGGCAAGGTGGTCAGCCTCACCGACTACGGCGCCTTCATCGAGCTCGAGCCGGGCGTCGAGGGTCTCATCCACGTCTCGGAGATGTCCTGGAGCAAGCGGGTCAAGCACCCGTCGAAGATCCTCAACGTGGGCGATTCCGTGGAGGCGATGGTTCTCGGCGTGGACTCGGCCGCCCGCCGGATTTCTCTCGGGTTGAAGCAGATCGAGAGCAACCCGTGGCACGAGCTGGCGGAGCGGTATCCGATCGGCACGACGATCACCGGGAAGGTCCGCAACCTCACCGAGTTCGGCGCCTTCGTCGAGGTGGAGGAGGGAATCGACGGCCTCATCCACATCTCCGACATGTCCTGGAGCAAGCGCGTCAAGCATCCGTCGGAGCTTCTGAAGAAGGGCGACAAGGTCGAGGCGATGGTGCTCAACATCGACGCCGAGAACCAGCGGCTGTCGCTCGGCCTGAAGCAGCTCCAGACCGACATCTGGGACGACTTCTTCTCGAAGCACAAGGTGGGTGACCTGGTCGAAGGAAAAGTCGTGCGCGTGACGAACTTCGGCGCGTTCGTCGAGCTCGCGGACGGCATCGAGGGGCTCATCCACGTCTCGGAGTTCGACGACCAACATGGGGAGAAGCTCGATCTGAAGGTGGACTCCGCCTATCAGATGAAGATCATCAAGCTGATCCCGTCGGAGCGGAAGATCGGCCTCAGCATCCGTGCGCTGAAGTCGGACGAGTTCCGCAGCGACTGGGAGGCGTACACCGAGAGCACGGGACGTCCCGAGGTCACGCTTGGCGATCATTTCCGGATGAACCGCGGGGAGTAAGGTTTCCCCAGGGGGGCGCGCATGGGAGCGGCGGCAATGACCAAGGCGGAGCTCGTCGAGGAGGTCTCCCGGGTGTCGGATCTGACCAAGAAACACTCGGAGCTCATCGTCGACACGGTCTTCAAGAGCATCATCGACGCGCTGCACCGCGGCGAGAAGATCGAGCTCCGCGGCTTTGGCAGCTTCCGGCTCCGGCGGCGCGAGCCCCGGAAGGGACGCAACCCGAAGACGGGAGACAAGGTGGACGTCCCGCCGAAGCGGGTCCCGTACTTCAAGCCCGGCAAGGAACTGAAGGAACTCATCAACCGCGAAGGGGAGGCGCCGGCGGTCCCGCCGACGCCGCTCACCGGAATGCCGGATGGGGGCGTCCCTCAGTTCTGAGTTCTGAGTCTTGAGTCTTGAGTTAACTCAGAACTCACAACTCAAAACTCAGAACTCACATGGAACACCTGTGGTCCCCCTGGCGCCTCGCATATGTGACGGGCGAGAAGAAGGACCCCTCCGGCTGCATCTTCTGCGCGGCGCTCGAGCGTGATGACGCGGAATCGTTGATCGTGTTCCGCGGCCGCGCCTGCTACGTCATCCTCAATCTCTACCCGTACAACAACGGTCACCTGATGGTCCTGCCGAACCGGCACGTCGGCTCGCTCGCGAGTACGTCGGCGGCGGAACGGGAGGAGCTGATGGGGCTGACGCGCCTCGCCGAAATGGCGCTCACCGAGAGCTATGCGCCGCACGGCTTCAACGTCGGCCTCAATCTGGGCCGCCCGGCGGGCGCGGGCGTGCTCGATCACCTGCACATCCACGTCGTGCCGCGGTGGAACGGCGACACGAACTTCATGCCGGTCGTCGGTCACGTACGCGTGCTCCCCGAGGAACTGCCGGTCACTGCGGGAAAGCTCCGCCCGGTTTTTCAGCGGCTCGCGGCGTCCGAGCGCTCGTAGCGCACCTCGCCGTCGGGCTCGACGATGGCAATCCACGGCGAATCGGAAGAGAGCCGGCCGCCGAGGATCTCGTAGAGGAACGTCGGGCTGCTGGTGACCGGAATAAACGGCGCCTCGATGCGCCGGAGCGGCTGCGCCCGTGCCGCCATGGCGCGTGACGCGCGAAGGAGGGGACGGTATTCGTCCATGCGATGTACCCCCATCGCCTGCTCGAGACGTGCTGGCTGCAGCGCCACGGCGGCAACGAGCAACGAGACCGCCACGGCTCTGGAAACGTGCGGCAGCGTTGAGGGGATCCGCGAAGCCGCTGCAGGTCCGAGCGAGGTGAGGGCCAGGGCCACCATCAGGACCGCGGCGGGCATCAACGAGCAGTAGTAGTACTCGTGATAGCCTCCGGTCCAGAGCGCAAAGACGACGCACCCGGCCACGAGCGGTCCCACCGTCACCGCAAGCATCGCGGGATCCCTGCGATATCGGAGCATCACTATCACAGCGCACGGGGCGAGCATCCAGCCCAGCCACGGTGTCTCCCAGGGGCTTCCCTGAATCGACGCGAACGCTCGAGCGAGAACGAGCGTGCTTGTCGTCAGGCGGATCGGCGCCTGGCCCGTCATGACCTTGATCAGGCTGTCGCCGACCGGCATCGCTGCCGTCCCTGGCGGCTGACTGCTGACGTACAGCAGCCACGGGACCTGCAAGACCGCGACGACAGCTGCAATCACGAGCGTCCTGGTCGCAGCGGAGCGCCAGCCTCGCGTCACGAGAGGTTGGGCAATCAGATAGGCGACGACCGACGCGGCCACGAACAGGCCGTGCAAGTGTGATTGCAGTCCGGCCCATGCGACGGCCGCCGTCGCCGCCGCGCGCAGGTGGCCACCCTCCCCCCAGCCCAGGAGCACCATTGCCGTGGCGGCCTTGGCGAAGGTGACCGCCAGCATCGGGTTCCAGATGGTGCGCGACAGCGCGAGATCGTACGGCGCGCTCGCGACGATCAGCACGACCGCGAGCGCGAGCGGAAGCGAGCCGGTGCGGCGGCGGACGCCGAGAAACAGCAGGACGTCCGCCGTCGCGTGCAGTATCGCCTGGCCGATCCCGCCGGCGTGCGGGAGGTTGTCGAACCACGGGCCCACGGTGACGCGGATGGCCCAGAGCACCCAGTAGAACATCGGCCCGAAATGCGCGCCCCCGAGGTGGGTGATCGGTCCATGCAGTGGCAGATCCTGCACCGGTTGGAGCGCGATGCCCCAGTCCCGGATCTGGTCGTAGTACATCCAGAAGGTGTGCGTAACGCCCCAGATGCGGATCGCCAGCGTGTAGATGAAAAGCGACACGGGCACGAGAAGCCAGGCGGCGCGCCGCCCGGAGGATGACTGCGTCATTCCAATCCAGAGTTCCCGGAATTCTGCCATGATTACGCCGATGGACTTAGAGTTTTCCCCCGAGCAACTGGGGTACGTCGAATCGGTCGCGGCATTCGCGCGGGATCGCGTCGCGCGAGCCGCCGCAGGAATCGACGAGGAAGGGCGGTTCCCGACCGCGCTCGTGCGCGAGACGTTCGCGCTGGGGTTGGCCGGCGTCACTATCCCGCGAGAGCACGGGGGCGCCGGGCGCGACTACGTGTCGTACGCGCTCGCCGTCGAGGCGCTGGCGCGCTCGAGCGCGACGCTCGCGGTCATCGTCGGCGTGCAGAATTCGCTCGTCGCGGAGCCGATCGCGCGGTTCGGGACCGAGGCGCAGAAAGACACGTGGCTGGCGCGGCTCGCCAGCGGCCGGTCGATTGGCGCCTTCGCGCTCTCGGAGCCGAACGCCGGCAGCGACGCCGCCAACCAGCAGACCGTGGCCCGGCTCGACGATCGGGGGTACGTGCTGAACGGCCGGAAGGTGTGGGTCGCCAACGCCGAGGCGGCGGATGTCGCGATCGTGTTCGCGGCCACGCAGCCCGGAGTGGGCGGGCGCGGGATCAGCGCGTTTCTCGTTCCGATGGATGCGCCCGGGCTGGAACGCGTGGCCGCCGCCGACTCGCTCGGCGTCCGGGGTCTCGGCTGTCAGGACTTCGAGCTGCGAGACGTCCACGTCGACGGAGCATCCATGCTCGGCGGCCCGGGCGAAGGATTTCGCGTCGCGATGTGGGCGCTCGACGGCGGCCGCGTGGCGATCGCGGCGCAGGCGCTGGGGGTCGGTCAGGCTGCGCTGGACGAAGCGCTCGCCCATGCCAAGGCGCGCGAGGCCTTCGGCCAGCCGATCGCCAACTACCAGGCGATCCAGTGGATGCTGGCCGACACGGCGACGGAGCTCGAGGCGGCCCGCGTGTTGACGCTCAGGGCGGCGGACGCGAAGGATCGGCAGCCGCGCGCGACGCTGGAAGCGGCCATGGCCAAACTGTACGCTTCGCAGGCGGCGCATCGCGCCGCCGACAGGGCGATGCAGATCCTCGCGTCAGCCGGTTATCGCCGCGGGTCAACGGTCGAACGGCTGTTCAGGGACGTACGCGCGACGGAGATTTATCAGGGCACGTCCGAAGTGCAGCGGATGATCATCGCCGAGGCGATATTGACGGGATAGAATTCAGCATTCAGAATCCAGAATGAGAATCAGCCCTGAGACTTCGACGTCCGCACTTGCGCCATCTTCTCTCGGATGGCCTTGACCGTGATCTCCGCCCGGTAGTCCACGATCTTCTTGCCCCACTCGATCGCCTTCTCGGCCGGCGCGATCGGGACGCCGTTGATCGACGCCTTGCCGGCCGCGATCCGTTCCTGGAGGCGAACGCTCGTCGGGTCCACCACCATCATCTCTGCCGTGATCTGAAAGTCGTCGTGGTGCCCTTCGTTCGTCTGCTTGACGCCCTGTGACTCGAGCCACTTCTGAACGCCGGGGTAGTCGTAATACTCCGGGATGAAGTGCACGCGCGTCTTGCCGTCGGTCCAGGCGGCGTTCAGCGTGGAGGCGACTTCCTTCATGCCATCCTGGTTCCCGCCGCTGTCGCCGATGAAGACGATGTCCGTGAACTTGTGCGCGCGCAGGCTCGCGGCGATGTCGGTCAGCAGCCGTTTGTACGTGTCGTCGGTCAACGTGATGGTGCCGGGGAATCGCATGTGGCCGCTCGGCGGCTCGATGTTCCCTTCGGGCACGAATGCGACGATCGGTGCGACGAGGGCGTTCCCGAGCTTGCGCGCAATCGCCTCCGTCGTCGCGCGCAACACGACCTGATGCTTGTCGAGCACCAGGTACGGCCCGTTCTGCTCGATCCCGCCGGTCGCCACGATGACCGTCGTCTTCCCGGCGCGCATGGCGTCGCGCACTTCGAGCCAGGTCAGGTCTTCAATGAACACGGAGTCGCGCGCGGCGATCGGGCGCGGCATGTTCGGATCCGGGTTCGCGGCCGAAGGCTTGGGCGCAGGCGTTTGAGCCAGGACGAAGGCAGCAAGAAGGGCGATCAACATAAGAACTCTCCCAGTGCTGAGTGCTGAATGTGGAGTGCTGAATTCAGCATTCAGCAGTCCACAATCCACATTGAGCAGTTAACCCAAGATCTGCTTCGCGATCGTCTGCAACTGCAGGTTGGACGTCCCCTCGTAGATCTGTCCGATCTTCTGGTCGCGGTAAAGCTTTTCGACGGGATAGTCCTTCACGAATCCGTTCCCGCCGAAGAGGTTCACGGCGAGCGACGTAATCCGCTCGGCGACCTCGGACGAGTAGATTTTGCAGATCGCCGCCTCGGTGAGGAACGGCCGCCCCGCGTCGCGGAGGCGAGCCGCGTTGTACACCGTCAGGGTGGCGGCCTCCAGCTCGACGGCCGCGCGGGCGAGCTGAAACTGGACCGCCTGGAAGTCGGCTATGGCCTTGCCGAACTGTTTCCGCTCTTTCGTGTATTGGATGGCATGTTCGAGCGCCCCCTTCGACAGGCCGATCATCTGCGCGCCGATCCCGATACGGCCCTCGTTCAGCGTCTCGATCGCGACCTTGTAGCCCTTGCCGGGCTCGCCGAGGACGTTGGCGGCGGGCACGCGGCACTCCTCGAGGATGAGCTCACACGTGCTGCTTGCGCGGATACCGAGCTTGTCTTCCTTCTTCCCGACCGTGAATCCGGGAAAGCCCCGCTCGACGATGAAGGCGGAGATGCCGCGATAGCCCGCGTCGGGGTCGATGTTGGCGAAGACGATGAACAGATCCGCCTCGTTGCCGTTGGTGATCCAGAGCTTGCGGCCGGTGAGGACGTATCCATCCGGCGTCGCGACGGCGCGCGTCGCGAGCGCGAAGGCGTCGCTGCCCGAACCGGCCTCTGAAAGGGCGTACGCCCCGACCATCTTCGCCGCCAGCTTCGGCAGATATCGCCGCTTGACGTCGTCGCTGCCCCAGCGCACCAGCGCGTTGACGACCAGCGTGTTCTGGACGTCCACGAGGACGCCGATGGATGGATCCACGCGGGAGAGCTCCTCGACCGCGACCACGGCGTGGAAGAAACGGCCGCCGGCGCCGCCGTACGACTCCGGCACCTCGATCCCCATGACGCCCAGGTCGAAGAGCGCGTCCAGCAGCGTTCGCGGGATCGTCGCGTGCTCGTCCATCTCCCGGACGAGGGGCCGGATCTGCGCGTCGGCGAACGCGCGAACGCTGTCGCGCAGGATAATCTCATCCTCTGTGAGCTGGGTCAGCGGTGGAACGGTTTCTGCTTGCTGCTGAGTCACGGGCTGAATGTTATCATCGAGCGTCTAAAGCGGTATATGCGCAGGGCGGTTCGACTTCAGGCGTTTCTCGCGGTTCTGGCGGCCGCCGTCGTGGTGTCTGCTCAGGCGCCGCCGCCGTCACCTCCTCCAGGCCAGCCGCAACAGCCTCCGCCGTCTACGCAGCAGCCTCCTGCGCAACAGCCTCCTGCGCAGCAGCCCGATCCGAACCAGCCGCGGCCGCCCGTCATTCGCCGGGGCGTCAACTTCGTCAGCGTGGACGTCATCGTGACCGACGGGAAGGGCAACCCGATCGAGGACCTGAAGCCGGAGGAATTCGAGGTTTTCGAGGACAACCAGCGGCAGGAGGTCGAGACGTTCCAGATCATCAGGATCGATCAGTCGACCGCGACGCTGAACTCGCCGCTGAGCGAGATCCGCTCGGCAGCCGACGAGGAGCGGGAAGCGGCGCGGCCGGACGTCCGGATCTTCGCGATATTCCTGGACGACTATCACGTACGGCTGGGCACGAGCATGGGGGTTCGCAGCCCGTTGATGAAGTTCATCGATCAGCAGATCGCGCCCGGCGACCTGGTCGGCATCATGTATCCGCTCCTGCCGGTCGCTGACTTCTCGCTGACCCGCAACCATGCCGCGATCATCCAGTCCATCCAGAACTTCCAAGGGCGGAAATTCAATTACGAGCCGCGAAACCAGTTCGAGGAGCAGTACGCGTACTACCCGGCGGCGACCGTCGAGAAGATCCGCAACCAGGTGAGCATGTCGGCGCTGCGGTCGCTGGCGATCAGGCTCGGCGGCTACCGCGAAGGCAGAAAGTCCATCATCTATGTAAGCGAAGGCTTCACGGCGCAGCTTCCGGCGCAGCTCAACGATCCGGTGGCGGCGATGCCAGGCATGGGCAATCCCGCCCGGCGGGCGCCTGGGGTCGAAAGCAGCAACCCCAGGAGCGAGACGATGGAGTTCTTCAACCAGGCGGAGCTGCTGGGCGACATGCGCGAGGTGTACGACGCGGCGAACCGCTCGAACACGGCCATTTACGCGCTCGACCCCCGCGGGCTGGCCGCGTTCGAGTACGACATCAACGAAGGCGCCGGGATGCAGACCGATCGAAAGGCCTTGCAGAGCTCGCAGGACACCCTGCGGGTTCTGGCGGGGGAGACCGACGGCCGCGCCATCGTCAATCGCAACGACCTCGATGCCGGCCTCCGACAGATCGTGCGCGACTCGAGCGCCTACTACCTGCTCGGCTACAACTCGACGCGCGCTCCCTCGGACGGCAAGTTTCACGCGATCAGAGTGCGCGTGAAACGCTCCGGGGTGCAGGTGCGCGCGCGGAAGGGCTATTGGGCGCTGACGGCCGAGGAAACGGCGCGCGTGTCCACGCCGAAACCCGAAGCGCCGACGGCGGTGACGGCGGCGCTGTCGACGCTGGCCGCGGCTTCGCGCCGCGACCTGGTCAGGACCTGGATCGGCACCGCCCGAGGCGACAACGGCAAGACGCGCGTCACGCTGGCGTGGGAGCCGGTCGCGCAATCGCCCGGGTCGGCCGCCGCGCGCGAGGATCCGCCGGCCCGGCTGGCCGTCACGGCGATCGCGCAGACGGGCGAGCCGTACTTCCGCGGCCGCGTCGCCGAACCGCGCGTCGTGAGCTTCGACGCGGACCCCGGCCCGATGCAGGTGCGTTTCAATATCGAGAACGAGCGTGGTCAGGTCATGGACGCGGCGCAGCAAGAGATGACCGTGCCGGACTTCGGGAAGACCGAGGTGTCG
Source organism: uncultured Acidobacteriota bacterium (assembly GCA_963725145.1). GTDB lineage: Bacteria > Acidobacteriota > Vicinamibacteria > Vicinamibacterales > 2-12-FULL-66-21 > DATAEE01. Next base: position 555,257 of record CAVRXL010000013.1, read on the forward strand.
CTCTCGACCCCTCGGCTGCTGCGCGCGCGCACGGTGAAGGAGATCGCTGCGCTGAAAGCGGATCCGGCCGCGATGCCCACACCGGATCGTGAATTCCGCCGGACGGAGCGGCTTGCGCTTCGCGTGGAGGCCTATGCGGCGACTGGCGACGCGCCCGCCGTCACCGCGAAGCTGCTCAACCGCACCGGCCAGCCGATGTCGGCGTTACAGGTCGAATCGGCCGGTGCCGCGCACGTGTTCGACCTGCCGCTGGCGAGCCTCGCGCCGGGCGAGTACCTCATCGAGATCACGGCGACGGCGGGCAAGGGCTCGTCGCAGGACGTGCTCGCCATTCGAGTCATCAGTTAAGATATCACCGGGACTCAGAATCCAGAATCAGAGATCCGAGGGATCCATGGCAATCCGAAAGGCGTGCATCCGCGGGGATCCGTGATCGTTCGGATGGTGATCCGGAGGATCCGTGGCATTCACGATCACGCCCACCCTCTCGCGCGAACCGCCTCCGCGACCCGCTTCACCGCCACGCAATAGGCGCCCATGCGGACGTCCACCTTGTGGCGCCGGGATTCCACGAGCGATTCCTCGAAGGCGCGCGTCATCTTCCGGTCGAGGCGCCGGTGCACGTCTTCCAGCTCCCACGGCATGCCGCGCAGGTTCTGCACCCACTCGAAGTACGACACGGTCACGCCGCCGGCGTTGCAGAGAAAGTCCGGGATGACGAAGACGTCCCGCTTGTAGAGAATCGCGTCCGCTTCCGGCGTCGTCGGGCCGTTGGCCGCTTCGGCGACGATCTTCGCCTTGATGCGGGCCGCGTTCTGCCCCGTGATTTGATTCTCCAGCGCGGCCGGGATCAGCACATCGGCGTCCACCTCGAGCAGATCGCTGTTGCTGACCGCCTGACCCTTCGGGTATCCGACGACGGAGCCGGTCTGTTCTTTGTACTCGTGGAGCTCTGTGTACGCGATGCCCTTCGGGTCGAAGATGCCGCCGCGCGAGTCGCTGATCGCCACGATCTTCATGCCGAACATCTCCGAGGCGAGCGACGCGGCGAACGAGCCGGCGTTGCCGTAGCCCTGGATCGCCACGCGCGCCTTCGAGAGATCGAGGCCGAGCTCGCGCGCGGCCTCCCGGATCGCGTACATCGAGCCGCGGGCCGTCGCGTCGTCCCGGCCGAGCGATCCCCAGAGCGTCATCGGCTTGCCGGTGATCACGCCGGGCGTCGTGTAGCCCCGGTGCTTGCTGAACTCGTCCATCATCCAGCCCATGATCTGCGGCGTCGTGTACACGTCCGGCGCGGGGATGTCGCGCTCGGGGCCGATGATCCAGGCGATGGCGTTGATGTAGGCGCGCGAGAGCCGCTCGAGCTCGCGCTCGGACAGCTCCTTGGGGTTGCAGATGATGCCGCCCTTGCCGCCCCCGAGCGGCAGATCCATGACCGCCGTCTTCCACGTCATCCACGCCGCCAGCGCGCGGACGGTGCTGATCGTCTCGTCCTGGTGGAACCGGATGCCGCCCTTGGCCGGGCCGCGGGCATCGTTGTACTGGACGCGAAAGCCCTTGAACGCGCGGATGTTCCCGTCGTCCATCCGGACCGGAAGCGTGACATGGAGCTCCCGCACCGGCTCGCGCAGCACGGCGCGCAGCCCGCGATCGAGATTCAGAAGGTCCGCGCACCGATCGAACTGCTGCTGCGCGATGAGGAACGAGTCGAGAGCCTGAGGTGGGTCGATCGCAGATGGCATTCTGCCTCCCTGCAGATTACGCGTACATCCCCCGCATCCTCGTCACGGTCGCGACCCGGTTGATGGCGACAATGTAGGCGGCGGTGCGCATGTCGGTCTTGTATTTGAGCGAGGTCTTCAGCACGTCATCGAACGCCTCGACCATCTTGGCCTCGAGCCGCTCGTTGACCTCGCGCTCGGTCCAGAAATAGCCGTACCGGTCCTGCACCCACTCGAAGTAGGAGGTCGTGACCCCTCCCGAATTGGCCAGGATGTCGGGGACGACGAAGATCCCGCGGCTGTGGAGCAAGGCGTGCGCCTCCGGCGTCGTCGGACCGTTCGCGCCTTCGATGATGATCTTGGCCTGGATGTCCGGCGCGTTCTCCATTGTGATCTGATTCTCGAGCGCCGCGGGAATCAACACCGAGACGGGCAGTTTGAACATCGCCTCGTTGTCGATCGGCTCGCCGCCAGGGAAGTCGTCCACGGTGCGATGCTGCGAGACGTAGTCGGCGAGCTTCGCGACGTCGAGGCCCGCGGGGTTGTGCACGCCGCCTTTCCAGTCTGTGACCGCGACGATCTTCGCGCCGATCTGCGAGAGGAGCAGCGCGGAGATCGACCCCACATTGCCGAACCCCTGGACGGCAATCGTCGCCCCCTTGATATCGAGGCCGAGATGCTTCGCCGCATCGCGCGTGCAGATCATGACGCCCCGGCCAGTGGCCTCGCGGCGTCCCAGCGATCCCCCCATCTCGATCGGTTTGCCCGTGACCACGGCGGTCGTCGTCTGCCCGACGTGCATGGAGTAGGTGTCCATGACCCACGCCATGATCTGATCGTTCGTGTTGACGTCGGGCGCCGGGATGTCTTTCTCAGGGCCGATCGCGTCGATGATCTCCGCGACGTACCGGCGCGTGAGCGCTTCCAGCTCGCGCCGCGACATGCGCGTCGGGTCGCAGACAACGCCCCCTTTGCCGCCGCCGAAGGGAATGTGCGCGACGGCGCACTTCCAGGTCATCCAGGCGGCCAGCGCGGTGACTTCATCGAGCGTCACGTTCGGGTGATAGCGGATGCCGCCCTTCGCGGGGCCGAGCGTGATGTTGTACTGGACCCGGTAGCCGGTGAAGACCTCGATCTCGCCGTTGTCCATCTGGATCGGGCAGGACACGATGATCTGGCGCTTGGGATGGGTGAGAATTTTCCAGATGCCGGGCTCGAGGCCGAGGATTCTTGCCGCTCCATCGAACTCCTGGAGCATGGCGTTGAAGATGCTGCCGCCCTCCATGACGCTCCTAGCGGATACCCGCGAAATCGGTGGTCAAAAAGCAGGACAGCGTACTTTCCGGTCCCAAGCCAAGTCAAGGTATCCTGCCCGGTCATGAAACGCATCCTGACCGTCCTCGCTCTTGCGGCAGCGCCGGCCGTTCTGGCCGGAGCCGGTGCGGACCTCATTCTCATCAACGGGCGGGTCTACACGCTCGACCCCGCGAAGCCGTGGGCCGAGGCGGTTGCCATCGCGGGCGACCGCATCCTCGCCGTCGGCACGTCGGCGGAGATCCGCGCGCTCGCCGGCGCCGACACGCGCACGGTGGACCTCGCCGGCGGCTTCGCGCTGCCCGGCTTCAACGACGCTCACGTGCATACCGAGGGCACCGGCGCGCTGCTGGTCGGCGCCAACCTGCTCGACGTCCACGAACCGAAGGCGTTCACCGATCGGCTGCGCGCGGCGGCCGCGCGGCTGCCCAAGGGGAGCTGGATCACCAGGGGGGACTGGGGGGCGTACGAACAATGGAAGGCGGGGTCCACGGGTGCTCAAGGTGCTCAAGGTGCTCAAGGTGCGGGGCCGTTCACGCCGCATCGCGATCAGATTGATGCGGTGACACCCGACCATCCGGTGTTCGTGAACCGCTTCGACCGAAGCCTGTACCTCGCGAACAGCCTGGCGTTGAAGCTGGCGGGCATCACCGAGGCCACGCGCGCGCCCGAGGGAGGCGAGATCGTCAAGGACGCGAGCGGCCGGCTGACCGGGATCCTCAAAGGCTCGGCCGCGGATCTCGTCCGCAAGGCGATTCCCGCGACGCCGTTCGAGCAGCGGCTCGTGCAGGTGCGCGCGGTCCTCCAGGAAGCGCGCGAGGGAGGCGTCACGACGATCCAGGATCTGACGTCCGCCGAGCAGCTGCAGGCCTATCAGACCCTGAGGCGCCGCGGCGAGCTGACGCTGCGGATCAATATCCGTCCGACGCTTTACGAGGTGGATCATGTGGCGGCGCTCGGGATGTCGCGCGGCTTCGGCGACGAATGGCTGAAGCTGGTCGGCTTCAAGGCCTGGGTGGATGGCATCATGGGCAGCAGCGCGGCGCTGTTCTTCGAGCCGTTCAACCACGACGCGCGCAACCGCGGCATCCTCCGCCACGTGATGTTCCCCGAGGGACGGGAAGGGGCGGCGATGTCCATGAAGCCCGGCGATCACTACACCGCCTTTCCGCCGGGCAACCTGGAGCGCCTCGTCAAGGCGGCCGCGAAGATCGGCGTGCCCCCTCATGTCCATGCGATCGGCGACCTCGGCAATCGCATCCTTCTCGACGTGTACGAGCGCGTGCTGACGGAGGAAAAACTCCTCGACACGGACCATCGCTGGCGCGTGATCCACGCGCAGACGATTCATCCGGACGATTACGCGCGCTTCGGGAAGTTGAAGCTCGTCGCCGAGGTCAACCCCTACCACATCTCCGACGACATGCGGTGGATGGAGGAGCGCATCGGCCCCGAACGGTCGCGCGGCGCGTATCCATTCCGGAAGCTCAAGCAGGCGGGTGCGGTGCTCGTGTTCGGCAGCGACAGCCCGGGCACAAACGCCGCCCGCTACTTTCTCAGCCCGGTCTACGGACTGTACGCCGCCGTCACTCGCCAGACGCTCACCGGCGAGCCGAAGGAGGGCTGGTTCCCCGACCAGCGGCTCACGATCGAGGAAGCCATCGAGGCCTACACGAAAGGACCCGCATGGGCGTCGTTCGAGGAGGAGATCAAAGGAACGCTCGCGCCGGGGAAGCTCGCCGACATCGCCGTCTTCGACCGCAATCTCGTGGAGGTTGGCAAGACGAGCCCCGCGGATCTGCTGAAGGCGAAGGTCCGGTACACGATCGTCGGAGGAAAGATCGTCCATGACGGGACGCGATCGACGAGCAGGTGAAGCAATCCACATTGGATCAGCTTATAATCAAAGGACTTATGAAAACGGTCGTCGAACCGGTCCGGCCGAAGGTTCAGGAGCGGGACGTCCCGTTCACGACGATCTCCGGCCGCCGGATCGAGCGGCTCTACACGTCGGCGGACCTTGCCAATCTCGAGTACGGGCGCGACCTCGCAGACCCCGGGGATTTTCCGTACACGCGAGGAATCCACCCGACCGGTTACCGCGCCAAGCTCTGGACGATGCGGCAGTTCGCCGGATTCGGGACGCCGGCGGAGACCAACGAGCGGTACAAGCAGCTGTTGAAGGCGGGCGGGACCGGCCTCAGCGTCGCGTTCGATCTCCCGACGCTGATGGGCCGCGACCCGGATCACCCGCTGTCGCTCGGCGAGGTCGGGAAGTGCGGCGTCAGCATCATGTCGCTCGCCGACATGGAGCGGCTGTTCGAGGGCATCTCGCTCGGCGACATCACGACGTCGATGACGATCAACTCGCCGGCGTCGATGATCTTCGCGATGTACCTCGTCGTCGCGGAGAAGCAGGGGGCGGACTGGAAGAAGCTGTCGGGCACGATCCAGAACGACATCCTGAAAGAGTTCATCGCGCAGAAGGAGTACATCTTCCCGCCCCGGCCGTCGATGCGTCTCATCACGGACGTGTTCGCGTTCTGCGCGAAAGAGGTGCCGCGCTGGAACACGATCTCGGTCAGCGGCTACCACATCCGCGAGGCGGGCTCGACGGCGGTGCAGGAGCTGGCCTTCACGCTGCGAGACGGGATCGAGTACGTCCAGTACGGCGTCGATGCCGGGCTCGACGTCGACGACTTCGTTCCCCGCATCTCGTTTTTCTTCAACGCGCACAGCGACTTCTTCGAGGAGATCGCGAAATACCGCGCGGCGCGCAAGCTCTGGGCCGAGGTCATGCGCGACCGGTTCGGCGCGAAGAGCGACCGCTCCTGGAAGCTGCGCTTTCACACGCAGACGGCAGGCGTCTCGCTCACGGCGCAGCAGCCCTACAACAACGTCGTGCGGACGGCGCTGCAGGCGCTCGGCGCGGTGCTCGGCGGCACGAACTCGCTGCACACCAACTCTCTGGACGAGGCGCTGGCGCTCCCGACCGCCGAAGCGGCGACGCTCGCGCTCCGCACGCAGCAGATCATCGCCCACGAAAGCGGCGTCGCGAACATCGTCGACCCGCTCGGTGGATCCTATTTCGTCGAGAAGCTCACCCTCGACATGGAAGAGGGTGCGAAACGCTACTTCGACACGATCGACCGGATGGGAGGGATGGTCGCGGCCGTCGAGCAGGGCTACCCGCAGAAGGAGATCGCCGAAGCCTCGTATCAGTTCCAGCAGGCGGTCGAGCGGCGCGAGAAGGTCATCGTCGGCGTCAACGACTACGTGATGGAGGATGAGCCGCCGCATCCTATCCTCTATATAGACGACACCGCGGCCGAGACGCAGCTGGCCGCGCTCGACCGGCTGCGCCGGACGCGGGACGGCGCCCGCGTCGCCCGCGCCCTCGACGCCCTGCGCGAGGCGGCCCGCCGCGCCGATAACACGATGTATCCACTGCTGGAGTGCGTCCGCGCGTACGCCACCGTCGGCGAGATGTGCGACGCGCTCCGGGACGTCTGGGGGGAGTACGAGGAGGTCCCGTCGATTTAGGGCTTGGGGGCTGGGGCTTGGGGCTTGAAGAGAGTTTTCTTCCCCAGGCCCCAGGCCCCAATCCCTGGGCCCTGCATGCGGAAAATCAGAGTCGTCATCGCAAAGCCTGGCCTCGACGGCCACGATCGCGGGGCCAAGGTCATCGCGCGCGCGCTGCGCGACGCGGGGATGGAGGTCATCTATACGGGTCTCCGCCAGACGCCGGAGCAGATCGTGGCGGCGGCCCTTCAAGAGGATGCGGACGCCATAGGCCTCTCGATTCTGTCCGGCGCGCACATGCACATCTGTCCGCGCGTGATGGAGCTCCTTCGGGAGAAGGGACTGACCGACGTGATCGTGGTCGTCGGTGGGATCATCCCCGACGTGGACATTCCGAAGCTGCAGGCGCTTGGGATCAATGGGATCTTCCTGCCCGGGAGCCCGATGCAGGAGATCATCACGTACATCGAATCCAACGCGCGCGCAGCCGCAGACTAACGCAGATACATGCCTAAGCTGCTGCTCGCGGACGACAGCGTCACCATTCAGCGTGTCATCGAGCTGACGTTCGCCGACGAGCAGATCCAGGTGATCGCGGTCGGCGACGGGCAGGAAGCCGTCCAGCGCATCGAGTCGGAGCGTCCGGACGTCATCCTTGCCGATGTCGGCATGCCCCGGCGCGACGGCTACGAGGTCGCCGCGCACGTGAAAACGACGCCGCACCTCCGGCACATTCCAGTTATTCTGCTGACGGGCGCATTCGAACCCATCGACGAGGCGCGCGCGCGCGCCGTCGGGTGCGACGGCGTGCTCGTCAAACCTTTCGAGCCGCAAATGGTCATCAACCGAGTCAAAGATCTTCTCGCGGGGCGCCGCCCTTCGTCTCTCTGGCAGGAGGGGGCGGCTCCGGCCCAGCCGGCGCCCGCGCCGTCGGCCGAGCCTCCACCGCTAGAGCCTCCGGCGAAGCCGATCGATTCGCTCGACGAGTACTTCGATCGGCTCGACGCGGCCTTCGCACAGCACGCGCCGGCCGGACAGCCCGCGCCGCTCGAGCCGACCGCACCACCGAAGCCACCGCCGGCCGCGCCACGCGCCCCCGCCGCGCGGGCGACGGATTTCGGGGATTGGGATCTGCCGTCGGTGCCGCCCGCTCAGCCGCCCGAGACGGTTCTGGCGGCCCCGGTCAATGCGGCGGCTCACACTCCCGCCGCGCCTCCACCGCCGGCGGCGCCCGCTCCAGAACCTGCGCCTGCGGCGGCGGGGTCGGTGGGAACCGCCACGCTCGAGCCCGCAATGGCGCCGGCTGCCGACGCGCCGCCCGTGGCCGAGGGACCTGCGCTGGCCGACGCCTTCGCCGCGCTGCTCGCCGCGGAGCAGGGGCTCGCCGTGCGGCCGGCCGCCGGCGGCGGCGTTGCGGCCGCTCCCGTCGGCGACGATGTGGTCGAAGAGGTCGTCAGGCGCGTGCTCGCGCGCATGTCCGATCAGGTCGTTCGCCAGACCGTCCTGCAGGTCGCCGAGCGCCTCGTTCGGGAGGAAATCGACCGCGTCAAGAAGGGTGCGTCCTGACGATGACGCACGGCGTCCCGGAGAAGCCTGCGCTCGAAGGCCTCGAGGACAAGTGGCGCGCGCGATGGGAAGCTGACGGGACGTACCGGTTCTCGCGCGCGAAACCGCGCGAGGAGATTTACGCGATCGACACGCCGCCCCCGACCGTCAGCGGCTCGCTGCACATCGGCCACGTCTTTTCGTACACCCATACCGACGTGATCGCGCGCTTTCAACGCATGCGCGGGCGGGACGTCTTTTACCCGATGGGTTGGGACGACAACGGCCTGCCCACCGAGCGCCGGGTGCAGAACTACTACGGCGTGCGCTGCGATCCGGCGCTGGCGTACGATCCGTCGTTCGAGCCGCCCGCGACGCCGCCGAAGCCGCCGGTGTCGGTCTCGCGTCCGAATTTCATCGAGCTGTGTGCCAGGCTGACGGCTGAAGACGAGAAAGCCTTCGAGGATCTCTGGCGGTACCTGGGCCTCTCAGTGGACTGGTCGATGACCTACGCCACGATCGGCCGCCCCGCCCAGCGGGCGTCGCAGCTCGCGTTCCTTCGGCTCCTGGATCGGGGACTCGCGTATCAGACCGAAGCGCCGACGTTGTGGGATGTCGATTTCCGCACGGCGGTCGCGCAGGCGGAGCTCGAGGATCGGGAGGTGGCAGGCGCGTATCACCGAGTGGAATTCTCCCTGGGATCCCAAAACATCGCCATCGAGACCACGCGCCCCGAGCTGATACCGTCCTGCGTGGCGCTCGTCGCGCATCCCGACGATCCGCGCTACGCGCCGCTCGTCGGCCAGCACGCGATCACGCCGCTTTTCGGCGCCCGCGTGCCGATCCGCGCGCACACGCTCGCCGACCCGGAGCGCGGCAGCGGCCTCGCGATGATCTGCACCTTCGGCGACATCACGGACGTCACGTGGTGGCGCGAGTTGAACCTGCCGGTCCGCGCCGTGATTCAGCCAAACGGCACCTTCAGGCCCGTCGTCTGGGGATCGACGGACTGGCCATCCGAGGATCCCGCGCGGGCCCAGCAGTTCTACGACCAGCTCGCCGGTCTCTCCGCGCAGAAAGCGCGGGCGCGGATCGTGGAGCTGCTCCGCGAGGCGGGCGCGCTCGTCGGCGAGCCGCGGCCCATCACGCACGCCGTGAAGTTCTACGAAAAGGGCGACCGGCCGCTCGAGATCGTCACGAGCCGCCAGTGGTTCATCAAGACAATGGACTCCCGGGAGGCGCTCATCGCCCGGGGCCGGGCGCTCGAGTGGCACCCTCCCTACATGCGCACCCGCTACGAGAACTGGGTGAACGGGCTCACCGGCGACTGGTGCGTCAGCCGCCAGCGGTTCTTCGGCGTCGCGTTTCCGCTGTGGTACCCCGTCAACGCGGACGGCACGATCGACTACGCGTCGCCGATCAAGCCCGACCCCTCGCGCCTGCCGATCGACCCCTCGAGCGATGTTCCACCAGGCTTCGGCGCCAGCCAGCGAGGCGAGCCGGGCGGCTTCGTCGGCGATCCGGACGTGATGGACACCTGGGCCACCTCGTCGCTGTCGCCGCAGATCGCCGGGAGCTGGGAGAGCGACCCGGACCTGTTCACTCGTGTGTTTCCGATGGACCTCCGGCCCCAGGCGCACGACATCATCCGGACCTGGCTGTTCAGCACGGTGCTGCGCGCGCACTTCGAGCACGACTCGCTCCCGTGGACGAACGCCGCCATTTCCGGCTTCGTCGTCGATCCCGACCGCAAGAAGATGTCGAAGTCGAAGGGCAACGTCGTCACGCCGAAGGCGCTGCTCGAGGAGCATGGATCAGACGGCGTGCGGTACTGGGCCGCCAGCGGACGACCAGGGGCAGACACGACGTTCGATCCCAATCAGATGAAGGTCGGCCGGCGCCTGGCGATCAAGATCCTGAACGCGTCGAAGTTCGCGCTGTCGAACGCCGAGCCGCGCGGCGCCGTCACGCTTCGCGTCGACCGCGGCATGCTGACGACCCTCGCGCGCCTGGTCGATGAGTCCACCACGGATCTCGAGGCGTACGACTACGCGCGGGTGCTCGATCGCACGGAGAAGTTCTTCTGGTCCTTCTGTGACAACTATCTGGAGCTGGTGAAGTCACGGCGGTACGGCGAGCAGGGTCCTGCGGCTGCGGGATCGGCCAACGCGGCGCTTCTCGCCGCGTTGTCGTCGATGCTGCGGCTCTTCGCGCCGTACCTGCCCTTCGTCACCGAGGAAGTGTGGTCGTGGTGGCAGTCCGGATCCGTGCACCGTGCGGCCTGGCCATCCGGTTCGGAGCTGATTGCCGTGGCGGGCGGGGAGGACGACCGTGGCGCCATCGCGCTGGACGCCGCCTCGCTCGTGCTCGGCGAGATTCGCAAGAAGAAGTCGGAGGACAAGCGCCCGTTCAAGACCGCGGCGAGCGTCGTCCGGGTCACGGACACGGCGGAACGGGCGGCGCTTCTCGAGGAGACCCGCGCCGACCTGCTGGCCGCCGGGCTCATCGAGCGCCTCGAGATCGAGACCGGCGAATTCGCCGTCGAGGTCGAGCTGGCGCCGGCCGTTCGACAAGGCTCAGGGCAGGCCGAGGCGCTCTCGCGCGAGTCGGGCCAATGAAATCCGTACCGTTCGGTCCGCTCGAGCCCGCCCTGTACCGCGAGATCGTCCGGCGCGCTCTGGCGGAGGACCTCGGCTGGGGCGACGTCACCACCGAGGCAACGGTGCCGGCGGAGCTGCGGGCGCGCGGCGTGCTCCTGGCGAAGTGTTCGTGCGTGCTCGCCGGGCTCGACGTCGCCGCGGAGGCGTTCCGGCAACTCGACCCCCGCGTCGCGTTCGCGGCGAAGTCCGCCGACGGAGAGGCCTGCGCCGCTGGCCAAACCGTCGCTGAGATCACCGGCTTCGCGGGGGCGCTCCTGACGGCCGAGCGCACCGCCCTGAATTTTCTGCAGCGTCTGTCGGGCATCGCGACGGTGACCCGTCGATTCGTCGATGCGGCAGGCGGCAGGCTGACCGTCCTCGACACGCGAAAGACGACGCCGACGCTGCGCGTGCTCGAAAAGTACGCCGTACGGGCCGGCGGTGGCGTCAACCATCGTGCGGCGCTCGACGATGGGATTCTCATCAAAGAGAACCACATCAGGCTCGGCGGCGGCGTCGGTGAGACGGTGCGCAAGATGCGCGCGGCCGGTCACGAGATGCCGATCGAGATCGAGGCGCAGTCGCTTGCCGAGGTGGACGAAGCGCTCGCCGCCGGCGCCGACATCATCCTGCTCGACAACATGTCGATCGAGGACATGCGCGACGCGATCGGACGCGCGCGCGGCCGCGCGAAGACGGAAATCTCGGGCGGCGTGACGCTCGATCGCCTGCCTGCCCTCGCAGAGCTCGGCGCCGACTACGTCTCGATCGGCGCGCTGACCCACTCGGCGCCCGCGGCGGATCTCAGCCTCGAGATCGAGCGCGACCGGTAACCACCCCATGCCATCCGATCTGGAGCAGGCGCTGAGCGCGGCGGCCGACCGGATCGCGCCGTTCGGCCGGCGCGTCGTGCACGTCGAGCAGACGGGCTCGACCAACGACGACGCCGCGCGTCTGGCGGCGCTGGGCGCAGAAGACGGGACACTCGTCATCGCCGATGGGCAGACCGCCGGGCGCGGACGGCTCGGGCGATCCTGGGTCTCGGCGCCAGGGGCCGGACTCTACGCCTCGGTTGTGCTGCGCCCGTCTCTCCGACAGCCCCTTGCCCCGAGCGGAGCCGAGGGACTCCTGACGCTCGCCGGAGGCGTGGCGCTGGCCGAAGGGATCCGCGCGGCGACAGGGCTCGCCGCCGAGCTCAAGTGGCCCAACGACCTGATGGCCCCGGGGGGCGGGCGCAAGCTGGCCGGCATCCTGACCGAAGGCTCGTCGGACGGCACCGCGCTCGCCTTTGTCGTCGTCGGGTTCGGGATCAACCTGCGCGGCGTGTTCGATGGAGAGCTGGCGGATCGCGCGACGTCGCTCGAGGCGGAGCTGGGTCGGCCGGTCGAGCGCAGCGCTGTCCTGGTTGAATGCCTCGCGGCGCTCGCGCTGCGCGTCCGGGATCTGGCGGAGGGGCGCGCCGCCGAGATTCGCGCCCGGTGGCACGCGTGGGCCCCCTCCGCACGCGGCCGGTCGGTCGAGTGGACCGGCGACGCGGGCCGCCGATCCGGGGTCGCCGAGGGCATCGACGACTCGGGGGCGCTCCTGGTCCGCGTCGGAAGGTCTCTGGAGCGGATCGTGTCCGGCGAAGTACGCTGGCTGTGACCATGCTGCTTGCCATCGACGTCGGCAACACCAACATCACGGTCGGCCTCTTCGAGGGCCAGCGGCTCGCGCAGAGCTGGCGGCTCGCCACGCTGCGCGAGCGGACGGCCGACGAACTCGGGATCCTGATCACGCATCTTTTCGACCACGAACGCGTGGATCGGTCGCGCGTCGTCGGCGTGATTCTCGCGTCGGTCGTCCCGCCGCTGACCGGCCCGGCGGCGGAGATGGCGCGCCGCTATTTCGGCCGCGACGCCCTCATCGTCGATCCGGCCACGAACACGGGCATGCCGGTCCTCTACGACACTCCGGCCGACGTCGGCGCGGACCGGGTCGTCAACGGCGTCGCCGCGTTCGAGCTCTACGGTCGCGCCGCCGCGAGACCGGTCATCGTCGTGGATTTCGGGACGGCGACCACGTTCGATGCCATCACCGCGCGCGGCGAGTACCTGGGCGGCGTGATCTGTCCGGGGATACAGATTTCCGCCGATGCGTTGTTTCTCCGGGCCGCGCGCCTGCCGAAGGTGGAGGTCCGCAAGCCGCCCACGGTCATCGGCAGGACGACCGTGGGCTCGATGCAGTCGGGGTTGTTCTTTGGCTACGTCGACATGATCGAGGGGATCGTACGGCGCATGCGGGCGGAGCTGGGCGAGCCGCAGGCGCGCTGCATCGCGACCGGCGGCATGGCGGAGACCATCACGGCCGAGACCTCCGTCGTCGAGGAGGTCAACCCCGACCTCACGCTGATCGGCCTCCGCATGATCTGGGAACGCAACAGGTGACGGAACCTGCCGAGTACTGCCGGGAAGTCGAGACCTACCTCTGTCGAAAGAATGACGGGCACCTGATTCGGATCGCCGGCCCGGCGTTCGAGCGCGTGTGCGGGTGGGCGGCGCAAGGCGTACCGCTGGCGGTCGTGTTCCGCGGGATCGATCGCACCTTCGATCGGTACTACCGGAAGGGCGAGCGGCGCCGGCCCGTTCGCGTAGAGTTCTGCGAAGCGGACATCCTCGACGCGTTCGACGAGTGGCGCCGCGCGGTGGGGATCGCGCTCACTGGAGGGGCCGGTCTTAAGACCGGCCCCTCCGAGACCGGTCCCTCCCACCCGCACGAGAGTCTGCCGGTACATCTCAATCGTGCGGCGGAGCGCCTCACCTCGCTCGTCGCGCAGCGGCAGTTCGGTCCATCGCTCGCGGCCGCGCTCGACGGGGCACTCGCGGAGATCGACGCGCTGCGGTCGCGCGCCCGCGCGTTACGGGGCGCGGTCCGGGGCGCCGCGCTCGATCGGCTTCGCGCGCTCGACGCGGAGGTGATGGCGGCCGCGCGCGGCGAGGCGGATGCGGTTCTCCTGCGCACGCTGACCGGCGAGGCGGAGCAGGAACTGTCGGCCTTCGCCGGGCGCATGCCGGCAGACGCGCACACCCGCGCCGTTTTTGCCGCCCGCGATCGGCTGCTCCGCGAGCGGCTGGGGCTGCCCGCGATCGCGTTGGACTGACCTTTCCATGCTGCGCCCGCGCGACCGTGTCACGCTCGCGATCGAGAAGCCCGCCGCCGGCGGGTGGATGATCGCGCGGCACGAGGGGCAGGTCGTCCTCGTCGCCGGCGCGATCCCCGGCGAACGCGTCGTGGCGGACATCACCCGCGCGGATCGGTCCGTCGCGTATGCGACCGCGATCGACATCGTCGAGCCTGACGCGGATCGCCGTCCCTGGCCTGGTGACTGGACGTGCGGGGGCGCGAGCTATGCCTTCATCAGCTACGCCAGACAACTTGCGCTGAAGGGAGAAGTCGTCGCCGACGCGTTCGCCAGGATCGGACGTCTGCCGCTCGACGCCCCGGTGGACGTCACGGGCTCCGAGGAGCGCGGATATCGGATGCGCGCGCGGCTGCACGTGCAGGAGGGGCGGATCGGGTTCTTCCGGGAGGCGACGCACGAGCTGTGCGACCCCGCGTCGACCGGACAGCTTTCGCTCGAGACCTGCGCGGTTCTCGACCACGTCCGGCTGCGGCTCAAGAAACTGGGAGCGGGGCAGGTGTCTGCCATCGAGCTGGCGGAGAACGCGCCGATGACGGAGCGCGCGCTGCACCTGCAGCTCCGCCCCGCCCAGGGCCTCAAAACGTCCACCTACGCGCCCCTCGCGGGCACGCGGGGCCTGACCGGCCTGACTTGTGCGATGTCGACCGGCGCCGCGACCGTGCGGCTGGGTGGCGAGCCGTTCGTCCACGACACGGTATCCGGAGCGACGATTCGTCGTCATGTCCGGTCGTTCTTTCAAGGGAATCGGTATCTCCTGCAGACGCTGGCCGACGCAGTGCGCGAGAGCGTGACCGCGGGACCCGAGGATCTGCTTCTCGATCTGTACTCGGGCGTCGGACTGTTCGCGGCCGCGCTCGCGGCGGCTGGCTGGCAGCGGATTGTGGCCGTGGAAGGAGATCGATTGAGTGCGGACGATCTCGCGGCGAACGCGCGGCCGTTCGAGGGACGCCTCGCGGCGCACGGTCGTTCGGTCGAGGAGTATCTGCGCCGCCATGAAGGCGCCCCGGCGGCTTCGGTCATCGTCGATCCTCCGCGGACCGGGATGTCGCGTGAGGCGCTCGACGCCGTCGTCGCCCATGGTGCGCAGCAGATCGTGTACGTCTCCTGCGACGTGGCCACGCTGGCCCGCGACGCGCGCCGCATGGTGGACGCCGGCTATACACTCGGCTCGGTCCGGGCCTTCGATCTCTTTCCGAACACGCCACACGTCGAGACCCTCGTGACGTTTGCCAGGACTGCGCCGTAGCGCGAGCCGCCGTGGCTATCGTGAATCCGCGGTGATCCGTGGCCGCCGACACGCGCGCACGAACGTTTCGAACAGCGACGCGAATTCTCCGGTGGCCCAGAAGTTCTCCGGGTGCCACTCGACTCCCACGCAGAACCTGCGGTCGCGGCGTTCGATGCCCTCGATGATGCCGTCGGGCGCCGTGGCCGAGACGACGAAGCCGGGCGCGACGGCGTCCACCGCCTGGTGATGCCGGCTGTTGACCGCGCAGGTCTCGACTGTCATCACGCGCGCGCCCAGGGCGCCTGCCAGCGCCGACTCCGGAACGACGCGAACGGGGTGTGCGATCGCGTTCTTCGGTTCATCGACCGAGTGTGGAATTCCAGGGCCCACGGCATCCGGAACGTGCTGGTGCAGCGTCCCGCCCGCAGCGACGTTCAGCACCTGCAGTCCACGGCAGATCGCGAGGATCGGCAGATCGCGCTCGAGCGCCGAGCGCGAAATCGCAATCTCGAACTCGTCGCGGCCCGCCTCCGCCAGCTCGAGGTGTGGGGAATGTGGTTGACCGTAATGTTTCGGATCGATGTCACCGCCGCCGGTCAGCAGCAGGCCATCGATCCTTTCGAGCGCTTCAGCCGGTTTCATCGCGCCCCAATCCAGCAGCCGGGGTTCACCGCCGGCCACCCGGATAGCCTGCTCGTAATCGGCAGGGCGGCGATTGCGGGTGATGCCGATGATGGGCTTCATGTTGCTACATGCGCGACGGCACGGCGCATCCCATCAGGTCCAGCGCTCGCGTGATCTGCATCCGGAAGTAGGACACGACAGCGGCGCGCCAGCGCTTCGCGTCGATGCGCTCCTCGCTGAGAATCGGATACTTGTGGTAGAACGCGTTGAAGGCCTGGGCGAGCCCGAAAGCATACTTCGCGACGACGGCGACTTCGTTGCTGCGCAGGGCCTGGTCGACCATCTCGTCCAGCCGAGCCGCTTCGAGGACGAGCCCCCAGAGGTCATCCCCTTCGGGGCCCGCGATCAGCACCTCGGCCGGCGTGGACGGCAGCGCCGCGATGATCGCCGCCTCGTCCGCTCCCTCGCGCTCTTTCATCTTCTGGAAGATGTTGGACGCCCGCACGGCGGCGTACTGCAGGTACGGACCGCTCTCGCCCTCGAAGCTGAGCGCCTCGTCGATGTCGAACACGATGATCTTTCCGAGCGAGAACTTCACCATGAAGTACCGCAGCGCCGCCGTCGCGATTGTCTCGGCGGTCGCGCGCGCCTCAGCGTCGCTCGACTCCGGGTTCCGCTTGCGCACCTCGGCGAGCGCCTTTTCGGCCAGCCGGTCGATCAGATCGTCCGCCTTCACGCCGAGCCCCTTCCGCCCGGAGACCTCGACGAACGGCCGTCCGCTGTCGTCGGCGGGGTACCCGAGCTCGCGCGCCGTGGCATGCGATAGCGCCACCATCTCGTACGCGAAGTGCGTCGCCCGCTCCGCCTCTTTCGTGTAGCCCATCGTCGCCAGCGCCTGTTTCAGAAGCTTCTGCAGGTACGACTGACGAGTGTCGATGACGTTGTAGGTCCGCTCGCCCGCCCCGAACGACGGGACACCGTTGGCCCCCCCGGGCAGGCCGCGCTCATCCGACGTCGTGGCCCACAGCACGTCGCCGTTTGCTTCGCGGCAGAATTCACGGTAGCGGAAGTCCTTGCCGAGCAGGCCGAACTTCCAGAACTGGTTCGCGATGTCCTTGCCGACGTACGTCACGGTGCCGTCGGATCGGACGATGACCTTCTCCCGCTGGTCATCGTCTTCCGCGTCATCGGCATCGCCGTTTACGTGCGGACTGGACTCCTCCGCGTGGCCGGCGAGTGGATCGTCCTTTATCTCCATCACCCAGCAGCCAGCCAGCCGCCCCTCGGCACGGAGGTAGATCGTTCCCTGACGCTTGAGGATCTCGAATGCCTGCGTCCAGAAGCCCAGTCGGAGAATGTCCCCTTCCCAGGTCAGCAGGTCGTACCCGATCCTGAGCCGCGCCATCGTCGCAAGATGGTGCCGGACGATACGGTCGGCGATGAAGGCGCCGATGGCCGCATTGTCGTTGCCGCCATGCTCGAGGTCGTGCAGCGTCGTCTTCCGAATCGCCAGGCGGCTCTTGTCCTGCTCGTACCACTCGGTCACCTTCGCGTACAGATCCCAGCAGTAGACGTCGAACCGCGCGGAGTCCGCCAGCCGCCGAATCTCGTCGAGCCCCTTCTGTTCGAGATGCCGAAAGCCGACGACGACGTCCGCAACCTGCACGCCGGTATCGTCGATGTAGTTCTGGACCTCCACCGGGCTCCCGCCGAACTGGATCAGCCGCACGAGCGTGTCGCCGAGCGCGGAGTTTCGCAGGTGCCCGATGTGGGCCGCTTTGTTGGGGTTGATCGCCGTGTGCTCCACGATGACTTTTCCCGGGGCCTGAGGCCTGGGTCCTGGGGCCTGAGGCTCAAGCCACTTGCGCAGCAGCTGTGGGCGGTCGAGAAACACGTTGAGGTAGCCGTTCGGCGCCGCTTCGACCTTCGTCACGCCGTCGATCGGGCCCAGCGCTGCGGCCATCTCCTGCGCGATGACGCGCGGAGCCTTCCGGAGGCGCCGCGCCAGCTCGAAGGCGAGCGGTACGGCGAGATCCCCGAGCGCGCGGCGCGGCGGCGACTCGATGGCGAATGCAGGAATGTCATCCGCATCGAGCGCGTAGAGCGTGCGAACGGTCTCGCGGATGCGTGCGCGTAGTGTGTCGTGAAGCGGAAGGATCATGAAAGAGATTAAGATATCAAGAATAGCTGCGCATGGGCGAGAGCCGAATCGGTCGAATCCTCGTTGCCAGCCTCCATCAGGCGATCGCTGACTTGCTTCCAACGCGGCTCGAGTTCTACGAGAACTGGCTCAACTCATCCGGACTGCGGGAAGGGACGATCGGACTCGCGGCGATTTCCGCCGTCCTCGGCTTTCTGCGGACCGAAGGGGAAGCGTACGGGCTGGTGGTGACCCGAGCCGGCGAGTACGCCGCCGACTGGACGGTCGCTTCGATGTCCCGCGGCCGGCGCCGCCTGTTGCTGGCGCTCCCGTCATCGCTCCGCGCCCGAGGGGCGCTCCGCATCGCGCGCGGTCTCGTTCGCGACACGTACCCCGGCAGCCGTGCGCTCGTACGGCTCCGCCGCGGCGTCGCGCAGGTCGACTTGCGCGGCTCGCTGTTCTGCGAGGTCCGCGAACAGGTCGAGCTGCCGCTTTGCGGGTTCTATGCCGCCGCGCTTCGCCGCACGCTCGAGGCCTTCGAGGTCGGCGCCGAGGCCCGGGTCGAACGCTGCCGGGCGACCGGGGCTCGCGGGTGCCAACTCACCCTTTCCTTGAGACATGCCTGAAAGAATGCCGAAGGCCGGATGCCGAATGCCGAAATGGGCCGCGCTCGCGGTCGTCGCCCTCCTCTTGGTGGCTCGGCCGGCGGTCGCGGCGGAGCGGCTGCTCGTCGTTCCGCTCGAGAACAACCGCGACGAGCCGAGCATCTACTGGCTCAGCGAAGCCTCCGCCATTCTGCTCGCGGACAACCTGAATTCGCTGGGCGTCTCCGCGATCACCCGCCCGGAGAGGGTTCGGGCGTTCGAGACGCTCCATTTGCCTCCCTCTGCCACGTTGACGCGGGCCACGTTGATCAAGGTAGGGGAGCTGGCCGGCGCTTCCGAGATCGTGGTGGGCTCGATCGAACGGCAGAATCAAGAGCTCATCGTCCGTGCGCGAACGATTCGGCTCGACAGCGGCCGCTTGAACCCGGAAGTGGTCGAGCGCGGCGCGCTCGCCGACCTGTTCGGCGTGTTCGAACGCGTCGCCCGGAAGCTGCTGGGACGCCCCGCGGAAGGCCCCCCGCTCGAGAGCCGTCCACCGCTTGTCGCCTTCGAGAACTACGTGAAGGGACTCGTCGCGGAGAGTCCCGCGGCCCAGGAGCGGTACTTACAACGTGCCGTCGAGCTGCACAAGGCAGACGACCGGGCCTGGCTGGCGCTCTGGGAGGTGTGGACCGAGGCCGGTCAGCACGAGAAGGCGCTGAAGGCGGCGCGCACGGTCGCGGCGGGATCGCGGTTCTCGCGTCGCGCGCGCTTTCGCGCCGGGCTGTCGGAGCTGGAGCTCGGCCGCCACGCGGAGGCCTTCGCGGAGTTCAAGGCGCTCGACGCCGAGCGGGCCGCGCCGGAGCTCCGCAACAATCTCGGGATCGTACAGCTGCGTCGAGGGGGGACGGCCGACACCGGGCGCGCCACGTGGTATTTCACGCTCGCGGCCGACGCCGATCCCGACGACCCGGACTACTGCTTCAACCTCGGCTACGCGTACGCGCTCGAGAACGATCTGGCTGCGGCCGTGTATTGGCTGAGAGAAGCGGTGCGGCGGGACCCCGCGGACGGGGATGCGCACCTCGTGCTCGGCGCGGTGCTGGAAGCGCGCGGCAGCGCCGTCGAGGCCTCGAGGGAGCGCGAGCTGGCGCGCCAACTGTCCTCCGAGTACAACGACGCGGCTGGGTCCGCGATCCCGAAGGGCCTCGAGCGAATCAAGGCCACGATCGATCTCCCGCGCGCGGAGCGGGTCGAATCCACGATCGCCACGCCCGCCGAGCGCGACCAGCGTGAGCTGGCGGCCTTTCACCTCGATCGCGGCCGCCGTCTGTACGACGATCGCCGCGACAGGGAGGCGCTCGGCGAGCTGCAACGGTCCATCTATCTCTCGCCGTACCAGGCCCAGGCGCACCTCCTCGTCGGACGGATTTACCTTCGCAACGGCCGCGTACGCGAAGCCGTGGATGCACTGACGGTGTCGGTCTGGATCGAGGACACGCCGGCGGCGCGCGACGCGCTCGCGGAAGCGCGCCGTCTCCTTCCGAAGTAGCGCAGCCCTTTAGGGCTGCCACGCGTTGGCGACGTAGCGCAGCCCCCGCTCGTGTTACCATCGAGCGTCACGTGCCAGAGCCTCTCCGCAACGCCGACGAGGAATTCCACGAGATTCAGCTGAGCGGGAAGCAGCTCGTCTTCCTGTTCATGGCGACGACCGTTGTCGCCGTCGTCATCTTCCTGTGCGGCGTGCTCGTCGGCCGCGGCGTGCAACCCTCCGCCGCAGCGGGGACCGCGACCGCGGCGTCCCTCGGGCCGGCCGCGCCCGAGCCGGCCGAGCCGAGCGTATCGGCGCCGCCGCCGGCCGCGGGATCGCCGCCTCCGGCGCCGGCTGCCGCGCCCGAGGATCTCAGCTACCACCGTCGCCTGCAGGGTGAGCCGGGCGCGGCCGGAACCGGAGCGACCGCTGATGAGAAGCTGAAAACGCAAGAGACCGAACCGCCGAAGCCGGCCGATCCACCGGCGGCGGTTGCGTCGGCGCCGCCTCCTGGTCCAGAAGGCGGGTGGGTCGTGCAGATCGCCGCGTTGCGCGATCGGGCCGCGGCCGACGCCATCGTGCGGCGCCTCACGGCCAAGGGATATCCGACGTTCATGCTCGAGGCGGCGCCCGGCGCCCCCGCGCCAGGGTATCGCGTGCGCGTCGGACGGTATGGCGACCGCCGCGAGGCGGAGCGGATCGCGCGCCGGCTCGAGAAGGAAGAGCAATTCCGCCCGTTCATCACCCGCTAGCGCGCCGCTCCGTCCCGCTAGCCCTGTTGTCCGGCGCGCTCCTCGCGCTGAGCTTTCCGAAATTCGGCCATCCCGCCGCCGGATGGGTGGCGCTGGCGCCTCTGCTCATTGCCCTGCCTGGCGTCGGGCCACGACGCGGATTCGCGCTCGGCTTTCTCACCGGCGTCGTGTATTTCTGGGGAACGCTCTACTGGCTCGTGGCCGTGATGACGACGTTCGGCGGCCTCAACACGGCGGCGGCGGCGGGCTCGGCGACGCTGCTCATTGCCTATCTCTCGCTGTTTCCGGCGCTCTTCGCGCTGACGGTCGCGTGGTTCTGGGCGCGGCTGGGCGCGCGGGCGCTGGCGCTTGCACCTGCCGTCTGGGTCAGCACGGAGCTGGGGCGGATGTATCTGTGGAGCGGGTTTCCGTGGGCGCTCCTCGGGTACAGCCAGGCGACGGTCCTCCCCGTGGCGCAGGCCGCTTCCATCGTCGGCGTGTTCGGCCTGTCGTTTCTGGCGTGCGCCGTGAGCGCGGCGCTGGCGCACGCCTGGATCCGGCGGCGTCCGCTGACGCTTGCGGCCGCCGTCGCGTCCGTCGTCGCGATCGCCGCCTGGGGTGCGTGGCGCATGAGCACGAACGCGCTCGCGGGCGAAGGGGATCCGATCCGCGTCGCGGTCGTTCAGGCGAACATCGAGCAGGAAAACAAGTGGAACCCGGCCCTGAGCGACGCGATCTTCGAGCGCTACCTCGAGATGAGCCGTCGCGCGCTCGCGGACCGGGCGGGACTGGTCATCTGGCCGGAGTCGTCCACGCCCTTTTATTTCGAGAACGACCCGCGCGGGTCGAGAGTGCGGACGCTTGCGCGGCAATCGCAGACGCCGTTCCTGATCGGCAGCGACCAGATCGAGCCGCTGCCGATGACGCCCGAGAGCGTCGCCGGCACCGCGCCTCGAGGTCCGGCGGAGAGCCGGATCTACAACGCGGCCTTTCTCGTCGGCCCTGACGGCGCCACGTCCGGCGTCTACCGCAAAATCCACCTCGTGCCGTTCGGTGAATACGTCCCGCTGAAGCGGCTGCTGTTCTTCGTCGGCCCGCTCGTCGAGGCGGTGTCCGACTTCTCGCCCGGAGATACGCCGTCAGTCCTGCCGCTTGGCCGCCACGCAGCGAGCGTGGCGATCTGCTACGAAGTCATCTACCCATCGCTCATCCGCGGCTTCGTGAGCGGCGGGAGCGAGCTGCTCACGACGATCACGAACGACGCGTGGTACGGCCGGTCCTCCGCGGCGTATCAACACTGGGAACAGGCGTCGCTCCGGGCGATCGAAGAGGGGCGCTATCTCGCGCGCGCGGCGAACACTGGCGTCAGCGGATTCGTCGACCCCTACGGGCGGGTTCTGGCGGCGTCGCCGTTGTTCGAGCAGGCCTTGCTCGTCGCGGATCTGCGGTTCATTCGTGCCCGGACGCTCTACAGCCGCACGGGCGATCTGGTGGCGTGGCTGAGTCTTCTGAATTCTGTACTCTGGATTCTGTATTCTAGGATCAAACAATGACCATTCAGCTCGACGATCAAGTCCGTCGGTATCAGGAACTCGTGAAGCGCGCCTCCGACCTGCGGAGCCATCTTTGACGCGTCGAAGCTCGAGCCCGAGCTGGCAGCCTTAGAAGCGAAAGTATCCGAACCCGATTTCTGGAAAGACCAGGCCTCCGCGCAGAAGCTGCTGCAGCGGCGCCGCCGTCTGGAAGAGGACCGCGACCTCGGCCTCTCGTTGAAGCGCCGCGCCGACGATCTCGCCGTGCTGATCGAGTGGGCGGAGGGGGGAGAGCCGGTCGGCGCAGAGCTCGATCAGGCGCTCACCGCGCTCACCGCGGAAGTCGATGCAGGCGAGATCAAGAAGATGCTCGGCGGCGAGCACGATCGCAAGAACGCGATCGTCGCGATCCACCCCGGGGCGGGCGGGACGGAGTCCCAGGACTGGGCCGAGATGCTGCTTCGCATGTACCTGCGCTGGGCCGAGCGGCGCGGCTTGAAGACCGACGTCGTCGACCTCCAGCCGGCCGAGGAAGCCGGCATCAAGAACGCGACAGTCGAGGTCAAGGGTGACTACGCCTACGGCCTGCTGCTCGCCGAGGCGGGTGTCCACCGGCTCGTGCGCATCTCACCGTTCGATCAGGCGGCGCGGCGCCACACGTCGTTCGCCTCGGTCTACGTCTGGCCCGAGCTGCCCGACGATGTGGACGTGGAGATTGACGAAAAAGATCTGCGGATCGACACGTTCCGCTCGAGCGGGCGCGGTGGCCAGCACGTCAACGTCACCGATTCCGCCGTTCGGATCACGCACCTGCCGACGGGTATCGTCACCCAGTGTCAGAACGAACGGTCGCAACACCGTAACCGCGACGCCGCCATGCGCGTGCTCAAGGCCCGGCTGTTCGATCTGAAGATGAAGGAGCAGCAGGCCCGGCTCGACCAGCTCGGGGGCGAGAAGAAGGACATCGCGTTCGGCAGCCAGATCCGCAGCTACGTCCTGCATCCCTATCAGCTGGTGAAGGACCACCGAACGAAGGAAGGGCGCGGAGACGTCGATCGCGTGCTCGATGGCGACATCGACCCTTTCATCAAGACATATCTGATGCGGAAGGCGTCGGGGACGCTGGGGCAGGCGGTGGCGGATGAGGACTAGAAGCCCATTGTGGACTGTGGATTGGGGATTGCCGATTTATTGGCGATTGTCGATTGTGGATTGCTGACTATTGACGATTGACGATTGGTGCCGATTGGCGCTTGGTGCCTAATGGCTGTCAGCGCTGGGAGCGAAGCCGTTTTCTCCGCGCCGCGCGTTCGCTGGCCGTCTTGTGTGAGGCCGTGAAAATCGCAACCAGCTCGTTAGCTTCCTGCACGTACGGCTTTACGGCACCGTCGACAAGCAGCTTCTGACGAAGCAGAAATGCCAGCCAGAAGTGGCACTCGTCCGCTTCTTCCACGACAACGCCGATCTTCGAAATGAAGTCGTCAGGCGACCGGGCGCGGCAGGCTGCCCTGTAGTTGGCAGCGACTGACGTCGCCGCAGCGAAAAGCTGCTCGTGTACCTTCCGTCCTTCGATTGTGTTCGGCAACGCTCGGACCAGATCTGCAACAGCGTCCGCGAATGCAGCCGTCCGTTTCTTCAGCGCTTCGGCCTTGGGGTTCACCGATGCCTGGGAGAGCACGGCGCGTGCCACCGGCGAACATACCGAAATGACGTCACTTGTGGCTGAGGCGGGGGTGGGAAGGGGAAATTATTTCAGCGGTCAATCACATGCAATATGGCACTTCTTCACCAATCGTCAATCCTCAATAGTCCCAAATCGTCAATCTCCAATCGACAATAAATCTCCAATCCCCAATCCTCAATCGACAATGTGAGGTTCTTATCTGACCGGCTGCGTGCCTGAGATGAAGGACTCGGAAATGGCGGAGGGATTCGACGGGTCCGACGGCGTCCCGGTGCTGCGATCGACAGAGACGAACACGATGTTGCCCGGCGGGTCGAACGTCGGCCGATCGGTGCGCGTCCCGATGTAGTCCTTCATGAACTCGATCCAGATCGGCAGCGCGGCCTCGGTGCCCGTGAAGCCGGGGCCGATCGGCTTCTTCTGGTCGTGGCCGATCCAGACGCCGACCGTGATGTCCGGGTCGAAGCCGAGGAACCACGCGTCGGTGTAGTCGTCGGTCGTCCCGGTCTTGCCGGCCAGCGGCCAGTCGAGCGCCTGCGCGCGCGCGGCCGTGCCGCGCAGGATGACGCCGCGCAGCAGGTTGGTCATGACGAAGGCCGTGTCGGCGCGGATCGCGTCGTGCGGCTCCGGCCGGTTTTCCTCCAGCACGTTCCCGTCGCGATCCGTCACGCGGAGCACCTCGAGCGCCGTCATACGGACGCCCTGATTCGGGAACACGGCGAACGCGGTGGTCATCTCCCGCAGCGTCGCCTCGGCCGCGCCGAGGGCGACGGGCAGGTAGGGCGGAATGGGTGACGTCAACCCGAGCCGGCGCGCATAGGTGATGACCTGCTTCGGCCCCAGCTCGTCCATCATCTTGATCGCGGGGATGTTGCGCGACTGTTCGAGCGCGCGCCGCAGCGTCACCGGCCCCCAGAACTCCCGGTCGTAGTTCGCCGGCGCGTAGGGTCGCTGCCCGGCGCCGCCTGGATAGCTGACGGGCGCGTCGACGATGATCGAGGCCGGCGTGTAGCCGCGATCGATCGCCGCCGTGTAGACGATCGGCTTGAAGCCGGAGCCCACCTGGCGCAGGGCCTGCGTCGCGCGGTTGAATTTCGAGCGTGCGAAGCTGAATCCGCCGACCATCGCGAGAACGTGACCCGTGCGGTTCTCGATCGCCAGGAGCGCCCCCTCGAGCATGGGCGTTTGTTCGAGCGTCGCGGCGATCGTCAGCTTCTCGGCGTCGAGCGTCCGGACGCGCACGTCAACCAGATCCCCCCGCGCGACGAGATCGGCCGGGCGGCGTGCCGTCCACGCAAACCCGTCGCGATCGATCGCCCCGGTCAGCTTGCCGGCACGGATCGCGATGCGGGCCGGCTCGACGCCCGTGACCACCGCCGGTATGACGTCCCCTTCGGCGATCGGCCGATCCCAGCGCGCCTCGCGGTGTTTCTCGATCGGGATCCGCTCGGCGATCAGGTTGCGGCGCTTGCCCGGCCGGAATCCCCGTCGCTTGTCCAGCCGCCGGAGCCCTTCTTCGATCGCGCGGTTCGCGGCACGCTGCAGCCGCGGGTCGAGCGACGTCTGCACGGTCAACCCATGCTCGTACAGCTGCTTCGACCCGTAGCGCGCCTCGAGGTGCTTGCGCACTTCCTCGAGAAAGTACGGCGCGATCGTCGGCGTCTGGTTCGGCTCGCCGCGGACCTCGACGGGCTTCTGCTTTGCCGCGTCTGCCGTCGAAGCCGGGATGAAGCCGGCCGCCGCCATCCGATCGAGCGCGTAGTTCCGCCGGCGGAGCGCGGCGGTCATGTTCACGTACGGACTCTGCCGGACGTTCCCCTGCAGGATCCCGGCGATGAGCGCCGCCTCCTCCAGCGTCAGCGCCTTGGCCGACTTGCCGAAGTAGAGTCTCGATGCCGCTTCGACCCCGTACGCCCCATGCCCGAAGTACATCTGGTTGCAGTAGAGCGTGAAGATCTCCTGCTTGGTGAACCGTTTTTCGAGCTGGATCGCGACGATCGCCTCCTTGATCTTGCGCTCCCAGGTGCGGTCGAAGCCGATGCTTTGTGGAAAGAGGTGCCGTGCGAGCTGCTGCGTCAGCGTGCTGCGGCCCGCCGCCCGGACGCCGGGCATGAGGTCCTTGGCGAGCGCCAGCAACATCCTGGAGACGCTGAGACCGGCGTGCTCGAAGAAACCGGCATCTTCGGCGGCCACGATCGCGTTGCGCAGAACCTCGGGGATCTGGTCGTACTGGAGGAGGACGCGGCGCTCGACGGCGAACTCGCCGATTATGTCGCCGCCGACGCCGTGCACGCGCGTGATCGTGCTCGGGGCGTACTCGTCGATGGCCGAAATCTCGGGCAGGTCACCGGAGTACGCAAAGATGACCCCGGTGATCGTACCGAGCACCGCCGCGATGAGGAAGAGCGCGACGATGCCGGCATGTCTGGCGATCTTGACGACGACGTGAGTCAGATCAGGCGCCTCCGCGTCGGGAGCCGCCGGAGCGGCGGCTGCCGCCGGACTGACCGCCGCCCGATTGACTGCCGCCGGACTGGCTGCCGCCCGACTGACCACCACCCGAGCGCGGGACGGCCTGAGAGCGGCCCGAGGAAGATCCGTCGCGCGGCGCCGCCCGTCCCGATCCACCGTCCGACGGACGGGACGCCGGCGGCGGAGACGAGGCAGCCGGCCCGTGATGCATGCGAGACGGCGGCGAAGACGATGGCGAAGACGATGGCGGCGGGGCGCTGTGGCGGTAGGAACCCCGATCCACGTCGGACGGCGAACGCACGGCCGGCATGTTTGGAACGCTTCCGGGCAGCGGCACGCCTCGTGGCACCGCCTGCGGTCGCGGACCGGACTCCGGACCACCGCGGCGCGACCCGCGTTCGGAGGCCGGATCGCGATCAGGCGTCGGGTCGTACCGCACAGGCGGCGATGAAGACGAAGGAGACGAAGGAGACGAAGGAGACGAGGGCGTCTCGACGCCCGGGCCGCCCACACCCGCGTCCCGCACGCGGCGGCTTCGGCGTCCGTCCGGGATGTCGACCGATCCGGCGACGCCCTCATTCCCTTCGAATCCCGTGCGAGTACGTCTCGTCGGACCCGCCGACATATCGGACGGCGAGCGTACGCCCGGCATCGACGGCACCGTGCTCGGAAGCGGCACGCCTCGCGGGACGGCGCGGTTCGGGCCGATGGAATGCAACGGCGCTCCCCGCGGCACCGCGAACCCGAGGCGATCGGCGCGCACGGAGTTGGCCGTCGTGGTGACGAATGTCATGCCGCGCGGAATCGCCGAGACGGCCACCGCATGATGTCCCACGACCGCGCCATGCCCGAATCTGCGGGAGGGGATTGCGGTCCAGGCGTCCCATGGGTTGTGGCTCGAGTGGGCGCTGAACCCGATGACCGGACGGCCGTTCCAGCCGCGCGGACACCACCCGACGAAGCCGGGGGAGTGGCCCCACGAGACCCATGCGGGACCCCAGCGCTTCGAGGGAATCCAGAACCAGAGGCCGGCGGAGAATCCCCAACGGCCATAGTGATGCGTCGGCCACGCCCAGGGGTCATATCCGATCCACGTCCAGCCGTACGGGCGGTAGTAATCCCAGCGGCCCTTGTAGTACGGACGCCAGCCGTGGTTGACGCGCGGATACCAGACGAAGCCGTAACTCGCATCGTGCTGCCACGTGCCGTAGTTGTCGAAGGTGCCGCCGTACGAATTGAGCTCCTCGGGCAGATACTCCGAAGAGGCCATTCCCAGCCGAGCCTGCCGGCGATCTTCGACCCATCGCTCGAAAGCATCCCAGTACGCGACGTTGTACGGCTGGGCGTAGCTCGGCATGGCGCTGTTGAGCGTCACGGCACGTTCACCGGCGCGCACGAGCGTCGCGCCCGAGTCATTCGCGAGCTCCGCCGAGCCGCGCAACACCATGAGCTCAACGTCGAGACGATCGCCACCGGGCGTCAGGAGCGCGATCCGGTAATCGCCTGGCTCCGCCACTCGCACCCAGCCGGAGGGCGTGTCGATCCGGTACTGCACTGGCGCGCCGCGCGCGACCGTCAACCGCACGCGTCCTTCCAGGAGACGAAGGAGCGCATCCGACTGCAGATCGACGTGCGTGAATTGATCGATGTCGAGCACGCTGCCGTCGCCGAAGATGATCTCGACCCGACCCTCCCGCGTGCGCAGGCGATCGCCCGTGAGCAACGGCACGTTCTGCGGTGATTGATCGACGCGGCCGTCCCGCTCGAGCGATGCCACGCCGTCGACGACGCTGACGTGCGCGGGCGCCTGATCGGCCCCCTCGGTCTCGGGTGCGGATGTTGGAGGGTCCGGTGGTTCCTGCGCCCGCGCCGCGGTAGCCGACATCATCGCGGCCGACACGAGGACGGCTATCGTGAGCGAACGGGATCTGGGAAGCATGGGTGTCCCCGTTCAGGAGGGCTGGCTATCGAGATTATAGCAAGCTCACGCGGCTGCGTACGAAAGCCGCTCTAACTTGCTCCGGTTTCCGGACTTTGCCCGCTTTCAAACATTGACATAAATCGACTCATGTTTTATACTGCCGGAGTTATCAAAGCTCCGGATTCGCGCCGGATCGAAAGGAAGCGTTCATGAGCAAGATCATTGGAATTGACCTCGGTACCACCAACTCGGTCGTCGCCGTCATGGAAGGCGGGGAGCCGGTGGTGATCACCAACCCCGAAGGCGGCCGGATCACGCCGTCTGTCGTCGCCTTCACGAAATCGGGCGAGCGGCTCGTGGGGCAGGTCGCCAAGCGCCAGGCCGTGACGAACCCGGAGAACACGGTCTTCTCCATCAAGCGGTTCATGGGGCGCAAGTACGACGAGGTCACGGACGAAATGCGGATGGTGCCCTACAGCGTCGTACGCGTCAATAACGGCGACGTCCGCATAGCGGCCGGCGGAAAGGAATACTCTCCGCCCGAAATCTCCGCGATGATCCTCCAGAAACTGAAGCAGGCGGCCGAGGAATATCTTGGTCAACCCGTCAGCCAGGCGGTCATCACCGTTCCCGCGTACTTCAACGACGCGCAGCGCCAGGCCACGAAGGATGCCGGTCAGATCGCCGGCCTCGAGGTCATGCGCATCGTCAACGAGCCGACCGCGGCGGCGCTCGCCTACGGCCTCGACAAGAAGAAGGACGAGACGATCGCCGTATACGACTTCGGCGGCGGCACGTTCGACATTTCGATTCTCGAAGTGGGAGAGGGCGTCGTCGAGGTCAAGGCGACCAACGGCGACACGCACCTCGGCGGTGACAACCTCGATCAGCGCATCATCGAGTGGATCGTGTCGGAGTTCAAGAAGAGCGACGGCATCGATCTCAGCAAGGACCGGATGGCGCTTCAGCGCCTCAAGGAAGCGGCGGAGAAGGCGAAGATGGAGCTCTCGACGGTCATGCAGAGCGACATCAATCTGCCGTTCATCACGGCCGATCAGACCGGGCCCAAGCACCTGACGATGCAGCTGACGCGGGCGAAGTTCGAGTCGCTCGTCGAGGATCTGTTTCAGAGGACCGTGCAGCCGGTGAAGCAGGCGTTGCAGGACGCCGGCGTGCAGCCGAAGGACATCGACGAGGTCGTCCTCGTCGGCGGTTCGACGCGCATCCCTCGCGTCCAGCAGATCGTCAAGGAACTGTTTGGCAAGGAACCTCACAAGGGGGTCAACCCGGATGAGGTCGTCGCGGTCGGCGCCGGGATCCAGGCCGGCGTTCTGGCGGGTGAGGTCAAGGACCTGCTCCTCCTCGACGTCACGCCGTTGTCGCTCGGCATCGAGACGCTGGGCGGCGTCATGACGACGCTGATTCCGCGGAATACGACGATTCCCACGCGGAAGAGCGAGATCTTCTCGACCGCGGCCGACGGGCAGACCAGCGTCGAAGTGCACGTGCTGCAGGGCGAGCGCCAGATGGCGCGCGACAACCGCACGCTCGGGCGCTTCCACCTGATCGGCCTGCCGCCCGCGCCGCGCGGGATCCCCCAGATCGAAGTCACGTTCGACATCGACGCGAACGGCATCGTCAACGTCTCGGCGAAGGATCTCGGCACGGGCAAGGAGCAGAAGATCACCATCACCGCGTCGAGCGGCCTGGCCAAGGACGAAGTCGATCGCATGGTGAAGGAAGCCGCCTCGCACGCCGACGAGGACAAGACGCGCCGCGAAGAGATCGAGGCGCGCAATCATGCGGACAACGCCGTCTACGGCGCGGAACGGATGCTGCGCGAGAACGGCGACAAGCTGAGCGCCACCGACCGTCAGGCGATCGAGTCGGCGGCTGCCGACTTGAAGAGCGCGATCGAGAAGAACGACTCGGCCGCGATGAAGAGCGGCCTGGAGCGGCTCAACCAGGCGCAATACAAGGCCAGCGAAACGCTCTACAAGCAGGCGCAGGCGGCCGGGCAGCCGGGCGCCGGCGCCCCGCCTCCGGGCGGAGAGCCGTCCGCGCGGCCTGAGACGCCGCGCGGCGACGACGTCATCGACGCGGAAGTTGTCGAGGAAGACAAGAAGTAGACTCTGTGGGACTAGGGCGTGGGACTAAGGGACTAGGCCCTGAGCCGAAGCCAGGGGCCTGCGCGATGGATTTCTACATCGTCCTCGGCATCGGGTCCGGCGCGACGATGTCGGATATCAAGCGCGCGTACCGTCGCCTGGCCCGGAAGTATCACCCGGACATCAACCCGGGTGATCACGCCGCCGACGCGCGCTTCCGCCGCATCGCCGAGGCTTACGAGACGCTGATCGATCCGGAACGGCGACGACGGTACGACCAGACCGGTGGAGGATTCTCGGTCCTGCCGGATGCGCCGCCGTCTTTCGCCGGCTTCGATTTCTCATCGATCGTCGACGGACCCGCGGCGGCGACATTCGGCGAGCTGTTCGCGGACGTGTTCCAGCCGCCGCCGGAGGAAGGCCCGCAAGCCGGGTCGGATCTGCACGCGACGGCGTCGCTCACCTTCGAGGAATCGATCCGCGGCGCCGAACGCCAGCTGACGGTGACGCGCCAGGAAGCCTGCGCTGCCTGCGGCGGGGCAGGGGTCATCAGGACGCCCGAAGGCCGGTGCCTCACCTGCCGCGGCGCGGGGAGCGTCCGGTGGGCGCGCGGCCACATGGTCTTCACCAAGGCCTGTGCGGCCTGCGACGGTTCCGGACGGCAGCGCCACCAGCCGTGCGGGTCGTGCGCCGGTCAGGGGCTGACGGCAAGAACCGAGGCGCTCACGGTGCGGAGTCCCGCTGGCGTCGCCCACGGCGATCGCATTCGGATCCCGGGTCGCGGCCACGGCGGTCGGCGCGGGGGACGCGCCGGCGATCTGATCCTCGCCGTGGAGGTCGCGCCGCATCCGCAGTTCGAGCGGCGGGGGAACGATCTGCACGTCGTGGTCCCCGTGGCGATCCACGAGGCGGCGCTCGGCGCCCGCATCAGCGTCCCATCGATCGATGGGGCCGCGACGTTGAGGGTGCCGCCCGGCACGCAGACGGGCCAGCGGTTCCGGCTGCGCGGCCGAGGCGTCCAGTCGACACGCGAGGGCCGTCCAGGCGACCTGGTCGTGGAGGTCCGGCTGACGCTGCCGTCGCTGATCGACGAGCGGTCGAAGGAGCTGCTTCGGGAGTTCGGCCGCATCAATCAGGAAAGCGTCCGGAAGTAGCGATGGTCAAAAAGACCGGCAAGGCGTACTACATGATTAGCGCCGTGGCGCAGAAGTACAACATCCATCCGCAGACGCTGCGCCTGTACGAGCGCGAAGGGCTTCTGAAGCCGTCGCGCACGGAAGGCAACACCCGTCTGTACTCCGAGGAAGACCTCGAGCAGCTCGAGACGATCCTGTCGCTCACGCGCGAGCTGGGCGTGAACCTCGCCGGCGTCGAGATCATCCTGAACATGCGGCGGAAGATCGAGCAGATGCAGCAGGAGGTCAACGAGTTTCTGGCCTACGTGAAGCGCGAGATGGCGCGCGGCGTCGGCGACTGGGAGCAGCGCCTCACCACGGCGCTCGTCAAGTCGGCCCCATCGGATCTCGTTCGTCCGGCCCCGCCACAGGTGACGGTCCACGACCAGCCGAAGAAGCAGCAGAAGTGAAGAAACCAGAGATGTAGCGTCCGGCTTTTAGCCGGACGTGCAGATCGGGCTCTCGCCCTAGTGACCGGGCATCCCTCCGAGCGCAAAAGACAGTATCATCGTGCCCATGCGCCGCGTGGACGAGGCAACCGACACGCTCCACGCGTACCTGCGCGCCATCGCGAAGCTCCCGCGCGTCACACCGGACGAAGAGCGCGCACTCGCACGCCGTATCCAGGAGAGCGGCGGAGCCGACGAGGAAGCGGTCCAGCGGCTGGTCGAGGCCAACCTCCGGTTCGTCGTCAGCTACGCCAAGCGATACCGCACGTTCGGCGTCCCGTTTCTGGATCTCATTCACGAAGGCAATCTCGGGTTGATCGAGGCGGCGCGCCGGTTCGACGCGGGCCGCAATGTGAAGTTCATCACCTACGCGGTCTGGTGGATCCGGCAGGCGATCCTCCACCTGCTCACCGGCGAGACGCGCGCCGCGGCGGCGGCGGTGTCGCTCGACGCGCCCGTGCGCAGCGGCGGCGACCAGGATGGCCCCGAGCTGTGGGAGCGGCTGGAGCAGGAAACCGAGCCGCCGGCAGAGGCCGCGCTCGTGCGGCGCGCGCTGCACGATCAGATCAAGGATGCGCTCAAGGACCTCGACAACAGGGAGCGGCAGGTCGTGGCCCTGCGCTTCGGCCTGAGCCGCCGTGACGAACCTCGAACGCTGCAGGAAATCGGCGACCGGCTGCACCTGACCCGCGAGCGTGTCCGCCAGATCGAAGCGCGCGCGAAGGACAAGCTGCGGCAGTCCCGCCGGGCGACGGGGCTTCGGAGCTATCTGAACTAGAATTCAGAATACAGAATCCAGAATTCAGAATATGGCGTGCGAACTGTGTGATGGCACCGGGTGGCGGCCCGTCGAACGCGACGGCGTGCGGCGCGTCGAGCGCTGCGACTGCTGGCGCACCGGGCTGACCGGAAAGCTGCTGGCGGAAGCGCGAATCCCTCCACAGTACGACAAGTGCGACCTCGACAGGTTTCAGGACTACAACGACAGTCTCGTCGAGGCGGTCCGCCGGGCACGGCGGTTCATCGAACAGATTCCGAGCCGGCAGAAGGGTCTGTTGTTCATCGGCCCACCAGGCGTGGGCAAGACGCATCTCGCCGTCGCGATCCTCAAAGAGGCGATTCATCGCGCGAACGTCAGGGGGCTGTTCTTCGAGACCACGAAGCTGTTGAGCGCGATCAGGAACACGTACAACCCCGTCGTCCGAACGACCGAGTTCGAGGTGATCCGGCCCGTGATGCAGGCGGAGCTGCTGGTCCTGGACGACCTCGGCGCCGAACGCCTGACCGACTGGGTCGACGAGACGATGAACCTCATCGTCAACACGCGGTACACGGAGAGCCGGGCGACGGTGTTCACCACGAACTATCCCCTCGTGACGCCGCCGCAGTCGCCCGCCGAGGCCCTGCGCGAGCGGATTGGCGTGCGGGTGTTCTCGCGCCTGCATGAGATGTGCGATTTCGTGAGCCTCGAGCACTGCGTCGACTATCGCGAGCTCGGTCCGGATGCGACGCCGCGAGAGCTGGCCGAGCTGCAGCGGCGGGGAAGCGCCAGCCACCGCGATCCCACGAAGCGGCCGCGCTCGATGGCGAAAGCCAGGCTGCCTACGGGACAGCTCGATCTCGGCTGGACCGGCGGCAAGGCTGGGACGTAAACGCGCCCACCGTGGGTTGCTGATTGTGGATTGCTGAATGGCCCTCGGCCTGTACCTGCACGTTCCTTTCTGCAGCGCGATTTGTAACTACTGCAACTTCAATCGTGGCTTGTTCGATGCGCCGCTGAAGGAGCGGTACGTCGACGCGCTCGAGGCGGAAATCGCGCGCGCGGCCGATGGGCGGCGCGCCGACACGATCTACTTCGGGGGCGGAACGCCGTCGTTGCTGGAGCCATTCGAGATCGCCCGGCTCATCGCCGGCTGCCGCGCCGCGTTCGACGTCAGCGACGACGCGGAAGTGACGATGGAAGCGAATCCGGAAACGGCCTCGATCGCGCGGCTCGAGGGGTTTCGCCGCGCCGGCGTCAATCGTCTCAGTTTCGGTGTCCAATCCTTTGACGACGAGGAGCTCGCGCGGCTGGGACGCCTGCACGATGCCGCACGCGCGCGGGCGGCCGTCGGCGAGGCCCGGGCCGCGGGATTCGACAACGTGAGCCTCGACCTGATGATGTGGCTCCCGCAGCAGACCGTCGACCGGTGGCGGCAGAATGTCGCGGAGCTGATCGAGCTCGCGCCGGAGCACGCCTCGCTCTATATCCTCGAGATCTATCCGAACGCGCCGCTGCGAGACGAGATGGCCCGCGCGGGCTGGTCCCAGGCGCCGGACGAGGATGCAGCCGACATGTACGTGGCGGCCATGGAGACGCTGGAAGGAGCCGGCTACGGCCAGTACGAGATTTCAAACGTCGCCCGGGCCGGGTACGCCTCCAGCCACAACCTCAAGTACTGGCAGGATGGCGCGTGGCTCGGCTTCGGCTGCGGCGCTCACTCGACGGACGCCGGCGCGCGGTGGCGCAACGTCAGCGGGACATCGGAGTACGTAGAGCGCATCCGCGCAGGCACGAGCGTCGTCGCGGAGCGGCGCGTGCTGACCAATGACGAGCGCGTCGAGGAGGCTGCGTTCACGGGCCTGCGGCTCACGGAAGGGATCGATCTGACGGCGTTCAACGCGCGCTATGACGTCGATCTCCTCGCGCGGTTCGGTCACGCCATTGCGCCCTTCCTCGACGCCGGTCTCCTGCGGCAGGACGGAGGCCGGCTGGCGCTTACCCGCGAGGGCATGCTCGTGTCGAACGAGCTATTCTCGCGGCTCCTTGTGGTAAAGTGATCGGTCTTTGCCAGCCAGCGGATCACGTTTTTGAGGAGGATTGAATGCGCTCGTTTGCCGCGCTGATCACCGCTCTTGTCGTCAGCTCTGCCGCGGCCGCCGCCGCTCAGACGCCGGCGCCGTCGCCCGCCCCGTCTCAGCCCCCACAGCCGGCACAGCCCGCTCCGGCGCAGCCCGCTCCGGCGCAGCCCGCACAGCCGGCCGGTCGCGTCTTCGGCTCGGATGCCGGCGTCATCTTCAACCAGGTCAAGCCGGACAAGACAGTCGACTTCGAGGCCGCGATGGCCAAGATCAAGGAAGCCTTGATGAAGGCCACCGATCCCGTTCGCAAGCAGCAGGCAGCGAGCTGGAAGGTCTTCAAGGCGCAGGAACCCGGGCCCAATGGAAACGTGTTCTATCTGTTCGTGATTGACCCGGCCGTCAAGGGCGCTGATTACTCCGTCGGGAAAATTCTGTCGGAGGGATTGCCCGCCGCCGAAGTGCAGGACGTCTGGAAGAAGTACACCGACTCGCTCGCAGCCGGGCAGAACGTGCTCAACCTCGCGCTGATTGCAAATCTCGGCGCTCCCTAGCCCTCAGGGCATGGGGCATAGGGCTTGGGGCTTGGGTGAGCCCCAAGCCCCAGGCCCCAGTCCCTGGTCCCCTAAAACATCAAGTTGACTCCCGCATAGATCCGCTGTGGCCGCGACTCGCGCGGCCGCCCCTGGAGCGAGAAGAGCCGGTAGTCGATCCGCAGGCGGAGCGGTCCCGCGAGCGAGATCTTGACGCCCCCGCCCAGGTTCGAGCCGAAGTGGGTCTCAGACGACAGCTCACCCAATCGCTCACGATAGAAGCCGCCGCCGATCGTCCCGTACGGCTGGAATGTACCGGCCGGCACCTGCACCAGGATGTTCCCCATCCCGGTGATGAGCGAGGGCGCCAGAGAGTCCAGATCCTCCGACGTGTTCGAGTACTCGAACTCGAAGCCGACTATGAGAAGGCTGACGCCGATCGCGCCGCCGATCGCCGTGCGGTTCTCCGGCGTCAGCGTCGATCCGATGAAGAACGTGGCGTCACCCCGAGCGGTCGAGGGATAGAGCAGGGCAGCTGTCAGAAGAATGCCGAATGCCGACTGCCGAATGCCGAAGGTCCGCATGCCGGGAGCGTTCTGCATATCCGTTCATTCTACCCGCCATGATAGATTGGCTGAGATGGACTTCCGGTTGAGCGAAGAGCAGACCCTTCTTCGCCGGACCGTGCGCGAGTTCGCGGAGGCCGAGATCCGTCCGCGGGTCATGGAATGGGACGAGGCGCAGCAGTTCCCGATGGACCTGCTGCCCCGGCTCGCGGCGCTCGGCCTGACCGGCATTCAGGTCGACGAACGCTATGGCGGCGCCGGCATGACGGCCGTCGACTACTGCATCTGCATCGAGGAGCTCGCGCGCGTCGACCCGTCGATCGCGCTGTCGGTGGCGGCGCACAACGGGCTCTGCTCGGCGCACATCAACATGTTCGGCACCGACGCGCAGAAGGAGCGGTGGCTCGGTCCGCTCGCGCGCGGCGAGATGCTCGGCGCGTGGGGCCTGACCGAGGCGGGGGCGGGCAGCGACGCCGCCGGCATGCGCACGACCGCCGTGAAGCAGGGGCAGTGCTGGTGTCTGAATGGATCGAAGAGCTTCTGCACCCACGGCCGGATCGGCGGCGTCATGGTGGTGATGGCGTTGACCGATCGGAGCAAGGGTCATCGCGGCGTGTCGGCGTTCGTCGTCCCCCGGGAGACGCCCGGCATGTCCGCCGGCAAGAAAGAGAACAAGCTCGGGATGCGCGCGAGCGACACCAGCGAGGTCATCTTCCAGGACTGCCGCGTGCCCATGGAGCACCTGCTCGGCGACGAAGGCCAGGGCTTCGTCAACACGCTGCAGGTGCTCGACGCGGGCCGGATCGGCATCGCGGCGCTCTCGGTCGGGCTCGCCCAGGGGGCCTACGAATCGGCGCGCGACTACGCGCGCGAGCGACGGCAGTTCGGCCAGCCGATCGCGTCGTTCCAGGCCATCCAGTGGAAGCTCGCGGATCACGCGACCCAGATCGAAGCGGCGCGCTGGCTGACCTATCGCGCGGCCTGGATGAAGGACCGCGCGCAGCGGATGA
Source organism: uncultured Acidobacteriota bacterium (assembly GCA_963725145.1). Classification (GTDB taxonomy): domain Bacteria; phylum Acidobacteriota; class Vicinamibacteria; order Vicinamibacterales; family 2-12-FULL-66-21; genus DATAEE01. The sequence continues at coordinate 592,305 of CAVRXL010000013.1, forward strand.
CGCGCGAGTCCTCCATGGCGAAGCTGTTCTCCAGCGAGGTCGCCGTGCGCGCGGCCGAGGACGCCGTCCAGATTCACGGCGGCTACGGCTTCGTGAAGGACTACCCGGCCGAGAAATACTTCCGCGACGTGAAGCTCACCACCATCGGCGAAGGGACGAGCGAGATTCAGCGGCTCGTCATCGCCCGCCAGCTGCTGGGGAACTGAGCGCGTGACGCTGGCCGAGCGCGTGCTGGCCGGGGACCCGCGCGCCGTTGCGCGCGCGATCTCGCTCGTCGAGGACGAGGCGGCCGGCGCGGCGCCGCTCGTGCGCGAGCTGTTCCCGAAGACCGGGCGCGCGTATCTCGTCGGCGTCACGGGCCCTCCGGGGGCGGGCAAGAGCACGCTCGTCGACAAACTGACCGCGGCGTGGCGCGCCGCGGGACGCACGATTGGCGTGATCGCCGTCGACCCGACGAGTCCGTTCACGGGCGGGGCGATCCTCGGCGACCGCGTCCGGATGCAGGCCCACGCGGGCGACGACGGCGTGTTCATCCGGAGCATGGCGACGCGCGGCCACCTGGGCGGGCTTGCGAGCACGACCGGCGACGCGGCGGTCGTCCTGGACGCCGCGGGCAAGGATCTCATCCTCATCGAAACGGTCGGCGTCGGCCAGGACGAGGTCGACATCGTTCGGACCGCCGACGTGTCCGTCGTCGTGATCGTCCCGGGGGCCGGCGACGAAGTGCAGGCGCTCAAGGCAGGCATCATGGAGATCGCCGACGTGTTCGTCGTCAACAAGGCGGACCGCGACGGGGCGGATCGAACGGCGGCGTCGATCGACGCGATGCTCGCGTTGCAGGCGTACCCGCCGGGCGCGTGGCGGCCGCCGATCGTGAAAACGGAGGCCACCGCCGCGAAAGGGATCGCCGAGCTGATCGAGACGATCGAGCGGTTTCGGGCGCACACGGCTCAGGCGCTCGGCTCCCGCCGGCGCGCGCGCGCCGAGTTCCGCCTCCGGGAGCTCGTCGGAAGAAGATTCCTCCAGCATGTCGAGCAGCGCGTTCTCGCGCAGGGCGAGTTCGATCGAATCCTGGATAGGATTGCGGCGCGCGACCTCGATCCGTATTCGGCGGCGCAGGACATTCTCGACAGGGCCATCAAACGATGAAAGCCACGCTCGACCACATCGGCATTGCGGTCGCCGATCTCGACGCCGCGTTGCGCTTCTACCGCGACGCGCTCGGCCTCGAGATTGAGGCGCCCGAAGAGGTCCCGTCCCAGCGCGTCCGGGCGCACTTCATTCCGGCCGGCGAGGCGGCGCTCGAGCTCCTCGAGGCGACCGCGCCCGACTCGCCGATCGCGAGATACCTCGAGAAACGCGGACCGGGGCTGCACCACATCACGCTGCGCGTGGACGATCTCGAAGCGGCGCTCGCCCGGCTGAAGGCGCGCGGGGTGAAGTTGATCGACGAGCGCCCCCGCGACGGCGCCCATGGCTCGCTCGTGGCGTTCATCCACCCCGCCAGCACCCACGGTGTGCTGGTCGAACTCAAACAAGCGCCGGGATCGCCCGGACGTTGATGCGCTTCGGCGACCTGGAATTGATTTCGCTCAGCGACGGGTTCCTCAAGCTGGATGGCGGCGCGATGTTCGGCGTCGTGCCGAAGCCGCTGTGGGAAAAGCGTGCGACGGCCGATGACCGGAACCGCATCACCCTGGCGATGCGGCCGCTCCTCGTGCGCGGGGCGCGGACGATGATCATCGACGCGGGAATCGGCGACAAGATGGACGAGAAGAGCACCAGAATCTACGGCCTCGATCGCGCCCGGCACCTCGACCATGCGCTGGCCGAGGCCGGCGTCGCGGTCGAAGAGATCGACATCGTGCTCGCGACCCACCTGCACTTCGATCATGCCGGAGGGTTCACGGAGGCCTTCGACGGCCGGCTGCAGCCCCGCTTCCCTCGGGCGCAGTACCTGGTCCGGCGCGGCGAGTGGGAGGACGCGACCCACCCGCACGAGCGGAACCGCGCGAGCTACATCGCGGAGAATTTTCAACCGCTCGCCGCGGCCCGCGTGCTTCAGCTCGTCGATGCCGACGTGACGGTCATGCCCGGCGTGTCGGTCCGGAAGAGCGGGGGGCACACGATGTACCACCAGGTCGTGATGATCGAATCGCGCGGGAAGACGGCCGTCTTCGCCGCCGACATGATTCCGACGACGGCGCACGTGGACGACGCGTGGATCATGGGGTACGACCTGTACCCGATGGACACGCTGGCCTTCAAGCAGGCGTTCATCCGCGAAGCCATCCAGCGGGAGTACCTGATCTTTTTCGAGCACGATCCGAACATCGCGGCCGGCTACATTCGGGAAAAAGATGGGAAGCGCTTTGTTGAGCCTCTCGTCTAGCAATGCTGAATGCTGATTGCTGAGTGCTGAATGACAACTACAGTCCAAATTGGCGTGATCGGCGGCAGCGGCCTTTACGACATGGCGGAGCTGACCGACAGGGAAGAGCGGCGCCTCGAGACACCCTTCGGCGAGCCGTCCGGCCCCTACGTGGTCGGCACGCTCAGGGGCCGCCGGGTCGCATTCCTGGCCAGGCACGGCGCCGGGCATCGCCTCCTGCCGTCCGAGTTGAACTTCCGCGCGAACATCTACGGTTTCAAGACCCTCGGCGTGGAGTGGATCCTGTCGGCGAGCGCGGTCGGCTCGCTGAGGGAGGACTACGCGCCGCTTCACCTCGTCATCCCGGATCAATTCTTCGACCGGACGAGGGGGCGGATCGGCACCTTTTTCGGCCGGGGGCTGGCCGCCCACGTGGCCTTCGCGCACCCGATCTGCGGGCGCCTCGCGTCGGTGGCGTTCGAGGCGGCACAGAAGGCCGGCGCCACCGTGCACCGCGGCGGCACGTATGTCTGCATGGAAGGGCCGCAGTTCTCGACGCTCGCCGAGTCGACGCTGTACCGCTCCTGGGGGATGGACATCATCGGCATGACCAACCTGCAGGAAGCCAAGCTCGCGCGCGAGGCCGAGATCTGCTACACGACCATCGCCCTCGTCACCGACTACGATTGCTGGCATCCGGGCCACGACCAGGTCACCGTCGAGATGATCATCGCGACGCTGATGCAGAACGCGAAGACCGCGCAGCAGGTCATCGCCAACGCCGTCGAGCAGTTGCCGATTGATCGGACGTGCGCGTGCGCGACCGCGCTCGCGACCGCCATCATCACCAGGCCCGAGGCCATTCCGGCTGCCACGAAGCGCGAGCTCGCGCCGATTATTGGCAAGTACATGAAATGAGAATCGTCGTCACCGGCTCGATTGCCTTCGACTACCTGATGTCGTTTCCGGGGAAGTTCACGGAGCTGTTCCTCCAGGAGCACCTCTCGCGGATCAGCCTCAGCTTCCTGGTGGACACGATGGACAAGCGGCGCGGGGGCTGCGCCCCGAACATCGCGTACACGCTTGCGCTCCTGGGTACCAGGCCCGTCCTGATGGCGACCGCGGGGCAGGACTTCCCGGAATACCGGCGCTGGCTCGAGGCGGCCGGAGTGGACACGAGCCTCGTGCGCGAGATCGACGGCAAGTTCACCGCGTCGTTCTTCTGCAGCACGGACCGGGAGAACAATCAGATTGCCTCCTTTTACACGGGCGCGATGGCGAACGCCGCGGAGCTGTCGTTCCGGACGGCCGGACGGTGCGACCTGGCGATCGTCGCGCCCAACGATCCCCAGGCGATGCGCCAGTATGCGGAGGAGTGCCGCGCGCTCGGCATCCGGTACATCTACGACCCGAGCCAGCAGGTCGCGCGCGTGGACGGTGACGAGCTGAAGGCGGGGCTCGTCGGCGCCTCAATCCTGATCTGCAACGACTACGAGTTCGAGATCATCCGGCAGAAGACCGGGATGGACGAACCGGCCGTCATCGCGGCCGTCCGGGAGGCGGTCGTGGTCACGCGCGGGGAAAAGGGCGCGTCGGTCTACACGCACGATGGCCGAATCGAGGTCCCCGCGGTCCCGCCGCGGCGCATCGTCGATCCGACCGGGGTCGGGGATGCCTATCGCGGCGGCTTCATGAGAGGTCTGGCCGCGGGCGCCGCCTACGAGACCTGCGCGCGCCTCGGGAGCGTTGCGGCGACGTACGCGCTCGAGCATCTCGGCGGCCTGAGTCACGCCTACACGTGGGACGAGTTCCGCGCGCGGTATGAAACCCATTTCGGCGCGCCGCCAGTTTTGTAACGGCCGGTGTCGTTCTTGAGCGCAACCGGTACCGCTTCGTCCTGCCCGCCGCCGCTCGTTTTCGCTCCTTGTTCGCACCGACTCCTTCTGATCGCGTTCGCCTGGCTCGCGGCGAACGTTGTTCTCAGTAGTAGTACTTGGGGAAGCGGACGACCCACCCCGCACGACGTCATCGTGCGCGCTCCGTTCTGTCCCGGTTAGAAACGCTCCGGCTGCGGGGAACATTCCTTGCACAACTGGGGAGTGGTGTGTGGCCTGGGGAGGCCGCAGCCCGCGTCCCCGGTGGGGCCTCGAAGCGAAGCAGCCCACCGAGGCTGCTGAGCAGTTGGGAGTCGGCGATGAAGCGTGTCGCCCTTGTTCTGGCCGTTCTCACCGTCGCGGGGGATCCCGCGGCTCTCGCGCAAACACCAGCACCCACACCTCCGACCGAGGTCCAGCCGGCGAGCTCAGGGCAGGGCCCGTTCAAGAGCAGCGCCGAGCTCGTTGCCCTCAGCGTCACCGTCACGGATCAGGGTCAGAAGTACGTGTCGGGGCTCCTCGAGAACGATTTCGTGGTGTTCGAGGATGGCGTCAAGCAGGACGTGTCATTCTTCGCGGCGAACGAGATCCCGATCGATCTGATTCTGCTGCTCGATACGAGCGCGAGCATGATCGACAAGATGCCCATCACCCAGGAAGCGGCGCTCGGCATTCTCCGCAAGCTGCGCGACGGGGATCGCGCGGCGATTGTCGGCTTCAACGAGGGTGTCAGGATTCTGCAAGGGCTCACCGGCGATCGAGCGGTGCTCGAGGCGGCCCTCACGGGGCTGCGTCCATCTGGCGCGACGGCGTTGCACAACGCCATCTACGTCGCGCTCCGCGAGTTCGGCCGGGCGGCGAAGCAGTCCGGCGACGTTCGCCGGCAGGCGATTGCCGTGTTCTCGGACGGGGAAGACACGGCCAGCCTCATCCCGTTCGACGACGTGCTCGAGCAGTCCCGGCGGGCCGGCGTCAGTATCTATACGATCTCGCTTCAGTCTCCCGCCACGGCCGCGCGGCGCGCTGCTGCACGGCGGTACTTCACGCAGTCCGACTACGCCATGAAGACGATCGCGCAGGAGACCGGCGCGCAGGCGTTCTTTCCGCAGCGGATCCAGGATCTCTCGGGTGTCTTCGGGCAGATCGCCGCCGAGCTCGGAGCCCAGTACTCTCTTGCGTACGCGCCGAAAAACGCGCGCAAGGACGGGCGGTTCAGGCGGGTCGTGGTGCAGATCCTGTCCCGTCCCGACGTCCGCTCGAGAACGCGAACCGGCTATTTCGCCGACATCCTCCGGGCTCCGCTGTCGGCGTTCGGGGTGAGGTAAGATCGCGCAATCCTCGTCCGTGTCCTCTTCCTCGGCTCCATAGTCTGGGTCGCGGCGATCTTCGTCGCCCCGTTCGGGTTCGACCTGCCGTACCTCTTCGGCAGCTTCATCTGTCACCAGCGTCCCGCCCGGTCGTTCTGGGTTGCCGGCGCGCCGATGCCGGTCTGCGCCCGTTGCACCGGGCTGTATGCGTCGGCGACCGCGGGAGCGGCGTTCGCCTTCGCGCAGGCGCGCCTCGGCCGCTCGCGAGCGCTCGGCCCGCCGAACTCGCTGCGAGCGTCCACGGTCCGGACGATTCTGCTCGTTGCCGCGATCCCGACCGGCGTCACGCTGATCGTGGAGTGGCTGGGTCTCGTGAATCCGGGGTCGGTCGCGCGGTTTCTGGCCGCCCTGCCGCTCGGCGCGGCGGCTGCCTGGGTCGTCGTGACCGCGGCTCGAAAAGCAAGCTGAGGTAGACTACCGAAGATGGACGGCCGGGCGACGACCGCGGAGAAGGCCAGGCCGCGCGAACGGGGAAGCGTGGCGCTGATGGCCGTGGCGGGATGGGCCGTGCCGGGCGCGGCGCACTTGTGGCTCGGACGGCGACAGAAGGGTCTCGTCTTCCTGATCGCGTTGCCCCTGATGTTCGCGATCGGTCTCCTGCTGAACGGCCGACTGTTCCCCTTCGAGCCGTCGCAGCCGCTCGTCGCGCTCGCGGCGATTGCGGACGTCGGCCTCGGCGTGCCGTACCTGGTCGCGAAGGCGTTCGGTCTCGGCGCCGGGCGCGTCGTCGCGTCGTCGTACGAGTACGGGAACGCGTTCCTCATCGTGGCCGGCCTGCTGAACTCTCTCGTGATCCTCGACGCATACGACATCGCGCTGGGAAGGAAATGACCCATTTCCTCCTGCTGCTGCTCTTCGCCTTCTTTGTCTCGCTCGTGTTTGCCGTGCTGATGCGCGACGAGCCCCGCGAGCAGCTTCGTACGGGCGGCCTGCTCTTCGGGGCATTCGTCGGAGCGGCGCTGGTCCTGGGCTGGCTGATGTATCCGCTTCCGATATGACCTATCAGAACCTGCTCCTCGACCGCGACGGCGCGGTCGCCGTGATCACAATCAATCGTCCCGAGAAGCGCAACGCCCTGAACAGCGAGACGGTGGACGAGCTGCGGCGGGCCATTCTTGCGTTGAAACATGACGACGGTGTCCGCGCGGTCGTCATCACCGGAACGGGCGACAAGGCCTTCATCGCTGGCGCCGACATCAACGAGCTCGCGGTGCAGACTCCCGTGGGGGGCCGCGAGCACGCCCACCGCGGCCAGCACGTCCTCGACCTGATCGAGACGATGGGGAAGCCGGTCGTCGCCGCGATCAACGGCGTGGCGCTCGGCGGCGGATGCGAGCTGGCGATGGCCTGCACGATTCGGATCGCCGCGGACACGGCGCGGCTCGGCCAGCCGGAGATCAATCTGGGCCTGATGCCGGGGTACGCCGGGTCGCAGCGACTGCCGCGGCTCGTTGGCAAAGGGCGGGCGCTCGAGCTGCTCCTGACCGGCGACGCCATCACCGCGGCCGAGGCCCATCGGATCGGGCTCGTCAATCGTGTCGTCCCGGCGGCGGAGCTCGCCGCGGAGGCGAGGACGCTCGCGGCGACGCTCGCGGACAAGGCGCCGGTCGCCGCGCGCTACATCATCGACGCGGTCAACCGCGGGCTCGAGATGTCGAGCGCCGAAGCCGAGCTCTACGAGGCCACGTTATTCGGCCTGGTCTCGACGACCGAGGACATGCGCGAGGGGACCAGGGCCTTCCTCGACAAGCGCAAGCCGCAATTCAAAGGAAAGTAGGGCCGCGGATCACCGCGGATCGAGCAAATGCAGCGAGGATCCCCCGAACCGGGCGCCGATCTGCGGGCCGACGGCCTGCGCTTCGCGGTCGTCGTCTCCCGGTTCAACGAGCCCATCACGAGCCGGCTGCGTGCCGCCGCGCTCAGCACGCTGGTGGAGCGCGGCGCGTCGCGCGACGCGATCGCGGTCCACGACGTGCCCGGTTCGTTCGAGATTCCGCAGGCGGCGCGGCGCGTGGCGGAAGCGGGCAAGGTGGACGCGGTCGTCTGCCTCGGGTGTCTCATCCGCGGCGCCACGCCGCACTTCGAGTACATCGCGTCCGCCGTCGCGCACGGGATCCTGGACGCGTCGGGGCAGACCGGGGTCCCGATGGCGTTCGGCGTCCTCACGACGAACACGGTCGAAGAGGCGCTCGAGCGCGCGGGCGAGGGGTCGGAGAACAAGGGGCGGGAAGCGGCGCTCGCCGCGATCGAGATGGCGCGGCTGTTCCGCGCGATCGGCTGACGGGATGCCCCCCGGCCTCGAGGATCGGCGTCGGGCGCGCGCGGCGGCGCTGCAGATGCTCTATCAGTGGGAGATCGGCCGGCTGTCGATCGACGAGGCGGTCAGTACGTTCTGGAGCATGGGAGACGCCGGGCCGCTGACCGACGAGGCGCGTGCGCTTGCCGAGGGGCTGGCGCGGGGGGCCGCCGCCGGCGCGGCGGAGGCGGACCCGATCATCGCCGCCAGCGCGGACAACTGGCGGCTGGGCCGGATGGCCGTCGTCGATCGGCTGATCCTCCGGCTGGCGGTTCACGAGTTCCTCCACGTGCCGGACACCCCGCACAAGGTCGTGATCAACGAGGCGGTGGAGCTCGCGCGCCTGTTCAGCACCGACGAAGCGCCGGGCTTCGTCAACGGCGTATTGGACGGGATCAGGAAGAAGTTGGGAGCGTCCGGTTGAAGCCGGATGCCACGAATCAGCGCGCCGAGCGAGAGCGAGGCGTGGTAGGCCGTGGGGGTGGGGCCCCACGGCAAACGAAAAGATGACGCACGAGAGAGAGACCGATCAACTCGTCCAGCGGCGCGCCAACTTCGAGGAGCTGGTGCGCCTCGGCGTCGATCCATATCCGCACTCTTTCCCACGTACCGACACCGTGCAGGCGCTCGTCGAGGCGCACGGGGCGAAGAGCCATGACGAATTAGAGGCGGCGCGGCCCGAGACGACGACCGCGGGCCGCGTGCTGGCGATCCGGAGCTTCGGCAAGGCCAGCTTTCTGGTCATCACCGACGGACGCGCGAAGATTCAGGTCTACATCCGCCAGGACTCGCTTCCGGAGCGGGATTTCCGGATCTTCAAGCTGCTGGATTTTGGCGACTGGGTCGGGACCGCGGGCCGCGTGTTCCGCACGAAGACCAACGAGCTGACGATCTGGGCGTCGCGGCTGGAGTTTCTCGCGAAGTGTTTCATCCCCCTGCCGGAGAAATGGCACGGACTGACGGACGTCGAGATCCGCTACCGTCAGCGTTACCTCGACCTGGTCGTGAACCCCGACGTGCGGCGGGTGTTCGAGGTCCGGAGCCGTGCGCTTGCCGCCATCCGGACCTTCCTGAACGCCCGCGGCTATCTCGAGGTGGAGACGCCGATGCTGCAGCCGATCGCCGGCGGCGCGCTGGCGCGGCCGTTCAAGACCCACCACAACGCGCTCGACATGGACCTGTTCCTGCGGATCGCGCCGGAACTGTACCTGAAGCGCCTCACCGTCGGCGGGTTCGAGCGGGTCTACGAGATCAACCGGAACTTCCGCAACGAGGGGATCTCGTTCAAGTACAACCCCGAGTTCACGATGCTGGAGTTCTACCAGGCGTACAGCGACTACCGCGAGCTGATGACCATGACCGAGGAGCTCCTCTCGACGGTTGCGCGCGAGGCCATCGGAACGGAACAGGTCACCTTCAACGAGCGTCAGATCTCTTTGATGCCGCCCTACCGGAAGGTGTCGCTCCGCCAGGCGGCGGCAGAGGCGGCGAGCGAGCGGCTGAAGGAGCCGGTCGACGAGCGCGACCTTCGGCAGCGGGACACCGCGGTGAAGGTCGCATCCAAGCTGGGCCTCGAGCTGCAGCCGGGCTGGGGAGCGGGCAAGATCGCGACCGAGATCTTCGAGACGCTCTTGGAGGAGCAGCTCATCGACCCGACCTTCGTCTACGACTTCCCGACCGAGGTCTCGCCGCTCTCGAAGCAGCGGCCGGACGACCCGGACACCGTCGAGCGGTTCGAGCTGTACATCGGAGGGTTCGAGATCGCGAACGCCTTCAGCGAGCTGAACGATCCCGCGGAGCAGCGCCGGCGGTTCGAGCAGCAGATCGCGCAGCGCGCCGGCGGCGACGCCGAGGCGCACGTCATGGACGAAGACTACGTCCGCGCGCTCGAGTACGGCCTGCCGCCCGCGGCTGGCGAGGGCGTCGGGATCGATCGCCTGGTGATGCTGTTGACGGGCAGTCCGTCGATCCGCGACGTCATCCTCTTTCCACATATGCGACCGCGGTAATGGATCTACCTTTCGAACTGTTCGTCGCCGTGCGCTACCTGCTGGCCGGCCGCAAGCAGGCGTTCATCTCGCTGATCTCGCTCATCTCCACGATCGGAGTGGCCGTCGGCGTCATGGCGCTCATCGTCGCGCTCGCGCTGATGACGGGGCTGCAGCAGGAGATGCGCACGCGGATCCTGGGGGCCAGCGCGCACGTGTACGTGTTCAAGGCGGGCGGGCTCGGGGACTACCAGGAGGAGGCCAGGAAGCTCGAGGCGGTCGACGGCGTCGAAGGCGCCGCGCCGATGATGCTCGGCAAAGCGCTCATCGACTCCAGCCAGGAGCGGGCGTTCATCTCGCTCAAGGGTATCGATCCGGGACTCGAAGGCCGGGTCACCGACCTCCAACGATCGATGCTGTCGGGGCGGGTCGAGGATCTCCAGGAGTCCGAGGGAAAGAGCGAGGGGATCATCATCGGCAAGGATCTGTCCGACCAGCTCGGGGCGTTTGTCGGCGATCAGGTCCAGGTCCTCACGCCGGAGGGAACCCTCACGCCGAACGGGATGATGCCGCGCGTGCGCGTGCTGCGCGTCGTCGGCATCTTCCGGCTCGGCCTCTACGAGTTCGATTCGCAGTACGGGTTCGTGACGCTGTCGGTCGCCCAGCGCCTGCTGAACCGGACCCGGCCGGATTTCATGCAGCTTCGTGTTAGAGACATCTATGACGCGCCGGCGGTCGCGGATTCTGTCACGGAGCGGCTCGGGAGCGAGTACGGCGCCCAGGACTGGACCGACATGAACCGGTCGCTCTTCTCGGCGCTCTGGATCGAGAAGATGGTGATCTCGATCACGATCGGGCTGATCGTGATGGTCGCGGCGCTCAACATCATCGCGTCGCTCGTGCTGCTGGTGATGGAGAAGAACCGCGACATCGCCATCCTGAAGACGATGGGAAGCCAGACGTCGAGCGTGCGGACGATCTTCGTGCTGCAGGGGCTCGTCATCGGGCTCGTCGGGACGGCGTGCGGCGCGGCGGGCGGCCTGGGGCTGTCGTACGTGCTCGATCGCTATCAGTTGATCCGCGTTCCGATGGACGTCTATCAGATCTCGCACGTCCCGTTCACGCTCGAGACGCTCGACGTCGTCGTCGTCATCGTCTCGGCGCTCGTGATCTGCTTCGCCGCGACGATCTACCCGTCGCGCCTGGCGGCGCGCCTCGATCCCGCGCAGGCGTTGAGGTATTCGTGAAGTTGTCAGTTGTGAGTCTTGAGTTGTGAGTCAGAACTCAGAACTCAGAACTCAAAACTCAGAACTCAGAACTCAAAACCGCAATGTCTTTCATCGAAGTCTCCGGCCTGACCAAGTCCTATCCGCTCCCCGGCGGATCGCTGACCGTGCTCCGGGACCTCGATTTGACGGTCCAGCGGGGAGAGATGGTGGCGGTGGTCGGCGCGTCGGGCGTGGGGAAGAGCACGCTCCTCCATGTGTTGGGAGGCCTGGACTCGGTTGATGCCGGCTCGGTTCGCGTCGGAGACGCTGTGCTGACCGCGATGCGCGACGCCGAGCGGGTGGCGTTCCGCAACCGGCACGTCGGGTTCGTCTTTCAGTTTCACCACCTGCTGCCGGAGTTCAGCGCGGTCGAGAACACCGAGATGCCGCTGCGCATCGCGCGCATGAACGGGGCCGAGCGGCGTCCCCGGGCCGAGGAGCTGCTCGGCCGCGTCGGGCTCGCGTCCCGGCTGACGCACCGGCCGGGCATGCTGTCGGGCGGGGAACAGCAGCGGGTGGCGGTCGCGCGCGCGCTCGTGATGCGCCCGGCGCTGCTTCTCGCCGACGAGCCGACCGGTGACCTCGACGAGCACACCGCGGACACGTTGCACGAGCTGCTGCGGGAGATGCACCGCGAGCAGAACCTGACCTCGGTCATCGCGACGCACAACATGCGGCTGGCCGGCTCGTGCGATCGCATCCTCAGACTGCACGAAGGAAAGCTGATCCCCGGTTAGGCCACGGATTACGCGGATATCACGGGCCACGGATGCCGCGGATTCCACGGAATATGGACCTTCCGTTCGAGCTGTTCGTCGCCCTGCGCTACCTGCTGGCCGGCCGCAAGCAGGCGGTGATCTCGCTGATCTCGCTCATCTCGACGATCGGCGTGGCGGTCGGCGTCATGGCGCTCATCGTCGCGCTGGCGCTGATGACGGGGCTGCAGCAGGAGATGCGCACCCGCATCCTGGGGACCAGCGCGCATGTGTACGTCTTCAAGGCGGGCGGCCTTGGCGACTACCGCGAGGAGGCCCGCAAGCTGGAGGCGATCGACGGCGTCGAAGGGGCCGCGCCGATGATGCTCGACAAGGCGCTCATCGACTCCAGCCAGGAGCGGGCGTTCATCTCGCTCAAGGGCATCGACCCGGGGCTCGAAGGCCGGGTCACCGACCTCCAACGATCGATGCTGTCGGGGCGGGTCGAGGATCTCCAGCAGGCCGAAGGGAAGAGCGAGGGGATTATCATCGGCAAGGATCTGTCCGACCAGCTCGGGGCGTTCGTCGGCGATCAGGTCCAGCTCCTGACACCTGAGGGGACGCTGACGCCGAACGGGATGCTGCCGCGCGTGCGCGTGCTGCGCGTCGTCGGCATCTTCCAGCTGGGCCTCTACGAGTTCGATTCGCAGTACGGATTCGTGACCCTGCCCGTCGCCCAGCAGCTGCTGAACCGGACCCGGCCGGACTACATGCAGCTTCGCGTCCGGGACATCTACGAGGCGCCGGCGATCGCCGACTCGGTGGAAGAACGTCTGGGGAAGGAGTACGGTGCTCAGGACTGGACCGACATGAACCGGTCGTTCTTCTCCGCGCTCTGGATCCAGAAGATGGTGATCTCGATCACGATCGGGCTGATCGTCATGGTGGCGGCGCTCAACATCATCGCGTCGCTCGTCCTGCTGGTGATGGAGAAGAACCGCGACATCGCGATCCTGAAGACGATGGGAAGCCAGACGTCGAGCGTGCGGACGATCTTCGTACTGCAGGGGCTCGTCATCGGGCTCGTCGGGACAGTGTGCGGCGCGGCGGGCGGCCTGGGGCTGTCGTACGTGCTCGATCGCTATCAGTTGATCCGCGTTCCGGCGGACATCTATCAGATCTCGCACGTCCCGTTCACGCTCGAGACGCTCGACGTCGTCGTCGTCATCGTCTCGGCCGTCGTGATCTGCTTCGCGGCGACGATCTATCCGTCGCGGCTGGCGGCCCGACTCGATCCCGCACAGGCACTCCGGTGGTAACCTGATCGCATGGCCAGAGCGCTCCGGCTGTCGACGGCCATCCTGATCGCCGCGGTCATCCCGCTGGCCGCGCAGACGCCCATCAAGCGGCCCAAGAACAACTTCACGCCCGAGCAGGACGTCCAGTTGGGCCGTGAGGCCGCGGCCGAGATCCTCAAGAAGTACCCAGTCATCCAGGATCCGGCGATTGCGGCGTATCTCGATCGTCTCGGCAAGCGACTGGTCGCGGCGACGCCCGCGGAGTTCGCCAACCCCGTCTTCGAGTACTCCTTCACGCCGGTCAACCTGAAAGAGATCAACGCGTTCGCACTGCCGGGCGGTCCGATGTTCGTCAACCGTGGCATGTTCGAGGCGGCGGTGAGGGAGGGCGAAGTCGTCGGCGTCATGGCGCACGAGCTGAGCCACGTGCTGCTGCGGCACGGCACCGCCAACGCGACCAAGGCGCAGGGGTTCCAGTGGGGGCAGCTCGCCGGTGCGATCACCGGCGCGGTCGTCGGCGGCGGCTGGGGGCAGGTGATCGCGCAGGGGAGCCAGTTCGGCCTGGGGACGTGGCTGCTGAAATACAGTCGCGACTACGAGAAGCAGGCGGATCTCCTCGGCGCGCAGATCATGGCGCGCGCCGGATACGACCCGCGCGATCTCGGACGGATGTTCGAGACGATCGCCAAGCAGGGGAGCTCCGGCAGCCCGCAGTGGATGAGCAGCCATCCCGATCCCGGCAACCGCACGCAGTACATCGCGAAAGAGGCGTCGATGCTGCAGGTGGCGCAGCGCGCGCCGGAGGCGACCGACTTCGCGCGTGTGAAGGGCACGTTCGCGGCGCTGCCGGCGCCGCGCTCGATGGCGGACGTCGCGAACGCCGGCTCGGCCCCGTCCGGCGGCGGCGGGACGACGGAAAGCGTCGGCACCGTCGGCCAGCCCGTGCCCGCGCCCTCCTCACAGTTTCAGAAGATCGCGGGCGGCAAGCTGTTCGAGGCGGACGTGCCCTCGAACTGGAAGGGCCTCTCGTCGAACAACGCGATCAAAGTCGTCCCGCCGAACGGCTACGGCGCGTACAACGGACAGACCGTGTTCACGCACGGCGTCCAGTTCGGCGTCGCCCGCGCCTCCTCTCGCGACCTGCGCGAAGCGACGCGCGCGCTGGTGGGCGCCTTCGCGCAGAACAATCCGGAGCTCAAGCAGGCGGGGCAGCCGACGGACACGAGGATCGCTCAGCGCTCGGCGCTTGGGGTGCCGCTCGCGAACCGATCGGCCATGGGCAAGACCGAGCTGATCGGCCTCTTCACGACCTTCCTGGCCGACGGGAATCTCTTCTACTACGTGACGATCGCGCCCGAAGACGAGGCGCCCGCCTACGATCCGGTGTTCGAGAGAATCGGCCGCTCGATCAAGCTGAAGGACGTTCAATAACCCATCAGCACTCAGCAATCCACAATGAGCTAATCCCGCTTCTTGTCGATGTGCTTGATCAGGATGACCTCGTTGCCCAGCTCGTTGTAGACGAGCTCGTCGGCGACCTCGCGCGCGATCAGCATCCCGAACCCGCCCGGCCGCAGCGCGCGGGCCGCGCGCTCCTCCGCGCTCGCTGCGACATCGTCCATGGTGGGCGTCCGCGCCGCGTGGGTGAGCGACTCCTTGCTGAACCCGTTTCCGGGATCGCGGAAGTGATAGACGATGGCGCGCGCAGTTTTTGCGGCGGTGACCTCGACGACCTTGCGCGAGTCGAACCCGGCGCCGTGCTCCATCGCGTTGATGAGCATCTCGCGAAACGCCGCAATCAGGAGATCGCGCTCGTTGTCCGGCAGATCCGACCGCAGCTGGGTCATGAAGTTGATGAGCCGCTCGGCCGTGACCAGGTGGCAGCTCACGCGCAGCGTGAACCAATTGCTCAGGCCCGAGGTGATCTGGATGCCGTATTCCGCGTCCGGCTGCTCGAGCGCCTGCGTCACCATCCCCGCGATTTCGATGTAATCGAACGGCGCCGCGTAGCAGGCGAAGACGTGGGCGCGGATCGCGGCGATGACGTCTTCCGGCGATGCGGCCGGCGCAAGGACGATGAGCCGCACACCTGGCCGTGTCTGCCGCACCTCCCGCGCGAACGCAAGATCGGCGCGGAAGCTCGTCTCCGGATCGCTGACCACGACGTCCACGGGGCCCGACCGAATCCGTTGCAAGGCGTCCGATTCGCCGTCGCAGCATTCCACGCCGGCTTCGGCCGGCGTTCGGAAGTCCCGGAGCTGAGCGAGGAGCGCGTCCTGCCGGCCGACCAGGAGAATCCGGGCGGCGGAGAACGTGAGGATCCGAGCGGTCGACATGGGCCCTGCTTGCCTCAGCCTACCATCGCCCTATTGAAATGTCGCGCAGCCATCGATATCGTGGGCCACGGATCACTGCCACAGTTGTGGTACGAGGCTTTAGCCTCGTATGGCGGACGCGGCTGAAGCCGCGTACCACGAGACTGTGTGAGAGGGGGATGAATGGCGCCGACGGCGCTTCCCATGGACCGCGGGGGTTTCGGACGTACGGCGCGGCGTGATGCGTGGTGGGTGCAGCCGCTCGCGACGTTCGTCGGCCTTGGTGCGTTCCTCGTGTATGCGAACTGGGCGGCGTGGCAGGGGACGCACTACGAGTCCGGGCCGTACCTGTCGCCCTTCTATTCACCCCTCCTGTTCGGTCCCGGCGACCACAGCTGGTTCGGGCCGAAGCCTGCCTGGTGGCCCGGCATGATTCCATTCTCGGCCGCGCTCCTCATTTTGTGGGCGCCCGGTCTGTTTCGCGTCACCTGCTACTACTACCGCGGCGCGTACTACAAAGCCTTCTGGGCCGACCCGCCCTCCTGCACGGTCGGTGAGCCGCGCAAGTCCTACTGGGGCGAGCAGTCGTTCCCGCTAATCCTGCAGAACGTCCATCGCTACTTCCTGTACCTCGCGATCGGGTTCATCGTGATCCTGACCTGGGACGTGTGGAAGGCGCTCTGGTTCGTCGATCCCCTCTCCGGCCAGAAGGCATTCGGCGTCGGGGTGGGCACGCTCGTGCTCCTCGCCAACGTCATCCTGCTCGCCGGCTACACGTTCGGCTGTCACTCGCTCCGTCACCTTGCCGGCGGCCGCCGCGACGAGCTGTCCCACCTGCGTGTCAGAAGCAAGGTCTACGACTGCGTGAGCTGCTTGAACGGACGGCACATGCGATGGGCGTGGGCGAGCCTGCTCTCCGTGGCGTTCGCCGATATCTATGTCCGGCTGTGCTCGATGGGCGTCTGGTCGGACTGGAGGCTGTTCTGAGCTACGAGACATACGAGCATGATCTGCTCGTCATCGGCGCGGGGGGCGCCGGGCTCCGCGCCGCGATCGAGGCGTCGGCGGCGGGCGTGCGCGTCGGGCTGGTCTGCAAGTCCCTGCTCGGGAAGGCGCACACGGTGATGGCCGAAGGGGGCATCGCCGCGGCGCTCGCCAACGTCGACGAGCGCGACAGCTGGAAGGTCCACTTCGCCGACACGATGCGGGGCGGTCAGTACGTCAACAACTGGCGCATGGCCGAGCTGCACGCGAAGGAGGCGCCGGATCGCGTCCGAGAGCTGGAAGCCTGGGGGGCGCTCTTCGATCGGACGAAGGACGGCCGGATCCTGCAGCGCAACTTCGGGGGGCACAAGTATCCGCGCCTGGCGCACGTCGGCGACCGCACCGGCCTCGAGATGATCCGCACGCTGCAGGATCACGGGATCCACCGCGGCCTCGACGTCCACATGGAAGTCACCGTCCTCACCCTTCTCACCGACGGCGGTCGCGTCGTCGGCGCCTTCGGATACGACCGGGAGCGCGGGCGCTTCCGGCTCTTCAAGGCGCGGGCTGTCGTCCTGGCGACCGGCGGCATCGGCCGCGCGTACCGCATTACGAGCAACAGCTGGGAATACACCGGCGACGGGCACGCGCTCGCTTACCAGGCCGGCGCCGACTTGATGGACATGGAGTTCGTGCAATTTCATCCGACCGGCATGGTCTGGCCGCCGGGCGTGCAGGGCATCCTCGTCACGGAAGGCGTGCGCGGAGAAGGCGGTGTCCTCAAGAACAAGGAAGGCCGCCGCTTCATGTTCGACGACATCCCCGAGCTGTACCGGACACAGACCGCCGACACGCCTGAGGAGGGCTGGCGGTACACGCAGGGCGACAAGTCGGCGCGCCGTCCCCCGGAGTTGTTGACCCGCGACCACATCGCGCGCTGCATCGTCCGCGAGATCAAGGCGGGACGTGGAAGCCCGCACGGCGGCGTCTACCTCGACATCTCGTGGATTAAGGAAAAGCTGTCGAACGCCGCGGAGCACATCAAGAAGAAGCTCCCGAGCATGTACCATCAGTTCAAGGAGCTGGCGGACATCGACATCACGCGCGAGGCCATGGAAGTCGGACCGACGACGCACTACATCATGGGCGGGATTGCGGTCGACGCCGAGACGCAGATGTCGACGGTTCCAGGGCTGTTCGCGGCGGGAGAGTGCGCGGCCGGCATCAACGGCGCGAACCGGCTGGGCGGCAACTCTCTCTCCGACCTGCTGGTCTTCGGGAAGCGCGCCGGCGAGCACGCCGCCGCGTTCGCGACGAAGCAGCCGGCAGGCCGGATCGACGAGCGTCAGGTCGACCAGGCGTCGCGGGCCGCGCTCGCGCCCTTCGACCGCGGGGCAGGTGGAGAGAATCCGTACAAGGTGCAGCACGATCTGCAGGAGACGATGCAGGATCTGGTCGGCATCGTCCGCGTCGAGGCTGAAATGCGCCGCGCGCTGGAGTGTTTGGCGTCGCTGGCGGCGCGCGCCTCTCGCGCCGGCGTCACCGGCCATCGTGAGTACAACACCGGTTGGCACACGGCGCTCGATCTGCCCAATCTGTTGACGTCGTCGGAAGCCGTCGCCCTTTCCGCGATCGAGCGGAAGGAGAGCCGCGGCGCGCATTTCCGGGAGGACTATCCCGACAAGGACCCGGCCGCCGGCCGCTTCAACATCATCGTACGGAAGGGCGCCGACGGCGGGATGACCGTGACCCGGGCGCCGATTCCGGAGATCCCGGCGGAGTTGAAGAAGATTATCGAGGAGAACGCGTGAAAGCCACCTTCAGAATCTGGCGAGGCGACGCGTCGAGCGGCGGATACCAGGACTACGCGACCGACGTCTCGGAAGGGATGGTCGTGCTCGACGCCGTGCACCGCATCCAGGCGGACCAGGCGCCCGACCTCGCCGTCCGGTGGAACTGCAAGGCGGGCAAGTGCGGCTCCTGCTCGGCGGAGGTCAACGGCAACCCGCGGCTGATGTGCATGGCGCGCCTCAGCACGCTGAACCTCGATGAGCCAGTGACCGTCCAGCCGATGAAGGCATTCCCGCTCGTGCGCGACCTCGTGACCGACGTGTCCTGGAACTTCGCCGTCAAGAAGCGGATCAAGCCGTTCAAGCCGCGGCCGCCGGACGCGCCCGACGGCACCTGGCGGATGGGGCAGCAGGACGTCGAGCGCGTGCAGGAGTTCCGCAAGTGCATCGAATGCTTCCTGTGCCAGGACGTCTGCCACATCCTGCGGGACCATCACCTGCACGAGAGCTTCATCGGCCCGCGCTTTCTCGTGTACGCCGCGGCGCTCGAAATGCACCCGCTCGACACGGCGAACCGGCTCGCCGACCTGAAGGATCAGTTCGGCGTCGGCTTCTGCAACATCACCAGATGCTGCACGAAGGTGTGTCCGGAGCACATCACGATTACGGAAAACGCCATCATTCCGCTCAAGGAGCGCGTGATCGACGAGCACTACGATCCGTTGCGGAAGGTGCTGCGCCGGTCATAAAAGCGTAGCGCAGCCCTTCAGGGCTGCATTCGGGTAGCGCAGGCCTCCAGGCCTGCCAGAGGGGTCACCATGTTTCAGCTCAAACCGTTGTCGCGCGACGCCATCCAGCCAGCGCTGGCCAGGGCGGAGCGGTACCGCCTGCTCAACGAGCCAATCGAAGCAGAGAGCATCTGCCGGGACGTTCTCGATGTGGATCCGAACCATCAGCAGGCGCTGGTCATGCTCCTGCTCGCGCTCACGGATCAATTCGGAGACCATGCGTCGGGTGCGGCCCAGGAAGCGGACGAGGTTTTGCGGCGCCTGGGCAACGACTACGAGCGTGCCTACTACTCCGGGATCGTGCGCGAGCGGCGCGCCAAGGCGCTCCTGGATCGCGGCGGGCCGGGCGCTGCCGCGTCCGTGTACGAGTGGCTGCGCGAGGCCATGAGCTGGTACGAGCAGGCCGAGGCGCTCCGCCCCGCCGGTAACGACGAAGCCATCCTGCGCTGGAACACCTGCGCGCGGATTCTCATGAGACACCCGCAGCTGGAGCACGCCGGCGAGGAACGCACGGAGCCCCAGCTTCTCGAGTAGTACGCCCACCTTTTAGGGCCGGCTTTAAATCCTTAAGCTCGACCGTGGCGCGCGGCACACCTTGTGCTTTGCCGGCGGTCGGCAGTCTGTACTGTGAAGGATCTCAATACACTATCGTTCCCTCCGCCGCAAGAATCCATACAGCTTTCACGCCCATGAACGAAAACGCTCTCACGCTCTCGTTCCGCCGGCTCGCCCGTATCGCGGTCGCCCTGGTCGTCAGTCTGGTCGTCCAGACTCTCCCCGCCAGTGCGGATCAGCGATTCATTCTCCGAACGCCGAGTCTGTTCGGTAGCGGTTTGCCAATTGCCCAATGGGTCTGCCGCCTTGCCGGCTGCACCGTGCGGTATCCGCTGGACGAAAACCTCCAGCAGGTCTTCCTTGTCACGACCCCGGATCTCATCGATCCGCAGGTGTTCGTCACGATCCTGACGGATCTGCCCGGCGTCGAGAACGCTGAGATAGACCTCCTCGTTCAGGCCCTCGCCGACGACGCGGGCGAGGCGCCAGCCGGCCTCAACGATCGCGAACCGGTGCCGTTCTACGGCCAATCCGTGTGGCGGGGCTACGCCCAGCAGCCCGCCGCCCAGCGGGTGCAGGTTCAGGATGCGCACTGGGCATCCGGCCTGACTGGTCGCTCCGTGAAGGTCGCCATCATCGACACGGGAGTGGATCCGCACCATCCAGTCCTGAGCCCGGTTCTCATCGACGGCTACGACT
Organism: uncultured Acidobacteriota bacterium; assembly: GCA_963725145.1. Classification (GTDB taxonomy): domain Bacteria; phylum Acidobacteriota; class Vicinamibacteria; order Vicinamibacterales; family 2-12-FULL-66-21; genus DATAEE01. The sequence goes on from CAVRXL010000013.1 coordinate 612,593, forward strand.
TCACGCGCAACGTCCAGGGTGGATCCGAGCGGGAGGACGTTGGCGTCGACCAGTCCACCATGGCGGTGGTCGATGGGGAAACGGAACCGGCTCTCGTGAATCAATCGACGATGGCGGTTGTGGATCAATCGACGATGGCCGTCGTCGATGGTCCCGAGCACCCTGCATTCGGCCACGGCACCATGGTGGCGGGTGTCGTCCACCTGGTGGCGCCGGAGGCCTCGATCATGCCGCTCAAGGCCTTCCGGTCGGATGGCCGCGGATACAGCTCGGACATCATCCGAGCGGTCAACTACGCGGTCAAGCGAAACGCGAAGGTGCTGAACATGAGCTTCAGCTACCCGGAGTCATCCGCCGAGCTGAGGAGAGCCGTTCAGCGCGCGATGTCGCGGGGCGCGCTCGTGATCGCGTCCGCCGGCAACGACGGAGAGAACGCCGCGATGTATCCGGCGGCGATCGAAGGCGTCATCGGCGTCCCGTCGACCGACGACCAGGACGCCATTTCCTCGTTCTCGAATTTCGGCGAGGACCTGTTCTGGGTGGCGGCCCCGGGTGAGGCCGTCATCACGCCGTACCCGTTCGGGACGTACGCGGCGGCATGGGGGACGTCGTTCAGCGCGCCGTTTGTCGCGGGGACGGCGGCGCTGCTGGCCGAGGCGAACCCGTCGATCAGGCAGGACGGGGCTCGGTCGGCGACGTCGGCGGCGCTGCCGATTGCCGGCGTGGCGTGCGGGCGGCTCGACGTGCTGGGTGCTGTATCGGGGACGAACCCGTACCAGCCGTAACACCTCTCGCTCGCACGTCGCAGACTGGAACATTCCATGGATCCGGAGGCCGCTCCGCTGCTGCAGGTGTGCGGGCTCTCGGTCGTCTACGAAGGCGCGTCACATCCGTCCCGCGCTGTCGACAGCGTTAGCCTGTCGATCGCGCGCGGTGAGTCGGTCGGGCTCCTCGGAGAGTCCGGTTCCGGCAAGACGTCCCTGGCGCTGGCCATCCCCGGTCTTCTTCCCGATCAGGCGCGCATCTCCGGATCCGTCCGATTCGACGGCAGAGAGCTGCTCGGCCTGCCAGAGCGAGAGCTCGAGGCGACCCGCGGAGCGGGCATCGCCGTGATTTATCAGGAGCCCGAGCTAGCGCTGAACCCGGTGCTGAGCGTAGGAACGCAGATAGGGCAGGTCGTGCGCGCCCACCGCCGCGATCGCGGCTTTCTCGACGAGCGTGGCAGGGGACTGAGCTTGTTGAAGGAGGCCGGATTCGGCGCGGAAGCATCCCGGATCTTTGCCTCGTATCCGCACCAGTTGAGCGGCGGCCAGCGACAGCGTGTGCTCATCGCTCAGGCCCTGGCGGCCGATCCGGATCTGCTCATCGCCGACGAGCCCACGGCCTCGGTCGACGCCGCGATCCAGACCGAGGTTCTCGACTTGTTGCGGCGGCTCCAGCGGACACGGCCTCTCGCGCTGCTCTTCATCAGTCACAGTCCCTCGGTGCTCGCGGCCGTCGCCGATCGTGTGTGCGTGTTGTCCGGTGGACGGATCGTCGAGGAAGGACCCGCCGATCGCGTGCTGTCGGCGCCGGTGCATCCACGAACTCGGTCGCTCGTGGATGCCAGACGCCCATCGCTCGTCCGATCTGGCGCATCACGCGGAGCCGAGCGCGGACCGCTCGTCGAGATCAAGGGTCTGACGAAGGTCTACACGCAGCGCCGGCTGCCGTTCGGCGGCCGCCGGGCCGTCACGGCGCTGCAGGATGTGAGCCTGACGATACCGAGGGACGCGACCATCGGCCTGGTAGGCCCGTCCGGCTCGGGGAAGTCGACGCTGGCGCGATGCCTGGCGCGCCTGGAAGAACCGGACGCCGGAGAGATTCGCTTCGACGGGATCGACGTTCGGCGTCTTCGGGGTGCGGCGCTGCGCCGCTATCGGCGTGACGTCCAGGTGATTGTCCAGGATCCGGCCGGCGCGCTGAACCCGCGTTTCAGCGCAGAAGCGATCGTCTCCGAGCCGCTGGTCGTGCAAGGGATCGGGTCCGCTCGTGAACGGCGGGCGAGGGCGATGGAGTTGATGGCGGAAGTGGGCCTGCCATCCGGCCGCGCCGGCGATCCGCCCGCGTCATTCAGCGGAGGCGAGCGGCAGCGGCTGGCGATCGCGCGCGCGCTTGCCCTCGAGCCGTCGCTCCTGGTCCTGGACGAAGCCTTCTCGGGCATCGACCTGCCGGTGCAGCGACAGATTCTCGAGCTGATCGCCAGTCTGCGCGAACACCGCGCGTTCGCCTGTCTTGTCATCTCTCACGATCTCGCGATGATCTCGGCGATTACGGACCGGGTCGTCGTCATGCGCGACGGTCTTGTCCTGCCATCCCCGTGCGCGTGCGCGGCAGAGCCGCTCGGGCGATACGCCTAGCCGCCATCATGCGTTACCTCCTTCGGCGCGCCGTGCAGACGATCTGGCTCGTGATCGGTGTGTCTCTGCTGACGTTCGTCATGCTCGAACTGGCGCCCGGGGACTTTCTGACCGAGCTTCGGATGGATCCGCGGATTGCGCCGGCGACCGTGGAGGCGCTCCGCCAGCACTATGGGCTCGACGATTCGCTTCCGCTGCGGTACGTCCGCTGGCTGTGGGCGGTCGCCCGAGGCGACTTCGGGTTCTCGCTGGCGTACGACATGCCGGCCGCGTCGCTCCTCTGGGGCCGCGCCCTCAACACGCTGGCGCTGACAATTCCGGCGACGCTCGCCGCGTGGCTGCTGGCGGTGCCGCTTGGAATCGCCGCGGCCGCGGCGCGAGGCGGATGGGTCGATCGAGCCACTGGCGCCGCTACGTCGACGGCGCTCGCCGTGCCGGATCTGCTCGTGCCGCTGTTGCTCGTGGCCTTCGCCGCGCGCACCGGCTGGCTTCCGGCCGGAGGAATGGCCACGCTTGGCACGGACGGCGCCGGCGTCACGGCGCGCCTCCTGGACGTCGCACGGCATGGCCTCCTCCCGCTCTGCGCGCTGATCGTGGCGATCTTTCCCGTGGTGTTTCGTCACGTGCGGAGCGCGATGGTGTCGGCGCTGGAGGCCCCACCCATCAGGGCGGCGCGCGGCCACGGCATTCCTCGCCGCACGCTGATCGTGCGCCACGCGGCGCCGCTCGCGGCGAATCCGCTGATTTCGCTCCTGGGCTATTCGCTGGCCACCCTGCTCAGCGCGTCGCTCATCGTCGAAATCATCATGGGATGGCCCGGTCTCGGCCCGTTGTTCCTGGACGCGATTCTGGCGCGAGACATCTATCTCGTGGTCGGCGCGGTCGTACTGTCGACCGCGTTCCTTGCAGCGGCCAGCCTGGTGGTCGACGCGCTCCTCGTCCTGATGGACCCGCGAATCAGACTGGCATGAATCACAAACGTGCCGGTCTCGGCTTCCGGATCTCGCTGGCGCTCCTGATTGCGCTGCATGCGGTGCTGTTGGCCGCCGGCTTCGTTGCGCCGTACGATCCCAGGACTCAGCATCGCGACCTGCCCTGGTCGCCCCCCACCCGGATACGATTCGTAGACCACAGCGGTACGTTCAACCTTCGACCGTTCGTCGATGGTCCTCGCCAGGGAGCGGACGCACGCCGGACGTATCCGCTGCGCTTCTTCGTTCGCGGCCATCTCGTCGGCGTGGACGAGCCCGCGCGCCTCTTTCTTTTTGGAAGCGACGAGTACGGCCGCGACGTGTTCTCCCGCATGCTCCACGGCGGGCAGGTGACGCTGCTGGCCGGCTGGTCCGCCACGCTGCTGTCGCTCGGTTTCGGGCTGGTCCTCGGTCTGGCGGCGGGATTCTACGGCGGCTGGCTGGACGACGCGGTCATGCGAGTCGGAGAAGTGTTCCTCGCGCTTCCCTGGTTGTATCTGCTCTTTGGTCTGCGCGCCGTGCTTCCATTGAACGTCGAGCCACGCGACGCATTCCTCCTGATGATCATGGTCATCGGCGCGATCGGCTGGGCGCGCCCCGCGCGGCTCGTCCGCGGCATCGTGTTGAGCGGCCGGGAACGGCGGTACGTCGTGGCCAGCCGCGGCTTCGGCGCCACCGACTTCCACCTGATGCGGCGTCACCTGCTGCCTCAGACGTACGCGATCCTGCTCACGCAGGCGGCGATTCTGATCCCGCACTACATGCTTGCCGAGGTGACGCTGTCCTTCTTCGGGCTCGGCGTGGCGGAACCGGTGCCGAGCTGGGGCAACGTGCTCTCGAGCCTGCAGCGCTATCATGTGGTCGCGACCTACTGGTGGATGTTCCTTCCGGCGATCGTTCTCGTGAGCGTCACCGCCTTGTACCAGGCGCTGGGTTCGGCGCTGAACGAACGCCTGAAAGGCGCCTCGCTGTGAAAACGAAGCTGCTGGTGCTCCTGGCGCTGGTTGCGGCAAGCGCGGCGCTCTCCGACACGACCGCCCTTCGCGGACTCGATGACCTCGCGGAGGGTGCTCAGCCGGCTGGCCGTCACGGCGGGCGGCTCGTCGTCGCGCTGCGATCGGAGCCCAGGACGTTGAATCCGATCACGGCAGCCGATGGCCCGTCGCGAGACGTCATCGGACGGCTCACCGCGGACCTGATCCACATCAATCGCGACACGCAGCTCACGGAACCGGCGCTCGCGCAGTCCTGGTCGGTGTCGCCCGATGGCCGGCAGTACACGCTGCGGCTGCGCGAAGGCGTTCGTTTCTCTGACGGCGCGCCGTTCGGCGCCGACGACGTCCTCTTCACGTTCCGGGTGCTGCTTGACGAACGCGTTCGCGCGCCGCAGCGCGACCTGCTGGTCATCGGCGGCAAGCCGCTGACCGTCGAGAAGGTGGACAACCACACGGTCCGGTTCACCCTTGCGCAGCCCTACGCCGCCGCGGAACGGCTCTTCGACAGCATGGCGATTCTTCCCAGGCACCTCCTCGAGCCGGCGTACGCCGCCGGCCGGTTGACCGAGGCCTGGGGGCTCGCCACGCCGCCGGCCGGCATCGCCGGTCTGGGCCCTTTCCGGCTGGGACGGGTCGTCCCGGGCGAGCGGATCGTGCTCGTGCGCAATCCGCACTACTGGAAAACGGATCGTGCGGGCAATCGGCTTCCGTACGTCGATGAGCTCGTGTTCCTTCAGGTGCCGACAGAAGATACGCAGCTACTGCGTTTCCAGACCGGCGAGAGTCACCTGCTCAACCGCATCAGCGCCGAGAACTTTGCCGTTCTCCAGCGAGGCGCATCGACTGCGGGCCATCAGCTCCAGGATCTCGGGCCCGGTCTCGAGTACAACTTCCTGTTCTTCAACCTGAACGATCTCCCCGCGGATCGGCCGGGTATCACGCGGGCGCAGCGCTGGTTCCGGGAGACGCGGTTCCGGCAGGCGGTCTCGCTGGCGATCGATCGGGATGCCCTCGTCCGCCTGGCGTACCAGGGACGCGCCGCGGCGCTGTGGGGGAACGTTCCCCCCGGCAACCGGCGATGGATCAACACGGCGATCCCGCGGCCGCCGCGCTCGCTGGAGCGAGCGCGAGAGCTGCTGGCCGGCGCCGCTTTCACGTATCGAGGCACCACGCTCGTCGATGCCGCGGGACAGCCGGTCGAGTTCTCGATCGTGGTGGGCGCATCGAATTCGCAGCGAATGAAAATGGCGACCATCGTCCAGGACGATCTCGGTCAGCTCGGGATGCGCGTCCAGGTCGTGCCGCTGGAGTCCCGCGCGCTCGTCGACCGCGTGTTCCAGACTCTGGATTACGAGGGGTGCCTCCTTGGATTCGGGGAGGGTGATGCCGATCCGAACTCGGAGATGAACGTCTGGCTCTCTCGCGGGACCAGCCACCTCTGGAGTCTCGGTCAGAAGCAGCCGCGGACGGCGTGGGAAGCCGAAGTGGACTCGCTGATGGAGCAGCAGCTGGTTACGCTCGACTACCATCGCCGGAAGCAACTCTACGACCGTGTGCAGCTGCTCGTCGCCGAACAGGTGCCGCTCGTATTCCTGACGAGCCCGCACGTCCTCGTCGCCGCCCGGCAAGAGGTCGGCAATTTCCGCCCTGCGGTGCTCGGCCATCAAACCTTATGGAACGTCGAGGAGCTGCACTTGCGGTCAGCCACGGTCAGCGCGAGGTGATGCCGGATACCCGGACCGACTCGCGTTGGCAGGCCGAGCGGCAGTGGTCCGACGTGCGGCTCGTCAGCGCATGCCGTGAGGGGAACGAGCAGGCGTGGGCCGCGCTGATCGACAAGTACAAGAACCTGATTTTCTCGATTCCGATCAAGTACGGATTCTCGCGTTCCGACGCGGCCGACATCTTTCAGGCGGTCTGTGTCGACCTGGTGGCCGAGCTGCCCAGGCTTCGCAACCCGACCGCGCTGCCGAAGTGGTTGATGCAGGCGACGGCCCACAGATGCTGGCGGACGCGACGGCAGGAATCGAGATACTCGAGCGACGAAGATGACCTGCGGCGACTCGAGGATCGTCCCACCCTCCCCGAGACCGCCCCTGAGGCGTTGCTCGAAGAGGTCGAGCGCGAGCAGGCCGTGCGAGACGCCGTCGGCGGTCTCTCGCCGCGATGCCAGCAGATGGTCCGGATGTTGTTCTTCGAGACGCCGCCGCGGCCATATAGCGAGGTTGCCGCCGCGCTCGGCGTCGCCACGGGGTCGATCGGCTTCCTCCGCCTGCGCTGCCTCCGTCGCCTCCGGCAGGGTCTGGAAAAGGCCGGCCTGTGAATTCCTTTCTCGACGAAGCGGTCAAGGCGCTCGCGGCGCTCCCGGATGCTGCGCGGCCGGAGTACCTCGGCAGTCGCCCCGAGCTGGTGCAGGCTGCCAACGTCGAACGACTCGTCGAGGGCGCCCACCAGCAGCTCCACGTCGACCGGCAGCGCTCGCTCGCGCTGGCCGCCGCCGCCGAAGTCATCGCTCGACGCATCGATGACCCGCGTCTGGTCGGTCTCTGCCTGCGCGCCCAGGCGAATGCGCTCTGGGCCTCCGGCTCGCACGCGTTGTCGGTGGAACGGCACGAGCGCGCGCTGTGCCTGTTCGAATCGGCTGGCGACGACGCGCAGGTTGCGCGCACGCTGAACGCGGCCATCCAGCCGCTGATTCTCCTCGGGCGATACGACGAGGCGCTGCGCGCCGGCGCCCGGGCACGCGAGATCTTCCAGCGAATCGGCGACGACCTGCGGCTCGCGCGGCTCGACCTCAACCTCGGCAACATCCTGCACCGCCAGGATCGCTTCGTCGAGGCGCTCGAGGCGTACGAGCGGGCGGGCGAGCGGGTCCGGTCGCTCGGCGACGTCGACGGCACCGTGTCGGCCCTCCACAACCAGGCGGTCACGCTGACGAGCCTGATGCGATTTCCGGAAGCGCTGGACACGTACGAGTCCGCCCGCGCGCTGTCGATCGAGCACGCGATGCCGCTCAAGGTGGCCCAGGCCGACTACAACGTCGCGTGGCTCTATTACCTTCGCGGCGAGTACACGCGAGCCATCGACCTGCTGCGGGCGACGGCGGAGGCTTCCGACCGGGAGGGAGACCGGTATCATTCGGCGCTTTGCCGGCTGGACCTTTCCGAGATCTATCTCGAGGTCGGGATGAACGAGGAGGCGCGCGAGCTCGCCGAGCAGGCTCGCTCGCGCTTCGTCGATCTCGGGAACGGCTACGAAGCGGCCAAGGCGCTCGCGAACATTGCGATTGCGGACGGACGTGAGGGAAAGATCGCGCTCGCCTCCGAGACGTTCGAGGCGGCGAAGGCCAGGTTCATCGAAGAGGGGAACCTCGTCTGGCCCTCCCTGATCGATCTCTACAGCGCGGCCCTGCTGTACCAGGAGGGCCGGCTGCCGGAGTCGCGGCTGCTCGCCGAGCAGGCGCGGGCGTTCTTCGCGCAGACCTCCTTGACGACGAAGACCGCGTTGTCTCACCTGCTGGAGGCCCGCGTGGCCCTGAGGCTCGGGGAGCTGGATTCGGCTCGAATCGCGTCCGATCGCGCCAGCGCGGAACTTCACGGCCTCGACGCCCCCGCCCTGACATACGAAATGCACCTCGTCAGGGGACAGGTGCACGCCGCAAGGGGCGATCGCGCCGAGGCGTACGCGTCCTATCACCTGGCCCGTCAGGACGCCGAGCGGCTGCGCGGTCGGCTCAGAGGCGACGAGTTGAAGATTGCGTTCGGCCGCAACAAGCTCGAGTCCTACGAGCGGCTCGTCGCGCTGTGCATGGAGGACGCCGAGTCCGATCCGCGCAAGCACGAGGAGGCCTTCACCTACGTCGAACAGGCCAAGAGCCGCAGCCTGCTCGACCTGATCGTGTCGCCGCCGGGCGCGCCCGAGACTGGCGAGCACGCCGAGAGTCCGGCCGCTTGCCGCATCAGGACGCTGCGCGACGAGCTGAACTGGTATTACCACGCGGCCGAACGAGAGGCGCTGCAGCCCGGTGAGCCCGATCCCGGGCGGGTCGAGCGTTTACAGGGCGAGCTCAGTCAGCGCGAGAAGGAGCTGGCACGCCTCCAGCGCGAGCTTCCGCCCGTGGACCAGTGGGCGGGCGGCCCGCCGGAGTCCGCGACGGCCACGCTCGAGGAGCTTCGTGCGGCGTTGCCGGCCCACGCGTTCCTCCTCGAGTTTTTTCAGGTTCAGGACCGGATCGTGTTGTGGTGCATCGGCCCGAAGACGCTGCGGGTCGTCCAGGTTGGATCGGTCGAGCGGCTGCAGGAGCTCGTCCAGTGGCTGCAGTTTCAGATCGAGAAGGTCCGGCTCGGGGCGGGGCACGCGCGGACGTTCAGGCCGCTGCTCCTCGAGTCGGTGCGAACGCACCTTCATGCGCTCCATCAGGAGCTCCTGGGCCCCGTCTGGCGCGAGATAATGGGCGGACATCTCGTCATCGTTCCGCACGGCTTCCTGCACTACGTGCCGTTCCACGCGCTGTTCGACGGGCAGCGCTACGTGATCGATCGCTGCACGGTGTCTTACGCCCCGAGCGCCAGCGTCTACGCGCACTCCGAGCGGCAGCCGCCGCCGATGGCGGAGGTCGCGCAGGAGTCCCTCGTTCTCGCCGTGCCCGATGACCGGGCGCCGTTGATCGAAGTCGAGGCGCGCCAGGTCGCGGCGGTGCTGCCACGGGCCGCCCTGTTCGTCGGAGCTCGCGCCACGACGGAGGTGTTTCGGTCGCGCGCTCAATCCAGCCGCGTCGTCCACATCGCCTCTCACGGCCGCTTCAGGCCGGACAGCCCGATGTTCTCGGCCATCCGGCTCGCCGACGGTTATCTCACCGGGCACGACCTCTCCCGCCTCGCGCTGCCCGCCGCGCTCGTCACGCTGAGCGGGTGCGCCACCGGGCAGACGGTTGCGGCGGCGGGCGACGAGATCCTCGGAATCAGCCGGGGACTGTTCGCGGCTGGCGCGCGATCGCTCTTGTTGAGTCTCTGGGACGTCCACGACGAGAGCACGACGGCGTTCATGGCGAGCTTTTACGGGGCCCTGCTGGCCGCGGGGGACACCGCTGAGGCGGCCCGGCTGGCAATGCTCGAGACCAAGGCCTCCCATCCACATCCGTACTATTGGGCCCCGTTTGCCCTGATGGGGCGGTTCCGTGGCTGGTAACCCTATATTTCCGGGGCACTTCAGAATCCCATTTCACGAGGAAGGCCAGTCATGCTCCACGTGCGCGATGAGGAGTGGGTCGATGTCGTAAGGGGGACGCTGCCGCCTGCCCGTGCGACCGCCATCGCGGCGCACCTCGAGGAAGGCTGTAAACGCTGTATCAGGGCGCGAGAGGTGTGGCTCGCCCTTGCCGGAGTGGCAGGTCGCGAACAGCTGTACACCCCACCTGACGATGCGGTCCGGATTGCCCGGGCGAGTCTCGGCACCCTCGCCGGCCAGGCCCACCAGGCGCCTGTGTGGGCGAGGCTGATTTTCGACAGTTTGAAAGAGGCGGGCGCCGGCGTTCGTGGAAACGCGACGAGCCCGCGTCGCCTCTTGTACCAGGCTGGAACGCTCTCAATCAATCTCCGGCTCGTGGCGAGCCGGGCGACCCCGCGGCAGATTCTCATTGGACAAGTGGCGGACGCCGATCGACCGGACGAAGGCTGCAGCGGCTGTCAGGTCGAAGTGCTCGCGGGCGAGCTGGCGCTGGACAGCACGTCGGCAAATCATCTCGGCGAGTTCCAGCTGCAGTTTGCCGCCGAGCGTCATCTCGCGCTGCTCGTCTCTGTGGATCGGCACACCGTTCACGTGCCGCTCGGGGATGTCGTGCCCGTCGTTGAAGGGGGGAGAAGATGACACCTGCACTGGCAACAAGCGCCCTGGCGGACAGGGCGTTTCGCGTCCCGACACAGGCTGGGGCCGAGAGTCGGCCGGAGGCGATCGAGGCGGGGGTCCTCGCTGGCCTGCGGCCAACCGAGATCGAGACCAGGGTGCCGATACGGTCGGAGAGCGACATCGTCTCCGCCCGCCAGCACGGCCGGGCGCTTGCGGGGCGGTTGGGATTGACGCCGACCGACGCGACGCTCGTGGCTACGGCCATTTCTGAACTGGCGCGCAACATCATTCTCTACGCCGAGTCAGGCACGATCGTCCTGAAGGCGCTAGTGGCCGGGACAGTTCCCGGAGTGCTCGTCATCGCGCGCGACGACGGTCCGGGTATCGCGGATCCTCGTCGCGCGCTGGCGGGCGGCTACTCGACGTCGGGAGGTCTCGGCCTCGGGCTCTGCGGCGTGCGGCGGCTCGTCGACGAGTTCGATCTGGCGTCCGAGCTCGGGAAGGGAACGACGGTAACCTTCAAGAAATGGAAGGCCTGATCGCGCTGTGATTGAGAGCTCAATCGATCTGCCCGCGGCCTACGGAAGCGCGCTGAAAGAGTACCTCGGGCGCCGCGACGAGGCGGATCTCCAGCGGGCGTACGAGCTGGGGCGCGTCGCGCTGGGAAAAGGCGTGGGGATCCTGGAGCTGGCGGTGATTCATCACGAGGCGCTCGCGGAGATGTTGGAGCGCGTGCCCGACGGCACCCGGCAGGATATCGCACACAGCGCGGGCTTCCTGGTCGAGACCCTGTCCCCGTTCGAGATGACGCACCGCGGCTTCCGGGAGGCCGCCATCGCCCTGCGGCACCTCTACGAGCGCGTGGAGATGGAGATCAAGCGCATCGCGCATGCGCTGCACGACGAGGCCGGTCAGCTGCTCGCGTCAATCTACCTCGCGCTCCGCGACGTCGACCGGGAAGCGACGCCAGCAGGGCACGAACACCTGCGCAAGATCAACGAGCTGTTGGGAGAGGTAGAAGGTCAGATTCGCCGGCTCGCCCACGAGTTGCGACCGACGGCGCTCGCCGACCTGGGTCTGCTGCCGGCGCTCGAGTTCCTCGCGGACGGGGTATCGCTGCGTGCTGGCATTACGACCACGGTCGAAGGATCGACCGAGGGGAGCATTCCGCTGCTCGTGGAAACCGCGATGTACCGCATCGTGCAGGAAGCGTTGACGAACGTATCCAGGCACGCGAGCGCGACGCACGTCACGATTCGGCTGTGGCGGGAGCAGGGCACGCTGCGGTGCAGGATTCGTGACAACGGCAGCGGCTTCGACGTGCGGTCGGCGATAGCCGGCCGCAGGGCGGGGCAGGGGATGGGTCTGCTGGGCATTCAGGAACGGGTCTCGGCGCTGGGTGGCTCGCTGCATATCGAGTCCGCGCCGGGTCGAGGTACAGAACTGGACGTATCGATCACGCTGGAGACGTCGAATGGCTCTCGCGATACTGCTGGCGGATGATCACGTCCTGTTCCGTCAGGCGCTCAAGGTCGTCCTCGAACGAGAAGGCTTGACGGTCGTGGCAGAGGCGCAGGATGGCCAGCAGGCCGTCTCTCTCGCGCAGACGCTCAGCCCCGATGTCGCCATCCTCGACATCGCGATGCCGGTGCTCAACGGACTCGACGCCGGGAGGCAGATTCTCAAAGCATCGCCGCGGACGAAGCTGATCCTGTTGACGATGTACACCGACGAGCAGTACGTGATCGGGGCGCTACGGGCCGGGATGCACGGCTACGTGATCAAGTCACAGGCCGCGAACGATCTCGTCGAGGCGATCCGGACGGTTCATCAGGGCATGCCGTACCTCAGTCCAGGTGTCTCACGCACACTCGTGGAGGCGTACCTGGGCCGGACCCGGTGCGACGGCGACGCCTTGACGTTGCGAGAGCGCCAGGTGCTGCAGCTCGTGGCGGAAGGGAAGACGAGCAAGGAGATCGCGCAGCTGCTGAACCTGGGGGTCAAGTCGGCCGAGACCTACCGCGCGCGGATCATGCAGAAGCTCGAAATCCACACGACCGCCGGGCTCGTCCGATACGCGATACGCCAGGGCCTCATCCAGGCGTGACATCCCGCTTCGACTTCATCTCAATCACCGCCTGACGTCCGGTACCGAACCGATCTCACCTGACGATCGGCACGCCTGCCCGATCGTGACGCCGAGTAATCGCGTAAGAACGACGTTACAGATCGGCGCCGAGAGGGTTCCGATGTGTAAGTGATTTAGTGGCGTCCCGAATGGCAATTCGCCAATTTTCTGAAGCGGATGGCGTGCGGGCCGTCGTGTGCGGCCGTGGCATCCGCCTTGCCACCATTTCCACAACAACGAAATCCGTACGACAGAGATCCATTCCCCGGACGGACCGTCCGGAGGAGGGGAACGCGATCTCGAGCGACTGCTCTCACATCCCGGGAGGGGTATGCCCGTCTGCAGTCGGCCGGCGGTCGCGCTGTTGCTGGCGGCCGGCGTTTCTCTTGGACCGCTGAGTGCTCGCGGCATCGCAGCCGCCGCTCCTCAGGCGACTCCCACTGCGCCCACCCATCTCAGGCTCGTGAAGTCCTATCTCGTGATTTCTGGGATCACCGCCTCCGGGATCACCACTTCCGCCGCCACGATCAGTTGGACGACAGATCGACCCAGCGACAGCCAGGTGGAGTACGGAACCACGCCGGCGCTCGGGAGTGCGACGCCGCTCAATCCGAGCCTCGTCACGGCTCACAGCGCGACGATCACCGGGCTTGCCGCCGGAACGCTCCACTATTTTCGCGTGCGCTCGCGTGATGCAGCGGGAGATTGGACGAGCTCCGCTCCCTTCACGTTCACGACGCAGGGTGCTTCCGGGCCCGTCATCTCCGGCGTGACGGCCTCGGCCGTGACGTCCTCGTCGGCCACGATCGCCTGGACCACCAACGTGGCGAGCGACACCCAGGTCGAATATGGCACGACGACTGCCTATGGCTCGTTCAGCGCGCTCAACGCCTCGCTCCTCACCGCGCACGTGACCGTTCTCAACGGGTTGAGTGCCGGCACGCTCTATCACTATCGAGTTCGGTCGCGGAACGCCGCGGGGATCCTCTCTATGTCGGCCGACTTCGCATTTACAACGACGGCGGGCGGCGGTGCCATCGTCTTCGAGAGCAACTGGCCGACGATTGGAACTTCTACTGCCGCCGTAACCGATGGCGGGCGATGGCCTACATGGAATGAGTATGACGATGACGGCAGCGGTACGCAGCTCCTGACGGTCGTGTCAGGGGGCCCGAGTGGACTCAACGCTCTCCGGGTGCTGCAACGGGGCCATGACGCCGCTCATCTCATCAAAGAGAATTTCATAGCCCAGTCCCAGGATTACTACGTGCGGTTCTACATGAAGACCGACGACACATCATCCGCGGGAGACCATATCGTAACGGTGGAGCCTTTCCATTACGCGAACCTGACCTTCATGCGAAAGTACGGCGGTTCGACGACGTGGGGTTTTGACCTCAGCATGTACGGATGCAGCCAATCGTACCCAGTCGTCCATTGGGGTCCGTCTCAACGGCTGAACAACGGGCAATGGTACCGCTTCGAGTATTTTGTCGATTTTGTCAACGCCACGAATATTCGGATTCACCCGCGCGTGTATGACGCCTCAGGCACCTTGATCTACTCGGACGCTGACTTCCAGCAGGAGGATTTCGGGTCCTCCACGTGGAATGGCCGCAGCGATTGGACGCTGGCATCCTACTACGCAGCCGGCCACACCTCCTGCGTCCAGCCCACGTGGATGAACGACTTTTCGATGGGCAACAATGGCCAGCAGGGGGCAGGCAATACGGGCCGCTTCTGGTATTACGCCGGCCTTCAGATCCGCACGGACACCTGGCCGGGTCCAGCGGCTTCCGGCGCCGATCTGACCCCATTAGCGGCGCCGGACCCTGGAGATATCTCTCAGCTAGGCAACCAGGCGCCTGCGAATCGCGGCGAGGAAGCGTTCCCGCTGGACGTCCAGGTTGAGCTCCCGTTCACACCGTTCCCGGCCTCGTTGACCGTACTCGGCGGCGAGGTCAGGCCGATCCAGGAGCGTTTCGAGGCAGTCAGCCAGCGCCTGCGCGTTCCCCGGCTCAAAAAGTAGTCCCGTTCGACGATCCAACACCGCCTCGGGCAGCCCCTGGAGACGAGAGGCGACGACAGGCAACCCTGCCGCCGCCATTTCGACACTCGTGCGCGGGAACGAGTCCCACCCCGTCGACGCAATGACACCGCAGAAGCAGCCGCGATAGAGCTGCGGCATGTCGTGACGATATCCGCCGAAGCGGATCCACTCGTCCACGCCCAGGCCGGCATACATCCGCTCGTACTCCTGGCTCTCGTCTCCGGTGTTGCCGCACAGCAAGAAGCAGACGTCAGAGCGCCTCCGCCTGGACAACAACTCAATCGCTGCCTCAACCAGGGTGTGCACGCCTTTCCTGGCTTCGAAGTGGCCCGCGTAGACCACGATCCGGCGATCCATCGGGATCGCGAGTGTCCGGTGGGCGTAGTCACTGCGTTCCGGGCAGAAACGAGCGATGTCCACACCGAGGGGCACGATATCGATTGTGTGCTGCGGCACACCTCGACCGTGCACGGCAAGGTCCGCCATCGCCCGCGATTCGAATATGAGGCCATCCAGCTTCGAGCGCGACGTCGCGACCTGCAGCCTTTTGAGCGCCAGTTTCCACGCCGGCATGAGCGACGAGATTGGCGCCCCCCAATAGCTCAGGATGGTGGCGACTCCGGCCCTCCGGAGCGCGCGGAACAAGGGATGGACAGGCTGAATGTCGAAGATGACGACCAGGCGGATGTCGTTCGTTCTGACGTAGGCGGCCAGATTGTCGAGATTCCGCGGGGTGGTGTCTGAGAAATCGAAGGCCAGCACGTTCCCGAAGCCCTGCGGCAGCGAGCGGGGGTGGCCCCTGTCGAGATTGCGATAGCCAAAGTGGACGCGCGCCGGATCGCCGCCACCGAGCTCCACACCCGCCTCGTAAAACAAGGTTTCGAGCGGCCCAATCGCGTAGCCGGCGTTCGAGCCGAATTGAAGGAGGAACAGCGAGGACAGAGTCGCGTTCACCGCGTCTTTCGTGATCATTTCTCAGACGCACGGGCCAGCGGATCGCGCTGCCCCGTCCGCCCCTCGAGCTCGTTCGCGATCGTGTCGTACGCCAATTCTGCGATCAGCTGCTGGCCCTCTCTGCTTGGATGCATCGTGTCCCAGAACAAGGGATTCCGGTCGCGCTGGTCGAACATCGCGTCGAGATCGACGACAGGAACGTCGAGCGTCGTCCCGACCGTACGGATGGCGTTGTTGTACGCCCTGTGCAGGCTCAGAAACCTGGGCACGCTGTAGGCGCCGGGAAAATACGGGAAGAAGACGTTCCGGCGCTGCAATTCGTCACGGTCCATGTCCGGTCTCACGACCGTGGGGAGCGTGAAGAGCATCGCCTGTATGCCATTGTCCCGGAGGACGGCGATCATCGACTCCAGGTTGTCCCGGTAAGTCGACGGCACGAAACTGTCGTAGGCGCGAGCCTCGCTCTCGTCACGGCGATCCCCGGGTCGGAACAGCAGCGGTCGTAAATGAAGGAACATCGTTTTTCTGTAGGCCTTGATCAGATAGCTGTTGTCCATCGCCCTCGCGACGGCGGCGTACCTGCCCGTCGCGGAGGCGTTGCCTGGGTCCGTCTTCATGAGGTCATTCCAGCCGATATAGATGGTCACGAGCTGAGGTCTGTATCTGATGATTTCGTGCCTGAGGCGCTCGAGCGCAAACGTCGAGTTGTAGCCCTCGATGCCGGCGTTGAGAACCTCGAATGGTTCCCCCGATCTATCAGCGAGGAGCTCCTGCAGGATGCCGGGGTATGCCAGCCGCCAGAACCCTTCCGAGAACGTGCAGGAGTCTCCGATGGCAATGACCCTGTGGACCCCTTCCACCGGACGATCGGGAAACTCCGGGCCGACAAAGCCCCTCGAATTGATCAGGAACTCGTTCCCGTCCGCGGCCATGTAGCGAGTATTTGGAACCAGTTCCAGTCGGCCTGCGGCTGCGTTGTACCGTTCGTACTGTGTACGAAAGTAGTAGGCCCACACTCGTATGGCCACCTCGGCAGCGCTCAACAGGGACGTACAGATGATGAGCGAGAAGAGCAGCTGCTTTTTGAAAGACAGGTCGCGGCTACGCTCGCGTGCGTCCATGATATTCATCTCGATCCCAACGGCCCTGATTCGGCAACCACCCGCCGGCCAGCCGGTCCATGGTCGCTTGCTTCAGAGCCACGGCCATCGCGGTAAGAATCCAGAAGTGCGAGTAGTAGAAGATAGACACGGTTGCGCCGCACACGAGCACACCCAGGAAGCTGCCGACGATCGCCCGCTCGTAACCTCGAGCGTGCCTGAGATCGTCCTCGTCCCCGCGACTTGCTCTCGCGACGAATCTCAGGTCTGCATGATTTCGGTAGAGCACAGCCCCGAACGCAATGAGCCCTGCGAGCCCCAATTCGGCGACCAACTCGAAGTACATGGAGTGCGTCACGGCATTAGCCGCCAGCGATCGTTGGTATCTCTCGAATTGCTCCGACGATTGGTACTCCCCTGCATTCCACACGAAGTTGCCCGGGCCAACGCCCGTGATCGGGTTGTCCTCGAACATTCTCAAGGCAATCGTCCAGAGATCCAGCCGGAACTCGATTGTCTTCTCGCGCATATCGCCGATGCTCTTCATCTCCGTCCAGTACGCCGGTGTCGCGGACACGGCTATCGTGGCCGCCAGCGCCGGCCCGACCAGGTACACCGGCGACGCCTTGGGTGAACGGAGGATGCAGTACACGAGTACGACCGCCAGGCCCAGGAAGCCGCCGCGCGAGTAGCTCACGATAACCGTCGTGACAAAGATTCCGCTGAGGACCGCGAACAGGACTTTGGTGAGGACGCGTCTGGCCAGAAAGATCGAGAAGTATGCGAATGGAAACGCCATGCACATGGCGGCCGCTACGTAGTTCTCGTCCTGCCAGCCGGGCCCGACACCGTTGTGGGACATCGCATACAGCGCGACGTACAGGAATGCACCGACCAAGGCATGAATGAACGCGGTGAGCTTCCGAAAGGACGTCACGAAGTGGAGCAAAGGTATGCACGTACCCACGAGAGTCACGGTAAAGCTGTAGGTCTGCCAGAACGCTGAATAGGTGTTGACGGCCAGGACTGTACCGAAGCACATGAGCGCGATGAGCACGAAGAAGTACGCGACCTGTGGATGCCAGGTCTTGTTCCGCGCGCACACCCAGCCCATGAACAGGAGGGATGACAGGACCATCGGAATACTCAGCGGATTCGCGGGCCGACCGTACTCGAAGAACGGATACACGAGCAGAAGGGCCACGTAGAATCCAATCCCGTCCTCTTGCATCGCTCCGGCGACTCGGTTCACCAGGCCAAGCTGTCTTGGCTCGGGAGGAGCAGTGAGCGCCGGCATGATCGCCGTCCGGTGCATGGCTGATTCTGGCTGGGGTGACAGACGTGCGGTGACTGGCTGGCGAGTGCCTAGAACAGCGTGTAGATGAAAGGTGCGACGGCGGAACCCTGCGTCAACACGATCAAGACGCCGAAAAGCAGCAGGACGACGAAGATAGGCAGCAGCCAGAACTTCTTTCGGTCCCGCATGAAGGCCCACAGGTCCAAGACCAATTCGCCCATTCGGACTCCTCCTGTCGTTCAATCAGTACTGGCGCGCTTCCCATCAGGATGGCAATTCTTCATAGACCTCGACGTACCGGCGGACCATCTGGGAAACGTCGTACTCGGCGGCGGCTCGACGACGGGCGCGTTGACCCAGTTCGCGCGCGCGCTCCAGGTGTCTCAGCAGTCCATCAATGGCCGCGGCCAGCGCGCGCGGGTCGCCGGCCTGCACGAGGACTCCAGACTCGCCGTCCGCCAGCGCATCGGCCACGTCGCCGACGTCGCTCGCCACGATGGGACAGCCGGCGAACATCGCCTCGAGGAGCGCCAACGGCAGCCCCTCGGAGAGCGATGGAAGCACGAAGACATCGGCCGAGGCGAGGATCGCAGCAATGTCCTTGCGGAGACCAAGGAGGTGAACCCGCTCCGCGACACCGCGGTCGCGCGCTTGTGCAGACAGCGAGCCCGCCAATTCTCCTCGTCCGGCAATGGCAACGTGCAGCGTGGGATGACGGGTGACGAGCGACGCCAGCGCATCGACCAGGTGGCAGTGCCCCTTGACCGGATAGAGATTGCCGACCGATACCAGAAGCCGATCGTCCGGGCCGAGGCTCAATTCATCGCGCAGCGTGGTCGGTCCCGGCCGCGCGTGTCGCACGCCGTTGGGAATCGTCGCAATGCCCGAGGGTCGGATGCAGAGATCCCGCCTCAGTCGCCGAGCAAGGGACTTCGACACGGCGACCGTTCGGCCACTCAATGCGACCGCCGTCCGCAGCGCAAGGCGCCGGCGGACACGGTCCGAGTAGTAACGACCGCCGTGCATCGTGATGACGTGCGGGACGCCGGCGCGCCAGGAGGCCCAGCCGCCGTAGACCGCCGTCAGGAACTCATGGCTATGGGCGAGGGTGATTCGATGCCGACGGAACGCACTTTCCAACGACCCCACGCACGCCGGCGAAATCCGCCGCTCGTGGCGGAAGTATTCGACCGCAACACCCGACCCTTCCAGCTCACGCGCCAGCCAGCCTTCGCCGTCGGCCGGCACGAAGACGACACTCTGAGCCCCGCAGGCCTGCAGCGCCGTCGCAAGCTGTACCACCACGCGCTCAGCCCCTCCGGGGCCGTCCGATCCGATTAACTGTGCAATCCGAAGCCACGACAGATCGCCAGCGGGACGCAGCATCATGACCTCCGGCGGCCATGGAATCCGGCCGTCCAGGCTTCAAACGCGGCCTCGGAAATCGCGGCGGGGATGTTTATCCTGCGCAGGCACCATGGATCAGCGAGCGCGCCGTTCAGGCCGTCGTCCAGGGTGAGGCCTGCCCGATAGCCGGCCGCGTGGACCACCGCACGGACGCGTGCATCCCAGTGGCCATATGGATAGGCGAAGAATTCGGGGCGGACGCCCGTCGCGCGGTGCACCACCTCCCGGCTTGCAACGACTTCGTATTCGAGCTCGCGGTCGCTGAGGGTCGGCAGCGAGCGATGGGTGGCGGAATGTGCACCGAGATCGATTCCCCGCCCCAGTGCCTCGCGCATGATCGTCCAATCTGCCGGCCGATGCGACGCAGGGACGCGTCGAGTCGCGGAAGGTGCATTCCGGGCCAGTATCCTCTCGCCGTCTCCACGCAGGTCTTTGAGCCATTCGTGCCGGCGGTCCGGGCTGGCCGACTGAACGATCTCCGGTTCGTCCCACCAGAACGGTTCGCGACGGCCCACCGCGTCGGCAACGACGAACACCGTGGCCGGCATGTCGAGCGCCTGAAGGATCGGCAGCGCGTACGCGAACACGCCTTCATACCCGTCGTCGAACGTGATGGCCGCCATCGACCGCAAAGACTGGCCAGTCGTCAACCTGTGGATGAATTCGCGGAGGGGCACGACCTTGTAGTGGTCACGAAGCCAGCGCATCTGTCGTTCGAAACGCTCGCGCGGCAGATGCAGGCCAGGATCGCCGGTGCCGGCGTCGAAGGTCGGGACGACGTTGTGGTAGCAGAGAATCGCCCCCGCGTCCCGGAACCGTCGTTCGAGCGCCGTGAGGCCAAGCCCTCGGAGGCTGCCGTAGTAGAGTGTCGCCCCGAGGCGGACGGCTTGAAGATGTTGCAACGCGATATCCCGTCTAGTGGGTCGTCGCGGGGGCGGGTGCGAGATTGCCGGACCAGGCATTCGCCAGGGTCAGGTAGGTGTCGACCATCTCCCGCCCGATCGCGTCCCAGCTGTAGAGCCGTTCTGCCGTGGCCCGGCCGCGCTCGCCCAGTCGGCGGCGCAGCGCTTGATCTTCGAGCACGGTCGAGATGGCGCGCGCGAAGGCTTTCGGGTCATCCCGGACGAGCACGTTGTCTCCGTCGACTGCCTCGAGACCTTCGCATCCAACCGAGGTGCTGACGACCGGCTTGCCCATTGCCCAGGCGTTCAGGATTTTCAGTCGAGTGCCACCGCCGACCCTGAGCGGCACAATGTGGCACGCCGCATCGCGCATGAACGGCCGCACGTCCTCGACGTACCCGGTGAGCTCGACGCCTCGCTCGCGGTAGTGCCGCTGCTGTTCACTTGACGCTCTGCCGATCCAGCGCGCTGGCACACGCGCTTCCGACGCCCGAAGACAGGGCAGAATCTCATCGCAGAAAAAGTCGAGCGCGTCGAGATTCGGGAAAGGAGTGGTTCCTCCGACGAACGCCAGGCCGGTGCCCGGCGCGCCATCGGGCCGAAACTCCTCGATGTCCACGCCGTTCGGCACGACGTCGACGCGCGAAGCCGGGGCGATGCGCTTCACCAGCGCGCGATCCTGATCGGAGACGGCGACGTTCAACGCCACGCGTCGGCACCAGGAGCGCTCCACGTCTTCCCGCAGCCCGGCCTGATAGTTCAGGTACGCCCGTCGCCAGCCGCTCCGCTCGACGGCGGCGCGCCGCCGGAGAAGGACCGGTTCCACGTCGTGATGGACGCAGACGACCGGAACGCCGCCGCAGGCCGGGAGGTAGCGCGCCAGGTCCAGGCTGTCGACGTGGACGAGATCGAAGGACCTCGACGTCAGGACGTCGTCGAGCCGCCGGCGAAAGGCGCGCGAGTCGTACAGGTACGTCGTGTAAACCTTCCGTGAAGCGAGGCTCCGGAGGTGATCCCACACATATCGAACGCGGCTATGCAGCTGCGGAATCGCAAAGACCTCCACGGCGGCGAACCGACCCAGCGCGTCGCGACCCGCGGCGATATCCCCGGCCGCGCAGTTGCCGAGTGTCCGCGACCGCTCGAAGCAGAGCGCGGTCACATCGAATGCGCGAGCCAGCAGCCGAAGCACATGGAACGTCCTGATCTGCGCCCCGCCGTCCGGCGGGTAGGGCAGCGTCTGGCACAGAAACAGAAGCTGCGGACGCGACGTCAGATGTTCCACTGGGCCCTCCAGGCCTGAAACATGATGACGGCCCAGAGCGCGCGGCCCGCCGGGCGTCGAGCCTCCTGTACCTCGCTCCAGGCGCGGGCAACCGGCGCCGGGTTCAGCAGGCCGCCCCTTTCCAGATCGCCGTCGGAGAGCAGACTGCCGGCCCAGGCACGAAGCGGTCCCCGCAGCCATCGATCGATCGGCACCGAAAACCCCATCTTCGGGCGTTCGACGATGTGTCTTGGCACCCGCCGGTAGAGGGCCTGACGCAGTATCCATTTCCCGAGATTGCCGCGCAGTTTGAGCGAACGCGGCAATCGCCACGAGAACTCCACGACTCGATGATCCAAAAGGGGCGCGCGAACTTCCAGGCTCATGGCCATGCTCGCCCGATCGAGCTTCGCCAGCAGATCGTCCGGCAGATAGATCGTCTGGTCGGCGAGCATCATGCGATCCAGCAGGTGCGCCGGCTCGCTTCCGTTGAGAATCCCGCCGTTCTGGTCCTCGGTGAAGTGACCGTTCACCACCAGGCCGTCCGTCTGCTGCCAGGCCGACAGCAGGGAACGATACATGTCGCCGACCGAGTCGGCGCTCATGAGATTGCTCAGCTTGTGGATCCGTTCGCCGAAACGCTGCTCCGGCAGCCCGGGAATCAAGGCGCCCGTCAGCCGGGACAGCCGGTCCCAGGTCGCCGGCGAGACGCTCCCGATGCCTGCGGCGACGCGCTGGCGGACGGCCCGGGGAACACGAATCACGCGCGGGAGCACGCTCCCGCCGTGAACGTAACGGTCGTAGCCGCCAAACAGCTCGTCGCCGCCGTCGCCAGACAGCGCCACCGTGACGTGGCGGCGGGCCAGCTGAGAGACGAGCAAGGTCGGCAGTTGCGATGGGTCGGCGAGCGGCTCGTCAAAGACTTCCGGCAGGCGTGGGATCAGGGAGTGGACGTCCTCGCCAGTGAGGCGCAATTCGGTGTGGTCGGTGCCCAGGTGCTGCGCGACACGGGCCGCGTGTCCAGCCTCGTCGAATTCCTGTTCGACGAACCCGATGGTGTACGTCTTGACCGGTCGGTTGCTCGTCGCCTGCATCAGAGCGACGATCGTGGAGGAATCGATCCCGCCGGACAGCAGCGCGCCGAGTGGAACATCCGAATACATCCGGCACTGGACCGCGTCGGCCAGCAGCGCATCGAACCGATCGATCGTTTCGGCCTCCGTGGCGGCGAGAGGCGTCTCCAGCCCTCGCAGCGCGACATCGCGCAAGGACCAATACGGCTGCGGCGCAGGCAGCGCACCCCTCGGATCGGACACGGTGAGGATGTGCGCGGGGAGGAGCTTGATGGCGCGCTGGAAGATGCTCTTCGGCGCCGGGATGTAGAGGTACCGGAAGTAGCTTGCGAGCGCCGCCCGATCGATCGAGCGGTCGAACGACGGGCCCACCAGAAGCGCCTTCAGCTCCGAACCGAACATGATCAAACCAGGCTCGCTGTATACGTACAGGGGCTTCTTGCCGAGTCGGTCTCTGACGAGCGTGAGCTCTCGCTGCCGAGCATCCCACACTGCGATCGCGAACATTCCGACGAAACGGCGCACCGCGTCTCGAATACCCCATTGCTCGAACGCTGCGAGGATGAGCTCCGTGTCCGACTGTCCACGAAAGCGGTGCCCATGCTGCTCCAGCTCGTGCCGGAGATCCCTGAAGTTGTAGACCTCCCCGTTGAAGACCATGACGAAGCGCCCTGAGGGCGACCACATCGGTTGATGGCCGTGTTCAGACAGATCGATGATCGCAAGCCGGCGGAAGCCCAGGGCGACACCCGCGTGCGCGTCTACCCACACGCCGCTGTCATCCGGACCGCGGTGGGCGATTGGTCCGATCATGCGCGCCGCATGATCGGTCAGCTCGTCCCGGTCGAATCCGGCCGTCGTCAGGATGCCTGCAAAGCCACACATGATCAGCGAAGTGGGATTGTCGTCCCTCGAACGAGACGGGTCGCCAGTAGCGCAGCGCGGTGGCCAATTGACGGCCGGTCGCCGCGAGGATGAGCCGTCGTGAGATCAGCGCGATCGCCTCGACAGGCATCGTCAGCACAGGTGGCTTCGCTCGACTCGTGCGGACGCACGATGGTGTCGGCGACGGCAGCCGCCAGAGCACGCGCGCCCGCGGGAGCGAGGTGGAAGCAGTCGTAATAGGTCCTCAGGCTTTGCTCCAGAATCGGTTTTGGATCGAACTGCTCGACACCGAGCGCCCTCGAGACCGCTTCCGCCCGCACGTCCAGCAGGGCCATCAACCTGCAGAACACAGCGTCGGAATAGTAGGCGGTGACTTTTTGACGCCACGGCTCCCCGATCCCGGCGTGCCACATGCGGGCCGCTTCTTCCGGCGTGTAGTCCTTGTCGAGCCACGGTTGTCGGACGACGAGTACCCGATCGGCGTGTCGCTTCGCGGTTGCGAGGGCCCGTCGAAGATGGCGCTCGAAATGGTCCAGCATCGGGGTCGGTTCCGGCATCGTGGCGCGCATCTCGGTCGCCCGCGCCCGCATCGCCCGGGCCTGTTTCATCCAGGTCCCGGCGCGCTCGTCCACCTGCACAGAGCGGAACCAGCGAATGCGCAGCCTTTCCAGCAGGTGTACCAAGGCGAGGTTCCTGGGTTTCCAGTCGAACGGTCCCTCCGGATGGCACTTGAACAGGTCCGACGTCCGCACACCAGGTGGCGGATAGGGCGGCGCGCCATGCTGCAGCCAGCGTGAGACGTCGCTCACGCCCACGAGCACGACAATCAACTGAAGGCGAGGATACCGAGGCAGCACTCGTTCGAAGATGCAATCGAGGGCCTCCGTTCCCACCCCGGACCTGCCGATGTTGCCGACATGCACTCTGTGGGCTTTCAATTTCCGCAGGCATTCCGGCCGTTCGAGCAAGCGCTGGAGGGCGCCGGGCCAACTCGTGTCCTGATCGAGGAGATAGCCTTCGGGGTTACTCCCGCCAGCCACCAGTACGCGGTACAGTCCGTCGACCGAGCGCGGCGCCTCGTCGCCGCGCTCTCCGTCGGCGTTGACGTCGAATCGAACCAGGGACTCAATCTCCGGACAGACGTCTGACGCGGGGCGCATCCGGAGACGCAGACCCGGCTGAAACACGTAGTAGTCGCGCCGATAGCGCAGCCACCACCGGGCACCACACTCGGCGGCGACCACCAACGTGGCTGACGCCAGGACGACCCAGAGAAGATCAACCACGTTGCTCGTTTCCTTTCGTGGCAAATTGGCGCCACGCGCCGGTCCAGCCATGCCGGAGTCGACTCAAGTCGCGCCAGGCATCGCGAACGGGAAGCCACATGCGGCCTCTCATCGTGACCGGCACTTCACAGTGGTACGTTCGTTCGAGTCGCCCGCCGAAGCCCCTCTTGAAGTTGTTGATGCCCGCGTGCCCCGCCACGGATTCATCCTCGAACAGGCCGCCCCAGTCGTAGCGTTCGAACCCCATTTCCTTGAGCTGCAGCATGTCCCGCCAGTGAAGCCAACGATTGGCCCGTCCGACCAGGGCGCGGTGAGACGCGCTCTTATCCCTGAAGTGGGAGATCGAGTGGTGAAGTCGGGCAGTCTTTCCAACGATCAAATAGGCGTGCCACACCAAAGCCGCGCCATCCTGAGAGGCAACCGAGAGAATGAGCTGACGCGCGTCGCGTGCGGACAACAACCACCGACGATTGGGTGGACCGAGCGACTGCTGCTTCGCGAACGTCTGATAGGACCGGCAGAACTCGTCGAGTCTCGTCTCAGGATCGAAGATGAACTCGCTCTGGAGCTCGTCTTTCGTTGCCGCGCGTCGAATCTCGTAGCGGCACTCCTTGCTGAATCCAGCGGCGATCGCCTCCTCCGCGACGACAAGATTCGTGACGAGCGAGAGAAACGGCACGCATCGGTGGTGTGCGATCGGTGCAGATCGCTGACTGTGCTGCAGAATATCCACTGCGGCATGGCCAGGCGGCTGTTCGTCGTACCACACCTCCCCGTACACCGCGCCGAGACCTTGAATGCGGATCATCCTGCGGTTCCCATGGCGAGCGCCGGCACGCAGAGCCCCGGTAACTCCCTCAGGCGCGTCAGGAAGCGATCGGCGCAGAGAGGGTCCACAGGCAGGACGTCGCGGCTCCACATCCGGGCCGAAGGCGGCGATGGTAGTCCTTGCGCCAACGCCGGGGCATAGAGATCGATCGGTGGATCGTAGATATAGTCGAACGTCAGTTCCTCATGGGCGAAGCGGGCAGCCACCCTCTCACGCTCCTTTACGAACAGCGGCACTCGGAACAGAGTGGAGTCTGCCGGCACGCGGACGCCGGCAGGCGTGTATCCGAGCTCCAGGAGCCGGCCGGCCCCGGCGCGGCGGAGCCTGCAACTCTCGTCAAACGTCTCGAGCCGCTCGAGTGTCGCCCGCAGCGAGGAACGAAGCGGCCAGGTTCGATAGTCCGGCTTGTCGGCCCGAAGCCACCGATCGTAGAGGTCGAGTCGCGCCTCTTTGGCCCGAGTGGGAAGTACGTCGGTGATCTCGTAAGACATGCGGTGACCCGAATGCTCAACAGGCGGAGGGATCAGCCGGTCGCGGAGGCGAGCCAGCCAGCGGCGCGCGAGCGTCGGCGCACCGATTCTGCAGGCGCGGGCCAGACGAGCCACGGCCTCGCGGCGGCTCTCCTCGGCAAATGTCAGGACACCTCCCACTCCGCCCACGTGCTTGGAGAGGCTGTAGACAGCCACGGTCCCGAACGTCCCGATTCGCTGTCCTTGGAAGCGGCTGTCGATCGCGTGGCAGGCGTCCTCTACCAGCAGAAGCCGGTGCCGACGGGACTGGTCTTGCAGCAAATCCATGCGGTCCGGAATGCCGTACAAATTGGTTGTGAGGACTGCGCGCACGCTCGCCCACGTCGAGTCGTCGATCGCCGCGGGGTCGATGTTCCCCGTGCAGGGATCAACCGGACCGAAGACCGGCACCAGCCCTGCTGCCAGGACCGTGAAGAAGACGACGTCGCAGTTCACGGGGGACATCAGCACGCGATCCCCGGGCCGGAGCCACTCCGTGAAGACCAGGTAAAGACCCAGACGACCTGAAGGGAGATAGAGAGCATCCCGTCCGAATCGGCGACGGAAGAATGCCTCGATGGCCTGTGCCTCGGCGCTCCCGTGGAGTCCCTGCATGCCCCTTATCCGTCCGTCCACCGCAGCCACCATTCGCCCTCCAGGCGACTGAGAAAAGCATTCCCTTGCTGGATGGCAGCGAGGACGTCGGCATGGCGGGAATGGACCAGGGTCCATGTGCCCTGTCGGCCGAACAAACAGTGTCGATTGGACAGCTCGTCGACGTAACGCGGGTCGAGCCGTCCTCGCACCGCCGCCGCACCGTGTCGCCAGGCGTCGGCCAGAAGCCGCCGGAGCACGTCGTCAAACGAGCCGTGCTGCGCCGCAACCTGGACGACCTCACTCACTCCACCCGCTTGCAGGTAATAGAGGTACCACCCAATCAGCCGCCGCTCGCGGTCGAGCACGGCCCGAGCGCGCAGCGTCCCATGACGGGTCTTGCGGGTCGCTTGCTCGAGCAGCCAGGCGAGGGAACGAACGTTGTACACCGGCTGCAGCGCGGTGCCGTCGACGACCTCGGGCAGATGGGCCAGCATCGCGACCGGGTCCAGCGCATCCTCCGCCAGTTCGGCTTCTTCCGAAAAAAAGCGGTTCGGGCGCATCCGCGCCGCGAGGCTGTCTACCAGCGTGCCGAGCGGGCGCGCCGCGAGCGTCAACGGACGAGGAAACGCGCCACGCTCGTCGAGAAGCGACAGGAAGTAGCGGGCCGGACGGAGCGGCCGCGTCCAATGCAGGCTGTAGAGGACTGGTGAAGTCCCACCGAGACCAAGCCAGAGACGCCGCGACTGGTCGTTCGCTCCATCGGCGAGCGTGAGATCCTGCGGTCCCGAGAGGCACGTTTTCCCCAGTTGCAGCGCCGTGAAGCTGTGACGCCGGTCGGGGTCGACCATGAACTGGCAGGTCACCGCGACGCGAATCGGGCGCCCGCAGAGGCGCATCGGTCGTGGTATGACGCCATAGAAGCCGGAGATGCGGTTATCTTCTTCGGCCACCCACGATGGCAGTTCGGGGTCGCGCCAGGGGTTGTTGAAGAACATTTCCCGGAAGTAGGCCTCGCATGCGACCCGTGAAGCCCAACGATGTTGCGGATAGGCACGTTCGAAAAGTGCCGCCACCGCGGGGACATCGTGCTCGCCAAAAATCCGAATTCTCGCCATGGCGGGTCCTACGCTCTGCTCCTCCCCAATCGAGCACGGAGCAGATGACCTCTCAGATCAACGTAAGGGTCATCGCGATACACGTAGAAGATCCATGTGGCGACGAACAGGAGGAGCATGGTCGACCCGGCGGCGACGAGACCGACGATGTCCTGGACCTGCAGACCGAGCTTGAACCACAGCAGCACGGCGACGAGCGGCACGGCTCCGAGCGCGGTTCGGGGGACAACGTACGCGGCGTAGCGTCGGACCGGGATTTCAAGCTCCCGGCACACCGCGCCCAGAATCAGCAGCGCAAAGAACACGTTGGGGATCGCCGTCCCCAGCGCGACCCCCGCAAGTCCGAGCGGGCCGATGAGAAGCATGCTGAGGCCCAGATTGAGCAGGCCCGCCACGAGAAAGCCGAACGCCGGCACCTTCGGCTTTCCGAGGCCTATCAAGATCGGCAGCGCCACGCCCCTGACGGGCAGGAAGATAAAGCTCGACAGCATCAGGATCTGGAGGACCTCTCCGGACGGGCGCTCGAAGGACGGATCGATCCACCACCCGATGAACCTCGGCCCGAACACGATCAGAAAGAGGCCCGCCATGACGGTCAGTGACAGGGCGACCTTCGACCAGGTCAGAAAGATGTCCCGGAGCTCGGGCAATCTTCGCTCGGTATTGAGCTTCGTCGCCATCGGCGAGACGACCGCCGCGATGGCGACGATGAAGTCCATCAGGTAGATCATCAGGCTGTTTGCGACCGCATAAAAGGCGATCGAGTCCACACCCATGAATGCTCCGATCACGAGCGCGTCGGTCTCGAAGCTCAGGCGCGCTCCCGCGTTGCCCACCAGGACGAAGAGACTGAAGGAGAAGATCCGGCCGACCATTCCCGGATTGAAGTCGGCGAGGCTGATCCGGATTCCGTCGTAACGCCGGCGGATGAGAAGCCACGACGCGACGAAATCGAACGCGAGACAGGCGATCTGGATCACGGCCATCACGACGAGCGAGGCGTCGAGCGTCAGAAGGCCAATCGTGAGGCCCAGGCGCAGGAAGAGCCCGCTCAACCGCACCAGGTTCCGAAGCACGAAATCGTGGTGGGCGAACATGATGCCTTCGGGCAGGAGCCCGATGAAACCTGCCGAGACCTGCACGACCATCAGCCAGAACGCCACGTACGCTTCGGTCTCCAGATTGGAAGGGAGGTCGTACGCAACGAACAAGACTGTCAACGCCCCCCCGACCAGAAGGGAGGCGAAGCCGAGCACGAGATACAGACCAGCACAGCTCCCGATGGCCTGATTCACCTTCCGCGGGTCGTTCTCTGCCACGTGCTGGGCGAGATACCTGACGGAGGCCATCGGGACACCGAGCGCGAGCAGGCTCATGTACCCGATGATGGAATTAATCAACGTCCAGGTCCCGTAGCCCTCGGGCCCGAGAGTGTGGATGATGAATGGCGTGAGCACGTACATGGCGGGAATGCTCACGAGCGTCAGCACCCAGGTGCTTCCAATGTTACGCAGCAATGTTGGGCTCCAATTGGGCGGTCCGCCGAGCGGCGGCTGATGCTACGAGGACGAAACGGTTTTCCCGAGCGCGACCTCGAGGCCAAACTGATGCGGGGTCGCGTACCAGGGCGAAATCGGGACTCGAGGCAGGCGAAACGGATCGGTTCCAGCAGCAGTCATCCCGCCTGCGGCCGAGCAGCAGCAGCGGTACCCTGCGGCCTTCACCAGCTCGCGGTTCGCGTCGGTGAGATTGTTCCGTCCGCCATAGGGATAAGCAAAGAGCTCGACCGGCGCGCCGAGCTGTTTCTCGAGCTCGAGCCGGGCGCCGAGCACTTCCTCGCGCGCCTCGGATCCCGAGATCTTGCCGAGATCGATGTGGGTTCGCGTGTGAGCGCCGATGTCGAAGCCCCTTCGATGCAGCGACCGCACGTGGTCCCAGTCCATCCAGGGATGCCGCACGCCCTGCTGGCTGTCCCACCACGGGACGACCTCCGTTCCCATCCACTGGCTCACGACGAAGAAGGTCGCCGGCAACGAGAGCTTCTCGAGCACCGGGGCCGCGTTGTCGAAATTGTCCCGGTAGCCGTCATCGAATGTAATGGCGAGCTCACGGTTCAGCCGAGCGCCGCGCTCCAACCGATCCACCAGCTCTCTCAGCGAGACCACGCGGAAGTGCCGCCTGAAGAACTCGCAGTGGCGTTCGAACATGCCAACGGGGGTGCTCAATCCCCACCAGTCCGGGGCATCCTGGACGCGATGGAATGCCACGATGACCGCGGCATCGCCCACAAGAGTGGCGTTCAGCCCGGATTCAAAGATGACGCGCCCGAGAAGGCTCTTGATCGGTCTCTTCACGAAACCCGCCTCATCCCGGCCGCGGCGGTCGCCGCCTCATCCCGATCGAGTCGAGGACCGAGCAGCGTCCCAGCCTTCATCGATTCCGGAGCGGCAACGCCGAGCACGTCGAGAATCGTCGGGGCAACGCAACAGAGAGGGACCTTGTCCCTTTCCACGGAGTGACTGCGATCCGGCAGGCGAATCCACAACATGCCGTTCGGATGATGCATGCCGCTCTTGATGCCGCCACCCTGATAGAACATCTCGAAGAAACGAATCCGTGGCCCCGTCTCCCCGGACTGGAGGATGGCATCCGCCGGCAACTGCCTGATGATCCCGCAGCCGCCAAACAGCTGCGCGCCGTCCTGGTGTATTTTGAGCGCCGGCTCACCGGCGACTGTCAGCGTTGAAAGGTGTCGGAACGCCGCTGACGCCTTCCCCTCGTCTTCGAATGTCAGTCGAAACTCCTCCGACATGACGGGTGAATAGGTGTACGGCTGCGTGATTCCGGCGAACCGCAGCACGTCGTCGATGTAGTGAGCCTTGTAGAACGTCTTGCCCCCTGAGTCCTCGTAGATCAAACAGGGCTGCTGGCTGAGCGCCGTGCAGAAAATGAGCGTTGTGTCCTTGCCCGCGAGCTTCAGAAACCGTCCGAGCAGCTCGTCCATCTGCTCGTAGCCGAACCGGACGGCGTTCTGGAGCTCGGCCTGCTCTCCAGCGGACGGCTTGATCTTGAATGGGTCGGGGTCCATGTTGCGCCAGAACTTGTGCTGGAGATGCGCGGTGCTGTTCAGGAAAAACGTCGCGAAATCAGGCCGAACGCGCGCGTAGTAGCGCCTGAAAACGTCCCACTGAATCCTGTCGAGGATCGACACTCGCTTCCAGCGGTTTCTGCCCTTCACTTCGGCCGCGAATTGCCTGGCGATCGTCAGAACGGTCGACAGTGAGAGCCCGTGCGTCACCATGAAGCGAAGGAACGCTCGATAGTCCGCCGCGCTCAGCCCCTCTTCGTTGCTGGTGTGCTCCTGGACAGTCTTTTGGATGAAACGGTAGTACGGAATCAGCTCCTTTGGATGCGGCTCTGTGTCCGTGGTCCAGGGGTCGGGCACTACGCAGCCCTTCAGCCGCGTGCCGTCGTACCGAACGTTCATCGTCCCGAAGATGAGCACGCGTCGACCGGCGTTCGTCAGCAACTCCGTCAGGCTCGGGTGCCTGAGCTTTGCGGCCTCACCCAGCTTGCGGACGCCGTGCACTGGCGAGTTGACACCCGTGTGCACCGTGACCCACTGGACCCAGGGATTCAGGAGACGCTTCTCCGGCGCAGGATCCTCCCCGGCATCGGTCGTAAAGACACGCGACTCATCGTGGAGGCGCTTGAAATTCGGCAGCCGGCCTTCGGCGGTGAACCGCGAGATCAACGATGGAGTCAGCTCGTTGAACTCGAGCAAGATGACGGAGCTCCGGTTATCCATGATGGTCCTCACACATTGGGGCATCAGCTGCGCCTGGCCAGAGAGAGTGAGAGTGCGGATGATGGGGCGCACGGCCTGGGAAACCTGGTCGAAGCACGCCTGGAACCGGGATTCGTCGCCGTCAAAGGGGTCGGCAATCTCCAGCGGCTCGTCGGGAGCGAGGCAGGTCATGAGAAACGTCTTCGTGCGAGCCTCCGGGAACCGCTTTCGCATCACGACGAACTGGGGGACGTCCATGACGAAAATGACGTCGGCGTTCGCGACGGTCTCGCGTACGACCCGGGTCGCTGCGTGCAGGAGGAGGTCGACGCCTCGCGCGGCCGCGGTGCGAACGGCCGTTGGGTGTGCCGGTTTCCCCGGGATAGCCTCCAGGCCGGCGGAGCGGATCGAGATCGACGCATCGCCGCCCAGAGCGTCCGCGACGAGGCGGGCCGCAAATGGGCTTCGAATGATGTTTCCGTGGCACACGATCAGGATGCTCCTCGCGGACGTCAACGTCGCCGCGAGATCTGCCGGCTTGCGGCGGATCCGGGTCATCCTCCGCCTGGCCACGAGGTGCTCGAGCGTGCGCCGCACGCGCAGAAGTCGGCCGAGCGCCCAGATCAATTCTCTGGCGGTTGTCAGACCCGTGCGTTTCCCCTCCGAGACGACGCGGCGATAGACGTCCACTACTCCCCGGCCGTTCGTCTCATGAGAAAATCGGTCTTCGACGACGCGCCGCGCGTGTTTCCCCAACGTCCGCGCCCAGTCTGGCTTCAGCGCCAGTTCCAGGCAGGCGTCGGCCAACGCCTGTTCGTCA
Source organism: uncultured Acidobacteriota bacterium (assembly GCA_963725145.1). Classification (GTDB taxonomy): domain Bacteria; phylum Acidobacteriota; class Vicinamibacteria; order Vicinamibacterales; family 2-12-FULL-66-21; genus DATAEE01. Next base: position 644,805 of record CAVRXL010000013.1, read on the forward strand.
GTCGCCTCGACCAGCAGACCATTTGCGCGCGGCGTGACGATTTCCGGTATTCCGCCAACCGCCGTGGCGACGACGGGCTTTCCGAGCGCCATCGCCTCCAGAAGAGCCATCGGGACGCCCTCGTCGAGCGACGGCAGGACGAAGACATCCATCGCGTCAATCAGGTCATACGCATCGGCCCTGGCGCCGACAAAGAGGCACTCGCGATCGATGCCGAGCTGCCTGGCTGAGGCGACGAGCTCGTCTCTGAGCGGGCCATCCCCAACGATGAGGAATCTCGCCCCGCGCTCTTTCTGAAGGATCAGCCTGGCGGCTCGGAGCAGGTGGATATGCCCTTTGACGGGCGACAGCCTGCCCACGGCGCCGACGAGGAGTGTGCCGGAGTCGATCCCCAGCGACCGCCTGACATCCTCGCGGGTCCGCGTCGACTTCACTTTCTGCAGATCGATGCCGTTGTGAATGTGCACGACCGCCGTCGATCTGGATCCGAGCTCCTCGAGAAGCGTTTCTGCGATGCGCCTGGAAACCGCGATGATGCAGTCGACGAAGCACCACAGAATCACCTTGTCGAGCGTCTCGTACGCCAGGAGCTTTGCCCGACCCCAGCCGCGCATCGCTTCGTTCAGGCCATGGACGGTCCGTATCACGTGGGGGACACCCGCCAGCTTCGCGGCGATGCTTCCCAGGATGTTGTCCTTGTACCGATGCGTATGGACGATCTCGACCCGGTTGTCTCGCAGGAAACGCGTCAGGGAGGCGAGTATCGTGATGGCCCCGTTCTCACGCTCGTCCATGACCGTGACCTGCACGCCGAGCCGTCTCAGCTCACGCGCCAGGCGGCCTTCATTCAGGAGGACCGCGGTGAGAGTCACGTCCGGTCGCTCGACCAGGTACGACGCCACCGTCGCGACCTGGACCTCCGCGCCGGCCCACAAATCGGCGGACATGACGTGGCAGACTCGCAGCGCGTGCGGCATGGCGGTCATCTCTCAGCGACCGGGCCGACCGGGCCCGGCCACGTGTCGCCGCGGATCTGGAACGCTGAGAAGTACCAATAGCGTCCCGTGTCGGCGGCATCCCGCTGGCCGTTGTTGCCGAGCCCGAAGTCGTTCGTCCACATGGGCAGCACGCAGAAACCATGTCCCGCCGCGTAGTAAGAGGCGAGCGTCCAATCGTCGCGGCCATTCCACACGCCGCCGCTCTTGTAGTTCTGCTGCTGGAAATCGGCGTCCGCGTACAGCAGAGACCCGCTCGAGTCGTGCACCCGCGGGTAGACCTGGATGTGCGTCCGGTCGACGAAACGGACGAAGTACTCGAAGCGGTACCACCGGCCGTGGGCGAGCCGGCCGGGAGGTCCCCAGTGGGCAGTAGCGTAGACGCCATCTCCGCAGCCGTGCATGCTGACGACGAAGCGCCAGCCGGAGGCATCGCTGTACTTCCGCATGAAGGTCAGGTTCCCGTAGTTTCGAACGTCCACCATCGCGGTGTGGTCGCCCACCTCAGACGAATCGTCATTTTTCATGTAGAACCGCACGTAGTAGTCCTCGGACTGCGGCAAGACGTCGTCGATCTGGATGAGCGCGGCATAGCCGGGCCCGCGCTGCTGCACCCGGAGCGCGTTGTGGCCGGCCACGCCTCCCGGGACGACCGAGAGAAGCTGCACATCGGTGTTGTGGTTGAATTCCCAGTAGTTGGGCCACCGCCCGCCATCGGTCACGGCCTCCCGCGAGGAGCCGACCGCCGTGTCCCATGTGCTCTCGAAGATCACGTCACCGCCTGAAGTCCGCCGCGGCCCGAGAGGATTGCAGGCGGTGGCCGCCAGCACCGCGACGCCGAGTCCCAGGAGCGTCTGGCGTCGCCGATCGAGCGGCGGAGTCATCTCGCGGTCATGAGTCGGCCGACGCCTCTGCCGACTGATTGCGCAGCCCCCGCGGCGAACGCCCTCGCGTACTGGCGGATCTCCCGGAAACAGGGCTGAAGGTCGTCCGGGTCGACCACTTCATAGTGCAGACCCGGCTCAGCAAACTTCAGAAAGTCGAGGAGGGTGCGCGCTCGTGACGGAGCAGACTCGGGAAGGCGCAGCGCGCGATTGCTCTTGAACAGGCGCAGCAGCAGGTGATCCAGGTCGCCGAGAAGCCAGCGGCTCTTGACGCCGGCCCGATAGCTCCCGCAGACGTCGGGATGCCGGTCGAGCGCCAGTTGATAGAACAGGTAGGGGAAATCCACGCCGGCATCGATCGCGAGCTGGAGGGATCCCCAGAAGCGGCCGTTCACCTCCATCAGGTAATGATTTCCGGTCCGGTGGTCCTGCTTGAATTCCATCATCGCGACCCCATGCCAGCCCAGACTTCCGAGCAGGCGGACCGCGTAGTGCCTGAGGCTCGGAGGGAGGGGTACGCTCTCGCGGAGCACGCTCACACCGCCCGAGGGCGGCTTCTCTCGCAATCTTCTGTGCGCGAACGCCGCGAGCAGGTGGCCGCGGTCGAACAGTACGAACACGCCCACGCCCGGTCCGACGATGCGCTCCTGAATCAACGAGGGATAGGAGGTGAGATAGGCGTGCTCCCGATAGAGGTGCCGCAGATCGCTTTCGGAATAGGCATAGTGCACGCTCGTGGACAGCCAGCCCGTGTCGGTGGAAATCCTCGAGCGCACGGGTTTGACCACGACCGGATACTCGAGTCGGTCGACGTGCGCGTTCAGGCCGTCGATGCCATCGACGAAACAGGTGCGGGGGATGGGGATGCCGCTGGCCGCCGCACATTGCAGCAGGCGGCACTTGTTGGTGACGAACTCGAACGCGTCGTAGGGTGGCGCCGCGACGGCGCAGCGGCGCGCCAGGGCGTCCCGATTCCGCGCGGCGGCTGACGTCGTGACATCCGACACCGGCATGACGACGTCGATCTTCTCTCGCTCGACCACGTCGAGCAGGAAGCGGCCGAACGCGTCGGGCTCGCGGTACGGCGAGGGATAGACGATATGGCGAGCGCAGTACCTGGACGAGGAGGCGAGGCTGACCGGCCGCTCTTCACCGACCAGCACGTCGATGCCGCGACGCCCCAACGATCGGACGATCGCGAGCGCCGATCTCTCGTCGCCGTCGGTCACTAACGCATTCACGGGTTGGTCTCTCGCAACGCCCTGAGCCGGAGAATCAGGAGCATCCCGACGATGCCCGTGAGGTCCAGGAGAAAGTCGGTGACCGAGGGGTAGCGGCCCGCCACGAAGGATTGGTGCCATTCATCCAGTGCGGCGAACGTCCCGGCTCCAAGAAACACGGCCCAGTACACCCGCCAGGAGACCTCCTGCCCTGCCTGTCCTGCCGACAAGGTCTTCAGCAGGCAGAAGGCGAGGCCGGCAAAGAGCGGCGCATGCGCAAGATTGGAAACGAGCTGAATCAGCGGGTCGGGTTCGGTGCCGCTGACATCCGGCAGGGAAGACATCCAGTAGATCGCCGCCAGCAACGCCAGCGTCAGGAGCGTATATCGCGGCTCGAAGTCGGTGGTTGGCATTACGAGACGTGCACCGCGACGTCTGTAGCCTGAAGCGGGCGGGTGTCACGCCGGACAGCCGCGAGCACCGCCGTGGCGACGCGGGCGTCGTAGGATCGAGGTCTGAGATACGCGAACCACGTCGCGAGGCGTTCGGGTAGTCCGCCTCGGACGAGCGACAGGACCGCGCGGGCCGCGAGCAGACCCGGCGTGACGAGCGCAATCGGGAGCCAGAGCAGCCGGCCGTTCCAGCCGCGTGCCCGCAACAGCGCGACGAGCTCGCCGCGGTTCGTCACGGCGGGATCGAACAGGTTGACGATCGGCGGCGCCTCGTCGAAATGCGTCGCGCACCACGCGATGGCGTCGGCGCAGCGCTCGACGTCGCAGACGGCGATCGGCAGACCGGGGCGGCCCAGGGCCAGGTGCCAGCGACCGAAGACACGCCGGCCCATCAGGCCCGGCAGCGCGGGCTCTTGCCGGTCCAGCAGCGCGCCGGGACGGATGATCCGGGTCGCAATCCCCAGGGCGGGCGCTTCGCGCTCGACCAGCTCTTCCTGCAGGCACTTACCCCAGACGTAGGAGCCGAGGACCCGTGGATCTTCCGGCCGCGGCGTGCGCTCGTCCTGGTGCTCCATCGGCCGGCGCGGCGGTCTGAGCACCGAGAGGCTGCTTACGAGAACGAGCCGAGTGACCCCGGCCGAGCGCATTGCGCGAAGCAGATTTCTGGTCGCGTCGATCGTGTTCCGCTGATGCGCGTCGAAGCTGCCCACCGTCTCCGCGGCGGCGTGGACCACGACATCCGCGCCGGCGACCACACCCGCCGGGACCTCGCCGCTCAGGTCTGCGGCCACCCATTCGTCCACGTTCGTGTTCTGCGGATTTGCCGTGCGGCCGATGCCCCGGACCGGGGAGAGCGCCTGGGCGATCTCGGCGCCGAGAAACCCGCGCGCGCCCGTCACCACGGCGAGCCGCGCGCCGCCGAAACGCGGCGCACTCGTCGACGAGGGGCACGGCCGGCGGGCCGCACTGTCGATCCTGGCCGCGAGCTCCTCGAAGATGCCTGTGACACGGAGCAGGTGCTCGGGTGGAACCGGCGACACCCCGCCGGTCGCCACGGCACGGTAAAACGCCTCGATCAACTGCGTGAGTCCCGGATAGCTGGCCTTCGAGCGGAGACGGCGCCCCAGGCCCACGGCGGTCCGCGACATGAGCTGCGCGCCCTCGGCGAATGGATTCAGGATCTTCTCGAGCGCTTCCGTGCCCGGGTTCGCCGAGCCGACAACGATCGAGCGAACGAAGTCGCACGTCAGCGAGCCTCGTGTGCCGGCCACCGTGAGCGAGGACGCGACCGGCCGCGCCCGCAGGCTGACCGACAGGCGCCCCACAACCTCCCGGGCGCGCAGGATCGCGTGAAGGTCCGTCGGTCCGGCATCACACCATGCGAGATCGATCGGACTGTCCGAAGGTCCGAGCCGCTCGAGCGCCGCGATCAGCGTGTAGAGAGGATGAGGCAGGATGTCGATCAACTGCGCGGCGAGCGCCCGTGCAGAGACGCGGCTCCCGGTTCCGCCGGCCGGATGGAACGTGAAGTGGCTGTCCAGCTGCGTCGCTGTGCCGAGTTCGCCCGCGCGAGCCAGCAGCGCGGCGAACGCCCGATCGCGGAGCTGCTGGTGACCGGCGCAGACGAGCCGGCCCCGCGACTGCGCAAGGTCCAGCAGAGTCCGAGCGTCGTTGACTGTCAGCGCGAACGGCTTCTCGACGTAGACATGTGCGCCGCCGTCCAGCGCCGCGCGCGCGGCATCGAAATGCGCGCCGGGCGGTGTGCACACGTGCACGATCTGCGGGCGGGCGTCCGCCAGCAGTGCCGCTACCGACCCGAAAGCCGGCGCGCCGGCCAGCGCCGCAAACTCCGCCGACCGTTCAGGCGCCTGGTCGTAGACGCCGACGACTAGCGCGTCGAGCGCCGCGACGGCGCGCAGGTGCTGGCGGGCCATCTGGCCCGATCCGATGAACGCGACCCGCAGCGGTCCCATCGTCACTGGATGAGGTACTTGCGAATGCGAGGACCGAGGTGTCGTGTGACCGGGAGCGGCAGGCGTTGCCAGACTCTGACGGCAAGATCGGCGCTCCGATCCGCGCCGGACGTAGAGCGAGTTTCCCGCGAGGTCACCGGAATGCCATACCAGAAGAGCGGCTCCTCCGCGGCTCCCCACTGACGCTTGAATCGATACGTGCCGGAATCGCGGCTCGATCGCCCGAAGTCGAACCGGCGAAAGCCGTCGAGGCAGGCGGCGCGCAGCGTCTCCCAGTAGAGAAGCATGTTGGGACACAACGCGAAGTATTCCTTGAGGCACGCCGCCCACGGGACGACGAGGCGATCCTTGAAGGCGAGGGCGACGAGACCGCCGACCTCCGTGCCGTTCTTGCGTGCGACGGCGATGCGCGCGCGCGACCCGAACAGCTCAACGACTTCGCGAAGGAAGCCGTACGAGTGGACGGGAGAACCCGAGATCGCGCATCCGCGTGGCGAAGATCTCGTAGAACGCGGGCAGCTGCTCGGAGCCGCCGAAGGCGACGCTGAGACCTGCGCGCTCCGCTTTTCTGACCTGGTTCCGGACGCCTCCATCCAGTCGGCGCCAGATATCGTCCGGATTGGCGGGCAGCGTGAGGGTCATATTGACCTTGTGTTCCGCGGGCTGGGAGGCGAGCGGCAGCCGCTCCGCGCACCGCAGCTCGACCCACCGCGCGCGGAGACCGCGCGCCTCGTCCATCAGCCGCCGGACCAGCGCCAGCGACATCTCCGGCGTCGATCCACACGGACCGCCGCTATCCAGGAAGGGCATCGAGGTCACGACGGTCCCGACAAACGGACGCCGGACGACGAAGGCGGGAAGGACGCCCGTACGTCCCTCCTCGTCCTCTGTCCTCAGGTAGAGCGGATCGTGCCCGTAGGCGTTTCGGATGACGTTCAACCACTCGGGGGCGTGCGCGAGGCTCGCGTTGGAAAGACCGCCGACGGCCCTCGTCCAGGCTGCCGCGGCTTTGGTGTCGATGGAAATCATGGGAAGGTCGGGTGTGGGTGGATGTGGTCGAGGAAAGGCTTCGCCCCCTTCGGTTACGGCCGCGCTCCCCGGCCGCTCCGATCCGGACGCTCTGCTGAAATAGGGGACGGGGTGGGGGGAAGAAATACCAGGGGATTCCCAGCCGGGACGGCCGGGAAAACACAGCTCAGCCGTGGCGGGTTCTGCTACAGGACGGGCTCCTGTTCGGCAGACATTTACGCGGAGAAGCTGTGCTGGCCGGTCGGGATCGGCGCTGCCACGAGGACGGGGATCTGATGGCCACGCACCGCGAAGACGTCCCGCGCCGTGCCGAATCGAAACTGGCCCATGAGCTGAGACAGCCTGGCTTCTTCTTTTTCAACGCCGACGTAATGGCGGAACCGATGGCGCCACGCCATCGGCGGCCGCGGCTGCCCCGGATCGAGCTCCCAGGGATGCACGTAGAACATCACGGGCTGGTGCTCGCGCTCGTTGACCCGCTGGATGCCGGACCGGAACCACTCGAACGGCGCCAGGCGGAACAGCCCTCCGCCGCCGATCGGCAGCGTGAGACCCATGAGCCGGGTCGTTCCGATCGGGAACTCGAGCAGGCTCGCGGATCCTCGTCGCCAGACCTCATACGGGAACCGGGGCGTCCCCGGCTGGCCGTACCGGTCGTGCACGATCGGATACACGCTCGAGTCGTAGAGGAAGCCTTCCTCGGCCAGAATCTGATAGGCCCACGCCTGTTCCGCTCCGATCGAAAAATTCGGCGCGCGGTAGCCAATGACCGGCTCGCCGACGAGATCCTCCAGCTTCTGCTTCGCTCGCCTGATGTCGGCTCGGAATTCGCGCGGCGTCTGGCTGTTCACGTCGTCGTGACAGTCTCCGTGGCAGGCGACCTCGTGGCCCGCGGCGGCGATGGCACGCACCATCGCCGGATGCAGGACCGCCACCTCCCCGAGCACGAAGAACGTTGCCCGCACTTGATTTGCCCGCATGAGCTCGAGCAACCGGTCAACGCTCCGCTCGACGCGGCTCTCGAAGGGGCGCCCCCGCAGCCCGTTCGTGCCGTGGCGGAAGATTGCGGCGTGGTAGTACTCCTCGACGTCGACGCTGAGAGCGTTCAAGACCATGGCGTTGTCCTCCGGGCGGAGCGAGGGTCAGCGGGAACTGGCGTGAGGGAGAGCCGCCGTGCGCTCGGATGGATCCCACCAGGAGATCCGCTCACCGCGCGCGTACCGGAACCACGCCGCAAGGATCCCGACGTTCGCGACGACAAGAAACGCCGGCATCCTCAAAGCGGGAGCGCGCGTCGAGAGGCCGCCGAGAGCGGCGAGGTAGAAGGCGCACTGGATGACGAAGGTTACGAGGTAGCGCGGGGAGCCGTGTGCGAGCGCCGCGTTGCTCGCGAAGGCGATGATCATTCCGAATGGCACGAGCCAGCGGCACAGCTTGTGGCTCGCCAGCTGCCAGGCAAACAGCCCGTAGCGAAGAGGATTCAGCATCCGGAGACTGTCGACGAGCACGGCGATGCCTCTGACGACGGTTCGCGTCTTTCGTTCGAACTCCCTCCGGTCGTCCAGAAGATTCCTGTAGTAGCCGACGGTCTCTGGATCCAGCACCCCGCGCAGTCCCATTTCCACCGCGTTCAGCAGCGTGCTGAAATCACTCTGGCGGTCGAGGGACCACCGCCGGCACACGTCGCGGCGCGCCGCGAAGAATGACCCGCTGAGGCCGACCAGGCTGTTGACGCGGGTCTCGAGCGATCGAAGCAACATCTCGTACTTGACGTAGGTTCCTTCGCCGCTGGTGCCGTCGGCATCGACGAAACGATCGACGCTGCTGACGCAGCCGACGGTCGGGTCGGCGAAATTTCCGACGATACTCGAGACGCCGTCGGGCGTCAGCGCGGTTGCGACGTCGGAGAAGATCAGGATCTCTCCGGAGGCGGCTTCGATGGCGGCCCGCTGTGCGGCTTCCTTGCCTCGTCGCTCGGGCGTCCGGACCAGGCGGACTTGCGGCGCGACGGATCTCACGAGCGTGTCGGTCGCGTCGCTGGAGCAGTCGGAGGCGACGATGATCTCGAGGCAGTGCCGCGGGTAATCCTGAGCGAACGTGTTCTCGAGCTTCTGGAGGATCCGTGCTTCCTCATTGTGGGCCGCGATGATGAACGAGACGCGGGGGGTGATGCCCGACTTCTTCACGGAGCGGTTTCTGAAAAGCGAGAGCGCCATCAGCGCGCACGGGTATCCGAGGTACGCATAGAGGACGATCGCCACCGAAGTCCAGAACGCGATTTCAGTCATGTAGTCCACGCGCCACGAGCTCCGCGATAGCTCGCTTGTCGGTCGGCGAGAGCCAGTGATGGGTCGGAACGGTCAGCAGCCTGTCCGCCACCCTGCGCGCCGCCGGAAAGCACGCGCCGTTGACGGCAGCCCGCATCTCGGGAATCTCGTTGACGGGCGTAGGATACGCAACGCTCACTCCCAACCCGCGCCGCAGCGAGAGCGCGTAAATCCTGTCTCGTTCCTTCGACGTCGGCACGAGAACGGGAACGCGCAGGCATGGATGCGACGGGGCGAGCGGGAGCTCCAGCCGCCGGCTGAAGTATGCCGCCGCATCGGATCGAACCTGGTTGGAGCGACTGAGGCGGCTGCGCCAGTTGCGCAGCACGGAGGCCTTCATGCCTGACAGACGCCTGACCGGGATGTCCTTCGGAAAGGTCGTCTGGCCCAGCCGCAGGAACGGTAGCGCAGCAGGAACCCAGTAGAGACGCGGCCGGATGAAGATCGTCATCAGGACGAGCTGCAGGAAGTCTTTCAGCGTCTGGTGGAATGGGCATGCCGGGAGCTCGCGATATCGGTTGGCAATGGCCTGTCCGATGCCGTCGGAGTTCGTGACGATGATGCCGCCCGATCCGCACGTGATGTTCTTCCCGCGGCCGAGGCTGAACACGCCGACATCGCCGAGCGTTCCCAGCTTGCGGCCCTTCGATTCCGCCCCCATCGCCTGGGCCGCATCCTCCACCACCAGAACCCCGCGCGCTTCACAGAGGGCTCGCGTACGGTCAACGTCCGACGGGATGCCGAACAGGTGGTGGGCGATCACGCACAGCGTGTTCCCGCTCAGCGCCTGCTCGAGAAGCGCAGGCTCGAAGTCGAACGTCGATGGATCGATGTCGCACGGCACGGGCCGCAGACCCGCTTTCATGACGGCGGCGGGCACCGAGAAGCACGTGTAGGCCGGGATGACGACCTCGGTCCGCGGGGAGAGCGACCTCAAAGCGGCGAGCGTCAGCGTCAACGCCGCGGTGCCGGACGACACGAGGAAGACATGGCGGACGCCGAAGTGCTGGCGGATTTCCTCTCCGAGTGCGTCGAGCACGCGCTCGGAGCGGAAGAGGCCGGGGACGCCATGCCAGAGATCAGCCCCGCCGACGGGCGCTGCCGCCGGCGGTAATGTACGGCCGATCCTCATACTGGCTACCGGATGTCGAACGCGTCGACCATGATGAACGCGGCGTCCGCAGCCGGGTTCTTCAAGCCGGTCACCTCGATCGTCAACGTGTGGCTGCCTGGCGCCAGCCCGGTCGCGCTGAAGATGACCGCCTGCACTTCGCCTGCGCCGGGCGCGAACGTATCGATCTCGATGGGAAGTCCGCCATCCAGGGTCACACGGGCGATTCCAAACTCCCGCCCGCGTGCGCCGATCCATCTGATGGACGTCCCCGTAAACGTAAACGTGGCGCGTGCGCCCGTAAAGGATGTGAACGTCGCTCTCTCTCCGCTCCACAGGTTCATGCTGGCCTGGGTCCACCCGAGCGTGGACGTGTCGGAGGTCGGCGTGAAGCTGACGGATGGATCGATGTCCTGGATTCGCGTGACCGGCGACGTGGGCGGCAGCGTCACGTCGAACGCATCGACAACGACGAACGCCCCCGTCGCCGCAGCGTTCCGTTGCCCGGTGACGTCGATCCTCAGTGTGTGAGTCCCCGGTGAGAGATTCGCCGCGGTGAAGACCGGGACCCGCAACTCTTCGGTCGGCGAGTACATGTCGACTTGGCCAGCGAACGCCCCGTCCAGGAAGACACCAGCGATCCCGGCCACCGGTCCGCGGAAGCCGATCCAGCTGACCGATGTCCCCGTGAACTGGAAGGTCGCCTGCGCGCCCGCCGTTGCGGAGATGGCCGCGGTCCCCTCCGCGACGTTCGCCGATGTTCCGCTCCACGCTTTGTCAGGGTTCTCCTTCCTCCATTCGCCGGCGTAGACGATGGATGGATCCCTGTCTTCGAAGCGTGATCCGACGTCGATGGCGTCGGCCACGATCCGTTCTCCCGTCGCCCGTGGATTCCTTCTGCCCGTCACTTCGATCGCCACCGTGTGGGTGGCGGGCGCCAGGTCTGTGGCGGTGTAGACCACCGCCTTGATGTCCGAGGGTGAATACGTGTCGATCTCGGCCTGAAAACTCCCGTCCAGCCACACGCGCGCGATACCGGAGCCGGGCCCTCGGTGGCCAATCCAACTCACCGAGGTTCCTGTGAAGCTGAAGGTCGCCCGGGCGTCCGGCGTGCTCGACACCGCGCTTGTCCCGCCGCTCCATGTCGTGGTCTGGTCGCCCTGCGACCAGCCGGAGGTGTAGCTCGCCGTCGTTTCTTCGAAGCGCCGTCCGAACGTCGGCGGCGCGGGCGCGGGGGCGACGTCGAACGCATCCACGACGACCGCGTTGTCGGTCGCCAGCGCGTTCCTTCCGCCCGTCACCTCGATCGTGAACGTGTGATTCCCTGGCGCCAGGCCGCTGGCCGTGAAGACCGCCGCCTGCGGTTGTTCGTCGACGCACCCTGCCGCCCGCTCCTCCGGAGTACATGGCGGCCGCAGGAACAGATCGACCTCCTGGACGAACTGACCGTCCACATAGACGCGAGCGGTGCCGGCCCAGTACGCCCGCAAGCCGATCCAGGTCACCGACGTGCCTGTGAAGCGGATCGTCGCCCGCGCGTTCGCCGACCTGTTGAACGAGGCGGTCACACCGCTCCAGGATCTGCTCCGGCTGCCGTGGAACCACAAGGGTGTTCCTGGGGACGAGCCGTCGCCGTCGACATAGGTGATGGACAGATCGGTGTTTTCGAAGCGTGTCGCGGACGGAGTCGCGGACGTATTCGAGACCGTGACGGTCACCGATGCGGACGTGGTCCGGTTACCCGCCGCGTCGCGGGCTTCCGCCGTCAGCGTGTGGGACCCATCCGCCACCGTGGTCGTGTTCCACGCGATCGAATATGGAGGGGCTGTGTCCTCGGCGCCGAGATTGGCGCCGTTCAGCCTGAATTGCACGTCGGCGACCCCGACGTTGTCGAACGCGTCGGCCGTGACGGTCGTCGTGCCGCCTACCGTCGCGCCGGACGCAGGAGCGGTGATCGCGACCGTGGGGGGCGTCGAGTCGGGGGGCGTCGAGTTCAGCACGGTCACGGTGATCGTGGCCGATGTGGCCCGGTTGCCCGCCGCGTCGCGCGCCTCCGCCGTCAGCGTGTGGGACCCATCCGCCACGGTGGTCGTGTTCCACGCGATCGAATACGGAGGGGCTGTGTCCTCGGCGCCGAGATTGGCGCCGTTCCGCTTGAACTGCACGCCGGCGACCCCGACGTTGTCGGACGCGCTGGCGGTGACGGTCGTCGTGCCGGCTACCGTCGCACCAGACGCAGGAGCGGTGATCGCAACGGCCGGCGGAGCGATGTCGTTGACAACGATCACCGTGACCGGTTGAGACTGCCAGGTCACTCCGAGCAGGTCGCGCGCGTAGGCGATCACCGTGTGCGAGCCGTTGCCGATGGCCCTGGTGTTCCACGCAACCGAGTACGGCGCCGCGGTGTCCTCCACGGCGATCGGGGCGCCATCGACTCTGAAGGTGACACCTCGAACAGTGAGCGCGCCGACGATGGTGACGCTTGCGCTGACCGTGATGGTGTTGCTGACCGTGGATCCCGAAGTCGGGGAGGTGATGTTGACGATCAGCCTGTTGAGCTGCGCCGACGCGTGCGGCGGCAGAACCAGCATGTCGCTCAGCGTGAGGAACAAAGCCACCGCGAGAGCAGACGGGATGCGGAGCGAGGGAGTGTTCGTCATCATTGTCTTATCAACTGAAAGATGGGGGTTGTGTCGCCGCACTCAACCGCCGTATTGCCACGGCGAGGCGGCGACCGTGAGCGGCGATACGTCACACCGGCACTCGGCCTCGACGACTTCGAGGATGACGACCGCGTGATCGCCGAGCGCGACGATGTGCCGCACGATGCACTCGACGAACGCCGGCGCGTTCTGCAGGATCGGGGCGCTTGTCCGTCCCGGGAGGAACGGTTCGCCATTGAGCGTGCCGTCGGCGGCCGACGTCGGCGAGAAAAACGTCTGGGCCATCCCGGTCTGGCCGGCGTCGAGGATGTGCACGGCGGCCACGCCGCTCTTCGCCAGGCACTTGAAGACGTTGCTCTCGGGGCGGAGAGCGACCATGACGAGCGGTGGCTTGAACGAAGCCTGCGAGACCCACGTGACGGTCGCTGCGCCGTGATGCGCGCCACTCGAGGACGTGACGACGTACAACCCGTTCGACAACAGCCGCAACGTTCGCTTGCGCGCGGAAGCATCCATGCGTTCAACGTCTCGCGCTGAGCGGAAGGATCCGCGCGCCGGCGGAAGCGGCGGGTGCCGGCGCGGTCCGTGCACTCACGTACGCTGCGATGCGTTCGATGGATCGGAAGTGTTCGATCTCGAGGTCTTCAACCGTCGTCGTCACGTCGAACTCCCGCTCGAGCTGAAGCAGGAGTTCCACGAAGGCCAGCGAATCCAGGATGCCCGTCTCGAAGAGGTCAGCCTCGACGGAGGGGACTTCGAGCTGAAGCGCCGAGCCGAAGATCGAGCAAATGCGCTCGCGAACGGAAAGCACGTGGGCCTCCTAGATCTCCTGATGTTCTTCAGCCACCACATCGAACAACAGCCGGTCGTACACGCGGCCGTCGATCCAGTGACACTGGCGCTGTCTGCCGATCGGTCTGAATCCGGCGCGCGCCGCCACTTTGACGGAGGGGTTGTGTTCGACGATCCATGTGTTGATCGCGCGGAGGCCGAGCTCCGTGAATCCGAGCGTCAGCATCCGGGACACCGCGCGGCTTGCGTACCCCTGGCCGGCGCAGGCCTTCTCGCCAAGCACGACCCAGAGCGTGGCGGTCTTGTACGCCTGGTTCACGTCGCCCAGGCCCACGGCACCGATGGGCACGTCATCGCCGTCGGATGTGAAAAGGCGAAAGACCTGCGTGCCGCGAAGGGCGGCGATCTTGAGCCACTCGGCGCTCGCGCGCAGGCGGCCATCGCCGAAGTCGAGCCACTGAGCGTTTTCCTTCAGGGCCAGCCATCCGGCGACGAGCTGCAGGCGCTCAGGAGTGTCAGGCGGTACGAGCAACATCGACGGACAGGCGATCGCGCAGCGCGCGGCGATCGATTTTTCCGCTGCCATTCTTCGGCAGGCTGTCGAGCGGCATCCAGCGCGAGGGCAGCATGTAGGGCGGGAGGAGAGCACTCAATGCGGCCCGCACGCGAGACGGGGAGACGTCGCGGCCCTTGAGCGGGGCGTACGCGCAGGCGATGAGCGTCCCCTCGAAGCCGCCGGTCGGGATGCCAAGGACCACCGCTTCGGTGACGCCCTCGACGCGGCTGAGCGCCGCCTCGATCTCGCCGAGCTCGATGCGGTAGCCCCGGCTCTTGATTTGCGAGTCGGCGCGGCCGAGAAAGTACACCAGCCCGTCCGGGCCGACCCTGGCCAGATCGCCCGTCTTGTAGATTCGGGCACCGGGATCGGCGCTGCGCGGATCCGGGCGGAACACCGCCTCGGTCCGCTCGGCGTCCCTCCAGTAACCGGGGCTGAGGCCGTTCCCGGCGATATAGAGATCGCCGATCGTGTTCGGTGGCACCGGCGCCATGTGTTCGTCCAGGACGAGCAGCTCCTCCCCATCACAGCCGGTCCCGATCGGGATCTCCTCGCCGGGATCGCCGGGGCAGGTCCGCACGGTGTGGTAGCCGCTGGCAATCGTCGCTTCGGTCGGACCGTACAGGTTCGTAAAACTGACGTGAGGCAGACGCGTCATCCAGTACATGAGCGCGGGCGTCGGCAACACCTCTCCGCACCACAGGAGCCGTCTCAAGGCGGGAAAGTCGCGCGCCCTGACCACGTCGAACTTGGCCAGGTAGTTCAGTATGGAGGGAACCGAAAACCACTGCGTCAACTCGGACGAGCGGATGAAATCCGCGAGCTTGTTGGGAAGGAGATTGAGCTCGGGCGGAACGAGGTGCAGCTCGGCGCCCGCCGCAAAGGCGCCAAAGATGTCGAAGGTCGACAGGTCGAAATGCAACGGCGAGTGGCCCGACAGCCGATCGGACGAATCGACCCCGAAATACCGGCAGGCCCACTCGACGAAGTGGATCACGTTGGCGTGGGTGATCACGACCCCCTTGGGGCTTCCGGTCGATCCGGACGTGAACAGGATGTGCGCCGCGTCATGGCGGGCGTTGCGGTAGTCGAGAGGCGCGGCGGGGTACCCACGCACGTCGTCAAGGTCGAAGCAGGCCGTGAAGGCGGAGCCGGCCGGGGGGCGATCGGCGCCGATCCAGCCGATTCGAAGCGAACCGCCGCCCAGCGGACCGTCGACCAGATCGTCCAGCAGGGGAGCGACCGGGCCAGCGGCGAGGATCAACCGGCTGCCGCAGGACTCGAGAATCCTGGCGAGACGAGGCGCGGGGCTCGACGGATCGAGCGGAACGAGGATGCAGTCGGCCTTGTAGATCGCGAGGATGCCAACGAGGGCCATCGGGCATTTCGGCATCAACAGGCCGATGCGATCCCCTCGTCGGCACCCGCGATCCTTCAGCAGCCATGCGAGGCGGGTCGAGAGCGCCTCGAGTTGACCGTAGGTCAGGCGCTCCTGTCGCGCGACCACGGCCAGCGCGTCGGGGCGCTTGTCGGCCTGAATCGTGACCCATTCCTGAAGCAGCTTCGTCATGTCTCTACCAGTAGGCAAGCACCGGACAGGTTGCTCGTGATCTCACTTCTTGACCCGCACGCCCACCACGTTGTGCGTCGGCGCGCCCGTGTTGAACCCGGTGAGCACGGCGCCGCTCGCCAGGTTGAATCGGTAGACGTTCGAGGTCTCGTAGTTCCCGGCCCAGAATGTCCCGTCGCCGACCAGGTCCAGCCCGGCCCAGTAGCTGGGCTCCGGCACCGTGTACGACTGGACGAGAACGCCTGCCGCGTTCAGCCGCGCAATTTCCCCGACGGCCGCGACAATGACGCCGCCGTCCGGCAGCACGCGAACGTCGTGCGCCACGCCGCCGGGGACCGGGGCGACATTGAAATCCGGGAGCTGCGTCCCCGTGCACACGTCGACACGTTTCACGTTGGGGCCGTACGACGTGTAGAACATCGTGCAGCCGTCGGGAGCGAGGTCGATCCAGAAGGAGCCCTGGTTGTCCCAGGCCACATCGAACGCGACCGGCGGCTGACCGGACGCAAACTTCATGATCGCTCCCGTGCAACCGGCCTGGCCGACGTAGCCGTTGCCGGCTCTGTCGAACACGATCGCATGCGGACCACAGTTGTAGCCGCTGCCGAAGGTGCCCACGCTCAGCCCGAGCATGTTGAACACCTCGGTCGTGCCGCCCGCGTCACACGCGGGCGGATCGCACCACCGGGTCACGTACAGGTTCCCGGCGGCATCGAACCCCATCCCCTCGCCCGTGCCCACGATGCGGTGCCACAGAGTCCTCTCCAACGTTCCGTTCGAATGAAACCACTGGACCGGGCCGCTCTCGAGGGCAACGAACACGTCCCCCCGCGCGAACACGAGAGCAAGCGTTTCAGTTCTTTGCCCGAGCAACAGCACAGCCATGACGGTGAAGAGCAGGAGGACAGGTCTTGCCTTGTTCATGATCGCCATTCGTTTTTCTCCCTGCAGGAGCTCACGCAACCGGTTGCATGGCAAAGTTGAAAGCGGTGAAGGTGTGCTGCAGCTCTTCAGCGTTGGGCGGGACGTCCAGGATGATGGTGCGATACCCGGCGTCGAGATATCGCCCAATCTCGGCGGCGACCTGCTCGTAGCTGCCGACGAGGTACGGGCACATCGTTTTGTAGTTCTGGAACGGAACCATCCAGTAGGGACTCTTCTCCCCCGTCCCGTCCAGTGTGGACAGCTGCCTGTGCCAGACCGAATCGGAGACCTTCGATGCAAGCTGCCGCGTGATCTGCCCCTTGCGATCCTCGGGGAAGCGAGCGTGCGCCACGTCCCACGCGTCCGCCTCCTCTCGGCGCGCGATGATGCCCACGCGGATACCGCACTTCAAAGTGTCGTCGGCACGAGCCTCTTCTTCGCTCGCCGGCTTCGGGTATTTGATGGCCGTCGCATCGATGTCGCGCGCCGCCGCCAGACCGGCGTCGGAGGAGCCGGAGACGAAGATTCCAGGGAAGAGACGCGAATCGAGCGGTGGCGTCAACTTCAACTTGTCGGTCCGGTAGAACGCGCCGTCGAACGTGACGGGCGCGGGACCCTCGAGCAGCTTCTTGATGACGTGCACGTATTCGGCGAGACGCTCGTACCGTTTGTCGTGCGGCGTCGTGTCGTCGAGAGCGATCAGGTCGTTCTTGAATCCGCCGGCGACCATGTTGAGATAGATGCGCCGCCGAAAGAGAGAACCGATCGAGGTCACCATCTTGGCGATGGTGTAGGGGTGCATGTAGATCGGCTGCACCGCAACCAGCGGGCACAGGGCGTTGGTGTGCTCGATGATGACGTTGGCCAGCAGCCAGGCGTCGAGCTGCGAGTTGTCGCTGTAGACCAGGATGCCCTTGCAGCCGTGCTGCTCGCTCCAGCGGGCCACGTCGATCACCTGGCGTAGATAGGTTTCAGGGTTGGCATCGCTCGACGGCGGACACGTCGAAAAGACCTCTAGCGGTGCATCAGGTGTCTTTGCGGACATGGGTATCTCCTTGCGACGGTTGCGACTCGCCGGAACGTCGACTTCCCTAGAGGAGGCCTCGGGCCGTCAGCCCTACGAGCTGTTCGTTACCGCCGGCGACGTAATAGGTGCCGCCGACGATCAGCGCCAGGCCCAGGATCGCGAGGACCACGGTCACAGCGATTTGCAGTCGCCGGCGGCGGGTGTCGCCACCGGTAGGAATCAGGCGGACCGTCGCCAGCACCGGGGCCGTGGCGTACGCCCGCAGGTCATCGACCGTGTGGAAAGTAGTGTCGAGCCGCTCCGCTGCGACGACGGCACCGAACGCCAGGCCGATGGAGGCGACGAGCCCCACGAGGAGCAGCCAGCGCCGGTTGGGCGCCGCCGGCCGGGCGGGCGGAATGGCGGGATCGAGCACACGGAACTGCTCCAGGCTCTGACCCTGCTCCAGATTCGCCGCAAGCTGAGCGTCTTCGTACCGTTTGAGGAGCGAGTCGTACCGCTCCTTGGTCGCCTCGTAGTCGCTCGACACCTGTTGAAGCTCCAACTGGCGTTTCGGCGCATTCTCGACGCGCGACTCATACGTGGCGATCGCTTTCCGTAAGAGCGCCTCCTGCGCCTTGAGGGATTTGAGCTCGGCGGCCGTCGCGGCGAGCGACTGCCTGGGCCGCATCACGGGATCTGCCGCGGGGGGCGCCCCGTGTCCGTTGGTTCCTGTCGTTGCGGTCGGCCGCTCGAGCGCGGCGATTTCCGCCGTCACGCGAATGACGTCTGGATACTGGTCGCTGTACTGGGTGCGCAATTCGGCCAGCTCCCGTTTGAGTCTCGCGAGCTCTGCCGCCGCCGAGGTACTGGCCCCCGGCGGCGCCGGGCGGTCCTCGGCGTCGGTCAGTTGCTGTTCGATTCGCTCGTGTCGCTCCATGGCGCGAATCTGATACTCGCTGTTCAGCCGGAGTTGCGTGTTCAGCCGCTCGAGCGCGGCAAGATTGGCGTCGAGCTGCTGCGGCAGCTCGCCCGTGTGCTGCCGTTTGAACGCGCTCGCTCGATTCTCCAGGTCGTCCAATTCACGCTTCACCTCGCCCAGCTGATCCTTGAGGAACGTCGCTGTCCGGGATGCCTGTTGCTCGCGACTCCTGGTGTTTTCCTCGACATACGACGCGACCAGGGTGTTGGCCACCATCGCGACGGTCTCCGGATCGCGCCCGCGATAGCTGAGCGTGAAAGCGATCGTCGCAATACGCCCTGGCTCGTCGACCCCTTTCAGCTCCAGCTTGACGTCCCGGCGCATGCGTTGGACGAGATCGTCCGGGGTCGCCCAATCCCGCATCTCGGGGTACAGACCGAGGCGGCTGATCACGTTGGTGAGCCGGGCACGGCTCATCACCTGCTGTTGGATGGTCTGGATTCTGGTCTGGATCTCCGCGGTGACCGACGGCCGCACGAACGCTTCGGAGACCTGCTGTCTCTCGACGAGTACCGTGGCGGCCGCTCGGTAGAGATCCGGAAGCGAGAGCGCCGCGGTGACCACTCCTGCGATCGCCGCGATGAACACGAGCAGGGCCATCCACTTCCGGCGCTGCCAGACTTCGAGTACAACGTCGTGCCCCGCGGCCTTCTCGGTCTGATGGCTGAGCCGATGCATCGGGCGCATCCTTCCTATGGCACCAGAATGATGTCGCCGGGGCGGACGAGGACATTCTCGTGGCCTCCGTTCGTGTCCCCGTTGCCCGACATGAGCTTGCCGTAGTCGAAGGGGATCCGCCGCGTCTTCGACCCTTCTCTCCGCAGGATGACGATGCGGCCGCGGTCGGCGTACTCGTTCAGCCCGCCGGCGAGGGCGAGCATGTCGAGGACGGTGGCGCCGCTCCGCAGCTCGTGTCGGCCCGGTGTCTTGACCTCGCCGACCACCGCCACCTTGAAGCTGCGGACCTCCCGGACGATCACGGACACTTCCGGCGTGGCCACGTAAGGGGCCAGAGCGCGGGCCACGACGTCTCGGAGCTGCATCGGAGTGAGGCCGGCCGCCTGCAGGTCGTTGAGGAGCGGGAGCGAAATCTTGCCGTCAGGCCGGACGGGAACCGTGCGGCTGAGCGCCGCGTTATTCCAGACCGCGACATCCACCACGTCCTCCGCGCCGATGATGTATTCCTGCGGGATTGAGCCGGTGCTGTGGTCCGGGCGCGGCTCTACCTGCGAGGTAAAACCGGCCACCGGACCGGCGAGGGCTAATGAGAGTCCCAGCGGGAGGAGATAGCGGTGGCGGCACATGGCGTGGTCTCGTGCTGGAAGTCATTGGCGCGCCGGTCGGCGATGGGTGCCGGTGCGCTCGTCCGCGGGAGCCCGTCGGCTATGCGCCCGCAGATCATTACTTTGAAGGTCTCGAGCAGGATCCGCAGATCGAGCCAGAGAGAGGCGTTCTTCACGTAGTAGAGGTCGAAGCGCAGCTTTTCGATCTCCTGCTCGAGATTGTTCGCGTATCCGTATCGGACCTGCGCCCAGCCCGTCAGGCCAGGGGGAACCATGCAGCGCAGCGTGTAATAGCCGATTGCGGTCCCCGTCAGCTCGCTCAGATTGCGGCTCACGAGCGTGAACAGGTCGAGATTCGTCTGCGGATGCGGCCGGGGACCGACCAGGTTCATCTCGCCCCGCAGGATGTTCACGAACTGAGGTAGCTCGTCGAGCCGGACGGCGCGCAGCCAGCGCCCGACGCGCGTCACGCAATGGCCGTTGTCTCCGGCCCATTCGGACCGAGGCGCGCTGGTGACGTGCATGGTGCGGAACTTCAGCAGGCGAAAGGGCCGTCCGTTCACACCCGCCCGCAGCTGCACGAACAACACGGGACCGGCGGAGTCCAGCTTGATCGCACACGCGATCAGCGCGATGAGCGGCGACAGCGCGAAAAGGCCGACGAGCGCGACGGGCACGCTGATCGCGCGCGCTAACGCGCCGTGCACCCGGGACGGTCTGAACCGCCGCGAATAGACGATGCTCGTTGGCGTCAGGGCTTCGATCGCGAGCTTGCCCGTGAGCCGCTCGTAGACCTCGGCGGCCTCCTCGACGATCACGCCTCGTGGGATGCAGGATTCCAGCAGCGCCCGGATCGGCGTCCGGCCGCGGCGCTCGGCCAGAGCGACGACGATCCGATGGGGCTGCAGCTCCGCGACGATCTCCGGGAGGCGGCGAAACGGGCCCACGACTGGACAGCCCTTGAGCCGCAAGGTCCCCGTCGTGCGTTCCTCGACGACGGCGAGGACCACGAGACGGCCGGAGCGCTGCGCCGCGATTTCCTCGACGAGCCGCTCCGCGAGGGGCGTCAGCCCGAGGACGAGGATGCGCTCTTGGAGTTGAGAGGGAAGCGTCATTGTGGCTGCTGGGGGGTTGGACCCGAAGACGAGCGCCCGTACGCGTGGTACCCGTAGTAGCGCGAAGGCCGCTGATCGTCGCGGTTGAATACGAGACCGATCAGCTTGGATGGCTTGAGCAGGTTCAGAGCTTCGCCCACGAGCCGGCGTGGCGTCCGATTGGCGGAAATCACCAATATGAATCCGTCGATCCAGCCCTCGAGGATCCTGGTATCCGGCACGAGCAGCAGCGGCGAGGTGTCCAGCACCACATACTCGTATTGTCGTCGCGCCTCCTGCAGCAGCTCGCCGGCGCGCCGCGTGCGGAGCAGCTCGAATGGATCGTCCGAGAATCGGCCGGTCGTCAGGACCGAGAGATTGAAAGCGGGCAGGTGCGTCACGACCTGCTGAAGCGTCAGCCGGGGATCGAGAATTGCGTCGACCAGGCCGGTCTGCCCGGCATGGCCCGCGAGTCCCAGGACGGAGGCCACCGAGGGCCGCCGGAGATCCGTGTCGACGAGCAGCACGCGCGCGTCGCGACGATGCGCCAGCACCCCAGCCAGGTTCACAGCCGTGGTTGTCTTGCCATCGCCCACGGTGGGGCTGGTGACCGCCACCAGCCGCAGCGCGTCGTCGCCGCCGCGAGCTTCCTCGAGCGCGTAGCGCAGGGTGTTGTACTCCTCGGCGTCGGGCGAGGAGTATCGAAGCAGCGTGACAAGATGCTCGTCGAGCGCTGGAGCGATGTCACTCATCATCGGAATCCTTGGTGCGTGCCGCATGGCGAGGCAGCGCGGCGCTCAGGGTCAACGACACGCTTCTGATCGGGATCGTGTCGTTGCCGCTGTCGAAGGTGCCCCGTTGTACGCCGGCCCGGCCCGTGACCGAGACCGACAGACCACCCCACGTTTGGTAGGCCGCTTCGAGGTTCACGACGGCGACGGTCACCCGCCCGGCGTCGCGCGAGCTGGCGGCGAAAGCGGGCGTTGCGCTCAGCGTCACGCGCCGGGCCGCGTGGTACATGGCCGATCCGGCGACCCGCTGCACGTCGATGGCGCCCGCCTCGCCAATGGCGGTAGATTGCGTCCGGGAATAGCCCGCGGACAGTTCCCCTTTCTGGTAGCGGCGCCGGACGAGCGCGCCGAGCTCGGGCCGGACGACGCCCTGGGCAAGACGCGGCCCCGCGACGAGCTCGACGGCGACGCGGCGCGTGAGATCTCGCGTCCAGCGGCTCGTGAGGACGTGCCACGCTTCCGACCGACCATCGCTGAAGTGATACCCCTGGAAGCGGTACTCGATGCGCTGCGACGCGCCGCGGCTGGTCCGATGCCGACCGACGCCGAGGTATGCCTCCTGCACCCGCGACGAAACGCCGCCTTCCAGCAGATCGCGTGTGAACACGTATCCGAGATCGAAGGTCGTCACCGGCGTCCACGCATAGCTCGCGTTCGACGCGGCCACCAGACGATCCGCGTGCGCGCGCCCGGTCGTGAGCGCGCTGCCGGTGTTGAATTCGCCCGGGTTGTTGGTCGCCAGGTAGGAGCCTTCGAGATCGAGTGTGAGCCGCCGCGAGGGGCGCTGACGAAGCTCGAGGGCTGCGTCCTGCCGCGCGAACACGCTGTTGAGCGAGCTGTAATTCGGATAGCCCTCCGCGTCGAACCCGTATCGAGCCGACAGCGCGAGAGGCCAGGATCGGTAGCCCGCCTCCACCCTCGGCCCGACGCGTGCGATGAAACCCTGCTGTTGCTCGCGCTCGCTGCCTGCGGCGAAGAGGTTGTCGTCGTAGATTTGCGTCGTTGACAGTGTGAGGGTGGCGTAGGCGGACCCTTGCCCCGCGGCGGGTGGCGGCGCCAGCACGGCACCGACGGCAATCGCCACAGGCAGGACTCGCCTCACGCGGGCTCCACGCTGGTGTAATCCACCGACACCGACACGCTGCGCTGGAGCAGCTCAATCGAAAGCACGAGCACCCCGCGCTCCGACTGCGTGTCCACGAGACGGCCTTCGACGCCGGCCAGAGGGCCGCGCACGATGCGAACGCGCCGCCCTTCCTGCAGGTAGGCGTGCGGCATCACGTGCTCGCCGGAGGCCGCAAGGGCCTGGATTCCGCTAATCTCGCGCTCGGGGATTTCGGCAAGGCAGTCCCATCGATCTCCCAGCACGCGAACGAGGCCGCGCGCCTGACACACCTTCAGGTAGGCCGCCTTGTCCATCTCGTGGTTCAGGAAGAGATAGCCGGGGAACATCGGGACTTGAATCAGGTGCTGGACGCCGCCGCGCCGCGACCAGACATTCATCTTCGGAAGGAAGGGGCTGAAGCCCTTCGCCGCGAGCTGATCGTGCACGAGCTGCTCGGAGTGACTGCGCGTCCAGAGGGCCCGCCACTTTGGCGGAGACACGACCACGGACCCACAACGGTCGACGGCATTCAGGTCTGAGGTCACTCCCACCAAGGCTTCGCCCCTTTCGGTTAGCGGCCTGTTCTTTCGGGCCGCTCCGGTTGCGAGCACCGCACGACGCGGGCGTCCTGGGGGCGCCCGCTCTAGGGAGATATGGGTCGGAACAGAGGGCGGAAATACCGGGAAATCCCAGCTTCAGGCGCGGGAAAACACAACTCGACCGGAGAGGAATTCCGAGGACGCGTCGCGTTGGTCGGGGACGCCGTCTTCAGCGCACGAACACGGCGGCTTCGCCGCCTGCGGTGGTCTTGACGAGATTCGCGATGATCTCGCGCATTTTGTCGCGCCGTTCGAGCATGGCCTTGATCTCGCGCTTGCCGATCCATTCTCCGAGCGCCGCCTGCAGCGATTCCTCGGTCAGCGCTTCCATCTTCGCCCACAGCTCGGGGTCGATGCGCTTCATGTCTTCGTGCGTCATCTTCTTCTCGGTCGTGAACGAGCGGGTGTGGTCGATGAGGATCAGGTTCCAGCCCGGATCGACGAGCCAGTTCCCCAGGTTGGGGTCCATGTTGTAGATCAGGTTGTCGAACATCTTCGTGCGGATGATCTGCTTGTTCCAGCGGAGCACCTGCTGCGGCGGGATGTTCTTGGGGGGGCCGCCCGTGTCCTTGAAGCTCTTGACCTCCGGGCACCACATGATGGCGGCGCCGAGGTCCCCCTTGTACCGCTTCTCGACCGTCGGCGGGATCATGCCGAGCTCGAGGAGCTTGTCCAGCTCGTAGGCGGCGATCTCGGACTTGTAGCTTTCCCAGTATCCCTGGTAGCGCTTGGGCGGGATGTGCTTCCACGCGATCGCTTCGATCGGCCCGCCCGGCTTCAGCATCGCCCTTTGCGGCTTGGTCACCCCGACCCCGATGTCTTTTATGCTCTCGACTTCGGCGATCTTGATGTACTCCTCGATCTCCTTCTCCCGTCCGATCCAGGGCCTCGGCTGGGAGGCTGGCTGGGCGAGGAGAACCGGAACGAACGAAGAGCAGGCGACGAGCAGCAATCCGGCGCGCCGGAGAGCAGAGCGATGACGCATACGGCCTCCTGAACGGAGCTGGGTCGGGAGGCGCCCATTCTACGCCCAACCGGGGCCGCGGGGCTACCAGCTGGACCGGCTGGGGTAGAATCGCCATTCCACGGCAGGAGGAATCATGTCGATCAGTGCACGCCTTGCGCTTTCCGGCGCCCTTGTTGTCGCGGGACTCACCCTCAGTCCAGGCGCACCGCTCACGGCGCAGGCGCAACGGCCGCGCGGCGGGGAAGGGGACCGCGACGGTCTGGTTGCCGCGCCCGCGCGCCGTGCGGACGAGGGGAAGGGACCCTACAAGACGCTGGTCATCCGCGGCGCCACGCTGATCGATGGCACGG
Organism: uncultured Acidobacteriota bacterium; assembly: GCA_963725145.1. Classification (GTDB taxonomy): domain Bacteria; phylum Acidobacteriota; class Vicinamibacteria; order Vicinamibacterales; family 2-12-FULL-66-21; genus DATAEE01. The sequence continues at coordinate 669,478 of CAVRXL010000013.1, forward strand.
GCGGCCCCCCGCGCGGCCCGGTCGACATCGTCATCGAGAACAACCGCATCGCCTCGATCCGCAGCGCCGGCACGCCCGGGCTCCCGCCGCGCAGCAACCGGGCGCCCGACCGGCCGGACTTCGAAATCGACGCCGCGGGGATGTACGTCCTCCCGGGTTTCGTCGATCTGCACGTCCATGCCGGCGGGCCACCGAAGAACGCCGAGGCGGAGTACGCCTACAAGCTCTGGCTCGCCCACGGCGTGACGACGGTCCGCGGGGTCTCGCTCGCGGGCCAGGACATCTCGTCGCGCGAGAAGGACCGCAGCGCGCGCAACGAGATCGTCGCGCCGCGCATCTTCAACTATCAGCGGCCCGGCTCAGGGTGGGACGGCGGGCAGATCGACTCGCCCGAGAAGGCGCGCGAGTACGTACGCTGGGCCGCGAAGAACAACATCGACGGCCTCAAGCTCGGCTCGCACCGGCCCGAGATCATGGAAGCGCTCTGCGACGAGGCGACGAAGCAGGGGCTTGGCACGACGGCGCACCTCGCGCAGAGCGGTGTCGCGCAGATGAACGCGATCAAGGCGGCGCGCGCCGGCCTCGATACGGTCACGCACTTCTACGGCCACTTCGAGTCGCTGCTGAAGGACTACGTGGTTCAGCCGTGGCCGGTCGACATGAACTACGACGACGAGCAGTGGCGATTCGGGCAGGTGGCGCGGCTGTGGGACAAGATCCACACGCCGGGCGGCCCGGAATGGAAGGCGTACCTCGAAGAGCACCTCAAGCTCGGCACGACGTTCGACCCGACGTTGACCATCTATTCCGCCGGGCGGGACGTGCAGAAGTTCCGCAACGCCGAGTGGCACGAAAAGTATACCCTCCCATCCCTGTTCGAGTTCTATCAGCCGAGCCGCCGCAATCACGGCGCGTACTGGTACGACTGGACGACCGAGGACGAGGTGGCCTGGCGAAACTTCTACCAGGTCTGGTTCAAGATGATGAACGACTACAAGAAGATGGGCGGCCGCGTGACGACCGGGTCCGATTCGGGCTTCATCTACCAGACCTACGGCTTCGGCTACGTCAACGAGCTGGAGATGCTGCAGGAAGCGGGGTTCCATCCGCTCGAAGTCGTGCAGGCGGCGACGATGAACGGCGCGATGACGCTGCATGAGCCGAAAGGCAAGTCGATCGAGTTCGGCGTGGTCAGGGAAGGCCTCCTCGCCGACATGGTCGTCGTCGCGCACAACCCGTTGCAGAATTTCAAGGTCCTCTACGCCACCGGCGCGGTGAAGCTGAACGATCAAACGAGCCAGGCGGAGCGCGTCGTCGGCATCAAGTGGACGATCAAGGACGGCATCGCGTACAACGCTGATCAACTGCGCGCCGACGTGGCGAAGATGGTGGAGAAGCAGAAAGCGGAGCGCGGCCGGAGGACGACGACGGCACAGCCGTAGGCCCGACCGTGCAGGTCCGACCGTGCCGGCCCGACCTTCAGGTCGGGCGGGCGCGGACAACCCCAGCGTTCGAGTGATCCGAGCACGCCCGACGTAAACGTCGGGCCTACTCTGCCGTTACCGGGCCCGCCCCTTGCACCTCTCTCACGGTTTGAGAGAGAGAGGTGCACACAGATGAGTAATGCGACGAAACTCATCCTGGCGCTTGCCGTAGCCGTCAGCGCGGCGGCGTGCGAGCGTCCCGCGGAAAATACGGCCCCACCGGCCGGGACCGCCCCGGCCGCGGACGCCCGGCCCACCGGGACGTCAGGCGAGTCCGCCGATGCCCAGCAATTCGTGAACGACCTCGGCAGCGGGAACATGACCGAAATCGACCTCGGCCAGGTGGCCCAGCAGAAAGGGGCCTCGCCTGAGGTGAAGGCATTCGGCGAGATGCTGGTCCGCGATCACACGAAGGCGCTGGACGCCCTCAAGGAGGCGGCGGCGCAGCAGAACCTCCAGGTGCCGGCGATGGTCAACGAGAAGCACCGGGAGCTGCGCGACCGGTTGTCGATCCTCACGGGCAGCGAGTTCGACCGGGCATACATCGACGCCATGATCGAGGCGCACGAAGCGACGGTGGAAAAGCTCGAGGATAGAAAGGGCGCCGACGCGCTCTCGCAGTTCGCGTCGACGATCCTGCCGACCGTCCAGCAGCACCTCGAGCAGGCGAAGCAGATTCGAGGCAAACTGACGTCCTAACGCAAAGGGCGCAGAGGGGGCAAAGGGCGCAGAGGGGCAGAGAATCTTTGCCTCCTCTGCGTCGTGCGTCCTCTGCGTCGCTATAATCCAGCGCATCGATTCTTTTTTCGAACTGTTCGACCGGACCGCGGAGCGCTTTGGCGGCCGTCTCGCCGTCGAAGTGCAGCGCCGCGATCGCGTCGATGGCCTCACATACGGCGAGCTGAGGGCCGCCGCGGAGCGGTGCGGCGCCTGGCTCGCCGGCCGCGGGGTGGCGGCGGGCGATCGGGTCGCCATCCTCGCGGACAACGATGCCCGCTGGTGCGCGGCGTATCTGGGCATCCTGCGCATCGGTGCCGTCGCCGTGCCTCTCGACACCGCGTACAAACCCGCACAGATTGCGACGGTCGTCCGGTCGAGCGGCGCCGTCTCGTCTTCGCGGACGAGCGCCACATCGACGCCGCCCGCGCCGGCGCTGCGGACGTAGACGTCGAGCCGTTACCGGATTTGGCACCGAGCGCACCTGGTGCACCTGCACCTGGTGCACCCAGGGCACCGAGTGCACCTAGTGCACCGGCAGTGATTCTCTATACGTCCGGAACGACCAGCGATCCGAAGGGCGTCGTGCTCACGCACGCCAACCTGGTGGCCGAGCGGACGGCCGTCTTCGGACGCCTGAGCGTCGACGAGCGGGACGCCGTGCTCGGCGTGCTGCCGCTCTTCCACGCGCTCGCGCAGGTGGCGAACCTGTTGCTGCCGTTGTCGATAGGCGCGCGGGTCGTCTTTCTCGAGACGGTCAACACGCATGAGCTCCTGCGCGCGCTCGCCGAGCGCGGGATCACGATCTTCTGCTGCGTCCCGCAGTTCTTCTACCTCGTGCACCAGCGCATTCGACAGGAGATCGATCGGACGCCGGCGCCACTCAGGTTTGCCGCGCGGGCCCTGGCCGCGCTCAACGGCCGGTTGCGCGCGGCCGTCGGGCTGAACGTTGGACGGGTAGTGTTCCGGCGCGCCCACCACGCGCTCGGCCCGCGCATGCGCGTGCTCATTACCGGCGGCGCGCGGTTCGATCCCGCGATCGGACGCGATCTATACCGCCTCGGGTTCACGATCCAGCAGGCCTACGGCCTGACCGAGTCGTCTGGCGCGGCGACGATGGCCGAGGCGGGCGACCCCGAAGTCTCTTCGGTCGGACGGCCGCTGCCAGGCGTCGAGGTGACCGTCGACGCCGGCGAGATCGCCATCCGCGGACCGATCGTCATGGCCGGCTACTTCAACCGGCCGGACGAGACGGCGCAGAGCCTGCGGGGCGGGTGGCTGCGCACGGGCGACCTCGGCTCGATCGACGCCGCCGGTCGACTCTACGTCACGGGTCGAATCAAGGAAGTCATCGTCCTCAGCTCGGGCAAGAACATCTACCCGGAGGAAATCGAGGCGCACTACGAGCGTTCCCCCTTCATCAAAGAGCTGTGCGTCGTCGGGCTGTCGCGGCCGGGAGAGCCGGCGGCCGAGCGGCTCCACGCGCTCGTGCGTCCGGACCTCGACGTCCTGCGCGAACGGCGCGTCGTCAACATGCGCGAGCTGCTGCGGTTCGAGATCGAAGGGCTGTCGGTGGAGCTGCCCGGCCACAAGCGCGTGCTCGGCTACGACATCACGCTCGACGAGCTGCCGCGGACGACGACGAGAAAGCTCAAGCGGTTCGAGGTCGAAAGGGAATTGCGCGCGCGGCAGGAGCGCGCGGCGCAGGAGACCGGTCGGCCGAGCGACGAGGATGCGGCGTGGGCCGCGCAACCGGACGTGGCGCGCGTGCTCGCGGTGGTGCGGGAAGTGGTCAAGCCAGGCGTTGCGCTGTACCCCGACGCGCACCTGGAGCTCGATCTCGGCCTCGACTCGATGGAGCGCGTCGAATTGCTGATGCACGTCTCACAGGCGCTCGGCGCGAATCTGGGGGAAGAGGCGGGGCAGGGCATCGCGACGCTGCGCGATCTGGTGGTCGGGGTGAATTCGGGTGATCCGGCCACGCCCGACCTGAAGGTCGGGCCTACACCGAAAAACGAATGGCACCGCCTCCTCGATCAGGCGCCGGCCGACGATCGATTTCTCCGGGAGCTGGACAAGCGCAAGATCATCCAGTCGGTCGCGTTCTTCGCGGTCATGAAGCTGATCTATCTCGCCGCGCGTCTGACGTGCGGCTTCACGGTTCGCGGCCGCCGGCACCTCCCGTCACGCGGCCCGTACGTGATCAGCCCCAACCATCAGAGCTATATCGATTCGTTCCTGGTCGTCGCCGCGTTGCCGTTCCGCGTGTTCAGGCAGCTCTTCTTCGTCGGCGCGAGCGAGTACTTCGAGACCCCGTTCATGCAATGGATCGCGCGAATGGCGAACGTCGTACCTGTCGATCCGGACGCGAACCTGGTGCGGGCGATGCAGGCGGGAGGCTACGGCCTGCGCCGCGGACGGGTGCTCGTGCTGTTTCCCGAAGGGGAGCGATCGATCGATGGGACCGTGAAGGCGTTCCGGAAGGGGGCCGCGATCCTGTCGCGGCACCTTGGCGCGCCGATCGTGCCCGCCGCGATCGACGGCGCGTGGGACGTCTGGGCCCGGAACCGGCCGTTCGGCTGGCGCTCGCTCGCGCCCTGGTCCCGCGCGCGCGTGATCCTCGAGTTCGGCGCGCCGCGGCCTCCATCCGGCGACGACTTCGCCGCCGAAACCGAGCGGCTGCGTGAATCGGTGCTCGCGATGTGGCAGCCGCTGCACGCCGAACGCCTGGCGACCGGCGCCGCGACCGCCCCGAGTAGCGCAGGCCTTTAGGCCTGCCTGAGCGCAGGCCTTTTAGGTTCTTACGGCGTCTTCGCCAGCCGAATCCGACCCCGGTCCGCTTCGACCGTCAGCGTCGGCCCGCCGCCGTTCACGTCGGCCGTGAAGCGGCGGTTGTCGCCATGCCTCCTCTGAACAGTCAGGTCGTCCGCGTCGAAGTCGCTCCGGCGCGTCAGATCGGCGTCGATCGTGAAGCCTTGAGACCGCGGGACTGCAATCCGGATATCTCCCCGGTCCGTTTCGATGGAGGATCGATCGTCGAGACGCACCAGTCCGATGTCGAAGTTGGTCCGATCCCCGTCGATGCGGAGCGAGCCACGAACGTTCTCGAGGCGAGACGACTCGCCGCGGTCGACTTCGAGCGTGATCCGGCCGGCGACATCCACGAGGTTGAGCTCGCTGCGGTCGGCCACGATGTCCACGCGGCCGTCGAACCCGCGCATGGCCGTGTCGGATCGATCGATGTCCAGCCGGATCTCGAGCTTGCGCGGCGCGCGGATGTCGTAGTGGATCTCGGGCACTTCCTTCCACGGCATGACGCCGAACCAGTTCCGTGCGCCCGACACTTTGTCGTAGTTCGAGCGGATACGAACGTCCCTCGAGCCAGCGGTGACATCGACCGTCGTCTCGTCGACGCTCTTGCGGGCGTAGTCGGCGTCCACGCCGGCCGCCGCCTGGATGCGCGCACGGATCTCGACTTCGTTCCGGTCCCACGAGGTCAGCCTTACGCTGCCCCGGGTCGCGTGCAGGCCGAGATAGCCGCCGGACGGGAGCGGGACGGTCTTGTCGAACTGCTTCGATTGGGCCGCGACCGGGGTCGCAACGACCAGGCAGGCCAGAACGGATAGAGCTTTGAACATAGTGGCTTAGACGGAACTTGGGCTCGGAAAGGTCTAAGGATCTGCATTGTCGATTGAGGATTGGGGATTGACGATTGATTGGGGATTGACGATTGTGGATTGGCGATTATTGAGGATTGGGGATTAGTGCGGGTGACCACTCTCGTGACACTGCTCGGGCTGGTGGCCGTAACGGCCGCGGCGCCGGCGCAGTCCCGGCTGATGTCCGGTATCGAACTGGTGCATCTCGACGCCACGGTCTTCGATGCCACCGGCCGGATTGTCACCGGCCTGCCGGCCGAGGCTTTCGAAGTGTTCGAAGACGGGCGCAAGCAGGAAATCGCGCTGTTCGCCAGCGACCGGCTCCCGACAAGCATCCTGGTGCTCGTCGACATCAGCTGCAGCATGGCTGGCGCGCGGTACAAGTCCGCCGTGGAGGCTATCGAGTCACTCGTCGCCGCGCTCGGTCCCGCCGATCGCTGGGCCGTCGTCGCGTTCAACCATCAGCTGCTCAGGATCGCGCGATGGACCGCGCCCACGGACGCTCCGATCGAGAGGCTTCGCCGCGTTCAGCCGGCCGGCGGGACCGCTCTGTTCTTCGCCGTGGGCCAGGCGGTTCGGGAACTCGAGTCGAGCCAGACGCGCAAGCGAGCCGTGATAGTCGTGACAGACGGCAGTGATTCGATGGCGAAGAATACTCTGGGTCCCGACTACCCGGTGGGGCTCGACGGGCGCCTGCATCGGAATGGTGTCTATGACGATGAGGGGGACGGACTGGCGGCGCTTCAAAAGAGCGACGCGCTGTTGTACGCGCTGGCGATTGACTGGCCTGCCGATCCGGCGCCCTGCGGCCTTCCGGCAGAATTGCTGGGAGTGGACATCGGAGCGCTGACCAGGCTCGCCTCTCCGACCGGCGGCGCGGCGTTTCGCGTGCAGAACCAGGACGCCTTCAACGGTACCGCGCGGCAAATCGTGGCCGAGTTGCGACAGCAGTACACGCTCGGCTATGTGCCGCCGACGCCCAGAGACGGCAAGCTGCATCGCATTACAGTCACCACTCGCGACCCGGAGCACACGGTGAGGTCACGGACTGCCTATCTCGCGAAGAAGTGACTCGAGAGGGTTCGAGAAGGTTCGAGGGGGTTCGAGTAGGTTCAAGGGCCTCAGCGTGTTTCCTGGAACCACCGGGGGCCCGAGAGGTAGTCTTCCCGCGTGTTCCGCAGCGCGGCCAGCGATCGCTTCGGGCGCAGGTGCGTGCACGCGACGAGGATGGCGTTCACCGCCGCCATGGCGGCCACGTAGGATCCCGCGAACGACGAGCTCTCAATCGACACTGACAGGTACCCATCGCAATACCGTCCGAGCGGGCCGTCCCCGTTGTCCGTGATCCCGAACGTCGGCACCCGGCGTGTGCCGGCGAGACGGACGGCATCGACGGTCTCCCGGAGGCACTTCCTGAAGCTGATCCCGATCAGCAGGTCTTCCCTGGTCAGGAACCGGACGTGGTGGAGCAGGTTCCCGGCGCTGCCGGTCGGCGCTTCCGCGTCGAACCCCAGCGCGGTCAGGCCGTACGCCAGAAACCAGGACAGCGATGCGGCGAGGTCGACGCCGACGACGACGATCCGGCGCGCACGGTGGATGTGCCGCGCCAGGGCGATGACCTGGTCGGGGCTGAGGCTCGACTGCGCCGCCCGCACGCGTTCGAGATCGTCCTGCAGGCTCTGACGGACCCGCGCGCGGAGATCGAGATGCCTGCTCGCGCCGGCCTGCATCACGGCATAGGGCGTCAGCGTCCGGAGAAAGTGCGCCCGGAGGTCCGCGGAGAAATCGCTGAATCGCTCGTAGCCGAGCGCCTGAGCCGTCCGCACGATCGTGGCGGGGTCGGCGCGATGCCGGCGCGCGAGCTCCCGAGACGAGAGGAAGCAGCTCTCCTGTGCGTTTTCCAGAATGGCCTGCACCAGGCGGCGCCGGCGATGGTTGAGGCGCCGTTCGGCGCGCGCGATTCGGAGCTCGAGCGGCGATTGACCGTTCGTGGACATGAGCGGCATCCGCGCCGCTGGAGCCGAGTGCAACAAACAATGCACGCGCGGCCCGTCGGCGTGGCGATAGCGCCGATGTAGTTTGACACCGTGCATCACGTGATGCAATATGCCGCGCGGAGGAGCACCAGATGAGAGCGGTCACGCTACGCCTTGTCGCCGGTCTGTTCTCGTTGCTGTTGGCCTCGCCGCTCATGGCGCAGACGGCCACCACGGCTTCGATGTCGGGCCGCATCACCGACGCGCAGGGATCCGTCGTTCCCGGCGCGACCGTCACGCTCACCGACCGGGCGACCACCCAGGCGCGCACCGGCGTCAGCGACCCGCAGGGCCGCTACGCGTTCTTCACCCTGCCTCCAGGCGTGTACGACCTCTCTGCGACGCTCGAGGGTTTCAAAACAGCCACGGTGACCGGGATCGTCGTCGAGGCCACGCGGCCGGTCGTGCAGGACGTGGGGCTCGAGCTGGGTGGACTCGCCGAGCAAGTGACGGTGAGCGCGACATCCGAGACGCTCGTGATCAAGCGCGACTCGAGCGTCGGCAACACGATCGAGCGCGAGCGCCTCATGCTGCTGCCGAACCTGACGCGCGACGCCGCCAACCTGCTCGCGCTCCAGCCCGGCGCCACGTCGACCGGGTTCGTGACCGGCGCGCGGACCGACCAGGCGACGTACTCGGTCGATGGCATCGACGTCTCGGACAACGTGATTGGTACGACGTTCCGGACAGCCGTTCCGACGCCCGCCGAGTCGATCGAGGAATTCCGGATGACCGTGGCCAACCCGAACGTCAGCTTCGGCCGGTCGTCGGGCGCGCAGGTGTCCTTCGTCACCAAGCGCGGCACCAACAGCTTCCACGGCTCGGTGTACGGCTACACGCAGGACGAGAACTGGAACGCGACGAGCTGGGACACGAACCGCCTCGGCCTGCCGAAGCCACCCCTCGAGGACAACCGGTTCGGCGGGTCGCTCGGCGGACCGATCATCAAAGGCAAGACGTTCTTCTTCGGGCTCTACGAGGGCCGCCGCGACCGAGGGTCGTCCAGCGTCACGCGGCTCGTCCCAACGGCATCGCTCAAGCAGGGCCTGCTCCAGTTCCGTGATGCCAGCGGCGCCGTGCAGACGATCAATCCGCGTACCTTCGACCCCCGCGGCCTCGGCGCGAATCCGCTGATCCTCCAGGTGCTCTCGCTGTATCCCGAACCGAACGACTTCACTTCGGGCGACGGCTTGAACACCGCCGGCTTCACCTTCGACTACGCCACCCCGACCGACGACAACCAGGGAATCTTCAGGCTCGATCATTCCTTCAGCTCAGACTGGCGGCTCGACGCCTCGGTGAACATCGCGGACCGGAAGCGGCGGGACCAGAGTCAGGTGGACATCGTCAATCGGCTGGCGGTACGCCCGTTTCCGACCAAGGGCCGCTCGCTCTCGGTCGGCCTGATCGGCGTGCTCAGCTCGACCCTGACGAACGAGTTCCGAGTGGGTTACGTGAAGGACGACCGGGCTATCGGTGCCATCGACCCGGCGCCGCAGGTGCCGGGGCTGAACATCGCCGTCGATCTGGCCGGGACCTTTCTGGGAGAACCGGTCGACGTCGGGACGCAGAACGCGCGCCGCCAGGCGTTCCCGCTCGAGACCTATCAGGTCATCAACAACCTGACGTGGCTCAAAGGCAGCCACACCCTGCAGGGCGGCTTCAACCTCCGGTTCATGCACGAAGAAGACTTCCGGAACGACAAGGTGATCGGTTCGATCAGCACCCCGGTCGCGCAGGTGTCGGCGCTGCAGTTCAGCCCGATACCCGCTTCTCAGCGTCCGAGCTTCATCGCCGCCGCCGACGTCCAGCGCTACAACCAGTTGTATGCAGCGCTCCTCGGGCAGGTCGATTCGTCCGCCTACATGGCGACCAGGGACGGCAACCTTCAGCCGAATCCAATCGGCACCGGGCTCATCACCGAATCCGATCTGAGCGCGTACGAGTTCTACGCGGCGGATACGTGGCAGGTGTCGCCGACCTTCACCCTGAACTACGGGCTCACCTACAACTGGCAGACGCCGCCGACCGAAAAGGAGGGCCGGCAGACGCTGCTGACGTTCCGGGACACGGGCCAGCTGGTCGATCCGAAGCGGTACCTCGCCGACAAACGCGCCGCCGCAGAGCGCGGCGAGGTTTACAACCCGGCGCTGGCGTACGTCCCCATCAAGGAGTCCGGGCGCAGCCACGCCTTCGACATCGACTGGACGAACGTCTCGCCGCGCATCTCTGCGGCGTGGACGCCGTCGTTCACCAGCGGCTTGACGAACCGGCTCTTCGGCGACGGCAAGAGCGTCATCCGCGGCGGGTACTCGCTGCTCTACGACCGGAGCACCACCGTGCAGACCATCACGATTCCGACGCTCGGCGTCGGCTTCGCGCAGACGCTGTCGGCAAACAGTCCGCGCAACGCCGCCGGCCAGCCGTTCCGCGTCGGCGTCGACGGGCAGATTCCCGTCCCGGTCAACACCGCCGCGCAATCGCCGATCGTCCCGAATCTCGGGTTCGGTGAAACGCTGTCGTTCGTCGTGGATCCCAACATCACAGTGCCGCGAAGCCACACGGCGAGCCTCACCCTGCAGCGCGAGCTGCGCGGCGACCTGGTCCTCGAGCTCGGGTACATCGGCCGGTACGGCCGCAACCTGTATCAGAGCGTCAACCTGAACCAGGTGCCGTACATGTTCCGGGACAATATCTCGGGGCAGACGTTCGCACAGGCATTCGACGCGCTGGCCGCCCAGTTGCGCGCGAATCCCGGCGGTGCCGCGAGCGTCACGCCGCAACCGTGGTTCGAGAACCTTCTGACACGCCTGCCGGCGGGTTCCAGAACCCGATCGCTCGCGGCGGTCAGCACCGCGGACATCATCAACGGGAATTTGAGCAACCTGTTCCTGTTCGTCATGGACTCCCTCGCGGCGCAGTCGTTCGACAACCTGCAGGTGCTCGAGCTGTTCATGCGGACCTCGCTCGGCCGCTCCAACTACAACGGCTTCTTCACGACGATCCGCAAGCGCTTTTCGAACGGCCTGGCGTTCGACGCCAACTACACGTGGTCGAAATCGCTCGATCAGGTCGGCGCGGTGCAGAACAGCGCATCGCTTCTCCCGAACTCCTTCGATCCCGACTCCGACTACGGCCCATCGTTCGACGACGTCACCCACATCTTCAACAGCAACTGGGTCTACGACCTGCCGTTCGGTTCGGGCCGCTGGTGGGGCGGCTGGTATACGGCGGGGATCTTCCGCGCGCAAGGCGGGTTCCCGCTCACGCTCGTGCAGGGAACGCAGGTCTTTGGCGGGAGCGCGCTGCTCGGGTTCAACTCGGGGGCCCTTCCGACGCGGGATCTTCCGGACGCCAGCGTGAATGACGGCGTCACGGGCTCGGGTGGCATCGGCACCAACAGCGACACGGCGAGAAACGGGACCGGGCTGAACCTCTTTCAGGATCCCGAAAACGTCTACAACGGCGTCCGGCGGCTGCGGCTCAGCGAAGATACGCAGACCGGCCGCGGCGTCGTCCGCGGCCTCGGGTTCTGGCAGCTCGACCTGAGTCTCGGGAAATCCACGCGGATTGCCGGGGACACGCGGCTGACCATCTCGGTCGACGCGATCAACGTGCTGAACCACGTCAACTTCGCCGATCCGACCACGCTCGCGGCGACGACGACGAGTCTGCAGCAGCAGACCAACTTCGGCGTCATCACGAACCAGCGGATCAACACCGTACAGAACATCCTGCCGCGCCGCGTCCAGCTCGGCGTGCGGTTCGATTTCTAACGCAGGAGCGACGGTCATGACGATGCGCGCAATCTCCCTGCTCGTCCTGCTGGCCGGCGTCGCCACCGCAGGCGAGCCGGCACTCGCGCGCGTTTCTCAGCGCGGAGAAGCGTCGGCCGCCGGACGCTGGGCAGGGGCGATCACCCTGCCCAGCGCCGAGCTCGAGATCGCCGTCACGCTGACCTCGTCCAGCGGCGGCTGGAGCGGAACGATCGACATCCCCGCGCAGGGCGCACGCGGCGTCGCGCTCGCCGACGTGGTGGTGCAGGGGTCGGCGGTCTCGTTTGCGTTGCCCTCGGTGCCGGGCGCGCCTGCGTTCAAGGGCACGCTCGCGACCGACGGCGCGTCCATCACAGGCACCTTCAGCCAGGCGGGGCAGTCGCTGCCGTTCAAGCTCGAACGGAAACGCGATCCGTCGGCCTCCGCCTCCTCTGCGCTCGCCGGGTTCGACGAGTTCGTCCAGTCGGCCATGAAGAGCTGGAACGTGCCCGGCGTGGCCGTCGCCATCGTCAAGGACGGCGAGGTCGTGCTCGCGAAGGGCTACGGCCTGCGCAACATTCAGTCGAACCTGCCCGTCACGCCCGACACGATCTTCCCGATCGCCTCGTCGAGCAAGGCGTTCACGACGATGGCATTGGGGATTCTGGTGGAGGAGGGGAAGCTCGCGTGGGACGAGCCGGTCACCAAGTACCTTCCGGCGTTTGCGCTGAAGGACGAAGTCGCCGGGGAGGGGATGACGCCTCGGGATCTCGTGACGCACCGGGCAGGTCTGCCACGGCATGACCTGGTCTGGTACGGCGCAAAGCTGTCGAGGACGGAGCTCGTCGATCGGCTGCCGTACCTCGAGCCGAACGCGGGTTTTCGCGAGAAGTTTCAGTACCAGAATCTGATGTTCATGACGGCGGGCCACCTGTCGGCCCAGGTGGCTGGGGTGTCGTGGGAAGACGTAGTCCGTACGCGCATTCTGGACCCGCTTGGAATGAAGAATACCAACTTCGACGTGGGCGAGATCCAGAAGGGACGCGATTTCGCCGTGCCGTACACGCTGAAGGAGAAGGCCGCCATCGACGTTCCGTTCCGGGTCGTCGGCCCGATGGGCCCCGCCGGCTCGGTCAATTCCACAGTGAACGACCTGACGCGGTGGCTGAAGCTGCACGTTGGCGGTGGCATGGTCGACGGCAAGCGCATCGTGGCGGCCCGGCAGATCCAGGACATGCACCGGCCTCAGATGGTGATCCAGACCTTCCCCGGGTTGTTCGAAGACCCGGAGATTCAACAGCCGGCGTACGGATTGGGCTGGTTCATCGAGTCGTATCGCGGCAAGAAGCGCGTGCATCACGGCGGCAACGTCGACGGCTTTTCCTGCATGGTGGCGCTGATGCCGGACGATGGTCTCGGGGTCGCCGTGCTGACGAACCTCCATGGTACGCCCCTGCCCGGCATCGTCGCGCGCGTCGCGTCGGATCGGCTGCTGGGTCTCCAGCCGATCGACTGGAACGAGCGCTCACTCAAGCGGCGCGACGTAGCCGAGAAGGCCGCGGAAAGCGCCAAGAAGGCGGCGGGCGAGGAGCGCAAGACCGGCACGACGCCCGCGCACGCGCTCGACGAGTACGCCGGCGAGTACGTTCACCCCGCGTACGGATCGGTGATGGTCGCGCGCGACGGAGACCGCCTCGCGGTGCGGTTCCACGACATCCCGATGCGGCTGAATCACTGGCACTACGAGACGTTCCGTGCGGACGTAGAGGAAAAGACGCTGGCCGAGCTGAAGCTCTTCTTTCAGTTCTTCACCGACGGACAGGGCGAGATCGACCGCCTCACCGTCCCGTTCGAACCGTTCGTCGAACCGATCTCGTTCAAGAAGCAGCCGCCGGCGCGCCTCACCGATGCGGGCTTTCTCCGTCAACTCGCCGGCGACTACGCCATGGCGGACAATCCCGCGTTCAAGATGAGCGTGACGTTGAACGCGTCGACGCTGTCGCTGACGCTTCCCGGTCAGCCTCCATACGTGCTCGAACCGGCCCACGGCACGACGTTCGTGCTGAAGGGCCTGAGCGGCTTCAGCGCTCGCTTCGTGCTCGACCCCGCCAAGCCGACGCAGTTGAAGGTGATTCAGCCGAACGGCGTCTTCACGCTGGCGAAAGTCTCTACCTGAGCGAGCGGTTCATGCCTGGTCGACGCGATCTTCTGAGGGCGTTCGTCAGCCTCGGCGCCGCCGCTGTCGGCGGACGCCACGTCCTGCTTGCCTCGAGCGAAGTCGAGAGGTTCGCGCAATCTCGCGAATACTCCGCGCGGGCGGTCGACCTGGTCCGCCGGGCCACGGTCATCGACATGCTCAGCCCGCTCACGCTGGACTTCCCGAAGTTCGGGCGGTGGATGAGCGACCCGGACGCCTTCACGGCGGCCGATCTCGCGCCGTTCCGGACCTCGGGCATCAACGTCTTCCATATTGCCGTCGGCACCGGCGGGCCCAACGCGCACGCGCAGACACTGCAGTTCGTTTCCGCCTGGAACTCGTTTCTCGCCAACCAGGATGAGGCGTTCCTACGGATCGACAGCGCGGCAGATCTGGATCGTGTCAAGAGCTCAGGCCGCGTCGGCGTGCTGCTCGGGGTTCAGAACGCCGAACACTTCCGGACGGCCGACGACGTCGATCTGTTTTATGCCGCGGGGCAGCGGGTATCCCAGCTCACGTACAACGCGCGGAACCTGATCGGCAACGGATCCACGGAGCGCCGCGACGAAGGGATCTCCGATTTCGGCGTGACGATAGTCGAGCGCATGAACAAGACCGGCATGGCCGTCGACGTCTCGCACTGCGGCGATCGCACGACCCTCGACGCGTTCGACGTGAGCAAGCGTCCGGTGCTCATCACGCACTCCAACTGCCGCGCGCTCGTGCCAGGCCATCCCCGCTGCAAGACCGACGACGCGATCCGGAAGATGGCCTCGAAGGGGGGCGTCATGGGCATCACGGGCGTGCGGATGTTCGTCCGTGCCGAGGAGCCGACGACCATCGAGCACGTGCTCGATCACATCGACCACGTGGCCCGGCTGACGTCGGTCGAGCACGTCGGGGTGGGGAGCGACATCGACCTGTATGGCTACGACGCGATGCCGCCCGAAGACAACAAGCGCCTGCGCGCGGCGTACAAGGGTTCCTACGGCTTCCGCGACAAGCTCGACATCGAGGGCCTCAATCACCCGCAGCGCATGTTCGACCTGACCGAGGGGCTGATCCGCCGCAAATACAGCGACCGCGACATAGAGCTGATCCTCGGGGGCAACTTCAAGCGGGTCCTGGCAGACATCTGGAAGCGCGAGCCGGCGCCTCCCGGCACCACGAAGTAGCTCGCGTTCACCTGACGGTGAAATCGGCCACAACCGGTCGATGATCGGACGTGCTCGTCTGGATGACCGTGCAAGACGTTGGAGTCAGCCGCCAGTTGCTAACCAGCGCGCGGAAAAGATAGTCGAAGCGGATGTTGTTGTGGGTGTACCCGTTTTGATCGCTGCCCGTCACGTCCTGCCACGTATCTGTGTACGCGGTCTCGACCGTATGGATCCAGGACTCGCCCCACCAGGCGTTGAAGTCGCCCCCGGCGATGGCCGGTCCACCGAATCCCGCCGACCACGGCATGAACGACGCCAGCTGCTGGGTTCGCCGGCTGCTCGGGTCGTACGTGAGGTGGACGTTGAAGAGCGTCACGTTCACGCCTGCCACTGATACGACCACGCGACCGAAGCCCCGCTCATAGAAGTTCGCCGTGGACGAGGCCACGATCGGCAGCCTGGTGAGGATGAGCGTGCCCTCACCGCTCGTCCCGACGTGAGGGGCCCAGACTCGATACCACGTATGTCCGGTCCGCTGCTGGAGCAGGATCGGGAACTGGTTCGGCTGGTCGCCGTCCCAGGTCGAGGCCTCCTGCAGCAGGATCACCTGGGCGCCCGAGTTGGCCATGATGGTGGCCTGCGCCTCCAGGTTGAGCACGTTGCTCGTGTTCTTGCCGAAATGAACGTTCCACGTCATCACTCGCAGCGTCCCTTGCGAAACGACGGGTTTGTCGAGGACGCGAAGGTTGGCGGGGCGACTGGGTGGAGAGCTCTGCGCGCCGACCTCTATCGCCGCGATGAGGGCAAGGCCGAATGCGGTGACGCAGCTTCGAATCTTCAAAGCCCAGCGCTCGTGCAACGCGCGTACCTCGAACGCGTAGATGAAATGCAGGCGATCGGGCGACGGGTCCCGACGTCACTGCGCAAAAATGTAATGGGCATCTTATACATGAAATCGTCCTGACGCTCGGGAGGACGAGGCTGAAGCCTCGTACTACGGCTCCGCGGATGAGCTGAAGCCTCGTACTACGGCTCCGGCCGCCGCGTCGCCGGCTTCGTCTCCCCGCGATGGCACGTGTAGCACGTCACCTTCAGCTCCCCAGCGGGCCGCGCCTCGCCGATGTCCTTCAAATAGTCGGTGTTGATGGCCATCGCCATCCGGATCATCGAGCGCGCGGTCTTTTTCGATTCCTTTTCATCATTCGCGAAATCGAACGTCGACAGGTCGTTGGGATCGTCACCCTTGAACACGTGACAGTGCTGGCACCGCACGCCGAGCCCCTGCGTGAAGCTCCGCATGGTCTGAATGAGCTGCTTGACTGGAATGTCCTTCGGCAGCGCCTGAAGGTTCGTCGGTGGCGAGGGCGTCCAGGGGGGCTTCTGAGCCTGCGTCCCCAGGCGGACGGCAGACGCACATGCGAATACGACGACGAGCAGCGGCAGCGGTCGTCTCGACGGTCCGATCATTGGGCCGGCCTCCTTGCGGCGGGTAGAATACCTGTCCCATGGGCTATCCACGTACTGTTCTTGCACTGACCTCGGCGGCGATCCTCGTTGGCCTCGGCCTCCGCGCGCAGCCGGCGCGCGACCCGCTCGCCGAGCCCTTCAAGGGCGTCACCATCAACGGCGCCCTCGTCGAAGGCCTGTTTCCGATCCGCGCGACGGGGGTGACGACGGCGCCCGTCCGCCAGGCTGCGGACGGACTGCTCGCGCAGCTGACGCCCGACCAGCGCAAGCGAACCGCCTTCGGGGTGGACGATGGAGAGTGGCGGCTCTGGAACAACATTCACCGGTACACGCGGCAGGGCATCTCCTTCAAGGAGATGACCGACGCGCAGCGGGATCGCGCCTACGCGCTCCTTCGCGCGTCGTTGAGCGCGCGCGGCCTCGAGACGTCGCGCGCCATCATGCGGCTGAACGGCCACCTCGGCGAGCTCGTGAACAATTTCGAAGAGTACGGCGAGGGCCTCTATCACCTGACGGTGATGGGGCAGCCATCCGAGTCGGAGCCGTGGGGCTGGCAACTCGACGGCCACCATCTCATCATCAACTACTTCGTGCTGCGCGATCAGGTCGTGATGACTCCCGCCTTCATGGGTTCGGAGCCCGTTTCGGCCGAGACCGGCAAGTACGCCGGCACCGTCGTGCTGCAGGACGAGCAGAACGCCGGGCTCGCGCTGTGGAAATCGCTGAGCGACGAGCAGCGCAAGAAGGCCGTCGTCTCGCCGGAGAAACCGGGCAACAACGCGCAGGCGCAGGCGTTCCGCGACAATCTGGTGCTCGACTATGCCGGCATCCGGGCGGCCGACCTCACGGCGCCGCAGCAGAAGCAGCTCATGGACATCGTCTCCACGTTCGTCGGCCACATGGACGACGGACACGCGAAGGTCAGGATGGACGAGGTCCGCGCACGGTTGAACGAGACGTACTTCGCGTGGGTCGGGGGGGCCGAGATCTTCTATTACAGGGTTCACAGTCCCGTCATCCTGATCGAGTTCGACCATCAGCTGCCGGTCGCGCTCGGAGGCCCGCGCGTCCCGGGCCGGCGTCACATCCACACCGTCGTCCGCACGCCGAACGGCAACGACTACGGCAAGGATCTGCTGCGCCAGCACTACGAGGCGCATCGAAACGATCCCGCTCACGGGCATCAGTAGATGCGCGCCAACTTCAGCCTTCGACCTTCGTACTTCGTACTTGTGCTCGTGCTCGCTCTGCTGCCGGCGGCCGGCTTTCAGCCGGTCGGCGAGGCTCGCCAAAGCGCCCCAGGCGCGACGGCGGCCGGCGTGAACTACGAGCAGCTGGTCGCGCTCTTCAAGGAATGGAGGACGTTCCAGACGCCGAAGAGAGTGAACGGCGTGCCGGATTTCACGCCGAAGGCGGTTGCCGAGCAGCGGCGCGGCCTGACCGCGTTTCAGGGGCGATTGGCGGCGATCGATCCATCCGGCTGGCCCGTGCCGCAGCAGGTCGACTATCACCTCGTGCGCGCCGAGATGAACGGGATGGAGTTCGACCATCGCGTGCTGAAGCCATGGGCGCGCAATCCCATCTTCTATGAGGTCGTTCAGGCCGGCGACTCCGACGTCCCGGGACGCGAGGGGCCCGCGAGGCCGCTCGCGATCCAGCTCTGGACCTACCGGTCGCCGCTGACGCCACAGCAGGTGGCGCAGCTGAGCGCCGACCTGCGGGCCATACCGGAGTGGCTCGAACAGGGCAGGCGAAACCTCGTCGAAAACGCGAGGGACCTGTATTTTCTCGGCGCGCGCGTCAAGAAGGACGAGAGCGAGACGCTCGCGGCGCTCGCGGCGCGGCTGGGAACGGAGCATCCGGCGCTCGTGCCGGACGTCGAGCGCGCGAAGAAGGCGGTGGAGGAGTTCGGCACCTGGCTCGCGCTTCGCAGCAAGGGCATGGCGAAACCGTCCGGCGTCGGCGTCGCCGAGTACGACTGGTACATGAAGAACGTGCACCTCGAGCCGTACACCTGGCGCGACCAGCTCGTCATCGTGCAGCGAGAGCTGGCGCGGGCGCGGACACACCTGGAGCTCGCCGCGAACCGGGACCGCGACCTGCCGAAGCTCGAGATGGTCGCGACCGAGGAGGAATACCGCAAACGCTACCGCGAAGCCGTGCGCGAGTTCATCACCTTCCTGCGGGATCGCCAGGTCTTTACCGTCCCGGACTACTACGAGCCGGCGCTGCTCGCGCGGGAAGGGGGATTCATCCCGCCGACACGGATGCGCGATTTCTTCACGCAGATCGAGTATCGCGACCTCCGGCCGATGCGCGGCCACGGGACGCACTGGTTCGACCTGGCGCGCATGGAGCGGGAGCCGCACGCGAGCGCGATCCGGCGCGTCCCGCTGCTCTACAACATCTGGGACACGCGCGCCGAGGGGTTTGCCACCGCGTTCGAGGAGATCGCGACGACCGCCGGCTTTCTCGACGCGGCGGGGCCTCGCGTACGCGAGCTCGTCTGGGTGATGCTCGCCCAACGCGGAGCGCGCGCGATGGGCGCGCTGATGATGCACAGCAACGAGTGGACGCTCGATCGGGCCGTGGACTACGCGGTCGCGAACACGCCGTACGGCTGGCTGCCGCGCGACGGCAACACCGTCTGGGGTGAGCAGCAGCTGTACCTGGAGCAGCCGGGATACGGCACCAGCTACCTGATTGGAAAGGTCCACATCGAGAAGCTGATGGGCGATCGCGCGCAGCAGCTCGGCGAGAAGTTCGTCGTCCGTGACTTCTTCGACGCGTTTCACGCGGCCGGGATGATTCCAGTGTCGATGATTCGCTGGGAGATGACCGGCCTGGACGACGAGATCAGGAGAATGCGGTGAGGGGCTGCATCCTCCTGGTCCTTCTGCTCGGGGCGCTCATCGCCGGCCAGCAGGCCGGCGCTCCGGCGTTCCGCTTCCCGTCGGGCCTCACGATGGACCCGTCGGGCAACCTGATCCTGGCGGACCGCGGGGCGCATTACGTGTTCCGCATCGACGTGAAGACCGGCGCGGTCACCGTCCTCGCGGGGACGGGGCAGCCCGGCTTCTCCGGTGACGGCGGCCCCGCGCGCGAGGCGATGCTGCGCAACCCCGAGTGGGTCGAGTCTGGACGGAACGGCGACCTGTATCTTGCCGATCGCGGCAACCATCGCGTGCGCCGCATCGACGCGAAGACCGGCGTCATCACGACGATCGTCGGCACGGGCGTGCAGGCGCACAGCGGCGACGGCGGGCCGGCAGGCAAGGCCGGCCTGACGAACCCGTTCGGGCTGACGCTCGACGGCGCGGGCCATCTCTTCATCTTCGACACCGAGGCGCACTGCATCAGGAGGGTCGACGCTCAGACGGGCGTCATCACCACGGTCATCGGATCGACCGCTCGAGGGTTCTCGGGAGACGGTGGACCCGCGACGAAGGCGACGCTGCAGCGGCCGCACAACGGCCTGTTCGACGAGGAGGGCCGGCTGGTGTTCGGCGACAGCTTCAACCAGCGGATCCGGCGCTGGGATCCAAAGACCGGCACGATTACGACGATCGCAGGCAGCGGCGAGCAGGGCTCGGCGTCCGACGGCGCGGCCGCGGCCCAGGCGCCGTTCATGTACTTCGGCGCGATGGTGTACGACGCGGAGGGCAACCTCATTTTCACGAGCCTGGACAATCGCATCCTGATGATCGAGGCGGCGACCGACAAGATCCGCGTCCTGGCCGGGAGCGGCGAGTTCAGCACACCCTACGGCCTCGTGCGCGGCGCCAACGGGGATCTTTTCGTGGCGGACGCGGAAAACCGTCGCGTCCGGCGGATCGACGGCCGGACCGGCGCGATCCACACTCTGGCAGGAGAAGGACGATGAAGAGGATTCTGATCGCGGCAGTCGCGGGCGGGCTGATCGTGTTCGTCTGGTCCTCGGTCGCGCACATGGCGACCCCGCTCGGAACCGCGGGCTTGAGCACGCTGGGAGCGGGAGAGGACGCGGTCGTCGCCGCTCTCAAGACGTCGGGTGCGGGGTCGGGGCTGTACTTCTTCCCGGGCGGCGACATGAGCCGGCCGACGGAGGAGCAGATGGCGGCGCACATGGCGAAGCTCCAGGCGGGCCCGGTCGGCTTGCTCGCCTACACGGCCGGTCCGGGGGAAGCGATGACGCCGCGCCAGCTCCTGAGCGAGCTGGCGACGGGGATCCTCGCGGCGGGCGTCGCGGCGTTCGTCATCTCGCTCACGGTGGGATCGCTCGCGCAGCGAGCCATCGTGGTCGCGCTGCTCGCGCTCTTCACGACCCTGTCGGTCACCGCGAGCTACTGGATCTGGTACGGGTTTCCGGCGGCGTTCATCGCCGCGGGGCTCGTCACCGAGCTCGTCGGGTGGCTGCTCGCGGGGTTCGCGATCGCGAAGATCGTTCCGGCGCCGTTCGTGAGCGCGCGGGCCAGCGTGGCGGCGTGACCACCTCGGCGACCCGCGTCCGCGTCGCGGCCGAGGAAGAGGCGCCGGCCATCGCGCGGCTGATCTCGCTCGCGTTTCAGGTGGAAGCGTTCTTCAAGGTTGGCGATCGCACGAACCCCGCCGAGGTCCGCGATCTGATGAAGACGGGCGAGTTCCTCGTTCTCGAGGATCCGCCCGGCATCCCTGCGGGGTGCGTGCATCTGAAGATCGAAGGCGATCGCGGACACTTCGCGATGCTGTCGATCGATCCGGCCAGGCAGGGCAGGGGTTTCGGCCGATTGCTCGTCGACGAGGTAGAGGCGCGCTCCCGCGCGGCCGGATGCCGCCACATGGACATCGAGATCGTCAACCTCCGCGAGGAGCTGCCGCCCTTCTACCGACGCCTCGGCTACGTCGAGACCGGGACCGCGACCTTCCCGGACACGGAGCACTCGACCCGGCCGTGCCACTTCATCCTGATGACCAAAACGCTCTAGGAACCGGTTCTGCGACATCCGCCCCTGTGGCGAGCGTAATACAGGGTAGAGGCATCCGACACGTGCACTGACGGCCTAGGCGCGCACGGCGCGCCTGCGAGGGAGCGGCGCGGGGCCTAGGGGTCCCCGCAAGCGACCGAGCCGGGGTGTGGGGCGGAGCCCCACACTAATAAGGAGGGCGCATGTTTACGCTCGTGCGCGGGCTCACGTACGCCACGCTGTTCATCTCGTTCGTGCTCGTGTTCCTGCCGGCGCAGGTCCTGGTCCGGTCCGGGGTGACGGCGCCCCCTGATGTCGGCCCGGCGCAGGTGCTGGGCGCCGGCGCCGTGATCCTCGGCCTGTCGCTCGCGATCTCGTGCGTGCTGGCGTTCGGCATCGTCGGCAAGGGCACACCGGCGCCGTTCGATCCGCCCCGCCGCCTCGTCGTCCGCGGTCCGTACCGGTACGTGCGCAATCCGATGTACATCGGCGCCCTCGTCGGCCTCGCCGGCGCGTCGCTCTTTTATCGATCCCTCGCGCTCCTGGGATTCACGGCGGTGTTCGCGCTGACGCTGCACCTGTTCGTGCTGTTCTATGAGGAGCCGACGCTGGCGAGGCTCTTCGGCGCCGACTACACCGAGTACCGCCGAAAGGTGAGGCGGTGGTGGCCGAGGCTTTAGCAAATCACGTGGCGCGAGGCTTTTAACCTCGTCTAAGACGGGTTGCGGGCCTCAGGGAGGCGTTTCCGCTGCAGATTGGCGCGGTAGTTCTGTTCCAGGAACTCGACGCCTTCGGCCGTGATGATCAGCCGGGACGAGTCGTCGCGCTGCAGGAACTTCTTCTGGCTCAAGTACCAAATCGTGAATTCCAGGTGCTCGCGCGGCCGGCCGATCAGGCCCTCGAGATCCGTGGCGTAAACCCCGGCGTCCCCTGGCTCCATCCGTCGCCGGGTGTAGAGAACCTCGAGGAGCGTCAGTCGAACGAGCTGCTCGGACTCGAAGTCGTTTTCCGACTCGGCCCCGCTCGAGATGAGGCGCCAACGCTCCTGGCGCCGCTTCGAGTAGACGATGTCGTATTGAGCCCGCCGCTCGGGGTCGCTGAGCACGCTGTAGGCTTCGGCGATCTCCTCGAAACGGCTCCGGTTGCCTGTCTCCTGGTTGTCCGGGTGATACCGCTGCGCGTGGAGCCGGTACACGCGGTGAATCGTCTCCGGTTCGGCGGTCGAGCTGACCTGGAGCACTTCGTAGTAATCGACCGGCTTGTCGTCCGGCATGACCGCAGCACCTCCAGAATGTGACGCGCAGCCCGCTCCCATGACCCGGCGGGCGACAACTGACCCGCAAAGAAGCTAACCCGTCTTCTGTCAGGCGTCAAAGCGGGCCTGCGGGATGGTGTAGCCTCAATTGAGTGACTCGCACGATCGCGCTCCTCTCCATTGTGGCCGCTACGGCTGGCCTCGCGGGCACGTCCCACCGGCGCGCGGTGGCTGTTCAACGGGCGCCGGGCGACGGGAGCGACGAGGCCCAACGCCTCGCGGCCCGCGTCCGCGACCGCATCAACGAGGCGCGCGCCCACCTCGAGCGCTACGGCTATTTCGAGGAGGACATCGAGATTCAGCTGGACCGCGCGGGCGCCGACACGACCCGCGAGGCGCGCGTCTATGTCGTGTCGCCGGCTCCGCCCGGCGGCGAGCCGGAAAGCCGTCTCGTCTCGGTCGATGGCAGGGCGCCGACGCCGGACGAGCGCGAAGACGACGACGAGCGTCGCGCCGACGAACGCGCCGAGTCCAGCACGGAGGGGGGCAAGACTCGCGAGCGCCGCCGCGAAGCGGTCGAAGATCTCCGCCGCGGCCTCGTCGCCCGGATCGACGGGCGCGAGGTGATCGACGGGCGCCAGACCACGATTCTCGCCTTCGAGCCTCGCCCCGGCGCGCGTCTCAGCAGCCGCGCGGGGCTCTTCATCCGGGCGATGCAGGGCCGGATCTGGGTCACGCCCGCGGGAGACATCGTCCAGGCGGAGGCGGAGCTCATCGACGATGTCTCGGTGGGGTGGGGGCTCATCGCCCGCGTCTGGAAGGGGAGCCGGGTGCGTGCGCGTCAGCAGCCGCAGGGCGACGTGTGGGTTCCGCAGGACATGACCGGGGAGGCGCGGGGCCGCACGCTGCTGTTCCGCACGTTTCGGACGCGGTATGTCGTGCGGTTCTGGGGCTACAAGCTCGGCGCAACGCCCGAATGACGATCGGCTTACACTCCTCGAATGACGGTCATCCTCGGCATGCTCATGTTTCTGATGGCGCAGTCGGCATCCGCGGCCGACGAACTGGCGCAGATTGAGCGGCGGATCATCAAGACCTGGCTCGCGGGAGACCGCGACGCCTACAGCCCTCTGCTCGCCGACGACTGGACGACGACCGACATCGCTGGCCGCGTGCTCACGAAGGCCGAGGTGATCAAAGAGCAGTTCGGCCCGCCGGTCCCGGGCCGCCCCGCCGATGCCGCGATTGACGACGTCAAGGTGCGGCTGCTGGGAGACACGGTGGCGATCGTGACGGGTCGGACGACCGTGACGCTGAAGGACGGTTCGACGATCGCGCTGCGATTCACGGATGTCTTTCAGCGACGTGACGGTCGCTGGCAGGCTGTCGTCTCGCAGGGCACCAGGATCGCGAAGCAGCCTTAGCGAGGGATCGCGGCCACGCCAGGCTTCACGAGCGAGAAACGCTCGAAGACCAGCGGGTCGTGGCCTGGGATCACGAACGAGGGCGCGGACGCGAGCGCCGTCATGCGCTTCTGCGCGCGAAGGTTCGCCGCGGGGTCGAGCGTCTGCGCGATCGCCGCGCCGCGATCGAGGTTTTCGTACAAATACATGTTGTCGGAGGCGATCACGACCGTGCCGCGCGGCGTGCGGACCGTGACGTATTGCGAGGCGAACGTGTGGCGGCCGCCCGTGTGGACCTTGATACCCGGAGTAATCTCCTTGTCGTCCCCGTCCACCAGCTGCAGGCGGCCGACGCGTTTGAATTGGGCGAGCATCCCGGCGTGATCGGAATCAATGCCCTTGGCTTTGGGCCGGCCTCGTTCGTCGACGTAGTGCTCGTATTCTTCGCGTTGCAGCCAGACGTTCGCGGTGGGGAACAGGTCCAGGCCGTCCAGGTGGTCCCAGTGCACGTGCGTGATGATGATGTCGGTCACTTCTTCCGGCCGCACGTTCATCCAGCCGACCGCGGTAGACGGCAACACGAAGTCGCGAGGTTTCCACCGTTCGCGAAAGCGGGCGTGGTAGAACCCGGCGTCGACGAGAACGTTCCGGCCATCGGTCGCCTCGAGCAGCCAGACGGTCATCGCGATGTCCATGCGGCGCGTCTTGTCGGCGCCGGCGACGAGAGAGGCGACGGGAAAATCCTGGAGCGTGGCAAAGCGGATCGCGAACACATGCCACAGGTCCTGCGCGTTCATCTGAACGAACAGCAAATAAACAGCGATGCCGAATGTCGAATGACGAATGCTCATCTCTTATCGACCACGACCGTGCCGTCCTTCATCACCCATCTGACGCCCGTGAACAGTGTCTCGATGTTCCGCAGGGGATCGCCTTCGACGGCGACGAGATCGGCCAGAAACCCCGGCGCCACGCGCCCGAGCCGGTTCTGGAGCCCTAGCAGCTCCGCGCCCGTCCTCGTCGCGGCCGTCAGCGCTTGTTCCGGCGTCATGCCCGCCTTGACGAACCATCCGAGCTCCCTCGTGTTCTGACCGAACATCGAGTAGACGGCGTCCGATCCCATCGCGAATCGCACGCCCGCCTTGACCGCACGCCGCGCCGACTCGAGGTTCCGCTCGATGTAGCCCTTCAGCGCCTCCTCGGAGCCTGGCGCGAAGCCGTACTCGTCCTTCGCGTCGATGTAGTAACGGTTGTGATCGATCGTCGGCACCCAGACCGTGCCTCGCTTCGCCATCTCGGCCAGGGTGTCGTCATCGATCTCGGCGCCGTGTTCCACCGAATCGGCCCCGGCGCGGACGGCGTCGCGGACGCCGGACGGACCGTAGGAGTGGATGGCGACCTTCCGCTCGAGGGCGTGCGACGCTTCGACCACCGCGTGCATCTCGTCAAAGGTCACAGTCTGCGTCCCGTCGACGTTCTCGAATCCACCGCGCGATCCGAACACTTTCACCCAGTCGGCGCCGGCCTTGATCCGGTCCTCAGCCAGGCTGCGCATCGCGGCCGGATCGGGCCCGGCGCCCGGCCTTGCGCCGAGGCCCTGTCCCGACACGAACATCCGCGGCCCGATCATCTTTCCCATGGCGATCAGATCCCGCATCGCGATGTCGGCATCATTGGAGGCGTTGAGGTCGCGGATTGTCGTGACGCCGGTCTCGAGCGTACGCCGCGCGTTTTCCTGCGCGAGAAAAACGGTGACCGCGGGATGCCGCCGCTGGCCGCGCGGACGCGTCCCAGGCTTGCCGTCCCAGTAGTAGGTGATGTGCGTGTGGACGTCGATGAGGCCGGGGAGGCCCATGTAACGCCGGAGGTCGATGACCTGCGCGCCTGCCGGAACGTCCGGCGTGCCGGTGCTGACTCGGACGATGCGTCCGGCGTCGATGACGACACTGGCGTCGTCCAGGACGCGCGAGCCGTCCCAGAGCCGGCCGAACCGAATCACCTGGGCCTGAGCGAGAGCGGCAGTCGGGGCGAAGGCAATGGCCCCGAGCAGCGCAACGCCGAAGGCCGAATGGCGAATAAGGAAAGGAGCGGTCACGATGCCGGAGGGCGGGGCCTCTCAGGCCCCGCCGACTGGGCGCAGATTATAGCCGCCTCCGTTGGTCCTATTCGTATCGCAGTGCCGTCGTCGGGTTGATCCGCGCCGCGCGATTCGACGGTATGAGGCCGGCGAGGACCGAGACCGTGATCAGTAGCGCGATTGCCCCGACGACGGTCACCGCATCAGTCGACTTGACGCCGAAGAGCTGGCTCTCGACGAAGCGCGAGAGCCACCAGGCGGCTGGTAGGGCGAGCGTGACGCCGATCGCCGCGATGATCAGGACTTCTCGGATCACCAGCCAGCCAATCGTGGAGGCGCGCGCGCCGAGGGCCATGCGGATCCCGATCTCACGCGTCCGGCGGGCGACTGTGTAGGCCATCACGCCGTAAATTCCGACGACAGCAAGAAGTGTCGCCAGCGTGCCGAACACCGACGTCATCGTTGCGACGAGCCGCTCGCGCTGCAACGACCGCTCGACCTGCCGCTCGAGCGTCCGCGTGCCGTATAGGGGCACGTTCGGATCGAGCTGCTGGACGATCTGACGAGCCGTGGTGAAGACCGTGTCCGGGGGCTGCGTGATGCGCATGTACACCGTGAAGCCGGACATGACATCGGTCTCGAGGAAGGGGAAGAAGAGTCCCGGCCGTATGTCGTCTCTGACGTCCGTGTACTTGGAGTCGCGAACGACACCAATAATCTCAATCGGCGTCGGTGTGCTCGGGTTGGTGCCGAAGCCGATGTGCCCGCCGATGGGATTCCGCCCGGCGAAGTACTTCTTCGCGAACGATTCGTTGGCGATCGCCACGCGGAACGGCGGGCCGTCCTTCGGCGGCTCGGGCCGCTCGTCGCGATGGTCGAAGTCGCGTCCCATCAGCACCGGGATTCCCATGGCCTTGAAATAGCCCGGAGAGATTGCGTTGTTGACCGTGACGGTCCGCTCTTCGGGTCCCGGCGTGTAGCCCGCGATCGTTATCCCGCTGCTCCACTGGTTACCATCGAGCAGCCGCATCGTCGCGAGGCCCGCTGATTCAATCCCCGGCGTGCCGTTCAGCCGCTCGAGCAGCGTCCGGATGAATTGCTTCGTTCGCGCTGTGGTGTAGCCGTTCAGCGATGGATCTACGCTGAATGAGACGAGCGAGCGGGTCGTGAAACCGATGTCGACCGCCAGCAGGTTGTCGAGTGTTCGGAGGAACAGTCCCGCGCCGAGGAGAAGGAGCAGTGAGACGCCAACCTGCGTCGCCACGAGCGCTTTCCGGAGCCGCGCCTGGCCGCCAAGGACGCTGCCGGCGTGATCCTTAAGCGTGGGGGCGAGCGTGGGCCGCGTGGACTTGAGCGCGGGGGTCAGGCCGAAGAGGATGCCCGTCAGCGTGGAAACGGCGAACGTGAACGCGAGGATCCGGAGATCCGGTGACGTCGAGACAGGCTGCGGCGTTTCGGGGTTGACGAAGAAGCCCAGCACGAGCGGCGCGCCGATGAGCGACAGCAGGATGCCGGCAGCGCCGCCGGCGAACGCGAGGAGCAGGCTCTCGACGAGAAGCTGGCGGACGAGCGCGCCGCGCGTCGCGCCGAGCGCGAGCCGCACCGCCATCTCGCGCTGGCGCGCGGCGCCCCGCGCGAGCAGCAGGTTCGCGACGTTCGCGCACGCAATCAGCAGGACGCCGGCCGCCGTCCCCATCAACACCCAGAGCGGCGTCGTCAGACCCTGGCGGAAGCCGGAGCGGCCCTGCGCGGCAGGAATGATCGTCAGCTTGTTCTCGAGAAACCGCTTGCGGCCGCGCTCCGGGACGTTCGCGAACGCTGGTTCCTTCACTTCCATCTCGAGCCGGCTGCGGTAGAACGGTTCGAGCGCGGCTTGCGCCTGCTCGACGGTCACGCCAGGCTTGAGCCGTGCGAACACACGGAGCCAGTGCCAGCGGCGATCGTCGAGGCCGTTCCACCCAGGGGTGAGCTGCGCCTTCATCATGAGCGGGACGAAGACCTGGGTGGGGCGTCCGATCTCCACGCCTTCGAACCCGCGCTGCGCGACACCGATCACGGTATATGGCCGGCCGTTGACGGTCATCGCGCCGCCGACGATCGACGGATCGCCGCCGAACCGGCTCGTCCAGAAGCCGTGGCTGAGCACGGCCACCGGATGCCCTCCGGGAGCCTTGTCCTCGTCCGGTGTGAACAGACGGCCTACCGCGGCGTTCACGCCGAGCGTCTGAAAGTACGTGCCCGAGACGATCTCGCCGGCTACTCGCTCAGTCTTCCCAGCGATGCCGGTATGGAGCGCGTAGCCGAACCTGGCCATCACGTCGTCGAAGACTTGATTGTTGTCGCGGAAGTCGACGAACATCCCGTACGACAGCTCGCTCCCGTCGCCCCAGTTGTTGCCGAACGCCGACCCGATATAACTCACCTGCACGATGGCATCCGGATCCTTCACCGGCAGCGTCCGAAGCAGGACCTGATCGACGAGCGTGAAGATCGCCGCGTTCGCGCCGATGCCGAGGGCGATCGAGGCGATGGCGATTGCCGTGAAGCCCGGGGATTTGCGCCAGGAGCGCAGGGCCAGGCGGAGGTCGGCGAGGATCTGCGTCATACGCTCCCTTTGACGGATCGGCGCCGTCAGCGGTTGGTCGTATGATGGCGCGATGCGGATTGCGCTCGTTGTGGCCGCGATAGTCATGTTCGGCGGGCCTGAAAGGCCCGCCCTCCGGGTCGGCGAGCCTGAGAGGCCCGCCCTCCAGGTGCCCACGCCGCCACCTGGCATCACGAGGATCGTCCTCGCCGACAACCCGACGGTCCTGATTGCGCGGCTCGGCATGGCGCCCGCGGCGCGCGAGACGCCTCACACGCACCCGTTCTCAGCCGTCGTCGTGCAGATCGGTGCGGGTCAGGTGGAGCTGGAGCTCGATGGCAAGAAGGTGACCGAGCGGCGGGACACCGGGCACGTCCAGTTCATTTCGAAGCAGACCATGCACGCCGCCGCCAACGCCGGCTCTGGCCCCTTCGATCTGGTCACGATTGCGATCAAGCCCGACCGCACGCCCGCGAGCTCGGCGCCCGCAACCGAGGCGCCGCCGGGCATCACACGCCGCGTGATCCTGGACAACGACGAGACGCGCGCCACGAACGTCCGCTTCGCACCCGGGGCGCGCGAGCCGATCCACTCCCATCCGTTCGATCTGGTCCTCGTTCAGCTCACGCCGGCGAAGATGGAAGTGCAGGTCGGTGACGAGAAGACCGTGAAGGATTACGCCACCGGCGCGGTTATCTTCCTCCCGCGACACATCTCGCACGCCGTCTCGAGCGCGCACTCGTCGCCGTTCGAGATCCTGAGCGTCGCCATCAGGTAGCGGTCAGGCGGCCCGAAACTGACGGGGGACGTCGTGCCAAAGCGAAAAATCATCGTCAATATTGCGACGAGCGCGGACGGCTACGTTGCTCGAACCGATGGCAATCTCGGTTGGCTGACGAGGCGGCCGGCTCCAAAGGGCTTCTACGGTCTACCGAAGTTTACGCGCTCAATCGATGCGAAGATTCTCGGTCGAAAGACCTTCGACCTGAGTGTGAAGATGGGTGCAACCTTCCGCGCAGATGACGTGCGTTATGTGTTCTCTCGCCGGCCGCCCCCTGCATCCGTGCCTGCCGGCGTCCAATTCGTCACGGGGTCGATCAGGGCCTTTGCCGAACGCCTCCGCAAGCAACCTGGCAAGAACGTCTGGATGATGGGCGGAGGTGAGATCATCGCGTCCTTCCTTGACGAGGACGCGATTGACGAGTTCATCATCACGGTCGTGCCGACGTTCATCGGGGAAGGCATTCCCCTCATTGCGCCGAAGCATCGTGATGTGCCGCTCCGGCTGCTATCTCTGCAACGATTTCAGAACGGCGTCGTTCAACTTCACTACGACGTACGCAGATCGCATTTTCGCCACTAGCGGGGCTGGGGCTGCTTCGCCGCAGCGTCGGTCGTTTTCCGCGTCTGGTCCGACTGATTCCAGTCTGGAGGTGTTTGACCCAGCAAATGCTGCACGAAGAAGTCGTAGCGCTTGCGTTCGCCATACGCCCCGCCGGGTCCGTGCCCGGCGCCAGGAATCACGAGCAGATCGAACGTCTTGCTCGCTTTGATCAGCGCGTTCACCACCTGCATCGTCGACGATGGGTCGACGTTGTTGTCCAGCTCGCCGACGACGAGCAGGACCTTCCCCTGCAGCTTGTGCGCGTGGTCGACGTTGGACGACGCGGCGTACTGCGGCCCGATCGGCCAGCCCATCCACTGCTCGTTCCACCAGATCTTGTCCATCCGGTTGTCGTGGCAGCCGACAGACGACACCGCGGCCTTGTAGAACTCCGGGTGGAAGAGCAGGGCGCCCATCGAGTTCTGACCGCCGGCCGAGTTGCCATAGATCCCGACGCGCGAGATGTCGTAGTACGGGTACTTCGACGCGACCGCCTTGTGCCAGAGAATGCGATCAGGGAAACCGGCATCGCCGAGGTTGTGCCAGGCGACGTCGTGGAACGCCTTCGACCGGTTGGACGTGCCCATGCCGTCAATCTGAACGACGACGAGGCCAAGCTCGGCGAGCGTCTGCATCTGCGAGTACGCGGCGAACGTCTTCGGAACGAACGAGCCTTGCGGTCCCGCGTAAATGTTCTCGACGATGGGATACTTCTTCGAGGGATCGAGATTCGCCGGACGGACGATGACGCCCCAGATGTCCGTCGTCCCGTCGCGGCCCTTCGCCACGAAGACCTCGGGCGGCGCCCAACCGGCGGCTTTCAAAGCGGTGATGTCGCCGCGCTCGAGCTCCATCACCAGCGAACTGTCGCTCGTGCTGCGCAGCTCCGACACTGGCGCGACGTCGACACTCGAGTAGGTGTCGACGTAATACGTCTGGTCGGACGAGAACACCGGGGAGTGGTCGGCGTCCTCCTTTGTCAGCGGCGTCAGGCCGGTCCCGTCGAAGCCGATCCGGTAGAGGTGAAGGAAGTACGGGTCTTTTCCCTCGGTCATGCCGTTCGCGGTGAACCAGATCTGACGTTTCTCTTCGTCCACCTTCTCCACGCTGCGCACGGCCCAGTTGCCCTTGGTGATCTGATTCTTCACTCGACCGGTCACGCCGTCGTACAGATACAAGTGGTTCCAACCGTCACGCTCCGACATCCAGACGACCTCCTTGCCGTCGGCGATGTCGTGACGAAACCGCTTGCCGGCGCTGCGGCTCGTGCCTGCCTGGTTGTAGTAGAAGAAGGTCTTCGGCTCCTCCGTGATGACGGCGCGTGCCTTTCCGGTCGAGGCGTCGACTTCGATGACGCGGAAGAGCTGATGGCCGCGCTGGTTGTACTCGAACGTGACGGCGCGGCTGTCCTTGCGCCAGACGAGATCGGAGAGGTTGAAGGGATTGGGAAAGAGATCGTTCGAGATCGCGATCGGGCCGGCCTGAAGGCCGGCCCCTCCATCCTTTGGATCTTCGGAGGGGCCGGTCTTTAGACCGGCCCCAACGTGGAAGATCACCGGTTGTTCCAGATCGAGCACGTCCCCGGGCTTCGCGTAGAGCATCGTCGAGTTCTTCGGTTGGAGTTGGTCCTCGGGAGACGACTCCACGTAGTGCACGTACCGGTGGTGCCCCGGCCGGACTCGGTAGGCCGCGATCCTCTTCGAGTCCGGCGACCACTCGATCGACCACGGATCGTAGAAGTTCCCTTCGGATCCGTCGGTGCTGAGCGTGACGAGCTTTCCGCCGCCCGCTGGACGGACCGCGACGTTGAAGTTGTTGACGATCGCTTCCCATTTGCCGTCAGGTGACTTTCGGGGTCGAAACTCTTCGCTCGACTCCGGATTGCGGGTCGGGCCTCCGCGGCCGCGCCGGAAGTTCGGAACGGCTGGCTCAGCTTTCTTGCACTCATAGTCGGCCAGCGAGCACCGCCACGTCGTGCCCTCGACGTTCACCTCGATGGCCTTCTCGTCGTCGACGAATCTGAAGTTGTTGAAGGGCAGCTTCAGCGCGGTGTACTCCTCTTTCGGGCGAACGAGTTTGTTCAGCGCCTGCGCGAGGCGCGCGTGGTCGAACGCCTGGCGCTTCTCTTTTGTCTCGACGTCGACGAGCATGTATTCGTTGCCGCCTTTGATCCACCGGCGGTAGTGGAATCGGGGTTTCTTCTCGATCCACGTCGCCGGTTCCGGGACGTTGACGGTCAGGGCCTGGTACTTTTCGCGCAGGCCGATGGCGCGCTCGTAATCGGCCTTCGTGACCTGGGCCCTGGCGGGCGCGGACAGCAGGACGCCGGCGGCGACGAGCAGGAGGGTGCGTTTCATGCGCGCGATTTTAGCGCCGAGTCCTTCGACTGGCCAATCCATCGAAGTTATGGGCCGATAATAGAAGGGATGATTCGTCTCGCGGCCGGCCTTGTCGCCGTCGTCCTTCTGCAAACGGGCAACACGTCGCTGCTCCTCAAGCCGGATGACTCGGAATGGAGCCGGCCGGCGCCCGACCGGTTCCGCGTCGATTTCGAGACCAACAAAGGGGGCATCGAGATCGAGGTCTACCGCGAATGGAGCCCGCTCGGCGCCGACCGCTTCTACAACCTCGCGCGGCATGGCTACTACGACGGGGCGCGGTTCTTCCGGGTGATCTCCGGCCAGTGGGCGCAGTTCGGCATCAACGGCAATCCGGCGGTCTCGAAGATCTGGAGGACGCGTAGTCTGCCCGACGAGCCGAGGATGACCTCGAACGTCCGCGGCACGATCGCCTACGCATTCAAGGATCCCAACGGGCGGACGACGCAGGTCTTCATCAATCTGCGGGACAACTCGGCGACGCACGATGCGGAGCCGTTCGTGCCGTTCGGGCGCGTGGTGGAGGGCATGGACGTCGTCGATCGGCTCAATGCCGAGTACGGCGAGCAGTCGGGCGGCGGCATTCGCCGCGGTCAGCAGGATCCGCTGTTCGCCGGCGGCAACGAGTACCTGCGGCGCGAATTCCCGCGGCTCGACTACATCTATCGGGCCCGAGTCGTGGCGAGCCAGACACCGGACCGGGGACCTCAGTATCCTCTGGCGCAGGTGACCGCGTGGAACAGAGGATCGATGTGAGTCCGGACTCGGTAGCTCCGAAGGGCTTCCTGGCCCGCTTGAGCGGGTACGCGGCCGACGGACTTCGCTATTGGGAACCCCGACGAGTCATTTTCAACAGCGTGCTGGCCCTCGTCGTCCTCGTGCACTTCTTCGTCGCCTGGCCAGCCTCTCGAGATCAGCTGTCTTTCGATCTCATGTTGGGGATCTTCTTTCTGGCCGTTCTCGCCAATATCTGCTACTGCGCGGTGTATCTGGTCGATCTGTTCGTCCAGTTCGCCGGCCTGCACGCGCCCTGGCGTGTCGGCCGAGTGGTTCTCCTGAGCGTCGGGACGGCCTTCGCCGCCACCATCGCCCACTTCTTCGCGAAAGGATTGTTCGGTGGCTAGCGAGGCCTCGGCCGAAGAAAACCCGGAGCGCTCCTGGCACTTCAAGCAGCTGCGACGGAGCCTCCACGCCCTCGCGATCTCGGGCTCCGGTCAGCGGGCACTGTTTCCCGACCTCGTCGTGAAAGCCGACGAGCTCGCCCTTGATTTCGATCACTGGCTCGCAGTCATCCGGACCAACTATGCGAGCGATTTGACTCGACCTCAGGCCGACGCGCTGGCCACGATCGATCAGAAGCTGGCCATCATCTCCCGCGACGGCGCCGAATTCGACGTTGAGCTCTGGACGGACGAAGCCTTGAACAGCAGCGAGCACTGGGCGGACGTGCGGCGATTCGCCGCGTCGGCGCTCGAAGCGTTTGGATGGGCCTAGCGCTCTGGCGTCGCCTCCCCGTTCTCGTGCAGGCGATTGTCACCGGCGCTGCCGTGGCGACGGCCGGCACCGTGCCATGGGCCTTGCTCGCGGGGGCCAACCTCAAACACAAACCGTCTGTTCCGTGGGCCGTGCCGATCATGGCCGCCTACCTGTGGCTCTTCTGGCGGTATGCCGTCCGCGGCGAAGGATGGCCGCTATCGACGGCCGTGGCGCGGCGCAGGGATTCCCGGGCGAACAGCGTTCCGCCGGACCTGTGGGGACCGGCGCTGTTTGCGGGAATCCTCGGCCTCGTGAGCGTCCTGTTGCTTCAGGGCGTGCTCAGTCGGCTCCTGGTGCTTCCACAGCAGCAAGATCTCGACGTTTCCCAATACCCCGCGCTGACCGTGTTGATGTGGGTGGCCATGAGCGCGGCCGTCGCCGGCGTCGTGGAGGAGACCTCTTTCCGTGGGTACCTGCAGCGACCGATCGAGCGACGCCATGGAGCAGTGATCGCGATCCTGGTGGCTGGAGTTCTGTTCGGCCTCACGCACTTCACGCACCGGGAGGTCACGATCGCGCTCTTGCCGTACTACATGGCCGTGGCGGCGGTTTACGGCGCGCTGGCGCATCTCACCGATTCCACCCTGCCGAGCATGATTCTGCATGGCGGCGGCAACGTCTTCAGCGTCTTGGATCTCCTCACGCGCGGGCGGTCCGAGTGGCAGCTATCTACGGCTCCTCAGCGTCTTATCTGGGAGACCGGGCTGGATGCAGCGTTCGTAGCCAACGCGGTGGGGCTCCTCGTCGTGGGATCCGCTGCAGTGTGGGCGTACGTCGAACTGGCGCGCGCCGCCCGAGCGACGCGGACGCCAGGTGTATCCGGATCGGGCGCATACTAATTGACGCTACCCCACAGGAGGCCCATGGCGAAACGGCTGGCAGGCGTCGCCGCGCTCGCTGCGCTCATCCTCGGGACGGGTGTCGCCAGCGATGCCAGGCGGCGCTGCGATCATGTCTGTGTCGCAGACGAGCACTCTCGAGGCGCGGAATACCGCGACCCCGATTGGTGGTCGGGGCCGCGGCTGAAGGGTTCCTACAGCGACTTCAAGTACTCGACAAGTTCCTTCTTCTGGTCGGCGGTCAGCTTCAGGTTGAAGTGCTTGTCGTAGTGCTCGACCACGGCGTCCAACGTCGCAAAGCGGCCGTCATGGTAGAAGCCGCCCTTCATGCGCGTGAACAGCCCGCGAAGCGGCGTCGTTCGATACCGCTTGTCCGGCGATCGATCCGCCTGGAAGCCGTCGATGCCGATCTCCTCGGCCGTGTGCATCGGCCAGCCCGGCTCGGTGAAGAGCGGCGGCACGTGGCAGCGCGCGCACTCGGCCTGGCCCGCGAAGACGCCCTCGCCCCGCTTCGCGGCCTGCGCATCGAAGCTGCCGGCTGGCGGCGTCGGCGCCGGAATCGCGAGCTGGTAGAAGTGCAGCGCGGCCAGCTTCGACGTGATCAGGTCGGGGTTGTTGCGCACGTTGCCGTGGCCGGCCTTGGCCGCGACCGGGAAGCGGCTCTTATCGTCGAGCCGTGGATCGAAGAAGACGCCCTTTCCGTGCATCTGGGTGTTGGCGACGTAAGCGTTCCAGTGGGACACGCCCCCCCAGCCCGTGTAGGTGTGGAGGTTCACGCCGGCGAGGCCAAACGCCGCGGGCAGCACCGTCGCCGCCGACTTCCCGTCGGAGCGCATCGCCTTGCCGTCCTGATTCAGCTCGGCGTCGTACCGTCCGGGGCCCCAGCTCTTCAGGACCTTGCGCACGCCGTCCGCATCAGCGCCGAGCAGCTTGGTGAACGGCGACAGATCCGGCGCCAGCGCCACGATCGCGCCGACGTTCAGATCGCGATTGGGCCAGCCGTCCAGACGACGCCCGATGCTCGGCGCGAACGAATCGTCGACGGTGGAATGGCACAGCGCGCACTGAATCCCCATCGATTTGGCCGACCCGTCCGCATTGAGGAACGCGGTCACGCCGACGACGGCGTTGGCTTTCAGCAGCGCGACGGTCGAGGCCGGGTCGTCCATGTTGACTTTGCCCGCCTTGATTTGTGCCACGAGATCGGCAGGGAGCGCTTCGGCGTCGACCTTCAACCCCACGCTCAGCGCCATCTTCGGGCTGACGCCCGGTCCGACACCGCCGAGCTTCTCGCCGACGATCGCCTGGTGCAGCTTGAGCTGATCCCCCCAGAACGCCTCGTCTCCGAAGGTGTCGTGGCGGAAGATCTGCCGGCCTTCGGCGATCATGCGCTGGGCGTTCTGGTTGATCGTGACGTCGAATCCGGCGGCGCGACTCATCGTTGGATCGGTCTTGCCGGTCGTGGGGGACGGCTGCGGCGGGGCCGGCTGCTGACGGAGCGTCGCGGCCGAGACGGTTGCGAACGCGAGAACTCCACCAGTGAGGAGCACCTGCGTCACACGGGACATGAAAGCCTCCTTGCTGAGTTTGGCAAGATAACCAAGCCCTATCTGTGGTATTTAGCAAGATGAAGGCCACGGAATCCGCCGCCAATCGGGCGGCGCTGGCCAGGGATCTGCAACTAATTGCGTGAGCGCGTAGTAATAGACGACAGGCCGATGCTCAGGAAACACCTGCTCGACTCCGCTCGCGGTCGCATCGTGACGCTGCTTCAACATGGCGGCCTGACGGTCGATGAGATCGCCTCCAAGCTCGAGCTCACCGCCAATGGCGTCCGCGCGCACCTCACCGCCATGGAGCGTGACGGGGTGGTGGAGCGCGGGGGACGCCGGCGCGGCACGACACGGCCATCGTCGGTCTTCGTCCTGACGCCCGAGGTAGAGCAATCGCTCTCAGAAGCGTACGTTCCCCTGCTCATCCAGCTGGTGCGGCTGCTGACGAGCGGTCAGCCGGCGGCTCAGGTCGATCGATTCATGCGTCAGGCGGGGAAGGGGCTCGCGGCCGAGCTGACGGCCGCCCGGCGTGACTCCGACAGCCTGGGATCTCGCGTCCGCGCCGCGAGCGACCTGATGAACCAGCGGCTGGGCGCCGTCACGCACGTCGAGGAAAACGGCCGCATCGTCATTCGTGGCGCGAGCTGTCCGCTGGCGGCGCTGACCGGCACGCACCCGGCCGTGTGCGTGGCGATGGAAAGCTTCGTGGCCGAGCTGGTGGGCAACGCGACCGTTCGCGAGCGCTGCGAGCGCGGCGAACGGCCGCGATGTTGTTTCGAAGTGAGCGGCCGCGCCCCCCGCTAGCGCTGCGCCGTCGTCGTCCTGGTCCGGCTCTGCTTCTGCTTGTCGACCATCGCGGCGACGTCAGCCAGCAGCTTCTTCGTGTCGTAGACGATCCCGTCCTTGATCGTGTACTTGATGCCGCCGATCCACTCCGGCTTTGCGGTCTGATCGTTGAGTCGCAACGCGCCGGTGCCGTACAGCACCTTCAGGTTCTTCAACGGATTCTGATCGATGAGGATCATGTCGGCCAGCAGGCCCGCCCGGACCACGCCGCGGTCGATCGGCTTGCGGGCCGGCTCGGCGAGCGTCAACGCGCCGTTGTAGGTCGCCGCCTGAATCACCTCGAGCGGATGGAAGCCCGCTTCCTGCAGGAGCTCCATCTCGTGGATGTTCCCGAAGCCGTACGTGTTGTAGATGAAGGCGGCGTCGGCGCTGACGGTCACCCGGCCGCCCATCTTCTTGTAGTCGTTCAGGAGCTTGAACCAGACCTGGTAGAAGTTGCGCCACGCGATCTCGTCGTCCAGCGTCCAGTAGTACCAATACGACCCATGATTGCTCCGGCTGGGTGAGTAGAAATCCATCAGCGAGGGCAGCGTGTACTTCGGGTGCCAGTCGGCGTTCCGCATCCGCATCAGATCGCGGCCTGCCGCGTACGCCGTCATCGTCGGATCGAACACCGTGCCCAGCTTGCGCTGCTCCTGCAGGTATTCCTTCCACTCGGGGCCGCCCGGCGCGTGGATCTTGTCCCAGAGCCGCGCGACCTGACCGAAGCGCATCTGCTCGTCGTCATTGATCTGATCGACCGGCCAGGGCTGGACGACGTAGTCTTTGAGCAGCGCTTCGAAGTGGCCGTAGAAATGGGTGACCGTGCCGAGGCCCAGCCGCGCCGCGTCGAGCGCGTTCATCTGGGCGACGCCGGTTTGCTGCAGGTGCGCGGTCGAGCCGAGGCCGAGCTTCTTCGCCTCGTCCAGCAGTGCCGCCATGATCTCGGGCCGGTGCGCGCCGAGCTTCAATCCCTCGACGCCGTTCTGCGCCGCCCACTGGACCCACGCGCGCGCCGCTTCCGGCGTGTCGGGCTGCCCCTTGTCCCAGCCGGCGCCCGGCCGCTGATAGTTCACGATGCGCGGTGCGACGATCTCGTTGCGGTTGCCGCGCTCGCGCTCCTTGACGATCCAGTCGTTGGCGCCGAGCGGGACGCCGCGGACCGTCGTCACGCCGTGCGCCAGCCAGAGCTTGAAGGGATACTCGGCGTCGGGGTTCTTCGGCGATCCGCCCGCATGCTCGTGCATCGAGACGAAGCCGGGCATGACGTACATGCCGGTGGCGTCGATCTCATGGTCGGGCTTGTCGGGCGCGCGGTTCGGACGCAGCGGCAGGCCCGGCGTACCCGCCCCCCGGACCGACTGAATCTTGTTCCCTTCGATGACGATGTCGACGGGCCCGAAGGGGGGCGCGCCGGTGCCGTCGATCAGGATCGCGCCGCGGATGACGAGCGTCTTGAACGGCCCCTTGCCCTCGTCGGCGCCGCGCGCCGGGGCAGGAACGATCGACTCGGCGGGCGGTCCTTGTCGCCGCTGCGGCTGTTGACCGGAAGTCGACGCCGCCAGACCCGTTACGGATGCTACGCAGAACAGGAACGCCAGCTTGCGCATAAACGGCCCTCCTACGCCTCAGCCCGCGCCTCGACCGACGCCTTCCGCTCGGCGAACGCGGACATGAGCATCGTGATCGCGGTGTATACGACGACGACGATGACGAGCCACCGAACCGCGCCGAGCGGCATCTGCCGGACAATGTAAGCCGCGACGAGCACGCCCGGGATCCCGCCGATGGCTAAACCCAGCGCCGCGCGCAGGCTGTAGCTCTGCTCACGGATGAACCTGAGGCTTCCGACCGGCATCAGAAACGCGCAGGAGCCCATCATGATCGGGAACGCCGCGCGAGGACTCATGCCGAGCAGGCTGACCAGGATCATGCAAGGCGCGTAGAGGCCGATGCCGAGCGTCATGAGGGCGCCGAGCATGAAGTTGCCGCCGACGGCGATCGCCAGCTTCGCGCCGCGGACGCCGAGCGCGTCGCTCCCGGCCGGAAAGAGGCCGAGCTGCGTCATCAACATCAGCGAGGCCGCCGCGAGCAGTGCGGCGCCCATGCCGATCTGCACTCTGCGCTTCGGCCACTTCGCCACGACGCCGGCGCCGAGCCAGGCCCCGGCAACCGCCGCCGCGATCATCGAGAAGAGCGTGAGGACGTCGACCGGGATCACCGCCGTATAGATGAAGGCCTGCAGGACCGTCGGGAGTGTGTGGCCGGCATTGAGCGTTCCCGGAATAATCCGATCGGGAACCATGCGCAACCAGCGGAACAGCGCCGTGGTCGTTGCAAATGATCCGATCCCGAGCGTGTCGAAGAAGTTGGTGATCGCGCCGACCCCCATGTGTGCTGGCGTCGGGAAGCGCGCATCCGTCGCGGGGCTTGCAGACGCGGCGGCGGCCGTGCGCTTGAGTGCCGAGATGGTGCGGGCGCACGCCGCGATATAGACGGCTGTGAGCACGCCGAGCGCCGCGAGAAGGCCGGTGATCGGGTTCATGTTGGCCTGAAAGCGTATCAGGACTCCCGGCTTATTGACCCATCAGATTTCCGAATTGGATTTGACCTAAAATGGCCGGTCGATGACCTTCGAAGGCGTCTATTCGGTGCTCCCCACGCCGTTCTCGGCCGACGGGGCGGTGGACGAAGCCAGCCTGCGCCGCGTCGTGACGATGTTCCTGGAAGCTGGCGTCAACGGTCTCACCGCGCTGGGAGTCACAGGCGAGGTCGCCCGGCTCGACGATGGCGAGCGTGCGCACGTGCTCGATGTGGTGCTGGACGAAGTTCAGGGACGCGTTCCTGTTGTGGCCGGCACGACCGCGGATGGCACGCGCACCTGCATCAGCTACAGCCGTCACGCGCGCGTCGCGGGCGCCGCGGCCGTCATGGTCAGCCCGCCACGCATGGTCAAGCTGAACTCCGACGCTGTCGTCCGCCACTACGCGGAGCTGGCGGACGCGGTTGACGTCGAGATCGTCGTGCAGGACTATCCGCCGATCTCAGGCTACGCGATGGAGCCGTGGCTGCTGGCGCGCATCGCGCGCGAGATCCCGAAGGCGCGGACGATCAAGCTCGAAGACCCGCCGACGCCGTTCAAGACCTCGCGCATCCTGGAGCAGCTCAAGGGTGAGAAAGCCGGTGACGTGAAGGTCCGGATCTTCGGCGGTCTCGGCGGGGTCTTCCTGCTCGAAGAACTGCTGGCCGGTGCCACGGGCGCGATGACGGGGTTCGCCTTTCCGGAGATCCTCGTCCGCATCGTGTCGCTTTTCAACGCGAAGAAGATCGACGAGGCGGCCGATCTGTTCTATCGGACCGTGCCGCTGATGCGGTTCGAGTTCCAGGAAGGCATCGGCATGGCGATCCGCAAGGAAGTGCTGCACCGGCGGGGAGCCCTCGCGAGCCCGGCCACTCGGCCGCCCGCCGCGCGGCTCGACGATGCGACGCGCCAGGCGCTCGATCGCGTGCTGGAGTGGGTCAAGAGAGAGAAGGGGAGCGCATGGATCTCGGCCTGAAAGGCAAGGTCGCGATGGTCGCGGGCGCGAGCCGCGGCCTCGGGTTCGCCGTCGCGAAGGCGCTCGCGGCCGACGGCGCGTCGGTGTCGATCGCGTCGCGCGACGAGGCGGCGATCTGCGAGGCCGCGAAGCGGCTGACCGGGTCGGCCGGCGACGTGTTCGCGATGGCGGCGGACGTGCGGGCCGCCGAGGACATCGCGCGCTGGACCGCCGCGACCGAACGGCGCTTCGGCGGACTCGATCTGCTCTTCACGAACTCCGGCGGTCCGCCCGCCGGCCCGGCGATCGCGTTCGACGATGCCGCGTGGCAGGACGCCGCCGATCTGCTGCTGTTCAGCGTTCTGCGGATGGTCCGCGCCGCCGTGCCCTCGATGAAGAAACGCGGGGGCGGCTCCATCCTCGTGTCCACGTCCTCGTCCGTCAAGGAGCCCATTCCCAACCTGGGGCTCTCGACAGTCATGCGCGCCTCTGTCTCCGCGCTCGCCAAGACGCTCGCGCTGGAGCTGGCGACCGAGAAAATCCGGGTCAACCAGATCATTCCCGGCCGGCTCGATACCGATCGCCTTCGCCAGCTCGATGAGGGGAACGCGAAGAAGGCGGGGATCGCGACCGACGAACAACGGAAGCGCTCGATCGCGTCGATCCCGGCGGGCAGGTACGGCGATCCGGACGAGTTCGGCCGGGCCGCGGCGTTCCTGCTGTCGGACGCCGCGTCGTACATCACGGGCGCGACCCTGCAGGTGGATGGCGGGTTGATCAGAAGCGTCGTCTAGGTTGCCGGACGACGTTAAACGCGTCGTTCCACGTCGCGTCGCCGGCGCGGAGTATAATGACGCGGTCCGGACGCTGAGCCCGCCGCTTCACTCGCAGTCAGATCGATCGAGCCTTCCAACTCGCTCCTCCTGCATGCCCGTCAAGCCCTGAGCGATAACCGCCGGTGGTCTCATCGAGCCGTCCCTACCGGACGGCGTTCGGCTCACTGCAGGAGATGACAGCGATGAATCGCAAGTTGTTCGTGGGCAACCTTCCCTTCGAGGCCACCGAGGACGGCATTCGGGATCTGTTCGCGCAGACCGGCACGGTCGACTCCGTCCGGGTCATGCGGGATCGCACGACAGGACAAGCACGCGGCTTTGCGTTTGTAGAGATGGCGACTGACGCCGACGCGCAGTCGGCTATCGGGCGGTTGAACGATCAACCGTTCGGCGGACGGACGCTGATCGTGAACGAGGCGCGGCCGCAAGCTCCGCGATCCGGCGGGTATGACGGCGGTGAGGGCCATTCGACGCGGCGGCGGTCCGAGCCACGCTGGTGAGCGTGACCGCGAGCCTCCAGTGGTCCGAGGACGGCCACTAGAGGCGGCCGCGCAGGAGCGGCATTATTTCTTCCTGAATCGTTTCCAGGACGCGCTCGACTCCGATCGCCCCGTGTTGCTCGACCCGTCGGAGCCCGTGCTCCCGGGACGCCTGAAGCTGCCGGAGGCTGGTTGCCAGCCGATCGAGCGAATGTGCCAACGGATCCTGTCTGCCGATGGCACCTGCGAGTTCGGCCAGCGAGCGTTGCACGTGGCTTTCCGCGTCGCCGGCTCCCAGCCGAGCGGCCAGGCGCGAGACTCTCTTGACGGCTGCGTCCAGGGCGGACAAATCGTTCGGGGTCATGCGACGGCCGCCTTACCAGCTGTCGCGGCGTACGCCGTAGGTTCGCCGCTGCCCGGCGGCTCGACGGCTGACGTTCCAGACTTCTCCGCACCTCACGCAGCGCCAGTAGGTCGAGACATCCACGGTCTTGCTGACCGTGGTGAGCTCACGCCCGCCGCACGACGGACAGGCGGATGGAGCCGGGTCCGCACCCGCGAGCGCTTCTTGCTGCTTGGTCATATGGTCGACTTGATCGGCCTGGGCTTCGCGAAGGATCCCAGGCGTCGTGCCGGGTCGCCGGCACTGAAGCGGTTGCCCATGAGCTGCCCTGCATGAGCGGCGATGCGCGCCGGGTCCAGCGCAGCCAGCTCGCACCAGAGCGTGAGCATCGGCGAGCCGGCGAGAAAAAGCCGTGCGCTGTCGTGGTCCGATGTGGATCCGGGCGCCGCGACGATGTCGCGCAGCGCCTGTTCGATCACCCGGACGCTCAGCCGGCGATAACCGTCGCCGGAAGGGATTTGCCCCATTCCGCGCCACGCGCCGTGCGACGGTCCGCGAGAGTGCATCAGCCGGCCTTTCTTTTCAGGGTGGCGGA
Source organism: uncultured Acidobacteriota bacterium (assembly GCA_963725145.1). Classification (GTDB taxonomy): domain Bacteria; phylum Acidobacteriota; class Vicinamibacteria; order Vicinamibacterales; family 2-12-FULL-66-21; genus DATAEE01. Next base: position 712,495 of record CAVRXL010000013.1, read on the forward strand.
AGCGGTGCCCGTCGGCGCGCGCCCAGGGATCGGCGCGTGGGAACGCTGGCTGGCTCAGCTCGGGTCAGGGACTCTGCGCATTACTCTATACTCTTTTCATCGCTGCGGCCACTGTCTTCGGGACTTTCGATCGCCTCAGAGCGCGATCAACCCGCCGCGGACCGCGCGCCGGACCGCGTCCGTGCGGTTCGCCGCCCCGAGCTTCCCGCAGATCGACGCGACGTGAAACTTCACGGTCTGATCGCTGATGGCGAGCCGCGTCGCGATCGCCTTGTTGGACAAACCCTGTGCGAGGAGATCCAGAACGTCCAGCTCGCGTGGCGTGAGCGATTCCACCACCGATTCGCCCGGTTCGCCTCCGTTGGCCGAAGCATCGGGCGCGATCAGCCACGCGTCGGCCTCGAACGCAGCCGACCGCGCCGCCGCGAGCGTCGGCGCCTCGCCGACGACGTCCATACCGTCAGCAAGAAACGCGCGTAGGCGGGCGCGTTCGTCTGCCGGACCGACGAGGACGACGCGCATGTCTCGATCTTAGGCCTGGCGCGTCGCAACCGTCACGGTGACATCACGGGCCTCGCCGCCGCGCAGCAGCCGGAGGGGAACCGCGCGGCCGACGCGATCCCCGCTCAGCAACTGCAGCAGGTCGTCCGGCGAGTCGACGGGATGTCCGTCGAATTCCAGCAGAAGGTCGCCAACCAGCACGCCCGCGGCTTCGGCCGGGCTCCCTGCGGTGACGGCCGTGACGAGAAGTCCGCGCTCGCGCGCCGAATCGCCGCGCTGGCGAGCGGCAAGGGTCGCCGGTTGACCCGCGATCCCCAGAAACCCGCGCTTCGGGCTTCCGTGCTGGAGCACGTCCTGCGCCGTTTTCCAGGCAATCGCCGCCGGGATCACCACGCCCAGACCACGGATCGCCGCGGCGGTCGTGACACCGATGACGCCGCCGGCGGCGCTCACGAACGCGCCGCCCGCAAATCCGTCATGCATCGGCGCCGTCGTGCGGATGACTTCGTCGATCGCCCGGCCCCGCCCGGTCCGCAGCGGACCGCCGATCACGGCGACGATGCCGGCGCTCGCGGTGAGCGCATTACTCCACGATCGGGCGACGGCGAGCGCGAGGTGACCGACGCGCGGCGCCGATTCGAGACGGGGTGCGGGTTGGAGTCCCAGGCTCTTGACGCGCAGCGCGGCGAGACCCGTGGCTGGATCCCAGCCCGCCAGCTCTGCGTCGAACGTGCGCCCGTCGCCCGCGCGGACATGAAGGCCATCGTCGCGTCCGAGCGCGCGAGCGCTCGTCACGACGGCGTCGGTGGCGAACACGATGCCGGACACCGGGCGGCGGTGTCCTTGAACCTGCACGACACTGGGAGCGATCGAGGCGATCGCGTCGGCCATGGCGTCGGAGAGAGTTGATAGGGGAGAGGTGCTCATGTCGCCATTCTCGCGGGCGCGAGGATGGCGGCGCATCACCCGAACGGGGAGGGACTCACGAGCGCGCCGCGCGGAAGGGCACGGCCTCGCGCCGTTTTCGGGCGCTTGTCGTCGCGCCGATCCGGTCCCAGTTGAAGTTCCGGACGAGCTTGATCAGCTCCCGCGCCGGCTCGGACAAGTACCCCTGCTCGCGGTAGACCATCAGCGTCCGGCGCGGGATCGACAGCTCCCGGACAGGGATCCGCGCGAGCGTTCCGTCGCGCACCTCCTGGCGGACGGTGATGCCGGGGACGATCGCCATCCCGACGCCTTCCTGGACGAAGCCCTTGATGTTCTCGAAGCTCCACAGCTCGGCGACGATCCGGCAGCGCGTGCCGTGCTGCTCGAAGAGGCGCTGAATCGTGTCGGCGGTCGCGCTGCACAAGTGATGCAGCACGAAATGCTCCGAGCCCAGGTCGCGGACGCGCACGTCGGCCCGGCTCGCGAGCGGATGGGTCGGCGCGGCGACGAGGATCATTTCGTCTGTGTGCACTTCCGCCCACTGCAGGTCGTGGAACGCGGGTTCCTCCTTCACGAACCCGACGTCCACCTCGCGGTCGAGGACCTGTCGTGGGATCTCGTTCAACCGGCTGCGGTAGATGCCGACCCTGATGTCGGGGAAGCGCTCGAGGTAGCTGCGCAGCGGCGCCGGCAGGAGATAGACCGCCGCCGACTCGTGCGCCGCGATCGCGAGCGTACCCGCCTTGAGCGTCTTCAGCTCCGACACGTGCCGGAAGGCGTCGTTTCTCAGTTCCACCATGCGGCGCGCGTAATCGGCGAGGACGCGTCCAGCCTCGGTGAGCGACACCTCATGGACATCCCGGGCGAAAAGGGGCGCGCCGACTTCCTCTTCGAGCTTCTTGATGCTCTGGCTGACCGCGGGCTGCGTGCGGCAGACGCGCTCCGCCGCGCGCGTGAACGTGCCCTCTTCGACGACGGCGAGAAAATGCTCAAGCTGCAGGAGGTCCATCGCGCACCAGAGAAAAGGGGACTGTCACCTTTTTTCAAATTGCGTAAAAAGGTGACTGTCCCCTTTCGGCTAGAAGTCCACCGTGACGCCGAACCTGACGATCCGCGGCGCGAGAATGTCAGCCGGCCGCAGGTACGCCGAGCCGGTCGTCGTCGTGTAGCCGATGATCGTGTCCGCGTTGCCGAGGTTGAAGATCTCGACGAGCGGTGTGATGCGCCGGCTGCCGAAGCGGAACGCGCGCGAGACCCGCAGGTCCACCATCGCGACGTCGGGAAGCCGCTCGTCTCCGCGCTCGCTCAGCCGAACGGTCTGGCTCGCGCGCGTCAGCGCCGGGAAGATCGTGCGCGTGATGTTGATCTGCGACTGGTACGGATATCCGTCGTTCAGGATGTAGCTGCCGCTCAGGTTGATTTCAAACGGCGCCATGTAGGATCCCGACAGCCGGAACGCGTACGCCGAGTCCGGGCCTTCAATCCCTTCCGGGAAATTCAGCTCGTTGTTGGGGTCGTTCAGGTCGTTGGTGGCGACGCCGCCGTAGTTCTTGCCGAGCGTCAACCCCGCGACGAGCTGCCAGCGCTGGCTGAAGCGCTTCGCCGCCGTGATCTCCACTCCGTCGTAGGTCGTATCGAGCAGCGGCTCGTTGTCGAACACGTTGTCCTGACGGCCCGTGAACGTCGGGTTGAGGTTGTAGAACGTGATCGTGCCGCCCGGGCCCTGCGGCGACGCAGGCACGGCGGCGGTCTGCTCCGTGTAGGCCGACGGGGGCACGGCGACGTTGCGCTGGCCGATCTGCTTCCGGTTCGAGCGGTGGTAGTACATCACGCCGACCCGGAAGTCCGACATGAGCTGGTGCTCGACGCCGGCCGTAAACTCGTCCGAGTACGACCAATCGGGTCCGTCCGCGTCGGCGTAGCGGCTCGTGAGGCCGGGGAAGCCGGTGAACGTCCCGAGCTCGCTCGCCTGGGGGATCCGATCGGTGTTGCGATCCGTCCACGGCCGCGTCCCGCTGGTGAGCTGGAACGGGTGAACCCGCTGCACCATGTTCAACCCGATCTGTCCCGAGTAGCGGCTCGCGCTCGCCTTGACCGCGGTCCGGCCGTTGCCGAACACGTCGTACACGACGCCCGTGCGCCACACGCCGCGCCAGGAGCTGAAGACGTCGGTGCGCGGGAGGGAGCGCGCATCGGTGAACTGGCCCGCGGGGTTCGACTGCTCGGGCATCCAGCCGCTCGCGTGATCGACGCGAATGCCGAGGTTCAGCGTGACCCGCTTGTGGCTCCAGGCATCCTGCGCGAACAGGCCATAGAGCTGGATCTTGCTGTTGTGCGCCGTCGGCGTGTTCCACAGCCGGACCTGGTTCGGCGCGCTGTTGTTGAATTCGGTCCACTGGTCCTGATTCACCCAGAACTGCTGGAACATCCCCATCTGGGAGTACTGCATGCCGGCCTTCAACATGTGATCGCCGCCCCACCCGGGCTGCGCGTAAGAAACGACGTTGTCGAACACGGTGCGATAGTTGGGCGCCTCCTCGTGCCGCGCCGCCGCGACCGCCGCCGTGCTCAGCCCGTTGTCGACGACGCGGATGTCGGTCTCCGCGGTTCCTGGCTGGTAGTAGTAGTTCGTGACACCGTCCATGATGTTGAACGTCGAGTCGAACACCATCTTGTTGCGGACGAGGGTGTATCTGATCTGCGTCGAGAACGCCGGGTTGGTCTGCCACAGCGACGCCTTGTCCTCGACGAAGTTCGGCGGCGTATCGCGGCGATGGAAGCGCTCCTTCCAGTTGTAATTGTAGGAGCCGGCGATCTTCTGGTTCGTCGTCGCCTGCCAGATCGCCTTGCCCGACGCGTTCCAGATCAGGTTGTCGTCGATCGCGCGTGAGCCATCCGGGTTACGGGCCAGCGTCAGCTTGTCCGTCCGCCAGTTCCGATACGCGCCATTCACCCACAGCCGGTCCCGCGCCAGCGGACCTCCTCCGGCCACGTTGAAGTCGTACAGCTTCGTCACCGGCGTGCCGCCCGGGAGACCGATCGCCGTCAGCGCCTGATCGTTGACGCTCTGCCAGTCCTTGTCGGCGAAGAAGTACTTCATGTCGCCGCGCCAGCGGTTGCTGCCGCTCTTGGTCACCATGTTCAGGTAGATGCCGCCGGTCATCACTTCCGCCGGAATCGCCGACGTCTGATAGTTGACCTCGTCGAACATCCCCTGGTCGTAGTAGAGCATCGTGGAACCGCCGCCGCCGCCGGGCCAGTTGACGGTCGACCCGTCAATCGCGAAGTTCTTATCCTCGTCGCGCGCGCCGTGCACGCGCAGCGAGCTCTGCTGCATGGCCTGGTTGCCGCCCACGTCGTAAGTGCTGACCTGGACGCCGGGGATGACCTTGGCGAGCGACCACGGATCGCGCCCCGTCGGAATCCCCTCGAGGATCTCCTGGCTCATGACGGTCTGCTGGAGGTTCGACTTGACGTCGACCGTCGGCGACTCGCCGGACACGGTGATCGTCTCCTGAAGCGTGCCGACTTCCAGCTTGACGTTGACCGTCGCGTTGAAGCTCGCGTTCACGACGATGTCGCGCCGCTCGACGGTCTTGAATCCCTGCAGCTCGAACTTGACGACGTAGGTGCCGGGCGCGAGCCGGTCGAAACGGTACGCGCCGGACGAGTCGGTCACCTGCGTCTTTGTGCCGCCGATGAGCCGCTCGCCGGTGAGGGCGACGGTCGCGCCGGGCAGGACGGCACCGCTCGTGTCTTCCACTACTCCGGCGATCGATCCTGTGGAGACTTGGGAGAGCGCCGGCATGGCGCCGGCGAGGGTCAGAACGACGACGAGGAAACCGAGGCGAAACGCGTGGGTCATCGGCCCTCCTGCGGAGTGTTTACACCCCGTGAGGAGAGCCGTCAATCTAAGTTGAGCTAATAACCCGATAAGCGGCCGCCCTTCGACTGCGCTCAGGGCAGGCGGACGGCAGCCGTATGTGACCGCAGATGGGACGAACCGGCGTCAGCGGGCCGTCACGCCGCTCGCGCAGGGCTCACCGGTTTCGATCGACAAGAGGACGATCGGATTGGCGCCCCGCCGTGTGATGGAGTGTGGGACGCCGCGCGGGACGAGGCTGTAGGTGCCCGCCTCCAGCCGGCTTTCACGCCCCCCGACCTTGTGCGTCGCTTCGCCCGCGACGACGTACAGCACTTCGTCCCCGTCGGCGTGCGAGTGCTCGGCCAGCGGATCGCGCAGCTGCAGCAGCGTGCTCTTCATCGACGATGTGCAGCCGAGCACTGAGTCCTTCCGCGGCGCGCGTCCCAGGAAGTTCTGATCGATGAAGTCAGGGATCACCACCGTCTTCGGCTCGACGTTCACGTCCGAAGCCGCAGGGGCTGGGGCCGGCGCGGGGGCCGGCGGCGGGGGAGCCGGCGCCGGGGCAGGCGCCTCTGCGGCGTTCAGCGCGACCTCGACGCGCGTCGTCCCGCTCCCTCGAACCGTGATGTCCCGCTCGAGAGTGATCCAGCCGTTCGATGTGAATCGGAGCCGGTACTGGCCAGCCGGCACGGTGCGCAGCATGACGACGCCATTCTCGGCCGTCTCGCCCGAACGCGAGACCCCGCCCTCCATGGTCACGGAGACGCCGCCGAGCGGCTCACCCGCGCGGCTCGTGACGCGAACTTCGATCGGTCCGCGCGCGGCCTGAACCGGCTTATGCTGCGCGGGAGGCTGCGCCGAAGGAGCAGCGGGCTGCGTCGGCGGAGCGGGCTGCGGCGCTTGAGCCGCAAGGCCGATCGGGAGAGCGAGGATCGCAAGCGTGGTGAGCGGGCGCGCCTTCATCCGCTGATCTAATCACGAATTGGCGTTCCGTGATACGGGTCTACACGGTCGAGCTTGTTCGAGACCACAGATTCGGACGATCACGCCACGCATAACACCACGTCGCACGACGGACCACGGGTTGAACGGCTTCTGCGGATCACGACCACGGATAACGCGGATGGCCCGACCAGTCCTGACTTCATTCGACTTGCGGACTTCACGGGACTTCGGATGTCACGCCCGGACGGAAGTTTTAAGGGGAGGTTTTGGAGGTCAGGGGAGGACGTCACGCTGAAGGCCGTCGCGCCGACGCCGCGCAACGCGCGGCGGCTGGGTCGTGAGAGGCAGCGCACGTGAGCCTTTCCGACGTCCAACCTGGGCTCACGTGTGTTGCCTCTCACGCCCCAGCCAGGCCCGGCTGCGCCGGGCCGTCGGCGCGACGGCCGCAATCCTCTTCAGTTTTCATCCGCGGCATCCGTGGCCCGTGATCTGTGAAGTCATCCTCCCTAAACCTCCCGAACCTCCTTTTCCAAGACTCTCGGGTGTGTCATGAGAAGTCAGGAAAGTCACGCAAAGGGTCCACTCAGCCCGCAGAACCGTCGCCGGGTCGACTCGCACGGCGCGCAGGGCAGCCGGCGGTCTCATCAGCCGCGCTCGGGCGCGAGCCCGCAGGCGCGCGCGAGCTTGACCATCTGCGTCAGGCGACGCGCTTCGCCCCGCGCGACCGCCAATCCAAACGGCGTGATGCGATAATACCGGCGCCGTTCGTCGTCTTCTTCAGGCGCCGGACGATCCCGCGTCTCGACGATCAGGCCCTGTTCCTGCATCCGCTGAATCGATCGGTACAACGTCCCCGCGCTGAGCTGCGTCGCGCCGCCGGTTCGCGCGGCGACCTCGAGGATGATCGCGTAACCGTGCCGATCCTCCTCCGCCAGCGCGATCAGGATGTGGAACGTCGCCGGCGGCAGGGGAAGGAGCTCGTCGACTTCTTCGGTCTTGAATGTCATGTGTTTACTCGGAGCGGAGGACGGTTGCGGGATCGACGCGCACCGCGCGCAGCGCGGGCAGAAGACTCCCTGAGATCGTCATGAGCAGCGCGACGCCCGCGGCCGTCGAGAACGTGACGAGATCGCCAGGCTGAATGCCAAAGAGGAGCCCCTGCATCCAGCGTCCCGCGGCGTAGGCGAGCGCCATCCCGACGATGGCTCCAGCGACGGCGAGCAGCAGCGTCTGCCCGAGGACGAGCGCGAGAACATCGCCGCCGCGCGCGCCGAGCGCCATCCGCAGGCTGATCTCGGGGACGCGCTGCGAGACCGCGAACGACAGCAGTCCGTGCAGGCCGATCCCCGCCAGAAGCAGCGAGAGAGCGGCGAACGCCGCCAGCACGCGAAGCTGGGTGACGCGCGACGACGTGTCGGCGTCGACAACCTCCTGCAGCGTCCGGGCCGCGGAGATCGGAAGCTCAGGGTCCGCCTTTCGGATGATGGCCCGCACGGCCGGCAGCAACGCGGTGGCCTCGGTCGACGATCGGACGACCAGCTCCTTCGGGATGTAGAAGCGAATCGCGCCATCGGGGACCTGCTGGTATGACAGGTACACCTGGGGCTCGCTCTCCCGCTCGAGCCCACGGACGCGAATATCTCCCACGATGCCCACGACCGTCCGCGGCAGGAACGCGAATGTGAACCGCTTGCCCAGGGGATCCTGTCCCGGCCAGTAGCGTCTGGCGAACGACTCGCTGACGACCGCGACGCCCGGCGCGTTCTGCGTGTCCGACTCGGTGATGTCGCGGCCCCGACCGAGCGGGATCTGCAGCGTCGAGAAGAACCCGGGCGTCACGTATCGAAGGCTCGCGGCGCGCTGGCCGCGAAGATCGTCCGGGATCCTCGGTGTGCCTTCGACGTCCACGGGCCAGATGCCCCCTCGCATCACCATCGGGAGAAAACTGATGTACGCGGCGCTCGTCACGCCGGGCAACGCACGAACGTCCGACAGGATGCGCGAATACAGATCGACGCGGCGGCCCGTCGCCGCGTACTTCTCTCTCTGCAGCGGTGTCTGGACAGCGGCGACGCCCGCCGTTTCGAAGCCGGGGTCGACGGCCTGGACGCGCCACAGCGCGCGAATGAGCAGCCCCGCCGAGATGAGCAGGACCACCGAGGCGGCTACTTCCGCCGACACCAGGAGGGCGCGCAACCGCTCGGTACGTCCACCCGCCCCGCCTCGCGATCCTTCGCGGAGACCGGAGAGATCGCGATCGCTCGCTACGCGCAACGCGGGCACGACGCCGAACCCCAGGCCCGTGGCGAAGGTGGCGATCGCGGCGAAGATCAAAACACGCAGATCGACGGCCGTGGCCTCGGCCACGGGGAGCGTCGGCGGCACGAGGCGCGCGAGCAGGGGCACGGCGACGATGGCGACCGCGACGCCGAGCAGGCCACCGGCAAGCGCGAGCACGAGGCTCTCGGTCAGCAGCTGGCGCACGAGCCGCTCGCGCCCCGCGCCGAGCGCGGTCCGCATCGCCAGCTCCTTGCGCCGCTTGAGGACGCGCGTGAGGAGCAGGCTCGCGAGGTTCGTGCAGGCGATGAGCAGCACACAGAACGAGGCGCCGGCGAGCCCCACGAGCATCAAGCGGTTCTGCGCGGGGACCTGGTCCCGCAGCGCGTGCACGGTCGCGCGGGTACGGAGATTCTCTTTCGGGTAGTCGCGCTCGAGCTGCTCGGTGACGACGTTCATCTCCGCCTGCGCCGCCTCGAGCGACATCTCCGGTTTGAGCCTGGCCAGGACGTGCAGATAGTTGTTGTCGCGATCCGTGTCCTCCGACGGGTCGAGCTGGAGCGGCGTCCACATCTGCGTGTTGCGAGTCGGGAACATGAACGCCGGCGGCATGACGCCGATGACGAGATGCTCGGTCTCGTCCAGGCGGAGTCGAGTGCCAAGCACGTCCGCCCGGCCGCCGAACTCTGACCGCCACAACGCATAGCTGAGGACGACCGTTGCCGGCGCGCCTCGCCGGTCGTCCTCGTCCGTGAAGACGCGGCCGAGCCGAGGGGGAACGCCGAGCATGCGAAGGACGTTCGCGTCGACGGTCGCCCCTTCGAGCTGCCGCGGTTCCGTCCCCCCGACCAGGTTTCTCGAGAGACCTTCGAAGGCCCCCATCGCCGTGAACGACCTGCTCATGCGCCGCCAGTCGACGAAGTTCGGAGCCGAGGTCTCCATCCGCGTATAGCCAGGAACGTTCTCCCAGACTTTCACGAGACGATCTGAGTCGGGGTACGGCAGTGGGCGGAGAAACACCTGATCGGTGAGCGAAAAGACCGCGCTGTTGGCGCCGATGCCGAGCGCGATGACGAGAACCGCGGTGAGGGCGAAGCCGGGCGTGCGCGTCAGGGAGCGCCGCGCGTAGCGCAGATCCTGGCGCAGGATGTCTGCGTGGACCCGCCCCGCGTTGACGAAGACGTCGCGGATCGCGTCGAGCCAGAGCACCGCCACAGGCCCGATTCCGCTGGTGCGGCGGCGGCGTTCGGCGAACACCGCGCACAGCTCGTCACGGTACTCGGCACGAAAGCTGGCTGGATAGAGAAGAAGGAGCGCGCGATACAGTCCCATAGCTGTCTCGTGAGTATAGCCACAGTGGATATACTGTCAACGCACCAGAGAAGTTCCCGCCGATCAGGCATGAGCCTGTTTGCTCGCCTTTTTCGCATTCAGGGATGAGGGGACACACCATGACGGTGATAGAGGCGGTTATGCCCGGGGCAACACACACACGGGAACACACGAGCGTGTTCGCCGCGGCCGAGAAACGTGCATTGATCTGGATGGCGGAGCGGCTGCCACGGTGGGTGAATTCCGATCACCTGACCGCGCTGGGCGCGCTGGCGATGGTCGGCGCCGGTGGAGCGTTCGCCGCCGCCTCGCGCGCCCCGTACGCGCTCGCGCTCGTCCCGCTGTTCCTGGCCATCAACTGGTTCGGGGACAGTCTCGACGGCACCGTCGCCCGTGTCCGCAACGCGCAGCGCCCGCGCTACGGTTTCTATCTCGATCACGTCGTAGACATCATCAACACGACGTTTCTGTTCGGCGGGCTCGCGCTGTCGGGGCTCGTCAGCCCCTGGATTGCGTGGGCGCTCCTCGTGAGCTATTTGCTGTTGTGCGCCGAGTCCTTCCTCGCCACGCACACGCTCGGCGTCTTCCGGATCTCGTTCGCGGGGTTCGGGCCGACCGAATTGCGCATCCTGCTCGCGATCGGTGCGATCGCGGCGATGGTTCGGCCGATGGTGCAGCCGTTCGGGCTTGGGCCCTTCTACCTGTTCGACGTGGGCGGACTCGCCGGCGTCGTCGGGATGGTGGCGGTGTTCCTGGCCTCGGCCGTGCGGAACACCGTCGCACTCTATCGCGCCGAGCCGCTTCCGCCCGGCGCCGACGTCTTGGGTGGCTGATTCCGCATGAAGCTTTCGATCTCGGCGATCGTCCGCGGGACCGGCGCCGACAGCCGCTCGAGCCCGGTCGGCGTCAGCAGGAAGGAATCCTCGATGCGCACGCCGGTGTTGAGGTACTTCTTCACCACCGGCCGCACCTTCTCGATGAACGCGAGGTTTTCCTTCGTCGCCGGCATCGTGTCGAGCGCCTGCTCGCGGATGTAGATGCCGGGCTCGATGACGAAGGCCATGCCCGGCGCCAGGACGCTGGTGACGCCCACGTCGTGGACATGGAGACCGATCCAGTGGACCGGCCCGTGCGTCGCCCAGACGCGATATTGATCGCCTGACGCGTCGGTAATCAACCCGAGCCTGAGGAGTCCTTTCTTGATCACGTCGGCGCACGCATCCGTGATGTCCGAGGTGCGGCTGCCGGACTTTGCCGCCTTGATTCCGGCCTCCTGCGCGGCGAGGACGATCTCGTAGATCTCCTTCTGGGCCGGCGTGAACGTCCCGCTGACCGGATAGGTTCTCGTGATGTCGCCCGTGTAGCCCTGGTAGCTGCCCGCGGCGTCGACGAGCAGCAGGTCGCCCGCTTCCATCTTCCGGCTCGACTCGTTGTAGTGGAGGACGGTCCCGTTCGGGCCGCTGCCGACGATGGAGTCGTAGCCCGGCTTCATGGCGCCGTTCTTCAGGTAGACCGCCTCGATCGCCGACTCGACCTCGTATTCGTGCCGGCCCGGCGCCGCGGCGCGCATGCCGGCCATGTGCGCCTCGTTCGAGATCTCGAGGCTCCGGCGCAGAATGCCCTGCTCGAACGTGGTCTTGACCTGCCGCAGGCCGTGGATGATCTCGCTGGCGTCGAGCAGCGTGAAGCCGTCGAACCGCTCGCGCAGGCGGTTCGCGAACTCGAGCGGTTTGTTGAGCGGCTCGGACAGCGATCGCCGGCCGACGACGAGCGCGAGCCGCGCGCGGTTCTGCTCGAGCGCGGTGAAGAAGGCGTGCTCGGCCGGTTTGTCGCTCGGCGGAGCGGAGGCGCCCGGTCGCTCGGTTCTGAAGGCACGGCGCGAGAAGGTCGCCTCGATGAACGGCTCGAACTGATCGAGCGTGAAGACGGTCTCGATGCCGGTCAGCTCGGCCGCTTCCTTCGGCGTCAGCGAGTGGCCATCCCAGTGCTCGCGCCGCGCGTTGAATGTGCGGACGAACAGGACTTCCTTTTTCGTTACGTTCCCCGGCATCAGGACCAGGATCGAATCCGACTGGGTCGTCCCGGTCAGGTAGTACAGGTTTTCTGCGGCTGGCTCCTCTCTGTCCGGGTCCGCTGTGGACGGTCCGCCCCAGACGATCAGGAGGCTGTCGGGCCCGAGGCGTTCCATCACGCGGCCGCGGCGGGCTCTCAAGTCATCCTGCAGCGGCCCGGCCGAGACGGCTGCCGCCCATGCGCTCAACACCAGGGCGACGACGGCGACGCGAGTGTGGGTTTTCATCTGGAGCTCCGCATTCCTTTCTGATCCGGGGGCGCGCTCTGGACGATGCCCTTCTCCCGAACGAGCCGTTCCATCGCGTCCAGCTCCATCGGGAGGAAGTCGGTGAAGTTCTCCACGCCGGTGTCGGTGACGACCACCGTGTCCTCATACCGAAGATACAGGTTTTCCTCGGGCACGCGAAGCTGCGGGTCGACCGAGAACACGTGGCCGGGTTTCAGGCCGCTGCGATACCCGCCGACGTCGTGCACCGCCATCCCGACGGTGTGGGAGAAGACGCCGCCGCCGGTCTCGACCAGCCGCCGCGCGGCCTGCTCGTAGATCGGCTTCGAGAATTTCGTCCGCGCGAAGACAGGCTCCATCGCTTTTCGGGCCTCGTCCATGATCTGCGCAGGCGTGACGGACGGCCGGATGCGCGCGAGGACGGCCTTGTGGTACTCGAGCACGAACTGCAGCAGCTCCCGCTGCCACGCGTTGTACTTGCCGCTGACGGGCCAGACCCGGCCGATGTCGCTGACGTAGTAGCGGTAGTCGGGCGCGTAGTCCATCAACACGAGATCGCCATCCTTCAGCGTGGCGGTGTTGCGGAAGTAGTGCATGTTGTTGATGTTCTCGGTGCCGGCCGCGGTGATCGATCGATAGGCCTCGAGGCGCGCGCCGTTCAGGAGGAACACGTACCGCGCGGCGGCGTCGAGTTGATACTCCGTGACGCCAGGCTCGGTGCTGCGCATCGCCTCGATCAGGCCGAGCCCCGCGAGCTCGGATGCGCGGCGGATCAGGGCGATCTCCCGTGGACTCTTGATCGCGCGCAGCTCGTCAAGGATCGGATTGACATCTTTGATCTCGGCGCGCGGGTTGCGCGTGCGCAGCAGCTCGACGAAGCGCCGCTGCCTGGACGTGCCGCCGTCCCAGAAGTCCATCGCCCGCGCCGTTTCGGAGGCGAGAAGCTCGCCGCGGCTCTGACCCGCCGCTTCGGCGGGCGAGAATTCCGCGTAGATGATCTTTCCCCCGGCCATCCCTCCGCTCGCATCGCGTCGAGCGCGAGCACCTCGTCGACGCCGGTCAACCGCTTGACGAGCTCGGCATCTTCCGCCGACAGCACTTTGCCTTCGGCGCGCTCGAGCCGCTCGTTGCGCGGCGGCAGATACAGCGTCGCGCGGCGCGATTCGCCGTCGAACCGCATATACGCGCCCGGCGTTTCGATCCCGCAGAGGTAATAGAACGTGTTGTATTGGCGCGGGAAGGTGTATCCATCCGTCAGCGGCATCCCCTGAACGACCGCGACGCCGTTGCCGATCCGATCGAAGAGCTTCGCCCAGCGGGCTTTGAATTCTTCGGCGGGGAAGTCGGATTGATAGTGCTGCGCGCGGGCGGGTTGCGCGACGTTTACCAGGAGGACGATCGACAAGAGCAGTCGACGCATACGCCTCTCCGGCAGGCCTAAAGGCCTGCGCTACTTCTTCTTTTCTGTCGCTGCAGAAAAAGGTGACAGTCCCCCTTCGTGCAGCAGCCAGGTGTTCGGATCCAGGATGACCGCCGCCGGTTCGGCGTCTGCCGCGATCGAGAACGTCGCGCGCCGATCGTTCAGCTCGAACCGCTCGATCCGCGGGAGATCGCCGGCTTTCATCACGATCCCGATCTCGATCGGCAGATGGTACGGATCGCCCGGGACGCCCTGCGACACCTCTACGTCGACTCGCTTGCGCGCGGCATCGAAGCGCCAGTCGCCTTCAACCCGCGGCGTTCCGGGCCGCGTCAGCCATTGATCGAAGAACCATCGAAGATCCCGCCCCGCCGCCTGCTCCATCACCGCGCGGAACTCGTCGGTCGAGGCGTTGCCGTCTCGATAGCGGCGATAGTACTCGCGGATGCCCTTCCAGAACGCTTCGGTGCCGACGAGGCCACGCAGCATGTGAAGCACCCAGCCGGCTTTCTGGTACACGAGCGCGTTGAGGACCCGGCCCATATCCGAGAGGTTCCGGTGGACGACTGGCGTGTCCGGCAGCTTGCGTTCGGTCTCGAGCACGGTCGCGCGGCTCGTCCGGAGGCCTCCGACAAAGGCATCCCGCCCGGACGCATGCTCGGTGAAGAGCAGGGTGAAGTAGGTCGCGAATCCCTCGCTGAGCCAGACATCGTCCCAGTCGCGCTCGGTGACGGCGTTCCCCCACCACTGGTGCGCGACTTCGTGGACGACGGGCCCGCGGCCTTTCGTCACGCTTTTCTCGCCGTAGAAGATCGCCGATGCGTGCTCGGTGCCGCCGGAGAGGCCGGCCGCTTCGACGTTGGCGAGCTTCTCGTACGAATACGGCCCGATCCGCTCCGTGAAGAATGCCATCGCGTGCCGCGTGGTCTCCTCGAACAGCGTGAGACCGGCGTCGCGGTCCTGCGGGAAGACCCAGGTCTGCAGCGGCACGCCCTGGGTCAGCCCGGCGTGGTGGACCGTGAAGCGCGCCACGCCGAGCGCATACAGCCAGGAGGAGATCGGCACCGACTGCTTCCAGTGCGTGCGCCGGCGGCCGTCGGCGAGGTCGGTCTCCTCGACGAGCAGCCCGTTCGAGATCACCTGGTAATGCGCGGGCGCGGTCACGATGAACTCGCCGGTCGCCTTGTCGTACGGATGGTCGATCATCGGCAGCCAGTGGCGCGCCCGATTCGGCCAGTTCTCGCTGAAGATCGTTCGCTCGCCGTGGATGTTCGGGATGAGGCGCAGCCCTTCGGCAGGAACGCCCCGATACCGAATCGTCAAGGAGACGTCCTGACCTTTCTTCGCGCCCGCGGGCAGCGTGATCCGCAGGCGGTCGTTCTCGTGTGAAAACGACGCCGCGCCACCACCGATCGTCACCGACGAGACCGTCATCCCGCCGCGCTCGCGTGCCGACGCCAGATCGAGCAGGGCTTCCGCCAGGTTGTCGGCGGCGAGCCGGAGCTGGACGGTCGCTTCGCCTGCAATCTCGTTCGAGCCGTCGGCAAGCGTCAGCCGGAACACGTAGTGGATGGCGTCGACTCCCGGCTGGCGCGGGTACGTGTCGGCGAGCGGGAAGGCCGACGCGAGAAGCACGAAGAGGACGGCCACCTTCTTCATAGGGCTGACAATTCCGGCATCGGGAGTTGCAATTGTAACCACGTTGCCGCCGGCGCTCCGGGCAACCGGGCCTGAATTGCCCCAAATACCGGGGTATGCCGTTTGCCTTAGTGCCAGACGTGCTTCTCGCGGCCCGGATCGTTCTCTTCGTCATTCCCTTGTCGGGGGCGTTGTCGTCCAGCCGTTCGCCGGCGCCCATCGACACGGTTCAGCAGATCAACCGCTGTCTCACCGCGGTGCGCGTCGCCGTCTCGCGGCGCAACACCACCGAGCGCGGCGTCCAGGCCGTGCAAGCGTCCGCCGTCGGCTCGGAAAAAATCTAGTCCGATCGATCGACGCCTTCGATGCCCTGTACGCATCGATCCCATGAGAAGTCTGTATGAGCGCGCGCGCACACGTGCGCGTATCATCGCTCCATGGTTCCCAGCATCGAGGCGGCCGACGACGTCTTTCACCCGACAACTGAAGCGATCCCTGCCAGCACGCGTGTCATCGCCGTCGTGTTGACCGAGGAAGAGTGGCGGGCGTTCCGCGCGATCGAGCCGGACCCGCTCGCGTGGATTCACCAGCAGATTCGTACGCGAGTCGAGGGCGCCGCGGCGTCGAGCTACGAAGGCGACGATTATTAGGCGGGCCTGAGAGGCCCGCCCTCCTAATTCGTTCTCAGGGCGTCGACGGGCGCGATGTGCATGCCGCGGCGCGCCGGCACGTACGACGCGACCGTGGCGACGACGAGCAGGACCACCGCGGTGACGGCGAACGTCCACGGATCGAGCGGTTCGACGTCGTACAACAACCGCTCGAGCAGCCGCGTGAGCGCGCCAGCCGCGATTAGCCCCACGGCGACGCCGATCGAGACGAGGCGCAGCGCCTGGCCCACCACGAGCCGAAGCACCGAACCCGCGGTCGCGCCGAGGGCCATGCGGATGCCGATTTCCTGGGTCCGCTCCCGCACCGAGTACGCCATCACGCCGTAGACGCCGACCGCCGCGAGCGCGAGCGCGACGAGCGCGAACACCCCGACGAGTACTGAAATCGCCCGGGGACGGGCGATCGTGTTGCCGACGACCTCCTCGAGCGTGCGAACGACGACCGGCGCTTCCGCCTCCATCGCGTGAACGACTCCCGTCACGCTGGTCGCGAGCAACATGGGATCCTGCCCGGTGCGCACGAAGAACGTGATGGCGGTGCCGGGACGCTGCGTTCTCGGGATGAAGATCGTCTGGCGAACGGGCCCGTCCAGCGACGACCGGGTATTGCCGACGACCCCGACAATCGTCCATTCGACGTCGTCCTTGCCGTTGGCGTGGTTGACATTGACCCGAAGGAGCCGGCCGAGCGGGCTTCCATCCGGGAACTGCTGCCGCACGAGCTCTTCGCTGACGATCGCGACCGGCGTCGAATCCACGGTGTCGGAGTCGGAGAAGTCGCGTCCGGCGACGTGCGGAATCCCCAGCGTTTTGAAGAATCCAGGCGTGACCGGCCGTACCTGGCTGGATGCCAGCTGGCCGTCCGCCGGCCTGGGCCGGTCGACGCGCCAGAAGCTCGTCCCGATGCACGCGAACGGCACCGGCTGGCACGAAGCGCCCGCGGCGTGCTCGACGCCTGGCAGGGCGGCGATGCGCGAGAGCGAGTCGCGGAAGAAGCTGCCGGCCTGGGGCACGTCGTAGCGTGTGGCCGGGAGCTGCACACCCGCCGTGAGCACGCCTTCCGCGCGGAAGCCGGGGTCCACGCTCTGCAGCTTGACCAGGCTGCGCATCAAGAGACCGGCGCCGGCCAGCAGCACCAGCGACAGCGCCACTTCGGCGACGACGAGCGTGCCGAGCACGCGGTGCAACCGCCGGCCGCCGCCATGACGCCCGCCTTCGCGCAGCGCGTCGCTCGCGTGGCTCGTCGAGACGAATGCGGGGACGAGGCCGAAGAGGACGCCGGTCGCCAGCGCCACCGCCATTGTGAAGGCGACGACCGGGAGATCGAGCGTCAACTGCTCGAGCCGCGGAACTGGAATGCGATCGCCCACGAGCGCGAGAAGGCCGCGATGACACCACGCGGCGACGGCCAGCCCCGCGAGGCCGCCGGCGAAGGCGAGCACCAGGCTTTCGATGAGCATCTGGCGCACCAGCCGGCCGCGTCGCGCGCCGAGCGCGGCGCGCAGGCCGAGCTCGCGCTCGCGCGCGGCGCTGCGCGCCAGAAGGAGATTCGCGACGTTGACGCAGGCCACGAGCAGCACCAGCATGACCGCGCCCACCAGCGCGAGCAGCGCCGGGCGGATTTCTCCGACCATCTGCTCCTGCGGGGAAAAGAGCATCACCGTCCGCCGCGCGTTGCGCTGCGGCTCCTCTTTCTCGAGATCGGCGAACATGCTGCGCATCTCGCCGTACGCCTGATCGAACGAGACACCCTCGCGCAGGCGCGCGATGGCGTACGAACTGCCGCGGCCCCGCACCGCGCGGAGCTGCTCCGTCGTCTGACCGTATGGAATCAGGAAGTCGGCCTTCTGACCGACGATCGTGAACCCGGGAGGCATCACGCCGATGACCGTCCGGGGCCCCTCATCGGTGGTGATTGTCAGGTTGAGCACGTCCCCGCGGCCGCCCATGCGCCCGCGCCAGAATTCGTGGCTGAGCACGATGACCGAGTTCCCGGTGTCTTCCTCGGCCGTGTACGCGCGGCCGAGCACAGGCTGGACGCCCAGGGCGCGAAAGACGTCGGACGAGATGGTGAGCCCTTGGATGTCGAGCGGCTGGCCGTTGACGACCATGGCGATGGAGCTCGGGCCGACCATACCAAGATGGTCGAGCGTTCGAGTACGCTCGCGCCAGGCGACGAAGTTGGCCGGGGCGATCACATTCCGCTGGGAGCCGCCGCGGTTGGTTTCCCACACCGTCACGATCCGATCAGGCTCGTGGTACGGCAGCGGCTCCAGCATGACCGTGCGCACCACGCTGAAGATCGCGGAGGTCGCGCCGATCCCGAGGGCGAGCGTCGCCAGCGCCGCGGCGGTAAAGCCAGGCGCCCGCCTCAGCAGGCGGCCGCCATGGCGGAGGTCGCGCACGGAGTCTTCGAGCAGCGCAGGGCGGATCTCGTCCCGGGTACTCATGATGCGTTTGGATGCGTCTCAGTCCCGCATGGTTGCGTTGGGTGCGAGGCAAGCGGACGAGGTGGCCGGCTAGAGACCCGTCCTCTCGAGCGGGACGATCTTCTGGGTCGACGCCGGCGCGTTTCGCGGCGAGAGCCGCAGCTTCGGCAGGAGCTTTACGAGCAGCTGCATCATCTCTTGTACCATCCGCGGCACCCTGTGCGACCGCGGATAGACCCACCCGGTCTCCCGGACGAGCGTCTGCCCCGCGATGCGGGCGCAGGCCAGGTGCCCGGTGCGCACCTCGCGCGCGACCGCGTGGTAGGGAATGATGGTCACCCCGAGGCCCACGCGCACCATCGCCTTGATGATCTCGACGTTCTCCGTCTCGCTGACGATGCGCGGGTCGATGGCTTCGCGGAGGAAGAACTCGTCCAGCACGCGGCGCGTGTTCGAGCCCGCCTCGAAGAGCACGAACGGCAGGCCGGTCAGATCCAGCGGCGTCACGCGGCGGCGGCTGGCCAGCGGGTGGTTCGGAGCGGTCACCAGGTGCAGCTCTTCCCGCATCACCGGCGTCGTGACGAGATTCGGGTCGTCGATTGGAAGCGTGAGCAGGGCGAGATCCGCCGCGCCCGACTTGAACTTCCGCAGCACCCGGGTCGTGGTGCCGGGCGTCACCTTCACTTCGATGCCCGGATGCAGACGCCGGTACTCTTTGACGAGCGCCGGAAACACGTAGAGGCAGACCGTCATCCCGCCCATCAGGCGCAGCGTGCCGCTCAGCGCATTCTGCCCCTCGCGAATCAACAGCCGGGTCTCTTCCATGTCGTTGAAGACGCGGTAGGCGAGCCGGAGGAGCTGATCGCCGGCCGGGGTGATCCGGACCTTGCGGCCGATGCGGAGGAAGAGCGGCTCGTGGAGCTCCTCTTCGAGGAGCAGGATCTGACGGCTCACCGCCGACTGCGACAAGTGGAGGTGGCGGCCGGCGCCCGTGAAGGAGCCTCGCTCGGCGACGGCGCGCAGGATTTCGAGCTGACGCAGATCCATGGTCCTTGCCCGCGATGGTAACATCATAGAGCCATGGCCCAGTCCACCACTTTCCGAAATTACGCCGCCGAGACGCGGCCGAGCGTCAAGACGTTCTACCAGCTCAATCACCGGCATCAGACGTTCGACTTCGTCCGCCAGAAAGAGGCCGACTATCTCCCGCTGAACCGCAAGGCGATGGGCGCCTGGGAGACGCTCGAGTTCCTGAACACGCTCGTGGACGACAGCGATCCGGACCTCGATCTCACGCAGCTCGATCACGCGCTGCAGACGGCGGAGTCGATTCGCCGCGCGAACCAGCCGCGATGGATGATCGCCACGGGTCTGATACACGACCTCGGCAAGGTGCTCTGTCTCTGGGGCGAGCCGCAGTGGGCGGTCGTCGGCGACACGTTCCCGGTGGGATGCGCGTTTTCCGGCTCCATCGTGTATCCGGAGTTCTTCGAGGAGAATCCCGACCGGCACGATCCGCGGTACTCGAGCGAGTGCGGCATCTACGAGCGGCACTGTGGACTCGAGAAGGTCCACATGTCGTGGGGCCACGACGAGTACCTGTATCACGCCGTGAAGGATCGTCTGCCCGTCGAAGCGCACTACATGCTCCGGTATCACTCCTTCTATGCGGCGCACCGCGAGGGCGCGTACGGCCACCTGATGAACGACCGCGATCGCGAGATGTTCAAGTGGGTGCGCGCGTTCAACCGGTACGATCTGTATTCGAAGGGTGACGGGAAGCCTGACGCCGAGGCCCTGAAGCCGTACTATCAGGATCTGCTCGCGGAATTCTTTCCCGATCCGATTCGGTGGTAGTTGCGCACTCTGCTCTGAAGTTTTGAGTTCTGAGTCATGAGTTTTGAAGGACTCACAACTCACAACTCATAACTCAAAACTTGAGAATAACCAGCGTCGACTCCTTCCTCCTCTCCTGTCCGCTTCCGGAGCCGCTCCGCCTCCCGTTCTGGGGAGGCGAGCGAACGATCCTGAAGCGCGACGCGATGTTCATCCGGATCACGACGGACACGGGCCTGCGCGGTTACGCGCCCGGTCCGGCGGACGAGCGCGCGCATCGCGTGATTCGCGACGAGATCCGTCCGTTCCTCGACGGCAAGGATCCTCGCCGGTGGAACGACCTGGAGTTCAAGGGAAGCGCCGCGGGCGAGCGGGTGTATCGCGCCGTGGAGATCGCGCTCATGGATGCCGCCGCTCGATACGATGGCTGCCCCCTCTCGGAAGTGATCGGCGGCCGGATCCGGGATCGCATCAAGCTGTACGGCAGCGCCGGGATGTACATGTCCCCCGAGCGCTACGCCGAGGAAGCGGCGGCCATTCAGGCGATGGGTTTTCTCGCCTACAAGATGCGCCCGGCGCTCGGCCCGGATCTGGACTTCGACACGGTCCAGCGGATGCGCGTCGCGACGGGTCCCTCCTTCGGACTGATGATCGACGCCCATTCCTGGTGGCGGATGGGCGAGCGGAGCTACAGCTTCGAGACCGTCGCCGGGCTCGGCGCGGCTATGTCGATCTGCGATCCCGTCTGGCTCGAGGAGCCTCTGCCGCCCGAGGACCACGACTCTTACGTTCGCCTGCGCGCGCAGGGGCTTCTCAAGCTGGCCAGCGGAGAACACGAGCCAGACGAGGCGGGCTTCCTCGATCTGATCCAGAAGCGCGCCGTCGATGTCGTCCAGATGGACGTGTGCTGTCAGGGCGGCTTTGCGATGGGCCGGCGCGTCGTGGAGGCGGTCGCCTCAGCGGGGCTGCGCTTCGCGTTTCACAGCTGGGGGACGACGCTCGAGGTCCTCGCGGCCGCGCACTTCGGCGTGTGCTGGCCGGAGGAGGTCGTCGAGTGGCTCGAGTATCCGTGTCACGCGAACGAGGGGCGTCCCGGGATGTACCCCTTTCCGCTGGCGGACGAGATCCTCGTCGCGCCGCTCGAGATCGTCGACGGATATCTCGTCGCGCCGAAAGGCCCCGGCCTCGGGATTGAGATCGACGAGCGCGTGGTCGATCGCTACCCCTTCATTCCGGGTCCGTGGTCATTCTTCCGAATTGATTCTCCCGCCGCAGACGATCGCGGTGACGGGGGATCACAGTCTTAAATGGACGCAGTTGAGCTCTGAGTTTGAGTTCTGAGTTCAAACTCAAGACTCAGAACTCAAGACTCAGAACTGGCGAGATACGCGGTATACGCCGCGAGCGCCCCCCGATTGTGCTGCCGCACGGTCTCCTCGAGCCGGCAGGTATCGCGTCTGGTCAGCGCGTCGAAGAGCGTGCGGTGTTCTTCCTGGGCGCGCTCGACGCGGTGCATCAGGACGCCGCTGAAGAAGTACCGGCGGACGCGGTCCCAGCGATCCAGGACCTGAGCCATCATCTCTTCGAGGAGCGGCATCCCGGTGAGGCGGCTGAAGGCGAGGTGGAAGCGTGTGTTCAAGTCCGCCCACTCGTCGAGCCGGTGCGCCGCCACCGCGCGATCCATCTCCTCGACGATTTCGCCGAGCAGTTCCACCTGATCGGCGTTCGCGCGCGCGGCCGCTTCCCGCGCCGCGACGATTTCCAGCCCTTCGAGCACGGTAAAGACTTCAAGGATCGAGTCGCGCGAGATCGGCGCGACCGTCGCGCCGACGTGCGGCACGTTCACGACCAGACGTTCCGACTGGAGGACCTGGAGCGCCTCGCGAACGGGGATCGCGCTGACCTCGAGCCGGCGGGCCAGGTCGTCGATGACGAGCCGCTCGCCGGGCTGCAGTTCGCACCGGATGATGGCGTCCCGCAACGTGCGGTAGACGAATTGCTGCTTGGTGCGGTGCCGCTGGTCTTTCCCTAACGCCGGCGAGAAGGCGGTCGTCACGGGCGGCGGCCTCCGCTGGCCCCCGGGGGCGCCCGGGAGCGGGGTTCGTAGATAAACGGCTCTGGCGACCGAAATATATGATATACAGCGTCCCTACACCAGCCCCTTTTCAGTGGGTCGCGTCGCCGGCGCCCCAGGGCGCCCAAGCGCGGAGGACAGCATGAAGAGAAGTTGGGCGGCTTCGGCCGCCAGGGTCAGTCCGTTCGTCGCGCTCTATCTCACATTCGCCGTCGTCCTGGCCGTCGCGCCGCGGGCCGTCTCCGCGCAGGCCGTGACCGGCACGATTATCGGCACCGTCACCGACTCGACCGGCGCTGTGGTGGCGGGCGCGAGCGTCACGCTCACCCACACGGGGACCGGCCTCGTGCGGCACGTCGTCACCGACACGCACGGCGAGTACGCCGCGCCGTCGCTGCCGACCGGCACCTACTCCGTCACGGCCGAGCTGACCGGCTTCCGGACCGTGACCTTGTCGAACATCGAGGTCGGCGTCGACCAGCGCGTGCGGATGGACCTGAAGCTCGAAGTCGGCACCATGACCGAGACGGTGACGATCGAAGCCTCCTCGCCGCTCGTCTCGACCCAGACCTCCGAGCTCGGCACCACGATCGGCGAAGAGGCGATCGAGACGCTGCCGCTCAACGGCCGCAATTTCGTCAGCCTGACGCGCGGCGTGCCGGGCGTGCTCCGCGGCATCCCGGGCGCCAACATCGACGGCGCCGGCAGCCTCGCGTGGCGCGCGTCGGCCGCCTTCTCGGCCAACGGCCAGCGGCCGCGCGACAACAACTACATGCTCGACGGCGTGGACAACAACGAGACCTGGCTCCAGACCGTCGTCATCTTCCCGAGCGTCGACGCCCTCGACGAGTTCAAGCTGCAGACCAGCACGTACTCGGCCGAGTTCGGCCGATCGCTCGGCGGCGTCGTGAACATCATGATCAAGTCGGGCGCGAATGCCATGAGAGGCAGCGTCTTCGAGTTCCACAGGAACGACGCGTTCGACGCGAACAACTTCTTCAACAACCGCGCGGGCCGGCCGAAACCGGACTTCAAGCAGAACCAGTTCGGCGGCACGATCGGCGGTCCGATCTTCAGGGACAAGACGTTCTTCTTCGCAGACTACCAGGGGTTCCGGGTGACGCAGGGGCAGACGTACTTGTCCACCGTCCCCACATTGGCGATGCGGCGCGGGGATTTCTCAGCGCTCAATCGGTCATCTACGATCCCGTCACCAACACCCCGTTCGCCGGCAACATCGTTCCTGAGAGTCGCTGGGATCCGGCATCGCGCAACGTCCTGAACCAGCTGATTCCCGAGCCCAACACGGAAGGGACACGCGGCGCGAACGGATCGCAGATCAACAACTATCTGATCAACCCGAACCTCGAACGGCAGGACAATCAGGGCGACTTCAAACTCGATCACAACCTGAGCACGAACAACCGGTTCTTCGTGCGGTACAGCCATCAGAAGACCCACCGCCTGCTGCCCGCCACGATGGCGCACGGCGACGCCGGCAACACGTTCGGCGCGGGCGACGGGAACATCGCGGCGCAGAGTCTTGCGTTCAATGACACGCACACGCTCGGCAGCGGGTGGCTCAACGAGTTCCGGTTTGGCTGGAGCTCGATCGAGTTCCTCATGACCCCGATCGACTACAACACGAACCTCGCCCAGCAGATGGGCATCCCCGGGGTCAACCTGAACGACGTGACGTCGGCGATGAGCCAGCTCATCTTCCAGAACGGCGGGTCGCGGAACCTGGGGTCGAACGGCAACCAGCCGCTCATCACGAACCAGAACGACTTCCAGATCTTCGACAACGTCACCTGGATCAAGGGC
The DNA here is from genome assembly GCA_963725145.1 of uncultured Acidobacteriota bacterium. GTDB lineage: Bacteria > Acidobacteriota > Vicinamibacteria > Vicinamibacterales > 2-12-FULL-66-21 > DATAEE01. Next base: position 736,533 of record CAVRXL010000013.1, read on the forward strand.
AAGCACCTGATCAAGACGGGCGGCAGCCTGACGCTGCGGTCGCGAGAGATCCTCAACGCCGACCTGATCGTCGGCCAGTTCCGGTTCAACCAGAATCAGACGTCCAACTGCGGCGGCCGCCCGACGGGCTGCGTCACGAACTCCACGACCGGGTACGACGTCGCCAGCTTCCTGCTTGGTTACAACGACCTCAAGGACCGGCGGCTGTTCGACGCCGGCACCTACACGGAGACGCGTCCGGAAGTGGCGGCGTACATCCAGGATGACTTCCGGCTGTCTCAGAAGCTCACGCTCAACATGGGCCTCCGGTGGGACCTCTTCGTGCCCTGGGTCGAGGTGGACGACAAGCAGTCCAACTTCGACCCGTCCACCGGCAAGTTCGTCGTCGCTTCACCGGACGCCGTCATCGACGGGGTCCAGGTCGGGCGTTACCTGCAGACGTACTCGAAGAAGAACTTCGGGCCGCGGCTGGGATTTGCGTATGACCTCGATGGAAGCGGCCGCACCGTCGTTCGCGGCGGCTGGGGCATGTTCTGGAACTTCACGCCGGGCGGCACGTCGTCGTCGAAGGCGCAGAACCCGCCGTTCCTCCAGGCGACGACGCTGACGAGCACGCTCGGGATCGAATCTCCGACCTGCAGGACGGTTTGCCGCCCCCGCCGGGCGTGGATCCGAATCGGGCCGCCGGCCGGCACGACGCGGTCGATCTTCGACATCAACGCGCGCGACGCGTACGCGCATAACTACAACGTCAACGTCCAGCGGCAGCTCGGCACGAACTACCTCGTCGAGGTGGCGTACGCCGGCTCGCAGGGACGGCAGCTCACGGTGAAGGGCGATCCGAACCAGGCGAGGCCCACCGTCGGCGTCAGCAACTCGGACGTCAACCGGCCGTACATCGCGATCTCGCCGGCGCTCCGGACGCTGGGTCAGGTGCAGAGCAAGGGCGAGATCAGCCACAACGCGCTGCTCCTGAAGTTCAACCGCAGGCTCGCGAACCGGTTCTCGTTCGCCAACTCGTACACCTACGGGAAAACGTACGACTTCGCGTCCGACAACGACGGCACCGTCACGTTCCTCAACGTGTACGACTTCGACTACGACTGGGGTCCTGCCCAGTACGACGTGCGGCACACGTTCAGCTCGAGCTGGATCTACGAGCTGCCGGTCGCGCGCGACCAGTGGTATGGCGGCTGGAACGTGAGCGGCATCCTGTATCTCAGAACGGGTCTGCCGTTCAGCATCACTCAGACGCAGGGCGTTCAGTCGACGGGCACCGGAAACCGGCCGAATCAGGTCTGCGATGGCAGCCTCTCGGACCGGACCATCGATCGATGGTTCGACACGAGCTGCTGGACCGCCGTTCCGGACCCCACCGGGACCTACGGCAACACGGGGCGCAACACGCAGCGTGGCCCCGGGCAGTTCAACATCGACGCGTCGCTGATCAAGCTGACCCGGATCGGCCGCGTCGAGACCGAGTTCCGGATCGAGGCGTTCAACCTGCTGAACCATCCGCAGTTCGTGAACCCGAACGGGACGCTCGGCAACGCCGCGTTCGGCACGATCGGCGCGATGCTGTCGAATCCCGCCTGCTCGCTGTGCGGGACGACGGAGCGTCAGATTCAGATTGGCGTAAAGGCGAAGTTCTAGACCGAGGCGGGCTCCGATAGCCCGCCCTCCATGGAGCGTCGAGACTTCCTCAAGGCGACCGCCGCCGTGGCGGTCGCCCCTGTGTCACTCACACCAGCCGCGTCCGCGGATGCGGCTGGTGCCGCGCAGCCTGCCGGCGAAGCCGATCGCGGCCGCTGGATCGCCATCGCCCGACGCCTCGCCGATCCCGTCCTCAACAATCTCGCGAACCGTACGCTCAAGCTCCGCATGCCGGTCGAGGAGGCGAGCGGCGCGAATCGTCGCGGCGTCACCCAGCTCGAGGCCTTCGGCCGGCTGATCGCCGGCGTGGCCCCGTGGCTGGATCTGCCGGCGGACGACACGGCCGAAGGACGCCTCCGCGCGCAGTACGGCGCGCTCGCGCGGCGCGCGCTCGCGAGCGCCGTCGACCCCGCCTCTCCCGACTTCATGAACTTCACGCGCGACCGCCAGCCGCTCGTGGACGCGGCATTCCTCGCGCACGGACTGCTTCGCGCGCCGCGGGCGCTCGTCGAGCCGCTCGAGGATGCCACGAGGCGGCACCTCATCGCCGCGCTCGAGTCGACGCGGTCGATCGTGCCCGCCTTCAGCAACTGGCTCCTGTTCTCGGCGATGGTCGAAGCCGGGCTCGCGAAGCTCGGCGCGACGTGGGATCGCGTGCGCGTGGACTACGCGCTCCGGCAGCACGAGCAGTGGTACAAGGGTGACGGCGTCTACGGCGACGGGCCGCAGTTCCACTGGGACTACTACAACAGCTTCGTGATACAGCCGATGATGCTCGACGTGCTCGACGCCTGCGGCCACGACGTGCCGGCCTGGAAAGAGATGGACGAGCGCGTCCGCGAGCGCGCGCGGCGGTTTGCCGCGATTCTGGAGCGGCTCGTCGCGCCCGACGGCAGCTTCCCGGCGGTCGGCCGCTCGATCGCGTACCGCTGCGGCGCCTTTCAGCTCCTGGCGCAGATGGCGCTGCGGCGCGAGCTGCCGGCCGACGTGTCGCCCGCGCAGGTGCGCGGCGCGCTTTCGGCGGTCATCGTTCGAACGCTCGACGCGCCCGGCACGTTCGATGCGGACGGGTGGCTTCGGATCGGTCTCGGCGGCCATCAGCCGGGCGTCGGCGAGCGGTACATCTCGACCGGCAGCCTGTACCTGTGCGCCGTCGCGCTGCTGCCGCTGGGGCTGCCGGCGGGCGATCCATTCTGGTCATCGCCGGCGGCGCCGTGGACGGCGGTCAAGGCGTGGTCGGGACAGCAGTTTCCAATCGACAGGGCGCTATAAGCTGAGGACTGGTTGAATCCGTGGCACACGAACAGAAAACCGTCGCGTCATCACGCGAGCTGGACGTCAAAACCGAGCGCGTCGCGCGGCTCGCGCATGAGTCGAACCTCGCTGGAATCCTCCTCGCGACGCAGCACAACTTCGCGTGGCTGACCGGCGGCCGGTCGAACCGCGTGGACGCGTCGCGCGAGCGCGGGAACGGCGAGCTGCTCGTCGCGGCCGACGGACGCCGCTTCGTGCTCGCCAACTCGATCGAGAGCGCCCGTGTCTCACTGGAGGCGCTCGACGGTCTCGAGTTCCAGCTGATCGAGTACGCCTGGACCGACGAGCGCGCCGATCCGTCGCTGTCGATTCGGCTGGCCCAGCGGGCGCTCGGCGGCGACGCGGTCGGGGCGGACGTCGTCGCTTCCCCCTCGACCTTCGTCGAGCCGCAGATCGCGCGTCTGCGGTCCCCGCTGATCCCCGAAGAAGTGGAGCGCTATCGCACGCTCGGTCGGGAGACGGGCGTCATCGTCGGGAGTGCCGTTCGGACGCTCGAGCCAGGCATGACGGAGAAGCAGGTGGCCGCCGTCGTGGGCAGCTCACTCCTCGCCCATGGCATCCGGCCCGTCGTCCTCCTCGTCGGCGCCGACGATCGGATCGGGCGATACCGCCACCCTGTCGCAACGGATCGCGTGTGGCGCGCGCGATTGCTCGTCGCCTGCTGCGCCGAGCGCGACGGGCTTGTCGTCGCGTTGTCGCGGATGGTGAGCTCGACGCCGGTGAACGGCGACCTGGCGGCGCGCACGCGCGCGACGGCGGGCGTCTTCGCCGCCCTTCTCGACGCGACCCGTTCCGACGCGACCGGCGCGCGGCTGTTCGAGACCGCGGCGTCGGCGTACGCCAGCGCCGGCTTTCCGGGCGAGGAACGGCTGCACCATCAGGGCGGCGCGATCGGCTACCGGGCGCGCGAATGGGTGGCGCATCCTGCGTCGCAGGATGTGGTCCGTCCCGCGCAGGCGTTCGCATGGAACCCGTCGATCACGGGGACGAAGGTGGAGGACACCTGCCTCGTCCACGGTGACGATCGGCTCGAGCTCATCACGACCAGCCCCGAGTGGCCGGCGGCGGTTCACGAGATCCGCGGCGCGTCCATCCGGATTCCGGCCGTGCTCGAGTTGGGATAGTCTTGTATTCTTCTGAATTCTGAATTCTAGATTCTAGATTCTTATGTTGAGCGAGACCTTGTTCCGGAAGCCTCGAACCGCCGGAGTCCAGGTCCTGCAGCGCCGCGGCGACGCCGGCGCGCGGGAGCTGACGACGCGCCGGCTGACGCTCGATGCGGGCGGCTCGGCCGAGTTCCATCTCGACGACGAAGAGACGATCGTCGTGCTGCAGCAGGGGCGCGGCACGTTCGCAGTGGGGACCGAGCGCTGGAACGGTCTCGCGCGAGAGCGTGTTCGCGGAGCGCGCGACCGCGCTGTATCTTCCGCCCGGAGCGTCGCTGAGCGTGAAGGCGGAAGCCCCGTTGGAAGCGGTGCTTTTCTCGACGCCCGCGCCCGCCGGCGGAAAACCGGCGTTGACGACTCCGGATAGTGTGAGCCCGGCGGCGCGGGGCCGTGGGCACTACGCGCGCGAGGTCCACAATCTATTCGTGGACGACCCGCACGCGCGGCGGCTGATGGTCGGCGAGACGTTCAATCCGCCGGGCAACTGGAGCAGCTACCCGCCGCACAAACATGACGGCCGGGACGGCGAGCCCACGCTGGAAGAGGTCTACTACTTCCGCGTCGATCCTCCGCAGGGATTCGGCCAGCAGATGCTCTACACCGCGGACGGCGAATCGGTGACCCACGCGGTGCGCGACGGCGACGCCGTGCTGCTGCCGTACGGCTACCATCCGGTGTCCGCGCCGCCCGGCTATCGTCTGTACTACCTGTGGGGCATGGCGGGCGCCCAGCGGAAGCTCGCGCTCCACGAAGATCCCGCGCACCGCTGGATTCACGACGCCCCCAATGCCTGACGTGAGCGCGCGACGGGCCGCGGTGACCGCGGCCATCGAGCAGGCCGGTGTCGTCGCGATCATCCGGATGAAAGAGCCGGAGAAGGTCCGCGCGGTCGTCGAGGCGATCGCCGCGGGCGGCGCGCGCGCGCTCGAGGTCACGATGACGGTGCCCCGCGCGGTCGAGCTGATCGCGGAGCTGGCACCGACAATGCCGCCCGGGTTTCTGCTGGGGGCGGGCACCGTTGTCGACCCAACGACCGCGAGACGCGTGATCGACGCGGGCGCGCAGTTCGTCGTCGGCCCGGTGTTCCGGCGCGAGGTCATCGAGGCCTGCCACGCGCGGGACGTGCCGGTGCTGCCGGGTTGTTTCACACCAACTGAAATCCTCGACGCCTGGGATGCCGGCGCGGACATCGTCAAGGTGTTCCCGGCCACGGCGCTCGGGCCGGGCTTCATCAAGGACGTGCGCGCGCCGCTCCCGCAGGTGAGGCTGATGCCGACCGGCGGCGTCACCCTGGATAACGCCGGGGACTGGATCAAGGCGGGCGCGGTGGCGGTCGGCGTCGGCACCGCGCTCCTCGACGCGAAAGCGATCGCCGCCAGCGACTACGCGACGCTGCGCGCGAACGCGGAGCGGATCGTCGCCAACGTCAGGGCCGCCAGGAGCTCGGGGTGATGAAGGTCGTGACCTTCGGCGAGATCATGCTCCGCCTGAGCCCGCCCGGCTTCGAGCGATTGCTTCAATCCCCGATGTTGTCGGCGACCTTCGGAGGCGGAGAGGCGAACGTCGCGGTCAGCCTCGCGCAGTTCGGCCTCGAGAGCGTGTACGTCACGCGGGTGCCGCCGCACGCCGTCGGCGACGCCGTCATACGAGCGCTCCGGGCCGAAGGCGTCCAGACCGATCGGATTCTCAGAGGCGGCGAGCGGCTCGGGATCTATTTCACGGAAGCGGGCGCGAGCCAGCGCGCCTCGACCGTCATCTACGATCGCGCGCGGTCGGCGATCGCGGAGATGGCGCCCGACGCCGTCGACTGGCCGGCGGTGCTCAAAGGCGCCGCCTGGTTCCACGTGACCGGCATCACGCCGGCGCTCGGCGCGAACGCGGCCGCCGCCACCACTCGCGCGCTGGAGGCGGCGCGCGCGGCCGGCATCCGCGTCAGCGTGGACCTCAATTACCGCAAGAAGCTGTGGACCGAGGCGCAGGCGCAGCAGACGATGAAGCCGCTCATGCGCCTCGTGGACGTCGTCATCGCGAACGAGGAAGACCTGCAGTGCGTGCTCGGGGTCGAAGTGCCTGGCGCCGACGTCACCGCCGGCCAGCTCAATCTCGACGGCTACCGCCAGGCGGCCGAACGGGTCACGCGGGACTTCGGTCCGAAGATGGTCGCCGTGACGCTGCGGGAGAGCGTGTCGGCGAGCGACAACGGCTGGAGCGCGGTGTTGTGGGAGGCCGACACGCGGACTCTGCACCAGAGCCAGCGCTACGACGTGCGGCTCGTCGATCGAATCGGCGGCGGCGACAGCTTTGCCGCGGGCTTGATCTATGGTCTCGTCACGAACCGGACGCCCGAGCAGGCGCTTCGCTTTGGCGTCGCCGCGAGCGCGCTGAAACAGACGATTCCGGGCGACTTCAACCGCGTGTCGGCCGCGGAGGTCGATCGGCTCGCCGGGGGCGACGCGTCGGGGCGTGTGCAGCGGTAGCTGCAACTCGAGCCGACGCGCTGACCTGTCTGTGAACTACCGACCGCTTGGAACGACCGGCATGACCGTGTCGGCGATCGGCTTCGGCGCCTGGGCCATCGGCGGCAGCTGGGGCGCCGTGGACGACGAGGAGTCGATGCGGGCCCTCCATGCGTCGATCGACGCCGGCGTCAACTTCATCGACACGGCCGACGTCTACGGAGACGGCCGGAGCGAGCGGCTGGCCGCGCGCCTCAAGCGGGAGCGGCCGGGCGAGACGATCTACGTCGCAACCAAAGCCGGGCGTCGCCTGCCGGCTCAGACGCCAGATGGGTACACTTCCGAGAACCTCCGCCCGTGGATCGACCGCAGCCTGTCGAATCTCGACACGGACGCCATCGATCTGCTTCAGCTCCACTGTCCGCACCCGCAGGTGTACGACAGGCCCGAGGTCTTCGGCATCCTTGACGATCTCATCTCCGCCGGCAAGCTGCGCCACTACGGCGTGAGCGTGGAGACGGTCGAGGAAGCGCTCAAGGCGATCCGGTATCCGAACGTCCGGACGGTCCAGATCATCTTCAATGCGTTCCGCCTGAAGCCGGCCGACGAGTTCTTTCCGGCCGCGCGGGCGCGCGGCGTTGGCATCCTCGCGCGCGTCCCGCTCGCGAGCGGTCTGCTGACCGGCAAGCTCCGGAGCACCTCCCGCTTCGAGCCGGACGACCACCGCGCCTTCAACCGCAACGGGGAGGCGTTCGACAAGGGGGAGACGTTCTCGGGTATTCCGTACGAGACAGGCCTCGAGGCTGTCGAAGCCCTGCGGCCGCTGGTGCCGGCGGGAGCGACGCTCGCGCAGTTCGCGTTGCGGTGGATCCTGATGTTCGACGCGGTGAGCACCGCGATTCCCGGCGCGCGGACGGCTGCTCAGGCGCGCGAGAACGCGGAGGGTGCGTCGCTGCCGCCGATCGGCCCGCCTGCGATGGCGGCAGTGCGGGAGGTCTACGACCGGCGTCTGCGTCCGCTCGTGCACGGAAGCTGGTAATAGCGGCAGGCGGTGCAGTTCGGCTGACCCTCGACCGAAATAGATCATCAAAGCCCTGCCCGACGAGCCTGTGATGACCGGTCCTGATGCCGTTCCGTTCAAATGGAGCATGGTCAAACGAGCGGCCACCCGACCGTACCGGGTGACCGCTCCCATGGTCATGCTCGTTTCGCTGGTCCCCTTCTACATCTTCATCGCGCAGGAGGTTCGTGGCCGGACGACGTACGCGCCCGAGCTGGCCCTGGACCGTCTCGTGCCGCTGCAACCCAATTGGGCGCTCGTCTACGGATCGCTCTACTTGTTCCTCATCCTGCTGCCCGTATTCGTTGTCTGCCGGGAGGAGCAGATTCGCCGGACCGTACTGGCCTACCTGATGGTGTGGATCACCGCGTATGTCTGCTTCGTGGTGTATCCGACCAGGGCACCGCGTGGGGACGATGTGGTCGGAGAAGGATTTGGCGTCTGGGGCTTACGGTTTCTTTACGGCGCCGACCCACCATATAACTGCTTTCCGTCTCTCCACGTCGCGCACTCGTTCGTATCCGCGCTGACCTGTTATCGCGTGCATCGCGGGCTCGGCGTCACGGCCCTGACGTGTGCCGCGCTCGTCGCACTTTCCACGTTGTTCACCAAGCAGCACTATGTGCTCGACGTGATCGCCGGGGCAGGCCTGGCGTGGATCGCCTATCTCATCTTTCTGCGCAACTATCCAACCGACGACATTCCCGAAATCGAGCGGCGCGTTGCACCAGCCCTCGCGCTGGTGGTCATCGGCATCGTCGGCTTCGGCCTGGCGGGCTCCTGGCTGCTGTACCGATTGAGCGGAGCATGACCGACAAGGTTCGGTGGGGCGTGCTCGGCGTGGCCAAGATCGCGACGGCGAAGGTCATCCCCGCGATGCAGCAGGGGCGCTGGACCACGGTGACGGCGATCGCGTCGCGGGATCTCGAGCGGGCGCGGCGCGCGGCCGCTTCGCTCGGCATCCCGAAGGCATACGGGTCATATGAGGAGCTCGTGAACGACCGGGAAATCGACGCGATCTACAACCCGCTGCCGAACCAGCTCCACGTCCCGTGGTCGATCCGGGCGGCCGAGGCTGGCAAGCACGTTCTCTGCGAGAAGCCGATCGGCTTGAGCACCGACGAAACGCGAGAGCTGCTGGCGGCGCGCGACCGTACGGGCGTGAAGATCCAGGAGGCCTTCATGGTCCGGGCGCACCCGCAGTGGATCGGTGCGCGCGAGATCGTGCGGTCGGGCCGGATCGGGCCCGCGCACTCGATCCTCGGCTCATTTCTCCTACTTCAATCGCGACGCGGCGAACATCCGCAACATCCCCGAGTATGGCGGAGGCGCCCTGATGGACATCGGCTGCTATCTCGTCAACACGTCGCGGTTCATCTTCGACGAGGAGCCGCGGCGGGTCATCGCCGCGGTAGAACGCGACCCGGACTTCGGCGTCGATCGCCTGACGTCGATGCTGCTCGAGTATCCATCGGGGCACGCGGCCGGCACCTGCAGCACGCAGATGGTGGCCTATCAGCGCGTTCACATCTTCGGCGCGCGGGGGCGAATCGAGATCGACATTCCGTTCAACGCGCCGCCCGATCGCCCCTGCCGGCTGCTCGTCGACGATGGGTCGGATCTGTTCGGCGCCGGGGCCGAGCGCGTCGAGTTCGAGACGTGCGACCAGTATCGGCTGCAGGGCGACCTGTTCTCGCAGGCCATCCGCGACGGCGCGCCCGCGCCCTACCCGCTGGAGGACTCGGTGAAGAACATGGCGGTCATCGACGCGCTGTTTCGATCGGCGGCGTCCGGCCGCTGGGAGGAGCCAGCTGATACGTAGACTTCAGTCTCGGGTTTGTCGAGCACGCCCGACCTGAAGGTCGGGCCTACAATGTGCCATGCGACCCGCGATAACACTGGCGGCATGTAACGTCCTTGGCCTCGCGCTGGCGGCAGGAACGGTCGCCCAGCAGCGCATCACGAACGCCGTTCCTGACGCCGCGCGGCCGCTGCCGCTGTCAGCCGTTCGCCTGACGGGCGGTCCGCTGAAGCGCGCGCAGGACCTCAACGCCGAGTACCTGCTCAAGCTCGAGCCCGATCGGATGCTCGCGTATTACCGGCAGCGCGCCGGTCTCGCGCCGAAGGCGGAGCCGTACGGCGGCTGGGACGGCGACGGGCGCAACCTGACCGGACACATCGCGGGGCACTACTTGTCGGGCGTCAGCCTCATGTGGGCTGCGACGGGTGATGTGCGCTTCAAGGAACGCGCCGACTACATCGTCAAGGAACTGAAAGAGGTCCAGGACAAGCAGGGGGATGGGTTCGCCGGTGCGCTCGCGAAGGTCAAGGAGGCATTCGTCGAAGTAGGGAAGGGGAACATCCGCTCTGCCAACTTCGACCTGAACGGTCTGTGGTCCCCCTGGTACACGCTTCACAAGACGTACGCGGGCCTGCGAGACGCCTACCGGTACACCGGCAACCGGACCGCCCTCGACGTCGAGATCGGGTTCGCGAAGTGGGCGGAGGCGATGCTGGCCCCGATGGACGATGCCCAGATTCAGAAGATGCTGGGCACGGAGTTCGGCGGCATGAACGAGGTGATGGCGGACTTGTATGCCGACACCGGCGACAAGCGGTGGCTGACGCTTTCGTACAAGTTCGAGCACAAGGCCGTCCTGGATCCGCTCAAGCGCCGTGAAGATCCGCTGGACGGCCTGCACGGCAACACGCAGGTGCCGAAGCTGATCGGATCCCTGTCCCGCTACACCGCTGCAGGGCAGAAGGACGACCTGGTCGCCGCGGAGTATTTTTTGGACCGTGTCGCGCACCACCACACGTTCGCGACCGGAGGGCACGGGAAGGACGAGTACTTCCGCGAGCCCGACCGCCTCGGCAACATCGTCGACGGACGCACGGCCGAGACGTGCAACATCTACAACATGCTCAAGCTGACCCGCGCGCTGTTCGCGGTCCGGCCGGACGTCGCGTACGCGGAGTTCCAGGAGCGCGCGCTTTTCAACCACATCCTCGGGTCGATCGATCCGCAGGACGGCGCCGTCTGCTATATGGTGCCCGTCGGCCGCGGCGTCAGGCGCGAATACCAGGACATGTTCCGCAGCTTCACGTGCTGCGTCGGCTCGAGCATGGAGAGCCACGCGCTGCACGGCCTGGGGATCTATTACGAGGCGGGCGATCGTTTGTGGGTCAACCTTTACGTGCCGTCGACCGCGGATTGGAAAACCGCCGGTGTTGGCATCGCGATGGATACGGGCTTTCCGGAGGGTGACTCGGCCACGTTGAAGCTGACCCCCGCCGCGCCGAAAGCCTTTACGCTGGCGCTGCGCCGGCCGTCCTGGGCGAAGGACGGCTTCGCGGTAAAGGTGAACGGCGAGGCGATCAGAGATTTGCCGCCGCCGGCGTCGTACGTTGAGCTGAAACGAACCTGGAAAAGCGGCGACACGGTCACCCTCACGCTCCCCAAGACGCTGACGCTCGAGGCGGTGCCGGACAACGCGCGGCTGGCGGCTGTGATGTGGGGCCCGCTCGTGCTCGCGGGCGATCTCGGCCCGGCGCCAGAACGGCGGACCGACGTGCCGTCCATCGGCGCGCCGGCGGACATCCAGTCACGACCAGAGGTTCCCGCGCTCGTGACATCGGGCCGGCCCGTCACCGACTGGGTGAAACCGATTCCGGACAAGCCGGGCACGTTCCGGAGCGACGGCGTCGGCCGGAGCAAGGACGTCGAGCTCGTTCCCTTCTACCGTGTGCATCGCCGGACCTATGCCGCCTACTGGGACCTTTTCACGCCCGCCGAGTACGAGAAGAGGACGGCGGAGGTCGCAGCCGAGCAGGATCGACAGCGGAAGCTGGAGGCGGCGACCGTGGGCCTCGTCCGGCCGGGTGGGCAGGAGGCGGAGAAAGCGTTCAACCAGCAGGGTGAGGAGACGTCGATCGTTCGCGCCGACGGCCGGCCGGGCCGGCGCGCGGCGAAATGGTTCTCGTACGACGTGCCGACCGCGGGACTACCCGCGACGCTCGTCGCGACGTACAACAGCGACAACCGCAGACCACGATCCTTCGACATCCTCGTCGACGGGCGGAAGGTGGGCGAGCAGCGGATCGACCAGGGCAGCGTGTCGCGCTTCTTCGACGTCGAGTACCCGCTCCCCGCGGAGCTCGTGCAGGGCAAGCAGAAGCTCACGGTCCGCTTTCAGGCCACGGATGGCAACGAGATCGCTCCGGTGTTTGGGGTGCGGCTGATCCGGTAGCCACGGATCACCACGGATTCCGACACAAACCACGGATTACACGGATTACACGGATGCCGGTTTTTTTTCGCGTCTCCATTGTTACCACGTCAGTGTGACCAGAGACACTGCCTGACGGGGCAGGGGGAAGGTCAGCGATACGCGGCCGTCAGCGGCGGTGACCAGTTTCGGCGGGTCAAGCATCTGGAGCTGTCCGGCCGCCTCGAGTCGGGCCTGCTCGTCCGCGGTCGGCTTCTGCGGAGATCCCAGCGCTTTCCAGATTTCGTAGGCGTTGCTGTGATCCCGGTCGACGCGGTAATGGTGCAGCCTGGGCCGCGCGTTTCCCACGCCGTCGATCGCCAGGTCGACGTCTGCGGCGGCAGCCGGCAGATCGTCATCGTGATAGTTCCAGACGAGCACCGCGATGCCATCCGCGGCCCGGCTTGCGAGCGCGCCGACGTCTGGCCGGTCGCGGACCCCGGCCTCGAGGATCGTGTCGAGTGGCACTGCGCCGGAGCTCTCGACCGTGACGCGGTCGCCTCGCATCTTGCCGAGCATACGGAAGACGTTCAGCACCGGCTTCGCGATCCCGTTGGTCGAGAGGTCGCGGAACCCGTCGAAGTACGGCTGATCCTCGAACTCGAATGCCCAGGTGACCGAGCCGAGCAGGTTCACGCGATGACGGTCCGTCAGCTCGTACGTGCGCGCGATCTGTTCCGCGGTATAGCTCGAGTACATCGTGCCGTTGCGATAGATGTTCGCCGGATACACCCTCGCCGGGCAGGCCGCGCATCCTTCCGGGTCGGATTCGCCGATGACGACCGGGATGTTGCGCAGCTCCGGATACGAGGCGGCGATCTCGAAGCCGTTCGAGATGGCGCGAAGCTGATTGCTGAGGCCCATCCGGACGTGCCCGGCTTCCGTCACGCGAGGCGCGCCCTTCGCGTGAAACGCGACGAAGTCGAGCGGCGACCCGGTCTTTCCGGTCGCGCCGTTCGTTCCGCGCAGGCAGTGCTCGATGAACGCGCGAAGGTACTGCTGCGTGCGCTCGCCGTTCGGGCCGGTCACGTGCGGGCCGCCGATGCGCGCGGTGGGCAGCGCGCGCCGCAGGCCGGCGGCGGCGTGGTCGTAGAGCTTCAGGTACTCGTCGCGCGTGCCCTGCCAGTACCCGATGTCCGGTTCGTTCCAGACTTCCCAGTACCAGCGCTCGACCTCGGCACGGCCGTACTTCTGAACGGCGTGCCTGGCCCACTGGTACACGAGCTCGGCCCACTTCGCGTAGTCCTTCGGCGGGTAGGCCCAGCCGGTGTAAATCGTTCCGTATTCGCGGCCGGGCGCCCACTCGTGCCGGTACGGATGCGGCTTCGTCGAGAGCGCTTCCGGCATGAAGCCAATCTCGACGAGCGGCCGCATGCCGCGCTCCACGTAGGCATCGAAGATGCGATCGACGATCGTCCAGTCGTACTTGGGATTGCCGGACGAGTCCTCCGTATAGGCGTTCGTCGAGCCCCACTTGAGCGCCGGCGCACCGTCGCCGGTCGTCAGCAGATTGTGCGTGCGGACATAGACGGCGGCCGGGCTCAGCGCTGCGAGCTCCGTCAGCAGCTTCCGGCCATCCTTCATGTAGGTGTAGTTGGGTTCGTCGTGGCCGAACCAGGCCCACATCGGCGTCATCGGCCCGAGCGTCCGCGTGGCGTCAACTCTGATCGCGACCCGCCCCTGCGGAGGAGCCGGCGCGGCGGCGACGAGCGCCGCGACGATGACAATCAGGCGTGACATCTGCGGCCGGACGCTACAAGTCCACACGAATCGGCTGCCCACGAAAGACGATCGACTTTCCGGCCGGTGATCCGGCCGTCCGCACCTCTATGGTCCGCGACATCGGCGGCAACATCCGTGAGCCGGGCTCGAGTCGCAGCGTCAGGCGCCGCGCCCGGTCATCCCATGCCATCGCGATCCCCATCCATTCGCCCTTCCTGTAGCCGAACGTCCTCCCGTCGTCTTCGTACAGCGTGAAGCTCCCATCCGCGCCGGGATACACGCACAGCTCGAGCGGCGCATCGAGCTTCTCAGCGGTGTACTGCTTGACGGGCCCGAACGGCAGGATGGCGCCGGCGCGCACGTAGAGCGGCATCGTGGCGAGATCGACGGCGCGCTGGATCTCGCGGCCGCCCTCACTCTTCTCGTCCGTCCAGAAGTCGTACCACGCTCCGCGCGGCAGGTAGAGCGACCGCGATGTCGCCCCCTTGTCGGTAACCGGCGCGACCAGGATGTCGCGGCCCCACAGGTATTCGTCGCCGCGCGCGAACGCGACGGCATCGTCCGAGTAGTGCAGCCAGAGCGAGCGCATGATCGGAAGACCCGAGCGCGTGGTCTCGCGGACCGCGCTGTACAGGTAAGGCAGCAGCCGGTAACGGAGCTCGAGGTATTTGCGGCAGATCGGTTCGACGTCGGCGTTCCGGAGCTCCGACGGCGGCGGGTTCGCGGCGCCGGTGTAGTTCGGAGTGACGATCTCGTTCGGGCCGAGCTCGCCCGTGTTCCATCCCCACGGCAGCCGCAGGTGCCACGAGCGCCCGTGCGCGCGGAAGAGCGGGCAGAACGCGCCGAACTGGAACCAGCGAACGTGCAACTCGCCGGTGTACTCGGCGGTCGGCACGAAACCGCCGATGTCGGTGCCCCAGTAGGGAATGCCGCTCAAGCCGGTGTTGATCGCAACCGGCACGTGCGTGCGGAGCGTCTCCCACGTCGTGTAGACGTCCCCGGACCACAGGAACGCCGCGTAACGCTGCATCCCCGCGTGTCCGTTGCGATGCAGCGCGAACGGCCGCTCGTTCGGACGCCAGAGCTGCGAGCCCTCCCAATACATCCGATGCCGCGCGAGGCGCGACGGCGCGTCGAGGCCGTCCCCCTGGTCCGGCCACCAACCATCGGCGCCGATGTCGTACAGGGACTTGTGATACGGCCAGTAACAGCTGACGCTGCGGTCGTCCGGCCATTTGCCGTCGGGCGTACGCCCGCTCGGCACACGATCGCCGTCGTTGCACGGGTCGGATACCGCGCCCGTCAGCCGGCGGCCTTCGATGACGACGTGGAGGACGACCTTGAAATCGAGACCGTGCAGCGTGTCGATCATCCCTTTCGGGTCGGGGAAGTTGTTGGCGTTCCACGTGAACTCGCCGTTGTTGGTGTTCCATCCGGACGGCGTGAAGCCGGTGCCTAGATAAATGAGCGCGTCGCATGGCAATCGCTTTTCGCGGAACGTTCGCGCGACCTTCACGATCTCATCGGGTCCTGACAGCGTGCGGTGCGACTGCAGATAGCCCAGCGACCAGAGCGGCGGCATCTCGGGATGGCCGGTCAGCCGCGCATACTCGGCCATCACCTGCACCGGGTCCTGTGTCCCGACGACGAAGAGGTCGAGCGGCAGTCCCTGTGTTGCCGGATCGAAGCGCGCGTCCGGGCCCGTGAAGTCGAACGAGCCCTGCGGATGATGGATGAACATCGCCCAGCCGGCGGTGCCGACGAGCCACTGCACCGGCGCCCGGCCGCCGTGCGTCCGCAGCCGGTAGCCGCCCTGACCGTTCTTCATCGCATCGGTCGAGCCGCGCCGGTCGAATTGCGGGACCGCCCTCGCCGAGGCCGAGCAGCGGCCCGTCGCCGATCGGGAAGCGGAGCGTTCCTTTCTCGGGATCGATCTGAAGTTGCTGAACGACGCGTCCGTTCGCGGCTTCTATGCGAACGGTCATCGGCTCGGTTGAAATGGAGACGTTGAACGAGCCGCAGCGAATGCGCTGCGGATTGCCCTGCCCTGAGCGGAGTCGAAGGGCCGGCGGCGTCACTTTCGCCGCAGGCGCCGCCGAGGCTTTCGCAGGCTGCACGAGGGCGCCGTCGAGCGGAACCGGCACCGTGAGCCCACGGCCGATCGGGCTCACCGTCACCCTGACGCTGTGCTGGCCGGACGGTGCGACTGCGATCTCGAGCCCCGGGCCTTCGGCCGTCGGGACTCTGACTATGGCGGCCACGCCGGCCGAGCCGAGAGTCTTGAGTGCGTCACGTCTCGAGATTCGATCAGTCATGACGCGGCTTATGGTAATACCTATCCCGATGTTACGAGCCGTCGCGTTCTGCCTTCCTGCTCTCGCTGCAGCGCTCGCGGTCCTCGTCGCGGCGCAAACGCCCGGCGGTCGACCGCAGGCCCCTTCGACTCCGCTCAGGGCAAGCCCACCGCGGGACTATCCGGTCCAGCCCGTGCCGTTCACGGCGGTGCATCTGACCGATCAGTTCTGGGCGCCGAAGATCGAGATCAATCGGACGGTCACCATTCCGTTCGCGTTTCAGCAGTGCGAGCGGACCGGCCGCGTGGACCTGTTCGAACGCGCGGCGACGGTGCTTCGCGGCCAGCCGCTCGAGAACCGGAAGCCGCCCGGATACCCATTCGATGACACCGACGTGTACAAGGTCATCGAGGGAGCGTCGTACACGCTGAGCGTCCATCCCGATCCGAAGCTCGAAGCCTACGTCGACACGCTGATCGCGAAGATCGCCGCTGCGCAGGAGCCGGACGGATACATCTACACGACGCGGACGATCGATCCGCAGAACCCGCATCGGTGGGCGGGGAAGGAGCGGTGGGAGCTCGAGCGCGACGACAGCCACGAGCTGTACAACCTCGGGCACCTGTACGAAGCGGCGGTCGCGCACTACCTCGCGACGGGGAAGCGCACGCTGCTCGATGTGGCGATCAAGAGCGCGAACCTTCTCGTCAGCGTGTTCGGGCCGGGCAAGCGGTCGATCTGGCCAGGCCACCAGATCACCGAGATGGCGCTCGCGCGGTTGTACCGCGTGACGGGCGACGAGCGCTATCTGACGCTGGCGAAATTCCTGCTCGACGAGCGCGGCCCCAACCCAGGCGAGAAGGTGAACCCGCGCGGGCTCGTCTACAACCAGGCGCAGCAGCGGGTCGTCGAACAGACCGAGCCGGTAGGACATGCCGTTCGCGCAACATACATGTACTCCGGGATGGCGGACGTCGCCGCGCTCACCGGCGACGCGGCATACATCAAGGCGATCGACACGATCTGGGAGAACACGGTCGGCAGGAAGCTGTACATCACCGGCGGCATCGGTGCGTCGGGCGCGGGCGAGGCGTTCGGCCGCCACTACGAGCTGCCGAACATGACCGCGTACAACGAAACGTGCGCCTCGATCGGCCTGGACTACTGGAACCACCGCCTCTTCCTGCTTCATGGCGACGCGAAGTACATCGACGTGATGGAGCGGACGCTCTTCAACGGTCTGATCTCGGGCGTGTCGCTGGACGGCAAGACGTTCTTCTACCCGAACCCGCTGGAGTCGAACGGCCAGCACGAGCGCAGCCCGTGGTTCGGCGTCGCCTGCTGCCCGTCGAACATCACACGGTTCCTTGCGTCGGTTCCCGGCTACGCGTACGCGATACAGGGAGAAGCGATCTTCGTCAACCTCTATGCGGCGGGACGCGCGGCGATCGAGCTGGGCGGGCGGCCCGTGAAGATCGCCCAAGAAACCCGCTACCCGTGGGATGGCGACGTCACGATGACGATCGACCCCGGCCCGGCGCGGCAGTTCGCGATCAAAGTGCGCATCCCTGGCTGGGCGCGCAACGAGCCCGTGCCGGGCAATCTCTACACCTTTTTCCCCGTAGCGTCCGGCTTGAGCCGGACCGAGGCGGAGACCGCTGCCGCGCAGGTCGCCGCGGGCATGAGCCCGGCGATCCTGCCGGCGATCGTAAAGGTGAATGGCGAGCCTGTGCCACTCACGATCGACAAGGGCTACGTCACCCTCGCGCGTCGGTGGCGCACGGGCGACACCATCGAGCTGCATCTCCCCATGCCGGTGCGCCGAGTGGTGGCGCACGAGAGCGTCGAGGCGGACCGCGGCCGCGTCGCGCTGCAGCGGGGACCGCTGATGTTTGCGGCTGAGTGGCCGGACAACCCCAATGGCCGGGTCCGGAATCTCGTTCTGCCTGACACGGCGTCGTTGACCTCCGAGTTCCGGCCGAACCTGCTGAACGGCGTCCAGGTCATCACGGGACGCGCCACGGCGCTCGCGTTTGACGAGAAGGGAGCCGTCACGAAGACGGAGCAGGACTTCACCGCGATTCCGTACTACGCATGGGCGAACCGCGGACGCGGTCAGATGATCGTGTGGCTGCCACGCTCCGAGGCGAACGCGCGGCCGGCGCCGTATCCGACGCTCGCGACCACCAGCACCGTGACGACGTCCGGGCGGAAGAACCCGCGGCCAATCCATGACGGCGAGGAGCCGCCGTCGTCCGCGGATTCGTCGTCGTACTTCGACTGGTGGCCCACGCGCGGGACGACCGAGTGGGCCGAGATGGCGCTCGCGAAGACGGCGATGGTCTCCGAGGTCGAGCTGTACTGGTTCGACGATACCGGCCGCGGCCAGGTGCGCGTGCCTGCCTCGTGGCGCCTTCTATATAAGGATGGCGCCGAGTGGAAGCCGGTCAGCGCGACCGCGGCCTACGGCGTGGCGAAGGACGCCTGGAACAAGGTGGCATTCACGCCGGTCACCACGGATGCCCTGCGCGTGGAAGTGACGATGCAGCCGCAGTGGTCCGCGGGGATTCAGGAGTGGAAGGTCAGGTAACCTCCGTGCATTGTGGATTGGGGATTGCTGATTGAGGATTGATTGAAGATTGACTATTGGCGATTGAGGATTATTGTCGACTGCTGATTTGACCGGAGAGGTCGCCGCGTCTCCTGAGCCTGGAATCCAATCGCCGCTACGTCAACCTGCGATCTTCCGATCCGCGTAGTCCGTGGCTAATCTCTGACGATCATCCGCGCGAGCTGCCTGGCTGCGCGCTCACCCTCGGCCGCCGCGCCTTCCATGAAGCCCTGGAAGTCGATTGACGTGTGCTCGCCGCAGAACAGCACACCGCCCTGCCGAACTCGTTCGTAGCCGCCGAACGTCGTGTATTGACCGACCTTGTAGAAGGAATACGACGCTCGGAAGAACGGGCTCTTGTGCGTGAGAGACTGCGTCGCCTTCCCATTCCACGAGAGCGCGGGATACACCGGCGCGATCTGTGACAGCGCGACGCCTGCGTCAGTCCGCACGCCCCCGTTGCCCGCATTTGCGAACGCCTGGGTGGTGACCGCCGCGTCGGTTATCGATCCGCCCGAGTAGAAGACCAGGATCCCTGGATTGCCGCTCTGGGCACGCGTCGCTTCCCAGCCGGCCTGGTAGCCGGTGTCCGCATAGCTCGAGCCGTTGGACACCCCGGGCCACGGCCCGGTACCAAGCCAGTCGCGCCCAGTGAACTGAAGATGCAGTTTGCCGTTGTGGCCGCGGCCCTGCTCGGCGATCGCCTGCTGCTTGAGGGCGTCGAATCCCGCCGCGGACATGTCCAGCTCGTTCAGTACCGCAAACGGAAGGGCCAGCACCACGAAGTCGGCGACCACCTCGCTCGTGCCGCCGGCTCGCTCGAACGTGACCCTGTATCGGCCGTTCGCGGTTTCCTTCACCCTCACCAGCCGCTGCCCCGTCTTGACGACATCGCCACCCAGGGAGCGGGCGATAGCTTCCGGCAGCTGTTGATTCCCACCCCGGACGTGGAACGTCTCATCAGACTCGCCGAAGATCGAGAACGAGTTGGGATGGGGTTGAAACCCGAGCAGGAAAATCAAGTTGAGCGCCGACTGCTCGGTCGAATCGGCGCCGTACTCGATGACGTAGGCGACGTCGAGGAGCGCCCCCAGCGGCGAGCGATGCCCCCCGGGAATACGCCGCTCGATGTAGTCGTGAACGCTCATCTGATCCAGCGCTCGCCCCGCCGCCGTATTGGTGTCGAACGTGGTGGGGAAGCCGGCAGCCTCAGCGTCTCCAGAAATGCTGTCGGACAAGGCGATGAAATCCCGATCCGCCTGACTCTTCGGATAGTAACGTCCGAAGAAGTGGTAGATGTCTTCGGAGCGGTGGGGCTGGGCGCGAAGCAGATTGTCGAGCGGCAGATCGAAGCGTTTCGCCAGCCTCCGAATCGTCGTGTGGCCTGTGTCGATCAGCTCGCCACACCACTCGGTGATCTGGTTCGCACTCCAGTAGCCGGTGTTGGTGAACATGCGGCCGCCGAAACGGCCCGAGGCTTCGTACACCGTGCTCGTGATACCGAGGTCGGCGAGCTCGAGCGCGCAATTCAGGCCGGCTATCCCGGCGCCCACGATCACGACGGTTGGCTGGCCAGCCCCGAAAGAGAACCGCGGGATCACCGTCGCAGCCGTGCCGACACCGGCACCGGCAAGAAACGCACGGCGGGAGATAGCGCGCCCCTTGACACGTTCGGCGCGCTCCGCGCGGACCTCGCGCAATGCTTCGAGCGACAAGCCGTTAGCCCTTGCGACCTGGGCATCACGGAACAGGCGGCGAAGGGTGCTCAGCAGCGGAGTTCTAGCCATCGCGATCTCCCTCATAGCAGGCGCTGAGAGCCCCGCGATTATATTAGGACACCGTAACGCCGCCGTGTCAGGTTGTCCGCCGTCGGCGTCGACGCAAGCGATCGGCGCCACCCTCCGATAAGACGGAAGATGGCCCGTCCCTTCCGCCACCTGACACCGGACCGACTGCAGATTCGCGAGGGCGGCGGGTGCATGGCGGTGTTCGGCCTGCCATTCTTCATGGCCGGCATCTTCATGTTCCTGGTCACCTTCGGCGTGGTCCCGGTCAGCAATGCCGACGAGGTGCCGGGATGGGGGTGGCCAGCGCTCATGCTCATGGGCGCCGCATTCACGGCCGTCGGCGGAACGCTGGTGTTCGGGCGCAGTTGGACGACCATCGACACCAGCCAGCGGGCGGTCATCAAGCAGTGGGGTCTGTTGGTGCCGCTCAAAGAGCGAACCGTTCCCTTCGAGGCGTATACGGCGGTGACGCTCGGCTTCGTCCAGGGCGACTCGGATACGTCCGATCGATTTCCCGTGGGCTTGAAAGCGCGCGCGGGGGCGGATCTTCCGCTGTGCAGCTTCACGGTCTACGGAGAATCCCGGGCGTGCGCCGTGGAGGTCGCGAAGCACCTGCACGTCGACATCGAAGATGCGTCGACGGATCATGCGGTCCGGCTGTCGTCGAGCGAGGCCGACCAGTCGCTCCAGCAGAGAGCCTCGCGCGATCCTTTCCGCCGGGAGACGGTCAGTCGACCGCCCGGGGCCAGGAGTCAGGTGAGCCGTGATGGGGGCCACGTCCGGATTGTCATCCCTCGACCACGCATGCACCCCATCCTGCTCGCTGCGGCCGTGATTCCGATCGCGATTTCACTCGTCGTCATTCCTGCGTTCTCCCAGTTCTTTCGGCGCACCCAGACGCCGGATCCGGTCGGCTGGGCCTTTCTCGCGTTCATCATCGTGTGTTTCGGCCTTCTTCCCGCGATGACGTTGGGGAATGTGTTCCTCCGGTCACGCCGTGGCGCCACGCTGCTTTCCGTCTCACCGCAGGGCATCCGCATTCAGGAACGAGGTGCATGGACAACCCGCACGGTCGCGCCACTGGATGCCGCCGACATCCTCGACGTCGACTTCAGCACCCGTGAATCCGCAATCGCGTCGGCACGGCGCGCCGCGGACCGGAAGGCTCTGGAGATCCACAGCTCCGCCGCGGTCGGTCCGCGCACGGAACGGCTGCTGGCGTCGCTCGCGCGCTTCGCGAAGGGCCGGGGCGTGACGGTAAAAACGCGGCAGGGCCTCACGACGTTCGGAGAGGGTCTCGAAGACGATGAGATTCGCTATCTCTGTTCCGTCGTCCGAGAAGGCCTCGGCGGCGTCAAAGCGATGGGCTGAATTGTGACCGATAGGATTTTCCAACATGCGTGAAACGACGATGTACGAGCCGATCAAGCGCTTCCTCCAGAACCAGGGCTATGAGGTGAAGGCAGAGGTCGGTGTGGCAGATGTCGTCGCCGTCCGTGGCGATGAGCCGGCGTTAGTCGTCGAGCTCAAGACTGCTTTTTCTTTATCGTTGTTTCATCAAGCGACAGAGCGACAAACGATAACGGATTCCGTCTACATTGCCGTACCGGCCAGCCAGGGCCGGGGTTTCGGAAGGGCGCTTCGAAAGAACCTGACGCTGTGCCGACGTCTTGGACTCGGGCTGATAACCGTTCGCTTACGTGATCAGCTCGTAGTCGTACACGTTGACCCGGCTCCCTATCGGCCGCGTCAATCACAATGGAAGAAAGCCCGGCTTCTCGGGGAGTTCTCCAGGCGGGTCGGTGATCCGAATGTGGGCGGGTCAACGCGTCGGGGGCTCGTGACAGCCTATCGGCAGGATGCACTGCGCTGCGTCAAGTTCCTGTCGGAAAATGGTGCGACGAAAGCCGCTTTGGTTGCGAAAGGCAGCGGCGTGAACAACGCGAGACGGATCATGTTCGACAACTACTATGGTTGGTTTGAGCGTGTGCGGCCTGGCATTTATGACCTCAATCCCGGAACCATAGACCAGCTTACGGCGAGCTACGCTGCCTCCTTTCAATGACTCCACCCGCTGATCTCGACGCGACGCTCCTGGCTTCCTGGCGGACCAACAGTCGAGTCACCGCGTATCTCGTCGAACACCTGCCCGCCGCGCTCTGGGACGCCCAGGTTCCCGGGGCGCCGCGACGGACGATCCGCATGATCGCCGGGCATGTCCACAACTGCCGGTGCACGTGGCTCAAGACCCTCGGCCGCGAACACGGGATCGCCGTCCCCGCCGCTGTCGACCGCCGCACGGTCACGCGCCGTGAATTGCTTGTCGCTCTCAAGCGGAGCAGCCGGGGGATCGAAGCGCTCCTCGAGCTCGGCATCGCTGCAGGAGGCCATGTGCCGCCGTCGAAAGCCTATGTCTGGCGCAACCTGCCGCTGGACGTCCCCCATGTCCTGACGTATTTCGTCGCGCACGAAGGGCACCACCGAGGCCAGATCGTCATGCTCGCGCGTCAACTCGGTCACCGGCTTCCAGCGAGCATTACCGGTGGCCTGTGGGAGTGGAACAAGCGAGCGCGGGAGCCGCGAGCTCCGATCCGCTAGGCCACGGATTTCGCTGATCACGAAGCCACGGATTCCGCGGATACACGGATCAAGGAAAACACGAGCCGCACGGACTTTGTCAGATGCTGCTTCCGACGGAAAGGCGAATGGCTTCCGTCGGCCTCGTGATCGGAATCCGCGCTCAACGGGTCAGCGTCTTTTCGTACTTCCAAACCTCCAACGGAAACGTCCCAACGGACGTGTCCAACCGGCTGACGAAGGTACCGGCCAGGCGCCATCCGCGCTTCTCGTAGAATCGCGCGGCCCGGTCATTCCCGATCGCGCACGCGAGCCATGCGGTGTCGACGCCGCTTGCGGACAGCCGGGCCTCTGCATCGTCGATCAACGCGACGGCGACGCCTGACCCGCGGGACTGCGCCGAGACGAAGAGCTGATAGAGCTCGTCCCCCTTCACCGTGCAGAACCCCAGCGGCGCGCCGGACGGGCCCACGACCCGGACGTTCGGAAGATCCGCCCGCAGCCTCTGCCGAAAGCTCTCGAGCGTCCGGAGCCGCGTGAGCTCCGCCGGCACGATCCGCGAATGGGCATCCTGCCAGGCCTCGTACCAGAGCTTCGCGAGCGCGTCGACCTCTGGTTCTTCAGCGGCTCTCACATCCATCGCCATCGCCCAGCATAGCGTCACGAGGCGACGCGATCGAGTCCAGGTCAGCCGAGCGACGTTCGCGTGCGCTCCAGGAAGTCGCGCTCGCGCGCGTTGTCGGTGCGATCGATCGCCGCGGCGTACGCCAGCGCCGCTTCGTCCTGCCGGCCCATGCGCCGGAGCAGGTCGGCGCGGATCGCGTGGAACAGGTGATAGCGATCGAGCTCGGGGCCGGAAAGACCATCGACCAGCGTGAGGGCCGCCGCGGGTCCTTCGACCTCGGCCACCGCGACGGCGCGGTTGAGGGCCACGATGGGGCTGGGCGCCATCGCGAGGAGTTGATCGTACAGCCGGACGATCTGCCTCCAGTCCGTGGCGGACGCGACACGCGCGTCGCTGTGGACGGCGTTGATCGCCGCCTGGATCTGGTAGGGACCGGGACGCTTGCGCGCGAGGCATCGGCGGACGATCGCCTGGCCTTCGGAGATGAGGTCGCGATTCCAGCGCGCGCGGTCCTGGTCGGCGAGGCGCACGAGGTCGCCGCCGGCCGTGGTGCGCGCGACCCGGCGCGACTCGATGAGCAACATCAGCGCGAGCAGTCCCATGACCTCGGGCTCGTCCGGCATCAGGTCGTCGAGAAGCCTCGCCAGGCGGATCGCCTCGGCGCAGAGGTCCTCGCGGACGAGGCGGTCGCCCGAGCTCGCGGTGTAGCCCTCGTTGAAGATGAGATAGACGACCGCCAGCACGGCGCGAACCCGAGCCGGGCGATCCTCCTCATCCGGAACCCGATAGGGAATCCTCGCGTCGCGGATCTTTCCCTTCGCCCGAACCAGCCGCTGCGCCATCGTCGGCTCGGGCACCAGGAACGCACGCGCGATTTCCGCGGTCGTGAGCCCTCCGAGCAACCGGAGCGTCAGCGCGACCTGCGCGCCGGTGGCGAGCGATGGATGGCAACAGGTGAAGATCAGGCGCAGTCGATCGTCCGGCACGTCGCCCTCGTCCTCGGGCAGGTTCCAGCCCCAAGCCCCAGGCCCCAAGCCCTTCCCTTGCCCATACAGCGCGGCCTGTGCGTGACGATCCTCGCGAGAGGCCTCACGCCGGAGTCGGTCGATCGCGCGGTTGCGCGCCGTCGTGATGATCCAGGCCGCCGGATTGGGCGGCACTCCGTCGGATGGCCACCGTTGCAGCGCCACGGTGAACGCATCCTGGACCGCTTCCTCTGCGAGATCGATGTCGCGGAAGTAGCGGACGAGGACCGCCACCGCGCGGCCGTACTCCGAGCGGAACACACGTTCGATCTCTGATACGGCGAGGATTTGCTCGGCGGCGATCAGCCCTTCGCCTCTTCCCTGAATGGTCGGACCTCGATCGCAAGCGGCGACAGCACGCGCGCGAGCTTGCGGCCCCACTCGAGCGCGGCGTCGAGATCCGGCGCCTTGACGACCATGAACCCGCCGATGTGCTCTTTGCCCTCGGCGTAAGGGCCGTCGGTCATGAGCACCTCATCCCGCTGGTGCCGCAGGACGGTGGCCGTCGTCGGGGGATGCAGGCCGCCGTTGAAGACCCAGACGCCCGCGGCCTTGGCCTCATCGAGGAGCGCGTAGACGTCCCGCATGACCTTCGCCAGGAACTCGGGCGGAGGCGTTTCGCCGTCGGGCTGATAAATGCTGAGCAGATACTGCGTCATCGTTGTTCTCCCACCTACTATACGAACGGCAGTCGGCGGGATCGACACCGGTGGGGCCAAGCCCAATCCGTGTAATCCGTGTAATCCGTGGCTCAGCGGGCCACGCCGAACGTGAACACGGTCCGCGACCGATACTCCACGCCCGGCCGCAGAATGGTAGAGGGGAAGTTCGGGCGGTTGGGTGAATCGGGAAAGTGCTGGGTCTCGAGGCAAAGTCCCCATCGCTGCGCGTAGACGCGCCCCTTCTTGCCTTTGATGGTGCCGTCGAGGAAATTGCCCGAGTAGAACTGCAGCCCCGGCTCGGTCGTCGCGACGTCGAGCGTCCGGCCCGACGCGGGATCGACCAGCCGCGCAGCGGGGGCAACGTCGCGATTACCCGTAGTGTCCGGCTTCAGCCGGACCAGGACGAAGTTATGGTCGTAGCCCCGCCCGCGGAGCAGCTGCACGTGCTTGTCTTCGATCCGCGCGCCGATCACCGTCGGCTTCCTGAAGTCGAGCGGCGTTCCGGCAACCGGCGACAGCTCCCCGGTCGGGATCAGCGCCTCATCCACCGGCGTAAACCGCTCGGCGTTGATTGTCAGCGTATGGTCGAGGATGTTGCGATCCCCGCCCGAGAGGTTGAAGTAACTGTGCTGACTCAGGTTCACGTGCGTCGGCTTGTCCGACGTCGCGAGATAGTCGACCGTCAGCTCGTTGCGGTCGTTCAGCGTGTAGGTGACCCTGGCCTTCAGCGTGCCTGGATAGCCTTCCTCGCCGTCCGGGCTGGTATACGTGAACGCGACGCCCGGGCCGTCGGCGCCCGTGACCGGCTCGCCGCTCCAGGCGACCTTGTCGAAGCCTTTTACACCGCCGTGCAGGTGGTTCGGTCCGTTGTTCGTCGCGAGCTTGTACTCCTGGCCGTCGAGCGTGAAACGACCCCTGGCGATCCGGTTCGCGTAGCGTCCGACGACGCCGCCCAGGTACGGCGTGTTCTTCGAGACGTAATCGGCGAGCGTGTCGTAGCCGAGGACGACGTCGGCCGAGCGTCCGCTCCGATCCGGCGTGGTGAGCGAGACGACGATCGCGCCGAACTCGATGGCGCGGACTTCGACGCCGCGAGCGTTTGCGATCGTGAAGACCTCGATGGGGGTGCCGTCGGGCATGGTTCCGAAGGGCGCGCGCGTGACGCCGGTTCCCGCGGGGGCGAGCGCAACGGCAAGGGCCAGGATCGTCGCGAGGGCGTGTGCACGCATGGCAGCCGGCCGGGCCGTCAATCGTAATATCATAAGCGCCCGATGTCCACGGGCCGATCGAGCGGATGATCCGGCGGAACCGATGAGGGGGCGGCTCGACGGCCGGGTCGCGGTCGTCACCGGCGGATCGCGCGGGATCGGACGGGCCACGGTCGAGAAGTTCCTCGCCGAAGGCGCGCGCGTCACGTTCCTGGACGTGGACGAGGCGGCCGGCCGCGAGGCGGTACGCGAGATCGACGGCGCCGCCGGGAGCCTGACGTTCGAGCGCGCCGACGTGACCCGCGAGGCGGACGTCACCCGCGCGATGGCGGCGGTCGTCTCGGCGCACGGGACGATAGACGTGCTCGTCAACAACGCCGGCGTCAACGCGTACTTCGACGCCGCCGCGATGACCGAGGCGGAGTGGGATGCGGTCTTCGCCGTGGATTTGAAGGGCGCCTGGCTCTGTTGCAAGCACGTCCTGCCGGCGATGAAGAAAGCGGGGCGGGGATCGATCGTCAACATCGCGTCGATCCACGCGAGCGTGACGATGGCGGGGATGTTTCCGTACGCCGCGGCGAAATCGGGCGTTGTCGGGCTGACGCGCAGCCTCGCGCTCGACTACGCGCCGCTCAACATCCGCGTCAATGCCGTGCTGCCCGGCTGGACGCGGACCCGGCTCGTCGAGGACTGGTTCCGCATGCAGCCGGATCCGGCGGCCGCCGAGCGGCACGTGATGGACGTACATCCGCTCCGGCGGATCGCGACGCCCGCGGAGATCGCCAATTTGATCGCCTTCGTCGCGTCGGATGAAGCGTCGGCGATCGTCGGCGCCGCGCTGGCGATCGATTGCGGGCTGGGAATTCAGTTCGCGACCTAGGAGGCAGGAGGTAGGGTGATGCGAAACGCACGTGACATTCTCGCCGGGCTCGACCTGCCGGAGCGCGACGCGCACGATCTGCCGGCCTCGCGCAAGCGGTTCGCCGACGGCGGTCAGTACCGAATCGAGATCCCGTCGTGCGAAGGGCCGCGCGTCATGCAGACGGTCGTGGCCGAGGCGGACACGCACGGCGTACCGGTCCACCGCGTCAGTCAGGGCAGCGGCATCATGCTGCAGACCGACGATGAGATCCGCGCCATGGTCGCGCTCGGCCGCGAGCGCGGGATCGAGGTGTGCCTCTTCGTCGGGCCGCGCGCGAACTGGGATATCGGCGTCCAGGCCGCAAGCACCAACGGACGCGTCATCGGATCGTCCCTGCGCGGGGCCGATCAGCTCGGATACGGGATCGACGACGTGCTGCACGCCGCCGAGCTCGGCATTCGATCGGCGCTCGTCGCCGATATCGGCCAGCTCATGGTGCTCGGACGGATGAAGGCCTCCGGCGACCTGCCCGCGGACTTCGTGCTCAAGGTCTCGGTGACCGTCGCCGCGCCGAATCCGGCGACCGCGCGCGTGCTCGAAGATCTGGGCGCGACGTCAATCAATCTGCCGGGCGATCTGTCGCTCGCGCAGATTGCCGCGATTCGCCAGGCGGTCGACGCCGCCATCGATCTCTACATCGAGAGCCCGGATGATTTCGGCGGCGCCGTGCGCCATTACGAGATCGCCGAGCTCGTGCGGGTTGGCGCCCCGATCTACCTGAAGTTCGGCCTCCGCAACGCGCCCGGGCTCTATCCCTGCGGCCAGCATCTCGAGGCGACGGCCATCGCGATGGCGCGCGAGCGGGTCCGCCGCGCCTCGATCGCGCTCGCGCTTCTGCGACGCTACGCCCCGGACGCGGTTCCATCGCCGATCGGCGTGCTCGAAAGACGATGACGACCTTTACGGCCTTCGACCCGCGGACCGGGCGCCCGGGGCAGGAACTGTTCGAGGAGGCGACGCTCGACGACGTCCGCGCCGCGGCGGCGCGTGCGGCGCGCGCCTTCGGTGCGTGGCGCGGGTCGGCGCCCGGCGATCGGGCTGGGTTTCTGCGAAAGGCGGCCGACCGACTCGAATCCAGCCGCGAGGCGCTCGTGTCGACGGCGGATGCCGAGACCGGACTCGGCGCCGCGCGGTTGAACAACGAGCTGGATCGGACGGTCGCTCAACTTCGCGCCTTTGCCGACGTGGTGGCAGAGGGGTCGTACGTCGACGCGATCATCTCGCCCGCGGATCCCTCGGCCAGGCCGCCGCGGCCGGACGTCCGGCGCATGCTGGTCCCGATCGGTCCCGTCGCCGTGTTCACGCCGAGCAATTTCCCGCTGGCCTTCGGCGTCGCCGGCGGCGACACGGCCTCGGCGCTCGCCGCCGGTTGTCCGGTCATCGTCAAGGGGCATCCGTCGCATCCGGCCACGTCCGAGGCGTGCACGCGCGCGCTCGATGCGGCGGCGCGCGACACCGGCGCGCCAGACGGCGTCATCGGCCTGCTGCAGGCGCGGGGGTTGGACGCGGCGCGGGCGCTCGTGACCGCTCAAGACGTTCGGGCGATCGCGTTCACGGGGTCGCTCGCTGCCGGACGGGCGATTCACGATCTCGCGGCGTCGCGGCCGCACCCGATTCCCGTGTTCGCCGAAATGGGCAGCCTGAACCCGGTCTTCATCGCCCCGGGCGCGTTCTCGTCGCGGTCGGCCGACATCGCGGACGGACTGGCGAACTCGATCACGCTCGGGACCGGCCAGTTCTGCACGAAGCCCGGCGTCGTCTTCGTCCCGTCGACCGACGCCGGCGGCCGCGCGTTCGCCGCCGCGATCGCCGAGCGCGTCGCGGCGCGTGAGCCCGGCCTCATGCTCAACCCGCAGCTTCACGCCGGGCTGAAGGAAAAGCTCGAACGGACCGGAGCGCTGCCCGGGGTCGAAGTGCTGGGTGGGGACGAGGCTAAAGCGTCGCACCACGACGAGGCTAAAGCCTCGTACCACAGCGATGGGAAAGCGCTCGCGCGTCCGGGCGTCGTCATGACAACCGATCTCGCGACGTTTGCGGCGACGCCCGCGCTCCGCGAGGAGCACTTCGGTCCGGTGTCGGTCGTCGTGCGATGTCCGTCTGCCCAGTCGATGATTGACCTGGCGGCGGGCCTCGAGGGCAGCTTGACCGCCACGATTCACGCGGACGCCTCGGACGCCGAGTGGGCCACTCGACTCTCGGCCGTCCTCACCGACAAAGCGGGCCGCATCGTCTGGAACGGGTATCCGACCGGGGTCGTCGTCGTGTGGGGCATGCAGCACGGCGGGCCGTACCCGGCGACGACCAGCCCCGGACACACGTCGGTTGGTGCGACCAGCATTCGCCGTTTCCTGCGGCCGGTGGCGTTTCAGAACACGCCCGACGCGCTCCTGCCGGAGGCGCTGCGGGCGGCGAACCCACTCGGCATCCAGCGGCTCGTAGACGGCCGCTGGACTCGAGACTCCGCGTAACTCAAAACTCAAAGAACTCAGAACTCAAAACTCAGAACTGATGAAAATCATCGACCTCCGCATCACCGTCGTCGGCGCTCCCTGGCGTGAGCTGACGTTCGTCGAGCTAGCGACGGATCAAGGCCTCACCGGCGTCGGCGAGGTGCGGATGGTCAACAAGACCGAGACGCTCGTCGCCTGCCTGCAGGAGCTGGCGCCGCGGTATGTCGTCGGCGCCGATCCGTTCGACGTAGAGCGGCTCGCGTGGAACGTGCAGCGCGCCGAGTACGGCCGGCCCGGCGAGATCACGCAGTCGGCGCTCGCGGCGTTCGACATCGCGTGCTGGGACCTCAAAGGGCAGGCCCTCGGTGTGCCGGTGTGGAAGCTGCTGGGGGGCAGGTTCCGTGAGCGCGTGCCGGCGTATGCGAACGGCTGGTATCAGACCGACCGGGACCCCGCGGCGATCGCGAAGCTCGCCAAAGGGGTCGTCGCGAAGGGGTACCGGGCCATGAAGATCGATCCGTTCGGCGCTGCCTCGGCCGAGATCGCGCGGCCCGAGCGGCGCCGCGCGATCGAGATCGTTGCCGCGGTCCGCGAGGCCGTCGGCCCCGACGTGCAGATCATGATCGAGATGCACGGGCGGTTCACCCCGGCGACGGCCGCAAAGGTCGCGACCCTCCTCGAGCCGTACGATCCCGAGTGGATAGAAGAGCCCGTGCCGCCCGAGAACGCACGCGTGCTCGCGCGCGTCCGCGCGGCGACGACGACGCCGATCGCGACTGGGGAGCGTGCGCACACGCTCGAAGACATCCGTCCCTTCATCGAAGGCGGGGCGATGGACGTCGTGCAGGTCGACCTCACGCACTTCGGCGGCTTCCTACCGATGAAGCGTCTCGCCGGCTGGGCCGACGCCTACTCGCTGCTCCTCGCCCCGCACAACGTCTGCGGGCCGGTCGGCACGATGGCGAACGTGCACTTCGCCGCCTCGACACCCAACTACAAGGTCCTCGAGCACTTCAACGACTTCGCGGATCCCTGGGTCCAGACGCTCGTCGATCACGCGCCACGCGTCGATGCGGCCGACGGCTGCTTCTCCGTCCCCGAGCGGCCGGGGCTGGGCGTGAAGCTGAATCACGACATCTGCGCGGCACACCCACCGACGGGCGGGCGCATCAAGCTCTTCGAGCACGGCTGGGAATCGCGCCTCGGTGCGCGCAGCTCGTCCTGATGGCGGAGGTGGAGCTCGTTCACGACGCCCGAGCCGAGCTCGGCGAAGGGCCGATCTGGGACGCCGCCTCGAAGCGGGTGCTCTGGGTCGACATTCTGCAGGGGCGCGTGCACCGGTTCGATCCGGTTTCCGGACAAGACGAGATCCGAGAGGTCGGCCGGCCGGTCGGGGCCGTCACGCCGAGCCGGGACGGGTCGCTCGTCCTCGCCACGAGCCGTGGCTTCGAGCGGCTCGAGTGGGAGACCGGACGCGTCTCGACGATCGCGGAGGTCGAGACGGATCGAGACGGGAACCGCATGAACGACGGCGCCTGCGATCCCGCCGGACGCTTCTGGGCCGGGACGATGGCGCTCGACGAGTCGTCCGGGGCCGGCGCGCTCTACCGCCTCGATCCCGACGGCCGCGTCTCGAAGATGGTCGGCGACATCTCGATCTCGAACGGGATCGCGTGGAGCGCCGACGCGCGCGTGATGTACTACGTCGACAGCCCTACGCGACGCATCGACGTCTTCGACTACGATCTCGCGACCGGCGCGGTCGCCAACCGTCGCGCGCTCGTCCACATCGCGCGCGAGCACGGCTTCCCGGACGGTCTCATCCTCGACGCGGACGGCTACATCTGGGTTGCGTTGTGGGCGGGGTCCGCGCTGCACCGCTACGCGCCGGACGGGACGCTCGATCGGGCCGTGGCGCTCCCGGCGTCGCATCCGACGAAGTGCGCGTTCGGCGGCGCGGCGCTCGATGAGCTCTACATCACGTCGGCGACCATCGGGCTGAAAAAGGCGGGAAAGGCAGTGCAGCGACACGACGGCGGCCTGATGCGGGTACGTCCGGGTGTGCGAGGATCGGCGCCGAATGTGTATGGCGGGTAGCGGAGGGGACGGAGGAAACGGAGTTACAACGGAGGAACGGGGTTAACGGAGACGAAACGGAGATCTGAAATATTTGAATCTCCGTTCGTCCCCGCTACCTCCGTTCCTCCGTTGTTCCTCCGCTATCTCCGTCGCCTCCGGTCCCCCCGAAGTGACAGGGTCAAAACGCATGAGCATCCCCGCCGTCTCCTTCCGCGACCTCCGCAAGTCGTTCGGCGCCGTGCGCGCGCTCGGCGGCGTCAGCTTCGACGTCGCGGCGGGCGAGGCGCACGCGCTCGTCGGCGAGAACGGCGCCGGCAAGTCGACGCTGCTCAAGATCCTCTCGGGCTCCCTCCGCCCGGACAGCGGTGAGCTGTGCCTCGACGGCCAGCCGATCGCGCTCGCGCGGCCGCGCGACGCGCTCGCGCACGGCATCGGCATCGTGCACCAGGAGATGCTCGCGTTTCCCGACCTGACCGTCACGGCGAACATCTTCGCCGGGCGCGAGCTGACCCGCGGCGGGCTCCTGCGCGAGCGGGCGATGCGCGACCGTACCCGGACGCTGATCGAGCGGCTACACATCCCCGTCTCTCCGGACGACCTCGCCGGTACGCTCTCCGCGGCCTACCGGCAGCTCGTGCAGGTCGCGCGCGCTCTCGCGTTCGAGTGCCGGATCCTGGCGCTCGACGAGCCGACGACGTCGCTGACCGATGCCGAGGTGGACCACCTGTTTCGCGTGCTGGCGGAGTCTGAAGGGCAGGGGCACGACGCTGATCTACGTGTCGCACCGGTTGCCAGAGGTGTTCGCGCTGTGCGATCGGATCACGGTCCTGCGGGACGGCGCTCACGCCGGGACCTTCGACCGGGCGGCGACGCGCCCCGACGTGATCGTTCGCGCGATGGTCGGCCGGGATCTTCCGCCGCGCGTCGCGGATGCCGATGCCTCGGGTCCGCGGCCGTCGGACCAGCCGCGCTTCACGATCGACCGTCTGACGCGGCGTCCCTGCTTCGAGGATGTGTCGCTCACGATCCGTCCGGGCGAGATCGTCTGCCTGTTCGGGCTCGTCGGTTCGGGACGGTCCGAGCTGCTCGAGACGCTGTTCGCCCTCCACACCCCGGACGCGGGAGCGATCGCGATCGATGGGAGCGAGTGCCGTTTCGCGGCGCCCCGAGACGCCGCGCGCGCCGGCCTCGCGCTCGTGCCCGAGGATCGCCAGCAGCAGGGGTTGTTCTTCAACCTCGATCTCCGTCACAACCTGGTCCTGCCGCGGGAAGCCGCGCGTTCGAGCCTCGTGGTTCGGCCCCGGGCCGAGCAGGCGGACGCGCGTGCGATGATCCGCGCCTGGAACATCAAGACGCCCGGGCCCGAGGCGTTCCCCGACAGCCTGAGCGGAGGCAACCAGCAGAAGGTGGTCGTCGCGCGATGGCTGGCGATGGCGCCGCGCATCCTGTTGATGGACGAGCCGACCAAGGGAGTGGACGTGGGGGCGAAGTTCGAGATCCACGAGATCATCCGGCGTCAGGCCCGCGAAGGCACGGCCTGCCTGGTCGCCTCGAGCGATCTTCCCGAAGTGCTCGAGCTCGCGCACCGGGTCGTCGTCATGCGTGAGGGGCGGATTCAGGGCGAGATCGCCGGCGAACGGGCGGACGAGGAATCGGTCATGCGGCTGGCGACAGCCGAGCCGGGGGCCGCTGCGTGAAGCGACTGTGGCAGACCCGAGAGCTCAGCACGGTCGCCATCCTCGCGCTCGAGGTGTTGTTCTTTGCGTGGTACCTGGCGCCGGACGGCGATCGGTCGCACCCCTTCCTGAATGGACCGAATGCGCTGCTCATCCTGAAGTATTCGTCGATCTACGGCATCGCGGCGATCGGCGCCGCGATGGTGATCATCTCGGGCGGCGTCGATCTGTCGCCCGGGGCGTTGATCGCGCTGGCGAGCGTCGTCCTCGGCGGCCTGTTCGTCGAAGGGGGATGGTCGCTCGGCGCGAGCGTGGCGATGGCGATCGCCGCCGGCCTCGCGGCGGGCCTGGTCACGTCCGCGCTGGTCGTGCTCGTCGGGCTGCCGCCGTTCATCGCGACGCTCGGCGTGATGGGCATCGCGCGCGGGGCGGCGTTCATCTTCACGCAGGCGCGCTTCTTCGACGTGTCCGGCGCGCTCCCGCCGGGCTGGCAGCCGTTCGGCCTCCCGCTCGACTGGTTCGCGCCCGGGGCGATGATCGGGCTCGCCGTCCTGTTTCAGGTTCTGATGGTCCGGTTCCAGTGGG
Organism: uncultured Acidobacteriota bacterium; assembly: GCA_963725145.1. Lineage (GTDB taxonomy): Bacteria > Acidobacteriota > Vicinamibacteria > Vicinamibacterales > 2-12-FULL-66-21 > DATAEE01. The sequence continues at coordinate 770,673 of CAVRXL010000013.1, forward strand.
GGAGGGCCATCTACGCGGTCGGCGGCAACGAAACCGCCGCGCGGTTCTCGGGGGTCGCGGTCGGCGCCGTGAAAACGTCGGTGTACGTGCTCGCCGCGCTCCTGTCGACGATTTCCGGGGTCGTCCTTGCGGTCGTGCAGGGGCAGGGCAAGGCGGACCTGGCGATGGGCTACGAGCTGGACATCATCGCGTCGGCGGTCGTCGGCGGCGCCAGCCTGTCGGGCGGGCGCGGATCGGTCATCGGCGCCGTCCTGGGCACGCTGATTTTCGGCGTGCTGCGTAACGCGCTGCCGCAGATCCCGGGCGCGACGTTCTACGATAGGCTGATTGTCGGCGTCGTCGTCATCGTGATCGTCGTGATGGATCAACTGCTGGTCCGGCGAGGAGCCCGATAACCCGTAGCGCAGGCCTTCAGGCCTGCTTTTCGCGTAGCGCAGCCCTTTAGGGCTGCCAGGAGCCAACATGCGCCACCTTCGTCTGGGATTGTGTCTGGCAATCTGTCTGGCTCTCGCCGCGTGCGGCGGCGGGAACAGGGATGCCGCGACGTCCGGAGATCCCGCGACGCGGAAGCTCCGCTTCGCGGTCATCCCGAAATCGCTCGACCTTCCGGTCTTCAACTACGCGAAGGTCGGCGCCGAGCGCGCCGCGGCGGAGCTCGGGAACATCGAGGTGATCTGGCGCGGGCCGGAAACCGCCGATCAGCTCCGTCAGAAGGAGATCCTCGAGTCGTTCATCACGCAGCGCGTGGATGGCATCGCGATCTCGAGCCTCGGCGGCGACTTTCTCAACGAGACCATCAACCGCGCGATTGACGCCGGTATCCCCGTCGTCACGTGGGACTCCGACGCGCCGAACTCGAAGCGGATTGCGTACTACGGCGTCGACGATCGCGCCGCCGGACGGATCATGGGTGAGGAGGCGGTCCGGATGCTCGAGGGCAAGGGTCAGGTCGCGCTCATCACGAGCATCGGCGCCGTGAATCTGGCGCGGCGGCTCGAGGGCGTGCAGGAAGTGCTCGCGAAGCATCCGGGCATCAAGGTGGTCGAGGTCTACGACATCAAGGAGGACAGCATCCGGTGCGCGGAGATCATCGCGTCCGGAACGAACCGCTATCCGGATCTCCGCGCGTGGATCTCGGTCGGCGGCTGGCCCGTCTTCACGCGGAACGCGCTCGACGCGGTCAATCCCGCCAAGACGAAGTTCATCGCCTTCGACACCATCCCGCCGGCGCCCGAGCTCATAAGAGCGGGCAAGGTACAACTGCTGATTGGCCAGAAGTATTTCGGTTGGGGCGCCGAGTCGGTCAAGATGCTCGCCGGCATCAAGGCCGGGAAGATGCCGCCGTCACCGATCGTCGACTCCGGCGTGGACGTCGTCACCGCCGCGAACGTGGAGGATTACGTCGTCCGGTGGAAGGCTCTCGAAAAGGGCGCGCAATAAAAGGCCAAGTCCGGGTATCCAGCGTCTGACCCGTCGGAAGGAGGGCCCACGTGCGAAGCACAACCCTTGCGGCTGTGGTGGCGCTGACGTTCGGCCAGGCAAGTGACAGCCGGGGTTACGCCGGCACATGGATCGCGGAGCTGGCGGGGAAAACCTACGTTCGCCTCGAAGTCACCCTGGTCGATGACGCCCTCGGCGGGAGAATCAGCCTGGGCAACATAGAGGTTGACTCGCACGGTGTGGTGACGAAGGCCGAGAGCGCACCACGGGAGCTCACCCCCATCTTCGACCTGGCGGTGCGTGGCTCGACCCTGTTGTTCTCACTCAAGGAAGGTGAGGACACGGATCGCTTCGAGATGCGCCTTCTCGGCGCCGAGGCCGCGGAGTTACGGTTTTTGCTTTCGGACGCCGATCTCAGTGAGGCTGCAGCAAGTGGCGTGGCAGTGCCGAAGCCGGTTCGGTTGAAGAAAATCGGCCTCCCCGTCCTGGGTCTGCGATAGGATCTGCCTCTCGGTCCGGCTTCCCGAAAGGTCCGCCCAATGACATCTGCCACCGGCAGCTACGCCGAGATACTGGCCGAGCGCATCGAGGCCGAGCGCGTGAAGCTGGCTCAGTCCTGGCTCGAGAGGCTCAAGACTGTGCTCTCGGTCGAGGCGAAAGACGTCTTTCCGACCGACAAGCTCCTGGATCACATCCCTTTGCTGCTGACGGAGATCGCACGCTATCTCCGGGCGCCGCAGACCGAGGAGATCGCCGCGAACGCCGCTGTCATCGACAAGGCGCGCGAGCTGGGGCAGCTCCGCCACGAACAGAAAGCCTCGGTGCATCAGATCCTGCGGGAGTACGAGCTCCTCGCGGAGATTCTGGAGAATTTCGTCGCGGCCGAGACGAGGCGGCTCGGGTTGGACCCGGAGTCGTGCGTGTGCCTGGATGCGATGCGCAAACTAATGCGCGCGGTGCGCACACTGATGCGAACGACCGTGGATACGTTCGTCGGCGAATACACCGCGACCATCGAGGCGCAGACCGAGCAGCTCCGGAGCTACAACCGGATGGCCAGCCACGAGCTGCGCTCGCCCGTCGGCACGATCCTGGTCGCGGCGAGCTTGATCGTCAAGAAGGACGTCCAACACGATACGCAGCGGCTGGAGCGCATTGCGAGTACGATTCGGCGGAACGCGGAGCGTCTGAGCACGCTGTTGAGCACGCTGCAGCGTGTCGCGCACCTCGACGAGGCGCTCGACACCCCGAGCTCGCAGGTCGTCGAAGTGGCCACGCTCGCGGACGAGGTTGCGCGCCAGCTCCGAGAGATGGCGCAGGCCCGTCAGGTGGCCGTGCGGGTCGATTCCCGTCTGCCTGTCCTCCTGCTCGATCCGGCGCGGCTCGAGCTCGCCCTGCTGAATCTCGTCTCCAATGGAATCAAGTACTGCGATCCTGCGAAGCCGGACCGCTTCGTCGAGATTCGCCTCGACGGCCACGCAAACTCCACTTGCACGATCTGCGTGAGCGACAACGGCCTCGGCATCCCCGATGACGCGAAGCCGGCGGTCTTCAAGCGGTTCTTCCGGGCGCACGCCGAGCTGGACGATCGGCTCGGCGTAGACGGCAGCGGCCTCGGCCTCGCCATCGTGGCGGAATGCGTGCAGGCGCTCGGCGGCGCGATCACGTGCGAGTCGCGCCCCGGCGAGGGCACGACGTTCTACCTCGAACTCCCCGTCAAGTAGACAGGACTCCACTAGAATGGGGCGTGGCTCTCTCCGAATTCCATCCAGTCATCGCAAGCTGGTTCGCCGACACGCTCGGCGAGCCGACGACGGCCCAGCGCCGCGGCTGGGCTGAAATCCGCCGCTTCCGCCATACGCTCATCGCGGCGCCAACCGGATCCGGCAAGACGCTCGCCGCATTTCTCGGAGCGCTCGACGACCTGTTTCAAGAAGGACTTCGCGGCCCGCTGCCCGATGAGGTCCGGGTCGTCTACGTATCGCCGCTCAAGGCGCTGAGCGCCGACATCGTCAAGAACCTCGGCGAGCCGCGCCGCGCCATCCGTCAGCTTGCGGAAGAGGCCGGCCTGGCCCCGCCGCGCATCACGGCGGCCGTGCGGACGGGAGACACCACGCAATCCGAGCGCGCGGCGATGCTGCGTACGCCGCCGCACATCCTGGTCACGACGCCCGAGTCGCTCTACCTGCTGCTCACCGCCGAGCGCAGCCGCGAGATGCTGCGGACGGCGCGCATGGTCATCGTCGACGAGATCCACGCGGTCATCGGCACCAGGCGCGGGGCCCATCTCGCCCTGTCGCTGGAGCGGCTCGAGGCAGTGATTGGAGGGGCCGGTCTTCAGACCGGCCCGCGCGTGTTACAGCGTGTCGGCCTCTCCGCCACCCAGAATCCCATCGAGGAAGTCGCGCGATATCTGACCGGGACCGAGCAAGCCGACTGCGCAATCGTAGACGAAGGGCACCGGCGGGAGATGGACCTCGGGCTGGAGATTCCGCGATCGCCGCTCGAGGCCGTCATGTCCCACGAGGTGTGGGAGGAGTACGACGATCGCCTCACCGAGCTGATCGCGGGGCACCGGACGACGCTGGTGTTCGTGAACACGCGGCGGCTGGCGGAGCGGCTGGCGCGACACCTCAGCGAACGGCTCGGAGAGACGGTCGTCACGGCTCATCACGGCAGCCTGTCGAAGGAGCGGCGGCTGGACGCCGAGTCCAGGCTGAAGGGCGGGCACCTGAAGGCGCTCATCGCGACCGCCTCCCTCGAGCTGGGAATCGATATCGGGTCGGTCGATCTCGTCTGCCAGATCGGTTCGCCGCACCGCATCGCGACCTTCCTGCAGCGCGTCGGCCGGTCCGGCCACACGATCCATGGGCTGCCGAAAGGGCGCCTGTTTCCGGTCTCGCGCGACGATCTCGTCGAGTGCGCGGCGCTCATCCGGTCGGTCCGGCGAGGGGAGCTCGACCGCATCGTCTCGCACGACGCTCCGCTCGATGTTCTTGCGCAGCAGATCGTCGCCGAATCGGCCTCCCGCGAGTATGCGGAGGACGAGCTCTTTGCGCTCGTGCGGCGGGCGTGGCCCTACCGCGCGCTGGAGCGGCGCGATTTCGACGCGGTCGTGAAGATGACGGCCGACGGGTTCGCGACGCGCCGGGGCCGCCGCAGCGCCCTCGTCCATCGAGACGAGGTGAATGCCAGGCTGCGCGGCCGCCGCGGCGCGCGGCTGCTGGCGATCACGTCGGGCGGCGCCATCCCGGAGGTCGCCGACTACCGCGTTCTCCTCGTTCCGGAGGACACGTTCATCGGCACGCTGAACGAAGATTTCGCGATCGAGAGCTCGGCGGGCGACATCTTCCAGCTCGGCAACGCGTCGTGGCAGGTTCTCCAGGTCGGCCCAGGCATCGTGCGGGTGGCGGACGCGAAAGGCGCTCCGCCGACGATCCCGTTCTGGTTCGGCGAGGCTCCGGGGCGCAGCGACGAGCTGTCGCGCTCGGTGAGCGCTCTCCGATCGGATGTCGAGGCCGCCCTCGAAAAGGGGACAGCCACCTTTTTACAAGAAACGGAAAAAGGTGACTGTCCCCTTTTCGGAATGTCGCCCGCTGCAGCCGAGCAGATCGTCGCGTATCTGGCCGATGCGCGCCGCGCGCTGGGTGTGCTGCCGACCCATGACACGCTCGTGCTCGAGCGGTTCTTCGACGAATCGGGCGGCATGCAGCTCGTGCTGCACGCCCCGTTCGGCAGCCGCGTGAACCGCGCCTGGGGCCTTGCGCTTCGCAAGCGCTTCTGCCGGCAATTCAACTTCGAGCTCCAGGCCGCGGCCACCGAGGACGCGATCCTGCTCTCGCTCGGGCCGCAGCATTCGTTCCCGCTCGCGGACGTCTTCCGCTACCTGCATCCGGCGACCGCGCGCGACGTGCTGGTCCAGGCGTTTCTCGACGCCCCGGTGTTCCAGACACGATGGCGCTGGAACACCACGATCTCGCTCGCCGTGCCGCGGAACCGCAACGGCCGGAAAGTGCCGCCGCAGCTCCAGCGCATGCTGGCGGATGACCTGATGGCGGCGGTGTTTCCGGACGCCGCCGCGTGTCTCGAGAACATTCCCGGCGACCGCCAGATCCCGGACCATCCGCTCGTCGGTCAGACGGTGCGCGATTGCCTGGAAGAGGCCATGGACTTCGAGGCGCTCTCCGCCGTGCTCGAGCGCATTCATCGCGGCGACGTGCGCTGCGTATCGCGCGACACGCCCGAGCCGTCGCCGCTGGCGCACGAAATCCTGAACGCGCGCCCGTATGCGTTCCTGGACGATGCGCCGCTCGAGGAGCGGCGGACGCAGGCGGTGTACTCCCGTCGCGCCACCGAGCCGTCGGCCGCGGGAGACCTCGGCGCGCTCGACGCCGCCGCGATTGACCGCGTCCGCGACGAGGCGCGGCCTGAGCCCCGCGACGCCGACGAGCTGCACGACGCGCTGCTGACCGCCGGGATCCTGACGAAAGAGGATGGGGCTGCGATCGCAGCGGAGCTGTTCGATCGATTGATTGCCGATCGTCGTGTCACCGTCGCGGTAGCGCAGCTCTTTAGGGCTGCGGAACCCATATGGGTGGCCGCCGAACGTTTGCCTGAGCTCTTAGCCGTGCATCCTGACGCCACGATCGACCCCGTCGTGACGCCGCCTCCGTCGCGCGCCGCCCGCGTCTGGAATCGTGACGAAGCGATCGTCGAGCTCGTCCGCGGCAGGCTTACGCTCACGGGCCCCGTCACCGCCGCCGCCTTGGCGCGATCGCTCCTCGTCGCCGAACCGGAGGCGACGAGCGCGCTCGAGACGCTCGAAGGGGAAGGCGTCGTGCTGCGTGGGTTTTTCACGCCGGCCGAATCCGGGTCGCCGGGCCTCGAATGGTGCGATCGCCGGCTGCTGGCGCGGATCCATCGCTACACGCTCAATCGCCTCCGCGCCGAGATCGAGCCCGTGAGCCCGGCGGACTTCATGCGCTTCCTGTTTACGTGGCAGCACGTCGACAAGACGACGCGCCTGAGTGGGATCGATGGTCTGCGCGCCGTCCTCGGCGAGCTCGACGGCTTCGAGTTACCAGCGCGCGCCTGGGAGCGTTCCGTGCTGCCGGCACGGCTCGATCGCTACGAGCCGTCGATGCTCGACTTGTTGTGCCTCACGGGCCAGGTCGGATGGGCGCGCCTGTCGGCCGGGTCGATCCAGGTCGCGGGGGTGAGCCCGATCGCGCTGTTCCTCCGCGAGCATGCGGACGCCTGGCTCGCCCTGCGCGCGGACGACGGCAGCCAGCCGGGCGTCGAATCGCTGAGCGCTCTCGCCCGCACTGTCCTCGAAGTGCTCGAGAAGCGCGGCGCGTCGTTCTTGAAGGAGATCGCCGCGGCCTGCGGCGCTGACGATGTAATCGTCCGGAGCGCGATCGGCGAGCTGGTGTCGGCCGGGCTCGTCGCGTCCGATGGATTCGCCGGCCTGCGGACGATCTTGCGCGCGCGGCGACCGGACGCGACTCGCGATCGAAGCGCCGATTCGTCCGGGCGGTGGTCCATCCTTCGCGGGTCCGAGGCCTCGGCGGATCCCGATGCGGCGGTTGAGCTCCAGGCGTGGGCGCTGCTGCGGCGGTATGGCATTGTCTTCCGCCGGCTGCTCGCGCGCGAGACGAACACGGCCCCCTGGCGCGATCTGGCGCGCGTGTACCGCCGGCTCGAGGCGCGTGGAGAAATTCGCGGCGGCCGATTCGTGACCGGCATGTCCGGCGAACAGTTTGCTCTTGGCGAGGCGGTCGATCGCCTGCGCGAGGTCCGGCGCACTCCGCTGAACGACGCTCTGACAACCATCAGCGCTGCCGATCCACTGAACCTCGCCGGCATCGTCACGCCGGGCGATCGAGTACCGGCGCGTGGCGCGAGCCGGATGGTCTACCGTCACGGCGTGCCGATAGCGGTCATGGAGGGGGACTACGTGCGGCCGCTCGTCGAGTACGATCCCTCGCTCGCGAGCGAGGTGGCGACGGCGCTCGCGGGGAGGAGAGTGCCGGCGGTCCTGAGCGGGTTCGTGGGGCGGGCTTGACGCAGACGACGCAGAGGACGCAGAGGAGGCAGAGGGCGCAGAGAGCCGTAGAGGCTGTTGGCGCAAGGTCGCAGAGGGGTCCATCGAGTCCGTGAAAGAGTCTTGCCGGGTCTTCATGGAACCCGCAGATACTCGCTGATCCTTTGTTTTCAGTCAGCGTATCACGTTGAAGTTCAGCGATGCAGACCCCGGTGCATGCCGACAGCGGGATACGCGAAGCATCTGCGCCTCGGACTGGCGCCAGCGACTCATCGACTGACCTCGACGACATCCGAGGTTCACGATAAGTCGGCCCGGAATCCAGGCCAGCTCGGAGTCCCTCGTATCTCGGCTGCTCTGGTCGTTGAGTTTCGACGGAAGGCCTCGCTTCGAGAGCCCAGAAGACCAGAGCCCGCCTAGACGGATTCAAGAAGCTTGGTTGGAGCGGCTTTCGTGAACCCGGATATCTGCGCCGATTCAGTCGTCGTCGAGGTAAGTCGATTAGATCGCCTGGCCGGTTCACGATGCGCAATGCTCACGGAGTGCTCGGCTGTCTGGCCGCACCGTCGGCCTGAATCCAGAGACTTAGCGACGTTCCGTCTGATGAAGGGGCAAGGAATCAAGCGAATGGTCTGACGGGTTCCAGAAGAGCAGGCGACGGCTGTAACTGCATCCTCTGCGTCACTCTGTCTTCCTCTGCGTCCTCTGCGCTAAATCGAATTCCCTCATCCTCTCCATCTCAACACCTGATGGTGAATCGATCATGGAGATCATGCGGAGATTCTATGAATCGATCCGGACCGCGCTCGTTATCATGCGCTCGCGGTGCATTCGACGCTTCCTCCGCTCTATCGTCCTGAGCTCGAACGTGACGCCTGCGGTGTCGGCCTCGTCGCCGACACGCGCGGGCGCCGCAGCCACGCGGTCGTCGAGCGCGCGCTCGATGCGCTCGCGAGGCTCGCGCATCGCGGCGCCGCGCGTCCGTCGTGTCCCGACGGCGCCGGGATCCTGACGCAGATCCCCTGGACGCTCTTCTCCTCCGAGCTGGCGATGCCCCTGGCGCGAGCGGGCGAGACCCGGATGCTCGGGATGTTCTTCTGGCCGTCGGGCGCGAAGGCGGTCGTGGTCCCCGCCATCGAGCGCGTCATCCGCGCCGCCGGCTGGCCGTCCGTGTGCTGGCGACCGGTCCCGATCGACGAGACCGTGCTCGATCCGATCGCGCGCGCCGCGCGGCCGGAGATCTGGCAGGCCGTCGGCGTGGCTGAAGGCTCGCCCTCTGACGCGGATGCGCGGCTGCACCGGGCCCGGCTTCGAATCGAGCGGTTCGCCGCGCGCATCAGGCTGTCCGGCTTCTCGGTGGTCTCCCTGTCCACGTCGACCGTCGTCTACAAGGGACTCGTGACGCCAGCGCAGCTGCCGGTGTTCTATCCGGATCTCCGCAGCCGGGCATTCGACAGCGCGCTCGCGATCGTGCACCAGCGCTTCAGCACCAACACGGCCCCCGAGTGGCGGCTCGCCCAGCCGTTCCGGATGCTCGCGCACAACGGCGAGATCAACACGATCCAGGGCAACCGGCTGTGGATGCGGGCGAGGGTCCGCGATCCGAAGTGCCTCGGCCCGTACGCGGGCGAGCGGATTGTCGACGAGACGGGCAGCGACTCGCAGAGCCTGGACGAGGCGGTCGAGCTCCTCCGGCACAGCGGGTTCAGCCTGCCGCACGCGGTGTCGCGCCTGGTTCCCCCTGCCTGGGAGCGGGACGCGGAGCTGCCGCCTGACGTCGCCGCGTTCTACGCGTATCAGGCCTGCTTCAGCGAGCCGTGGGACGGCCCGGCGGCGCTCGCCTTCACCGATGGCCGTGTCGTCGGCGCGGCGCTCGATCGCAACGGCTTCCGCCCGCTTCGTTACCTTCGCACGGCCGACGATCAACTGCTGCTCGGCTCGGAAGCGGGCATCTTCGACGTCGCCGAGCGGGACGTGGCGAGGCGCGGGCGCATCGGCCCCGGCGGAATGATTGCCGTCGACACGGTCGCCGGCACGTTCCGCGAGACGGAGGCAGTCCGCGCGTCGCTCGCGAGGCAGCGCCCCTACGGGCGTCTGCTCGCGCGCGCCGTGGTGAGCCTCGACGCCGCGCCATCCTCGAAGACGGCCCGGCGTTCGAGGGTCGTCTCGAGAGCGCGTCGGGAGGCCCTTCAAGGAGACGCCCTTCAGCAACAGCAGCGGCGCTTTGCGTACACGCACGAAGAGATTGAGCTGATCCTTCGCGTCATGGGCGAGCAGGGGGAGGAAGCCGTCGGCTCGATGGGAGACGACGCCCCGCCGGCGGCGATGTCCAGGTGCTCGCGGATCCTTCCGGACTTCTTCCGGCAGCGCTTCGCGCAGGTCACGAATCCGCCGATGGATCCGATTCGCGAAGAGTGCGCGATGTCGCTCGGCGTGCTGCTCGGCCCGCGCACGGGATACGTGGACGAGTCGGAGCTGACGCCGGAAGCAGGATTGCTGTCGCTTCGGTCGCCGATCCTCACCGAGGAGCAGTTCGTCCGCGTTGTCGGAATCTTCACTGGAAACGAGGTCGCCCGGATCCCGCTCGTGTTTGCGGCCGATGGTGGAGACGAGGCGCTGGAATCCGCGATCGAAGAACTTGTCGAAACGGCGGCTGCCTCCGTCGAGGGCGGAGCGCGGCTCGTGGTGCTGACGGACCGGGATGTTGATCCAGGCTGCCCCGCAATTCCACCGCTGCTCGGAACAGCGGCCGTCCACCACCGCCTCGCGGCGTGCGGCCGCCGGATGCGCGCCAGCATCATCGTCGAGACCGGCGAGGCTCGCGATCCGCACCAGATCGCTACACTGTTCGCATACGGCGCGGACGCGGTCCTTCCATATCTCGCCTACGCGACGGTTGCCTCGCTGGTGCCGCGTGCCCGCGCGGGCGCCGCGGTCGAGCGGTACCGCCTGACGCTCGAGCGCGGGCTGCTGAAGATCTTCTCGAAGATGGGCGTCAGCACGTTCAGCGGGTACCGCGGCGGCCAGTTGTTCGAGATTCTCGGGCTCGACGAGTCAGTCGTCGATCGATTCTTCCCCGGCACGCCGTCGCCCCTCGGGGGATTGACGCTTCGCGATCTGGCGCGCCAGATCCTCGATCGGCAGACGAACGGCACGCCCGCGTTTCCAGGATTCCACACCTACCGCCGGGACGGCGAGTATCACGCCAACAACCCCGTTGTCGTGCGCCAGCTCCACCGGGCGGCCGGGTCCCGCGGTGAAGAGGCGTACGAGGCGTTCGCGCGGCTCGTCTCGGAGCGGCCGCCGACCTCGGTCAGGGATCTTCTGGAGTTTCGTGCGGGCGAGCCAGTGCCGATCGACGAGGTCGAGCCGGCGGATGGGATCTGCCGCCGGTTCTTCGCGTCGGCGATGTCGGTCGGCGCGCTGAGCCCGGAGGCGCACCGGGTCATCGCGATCGCGATGAACCGGCTCGGCGGCCGAAGCAACAGCGGCGAAGGGGGAGAAGAGCCCGAACGCTTTCGCCGGGCTCCGGGGTCGGATTGGGACGGCAGCGCGATCAAGCAGATCGCCTCCGCGCGGTTCGGCGTGACGCCCGGGTACCTGATCTCGGCGGACGAGATCCAGATCAAGATCGCGCAGGGCTCGAAGCCTGGAGAGGGCGGACAGCTGCCGGCCGCGAAGGTCGTTGACCACATCGCGCGCCTGCGGCACGCGCAGGCCGGCATCACGTTGATCTCGCCGCCGGTCCATCACGACATTTACAGCATCGAAGATCTCGCTCAGCTCGTCTTCGATCTGAAGCGCTTTCACCCCGCCGCCCGCATCGGCGTCAAGCTCGTCGCGCAGACCGGCGTCGGAATTGTCGCCGCCGGTGTCGTGAAGGCGGGAGCCGACGCGGTGCAGATCAGCGGACACGACGGCGGCACCGGCGCGTCGCCGCGCGCGTCGATCAAGCATGCCGGGATGCCCTGGGAGCTGGGGCTCGCGGAGGCGCAGCAGGTGCTCGAGCACCATGGCTTGAGAAACCGGGTCCGCCTCCAGGTGGACGGCGGCCTGAAGATCGGCCGCGACGTGGCGATCGCCGCGGCGCTCGGCGCCGACGAGTTCGGGTTCGGCACCGCCGCGGTCGTCGCGATCGGCTGCGTCATGGCGCGGCAGTGCCACCTCAACACGTGTCCGGTCGGAATCGCTACGCAGCGCCCCGATCTCCGGGCCCGTTTCGCCGGAACGCCCGAGATGCTCGTCGCCTACTTCCGAATGCTCGCCGAGGATGTGCGGCGCATGCTGGCGGGTCTCGGTTTCCGTCGGCTCGACGATCTGATTGGCCGCGCCGATCTGCTTGCCCCGAAGTCTGGCATCTCAATGCCTCTCGATGTGACGCCGCTCCTGTGGCACGAGGCTTCTCCCTCGTCTCAACAAGCCGGAGGGCGGGCCTCTCAGGCCCGCCCATCCGTGACCCCGTGGCTCGATGCGTGGGACGACGATCTGCTGAGCACGGTGAGCCCGCGGCATCCCCTGGAGTTGTGCGGCTCCGTTCGCAACACCGACAGAGCGATCGGGACACGCCTCGCAGGCGCAATCGCGGCCCGGTTCGGCGACGCCGGCCTGCCGGACGGTTCCGTGCGCATCGCGCTGTCCGGATCGGCGGGGCAGAGCTTCGGCGCATTCCTGCTGCCCGGTGTCTCGCTGCACCTGACCGGCGACGCGAACGACTACGTGGGCAAAGGCATGCACGGGGGCGAGATCGTCATCCGATCTGCGTCAGGCACCGGTGGGGTGATCGTAGGCAACACGGCGCTCTACGGCGCCACCGGCGGGCGTGCATTCTTCGCGGGCGCGGCAGGCGAGCGGTTCGCGGTCCGCAACAGCGGAGCAGTCGCCGTCGTCGAAGGTGTTGGCGATCACGCCTGCGAGTACATGACCGGCGGTCTCGTCGTCGTGCTCGGTCTGACGGGACGAAACTTCGCGGCAGGGATGACAGGCGGGTCCGCGTTCGTCCTCGATGCGACCCGCGGCTTCCAGAACCGATGCAACCAGGCGATGGTCGACGTCGTCGCGCTGGATGACGAGGACTGGGACGAGCTGGCGGTCCTGCTGACGATGCACCACGACCTCACGTCGAGCCAGACGGCTCGTCAGCTGCTCGAGCTGGGCAGCGAAGCGGCGGCCGCGTTCTGGAAGATCGTCCCCAAGGGCGCCTCGACCGTTCGAGATCGCGAGGTGCGCACTCCCGTGGAGATTCCCGCCCAACCAGCCCCCGCATTCCAGTAGAGGTTCATCACTCCTCCGCAGCGCGTAGAATTCCAGTAGGGAAGGAGTGAGGGGCTCATGAGATCGGTGCTCAAGGCATTCGCGCTGCTCGTGCTCCTGCTTGTCATCATTGGCGCAGTAGGGATGTGGTACATCATGAGCACGGGCCTCAGCGCGCGCGAGGAGCCGGGAGCGTTCGAAGCGGTTGCGGCGCGGCGCGCCCGAACGATCGTCATCGCCCGGCACGCGCGGTCGTTGCAGAACCCCGTGCCATACTCAGACGAGGTCGTCGCGGCCGGACGCGCGCACTTCGCCGACCACTGCGCCGTCTGCCACGCGAACGACGGCGGCGGTGAGACGGAGATGGGACGCGGCCTGTATCCGCGGGCGCCCGACATGCGCGCGAGCCCGACGCAGGAGCTCTCGGACGGTGAGCTCTTCTGGATCATCGAGAATGGAATCAGGTTCACGGGCATGCCGGCGTGGGGCACGGGGACGAAAGAAGGGCAGGATGCGAGCTGGCATCTCGTGCATTTCATCCGCCGTCTGCCGAAGCTGACGAAGGCGGAGATCGAAGAGATGGAGGCGCTGAATCCGCGCTCTCCGGCGGAGCTCGAGGACGAGAAAGCGATTGAAGACTTCCTGCGCGGCGGGGACAAGCGATCGTCACCGCCGCCGCAGCCGAAACACAGACATCCGGGAGAAAACGATGAGTAGTCTACGACCCCTCCTGCTGCATGCCGGCGCGGTCATCCTGAGTCTGGCGCCGACCGTGCTGGCGCACGAGGGCCACGATCACAAGGTCATGGGGACCGTCGCCAAAATTCAGGACAGTCAGCTGGAGGTGAAGGGTACGGATGGAAAGACGGTCAGCGTGACGCTGAACGACCAGACGAAGATCCTCCGCGGGAAACAGAAGGCAGAAAAAACGGAAATCAAGGAAGGCGAGCGGGTCGTCGTCATCTACAACACCGCGAAGGACAAGACGTCGGTGGCGAAGGAGGTCCGGCTCGCCGCCCAAACGACCGAGTAGCGCCGCGGCGGCTGTCTGCGTCGCGCTCGCGATTCCGCTGTGGAGCGCGGGCCTCTCAGGCCCGCGATCAGCCGCGACGAGCGTCGGCGTCATCGAGGGGCGCGTGACCTTCGAAGGCACGCCGCCGGCGCCGACCTACGTCGTCGAAGGCGGCCGAAGCCAGCACGTTCTTTATGTGGACAAGACAGGTGGCTTGCAGTACGCGGTCGTGTTTCTGCACGATTCTCGAAGCGGCGCCGCTACGACGACCCCCATCACGCTGAACCAGCGTGATTTCATCTTCGAGCCGCAGGTGCTCGCGGTGCAGGTCGGGCAGCCGGTGCGGTTCACGAGCGACGACCCCGCGGCGCACAATGTCCGATCGTCGAAGCCGAACGGCCCGAACGCATTCAGCCTGAACACCGCGGCCGGCTCGCCGCCGCCGCCGCCGCACCGGTTCGCTCCCACGCCACCGGACGATCCGGTTCAGCTCTCGTGTGACATTCACCCGTGGATGATCGCGTGGGTGTATGCGTTCGATGGTGTCGGTTTCGCGGTAACGGATGCGCGCGGGCGCTTTCGGCTTGAGAATGTGCCGGCGGGCCGGCAGCGGCTGAGCATCCGGCAGCCGGCGGGACGGCTGGCGCGCGAAGTGACCGTCGACGTCGACGCCGGACGGACCGCGGTCGTCGATATTCGCTTCACGCGCGGCGATCTGGGCGAGCGGGATCGATGATCTGCGGATACTATGTTGACGAGCGATGCGGCTGACGGAACGCGAAATCGACAAGCTGCTGATCTTCACTGCGGCTGAAGTGGCCCGACGTCGCAAGGCCCGCGGCCTCAAGCTGAATCATCCTGAAGCGGTCGCGCTCATCACAGCAGAAGTACTCGAGGGCATCCGTGACGGCCGCTCCGTCGCCGATCTCATGACGCTCGGCATGAAGATCCTGACCAGAGACGACGTGATGGACGGCGTTCCTGAAATGATCAAGGAAATCCAGGTCGAGGGCACGTTCCCCGACGGCACAAAGCTCGTGACCGTTCACGATCCGATCCGCTGAGCGAGGCGGCGCATGCACCCTGGCGAGTGGCTCCTCGGCGACGGGGACATAGAACTGAACGCGGGACGGCGGACGGTAACCGTGCGCGTCGACAATCTCGGCGACCGGCCGATCCAGGTCGGTTCGCACACCCACTTCTTCGAAGTGAATCGCTTCCTGCGCTTCGATCGCGCGCGCGCGTACGGCTGCCGCCTGAACATCCCGGCCGGCACCGCGCTGCGGTTCGAGCCGGGCGAGGGACGCGAAGTCGAGCTCGTGGAACTGGCCGGCGCCCGCTGCGCCTACGGGATGAGCGCGCTCGTGGATGGAGCGCTCGACGAGAATCGGGAGCGCGCGACCGAGCGCGCACGCACGGCCGGCTTTCTCGAGCCGCCGCGATGAAGATCCCGCGCGCGTCCTACGCGAACCTGTACGGACCGACCGCCGGCGATCGCGTCCGGCTTGGCGACACAGGACTCCTCCTGCGGATCGAGCGCGACTTCGCGACCTACGGCGAAGAGGTCGTGTTCGGCGGCGGGAAGGTGATTCGCGACGGCCAGGGACAGTCACAGCGCTCCCGGGCGGACGGCGCGCCAGACCTCGTCATCACCAACGTCATCGTCCTCGACCACTGGGGCATCGTGAAGGCGGATGTCGGCGTCCGCGACGGGAAGATCTGCGCGATCGGCAAGGCGGGCAATCCCGATATCCAGGACGGCGTGACGGGCGGCCTCGAGATCGGCGCGTCCACCGAGATCATCGCCGGCGAGGGAAAGATCCTGACCGCCGGCGGCATCGACGCGCACATCCACTTCATCAGCCCGCAGCAGGCGATCGAAGCGCTCTACTCGGGCGTCACGACGATGATCGGCGGCGGCACGGGTCCGGCGGATGGGACCAATGCGACGACCTGCACGCCCGGTGCGTGGTACATGCACCGGATGATCGAGGCGGCGGAGGGGCTGCCGCTGAACTTCGGCTTTCTCGGCAAGGGCAACGCCTCGAAGCCGGAGCCGCTCGTCGAGCAGATCCTGGCGGGCGCGATCGGCCTGAAGCTGCACGAGGACTGGGGCACGACGCCCGCGGCCATCGACACGGCGCTGGCGGTCGCCGACGAACACGACGTGCAGATCGCGATTCATACCGACACGCTCAACGAGTCCGGGTTCGTCGAGGACACCATCGCCGCGATCAAGGGGCGGACGATTCACACGTACCACAGCGAGGGGGCGGGCGGCGGGCACGCTCCAGACATCCTGCGCGTCTGCGCGCAACCGAACGTGCTGCCGTCGAGCACGAATCCGACAATGCCGTATACGGTGAACACGCTCGACGAGCACCTCGACATGCTGATGGTCTGCCACCATCTGAATCCTCAGGTCCCCGAGGACGTGGCGTTCGCCGAGTCGCGCATCCGCCCGGAGACGATGGCGGCGGAAGACGTGCTGCACGATCTGGGCGCCATCAGCATGATGTCGTCCGACTCGCAGGCGATGGGGCGGGTCGGCGAAGTGGTCGCGCGCACGTGGCAGACCGCGCACGTCATGAAGGACACGCGCGGTCCGCTGCCGGGGGACACAGGCGAGAGCGACAACCTGCGCATCCGACGCTACGTGGCCAAGTACACGATCAACCCCGCGCGGACCCACGGGATCGCCGACTACGTGGGATCGATCGAGGTGGGGAAGTACGCGGACCTCGTCCTGTGGTCGCCGGCGTTCTTCGGCGTCAAGCCGGACCTCATCATCAAGAGCGGGATGATCGTCGCGGCGCTGATGGGCGATCCGAACGCGTCGATCCCGACGCCGCAGCCGGTCCGGTACCGGCCGATGTTCGGAGCCTTCGGCCGCGCGCCGGAGTCGCTCGCGTTCACGTTCGTCTCACGGGCGTCAATCGACCGTGGTACGCCTGCCGACGCGTACTGGCCGAACGCGGCTGCCGGTCCGCAATACGCGATCGCTCGGCAAGCGTGACATGGCGCTGAACGACGCGCTGCCGCGGATCGAGATCGACCCCGAGAGTTACACTGTCACGATCGACGGCGAGAAGATTGAGCCGCGCGGGGCGAGCGTCCTGCCGCTGGCGCAACGGTATTTCTTGTTTTAGGCTGGTGCTCATGGTGCTTACGGTGCAAGTGCACCTGAGCAGCGCACCTTGAGCACCCTGAGCACCTTGGATTAACAGAGATGGTCGTCATTCAATCGCTGGCACATCAACACCCCGCGCGGCCGGCCGGGCGCCGGGTCGTCGAGCTTCCGATGAGCGCCGAAGATCGCCGGCGCGTCAGGCGCCGGGTCGAGGCCCCGGACGGTGCCGTTTTCGCGCTCGAGCTGCCGACGGGCACCGTGCTGCACCCGGGACAGGTGCTGCACGAGCTCCCCGATCGGCTCTACGTCGTCGGCGCGGCCCCCGAGGACGTGCTGCTCGTGCGCCCGCGCGACTGGCGCGAAGCCGCGCGCGTCGGCCACATGATCGGCAACCTGCATCGAGAGATCGATCTCCAGGACGAGGGCATCATCGTCTTGTGGGACCAGATGCTGATGGAGCGGTTGCAGCGCGCCGGCATTCCCGTCGGGCGGACGCACCTGCCCTTCCGCGGCAACCCGCCGGCGGAGCACAAACACTGACGCAGCAGCAGCCCTAAAGGGCTGCGCGACGACGAATGGAGAACCTCTCTTTTCTTCGGCTTCAGCAGCTCTTCGATTCGCAGTTTCCGATCGGGGCGTTCGCGCACTCGGGCGGGCTGGAGACGTACGCGGGCGCGGGCCTGGACCTCGCGGGCCTTCGCACGCTCCTGTCGAACGAGATCGCCCTCGGCTGGAGCCGCGGCGATCTCGCGGCGGTGCGGCTGGCGTGGCGGGAGGCGGGAGAAACTGATCCAGCCACACGGCTTGCCGGGCTCGCGGCGCGTGTCGACGCCTACAAGGTGATTCGCAGCGTCCGCGACACCAGCCTGCGGCTCGGGGCGCGCACGCTCTCGCTCGTACGAAGGCTCCACCCCGAAGCGGTTGCCTCGATTGATGTGCGTCCAACCCATTACCCCGTGGTCGTCGGCGCGGTCGGCCGCCGGCTCGACCTGCCGGTGCGTGAGCTGCTGCTGGCGTTCGGCCAGTCGACGATCGCCGCATCGCTCGCGGCTGCCACGCGCTGCATGCCGGTCAGCCCGGCTCAGGCGCAGGCGACGCTCGTCGACCTGCAGCCTGCGATCGCGGCGGCGGTCGAGCGCGTGCTCGGCGATGAGACCGGCGCGCTGTTCACCTGCACGCCGGCCCTCGACATTCGAAACCACGAACAGGCATTTCTCCACACGAGACTATTTCAATCGTGAGGGTTCTTAGGGGTTCTTGAGGTTCTTGAGGTTCTTGGGGTTCCTGGGAGGATTTCGCCTGTGGCAACCGTGAAGATTGGCGTCGGTGGCCCTGTGGGATCGGGCAAGACGGCGCTCCTCGACAGCCTGTGCAAGGCGATGCGGGATCGATACAGCGTCGCCGTGATCACAAACGACATCTATACCTATGAGGACGCGGAGTTCCTGATGCGGTCGGGCGCCCTTCCGCTCGAGCGGATCCGCGGCGTGCAGACGGGCGGCTGCCCGCACACGGCGATCCGGGAGGACACGTCCGTCAACCACGAGGCGATCGACGAGACGCTCGCGAAGTTCCCGGACGTCGAGATCCTGTTCCTCGAGTCGGGCGGCGACAACCTCGCGGCGTCGTTCAGCCCGGAGCTGGTGGACGTCAGCGTCTACGTCATCGACGTCGCCGGCGGCGACAAGGTGCCGCGTAAGGGCGGACCGGGCGTGACGCGGAGCGACCTCCTCGTCATCAACAAAACCGACCTCGCGCCGCACGTCGGCGCCGACCTCGACGTGATGGCGCGCGACGCGGCGAAGATGCGCGGCGACAAGCCGGTGGTGTTCACGAACCTGAAGACCGGCGACGGGCTCGACGGGGTCATCGCCTGGATCCAGCGCGAGGTGCTCTTCGAGGATGCGGTCAGGTCCCGTTGACGGCCGGCTGGAGCTGGTCTTCGCCCGGCGCGGCGCGCACACGACGCTGGCGCACGCCCACGCGAGGGCGCCGCTGAAGATCGTCCGGCCGTTCCCGCTCGACGGCGGCCGGCAGCTCGTTCAGATCATCACCCTCGGTCCCGGCATCTGCGCGGGCGACGCGTACGCCATCGACGTCACCGTCGAAGCGGGCGCGTCGGCGGTCGTCATCACCCAATCCGCGTCGCGGGTCCATCACATGCCGGTCGGTGAGCGCGGCACGCAGAGCGTCCGGCTCACCGTCGCCGGGGACGGTCACCTCGAGTACTACCCGGGCCTGACGATTCCGTTCCCCGGCAGCGAGCTCGCGCAGACGATCGACGTCTCGCTCGAGACCGGCGCGCGGTTCGGCCTGCTCGAGTGCTGGGCGATGGGTCGCATCGGCCGCGGCGAGTACCTGAAGTTTCGATCGCTGTCGAGCCGGACCGACGTGACGGTCGATCGTGTGCCCGCCTATTCCGACACGCTGTCGCTCGACACGCGCGCCGCCGATCTCGCCGGCCACGGCCTGCTCGAGCAGCACCGCTATCTGGCGTCGGGATACTGGTACAGCGCCGACGTGGCGCCGTCGCGCGGGAACGGTGACGGTGTCCTGTCCGCGCTCGGCCAGTCATCACCGGGGCACGCGTACTTCAGGGCGCTAGCCATGGACGGGGCGGCGCTTGGACACGCGCTGAGCGGCGCGCTCGAACAGGTGTATCGCTCGTGGGACCTGGAGGAAGCTCCGGTGCCGCGGTTCAGGTGTTGAAGCTCAGACTGCAACGACCCGCTCGACGGCGCGCCGAACCGCGTCGTAATCGTTGGGGAGGTCAATCGGCGGATTCGCGAGCGTCGGCCTCACGCCGGTGAGCCGCTCGGCGTGGTAGCCGACCTTGAACTCCGCGAACTTCAGGCCGCTGGCGGTCGAGATGACGACGACCCGATCGTCGCGCGCGATCTCGCCGCGCGCCGCCATCTTCTCGAGCGCCGCCAGGGCGACACCCGTGTGGGGGCACGAGAACAGACCCGCGCGGTCCGCGCGCGCCGCCGCATCCGCGAGCTCCTGCTCGGTCGCCTGCTCGACCACTCCGTCGTAGCGGCGGAGCGTATCGATCGCTTTGTTGACCGAGACGGGGTTACCGATCTGGATCGCGGACGCGAGCGTCGGACGCGCAGGAATCGGCTCGAACTCCCAGTTGCGTCGATACGCGCGGTACAACGGGTTGGCCGCTTCCGCCTGCGCGACGACGATCCGCGGCCGGCGTGCGGTCAGCCGCAGCGCTTCCATCATGTCGAAGCCGGCGCCGATCGCGCTGACGTTGCCGAGGTTGCCGCCCGGCACGATGACGAGATCCGGGACCTCCCAGTCGAACTGCTGCACGATCTCGATCGACAGCGTTTTCTGCCCCTCGATGCGCAGGCTGTTCATCGAGTTCGCGAGGTACACGCCCTCGTCTTCGACGAGCCGCTGCACGATCGTCATGCAGCCGTCGAAGTCGGTGTCGAGCGCGAGGACCTGCGCGCCGTTCGCCATCGGCTGCACGAGCTGCGCCGGCGTCACGCGCGCGCGCGGCAGGATGACGATCGCCGGGATGCCCGCTGCCGCGGCGTAGGCCGCGAGCGACGCCGACGTGTCGCCCGTGGAGGCGCACGCGACGGCGCGGACCCGCGCGCCGTCGGCCATCATCTGCTTCACGACCGAGACGAGCACCGTCATCCCGAGATCCTTGAAGGACCCGGTGTGCGAGTTGCCGCACATCTTCACCCAGACGGCATCGAGGCCAAGCTCGCGCCCGAGCCGCTCCGCCCAGAAGACGTTGGTCCCGCCCTCGTCCATCGACACGATGTTGTCGTCGCGAATTCCCGGACAGACCCATTCCTTCTTGCCCCACACGCTCGACCCGTACGGCCACGTCGTCCGCTTGTAGCGATCGTCGAAGAGCCGCATCCATGCCACGGCGCTGCGGTGGGCGAGCGCATCCACGTCGTGCACGACCTGCAGAAGTCCGTGGCACGAGGGACAGCGGTAGATGGGTTGCCAGATTGAATGGTCGCCGGGGCAGCCGGCGACGCATCGAAAGACGGCGTGATAGGCGGTTGCCATGATCTTGACGACCCTAAAGGGTCGTACTACTAGTGTGGACGACCCTAGCGGGTCGTGCCACGTTAGCGGGTCGTGCCACGTTAGCAGGTCGTGCCACGTTAGCGGGTCGTGCCAGTACCAGCGAGCGTCGCCACGCCCGCTTCGAAGTCGCGAAGCGAACGGCCGACGCGGATGGGCTCGATGGCACGATCGCGCAGCACCTCGACCGTCTTGTACCCGTTCCCCGTCACGCAGACGACGACCGACTCGTCGCGCGGGATCGCGCCGCGCTCGACGAGTCGGCGCGTCGCCGCGACGGTCGTCCCGCCGGCCGGCTCGGTGAAAATCCCCTCCGTTTCGGCGAGGAGCCGGATGCCCTCGAGAATCTCGTCATCGTCCACCATCGCCCCGGACCCGCCCGTCGAGCGGACGGCGCGCAGCACCTGGAAGCCGTCCGCCGGATTGCCGATGGCGATCGACTTCGCGATGGTCTGCGGCTTCACCGGATCGGGGAATTCGAGGCCGGCCTCGAGCGCCCGCACGACCGGCGCGCAACCGGCCGCCTGCGCCGCGTGGATCGACGGCAGATCTCCTTCGACCAGGCCAACCTGTCGCAGTTCTTCGAATGCCTTCAGGATGCGCGGCAGCAGCGTGCCGCCCGCGACCGGCGAGACGACGTGGCGCGGGAATCGCCATCCGAGCTGCTCGGCGATCTCGAACCCGCACGTCTTGGCGCCCTCGGCGTAGTACGCCCTCAGGTTGATGTTGGCGAAGCCCCAGCCGTACTTGTCGGCCACCTGCGTGCACAGCCTGTTCACGTCGTCATAGTTGCCGGCGACTGCGACGATGTGCGGGCGGAAGACGCCCGCCCCCGCGACCTTTCCTGTCTCGAGATCATCCGGGATGAAGACGTAGCAGCCGAGCCCCAGACGGGCCGCGTGCGCGGCGACGCTGCCGGCCAGGTTGCCGGTCGACGCGCACGCGAGCACCTCGAAGCCGAGCTCGACCGCGCGTGTCGCAGCGATGGAAACGACGCGGTCCTTATAGGAGCAGGTCGGATGGTTGACGGAGTCATCCTTTATATACAGCTCCCGCACTCCGATCTTCGACGCCAGCCGATCCGCGCGCACAAGCGGGGTAAAGCCGGAATGCAGGCCGGTGCGCGGCTGTCCGTCGATGGGCAAGAGCTCTCGATACCGCCAGAGATTCCGCGGCCGGCTCTCGATGCGTTCACGCGAG
The DNA here is from genome assembly GCA_963725145.1 of uncultured Acidobacteriota bacterium. Taxonomy (GTDB): domain Bacteria; phylum Acidobacteriota; class Vicinamibacteria; order Vicinamibacterales; family 2-12-FULL-66-21; genus DATAEE01. Next base: position 792,810 of record CAVRXL010000013.1, read on the forward strand.
ATGCTCTGCGCGATGGCCGGATAGTCGTAGGTGACCTCCAGCGGCCCGAGGCACTTGCTGCAGACCCAGAGCGCATCCGCGGGGTACCCGGCCTGGCAGAGGTGGCAACGGAGAGTGAAGCTCATTGGATCCTTTGGTCCGGCTAAAGCCGGACTCTACTATGGCGTGAACGGCTGCACCGCGGCCAGCGTCCGGATCGTACACCGCACTCCAATGCGACGGTACACGTCGGCGAGGAGCGCCGCAACTTCAGCAATGTCGGACTCGGCGCCGCTCGTCAGCGCGGCAACCGACGGTCCGGCGCCGCACAGGCAGACGCCGGCGACGGCCGGGTGCTCGAGCGCCAGCGCCTCCGCCAGACCGGGGACGAGCGGCTCCCGAAACGGTTGATGCCAGCGGTCTCGCATCGCCTCGCGCAGATCTCCGTTGTGCCCGGTTTCAAGCGCGCGCACCAGCAGCAGTGCGCGCTGAAGGTTGAAAACGGCGTCGGCACGCGAAAGGCGCTCCGGCAGCACGTTGCGGGCGACCGGCGTCGCGAGCTCGATCGCCGGAGTGGCGACGACGAACTTGATCGATGACGGCCATCGCCAGGCCCGCGCGGTGATCCGCCCATCCTCGTGCTGGCAGCTCAACGTCAGGCCGCCAAGTAGGCCCGCGGCGGCGTTGTCCGGGTGACCCTCAATCGTCGCCGCCATCTCCAGCCAGGTCTCGGCGGGTCTCGGCACTGTGACCGCCTCGTAGAGCCGAAGGCCGGCGACCGCTGCCGCCCCGCTGCTGCCCAGGCCGGCACGCATCGGAATCTCGCTCCGGACCTCCACGCGCAGGCCGGGGGTTGGCGTTCCCACCTGGACGCGGGCGTGGCGGAACGCGGCTGCAATCCGGTTGTCACCCACGGGCGGCTGATCAACGAAGACGAAATCGACGACGTCCTCGGCAGACGGTCGCCGCTCGACAATCCGGAGGCGCAACTCCAGATCGACGGCTACCGACAACGCGTCAAAGGCCGGGCCGAGGTTGCTGATCGAGCCCGGGACGACGATGTCGCCGTCGTCAATGGGCATGCGGTGCGCGCTTCCGGGTCACGCTATTCATCATCCCACCACTCGTCACAGCCCACACGTTTCTCGCGTGCCCGTCGGCGAGTTGTTCGATAAGATCCCTGGGAACGGTCCTCATTCTGGAGTTGACAATGCACCACGCCCGTCGATTCGCCTGCTCGAGCGGTGCCGTCGCGCTCGCCCTATTGGCATCCGGTCCGGCCCGCGTGGCCGGCCAGGACGCGGTGAAGCCGCCCGTCGCGAAGATCGAGCCGAAAACCACGACGCTCCACGGCGACACGCTCGTGGACAACTACAACTGGCTCCGCGACAAGGGCAACCCAGAGGTCATCAAGTACCTGGAGGCGGAGAACGCGTACACCGCGGCGCGCATGAAGCACACCGAGGCGCTGCAGGAAACGTTGTACAAGGAGCTCCTCGGCCGCATCAAGGAATCCGACAGCGCGGTCCCGTACCTCAAGGACGGCTACTGGTACTACACGCGGACCGAACAGGGTAAGGGCTATCCGATCTTCTGCCGCAAGAAGGGGACCCTCGACGCGCCGGAGCAGGTGATTCTCGATCAGAACGCGCTCGCAGAGGGGAAGAAGTTCCACGGGTTGGGCGGCTTTGACGTCAGCCCGGACGGCAACAAGCTGATCTACCTCGAGGACCTGACCGCGTTCCGCGAGTACACGCTCTACGTGAAGGATCTCACGACGGGCGCGATCCTCGACTCGATTCCGAAGGCCTGGAACGGCACCGCCTGGGCCGACGACAACAAAACGTTCTTCTACATGACGGCGGACGAGGCCAAGCGCGGGAACGCGGTGTGGCGGCACGTGATCGGCGGCCCGAAGGGGCAGGACGTCAAGGTGTTCCAGGAAGACGACGTCCTGAACAACGTGTATGTGTTCCGCTCGCGCAGCGACAAGTTCATCTTCATCCCGGACGATGGCTTTACGTCATCCGAGTGGCGAGTGATTCCGGCGGCGAGCCCGACGGACGCGCCGCGCGTCATCGCGCCGCGCCGTCCGAGCGTGGAGTACAGCGTCGAGCACGGCGGCAACTCCTTCTACATCCTGACGAACGACGGCGCACGCAACTTCCGCATCGTCCGCACTTCGGACACGGAAGGCGCGCCGGCGAGCTGGAAGGACTGGGCGGCGCACCGGTCCGAGGTGTTCATCGAGGGCGTCGACGTGTTCAAGAAGCACGCGGTCGTGACGGAGCGGCGAGACGGGCTTCGCCGCCTTCGCGTCGTCGACCTGGCGTCCGACAGCTCCCACGACGTGACGTTCCCCGAGGCGGCGTACGGCGTATTCGGGAGCACGAACGCCGAGTTCGACAACGACGTGTTCCGCTTCAGCTACTCCTCGTTCGTGACGCCCTCGTCCGTGTACGACTACAACATGACAACGAAGCAGCGGGAGCTGAAGAAGCGTCAGGAGATCCCCAGCGGCTTCGACGCGGCGCAGTACGAGGTCCAGCGACAGATGGCCCCGGCGAGGGACGGCGTGCAGGTGCCGGTGTCGATCCTCAAGAAGAAGAACGCCCCCGCAGGCCCGGCCCCGCTGTTCCTCTACGCCTATGGCTCGTACGGATCCACGATGGAGCCGACGTTCAACTCGAACGTGTTCAGCCTCGTCGATCGCGGGATGACGTATGCGATCGCGCACGTACGCGGTGGCCAGGAGATGGGCCGTCAGTGGTACGACGACGGGAAGATGATGAAGAAGAAGAACACCTTCAACGACTTCATCGACGTCGCCGAGTACCTGGTGAAGAGCAACTACACGAAGCCGGACCGGCTGGTCGCGAACGGCGGCAGCGCGGGCGGCCTCCTGATGGGCGTGATAGCGAACATGCGGCCGGATCTGTTCAAGGCGATCGTCGCCGACGTACCGTTCGTGGATGTCATCAACACGATGCTCGACAAGTCGCTGCCGCTGACCGCGCAGGAATGGGAGCAGTGGGGCAACCCGCAGAAGCCGGAGGAGTACAAGTACCTGCGCAGCTACTCGCCGTACGACAACGTCGAGAAGAAGGCCTATCCCTGGCTGCTCGTGACGACGTCGCTCAACGACTCGCAGGTGATGTTCTTCGAGCCGGCGAAGTGGGTGGCGAAGCTGCGCGCGATGAAGACCGACAGCAACCCGCTCTACTTCAAGATCAATCTTGCGGGCGGACACGGCGGCAGCTCGGGACGCTACGAGCGGCTGAAGGAGACCGCGTTCCGGTACTCGTTCGTGCTCGACGCCGTCGGGCTCGCGAAGGGACCGTCGCCGACCGAGCAGGCCGCAGTCGGGAGGCGCTGAGAACTTCAAAGCCGCAGATTGCGCAGATGAACGCAGATTAAGGCGATTCCGGATCTGCGTGGCGCACGCTCGGTGGCGGCCGGCATAGCCGGCCACCTGACTGAAACTGGCGAGGCGCGGGCGTGAGACGACGTGCTCGTTTAAGCGTCTCACGCCCGCGCCTCGCCAGTTTCAGTCTCGCGCCTGCGGCGCGACCGAGCGTGCGCCCTGCGTTAATCTGCGGTTCTGTCTTGCCGTCCTCCGCGTCCTTGGCGGCCTCGGCGATAAGAACATCCCAAGGACCCCTGCTCGCATGTTGGAGCTAGCGGCCGGGAATCAACAGATAGAACAGAACCCCGAAGACGACGACCGTGACGACCGTCACAATCAGCCAACCAACGATCCTGGGAACTCGCGCGACGCCGTTTCGTGATACTCGAAAACCTGCAAGCCCCAGCACGAAATACGTCAGGAAAACGACTAAGGTCAGCGCAGTCACGATCGACACAGCGGCGATCGGGTCGGCGGCTAGCCTACGCCAACGCAAAAACAGGATAACCGCGCCGGCAAGGGCCATTGTCAACCACACGGGAGCTGCGCCCTTGAATGCGCGGGTTACCCTTCGAAGCATCGGCTAGCGACCCGCCACCTGTCGTCCCACTCTGATCGTCTCCGGATAGTCCCGGTCGTAGATGATGATGACCCGGAAGCCTTCCTTAATCCGCTTCTCGATGTCCTTTGCGTTGGCCGTGATCCCGCACGGCACGTTGAACTCTTTACACGACGCGAGCTGCGTCTGGATCGCGTTCTCGACTTTCTCCATGTCGCCCTGATAGACGCGCCGCAGCGTGCCGGGGCCGGGCGTCGCGATCGTCGGCCGGACGCGCGTGATCTCCCGGCTGTTCGCGATGCCTTTCTCGCTTTCGACGATGAAGAACGAAATCAGCTCGCCATCCGGATTGATGGGGTAGACGTCCGCTCTCTTCTTATATTCCAGCGCGGACATTCCCCAGTACGCCGGCGCCTCGCCGGCATCGTCCGGGCGCACGCCGGACGGCGCGAAACGCATCGACGCGATCGCCTGTTCCGCCTCCTCGCGGCTTTCCATGCCGGGAAACACGATCGCGTGCGCGCCGAGGTTGAGGATCTCGGCAGTGCGCCGCCGGGCGGCGGCGGGATCGTCATGGAAGACCGGAAGCCGGGTCATCAGCGGATGATTGTTGGGGTTCTTCGTGACACCGCCTTCGAGGAGCGCCTGCAGGAACGCCTTGACCTCTGACGGGTTGTAGCTCTGGACCTGCTCCATGTTGAGGAAGATGAAGTCCATCTCGGGATCGGCGGCCGCCTTCTTCGCCGCCTCGGCGGTTCGCGCGGGCGCGAACAAGCCCAGCACGACCTTGTTCTGAGACAGCAGATCGACGATGCGGTTGTGGCGTGGCGCTCGGCGTCCCTCGACTGGCGGCGGGCCGGCCAACCCAGCTAACGCGAAGGCCATCAATAGGATTGCGCCCGCCGACGACCTCATCGGACACCTCGTTTCCGAACCGAAAGACCTACCGTTCGGCCCCTCGAGGGCCGTATACTGCTCCGAGAGTGTACGCGCGCCGCCTGGGGCCGACAATGAGGAAGTCCGCCGCGGCCATCCTCAGCGCCGTCGTCATCGCATTCTGCCTGGCGGTGCCAGCCACACAGGCGGAGCGAGTACCCCCGCGGCTCGCCGTTTCGCACGCTTCTACGCTCACACTCACGCCGCAATCCCAGCGCACGTTGATCGAGGAGTACTGCCTCACCTGTCATGACGACGACAAGGAGAAGGGCGGGCTGAGCCTCCAGTCGTTCGATCCGGCGCGCGCGGATCAGTCGGCGGACGTCGCCGAGAAGGTGATCCGGAAGCTGCGGGCAGGCATGATGCCGCCCCCGGGCCAGGAGAGGCCTGACGCGGCCACGCTCGACGCGCTGGTTGTGTCTCTCGAAACGCACGTCGACAAGGCGGCCGCCATCCGTCCGAATCCCGGCCGCCGCACGTTCCAGCGGCTGAATCGGGCCGAATACACCCGATCGATTCGCGATCTGCTGTCGGTCGACGTCGACGTTTCGGCGTTCCTGCCGCCGGACACCATCAGCCACAACTTCGACAACATCGCCGACGTCCAGTCGTTCTCGCCGACGCTGCTCGAAGGCTATCTGCGGGCGGCGGGCAAAATCAGCCGGGATGCGCTCGGCGACCCGGACGCGGGCCCGACGTCGACGACGTTCAAGCTGCCGCGCACGGCGTCGCAGCTCGCGCACGTCGAGGGCGCGCCGTTCGGCACGCGCGGCGGCATCTCCGTCATCCACAACTTTCCGGCCGACGGCGAGTACACGTTCCGGATGATGCTGCACTCGATCCCGACCGGGCCAGCTGTACGGCAGCACGGCGCGCAACGAGCAGCTCGAGGTGTCGATCAACGGCGAGCGGAGGGCGCTCCTCGACATCAACCCGCGGATGAGCGAAGCGGATCCGAACGGCATGAACCTGCAGACGCCGGCGATCGCGGTGAAGGCCGGCCCGCAGCGCGTCTCCGCGGCCTTCATTCAGCGTTACGAAGGACCGGTGGACGACATCCTGCGGCCCGTCGAGCACACGCTGGCCGACACGCAGATCGGCAGCGCGCTCGGCGTCACGACGCTGCCGCACCTCCGCGACCTGGCGATTGTCGGACCGCACAAGGTGACCGGCGTCTCGGAGACGCCGAGCCGCCGCAAGGTGTTCACGTGCCGGCCGCTCGAGCCGCAGGAAGAGACGCCGTGCGCGTCGAAGATCGTGTCGGAGCTCGCGCGGCGCGCGTACCGCCGTCCCGTCACGCCGGACGACCTCGCCGGGTTGATGAAGTTCTACAGGGCAGGCCGCGAGGAAGGGGATTTCGAGTCTGGCATCCGGACGGCGCTGCAGGCCATCCTGGCGAGCCCGCATTTCATCTTCCGGCTCGAGGAAGTCCGGCCGACCGCAAAGCCAGGCCAGAATTACCGGCTCACCGATCTCGATCTCGCGTCGCGGCTGTCCTATCTTCCTCTGGGCCTCGGCGCCTGACGCCGAGCTGATGCGCGCGGCGGCAGCAGGAGACGTTGCGGGATGCCGGCCGTGTTCGAGAAGCAGGTCCGGCGGATGCTCGCCGACCCTCGCGCCGCGACGCTCGCGACCCGGTTCGCCGCGCAGTGGCTGCGGCTGCAGGATCTCGAGAAGATCCATCCCGACCCGCTGCTGTATCCGCAGTACGACCACACGCTCGGCGACGCGATGCAGCGCGAGACCGAGCTGTTCTTCGAGAGCATCGTCCGGGACGATCGCGAGCGTCCTGGATCTGCTGACCGCGGACTACACGTTCGTCAACGAGCGGCTGGCGCGGCACTACGGCATTCCGAACGTCACCGGCACGCGCTTCCAGCGCGTGCGGATTCCGGATGAGAACCGCCGCGGCCTGCTCGGCCAGGGCAGCGTCCTGACGATGACGTCGGTCGCCGACCGGACGTCGCCCGTGCTGCGCGGCAAGTGGGTGATGGAAGTGCTCCTCGGCTCGCCTCCGCCGCCGCCGCCCGACGACGTGCCCGATCTCGAGGCGACCGACGTCGGCGAAGGAAGGGCGGCTGCTCTCGGTGCGCGAGCGGATGGAAGTGCATCGCAAGAACCCGACGTGCAACTCCTGTCACCGCGTGATCGATCCGCTCGGCCTGGCGCTCGAGAACTTCGACGTGACGGGTGCGTGGCGGATCAAGGACAACGGCGTAACGGTCGATGCCTCCGGGACCCTCTACGACGGGTCCACGCTGAACGGCCCGGCCGATCTACGGCGGGCGCTGCTCAAGCGCCAGGAGACGTTCCTGCGCACGTTCACCGAGAACCTGATGGCGTACGCGCTCGGCCGCCGGATCGAGCACGTACGACATGCCGACGGTGCGCGCCATCGTCCGCGAAGCGCGGCGACGGCCAACCTGCGCTTTTCTTCGTTCGTGCTGGGGATCGTGAAGAGCCCAGCGTTCCAGATGAGCAGGGCGGAGTCGACGACGGAACAGGGTCAATAGAGATGGAGGGGCCGGTCTTCAGACCGGCCCGGAGATTGACGATGTACATCACGAAAAAGCACGTGTCGCGTCGCACAGTCCTCCGCGGCATGGGAGTGACCGTGGCGCTGCCGTTCCTCGACGCGATGGTGCCGGCGCGGACGTTGCTCGCCAAGACCGCGGCGGCCGGCAGCACGCGCCTGTCGTGCATCGAGATGGTGCATGGCTCGGCGGGCGCGACGGTCCACGGCCTCGCGAAGCACATGTGGTCTCCCGCCGACGTCGGGCGCGCGTTCGATCTCACGCCGAGCAGCCTGAGCCCGCTCGAGCCGTATCGCGACTACCTCACGATCGTCAGCAACACCGACGTGCGCAACGCCGAGGCCGTTCTGCCCAACGAGATCGGCGGCGATCACTTCCGGTCGAGCGCGGTCTTCCTGACCCAGGCGCATCCGAAGCAGACCGAGGGATCGGACGTCCACGTCGGGATCTCGATGGACCAGCTGTACGCGCAGCGGTTCGGCCAGGACACGCCGATTCCCTCGCTGCAGCTCTGCATCGAGAACGTGGATCAGTCGGGCGGCTGCGCCTACGGCTACGCGTGCGTCTACACCGACACGATCAGCTGGGCGGGGCCGAAGATCCGCTGCCGATGGTGCGGGATCCGCGGGCGGCCTTCGACCAGCTCTTCGGCATGGGCGCCACGCCCGACGAGCGCGCCGAAACACCGGAAGACCAACCGGAGCATCCTCGACTGGATCACGGGCGAGGTGGCTCGCCTGCGCACCGACCTCGGGCCCGGCGACCGCGCGAGGCTCGCGCAGTATCTCGAAGACATCCGCGAGATCGAGCGGCGGATCCAGCGAATCGAGGCGCACAACGCGAGCGGCGAGCCGCGAGAATTGCCGGGCGCGCCCATCGGAGTCCCGGATTCGTTCGAGGAGCACGTCAAGCTGATGTTCGACCTCCAGGCGCTTGCGTTCGCGGCCGACATCACGCGCGTGTTCTCGTTCAAGATGGGGCGCGACGGATCGGCCCGGGTCTACCCGATCGAAGGCGCCAAGGTCCCGTTCCACCCGGCGTCGCACCACGGCGAGCGCGAGGACCGCATCGCGCAGTTCGCCGCAGATCAACAAGTACCACGTCGCGCTCGTTCCGTACTTCCTCGAGAAGCTGCAAGAACATGCAGGAAGGGGACAGCAACCTGCTCGAGAAGACGCTCGTCGTGTACGGCTCTCCGATGGGGAACTCGAACGTGCACAACCACAAGCGCTGCCCGCTGTTCCTGGCGGGTCACGCGAACGGCCGCTTGAAGGGGAACCTGCACCTCAAGGCCGCCAGACGGCACACCGATGGCGAACGTGATGCTGACGCTGCTGCACGGGCTCGGCCTCGACGATGTCCAGAGCTTCGGCGACAGCACCGGGACGTTCGACCTGACGGGGATTCCGAACACGACGATGGTCTAACGGGGCTTGGGGCTTCGGGCCTGGGGCTTGGGGACTGCTAGCATGCGCAATCTGTTGGGCGGCCTGGTCGTAAGCGCCACTGGGGCTTTGTGTCTCTCCGCGGTGCTCGTCGCTTCCGAATCCAGCGTCGCCGATGCCGCGATGCAGGGCGGGCGCGAGGTGGTGCGGTCCCTGCTGAAACAGGGAGCGGACGTCAACGCCGCGCAGGGGGACGGCATGACGGCGCTGCACTGGGCGGCGCGTCATGGCGACGTCGAGCTCGCGCGCATGCTCGTCTACGCCGGCGCGAACCTGAAGGCGACGACGCGGCTCGGCGGTCTGACGCCGCTCCTCATGGCGAGCCAGATCGGCGACAGCGCGGTGATCGAAGTGCTGCTCAAGGCGGGCGCGGATGCGAAGACCGCCACGGCCAATGGCACCACGCCGCTCATGTTCGCCGCAGCCTCCGGCCGCGTGGAGGCCGTCAAGCTCCTGCTGGCTCGCGGCGCCGACATGAACGCGAAAGAGTCCGCGCGGGGAGAGACCGCGCTGATGTTCGCCGCCGCCTTCGGCCACGTGGACGCGATACAGGCTCTAGTGACGGCCGGCGCCGAGGTCAAGGTCACCACGAAAGTCGTCGACGTCAAGACGCTCACGAACGCCGAAGAAGAGGCCTTCCTGCGCGCGCAGCAGGCGCAGCGCCAGGGCGCCCAGCGCCCGCCGGGCGCCGAGCCCGCCGTCGTCGGCGGCTATTCCGCCGCGCTCGCCAGACCTGCAGGACAGCGGGTGGAAGGAGAGTCGAGACCAGAAGAACGGCGCCCCTCCGAGGCTCAGGGCAGGCCCGCGGAAAGCGCGGCGCAGAGCCGACCGGCGGATCCTGCCAGGCCGGATCCTGCCTCACAGGTAGCGGGGCTCAGCCGTCAGTTCAGGTTTGCCGAGCTGGTGAGCACGCAGGGCGGCCTGACGCCGCTGCACTTCGCGATTCGTCAGGGCCACGCCGACGCCGTCAAGCTGCTCCTCGAGTCGGGCGCAGATCTCAACCAGGTCACCGGCGGCGACGGCACCAGCCCGCTCCTGATGGCCGTCATCAACGGTCAGCTCGACCTCGCGATGTTCCTGCTCGAGCGCGGCGCCAATCCCAGGCTGGCGAGCGATAACGGCGTCACGCCTCTCTACGCCGCGCTCAACGTCCACTGGGCGCCGAAGGCGCTCTATCCGCAGCCGCGGGCGTACACGCAGCAGAAGGTCTCGTACATCGACGTCATGCGGGCGCTCGTCGCGAAGGGCGTTGACGTCAACGCGCGCCTGAAGAAGAAGGTCTGGTACTCGGGCTACAACTTCGATCTCTCCGGCGTCGACGAGATTGGGGCGACGGCATTCTGGCGTGCGGCGTACGCGAGCGACGTCGAGGCCATGAAGCTGCTCGTCGCGCACGGCGCCGATCCGAATCTCGGGACCGTCAAGCCGGCCGGCCGCCCGCGCACCGGGGACGGCGGACGCGAAGTCGTCGAGGACGTGTCGGGACTGCCGCCGGTTCCGGTCGGCGGGCCGGGCGTGACGCCGCTCCAGGCGGCGACCGGTGTCGGCTACGGCGAGGGGTTCGCGGCGAACTCCCACCGCAACGCGCCGAGCGGATGGATGCCGGCCGTCAGGTACCTGGTCGAGGAGATCGGCGTCGACGTGAACGCCCGGGACCACGAAGGGAACACCGCTCTCCACCACGTGGCCGCCCGCGGCGACAACGAGATGATCCTCTACCTGATTTCCAAGGGAGCGGACGTCAAGGCGGTGAATCGAGCGGGCGAGACGACCGCGGACATGGCCAACGGCCCGGTCCAGCGCACGCAGCCATTTCCGGAGACGCTCGAGCTGCTGGTGAAGCTGGGCGCGAAGAACAACAACAAGTGCAAATCGTGCTGAGGCGTCTTCAGTTCCGCGCCCGCGTCTCGATCTCGCGCACCTTGGCTTCGAGCTGACGGCACCGCGCCTCCGAGTCTCGCAGCAGCTGCCGTCCCTCCACTTCCTGCATCACGCACGCCGCCAGATCCTGAAGCGTCTCCACGTCCTCGTACGTCCAGGTCCGCGGCCGGCTGTCGATGACGCAGAAGCTCCCGATCACGTGCCCGTCGCTCGTCCTCAGCGGGATGCCCGCGTACGCCGTGATCCCCATCAGCTCGATGGCCGGGTTCTTCTGGACCAGCGCGTTCGCCCGCGCATCCTCGACGATGAGCGGCTTGCCGCTCGCCACGACATGTTTGCAGATGGAACTGGAGATCGGCGTCTGCCGCTCCGACGCGATTGGCTCCGGCAACCCGATGCAACTCTTGAAGAACTGGCGATCGCGATCGACGAGCGATACCAGGCCAATCGGCGCGCGGAGCAGCCGGCACGCCATCCGCGTCAGGCGATCGAAGGAGGCTTCGGCCGGCGTGTCCAGGACACCGAGGCGCTGGAGCGCCGCCAGACGGTTGACGGATCGCACGATGCCGAGGAGCTCTTCCGACATGACCACCCTCCGGGGAACCCCAGGAGCCGTAGCTTACCCGCCTTCGCGGCCGAAGGGTAGGAATTGGCCGCGAAGGCGGGACTTGACGGGCCACTACTGTGTGCTATACAGTGTGTGTCACACACTGTGAGTAACACAGCATCCGCCGTCAACGAGGACCTGTTTGAATCGCTCCGCCTCGAGCTGCGCCGCGGCTGCCTCATCGTGGCGGTGCTCGCGCAGCTTCGCGCCGAGCACTACGGCTACACCCTCCGGAAGGCCCTGGCCGAGAAGGGGATAGCGATGGACGAGGGCACGCTGTATCCGCTCCTGAGACGGCTCGAAAGCCAGGGACTCCTCGTCAGCGAGTGGCGCGAGGAGGAGAAGCGGAACAAGCGCTTCTACCGCTTGTCCCCCGATGGGAAGCTGATCCTCAAGCAGCTGCTGGCCGAGTGGAAGGGCATCAACACCGCGCTGGAACGGATTCTATAAGGAACGACGCCATGGAACTGCTCGATCGATATCTGCACGCGCTCAAGACGTATCTCCCCAAGGCGCAACAGCGCGACATCGTCGCGGAGCTGTCCGACAACATCCTGTCCGATGTCGAGGAGCAGGAGGCGCTGCTCGGCCGGACGCTGAACCGGGCGGAGGAAGTCGCGGTCCTCAAGAAGTACGGCCATCCGCTCCTGGCCGCCGGCCGCTATCTGCCGCAGCAGTATCTGATCGGCCCCGGGCTTTATGCGTATTACTGGTTCGCGCTGAAGGCGCTGACGGCGATTCTGGTGCTGGGAAACGTCGCGGCCGCAGTCGTTTCCGGCTTCATGTCCACGAATCCGGCGGGGATCGCCGGCCAGCTCATTGAAAACGTGATCAGGGCCGTCATCTTCGGCATCGGAGTCGTCACGGTCGGGTTCGCGCTGCTGGAGCGCTGGCAGGTCAGGATCCGCTTCCTGGAGAAATGGGATCCGGCGGCGCTGCCGGCCGTGTCGAGCGTCGACGCCGGGCGCGTGCCATTGTCCGAATCCATCTTCGGGTTGATCTTCGGCACGCTCTTTCTTCTCTACTGGTTGGCCGTCCCGCCGTTCGACCGGATCGCCGTCGGCGGCGATGGGGTGACGTTGCGCCTCGCTCCCATCTGGCGGGAGTTCTACGTCCCGATCCTGGTGTTGATCCTCGTCGGCATCGTCCAGAACGGCATCAACCTGGTGCGGCCTCAGTGGATGCGATTCCGCGAGATCGTTCGCATCGTCACCGACGTCAGCGTCATCGCCATCATTTATCTCATCGTGCGCACCGGCGACCTGGTCCTGATCATCGTCGACGCGACCGGCGATCCAACGACGCACGCCGACAAGGCCGCGATGCTCAGCAAGGCCATCTTGCTCGGGCTGGCGATCACCGCCGCGGTGTCCGCGGTCGATCTGATCATCAACCTGTGGCGAATCGCGGGCCGCCCCGGCGCGAGCGCCGTGCAGGCCGTCGTGACTGCCGTGGGCAAACGCGAATGAGGCCGATTGAAGCCGAAGACCGTTATACTGGCGCACTCATGCGTCTCTCCGCTTCGATCGTCACACTGCTCGTCACGCTCGGCGTCGCGGCTCACGGGTCCGAGAACTGGACCCGGTTCCGCGGCCCCAATGGGACAGGACTTTCAGACGCCACGAACCTCCCCGTGAGCTTCGGCCCCGCGACCAACGTGCGGTGGAAGACGCCTCTGCCTCCCGGACATTCGTCGCCCGTCGTGACGAGCTCCCGAATCTTCCTGACGGCGCACACGCCGGAGAAGACCGACTTCCGCCTGTTCGTGATCGCGCTCGATCGACGCGACGGACGTGAACTGTGGCGCCGCGAGGTGCCGCGCCGTCAGAAGGGCCGGCAGGAAAACGTCAACGGCCCCGCCTCGCCGAGCCCGGTGACCGACGGCACGAACGTCTACGCGTTCTTTCAGGACTACGGGTTGATCAGTTTCGGGCCTGATGGCCAGGAGCGCTGGCGGACGCCGCTCGGACCTTTCAACATGTTCTACGGGTTCGGCGCGTCGCCGATTCTCGCGGACGACGTGCTGCTGCTCCCGGTCGATCAGGACATTGACTCGTACCTGCTGGCCGTCGATCCGAAGACTGGCCGCGAGCGATGGAAGGTGTCCCGCCCGCACGTCATCTCCGGCTACTCGACGCCGACCATCTATCGGCCGGCGCAGGGGGGCGCGCAGGTGCTCGTGCCGGAGTCGTTCCAGCTCACGGCGTATTCGGTGAAGGACGGATCGAAGGTCTGGTGGGTCCGCGGCCTCGCGTGCGAGATGAAATCGGTGGCCAGCCTCGACGCCACGACGCTCTACATAAACGGCTGGGGCTTCCGGCAGAACCAGGCGGGCGAGCAGATACCGACCGTGTCCTTTGAAGAGGGCCTGAAGCGGTACGACAAGAACGGCGACGGACTCGTGGCGGGCGATGAAGTGACCGGCGACGGGCCGATGGACCGGATGCTGAGTCCGAAGTACGGCTTTGCGGCGTTCGACGGCAACCGCGACGGGCAGCTGACCGCAGCCGAGTGGGCGGTCTTTCGCGCGATGCTTGCATCCGAGAATGGGCTGCTCGCGATTCGTCTCGGCGGCCAGGGCGACATGACCGATCAGGCGATCCGCTGGAAGTACAAGCGGCCGGTTCCGCAGGTCCCGTCCACGCTCTTGTATCGCAACGTCCTCTTCATGGTGAACGACAGCGGGATTCTGATCTCGTTCGACCCCGCGACGGGCGATGTGCTCAAACAGGGCCGCTTGAAGGGTGCGATCGACAAGTACTTCGCGTCCCCGATTGGAGCGGACGGCAAGGTCTGGCTGGTCAGCCAGGACGGCACCGTGTCGGTGGTCTCCGCGGCGGCGCAGTGGGAGATCCTGTCCGTGAACGCGCTCGAGGACGAGGTGTTCGCGACGCCGGTTCCCGCCGACGGCGAATTGCTGATCAGAACGAAGAGCGCGCTCTACGCTTTCGGCCTGCCGGGAGCCCCGCGGACGCGGGAATTAAGGCCTCCGCAACGCGTCGACGGGATTCAACCGGGCCGCCCGCAGCCCGGGGATTCCGCTGGCCAGCATCGCGACCAGCGTGAGGAGCGCGGCAACGCCGGAGTACGTCGCGATGTCGCGCGGCCCGACGCCGACGAGCAGCCGCGACGCAAGCGGCAGCGCCGCCAGCGCGCCCGCGACGCCGAGCGCCAGCCCAATCGCCGCAATTCGCACGCCGTGCGTCGTCACCGATCGCAGGATGTCTACCGGCCTGGCGCCGAGCGCCATTCGCACGCCGATCTCCCGCGTTCGCTGGGCAACCGCGAACGCCATCACCCCGTAGAGTCCCACGCCAGCAAGGAGCAGCGCGAGCGCGCCGAACAGGCCCAGGAACGACGCGGCGATCCGGTTGGCAAACGTGCCGAAGGCCATCTGCTGCTCGCCGGTCTTCGTCGCGAAGATCGGGAGGTTCGGGTCGAGCGCCGAGACGGCCGCACGGATCCGTCGCAGCGCCGCGCCCGCGTTCTCCGACGTCCGGACGTGGATGATCGCGTCCGGGCGATACCTCTGCCGGATTGCCAGATAGAAGAAGGGCCGTGGATCTTCGGCGATCGTCTGATACTTGCCGGTCGGGACGACGCCCACGACCTGATATGGCGTTTCGCCGATGCGCACCGCGCGCCCGAGCGGATCTCCCTGCCAGTAGCGCCCGGCCATCGTCTGGTTCACGATCAACACGCGTGTGGTGTCAGCGCGATCGTCGAACGTGAAGTCGCGGCCCGCGAGGAGCGGAATCTGCATCGCCGCCATGTAGCCCGGGGAGACGACGTTGTACTGGATGTTGAGGTCCTCGTCAGGCCGGCGCGTGTAGCCGTCGATCGAGATCGTCATCGAGCTGGTGCCTTCGAAACCCAGCGGCAACCGCGCGCCGATGCCCGCGGCGCTGACGCCCGGTTCGGCCTGAAGCCCGCGAACCAGCCGTTCGTGGAAGGTCATGCCGGTCTCGGCGGCGTAGCCATTCGGGAAAAGGTTGTAGCCGGCCAGCACGAGGTCGCGGGGGTTGAAGCCGGGATCGACCCGTTCGGCGCCGGCCAGGCTTCGGAGGAAAAGTCCCGCGCCTACGAGCAGGACCGCTGAGACAGCGACCTGCATGACGACGAGCGCGTCGCGCAGCCGCGAGCGGTGCCGGCTGCCGGCCGAGGACTCGTCGCGCAGCGCCACGGTCACTTCGGCGCGCGCCGACTGAAATGCTGGCGCCAGGCCGAACACGATGCCTGTCAGGACGCTGAGGATCGCAGTGAATGCGACCACCCCGGCGTCCACGCTGATTGCGGGCCGGAGCATCAGGTCCGTCGGCGGATTGAACCGCGAAAGGAGCGGGCCGGCCGCCATCGCAACGAGGATGCCGCCCGCGCCGGCGATGCCCGCGAGAATCAGGCTCTCCACGAGCATCTGACGGACCAGGCGCCCGCGTGAGGCGCCCACGGCGAGCCGGATCGCCATCTCGCGCCGGCGGCCGAGCGCCCGGGCCAGGAGCAGATTGGCGACGTTCGCGCACGCGAGGAGGAGGACCAGCGAGACGACACCGCTCAGCGTGAGGAGGACCGGTGTCAGAAAGAGCTGCGCGCCGAAGGGGGAGCGCCACATCGGAACGACCACCCCGGTCCAGCCTTCGTTGGTACTGGGCCAGGCCTGAGCGAGCCGCTCCGTCGCCGCTCGTACGTCGGCGTCGGCCTGCTCGACCGTCACGCCGGGCGCGAGCCGACCGAGGGTTTGAAGCCACCGGCTTCCCCTCGCCCGAATCAAATCGCCCTGCATCACGTCGGCCTGCATCATCACGGGAATCCAGAGGTCCAGCGAGAGGCCGCTCCAGGCGCCGTAGAACGCGGCCGGAGCGACGCCGACGACGGTGTAGGGTTTTGCGTTGATCGGAATCGTCTGGCCCACGATCCCGGGATCGCCGGCGTAGCGACGCTGCCAGAGCGCGTGGCTGAGGACCACGACCGGCGCACGGCGGGGCGCCTCGTCCTCGGCGCGCGTGAAGCCGCGGCCGAGGCGCATGCCGGTTCGGAGCACGTCGAAGTAGTTCCCACTAACCAAGGATCCGTAGACGCGCTCGGCGTGCCGCGCTTCTCCGGTCGCGCCAAGGCTCACGGTCACGATGCTGTCCACGACCAACCCATCGAGGGTCTTGCACGTGTCGCGCAGGTCCACGTAGTCCGGGTATGAGAGCGTCCGCCAGGCGCCGCTCCGGCTCCGGCCGGCCACGACGACGATGTCTTCCTGCTTGCTCACGCCCGAGAGCGGCTCGATCAGGACGCCGCGGACCCAGCTGTAGATGGCGCTGTTCGCGCCGATGCCGAGCGCCAGCGACAGGACGGCGGCCGCCGCCGTTCCGGGGCTGCGCCGCAGGATCCGGAGACCGTACTGGACGTCTCGGAGGATGCTCATACGACTCCATACGGGCGGATTCACCCCGGGGTTCGAGTCGTTCACCCGCCTCCGCCAAGGCTTCGGCCCTTCGGCAGGCTCAGGGCCGTCCCGAGCAACGTCGAGGGACGGCGCGGCAAGCCGGTATCATGGAGCAGTAATGAAGGATCTGACGCAGGGACCGGTCGCGCGCAATCTGATGCAGATTGCCGCGTTTCTCGCCGCGAGCATGCTGCTCCAGACGCTGTATCTGCTCGTCGACATGTACTGGGTCGGCCGGCTGGGCAAGGAGGCGATCGCCGCCGTCGGTCTCGCGGGCACGGTGTCGTTCGTCGTGCTGGCGCTGACCCAGGCGCTCGGCGTCGGCACCACCACGCTGATTGCCCACGCGGCGGGAGCGAAGGACCAGGCGCGCTCGCGTGTCGTCTTCAATCAGTCGCTCGTGCTGTCGGTTCTGTCCGGCCTCGTCTTCCTCGTCGTCGCCTTCGCCGTTCGCGGAGCGTACTGCCGGGCGCTCGCGGCCGACCCCGAAACCGTCAGGATGGGGGAAGAGTACCTGGCGTGGTTCCTGCCCGCGCTCGCGGTGCAGTTCGTCGTGGTGGCGATGGGGTCCGCGCTTCGCGGCACCGGGATCGTCAAGCCCATGACCGTCATTCAAGTCATCACGGTCATCCTGAATATCGTGCTGGCGCCGGTGCTCATCTTCGGTTGGGGGACCGGCCTCGCGATGGGGGTTTCGGGCGCGGCGCTCTCGACGCTCGTCGCAATCGTGTTCGGCATCGTGTTGCTCGTCATGTACTTCCTGCGGCTCGAAGGCTACGTGACGTTCGATCGGACCGCCTGGAAGCCGGACGTGAGGATCTGGAAGCGGATGATGGCGATCGGCGCTCCGGCCGGCGGCGAGTTCCTGATTCTGTCGCTGTACATGATGCTCGTGTACCGATTGATTCAAGACTTCGGCGCCGCGGCGCAGGCGGGGTTCGGCATCGGCGGCCGCGTCATGCAGTCGATGTTCCTGCCGGTCGTGGCGGTCGCCTTCGCGGCGTCGCCGGTCGTCGGCCAGAACTTCGGGGCGCGCCAGGCCGATCGCGTGCGCGACACGTTCCGGTGGGCGGCCATGCTGGCGTCAGGTGTGATGGTCGTGTTGACCATCCTGTGCCACATCTCGCCGGCCGCCTTGATTCGACCCTTCTCGCCGGATCCCACCGTCGTTCAGATTGGCGCGGAGTACCTGCGCATCACCTCGTGGAACTTCGTGCCGAGCGCGATCGTGTTCACGAGCTCGAGCATCTTTCAGGGGATCGGCAACAGCGTTCCTCCCGTGATTATCTCGGCTATTCGGCTCGTGTTCTTCGCGGTGCCCGCATTCCTGATGTCGCGGAGGCCGGGGTTCGAGCTCCGGCACGTCTGGTACCTGGCGGTCGCCACGGTACTCGTGCAGATGGCGTTGAACGTGTGGCTGCTACACCGGGAGTTCCGGCGGAAGCTGAGGTTTGACGCGGTCGTGGCTGTGCCTGCGCCTTCCTCTTAGACCGTGAAATCCGCGAAATCCGTGGCTTCTTGATCCGTGGCTCGTGATCCGTGAAATCCGTGGCGCGCAGGCTAGGCGGTCGCCAGCCGCGCCGCCAGATGGTGCAGGAACAGCCCGGCGTCGGTGACCACGCCAAGCGTCTGCGACGATCCGCGGTCGGCGAGCTTCGTGATGACGGCCGGGTTGATGTCCACGCACACCATGCGGACCCACGCCGGTACCATGTTCCCCACGCCGATCCCGTGGAGCATGCTCGAGAGGACGACCACCATCCCGACGTCATTCAGCGCGGCCGCGTAGCGATCCTGCGCCTCGACCAGGTCCATGATCGTCTCCGGCAGCGGCCCGTCGTCGCGAATGCTGCCGGCGAGCAGGAACGGCACGCCGCGCCGGACGCACTCGTACATGACTCCTGACCGCAGGATCCGGGACTCGACCGCGGGGGCGATGCCGCCGGCCCGCCGGATCGCGTTGATCGCGCGCATGTGATTCCGATGTCCGCCCTCGACCGATACGCCCGTGTCGAGACTGACGCCGAGCGACGTGCCGAAGAGCGCCCCCTCGATGTCGTGCACCGCGAGGGCGTTGCCGGCGAGGAGGACGTCGACGAAGCCCCGTCTGATCAGCTCGCAGAAGTGCGGGATGCCGCCCGTGTGGGCCACGACCGGACCGGCGACGAACGCGATCTTTCCGCCTGTCGACTTCGTTTCGCGGAACATCTCGGCGATGCGGCCGACACTCGCCTCGACCCGCCGCTCGGACGAGACCTCGTTGTTCATGAACGCGAACCCGAGCCGATCGCGTGCCTTGAACTCGGGGACGACGCGGATGCCGTCGAGGCCGCACACGACCCGATCGCCGGCGCGGATGTCGCGCAGCTTGCGGCACGATGCCTTCGCCGTATCGGTCACGATCGCGGCATCCATTCGCTGCTGCTCGACCGGTATCCACCGTCCCATGACGCGCACTTCCGTCCGTTGGTTGGTCGTCGAATAAAAGTCCTCCGGGGCGCAGCCGTCTCGATCGGCGGGCCGGACGAGCGCATCCCCCTGCTCCTCACGCCGGCAGCCCAGCGAGACGAGCTCTTCGAGGAGATCGTCAAGCGCCGCGACACTCGGCGCGGTCACCTTCAGGGTCAGCTGTGAGAAGGTCTCGTTCGTCTGGCCCAGATCGAAGCGAACGACCTCGAAGGCGCCGCCGCGGGCGATGACCTTGTCGAAAATGGCCGAGAGGAGGCCGGAATCGACGAGGTGTCCTTCGGCCTCGACGATTTCAGTGGGCAACGTATCGGGCTTCACGGTGTGAGCTCAATCCACCCGAACGTACGCTCGACCGCCTTCTTCCATCCCACGTACGCAGACTCGCGCTGATCGGCGCTCCACCGCGGCTCCCAGCGCTTGTCCGGCCGCCACTTGCGCTCCAGCTCAGCTAGATCCTTCCAGATACCGGCGGCGAGCCCCGCGGCGTAAGCCGCCCCGAGCGCCGTCGTTTCTGTAATCACCGGCCGGACGACGGAAACGCCCAGGATGTCCGCCTGCAGTTGCAGCAGCGTGTCGTTGACCGTCGCGCCGCCATCGACTTTGAGCACGTCGAGCGCGATGCTCGCGTCGGCGATCATCGCGTCGAGCACGGCCCGGGTCTGAAAGCAGATCGCCTCGAGCGTGGCGCGGGCGAGGTGGCCTTTCTCGTGATACCTGGACAGGCCCACGATCGCGCCCCGCGCGTCCGACCGCCAGTACGGGGCGAACAGCCCCGAGAATGCCGGGACGAAATACATGCCGCCTGCATCCTTCACCGAATTGGCGAGCGGCTCGATGTCGGCGGCGGTACTGAATGATGCCCAGCTGATCCCGCAACCATTGCACGGCGGAGCCCGTCACCGCGACAGATCCCTCGAGCGCGTACACGGTTGGCTGGTCGTCGAATCGATAACACGCCGTCGTCAGCAGTCCCGACGTCGACGGGACTCGGCGGGTCCCGGTGTTGAGGAGCATAAAATTGCCGGTGCCGTACGTGTTCTTGGCCGTGCCGGGCGCGTAGCAGGCCTGACCGACCGTCGCCGCCTGCTGATCGCCGAGGTCCGCCGAGATGGGCACCTCGCCGCCGGTCGGGCCGGCGGCTCGAGTCGTACCGTACCGAGCGACGATCGGAGGACGGACGGATCTCCGGCAGCATCGATCGAGAGACACCGAACAGCGCCAGCAGCTCGTCGTCCCAGGTCAACGTCTCGAGATTCGCGAGCATCGTCCGGCTCGCGTTCGTCACGTCGGTCACGTGGACGCCGCCATCCGGCCCGCCGGTCAGATTCCAGATGATCCACGTGTCGATCGTGCCGACGAGCGCCTCGCCCCGGTCGGCGGCGCGCCTGACGCCATCGACGTTCTCCAGGATCCACTGGAGCTTTGGCGCCGAAAAGTACGTCGCGGGTGGAAGTCCGGTCTTGCGGCGGATGGCCGCCCCGTGGCCGTCGCGCTCGAGGCCCGCGACGATGCGATCGGTGCGCGTGTCCTGCCAGACGATCGCGTTCGTCCAGGGCTCGCCCGTTTTCGGGTTCCAGACGACCGTGGTCTCGCGCTGGTTCGTGACGCCGATGGCGGCGAGGTCGGCGGCAAGGACACGCGCGTTGCGCATCCCGCCCGCGATGACTTCCTCGGTGCGCTTCAGGATCTCGATCGGATCGTGCTCGACCCAGCCGGGTCTCGGGAGGATCTGGCGGTGCTCGAGCTGATGCTGTCCGGCGATGCCGCCCGCCTCGTCGAAGACGATGAACCGGCTGCTCGTCGTTCCCTGGTCGATTGCGCCGACATATCGAGCCATGCGGACCTCAGAAGCCGACCGCGGTGAAGAGCCAGGCGCCCAGCACGCCCCCGATCAGCGGGCCGATGACCGGAATCCAGGCATAGTCCCAGTCGGCGTCCCGCTTCCGCGGGATGGGCAGCACGCTGTACGCGAGGCGGGGGCCGAGATCGCGGGCCGGGTTGATCGCATAGCCGGTCGGTCCGCCGAGCGATAGGCCGATGGCGAAGACGAGCGCGCCGACGAGGAGCGGCTGCAACCCGTGCTGAAAGACGAGCGACAAATCGACCTGCGCCGGGCTCGTCATGGCGCCGGCGTTCGCGGCGATGGCGAGCACGCCGAAGACGAGGACGGCGGTGCCGATTGCCTCAGTGACGAGATTCGCGGACGGCCACCGAATCGCGGGGGCGGTGCAGAAGACGGCCAGCTTCGCGTCGGCGTCGGTGGTCTGGCGCCAGTGGGGCAGGTAGGCAAGCCAGACGACCACCGCTCCTGCGAACGCGCCCAGCATCTGCGCCAGGACATACCCGGGCACCTGGGTCCACTCGAAGGCGCCGATCGCCGCCAGCGCAACGGTGACGGCGGGGTTGAGGTGCGCACCGCTGATCCGTCCGACCGCGTAGACGGCCATCGCCACGGCGAGTCCCCATCCGGTGGCGATCACGATCCAGCCGCTGCCCTGACCCTTCGACTTGTTCAGCAGGACGTTGGCGACTACGCCATCTCCGAGCGTGATGAGCAGCATCGTCCCGACCGCTTCGGCGAGATAGTTCATAGGATCCTCATTGGCCGGAGCCCTTCCAGCGCTCGTAGGTCCCGAGGGTCCGCAGCGAGCGGGCGAACTCGCCGAGGTGCACGAGCGCGCGGGCGCATTGGAGCTCTTCGCGCGCTATGCCGAGGTCGATGTAGAAGAGATACTCCCACGGCCGTCCGCGAATCGGGCGGGATTCGAGCTTCGTGAGGTCGATGTTGCGGAGCGCGAACACGCTCAGCGCCTTGAAGAGCGAGCCCGGCTCGTTGCCGAGCGATACGACGATGGAGGTCTTGTCGGGCGTGCCGAGCGGCACCGGGCGCTTGCAGATCAGCAGAAAGCGCGTGATGTTGGCTTCGTAGTCCTGAATCCCCGATCGCAGAACGTCCAGGCCGAAGATCGCCGCCGCGCGGGCGGAGGCAATTGCGGCGGCATCCTTGACGCCGCCGTCGCGGATCATCTTGGCGCTGCCGGCGGTGTCGTACGTGGCGACGACCTCGATGCCGGGCAGACTCTGCAGGAAACGCTCGCACTGCGCGAGCGCCTGGGGATGCGAGTAGACACGTTTCACCGATTCCAGCGCGACGCCCGGCATCGCGAGCAGCGCGTGCTCGACCTTCAGCTCGACCTCGCCCACGATCGGCAGCTCGTGCTCGAGCAGCAGGTCGTAGTTGCGATGGATGCTTCCGCCGATCGAGTTCTCGATGGGGACGATCCCGTGCGAGACATTGCCGCGCGCGACGGCGTCGAACACCTCCTCGAAGCTCTTGCAGGGAACCGTCGTCGCCTGCGGCTGGATGAGCCCGGCCGCCGCTTCGCTGAACGCGCCGGGTTCTCCTTGATACGCAATCCGCATAGGGGTTGGAGGGCGGGCCTCTCAGGCCCGCCAAGTATAATCCGCGGACGATTGGCAATTCAGTGTGCACAACACCGACCTCATCCTGACCGCCACCGGCGGTCTTGCCGCGGCTCTCGTCCTCGGTTCCATCACGGAACGGCTGCGCCTGTCTCCGATCGTCGGATACCTGCTCGCAGGCGTCGTCGTCGGACCCTACACGCCGGGGTTCTCGGCGGATCGGGCGATGGCCGAGCAGCTCGCCGAAATCGGCGTCATCCTCCTGATGTTCGGCGTCGGCCTTCAGTTTCATTTCAAGGAGCTGCTGGCCGTCCGCCGCGTCGCCGTGCCGGGGGCGCTCGTGCAGAGCCTGGTCGCGACCGGGCTGGGCGCGCTGGCGGCCCGGGCGGTCGGCTGGGATTGGAGCTCGGGCGTGGTGTTTGGTCTCGCGTTGTCGGTCGCGAGCACCGTCGTCCTCGTCCGCGTGCTGTCCGACCATCACGATCTCCACACACCGGTCGGGCACATCGCGGTGGGCTGGCTCGTCGTCGAGGATCTCTTCACGGTGATCATCCTCGTGTTGATGCCCGTGGTCTTCGCCGAGGACGTGGGGTTCGGCGCCGGTTCCTCACGCCTGGCGGGCGATCTGGCGATAGCGGTCGTCAAGATCGCGGCGCTCGTCGTCCTGACGATGACCGTCGGCGGCCGGATCATCCCCCGCCTCCTTGAGCGTGCCGCGCTGAGCCGCTCGCGCGACCTGTTCAACCTGACCGTTCTCGTCATCGCGCTCGGGATTGCCGTAGTGGCCGCGCAGTGGTTCAGCGTGTCGATGGCGCTCGGAGCGTTCCTCGCCGGGCTCGTCGTGGGCCGGTCGGAGTTCAGCGTGCGGGCGGCAGGCGAGGCGCTGCCGCTGCGCGACGCCTTCGGCGTGCTGTTCTTCGTCTCGGTCGGCATGCTGGTCGATCCGGTCCGCATCCTCAGGGAACCGACGATCGTGGCGCTCGCGCTGGGCGTGATCCTGATTGGGAAGCCCGCGGCCGCGTTGATCATCGTTCTGCTCATGCGGTACCCGATTGGCGTGGCGCTCGCCGTGGCGGTTGCGCTCGCGCAGATCGGAGAGTTCTCGTTCATGCTGGCGACGGTCGGGCGCGATCTGAAAGTCCTCGATCCGGGCGGGACGAACGCCCTCGTCGCGGCGGCCATTATCTCGATCAGCGTGAACCCGCTGCTGTATCGTGCCGTGGATCCAATCGCCGCCCGGGTGCGCCGCGCATCAGCCGGCGGCGACACTCCGGCGGTCGCGGCGCCGGAGCGGGGCGATCGACCGTCCGACACCCGTCACCGCGCGATCGTCGTGGGCTACGGGCCATCCGGCCAATCCGTGACGCGGCTGCTTCGTGAGAACGGGATCGCGCCCACCCTCATCGAGCTCAATCTCGACGTCGTGCGGCAGCTGCGAGACGATGGAATCGACGCGGTGTACGGCGATGCCAGCCGTCGCGACACCCTGGTCCAGGCGGGCATCGGGAGCGGCGGTTACCTGGTCCTCGCCTCAGCGTCGATGCAGAGCAGCCAGGAGATCATCCGGCTCGCGCGTGAGTTGAATCCGAAGATTCGCATTCTCGCGCGCGGCAACTATCTCCGCGATCTGCCGCCCCTGCGGCGTGCGGGCGCCGACATGGTGTTCTCCGGAGAAGCGGAGGTCGCACTCGCGTTCACCGAGGCGATTCTCCGCGAGCTCGGCGCGTCTCCGGATCAAATCGATCGGGAGCGCGCGAGGGTGCACGAGGAGGTCACGAAGAACGCTTGAACGTGATGGAGAGCCCGGCGTTGCTGCCTCGATCGATCGTCGTCTCTGCGTCCGGGACGGTCTTGAGGTGGTCGAGGAACTCCCGAATTCCGCCTGACTGAAGCATCCGTACCGACACGTTGTGCGCGGTGAAACAGCCGCCTGGTTGCAGCTTCGGCCAGACGGCGACGAAGTAATTCTTGTACCACTCCTTGTCCGCGTCCGAGAAGACGAAGTCGAACGGGCCTGTAAGCTTCGGAACGAGCTCGTGCGCGTCGCCGAGCCTCGCGTCGATGTACTCCGAAAGACCGGCCTCCTTGAAGTTGGCCAGCGCGATCTTGTGGCGCCGTTCGTCGATGTCGATCGTGATCAGCCGGCCTCCGGTCTTGCTCAGCGCCCAGGCGATCCAGATTCCCGAGTGACCGGTGGACGTGCCGATCTCCAGCGCCTTCGTGTACTTGTGCTTGAGAACGAGGTCGTGCAGCGTCCGCCCGTCGACCTCGGGGACGTTCAGATCGCGCCAGTTCGAGCGATTGCGATCGAGAAACTCCCGGACGCGCCGATCGAGATCCGACGATCCTGCCTGCATGAACGGGAGCGCCAGGGCGGCGCCGAGTGAGAAAAGGACCGGCAGTATAATCCGCATCGATGTTCCGGCCATTCTATTTCATCTCGGTGATCGGTCTTGTGGCCGTGGTCGCCGGACAGCCCGCCTCCTTCGATCTTCTCATCCGCGGAGGGACGGTCGTGGACGGCACGGGCGCTCCACGACGCCGCGCCGACGTCGCGATTAAAGGCGACCGGATCGCCGAAGTCGCAAACAATATCGAGCCCGGCTCCGCCCGTCAGATGGTCGACGCGACCGGCCTCATCGTCGCTCCCGGCTTCATCGATCATCACGCCCACATCCAGACGACCATTCATCAGCACCCGCTCGCCGAGAACTTCACGCGGCAGGGCATCACCACGATTCTCGCGAGCCTGCACAGCGGCGATCAGCCCTGGCCGCTGGACAAGTACATGTCCGAGCTGAAGGTTGCGCCGAACATCGGCTTCTTTGCCGGTCACTCCTGGGCGCGGACGAAAGTGATCGGCCTCGAGAACCGCGCGCCCACCGCCGGCGAGCTCGAGCAGATGAAAGCGCTGGTCGAGGAAAGCATGAAGGCGGGCGCCCTCGGCCTGTCAACCGGCCTCGTCTACGTGCCGGCGAACTACGCGAAGACCGAAGAAGTCATCGAGCTGGCGAAGGTCGCGGCGCGCCACGGCGGTATTTACGTGTCGCACATGCGCGACGAGGCGGCGGGCCTCCTCGATTCGGTGGCCGAGGTGATCCGGATCGCGCGCGAGGCGCGGATTCCCGGCCAGGTGCAGCATCACAAGGCCGTCGGGAAACCGCAGTGGGGCTGGAGCGTGAAGAGCCTGGCGATGATCGACGCAGCGAGAAAAGAGGGACTCGACGTCACGCTGGACATGTACCCGTACACGGCGTCGAGCACGGGGTCGAGCGTGCTGTTTCCGCAATGGTCGCTTGCCGGCGGGCGAGAGGCGTTCGCCAGGCGGGCCAAAGACCCCGCCACGCGCGCGAAGCTCGAAGCAGACATGAAGCGGATCTTCACCGTCGAGCGCGGCGGCGCCGACCTTGCCAACATCCAGTTTCGCACGCTGCCGTCCGACCGCCGGTACGACGGGCGGACGCTCGCCGATTTGGCGAAAGACCGCGGCCTGCCGGACACGATCGAGACGGGCATCCGGCTCGCGATCGAACTGCAGCTCGAGGGTGGGTTCAGCGCGATCTATCACAGCATGGACGAGCAGGACGTGGTTCGAATCATGCGCCACCCATTGACGATGTTCGATACCGACGGCGACCCGGTCGGCTACGGCGTCGGCCATCCGCATCCGAGAAGCTACGGCACGTTCCCCCGCGTGCTCGGCCGATACGTTCGCGAGCAGAAGGTGCTGGCGCTGGAGGAAGCCATCAAGCGGATGACGTCGATGTCCGCCGATCAGATAGGGCAGCGCGAGCGCGGGCGGGTCGCGAAGGGAATGTATGCCGACCTCACCCTGTTCGACGAGGCGACGATCGCGGACCGGGCCACCTACACCGACCCGCATCAATACTCAGTCGGCATTCATCACGTCATCGTCAACGGCGTTTCCATCATCCGTGATGGCGTGCTGACCGGCGCGACGCCGGGACGCGCGCTCAAGGGGCCGGCGAGACCCGCGGCAACCGCACGAGCTCAGTGATGCGGGCGTCGCGTGTTGAATCGTGCAAGGGCGCGCGATCTCGGCCGCAATGAGCACGGATAAAAGGTTGCCAGATCTGTAACTAATAGCTCCGTTCTCATGCAGTTCTGTCCTCACCGAATTGGTCGTCCGCCCAAGCTGTCTCGCTAAGTGGCTTAGAATCCGCACTTACCACGACGGCTCGGTTGGCCCTGAGCTAGCTATGCCGTATAATGCGGTTACAAGGTTCGCCGATGCCATCGAACACGAACCCTTTTACGTAGGACCCTTAGGATGTTCGAACGGTACACGGAACGCGCACGGCGCGTGCTGTTTTTCGCACGCTATGAGGCCAGCCAGCTCGGGAGCATTTCGATCGAGACCGAGCACCTGCTACTCGGGCTGATCCGTGAAGGTAAGGGACTGACCAGCCGCATCTTTGCCCGCTCTCACCTGTCGCTCGAGACCATTCGAAAAGAAATAGAAGGCCGCACGGTTTTCCGGGAGAAAGTCTCCACCTCGGTCGAGATACCGTTCAGCGCCGAAGCCAAACGGGTCCTTCAGTTTGCCGCCGAAGAGGCGGACCGGCTGCTCCACAACTACATCGGCACGGAGCACCTGCTGCTCGGCATCCTTCGCGAGGAGCGCTCGGTGGCCGCGACCATCCTCATGGAAAAGGGGATGCGCCTGAACACCGTCCGCGAGGATATTGTCCAGCTGCTCAACGAGAAGACGACGCTGACGCGCGTCAAGGAGACGCCGCTCCTCGCCGAGTTCAGCCGCGACCTGACCGAGGCGGCGATGAAGAACCAGCTCGACCCGCTGGTCGGGCGCCACCACGAGCTCGAGCGGGTCCAGCAGGTGCTCTGCCGCCGCACGAAGAACAACGCGGTCCTCATCGGCGAGCCCGGCGTCGGCAAGACCGCCATCGTCGAAGGGCTCGCTCAGAAGATTGTCTGCGGCGACGTGCCGCACTTCCTGGCCGACAAGCGCATCCTCGCCCTCGACATCTCGCTGATCGTCGCGGGCACGAAGTACCGCGGGCAGTTCGAGGAGCGCCTGAAGGCGATCATGAAGGAGCTCACCGAGAACCCGAACATCATCGTGTTCATCGACGAGCTGCACACTCTCGTGGGCGCGGGCTCGGCCGAAGGGTCGCTCGACGCCGCCAACATCCTGAAGCCGGCCCTGTCGCGCGGGGAGATCCGCTGCATCGGCGCCACCACGCCGTCCGAGTACCGTAAGTACATCGAGAAGGACCGCTCGCTCGAGCGCCGTTTCCAGGCGATCAAGGTCGATCCGCCGACCGAGCGCGAGACGATCGAAGTTCTGATGGGCGTGAAGGACCGCTACGAGCAGTTCCATCACGTCGAGTACACCTCCGAGGCGCTGGAGGCGGCCGTCTACCAGTCGAGCCGCTACATCACGGACCGTTTCCTGCCGGACAAGGCCATCGACCTCGTCGACGAGGCAGGCGCGCGCGCCAAGCTGCGGGAGGCG
Source organism: uncultured Acidobacteriota bacterium (assembly GCA_963725145.1). GTDB lineage: Bacteria > Acidobacteriota > Vicinamibacteria > Vicinamibacterales > 2-12-FULL-66-21 > DATAEE01. The sequence continues at coordinate 820,980 of CAVRXL010000013.1, forward strand.
GGCTACAGCGAGGAGTTCGGCGAGATCAACAAGTCGATTCGCGTCGCCGTCGAGCAGATGGAGACCGCGGTCTCGCAGAAAGACTTCGAGAAGGCCCAGTTCTTCCGCGAGCAGGAAGTGCTGGCGCGGGAGAACCTGCAATTCGTCCGGGAGCGGTTCGACGTCAAGTCCTCCGCCCGCCGCGTCATCGTCGCCAAGCCGGACATCGACGAGGTCGTGGCCAAGTGGACGGGCGTCCCGATCACGTCGCTCAGTCAGGACGAAGGGGACAAGCTCCTCCGGATGGAAGAGGAGCTGCACCGGCGCGTCATCAGCCAGGACAAGGCGATCTCGGCGCTCGCGCGCGCCATCCGGCGCTCGCGCGCGGGGCTCAAGGCGCCCACGCGGCCCGTGGGCAGCTTCGTCTTCCTCGGTCCGACCGGCGTCGGGAAGACCGAGCTCGCGCGCGGCCTCGCCGGTTTCCTCTTCGGCAGCGACAACGCGCTCATCCGCTTCGACATGTCGGAGTACATGGAGAAGCACTCGGTTTCGAAGCTGATTGGCTCGCCGCCCGGCTACGTCGGCCACGAAGAGGGGGGCCAGCTCACCGAGAAGGTGAAGCGGAACCCCTACTCGGTGGTGCTGCTCGACGAGATCGAGAAGGCGCACCCCGACCTGTTCAATATCCTGCTGCAGGTCTTCGAGGACGGGCACCTCACGGACGGCCTGGGCAACCGGGTGAACTTCAAGAACGCCATCATCATCATGACGTCGAACATCGGGGCCCGCTTCATTCAGAAGAAGGCCTCGATGGGGTTCCAGTCGAGCGATCAGAAGGAAATCGCCCGTAGCGTGTCGGACATGGTTCTGGGAGAGGTCAAGCGGACCTTCAACCCGGAATTCATCAACCGCATCGACGAGATCATCGTCTTCGAGGCGCTCGCCGACGACGATCTGCGGAAAATCACACGGCTGCTCGTGCGGCAGCTCAATGACAACCTGGTCGATCGGCGGCTCAACATCGAGCTGGCCGACGACGTGGTGGACTGGATCATCGAGCAGACCTGCAAGGACCGCTCGTACGGGGCGCGACCCCTGCGCCGCGCGATCCAGCGGTACGTAGAGGATCCGCTGTCCGAGGAGCTCATCCGCGGCCATCTGCGGAGCGGCGACGTCAAGGTCTACCTCGACGGCGGCGCCCTGGCCTACCGCGTGGCGGGCCAGGCCGAGACCGGCCGTCGGCTGGCGGCCAGCGTCTAACTTCCTGTAAACTTGTCTGTTCGTAGGCACTAGGCACTGGGCAATAGGCACTTTGGGGAAGGCTCCCAGAGGCTGACAGAGTGCCTAATGCCTAGTGCCCAGTGCCTGGAAAGATCGAGTTCATGCGACCGCTCCCCGTCCTGATCGTCGCGGGCTTGCTCCTGCCGGCTTTTGCAGCCGCCCAGCAGCCGCCGCCCGTATCGCCGCTGCCGGCCCCGGCGCCGTCCGCACCGGCTCCTGCTGCCCAGGCTCCGGCCGCTCCGGCCCCGGGTCAGCCCCAGGCCGAAATCACCCCGCCGCCCGGTTCGCCGACGCTGCTCAGGGCGATCGAAGTTCGGTTCTCCACGCAGGGGAACGTCTCGGTCATCGATCCTCAGACCTACGTCTACTACATCCAGACCCAGACCAGCCGTCCGAGCGCCGGCGTGTGGATGCCTTACAACGAGGCCACCGAGCAGAGCCTGCTGTCGGACTACAAGCGGCTCTGGAGCACGAACTTCCTCGACAACCTCACCCTCTCAGTTGAAGACCGGCCGTACTCGAACGGCGTGGCGGCCAAGTACGTCGTGTTCGACATGGAGGAGCGGCAGCGGGTCAAGATCGTCGACTACGACGGGTCGAAAAAGGTCGAGATCTCGAAAATCGACGAGGCGCTGAAAGAGAAGAACGCGGTCATCCGGACCGACTCCTTCATCGACCAGGGGCTCGTCCGCCGGGTGAGTGGGATCGTCCGAGAGCTGTACGCCGAGAAGGGCTACCAGTACGCCGAGGTCAAGCCGACGATCCAGGCGATGGCGGGCGGTCCCAAGCTCATACATCTCACCTTCAACATCACCGAGGGCCCCAAGGTCGAGATCAGCGACATCGACTTCGTCGGCAACGTCAAGATGTCGGACGGATCCCTCGCGAAGAAGATGAAGGAAAACAAGGGGCGCGGCTTCTTCTCCTTCATCACCGGCGGCGGGACCTACAAGGAAGGGAAGTTCGAAGAGGACGCCGAGAAAGTCGTCGAGCACTACCGCAACGAAGGCTACATCGCGGCGCAGGTCGGCCAGCCGGAGCTGAAGGTGCTCGAGGACTCGAAGGACGGCAAGACGCGGCACATCCAGCTGCGCGTCCCGGTCACCGAAGGCGCGCGGTACCGCGTCGGCGACTTCAAGTTCGAAGGGAACACCGTCGTCAAGGAAGAAGCGCTGCGGCCGCTCTTCAAGATGAAGACCGGCGACTGGTACGCGGAGAAGCGGATCCGGAAAGGGCTCGAGAAGGCCCGGGAGATCTTCGGCTCGGGCGGCTACTACGAGTTCGTCGGGTTTCCGGATCTGAAGCCGCGCGATCTGGCCAGCGGCAACGGCAGCACGAACGGCAAACCGAACGACGGCGCGGACGGCGCCGCGAACGACCAAGCGGACGGCACCCCCCGCCCCGGCGCGGCGCCCATCGTCGACGTCACGATGCGGATGCAGCCGGGCAAGCAGTACTTCGTCAACCGGATCACCTTCATCGGGAACACGACGACGCGCGACAACGTCATCCGGCGCGAGCTGCGGGTATACGAAGGGGGCGTGTTCAACACCGAGGGGCTGAAAGCGAGCGTCAAGCGGCTGAACCAGCTCGGCTACTTCAAGTCCCTGGAGGGCGGCGATGCGATCGACGTCCAGAAGACGCCCGGTGCGCAGGGGGCCGAGACCAGCGAGGTCGACGTCACGCTGAAGCTCGAGGAGCAGAACCGGAACCAGCTCACGTTTGGCGCCGGCGTCTCGCAGTTCGAAGGCTTTTTCGGTCAGCTGTCGTTCCAGACGTCGAACTTCCTCGGACGGGGCGAGACGCTGACGGTGGCGGCGCAGGCTGGGTCGCGCGCGCGCAACTACCAGCTCGCGTTCACCGAGCCGTTCCTGTTCGATCGTCCGATCACGCTCGGTTTCGACATCTTCACCCGCGAGGTCCGCTACATCTCGCAGTTCACGCAGCAGTCGACCGGCGGCAACCTCGTGTTCGGCTTCCCGCTCGCGGACTTCACGCGGATGTTCCTCAGCTACAGCTACGAGCAGGTCAAGGTCAAGGAGCTGAACGAGGCCTACCTCGATCCGATCCTGGCGGCAACGAACCCCTTCCTGGCGGATTCGCTCCTCCTGGGGGTCGGCGGCCACCGGACGATCAGCAAGATCGCTCCGAGCCTCGTCCACAACACGGTTGACAGCCCCATCTTCCCGACGACCGGCCGCCGGTATACCGCGTCGTTCGACCTCGCGGGGCTGGGCGGCAACACGCCGCCGCTGACGACCCCGGAGGGCCTGGAGGTCGGCGGCTGCTGCAAGTTCTACAACCCCCGGCTCGAGGGGATCTGGTACTTCCGTCACACGAACCGCACGTCGCTCGGATTCCGCGGGCAGTGGGAGTTCATCTCGCCGTACGGCGATTCGAACATTCTTCCCATCTTCGAGCGGCTGTTCCTCGGAGGCGAGTACAGCGTCCGAGGGTTCGACATCCGGACGATCGGACCGTACGACGAGCTCTCGGGGCTCGTGATCGGCGGCAACAAGAGCCTGTTGTTCAACGGGGAGTACCTCATCAACATCGCCGGGCCGGTGCGGCTGGTGCTGTTCTACGACGCCGGGCAGGTGCAGGACCGCGGCGCGAACTTCGCGATGGACGACTGGAAGACGTCGACCGGCGCGGAGATCCGGTTCTTCATGCCTGTCCTCAACGTGCCGTTCCGCCTGATCTTCGCGTGGAACCCGCAGCGGGATGGCGTCCTGGACAACCAGCTGCAGCCGCAGAAGGCGTTCACGTTCCGCTTTGCGGTAGGATCGACCTTCTGAGCCGCAGATTTACGCAGATATACGCAGATCCGGCGCGGACGCGGCGCCGGTTCACGCCGATACCCGTAGCGCAGGCCTCGGGCCTGCCAGGAGCTTGTAGCGCAGCCCTTTAGGGCTGCATCAGCGAAAGAGAACGAGGTCATTATCAGTATGAAAGTGTTTGTGTTCGCGGCCGCCCTCAGCCTGGCGGCGACTTCGACATTTGCCCAGACGCCTGCGCCGACGCCCGCGCCGGCGCAGCCGACCCCGGCGCAGCCCGCGCCCGCGGCGCCGCCGCCGCCGCCGCCGGCCGCGCAGCCCCCGCAGCCGTGGCCGGAGGGGGCCAAGTTCGCGTACGTGAACCTGCAGCAGATTGCGAGCCAGTCGGCTGACGGCAAGGCCGCGACCGCGAGGATTCAGGAGCTGAGCACCAAGAAGCAGTCCGAGCTGACGGACAAGAACAAGGCGCTTCAGGCGGCGCAGCAGAAGCTCGCACAGAGCGGGTCGGTGTTGAACGACAGCGCCCGCGCGCAGCTCGAAAAGGACATCGACCGCATGCAGCGCGAAATTCAGTTCGCGCAGCAGAACGCGCAGGCGGAGGTGCAGGACCTCACACAGGATCTGCAGCAGGACTTCCAGAACCGCGTGATCCCGGTCATCCGGACGATCCTGCAGGAAAAGGGCCTGCACATGATCTTCAGCGCCGGCGACTCGGGGATCATCGCGGGCCATCCGGGGCTGGACCTGTCGGCCGACGTCATCAAGCGGCTCGATTCGCAGCCGAAGACGGCGCCGGCTCCGAAGAAGTAGGGCGTAGGGAATAGGGCATGGGGCATGGGGCTTGGGGAAAAACCTCGAGCCCTTGGGCCCCAGGCCCCAAGCCCCAGGCCCCAAGCCCCTGGGCAACCTAGGCCCTAGTCCCCAGTCCCTGCTAGAGTTACCCGCAGTGTCCATCGACATCCCCGCCGTCCTGGAGCGGTTGGCCTACCGCTATCCCTCGCTCCTCGTGGACGGCATCGAGTCCTGCGAGCCCGGACGGCGGATCGTCGCGGTCAAGAACGTCACCGTCAGCGAAGAATTCTTCCAGGGGCACTTTCCGGGCGCGCCGATGATGCCGGGCGTGCTGATGATCGAAACGCTGTCACAGGTCGCGAGCGTCCTTCTTCTCCAGGAGACAGCGGGCGGGCGCCTGTTCCTGCGAGGCGTCGACAACGCGAAGTTCCGGCGGCAGGTCGTGCCGGGCGACCGGTTGCAGCTCGAGGTGACGCTCGACCGGCGCCGCGCCGCCCTCGCGCGAGCGTTCGGTGTGGCGCGCGTCGGCGATCAGGTTGTCGCCCAGATGGACCTCCTGATCGGGCGCGAGGCCGGTCCGGCCTACGCCTCGGCTTCGGCCCTTCGACAAGCTCAGGGCCGTCCCGAGCCAAGTCGAGGGACGGCGGACAAGCCCGCGTCCGAGGACCTCATTCATCCGAGCGCGATCGTCGGCCGCGGCGCGACCATCGGGGCCGACACCGTCATCGGCCCGCACGCGGTCGTCGGCGAGCACGTCCGGATCGGCCGCAACTGTCGGATCGGCGCCTCCTCGATCGTCGACGGATGGACCGAGATCGGCGACGACTGCGAGATCTTCCCGATGGCGTCGATCGGGTTGATTCCTCAGGATCTGAAGTTCAAGGGTGAGCGCAGCCGGCTCGTGATCGGCCGCCGCAACGTGTTCCGGGAGTTCGTGACCGTGCACCGGGGGACCGCGGGCGGCGGCGGCGAGACGACGATCGGCGATCACAACCTGTTCATGGCCTACGTGCACGTGGCGCACGACTGCCACGTCGGCCACCACACGATCTTCGGCAATTCCGCCACGCTCGGCGGGCACGTCACCGTCGAGGACTTCGCGACGATCAGCGCGTTCTCGGCGGTGCACCAGTTCTGCAAGGTGGGGCAGCACGCGTTCATCGGCGGCGCGACCATCGTGACCAAGGACGCTCTGCCGTTTGCCAAGACCGTCGGCAGCCGGCCCGCGCGGATCTTCGGCGTCAACACGATCGGGCTCGTGCGGCGCGGCTTCCCGCCGGACGTCGTCTCCAAGCTCAGGCAGGCATACCGCGTTCTCCTGGTCTCGAAGCTGAACACGACCCGCGCGCTGGCGCAGATCGAAGCCGACCGCACGCTCGCGTGCGACGAGGTGCGGTACCTCGTCGGATTCATCCGCAGCTCGACCCGCGGCGTGATTCTTCGGCGCCCCACGCGGCGGATGGAAGAAATGGTCGCGGACGAATAAATGCCCCGAATCGGGTTGATTGCCGGCAACGGGCGCTTCCCGTTTCTGGCCCTGGACGGCGCTCGCAGCCTCGGCTACGACGTGACCGTCGTCGCGATCAAAGAAGAGGCCTTTCCCGAGATCGAGGCGGCCGCGACGAAGGGGCCGCAGCCCGCGGACCTGCACTGGATCTCGCTCGGGCAGCTCGGGCAGTGCATCAAGATCCTCAAATCGGCCGGCGCCAGCGAGGCGCTGATGGCCGGCCAGGTCAAGCACGCGAAAATCTTCGCGAACATCGTGCCCGACATGACGCTGCTGTCGGTCATCTCGCGCCTCGGGTCGCGCAACACCGACTCGCTCATCGCCGCGGTCGCCGACGTGCTCAAGGACAACGGGATCACGCTCGTGGACTCGACCGCGTTTCTCACGCCGCTCCTCGCGCGTGAGGGCGTCCTGACGGCGCGGCCGCCGACCGGGGACGAGCGGGCGGACTTCGAGTTCGGCTACAGGATGGCGGACACGATCGCCGGGCTCGACATCGGTCAGACGATCGCGGTCAAGCACCGCGCGGTCGTCGCGGTCGAGGCGATGGAAGGGACCGACGAGGTGATCGCCCGTGCCGGGCGCCTCGCCGGGCCGGGCGTGAGCGTCGTGAAGGTCGCGAAGCCGAACCAGGACATGCGGTTCGACGTCCCGGTCGTCGGCCTGATGACGATTCAAGCCATGCGAGCCGCCGGCGCGTCGGCGCTCTCGATCGACGCCGGGAGGACGCTCGTCCTCGACGGGGAGGCGTTCCGGGCGCAGGCGGACGACGCGAAGATTGCGGTCGTGGGTAGGAAACTCTGATGGGGCCTGGGGCTCGGGGCTCGGGGCTTGGAGAAGCGCTCAAGGTCGCCGTCGTCGGCGTCGGGCACCTGGGCCGCCACCACGCGCGGCTGCTCTCTACGATGCCGGGCGTCACGTTGGCGGCGGTCGTCGACATCGACCGCGGCCGGGCGGACGAGGTCGCGGCGGCGACCGGCGCGACAGCCTATACTGGCGCGCGCGACCTCGCGTCGCAGATGGACGTGGATGCGGTGACGATCGCCGTACCGACGGACGTCCACGCCGAGGTCGCGCTGCCGTTTCTCGAGCGCGGCATCGCGACGCTGGTCGAGAAGCCGATGGCGCGGTCGATCGCCGAGGCGGACGGCATGATCGCCGCCGCGGCGCGCTCGGGCGCGACGTTCGGCGTCGGGCACACCGAGCGATACAATCCGGCCGTCGTCGCGGCGCTGCCGCGCGTGGCGACGCCGAGGTTCGTCGAAGTGCACCGCCTCGGGGTGTTTCCGGAGCGGAGCCTCGATATCGATGTCGTCTTCGACCTGATGATTCACGACCTCGACGTGGTGCTCACGTTCGTCCAGTCCGAGGCGGCGTCGATCGAAGCGGTCGGCGTCCCCGTCCTGACGCCCCGCGTCGACATCGCCAACGCGCGCATCCGGTTCGCGTCCGGCTGCATCGCCAACCTGACGGCCAGCCGCATCAGCCGGGACCGCGTCCGCAAGATCCGGTTGTTCCAGCCCGATAGCTACCTCTCGATTGACTACGCCGCGCAGGAGGTCGAGGCCTACCAGCTCGTGCGGCGGGATGGCGAGCGCCCGGCCATCGAGGGAGGGAAGTTGGAGGTCCCGCGCGAGGAGCCGCTCGCCCGCGAGCTCGCGGACTTCGTCAGCGCCGCGCGGGCGCGGACTCAGCCTCTGGTGGACGGCGCCGCCGGCCGCAGAGCGTTGGCGCTCGCTCACCAGGTGGCCAGCGCGATGGAAGAAAGATAACCCACCCAAAGTGGAATGCTGAATGCTGACTGCTGAATGTTCAAAGATCTGAACGCGTTCATCGACGAGCTCGATAACCGCCGCGAGCTGGCGCGCGTGCGCGAGCCGGTGAGCCCGGACCTCGAGATCTGCGCCGTGACCGACCGGGCGTCGAAGTCGCCGGGCGGCGGGCCGGCGCTCCTCTTCGAGCGCCCTACCGGTTTCGACGTGCCGGTCGCGATCAACCTGTTCGGGTCGATGTCGCGCATGTGCCTCGCGCTCGGGGTGAAGGCGCTCGACGATCTCGCGAAGGACATCGACGAGCTGACGACGCCGAAGCTGCCGTCCGGCATTTTTGACGCGATGAAGATGCTTCCGCAGATGTCACGCCTCACGGACGTCATGCCGAAAACGGTGAAGGACGGGCCGTGCCAGGAGGTCGTGGCGCGCGACGGTTCCCTCGACACGCTCCCGATCCTGCGGTGCTGGCCCGAAGACGGCGGGCGGTACATCACGTTCCCGCTCGTCATCACCAGGGACCCCGAGACCGGCGTCCGGAACGTCGGCGCCTACCGCATGCAGGTGTTCGACGGGCGGACGACCGCCATGCACTGGCAGCGTCACAAGGGAGGCGCGCAGCATTACCGCGTCGCCGAACGGCTGGGCCGCCGCCTCGACGTCGCGGTCGCGCTCGGGCCCGATCCGGTCCTGGCTTACGCCGCTACGGCGCCGATGCCGGAGGGGCTCGACGAGCTGATGCTGGCCGGCTTCATCCGGCGCGACCGCGTGGAGCTCGTGAAGTGCGTGACCGTGGACCTCGAAGTGCCCGCGAACGCCCAGATCGTGCTCGAGGGTTACGTCGAGCCGGGTGAGCGGCGCCGCGAAGGGCCGTTCGGCGACCACACCGGCTTCTACTCGCTCGAAGACGACTTCCCGGTGTTCCACCTGACGTGCATCACGCATCGGAAGCGCCCGATCTACCACACGACGATCGTCGGCATTCCTCCGATGGAGGACGTCTATCTCGGCAAGGCGAGCGAGCGGATCTTCCTCCCGCTGATTCGAAAGACCATCCCCGAAATCGTCGACATGAACTTCCCGCCGGCGGGGATTTTTCACAACCTCGTGCTGGTGTCGATCGACAAACGCTATCCCGGGCACGCGCGCAAGATCATGAACGCCTTCTGGGGCCTCGGCCAGCTCATGTTCTCCAAGATCATCGTCGTCGTCGACAAGGACGTCGACGTGCAGAACGAGGCGGAGGTCGCGTGGATCGTCGGCACCCATGTCGATCCGGTTCGCGACGTCCAGTTCACGAAGGGGCCGATGGACGATCTCGAGAACGCCTCCGACCTGCCCGCGTATGGCGGCAAGATGGGGATCGACGCGACGCGCAAATGGCCGTCCGAGGGTTTCACCCGCGAATGGCCGAAGCGGCTGACGACAACGGAGCAGGCCGGGCGCCGAGCGGCCGAGCTCTGGACGAAGATCGCTCAGGGATGGAAGGCGTCGCCGCCAGGGCTCCAGGACAAGCCGCGATGATGACGGTTGCCGAAGCGCAGGAGGTCCTGGACACCCCGAACCTGATCGCGATCGGCGTTCGGGCGGACGAAGCGCGTAAGGCCCGGCACGGCGACCGCGTGACGTTCGTACGCGTGCTCGACGTGCCGGTGTCCGGCCCCGTGCCGGCAGCGATTCCGCGCGAGGCGGGCGAAGTCCGCGTCACTGGCCGCCCGGACAGCCTCGCGCAGGTTGAGTCTCTTTTGCAATCGCTCGTGGCGTCCGCCTTTAGGCGGACCGGGAAGCCAGACGCGGGCGGGATCTCTCCCACGCTCACTGGCTTCGCCCTTCACGACCTCGAACATCTCGGCGCCCTGTCAGTCGTCATGTCTCGGCTCAAGGAGTCGGGGCTCGAGATGATCGCCGAGGCGGCGATCGATCGGCTCGCGAATCCGGCCGAGTCGATCGCGGCCGCCTACGGCGCCGGACTCGACATCGCACGGTTGACGGTCCACGAGTCTCAGCGCGACCCGATCGCGGTTCTCCAGCGCGTGCGTGACGCGGCCGCGGCATCTCCCGGCGGCGTCGCGAAGGCGTTTGCACCGCTCCCGCGCGCGCTGGACTCGGCGTCGCCGACAACCGGCTACGACGACGTGAAGCTCGTGGCGCTCGCGCGGCTCTTTCTCGACAACGTGGACACGGTTCAGATCGACTGGACGCTGTACGGCCCGAAGCTCGCGCAGGTCGCGCTGACCTTCGGCGCCAACGATCTCGACGCCGTTCCGCTCGACCCGTCCTCCGTCAACCTGCTCGGTCCGCGGCGGGCGCCGCTCGAAGAGGTGAAGCGCAACATCCGATCGGCGTCGTTCGTCCCGGTCGCGCGCAACGGCCGCTTCGATCCGATCGCGGCGCCCGAGACCGCCGCGGGCGCGTCGCGGTGAGCAGTATGGCGCCGAGGATCCGGCTGGGGGCGGTTGACTATCTGAACGCGCGCCCGCTCGTTCACGGCCTGGACGCCCGCGCCGACCGGTATGCGCTCCAATTCGACCCGCCATCCCGCTGTGCGGCGCTTCTGCACGAGGGCTCGATCGACCTCGGCATGATTCCGTCAATCGAGTTCCTGCGTGGCGATCCTTACAACCTCGTGCCCGGCGTTTCGATCGCCTCGCTGGGCGAAGTGGCGTCGGTTGCCTTGTTCACGTCGAAGCCGATAGCCGACGTTCAAACGATCGCGCTCGACTCCAGCTCGCGCACGTCCGCGGCGCTGCTGCGGATTCTGTGCGCGCGCGCGTTCGAGATCCGGCCGGCGTTCGAGACGCTCCCGCCCGATTTTCAGACGATGCTCCGCAAGGCTGACGCGGCCCTGGTAATCGGCGATCCGGCGTTGTTCGCGACGACGGAGGCCGCCGGGTTGGAGAAGGTCGACCTGGGCGACGCGTGGCGCGGGCTGACCGGCCTCCCGTTCGTCTGGGCCTTCTGGGCCGGGCGGCCGGGCGTGCTCGGGGAGGAAGACATCCGGACGCTGCAGGCGGCACGGGACGCCGGCGTCGCGGCGGGAGACGCGATCGCCGAGGCGTACGGCGCGGGAGACGCCGTCCGCATCGCGCGCGGCCGGGCGTACCTGCGAAATAATATGAGGTACGGCCTCGGCGACGCCGAGCGCGCGGGCCTCGAGCGCTTCTACGAGCTGGCGGAAGCGCAGGGCCTGGTGCGCAGGCGGCCGCTGGAATTCTTTGAGGGCGGGCCTAAGAGGCCCGCCCTCCACGTGACGTGATGCGACTCACCCCGCGCGACGCGATCGATTTGTATCTGAACGCCCCGACCTCCGAGCTGGGCCGGATGGCGGACGCCGTTCGCGAGCGTAAGCACCCCGACGGCGTCGTCACCTACATCATCGACCGCAACGTCAACTACACGAACGTCTGCGTCGCTCGCTGCAACTTCTGCGCGTTCTACCGCCCGGTCGGATCCGACGAGGGCTACGTCCTCGGCTTCGACGAAGTGTTCAGAAAGATCGACGAGACGATCGCGGTGGGCGGCGTCCAGCTCCTCCTGCAGGGCGGCCACAATCCGGACCTGCCGCTCCAGTGGTACGAGGATCTGTTCCGCGCGATCAAGCAGCGCTATCCGGATTTCCGGCTGCACGCGCTGTCGCCGCCGGAGGTGATTCACCTCTCACGGCTGTCCCAGCTGCCGGTGCCGGCGGTCATCGAGCGGCTGACGGCCGCTGGCCTCGACAGCATCCCGGGCGGCGGCGCCGAGATCCTCGTCGATCGTGTCCGGAAGCTCCTGAACTGCTACGGCAAGGCGACGGCGGACGAGTGGCTCGACGTCATGCGTCACGCGCACCGGGCCGGCCTTCGTACCACGGCGACGATGATGTACGGGAGCGTGGACAGCCCGGAGGAGCGGATCGAGCACCTGATACGGCTGCGCGAGCTGCAGGACGAGACCGGCGGGTTCACCGCGTTCATCACCTGGAGCTATCAGCCCGAGCACACCGAGCTCGGTGGGGTGGAAGCGACCGGCGTCGACTACCTGCGTACACTGGCCACGGCGCGGATCGTCCTGGACAACTTCGACAACCTGCAGGCCTCCTGGGTCACGCAGGGCGGGAAGGTCGGGCAGCTCAGCCTGGCCTTCGGCGCGAACGACATGGGCAGCGTCATGATCGAAGAGAACGTGGTGAGGGCGGCCGGCGCCGCGTACTGCATGGACGAAGTCGAGATCGTCCGCAACATCGAGAACGCCGGCTTCGCCGCGAAGCGGCGCAACATGCACTACCAGATTCTCGGCGATCCGATCTTCCGCGAGCGCCAGGTTCCGCGCATGCACAGCCTCGCCGTGGCCAAGGAGGAGGGGGACGCCGCCATGCCGGACGAGCTCACCAGTTACGCCGCGCGGAGCGCCAGCGAGAAGGCCCGCCGCCAGCGGACGTGATTGTCTACCGCGCCGCCTGGATAGTCCCGATCGCAGCGCCGCCGATTCGCGACGGCTGGCTGGCCGTCGAGGACGGACGAGTGCGCGCGTGCGGAACCGGGGAGGCTCCGCCCGGCCCGCAGGCAGACCTGGGACACGTGGCCATCATGCCCGGCCTGGTGAACGCACACACCCACTTCGAGCTGTCGTGGATGCGCGGCCGCGTGCCGCCGGCCGACGACGGCATGGTGGGTTGGGTGAAGCGGATGCTTGGCGTGCGTCGCGCCGCCGGCCGGGACGATCCGAGCGGGATCGCCGCCGGCGTCGCCGAGGCCCGCGCCGCCGGCACCGCGCTCGCGGGAGACGTCACGAACACACTGGCGGCGGTCGACGCGATCAAAGCCGCCGGTCTCACGGCGGTCGTGTTCTACGAGCTGATCGGATTCAACGTCGCCGATTCCTGGCGGATGGCGTCGGAAGCGATGGAAGCGGTGACGAAGCTCGAGAGCGAGCGCGTCCGCGGCACGATCGCCCCGCACGCGCCGTACTCCGTCTCGCCCGAGCTCTTTCGCGACATCGCGCGCGAGGTCGGCATGCGGAAGAGTCTGACATCGGTCCACGCGGGCGAATCGCGGGAGGAGATGGCGTTTCTGCGCGACGGGAAGGGGCCCTGGCGCGAGATGCTGCTGCAGTTCAACAGCTGGAATCCCAAGTGGCGGCCGCCGGGCTGCGGCCCGATCGAGTATCTGGATCGGCTTGGCGTGCTGACCGGCGGGATGCTCGTCGTCCATGCCGTGCAGCTCGGCGCCAACGAGCTGAGGCGGGTCGCGGACGCCGATGCGACGATCGTCACCTGTCCACGCAGCAATGTCTGGATTGGCGTCGGCGAGCCTCCGGTCCAGCGGTTCTATGCCTCTGGCGCCAGGGTTGCGATTGGCACCGACAGCCTCGCGAGCGTGGGAGACCTCAACCTGTTCAGCGAGCTCGCGGCGCTCCGGTCGATCGCTCCGCACGTCCCAGCCGCGCAGCTCCTGGACAGCGCAACGCGCGCCGGCGCCGAGGCGCTCGGATTCGGCGGCGACCTGGGCGTGCTCGCGCCCGCCGCGCGCGCCGAAGCGATCGCCGTCGACGTGCCGGACGGCGTGACGGATGTGGAAGAATACCTGGTGCACGGCGTTCAGCCTTCGCAGATCCGATGGCTTGAACGATCGTAGCGCAGCCCTTCAGGGCTGCCAGCAGGGCTGAAGCCCTGCGCTACATGATGATCTCGAAGCTCCGCACCTACGCGGCGTTCGTCCGCTTCAGCCACAGCGTCTTCGCGCTGCCGTTCGCCTTGACGGGGGCGCTGCTCGCGTCGCGCTACGTGCCGTTGACCTGGACCCGCGTCGGCTGGATCGTCATGGCGATGGTTTCAGCGCGCGGCGCCGCGATGGGGTTCAACCGTCTCGTCGACGCCCGGTTCGACGCGCTCAACCCGCGGACCGCCTCGCGCGAGCTGCCGCGGGGCGCGATCCGATCCGGAGAAGCCGTCGCGTTCGTCGCCCTCTCGTGCGTCGTCTTCGTCCTGTCCGCCTGGAAGCTCGGGCCGCTCTGCTTCGCGCTCTCGCCGGTCGCGCTCGCCATCGTCTTCTGGTACTCGCTGGCCAAGCGCTACACGGCCTACACGCAGCTGTTTCTCGGCCTCGCCATGGCCGTGGCGCCGGTCGGCGGCTGGCTGGCCGCGGGCGGCCGCGCCGGATGGGAGCCGTGGCTGCTCGGCCTGGCGATCGGGATGTGGGTCGGCGGCTTCGACGTGCTGTACGCCTGTCAGGACCTCGCGTTCGACCGCGCGCACGGCCTGCGGTCGATTCCGGTCCGGTTCGGCGTTCGCAGGGCGCTCGTCATCTCGCGCGCGATGCACGTCGTCGCCGTCGCCGCGCTCGCGGCGCTGGGCGCGCTCGTGCCGCTCGGGCCGATCTACCTCGCCGGCGTGGCCGGCGTGGCCGTGCTGCTCGTCTACGAGCAGTCGCTCGTCAGCGAGCACGACCTGTCGCAGGTGAAGCGCGCGTTCGACTTGAACGGCTATGTCGGGATCCTCTACTTCCTGACGACGGCGCTGGCGGTCTACGTCTCGAGCCTGTAGCGTGCGGGACACGAAGCTCGACGCGGCGACGGCCGCGATCGTCGCCCTGTCGGCGTTCGCCGTGTACCTGGCGACGCTCGCGCCGGGGCTGATCGCCATCGAGGATACGCCGAAGTTCCAGTTCATCGGCCGTATCCTGGGCACGGCACATAATCCGGGCTACCCGCTGTACGTCCTGGTCTCGCACCTGTTCGGCTACCTGCCCGTCGGGACTCTGGCCTATCGAATCAATCTGATGTCGGCGGTGTTTGGCGCCGCGTCGTGCGGGCTTCTGTTCCTCGCTGCGCGCCGGCTCGACGCGAGCCGGTGGGTGGCCGCCTGCGCCGCCCTCGGCTTCGCGCTCGCCACGACCGTCTGGTACTCCTCGACGATCGCCGAGGTCTACACGTTCAACGGGTTCCTCGTGGCGGCCATCGTGGTCTTGCTCCTCGTCTGGCAGAAATCCGGGCGCGCGGCCTGGTTCTACGCCGCGGCTGCGGTGTTTGCGCTCGCACTGGGCCTTCACACCACGGTGCTGTTCCTCGTGCCTGCGATCGGGCTTTTCGCGTCTCTTGTGGCGCCGCGATTCGCGCTGCGTCCCCGGACGATAGGAGCCGTCGCCGCGATCGTCGCGGTCGGGCTGACGCAGTACCTCTTCATCATCGTTCGTACCCGGCAGGGGGCCTGGGGTGAGTCTCGAGCGACGACGCTGCCGGAGCTCGCCCGGGTGATCACGGGCTCGGACTACACCGGCGCCATTCTGGCTGAGGGCGTGCGCGACGCCCTCACGGTCCGGGTTCCGCTCGTCTATCGAGGATTCGCCGGGGAGCTGACGGTCGCGGGCGTAGCCCTCGCGATCGTCGGAGCGATCGCGCTCTGGCGGCGTTCAAGGCCGGTTTTCGCGCTGACGGCCGTCGGCATCGCGCCGTTCGCCCTCTTCGCCGTCCTCTACTACGTGCCGCTCTTTCATGTCTTCCTGGTGCCCGCGTTCGTCCTGAGCTGGCTGCTCGTCGCCGTGGGCGCGCAAGAGCTCGTGGCGTTCCTGCGGGCGCGGGCGGGCCGATGGGCCACTGCGACCTCCGCCGCGCTCCTCGCGTTCATCCCGGGCTGGCAGCTCGCGCAGAACTTCGAGGCGCGTGATCTCAGCCGCAGCTTCGGCGACATGCGCTTTTTCGACGCCCTGGTAGAAGGACTGCCCGACGGGTCGGCGCTCCTTCATGAGGATTTCCTCGTCGATCGCATGATGCTTTACAAGAAACTCGGCGAGGAGGCCTGGCGCGGCCGGCGCGTCGAGGTGCCGGTGCCCGGCGAGCTCGGACGGATCGAGCGCCTGCGCGGCGAGGGATATGGCATCTTCGCCTTTCCACAAACCGCGAGACTCATGCGCCTGCTCGACGGAGCTGAATTCAGTTACGCCCCGCTCGAGCTGCCTGGCGGCGGCATCGACCGATATCTGGCGGAGCTGCCGCGCGGCTCGATCGTCGCGATCGCGGTGCCCGCTGTGCACCTGCGCGGCTTCCTTCACGAGGGGCGGTTGCCGCTCGACGCGATCGGCTACGTGACGCCGCTCGGAGGCCTCGACGTCGTCGGCGTCGCCGTCGCAGGTGTCGCGGGCGCCCGCATCGCAGATGGCGCCGTGCATCCGACCGCCGCGCGGCTCCGGATCGACCCGGGCGCGGGCGCCGTCCGGCCGCCGGCGCCGATCGCGGTGGAGGCAGGCCAGGAAGTGGCGTCGATTCAGGTGGCCGGCCGCGAAATCCTGCGAACGGCCGCGGGGATGGCGGTGGCGGTGTGGCGCCGCGACGGCGGGCTGGCCGCGGCGTTCATCGTTCGCGCGGCTGCGCCGCGCGCTCCGACGCCCCCGACACCGCTGGCGGTCTACAGGATGCGCGCCCTCCGCGGGTGGCAGACGATCGGCCCCGCTCCGCAGGATGTCACCGCCGCGCTCGCCAGCGGCACGCTCGTCGTCCGAACCGAGCCCGGTCGATCGCGCGTTCTGATGTATGCGGGGCGACGGCGGCCGCTGGCCCCGGTGCTCCTCGACTGCTCCGCGCGAAGTTGGCCGTCGTTCGACGTTCGCGCGTTCGACGGGTCTCGCACCGAGCTCTCGCGCGCCCTCGACCGAGACGCCATGTCTGGTGCCGCCGGCCCGCTGCTCGCGCTCCCGTACGTCTATCGAATTGCGCTCGCCTCCGACTTTTCGTCGCCCGTTGGCGTACTCTTCGGTCTCGGGGCGGGGCCGGACGTGACGTACGGCCGTGTCGAGGAAGGGCAGGCGATCAAGGTCTACGGTGCGGACCTCGGCTCGCACCTCGCGCGCGTAGACGACCGCACGGTTTCGCTGCACATGGGGCGCGACCACCACGCGCACCTGGTTGGCGCCGGCTGGTCCGACGTCCAGGCTGACGCCGTTGGTCCGTTCCGCCAGGCGGGCGGGGAGGCCGAGCTGCTCCTCCCACTCTCGAAACCGGCGGCGCTCGGCATCGGCATCCAGCTGGCGCCGTCTGGCGAGGGATCGAAGTCCGTCGCCGTGCAGTTGCGATTCAACGAACATCCGCTGGCCGCCATCACCGCGTCACCGGGCTGGCGGCGATACTGGTGGGACGTGCCGGCGGCGCTGGGCCGCGATGGCGTGAACTCGGCCGTGATCAGCGTGTCACCGGCGGGCAGCCGGATTGTCGTGTCGGACCTCCTGATCGAGAACAGGTAGCATAGAGCCATGCGAACGACCGTGATCGGCGTCACCGGCGCGAGCGGCGCGATCTACGCGGTGCGGACGATCGCCGCGCTCCTCGAACAAGGGGCGCGGCTCGAGATCGTCGCGTCGGACTTCGGCCGCCGCCTCCTGCGCGATGAGCTGGGGGAGGAGGCCGCGATCGACCGGCTCGGCGACTACCTGGCGGCGCGCTATGGGGCAGGAGTCAAGGCGGGATCGTTCGTCGTCCACAGCAACCGGGACCTCGGCGCGACGATCGCGAGCGGGAGCCACGATGCGCACGGGATGGCGATCGTGCCCTGCTCGATGAAGACGCTCGCCGGGGTCGCGCACGGTCTCTCCCGGAATCTGATCGAGCGCGCCGCCGACGTGATGCTCAAGGAGCGCCGTCCGCTCGTCGTCGTGCCGCGTGAAACGCCGATGAGCCTGCCGCAGCTCAAGAACATGGTCCTGTGCGCCGAGGCGGGCGCCATGATCCTTCCGGCGATGCCGGCGTTCTACCAGGGGCCGAAGACGCTCGACGATCTCGCCGACTTCATGGCGGGGAAGATTCTCTCGGCGCTGGGGTTCGAGCATTCGCTGTATCCGGCATGGACGGGGTGATGAAGCCCGAAAAAGCTTCAAACGCAGAGGACGCTGAGGCTGCAGAGGGCCGTGTCGACTGGCGCGCCTGCGGCGCGGCGTCTGGACGAGGGATCGGACCCGCAAGAGCACAGGCCGCTTCAGTGGCTCTTGCGGATCGGATCCCTCGCCCAGCCTCGGCCCGACCGAAGGTCGGGCCCCAGTCGACACGGCCCTATCCACTGCGTTCTTTGCGAACTCTGCGTTAACGTACGTGACTTCCGTTCGGAATGACTCTCCCGACAAATCTCCTCCCCGGATCGCTTCAATGTTCGATGCGATCGCGGGGCGCTACGATCTGCTCAACCACGTTCTGAGCCTCGGCCTGGATCGACGATGGCGCGCGCGCGCGGTGGCCGAGCTCCAGCTCGCGGACGGCGAGCGGCTGCTCGATTTGTGCACGGGCACGGGAGACCTCGCGATCACCGCGGTGCAGCGGGGAGGCGGGCCGGCAAGGATTGTCGGCGTGGACTTCGCGCCCGCGATGCTGGCGATCGCCCACGCCAAGATTCGCGCGCGCGGCCTCCAGGCGCGCATCCCGCTCGTTCGCGGCGACGCGACGGCGCTGCCCGTCGCGAATGCCTCCTGCGACGCGGCATCGATCGGGTTCGGCATCCGGAATGTGGACCGGCCCGAGCGGGCGATCGCCGAGCTGGCGCGGGTCCTGCGTCCCGGCGGGCGGCTTGCGATCCTCGAGTTCGGCTTCCCGAAAATCCCAGGCATTCGCGCGCTCTATCGGCTCTACTTCCGTCGCCTGCTGCCGCTTATCGGCCGCGCGGTCTCGCGCCATGGTGAGGCGTATTCGTATCTGCCGGCGTCGGTCGAGGCTTTTCAGTCACCTCAGGCGTTCTCCCGCATGCTCGAGTCAGCCGGTTTCTCGCGAGTCCGCACCGTCCCTCTGACACTCGGCATCGTCTACCTGTTCATGGCGACAATGCCCGAGGCACACATGAGGTCCGAGGCCCGAGGGCCTGTTAAAATAGTAAGTTCCTGATGTACTTCAACTTCGAGGACTATCGGCCCGAGGAGCCAACGCTCGTCAGCCCCATCTCCCGCCGGGAGGGAGTGCTGCTGTCGATCATCGCGCACCTCCTCGGAGCGCTGCTCCTCGTTCTCGCGCCGCAGCTGCCGTTCTTCAAGGAGGCGGCCGCTCGCCGTGCGGCGGAGGTGGAGGCGCAGCGGGTCGCGGAGCTGGAACGGCAGCGCCAGAACGCCCGATTCGTGTTCGTCCAGCCGCGCCTCGACACGCCCGCGCAGAAACCGCCGCCCCGCTTTGAGCTGTCGGATCAGGATCGTGTCGCGCGCGCGCCGGAGCGCGCCCCGAATCCGACCAATCCGTTGCCGTTCGCGCGCGGGAACACGTCTGAGCGGGAAATCACGGACGTTCCGCCCGTCCCGGCGCCTCGGGCCGCGCCCTCTTCGCCGGCGCCCGGGACGCCCGCGCAGGCGCCGGAAGGCACCAACGGCGGCACCACGCTCCCTCGGCCGCCCTCGACGCAGGGACCGCCGATCGCCGAACGGGACGGCTCGGATCGCCGGCGCGGCGTCGCCGGCCCGATCGCCGACGCGCTCAACAACATCCAGCGCTACGTCGGCTCCCAGACATTCGGCAATCCGAGCGGCGGCGGCGGCGACTTCGGCCCGCAGATCCAGTTCGACACGAAGGGCGTCGAGTTCGGGCCGTGGGTGCGGCGCTTCGTCGCGCAGGTGAAGCGCAACTGGTTCATCCCGTACGCGGCCATGTCACTCCGCGGGCACGTCGTGCTGACGTTCAACGTCCACAGGGACGGCCGCATCACGGATCTCACGGTGCTCAAGCCGTCGGTCGTCGAGGCGTTCACCAACGCCGCGTTCAACGCGATCCTCTCGTCGAACCCGACGCAGCCGCTGCCGACGGAGTATCCCGACGATCGCGCCTTCTTCACGGTCACGTTCTACTACAACGAGACCCCTCAGTAGCCCGCAGATGCACGCAGATGAACGGCGATCCGAGAGTCAGAGGCTCGGCATCCTGATACTTCTGTTGGTCGTCGTGGGGTTCACGCTCTATCGCCTGCTTGCATGACGCAGCGACCGACGCTCGTCGCGATCCTCGGCCCGACCGCCAGCGGCAAGAGCGCGCTCGGGGTCGCGCTCGCCGAGCGGCACGATGGGGAAGTCGTGAGCTGCGATTCGACCGCCGTCTACCGCGGCTTCGACATCGGGACCGACAAAATGTCGGAGGAGGAGCGGCGGGGCGTCGCGCACCATCTCGTGGACGTCGCCGATCCGCTCGAGGAGTACTCGGCCGCCCGGTACGCGCGCGAGGCGTCGGCGGTCATTCGGGACATCAGCGCCCGCGGCCGGCTGCCGATTCTCGTCGGAGGGACGGGTTTCTACTATCGTGCGCTGGCGCGGGGCCTGTTCGCCGGCCCCGGCCGCGATGCCGCGATGCGCGCGCGGCTCGCGGCGATCGCCCGTCGGCGCGGCCCCGAGCGGCTCCACCGGCTGCTGGCCTGCGTCGATCCTCCTTCGGCTGCCCGCATCCAGCCCCGCGACGAGAAGCGGATGATTCGCGCGCTGGAGGTCTACTTTCTCACCGGCCGTCCGCTCACCGATCACTTCGTGGAGACCGCGTCGCCGCTGCCGGAGTACGACATCGCCGGCTTCGTGCTCAATCCTCCCTCCGAGGCAATCGCGGAGCGCGTCGCCCGGCGCGTCGACGCGCAGTTCGCGCGCGGCATCGTCGCCGAGGTCGAGGGGCTCCGGCGCGCCGGCGTTCCGGACACGGCGCTGCCGTTCACCGGTCTCGTGTACCGGCAGGTCCTCGAGTTCCTGGGTGGCGTGCGCGACGAGCAGGAGACGCGTTCGCTCATCGTGCGCGAGAACAAGCGGTACGCGCGGCGGCAGTTGATCTGGTTCCGGAAAGAGCCTAATCTACGGTGGATTCACCGATTGGGCGACGATCCCGCCGCTCTCGCCTCCATCGAAGACGCGCTTGCCTCCGTCTCCTGACCGCGCCATCGTCATCGTGCTGGACAGCGTCGGCATCGGCGCGCTTCCCGACGCCGCCGAGTACGGCGACGAAGGGAGCAACACGCTCGGCAACATCGCGCGCCAGACACAGCTACAGATCCCCGCGCTGCGGAGCCTCGGGCTCCCGCGCATCGTCCATCTTCGCGACGTCGAGCCGATCGTCGAGCCGCTCGGCGCGTTCGGACGCATGGCCGAGGCCTCCGCGGGCAAGGACTCCGTCACGGGCCACTGGGAGCTCATGGGCATCGTCCTCGATCGCCCGTTCCCGGTGTTTCCGGAGGGGTTCCCCGTCGATCTGATCGCCGAATGCGAACGACGCATCGGCCGCCGGACGATCGGCAACGTCGTCGCGTCCGGTACCGTGATCATCAACGAGCTCGGCCCGGAACACCTCCGAACGGGATCGCCGATCGTCTACACGTCCGCCGACAGCGTGTTTCAGATCGCCGCGCACGAAGCGGTCATCCCCGTGCCCGAGCTGTATCGGATCTGCGAGACGGCGTACCAGCTCGCGGCGGTCGAGCGCGGCATCGGCCGGGTCATCGCCCGGCCGTTCGTCGGCGCGGAGGGCGGTTTCGTCCGCACGTCGAACCGCAAGGATTTCGCGCTCCCGCCCGCCGGTGAGACGCTGCTCGACAGGCTGGCCGCCGCCGGCCGTCCGGTCGTCGCGATCGGAAAAGTCGAGGACCTCTTCGCCGGCCGGGGCATCACGAAGGCCGTCCACACCGCGAACGACGACGAGGGGATGGACGCGATCGAACGGGCGATGCAGGAGTCGCGGTCGGGGCTGATCTTCGCGAATCTCGTCGATTTCGACACCGTCTACGGCCACCGCAACGATCCGGCAGGATATGCGGCCAATCTGGAGCGCTTCGACGCGCGGCTGTCCGAGCTGATCCCGCGCCTCGGTCCGCGGGATTTCCTTGTCGTCACCGCCGACCACGGGAACGATCCCACGACGCCCAGCACGGACCATTCCAGGGAGCACGTGCCGCTGCTCGTCACCGGAGCCGCCGTCCGGAAGGGCGTCGACCTCGGGACCCGGCCGACCTTCGCCGATCTCGGCCAGACGCTGGCCGAGATTTTCGCGGTGACGCCGCTCGCGCACGGCACGAGCTTTCTCGCGGACGTGACCGGATGACGATACGAGAGCAACTCGAACAGCGTGAACGGGACGTTCTCGCGCCGCAGTCGGCCAGGAGCTCCGAGACGAAAGGGCGGCTCCGTCCCGAGCCGGAGGATCCGATCCGGCCCGCGTTCCAGCGCGACCGCGATCGCGTCATCCACTCGAAAGCGTTCCGGCGTCTGAAGCACAAAACGCAGGTCTTCTTCGCGCCGACGGGCGACCACTACCGCACGCGGCTCACGCATACACTCGAGGTCTCGCAGATTGCCCGCAGCATCTCCAAGGTCCTGCGCCTGCACGAGGAGCTCACCGAAGCGATCGCCCTCGGCCACGACCTCGGCCACACGCCGTTCGGCCACGCCGGCGAACGCGTGCTGCGCGGGCTCGTGCCCGCCGGCTTCAACCACTACGAGCAGAGCCTGCGCATCGTCGACGTCCTCGAAAACGACGGACGCGGCTTGAACCTGACGTGGGAGGTCCGCGACGGCATCGCGCGCCACTCGAAAGGAAAGAGCGGCGCGCCGGTCGGCGCCGACCCCGCCCATCGAGCGACGACGATGGAGGGGCAGGTTGCGCGCGTGGCCGACATCATCGCCTACGTGAACCACGACATCGACGACTCGGTCCGGGCCGGCATCCTGACCGTGGACGCGCTGCCCGCGGCTCCGGTCAAAACGCTCGGCGCCACGTCATCGGCGCGCATCGGATGCATGGTGACCGATGTCGTGCTGCGAACGCTCGACGGCGGGCTGACCGAGATACGTATGAGCGACGAGGTCCTCGACGCGACGCTGGCGCTGCGAAGCTTTCTGTTCGAGGCGGTCTACGAGAACTCGATCGCGACGCGGGAGTTCAGCAAGGCGCGGGGGGTGCTCGAGGGACTCTGGGAGAAAGTGCGCGAGCGGCCGGAGGAGTTCCTCGACCTCCGCACCGTGGAGCACGACGGGCTCGACGTCGCGGCCCTCGACTTCCTCGCCGGCATGACCGACCGCTACGCGATCTCGCTCTTCGAGCGGCTCTTCATCCCCAAGCCGTGGGTGGATTTACAGACCCCCTGACCGTTATAATCGTTGTTTCGTCCAGCCTCCGGCCGCCCTGCCGAGTGCTGGCCGCGTGACCTCATGCTGCTCGATCTCAGCCGCCTTCGCGATGGCGCCGAAGAGCGCGTCGCCCGGACGTGGCCCGTCTCGGCGTTCGAAGGATCGGAGGACTTCGGCGTCGCGGAACCGGTGTCCTTCGACGCGGTCGTCCGCAAGGACAAGCAGGCGTACCACCTGGTCGGGCGCGCCGTGACGACGCTGGAGCTCAGTTGCAGCCGGTGCACCGAGCCGTTTCGCGTGCCGGTGGAGGCGGCGTTCGATCTGCGGTATCTGCCGCACCGTGAGAACGTCGGCACCGGTGGCAGTGTAGGCCCGACCTTTAGGTCGGGCGTGCACGGTAAACACGGCCGGTCGGACGAGCACGAAGTCCAGGAAGACGATCTCGGCACGGCCTTCTACCGGGACGAGACGATCGATCTCGGCGACCTGGTACGGGAGCAGTTGTACCTGGCGTTGCCGATGAAGCCGCTCTGTGCGGAGGCATGCAAGGGTCTCTGTCCGCAGTGCGGGACGAACTTGAACCGGGGAACGTGCGATTGCCGGTCGGAATGGCTGGACCCGCGTTTCGAAAAGCTGAAGGCCCTGAAGAAACCGTAACGCTGCCCCGTAGCGCAGCCCGTAGCGCAGCCCTTTAGGGCTGCTATGGCCAGGATCAAAAATGCCGAATCCAAAACGACGACACTCCAAAACGCGGACCGCGAAGCGGCGCACGCATGACGCGCTGAAGCCGGTGCCGGTCGGCGAATGCCCGCAGTGCCACGAAGCCAAGCCGCCGCACCAGGTCTGCCCGAACTGCGGCTACTACAAGGGACGCCAGGTCAAAGAGGTAGACGAGGTATAGGGCCCAGGGCCTGGGGCCTGGGGCCTGATCCCAAGGCCCCAAGCCCCGATCCCCAAGCCCCATGCGTATCGCAGTCGATGCGATGGGCGGCGACGAAGCGCCGCGCGCCGTCGTGGACGGCGCGCTGGTCGCGGCGCGCCGGCTCGGCGCGGGGCTTCTCCTCGCCGGCGATCGCGCGGCCGTGGACGCCGAGCTCGCGCGGCATCCGGGTGTCCATGCGCTCGACGTCGAGGTGCGGCATGCGCCCGACGTCGTGGCGATGGAGGAGTCGCCCGCGGCCGCGCTGCGCCGGAAGCCTGGCGCCTCCATCCGCGTCGCCGCGGAGGCGGTCGCGCGGCGCGACGCGGCGGCGCTCTTCAGCGCCGGACACACCGGCGCGACCGTCATGGCCGCGCACGCGGCGTTCGGCATGCTCGAGGGGGTCGATCGGCCCGCGCTCGGTGTGACGATCCCGACGCGCCGCGGCGCCGCGGTGCTCGTCGACGCCGGCGCCAACGTCGAGTGCCGGCCGGCGCACCTGGTCCAGTTCGCCGCGATGGGGCGCGTGTTCGCGCGCGTGGCGCTTGGCATGCCCGAGCCGCGCGTCGGCCTGCTCTCGATTGGCGAGGAAGAGACGAAAGGCACCGAGCTGGTCCGCGAGGCGCACCGCCTGTTGAAGAATTCGCCGAGCTTCATCGGCAACGTGGAAGGGCGCGACGTGTACGCGGGCGAGGCGGACGTCATCGTCTGCGACGGCTTCACGGGCAACGTCGCGCTGAAGATCAGCGAGGGGTTGATCGACACGCTCGAAGCGCTGCTGCGCGAGGAGCTCTCGCAGACCATCACGGCGCGGGTCGGAGCGCTGATGTCCAGGCGCGCGTTCCGCGGCTTTCGAAAGCGCGTGGATTATTCGGAGTACGGCGGCGCGCCGCTCCTCGGCGTCGCCGGCATCTGTATCGTCGGTCACGGGCGCTCGTCGCCGAAGGCGGTGCGCAACGCCGTCGCCATGGCGCACCGGTTTGCGCAGGACGGTCTGCTCGAGCGCATCAAGGAAGAGATCGCGGCGACCGCCCCAAGCCCCATGCCCCAAGCCCCAGGCCCGAAGCCCCAAGCCCCAGGCCCCAGGCCCAGATGATCGCATTCATCTTCCCCGGCCAGGGCTCGCAGAAAGTCGGGATGGGAAAGCTCCTGGCCGATCGATTTCCGATCGTCCGCGACACGTTCGCGGAGGCGGACGCCGCGCTCGGCGAGCCGCTCAGCCGCCTTTGCTTCGAAGGCCCCGAGGAGGCGCTGACGCTGACGGAAAACACGCAGCCGGCGATTCTCGCGATGAGCGTCGGCGTGTCGCGCCTGCTCGCGTCGCAGGGAATCGAGCCGGACTTCGTGGCGGGGCACAGCCTCGGAGAGTACTCCGCGAACGTCGCGGCCGGGACGTTCGGGTTCGCGGACGCGCTGCGAATCGTGCGGCGCCGCGGGCGCTTCATGCAGGAAGCGGTGCCGGTGGGTGTGGGAGCGATGGCGGCGATCCTCGGCGCCGACGCGGAGGTGGTCGCCCGCGCCTGCGTCGAAGCGGCGAACGGAGAGATCGTCGCGCCCGCCAACCTGAACGCGCCGGGGCAGGTCGTCATCGCCGGCCACCGGGACGCGGTCGCGCGCGCCGGCGAACGGGCCAAGGCGCTCGGCGCGAAGCGCGTCGTGCCGCTCAACGTCAGCGCGCCGTTTCACTGCGCGCTGATGGCGCCGGCGGAGGCGCGGCTCGCGCCCGAGCTGCGCGCCCTGGCCGTCTCGGAGCCGCGCGTGCCGGTCGTGGCCAACGTGGACGCCGAGCCGAAGCGCTCCGCGGCGGAGGCCGTCGAGGCGCTCATCCGCCAGGTCTCGGCCCCGGTCCGCTGGGAAGCGGTCGTCCGCCGTCTTGCATCCAGCGGCGTCCGAACGTATGTTGAAGTGGGTCCGGGCGCGGTCCTCGCCGGCCTCGTCCGGAAGATCGATCGCGGCGCCCGCGTGGTGAGCGTCGAGGACGAGCGCGGCCTGACGGAGCTCGCGGCGGCCGGGCCGCCCGTTCACGATGGCTCATGACTGATCTAGCTGGCCGCGTGGCGATCGTCACCGGCGCGTCGCGCGGCATCGGCCGGGCCATTGCAAGCCGGCTCGCGGCGCGCGGCGCCCACGTCGTGGCGGCGGCGCGCGGCGACGAGACGGGGGCGGTCGTCGAGGCGATTGCGGCGGCGGGCGGCAGCGCCGAGGCGGTGAAGGTGGACGTCACCGATCGCGCCTCGATCGATGCCATGGTCGGCGGCGCGCTCGAGCGCCACGGGCGCGTGGACATCCTGGTCAGCAACGCCGGCATCGCGCGGGACCAGCTCCTCGTGCGGATGAAGCCGGCGGACTGGGATGCGGTCCTGGCGACGAACCTGACGGCGGCGTTCGCCTGCGCGCAGGCGGTGCTGCGGCCGATGATGAAGCAGCGCGCCGGCCGGATCATCACCATCAGCTCCGTCGTCGGCCAGGCCGGCAATCCGGGCCAGGCGAACTACGCCGCGTCGAAAGCGGGGCTCATCGGTTTCTCGAAGGCGCTGGCTCTGGAAGTGGCGTCGCGCGGCATCACGGTCAACGTGGTCGCGCCGGGGCTGATCGACACCGATATGACGCGCGCGCTCACCGAGGACGCGCGCGGCACCTGGGCGGAGAAGATTCCACTCGGCCGTCTCGGCACGCCGGACGATGTGGCCGCCGCGGTCTGCTTTCTCGCCTCGGATGAGGCAGCGTATATTACGGGGCAGGTCATCGCGGTCAACGGCGGCATGTACATGTAGGAGGCTTGATGGCGGTTGCTGAAAAAGTGAAGGGCATCATCGTGGAACAGCTCGGGGTCGACGAAGAGGAGGTCACGCCCGACGCGTCGTTCGTGGACGACCTCGGCGCGGACTCGCTCGACACCGTCGAGCTGGTCATGGCGTTCGAGGAGGAGTTCGGCATCGAGATTCCGGACGAAGACGCCGAGAAGATTACGCGCGTGAAGGAAGCGGTCGAGTACATCGAGTCGCACGCCAAGGCCAAGAAGTAGGGATGAGCAGGCGCGTCGTCATCACGGGGGTTGGCCTCGTGTCCCCGCTCGGGGTGGGGACCGCCGCCAACTGGGAAGCGCTGTTAGCCGGGCGCAGCGGGATCGGTCCGATCACCCGCTTCGACGCGGCGCAGCACGCCTGTCGCATCGCTGGCGAGGTCCCGGGGTTCGATCCGCTGAAATTCGTCGAGAAGAAAGACGTCAAGAAGATGGACGTCTTCATCCAGTTCGCCATCGCCGCGGCCGACTTCGCGATGCGCGACGCGCGGCTGACGATCGGTCCCGAGCTGGCGCCGCGGGCCGGCGTCTTCATCGCCTCCGGCATCGGCGGGTTCAGCACGATCGAGCGCGAGCACAAGGCGCTGCTCGAAGGGGGGCCGCGCCGCATCTCGCCGTTCTTCATCCCGGCCGCCATCATCAACCTCGCCGCGGGCCAGGTCTCGATCCGCATTGGCGCCAAGGGCCCGAACTCCGCCACCTGCACCGCGTGCTCCGCCTCCGCGCACGCGATCGGCGACGCCTGGGAAGTCATCCGCCGCTGCGACGCCGACGTGATGATCGCCGGCGGGTCCGAGGCGGCGATCACGCCGCTCGGGGTCGGCGGGTTCGCGGCGATGCGTGCGCTGTCCACGCGCAACGACGATCCCGCGAGCGCCAGCCGGCCGTTCGATGCCGAACGGGACGGGTTCGTGATGGGTGAGGGCTCGGGCGTGATCGTGCTCGAAGAGCTGGAGCACGCCCGCCGGCGCGGGGCGCCGGTCTACGCGGAGATGGTCGGCTACGGCATGTCTGGCGACGCGTACCACATCACCGCGCCGTCAGAGGATGGCGACGGCGCGATGCGGGTGATGGGCGCGGCGCTCCGCGACGCGAAGGTCGGGCCCGCGGACGTCCAGTACATCAACGCGCACGGCACGTCGACGCCGTACAACGACAAGCTCGAGACGCTGGCGATCAAGAAGCTCTTCGGCGACCATGCCGGCTCGCTCGCCATCTCCTCGACCAAGTCGATGACGGGGCATCTGCTCGGCGCGGCGGGCGGCCTCGAGGCAGGGATCTCGGCGCTCGCGGTGAAGCACCAGATGGTCCCGCCGACGATCAACCTCGAGCACCCCGACCCCGAATGCGATCTCGACTACGTGCCGCACAAGGCGCGCCCGCTCGACATCGAGTACGCGCTGTCGAACTCCTTCGGCTTCGGCGGCACGAACGGCGCGCTCCTCTTCAAACGATTCTCTGAATGAAAATTGCCGTCTGCGTCAAGCAAGTCGTCACGCGCGAGTGGCCGATCCGCGTGAGCGAACAGAAGACCTGGATTCGTGACCAGGACGCCAGCTTCGAGCTCAACGAGCCGGATGCGTACGCGCTCGAGGAGGCGCTGCGTCTCAAGGAGAAGCACGGCGGCGAAGTCGTCGTGTGCTCGGCCGGGCCGCCGCGGGCCGCCCAGGTCCTGCGCGAGGCGCTCGCCCGCGGGGCGGATCGCGCGATCCACGTCGAGTCGGATGCGCTCGCCTCGGCCGATGCCTTTCAGGTCGCAGGGTCGCTCGCCGGCGCCATCCGCGACGAAGCGTTCGACCTGGTCCTGACCGGCCTCCAGTCCGACGACCAGGGCTTCGGCCAGGTGGGCGTCGTCCTCGCGGAGACACTCGGGGTGCCTCACGCCACGATCATCATGGAAGTCCAGGTGGACGCCGCGGCAAAGACGATGCGCGTCAAGCGCGAGCTGGAAGGCGGCTGGTTCCAGTGGGTGTCGATGCCGCTGCCGGCGCTCCTGACCATCCAGAGCGGCATCAACCAGCTTCGCTACGCGACCCTCAAAGGAATCATGGGGGCGAAGAAGAAGGAGATCCGCAAGGTGCCCGCCGCCGCGGTGCCGGCCGCGCGCCAGCGCATCGTGGGCCTGTACGTGCCCGAGAAGGGGAAGAAGACGCAGATGATCTCGGGCTCGCCGGCAGAGGCGGCCAAGGAGCTGGTGAAACGACTCCGGGAAGAAGCCCGGGTGATCTAGGAGGGGCCGGTCTTAAGACCGGCCCCTCCAATGCGAGCCAAAAGGACCGAATGATTGTCGTCATTGCCGAACAGCGGGAAGGAAAACTGAATCGCGCGACGTGGGAGACGCTCGCCGCGGCGCAGCAGGCGGGCGAGCCGATCGCCGTCGTCGTGCCGGGCGCCTCGGTGGCGGGTGTCGCCGGCGAGCTTGCGGCGGCGGACGTCAAGGAAATCGTCGCGCTCGAATCCCCCGCGCTCGAGCCCTACACGCCGGACGGCTACGTCGCGGCGCTGGTGGGGATCATCGGTGAGCTGGCTCCGGAGCTCGTGCTGCTGCCGCACACATACCAGACGCGCGACTTCGCCCCGGCGCTGGCGGCGCGGCTCCAGCGCGCCATCGTGACCGACTGCGTCGCGATCAAGGCGGATGGCGGCAGCCGCGCCTTCGTCCGGCCGATGTTCCAGGGCAAGCTCAGCGCCGATGTGGTTGCCGAGGGCCCGGCGCCGCATCTGGTCACGATGCAGATCGGCGCGTATCGGGCCGACGCCGCGAAGCGAGGAGCCTCGGCGGTTCCCGTGCGCACGGTCGCCGCGAAGGTGGACGCCACCGCGATCCGCCAGAAGCCCGAGGCGCCGTTCAAGGAAGCGAAGCAGGCGGTCGACCTCTCGCAGGCCGAGCGGATCGTCGCCGTCGGCCGCGGCATCAAGGGCCAGGAGCACATCGCGCTCGCCGAGAAGCTGGCGAAGGCGCTCGGCGCCGAGGTGGCCGCCTCGCGGCCGATCTGCGACTCGGGCTGGCTTCCCATGGACCGGCAGATCGGCAGCTCCGGCCAGACCGTCGCGCCCAAGCTGTACTTCGCGCTCGGCATCTCGGGCGCGATCCAGCACGTCGTCGGGATGAAGGGCTCGCGGACGATCGCCGCGGTCAACAAGGACTCGGAAGCGCCCATCTTCGAAGTGGCGGACTACGGCATCGTTGGCGATCTGTTCGAGGTCGTCCCCGCGATGATTGCCGAGTTAGAGAAGGCGTAGGCGCGGTTCCCCATGGCGGACCGTGAAACCCTCGAGGTCGACGTCCTCATCGTCGGCGGCGGTCCCGCCGGCATGGGCGCGGCGCTTCGTCTCGCGCAGCTGCAGAAGGAAAAGGGGGGCGAGCCGCTCTCGATAGCGGTCCTCGAGAAAGCGCGCGAGGCGGGCGCGCACATGCTCTCGGGGGCGCTCCTCGATCCGCGCAGCCTTCGCGAGCTCGTGCCTGACTTCAAGGAGAAGGGTGCGCCGCTCGCCGCCGAGGTCCACGAGGACCGCATCTATTTCCTCACCGAGCACAATCGCTTCAAGTTCCCGATCACGCCCCCGCCGTTCGCGAACCACGGCCACTACGTCATGTCGCTGAACAAGCTCGTGAAGTGGCTGGCTTCGCTCGTCGAGGCGGAAGGGATCGACTTCTTCACAGGCTTCGCCGCGACGGAGATGCTGCTCGACGGGAACCGCGTGGTCGGGGTCCGCACCGGCGATCGCGGCATCGGCAAGCACGGCGAGAAGAAGGGGACGTTCGAGCCGGGCGTGGACATCTCGGCGAAGGTCACGATCCTCGCCGAGGGCGTCCGCGGCAACCTCACGAAGACGCTCGTCCGCCGGTTGAAGCTGGACGAGGGGAAGCAGCAGCAGGTCTACGCGATCGGCATCAAGGAGCTGTGGGAGGTCCCGAAGGAGCGGATCGGTCCGGGCGTCGTGATGCACACGATGGGCTACCCGCTCAAGAACGAGGAGTTCGGCGGCGGCTTCATCTACTCGATGCCGGACGGGCTCTTGTCGGTCGGATTCGTCGCCGGGCTCGACTACCGGGACCCGCTGTTCGATCCGCACCTCGCGTTCCAGCGCTTCAAGCTCCACCCGCTCGTGCGCGAGCTGCTCGACGGCGGCCAGATGATGCGCTACGGCGCGAAGGCGCTGCCCGAAGGAGGGTGGCACACGATCCCGCGCACGTGGATGGACGGCGCCCTCATCGTGGGCGACGCCGCCGGCTACCTGAATGCCTTCCGGCTCAAGGGCGTGCACCTCGCCCTCAAGACCGGCATGCTCGCGGCCGAGACCGCCTTCGACGCCGTTCGCGCCGGCGACGTCTCCGCGTCGAAGCTGCGCGCGTTCGAGACGAAGGTGAACGAGAGCGACGTCCGGAAGGAGCTGTACGCCGTCCGGAACGTCCACCAGAGCTTTGGCCACGGGCTCTACGCCGGCATCGCGTACTCGGCGGTGTCGTTCGTCACGAACGGCTGGTGGATCAAGGACCCCATGCCTTCGCACGCGGGGCACGAGCGCATCGAGACGCTGGAGGATTACTACAATGGCCAGCCGCCATCTCCGGAGGCGACCGGCGCACCGGTCAAGATCGATCGCAAGCTGACGTTCGACCGGCTGACCAACGTCCACTACTCGGGCACCCGCCACGCCGAGGACCAGCCGTCGCACCTGATCGTCCACGACACCGACATCTGCCGCACGCGCTGCCGCGTCGAGTTCGGCAACCCGTGCACGCGCTTCTGTCCCGCTCATGTCTACGAGATGGTGGACGATGGGCAGGGAGGGAAGAAGCTGCAGATCAACGCGTCGAACTGCGTGCACTGCAAGACGTGCGACATCATGGACCCGTATCAGATCATCGACTGGATCCCGCCGGAAGGTGGCGGAGGACCGCAGTACGACGGTATGTGAGCGCGAGGCCTTTCGGGCTGCCACGACAACACCGGATACGCATGAATCCTGGCGGATGATTCGGCGGATCTGCTGATCATGACATGAGAATCGTGTCCATCGACCGACCGAGGGCTGATGGCGTGTTCGCGGTGGTTGCTATTCTCTGCGGGAGGCCGAAGTCATCGCATCGACTCATCTGCAGGCCATCATCAACGAGGCCCGCTCTGGGGAATCGGGACCCTGATTGCCGCCATTCTGTGTGGAGCGGCCGGCCTGATGCGTCGACCTTGCACGTCATTCGCAAGGAGCACGAACGGGTGTTCGGCGGTATGTGTCTGCAGGACCAAGGCGGGCCGCTGATGCCGCGTTGTGGTTCGCGCTCGTTGAAACGAGAACCGGCGGCGCATGGCGGAGCGAAGCTCCTCGGCACGTCGTGTGCGCAGACCTTCAAGCCGGTCCGGATTGGCAGTGGGCGGAGACGTCCGCGCGATCGACATCGATCGGCGCAATGGCATTACCTGGCCGCTCCTTGGCGCAGGCATCGGCGCGTGGGCCGTTCGTTGCGGCGGTCGAGTCGTCGGCGTCCTCCCGGCGACGCTGACGTCGCGTTCCGAAGGGCAGCGCTAAGGCCGGTGCGCTCGCGCGAGAAGTGCTCGGGAAGTTCTTACCTGGAGGTTCAGTCCGTGCCACTCGGCTTCGAGGGAGCAATCTCGGAAGGGATCGCCGTCATCCTTATTGGTCCGTGATCTTCGGGGTACCTGCTTCTGGTTGGAGGTCCAGCCAGGATTCCTTGTCGGCTGCAGCGGCGGCAAGTCATGGATCGAGGGTTGCCTGCGTTCCCTGACCAGCCCTAGTCCTCACGGCAGGATCGTGGTGAATTGGCAGGAGACCGCTGGAATGTTCGCCTTCACGCACGTCTGTGCCTGGCGAGGTGGCGGCGGCGGGTCATTCGCGTCCCAGGTAACCGCGCCGCCTGGCTGAGCGGCTCACCTGAGTAGAATCACGACCATGACCCTCAAGGAAACTCTCAAGCAGCTCAAAGCGCTCGGCAACGCGAAGGTGCGGGCGCAGAACGCCAAGAGCGGCGCCGGCGACAATCAGTTCGGCGTCAGTCTCGGCGACATCCGGGTGCTGGCGAAAAAGATCCGGACGGACCATTCGTTGGCTCTGTCGCTCTGGGAAACCGGGAACGTCGACGCCCAGTTCCTGGCCGCTCTCCTGATCCAGCCCAAGAAACTGTCGGCCGACGAGATGGAACGGATGGTGCGGTCCGTTACCTTTGTGCGCGTGGCGGACTGGCTCATCTCCTATGTCGTCAGGCAGCACCCCGACAAGGAGACACTTCGTCAGGGATGGATGGCCACGGACGACCGCTGGGCGGCCCGCGCCGGATGGGACCTCACCGCCGAGCGGGTCGCGAAGAGTCCGGACGGGCTCGCTCTCCCGGCGCTGCTGGATCGCATCGAGTCCGAAATGGCCAGCGCCGATCCGGAAGTGCAGTGGACGATGAACACTACTCTTGCGACAATCGGAGTCCACTTCCCCACACACCGCAAGCGGGCCATCGCCATAGGCGAGAAGTTGGGAATCTATCGGGACTATCCGGTGTCGAAGGGTTGCACGTCCCCCTTCGCCCCGATCTGGATCAACTTTATGGTGAGCCGGCAAGGCTGAACGAACACCGCCGGATCGCGGGATAACAACGCATGACCGCAGACGAGCGATTGGTCTCTGAGCGTTGCTCCGCGAGCTGAGGGGCAGGGCAGCAGGGGGAGAGCGATGATCATTCGAGTCTGGCGAGGTAGAACCAGCGTGCCAAAGGCCGACGACTACCAGCGCTTCCTGAAGGAGATGGCTTACCCGGACTACGGGGGAGTGCGCGGTAATCGAGGTTGGATCCTTCTGCGTCGGCCCGCGTCAGACGCGGTCGAGTTCATGTTCGTGTCTTTCTGGGATTCCATGGAGGCGCTTGTCGAGTATACGGACGGCGACCCAGAGCGGCCGAAGTACTACCCGGAGGACAAAGCCGCGCTCCTGGAACTGCCGCAAGAGGTCGAGCACTACGACGTTGTGGACCTTCAGGCAAGGTGGTAGGACGAGGGCTGACATCGGCACTCGGCACCGGACGCTGCGGGGGCTGTGATGCGCGCGGCGGTGATCCATCGCTACGGCGGGCCGGACGTGCTCGCGGTCGAGGAGCGGTCGGCGCCCGCGGTCGGCCCGCGCGACGTGCTGATCGACGTGCGCGCCGCCAGCCTCAACCCGATCGACTTCAAGCTGCGCGAGCGCAAGGTGTGGCCGGTCCTGCGGCCGTCGTTCCCTCTGATCCTCGGCTGCGACGTGGCCGGTGTGGTCGCGCACGTCGGCGCGGCGGTGACGCGCTTCGCGGCCGGCGACGAGGTCTACGCGCGGCTCGAGAAGGGCCGCATGGGAGGGCTCGCCGAGCAGGTCGCCGCCGCCGAGCCGGTGGTCGCGAAGAAACCGGCGCGGGCGAGCTTCGAGGAGGCCGCGTCGATCCCACTCGCCGGCCTCACCGCGCTGCAGGCGTTGCGCGAGGCCGCGGGGCTCCGGCCCGGGCAGCGTGTGCTCGTGCACGCCGGCGCCGGCGGCGTGGGCTCGCTGGCGATCCAGATCGCGAAGATCCTCGGCCTCCACGTCGCCACCACCACCAGCGGCAAGAACGCCGACTTCGTGCGCTCGCTCGGCGCCGACGAGGTCGTCGACTACACCAAGGAGAACGTCGCCGCGCACCTGCGCGAT
This sequence comes from uncultured Acidobacteriota bacterium, assembly GCA_963725145.1. Classification (GTDB taxonomy): domain Bacteria; phylum Acidobacteriota; class Vicinamibacteria; order Vicinamibacterales; family 2-12-FULL-66-21; genus DATAEE01. The sequence goes on from CAVRXL010000013.1 coordinate 855,492, forward strand.
CTCGACGCCGTCTTCGACACGCTCGGCGACGCGTCGGAGATCGGCTCGATGACGCTGGTCAAGCCGGGCGGCGTCGTCGTCGGCGTGAGCGGCCTGCCCGATCCGGGATTCGCGATGCTGCCCTGGTTCGCACGCCCGATCGTGTGGATGCGCACGCGCCCACGCCGCGCCGCGATGGCGCGCACCGGCGCGCGCTTTGTTTACCTGTTCATGCGCCCCGATGCCGACCAGCTCGCCGAGCTCGCCGCATGGATCGACGTGGGCCGCCTGCGCCCCGTCGTCCACCGCACGTACCCGCTCGCCGAAGCGCGCGAGGCGTTCGCCGAGCTCGAGCGCGGCCACGCCCGCGGCAAGATCGTCGTGGTGCCCTGATCCGGCCTGGCCGTCGTTCACGGGGTACACGAGGGCAGCCGCGTAAGATGGGAACCCGAGCGCCCGGCCGTAATCTGGCCGGGGTTGCTCACGGCTTCGGAGCGGCGGGCTCCACGCCGGCCTGTTGCTGTTGAGCGGTCGTTTCCCTCCCGCGAAGCAGTAGGATCAGACTTCGCTGCACCGATGTTGTGGCAACATTCAACTCGGTCCAGACCGAGTTGCGGATACGCCGGTTCATGGAGCTCATGTTGTGACTGTCGAGCAACTGCGATTGCTGGCCGCCTACAATCACTGGGCGAACACCCGCCTCCTTCAAGCGGCAGCGACGCTCAGCGTCGCGGAGCGCGAACGCGACCTGCGAGCGAGTTTCGGCTCACTCCATGGCACGTTGATACACATTCTCTGGGGCGAGCGCGGGTGGCTTCACTTCTGGCAGGGTGGCGACTTCCTGCCCGACCCGACCCCGGGCGAGTATCCTGATTTCGCGAGCCTCCGGAGCGCCTGGGTCCGTCACGAAGAAGCGTATGCGGCCTACCTGCGCGGCCTGACGCAGGCGGAGCTCGATGCGCCGCGGGCCGTGGACGACAATACCTACACCCTTGGCGAGCTCGTCCAGCACACCCTCAACCACTCGACACATCATCGAGGGCAGGTCACGCTGCTCCTGCGCCAGCTCGGTCACGAGCCCCCGTCGACCGACTACCGTTGCTTCTTGACGGAGGCGCGCGCTGGAACGGCCGCGCAGTAGAAGGACGGGCGCTCAACCCAAGCCATGGGCGACAGTACAAGCCGATCTCGCGCAGCTCTCGGAATCACCGTGAAATCCGGATGGGCGGCCGCCGTGCTGCTGACCGGGCCACCGGCGTCGCCTCGTGCGGTGGACAGCCGCAGGATTGAATTGAGTGACCCGGCTCTCCCGGAGTCCCGGCAGCCGTACCATGCTGGCTTCGGAACCGCGCGAGGCCGTGGCCCCGCCCTTACGCGCCTTCTTGGCTCCGTGCGGCGGTTTGGAAAGCACTCAGTGTCCGGCCTGATCCGGGAATACAAGGCTGCCGGGCACCGACTCACCGGCGTCGGGGTCGTCGCGGGCAGCCTGATCGATCCCGAACGCATCACGAATGAGCACATTCGCATTCATGCGCTCGAGGGCCGGCTGTTTCGCACCGTGGTAGAAGAGGAGGTCGTCGCCAACGCCCTGTCATGTTCGGTCTGGCGCGATCGGGACGTTTACGCGCTGGCCGCCGACGCGCTGCGGCAACGCGAGCACCACGTGCGTGCCAAAGTGGCGGCGCTCGGAGGCGCAATCGCCGGTCCGTGGCGTGTCGAGCAAAAGTCGGCAGCGGTGGCTGCCTGGCTCGCGCTCGCGACCCACGGACGCGCCAGGAGATCTGTTCGCGGAAGACGGCGACCGCGAGCGCGCGGCACCGATGTTGTGCCAACATTCAACTCGGTCCGGACCGAGTTGCCGATGCGCCGCTCGCGGTGAGCGGCCGATAGCCATGCTTTCAGGCACAAGATGAGCACTCAGATGTCGTGGCTCCTCGCGCGATCGCTCCGGTCCCTCCGCCACGATGACGGGACCGACGAGTGGATCTTCGACTTCGGGGATGCTTACGTTCTTCGGGTAGCCTCGCCCTGGCGACTCGTGAAGGGTGGGGCCATCGCGGTGGGTAGCGACGATCACCGCCAGAAATCCGGCCTGCCCGTGCCGGTCGATGCCGCGTCCGTGGCCAGCGACCTTCTCGAGAACCACGTCATCGTGGACGCCGTGGCTGCCGATGGCAGCGCTGACTTGTCGCTCGACTTCGGCGCAGGTATCCGGCTGGAAGTCTTCAACAATTCGTCCGGATTCGAAGGCTGGATCCTGGACGCACCCGACGGCCGCACGCTTGTCGCCCGAGGGGGCCGGAACGTGAACCTGACCGAATGGAAAGCTAACGCTCCGACGGATGTAGATCCTACCGATCGGCGTCTTCAAGGCCAGGAAAGATACTTGAAACGTGCGACGTTGGTTCGCCGCGCGTACCGGCGGTACGCCCGAAATCCCTATTGGGATCACGATCACTGCGAGTTTTGCTCAGCCAAGTTCACTGTCGAGGCGCTTCCTGATACGTTGCAGGAAGGCTACGCGACCCTCGACGAGTATCACTGGGTATGCCCGACGTGCTTCGAAGACTTCAAGGACTTGTTCGCGTGGACCGTGTCGCATGCACGAGATAGTGGCGAGGCCTAACGCATCGATAGTGAAACGAAACGAAAGGAGCCAGTACATGGATCTCGGCACGTTCTCAGTCAGCCTGGCGGTCAAGAACCTGGAAGCCTCGAGGACTTTCTACGAGAAGTTCGGCTTCAAATCCTTTGCCGGGGAGCCAACCCAGGGCTGGCTGATCCTGAAGAACGGCAACCACGTGATAGGGCTGTTTCAGGGGATGTTCGACAAGAACATCCTCACGTTCAATCCCGGCTGGGACAGCAACGCCCAGAAGCTGGCCACCTTCACCGACGTCCGGGAGCTGCAGCGCCAGCTGAAAGCCCAGGGGGTGCAGTTTCAGCAGCAGGCAGATGAGACCACGACGGGGCCGGCCAGTTTCATCGCCGTCGACCCGGATGGGAATCCGATCCTGGTCGATCAGCACGTGTGAGACGGTAGTGGCGCAGCCGCAGGTCACACCTTGAATCAGGAGCTGCTTCGCGGTGTCGCGACGGTGATCGGGGGCGGGTTCATCATCTACGCGCTGGTCGCCGTCGTGCGCGGAACGTTCTACGACTCGGACGATGGACCGATCGATCGATCGAGCCAGCCCATAGCGTTCTGGCTCTCAGTGGTGTCGATGACGCTGCTCGGCCTGTTCATTCTTGGAGTGGGGCACCGCTGGGAGATTGTCCGGGCGATCTTTGAGCTGGCCGGGCAGCGGTTTTGAGCCATGGTCGTCGCAATTCTCACGATCCTTCTTGGTGCGCTCGGTACTGCGGCGGGTGTTCAGGAGCTGGTCGTTCAGGGCATCCTGAACAACCAGACGATCCCACTCATCGGAGGGACGCTCGGCGCGGTGGCTGCCTCCTTGCTCGTAGCCGCTGGTATCGCGCTTCTTCGCCAGTCGGACCGTGCCGTCGTTTTGACGCGCGCGGCCGCGCTGACATCACTCCCGGTGTCCGTGCTGATCGGTCAGATCGTGTGGGGGCTTGCAGGATGGCCCATGACCCTCGTCGGGGTGGGCTGGCCGCTGTTCCTCCTGGCGTATTCCCGCGCACCCTCGACAAACGTGCGCGCGGCGAGATGAGCCTCACAATCCGCTGCAGTCGGCGCGCGGCACCGATCTTGTTCCAACATTCAACTCGGTCCGGCACTACTTTGTCAGATGCTGCGCTCACGACGGAAAGGCGTTCGCGAAGGCAACCGTGAGGGGGCGTGACGAGGATCAGGTAAAACGCGCCCGCAGCGTGACTGCCGCGCTGGTTACGAACCAGCGCGGGTCGCAGACGGCGGTGCGGAGGGCGCGTTTTTCCACGCCACCGGTAGGTTGCCGGAGCGAATGCCTTTCCGTCGGATCCTGAAGATCTTACAAAGTAGCGCCGGACCGAGTCGCAGACCGAGTTGATACAATGCGCGCCGCATGCCTCGCTTGATCGATGCTCCCACCGTCGTCGCGGCGGCCGGTCAGCCGCCGAAACGGATCGAAGAGTACGCCGGACGCGTGAACTCGGGGCACACAGCCTTCAGCGTCGCACGGATGGTGTCTCCGACTGGCTGGCGTGAGCCGGGACAGCGGCCTCAGTTCGAGGAGATTACCGTCGTGCTGCGCGGCACGGTGCGCGTCGAGTTCGAAGGCGGCGTGCTCGACGTGCACGCGGGTCAGGCGATCGTGACCTCGCCAGGCGAGTGGGTCCGCTACAGCACGCCCGAGGACGGCGGAGCCGAATACGTCGCGGTGTGCCTGCCCGCGTTTTCGATGGAGACCGTGAACCGCGATCCCGGGTAACCCAATCCGATCGCAGGATCGCGCGTGTGTCTCGTCTCGCCGCACGTGCTAGAGTTCGGGCCGCCGAGGAATGAACAAGGAGGAAGCAATCAGGCTCCTGGAATGGGAGCTCGACGTGTTCCGGCGGGAGCCTTATGCGGACCTCGTTCGCCGGATCGGCACGGATCCCGTGGTGTTCGAGCGGGACGGCGCCGACTCCACGCGTTATCAATTCGAGATCGAATTCTTCTGGGACGGTCCGCGTGGCGGAGACGTTCGAGTGATAGGCTCGGTCGATGATGGCGGCTGGCGCGCATTCGTTCCGATCACGCGATCTTTCATCAAGGCGCCGGACGAATCGGTCGTCGGCGAGTAGATCGCCGCGCGGATGAACGTTGACGTCTCCACCGATATCGTCATCAACCGCACACGACGGGACAGGAGCATTTCAGAAATGGACGTATCGACGGATCCAATTCTTCGCGCGCTGGAAGAGGTCGTCCGCACGGAGTCGCTGCGCGCCACTGTTACGGAAACACTTGACCGGGTCGATCAACGGCTTCGCGTTACGGGTGCGGTCATGGAGTGGGACGTGGTCCCTCTCGACACGTTCGGCGCGAGACTTCCTGAGAGCATCCGCTCGTGCTGGGTCTTCGTCATTCGCGCCGGCGCGGCGACGGGCGCCGAGCGGCATCCGAACAGCCACCAGCGATCGCTGTCCCTGATCGGCAGCGGAACGTTCGAGATGCGCGACGGCGGCGCCTGGCGCGCGCACCCACTTTCGAGTCTCAAACAGGCCAGCCTCGAACAACGCTGGGTCAGCATTCCTCCTTCGACCTGGCACCGCCTCTTCGTCGGAGAGGTTCCCTGGGGGATGCTCTCGTTCCACACCGTGGCGGCCGAGGAGTTGATCGAAGAGAGGCCCATGGACGCTCACGAGCTCGACGGCCCGACGCATCAGGAGCGCTACGCCGGTAGATGAGAGTAGTCCTTTGCGACCGGCACCTTCATCGATGTGACCGGGGGCCGGTAGCGGCGGCATCACACAAGGCCTGAGGCCGAAAGGAGCTTCGAGGATCGTGCCCGAATACGTCCTGCGTCTCCGTGCCCTGGTAGGCGGCGAGGAGCTCCTTCAGGTTCCGTCCGTAGCGGTCGCGCTCCGTGACGCCGAGGGACGCGTCCTGTTGGCACGACACTCTGAAGGAGGCGTCTGGCTCCTGCCCGGCGGCGCCATCGAGCCGGCCGAGACTCCATCTGATGCGGCCGTGCGCGAGATGTTCGAAGAAACGGGTCTGTTCGTTCGCCTCACAGGGCTCGTTGGCGTGTTCGGCGGTCCCGAGTTCCTCGTCCATTATCGAAACGGCCATCGGACGTCGTACGTGGCTGCGGTGTTCGAAGCGCTCCTGCGAGGCGGCAGCCCGACGCCGGATTCAACGGAAGTGCTGGAAGTCCGGTTTGTGACCGAGGAAGAAGCCAGAGGACTTCCGGTGGCATCCTGGGTCGGCGAGGTTCTCCACGCGGTGTTTCACGGAGTGCGCGGGAGCGGGTTTCGACCCGAAGCCTGGAATCCAACGACGTCATGACGGGCGACAGCGTCCAATCGCGATACGAGGAGGCGCCCTCGGACACGCCGTGGTAAGCAGGGCGCCATTCAGTCAGAAAGCCTGGGCGTGCCGGTGCGAGTGGGGCCCGGGCGCCGGGGCGGCTCTCGCGCCGGCTGACGTCACCATTGTCGTCGACGTGTTTTCCTTCACGACGTGCGTGGACATCGCGGTCTCGCGCGGCGCTGCCATTCTTCCGTACGCCTGGAATGACGCTTCGGCGGCGGACTTCGCCCGGACGCATCGGGCCGAATTGGCTGGCCGTCGTCGGCAGGACCGGTACTCGCTGGCGCCGGAGTCCTATCTTGAAGCGCGAGTTTGCAGCTGGCGGCAGTGTAACGTATGCGGTGAGGGACCGTATGACACGATCCATTCGCCGCCAGCTGTACTTCCTCCACGCCTACGTCGTCACGACTCTGCTGTTCTTCGTCGTCCTCATGGCCTCGGCCTTCCGCCAGCCTGCGAAGCCGCAGAACCTGGGCGAGATCACCGCCGAGCGCATCAACATCGTGGACGCTGACGGCACGCTCAGGCTCGTCATCTCGAACAAGGAGCGCATGCATCCCGGCGTCATCGGGGGAAAGACGATCCAGCGGCAGCGGCCGTACGCGGGGCTCATCTTCTTCAACGATCAGGGAGACGAGGCGGGAGGACTCACGCTGCGGGGCCGGGAGAAAGATGGCCAGCGTCTGGCCAGCGCCGGCATCATGTTCGACCAGTTGGGGCAGGACCAGACAATCGGGTTCGACTACGCGGAAGAGAACGGCCTGCGGAGCGCCGGATTCAAGGTCTGGGACAGGCCCGACGCCCCGCTGAGCAATCTCGTCGATCAGCTGAACGCCGCGAACGCGATTCAGGACAAAGAGAAGCGCGAAGCCGCCATCGCGCAGGCGCGCGCCGCCGCTCCGAAGCCGGCGCAGCGCGTCCTCGTCGGCAAGACCCGCGACCGCGCCGCGACCGTGATGCTGTCGGACGGGGAAGGACGCAACCGGCTGGCGCTGAAGGTGGAGGCGGACGGCGCCGCGAGCATCGAGTTCCTCGACGCGGACGGCAAGGTCGTTCAGAAACTGGGCCCGGTGCGGACGCCGTGAGCCCTGACTCCACCAAGCCGCCCGCCACTCGGGTCTACCTCGTGCGCCACGGCGCCACCGAGCTCACGGCAGAGGATCGGTATTCCGGCGCGGACGCTGAGCTATCCGACGAGGGGAGATTTCAGGCAGCCCGCCTCGGCGAGCGGCTCCGGAACGAGGGTATGACAGCCGTGTACTGCAGCCCTTTTCCACGGACCGTCGAGACCGCGCGCATCGTCGCTGGCGCCTGCGCCGTGACGATCGAAACACGTGATGGGCTTCGTGAGATCGGCCACGGCCACTGGGAGGGCCTCACGCGAAAAGACGTCGAGGAGCGCTACCCCGACGAATACGCGGCGTGGGAGGAAGATCCCTTCACGTTCGCCCCCCAGGGAGGCGAGTCCGGTGTTGAGGTGCTCGCCCGGGCGCTCCCCGTGATTCGCGAGATTGTCACGCGTCACAAGGGCCAGCGCCTGGTGGTGGTCTCACACAAGGCGACGATTCGCCTGGTCCTCAGCAGTCTGCTCGGATTCGATCCCCGTGGCTACCGCGACCGGCTGGATCAGGCGCCAGCCAGCATGAACGTGCTCGACTTCCGGGACGCCGTTCGAGCGCGCCTCATGCTCTTCAACGACACTTCGCACTACGCCCAACACCCACGACAGGCAGGGGAGGGTCTCTCGAGATGGTGGGACACGAGATGACGTCCGTTTCGATACGAACCGCTCGAGAGTCGGACGCCGACGATGTTGCGCGGCTGACGATGGAGCTCGGGTACGACGTCGAGGCCCCGGTGCTGAGAGGGCGGCTGACGAGAATCCTTGCGCGGTCGGATCAGCGGTTTCTGGTTGCGGAAGCCGACGGCCGTGCGATTGCGTGGCTGCACGCCGCGATTGCCGAGTTCGTCGAGGCGGAACCGTCCGTCGTGATTGCCGGACTCGTGGTCAGCGGAAAACACCGGCGCCACGGCGTCGGACGTGTGCTCATGGAACGCGCCGAGGGATGGGCCAGGGAGCAGGGCTGTTCAATCGTCCGCCTCTGGTCGAGCTCGACCCGAACCGAGACGCACCGGTTCTATGAGGCTCTGGGCTACACGAATATCAAGACGCAGTACTCGTTCGCGAAGTCTCTCGATCCTGCCCGGCATGACGCCGTGAACACCTTCGTGCCCCGCGTGAAGTAATCCGTGAGCGTGAACTACGACTCGATCGCCGCGAGCTACGATCGGCGATACGTGATCAACGACTACTCCGGCGTCGAGGAGGCGCTGGAGGCCTTCGTCGGTCAGGATTTCGCCGGGCGTGTGCTCGAAGTCGGCTGCGGCACCGGTCATTGGCTGCGGCTGCTCGCTGAGCGTGGCATCCGCGTAGCGGGTGTGGACGCTTCCCACAACATGCTGGACTACGCGCACGATCAGGCGCCTCGAGCTGCGCTTGCGCACGCGAGAGCCGAGCACCTCCCTTGGGCGACTGAGGCGTTCGAACGCCTCTTCTGCATCAATGCCCTGCATCACTTCGAGGACAAGCGCAGGTTTCTTGCCGAGGCGCGTCGCGTGCTCCGGCCGGGCGGACAGCTGATGACCATCGGTCTGGACCCGCACACGGGTGTCGATCGCTGGTACATCTACGAGTACTTCGATCCTGTTCTCGAGATCGATAAGCGTCGGTATCCCGCAACGAGCCTGATTCGGGAGTGGATGAACGAGCTTCAGTTTGTGGATGTGCACACGTATGAGATACAGCACCTGCCGGCTCAGCTTTCAGCGCGGGCCGCGCTCGAGGAAGGACGTCTCGACAGGGGCATGACCTCGCAGCTCGCTGTCCTCACGGACGAGCAATATCAGCGAGGTATCGACCGGATTCGCCGTGCGCTCGATGCGGCAGAGGCTCAGGGCAACGCGCTGTACCTGATTGCCGACCTACGATTGTATGGAACGTATGGCACGGTGGCTCATTGAACGCAACTCATGCCGACGGGGTCAGCGGCTTGCGGCCGACCAGGAGCAGGTGGGCGCTGACGCCAAGCACCGACGGCTCCGCCTCGAACATGCGGGCAATCTTCAGCAAATCGGCTCGCCGGCGCGCGTCCTCGAGTCGCGCGCTCACGTCCGGGAGCAGCCAGCCGGGACCCTCTACGCCGAATAGCCCGTCAACCAGCAGACCGGCGTTCAGCGCTTCTTCGCGGAGGCCGTCTGGACGATGGAAGTACGCCGTGGTGAAGTAGTCGAGCCGGCTCGTAGGGTTCCGGTGCTGTCCGTCGCGGATATCGTCCTCCACGATCGCGGCAAACGCGGGATCCTGGAACAGATCCCGCGACAGGCCATCCAGCGCCGAGGCAAAGCGGGAGATGGCAGCAGCGAACAGGCGTCCACCCGGCTTGAGCAGGCGCGTCGCTTCAGAGAACGCGCGGGCGCGATCCGCAGGAGTGGTGAGATGGTAGAGCGGCCCCAGCAGAAGAACTATGTCCGCCATGCCATCGGAGAATTGCAGCGCTCTGGCATCTCCGACATCGCAGGACTCGAGAGGCCGCGCCTGGGCGGCGCTCCGCTGGCGCGCCTCGGCGACGAGCCGCGGCGTCGCATCGATGAGGTGAACGGCGTAACCGGCCTCCGCCAACCAGAGTGCATACGCTCCGGCGCCGCCGCCGATGTCGACGACCGTGGCCGGCGCCGCCGGCGCATATCGGAGGATCAGTGCCCGCGTGCGCAGCGCTTCGAGAAGAAACGGGCCCCGTTCGAGACGAGTCTCTTCGGAAACGCGATCATAGAAGTCGGCAATGGTCGAATCGAGGTCGGGTGGGGGAGTCTCCACGGCGCTTACCTTCCTGGTTAACTATAAGCTTGTAATGAAAGGTCGGTGTGGAACCGGCCGGATGTGTCGATCGATAAGATACCAGAAGCGATCGTCGTCGACTTCCCCTTGCGAGGAGAGTGGACCGCGTATCACACGCCGGCGGAGAAAATCCCGAGCCACGGCACCGACCAGCTCGGTCAGCGATACGCGTACGACTTCGTGCGAATCGACAGAGAGCACGAAGGCTGGAAGTTCTGCCGGGCCTCGATGCGTCGATACCACGTCCTGGGTGCGCCGCTCGAAGACTTCTACGCGTGGGGAGCTCCGATCCACGCGCCGTTCGACGCGTCGGTGGTTGCGGCCAGCGACGGGTGGCCGGAGAGAAACCCCGTTCACTTCGTGAGAGACCTCGCCGTTGTCCTCAAGAATGCCCTGACATTCAACCCGAACAGGGCCAACGCCCTTCGTATGGTGCTCGGCAACCACGTCGTGCTCAAGATGGCAGCGAAGGACGTGTACGCGCTCATAGCCCATGCCCGTACAGGATCGGTTCGAGTCAGGGAAGGGGCCGGACGTTCCGGCCGGCGAGCGTCTGGCGGACGTCGGCCACTCGGGCAACTCGACGGCGCCGCACCTGCACTTTCAGTTGATGGACAGGCCGGACCTCCTCAGCGCCGTCGGCCTGCCGTGCGCTTTTCGTGACTACGAGGCGTGGCGGGACGGCGCGTGGTCGAGGGTGACCGCCGGCATTCCGAAGAAGCGGGAATTCGTACGATATGCCTGATGGAAGCCAGTTGCGCAACGGGAAAAGGGCTGACGCCGGCTATGCCGTCGACGAGCGGGTCTTCGACCGGGCCGAGATGGCTCGGGCCCTCGAAGCGCTCGGTCACGCTGGACTGGTGCGGAGCAGAGCCGGAGCGCGGCACGTGCTCTCAGCGCCGATCGTTCGCGACCTCGCCTCCGATCCGCGGCTCGTGAGGATTGCGCGCCGGTTCATTGGCGCAGACCCTGTACCTTTTCGGGCGACGCTGTTCGACAAGTCCAAGGACTCGAACTGGCTCGTGGCCTGGCATCAGGACACCGCCCTGCCAGCTTCGGAATCGCGTCGATGATCCCGAGTGGGGACCGTGGTCTGTGAAAGCTGGTGTTCTGTACGCACACGCCCCCGCGTCTGCGCTCATGTCGGTCGTGGCCCTACGCGTTCATCTGGACGATTCTACGGCGTCAAACGGGCCCCTGCGTGTTCTGCCGGGTACGCATGATCGCGGCATCTGACGGATGCGGCAATCAAGGAGGTCGTGTGCGATGTCGCTCGCCGTTGATTGCATCGTGGCAGCTGGCGGCGTGGTCGCGATGCGGCCGCTGGTTGTCCACGCGTCGTCGAAAAGCACCGACAGCAGACCTCGGCGCGTCTTGCACATCGAATACGCGACCACACTTCACGTCGGCTCGGGCATCCGGCTAGCCGTGGGCTAACATTGCTAGGTCAAGCGAGGGCGAACGGTCCTTGTTGAAAGGGTCCTCAATGATTGATCTTTACAACGCATCGACGAACCAACTCATCGGCACCATCACCGAGGCGGAGCTGCAGGTGCTCGTCGACCGACTTGAAGAAGAGTCCACGCAGGATCAGGACTACTACATCGACGCCGCGACGATCGACGTGCTGGGCGACGGCCGGGCCACCGACCATCTCCTGGGGCTGCTTCGCAGCGCCCTTGGGTCGAGTGACGGCGTGGACATCCGGTGGCAGCGACGCTAGGCGCGGTCGCAGACGACTGGGCGCTGGAGCGCATGCGCGGCACCGATCTTGTGCCAACATTCGAACTCGGTCCGGACCGAGTTCGTTGTGCGATCATGTGACCGGGCGACGGACCATCGCGTCGCTCGAAGGAGCACGCTGATGCGCGAAATACTCCCCCGTGACGTGCCCGGGATCGTGAAGGCGGCCGTCGTCGTGACCTTCTTCAACACGTGGGTGCTGTTCGAAGAGACGATCGTCGATCGGTACGGCCTGTGGGAGTACATGCCGTACTATCGCGTGGCGAAGCTCTGTGCCTGGGACATCGGCGCGCTCGCGCTCATAGCCTGGGTCACGCTCCGAGTGCTGCGCCGGCCCGGGAGCTCGACCGCGCGCGCCTGACCTGTGCTCACTTTCGCCCAGCGCGTCAAAGCCGCGTCGATCGCCGCAGTCGGTTATCCGATCGTGGCGTTCCTCGGCCGGACGCTCCGCTGGACGGTCGAAGGGCGCGAGCACCTGGACGCCGTCGCCGCCTCCGGCCGCCAGCCGGTCTTCGCCTTCTGGCACGGCCGCATCCTTCCAGCCACCTACTTCTTCCGCCGACGCGGCATCGTCGTCATCACGAGCGAGAACTTCGACGGCGAGTGGATCGCCCAGATCATCGAGCGGTTCGGATACGGTACGGCGCGCGGGTCCACGTCGCGCGGCGGAAAACGGGCGCTGCTGCAGCTCGTCCGCGACATGCAGGCGGGGAAGCCGGCCGGCTTCACGCTGGACGGCCCTCGCGGTCCGGCAAAGGTCGCGCAGCCGGGCGCCGTGTGGCTCGCGGGGGCGACCGGCAATCCGATCCTCCCTTTCCACGTCGAGACGTCACGCCATTGGACCGCGCGGAGCTGGGACCGGACCCAGGTGCCGAAACCGTTTGCCGAGGCTGCGCTCGTCATCGGGGCGCCCATCGACGTGCCGAAGGGTGCGGATGAGGAGACGATCGAGCGGATGCGGGGGGAGTTGGAGTCGTCCTTGGCGGCGCTCGAAGACCGGGCGCAGGCAGTATTGATGCGGAGGTGACGTGCCAGGTCGTCGAGAGTTCCTCCGTTTGGTCATGGCGAGCGCACTTCAGGCCCCGACACGACGCCAGGTGATGGTGGGCGGCCGGCGCGTCCGGGTGATCGATGTGCACGCGCACTGCGTCATCCCGGTTCAGGAAATCGTCCAGGGCACGTCGCTGGAGCGGATGGGCGGCGGAGCAGGGAACAGTATCCCGGGCCCGCAGCGGCTCCAGACCATGGATCGGCAGGGTGTGGACATCGAGGCGCTGAGCATCAACGGGTACTGGTGGTACGCGGCCGCCGACGTCGATCTCGCGCGCCGGATCGTTCGAGCGCAGAACGAGGGCCTGGCGAAATGGGTCGCTGCCCATCCCGATCGCTTCGTGGCGCTGGCGTCCGTCGCCCTGCAGCATCCCGAGCTGGCCGCCGAGCAGCTCCAGGATGGAGTCCAGCGTCTCGGGCTCCGCGGAGCGTCGATTGGCGGACACGTGAACGGCGAGGATCTCTCGCTGCCGAAGTACGACCCGTTCTGGGCCAAAGCCGCCGAGCTCGGCGTGCTGGTCTTCATGCACCCCGGCGGCGCCGAAAACATCATCAGGAAAGGGGCGCTCGACGGCCGCGGCGATCTCGGCAACATCATCGGCAATCCGCTCGAGACGACCTACTTCCTCTCGCGGCTGATCTTCGACGGAACGCTCGACAGGTTCCCAGGCCTCCGCATCTGCGCGGCGCACGCCGGCGGCTACCTGCCTTCGTACCTCGGACGCACCGAAGTCGCCTGCACCGTGCGCCGCAACGCGAACTGCGCGAACCAGCGGAAACCCAGCGAGTATCTGAGGTCGCAGATCCTCATCGATACGATGGCCTTCTCAACGGAGGCACTACGGCATCTCGTGGCGGAGGTGGGCGTCAAGCAGATCGTTTACGGTACGGACGTGCCCTTCGACTGGCCGGCGACGGTCGACCTCGTGCTCGAGGCGCCGTTCCTCACCGACGCTGATAAAGAGGCGATCCTCGGCTCGAATCTGACGAAGCTGCTTCGAATTGGCCGCGCGCCCGGAATCTGAAGGCGAGCGGACGATGAACCGAGTACTGTTCTCCGTAGCTGTCGGGGCAGCCGCGTGCGTGCTTACCTGGATTCTCTTTCGCGGTGAATTCACAGGCCCTGTTCTCGGCGGGCTGATACGGGTCTGGGGAGTCATGAACATCATTCCCATGTTCGTAGCCCTCGTGCTCAGCGGCAATCCCCATAGTGCGTTCCCCGGGTTTTACGAGGCCTGTGTGTTCGCCCAGTGGTTTGGCGTGTCCTTTCTCTTGTTCCCCCTGGTGCGAAGGATGCTGAAATAGTGGTTCAATGTCGGCTCCATCTGTGGCTTACGAGGAGCGCCTCGATACGCTGTTCGAGCAGGCAGTGTCGGCGATCGACGCCGGCGACGTCGCCTTGCTCGAGTCTCTCCTGAAGCAGCACCCTCGCCTGGTCCGGGAACGGCTCACGTCCCCCGGCGCGTGGCTGCGCGATCAGATCGGTCAGGCGCTCGAGGGGTTCTACAAACATCCCTACCTTCTCTGGTTCACGACAGAGGATGCCGTTCGGACCGGCAAGCTGTCCGCCAACGTCGGCGCCGTCGCCCGCGCGATCATCGAGGCTGCAGAGCGTGAGAGAATCCCGGATCTGCAGCAGCAGCTCGATACGACGCTCCACTTCGCGGTCTGCTCGCCGATAGGGCGGGAGGATGGCCGGCAACTCGACCTCATCGACGTGCTCGTCGGCGCCGGAGCCTCGATGGATGGCGCGCCGGTCCAGGCGCTGATCTGCTCCAACGCGGCCGCGGCCGAACACCTGCTCCGGCGGGGCGCGAAAATGACGCTGCCGGCCGCACTGTGTCTGGGCCGTTGGGAAGACGTGAGTCGTCTCGCGCCGGCGGCCAGCGCGGAAGACAAGCAGGTCGCCTTGGGCCTGGCCGCGCTGAACGGGAAGTCGGAGGGATTGGCAAGACTGCTGCCTTTTGGCGTGGACCTGAATGCTTTCAACACCGGGTTCTATACCCATGCGACGCCGCTGCACCACGCGGTGTGGTCCGGCTCGCTGGACGCGGTCAAGGTGCTCGTCGAGGCGGGCGCCAACCTCGCCACGAAAGACAAGGCGGAAGACGCAACGCCCCTGGGCTGGGCCGAGTATGCGCAGAGATCGCCGCGACCAGCCAGTCCCGGAAAGCAGTACCGCGAGATCGCCGCGTATCTCCGCGAAAAGGGCGCCGCCTCGTGAGGCTGGTTGTGCCGTGGCAGCTCAACCTCGCGTGAGCCGCGGCCCGACACGTGACGCCTGGGTTCAACGTCTGATCGTGGCGAGCTGTGTCGTGTTCATCTTTGTGTTGGCTCTGTCGGCGGTCTTCGACGCTTCGATTCGTGTGCTCCACCTGTTCCAGGCCGCAATCTATGTTGCCGTCATGATCCTCGCGCGAAAGCGAAGCGCGTGGGGCTACGGCGCAGGCTGCCTGATCGCCGCATTCTGGAACTGGACGAACCTCGTTCACACGAATTTCATTGCCAACGGCTTCAGGGAATTGTCCCGAGCCCTTCAGACGGGTCAGGTCACAAGACCCGATCAGCTCATCGCCGTTCTGGCAGCGAGCGCGCACTTCGTTCTGATCTTTGCTTGTCTCATGAGTTATATCCGGATTCGACCGAAGTCCTCCTGGGATCCCGCAAGGTTCCTGGGCGGGGGCGTGCTGGCGGTTGGGTACCTGGCTGGCATCATCGTTCTCTTCGGTCCGCAGGACGTCCCGTTGTTGAGGCGCGTGTTTGGACTCTGAACGCGGCTCGATGGAGCTCGTCTGGCCTGCCGCGCAGTACTTGCCAGGGTACGTTCACGCCCTTCAGCAGGGATGGTCGCCGGACAACCTGCGGCCGGAGGCCGCGCTGGAGCATCTCGCGCGCATTGCAGCGAACGCGGACCGGTTCCTGGCCGAACAGATCGACCGTGAGGCCAAGGGCCCGCCGGTGACGCTGCCCGACGGGTCCACGGTGCCCCGGCTGCCCGGATATTCGCGATGGATGTGGGACGGAGAGTTCTGCGGAGCGATCAACCTTCGCTGGCAGCCAGGGCCCGGCGAGCCCCCGCCTTATTGTCTCGGCCACATCGGGTATTCGGTCGTTCCGTGGAAGCGGCGGCGTGGATATGCCACTCGAGCCCTGCGGCTCCTGCTGCCGCAGGCAAAGGATGAGGGACTCGCTTACGTGTATGTGACCACTGACGCCGCCAACGTTGCATCCCGGCGCGTGATCGAAGCGAACGGAGGCGAGCTCGTCGAGCGGTTTCGCAAACCGGCGGTCCATGGTGGCGCAGAGAGTCTGCGGTTCCGCATCTCGCTCGCAGGCGCAGGAGTCTGGTGAGTGAGGTGCATTGGGGCGGGGGATGGATCTGTCAGTTGGCTTCACCCTTGACGATCCGTCGGTGACCCTTAAGTGGGGAACCGCGGAGGCTGAAATCCAGAAACTCATCGGCACGAAGTTACGCCAGGTGACGGCTGGCTACTCGACCATGCCTGTCGTCGCCCTTGGCGGTCTGAGATGCAGCCTTGGCCTCCACTTCGATCGAAAAGGAAAGGGGCTGCAGGAACTCGAGTTCTTCGGGAACGAGGGCCCTGACCTGAAAGCCTCGTTCGATGAGTTTCAGCGGTACTTCGAAGCCGCCTTCGGAGCGCCGACCCGGACGCGCCGCGGCGCCGAGGGGTTCCCGGACCACACATGGCTCATCGGGCGGCGGGAGATCTTCCACGTTGTTCGCGAGCGGTTCGGACCGGAGGAGCATATGCGCATCCGTCCCCTGGACTTCGCTCAGCGTATCCGGCGCTGGCTCGGGGAGCGTCCGTGGTAGCGGCATGATTGCCGCACGCTTCTTCGCGAAGCGAGTCATGTGCTGGAAGCCCACGACGCCATCGGAGTTAGGACCATGAGTCCCCCGCGACCACTTCAATGAGCTCACCCTCGAGGCTTCACCGGGCGATGGTTCTGACCATCGTCGTTCTCACGGCACCGCTGTGGTTAACCTACGTTGCAGGCGTCTTTCTTCTCCTGTGGCTCGGGGTCGTGGTCCTGTACGCGCTGGCGTGGGTGTGGTGGATAGGCTGGGCTCGTCGACGGGTGCTCTTCGTCTATTCAGACAGCCCGAACTGGAAAGAGTACGTCGAAGCCAGAATCTTGCCGAGCCTTCCGGCAAACAGCGTGGTCTTGAACTGGTCCCGTCGCGCGTCCTGGTCCAGGGTCAGTCTCTCCGTCATCCTGTTTGACGGTTTCGCCGGCGAGCGGGAATTCAATCCGATCGGCCTGGTGTTCGAACGGTTTCATGTCGTGGGGCGGTATCGCTTCTGGCAGCCGTTCCGGGATGCGAAGCACGGGCACCCGGTACCTCTCCAGGTGATGGAACAACAGTTTCTTCAACACGCTGCCGGGTTAGCAACCGACCGTGTGATTTCTCTGAAGGATGGCCCAGCGTAACGGCTGGGCTGGTCCAACATCTTTTCAGCGACGACACGCCTCCGTAACCCGCGCGCGACACGCGCGCTCTACCGTCCCCTGTCGGCTTCGGCGTCGAGGCCATGACCCACGACTCTAGGAGGGACGGTATGAAGAGCACAAGCAGATGGCTCAGGATCGCCGGGATGACGGTGGTTGTCGCGGTAATGGCGGCGGCCCTGGCAGCCGACGGCGGATCGCAGCGTCGGGACGATGACGGCCGGGACCGTGACGATCGCGACGACCGCACGTACGCGATCGGCGCGTGGGGCGACCTGCCGTACTCCGATATCCAGGCGCAGGTCGGCGTGCCGAATCTCGTCGCCGACATGAACCGGCAGGATCTCGAGTTCACCCTGCACGACGGCGATCTCAAGGCGGGGAACAGCACGCCCGGCTCCGTGACGCCGACCGACTGCAGCGACGCGCTGTATACGCAGGCCCTTCGTTACTTCACGCTGCTCAGGGCGCCGGTCGTGTTCACACCCGGCGACAACGACTGGACCGACTGCGATCGTCCGTCGAACGGCCCGTTCTCGTCGCTCGAGCGCCTCGACCACGAGCGCCAGGTCTTTTTCAGTACCCCGTTTTCGCTCGGACGACGGCGGATGCGACAGCAGGTGCAGACCGAAGCGTTGTGCCTCGGCGTGAACGGCCTGGTGCCGTGCGTCGAGAACCGCCGGTGGAGCATCCGCGGCGTCACGTACGCGACGCTCAACCTTCAGGGGTCCTGCAACAACCTGTGCGATACGGCGCCCGATCCGGCCGAGTGGGCGGCGCGGAATCAGGCGGTCATCGCGTGGATGAGGGAGACCTTCGCCGAGGCGGCCGAGCGGCACTCGACCGCGATCATGTTGATTTCCCAGGCCAACCCCGGCTGGGACCTGTCGGATCCGACGCGTGCCCCGCTGCGCAATCCGAGGACGCTGGCGCAGACCGACGGCCAGCCCGACGGGTTCCAGGAATTTCTGCTGGCGCTCCGCGAAGAGGTGGTCGCTTTCAGAAGGCCAGTGGCCTACGTGCACGGTGATTCGCATTACTTCCGTATCGACAAGCCGTTTCTCGACGCCCAGGGCCACCGGCTCGAGAACTTCACGCGCGTCGAGACCTTCGGCAACAGCGCGGCCACGGGAAACAACGACGTGCAGTGGCTCAAGGTGCTCGTCACGCCGCGCAGCCGCGAGGTGTTTGCCTACGAGCCGCAGATCGTCCCCGCCAACCGCACGGCGGTGCCCGCGCCCTAAGGGAGTCGCTTGCAGCCACCGGCGGCGGGTGAAATCATTGGCCGCCGGTGGACCGCATCGATCAGCACACAATCATCTCCGCGCCCGCGCCGGCTCGCTTACTCTCGGAGGGGAGGACTGAGTGAGACATCGGCTCGCGGTCTGCACATTGGCGATCATCGGTGTCACGCCGGCGACGCTTGCGGCATCTGACTTCTCTATCTTCAGCACAATCTTCAACGGCCTCTACCTCGTTCTGGCCGTAGTCATCGGTCTCGCCTGCTGGGGGTTTACGCGAGGTCGGTCCGCCGTGTTGCGCGGCGTCGTGTGGGGCTCGTGTGCGGCCCTGGTGCTGATGCCGCTGACGATCGACGGAGGGAATGGCACATCCACGGGACCTCCGCTCTCGAACTTCATCTGGGTCCTTTTTGACGGGGATCCCGTCTACGCTCGTGATTCCATCCGGCCGCTTCTCATCGGCGCCGTCGTCGCGAGCGCGGTTCTGGCCGTTGTGTTCCATTTCTGGCCGGCGTTGTCCCGTGCGATCGAAGGCCCGGCAGATGACGCTGATGGGCAGGACCGATAGAGCGGCCGAAACGCGTGTGCTAGGATGCGGCGCCTATGGCGTCCCTATTCGACAAGACAGCCCGCGAAGCGATTCTCGGCCGCATCGGACGCCTGACGCCCGATCGCAAGCCTCTCTGGGGCCGCTTCACCGCGCCGGAGATGGTCTGTCACGTCAGCTGCGCCTTTCGCCAGGCCCTCGGCGAGCTCGAGACGGGGCCTCCCTCCGGCCCGCTGTCCCATGCTCCGCTGAACTGGCTCGTCATCCATGTTCTGCCATGGCCCAAGGGGAAAGGAAAGAGCCCGCCGGAGTTTCTGGCGACTCCACCGACGACGTGGCAGAACGATATGAGCACGCTGCGTGACTTGATCCGGCGCTTCGCAGACCGCGGACCATCGGCCGAGTGGCCGCCCAGCCGCGTCTTCGGCCGGCTTTCCGGACGAAGCTGGGGCGTGCTCGAGCACAAGCACCTCGATCATCACCTCCGCCAGTTCGGTGTGTAACCAAGGGAAAGCGTGCCTTCACATCAAATGCCTTTCGGACGTTCACCTGCCGACGCTCAAGAAGCTCGTAACCGCATCCGTCAAGCACGTGAAGGCGGTCAACCAGAAGGAGTCATGAGGTCGTCCGCGATGCGGCTGATCGCTCGCGCAGTCACCGTCGCCGCACTGGCATCGATCGCCATCGCGTCCGCGCAGGTCGATGCCGGCCGTGCGGCCGCGCGCCAGCGGTTCCTGGAGATGTTCGCCCGGTCGTACTTTCCCGGGCGAACCGGACAGCTGATGATCGTCCCGCGCGAAGGGGACGTCATCACGCGGGCGGAGCCGGAGTACGACTACATGCACGGCTCTCCCTGGCAGTACGACGTCGCGATTCCTGTGATGTTTGCAGGGCCGGCCGTGAAGGCAGGCGTCTATTCCAGTCCCGCCGTGCAGCAGGACGTCGCGCCGACGCTTGCAGCAGCGCTCGGCGTCGCGATGCCTCCGACCGCGACGGGGCGGGTCCTGCCGGTGCTGCGCACGGGGTTTGCCCGGCCACGCGCGGTATTCCTTGTCGTCCTGGACGGCATGCGGCGCGACTACTTCGATCGGTACGCCGACGTCATGCCGACGCTCACCGCGCTGCGCCGCGGCGGCGCGTGGTTCAGTCACGGCAGGGTCAATGTGATTCCGTCCAATACGGCGGTCGGTCACTCCACGATTTCGACAGGCACGGATCCCCGGTTTCATGGCGTCACCGGTAACAACTTCTACGACCGGATCCACCGTCGCCGGCAGGATCTGTTCGCCGGGATGGTGCCGCAGGTGCTGATGGCGTTGACGCTTTCGGACGTCTGGCAACTCGCGACGTCGGGCCGGGCGGTCATCCTGGCGCAGGGCAGCAGCTATCGCGCGACGACGGCACTCGCTGGACACGGGGCGTGTCAGCCGAATGGAGCGCCGGTGGCGCTGGTCAACTACGATGAGAACAGCGGCGCCTGGGTATCGAACACCGAGTGCTTCCGGTTGCCGGAGTACCTCGGCGCTCACAAGGCGAGTGCGTTATGGTCGGAGAAAAAGGAGTGGCTGAATCACAAGATCGATTCCGCGTCGGCGATTCGACGGTCGGCGCTCTTTCCGGGCTTCGAAGCTGACGCGATGATCGCCATGATCGAGCGCGAGCCGCTCGGCGCGGACGATGTCCCGGACCTGCTGCTGATGAATTACAAGAGTGCGGACTTCGTCGGTCACCAGTTCGGACCGGATTCACACGAGCTGCGCCTGACGCTGGGCGAGATGGACAGGAACCTGGCGCGAATGCTCAAGGCGCTCGAAGCGAAGGTCGGAAAGGACTACCTGCTGGCCGTCACCGCCGACCACGGCATGCCATCGGGCCCACCTGCGCGGCGGCACCGTGCGCCGGCTCTGGTCGAGGTGTTGCACCAGAAGTTCGATCCGGAGAAAAAGCTCGTGGCGAGTTACGAATCAGAGAACTCGCAGCTGTTCATCGACGAAGGCCGGCTCGCCCAGGTGGGCGCGACGCTCCGGGACCTCGCGCGATTCCTCGAGGCCCAGCCGTTCGTGTTTGCGGTCTTCACGGAAGACGAGGTGCGTCGCGCGTCCGGCGGCGCCGGTCCAGCGAGGACACGACAGTGAAGGTGAAGGTCTTCGATCGCCAGGGACGACTCGTCGGGCCGGTCGAGTCGGCCCGCGTCGAGAAAACGGATGCTCAGTGGCGGGCTCAGCTCACGCCAGAGCAGTTTCAAATCGCGCGCGCCAAAGGTACCGAGCGGCCGTTCTGTGGCACGCTCCTCGACAACAAGCGCAAAGGCGTCTACACCTGCATCTGCTGCGGCCTGCCGCTCTTCGCGTCCGACGCCAAGTTCCACTCCGGCACCGGCTGGCCGAGCTTCTTCGCGCCTGTAGCCGTCGAGAACGTGGAGACGCACGAAGACCGCACCTTCGGCATGTCGCGCGTCGAGATCCTCTGCGCGCGATGCGACGCGCACCTCGGCCACGTCTTCGAGGACGGGCCGCGGCCGAGCGGCCTTCGGTACTGCGTGAACTCCGAATCGCTGGCGTTTACAGACTCGAATCGCCTGGCCGATCTCGCCGACCCGGCCGCCGGGTAGGGCTCCGTGGACGGCCAGCGGATTGAAGCCCGCCTCGTCGACATCACGACGCTCGACGTCGACGCCATCGTCAATGCCGCGAATACGGAACTGGCGCCGGGCGGCGGCGTGTGCGGCGCGATCCATCGGGCGGCAGGTCCCGAACTGGCGACCGCCTGCGCGCGCGTGGCACCCTGTCCCACGGGGGAAGCGCGCATCACGCCCGGCTTTCGACTTCCGGCGCGGTTCGTCATTCACGCCGTCGGCCCCGTGTGGCGCGGCGGAGGGAACGGCGAACCGGCGTTGCTCGCTTCAGCCTACAAAGCGTCGCTCGCGCTCGCCGGGCGTGAAGGGTTGTCGAGCATCGCGTTGCCGGCGATCAGCACCGGCATCTACGGCTATCCGCTGGGCGCGGCCACGAGCGTCGCGGTGGCAACGGTTCGAGACGAGCTCGCGCGACAGACATCGATCGCGCACGTCGTGTTTGCCTGCTTCAACCAGGAAGCCCTGAACGGGTATGCAGCGGAAGGAATCGCGAGTCGGTGAGGTAATGTAGGCTCTTCGACACCCGGCGGAGGCACACGATGATCGAGAAGCACTACATCGAGGACACGATCCTTCAGCTCAGGAAGCTGAAAGACCTGGCGGACAAGGCCATCGCTCAAATCGAGGGTGAGCAGCTGTTCGCCGTCCTGGACCCCGAGGCGAACAGCATCGCCATCATCATGAAGCACGTCGCGGGGAACATGCGCTCGCGCTGGACGGAGTTTCTGACATCGGACGGCGAGAAGAAGACGCGCGATCGCGACGGAGAGTTCATGGTGGGCCCCGACGACACCCTCGGCAACATCATGTCGGATTGGGAAGATGGGTGGAGCCTCCTGTTCGGCGCGATTGGTTCGCTCACGCCGGAGGACCTGCAGAAAACCGTCAGGATTCGGGGCGAGGCCCACACGGTCGTCGAGGCCATCAACCGCCAGGTCACGCACTACGCCGCGCACGTCGGCCAGATCGTGCTCCTCGCCAAGCACTATGCCGGGCCGCGATGGCGATCCTTGAGCATTCCGAAAGGAAAGTCCAAGGAGTTCGACGTCGCGAAAAGCGGAGGGGCGTACAACCTCGATCAGCCCGCGAAAGAGAGCCCGCCTCGATGACCGCCGCGACCGACAAGTGCCGGACGTTCCGTCGGCTTCACGAGTCCGGCTGCTTCGTGATCCCGAATCCATGGGACGTCGGCAGCGCCCGGTCGCTTGCCCAGCTCGGCTTCCCGGCGCTCGCAACCACCAGCTCGGGGTTCGCCTGGTCTCTGGGCCGTGCCGACAACCGTGTGTCGCTCGACGAGGCCCTGGCCCACATCCGGTCGATCGCGGACGGCGTTGACGTGCCGGTCAACGCGGACTTCGAAGGCGGGTTCGCGATCGATCCGGCCGATGTCGCCGCCAACGTCGCAGCCGCGACCGCGACGGGGGTGGCCGGGCTTTCGATCGAAGACTCGACGGGGAACCTTTCAGATCCGCTCTTCGAATTCTCCCTCGCCGTCGAGCGAATCCGGGCGGCGCGACGGGCGATCGATGACAGCGGAAGCGGCGTCCTGCTCACCGCGCGCTCAGAAGGGTTCATCGTCGGTCGCCCGGACCTGGCGGAGACCATCCGCCGGCTCACCGCGTACGCGGCCGCGGGGGCCGACTGCTTGTACGCGCCCGGCCTGCGCGCGAGGGCCGATATCGTGGCGGTCGTGAGCGCGGTTGCCCCCAAGCCAGTCAACGCCCTGGTCGGGAGCGACTTCACGACGGTGGCGGAGCTCGCCGCCGCGGGCGTCAGGCGGATCAGCGTCGGCGGCGCCCTCGCGCGCACCGCCTGGACCGGATTCCTGCAGGCGGCGACGGAAATCGCGGAGCGGGGGACTTTCACCGGTCTCGCCCGCGCGATTCCGTTCGCTGAGATCAATCAGCGTTTTACGCGGTCCGGCTGAAGCCGGACACTACGCGATCCTGAACACCATGCCGACCGAAAAAGACTTCCGCCGCATCGCGCTCGGGATGAAGGACGCGGTCGAAGGCGCCCACATGGGACATCCCGACTTTCGCGTCAACGGGAAGATCTTCGCGACGCTTCACAACGACCGCCTGTGGGGAATGGTCAAGTTGTCGCCCGAGCAACAGCAGACGTTCGTGCGGCAAGACCCGGCGACATTCGTGCCCGAGAGCGGGGCATGGGGACGGCAGGGATGCACGGCCGTGCAACTGAAGTCGATCGACGAGGAAACGCTCGGCGAGGCGCTGACGCTGGCCTGGCAGAACACAGTCAGAGAGCTCGCCGCGAAGCGCTCGAAGCCAAAGAGCTCATCACGGCAGGTTCGATCATCGCGCAAGCGATAAGAGGAGGGCACCAATGTCGGGACCGAAACAATGGTTGCAGCGGGCAGAGGTTGTCATGGTCGTTGGCGCCCTGATTCTGATCGTCATCGCCCTCGTAGTCGCGAGGCTATCCGGCTCGTGAGCGAGATCCTTCCCGTCGTTGCTGTCGTCGTGTTCACCGGCGCGGTGGTCGTGTTGGCGCAATCCGGCCTTGGGGCGCTGCATCGCCGTCTGGACCGCCTGTCGCGGATTGAAGGAAAGCTGGACGCTCTCCTGAAACACTCGGGCATCCGTTTCGACCCGCTCGACGGATTTCCCACGGAGGCGCTCGCGGCGTTGAAGCAGGGGCGGAAGATCGAAGCCATCAAGCACTATCGCCAGGCAACGGGCGCCGGTCTTGCTGAAGCGAAAGACGCGGTCGAGGAGGCCCAGCGCCGAGCCGTGTGAGGTTTGAGATGGACCGCCGGGAGTTCGTCTGTCTGATCGGAAGCGCCATGACGGCCGACGCCGTCGCGGAGCGCCTCGTGTCGGCCGAAGTCGCCGCGCAGCCAGCCGTCACGCGGAGCACTCGGAGGACGGCGCGGATGAAAGCGGGGACCCAGCACGGCGACTCGGACGCCATCCTTCGCGTCCTCGGCGGTTTCGGCATCACCCATATCTGCAGCCGGCTGCCGTCGGCGAAGATGGATGGCGCGTGGTCGGTCGAGGGACTCAGCCGTCTCCGGGAACGAGTCGAGTCGTTCGGCGTCACGCTCTCCATGGTGCCGCTGCCGCTCAGCTCGACTGAAATCTCCCGGAGCGAGAATCCTGCCATCCTGCTCGCGCAGGATCCGGCGCGCGGCCGTCAGATCGACGACATCTGCCAGATGATCCGGAACGCCGCTCGCGCCGGCATCCCATCGGTCAAGTACAACCTGACCATTATCGGCATCCCACGGACCGGTACGGCGCCGGGGCGCGGCGGCGCCCGGTACAGCTCCTTCGTCTACGCCGACGCAAAGCAAGAACCTCCGCTCACCCTGGCGGGCCGCGTCGACGCCGACACGTATTGGGAGCGAATCACGTACTTCCTCGAGCGCGTGGTTCCGGTCGCGAGCGAATACAAAATACGGCTGGCGTGCCACCCGCAGGACCCTGGAATGCCGCGCGGGCGCGGCTGGCGCGGCGTCGAGACGGTGCTCGGATCGGTCGATGGGCTGAAGCGGTTCGTCTCGATCGCCGAGAGTCCGTATCACGGCCTGAACTTCTGCCAGGGCACAGTGGCGGAGATGCTCGACAAGCCGTCTGAAGAGATCTTCGACGTCATCCGCTATTTCGGCGAGCGCGGCAAGATCTTCAACGTCCATTTCCGCAACATCTCGGGGCGCTTCCTGAACTTCCGCGAGACGTTCATCGACGATGGCGACGTCGATATGCTGAGGGCGATGCGGGCGTACAAGGAGGTGGGCTACGACGGCATGATGATGCCGGATCACGTCCCATTCATCGAGGGCGATGCCGACCGACTTCAGGGGTTCGCGTTCGCTTTCGGGTACATCAAGGCGCTCATCGCGGCCGTCGCAGCCGAGTCCTAATCCCGGATAACTCTCAGATTGCTCGGTGCGGCAGGCGCGTTCGAGCCTGCGGGCAGGACGAACAGCGTGATGCTCTGCGGCGGGAGCGTGGCGGCGAAGCTGTTGCCGCCGAACCCGACGTCCGCAAGACGGCTGATCGCGTTTGCCGCCGTCAACTGCCAGACCTGCGCCGATCCCCGGTGAGCGACGTTGACGAGGTTGATCGTCGCGGCCGTCGCCGACGCCTCCTTGTTGATGACCATGACCGTCACCGTGAGATCCGACGACCGTTCCGCCGCGAAGGCGGCGACCGCGTCTGGATTCGGCGCCGTGGCGGCGACGCTGACGTCGCCGAACGAGGACTTGTTGCCGTCGTAGTTGCGATACATCTTCATCGCTTTGTACGTCGGCGTGCTCGTTGCGGGGGTGGCCCAGCGCGCCGCCATGTCGAGCCCTTCGCGGCCGAAAATCCCGTAGATGTCCGCCTGGGCCGTCGCGCCGTTGATGTGGCTCTCCGCGCCCCAGTTGTATTCCGTGATCCCGATCGACGTGCCCGGGTAGTGCGTGCCGACCCAGTTTTTCAGGCGGGGAATCAACTGGACGCGATCGTTGATCCAGGATTGATCGACGTAGGCGGGGTCCCACAGGGAACGGGTCGAGCGGTTGCGCCGCTGCTGCATCGTCGCCGACACGTCGTCGCTGAACTCGCCGCTCTGCGGATAGTAGTGGACGGTGAAGACGTCGAGCAGGCGGCGGCCGGTCGCCGCATGGTTCTGGCGGAGCTGATCGAGAAGCCAGGGGAGGTAGTCGGCGCCGCCGTGGTTGGCGCGATCCGGCAGAAAGCCCCAGCCGTTGATGCTGCCGTACTGCTGGTCGAACCCGCTGAACAGGTATCCGCTCCAGCCCCATTCCTCGGGCCCGACGACGAGCGCGGACGGATCGACCATCTTGATCATCGCGCCGTATTCGATCATCCGGTTCCGAACGTCGTCCATCGTTGCCCCGGTCGGGTGGACGTCGCGATGCGTCGCGTGCCAGAGGCTCGGCTCGTTGTCGAGGATGTAATAGCGCAAGCCGCCGTTCGCGTTCGTTCCCCAGCGGTTGACCAGGTGCTCGATCCACCCGCGCTGGAAGACGGAGGTTGACGGGACGCTGGCGTCGTTCGGATCGTTGCCGGTGACGAACTGGCCGTTGGTCCGGATCCCGTTTCCGGCGTCGGGGAACCACTGCCAGTCGTTGCCGGTCTGCGGGCCATACTTGGCAATGGAAAAGCTCGCGAGCTTCGCGCGGCCCGCGCCGACCTTGGCCACCCACGGGATCAGAAGTACCGTCAACATCGCCGTGGCGTTCGCGGCGCGCGAGCTCGTGAGGAAGCTGTCGCCACGCTCGCCGGCGGTCGCGCTGTTGTCCGCGATGCTCTGGTAGTACCAGTCGTTGCCGCGGTTGTCGGCGTTCAGCTGCCAGTTGTAGCGCGTCGTGTTGTTGCCGCCGTTCCGATGGAGCGGAGCGTTGAGGTCGTTGAGTTGAGCCGTGGTGGCGTGGGCGACGCCATAGACGTTCGGGTTGATCGGACGACGGCCGGCGGCGGCGTCGACGCGAATCGTCACCGTCGCGGTCTGAGCGCTGGTTGTCGCCGGAGCGAGGAAAAAAACAAGTGACGAAGCGAGGAAACCCGGGATAGCCTCGCGCATGGGTGGGGCAACTGACGCACGATTCATGCCGCGCGGCCCCGAATGGAGTTCCGAGGCCAGATGGACGTGCTACACCGACAGAATTGTGCCGATGATCACAACCGAGCGAGCGACGTAGACCATTGGACCAGGACTGGTTCGTGAGCGTAGCGATCTCCGGCAGCCAGGCAGCCGCCGAGACCGCGGCCGCCCGCTTGAAGGCCGCGGGCATCGACGCGCACCTGCGTGAGGCCGATTCCGCGGGCGAGCCGGACGGCACCCTCGATGTGGTCGTGATGGTGCCGTCCAGCCAGCAGGCGGCCGCGCACGATCTGCTCCGGCAAGCCGGCGCAGGCGACACACCCGCGGAAGCCGACTTCGATTTCAGCGAGTCGATCGCGGCCGAAAACGTGCCGGCTGAATCGCTCGCCGCCGGCCTGGATCAGATCCGGCTCCGCAGATCCATGATGTGGTTCTGGTTCTTCAGCTATCTTCCCGCCGGTCTTCTCGTCACCATGAAGGCTCCCGAAACGAGCATCCCGTTCGTGGCGCTGCTGTGGCTGACGGCCTATCTGGTCGCCGGCGCCCTCGCGGCCACCAGCCGCTGTCCCCGCTGTCACCGGCGGTTCTGCAGCGACGGCCGCCGCTGGAGTTTTTACACACAGCGCTGCCTGAACTGTCAATTGCCCCTCCGGGGGCCCGTCGTTGAGAATTGATATCGAGAGAGGCACATGGCCGACGCACGCGCGACCGCTGGACGAAAGAAAAACCTCGACGCCCCGGTTCGTGACCTGCTGGGTCGTCTTCTTGCGTGGGACGATGCCCACGTCGGATTCGACGCCGCCGTGGCGGACATTCCGCCGGACGCCCGCGGCAGGCAGCCGGAAGGGCTGCCGCATTCTCCGTGGCAGCTCGTGGAGCACCTCAAGCGCGCACAGCGCGACATTCTGGAGTTCTGCCGTAACCCGAACTACCAGGAGCAGAAGTGGCCCGATGACTACTGGCCGCCAACGCCGGCTCCGCCCACGCCGTCGGCCTGGGAGGAGAGCATCAAGCAGTTTCGGAAAGACCGCAAAGCGCTCCAGCAGCTCGCCGCCGATTCGAGGACCGATCTCGCCGCGCGGATCCCTCACGGCACCGGCCAGACCTATCTTCGCGAGCTGCTGCTCGTGGCCGATCACAACGCTTACCACGTGGGGCAGTTGGTGCTCGTCCGCCGGCTGCTCGGGATCTGGAAGCCGAAGTAGACTTCGCTGAGGAGGCACCATGGCTACGTCCACCACTCCAACGCCGAAGCAGCAATTCCTCGCAAGCTACGACCGCGAGCATGCGACCACCATGCGCGTGCTTCGCGCCTACCCGACCGATAAGCTCGAGCTCCGGCCGCATCCGAAATGCAAGACCGCGCGCGAGCTGGCGTGGATGTTCGTGCTCGAGCGCGGGCTCGGCACCCGTGTCATGAACGACGAGTTCGCGAAGGGTGTGTCCCCCGGCACGCCTCCGGCCCCGCCGGAGTCCTGGCAGGAGATCCTGGGAGCGCTCGAGAAAGCGCATCGTGAGTTCGGCGACCTCATCACATCCACGCCGGACGACAAGATGTTCGACTCGGTGAAGTTCTTCACCGCGCCGAAGACGCTGGGCGACATCCCGCGGATCGACTTCTTGTGGTTCTTGTTGGGGGACCAGATCCATCACCGAGGCCAGTTCTCGATATACCTTCGCATGGCTGACGCCAAGGTCCCATCGATTTATGGCCCGAGCGCCGACGAGAAATGGTCCTGATCGACGATGCGCCGCGCGGGCGCATGAACGACAGCCTGCGCCCGCTCGTGGAAAAGATCTGGCGTTACCACCAACTGGATCACGAGCTCTCGAAGGCCGACGTCATCCTCGTGCTCTGCAGCCACGACACCATCGTGGCAGAGCGCGGTGCTCAGCTGTTCCTGGAAGGCTGGGCGCCGCTGCTCGTGTTCGCGGGCGGGCTCGG
Source organism: uncultured Acidobacteriota bacterium (assembly GCA_963725145.1). Classification (GTDB taxonomy): domain Bacteria; phylum Acidobacteriota; class Vicinamibacteria; order Vicinamibacterales; family 2-12-FULL-66-21; genus DATAEE01. The sequence goes on from CAVRXL010000013.1 coordinate 884,536, forward strand.
ATCGATCACTGGGCGCGTGTGGAGCGAGCCGGAAGCGGACCAGTTCGCGAGGATCGCGGCCGGCCTCGGTGTTCCTCGAGAGAAAATTCTCGTCGAGAACAAATCGACGAACACCGGTGAGAACGTCCGGTTCACCAGGCAGCTCCTTGCCGAACGCCAGCTCGACCCTCAGAAGTTCATCGTGGTTCAGAAGCCGTACATGGAGAGGCGAAGCTACGCCACGTTCAGAAAGCTCTGGCACGAGAAGGACGTGATCGTGACATCGCCCAGAATCTCGCTCGATGGGTATCTCGACCGCTACTCGCACGAGACGCTCTCGCGGGACGATGTCATCAGCATCATGGTGGGAGATCTGCAGCGGATTCGGCTGTACCCGGCCAGAGGCTTTCAGATTCCTCAGGAGATTCCGGACGATGTCTGGGAGGCGTATGAGGCGCTCGTCGAGGCCGGCTATGACAAGCATCTGGTCGCGATGAAGGGAGATTGAGATGAGACGTGTTTCGCTTGCTGTCCTGGTCACGACGCTCGCCGCCGGCTACGCGTTAGGCGCTGCCTTTCATACCGCGCCTGGCATCGCCGCGCAGACTGGGGGGCGCATCTTCGAGATCCGGACCTACTACACGCATGAAGGGAAGCTGGACGCCCTCAACGCCCGCTTTCGCACCCACACGGTGCGGCTCTTCACGAAGCACGGCATGACCAACGTCGGGTACTGGACGCCGCAGGACGGGCCGATGGCCGGGAACACGCTGATCTACATCCTTGCGCACGACAGCCGGGAGGCCGCCAAGAAGAGCTGGGACGCCTTCCGCGCCGACCCGGACTGGCTGAAGGCCAAGGGGGAATCGGAGGCGGGCGGCCCGATCGTCAGCAAGGTCGATTCGGTGTTCCTGCAGGCGACGGATTACTCGCCGTTGAAATAGCGCGCCCAGATGAAACATCTCTTCATCCTGACGCTTGCCTCGAGCCTCGCGCTTCTCGATCCCGCCAGTCTTCAGGATGTGTCGCGTCCCGCGCCCGCGCCCCTGTGGCCGGGCGGCGCTCCCGGCGCGGTTGGATCGGGACCGGAGGACACGCCAACCATCTCGCTGTATCGACCCTCGGGCGCCTCGAGTGGCGCGGCGTTCGTCGTGTGCCCGGGCGGCGGCTACACCCGTCTCGCCGATCATGAAGGTCACAACGTTGCCGTCTGGTTGAACAGCATCGGCGTGACCGCCGTCGTGCTCAAATACCGGCTGGGGCCGCGATACCGGCATCCGGCGCCTCTCCAGGATGTCGCCCGCGCCATCCGAACGGTCCGGGCCCGGGCAAAAGAGTGGAACGTCGACCCCGGCCGGATCGGCGTCATCGGCTTTTCGGCCGGCGGGCATCTGGCGTCGACCGTCGCCACGCAGTTCGACGCCGGCACCCAGGCCGCCGCGGATGTTGTCGATCGAGTCAGCAGCCGGCCCGACCTGGCGGTGCTCGCATATCCGGTCATCTCGATGGAGGAAACGATCGCCCACGCTGGTTCCCGGACCAATCTCCTGGGTCCCAATCCATCCGCGGATCTTGTTCAGGCGCTGTCGAGCGACCGTCGGGTCACTTCTCGCACGCCGGCGACCTTCTTGTTCCATACGGCGGATGACGCCGGCGTGCTGGTCGAGAACAGCCTTCGGTTTGCGGCGGCGCTCCGCGCGGCGAAGGTGCCGTACGAGCTGCACGTCTTCGAGACGGGCCGTCACGGGGTCGGGCTTGCGCTGGACAATCCGGTGTTGAGCGCCTGGCCGCGCCTGCTCGAGAGCTGGCTTCGCGCGAGGGGATTCGTCAAGTAACACTGAGACCAGCCAGGTCGTGAGGACCTTCCAATGCACTCGAGTCAGGCGACAGTGATCGGTTTCATCGGCGTTGCCCTGCTCCTGGTCGCGTTTCTCCTGAATCTGTTTCGATACGTCCGCGCCGAAGGCTTTTCGTATTCGCTGCTCAACTTCGTCGGAGCGGCGCTGGCGGGCTACTCTTCATATCTGATCTCATTCATGCCATTCGTCGTGCTGGAAGGCGTGTGGGCGGCGGTTGCGGGCGCCGGCCTCGTCAGGCTGGCACTGAAAGGGCAGACCGCGATCGGTCCGCATTGAGGGAGGGAGCCATGCGGCGCGTTCGTTACGCGGTGGCGTCGAGCCTGGACGGCTACATCGCCGGGCCCAAGGGGGAAGCCGACTGGATCATCATGGATCCGGATATCGACTTCACGGCGATCTTCAAGGAGTTCGACACGTTCCTCATCGGCCGGCGGACGTTCGAAGCGATGGGCAAGGCGGGGCAGGGCTCATCGCCCGGGACAAAGACATTTGTCTTTTCCAGCACGCTCCGACAACAGGACTACCCAAAGGTGACGATCGTCGCCCCGGACAAGGCGGCGGAAACGGTGAGCGCGCTGCGGGCCGCGCCGGGCAAGGACATCTGGCTGTTCGGCGGCGGCCAACTTTTTCGGAGCCTTGCGGAAGCGGGGCTGGTCGACACGGTGGAGGTCGGCGTGATCCCGGTCCTCCTCGGCGGCGGAATCCCGCTCTTTCCGCCGCCTGCCCCGCAGATGACGCTGAAGCTGACGAAGCATCGGATCTACGAGAAGACGGGCATCCTCGGACTCGAGTACGCCATCGCGCCGCCTGCCGCGAAGGGCCGGCCGAAGAAGCGTCGATAGAATCAGTCCTTCAAGAGGGCCTCGATGCGGCGATCGGGGATGAGCCACATCAGCGCGACAGAGGCGTAAATGGCGTCCGAGATCCACTGATTGACGAACGCAAGCGGGATCGCGAGCGCGTACGCGCCGAAGGACACTTTCCCTTTGAAGTCCCGCCCGACAGCCCTGGCGAGCCTCGACTGCCGGCCATGATGCGAGATGATCGCGCTCTGGAGAATCACGTAGGCGAGGCCGGAGCCGAGCAGCACCACGCCGTAGACGGCCGTGGGCAACGGCGCGAAGTGGTTCTCGCCCATCCATCCGGTCACGAACGGCACCAGCGACAGCCAGAACAGCAGGTGCGTGTTCGCCCAGAGGATCCGGCCGTTGATCCGCTCGGCCGTCTGGAGCATGTGGTGATGGTTGTTCCAGTAGATCGCGACGAACACGAAGCTCATGACGTAGGTCACGAAGACCGGCAGCAGCGGCCGGAGCGCGGCCAGGTCCGCGCCGTGCGGCACCTTCAGCTCCAGCACCATGATGGTGATGATGATGGCGATGACGCCGTCGCTGAACGCCTCCAGGCGGCCTTTGCTCATCGGGGGGCTCCGTGGGAGGATGGACGGGTTTCACCGAGGGCCTGTTTCATGATGAGAACGCTCCTGCTCCTGTATCTTGCGCTCGGGGCCGTCAGTCTTGCGCCCCTCGCAGGGGCGGGCCTCCAGCCGCGCGCCACGCGCGCCGCAGAGTATCCCACGCCGGTTCAGGGAGACTTCGTCGTCAAGAGCTTCCGGTTCGCGTCCGGCGAGACCCTGCCGGAGCTCCGGCTGCACTATCGGACGATCGGGACGCCAGCGCGCGACGCGCAGGGCGTCGTCCGGAACGCGGTCCTCATCATGCACGGCACCGGCGGGACAGGGAACCAGTTCCTGCGCGCCGACTTCGCCGGTGAGCTCTTCGGCGCCGGCGCGCTCCTCGACGCCACGCGGTACTTCATCGTACTGCCTGACGGCATCGGGCACGGGCAGTCAAGCAAGCCGAGCGACGGGCTTCGTGCCCGCTTTCCCCGCTACGGCTACGCCGACATGGTCGAAGCCCAGTACCGGCTGCTCACCGAGGGGCTCGGCGTCAACCACCTGCGGCTCGTGATGGGCACGTCGATGGGCGGCATGCACACCTGGGTGTGGGGCGGACGCTACCCCGATTTCATGGACGCGCTCATGCCCCTGGCCAGCCTGCCCACGCAGATCTCCGGCCGCAACCGCGTCTGGCGGCGCATCGTCATCGACGCGATCCGCAACGACCCGGAGTGGCGCGGCGGGGCCTACACGGTTCAGCCGCAGAGTCTTCGCACGGCGCAGGGCCTGTTGTATCTCATGAGCAGCAACCCGGTCCTGCGCCAGGAGCAGATGCAGACGCTCGCCGCGAGCGACGCCGCGTTCGACGGGTCGCTCGCCTCGTCGCTGAAGACCGGCGACGCGAACGACCTGCTCTACCAGGTCGAGGCGTCGCGCGACTACGATCCCGGCCCGAACCTGGAGAAAATCCGGGCGCCGCTCATCGCCGTCAACTCGGCGGACGATCTCATCAACCCGCCAGAGCTCGGCATCCTGGAGCGCGAGGTCAAACGTGTCCGGAACGCGAAGGCGGTGGTCCTCCCATTGAGCCCGGAGACGCGCGGCCACGGATCGCACACGGTCGCGGTGTTATGGAAACGGTATCTGGAGGAACTGCTCGCATCGTCCGCACCTACTTCCCAATCGAATGACAGGAGGCATCCATGAAGAAGCAGCTCGTGGCGTATGGAGTCGCGGCGGCGGTGCTGTGCGGCACCGTGTCCGTCCTCGCCCAGGCGCCGCCGACGCCGAAGCCCGGCCCGGAACATAAAGTGATGGAGTACTTCATTGGAAAGTGGACCGGGCAGGCGGAGGTCAAGCCCGGACCGTTCGGTCCAGGCGGCAAGATGACGTCGACCGACACGTGCGAGTGGTTCTCCGGCGGTTTCCAGGTCATATGTCGGAATGAAAACGCCGGCGTGATGGGGAACATGAAGGGGCTCGGCATCATGAGCTACAACGCCGGAGACAAGGCGTACAACTTCTACATCATCGACAGCATGGGCGTCTCCGAGCTGTCGGCTGGCACCAAGAGTGGCAACACATGGACGTTCACGGCCGATTCGGTCTTCGGGGGAATGACCTTCAAATCTCGGTACACGATCGTGGAAGCATCGCCGACCTCGTACACGTTCAAATGGGAAATGTCTCAGGACGGCACGAAGTGGGCGACGGTCGTGGAGGGCACAACGAAGAAATCCGGCACGTAGCCGGCCCGCCGGGGCGGGCGAATGATTCGGCCCGCCCCATCGTCTAACGGTCATGTTGGGTCGGCAGCCGGCATGACCACTTCCGTGGACGACAAAACCCTCACGCGTCGACTCCTCGCCGGGGACGAGCCGGCGTTCGAGGAGTTCTTCGCCGCCTACTTCCCGCGGCTGTTCCGCTTCGCGCTGCCGCGCGTCGGCGGCGATGAGGACGCGGCCGAGGAGGCGACGCAGGCGGCGCTCGTCAAGGCGATCGAGAAGCTCCACACGTATCGCGGCGAGGCGGCGCTCTTCACCTGGCTCTGCGCGATCTGCCGCAACGAGATCGTCACGATCCAGCGCCGCGTGTACCGCGAGCCGGCTCTGACCCTCGTTGAAGACGCGCCGGAGATTCGCGCCGCGCTCGAGGCCCTCGCGACCGACGCGCCAGGGCCCGAGGCCGCGCTTCACGCCGCCGAGCTGGCGCGGCTCGTTCAGGTGACGCTCGACTGCCTGCCTCGGCACTATGCCTCCGCGCTCGAATGGAAGTACATCCACGGCCTCGCCGTCCGCGAGATCGGAGGGCGCCTCGGCCTCGGGCCGAAAGCGGCCGAGTCGCTGCTCGCCCGGGCGCGTGAGGCTTTCAGGGAAGGATTCGCGTCGCTGACCGGCGGCTGGCCGCTGCCGCTCGCGGCCGGAGATCCGGATCCCGACGTGCAGCCATGATCCAAGACAAAGACGACAACGCGCTCGCGGGATTGCTGCGGCTGGCGGGGCCGCCGAAAGCCATCGCCGCCGATCGGACGGCGCGCGTGCGCCTGTCCGTGCGGCGCGCCTGGGACGCGCGGCTCGAAGCGCGCACCAGACACCGGCGGCTGGTGACGGCCATCCTGGTTCCCGCATTCGCGGCTCTCATGATCGTGGTCCTCAGGTTCCCGTCGCGCGAACCGGCGAGGCCATCGGTTCCGGTGGGCCGGTGGGTGTCGACCGGAGCGGCCATCAACACAGGCGAGATGCTGGAGACGGGGCCGACTCTCCGCACGGCGGTGCTTCTCGGCGACGGCACTTCCATCCGCGTCGATCGGCTGACGAAGCTGCGTGTCCACTCGAGCCGCGGCTTCGAGCTCCTCCAGGGGGCTGTGTACGTCGACAACGGCGGGGTCGAACGGCCGTCGATTGAAATCCGGACCTCGCTCGGCAGCGTGCGGGACATCGGCACGCAGTTCGAGGCTCGGCTGACGGGCTCCCGTTTCCGCGTGCGCGTGCGTTCGGGAGTCGTGGAGGTCAACGACGGCCGCGAGACGGTTTCAGGGGGCGCGGGCATCGAGATCACGGCTGGAGCGGGTCCAATGCTGCGTGGTCGGGCGCCGGTGTACGGGCCCGAGTGGGACTGGGTTGCGGAGGCTGCGCCCGGTTTCGACATCGAAGGGCGCACGCTCGCGGCGTTCCTGGCGCACGCGAGCCGTGAACACGGCTGGACGTTGCGCTACGCCTCGCCGCTCGTAGAGCGCACGGCCGCGGAGACCGTGCTGCACGGATCGATTGACGGCCTTTCGGCAGAGGATTCGCTCGCGACGGTGGTCCCTGCCTCGGGCCTGCGCTACACCCTGGGTGACGGTCTGCTGACGCTGTCGGAATCCGGTCGCAAACAATGAGGCGTCTCGGGCTGGCCGCCGCTCTCGCGCTCGCGCTGACACTCGCGTACGAACCGGCCGGCGCACAGGAAGTGCGCGGTCCGTATGCTGGCCGCCCCCTGGCCGACGTTCTCAAGGATCTGCAGCGGAGCGGTCTCCGCATCGTCTCCAGCTCCAGTGTCGTCCGTCCGGACATGCGCGTGAAATCCGAGCCGACGGCGCGCGACGCGCGGCAGATTCTCGACCAGATCCTCGCGCAGCACGGCCTGACGACCGAGAAAGGGCCGGGGGGCGCGCTGATCGTCGTCCGCGCGCCAGCGACGAGCGCCGATCGGCCGCCCGGCGCCGGGACGAGCGGCGGCGCCATCAAAGGGCGCGTGCTGGATGCCTCGACGGGCGCGCCGCTGGCCGGCGTCGTCGTCCAGGTCATCGGGACGCCGCTCGAAACGCGCTCGGACACCGAGGGACGCTTCGAGCTCACTGGCGTCGCGGCGGGCCGTCATACGCTGTTTGTGTCGATCGTCGGCTACGCCCTGACGCGCCGCGACGTTGACGTCACGGCCGGCGGCACCCTCGAGATCACGATTCCCCTGTCTCCCGGTACGGGCACCTACACTGAGCAGGTTACCGTGAGCGCAGGGCGGTTCGCGACGCGCGAACCGGCGGCGCCCGCCGAGATGACGCTCGGCAGCGGCGACCTGCAGAACCTCCGCGGCGTGCTCGCCGACGATCCGATGCGCGCCGTGCAGACCCTTCCCGGGGTTGCCACTGGCGACGACTTTCGCAGCGAGTTCTCCGTGCGGGGATTGGCCTTCCGGAACGTCGGCGTCTCGATCGACGGTGTGTCGACACCCTGGCTCGTGCACGCCGTGTACGGCAGGGAGACAACGGGATCGGTAGCGATGATCAACAGCGACGTGCTGGATCAGGCAACGCTGCTCGCCGGGGCCCATCCGCGACGCCTCGCGGACCGTGCCGGCGCCGAGCTCGATTTCACGATGCGGGCGGGATCGCGCGAGCGGTTCGGCTTGCGCGGCGCCGTCAGCGGCACCAACGCGTCGGCCGTTCTCGAGGGTCCGCTGGGACGGGCCGGCCGTGGCTCGTGGATCGGGTCGATTCGGCAGAGCTATCTCGATCTGCTCATCGAGGCGGTAGACAAGGGCACCGCGTTCGGATTCACCGATGCGCAGGCGAAGCTCGTGTATGACCTGAGCTCGCGGCAGCGGGTCGATTTCACCGTCATCGCCGGCCGGTCCCGGCTGGAAGAGCAGCAGGAAGGAAGCTCAGGGCCCAACTCGCTCGATTACGCGATCAACCGGAGCGCGATGGCGAACGCCAGCTGGCGCTCGACGTTCGGCGCCGGCGTCGTCCTCATGCAGCGGGCATACTTCGTCCATCACACGTTCAGAAACGTGGGGGTCTTCGGTCAGGAGCAGGGTCGCGGCACCGATCGAGAGCTGGCGTACAAGGCGGACGTGTCGCTCTCGCGCTCACCCTCCGCGCTCCTGGAAGCGGGCGCTCACGTCCTTCAGCTCGATGGCACGCAGCGTCTGTCTGAGTTCGGCCTGGTGCCCGGTGGCGTGACCCCCACAGGTGTCGATGAATACGATGACCGGGGCTGGCAGCACTCCGCGTACGCCCATCTGCAGTGGAACCCTGTGGCCAGCCTCACGATCGCACCCGGCGCGCGGTTCTCGCACCAGACGATCGTCGACCGGGACGCGTTCTCCCCCTGGCTCCTGACCGAGTGGCGCGTCTCGTCCGCCTGGAGCGTCCGGCTCGCGGGCGGCATCTCACATCAATACCCGGACATCGCGCAGGCTCTCGGACCCGGCGGATCGGCCCTGCTCGAGACCGAGCGGGCCGAGACGATGGACGTCGCGATCGAGCATCGGATCGGGGAGACCGTTCGGTGGCGCGTGGGCGCGTACGCCCGGCAGGATCGTCGGTTCCTTCGCCTCGAGGACAGCGAGGATCGTCTGGAGGACGGCGAAATCGTGCGGCCGATCGGCCCCGGCGAGTGGCGCAACGCGCTCGAAGGAACCGCACGCGGCGTCGAGCTGATGGTGCAGCGCCAGAGCCCCGAGGGGCTGTCGGGATGGGTCGCGTACGCGTACGGCCGCACGCAGTACGACGATCGAACGACCGGAGAGCGGTTCTGGGGGGATTTCGACCAGCGCCACGCGGTCAGCCTCTATGCGCAATATCGGCTCACGGATCGCACCGCCTTCCTCGCCAAGCTCCGCGCCGGCTCGAACTTTCCGATCCCGGGCTACCTCGAACAGCGAGGCGACGCCTATTTCGTCACAGAGGACCGTAACCTGGCTCGGCTGCCGTCCTACGCGCGGTTGGACCTGCGGGCGAATCGGGTGTTCAACTACGACAAGCGGCGGCTCACGCTCTTCGTCGAGGTGCTGAACGTCCTGAACCGGACCAACGCCCGGCCGTCCGGCTATTTCGTCCGGCCGACGGGCGAGGCTCTCGGCGTGACGGAGACGCTCTTCCCAATCCTGCCTTCCGCCGGCATCCTGATCGAGTTCTAGGCCTGCCATCCAGCGCATATAATCCCCACGCTGGGCCACACGCCACGGCGTACCGAGCAAGACCCCGGTGATCGAATCAGCGCGCCGAGCGCGAGCGAGGCGTGGTAGGCGCTGGGGGTGGGGCCCCAGCGCAAAGAAAAAAATGTGAGGTAATCATGGTGCGCGGACGTGTAAGAGCCCTCGTCCTCGTCGTCCTGGCCGTCCCGCTCGTCCTCGTCGCGCGCCAGCCGGCGTCGACCTCGTTCGACGGGTTCGACGCGTTCGTGGCGGGAGTGATGCGCGAGTGGAAGGTGCCCGGCCTCGCGGTCGCTGCCGTGCGCGATGGCACGGTCGTGCTCTCGAAGGGCTACGGATACCGCGACGTCGAGAAGCAGCTTCCGGTCACGCCGCGGACGCTCATGGCGATCGGTTCGAACTCGAAGAGCTTCACCGTGACGTTGATGGGGATGCTCTCAGACGAGGGGAAGCTGGACTGGGACAAGCCCGTCCGGACCTACCTGCCAGACTTCGAGCTGTCCGACGAAGTATCGGCACGGCTGATGACGCCGACCGATCTGGTGACGCACCGCTCGGGCCTGCCGCGCCACGACTCGATGTGGTTCGGACGCGCGTTCACGCGTAAGGAGCTGTATCAGCGCCTCAAGTATCTCGAGCCGAGCGCCACGTTCCGGCAGCGCTACCAGTACAACAATCTGATGTTCATGACGGCGGGCGTTCTTCTCGAGCAGAACACTGGCAAGTCCTGGGACGACCTGATCGATCAGCGCATCTTCGAGCCGCTGGGGATGTCGCGCTCCAACACCTCAGTGCGCGAATTGCCGGCATCGGACGATGCTGCGCTGCCGTACATGGAGCGGGACGGCAAGGTGGTGGCCGTGCCGTACCGCAACATCGACGCGGTTGGTCCGGCGGGATCGATCAACTCGAGCGTCGAGGAGATGATGCAGTACATACGGATGCATATCGACCAGGGGACGTACAACGGGAAGCCACTCCTCTCGAAACGGTTTGCCCTGCGGATGCAGTCCCCCTCGTCGGCGCCCGCGGTCAACCTCGATCCCGAAGCGCCCCGGTTCGCGGAAATCGTGCCGGGCGGCTACGGCCTCGGCGTCGCCATCTCGAGCTACCGGGGGCACAAGCTCGTCGAGCACAGCGGCGGGATCGACGGCTTCATCTCGGCGATGTCCTGGATGCCGGATGACCGCGTCGGCGTGATGGTCCTGTCGAACTACTCAGGGGTGAACCCAGTGACGGCCATCGTGATGCGCAACGTCTACGATCGCCTGTTGGGCCTTGCCCAGATCGACTGGGTGGCCCGGCAGAGGACGGTTCTGGCGTATGCGGACAAGCGGCAGAAAGAGCGCGAGCGGGAACGGGAAGCAGAGCGCGTGGCCGGCACGTCGCCGTCGCATCCCCTGTCGGACTACGCAGGGACGTTCGAGCATCCGGGATACGGCGTGGTGCGGATCGCGCACGAAAACGGTGGTCTGGTCTTCATGTTGGATGACTTCACCGTCCCGCTCGAGCACTTTCACTACGACGTCTTTCGCCGCGTCAAGGGCGGGCCGCGATCGCCGGTCGACGATGCGCGGTTGAGTTTCTCGTACGGCGCGAATGGCAAGGTTGAGAGCGTCTCGATCCCGCTCGAGCCGGCCGCGCCGGAGATCGTGTTCAAGCGAAAGCCGTCGCCTGCGAAGTCGACATCAAACCAGTAGCGGGCGGCCGGAAGCGTCCTCGACCGACCGATGCCGCTGCTCTTGATCGCGTCCGAGCGTTTCGGCGAGCATTCGACGCCGCCCGGCCATCCTGAACGGCCCGAGCGGGCCGAGGTCATGGACGCCGTCGCGCTCGACTGGCGGCGCCGTGGCGGTGCGACGGCCGAGCCCCGGCCGGCGACGCGTGAAGAGCTGGCGCGCGTTCACGACGCCGACTATCTCGACCGGCTCGAGTCCACGCGCGGCCGCGCGGCGAGGCTCGACCCGGACACCTTCACGTCGCCCGAGTCGCTCGAGATCGTAGCCCTCGCCGCCGGCGCGGCCGTGCAGGCCGCGCGCCGAACGCTCGACGGCGCCGGTCCGACATTCGCGCTGGTGAGACCGCCGGGTCACCACGCCGAGCGGAACCGGGCGATGGGGTTCTGCCTGTACAACAACGTCGCCGTCGCCGCGGCGGATGCGCTGGCGGCCGGCGCCTCGAAGGTCGCCGTGGTGGACATCGACGTCCACCATGGCAACGGCACGCAGTGGATGTTCTACGCCGACCCGCGCGTGCTCTACGTCTCGACGCACCAGTATCCGTACTACCCGGGCACGGGGGCCGCTGGTGAAGTCGGCGACGGCCCCGGCCGCGGCTTTACCGTCAACGTGCCGCTCGAGGCGGGGGCGACTGATGCCGACTATCGCCTCGTCTACGGCAGCATCGTCAGGCCGGTCGTGGAGTCGTTCGCGCCGGATCTCGTGCTCGTCTCGGCCGGCTTCGACGCGCACGAGCGCGATCCGCTGGCCGGCATGCGCCTGTCCACCGAGGGATACGCCGCGATCGTGGGCGGGCTTCGCGCGGCCGCGGAGCGCGCCTGCGGCGGCCGCCTGGCGATGGTCATCGAGGGGGGCTACGATCTGCGCGCCTTCGCTGAGTGCTTGACCGCGTGCGTCAACATTCTCGACGGGCAGGACGATCCTAAAGGGTCGTACCACGAATCTGATGCGCGCGGCCGCGCCGCGCTCGAAGCCGTTCACGCTGCCCAGAAGTCCTACTGGCCGATCCTTTAACTCCACACTCCACATTCCACAATCCACAATCCACAATGGGCGCTGCCTCTCACCTGGGTATTCAGTTACGTGAATACGACTCGCGGATCCGGACGTTCATTCCGCGCTACGAAGAGATGCTCGACGCGGCGGCTGCGGCGTTGCGGGCGCTGCCGCGCCGCCGGCCGCTCGTGGTGGACCTGGGGATCGGATCCGGCGCGCTGTCCGCTCGGTCGCTCGCGGCACAGCCCGCGGCGCGCATCGTCGGCATCGACAGCGACGAAGGCATGCTGCGGATGGCGCAGGAGCGGCTGGGCCCGCGGCTGACGGTACGGCACGAAGACTTCCTGAGCGCGGCGCTCCCGCGCTGCGACGCGGTGACGGCCTCTCTGGCGCTGCATCACGTGACGACACGCGCCGCGAAGGCCCGGTTCTACGCGCGCTGCTTCAAAACGCTCCGCCGCGGCGGGCTGTTCGTGAATGCGGACTGTTGCCTGGCGTCGAACCGGCGCCTTCAGGCGCTCGATCGAAGCGTCTGGCTCGCGCATCTGCGGCGCCGCTACCGTGGAGGCCGCGGCGCCGCCTACCTCCGAGAATGGGCAAAGGAGGACGTCTACTTCCGGCTCGAGGATGAGATCGAACTGTTCCGCTCAGCCGGTTTCTCGGTCGACGTCCCCTGGCGGCGCGACTCGTTCGCCGTCGTCGTCGGCGCGAAGCGCTGAGCGGTCAGATATAATTTCTCGTAGCGCAGCCCTTTAGGGCTGCTTCTGGATTCGCGTGGACTACAAACCGCAGGAAATCGAGAAGAAGTGGCAGGAGGCGTGGCGCGCCTCGAGGGCTTTCGAGGTCACCGAGGATCCCGCGAAGCCGAAGTTCTACTGCCTCGAGATGTTCGCGTACCCGTCGGGGCACGCGCACGTGGGGCACGTCCGGAACTACATGATCGGCGACGTCGTCGCGCGCATGAAACGGATGCGCGGCTTCAACGTCCTCCACCCCTTCGGCTGGGACGCGTTCGGCCTCCCGGCCGAGAACGCCGCGATCAAGAGCAACACACACCCCGAGACCTGGACGCTCGAGAACATCGCGCACATGAAAGGGCAGCTCCAGCGGCTCGGGATCAGCTACGCCTGGGAGCGTGAGATCGCGACCTGTCTGCCCGAGTACTACCGCTGGAATCAGTGGCTGTTCATCCGGATGTTCGAGCGTGGGCTCGCGTACCGGCGCCGGTCGACGGTCAACTGGTGCCCGAGCTGCAACACGGTGCTGGCCAACGAGCAGGTCGTGGACGGAGGCTGCTGGCGTTGCGGCACGCCGGTGACGACACGCGAGCTGGAACAGTGGTTCTTCCGGATAACGTCCTACGCCGACGAGCTGCTCGACGCGATCGCGAAGCTCGGCGAGTGGCCCGAAAAAGTCCTGACGATGCAGCGGAACTGGATCGGAAGGTCGGAGGGGGCTCGGGTGCGCTTCGCGCTGGCCGGGCCTGGGGCATTGGGCCTGGGGCCTGGGGGTTCAAGCCCCAAGCCCCATGCCTCAAGCCCCGAGGTTTCGGGCCCCAAGCCCCAAGCCCCAAGCCCTGGAGAAGCGATAGAAGTCTTCACCACGCGCATCGACACGATCTATGGCGCGACGTTCGTGCTGCTCGCGCCCGAGCACGAGATGGTCGAGCGTTTCGCGCGGGAGTCCGGCGACCCCGCGGCGTTCCGCGCGCGCGCCAACCGGTTCCGCTCGCAGGACCGCACGGCGCGCATGACGGGGGAGGTCGAGAAAGAGGGTTTCGACACCGGACGCAAGGCGATCAACCCGTTCACTGGCGCACCCGTTCCGATCTGGATCGCCAACTTCGTGCTGGTCGAATACGGCACCGGCGCCGTGATGGGCGTCCCGGCCCACGATGAGCGCGACTTCGAGTTCGCGCGCAAGTACGGCCTGCCCATTCAGGTCGTCGTGCGTCCGGCCGACGGTCCGACGACGATCGTCGAGGCCGTCGATTCAATGACCGGGAGCGTCTCGAACGACGGAGTCCTCGTCAACTCGGGGCCATACGACGGGATGTCGTCCGACGCGGCGCGCGAGGCGCTGACGGCCGAGGCCGCCGGTCGCGGGATCGGCGAGGGAACCGTCCAATATCGGCTCAAGGACTGGGGCATATCGCGCCAGCGCTACTGGGGCACGCCCATTCCGATGCTCTACTGCGACACGTGCGGCATCGTCCCGGTCCGCGACGAGGACCTGCCCGTCGTCCTCCCCAAAACGGCCGAATTCAGCGGGCGCGGGGATTCGCCACTCGCTCAGATCCCGGAGTTCGTCAACGCAACCTGCTGGAAGTGCGGCGGTCCCGCGAAGCGCGAGACCGACACGATGGACACCTTCGTCGACTCCTCGTGGTACTTCTTCAGGTTCTGCGATCCCAGGAACGAGGCAAAGGCGTTCGAACCGGCGAAGGTCAACTACTGGGGTCCGGTCGATTTCTACAGCGGCGGCATCGAGCATGCGATCCTGCATTTGATCTACTCGCGATTCTTCACGCGGGTTTTCCGCGACCTCGGGATGGTCGGGATGGACGAGCCGTTCGAGCGCCTGCTCACGCAGGGCATGGTGCTCCGAAACGGCCAGGTGATGTCGAAGTCGAAGGGGAACGTCGTCGATCCGGACGACATGACGCAGAAGTTCGGCGCGGACGCGCTGCGCGTGTACGTGACGTTCGTCGCGCCGCCCGAGAAGGAGATCGAGTGGACCGATGCGGGCCTCGAGGGCAGCTTCCGGTTCCTCGCGCGCGTCTGGCGGCTCGTGGATTCGGTCTGCGACACCATTGCCGGCGACGGCATTCCGCCGCCGACCGGAGAGCTGGACGAGGCCGAACGCGCGCTGCGCCGGAAGACACACGACACTATCAGGCGGGTCACGCAGGACCTCGACCCGCGCGTCCACCTGAACACCGCGGTGTCGGCCCTGATGGAGCTGGTCAACGAGCTGTATCAGTTCTGCGACCGGCCCGGGCTGGCGATCGGCGCCCGGCGCGGCGAGGTCGCAGCATCGGCGGGGGTCATCGAGCGGAAAGAAACGGTTGCGGTCCTCAAGGAGGCGGTGGAGACGCTCGTGCTGATGCTCTCGCCGTTCGCGCCGCACGTGTCGGAGGAGCTCTGGGAGCGCCTCGGCCACGCCGGCGGCATCGCGACCGCCGCCTGGCCCGGCTACGACGCCGAGGTGGCCAAAGCCGAGGAAGTCGTCGTGCCGGTGCAGATCAACGGGAAGGTCCGGGCCCGGCTCACGGTACCGGCGGGCACGTCGGACGACGAGCTCCAGGCCCTGGCGCTCGCCGATCCGCAAGTGCAGGCCCACGTGAAGGGCAAGCAGATCAAGAAGATTGTCGTCGTCAACGGTGGAAAGCTGGTGAGCATTGTCGTTTAGGCCTTCGTTGCGCCGTCTGATTGCCTATTGCCTGGTGCCTGGTGCCTTCCTAGTGCTGGCCGCATGCGGGTATTCCCTGGCCGGCCGGGGCTCGTTTCTTCCGGAAACGATCAAGACGATCGGCGTGCCGATGTTCGCCAACCACACGTCGGTCTTCGATATCGAGCGCCGGGTGACGGAGAAAGTACGGTCCGAGCTGATCGGCCGCGGGCGCTACAAAGTCCTGCCGGACGCGACGGGCGTGGATGGCCTGCTGACAGGCGAGATCACGGCGATCACGCTGGCGCCTGCCAGCTTTACCGAACAGCGCCAGGCGTCCCGGAACGTCGTCATCATGACCGCCAGGATCGAGTTCAAGGAGACCGCGACCGGCAAGGTCCTCTGGTCGAACCCGTCGATGCAGTTCCGGGACGAGTTCGAGGTCACGACGGGCACGACGGCCTTCGACCCGAACGCATTCTTCAACCAGAACGACAACGCCGCCGAGCGCATTGCGACCGCGTTCGCACGGAGCGTTGTCAGCGCGATTCTCGAAGCGTTCTGATGCCCGTCAAGCGTTACGACGACGTCAAGAAGGAGATCGCGGCCGGCAAGCCGGCGCCTGTCTACCTTCTCGTCGGCGATGACGACGGCGCGGTGACGGCGCTCGTCAACGAGTTCGCGTCGCTCGTCGAGGAGGACCTCCGCGCCTTCAACCACGACCGGTTCCACGCCACCGACAAAGGCGTGTCTCCCGATTCCGTCGTCCAGGCTGCTCGCACGCTGCCGATGATGGCGCCCCGCCGCGTCGTCGTCGTCGTGCGCGCGGAGAAGTGGCTCAAGCCAAAGCGGCGCGGCGCGGAAGGGGAGGGGGCGGCGGATGAGGAGGCCAGCACCGAGCTGGACGCCCTCGAGCGCTACGTCGCCTCTCCCGAGCCCCAGACGACGCTCGTGCTCGTGGCGGCTGACGTGGACAAAGGGCGGCGGCTGACGAAGGCCATCTACAAGCAAGCCGCCGTCGTCGAGGCATGGGGTTTCAAGAGCGACCGCGAGTTCAAGAGCGGCGAGCTCGGGGCGATCTTTCAGCAGGCCCAGGCCTGGATTCAGCGCGAGGCGAAAGCGGCGGGCCGGACCATCGATCCCGACGCGGTTCGATTGCTCGCCGAGCGGGCGGGGGCGGACATCGGCCGGCTGCGCGCGGATGTCGAGCGGCTGCTCGCCTTTGCCGGCGAGCGGAAACAGATCACGCGCGAGGATGCGGAGGAGGTCGCGAGCGACAAGACCTCGCAGGACCGATGGGCGGTGGCGAACGCGATCGAGCGCGGCGATACGGCAACCGCTCTCCGCGAGCTCGCCCTCGCGCTCGACGCCGGTGTCGTGCCGTACCTGATGCTCGGGCAGCTCGCCTGGGTCGTGCGCGACAGGCTCGCGCGCGTGAACCCTTCCGGCGTCCGCACCGCGGTCAACGCGGTGTTTCGCACCGACACCGACATCAAGTCGTCAGGGGGAGACCCACGTGTGCTGCTCGAGCGGCTGGTAGTGGAGCTCTGCCAGGCCCGCCGTCGCTGAACTACGCGGAGGCGGTCTTGAGCCGTCTGCTGATCCGCGACTTGTAGCGCCCGGCGGCGTTCGCGTGGATGATGCCCTTGCTCGCCATCTTGTCGATGAGCGAGATGGTTTCGTTGAGCGCGGCGTGGGCCTGCTTGGTGTTCTTGGCGTCGATCGCCGCGCGAATGTCCTTCAGCGCGCTGCGGAGGCGGCTGCGGACCTGCCGGTTCGCTTCGCGCCGCACGACGTTCTGACGGTGAGCCTTCTGGGCCGACTTGTGCCTGATTGCCACGTGATGGTCTGCTCCTCAGTCCTGAATTGAACCACTCATTATAGCGCATCATTCCCGCCCCTTGAGCCTGCGGATCGCGCGGCGCTCCCGGCGGTCGGGTGCGCCAGGCGCGGTGCGGATAAACGGGCGCGCCAGCCGGGCCATCCGGCGAAGCTCGATCTCCTCGGCGGTCGGGGGCGGCGTGAGGTCTTCGTAGAGCGTCCGGGCCTCGGCCTTCGGGAGGTGCTTTTCCGCCACCCCGGCGACGCGTACGCGTTGCCGCCGACCGAGCGGGCGGGTGATCACGATCTCGTCCCCAGCGCGCACGTCGCGATGCGGCTTCGCGCGGCCGCCGTTGACCTCGACCTTCCCCCCTTCACACGCGCGCTTCGCCTCGGAGCGCGTGCGAAACAGGCACGCCACGTCAAGCCACACGTCTAAGCGGACGGACTCCATTGTGGATTGCTGATTGTGGATTGTGGACTGATTGTCTATTCGCTGCGTAGCGTGATGGCTGGGTCGACCCTCGCCGCCCGGCGGGCCGGAACCCAGGCGGCGAGAAGGGCAACCGCCGCCAGCGCGAGCGCCACCGCGGTGAAGGCCATCGGATCGTCCGGGTCGAGGCCGTAAAGCAGCGCCCCCACGAGCTTCGCGGTCCAGACCGCGAGCAGCAGCCCCAGGACGATCCCCGCGCCGACCGGCGCGAGCGTCTGACGCTGGACGAGCGCGACCACCTGCTGCGCGCGCGCGCCGAGCGCCATCCGGATGCCGAGCTCGCGCGTCCGTTCGAGGACCGCCGCCGACGCGACCCCGTAGATCCCGACGGCCGCGATGACGAGCGCGAGGAGCCCGAAGAACGTGAAGAGCCGCACGCCCATCCTCTGTGGCAGCACCTGGGCGCGGACGTGATCGTCGAGCGTCATGACGCGGTCGACTGGCAGGTTTCCATCCACGCCGCGAACGGCGCTCACGAGCGCGCTTCTCATGCCCCCGGCCTCGGGGTCGGTCCGGACGATGAGCGTCGCGGCGTTGAGCAGGGTGTCTTCCTGGTGCTGGAGGAAGGGTAAGTACATTGTCGGCATCACCTCTTCGTCGATGGCGCGCCCCCTGACGTCCCCCACGATCCCGACGACGTCGACCCAGGGATCCTTCTCGTCGAAGCGGAAGCGTCCGCCGAGGGCGGCGCGGCCGGCCCAGAACTTCGCCGCCATCGCGCGGTTGACGACCGCGGCGAGCGGGGCGCCCTCGCGGTCGCGCGCGTCGAGCGCGCGTCCTTCGAGGACGGGGATGCCGAGCGCCGGGAAGTAGCGGCCGTAGACGTACGCGACGTCCGCATGCACGCTGCGGCCCTTCGACGGCGTGAAGCCGTCGACTTCAATCGTCCACATCATGACGCCACGCATCGGGACGTGACTCGCCCATGCGGCGGCGCGCACCGACGGCAGCGCGTACAGGCGATCGAGCGCCGAGTCGTAGAACTGCCGCGCACGCGCGGCCTCGTATCGGGCCAGCCCGAGGTCGACGGAGGCCGTAGCCACTCCCTCCGTGCGGAAGCCGAGCTCCGTGCGGAGGGCGCGCTCGAGCCCCCGCACGAACAGCGCGCCGCCCGCCAGGAGGACCAGCGAGAGCGCAACCTGCGCGGTGATCAAGGCGCCGCGCAGCCGATGCCGCGAGGTCGCGCGGGACTGGTCCCGCAGCGCGCCGACGATCCCGAGCGCCGACGCCCGCAGCGCCGGCACGAGTCCGAACAGAACCGCCGTGCCGAGCGACGCCGCAAGCGCCACCGTCAACGAGCGCCAGCCGAGACCGAGCCGCAGACCCTCGATGGGAATCTCGCCCGGCAACTGGAAGCGTGCGAGAAGCGCAATCATCCATCGCGCGACGAAGAGCCCGGCGGCGCCGCCGGCGAGCGCGAGCAACAGGTTCTCGGTCAGCATCTGGCGCACGAGCCGGCCGCGCCTCGCGCCAAGCGCAAGGCGCACGGCAATCTCGCGCCGCCGCGCGGTGGCGCGGACGAGCAGCATGTTCGCCAGGTTCGCGCAGGCGATCAGCAGAGTGAATCCGACGACGCCTCCCAGCAGCAGGAGGAACCGGCTCAGGTCGCGTTGGGTGCTGAATCCGACGGCGGTCGCCTTGAGCGGGTGGAGTTGGGCCGCCTCGTCGGCGTCGCGCGCCGCTTCCGGGTCGGCTGCGTGGTTGGCTTTGTAGGTGGCCGCGATGACGGCGCCGGCCTGTTCCGGCGTCACGCCCGGCTTCAGGCGCATCACGAGCCGGAGCCACACCAGGCCGCGGCTCTTCAGCGGATCGACTCGACGAAAGAACGGCGCCGTTTCTATTTCCCGGAACGACGAGAGCGGCATCCAGAACGCCGGATCCGCCTGCAGCGTGACCCCGCGGAAGCCGCGCGCCGCCACACCGACGACGAGCGCGGCTCGGCCGTTGACCCGCAGCGTCGTCCCGATGATCGCCGGGTCCGCATGGCACTGCGTCCGCCAGTAACCGTCGCTCAAAACGGCGACGAGCGCTCCTCCATGGGCGCCGTCGTCTGATGGCAGGAGAATCCTTCCGAGCTGCGGGCCGATTCCCAACACGTCGAAGTAGTTGCCGGACACGAACGCGCCGGCCGCGAGCGCCGTCGAGTTCCCGCGCTGCAGGCTGAACGTGTCACGCCCGCTGAAGGCGACGACCCCGTCGAAGGTATCCGTACGCGCGAGATAGTCCCGGAACGCCGGGTAGGAGGCGCTCCAGCGGGTGCCGTACAGACTGTCGACGTCGCGGACCGGCAGCGGGCGCAGGAGCGTCGCGTCGGCCAGCGCGTAAATCGCCGTCGTGGCGCCGATGCCGAGGGCGAGCGTCAGGACCGCTGCGCCCGTGAACACGGGGGACAGGCTTGCGAGGCGGAGGGCGTAGCGGAGGTCGGCCAGGAGATCGCTCATTGGTTGTCCTCGGCGTCGAGTCGGCTCGTGCCTCAGGCGCCGGCTGCGCCGCCGCCACTCATATGTGTGCTCGCCGGGCGCGGCGCGCAGGACATCCGCGGCGAGCGACAGCGCGACGCGGGTCCGCGCGAATCCGCGGCCTGATGCCGACGCTTCACGCCACCGATCGCGCGCAAGCTGGCGCATCTCGCGGCCGTGCGCCCGGCGCAAGGAGCGCGGGAGGAGCGCGAGCAGAAGCCGGAGCAGCAGATCACCGAGCACCCGCTGCTCCTTTCGCGCGCGCGACGCGGACGAGCCGCGACAGGCGCCCCGTTTCAGCCCGCAGAACGCGCGAACCGTACGCCGTCATCCGGTAGTAGCGACGCCGCTCGTCATCCAGCTCCGGATCGGGCCGCTCGTCCGATTCGTCGATCAGGCCGAACTCCAGCAGCCGCTTGACCGCTCCGTACAACGTGCCCGGCCCCATCTCGACGTCGCCGTCGGTCAGCCGTCTGATCTCCTGCATGATCGCGTAGCCGTGCCGCTCCCCGTCGGCGAGCGCGAGGAGGATGTGAACGAATGCGGGCGGCAGCGGCAGCAGCGCGTCGGGAGCGCGCGTCGGGCGGGTCGACATCGGCGCCGGATTATATATCGGCGGGCGATATAGATCGAGAGTCTTGAGTTCTGAGTTCTGAGTTGTTGAGTTTCAGTAGCGCAGCCCTTCAGGGCTGCCGGGCTACCGCGCGGCCGGCTTGTTCGAGTAGCGGACGACCTCGCGGCCGTCGACCGTCTCGACGGAGCGAACGATCCGGGTCGAGCGGGATTTGGCGGTCGCCTTGGTGATCTTCGCGACGTAGGTCTGCGTTTCCCGATACGGCGGCACTTTCTGGCCGTAGCGGTCGACGGTGGTCGGTCCCGCGTTGTAGGCGGCGAGCGCCAGCTCTTCGTTGTCGTCGTAGCGATCGAGCAGCCGGCGGAGGTACCGCACGCCCGCCCGGATGTTCTCCGCAGGGTCGTACGGGTTGAGCACGCCGTAATCCCGCGCCGTCGCCGGCATGATCTGCATCAGCCCCATCGCGCCCTTGAACGAGCGGGCCCAGGGATCGTACGCAGACTCGGCGTGGATGACCGCCCGGACCAGTTCGGCCCGGATACCCTGATCGCGCGAGTGCGCGACGATCAAGTCGTCGTACAGCGCCGCGCGCCTGGCTGCAGCCGGAGTTGCCGTCCTGATCGCGGGGCTGTCGGTCGCGACGGCGAAGGTCTCGACCTTCTTTGCCTCTTTGACCTTGGGCCGGTCCGACAACACCAGGTTCCCCTCGGCGTCGCGCCAGGCATAGATCTGGGCCTGAACGGTCGCGGGGACCGCCAGAACGCAGACGAACGCGGCGAAGAGCAGGCGCCTCATGGCTGAAAGGATTCGGGTCCTAAACGGTTGAATCCGGGGCAGATTGAGCAAGGCACCGGCCGGGTCGGCCCGTCCGGCCATGCAGCCGTAACTACTGGAAATACAGCGGTTATGTGTTTATATCGGGCCGGGCAGGGGGGCGCCCTGGCCTCCGGTGTGCGGTTTAGGCACCCCTGGTTTCAGTTCTGTGGGCGAAGCAGCATCTCGCGTACGACCTCGCGGCTCCTGGCGAGCAGCTCGTCGATCCTCGCTGGATCCTTCCCACCGGCCTCCGCGAAGTCCGGGCGCCCGCCGCCGCCGCCGCCGACGATCGGCGCGATCTGCTTGACGACGTTGCCGGCGTGGACGCGGCCCGCGAGATCCTTCGTGACGGACACCACCAGCGCGACTTTCCCCTCGTTTTCCGAAGCGAGCACGACGACGCCGGTCGTCAGGCGGTCGCGAAGCGAATCCGAGAGGCCCCGCAGCGCGTTCTTTTCCAGCCCCGCGATCTTCCGCGCGACCATCCTGACGCCGTCGATCTCGATCGCGTCGTCCGACCCGGCGGCGGAGGACCCGCCGCCTCCGAGCGCCGCCTTCATCCTGAGCTGCTCGTTCTCGCGCTGGAGCCGCTTCGCCTCCGCCTGCAGCCGACGCACGGCCTCGGCCGCCTGATCGGCGGGCGCGGCGAGCGCGTCGAGGACGCCGGCGAGCGCGTCGCGCCGCTCCTCGTAATAGCGCACGGCTCCTTCGCCCGTGAGCGCTTCGATGCGGCGGACGCCGGCCGCGACGCCGCTTTCCTGCGTGATCACGAAGAAGCCGATGTCCCCGGTCGCGCGGCAGTGCGTGCCGCCGCAGAGCTCCACGCTGAAGCCGGGGATCGTTACGACGCGGACCCGGTCGCCGTACTTTTCACCGAAGAGCGCCATCGCGCCGGCGGCCATCGCCTCCTGCGTGTCCCGTTCGGCGGTGTCGACTGGAGCGTTGCGGTAGATCTGCTCGTTGACCATCCGCTCGATGCGATCCAGGTCGGTCCGCGGAATCGGCGCGAAGTGCACGAAGTCGAAGCGCAGGCGATCCGGCGCGACGAGCGACCCTGCCTGCTTGACGTGCCCCCCGAGCACCTGACGAAGCGCGGCGTGCAGGAGATGCGTCGCCGTATGGTTGCGGCGGGTCGAGTCGCGTGTCGCGTCATCCACTTCGGCCGTCACGAGATCCCGCTCGCGAAGGGCGCCACGCTCGACCTGCACGCGATGCGCGCGCGGCCCGCCGGCCGCAAGCCGTGTCAGCCCCTGGACCACCGCGGACGCGTCTGACGCCTCAGAGGAGATCTTTCCGCTGTCGGACACCTGGCCGCCGGACTCGACGTAGAACGGTGTCCTCTCGAGCACGACGAAGCCGTGGGCGCCTGCGGTGAGCGTCTGTACCTGCCGCCGGTCGGCATCGAAAAGGGCGACGACCGGCACGCCGGACGTTTTCGTGCTCGTGTAGCCGTCGAAGCGGTCGCCAACCGCGAGCGCCGCCTTCTTTGCGGCGTCTGACGAATAGTCGAACTCGACCGCCTTCTTTGCCTCGAACGCGCTGCCGGCGCGCGCCTTCTCGCGCTGGCCTTCCATGGCCCGCTCGTACCCCTCGCGGTCGAGGCCGACCCCGCGCTGCGCCGCGATGTCCTCGACAAAGTCGATCGGCATCCCGAGCGAGTCATAAAGGCGGAAGATCTCGTCACCTGGAAGGATCCGATCCCCGCCGAGCGCGCGATCGATGGCCGCCTCGAGCCGGGGAAGCCCGGCGGTGAGGACGGCGTCGAAGCGCTCCTCCTCGCTCTTGACCACCTGCACGACCGAATCCCGGTTTCGCTTCAGTTCCGGGTACGCGGCTCCCATCTCGCGCGCGAGGACGTCGACGAGCGTGTGAAGGAACGGCTCGGTCAGGCCCAACTTCTTGCCGTGTCGCATCGCGCGCCGCATGATCTTGCGCAGCACGTAGCCGCGCCATTCGTTCGACGGGACGACGCCGTCGGCGATGAGGAACGTCATCGCGCGGGTGTGGTCCGCCACCACGCGCATCGAGATGTCTGAGGGGTCAGCGAGAGACGCGCCATACCGGCGTCCGGCGCGGTCGGCGATCGCCGCCAGGAGCGGGGTGAACAGATCGGTGTCGTAGTTCGAGATCTTCTCCTGCAAGACCGCACAGATCCGCTCGAGCCCCATCCCGGTATCGACCGACAGCGCCGGCAGAGGCTTCAACGCTCCGTCCGCCTGGCGGTCGAATTCCATGAACACGTTGTTCCAGACCTCGACGAACCGGTCGCAGGAGCAGTCGAGGCCGCGGCAGACCGGCTCCGGGCACGGGACGTCGTTCCCGCGGAAGTAGTGAATCTCGGAGCAGCGGCCGCACGGTCCGGTCTCGCCCATGGCCCAGAAGTTCTCGGCGAGGCCCAGCTCGGTGATGCGATCCGCCGCGACCAGCGTCCTCCAGACCGCGTGCGCCTCGTCGTCTCGCGGAATGCCGCTCTCGCCCTTGAAGATGGTGGGGAAGAGCCGGTCGCCAGGCAGCTTCCAGACCGTCGTCAGCAGCTCCCACGCAAAGGGGATCGCCTCCTTCTTGAAGTAGTCGCCGAAGGAGAAGTTCCCGAGCATCTCGAAGAAGGTGTGATGACGCAGCGACGGGCCGACGTTATCGAGGTCGTTGTGCTTTCCGCTGACGCGCATGCACTTCTGCGACGACGCCGCGCGCTTGTAGTCCCTCGACTCCTTGCCGAGGAACACGTCCTTGAACTGGTTCATCCCGGCGTTTGTGAAGAGGAGCGACGGATCGTCGTGGGGGACGAGCGACGAGCTCTGGACGACGCGGTGGCCGTTCCGCTCGAAGTACTTCAGGAAGCTGTCGCGGACGTCGCGGGAATGCACTCCTCAAATTGTAGTTCATTATTTCAGGTGCAGCTCGCGGCGGATGTTCTGCCCGGCGCGCACCGCAGCTATTGTCTCTAACACGCGCGCCGCATGGCCGCGGAGTGGCTGTGCGAATCGCTCTTCCAGCGCCCCCGTCGTAGTGATCGTCGGATCCGCGAGTACTTCGGCCGCGTGCTGTAGCTCGTGTCCGATGACGGATGGGAGGAACGCGGGTTCCAGTCCCTTCCTCAGCACGATCCACAAGTATCGATAGCCAGTCGGCGTAACACTCATCTTGAGCTGCAGCGCCGCGAGGACCCTGTCGGGGAGGATGCCCTGTCTCGCCCACGTCACGTAGACGACGCCGTTCGATGCATCGATTTGTCGCACGAGTTCACGGAACGTGGAGGAGCCGCGGCAGCCGACGGCAATCGCCTCCTGAAGTTCCGGAACAGCTCGAACGCGAGCGTTCGGACCGCCAAGACCAAGACATGACGTCGGGATTACAAGGTGAAGCGCGAAGGAGACGCCAATGAATGCTGCCCCCATCCCGTAGCTCCGCGAAGGCGGCCGGCGGACAGGCCGGACTGCTCGCGGCGAGGGTCGGCGGCTGGCGGATTCAAGTCATGGCAAGTGGGTTTGAAACTGCCCCCATTTCCCCTCCATTTCTCCCGCACGTGCTACCATTCGCGGACACCGGCGAAAATCCCATGAACGGTGACATTTGCGTCGGCGAGTGGCTCGTCCAGCCTCGCCTCGCGCGCGCCTCGAAGGGCGGCCAGACGGTCCACCTTCGCGCGAAGGTCGCCGACCTGCTCGTGTTCCTCGCGCAACACCCCGGCGAAGTCATCTCCAAGGACGTGCTGCTCGATCGCGTCTGGGGGACGGAGCACATCTCCGAATCGGCCCTGACGAGCGTCGTCACGGAGTTGCGGCAGACGTTGGGCGACGATCCGGCCCATCCCTGGCTGCTGCAGACGATTCCCAAGCAGGGCTACCGCCTCATTGCGCCGGTGGGGCCGGCATCGGAATCCGCCATCGAGGGCTCAGCGACCCCGCGCTGGCGCGTGCTTGCGACTGCGCGCGCCGCTCTGCTCACGGGAGCGGGCGTGGGGGTCGTGCTGCTCGCGATCTGGTTCGCCTCGTACCGGGCCGAACCTCCGCACTCGCACGCGGTCGCGCGAGCAACCGTCGACGTGAACCCGGCAGAGTCGCTCTCGGTGCAGGGGCCGCTCGGCTATCTGACGGGTCGCCCGATGCGAACGTCCTTTACGCTCTCGCCGGACGGTCGGCTGCTGGTGTTCTCGGCAGTCGACAAGGACGATCGCCCGCAGCTCTACCTTCGGCAGCTCGACGAGCTCACCGCGCGTCCGATCCCGGGAACCGAGCGCGCGGTCGACCCGGTGTTCTCTCTCGATGGACGCTGGGTCGCCTATTGGGTGCACGATCCAAACATCGCGGTGGTGCCGCAGCACGGTGATCTGCTGAAAGTACCGCTCGATGGCGCTCCGCCCGTGCGGCTGACGTCCATCAGTCGGCCCTTCGGATTGAGCTGGATGCCCGACGGCTCGATCGTCGTCGGCACCTACAAAGGCGGGCTGCTGAGAGTCTCTCAGGCCGGCGGCGAGCCCGTGCCGGTCACCAGGCTTCGCGACGGAGAGCGGAGTCACCGGCTGCCGCAGGTCGTATCCAGCGGCCGCAGTGTCTTGTACACGGTCCTCAGCGCCATCACACGGTTGGACGATGCGTTCGTGGCCGTCGAGGATCTCGCGAGCGGAGAGCGCCGGAAACTGGTCGACGGCGCGGACGGCCGTTACGTGGAGCCCGGCTACCTCGCTTTTCTGCAGCTCGGACGCATGATGGTCGCGCCATTCGATCGCGAACGACTGCACCTCACGGGCGCTCCCATAGCGGCCGAATTCGAAGTGATGCAGGCGATCGGCTTTGGCAATGACGAGGCGGAGTCGGGCGCGGGACAGTTCGCCGCGTCGGCGACGGGCGTCATGGCGTACCTACCGGGCGGAATCACGCCCGCCTGGCCGGCCACTCTGGGGTGGGTCCACCGCGACGGGCGGTTCGAGCCCGTGGGAGCGCCGGCAGGAAACTTTACGGACGCGCGCCTGTCACCGGACGGCCGCTACGCCGCTCTGAGTGAGGGGTGGAAGCGCTGGGCAGTCTGGGTATACGACCTGCAGCGAGGCAGCCTGACGCCCGTCGAGATACGCGACGCGTGGGCGCCACTCTGGGCGCCGCGAACCGGGCGGCTGGTGGTCACGACGCCGAACGGACTTTTCTGGAGCGCTCCCCATCTGAGCGGGGGTGTTCAGACGCTCTTCACAACGGCTGACGGAGAAGGTCTGCAGGCAGCCGAGTGGACCCGCGATGAAAACACGCTGATCGCGGTTCGGTCCGGCGACATCCTGGCATTCTCCGTTCAGAAGGGCACCGTGGCGGCCGAACAAAAGCTGATCGCCACGCCGGCCGAAGACGCCTTCCCAGCACTGTCTCCCGACGGCACATGGCTGGCCTACACGTCGACGATCGAAGGCGACCGTATGCAGGTGTTCGTTCAGCCTTTTCCGGATCTCAAGCGTCGCTGGCAGGTCTCCACCGCAGGCGGGCAAGCGCCGTGCTGGGGACCACAAGGGACAGAGCTCTTTTATCTACACATCACCAACAATAGAAAAAAAACCCTGATGAGGGCGACGTTCCTTCCAGGCGACCCGCCGACTTTCGGCCGGCCGGAGCCACTGTTCGATTTCACGCCGTATGAGAACACCCTCCTGACGCGAAGCTTCGATATCAGTCCGGACGGGAAGCGGTTCCTTGTGCTCCGTTCCGATTACCCGGCGCACCTGCCTGCGCCTTCGCGCATCAATCTCGTGTTGAATTGGGACGAGGAGCTGAAACGCAGACTCGCCCGCGACTGACTCCGCTGTGCGGATCGTGGGCGCCCTCCGAACTGACGAAGATGAATCGGTCCAAGGCTGTAATCGGCACCGCCGAATTGGTGCGGGCGCACGATGTGGCTTCTCGATCTGGCGGGCGTTTTGGCGCTGGCACGTCGAGTGCACGCCCCGCGGCCGGTGTCTACGGCATGTCCACGACAGGCCGTCTCAGAATCGTGATCGCGTCGGCGCATCCGGGTGAGTCTCAGATCCTCGCCGACTGGCTGGCCTCGGACGGGTTCGAGCCCGTGCCGGCGTCGAGCCTCAGGGCGGCGCGCTGCCACCTCGAGGCGCAGTCCTGCGATCTGCTCATCTCGGACGTCAAGCTCGCATTTCTCGACGGCCTCCACGAGATGGGCCGCGGGCGCATGCGCAACCCGCACACGCCAATCGTCGTCATTGGCGACAATGATTCCACCTCCAGGCGGCAGGCCGAGCGGCGGCAGGCGATGTTCCTGCAGCGCCCGGTCGATCGCACCGAGCTGCTCTGCTACGTCGCGATGGCGGCCGGGGAAGCGAGACCGTCCCGCCGATCGCCGCGCAAGTGCGTCGGACGCCTCGAGGCGCTGGTCGATGGAGCGCCGACCTCTATCGTCGACGTGAGCAACGAGGGACTGCGGCTCGAAAGCGCTCGGGACCGCCGCGCGTCCCCGCCGTTCTTCAGCGTCGAGGTGCCGATCGTCGGCGTCACGGTGATGGTTCACCGGGTCTGGACGAACGGCGTGACCGCGACGGGCGGGAAACAGGTGACCTTGTACGGCGGCTCGCTGATCCATAACCCCCTCAGGATCGAGCGCGCCTGGCGCAGGTTCGTCGATGCTCTACCCGAGGTCCGACCCTGAGGCTGCGCGTTCCGGCTGCGCACTGAAGCGGCGCCGCTCCCTATCGCGGCGGCAGCCGGCACGCCACGCCGCGTGTGACACCCCGGCGTGTGAGATGTCGACGGCGCGCGTCTCCAGCCCGCAGCGCGGGCCTACGTGGGAGTCGGCCTTTCAGGACCGCGCGCCGTCGAGCCTCACGCACCAAGTGAGCGAACGCGCTCTCGGCCCGGCTATTCGTTTCCGAACGCGCGTCCGCCTCGTTCTTCGAGCGCCCTGACGATCTTTCCCGGTTCGAATCCCTGGCGCATCAGGAACTGATGGAGACGGCGGAACTCGGCGGAGTCTTTGACCCGACGCCCGCGCAGCTTCCGGTCCAGCGCCTTCGCAAGGAGCGTGTCTTCGTCCACTTCGGCGAACGCTTCATCGACGGCCTCGCGGGCCGTCGAGCGGTCTATGCCCAGCGCTTCGATCTCGCGAAGGATGCGCGCGCGGCCGCGGCCCTTGGAGGAGGCCGCAGTGCGCGCGTAGGCGCGGGCGACACGCCCATCGTCGAGCGCCCGCGATGCCTGCAGGCGGCCGATCGCCGCGTCGATGTCGGGGTCCGGGAACTCGCGTTTCTGCAGGCGGCTGCGGATCTGGGCGGCCGACAGCTCCCGCCGCGCCAGCAGCGTCAGCGCGTAGATGTAGGGATCAGCCGCCAAACCTCGTGATTTCCGGCGTTCCGACGACCTGCGATGCCATCTGGTCGCGCGCCGCGTCGGCGGTCGTCGAGATCCCCTGGACCTTCAGCTTGAACTCGTCCACGTTGGTCGCCGAGCGCAGCGCCTCGTCCAGCGTGATCCAGCCGTTCGCGTAGAGGCCGAAGATCGACTGATCGAACGTCTGCATCCCGTACTGCGACGTGCCGGCGGCGATCGCGGCGGGGATCTGGCTCGTTTTTTCCTTGTCCACGATGCAGTCGCGGATGAACGGCGTGCCGATCAGCACCTCGACCGCCGGCACGCGGCCGCGCCCGTCGGCGCGCGGGACCAGGCGCTGTGAAATCACCGCCTTGATGACGCTGGCCAGCTGCATCCGGATCTGTCGCTGCTGGTGTGGCGGGAAGACCGCGATGATCCGGTTGATCGTCTCGGTCGCGTCGAGGGTGTGGAGCGTCGAGAACACGAGGTGGCCGGTCTCGGCGGCTGCGAGCCCCGTCTCCATCGTCTCGAAATCGCGCATCTCGCCCACGAGGATGACATCCGGGTCCTGCCGCAGCGCGCTCCGCAGCGCGTGGGCGAAGCTCGCCGTGTCCACGGTGACCTCGCGCTGGTTGACGATGCACCGGTTGTCGCGGTGCAGGAACTCGATCGGGTCCTCGACCGTCATGATGTGCGACGAGGCAGTGGCGTTGATATGGTCGATCATCGCCGCGAGCGTCGTGCTCTTGCCGCTGCCCGTCGTCCCGGTCACGAGCACCAGGCCGCGCTCCTCCTCGGCGATCGTCTTGAGGACCGGCGGCAGGCCCAGCTCTTCAATCGTCAGGATCCGCGTCGGGATGACGCGCATGACGATGCCGACGGTGCCCCGCTGCCGGAAGACGTTGCAGCGGAAGCGGCCGAGCCCGGGGACCATGTACGCCAGGTCGATCTCGTGGTGCTTCTCGAACTTCTGCCGTTGCTCGGGCAGGAGGATGGACAACCCCATCGTCTCGGTGTCCGACACCTCGAGGCGCTTGGCTTCCGACGCGGGCACGAGCGTCCCGTGCACGCGCATCATCGGATAGCTGCCGGCCTTGATGTGAAGGTCGGAGGCGCCGCCCTGCACGGCCGCCAGCAGAAGTTCGTGGATGTGCATAGTTTTTCAGGCCCCTACCCTCGGGGCCCGGCACCAGGGAGCTTCAGCAGACTGGGGAGAAGAGAATTGTACCCTATTCGGGCTTATCGTGCCGCCGTCCGGAGCGGCGCGCGCTCGCGGCGGGCGGCCGCGCCCGGCTGGACGTAGGTCAGCCATCCGTGCGTATCGGGGACGTCGCCGCGGATGATGTCGAAGAACGTGCGTTGAACCGCCTCGGTGATCGGGCCCCGCTTACCGTTGCCGATGCTGATCTTGTCGACGGAACGGATGGGCGTAATCTCGACCGCGGTGCCGGCGAAGAACGCCTCGTCGGCGATGTAGATGAGCTCGCGCGGCAGCATCTCTTCGCGCACGCGGAAGCCGAGCTCGCGCGCCAGCGTGATGACCGTGTCACGCGTGATGCCCGGCAGGACCGACGCCGTCAACGGCGGCGTGTAGACCACGTTGTCGCGGACGATGAAGAGGTTCTGGCCGCTTCCCTCGCTGAGATAGCCGAACGTGTCGAGCGCGATCCCCTCGCTGTAGCCGTCGCCGATCGCTTCCATCTTGATGAGGCCGGAGTTCGCGTAGTTGGCCGCCGTCTTCGCGAGCGCGGGGAAGGTGTTCGGGGCCATCCGCGACCACGAGCTGATGCGAACGTCGACGCCCTTCTCGAGCGCGTCCGCGCCGAGATACGCGCCCCACTCCCAGGTCAGAATCGCGATATCGACGGGGTTCGGCAGCGGATTGACGCTGAGCGCGTTATAGCCGCGGTAGATGATCGGCCGGATGTAGCAGGCCTTGAACTCGTTCGCCCGGATCGTGTCGAGCACCGCCGAGGTCAGGGCCGCGCGGTCCACCTTCGGCTCCATGCGGTAGATCTTGGCGGAGTCGTAGAGCCGGCGCATGTGGGCATCGAGGCGGAAGCAGGCCGAGCCCTTGGGGCTGTCGTAGCAGCGCGCCCCTTCGAACACCCCGCTGCCGTAGTGCACGACGTGCGACGCGATGTGGATCTTCGCGTCCGCCCAGTCGACGAGCGACCCGTTCATCCAGACTTTTCCGGTACCCGTAAACGACATCGTTACTCCTTGTCGCAGGTCGCGCAGATCGCTGAAGAGGGGGTCACGCTCAGCAAGGGTCGGCTGAGCAATTTTAGCACCTCTTCATTGCGGCTCACCACAAAAAGGACACCGGTCCGTGCGTGCATGGAGGGGCTTGCGGCACTGCCGGCAGAACTGGGCATCGCGGGACTCGCGCGCGCGCGGGATGCGGATGGGGTCCGGGGTGGGCGTGACGCGGCCGGCCGCGGCCGCGACCTTCTTCACCGGCGCGGGCCGCGAGGCCAGCAGGTCGTCGAGCAGCTCGGAGGCCCGCTGGTAGCGCGCCGCCACATCCGGCGCCATCGCGCGCATGACGATGTCGCTGATCGCCTTCGGGATCGACGAGTTCTTCAGCCGCGGCGGCGAGACGAGCTCGCCCGTCATCAGCTTCGCGAGGTCCGACGGCGCCGGCGTCTCGTAGGGCAGCGCGCCGGTCAGCATCTGATACATCGTCACGCCGAGGGAGTAGAGGTCCGACGCGAACACGGCCTTGCCGTGAAACTGCTCCGGCGCCATGTACGGCGGGCTGCCGATGACCGTGGTCCCGTGCGCCGCGATCTCGAGGAAGCGGGACGTGCCGAAGTCGGCGACCTTCGCGACCTGCGTGTCCGACATCAGGACGTTCGCCGGGCGCAGATCGCGATGGATCACGCCCTGGCGGTGGGCATGATCGACCGCGTTGCAGATCTGGCACGCGACGTCGAGCGCGCGGCCGAGCTCGAGCGGCCCCGTCGTCCCGATCGTGTGCTCGAGCGTCTCGCCCGGCACGTACTCCATGACGATGAAGAAGAGATTCTCCTGCTTCTCGGCCGTGATGATCGCGACGATGTTCGGGTGGTTCAGGCTGGCGAGCAGCCGCGGCTCCTTCAGGAGCTCGCCGAAGTCGAGGTTCTGCCGGTGCGGGACCTTGATCGCGACCCGCTTGTGAATCCACGTATCTTCGGCGAGGTAGACGCTGCCGAAGCCGCCGCTCCCGAGCGGGGAGAGAATCTTGTATTTTCCAAGGGACTGACCGCGGAACAGCACTTGTCGCGAGACTATACCATTGTGGATTGCTGAATGCTGAGTGCTGAATGACGATGCTGCATCGCTTCTACGCGCCGGCGATCGATGGCGAGTTCGCGGACCTGCCATCGCACGAAGCGCATCACCTGACGCACGTGCTGCGGTTGAGGGAGGGAGACGAGATCGCGGTCTTCGACGGCCGGGGCGGCGAATGGCGCGCCCGCGTTGAACGCACCGGCCGGCGCGGCGCGCGGGTGCGCCTTCTCGATCGGATCGCGGCGGCGGCGGAGCCGCGCGTCCCTCTGACGCTCGCGCAGGCGATCCTCAAGGGAGACAAGATGGACGCCGTCGTGCGCGACGCCACCACGCTTGGCGTCAGCGCCGTCCAGCCGCTCCTCACGCGCCGGACGATCGCGCGCGCGCCCGCGGCCCGCGCCGAATCGGCGCGCGAGCGCTGGAGCCGCGTCGCGATCGCGTCGGCGAAGCAGTGCCGCCGCGCAGTTGTGCCCGAGATTCGCCCGGCGGCGGACTTCGACGAGTGGATCACCACCGTCGAGAACGGGATCATGCTGATCGAGCCGGCAGTCGGCGGCACCATTGAAGCGGTACCCCGCCATGGTCCCGAGCCGGTATCCAGCGCGGTGCTCATCGTCGGTCCTGAGGGCGGGTGGGACGAGCGCGAGATTCAGGCGGGCCGAAGAGCCGGCTGCCGCTCGCTGACCTTTGGCGCCCTCACGCTGCGGGCAGAGACGGCGCCGCTCGTCGCGATTGCCGTGTTGCGTGCCGGATGGGGTGATTTCTAGCGGTCGTCGCCAGGATCGCCGTCTGGAGCGGGATCCGGTCCGGTATGGGAATGGTCGGGGTCGGCCCGGCGGCGGCTGCGCGCGGGAGGTGGACGCTCCACACGGGCCCGGTCGTTGGCGTGGCTGCGCTCGCCGTGGGAGCTCAGCATTCTCCAGGCTGACCGATTCGGGGGGCGCTTGACGAGCTCTTCGAGCTCCAGCCGTACCTCACGTACCTTGTCCGTGAGCTCACGGATCTCACTGAGTAGCGATTCGCTGCGCGGTTTACGCTCTTCTGTCATCCCCGGGTACGCTCTTGCTATCGGCAGCGGCCCCTGGCCGGTGTAGAGCATGATCCCGGCCAGCAGGCGGGTGGAATGCCATCCCTAATCCGCTACGGATGAGTCTTCCTCAGGACAAGCGCGGACCAGCCTTCCTCCTCGAGCTCGTGTTCGAGCTGGCT
Organism: uncultured Acidobacteriota bacterium; assembly: GCA_963725145.1. GTDB lineage: Bacteria > Acidobacteriota > Vicinamibacteria > Vicinamibacterales > 2-12-FULL-66-21 > DATAEE01. The sequence goes on from CAVRXL010000013.1 coordinate 917,760, forward strand.
CGACGGGAGAAACGCCTCGAGCACCCGGTCCCTCTCAGAGGTCTGAAGGCCGGCGAACACGTAGGTCCCTCCGCGCGACGCCAGCTCGCTCAGCGAGCGAGAGAGGCGCCGCAGCCACGCGCCCGTCAGATTCGCGAGGACGAGGTCGAACCTGCGCGCGTAGGGACCGTCCGCCGCGGCAACGTCGGCGACGTACCAATCGACAACGACCTGGTTGCGCGCGCCGTTCTCCCTTGCGCTCGCGACCGCGTCGGCATCGGTGTCAATCGCGGCCACGCGCGCCGCGCCGAGCTTGACGGCGGCGATCGCGAGGACGCCGGAACCTGTGCCGACGTCGATGACCGACGTCCCGCGCAGGTCGAGCCGTTGCATCGCCCGCAGGCACAGCCTGGTGCTGGCGTGGTGGCCGGTGCCAAACCCGCACGACGGCTCGATGACGATCACGATCGGTGCCTCGCGCGGGCGATCCCACGGTGGCGCGACGACGATGTCGCCGACGCGGACGGCGGTCAGCGCGGCCTGACTCCGGCGGGCCCAGTCTCCGTCTTCGACCTCGAGCGATCCGACCGTGAGATCGTGCGCGCGTGCAAACGGTTCCAGCGTCTGGCGCGCCGCCTCACGCGTCTCACGCGCGTCGTAGAAGACTCGCCACTCGAGATCATCGGCATCGTCGATCGCGGCCGCATCCGTGCCGTCGAGTTCAGCGGCAACGAGATCGCGCAACGACGCATCGTCGGACGGGAATCGAATGGTTAAAGCAGGAGCTCGCACGAGGACCCACCGAGATGAGATGAAGCGGCTGGCTGCTACCTAGCGTGGTAGCTTGCGCTCCACAAACGGAGTATCGCCCTGCGGAAACAGGGCACTCAAAAGGAGCAGCCAGCCATGGTCTATGGTGCCATCGATCTCCACATGCGGTATAGCCACATTCGGATTATCGACGCAGACGGGCAGGTCGTGCGCGAGCAGCGGGTCATGACGAGCGCGGAGCGACTCGTCGCGGTGTTCAGCGGCCACGGGCCGATGGGGATTCTGGTCGAGACCGGGACCGAGAGTGAATGGGTCGCCCAGGCGCTGGAGACGGCGGGGCACGAGGTGATCGTGGCCGATCCGAATTACGCGCCGATGTACGGGGAGATCCGCCGCAAGGTCAAAACGGACCGGCGCGATGTGGCGGCGCTCGCCGAGGCGAATCGGCGGGGCTGGTATCGGGCGACCCATCGGGTGTCGGCGGCGCAGCGGGCGCTGCGGCGGACGCTGCGGAGTCGCCGACTGCTGGTGCAGATGCGCTCGGGGACGATTGCGCTGATCCGGTCGTTACTCCGGCAATCGGGCTACCGGCTGGCATCGGGCAGCAGCGAGCGCGTGCCGCGCCGGCTGGCGCAGCTGGTGCTGCCCGCCGATCTGGCGGAGACGATCGCCCCGCTCCGCCGGACGGTGTCGACGTTGACGACCGAGATCGCTGAGATGGATGGCCGGCTGCAGACGCAGGCCGACGCCGATCCGATCGTGCTGCGGTTGCAGAGTGTCCCAGGGGTCGGGCCGGTCGTCGCGCTGACGTTTCGCGCGTTTGTGGATGACGTCGCGCGCTTCTCGTCGGCCGGCCAGGTCAGTGCCGCGATCGGCCTCGTGCCCCGCGAAGACAGTTCGGCGGAGCGCCGCCATCGCGGGCATATTACGAAAGCCGGCCCGCGCGAGCTCCGCAGCCTGCTGGTGCAGGCGGCGTGGGCGTGTTGGCGCAGTAAGGCGAGTGCCACGTTGCGCGCCTGGGTCGAGCGCCTGGCCAGTCGCCGCGGTCGACGCATTGCGGTCGTCGCCCTGGCGCGACGCTTGAGTCGCATCCTGTATGCGCTCTGGCGCGATCAGTCGGTGTTTGACGCCGCGACCTTGGCCGCCGCATAGGAGCAGGCTCGCGAGCGAGCCACGAGAAGGGGTGTAAGCGCGTTCTGTGCCGCGGTGGCTTCGACCATCGTCACCGAGATAGCGACGCACCCCGCGTATCGCATGCTGCGCCGCCTTCGTCACCGAGGGCACATGAGCGCGAATAGAAGGCCGCCCGGCTTCGCCCCCCGGCCCCATGCACACGACCTCGTGGCTCGCCGACGACATGAGACTTGACGTGGAGTGACCGCTTCATAGAAGGCACGAGGAACGATCGAGGCACGAGGCACGAAGCCCGAGGGTACTACCCGAAGATATCCTTCACCTTTTCGAAGAACGGCCTCTCGTCCGCGTCGTGCGCCGCGGTCGGGTCGATCTTCTCCTGGGGCATCGTCTCCCCGAGTTGCTCGATCAGCTTCTTCTGCTCCTTCGTCAGCTTGCGGGGAACCGCCGGGCGCACGATGACGTGGAGGTCGCCCCGGCCGCGGCCGCTGACGTTCGGCATGCCTTTACCGCGCAGCCTGAAGCGGGCCCCGCTCTGGGTGCCGGCCGGGATGCTCATCGTCGCCTCCCCATCGAGCGTCGGCACTTTGATGGAGCCGCCGAGCGCGAGAAGCGGGAAGGTGACGGGCGCTTCGCACATCAGATCGTCCCCCTCGCGGTGGAAGAACGGATGGTCCTGGACGTGAACGACGACGTAGAGATCGCCGGGAGGACCGCCGTTCGCGCCGTGTTCCCCCTCGCCGTGCAGCCGCATCCGCTGACCGCCCGCGATGCCCGCCGGGATCTTGACCGTCAGCTTCCGCTCGCGCGACACGCGTCCCGCGCCGCGGCAGGTCTCGCATGGATGGGTGATGATCTTGCCCGCGCCGCGGCACTGCCCGCACGGCCGCGTGACCGTGAGGAACCCCTGCTGATACCGGAGCTGGCCGCGCCCCTGGCATTGCGGGCACGTCTCCGCTGACTTCCCGGGTGCGGAGCCGCTGCCCGAGCAGGTCTCGCAGGATTCCTCGCGGGGGATGAGGATCGATGTCTCGGTGCCCTTCGCGGACTCGAGAAAGGCGATCTCGAGGTCGTAGCGGAGATCCGCGCCGCGCATCGGCCCGTGACGCCGGCGGGCGGCGCCGAACAGATCTCCGAAGCCGAACATTTCGCCGAGGCCGCCGAAGATGTCGCTGAAGTCGGCGAAGATGGTGGGGTCGAAGCCGGCGCCGGCTCCCGCGGCGCCGCGCACGCCCGCGAAGCCGAAGCGATCGTAGGCCGAGCGCTTCTCGGCATCCGCGAGGATGGCGTACGCTTCGGCCGCCTCCTTGAATTTCTCCTCGGCGAGCTTATCCCCGGGATTGCGGTCGGGATGGTGCTTGAGCGCCAGCTTGCGGTACGCGCTCTTGATTTCGGCTTCGCCGGCCGACCGGTCGACGCCGAGGACGTCGTAGTAATCGCGCTTGGCCGTCGTCACGCCTTCGCGACCTTGACCATTGCGGGGCGGAGCAGCCGGTCGCCGAGCATGTAGCCGCGGCGCAGCTCTTCGACCACCTCGCCGTCGCGGGCGCCCTCGACGTGCTCGTGGGTGACGGCCTGATGGACGTGCGGATCGAAATCGGCGCCGACCGCCTCGATCGGGCGGGCGCCGCGCTTGACCAGCAAGTCGAGGAGCTGTTTGTGGATCAGCTCGACCCCTTTCCGGTACGCGCCCCCGCTCGAGTCGGCGCCGAGCGCGCGCTCGAGGTCGTCCACGAGGGGCAGCAGATCGCGGAGGAAGTCGGCGGCGGCTGCGTTCGTCCACTCCTGGCGCTCCCGCTCGACGCGCTTCCGATAGTTGTCGAACTCCGCGCGGGTGCGCAGCAGCAGGTCGTAGTACTCGTCCCGCTGGCGTTCCGCGTCCGACCCCGCGGGCGCCCCGGCGGCGGCCGATTCATCCGCCGGCCGGACGTCGTCGGTCTCGGTTGCGGCGTCGCCGTCGAGGGGTGAGCGCGTGTCTTCGTCTGCGAATTCGTCGAAACGTTTTCCGTTGTCGGGCATTGCTTCTAGCGTGCGATGAGGATACTGGTCATGCTTGACATGGCGCGCGACACGCCGTCGACGACGGCGATCGCGCGCGAGTAGCGCATGCGGGTGGGGCCGATCACGCCGACCATCCCGGTTCGAGATCCGTCGCGATACGTCGATGCGACGAGGCTGAAGGCCTGCATCTCGGGCGTCGTGTGTTCGCGACCGATCAGGATCGTCAGGCCCGCGCCGTCGATGCACTCGTCGAGCAGCTGGACCAGCCGGTGCTTCTCTTCGATCATCCTGAACAGCGCCCGCAGCGTTTCGATGGGGAAGTCGGCCGTCTCCTCGAGGAGCAGCGACGCCCCCTGGATGAAAACGGTGTCCGACGTTTCCAGCTCGGAGAGGCTCGACGCGGCGAGCGTCAGCGCGCGCTGGATCAGCCGGTCGTAGAGCACGCGCTCCTGCCGCAGCCGCGCCTCGATCGCGTCGCGGACCGCCGCGAGCGCCAGGCCGGAAAACTCGCTGTTCAGGTAGTTGGCCGCCTGCTGGAGGTCCACGGGACGCAGCGCTTCGTCCAGCTCGATCACTTTATGAGCGATCTCGCCGCCGGTCGCGACGAGCACGACCAGGACCCGGCGCTCGTCCAGCCCCACGAAATCGATGTGGCGGAACGTCGCCGCCTGGCTTTCCGGCGCGACCGCGAAGCCTATCTGATGCGCGGCGCGCGCGAGCTCCTGTGAGACGTCTTCCAGAACATCGGGCACCGTCGCCGCCCGCCGAATGCGAGCCTGCACGCGCGCCGCCGCCCGCGATGGGCGCCGCCCCTCGAGCAGCTGATCGACATAGACGCGGTACCCGAGGTCGGTCGGCACGCGTCCGGCCGACGTATGCGGTTGCTGAACGTAGCCCGCTTCCTCGAGGCGTGACAGGACGTTCCGCACGGTCGCGGAGGACACGCCGAAGCCGCGCTGCTCGGCCAGGCGCAGCGAGGACACGGGCTCCCCCTTCTCGATGTACGATTGCACGAGCGCCGCGAGGATGCGGCGATCGCGCTCGGCAAGCGTTGTGGAACGAACAGCGACCATGCGTTAGCAGTCTCTGACGTCGAGTGCTAAATAATTATACAACAGCTGCGCGCCCCGCCACGGCCACGGCCGCCGACTTCGCCTCGCGCAGAATCGCTTCACGGTCCAGCCGGACGAGCGAGAAATCGCGGACGAGCGGCTCGCCATCGACGAGCGTCGTCCGGACGTCGGCGCCCGTCGCCCCGTAGACGATCGCCGAGAACGGATCGGGCGCCGTCGCCAGGTGCGGCCGGTCGCGGTCGATGACAATCAGATCGGCCCGTTTGCCCGCCTCGACCGATCCGATCGTGTCATCCATCGCAAGCGCGCGCGCCCCTTCGCGCGTGGCCATCCAGAGCGCCTCGCGCGCCGGCAGGGCGCCCGGCCCGAGCCGCAGCGCCTGCAGCATCGCCGCCAGCCGGATCTCCTCGAACATGTCCAGCCGGTTGTTGCAGGCGGCGCCGTCGGCCCCCAGCGACACCGACACTCCCCGCGCGCGCAACTCGACGACCGGCGCGATGCCGGACCCGAGCTTGAGGTTGGAGGACGGGCAGTGGAGGACTTTCACGCCGCGCTCGGCCAGCAGCGTCTGCTGCGCGTCGCCGGCCCAGACACAGTGCGCCGCGCAGAGCCGCGGCGTCGCGAGGCCGACGGCGGCGAGATAGTCGAGGTTGTCGCATCCCGTCATCTTCCGGACGACCTCGAGCTCGTCGCGCGATTCCGACGCGTGCGTGTGCACGAGCGCTCCCGTCGACTCCGACAGCGCCGCTACCGCTTCGAGCAGGTCGCGCGTGCACGAGACGGCAAACCGCGGCGCGAACGCCGCCCGCAGCCGTCCGGTCCTCCCGTTCCACCGCCGCACGAGGGCTTCGCTCTCTTCGATCGACTGCTTCGTCCCCTCGCGCAGCCGGGCCGGCACGTCCGGGCTGTCCGCGTCCATCATGCATTTCCCGATGATGGCCCTCAGCCCCGTGTCCGCCAGCGCCTCGAACACCGACTCCGTATCGTGCACCGTCTCCATCGTCAGCGCGGTGGTCGTGCCGGAGAGGAGCAGCTCCGCGGCCGCCAGGCGCGCCGATGCGGACAGCGTCTGCGGCGTGTGCGCCGCTTCCATCGGCCAGACGCGCCGGCGCAGCCATTCGAGGAGTGTCAGATCGTCCGCGTAGCCGCGGAAGAGGGTCTGGCACAGATGCACGTGCGTCTGGATGAAGCCGGGCAGCACGTACCCGCCGCGCGCGTCGATCACCGTGTCGTGTGACCCGCGGTCCGCGTCAGGTCCGACGCCGACGATCACGCCGTCCTTCACGGAAACGGCTCCCTCGACGACGTCGAACGAATCGTTCATCGTGAGGATGGTGGCGCCGCGGATGAGGAGGGTGCTCAAGGTGCTCAGGGTGTTTTTGGTGCCCTGCACATTGTAGTAGGCTGCGCGGAATGAACTGGAATTCAGCTGGAGTGCTGGCCGCTGCGATCGTCCTCGTCACGATGAACGGCGCTGCCAGCCACCAATCTTCGCCGGCCGTACCGGGCGGCACGCAGGTCGTGCTGCTGGGCACCGGGACTCCTCCCGCCGACCCTGACCGTTCAGGACCGGCCACGGCGATCGTCGTCAACGGCACGCCGTATCTCGTCGACTTTGGCGCAGGTGTCGTTCGCCGTGCGAAGTCGGCCGCCGTGGACAAAGGAATCGCCGGACTGGATCCAGTCAAGCTGCGCGTGGCCTTCGTGACCCACCTGCACTCCGATCACACCGTTGGATATCCGGATTTGATCCTGACGCCGTGGGTAATCGGACGGCGCGTCCCGCTCGAAGTCTACGGCCCCGCCGGAATCAAGGGGATGACGGAGCATATCTTCGAAGCGTATCGTGCCGACTTCGAGGCGCGGACACGCGACCGCCAGCTATATACAGTGGGAGCGTTCCCGGAAGGCCACGCCGTCAACGCGCATGAAGTCCGTCCCGGTGTCGTGTACAAGGATGCGAACGTGACCGTGACGGCTTTCGCGACGAAACATGCGATGGAGAGTTACGGATACCGGTTCGACGCGGCCGACCGCAGCATTGTGATCTCGGGCGATACCAATCCCACGCAGGCGACGATCGATGCCTGCCGCGGATGTGACGTGCTGATTCACGAAGCACTGACGCTCGAGTGGTTGGCGAAGCGTCCCGACTTCCACCGCTATGCCGCGCAACATCACACGACGACGGCGCAGCTCGTCGAGCTGGCGACCCAAGCCAAGCCGAAGCTGCTGGTCATCTATCACAGCTCGATGTCTCTCCGACCGACCGTCGACGCCGAACGATCCCCTCCGGCCACTTTTCTGCGTGAGATGTCGAAGTATGCGGGACAGCTGGCCGTCGGGCGCGATCTGGACGTGTATTGACAACAGCGCCCGGGTTATCCGCGCACGCCCGACCTGAAGGTCGGGCCTACTCGTATCTCAATGCGATCATCGGGTCGACCCGCGTCGCGCGTCGGGCGGGGATGTAGCTCGCAAGCAGAGCCACCGCGCAGAGCGCGGCCGGGACGGCGATGAAGGTCAGTCGATCGTGGGGGTCGACGCCGTAGAGGAGGCTCGAGAGAAACCGCGAAGCGACGAACGCTCCGGCCAGCCCGATCGCCACGCCCGCCAGCGTCAGCCCGGCTCCCTGGCGGAGCACGAGGCCCGCGACCGAGCGCCGATCCGCGCCGAGCGCAATACGGATCGCAATCTCGCGCGTGCGCCGCGCGACATTGTAGGCAAGCCCGCCGTAGAGGCCGATGGCGCTGAGAAGCACGGCGAGGAACCCTACGCCGGTCAGCATCGAGCGGGCGACTCGTAGTGGCTTGAACGTGTGCTCCAGCCGGAGCGTCAGCGGATAGTCCTCGGCGATCGGAACGTTGGGATCGACCGCGGCGATCTCCCGTCGAAGCGCCGGCAGCATCGCGGCCGCATCGCCGGCCACGCGCACGTGCGTGCGCGAATCGGCATCCCACGCGTCCGCGGTCTCGTGCTGCCAGTAGTTCAGAAAGAGTGACGGCAACGGCGGTTCGTTGAGGTTGTGATAGGCGGCGAGGCGGACGACGCCCACAATCTCATGCGGTTGCCCATCGACGACAAGCGTCTGACCCGCGGCGTGGCGACCCGGCCAGAAATGGCGCGCGAGAACTTCGTTGACGACGATGACGCGCGGCGTCTGCCTGCCGTCCTGTTCGCCGAACTCGCGCCCTTCCACTACGCTGGCGCCGATGGTCTTGAAGTACGACGGTCCGACCTTGCTGGCGGCGACACGAAACGCGTCGTCGGTTCGTTCGGGCGCGCGTCCCGGCACCCAGACCGGCGTCACCCCTCCCCATGTGCCGAAATAAGGGAAGCCCTCCGCCGGGCTTGCGGCCAGGACGCCCGGCAGCGCTTCCAGCCGCTCGATGACCCGCCGTTGAAACGCACGCGCCTTCGGCACGTCGTACTCGACGAGGCTGGGCCGGAGTCGGAGGAGCACGACAGGTCTCGGGTCGAACCCCGGCCCCTGGTAAATGCTCGACATGCTGCGCACGAGCAGCCCCGCGCCGATGAGCAGGGCGATTGACGCCGCAACCTGCGTGACGATGAGCGCATCGCGGAGCCGCGACCGGCGGAGGCCGCCAGCGGGGGTTTCGTCCTTGAGCACCGGCACGACGTCCGGACCGCTCGCCTGGAGCGCAGGCACGAGGCCGAAGACGACGCCGGTAAGGATCGACAGTACCAGCGTCGACAGGAGCACGACCCGATCGATGGCGAGGCTGAAATTCAACGCCCGACCGGCGTAATCGGTCGCGTAGAACCCCAACAGGTACTCCTTCAGCCAGGATGCGACGATCAACCCGAGCGCGCCGCCGGCCAGCGCCAGGACCAGACTCTCGCCGAGAAGTTGCCGGATCAGCCGGCCGCGGCTCGCGCCGAGCGCGAGGCGGATGGCGATCTCCTTCCGACGGTGCATCCCGCGCGCGAGCAGCAACGCCGCCAGATTGGCGCACGCGATCAGCAAGACCACTCCCACGGTGACGAGGAGCACCTTGACGGGGCGATCCGCTTCGGCCTGCTGCGCCGGGTACGAGCCGCGAGCCGGCAATGCGCGTACGCCGAGTCCCTTGTTCTCGGCGGGATAGGCCGCTTCGAGACCGCCCGCGAGAACGTCCAGCTCTCTCTGAGCGGCGGCGATGGTTCGCTCCTTCTTGAGCCGGCCGAGCATCTGGACGACCGTGCAGCTCCGCTGGAACGCATCGCAATACCGATACCCGACACGGAACATTGCGCTTGGAATCCACACGTCGAGCGCGGCGCCTCCGAGCACGACGCCGACGAACTCGCGCGGCGCCACGCCGACGACTGTGAACGTCGTGCCGTTCAGCGAAATGGTCGAGCCGACCGCCCGAGGATCCGCGCCGAAACGACGCAGCCAGAAGGCGTGGCTGATCACGACGAGGGGGTCGCGGCCCGGAACGCGGTCCTCGTCATCGGTAAAGAATCGGCCGGCGGCCGGCGAGAGGCCAAGCAGTCGGAAGTAGTTCGCCGTTACGACGCTGCCGGTGATGGCCTCGGTCGCGTCGCGCGCGATCAGATGCAGGGGCGCGGTGGGGTAATGCGCGGCGAGTTCCTCGAACGATTCCGCCTGCTCGCGGTAGTAGCGATAGTCGACGAGCGAAAGCGGGAAGTAGTCCGCCGGGCGATCCGCGCGCGTCTGGTACACGTGAACAAGGCCCGACGCGTCCGGAACGGGCAGCTCCTGGCGGAGGAGCGCGTTCACGAGGCTGAAGATGGCGGCGTTGGCGCCAATCCCGAGCGCGAGCGTGGCGAGCGCGGCCACCGCAAAGCCTGGTGTTCTCGCCAGCGTCCGGAGGCCGAAGCGCGCGTCCTGCCACAGCGCGAACATGTGACCCTCGGGTGGCACCCTCGAGCACGGCGCGTGCCGTCGCGCGTCTCGCGGGCCGTTCAAAGTCAGCGGGTTAGCTGGACGCGCGTGCGACCGCGCGCTCGTTCTGACCGTTGATGGGACGGGGCTGCGCCAACGCGGACAGTCAGCCGCGCAGGTTCGGCGGCGTGAACTTCATCGTCAACGCCTCGGGGTCCGCGGTGGAGCCGGCATCGAGCTTGCCGTGACGGACGGCGATGAGCTCGGCGACGATGCTGACGGCGATTTCGGCCGGCGTGACGGCGCCGAGGTCCAGGCCGATCGGCGCGTGGACGCGCCGCAACGCCTCGGCCGGCAGGCCCTCCTCACGGAGCGCGTCGTAGATGCGCGTGACCTTGGCGCGGCTGCCGATCAGCCCGACGTACCTTAGATCCCGCGTCGCGACGGCCCGGAGCGCCGCCATGTCGTGCTGGTGTCCGCGCGTGACGATCGCGACGTACGCCGGAGGGGCAAACGCGGCCTGTTCGAGCCAGCCGGGGATCGAGTCGACGACGACCTCATCCGCGTCGGGGAAGCGCTCGGCGTTGGCGTACTTCTCTCGGTCGTCCACGACGTGAATCCGGAAGCCGACCTCGGCCGCCGCGCGCGCGAGGCAGAGGCTCACATGGCCGCCGCCGGCGATGTACAGGTGCGGCGACGGCGCCAGCGGCTCGATGAACACATCCATCTGGCCGCCGCAGACGAGGCCGGACTCGCCGGCGATGTCGTCGTTGAGATCGAACCGGACGAGGGCGTGCTTGCCGCTCGCGATGACCTCGCGCGCCTTCCAGAACGCCTCGCTCTCGTAGCAGCCGCCGCCGATCGTGCCGACCGTCCGGCCGTCGGCGTACACGAGCATCTTCGCGCCGACGCGCTGCGGCGTCGACCCTTGGGCGCGGACGATCGTCACGAGCGCGACGGTCTCGCCGCGCGTCAGCGCGTCGTTTGCGGCGATCATGACTTCTTCGAGCACGTCAGGATTCTACCAAGAGTGGAGCGTGCACGCCGCGCCCGGCTCGGAGCCGGCCAGGAACGCCTCCCGGTAGATGCGCGGGCAGCCGCGCTGCGCCAGCCGGCCGGTGTCGCGATCGATGTCGACGAGGGTCACGCCGGTGGGAGGCTCGAACGGCTTGTTCGGCCGGCCCGCAAGGGCGCGCATCATGAACGAGGTCCAGATCGGCAGCGCCGCCTGGGTCCCGCTGAGGCCGATGGGCCGGTTGTCGTCGAGGCCGACCCAGACGACCGTCAGGAGCTCTGGCGTGAAGCCGACGAACCAGGCGTCGCGGAGGTCGTTGGTCGTTCCGGACTTGCCGGCGGCGTCCAGCGCGAAGCCGGCGGCGCGCGCGCCGAAGCCGGTGCCTTCGTTCAGCACGCTCCGCATCATGTTCATGACGAGAAACGTCGTGTCCTCGCGGGCGATCTGCTTCGTCCGGCCCTGCGGGGGCGCGACTTCCTTGCCTCCGTCGGCGACCTTGTCGATCGCGCGCAGCGGCCGCATCACGCCGCCGTTGGCGAACAGCGTATAGGCCGTGGCGATCTCGAGCGGCGTCGCCTCGAAGACGCCGAGCGCGATCGACGGATACGGCTTCGGCGGGGTGCCCGCGCCGATCTTCTTCCAGAGCGACGCCACCTGATCGTAGCCGGTGCTTTCCGCCACTTTCACCGCGACGATGTTGCGGGAGAGGGCCAGCGCGCGGCGGAGCGTGATCTCGCCGTCGTATTCCCCCTCGTAGTTCGCCGGCGCGTACGGCGGCTGGTCCTCGAAGAGGAACTCCGACGGCTCGTCCCAGACGAGCGTCGCGGGCGTCAGATCGGTGCGGGCGAGCTCCGCGGCGCGCTCGAACGCCGCCAGGTACACGAACGGCTTGAAGACCGACCCGGGCTGCCGCCGGGCCGTCACCGCGCGGTTGAACTGGGACTGGTTGTACGAGCGGCCGCCGACCAGCGCCAGGATGTCTCCGGTGCGCGGGTCGGCGGCGATGAGCGCCGACTGCGCCGGAGGACGCTTGCGGCGCGCCAGGACCTTGTCGACCGGCACGAGCCCGTCGCGCATGACGTCCTCGGCGATCCGCTGCAGGTGCAGGTCGAGCGTCGTGTAGACGTCGACCGGCTTGTCGCCGCGCGCCAGGTCGGGGCGCCAGGCCTGGATCTCCTGACCGATGTAGTCGACGAAGTACGGCGCTTCGGAGTCGAGCGCGCGCGCCGCAATCGCCACCGGCTCGAGCGACGCGCGTTCCGCCGCCTCGGTGCTCACGTAGCCCGCATCGGCCATCGCCCGTAGTACGGTGTTGCGCCGTTCCTTCGCGCGCGCCGTGTCACGGAACGGGGAGTGGCGGGCGGTCTGGATGACGCCGGCGATCATCGCCCCCTCGGAGAGCGTCACGTTCGCGACGTCCTTGCCGAAGATCAGGCGCGACGCCTCGGCGACGCCGTGGATCGCGAACGATCCGCGCTGGCCGAGATACACATCGTTCAGATAGAGCTCGAGGATCTCGTCCTTCGTCGCGCGCCCCTCGAGCACGATCGACATGAACTGTTCCTTCAGCTTTCGCCGGTAGGCGGCAAGCGATCGCCGGCCGGTGGCCTGCTCGATCTCCATCTGGTCGGTCAGGAAGAAGTTGCGCGCGAGCTGCTGGGTGATCGTGCTCGCGCCGCTGTAGAGCCGATCGCCGAAGAGATTCGAGACCAGCGCGCCGACGATCCGGATGGGATCGATCCCGGGATGCTCGTAGAACCGGCGATCCTCGATCGCGAGGACGGCGTTGACGAGCTGTTTCGGGATCTGCGCGAGCGGCACCATGCGGCGCTTCTCGCGTCCCGCGTTGACGAGCCCGGTGAGCAGCGGCGGCTCGAGCGTCAGACGATCGACCCGCCCGGCCTTCGCGGCCCCGACCGCCTCGATACGCTCCAGCGCGTTCAGCTCGGTGCCCGGCTTCCCGGTCCGGCGGAACACGATCCGCATCAGCTTTGCGCCATGCGAACCGGCGCGCGGGATGAGCGCGATCGCCTCGCGGCCGATCGCGAACTCGCCCGGCTTCTCCGCCCGCGCGCGGTGCGCGTAGCCCAGATCGTTCAACCGGTCGACGAGCTGAGCGGGCGACAGCGCCTGCCCCGGCCGGAGCTCGAGCGCGCGGGCGAAGACCCGCGGTTCGGCGCGCGTCCGCTCGCCGTGCAGCCGCTCGTCGATCATGCGGCCGAACGTGACGTAATAACGGGAGAGGATGACGACGGACACGAGGGCGAGGACCGACAGCACGACGAGCGGCCAGCGCCATCGCCAGAGGATCTGGGGCAGCCGCCTCCGCGCGCGGGGCGGGGTCGTCGGGGTTGTCATCTACGTCTAATCAATACCGGGGCTCCGCTCCGGACCCCGGCTCGGTCGCTTGCGGGGGCCCCATGCCCCGCGCCGCTCCCTCGCAGGCGCGCCGTGCGCGCCTAAGCATTGTAAGTCGCCGGTGGACATGGCTGACCGCTGTTTCGGCCGGAGCCGAACGCGGCGATATACTCGGTTTCAGCGAGGCCCAGGAACATGATGACCAAGGTGTGGCTCCGGCTTCTCGTCGCGTTGCTCTGCGCCTCTCCCGCGTTCGCCCAGTCCCAGGCGATCAACGGCACCATCGAAGGTACGATTACAGACGACTCCGGCGCGGTGCTGCCGGGCGTGACGGTGACCGCGACCAATCTCGATACCGGCGCATCGCGCAGCGTGCTCTCGAACGAGGCCGGCGTCTACCGCGCGCCGCTGCTCCCGCTCGGCACCTACCGTGTCACCGCGGAGCTCACGGGATTCAAGAAGTTCGAGCAGGCGGGCATCGTGCTCACCGCCGGCGAGACGGCTGTCGTCAACCTCCGGCTCGGCGTCGGCACGGTCACCGAAACCGTCTCTGTGAACGCCGACTCGTCGGTCGTCGATACCGGCCGCATCGATCAGGGGCGTACGCTCAACGAGCGCGAGCTCAAGACGCTGCCGCTCACCTCGCGCAACCCGTACAACTTCGCGCTGCTGCAGCCCGGCGTGACCGGCTTCGAGACCCAGGAGTTCGGCGTGCCGCGGTTGACGGCGAACGGCGCCCTGCTCCGCGTGAACTACCAGATCGACGGCAACAACAACACCCAGAAGGACCGCGCCGGCCTCCGCCAGATGCCGATGTCGGAGGTCATGATCCGCGAAGTCAAGGTCATCACCACCGGCTACGCGCCGGAGTTCGGCCAGACGATGGGGATGGTCTACAACGCGATCACGCCGTCGGGCACGAACACCGTGAAAGGGGAGGCGAGCTATCGCTTCCAGCGGAAGGCCTTCGCGGCGACGCCGTTCTTCGCGCCGGCAAACGCCGACAAGCCGCCGACCGACGTCGATCTGTTCACGGTCGATCTGGGCGGGCCGATCGTCCGCGACAGGATGCAGTACTTCGCGGGCTTCGAGAACACGAACCGCGACCTGTCCGGCGGGCGCGTCATCACGATCTCGTCAGCGAACGCCGCCGCGCTCGGGCTCACCGAGCCGGCCTACATGCCGGCCGCGCTCGACACTAAGTTCGGCATCGGGAAGGTGGACGCGACGATCAACCCGTCCAACCGCCTGACGGCCCGGTACATCTATTTCGACAACTTCATCGTCAACAACATCGGCGGCGGGTTGAACTCCGTGCAGCGGGGGACCGACTTCTCCGACCGGCAGCACTCGACAGCGGCGCAGCTCGTGTCGACGGTGGGCGGGAACCTCCTGAACGAGCTGCGCGTGCAATACGCCACGCGCAGTCAGGGGCGCGTGCCAGGGCTGGAAGCCGGCATCGGGCCGGCGATCACCGTGGCGAGCGTCGCGAACTTCGGCGGCCCGATCGCCGGGAACGCCGACGCCGGGTTCGCGTTCACGCAAGACGTGTTTCAAGTGATCGAGAACCTCACGTTCCTGCGAGCCAACCACTCCTACAAGTTCGGCTTCGACATCCAGCACGTCGCCGACACGCGCACGCAGACGCAGTTCCAGCTCTACACGTTCCCGAACCTCGCGTCATACAACGCGGCGCTGGCCGGGACCAACCGGCTGGGCTACACCTCGTTCCAGCAGTTCATCGGCAATCCGGATCTGGAGTACTCGTCCAATCTCTATTCGCTGTTCGTTCAGGACGACTGGCGGCTGAACTCGCGGCTGAAGCTGCTCTACGGCCTGCGCTACGACCTGTACGACATCCCGGACGGTCTGCCGGACGCGCCGCTCGAGTCCTCTCGCGACTTTACGGTGGACCGGAACAACTGGCAGCCGCGGGCCGGCGCCGTCTGGACGCTCGACGAAGCGGGCCGGACCGTCCTCCGCGCGAACACCGGCTTGATGTACGACCAGCCGCTTCTGGCGGCCTACGAGACGGCGCTCCTGCAGGACGGCTCCGCGGCGCGGACGACCGTGACGCTGACCCCGACGTCGGCGGGCGCTCCTGCGTTCCCGAACACGCTCGAGAACACGCCGCCGGGTTTCGTCCGCCCGCTCGGCGACGCGGCGACCGTGGATCCGGCCTTCCGCATCGCCCGCAGCTGGCAGACGAACGTGCAGGTCGAACGTGCTCTCGACGATTGGTACACCGTCGCCGCCGGCTTTTCGTACGTGCGCGGCAACGATCTCCCCGTCATCACCAACATCAACCTGATCAACCCGACCGGGACGCTCGGCGACGGCCGCCCGATCTTCAGCACCGCCGTGTCGGCGGCGACGCGGCTGGATCCGCGCTTCCGCAATATTCAATCGGTGCAATCGGTCGGTGAGTCGACGTACCGCGCGCTGACGCTGCAGCTCACGCGCCGCTTCAGCGACGGCGTCCAGATGGACTTCGCGTACACGCTCGCGAAAAGCGAGGACAACGCGCCGATCACGAACGTGCTGTCGGTGCAGGGGGACCAGGGGCGTGTCGATCCGACCAGCCTCGAGCGCGATCTGGGGCCGAACATCCTCGATCAACGCCACACGTTCGTCGGCAGCATGGTCGCGCAGCCCACCGTGGAGGTCTCGAACAAGGTGCTGCGGGCGATCCTCAACCACAACCAGATCGGCGCCGCGCTGCTCTTCGCGAGCGGCGTGCCGGTCAACATCCGCGCCAACCGCGAGTTGAACAACGACGGAAACTCCAACAGCGACCGCCCGCTCGCCGTGCCGCGGAACTCTCTGGACCTGCCGGCCCGGTACAACGTGGATCTCCGCTTCTCGCGGATCGTCCCGATTCGGGGCAGCGTTCGCGCTGAGGTGATCGCCGAGCTGAAGAACGTGTTCAACACGGTGCAGTGGGCGGCCGTGAACAGCGTGGTTGCAACGGACACCGCGGGCAACCCGGCCGCGGCGCTCCCGATTTCCGGCGATCAGCTGCCCCCCACGGCTGGGTACGAGCAGAGGCAGTTTCAGTTGGGGTTCAAGGTGATCTTCTGATATGTAGGCCCGGCCTTCAGGCCGGGCGTGCTGGGATTGGCTGAGCGGCCGGATGATCCGGCCACGCCCGACCTGAAGGTCGGGCCTACACCGTCACCACATCGTTCGCAAAACGAATGCCCTTCGCCCCCGAGTACGTCACCCACGTCCTCAACGAGAACTTCGAGGACGCCAAGACCCTCTTTCTCTCGCCGCTGCTCGCGATCCACCACGCACACCTCGTGATGCTGGTGCGCACCGGTATCGTCTCTCAGGATGACGCGCGCCGGATTCGAGATGGCCTGGAGCGGCTGTCCGAACAGGAGGTCCGCACCGCGCGGTACGACGGGTCCTGCGAAGATCTCTTCTTCTATGTCGAGCGCCTGCTCATCCAGGCCTGCGGCGAGGAAACGGCCGGCCGGCTCCACACCGCGCGGAGCCGGAACGACATCGACATGACGATGTACCGGATGCGGCAGCGGGAGTTCGTGCTGGGTCTCCTCGGGGCGACGCTCGAGCTGCGCCGGACGCTCCTCGCCATCGCCGATCGCCATCGCGACACCGTGTTCGCCGCCCACACGCACACGCAGCCGGCGCAGCCGACGACGGTGGCGCACTACCTGCTCGCCGCGATCGAGCAGCTCGAGCGCGACGGGACGCGGATGGCGGCGGCCTTCGCGACCGTCAACGCGTGCCCGCTCGGCGCCTGCGCGATCACCGGCACAGGCTTCCCGATCGACCGCGGCCTCACGAGCGATCTGCTCGGCTTCGATGCGCCGACGGGCAACACGTACGGCAGCATCGCGACGGTGGACTACTTGCTCGAGAGCGCGGCCTCCGTTTCGATCGCCATGGCCGGCCTGGGGCGGTTCGTTCAGGACCTGTTGCTCTGGTGCACGACCGAGTTCGGCTACCTGCGGCTCGGCGAGGGGTACGTGCAGTCGAGCAGCATCATGCCGCAGAAGCGCAACCCGGTCGCGCTCGAGCATGCGCGGGCGATCGCGAGCAAGGCGCTCGGACAGGCGTCGGCGATCGTCACCACTGTCCACAACACGCCGTTCGGCGACGTCGTCGATACCGAGGACGACCTGCAGCCGCTCGTCTTCTCGATGTTCAAGGACGCCACGCGCGCGGTGAAGCTCGTGGCGGCCGCGCTGCGGGATGCCGGCTTCGATAGAGACCGGATGGCGGCGCGGGCCGGACAAAACTGGATCACGGTCACCGAGCTGGCCGACACGCTCACGCGCGATCGGGGCCTGTCGTTCCGGATTGCGCACGGAGTGGCGGCGCGGTTCGTGACCGAGCAGACCGCGGAGCCTTCGCTCGGCCCGGCCACGATTCTGGATCGGGTGGCGCGCGACGTGACCGGCGCGCCCATCGGTTGGAGCGAAGCCGAGCTGCAGCGCATCCTCAGCCCGATTCGGTTCGTGGAGGTCCGCCGCACGCCGGGCGGCCCGGCGCCCGAGGAAACGGCCCGGGCGATCGCCGCGTCGCGCGAACGGCTCTCCACGGACGATGCATCGTGGAACCGCGCCATGACCCGACTGAAGGAAGCGGAGGAGCGGCTCCGGTCGGCGAGCGAGGCGCTGTGACGCCTACGGGCGATTCGACCACGCCCGACCTGAAGGTCGGGCCTACGGGCGCCCGGACAGGTTGCGCGCCAGGAGCGAATCAGGCTTCGCGCCCGACGTCGCCTTCTGAAAATGGGCGGCGGCAACGCCGCGCTCCTGGCGCTCGGTGATCAACGCGGCGGCGAACTCCATCTCCGGTTCGACGGTCGACGCTGTATCGAGCGCTTTCTTCACGTGACGGTAGCCGTCCATTCCATCCGCGGGGTTTCCGTTCTTGAAGAGGAAGCCGGCCTGTTTGTAGGTCTCGACGAGATACCCGAAGTCGAACCACGCGTGCCTCTTCGCCTCGAGACCGTTCCGGTCGAGCGCCCGCCGGCTCAGCGCCGACAGGAGATCCGCGGCGACACGTACGTCCTGGCTGGCATAGATCGCCGCGCGCCGGAGCGTTTCCATTCGTGCCAGGACCGGTGAGTCGGGCGACAGCAGCGCTTGCGTGTCGGCGACCAATTGCGAGAGCGGGTAGCTCGAGAGCGGGCTGTTCCAGCCGCCACCACTTCCCCATGGGAGGGATTTGGCGCCGCCGATCTCGATGGGATGGCAGAGCAGCGGAGGCCCGGCGAGCGCCTGGCTCGGGAGGAAAAGTATGGCCGCAGTAACTACAACGGGGATCCAGCGACGGGTTTCGGGAGCGTCCATCAAAGCACCTCTGCGTGAAGGACGAGCTCGTGCCGGCGCGTGTTAACAGGAAATCACAGGTTGTGACGGTGTAGGCCCGGCCTTGAGGCCGGGCGTGCGCGAATCACCCGACCGCCGAGATAATCCCGGCACGGCCGACCTAGAAGGTCGGGCCTACTAGATGGTCAGGACCCAGTGCTTACCCATGTCGGTGGGTAACTCTTCCATCAGCCGGTCGATGAGGCCCCAGCCGTAGCGGTTGAGAAAAAAGAGGACGCCGAGCGCGCGCTCCTGGGGTTGTCCGGCGGGAAAGCCCTGCGCCTGCGCGCGGGCGAACTGGCGGCGCAGCGTCTCGTCGCGGCGTTTCGCCGCTTGAATGATTTTCTGATGCAGCGTCTTGAGGTCGTGCTCCATCCGGCCGAGCGTCGTCCTGGCCGCTCCCACGAGTGTCGGGTCGATCGCCGGCACGGCTTCCATGACCTTCGCCATCTGCTCCTCGACCGCGGCGGTCGTGGCGTGCAGCGCTTGTTCGACCGACGGAGGCAGCTGTGACTCGAGGAGGCGATTGAGCGTCGCCTCTCCCTGCGGCTGGAGCGACTCGAGCGGCAGGTCGTAGCGGGCGAGGAACCGGGCGGAGGCGGAATCGAGGATCGTTGCGGTCGCGCGCGGATGGATGAGGGGCATGGGCACGCCGAAGTGCCGGTAGATCGGCCCGAGCTGTGCGAGGTACGCGAGCTCGCTCGGCCCGGCCACGTAACAGACGGTCGGAAAGATCGTGTCCTGCACCAGCGGCCGGAGCAGGACGTTGGGGCTGAAGCGCGCCGGCGCGGAGGCCACCTCTGCGGCGAGCGTCGCCATGTCCACCGATTCGTCGCCGATGGCAAACCGTCCGTCGCGGACGCGGATCGGGCGGCGCGCGCCGTCGAGACGGAAAAGCGCGACGCCGTCCTCCTGCGGCACGACCTGCGGGTCGTGTCCCCGGGCCGACAGCGCCCGGCCGCTCTCGATCGCGAGCGTCGCCGTGCGCCCCGGGGCGGCGAGCTCGCGCGCGAACAGATCGGCGGCGAGCGTTTTTGCGGCCGGGTCCGCGCCGTCGAAGACCACCAGGCCGCGCCCGCCGAGCAGGCCGTCCATCCAGCCCGCGAACGCGTCCGCCATCCCGACCCCCGGGCGATAGCTCAGGCGCAGCGCCCCGAGCACCGACTCGGTGAACTCGGTCGGCGCCAGCGTCAGCGCCAGGTCGTCGGCCGCGCGGTCGATCGACTCGTCCAGGCGGATCCAAGCCACCGGGATCTCGTTCGCGCCCGGCGGCTCGGGCAGCGCAATCGTGCGGTATCTCAGCTCGTCATCGAGGACGTGGCACGCGCGGACTTCATCCCAGTCGTGGTCCTCCGCGTCCACCCAGAACACCGGAACGGTCGGCACGCCGTGCTCGGCCGTGACGCGCGCCGCGAGCTGGATGGTCGTGATCGCCTTGAGAACCGTGAAGAGCGGGCCGCCGAAGAGCCCCGCCTGCTGGCCCGTGACGATCGCGACGGCACGCGGATCGCGCAGCCGGGCCGCGGCTTCCTTCGCCGCGTCGGGGGATCGGCGGGCGCCGAGCTGCGCCATGATCGCCGACACCACTTGATCGCGGCGGCGTGGATGGGCCTGGGCGCGCGCGATGGCGTCCCGCCAGGCGTCGGGTGACGACGGGCTGCCGGAGAAAAAGGTCTCGAGGCTCGGGAAGTTCCAGGCGTACTCGCCCGCGAGCCGTCGGATCCAGGGGAACCGCCGCACGTCGATCGCGATCTTCCGCGCCTCTTCCACCGGGTTCGTATGCTACCATCTGAGACACTTGCCGAGGAGCTTCTGAGCTGAACGCGAGCGACGCAGCATCGTTCTCCCCTCCGGCCGCATTCGGACCGTTCCGGGTCCTGCATCAGATCGGCGTCGGTGTTCTTGGTCCCGTCTTTCGTACCTACGAGCCATCGCGCGACCGGCTCGCGGCGGTCAAGGCGTTTCGGCTCGATCTGACACCCGAACAGGCACGTGCGCTTGCCGATGAGCTTCAGCGGCTCGTCGATGCCGGCCTCGGGCACCCGTCGATCGTCGCGCCGATCGCGGCCGGCATCGAAGGCGGGACGGCGTATCTCGCCCAGGAGTACGTCGCGGGCGAGTCGCTCGACATCGCGATCCGTCACTACGCGCCGGCGCGGCTCGACACCGCGCTGCCATTCATCGCACAGCTCGCGGGCGCGATCGATTTCGCGCGCGCGGCGGGCCTTGGCCACGGGACGCTCCACCCTCGCGACATCTTCCTGACGCCGGACGAGGCGCGCGCGACCGGCTTCGGCGTTGCGAGCGTGCTCGAAGCGGTCGGCCTGCGCCCGCCGGTGCGGCGGCCGTACAGCGCGCCAGAGCGCGTCGCCGGCGAGAAGTGGGAAGCCGCGGGCGACGTGTACTCGCTGGCGGCCATCTCGTACGAGCTGTTGACGGCGCGCCGGATCGCCGGTCCGCTGACCGGATCGGAGGCGCTCGAGCTGCGCGGCGCCGACCCGCTCGTCTCACGGCTGCTCGCGGGCCCGCTCGTCCGAGCGCTCGCCGCCGATCCGGCTGCACGGTATCCCGGCGCGCTTGCGTTCGCGCGTGCGCTCGAAGCTGCCGCCGAAGGGGAAGAGGAGCGGCACGTCACGCCGGTGATTTCCTCGAAGGTTCCAGAGGTTCCGCGGGTTCCAGGGGTTCCAAAGGTCCAACCCTCGCTCGTCGACGCGCTCGACGAGCCGGCCGCCTCCGCCAAGGCTTCGGCGCCCGGGACCGAGGCGAAGCCGAAGCTGAGGGTGCTCGAAAGGAAGCGCGAGCCGGAACACGTGGCCGCGCCGCCGCCGGAACCGAAGCGTCAGCCGCACCACGAGCCGGAGATCCGCTCGGACCTCGAACCGCCGCGGGAGCTGATTCCCGTACCGCGGAAGGAACCGCAAGTGGTTCTTCCGCCCGAACCGGAACCAGTGGCCGAACCAGCGCTCGATCTGACCCTCGAGCGGGGACTCGGCCGGGGAGTCGACCGCGAACCGGAGCCTGACCTTGCGCTCGGTCCGCAGCTCCGCGAACCCATCGAACCGATCGAACCCATGGAACCCATTGAAGCCATGGAATCCATGGAACCCGTCGAACTGAAAGAGCCGCGGGAACCCATGAGACTTCTTCCGCTCGCGGTCATGCTCGTGGCGGGGATGCTCGTCGGCTTCGTCGCAGGTTACGCGGTCGGCACACGGGGCGACGCGGCCGGCGGCGGATCGGCCGCCGCGCAGCCTGCGGGCGCGGCATGGAGCGAAGCCAAAGTGGATCCCCCCGCGGCGACGGCGCCCGCTTCAAGCGAGCCGCCGGCGGCGACGCCCGCGCCGGCTGCGGCACCACCCGCGGTTCCGGCCGCCGCCACGGAGCGCTCGATCCGCGGCACGATCGCCGTCCGCTCGACGCCCGTGCGCGCCGGCGTGATCGTCGATGGCGTGTGGCGGGGCAGGACGCCGCTCACGCTGTCGGATCTCACGCTCGGCCGGCACACGATCCGCGTGGCGGAGCGCGGCTACAGCGCCGAGAGCCGCGAGGTGACGTTGTCGGCGCAGCAGAACAGCCATGAGATCGACGTGAGGCTCGCCGCGACGGCGACGCCGACCACCGGCTCCACTCGTCCCGCTCCGGCCCGGGCGCGACCGCAGCCCGACCCGCCGACTCGCCCGGCGACGCCGCCGCGGCCGACCTCCGGAACAACCCAATACACGGGATCCCTCTTTGTCGATTCGCGGCCGCGCGGCGCTCGCGTGTTCGTTGACGGCCGGGCGGTCGGCGTGACGCCGCTGTCGCTCGCCGACATCCCGGTTGGCGCCCGCGTCATCCGGCTGGAGCTGCCAAACCACCGCACGTGGACGGACTCGAGGCGTATCGTCTCGGGAGAGACGACACGGGTGACGGGGTCGCTCGAGCAGATCCCTTGATCGCATACCTCGCACTAGAGAACGGGAAGTGGTTCCGCGGCGAAGCCGCGGGCGCCGCCGGGGAAACGTCCGGCGAGGTCGTGTTCAACACGAGCATGACCGGCTACCAGGAAGTCTTGACGGATCCTTCCTACGCCGGGCAGATCGTCACGATGACCTGCCCGGAGATCGGCAACTACGGCGTCACCAGCGACGACTCCGAGTCGCGCGCGCCGCAGGTGGCGGGCTTCATCATGCGGCAGACCTCCCCGGTCGCCAGCAACTGGCGCGCGGAAAGCACGCTCCGGGACTACCTGATCCTGCACGGCATCGTCGCGATCGCCGACGTCGACACGCGCGCGCTCACCCGCCTGCTGCGCTCCTCGGGCGTCATGCGGGGCGTCATCGCGACCGGGCCGGTCGATCCCGAGACGCTCGTCGAGAAGGCACGCGCGGCGCGTCCGATGGAAGGGTCGGACCTCGTCCTCGACGTCACCTGCCGCGAGCCGTTCGACTGGAAGGGTGGGACGACCGACGAGGGGTTCCTCGTGCCGGCCACTCGGCGCGGGAATCGCCGGCTGAAGATCGCCGCCTACGACTTCGGCATGAAGTGGAACATTCTTCGCCGCTTCGAGGCGTACGACTGCGACGTGCGCGTGTTTCCGGCGACGGCGCCGGCCTCCGACCTGCTCGCGACCTCGCCCGATGGCGTGTTCCTCAGCAACGGGCCGGGCGATCCCGCGGCGCTCAACTACGCGATCCGCAATGCGCGTGAGCTCGTGAAATCGGACGTGCCGGTGTTCGGGATCTGCCTCGGTCATCAGATCCTCGCGCTCGCGCTGGGAGGACGGACCTACAAGCTGAAGTTCGGCCACCGCGGCGCCAACCATCCCGTCAAGGAGCTGGGCTCGGGTCAGGTGGAAATCACGTCGCAGAACCATGGCTTCGCGGTGGACCCGACCACGCTGCCGCCGGACGTCAAGGTGACGCACGTGAACCTGTACGACGGCACGATCGAGGGCCTGCGGCACGAGAAGAAGCCGGTCTTCTGCGTGCAGTACCACCCCGAGGCATCTCCGGGGCCGCACGACGCCGACTACCTGTTCAAGCAGTTCATGGACGACATTGAGAAACGAACGTAGGCCCGACCTTCAGGTCGGGCGTGTTGGGATGAGCCGGACGCTCGGCTAATGCGAGCCCGCCCGGCCTGAAGGCCGTGCCTACACCGTCACCGTAACGAATGCCCAAACGCACCGACATCAAAAGAGTCCTCGTCATCGGGTCCGGGCCGATCGTGATCGGCCAGGCGTGCGAGTTCGACTACTCCGGCACCCAGGCGTGCAAAGCGCTGATGGCCGAGGGGCTCGAGGTCGTGCTCGTCAACAGCAACCCGGCGACGATCATGACCGACCCGGAGTTCGCGAATCGCACGTACGTCGAGCCGCTGACGCCGGAGCTGGTCGGCGCGGTCATCGCGGAGGAACGGCCGGACGCGCTCCTCCCGACCGTGGGCGGCCAGACCGCGCTCAACCTCGCGGTGGCGCTCGCCGAGAACGGGACGCTCGAGCGGTACGGCGTCTCGCTGATCGGCGCGCAGATCGACGCCATCAAGGTCGCGGAGGACCGGCTCAAGTTCCGCGAGGCGATGCGCGAGATCGGGATGGACGTGCCGGACAGCGGCTACATCCGCTCGCTCGACGAAGGGTATCGTGTCGCCGACGAGATCGGCTTCCCGGTCATCGTCCGGCCGTCGTTCACGCTCGGCGGCGTCGGCGGCGGCATCGCGTACAACATCGAAGAGTTCCGCGAGGTCGTCGGCCGCGGGCTCGACCTCAGCCCCGTCCACGAAGTGCTGCTCGAGCAGTCGGTCATCGGCTGGAAGGAATTCGAGCTCGAGGTGATGCGCGACGGGGCCGACAACTTCGTCGTCATCTGCTCGATCGAGAACATCGATCCGATGGGCGTGCACACCGGCGACAGCATCACGGTCGCGCCGGCGCTCACGCTGACCGACAAGGAATACCAGCGCATGCGCGACGCGGCGCGCCGGATCATCCGGCGAGTCGGCGTCGAGACGGGCGGGTCGAACATCCAGTTCGCAGTCAATCCGGCCGACGGACGGATGATCGTGATCGAGATGAACCCCCGCGTGTCCCGCTCGTCGGCGCTCGCGTCGAAGGCCACCGGCTTCCCGATCGCGAAGATCGCCGCGAAGCTCGCGCTCGGCTATCGCCTCGACGAGATCCCGAACGACATCACGAAGCTGACGCCCGCCTCCTTCGAGCCGACGATCGACTACGTGGTCGTCAAGGTCCCACGGTGGGCGTTCGAGAAGTTCCCACAGGCAGACCGGACGCTGACGACCCAGATGAAGTCGGTCGGCGAGGTGATGGCGATCGGCCGGACCTTCAAGGAAGCGTTCCTCAAGGCCTTCCGGTCGCTCGAGCTCGGCAAGAGCGGCCGCCTCTTTACGCAGGAAGGGGCCGCGTCCGGCGCGTCGGCGCCCGAGGCTGACGGCGACCCCGAAAGCCCCGCGAGGTGGGAGACGGACGAGGATCGGGCGGCGCTGCAGCGCGCGCTGAGCGTCCCGACCGACCGGCGCATGTGGGCGGTCTTCCGCGCGCTCGCGCAGGGCTGGACGGTCGACGAGCTGCACGCCCAGACGAAGATCGACCCGTGGTTCCTCGCGCAGTTCCAACAGCTCGTGGGTCTCGCCCGGTCGGCCGCGCTCGTCGGTCTGCGCGATCTGACGCCCGACCTGCTCCGTACGCTCAAGCGGGCCGGATTCGGCGACGGCGAGCTCGCCGGCATCCTCGGCGTCGGCGAGGATGCCGTGCGCCAATGCCGGTCGGATGCCGGCCTGAAGACCGCCTACAAACGCATCGACACGTGCGCCGCCGAGTTCGAATCGTTCACGCCGTACCTGTACGGAACCTACGAGGACGAGTGCGAGGCGGCGCCGACGCCCCGCCCGAAAGTCATCATCCTCGGGAGCGGCCCGAACCGGATCGGTCAGGGAATCGAGTTCGACTACTGCTGCGTGCACGCGGCGTTCGCGCTGCGCGAGGCCGGCTTCGAGACGGTGATGGTGAACTGCAACCCCGAGACCGTCTCGACCGACTACGACACGGTCGATCGCCTCTATTTCGAGCCGCTCACCTTCGAGGATGTGTTTGCGATCGTCGAGCGGGAGCGTGAGGCTGGCGGCGACGTCGCCTGCGTCGTGCAGTACGGCGGCCAGACGCCGCTCAAGCTCGCCATCCCGCTGCAGAACGCCGGCGTCCGGATCCTCGGCACGTCCCCCGATTCGATCGATCTTGCGGAGGACCGGCGGCGGTTCGCGGATTTGCTCGAGCAGCTCGGGATTCCGCAGGCTCCGAGCGGCACCGCGACGTCGCCCGACGAGGCGCGCGAGGTGGCGGCTCGGATCAGTTACCCCGTCCTCGTCCGGCCGTCGTACGTGCTCGGCGGCCGCGCGATGGCGATCGTGTACGACACCGCGGCGCTCGAGCGCTACATGACGACGGCGGTGACGGCGTCGCCGGATCATCCGGTGCTCATCGACAAGTTCCTCGAGGATGCGTTCGAGCTGGACGTGGACGCGATCGCGGACGCGTCTGGCTCCGTCGTCATCGGCGGCGTGATGGAGCATATCGAGGAGGCCGGCATCCACTCCGGCGACAGTTCCTGTGTGGTCCCGCCGTACATGGTCGCGGAACGCCACCTGACGACGATCCGCGAGTACACCAGACGCGTGGCGCGGGCGCTCAAGGTCGTCGGGCTGATGAACGTCCAGTTCGCGATCAAGGCGGACGTCGTGTACATCCTCGAGGTGAATCCGCGCGCGTCGAGGACCGTCCCGTACCTGTCGAAAGCGACGGGCGTGCCGCTGGCGAAGGTCGCGGCACGCGTGATGATTGGCCAGACGCTCGCGGAGCAGGGGCTCACCGAAGACCTCGAGGTCGCCGGCGTGTTCGTGAAGACGCCGGTGTTCCCGTTCATGCGCTTCCCCGGCGTCGACACGATCCTCGGGCCGGAGATGAAATCGACGGGGGAAGTGATGGGAGGGGCCTCCGCCTTCGGGCCGGCGTTCGCCAAGGCGCACCTGGCCGCGGGCCATCGGCTTCCGGCGGAGGGGTGCGCGTTCCTCAGCGTCAACAACGACGACAAGCCGAACGTCCTGCCGATCGCGCGCGACCTGGCCGCGCTCGGCTTCCGGGTTGTCGCGACGCGCGGCACCGCCGCCTTCCTGCGCGCCCACGGCGTCCCGGCGGACATCGTGTTCAAGATCAACGAAGGCCGGCCGCACGTGGCCGACGAGATCCTCAACGGCAAGATCCAGCTCGTCGTCAACACGCCGCTCGGCCGCGAGTCGTTCTTCGACGACCGCACGGTCCGGCGCACGGCGACGCTTCACGACGTGCCGTGCATCACGACCCTCACCGGCGCCGCCGCGGCGGTCAACGCGATCAAGGCGCTCAAGGCGGAGGCGCTGACCGTGCGGGCGTTGCAGGAGTATCACGCGCCGACGCGGGCGCGATCGTAAACCCGACGGTGTAGGCCCGACCTTTAGGTCGGGCGTGCGGGGTTAACCCGAACGTCCGGATGATCCCATCACGCCCGGCCTGAAGGCCGGGCCTACGGGTTGTTCGCCATCCATCGCCGTCCACTCATCGTCGTGAGGACCGCGGACCGTCCATCGGTCCTCACCGTGACCGCCCCATCCACATCCGTCCGGAAGATCTGCGCACCCGACGCCTGTACACGCGCGACGACAACGGGCGCAGGGTGGCCGAACCGGTTGTCACGTCCCGCGGTAAAGACCACGGCTGCGGGGCGTGTGGCGCGCAAGAACTCCGCGCTCGTGGACGTCGCGCTCCCATGGTGGGCGGCCTTGAGGATCCGGATCGCGGCCGGACGGATCGATGAGAGGATCGCGCGCTCGGTGTCGCGGCCGATGTCGCCGGTCAGGAGAATCGAGACGCCGCCGAGCCGGACGTCGAGGACGAGCGAGTCGTCGTTCCGAGCCTTCTGGCGCTCCCAGTCCGGTGGCGGCGGATGCAGGACCTCGATCACGGCGCCGCCATCGTCCAGGCGGTCGCCCGCGTGCACTGCTCGCCACCCAATCCGGCGTCGCGCCGCCTCGAACGCCAGATCGCGCCGCGCAGGGTGACGCGGTACGGGAACCCCTTCCCAGATCTCCGCGGGGCTGAAGTCCCGCAGGATCGTCGGCGCGCCGCCGATGTGATCGGGATCGGGATGGGTCAGGGCGAGCGCGTGCAGGCGCCGGACACCCAGCGCCGCGAGCGCCGGCGCGACGACGCGGCCGCCCGTGTCGAAGCTGGAGGCGACCGCGCCGCCCGCGTCGACGAGGATGTGGCGGCCGGATGGAAGCGCGATCAGCATCGAATCGCCCTGACCGACGTCGAGCACGGTCACCTCTAGTGCCCGCTGCGTCGTGTCCGGGATCTGCCAGGAGCCCGGCCACGCGATCGCGACGCCGGCGCAGACGGCCACAGAAAAGGGGACAGTCACCTTTTTCCAATTGTCGAAAAAAGGTGACTGTCCCCTTTTCACGACCAGCGCCCAGGCCGTGTAGTAGGCGACCATCAGGAGCCACGACGGCGCGGCCACGCGCCAGGTGAGCCAGGGCGCGAGGTCCAGGAGGGAAGTCGACGCCATCACCGCGGTCGCGCAGAAATCGGCGACGCGCGCCGCGAGATCGGCCAGCGGAGGCAGCACGAGATCGGCGCTCACGAGCGCGAGGCCGGCGATCTGGACGACGGCCATGAGTGGAATCGCGACGAAGTTGAGCGCGAGGCCGGCGGCGGTCACCCGGCCGAAGGCCAGCGCACCCAGCGGCAGCACGGCGATCTCGGCGCAGACGGTTGCCGCGCCGAGGGCCAGGAATGCTCTCAATGCTGAATGTGGAATGCTGAATGCTGAATGAAGCGTCCGTTCCGCCCCGACGATCAACGCGAGCGTGGCGCCGAACGACAGCGCCAGCCCCGGATCGTACAGATCCAGCGGCGAGGCGAGAATCGCCGCCGCGAGCGTGACGGCGAGCGCGTTCAGAGGCGGCGCGCGATGATCGAGCGCGCGGGCCGCGAGATAGATCACGGCCGCGAGCGTGGCGCGCGCGACCGACGGCCCGCCGCCCGCCACGAAGCCATACGCCGAGAGCGCGACGATGGCGGCGAGGGGGCCGGATGGCCCGGGCGCGCGCGTGAATCGCACCAGCGCCAGCGCCATCGCCGCGAGAACGGCGATGTTGCCGCCGGAGATTGCGATGACGTGGTAGGTGCCTGCCTCCTGCAGCCGGCGCTCGACCGCCGGATCGAGGCCGGCCCGATCGCCGATGAGGATGGCGGTGACGATCGCGGCGGATGTGGGCGCGCGCGGGCCGAGGCGTCGATCGACGGCGTCACGCACGTGGGCCCGCAGCGCCGCGGCCGCCTCGGACACTGGCTGACCGTGGGCGACCACCTCGACGAGCGCGGCGCTCTTTACCGAGCCCACGAGCGCGACGCCGCGCCGGGCGAGCGCCGCGACGTCGTCACGCGCGCCTGGATTCCGGTAGCCGGTCGGGAGCCGCAGCGTCGCGGTGACCCGTACACGACGCCCGGCGCGCCACTCGGGATGCGCCTCGCGGGCGAGCGATCCACCTACCGACACCCGAACCGCGCCGTCGCTCGCGCGCCACACGGCCCCCGATCCGGTTCGTTCGACGGCGAGGAGCAGGCTGGCCCCGTAGTCGGTCGGCGCCGCGTCCTCGAGCAGGCGTCCCTCGATCTCGACTGGCGCGCCCCGGCCGATCAGGCCGGCGTCATGCTGAACCCGCAGGCCCGGCGCGAACGCGCGCGAGGTCGCGAGGCCGGCCAGCGCGGCGCCGGCCGCGGAGAATGCGATGGTGACGGCGATCGAAAAGCCCGCGCCCGGCCGGTCACGGATGAGGCAGGCCATGCCCGCGGCGAGCAGCATCAATCCCCACCACGCGAGGCCCAGGACAAGGCTCGGGGCGACTGAGCCGAACGCCGCGCCCAGGACGATGGCGAGGGTGGGGAGGACCGCGGGCACGCCGGGGCACCTGCAAGCGGCGCGCGCCGCCCCAATCAATCACTTACGGGAAAGCGAGCTGTTTTTTACCTCCTGCCAGCGTGATTCCATCTCGGCGAGCGTGGCGCCATGGATGGATCGCCCTTCCGACTCGAACCGCCGCTCCAGGGCCTCGAAGCGCGCGGTGAACTTCCCGTTGGCCCGCCGCAGCGCGGACTCCGGCTCGATCCCGAGCTTGCGCGCGAGATTGGCGAGCGCGAAGAGCAGGTCACCCATTTCCTCCTCGGCCCCCTCGCGGTCGGCCTTTCCGACCGCCTCCGCCAGTTCGTCCACTTCCTCGCGCACCTTCGCCACGACGTCGTCCGCGCGGGCCCAGTCGAAGCCGACCGCGCCGACCCGCGTGCCGATCTCGTAGGCGCGCAGGAGCGCCGGGAGGGATCGCTTGACCCCCCCGAGGACCGACCGGCGATCGCCGCGCTCTCGCTGCTCGTCGGCCTTGATCTGCTCCCACTGCGTCTTGACGCCACGGGACGTCAACGATCTCGCCGATCCGAACACGTGCGGATGACGCCGGACGAGCTTCTGCGTGACGGCGCGCAGCGAATCCGCGACCGTGAAGCGTCCATCGTCCGCGCACATCTGTGCGAGGAACACCCCTTCAAAGATCAGGTCGCCGATTTCTCCTTCGAGCGCGTTCATGTCGTTGCGGTCGATCGCGTCCAGCACTTCGTATGTTTCTTCCAGCACGTACGGACGCAGCGAGGCGAGCGTCTGCTCGCGATCCCACGGGCAGCCGCGCGGCCCGCGCAACCGCGCCATCGTGTCGGTCAGTTCCTGAAACCTCAGGCCCGCCTTCGGAGTGCGTCTTCCCGTGCGCCGCTTCGTCCGTTTCGCCATGGCGAGCTATGGTACCATCGAGGTCCGATGGACGATTCCGGCGGCGGTCTCGATCTCGATCCTGCCTTTTCCAGCCTCGTCATCATGCTCGCGAGCGCGGCGGCCGTGCACTTCGGCGATCTCGCGGATGCGGTGAGCGGCCAGCGTCAACCGTTGAATCTCGACGGCGCGGCGCAGATGATCGGGCTGCTGGAGATGATCGAGGTCAAGACGCGCGGCAACCTCGCCGACGGCGAAGCGCGCCTGCTGCAGCAGGTTCTCTACGAGCTTCGACTGCGCTACGTCGATGCGCAGCAGCACGACAAGCGGATCATCGAACCGTGATCACTCAGCAATCAGCAATCCACATTCAGCATTGAAAGTTACATTCCTCGGCACCGGCACATCGCACGGCGTGCCGATGATCGGCTGCACCTGCGCGACGTGCACATCCTCCGATCCGCGCGATCGACGTCTCCGGCCGTCCATCCTGATCGAAACGGGCGAGGGTACGCCCGTGCTCGTCGACACCGCGACCGATCTGCGTGCCCAGGCGCTGGGGCTGAACGTCACCCGCGTCGAGGCGATTCTCTTCACGCACAGCCACGCCGATCACATCCTGGGCCTCGACGATGTGCGGCGGTTCAACGTGCTGCAGGGGGGCGCCATCCCGTGCTGGGCGGATGCGCAATCGGCCGCCGACATCCGCAGGGCGTTCTGGTACATCTTCGACCCGGCCGCGCCGCGGGGCGGCGGCATCCCCGAAATCGATCTGCACGTCGTGGACGGTCCCGTGCGGATTGGCGGCGCGTCGTTCGTCCCGGTCCCGATCCTTCACGGCTCGCGCTCCATCCTCGGCTGGCGGCTCGATCGCTTCGCCTACCTGACGGACTGCAGCGGGATTCCGGACGACTCCTGGCCGCTGCTCGACGGCGTCGAGGCGGTCGTGCTCGGCGCGCTGCGCGATCGCCCGCATCCGACGCACTTCACGCTCGACCAGGCGGTCGACGCGGCGCGGCGGATCGGCGTCCGGCGCGCCTGGTTCACGCATATGACGCATGACCTGCCGCACGCCGCGACCTGCGCGCGCCTGCCGGAGGGCATGGCGCTCGCGTATGATGGGCTGGTTGTAACTCTATAGGGCTTGGGGCTTAGGGCTTGGGGCTTGACCCCATGCCCCATGCCCTATGCCCCGTGCCCCGATGCAGATCCTCCACTTCCCCGACGATCCGCGTCCGACGCGCTGGCCGCAGCCCGTCGTCGCGCTCGGCAACTTCGACGGCCTCCATCGAGGCCACATGAAGATCATCGAGCGCGTGAGACGAAGGGCGGGGGAGCGGGGCGGGACGCCGATCGCGATGACGTTCGATCCGCACCCGCCGCGGGTCGTCCGTCCCGACAAGGCGCCGCCGCTGCTCATGACGGTCGCACAGCGGCTCGAGGCGCTCGACGAAGCGGGCATGCACGGCGTCGTCATCGTGCGCTTCTCGCACGAGCTTTCGCGCTGGGATCCCGAGACCTTCGTCCGTGCCGCGCTGGTCGACTGGCTCCACGTGGTCGAGGTCTGGGTCGGCGCGAACTTCCTGTTCGGCCGCGATCGATCCGGCAACTACAGCCTGCTCCGGCAGCTGGGCCCCCGCTACGGCTTCCGCGCGGAGAAGATCGACCCGGTCCGCTACAAGGAGTTTGTCGTCAGCAGCACCCGCATCCGGCGGCTCGTGGCCGAAGGGCGCGTAGACGAAGCGGGTGCGCTGCTCGGGCGGCATGTGTTCCTGGACGGCCAGGTCGTGAAGGGGGAGGGGCGCGGCCGCGGCCTCGGATTCCCGACGGCGAACATCTGCTCGGACAACGAGCTGACGCCGCCGCACGGCGTGTACGCGACGGCGGTTCGGGTCGCCGGCGAGGAGGCGATTCGGCCGTCGGTCACCAACGTCGGGACCCGGCCCACTTTCGGCGCGGGCGGGACGACGACCGTCGAGACGCATATCCTCGGAAACGACCGGGACCTGTACGGCGCGCGGCTCCGCCTGTTCTTCTTGCAGCGGCTTCGAGACGAGCGGGCGTTTCCCGATGTGGACGCGCTGCGCGCGCAGATCGAGGCGGACGTCCGCCACGCCCGCCGGCTGTTTTCGCTGATTTCTCTGTAGGGACTAGGAACTAGGGACTAGGCACTAGGCACTAGTCCCGCTCCCTAGTCCCCAGTCCCTAGTCCCCAGTCCCTACTGCGTTAGAATTACTGGATGCCCGCGGGCCAGCCGCCGTTGTCTTTGCCGTTCTCCATGGATCTGACCGTTCCGGCGGAGCCTCGCTTCATGTCGATCGCCGCCGCGATGACGAGGATGGTCGCCGAGCAGCTCGGGTTTCCGGCCGACAGCGCCGCGCGGCTGGCCGCCGAGTTCAACCGGCAGGCCGCCGACCTCGACCCGTCGAACGGACCAATCGCCATCCACTATGAGGGGTCTCAGGCGGGGCTGACAGTCCGCGTTCGGGCCGGGAAGCGATCATTCGAGCTTGCGGCTGTATAACACCCTGACCCGTCGGGAAGAGCCCTTCGAGCCGTCCGAGGCCGGCACCGTGCGGATGTACACGTGCGGCCTGACGGTCTACGCCCGGGGCCACATCGGCAACTTCCGCACCTTCGTCTGCCTCGACGTGCTGCGGCGCGTGCTCAAGTACCAGCAAGGCTGGCGCGTCCGGCAGGTCATGAACTTCACGGACGTCGACGACCGGACGATCCTCGAGTCGCAGCGCGCGGGCGTGCCGCTGCGCGAGTACACCGACCGCTGGATCGAGGCGTTCCGGACCGACGCGGCGTCGCTCGGGCTCGAGCCGGTCGAAGAGACGCCGCGGGCGACCGATCCCGAGAACCTCGAGGCGATGGGCCAGGTGATTCACGACCTCGAGACGCGCGGACACACCTACACGAACGAAGGGTCGATCTATTTCAAGATCGCGTCGTTCCCGGAGTACGGCAAGCTCGCGCGGCTGGACCACGAGGGCATCAAGCCGGGCGCGCGCGTCGACGCCGACAAGTACGACAAGGAGAACGCGCGGGACTTCGTCCTCTGGAAGGCGACGCGTCCAGGCGAGCCCACGTGGACGCCCGACAGCCTTCCGCCGGGCCGTCCCGGCTGGCACATCGAGTGCTCGGCGATGGCGCTGCGGCTGCTGGGGCCGCCGCCGATCGACCTGCACGCCGGCGGCGTCGATCTGATCTTCCCGCACCACGAGAACGAGATCGCGCAGAGCGAGGCGGCCACCGGCCGGCCGTTCTCCCGCTTCTGGGTGCACACCGAGCACCTCATGATCGAGGACGAAGACGGCGCGCAGAAAGCCTCGGACGATCCGGGACGGGTCGAGAAGATGTCGAAGTCGCTCGGCAACGTGTTCACCGTTCAGGACGTGCTCGGGATCGGGCACCGCGCCTCCGCTCTGCGATACGCGCTGCTGTCGGTGCACTACCGGAAACAGCTTCGGTTTTCCTGGGAGGCGCTGCAAGACGCCGAGAAGGCCGTCCGGCGCTGGGCGGACTTCAGCGCCCGGCTGGAGGCCGTCGCCGGCGGATCGGCGCACCCGGCGATTGCCGCACGAGTCGACGAAGGAAAGCAGGCGTTCGCCGCGATGATGGCGGACGACCTGAACACGGCCGGCGCTCTTGGCGTGCTGTTCGATCTCGTCCGCGCGCTCAATGCGGCGATCGACCGCAAAGAGGTCGGCCAGCCCGACATCCAGACGATCCGTGACGCGTTCGACGGGTTCGACCGCGTGCTCGGCGTCATGTCGCTCCGCCGCGCAGAGGACGAGCAGCCTCCGTTGCCGGAAGAGCAGATCGAAGAGCGGCTCGCGGCCCGCCGCGCCGCGCGCCGCGCGCGCGACTTCGCGACCGCCGATCGCATCCGCGACGAGCTCGACGCCGCGGGCGTGGTGCTCGAGGACTCGCCATCGGGGACGAGGTGGAAGCGCAAATGAACGCACCTGACATCAAGACCGATCTGCCCGGCCCGAAGGCGAAGGCCATCATCGACCGCGACGCGACCTGCGTCTCGACGTCGTATACCCGTTCGTACCCGTTCGTCATGGCTCGCGGAGAAGGCGCGGTCGTCGAGGACGTCGACGGCAACCGCTTTCTCGATTGCGCCGCCGGCATCGCGGTCAACTCGACCGGCCACTCGCATCCCGTCGTGGTCAAGGCGATCGTGGAGCAGGCACAGAAGTTCCTGCACATGTCCGGCACGGACTTCTACTACGAGCCGCAGGTGCGGCTCGCCGAGGAAGTCGCGTCGATCGTGCCGATCGACGGCCCCGTGCGAACCTTCTTCGGCAACTCCGGCACCGAAGCGATCGAAGCGGCCATCAAGCTGGCGCGGTACTCCACGAAGCGCCAGGGCCTGATCGCCTTCCTCGGCTCGTTCCATGGGCGGTCGCTCGGCGCCCTGTCGCTGACGTCGAGCAAGGCGATCCAGCGCCGCGGCTTCGGGCCGCTGATGCCCGGCGTGTACCACGCGCCGTACCCCGACTGTTACCGCTGCCCGCTGGGCATGAAGCCCGAGACCTGCGGCGCGGAGTGCGCGAGCTACATCGAGGACCAGATCCTCGTTCACCTCATCTCGCCCGACGAAGTGGCCGCGATCGTCGTCGAGCCGATCCAGGGGGAAGGGGGCTACGTCGTCCCGCCGAAGCAGTTCCTCGATCGGCTCTCGGCGATCACGAGGACGCACGGGATGCTGCTGGTGGCCGACGAGGTGCAATCGGGCATGGGCCGGACGGGGAAGATGTTCGCGTGCGAGCACTTCGACCTGCGGCCGGATATCGTCACGGTCGCCAAGGGCATCGCCTCGGGGATGCCGCTCGGGATTACGGCGGCCCGGGCGGACGTCATGATGTGGCCGCCGGGCGCGCACGCCTCCACCTTCGGCGGCAACCCCGTCGCGTGCGCCGCGGCGATCGCGACGATTGGACTCCTGCGCGACACGCTGGTGAAGAACGCGGAGACCGTTGGCGCGCGCATGATGCAGGGCCTGCGAGGCCTCATGGATCGGCACCCGCTCATCGGCGACGTCCGCGGCAAGGGGTTGATGATCGGCGTGGAGCTGGTCCGGGACCGCAAGACCAAAGAGCGCGCAGTCGCGGAGCGGGATGCCGTCGTGAACGCGATGTTCAAGCGCGGCGTGCTGATTCTCGGGGCGGGGAAGAACGCCGTCCGGTTCGCGCCGCCGCTCGTGCTGACCGAGGCGCAGGCCGAAACCGCGGTCAGATTGTTCGGAGAGTCACTTACAGAAGTGGAACGCTTCGCGTTGACAGCGTCTTAGTGTATTCTTCGAGCGTCCCACTGTGACCAGACCCATCGCGGCTTGCGCGGCCGTGTTGGCGCTCTCACTGGCCTGCAGCAATCCACGGCCTCAAGGTCCATCTCCGTCTCGACCGCCTACCGACCCTGTCGTGCCTGTCCCGACCGGCCCGATTCGAGAGTATGTGATGGTGGGAGCGGGAGATATCGGCTGGTGCGGCCTGGGCGGCGTCGCCGCCACCGCCAGGCTCATCGAAGGCATCCCCGGCACGGTGTTCACGCTCGGCGACAACGCCTACATGCGAGGCACGGGCCGCGAATTCGCCGAGTGCTACGAGCCGTATTGGGGCCGTTTCAAGGACCGGACGTATCCGGCCCCGGGCAACCACGAGTACGAGACCACCGCGGCGCTGCCGTACTACACGTATTTCGGCTTGAGCGCGGGACCCCCGGGCCGCGGGTATTACAGTTACGAGCTGGGTAACTGGCACATCATCTCGTTGAACAGCGAGCCCGAGCCGAGGTTTCCGCGAACGGCGCACGCCGCCCAGATGGCCTGGTTGCGCGCCGACCTCACGGAGAACCGCGAGAAGCTCTGCACGGCGGCGTACTTCCACCATCCGCTCTACACGTCGGGCCCGAACAGCCCGCAGCTGCACATGCGCGACGTGTATGAGTTGCTGTACGAGTTCGACGTCGACGTCATCATGGCGGCGCACGATCATCTGTACGAGCGCTTCGCGCCGCAGGATGCACAGGGACGGTTGGATCTGGCGCGTGGGATTCGGCAGTTCGTCGTCGGGACCGGCGGCGCGTCCCCCTACCAGGTCTCCCGGCGGGCGCCCAACAGCGAGGCAGTCGCGAGCGTCTTTGGCGTGCTGAAGCTCACGCTCCGCCCGACCGAGTATCTCTGGCAGTTCATCGCGGTGCCGGGCGAGTCGGCGTCTGACTCAGGCCAGGAAGGGTGCCACTAGGGCGGGCCTGAGTGGCCCGCCCTCCAGCTAGGCACTAGGCATTAGGCACTGCCCAAGCCCAAGCCCAAGCCCCAAGCCCCAAGCCCCAAGCCCCAAGCCCTACCGCCCGAAGTGCCTGTCGACCTGCGGCCGGACGAGGTTCGCACGCTCGCGGGCGAAAAAGAGCATCGACTGGGCGGCTGCCTCGAAATCCTCGTTCGAATGCGGCTTGAAAGGATCCTGCAGCGCGAGCTGCCTGATCTGCTCGTACTGTCGAAGCGTCTCGGTCTCCAGCCACCCCTTCTGAGCCGGCGCGTCGAGGCCCTGCGTGGGAGTCGGCGTCGTCACCGGCGCCGCGGCGATATTGGCCGCCTTTTCAATCTCGCTCACGTAGAAGTCCACGAGATCCGTATGGTCCATGATCCGCTCCATCAGGCGGTTCTGCAGCCATGACGGCGCGACGATGTTGTGCCAGATGGAGTGGTCCGGACCCACCATGAACGTGTGGCTCTTGTCCCACGCGATGAACGTCGACAGGTTCTTGTTCTCGAACCGGTAGAAATAGAAGTTGTTCATCGCGAAGTTGCCGAGGACGCCGTCGAGCTCCCCCAGGAAGTTCTCCGTCGCGACGTGCGTAAGGAACTTCCTGAGATCGAGGTACTCCGCGATGGCGCCAGGAAACTCGGAGTCCGGCGTCTCGTTGATGATCTTGATCATCGCTTCGAGCGGCGCTGGATTCGGGTCCTTCTCATGCGTGGCGGCCTTAAACGGGTCGGGCGAGTACAGTCCCGGGTCGCTGCCCCTGTACGTGAAGTAGTACGGCGAGTCGGTGGCGTCGTAGTCGTACTGGTACAGGAAGCCGTCGTTCTCCTGGTAGTGGCGCGAGAGGAAGTCCTTGTCCACCGCCTCGACGATCGTGTAGAGCCCCGCGTAGACGTCGTTCACGAACAACCGGGCGTGGGCTTCCCGCGGCGCGGGCATGCCCATCCGCTGGAAGAGCTTCATCGCCACCCGCTCGTGCAGCATCGTCGGATCCTGCGTGTTGTTGCGCAGGATGAAAGACTTCAAACCCAGGAACCGCTGCCCGATGCTGTAGCGATCGAAATCGACGCGCAGGCCCGGCTTGATCCCGCTCCGGCTCCCGTTTCCGCGCGACCGGATCCCGACGTTCCGAACCTCCTGGCCCTTCCAGAGGAAGTGGCAGCCGTAGTAGGTGTTCTGCTGGAACTCGAGCTTCAGCTGATCCCAGTCTCTCGGGTTGATCATCAGCCGAATCTCGTGCACGGTGTTGTCGTCGAAGAACTCCGCAGTCGGATCCGGGGCCGGTTCCGGCGTCGGAGTGGGGTCCGGTGTCTGGGCCCACGCCGTCGCGGTCCACGTCCAGGCTACGAATACGAGTGCGATCCGGGCCGCTGAGCCACGCCGAAGCACGGGTGTCCTCCTCAGCTGGGGAGCTGAGAGCTTAGAGAACCAGCTGCAGCCGCGCCACTCCGAGCCAGAACGTGTTCTGGGTGGGGGAGGGGCTGCGCTCGATGTCGTCGATCGTTTCGCGGATGCCATTGAGCTGGATCCGCATCCAGCGGTTGAGATACCAGTTTAACCCGACCGTCCACAATCTCTCCCCATTCTCTAAGAGGTTGACAGCGCGGGGGTTCTGCTCCTCCGGTTCGCCTGGGGCGTCGCTTCCCATCCGAATCCGCTCGTACCGGCCGGCCAGCTCGATGGCCCCGATGCCGCCCCCGAAGAGGGGCCGGCGCGGCTCGACGCCTCCGGATTTGTCCTCCCCGGTCACCACCCAGGTGGCGCCGACGTACCAGCCCTGGCCAATCAGGGCAGGCAAGTCGTCGGCGAGGATCCCCTGGCCCTCCCGCTCGTCGCGGGTGCGGATGTACTCACTCTTGACGGAGAAGTTGCGCGGCTCCCAGTTCGCCTCGGCGCCAAACCTGACGCGGCGTCCCTTGACGTAGGCGTCGAAAAAGAACTCGTCGCCCCACGTGCTGCGCCCTCGAAGCGTGTTGAGCCCTTCCGCCACG
The DNA here is from genome assembly GCA_963725145.1 of uncultured Acidobacteriota bacterium. Taxonomy (GTDB): domain Bacteria; phylum Acidobacteriota; class Vicinamibacteria; order Vicinamibacterales; family 2-12-FULL-66-21; genus DATAEE01. The sequence continues at coordinate 956,407 of CAVRXL010000013.1, forward strand.
TCTCCCACGGTCGCGGCGACCCCGACCTCGAGCGCGTCGAGCTCCGAGTCCTCGATGCGGAGCGGCCGGACCAGGAAGCGTCCCGCCGCGGTCGTGTCGGCCCCCTCGTTGAAATCGAATTTCGAGTTCTCGCCGTCATGCTGGAACACCCCGAACTCGTATCCGACGACGCGGCCGCGGCCGTGGATCATCGCGCCGATGTCACGGCCGGGGGCGAGATCGGCCGCGATGCGCGAGCGGTAGACGAAATCGAGGTTGGTCGGTCCCGTGATCTGCTCGAGGCTGAACGGCACCTTGAACTTGCCGGCCTTGATCTGGGCGTCGCGGAAATAACGGAAGTTGACGAAGACGTCGCGCCACGGGCTGTCGTCCACCTCATCGAGGCCGCCCGCGAGCGCCTCCTCCTCTGCGTCGAAGTCCATCTCGCGTTCGATCTCGTACTCGAAGTGCTTCAGGAAGAGGCCTTCGGCGCCGATGCGTCGGCGCTGGAGCTGAAACAGGCCGCCGCGCAGCTCGATCTCGTCGGGCGCCCAGCGCCAGTCCAGTTGGAGCTTGACCCGGAGATCGACGCGCAGCATGTCCCCGGCGATGCGCAGCGATGGCCGCGGGTTCCATCGCATCTCGAAGCCCTCCGGCTCTGTCTGCTCGCGTTCCGCGGCCGCCGGCGGAGGCGTTGGAGCGGGCTCCTGCGCGCGGGCCGCCGCGGGGGACGTGACGAGCAACAGCACGGACAACGCTGCGGACGATCGGATCACTCTCGCTCCTTTACCGGTTCCCAGGCCACCGACTTCACGCCGCACGTGCCGTCTCCCATGAGCTGCGCCCCGAGATCCTCGAGCGAGGCGGCAGCCGGGATCGACACGTGATACCGGACTTTCACTTTCTCGCCGAGCGAGACTTCCTTGGTCTCGAAGGCCATCCGGTTGCGGACGAACACGTTCTGCACGTAGGCCGTCGGGAACTCCTTCCCCTCGCCGAAGACGTCGAGGCGCATCATGCGGGATTTCTGGTCGCTGAAGCGGTCGAGGACGAGCAGGAACAGACACAGGAACGCCGTGCCCATGCCGGCGACGGCGTAGAACCCGAGCCCGGCGGACATGCCGAGCGCCATCAGGAGGAAGAGGATCGTCACGTCCTTCGGATCTTCGACCGGGGTGCGAAAGCGGATGATGCTTGCGGCTCCGGCGATGCCGAACGCACGGGCGACGTTGTTGCCGATGATGATCATGATCATCGCGCCGGCGACCGCGAGCAGGATCTGCGCCTGCTGCATCGATCGGCCCATGGGCCGGTCGGCGACGTACGGTCGGTGGACGGCGGTGACGAGCAGCCCAATCGCCGCTGAGACGATGAGTCGAAGCAGCGGATCGAACGGGTTCTGATGTCGGACCGCCGTCGTGCCTCCGAGCAGCGTCGGATCCTGGCTCGACTCGACGGCACCTGTCTGCCAGTCGATGTCTGACAGAACCAGCGCCGTCCCCAGCGTCACGACCGCGAGGACGACCGCGATCTGCTTCCACGGCCAGACGCGCCGGCGCGCGTCGGCGACGGTCTCGTAGATTCCGAGGACACGGTCGAGCCCTGACAGCTCGAGAATCGACCGGACCTGTTGATGGGGATTGGCGATCTTGAAGCTGCCGCCGAGGCGCTGGGCGGTCGTATGGCCCCGGACGAGCGCGCGAATGCCCCGGCTGTCCGCCGTCCAGACCTCCCCGAGGTCGCAAATCACATGGCGGTGCCCCTCCTCGAACAGCTTCTGGACGCGCTGCTCGAACCGCTCCGCCGAGCCGCCAGCAATCAACGCTTCCTGGGGAGCCAGGACGAGTGGGCGAGCCGTCATCTCTTATGTTTTCGGGGGATGTGAGCCACTATAACACGCTGTCAGCATTCGTCATGTGGCGCCCGCCTTCAGGCGGGCCATCTCCACTTCTTTAAACGTTATGTCGCACCCACTCCGGACGTTTCCGCCCGGTCCGGCACAGGTGTTGCCACGCGCCGATCCGTGCAGTCCACGCATCGGCAGAAACTCGGAAAACAGGCGGAAGATCTCGCGTCGCGCGAGCTGGCCGCGCGGGGGTACCAGATTCTGCAACGCCGCTTCCGCACCAGGTGGGGAGAAATCGACATCATCGCGCGCGACGGCGAGACCCTGGTGTTCGTCGAGGTGCGGGCGCGGGCAGGGGAGGATTACGGATCGGCCGAGGAGTCGATCACGGCCCGGAAGGAATGGCGGATGACTCGGATGGCGGAGGCTTACCTGTTCGATCAGCGGCTGGGGGAGGTCGACTGCCGATTCGACGTCGTCGCGGTCGACTGGTCGGCGCCCGAGCCGGTTCTGACGGTGTACCGGTCGGCGTTCGACGCGGTGGATTAGTGCAATTCTGTGGGGCACTGGGCACTAGGCAATGGGCACTAGTGCCTGTTGCCTAATGCCGAGTGCCTGGGCATCCGAAACGATCGTCAGGGATGATCTGGTTCCTGACGCGCGGCCGCCAGCAGGTGGACGTCGAGGTGCGCCGAGCGCCGGACGGGGAAGGGTATGAGCTGGTCATCGACTACCCGGACGGCACCGAGCGGGTCGAGCGCATCCGCGATCCTCGCAAGCTGGTCGAGCGGACGCTGCGCGTGCAGCATCAACTGATCCGCCAGGGGTTCGAGCCGACGAGCCCGATGTTCCCCTACGCCAGCGCCTCCACTCCGAAAGCCCGCTCGCGTCGCACGGGACTCTGGCTGGCGTTCCGCACGTCGATCAAAAAGCGGTTGGCGGCTGCGCTCAATATCTGACCACCGATTACCGATCACGAGCCACGGATTTCACGGATAAAGGCAGCCACGGATTTCACGGATTACTCGGATACGGTTGGTCCGCTTAGAGCGTGTTTCGGAACGCGTCGTGATATCTGATAACTCCTGACGCCCCTTCCAGGAAGCCCGGCCGAAGTTCGAGCATCATGAACACGTCTTCGGGCACGTCGTACTCGCAGCCGATTCCAAAGCGGCTGGCCGGCGAAAAGCCAAAGCGCGGGTAGTACTCGGGATGTCCGAGCACGACGACCGCGCCGTAGCCGAGCTCCCTGCAACGCTCCAGACCGGCACGAACCAGCGCCGAGCCTATTCCGCCGCGCTGATGCGGCGGCGCGACCGCCATTGGCGCGAGACCCATCAGCTTCAGGTCGGGATGCTTAGAGAGTGTCACGGGCGAGAACATGATGTGGCCGATGATGGCCCCGCGATGTTCGGCGACAAGTGAAACGGCCTCTGACGTCTGCTGGCGAAGCGCGTCCACGAGGTTAGCCTCGAGCGGAGTTTCGAAAGCGGACTCGTTGACCCGGTGCACGGCAATCCAGTCGCCTGGCTGTTCAGCTCGAATCAGCACGCGAACCTCTCGAACCTGCTCGAACCTTCTCGAACCGCCTCGAACCTCCTCGAACCTTTTCGAACCCGGAGTCGGTGTGGTACGCTAGAGTCTTTCCGGGCGAGCGGGAATAACTCAGTGGTAGAGTGCGACCTTGCCAAGGTCGAAGTCGCGGGTTCGAATCCCGTTTCCCGCTCCAACCTTCGCTCGGCTTGTCCGCGCGAAGGTTGTCCCGCCGAAGCGCCGCAGGCGCGAAGGCGGACTGTCCACCGGCGGCGCGCTTCGCCGCGCGCTTAGCAGATTAGGTAGCTCGGTTGGCTGACATGTATACACCAACTGCCCGCGCGCGTTTCATCTGTAGCTCGCAACCATAGCCGCCCCCAAAACGGCGCCGTCGCCAAGTGGTAAGGCAGAGGTCTGCAAAACCTCCATCTCCGGTTCAAATCCGGACGGCGCCTCCATTTTCTTAGTTTGTGCGCTGCCGCTTCGCGGCGCGCACCTGTGCCTTCGCCGCCTTTGGCGGCTCGGCCTTGCTCGTGACATTCGGGGCGTCCTTCGCTCGTGGGGCCCCCACGCCCCACTTCGCTTCGGACGCAAGCCAGCGAGTGCCATCCATTTTCTAGTTCGTGCGCTTCGCACACCAGTGCCTTCGCCGCCGTTGGCGGCTCGGCCTTGCTCGTAACATTCGGGGCGTCCTTCGCTCGTGGGGCCCCAACGCCCCACTTCGCTTCGGACGCAAGCCAGCGAGTGCCATCCATTTTCTAGTTCGTGCGCTTCGCACACCTGTGCCTTCGCCGCCTTGGCGGCTCGGCCTTGCTCGTAACATTCGGGGCGTCCTTCGCTCGTGGGGCCCCCACGCCCCACTTCGCTTCGGACGCAGGTGTGGTCCGTCATCGTCGGCGCGCGCGGGGAGCGGTCAGCGGCCGGTGCCGAGCCGGCAGCGCGCGTGCAGCCAGGAGATCGATGAACGCGTTCACGTGGGGCACGCGGCCCGCCTGCGTGAGCGTCGCCGCTCGCCACTGGCGGCGGATGCCCGAAGCGGTGATGGGGACGGCCCGGACGTCGCCGGCGCGGAGCGCCGGCGCAATCGCCCATGTCTGCATGACGCTGACGCCGAGCCGCGCCTTCACCATCTCGAGGATCGCTTCAGTGAGCATGACGAACGACACGCGCCTGGCGACGACGCCCGCCGGCTTGAGGATCTTCTGGATCGTGAAGCTGTCGTCGGGCGAACTGGAATAGAGCAGCAACCGCTCGTCGGCAAGGTCGTTCGGGCTGACGAAGGCCTGCGCGGCGAAGCGATGGTCGGGCGCGACGATCGCGGCATGCTCGTCCTCGAACAGCGGCCGTGTCCTGACGTGGCTGCTGCGGACCGTGTCGGTGACGATGGCGACGTCGAGCTGGCCTTCGAGCAGCGCCTCCAGCGGCCGCATCGTGCACTCGACCGCGATCGACACGTCCACCGCGGGATGCGTCCGGCGGAAGGCGTCGATGAGCGGCGGCAGCCAGTGATATCCGGTATTGCACTGGGCGCAGACACGGATCACGCTGGCCTCACCGGCGCGGTGTCGCCGCACGTCTTCCTCGGCCGCCTTGATGTCGTCCAGAACGCGCCGGGCGGTCTCGAGGACGCGGCCGCCGGCGGCGGTCACCACCATGCGCTTGCCCACGCGGAGGAACAGGGGCGTCCCCAGACGAGCCTCGATGGCGCGCAGCTGATGACTGACGGCAGACTGCGTCAGGTGCAGGTCTGTGGCCGCCTGCGTCACGCTCCCGGACGCGGCCACCGCCGTCACCATCTGGAGATGCCTGATCTCGATGTCCATGAACTAGATTCATCGAGTCTAGCAGAAGGATGAGCTGTATTTGCGAGTCGTCCGTCCGCATGCTCGCTCCTCGCCCGCATACATAATCCGGCCAGTCAGCCCCCCGGTCCATCGACCTCATCCGGGTTGGAGCTGGTCGAGCTCGACTGCAACCATTGCGAGTCGATGCTTCTGAGCACGTGGTCGATCGGAGCGCCGCTGCGCGCGGCGTGGGAGTTGCAAGATGCGCGCGAAAATCGCTCGGAGGTCATCGTGGCTCCCCGGCCTGGTCCGAGGGATGACCTGTAAGTGGAATTCGGGGGTGTGAGATGGGTCCGTTACACGAAGAGGCGCGATGGATAAGCGACGGGGATGGGATGCGGTGCTATTTCAGCGAACGCGATCGCCGTGGCCCATCGCGGTTGGAATGCTACCGTCGGCTGCTGGCCAAGCCGGACGACATGGACATGAAGGAGGGCGGCTACCGATCTCTCGATTCACTGCTCGCAGGTGCCCCCCTCGGACGTTTCGCGGCATTGCTCGAGCTCGGCAGAAAGACTTGGCGCGACTGGTCGGCCGTCCACTCGATCTGGGGCCGGCATGCCCCGGACCGTCAGCCGCGTGCCGGCGCCGCCCCGTTCGAGCTGGACGAGTTCGACGCTGCCGTCGCCGAGGCCCCGTTGGGCGCCCGCTTCACGAGCGATTTCGAGTCGGACCTCAGTCGCCCGCTGCGGCTGAATCTGGACGAGTGGCCCCGGCGGTCGCCGCTCGAGAGGGCGCGCGAGAAGTTCTGGTCGATGTTATCCATGAATCAGATTCATCGATTCTAGCAGAAGAATGAGCTTTGTTTGCGAGCAGTCCATCCGTATGCTCGCAGGCATGACGCTCATGGACCTCCGCCAAGCCGTGCGCCCCTGGCGCCGCCAGCCGGCGTTTGCCGCGTGCGTGATCGGCGTGCTGGCGCTGGCGGTCGGCGCCAACACCGCGATGTACTCGCTGGTGCAGACGATCGTGCTCCGTCCGCTGCCGCTCAGCGAGCCGGATCGGCTCCTCACCTTCAGCATCGTCCGTCCGGGAACCGACCGTCAGCCACTGTCGATACCCGATCTCGCCGACTTTGCCCAATCCAACCGGACGCTGGAGGGGATCGCCTCGTTCTTCGGATGGAGCGCCAACCTCACCGGCAGCGGCGAGGCCGAGCGGCTCACGGCCATGCGCGTGTCCGCCAACTACTTCGACCTCACTGGCGCCCGTGTGCAGCTCGGACGGGCGATACAGCCCGACGACGATCAGCGGGCGGTGGCGCTGCTGAGCCACGGTATGTGGCAGCGGCGGTTCGGCGCGAGAACGGATGCGGTCGGGACGTCGATCGTTCTCAACGGCGAGACCTTCACCGTCATCGGCATCCTGCGGCCGGACTTCGTGTCGCTCGTCCGCGACGTCGATCTCGTCGTGCCCTATTCGCCGGCTGCCGATGTACGGCGCGCCAACCGCGCGCAGGGGTTCCTGCGGGTGATCGCGCGGGTGAAGCCTGGCACCACGGACGCGCAGGCGGCCGACGATCTCACCGCGATCGGGAGACGGCTGCATGACGAGTACCCGGAATCGCACGGCACCGACACCGCGATGCGCGTGGCCCGGCTGCACGACGAGATCAGCGGCAGGTCCGCGCCCATGCTCTGGATGCTCCTCGGCGCCGTTGTCGTCGTCATGCTGGTCGCGTGCGCCAACCTGGCCAACCTCTTTCTCGTCCGCGCCACAACGCGACAGCGGGAACTGGCGGTGCGCACGGCGCTCGGTGCGTCGCGCTCGCGCATCGTCGGGCACGTGCTGGGCGAAGCGGCGGTTCTAGGCGTCCTTGGCGGGGCGGCCGGCCTTCTGGTCGCGCGCACGCTGGTTGCGGCGCTCCTCTCGATCGGGCCAGCCGACCTGCCGCGCGTCGCCGAGATCGGGATCGGGTGGTCGGCCGCCGGCCTCACGCTGCTGGCGGCGCTTGGCGCCAGCGTCCTCATCGGACTCGCGCCGGCGGTACAAGCCTGGCGGGGGGATCTTCGCGGCGCGCTCCAGGGGGGCCAACGTGGGTCGAGCCTCGGCGGGCGTCGTCTGCGCACCGTCCTGGTGTTCGCGGAAGTCGCGCTCTCGACGGTATTGCTCATGACGGCCGCGGTCCTGGCGCGCAGCTTCCAGCATGTGCAGGCCGTCGATCCAGGCTTCCGTCCGGCGCAGGTCCTGACCGTCCGCCTGTCGCTGCCACGCGCCCGGTACAACGGGCGGGCCGCGATCGAGAGTTTCTACAACCAGGTGCAGCCCCGCCTCGCGTCGATCGCCGGGGTTCGCAGCGCGGCGGCGGCCAACGTCGTGCCCATGAACGGCTATCTCGCGACGACTCCATTTTTCGTGGACGGCGTGATCGCCAAAGATGCGCCCCAAGCGCACTATCGGATGATCAGCCCCGACTACTTCCGCGTGCTCGGCATTCCGCTGCGCGAGGGGCGCAGCTTCACCACCGCCGATCGCCACGACGCGGCGCCGGTGGCGATCATCAACGCGACGTTCGCGCGGCGGTTCTTCGCCGGCCGCAGTCCGGTCGGCCGCCGCATGCGCCTGGACGATGGCGAAAAGGTTCCTCGGGAAGTGGAGATCGTCGGCGTGGTCGGCGACGTGAGGCACTTCGGTCTCGAGAAGGACGTCACCATCGAAGCGTACGTGCCGATCGCCCAGGTGCCCGATCAGACCACCATCTGGCTCGCCAACAACATGTACTGGGTGGTGCACACCGACGGCGCGCCGCTGGCGGCTGCCAGCAGCGTCCGGCGCGAGATCGCCGCGGTCGATCCGGCCGTCCCCGCGTCATTCGTGCGCAGCATGGATCAATGGATGGCAGGCACGCTGGCGCCGAGGCGCTTCAACCTGCAGCTGGTTGCGGCATTTGCCGCCGCGGCGCTGCTGCTGGCGATGGTGGGCGTCTATGCGGTCTCGTCGGCGGCGGTGGCGGCACGGCGGAGGGAGATCGGCATCCGCGCCGCGCTGGGGGCTTCGCGCCACAAGGTGATCGCCCTGGTGCTGCGAACCGGCCTGGCGCCGGTCGTCGCCGGTCTCGCCACAGGGGCGGCCGTCGCCGTTCTCGCCGGCGACGCGCTCGGGTCGATGCTGTTCGGCGTGGGGTCCGGCGATCCGTTCTCGCTTGCCGCCGCCGCGGCGACGCTGGGCGCCGCGGCCGTGCTCGCGAACCTGGTTCCTGCGCTTCGGGCCGCCAGCGTCGACCCGATTGCCGCCCTGCGCGTGGACTGAAGCGGCGCCGGCACTCCTGGCTGTTGCGCGAGCTCCAAAACAGTCAGAAGGCGTGACGGAATACCGATGAGACACATGCCCGCGTCGTCTGACGACACTTCACGGACAGGTTAGTACCAGGCCAGTGATTTCCGTGCCCGACACACGCTTCCGCGTGGCCCCGCACCTGTACTCTACCGTGAGCGTCTTCACGACGCCGGGGGCAGGATCGCCGCACCACCCGTTGCTCACCGACACCAGGCAGCGGGGGCGAAAGCCTCCGCAAGCCTCGCTCGCGCGCTTCTTGATATCCGAACCGGCGGTGCACGTCCGACCCGGAACGCCATACTCGGCCTCGACGATTTCAATGGATCCGGTCGACGCCAGATGCCGGACCGTCCAGAGCAGCAGCATGCCCCCAACGAACGCAAGAGCAACGATGACGAATGTGCGGCGATTTGGCCTCATACCGGCTCATTCTCATTAAGGTTGTGAAGATCGGTGACGGGCCCGTACGGTTGAGTCCTTCGAGGAACTGATCAGTCAGCCCATCGCAGACACGACCCTATGGGGTCGTGCCACATGCTTGAAAGCCGCCCCTAAGCGCAGCTGCAGCGCTCTTCGACGGCGAGCTCGTAGGGATAACCTGAGAACTGATACTTGGTGGGCTTCGCCCCGCGAACCGCAACGCCTGTGCGATACACGCGCACGCCGTTGTGTGGGTCTGAGGTGAAGTCGATGATGCGGCCGCGCTTCATGACCAGCAGCAGCCCGTATTCGTCCCCCATCGCCATGAACTGATCGCTGCCGCCTCTGTACTGCGGGAGGGACGCCAGGTCCGTTAACCTCGCCGCGGTCGCCGCGACGTCGTCCACGATCAGGCCAATCTCGCTCGCGTAGAGGATGTCCCCCCAGGTGAACGCGTTGCTGTCGCCATTCTTCAGATCGTGCCGCGCGATGTACTCGACGACGTTGCCGGCGGGATCGAGGAAGAAGACCGAGTGCGCGTTCCAGTGGCTGTAGTCGACCACCTCGGGAGGAAAACCGGCAGCCCGGTTGCGCTCGGGGATGGGGAGCATGGGCGTCCGCGCCTTCTGCCACTCGAGCGCCTTCAGGATCTTGTTCTCGGGGATGTTGAACGCGAAATGGTAGAACGGCGGCCTGCCCTGAGCGGAGTCGAAGGGGCGCCCGTCCACCGTGTCCGAGCTGGTGACGAACGTCATCCGGGTCTCGCCGGCTTGAATCGTGAATCGGTCGTCTCGCTCCTGCAGGATGGCCAGATCGAGTGTCTTCCCGTAGAACGCCTTCATGACACTGATGGGAGCCCCGGACAGGAGCTCGAGCGACAGGATGCGCGGGCCCATCGGGACCTGCGCCGCAGGACCGGCCTGGGCCGCCAGCAACGGCAGATCGTGCATTGCAAAGAAACCCGCGGTGGCAGCGGCGGAGCCGAGGAAATGACGTCGGTCGATCACCGGTGACAAGCTTACCCTAACCGACGGACGACGCTAAAGCGTCGTACCACGTTCTGGGGTGCTCCGACCTGGAGCTCACCTGGGACTGTCATTTTGCGGCGGGCCCCCGCCCAACCACACCGGCGCACGGATCGAAGCAATAGGCCCGCCGCAAAATGACAGCCCAGGTGAGCTCCAGGTCGGTGTTACCGCTCGAGCTCCTTCACAGGAAACTTCTTGAACGCCTTGTCGATCGATTTCGCCATCTGCTTGTCCAGGTCCTTGCCGACTTCGTCCGTGACCTCCGCGCGGTAGACGAGCGCACCGGTCTGGCGTTCGATGACGTCTACGGTCAGCGCGCCCTCGACGTAGCGCCGGGTCCAGACGTCGCCGTAATACGGCGACCCCCAGAATCCATATCGATGCGGACCGCCCCAGTATCCCCAGCGTCGACGCACGTAGTAGCGCGGATAAACGGGCCCGGTGCTGATGATTGAAGTCCGTTCGGTGTCACGCCCCGAGATCCGAACCACCAGGCTGGCTCCTTCGTCGGTTGGCTCGAGGCCGCGCGACAGGAGCTCGCGGGTGACGGCGCCGCGCAGGCGGTCCTCTGCGAGCGTATTCTGCTCGTCGATCGAACCGTCGAGCCGCACCAGGGATCCAATCTCGACGTCAAACGTCCGGTACTTGCTGAAATCCTTGTGGCGATCGTAGTCGACGCGAACCTCCGCCAGAGCGACGGCAGGAAACGCCACAAGCCATGAAGTAAGGAAGATTTTGCCCAACACGACCGTAACCTCCGAGGAGACACGGGTCAGGCACCTCGGCCTCCTTCTATCTAGTAGGACGCCCGCAGGGGGCCATGGTTCAAGCGCAGCGAACAACGTCAGAGAATCGTCAACGTGATGTAGTCTGGTCCAACCCATGACTCACGCGCAGACCGAACCGACTCTCCAGAAACCGCTCAGGCTGTGGCCCGGAGTGGTCGCCGCGATCCTGATGGTGCTCGTCACGTTTGGCGCGCCCATGGTCGATCCGGACGCCGCGATCTTCGGCCTTCTCGGCGCAGTTCTGTGCGGATTGATCATCCTCATCTGGTGGACGTTCTTCAGCCGGGCTACCTGGCTCGAGCGCTTAGGCACCGTCGCTCTGATGGTTGTCGCGGTGCTCGCAACGTCGCTGGTCGTTGACGGGTCAGTCCGGGGCGGGATGATGGGGATGATGCTGGGCGTGTTTTCCGTCCCGCTCCTGGGCCTCGCCCTCGTGGTGGGGGTGGTGGCCGGCCGGCATCTCGCTCCTGGCCGGCGCCGCACGGCGATCGTCGCGACCATCCTGCTCGCCTGCGGAGCGTGGACGCTCGTTCGGACCGACGGGATCACCGGGGACGGCGTCGCGCAGCTCGCGTGGCGGTGGACGGAGACCCACGAGCAACGGCTGGCAGCCAAGCTCGCTGATGCCCCGGCCGTGGCTGCGCCCCAGGCAGCGGCAGCGACTCCCGAAAAAGCGGCGCCGGCTGAAGCGCTCCCGGCGAGTCCCGCGGTGACCAAGATTCCGGAGGAACGGCTCGCGGCGAAGCCCGCCGCTGAACCATCAGCGCTCCCGCCGATCGCGGCAGCGGCAGTGCCAGTCGTAGGATGGGCCGGCTTTCGCGGATCCGAGCGCGACGGCATCATTCACGGCGTTCGGCTCGAGACCGATTGGTCGAAGTCGCCGCCGGTCGAGCTCTGGCGCCGGCCGATCGGGCCGGCCTGGTCGTCATTCGCGGTGCGCGGCGATCTTCTCTACACGCAGGAGCAGCGTGGTGACGACGAGATCGTCGCCTGCTACAAGGCGACAACCGGTGAGCCGGTGTGGATTCACCGCGACCCGGCGCGGTTCTGGGAGTCGAACGCCGGCGCCGGCCCGCGAGCCACACCAACCCTGAGTGACGGCCGCGTGTACACGAGCGGCGCGACCGGAATCGTGAACGCGCTGGACGCCGGTAACGGCGCCGTCGTCTGGTCGCGGAACGCGGCGTCCGACATCGGAGGGACAGTCCCGTTCTGGGGTTTCTCGAGCTCGCCGCTGGTTGTCGGCGATGTCGTCATCGTGTACGCCGGCGGGCTCGCCGCCTACGACCGCGCGACCGGCAAGCCGCGCTGGACCGGCAAGGTCACCGGCGACAGTTACAGCTCGCCGCACCTCGTGACGATCGATGGAGTCGTCCAGGTCCTCCAGTTGACCACTGCCGGCGCGACCAGCATCGCGCCCTCCGACGGCACGGTGCTCTGGGAGCACGCGTGGCCGGGGGACACCATCGTGCAGCCGGCACAGATCGCGGACCGCGACATCCTCATCCCGAACGGCAGAAACGGTGGGCTCGGCGTCCGCCGCATCGCGGTCGCGCACGCTGCCGACGGATGGAAAGTCGAGGAGCGCTGGACGTCGGCCGGGATGAAGCCGTACTTCAACGACTTCGTCGTCCACAAGGGCCATCTGTTCGGCTTCGACGGACGCATCCTCGCATGCGTCGATCTCAACGATGGCGCGCGCAAGTGGAAGGGCGGACGCTACGGCAGCGGCCAGCTCGTCCTGTTGCTCGACCAGGATCTGCTGCTCGTGTTGTCAGAGGAGGGCGAGCTGGCGCTGGTCGGGGCGACGCCCGACAAGTTCACCGAGGTCGCGCGGTTCCCGGCGATCGAGGGCAAAACCTGGAATCACCCGGTTCTCGTGGGGAACATCTTGCTGGTTCGCAACGGCGAGGAGATGGCCGCGTTCCGGCTGTCCCTCGCGAGCCGCTGACGGTCAGGCTGCCTGACTGCGCGACAGCGCATCACTGTTTGACCACGCTCCACGTGCCGTTCGCCACATCGGCGCTGTCGCCTTTCTGCCGAAGAGACCACGTCCCCTTCGCGCTGCCCGTCTCGAACGTCGCGCCGAGCACCACCTCGGCCGCCGGCTCCGGAGGAAAATCGTAGATGGCGGTCATCTTCGGGCCATCGAACGAAAGCGTTCGGAACGTCGCCTTGTAGGTCGGCTCGCCGGTGACCGAAACTTTTCCCGCGATGGTGCCGTCCCTGGCTTTTTCCAGCGTCAGCTCGAAGCCGCCGGAGCCGCCGGCCCCTTCCCAGGTGCCCGACCAGACTCCTAGAAATTGCTCGCCGGTCGACGAGTCCTGAACGCCGCGTAGTGCTGCGGAAGAGATCGCCACGAAGACAATGACGAAGAGCCCGATTGACCACCTCGTTCGCATGGAACCTCCAGACTAGGCGCCACGTGAGCCGCACATCCCACGCCTCCCACGCTCCTACAGCGCAGCCTTCAGGCTGTCGCACGCCGTCTTCAGCACCTTCAGCCGAGCGAAGTACTTGTCGTTCCCTTCGATCAAGGTCCATGGCGCCAGCCGAGTGCTGGTACGCTCGACCATGTCGTTGACCGCGCGCTCGTAGTCGGCCCACTTCGCCCGGTTGCGCCAATCCTCGTCGGTCAGCTTCCACTGCTTGTATCGGGCCTTCTCGCGCTCCTTGAAGCGACGCAGCTGTTCTTCCTGCGTGATGTGGACCCAGTATTTGATCAGGACGATCCCGTGCTCGACGAGCTCTTCCTCGAACGCGCCGATCTCTGTATAGGCGCGCATCCATTCCTGTTCGGTCGCGAAGCCTTCGACCCGCTCGACCAGTAAGCGCCCGTACCAGCTTCGATCGAAGATCGTGAGCTTCCCGGCGCGCGAGAGGTGACGCCAGAAACGCCAAAGATAATGTTGCGCCCGCTCCTCGTCGGTTGGCGCCGCGATCGGAATGACCTGATAGGACCGGGCATCCAGGGCGCTGGTGATCCGCCTGATCGCTCCGCCCTTGCCCGCGGCGTCCCAGCCTTCGAACACCATGATTGTCGAGACGCCCTTGGCCTGCGCCTTCCGTTGCAGGCGATTCAGTCGGCCCTGATATTTCTCGAGCTCGGCGGCGAACTCCTTCTTGGCGAGCGATTGCGACATGTCCAGGCTGCTGAGGATCGTCGGCGCCTGGGCGCCCAGGATCTGAGCCGGGGCGCCCACGCGTGGCCGTGCCCCTGGCGTCCCCTTCGCTCGCGGCTGCTTTGCGGAGTCGGTCACGAGCGTCAGCGTTGGCTTCTCGCCTCGTTTCTGCGCGAGCGCCTTGCGGATCGCGTCACGTATCGTCGTCGCCACCGTGAGGCTTCGATACGCTTCATCGACGCCCTCCACGATCATCCAGGGCGCGTCCACGGTACTCGTGCGCTGCAGCGCCCGTTCGGCCGACGCCACGAACCGGCCGTACATGCGCCAGTGCTGCCACTGCAGCTTCGTCACGCGCCACCTGGTAAGGGGATCCTTCTCGAGCCTTCGAAGATGTTTCTTTTGCGCGCGCTTCCCGAGATGCATCCAGAACTTGAGGATGAGGGCGCCGTCGTCGGTCAACGTCCTTTCGAACGCGGCAATCCGATCGAGCTCTTTGTCGAAGTCGGCGCGTCGGCTTCGGCGGTAGACGCGATCCAGCAGGGGCCGGGAGTACCACGAGCTCAGGAAGAGCCCGATCCGGCCCTTCCGCGGCAGGTCTCGCCAATAGCGCCAGTACTCCGGGCGTTCGCTCTCCTCATCCGACGGCTCCCCGTAGGCGCGCGTGACGATCCAGCGAGGATCCATCCACTCGTTCAGCAGGTTGACCGTCTCCCCCTTGCCGGCGCCGTCGACACCGCCGAACACGACGATCACGGGGAAGCGCGCGGCCGTCAACTGCCGCTGCGCCTCGAGCAGCTCCGTGCGGAGCGTCGGGATCCGCGCCTTGTACTCGTCTTTAGGGATCTCCTGGCCGAGCTCGGCAGCTTCGAACATCAGCTTTCCTTTGCGAGACGCCTCACGGCGTCGAGCGTCGCGCGCTTGACCTGGTCGACCGCGCCGCTTCCCGGCACCGTGACCAGCAGGTTGATCAGCCGGTAGTAGTCAACCACCGGCGCCGTCTGACGGTGGAACGTGACCAGACGAGCGCGCACGGTTTCGGGCGCGTCGTCCGGCCGTTGGTAGAGGTGCTCGCCGGCGCAGCGGCCCTGCGGACAAGTCTTGAACGGGTTCGCCGTCCGGTGAAAGGGGACCTGGCATTCGCGGCAGATCAGGCGTCCTGACAGGCGCTCGACCAGCTCGTCGTCCGGCACCTCGACGTAGAGAACCGCATCGATCTGGCGTCCGAGCCCGGACATCATCTCGTTGAGCGCAATCGCCTGTTCCATCGTCCTCGGAAATCCATCGAGCAGCACGCCCTTGGCCGCGTCGGGCTGACAGATCCGCTCGCGGAGCATCGCAATCGTGATGGGGTCTGGCACGAGGGCGCCTCGCGCCATGTATTCGCTGGCCCGGACGCCCAGGTCGGTCTTCTGCTGGAGATGGTGGCGGAACAGATCGCCGGAGGCGATGTGCGTGAGGCCGATCTCGCGCCGCAAGTGATCGGCCTGGGTTCCCTTGCCCGATCCAGGCGCGCCCAGGAGGACGAGGTCCATGTCTGAGATGTCGGTAGACGAGACAGCGTATCATCCCCGTCATGCGTTGCCGCGTGATTCCACTTCTCGCCGTCATGTCCGCCGTCGCCGCCGCGTCGGCGCAGACGCCTTCAGCGCCTGCCGCGACGCTCATCAAGGCCGCACGCGTACTGGACGTGAGGACGGGGGCCTACCGCGCCAACCACGCGCTGCTCGTCGCGGACGGGAAGATCGTGCAGGCAGGGCCCGCGGCGGAGGTCGAGGCACGGGCGCCGGCCGGCGCGACGACGATCGATCTCGGGTCGGCGGCGGTGCTGCCGGGACTCATCGACTGCCACGCGCATCTCCTGGCGTCGATGGAAGGACGCTTCGGCCCGGGCGCGAACATCATCATCGCGGTGACGCAGCTCGGCCAGGCCAGGCGCGCGCTCATCGGCGCCGAAAACGCGCGCGAGATGCTCGAGGCGGGCTTCACGACGGCGCGAAGCGTCGGGCACTCGGGCGTGGACGGCGACGTCGCGCTCAAGGAAGCCATCGACGCCGGCTCGGTCCCGGGACCGCGCGTCCTCGCGTCAGGGCGCAAGGTCACGCCGCCCGGCGGCCAGGCCGTCGCGCTTCGCAATCGCGATCGCACCGCCATTCTCGACGAGGAGTTCCTTCCGATCAGCGGGGTAGAGGATGCCCGGCGGGCGGTCGGATCGCTCATCGCGACCGGCGTCGACGTGATCAAGATCGTCGTGGACGTGGGCCCGCTGGTCCTGGATCGGGACGAGGTCGCCGCCGTCGTCTCCGCCGCGCACAGAGCGCGTATCCGCGTCGCGGCGCACGCGACGAGCGCCGCGGGCATTCAGTCAGCGATCGACGGAGGAGTGGACTCGGTCGAGCACGGCGACGAAGCGACCGACGCGATGCTGACCGCCATGCGTGACAAAGGCATCACGCTCGTGCCGATCGCATGGACCGCCGAGGCGCTCCGCGATGTATTCGTCTCGCACCGGGTGTGGACCGACGTCGAGAAGGCGGCCATCGACAAGCAGATCGCGTCATTGACAGACAGTCACGCGACACTCGTGCAGCGCGCCATGAAGCTCGGCGTGAAGATTGCTGCCGGGTCCGACATGTGGATGCGCTATCCGGGCAAGACACGGGGAGAAGCGACGAAGGTCATGCTGGAGGCGCTCGCGCGAACCGGCATGCGGCCGGCAGACGTGATTCGAGCCGCGACGATCAATGCGGCCGATCTGCTCGGCTGGGGCGATCGCGTCGGCGCGCTGGAGGCCGGCCGGTTCGCCGATATCATCGCCGTGGACGGCGACCCGCTCGTGGACATCGCCGCGCTGAAGCGCGTGACGTTCGTGATGAAGGGCGGAACCGTCATCAAGACCCAGGCGCGGTGATGCACCTCAAAACCCTGTTCCTCGACGCCGGCGCCGTGCTCGTGTTTCCCAACTGGACCCGCGCGAGCGCGGTTCTGGGAGAACACGGAATCAAGGTGGATCCCGCGACGCTGGCGGCGGGGGAGCCTCACGTCCGGAAGCAGATCGACGAGCCCGCCCTGATTCGCTCGGCACCGGACGACAAACGAGGCCGGCGGTACTTCGACCTCGTCTTCGACGCCGCCGGTGTCCCGCCGAGCCCGGAGCGGGACGCCGCGCTGGACGAGCTGCGCACCTACCACGCCACACACAATCTCTGGGAGGTCGTTCCACCCGACGTCGTTCCGGCCCTGGAACGGCTGCGCCGGCTCGGACTTCAGCTGGCGGTCGTGTCGAACGCCAACGGCACGCTCCGCGCGAAGTTCGAGCGCGTGGGCCTCGCGCGACGGGTCGACTGCGTGATCGATTCAGCCGAGGTGGGGATCGAGAAGCCGGATGCGCGCATCTTCGAGTGCGCGCTCGAGCGGCTCGGTGCGCGCCGCGAGAGCACGCTGCATGTCGGCGACATCTACCACGTCGACGTCGTCGGCGCCCGCGCGGCCGGGATTCGCGCGATGCTCCTCGATCCGCTCGATCTGTACGCGGAATACCCGTGCGAGCGCGTCAGCTCGCTGGACGCTCTCGTCGAGAAGCTATCGCAGGGCTGAGCTCCTCGTTCAGGATTGGGGCTACGGGTTCTGCGTAATCCGGTGTTCCGCCGCCAGCGTGCCGGCGGAGTTGTAGACCGCGAGCCGGCCGGTTCGCGGCGGCGGGAGCGACGGGAACGTCGTGCCAGGCACGACCTGATACGTGGCGACGCCCGTGCCGAGGCCGTACCCGTAGTCGTTGTCGATCCAGTCGTCATCCGGCGAGCGAGCCTCTGAGTACCACCCGCAATCGGCGGCGCTCGGAACGACGACGAACGCTCCAAGGCCACCTGCCGATCCGATGGTCGCCTCCGGCGGAAACACCGTAAACGTGCACGGTCCCGCGCCATCGGTACCGGCCTGATCGACGGTGATCGTGTGGAACGCGACCGTCGCCGTCCCGACGCGACGCACGCCGGTGTTGGCCGCGACCGTGATGGTGACCGTTCCGTTGCCGTTCCCGGCTGTCGCCGGCGCCGGCGCCGGCGCCACGGTAATCCACGGCACCTCACCCTGATAGGTCCAGGTGCAGCCCGCGGGGGCGTCCACGCGTTCCTGTACCGGACCGCCGGTCGCCTTCGACCCGAACCCGGTGTGCTGCAGCCTGTACGCGCATCCTGGGCCGGGGCCGCCGCCGCAGGCGGCAAGCGTCGACAGGAAGGCGGCGACGAAGACAACGGCGTACCCGGACAGGCGATGCGGCGACATGTTTGGCTCCTGCATTCAGTATTGAGCTAAGGCTTGGGTGCAGCGGCGCGGAACACGTCTTCCCGTTTGTGGAACCCGTCGGCGACGACCGTCTGCTCGACGTTTTCCTTGTCGACGGGCATTCCATCGAGGAGAAGCGCCGGAACGTCCTTGCGGCCGTTGTTGACGGTCGACGTGCCGTCGACTTTGTCGCCGTCGGCCAAATCGACGGCGGAGCGCGCGGCCGTGCGCGCGAGGGGCGTAATGCGCTTGTACACGGTCATCGCCTGCGTTCCCGCCATCAGCCGTTGGACCGCCGGCAACTCGGCATCCTGACCGGACACGAGCACTTTGCCGGCCAGCTTCTGCTTCTCGAGCGCGCGGATGACGCCGCCTGCCGTGACGTCGTTCGAGGCGACGACCGCGACGAGGTTGTTGCGGACCTTCTTCAGCGCGGCTTCCGTGTGCTTTTCCGCCGGCCCCGCCTCCCAGTTGTCCGCCCAATGGTCGCCGACGATCCTGACGTCCCCCCGCTTGATCGCGGGGTCCAGCACCTTCATCTGCCCCTCGCGAAGGAGCTTCGCGTTGTTGTCGGTCTGCGCGCCCCCGATGAGCAGATAGTTGCCTTTAGGGGCGCGGTCCAACAGGTAGCGTGCCTGCATCTCGCCGACTTTCACGTTGTCGAACGAGACATACAGATCGACGTCGGCGTTCCGAATCAACCGGTCGTAGCTGATCACCGGCACGTTCTGCTTCTTGGCCGTCTCGACGATCACGGCCGCCTTTTCGGCGTCGTGCGGGACGACGACCAGAACCTTGACCCCCTCCTTCAGGAGCTCCTCGGCTTGCTGGATCTGCTTCTCCTGATCGAGGTCGGCGGATCGCACGAGTACCTCGGCGCGCAGCTCTTTGGCGCGCGCCACGAACAAATCGCGATCGCGCTGCCACCTTTCCTGCTGGACGTCGTCCATCAGCAGCCCGATCTTCATGCGCGCGGGCGGGGGCTGAGCGGCACGCTCGGTCGACGGTCCGCCACACGCGGGCGCGAAACACGCGATCAGGAACGTCAGTATCGTCAGTTTGCGCATGACGATCCCTCCTTCTTCCACATTGGAGACGTAGCCCTTCCGCCTTCGCGTTCCGCTTCGGCGGACCGCCGAAGCCTTGGCGGAGGCCGGTCAGGGCTGCCAGGAAGGAGGATGATACTCCTCAGAAGCGAAATCCCACCAGGAGCGAGAACACGCGATTTTTGACCGCGGTGTCGTCCTGCTGGGGTGCCGAGTTGATGTTGGTGAGCCCCCAGGAGTACCGGCCGTCGAACGTGAAGTGACCCGCCTCGATGCCGGCGCCGATCACGAGGCCGAAGTCGAAGCTCTCCACGTCGTCATCGATATCCTGATCCGATGAGGTTCCGAGAAACTCGCCGGTCGCGTCGGCGTTCAGCTTGAAGGCGAGCGAGGGTCCGGCGAACACCATGAGCGACGAGCCTGACGAGATTGGCGATCCGTAGCGGAAAAGGATCGGAAACTCGAAGTAGGTGAGCTCGATGTCCGCCTCGACGCCGAACTCGTCGAACGACGCCCCCTTCATGCTGACGAGTGCTTCCGGTTGTATGTCGAAGCGCGGCGTCACCGGCCAGGTCACGAACCCGCCAACCACGAGGCCGATGCGGGTTTCCAGGTTGAGGTCGGCGGCGTCTCCGTCGATGACGATGTTCGCGAAGTTCACGCCCCCCTTCACGCCGCCGCTGACGTCCTGCGCGGCCGCCGACCCGGCTCCGAGCAGGACCGCAGCCAGAACCGCTGTTGCTACACGCATGTAACACCTCTGCAGATCACTGTATCGACCGGCGAGCCTGGCGTCGTGAGCGCCGACTGAAGAAGTCTGAGAAAGCGTGTGTGCTTGACAACGCCAGAGAGGTGCGGCATTCTCCCATCGTCAGACGATGGGAAGCCATGGGAAGCAATGACGCGCCCGATCTCCTGCCCGGCACGCTCGAATTGCTGATCCTGAAAGCGCTCGGGCCTGGCGCGAAGCACGGGTACGGCATCGCGCAGCACATCCAACTCGTGTCGGAAGACGTGCTCCAGGTGGGGGAGAGCTCGCTGTATCCGGCGCTGCAGCGTCTGCTGCTGAAAGGCTGGGTCAAGGCGGAGTGGGGCGCGTCGGAGAACAATCGCCGGGCGCGCTACTACACCCTCACGGCTGCCGGCCGCAAGCAGCTCGTGGCCGAACGAAAAGCGTTCGATCGCCTGATCATGGCGATCCACAAAGTTCTCGACACGGCGTGACGCGATGCGAGAGCTCCTCTGGCCGCGTCTCTTATTTCGCTTCGCCGCCGGCGGATCGAGGCCGAGCTCGCCGAGGAGCTGGAACAGCATCGCCGTTTGAAAGAGCTGGATCTCGAGCGCAACGGCTTGACGCCCGCCGACGCCGCGCTCGAGGCCCGGCGTGCGCTCGGCAACGTGTTGTCGGCGCGCGAGCGCGCCCGCGACGTGTGGGTCTGGCCCTGGCTTCAGGATGCCGGTCAGGACCTGCGTTTCGCCGTGCGGCTGCTGCTGAAGGACCGCGCGTTCACGCTCGTGGCCGTCACGACGCTGGCGCTCGGGATAGGGATCAACGGCACCGTGTTCACGGTAGTGAACGCGCTGTCGCGCGGGCTACCCGTCGACGATCCAGATCGCATCGTGCGGCTGGGCATGCGCAACGCGGCGGGGCGTCCGCTCCAGGTGTCGTTCCCGGACTTCGAAGACTGGCGTCGGTCGACGACGGCATTCGAAGGCGTTGCGGCGTGCAGCGACACGCAGCTGATCGTCGCCGACGAGAGGGCCGCGCCCGATCGCTTCTCCGGTTCGTATCTCTCGTGGGACGCCTTTCGGCTGATCGGGGACCGCCCGATGCTGGGCCGGGATTTCCTTCCCGAGGACGATCGTCCGGACGCTCCGCCGGTCGTCATTCTCGGTTATCGCGTCTGGAATGGACGCTACAACAACGACCCCGCCGTCGTCGGCCGGACGATTCGCGTCAACGGCGTGCCGGCGGTCGTCATCGGCGTCATGCCGGAGGGTTTCAGGTTCCCGGTGGTCTCGGACATCTGGCAGCCGCTTGCGCAGATGCCCGGCCTCGCGAGGCAGAAGCGCGATGCCAGAACGCTCACGGTCTTTGGGCGTCTCGCGGCCCGGAAGGCGATACCGGAGGCCCAGTCGGAGCTGGCCGCAATCGCCGACCGTCTTGCCCGTGCCTTTCCCGATACGAACAAGGATCTGGGCGCGGCGGTAACCCCGTTCGTCGACAGCAGCTCAGCGCGACGGATCTTCATGGCGCTCGTCGGCGCCGTTGGATTCGTGCTTCTGATCGCGTGCGCGAACATCGCCAACCTCCTGCTCGCGCGCGCGGCGTCCCGATCGCGAGAGATGGCGATGCGCGCGTCGCTCGGCGCGACGAGGTGGAGGATTGTCCGACAGCTGCTCGTCGAAAGCGCGGTGCTACTCATCGCCGCCGGCGGGCTGGGCCTTGCTCTGGCCGTCGTCGGTCTCCGAGCGTTCATGAGTCACGTCGACGGGATCAACTTCCCGTACTCCATCCGATGGACGATGGACGCGCGCGTGCTCGGATTCATGGCGGCCGCCTGTCTGGGTACCGGCTTGATCTTCGGGCTGGTGCCGGCGCTGCACCTCTCCAGGACCAGCGCGAACGAGGTCCTGAAAGAATCCGGATGGACCGGCTCCGGCGGCGTGCGGGCCCGCCGCTGGACGCGCGTGCTGCTCGGGATCGAGCTCGCCTTCACGCTCGTGTTGCTGGCCGGCGCCGGCCTGATGATGCGGAGCTTTCTCGCGCTTCATCGGGCGGACCGGGTCGTGGACGGCTCTCAAGTCGTTGCGATGGGCCTGACGCTGCCCGTTCAGAGATACCCGCGAGAGCAGTGGACTGTCTTCTACGACCGTCTGATGGAGCGGTTGCAGGGAATCTCTCCGATCGCATCCGCCTCGCTCACAAGCAATGTGCCGTTCGCGGGAGCCCGTCGCCGGGCGCTTGCCGTTGACGCACGTCCTCCGGCGAAAGAAGGGACCGCCCCGAACGTGTCCTTCGTTGCGATCGGCCCTGACTATTTCGAGACGCTGGGCGTGCGGCTGCTGAGAGGGCGGCCGTTCACCGCGATCGATGGCTCGCCCGGACACGAAACCGTCATCGTAAACGAACGTTTCGCCGGCTTGCACTTCCCGAACGAAGAGCCGCTCGGGCGGCGAATCCGACTGTCAGATCCTGTGGCCTCGGGAATCGAAGCTCCATGGCTGACGATCGTGGCCGTGTCACCGTCCATCCGCCAGCAGCAGCCGATCGATCTGCAGGAGCTCGACCCCGTGGCCTACGTCCCGATGCGCGCGGACCCTCGACCCTTCGCGACGCTGCTCGTGCGCGGGCCGGCGCCGGAGGGTCTCGCCACGCTCGTCCGCCAGGAAGTCCAGGCGCTGGATCCCGAGCTGGCGGTGTCCGGCATCATCTCCCTGCGCGTGCTGGAGGGACAGTCGCGCTGGGCGCATCGCGTCTTCGGTCTGATGTTCGCGGTCTTTGCCGGGATCGCGCTCGCCGTGTCGGCTGTCGGACTCTATGCGACGACCGCGTATTCGGTGCGGCAGCGCACGCAGGAGATCGGAGTGCGCATGGCGCTCGGCGCCCAGCGAGGCGACGTCGTATGGTTGTTCGTCCGCCATGCGCTTCTGCCGCTCGGCGCCGGGCTGGTCGCGGGCCTTGGCGGCGCGCTCGTCATCGGGAGGCTCCTCCAAAGCTTCCTGATGCAGACGAGCGCCGCCGATCCGGCGACGCTGGTCTCGATCGCCATCCTGCTCGTCGCCGTTGCGCTCGCGGCGTGCTTCTGGCCGGCGCGGCGGGCGACCCGCCTCGATCCGGTCACGGCGCTGCGGTACGAGTAGCGCAGCCCTTCAGGGCTGCAGAGAGGATGAATAGCGCAGCCCTTCAGGGCTGCCGAGAGTTGTGAGAATATTCCGGCTGGAAACGGAGCCGACATGCGCTATCTCACCCTCTCGCTCATGCTTCTTGTTGGAACCCTTGGAACCTCTGGAACCTTTGGAACCCCTGGAACCCCTGGAACCCAGGGAACCCAAATCCGCGAAGTCACGACCTGGTACTTCTACAAAGTGAAATGGGGTCACCAGGACGAGTTCCTCGATCTCTTCCAGCGCAATCACTACCCGATACTGAAGGCGCGGATGCAGGGAGGCGCCTACTCGGCTGTTCGGACGTACGCGCCGCGGTACCACGGTGACGGGCGCGCGGACTGGACGTTTGCCGTGGAGCTGGTCGCGCGCGAGGGCGCCGGCCCGTCCGAGGAGGAGATCATCAGGAAGCTGTATCCCGATCAGGCGAAGTTCAGGAAGGAAGAGGCGCGGCGGTTCGAGATCCTGGACGCCCACTGGGACGTGCCGCTGAATCCCGTCGATTTCGAGACGCGGAAGCTGACGCCGTAGGCCCGACCTTTAGGTCGGGCGTGCTGGGACCAGCCGAGCGTTCGTCTTATCCGGGGACGCCCGGCCTGAAAGGCCGGGCCTACAATCATTCCTCCCACGATCTCCGACGCTCGAGACCGTGATAGGCGTCGGACGGCGGGTCGACCCTCGGACGGCGCCGCTCCATGAGGAGCTTCGCCCGCGCGGTCTCGGCGTGGCTCCGCCACACGGGCGCCAGCGCGGCGACTTCGGCCACGAGGCTGGCGTGCTTCGCGTCGAGCTCTACATCTGGGGCGGCGTGCACGAGCTTGACGAGCGTCATGATCGCGCGCGTCATGTCGTCGTAGCTCGCCAGCAGCCGCAGGATTTCTTCGCGTTCCTCGTCTGTCACGACAGGCGCGTGAGCGTGACGTCCAGGAAGCGCGCCTGTCGCGGCGCGCGATGCCACTGGACCAGGATGGGGCTCTGGTAGGTTCCCTCGACGAGCGTGCCGCGGCCGTCGCCGTTCGTGTCCGACACGAGGAGGTCTACGCGCCGCTTCATGCGCAGGAACCGCGCCGCCGGCGCGGCCAGCGCGCGCGAGACCAGCCGCTCCACGACTGATTCGTGCAGGCCGAGCGCGTCCACCACTTGATTGACGACGCGGACAAGATCGTATTTCGCATAGCCGAGCGTCTTGACCGGCACCGCGCGCGGATCCTTCAACGCATTGCGGGCCTGCTGGGCGGCGAACCGGAGCGGGTTGCGCAGCACCTCGGCCAGGTCGTAGCGCATGAGGAGCGTCTCGTACTCGTTGACCGTCAGCCCGGCGTGGCGCTCTCCGTGGTCGAGCGCCAGCCTGAGGCGCCCCTTCGTCACGTCGTGGCGGTCGATCAGGGCGGTGAGCTGTTCGTAGATACCTAGGCGCGGGTCCTTGAGGTTGATCGAGTCGACCGGGTGGGCCGACATGGGCACCTCGATCCGGAGCCGCTGGACCTCATCTTCGCGCTGGTACCCGATGATCCGCGCCAGGCGCTGGCGCGGCTGGCCCGCGTGCATCCCGTCCAGATCCACGAAGCGGACCGGTTCGGCGTCCCGGTTCGGGAAGCTCACGCAGGTGCGCAGCCCGGCCGCGATGAAGGCGAGGTGCGAGTCGGCGTTCC
Source organism: uncultured Acidobacteriota bacterium (assembly GCA_963725145.1). Taxonomy (GTDB): domain Bacteria; phylum Acidobacteriota; class Vicinamibacteria; order Vicinamibacterales; family 2-12-FULL-66-21; genus DATAEE01. The sequence continues at coordinate 981,113 of CAVRXL010000013.1, forward strand.
TCGGCTCGACGAGCCGCTGCTCCGGCGCAAGCTCCGTCCGCTGATCGAGACGGTCGTGCTCGTAGCCGCCACCCTCGGGGAAGAGCGCCCGGAAGGCATCGAGGTAGCCGGCCGTGGCTTTCCGCCGCATTAGACGGGCCGCCAGCGCCCTTTCGAGAAACCCTGCGGTGGTGTGACTGGACCAGTAGAGACAACGGGCGAAGGGCCTGAGTGCGGCACGCTCGCCGGTCGAGAGCGAGGTGCGCGGATCGACGATATCGACGCGTGCGCGCGGCACGAGCCCGAGGTTGACCTCGAGCGGGTTGGATCTGCTCACTGCAGCTGTTTAGCGCCGGGGAGCCGGCGGTACCCGGTCAGAGTAGCACGAACCCCTTTATTGTCGCAAAGTTAGGGCGGTGGCCTTAAAGCAGCCCGCACCTCCTCGACGAACTGTTCGGGTTCCAGCGCTCCGTCGTTTATCTCAACGACCGGTATATCGGCCGTCAGGGGATCTTTGCGCATCTCATACTTGAGCCGGTCGTTGTCGCGCAGCCGGGCTACCACGACTTCCGGTCGGAGAGCCCGCATGACCCGAACGGCTTCCTCCACGCTGGCGGCCGGCGCCACGGCGAACCTGAGCCGGCACAGGATGGCTTCCGAGCGCGCCGCGCTCCCCGTGTCGTCGTCCGCGACGAGCACCAGGGGCGCCGCACCCGGCCGATCGTCCGGCCGGCGGCCTCCTCGTGAGGCGCGGCGGCGATCCGAATTGTGGCGGCGGTCGTCAAAGTGGGTGGGCACACCGCAGATGCTACCGCAAACGCGGTCCCAGCGAACCCAGGGGGTCGGAACAATCTCGTAAGCGCGTTCGCGTTCTTCGTCGTAGTAATAGATAGAATGGCAGAACCGCTCTCCAAGATCGGCAGCTAGGCTCTGCACCCGTCCGGCCTGCGAGCGGCGGAGACGGCAGACCGTGGAGTGACAACGGGCTTGAGCGATGTTGCTGTCAGGGCCACCTACGGATCCGCCGATGCGACCCGCCTGCGGTTGCGTGTTGGTGGTGTCCCCGCAACCGCCTTCCTGATCGCTCTTTCGGTCTATCTCGCGTCGCACGCGGGGTTTGCCTTGCGGCTCCCGCAGAGCGGCATCGGCTTCATCTGGCCGCCCAACGCGATCCTCTTCGCCGCATTCCTCCTGTTTCCCACGAGCTCCTGGGGTGTCGCGCTCGTTGCGGCGCTCGTCGGCCACATTGCGGCCCACACCCAGGACGGCATCGGGCTGGGCGCTCAGCTCGTCAGCTTTGTCGGGAACGCTTCGCAGGCGCTTCTGGGCGCCTGGATGGTCCGGCTGTACTCGGGGCCTCGGCCCCACCTCGATGATCTTCGGGCGGCCGCACTGTTCGTCGCCGCGTGTGTTGCCGCGCCGCTGGCGGCGTCGTTTCCGCCCGCCATGCTCTACGTCGAGCTGGGGTGGGCGCCGAGCTTCTGGACGGCGTACCGCGCGCGCGTCTTCGCCAACGTCGCGACCGGGTTGATGCTTGCGCCGGTAATTTTCCTCGCGCCTGAAGCGATTCGAGAGCTCCGACGCCGTCCCGGCCGGGCGATTGAGTTCTGTGGCTTGCTCGTCACGTTGACCGTCGTGCACGCGGCAGCCTTCCGATGGATTCCCTCCGGAAGCGTCGGGCTGCCGGCGCTGCTGTACCTCCCGCTGCCGGCGCTGTTGTGGGCTGCCGTTCGCTTCGGGCCGTTCGGATTGTCCGCGGCGCTGACGGTCGTCGCCCTTCAATGGATTCCCGATGCGCGCGACGGGGTCGGCCCGTTCGTCGGCGCCACCCCCGCCTCGAGCGTTGTGTCGCTGCAGGTCTTTTTCATCGTCGCGGCCGTGCCCCTGCTGCTGCTCGCGGCGCTCAGCGAGGCGCGGACCCGGTGGGACTCAGCGTTGCGGGCGAGCGAGGCGCGCAACCAGGCGATTCTCACCGCCATTCCCGACCTGATGTTCCTGCAGACCGCCGACGGCGTGTACCTGGACTTTCACGCGAAGGACCGGAGCAAGCTGCTCGTCCCGCCGGAGCGTTTTCTCGGCAGACGGCCGGAGGATGTGATGCCGCCGGCGCTGGCCGCGCAATTCAAGGAGGCCTTCGCCGCCGCGACGGAACACGACCCGTCGGTGGTGCAGTACACCGTTCCGATTCAGGGTGAGAACCGGACGTTCCAGGCGCGGGTCGTCCGCTGCGACGGCGACAATCGGCTGTCGATCGTCCAGGACGTCACAGAACGGACCCGCGCCGAGGAGCGGCTGCGCGACAGCGAGCGGCGCTACACGCTGGCGACGAGCGCGGCGCGAGTCGGCGTGTGGGACTGGGACCTCCGGACCAATCAGGTGTACGTCGATCCGTCGATCAACACCGATCTCGGGCTCGACCCGCGCCGTCCCGGCTGCTCCGCGATCGAATGGGTCCGCCTGTTTCACGCCGCGGATCTGGATCAAGCGCACAAGCGGATGACCGCGCACGTGGAGGGGCGCATCCCGTCGGTCGAACTGGAGTGCCGGCTGTTGCACAGCGATGGCAGCATCCGCTGGTTCGTCGTGAGAGGCGCGATCGTCGAGCGCGTCGGGACGCGGCCGATTCGGGCCAGCGGCACCGCGACCGACATCACCGAACGCAAGGAGGCTGAGGAGGCGCTCCACCGCGCGCAGATGGAGGTGGCACGCATGGGCCGCATGTCCGCGCTCGGCGAGCTGGCCGCCTCGATCGCGCACGAGATCGATCAGCCGCTTTGCGCCATTGTCGCCAATGTGAACGCGTGCCAGCGGTGGCTTCAGGGACGCGGCGCGGAGCTCGGGGATGTGCGCGAGGCGCTGGCGGACGTCGTCACCGACAGCAACCGCGCGAGCGAGGTGATTCGGCGGACGCGCGAGCTGTTCCGGCATGCCCCGGTCGAGCAGGCGCCCGTCGACTTGAACGAGGTGATTCGTGAAGTCATGGCGCTTGCCCGCAGCCGCGCCGATCGGAACTACGTCCGCTGCTCGACGGATCTTTTCACGGGGCTCCCGCGGGTGATGGGTGATCGCATTCAGCTCCAGCAAGTGGTATTCAACTTGATCGTGAACGGCCTCGACGCCATGCGCGACGTCGACCGGGAGCGGCACCTGAGCCTGCGGACCTGGCGCGAGACGAGCGACGTCCTCGTCTCGGTGTCCGACACGGGGACGGGCCTCGACCCGCGCAAGATCGAGCGCATCTTCGACCCGTTTTTCACGACGAAGCCGGAAGGGATGGGCATGGGCCTCGCCATCACCCGGTCGATCGTCCAGGCCCACGGCGGCCGCCTCTGGGCGGTGCCGAACGACTCCGGTGGGGCCATCTTCCACATCGTTCTTCCGGCTGAGGAGCCGCCGAGTGATTGAAGATCAGACCGTCTACGTCGTCGACGACGATGCCTCCGTGCGGACGGCGTTGAAGCGGCTGCTGGGATCGGTGGGGTTCGCGTGCCAGACGTTCGGGACGGCGGACGAGTTTCTTCGAACCCCACGTACGGAAGGGCCGCAGTGCCTCGTCCTCGACCTGCGGCTGCCGGGCACGAGCGGACTCGACGTCCAGCGCGAGCTGGCCGGCATCGAGCGCCCGTTGCCCATCATCTTCATCACCGGCCACGGGGACATCCCCATCACGGTGCGGGCCATGAAAGCGGGCGCGTCGGAGTTCCTGACCAAGCCGCTGCGCGAGCAGGAGCTCCTCGAGGCGATTCGGAAGGCGCTCGACCGCGATCGCGAGGCGCTCCGCAAGCGCTCTGAGGCGACCGGGCTGCGCCGGCGCTATGACGAGCTGACGCCGCGCGAGCGCCAGGTCATGCGGCTCGTCGTGACCGGCCTTCTCAACAAACAGGTCGCCGCCGAGCTCGGGATTTCGGAGAAGACGGTCAAGGTGCACCGGGCACAGGTGATGCAGAAGATGCACGCCGGCTCGCTGGCGGAGCTGGTTCGGATGGCCGACCATCTGCCCCTGCCTCCTCGCGCCTCATAACGGGGATGGACCAAGGTCCTATTCCCGTCGCCCCCGGAGACTGTTAAGGTTCCTCCCGTCCGGGTCAGCCGGCTCCGGCGCTCATCATCTGGTGGACGGGAGGAGAGATGGCGGAGGTCCTCGTCACCATCGTGGACGACGACGAGTCGATTCGGCGTGCCCTCCAGCGTCTGATGAGATCGGCGGGCCTTACGGCGGATTCGTTCGGATCGGCTGAGGAGTTCCTGCAGCGGGGCGATCGCGAGACGGCGTGCCTCATCCTCGACGTGCGGCTCCCGGGCATGAGCGGACTCGACCTCCAGCGCGAGCTGGCGGCGCTCAACCCGCGGATTCCGATCATTTTCATGAGCGCGTTCGGCACCGAGGAGATGGTCGAGCGGGCCATCGAGAAAGGCGCGGTCGCCTTTCTGCGAAAACCGTTCAACGAAGATCTGCTGCTCGACGACATCCGGCTCGCGCTCGACGCGAGGCGGTAGTCACAGCGACTTCAAATACTCGACGAGCTCACGCTTCTGCGGCTCGGTGAGCCCGAGCGACAGCAGTCTGTCGTAGTGCTCGACCACGTCGCGAAGCGTCGCGAACCGCCCGTCGTGGTAGAAGCCGCCCTTCATGTGCGTCCACAACCCCTTCAAGGGCGCGGTCCGATATCGGCGGTCCGGCGAGCGATCGGCCTGGAACGGATCGATGCCCATCTCTTCGGCGGTGTGCATGTTCCAGCCGGGCTCGGTGAAGAGTGGCGGCACGTGACAGGTCGAGCACTGCGCGCGTCCGTCGAACAGGACCTTCCCTCGCCGCGCCATGTTCGAATCGAACAGGTGCCGCGGCGCCGGCGGCGCCTGCAGCGCAAGTTGGTAGAAGTGGAGCGCGGCGAGCTTCGGCGTGATGCGATCCGGCGAGTTCCGGATGTTGCCGAACCCGGCTCTCGCGGCGACGGGGAACCGTGCCGCATCGTCGAGCCGCGGGTCGTAGAAAATCCCCGACCCGCCCATCTCGATGTTGGCGACGAAGGCGTTCCAGTGGCTCACGCCGCCCCAGCCCGTCCAGGTGTGAAGGTTCACGCCCGCGAGCCCGAAGGCGGGCGGAATGAGCGTCGCCGCGGTCTTCCCGTCCGGCCTGAACCCCTGGCCGTCGAGCAACAGCTCGGCGTCGAACTTGCCCGGGCCCCACGCCGCGACCACTTTTTTCACCGTCGCCACGTCGACGCCCAGCAGGTCAGCTAACGGCTGCAGGTTGGGCGCGAGCCCGACTATGGCTCCGACGTTCAGGTCACGGGCCGCCCAGCCGTCCAGCCGGCGGCCGATGCCGAACGCGAACGAGTTATCGACGGTCGAATGGCACAGCGCGCACTGGATCCCAATCGATTTCAGCCGCCCATCGTCGAAGAAGCCCGTCAGGCCGACGACGGCGTCGAGGCGGAGCAGGGCAAGGGTAGTCGCGGGGTCGTCGAGGTTGACTCTGCCGCGACGGAGCAGGTGGACGAGCTCACGGGGAAGTCGGTCGAGATCGACCTTCAGGCCGATCCCCAGGGCGGCTTTCGGGCTCAGGCCCGGACCGACGCCGCCGAGCTTCCTCCCGGCCACGGCCTCGTGCAGCTTGAGCGTTCCTCCCCAGAATGCCTCGTCCCCGAAGGTGTCGTCCTGAAACGTTCTCCGCCCCTCGCGCAGCATCCGCTCCGACTGGGCGAACAGGGGATCGTCAGACCTTTTCGACCGATGGTCGTCGTCGGCGCGCAGAATCGAGATACTGGCCAACGACAGAGCCCAGCCGCCTGCAGCGGCCGCGAGCACGAGCGTGACGGAACGGCGCATGGGAGCCTCCTCTTGTATAGAGTGCGCCGCTCGTCCGGCGTGACAGCCGCCTTCGCGCTGACGCGCTTCGGCGCGCCAGGATCTCCTAACGGATGAGCGCGTGGGCCTGCCGCGCCGAAGCGCGTAGCGCGAAGGTGGGAACCTTTTGGCCCCTCGACTACTCTGTGTATATATGTCTGATGAAGAGCTGCTTCAACGCGTCCGGGCTGGCGATACGGCGCTCTTTGAAGTCCTGATGCGCCGCTACAACCAGCGACTGTATCGCGTGGTGCGCTCTATCATGGGCAACTCGATCGAGATCGAGGATGCCATCCAGCAGGCTTACGTGAACGCCTTCTTCCATCTGGATCAGTTCGCCGAACGGGCGCGCTTTGCGACGTGGCTCACGAAGATTGCCGTCCACGAGGCGCTCGCCCGCGCGCGGCGACGGTCGCCGGCCGACGGTAATGGGTCGATCGATCCCGCCAGCATGGACGCTCATCCATCGGCATTGCCGGACCCCGAGCACCAGGCGTTCGCGGGCGAGCTCAGGCGCATGCTCGAGGCGGCGCTGGAAGCGCTGCCCGAGAGCTACCGTGTCGTGTTCATGCTTCGGGAGGTCGAGGGGTTGAGCACGATCGACACGGCCGAGTGCCTGGAGCTCAACGAGGACACGGTCAAGACCCGCCTGCATCGCGCGCGCGGTCTGCTCCGCGACGAGCTCTACGCGCGGGCCGGCGCCGCCACGGCCGAGGCCTTCCAGTTCCACGCGTCTCGCTGCGACCTGGTCGTCGCGCGCGTGATGCAACAGATCGCCGCGGTTCCCGCGTCTCTTCCCGCCCCATCCGCCCCTGTGACATAGTTTCCGCCGGGAGCGCGGGCCTCTTGGCCCCGCGTAGGAGCGCGGGCCTCTTAGGCCCCGCGTGGGGACTCACGAATGCAGCTCGGGATGATCGGCCTCGGCCGAATGGGTGGAAACATGGTCCGCCGCCTGATGCTCGGCGGCCACACGTGCGTGGTGTACGACCGGGCGACCCCGGCGGTCGACGCGCTGGTCAAGGACGGCGCGTCCGGCGGCGCCTCGCTCGCCGATTTCGTCGCGAAGCTCAGCCCTCCGAGAACGATCTGCCTGATGGTGCCGGCCGCGATCGTCGAGGCGACGATCGACGAGCTGGTCCCGCTGCTGACGCGGGGAGACACCATCATCGACGGCGGGAACTCCCACTACCAGGACGACATCGCCCGTGCGCAGCGGCTGCGCGACCGGGGAATGCACTACGTCGACATGGGCACCAGCGGCGGCGTGTGGGGACTCGACCGCGGCTACTGCCTCATGATTGGCGGCGAGAAGGAGGTCGTCGCGCGGCTCGATCCGATCTTCAAGACGCTGTCGCCTGGTCCGGGACAGATCGCGCGGACACCGGGCCGCGAGGGCCGGCAGAGCACCGCCGAGCATGGCTACCTGCACTGCGGTCCCGCGGGCGCGGGGCACTTTGTGAAGATGATCCACAACGGAATCGAGTACGGGCTCATGGCGGCGTACGCCGAGGGTCTCAACATCCTGAAACGGGCCAACGTCGGCAAGGCCAGCCACGAAAAGGATGCCGAGACCGCGCCGCTCCGGCACCCGGAGCACTATCAATACGATTTCGATTTGGCGGATGTGACCGAGCTGTGGCGGCGGGGAAGCGTCGTCACCTCGTGGCTGCTCGATCTGACCGCCCAGGCGCTCGCCGCCGATCCGACGCTCGAGAAGTTCGGCGGCACCGTTGCCGACTCGGGCGAAGGGCGGTGGACGGTGCAGGCGGCCAACGACGAGGGCGTGCCGGCGCACGTGCTGACGGCCGCGCTCTTCGAGCGGTTCGCGTCGCGCAACCTCGACCTGTTCGCGAACAAGGTCCTGTCGGCGATGCGGTACGGGTTCGGGGGGCATACGGAGAAGCGGTGATCGCCTCCGTTAACTCAAACCACATGACCGAAGACAGCCGCAGATCCGACGCCCTCGTCTTCTTCGGCGCCTCCGGCGACCTGGCCTACAAGAAGATCTTCCCGGCGTTTCAGGCGATGGCGCGGCGGGGACGGCTCGATTTCGCGATCGTCGGAGTGGGCCGATCCGGCTGGACGCGAGAGCAGCTGATCGAGCGGGCGAGGGCGAGCGTCGCCGAGCATGGCGGCGGCGTCGATCCGAAGGCCTTCCCGACGCTGGCCGATCGGCTGCGCTATGTCGACGGCGACTACAACAATCCGGAGACGTTCAAGCGCCTCCGGACGGAACTGGGAGAGGCTCGGCGTCCCGCGCACTACCTCGCGATCCCGCCGAGCATGTTCCCGGTCGTCGTGCGCCAGCTCAGGGAAGCAGGATGCACACGCGAAGCGCGCGTCATCATCGAGAAACCGTTCGGCCGCGATCTCGCGTCCGCCCGCGCGCTCAACGAGACGCTGCACGAGGTCTTTCCCGAGGACGCGATCTTCCGCATCGATCACTATCTCGGCAAGGAGGCGGTGCAGAACATTCTCTACTTCCGCTTCTCCAACGCGTTCCTCGAGCCGATCTGGAACAGGCACTACGTCGAGAACGTTCAGATCACGATGGCGGAGCGCTTCGGCGTGGACGGGCGCGGCAAGCTGTACGAAGAGATGGGCGTGATCCGGGACGTCATCCAGAATCACCTGCTGCAGATCGTGAGCTACCTGGCAATGGAGGCTCCCGCCGGCGTCCACGCCGAGACGATCCACGACGAGCAGGCGAAGGTGTTGCGCACGACGCGGCCGCTCAGCGTCGACGATCTGGTCATCGGCCAGTTCCGCGGCTATCGACGCGAGCCCAACGTCGCGCAGGACTCGTCGGTGCCCACCTATGCGGCGCTGCGGCTCCACGTGGACTCCTGGCGTTGGGAAGGCGTGCCGTTCTACGTGCGAGCCGGCAAGTGCCTCGCCCTCACGGCGACAGAGGTGATCGTCGAGCTGCGGAACCCGCCACTCGTCGTGTTCAAAGAGCCGATGCCGTCGCTCGGCAACTACGTTCGGTTCCGCGTGAGCCCCGAGGTCGAGATTGCCATTGGCGCGCGGGCGAAGTCGCCCGGCGAGGGCATGAAAGGCGAGCCGGTGGAGCTCTCCGTCGTGCAATTGCCGGAGCAGGGGACCGAGGGGCGCATGGACGCCTACGAGCGCCTGCTCGGCGACGCGATCGCCGGAGATGCCACCCTTTTCGCCCGCCAGGACGTCGTCGAAGCGGCGTGGGCCATCGTCGATCCCGTCATCCGGGACGGCGGCCGCGTGCACGAGTACGATCCCGGGACCTGGGGTCCGACGGAGGCAGAGGCGCTGGCCAGAGAAGTGGGTGGCTGGAATGCTCCGCGGGGGGCGATTGACGATTAATTGTGGTCGATCTCGAGCTCGCGGGTGATTTCGCGAACGATCGCCGCAGGTGGATTCGAAATATCGACGACCAGCGCGTCGCGCGGCTCTTCGAGCGCATCGAACTGACTGTCGAGCAGATCGGGTGAGAAGAAGTGCCCGCGGCGATCGCCGAGCCGCTCCTCGATCTCCTCGAACGTTCCTTTCAGGTAGACGAAGCGGACCACCGGAGCGACTCGCAGCCGCTTGCGGTACGCATGTTTGAGCGCCGAGCAGGCGAGGACCGCATTCCGGCCGGCCCGCACGCGCTTGTCGAGCGCATCCGCGATCGCCGCCAGCCAGGGATCGCGGTCCGCGTCGTCGAGCGGTTCGCCGCGCCGCATCTTGTCGATGTTGGCCGGCGGATGAAACTCGTCCGCCTCGAGGAATTCCCACCCGAGCTCGCCGGCCAGCATCCGGCCGACCGTCGTCTTGCCGGATCCGGAAACCCCCATCAGAATGACGATCATCGGCGGAGATCTTATACAGTCCGCGACCCGGTCGGCCATCGTGCTCTGCGGCGGGCGCTCGACGCGCATGGGGCGCGACAAGGCGTCGCTCCCGTTCGGCGGCGAGACGCTCCTCGCGCGCGTCGTCGCGATCGTGCGGCAGGCGGCGGACGATGTCGTGCTCGTGGCGCGGGAAGGCCAGACGCTGCCTGAAGGATTCGAGGCGGTACGGGACCCGGCGGAAGGCCTCGGACCCCTCGCCGGCCTGATGATCGGCCTCCGCCATGTGAAGGCAGACCGGGCGTTCGTGACGGCCTGTGACGCGCCGTTCCTCCGCCCGGCCCTCGTCGAGCGGCTGCTCGACTTGAGCGCGGGCTACGAGGCCGCCGTCCCGTTAATCGACGGCCACCTCATGATGACCGCGGCCGTCTACGCGCGCTCGGTCGCGCCGGTGGTCGACGCGCTCGTCGCCAGACGGGCGCTCCGCACGCGCGATCTCCTCGACCACGTGCGCGCGCGACGTATCCAGCCCGGCGAGCTGCGCGACGTGGACCCCGAACTGGAGAGCTTTCGAACCTGCAACGGGCCAGAGGACTACGCCGACGCGCTGAGGCGCGCAGGTCTCATTTGAACGGGTAGACCATCACGCCGACGAACACGTTGAAGCTGCTCGCGTCCCACGTGTTGTCGAAGCGGCCGACCGGCGTCTCGATGACGTTGTCGAACTCGGTGAAGAAGAAGCCGGCGCTCGAGAAGATGCCGACCTTCCGCCCTGCCGCGTATTCGACCCTTATCTGAGGCCGGACACAGAAGCTGTTGCTCGCGTCGACGGTCACTTCGGTGCCGGGTCCGAAGAAGGTGCGGTACTGGTCGGCCAGACGGATCGAGTTGATGCTGATGCCGGCGTTCAACGAGATGCCCGTCGCCACCCGTCCGGTCACCCACGTGTAGGCGATGCCGGCCATGATCGGACGGACGCGGAGGCGCCCGACCTCTACGTCGCCGGAGACGCCCGGCAGCGTCAGGTCAGCCTGATACCACCCGAAGCCGAGCGTCGGTCCGAGGCCTGGCTCAGGGGCGAGGCCGAAGTTGAAGCCGAAGGCCGGGCCGAGGCTGACGTCGTCGTCGGTCGTGAAGATGCCTCCGACGGATCCGCCGATGCCGAACCGCTTCGCTGTTTCCTTGATCCATTGGGCGGAGGCATTCGATGCGGTCAACGTGCAGGCGAGGACGACACACGGCACAACGCGTCTCAGCATTCACAGCTCCTCTGTTGCCCAGACACATTACTGTCAGCCTCGCCCCGACGCAACGTCTGGTACTCGCAGGCGGCCGTACTATTCCATCGGCCTTTGGTCCTATGGCCGGGCCCCCCCGGGCCCGGGTATCATGCCCCGTACTGCCAGTTCCTGCGGTTCGACGCGCCCTGGAGGAGAGCTCACGTTTCCATGCTCTTGACGCCGCTCGGGCTGGCGCCTCGACACTGTCGCTTCGCGTCTGTGTTGGTGGCGACGCTGTCTTTGGCGCTGCCGGTCAGCGCACAACCCACGGCCCGGATCATCGGATCCGTCGAGGACGCCACCGGCGCGCCCCTCCAGGCTGTCACAATCAGCCTGCTGGGGGCCGAAGATCGCGTCACCGAAACCGGCCCTGACGGCCGCTTCCACCTCGAGAATCTTCCGGTCGGCGAGTACGAGCTGCGTGCCGCGCATCCAGGGTTTGCGCCGGCACGCCGCACGGTTCGACTCGGGCCCGGTGACACGCTCACCGTTTCGCTGACGCTCTCGGTCCTGCTGCTGGAACACGCCGTCGTGACGGCGCCGAAGACGGGCGAGCAGGACGTGCAAACGATCCCCATGGCGGTGAGCCTGCTGCCGGCCACCGAGCTGCAGCGCCTGGACTCGCACACGGTGGCGCAACTTTCCGGCCTCGCGCCCTCGGTGACGTTCTCCCAGAACTCGGACTTCGCGCAGCTCACCATCCGGGGAATTGGCAGCACTGTCGTCTTCGCCGGGACCGATCCGAGCTCCGCCGTCTACGTCGATGGCGTCTACCTCGCGCGCCCCGTGACCGTGCTTGCGGATTTCCTGGACCTCGAGCGTGTCGAAGTGCTCCGCGGCCCCCAGGGCACGCTGTACGGCCGCAACGCCGTCGGCGGCGCGCTGAATGTCATCACCAAGCCTCCCACGAACGACGTCGAGGTCTCGGGGCGGCTCGCCGTGGGGAGCCTCGACACGCTTCGGGCCGAGGCACGCGTCAGCGGTCCAATCGTTCCCGGAAGGATCATGGCGAGCGGTGCCGTCCTGCGCGGGATTCGTCAGGGCTTTGTCCGGGATCTGGATCACCCCGACCATCCGCTTGGCGGAGAGGATGTCACGGCCGCGCGCGGAAAGCTGCACGTCGTGTTCGACCAGCGGAGCAACCTGCTCGTTTCGGCGGACCTGACCGATCAGGATCCGGTGCCGCTGACCTACGCGAAGGTTCTGGCCGTGAAGCCCGGGTTCGAGGTCGACAACCCTCCCGATCTCCACGACGTCCGCGCGTCGACGCTCGCGGACGGTCGGACCCTGCAGTACGGCGGGGCGGCCCGCCTCACCGTGCGGCTCGCGCCCGAGACGACGCTGACGAGCCTGACGGCCTACCGGAAGCTGGACTACCGCGTCCGGAACGACGCCGACATCACGGAGCTGGATCTCACGTCGGTCGACTTGCGCGAAATGCACCACCAGTGGTCGGAGGAACTGACGGTCGCTCAACGGCGGCCCCGGATTGCGTGGATCGCCGGTTTGTTTCTGTTCGACGAAGTCGACCACCAACCGACATTGGTCCAGGTCCTCGGGCCCCGCCTCGAGAATCTCCTCGATCCCTCGGTCGACGCCAACGCACGGGCGGTATTCGGACAGGCGACACTCGACGTCACCGAGCGTGTGTCGGCGACGGCCGGACTGCGCTACACGCGGGAGCGGAAGACGATCGCCAACCGAGGGAGGCTCTCTACGCTCGACCTGCCGGTGGTCCTGATTCCAGGTTCGACCTACGAGTACACGGACGCGCTGTCGCACACCGCGTGGACGCCGAAGATCGGACTCGACATGCGCCTGCGGGAGAGCACCTTCGCTTATATCTCCGCGACCCGAGGGTTCAAGAGCGGCGGCTTCAATCTCACGTCGACCGAGTCGGGTCGCGGGTACGATCCTGAATGGGCGTGGAGCTACGAGGGCGGCCTGAAGACCGATCTCGCGCGTGGACGGGCCCTGATCAACCTGGCCGTGTTCCACATGGACTATACGGACCTGCAGGTACAGACGCCGATTGTGCCCGGCGTGATCGACATTTCGAACGCGGCCGAGGCGACGATTCGCGGTGTCGAGCTCGAAGGCGCGGCACGCCTCCCATCTGACGTGCGCGCCGGAGGACATCTGGCCTGGCTGAACGCCACATACGATCAGTACATCGCCGTGGGCCTCGGCGGCGTCACCGGCGACGTCGCCGGGCGTCGGCTCAACAACGCACCGGAGTGGTCGGGACGTCTCTGGCTCGAGTGGACCGGTCGGCTGGGACGAAGAGGTCAGTTTTCGTTGCGCGGCGACTCCAGATGGCAGAGTCGCGTGTTCTTCACGCCATTCAACGACGCGATCCAGCGGCAGAACGCATACGCGCTTCTGGACGTGAGCGCCGAGGCGGGGCCGGGACATCGTCACTGGTCCCTCATCGCGTACGCGCGAAACCTCACGAACGAGGACTACATCACCGGGACGTTCGGTACGCCTCCTCCCGCGATCGGCGGCCGTCCTGGAGAATCCCGCCAGATTGGTATCCAGTTGATGCTGCGGCGGTAGACGCGGTGCAGACGCTCATCGACGTCACCGTCCCACCGCTGACGTTCATCCTGCTCCTGGCGGTCGGGTTGGATCTCACGCGGGAGGACTTCGCACGCGTGCGCCGTCAGCCGGCGCTCGTGCTGGCCGGTCTCGTCGGGCCGATCCTCCTGCTGCCACCGATCGCGGTCGCCCTGACGTGGGCCTTTCGGCCCCCGCCAGATGTCACGGCCGGCCTGCTCCTCGTCGCCGCGTGTCCAATCGGCGGGATCTCGAATACCTACAGCTACCTCGCGCGCGCCTCCACGGCGCTGTCGGTCACGCTCACCGGCCTGTCATGCCTGCTGGCCAGCGTGACGGTACCGTTGATTGGACAGGCCCTCGAGACGCTGCTCGGGGGACAACTGACCATCGCGCCGCCGATCCGCCTGCTCCTCGTGCAGCTCCTCCTGATGCTGGCGTTGCCTATCGGGCTCGGCATGTGGGTGCGGCGACGGTGGGCCGATCTGTCCGGAAGGTACCGCTCGCCGGTTCAGCGTCTGGCGTTCATCGGCGTCGGGATCGTGCTGTTCCTCATCATCCTCGACGATCCGTGGACCTTCGTCAGCGACCTGTCGGTCACTGTTCCGCTGGCGTGCATCTTCATCGTGTGCTCGGCGGCTGTCGGCTGGATGACGGCGGTGCCGGTCACCGGAGATCCTCGGGATCGATTCACGCTGGCCGCCGAGTTCGGCACGCGCAATCTGGGCGTGGCCATGGCAGTCGCCGTGACGCTGCTCGGACGCGTCGAGTTCGCGCGTTTCGCGTACACGTACTTTCTGACCGAGATTCCGCTGATGCTCGGTGCGATCGCGCTCTTTCGCCGCAGCCAGCGCGGCGCTGCCCTTCAAGAACGCTGAACGTCTCGAGGTTGCGTCTGCCCTGCGAACGGGAGCCTCAGCGCCGCCTCCCGCCGCCGCCTCGCCCGCCGCCGCCTCGCCCGCCGCCGCCGCGATAGCTGCCCGAGCTGTGCGACGAGCTGCCGCTGCGATAGTTACTGTAATCCCCGGTCCGCTGCGAGCCTTCGCTGCGCGCGCGCGAATCTCGATTGAGCTGATCCTGCGTGCCGCGATCCACGGTGCTGCCGCGATCGGTGGTGCTTGGCCGCTCCTGACCCGTCGTCGGCCGAGGCCGCTCGCCGCTGGGCTGCTTCTCGGTGTTCGACCATCCGCCGTTGTCGTACTTCTGCCACGTGCCGTCCTGATTCCGATAGACGTTGCCGTCCTTGCCGGCGTAGACGTTGCCGCCGCTGCCGGCGCCGACGAAGCCTCCGTCGGAACCGCGCCGCGTGACCGCTCCGCCCTCGTCTGTCCTGACCGTTCGGGTCGTCGTATCCGTCCGATTGTTCGTATAGCGATTGGTCTTCGCCCAATCGTCGCCGCGTTGCACGGAGGTCGAGCCCCAGCTGCCGTACACGTTCGATCCCTGACGCGTCTGCGCGTAGGTGCCCGTGCGGGGGTTATACGCTTGCGCAACGCCCCGCGCGCCGTACGGTCCGTATGCGGCCGCGCCGCGAGCGTAGGTTCCGGTCCGCGGGTTGTAGCGCGCGCCAACGCCGGCGCCGCCGTACGGACCGTAGACTCCGGCGCTGCGTCCATATGCGCCCGTCCAGGGGTTGTACCAGGCGGAGTACCCGTAAGTCGGGAAGTGCGGGTAGTAATAAGGATAGTACCCGCCCCACCCGATGTAGGGGGGATAGTAGTAGCCGGAGCCCCACACGGTGCAGCCCCAGGCGACCATCATCCCCGTGTAGCCGGCTGCCGCGGCGTACGTCACCCACTCGTCGTCATCGTCTTCGACGGTCACGTAGGTCACGTGATGCGCCGGAGAGCTGACCGGGATCTGGTAGATCTGCTCCGGCACCGAGCTGGCCACTTCCCATGGCCCGGAGGCGCCCTTGCCGACGAACCACACGCCCTGATAGCACATGTAATACAGGTCGCCGACCTTGAAGACGTCCTTGTCGGTGTTCACGGCGCGCTGCACCGTCGTCTTTTCGATCGGCGTGAACTGCGGATCGCCCTGGAACGCGACGTCGGGCGCCTTCAGCTCCTTCTTCTTGACGCGCGCGGTCTGCGGCACCTGCGCGAGCAACACCGCTTCCGCCGCTTGATCGGTACCGGGAACCGACGCCAGCACGCGCGACCTGGCGTGCTCGAGCGGGATCTTCTTGAAGTCGGCGGGAAGAGACGGCGTGGCGAACGTCCACGGTCCGGTGAAGTCCGGCGCCGAGAACCACCGGCCCGCCACCAGGTAGTAGACCGATCCGCTCTTTCCCATGCGGAAGACGTCGCTCTCGGTGTTGCTGACCCACAGAAGTTCGGTCCCCTGGACCAGGAGGTAGTTGGGCTCGCCCGTCAGCAGAATCAGCTCCGCAGGCTGGAGGCTCACGAGGACCTTGGGAACCGCTGTGCCTGTCTTGCCGGGGAGATTCGCCTTGACCTCTTTCCAGTTCTCTTCCGCCGGCAGCTTCTTGAAGCTGTCGGGGAGCGTCCCGGCGGCGGACCAGGGCCCCTTGACGTCTCTGGCCTTCAGCCAGGCATCGTTGTTCCGAAGAAAGTAGGTGGTGCTCGGGCCGTGCTCAAACAGGTCCCAGTTCGTGTTGACGGCGAACTTGAGGTCGTTCTCCTTGATCGGGCTCCAGATCGGCTCGCCGTCGAGGTTCACGATCACCGCCGGCGTCTTGCTGAAGAAGATGGTCGGGGGATCCGCCTTGATGCCCTCCACGTTCTTCGGCACGATCGCGCTCTTGTCCAGGTTGGCCAGGACCCGATCCAGCGCGATCACACGGTCGTCGTCGGGAATCGCCTTGTCGATCTGCGCGATGACCTCGCGGATCTGCTCCTTCTGCAGTGTCGGGAAGTTGGCTTCGGTGATCTTCATCGGGTCGAAGCTGACCAGACGCTCGTCGAGAGCGACCTTCGTATCCGATTCGAGCTTGATCGTGCCCATCGCCGGCTTGTCAGCAGTCTTCGAGCGATAGGAGACGGCGCTGAAGCCAACGATGTGGGCCTGCTTTTCCCAGCTGGCGATCTGAGGCTGATACAAGAGGATGGCTGCCGCCGCTCGGCAGATCGTAGATCCGCGGCCAGCCGCCATCGACCGGCGCCGGCGCGGAGGCGGCCGAAGCCGGCGTGGCCTTCGATGCAGTCGGGGTCGTGGCCTTCGTCGTCTGAGAAGGCGGGGACGCCGGCTTCGCGGCAGGCTGCGCCTGCGGCGTCGCGGCGGCGATCGCGGGGACTGACGGTTGCACCAATAGGCTGAGCGCCGCAACGAGAGCGGCGGCCCGCCGTCGGGGCCTGGGTTGATTCATGACGCTGGATCCTCTCCTGCGGGCGATCTGTCGCCCGGCTCGATCAAGCCGATAGCCAGGCGCGAGCGCCTGCGGCCGCTTCCTCGGAAAAAAACTCCACTGGCGCCTTCCGCAAATCCGCGCCGGCGAACATCAATGCCTCTCCCCGCCATCGTTCGGCTCCGACGATGGCGATTCGCTCGATGCTGTCCCCCTGCTTCACGAAGAAGGTCAGGTCGTTCCAGTCGGCGTGCGGCTCCCATCCCTCGAAGCCGGCCAGCACGAACAACAGCTTGACCGGCCCGACACGGGCTATCTCGCCGGCCAGCGCCGCCTGGCACTGATCGAGATCCTTCTTGCTCAAGGTGCCCCGAATCTCGAGACGATAGACGTTCCCTCGCTCGTTCTCCATCGTAATAGACATAGGTCGCCCATGCGTGGGGCGTCGTCGAAAGAGCAGGGATTGTGCCCGGCGCGAGTGCCTGTTCTGATTCAGCGGCGCATTAATCGGACTCCGCTGGACCGGAGTTCCTCCGGAATGCCGTGTGATGCTTCGGGCGACCGAGTCCTGAGGTGGCATCTGCCGCGGCGGGTGAAGGCCCTGGCGCGGCTCGACAATTGCACCATTCCTTCTCTCAATCCGCCTGCCCATGACGGCCAGTCGAAAGGAAGCTCGCATGCAGAAGACACTCGTGACCGCCGCGATCGCCATTCTCCTGACTCCGGCGCTCGCCATGGCCCAGAAGGTCAGCTACGACTACGACAAGACCGCGAACTTCGCGTCCTTCAAGACCTACACGCACAAGGACGGGACGAAGGTCGGCCAGCCGCTCATCGACGACCGCATCGTTGCCGCCATCGATGCGCAGCTCGCCGCGAAAGGCTTGACGAAGGACGACGCGAACCCGGACGTCGTCGTGATCTACCACATCGCGTTCGACAAGCAGAAGGACATCTCGACGTACAGCAGTGGGTACGGCGGCGGCTACGGGGCCTACGGCTATGGCTGGGGCGGCGGCTGGGGCGGCGGGACGACGACCACTCAGGTCCGGGACATTCTCATCGGCACGCTCGTCGTCGATCTGGCCGACGCCAAGCAGAACAAGCTCGCCTGGCGCGGGATGGCCGTGAAGGAAGTGAATACGCAGGCCAATCCTGAAAAGCGCGACAAGAGCATCAACAACGCCATGAAGAAGATCTTCAAGAACTATCCGCCCAAGCAACAGACCTAGCGTGACCGGACGAGGCGACTGGAGGTTGCAAGGTGAGGCGAGGAACGATCGCCGCGCTCGTGCTGCTCGCGGCAACTGGTGTCGCGGGGCACGAGCAGACTCCGCCGACTACCGAACAGGACACGAAGACGCTCAATCTGAGCGCCTATGCAGAGCTGATTCGCCGTGACGTGGTGGCGCAGAAAGTCGTGATCATCACCGAGGTCATGGGCTTCACCGAGGCCGAAGATGCGGCGTTCTGGCCCATCTATCGCGAGTACGACGCCGAGATGGCGAAGCTCGGCGAAGAGCGGGTGGCAATGATCGCGGAATATTCGAGCACCTTCGAGACGATCACCGACGCGATCGCCGAGAAGCTCGCCACCAGGGCGCTCGACCTCGAGACACGGCGGCAGGCCGCCAGGGCCCGGTGCTACGACCGCGTCAAAAACGCGTTGTCACCGCGTACGGCGCTCCGCTTCCTGCAGGTCGAGCATCAGCTTCAGCTGCTGATCGACCTGCAGATCGCGGCCTCGCTTCCCATCGCCAGTGACGAGAGAGCACGGAAATGACGACTCGAAGGACTCGCTGGATTGCCGCGATGCTCGTGCTCGGGGCGGGAGTGTCGCTGTCGGCGGACAAGATCCGGCTGCGATCCGGGCAAGACCGTCGAAGGGATGTTCATCGGCGGCGACAGCAAGGCCGTTCGGGTCCTTCTGGATAACGGCCGCGTGGCCGAGGTCCCGTTGACCGAGGCGGTCTCGGTGGAATTCACGCCGCGGAAACCAGCGCCCGCGGCGGCGGCGCCGACTCCGGCCGCGACGCCAAAACCGGCCGCGACGCCAAAACCGGTGACCGTCCCGGCCGGCACGGCGGTGAACGTCCGCCTCACGCAGGCGATCGACGTCGATGCGTCGCAGGCCGGCATGAAGTTCAAGGCGATCGTGGATGACCCGGTCATGGTGGACGGTTCGACCGTCATCCCGCGCGGCGCGTCGGCGGTCCTGCAAGCCGTCCAGGTGCAACAATCGGGGACGATGAAAGGCAGCGACAAGATCTCACTCAAGCTGAACTCGATTGGGTTCGGTGGAATGGTGTACGAGGTCGCCACCGCCTACGTAGAGACCCAAGGCAAGGGAGAAGGGAAGAAAACCGCGCGCAAGGTCGGTGGAGGTGCCGGACTCGGCGCCATCGTCGGTGGGATCGCGGGCGGCGGGTCAGGAGCGGCCATCGGCGCTGCCGTCGGCGGCGCGGCCGGCGCGGCAGTCGCCGCGGGAGGCGAGGAGCATCTGAAGTTGCCGGCCGAGACCAGGCTCCAGTTTCAGCTCAGCGCGGCGGTCAAGATCCAGCCCTGAGGACAGACGACTCGACCACCGGGCCTAAGAGGCCCGGCGCTCCTAGGGGCCTAAGAGGCCCGGTGCTCCTAGTGGACCGAGGATGGGCTGCTGGGACGCCTGAGCCCGAGCTTGGCCATGCGCGTCTCGAGCGTCGTGGGCCGGAGACCGAGCCGGTCCGCCGCGCCGCCGGCTCCTCGAATGCGCCACGCCGTGCTCAGCAGCACGCTCTGAATGTGCTCCCTCTCGACCTCGGCCAGCTTTGCGCTGCGTTTCTCGGGCGCCGCGGTCTTCGACGTGGGGAGCACAATCGTCAGCCGGGTGCCGCCTGCCACGATCATCGCGCGCTCGACGACGTTGCGGAGCTCGCGAATGTTGCCCGGCCACGCGTACCGCTGAAGCGCCTGCATGTTTTCCATCGGGATCGACTCAATCCGCTTGCCGAACGCGATCGAGAACTCCTCGACGAAGCGCCACACCAGAAGCGGAATGTCTTCGAGGCGTTCCCGCAGCGGCGGCACGCGTACGGGAAAGACGTTGAGCCGGTAGAACAGGTCTTCGCGAAACGCTTCTTCGATGATTCGCTGCTCGAGATCCCGGTGGGTGGCCGCGATGATCCGCACGTCCACGTGGATGCCTTTCGGGCTCCCGAGCCGCTCGATCTGCCGCTCTTCCAGGACCCGCAGCAGCTTGACCTGGACGTCGGCCGGCAGGTCGCCGATCTCGTCGAGGAAGATCGTCGAGTGGTCCGCCAGCTCGAATCGGCCGATCTGCCGCGCGAGTGCGCCGGTAAAGGCCCCTTTCTCGCGGCCGAACAACTCGCTCTCCATGAGCGTGGCGGGAATCGCCGAGCAATTCACGCGCACCATCGGCCGGTCGCGTCGCGCGCTCAGTTCGTGAATCTGCGTCGCGAACAGCTCCTTGCCGGTGCCGGTCTCGCCGAGGAGCAGCACGGTCGAATCGGTGGCCGCCACCTGGCGAATCTGCTCCAGGGCGCGGCCAACCGCCGCGCTCCGGCCGATCACAGTCCCGGAGCCGAGGCGATCCTGGAACTCGCGTTTGAGGTATTTGTTTTCCGCGTCCAACCGATCGCGAACCCGTTCTACCTGCGAGATGGCCCGACGCAGCTCTTTATCGCCCTCCAGACGCGCAAGGACGCTGGCGAAAACGGTGGCGATCACCTTCAGGGTATGGAGCGCATCCGCTGTCCACTCGCGTTCCTTTCCGATCATGTCGAACCCTATCGCCCCGACGACTCGATTCGAGACAGACAAGGGGACGGTCACGGAGGAGCGGATTCCCTCTCCCATGTAGCCGGCGCGGTCCACGGGGTTCGGGACTTCCTCGATCGTGGAAAAGCACAGCAACCTGCCGGCGAGGATCGTTTCGTTCGCCCACGGGAAGTGCTCTCTGGCCGAAGTCACCACGAGCCGCGGCGGGATGCTGTCGCGCCACCAACTGACCGGAGCGAGCAGGTCGCCCTCGGGCTGAACGGTGTAAAAGGAGCAACGATCGAGCTCGAGCGTTTCGCCGATCCGGCGGAGCGCGTCGAAAATCGCATCGACGACTTCATCCGAAGGCAGATTGATGAACTTGTATGACAGCTCCGCGATGAGCCGCTCGAAGTCCAGCTGCCGTTCGACCGTCAGCCGGGCTCCCTCCAGGCGCTCCGTGATGTCAACGATGCAGCCGAGGACGAAGATGCCCTCCAACGTCTGCAAAGGAATCAGGCTGATCTCTGCGGGGAAGGCGTTGCCGTCGCGGCGGCGGCCGTGCAGATCCGTTTCGAGACTCGCCCGGACCTCGGGCGCTCTCTGGAAGCCTTCACGGTGCATCGCACCGATGGCACGCCAGACGTCGGGCAGAAGGGTTTCAACCGACTGCCCGATCAACTCCTCGCGTGAGTACCCGAATTGTCGCTCGAGCTGATGGTTCACCAGCACGATGGTGCCAACGGGATCAACGACAAGGATGCCGCTCGGCGCCGATTCGGCCCCGACTCCGAAGAGACCCGTTAAATTCGCGCCGAGCGAGGTGAATCCAGTCTGGGACTGGATCCAGTGTCGTTCTGACATATCGGGTTGGGCTATTCCAGCACCAACATAGGGGGCAGAACGAGGGGCGTCTATGGGACCTTAGGGCAGGTAGCTGATGCAGGCGCCTATCGGGCCCTCGGCCGGCTGATCCCCAGCTTGGCCATGCGCGTTTCGAGCGTGGTGGGCCTCAGCCCGAGCCGCTCCGCCGCGCCCCCCGCCCCCCGGATGCGCCAGTGCGTGCTTTCGAGCACGTTACGGATGTGCTGTTCCTCGACGTCGGCCAGCTTGAGGCTGCGCTTGCCCGGAGGCATCTTCGTCGCGGGGAGGGCGATCGTCAGCCGGGGCCCGGTCGCCACGATCATCGCGCGCTCTACGACGTTGCGCAGCTCGCGGATATTTCCCGGCCACGCATGCTGCTGCAGCGCCGCCATCGCCTCGCGCGGGATCGCCTCGATCCGCTTGCCGAACGTGCGCGAGAACTCCTCGACGAACCGCCACACCAGCAGCGGAATGTCCTCGACCCGTTCCCGCAGCGGCGGCACTCGAATGGGAAAGACGTTGAGCCGGTAATACAAATCCTCGCGAAACGTCCCCTCCGCGATCCGCTGCTCCAGGTCCCGGTGCGTGGCGGCGATGACCCGTACGTCCACCTGAATCGGCTTCGGGCTCCCGAGCCGCTCGATCTGCCGCTCCTCCAGCACCCGCAGCAGCTTCACCTGGACGTCGGCCGGCAGGTCGCCGATTTCGTCGAGGAAGATCGTTGAGTGGTCCGCGACCTCGAAACGCCCCGCTTGCCGTGCGAGCGCTCCCGTGAAGGCTCCCTTTTCGCGCCCGAACAGCTCGCTCTCCATGAGCGTCTCGGGGATCGCCGCGCAGTTCACGCGCACCATCGTGCGCGCGCGACGCGCGCTGGCCTCGTGAATCTGCGTCGCGAACAGTTCCTTGCCGGTCCCCGTCTCTCCGAGGAGGAGCACCGTCGAATCGGTCGCCGCCACCTGATGTACCTGCTCGAGAACGCGGCGCACGGCCGCGCTGTTGCCGACGATCGCTCCGGTGCCCAGGCGCTCCTGGGCTTCGCGCCGGAGGTACACGTTCTCGGCGTGTAACTGATCGCGCAACCGTTCCACTTCGGCGAGCGCCTTCGCGAGCGACGCGTCGGCCTTCTGGCGCGCCAGAACGTTGCCGAAGGCGCCGGCGATCACGCGGAGCCGATGAACCGTCTCCGGAGCCCAGGGCCGTGCCTCCCGCAACCGGTTGAAGCCAACGGCGCCGATGATCTCGCCCGCCACCGACAATGGCACGGTGAGGGCGGACCGAATCCCGGTAGCGCGGTAGTTCTCCCGATCTACGGGGCTCGGGATCTCGTCGACGCTGGAGAAACACAACACCTGCCCGGCGCGGAAGGTGTCGAGAGCCCATGGGAAGTCTTTTTCGGCGGCAACGGGCGCCGGCGGGGGGGGAAACCCCGCTCGCACCCAACTGATCGGATCGACGAACGCGCCATCCGACTGAATCCTGTAAAAGTTGCATCGGTCGAGATCCAGCCCCTCGCCGATCCGTCGGAGGGCATCTCGAATCGCGTCAGGGACCTGGTCTGCAGGCAGGTTGATGAACTTTGCCGACAACTCCGCGACGAGCCGCTCGAACTCGAGCTGTTCCTCAACCGTCACGCTGTTCGCCCTGTCGACCTGTTCGCGTGCGGCCTCCACCATCGTCGCGAGCACGAACGTGCCGTGGGGTGTTTCGATCGGGTTCAGGCCGATTTCGACGGGAAACTCGGAGCCGTCGCGGCGGCGGCCGGAGAGCTCGCGACGAGCGCCCATCTGGCCAGGTTCAGGCCGAGCGTCCGGTAGCAGGATCTCGACGGGTTGCCCTATCAGCTCCTGACGGGTATAGCCGCTCAGTCGCTCGACTTCGGCATTGACGAAGACGATCGTGCCGTCCGCGGCGAAGACGAGAACGCCGTTCGGGAGCGACTCGGCCGCCAGCCTGAACAGGCGGTCGGCATCGAACCCCGGCTCGTTCCACGCGGGTCTGATGGATCCCCCCATTTGTGAGACTTCCATTGGATGGAAGCTGTGGCTTAGGTATATCACCCGATTGAGCCGAATTGAATGACTCCGGTATCCCGGAGCATACCCGGAATAGCGGAGGTCGACGCGCGTCAACGGACAGGGGTCTGCTGGCGCGTCTACTCTCGGCGCGTCATCGGTTTACGGACACGCCGACGGCCGACGGCGACGCTGGCACGGCGGCTGCTGTCCGGATACCGGTCATGCGGTCCATCCTTGGATTCGGCAGTTTGAAGGGGCCGAGAGCCGCCCGGGCGATCGTGGTGGCCGCCGCCCTCGGCATCTCGCTCGCCGTTCCGCAGGAAGCGCGCGCGTCCCTGCTGTCGCCTGAAGCAGAGGACACGCTCGCCACGATCATCGCGGTGCTTGTGATCTTCCTCGTGCCGGCCGTGCTGATCGTGCTCTTCTGGCTGGTCCACATCCTTCCGGAGAAGATCGCGCACAAGCGGCACCATCCCCAGTTCGAGGCCATCCGGACGTTGTGCCTGCTTTCGCTGGTGTTCGGAGGCCTCCTCTGGCCGTTGGCGTGGCTGTGGGCGTATTCGAAGCCGGTCATGTACAAGATGGCGTACGGAACGGACGTCCATCCGGACGCACTCAAAGAACACGGGCCTGGGCCGGAAGAAGGCGTGGCGAGCCTTCGCGACCGCTTGGCGCGGCTCGAGGCGCGAGGCGTTCCGCCGTCCGAGCTCGAGGTCCTTCGCGCCGATCTCACGGCCCTCGAGGCGAAGTTCGCCGCCGATGAGGCTCGCTAGATGGAAGTCATCCTACTCGGCATCTACTCGTTTTTCGTCTGGCTGATCTTCATCAAGCTGAAGTTGCTGCCATGGACGACGCCCTGGAAGGTCGGCGTCGTGATCTTCCCGATCGTCATGATCGTGGCGCTCCTTCTCCTCCTGAATATTTTTGCCCCGACGACGAGCGACGTCCGCGTGGTCAAGTACGTCGTGCCCGTCGTGTCCCAGGTCAGGGGACGCGTCGTCGAGGTGCCGGTCGAGAACAACCGCCCGGTCAAAAAGGGGGACGTGTTGTTCCGCATCGATCCGACGCCCTATCAGAACGAGGTGGTGTCGCTCGAGGCGCGGCTGGCCTCCGAGGAAGCGAAGGTCGGCGCCGACCGGGCGCGGCTCACGGAGATGCAGGCACGGCTGGCCAACGCATCGGCGAGCGAGCGAGAGCTGCACGAGCAGTTGAACCAGGCCACCGGTCAGGTGAGCTCGCTCTCGGCTTCGCTGACCCTGGCCAAGACGCGCGTCGCGCAGAACACCGAGCTCGTGTCGACGGGCGCCGGCAGTCGTTTCGATCTCGAGCAGGCACAGACGAACGTCAACGAGCTGACGGCTCAGCTCGCCGGCGCACGTGCCGCCGAACAACAGGTGCGAGAAAAGCTGGCGGGACGCGTCAACGGCGATCTTGCGGCGGTAGCGGAGGTCAAGGCGCAGATCGCCACCGCGCAAGCGCAGGTACGGGTCGCCCAGGCGCAGGTGGACACGACGCGCGCCCAGCTCGAGAACGCCCGCTGGGATCTGTTGCAGACGACCGTCGTCGCTCCCGGCAACGGCACGATGGTGAACGTGATGCTTCGTCCAGGTTTCTTCGTGGCCGGCATGCCGTTCAACGAGGTCATGACCTTCGTCGACGACGAATACCAGATCTTCGCGATCTTCGGCCAGAACGAGCTGCATCAGGTCGAAGCGGGGAATGAAGTGGAGATTACGCTCGACACGTACCCTGGCCGCGTGATCAAGGCCCACGTCGACTCGGTGATATGGGCGCAGGGACAGGGACAGATCGAGGCGTCCGGCGATCTGCCGCGGACGGTCGTCGCCGCGCCGCCCGGCCGGTTCCCGGTGAAGCTCGTGGTCGCCGAGCGGGACCGCGAGCTCTTCCTGGCCGCGGGCGCGCGCGGGTCCGCGGCGATCTACACCGAGCACCTCGCGCTGGTTCACATCATCCGCAAGGTGATCCTGCGCGTGGCGTCGTACCTCGACTACGTCATCATCAAGCACAGCATCAGCATGGGTCACTGATGGCGAGCCTCCTCTCGCGCCTCGGAGCTCCGCTTGCGGCCGCGATCCTGCTGACGGCGACGGGCTGCATACTCAAGAAGCCGCCGGACGCGGCGGAGATCAAGGAACAGGCGCTGCCGGCGGTGACGCCCCCGAGCGAGTGGAGGGCGCCTGCGGGTGGGATCCCCATCTCGGACAACTGGCTCGCCACGTTCCGCGACGATCAGCTGACGGCCGCGGTTGTCGAGGCCATTGCGCACAACGCAGACCTGCGCGTGGCGGCCGCGCGTGTGGAGCAGGCGCTGCTCCTTGCCAGGCTCGCGGGGGCGAGACTGTACCCGTCGGTCGACGTCCTCGCGCGCGGCGGCGGAAAGATGTCGGGCGACAACTCGGGCCTGCAGGGCGCGGCCCTCACGGTGTCCTGGGAGCTCGACCTCTGGGGCCGCGTCCGGTACGGCCGTGCGGCGGCGGTTGCCGACGCCAGGTCTGCCGAGGCCGACTTCGAGTACGCGCGCCAGTCGCTTGCCGCGCTCGTGGCCAAGAGCTGGTTCCTGGCCACCGAAGCGGGGCTCCAGGCGGAGCGCGCGCGCGCGACCATTGG
The DNA here is from genome assembly GCA_963725145.1 of uncultured Acidobacteriota bacterium. GTDB lineage: Bacteria > Acidobacteriota > Vicinamibacteria > Vicinamibacterales > 2-12-FULL-66-21 > DATAEE01. Next base: position 1,007,157 of record CAVRXL010000013.1, read on the forward strand.
CGAAGGGGACCAACTGATTCGCCTCGCCCAGGATCGGGCGCGCATCGGCGTCGGCAACGAAGAAGAGATCTTCGTCGCGCGCGCCACGACGGGGACCTACCGTGACACCTTGCGTCAGATCGAGCTCGCGCGCGAGCAGGCCATCCGCGCGCTGGAGCTCCTGCTCGGCAGGTATCCCGCTGCCGCAGCAGCCGTCTCGCCCCAGCTGCCGGGGCAGCCCGACGCCGTGCCGGGAGGGCTCCCGTCCGGGCTGCTCGAGCGCCGCCCGGATGTGATCGCCGCCGAGCGGCGCATCGCCGCGGCGTTCAACCGCGTCCATGAAGCAAAGGCGGCCCGGCTCCCGGCGATCGCGCTGACGACCGGCGTCAGCAGCGTCTCGAGCGAACTGTTCGTGCTGCAGGATCGCGACAACCCCGTCTGGAACGTCGGCGCCAACCTCCTCGCGCCCGTCTTCAGGGGCGGCGCCCTCAAGAGGCAGGTCGAGATTCGGACGGCGGAGCAGAAACAGGCCATCGCCGCGTACGCATCGATCGGCCTCCGGGCTTTCGGTGAGGTCGAGAATGCGCTGTCCGCTGAAATCGCCGCGCGCGAGCGCGAGCAGATCCTCGCGCAGACGCTCTCCGACAGTCAGCGCGCGCTCGAGATCGTGCAGACCCAGTTCAAGGTCGGCAGCACCGATCTCCGATTCGTGACGCAGCGACAGCTCGCGCTCGAGGCAACGCGCGCGGCCCTCATCCGCGTGCAGGCCGAACAACGGGTGCAGCGCGTGAACATGCACCTGGCGCTCGGGGGCAACTTCGAGGCGATGCCGCCGGCCCCCGCCCGCGACCCGTCGACCGGAACCCAGCGCTAGCAGTCGTCACACCTTATCGCCTCGTCGTCGGGATTGGTTCCGCGACAGGGGCGGCGGCCTGTTCGTTGGAGACGTACATCGTCTGAGACGGGAACGCGATCTGCGTGCCCGCCTTGTCGACGATTTCCGTGACGGCGAAGAGCAGCTGCTCCTGAATCTCGAGGAAGTGGTTCCAGTCGCGGGCGATGACGTAGGCGAAGACGTCGACATCGAGCGAAAAGGCGCCGAGGTGGATGAACCGGACGCGCACCGATTCGGGAGCGACGGACGAATGGTCCTCGAGCAGCTGCCGGATGCCGTCGACCACCGCGTGCAACTGCTTCGGCGTCGTCTCGTACCGGAGCCCCACCACCGGATGAAACCAGAACTTGTCGCGCGCGGAGAGGGTCTCCAGGCTCGCGTTCGCGATCTGACTGTTCGGGATGCTGACGACCGTGCGATCGAGGGTGCGAAGGCGTGTCGAGCGCAGGCCGATGTGATCGACGGTCCCCTGAACCTCGCCCACCTTCAGAAAATCTCCGACACGCACCGCCTGGTCGAAGATCAGGGAAGCGCCCGCGATCAGGTTCTCGAGTGTCTTCTGGGCCGCGAGGGCCACCGCGATGCCGCCGACGCCGAGTCCAGCAAGGACCGGCGTCGGGTTCACGCCGAAACGGCGAAGCACGACGAACACACCAGCGAAGACGATCACGACGTCGACGACCCTGCGGCTGACACGGAGCAGCGAGGCCGCGGCGGAGGCGTTGGATCGCGGAAAGCGCCGGCGAATATAGCGTTCGACCTCGCCGTTGAGGAGAATCAGGAGCCAGACGACGGCCACAATCGTGAGAAGGATGGCCAGATTTGTCCAGAGCTGCCGCACCAGCAGCGACAGAGGCAGTCGGGCCAGCAGCCAGCGACCCGCCAGCGCCAGGATCAGCAGTCGCGCCGGCGCCGGCAGCACCCCGCGACTCAAGAGATCGGAACCCTTGAACGTGCGACGCCAGACCAGGCCTATCAGCGGCGTGAGCACTCGGTTCAAGAGCACCGTCGCCAGATAGAAGATCGGCAGACCGAGGATCACGGCGAGCCACTCGAAGAGCCGGACGCCTCCTACGCGCGTATTCGTCAGGAACCTGGGAACGGGCGCATCCTTCCAGAGGACCGCGATCTCTTGGTACAGCTCCGGAACGGATTCGAGCGTCCTGCGTGAGAAGAGCCAGATCGGACCCGTGCTTCCACGTTCGACTCGTTCGAGCACGATGTCCACGGCGCCGGCGGAGCCCTGGACTGTTCCGACCAGCTCCTGGTTGGGTGTCAGTGGGTTCGAACGGGAGCCTTCGGGAGCGTCGCTCAGTTGCGGCAGTCGAGCGGGTAGCCGGGCGTCGAGAACGATGAACAGCTCGTGGGCGAGAGCCTCCGCGGCCTCTCCACCGGACGGAGCGTCCAGGTACTGACCCGCCAGTGCATCCTCGCCCCTGCGCGCGGCGCTGAGAAATCCAAGAACCGTCCCTCGAGGTGTGCTGCGGCCGAGGGCGTCCTTCGGTGGTTCGGGTTGGGTTGGCGCCGCGGCCGGAGCGGCGCCTGGCATCGTTTGGGAGCGCGCGTCGAGCGGGGACAGAACCAGCGCGACGACACAGGCACCCAACACGTGGGCGGTCACTTACTCCACCGTGGCCCAGGACGAATCGGGGTCGTACAGCGTCATCGCCCTGGCGGCGGCATCGGTTCCAGATCCGAGGTCCTTTTCGCGAACGCCGCCGTCCTGATTGACGATGAAGGTCATGACTCCGGTCACGTCGTACTGGGCAGGCCACGCGACGAGCGCGAACCCGCCGGACATGTCGCCGGCGGCCACATAGTTCCTGGCGCCGCCAGTCGCTGCGGCGCCCTGGCCGGTCAGGATCTTGAAGTAGTACCCGTGAAACGGCGAGGGCTGACGATCCGCGCTCGCCGTTCGGCCTTCCTCCGCCGCCTGGGCCACGAGATCTCCGAGCGGGCTGCGCTTCTGACCCCGCACCGCCGGCCAATACAGGCCGTTTTGTTTTCCGCGATCGCTGCGGAACGTCGTCGCGTACAACCCCGAGCGCTTTCCATCGTGGCCGGAACGTGCGTAGAGCCTCTGCGCGGCGACGTAGGTCCGGCAGATCTGAATCACCGCGAGCTCGTTGCGCCCGATGCGCCGGGCGATCACTTCTTCTTTTCCGGCGGCGGTGTCGAAGCGCCAGTCGTTTCCATCTTTCACGAGCGGGACCGGGAACGGCCAGTCCTCGTTCCCGATGACGAGCACCTTGCCACCGGACCCCTTGTCCTCGAGCCGCCACTGCTCGGCGACCGCCGCCGTGAATACTGCGCGGTTCTTGCGCGCGGTCGCCGGATCCGACGACGCGACGAGCTCCTTGCCGTCGGCGCCGAAGATGGCTACGAGCTCGTCGACGTTGCCTGCCTTGGCCGTCTCGGTCAGCGCCCGCACCGCATCTTCCGGCGCGCGAAACGTGCGCTGCTGCGGCGTCGATCGGGAGCACGCAGCGCATGAAAGAGCAGCGGTCAGCGCGGACGCGATAGCCAACGCTGTCTTGCGAGTCATCGGCGCCTGCCTCCTCCACCGCGCGAACCGCCGCCCCTGCTGCTCTGGCCGCGCGAGCTGGCGGTGCGTGTGGATTTCCCGCTCGAGTAGCCCGAGAACGCGTCGGAGCTCGTGCCGCTCCGTGCGGGAGTAGTCGCCTGTTTCCCGCTCTGGCTGTAGCCGCGTGATTCGGCGCTCGAGCGGCTCGCGCTGCTGGCCTGCGGCGACGCGGCTTGAGCGTCGGAGCGCCGCTGCTCGCGCTGCGCCTGCGTCTGCGGGTTCTCCTGCCGCGTCTGCTGGCGTTCAGTACGTTGTTCCTGCGCCGTACCCGCCCGCTCGCCACGCTCGTCCGCCACGTCTTCGCGCCGCTCGCTTCGGTCCTCGTTCAGATCCTCCCGGTGATCCTGCCAGTCCTCCCGGGCATCCTCGCGCGCGTCGTAGTAGTCGTCCCACGCGTCGTTGTACATGTAGCCGCCGCCGTAGAAGCCGTGAGGACCGTAGTAATAGTCGTTGTCGATCGCGGCGCCGATCGCGATCCCCGCCGTGAATCCGATGAGGCCGGCCGCAACCGCCTCGGCGCTATCGTCATCCTCCTGGATGACGACCGTCGTCGACGCCGGCTGCGTGTACACGACCTGCGGGTTGTATTGCGGCACGTAGACAATCTGAGGGTTGGCAGGCTCGATGACGATCACCTGCTCGCCCGACGACGTGGTCCGGGTTTCGACCTCCTGTTGCGACGTCGTCTTCAGCGTCCCGACATTCTTGGCCTGCGCCCGCAACCGCTGGATGCTCGCGAAGACCGCCGTTCGATCCGCCGCGAACGCCTGGCCGATCCGGGTCGTCCAGTCCATCTGGCTCGCCATCGTCTCGACCACCTCTGGAAAGAGGACGAGCGCAACGAAGCTCGCCTCGAATCCGGCTTTCGTCGCGGCGTCCTGGAGGTCGGTACCCTTCGCGGTCTGGCTCGCCAGCCACTCGTTGAGGGCGGCGACCTTTCCGGGGTTCGCCGTGCAGAGCAGCATCTGCGTCAAGAGCGCGTCGGGATACAGCGCGACGGGCGCGAGCAGCCGATCGAGCTCCTCCGGCTTCGGCGCCGGCTTCGAGGGCGTCGTTTTGGCGGCTTGCGACGCGAGCGCTTCAAGCGCCGCCGGTCCGTCCGGCAGCACCAGAGCCGCGCCGGCCCACGCAAGAGCCGCGCAGACGGCGATCGTGAGTCCCTTCATGACCTGCAAACCCTCAATAGCGCTCGCGCACGAAGCGCCGCCGCGCGATTGTCGCGTCGTCGTCGTACGCTCGCTTCGACGATCGTGCGGGGAGCTTGATCTTCTCCTGGCGGAGTTTCTTGTGCGGAATCCGCGAGAGCAGGTGCTCGATCGTATTCAGGCGCGCCGCCCGTTTGTCGTCGGAGCGGACGATGTGCCAGGGTGCGAAGCGCGTGTCGGTCTTCTTCAGCATGACATCGCGCGCACGTGAATAGTCGTACCAACGCTTTCGCGAGGGCAAATCCATCACGCTGAGCTTCCACTGTCTGAGCGGATCTTTGATGCGGGCCTCGAAGCGGACCTTCTGCTCGTCGTTGCTCACTTCCAGCCAGAGCTTGATGAGGATCACGCCGCCGTCCACGAGGTACTTCTCGATCTGGGGACACAGCTCGAGGAAGCGTCGATGCTGCTCCTTCGAGCAGAAGCCCATCACGTACTCGACGCCGGCGCGGTTGTACCAGCTGCGATCGAAAATGACCACTTCGCCCGCGGCCGGGAAGTGCTGGAGGTAGCGCTGGAAGTAGACCTGGCTCTTCTCGCGATCGGATGGCGCCGGCAGGGCGACGACCCTGAACACGCGCGGGCTGAGACGCTCGGTGATCGCGCGAATCGTCCCGCCCTTGCCCGCTCCGTCGCGCCCCTCGAGTACGACGACGACGCGCAGCCCCTTCTCCTTGACCCATCGCTGGAGATGGCACAGCCGCACCTGCAGCTTGCCCAGCGCTTTCTCGTACTTCGCTCGCTTCATCCGTGTCTACTCTCTATCGGGCCATCGCGGCGGGCTTCCTCCACGTAGTCGAGCCCGCGCGTCTCCTTGACGAAGTCGAACTGCACCTGGGCGTCCCGGGCGGACTCCACGACTGACAGGAGCGTTGTGAACCGGTCGGAGCGCACGCGCCGGCGCATGTCCGGTTCGGTCGCCCACTCCTCCACGTGACGCACCGTCGAGTCGGGATCGATCCAGGCGGAACATCCCAGGCAACCGCGCTCCAGGCGCGTGCTCACCTCCAGGAACCGAAGCGCCTCGAGGAGATCCTGAGTCCCGCGCGCAGACGCTGCACTGAGCGCGACGGTCAGCCGCACCATACCGCGTGTCCAAGCACCAGCCGTTCCAAGTGGACGAGTTCGGTCTCAGGTCGCCTTGCGGCCATCGAATGAACACCTTGGCGGTGATCCCACGATCACGGGGGGTCGCGTTGGCGCATCCGACCCCCCGGTATCGCAGAGGGACCACGGCATGCCGGAGTCTGAGAAGAAAGGAGCCGAGGCCTAGCGGTGGCCGGGGCGCCTGAGCCCGAGTTTTGCCATTCGCGTCTCGAGGGTCGTGGGCTTCATCCCGAGGCGCTCGGCCGCCCCGCCGGGGCCTCGAATCCTCCAGCCCGTGCCCTCGAGCACGCTCCGGATGTGCTCCCGCTCGACGTCGACGAGCTTCCCGCTGCGGCGGCTCGCTGCCGGCGTCGGCTGCGGGAGCGCGATGGTCACCCGCGGGCCCGTCGCCCCGATCATCGCGCGCTCCACCACGTTGCGTAACTCCCGGATGTTCCCGGGCCACGTGTATTGCTGCAGGGCCACGAGGTTGTCTTTGTCGATGGAGTCCACGCGCTTGCCGAACGCCTTCGAGAATTCCTCCACGAACCGCCAGACGAGCAGCGGAATGTCCTCGACGCGCTCGCGCAAAGGCGGCACGTGAATGGGAAACACGCTCAGCCGGTAGTAGAGATCTTCCCGAAAGAGGCCCTCCGCGATCCGCTGCTCCAGGTTCCGGTGCGTGGCGGCGATGATCCGGGTATCCACCGCAATCGGCCGCGGGCTGCCCAGCCGCTCGATCTGTCGTTCCTCGAGCACGCGCAGCAGCTTCACCTGCACGTCGGGGGGCAGATCGCCGATTTCATCGAGGAAGATCGTCGAGTGATCCGCCAGCTCGAAGCGACCGACCTGCCGCGCCAGCGCGCCTGTGAAAGCCCCCTTCTCGCGCCCGAACAGCTCGCTCTCGATCAGCGTCGCCGGAATCGCCGCGCAGTTCACTCTGACCATCGCCCGGCCGTGACGTTCGCTCAGCTCGTGGATCTGCGTCGCAAAGAGCTCCTTCCCCGTTCCCGTCTCCCCCAGCAGCAGGACCGTCGAATCGGTCGCCGCGACCTGCTCGATCTGCTCCAGCACTTGCCGCACGGCGGTGCCCTGGCCCACGGCGCGGCTGGGTCCGAGACGTTCCCGCGCCTCCCTGCGCAGGTACACGTTCTCCGACTGTAATTGCTCCTTCAGACGCTGCGCCTCGGCCGTCGCGGCGCGCAGCGCCTCGTCACGTCGCTGCCGCGCCAGGAGCTGCGCGAACACGCCCGCGACGACCTTGAGCCGGTGCACGTCATCCGGCGGCCACGGTCGGTCCTCGCGTACGGCGTTGAAGCCCACGGCCCCGTCAACGCGCCCCTCCACGGACAGCGGTACAACCACCGCCGACCGGATGCCGAGCGCCGCGTAGCTGGCGCGATCGACGTCGCTCGGCACGTCGTCGCGCGTCGAAAAAGATACGACCTCACCCGCGCGGATCCGTCCGAGCGCCCAGGGCAACCGTTCCTTCGCAGGCATCGGCCCGTCAACAGGCGGCACGCAGGGGGCCACCCAGGCGACGCAGTCGAAGAGCTCGCCGTCTGGGCCTATCTTGTAGAAGCTGCCTCGGTCCAGATCGAGCTGCGCGCAGATGCGGCCGAGACCACTCCGGATCGCTTCGTCGATCCGGTCGGCGTCGAGATTGATGAACTGACCTGACAGCGCAGCGATGAACCGCTCGAACTCGAGCTGTCCCTCGAGGGTGGCCCGGCGGACGCGTTCCAGCTGGTCGCGCTGGGAGGTGTCCACGACCGAAGCGAGCACGAAGAGGCTGTCCGCGAGCTGGACCGGCCTCAGCCCGATCTCCACCTGGATCTGAGAACCGTCCTTGCGGCGGCCGAAACGCTCACGGCCGGCTCCCATGTCCGGCGCCGAAGGGGCGGGCGTGAAACCTGCCGGGTGCGCGGCGTGAATCAGGTTCGAGGCCTCGGGCAGCACGAGATCGACGTTCTGTCCGACCAGCTCCGCACGCGTGTAGCCGAACTGTCGTTCCAGCTCGCGATTGACGAGCGCAATCGTGCCGTTGACGTCTGCGATCAGAACGCCGCTCGGCAACGCCTCGATTGCCAGCCGAGAGGTCTCCGCCAGATCGATGCTTCGACTTGCCACAGTCAACTTTTGAGCCCTACTTCACCCTGCTGACGCCGGTCAGTCGGACGACCTCCGAGGCGTAATCATCCACGACGAACACGCCTTCCCTGACGGTGACCTTCGCGGCGGGCGCCAGCGTGCCGGATCCTTTACCCTGGGCGTCGACCTCGATGTCGATGATCGCGAAGTCGTAGCCCTCCTTCGGCTTGGCGCCAGCCACGCCGGCGCCCAGAAACAGGATTGGCTTGTCGGTCACCATCGTGAGGAGCCGCCCTCTGTCGGTCGGCCGCTCGATGGTCAGGCGCGTAGGCGTCGGAGTCCCGTCGCCGAGCCGCACCGAGCCCGTCGGAGGAACTCCCACGAGCGCCTTGCGCAGTCCCGCGACCCCGCCGGCCTTGAAGGCGGCGACGAGCTTGTCCGCTTCGGCCTGCGACATCTTCCGGTCGACGGTCAGCGTCACAGGCGCGCTGGCCGTCGCGGCCGCGGCGGTCTTGACCGCCGCAGTTGCCGTGAAGGTTTCGGCTGTCTGTGGCTGCGCTGTCGAAGCGGCTGCCATGAACACCGTGAAGGAAAGCACGCCGCGGATCGTCGCCTGTCCAATAGTCATGGCCATCTCACTCCTCAGCAACGCAAGCGCTTGCCGCGCCGAAGCCGTAGGCGAAGGCGGGCGGGCGGAGCCGATTGCAGCAGACGTACCAAGGCAAGTGCGGTGAATCGGCCGGTCGTCATTCAAAAGGCGGCGGGCACCCTCCGGCATCGCGGAGAACGTCCGGAATACCGGAGGCCGGATCGTCGATAGGGCCCGGGACCGGCCGTATCAATCGGCCAGCCCGTGGCACGCGCCGTGCTCCCGGCGAGCACACGGCACTCGCATGAACATCCTCGACATCGTCTGCTTCGGCCTCGCCGAACCGGTCGGACACGGCTTGTCGCAGAAGGCGGTCGAGATCGGGCGTCCCTTCGGCTTTCCCATCACGAACTCCATGGTCGTCACGTGGATCGTGGCCCTCGGGCTGATCCTCTTTGCTCAAATCGCGACGCGCAACATGACGCAGGTTCCGAAGGGCGCCCAGAACTTCCTGGAGTGGCTGGTCGAGAGCCTGTACGGCCTCCTGGAGAGCATCATCGGCAAGCACCTGGTCGAACGGACCTTCTGGTTCTTTGCGACCACCTTCATTTTCATCCTCGCGGCGAACTGGATGGGCCTCATCCCGGGAGTTGGAACGATCGGGTGGGGACATCAGACGGCTCACGGGTTCGTCATCCAAGAGCCCCTCTTTCGAGGAGCGAACGCCGATCTCAACCTGACGCTGGCGATGGCGCTGGTGTTCTTCGTCTGGTGGATCGTCTGGGCCCTTCAGGAAACCGGCCCGCGCGGAATCGTCAAGGAGCTCTTTGCGCCGAAGGGAGAGACCACCGGGTTCTTGAAGGTCCTGATGGTCGTCGTGTTCTTCGCCGCCGGTTGCCTGGAGATCGTGTCGATCCTGTTCCGCCCCGTCTCGCTGAGCTTTCGTCTCTACGGGAACATCTTCGCAGGAGAAAACATGCTCGAGGCCATGGCCACGATCGTGCCGGGTCTCGGGTGGTTGCTGCCGATACCGTTCTACTTCATGGAATTGCTGGTGGGTCTGGTGCAGGCGATGGTCTTCATGCTGCTGACCGCCGTCTTCACGCTGTTGATTTGTCAGCATCACGAGGAAGCCGGGGCCGCGGCCGCGCACTGAACGCTGGACAGAAAGGACAACTCAGATGATCGGAAGCATTCATGTCGGCCTCGCGGCTCTGGGCGCGGCCATCGGCGTCGGGTTGATCGGCCAGGGCGCGTCGATAGCGGTCGGACGCAATCCCGGCGCGTCCACCAAGATCATGGTCCAGTCCATTCTGGCCATCGCATTCGCCGAGGCGATCGTGTTCTACGCCCTGTTCCTCGTGCAGCAGTAGGCGGTCAACATGGGACAGATCGAACAGGTCGCCCGCACGTTCGGAGTCGACTGGCCTCATCTGGGTGCCCAGATCGTCAGCTTCGGGATCGTGTGCGGCGTCCTGTACCTCCTCGCGTACAAACCGATTCTTCGGATGCTCGAGGCGCGGCGGCAGCAGATCGCGAGCGGTCTGGCCAACGCCGAGAAGATCAAGGCGGAGCTGGTGCGCATCGAAGCCGAGCGTCAGACGGTGCTGATGAAGGCTGACGCCGAGGGAAAGCAGCTGATCGAGGAAGCGCGCGCCGCGGCCGCCCGAGTTCAGGCGCAGGAGACTCAGAAGGCGATCGCCGCCGCCGAACAGATCATGGTCAGAGCGCGCGAAGCCACCGAGCGGGACCGCGCCCAGATGCTCACTGAGTTGAAGCGCGAGGTCGGCCGGCTCGTCGTCGAGACGACCGCGACGGTCGCGGGCAAGGTCCTGACGCCGGAGGATCATCGTCGCCTCGCGGAGGAGACGGCCAGGCACCTGGCGTCGTAGCTCATAGCGATGAAGCAGAGCCGAAAAGCCAGGCGCACGGCGCGGCAACTGTTCCAGCTGTGTCTGGTCGACGGCCTGCTGGACGAGGGCCGCGTCCGGCAGGTCGCGCGGCGTGTCGCCGAATCCAGGCGCCGAGGCGCCCTTCCCATCCTGTCCGGCTTTCAGCGCCTGGTGCGGCTCGAACGCGATCGGCATACAGCGGTCGTCGAGACCGCGGAGCCGCTCGCCGGCAGCGTGCGCGAAACCGTCCAGGCCGGCCTGACGCGCGTCTATGGGCGCGGGCTGGAAACGTCGTTCGGCCAGAACCCGGCGCTCATCGGTGGCATGCGCATAAAGGTCGGCAGTGACGTGTACGACGGCACCGTGCGGGCGAAGCTGGCCGCTCTCGCGGCGCGCTTGTGAGGTCGAGTCGTCCGGCAGCTCGTTGAGGTGAATAGGCACATGGTTGACCTCCTTCAGGAAATCGAAGCCCAGATCGCTGGCGCCAAGGCCGCGACGGCCAAGGCGAGCGTCGGCGTCATTCGTGAGATCGGCGACGGCGTTGCCAAAGTCGAAGGCCTTGGCGACGTCATGCTGAACGAGATGCTCGACTTCGGCGAAGGCATCACGGGCCTGGCGCTGAACCTCGATGAAACCGAGGTCGGGGCGATCATTCTCGGCGACTACACGAAGCTCCAGGAAGGGGATGAAGTCCGCGCGACCGGGAAGCTCCTGCAGGTCCCGGTGGGGAAGGGCCTGCTGGGCCGCGTCGTCAATACGCTGGGCGAGCCGCTCGACGGGAAGGGCCCGATCGCCAGCACCGTCGCCTATCCCGTCGAGAAGCTGGCGCCGGGGATCATCCGCCGCCGCCCGATCGGACAGCCGGTGCAGACGGGCATCATGCCGATTGACGCGATGATCCCGATCGGCCGCGGCCAGCGCGAGCTGATCATCGGGGACCGTTCCACCGGCAAGACGACGATCTGCATTGACACGATGATCAGCCAGGCTCGGCTCAACAAAGCGGCTGAAGCCGCGGGCGACAAGGACTACCGACCGCTCTATTCCATCTACGTCGCGATCGGGCAGAAACAATCGACGATCGCCCGGATCGCGAGCGTTCTCGAGGAGGCGGGGGCGATGCCGTACAGCATCATCCTGGCGTCGCCGGCAGCCGATTCCGCGACCAGCCAGTACCTCGCGCCGTTTGCGGGCGCGGCGATGGGCGAGTGGTTCATGGACAACGGCATGGACGCGCTGATCGTGTACGACGATCTGTCGAAGCACGCCGTGGCCTATCGTCAGGTCTCACTCGTTTTGAAGCGGCCGTCGGGTCGAGAAGCCTATCCCGGTGACGTGTTCTACCTCCACAGCCGGCTGCTCGAGCGGGCGGCACGCGTCGGTGAACAGTACGGGAACGGTTCGCTGACGGCGCTGCCGATCATCGAGACCCAGGCAGGCGACGTCTCCGCGTACATCCCGACGAATGTGATCTCGATCACCGATGGGCAGATCTTCCTGGAAACGGACCTCTTCTACCAGGGCATACGGCCGGCGATCTCGGTCGGCATCTCGGTATCTCGCGTGGGTTCGGCGGCACAGCTCAAGGCCATGAAGCAGGTCGCGGGTCAGCTGAAGGGAGACCTCGCGCAGTTCCGGGAGCTCGCCGCATTCGCTCAATTCGGGTCTGAGCTGGACGCGGCGACGCAGGCGAAGATCGACCGCGGCAAGCGCATCGTCGAGCTCTTCAAGCAGTCGCAGTACAGCCCGATCCCGGTGGAAGTCCAGGTCGGCGTGATCTGGGCGGTGCAGAACGGCTATGTGGATGACGTGCCGGTCGAGCGCATCAAAGCGTTCCAGGCCGCGTGGACGGAGTTCCTGACCACGCGGAAGGCAGACCTGCTCCGGAAGATCGCACAGGAGAAGGCGCTGAGCAAGGAGCTGACCGCCGAGGTGAAGGCCGCCGCCGATCAGTTCAAACAGACGTGGAAATAGGATGGCCAGCCCCCGCGAGCTTCGCCGGCGGATCAAGTCGATCAGCGGCACCGCGCAGATCACGAAGGCCATGCAGATGGTGGCCGCGTCGAAGATGCGCAAGGCGCAGCAGGCGGCGATTGCCACCCAGCCCTTCGCGCGACTTCTGTACCGCATCCAGCGCAGCGCGACGACGCGCACCGTCGATTTCACCCATCCGCTCCTGGAAGCGCGCGAGGTCCGCAAGCGCGCGGTCATCCTGATCGCCGCCGACAAGGGTCTCTGCGGGGCGCTCAACACCAACGTCTTCCGCGTCGCGGCGCAGTTCGACCCGGCGTCCACGATCTTCATCACGGCCGGCCGCAAAGCCGCGCAGTTCGTCGCCCGCACCGGACGGAATCTGGCCGCCGAGTTCGCCTACGGCGATTCGCCGACGTTTCCCGAAGCGAGAGCCATCGCCGGCTTCGCCCGCGATCTCTTCCTGAAGGGCGAAGTGGATCAGGTCCGGATCGTCACGACCCGTTTCGTCAACACGCTCACGCAGGAGCCCGTATCCATCGAGTATTTGCCGGTGGGGGAAATCAAAGGCGTGAAGGTCGTCGGGGCGCAACCTGAGGAGGCCCTGGCGGCGGACACGGCCGAGACGCTGTTCGAGCCCAGCCCCGAGGCGCTTCTGGGCTACCTCCTCGGACACTATCTGAACATCTACGTCTACTACATCCTGCTGAATGCCAAAGCCAGCGAGCAGAGCGCGCGAATGGTGTCGATGAAGAACGCCACCGACAGCGCGGAGACCCTGATCGATGCCTTGACGCTGGAATACAACAAGCTGCGGCAGGGGAATATCACGAAGGAATTGCTGGAGATTGCGGGGGGGCAGGCCGAATGAACATCGGTAAAGTCGTTCAGGTCGTGGGGGCGGTGGTGGACGTCGAGTTTCCAGAAGCCCTCCCACCGATTTTCAACGCGCTGACCGTCGACTACACGGTCGCGCGCGAGCCGGTCAAGCTGACGCTCGAAGTGCAGCAGCACCTCGGCGACAAGTGGGTCCGGACGATCTCGATGGCCGGGACCGAGGGGCTCAAACGCGGCTTCGAGGTCAAGGACACCGGCGGCCCCATCTCCATGCCCGTAGGCGAAGGCGTGATGGGCCGCGTCTTCGACGTCACGGGCAATCCGGTCGACGAACGCGGACCGGTCAAGGCGGAGAAGTACTATCCGATCCATCGTCCACCGCCGCCGCTCGCAGACCAATCGACCTCTCCCCAGCTGCTCTCGACCGGCATCAAGGTGATCGATCTCATCTGCCCGTTCCTGAAGGGGGGCAAGGTCGGCGCGTTCGGCGGCGCGGGAGTCGGGAAGACCGTCGTCATCATGGAGCTGATCAACAACATCGCCAAGCTCCACGGCGGCGTGTCGGTGTTCGCCGGCGTCGGTGAGCGGACGCGCGAGGGGAACGATCTCTACCACGAGATGTCCCAGGCAGGCGTCATCAACCAGAAGGACCTGGGAGCCTCGAAGATCGCGCTGGTGTACGGCCAGATGAACGAACCGCCGGGCGCGCGCCTCCGCGTGGCGCTCTCGGGCCTCGCGATCACCGAGTACTTCCGCGACGAGAAGAACCAGGATGTGTTGCTGTTCATCGACAACATCTTCCGGTTCTCTCAGGCCGGCTCGGAAGTGTCCGCGCTGCTCGGCCGCACGGCCAGCGCCGTCGGCTATCAGCCGACGCTCGCCGCTGAAATGGGCGTCCTTCAGGAGCGGATTACCTCCACCAAGAAAGGGTCGATCACCTCCTTCCAGGCGGTGTACGTCCCGGCCGACGACCTGACGGACCCGGCGCCGGCGACGACGTTCGCTCACCTGGATGCGACGATCGTCCTCGAGCGTTCGATCGCCGAGCTGGGGATCTATCCCGCCGTCGATCCGCTGGCGTCGACGTCGCGCGCCCTCGCGCCAGAGATTGTCGGCGAGGAGCACTACGACGTCGCGCGGCGCGTGCAGAAAGTGCTGCAGCGGTTCAAGGATCTGCAGGACATCATCGCGATCCTCGGGATGGACGAGCTGTCGCCGGAAGACAAGCTGACGGTGTATCGCGCGCGCAAGATCCAGCGGTTCCTGAGCCAGCCGTTCAGCTCGGCGCAGGTGTTCACCGGCCGCGAGGGCAGGCAGGTCGCGGTCGCCGACACCGTTCGCGGCTTCAAGGAGATCCTCGACGGCAAACACGACGCCGTGCCCGAAGGGAACTTCTACATGAAGGGCGGTATCGAGGAGATAGCGCAGGGTTAATTCGTAGCGCAGGGTTAATTCGTATGCCCGACACCCTCAAGCTGGAAATCGTCACGCCGCAGGGGACCGTCTTCTCCGAGGACGTCCACATGGTCACCCTGCCGGGCATCGAGGGAGAGCTCGGGGTGTATCCGCACCACGTCAGGCTCATCACGCAAATCGTGCCTGGCGGGATCACCGTCACCAAGGACGGACAGGATCGGTTGCTCGCGGTGGGCGAAGGGCTCGTGGAGATCACCGGCGACCGCGTGGCGATCGTCACCGACATGGCGGTTCCCGCCGAGCAGGTCGATGAAGCCAAAGTGGAGGAGGCGCGCCAGCGCGCCGCGGCCCGACTCCGCGAGAAGATCTCGGACGAGGAGGTCGCGTCGGTGAACGCCTCGCTCGCGCGCTCGCTGGCGCAACTGCACGTCAAGCGGCGCCGGAGAACGTGACCGCGCGTACCTCGCTGGCGGCGCTGCCGGCCCTCCGGTGGCTGCCCGAATATCGGGCCGAGTGGCTGCGGCCTGATCTCATCGCCGGCCTCACGCTCGCCGCATACCTGCTGCCGGCGGGGATTGGAGACGCATCGCTTGCCGGCCTGGCCCCCGAGGCCGGCCTCTACGCCTGCCTCTTCTCCGGGCTCGTCTTCTGGATCTTCTGCAGCTCGAAGCACACGGTCGTGACCGTCACGTCGGCGCTCTCGCTGCTCGTCGGCGCATCGGTCGGCGAGTTGAGCGCCGGCGATCCTGCCCGGCATGCGGCCCTGGCGGCGTGCGTGACGCTGATGATCGCGGCGATTGCGATCGCGGCCTGGCTCGTGCGCGCCGGCAATGCGATCGGCTTTTTCTCCGAAACCGTGCTCGTCGGCTTCAAGGCGGGACTGGCGCTGTATCTCGCGAGCACCCAGCTTCCCAAGCTGTTTGGCTTCAAGGGCACGCACGGCGACTTCTGGGAGCGCTCGGGCTACTTCCTCGCGCATCTGGGCGAGACGCATCAGGCATCCTTGTTGGTGGGAGTGGTTGCGTTGACCGTTCTCATTGCCGGCAAGCTTTGGCTCAAGAACCGGCCGGTGGCTTTCCTCGTCGTCGTCGCGGGCATGCTGGCGGCCCGGTTCCTGAGCCTCGAGGCACGGGGCGTGTCGCTGCTGGGCGAGGTGCCTCAAGGCCTGCCGTCGCTCGGCGTGCCGATTGTCAGCCGGCACGATCTGAACGAGCTGCTGCCCATCGCGCTTGCGGGCTTCGTCCTCGCCGCGGTGGAGTCGTCCGCCATCGGCCGCATGTTCGGCCAGAAACACGGCCATCGGTTCGACGCCAATCAGGAGCTCCTGGCCATCGGCGCGTCCAATCTCGCGGCGGGGATCGGCCGCGGATTTCCTGTGAGCGGCGGTATGTCGCAGTCGCTCGTGAACGAGAGCGCGGGCGCGCGCACGCCGCTGTCGGGACTGATCGCCGCCGCCTTCACGCTGTTCGTCGTGCTTTTTGCCTCGGGGCTGCTGCGGAACCTGCCGCAGCCGGTGCTCGCCGCGATCGTACTCGCCGCGGTCATGAGCCTCGTGGACATCCGCGCCTTGCAGCACATCTGGAAGTTCAGCCGGGGCGAGTTCCTCGTGGCGATCGCGGCGCTCGTCGGCGTACTGGGATCGGGACCCGTCAACGGTGTGCTGCTCGGGGCCGCGATATCGATCGTGCTCCTGCTGCGCCAGGCCTCACGTCCGCGTGTAACCGAGCTGACGCGCGTCCCCGGAACGACCTATTACGCCGACCGTTCGCGTCAACCGGATAACGAACGCACGCCCGGCGTCCTGGTGGTCCGCTGCGAGTCGGCGCTTCTGTACTTCAACGTGGAGTTCGTGCGTGAGCGGCTGCTCGAGCTTCTGGGCGCGCGCACCGACGTGCGGCTCGTGGTGCTCTTCCTGGGCGCGGTGCCGAGAATCGACCTCGCCGGCGCGGAGCTCCTCGCCGAGCTGCACAAGACCTTCCGCGCTCGCGACATCGAGTTCCGGCTGGCCGAAGTGCACGGCGAGGTCCGAGAGGCGCTCAGGCGGATCGGCTTCGAATTGGAGTACGGTCCGCTCCAATCGGGACAAACCGTCAATCTCGTCGTGTCGGACTGGAAGGCGTCGACGCGTCCGCCGGACCGCAGCGCATCGCCGTGAGCTGGAATCGATGGCATCGCGGGAGCGTCACCGCGATTCTCGCGAGCCTCACGCTGCTCGTGTTCGTGCTGTCGGCGCCGGCGGCGCTCACTGACGCGTACGAACGGGGCGGCGTCTATCTTTTTTCGCGCGCCTTCCTCGAGGACATCCCCCGAAGGCTCGCCGGCCCGGGCAAATTCCGATTCGTCGTGCAACCCCTCGTCGCGGTCATCCTGGGCGTCCGAAGCGGGCTGGCTGACGCGAAGGCGGGACTGCCGCCCTATCTGTCCGCCGTGCTGTTTCGTTCGAGTTTGCGCGGCGCGCTCGTGAGAAGCGCGTTCCAGACCGTGATCAACCTGCTGCTGATGGGCATCCTCATGGATGCGATCTTCCAGCGGATGATTCTCGGCGTCTCGTATCCCGGAGCGGCGCTCGTCGTAGGCCCCGTGTTGATCATGCTTCCCTATGCGCTGGCCCGAGCCGTCTCGAATCGCTGGGCTCGATCTACCAGCTGAAAAACAGCGTCACGCGCGGAACCAGGTCGAATGCCGGTGTCGTGCCGTCCGGTCCCCGTCCGTACGTCGTCCACTCGACGTTCGGAATGAGGTGCACCGTCGGCGCAAGCGTTACGTCCACCGCCGCGTAGCCGAACAGCGAGCGGGCCGTGTCGGCAAACGGCATGTAGTCGATCGTCTCTCCATCCGGTATCGGGTCGAAGCTGCGGTCGACTCGACCCACGGCCGCCAGCTTCGAGGTCAGCTGGACAGTCGCAAACGCGGACAGGAACTCGAGATCCAGATCGCCCCCCGAGTCGGAGGCGTCGCGACGCTTCTGCGAGCCGTACTCGAGAGACGCGCGCCAGGTCTTTTCCCGCCAGCCGGCAAACGCCGCGAGCGTCGAGATGTCTTGCCCGTCGGGTCGATCCTGCCAGTCGGCGTAGCCCTCGAGCGCGAGGCCGCCCTCGAAGCGATGGGCCAGCTGCGCCCGCACGGACTTGCTCCGGTCCACTTCGGATCCGTTTCCCGATCCGTTGCCCACCTGGACCGAGTAGCTCGTTCGCTCGGCGCCGCCGAGGCGGCCCTGCAGCAGAATGCCCAGGTCCCGCGAGGAGTCCCAGCGGTAGAGATCGACAGGCGTCTTCTCGATCGATCGGTAGCCCTGAAAGGCCTCAACGAACTCGATCTGTGGAGTCGAGGCCATGCCGAAGGTGAGCGCGTGCGACCCGCCCGTCCATTTGAGCCAGGCGTCTTTCAGGTACGGGGTATTGACGCCGGTCGAGACGAAGTCGCCCTCGCTGTTCACCTCGAGCCGAACGCGCAAAGAGAACGCCTGCGTCAGCGTGTGGTCGTACGTGAAATAGACGCGCCGGAGCCAGAAGCCGTTCCGATCGACGAGCTCGTCGCGGTGATTCGCGGCGACATAGTAGTAGTCGCCGTAGACCAGGCCGCTAATCTTGAAGGCGGGCGTGTTGTCGGCGTCGGCCGCCTGCGCCGGCGGGGGGGCCGGCGCAGGAGACTGCGGCGCGGCTTGCGCGCCCGCCTGGCCGGACGTGGAAGCCGTCGCCAGGCTCAGATGGAGCGTGAGTAGCGCCGTGATCAGTGGTGTCAGGATGCTACTCGTCCCTCACGTCGACTTCTTCGGCTTGAAGGCGTCCTGGACCTGCTTCCGGATGTCCTTGTAGTTCTTCGACAACAGCTTTTCTTCGTCCTTGGTCAGGATTCTGAACGGCACGCGGACGAGACTCTTCTCGAACTTCACGTTGAGCCAGTGCTGGCCGTACTGAATCCCACCCGGCACCTGGAAGAAGATCCGGCCGACGCATCCGCGCGTGTTGCTGAGCTCGACCTCGTCGAACGCCATCTGGGGCGAGCCCACCTCGGCGAAGAAACCGATGCGGCACGCCCGTGACGCGCTCGGCGGAAAGTAGTTGATCGAGTCGCGCTGGACCTTCTCCCGATTCTGCATCGCCCGCAGGTCCACCTTCAGGTACTCCGCGTTGGTCGCCATCGGAATGGTCTTGCCGTCCGGCGTTTCGAGCGACAGCGCGTCGCGTTTCAGCGTGTAGTTCGACACGCCATCGCGAACCGTGGTACCGAACTCCAGCAGCATCCACTCTTCGCCGATCGACAGGTTGGCGAGGCGATAGCCGAGAATGGCATAGCCTTCGTTGTTGTACGCGGCGCGCACGTACATCCCCTCGAGCGTCATGATCTCCGGCACGCCGGGCTTGGGGATCTGCACGGTCGGCTGTTGCCGCGTCCAGGCTGCGCCCGAGCCGGAGAATGCCACGAGAGCCACGGCCACAAGCGCCAGTGAACCGATCCTTTTCATTTCCTCTCTCCTTAGCCCAGATCTGAATCGAATGTGAGCACCCGACATGCCAGACGCACGGCGGGCACGCGAACAGTCTAACCGGTTGCGTGTCGGGGAAATTGCGCGATCCTGGACGTCCCGTCGCGCGAGTGGGGCTGCCGCTGTACCGGAGGCACTCCGGAATATCGGAGGGCCAGCCGGGAGTCCGTAGCTGGGTCGCGCGAGGGACTCGTTCGCACTCAACGACTTGGAGGGCGTCGGTCGGACTGACCTTGCGTGGCACCGCGCGTGCTGAGCGCAGAGCAGATGACTGACTGCTCGCGCGTCCGGGCCGCCGCCAGCCTGCTGTTCCTGTTGTCGAGTTTCTCGATCAGTGCGCAAGAGACGCCGGCGCCGCAGACGGGGGGCAGCGCTGCCCCCACGGCCCAGGCCGCCGCGCAGCTGGCACCGGTCTCCATTTTGTGCGCGTCGAAGCCCGGAGAACGCACGAACTGCGCGGCCGACACCTCGGCGGGCGTCGTGCTGAAGCGCTCGACCGGCGAGGCACCGTGTCTGCTCGGACGGACGTGGGGCTACGACCAGGCGAACGTCTGGGTCTCCGACGGCTGCAGCGGCGAGTTCATCACCGGCCAGGCCGCGCAACCGGAGACGACGAAGCCGAAGCCGCTTCAGTACATTCCCAACGCCGGGTTCCTGCTCGTCGACGGCGAGAAGGGCCAGATCTATTTTCGGCTCTTCAGCTATGCGCGGTATCTGAACCAGCGGAATCTGGATGAGACGTATGTCGACGCGTTCGGCAACACACACACCATAGATCGGCGTCAGGACATCCAGCTGCAGAAGTTCTTCGCGCCATTCTCGGGGTGGTTTCTCACACCGAAGTTTCGCTATTACCTCTATGTCTGGTCGGCGAACACGTCGCAGGGCGATCCGGCCCAGGTCGTCGGCGCCGGCAACCTGACATGGAGCTTCAACAGGTTTGTCAGCGTCGGTGCCGGCATCACGTCCCTGCCTTCCACACGGAGCACGGAAGGTCAATTCCCGTACTGGTTGGGCGTCGACGATCGCCTGATCGCCGACGAGTTCTTCAGAGGCTCGTACACGTCTGGCGTGTGGATCAAGGGAGAGTTCAAGACAGAGCTCAAGTATTTCGTGATGTTCGGGAACAACCTGAGCACGCTCGGCGTGAGCGCCGCGCAGATCGACAACAAGCTGGATACGCAGTCCTACTCCGTTCAGTGGCTGCCCACCACGGGCGAGTTCGGCCTGTGGAACACGTTCGGCGACTACGACGATCACCAGAAGGTCGCCACGCGGGTCGGCCTGCACTACACCCACAGCCTCGAGGAGCGACAGAGCCAGCCGGGGACCGAAGGAATCGAGAACAGCCAGATCCGGTTGTCCGACGGCAGCATCATCTTCACCCCCAACCTCTTTGGCGAGGGCATCACCGTCAACGAGGTCGATTACAACATGGTGAGCATCGACGCCGGCGTCAAGTACAAGGGCATCTCGCTCGAGGGCGAATTGTACTGGCGCTGGTTGAGGAACTTCACCGGCATCAACACCGGCGGCATTCCGAACATCGACGACACCGGCTATCAGCTGCAGGCGTCGGCGATGGTCGTTCCCAGGATCCTTCAGGTATACGGCGGTGCCTCGCAGGTATACGGCGACTTCGGCGATCCGTGGGAAGTGCGCGGCGGCGCGAACTGGTACTTCATGAAGGAGCGCGGCCTGCGACTCAACGGCGAATTGATGTACGTGGACGGTGCTCCCGTTGGGTACACGGCCTATCCCTATGCGGTCGGCGCCAAAGGGCCGGTGTTCCACGTCAACCTGGAGATGAATTTCTGATGGACTCGCCTTTGCGCCGTTCGGCGACACTGCTGGCCGCGATCGGCGGCCTGTCACTGTTGGCTGTTCTGCCCGCGGGTCCAATCGGCGCGCAGGGGCAGGGACCGGCCGACGGTTTCAACGACTCGCACTTCCACCTGACGAACTACATCCAGGAGGGCATCGAGCCGCGTCAGTTCCTCAAGATCATGGGGACGCGCGTGAGCCGATCGACGCTGTTCGGCATCCCGCTGCAGCAACAGTGGTCGTACGGCAACTCCGGCGACTTCGCGCCGACGTACTACCTGCAGAGCGACGCGCCGCTCTACTACTACTCGTTCACCGACGCGTACATCGCGGCCGTCTATCGCTCCCTCTCGAAGGAGGAACAGGCGCGCTTCGACCCGATGATCACCGGTTTCAACCCCGCTGACATGTACGGCGTCGACCACATCCGCCGGGTGCTGAAAGCGTTTCCCGGCGTGTTCTCCGGCATCGGCGAGTTCAGCATCCACAAGGAATTCGTCTCGGCCAAGATCTCCGGCGAGACGGCCAGCCTCACCAATCCCGCGCTCGGTCGGATCCTCGACTTCGCCGCCGAGTCGGGCCTGGTCGTGATCCTCCACAACGACATCGACATGCCGTTCGCGAAGACCGACGCGGAGCCGGTGTACCTGTCTCAGATGAAAGCGCTGCTCAAGCGCCACCCGAAGACGACCATCATCTGGGCGCACGTCGGCCTCGGCCGGATCGTCCATCCGGTGCGCGTGTCGGCTGAGGCTGCGGAGCGTGCATCCACAGACGTGGCGGTGGGGATCGTCGAGGCGATACTGACCGACCCGGCCTTCACCCATGTGAGCTTCGACATCTCCTGGGACGAGGTCGCCAAGTACGCGGTGGCCTCGCCGGAGTCCGTCACGCGCGTCGCGGCGATGCTCAACAAGTATCCCGACCGGTTCCTGTTCGGAACCGACACCGTGGCGCCGGCCGGTCCGGCGCCGTATTTCGCCGTGTTCGACATGTGGGCGCCGGTCTGGCGCCTTCTCACCTCGGACGCGAGCCTGAAAGTCCGGAAGGGCAATTACGAGCGGATCTTCGACGAAGGCCGGCGCCGTGTCCGCGCGTGGGAAAAGGCAAACGCGCAATGAATGCACTCAGACAAGGAGAGACAGACATGCGACGAACACCGACGAACCGGCATACCGGTTTGATCTGGCTGACGGCGTTTCTGATCGTCGGCGGCTCCTCGATCGCGCGCGCGCAGGAGACCCAGCCCAGCAGGCCAGCACCTCCGCAGCCCAGCATGCCCGCGGAACCGAAGCCGAGCTTCGAGATCTACGGCTTCGCGATGCTCGACATCGGCGGGAACTTCACGCAGATCAACCCCAACTGGTTCGACACGCTGCGCCTGACGAGGCTGCCCTCATTCGAGAACGAGTTCGGCGAGGACGGCAGCACGTTTGCCGGCGTCCGGCAGAGCCGCCTGGGCGTGCGATCCAGCACGCCAACACCGGTGGGGGATCTGAAGACGACGTTCGAGTTCGAGCTGTTCGGCGTGGGCGTGGACGAGGGGCAGACGACGTTCCGCCTCCGTCACGCATACGGCGAGCTCGGACAATTCGGGGCGGGCCAGTGGTGGAGCCCGTTCATGGATCCGGACGTCTTCCCGAACATTGTCGAGTACTGGGGACCGACCGGCATGGTGCTCTTTCGCAACGTGCAGGTCCGCTGGATGCCAACCCCAAGCCTCACGCTCGCCGTCGAGCGGCCCGGGGCGAGCGGCGATCAGGGCGTGTACGCGGACCGCGTGGAGCTGGACGGCATCCGGGCGCGATTCCCGCTCCCCGACTTCTCCGGCGCTTACAAATACTCACAGGACTGGGGCTACCTCAGAGCCGCTGGCATGCTCCGGCTGATCAAGTGGGACGACACCCTCGACGACCAGTTCGACCTCTCGGGCGATGCCTGGGGATGGGGCATCAATCTCAGCTCGAACCTCAAGCCGAGCAAGGACTCCACGATCCGGCTGCAGTTCGTTTTTGGCGAGGGCATTCAGAACTATATGAACGACTCTCCCATAGACATCGGCATCGCCAACAACCTTTCCAACCCGGTGACGCCGGTCGTCGGCGAACCGGTCCCGATCCTCGGCATCGTCGCGTTTTTGGATCACTCCTTTAGCGAGGAATTCGCCACCTCGATCGGCTACTCGTGGCAGGAGAACGACAACACCGACGCGCAGGCGCCCAGCGCCTTCAGGACGGGTCATTACGTGGTGGGCAACATCATCCACTACCCCGCCCCGAATGTGATGGTCGTCGGCGAACTCCAGTGGGGCCGCCGCGAGAACTTCTCGGACGGGTTCACGAGCGACGGCGTCAAGGTGCAGTTCTCGTTCAAGTACAACTTCTCGTGGAAGCTTGGAGGTTGATCATGAATCGACAGAATCGGCGTGCGTCCCTCGGGGCGGGGCTGCTCGGCCTGGTGGCCCTGGGCATGCCGTCGCTTGGCGCGCAGGCACCCACCCCACCTCAGCCCGCATCAGCCTCCCAGGTGCAGCAGGCCGTTGACGCGGCCCATGCGAAGTTCAGGACGCTGAAGGAAGGCAAGAACGCGGACTACATCCCGGCCCTGGCGAAGGTCGACCCCAACCTGTTCGGTATCGCCGTCGTGACCGCGGACGGAAAGGTCTTCTCCGCGGGCGACGTGAAGACCGAGGTCTCGATCCAGTCGATCTCGAAGGTCTTCACGATGGCCCAGGTGATCCAGGAACAGGGGTTGGATTCCGTCGCGAAGCGCATAGGCGTCGACGCGACGGGCGCGCGCTTCAACTCGATCATCGCGATCGAAGGAGTCCGGAGCGTCGTTGGGACCGGCGCGCCGGAGATGAACCCGCTGGTGAATCCAGGCGCGATCTCGGCGACCAGCATGGTGACGGGATCGTCGTCCGACGAGGTCTGGAAGAAGATCATCGGCTTCCACAACGACGCCGCGGGGCGGCAGTTGAGCGTGCTGCAGGACGTCTACAAGTCCGAATCGGATACCAACCAGCGCAACCAGGCGATCGGCGCGCTCATGCTCGCCTACGGCTACATCAAGAACAACTGGCAGCAGGCGGTCGATCTCTACACGCGCCAGTGCTCAATCGGGGTCAACGCGAACGATCTGGCGATGATGGCGGCGACACTGGCGTTTGGCGGCAGGAACCCCGTTACGGGCAAGCAGGTGATGGACCCGGCCAAGGTGCCCGGCGTGCTCGCCGTGATGGCGACGGCCGGACTCTATGACGACTCGGGCAAGTGGCTCTATGCGACGGGGCTCCCGGCCAAGAGCGGCGTCGGCGGCGGCATCATCGCCGTCTCGCCGGGCAAGTTCGGTATCGCCGTCGTGTCGCCCCCGCTGGACGATGCGGGCAACAGCGTGCGCGCGCAGCGGGCGATCACCGACATCTCGAATGCGCTGGGCGGAAATCCGTACGCGCCGAAGAAGAGCGGAAGCTGACGCAGAAAGCTCAGAGGTCAACATGTACCGGAACGTTTTGTATGTGTCCCTGGCCGCGGCCGTGGCTGGTGCCGTCGTGATTCGCACCGTCCCGGCCGGCGCGCAGGGAGCCAAGCCCAGGATCGTCATCGTCGCCACCGGCGGAACCATCGCCGGCTCGGCCGAATCCACGACCGCGGCGGGATACAAGTCCGGCGCGGTCGCGGTGGAGACGCTGATCAACGCCGTGCCGCAGATGAAGAAGTTCGCGGACGTGCGAGGCGTGCAGGTGTCGTCGGTCGGCAGCCAGGACATGAACGACGAGCTCTGGGTCAAGCTCGCCACCGAGGTCAACGGTCTGCTGGCGAAGTCCGATGTCGACGGCGTGGCGATCACGCACGGCACCGACACGATGGAGGAGACGGCCTATTTCCTCAATCTGGTCGTGAAGAGCGACAAGCCGGTGGTCCTGACCGGCTCGATGCGGCCGTCCACCTCGCTCAGCGCCGACGGCCCGCTGAACATCTACAACGCCGTCGGAGTCGCCGGCGATCCGCGGGCCAAGGGCCGGGGCGTGCTCGTCGTCGCCAACGACGACATCCACGGCGCCCGCGCCATCACGAAGCGGCACACGACCGACGTCGAGACCTTCGTCTCTCCCGAGGCGGGGCTGATCGGCGTGTGTCTGTTCGACGACCGGGAGTTCTCGCGGTCGCCGGCACGGGCGCATACGACCGCGACGCCATTCAAGGTGACCGCGGGCCAGACCCTGCCGCGCGTGGACGTCATCTACGCGCACGCCGGGATGTCTCCCGACCTGATCGATGCCGCGGTCACCGGCGGCGCGAAAGGCCTGGTGATCGCCGGCGTCGGCGACGGCAACATGACGACCCCGGCGCTCGAAGCGGTCAAGCGCGCGCTCGCAAAAGGTGTCGTCGTCGTGCGGTCGACGCGAGTGGGGGAGGGGATCGTCCGCCGGAATATCGAGGTGGATGACGACAAGACCGGCACGGTGGTGTCGAAGGAGCTCAATCCCTCCAAGTCGCGTGTGCTGCTGAAGCTCGCGCTGACCCAGTCCTCGGACCCGAAGAAGGTCCAGGAACTCTTCGACAAGTACTGAGCGAGGGCGCGATGGATGTCGGCGTCTGGAGCTGGTTCGTCGCGACCCTGCGGGCCTATCCCGAGCTCGCCGTCTTCCTAGCGCTGGCGGCCGGGTTCGGGATCGGTCCACGGAAACTTGCGGGATTCTCGCTCGGCAGCGTCACCGCCACGCTCCTGGCGGCCATCCTGATCGGCCAGCTCGGACTCGCGATCGAAGGGCCGATCAAGTCCACCTTCTTTCTCATGTTTCTCTTCGCGGTCGGCTACGGCGTCGGGCCGCAGTTCTTCCGGGGGCTCGGCAGCGACGGGCCCAGGCAGATAGCCTTTTCGCTGGTCGTGCTCGCTCTCTGCCTGGTGGTCCCGATTGTGTGCGCGCTCGTGGCCGGTCTCGACGTGGGCTATGCGGCCGGCCTGTATGCCGGCTCGCAGACCATCTCCGCGTCGATTGGCGTCGCCTCGGACCAGATCGAGCGGCTGGGCCTGGCGGCGGCAGAGGCGAAGCGATACACCGACGCCGTGCCGATCGGCTACGCCGTGACCTACATCTTCGGCACGATTGGATCGGCAATCCTGCTCGCGCAGGTCGGCCCGAAGCTGATCGGCGTCGACCTGCCGGCGGCCTGCGCCGCGTACGAACGCCGTCTCGGCGGTGGGACCGTCGAGTTCGATCCGGGCGTTTTCTCGGCCTACCGCGCGATCGAGCTCCGCGCGTACCGCGTCGATGCCGCGTCCGGCCTGACCGCCCGACCCGTGCGCGATCTCTTCCCGGGTCTTCGTGTCTTCGTCGAACGGGTCCGGCGCGGCGACGCCGTGATTGAGGCGGGGCCGGACACGGTCCTCGCGCCGGGGGACGTCGTCGCCATGTCGGGCCCGCACGCGGCGCTGGTCGAGCACGTCGAACCCGCGATGCCGGAGGTGCACGACCCCACCCTGCTGCAGGTCCCGGCGACCGCGCTGGACATCTTCGTCACGAACAAGGCGATGAGCGGCACGACGCTGCGGCAACTGGCCGACCAGCCATTCGCGCGGGGCGTCTACCTCCGGCGAATCACGCGGAACATGGTGGATCTGCCGATTCTCCCCGAGCTGGAAGTGTTGCGGGGCGACATCCTCTCGGTCGTGGGCACCACGCGGCATGTCGAGGAAGCCGCCAGGGCCCTCGGCTACGCAGACCGACCGCTGGAATCGACGGACCTCATGACCGTCGCCGGTGGGATCGTGATCGGCGGTCTGCTGGGGGCGCTCAGCGTGAACTGGAAAGGGATTCCCATCGGGCTGTCGACGTCGGGCGGCGCGCTGCTGGCGGGCTTGCTCCTCGGGTACTTCCGCGCGGTGCGTCCGACGTTCGGGCGCATTCCGGCCCCGGCCCTGAACCTGATGAACACCCTCGGCCTCAATGTCTTCATTGCCGTCGTCGGGATCAACGCAGGGCCGGCGTTCGTGACCGGCCTGCAGCAGGTGGGCCTGAGCCTGTTCGTGTGGGGCGTCGTGGCGACGTCGGTGCCGCTCGTCATCGCGATTCTGCTCGGTTACCACGTCTTCAAGTTCGACCCGGCGATTCTGTTCGGCGTCTGCGCCGGCGTGCGAACCACGACCGCGGCGCTCGGCATGATTCAGGATGCGGCCAGGAGCAAGATCCCGGCGCTGGGCTACGGGATGCCCTACGCGATCGGCAACACGCTCCTCACGATTTTCGGCATGGCCATCGTGCTCGTGATGAGCAGATTCGGCTAGAAGGCTCGCGAGAGCAGGAGACGGACTATGGATGCCGTGACGTTGCGTCAGTACGAGACGCTCAGCCCGTTCGAAATCAAGAACGATCTCGCGAAAATCGCGACCAGGAGCGCCAAGGCCGCGCAGATCGCGTATCTGAACGCGGGGCGAGGGAATCCGAACTGGATCGCGACCGAGCCGCGCTCGGGCTTCTTCCTGCTCGGCCAGTTCGCCATTACCGAAAGCCAGCGCACGATGGAGCTGCCGGCCGGCGTAGGGGGCATGCCGAAGGCGCCCGGCGTCGCCGCGCGCCTCGCCGCGTGGCTCAAGGCCCACGCCGACATGCCAGGCGCGACGTTCCTGCAGCATGTCATTCCCTGGGCGGTCAAGCGATTCGACTTCAACGCCGACGCCTTCGTGCACGAGCTGGTCGATTCGATCATCGGGGACAACTATCCCGTGCCCGATCGGATGCTCGTCCACAACGAAGTCATCGTTCGCGAGTACCTGCAGTGGGCCATGTGCGGCGAGCCGCGGCCGAAGGGCACGTTTGCGTTGTACGCGGTCGAGGGCGGGACGGCGGCGATGTGCTACATCTTCAAGTCGCTCAAGCTGAATCGCCTGCTGAACCCGGGCGACACGATCGCCATGGTCACCCCCATCTTCACGCCGTATCTCGAGATGCCGCACCTCGAAGACTACGACCTGAAGATGGTGTTCATCCAGGCACGGCAGGAGCAGCGATGGCAGTTCACGGAAGAGGATCTGAAGCCGCTGCTGGACCCCAAGATCAAGGCGTTCTTCGTCGTCAATCCGGGCAACCCGTACGCCGTGGCGCTCAGCCGCGACTCGATCGCGCGGATCGGCGACATCCTGAAAAAGCGCCCCGACCTGCTGCTGCTCACCGACGACGTCTACGGTACGTTCGTTCCGGGATTCCGGTCGCTCCTCGGCGAGTTTCCGAAGAACACGATCGGCGTGTATTCCTACAGCAAGTACTTCGGCTGCACGGGCTGGCGCCTCGGGGTCATCGCCCTGCACGAGGACAACGTCTTCGACGAGAAGATCGCGGCGCACCCCGAGGCCATCGCGCGCGCGCTCGACAAGCGCTACACGGGCCTGACCCTCGAACCGCGGGGCGTCAAGTTCATCGACCGGATCGTTGCCGATAGCCGGGATGTCGCCCTGAACCACACCGCCGGCCTGTCGCTGCCCCAGCAGGTGATGATGGCCCTCTTCTCGCTCGCCGAGCTCTACGACGAGAAGAAGGTGTACCAGCAGGCCTGCATCGAGATCGTCCGCAGGCGGACCCTGGCGACCATCGAGGGACTCGGCATCCAGGTGGATCCCAACCCGCTGTTCGACTGGTACTACGGCCTCATCGACTTCGAGTTCTGGATGCGCAAGTACGGTGGCGAGGATGTCGTGACGTGGGTGAAGGCCAACGTGCACCCGCTCGATATCGTGTTCCGCCTGGCCGAAGACCACGGCATCGTGCTCCTCAACGGCGGGGGCTTCGAGGCGCCGAACTGGTCCGTGCGCGTATCGTTCGCCAACCTCGACGATGACGTCTACGAGAACATCGGCCGCGCGGTTCGCGCGGTCGCTCGCGGATACGTCATGGCCTGCCGGGCCGCGCAGGCCGCGGCGGCGCCGTCAGTCCCCGTGTCCGGCAGGACGTAGAGAGTCAGCTCATGATGCAGGGCCTTGTCGGAGTGCTGCGCGAGCATCCCGAGGTCACGTTCTTCCTCGTGCTCGGGATCGGGTACGCCCTCGGCAAGCTGAAACTGGGGAGCTTCACGCTCGGTGCGGTCACGGGCACGCTGCTCGCGGGCGTGGCCGTCGGCCAGCTCGGGGTGCACGTGTCGGGGGAGGTCAAGCAGTGCTTCTTCCTCCTCTTTCTCTTTTCGATCGGGTTCAGAACGGGGCCGCAGTTCTTCCGGGGACTGAAGAGCGACGGCCTCCAGCAGGCGGCGCTCTCCGCGATCATCGCGATAGCCGGCCTCATCGTGGCGTACCTGGTGAGCCGGCTGTTCGGCTACGACGCCGGCACCGCGGCCGGAGTGATCGCCGGCGCGCTCACCGAGTCCGCGACGATCGGGACCGCGAGCGACGCCATCGCGCGGCTCGGTCTGTCCGACGCCGAGACGGCGGCGATCACCAACCGGATTCCGATCGCCTTTGCCGTCACGTACCTGATCGGCGTCGTCGGCGCCGCCTGGTTCCTGGCGCAGATCGCGCCGCGGATCATGGGGATCGACCTCGAGGAGGAGTGCCGCCGCTACGAACAGGAGCTGCAGGCCGGCCACGGCCCCGGCACCGCGGCGCGCCCGGATTTCGAGTATCGCGCCTACACCGTGCAGCCGGGATCGCCCCTCATCGGGCAACGAACCCGCGATCTCGAACGGCTTGCGAGCGACGCGCGGCTGTTCGTCGAACGGATTCGCCGCGGGGATCAGATCTTCGACCCGGATGAGACGACGACCGTGCACGCCGGCGACACGCTGGCGATCACGGGCCGCCGTGAACTGATGGTGGCACGGATGGACGAACGGAAGCTCGACCTGCGGGAAGTCGACGACCGGACGGTCCTCGAGATCCCCGCGGAGGTCCTGGACGTCGTCGTGACTCGCGCCGACATCGACGGCCGCACGCTGGCTGATCTCGCCGGAGAGGAGGCCCTGCGCAGCGTCTACCTGAAGCGCATCTCGCGCGCGGGCACGCCGGTCGCCATATTTCCCGCTACGAGAGTGCACCGCGGCGACATGGTCACGCTCGTGGGGCCGGCGCGCCGGGTCGCGCAGGCCGTGGAGCGTATCGGCGTACCCGACCGCGCGACCGACGTGACCGACATGGTCCTCGTCGCGTTCGGCATCGTCGTGGGCGCGCTGATTGGCATCCCCGCGCTCATGCTCGGCGGCATCGAGATCGGGTTGAGCCTGAGCGTGGGCGTGCTCGTCGGCGGACTGTTGTGCGGCTGGCTCAGATCAATGTGGCCTCGCTACTTCGGCCGCATTCCCAGCGCGACGCTCTGGGTGTTCGAGTCGATCGGGCTGGCAGGATTCGTGGCCGTCGTGGGTCTCAACGCCGGGCCGGACTTCGTGACCGGCCTGCGCACGAGCGGGATCAGCCTCGTCGTGGCCGGGCTTCTCACGGTTCTCCTCCCGCATCTCGTCGGCGTCGTGGTCGGCAGGTGGGGGTTCAAAATGCATCCAGGCGTGCTGCTGGGCGTCTGCGCCGGGGCAGGAACCGCGACGCCGGCCCTGGCCGCGATCCAGGAAGCCGCAAAGAGCCCCGTCCCCACGCTTGGATACGGCGTCGCTTACGCCGTAGGCAACGTGCTCCTCGCCCTGTGGGGCACCGTCATCGTCGCGCTGCTGTAGGATCTGCGTTGTTGCTGACGCGCGGATTGAGGTCCGGTCGGCGGTGGCGCACGGCGCTCTCTCTGGTTGCTCTCACGTTGTCGGTGAGCGGAACCGCTCTCGGGCAGGGCCGCACGGACGTCGTCACCCTCGCCAACGGCGATCGGATCACCGGCGAGGTGGAACGTCTGGAGCGGGGCCGGCTCGAGTTCAAGACGGACGATGCGGGCACGCTCTATCTGGAGTGGGACAAGCTGGTCAGCGTCGTGGCGGCGCGACTGGTGGAAATCCTGACGACCGACGGATCGCGGTTCCTGGGCACACTAGAGCGGGCGCCCGATCGGGAGATCACGGTTGCCACTCCGACGGGGCCTCGGACATTCCGCATGTCCGACGTGACTCTGATCACCCCCATCGGGGGTGGCTTCTGGAGCAAGCTTGACGGCTCGATCGACGCAGGGTTCAACTACACGCAATCGAGCGGCGTCGCGCAGCTCAATGTGAACTCGTCCACGGTCTACCGCAAGCCGGCGTCCTCGACTCGACTCACGGGGTCTCTCACCCTGACCGAGACCGACGACGACGAGGGTCGCGACGACCGGGGATATGTGGAGGTTTCGCATCTGCGTTATCCGTGGCACCGCTGGTTCATTACGGCGGCAGGCCGGTTCGAGACGAATGAGAGCCTGGGGCTCGAGCTCCGGTCACAGGTCGCGGCGGCTGCCGGCCCGCGCCTGGTCAACAGCAATCGCGCGCAGATGACGATTGGCGCCGGGCTGGCGTTCAACGACGAACGCGGAGTGGACGTCGAGGCCACGCAGAACATCGAAGCGGTTTTCGCGTTTCGATGGTCGTTCTACACGTACGACCGGCCGAAAACCAACCTCGACGTCAGCACGCAGTACTTCCCCAGCCTGAGCGACTTCGGCCGGCAGCGGATCCAGCTCGACGCCGCCGTGAAGCGCGAGATCTGGAAAGATCTGTTCCTCTCACTCAACGGATACAACACGTTCGACAGCCGCCCGCCAAACCCCGAGGCCAACACCAACGACGTCGGCGTCGTCATATCGATCGGTTGGAGCTACTGAGACGTCGCTTCGGGCAGGAAATAGAACAGGATGGCAATCATCGCGTACACCAGGATGAGCTGAACGCCCTTGTACCAGTTCGACCGGCCGTCGCCGGCCACGATGGCGCCGATCAGCACGCTCAGGAACAGCGTCCCGATTTCGGCGCGGCTGAAGGAGAGCTCGAGCGGCTGCGGCGCGATGAAGCCGCTCAGGAGTACCAGCACCGGCGCGACGAACAGGGCGATCTGGATACTGCTGCCCATCGCGATGCCGATGGTGAGGTCCAGCTTGTTCTTCCGCGCCATCGCGATGGCCGAGCCGCTCTCGGCCGCGCCACCGATGATCGCCAGGAACACGATGCCGATGAACACCTCGGACATCCCGAGCGCCTTGCCCGTGCCCTCCGCCGCGCCGACCAGGATTTCGCTCATCCACGCCGCGAGCGCCGACGCGCCCAGCAGGCTGGCGACGGTCCGTCCGAGACCCCACTGCGTACCCTCGTGACCGTGATCCTCGGTCTTCCCCGCGGCGCTCTGGAAAAAGTCGGGATGTGTCTTGAGCAGAAAGAGCAGATACAGGCCGTAGGCAGCGAGCAGCACGAAGGCCGTCCCGAGGTTCACGAGCTTTTCCTCGTGAATCGTGCCTCCCGGGGAAAAGAAGCGATTGAAGGCGCTCGGCACGCCGAGGCTGATGGCCGAGACCAGCATCATCGAGCTGTAGAGCCGCGCCGCGCCGGCGTTGTACTCCTGGGTGTGATACCGCAGGCCGCCGAGAAAGAAGGCGACCCCCGTGGCGAGCATCAGGTTGGCGAGAATAGCTCCGATGATCGACGCGCGCACCATGTCGAGCAAGCCGGCCTTCAGCGCGACCAGCGCGATGATCAGCTCCGGCGCGTTGCCGAACGTCGCGTTGAGCAACCCGCCGACGGCATCGCCCGTGCGCGTGGCCAGCTGTTCGGTGGAGAGCACGATCAACCGGGCGATGGGGATGATCGCCAGCGCCGCCGAGAAGAAGAGCACCGGCGCAGGCACGTGCGCGCGTTCCAGCGCCAGGGAGACGGGGATGAACGCCAGCAGCCAGTTGATCGACGGTTTGAAGGATTGCATCACCTCAGGGCCTCGTTATCCTGGCTTGCGCTTCATACATCCGGTTCGCGATCGCGAAGAACAGCCCCGTGGACCAGCCACACATGAGGATCCCCGTCAACGCCTCGACGCCGCCGACCAGTCTCCACTCCTCCGGCAACACGATGTCCCCATAACCGGTGGTCGTATAGGTGACGGCGCTGAAGTAGAACGCCGCCTGCGGGTCGACAATCGCACCCCGCCAGACATAGAACAGCGCCCACACGCTGATCTCGACCAGATGCAGGACGATCATCCAGCCCGCGATGCCGATGAAGCGCAGGGTCCAACGCCAGAAATCGTGCGCCGACTCCGAGGGGCGGCGCCGCCAGCGGATGGCCGACGTGACCCCGCCGGCGTGGATGACCACGCAGACGGCCATGAGACACAAGGCGACGAGGAGCTTTGAGAGCATCAGCCGCTGATCGCGCTGGTCAACCCGGCGCCGAGACGGACGACGTGCCGGCCGAAGACCCAGCCGAGCATCATCATCGCCAGCCAGGGGAGCACCGGGTACTTGACGATCATCGTGTCGCTTCCATAGGTCGCCACGGTGAACGCGGCCCACACCGAGGAGTTTCCCGGTGGCTGCCAGACCCAGCCGGTCGAGATTTCTCCGAGCACGATCCAGGCGACCGCCGCTGCCGACAGCGCCCAGCTGGGCAGGCGGCGGAGGGGCACCATGCAGATCATCGCGAGCCCGATCGCCAGCAGCACCTGGAAGGTCCAGCGGCCCGACCCGAGCGAGACGAGCGTAGGATCCAGCAGCGCGATGATCGCGCCGCGCGTCAGGATGCTCTTGTCGATCAGCCAGGGGTTCACGCCTTTCACCACGCGGCGCTCCACGCTCAAGGCGAGGGACGCGCCGGCCAGGAACACGAACGTCGGCGCGCAGATGTGCGTGATCCATCGCGTGAAGAACTCTCCGGCGGGGACACTCTCAATACGCTTTCAATCCCTGTTCCCTGAAAAGTGCGCACGTCCGCTCGACGACCTCTGGCGACGGGGGATTGACTTCGTCGAGCTCGTAATTCAAGTTGAGCCGCTTCCACTTGAAGCGCCCCATCTGGTGAAACGGCAGGACGTCGACGCGCTCCACGTTGCCCAGGCTTCCGACGAACGCGGCGAGCTTCGAAATGTCCTTGACCTCGTCCGTCCAGCCCGGGACCAGAACGTACCGAAGCCACATAGGCCGCTTGCGCGCGGCCAGGCGGCGCGCGAACGCCAGCGTCGGCTCGATGTCCATGCCGACGAGCCGGCGGTGCACCTCGGGATCCCAGGCCTTGATATCGAGCAGCACGAGGTCGATCGTTTCGAGCTCGGCGTCGGTGAGACGCTCGCCGAGGTAGCCGTTGGTATCGAGCGCCGTGTGGATGCCCAGCTTCTTCGCAGCCGAAAACAGCTTCACCGCAAATCGATCCTGCATGAGCGGCTCGCCGCCGCTCAGCGTGAAGCCGCCCGACATGGTCTTCAGGCCGTAACGATACTTGCCGAGAACCTCCGTCGCCCTCGCAATGGTGACCGGGTGGCCGTTGGTCATCGTCCACGTGTCCGGATTGTGGCAATAGAGGCACCGGAATTGACAGCCGGCCGTCCAGGCGACGACGCGAATTCCCGGACCGTCTACCGCCGACCCGGTCGTGAAAGAGTGGAGAAATCCCATGTCGCCCGTGGCGAGCGCGGTGCGGACGTCCGACTCGGGGACGTCCTTGCCGAGGTTGACGCGCAGCTCGTACGGACTCTTCGCTTCGAGCGGTGTCGCCGCCGCCGGCTGGGCGTCAGCCATGGCTAGGCTCCGTGGAACGTGCGATTGATGACGTCCATCTGCTGATCGCGCGTGAGCCGCACGAAGTTGACCGCGTAGCCCGACACGCGGATCGTCAGGCTCGGGTACTTCTCGGGATGATCCATGGCATCAATGAGCGTCTCGCGATTCAGCACGTTCACGTTCATGTGGTAGCCGGTCGTCCCGAAGAACGCGTCGAGGATGCCGGTGAGATTGTTGACGCGGTCCTCCGGCACGCGCCCGAGCCCTTCGGGCAGGAGCGATGTCGTGAGCGAAATCCCGTCCGCGGCGTCGCGGAATGGGATCTTGGCGACCGACGCGGCGGACGCGTGGATGCCATGCGTGTCCCGGCCGTGCATCGGGTTCGCCCCCGGCGCGAACGGCTGTCCGCGCCGGCGGCCATCGGGCGTGTGCCCCGTGGCCTTGCCGTAGACGACGTTCGACGTGATCGTCAGCACCGACTGCGTGTGAAGGGCGTGCCGATAGGTCGGATACTTTCGCAGCTTGCTCATGAACTTGCTCACGGCCCAGACCGCGAGCTGATCGACACGGTTGTCGTTGTTCCCGAAGAGCGGAAACTCGCCCTCGGTCTGGTAGTCCGTCACCAGCCCGGTTGCGTCACGCACGACCCGTACCTTCGCGTACTTCATCGCGGAAAGGCTGTCGGCCACGACCGACAGCCCGGCGATTCCGAACGCCATCGTGCGCAGCGGCGCGTAGTCGTGCAGTGCCATCTCGATGCGCTCGTAGGCGTACTTGTCGTGCATGTAGTGGATGATGTTCATGGCGTTGACATAGACGCCTGCGAGCCAGTCCATCATCTTCTCGAATCTGCCGAGGACGTCATCGAAGTCCAGCACGTCCCCCTTCACGGGATCGAAGGCAGGCGCGACCTGGTCGCCGCTGATCTCGTCGCGGCCGCCGTTGATCGCGTAGAGCAGGCACTTCGCGAGGTTCGCCCGGGCGCCGAAGAACTGCATCTGCTTGCCGACGAGCATCGGCGAGACGCAGCACGCGATCGCCCCGTCGTCGCCCCACGCCTGGCGCATGATCTCGTCGCTCTCGAACTGGATCGAGCTCGTGTCGATGGCGACCTTGGCGGAGAAGCGCCGGAAGCCGTCGGGCAGCCGCGGCGAGTACCAGACAGTCAGGTTCGGCTCCGGAGCGGGACCGAGGTTGTAGAGCGTATGCAGCAGCCGGAAGCTCGACTTGGTCACGAGCGGCCGCCCGTCGTCGCCCATTCCAGCGATGGACTCGGTCACCCACGTGGGGTCGCCGGCGAACAGATCGTCGTACTCGGGCGTGCGTAGAAACCGGACGATGCGCAGCTTGATGACGAAATCGTCGATGATCTCCTGCGCCTGTTCCTCGGTGAGCACGCCCGCCGCGAGGTCGCGCGCGAAATAGACGTCGAGAAACGTCGACGTCCGCCCGAGCGACATCGCCGCGCCGTTCTGCTCTTTCACACCCGCCAGATAGCCGAAGTAGAGCCACTGCACGGCTTCCTTCGCGGTGCGCGCCGGACCGGAGATGTCGAAGCCGTAGGCAGACGCCATCTGCTGCAGCTCCTTCAGTGCTCTGATCTGCTCGGCAAGCTCCTCGCGATCCCGGATGATCTCGTCGGTCGAAAGCGCCGAGTCGAGGTCGCTCTTCTCCTCCTGCTTGCGCTCTATCAGGCGAGCGACGCCGTAGAGCGCCACGCGGCGGTAGTCGCCGATGATCCGGCCCCGGCCGTACGCATCTGGCAGCCCAGTCAGGATGTGCGAGCTGCGGCATTTCCGGACGTCCGCAGTGTAGGCGTCGAACACGGCGTCGTTGTGCGTCTTCCGATACTTGGTGAAGGTCTCGACCACCTGCGGATCGGCCGTGTAGCCGAACGCCTTCAGGGCGGTGACGACCAGGCGAAAGCCGCCGTTCGGCATGATCGCGCGCTTGAGCGGCGCGTCGGTCTGCAGCCCGACGATGATCTCGTTGTCCCGGTCGATGTAGCCGGGCGCGTGCGCGGTGATGGAGCTGGGTATGGGCGAGACGTCGAGGACGCCCTTCTTGCGCTCCTCGACGAACAGCGCCATGAGCCTGTCCCAGATCTTCAGCGTCCGCTTGGTGGCGGGCGCCAGAAAGGACGCGTCGCCGTCGTATGGCTCGTAATTCTGCTGGATGAAGTCGCGAACGTTGATCTCTTTCTGCCAGAGACCGGGCCGGAATCCATTCCAGGCTGACGTCTTCAGGTCCGTCGTTTTCTCGTGGGTCGCCGTCGTGGTCATTGCGGTACTCCCTTTGTCTGTGGCACGAGGCTTCAGCCTCGTCTAGGTCGGGGCTTCGACGAGGCCCAACAGCAGCCCTGTCTGCCGCGCGATCATCAGCTCCTCGTTGGTCGGAATCACCCAGGCGGACACGCGGCTGCCGGTCTTGGAGATCCGCGGACCCTTGGCAAGGTTCGCCTTGTCGTCCAGGTCGATCCCGAGCCACGCGGAGGCTTCCGAAATGCGGCGCCGGATCTCGGGGGAGTTCTCACCAATCCCCGCGGTGAACACCAACCCGTCGATTCCGCCGAGCACGGCGGCGAGCGCTCCGATCTCCTTGGCGGCACGGTAGACGAAATAGTCCACCGCCAACTTGGCGGCTGGCTCAGGACTCTCCACCAGGTTGCGCATGTCGTTGCTGATCCCCGAGATGCCCAACAGCCCGGACTTCTTGTAGAGGATCGTCTCCACTTCCCGGGCGGTGAGCCGGAGCGTCTGGAACAGATAGAGGATCACACCGGGATCGACGGCGCCGGGCCTGGTGCCCATGCACAGCCCATCGAGGGCGGTGAACCCGAGGCTGCTGTCGACGCTCTTGCCGTTCTTCAGCGCGCACAGGCTCGCGCCACTCCCGAGGTGAGCGACGATCACGCGCCCGCCGGCGATCTCCGGCGCGACGGCTGGGAGCATCGAGGCGATGTATTCGTACGACAGGCCATGAAAGCCATATCGCTGCACGCCGGCGCGGCAGATGTCCTGCGGCAGCGGAACCACCGAGGCGACGGCCGGCTGGCCGCGATGGAAGCTCGTGTCGAAGCAGGCGACCTGCGGGACACCCGGCAGCCGCTCCGACACCGCTTCGATCGCCGCAAGATTGTGCGGCTGATGGAGAGGCGCGAGCGGCACCAGCGTTTGCAACTCGTCCATCACCTCTTTCGTGACAATCGTGGGACCGGCGAATTTAGCACCGCCGTGGACGACGCGATGGCCGACGCCGAGCACGCGCGACGCTCCGTACGTGGAACGGAACCACGCCGCCAGCGCGTCGAACGCGGAGCGGCCGTCATGGACGCCACCGCCCAGCTGGCGATCGACGAGGCTTCCGCCCGCCCCGTCCTTGATTGTGAGCCGCGCCGAGGTTCCGATGCCCTCGATCTGCCCCCGCGCTTCGAGTTGCCAGCCCTCTTTCGCCGGCCTCCGATAGTTGCTGAACTTGAGGCTCGATGACCCGGCATTGAGCACGACGGCGTAGTCGTCCATACGCATTGACTCCCATCAATTCACATCAGGCAGTCGGCGCCGCCTGAAGTGACTGCCTCCGCGCATGCGCCGCGATCATGGCGACGGCGCAGCTCGCGATCTTCGAACGCACGCTGTCGGCTCGACTCGTCAGGATGATCGGCACGCGCGCGCCCAGCACGAGACCGGCGCTGTCCGCTTTGGCCAGGAAGCTGAGCTGCTTCGCCAGGATGTTCCCGGCCTCGAGGTCCGGCGCCAGCAGAATGTCCGGATCGCCGGCGACAGGCGACAGGATACCCTTGATTCGCGCCGCCTCCTTGCTGATCGCGTTGTCGAACGCGAGCGGGCCATCCACGACCGCGCCGGTGATCTGCTTCCGCTCGGCCATCTTGCACAGCGCAGCGGCGTCGAGTGTGGCGGGCATCTTCGAGGTGACCGTTTCCACTGCGGCGAGAACCGCGACCTTCGGCCGCTCGACGCCGAGAGAGATCGCCAGGTCGATGGCGTTCTGGCAGATGTCCATCTTGTCTTCCAGAGCCGGCGCGATGTTGATCGCGCCGTCGGTGACGATCAGCACCTTGTGATACGTGG
Organism: uncultured Acidobacteriota bacterium; assembly: GCA_963725145.1. Lineage (GTDB taxonomy): Bacteria > Acidobacteriota > Vicinamibacteria > Vicinamibacterales > 2-12-FULL-66-21 > DATAEE01. The sequence continues at coordinate 1,045,694 of CAVRXL010000013.1, forward strand.
GAATGTCCATGATGAACACGTGGCTCAGGCGGCGGCCCGTACGCAGGCCGGTCTCCCTGGCGACGACGGCGCCCAGGAGCTCGTCGGTGTGCAGGCTTCCCTTCATCAGGAGCTCGGCCTTGCCCTGGCGAACGAGCTCCACCGCTTTGGCCGCCGAGCCGTGGCTGTGAGGAGCGTCGACGATCTGGGTTCGCCCGATGTCGATGCCCTTCTCCTTCGCAAGCTCCTGGATCTTTGCCGCCGGACCCACGAGAATCGGCACGATCAGCCCCTTCGCGGCGGCCTCGACCGCGGCCGCGAGCGCCGATTCCTCGCAGGGATGCGCCACGGCGGTCGGCACCGGCTCCAGGCCTCGGCACCTCGCCAGCAACAGTTCGTACTTTCCGGTTCCAGTCTGTCCAGTCATGGTCTGTAACCCACTGGTGCCGGGGCCGGTCGTCGAGCCGCGGGCCCCGTCTCTTTCAAGAGAAGCGTGAGAACGATGGCGACGCCGACACCGTACAGGAGCGGCTGGAACGTCGTCTGATAGTGCTCGAGCGTCAGATCTCCAGCGCCGCCCGCTGCCATCAGGATCCAGGCGAACACGGGGCCCAGCAGGGCACTGAACGTGAAATTCAGGAAATTGACCACGCCGGTGGACGTGCCGCTCATCTCCGGCGGGTTGGCCTCTTTGATCACGGTGTACGGCAGCATCGCCGCGCCCGACGCGATTCCGGCGACGAGACCGAGAACGTAGGGAGGAAAGACGTCAGTGGGGCCGTAGAGGATCCACGCAAGCGACGCAAACAGCACGACGGCGCCGGCGATGATGACCGGCTTTCGCCGGCCCAGCCGATCCGAGACGAATCCGAGGAGCGGACAGCCGATGATCCAGCCGAACGGAACCGTTGACGATCGCAGCACAGCGGATGCGTAGTCCAACCCGCGCGCGTCCTGCAGATACCGGACGCCCCACACCATGTCGAAGATCGTCGTCGGGATGAACAGCAGGCCCGCGATCATCCCGCACAGGATCGACTGGGGATTCCGGAACACGGTGCCCATCGCGCGGGCGGCGGTCTTCAGCCAGTCGTCGCTCCTGGCCGCGGGCGCCGGTTTGGGGAGCAGCAGGAAGAGCAGCACGCTGATCGCCAGCCCACCGATACCCATGCCGATCCAGAAGACGTTCCAGCCGACCCCACTCGCGATCATCGGACCGACGACGAACTGGCCGGCGGAGCCGCCGGCCATGCCGAACATCTGAGTCGCCCCGATGAGCGTGGCCGCGCGGGAGGCCGGGAAGTTCGTCGTGGCGATGTAGACGGCACCGACCAGCGCGAATACCCCCCCGGCCCCTTGCAGGAGTCTTCCAACGCTCGCGGCCTCGCTGCTGCCCGAAGCGAACAGCAAGGCGCCGACGCCGACGGTGGCCGCGCCGATCGGCACGACCCGCCGAGGTCCGAGGCGATCCAGCGCGACACCGGCGACGAGGCTGAACGGCGAGTAGCCGTAATAGAAGAGGCCGACGATCGAGGCGACGCCGGCCGCATTCAGACCGAACGCGTCGGACAACTGCGGCATCATCACGGCCGGCGCCGATCGCAGCGTGTACTGATAGAAGTAGTACACCGCTGTGATCAGCCACGCGACCGCGGCAGTCTTTGCTGCGCCGTTCACCTGAATGCCTCCACCGGCTGCCCTGAACGGCGCCCGGTCCCCGGACGTTCCGGTCTCAGGGCCGCCTCTTCCGATGGCAAGCCACGTACCTCGGCCCCGACGGTCCGACCGGGGAGACAAGTGGCGCGATTCAAAGACTTTGCGTCTCGTTCAACGGTGTGTCATCACGCCTTTGACTCCGTCAATCCGGAGTTCCCCCAGAATGCCGGAGTCGTGCTCCTGACACAGGCCGAGCGGGCCTCGAAGGACTGCCGATTGGTGAATGTGGAATGCGGAGCTCTCAACGACCCTTGAGGGCGTTGCGGAGGTTGTCGGCCAGCGATCCGAGCGAGGCCGTGGGCGCAGCGTCCGGCCTCGCGGCGTAGTCGCGCAGTTCCGCCCGCTCCCGCTGCTCCGCCACCGCCTTCTTGCTGAGGCGAATGCGCCGGCCTGCGGGATCGACCTCGAGCACCGCGACCTCCACCTCGCTGCCGATCGGGAACGCCTTCACCATGTCCGTGTCGCGATCCACGCCCGTTTCGGCGAACGGTATCAAGCCGGTGCGCCCCGGCGACAGGAACACGAACACGCCGAACTTCTCGTGACGCTCCACCTTGCCGGTCACGATCGCGCCGGGTTCGATAGCGCCCTGCGCCGACGCGGCCCGCGAAGACCCTTCGTCGACGAGCGCGAGGCCGATGCGCTTCTGCGCCGGGTCGATGCTCAGGATCTCGAACGCCCCGGTCAAGCCGACGGCCACTGATGTCGCCCACCCTCCGGTGCGACCCGTCGGGGCAAACGTGGAAGCGTGCGCCAACCCTTCGATGCCGGGCTCCAGCTCCACGAACGCGCCGAAGTCCGCCACGCGCGTGACGCGGCCCGTCCGCACCTGGCCCACCTCATAGTTGGTGGCCACCGTGGTCCACGGATCGTCCAGGAGCTGCTTCAGCCCGAGCGAGATCTTCTGCGTGGCGTCGTCCACCCGCAGCACCTTCACGGTGATCTGGTCGCCCGGCGCGACGATCTCATTGGGGCTGGTGACGCGCGACCAGCTCATTTCGGACACATGGAGCAGGCCCTGGATGCCGCCGCCAAGATCCACGAAGGCGCCGAACTCCGGCACCGATGCGACCCGTCCGCTGAGCACCGCGCCGGGCACGATCGACTTGCGCACGTCCGCGGCGCTGGCGCGCTGCTGCTCCTCGAGGTGCTTGCGCCGGGAGAGGACGACGTTTTTCCCGCCGTCCTTGTACTCGATGATCCGGAACGCGTAGACCTGCCCTTCGTGCACCGCCGGGTCCGCGGTGCGGACGATGTCGATCTGCGAGAGCGGGCAGAACGCGCGCTCGCGGGCGACGCGCACCTCGTAGCCGCCCTTCACGGCTTGCACCACTTTGCCTTCCACGGCGAGCCCCGCCTGGAACGCGTCCTCGAGCTCGCGCTGCGTGGCGGCGTTGCGCACGCCCCTGCGCGACAGCACGATGCCGCCGCTGGTGGAGACGACCATCGCCTGGATGCGATCGCCGACCGACACCTCGACGTCGACCGTCGGCGTCCTTCAGTTCCGCGAGGTCGATCTCGGCCTCGCCTTTGCCGCCCACGTTGACGAAGGCCACCTCCGAGCCGAACGCGACGATGGTGCCCTCGATGGTCTGGCCCCGATCGAACTGGCGCGCCTTGACGGACGCCTCGAACATCGCGGCGAAATCTTCTTCTTGCTCGCTCACTGCGTCCTCCTCGAAACTGGGACGCTCGTGATTATATCGGGCGACGAGTAAGGACTGGAATTCTAACAACTTGCAGGTGTCGCGCCTGGCCACTACTACCAAAGTCCAATGGCATCCCCGCCGGTTCCGGATAGCCTTCACCGATACCGAGTGAGCCGCGCCGTTGAAAGGGGTGTGCCTTGAAAGTGCTTCGCAATACCTCCGTCGTCGTTGGACTTCTTGCGTCCGTCGGCCTGACAGCCGTCGGTTGCGGCGGCGGGGCTGGTTCGGAATCGGCCTCGGCCGCGGCCGGTGTGCAGGGTGAAGCCGCCCAGGATCGCCGGATTCTTCCGGTTGCGGAGCCGACCTACGCGCCAATCACGGAGCTGGATGCCCGGAAGGCGAAGGCGCCTCCGCGCTTCGAGGTGAAGGCCCCCTCCGGCGCGCCGAACGTCGTGGTCGTCCTCATCGACGACATCGGCTTCGGGCACTCGAGCACCTTTGGCGGGCCGATCAACATGCCGACGCTGGAGCGGCTGTCCCAGGCAGGCCTGCGTTACAACAGATTCCACACGACCGCGCTCTGCTCGCCGACGCGAACGGCGCTCCTGACGGGGCGCAACCATCACGTCAACAACGCCGGCGCGATCATGGAGCTGGCGACGGCGTTCCCGGGCAACACGGGCGTGCGGCCGAATAGCGTCGCGCCGCTTGCCGAAATTCTGCGTCTGAACGGCTACAGCACCGCGGCGTTCGGCAAGTACCACGAGACCGCGCCATGGGAAGTCTCGGTATCGGGTCCGTACGATCGCTGGCCGACACGGTCCGGCTTCGACAAGTTCTACGGCTTCATCGGCGGCGAGACGAACCAGTGGGCGCCGGCGATCTACGACGGCGTCGTCCGCGTCGAGCACGAGCCTGACCCGAACTATCACTTCACGACGGACATGACGAACCAGGCAATTGCCTGGGCGCGCTTCCAGCACTCGATGACGCCCGACAAGCCGGTGTACATGTACTTCGCGACGGGGGCGACGCACGCGCCGCACCACGCGCCGGCGGAATTCGCGAAGCGCTACCGCGGCAAGTTCGACGCGGGCTGGGACAAGCTGCGCGAGGAGACGCTCGCGCGGCAGATCAAGCTCGGCGTCGTGCCGGCGGGGACGAAGCTGACAGAGAGGCCGAAGGAGATCCCGGCGTGGGACGGCCTGTCCGCGGACCAGAAGAGACTCTTTGCGCGGCAGATGGAAGTCTTCGCGGGATTTGCCGAGCACACCGACTACGAGGTCGGACGTCTCGTGCAGGCCCTCGAGGAGATGGGCAGGCTGAACAACACGCTGTTCTTCTACATCGTGGGCGACAACGGGTCGAGCGCGGAAGGCGGCCCGGACGGCACCTACAACGAGATGCTGGCGCTCAACGGGATCGTCAGCGACATTTCGTCGCAGCTCAAGTGGATCGATCAGTGGGGCAGTCCGATGACGTTCCCGCACTTCTCGATCGGTTGGGCGCATGCGGGCAACACGCCGTTCCAGTGGACCAAGCAGGTCGCGTCGCACTTCGGTGGCACGCGCAATGGCATGGTCCTGCACTGGCCGAACGGCATCAAGGCGAAGGGGGAGGTCCGCTCGCAGTTCCACCACGTCATCGACGTCGCGCCGACGGCGCTTGAAGCGGCGAAACTGCCGGAGCCGACGTCCGTGAACGGCACGAAGCAGCGGCCGATGGACGGCGTGTCGATGTTGTATTCGGTCGATGACGCCAGGGCGGCGGATCGCCGCACGACGCAGTACTTCGAGATGTTCGGGAACCGCGGCATCTACCACGACGGCTGGGTGGCGGCGACGCGCCATTCCATTCCATGGTTGATGGTCCAGAACCCGCCGTTGGAGCAGGACAAGTGGGAGCTCTACAACATCGCGGAGGATTTCAGTCAGGCGAACGATCTCGCCTCCCAGAACCCCGCCAAGCTGAAGGAGCTGCAGGATCTCTTCATGAAGGAGGCGGTCCGCAACAACGTGCTGCCGATCGACGACCGCCGCGCGGAGCGCTTCGACCCAGCGATCGCCGGCAGGCCGGATCTGCTCGGTCCGCGGACGTCGTTGACCCTTTACGAGGGCATGACCGGAATCTCCGAGAACGCGTTCATCAACGTGAAAGGCCGATCGTTCACGGTCACCGCGGAGATCGAGGTCCCGCCGAAGGGCGCGGAAGGCGTCATCATCGCGCAGGCCGGCCGGTTCGGCGGCTGGAGCCTCTACATGAAGGGCGGCCGCGTCCACCAGGTGCACAACTATGGCGGCCTCGAGCGCTTCACGGTCTCGTCGACCGCAGCGCTGGCGCCGGGCCGCCATACCGTGAAGTACGAGTTCGCCCATGACGGCGGCCGCCCCGGCTCGGGTGGAACGAGCAGACTGTTCGTCGACGGCAAACCGAGCGGCGAAGCCAAGGTCGCCAGGATGATGCCCTTCGCGTACTCGGCAGATGAGGGGGCGGACGTCGGGGTCGACGCCGAAACGCCGGTGACGGAGGAGTACGCGCAGGGCCGCAACCGCTTCACCGGCCGCATCCACAAGGTGACCGTCGAAACCAAGCCGCCGACGCGGGGGACGTAGGGAGTTCTTTCGTGGAAACGGAGGAGACGGAGGAATCGGAGTTACAGCGGAGGAACGGAGTCAACGGGGACGAAACGGAGAAACGAATTAAGGCTCCGTTTCGTCTCCGTTAACCCCGTTGCTCCGTTGTGATCTCCGATATCTCCGTTCCCTCCGTTGTCTCCCAGCCCGTGTATCCTGTGACGTGCTCCACGCTAAGAAGCTGACCTCGATCGCGGCCGCGGCCGCATTGTCCATGGCTATCGCCGCGCCCGGTTGCGGGTCGTCCGATCCGCCGACCGTCCTGTCCGAACGTGAAGTCAGGGAAGCCCTGCTCGCCGAGCTCCGGCCGGTAGCTCTGCAGAACTGCACGCTGAGCCGCTTCGGAGGCGCGCACGACAGCGGGCTTCTGATGTGCAAGAACCTGCTGGAAGGGGTCGAATCCGCGTACTCCTACGGCATCGGGGGCAGAGACGACTGGGGCTGCGAGGTGTCGATGCAGTTCGGCGTGCCGGTGCACCAGTACGACTGCCTCGACACGCGCCGGCCTGCCTGCGCGGAGGGGCACCCGGCGTTCCACACCGAGTGCCTCGGCGCCAGTCGGGAGCAGACGGCAACCCAGGAGTTCGACACCCTCGCCAATCAGATTGCCAACAACGGGGACCGCGGCAAGCGTCTCGTCGTCCGGATCGACGTGGAGGGGAAAGAGTGGGAGTCCCTCATGCAGACGCCCCGCGCGGTGTTCGACAGACATCGAGCAACTGACCGTGGAGTTTCACGGCGTCAACGACAGCTGGTTCCTCGATGTCGTCCGGCGACTCAAGCAGGACTTTCACATCGCAAACGTGTACTTCAACAACAACGCCTGTTCGGACGACTTCCCGCCGATGCCCGCGTGGGCCTATCAGGTGCTGTTCGTCAACAGGCGCGTCGCCCTGGTCGACCCGTCCGTCCCGGGCACTCCGCTGCCCAGCCCGCGGAACGCCCGCGACAATCCCACTCTGCCCGACTGTCAGCCCGAGATCCCCGACCGTGCGGCGCGGGAGCGCCAGCTTCGGCAGCAGCTCCTGGACGAGCTCCGGCCGGTGGCGCTCGAGAACTGCACGCTCGCCCGGTTCGGGAGCGGGGACGACGGCGGGTATCTGATGTGCGAGAACCTGATCAGCGGGCTGCAGACGGCGTATTCGTACGGCGTGGGCAAGAACGACGACTGGGGATGCGACGTGTCGACGCGATACGGCGTGCCGGTCCACCAGTACGATTGCTTCGACCCGGCGCGCCCGGAGTGCAAGTCGGGCAGGTTCGTCTTCCACGACGAGTGCATCGCCGACCGCAGAGAGCGCGCGTACTCCCGCGTCTTCGACACGCTGGCGAATCAGATCGCGGCAAACGGCGACAGCGGCAAGCGCATGATCGTCAAGATCGACGTCGAAGGGGCGGAATGGGATGCGCTCATGGCCACGCCGGACACTCTACTGGAACAAATCGATCAGCTTCCGATGGAGCTGCACGGTGTCAACGACGCGCGCTTCCTGAACGTCGTCCGAAAGCTCAAGCGCACGTTCCATCTGGTCAACCTTCACTTCAACAACTTCTCGTGCTCGCCCGCATCGGCGCCGCTTCCGGGCTGGGCGTACCAGGTGCTGTTCGTCAACAAGCGGCTCGGGGTGCTCGACCGGGCGCGCGGAACGCCGCCGCCGAGCCCGTTGAACGCGCCCGACAACCGTCACATGCCCGACTGCCAGGTGGATTTCACGGCACGATAGTCGCCTCGATCCGCTTCGGATCGAGCCGCCAGACGTTGCTTTGCCGCAGGTTCGAGAGCCACACGGAACCGTGGCCGACGCGGATCGCGTCTCCACCGGGCCCGAAGAACTGTTGCGCGACCGTGTTGGTGGATGGATCGATCCGCGTGACCGGGTACTCGAACGACGTGACCCACACCGATCCCTCGCCGACGGCGATCTCGCCGCCGGGACCCGGGAATGCCGGCCTCTATCGTCGCGACGACCTTGTTCGTTTTCGCGTCGACGCGCGAGATCGTCCCGTCTCCCTGGTTGATCGTCCAGACCGATCCCTCTCCGACCGCGAGGAAGCGTGGCTTCGGACCGACCGCGACCGTCTCTTCGATCGCGTTGGTGTAGGGGTTGACGCGCGTGACGAGATTCTTTTCCGTGCTCGTGACCCAGACCGCGCCCTCGCCGAACGCCACGGCGAACGAGCCGGGCGCGACATATATCTCGGCGACGACTTTGCTCGTGGCCGGGTCGATGCGGGCGAGCGTGCCCTTCGCGTCGCTCATCATCCAGATGCTGCCGGCGCCGGCGGCCAGGCCCCCCTCGCTGTCGCCGATCGTCAACGGCAGGGTAGCCGTCACCTTTCCGGTCTTCAGATCGACGCGCGACACGCTTGGGTCGCCGCAGTTGGGAACCCAGAGGCTCTCGAAGGCGGCCGCCAGGCCCGAGCACGGACCCTTGCCGACGGCGATGGTCGCCACGATCTTGTTCGTCTTCGGATCGATCCTGGTCACGCTGTTCTTCGGGTAGTTCGAGACCCAGACGTGATCGTCGATGGCGATCCAATCGGGGACGCCCGGAATGTCGTAGATCTGATCGGGTTTGAGCCGCTCGATCGGAATGCGCCGCGAGGCATCCTTGATGCCTGGCCGCTTCGGCGTCGCCGGGGCCTGACTCTCGGCCGTTCGGCGGCCACTAAGGCGCAGGCTGTCAAGAAGATGGAGACCGTGAATGTGCTGCGCATGAGGGTCGGTGCGATAATAACGCAACCCTGATGGCCGTCAGCATCCGCCCCAACGGAGCCTTGGCCAGCGCGTCGATCCTGCTGATGACGGCGACGGTCTGGGCATCCAGAATCCAGCCGGCCCAGCCGGTCCAGCCGCCCGCGCCGCAGGTGACCACCCGCGAGGTCGAGCTCTTCGAGTCGCGGATCCGTCCGCTCCTCATCGACAACTGTTTCTCCTGCCACACCGACGACGAGAAGGGCGGCCTGCGGCTCGATTCACGCGACCGGATGCTGAAGGGTGGCGAGAGCGGTCCGGCCATCGTGCCGGGCGATCCGGAGTCGAGCCTGTTGATCAAGGCGGTTCGTCACGCGCCCGGCGTCGCGAAGATGCCGCGGAACGAGCCGAAGCTCTCCGACGCGCAGATCGCGGGGCTCGTCGAGTGGATCAAGGCTGGCGCGCCCTGGCCTGCGGCGGCCGTCGTGACCACTCCCGCGGCGACGAAGGCCGATGCCGGGAACGCCGGCATCACCGCCGAACATCGCGCGTTCTGGTCGTTCCAGCCGCTCGGACGGCCGGCGGTTCCGACCGTGACGACCGCGGGCTGGGCCAGGACCGACATCGATCGCTTCATCCTCGCGCGGCTCGAAAAAGAGGGACTGACGCCGGTCAAGGCGGCCGACAAGCACACGCTCATCCGCAGGGCGACGCTCGACCTGACGGGCCTGCCGCCGACATTCGAGGAGGTCGACGCGTTCGAGAAGGACGCGTCGCCGGAGGCGTTCGCCAAAGTGGTCGATCGCCTGCTGGCCTCGCCGCGATACGGCGAAGCGTGGGGCCGGATGTGGCTCGACGTCGCGCGCTATGGCGAAGACGACCCGCGCAGCCTCGACCCCAAGGGGCGCGGCTACGCGCCGTACCCGAACGCCTACCTGTATCGGGACTGGGTCATCAAGGCGTTCAACGACGATCTGCCGTACGACCAGTTCGTCAAGGCGCAGATTGCTGGGGATCTGCTCGACGAGCGCTCGCTCGCGCGCACGCTGCCGGCGCTCGGCTTCCTCGGGCTCGGCCCGTGGTACTACGACAACGGCGCGGTCGAGATCACCCGGGCCGACGAACGCCACGACCGCGTGGACGTCGTCACGCGTGGGTTCCTCGGCCTGACCGTCGCCTGCGCGCGCTGTCACGATCACAAGTACGACCCGATCCTCGCGAAGGATTACTACGCGATCGCGGGTGTATTCGTGAACTCGGACTACCACGAATACCCGCTCGCGCCGAAGTCGATCGTGGAGGAGTACAAGGCGCAGGAAAAGAAGATCGAGCAGAAGGAAAAGCTGCTCGCGAAGTTCATGCAGACCGAGAGCCGGCAGCTGGCGGAGACGCTCGCGTTCAGCGCGTCGAGGTACATGCAGTCCGCATGGAAGGTGACCGGCGAGCCGAAGAAGGACACGGCGCGCGTCGCCAACGAAGACAAGCTGGATTTCGAGCTGTTCGAGCGCTGGATCAGGTTTCTCGCGAAGCCGCCGAAGTTCTATCCCTACCTGAAAGACTGGCAGGCAATGATCAAGGAGGGGGGGACCGCCGCAGAAGCGAAGAAGCTCGGAGACGAGTTCCAGAAGCTGCTCCTCGACGTCATGTTCGAGCAGAAGGACGCGGAGGAAGAGAACGAGATCATCCGCGCCAGGGCGCTGCCCGGGACAAAGAAGAAGAAGGAAGCCAACCTTCCGAACGAATTCGTCACGAACGACGATTTCTGTCCGGGCTGCGGTCTCGAGCTGAAGAGCCTGTCCACCGAGAAGATGCAGTTCTGGACCGACGTCTTCCAACGGGACCTGGCGGAGGGCTTCGAACCGTTTCCTGACGTATACATCAAGCCGGGACTGCTGGCGTTCCGAGGCTGGGGCCTCGAGCGGTTTCTGAGCGGCGACCGCCGGCGGCACGTCGAAGATCTGCGCGCCGACATCAAGGAGATGAAGAAGGCACTCCCGCCGAAGTTCACCTACGTCCACGGTGTGCGGGATGCCGCCAAATCGGAGAATCTGAAGGTTGCTCTCCGGGGCAACCCGATGAACCTGGGCAATGAAGTGCCGCGCCGGTTTCTGAGCGTGCTGAGCGAGCGTGAGCCCGCGCCGTTCACGAAGGGCAGCGGCCGGCTGGAGCTCGCGGACATCGTCGCGGCACATCCGCTCGCCGCGCGCGTGATCGTCAACCGCGTCTGGAAGGGGCACTTCGGGACCGGCATCGTCGACACGCCGAGCAACTTCGGCTCGAACGGGGAGCGGCCGACGCATCCCGAGCTCCTCGAGTACCTGGCGACGTTCTTCGTGTCGAAGGGCATGTCGATCAAGACGCTGCACCGCGAGATCATGCTCAGCGCCGTGTATCAGCTGAGCGCTCAGAATGCAGCGGCCAATGCCGAGAAGGATGGCGGCAACCGTCTCTACTGGCGGGCCAACCCGCGACGGATGACGGCCGAGCAGATCCGCGATTCGGTGCTGCTGGTCTCGGGCGCCCTCGAGCCGAAGATCGGCGGGGCCTCACAGGAGCTGACGCCAGCGTTCAACCGGCGAACCGTGTACGGCAAGGTGAGCCGGTACAAGCTCGACCAGTTCCTGCAGCTCTTCGACTTTCCCGCGGCGACGATTTCGGCCGAGCAGCGGTTCAGCACCAGCGTTCCGCTGCAGCGGCTGTTCTTCATGAACAGCGAGTTCATGCAGCAGCAGGGAGAGTTGCTCGCGCGGCGGGTCGAATCCGAGCCGGACACGCGCGCCAGGATCCGGAAGGCGTATCGTCTGATCTACGGCCGGGAACCGGTGGAGGCCGAGATCGCCGCCGGCGCGGCGTACGTCTCACAAGAGCCGATGCGCGCGTACGAAGAGCGCAAGGCCGACGCGGCCAAAAAGCCGGATGGCACGGCTGACAAGAAGAAGCAGACCACCAACGATGGCGAAGGCGAAGGCGACGACGAGGACCGGCCGCGCCCAATGACCGGCGACGGGATGATGGCGGGCGTGGTGCCGGGCGCCGGCGGGAAGGCCGAGGCGAAGCTGCTGCCGGTCACCGCGTTTGGACGGTACATGAAGGTCCTGCTCAGCTCGGGCGAGTTCCTGTTCGTGAATTGATATGACCTCCAGAGAACCCTTCACCCGGCGCGAAGCGCTGTGCCGCATCGGCAGCGGCTTCGGCATGTTGGCGTTCGCCGGCATGGTCGGCGAGTCGCTCGCGACCGCCGCAACGATCGTGGGTCAGGATGCGAAGACTCTGGCGACCGGCGGCCTCCACCACGCGGCGAAGGCGAAGCACGTCATCTTCCTGTTCATGAACGGCGGGCTGTCGCAGGTGGACAGCTTCGACCCGAAGCCAATGCTGGACAAGTACCACGGGCAGCCGCTGCCCGGCGGCGCCGTCGCCACCGAGCGGAAGACCGGCATGCTCTTGAGGTCACCCTTTACCTTCAAGAAGTACGGCCAGGTCGGCATGGACGTCAGCGAGCTGTTTCCGCATGTCGGCGCGTGCGCAGACGACATCTGCTTCATCCGCTCGGTTTACACCGACATTCCGAACCACGAGCCGTCGATGCTGATGATGAACACCGGCCACACGCAGGTCGGCAGGCCGTCGATCGGCTCATGGCTCACCTACGGGCTCGGCACCGGCAACAAGAACCTTCCCGGCTACGTCGTCCTCTGTCCGGATATGCCGACGACGGTCGGGCCGCCGCTCTGGAACAGCGCCTTCCTGCCCGCGGTGCACCAGGGCACCTACATCTCCGACAAGGCGGAGAAGCCGGACCAGATCGTCGGCAAGGACTTCGACCCGAAGAAGCTGGTGTCCTACATCCACAACGAGAAGATCACGCTGGCCGAGCAGCGGCGCGAGCTGGATCTGATCGAGGAACTGGACCGCCTGCGCCGCGAGCGGGAAGGCATTCAGGACCCGCAGCTCGAGGCGGCGATCCAGTCGATGGAAGTCGCCTATCGGATGCAGACCGAAGCGCCCGAGGTCTTCGACATCCGGAAGGAGAGCGAGGCGACGCTGAAGCTGTACGGGCCTGGCAGCACCGCGCGCGGCTGCCTGATGGCGGTGCGGCTCGTCGAGCGCGGTGTCCGGATGGTGCAGGTGTACTATGCCAAGCGCGATCCCTGGGACGCGCACAACGACATCCAGGCGCACCGCAAGAACGCGAAAGACTCCGACCAGCCGTTCGCAGCCGTGATCAAGGATCTCAAGTCACGCGGGCTGTTCGACGAGACGCTGGTCATCTGCGGATCCGAGTTCGGCCGCACGCCGGTCTGCGAGATCGGCAGCAACGCGCCGCAGCAGAACGGCCGCGACCACAACCCGTTCGGGTTCACGATGTGGATGGCGGGCGGCGGCGTCAAGGGGGGCACCATCTACGGCGCTACGGACGACTTCGGGTTCAAGGCGATCGAGAAGCCCGTGCACGTCCACGATCTCCACGCGACGATTCTCCATCTCATGGGGGTCGATCACACGAAGCTGACCTACCGCTACAGCGGCCGTGACTTCCGGCTGACCGACGTGTCCGGGAACGTCATTCACGAGCTCCTCGCCTGATCCATTCAACCGATTGAATTGACACGCCGGCCGCCTGTACCAAGTTGGATCTCCCGCGTCCCGCGATCGCGATTGCAGTCCTGGGACGATCTCGCTGATTCGTCCGTTCATCCCTCGCCACGGTCCCTCGCCGTCCGGCGACGTCGCTTCATCCCCGGGCCGTTACTAGCTCGGAATCCACTCGACTGAACGGCGTCGCGATTGCTCATGTGCCTCGACGGTAGGGAACCATCCTCATTGGGAGGTCAGGCATGTCGAGCATCACAGGTCGGATCCTTGGTGCGCTCGGGCTCGTCTTTTTCTGGGCTCTGGCGCCACTCGCTGGCGCGCAGCAGACCACCGGGACGATCGCCGGACGCGTACTGGATCCTCAGGGATCCGCAATCCCCGGCGCCACGGTAACGGCGACGAACACGCAGACCGGTCTCACCAGAGGCACGGTCAGCGACACCGAAGGGCTGTACCGCCTCGCGGCGCTTCCGGTCGGCACCTACGACGTCAAGGTGGAGCTGCAGGGATTTGCCACGATTGAGCAGAAGGGGCTTCAGGTCAGCGTCGGTCAGACGGTCGACGCGAACTTCGACCTCAAGGTCGCCGGGCTGACGGAAACGGTCACCGTCAGCACCGACTCGCCGCTCATCCAGACGAGCTCGTCGTCGGTCGGCGGCCTCGTCGACGTCCAGCACATCGAGAGCCTGCCGCTGAACGGCCGGCAGTTCGCGAACCTCGCGCTGACGATCCCGGGCGTCGGTCTCGGGTTCCATTCCGATCCGACCAAGAGCACGCAGTTCTCGCCGCAGATCGCCGGCGGCAACGGCCGCAACGTCAACTATCTGATCGACGGCGGCGACAACAACGATGACACGGTCGGCGGGCTGCTGCAGCTGTTCCCGCTGGAAGCGATCCAGGAGTTCAACTTTCAGACCGCGCGGTACAAGGCCGAGTACGGACGCAGCAACGGCGGAGTCATGAACATCGTCACCAAGAGCGGGACGAACCAGTATCAGGGGAGCTGGTTCACGCTGCTTCGAGACGATGCCATGAACGCGAAGACGGAAACGGAAACGCTGAACGAGGTGGACAAACAGAGCTACCGACGGTATCAGTTCGGTGGCTCGGTCGGCGGCCCGCTGCTGAGGGACCGCGCGCACTTCTTCGCCGCGGCAGAGCGGACGCAGCTCGACACGGCGCAGACGGTCGATACGCTGGGCCTGTTTCCAAGCGAGAACGGCGTCTTCACGACCCCGGTGCGGGAGAATCTCCTCACCGTCAAGGCCACCGCGAGCCTCAATCCGAGCCAGTATCTGTCGGTCCGCTACGGACGGAACACGAACTCGCAGCCCTACGGCGCGGGGCCGCAGGCGACCGTCGAGAACTGGGGCGTCAGCGACAACTCGTTCAACTCCATCAACGTGAACCACAACTGGGTGCTCGGAGGGTCGAAGCTGAACGAGTTCATCTTCCAGTTCGCCGATTTCTCGAACTTCATCTCGGCGAACAGCCTCGACCCGTATCAGATCTTCCCGAACGGCGTCACGATCGGGCAGAACCCCAACACGCCGCAGACGACCAAGCAGCACAAGTGGCAGTTCCGCGACGACTTCTCGTGGCACATGGAAGGTCTCGGCGGCCTCGGCCACGATCTCAAGGTCGGCGTGAACTACATCAACGAGCCGCGGCTGTTCATCACGTTCAACGTGGGCACGGGCGGCTACGCGTACCAGCATCTCGACAACAGCGTCAGCGGGCCCATTTCGCAGGTCACCTTGCAGGGCGGCTCCGCCGAAGCCAACATCCCGACAAAGCAGTTCTCGACCTACATCCAGGATGACTGGCGGCTCACAAACAAGCTGACGCTCAACCTCGGGCTGCGCTATGACTTGAACACCGGTTTCGCGATCGATCAGTCGCTGAACCCCAACTACGTGATGATCGCGAGCGCCGGCGCGGCGGGCCAGTTGAGCGGGCTGCCGGGGTTCGAGGATTTCGGGAAGGAACCCGAAGAGGACTACGACAACTTCCAGCCGCGCGTCGGGTTCGCGTACGACGTGCGCGGAAGCGGGGGAGACGTGGTCCGGGCCGGGTACGGGCGCTACTACGACTTCGGCTACACGAACTCCAACATCCTGTTCGCCGCGGTCAATGCGACCGGCGTCGGGGCGGGCACCGTGTTCGAGGTCAACAACGCGGGCGGCATCAGGAATCCGAACGGCACGTTCTTCTCCGTCAACGATCCGGTCAGCAACATCCAGGCGCTCAACGAAGCCGGCGGGGCGCTGCCGCTCAACCGGCACGTGGCCTCGCCGCGCATCAAGCAGCCATACACCGATCAGTACTCGGTGGGCTGGTCGCACGAGTTCGATGCCGCGACGGTCGTGGACGTGGACTACGTGCACGTCGAGGGCCGCGACATCGGGTGGCGGCCGCGGCTCAACGCGCGGCATCCCGGCGAAGCCGTTCGTCCGCTGGCGCAGCTCGGCATCGTGCCGAGCCCTGAAGATGTCGCGATCGCCGTCAGCCGGGGGCGCAGCCGCCACAACGCGCTCAACCTCGGTCTGCGGCGCCGGATGAACCGCGGGATCCAGGTGTCGGCGTGGTACTCGTTGTCCGACTCGATCTCGACGACCGGCAACAGCGGCGACGAGCTCGACATCACGAACATCCAGAGCTCGGCAGACCCATTCGGCGACGTGCAGTTCGGGCCGGCGCGGAGGTCGGACGCGCGGCACCGCGCGACGATCAGCGCCGTGGTGATGCTGCCGTGGGGTTTCCAGGTCTCGCCGATCTGGCGCTACCGCTCGGCCCTTCCGGTCAATATCGTCGAAGGCGTGGACCTCAACCGGGATGACGTCAACAACGACATCCCGCTCCGGGCCTACGCGTTCGACGGCGTCGGCAACGCGCCGAAGGACATCGGCGAGTGCACGACCATCAACTGCGGACGGGGCACGAGCCTGTCCCAGGTCAACCTGCGCGTCTCGAAGAGCTTCGCGATCGGTGCGGGGATGCGGGTGGAAGCCATCGGGGAAGTCTTCAACCTCTTCAACGCGAAGAACCCGTCGGGCTTCGGTCCGTTCACGAACTTCCAGGACAAGCGGCTCGTGATCAACGCGGACGGCACGACATCTCCCAACGCGACCTTCCTGCAGCCGACGACGTACGCCGGCGACTTCCAGGAGCCTGAGCAGCGCGTCGGGCAGATCGGCTTCCGGATCGTCTTCTGAGCCTGAAACGGGGACAGTCACCATTTTTCGTAGACCGTAAAAAGGTGACTGTCCCCTTATTCAACTAGGCCAAAGGTCCAATAGGCCAAAGGTCCAATAGATCGACTCGAGGCGTCGATATAGGGTGAAGTCAACCGGTCCGGCGTACAGCCGACAGGGATCCACAGCCCGGACTGCCCAGATGACGAGCCCGTGGACGCCTGAAAATTCGGGTTGGCTGACGTTGGACCGGGCGTTTCCCCACCTGTCGTAGGACCAAGGTCCCTTGTCCTCGGTCCGCGCATCCCTTACGCTTGGCACTCATGCGCCTTCTTTCAATTCTGCACTTCGTTGCGACCCTTACCGTCTGCGGGCTCACGGCCGCACCTGCTCTGGGACAAGAGCCCGCTCCGCCGCAGCCCGCTCCGCCGCAGCCCGCTCCGCCGCAGCCCGCTCCGCCGCGGCCCGCTCCGCCGCAGCCCCCTCCGCCGCAGCCCCCTCCGCCGCCGCCCGCTCCGCCGCCGCCTCCCCAGGGCTCGACGACGGCGAACGACTGGCTCACGCGCGAGAAGCTCCTCGGCGACTGGGGAGGCACGCGGACTGAGCTGGGGAACAGGGGTGTTCGGCTGGGCGCCGACTTCACGCAGTTTTTCGAGTGGGCGCCGGAAGGAGACGACGACCGAGGGTTCGACTACGGCGGCAGGCTCGACGTCCGGTTGCAAAGCGATTTGAGCAACTACGTCGCCAAGGGACTGGCAGTGACCTCACACCTGAAGTTCCGGTACGGAGACACGCCGCTCCTGGCCGGCGGCACGCTGGTGCCGACGAGCGCGGCGCTGCTCTTTCCGGAGGCCGAGGGCGAGGAGATTCAGCTGAGCAGCCTCTTCGGCTCGTACTTCTTCAGCCCGCAGTTCGTGCTCAATTTCGGGCGCTTCGACACGATCGATCTTTACGTGAAGCCGTTCACCGGTGGCGAAGGGCTCGACAAGTTCATGAACCTCGCGTTCGTGGCGCCGCCGATGTGGGCGCGGACGATACCGCCGGTCGCGGAAGGCGTGATCGGGATGTTTCTCAGGAATTCCGAGCCGGTCGTCACGCTCGGCCTGATCGAATCCACCGAGGACGGCTTCTTCGACAACGGCGCAACCGTCATGTGGGATGTGCGTCTGCCGTTCAAGCCATTCGAGCTGCCGGGCCAGTACAGCGTCGGCGGCGAGTTCAGCTCCATCACGGCCACGTCGCTCGACCAGACCAAGTACGCGCTCTTTCCGCCCTTGAATATTCCGCTGGCGGAGGAGGAGGGCGCGTGGACGCTGAACGCGACGGCTCATCAGTACCTCACGTACGACGAGGGCACGAAGCGCGGCTGGGGCGCCTTCGGCATGTTCGGAGTGACCGACGGCAACCCCAACTTCGTGGACGTCTTCGCGCACGCCGGGTTCGCGGGCAACGTGCCGCTGAGAGGGCGAGAGCGCGATACCTTCGGGCTCGGTTACTACTACAGCGGGGTGAGCGACGATCTGCAGAACACGCTCGAGCCTCTGATTCGGATGCGGAAAGAGCAAGGGTTCGAGATTTTCTACAGCTTCGCGCCGACGGGGTGGAGCAAGCTGACCGCCGATCTGCAGTTCGTCGATCCGTTCCTCCTCGGATCAGAGACGAGGTTGTTCTTCTCGGTTCGCTGGAAGATCGAGATCTGAGCACGAGCGATTTGGCATAGAATTTCGAACTAACAGCGGGTATTTCCTCATGT
Organism: uncultured Acidobacteriota bacterium; assembly: GCA_963725145.1. GTDB lineage: Bacteria > Acidobacteriota > Vicinamibacteria > Vicinamibacterales > 2-12-FULL-66-21 > DATAEE01. The sequence continues at coordinate 1,063,909 of CAVRXL010000013.1, forward strand.
CAAGACAGACAGCTCATCCGTGTCGGCTTCGCGCCGCGGCCGCGTTGATCCTCGCCTCGGCGGCTATCGTCGTTTCCGCGAAGGTCAAGATCGACGTGCTGCACGACGCGGAGTTCGACTTCCGGCCGGTGAAGACGTTCGCGTGGCACCCGGACGGTGCGGGTGAAGTGAAGGTCCTCGTGAAGTACGGCGGCGACCCGATCAAACTACGGGAGCGGTTCGAGCCGGTGATCAAGCCGGTGGTGGAGCAGGAGCTCACGAGGAAGGGTCTGACGCCCGCGTCGGGGGGGACGCCTGACGTTTTCGCCAGCTATTACCTGCTCATCACGGCGGGCGACTCGTCCCAGGCGATGGGGCAGTTCCTCAGTCCGACGATGGAGTGGGGCGTCCCGCCGTTTTCCGGCGCGACGCAGTCGCTGAATATCTACGAACAGGGCTCGCTCATCCTCGACCTGTCCTCACCGTCGTTGAAGAGCGCCGTCTGGCGCGGCGTGGCGAAGGCGGAGATCGACCGTCAGCGGACAGAGCCGAAGCAAGACGCCCGGATCCAGGAAGCCGTCCGCGAGATGTTCAAGAAGTATCCACCCAAGCCCAAGAAGTGATTTGAAAGAAGCCTGGGCAGTAAGTGTTGGAATCAGCGCGCCGAGCGTAGCGAGGCGTGGCAGGCGCTGGGGGTGGGGCCCCAGCGCAAACCCAAAAAAAATGATTCGACGACTCATCGGTCTGACCCTGCTCTCGACCTTTCCCTCGGTTGCCTCCGCCCAGTCACCCGCGAAACCCGCGCAGCCGGCCGCGAAACCCGCGCAGACGCCCGCGAAACCGGCCCCGACGACGGTGGCGCCCGACCTCGTCCTCCAGAAATGGACCGGGGATCTCGACGGGATGATCAAGCGGCGCCAGATCCGTGTGCTGACGACCTACTCGAAGACGCACTACTTCATCGACAAGGGGCAGCAGCGCGGGATCACCTACGACGCGTTCAAGGAGTTCGAGGAGGTCCTGAACAAGAAACATAAGACAGGGAACTTACGCGTGAACGTCGTCTTCGTGCCGGTGTCGCGCGACGAGCTGGGCTCTGCACTGATCGAAGGCCGGGGCGACGTCGCCTTCGCCTCGATCGTCGTCACGCCCGAACGGCAGAAAATCGTCGACTTCGCGGCGCCGTCCAACACCGGCGTGAGCGAGATCGTCGTCACCGGGCCGAACTCACCGAAGATTGCCACGCTCGACGACCTCGCCGGCCAGGAGGTCTTCGTTCGCCCGAACAGCATCTACTATGAGAGCCTTGTCAGGCTCAACGAGGACTTCAAAAAGCGGGGGAAAGCCGCTGTCGTCCTCAAGCCGGCGCCCGTCGTTTTCGAGGACGAGGACCTGCTCGAGATGCTCAACGCCGGTCTCGTCAAGGCCGTCGTCGTCTACAGCCATCTGGCGCAGTTCTGGAAGCAGATCTTTCCCCAAATCGTGACGCATGAGGACGTGGTCCTGGTGAAGGATCAGACGATCGCTCCGGCGATCCGAAAGAACAGCCCGCTGCTGAAGGCCGAGCTCGACACCTTCGTGAAGACGCACGGCAAGGGCACGGCGTTCGGCAACATTGTCGTCGCGAAGTACATGAAGAACGCGAAGTTCGTGAAGAACGCGAACAACGAGGCCGACAGGAAGCGGTTCCTCGCCATCATCGACCTGTTCCGGAAGTACGGCGGCAAGTACAACGTCGATTGGCTGCTGATGGCGGCGCAGGGCTACCAGGAATCAGGGCTCAACCAGAACGTCAAGAGCCAGGTCGGCGCCGTCGGCGTCATGCAGGTCATGCCTGCGACGGGCAAGGAGCTCAAGGTCGGCGACATCAGCCAGCTCGAGCCGAACATCCACGCCGGCGTCAAATACATGCGGTTCATGATCGACCAGTACTACGCCAAGGAGCCGATGGACGAGCTGAACAAGGCGCTCTTCACCTTCGCCTCTTACAACGCAGGGCCGGCCAGAGTGCGCCAGCTCAGGCGCGAAGCTGAGAAGCAAGGACTCAATCCGAACGTGTGGTTCAACAACGTCGAGCGGATTGCGTCGGCGCGCATCGGCCGGGAGACGGTGACCTACGTCAGCAATATCTACAAATACTACATCGCGTACAAGCTCGTCTCCGATGAGATGGCGGAGAAGGCGAAAGCGAAGCAGGTTCCGAAGTAGCCTCACTTCATCCGGACGAACATGACCTCGAACGTCTGTCCGGCCGCCGGCTGGGTGTAGAGTCCGAACAGCCGATCGGCCTTCGGATCGTAGGTGAGCGCGTATGTCGCGCCCGGATACCCCTCATCCCGGAGCTCGACGAACACTCGCAACGCGCCGCCCGAATCGGCCGCTGTCGCCTTCGCGACGTTGATAGGACGGGGGTTGAAGTAGGCGGCCCGCACACCTCCGCCGGTCTCGGACGTCCGTATCTCGAGGACGTAGCCGCCTTCGAGGCGCTGCCAGCGGCCTTCCAACCGGCTCAGTGGCACTCCGGACTGCTCGGACGCAGGCTGCGCCGCCTCGCCTCCGTTTCCGCCGCGAGTCACCAGCACGAGCGCCGCCGCGGCGATCGCCGCAAGCGCGAGCACGGCCAGCATCGTTCGACTCTTGAAGATGGAACGCGTCGTCGATCGCTTCGCCCGTGGCTTGTGCTTCATATGCCCACCGGTTGACTATCATTCCTCATGGGCGAGAGGATAACTAATCCCATGAAGGTGAAACCCGCGCGCCGTCTGCCTCTGGCCCTCGTGGCGCTCGCCGCGGCCGCGGCCGTCGTCGCGAGCGCGTACGCCGCAACGCGCCTTTTTCGAGGCGAAAGCCGGGCCGCCTCGGCCCCGCCGGTGGATCTCTCCAAGGCTCCGGCCGGGATGAAATGGATCCCTGGCGGCGCGTTCATGATGGGGAGCGACGAGGCGCGCAGCCAGTTGAACGAGCGGCCGGCCCATCGCGTGCGCGTCGCTCCGTTCTGGATGGACGAGCATCCAGTTACGAACGCCGAGTTCCGCGCGTTCGTCGAGGCGACTGGCTACATGACGACGGCGGAACGGAAGCCCGACTGGGAAGAGATCAAGAAGCAAGTCCCGCCCGGCACGCCGAAGCCGGACGACAGCAAGCTCGTGCCAGGAGCGCTCGTGTTCGTCCCACCTTCGCATGCGGTGCCGCTGACCGATCTCGCGCAGTGGTGGCAATGGACGCCTGGCGCGAGCTGGCGTCACCCCGAAGGTCCCGGCAGCACCATCGACGGCAAGGGCAGGCATCCCGTCGTCCAGGTGTCGTGGGAGGACGCGGCCGCGTTCGCGAAATGGGCGGGGAAGCGGTTGCCGACCGAGGCGGAGTGGGAGTTCGCCGCGCGTGGCGGGCTGGAAGGGAAGCGGTACTCCTGGGGCGATGAGTTCGAGCCGGGCGGCCCTCACAAAGCCAACATCTTTCACGGCGACTTCCCGCATCGGCAAACCGCCGAGGACGGCTATCCCGCGACGTCGCCTGTCGGCAGTTTTCCGCCGAACGGTTACGGGCTCGTCGACATGGCGGGGAACGTCTGGCAGTGGACGGCCGACCTGTATCGGGCGGACGAGTTCACGCAGCGCGCCGGGAACGAGGCGCTCTGCGACAATCCTCAGGGCCCGGCGTCAACCTACGATCCAAACGATCCGTACTCTGTGCGCCGGGTCATCAAGGGCGGCTCGTTCCTGTGCCACGTCACCTACTGCGAGAGCTACCGTCCGAGCGCGCGCCGAGGCACGCCACCCGACACGGGCTCGTCTCACGTCGGGTTCCGCCTGGTCAAAGAGGTCAGGGGGTCGTGACGCGGTTATCAGTTGGTGATGGCAGCCGCTCGAGTCCGACGAGCCCCCAGCCGCCGCCCGCGCGCCTGAAGTACACGTCGACCGGCTGCGCCCACGAGGGCTGGCTCGGATCGACGCCGCCGACGGAGATCTTCACGAATGTTCCGTCGGTTGACGGCAACCCGGAGGGCGGCGGAAGGCGCTCGTTCGGCGACGCGGTCTCGCCGATAGCCGTGGTCTGGCCGGTCGCATTGTCGAAGCGGAACCACGCGGCCTTGTAGCCGCTCGCGGGTGGTTTGGCAAACCCCGCGGCAACCGCGGCATTCTCGAAGCTCAACGCGCCGTCGCCAGCCATCGCAAACTTGTGCGCGGGATTGATCTTGGTCAGGTAGACCTGGCCGATCTTGTCGCGCCGCTTGATGAGCGAGTCGGCCAGGCTTTTCTCGGAGGCCGGATCGCCGAACCTGCCCTCGTTCACCGCAGCACGGACCATCTCGTCGGTGAAGGCCATGACGCGAAGCGCCGCCCAGAAGGTATCGTCGGCCCTGGCGTGGAGGACCGCGCTGGCCGGGACCCGCGCCTTCCACTCCTCGGGTTCGTAGTAATCACCTTCGAATCGCCCGACTTCCGGGGCCGTCGGGTAGGACATGTACTGCCACGGCCGGATATAGAAGCCGAGCGTCAGCATCCGTTTAACGAGCGGCGCTCCCTCGTAGAGGTGCTCGTAGCCATCGTCCGGGTCCTTCCTCTCGAGCGCGCCGGTCCCGAATGACGATCCCACGTCCTGCAGGTAGTGGCGGACGACACTGCGGTCGTTCTCCGTGATCACGCTGTCGAGCGTGTTGCTCGCCTTCATGTCCGTGAGGTTGGTCCAGCCGCCGAAAACCTGCAGCGCCCGCAGCTCGCGGCGGTGCTCGTGCGGGATGACGTCGTTGGGGTCATCGGGCCGCGTGCCGTAGTACTTGAACCCGCCGACGACGCGTCCCGGTAGGGCACGTGCCGCGAGCACGCGATACGAACCGTCGCTGCTGGGCTCGGCACGCTTCAGGACGCGACGGACGTCCTTCATCGTCATCTGCCGGAGGCGACCGGACAGGGTTCTGATGCGTGCGTTGTCCGCGACGGCGAGGTTCTTGGGGTCAATGCTGCTGATGTAGCTCTCGACCTGGTAGTAGCCGAGCGTCCAGAAGATCCGGCAGGCGACCGCGATGGCGGCGGTTGCCGCGCGCGGGTGGTCCTTGCTGTCGAACGTGAGGAACCACGTCTCGCCTTTCGGGTCCCGGACGATGAAGCCGGGGGCGGCACCGACCGTCTTGGGACGGATGACCGTCCATTGCCCCGGCGCGGGACCGTCTATCGTGTTCGGACCGCGCCGTAGCTCCTCGATCGAGACCGGTTTCGCGTAGATGCGGTTCGTGAACCAGCTCGAGTCCGGCACCTCGTCGACCGTGTTGATGTTCTTTGCACGCACGTTCGGCGTCGGATCGCCTGGACGCGCGAACAGGTTGAGGAGCAGGTCCGCGGCGAGGTCGATTTCCCACTCCGCAACCTTCGATGCGTCCTGCGTCTCCGGCTCGCGGGCGATCGGATCGTCCTTGTAGAACCGCTGCGAGGCGGCGCGAGCGGTCCAGGAGCCCGCCGCCAGAATGGCAGTGAGGACGACGAGAGCGAAGATCGATTTGCGCATGGTTTAAAACACCGCACCGGAAGCGAAGACGAGTTTCCAGCCCTCGGAGCCGCGGGCGCCTTCTATCCTGAGGAAGGTGACCGCCGGGAGGTGAAACCGTACTCCGATGCCGTAGTTGCTCTTCGCCCCGTCGAAGTCGAGATCCTCCCGTCTGGCCGCCACCTTGCCAATGTCGTAGAAGAGCGCCCAGTCCATGCCCAGGCGGTTCGGGATCCAGCGGAACTCGGCCTGACCGAGGAGGCTATGCCGGTCGCGGAAGCGCCAGGAGGAGTACGCCCGCAGCGTCCGGCCGCTCCCCAGCGAGGGCAGCAGGAAGAAGGGCACGACGTCATCGTCGTCCAGCGTCGTCTCGACGCGCCCGTGGAAGGACAGGACCCAGGTGTCCCGGAATATTGGAATGTGCTGAATCAGGTTGGCATCGAGCTTGTCGAAGCTCAGGGCATCGTCCGAGTCGGCGTAGTTGTGGAACGTGACACCGTAGAAGCCGCCGGAGCGCGCGTAGTACCGAAAGGGTCGCCAGTCGATGCCCAGCGTGCCGTGCGAGTGCAGGTACGTGGGACTGCTGCCGAGCCCCGGCGCCGTGACGGGGTTGTAGATCGTCTCGATAGAAGGTGCCGAGCCGAGCCCCGGCTCGATCGTGTAGTCCTCGTACGCGACGGCGCCGTCGAGCACGATCCACTTGCTGCGGGCGAAGCTCGACCAAGCCCTCCGCTACGGTCTGCTGCCACCGGTAATTCGCGCGGGCATCCTGGCTCGTGTCGATGCCCAGGCCGTAGTACGCGGCCTCCGGTGCGTCACGCCATCCGACACGGAAGTTGAACGAGGAGTGATCGCCGAAGGGCATCCGCGTGGTGGCTTCGAAGAGCTTGTAGTTCTTGAACGTCCAGGATCCCTTGACGTCCCAGAATGACGCATCGCCGTAGAATTGACGCCACCCGGCGCCCAGCGTGAAGCCGCCTCCGCTCAACGCGTTGTTCCAAAACGGAAACGGACCGCTCGGCTGCTCGATGGCCTCGCGCCTGAAGCCCGCGATGATCCGCTCCGCTCTCGACGGGACGTAGGGTTTCAGGTCCTTGGCCTTCGCCGCCTGCGCCGCGGCGATGAGCTCCTCTCGCGACTGCGGTTCCTGCGCCTCCACCGGCACCGCGCCCCCGACGGTGCAACAGATGACGATCCCACAGATGACGATCCCCCAAATGTTCAGCGCTGTGAGAGCGATCCCGCTTCGTACAGAGCGATTCACAGTAAACCTCGAGAAGAGCCAGATTCGGTCTATTTCCGCGACTTCCGCGCGGGCGGTCACGTCAGGCGCGACCGCATCCGGCGTGCCCGCCGAAGCCTCGGCGAAGGCGGGCGTAACCAAGAGCAGGAAGCCCAGATTCTACCCGATCCGCCGCCCCGCCTGAAGAGCTTGGGAAACGCACGGCGCCGGGACTAGAATCGCGAGGAAACGGCGGGAGGTTATCGTGCGTCGAGGACTCACTTTGGTGGCGGCGGCCTGCCTGGTCGCGCTCGGGACGGTGGCGGTGGCGGCGCAACTGCCCGGCCTGCCGATCCGCATCACGTCGTGGGCCGTCAACATGAGCAATATCGCCACGGGCTCCAATGCGATCGTGTACATCACGATCGACCGGTGGTCCACGGACGCCGAGCGCCAGGGGCTCATGACGACCTTCTTCGAGAAGGGTCCCGAGAAGCTGCTCGACGCCGTCCAGGACACCAAGCCGGTCGGTCGCATCCGCTTTCCCAACACGCTCGGCTACGATCTGCGCTTCGCCCGCCACTTTCCGATTGAAGAGGGAGGCGAGCGCTACGTCATCATCACCGACCGCAGGATCGGCTTTGCCGAGGCGCGGAATCAGCCGCGCACGATCGACTATCCGTTCACGCTGATCGAGATCCGCGTCGGCAAGGACGGCAAGGGCGAGGGGAAGATGTCGGTCGCGACCAAGATCTCGTTCAACAAGAAGCACAACACCGTCGAGCTCGAGAACTATTCGAGCGAGCCGGTACGGCTGACCAACGTCAAGGTCGAGAAGAAATGAGAGCGCAGAGGCCCAGGAGGGCACAGAGAAGACCGTCCCCGCTTTTTTTCTCTGTGTCTCACGCTTTCTCAGCGTCTCCTAAGACCAAGGTCGTATAGCGGCCCCCGTGCGCCCGCCATAGCATTTCCCGTGGCATCGGACTGAGCCCAGAGGAGGTCCCATGGCTTCGCATGCGTTCGGCAGGAGCTGGTGGCTGGTTCTGTTGCGCGGGATCTTCGCGATCCTGTTCGGCGTCCTCGCGTTCGTCTGGCCCGGGCTGACTCTCGTGGCGCTGGTCACGCTGTACGGCATCTACGCAATCGCTGACGGCGGCGTCGCGTTGTATGCGGCGCTGGCGGGCGGCGGCCCGGTTTCCCGCTGGTGGCTGCTTTTTGCAGGATTCCTCGGCCTCGCCGTCGGCCTGGTCACGCTCGCGTGGCCCGGCATCACCGCGCTGGCGCTCCTCGTCTGCATCGCGGTCTGGGCGCTCGTCAGGGGCGTGTTCGAGATCATCAGCGCCATCCAGCTTCGCAAAGTGATCGACCATGAATGGTGGCTCGTGGGCAGCGGCCTGGTGTCGGTGCTGTTCGGGCTGGTCATGCTCATGGCGCCCGGCGCCGGCGCGATCGCGCTCGTGTGGGTGATCGGCGCGTATTCGATCGCCTTCGGGTGTCTGCTGGTCGGGCTCGCGCTGCGGCTGAGGAGCTTTGGGGCGCTGGTCGCCCGGTAGGCTACGACCAAAGTCCTATCCGATGCCGGAACCAGACCGATCTAGACTTCTACCCTCAACAAAGGAATGGTGCGATGACATCAGCCAGACTTGCCGTCCTGTTCGTCGTCGGAGTATTTGTGGCGCTTCCAGCGCGCGCGGCGCAGGATCCCAAGCCGATTGCGGAGTCGGTGACCGTGAAGGCGACCATCGAGGCCATCGACCAGACCTCGAAAAGGGTCACCCTCAAGGGGGAGAAGGGGAACTACGTCGAGGTCGACGGGAGCGCCATGCCGCGGTTCAGTGAGTTGAAGGTCGGGGACGTCGTGACGGCGACCTACTCCGAGTCGCTCGCGGTGCACGTCCGCAAGCCGGGTGAACCGGCACCCCCTGCCGGCTCTGACACCGTGACCCGCAGAGAGGGCGCGCCAGGCGCAAGCGCCGCACGGCAGCGCACGGTGACTGTCACGATTCAAGCCATCGATCCCAAGACACCTTCGGTGACGATCAAGACCGCCGACGGCCGGGTCCTCACCTTCCGCGTCGAGAATCCGAAGAACCTCGAGAAGGTCAAGGTTGGCGACACGGTCGACGTCACTTACACCCAGGGGCTGCTGCTGAAGGCGGATCCAGCCGCTAAGTAAGCTCCGTCGAACGACGGTCAAGGAGTACTGCATGAGACTGGAAATCCCACGAAGCGGCCGGAGGCTCGCCGCGCTCAGCTTCTGCCTGGCCGTGGCGCTCCTTCCCGCGACGCCGGCCGTCGCGCAACAGGCGGCGTCCAGCAAGCCGAACATCCTCGTACTGTTCGGCGACGACATCGGCTTCTGGAACGTGAGCGCCTACAACCACGGGATGATGGGTTACCAGACACCCAACATCGACCGCATCGCGAAAGAGGGAGCGCTTTTCACCGACGCGTACGCGCAGCAAAGCTGCACGGCCGGGCGCGCCGCCTTCATCACTGGCCAGTCACCGATCCGCACGGGCCTCTTGAAGGTCGGCCTGCCCAGCGCGCCCGAGGGCTTGTCCGACAAGGACCCGACGATCGCGAACCTGCTCAAGGGCCAGGGATACGCGACGGGGCAGTTCGGCAAGAACCATCTCGGCGATCGGAACGAGTTCATCCCGACCGTGCACGGCTTCGACGAGTTCTTCGGCAACTTCTATCACCTGAACGCCGAAGAGGAGCCGGAGAACCCGGACTACCCGAAAGACCCGAAGTTCAAGGCCATGTTCGGCCCCCGAGGCGTCTTTCGCTGCTCCGCCACTGAAACCGCCAGCACGCTGCCCGCGGACTCGCGCTTCGGGGCGTGGGGCAAGCAGAAATGCGAGGACACCGGCCCGCTCACCAGGAAGCGGATGGAGACGATCGACGAAGAAGTGATGGCCGCGACGACGAAGTTCATCGACACGAATCAGGCGGCCGGCAAACCGTGGTTCGTCTGGTTCAACACCACACGCATGCACATCTTCACTCACCTTAAGAAGGAATCAGAGGGCAAGACGGGCCTGGGCATCGCCGCCGACGGCATGGTGGAGCACGACGGTCACATCGGACAGTTGCTGAAGAAACTGGACGATATGAAGATCGCCGACAACACGATCGTCATCTGGACCACCGACAACGGCGCCGAGGTGATGAGCTGGCCGGACGGCGGCACGACGCCGTTCCGGGGTGAGAAGAACACGAACTGGGAGGGTGGGTACCGCGTGCCCCTCGCCGTGCGGTGGCCGGGCGTCATCAAGCCCGGCACGGTGATCAACGAGATCGTTTCGCACGAGGACTGGCTGCCGACTCTCCTCGCCGCCGCGGGGCAGGCGAACGTCAAGGAAAGCCTGCTGAAGGGCACAACCGTTGCGGGGGCCACGTTCAAAGTCCACCTCGACGGCTACAACCTGCTGCCGTATTTCAAGGGCGAGACGAAGGAATGGCCGCGCAAGGAGTTCATCTACTGGACCGACGACGGGGATCCCGCGTGCCTGCGTTATGACAACTGGAAAATGGTGTTCCTGGAACAGCGCGCGGTGGGTTTGGAGGTGTGGCAGGATCCGCTGGTCATACTGCGCTTCCCCAAGCTCTTCAACCTCCGAGCCGACCCATTTGAGCGTGCGCCCGAAGATGGCATGGACTACCGCCGGTGGCGATTGGAGCGCGCCTACATGCTCGCGCCCGCCGGAGCGGTCGTGGGACGCTGGCTGCAGAGTTTTAAGGAGTTCCCGCCGCGATCGAAGCCGGGCAGTTTCAATCTGAGCGAGGTGATGGACAAGGTCATGGCGGGCTCGCGCTAGCGGAACGTCGGCGATAATCCAGAAGGGGCGGCGGCGGGACCATTCCCACCGCCGCCCTTTTTCGTGTCACCGTGTCCACGATGCCACGCACCCGGTCTGCTTCCGCGCTGCTGCTCCTGTCGGGCGCGGCGGCGCTCATCTGCGAAACGCTGTGGGTCAAGCAGCTGTCGCGCGTGGTCGGCGTCGAGATCCACGCCGTGACGATCGCGCTCAGCGCCTTTTTCGCGGGCCTTGCGATTGGAAGCGTGGTGTTCGGCAGGGTGGCGGATCGGAGCGCTCGGCCGCTGCGCCTGTACGCCGCGCTGGAAGCGGGCGCGGCCGTGCTGGGCCTGGCGTCTACGTTCCTGCTTGCACGCGTGGCCCCACTCTACGTTTCACTCCAGGACTCGGTCGGCGTTCTCGCGTGGTTGCTGCCGTGCGTGCTGGTAGCGGCACCGGCGTGCCTCATCGGCGGAACGCTGCCCGCGATGCTCAGGGCACTGCACCCGGACGACCTCGGCGTCGCGCCGGCGACCGGCTTCCTCTACGCCGCCAATACGATGGGCGCCGTGGTCGGCACGCTGGCCACGCCGTTTCTGCTCGTGCCCGCGTTCGGCATCGTCGGCACGGGCATCTTCGCGTGTGGACTCCAACTGGCGGCGGCCGGCGCGGCGCTGGCCCTCGATTGGCGCACCACTCAACCACGCAAGTCCGTTCGCACGACCGTCGCACCGGTGCCTAGCGACGCCCGCCTCGCCCTCGCGCTGTACGCCGGGGCAGGGGGAGTGGCCATGGGTTATGAAGTCATCTGGTCGGAGCTGCTGGTGCAGTTTCTCAGCACGCGCGCCTATGCGTTCGCCGTGATGCTGGCCACCTATCTCGCCGGCCTCGCGCTCGGCAGCTATCTGTTCGCCCGGGGCGATGGAAGGCGGGCCGATCCCTGGCGTGTCTTCGGCCTGCTCATTGGGGGGGCCGGCGCCACCGCCATCGCGATCGTCGCGCTGCTGGGTGTCTGGATTACCGACGCGCAGACGTTCGCGGGGATGTGGGCCATGCGCGCAACCGGGAGCGAAACGGTCGAAGTGTCGGCCCGTTTCGTCTTGGCCGCGCTTGCGGTCCTGCTCGTGCCTACGACGTTTCTGGGCGCGGCGCTTCCCGCGGCATCGCGGCTCACGGCGCATGCCGCGAGCGCGGGCCGGGCGGTGGGCGTCACCCTCGCGCTCAACATCCTTGGCGGCATCGTGGGAACGCTGCTCACGGGCTTCGTGCTCGTGCCATCGCTTGGCCTGGTGCGCGCGCTCGGTTTGCTTGCCGTCGCCGGCGCGATCACGGGGGCTGTCGCGTTCAGAAAAGGCGGTGGCTCCTTCGCGATGACCGGCGCAATCGTGGCGGCCATCCTCGCGGTCGTCGTATTCACGCCGCCAGACAAGATGGCGCGCCTGCTCGTGGACAAGCGCGGTGGGCAATTGCAATTCTACGAAGAGGGCGCCGGCGGCACCGTGGCCGTCATCGAGCAGCGTGGCGCCGGCGGGCACGTTTCGGCGCCTCTACATCCAGGGCGTGTCGAACTCGGGCGACACGCTGGCGTCGCTGCGCTACATGCGGCTGCAGGCGCTCCTGCCGCTTCTCATTCATGACACCGAACCGCGCGCTGCGCTGGTGGTCGGGCTGGGTACCGGCATCACCGCGGGCGCGCTGCTAGCCGATTCGTCGCTCGAGCGCCGGGTCGTCGCAGAGTTGCTGCCGGCGGTGGTGCGCGCGGTACCGCTGTTCGCCGGCAATCTTGGTGTGGCCGCGGACTTGCGCGTGGAAATCCGCGTGGGTGACGGGAGGCACGAACTGCTGCGCCGAAACGAGCGCTACGATCTGATCACTCTCGAGCCGCCGCCCCCCTCCGCCGCCGGAGTGGCGAATCTGTACTCGCGCGATTTCTACGAGCTATGCCGCAATCGCCTGCATCCTGGCGGCCTCATGGCCCAGTGGTGGCCCCTGGCGGCGCAGAACGACGAAGATTCGCGGTCGCTCGTCCGCAGTTTCCTCGACGTGTTTCCGTATGCGACGGTCTGGACGACCGAGCTCTACGAGATGCTCCTCGTCGGGTCGGCGAGCCCCATCACGATCGATGGACGCAGGGTCGCGACGCGCTTCTCGCGGCCGGACACCGCACGCGTCCTGGGGGAGGCCGGCATCGAGTCGCCGGCGGCGCTCCTCGCCACCTGGATCACCGATCGAAGCGGGTCTCGAGGCCTACGCGGGCGATGCGCCGTCGGTGACCGACGACCGCCCGATCATCGAACACGCGGCGTGGGTGCGTCGCGGCGAGTTCCAGCGCGTCCTGCCCCGTGTCCTCGCCCTCGCGACCGACGTGCCGCTCGGCCCCGACGATCCGCTGCGCGCGGACGTCCAGGCCGAACGGCGCGAGCTTCTGGCCTTCTATCGCTTCGCGCTGCACGCATCTGCTGGCGAGCGAGGGGAAGCTGCCCGCGCCCTCGAAGAAGTCCTCGGCCGGGATCCGTCGAACCCGTACTACCGGTGGATGGCTCTCGGCGGCCAGTAGCATGGTGCCAGACGGCTAGACATTCGCCTCGATTCCATGAGGTCCACGATGTCGTGCCCGACGAGTGACCTTTGCTGTGTTCATCGCCGCGCTTGCCGCTGCGCCGCTCGGTGCGCAAACTCCTCCTTCCGCCTCAGCGCCGCAGTCACCGCCGAGCGTCGAGACGACGCTCGCCGAGCTCCGCAAGCTCGTCGAGCGCCAGCAAGGGCTGCTCGAGGCCCAGAGCAAACTGCTCGAGGGTTTGAGCAAGGAGATCTCGGGGTTGAAGAAGCAGGTCGACGATGCGGGCGCCGTGGCCCTGACGGCGCGGAACGAGGTGGCGGATCTCAAGAAGCAGCCGCCCGCGCCGACCGTGCCCGACGCCGTCAGCCGAGCGCCTCGCCGCAGATCGAGAAAGCCGTGCAGCGCGTGCCGGAGATGACCGACGTCGTGGCGGCGGGGGAGTTCCCGGGATCGATGCGCATTCCCGGCACCGACGCGGCGATGAAGATTGGCGGACAGGCGCGGATTACGGCCGTCCACACGCTCGCCGCGCTCGGGACCGACGACCGCTTCGTGACGTCGTCGATCCCGGTCGGCGACCAGATCGCCGGGGAAGATGCCCGAACCGTGTACTCTCCCAGGCCCTCGCGGTTGAACGTCGACCTGCGGTCGCCCAGCGGGATCGGTCCGATCCGAACGTTCGTCGAGGCGGACTTTGCCGGAACCGGCAACACGTTCCGACTGCGCCACGCATTCATGCAGACGAAGCGGTTCATCGTCGGTCAGACCTGGTCGACGTTCTCGGATCCGGAAGCCGAACCGATCGGCATCGACTTCGAGGGGCTGAACGCGATTTCGCTCTTCCGGCAGCCGCTGCTTCGGTACACGCATCCGTTGAAGACCACGATGAGCCTCGCCCTCGCGCTCGAGAATCCCGCGCCCGATCTGACGGGCGCGCAGGGCGTCAACCTGACCCCCGACTTCATCGCGCGCGTCCGCTGGGACCCGGCTGAAGGAGCACCGCTCGGCGGGCTGTTGGGCAGGACTGCCCACGTGCAGGCGGCGATCCTGGTGCGGCAGCTGCGCGGCGAGGTGACCGATCAGCCGGACGCGACGCTCTCGACGGGCGGCCTGGGCCTGAACGTCAGCGGCGTCCTCGTCCCGCGCTGGGACGCGGACGACCGCGTGAAGTTCGCCGTCAACGCGGGCTGGGGCATCGGCAAGTACATCACCGACCTCGGGACGCTCGGCGGACAGGACGCCGTCTTCAACCCGGTCGACAACAGCCTCGAGGCGCTGCGCGTCGGCTCCGGCTACTTCGGCTACGAGCGACAGTGGCGGCCGACCTTCACTTCGCCGTTCACCTACGGCATCGTGAACGTCGACAACCTGGACATCCAGACGCTCGACTCGCTCCGGCGTACGCAGCGGACGACGATCAACCTGACCTGGTCGCCGATTCCGCAGGGGGATCTGGTGCTCGAGTTCCTCGCGGGCACGCGCGTCAACAAGGACGGGCAGCGCGGGACGTCGAGCCAGATTCAGACGGGCTGGACGCTTCGGTTTTGACTCGAGGCCTTGGCGGCCAAAGGCACTTGCCATCCGCAGAATGCCTCGGCGCGATGCTAGTGCCTGACTGGAGTAGGATCGCCTCATGGCCCGGGGCTGGGAGAGCAAGGCGGTCGAGGCGCAGCAGGAAGAGAAGGTGCGGGCGGCGCCGGCGCCCCGCTCGTGGAGCGTGGAACAGGCGCAGCGCGACGATCGCCGCAGGACGCTGGAGATGACGCGCGCCCGCACGCTGCACGACCTCGAGCGCGCGACCGTCGACGCGCACCGCCGCATGCTCGAACAGGCGCTCGCCGCTGTGGACGATCAGTTGGCGAATCTCGATCGCGAGTCATTGAGTTCTGAGTTCTGAGTTATGAGTTCTGACTCACAACTCACAACTCAAGACTCAAAACTCAAGACTGACGACTTCTCGATCGTCCTCTACGACGGCGTCTGCAACGTGTGCAGCGGCTCGGTCCGCTTCATCCTGCCGCGGGATCGGAAGGCGGTCTTCCGGTTCGCGTCGCTCCAATCGCACCGCGGCCGCGCGTCTGCTCACGGCTTGCGGCCGCGCGCCGGGGACGCTCGACAGCCTCGTGCTCATCGAGCACGGACGGTGCTACGAGCGATCGGAGGCCGCGCTGCGCATCGCGGGTCGGCTTTCGTTTCCATGGAAGCTCGCGGCCGGGCTGAAGATCATCCCGCGGCCGATCCGCGACGCGTTTTACAACTGGTTCGCGGCGCGGCGCTATCGATGGTTCGGCAGGAAGGACGTCTGCGACCTGCCACCGCCGGAGTGGCGAGAACGATTCCTCGAATAGACCTACCGCTTCGCGAACTCGTACGTCGTCCCGTCGGCCCTGAAGGCGACGATCGAGTACGGCACGGGATAGTTGCTTTCCATCCCTGGCGATCCAGCGGGCATGCCGGGTACCGCGATGCCGGCGATCTTCGGACGTTCCTTCAACAGCTTCTGGACGAGATCCGCCGGGACGTGTCCTTCGACAAGATAGTTCCCGATGACGGCCGTATGGCAGGACCGCAGGCTCTCGGGGACGCGCCTGCGTGCCGGCACGGCGTCGAGCTGCGACGTGACTTCGCGCGTCACCGTGAAACCGGCCGTCTTGAGGTGGTCGGTCCACTTGCTGCAGCAGCCGCACGTCGGGGTGAGATACACCGTGGCGCTGACCGGCGCGGGCTTCGGCTGGCTTTGCGCCTGCAGGGTACCCGCCGTACACGCGAGGGCGGCCGTCGTAACGATCCGGAGGGCAGTACGTCGCATAGGTCGATCATACCCGACCCGGCCCCTAGACCAAGGTCCTATAGACCTCAGCCTTCCCCGAAATCTACGCTCGAACTGCTGGCGCACGCCCGGGCCAGTCGACCGGAGGGTGCAGCAATCCATCTGGGCCTTTTTTGGGAGTCAAGCATGTTTCGAAAAGTCGTGTGGCAGGTCGCCTTGATCGTGCTCGTCGCGGCGGCGCCGGCGTTCGCACAGCCTCGAGTCGAGATCAGCGGCATCCTCGGGTGGACGTTTTCCGACGGCGTCGAAGGCGACGCGCGTCTCGCCCAAGACGGCAATCTTTACGACGCCGTCGACCTCGTGGACTCACTCTCCTGGGGATTCAGCATCGGCGTGCTCGCGACCGAGGGCGCCGAAGTGGGCTTCATGTACGGACGGCAGGAGTCCAGGATCGACATCGTCGGGACACGCACGACCGAGGTCGGTGACGTGTCCGTGTCGACTTATCACGGGTACTTCGCCTACAACTTCGGCCCCACGGACAGCGCGGTTCGGCCGTACGTGTTCGGCGGCCTGGGCGCGACGAGCTACGGTAGCGTCCCCTTCACAATCGCCGGAGTGTCGGGGGAGACGAGCGGCGAGACGCAGTTTTCGACGACCTGGGGCGCGGGCGTGAAATTCGTCCCGTCGCGCGGGATTGGTGTGCGCGCGGGCCTCCAGTGGACACCGACCTACATCAAGTCGGACCCCGCCGGCGTGTGGTGCGACCCGTACTGGGGGGGCTGCTGGGTCGTCGGGGACGCCCAATACTCGAATCAGTTCTCGTTCAACGGCGGTGTGATCTTCCGCTTCTAAGTCTTTCCCGCTACTTGTCGGGCGCGCGCGAGCTCCGGGCGATCCGAATCGGCCGTCTTCGCGATCTCCAGGAGCTCACGCGCGTGCCGGGCCGCCGCTTCGCTGTCGCCGGCGGCCTCGGCCGCGCGCATCGCTCCGGCCACCGCGCGGAACCGGTTCGGCTCCTTCTTCATCGTCGCCTCGAACGCGGCGAGCGCCTCCTTCGGCCGTTTCGCCTCGAGCAGCATCTCGCCGAGCATCTCACGCGCGGGTGCGAGCGGGCCTGGCGAGACGGCTGACTTGTCGATCGCGTCCTCGGCGTCGGCCGCCGCACGCATCGCGGCGACTCCCTCGTCGCGGCGGCCTTCGGCGAACGCTACCCACGCTTCCGCGACGCGCCGCTGGACGTCCACGCGGGCGGCCCAGTCGGCATCGGACCCGGCGGCGAGCTTCTCGGCGAGTGCCTTCAGGCGGGTGACTTCCGCGCCGGCGGCGGCCGGCGAACCGCTGCGCGCCGCGCCCAGCGCGCGCGCGAACGGCGTCACCGCGTCCACCCAGGGAAACGTGGTCGAGCGCGCCTCCAGCGACGCCGCATCCGCCCACACCCCGCGCTCGAGGGCGTAGCGGGCCGGGATCGCCGCGAGAGCGTACAACCCGGCGGAACCGGGCGCCGCGCCGCCGATGGCATCCGGATTGAACTTCGCGCGGACCTCGGGCAGCCGATCGAGGACGCGCCGCGCGGCTGCGTCCTGTCCCAGCTGGAGGTACGCGTATATCTGATAGTCCATCGCGTGCAGCACCTCGCCGTGGGTGCCGAGCTTCGACGCGGTCTCGGCCGACGCGATGTTGGACGCGATCGAGTCCTGCCAGTAGCCGACGCGCGTAAAGGTGTGCGATGGCATGTGGAGGGCGTGCGGCGCGGACGGCGCGATCTTGGCGTAGCGCCGCGCCGCGTCGACCGCGCGCGGCGCGAGCGGCGGATGGTCGTACGCGTGGATGATGTAGTGCGCCAGCCCGGGGTGATCAGGATGATCGCGAAAAAGCGGTTCCAGGATTCCGGTCGCCTTGAGCTGGTTCGCGTAGGTCTTGTCGGTCGCGAGCGCGTTCTGGTTGACCGCCAGCGCGTAGAAGATCTTCGCCTCCATGTCATCCGGGTAAGCGGCGACGATTTTCTCCATGGCGAGCTCGTAGGCGAGCGTCCGGTCCCTCTGCGGGGCCTTGGGCGCGCCGTCGAAGAGCAGCGCCGCCGCGTCGAAGTACGCGCGCTCGCGGGCGTCCATCTTGCCGTCGGTCGACGCCCGGGCGCGGGCTAGCGCTTCCTGCCCCCGCTCGATCACCTGCGGCGGGCGCACGCCCCCGAACGGGTTGCTCCACTGGCTCAGGACGATGCCCCAGTGCGCCACCGCGCAGGACGGCTCTTTCTGGAGGACCGCCGTAAAGGCCTCGATGGCGAACCTGAACTCGAAGGAGTGCAACAGCGCAACCGACCGATTGAACGCATCACGGACCGCGGGGCTGCAGGACGTCCGGAACTCGACTTTCCCGAGCGCCTCACCGGACGCCCCGTGCTCGTGCTGAGCGACAGCGGGTGACGCCCAGACGAGCGAAGCCGCCACAAACGCCGCGCGAAGAATTCCGATCCCCACGTCCGTAGTCATGTCACCCTCCACAGGTCCCCTGAGTATAAACGGGGAGGGAAGCACAACGGGCAGTCAGTTACTCCGTCCAGTGCAGAACGTTTCGCACGATCGACCAGCGCGGTCGTTTGGCCTCGGCGTTCTGGCCGAGGATCCAGTAGCGATAGAGCGCATCGATCGAGCCGTCCTTGCGCTTGAGCTCGATCCAGGTGTTCACGAAGCTCGCAAACGGCTCGTCCCGTCTGGCGACCGGATAGGCGAGCGGGATCTTGATGGTGCCGGGCCCGGGGACCACCACCGTGAACTTCGGGTGGAGGAGCGTCCAGGCCGAGCCACGCTCCGCCGGCAGCATGGCCGCGTCGAAAGCGGGACCGTCTTCGGCGAACGCTTCCGCTGCGGTGTGAATGACGTGGAGGCGTGCCTGGGGCAGGAGGCCGTTCACCTTCTGAATGTAGTAGGGCACATCAGGAACGGCCACCACCATTCCGGCCCGCGCCCGCATCCCGTCCCAGCTGGTGAACTCATCGCGGCGGTGGTCGCGGACGAGGAACGCGAGCGTCTCGTCGAGATACGACGCCGAAAACAGCATCTGGCTCGCGCGCAGCGTCGTGACGGCGATGCCGCTCATGACGATGTCGCAGTCGTCGGTCGCGAGCTGCTCGCTGAGCCGCTCGCGATCGACCGGCAGGAATTCCAGCCGCACCTGCAGCTCGCGCGCGAGCTGATGCGCGAGGTCGACGTCGAAGCCGACGAGGTTCCCTGAGCGGTTGAAGTACGCGAACGGGAGAGAATCGATTGCGTACCCCACCCGGAGGGCGCCTCTCCTGCGCACTGACTCCAACAGAGGCTCGGAGCTTGCTGCAGCAGACTGGGGAGGCCGATCGCGATGGACCACCGCCTCGACGGTCGGGTAGAGCGGTTGCATGTCCGCGATCACCGCGCCCGAGTCCTCGCCTGTGCCGACGGCACGCGTCAGGACGATCCGCGCGCCGCCAAGCGTGACCGCGGTCAGCACCACCGTGACGACGGCGAAGCGCACGAGTCGAGCGGGCTGGTACCGGAGCGTGCCGGTGATCGCGCACGTCCCGAGCAGCGCCACCGTCATCGTGTGGACCGCCGCCAGAAGAGCGCCGAACCGGGAGTTGATTACTCCGGTTGCGTGAAACAGTTGGATCGCATCCGCGGGGATGCGGAAGACGTCGAGCAGGAAGGGCACCGCGGCCCCCAGGCTCCCGAAGAACGAGACGAGCCCGATGGCCCCGAGACGGACCCAGTCGCCGACTGGGATGGCGGCGTCCGAGAACCATCCAGCAAACAGAATGAAGCTGAGCGACAGCAGCTTGCCGGTGTGAGGAAAATTGAACGACGCGGGAACCACCACGTCGGGCGTCGAGGCCGCGTGCTCGGGCGCGAGCCGGTGTCGTGCGAGCAGTTCCTTGCTCGCCTCGGTCAGGACGGGGAGGACGATGAAGAGGTCCGCCGTCATGAAGGCGGTCAGCAGCGCGTTGCGCGTGCGCGACAGCAGTTCACCGGCCCCGATCGGCGTCAGCGCCGACACCAGCCCGGGCAGCACCCACAGGCTGACGAGCAGCGCGACGAGGATGTACGCCACGAGGTAGACCTCGATCCGCTGGAATTGCTCGAGGCCGAGCGTGCCCGCGGTGACCGCGGCGATCGCGAACAGGCCGTACGGCGTCAGCCGGGCCAGAAAGTGCGTCACGCGCGAGAGCGCCGCGCGCACGACGGCGAGCACGTCCATCAGGGGCTGCTTGCGCTCGATGCCGATGAGCGCCACGCCGACCATCACCGAGAACAGCACGACGGCAGGCACGACGTTGTTGGCGAGCGAGTGAAACGGGTTCGCAGGAACGAACAGCGCGACGAAATCGAACGCAGGACGCTGTTCCACGAGCGTCGTACTGAAGAACGCGCCGCGCTCGACGACGGGAAACGCGAGCGGGACGAGGAAGGCATAGACGAGCGCCACCAGCCACAGCGCGACGATGACCGCGCCGACTCTCAGACCGAGCAGCCGGGCCTCGTCCGGCCGCAGAGCCCCGAGGCTCGAGATGATCGAGACCGTCACGTAGGGCAGGACGGTCATCTGGAGCAGCTTGACGAAGCCCTCGGCCGCCCACCCGAGGACCGCCGCCTGCTCGCCGAAGAACAGACCGACGAGGACGCCGGCGCCGAGGCCGACCAGAATCTGGTTCGAAAAACTCAATCGGGGCGCGCGCAGGCGCATGAAAACCTCGGCGGTCAGAGTTGACCAGTTCCGGTCTGTGCGGCTTTGGCCTTGAGCTGCCGATTCAGGAGAGCGACGACGCCAAGCCACGCACCGGCCAGGACGACGTTGATCGCCGCGAACGCCGGCACGGCGAAGGCCAGCCGCTCACCAATGAAGACGAGCCCGGCCTGGACGACGTCCCCCATGCGCACGAAGAACGAGTCGACCGCCTGCTTGGCCTTGTACTTCGCCTCGCGGCTCGTCGGCAGCCAGAGCGCCTGCTTCGTGGTGTTGCCGAGCGAGTAGTCGATGCTGTTGTCGGCTGCCTTCAGGTACCCCATCAAGGTGGGCGAAGGGGCGCGCAGCATCAGCAGGTATCCCGAGAGCGCGACGATCGGGTGAATGTAAAGCGACTTCCCCACGCCAAGGAACTTGAAGACGCGGGACACGACGAACATCTGCAGCAGGAAGCCGAGCAGGTTCACGGTACTGAAAAGGCGGCTGTAGACGTTACCGATGAAGTGTCCACGCGCCGCTTCCGCCTCCGGTCCTGAGCCATATGTGGCGTGCGCCGTCTCGACGACGTAGCGGCCGAAGAGGTACTCGCCGGATGTGTTGACGATGTTCAGCAGGATCGTGAGGAGCGCGATGAGCATCAGGTACCGGTCGGAGCGGATCAGCGAGAACCCTCCTTCGCGTCCGAGCGGCTGGTCGCCGGACGCTTCTTTCGGGCCGGCCTCCAGCCGGGGCGTGACGCGATTGACGAGGCGCGCGAGAAACACGCACGCCGTGAGCCCGACGGCGGCCCCGGCGAGCAAGTGCGGGGGGCCGGTCGCCTCCATGATCTGGCCCGCACGTACCGATCCGATCCACGCGCCGAGGCTGCTCCCGACACCGATGAGCGGGAAGAGCCGCTTCCCCTGCTCCTGCGTGTAGAGGTCGGCGGCGAAGGCCCAGAACTGCGCGATCACCATCAGGTTGAAGATCCCGACCCAGAGGAAGTAGGGAATGCCGATATGGAGGCCGGCGCCGAGCGCGAGGAGGAACAGCCCGAGGTGCGAAATGAAAAAGACCGTGGTCCACTGGACGAGCTGCATGCGATTCACGCGCGACGCGAACGCGCCGTACGCGGGAACGAGGAACAGGAGGAGGATCGCCTGACCCGCCGACGAGTAGCTTTTCACCTCGGCCCCTCCCTCGCCGAGGATGAAGACCTCGCGGGCGGTCTTGATCATGTAGTAGGCCGCGAGGATGAGGAACATGATGAGCGTCATGATCAGAACGCTCGCGACCTCCTCGCGGCGGACGTCGGCGATGGGCGCCAGAAGGCGTTCGGGCCAGGTCTTCGGTCCGGGACTCACTTCCTCGTCCCTTTGCCTTCGCCCTCGAGCGCGGCGCGCGCCGCCGCGAGATCCTTCTTCTTGGCGTCGTCGACGCGGGGGAATTCCAGCTTCAGCTCGCGCAGCGCGGCGATGGTGACCGAGGCAACGACGATCCGCGCAAACCACTTGGCGTCGGCGGGCACGACGACCCACGGTGCCTCGGGCGTGGCCGTGTGCCGGATCAGGTCTTCGTACGCCTCCATGTACTCGTCCCAGTGTCCGCGTTCCTTGGCATCCGCGAGCGAGAACTTCCAGTTCTTTTCCGGCATGTCCAGCCGTTCGAGAAACCGCTTCTTCTGTTCTTTCCGGGACACGTTCAGGAAGAACTTGCGGATGACGTACCCGTTGCGCGCGAGGTACCGCTCGAATGCGGCGATGTCCTCGTAGCGTTCCTTCCAGATGTGCTTCGTGATGAGCGTGGGCGGGACCTTCTGTCCCCGCAGGTACTCGGGATGCACGCGGACGACGAGCACTTCCTCGTAGTACGAGCGGTTGAAGATCCCTATCCGGCCGCGCTCCGGCAGCGACTTCGACGTGCGCCAGAGAAAATCGTGGTCGAGCTCCTCGTGCGACGGCGACTTGAAGGAGTACACCTGGCAGCCCTGCGGGTTGACACCGGACAGGACATGTTTGATCGCGCCGTCCTTGCCCGCCGCATCCATCGCCTGGAAAATGAGGAGCACGCCCCAGCGGTCCTGCGCGTACAGCCGCTCCTGGAGCTCGCACAGCATCTCGACGCCGCTGTCCAGGAGAACCTTGCCTTCCTTCTTCGATTTCACCCAGCGGGTGTCGTCCGGATCATGGTCCTTCAGCCTGAACTTGTCGCCGTTCTTGACCACATACGGCTTGATGAAGTCTTCGATGTCTCTTGCCACCAGCCCTCCTCCGAACCGTTGAGGTTAGCTGGCCGAGACTATACGATCCATGGGACCTTAGGCGCAGGTGACCGGGAGGAGATTCCAGGTGGCGAGCCGCACGTTGGCCGCGGCGCTTCTGGTGCTGCTCTGTCGCTCCCCCGCGAGCGCCCAGGACTTTCAGCTCTGGGACAGCCTTACCCTCAACTGGCCGAAGAGCCACCGACTGTCGTTCCAGGTGGAGATCGAGCCGAAGGTGCTTGTTGCGCCAGCCGAGGATGACGACCCCGGGTGGGCGACTCTGGACGTCATACCCAACGTCGACTACGCGGTGAAGCCATGGCTGGATCTCGTGGGGGACGTCCAGACCGGTTTCACGGCGCAGACCGACGATCTCGACTCGTTCGAGCTCTCACCGCGGGCAGGCGCTCGCGTGCACCTGTTCTCGCGTGACATTCACAGAGTCGTCGATCTTCGTGAGCTGCCGCCGATGCGCCGGATCGTCATCCGCGATCTCATGCGCGTGGAGTGGCGGAACCTCTTCTACAACGACGACCGGAGCACGAGCTCCACGGTCCGGTTTCGCAACCGGCTCGAGCTTCAGGTGCCACTCAACAAAGATCGGTTGACCGACAACGGGGCGCGCTACCTGACAGCGGACTGGGAGTGGTTCATTCCACTGGAAGATGTCGCCGAACGGTACGCCAACAAGCAGCGCATCCGTGCGGGCATCGGCTATCGACGCGACTTCCACTGGCGCTTCGAGGCGCTGTACATCTGGAACCGCTCCCGCAACACGGCGGGCGACGGATTCACGACGTCCGACCACATCATCGACATCCGCGTGAAGCGGGTGTTCTGAAGCGGAGGCCGCCGTTCAACGAAAGCCGAGGCGGGTGGTCTGACCCTGGGCGACCACACCGATTGCTATAGTGCTTAGCGCTAAGTATAATTGCGTCATGAATGTCCGTGAGATTGCCCGGGTCCTGGGGCGTCGGGGGGGACACATGCGTGCGCGGCGGCTCTCCCAGGAGGCGAAAAAGCGCATCGCGTCGATGGGAGGGAGGGCCCGGGTCGACTCGCTCCGCGCGTCGCGTCGCGTCGCCGACAACCTTCGATACGCGGCCGTGCTCCTCGAACTGCGACCGTCACCAGACGTCACCCGGCTGCGCACCGTCAAAGGTCAACTGCCAGGAATCTATCCGGTCGAGCCGTGACATGCCCGGCCCGGTCGACTACCTCGAGGAGGTTGGCGAAATCATCACGGCGCTGCGCGACCTCGGGCTCGAGCCCGTCCTGGTCGGCGGCATGGCGCTGGTGATGCTCGGTTCGCGACGGGTGACACGCGACTTCGATTTCGTCGTCGGTCAGCCTGGAGACCGCCTCGAGCGTGCGATCGACGTGTTCTATGACCGGGGCCTCGAGCTGGCGGCCCGCCTGAGCGATGGGGGAGAAGTGATTTCGACAATCCGCAGTCGAAGGGTCGCGTCGATCCGTCTACGCCTGGACGCCCCCGCGAGCGCCTATTTCTTCAATCCTCAGACGAGCCTTCGAGTCGATCTTCTGTTCGACTATCCCGTCCCCGCGGCCACGCTCGCCGGCCGCGCGACGCAAACCAAAGTTCGCTCGTACGTATTTCACGTTGCCTCGGAGCGAGACCTTCTGCATCTCAAGAAGATCGCCAAGGCTCGACGCTCCTCGCCGGGTGACGCCGAGGACATCGCCTTTCTGGAGGCGCGCCGTCACAACCGGCGCTGAAGTCGCTCGGCCGTCGATCAGGCCTTCGACCGCGCGCCCGCGACGACGAGGACCACTCCGGCGACGACGGCGGCGCCGCCGGCGACGGCGGGGATCGGAATCGTCTTCCGCTCTTCGGTCGTGGCTTCGATCGGGCCGATATCCAACACTTTCTCGCGATCCGTGTATGAAAACCCGCCGAGCGCGAGCGCCGCGATGCCGAGCACGATCAGCACGATCCCGATGATGGTCGTCCCCTTCATGGGTCAACCCCTCCTGTCGGGGTCGAGCTCTGCAGGTTCTTTGCCACCTTCTCGACCTGCTCCATGACCCGCAGGAGGTTGCCGCTCCACAACTTACCGATCTGTTCCTCGGTGTAGCCGCGGCGAACCAGCTCGAGCGTAACGTTGAACGTCTCGCTCGCGTCGTTCCAGCCGGCGACGCCGCCGCCGCCGTCGAAGTCGGAGGAGATTCCCACGTGATCGAGGCCGATCAGTTTCACGGCGTAGTCGATGTGATCGACGAAGTCCTTGACGGTCGCGCGAGGAGGCGGCGGGAATTTCTTGTCGATGTCCGCCTGCCGCGCGAGGTACTCCGTCCGTTTTTCCGGCGAGAGCTGCGCGAGCGCTCCGCGGCCGCCACCCGCCGGCCCCGCGGTCCCGGCCCCCGGACGTCCGGTCCCGGGCTCGGGCAGCCCGAACTCCTTGCGGAGCTGCCGCGATCGCCGCGGCGCGCTCCGGTGAATCGGGCGGCGGCGTCTTGACGTAGCTGTTGAACGCCACGGTCTGGATCACGCCGCCGTTCTTCTTCAGCGCCAGGAGCTGCTCGTCGTCCATGTTGCGACTGTGGTCGCAGAGCGCGCGCACGGCCGAATGCGACGCGATGACCGGCGCCTTCGAGAGCGCGATCGCCTGCAGGTTGGCCGCCTTCGATGGGTGGGAGAGATCGACCATGATGCCCAACCGGTTCATCTCGGCGATCGCCTGCTTTCCGAGATCGCTCAGCCCGTTGTGCAGCCATGCGCCGTCGCGCTCGCCGGTGTTCGAGTCGGCGAGCTGGCTGTGGCCGTTGTGCGCCAGCGACATGTACCGTCCGCCGCGGTCGTAGAACTCCTTCACCCGCCGGATGTCCGTGCCGATGGGATACGCGTTCTCGACGCCGATGAGCGCGACCTTCTTGCCTTTCGCGGCGATCCGGCGAACGTCGGCGGCGGTGAGCGCCAGCTCGATCTGATCCGGCGCGATCTCCTTCGTCAGGCGATGGATGGCGTCGAACTTCTCGATCGCCGCTTTGTAGGCCTTGTCGTACGCCTCGGCGGTCAGCTCGCCCTGCCCGACGTACACGATGAAGAAGGAGGCGTCGAGGCCGCCCTCCTTCATCTTCGGCAGGTTGACCTGCGTGTCGAGGCGCTGCGTGTAGTTCTTTTCGCGCGTGAAGTTCTCAGGGTTGATGTCGTCGTGCGTGTCGAGCGCGATGACGCGCTCGTGGATGGCTCGGGCTTTCGCGACGAGCCCGGCGTCAGCCCCCTGCGCCTCGGCACTGAGCCTCACCCACGTCCGGGCGCAGAAGAGCATCCCGAGGACAAGGACGAGCACGCCGACCATCGCGATCGCGCGGGCAGCCGGCCCCGCAACGCGCATACGCATCCAGCTCATTCTCCACTCCTCTAGTTCTGAGTTCTGAGTTCTGAGTTCTGAGTTTTGAGTCAAAAAACTCACAACTCATAACTCACAACTCAAAACTGAGCAACCGCAGCGTAAGATTAGCGCATGGCCAGTGCCGATGCCATCACCGAGTTCCTCGCCGCCGCGGAGCGCGCGCGCGCACACCAGGTCGACACGGCGCCCGCCACGCTCGCGACCTGCGACAAGAGCGGCCGGCCGTCCGCGCGCATCGTGCTCGTGCGCGGCGTGGACGCGCGCGGCTTCGCCTTTCACACGAACTACGACAGCCGGAAGGGGCGCGAGCTCTCGCAGAACCCGCACGCGGCGCTCTGCTTCTACTGGCCGACGCTCGACGAGCAGATTCGGGTGGAGGGCTCGATCGAGCGGCTGGGGGCGGACGAGTCGGACGCCTACTTCGTGACGCGGCCGCGCGGCAGTCAGCTCGGCGCGTGGGCCTCGACCCAGAGCGCGCCGCTTCCGTCGCGGGAAACCCTCGAGGCCAAGTACCGCGACGTCGAGTCACGCTTCGGCGACGGACCCATCCCGCGCCCGCCGTTCTGGGGAGGCTTCCGGCTCAGGCCCGACCGCGTCGAGTTCTGGTACGGCCGGCCGGACCGCCTGCACGATCGCGTGCTCTACGTGCAGGAGGGAGCAGGGTGGAGGATTGAAAGGCTCTACCCGTGAACTCAGCTGGTTCGAGGGGGTTCGAGGGGGTTCGAGGGGGTTCGAGGGGGTTCGAGGAGGTTCGAGGAGGTTCGAGGAGGTTCGAGGGGGTTCGGGAGGGTTCGAGGAGGTTCGAAGAGGTCGAAGAGGTTCGAAGAGGTTCGAAGAGGTTCGAAGAGGTTCGAAGAGGTTAGAGAGGTCGCAGCACCTAGCGTCGTGGTTTGCAGGTGCGCAGATACCGCCGCAGCCTGAGCGTCGCTTTGCTCGCGCGGATCGTCAGTCGAACCAGCCTCGAGAACTCGACGTCGGTCCAGGTATCCCTCGGACCGACCCTCGTGCAGATTGTTCTTCGTCTCCATGAGCGACGCGTAGGCGATGTCGAGGAAGTGGCCGAAGTCGCGTTGGCTGATAACGGCCGAACCCCTCGGAGATGTTGCGCGGCGGCGGAGGCTGCGGAGTCGCGGATCTGGTGGCAGAATTTGAAGTCCCTGCGCAATGGCCAGGCCGGGCAGTTATTTCCCCTATCGGCATCCCGCAATGCAACGCTAAGTTGCCACGCAACAATATCTTCGTACCGTCTGACTCCAGGCATGCCGGACGGCAGGGCATCCGGCGTGCCAAAGTTCGAGAGGGTTCGAGGGGGTTCGAGAAGGTTCGAGTTCGAACCTGATCGAACCCGTTCGAACCTATCGAACCTAATCGAACCGGTTCGAACCCAATCGAACCTAATCGAACCCGATCTACCGTGGTCCGAATCCCTGTCGATAACCCTGCCGGAATCCGACGCGGTACCCGGCCTGATAGTGGTCGCGGCGGCCCATCGAGTTCTCGTAGCCGGCGTCTGCCTGTTCGAGCTCGCGCTGACCTTCGAGGTCCCAGGCGCGCTTGTTCTGCCGATCCTCCTGGCCGGCCTGGCGTCCGTCGAGCAGGCCGCGATCGAACCCCGAGCGGTACGCCGGCGTCGTCATCGCGTCGCGACGGCCGCCGGTCCCGACGATCTGGTCCTCCTCGTCCGGCCAGTCGTCGGACATCGTCGGGTCCGCGTTACTCCCGAGGAATTCGCTCAGGCGCAGGACGCCGTTCCGATCCCGGTCGAGCCGGTTGAACGTCGCGCGGTCGCCGTACCACTCGTCGCGAGAGACGACGCCGTTGTTGTTCCGGTCCACGCTGTCGAAGACATCGACGAGATCGTCCCAACCGTCGCGATTGCGAGAGGGGTCGCGGTCGTCGTTGGTGCTCACCTCTGTCCCCGACAGCACGCCATCCTTGTTGATATCGTGGACGTCGAACGAGCGGGCGTTCCCGCGCCACTCGGATCGCGTGATCACGCCGTCGCGATTGACGTCCATCCCACGGAACCGCGTGCGGCCCTGTTGAGCTTCGACGGCGGTCGCGCCGAGCGCGACCGTCAGAAATACACCCAGCACGTACTGCTGAGATCGCATGGTGTGTGCCTCCGCAGACGATCGCTGCGAAGGTCGTACCAAGGATACAGACGAGGCTCGCTTCAGCGCGTGGCGGGCATGCGGACCTGGACCGTTGCGAGCGCGGAGATCCCGGGCGCGAGGACCGCGCGCGGGTCCGAGTTGATCAGGTACGAGTGATCGAACAGATTGCGCACGTTCAGCCGAAGCTCGACGCCATCGGTCAGACGGTACCCGCCGGCGACGTCGACGATGCCGTAGCCGGCGACCTCGACCTCGGTCGGACCGGGACGATCGTCGCCGATCGTAGGCCGCGCCGCGACGTACCGAAGCCGCGAAGCCCGAAGGTCTTCGTGAACTGCGATCGAGACGTGAGCGGGCGAGATGTCGTCGAGCGGGCATCGTCATCGACGCCTAGCCGTGCTGGAGAGCTGTGCGGCGATCTGCAGCATCCACTCCGGGCGAACGTCGGTCTGGACTTCGACTTCGATCCCGCGGATGAGCGCCTGGTCGCGATTGCGGAAGAAGAAATCGTCCGGCGTCGTCTCGTACCGCTCGACGAGCGAGTCGATCCGGTAGCGGATAGACGAAGAACGCCGAGACGAATCCGCGGCGCCGTGAATCGGACCGCGCACGTCGAACTGCAGGCTCGTCTCCGGTTCGAGGTCCGGGTTGCCGGTGATGAACCCGCGGCCCGACGGGCCCGCGGAAGTATCGATCCGATAACGTCGGATCGCGGAATCCCCGCGCCACCTGTCCAGTGAGCGACCAGCCGCGATACGGCCCGGCGGTCAGGGCGGCGAAGCCCGAGAAGGCGCCGTTCGACGTCGAGCGGTCGCCGAAGAACCCCCCGGTGTTCTCGGTCGTGACGCGATCGCCGCGCAGGCCGGCGGTCGCGAGCAGGGTCGTCCGCAGCGCGGTACTCGCCCTCGACGAAGCCCGCCACGTCGAGCCTATGGGCGTTGTCCACCGAGACGTTCACGGTTTCCGCCGACTGGGCACCGGCGCTGTTGAACTCGACCAGGACGTCCAGGGCGTGCAGGTCGAACCGGCCGTTCACGTCAGCGCCCACCTCGAACTTGCCGCGGCCCGCCTGCTTCTCCGCGGAGCCGCGCACGTGGAAATCGTTCGCGGACACGTCGGCGCGCTCGATGCGACGCGTGACGGTCGCCGTCGGGATGCGGTCCTGATCGGTGACGACGGCGTTCGTGCCCAGGAACCCGCTGAACTGGGCGCGGGTGAACGGGCCGGCGACCGCGAAGATCGTAAGTCGTCGTGAAGCGGTGCGAGTCCTCCGTCGGATAGTAGAAGCGCGTCACGTTCGAGTTGTTGCGCGGCCGCTCCACGTCGCGGCCGAAATCGCTCTGAAAGCTCGGCCGCGAGGAGGCCCCGCGCCGACCTCGTGCTCGCCTCTGAGGGCGAATCCCGAGTCCTGCCAGCCGGAGTTCAGCACCTCACCCTCGGGGCTGCTCCAGTCCTCCGCCTCGCGATAGTGTCCCTGCACGCCGACGCTGCCGCGCTGCGAAGCCTTTGCCGACCGAGACCCCGGCACGGCCCTGAGGCACGCCCGCACCAAGGCTGGCCGTCGCATCGACCGCGAGCGGCGAGCCGAAGGGCACGCGGCGCGTGCGCGCGAGGATGACCCCCCCGAACGCGTCCGACCCGTAAGCGACCGACCCGGGACCGCGTGAGACCTCGACGTTCTCGAGGACGAACGGGTCGAGGAATGTCGCGGCGGGGCCCACCCGGCGCTCGGCGGTCACGCGGCGAACCGTCGATCAAGAGCAGCGTCCGCCCGCGCGCCATCCCGCGCAGCGCCGGCACGGCCGACTGGCCCTCGGACACGGTCGATGCGCCGGCGACGTTCTCGAGCGCCTGCACGAGCGTCGCGGGCTGGCGGGTCGCTCAAGTCGCGATTCGGAAGCAGCGTCGTGCCGCTCGCCGGAGTCGTCTCGATGTGCGGCGCGCTGCCGGAGACCGTGATCGCCTCCTCGACGAGCGCTTCAACGCGGACTTCGAGTCGCGCGTGCGCCGGATTCGAGTTTGTCGATCAGCACCGGCTTCAGGACCCGCCCGCCCGCCAGGACGACGAGCACCTCGAAGGGGGGAACCGGGTCCGGCGTCCAGGTGAACCGCCCATCGGTGTCGGTGGTCGTCACGCCCGGATAGCCGAGCACCGAGACCTCGGCGTTCGCGATCGGCGTCCCGGATCCATCGATGACACGGCCTTCGAGGGCGAGCGCCGGAACAGCTGCGGCCAGAAGGACAGCAGCAGGAATGCACGGGAGAGGTGCATGACGCTTCACTCTACCGACGGCGCGGGACTACTACCAGCTGTCGTAGTGGTGAGCTAGCTGAGGAAGCCGACGGCCAGCTCGACGACTTCGTAGATTCCGGCAAGCGCGCCGGGCGCCGCGGTCGACGCCGAGCGCGACGAGAGGGAAAACCAATGCTGCGGGGCGCAGCCAGACGGAGCCAGCCAGGCACGGGCGGGCGCGGCGATCCGCCGAGCGCCAGCCGCACGCGGCGCTCAACGTCGTCTTCGTTCGACGAACGCGCTGGCGATGGACGCGAGCCGCGATGCGGAGCCGACCCGCGCGACGGCTACGAGCGCCGAGGCGAGGTCCACCGCGTCTACACCGCGGCGCAGCGCAAACCCGTCGGCCGCTTCTTCGGACGCGGAGGACCAGGCGCGTTCGAGGGCGCGGTCCTCGGGCGCGACGCCAGAACGCGTCGGGACAGGCGCGGATCAGGAGGCGCCGCAGGTTATCCGCGGCGCCGACGTGCGCCGGCTTCGTGCGCGAGGATCGCATCGAGTTCCGCCGGACCGCACGCCGCCAGCACGCCGATCCGGAGACGAACAGCCGCCGCCGGACGATGCCAGTCACGGCGACGAGCGGCTAGGGGACGTCTTCACGACGAACGCCGGGCAGCCCGATGCCGGGATGGACGAGCGGCGTAGCCTGGGCGATCCATTCGCGCGTGAGCGCGCGCGTCGTCCGCTGAGAGCGCGCGCGGCTCGCCAGACCGAGACGCCGACGAGCGCGGCGCCGAGCTGCCGCGAGGAGGAGCATCGGCGCGCCGACCGTTTCGGCGCGACCGCGCGGCTCGAACAGACAGGAACGCCGGTCCAACCAGAACGACGACGACGGCACGATCGCCGACGAGCGCCGGCGCGAAGCCGCAGGAACAGAAGATCGTCGGCGTGGCACCGGCCTTCGCGCGCGAGCGCGAGCGCGGCGCGCTGGAGCGGCCGGCAGCAGAGGCGCGCCAGGATGACGGCGAGCGCGAACGTCGCGAGCCACACGACAACGCCAAGAGGCGCGGCCGTCATCGCGTGCGCTCCCGCCGCTTCTGGCGAATCAGTCGATCGAGCTCGTCGAGCAGACGATCGTCGCGGCTGCTGACGGCGTCGATGAAGCAGGACAGGATCGGGCCGGCCGCCGCCGGAGCGTCGCAGCCACGCGCCGAGCGCTCTGGAGGCGAGCCGTTCGGTGAGCTCGGCGCGGCCCCAGCAGCGGCGCGTACGACGTAGGCGCGCCCCCGCGGAGTCACGCGTCAGGAAACCCTTTCGCCGGAGCCGCTCGAGCGTCGTCAGAATCGTGGTGTACGCGGCAGGGAGCGAACGCGGGCGCGAGATCGCGGACGCTGGCAGCGCCGAGTCGCGGCGCCAGAGCGCCTCCAGGATACGGAACTCGAGAGGTCCGAAGAAAGACTCGAGCGGGTCGCCCGCGCCGTCGCGCGCCATGAGGCTCAATAGTGGCACGAGGCTTCAGCCTCGTCCAGCAGAAGCCGGACGACCCTAAAGGGTCGTACCACAAGTCGTCCTACCAGCCGCGATGCGGTCTTCGGGCGTCGTCGATGGTCCCGATGCCGACGGTGTCGGCCGCGGTCACGTTCACAAGGTCCCGCAGCCTCACGACGAAGAGCTCCCGGTGCTCCTTCTTGTCATCCGCCAGGATGGTGATGCGAATCGTCTTCTCGGTCTCGCCGGGCTCGAAGGTCAACGTCCCGGTCCGGGCCACGTAGTCCCTCCCGGCATCCGCCGTGAGGTCCGCGGTGCGGAAATCAACCGAGACGGGCCGGCCGGAGGGGGCCGACAACGTGACCCGGAAGGTCATCAGCGCGGTGCCCCTTGCCGGCTCGTCCGCGTCGGCGTTCCGGATGCGAATCCTCGGCCGCCGGTCATCGTCGCGGATGGTCACGATGGCGCGGCCGTCCTCGATCGTGGCGTTGGTCGCGTCTGTGAGATCCACGAAGAACGTTTCGGACGGCTCGTCCCGGCGATCCCTCTGAAGGCAGATCTCGATCGTCTTGCGGACGTCGCCCGGGTTGAACACGATCGTGCCGGTTGCGGCAACGTAGTCCGCGTGCCGCTCGCCGACGCCGTCGGTCGCGGTGCCGTCGGCCGTTGTGAAGCGCACCGTGATCCTCTGAGTCGCGGGCGCCGGCAGCTTGACCTTCACGCGCGCGAACTTGTCGCCCTCGCCGACCGACGTATCCTCGATCGTGATGACCGGGAGCGCGTCGTCGTTCAGGATCGTGCCGGTTCCCGCCGCCCTTTCAATCGTCGCGTTCGGGCTGGCATCGCTCAACCGGACGGTAAAGAGCTCGTCGGGCTCGACAAGCCGATCGCCGATCACGTCGACCACGATCGTCTGGGTCGTCATCTCCGGGCCAAAGGTGAGCGTGCCCTCGTTGGTGACGTAATCGAGGCCGGCCGTGGCGCCGTCCGGCGGATCGCCCGCCTCGGTTCTGAACCGGACCGTTACGTCGTGGCCCTGCGGCCCCTGCAACGTGACCGTGAACCGAGCCTGGCTGACACCGTCATCGCCTTCCGTCACGCTGACGTCATCGATAGACAGGCTTGCAGGCGGCGTGAAGTACGCGACGAGCGGGTCGCGGTGCGAGGCCCGTTCCGCGCGCGCCGGATCGTTACGGAGCACCTCGGGGAAGTCGGCGTTCGCGCGACCGAACTGGAGACCGCCGAACGCGCCGTCAAGGTTCCGGGTGAACAGGATGTGATCCAGCTGCTGCGCGTTGCCGTCGAACACGAACGAATACCGCTGGTCGGGCGGAACCGGGGAACCGGAATCCACGAGGTCCGGATCGACGAGATCCGGGCTCGGGAGGAGGACCGCCGACGGCGGCGTCGGCAATCCGGTGATCGTCCCGATTGAATCCACGAGCCCGTCGTTGAACTGGAACGCGTTCATGTCGCCCAGCACGACGATCCGCTCGTTGGGGTCGCCGATCTGGCGGGCCTGCACCAGGTTGGCCAGGAACTCCGCCTGGGCCCGCCGCTTCTCGCGGACGCGCGGCCCGGCCGCGGGATCGGATATGCCGTCCAGCGATTGCAGATGGTTCGCGATGACCGTGATGGGGAAGCTCGCGCCGGCCCCTCCGGTGAACGCCGCGCGCAGGATGAGGGAGGGGCGATCGTTCAACGGATCGGTGCTGCCAGTGGTCGGATCAACGAAGGTGCCGACTTCTCCCTGAGTCACGTCGCGGACCTGCATCCGCGTGCTCCTGACGAGGAACCCGACGTCGATGCCGCCAGGGTCGCTGCCTTCCATGAGGTAGGCGAGGTAGGCCGGGCTCGCCTGACCGGCCGCGATGGCATCGAAGTTTATCCGGTCGGCAAGCGCCTGAAGCACGTCGGCGTTCTCTGCTTCCGAAACCCCGAGGACGTCAGGTGTCCGAAGCACATTCCGCACGAGCAGCGACAGCTTGTTCAACCGTCGTTCGAGCCCCGCGTCGGTCATCACGACGTCGGTTGTGGCGGGGTCGTCGGCGGTGTCGTACAACCGCTGCAGGTTGAGCGACGCGACCGTGAACTGGCCCGCGCCCGGTTCGGCGACCGCCGCTGCGGTCGGCTGGTCGCTCGTGCTCAGCGAAGCGTCCGGGTCGACGGCGATGGAATAGGCGTTGAGGTCGTAGTTCAGCGGACCAACGAGGCCGCTGACGGTCTGGCCGGCAGCGACGTCGAGCGCCGTGGCTCCGGCGTGCTCGTCGCTGTCGACGCGAATCCGCTCCGGGTTGCCGTCGAAGCGGGGAACGCACGGCGACGGGGGAACACAAGACGGCAGACCCGGTGGCTCCGGTTCGAACGGATCGAGCCCCGGCTCACGCATCGTGCGCGCCGCGGAGCCATCGTCGATCACACCGAAGAAGACACCGGTGCTCGTCGCGGACGCGTTCGCCTCGTCCAGGGTCCCCTCGGTCGGCCCGACGACGAGTAGCGACGCCACGCGTACGCGCATGCCCTCGAATCGTTCGAGCGCGTTCAGGGGCCCGTCGGCCGGCGTGTCCGCCGGCGTCAGCGTCATCGGCGCTGGCAGCGGATTTCCGCTCGAGATGATTCGCACCTGCCCGCCGGAGATTTGCGTTACTCGCCGGCCTTCGGGGTTGCTGAGGGGAAGCTCGGAAACGACGCCCGTCACCTCGACGAGATCGCCGCGTTCCACCATCGATCCGGGCACGGACCGAATCAGGAGGCCCTCAGAAGTCTGCGGGTCGTCGTCTGCTTCTGCCTCGGGGGCTTGAATGTAGAAACCGAGGCCGCCCGCCCGGACGCCGGTCACGATGCCGGTCGTGCGAACTCTCTCGCCGACAAAGGGCGACGTGGCGCCGCTGCCTTGGATTTCGTTGATCGCTCGATCCGTCGGCAGCGGAACCGACTCGACGCGGATGTCGTCGACTCCGACCCACTCGTCCATGAGGGCCCGGTCGGTCGTCATGATGCGAAGTTGGACGAGCGGCTGGTTATCTGTCGCGGCGGGGAGCGCTGCCGTGACAGGCGTCACCAACGTCGCCTCTAACGGACCCGTCGTCGCGTCCTCGACGAAGGCGGACGGGATGTTTGTGAACGGACCGGTATTCCCGATCCGGTAATGAAGCGCCACTGGTTGGACTGCGTTGTCCATCGAGCCGTCGACGTCGCGCAGGTTGTACGACACAACGAGGCTCGACCGACCAACGGCATTGAGGTTGACGAGCAAGTACGGCGCGCGAGCTCCTCCGCCTCCCTGCAGCGCGACGACCGCTCCGTCGAGCTCCGCCACGCCGACGTTCGCGATGTTGAGTGCGTTCAGTACGTCCTGAGTCAGAGGGGGACACGCGGGCGGTGGCGCCGGCACACAGGCTCGGACTCGCGTGACCGGCATGGCCTCGGGGGCCAGAACCGTCTGTGGATCGATACCGGTCGTCAGGACGAGCCCGACTCCGTGGAATCCTTCGATGCCAGGGACGCCCGACCAATTGTCGTTCGCGGTGATTAGTGCCGCGTTGTTCCAGTCCTGAGAGAAGGGAAGTGTCTGAGCGGTGCTATCCGCCGACGCGCGTTGCATCAGCGCGACAGAGAGTGCAATCGCGAGAAATGAGAGTCGCCTCGGCACACGGGTACCGAAGAGCATCGCAGGGTGCCTCAAAAATGACCTCCGGGTCAGCACTGATCGTAACCTGTTTAGCTGCAACAGATCCGCAACCTTTTTTGAAATTTCCCAAAACGGCACAGCTGGTTTCAGAACCGTGAGACGCGCCATGGCTTCACGGTTTTTCACTGGGTTTTCACGACTTCTGAGCGGGTCCGGTCGTAGCGTGTGAGTCAGGAAAGGACACGCCTTCGACTAGCCCATGACGATGACTCCAGCGCGGCGCCTTGCACCCGTTCTCTGGCTGCTCTTCGGTTTGTTCTTTTTGAGGGTCGTCGGTCAGGTACTGGTCGCGTTCGCGGGCGTGACCTGGCTGCCTTCGATGCGGCACTGGTACTCCGGATTGATCAGTTATCCATACTTGCTGTCATCGCAGATCGTGATGCTTGCCGGGATGTTGAAAGTGAATGCGGATTTCACGCGGGGCGACGGCTGGTTCGCGCGGCCGAACCGCACGTTCGGCCGTATCGCGGTTCCGTTCGGGTGGCTGTATCTGTCGTCGATGATTCTGCGCTATGCGATCACTCGGACGTTGCTGATTCCGGTGACGCTCCATTGCGTTCTCGCGATTTACCTCATTCTTTTCGGGCGGTACCACGTAACAGATAGAAAAGAACGCCCGCGGCCAGCGCAGCCGCTCCTGCGATCGCCTGGCCGCGTGTGATCCCCGTCAAGAGCCACACCGACGCCGCGGCGGCGGCAATCGGCACGAGGGGACCGCCCGGCAGGACGAACGCCGACGTCGAGGGCTGACGGCGCCGCAGCAGCGGTACCGCAAGGCACGTGGAGGCGCTGAACAGCAGCCGGGCGATCGCGCTGACGATCGCCAGCTGCGAGAAATTTGCGGCCAGCGAGACGAGCCACGCGATGACGGCGAACGCGACGATCGCGACGTGGGGCGTGCGGAAGCGCGGGTGCACGCGCGCGAGCCGGGACGGCAGATCGCCCCACGCCCCGAGCGCGAACAGAATGCGCGGCCCGACGAGCGCGAGCGCGCTCAGGCTGCCGACGGTCGAGACGAGCGCTCCGGCTGTCACGAGCGTGCCGCCGCGAGGGCCAAGTATCGCCGACGCGGCTGACGCGAGCGGCGTGGGGTCGGTCGCGAGAGCGGGCAGCACGCTCAGCGCGACCATCTGAATGAGGACGTAGAGGATCGCGGTCATCCCGATCGCCGTCACGAGAGCGATCGGGACGTCACGGCGCGGGCGCGTTGCCTCGGCCGCCGGGACCGACGCGTTCTCGAACCCGCCGAACGCGAAGATCAACAGCAGGCTCGCCTCGCGCAACCCGCCTGCAGCGGGGTCCGGCGCGAGATCGAAGCGGGCCGTATCCAGGAATGGCAGCCCTGCGGCCAGCAGCAACAGCAGCGGCCCGAGCTTCGCGATCGTCAGCACGTTGACCGCCGCGGCGCCCTGCCGCACGCCAAGTACGTTCAAGCCGGCGAGGCCGCCGATGATGGCCGTCAGGAGCGCCGCCCGCCCGGCTCCCGCCCCGAGCACGGGCCAGAAGTTCGCCGCGTACGCGGCGCACGCGTTCGCGATCGCTCCGGCGGCGGCAAGCCTCGACAGGAAGAACATCCAGCCGACCTCGAAGCCGACGAACCGCCCGAACGCCGTGCGCGCGTAGATGTACGGCCCGCCGGTCTCCTCGAAGCGGCTGCCGGCCTCAGCGAAGCAGAGGACCACGAGCGCGGTCAGCGCCGCCGCGACGATGTAGGCGGCGGGGCTCGCGGCGCCCATCAGTGCAGCTACCGTCGCCGGCAGCACGAAGATCCCCGAGCCGATGACGCCGTTGACGGCGATCGCGATCAGGCTGAAAAGACCAAGCGCTTTCGAGAGGTGGGAAGCGGGGTGTGGCGACGACTGGGACGATTTCACCTCAGACGTTGTTCAGGATCGAGAGCGCGGTCCCCGAGAAGATGCGTTCCTTTTCGTGAGCGGGAATATCCAGCTGTTCGATGGAGGAGACGGCGCGGTCGATCGACCCGAGCAGGTGTGGATAGTCGCTGCCCATCGCCATGTGGTCCGATCCCACGAGGTCGCGCGCGTGGCGCAGATTGTACGGGCTGAAGGTCACCGTGTCGTAGTAGAGCCGCTTCAAATACGTGCTCGGCGGCGCATCGATCTTCGTACGGCACTCGGCGAAGTCCCGATAGCCGCTGTCGAGCCGCTCCATGAGCCAGGGGATCGCGCCGCCGAGATGACCGATGAGCCAGCGGATGTTCGGCAGCTCGCGGAAGAGGCCGTCGAAGCACATCCGCGCCACCGCCAGCGTCGTGTCGAATGGAAAGCCGACGAGCGGCCCGAGCACGTACTCGCCGAACGGCGCGGCGTTGGCGGGCAGCATCGGGTGCAGGAAGATACACAGCCCGATCCGGTTCGCTTCCTCGAAAAACGGCCGGTACACCGGGGAAGTCAGCGCGCGGCCGCGGATGTTGCTGAGCAGGACGACGCCGTTCATCTTCAGTTCGTCGATGGCTCGGCGCAGCTCCTTGAGCGCGGCGTCCGGATCGTCCATCGGAATCGAGGCGAAGCCCTTGAACCGCGCGGGATGCCGGGCGATCAACCCGGCGTACGCGTCGTTGACTTCGCGCGCGATCGCCGCCTGCCCGGGTCCCTCCACGAAGAAGACGTTGGGCGTCGACAGCGAAATCACCTCGACGTCGATGCCGACCCGATCCATGTCGGCGAGACGCTTCGCGGGATCGGTCATCGGCGGCGTGATGCCGAAGAACCGCGCGCCGCCGTACGTGATGATCGTCCGGCCGGTCGGGTCCGTCGTGAAAGAAAACTCCCGTCCCTGTTCCTTGATGCGATCGAAGAACACCGAAGGGTAGTAGTGGGTATGGAGGTCGTATTTCATGCGCCCCCCCCGTTGGCGCTTTCGTCGAGCGCGCGGGCGATCGCGTCGAGCAGGGCCTGGGGCGAGAACGGCTTTCGGAGCACCGCGACGGCGCCTGCCCTCAGGGAATCGACCTCGACCTGAGCGCTGCCGACGGCAGTGATGACGATGACCGGCATCGCCGGAGCGATGGCCGTCAAGCGGGCCTGCAGTTCGAGCCCGCTCATCCCGGTCAAGCGCGCGTCCAGCACCAGACACCCCGCGGGTTTCTGATCGAGCTCCTCGAGGAAGTCTTCGGCGGAAGCAAACGTCTCCACCGACAGCCCCGCGCTCGTCAGGAGCCGCTTCAACGCGGGACGCATCGACGGATCGTCGTCGACGACGAATACCGTGGCCGGCCGCATATCAGGCGAGGCCCGACTCCAGCGCGGAGCCGGTCGTCGGGGCGACGGCGCCCGTCGGCTCGCAGGCGGTCAGGCGGAATGAGAACGTCACGCCTCGGTCCCCATTGCGCTCGGCCGTGAGCTCCCCGCCATGGGCCGTCACAATGGCTCGGCAGATCGCGAGGCCGAGACCCATTCCGCCCGGCTTGGTCGTGTAGAAAGGCTCGAAGATCTGGGGAAGCTCTTCCTCGGAAAGGCCGATCCCGTTGTCACCGACCGACACGACGACCTCCGTGCCGATCGTGCGCATCCGAAGGATCACACGCCGTTCGGCGACGTCCAGCTGGCGCACGCCTTCGAAGGCATTGATCAGCAGGTTGAGCACGACCTGCTGGATCTGCACACGGTCTCCCAGCACGAACGGGACACAATCCTCGAGATCCACCTCGATCTGGATTCGGTGCGCGACGATCTCTCCGCGGACGAGCCGCAGCACCTCGTCGATGAGCGTGGTGACGTCGAGCGGCGCGTGCTTGGTTGTGCCCTTGGTCAGCAGCTCTCTGAGCCGATGCAGCACGTCTCCCGCGCGCCGGCTGTCTGCGATGATGTCGCGCATGGCCTCGCGCAGCTCGTGGACGTCGGCCTGACCGCTGGCGACGATGTTCAGCCCGGCCTGCGCGTTGACGCCGATCGCGGCCAGCGGCTGGTTGATCTCGTGCGCCAGCGATCCCGTCAACGCGCCGAGCATCGAGACCCGGCCCACGTGCGCGAGCGCATCGCGTAGCCTGCGGACTTCGTCCTCCGCCCGAATCCGTTCCGTGATGTCGCGGACGACGCTCAAGACCTTGTCGCTGTCGCAGCGCACGACGCGCGCCTCGTAGAAGCGGGCGTCGCCGTGCGACGGCGCCGGGTACTCGAGCGCGCACGGGCCGCCGGTGGCCATGGCTTCGTTGAAGCAGCGTTCGAGTCCAGCCGCCAGCTCCGGCGGCAGGACCTCCCGGATGTTCCTGCCGAGAAACACCTCAGGAGGCACCAGCAGATCTCCGGGGTCCTTGGCGTGGTAGTCGAGAAACACGCCGTCCGCGGTGAGCAGGAACACCCAGTCGGGCAGCGCCTTGAGGATGGCCCGGTGCCTCGCCTCGGCCGCGGCGAGCGCGGACGCCGAGATCTTGAGGGCCTTCTCCGCCCGGAACCTGTCCGTGATGTCGTGGGCGATCCCCCGCACGATGGGCGACTGGACGCCGTCGGTGCGAAGCGAGCTGTGAAACTCCCAGACTCTCCTCTCCCCACCGCGGGTCAGGACCGACATGCGGCCCTTCGCCACCTCGTCTCGGCGGACGGTCGCCAGATAGACGTCGAACTTGTCGACGTCTTCTGGCCTCAACAGATCCCGGACCGACATCCGCAGGAACTCGTCCAGGTGATAGCCCAGGATCCTTGGAGGCCCCGGGTTGGCCGAGAGCAGCCGGCCTTCGAGGTCGTGGGTGCAGATCAGATCCTCGCTGTGTTCGACCAGGTCTCGATACCGATCCTCGCTGGCCCGCAAGGCCTGTTCGACGCGCTGGCGTTCGTCGATTTCCGCGAGCAACGCTTCGTTCCTTCCCGCAATCTCCAGGCTGTCGTTGACGGTTTTCAGAAGGGCGCGCTCGGCGTCCTGATGTTCTTCCACCAGGAGGAGCACCATGCCCAGGCAGATGCCGCAGGACGCGAAGAGATCGACGAGGAACAGGGGCGACTGCACCACCACCGTCGGGTCGAGGAGCCGGCGGAGCAGCGTCTCAGGGCTGACGGTCCAGCGGCTGATGAGGGACACCGTATAGAGGCTCTGATTGATGCCGTAGAGCAGGCAAAAGCCTCCCGTGACGCCGGTCGCCCAGGAGCGGGTGGTCCGCCAGCGCCGTAGGAAGACCGCGGCGCAGAAGAGCAAGGCGCAGGCGAGCATCAGCGTCCGCGCCACGTTGCGGAGCGTGAAGCTGCCCAAGGGCTGATCGCGCCAAAGCAGCGCCAGCACGAAGAACACGGCGCCGGCCGCCACTGCCAATCCGATCCCCACCTTCACCTGGCCGCGCGCGGGCCGTCCGGGCACCTGCAGGCTCCGGGCGCCGAACACGAGGAGGGGGGCCTGGATAAAGCCTGAGAGCATCATCGGCAGCGCAAGGCTGTCTCTCACGAGCGCCCAGTCCTCCGGCAGCTGCCTCCGTAACGCCGCGAGGACCAGAAACAGAGCGAACGCGGTCCAGGCGCAGGCCCACCACCAAAAGAACGCTTGCCGGCGCAACCGTGCGTGGAGGGACCACAACATCGCCACCAGGAAGATGGTGAGCACCATTTGGGGGAGGACGTAGAGGTTGGCCCCGCTCATCGGGGTGGCATTCTAGCTCACCGGCGGTGGTTCGGAGAGGTCGGCGACGAACGCCGAGGAGTGTGCGTGTGCGGGTCGGGAACGCGGTTCTTGGGTCAGGCGCCGCCTGAGGTTACCGTGCCCAAGCGGGCATCGAGCGCCGCCGTGAGCGCGGTCTGGAGCGCCGCGGTCCTCGCGGGCGGTAGCCCGTAGGTCGAGATCCACACGCCAAGGTGGCCGTTGGTTGCCGAGGGCCCGCCCTCAAACTCGATGAACAGGAGTCCGTCGTTGAGTGCGGGGACGCGCCCCCAGGCGTGACGATCGCGCGAGACTTCTTCGAGCGTCGCATCGACCACGCCGCCGAGAACCGGCGGCTCGAAGAGCGATTCCCAGACCTTGGATGGCGGCCTGGTCATCCTCCGTCGGTCCCACACCATCGTCCGCGGGGTGTCGGCATGGCGCTCCAGGTAATGACGCAGATTCATGAGGAAGTACCGCCACCCGTTCCGGGTGCTGGTGAACTGGTCGTCCCAGTCGGCGCTGGCGTCGAAGCCTGAATGCACGAGGCGCACGACCGTTCGGCTTGCCCTGAGCGAAGTCGAAGGGCCCGCGCTTTCGACGTGGAAATCGATCCGGGAGACGACGCCCGGTCTGGAAGGATCCGCCGGATCTTCGAATCGCACGTGCGTCGGCGCTTCCGAGACCTTCACCGTCGTCGTCCAGTCCATCTCAGGACCCCAGGACAGCGTGAGCTTCCCGCCGGGCTCGGT
The DNA here is from genome assembly GCA_963725145.1 of uncultured Acidobacteriota bacterium. Taxonomy (GTDB): domain Bacteria; phylum Acidobacteriota; class Vicinamibacteria; order Vicinamibacterales; family 2-12-FULL-66-21; genus DATAEE01. The sequence continues at coordinate 1,105,914 of CAVRXL010000013.1, forward strand.
GGACCCGCTTGCCTTCAGCGGGAACCAGCACTCGATCTTCTTCGGTTCGGTCAGCGCGCGCCAGACGGTATCGAGATCGGCCGGGATTTCCACCGTGAGGTCGATGCTTCGAGTCTTCGTCTTAGTGTCAATCACGCGCCGTCTCCTCTGCGGGCAGGGAGGGATACGCCGCGGTCACGACGGTGAACGCGCGGCCGCCCTCGGCCCGATCGTTGTTGTAGCGGGCGACGAGTTGTGTGAGGGCCTGAGTCAGTTCCTCTGCGAACGCGTGCTGGTCGGACGCGCTCGCAAAACGCACGGTACTGTGCAGCGTGAGCGTCGGGAGCTTCTTGCCGGCGTCGCGCGCGCGGCGCTCGAGCGTCGTGACCTCGTGGGTCATTCGGGCGGCGACGGCGCCGAGGTAGGCGCTCGAGAGGCGGTCCTGAACCGTCTCCGGGTCGACGCCGAGGGCGCCGACCAGATCCGGCACGATCGTGTGCACTCGCGCGGTCACGCGAAGCAGCCGTTCGACGCAGTTCCCCTTCCGGCGGGTGAGCGCGGTTTCGACGAGCCGGTCCCGGCGCAGGGCGCGCACGTGATAGGCGACGCGCTGACGGGAGGTATCGAGGACGCGGGCGATGTCGGCGGCGGAGCGGGGCTGCCGCAGGAGCCCGAGGATGCGGAAGCGGACCGGGTCGACGAGCGCTGCACCTTCGCCGCGCCGCTGAATCCGCCTGGTCGCTTCGGGACGCCCGGTCACCATCGCGCCACAGTCTAGCCGACAAAATAGTTTGTCAAGGGCAGAATTGTTGACCGTTGAGGGGCTGCCCGACGCACGATGCGCGGCTCGAGCGTGTCGCACGTTTGTTGCCCCGCTGTCATGGTAGAGTGACCCGCCCGAAGGCACACTACGGAGCTCACGGCTTCTCTGGGAGATCTGTCATGCACCGACGAAGACTGACGTACGCGATTCTCGCGCTGTGCCTCTGCGTCTGGCCGGTGGCAGCTCACGGCCAACAGGAAACCGCGACGATTGTCGGGACCGTGATCGACGGCACCGGCGCGATCGTTCCCGGCGCCACCGTCATGGTCACCAACGTCCAGACCAACATCAGCCTCACGACCCAGACCGATGACCGCGGCGCCTACGCCGTGGCGAGCCTCCGGCCGGGCGAGTACTCGCTGACGGTCGAGCTCAGCGGCTTTCAGAAGACGATTCGCACCGGTGTGATCCTGCAGGTCGCGCAGGTCGCCCGCATCGATCTGACGCTCCAGACGGGTCAGCTGACCGAGACCGTGGAGGTCGTCGGCAACTCCCCGATCCTCGAAACCCAGACGTCGTCGCGCGGCGCCGTGATCGACGAGAAGCAAATCGTCGAGCTCCCGCTGAACGGGCGGGACTACAACCAGCTCGCGCTGCTCTCGCCGGGGGTTCTGCCCGGCACGCCGCGGCTCGCGAGCGTCAATTTCAAGGGCGTGCTGAACGTCAACGGCAATCGCACGTTCAACAACGTGTTCCTGCTCGACGGCGTCGACAACATCTCGTACTCGAACTCGTTCCGCGGCGAGAACGTGCAGCTCGTCCAGCCGTCGATCGAAGCGCTTCAGGAATTCAAGATCCAGACAAACGCGTACTCGGCGGAGTTTGGCCGGAGCTCCGGCGCCGTCGTCAACGCGGTGATCAAGTCCGGTACGAACACGCTGCGAGGAAGCGTCTACGAGTTCCTCCGAGACGATTCGCTCGACGCGAACAACTTCTTCTCAAACGCGCTGGGGGCGCCGAAGCCGAAGCGTGAGCGCAACCAGTTCGGCGTCGCCGCCGGCGGCCCGCTCGTCAGGAACAAGACGTTCTGGTTCGGCGACTACGAAGGACTGCGCGACGAAGAGGGCATCCCCCGCGTGCGCCAGGTGCCGACCGCGGCGGAGAAGGCGGGGCTTTTCAGCACGGCGGTCGTCGATCCTTTCGCAGCCGGGCGGCCGCAGTTCAGCCGCAACCCGGCAGGGCAGTGGGTCATCCCGTCCATCCGCTGGGATCCGGTCGGCGCGGCGATTGTCGCGCTGATTCCCGATCCGAACGTGCCGAACTCGACGATCTATGCGTCGACGCCGGTGACCGACACGCGGCAGGATCAGTTCGACGTCCGGATCGATCATCAGTTCACCGCCAACGTCTCGACCTTCGGACGCTACAGCTTCGTGGACACGCTGACGTTCCGCCCGGCGCCGCTCCCGGGGCTGGCGGAAGGGTCGTTCAACGATGCGTTCGGAGCGAACGACAACCGGTCGCAGGGTCTCGCGCTCGGCGTGACCTGGGTCGCGTCGTCGAATCTCGTGGGGGACATCCGCTTCGGGTATTCGCGCGGCGACTACTACACGAACCCGCCGAACTTCGGCATCGACGGGGCCGCCGCGGTTGGTCTGAGAAATGTCCCGAGCGACCCGTCAATCGTGGGCGGCGTCCCCAAGGTCAACATCCAGGGCTTCGACGCCGTCGGCCGCCACACGTCGACGCCGCAGTTCCAGACGCCGCGCTCGTGGAACCCGCGGGCGACGTTCAGCTGGAACCGGGGCCAGCACTTCATCAAGTTCGGCGGCGAGTTCCTGCACGTGCAGACGCGCATCAACGATCTGAACGCGACGATCGGCCGCATGAACTTCGAGAACCGCTTCACGAACCGCGCGGTGGGGGACCTTCTCCTGGGCGTGCCGTCACAGCTCGCGCTGACGAGCTACACGGTCATGGATCAAGGCCAGGACATGCAGTTCTACTTCGTCCAGGACGACTATCGCCTCACGCCCAAGCTGACGGCGAACATCGGCCTGCGCTACGAGTACGCGACGCCGCCGCAAGAGAAGGACAACCAGTTCGGAAACTTCGATCCCGCAACGGGGACGATGGTGTTTGCGACCGATGGCGACACGTACGAGCGGTCGCTGATTCGGCCAGACCGGAACAACTTCGCTCCGCGCATCGGCTTCGCCTACACGCCGGTGGAGCGATGGGTCATCAGGGGCGGCTACGGCGTGTTCTACACGCACACGGTCAGACAGGGTCGTGAAGGGCTGCTCGGCTTCAATCCACCCTACCTGGTCGACAACCTCCTGCAGACCGGCGTCACCGGCGCGGCTGCCGTCGCGTCCGCCGCGCCGTTCCGCCTGGTGAACGGATACCCGTCGGGTCTTCTCGATCCGAATTCGCTGTCGCCGACGGTTCTCCGTCGCGGGCAGGACCCGGACCAGCGGACGCCGTACATCCAGCAGTACAACATCGGCGCGCAGTACCGAGCTCATGCCGGACGTCGTCCTCGACATCGCGTACGTCGGCAACAAGGGGACAAAGCTGAACGGCTTCCGGAATCTGAACCAGCGCGCGGTCATCACCAACGCCGATGGCTCGCAGGCGGCGGGCGCGCGGCCGTACCCGGACTTCGGCGACATCCAGTGGATGGAGAACCGGGTCGACTCGAGTTACAAGTCGCTTCAGGTGCGGCTGGAGAAGCGGTTCTCGAAGGGCCTGTCGGCGAACGTCGGCTACACGTGGGGCGAGGCGCTGTCGGACGCGCCCGATCACATCTCGACGAGCGGCGGCGGGGCCGGCGTGGATACGGGCGTCTTCCGCGAGCCGCAGGACGGCAACAACCTCCGCGCGGAGAGAGGGCCGTCGGAGTTCGACATCGAGCATCGCTTCGTCGCCAGCTACATCTGGGAGCTGCCGTTCGGCCGCGGCCACGCCATCGGCAACGACTGGGGCCCCGCGATGGACCTCGCGTTCGGCGGCTGGCAGCTGACGGGGATCCACGTCATTCAGAGCGGCCTGGCGCTGACGGCGACGCTCAGCGGGGCGACGGTCGTGAACCTGGGCGGCGAACGCCGCGCGCGGCCGAATCTCGTCGGCGATCCCGAGCTGCCTTCGTCCGAGCGCACGATCGACCGCTGGTTCAACACGAACGCCTTCGCTGCGTTCAGCCCCGCGCCGCAGGCGTTCGGAAACGCGGGTGTGGGCATCATGCGCGGGCCGGGCATGACGAGCTTCGACTTCTCGCTGTCGAAGAACTTCCCGGTCGGCGATCGGCGATCGCTCCAGTTCCGGATCGAGCTGTTCAACGCGTTCAACAGCGCGAACTTCGGTCCGCCCAACATCGCGCGCGATTCGAGCGGCTTCGGTCAAATCCTCACGGCCGGTGCCGCGCGGATCATGCAGTTCGGGTTGAAGTTCTACTTTTGACGCGTCTTCTGTTGGCAGCCGCCGTGATGGTCACGGCTGCGCCCGTCCAGGACCAGGCCGCGGATCATCACCGGCGCGGGGTGGCCCATCACGAGCGCCGGAGCCTCGACGAGGCGAGCCGCGAGTACGCGCGCACGCTGGAGCTGGATCCCCCGCGCGATCCGACGCCGGACGAGCTCCAGCGGGCGCGCCGCTTTGCGCCCCGCGTGTACACGACGCAGTCGGAGTTCTTCCCGTTAAAAGATTTCGCCGTCATCATCCACCCCACCAGACCGCTCATCGCCTACCACTTCTTCTGGGAAGACGACATCGATTTTCCCGAAGACAACGATCCCTGCGATCACGAGCTGATGTGGATCGAGCACTCGGCGGACGGCTCGGACATCACGGGAATCTGGACGTACTTTCACGGCCGGCTGCTCGCGGGGGGAGCGGAAGCGCTGCAGGATGCGCGGCGTCACGGCATGCGGCCGCGTGTGAACACGCAGTGGGGCAAGCACGGCTCCATGCCGCTCGGGTGGGAATCCTTGTCCATCACGGCCACCGAGGGTGACGTCGAGCGCAAGTACCTGTCGCTCGATCGACCGCTCTCTCTGCTGGAGTACAACGAGGCGACGTTCAGGAAGCTGAGCACGGAAGGCCGGCGTCTGATTGAGCATCCGCTCGGGCGGCGCCTTGGCTGGCCCGATCGGTTTTCCGGAGACTGGAAAGCGTTCGCCGGTTTCTCCCGCGCGATCGATACGCAGGAGTGGCTGGACCGAACGAAGATGATCAAGGTCTCGCGCTGGAACAGCGCCACGATCGATCAGCATTTCCTGCCGTACAACTTCAGGCCGAAGACCGAATGGCCTGGGTAGCCGGCTCCCAATCGACGGCGTCGCCCACGTGGACCTCGCCTCCCTCCAGGATTTCCGCCCACGCGCCGCCTCCCCAGTTCGGCCGCATGGCCTCCTGAAGGCCGTCGTGGGCCTCCTCCATTCGCTCGCACGGCCGCGTTTCGCCGCCGATGAGCAACCGGCAGGCGTTAGCGCTTCGAGGAGCACGCGTCTATCGCAATCGTCAGCGACGCCTCAGGTTCGCCGCCCCGACGCGCAGCACGCGGCTTCGCGTCTCTTCGAGATCGATACCCGACACCATCAGGTTCGCGCGCCGCGCCGAGGGGTCGACGTACGCGCCCAACGTGCGCGTCAGCGTCGCCCACCGTTCCGCGGCGATGATGGTCACGTGCCGGCGCCCGCCGTAGTTGGCGCTGCCGCGAAGGCCGCGTCCCGCGTCGAGCATTCCCGCGTCAACGAGATCCATCGGGCCGCGGTGCGCACGCTTCATCCAGATGCGTTCGAGCTTGCCCATGTCGCGTATCATCTCACGCGAAATGAGGCCAGCGATTCGGTTACTGGCCGCGATCGTTGTCGCCGCCGGCTGCCGCGACCCGGCGAGGGTGTCGGTCCGGCCGCAGGCGAGCGACGAGCTCGTGCTGACGATCGAGGTGCGCGACGATGCGCCCGCCGATGCAGTAACGGTGAGCGCGTTTGCCGTCCACGTGGACGGCACGCCAAGCCACGAAGTGTTGATCGTTCCGGGAAGCGGCCGCGCCACGTACGACACGCTGGTCGGACCTCTTTCAAGCGGCGAGCATACGGTGGAAGTGAAGCCATCATCCTCGTGGCCGCAGAACTCCGATGTGCGGCTGATCGGTACGGACCGCGTGCGAACCGTCACGGCGGCCGACCCGGAATACAAGCTGCTTCGCCTTGCGCCTGCGATCGTTCTGCGATCGGACACCGTCGGAACGTCGAACGACCTGCCGGTGCTGCTGTACGTCGAGGATAGCGGCGATGCGCTGAGGTACACGACGGTCTTCACCAACGAAGATGGTGGAACAGAGACCGCGGCCTTGTTCGCGCGCTGGGGCCGCGCGTGCGATATCGAAGAAACGTACGTCGTGCAGCTGGACGCCGCCGGGCGGGCGATCGCCGAGACTTTTCAGGGACCCGAGCACAAGATCACCCCGTTCAACGGGACTCGAATCGGCGCCCATCCGGTCTTGACCGTCGCCACGCGAAACAACATGTTCCAGGAGAGCGGCGCGGCAGGCGTCACAATCAGACCGGTGCCGGTCGTCATCCAGCCGGAAGCCGGCACCCGCGAGTCAATTCTGGACGATCGTCCCTGGCTGCAGCGGCTGACCGCGCGCGAGCTCGCGGCCGAAAAGAAGCCGTTCGACCCGCGAGACTTCGTCTATCTCGAAGCAAAGGTGCAACTGGGGGATGACGCGGCGGCCGCGGCATGGGTCCAACAACCTGGCGGAGAGCGCGTATCGTCGGACCGCGGCGACGAGCGCTTCAGGGTCACCCGCGACGGCTGGGTCCGCGTCGCGGTGCCGCTCGCCCGCGACGGGTCCGTCACGGCCGCAGGTTGGAGTTGCCTCCCGCGGAAGGGGCGCAGCGGGCTTGCCGCGCCCAAGCCGCGAGGCGCGAAGCGGGCCATGTCAGATCCAGCCCGGGCGGATCTTCAGACTCTCAAGCGACTTCGAAGCAAAAGGGATCCGGGTCGACGTTCGAACCCCTTGAACCTTCTCGAACTCTCTCGAACCCAATCGAACCCATTCGAACCCATTCGAACCCAATCGAACCCTATAGAGATCGCGAGCGCTGGACGGACAGCCGGCGCGAACATGCGCCGCGGCGGCGACGTCGTCGTCCAGGCGCTCGCAACTGATTGACCTCGGGCGATTCATCGCGGCGAGGTCGGATAGGCAGGAAGCGGCGTTAATTCGCCGGAGGGGCCGGTCTTGAGACCGGCCCCTCCCATACTTGGCGTCGCCGCTTCGACCCAGGCGTGGTAGAGCGGCGCGAGGGCGGCCGGCCAGCGGCGCATCAGGGCATACTCGCGCGCCGCGCGTCCCATGAGGCGTTTTGCCTCTGCATGTCGCAGCAGGTAAGCGATGGGCGAGCAGAAGCTCGACGCATCGCCCGCCTCGCAGACGAAGCCTGTCTCGTCTGCCCGCACGTTCTCGCTGGGGCCGCCCTGGTCCGACACGATGACCGGAAGCCCGCACGCCTGCGCTTCGAGGACCACGTTGCCGGCGGAGTCGGTTGTGCTGGGAAAAACGAACGCGTCTGCCGACGCCATCGCATCCGCGACCTCGGCGTGGGGCAGGGTGCCAGTGAAGACGGCGTCCGGACACAGTCCCTTCAACTCCTCGCGCATCGGACCATCGCCGACGAAGATGAAACGGTGCGAGGCGCGATGCCGGATGAGCGCCGTCTGCAGGTCGTCGAACAGCGCGAGCCCCTTCTCACGCGACAGCCGGCCGACGTAGATCAGCGCCGGGCGCCGATCGCTGACGCCCCAGCGTTCGCGGAGCGCTTCCGAGCGGTGGGCTGGAGAGAATGTCTGCGTGTCCACGCCGCGCGTCCACAGGCCGAGCCGCGTCCGATCGAAGCCTCCGTCCGCCACGAGCGATCGGGTGGACTCCGAAGGTACGAGGAGCCGCCGGCACGGCTTGTACAACCAGTTCATGTAGCTGCGCACGATCCGGCCCGCCATGACCGATCCGCTCAGCATCGTGGTGTATTCCGCGAGGTGTGTGTGAAAGCTGCCGACCAGCGGAAGCCGGAGTTTGGCCGCCACGTATCGGGCGGCAAGGCCGATCGGCCCCGGCGTCGTGACGTGGACGACCGAGATCCCATCCGCCGCGGCGTTCCGGGCGAAGGCGCGCAGGTGCGGCGCGTAGATCCGCATCTCGCGGTAGTACGGAATCCCGACACCCATCGACTTGAGCGCCAGGTAATCCGGCGTGGCGATCGCGAGATCCGACGCCGTGTAGATCCGCGGCTGGATGCCGGACGGCGCATGCTTCAGCACGGCACGGAGCGTCGTCGTGACCCCGTTGACCTTGTCGAAGTCGTTGTCCGTGAAGATGGCGACGCGCATCAGGCCACCTCCGGCAGGCGGTCTTCGACAAGCTCACGACGGCCCGGCCTCGCCACGAGGTCGAACAGGAGGTCGCGGTTGAAGCGCATCTCGAGGATGAAGTGGGCGAGCGCGACCGTCAGCGGGACGGCGATGCACGGCAGAGCGAACGTCGCGCCCAGGAACATCGCGTGGCGGCGCCAGTCGAGGGGCCGCTCGAACACGCGGCGCGCGTTCTCCTGATGGAACGCGCTCGCGATGCGGAGGATGTCGGACGCCATCGTGAAGTAGTTTCCCTGGCGTCCACCGACCCGCACGCGTCCGGCGCGCAGGCCCGCGAGAAACTCTTCGCGGGTCCGGACGCCGTCCACTTCGATCCACGTCCGGCCGATCCCACGCCCGGTGTGTGAGTCGCTGCCGGCAATCGGCGTGCGTCCGTACGCCTCGGCGAGCGCGCGAGCCGTCCGGTTCTGGCTCGGCAACCTGGAGCCGTTCACGATCTCGATGCCGTCGACCCAGGGGACGAGCGCCGCGATGTGCTTCGCGGTGATCTCGCCGTTGATCCGCGACGCGACGTGGTTGAGCGACGTGAAGATGCACTGCTGGCGCAGATAAGGAAGCAGCTCGGCCACGTCGTGGCGGAGCCGCTGGATCTCGGCGTGCTGCGCCTCGGTGACGCCCAGTACACCGAGATGCACGCGCACCGAGTCGTTCGGAAAGACACCGGTGACCTCGCAGCCGACGATGACGTCCGGCCGGTCGGCGATCGTAAGCGCGCCGTCGATGCGGTCATGGTCCGTGATGGCGACCAGGTCCATCCCGCGGCCCCTGGCGCGTCGATAGACGCCTTCGGGGGTGTTGTAGGACTCCCGCAGGACCCGGTCGAGCGGACGGATCGTCGAGCGGCCCGAGTAGACGGTATGAACGTGCGTGTCCAGCTTCACACGGCCTCCTTGCAGGCTCTGGGGAGCCTTGGGAACGCGCCGCGCTTTGCTGGGCACAAAGCGCTTTCAGATGACGGGCACGGTCAGAATCTCAGGTTCACGTGACGAGGTGGTGTAGGGCGTACGACAGAAGGGTAAAAGGTTCGAGGAGGTTCGAGGGGTTCGAGGGGGTTCGAGGGGTTCGAGAGGGTTCGAGGGTTCAACGCCGAGTGCCCAGACGGACGACGATCGCACCAACGACCCCCGCGAAAGCGGACCCCGCCAGAATCCCGATCTTGGCGGAGTCGAGGAACGTGGTCCCGTCGAACGCCAGCGTGGCGATGAAGAGCGACATCGTGAATCCGATACCCCCGAACCAGGCGCATCCGTGCAGCATCGTCCAGCCGACCCCCTGAGGAAGGGCGGCGGCTCCCGCGCGCACCGCCGCCAGCGCAGCCCCGGTGATCCCAAGCGGCTTTCCGACGGCCAATCCCAGGATGACGGCCAGCGTGACGCGATCGACGGACAACCCGTTCAGCGAAACGCCCGCGTTCGAGAGCGCGAAGAGCGGCATGACGACGAACGCGGACAGCCTGTGAAGGGCGTGTTCCAGTCTCAGAAGCGGCGCCGTTGCCAGGGCGCTGGCGCGCTCGAGCCCGAAGATCGCGTCCTGTTGCCCCTTGCTCGTCAACACGAGGAGGTCGCCCGTTTCGCTTCGATCGAATTCGTCGAGCAGGCCGCGCGCGGCGGCCGAGAACTCCGCGGCGTTGCTGTGCGATCGCGCTGGAATCGCCAACGCGAGCAGCACGCCCGCGATCGTCGCGTGCACACCGGACTCGTGCACGAAGAACCATAGAACGACGCCGACCACGAGATACAGTGTGAGCCAGCGCACGTAGAGAAGATTCAGCGCGGCAAGACACAGCAGACAGAGACCAGCCATTGCGAGGGCGTGCCCTGCAATCTCGCCGGTGTAGAAGAGCGCGATGACCAGCACGGCTCCGAGATCGTCGACGATGGCCAGCGCCGCGAGAAAGATCTTGAGGCCGTTCGGCGCGCGCGGGGCGACCATCGCCAGCGCCCCGAGAGCGAAGGCGATGTCGGTGGCCATCGCGATCGCCCATCCTCGAGACTCGGGTCCCGCGCCGCTCGCCAGGAGATAGATCACCGCCGGCACCGCCATACCGCCGACTGCCGCGGCAATGGGAAGTGCCGCCTGGCGCGGGGACGAAAGCTCTCCCGCGATCAACTCCCGCTTGATCTCCAGACCGACGAGGAGGAAGAAGATCGCCATCAACCCGTCGTTGATCCACTGGTGAATGGTCAACGACAGGGCGTGCCCGGCTCCGCCAACGGTGATCGTAGCCGCCCAGAGGTTGTGATAGGCGGTCGCCCAGGCGGAGTTGGCCGCCACGAGCGCGGCGCATGCGCAGGCGACGAGCAACGCCCCGCCCGCGGCCTCGGTCTTGAAAAACCTCTGGAAGGAACGCGTCACACGCGCGGCCACGCATGACCCCCGCAGGTGGCTCGACGCGATTAGAACTTGAAGACGATACCGCCGCTGAACCTGCCGAAGTCCAGCTTGTCTTCGTCAACAACGACATCCAGGTCGAACAGGTCGAAAGCGCTGAACGAGCGGAAATACCGAAAGTCGGCACGCGCGCCAACGTGTTCGCCGAAGAACACCATCAAGCCGCCACCGATGTCATAGCCGAAGTCGTTCTCGCCGTCCTCAAGCGAGGTGCCACCGGTCACCTCCACGTTGCTCCTGATGACGCCGAGGCCGGCGAGGCCGTACGGCTGGATTGGACCGAACTTTGGCGCGAGCAGGAAGTGGCCAAAAATGGTGGTCACGCTTGTCTTTGTCACCGAGGTTTCACCAAAGAAACTGTCGATGAAGGCAAATTCGAGCTCGGCACCGACAATTCCTCCGACGGCTCCGAGCGAGACGCCCCAGTTGAGGTTCTTGTCCTCGCAATCGGTGATTTCCGGGCATCCGGAATCCCCGCCGAAGTTGTAGCCGAGGAACGGATAGATGAAGGCCTGCGCGGCAGACTGGGTGGGAAAACAAAGCACGGCCGCCGCGACGACCGCGACCGTAAACATCGTTTTCGCACGAGCGAATGAAGTCATGGGATCACCTTCGTCTCGGGAGCCATCCGGTTTTCCGGATTCTAACCGCCTTGACGGAGTCGAGCGATGAGACCAAAGTCCAATGGCGCGTCCGGGATGGCCGAGTATGCTGGCCGGACTTGCGAATGCCTGCTGTCTGGCCGGAGGCCCTCCGGAATAGTGGAGGCGCACCACGGAACCGATGTGGCACCGACCCCTTTCAGAGGTTTGAGGTCAACAACTTGTGGCCCACGGACACAGGTGTGTGTCGTGGCATTCGCTGTGCTGGCGGCAGAGCGAAGGTTAGGAGGCAGCTATGAGGTCGACCCTGGTGAGAGCGTTGATGACCACTGGCATCATGGTGGCGGCGGTGGCGGCGAGCGCCGCGCTGAGCGCGCAATCTAAGACGATTCCCGGCGATGTCGTGACGCTCACCGCAACCGTCGAGGCGATTGACCCGGCGACGCGCACGCTGACGGTGAAAGGCTCCGACGGGACCTTCAAGCCCATAACGGTTTCCAGGTCGGTGGAACGGTTTAACGAGATCAAGGTGGGAGATACGATCACGGCGCGTTATTACGACAACATCGTCATTCGCGTGAAGCCCGCAGGCGAGGCAGCCGTCAATGAGACCACGGCGGGGATGACCAAGGGAGGAGGCCCGAGTCCCGCGGGGACGGCCGCCTTGCAGACAACGCTCACGGCCACGATCGCCGCGATCGACCGCGACGTGCCGTCCATCACGTTCAAGGGCGAGAACGTGAAATGGAGCTACTCGTCGCGGGTCGCCGACAAGGCCGCCCTGGCCAAGGTCAAGGTCGGCGATCGCGTGGACATCACGTGGACGGAGGCGGTGACCGTCTCCGTGACGTCGCCGGCGAAGAAGGATTGAAGGAAGAAGGATGTTCAACCTGTTGACGTGTGTCCTGCTGGCTGGCGCTGCGCCTCTTGAAGCAAGGCCCGAGCAGGCTCTCTCCCGGCTGGACCGGCCAACGCCCTTGGTCATCCCAGCCCTCCAGCAACCATTCGATTGGAAGGCCGAGCGCCGCGCCTGCGAAGGCTGCCCCCGGCGGAGCGTGGGCAGGGCCCTGTTCCAGACGACGATGATCAACGTCTTCTACGAGGCCGCAAACCTGATACGCGGTCAGGACACGGCAAAGATCACTCCGAAAACCTGGTGGGACAACATGGAGCAGGGATGGGTCTGGGACCTGGACGACTTCGTGGTCAACCAGGTCGGCCATCCCTATCAGGGGAACAACTACTTCACGTCGGGCCGCTCCAATGGCATGAGCTTCTACGAGTCGGCGGCGCTGACCGCCTTCGGCAGCAGCACGTGGGAATACTACGGCGAGACGAACTTCCCCTCGGTGAACGACTTCATCAACACGACGCTCGGCGGCATCGCCCTCGGCGAGATGTTCTACCGCGCGGCGTGGCTCGTGCGCGACACCAGGGCGACCGGGCGTGGCCGTCTGTGGCGCGAGATCGGTGCGACCGTCCTGGATCCCGTGACTGGCTACAACCGCTTCCGCACCGGGGACGCGAAGCGCCTCTACGACAAGCCCGCCGACATGGTGCCGTCGACGCTCGCCGGTTTAGCATCGGTAGGCGTGCTCTGGCGAGGCTCCGAGACCCGCGCGATCGACGCAGCCGGCCAGCCGTTCCTGGAAATGGACTTGTTGTACGGGGATCCTCAGACCGGGCAGAGCCGAACGCCGTATGACGCGTTCGGAGTGAGGCTTCGCTTCGGCGGCGGCAGCTCCTTCAGCGAGGCCCGAGTGCGCGGGCGGCTGCTGGGGCAGCCGCTGGGCGGCGGCAAGATGCAGTTCACCGTCGTGCAGAGCTACGACTTTCAGAAAAACGACGCCTACGCCACCGGCGCGCAGTCCTTCGATGTGGCCATTGGAACGACGCAGCCGCTGTCGTCACGGAGCAATGTCTGGCTCATGGGATGGGGAGGCTTGACGGTGCTGGGCGCTGTCGATTCGCTCCCGCTCGGCATCACCGAGCGCCCAGAAGAGCCAGAAGAGCCAGAGGAACCTGGCGCCGGGCAGGGCGTCTCGGAGGGACCTCGCTTCTACGACTACGGCCCCGGCGCGACTTTCGGCGGCCTCGCGCACTTCTCCCGCGACCGCCGTGTGTTCGCTGCGTTCATGTACGAGGGACGGCATCTCTACTCGCTGGACGGCGTGCGCGCCAACCACTTCCTGCAGCGGATGCGCCTGGATCTGTTGCTGCCTCTGCGTGGCTCGCTCGGTTTCGGCGTGTCCGGAGAGTATTTCTTCCGTCAGAGCTTCTATCAGGACGCGGATCGCACGCAGGTGGAATATCGCTATCCCCAGTTCCGCACGTTTTTCACGTGGAGCATCGAGTGAGCCGCCGGCTGCGCGCCGAACTCTGCTGCGGTCTGTTGCTTGCCTGGCTGGCGCCGTCGGTGGTGGCCGCGCAGTCGGCGCCCGTCGCGGCACCAGCCGTGCCCCGTGACGAGGCCGCGGAGGCGTCGAGGCTGTGGCTCGTGGCCGGCGGCACGTTTGCCACCGTCCGCGGCGACTGTCAGACGTGCGAAGAGGACTTCCCCTACCGTCACTCAGGGGGCATCCTCGCCAATGTCGGGTATCGCGTGAACGACCGCATGGACGTCGGTGGCGAGCTGTTCTGGACGCCGATGGATTCCGCGCAGGGGCAAATTCGAACCACTCATATCGACGCCGTGGCGCAGTTCCGGCCGTGGGCCTCGCAGGGCTTCTTCGTGAAGGGGGGCACCGGCATGGCCTTCGTCCGCAACTGGGTGGATGCGATCGGCCCGGATCCGATCAACTCGAAGGCCTGGTCGGTGGTCATCGGCGGCGGCTGGGTCTTTCGGCCGGCCGCTCGCGTCGGGCTCCAGGTGTTCGGCGCGCAGCACGTCGCGGCGCTCGGCGATCTGCAGACAGCCGAGGAAGACATTCCGGACGTGGTGGGCAACTTCTGGACGCTCGGCGTCGCGATTGTCATTCGGTAAGGGTATGCGCGCAGCGTGTGCCGTACTCCTCTTGCTTGGAGGCTCCGAACCCGCCGCAGCACAAGGCCTCGACTTCACGTTCTTCATCGGCCGGGCGTTCCCGATCTACGACGAGCGGCTGACGCTCCGGCCGTCCACACCGACAGTGCCTGGCGTGGACATCACGGTGGACGGATCGCCGCTTCTCGAGGCGGACGGCGGTCCAGTCGTCGGGGGCGCGGTCGCGTTCGAGTGGGGCGTTCTCGGCATCGAGGGCCGGCTCGATGGAACCGACGTGGCGTTCGACCTGACCGGCGCCAGATACAATCTCCGCGGCACGCAGCCGCCGTTCGAAGGCGTCACGGCGAGCATCACGATTTCCGACGGTACCTTCGAGGCCGATCGCATCTGGATCATGTCGGGGAACGTGAGGGTCCGCACTCCAGGTCCGATTGCCCTCATCGCCTCCGGCGGCCTGAGCTATCTCCCGGACATCACCGTGACAGGGTCCATTCCGATTCGGGTGGAGGTCTCGGGCGTCCAGGTGCCTGATTTCAACGCGAGGCTCACGCTCCGCGGGGTGCCAGGCCAGTCCGAAGACCGGTGGGGCGTCAATGGCGGGGTCGGCCTGCGGTTCGGCGGACGCGTGGCGCTGATGGGCGAGGTTCGCGTCTTCTACTTCCAGGACTACGAGTTACGTTTCGGCGCCGAAAGCAGCGGGGATATCCTGGACGAAGTGCTGTCCGGGCTTGCGCCTGTCCGCTTCGACCCGATCTTCATAAACGCGCAGGCTGGCGTGACGTTCAAGTTTTGAAGCCGATACTCCCCGCGCTCATCGTTGTCGCAGCCTCTGTCGCGGCCTCTGCCGATAGTCGTGACGCCGCGCCCAACGCCGCGCCGCTGTCCTGTCGAGAGATCGTGGCCTCCACCGGTCGTCTGCCGCGCTCGGCCGTGCGGTGGTACGAACAGGAAGGCACGCGCTCTCGTGCGACGCTCGATGCGTGGTGCCGCGGGGTGGGGCCGATCGTCTATCAATCGCAGCCGGCGAGCGAATCGAACGACCTGACGCCGGTCCACGCAGTCGAACCGATTGCCGTCGTCAGCTGGAACGTCAACGTCGGCGCCGGGAACCTCTCGGAGTTCGTGGCGGACTTGCGCGCGGGGGAGTGGTCGGACGGGCGCCGCGTGGAACATTTCGTTCTGCTGCTGCAGGAGGCGCTCCGTACAGGGGATGCCGTTCCGGCGCGCGGCCCGTCGCAGGCCGGCGCGCGCCGGCTCCTCCGCAGCCCGCCGCGCGTCGACATCGTCTCTTTCGCCCGCGAGCACCAGCTGTCGCTGCTCTATGTGCCGTCGATGCGGAACGGCCTCGACGCGAGCGACCCGGCTGAAGATCGCGGCAACGCGATCCTCTCGACGTTACCGCTTCTCGCCCCAGGCGCGGTCGAGCTGCCCTTCGCCCGCCAGCGGCGCGTCGCGGCTCTGGCAATGCTGAGTGGACTAGGTGATGGCGAGCCGCTCGGGGTTGCGTCGATCCATCTCGACCCGTTCGTCAGCCCGAAACGATTGTGGGTGTTCGGCGCCTCGGGCGCGCGCGGTCGGCAGGCGCGTGCGCTCGCGGAGGTCCTTCCGCCGCGCGGGCCGGTCGTCGTCGGGGGCGACTTCAACACCTGGCTCGGGACCGGCGAGACCGCGCTTCGGGAGATGGCGCAGATCACCGGCCAGCCGGCACAGGCGCGTGAAGGCACGTACGCCACCGGCGCGGTCCTCGACTATCTCTTCTTTCGGACGCCGTCGTCATGGCGCGCGAGCTACGAACGCGCCGGTGACACGTACGGGTCCGATCACTATCCGCTGATAGGCTGGATCAGCCCGGCTCAGAGCTCACGAGACTTCGAACGATCCCCATTCGTCCGCTGAAAGAGCTGGCGGAGAAAGGCTCGTGTCGGCCGCGTCAATCCGGCGCCCAGCCCTGATTCCGGGCGGTCAGAAGAGCGTGAAGCAGCTCTCGATCGCCGTGTTGTTGCCCCGGGTCGTCCGCGCGATGATCTCGAACTTGAACTCGTTTCCACGGCTCGTGACGAGCTGCGGAATGTCAACGCGGGTCACGTTCGGCGGCAGGTCCAGGCTCAACGTCAGGTTGGACCGCTCGACGAACAGCTGATACTTGGCGATTGTCACCGGTCCCTTCTTGCCAAGTTCTGGGTGCGACGCCGTAACCGGATCCCACTGGATGACGACCGGCGGGCGAACCTGAGGTAGGACGGCATCGCAGTTTTCGGCAGCGGGCAGGCCCGATACGAGAACGTTCTCGGGCGGTGCTGCGAGCACATGTGACAGCGTCGCGACGCCCTCGATCTCGGCGCCATCTTGTGCGCGCGCTTCGATCTCATACCGTCCCTCAGGGAACCGGCGGAAGAACCGCGCGGGCGACAATTCATCAAACGGCGGTTCGGCGCTCTCGAAAGCGAGCTGCGTCAGCCCCTGAGCGCTCAACCTGCCGCGAGCAATGAGATCCAGCAGCGGGAACTCTCCCGGGCCTTCGATCTCCAGCCGTGTCCACGTCTCCCCATCAATTGCTGCGTGCAGCCCGAGGTCACCATCGGTGTGGTTCAACTCGACGAAGATCTCGGCTTGAGCAAACCGGCGCGGGCTGGTGGTCTGAGCCCCGGGCACGGCAGTTACCGCGACCGCGGCGCCTGCGACAACGGCGATCCAACCTCCCACCCACAACTTCCTTCGCTGTTCGTTCATGTGACCTCCTACGCAACGGCGGTTAGACGCCGCCGCGCGCGGCAATCCTTTTTTCGAGCGGCGCGAAGGATCCGAGCCAGCCGGACCGTCAAAGAAGCCGGGAGGTGTTCATGTGCAGGAAGCTCATCGCGCTGCTGGTCGCCTGGTCCCTTCCAGGCGTGGCCGTCGCGGGGCCGCTCAAGGACGCGGCTGAAAAAGCCGGGCGTGAACTCGCGCGTGCCCGACAGAACGTCGAAGGCCGGAGCTCCGCGCGTCTATGGACCGGAGTGGCCCTGCTGGCCGGAGGGGGTGTGCTGACCACGCTCGGCGCCGTCGAGATCGGAGACGACGAGACCGGCCCGGATGACGGCGAGGACCTCAACGACTCGGACGACGGCGAGGACAGCGACGGGGTGAACAAGGCGCTCGTCGGCGGCGGGATCGCGGCCGCGGCGCTTGGCGGCGTGATCTTGCTGACGGGCCGGAAAACGGGTCCGAGCGTCTCGCTGCGGCGGAACGGCATCGTCGTCAAGCACACCGTCCGATTCTGACCGGCCGGTCCAGAGTATCGTGCTGACGTGAGCGACGCGCCGCTCGTCCGGCGAGTGTGTGCAGGCGAGGAAGCGGCATTCGACGAGTTCTTTGCGTTGTACTTCCCCCGTCTGTACCGCTTCGCGATCGCGCGTCTGAACGGCAACGAAGACGCCTCGCAAGAAGTCGTCCAGCGCACGTTGATACGCGCCATCGACCGCCTGCATACGTTCAGAGGTGATGCTGCGTTGCTTACGTGGTTGTGCACGTTGTGCAGGCACGAGATCGCGGAGTGGATCGCACGTGAGGGGCGTGGCCGGGCAGTCTCGCTGTCGGACGAGCAGGAGGCGTCGCGTCTCGCGCTCGACAGGCTTGCAGCGGACAACATCGATGGTCCTGACAATGCGCTGCACCGCCGTGAAGTGACTCGACTCGTTCACTCCGTGCTCGATCACCTGCCCGATCGGTATGGCGACGTGCTCGAGTGGAAGTATCTCGAGGAGCTGCCGGTCGATGAAATCGCCGGCCGGCTCGGTCTCGGATACAAGGCGGCGGAGTCGCTGCTGACGCGGGCGCGCGCGGCGTTTCGCGACAGCTTCTCGCGCCTTGCAGTGGGCTGGCCAACGCGGGGTCGGGCCCGGCCTGGAGAGGAATCGTGATCGACAGCCATCGGACGCCGACGGGCGACGACGAGCAGGGTGGTGAGGTGGAGACCACGCGCCGGATGTTTCAGGTGGCGGGTCCTCGTGCCGCTCCGCCCGCTGAGCGTCAGTCTCGCGTCCGGAGCTACGTGCACGCGCACTGGGACGGGAACGTCCGCCGCCGCCGGGTCGTGCCGCGCCGGGTCGCAGCCTGGACCGGGATGTTGGCGGCCGCGGCGGCGCTCATGTTGATCGTCAGCCGGCTCGACGACCGATCCGCTCCCGCTCCGGTTCCTGCAACTGCAGCATGGATCGCGAAGATCGGCGGGCCGCAAGGCGGCGCGCATCGTGCGATGCCCGCCGGATTCGCTCGTCCGCTTGCTGTCGACGAGGCCGTACTCGTCGGCGAGACGATTGAAACCGGCGATGCGGGCCGAGTGGGGCTTCGCTTCGCGGACGGAACATCCGTGCGGCTCGATGTGTCCTCGCGCGCGACGCTCGTTGCGCCTCGCGCGATCGAACTGTCGAGTGGCGCGGTGTATGTGGACACGGGCACCGGCGCGCGCCGGCTGGAGATTCGCACATCTCTGGGAACCGCTCGCGACATCGGCACGCAGTTCGAGGTGCGTCTCGTCGAGGCCAGGCTGCGACTCAGAGTGCGCACAGGCGCAGTCGAGCTGAGCGACCGGAACCGATCCGTGACGGGTCACGCGGGCACGGAGATCCTGTTTTCGGCGACCGAGGCAGAATCGCGACCGTTTGCGCCGTTCGGCGCCGAATGGCAGTGGCCTGTCGAGGTGTCACCGCCAATCGACATCGAGGGCGTGCCACTTGCGAGCTACCTCGACCGGCTGGCGCGAGAACAAGGCTGGACCGTGCAGTACGCCGATTCCGCGCTTGCGCGTGCCGCGGGCGGTATTATCCTGCACGGGTCGGTCGCCGGCCTCGCGCCGGCCGACGCGCTCGACGTCGCGATCGGCACGAGCGGCCTCGCGTATCGCCTCGACAACGGACGATTGGTCGTGTCCCGTGAGACTTCGCGCTGACGCATCGGCGGTGGCGGTTCTGCTGGTTGCGATGGCGCTGCCCGCAGCGGCTCAGGAGGTCCGCCGGGCGGCTGACTCGAAGAAGATTGCCGGCCGCCCGCTGGCTGAGGTCCTGAAATCGCTCCAGACGCGCGGCCTTCCAATCGTTTTCAGCTCCAACATCGTCACCGCCGATATGCGGGTCCAGGCGGAGCCGCGCGCCGCGAAGCCGCGGGATCAACTGGACGAGGTACTTGCGCCTCACGGCCTCATGGCGCGTGAGGGTCCAGGCCGGGTTCTTCAGATCGTCCGTACGTCGCGCACTCACGAGGCGATCCCAAGCGTCAGTCCACCTGTCGATCGGCAAGAGGCGAGTACGATCCCGGATCCGCTTCCGGTCTACAAAGAGCGCATCACCGTGACATCGCCGTGGCCGTGGTGGGAGCCGGTCGCGGGCGTCGCCGAGGGGTCAGTGAAACACCGGGAGTTGACCGCGATGCCTGCGGGCCTGGTCGACGATCCGGTGAAGGCAATCCATTCGATGCCGCGGGTGGCGCCGATCGGCGACTATCGCAGCGAGTTCGTCGTCAGGGCCAGCCCGTTCCGCCACGCAGAGGTCGTCGTCGACGGCGTGTCGACACCGTGGCTCCGGCACGCACCGGCCGAATCGGCGTCGGTCAGCATGTTCACGACTCAGTTACTCGAGTCGGCGACGCTGCGCGCGGGCGCGTACGCGCGCACGTACGGCGATCGGCTCGGTCCTCAACTCGAGCTGACGTTGCGCGAAGGGGCACGCGACCGCGTCCACGTCAACGGGACCGTCGCCAACACCGCCGCCACGGTCGTCGCAGAAGGGCCCATTGGGGACGCGCGCGGATCCTGGATCGCTGCGGCGCGTCAGAGCCTGCTCGAGTGGCCGGGGGAGGATCTCGGGTCCGCTGTCCCGGTGTTCGGATTCTCCGATGCGTTGGGGAAGCTGGTACTCGACGTGAACTCTCATCACCAGGTCGGATTCTCGCTCCTGGCAGGGCGCTCGCGCGTCGACATCGACGAGGATGTCGAGAGCGGCTCTCCGATCCAGCCAGCGGCGCAAACATCGGTTGCCAACCTCTCGTGGCGTTCGATGATCGGTTCGACGACAGTGCTCACCCAGCGGGGTTATCTGGTCCGGCAGGAGCTCGTGAGCGAGCCGCGCATCTCAACCGACGTTGTGTCGCTCGGAACCAACGAGGACATGGTCTATCGCGCATCGCTCGTGACAAAGATGCCAATCGGTGTCCTGCAGGGTGGTGCGCAGGTCGGTCGTACCACATGGCAGGGTACCGACGCCTCGGCATCGGCCTGGACGCGGTCGGGGTATCTCAACCTGCAGGCTCGAGCCTGGAACAGGCTCACCATTGCGCCTGGCCTTCGCGTGAGCGGCGCATCGCACGTGTCCGGCGCGTCCGTGTCGCCGTGGCTGCTTGGCGAACTGGACGTTGGCCGCTGGACGCTCGCCGCATCGACAGGCATGTCACACCAGTATCCAGAGATTGGACGGGCGCACAGGCTTTCGATGTCGAACCCGCGCCAGCCAGAGAGCGCGATCCATGCGGACGTGAGCATCCGCCGCCAGTTGACCGCCGACGTGAGATGGGAGGCGACGCTTTATCAGCGCCGCGAGCGTGGCATCCTCGATCGCAACGGCAGTCGGCTCGCTGGATCGGCGCGTGGCTTCGAGCTCGTCGTCGAACGCCGGAGTACGACCGGTGTGTCCGGGTGGGGCGCGTACACGTACGGTCGGGCGCGGCACCTGGACGCCGAACGAGGCGAGACGTTCTGGGCGGACTTCGACCAGCGGCACGCGATGGCGGCGTTCGGGATGTACCGGTGGCCCGATTCGACCACCGTGGGCGCGACGCTGCGCATCGGGACCGGCGTTCCGATCCCCGGCTATCTGTCCTTGCGTGGCGAGGAGCTGTTCAGCGGCGAACGGCGAAACGCGGTGCGCCTCTCCACCTATTCCCGGTTCGACGTGCGGGCGGATCGCGCGTTTCGGGTCGGCGATCGCGGGCTGCACGCGTTCGTGGAGGTCGTCAACGTCCTCAACCGCTCGAATACCGCCGCCGCTCGCGGGACGTTCGGCTTCGGCGGCGACGCGCTCGGCTTCGTCGAGCGGCTGACGCCGCGGCGCGCGTCAGCAGGCGTAACGTTCGGTTGGTGAGCGACTCACCGGATAACACCGCCCTAAATTTCTCCTCGCACAGCCGCCGCGTCCAGCTCCGCGTCGCTGACCTCGCGGAATTCTCCTTCCCATTTGGCGACGACGACGGTTGCCAGGCAGTTACCGACGACGTTCACCATCGTCCGGCCCATGTCCATGAGCTCGTCGACGCCGAGGATGAGCGTGACCCCTTCGAGCGGGAGGTGATAGCTCGCCAGCGTGCCGGCGAGGATGACGAGCGATGCGCGCGGGACGCCGGCGACGCCCTTGCTCGTCAGCATCAGCGTCAGGAGCATCGTGATCTGTTGCCCAATGGTCAGTTCAACGTTCGCGGCCTGAGCGACGAAGATCGCGGCGAGCGAGAGATAGAGCGAGCTGCCATCGAGGTTGAAGCTGTAGCCGAGCGGCAGGACGAACGCGACGATTCGCCGCGGCACGCCGAGACGCTCGGTGACCTCGAGCGCACGCGGCAGCGCCGCCTCGCTCGACGTCGTCGAGAATGCGATCACCGCCGGCTCGCGCACCGCCCTCAGGAACTTCCGGATCGGGATCCGGAACAGCAGCATGATCGGGAGGAGGACGAGGAGAATGAACGCCGCGAGGGCGAGATAGAGCGTGATGACCAGGAGGGCCAGGTTCTTCAGGATGCCCAACCCGCCGTGGCCAACCGTATATGCGATCGCCGCCCCCACGCCGATGGGCGCGTACCGCATGACGATGTTCGTGAACTTGAACATCGTTTCGGAGAGCGCCTCGCAGAGAGCGACGATCGGCCGTCCCTTTTCGCCCAGAAGGCTGAGCGCGATCGCGAAGAAGATGGAGAAGACGACGATCTGCAGCACCTCGCCGTCGGCCATGGCCCTGATGACCGACTCAGGCACGGTGTGCAGCAGCACCTGATCCCAGGTCTTGGCCTGCGCCGCAATTTCGCTTTTTTCCACGGGAAGGTCGACGCCGTCGCCGGGGCGCGTGATGTTCACCGCGAGGAGGCCGATGAGCAGCGCGAGCGTCGTGACGACCTCGAAGTAGATGAGCGCGCGGATGCCCATCCGGCCGACGGTCCGCAGGTGCCCCGCGCCCGCGATGCCGGCCACGAGCGTCGCGAAGATCAGCGGCGCGATGATCATCTTGATCATCCGCAGGAACAGCTGGCTGAAGGGCCGGATATACCTGGCCCACTCGGGGTTCGTGTTGCTGACGATCGCGCCTACGATGATCCCGAGGACCAGGCCAATCAGGATCTGCTGGGTGAGTGAAAGCCCCGGGTTCGAGGGGGTTCGACGGGGTTCGAGGGGGTTCGAGGGGCTCCAGAGTTTTCTGGAACTGACGCTGCGGGCATGGGCCCGTAGTCTAGCCGATCCTCAACGACGCGCCAGAAGCGTGCCCAGCTCCCGGCTGTCACGCCCGTAAACGTCCGGGCGGAAATGGACGGTGCCGTCCTCGTGCACGCGCGCGGTCCAGTACATCAAGTGCACCGGGATGGACCGCCGAAGCTTGACGTGCTTTTCCTCGCCGGCCTGCATGGCCTCGGTGATCCGCTCGGGCGTCCACTCCGGTTGATCCCGGAGCAAGTATTCCGCGAGCGTCCGCGGCTGCTCGACGCGCACGCAGCCGTGGCTCAGCGCCCGGTAGGCACGCTTGAAGAGCGCGTCCGCCGGGGTGTCGTGAAGGTAGACGTCGTACTCGTTCGGGAACACGAACTTCACGAGGCCGAGCGAGTTCAATGCCCCCGGGCGCTGGCGGAACCGGTACGGAAAGTCTTCATCCTCGCTGACGGACGACCAGTCGATTGTCGACGGATCGACCACCCTGCCGGATGTCCCTACGACTTCGATCCGGTTCCGGTCGAGGAACGACGGGTCCGACTGCACCAGGGGGATCGTCTCGCCCGAGGCGATGCCGTCCGGCACGTTCCAGTACGGGCTGAACACGATGTGCGTCATCGTGTCGCTGAAGATCGGCGTCGGCGTGGTTCTGGCGCCCGTGATCACGTTCATGCTGAGCGCCATCCGCTGGCCCTCATGAATCTCGAGCCGGAATTCCGGGACGTTCACGAAGATGTAGCGTTCGCCCAAATCACGAGGAAGCCAGCGCCACCGCTCCAGGTTGAGCTCGAGGCGCCGGATCCGGCTGGCCACCGGCACGTTCATCTCGGCGACGAGCTGACGCCCGACGACGCCGTCAGGCTCGAGGCCGTGCCGCCGCTGGAAGTGCGCGACCGCCGCCTCAAGCTTCTCGTCGTAGATGAGATCACCCGAACCCTTCGAGCCCTCGAAGTCACCGGTGACGCGGAGTCGCTCTGAAAGGGCGGGCACATGGGGGTTGTGGTCGCCTTTCTTCAACGTGAGCGTCGCGGGCAGGGATTTCCACCCGCCCGCCTCGGCGATCGCCACGTACTTCTGGTATGTCTCTTTCAGACGGAGGTACTCGGAGTGCGCCGGCGCGAATTCGGCGAACTGGTCCTCGAGCGTGCCGTCCTCGATCGCCGCTGCCAGCTTCTTCTGGAAATCAATCTTCTGACGGCGCAGGCGCCACAGTTTGTCGGCAGGCCGTTCACTGTCCGCGGCGCCCGCCGAGAGATCGGCGGCGGCACGAATCCACGCCCAGGTGGCCTTGACGTCCAGCGGAACGGTTGCGTTCTCCTCCAGCGGTTTCCGACGGAGCCAGCTCCGACCCGTCCTGGCACGCGCGTCGGTCAGCGTACCGATCTCGTAGCGGTCTGGATCGATTCCGTGCGTCCGCATCCCGTGCAGGGCATCGACGAGAGAACCGAATTGCCACTCGGGGCTCCGGCCGTCGATCCAAATCAGCCTGTAGCCGCGGGAGTCGTAGAGGTCCCGCATCGTCTTCCAGAGCGCCGCGCGGTCGCGATCGCGGCGCACGTCGGCCGGAACCGATGCGAGGACTGCTTTCAGCTCCGCAGCCTGACGCTGCACCAGCGCGTCATCTCTGACGCAGCCAGCAGCGGCGATCAGACAGCCCACTACCACAACAGTGGGCAACGACGTGCTCATCAGTCGTATCCGGCCCATCAATAACGCTCCCATCGCACAGCTATGGCAGATGCCGTGCCAGAGATGGAAGCCCGGGCAATTAGGTCTAAGACACGGGGCCCGCTATAATTACAGCCATCATGTGGACCAAGAACATGTCGGGCCCGAGGAAGAAGGCGCCGAAGACGATCGCCGTGATCGATCCGGACCTCTGCTTCGGCGCGTTCGCCTGCTCGATCTGTCAGGCCGCCTGTCCGGTCGCCGACTGCATCACCGAAGTGCCGGATCGGGACGGCCGAATCGTCTGCGCCGTGCGCGCGGACCTCTGCATCGGCTGCGGGCTCTGCGTGACGCTCGGCAACCCGACCGCGCCGCAGCCCCGCGAGTTCGGCTGCCCGCCCGACTACGACGCCATCAACATGATGCCGTTCGAGGAAGTGGCGCCGCTCGTCGCGGAAGACGAGACCGGCATGGGCCTGGGCCCTCTCACGCCCTCGGATACGTCGCCTTCTTAAACGCCTGGTAGAACCTGGACGGCAGCGACCGCCCGACTTTCTCCTCGATGAAGCTCGACGCGCGCAGGAGCGCGTCGAGATCCACGCCCGTCTGCACTCCCAGCCCGTTCAGCATGTACACGAGGTCCTCTGTCGCGACGTTGCCTGTCGCGCCAGGCGCATACGGGCAGCCGCCGAGTCCTCCGGCTGAGGCGTCGAAGGTGTGAACGCCGGCCTCGAGCGCCGCCAGCGTATTCGCGAGCGCGGTGCCGCGCGTATCGTGAAAGTGGAGCGCGATGCGCTCCAGGCCGATTTCCGATGCAAGCGTCTTCAGCGCCGCTCGAACCTGACCCGGATGCGCGATGCCGATCGTGTCGCTGACGGCGACCTCGAAGGCGCCCATCTGGAGCAGACGACCGGTGACCTCGACGACACGTGCGATCGGCACGTCTCCCTCGAACGGACAGCCGAACGCCGTGGAGAGATAGCCGCGGACGCGCATGCCGGCCAGGGCCGCGCGGCCTGCGACCTCGGCGTACGCCGCGAGGGAGGCATCGATCGATTGGTTGATGTTGCGGCGGCTGAACGTTTCGGAAGCGGCCGCGAAGATCGCGATCTCGCCGACGCGGGCGGCCTTCGCGCGTTCGAGCCCCTCGACGTTGGGAACGAGGGCCGTGTAGCGTACGCCCGGCCGCCGGGCGATTCCCGCGAAGACGCTCTCGGTGCCTGCCATCTGCGGCACCCACTTCGGGCTCACGAATGCCCCGACCTCGATCACAAGGAGGCCGGTCGCCGACAGCAGATCGACAAACGCAACCTTGTCGGTAGTCGAGACCGTCGCCGATTCGTTCTGGAGGCCGTCCCGCGGCCCCACCTCCACCAGTGTGATCTGCATGAGACGCAGAGGCTATAGAGAGCACAGAGAAAGGCGGGGACGATGAGGCACAGAGACACAGAGACACAGAGGATGCCCAATACAGGTTTTGCGAACCTCTGTGTCTCTGCGTCTCCGCGTCTCTACGTCCCCGGTCTTCTCTGCGTCCTCCAAGGTCTCAGTCTCCTCTGAACTCCACAAGTGTGACCCCGGGCTGCACGAGTTGGCCCTCCGAACAGTGCACCGCCGCGACTGTTCCATCCTGCGGCGACCGGAGCGGCAGCTCCATCTTCATCGCCTCGAGCACGAGCAGCGTGTCGCCCTTCTTTACGACCGCGCCAGGCGTCGTCTGGATCCGGAGGACAGTGGCCGGCATCGGCGCCGACAGCGCTCCGGGCGTCGGGGCACCGGGTTTTCTCGTGGCGCGGGTCGTAGTGGAGCCGGTCATGGCAGCGCCGGGCTTCAGCCCGGCGGCTCGTTCAGCCTCAACGACGTAAACGCTCCCCTCGAAAAATACCCAGCGCAGGTCGCCATCAACCGCGATGAACACCCGCGTGCGCCGGCCGTCGCGATCGAGAAGCAGCTCGCCAGGGGAAATCTCGGTGACGTTCGGGTCCCCGGCCATCACCGGCCCCATCCCGTCAACTCCGTCCACGGATCCGAGAGCGCGGATTGGGGTTGTCCGACGACGCCCGACCTGGAGGTCGGGCCTGCGCTGACTGGTCGATACGACCGCGCAGCCGCTTCCACTTCGGGCGGTATGCCATCGCCGCCGACGAGCTCCTCGATGCGCTCGTCGACGAAGGCGGTGCTGATCTCGCCCGCGCGGAACGACGGATGCGCCAGGATCGCGCCCAGAAAAGCGACATTCGTACGAATTCCGAGGATCGGATACGCGCGCAGCGCGGCGGCGGCTCGCGCGATCGCCGCATCCCGGCTCTCGGCGAAGGCGACGACCTTCGCGAGCAGCGGATCGTAGTGCACCGTTACCTCGCTGCCTTCGGCGATGCCGGAGTCGACGCGAACGCCCGGCGCGGCCGGCTCGCGGTAGAGCAGAATCCGGCCGGCCTGCGGCAGGAACCCGCTGGCCGGATCTTCGGCGTAGACGCGGCATTCGATCGCGTGGCCGCGCTGGAGGAGCGTCGACTGGGTCCACGGCAGCGGGGCGCCCCCCGCGACATCGAGCTGCGCGCGCACGATGTCGATGCCGGCGACCGCTTCGGTGACCGGGTGTTCGACCTGCAACCGGGTGTTCATCTCCAGGAAGTAGAAGCTCGCGTCGTCGCCCGAGCCTTCCAGCAGGAACTCGATCGTGCCGGCGTTGCGATACCCTGCGGCCCGCGCCGCGGCGACCGCGGCCTCGCCCATCCGCGCGCGCAGCGCCGGCGTGACCGCCAGGGACGGGCTTTCCTCGACAATCTTCTGGTGCCGCCGCTGGACGGAGCATTCCCGCTCGAACAGATGGACCGCGTGCCCTTCGGCGTCGGCGAAGATCTGGATCTCGACGTGACGCGGGCGCTCGACGAGCCGCTCGACGTAGAGCGTCCCGTCGCCGAACGCCGCGAGCGCTTCCCGGCGTGCGGCAGCGACGGCCTCCCATAGTTCATCCAGCGCGCGGATTGCGCGCATCCCTTTGCCGCCGCCGCCGGATGACGGCTTCACCAGCGCCGGCAGCCCGACGCTTTCGACCGCGGCGACGATCCCCGCGTCCGACTGATCGGACGGCGTCACGCCAGGGACAACCGGCACGCCCGCGCGCTCCATGAGGCGGCGGGCGCCGATCTTCGAGCCCATCTTGGCGATGACGTCGGAGGGCGGCCCGACGAAGATGAGGCCGGCCTGGGCGCACGCGCCCGCGAGTGCAGGATTCTCCGAAAGAAACCCGTAGCCCGGATGGATCGCGTCGGCGCGGCTCGTCCGCGCCGCTTCGATGATCTTCCGGACCGACAGGTAGCTCTCCGCCGCCGGCGCCGGGCCGAGGTGAACCGCGCGGTCCGCGGCGAGCACGTGGACCGCGCGCTCGTCAGCATCGGAGTACACGGCGACGCTTTCAACGCCCGCCTCGCGGCAGGCGCGGATGATCCGCACGGCAATCTCGCCGCGATTCGCGATCAGCAGTCTCTTAATGGTCGCCAATCACCAATCCTTAATCGACAATGCTCAGGCGTTCCACGGAGGCTTTTGCTTTCGCAGGAACGCTTTCATTCCGTCCTGCCCGTCGCGCGACACGCGCTGCGCCGCGATCGCTTCGGACGTCAGCGTCCTGACCTCTGAAGGCCGTCTGCCGACAACCTTCGGGATGAGTGTCTTCGCCGCCGCCATCGCCGCGGGCGAGGAGCTAGCCAGTTCCGCGAGTGTTTTTTCGACCGCCTCGTCCAGCCCCGCCATCGGAACGACTGTATGCACGAGGCCGATGGCACGGGCGTGATCGGCCGCAAAGCGGCGGCCGGTCAGAAACAGCTCTCGCGCGGAGGACGCACCGATCTTGGCGACCACGAAAGGTGAAATCATGGCTGGAAGGATCCCGAGCTTGACTTCTGTGAACCCGAAGACCGCATCGTCCGCCGCGATGGCGACGTCACAGACGGCGGCGAGTCCGGCGCCGCCCCCGAGCGCCGCCCCGTGGATGCGCGCGACGAGGGGGAAGGGGAGCGTGTCGAGCGCCTCGAACATCTGCGCGGCTGCCGTCGCGTCGCGAACGTTCTCCTCCTGCGAGTAGCCGACCATCTTCGACATCCACTCGAGGTCCGCACCCGCGCAGAAGACAGGCCCGGCGCCCTGCAGCACGGCGGCGCGGAGACGGCGCGCCGCCGCGGCCTCTTCGGCCCACGCCGTCAGCTCAGCGAGCAGCGCCTCGTTGAAGGCGTTGCGAACCTCCGGCCGGTTCAGCGTTACTCGCGCGATCTTGTGTTCGACACTAATGTCGATCAGATTAGGCACGACCCCCTGCGCCCTTTGCGCCCTTTGCTTCCTCTGTGCCCTCTGCGCTACATCCGGAACACCCCGAACTTGGGCGGCGGAATGGGCGCGTTGAACGCCATCGACAGCCCGAGGGCGAGCGCCCGGCGCGTCTCGGCCGGATCGAGGATCCCGTCGTCCCACAACCGGGCCGTGGAGTAGTACGGCGACCCCTCCCGCTCGTACTTGTCGAGGATCGGGTCGCGGATCGCCGCTTCATCGTCGGCCGCCAGTTCTTTCCCTTCGCGCGCGAGCTGGTCGCGCTTGACCGTCGTCAGCACGCCGGCCGCCTGCTCGCCGCCCATGACCGAGATGCGCGCGTTCGGCCACATCCAGAGCAGCCGCGGCTCGTACGCGCGGCCGCACATGCCGTAGTTGCCCGCGCCGAACGACCCGCCGACGATGACCGTGAACTTCGGCACCACGGAGTTCGCCACCGCGTGAACCATCTTGGCGCCGTCCTTCGCGATGCCGGCCCGCTCGTACTGCCGTCCGACGATGAAGCCCGTGATGTTCTGGAGAAAGATCAGCGGGATCCCGCGCAGGTTGCACAGCTCGATGAAGTGCGTCGCCTTGAGCGCGGATTCCGAGAAGAGGACGCCGTTGTTCGCGACGATGCCAACGAGGTAGCCGTGCAGCCGCGCGAAGCCCGTGACGAGGGTTGCGCCGTACCGCTCCTTGAACTCGTCGAACCGCGATCCGTCGACGAGACGAGCGATGACCTCACGGACGTCGTATGGCTTGCGCACGTCCGCCTGCACGATCCCGTAGATCTCTTTCGGGTCGTAGTGAGGGTCTTCCGGCGTCGTGACGTCCGGCGGCGGCGACTTCGCGGCGTTCAGCGTGGCCACGATCGTTCGAGCGAGATGCAGCGCGTGCTCGTCATCCTCGGCGAAGTAGTCGGCCACGCCTGAGAGCCGAGTGTGCACGTCCGCGCCTCCCAGCTCCTCCGCCGTGACTTCTTCGCCCGTCGCGGCCTTCACGAGCGGCGGGCCTCCGAGGAAGATCGTGCCGGTGCCGCGCACGATGACGGTCTCGTCGGACATCGCCGGGACGTAGGCGCCGCCCGCGGTGCACGAGCCCATGACGAGCGCGATCTGCGGGATCCGCTCGGCCGACATGCGCGCCTGGTTGAAGAAGATCCGGCCGAAATGATCGCGGTCCGGAAAGACCTCCGCCTGAAGCGGGAGGAATGCTCCGCCGGAATCGACGAGGTACACGCACGGGAGCCGGTTCTCGAGCGCAATCTGCTGCGCCCGCACGTGCTTTCTCACCGTGATGGGGTAGTAGGTCCCTCCCTTCACCGTGGCGTCGTTGGCGACGATGAGGACCTCGCGGCCGGAGACGCGGCCAACGCCGGTCACGAGGCCGGCCGCGGGCGCCTCGCTGTCGTACATCTCCCATGCCGCCAGCGGCGAGAGCTCGAGAAACGGCGAGCCGGGGTCGAGCAGTCGGTCGATCCGCTCGCGGACGGTCAGCTTTCCCTGTTCGCGATGGCGCTGCAGGTACTTTTCGCCGCCGCCCAGCCGCGCCGCCGCGGTTCGCTCGCGCAGCTCGCGCACGAGTCCGTCCATGCGCGCGCTGTTGGCGCGGAACTCATCGGAGGCCGGATCGACATGCGTCCCGAGGACGTCCATCACCAGCCGCAGCAGTCGGTCTTGAAGCCGCAGCGGGGACAGCGCCAGACGGCGTGCATGCGGAACATCTCGGCGCTGCACCGATCGCAAATCGTGGGGCTGGGGGCCTGGGGCTTGGGGCTTAGGGACTGGGGTGTGGGTCCCAAGGCTTGTGGCTTTGGGCGCTGACCCTGGGGCGGCGTTTCGGACATGCGCGGATTATAGATGACCGGTCCCCAGGGACGTTCTTTTGTATGGAAATCAGTCGCACCGTCTTGTAGTCTTACAGGTTGTCAGCCAAATGACGCGCAACTCATACTTGTATAGGAACCGGACGCTTTGGCGCACGTCTTGCTGAGGTCGGGCGTCGCCTGGAGCGCGGGCCTCTCAGGTCCGCTGTGAGGATCAATGACAACAAACGGAAAACGCCGACACCGCGTACTCGCGATCGACGATGAACCGGCGATGATCGACTGGCTGAAGATGGTCCTCGAGCACGAAGGGTTCGAGGTCCGGACGGCGCTCATCGGCACGAAGGCCGAAGAGATCTTCAAAAGCTGGAAGCCGGACGTGGTGGTGACGGATCTGATGCTGCCCGATATCGACGGCGTCGATCTCCTGCGCCGGTTCAAGCAGACCAACCAGGAAACCGAGGTCATCGTCGTCACCGGCCACGGGAGCGTGCAGAAGGCGGTCGAGGCGACGAAGGCGGGCGCGTTCGACTTCGTCGAGAAACCGATCAAGGACGCCGACGAGCTCCTCGCTCGCCTTCGACGGGCGCTCGAGCTGCGCACGCTGCGCGACGAGAACGTCGAGCTGAAGCGGCAGCTCGAAGGACGGTTCCAGTTCGGCAACATCATCGGAAAAAGCAAGAAGATGCACGAGGTGCTCGACCTCGTCGCCAGCGTCGCCGGAAGCGATGCGAACATTCTGATCCAGGGGGAGAACGGGACGGGCAAGGAGCTGATCGCCAACGCCCTTCACTACAACAGCAAGCGGGCGAAGGGGCCGTTCATCAAGATCAACTGCGCGGCGATCCCCAAGGACCTGATCGAGTCGGAGCTGTTCGGGTACAAGAAGGGCGCGTTCACGGGCGCGATGTCCGACAAGGAAGGCCTGTTCGAGATGGCCGAAGGGGGATCGCTCCTGCTCGACGAGATCGGCGAGATGCCGTCGTACCTGCAGACCAAGCTGCTGCGCGTCCTGCAGGAGCGCGAGTACCGGCCGATAGGGAGCGACCGGATCGTGCGCGTCGACTTCAGGCTCATCTGCGCGACGAACATCGACCTCGACGTCGCCCTCAGCGAGGGCAAGCTGCGGGAGGATCTCTACTTCCGCATCAATACCATCACTCTACGGGTGCCGCCGCTCCGGGAGCGGACCGAGGACATCCCGCTCCTCTGGGAGCACTTCCGCGACAAGTACAACAAGCGCCATCAACGCAGCATCAAGGGGATTACCGGCGAGGCGATGCACGCGCTGATGCGGCACAGGTGGCCGGGGAACGTGCGGGAGCTCGAGAACGTGATCGAGCGCGGCGTGCTGATTTCGAAGGGGAACGAGATCACACCGACGGACCTGCCCGAGAGCCTGCGCGAGGAGAGCCGCGCGCAGACCGACTTCACGATCCCGCCCCACCGCACGCTCGCCGAGATCGAGAAGATGGCGATCGTCCAGACGCTGCACCGGACGAACTGGAACAAGCAGGAGGCGGCACAGATTCTGGGGCTGTACCGGCCCACGCTGTACAGCAAGATGAAGAAGCACGCGATCCTCGACCCGGGCAAGGGATCGGGCGCCGCGAGTCGTCGCGCGGGTGCGTGACCGCGCTGGATCGCTCCCGTGCGAGGCCCGCGGCCGAGCTTGGTCATCGAATGGCACGGACTATGGATCAGATTCGGTCATAGGAGGCGGACGTGGACGATCGGTCTCGCGTGTGTATGTCGTCGTTCATCGGGGCGGTCGCCGGCGCGCTCTACGGGTATCTCTACCTGACTGAGAGCGGGCGACGCTTCCGCCTCGAGATCGAGCCGCGGCTGGACAATTTCGTCGGCGAGGTTCAGCGTCTGCGCGGAACCGTACGGAAGGCCCAGTTTGCCGTCAACGAAGGGCGGCAGTCGCTGTACGAAATTACAGGGAGAGGCTGACTTGGATCTCGACACAACGAACATACTGCTCGGCATCATGGCGGCGGTGAGCGTCCTCGAAGGGCTGCTCATCATCGGTCTCAGTGTCGGCGGCTTCATGCTCTACCGGCGGGTCACGACGCTCGTCACCGAGCTCCAGGAGCGTCAGATCGCGCCGCTGACGGCGAAGGTCAACGCGATTCTCGAGGACGTGCAAGGGGTCACGGGGCGGATGCAGGCGCAGGCGGCTCGGGTCGATAATGCCATACATGGCACCCTGGCCAAGGTGGATTCGACGGCTGCCGACGTCAAGGACGCGGTCCGGTACAGGGTCCATTCCGTGGTCGGCGTCGCGCGCGGCGTGCGCGCCGTCCTGGCGAGCCTGTTCGGCCGGAAGGTGACCGAAGCGCGGGCCTGAAATCGCAGGGCACATCAAGCACAGTTGGAGGTTCGTTCACATGGCGTATGAATACGATCGCATCGAGCGTGAAGAGGGAAGCGGCGCGTTTCTGATGGGGCTGCTGGCCGGAACGGTCCTGGGCGCGGGGCTCGGGATGCTGTTCGCGCCGAAGGCCGGGTCGGAGCTTCGCAGCCAGCTCTCCGAGCAGGCGAACAAGCTGCGGGACACCGCATCGGACACCTATAGCCAGGCGTCTGAGAAGGTCACGCAGATGGTCGACCGCGGACGCGACGCCTACGAGCGCGCGCGCGGAACGGCGTCGCGCGCGGCGGATGCCGCGGCCCGGACGGCCGATTCCTTCGGCGCAACCGGCACGGCCGGCTCACCGGCGGGATTCAATCCTCCGGGCGGCGAGCGGCTGTAGATCGGCCACACGACGGCGTAGGCCCGGCCTTCAGGCCGGGCGTGCAGGGATCACCCCGGCGTTCGGGCAGCTCGGGCACGCCCGACCTCAAGGTCGGGCCTAAACCGGATTGTGCCCGGTCCAGTTGATATCATTGGCCCGTGCCGTCGCGGCCGCTGGCCTTGCGGGCGCTCGCGCGCGTGCGGGCCGAAGTCAAGCTGACCCTGCTGTCGTTCTGGCGGGGCTTCACGAGCTTCTATAACAGCGACGACCTCACGTTCGCGGCCTCGATCGCGTACTACGCGCTCCTCTCGCTCTTCCCGTTTTTTCTCCTGGCCTTCTCGATCCTCGGCTCGGTGACCGCCGACGTAGCGGATCGCGCGACCGCGCTGAACTTCGTGCTCCGGTACTTTCCCCGCCAGTTGGACTTTCTCACGAGGCAGCTCGACGCGTTGCGGCAGTCGACCGTCCCGCTCGGCATCGCGGGCAGCATCATCATGACCTGGGCGGCGATGGGGGTCTTCGGCGCCGTCACGTCCGCCGTCAATCACGCCTGGGGCGTCGAGCGGCAGCCTAGCTATTTCAAGCACAAGCTGATCTCGCTGCTGATGCTGGTCGCGTCGAGCTTGTTGCTTTTGGCGGGCCTTCTGCTCGCGAGCGCCGTGAGCGTCGTTCAGGCTTCGTGGTTCGCGGACGTCGTCGAACGAACGCCGTGGTTGCTCGCGCTGGGGAGCTTCGCCGTCCGCTGGGCGACCACGTTTCTGTTCATCATCGTGACGGGTCTGGTCTTCTATTTCGTCCCGAACGCGGAAGTGCGGTTTCGAGATGTCTGGGTTGGCGCGGTCCTCACCGGACTGCTCTGGCGCGGCGCTCTGAGGATGTTCTCGTTCTACGTGCGGGACCTCAGTCGCTTCAGCGTCCACGGATCGATCGCCGCCGTTGTAGTGTTTCTGATCTGGGTGTATGTATCGGCGGTGATCCTGCTGTACGGCGCCGAGTTCACTGCCGCATACGCACGGCTGAGACGGCACCGGCCAGAGGATGTGCCTGCGGCCGCAAGTCCGCGCGTTTCAGTGTAGATAACGCGCGAAACCGAAGGAATCGTCGGCGACGCATCCATCCAGCCCATCTGCGTAAGTAGTTGAACGGATCTTGGCACCGCGGTTGCTCTCATGAGGGGCGTCGGACGCGCAAGCGTTCGAAACCGCCTCTCCGGCATTCCGCTGGAGAACACGCCCTGCCAACACTGCCTGCCAACAGGCTGCAGGGAGCGCAAGATGCTCCCTGCCTTGTCTTGTACTAACCGGGGGGCTCCGCCCCGCCGGACCCCCCGACACGCTCGCTCGCGGGGGCCCCTGCGATCCCCGCTCCGCTCGCGTGGCTCACTCGCTGCGCTCGTTCGCTGGCGGTGTTCGCTGAACCGGCGACGTCACCGAACGCCGCGGTGGTGCGTGTTTGAGCTCTAGCTGGCTGTTGATGTACAGCGCCGCGCCGAGGACGACAATCGCGCCGCCGACGCCGAAGCCATTCTGGGGCGCTTCGCCCGCGAAGGTGATGATGAACCAGAGCCCCACCCCGAGGCCGATCAAGATCACGCCCATGCGGCGGTAGCGTGCCGCGCGCGAGGCGACTTCCTCGTCCCACAGTGGCTGGCCCATGGCGCGCTCGAAGCGGCCGGGATCGACCTCGGGCGGCGGCGCGATTCCGCGTTCAATCATCGCGAGACGCTCGCGGTGCGCCATCTCGCGCAGTCTGCCGCGCTGGCGCGTGCTCATGATGAACACGATGAGGGCTCCCAGGATCATCATGAACGCGATAAACATGAAGACTTCTTCGGGCTCCACGGAACCTCCGTCGAAGTGATTAGACTGGGCCCCGCGGCCGATTGTTTCGAATGAAACAATCCACGGGGGCGGGGACTCTAATAAAGTTGCCAGCGGATGGACCAGGCGGAAGAACGCGAGATCATCCGGCGCTGCCGGAACGGTGACGAGTCTGCGTTTGCCAGCCTGGTGGACGCGTACAAGGATCTCGTGTTTGCACTGTCGTTCCGTCTGACCGGGAGCCGCGATCTCGCGCAGGACCTCGCGCAGGATGTGTTCCTGCGCGTGCATCGCGGCCTGCCGTACTTCCGCGGCGAAGCCCGGCTCGGCACCTGGATCTATCGCATCGTCGCGAACCTCGCGACCGAGGCGCGGTTCCGCCGGCGGCCAGAAACGTCGCTCGACGCGAGAGAGGAAGGCCGGCCGGCGCGCGAGCTGGCGTCTCATGATGCCTCGTTCGCGGAGCTGGAGCTGAAGGATCGCCTCGACAAGGCGATGGCGCGGCTCCCGGAGCACTATCAGCTCCTGGTCGCCGGGCACTACCTCAAGGGCGTGCGGTACGAGGATCTCGCCGACGCAGCCGGGGTCCCGATCGGCACCGTGAAGACGCATCTGCACCGCGCGAAGCGGATGCTGCGTAAGTTCCTGGACGACCCGTCATGACCTGCCGCGAAATGGACGATCGGATCGAATCGCTCGCCGCCGGCGACGAAGCGCAGACCGACGAGACCCGGACGCACCTGGACGACTGCGTACGCTGCCAGGCGGCGTTCGCGCGGGCGCAGCAGATCGAACGCTTCCTCGCCGCGCGCCCCGTGCAGGCGGCCCCGCCGCGCTTCGCCGAGGCGATCGCCGCGCACGTGCGCCGCGAGCGCTGGGAATCGGAGCAGTCGCTCGATCGCTGGTTCAACCTGATCGTGGCGGCCTGCGCGTTGCTCGCGGCCGCGGGCTTGTGGCTGCTCGCGAACGTGAGCGGTATGGCGGCCGTGGGTGCCGACGCCGGCCGGCTGATGCGTGAGGGGGCCGGGATCGCCGCCGACCGGCTGGCTCGCGACCTGCCCACCTACGTCGCCGCCACGGGCATCCTGCTCTCGACGATCGCGATCTGGTTGTGGGCCGAGCGGACGTCGTAGTCCGCCCAATGTGGAATGCTGACTGCTGAGTGCTGAGTCAGCGCCCTTGCGCGACAAACAACAGATTCTCGCGCCTGCGCGCGACGAGGCGCTCGACCAGCCGGAGCGCGAGCGACGCGATCGCGACCGCGACGACGGCCCATACGCCCACGAGGAGCGCAGTAATTCCTGCGCTGCGGAAGAGCAGGGCGCCGGCCGCGGCCGCGAGCGCCGCCGGGGCGGCCGCAGCGACGACCGACACGAACCCGAGGAAGTTCGCCGCCTGATGAGGGTTGCTGTCGCGGCCGATGCTCGCGAGATTCACCTTGCGCGGGAAGATGGCGGAGAGCATCGCGTTGATCGGCGCGAGCACCGCGTAGGTCGCGGCGGTCCCCATCATGAGCGCAAACCATAACGAAACCGGCGTCGACGGCGAGGCCGCGATGCCGATTCCAAGGACGACGACGGCGGGGCCCAACAGGACGAGCGCGCCGCCGACGGCCTTGCCAATGAGCAGCTCGCGGTCCGATATGGGCATCAGCGTCTGAAGCGTCAACCCGGCGCCGTCGCACGCGAACTGGTTCAACGACAGCGGTCCGAGCGACAGCAGCATGATCCCAAGACCGAAGATGCCTATGCTGAGCCCGGGACGAAGCGTGAACAGGAGTGGAAACTCCGCGGTGCGCACCATCAGCACCCACAGGAGCGGCAGCGTCATCACCACCCCGAAGATCACGATCTTTCCGCGCGGCGTGCGGAAGCAGAGCCGGGCGAACGCCCAGGCAACGGCGGACGCACCCGCGGTCAAGCCAGGTACCTGGCGCCGCGTGGACCCGGCACGGTCACGGGTCCGCCGCGGGCCGCTCGTCGCGGGCGTCTCGATGAGCCGCCGGTAGGCCCGCCACGCGACCGCGTGCAAGGCGAAGGTCGCCAGCATCAGGGCGCCGGTCCAGCCGGCTGCGGCTCCGGCCCGTCCAGCCGACGCCGCCCTGGCCGCCGCCGTGAATTGTCCGGGCGGCAGCGCCAGCCCGACCCCCGACAGGACGCGCCGGAGTGGTCGCGTGCTCCGATCCCCGTCGCCCTGGCGTTCGAGCCGGCCTGGCCGTTCCGATCGGCGTCTTTCCCTCGCGTCGTCGAAGTCCGGCACGAGAAACGACGGCAACATCGATATCAGCATGAAGCCCAGCATCGCGGCGACCATGGCTCGCTCGCCGCGCCTCCGATTTCTGAGCAGCAGCTGCAGCAGCGACGCCGATAGCATCGCCAGGCCAACGACGATCGCGATCATTCCGATGCCGCAGACGAGCGTGACCAGGGCTCCGAGCGGCCGCCCGGACAGGGCAAAGCCGATCGGTATCCCGACGAACAGCGGAAGCAGGATTCCGAGCCACGGATCCGCGAGGACGCCGAGCATCTGGAGAAAGTAGAGCACCCCCCGGGGAATGGGCAGCAGCAGGAGCCTGAGCTGACCCGATGCCTCGGAGCTCGCGGGGAAGACGAGCGGGGCGAACAACGTGAAGCCACACGCGAACATCAGGGTGATGTGCACGACGGTCAGCATCGTCGCGCCCGCCGGTTGACCGGCCCAGAAGCCGGCCAGGAAGCCCACGGCGCCGAGCCCGAGCGCCGCCGGAACCATGAGGATGATCGCGATGATGGGAACGAGCGTCTGCGCCGCCAGCGAGAAGCGCTCGACGATGTCGCGCCCCCGGCCGCGCGACAGCGATCGCATCAGCATCCGCCAGCGCAGCCACATCAACGCACGAAGATAGCGGGCCACGTCCGATTTCATCTGCGTCAATCCGCGTGCATCTGCGGCTTAAATCCAGTCGAG
Organism: uncultured Acidobacteriota bacterium; assembly: GCA_963725145.1. Taxonomy (GTDB): domain Bacteria; phylum Acidobacteriota; class Vicinamibacteria; order Vicinamibacterales; family 2-12-FULL-66-21; genus DATAEE01. Next base: position 1,143,814 of record CAVRXL010000013.1, read on the forward strand.
CGTCGGCTTCATCTCGGCGCCGCCCACCAGCTCCAGGAAGATCTCTTCCAGCGTGCGGCCGGCGCCGTGGCCGAGCTGGCCGATCGGCCCCTGCGCGACGAGCCGGCCCTTGTGAATGACGCCGATATGATCGCAGAGCCGTTCGACGATCTCGAGGATGTGCGATGTCAGGAAGATTGTCCCGCCGCGCTTCACGAACGAGTGAAGCAGCTCCTTGATTTGCCGCGATGCGATCGCGTCGATCCCCTCGAACGGCTCGTCGAGGAAGAGCAGGCGCGGCCCAGGCAGCAGGGCGGCCGCGAGCGACAGCTTCTTGCGCATGCCGTGCGAGTAATCGGCGACCAGGCTGTCGGCCGCGTCCGTGAGGTCGACGAGCGCGAGCAATTCGTCGGTCCGCTCGCGGACGACGGCCGGGTCGAGCCCGTGAACCTGTCCGATGAAGTCGAGCGTCTCGGCGGCGCTCAGCCGCTCGAACAGCGCGAGGTCTTCCGGCACCACTCCCACTTTCCGCTTCACCGCGACCGGATCCGCCACCGGGTCGTGGCCCAGAATCGACATCCGCCCGCTCGACGGCCGCAGAAGGCCGGTGAGGCACTTGATGGTGGTGGACTTGCCCGCGCCGTTCGGCCCTAGAAAGCCATAGAAGCTCCCGGCCGGCACCGCGAGGGCCACGTCCTCTACGGCGGTGAATGAGCCGAACCGCCGAGTCAACCCCTGTGTTTCGACCGCGAGCACGGGCGGCATCTTATCAATGGCCGGGCATCCGCCGTGCAAGGGCGTATGGACCCGTCTGAGCTGATCCTAACCTCTGCCAGAGCGGTCGCGGTCTACGCGCTGATGCTGGTCGTCATCAGGCTCCTCGGCAAGCGCACGGTCGGAAACTTCTCAGCGTTCGACCTGATCATCGCGTTGATGCTCGGGGAGCTCGTCGACGAGATCATCTACGGCGACGTGCGGTTCCTGCAGGGCACCGTCGCCATCGTGACGCTTGCGGCGCTCGCGTCGGCCGATTCCTGGGCGAGCTACACGAGCCGCGGGATGCAGAAGGCGCTCGAGGGGACGCCGACCGTCATCGTCCGCGACGGCGCGTTCGTCCAGGACGGCATGCGCGCGGAGCGGATGAACGAGCGCGACGTCATGGCGATGCTCCGTCTGTCCGGCGTCCGGGATGTGCGCGAGGTACACCTGGCCGTGGTTGAGGTCGACGGTGACGTGAGCGTGCTCAAGCATGACTGGGCCGAGCCCGCGGAGAAGGCGGACGTCGACAGCGCGCAGAAGAAAAAGAAGGAAACGGCGCTCGACAGCCGCGAGCATCCACCGCTCTCAATGCAAACCGACTCGCCGGATGCGCTGGGGGAAGTCTGATGAATCCGCTTCGCATCGTCGTGCGTGCCGTCTTCGTGTATGTCTTCCTCCTCGTGATGGTCCGATTGTCCGGCAAGCGGACGGTCGCGCACGGGACGACCGTGGACTTCGTACTGGCGCTTGTGTTCGCGGACCTCGTGGACGACCTCGTCTGGGCCGAAGTCGCGATGACCCAGTTCGTCGTCGGGGCCGGCACGCTCTTCCTGAGCAGCGGCCTGTGGGGTCTGTCCAAGAGCAGACAGCTCGTCGCGCGCGCGCGACGCTGACGGCTGGCGTCGCGGATCGCGGCCTCGGCCGTTTGCGACGTGTTCGTGTTCGCCGCGACGGCCCGGACCTTGCGTAAATTCGCTGCGAGCGGCACACGAGACCCGCGAGATTCGAGCCCAGGAGGGGACATGGCAGCGAAGTCGTTGAGAGAACTGTTCGTTGAAGAGCTGCGCGACATGTACGACGGCGAAAAGCAATTGACGCGCGCGCTCACGAAGATGGCGAAATCAGCCGAGGCGGAGGAGTTGCAAAAGGCGTTCACGACCCACCTTCACGAAACCGAAAAACAGATCACGCGACTCGAGCAGGTGTTCCGAAGTCTCGGGGAGCCGGTGCGCGGGAAGAAATGCGAAGGCATCCAGGGCATCGTCGAGGAAGGGAAGACGGCGATGGAGGAGCTCGAGGGCGCCGTGCTCGACGCTGCGCTCATCGCAGGCGCGCAGAAGGTCGAGCACTACGAGATTGCTTCCTACGGCACCCTCGCCCATTTCGCGGAGCTCCTCGGCGAACGCAAGGCCAGGGAACTGCTCGGCCAGACGCTGGAGGAAGAGAAGGCGGCCGACGAGAAGCTGAATGAGATTGCCATGTCCGAGGTCAATCGCGAGGCGTTGACCGAGGGCGGCGAAGAGGAAGACGAACGCATGGCGACCTCGGGGCCCGGCACGCGAAGCCGGAAACGATAGGGCGGCCTCTACCGCCGTCGTAAACGGCTCAGGTTGATCGAATTTGGCGGCGGGCGACTCTGTTGAATCGATAAAATGTCACGACCAGACTCGTGGCATCAGAGACCGACAGGTCGTCCGCTCCCGCTATCCCGATCGGCGTGCGGGATCAGATTCGCAAAGCGCGCCTGCGCCTGAGCCATCTTCAAGATCGTTCGTCGTCGCTCACTCCGCTCGAGTCCCGCGTGGTGCCCGCCGCGCTGGAAGGGCTCGAAGACGCGTTGCACGAGCTGGAGCTCGCGTGCGAGCACAGCCAGACACTGCTCGAGCGGTGCGCGGCGACGGAAGCGGCGCTCGAGTTGGCCCACCAGCGCTATCTTGCGCTGTTCAGCGGCGCGCCCGTGCCGTACGTGATGACCGATCTGCAGGGCGTCATCCTGGAAGCCAACACTGCCGCTTCGGAGCTTCTGCACGTCAGTCCGCGGTGGCTGCGAAACAAGCCGCTCGACCTGTACGTCGAAGAGCGCAGCGTTTTCGCGCAGATCCTGGCTCGCCCGTGCGATTCGCAGGCGTTCTGCGAGCCCCTCGAGTTGACGATCCGGCCTCGCGAGCGCGCGCGTATCGCCGTGACCGCGCGCGTCAAGCGATTCGAAGGCGCGTCGGGTGACCCGGAGTTGTGGTGGGTGTTCCTTACGCGCTTCCGCGCTTGACAGTCGCTGACGGGCCGTCCTATCGTCTCCTCGCCGCTTGAGGTGCAAATTAGGTCGGATGGTCCTCGTTCGGTCGTAGAATGAGAACCAGCAACCCGGTGAGTGGCCACACTTCATCCGGCGTCTCCCAGACGGTCGCGACCGCCAGGGCGCAACTCGATGACCTGATGGCTGAGCTGGAGGCTGGCTCGCGATTCGTCGAGCGAATTCAATCGGGTGTCGCGGCGCTCAACGGCCAGATGACACAGAGTCAGCGGCACCGCGAGGAGATGACCCATCTCGTCACGCGACTCGGCGACTTGCGCGCCTCTGTTCGTCAGCAGCGTATGCTGATGACGCAGCTGCGCGTATGCTTCGACACGCTGCGACGACAGGTCGGTCGTCGCTGAGTTCGTCCGGCGTTTCTGCGGTCGGTTCTTCCGGCAGCGGGGCATCGCCATGGAGCTACATCATCCGGATCCGGTCGTTGGCGTCGAGCGTATCCTGCTCGTCGACGCAGCCGTGGACGAACGCGAAATGTACGCCGTGGCGCTGCGGGCGCAGGGGTATGACGTGCGCGAGAGCGGCGACGGCGAGGAGGCGCTGCTCGAGACACGGATCGCCGCACCCGATCTGATCGTCGCGGACGTCGTCCTCCCGAAGATTCACGGTCTCCAGTTCCTGACCGCCGTGCGTGCGGATACAACGACGCGCGAAATCCCAGTCATCATGCTGACCGGATACGATCAGCCGCTCAGCGTCGTGTCCGAAGCGAAAGCGGCCGGCGCAACGACGGTTCGCATCAAGCCGTGCCTGCCAGAAACTCTCATCAGGGATATCGAGGGCATCCTGCAGGCGTGCCGGACCCTCCGGCAGAAAGCCGAGTCCGTTCGTCAGCACGCGCTGGAAACCCGGACACGCGCCGCTGCCGCCGTGGCGCGCGCGGTGGATCTCGCACACCGGGCCTGCCCGATCTGTACCGCGGATCTGACACCCAGCGGCGTGATACGCACGTCGGTAGGCCACACCTACTATCGCCCCTGCCCGAACGGTTGTGGATGGTGGTACTACGACGGGCCAGGCCGGCGGATGCGCAAGCTCATCTAGCATCCCCAGCGGACGAATCCGAGCCGGACGCGCCGTCGACGTCGCGCTGATCCTCCATGATCAGGATCGCGCCGGTTACCGTGTGGTCGCCGCCCCGAAGCGGGCTGGAGGTAACCCTGCAGGCGAACCCCCGGCCCCTGCGGTTGGTCGCCTGAACCACCGTGACCCGGCTGCCGTCCGCTTCCGCCAGAATGTCCTTGATATCTGACTTCAGCTCGGCGACCGGCAGCCCGATGTCGAGGTTCAGCAGGTGTGCGCCGCGGACCTCTTCGCTCCGCAGCCCCCAGAAATCCTCTGCGCGCTCGTTCCAGACCTGAACCGCCAGGTTGCGATCGACGACGACGACGCCGGCGCGCAGGCTCGTCAGGATGGACTTCAGGAAGGCGTTGAGCTCGTTCAGCTCGCCGCCGCGCGTCCGCTGCTCTTCGTTCATGGTCTGCAGCTCCTCGTTGGTCGACTGCAGCTCCTCGTTTATCGTCTCCAGCTCTTCGTTTGTCGATTGCAGCTCCTCGTTCGTCGTCTCCAGCTCCTCGACGGTCGATTGGAGCTCCTCGTTCGTCGTTTCCAGCTCCTCGTTCGTGGACCGCAGCTCCTCGTAGGCCGTTTCCAGTTCGTTCCTGGATTGCTGCAGCTCGGCCTTCAGACGTCGGATCCGAGTGATGTCCGCGAAGCTGACCTTGTAACCGAGTGCGGCGCCCGCCTGATCGAACAGCGGCGTCACCTGGACATCGAACTCACGGGCGTCGCCCGGCCCGGCACTCCATTCGACGTTCTTCATGACGATCGGCCGACGACCGGCCGCCGCCCGCTCGATGGCGGAGCGGATATCTGCCGGCCGATACGAGAGGTCGAGGTCCCGCAACGGACGCCCGATGTCTCTCGACGAGAGCCCAAACAGGTGGCGCGCCTGGTCGTTTGCGAGCACGAACGTGCCCGATGCGTCCACCACGAACTGGGCGATGGGATCGGCGTCGAACGCGGCCTCATGGAGTCCCACCTGCAACACAGCGGGAGGCGCGGGCTCGTCGTGGCCAATCTGGGCCGCAATGAGCAGCCGGTCGCGCCGCTGCAGCTTCGGCGTCACTCGGTACAGGCGCAGCTTCAGGTCCAGCGGCTGGAAGAGGGCGGAATGGTTGAAGAGTACTTCCGCTTTTCCGACGAGCAGAAGGCCGCCGTCATTGAGACCGAAGTGGAATCGCCCGACGATTCTCTGCTGCACCTCGGCGTTGAAGTACATCAGCGTGTTGCGGCATGTGATGAGATCCGCGCGCGAGATCGGCGAGTCCTGAATCAGGTCGTGACGCCCGAGGATCACCGACTGACGGAGCTCCTTGCTGAACATGTAGTTGCCGTTCACCGCGGTGAAGTATTTCGCCAGGTGCTGCGGGGGTACACCTTCGACCTGGCGCGGCGTGTAGACCGCTTGCCGCGCCGTAGCGAGGGCGTCCTCGTCAGCGTCCGTGGCGTAAATCTTGACGCGATCCTTGAACGCTTGTTCTCCCAGCGCTTCGGTGAGAACCATGGCCAGCGTGTACGCCTCTTCTCCCGTCGCGCAGGCCGCCGACCAGATCCGGATCGGGGTGGCCCCGTCTTTCGCGCGGATCAGGGCAGGGAGGGCCTCCGCGGCGACGTATTCCCACACCGCGGCGTCACGGAAAAAAGAGGTGACGTTGATGAGGATGCTGTTGAACAGCGCGCCGAACTCGTCGGGATGGACCTCCAGGTGGTCGACATACGACTCGTAGGTGGTGAGGCCGACGGTCCCCATTCGCTTGTCGATCCGGCGCTTCAGGCTCGATTGCTTGTATGCGGAGAAGTCGAAACCGCGGGTGAGACGCAAGTGGTCGAGCAGGGCGTCGAACGCTGCGTCGTCGCTCATGATGGCGGCCCGGGAACCGGCGCGGTCAATAAAATCAGTTTTGGGCCGATCTCGCTGAGCGGCAGAATGAAATCGACGTTCCCCGTTCGAATCGCGGCATCGGGCATCGCGAAGAACTCAGATGAGGCCTCGTCCTGGGCGATCACGGTCCCACCGCGTCGCTTGACCGCCACGACGCCGTCGGCGCCGTCGAGGCCCGTCCCGGTCAAGACGACAGCGATCGTCCGCGCGCCGAACCCGAGCGCGACCGACGAGAAGAGGAGATCGGCGGCTGGACGCAGGTGGTGCACCGGCTCTCCCGTCGTCAGGGACAGCGTCCCGTTCGCGGTGGCAAGCAGGTGGCGGTCAGGGGGCGCGATGTACACGACCCCGGCGGCCAGCCGATCGCCGTCGCACGCTTCCCGGACCTGAAGGCGCGTGTGACGACCCAGAAGCTTAGCCAAAAGGCTCTTGTGGTTTCGGTCGAGGTGCTGGACAACCAGGACGGCGGCGGGAAACTCTGCGGGCAACACGGCAAACAGGCGATCGAGCGCGCGGAGTCCGCCGGCGGACGAAGCCACGGCCACGACCAGGAGATCGCTGGCGCGCGGAGGAGGCCGGCCGCCAGCGTCAGGAGTCATTGAGAATTCCAATCCCAGACTGTACCACAGAGAGCTGGTCTGAAGCTGAAATCGGTACAGAGGTTGCACCACGACAGCCGCAGCAAGGAGTGACATGCCCACCGCGTCGAAACAGGTCCGATATGCCGTGGTCGGCCTAGGCCATATCGCCCAGGTAGCCGTCCTGCCCGCGTTCGCGCACGCGCGGAGCTCGCGCCTGGCGGCGCTCGTCAGCGGCGACAGGCACAAACGCGCGCAGCTGTCGAAGAAATACAAGGTGCCGGCCTTCTCCTACGACGAATACGAAGAGTGCCTGGGGCAGGTTGACGCGGCGTACATCGCCCTGCCGAACTCGATGCACGCGGAATACACCATCCGCGCGGCGAACGCCGGCGTCCACGTGCTCTGCGAGAAGCCGCTCGCCGTGACGGTCGCCGAGTGCGAGCGGATGATCGAGGCGTGCGAGAGCGCCGGCGTGAAGCTGATGACGGCGTACCGCCTGCACTTCGAGACAATCAGCCTCGAGGCCATCGATCTGGTGCGGCGCGGCCGCATCGGCGTGCCGAAATTCTTCTCGTCGACGTTCTCAATGCAGGTCAAGCCGGGCAACATCAGGACGCAGGAGGAGCTCGGGGGCGGGACGCTCTACGACCTCGGCGTGTACTGCATCAACGCGGCGCGGCACCTGTTCGGCGGAGAGCCGATCGAGGTCTTCGGGTACTCGGTCAACGCCGCAGGGAACAGGATGCCGGAGATCGACGAATCGACCTCCGCCGTGCTGCGCTTCGAGGGGGACCGCGTCGCGACGTTCGTCACCAGCTTCAACGCCGCCGATACCGGGTTCTACATCATCGCCGGCACGAAAGGTACCCTTTGTCTCGATCCGGCCTATGAGTACGCCGAGGGGCTCTCGTACGAGCTCACGGTAGACGGCAGGACGAAGGGCAAGCAGGGGAGGAAGAGCGATCAGTTCGCGCCGGAGCTGGAGCATTTTTCTGAGTGCATCCTCCGCGACCGCGAACCGGAGCCCTCGGGCCGCGAAGGGATGCAGGACGTGCGGATCGTGCAGGCGCTCTACGAATCGTCGCGGCGCGGTGAGCCCGTGCACGTCCCGGCGTACGAGGAATCGAAGCGGCCGGACAAACGGCAGGAGATGCGCCGGCCGGCGGTGCGCAAGCCGGAGCTGGTCAACGTGGAGTCAGCACACGAGGAGTAAATTGGAGGGCGGGCCTCTCAGGCCCGCCACGCTATAGTAGCCAGATGCCCAACCGGCTCGCGGCCGAGCGCAGCCCGTACCTGCTCCAGCACGCCGAGAATCCCGTCGACTGGTACCCCTGGGGCGACGCCGCGTTCGCGAAGGCGCGCGACGAAGACAAGCCGATCTTTCTTTCGATCGGGTACTCGACGTGCCACTGGTGCCACGTCATGGAGCACGAATCGTTCGAGAGCCCGGCGATTGCCGAACAGCTCAACCGGGATTTCGTGCCGATCAAGGTCGACCGGGAAGAACGGCCGGACGTCGATCGCGTCTACATGACGTTCGTGCAGGCGACGACCGGCGCCGGCGGCTGGCCGATGAGCGTCTGGCTGACGCCGGCGCTCAAGCCGTTTTACGGCGGCACCTACTATCCGCCGAGCTCGCGCTGGGGTCGTCCCGGTTTCGCCGAGGTGCTCGAGGAGATCGCGCGCGTCTGGAAGGGCGAGCGAGCGAACGTGGATCGAGTCGCCGACGATCTGCTCGCGAGGATGACGGAGGCGACAACGCCGGCCAAAGCCCGAGCAACGGGTCCGGCTAAAGACGTCAGGACCGAGATTGCCGGGCCCGACGCGCTCGCGATCGGCGTCGAGCAGTTCCGCCGCGTCTTCGATTCACGCCGCGGCGGCTTCGGCGACGCGCCGAAGTTCCCACGCCCATCCGAGCTTCTGTTTCTTCTCCGTGCGGGCGCCACGGAGATGGTTCTCCAGACGCTGCGCGCGATGGCGCTCGGCGGGATGCGCGACCACGTCGGCGGCGGGTTCCATCGCTATTCCGTGGACGGCGCCTGGCGTGTGCCGCACTTCGAGAAGATGCTGTACGACCAGGCGCAGCTGGCGATCGCCTATCTCGAGGCGGCGCAGGCGAGCGGCGACGCGTTCTACGCCACGGTGGCGGAGGATACGCTCGACTATGTCCTGCGCGAGATGACCGATGAACGCGGCGGCTTCTACTCGGCGGAGGATGCAGACTCGCTCCCTCCGGAGTCGGCCGGGCAGCCGGATGCGCACAAGTCGGAGGGCGCGTTCTATCTCTGGCGCGACGACGAGATCGGCACGTTGCTCGGCGGAGACGCCGGCGTCGTCCGCAAACGCTTCGGCATCGAGCCGGGCGGCAACGCCCCGCACGATCCGCAGCAGGAGTTCACCGGAAAGAACATCCTGTATGTCGACCAGCCGATCGAAGACATCGCGATCCGAACGGGTCGGCCGGCCGACGAGATCATCGATGTCCTCGCGCGCGCGCGCAAGAGGATGTTCGAGGCACGCGCGGGGCGCCCTCGTCCTCATCTGGACGACAAGATCCTGACGGCGTGGAACGGCCTGATGATCGCCGCCCTCGCCCGGGCCGCGCGCGTGCTCGGGGATCGGTACCTTGACGCGGCGCGCCGCGCGGCGCGGTTCATCAAGGAGACGCTGTGGCGGGACGCTCGAGGCGGGCCTGAGAGGCCCGCCCTCCTCAGACGCTATCGCGCCGGCGAGGCCGCGATTGACGGCTATTGCGAGGATTATGCGTGCCTCGTGTGGGGGCTGCTCGAGCTGTTCCAGGCTGACGGCGATCCCGGCTGGCTCGAATGGGCGCTCGACGTTCAGCAGTCGCAGGACGCCCGCTTCTGGGACGAGACCGACGCAGGCTGGTTCTCGACGACAGGCGACGATCCGACGGTGCTCCTTCGCCTGAAAGAGGAGTACGACGGCGCCGAGCCGTCGCCGGGATCGATCGCGACGATGAATCTGACCTTTCTCTCGCAGCTGACGGGCAGACGGGAGTTCGCTGAACGGGCGGGGCGGACGCTGGCGCGCTATGGCCCCAGGCTCGGCGAGGCGGCGCGCGCGCTTCCCCTCATGCTCGCCGCGCTGGCCACCTGGCACTCCGGCGTCGAGCAGGTCGTGGTCGTCGGCCAGCCAGGAACGCCTGATGGTGGCGCCATGCTCGAAGCCGTCGCGCGCCGCTACCGGCCTTTCGCCGTGGTCGTGCCGATTGCGCCAGGCGAGCGACAGAACGCGCTCGCGCGCCTGATGCCGCTCGTCGGACCGATGGCGATGCGCGATGGACGCGCGACGGCGTACGTCTGCCGTGACTTTGCCTGCCAGGCGCCGGTCACGGATCCGGGCCTGCTATAGAGCCTGTCGATCTGCGATCAGAGCCGGCGTTCCAGCATGACTGAAATCTTTCGACTCGAGATTCCGCAATCGAAGGGGAACCTCATCACCGCCGCGGCCGTGAGCGCGCTGCGGGAGTCGCTGGCGGGCGTAGCGGGCGACCCGCACGTCAAGCTGATCGCGCTCGAGGGGCGTGGGCCGGATTTCAGCTTCGGCGCGAGCATCCCCGAGCACGTCCCCGGCGAGATCGAGCGCGTGCTGCCAGATATGCACAGGCTCGTCTTCGATCTGCTCGATGCCCCTGCCCCGACCGCGGCGATCGTGCGCGGGCAGTGCCTGGGCGGCGGGTTCGAGCTGGCGCTCGCGTGCGATTTCATCTTCGCCGCGGAGGATGCCGTCCTCGGCCTGCCCGAGGTCAAGCTGGGCGTCTTTCCGCCGGCCGGCGCGGCGCTGCTGCCGGCCCGCCTGGGCGCCGCGCGTGCGGCACGAGCCGTGCTGACGGGCGAGACCCGTCCGGCCGCCGAGTGGCACGCCGCGGGGTTGGTGGCGCTCGTGGCGCCCCCGGCCAGGCTCGCTGCCGAAATCGAGCGCTGGTTCAACACGCACTTCAAGCCCCGGTCCGCGGCTGCGCTCCGCCACGCCGCGCTGGCCGCCCGTCTCGCGCTGCGCGACGAGGTCGCGCGCACGCTCCCCGCGCTCGAACAGCTATACTTGACCCGACTCATGCGCACCGCGGACGCCGCCGAAGGCGTCGCGGCGTTCATCGACAAACGTGCCCCTCGCTGGCGTGACGAGTAGACAGCCTTGAGCCCGCGCGAGGCGCGAAGCCGCCGAGCGCGAGCGAGCGGGGGTGGGGCCCCGCGAGCGGGAATGAAAGCAGGCGCCATCAGGCACCGCAAAGCTACGAGATGACCTACGAGATAGAAATCGTTTTGCGCGAGAGCGACAGCGCCGTGACCGAGCGCGTGTCGCATCCGGCCACGCCGGACGGTTGGAGCGTGGACGACGTCCGCGACATCCTGAAGAAGATACTGACGGCGATCGATCGCGCGAAGAATCCGGAAGCGCCACCTCGTGAGGTGACGCTGCGCGGCTTCTCCTGGATCGTCGAGCCCAGCCAGGGCCAGGTCGTGATCGCCATCGAGATCCCGACGGGCGCCGCCGTCGCGGGGCCGTTCGCCATCGAGGAGGCGCGGCTGACGTCGATGATCGCGAGCGCGATGGGCCGGCCGTCCGCGACGACAAGCGTTCACTAATTGGAGGCTTCGTGAGACTGTTCGCGTTCGTGCTGACCCTCGGAGTCGCGGCGGGTGCGTCCGCCCAGCAGCCGGACTTCAGCAAGGTCGAGGTCAAGGCGACCAAGCTCGCCGACGGGCTCTACATGCTCGCCGGCGCCGGCGGGAACCTCGGCCTGTCAGTAGGTGAGGATGCGGTCTTTCTCGTAGACGATGATTTCGCCCCGCTGACCGAGAAGGTCAAGGCGGCGATCGCCGCGATCAGCGACAAGCCGGTGCGGTTCGTGCTCAACACCCACTGGCACTTCGACCACACCGGCGGCAACGAGAACCTCGGCCAGGGCGGTGCGCTCATCGTGGCGCACGACAACGTGCGCAAGCGGATGAGCGTCGAGCACTTCATCAAAGATCTCAACATGAAGATTCCGGCGTCGCCGAAGGTGGCGCTGCCCGTCGTCACGTTCTCCGACTCGGCGTCGTTCCACATCAACGGCGAGGAAATCCACGCTCTTCATATCCCGCCGGCCCACACCGACGGGGACAGCTTCGTCCACTTCCGCAAGGCGAACGTCCTCCACCTGGGGGACACGTTCTTCAACGGCCTTTACCCGTTTTTCGACAGGTCGACCGGCGGATCGGTCGAGGGCATGATTGCCGCCGCCGAACGGGCGCTGTCGATGTGCGACTCGTCCACCAAGATCATTCCGGGGCACGGTCCCCTCGCCGACAAGAAGGCGCTCGAGGCGTATCTGTCGATGCTGCGCACGGTCCGCGACCGCGTGAAGAAGCTGGTCGACGCGGGGAAGACGGCCGAGGAGGCGATCGCCGCGAAACCGCTCGCCGATTTCGACGCGACGTGGGGGAAGGGCTTCCTGCCGCCGGACCAGTTCCTCCGGTTGGTCCATGGATCGTTGAGCGCGCCAAAGTAAGGACCCCGGGGCCTCCGCGCCGAACCGGCGCGAAATTTGCTGGTTCTCGAGACGCTGCGTGCTGACGGAGGGACGAACGCAGCGGCTGGAGGACATCGTGCTGCTCGCGTGTTGGCTGGCGCTCCAAGTGCCGTTGGGCCTGATCGTCGGAAAATGGCTTAGTTTACGCGTTCCGACCGAGGCGTGAGGCTCTAAAACCGTCCAATCAACCCGGCCCAGAACCCAGCGTCCCGCCAAGGGTCGGCCTTTCTCACCGTGTAAATTCCGGACCTTACTGTCACGAGTCGGTCACAGCCTGCCTCGAAACGGTCCCAGTGAAATCTGCTGTGCCCGTCTCGTGTGTCTTCCGAGTGCGCGGCCAGCGCGTTGGCCACCGCTGGCCAATTGGTTCACCGGTCGCCGCACCGTAGAATCGTGCGAGAGCCGGGGTGGCGGAACTGGCAGACGCACGGGACTTAAAATCCCGGGCCCGAGAGGGCGTGTGGGTTCGATCCCCACCCCCGGCACGATCGACATGTTGGCCCTCTAGACATCCGCGATCTGCGCCGGAATGGCGAGCGACTCCGCGCGGGGGCGCGCGTTGACTCACTTCTGGAAGCAGCCTAACATCCCGACAGGGTCCTCAATGATCGGACAGACGCTCTCTCATTACCGCATCATCGAGAAACTCGGCGGTGGTGGCATGGGCGTGGTTTACAAGGCCCAGGACGTCAGGCTGCTCCGCGCAGTCGCCTTGAAGTTCCTGCCGGCGGACCTTCTCACCGACCCTGAGGCGGTCGAGCGATTCGGGCGCGAAGCACGACTCGCCTCGGCGCTGAACCATCCCCACATCTGCACCGTGCACGACATCGGCGAGCACGACGGCCAGCAGTTCATCGTCATGGAACTGCTGGAAGGGCAGACGCTGAAACATGCGATTGGAGGCAAGCCCCTCAGGCTGGAGCGGCTCGTCGAGGTCGGCACTGAGATTTGCGATGCGCTGGACGCCGCCCACTCTGAGGGCATCGTCCATCGGGACCTCAAACCCGCGAACATCTTCCTGACGCATCGCGGCCAGGCCAAGGTCCTCGACTTCGGGCTGGCCATGCTGGCGGAACGAGGGCGAGGGCGACGCGTCGCACAAGAGGCGGATGCCGACCTCCAGACGATCACGAACATCGAGCACTCCCTGACTCAAATAGGCGTGACGATGGGCACGCTCGGGTACATGTCCCCGGAGCAAGCCAAAGGCGAGCACCTCGACCCACGCACAGACCTCTTTTCGCTGGGAGTCGTGCTGTACGAGATGGCGACCGGACGGCGCCCTTTTCCTGGCGAGAACACCGCCATTGTCTTCGACGGGCTCCTCAACCGGACGCCGACCGCCGTGCTTCAGATCAATGCGGCGTTGCCGCCGGAGGCGGAGCGGATCATTTCCAAGGCGCTCGAGAAGGATCGAAGCCTCCGCTACCAGACGGCCGCCGACATGCTTGCGGATCTGCGGCGGTTGCGGCGCGACTCCGGATCGGGCCGGCTTCCGTCGACGCAGCGGGTCGAACCGGCGCCGCACTCGGCAGGCGTTCCGGCCGGCGTTCCCTCTGGTCCTGCGGCCGCGTCCGCCCCACAGACCGCTGGCTCCGGCGCCTCGCAGGGTGTGCCGCGGCGGTGGAAGATCGTGGCGGCCGCCGCTGTCGTCGCCGCGGCGGGTGCGCTTGCCATGAAGTTCGTGGGCCCTCTCCAGGCGAAGCCCCTGACTGAGCGCGACCAGGTACTGGTGGCCGATTTCATCAACAACACGGATCAGACGGTCTTCGACGGCGCCCTGAAACAGGCGCTGGCAGTGCATCTCGAGCAATCTCCCTTTCTCAACATCGTTCCGGAATCGCGCGTTCGGGAAACCCTGCGCTTCATGAGCCGACCTCCGGACGACCGGGTCACGGGAGCGGTCGCGCAGGAGATCTGCGAGCGTCAGGGCATCAAGGCCATGTTGACCGGCACGATTTCGACCCTCGGTCTTCACTACGTGGTCGATCTGAATGCCGTCAACTGCCGGACTGGTGATTCGCTCGCGCGCGAGCAGATCGAGGCCGAGAACAGCGAGGTCATCCTGAAGGCGCTCGGAACCGCAGCCACCAGGCTGCGCGAGCGTCTCGGCGAGTCGCTCAGCTCGATCCAGGCGTTCGACGTGCCGATCGAACAGGCGACGACCCCGTCGCTCGAGGCGTTGAAGGCCTTCAGCCTTGGGGAGCTGCAGCGGGGGAAAGGGGCCGAGGTCGGGGCGATCCCGTTCTACAAGCGCGCAATCGAATTGGATCCGAACTTTGCGATGGCCTATGAGAGGGTCGGGGTCATCTACTGGAACATCGGCGAGCTCCACAGCTCTCGGGAGTACATGACACAGGCGTTCGAGCGCCGATCGCGCGTCAGCGAGCGGGAGAAGTTCTTCATCGTATCGAATTACAACGACCTGACCGGCGATCTCGACAAGTCGCTCGAGACCTTCCAGCTCTGGACGCAGACCTACCCGAGAGATTGGAGCGCGTACAACACCCTCGCCTACGTTCACACCACGGCCGGACAGTTCGACAAGGCCATTCTCGCCGCCCACGAAGCGAAACGGCTCGCGCCGAATCATCCTTTCCCCTACGGCAATCTTGGCTTTTCGTACATGGGCCAGGGCCGCCTCGACGAGGCCGCTGCGGTGTTCGACGAAGCCATCGTGCACAAGCTGGACGATCTGCCGATTCACGTTGGCCTGTTCGAGATTGCGTTCGCGAAGAACGATGTGGAGATGCAGGCGCGCCAGGCGCAGTGGGCCGCCGGCCAGCGGCGGGAAGAGTGGATGTTGTTCACTCTGGCGCAGGCGGCCGCCTCGCACGGAAAGATGAACACGGCGCGCCAGACTGTCAGCCGCGCGGTCGGAATGCTTGAGAAAGCCAACCTGAAGGACTTCGCGAGCCTCATGACAGCGTGGCAGGCGCTGGCGGAAGCGGAATTCGGCAACGTGACGGAAGCGCGGCAGAAGGCGCGAGAGGCCGTCGATCTGGCGCGGCAGCGCGACACGCTGATGCTCTCGGCGACGGCGTTGGCGCTGGCGGGGGATGCCACCGCCGCGGAGCGGCTGGCCGCGGAGCTCGTGAAGGACTATCCGACCGACTCGCTGGTCAACACCGTCTGGGTGCCCGCGGCCCGGGCGGCGATCGAGGTCTCGCGCGGCAACGGCGACAAGGCCGTGGCGCTGCTGCCGTCGCCACTGAGCTACGAGACCGGCCGGCTGACGCGCCAGTTCGGCTCGCTGGCGCCGGTCTATGTTCGTGGCCTTGCGCATCTCCGAGCGGGCTCCGGCGCGCCGGCCACGGCCGAGTTCACCAGAATCGTGAAGCACCGCGGGTCCGCGCCCGTCAGCGAGGTCAATGCGCTCGCGCTGCTTGGCCTGGGACGTGCCGCTGCGCTCGCCAACGACGGCGACACCGCCCGCACCGCCTACCAGGATTTCTTCGCGTTATGGAAAGACGCAGACGCCGACCTTCCGATTCTGCAACGGGCGCGCCAAGAGTACGAGCGTGTAAAGTGAGCTCCGTTGACAACGCCATCGCCGCGATCAGTCAGTGGCTCGCGGTCGTCGGCATCCTGGCATTGACCGCCGGGTGCAACGCCTCCACCCAGCCTTCCGAGGACGAAGATCTGCGCCTGACCGTGCAGATCAGTTCACCGGCCGTCGGACCAGGGCAGATCGCCACCATCACCATCACTCTCGAAAACGCCGGCGAGGATACCGTCAACCTGACGTTCAACAGCGGATGTCAGGTCCTGCCGTACGTTCGCGCGAGCTCGACGAATCAGATCGTCTATCCCACGAGCGGCGACTGGGCGTGCACGGCAGTTCTCACGCAACTGTCGCTGAGGGCCGGCGCCACGATGCAACGGGTGATACGCGTGCGTGCACCGGAAACACCCGGCGACGCCGACGCCTCGCTTCCGCCAGGTGGGTACCAGGTGTTCGCGCGGCTGGACGACACACGCTTCCGGCTCCAGGCGAATCCGGTCTCGTTCTCGATCCAGTAGTACGACCCTTCAGGGTCGTCGCGTCATAGTGGAAACTGCGAGCACGGCCACTCCTGCAGGACGAACACCGAGTTGATGTTCAGCCACACTCGCCCGGCGGGCCGTGCGCCGGGCACCCACGGCGCCTTCGGATCCGCTTCCACGCGAACCCAGCTCCCTTCCGGCGCCTCGAGGACCTTGAACAACTCCGGCGGCTCGTTGACGATTCGAAACACGCGGTAGCACGCTCCGACCTGCCACGGGCGCACCCGCGCCTGTTCCTGAGCGGGTCGATCGGCAAACGCCGCGTTCCACGCGGCTGCGATCGCGCTCGCGCTTCCGACGATCGCGGCAACTCCAATGATGAGCACGACGACTCTACGCATGCGGCCTCCGATGCCTTCAACGAATAACACGAGTCGTACCGATCAGCTGCAAAGCTCGACCATCAAGATTTATTGATGCCATACTTATCTACGCTAGAATCCTTCGCAGTGGCAACCGGGCGGAGGATCCTCGTTGTCGAAGACGATGCTGATCTCCGCGCGTTGTACTCTTCCGCGCTTCGCGTAGCCGGATACGAAGTCGAGGCGGTCGGCGACGGCCTCGACGCGCTCTACCATCTCGAGAACCGCCTGCCCGCCCTCGTCGTCCTGGATATCGGACTCCCGCGCATCAGCGGCCGAACGGTGTACGAGGAGATCGCCGCCCATCCGCGCACCCACCGCCTCCCGATCGTCGTCGTCACCGGCGACCCCGGCGACCTGAAGGAAACGAGGTGGCTCTGCATCCTCCGGAAGCCGATCGATCTCGATGCGCTGATCGTCACCGTCGAGCAATGCCTCACGAAGTCCGGGTCCCGCCGGCGCAAGCCGCGTAAGGTGCTCAGCCGCACGCCCGACAGATGAAATAGGATAGGCGCCACTATGCAGGCCATCGTGCAGGCGCTCGTCGGCGGGGTGTTGCTCGGCGCGGTGAATACGTTCGGAGATTTCTTCTGGGAGTGGATGAACCTGCGCCACCGCGTCGCCTACGGCGTCGCGCACGGCGCGCTCCTGCTCCTTTGCCTCGGCCTGTATCTGGGGATCCTGGCCGGACGGCCGCTCGCGGGCGCGATCGGCGGGATCGTCTCCGGGACGCTGGCTGCCTGTGTCTTCTACGCGCTCGCTCCAGCGATGCGCCTCGCGGCGATGTTCCCGGCGTGGGTCGCGCTGTGGCTGTTGATCGGGTTGCTCGACGGCGTCCTGCTGCGCAAAGGGCGCGCGGCCCCGGCGCTGGCGCGCGGCGCGATCGCGGCGGTCGCGTCCGGCCTCGCGTTCTATGCGATCTCCGGGATCTGGACGAACCCGTCGCCCGGCGGGCCACGCTACCTGGTCAATTTCGTCAACTGGACGTTCGCGTTCATCCCGGGGTTCGTCGCGCTGCTGGCCGGCAGGGCGAACTCCGTCAGTTCTGAGTCTTGAGTTCTGAGTTTTGAGTCAGAACTCAGAACTCAAAACTCAGAACTCAAAGCTCATAACTCAAAACTCATAACTCAACACTAACGATTTACTTCTGCTGCTTCTGTTTGTATCCGGCTGGAATCTCGAACAACGTGTCCGCGACCGGGCCGGCCGTGACCGACGTCACTTCGGTCGTCATCGTGGCGCCGCCCATCTTGTTCATCATGCCGGCCATCATCTCGTTGCCCTGGAACTTCATCGTGAACTCCTGGGCGTACGGCATGCCGCGCGAGGCCATTTCCTGATACAGCCTGGCCATCCCCTTCGCCTGGCCCGGTTGCGCTTTGGCCTGCCGGGGGTCGCTGAAGAAGAGTCCCTTCTCGACCGCGGTCTTGTAGAACGCCTCGTAGTCTTTCGCTCCGGGCGCGTCCTTCACGAGACAGGCGGGACCCGACATCAGCATGCTCATCGCGTTGTTGCCCATCGTCATCGGGATCTCGATCTCGATGTTGTGGACCGTGCAGGTCTGGCCGGCGATCTGCCGCGTCTGGCTGGTCGGCGTGACGCTGGCTTTGATGTCGGACGCCTGGATCTTCTGCATGTCGGCGGTGATCCTGGCCATGTCGTAGATTTCCGCTTCCTTCTTCTTGTGATTGAGCGAGACCATCCGCTGAGCGTCCGCATCGATGATCATCGACGTCTCGTCCTCGCCGCGCGTCTGGTCGACGCGCATCTTCGAGCCCTTGAGATACTGGACGCTCTCACCGGATGCCGCCGTGCCGATCGGGCCTTTGCCGGTTGTTTTCTGAGTCACGGTGACGTCGGCGAGGGCGGGGGCGGCGAGGAGCGCCGACAGCGCAAACGCGGCGGCGACGAGCGCCGGCACGAAATGATTCCTGGTCGCGGCTCGAGCAGACATTGAAGCTCCTTGGTAGAGAATGACGGCCGAATCGACCATCTATTGTAAGGTATCCCTGATCCCGATGAAGCTGCCGACGGTTGCCGTCCTGGGCATCGTCTTGTCGACGGGCGCTGCCGCTTCCGCGCAGCCCTCGTCCCAACCGTCCGACTCCGTCGTTCTCATCCGGGTATTCGCCACCGTCAGCGCCGAGGTCGACGAGTTTCGGAAGCGAGTCGAGCAGAGCGACGTGCAGGTCGCGACCGGAACGGGCTTTATCGTGTCGCCCCTGGGCCACATTCTGACGAATCACCACTTGATCCACCCCGAGAGCAAGACGGTCACGATCGACGGCCGGAAGTTCGAGATCAAGACGGCGCTCGATCGGATCGAGGTCGTGCTTCCGTCGGGCCAACGCCTCGATGCGACGGTCTTCGGATCGGATCCGGAAGTTGATCTCGCCGTGCTGGCAGCCGGCGCCGGAGGGTTACCGTACCTCCCGTTCGGCGACTCCGACGCGATCGAGCGGGGCGCGTCCGTGACGGCGTTCGGCTATCCGCTCGGCGAAGCGGTCGAGGTCGGGCGGAGGACGACCGGCGTCGCGGCGCCGCAGGCGACCATCACGCCCGGCGCGGTGTCCGCGGTTCGCGCGGGGGACGATGAACAGCCGCGGTTTCTGCAGGTCACCAACGCGCTGAACCCGGGCAACAGCGGCGGGCCGATCGTCGACGCCGAGGGCTACGCGGTCGGCATCGTCGCGATGAAGGCCACCAAGGCGGACGGCGTCGGGTTCGCGATCGCGATCAATCGCGCCAAGGACTTTCTCGAGCGGGTCGGGCTCGACTCGGCGCTTCCATCGCGGCGCCTGGCCCTGGGGCCGGCGGCATCGCTATCCGACAAAGGACTTCGGCTGAGAATGCCGCACGGCTATCAGGATCTGGTGCCTGGCCGGCTGCGCGTCGAGGCTGGGGACCGGTCCGCGGGAGATCCTGTTGTGGAGGTCGATCGCGTGTTCTCGCGATGGACCCTCGATCAGATGGAGCGGGGCGTGCTCGCGGGAGCTCAGGTGGTGTCCGGACCGCCGTACGATATCGATGCCCAGGCACGTCGAGCGACGAAGGGGCAGGTCTCGGGGCGCGCGTCGAGGACCGGCGTGGACGGCGGCCGCAGGACGATGGAGTATCGGATCGTCTCGCTGGGCAGCGACTGGATCGTCGCACGATACGAAGGAACGGCCGAGGCGATGGCGTTCAACCGGAGCGTGCTGAAGACGTCGCTTGAGTCGATTGAGGTGGATCCCCTGTTGCGCGCAGAAGTGCAGCCCCCGAAGTGGTCGCCCGGGCGCGTCGAGCCGGCCGGGTGGATTGCGGAGCCGGGCGGTCCGTTCGGCTGCGAGCAAAGCCCGGTGCCTCCGGGATACGCCTGGACGTCCCCCGATCACTACGCGTATACCGCCCGTTATGCGATCTGGGATGTCGCCGTCGCCTCGACGCTCGTCGCGGCTTGTCAAGGGGCCAAACCGGATGGGAGCTATCGACTGTTCGGGAGCCATGCCGGGGTCAGCTACGTGTCCTCCGGGCTGTTGCTGCGGGGAGAAACTGGCGTCGTGCAGATAGAGTTCCGCGTGCCGCGCGAGCACGAAGCCGCCGCGGTCGAGTGGCTGCGTCAGTGGCGCACTGCGCTGACAGGAAAATGAAATCAGTCGTCTCAGTATCCTTCGCGTTTCTCGCCCTGCTCGCGCCAGAGTTGCCCTCCGCATCCCCCGACGCCGAGTGGCCGTCGTTCCGTGGGCCATCCGCCTCGGGCGTCGCGGACGGGGAGCGCATCCCCGATACGTGGGACGTTGCAGGCGGAAAGAACGTCCGCTGGAAGACTCCACTCCCCGGGCTCGCGCACTCGAGCCCGGTCGTCGCCGGCGATCGTGTTTTCGTGACGACTGCTGTCAGCAGCAAGGGCGCCGCGACGTTCAAGCCAGGGCTCTACGGCGACGGGACCGCCTCAGAGGACCGCTCGTCGCATCAATGGAAGGTGATTGCCCTGGACCGTCGGACGGGCAAGGTTCTCTGGGAGCGCGTCGCGTTCGAAGGGGAACCCCGCGAGAAGCGCCACATCAAGGCCACGTACGCCAATCAGACTCCCGCCACCGACGGACGCGTGGTCGTCGCGTTCTTCGGATCGCAGGGACTGTATGCCTACGACGTTTCCGGGAAGAAGCTCTGGGCGCGCGACCTCGGCCGTTTGAACGCCGGCGCGTACGACATTCCCAGCTACGAGTGGGGTAACGCCAGCTCACCGATCATCTACAAGGACCGGGTCATCGTGCAGTGCGATACGCACGAGGCGTCGTTTCTGATGGCGCTCGATCTGAAGACGGGACGGACGCTGTGGAAGACCGATCGGACCGAGCTGCCGTCCTGGGGGACGCCGACCGTGTACACGGCCGGCTCGAGGCCGGAGATCGTCACGAACGCGTCGAACTTCATCCGCGGCTCCGATCCGGACACGGGGAAGGAGCTGTGGCGGCTCGGCGGCAGCTCGAAAATCACGGCGCCGACGCCGGTGTTCACGAAGGACCTCGTCATCGTCTCGAGCGGGCGCGCGCCGGAGCGGCCGATCTTCGCGATCCGGCCGGGAGGGGCGGGCGATTTGACCCTTGCCGAGGGTCAGTCCGCCAGCAACGCCATCGCCTGGAGCAAACGCGGGCGCGGGTCGTATATGCCGACGCCGATCATCTATCAGGGCTACGTCTACGTGCTCGCCAACCAGGGCCTCCTCGACTGTTACGAGCTCGCCACCGGCCGCGAAGTCTATCGCGAGCGCATCCCGCACCACGGCAGCGGCTTCAGCGCCTCGCCCGTCGCCTCCGACGGCCGGCTTTTCCTGTCCAGCGAGGACGGGGACGTTTTCGTCATCCGTACAGGGCCAACGTTCGGCCTCGCCGCGACCAACACGACGGGTGAGCTCGTCATGGCGACGCCGGCGATCGCCCATCGAACGCTTTTCGTCCGTACGGAGAAGCACCTGGTTGCAATCGGGCAGTAATCGGTCCGGCTAAAGCCGGACACCGCAAGAAAATGATGTAGCGTCCGGCTTCAGCCGGACCTATAATCCGCGCGCTCCCTTTTTCATCATGCGTGCGGCAGCTCAGGCTCTCACCTTGCTGCTCGTGGTGGCTTCGTCCGCCGAGGCGCAGTATTTCGGCCGGAATAAGGTCGAGTACGATTCCTTCGACTTCCGCGTCGCGCGGACCGACCACTTCGACATCTACTTCGCCGCAAAGGACGAAGCGGCCGCGGCTGACACGGCGGCGCTCGCCGAGCGCTGGCAGGCACGCCTGGCGCGCGCGCTCGATCACAAGCTGACCGAGCGTCAGTCGCTCGTGCTGTACGGCAGCCACCGCGAGTTCGTGCAGACCAACATCGTCGGCGGTGCCATCGGCGAGGGCGTGGGCGGCGTGACCGAGGGACTGCGCCGGCGGATCGTCATGCCGTTCGGCTACAGCCTCGCGGAAACGGATCACGTGCTGGGCCATGAGATCGCGCACGCGTTTCAGTACCAGATCTCATCGCGGCACGGCACGTCGATGTACGTGCCCCTGTGGTTCGCCGAGGGCATGGCCGAGTACCTGTCGGTCGGACCATCCCACCCGC
The DNA here is from genome assembly GCA_963725145.1 of uncultured Acidobacteriota bacterium. Lineage (GTDB taxonomy): Bacteria > Acidobacteriota > Vicinamibacteria > Vicinamibacterales > 2-12-FULL-66-21 > DATAEE01. The sequence continues at coordinate 1,165,916 of CAVRXL010000013.1, forward strand.
AAACGACGGTCATGATGCGCGACGCGGTCGCGAGTGGAAAGCTGCCGTCAATCGAGGCGCTTGACCGCGGCCCGATCTCCCCGTATCGCAGCGGCCACGCGCTCTGGAGCTGGATGGCGTACCGGTTCGGCGAGAGCGTTGTCGCGGCCGCGTTGAAGCAGAAAGGGCGCGCGGGCGTTCTCAAGCGGCTCGAGCGGGTCACGGGTCTGGAGCCCGAGGCGCTCGAGCGGGAATGGCACCACTGGCTCCGCGCGACTTTCTCGGCGGATGCCGTTGAGGGCCCGATGCAATTCACCGCGGTCGCGACCGGCGGCCGGGTGAATCTCGCGCCCGCCCTCAGTCCGGACGGGCGTCGCGTGGTGTTTCTGTCAGAGCGCGATCGTCTGTCGGTCGATCTCTTCCTCGCCGACGCGCGCTCCGGCCGCATCGAGCGCAAGCTCCTGACGACGGCGGCCCGACCGGAAATCGAAAGCCTGCAGTCGCTCCGATCGGCTGGCGCATGGTCCCCGGACGGCCGCCAGTTCGCGTTCGCCGTCGTGCGCAACGGTCAGCCGACGCTGCTCATCTTCGACGTCGAGCGCGGCAGCGTCAGCCGGCGGGTGACGCTTCCCTCGCTCGGCGAGATCGCCAGCCCCTCCTGGGCGCCCGACGGCAAGGCGCTCGCGTTCACGGCTCTCGTCGCGGGCGCGACGGACCTGTATCTTTACGAGCTCGACGCGGGCCGCCTGCGTCCGCTCACGGCAGATCCGTACGCGGACCTGCAGCCCGCCTGGTCTCCTGACGGATCGCGCATCGCGATGGCGACCGACCGGTTCACGACAGATCGCCCGGCGCTCGCGCCTGGACGGCTGGAGCTGGCCCTCGTAGAGCTCGCGACCGGGAGCATCTCGCGCGTCGCCGCGTTCGAGGCGAATCACTTCTCGCCGCAATGGACGCCGGACAGCGCGTCGATCGTCTTCGTCACCGATCACGCGCCCGGACGCCTCGCCCGCGTCGACCTCGCGTCCGGCGCGGCCGGCTTCGCCGGCGAGCTGCCTGGCGCGGTGAGCGGGCTGACGCTCGAAGGCCCGTCGCTCTCGGTCGCCCGCCACGCCGGCACGGTCGCTGTCAGCGTCTACGAGCGAGGCAGATTCAACATCCACGTCGCGGACGTCGTGCCCGTGGCGATGCCGGCCGTCGCCGCTTCAACACTACCTGACTCACCTGTAGTGTCCAGCTTCCCGCCTCCGCCGAAGGCTTCGGCGGGGCTCGCCGAAGCGCGCGTCGCGCGCGAAGGCGGCAGCCGGACCGAACCATCGGACACACCCGTAGAACCGAATGCGCTCGAGAGCGTTGAGTATCGACCTCGGCTGCAGTTCGACGGCGTGCTTCAGCCATATGTCGCCACCGGCGGGAGCGCGTTCGGCAGCTTCGTTCGCGGCGGCGCCGCGTTCTCGTTCGGCGACATGCTGGGAGGAGAACGGCTCGGCATCGCGGTCCAGGCAGGTACGCGGCGCACGGATCTTGCGGTGCAGGTGCAGTACCTGAACCGGGACTCCCGCTGGAACTGGGGCGTCGCCGCCGAGGTGATGCCCTACGCTCGCGGGCGCACCCGGACGCTCGCCGAGAGTGACGGCGCCGTCGTCGTGCGCGAGTCGGCGCGCGAGATGCAGTTCCACTCCCGGCTCGCGGGCCTCCTGGCGTATCCGTTCAGCCGGACGCGGCGCCTGGAGCTGAGCGCGGGCCTGCGCCACATCACATACGAGCACGAGCTTCGGAGGCGGGAATACGCCCGTCCCGGCGGACGCCTCGTGGGAGAAACCGACGAGAGCGTTCCCGGCGTGCAGCCGGCCGGCTTCTTCGAAAGCTCCGCCGCGCTCGTGTCGGATCGCGCGGTCTATGGACCGGTCGGCCCGATTCTGGGCGAGCGGTGGCGGGTCGAGCTGTCGCCGGCCATCGGATCGCTCCGCTTCGCGGGCGTTCTCGCCGACTATCGCAGATACTTCATGCCGGCGCGTCCGTACACGATCGCCGCGCGCGTGCTCCACTCGGCACGGTACGGTCCGGATGCGGACGACCCGCGGCTCGTGCCGATGTTCGCCGGCTACCGGCACCTCGTCCGCGGCTACGACGCGGCGGCGTTCGGCGGATGCGACAAGGATGGTGACTGCAACCGCTTCGATGCGCTCTTCGGCAGCCGTCTTCTGGTCACGAACATCGAGCTGCGCGTGCCGGTCGCGGGAGCGGCCGCACGCGAAGTGCGTTACGGCCGGCTGCCGGCCGAAGCGTTTCTGTTCGCGGACGCCGGCGTGGCGTGGACGGGCCTCGACCGGCCTGAGTTCGCGGGTGGCGCACGGCGGCTCGTTCGCAGCGCCGGCGCCGGCGTGCGGGTCAATGCCTTCGGGATGGTCGCGGAAATCGGCGCCGCACGACCGTTCGACCGTGCGCGCAATGGATGGGACTTCGTGTTCAATCTGAGGCCGTCGTTCTAGCCGCCGCGAGCCGCACCACCCCGCGCCATTCCTGGCCGCCGCTCCATCCGACCGCGAGCACCCCGAAGACCACACGCTCTCCTGACGCCGGCAGAAGCTCCGCGAATACGACGAACTGCTCCTTGCGGCCTCCGCCTGCGATTGGCTCCTCGATCGTCTGCGCCTGAACCGCCGTGACCCGCTCGTCGCCATCCACGGTCGCCGCGGTCAAGATGAGGTGTTCGATGTTCTGTTGCTTCAGGTTGGCGACGACGTAACGCAGGCGCAATCCGGTGGAGGTGCCAGGCTCGATTGTCGCGGACTCGATGCGCACCGGGCTTGCGTCAGCCTGGGCGATCGACAAGTGCGCGCCGTTCCGCGCGGGCACCCCCGAAGCGCCGGAAGCCCCGGAAGTAACCACGAGGGCGATTCCAACCATCAGCTCGTAGATCACGCCTGAAAGCTCAGCAATCGTTGCGCCCGATGACCGCGCCCGACCTAAGCCGTTGCATCTCAGCTGATTAGCTCGGATGGGGCCCGAGCGGGCGGCATCCGTAAGTGGCTCAAAAACGGCGAAGCCCGGCCCTTTGTGTAACGGATGACCTTTTGGTGTGGTGTGAGGCGCCCTCACGGCTTCACTACGCCGCCCGGGGCTGCGGAAGTGTGGAGCGGGCTACCCACTTTACTGGCACCGCGATTGATCCCTCCTGACTAATGCTGCGAATCGGGCTGAGGTTGGTCGTCGCCGTTCCGGTCGCGTTGTACGTCGGCACCGGGCTGGGCCTGCTGCACGCGCGTCTCGCCTGGCGGCTCATCGATGGCCCGGTGAGGTTACCGGGGCTGGCGAGCGGGCCGCAGGCGACCATGCTTTTCGATCGCCACGATCAGCCGGTCTTCTCGCTGCACGACGAAGCGCGCATCGACATTCCGCTCGAAAGCATGTCGCCGTACCTCGTTCAGGCCGTGCTCGCGGTCGAGGACCAACGCTTCTTCTCCCACCGGGGCCTGGATCCAGTTCGCATCGCGGGCGCCGCCTGGGCCAATCTGCGCGCCGGCCGGATCGTCGAAGGGGGGAGCACCATCACCCAGCAGCTCGTGCGACGGCTCGCGATCGGCTCGGAGCGCACGTGGCGGCGGAAGATCCGTGAGGCGCTCGCGGCAACCGATCTCGACGCGAGCTCTTCCAAGCAGGAAATCCTGCAGACGTATCTGAACAACGTCTACTTTGGCGACGGCTACTACGGTGTCGAGGCAGCCTCGCGTGGATACTTTGGAACGTCGGCCTCGAGCCTCGATGCCCCGCAGGGCGCGCTGCTCGCAGGGTTGATCCGATCGCCCGCGAACTCGCCCCGGCAGCAGCCGGCCCGCGCGGTGACGCGACGCAACCTCGTGCTGCGCAGGATGCGCGACGCGGCGATGATAGACGCCCCCGCGTACCGTGATGCGCTTGCGGCCCCGATGCTGATCCGGGCGCGCCGCGATGCCGCGATCGGCCGCCTGGATCACACGGCCTCCGACCACGCGTCGCACGAGTGCGGACTGTATTTTTACGAAGAGGCTCGCCGCCAGCTCGTCTTGATCTTCGGGTGGGAGCGGGTACGGCGCGGCGGCCTGCGCGTCTACACCACGATCGACCCGGCCCTTCAGCGCGAAGCGGAGCAGGCGGTACGTGCCCGGTTGATCGAGATTGAAAAACACCGCCGCCGGGACAGCGGCCGCTTGCAAGGCGCGTTGGTCTCGATTGACCCGCGTACAGGTGACGTTGTCGCGCTCGTCGGCGGCCGCGACGGACACACGAGCCGCTACAATCGCGCGACCGACGCACGCCGCCAGCCCGGGTCGGCGTTCAAGCCGATCATCTACGCGGCCGCGATCGAGCAGGGATTCGGTCCGGGATCGCTGCTGCAGGAGCTCGAGACGCCGATCGCGGCCGGTTCCGACTACTGGCTGCCGGGGGGTGAGCACGAGGAGGCGCAGTACACGCTGCGGCGCGCGCTGAAGGTGTCGAGCAATCGCGCGTCGGCGCAGTTGCTCCAGCGCATCGGGTTGTCATCGGCGCTGTATTACGCCGAGCGGCTCGGGATCGCCTCGGCGCTGCCGGCCGTCCCGTCCCTCGCGCTCGGGACGGGCGGCGTGACCCCGCTCGAATTGACGTCCGCCTACGGCACGTTCGCGAACGGCGGTCTCTGGAACGCACCGCGCTTCATCCGCCGCGTCGAGGACGCGAACGGCGACGTGGTGTGGCAGCCGACGCTGACCGTCCGTCAGGCCGTCCGGCCGTCCACCGCCTTCCTGATGAGCAGCATGCTCTCCGACGTCGTGAGCGGCGGGACCGGCTACATCGTCCGCGGGCTGTTGAACCGGCCGTCAGCTGGCAAGACCGGAACGACCGACGACTACGCGGATGCCTGGTTCGTGGGCTACACGACCCGGCTGGTCACCGGCGTGTGGATCGGGCTCGATCGGCCCGCGCCGATCATGCGGCGAGGCTTCGGCGGGACCGTCGCCGCGCCGGCCTGGGCGCGCTTCATGAACGCGGCGACGAAGAACGATCCGGCGGAGTGGTTCGAGCAGCCGGCCGACGTCGAGCGTGTGACGCTTTGCGTGCGCACCGGCGCACGCGCCGTCGAGGCCTGCAAGGAGCCCGTGATGCACCCTCTCGTCCCGCTTGTCATCGACGGAGCCGGCACGCCGCACGGACCGACCGGCGTGTACGACGACATCTTCGCGATCGGCTCGGGCCCCTACGAGCTCTGTCCCCTCCATTCCGCGCCGGCCGCCGCCGTGACGCCCACGCTGACCGCGGCGACGTTCCAGCCAGTGCCCTAACGGCACTACTCGGCTATAATCACCTCATCCCCATGTTCACCTGGTGGCAGTGGCTCGTCCTCGGGCTGGTGCTGATCCTCCTGGAAATGGCGGCCTCGGGCGGCTTTTACGTCATCTTCTTCGGCGTGGCGGCGATTGCCATCGGCGCGCTGCACCTGCTCAACCTGGCGGGCCCCGCATGGGTCCAGCTGCTCCTGTTCTCGGTCATCTCAGTGGGGTCGCTCGTGCTGTTTCGCAATCCGATGATCCGTTGGCTGAAACTGGATCAGGGATCGCCGGACGTGGACACGCTGGCGGGGGAGATCGCGGTTCCGCTCGAGGACATCGCGCCCGGGGAAGTCGGGCGCGTGGAACTCCGCGGGACGGTCTGGCAGGCGCGCAACACGACTACGGCGGCCATCTCCCGAGGCCGGCGATGCGCCGTCGTGCGGGTCGATCGGCTGATGCTCTTCATCGAACCGGAAGGAGCTCGAACGTGACAGGTACGCTGATCCTACTGCTGGCTCTGGCGTTCTTCGTGCTGATCATCGTCGCCAAGACGGCGATCGTCGTGCCGCAGCAGAGCGCGTTCGTGGTCGAGCGCCTCGGGAGGTACGCCGGCACGCTCGGCGCCGGGTTCCACATCCTGTTGCCGTTCGTGGACGTGATCCGCTACCGCCTGTCGTTGAAGGAAGCGGCGGTGGACATTCCGGCTCAGGTCTGCATCACGCGCGACAACGTCCAGGTGGGGGTCGACGGGATTCTCTACCTCAAAGTCCTGAACCCCGAGCGGGCATCGTACGGGATCTCCGATTATCACTTCGCCATCAGCCAGCTGGCGCAGACGACGCTCCGGAGCGAGATCGGGAAGATCGACCTCGATCGCACGTTCGAGGAGCGCGGCAACATCAACGCGCAGCTCGTAAGCGAGCTGGACAAGGCGTCGGAGGCATGGGGCGTCAAGGTCCTACGCTACGAAATCAAGAACATCACGCCGCCGCACGACGTGCTCGCCGCGATGGAGAAGCAGATGCGAGCCGAGCGGGAGAAGCGTGCGGTGATCCTGACGTCGGAGGGCACGCGCGACGCCGCCATCAACAACGCTGAAGGCGACAAGCAGATGGTGATCAAGGCCTCCGAGGCGCGCAAGCAGCAGCAGATCAACGAAGCGGAGGGGGAGGCGTCAGCGATTCTTGCGGTCGCCAGCGCGACGGCCGACGGCCTCCGCAAGGTCGCCGAGGCGCTGCGCCAGCCGGGCGGCGCCGAGGCGATGCAGCTCCGCGTCGCGGAGCACTATCTCGAGAAGTTCGGCGAGCTGGCCAAGGAGACCAACACGCTCATCCTGCCCGCCAACGTGTCCGACATCGCGTCGATGATCGCGTTGGCCACGACGGTCGCGAAATCGACGCCGGCACGGACGTAGCGCGGATCAGGTACCGAACGTATTGCACGCCTCGGGATCGCCGCGCTCGAGACCGCGACGGAACCACTCCACCCGCTGCGCGGACGAGCCGTGCGTGAACGACTCGGGGGCGACGCCGCGGCCGGACATTCTCTGAAGCCGATCGTCGCCTATCGCCGCGGCCGCGCGGAGTCCCTCCTCGACGTCGCCGCTCTCGAGCTCCACGCGGTTCTGCATGAAGCGTCCGGGCTGGGAGGCCGCGTGCCCCCACACGCCGGCAAAGCAATCCGCCTGCAACTCCAGCCGCACGGATAGGTCATTCGCCTGCGAGGGGTTGCGCTGCTGCATCTGGCGCATCTGGCCCTCGATCCCTGTGACGGTCTGGACGTGGTGCCCGACCTCGTGCGCGATGACGTAGGCCTGCGCGAAATCACCTGGCGCTCCGAAGCGCCGATCGAGCTCGTCGAAGAAACCAAGATCGAGATAGACCTTCTGGTCGGCGGGGCAGTAGAAGGGTCCTGTCGCCGCCTGCGCGAAGCCACAGGCTGACTGGATCGAGTCGCGGAACAGCGTCGCGCGCGTCTGTTGATACCGATTCCCCAGCGCCGTGCTCCAGGTCTCCTGAGTGTCTTTCATCACCGCGCCCACCATATCGACGAGACGCTCTTCGTCTGGCGAGCTCGCAACCGTCCCTGTCGAGCCGGTGGTGTCGGCTCCGGGGGGTGGCATGCCGCCCAGGAGCGACAGGAAATCGGCGCCGGTGAGCCAGCTCAACAAGAGGACGACCAGGAGGCCGCCGATTCCTATCGGCACGCCGCGTCCCGAAAACCCCGACCGTCCGCGCATGTCGTCGATGTGGCCACGATCCCTCGTCCAACGCATCGGAGTCCCTCCGGTCTAGAATCGTAGGCAATGATCGCGCCGACGGCGACTCCGGTCGAGCGTTTTTTCGATCGCGCGTTCGCGCGGGCGACAGGGGCGGCGCCGGTGCCCGGCAACCGCGTTCGACTGCTCCGGGACGGCGCCGAGAACTACGCCGCGTGGCTCGAGTCGATTGCGGAGGCGCGGCGGTGGATCCACTTCGAAAGCTACATCATCCACGACGATGAGGTCGGCCTCCAGTTCGCCGCAGCGCTCGCCAGCCGGGCGCGCGCCGGCGTCGCCGTTCGGGTGTTGTACGACTGGTGGGGATCGTTGCAGGTCACGCCTCGGAAGTACGGAAAGATCTTACGTGAGGCCGGCGTCGAATTGCGCGCGGTGAATCCTCCTCACTTCAGCAGCCCGTTCGCCTGGTTGAGCCGCGACCATCGCAAGGCGATCGCGATCGACGGCGCGATTGGCTACGTCTCGGGCCTCTGCGTGGGGGAGTGCTGGGTCGGCGACAACCCCTGGCGAGACACCGGAATCGAAATCGTGGGGCCGGCGGTCGCGCGGATCGAAGACGCCTTCGCCGATCTTTGGGCGGAGACCGGCGATCCGTTGGCGCCGGCGGAGCGCGTCGCGGTGGGCGACATCGAGCCTGCCGGCAGGCTGCCCGTCCGCGTGGTCGCGAGCGTGCCCGGGGCCACCGGGATGTACCGCCTCGATCAACTCGTCGCCGCCGCGGCGCGCAAGACGCTGTGGCTGACCGACGCCTACTTCATCGCGACGACGCCGTACGTACAGGCACTCAAAGCGGCGGCGGCTGACGGCGTCGACGTCCGGTTGCTCGTTCCCGGCTCGAGCGACGTGCCCGGCGCCCGCGCCCTGACGCGCGCGGCGTATCGAGCGCTGCTCGAGGGAGGCATCCGCGTCTTCGAGTGGAACGGGTCGATGCTGCACGCCAAGACGGCGGTCGCCGACGGCCGTTGGGCGCGCGTCGGCTCGACGAATCTGAACCCCTCCAGCTGGCTCGGCAACTGGGAGCTGGACGTGTCGATCGAGGACGAGACGTTCGCGCGCCAGATGGAAGCGATGTACGAGCAGGACCTGACGAACGCGACCGAGATCGTGATCGGACGCCGCCGCCGCATGCGCCCGATCGATGCGCCGCACACCTCGCGCGGCGCGGGGCCGGGCTCGGCCCGGCGGCGCATGCGCGTCCCGGGCCGCATGACGGCGGGAGCGCTCGGCATCGGCAGCGCCGTCGGCGCCGCGCTCACGCGGAGCCGGCCGATCGGCGCGGCCGAGGCGCGGATCCTTGGAGCGGCAGCCATACTGCTGTTCGCGCTCGGCGTCGTCGGTTTCATGTGGCCCCGCTTCCTCAGCGTTCCCCTCGCCATCCTGATGGTCTGGACCGGGATCTCGCTGCTCGCGCGCGCCTGGCAGCTTCATCGCGAGGCCAGCCGCGCCAAGTAGCGGCGACTCGGAGCGGTACCGTCACCGCTTGACAGGATTTGTCACCGGCCCTGACAGGGGTTGTCGATCCCGACTCAGTTCGGAACCCGACGCCTCGGTGCAACCGACTGAAAAAACGCGCCTTCGTGCGTCAGCGTGCGTTGGCAGTCGGATTGCTCAAGAGTCCGGGTGGTTATGCGCGCCCGGAGGCCCGCGTCCAAAGGGTTCACGCTTGTTGAACTGCTGATAACGGTCGCGATCATCGGAATCATCTCCGCGATTGCCGTTCCGGCGCTGCTCCGCGGCCGGATGGCAGGCAACGAAGCGTCAGCGATTGGTTCGATTCGCGCCATCAATGCCGCCGAGACCGCGTACGCGACCTCGGCTGCACGGGGTGGGTTCGCAGTTCTGCTCTCGACTCTCCAGACTCCCTGCGGGGGTGCGGGAGCTGGATTCCTGTCGATGGACCTTTCGTTCGATCCCAGCTTCAAGAGCGGCTTCATCGTCACGCTGCAGGCGGCCGCGGGCGCGAACGCCGGGCCGGTCGACTGCAACGGGACCGCGACGCAGACCGGGTACTACGCCTCGGCGATTCCGCGCGTGGTCGGCGCCACGGGCCAGCGCGCGTTTGCGACCAACAACATCAACGCCGTCTGGCAGAGCACGACCGGCGTCGCGCCCACCGAGCCGTTCGTGGTGACCGCCACGGTCAGTCCCATCCAGTAGCCGCGGATTTCACGGATTCTTTTTGTTGTGGACTTCCAGGATGGAATCGTCCAGATGGGCGTGGTCTCCATCGTGCTTGGCCTTGCGCTTCGGCTCGAGCGACACCTCGCCGATCTTGCGGATCCGCACGTCGCCGCCGAACGACTCCATCTCGACCTGCGCGGCGCCATTGCCGAGGGTGAATCTGCGGCGGCGGCCGCGGCCACCGTCGCTCGCGTCCCCGGCGATCGGAAACGACGATCTCATGTCCCCCTGATACGTGCGTACCGACACGCTCGCGTTCGGGTTCTCCGGCAGCGCCAGTGTGATGTCGCCGTTGTGCGTCGAGCAGCGATAGAAGCCGTCGGCGACGGCCCCCTCGTAGATGATGTCGCCGTTCACCGTCGTCGCCTCGAGGCTCGCCGCCTTCATGGCGAGCATCCGGATGTCGCCGTTGATCGTGGTCGCGGTGATGTCGCCCGTGGCGCCTCTGATGCTGATGCCTTCGTTGACCGTCTCGAGCTTCAGCTTGCCCCGCGCGTCATCGACGATGATTTCACCTTCAATCGACTTCAGCGAGACCACGCCCGAGCCGCCCTTCAGCGTCACGTCGCCGCGGGTGGTCTCGACGCTCACGTCGGACTGGGTGCCTTCGATCGACACGAAATTGTACGTGCCGTTGACCCTCACGGGGAGCCAGGCGGGAACCGAGATCGTGTAGTCCACGGATCCCGGGGCGCCGGAGCGGGAGGCGGACACACTGATCTCCACCCCCGCCGTGCGCACGTTCACCTTCGCGCGGCTGTCGTGGTCGGCGACGACGCGCAGTTCGTCCTTGTTCCACGCCTTGACGAGCACCTCACCCGCGAAGTTCTGGACCTGGAGGCGCTGTCCTTTCTGGACCGGGACGGTCTGATCCGTCGCCGGCGGCCGAGAGGGCCCACGCTCCGCCTGCGCGGCGGCCGGTGACGCACCCAGCATCACCATCGCGAGCATGTAGCCGGACACGACGAACGCGAAACGCGTCATGCGCATGAGAAGCTATCCTTCGACATCTGCCAGCGCGCTGACGCGGCGGAGCAGCGCGAGCTTGCGCTGCCGCGCCGCCGCGAGGTGGCTGTAGAGGTATGTGTTCGCCGGGTCGGCCGAGAGCGCGCGCTGCGACTGATCGATGGCCTGATCGATAGAGGCCAGGCTGGCCTCGAGCACTTTGATCGTCTCGGGATCGAGACGCGACCGCCCGACCTCGAGCGCGCGCTGGAGATCGGCGACCGCCTCGTCATACGACGCGTCCGCGAGGTTCACCGGCACGACCGTGGGGTTGTCGACGACCGCGGCCTGCGTCGGCGGCGCGGCCGGCTCGACGGTCTGCTGGCGCAGCATCCACACCGCCCCGCCAGACAACACCATGAGCGCGATCCCCGCGGCGGCGAGCTGCGGCAGCGAGAACGTATAGCGCCGCGAACCGCCCATCGCCGCGATCCGCTGCTCGATGCCGGCCCAGAGATCTGTGGTCGGCGGCCGCTCGGTCATCGACTTCGCGCGCGACACAACGCCCTTGAGCTCGTCGAGCGTCGTTCGGCACGATGCGCACGCGGTCAGATGCGCTTCCAGCTCGCGGCGCTCCGTCGCGTCGAGCTCGTCGTCCAGGTATTCCGACAACCGGTCAGTCCATTGATCCATAACCGTCACCTGAGGTGCTTCCTCAACATCATCCGCGCCCGATGCAACTGCGCCTTCGACGTCCCGGGCGAGATGCCGAGCAGCGAGCCGATCTCGCGGTGCTTGTAGCCCTCGACGTCGTGCAGCACGAAAATCTCGCGCGCGCCGTCGGGCAGCCGCTCGAGCGCCGCCTCGAAGTCCATCGAAAGCTCCGGGCGCATCGGCGTAGACCGCGCCGTCTCGAAAACCGCTTCCGAGTCGACGCGACGCGAGCGCTCGGCGCCGCCGGCACGGAACCGCTCGAGCACGACATTCACCGCGAGCCTGTGCAGCCAGGTCGTGAACGCCGCTTCGCCGCGGAACGTCCCGAGCTTCTGCCACGCGCGGACGAAAACGTCCTGCGCCAGCTCGTCGACGTCCTTGCCGCCAGCCATGCGCCGCACGATGCCGTGCACGCGGGGTATGTGGGTGCGATAGAGGCGCTCGAAGGCCTGAACGTCTCCCTTGGCCGCGCGCGAAACGTCCATTTCGTCGCGGTCGGGGACCCGTTTCGACTCCAAAGCCGTCAGCCCGATCGGCAACGTCTCCTGTTGCAGCATCCCCGGGGGACGCTATCTATCGTCCCTGCACTAGCTTGGATGCTTACCTGTAAAGGAAGGTTGAAACCGTCACGCATCGGGCCTCAGGCCCGAGGCCCGACTGGCTCATCGTAGGACATCATAGGGGTCGAGGGGCAGGCCTTCCCACCAGCGGGGCGGCTCCAGGGCCTTGAAGATCGCGAAATGGAGGTGGGGGGTATTGGCAGGGGCGTTCCCCGAAGTCCCGACGTAGCCGATGGTCTCTCCCCGGCGAATCTCGTCACCTTCCTTGAGATCTGACGCATAGCGCTCGAGATGAGCGTAGTAATAGATGAACTGCTTCTCCGGGTCGAACTGGTAAATCGTGAGCCCCCCATAGCGGCTCGTGAAGAGACGCGCGACGGTCCCCGCCTCGACGGCCTGCACGGGCGTGTGACGCGGCGCCAGAATGTCGATCGCCTCGTGCCGCCGGCCGCCGCTCCGCGCGTCGGCGTACGACCGGACCAGCCTCGATCGTTCGACCCCCTCGACTGGCATGGTCAGGCGGCGGTTGCGCAGCAGCGCGAGCGGCTCGGGTCCGATCGTGGATTCGACACGTTCGGGCGGCTCAGGGGTCGTGCCCCCATCGGTGCCGACCGGGTTTGGCGCCGTCGCGGCCGGCGGTTCCGGAGGATGCAACGGCGGTGACGCCTGCGGGGTTCCGCTGCCGGCGACGGCGCGCGATTCCCACCCGGAGGGTTCGGGACGAAGCCCGATGAAGTTCCCGTAGTACCAGACGAGCATCGCAAGCGTGCAGAAACCGGCGACGAAGCCGACACCGGCAGCGGCCCCAAGACGGCGAGCGGCCTCGCGTTTTGTCATCTGGCTACTGAGTAAAGACGACTGGAGTCCCCGGGCGGACGAGAGCCGCCAGCCGCAGCGCATCCCAGTTCGTCAGCCGGACGCATCCGTGCGATTCCGATTTACCGATTCGGGCCGGCTCGGGAGACCCGTGCAGCCCGTAGTGCGGCTTGCTGATGTCGATCCAGACCGACCCCACCGGATTGTTGGGGCCCGGCTTGATCGTCGCCTTGGCGTGCGAGCGGTCCGCGTCCCAGAACAAGTCGGGGTTGTAGTGGAAGGCCGGACGCCGCGCGACCGCGGTGACTTTCCATTCACCGATAGGCAGGGGATCGAGCTCGCTGCCGCTCGTCACCGGGGCGGCGAAGATGACCGCCCCATCAGGCCCCGTGACTTCGACGGTGGACGCTCCTTTCGACACGCGGACGACGACCGGCGCGGCCGTTGTCCCGGCCGTGCCCACTGGCCCGCCTCCGCCGGAAGACTCTCGCGACCCGGCTTCGGTGGGTTTCACGTTTGGCACGTTGATTCGCTCGCCTGCGTCGAATCCAGCCGCCGGGTTGAGCCGTCCGAGCAGCGCGGGGCTCGCGTGAAACTTCTCGGCGAGCGCCTCGAGCGGCGTGCGATAGGACAGCGCCGGCAACGATGCCTGTTCGACGAGGTCCTGCGGAATGTCGGGCGCGAAGGGTCCCGCGACGTCTTCCGGCGTGATCGTGTATTCCACGACCGCCGGGACGTTCTCGTTCTCGCCCGAGAGCTTCTGCAGGACCGCCGCGTGGCTGGCATCGGTCAGAGCGCGGGCTTTTGCGTACGCCTGCGTCGCGCGGCGCGTGTTCGTGCCGTCCCGGCCGTCGATCTCGCCCGGCGAGAAGCCGACCCTGTCCAGCCAGACCTGCAGCTGCAGCATCACGGACGCGGGGGTCGCTGAGGTCGCGAGCGCAGAGACGCAGAGGAGGCAGAGGACGCAGAGGACGCGGAGTAATGACCTGGTCATGGTTCGGTGTCCCGCACCCGGCGATCGGCTCCGGCACGGCGTTCCGGCGCCTGGAGCTGACCATCGGCGATTTCAATGACACGGTAGGGACGATCCGGATCGATCGCGCGCATCAGCGAGAGGGACACGTTGAACACCGGCACGCCGGTCCGGGTCCGGCCTTCGGGTCGACCGTGGTGCGCGTGGCCGTGGAAGACCGCGGTGACGGGGAAGCGAGTCAGCGGTTCTTCGAGGCGGCTGCACCCCATGAACGGAAAGATTTCGCGCGGCTCGCCTTCGACCGTCGCGGCGATCGGCGCGTAGTGGAGCAGCGCGATGCGATGAGGCGCGCGCAACCGCGCGAGCGCCGTCTCGAGCTTCAGCGCTTCGTCCACCGCCTCGCGAACGAAGGCCTTGACCGCCTGCTCGCCCCACGGGCCGAGCGTGCCGCGGCCGAACCCGCCGGCGAATCCTTTCACGCCCGCGAAGCCGACGCCGTGGATCTCGCAGGTCTCGCCGTCGAGGACGACGATTCCGGCGTCGGACAGGATTTCGCGGACGGCGCCTGGCGCGCCGCTTTCGTAGTCATGGTTGCCGAGCACCGCGACGATCGGGATCTTCACGGCCGCGGCGATCTCGCGCGCGAGCAGGCGCGCTTCTTCCGGGAGGCCGTAGTCGGTCAGATCGCCGCAAATCAGCAGGATGTCCGCTTCGTCGGCGATCCGCGCGAGCAGCGGCTGCACCGTGCCCTGTGATGGGCGCGCGTAGTGCAGGTCTCCGATCGCCGCGATGCGGACGCGTTCCTTCGGTAGGCTCATCCACTACGGATGAGTAGCAAAGAGGGTACCGCGTAGCCAGCTCTAGAGGGGCGGTTCGCGAACCGCCCCGACGCTTATTTGATGAGGTAGAACTCGGTCTGGCGGCCGTCGATCCAACCCCAGCCGTTCGAAAACAACGCGGCGTCTTCTTCGAGCGCGAAGCGTACCTGCTGGTTGTCCCACTCTTTCACCGGATGCAGGACGTTCAGCTCGATCGAATGCCACGTGGATACGCGGAAGATGTACTCGCCGCGCGCCGGCACTCCCTGCTGATAGTCCGTCATGCCGATTGGCGGACCGGCGCCATGGCCGTGGTATCCGATCGGGTGACAGTAAATGGACGGCGTAATCCCTGCACCCTTGGCCTCGGCGAGCGCCGCGGCGAGCGCGGCATTGCCCGTATGGCCAGTCCGCGCGTTGCGCATCGTCATGTCCTGGAGTCTGTTTGCCGCGCGCAGCCCCTCGCGAAGCCCCGCGGGCGCCTGTTGCTCCCCCTCGAGCAGCACGTACGCGTTGTGCTGCGTGTCGGTGGAGAAGCCGAGGTACACGAGGCCGAAGTCCGTGTGGAGCATGTCGCCCCGCTGGATGATTCGCTTGTCCGGGGGCAGTTCCGGGGGCAGGCCGCCTTTCCGCTGAATGCTCACGGAGGGATGGAACCAACCGCCGAGTCCGAGCCCTGCGACGCGCTGCCGCATCCACCACACGACGTCGTCGGTCGTCGTCACTCCAGGAGTGACGACCTTGTTCGAGAATGCCTCGCGGATGATCTGATGCGCGACGGCCATCACGTGGCGGTAGGCCTCTGTCTCCTCCGGGAGCTTCGTCTCGAGCCAGCCGACCGCCAGCATCTCCGCCGACTTCACCCGAGGCGCGTACTTCGCGCCGAGCGCCTCGAGGACGTTCTCCTTTTCGTTCGCCGTCAGCCCGTCGGCGTGGTTCCAGGCTTCGGACGTGTTCAGGCCGATCACCTTCGGATCGCGCTCCTCGACGACCTTGCGGAGTCCTTCCCACTGTCCGTCGTTCTTCGTCTCCACGACGGTGTAAACACGGTCGTAGTCGAACCGGCCGATCGACAGCCGCTCGACGCCCTCCTTCCCCCGATCGAAGAACACGAGAATCGTCCGTCGTCTCGATGAGTACGTCGTCAGCGGGGAGATGGACCGAAACACCGGATCGTCGTTGTATTCGCGCGACACGATGATCCACATGTCGATCTTCTCGCGGCGCATGAGGTCCGGCAGGAGCGTGTCGAACCGCTTCTGGATCCAGCCTTTGACGAGCGCGGCCTGCTCGCGGTGGGTGAGCACGCGGTCGTTGGGATAGGTGACTGCAGGTGGCGCGGGCTGCAGCAGGCTGATTGTCAGGAGCGCGGCGATCGGGGTCATGACGGCAGATTATAAGCTGTTGAACGAGCCGCACCGCTAAGCGGTGCGCCACCTTGGTGAAGTACGTGCGGTAGCATAGAGGCATATGTGGCGCCGCTGGGCGTTGCCGGCCGTGATGATCGCGGCGGCCGGCTGTAATGGATTGTGCGGTGAGGTCGCGGGGCGGGCGCCGGCGACCGGAGGAACATCCGCCGGGACCGCGTCGGTTCCCGCAGATGAGCCGTCCCGCCCTCGCATCGTCGTCCTGGGCGACAGCCTGACCGCCGGCCTCGGGTTGGTGGAATCGGAGGCGTATCCCTCGCTGCTCCAGAAGAAGCTCGACGACGAGGGCTATGAGTTCGAGATCGTCAACGCGGGCGTGTCGGGCGACACGACCGCCGGGGGCCTCCGCCGGCTGGACTGGGCGCTCGAGGGGGACGTGAAGATCCTGGTCGTCGCGCTCGGCGGCAACGACGCCCTGCGCGGGTTGTCGATTGACGAGATGAAGGGGAATCTGGGAACCATCATCGAGCGGGCCCGTGGGCGCGGCGTGATGGTGCTGCTTGCGGGCATGGAGGCGCCACCGAACTACGGGGAGGAGTACACCGTCAAATTCAGGCAGGTGTATCGCGATCTCGCGCGTACCCACCAGATTTCCCTCGTGCCGTTCCTGCTCGACGGCGTCGCCGGCGAGGCACGCCTCAATCAAGGAGACGGCATTCACCCGAACGCTGAAGGAGCGCGGCTCGTCGCCGAGACGATCTGGCGCGCCCTCCGACCGATGGCCGACGCCGCGACGGCAACTCCATGATCGAGCTGCGCGGCGTTTCCAAGACCGTTCCGAGCGGGGACGGCCAGCTCACGATTCTCCATCCGCTGGATCTGTCGGTGGGGTCCGGTGAGTTCCTGGCGGTGACCGGTCCGTCAGGGAGCGGCAAATCGACGCTGCTCGGGCTCATCGCCGGCCTCGACGCGCCAACGACCGGCTCGGTCATCATCGACGGCGCGGACATCACGGTGCTCGACGAGGACCGTCTGGCGCGTCTCCGCGGCGCGAAGATCGGGTTCGTCTTCCAGTTCTTCCACTTGATCCCGTCGCTGACCGCGCTCGAAAACGTGCGCGTCCCGCTGGAGCTCGCGGAGGCACGCGACCCCGCGCAACGCGCGACGGCGCTGCTCGACGAAGTCGGCCTGGCGGACCGCCGTCACCACTATCCGTCCCAGTTGTCCGGCGGTGAGCAGCAGCGCGTGGCGATCGCGCGCGCGCTGGCGAACGACCCGCCGATCGTCCTGGCGGACGAGCCGACCGGCAATCTCGACAGCGTCACGGGCCGCCACATCATCGATCTTCTCGCCGAGGTCAACCGCACCCGTCGCGCCACGGTCGTCCTCGTGACGCACGACGCCGAGCTCGCGGCCCGCGCCGATTCCCGCATCGCGCTCAGGGACGGCCGGATCGTCGAGATGAGCAGGGTCGCATGAAGTTCGCGCTGCTCATGGCCGTGCGGGAGATGCGCGCGTCGTGGCGCCGGCTGCTGTTCTTCTTCGCGTGCGTCGCACTCGGCGTCGCGACGATCGTCGCGCTGCGCTCCGTCATCCAGAGCGTGCGCGTCGCGCTGGCGGGCGAAGCGCGCACGCTGCTCGCCTCCGATGTCGCGCTGTTCACCAACCGGCCCTGGGACCCGGACACACGACGGCTTCTCGACCAGCGCCTGTCGGTCCCCTTCGTGCGCGAGCGGACCGAGACGATCGAGGCCGCGACGATGGCCAGGCCGGCGATCGAGCGGAAGCCGATCGCGAGGATGGTGGAGCTCCGCGGCGTGCAGCCGGCGTTTCCGCTGTACGGCGCGTTCAAGCTGGCCGACGAGCGTCCTTACTCCTACGACCTCCTCCGCAATCACGGCGCGCTCGTCCGGCCGGAGCTCCTCGCTCAGCTCGACCTCAAGGAAGGGGACGAGGTCCTCTTCGGGGGCACGAAGTTCCAGATTCGCGGCGTCATCCGCGAAGAGCCGGGGAACCGCTCCGGCCCGTTCAGCCTCGGCTCGCGCGCCGTCGTCGCCTACGACGATCTGCGAGCCGCGGGCCTGCTGACGTTCGGCAGCCGGGCGCGCTACGCGATCCTCCTCCGGGTCGAAGGCGAGAGCGAGGCGCGCAACCTGGTCGAAGGGCTGCGCAAGGAGTTCCGCGCCCGGTTCGTGAACGTGCGCTGGTACCGCGCAACCGAGGAGGACATCGGCGAAGACCTCCAGCGCGCGGAGGACTACCTCAGTCTCGTCGGTCTCGCGATGGTGATCCTGGGGGGCGTCGGGGTCTGGAGCGTCACGCGCGTGTTCGTGCATCAGAAGCTGCGCAGCATCGCCGTGTTGAAGTGCCTCGGGGCGACGAGCCGTCAGGTGCTCGCGACGTACCTCATGCAGGTCATGGTCCTGGCGCTCGCGGGCAGCGGCCTCGGCGTTCTGCTCGCCGGCCTGGCGATCGCGGCGATCCCGGCGTCGCTTGCCGCGGCGCTCGGCGCCGCGTCGTACGGGCTGACCGTTTCCGCGGCTCTCCAGGGGATCGCGGTCGGCCTGCTGGTGTCGCTGCTCTTCGCGCTGGTGCCTCTGCTCGACGTGCGTCGCGTGAAGCCGCTGCTGGTCCTGCGCCAGGGGACGATGGCGGGCGCAGGCGAGGCCGGCGGAAAACGACCGGTGTGGTACCGGCGGATCGACTGGCTGAAGGTGATCGCGTCGGTCCTGGTCTCGGCCGTTCTGGCGGTCGTCGCGGGGTGGCAGGCGGGGTCCTGGCGCGTCGGCCTGATCATCACGCTCGCGCTCGCCGGCGTCGGCCTCGTGCTGACGGGAGCGGGGGCGGGCCTGGTGCGCGCGATCGCGCCGCTCAGCTGGTCACGCCGCTTTGCCGTGCGGCATGCGGTCATCAACCTGCGCCGTCCCGGGAACCAGACACGGGTCATCCTCCTGGCCGTCGGGCTGGGCGCGTTCTTCGTGATCGGCGTCCAGGTCGTCCAGTCGAACCTGCTGCGGGAGATCGCGCTCGAGCTGGGAGAGGATTCGCCCGATCTGTTTCTGCTCGACGTGCAGGAGGACCAGGCGGCCGGCGTGCGACGCCTGCTCCAGGAGCAGACCGGCACCGATCCGAAGCTCGTCCCGGTGCTGCGCGCCCGCGTCGTCGGCGTGCGGGGTCGAGAGGTCAACCTCGAGAACTACGAGGACGTCCGCGGCCGCGGTTCGCTCGGCCGGGAGTACGTCATCACGTACCGTGACAGCCTCGAGGCGAACGAAACGCTGCTCGACGGCCCGCTCTGGGGCCCGGGCGCCGCGGCCGACAGTCAGGTCTCGATAGAAGAGGGCATCCGCGAGCGCTTCAACATCCACGTCGGAGACGACATCCGGTTCGACGTCATGGGGCGCATCGTCGTGGCGCGGGTCACGAGCGTCCGGCGCGTGGACTGGGACCAGGCCCGGAGCGGCGGCTTCATGTTCGTGTTCAGTCCTGCCACCTTCGCCCGCGCACCACACGCGTACATCGGGTTCGTGAAGGCGCCGGACGACATCGACCGTCGAGCCCGGCTCCAGCGCGATCTCGTCGTGGCGTTCCCGAACGTGTCGGCCATCGACATCCGCGAGATCCTGGAACGCGCCCGCACGATCGTCGCGAACGTCTCGCTGGCCATCTCGATCGTGGGTCTGGTGGCGCTGGCCGGCGGCGCGCTGATCCTCGCCGGTGCCGTGGCGATGACCCGGTTCCAGCGCATCTACGAAGCCGCCATTCTTCGCACCCTGGGCGCGACGTCGCGCACGCTTGGGGCGATGCTGGCCTTCGAGTACGGGCTGCTCGGTCTGCTCGCGGGTGTCATCGGATCCGCAGGCGCCGCCGTCCTCGGGTGGGCCGCAGCCCGGTTCCTCCTCGACATCGTGTGGACGCCCGCCCCCGGCGTGAACGTGATCGGCGTCGCCATCACGGGCGCGCTGGTGTGCGCGATCGGCGTCGTCGCGAGCCTCGAGGTGCTGAGACGGAAGCCATTGGGCACCTTGAGGGCGGAATAGACCGGCGCGCGAGCTATGTCAGCGTTCTCAAGGAGTCTGAGAATGGTTACTCACGAAATCATCGGCGACGACATGCAGGCGGTGATCCTGTCGCTCGGGCAGGGAGACGCCGTTCGCGCGGAGGCAGGCGCGATGATGTTCATGACCGACGGCATCGACATGGACACCAAGATGGAAGGCGGCCTGCTCGGCGGCCTCAAGCGGACGCTGCTGGCGGGGGAGAGCTTCTTCATCACGTGGTTCCGTTGTCAGACGGCGACCGGCCGCGTGGCGTTTGCCGGACCGTACCCGGGCAAGATCATCCCGATCGAACTGAAAGGAGAGTCGCTCCTCTGCCAGAAGGATTCGTTTCTGTGCGCGGTCGGCGAGGTGGACATCAGCATCGCGTTCACCAAACGGATCGGCGCGGGCTTCTTCGGCGGCGAGGGCTTCATCCTCCAGAAGCTCGAGGGACGCGGTCAGGTGTTCGCGCACAGCGGCGGCACCATCGTCCCGATGGAGCTGCAGCCGGGCGAGCGGCTGAAGGTGGACACGGGCTGCCTCGTGGCGTTTCAGCCGACGGTCGACTACGACATCGTCCGCGTCGGCGGCATCAAGACGAGCCTGTTCGGCGGAGAAGGGCTGTTCTTCGCCGCGCTGACGGGCCCCGGAAAAGTGTGGCTGCAGACGCTGCCGTTTTCGCGGCTCGCCGATCGTGTCAACGCGGCGCGCCGCGGCGATCGCGAGGATGTGAAGCGGGACCTGGGCGGCGTGCTCGGCGGCCTCGGCGATCTCATCGGCGGCGATCGGTAGTATGATGGGGTTTTCTCCGGCGCCCGGAATCACCGACGAGAGGGGCGCCGTGCCGGGGGACCTGGGTATGGACGAAGTGACGACCTACAAGGAGGCGCTCCTGCGCAAGCGGGGCGAGATCCTTGGCTCGGGCGGCACCAACAAACCGCTCCAGGCGTCGATCGAGACCAACACGCGGCAGGGCGACCTCGCCGATCAGGCCAGCGGCAACAACGAGGTCCACATTCAGCTGAAGCTGAAGCAGACCGACGCGAAAATCCTGCAGGCAATCGAGGAAGCGCTCTGGCGCATCGAGAAGGGCACCTACGGCGTCTGCCGCGACTGTGGCGAGCCGATCGCTCCGGCCCGCCTGAACGCGATTCCCTGGACGCGCGTGTGCATCACGTGCAAGGAAAAACAGGGGACGTGAAACCGGCCGAGACCCGCGCGCTGCTCGAGGCGATCTACCGGGACAAACTGGCGCTGCGGCAGCGCCACGTGGCCGCCGCCCGGCGCGTCAGCGCCTACGAGGCCAACAACGCCTACCAGTACGTGATCAACCGCGAGGACGTTCATCTGGAATGGCTCCGCGATGCCGTCGCCGCCGCCGGCGGCACGCTGGCGGACGTCCCCTTGCCGGAGGTGACGGGTGATCTCTCCGCCATCATCGCGGAGGATCGCGAGAGCGCGGGCGGGTTCGTCAACCGCTGGAAGGACCAGATCCGCGTGCTCAGCAACGCGCGCCACCGAACGATGCTCGGCCTGATGCTGGGCGAGACGCTCGAGCAACAGCGGTTCTTTGCTCAAGCGGTTGCCGGCCGGACCGACCTCCTCGGCCGCCGCGATACGCCGGGGACGCCCGGAGAGGTCCTGCCGACCCGCTGGGTTGAGTAAGTTGCGCTGCGCGGTCGCGCTGGGCAGCAATCTGGGAGATCGCGCCGGACACCTAGACTTCGCCGTCACCCGCCTCCGCGCACTTCTCGACGACCTGATCGTCTCCGCGTATCTCGACACCGAGCCAGTCGGCGTCGGGAACCAGCCTCGCTACTTGAATGCCGCCGTCGTCGGCAGTCCGCCTCCCGGAATGACGCCGCGGGCGCTCGTCGACGCGCTGCTGGCCATCGAACGCGAGCGTGGCCGTGAGCGCCCATTCCCTCGCGCGCCCCGCACGCTGGATCTCGACCTGGTGCTCTACGGCGACGTCATCGTCCAGGAGGAAGGACTCGAAGTGCCGCACCCACGGTTCCGTGAGCGCGCGTTCGTGCTCGAACCGCTCGCGGCGATTGCGCCGGACCTGAGAGATCCGGTGACGGGAAAGACGGTGGGAGAGTTGTTTCGCGGAGGGGCCGGTCTTAAGACCGGCCCCTCCTAACACCTACGTCGTTTTCTTGAACACCAACTTCTGCGACCGCGTCCCCCGCGGTGTCTGCGTCGTGCGCTCCACGACCATCGTCCCGTCCGCCGCAAGCGAGCGGACTTCCTTCGTCTCGAGCGTCCGCTCGCCGCTGGGCGTGGTCATCGTCTGTGTGCTTTCGACGACAATCCGGTCGCCGTCCCAGCGCGCCTTTGATTTGAGCTGGCCGCCTCGCATGCCGGTGTTGGCGCTTTCGCTTCCGTCGAGCTTGAAGGTCGTGACGTTCGAGTGGCCGCCGACCTGCTGATCGATCGCCAACTCACTGGCTGTCTGCTTGATCACGAACTGCGCGTCGAGGGCAGGACTCGGGGCGCGGCTGGGTCCGCCTCCTGGCCCGCCACCACCCGGCCCGCCGCCACTGGCACTGCCAAGGTCGCTCTTTGTCACGTCCAGCATCCACGTTCCCGAAAAATCCGGCTTCGCCTGGGCGAGTACCATGGTCGTCGCCACAGCGGCTATCGCTGTCGCTATCGTGAATCTACGCATGAGGCCTCCAGCAGCCCTGAAGGGCTGCGCTACGGTCGTAATCCCGGGCAGCCCTGAAGGGCTGCGCTACTCGTATCGCAGCGCCTCGATCGGGTCGAGGCGCGCCGCCTTGCGAGCCGGATAGAAGCCGAAGAACACACCCGTGCCCGCGGCGAAGCCGAACGCCATCAGGATGGCGTCCGGCGGGATGACGGCGGGCCATTCGAGGAACTGCCGCACACCCCCCGAGAGCGCGAAGCCGAGACCGATGCCGACGAGCCCTCCGAACAGGCTGATGACAATCGCCTCGACGAGGAACTGCATCAGCACGTCCCTGCCGCGCGCGCCGATCGCCATCCGGAGGCCGATCTCGCGCGTTCGTTCCGTGACCGACACGAGCATGATGTTCATGATGCCGATGCCGCCGACGAGCAGCGACACGCCGGCGATGCTCGCGAGGAGGGCGGTCATGGTCCTGGTCGTCGCCGTCCGGACGCTCGCCATCTCTTCGAGGGTGCGCACCATGAAGTCGTCCGGCTCACCCGGCTCGAGCTTGTGCCGGACTCGAAGGGTGTTGATGATCTCGTCCGCCGTCGGCAGCGTCTGCGCGGCGGAGACCGCCGAGACCGTGATGTTGTTCAAGTGCTGAATCCCCATCAGCTTCTTCTGCGCCGCCGTGTACGGGATGAAGACCGTGTCGTCCTGGTCCTGTCCCATCGCCGACTGTCCCTTGGGCGACAGTACGCCGACGACGCGGAACGGCTGATTGCGAATGCGAATGATCTGACCGGTCGGATCGACCTCCTCGCCGAACAGGGTCTCAGAGACCACCGATCCCAGCACCGCGACCTTCGCCGAGGTCTGCACGTCCTGCTGCGTGAAGTACGCGCCGTACTGCGTCGGCCAGGATCGGATGAGCGGCATGTCCACGCCCGTGCCCTCGACGCGGGTCGACCAGTTCTGGTTGCCCGCGATGACTTGTCCGCGCGTGTTCGCGCCGGGAGAGACGTACTGAACGCCGGGAAGGGCGCGGATCGCCTCTGCGTCCTCTAAGGTCAGCGTGTTCGAGGACCCCTGTCCCTGGCGGACGCCGCCGACGGACCAGTTGCCGGAGTTGACCATGATCATGTTCGTGCCGGCCGACTTGACCTGATCCTCGATCTGCGTCTGCGCGCCGGTCCCGAGGGCGACCATCGTGATCACGGCGGCCACGCCGATGATCATCCCCAGCATCGTCAGCGACGTGCGGAGCTTGTTCCTACTGAGCGCCTTGAGCGCGATCCGGACGGTCATCAGGAGTGACATGGTCTTGGTCCTCGGGTGGCGGCAGAGCAGCCAGCTCCTCTGTCGCAATGCGGCGCGTCGGAATCGCCTGATCGCGGACGATTCTGCCGTCGCGGAACGAGATCAGCCGCGTGCCGTACTCGGCGATGTCGGCTTCGTGCGTGATGAGCAGGACCGTGATGCCACGGTCGGCGTTCAGCCGCTGAAAAATCTCCATGACCTCGATGCTCGTCCGCGAGTCGAGGTTGCCCGTCGGCTCGTCCGCAAGGATGATCGACGGCTCGTTGATGAGCGCTCGGGCGATGGCCACGCGCTGCTGCTGTCCCCCCGAGAGCTGATTCGGGTAGTGGTGCGCCCGGTCGTCGAGGCCGACCGCCGCCAGGGCCGCCATCGCGCGTCGATGCCGTTCCCCGGTTTTGAGCGACGCGCCGCCGTTGTACAGGAGCGGCAGCTCGACGTTGTCCAGCGCCGACGTGCGCGAGAGCAGGTTGAAACCCTGGAAGACGAACCCGATCTTGCGGTTCCGGATCCGCGCCAGCTCGTCTCGCGACATGCTCGAGACGTCCTTTCCATCCAGCACGTACTGTCCGGTGCTCGGACGGTCGAGGCAGCCCAGGATGTGCATGAAGGTCGATTTTCCGGACCCGGACGGGCCGGTGACCGCCACGAACTCGCCGGTCTGGACGTCGACGCTGACGCCGCGCAGCGCGCGTACTTCCACCTCGCCCACGATGTAGGTCTTGGTGAGGTCCTTTACGCTGATGACAGCTACCGTCGCTGATTGCCTCCGCCGCCCGGCGCGTTGCGCTGGCCTCCCATATTCGGTGGGCGCTGGCCCGGCATGAGCGGCGATCGGGGTCCGCCCGCGCCCGCCGCGGCCGGCTGGTCGATGATGACTCCGGTCACGAGCTCCGTGCCGGGCTGCAGGTCGTTGCCGAGGAGCTCGGTCCAGGTGCCGTCTGACACGCCGAGCCTCAGACGTATCGGCTTGAGCTGTTTGTTCGCGAACGTCCAGACGCGGCCCATCGTTTCCGTCTGCGGCAGCGGCCCGAAGAGCTGGTCGATGGTCTGGGCCCCTGTGCCGACCGCCGTCTTTGCCGCGGGCTGCCGCGGTGAGGCGTTGCCGTTCCCGTTGCCGCGCTGGTCGGGATTGAACCCCCGCTCGCGCATACGCTGCGCGAACTGCGCGCGCTCTTCGGGCGACATGTTCTGCATCCGCTCCTGAAAACGCTTGCGCCGCTCGTCGGGGTTCGCCGTCTCCGCGTTGCTGTTGCCGGTCGCTCGAGGCCGTTGCGCGTTTGGCGACCCGTCGCCGGTCGCGGCACCGGCTGCCGGCTGTCCCTGCGTGCCCGTCGACCCGGATGCGGCGGCGCCCGACGTGGCTGGCGGCGCCGTTGCCGTCTGGGCCGGCGCGCCTGGGCGGCCCCGTAGCTCTTGCGGGGCCTCCTGCCCGAGCGCCGCGAACATGTCGGTGGTCGGCCGGAACCGGAGCGCCATCGTCGGCACGCGCACGACGTCGGCGCGGCGCGCGATCTCGATCGTCACGTTCGCCGTCATGCCCGGCTTCAGTTTCAGCGCGGGATTCGGCACGTCGATCACCGTCGCGTAGGTGACGACGTTCTGCACGATGACCGGCTGAAGCCTGATCTGGGACACCGTTCCGAGAAAGTCGTCGGTGGGGTAGGCGTCGACGCGGAAGCGGACGTCCTGTCCCGGACGGATACGGCCGACGTCCGCTTCGTCGATGTTGGCGTTCACCTTCATCTTCGTCAGGTCCGCGGCAAGGAGATACAACGTCGGCGCCTGCATGCTGGCGGCGACGGTCTGCCCGACGTCCACGTTCCGGGAGATGACGATGCCGTCGATCGGCGCGTGGATGACCGTGTGGTCCAGATTCACGCGCATCTGGTTGAGGTTCGCGCGCGCCTGGGTGATTCCGGCCTGCGCGGATCGGAGCTGCGCCTCAGTCGATCGCACGTTGACCTCGGCCGCTTCGAGCTCCGTCTTCGGGATCAGGCTCCGGGCCGACAGGTCGTGTGC
The DNA here is from genome assembly GCA_963725145.1 of uncultured Acidobacteriota bacterium. Lineage (GTDB taxonomy): Bacteria > Acidobacteriota > Vicinamibacteria > Vicinamibacterales > 2-12-FULL-66-21 > DATAEE01. The sequence goes on from CAVRXL010000013.1 coordinate 1,191,849, forward strand.
GCGCGTCAGCTTGACGCGGGCGTCCTCGAGCGACACGCGAAGCCGCTCCACCTCCGCCTGGGCCCGCGCGACGTTCGCTTCCTGCTGCTCGATCTGGGTCTGTATGAGCGACGGATCGAGCCGCGCGATGACCTGCCCCTTGCGGACGATCGAGTTGAAGTCCGCGTAGAGCTCCTGCACGGAGCCCGACACCTGCGTGCCGACCTGGACGGTCGTGACCGCTTCGAGCGTGCCCGTGGCCCCGACCGTGTCGACGACGTCCCCCCGCGTCACCTGCGCCGTCGTGATCTGCGGTTCCTTGTTGCCGCGGCGCATGTAGTACGCGCCGGCGGAAATGCCGACCGCCACGAGCGCGATGACGAGGATGGTCGCTCGCTTCATGCCGTATGCCCGTGATCGGGGCCTTTCTCGTGATGAGCGCCCCGACGCAACCCGCCCCAGCCTTCTTCGAACAGCGTGTAGACCGTTGGCACGAACACGAGCGTGATGAGCGTGGAGGTCAGCAGGCCGCCGATGACCACGCGGGCGAGCGGCGACTGCAGCTCCGCGCCTTCGCCGATCCCGAGCGACATCGGCACGAGGCCGAGCATCGTGCAGAGCGAGGTCATGAGGATGGGGCGTAACCGGGTGCGTCCCGCCCGCTCGACCGCCTCGCGCAGCGCGACGCCGTCACGGCGCCGCAGCACGTTGGTGTAATCGACGAGCAGGATGGCGTTCGAGACCACGATACCCGCGAGCATGATGACGCCGATGTACGCCTGGAGGCTGAACGGCGTGCCCGTCAGCTTGAGCGCCAGGACGACGCCGATTGCCGCGAGCGGCACCGAGAACATGATGATGAACGGATCCTTCAGGGATTCGTACTGCGACGCCATCACGGCATAGACCAGGAGAATCGCGAGAAACAGCATGAGCTGCAGCTGACCGAACGCGCGCCGCTGCTCCTCGACTTCCTGGCCGAAACCGACCGTAAAGTCCTGCGGCACGCGGAGATCGGGCAAGCGCTCGTTGACCGCGTCGACCGCCCGGCTCAGCGTCGTCTCGAGCTCGGCGTTCACGCGGGTCATGCGCTCCTGGTTTTTCCGCTGGATCTCGGTCGGCCCCTGCTCCGACTCGACCTTCATCAGGTTCTTCGCCTGGAGGACCTGCCCCTGAGGCGTGCTGATGAGAATGTCGCTGACATCCGACACCCGCGCGCGATCCTCTTCTCGCAGTCGAACGACGATCGGGTACTCGTAGCCGCGCTCGCGGAAGAAGGCGGCCTGCGTGCCGGCGACGTTTGTCTGGATGGTGTTTGCCACGCCGGACACGGTCAACCCCAGCATCGCGGCCTTCGGTCGGTCGACGCGGATCGCCAGCTCGGGGCGGCCCTCGTCGCGCCCCACGCGCACGTCGGCGATGCCGGGCGTGCGATCCATGACGGCCTTCGTGTCCTGCGCGAGCCGCTTGGCGTCCGCGAGATCGTGGCCGCGGATCTCGACCGCGAGGCGGCTCTCGTTGCCTCCGCCCATGATGCGGTTCATCTGGTTGTTGCCGCCCGAGGGTCGCGCCCGGATGATCACGCCCGGGAGTTGTCCCGCGAGCGAGCGCCGGAGCGCGATCGCGATCTCTTCATTGCTCCGCTCGCGTTCGGTGCGTGGAACCAGGCGCACCGTCACCTCGCCGCGGTGGCCGGCGCCGCCCATGAAGCCGCCGCCGCCCGCGCTGCTGATGAGTGCAGCCGTCTCCGGCACTTCCTTTCGGATCATCCCCTCGAGCCGTTCGAGGGTGTCGTGCACGCGTTCGATCCGCGTTCCCACGGCCATCTCCGCGTCCACTCGCACTTCGCCCTCGTCGGTCTGGGGCATCAGCTCGAAGCCGATCGTCGGCAGGATGAGCAGCGCGAGGACGAACAGCCCCGCCCCGATGCCGAGGACCGTCGGGCGATGCATCAGCGAACGGTGCACGAGGCGGCCGTAGCGGTCATCCATTGACTCCAGGGCGTGCTCGCTCCACGCAAAGAGCCGGGCGCTCAGCCCGGTCCGCTCGGAGGCTTTTTTCGGCAGCCGCAGCCACTTCGCGCAGAGCACGGGGACGAGCGTGACCGCCACGAAGAGCGACATGGACAGCGAGAAGATGACGACGATCGAGAGCTGCGTGAAGAGGATGCTCGAGACGCCGGTCAGGAAGAGGAGCGGAATGAAGACGGCGATGTGGGTGAGGGTCGACGCGACGATCGCCGACCACACTTCCTCGCTCCCGTCGATGGCCGCCTGCTCGTGCGACTTGCCCATCTCCATGTGCCGGTAGGTGTTCTCCAGCACGACGATCGCCGCGTCGACGATCATCCCGATCCCGAGCGCCAGGCCGCCGAAGGTCATGGTGTTCAGCGTGAAGCCGGCGAAGTACAGGAGCGCGAACGTGCCGATGACCGAGATCGGAATCGACGTGCAGACGATGAGCGTGGCCCGGAAATCGCGCAGGAAGAGGAAGATGACGAGGATGACCAGGATCGACCCGAGCATCGCGTGCTCTTTCACCGAGTCGATCGCGCGGCCGATGAACACCGACTGGTCGTCGAGCATCGTCAGCCGGATGCCCGGCATCTCGCGGTTGATCCGCTCCACCTCGAGCTTGACCGCGTCGGCGATCTGGACCGTGTTCTCGCCTGACTGCTTGGTCACGCGGAGGCGGACCCCCGGCTTGCCGTTGATCCGCGTGAACGACCGGAAATCCTCGGTCGCGTCTTCCACGTCGGCGATGTCCTTCATGTAGACCGGCACGCCGTTCTTGGTCATGACGACCAGGTCGCGGATCTGATCGAGATTCTCGAACTGCCCCTGGCTGCGGAGCAGGTACGTCGTGTCTCCCTCGTCGATCTCGCCGAGCGGGATGTTCTCGTTCTCGGTCCGGATGATGTTCACCACGCGGTCGACCGAGAGATCGAGCGCGGTGATCTTCTCCTTCGACAGGTTGACGTGGATCTGCCGGCGCAGCCCGCCGTCGACCGTGACGGCCGCCACACCCGGCACGCGCTCGAGCCGCGGCGACAGGTCGTTGGACGCGATCTCCCGCAGCGTCACGCGGTCGTAGTCCCCCTCGAGCCCGATGCCCATGATGGGGAAGGTCGTCGAGTCGAACTTGAAGACGGTCGGCGGATCGGCATCCTCCGGGAGCCGGCCGCGCACGCGATCGATCCGCGACCGGACCTCGTCGGCCGCCTCGTTGAGATCGGTGCCCCACGCGAAGTTGAGCGTGACCCGCGCGTTACCCTCCGACGCCGTCGACTCGAGGCGCTCGACGCCGGCGACCGCGCTCGTCGCCTGTTCGATCGGCCGGACGATCAACTCCTCGATCTCGAGCGGCCCGACGCCCGGGTAGCCGACGCGGACCGTGATGCTCGGGAAGCTCACGTCCGGCATCAGGTCGACCGGCAGCCGCATGAGCGAGATCCCGCCGATCAGGACGATGACAGCCGAAATCATGAACATCGTGATCGGCCGGTGGATGGCTGTGCGCGGAATACTCATTTGATTCTCAGGCCAGGCAGCCCTGAAGGGCTGCGCTACAGGCGTCCTCAATCAGCAATCACATTCAACATTTCAGCATTCAACACTCGACAATCGTTACCGTCCGCCCTGCGGCCTGGTGCCGCGCGGCGCCGGGCTCCGGTTGCCGCTGGTCGGTACTTGGCCGTCGCCGGCGAGCACGATCGTGTCGCCGTCGCGCAGCGACCCCGCCCCGGTCGTGACGATTCTCGCGCCATCGTTGAGGCCGGCCGTGATCTCGACCTTGGTCTCGTCCTGCAGGCCGGTCTTGACCGCCGAGAAGGCGGCCTTCTGGCCCGAGGCGACGAACACGCCCTGCTTCCCTTCGACCTCGACGAGCGCATTGCGCGGGATGACGAGCGCGTTCGGCCGCGTATCGACGGTCAGCCGCACGCGCGCGTACATTCCAGCCTTCAGGCGATACGCGGGGTTCGGGATCTCGATTTCCATCTGCGCGGTCCGCGTGGCGGCGTCGAAAAGGGGAGCGACCCGCGCGACCCGTCCCGTGAACTGTTCGCCCGGGTACGCGTCCACTTCAACCGCCGCCGCCGTCCCTTGCCGGACGCGGCTCACATCTTTTTCCACGAGGTTCGCGACCATTCGCACTGTCCTCAGCGCGACCACCGAGACGACGGGGGAATTCTGGGATGCGAACGCCCCCGGGTCGAGATACCGCTTGCCGACGAAGCCCGTGACCGGCGACCGGATGATCGTGTTGGCGAGCGTGAAGCGGAGCTCGTCCTGCCGCGCCTGCGCCTGCGCGAACTGCGCCCGCGCGAGGTCGCCCTGCGCGACCGCCGCCTGGTACCGCGCATCCGCGTCGTCGAGCCCTTGCCTCGGCAGGAGCTGCCGGTCGTACAGGCTGCGCGCCCGCTCGAGCGCGGTCTCGGCGAACTTGAGGTCGGCGTCGCGCTGACGCACCGTCGCGCGCGCCACCTCGAACGAGGCCTCGGCCTGCTTGACCTGCTCGCGGATCTCACTGTCCTCGATGACGGCAATCGGCTGGCCGTCCGACACGGGATCGCCGAGCTTGACCCTCACGGATTGAAGCCGTCCGCTGACCTTCGGCACGACTTCGACCGTCGCTTCGCCGATCAGGTTGCCGACGATGGTCACGTGCTCGGAGACCGCCTCGCGGCGGACCGACCCGACCTCGACGGTCATGGGCGGTCGGGCGCCCGGCCCGCCGGCGCCGCCGCGGCCCGCCCGGCCGGCCCTGCGCCTCGGCTCCAGGCTGGTCGGCCCGGTTGTAGACGACGATGCCCGCCAGACCGACGAGCGCGATGACGGCGACGATGACGGCCTTCCGCATTGATCTCCCTACTGCTGACGCGCACCGGCCGTCACGGCCGCATTGGCGGTGGTGCCACCGCCGGCGCCGCTGATGACGGAGATGCCGGCGCGCGACAGCGCCGTGCGCTGGACGCGCTCGAAGTCGACCCGCGACTTCTGATAGTCGAGCAGCGCGCGGAGCTCAGTGATCTGCGCGTCGGTGAGGTCCCGCTGCGCCTGCACGACCAGGAAGTTCGTCGACATGCCGACCTCGAACTTGCTGTTCTCCGCCTCGAGCTGCTTCTGGGAGAGCTCGCGCGCCGCGGTCGCGGCCTCAATCCGTTTCTGGTTGCTCTGAACGTTCAGCGCCGTGGTCGTCACCTCGGTCGCCACCTGCAGCTCGAGCGCGCGCAGCTGCGCCTGCGTCTGCTGGATTTGCAGCTTCGCCCGCGCGACGCCTGCCTCCGCCGCGCTCGTGCCGATCGGGTAGCTGAGATTCAACTGAAGGTTCCAGGTCGGCGCGTCGAGGTTTGTCAGCGTCCGCAGCGCGTCGTTGTAGCCGCCAGGAATCACTCTGGCGACGACCCCTCCGAGACCGCTCCGCTCGAACACCGTGCCGCCGACGCCCGCCACGCCGTACCCGGCCGTCAGATCCAGCGCCGGCAGCGTCGAATCCTGGAGGCCGCGCAGCGTCACGTCGTTGCTCTCGAGCGTCTTCTTCGCCTGCGCAATGTCCGTGCGGTCCGCGATCGCCTTGGTGATGGCCCCCTGGAGATCGATCGGTTCCGGAGCGAACGACGGCCGATCCACCGGGTTGATCCTCGCCGCCCAGAGCGGGTCGTTTGTGCCGGACACGATTTGGCGCTTGAGCGCCAGCTCTGCCGTCAGCAGCGTGGCTTCCGCAGTCGCGAGCGTCTGGCGACGTGTGGCCGCCTCTGCTTCGGACTGGACGACATCGATGGGAGCCATCGTCCCGATCTCGACACGCGCCCGGTTGTCGGTGATCAGCTTTTCGGCGAGCTCGAGCGAGCTCTGCGCGACGCGCACGGCCTGTTGAGCGAACAGCAGATCCCAATACGCATTCCGCACGTTCGCCAACGTATTGTTGATGGTCGTGTCGAGCTGGATCTCTGAGATGTCCTGATTGATCGCCGTGACGCGGAGCTGGGTGCGCGTCGCGTCGGTCTTGAAGCCGCGCAGGATCGGCTGCACGTACACCGCGTTGAGATTGGTGTTCAGCGCCGGGTTTCGCGTGGCGAAGAGGTCCGACTGAGCAACCCGCGTGTTCCCGAACGTCATGGAATACGCGCCGCCGCCCCAGCGCACGTTCTGCGCCAGGCCGGCATTGACCGTCGCGGTCTCGGTCGTCAGCACGTCGCCGCCCGCCGTCTGGCTGCGGCTGAACGCCGTCGAATCGCGGTAGCCCAGCGCCGACGTCAAGGCCGGACGGTATGTGGCTTCCAGCGCGGCGATCGAGAAGTCGAACGTCGTCGGGTTCAGCCGCTCGACCGCAATATCAAGGTTACGTTCCAGCGCGCGGGCAACCGCATCCTCGATCTTCAAATCGACCGCGGTGCCCTGCGCCTGGGCGGAGACGCTCGTCGCCGGCATCGGCGGAACCGGCGGCGCGGGCGTTTGCGCGGCAGCCGGCACAGCCAGCGACAGCGCAACTAAAACTGGGATCCCCTTCATCAGTCCTGGTCCTTTCGATCGCGTCGATCGTTGATCGCGCGCAGTTTCTCGTTCTGTTCGGACGTCAGCACGCGGTGCATCTTGTAGATCATCAGCATCCGTGCTTTGTTCAGCTCGCCGCGCGTCGTCTCGACGCGATCCAGCTGCTGGGCGACGGTCGCTTCCGGCGACGTCCGCTCGCGGATCATGCGGGAGAGGTCTTTCTCGAGCAGATCGAGCTGTTCCTTGAGCGTCCTGAGCCTCTGGATGCTCGCCTGGAAAATCTGCTCTATTTCCTGCGCCTGCTGGGCGGTCAGCGCCAGTTCGGCCTTGATTTGGTCGTCGTGCCACCACTTGTGGCGGTGCCGGCCGTCCGACTGTTGCGGGTGGGTCCGGTCATGTGACGCCGGCGCCGCCGCGGCCGTTCCGATCGTCGACGCCGACACGACGGCCGCGGCCAGCAGCCAGCCCAGAGCATGCCTGGTCATCGGATGACACTCCTTGTCAACACTCAGACTATTTACGACCGGGGCGGAGACTTCGTTTACCTGCTGTCCGGGTAGAAAGACAGGCCAGTCAAGCGGTTAGCAGCGCGCCGGGAATGGCATCCGACTTGCTCAATCGGGGGTGGGCGTCGGAGGCGAGCCCGGGTGCCTGCCGCGCTCGGACGGGAAAATGCCCATGCGTCGCTTTAAGACGGCGTGGATACTCCTGGCGTTGTTCCTGGTCGCAATGGGTGTGAGCACGGCCTACACCATGGGGGACGAGACTGTGGTCGTGGGCGAGATCACCGCCGCCGACCATGAAGTGGAAGAGGGCTACTTCGCCCTCGGACAGAAAGCCACGCTCATCGCGCAGCCCGGCACCAAGCTTCACGGCTGGCTGGCCAACCACCGCGGCCAGCGCGTCCGGGTCCTCATCGCGATTGCCGAAAACGATTCGCAGAATCCGGATTAGCCAGCTGATCGAGGCGCGCGATTACTTCGCCGATGATGTTGTTCGGCGTGGATGCGCCCGCGGTGAGGCCGATCGTCATCGGGCCGGCGGCCGGCAGCCAGCCTGACCTCGTCGTTTCGTTGACGGCGCCCGTCGAAGGCGCGCCGACCGGGCGGTGCCGGATTCCCTCGGCCGACACCAGACAAGACGTATCGGCGATGTGGTAGGTCGGCACGCGCTCGCCGCAGATGCGGGCGAGGTTGCAGGTGTTGCTGCTGTTGTAGCCGCCCACGACCACCATCAGATCGAGGCTGTGGGTTCCCAGCAACTCGAGGACGGCGTCCTGGCGCTCCTGAGTGGCGCTGCAGATCGTGTCGAACGCCCGGAAGTGCTCTGGTAACGCCGCCTCCCCGTATCGCGCCGCCATCGCCTCGCGGAACATCCGCTCGACCTCGAGCGACTCCGACATCAGCATCGTCGTCTGGTTGGCGCAGCCGATCTGAACGAGGTCGCGGTCCGGGTCGAACCCGGCGGAGACGGCTCCCTCGAAGCGCGCCAGGAAGGCCCCCCGGTCGCCGTCGTCTCTTGATGTAGTCGCACGCGATCTGCGCCTCCGCACGATCGAGGACCACCAGATATCGGCCGAGCGGGTACTTGACGGCCTGCGACGCCGTCGCGCGGGTCTCTTCGTGCTTGACCTTGCCGTGGATGATCGAGGTGAAGCCATCCTGCGCGAACCGCGCGACGTTCTTCCAGACGTTCAACACGGAGCCGCAGGTGGTGTCGACCAGCGTGCAGCCGCGCTCGTCGAGGCGGATCATCTCGCCGACCGTCACTCCGAATGCCGGGAGGATGACAACGTCGTCGGGCCCGAGGCGGTCGTAGCCTTCACCGGGATCGGTCAGGAACCGGATGCCCGCGGCGCGCAGACGATCGTTCACGTGCGGGTTGTGGATGATCTCGCCGGTGAGAAAGACCTGGCGATCGGGAAACCGGCGTCGCGCCTGGTACGCATAATCGACCGCGCGATCGACGCCATAGCAGAAGCCGAACTCGTGCGCGAGGTGAACGGTCAGCCGATCGACCTCGTAGCGGAACCCGGCCGCGCGCACGCGGTCGACGATGGCGCTGTGGTACTCGGCGGCCAGCTCGGCCGCGACCGCATCCTTCAGGTCGAGGCCTTTGCGAAAAATGAGAGGGGGCATCGGGCGGGACGGGCGTTCTTACCGACCCAGCGACGCCTCCCGCACGCGCGGCGTCAGGGCGTCGATGGCGCGAAGCTCGTCGACGCGCGGCTCGACGAGGGCGTCCTCGATCTCGCGGAGGAGCCGTTCGTCGTTGGCCCCGGCCGTCGTGCCCACGGTCATGACCGGGGTACGGCGCGATGAGGCGAGCGTCTGCATCTCTGGCTGGACGCGAGGACTGTTTCGCCAGGGATTGCCGAACTCGAAGGCCCGTCCGGCGACGATCCCTGTGAGGAGCCCGGCGGCGGCCGCCGCGGCAATCCAGCGCCGGGCGCCGTGCCGGGCGCTCGGGAACGGCCGCGTCGACAAGGGGAAGCGTAGAACCCGCGCCGGCCGCTCGGCGTTCTCGAGCCGGCGGAGGATGTGCGCGTGCTGCGCCGCGAGTCGATCGGGGGTGAAGTGCTCGTCCGCTTCGTCGGCCGCGTCCCGCGCGGCCAGAAAGACCTGCGCCAGCGCGTCGTACTCCGCGCGGCAGTCGTGGCACGTCGTGACGTGCGGGTGGGCGCCGCCGTCGGGCCACAGTTCCGCAAGCTCGCGCGCCGAAAGGTGACCGAATGCCATGGGGTTCAGAGCGTCTCCGTCAGCAGCTTCCGCAAACGGCGGATCGCACGAAACAAATGCACGCGCACCGTCGACTCATTCAATCCCGTAATCTCACCCACCTCGCGCGCCGAGTGACCCTCGACCTGACTGAGGACGAACACCGAACGCTGCCGCTCGGGCAGCTTCGCGAGCGCCCCCGCGAGGGCCCGCCGACGCTCGCGCGAGAGGAGGGCCGCCTCGGGCGACAGCCCCCGCGCCACGGGCACCGTCGCGTCCCCGACCGCCTCGATCGGGACGATCCACCGTTCGCGCCGGCCGCGCGCCTTGATCCGGTCCAGGCACCCGTTGATCAGGATGCGCGTGAACCAGATCTCGAAGGGGAGCGCCTCGCGGAACGACGCCAGATGCGAGTAGGCCTTGACGAAGGCGTCCTGCACGGCCTCGTCCGCCTCGGCCGCCTCGCGCAGGTAGTGAAACGCGATGCGCGATGCGCGCCGCTGGTGCCGCGAGACCAGCTCCGCGAACCGATCCCGCGCCGCGGCCTGATCCCCCGCCGCCCGCAGCGCTTTGACCGCGGCGGCGGCGCGTGTGTCCGCCTCGCGGGCAGCGACCAACGGAGCGGGTCGGGCGGCTCCTGTCATGAGGAAATACGCCCCCGATCGGCCGGGCGTTTACGAGTGGGGGCCACTCGTTATTATTGATCAAGATGGGGCACGGATTCAGCCGGTGACCGCCCAGCCTCGCGCGCACGAGTTCGTGTTCGCCCGACTGCGGTACGACTCGGGCGACTGGGACTACAACCCGAAGGTCGCCGCCAACGTCCTCAACTCGGTCGTCGAGTACACGACGATCCCCGTGTACTCCGAGGAAATCGTCATCGGCGCCGATTCGGACGAGCTGCTGTCGTTCCCGTTCCTGTTCATGACCGGCCACAAGCTGGTCCGCTTCAGCCGTCGCGAGCGCGACCATCTCGCCCGCTTCGTCGAGCAGGGCGGGCTGCTGTTCTCGGACGATTGCAACCACGACATCGCCGGGCTGTACGCGCGGTCGTTCGAGGAAGAGATGCGCGTGGTGTTTCCGGGTCCGCGGACCCTGGCGAAGCTGCCGGCTTCTCACCGCGTCTATCGCAGCTTTTTCGTCTTCCCCGAGGGGCCGCCGACCACGTCCCACGAGCTGAACGGCTGGGGCGACGAGATCGTGCACGACTACCTGCGAGGGGTGGAGGCGAACGGCCGGCTCGGCGTGCTCTACAGCAACAAGGACTACGGCTGCGAGTGGGACTACGACTGGCGGAACAAGCGGTTTCAGCGGGAGGACAACACGAAGTTCGCGGTCAATATTGTGGTCTATGCCATGACGTAGGTTCGAGAGGGTTCGATAGGGTTCGAGGAGGTTCGAGGAGGTTCGAGAGAGTTCGAACCGGCGCGAGGCGGCTTGAAAGCCTCGTGCCAGGGAAATAGAAAGAGAGAATGTCCTCTGTCGACTCGCCGGCGGTGGCGCGGACGATCGCGCCGCGCTGGCAGAGGCCCACGCCGTGGCCGAACCCGGTCCCGTCGAACGCGAACTCGGCCCCCTCCCGCTGCACGTCGAAGCGCGAGCTCGGGAAAGCCGAGACACCGAACGCGCGCGCCATCACCATCCGGAACTCCTCGCCCCTCACGACGGGCTCGCGCTCGCCGGCAACCAGGACGAGCGCCGCGCGTCCGGCCGAGTCACGCGAGAAGACGTCGATCCGATCGAGCCGCGCCCCCGGGTTTGTCCGTGCATCGCGCGCGAGCGCTTCGCGCAGCTTGACCCGATCGACGCGGAATCGCCACGTGCGGTGAGCGGAACCGTCCGGCAGATCGTCCGGTCCGCCATTCAGGTACGGTTCGGCGTGTCCGCCCCAGATCTCTCCGGCGGCGCTGCGGTGCCCGCCGCAGTCGGCGTGAAAGAGCGCCAGCACGGGCGCGGACTCGAAGCGCAGCACGCGCCCGCGCGTCGCCTCGATTGCCAGTTCCGCAACGTCTCGCCATCGCGACCGCGACGCGCGGTCGAAATCCACGAGTTGACAGTGTGTGGTTGCGCACAGGTCGAAGCCGTCACGCGCGTGACGGCCGAGGCTCGCGATCGCGAAGGTGCGGGCGAGGATGGCCTGCACCTGGTACACGCGCGCCGCGGCGTCCGGATCGCTGCCCGACGGAGCGATCTCCGCGAGGATCGAGGCGCGCACGTACTCCTCGAGGGCGAGCGAGACGACGGAGCCGCTCGCGAGGCGCACGCTGAGTGTGGCGGGGAGCTCTACCGGCGCCGAGGGCGTGGTCTGCGGGCGCGCGACCCCACCGCCGCACGCCGCGGCGATCGTGGCCAAGCCCATCAGACACCCGCCGACCCCGACCCTCTTCGAACCCATGTAAACCCGTTCGAACCTGCTCGAACCCCTTCGAACCTGCTCGAACCCCCGTTCTTCCTATCGGTCCCGTCGTATGTTACATTACTAACTCCCAGCAACTGTTGCCCCCGGGGACCAGCCCACCCGCAGGGACTCCTGATCGGATCGATGGCTATCACGCTGACAGTAGTGGACGATCGCGCGATGATCGATCTGCGGGCGCTCGCGCCGGAAGTGCGCGACGCGATCGTGGCCGATCTCGAAGTCGCGGTGGCGCGCGCACGTGCGCTCACGGCTACCGTCCCCGGAGACGCGGCTGCGCCCGCCGGGGCCGAGGGCGCCGATCCGGCGGCCGTCGAGCGGACGCGGGTGCAGAGCGCCCTGGAGCGCGCGCACGGCAACAAGAAGCTTGCCGCCGAGCTCCTCGGCGTCAGCCGGCGCGCGTTGTACCGGCGCCTGGAACGTCTCCATCTCGGCGAGACGATCACGCGGCGTCCTCACAGCCCGTCTTTTTGAAATCGCCGTTTCCTGAAGTACCATCCTGCAATTCGGCCGCCCTGCGTGGCGCCGAAGGGAGACAGGATGGCCACCCAGCAGGAGTCCGGGCTCGAGGCGCACGGGATCGAGAACGTCGCCCGGGTTTACTGGAATCTCAGTGTTCCGGCGCTGTGTGAGGAGGCCGTCCGCCGCCGCGAGGGGCTGATCGCCGAAGGTGGCCCCCTCGTCTGCCGCACCGGCCAGCACACCGGCCGTTCCCCCAACGACAAGTTCATCGTCCGGGAGTCATCGAGCGAGGGGCACGTCTGGTGGGGCAAGGTCAACCGCCCGATTGAAGCCGTGCATTTCGACGAGCTCCACGGGCAACTCGTGCGCTACCTCGAAGGGAAAGAGCTCTTCGTCCAGGATTGCTTCGCGGGCGCCGACCCGGAATACCGGCTGCCAATCCGCGTGATCACCGAGCAGGCCTGGCACAGCCTGTTCGCGCGGCACATGTTCATCCGGGGCGAGCAGCACGAGCGCGTGCACCACGCCCAGCCGGGCTTCACGGTGATCGATGCGCCGGGGTTCCATGCGTCTCCCGGCCGGCACGGGACGAACTCCGAGGTGTTCATACTCGTTCACCTCGGCCGGCGAACCGTCCTGATCGGCGGCACGAGCTACGCGGGGGAGATCAAGAAATCGATCTTCACCGTGATGAACTATCTGCTTCCGCTTCGAGACGTCCTGTCCATGCATTGCTCGGCGAACGTGGGACCGTCGGGCGACGTCGCGCTCTTCTTCGGTCTCTCCGGCACCGGCAAGACGACGCTGTCGAGCGACCCCGAGCGCCGGCTGATCGGCGACGACGAGCACGCGTGGAGCGAACGGGGCGTCTTCAACGTGGAGGGAGGCTGCTACGCGAAGATGATCCGCCTGTCGGCGGAGGCGGAGCCGCAGATCTACGCGACCACACGCCGCTTCGGCACGGTGCTCGAAAACGTCCGGATGGACGCCGCGTCACGCCGGCTCGACCTCGACGATGAATCGCTCACGGAGAACACGCGCGGGGCGTATCCGCTCGAGTTCATCGACAACGCGGAAGCGTCCGGTCAGGCGGGGCATCCCCGCAACATCATCATGCTGACGGCGGACGCGTTCGGTGTCCTGCCCCCGATCGCGCGGCTGTCGTCTGCCGCCGCGATGTACCATTTTCTGTCGGGGTACACCGCCAAGGTCGCCGGCACCGAAAAAGGTGTGACGGAGCCGAAGGCCACCTTCAGCACCTGCTTCGGCGCGCCGTTCATGGTGCTCCATCCGACGGTGTACGCTCGGTTCCTCGGCGATCGGATTGCGCGGCATCAGGCGCGCGTCTGGCTCGTGAACACCGGCTGGACCGGCGGGCCGTACGGCGTCGGGTCGCGGATGAAAATCGGGCACACGCGTGCGATGATCCGCGCGGCGCTGGCCGGCGCGCTCGACACCGTTCCCTACGAGCGAGACAAGACTTTCAATATCGACGTGCCGACGCGCTGCCCGGGCGTGCCCGAGGAGGTCCTCAAGCCGCGCGGCACGTGGAAGGACGGCACGGCGTACGACGCACAGGCCGCGAAGCTCGCGAAGATGTTCGTCGACAACTTCAAGACGTTCGAGGCCGAGGCGGCGCCCGACGTGAAGGCGGCCGGGCCGAGGGCTTGATGCCCCATTCAGCACTCAGCAATCCACAATGTACGAGCCCGTTATCGGTCTCGAGATCCACGCCCAGCTGCTGACCGAGACGAAGATCTTCTGCGGATGCAGTACCGCTTTCGGCGATCCGCCGAATACCAACGTCTGTCCGGTCTGTCTTGGGCTTCCGGGCGCGCTGCCGGTCCTCAACCGCCGCGCCGTCGATTACGCGATCAAGGCGGCGCTCGCGCTCGGGTGCACCGTCCAGCCGACGTCGATCTTCGCGCGCAAGAACTATTTCTATCCGGACCTGCCCAAGGGCTATCAGATCTCGCAGTACGAACGGCCGCTCGCGACCGATGGCGCGCTCGAGTACGCCGCCGGCGGCGTTCAGAAGCGCGTCGGCATCATCCGGGTGCACCTCGAGGAGGACGCCGGAAAATCACTCCACGAGGGGTTCCCGGACTCGGAGCGTCGAACCTACGTCGACTTCAACCGGAGCGGGGTGCCGCTCATCGAGATCGTCACGCACCCGGACCTGCGATCGGCGGCCGACGCGGCCGATTTCTTCGCGCGCCTGCGGGCGATCCTGCTGGCTCTCGACGTCAACGACGGCAACATGGAAGAGGGAAGCCTCCGGTGCGACGCCAACGTGTCGGTCCGTCCGGCAGGGCGCGAGGCGCTCGGCGTGAAGGCCGAGGTCAAGAACGTCAACTCGTTCCGGTACCTCCAGAAGGCCCTCGAGTTTGAAATCGACCGGCAGATTGCCTTGCTGAACGAGGGCGGACGCGTGACGCAGGAAACGCGGCTCTGGGACTCCACCACCGGCCGGACGGTTTCGATGCGCAGCAAGGAAGAAGCACACGACTACCGGTACTTTCCGGAGCCGGACCTTCCGCCGCTCGACGTTCGTCCGGAATGGATCGACGAAGCGCGCCGGGCCCTCCCGGAGCTGCCGGACGCTCGCAAGTCCCGGCTGGCGGAGAGCTACGCCCTGGCCGAAGCGGACGCCGCCTATCTGAGCCAGCACGCGGCGCTCGCGCGCTACTTCGAGGCTACCGCCGGCGCATCGGGGGATCCCCGCCTGTCGGCGAATTGGATCATGGGAGAACTGGCGCGGAAGCTCAAGGAGACCGATACGACGATCGAGGGATCCCGGCTCTCGCCCTCGGCGCTCGCGGGCCTGATTCGGCTCGTGGCGCGGGGCGCGATCAGCGGCCCGACCGCGAAAGAGGTCTTCGAGAAGATGTACGATACGGGCCGCGCCGCCGACGACATCGTCGCGGCCGAAGGACTCGGGCGGATCGACGACGCGGCGGCGCTCGAAAGCCTGGCGCGCGACGTGGTCGCGAAGAACGCGTCTGCCGTCGAGCAATACCGCGCCGGCAAGACGGCGACGCTGGGCTTTCTGGTGGGGCAGGTCATGAAAGCGACCGGGGGCAAGGCGAACCCGGCGCTCGTCAACGACCTGCTCAAGAAACTGATCGGATGATCGAAGCCTCTCACCTGTCGAAGGTTTACAGCCGCGGCGTGTATGCGCTGCGGGACCTCTCGCTCCGCGTCGACAAGGGTGAGTTCGTGTTCCTGACCGGCCCGAGCGGCGCCGGCAAGTCCACGTTCCTCCGCCTCCTCCTCCGGCAGGAGGTGCCCTCCGACGGCCAGCTCGTGGTCAACGGCCGGCACCTGGCCGATCTGAAGCCGCGCGAGGTGCAGGCGTACCGCCGATCCATCGGATTCGTCTTTCAGGACTTCAAGCTGATCGAGGCCCAGACCGTGCTCGAGAACGTGGCGTTCGTGCCGCGCGTGCTCGGCGCCTCCGACGCGCAGCAGCGGCGCCGGGTGTTCCAGGTCCTGAAGTGGGTCGGCCTGCAGCACCGCATGGCCGCCTTTCCGCTCGAGCTGTCCGGCGGTGAGCAACAGCGGATTGCCATCGCTCGCGCGCTCGTCAACGATCCGGTGCTCATCATCGCGGATGAGCCGACCGGCAACCTCGATCCGGACCTGTCGCTCGAGATCATGAACCTGTTTCGCGAGATCAACGCCCGCGGCACGACCGTGCTCGTCGCGACGCACGATCGCGATCTCATCCATCGAGTCGGCCGGCGCACCATGACGCTCGACCACGGCTCCCTCGTGGAGGTCACCTGATGAAGCAGGCGCTGCAGTACTTCTTCAGTGAGGCAGCCACGAGCCTGTGGCGGCGCCGCCATGGAGCGTCTCTCGCGATCTTCACGATCGCGTCGGGGCTGTTCATCCTCGGGCTCTTCCTGCTCGTGACCACAAACGGCGGCCGCCTCGTCCAGCGATGGACCGACGCGGCCGAGCTGTCGGTCTTTCTGCGGGACGATGTGACGAGCGAGCAGCTCGGTGCGATTGAGGACACGGTCGATCGGAGCGGGCTCGCCGCTCGCCGGGAATACATCTCGAAGGACGAAGCCCGCCGGCGCTTCCGTCGTGACTACCGCGACCTCGCGGCGGCGGCGGATACGCTCGAGCTCAATCCCTTTCCCGCGTCGGTCGAGGTCCGGCTTCGCGCCGAAGAGTCGGGTGGGGATGTCGTTGACGCGCTGGCGACCAAACTGGCGACCACGCCGGGCGTCGCCGACGTACGGTTCGATCGCCGGTGGCTGCAGCGGCTCCTCGGAGCGCTGACGCTCATCCGTGGGGCGGGCTTCTTCCTCGTCGCGGTGCTCGGGGTCGCCGCCGCGCTGACCGTCTCCAGCGTCGTGCGCCTGGCTGCCCACGCGCGCCGTGACGAAATTGAAATCATGCAGCTCGTCGGCGCCCCGGCGGCCTACGTGCGGGGGCCGTTCATCGCGGAGGGCGTGATCCAGGGCGGGGCAGGGGCCCTCATGGGCCTGCTCCTGTTGTGGGTGGTCTTCGCCGTGATGAACGCACGGTACGGTCGGATGGCGTCAGAGTCGCTGGGTCTCGAGTCGCTGACCTTTCTTCCGGCCGGCCTGGCGATTTCAATTCTTGCCGGAGGGATGGCGCTGGGGTGCCTGGGCGGTCTCGTCGCCTCCCGCAGCGTTCGCACGTGGTAGGCCTCGCCGAAACGAGGGCGCCGGCCGCTGCGATCATGTTGACACGCATGGTCGGCGCGCATACACTCAGAAGAATCCTCTAAACGATGTCCGACTCGAGGAGTCGTATGCGCTTCGTCTCCGATCGGCATCTCGCCGCGCCACCGTTCAACGGCGTGGCGGACTTCTACAGGCAAGAGTTCATCAAACATCAGCACTGCATCGAGAAACAGCGCGCCTACTACTCCGAGCGCGCGCTGCACGACGTCGAGGAGGCGCTCTCGCGCGTCCTGGCGCAGCTCGACACGCTGTGCGCGAAAGAGAACGCTGACCAGGTGGTCGGCAAGCTTCTGCGCACGTTCGACGCCGTCACCGGGCTCTCCGCATGGGCAGCCTGGTCGGATCAAACCCCGAAGCTTCACTGACATCTCCTCCGCTTCCGCCGGTTCGCTCGCGTCGTGAAGACGTGCTGGCCATTGTCCGCGCGGCGATTGGCGCCGCCGATCCGCGGCGCCTCGTCGCACGCGCGCTCGCCGACAAGCCGTTCGAATTCGCCGATCCGTCGGGTGTCGTGGCCGCCGGAAAGGCGGCGGGCGGAATGCTGTCCGCGTTCGCCGCGGTGGCGGGTCGGCGGCTGCGCACCGGGATCATCTCGTGTCCCGAGCGGCCCGCGTCGCTGCCCCCATCGGTCGAGTGGGAGAGCGGATCCCATCCGATTCCCGGGGACGGGAGCGTGCGTGCCGCGCGGCGAGCGCTCCAGGTCGCGCGCGAGATGCGCGCTCAGGACGGCGACCTCGTCGTGCTCCTGTCCGGAGGCGCGTCGGCCATGCTGGCGCTGCCCATGGACGGGCTGTCGATCGGCGACAAGGCAGAGACGACCCGCCTCGTGCTCGCCGCCGGCTGCCCGATTCACGAGATCAACACGCTCCGGAAGCACCTGTCGGCCATCAAAGGCGGCCGCCTCGGGGCCGCGGCCGGGCGGAGCCTGACGCTGGCCATCTCGGATGTCGTCGGCCCGATCGAAGCGGATCCCGCGGTGATCGGGTCGGGCCCCTCGACCCCCGATCGCACGACGTATGAGGATGCGCTGAAGGTGCTCGAAGGGTGGGGGCTCCTCGATGACGTTCCGTCGGCCGTGGTCAGGCACTTGCGCCGCGGTGTCCGCGGCGGCGTCGAAGACAGCGTCAAGCCGGGGGATGAGCGGCTGCGCGACGCCGACGTGCGAATCGTCGGCAGCCGGCGCGACGCGATGGAAGGGGCGCGGCACGAAGCCCGCGCGCGGGGCTACAGCGTCGAGGTGCTGGACGAGGCGATCGTGGGGGAGGCGCGCGCCGCCGGTCCCGCGCTCGTCGAGCGCGCGATGGCGGCCCGCGGCGCCGGTCCGCACTGTCTGATCGCGTCCGGTGAAACGACGGTGACGGTGAAGGGGCGAGGGCGGGGCGGCCGGAATCAGGAGATCGTGTTATCGGCGATCCGCGCGCTCGCCGACGTCGGCCGTCAGATGGCCCTCGCGAGCGCCGGCACCGACGGCATCGACGGCCCGACCGACGCCGCCGGCGCGGTGGCCGACGCCGCGACCCTCGAGCGCTCCCAGCTCCGCGGGCTCGGAGCGCCGGAGTGGGCGCTCGACGAGAACGACAGCTACGGGTTCTTCGAGGCGCTCGGCGATCTCATCCGAACGGGACCGACCGGCACCAACGTCGGCGACGTGCACGTCGTGGTCGTCGGGTAGTGCTAGATTAGCGGACATGCCGCGCGGCAAGCTCATTCTCTATACCATCCTCGGAATCGCGCTCGCGCTGGCGGGCGGGTGGTTGTGGGGCGCCTCTGGCAGATTCAGCGTCGCCGAGCAGGCGCGCAGCGCCGAGCAACGGGCGGACCTGGCGGACGCGCGGGCGCGGATCCTCGAGGCGCGCGTCGCCCTCTTTCAGTCGAATTTCGGCGACGCGGGACGCCAGCTCGAGATCGCCAGGAGGCCGCTGGAACGGGCGCGCGATCGCTACCGCGAGCGCGGGCAGCAGGATCTGGTGGCGCAGGTGGAAGAGGCGTTGAAGCGGGTCGACGCGGCGCAGCGCGCGGCGGGCCAGCTGGATGCCGGCGCCAACGCGCGCGCCGCCGAAGCCGTGACGCTGCTGGAGAAGATCACTTCAGGATCGTTGCCTTCACCTCCACGGTGACGCTGCGGTCGCTGTTGGGATCCGCGGATTTCGTGACGCCGAGGGACTGTCCCGAGGTGAGCACGCACTCGAGCATTTCCGAGATGTTGTTCGAGGGAGAAACCTCGGTGTCGGCGGGACGGTACTCAAAGGTCAGAAAGAGCCGAATCTGGCCGTCGCGCAGAATCATCGGACGGGCATCGACGTTGAGCCGCACGTCCTGAATGCCGAACTTTTCGGTTCGGACATTCCCGCCCGTCCTCACTCGCCCGGTCGTTCGGTCACCCGTGACGATCGCCACCGTCTTGCTCTCCGGCTGCGCGGTGCCGCGCTGATCGCGAATCGTCAGCTCCACTCGGATGTTGACCGGCTGTCCGGCCTCCCGGTCGCGGCGCTCCTGCTCCTGCGCCTTCGCGCGCTCGAGAGCCTGACGCTCCCGCTCGGCCGCTTCCTTCTCTTTCTCCTTTTCCTGCGCCTGAGCGCGAGCCTGCGCGGCCGCCTCGCGCTCCTGGGCCGCCGATGACTGGTTCTGCGCTGAGGCCGACGATCCGATCACGAGAACCAGCCCGAGTCCGACGAGCGTGCGGCGAAGCATGTCACTGACCTCCTGTCGCCGTGGGCGGCGACACCAACGGTTTGATGTCCAGGGTCTCGATTGTGAGTGGCGCGTCGACGTCGAGCGCCGGAAGCGGCGTCGAGCCGGTGTCAAGCGGGGCGATGCCGATCGCATACGGCGCGTCGAGCGCGGGGATCGACGCGATGGCCGGCTCGATTGCGCGCGGGGACGCCGCCAGCCGCGCCTGCGCCGGTACAGCGTTCTCGGTTGGCGCGCGCGGAACGAGTGCAATCACGAGCGGCGGCGCCTGCGTGAGAGGCCATTCCACAACCCGCCTGGGAAGCTCCACCGGCTGCCGCGCCGGCCAGCCGAGATACGCCGCGAGCAGAATGCCAGCCGCCGCGGCGAGCCACCATTTGTGGTACGAGGCTTTAGCCTCGTTGCCACCGACACGAATCTCTTCGATGACCCGCGCCCGCAGATCGACCGGCGATGGCTCGGCGGTCATCGCGCGTGCGGCGTCGTCGATGAGACGATCGTGATCAGTCACTCAGTAGCCCAATCTTTGGAGCTTCTCGCGCACGATCCGGCGCGCTTCGGAGATGCGCCACTTCAACGTGCCGACCGGAACCCCGAGCATCGCGGCCATCTCGGTGTACGAGTGCTCGCCGGTCGCGGCGAGCAGGAGCGGGTCGCGCAGCTTGACCGGCAGGCCCGCGATCAGCCGTTTGGCGGTTCGATGCGCCGACGCGGCGACGAGCGCCGCGTCCGCCGGCCGTTCCAGCGCGGGCGGGTCGGCCGTCCTGCCGTCCTCGGTCTCGAGCGGCAGAAACGACCGGCGCATGGCGCGCCGGCGGTCGAGCGCTTTGTTCCAGACGATGGTCAATAGCCATGTTTTGAACGACGATTCCCCGCGAAATCGATCCAGTCGCCGGTACGCGGCCACGAATGCCTCTTGCGCCGCGTCATCCGCCTCGGCCGGGGAACCGGTCGCGGCAAGCGCCGCCCGAAACACCGGCTCGCGGAACCAATCGACCAGCTGGCCGAAGGCATCAGGGTCTCCGGCCCGGGCGCGTTCGAGCGCTGCGGCCACTTCCGGCGGTTCGCTCACACAACCAGTAGACTCGGCCGTTCCGAGCGCGGTTGGGAATAATGTAAAGAGATGCAAGAAGACTTATTGAAACAGATACGAGACAAGATCGACCATCCTGCCACGGCACGTGAACTGCTGCAGGTCCTCAAGATTCCCCGCGAGGCGCGCGCCTCGTTCAAACGTCACCTCAATACCCTCGTAAGCTCTGGCGCCCTGGTCCAGATCCGTGGGAACCGGTACGGCCTGCCCGACAGGATGAACCTCGTCGTCGGGCGGGTCCAGATGAACCCGCGCGGGTTTGGATTCGTGATCCCCGAACAGCCGGAGGAAGGCCAGGGAGACATCTACATCGCCGGCTCCAACCTCAACCAGGCGATGCACGGCGACCGCGTCGTCGCGCGAATCGAGCGGTACAAGGATGGGAATCGCGCGGAGGGCCGCATCATCCGCGTCCTCGAGCGGAGCGCGTCGACCGTCGTCGGCCGCTTCGATCGGGATGACTCCGGGCTCGGCTTCGCCGCCCCGTTCGACAGGCGGCTCGTCATGGACGTCCATGTTCCGCGGGGCGAGGAGCACGGCGCGGCGCCCGGCGAGATGGTCACGGTGGAGATCACCCGCTGGCCGACGCCGACGCGAGGCCCGCTCGGCCGCGTGGTGGAGGTGCTGGGACGCATCGACGCCCCGGGCGTCGACACGACGATCATCATCCGCAAGCATGGGATCGATGACGAGCACAGCGACGAGGCGGTCCAGGAAGCGAAACGGCTCGGCGGCGACGTCCGGGAGCGCGACATTCGCGGCCGGACCGACTTCCGGAAGATCGTCACCGTCACGATCGACGGCGAGCACGCGCGCGACTTCGACGACGCGATCACGATCGAGCGGATGTCGAACGGTCATTACTGGCTGGGTGTGCACATCGCCGACGTGTCGCACTACGTCCAGGAGGACAGCGTGCTGGACACCGAGGCGTACGAGCGAGGGACGTCGGTCTACTTTCCAGAGCGCGCGGTGCACATGTTTCCGTCCGAGCTCGCAACGGGCCTGTGCAGCCTGAATCCCAACGTCGACCGCCTCGTGCAGTCCTGTCTGATGGAGGTCGATCGCCACGGCGAGGTCGTCCGCTACGAAATGCATGACGGGGTGATCAACAGCGACGCCAGGATGACCTACACGGACGTCAACGCCATCCTGACCGAGCGCAACCCGGCGGCGATCGCCACGTACCGCTCCCTCGTCCCCCAGTTCGAGCTGATGCGCGAGCTCTTCGACATCCTCAACGGGCGGCGCCGGCGCCGGGGGTCGATCGATTTCGACCTGAAAGAGCCGGAGGTCATCCTGGACGACGCGGGCAGGGTCGAGGAGATCATCGCCGCGGAGCGGAACATCGCGCACCACATCATCGAGGAGTTCATGCTCCTCGCGAACGAGACGGTCGCGCAGCACCTCGCGGATAACGGCGTTCCGTCGCTGTTCCGGATCCACGAGGAGCCCGATCCGCTGAAGGTCGAGGAGTTCGAGGAGTTCATCTCGACGCTGGGCTACAGTCTCGCGGCGCCCGCGAACGCCCTGCGGCCGCGGCACTTCCAGAAGCTCGTCGAGCGTATCAAGGGGACACCGGAAGAGAAGCCGATCGCTTTTCTCATGCTGCGGACGATGCAGAAGGCGCGGTACGACCCGGCGAACCTGGGTCACTTCGGACTGGCGGCGGAGAGCTACACGCACTTCACCTCGCCCATCAGGCGGTATCCGGATCTGGTCGTCCACCGCGTTCTCCGTGAATCCCGGCGGGAGATGAACGACGAGCGGCGCGCCGAGCTGACCGACGAGCTGCCGGAGGTCGCGCGCCACACCTCGGAGCGCGAGCGCCGCGCCGACGACGCCGAGCGCGAGCTGGTGCAGTGGAAGAAGGTCCGCTTCATGGCGGACAAGGTCGGCGACGAGTTCGACGGCTTCGTCACGGGCGTCACGGCCTTCGGGCTCTTCGTGGAGCTCATCGAGCACTTCGTCGAGGGCCTGGTCCACGTCTCGACCATGGCGGACGACTATTACCGGTTCGTCGAGCGGGCGCACATCCTGCGCGGCGAGAACACGAAGAAGGTCTACCGGCTCGGCGACAAGATCCGCGTCCAGGTCGTCCGCGTCGACATGGAGCGGCGTCAGATCGATCTCGGGATCGCCCAGATTCTCGACGCGGTTCGCGAGTCGGAGTCGCGACGTGGTCCGCGGCGCAGTCAGGCAAAGCCCAAACACGCGGGGCGGCCGCCCCACGCCGGACAGGCGGCGGGGCCTGGGTTCAAACCGGGCCCGCGGAAGCGCGCGCAGCGCCCGGGCCGCCGCGAGCGCGCGGCGCGGCGCAGGCGATGACGAGATCGCTCATCATCGGGACCGCGGGCCATATCGACCATGGCAAGTCGACGCTGGTTCGCGCGCTGACCGGCACCGATCCGGACAGGCTCAAAGAGGAGCAGGAACGGGGCATCACGATCGACCTCGGCTTCGCCCACTACGAAGCCGACGGAATCACCTATGCCTTCGTCGACGTCCCCGGGCACGAGCGCTTCGTCAAGAACATGCTCGCCGGCGTCGGCGGCATCGACTGCATTCTTCTGGTGGTTGCCGCCGACGAGTCGGTCAAGCCGCAGACGCGCGAGCATTTCGACATCTGCCGCCTCCTTCGCGTGCCGGCGGGCGTCGTCGCGTTGACCAAGGCGGATCTCGCCGACGCGGAGACACTCGAGCTCGTGGCGATCGAGACGCGCGAGCTCATCGAGGGGACGTTCCTGGAAGGCGCACCGGTGATCCCGTTGTCCGCGCGCACCGGCCTCGGGCTGGACGCGCTGCGCGCGGCGCTCGCTTCGCTGGGGCGCGGCGCGCCCCGCGCGCGCCGTCCGGAGGCGGCGATCCGGCTGCCGATTGACCGTGTGTTCTCCATGAAGGGGTTCGGCACGGTCGTGACCGGCACGCTCGTCAGCGGCACGATCCGCGAGGAGACGGAGCTGGTTTCGCTCCCGGCAGGGCGTCGGGTGAAGGTGCGCGGCGTGCAGGTGCACGGGCACCGCGCCACGGAAGCGCGGGCGGGTCAGCGGACGGCGGTCAATCTCGGCGGCGTAGAGGTCGTACACCTGACGCGCGGCGACACGCTCGCCGAGGCTGGCACGCTGGAGCCGTCGTTGATCGTCGACGCGGTCGTGGAGCTCCTGCCGGGCGCGAAGCCGCTGAAGAACGGCGCCCGAATCAGGCTCCATCAGGGAACGAGCGAGCTGCTGGGACGAGTGTCGCTCGCGCGCGACGCGGCGCTTCGGCCAGGCGGTGAAGAGTACGTCCGACTCCGTCTTGAATCGCCGGCGGTTGTGACACGCGGCGATCGCTTCATTCTCCGGGCGTACTCGCCTCCCGTGACGATTGCCGGCGGGGAGGTGCTCGACCCGAAACCGCCGCGAGGGCCGGTTCGCACTGAGGCCGGCCTTGCGAGGTTTGCGCGTCTCGATCCCCGTCAAAACGGCACAGACGAGGCGGCAGCAGCCTTCGTCGAGGAAAGCGGGTCGGCAGGGCTGACCCGCCAGGCGATCGGAGCCAGATCCGGGCTCTCGGCGGCGGAGGTGGCTGCGGCCGCCGAGCGGCTCGCGCGGGCCCGACGGGTCGTGGATGTCGGTCCGGTCCTCGTGTCGGCGCGCATCCTGGAGGAATTGGCCGGACGGGCGGTCGCGGATCTGACCGCGCATCACGCGGCGCAGCCGCTCTCGGAAGGCGTGCCGAGAGAGGAGCTTCGCGAGAGATTGGCCGGCCGTGCGCACATCGCCGTGTTCGAGCGTGTGCTGCAGGACCTGGTCGCGGCAGGGACGATCGTGGCCCGGGATCGCCTCGCGCTGTCAGGGCATCGCGTGTCGCTGTCGGCGGGCGAGACGCGCGCGCGTGAAGCCGTCGAGCGCGCGTACCGCGAAGCGGCGCTCGTGCCGCCCGACGCGGCATCGCTGCCTGCTGCGCTCGGACTCCCGCGCGCCGACGTGGATCGTATGGTTGCGCTGCTCGTGCGACAGAAGACGCTCGTCCGCGTCGAGGACCTGTTGTTTCACGCCGACGCGCTGGCGCGCTTGAAGGCGGAGGTCGCCTCACTGAAAGGCGGCGGTCAACCGGCGCGCGTGGACGTCGCCGCGTTCAAGGAACGCTACGGCGTCAGCCGGAAGTTCGCGATTCCGTTGCTGGAGTATCTCGACCGGGAGCGGGTCACGCGGCGCGTGGGGGACTCTCGAGTAGTGCTCTGACTCGTACGGCAGGCCTGAAGGCCTGCGCTACAAATCAAACCTCATCCTTCGAGCTTCGTACTTGAGCGTGTGCGTCCTCCTTGGTGGCATCCTTGAAGTTGCGGATGCCTCGGCCGATACCTCGTCCAATCTCGGGCAGGCGGTTTGCTCCGAAGATCAGGATGATCAGGAAGAAGATGATCAGCAGCTCCGGCAGACCGAGCGGGCCAAACAGGGCAAACATAAGGGCTCCCTTGTGTTTGTGGATTGTACCACTCTTCCTCGTGCTCAACGCCGGGCTCCTGGCGGCCGGGCCGGGCGCCCCCGCCGCTGGCCGTGTTCAGTTCGTCTCGTCGGTCGACGTGGTCGAGGTTTACGCCAGCGTTACTGACGACAAAGGGGAGCCGGCGATAGGCCTGTCGCGGGAGGACTTCCAGGTCTACGAGGATGGCGTGTTCCAGAACGTCAACACGTTCGCCGCCGGCGACTTCCCGCTGGCCGTCGCCCTGGCCATCGACCGCAGCTCGAGCATGAAAGGGAAGCGGCTGGCAGTCGCTCAAGAAGCGGGTCGCGTGTTTCTGGAGACGCTTCGACCAGAAGACCGCGCGCTGGTGCTGGCCATCGGCAGTCAAGTGGAAGCGGTCGCGCCGCTTTCGACCGACCGGGCGGCCCAGCTTGCGGCGGTCGCCCGCCTCGATGCCTGGGGGACGACGCCCCTCCACGACGCCGTGGCCGAGGGCATCGAGCGCATTCAGGGGGCCGATGGGCGCCGCGCGCTCGTGCTGATTTCAGACGGCGATGAGCGCTACAGCGCACGCACCGCATCGGACGTGACGGCGCTCGCGCGGCGGTCCGACGTCATGATCTTTCCCGTCGCCCTGGGCCGGACCCGTCCGGCGATCTTCGCGGAGCTGGCGACGCTGACGGGCGGTCGATCGCTGCACGTCGAGGACCCGCGCGCGCTGAGCGAAGCGGTTCGCGCCATCGCGCGCGAGCTGCGCCATCAATACCTGCTCGGCTACACGCCGAGACGCCCACTGTCGGAGCCCGGAGCGTGGCGCTCAATCACGGTCAGAGTGAAGCGGCCCGGTCTGCGGGTGCGCGCCCGAGACGGCTACCTCGAACGATGAACCGCCAGGCCAGACCGACCTCGAGCGTGCGCGCGAGCCGCCGGCGCAGTCCCCGGTAGGACTGACGCCCTGCGACCAGGTCCGCCATGATCGCCGCGATCGCCGGGCGCTCGAGCGCGCCGACCAGCATCCGGAGGAAACGCGGCTCGAAAAAGCCGGCTTTCAGCCGCGCCGCGCGCTCGAGCTCCGGATAGACGTCGCGCCGCAGCGCGCCGTCGTAGCCCGCCGCCGGATCGCTCCGCGCGAGGATGGCCGAGGCTGCCGCATCTGCTGATTGGAGCGCGAAGAAGATGCCCTCGCGTGTGATCGAATCCACCAGCCCCGCGGCATCTCCGATGAGCATCCAGCGCGGCCCTGCGGCGCGCTCGCGATCGAAGTCGTGCGGCCCGAGCGATGGGATGGGCCAGGAGTAAGAAACCAGCGGCGTTCCGGGGTGTGTGAGGCCGGACGCGTCGATCCAGCGGCGCGTCCACTCGCGGAGCGCGCGCGCGCCCGTGGCATCCGCCTGCGCGCACACCCCAATCGCCAGGTGATCGAGTCGTGGAAAGGACCACGCATAGCCTGGGGGCGACTCCGTGAAGCGGACGACGATGTCCGATGCGGTGACGCCGCGCGCGAAAAAGCCGGTCGCGATGGAGATCTGATCCCGCCGGAACGGCCGCCACAATTTCCGCCGCGTGATTCCCGCCGCTCCGTCGGCGCCGACCAGCCACCAGGCTCGCAGGGTGCGGCGGTCCGTCCGGATCGCGGCCTCCTCCTGCCCGGCCGTAACGTCGAGGACGCGTTCCGGGATGAGCTCCGCGCCCGCTTCGAGCGCGGCGTCGAGCAGCCAGCGGTCGAACGCCGCGCGGCTGGTGACGGCCAGCGCCCCCGCCGCGAGCGCCACGGGCTTCGAGAGGCCATCCTGCTCGAAGCGAGCGCGGTTGATTTCGCGGAAAAGGGGACTGTCCCTTTTTCTCCTCGCCGCTTCGGAAAAAGGTGACAGTCCCCAATCAGCGCGAGCGCCCTGCCTGTCACGCCGCCGCCGCACGGCTTCTCGCGCGGATGGCTGGCGTCGACGATTGCCACGCGCGCGCCGCCGCGCGCCAGACGGTACGCGGCCCACGCGCCTGCAGGCCCCGCTCCCACAATCGCCACGTCGTAGGTTGGCATCCTCGGCGATCCTGACATATTCTCAGTGTTGAGTCCTGAGTTCTGAGTCCTGAGTTCTGAGTTCTGAGCGCAATGGGACAAAACTCAAGACTCAAAACTCAAGACTCAAGACTCAAAACTCAAGACTGAGTATTGCGTGAGTCACCCCCTCGTGCTGGCGCTCTTTGACCATCCCTCCGACGCCGCGGCCGCGATCGGCGAGCTTCGCGGGCTCGGCGTGACGCGCGAGGATCTGTCGGTCGTCGCGCGGACTCACGACGAGGAGGGAACGCTCGCGCGCACGCTCGAAGCGACGCCGGGGGCTGATCTCGAGGACTCGCGCCTCGCCGCGCGCCTGGGCGAGCTGGGCGGGCAGATCCTCGCGGCGATCGCGATCGTGATGCCGGGTGTCGGGCCGATCGTCGCCGCCGGCCCGCTCGCGGCCGAACTGGGCGAGGCGGCGGGACATGTGGCGGGAGGCGTGGCGCCGATGCTGACGCATGCCGGCGTGAGCGAGCCGGCCGCGCAGGCCTTCGTGGACGCCGTGCAGCAGGGCGCTATCCTTCTCGGCGTGCACGCGCGGGCGACCCCGCCCGACCGCATTCGCGCCGTCCTCGAACGACACCGCGCCCGCGGCGCCGCTCTTGCCAGCTGGCCGGATGAGTGATGCCGATAAGGAGAAGGGGCTGCTGATGCCGGACGTCGCGACGGAACGCTTCACCGTGGGCGTGTTTCAGGATACCGCGTGGGCCACGCGCGGGATCGATGCGCTCGCACGGCACAACTTCCCGGCCGAGGCGCTGTCGATCATCGCGAAAGCGACGCCCGAGACCGAGGCGCTGCTGACGACGACGTTCGGCGCGGCGGACCGCCTGGACATCAAGAACCTCGGCGCCGCGGTCCTTCGCGGCCCGCTCGTTGCCGCGCTCCAGGGATCGGCGAACGACCTCGCCGCGCTCGGCCTCGGCGCGACGATGAGGCGCGTCGGGTTCCAGATGCACGACAGCTTCATCTTCGAAACGCTCACGGCGCGCGGCGGTGTGCTGGTCGCGATCAGGAGCGAAGTTCGGGCCGCCGATGCGCTGGCGACGCTCCATGCGTACGGCGGGGGAAACGCCGCGATTGGCGCCTGGACCGGACGCGTTTGACCGACAAGGAGGACGAGTCGTCTAAGAGAAGGAACGGCGCCCGGGCGCGTAACCTCAGGCATTTGTTTTGCACTTGTCGAAGGGCCGGGGGTCAGCGACAATACTAAGGAACCCTTAGCTTTACCATGGATTCCGCGGAGAAACTCTTCCCCCGCTCGGTGCTGTTCGCCGACGGTCACGAGCACGAAAAACGGCTTGGAGGTGCGTTTAGCGCATCTGCCGTCGCCCACGTCCTCGTGTTCGGACTCGCCATCGTCATTGCCAACCTTCCGCAGGACGAGACGCCCGTCCGGCCGACCCCAACCCCCAATTACGACCTCATTTTCCTTGCGCAACCCGGCCCTGGGGGAGGCGGCGGTGGCGGCGGCAATCAGACGCCGGCTCCACCTCAGAAGAAGCTCGAGCTGCCCAAACCAGAAAAGGTCAAGCCCGTCTTCGTCGAGCCAAAACCCGAACCCAAGCCTGAACCGCCAAAACTCGAGCCTCCAACGACCGTCCCGGTCCAGACGATTGCCGCCGTGATGCAGCCCGGCACGCTCGAAGCTCCGCCAACAGTGGGCGACGCACGCGGGCCTGGCACTGGCGGCGGCTCCGGAACCGGCACTGGCACCGGATCGGGCCCAGGTCAGGGATCCGGCGTCGGGCCCGGGTATGGAGGTGGTTTCGGTGGCGGGGCGTATCGACCCGGCTCCGGCATCGAAACGCCGCGCATCGTCCGCGAGGTCAAGCCTCAGTACACGGCCGATGCGATGCGCGCGAAGATTCAGGGCGTCGTCGAGCTCGAAGCGGTCGTTCTGCCCGACGGAACCGTCGGGACGATTCAGGTCACCCGCTCTCTCGATCGCACCTTCGGCCTCGATCAAAAAGCCATCGAGGCGGTCAAGCAGTGGCGCTTCATCGCCGGACGCAGGCTGGGCGAGCCGGTGCCCGTTCTCGTCACGATCGAGCTGACGTTTACGCTTCGGTAGTCCGCGGGCCTAAGAGGCCTGCCACGGCAGCCCTGAAGGGCTGCGCTACGGATGTAACAAAAAAGGCCGGCGGAACACTCCGCCGGCCTTTGTCGTTCGAGTGGGGGACTAGTTCCTAGTCCCTAGTCCCTAGTCCCTACAGCGTTAGTACATCCCGCCCATCCCGCCGCCGTGCGGCGCCGGAGCTTCCTTCTTGTCCTCGGGGATCTCGGAGACGAGCGCTTCGGTCGTCAACAGCAGCGACGCGATCGACGCGGCGTTCTGCAGCGCCGTGCGAACGACCTTGGTCGGATCGATGACGCCGGCGTTGACAAGGTTCTCGAACTTGTCCGTCGCGGCGTTGTAGCCTTCCTCGTCCTTCGCTTCCTTCACGCGCTGGACGACGATCGATCCTTCCTGACCGGCGTTGGTCGCGATCCAGCGGACGGGCGCCTCGACGGCCTTCTTGATCAGATCGACGCCGACCTTCTGGTCGCCGTCCACCTTGAGGCTGTCGAGCGCCTTGGCGGCGCGGATGAGCGCCACGCCGCCGCCGGGGACGATCCCCTCTTCAACGGCTGCCTTGGTCGCGTGCATCGCGTCCTCGACGCGCGCCTTCTTTTCCTTCATTTCGGTTTCGGTCGCGGCGCCGACCTTGATCACCGCAACGCCGCCGACGAGCTTCGCGAGCCGCTCCTGCAGCTTCTCGCGATCGTAGTCGGACGTGGTGTCCTCGACCTGGGTCCGGATCTGCTTGACTCGGCCTTCGATGGCCGACTGGTTGCCGGCACCCTCGACGATCGTCGTGTTGTCCTTGTCGATCGTGACCTTCTTGGCCTTGCCGAGGTCGTCCAGCTTGATGTTTTCGAGCTTGATCCCGAGATCCTCGGTGATCGCGCGGCCGCCGGTGAGGACGGCGATGTCCTCGAGCATGGCCTTGCGTCGGTCACCGAAGCCCGGCGCCTTCACCGCTGCCGCCTGGAGGGTGCCGCGCAGCTTGTTCACGACGAGCGTCGCCAGCGCCTCGCCGTCGACGTCCTCGGCGACGATCACGAGCGGCTTGCCCGCGCGCGCCACCTGCTCGAGAAGCGGAAGCAGGTCCTTCATCGAACTGATCTTTTTCTCGTGGATCAGGATGACGGCGTTCTCGAGCACGACTTCCATACGCTCGGGATCGGTCACGAAGTACGGCGACAGGTAGCCGCGGTCGAACTGCATGCCCTCGACGACCTCGAGCGTGGTCTCGAGCGTCTTGGCCTCTTCGACCGTGATGACGCCGTCCTTGCCGACCTTGTCCATCGCCTCGGCGATGATCTTGCCGATCGTCTCGTCGCTGTTCGCCGAGATCGTCCCGACCTGCGCGATCGCCTTACCGCTGATCGGCTTGCTCAGCTTCTTCAGCTCGGCGACGATGACCTCGACCGCCTTCTCGATGCCGCGCTTGACTTCCATCGGGTTGGCGCCGGCGGCGACGTTCTTCGCGCCTTCACGGAAAATCGCCTGCGCCAGCACGGTGGCCGTCGTCGTGCCGTCGCCCGCGATGTCGCTCGTCTTGCTGGCGACCTCACGGACCATCTGGGCCCCCATGTTCTCGAGCGAGTCCTTCAGCTCGATCTCCTTGGCGACGGTGACGCCGTCCTTGGTGATCGTCGGGGATCCGAATTTCTTGTCGAGGACGACGTTGCGCCCCTTGGGGCCCAGCGTGACCTTGACCGCGTCGGCGAGGGCGTTCACGCCGCGCAGGATCGCCTGGCGCGAGTCCTCTCCGTAGACAATCTGTTTTGCCATGTTGCTCTTTTCTCCCTCTTTTTTGCTTATCCGGGCACGCCCGACCTGAAGGTCGGGCCTACGATTTCGCTTCGAGCACGCCCGACCCGAGGGTCGGGCCTGCCCTTATCCCTCGATGACGCCGAGGACCTCTTCCTCGCGCATGATGAGGTACTCGTCGCCGTCGAGCTTGATCTCCTGGCCGGAGTACTTGCCGAAGAGGATGAGGTCGCCCGCC
The DNA here is from genome assembly GCA_963725145.1 of uncultured Acidobacteriota bacterium. Taxonomy (GTDB): domain Bacteria; phylum Acidobacteriota; class Vicinamibacteria; order Vicinamibacterales; family 2-12-FULL-66-21; genus DATAEE01. The sequence continues at coordinate 1,222,991 of CAVRXL010000013.1, forward strand.
TTGACGTCGAGCGGCGTCACCTTGCCGTCCTTCTCGGCCTTGCCCTTGCCGACGGCGATCACCTTGCCCTGCTGGGGCTTCTCTTTTGCCGTATCGGGGATGATGATTCCGCCGACCTTCTGCTCACCCTCCTCGATTCGCTGCACGATGATCCGGTCGTGGAGCGGCCTCACCTTGGTTTTCGTAGCTGTCGCTGGCATAACACTCATCTCCTGGGACGCACTGAGTTGGGGGGCGAACGCCCCGCGGCTCAAACTGAACTTGGTAGTCTCTGCGGGTTAGCAGTCGCAGTGACCGACTGCTAAATATATTGAGGTGGCCGGAGAGTGTCAAGGGCCCCGGACCGGGTTCTCTTTCCGCCGGTCCGGTCTACCTGAAAACGAGGTGAGCCACGGCCGATTCGAGGTTCCAGTAGATCATCGCGACCGCCGTCACGTTGAACGCCGCGTGGGCGACAATCAGGAACCAGAGCCGGCCCGTGACCGCGAAGATCGCCCCGTGTACGAGTCCCACGACGGCCCCCTGCTGGACGCCGGCGAGCCCCTGCAGCGAATAGTGCGCCAGTCCGAACACTGCGGCGCTGACGACCACGATGAGCGCCTTTACCCCCACGCCGGGGCCGAACAGCTTGCCAAGGCGCTCGAACAGAAAGCCCCGCATGACCGTTTCTTCTCCGAAGGCCGCGACGACCGTCACCGACCACAGCACAGCAGGAAGCGCGGCGCTGTTGCCGACCAGATACTGAAACGCGGCGTTTGTCGGCTCCGCGCCGAAGAGAGGCATCACGATCGCCTTCATCAGGAACTTGAACGCGATGCCGAAGGCGATGCCGAGCGAAATCGTTCGCGCCCAGCTGTCCGGCGTCACGTAGCCGATCTCTCGCCAGGGGGTGCAGGATCGCCAGGCCCACACGAGCGCCAGGATGCCGCCGAGCGGCACGGGGCCGACATTACCTGCGAGGAGGATGACGACCAGCGCCAGGATCGCGAGCGGCCCGAAGCCGCGCAGAGCCTGGGCGATCTCGTCCGGGCGGTTGGCACTCATCGCGGGTCGTGCGTGGATGCGGGGGGTTAGGCGATGCCGCGCCTCTTGATCTTGTACTCGGTGATCTTGCGGGTCATCGTGTTGCGGTGCAGTCCGAGAATCTTCGCCGCCTTGAGAAGGCTTCCGCCGGATCGGGCCAGGGCTCTCTGTATGAATACGCGCTCGAACTCGCGCTTCGCATCCTCGTACAGGATGCCCCGATCGATCATCTCCTGGACCAGCTTCTCGAGCTGCTCTCGCAAGGCGCCTCCGCCGGCTCGCGTTAAAGCGCCCGCCCCGTGAGCAGGCGAAACGCTTCGAGGTATTTCTCCCGGGTCCGCTGCACGACCTCGTCGGGCAGCGAAGGCACCGGCGGCTGTTTATTCCAGCGAATGCTTTCGAGATAGTCCCGGACGAACTGCTTGTCGAAGCTTGGCTGCCCCCGGCCAGGGAGATACTCCGCCTGCGGCCAGAACCGCGACGAGTCGGGCGTGAGGACCTCGTCTATCAGCACGGGCCGATCCTCGGAGCCGCCGACGAGGCCGAACTCGAATTTGGTGTCGGCGACGATGATGCCGCGTGACGCGGCATGGGCCGCCCCTCGCCTGTAGAGCTCGAGCGTGAGCGCCTTCAGCCGGGAAATGAGCGGCCGTCCAACGATCCGGCCGGCTTCTTCTTCGCTGATGTTCACGTCGTGACCCGTCTCAGCCTTGGTGGCCGGCGTAAAGATTGGCTCCGGCAACTGGTCCGATTCCTTGAGTCCGGGCGCGAGCGTTATTCCGCAGACGGCGCCGCTCTGCTGGTATTCCTTCCACCCGGATCCCGACAGGTAGCCGCGCGCGACGCACTCGATCGGCACCGGGTTCGTTTTCTTCACGAGCATCGAGCGCCCCGCAAGGACGTCGGCATGCGCGCGCGCCGCGACGGGGAACTCTGCCGGATCAACGGACTCGAGGTGATGTTCGGTCACATCACCAAGCTCGCGGAACCAGAACGCGGACAGTTGCGTGAGTACACGTCCCTTGTCGGGAATGCCGGACGCGAGCACGTAGTCGAACGCGGAGATGCGATCGGTCGCGACGATCAACAGGTGATCGTCGAGCTCGTACACGTCGCGGACTTTTCCGCGGCGATGCAACGTGAGGCCGGGGAGCGCGGTTTCAAGAATTGGCGCGGAAGAAAGCAACGGGTCCTCGTTCGGAAGGCGACAAGCTTAGGCGATAGATCCGCACGAGTCAAGCCGCGGAACGGACGCGGCCGAACGCGAAAACCGTTTCAGCGAATCACGATGTCGCCGCGCGTCACTCGAAGCGACAACTGGGGGCCGCCGCCGCGCACGGAGCCGCGCGCGCGCTGCTCGTCCGGCGTCTTTACGAGCTTCACGCTCTCGATGAGGCTGTCCGGCATCCGAATCTCACCGCGCGCCGCGGTGGCGTCGATGGTGACGCCGGCATTGTCAGGGAGCCGCACGGCGAGCGTCTCTTCGTTGGTGATTGCCGTGAGCGGGACCGCGGCCGTGAGCTCGATCGAGATCTCGGTGCCGCGCCCGTCGATGCGCGTGTCGCGCTTCAGTCCGCCGAGCTCCAGGCTGCCTTCAGCAGCGTTGACCCGCACTTCGCCCCCGACCTCGTCGATCTCGACTTCGACGCGGTTGGCGGTCAGGTCGAGCCTGCCGCCGATCTTGTTCACGCGCAGCGTCCCCCCGGAGAGGTCGAGCGTCGCGTCCCCCTTGATCTGGTCGATCTCGACCTCGCCTCGTCGAGCGGTGAGCTTGACGAGGCCGATCGCGTCGGCTCGGAGGCGTCCTCCCTGAAAAGTGCCGCGCAGCTCACCGTTCACCGTGCCGATGACGATCTCGCCACGGGTGTCGTCGAGGAAGAGCCCGCCGATGTCCTGGAGCTCGGCCGCCCCGCGCGTTTCGCGAAGCCGGACCGTGAGCCGCTTCGGGATTCTCAGCGTCAAATCGCCTCGCTGCCGGCCCTCGACCGGGTATTCCACGGTAATCCCGATGACGCCGCCGGTCTGGTCGACCTTGACGGCGGTCCGGCGGGCCAGGTTGTTCGCTTCTTCCTGGTCGGTACCCGTGGAATGGACGCGCAGCTCGGCGCTGATGTTCTCGCGCGCCTCACCGACGACCTTCACCGTGGCGATCGCGCCGACCCGGAGCTCCGTCACGTCCTTGTTGAGAGGAATGACCGTCTCGCTGGAGTGCTCAGCCTCGGCGCTGTTCTCCCGTACCTCGCGGCGCAGATGGTCGAGCATCCGTGAGAACGAGAAGCCTTCGCGGGCCGGCCCGGCAGGCGCGGCGACCTGATAGACGACGGTTCCCAGCAACGCGAAAGCGACGATCAGGAGTAACTCGCGTTTTCCCATCAGTTTGAAGGTATCTTTATATTACCGAATCTCCATGCGGCCACAGCTCCGGACCGGTCTCATCCTCGTCGTGACCGTCGCGCTGCTGGCGTTCTTCCTGCGCAGCGCCAACCTGGGAGCGGTCTGGGCCGAAGTGCGCCGGGCCGACGCCGTCCCGATCGTCGGTTCGGTCCTGGCCATGGCGGTCGTGTACGCCTTGCGGGCGGTACGGTGGCAGTTCCTGTTGCGGCCGATCGGAGGCGCCGGGTTCGGCAACGCGTTGCGGGCGACGGTGATCGGCTTTGCGATCAGCGCGCTGCTGCCGGCGCGACCGGGCGAAGCCGTGCGCCCGTATCTGCTGGCGCGCCGCGAGGGGCTCAGCTTTACCTCCGTACTTGCGACCATTCTCATCGAGCGCATTCTCGATCTGTCAGCCGTGCTGCTCCTGTTCGCCTCGTTCGTGCTGCTCTTCGACCCCGGAATGCAGGCCGCCGACGCGCGACTCTACGACGCCGTGAAGCTGGGCGGAACGGTCGCGGCCGGCGTCGCGCTCGCCACTCTCGCGCTGATGAGCATCCTCGCGGGACACCCGGCGCGGCTCGGACGGATGGTGCTCGCCGTTCAACGCGTGCTGCCCGCGAAATTCGTCCACGCCCTCGCGCGCATCTTCGAGCGTTTTGCGGGAGGCCTCGCCGCGATGCGCAACCCCCGCGATATCGTGACGGCGCTGGCGCTGTCCATGCCCGTCTGGCTGGCGATTGCGGCGAGCGTGTGGTTCGTGACGCGGGCATTTCATATGACGGTGCCGTTCACCGGTTCGTTCCTGCTCATGACGCTGCTGGTCGTCGGCATCGCCGTGCCGACGCCAGGCGGGGTCGGGGGATTTCACGAGGCTTTCCGGATCGGCGCGACCGCCTTCTACGGTGAGAACAACGACCGCGCGGTGGGCTGCGCGATTGCGCTCCACGCGAGCCAGTTCGTGCCGGTCGTGGTCGCCGGCCTCGTGTTCATGGCGCAGGAAGGCCTGACGTTCGGGTCGGTGTCGGGCCTGGCCGCCCAGCCACAGCGAGCGACGGATGCTGATATCGTCGCGCCGGCCCCAGCGCCGATAAAAAAATGAAGTGTCCCTACTGCGGGCATCTCGGCGACAAGGTCGTCGATTCGCGCGAGAGCAAGGAAGGGGAGGTCATCCGCCGCCGCCGGGAGTGCCTCGAGTGCGCGAAGCGCTTTACGAGCTACGAGCGGATCGACGAAATCCCGTACATGGTCGTCAAGAAGGACGGGAGCCGCGAGCGGTTCGAGCGGCAGAAACTCGTGGCCGGGCTGCTCAAGGCCTGCGAGAAGCGGCCCGTCAGCGTCGCGGCGCTCGAGTCCATCGCGGATCAGGTCGAGGGGCGCCTGCAGGATCGGTCCGAGAAGGAAATCTCGACCGAAGAGATCGGCGCGTTCGTCATGCAGGAGCTGCGCGGGCTCGACAAGGTGGCCTACGTCCGGTTCGCTTCGGTCTATCGCCACTTCCGTGACATCGGCGAGTTCATGACCGAGCTGAAGGACCTGCTCAACGCGAAGGACGAACGATGACGCTCGCGGGAGCCCCCGCCCGGACGTCGCCGGCGAACCCTCCGGCCGGACGCCGGCCGTTCCGCGACAACCCGCGGTTGATTATCACGGCGCTCGCGCTGCTGGTCGGGTCGCTCGTGGCGCTCGTCATTTTCGCGAGTCAGCAGCCCACAGAGCTGGATCCCGATTTCCTCAGCGAGGTCGTGCTGAACGCCCTCGTCTTCGTCGATTTCACGCTCGTCTGCGTGCTCGTCTTCTACCTCGCGCGGAACATCATCAAGCTGGTCGTCGAGCGGCGCCGGGCGCTGCCGTTCGCCCGCTTCCGGGCGAAGCTCGTTGCGGCGCTGCTCGCGATGACCATCGTCCCGTCGGTGCTGGTGCTCATCATCGGGAGCGAGTTGATCCGGCGCACCGCTGCGAACTGGTTCAGCGCGCCGATCGAAGAGGTCCTGAAGTCGGCGAACCAGATTGCCGGCGACTATCGCCAGGAGCGGGAGCGGCTCGTGCTCGGCCACAGCGCCCGCATCGCGCGCGCGATCGACGCCGACCGGCTCCTGGCGGCCGACGTCGAGGCCGTCCGCGCGGTGATCGCGCCCGAGATTACGCAGGAGCGCGTCGGCCTGGTCGAGGTCTATCGCATCGTGCGGACGCCGGGCGCGCAGCCGACCGCGGAGCCCATCGTCTCGGTCCAGTCGCCGTCTCTGCCGCGCGGCCACGTCCGCGCGACCTCCGACCGGCTCGCCGAGCGCGTGGCGGCGGGCAGCGAGGTTCGCGCGCAGCACGACTCGATCGAAGCCGGCGGGGAGCTCGTCCGCGCGCCGGCGCTGGTCGTCACCCGCTCGGGCACACCGGTTGGCGTCGTCGTCGCGAGCGATCACCTGAGCGGATCGCTCGCGACGCACTCCCGTCGCATCGTCAACGCCTACGAAGGCTACAGCCAGCTGCGCGTCCTGCGCCGGCCGCTCGAAGGCGTGTACCTCTCCTTTTTCCTGTTGATGACGCTGATGGTCCTCGCGAGCGCCACGTGGATGGGCGTGTACGTCGCGAAGCGGATCACGCGGCCGGTGCAGATGCTCGCCGAAGGGGCGCGAGCCATCGGTTCGGGCCGTCTCGATCACCGTATCGAGCAGGAGACTGCCGACGAGTTCGGCTCGCTCGTCGAGGCGTTCAACACGATGGCAGGGGAGCTGGCCGTCAGCCGGAAGAAGCTGGATCGCTCGCGGACCGATCTCGAGCTCAAGAACGTCACGCTCGAGGAGAGCCGCCGGTACATCGAGACGATCCTTCAGCGGATCGCGACCGGCGTCATCTCGATCGGGCCGGACGGGACGGTGACGACGGTGAACGCGGCCGCGTCGCGGCTGCTCGGTCTCGACGGCGCGGTCGGCCGCTCGTCGGCGGAGCTCTTCGGCCGTGAGGCGCTGACGCCGCTCGGCGCGCTCATCACGGGCGCGCAAGCCGGCGCGGCGGCGCCGATCGCGCAGGAGGTCGCGCTGGTGCACGACGGCCGGGAGGTGCACCTCGCCGCGGCGGCGACGGCGCTGGTCGGCGAGTCGGGGGGCGTCGCCGGCACCGTGCTGGTGTTCGACGATGTGACGCCGCTCATCCGGGCGCAGCGGGTCGCCGCCTGGCGCGACGTCGCGCGGCGGCTCGCGCACGAGATCAAGAATCCGCTGACGCCGATCCAGTTGTCCGCCGAGCGGCTGCGGCGCCACTTCGGCGGCGCGCCGCCGAACGCGCGGGCGCTGGTCGAGGAGTGCACGGACACGATCGTCGCGGAGGTCGAGTCGCTGAAAGCGCTCGTCGATGAGTTTGCGCAGTTCGCCCGCATGCCCGCGCCGCGGGCCTCCCCCTCGGACCTCAACGCGGTGCTGACCGAGACGCTGGCGATCTACGACGGCCTCTTCAAGACCGTTCGCATCGAGCGGGCCTTCGCGGCCGACCTGCCGCCGGTCCGGCTCGACGCCGAGCAGATCAAGCGCGTCGTGATCAATCTCGTCGACAACGCGGTCGAAGCGATGGGGGGCCGGGACGGCGCCCCGGGCGGACAGATTGTGGTGTCGACCGAGCGCGACGCCGCGGCCGGCGTCGCGCGGATCGTGATCGCCGACAACGGCCCCGGGATCTCGGCGGGGGATCGCGACAAGCTGTTCATGCCGTACTATTCGACGAAGCGCCGCGGCAGCGGCCTGGGCCTCGCGATCGTCCGCCGCATCGTGGTCGAGCATGGCGGAAGCATCGAGGTGACCGACAACGATCCAAGGGGCACGCGGTTCACCATCGAGCTGCCGGTGTAACGAGAATTCAGAATCCAGAATCCAGAATTCAGAAGTGAGACGAACGATTCTTCTGGTTGACGACGAAGCCGGCGTGCGGACGGCGCTGACCGGTGTCCTCAAGGACGAAGGGTACGTCGTCGAAGCGGTGCCGAGCGGCGAGGACTGCCTGGACCGGCTGGCGCGCGGGCCGGTCGACCTCGTCATCCTCGACATCTGGCTGCCCGGCATGGACGGCCTCGCGACGCTGCAGCGCCTGCGCGAGCGCCGCGCGGACGCCGTCGTCATCATGATCTCCGGCCACGGCAACATCGAGTCGGCGGTCAAGGCGATCAAGCTCGGCGCGTACGACTTCGTCGAGAAGCCGTTGTCGCTCGACAAGACCGTCCTCGTCGTCCGCAACGCGCTGCGCCACCGCGAGCTCGAAGCGGAGAACCGCGCGCTGCGCGCCACCGTCGACCGCCGGCTGGTGATGGTGGGCGACAGCCACGTCATGGCGCAGCTCCGCGAGCAGGTGGCGATGACGGCGCCCACGAACGGCCGCGTCCTGATCTACGGCGAGAACGGGACGGGGAAGGAGCTGGTCGCGCGCTCGATCCACGCGATGAGCCGCCGGCGGAACGGGCCGTTCATCGAAGTCAACTGCGCGGCGATCCCGGAGGAGTTGATCGAATCGGAGCTGTTCGGCCACGTCAAAGGGGCGTTTACCGGCGCAGTGGCGGATCGGCGCGGCAAGTTCGAGCTGGCCGATGGCGGCACGCTCTTCCTGGACGAGATCGGCGACATGAGCCTGAAGACACAGGCGAAGGTGCTCCGGGCGCTGCAGGAGCAGGTGGTCGAGCCGGTCGGCGGCACGTCGAGCGTGAAGGTCGACGTCCGTGTGCTCGCGGCGACGAACAAGGAGTTGCCGTCGGAAATCCGGACCGGGCGGTTCCGGGAAGATCTGTACTTCCGGCTGAATGTCATCCCGATATTCGTGCCGCCTCTCCGCGATCGAGACGCCGACGTTCCCATGCTGGCAGAGCACTTCATGGCCGAGTTCGCCCGCGAGTACGGCCGGCGGCCGAAGAAGCTCGACGCGTCGGCCGGCTCGCGCCTGAAGGCGTACCGATGGCCCGGGAACGTGCGGGAGCTGCGAAACGTGATCGAGCGCGTGTTTATCCTTGCGCCCGGCGAGACGATTGGCGTTCAGGACCTGGCATTCCTGGACGGCGGCGCGGACATGGCCGCGATCGACGCCGCGGGCGAGCTCCTGCCGCTCCACGATGCGCGCGATCGGTTCGAGCGCGACTACATCCTGCGGGCGCTCGCGGCGCAGAACGGCAACATTTCACGCACCGCTGAGCTCCTGGGCGTCGAGCGCAGCAACTTGTATCGAAAGATGCGCGCGTTCGGGATCGCGCCGAGGCGGGCGGAGACGGAAGAAGAGCCGGTGTAGGCCCGACCTTCAGGTCGGGCGTGCGCGGATCAGGAACGAAGCCTGTTTTCGAGCACCTGATCGCCGGTGAAGCGTTCGAGCTGCAGATAATGTTCTGCGGCGCCCACGAGCGCGGCCGACGGCACGAGCCCCACGATTTCGCTCTCGAGGACGGTCACGCCATAGCGCTCGGCTTCGCGCTTCACGACCTCGAACACGCGGTGGATCGGAGTCTTTTCGTAGTTCGTCAGGTTCATCGACACCTGGACGATGCCGCGATCCTCGAGGCGGATCCCCATCGCCTTGACGAACCGAAACCCGCCGCTGCTCTGTCGAATGGCTGCCGCAATCTTCTTCGCCACGTCGAGACGATCGGTGGCCAGGTTGATGTTGTACGCGATGAGCGGCATGCGCGCGCCGACCACCGAGGCGCCGGCGGACGGATGCGGCTCGGCCGGGCCGTAGTCCGGCTTCCAGGACGGGTCGCGCATCTTTTCGCGGAGTCCCTCGAACTCTCCGCGCCGGATGTCTTCGAGATTGCGCCGCGCGGGACTGGTGGCAGCCTCCTCATACAGGTAGACCGGCACGCCGAAGCGTTCGGCGATCGCCGCCGCCGTCGCTTTGGCGAGCGCGACGCACTGGTCCATCTTGACCCCTTCGATCGGCACGAACGGCACTACATCCACGGCGCCGAGGCGGGGATGCTCGCCTGAGTGCGCGCGCAGGTCGATCGCGGCGACAGCCCGCTCGTACAGCTTCAGCACCGCTTCCTTCAGCGGCTCGGCATCGCCGGCCAGGGTGAGGACCGATCGGTTGTGGGACGAGTCGGACGAATGGTCGAGGACGCGGACCCGATCGACTGCGCGGAGCGCCGCGACGATGCCTTCCACGACATCCAAGCGCCGTCCCTCGCTGATGTTCGGGACGCACTCGATGATGGCCATCACGCAGGTTGTACCACAGACCAGATCCGCCGGCCGGCCGGCGCCGGGTCGCGGCCGGCGGATCTGCGTTGATCTGGCTGCATCCGCGGCTTATAATCCGTGCGCGCTCAACAGCATGGCCGATTCGCTGCGCCAGGACATTCCCGACGACCGCGCCGCGCACGTTCGCATAGAAGAACTCCTCGTCGGCGGCCTCGACCACTACTTCGCCGCTCAGTACGAAGAAGCGATTCATCTCTGGACGCGCGTGCTGTTCCTCGATCGCGGGCACGCGCGCGCGCGGGCCTACATCGAGCGGGCGCGCAGCGCCATCGCCGAGCGTCAGCGCGAATCGGAAGAGCTCCTCCATAGAGGGGTCGCGGCATTCAAGGAAGGAGACACGGGCGAGGCGCGCAGTCTCCTCACTCGCGCCGTCGAGCGCGGGGCGTCGGACCCGGAGGCGCTGGCCGTCCTTGGCCGCCTCGATCGACTCGACGCGCCGATTGACGTGCCCTCGAGTCTGCCGGCGACGTCGGAGTCGCGCCGCAGGGGTGCGACAGCTGCACCCGCCACCGCGCACCACGACGAACGCGCCTCCTCCAGCGGGCAAGTCTGGGTCCTGGTGTGCGCGATCATCCTGCTCGCCTTCATCGCCGGCGCCGGCCTGGTCCTGTCCGGGGCTTTGGCCGTCCCGGACTTCGCGCTCGGCTCCGAACGCGGTGGAGCAGCCGTCAGCGGGCGCGCGGAAACGCCGCTGCCGCTGCCCTCGGCATCGGAAGTCGCTCTCGCACGCGCGCGGGTGCTCTTCGACAAGGGTCGCCTGCGCGACGCGCTGCGTTTGCTCGACACCGTCGCCGCCGGTGATCCGCTCCAGCCGGACGCCGACCGCCTCCGGGCGGCGATTCAGCGCGCGCTCCTTGCGACAGCCGGGCCGGGCGGGCTCCCGGCACCCCCGCGATGAGATGCCCGAAGTGCCGGTATATCAGCTTCGAGCGCGGCGAGCGCTGCCGCAACTGCGGCTACGACTTTTCTCTCGCGTCACCGCCTGAAGAGCCGGAACTTCCGATGCGCGACGCCGGCCGGGAGCCGGTCGGTCCGTTGACGGACCTGGCGCTGGAGGAACCGGTCAAGGCGGTTGCCTCGGGCGTCGCGGCGACCGGGACCGAATGGTTCGACCTGCGCCGGCCGCCGGGACGGACGACCGACTTGCCGCTGTTCGGGCCTACGCCCGCGCCGCGGGCCCCGCTGGCGGTTCGCCGCCCGGCGCAGGATCATGGTGAGCGCGAGTCCCGTCACATTCCACGCCTGCGGTTCGAGCGGGCGGCGGCCGCCGCCCCGTCGATTGACGGTCAATCCGATCAAGCGGTCGACGGATCCATGGCCAGCGCGCCGCGCCGCCTCCTCGCGGGAGCCATCGACGCGGCGATCGTAGCGGCCACCGATTTTCTCGTGCTGTATCTCACGCTTCGGCTGTGCGGATTGAGCTTCGGCGACGCGCTCCTGCTGCCGATCGTGCCGTTTGTCGGGTTTCTGCTTCTGCTGAACGGCGGATACCTTGCGGCCTTCACGGCCGCCAGCGGTCAGACCATCGGGAAGATGGCCACGGGGATCAAGGTGGTCGGCGTACCCGATGGAGAGGCGGGCGGATACGCCGACCGTGTCGGCTTCGGCCTCGCGACGCTTCGAACCCTCGCTTACCTGGCCTCGGCGCTCCCAGCCGGGCTCGGCTTCGTGCCCGCCTTCATCGGCCGCGACCGCCGCGCGCTGCACGATCGCCTGACGGAGACGCGCGTCATAAGGGTTTTTTAGGTCCCCGTGGTCCGGCTGGCGGTTCTCCTCTCGACATTCTTCTACGTGGGTTATGCGCCGTTCGCGCCCGGCACCGTCGGTTCGGCGGCGGGGCTCGCGGTCTATGCGCTGGTCAGGTGGGTGGGAGCGCCATTCTTCGAAGCGGCAGTGATTGCCGCGCTTTTTGCTGTAGGCATCTGGGCTGGAACGGTCACGGAGCGCTATTTCGGAGGGATAGATCCCGGGCCGATCGTCCTCGACGAGGTGGTCGGCATGCTGATTACGCTGGCCTTCATCCCCGTCGGATGGAGCGGGGCGATAGCCGGGTTCGTCCTGTTTCGTGTGATGGATGTCATCAAACCGTTTCCGGCCGCGCGTTTCGAGCGGCTGCACGGCGGCCTGGGCGTGATGGCAGACGACGCCATGGCGGCCGTGTACGCGAACCTGGCGCTCCGCGCCGCCCGCTGGGCGCTCCCCGGCTGGATCGCATGACGGACGGGACCGAAACGCCTGTCTGGCGCTCTGCCGCGATCGTGGCCGTGGGCAGCGAGCTGCTCACGCCGACGCGCATCGACACGAACTCGCTGTATCTCACCGAGCAGCTCAACGCGATCGGCGTCGAGGTCGTCGCCAAGGGCGTCGTTGGCGACGATCACCAGGCGGTCGCGGACGCCTTCAGGCATGCCGAGTCGCGCGCCGACCTGGTCATCATGACTGGTGGCCTCGGGCCGACCGACGATGACGTGACCCGCGAGGCGGTCGCGGCGGCGCTCGATCTGCCACTCGAAGAGGACCCGGCCATCGTCGCGCTGATCGAGCGGCGGTTCGCGGCGCGCGGCCTCGAGATGCCGGCAATCAACAGGCGCCAGGCGCTCGTGCCGCGGGGCGCTCAGGTGCTCGACAACCCGAACGGGACGGCGCCGGGGCTCTGGCTGCAGAGCAGCGACAGCAGTGTGCTCCTCCTGCCCGGTCCGCCCTCCGAGCTGAAGCCGATGTTCGAAGGCTGGTGCAAGACCGTTGTCGGCACCCGCGGAGGTGTCGTGCCCATCCATCGGCGCCTGGTCCGCATCACGGGCCGGACCGAGTCGCACGCCGAAGAAGCCCTCCAGCCGTACTACGAATCCTGGCAGCGCGCCCAGCCGCCGGTCGCGGCGACGATCCTGGCGGCGATGGGCCAGATCGAGTTGCACCTGTCGGTGCGCGCCGATGCCGACGCGGCGCGCGACGCGCTGGAGCGCGCCGCGGCCGACGTCCGAGCCGCGCTCGGCGACGACGTCGTCAGCGACGACGGAAAGGCGCTGGAAGAGGTCGTCGGGGACCTGCTCCGCGCGCGCGGCTGGACGCTGGCGATCGCGGAGTCCTGCACGGGCGGCCTGGTGTCGTCGCGGATCACCGACATTGCCGGCAGCTCGGACTACCTGCAGCTCTCGGTCGTGTCGTACAGCAACGCGTCGAAGATCGACGTACTGAGCGTTCCGCCGGACCTCATCGAGGTGCACGGCGCGGTGAGCGAACAGGTGGCGGCGGCCATGGCGACCGGGGCGCGCGAGCGCGCGCACGCGCACGTCGGGCTCGGGATCACCGGCGTCGCCGGCCCGGGCGGCGGGACGACGCGGAAGCCTGTGGGCACGGTTGCCATCGCGGTCGTGGGCCCCGACGGCGCGTCACGCGTCCGAATCCACAAGCTTCGGGGCAATCGGCAGCAGATCAAGACGTGGGCCGCGCAAGTCGCGTTGGATTCCTTGCGGCGCATGCTGCTCCGGCTTTAGCCGGACCGACATGAGACTCTTCGTCGCCATCGATCTCTCCGACAACCAGCGGAAGGAAGCGGCTCGCGCCGCGGACGTCCTGCAACGCGCGCTCGACGGCGCGAAAGCGCCGCGCGCCGTCCGGTGGGTCGCGGCGCAGCAGCTGCATGTGACGCTCCGGTTCATAGGCGAGGTAGACGAGCCGCTCGGTGCGCGCCTCGCGGAGGCGCTGGCGCCGCCGCTGACGATTTCTTCCTTCCCCCTCGCGCTCGGCGAGCCCGGCGTCTTCCCTGGCCCCGGTCGCCCGCGCGTCATCTGGATCGGCCTCGCTGAGGGCATCGAGGGCGCGTCGGCTTCTCACGATGCGATCGAGGAGCGCCTCCGCTCACTGGGTCTTCCGCAAGAGGAGCGGCCCTTCCGGGCCCACGTGACGCTCGGCCGCGTGCGCGAGATGCGGCCGGCGCACGCCGCGGCACTGCGCGAGGCCATGGCCAGGCTGCGGATCGATCCGGCAACCGCGACGGTCACGCATGCGACGTTGTATCGTAGTCGTCTGTCGCCCAAAGGCGCTCAGTACGACGCCCTGGTGCGCACGATGCTGGCCGGATGATCCTGCTGCTTGCTTATCTCCTCGGCTCGATCCCGTTCGCTCTGCTCGTCTCGCGGCGCTTCGGCGGCGTCGATCCGCGCATCGCCGGCAGCGGCAACGTCGGCGCCGCGAACGTCATGCGGACGACGACCAGGACGATCGGCGCGGTCGTCCTGCTGCTCGACGTCGGCAAGGGGGCCGCTGCCGTCACCGCTGCACGCGCGGCGGGGGCTGGGGACGTGGGAGCCGCCGGCGCGGCGCTTGCGGCGATCGTCGGCCACATCTACCCGATTTGGCTGAGGCTGCGCGGCGGCAAGGGGGTCGCCGTCGCGTGCGGCGCGTTCGCCGTGCTGACGCCGCTGGCGACCGCGGCTGCCGCCGGGATCTTTGCGAGTGTCGTGTGGGCGACCCGCTACGTCTCGCTCGGGTCCGTGGTCGCGACGGCGGCGCTGGCTCCTCTGGCCCAGGCTGGCGGCGCTCCTCCGCCAATTGTGGTGGGAGCAGCGGCCTCTGCCGGACTCGTCATCTTCCGGCATCGCGACAATCTCGTCCGGCTCGTCCGCCGGACGGAGCGCCGAATCGGAGGGCGCGCGTGAGCCGCATCGCCATCCTCGGCGCGGGAAGCTGGGGCACCGCGCTGGCCATTCATCTCGGGCATGCCGGTCATCACGTCAGGGTGTGGGGACGCGATCCGAAGCTGGTCGCGCGGATGGCGTCGACGCGCGCGAACGCTGAGTACCTGCCGGACGTGCCGCTGCACGATGCGGTGGAACCGACCGACTCCATCCCGCACGCGCTCGACGCCGCCGACTTCCTGGTAGTTGCCGTGCCGTCCCACGGCGTCCGGCAGGTCTTGCACCTCGCCGCGACGGCGGTGCCGCCCAACGCCGTCGTCGTGAGCGCGACGAAGGGCATCGAGGCCGATTCGCTGCTGCGGATGTCTGAGGTCCTCGAAGCGGAGCTGGGCGAGCCCGGGCGGATCGCCGTGCTGTCGGGTCCGAGCTTCGCTCTCGAGGTTGCGCGCCAGCGACCCACGGCGGTCTCGGTCGCCTCGCGCGACGCGGCAACCGCCGCACGGGTGCAGAAGGAATTCCGCGGCCGTTACCTCCGCCTCTACGTGACGGACGATGTCGCCGGGGTCGAAGTCGGAGGCGCCGTCAAGAACGTCATCGCGATCGCCGCTGGCGCCGCAGAAGGACTTGGCCTGGGGCACAACGCGATGGCGGCGCTCATTACGCGAGGGCTCGCCGAAATGTCGCGTCTCGCCTGCGCGATCGGCGGGAGGCGGGAAACGCTGGGAGGGCTCAGCGGGCTTGGCGATCTCGTCCTGACGTGCACGGGCGACCTGAGCCGGAACAGGCGCGTCGGGATCGCGCTCGGACGGGGCCGCCAGCTCGACGAGATTCTCGCCGGCATGCGAATGGTCGCCGAGGGCGTGAGAACGACGGGCGCGGCGCTGGCGCTCGGCGCGCGCCACGGCGTCGAGCTCCCCATCGCGGCGCAGATGGCGGATGTGCTCAACGGCCGGCGGGCGCCCCAGGAGGCGCTCGAAGAGCTGATGCTCAGGCGGCAGCGGGCAGAATGACCTTCTTCGACAAGCTCCGTTCAGGCCTTGCGCGGACCAAAGAGCAGTTTCTCGGCCGCTTCGGCGAGTCCGGTGTCGAGACTCCGCCCGAACGAGCAGACAGGTCTTCACCCGGGGCCTCCCGAGCGGTGCCTATTCACACGCCCAGGGCCCCCAAAGAGGTGCCCGTTGAGACATTGGACGCCCTCGAGGAGGCCCTGATCGCCGCCGACGTGGGCGTGGCGGCCGCCGACCGAATCGTCCGCGCCGTCCAGGCGCGCGCCGCCGTCGGGGGAGACCTTCGCGATCTCGTGAAGGACGAGCTGCGGGACATCCTCAAAGCCGCGGATCGTGAGGTTCCGCGGGACAACGTCAGGCCGCACGTCGTGCTCGTCGTGGGCGTGAACGGAACCGGGAAGACGACAACGGTCGGCAAGCTCGCTCGCCTGATGAAGGAACAGGGCGTTCCTCCGCTCATCTGCGCGGCCGACACGTTTCGCGCCGCGGCGGTCGAGCAACTCGAGATCTGGGCGAATCGCGCGGGTGTCGACATCCTGCGCGCCAGACAGGGAGCCGACCCCGCCGCGGTCGTGTTCGACGCGGTGGCCTCCGCAAGAGCGAAAGGCCGCGCGGCGGTTCTCATCGACACCGCGGGGCGTCTTCATACGCGGCTGAACCTGATGTCCGAACTCGACAAGATCAGACGCATCGTCGCGCGTGAAGTCGACGGCGCTCCGCACGAGGTCCTGCTCGTGCTCGACGCGACCGTGGGCCAGAACGGTCTGGTGCAGGCGCGGGAGTTTCTTCAAGCCGCGGGCGTGACGGGCGTCGTCCTGACAAAATTGGACGGCACCGCCAAGGGCGGAATCGCCGTGGCGATCGCTCACGATCTGAAATTGCCAATCCGATACGTGGGCGTTGGAGAAGCCATCGACGATCTGATCCCGTTCTCGCCCGACGAGTACGTCGACGCCCTCTTCGAAGAGAAGTGGTGAGTGCTTACCGACGCCGACTACATGGAGCGCGCGCTCCTGCACGCCGGACGCGGGCGCGGGCGCACCTCGCCGAACCCTGTGGTGGGCGCGCTCGTCGTTTCGGACGGAGTCGTCGTCGCGAGCGGCTACCACGAGCGGGCCGGTGAGGCTCACGCCGAGGTGCGCGCGCTCGACGCGGCGGGCCCCCGCGCCCGCGGCGCGACGCTGTACTCCACGCTCGAACCCTGTTGCCACACGGGACGAACCGGACCCTGCACCGAGCGCATCATCGACGCCGGCATCCGCCGCGTCGTGGCCGCCGTCCGCGATCCCAACCCGCGCGTCGCCGGCGGAGGCTTCGCGGCGCTGCGCGCGCGCGGCGTCGAGGTCGTGGATGGCGTGATGGAGGAAGAAGCGGCGCGCGCGAACCAGCCGTTTTTCACGTGGACGCGGGACGGCCGGCCGTTCGTGACGATGAAAATTGCGCTCAGCCAGGACGGACGCGTCGCCGCCGGCCGTGGCGTCCGGACGCATATCACCGGGCCGGCATCCGACCGCCACGTACATCGCGATCGTGCCGAGACCGACGCTATCGGCATCGGCGTCGGCAGCGTGCTCACCGACGATCCGTTCCTCACCGCGCGCGGCGCGTGGCGTGAGCGTCCTCTTACGCGAGTGGTGTTCGACCGATCGTTGCGGACGCCGCCGACCGCGCGGCTCTTCTCGACGCTGGCGGCTGGCCCGGTTATAGTGTGTACGTTAGCCAACGCAGTTGACGGAGGAGCGGCGGCCGGCCTCAGAGGGGCCGGCGCGCAGGTCGAGGGCATCCGCGGAAATTTTCTGCCGGAGGCGTTGCGCCGTCTCGGCGAGCTCGGCGTGACGTCCATCATCCTCGAGGGAGGACCGGCTCTCCATGGGTCGGCGTGGCGCGAGCGTCTCGTCGATCGCGTTCAACTCTACATCGGTCAACGAGTGCTCGGGGGCGATGGAGTGCCGTGGCTGGACGGCGCGACGTTCTCCCTGAGGGCGCTTTCGAGGGTCGGCACGCGCTGGCTGGGCGGCGATCTCCTCATAGAGGGCGATGTTCACGGGACTCATTGAATCGGTCGGAGAAGTTGCGGAGTTCAAATCGACGCCCGCGGGCTTCCGCATCGGCCTGGCGACCTCGCTCGCGCCGGAGCTCGCGGCCGGGGACAGCGTGGCGGTGAACGGCGTCTGCCTGACCGTCGTCAACGCGGACAGCGAGAGCATCCATGCCGACGTCTCGCCGGAGACGGCGCGCGTCAGCTCGCTCGGATCGCTCCGCCGCGGCACGCTCGTCAACCTGGAGCGGCCCATGCGGGCCGACGCGCGGCTCGGTGGCCACTTCGTCCAGGGGCATGTCGACGGGACCGGCGTGATCGAGGACGTGCGTGAGGCCGGAGATCACCACTGGCTGACGGTGAAGTTCCCGCCGGCCCTCGCCGCCTACATCGTCCGCAAAGGGTCGATCGCCGTCGACGGGATCAGCCTGACCGTCGCCGGTGTTGACGACAAGCACTTCGACGTCCAGATCGTGCCCTTCACGTGGACCCATACGAACCTGCGCGCCGTGAAGCTCCACGACATCGTCAACATCGAATGCGATATCCTCGGAAAGTACGTCGTCCGCTACGCCGAGCTCGCAGGCCTCGCGCCGGTGAAGCCGGGGCGGCCAGGCCAGCCATGAAAAAACGAAATCCCTTCGCCTCGATCGAGGACGCCGTCAACGCGGTGCGGAACGGGCGCATGATCATCGTCGTCGACGACGAGGATCGCGAGAACGAAGGGGACCTCACGATAGCCGCCGAGAAGATCACGCCGGAAGCGATCAACTTCATGGCGACCCACGGGCGCGGGCTCGTCTGCATGCCGATGACCGCGGAGCGGCTCGACGAGCTCGATGTCCCGCTGATGGTCCGCGAGAACAGCACGCGCTTCGACACCGCCTTCTGCGTGTCGGTCGAGGCGAAGGGCGTGACGACGACGGGCATCTCGGCGGCGGATCGAGCCGCGACGGTCCTCGCGGCGATCGACCCGTCGACACGGCCGTCGGATCTGGCGCGTCCCGGCCACATGTTCCCGCTCCGGGCGCGTGCCGGCGGCGTGCTCGTACGCGCCGGCCAGACCGAAGCGGCGGTGGACCTTGCGCGCATCGCCGGGCTGTATCCCGCCGGCGTGATTTGCGAAATCATGAACGCCGACGGGACCATGGCGCGCGTGCCGGAGCTGGCGAAGTTCGCGAAGCGTCACTCGCTGCTCCTGATCACGATCGCGGATCTCATCCAGCACCGGATGCGGACGGAGGGCCTGGTCCGCCGCGTCGCGACCGCCGATCTGCCGACCCGTCACGGCAACTTCCGGATCTCGGCCTACGAGAGCCTGATCGATCAGGAAACGCACGTGGCGCTCGTGCGAGGAGAGATCGGCGACGGCGACGGTGTGCTCGTGCGCGTGCATTCGCGCTGCCTGACCGGCGACGTGTTCCACTCCGCGCGGTGCGACTGCGGCGCGCAGCTCGACGCCGCCATGGAACGGATCGCGATCGAGGGCCGCGGCGTACTGCTGTATCTGAACCAGGAAGGGCGCGGCATCGGCCTCGCGAACAAGATTCGCGCCTACGAGCTCCAGGAGCAGGGCCTGGACACCGTCGAGGCGAACGAGCGGCTCGGTTTCAAGGCCGATCAGCGTGACTACGGAATCGGCGTGCAGATCCTCAAAGACCTTGGGGTTCGCAGCATGCGCCTCTTGTCCAACAACCCGCGGAAGCTCGTCGGCCTGGAGGGCTACGGTCTCTCGGTGGCCGAATGGCTTCCGCTCGAGGTTCCCGCCTCGGACCACTCCCGCCACTACCTTCGTGTGAAGAAGGAGAAGCTGGGACACAAACTCTCCTCTGTGTAGGGACTGCGGACTAGGTAGGGACTTGGGCTCAGCGATCTCGGTCAGGTCGGCCTAGTCCCAAGTTCCTGGTCCCAAGTCCCTGCCGTGATCGATTGACAGCTTCAGTTCCGCTCAGTTACCATAAGCGTTTGCGTTTGAATCCCTTAGGGCCACAGGGACAGTGTTCGAAGCGCTCACGACCCGCCTGCAGGATGTCTTCCGTTCGCTCCGCGGCGAAGCGCGGCTGACCGAGGAGACCGTCGAAGCCGCCCTCCGGGAAATCCGGATGGCGCTGCTCGAGGCGGACGTCAATTTCAAGGTCGTCAAGGCCTTCGTCGATCGCGTGCGAGACCGGGCCGTCGATCAGGAGATCCTCCGCAGCCTGACGCCGGCGCAGGAGGTCGTCCGGATCGTGCGCGACGAGATGCTGGCGCTCTTCGGCGACACGGCCGGAGGGTTGCCGGAGACATCGGCGCGGCCCCGCGTGATTCTGCTGCTCGGGCTGCAGGGTTCCGGCAAGACGACGACCGCCGCGAAACTGGGACGCTGGCTGCAGGCGCAGGGGAAGCACGCGCTGGCGGTCTCGACCGACGTACGGCGCCCGGCGGCCATCGAGCAGCTGTCTGTGCTCGCGAAACAGGCCGGGCTCCGGACCCACGAACCGGCCGGCGAGATGGACCCGGTGGCACGCGCGGCCGGAGCGCTGACGGAGGCGAGAAACCTCGGGTTCGACGCCGTGATCGTGGACACCGCGGGTCGCCTGCACATCGACGAGGAGCTCATGGACGAGCTCGGGGCGATCAAGCAGGCGGTGGAACCGGGCGATCTGCTCTATGTCGCCGATGCGATGACGGGGCAGGACGCCATCAAGAGCGCGGGCGAGTTCAACCGGCGGGTGGGCGTCACCGGTGTCGTCCTGACGAAGCTGGACGGCGATGCGCGCGGCGGCGCCGCGCTGTCGGTCGTCGGCGTCGTCGGCGTCCCGATCGCGTTTGTCGGGAGCGGCGAACGGTTGCAGGACTTGGAGCCGTTCCATCCCGATCGCGTCGTCTCGCGGGTTCTCGGAATGGGCGACGTGCTGTCGCTCATCGAGAAGGCGGAGCAGGCGGTCTCGCGCGAAGAGGCGGAGCAGCTCGAGCGAAAAATCCGCACCAATGATTTCACGCTCGAGGACTTTCGCGACCAGCTCCGCGCGATCAAGCGGATGGGGCCGCTGGAGTCGATCCTGGGCATGCTGCCGGGCATGGGCAACCTTCGCGAGGCCATGCAGCAGCGCGGCGAGATGGACGAGTCGCAGCTCGAGCGGATCGAGGCGATTATCAACTCCATGACGCCCCTCGAACGCCGGCGGCAGGAGATCATCAACGGAAGCCGCCGAAAGCGGATCGCGCGCGGCAGCGGCACGTCGGTCGAAGAAGTGAACCGCCTGCTCAAGCAGTTCGTGCAGATGCGGAAAATGCTGAAAGCGGTCGGCGGGCTCGCCGGCTTAGGCAAGAAAAAGAAGAAGGGCCGCGGCGGCCTCGACGCCCTGCGGTCGATGATGAGGTAACAAATGCTGGTCATTCGCATGCGGCGTGCGGGCTCGAAGAAGCGCCCGTTCTTCCGGGTCGTGGTCACCGAAGCGAAGAACCCCCGCGAGGGGAGCTTCGTCGAAGTCCTCGGGCACTACAACCCGCGCACCAAACCGGAGACGCTCGTGCTCGATCGCGAGCGCGTGGCGCACTGGATCAAGGCGGGGGCACGCCCCTCGGACACCGTGCGGACGCTGATCGACCGCGCTCCGCTCGCGGCGCCGTCGGCGGAGCCGGCCGAAGGCGGCGCGGTCCGGTCGTGAGCCGGGCGCGCGACGTTGTCGAGGTTGTGGCGCGTGCGCTCGCCGACCGGCCGGAGCAGGTGCGCGTCGTCGAGACCGAGCAGCGCGGGCAGACGATCGTCGAGTTGTTCATGGCGCCCGGAGATCTGGGGCGGGTGATCGGGAGGCAGGGACGCACCGCGCAGGCGGTCCGCACGCTGGCTTCGGCCGCCGCGGAGTCCGAGGGCCTGAAGGTCAACGTCGAGTTCAGGGACTAGGGACGAGAGTCCGCTGGTGAGTTCCTGGGACGACATGGTGGTCGTCGGGCGGGTTGCCCGTGCCCATGGCAACCGCGGGGAAGTCGTCATCAACGCGGAGACTGATTTTCCGGACATCCGGTTCCGCGCGGGCAGCGAGCTGCGGGTGCGGCGCGGCGATGCGATCGACACGCTGAAGGTCGCAGGCGTTCGCAGCCATCAGGCCCGGCCGGTCGTCCTCTTCGAGGGCGTCAGCACCATGGACGCGGCGGAGGCGCTCGCCGGCGCCGAGCTCAGGATCGACCCGGAGGCCATGCGGCCGCTGGCGTCGGGCGAGTTCTACCGCCACGAGCTGGTCGGCTGCCGCGTCGAGACGACCGACGGTCGTGAGGTCGGCGATGTTCGGCGCGTCGAAGAAGGGTCGGGCGTCGATCGGCTGGTCGTGGCGGGCGCCCGGGGCGAGATTCTCGTGCCGCTGGCGGCCGATATCTGCGTGGGGATCGATCCGGCAGCGCGGCGCATCGTCATCCGGCCGCCTGAGGGTTTGCTCGAGCTCAATGAGTAGTCCGTTGTAATGAAGATCGACCTCGTTACGATCTTTCCGCAGATGGTCGATGCCTGTTTGCGGGAGGGCGTCATCGGACGGGCGGCGGGCCGGGGGCTCATCGACGTCCGCGTCCACGATTTGCGCGACTATACCGACGATCGGCACCGGGTCGTCGACGACGTGCCGTTCGGAGGCGGGCCCGGGATGGTGCTCAAGCCCGAACCGTTCTTTCGGGCGCTCGAGCGCGTCGAGTCGGAGCGCGGGCGGCCTGAGGCGATCGTGTTGACCTCTCCCGACGGGCGGCGGTTCACGCACGTCGAGGCCGAGCGTTTGAGCCGGTTGTCGCACGTGGCGGTGCTGTGCGGACGCTACGAGGGTGTCGACGAGCGGGTCCGGGCACACCTGGCGACCGAAGAGCTGTCGATCGGCGACTACGTGCTGACGGGCGGCGAGCTCGCGGCGCTGGTGATCGTCGACGCGGTCGCGCGGCTGAAGCCGGGGGTCGTCGGCGACGAAGCCTCGGTCGAGCGCGACTCGTTCGCGCGCGGGCTGCTGGACTTTCCTCAGTTCACGCGGCCGGCGGTGTGCCGCGGGCTCGAGGTGCCCCAGGTGCTGCTGTCGGGGCACCACGCGGAGATCGCGCGCTGGCGCCGGCGCGAAGCGCTCCGCCGGACGCTGGATCGCCGGCCCGATCTGCTCGTTGCGGCGCCGCTGAACGATGAGGATCGCCGGCTGTTGGAAGAACTGAAACGGTGAGGCGCGCCAAAGGCGCGAGGGAGCGGAGCGGGGCAAAGGGGTCCCCGCGAGCGACCGAGCCGGGGTCCGGGGCGGAGCCCCGGTAAAAATGAAGGGAGCCACGTCATCATGAAGGCCATCGAGACCATCGAGGGCGCGCAGCTCGTCGAGCGCCCGGCGATGAAGCCCGGCGACACCGTTCGAGTCCACGTCCGAGTGCGCGAAGGGGACAAAGAACGCATCCAGATCTTCGAGGGAATGGTGATCGCGTACCGGCGCGGCGGCGCCCGCGCATCGTTCACCGTCCGCAAGGTGTCGTTCGGCCAGGGGGTCGAGCGGATTTTCCCGCTCCACTCGCCGACCATCGATCGAATCGACGTCCTCCGGACGGCGAAGGTTCGGCGCGCGAAGCTCTACTTCCTGCGCGACCTCAAGGGCAAAGCGGCGCGCATGCGCGAACAAAAGAAACCTGCGTAACGCCCGATTCTGATTTAGGATGCACTCCTGATTCGGCAATGAGGCAACGCGCGTTTCGCACACTCGAGAATGCGGTTCGCCGTCTCGGGTATCCAAGCGTGGCGGGCGTCGACGAAGTGGGACGCGGGTGCCTGGCGGGCCCCGTGGTAGCGGCGGCCGTCGTGCTCGACCCGGGCCGGTACGTTCCCCGGATCTGTGACTCCAAGGCGGTCACGCCGATCGAGCGCGAGCAGTTGTATGACCGGATCACTCGGGAGGCGGCGGCCTGGGCGGTCGCAGCGGCCGACGCCGGCGAGATTGACACGTTCAACATTCACCAGGCGTCGCTCCGGGCGATGCAGCGCGCCGTGCTTCAGCTCACGCCGCTGCCGAGCTTTGTGCTCGTAGACGCCTTCCGCATCCCGGATCTGCCGATGCCGCAGCGTCCGATCATCCACGGCGACGCCCGCTGCACCGCCATCGCCGCGGCGTCGATCGTGGCCAAGGTCACTCGAGACCGGCTGATGCGGCTCCTGCACGAGGAGGATCCCCGCTACGGTTTCGATCGGCACAAAGGATACGCGACGCGCGATCACCTGGAGGCGGTTGCGCGCCACGGTTACTCCGACGCCCATCGGCGCTCGTTCCGGCCGCCGTCGCTGTTTGATAGGATGGAGTAGTTTCCCGCCGAGCTGGAGACCCCAGGTTGCCCATCGACCGCGCAGAAACGCTCAAGAAGGCTGAGAAGGCCCTCAGACAGGGACGCATCGACGCCGCCATCGCGGAGTACCTGCGCGTCGTCGAGGATCAGCCGCGCGACTGGAACACGGCGAACACGCTGGGCGATCTGTACGTTCGTGCCGGTCAGCCCGACAAGGCGGCCGGTCAGTACATCCGGATCGCCGAGCACTTCGCGCGCGAGGGCTTCTATCCGAAAGCCGCCGCGCTCTACAAGAAGATCCTGAAAGTCCGTCCCGACCACGAGACGGCGCTGCTGCAGCTCGCTGAAGTGTCAGCCCGGCTGGGGCTGCTCGCCGACGCCAAGACGCAGCTCACTACGGTCCTGAAGCAACGTCAGGGCCGCGGGGATCATAAGGGCGCCAACGAGCTGATGGTGCGGCTCGGCGCGCTCGATCCGAACGACTTCGACGCGCGGCTCATGGGGGCGCGCGTGCTCGCCGACACGGGCAAGGGGACCGACGCAGCGGCCCGGTTCCGGCAGATCGCCGACGAGCTTCGCGAGAAAGGGCGCGACGACGACGCCGCGAACGCGCTGCGGGAAGCCGTTCGGCTGAACCCTCAGGATGTCGAGGGGCGGGCGCAACTCGCGCGCGAGTGCCTGGCGAGGAACGACGTCGCCGGCGCGCGGGAATTCCTCGACGCGGCAACCGCCGGAAACGATCCGGAGCTCCTGGTCGCGCTCGCAGAGATCGAGCTGCACGGCGAGCGGGAGGACAGCGCGCGCGACATCCTGAGGCGCGTGCTCGGCGCCGACGAGTCCAGAGCCGACGCCATCGTGAACCTGGGCTGGTCGGTCGTGCAGGCGAGGCCGATGGCCGCATTCATGTGCATCGAGATGGTCGTCGACATGAGAGCCGCAGGGGGTGACTACCCGACGGCCGCGGCGATGCTGCAGGAATACGTCGCGCGCGCGTCCACGCAGGTGCCGGCGCTGCTCAAGCTCGTCGAGCTCTGCGTCGACGGCGGCCTCGAATCCACGATGTACGATGCACAGGCGCAGCTGTGCGACGCCTACCTGGCCGGTGGCCAGTCGGCCGAGGCGCGGGTCATCGCCGAGGATCTGGTCGCGCGCGAGCCGTGGGAGCGCGGACACATCGAACGCTTCCGCCAGGCGCTCGTGATGCAGAAGGTGCCCGACCCCGACAGCATCATCGCCGAGCGGTTGAGCGGCCAGTCGCCGTTCCTGGCGACGGATCACTTCGCGCCGCTCGATCTCAGCGAGCCGGCGGGTGAGCGTCGGTCAACGTCGAGCGATGCCGCAGACGAGCCTGCGGAGTCGCGCGAGATCGACGCGCGATCTCGCCCGGCGCGAGGCGCCGCCCCACCGCGGGCCGCGGCCGGCTCCTCGGAAAAAGCTGAAGTGGATCTGACCGGCATCCTCGGAGAAGCGACGGCCGCCGAATCGTCGTCGGACGCGTTCAAGGTCAGGCGGGAGCAGGATGCGGACGACGCGGCCGAGCAGCTGAAGCTGGCGCGCACGTACCTCGACACCGGGATGCCGGACGAGGCCATTGGCGCGCTCCAGGCGGCCGCGCGGTCGCCGCGCCACCGTTTCGAGGCCGCGTCGGCGCTCGCGCGGCTGTACGCGCACCGGGGCGAGTTCGGTCAGGCGGTCGAGTGGTTCGAGCGCGCGGCAGAGGCGCCGGCACCGAACACCGATGCCGGACGAGCGCTTCTCTACGATCTCGGCGTCGCGCTGGAGGCATCGGGCGAGATCACGCGCGCCCTGGCCGTCTTCCTGGAGCTGCAGGCGGATGCCGATCGGTACCGCGACGTGCAGGCGCGCATCGATCGTCTGTCACGGGTCCAGACCGGAGGTTAGCCGTTCGCTCCGTCAGCCGGATCCTGTTGGCGGCGTACTTCCTCGAAGCGGGCCTCCTGCTGGTGCTCGCGCCATGGATCGACAGGTTCTGGGATCAGAACTCCTTCCTCGTGACCTCTCCGTCGCTTCGCGATTGGATTAACAACTCGTTCGTGCGGGGCGCCGTGTCGGGGATCGGCGTCCTGACCGTCTTCGCCGGCCTTGCCGAGATCGCCGCGATGTTCGCCGCGCGCCGGACGCCGGAGCCGGGGGACCACGCGTCGATCTGAGCCACGGATTACACGGATTACACGGATCCCAGGGATCACGACTTACCTCAGCCGCTCACACGATCGTCGGAATGTAGCTTGCACCCGAGGAAGCGTTGCGACACCCGACGGTAACGCGTTACCCACTCTTGCCCGCCGCTGCGGGTGTCATCGTGACGACGTGTGCGGTCACGACGGCGAGCGCACAGGAAGCGTTCCTGTTTCCCGCGATCGACGACGCGCGCTCGGCGATCGTCGATCGCGTCAAGACCGAACCGGCCCGGCTCGACATCGCGACGTGGTACCTGACCGACAGGTTGATTACATCGGCCATCGTGCAGAAGTTCCGGGCCGGCGTGCCAGTCAGAATCATCGGCGATCGCGTCTCGATCTTCGAGATCGATGCCGCAACCCGCAGAGAGTTCGAGTACCTGGCGTCGAACGGCGTCCCGGTTCGGCTGCGGTACCGCCCGACGAACTTCCCATCGATCATGCATTGGAAGTGCGGGATCTTCGTCGGGCAGAACCTCGTGGAGTTCGGGTCCGCCAACTGGACGCCCTTCGAGCTGGCGCGCGCGTCGCCGACGAACTTCAAGGACGAGACGGTGATGTTCACCAGCGATCCGGCGCTCGTGAACGCTTTCAAGACCAGGTTCGACCAGATGTGGGCCGACACGACCAGTTTTCTCGACTGGCCGGCCGCGTATCAGCTGGAGACCGGAACCCCGTGGACGACTCCGATGGCGATCTCGCTTACTCGCCTGGAACCGGACCACCCGACGCCTCCCGCGCTGATCTGGAGCCAGGGACCCGAGCTGAACGATCAGTTGGCGGCGGCAATCGACCGTGAGACGACGTACGTGGACATGGTCGTCTATCGGCTCACGGTGCCGGTCATCACGGACGCGCTCGTACGGAAGCTCCAAGCCGGCATCCCTGTGCGCCTCATGATCGAGCCCGAGCAGTACCGCAACCCGGACTTCCCGGAATACTGGCTGACCGGCTCGCGCATCGATCAGCTGTGGCGCGCCGGGGCGCAGATACAGCGGCGGACCCATCAGGGCCTCACGCACATGAAGGTTCTCCTCACGTCCGCGCTCGGCATGCACGGCTCGTCGAATTTCACGGCGAACTGGGAACGGGATCACAACTTCTTCTTCGAGGTCGGGACCAGGCCTGCACTGCACGCCCAGCTGCAAACCCGCTTCAATCAGATGTGGGCTGACGCCGCCAATTACACGACCTTCCAGCCTCTGCCACCAAGCGCGCCGGCCTTGATCGCTCCGGTCAACAGCGCGCAGAGCATTCCCAATACGGTGAGCCTGTCGTGGCGTCGAGCGCCGTGGGCCGTCGCGTTCGACATCTACATTGGAACCTCCCCCTCCACGCTGGCGTTTGCCGGTCGGGTCGACGCGCCTCAGACCGAGGATCCACCGACGACCTACACGTTCGCGCCCAACGGCGGCTTCCTCTCCCGAACCCAGTACTTCTGGAAAGTGGTCTCGCGGACCTTCGCGACCGATGCGAATCCCGAGCTCGCGGCGTCCTCGCCGACGTGGTCCTTCAGGACCGTACCCGGCCTCACAACGCCAAGCACGCTTCGAGTCGTCCCTTAGCACTCGGCGCGAGCGCCTCCTGGATTCGCGGCCGTCGACCACCGCACGCGATGCCCATGTCCGTATAATCCGTGGTCGCTGAGTCCGTGAAATCCGCGGTCCCCTTCATCTGCCTCGTCACTGATCGCCGCCGCCTGGCGCCGGGCGAGAGTCTGCAGGTCCAGATGGACCGGCTCGTCGCCCAGGCCGCCGAAGCGGCGCGGACAGGCGTCGATCTGATCCAGCTGCGGGAGCGCGATCTCGAAGGCGCGGCGCTTGCCGGGCTCGCGCGGAGGCTCATCGATGCCGCGGCGCCGGCACGAGTGGTCGTCAACGATCGTGGTGACGTCGCGCTCGCCGCGGGCGCGCATGGCGTCCACCTCCGCAGCGATTCGTACGATGCAGGACGCCTTCGCGGACTGGCGCCAGCTGGATGGCTGATCGGGCGGTCGGTCCACACGCCTGCGGAAGCCATTGCGGCTGGCAAGGCGGTGGATTATCTGGTGTTCGGCTCCGTCTACCCTACGGCCTCGAAGCTCGGGGCCCCCCCGGCGGGCGCCGCTGAGCTGAAAAAAGTCGCCGCGGCGGCGGACACACCCGTCCTGGCAATCGGCGGTGTGACGGTGGCGCGGCTCCCCGAGATCGCTGCCACCGGGTCCGCTGGCGTTGCCGCGATCGAGCTCTTCCTGCCGCCGGGCGCCGAATTTCCCGAGCGCCCCGGCATCGCGGCCGCCGTCAGGGCGATCCGCGCCGCCTTCGGCACGGGCTTTGATTGATACAATACCGGCCATCCATGGGCGATTTTGGGGCAAAGCTCCGGCAGGCGCGAGAGCACCGCGGTGTGTCCCTGCGGCAGATCGCGGGCGCCACCAAGATTTCCGTGGGCGTGCTCGAGGCGCTCGAACGCAACGACGTCTCGAAGCTGCCCGGCGGCATTTTCAGCCGGGCGTTCGTGCGTTCCTACGCGAGTGAAGTTGGTCTCGACCCCGACGAGACGATCCGCGATTTCGTCGCCGAGTTCTCGAGCGAAGGGGGAGGCGCGCTGCCGCCACCGCTTCAGGTTGCTGCACCCGCTGCGCCCCGATCCTTCGACCCGTCGGCAGGCTCAGGGTCGTCCCGAGCGAAGTCGAGGGATGACAAGCTCAGGGTCGCCCCGAGCAGCGTCGAAGGGCGACCGCCCGACGCGAGCCGAGGAGTAGTGAAAACCGCTCCGGAGCCGGGTCGACGCACGCAGCCCTCCGTCGACATCGCGCCGGACGAAAGCGAGTTCGAAAGTCAGCAGCGCATGGCGAGCGTCGTCCTGCGGCTGCTCATGGTCAGCGTTCCGCTCGTGCTCGCGATTCTGTATTTCAGCCTGCGCGGGGAGACTCCAGCCGACGGGGCGCCGGCGTCGAGGCCGGCGCCTGAAGCGGCGCCGCCGCCCGCATCCGTCGAGCAGGCGGCCGCACCGATCGGCGCGGCCACTGCCGGCAGGCAGGTGCCCACGATTGGCTCGGCTGCGGCGCCGGGTGGACCTTCGGGGTCGCTGAACGAGCAGACGATTGAGCTCCGGCCGGGCGCGCCCTGCTGGGTCTCGTTGACGGTCGATGGCAGCGCTTCGTTGACACGTGAAATGCAGGCGGGGGAGCGCGAGGTCCGCACGTTCCGCCAGGAGGCGGTGCTCAAGGTGGGCGACGCCGCCGCGTGCGAGTTCGCGTTGAACGGCCGCGTCGCCAGAACGCTCGGTGGACCAGGGCAGACGCGCACCGTCAAGATCACTCCGCAGAACCTGACCTCGTACCTGCCCTGATGGACCCGGGCCTCAGGAACCCCCTCATCGATTGTTTTCGGCGCGGAGAAGTCGCTCAGGACATCCGGCTTCTGGCGGCGCAGGGCGCCATGGCGATCCCCCCACTCGAGCGACTCGCGCTGCTCGTGCTCCTGGTGGACGATCAGGAGCCCGACGTCGCGGCGGCGGCCGGCGCGACGATCGCCGCGCTGCCCGAGCGGGCCCTCACGAGCTTTCTCGCGCGGACAGACGTGCCCGAGGAAATGCGGCAATTCTTCGGCAGGCGAGGCATCACGCCGGCACGCGCGTCCGACCGCCTGGCGGAGGATGAGCAGCTGCTCGAAGCGGACGCGTCCAAGGAAGAGCCGCCGCCCGGTGAGGGGAGCGCCCCGATTGCCAACATGTCGATTCTCGACCGCATGAAGCTCGCGATGAAAGGCACGCGCGAGCAGCGTCAGACCCTTATTCGCGACCCGAACAAGATGGTTTCGGCCGCCGTCCTCAGCAGCCCGAAACTGACGGAAAGCGAAATCGAGTCCTTCGCCCGGATGGGGAACGTGAGCGAGGATGTCCTGCGGACCATCGGCACGAACCGGTCCTGGACGAAGAACTACTCGGTGATCGCCGCCCTGGCGCGCAACCCCAAGACGCCGCCCGCGATCTCGCTCAACCTCGTCGGGCGCCTGAACGAGCGCGACATCAAGGTCATCACCCTCGACCGCAACGTCCCGGAGGCGCTTCGCCTCGCCGCGCGGAAGTTCCTCGTCAAGGTCAAAGGCAGGGATTGAGCCTTACGTTCATGGACGCGCTGGACGAAATCAAACGGCTCTACTTCGGCGCCACGAAGGCGACGGTGCAGCGGGACCTGGCCCGGGCGATCGTGCTGTTGAAAGGCATGAAGAGCGAAGAGGAGCGGCAGAAGGCCGCCGTTTACATGGACGGTTTGTCGCAGATGCGCAGCGAGTGGGGAATGCGGCCCCGCGGCGGCCCGGGGCAGAAGAAGCAGAGGCCCTAGCCTCGTTTCTGGTTTCGCCTCAATCGCTTGCGCAGCTTCTCCACGGGCAGCGTGTTGAGGACGTCCTCGGTGCGCAGCCATGCGCGGCGCGCGACCATGACGCCCCAACGAAGGAAGTCGAACTCGCTCGGCATGTGCGAATCGGAATCGACGACGATCGCGACGCCCCGCTCGCGGGCGAGGCGCGCGTGCACGTCGTTCAGGTCGAGCCGCTGCGGATGGCTGTTGATCTCGAGCGCGACGCCGAGCCGTGCGGCCGTATCGATGACGCGTTCCATGTTCACCGCGTAGGGCGGGCGCTTCAGGATCCGCCGGCCAGTCGGGTGCCCCAGCACGTCGACCCAGCGGTTCTCGATGGCACGCAGGATCCGCTCCGTCATCTGGCTCTCCTCCTGGTTGAAGCCGGAATGGACGGACGCGACCACGATGTCCAGCTGGGCGAGACAGTCGTCCGAGAGATCGAGCCGGCCATCCGGCAGGATTTCGCACTCGATGCCGGCGAGGAGCGTGATGCCGGCGCGCCTGGATGCCTCCCGGACGGCCTTGGCATGTTCGAGCGCGCGTGCCTCGTCGAGCCCTTCGACCATCGCCAGCGCGCGGCTATGGTCGGTCACCGCGAGATACTCGAGCCCGGCCGCCCTGGCTGCTCGCGCCATGGTGAGGATGTCGGCACGGCCGTCGCTGGCCGTCGTGTGCGAGTGGAGATCGCCCTTCAGGTCCGAGCGCTCGACGAGGGCCGGGAGACCGTTGGCTTCCGCCGCGGCGATCTCGCCGCGGTTCTCGCGCAGCTCCGGCGGAACATACGCAAGCCCGAGCGCCTTGTAAATCGACGCTTCCGTCTTGCCGGCGACGGCGCGCTCCTTCTCGTTGTAGAGCCCGTACTCGTTCAGCTTCAGGCCGCGACCGAGCGCGCGATCGCGGAGGGCAATGTTGTGCGCCTTCGACCCCGTGAAGTACTGAAGCGCCGCTCCCTCGCTCTCGCGCGCGACGACGCGCACGTCCGCTTGAAGGCCGCCGCGCAGGATGACGCTCGACTTCGTGTCGCCCCGCGCCAGGACGCGTTCAACGAGCGGATGACTCGTGAACGACGCCATCAGCGCCGCCGGGCCGCGGGCGCCGGCCGGCCCGGCGACGACGATGTCGAGGTCGCCGCACGTGTCGCAGCCCCGGCGAAGGCTGCCTACGGGGGTGATGGAGGCCTTCGGCGCGGCGTGACTGAGATGGGCGACGATCGCCGCGGCCGCGTCGCTCGCGTCGCTGATCAGCCGGCGGTTGCCGAGCTGCTTGCGATCCTCGATCGCCTTGAGGATGAGCGCCGCTTTCTTCTCGCCCATGCCTTTTATCCCCCGCAGGCGCCCGCTGCGCGCGGCCGCCTCGAGGTCTTCCAGGGTCTTGATGTCGAGCGATCCGTACAGCAACGCGACGGTCTTGGGACCGACCCCCTGCAGGCGGAGCAGATCCAATACGGTCGGCGGAAACTCTTTCAGGAGCGCCTTGTGATACTCGAGGCCGCCCGTGTCGAGCAGCTCGCCGATCTTCGCGGCGAGATCCTTGCCGATACCGGGGAGCTTGAGGCGCGCGTCGGGCGGCAGGTCCGCGACGCGTTCACCCATCGTGGCGATCGTCTCGGCCGCCGTGCGGTAGGCGCGCACCCGGAACGGGTTCTCGTTCTTGATCTCGAGCAGATCGCCGATCTCGGCGAAGACGCGGGCTATCGACGCGTTATCCACGATCCACGATCAATCCCTGTGTTTCGACCCGGTAGCTCAGGACTTGTGCGCCAGCGGACGTCAGCGCCGCCCGTACCGCGGGCAGCCGATCGGGTTCGGCGAAGACGATCATGCAGCCGCCGCCGCCCGCACCGCAGACCTTGGCGGCCTGCGCGCCCGCGCTGCGGGAGATCGAAATCAGCCGCTCGATCTCCGGTGTGCTGACGCCGGGGGCGAGCCGCTTGCGGTTGTCCCATTCCGCCGCGATCTGGCGGCCGACCTCGGGCCAGTCGCCGCGGCCAAGCGCCTCGCGCATCGCGATCGCGATGTCGCGAATCTGTTCGAACCGATCGAACACGCCGCGGTCGCCGTCGATGTGCCGCTTGGTGACTTCCCAGTTGTTGATGCCGGACTGCCGCGAGGCGCCGGTATACGCGAGGACGATGTGCGCCTCCAGGGCGCGCGGGTCGACCGCCAGGGGGATCCGCCGGACGCCGTCCGGACGCAGTTCGACGGCCGACACGCCGCCGTAGAGCGCCGGCCGGAAATCCTGCGCGCCCGTCGGGACGTCGATCGCCTGCGCCTCGACGTTCATCGCGATCTGCAGCAGCACGTCGTCTTCGAGCACCGTCTGTTGCCAGGCGGCCACGGCGCCGCACACGGCGATGTTCAGCGCCGACGAGCCGGCGATCCCGGCGCCGACCGGCGACTCCGACGCCGTCGCGACGCGCAACCCGCCGACGCGGAAGAACTGCAGAAGGTGCCCGATCAGCTTCAGCTCGTGGTTGCCGCGCAGCTCGGACCAGTGGCTGGCTTTCACGGTGCGCCCGGTATCGGCCGACGCAATCTCGATCATCCCGTCGTCGAGCGGCGTGAGCTCGCACCGCGCGCGCAGGCTGATGGCGGCGTTGAGCGTTTGCGCATCCTCGTGAAAAAGATAGAGCGGCCAGATATCCATGGTGCCGCCGGCAAGATCGATGCGCGTGGGCGCCGAGGATGTGATGCGCACGCGCAGATTATAATGGCGGATTGATGTCACAGCGGGACCTCCGGCGTCACGTCGGGCAGTTGCTGGTCGCGGGCTTCGACGGCCACACGCTGCCCGCCGACCTCAAGACGCTGGCTCGTGAGTTCGATCTCGGCGGCGTCATCTTCTTCGCGCGCAACGTCGTCGAGCCGGCGCAGGTGGCCGAGCTCGCACGGGAGGCGCGTGCTCTCCGGCGTGAGCTGCCGCTCTGGGTGAGCGTCGACCAGGAAGGCGGGCGCGTCGCGCGTCTGAAGCGCCCGTTCACCGAGTGGCCCCCGATGCGGGCGCTCGGGCGCAGCGGCGACGAGCAGCTCGCGGGGCGCTTCGCTCAAGCGCTGGCGGCCGAGCTCACGGCAGTCGGCATCAACCTGGACTACACGCCCGTCCTCGACATCTACACGAACCCGAAGAACACCGTCATCGGCGACCGCGCCTTTGGCGAGCGTGGGGAGGATGTGGCCCGGTTCGGGCGCATCGTCATCCGGACGCTGCAGGCCGCAGGTATCGCTGCGTGCGGGAAGCACTTCCCGGGACACGGCGACACGATCGCCGATTCCCACGAAGAGCTGCCGGTCGTCGAGCACGACCCGGACCGGATTCGCCGTGTCGAGCTCGCGCCGTTCAAGGCCGCCATCGAGGAGCAGGTCGCCGCGATCATGACGGCGCACGTCCTCGTGCCCGCCTTCGACGAGGAGCGGCCCGCGACGCTCTCACCGACGCTCGTCGACGGCGTGCTGAAGCGTGAGCTGGGATACGGCGGGCTCGTCCTTACTGACGACATGCAGATGAAAGCGTTGAGCGCGCGGTATCCGATCGGCGACAGCGCCGTGGGAGCAATCGCCGCCGGCTGCGACGCGATGCTCATCGGCAACGGCGGGCAGGAGCCGCAGGTCGTCGCGCTGGAGGCAGTGATCCACGCGGTCGAGCAGGAGCGCCTTCCGATCACGCGGGTTGAGGACGCGATCGCGCGCCACCGGCGCGTCAAAGAGCGTTTCCTTGTCGGCCGTCGAGATGAAGGCCGCACGCCACTGGCGGAGGTCATCGGCCGGGGCGAGCATCTCGCGATCGCCGAGGAGATGGCGAGGTTCCTCTGAGCGGGATGCTGAAGCCGCGCGCGCTGCGGCCCGGAGATCGCGTCGCCGTCGTGTCACCCGCCAGCCCGTTCAAGCGCGAAGAGTTCGAGGCGGGCGTGGCCGAGCTGCGGGCGCTCGGCTTCGAGCCGGTGTACGACGAGCGCGTGTTCGCGAGGCGCGGCTACGTGGCCGGAGACCCGGAGGTCCGCGCCGCGACCATCCACGAAGCCTGGACCGATCCATCGATCGCCGCGCTCATCGGGGTGCGAGGGGGCTACGGCAGCGTGCAGGTGTTGCCGCTCCTCGATGCCGACCTCGCCCGGAGCGCGCGCAAACCATTCATCGGCTACAGCGATCTGACGTCGCTTCTCGTCTTCCTGAACGGCGTCTGCGGCCTGGTGGCCTTTCATGGGCCGATGCTCGCAGGGCGACTCGGCCGCGGCGAGCAAGGCTACGATCGCCGCTCGCTCCTGGCGTGCCTCACCCGCGCGGAGCCGGCCGGGGAGCTCAGTCCGCCGGGGCTCGAGGCGCTGCGGCCCGGCGAAGCCTCGGGGCCGTTGTTCGGCGGGACGCTCTCGCAGCTCGTCGGCTCGCTCGGGACTCGCTATGCTTTCGACCCGCCCGCCGGGTTCGTGCTTTTTCTGGATGAAGTTCGCGAGCGCCCGTACCGCATCGACCGGATGTTCATGCAACTGCGGCTGAGCGGCATCCTGGGCCGCGCACGGGCGATCGTCTGGGGCGAGCTGCCGGGGTGCGACGAGCCGGGCGGGGAATACGTCGCGCGAGCGACCGCGGCCGATCTCGTCCGCGATTTTCCGGGCCCCGTGCTCGCCGGCTTTCCGTCCGGGCACACGATCGGCCCCGCCTGGACGCTCCCGATGGGCGTTCGCGCCTCGGTCGTGGCAGGCAACCGGCCGGCGGTCGTGATCGAGGAGGCGGCGGTCGCGTGACCCGTGTGCATTTGATCGGCATGTGCGGGACCGCAATGGCGACGCTGGCCGCGATGCTCAAGAAGCGCGGGTTCGACGTCCGCGGGTCCGATCAGGACGTCTACCCGCCGATGAGCGATTTCCTGGCCGCCCTTGGCATCGCGATTCATCAGGGTTACCGCGCGGAGCACATCACCGGCGATCTCGACCTCGTGATCGTGGGAAACGCCATTTCCCGCGGCAACCCCGAGCTCGAGGAAGTGCTCGACCGGAAGATCCGGTACTGTTCGCTGCCGGAGGCGATCCGCGATCATTTTCTCTGGGGCGCGCGCTCCGTCGTGATCGCGGGGACTCACGGGAAGACGACCACGACGTCGCTGGCCGGATGGGTGCTTACCGACGGCGGCCTGGACCCAAGCGTGCTCATCGGCGGCATCGCCGAGAACTTCGACTCGAGCTTCCGGCTCGGCGGCGGCCGCGAGTTCGTGATCGAAGGCGACGAGTACGACAGCGCGTTCTTCGACAAGACCGCGAAGTTCCTGAAGTACCTCCCGGATATCGCCGTCGTGAACAACATCGAGTTCGACCACGCCGACATCTACGCCAGCCTGGACGAGATCCGGCTGGCGTTCCGGCGCCTGGTCAACCTGGTGCCGCGCCGCGGGCTGCTGCTGGTCGGCGCGGATGACAAAGAGGCGCGTGACCTTGCCTCCACCGCCCGCTGCCGCGTCGAGACCTTCGGGCTATCGGACGGCGCCGACTGGCAGGCGCACGACGTGCGGCCGCTCCAGGATCGAATGACTTTCAGCGTTCGATACAAGGGGATGCCCTACGCGGCGGTCGAGGTTCCGCTGCTCGGCCTGCACAACGTGCGCAACACCGTCGCCGCCATCGCCGTCGGCGCGGCGTGCGGCTTGGCGGGCACGACCGTGGCCGACAGCCTCGCGAGGTTCAAGGGCATCCGGCGCCGGATGCAGCTTCGCGCGGATGTGAGCGGCGTGTCGGTGTACGACGATTTTGCCCATCATCCCACCGCGATCGCGGAGACGCTTGCCGGGCTGCGCTCGGCGTTTCCCCGCCGCCGGATCTGGGCGGTCTTCGAGCCGCGCTCCGCGACATCCTGCCGCCGGGTGTTCCAGCAGGATTTTGGGCGGGCGTTCGACGCCGCCGATGAGGTGGTCATCGCCGCCGTCTTCCGTTCGAGCCTGCCGGAGCCGGAACGGCTGTCCGCCGAACAGCTCGTCGCCGACCTTCGGGCGGCGGGAAAGCGGGCGCGGCACATCCCGGCGGTCGATGACATCGTGGCGGCGATCGCGAAGGAGCACCAGATGGGGGATCTCGTCGTGATCATGTCGAACGGCGGCTTTGGAGGGATCCATCAGAAGCTCATCGACGCTCTCGCCCCACCCTCGGGAGGGCGGACCGCTTAGGTCCGCCGGAGGATGACCGACTTCGTCCTTCGCCCTGCCGGCGATGCCGCGATCGTCGTCGATTTCGAGCCGCGCCTCGATCCCGTTGTGAACGCGCGCGCGGTCGGGCTCGCGCAATCCATTCGTGCTACGGCGCCCGCCGGCCTCCGCGATGTCGTCGTCGGCTATCACTCGGTGACCGCCTACTACGATCCGCTCGCGGTCGACGCGGACGACCTGCTGACGTGGCTCGGCCTCGAGGCCCGGCGATCGCGGCCGGCAGGTTCCGGCGAGGCGCGCAAAGTGACGGTGCCTGTGCTGTACGGCGGCGAGTGGGGACCGGATCTGACTGCGGTCGCCGAGTTCGCCGGCTGCGACGCGAGCGACGTCGTTCGCCTTCACGCCTCGCGGGTCTACCGCGTGTACATGCTCGGCTTCGTCCCGGGATTCGCGTACATGGCAGAAGTCGACGCGAAGATCGCTGCGCCCCGCCGGCAGGCGCCCCGCGTCGCCGTTCCGCCCGGCTCGATCGGGATCGCCGGGCCGCAGACCGGCGTGTATCCGGTGTCGACCCCGGGCGGCTGGAACCTGATCGGCCGTACGCCGCTCGTCACGTTCGACCCGGAGCGGGACGAGCCTTGCGCGTTTCGTCCCGGGGACGCCGTCCGATTCGAACCGATCGAGAGATGGCCGGCGTAGTCGTCGCGAAGGCGGGCATGCTGACCACGGTCCAGGACCGTGGGCGATGGGGTTTGCAGGGAAGCGGTGTACCGGTGGGCGGGCCGATGGACGCCGTGTCGCACCGTGTCGCCAACCGCCTGCTCGGGAACGATGCCGAGGCTGCGACGCTCGAGATTACGTTGATCGGCCCGGAACTGATCTTCGAGGAGGCGGCCGTGGTCGCCGTCTGCGGGGCGGAGTTCCCGCTGCGGGTGGATGGAGCGGCGGCGCCGATGTGGGGTCCAATCGAAGTGAGGGCCGGCGCGCGGATGACGTTCGGGCCGCGCGTCCACGGCGCGCGCGCGTACTGCGCCATCGCGGGCGGGTTCGAGTGCGAGCCCGTGTTCGGCAGCCGGGCCACCAGTCTCGTCGCCCGGATGGGGCCATTCGGAGGGCGGGCGCTGGCCGCGGGCGATCGTCTTCCGCTCGCGTCCGGCCGGCCGACGGCGATCGAGGAACTGCCCGAGACGACGCTGAAAGGCCGCGTGACGGCCCTGGTGCCGTTGCCGCAGGGCGGCGCGCGGTTGCGGGTCATGTGGGGACCGCAGGAACACCTCTTTACTGACGCCGCGCGCGAGACCCTCACGTCCAGCCGCTATGTCGTCACGCCGCAATCGAACCGCATGGGGTACCGCCTCGATGGGCCGCGGCTCGCGCATCGGGACTCCGCAGACATTCTCTCGGACGCGACGCCGCTCGGGACGCTTCAGGTACCGGGATCGGGGCAGCCGATTCTGCTCATGGCGGATCGCCAGACGGCCGGCGGCTATCCGAAGATCGCGACCGTCATCTCCGCCGACCTCGCCCTGGCCGGCCAGCTCGCTCCTGGGGACTGGGTGGCGTTCGCGGCCTGCGATCGCCGCACAGCGCTCGCGGCGCTGCGCGATCAGGAGGCGCTCATCAGTGGCGCTCGCTGAAGAGCTGCGCGCCGCCTTCGGCGACCGCGCGCGACCGCAGGCGCCCCTGGCGCCGTTGACGACGTTCAAGGTGGGTGGGCCCGCCGACTGGCTGATCGACGCGGCAGGGGCCGAGGACGTCCGCCGCGCGCTAGTGACAGCCGGCCGCCTCGGACAGCCCGTCACGCTCCTCGGCGGCGGATCGAACGTGCTCGTTGCGGACGCGGGGATCCGCGGAATCGTCGTCCGCGTGCATGGGGGTGACGTCCGGCAAGTCGCTCCGGGCCTCGTTCGCGCCGATGCCGGAGTGACCATCAACGGGCTGGTGCGCTGGACGATCAACCACGGGCTGGCCGGCCTGGAAGCCTGGGCCGGCACGCCCGGCACGGTCGGGGGAGCGGTCCACGGCAACGCGCATTTTCAGGGACGCAACATCGGCGAGCTGATCGAGCGCGTGATCGTGGCCGGCCCCGACGGAGCCATTCTCGAGCTTCGAACCACGGAGATGGAGTTCGGGTACGACACGAGCCGGCTGCAGCGTACCGGGGAGAAGGCGCTCTCGGCCGATTTCCGCGTCGGATCCGGCGATCCGGCGGCCCTGCGCGCCGTCGCCCGCGCGTCGCTCGCGTATCGCAAGCGTACGCAGCCGCTCGAGACGCCGAGCGCCGGCTGCATCTTTCAGAATCCGAACCCCGCCACCGATCGGCTCCCCGATGGAGTGCCTGCCTCCGCCGGCGCCCTGGTTGACCGGGCGGGACTGAAGGGCGCGCACGAAGGGCGGGCGCAGGTCTCGACGACGCACGCCAACTTCATTGTCAATCATGGCGGCGCGTCGGCCCGCGACATCAGGCGGCTGATCGAACGGTGCAAGCAGGCGGTCCGCGAGCGCTTCGGCGTCGAGCTGCGGGAAGAGATCGTGTACCTTGGCGATTTCGATGAGCAGGCCTGAAGGCCTGCGCGCCATCTGTCGACAGCCGTAGCGCAGCCCTTCAGGGCTGCTTCGAAGGACCTATGTCCGTATTGCGAATCGAAGGCGGCCGGGCGCTCGAAGGCCGGCTGGACGTCGAGGGAAACAAGAACGCGGCGCTGCCGCTCGTGGCCGCCTGCCTCCTGACCGACGAGACCTGCGTCCTCGAGAACGTGCCCCGCATCCGGGACGTCGAGGTGATGGCGGCGCTGCTGAAAGGTCTCGGAGCCGAGGTGGACGGGGTCGGCACAACGACCCTCACGATTCGGTGCGGGAAGGTCACGACCGATCGCCCCGATCCAGCGCTCGTGGGGCGGCTCCGCGGCTCGGTTCTGCTCGCCGGCCCGCTGCTGGCGCGCCGGGGCTCGACGAGGCTGGCACCGCCCGGGGGCGACTTTCCGGCGCGCCGGACGATCTCGACCCATTTGCAGGCGCTGGTGGCGCTTGGGGCGCGCCTGACCGATGAGCCCGGGCACGCGCTGGACGCGCCTGACGGCCTGCGGGGCGCGTCCATGTATCTCGACGAGGCGTCGGTCACCGGCACGGAAACGGCCCTGCTGGCCGCCGCGGCGGCTCGCGGTGAAACCCTCATTCGCCATGCCGCCACTGAGCCGCACGTGCTGCAGTTGTGCCGGTTCCTGCAGGGGATGGGCGTTGAGATCGAAGGCGGGGGAACGTCCACGATCCGGATTGCCGGCACCCCGCGGATCCGCGGCGCCAGGTACCGGCTCTGGGGGGACTACATCGAAGCGGGCAGCTGGGCGGTCGTCGCCGCGATCACGGGCGGGGCGATCGACGTCGGTGGCGCGCGGCCCGAGGACATGGAGGTCGTCGCTGCCGTTCTGCAGCCGATGGGCGTGCGCTGCAGGTTCGACGACGAGAAGTTCGTCGTCGAGCGATCCGATCGCCTGCGCGCCGTGCGGCGGATCACGACCGGGCTCTGGCCAGGGTTTCCGACCGACCTGGTCAGCCTCGTGACGGTGCTGGCCACGCAGGCCGAGGGTCGCACGCTCGTGCACGACTGGATGTACGAGTTGCGGCTCTTCGCGCTCGAGCAGCTGAGCGCCATGCGCGCGGATCTGTTCCTCTGCGATCCGCATCGCATCATCGTGACCGGTCCGACGAAGCTCAGGGGCCGCGTCCTCGACAGCCGCGACATCCGATCCGGGATGGCGTTGATCGCGGCGGCGCTGGCGGCGGAAGGGGAGAGCAAGCTGCACCCGCTGGAGACCGTCGAGCGGGGATACGCGGCCGTCGTCGAACGCCTGCAGAAGCTCGGCGCCCGCGTGAGCCGGGAAGAATCCCTGACAGAGTAGCGCAGGGCTTCAGCCCTGCCGAGGCAGCTACGGAATCGGGATCGGCTTCGCGGGCGGCGGCGGCTGGATCGGCTGCGGCTGCGCGGGCTGCGGCGGCGGTTGCGCTGGAGGCTGGTCGACGGGTTCCGGTGGCGGAATCGGCCTCGGCGTGTCAAGCAGCGGAGAGCCCGAATCCCGTCCGACCCGGAACGGACGCAGATCCGCTTCGGACAGATCCAGCACCCGGACGATGTGCGGCGTGAGCGTCAGCAGGATATCGGTCTGCTGCGTTTCCTTGCGATTGTGCGCGAAGAGGCGACCGATGACCGGCAGATCGCTCAGGCCAGGGACGCCGTCCATGACGGTCCGCTCGTCGTCACGAATCAGCCCCGCCAGCATGTTCGTCTCGCCGTCTCGCAGCCGGATCGTCGTCGTGATCTGACGGTTCCCGAAGGTGGGCAGGTCGCCGAACCCGGTCCCGGAGATGTTGCTGATTTCGACCCTCAAGACGAGCGAGACCTCGTCGTCGTGATGGATCCGGGGCGTGATGTCGATGTTGACGCCGATGTTCTCGTAGACGAACGACGTGATCGGCTGCTGGTTGATGCCGCCGGTCGCGATCGGCGCGAAGGTAGTGACCGGTACCGGCACGCGCTCGCCGAATCGCGCCTGCGCGGCCATTCCTTCGGAGGTGCGCAGCCGCGGGCTCGCGAGGGCGCGCGTGTTCGTGTCGGACTTCAGCAGCCGGTAGAAGAGCGACGGCAGGCCGGCGAGGAAGACGTCCGACGACGTGAGGTTGCGCAGATCGAAGAGGGTCATGCCGGGCTGGTTGATGTCGACGGTTCCAGAGATGCCGGGCTGACCGGGCGACGCGATCTGGAGCCCGTACTCCAGGAGCTTGGTGCGGTCGACCTCGAGCAGCTCCACGTCGATGACGACTTCGGGCCGCGCCTTGTCGATCGCGGCCAGCACGCGAGACGCCGCGGCGATCCGCTCGGGCGTGTCCTTCACGGTGAACGCGTTCGTGCCGGTAATGGGAGCGATCTTGCGCGCGTCGATGACGATGCGCAGGAGATCGATCGTTTCCTTGAGATCTGCGTTACTCAGATAGAACGTCCGAACGACTTCTTCCTCGTACTCGCGGCGCTTCGCCGGTGTGTCGGGGATGATCGTGATCGTGCGCGGCGCGGTGACGCGGTAAAAGTTGCGGGTCGCCGAGGACACCGACGTGAGCGCGTCCCCGAGCGTCACGTTGCGCAGGTCGATCGAGATCGTCGCGTCGCGGAACGCGGGGTCGAAGACGAGATTGAGGTTGGCGAAGCGGGCGATGGTCGTGAACACGGCGCGCGCGCTCGCGTCGCCGAAGACGAGCGTGTCGGCGAGCTTGACGTCTTCCGGGAGGTCGTGCCCGGCCGGCGGCATGTCACGCGTCCGGTTG
The DNA here is from genome assembly GCA_963725145.1 of uncultured Acidobacteriota bacterium. Lineage (GTDB taxonomy): Bacteria > Acidobacteriota > Vicinamibacteria > Vicinamibacterales > 2-12-FULL-66-21 > DATAEE01. Next base: position 1,264,542 of record CAVRXL010000013.1, read on the forward strand.
ATCAGCGCTTCGAGCGCCGTCTGTCCTTCCTTGGCGACCGCGACCTTGGCGCGGAGCGCATTTCGCGTCGTCGTCAGCTCGCGCTCCACGTCGGCGTTGGTCGGATTCAACTCGGCCGAGAGTTGGTACTCGAGCAGCGCCTCCTCGAACCGGTTGTTGGCGGCGAGCCGCCGTCCGCGCTCGAAGTGCGCGTTCGAGGCGCGCAGCTTCGCCCGGTCGAGCGACAACTTGGCCGTGCGGTCTGACGGATCCTCTCGCACTGCCTTGGTGTATTCGACGACGGCGCGATCGAAGTCTTCGAATCGCTCCGCTTCCTTCGCGTTGCGCATCGCGGTCGAATGCGCACACCCCGACACCGAAAGGGCAAGAGCGAACGCGACGGCGAGTCTACGGCTGGCCTGTCCTGATGACATCTGCCCCGCGCGGGATGGAGAACTCGAAGACCTTATCGGCCAAACCGGTGTTCTCCTTGACGTTGGCAAACGTGAACGCCGAACGGCCCCCCTGGCGGTCATCCGCCGCCAACATGTTGATCGCGTGGGTCTCCCGATTGACCACGAGGGTGAGGGTATTGTACTCCCGCTGCTCCTGGCGCGGGGTCAGCTCGATCGCCACCGAGCCAGGCGGCGCCCCAGCCGGCACGGGGGCCGGTTTGGCCGTGAAGTCCCGTGCAAGGTCTCCCTTGCCGGTCAGAAACAGCGCCGCGGTCGCCGCCCGGTCCTCGGCCGGCATCGGACTGACGATGACCTGGCGGTCCGCCGGCACATACGAATAGATCTGACGGCCGTCGGACACGAACAGCTTCTCTTCCGGATTGGTGTACCGCCACCGCATCCGCCCGGGTTTTTTGACCTGGATCGTCCCGCGCTCGACGACCTGTTTCTTGAGCACGCCGCCGGTGTAGGTGTGCGTGAAGTCGGCGGTGAAATCGCGAACACGGTCGTAGCGCGCCTGAACCGCGCGGGCGAGCGCGGTCGGATCGGAAGCGTCCGGCTGGGCCGGGGGCGCGGCGGACACCGAGAAGGTGGCAAGCGATGCAGCGAGAATCGACAAGCAGCGCATATGTAGAGGTTAGACCGAAACGCGGATCCCGGCGTTAATTCCGTTTCGCGCCAAGCACCGTCAGCAGCTCATCCAGGGGTCGGGTGTTCACCACGCTTGCCGGCTCGACCCAGCCGCGCCGCGCGGTGCCGACGCCGAAGAGCATGTAGCGACCCATCATCGCCGCCTGGTGGCAGTCGCTGTCGACGGTCAGCCGAACCCCCGCCGCGGCCGCCCGCTGCGCCAGCCCGCCGTCGAGGTCGAGATGGGAAGGGGCGCCGTCGACTTCGAGCAGCGTGCCGGTCTCGGACGCGAGCTCGAAAAGCCGATCGTAGTCGAGCGGATAGCCCTCCCGGCGGCCGACCAGCTGGTTGGACGGGTGTGTCAACACGTTCACGAGAGGATGCGCCGCGGCGGCGGCGTATCGGGAGAGCAGCGCCTTCGGCGACTGACCGGCTGCGTCGTGCAGGGAAGCGAGCACGATGTCCAGCCGTTCCAACAGTGCGTCTGGCAGGTCGAGAGACCCGTCGGGCAGGATCTCCGCCTCGACTCCTTTCAGAATTCTGAGGCGTGGATAACGCGTCTGGACTTCGTCTATCTCGTCCATCTGCTGCAGCAACGTGGTCTCGGAATGCACACGCGACGCGGCGGCGCCGGGGGAGTGGTCCGTGATCGCGATGTACTCGTACGCGAGGTCGTCGGCAGAACGGACGATCGTCTCGACATCGTCGCGCCCGTCGCTGTAGCGCGTGTGCAGATGCAGGTCGCCGCGGATGTCGGACCGGGTCACCAGCCGCGGGAGCGTGCCCTGCGCGGCTCGCTCCAGCTCGTGGCCCCCAGATCGAATTTCGGGAGGCACGCACGGCAGGCCGAGCGCGGCGTAAACCTCGTCCTCGGTCGCGCCGCGAAGGTCGTCGATGCTTCCCCCGGCTAGCGCGTCGAGGTGCCTGACGTGAGGGTCGGTCCCCGTGGCCCGTATGAAGGCCGCGCCGAAACGCGACGGGGGATAGGCCTCGATGACGACCAGGTGTCGATCGATTATCAGACCGCGCGCGGCGTGGCGCACACCCGCCGGGTCTTCCGTGCGGGCCAGCACGGCGATCCGCGGTATGACCGGGTCGAAGCGGCGAAGGCCTCCGGCCGGGAAGAAGGCGGTGCCTGGCGGAACCTTGCGCGCGAGCCCGGCGACCGCCCGTTCGAAGATGTCCCAGGCGCGGCCGAGGGTAATGCTCAATGCCGACCGCGGAATGCTGATTGCTGAATGATCGTCAGCCCTTCAGCGATCCAGGCGCGGGCGGCGCTGCCTGCGGCGCTTCCTTCGTGTCGGTCGGGAGCTTGGCCGTGATCCAGTCGTTGATGCCCCCCTTGAGCGCCGACGCCCGGTAGCCGCGGCGGACCAGTTCGGCGACGAGGGGCACGCTCACGAGCTCGTCCGGGTCGGAGTCGTACAGCACGATTTCACGGTCGCGGGGCAGCGACGCGGGGTCGAAGCTCTTGGGGTGGAGACGGATGGCGCCCGGCAGCATCACCGTGCTGTGCTCGTACGGATACTTCAGACGCACGTCGACGATCACCGGCGCCGCGCCGGCATCCAGCCGTTGCTTGAGATCTTCCTTTGAGATTCGGGGCACCGCCATGGGCCGGTATTGTAGCCCGATGGCGGACGGCGGGCGTGCTTAGCGCGCTGCCGGCTGGTGGACGTGGGCGTGCGCGTGGGCGTGGGCTTCGGCCGAACCCTGTCGAACGTCCCAGCCCTGCGACCGTCGGCCGCAAACCGAGCAGCGGAGGTAGATGACCCCTTGCTCACAGCAGACGCCGTAGTCGTGACCCGTGAGGTAGCAGCTAATCCAGAACCACATGTCCTTGTTCCTTGATGTCTCGCCGCGGCTCATGGCAAGGGCAGTGCCAGCGACCTTTCGGGTGGGCCGCAGCGTAAAGAGACGCGCGAAGGTGCGATATTCCGTGAGAAGCTCGAGTGGTCGAGCTCAGGAGGTTGGATTAGGGCGGGCAGAAAAAAGACAGTCCGCTTACGGATTTGTCCGCGAAGTACCTAATTTATCGAACAGGAGCCGGGCCCGCGCGGGTCGCCGCAGGCGCCGCAGGCGCCCGACGGCGAGAAGGACGAATCCATGGTCGAGCTGGCTGATCCCTTCCCGTTCACCGCGAAGACCGATAGCTGCTTGTCGAGCGCCTGACTCGAGCAGGCGGGACAGGCGGGCTTGCGCGCTCCCTGGACCAGGGTTTCGAATGAGTGCCGGCAGTCCCGGCAGACGTACTCGAAAATCGGCATATGGGCAGTGTAGCATCTCGGGCTTGGGGCTTAGGGCATGGGGCTTGGGGTAAGGCTGGGAGCGGTCGATGAACACGAATGATCTTTCGGCCTTGAAGGCGGCCTTCAGCGGGCTGAGTACCTCCTTCCAGCGCCTCGACGGCTTCAGCGAACCCGTCAAGCGCCTGGAGTCAGGCTTCAACGGCGTCGATCCCCAGGAGCTGCTGAAGGCGGCGGCCGGACACGCGATCGCCGCCGCGGCGCTCGCCGGTTTCGTGCGGCGCCTCGTCGCGGGCGAGACGGGCAAGGTCGTCGATGCCTCGTCGTCGATCGGGCCGGACAAGGAGAGCGAGGAGCAGAGATAAGGCCGTCGTCACGCCCGACGTTGTCGGGTCACGACGTAGAGCGCTTCAGCTGTGCGCAGGAGAAACCCCGCCCGGACCAGCGTCTCGAGCACCATGCGCACCGACCCGGCATCGGCATCCACGAGCCGAGCGAGCTCCTCGACTGAGCCCTCGAGATCGGGATTCTCCTGAAACTCTCCGCGCACTCGTACGAGCGCAATCGACAGAAGGCGGTCGGCGGTTGTCGGCTCGGCCCGCAGCGTCAGGAGCTGAAGGAGGCGGGCCGTTCTGTCGTGTATGGCGTCAGACTTACTGCGCAGCGCCGCGCTCTTGTCGTGAAGAGACTGAGCCCGTTCGCGCACTGACAGACCGTGCGCGCGGGATTCGCGACAGGCCACCAGCACGCGGACGACCTCCTCGCGAACACGTTCCGGTAAGCAGGGTTTGACGAGGACGGCGGTGCAGCCCGCGTCCCGGGCCACCCGGGCGGTCTCGTCGTCGGCGTGGCCGGTGATACCGACGATCGGAAGGCTGCTGGTGAACGCGTCGCCCTGCAAAGTGCGACAGAGCGTCACGCCGTCACCGTTTGGCAAGGAGAGCTCGGTCACCACGACGCCGGGAGGCGCAAGGGCGATGAGCCGAAGGGCTCGCTGAGCATTCTCCGCGGCCTGGACGCGAAATCCGAAATGGTTGAGATCGTAGTGGCAGGCGGCGCGAGAATCCGTATCAGGCCCGACGAGCAGGATGATTGGCGCATCGAGCGGCGTCGGCGTGGCGAAGTCCATCATTTGTCGAAGCTGAAGACCGCGAAGGCTAGCACGAAGCGAGTCGGGTGGGAAGAACCGAATCGAAAGTGGTGGACGGCAGGAGGCTCGAACTCCCGACCTCTGCGTTGCGAACGCAGCGCTCTCCCAACTGAGCTAGCCGCCCACGTGACGACGGGTCTGAGGTCAACGAATCTTCGAACACGAATCTTCGGCGACGGCGAAGTTCCAATCCTACCACGCGTTACAGACGGGCATCAACCGCGCGGTATACTGCCGCCCTGCAAACGATGGGCAAACGTATCGGCGTCCTCACCGGTGGCGGCGATGCTCCGGGCTTGAACGCCGTGATCCGCGCCGTGGTGAAGGCCGCGGCCAATTCCAACGCCCAGGTCATCGGCCTCGAGGACAGCTTCGACGGCCTGATCGAGCCGGGCCGCGCGCGCCCGCTCGCGCCGCGCGACGTCACGGGCATCCTCCGCGTCGGCGGCACGATCCTCGGCACGACGAACCGTGGCAATCCGTTCGCGTATCCGGTTGAAACTCGATTGGATGGGGCCGTCGACTATTCCGACCGCTGCCTCGAGATGTATCGCGATCTCCAGCTCGACGCGGTGATCGTCATCGGCGGCGACGGGACGCTGGCGATCGCCCACGAATTCCAGAAGCGAGGGATGTCCATCGTCGGCGTGCCCAAGACGATCGACAACGACATCGTCTTGACCAATAGCAGCTTCGGGTTCGACTCCGCTGTGAGCTTTGCGACCGACGCGATCGATCGGCTGCACACGACCGCCGAGGCCCACCATCGCGTCATGGTGGTTGAGGTCATGGGCCGGTATGCGGGATGGATCGCGATTAATGCCGGGATCGCCGGCGGCGCCGACGTGATTCTGATCCCGGAGATTCCGTACGACATCGGGAAGGTCGCCGCCCGAATCACCGAGCGGGATCGCTGGGGCGCGAAGTTCAGCATCGTCGTCGCCGCGGAAGGGGCGAAGCCGATCGACGGTGAGGTCTCCGTCCTGACGTCGGCGTCGATCGGTCGCGTCGAGCGCCTCGGCGGGATTGGCGCGCGTATCGCGGAACGTCTCGAGCGTGACACGGGGAAAGAAGCGCGATGCGTCGTGCTTGGCCATCTCCAGCGTGGCGGGGCACCCACGAGCTTCGACCGGATACTGGCGACTCGACTGGGACGGAAGGCCGTCGAGCTGGTCATGCAGGGACGCTTCGGCTGCATGGTCGCGAACCATCCGCCGGATATCGGCGCCGTCCCGCTCGAAGACATCGTCGGCAGGACGAAGCAGGTGCCGCTCGATTCCGATCTGATCGGCACCGCGCGCGCGGTCGGGATTGCTTTGGGAGATTAGGCGGGCCTAAGAGGCCCGCCCTCCAGGGCCCGTCGCTTCGGCGACGACGCGCTCGACCGGAATCGCGTCGCCCGCGCCGAGCGCCACCATCAGAAGCACTCGGGCTTTCAGAGCGGAGAGCTGACCCGCCATCATCGCGCCCAGCGAGATGAGATCGCGCCCGCCGCCCTCGTATCCATACCGCGGGCTGACGCCGCCCGCGACCGCCCGCGTCGCGACGAGAACCGGAACGCCTGCCTCCAGGGCGGCGCGGATGCCTGCACGAAGGCCGGGCGGCACGTTGCCGTTCCCGAACGCCTCGATGGTCAGGCCGCGCGCGCCGCTCGTCAGCGCGCAGCGCACGAAGCGATCGTCGGCGCCCGCGGCGGCCGACACCAGATCGACGCGCGCGTCGATGCGCGGCACGCGCAGACCTGGTTCCGTTCCGGCAGCCTGCCATGACGGCCGGGCCGTCCCGGACCGGAGAAAACGCACCTGGCCGCTTTCGACGATGCCGACGGGGCCCGTGCCGGGAGCACCGAACGCGGCCGGCTTCGCGCTGTGCAGCTTGCGCGCTTCAGCGGCGGACAGGATCGTTCCGCCCATCACGATGAGCGCCCCCCGGCCTCTGGCGCCCGGCGACGCCGCTACTCGGAGCGCGGCGCGGAGGTTGGGCGGACCATCCCAGTCGGGGTCCGACGAGGGATGCATCGCACCGAGTAGGACCACGGACTTGTCCGAAGTCAGCACGAGGTGCAGGAAGAACGCCGTCTCTTCGAGCGTATCGGTTCCGTGGGTCACGACCAGGCCGTCGACGTCCGGCCGTTCGAGCCATGCGGCCGCGCGCCGCGCGAGGCGCCACATCTGCTCCGGCGTCACGTGCGGTCCCGGGAGCCGCGAGAAATCCTCGCACTCGACGTCGGCGATCCCTCCGAGCTCGGGGACGCGCGCGACGATCTCCCGCCAGCCGAGCGCAGGCACGACGGCGCCCGACTCATCGACCGTCATGGAGATCGTGCCGCCCGTGAAGAGGATGCCAATCATGAAGCGGTTCGGCCGGCCTGAGAGGCCGGCCCTCCAAGTATCTGGAGGGGCCGGGCTCTTAGCCCGGCCCAAGAACTTCGAGATACTTCAAAGCCCCGCCGGTGTTGAAGAGGACGATCGTGTCGGATCGGCTGACGTCGTCCGCGGCGCAGAAGGACCTTGAGCGCCTGCAGAGCCGCGCCACCCTCGGGAGCGGCGCTTATTCCTTCGTCCGCGCCCATCTCTCGCATCGAAGCGATCATCTCGGCATCGGTTACGGCGATCGCCGTCCCGCCGCTCTCGCGGAGCGCGCGCAGCACGAGAAAGTCTCCGACGGCGCGCGGCACGCGCAGCCCGTCCGCAACCGTGCGCGCGTTCTCCCACGGTTCGGCCTTTTCGGTCCCTCGCTCGAAGGCGCGGACGATCGGCGCGCAGCCGTCCGCCTGGACGGTGACCATCTTCGGGCGGTGGCCGGGCGCGAGCCACCCGAGCCGCTCCAGCTCCTCGAACGCCTTCCACATCCCGACGATGCCCGTGCCCCCACCCGTCGGATAGATGATCCAGTCGGGCAGGCGCCAGCCGAGCTGCTCGGCGACCTCGTAGCCCATCGTCTTCTTTCCCTCGACGCGGTACGGCTCCTTGAGCGTCGACGTGTCGTACCAGCCGAGCGGCGCGCCGCGCTCGGCCGCCACGCGGCCGGCGTCGGTGATGAGCCCGTCGACGAGCGTCACCTCGGCGCCATAGAGCTCGCACTCGCGGATGAACGGCGGCTTGACGTCCTTCGGCATGAACACCTGGGCGGCGATGCCGGCTCGCGCCGCGTACGCCGCGAGGGCGTTGGCGGCGTTGCCCGCTGACGGGATCGACAGCGTCTTCGCGCCGAGGTACAGCGCTCGCGTGACCGCCGCCGAGAGCCCGCGCGCCTTGAACGAGTTCGTCGGGTTCAGGGACTCGTCCTTCACGTACAGGCCGTCGAGCCCCAATCGACCGCCCAACCGCCGGGCGTGCAGCAACGGCGTCCACCCTTCGCCCAGAGTCACCGGCGTCTCTCCGGCATCGACGAAGAGCGGCATCAGCTCCCGGTACCGCCACATGGTCGGCTCGCGATCGGCGAGCGAGTCGCGGCGCCAGGCCGCGGCGGCCGCATCGAGGTCGTAACGGGCGAGCAGGGGAGCGCCGCACGAGCAGAGGTGATGAGGCGAGCGCGGATCGCGCGGGGCAGCGCCGCACGGCGCGCTGCATTCCAGGTGTGTGAAGAAGCTGCCCATTGCCGATTGCTGGGCTACTTTCCTAGTAACTCCTGATCTTTCTTCTTCTGCAGATCGTCGATCATGTGCACGTGCTGGTCCGTGATCCGCTGCACTTCATCTAAACCCCGACGCTCGTCGTCCTCGGAAATCTTGTGATCCTTGAGGAGCTTCTTCAGGCGCTCGTTCGAGTCCCGCCGGACCTGGCGCACGCTGTTCCGCCCGTCCTCGGCGTACTTGTGCACGAGCTTGGAGAGTTCCTTGCGCCGCTCATCCGTCAGCGGCGGAATCGGGATCCGGACCACCTTGCCGTCGTTGGCGGGATTCAGCCCGAGGTTCGCGTTGCGGATCGCCTTCTCGACCTCCTTCATCAGCGATGGATCGAACGGCTGCGCCACGATCAACGTCGGTTCAGGGACCGAGAGCGAAGCCACCTGGTTGAGCGGCATCGGCGAGCCGTAGGCTTCGACGTGCACGGAGTCCAGGATCGTGACCGACGCCCGACCCGTGCGTACGCCCGCCAGCTCCTTGCGAACGTGGTCGATCCCCGCGTCCATCCGTTTCTTCACTTCAGCGAACAAGCCCTTGAGATCGTTCACATCCATATCAGGCCTTCACGAGAGTGCCGACATGCTCGCCCATGATGACGCGACGCAGATTGCCCGGCGTGCGCAGGCTGAACACGATGATGGGAAGCCGGTTGTCCATGCACAGGGAGATCGCGGTCGCATCCATCACCTTGAGCCCCTGCTCGAGGACCTTCAGGTACGAGATGGAGTCGAACCGCGTGGCCGTCGGCGTGGTCATGGGGTCGGCAGTGTAGATGCCGTCGACCTTCGTGCCCTTGAGGATGACTTCCGCTTTCATCTCCATCGCGCGCAGGGCGGCGGCGGTGTCGGTGGTGAAGTAGGGATTCCCCGTGCCGGCGGCGAAGACCACGACACGCTTCTTTTCGAGGTGGCGGATCGCGCGGCGCCGGATGAACGGCTCGGCGACGGCCCGCATCTCGATGGCGGTCGCGAGCCGCGTGGTGATCCCGATGTGTTCGAGGGCGTCCTGGAGCGCCAGGGCGTTGATGACCGTCGCCAGCATGCCCATGTAGTCGGCGGTGGAGCGGTCCATGCCCTTCGCGCTCGCCGCGAGCCCCCGAAAGAGGTTCCCGCCGCCGATCACGATGCCGGTCTCGACGCCGAGTTGCTGGATCTCGCCGATCTCGGCGGCCACCTGTGCGGTGACGTCGGGGTCGATGCCGAAGGACTCTTCGCCCATCAGCGCTTCGCCCGACAGCTTCAGGAGGACGCGGGAGTAGACCGGCGACGACGACATCAGCGGGGGATTATACCCGCTAGTCTTTCTCCCCGACCCTGAATCGGACGAAACGGGCGACGGTGATGTTCTCACCGAGCTTCGCGATGGCCGCGGTGACCATCTGCCCGATGGTCGTCTTCTGGTCGCGGATCGACAGCTGGTCGAGCAGCACGGACTGCTCGTAGAAGCTGTTGAGCTTTCCTTCGACGATCTTGTCGAGCACCTGCGCCGGCTTGCCGGTGTTCTCGAGCTGCGCGCGGTAGATAGACTTTTCCCGCTCGATGACCTCGGCAGGCACGTCCTCGCGCCTCACGAACTGCGGGCTGGCGGCGGCGATGTGCATCGCGATCTCCTTGACGAGCGTCTGGAAATCCGCGGTGCGGGCCACGAAGTCGGATTCGCAATTCACCTCGACGAGGACGCCGATCTTGCCCCCCATGTGGATGTAGTGGCCAATCAGCCCCTCGGAGGTCGAGCGGCCCGTTTTCCTGGCGGCCTGCGCGAGCCCCCGCTTGCGCAGGATCGTCGTCGCCTCTTCGAGGTCGCCGCCGGCTTCGACGAGCGCCGCCTTGCACTCCATCATGCCCGCGCCAGTCCGGTCGCGGAGGGTCTTCACGAGGTCCGCCGTAATCGTCGCCATCACTTCTCCAGCTCTCAGGGTTCTTGGGTTCTTCAGGTTCTTGGGTTCCTTCGTACAAAATTATGGCCGGCCACGTGGATCCGGCCGGCCGCGGTATCGTCTCTGACTTAGACCGCCGCCGACGTGGCCTCGGCGCGGGCCTGGCGCGCGGCGGTGCGGACCGTCCGCCGGCCGCGATCGTCGCTCCCCTCGTCCCCCTCGGCCTCGGCGTGCGCGCTCTCGCGCGCGGCGCGCCCGGCGAGGACCGCTTCGGCGACGCGCGATGCGAACAGCCGGATCGACCGCAGGGCGTCGTCGTTGCCGGGGATGACGTAGTCGACTTCGTCCGGATCGCAGTTGGTGTCCACGATGCCGATGACGGGAATCTTCAGCTTGCGCGCCTCGTCGACCGCGATCTTCTCCTTGCGCGTGTCGACGACGAAGACCGCGTCCGGCAGGCGGGACATGCCGCGGATGCCGTCGAGGTTCTTCTGGAGCTTGCGCTTCTCTTTTTCGATCGACGCGATCTCCTTCTTCGAGAGCGTGTCGTAGCGGCCGTCGGTCACCATCGCCTCGAGATCGCGCAGGCGACCGAGACTCCGCTGAATCGTCGCGAAGTTCGTCAGGAGGCCGCCCAGCCACCGCTGGTTCACGTGGAACATGCTGCAGCGCTGCGCCTCTTCGGCGATCGCGTCCTGCGCCTGTCGCTTCGTGCCGACGAAGAGAATGGTGCGCCCGTCCGCCGCGAGGTTCATCACGAACTCCTCGGCCGTCCGAAAGAGCTTGGCGGTCTTGCCGAGATCGAGAATGTAGATCCCGTTCCGCTCGCCGAAGATGTACTCCTTCATCTTCGGGTTCCACCGCTTCGTCTGGTGACCGAAGTGGACTCCGGCCTCCAGCAGATCCTTCAGGGACAACGGCTCCAAACTTCCTCCTAGCGCTTGCTGAACTGGAAGCGCTTGCGCGCTCCCTTCTGCCCGTACTTCTTGCGTTCCTTGATCCGCGCGTCCCGCGTGAGGAACCCCGCCTGCTTCAGACGCTGGCGCAGCTCCGCGTTGTATTCAATGAGCGCCCGCGCGATGCCGAGCTTGAGCGCGCCGGCCTGGCCGGACACGCCGCCGCCCGCGATCGTCGCGAGCACGTCGAACTTGTCGGAGGTCTCCGTCAACAGCAGCGGTTGCTTGATCTGGCTGCGAAGCGCTTCGGTGGGGAAGGCTCCTTCGATCGGCCGCCGGTTGATGGTGAAGTCGCCTTTGCCAGGCCTGAGGAACACGCGCGCGGTGGATGTCTTCCGACGCCCCGTACCGTAATACTGAATCACTGCCAAGTTAGGCGACCTCGCGTTTCGCGGGCTTCTGCGCCGCGTGTGGATGGTCCGCTCGAGCGTAGACCTTGAGCTTCCGCGCCATCGCGTCGCCCAGCTTGGTCTTCGGTAGCATGCCGCGGACCGCCTCTTCGACGAGGCGCACGGGGTCCTTCTGCCGCACGATCTTCGCGCGCTCCTCGCGGAGGCCGCCTTCATACCCGCTGTGGTAGCGGTACACCTTCTGCGTTTCCTTGCGGCCGGTCAGCTTGACCTTCGCCGCGTTGATCACGATGACGTGGTCTCCCGTGTCCAGAAACGGCGTGTAGCTCGGCTTGTGCTTCCCGGAGAGCAGCCGCCCAGCGGCGCTGGCTACCCGGCCGAGCACCTGGCCGTCGGCGTCGATGACATGCCATCGGCGCTCGACGCTCCCGACACCCGGCATAAACGTGCCCATGCGATCCCTTTCAGCCTGGTCCCAAGGACGGCAAACCAAGAGGATACTTGGGATTACCGGCGTTGTCAACGGTACGGAAGACTTGCACACGGGCTCACCGTGCGCGACGACGCGGGGTAGTTCGGTTACGTATTTGTGCGCGGCATCCTGTTTTGTGACGTGTGCGCGGGAAGCGTTGACCCGGGAATCCGCACATCTGCGTACGAACGCCCGGAAGTGCATTCGATCTCGCCGAAGAGCTGGTGGCACCCCCCTTGCCAAGCCCGAGTGGGCTGTGGCGGCTCGCGCTGACGATATGCGTGCGCGCGCACACCGCTGACAAACTTCCGTCGAATTCGCAGGATTACACAGTGCTGCTCAAGCGCACGAAGTCACTCGTGGGTCTCGACATCGGTTCGAGTGCCGTCAAGGCGGTGGAGCTCAAGCCCGCAGGGCGCGGCTACAAGGTCGCCGCCTTCGGCAGCGAGCCGATCCCGCCCGACAGCATCGTCGACGGCGCCATCATCGACGGCACGGCCGTAGCCGACGCGATCCGCCGGCTTTTCGATAGCCGCAAGATCAAGACCCGCGATGTCGCGGCGTCGCTCTCGGGCAACGCCGTCATCGTCAAGAAGATCACCGTTCCCCAGATGACAGAGTCCGAAATCGCGGAGTCCATCTACTGGGAAGCCGAGCAGTACATCCCGTTCGACATCCAGGACGTCAACCTCGACTACCAGATCATCGAGACCGGCGGGTCGACAGGCGGCAAGCCGACGATGGACGTGCTGCTCGTGGCGGCGAAGAAGGAGAAGATCGCCGACTATACCGGCGTCATCGCCCAGGCGGGCCGCACGGCGGTCGTCGTGGACGTCGATGCCTTCGCGCTGCAGAACGCCTACGAGGTCAACTACGGCCTTCAGCCGGGCCAGATCGTCGCCCTGCTGAACGCCGGCGCGAGCGCGACCAACATCAACATCCTGCAGGGCGAGCAGTCGGTTTTCACCCGCGACGTCTCCATCGGCGGCAACGCCTACACCGAGGCGTTGCAGAAGGAGCTGAACCTCCCGTACGACGCGGCGGACGCGCTGAAGAAGGGTGAGGCGGTGGATGGCGTCGGCTACGACGAGGCGAAGCCGGTCCTCCGCGCGGTGACCGAGAACATGATGCTGGAGATCCAGAAGACCTTCGACTTCTTCAAGGCGACGGCCGCCTCCGATCGGATCGACCGGATCGTCCTGAGCGGCGGGGCGTCGAGGGCGGAGGGCTTCGCGGACATGCTGGCCGACCGGTTCGAATCGCCGGTCGAGTCGTTCGACCCGTTCAAGGCGATCGCGTTCGACAATCGAAAGCTGGGCGTCGCGTCGCCCTCTGACGTCGCCCCGACCGCCGCGGTGGCCGTCGGGCTCGCGCTGCGCAGGGCGGGTGACCGATGATCCGGATCAACCTCCTCGCAGTCGAGCGAGAGCAGCCCCGAGCGAAGCGGCGCGCCGGCCTCAGCCTCAGTCTGGGCGAGGCGCAGAAGATCACGATCGCCGCGAGCCTCATCGTCGTCCTGACCGGGCTCGGCATCATCTGGTGGTTCTGGGCGCTGCGCCAGCGGTCGGCGCGCCTCGACCAGGACATCGCGGACGCCGAGGCGGAGACCAGGCGGCTGCGCACCGTGCTCACCCAGGTCCAGAAGTTCGAGGGAAAGCGCGCCCAGCTCCAGCAGCGAGTCTCGCTCATCGAAGAGCTGCGCAAGGGCCAGATCGGGCCGGTGCACATGCTCGATTCGATCAGCAAGAGCCTCCCGGACCGGCTGTGGTTCACCGAGCTGACGCAAACCGGCAGCGAGGTGCAGATGAAGGGGTTCGCGACGTCGCTGACGGCGATCTCGGACCTCGTCGGGAACCTCGAAGCGTCGGGCTACTTCAAGAAGCCGGTCGAGATCGTGGACACGCAGGTCGGCGCGGCGACGGGACCGCAGGCGGCGCAGGCGGGTGAGCTCGTGAAATTCGAAGTCAAGGGGAACTACCAGCCACCGCCGCCGCCGGCGCTGGCGAAACCGCCGGCAACCGCGGCCTCGACGGGCAGCGGCGTACCGCCGGCGAGCAGATAAGGGATCGAGAGGGCACGGGAGCCTCATGGCGCAGATATCGCTGAGCAGACTTCCCTGGTGGGGCCAGATCACCGCGTTCGCCGTGTTGGCGGGCGCCGCGGTCTTCGGCTTCTGGTACTACTACGTCTCCGACGTGACCACGGAGATGGCCACGCGCGAAGCTCGGCTCCAGCAGCTGCGCACCGACATCACGCGGGGATTGAATACGGCGAAGCGGCTGCCCGAATTCCAGTCGCAGGTCGACGAGCTGGAGCGGCGCCTCGAAGCGCTCAAGTCCGTGCTGCCCGAGCAGAAGGACTACGCGGACATTCTGCGGCGGGTCCAGACGCTCGCGATGCAGTCGAACCTGACGATACGCGGGTTCCAGCCGAAGCCGGTCGAGGCCAAACAGATCCACGAGGAGTGGCCGATCGTGCTCGAGCTCGACGGCACGTACCACAACCTCGGAATGTTCTTCGATCGGATTAGCAAGTTCCCGCGAATCATCAATGTGAACTCGCTGAAGATCCGCTCGAAGGACCAGCCATCGCCGAACTCGACGATCAGCGCGGAATGCACCGCGTTGACGTTCGTGCTGGTGGATTCGACGAAGGCCGCGCCGGTCAAGCCCGGCGGGAAGCCCATGCCTCCGCGTCCGGCCGCGGGAAAGACCGGTCCATAGCGATGAAGGGATTGACGACGGTTCTTCGTATCGGGCTCGCCACGGTGTTCGTGGTGTGCGCTCTGACGAGCTCGGCCGGCGCGCAGCAGCAGCCTGCGGCGCCGCTCCCGGGCCAGACCTCGGCGGCGAGCCCGGCCCAGCCGGAGAAGCCGCCGGCGCCCGACGTCTTTTCGTACAACCCGGAGGGGCGTCGCGATCCGTTCGTGAGCCTGCTGTTTCGCGGCGGGGACGTCAAGCCGTCGCGCGACAACCGTCCCGACGGTCTGCCGGGCATGCTGATCAGCGAAATCGTGCTGCGCGGCATCCTCAAGGACAAGACAGGATTCGTGGCGATGGTCTCGGGACCCGACAACAAGACGCACATCATTCGAGGGAACGACAAGGTGTTCGACGGTACGGTGAAGGCCATTACGGCAGATTCAGTCATTTTCTCGCAGGACGTCAACGATCCGCTCTCGCTCGTCAAACAGCGCGAAGTGCGAAAGTACCTGCGAGCCACGCAGGAGGGGAAGTGATGCGGCTGGCTCCCAGGTCCGTGCGCGCCGCGTATGCGGCCGCGACGGCCGCCGCCGTCGCCCTGACCGTGCTCGCGGCGGGTGCCGCGACCGGTGCAGCGCGGCTGGTCGGCGTGTCCGCGGAAGCACGCGACAACGGGCAAACGGTTCTCATCGAAGCGACCGAGCCGGTCGCCTACTCAGTGAGCCGGCCCGACGCACGCACCGTGCTCGTCGAGTTGCGCAACGTGAGCGTGGCGGGCGCCACGAATCGTGTGCGCGCAACGAGCGCCAGCCTCATTGCCGGAGTCTCCATGGAGGATGGCACCGCGCTCGACGGCAGCGGCGTCGGCCGCGTGCAGCTCGCGCTGACGTCCCCCGTTGCGCACCGCGTGCGCAGCACGCGAAACACGATTCGCGTCGAGCTCGACCGGACGATCCCGTCGGCGGAAACCGTCGAAGCCGCGCTCGTCGAAGCGGCTGCAGCCTCGGAAGTTCCAGCCGGCATCACGGTGACCGGTCTCGCTGAGGCCGCCGGCTCCGTCGGGATCGATCCCATGGCGGCGCTGCAGGCGCCGCAGCCGGTCGCGGCCGCGAGCCTGGCGGGCCAGGCCCCCGCCGCCGCCGCACCAGCCCCGGCCGCGCCCATCGACGCCAGGCCGGCCGAAGCCAAGCCGGCCGCCGCCCGACCGATGCCGGTCGCGCAGCAGCAGGCGCCACCGCCGGCCGTCAACGAGGCTTTGCCCGGCCAGCAGCGCCCGACGGCCGAGGTCACCGAGGGTCGCAAGCGCTACACGGGGCACCCGGTCAGCCTCGACTTCCAGAACGCGGACCTTCGTTCGGTGCTGCGCACGTTCGCGGAGATCAGCGGCCTGAACATGGTCATCGATCCCGCCGTGCAGGGAACCGTCGACATCGTCCTGACCGAAGTGCCGTGGGACCAGGCGCTCGACATCATTCTGCGCGGCAACCAGCTCGGCTACACGGTTGACGGCACGATCGTCCGCATCGCCCCGCTCAAAGTGCTCGCCTCGGAAGAGGACGAGCGGCGCAAGCTTGCCGATGCCCAGGCGCTCTCCGGCGACCTGCGCGTCCGCACGTTCGCGCTGAGCTACGCGAAGGCGACGGAGCTGCAGCCGCTGTTGACGCGCTCCGCGCTGTCACAGCGCGGCCAGATCCAGGTCGACCCGCGCACGAACACGCTGATCATCACCGACCTGACGGACCGTCTTACGACGGCGGAAAACCTGATCAACATCCTGGACCGTCCGGAGCCGCAGGTCGAAGTCGAAGCGCGTGTCGTGACGACCACGCGGGACTTCGCGCGTGAGCTCGGCGTCCAGTGGGGTTTCAACGGCCGCGTGGACCCCGAGATCGGCAATACGACCGGCCTCGCGTTCCCGAACCGCGGCAGCATCGGCGGCCGGACCGGAAGCGTCTCGGGTCCCGAGGTGTCCAACGACCCCCGCGGCGACCCGCGGCAGCGCGCCGGCTCGGTCGTCAACCTGCCGGTGAGCCCGGCCAACGGCGCGATCGGCCTGGCGCTCGGCTCGATCAACGGCGCGTTCAACCTCGATGTCGCCCTGTCGGCGCTCGAGCGCACCGGCAAGGGCCGCGTGCTCTCGACGCCGCGCCTGACGACGCAGAACAACGTCGAGGCTGAGGTCGCGCAGGGTATCCAGATCCCGATCCAGACCGTCGCCAACAACACCGTGACGGTCAGCTTCAAGGATGCGGTGCTGATGCTGAAGGTGACGCCGCAGATCACGTCGGCGAATACCGTCATCATGCGGATTACGGTCGAGAACGCCACGCCGGACTTCGGCCGCGACGTGCAGGGCATCCCGCCGATCGACACGCAGCGGGCGCTTACGCAGGTCCAGGTCAACGACGGCGCCACGACGGTGATCGGCGGCATCTTCGTCAGCCGGGAGTCGAGCAACATCAACCGGGTGCCGTTCCTTCATCGCGTCCCGCTCCTCGGCTGGCTCTTCCGACGCGATGAGATTCAAGACGAGAGCCGCGAGCTGTTGATCTTCATCACGCCGCGGATCCTGAGAGGCTAGGGGCATGAGCCCGCGTGGAGCTATGACGATGACAACGGAAGCAATTGGCGGTCGGCGCAAGGCGGTGTGGGGCGCGGCGATGGCGCTCGGCGTCGCCGTCGCGGCGCTGTCGCTGGCGGCCTGCGGCGACATGGTGCTAGAGGGAGATACGTCCTCGTACCTGATCATCCAGAATCTCGATGGATCGTCGGGGGCTGCGCCGGACGAGTTCGGCAACCCGATCATGTCCGACGTGCTGACGAATCAGAGCATTTTCAACGACGTCGGCCGCGTGCAGATGCGGATGGCGTTGAAGGATCCGGGCACCTCGGGATCGCCGACGGCGCCAACCCCGAACAACTGGATCACCGTGTCGCAGTACCGGGTCAGGTTCATTCGCGCCGACGGACGCGGCACCGAAGGCGTGGACGTGCCGTTCGGCTTTGACGGCACGATGGCGGCGACCCTCACCGATCTGAATCAGACCGTCACGATTCCATTCGAGCTCGTGCGGCATACGGCGAAGGTCGAGGCGCCGCTCGCGGGCCTCCGGGGAAGCCTGATCATCATCAACGCGATCGCAGAGATCACCTTCTTCGGTCGGGACCAGACAGGCCGCGAGACCAGTGTGATGGGTCGAGTGAGCATCAACTTCGGCGACTTCGCCGATCCGGCGAGCTAATCAAAGATGAGCATGACCATGCGACGTATCGCACGAATGACGGTTCTCCTCTCCGCAGCCGCTCTCGCGGGAGCCGGCTGCACTGTGAATGAGGTCGACGCGCCGCCACTGATGGGCCCGTCCGAGCTGGCGCTCTCGGTTGCGGTGACGGCTACGCCTGACACCGTGACCGAGGACGGCGCGTCACAGTCCGTGATCGATATCTTTGCGCGGGACGAGAACGCGCAGCCCCGGGCGAACGTCCAGGTTCGCGTAACGGTCGACCAGGGTCGGCTGTCGGCCTCCACGGTCTCGACAGGCAGCAACGGGCGCGTGAGCGTGACGTTTACGGCGCCCGTGACCCAGTTTCCCGGGTTCGATGCCGGCAACGTCGCGACCGTGTCGGTCACACCGATCGGCAACAACTTCGCGAATGCCGTCACCCGGCAGGTCTTCATCCGGCTCGTGCCGCCGGCGGTCATCCAGATTCCGGGGGCGCCAGTCGCGGCCTTCTCGTTCGGCCCGCAGGTCCCGAAAGTCGGCGACACAGTCCTCTTCGACGCGTCGGCCTCGTTCGACGCCAACGGCGTGATCGTCAGCTACGAGTGGGATTTTGGCGACGGCGACGTGCACGGGTTCGGCAGGAACCAGGACCACGATTACGCCGCGCCCGGCACCTACTTCGTGACGCTCACCGTGACCGACGACTCCGGGCTCAAGGGGACGGTCACTCGGGCTATCGTCGTTACGGAGACGTAGAGCGACCGGCTCGTTTGGCCGTAGAATCTCCGGCATCATGCCGGACAAACGAATTGACGATCTGAGACGTCGGGTCGACGCCGACCCGACGTCCATCGCCTTCGCAGCCCTCGCCGAAGAATACCGGCGCATCGGAAGGTTTCAGGACGCCGTAGACGTCTGCCGTCGCGGCCTGGAACGCCATCCCGCGTACATCTCTGCCAAGGTCACCCTGGCGCGCGCGCTGATCGAGCTGCTGCAGCTCGACGAGGCGCAGCAGGAGCTCGACGCGGTCCTGCGGATCGCTCCCGAAAACCTCGCCGCCATCCGGGCCCGCGCCGACGTTCATCACCGCCGCGGCTTCATTCCAGAGACGTTCGATTTCGAGGCGGCGCAGCGAGAGGCCGATCGCGAGGCACGGGCTCCCGCGCCGGCGGAGACCGTTGCGGCCCCGCCGGCGGAAACCGTTGCGGCCCCGCCGGTGGAAACCGTTGCGGCCCCGCCGGCGGAAACCGTCGCGGCGCGGCCGGCGGAGACCGTCGCGGCCCGGACCGACGACGCGGTCGCGCAGCCTGTCGTTCACGCGCCGGCACCGCTTCAGGCGAACGAAGAGATCGAGCGCCTCGAGGCGTTCCTCCAGACGATCGTCGCCGAGCGCCGCCGGCGCGAGGCGCCCCTCGCGTGACGCTGAAGAGTACCGCCGCGCGGCCGATGTTCGACCGCCGGCTCCTCGCGCTGCGAACGCAGCTCGCTGACGCGGGTCTCGACGCGCTCCTGGTCACCAACGTCATCAACGTCGCGTATCTGAGCGGCCTGAGGGCAAGCGCGGCTGCGCTTATCGTCACGCCGGACGACGCGACGCTGGTCACCGATTTCCGCTACCAGGAAGCCGCGCGACTGCGCCTCGGGGCCGGAGACGCGCCGTCCGGCGTCCACCTCGAGATCGTCGACCAGACCTACGACCAGACCATCGTGGAGGTGATTCGAGGGCGCGGCCTCCAGGCGATCGGCGTCGAATCGGCCCACCTCACCATCAAGAGATTTCACTGGCTGCAGAAGGAGCTCGAGGGACGGTCTGTCCTCGAGCCGATGGACCGTCAGGTCGAGCGCCTGCGGCTCGTCAAGGACGAAGCCGAAATACTGACCATGCGGGAGGCGGCCCGCCGGCTGTCGGCGGTGGCCCTCGAGGTCTGGTCGGCGGTGTCGCCCGGCCGGACGGAGCGGGAAGTGGCGGCCGACATCGACGCCGCGCTCCTGCGGGGGGGCTTCGATCGGCCGGCGTTCGAGACGATCGTCGCGTCCGGGCCCAATTCGGCCCTGCCGCACGCGCGCCCGACGCCCCGGCGGCTTCAGAGCGGGGAGGCGGTGCTGCTGGACTTCGGGGGGGTCTACGACGGATACTGCGTGGATCTGACGCGCACGGGTGTCTTAGGCCCGGCGCCAGCGGCACTCCGGGGGCTGCACGAGGCGGTAGCGGCTTCGCAGGCAGCGGCCATCGAGGTCATCCGGCCGGGAACCACCGCATCGGCGGTCGATACCGCGGCGCGAGAGGCGCTTGCGGCCCGTGGGTTCGGCCGCGACGCCTTCGGCCATGGCACGGGCCACGGCCTGGGGCTCGAAGTGCACGAGGAACCGCGCATCGCTCCGCGTGGATCGGGCGAGCGGACCGACGTTCCGCTCGAAGCGGGAATGATCCTCACCGTCGAGCCGGGCGCGTACGTGCCCGGCCTCGGCGGCGTTCGAATCGAAGACGACGTGCTGGTGACTCCCGGCGGGGTCGAAGTCCTGACCAGCGCGCCGCGAGCCTTGCATGTTATCGACGCAGGCTTATGAATCTGGATGACGTGAAACAGATCCTGCACCTGATGCGCGAGCACGAGCTGACCGAGTTCGAGCTCGAGCGCGACGGGATCAAGATCCGCGTGTGCAAGAACGGAGGCGCGAGCCAGTCGGCGGCGCCTGCCGTGCACCACGCGCCGATCGCCACGCCCGTCCCACCCGCGGCTGCGCCCGCGCTCCCTGCCGCGCCAGCGGAGGCGACGGAAGAAAGCGAAGAGCAGGAATTCGCCGTCGTGAAGTCCCCCATCGTCGGAACGTTCTACCGCGCGTCGGAACCGGGCGCGCCGTCGTTCGTCGAGGTCGGCACGGTCGTCAAGAAGGGCCAGGTGCTCTGCATCATCGAGGCGATGAAGCTGATGAACGAGATCGAATCGGACCACGACGGCGAGATCGCCAGCATTTACGTCGAGAACGGCAAGCCGGTGCAGTACGGCGAGCGTCTGTTCGCCATCCGGTCGGCGGGAGCGCGGACCTCTTAGGTCCGCGGACGAATGGCCTGCCTCTGATGTTCAAGAAAATCCTCATCGCCAACCGCGGCGAGATCGCGCTTCGCGTCATCTACGCCTGCCGCGAGCTGGGCATCAAAACCGTCGCCGTGTACTCCGAGGCGGACGAGCACTCGCTGCACGTCCGGTTCGCCGACGAAGATGTCTGCATCGGGCCCGCGCGAAGCCTCGACAGCTATCTCAATGTCCCGGCGATCATCAGCGCGGCCGAGGTCACCGGCGCCGACGCGATTCACCCCGGTTACGGCTTTCTGTCGGAGAGCGCCTATCTCGCGGAAGTGTGCGAGGCCTGCCATATCCGGTTCATCGGACCGGACCCGAACGTCATCCGGCTCATGGGAGACAAGGCACGGGCCCGCCGCGCGATGAAGAAAGCCGGCGTCCCGGTGCTGCCCGGCAGCGACGGACCGGTCGAGAGCGAGGAAAAGGCGCAGAAGGTCGCGAAGGATCTGGGTTACCCGGTGATCATCAAGGCGGTCGCCGGCGGCGGCGGCCGCGGGATGCGGATCGTCCGGCTGGCCGGAGACCTCGGGAGGGCGCTCAAGACGGCGCAGCGGGAGGCGGAGGCAGCCTTCGGCGTCGGAGACGTCTACGTTGAGAAATACGTCGAAGCGCCGCGGCACATCGAAATCCAGGTAATCGGCGACCATCACGGCGCCGTGGTGCACCTCGGCGAGCGCGAGTGCTCGATCCAGCGGCGGCATCAGAAGCTCATCGAGGAAGCGCCCTCGGCGGCGCTCAGCGACAAGCAGCGACGCCGTCTCGGCAGCACGGTCGTCGACGCCGCCCGCGCGGTGCAGTACACCAACGCCGGGACGTTCGAGTTCATCATGGACCCGGCGGGCAACTTCTACTTCCTCGAGGTCAATACGCGGCTCCAGGTCGAGCACCCGGTGACGGAATTCATCACGGGCGTGGACATCGTCAAGGAGCAGATCCGCGTGGCGGCGGGGGAGCGGCTGGCGTTCAAACAGGGGGACGTCACGTTCACCGGCCATGCCATCGAGTGCCGAATCAACGCCGAGGATCCCGTCACCTTCACGCCGTCTCCGGGCGTCGTGCGCGCGTTCAGCGTCCCCGGCGGGCCCGGGATTCGCGTCGACACGTTCGTGCACGCCGAGGCGACCGTCCCCCCGTACTACGATTCGCTCATCGCGAAAGTGATCGCCTGGGGCCGCGATCGGCAGGAAGCGGTCGCGCGCATGCGACGGACGCTCGAGATGACGGTCATCGAGGGCATCAAGACCTCCATTCCGCTCCACTTGAAGATCCTCTCTGATCCCGACTTCCTGGCGGCGCGGATCAACACCGCATTCATGGACCGCTACGCGATCGAGAAAAAAAAAGGTGACAAGCCCTTCGCCGAAGCGGTCTGAAGGCGGGCTCTACGCAATCCTCGATGTCGACGTAGCGGCGGCGCACGGCTGGGCGGCGCTGGATCTCGCGCGCGCCTTCCTGGATGGCGGGGCGCGTCTCATGCAACTGCGTGCCAAGCGAATGGGCTCCGGGCCGCTCGTCGATCTGACGGAGCAGCTCGTCGCGCTCGCGCGTCCGTATGGCGGCCGGCTGATCGTCAACGATCGCGCCGACGTCGCGCGGATCGGGGGGGCGGCGGGGGTCCACGTGGGGCAGGACGACGTCGACGCCGCCGCGGCGCGGGCGATCGTCGGTGCGGACGGTCTGGTCGGCCTCTCCACGCACACCGCCGAACAGATAGAGGCGGCGCTTCGCCAGCCCATCTCGTATCTCGCCGTCGGCCCGGTCTTCGGCACCGCGACGAAGGACACGGGCTATTCCCCAATCGGGTTGGACCTGGTGCGGCGGGCCGCCGCGCGGGCCGGGACGATCCCGGTCGTCGGGATCGGCGGGATCGACCTGCGGCGGGCGCCGGAGGTCCTGGCCGCCGGGGCGGCCGCCGTCGCGGTGATTTCAGATCTGGTCACCGACGATCCGGCCGCCCGCGTCCGTGCCTACCTTGTATAATCTCCCGGCCTTTCGCCTTCCCTGGAGGATGAATGGACTCGAATCTGTTCAAGACGAAGTCTATCGAGCAGCTGGTCGGCGACGCGGAAAGCGGCGCGAAATCGCTCCGGCGAACGCTCACCGCGTTCGACCTGACGATGCTCGGGATCGGCGCAATCATCGGGACCGGCATCTTCGTGCTGACCGGCACCGCGGCCGCCAACCAGGCGGGCCCGGCGATCGCGCTGTCGTACGCCCTTGCGGGCGTCGCGTGCGGCTTCGCCGCCCTCTGCTATGCCGAGTTCGCGGCGATGATCCCGATCGCCGGCAGCGCCTACACCTATTCGTACGCGACGCTCGGCGAGATCTTCGCCTGGATGATCGGCTGGGACCTGATTCTCGAGTATGCGGTCGGCTCGATGACCGTCGCCATCGGATGGAGCGGGTACTTCCAGCGGATCCTCGCCGGGTTCGACATCCACCTCCCACAGTGGATGGCCGCAGCGCCCGGCACGGCCGAGGGGGCGCTCGTCAACCTGCCGGCGATTCTCATCGTCCTCGCCATCATGGTGCTCCTCGTGATCGGCGTTCGCGAGAGCGCGCGGTTCAACGCGGCGATGGTCGCCGTCAAGCTGGCGGCGGTCCTGTTCTTCATCGTCGTCGGCTTCACCTACGTCAAGCCGGAGAACTGGTCGCCGTTCGCGCCGTACGGGTGGGCCGGCATCATGACCGGCGCCGCCGTCGTGTTCTTCGCCTACATCGGCTTCGACGCCGTCTCGACGACGGCCGAGGAGGCCAAGAACCCGAGCAGGGACCTGCCGATCGGCATCATCATGTCGCTCATCATCTGTACCCTGCTCTATCTGATCGTCGCGGCGATTCTCACCGGCATCGTCCCCGTCGTCGACTTCAAGAACGACGCGAAGTTCCTGAACGCGCCGGTGGGCTACGCGCTGTCGGTTATCGGCAAGGACTGGGCGGCGGGCCTCGTGTCGGCCGGCGCGGTCGCCGGGATCACGAGCGTGCTCCTGGTCATGCTCATGAGTCAGCCGCGCATCTTCTTTTCCATGAGCCGGGACAACCTGCTGCCGCCGGGCGTCAGCAAGGTGCATCCGCGGTTCAAGACGCCCTACATCACGACGATCATCACGTGCGTCATCGTCGCGATCGCCGCCGGGTTCATCCCGATCCAGGTCGTCGGCGAGATGACGAGCATCGGGACACTCTTCGCGTTCGTGGTCGTCTCGGTCGCCGTGCTCGTGCTGCGGAGCAAGCGCCCGGACGCGCACCGGCCGTTCAAGGTCGCCGGCGGACCGATCATCCCGGTCCTGGGGGTGGTCTCATGCCTCTATCTGATGATCAGCCTCTCGGTCATGACGTGGACGCGCTTCCTGTTGTGGCTCGACCTCGGGATGCTGATTTACTGGTTCTACGGCCGGACGCACAGCTCGCTGCGTGACCCGAAAGAGTCTGCCCGGCAGAGCGGTGTGGAGTGGACAGGCAACCTGGTCACGATCCTCGGCTCGCTCGTGACATTCAACGGCGCCGCGATTTTCCTGCTTGGCCTGCTCACCGAGTGGGGCGTCACGCGCGAGGACCTCGCGAAGTGGAGCGAGCTCGACGCGGTGATCAGCCGCTTCGGGCTGCACGTCAATCCGGAGATTGCCGATCGGTTCGGCCTGACGATCCTGGGCATCGGCATCGTGCTGCTGATCCTGGGTATGGTCCTGCGGCGGGCGGGCCGGCGAACGAGCTGAGCGATCCGCGGGGGTCCGTGGCCCATGCCCGCCCGCATCCTCAATGGCATCGCCGTCGCCGAGGCCATCCGGGCCGAGGCGCGGCCGCGCATTCAGGCGTTTCAGGCGAGGGCCGGACGCCCGCCGGGCCTCGCGATCGTCCTGGTCGGCGACAACCCCGCGTCGGAGATCTACGTCCGGAACAAGGTGAAGGGCGGTGGCGAGGCCGGACTGGCGGTCCGCCTCGAGCGCCTGCCATCAGCCGCCACGCTCGAGGATCTGCTCGGGCTCATCCGCCTGTTGAACGGCGATCCAACGGTCGACGGCATTCTCGTCCAGTCGCCGCTGCCGGCGTCGCTCGGCGGCGCCGGCTCGCAACGGGTCTTCGATGGCATCGACCCCGGGAAAGACGTCGACGGGTTTCACCCAGTCAACGTCGGACGGCTGGCGCAGGGACGACCGGCCTTCGCGCCGTGCACTCCGGCCGGAATCATCGAGCTGCTGGACCGGTCGGGCATCGCGATAGCCGGCACGCGCGCCGTCGTGCTCGGCCGATCGGCGATCGTCGGACGGCCGATGGCGGCGCTCCTCGTGGCGCGCGACGCGACCGTCACGATCTGTCATTCGAAGACGCCGGACCTCGCGGCCGTCTCGGCCACGGGAGATCTGGTCATCGCGGCGATCGGCCGGCCCGCGTTCGTGACGCGCGAGTTCGTCAAGCCAGGAGCGACAGTGGTGGACGTCGGGATCTCGCGTCTGACCGACCGCGCGCAGGTGCAGTCGCTGTTCGGCGGCACGCCCCGGATGGCGACGTTCGAGAAAAACGGATCGCTGATCGTCGGCGACGTGCATCCAGGCGTGGCAGAGGTCGCGGGCGCGTTAACTCCCGTGCCCGGCGGCGTCGGGCCCTTGACGATCGCGATGCTGCTGGTCAATACGGTGACCGCCGCGGAAGGTCGGTTGTCGGCGTAGGCCCGGCCTTGAGGCCGGGCGTGCGCGGATAACACGGGCGTCCTGGTAATCCGGCCACGCCCGATCTGAAGATCGGGCCTACGCCGCCGATGCTACGAGGTCGTCCAGGACGCGATCGACCTGCCGATCGGTATCCTCGAAGGTGCCGTCGGTCCGAATCACATGATCGGCGCGCTTGACCTTCTCCTGGATGGGTATCTGCGCGGCGATCCGGCGCCGCGCGTCTTCCTCTGAGAGCCCGTTCCGCTCGACAACGCGCGCAAGCTGTCGCTCGGGCGTGCACGCGACTACGATGACGCGGTCGAACTGGGCGTCGCGCCCGGTTTCATACAGCAGCGGGATGTCGGCGACGGCGAGGGGCGCGCCCGCGACCTCGGCACGGCGCAGCCACCCCTGAATCGCCTCGTACACGGCCGGATGGACGATGGCTTCGAGATCCCGTCGGCCGGCATCGTCGGAGAAAACCGTCGCCGCCAGGCGCGGACGGTCGAGCGCGCCATCGGGACGGAGCACCCCCGGGCCGAAGCGCTTCGTGATGGCCGCCAATCCGGGCGTGCCCGGCCGGACGACCTCGCGAGCGAGCTGGTCGGCGTCGACGACCGGAATGCCCCTCGCGGCCAGCCGGGCGGCGCAGTACGACTTTCCCGTCGCGATGCCGCCGGTCAGGGCTACACGGATCATGAATTGTCGATTGGGGATTGGGGATTGACGACTGATCGTCGATTGGCGATTGGCGATTGGCGATTGATTGACGATTGAGGATTGAATTGACGATGGATGATTGGTGTCGCAGCACTCGGCCGATGACCGAGGTTTCCCCGACGCCAAATCATCAATCCGCAATGAATCTTCAATCCCCAATCCTCAATTGCCAATCAATCGCCAATCCCAAATCCGAAATCCACAATGCGCGAACGTTAGTGAATGAGCTCCACCTGCGTCTCCTCATCGTCCTTGGCCGGCGCGATGCGCTCCTCGACGAACGTGTTCCACTCGTGGCAGTGCGGGCACTGCCACAGGAGCTCCGTGCTTCGGTAGCGGCACTTTACACAGATATGCGGGTCGAGATAGAAAACGGCTTCCTCCGCCAGATCGATATAGCTGGCCACCAGCTGCCGCGGCAGGTCCATTGAAGAGAGGCGGCGCCAGATGGCCTGATGCAGCGCCAGCGCATGCGGGTTGTGGACGAGCGCGTCGAAGAGCAGGCCGAGCGCTTCCGACGCGTTGCCGCGGTCTCCAAGGTGCCGCGCAAGCGCGAGCCGCGCCCGCCACTCCTGCGGGCTCGCATCGATCAGGCGCCGGCAGAGGTCGGGAAACCGGTCTGGCGCGCCGAGCTGCGTGTACGCGGCGGCCAGCCGTTCGAACACCAGATAGGCCCGCTCCGGCGAGACGTGAATCAACTGTTCCCAGAGCGCGATCGCGTCGGCCGTGCGCCCTTCCTTGTGGCGCACGTCTCCGAGGCTCAGGTAGGCCGGCAACGCGCCTGGATCCATCTCGATCGCGGCCTCGAACCGCTTCGCCGCCTCCTGGCGGTCGCCCCGCGCGAGGGCTTCACGTCCCAGCTCGTTCTCGATGAAGGCGAGCGTCGCCTGGCTGCGCGGCTTGTCCTCGGGCGAGGCAGATTCGCGCAGCCGCTCGCGGACGGTGTGAGCGTGCTGCCACTGTTTCTGCTCGGCGTACAGCTTCTCGAGGTTGAGGAGCGCGTACTGGTTGTCCGGGTCGAGCCGCAGGACTTCGGTGAAGGCCTCGACCGCCCGGTCCACGAAGCCGCCGCGGCGGTAGTCGAGCCCGAGGCAGAGCAGCACGTTTGCGTGCTCCAGCTTCCTCAGGTTGGGCCGCTGCAGGAGCGCCTGATGCTCCTGAATCGCGCGTCCGACCTGTCCCTTCTCGCGATACAGGTTGCCGAGGATGAGGCGCAGCTCGAGCGACTCGGGGTGCAGCGCGCCGGCGCGCGACAGTGCGTCTATCGCCTGATCGGTCTGGTTGGCGACGAGGAAGTTCAGGCCGAGGATGAAATGGGGCGAGTCGCGAAGCCGCCGCCGGTCCACCCAGCGGCCGTCCTGCAGCTTGTAGCGCTCCCATGCCTTGCCGGCCGCGAGGCCGACGAGCAGCGCGACGAGCGCCGCGATGAGGAGCTGCGCGTTGCTTTCCATTTTTTGGTTTGCGCTGGGGCCCCACCCCCAGCGCCTGCCACGCCTCGCTCACGCTCGGCGCGGTGACTCCATCGGCTAGCTCGATCCGAACATTAGAACATCTGCGTCCGCCACAAGTCGTGGACCTGGACGACGCCCTCGATCACGTCGCCGTCGCCGACCACGACGACGGCGGTAATCTTCCGGTCTTCCATGACCCTCAACGCTTCGACCGCGAGGAGCGTTCGCCGGATCGTCACCGGCCGCGGCGTCATCACGTCGGCTGCGGTGGCGTCGCGAATGGCGGCGTCCCAGTGGCGCCGCAGGTCGCCGTCGGTGATGATGCCTACCAGGCGCCCGGCGGCATCAGCGACGCACGTCATGCCGAGCCGCTTGCTCGACATTTCGTGCACGACGTCTTTCATCGGCGTGCCGACGAGGACACGCGGGATCTCGTCGCCACCGTGCATGACGTGCTCCACACGCATCAGGCGCCGCCCGAGTCGGCCTCCCGGGTGCAGGCTCGCGAAGTGCTCCTCGCTGAAGCCCTTCCGCACCAGGAGCGTCATCGCAAGCGCATCTCCGAGCGCCAGCGCGGCGGTCGTGCTCGCCGTGGGAACGAGGTTCATCGGGCACGCCTCGCCGCGGATGCCACAGTCGAGCGTCACGTCGGCCGCGTGGCCAAGCGGCGAATCGGGCGAGCCCGTAATCGCGATGAGCCCGGCGCCGATTCGGCGGATCGCTTCGATGAGCCGCAGAATCTCTTCCGTCTCGCCGCTGTACGACAGGGCCATGACGATGTCGTCCCGCCGGACGACGCCGAGGTCGCCATGGATGGCCTCGGTCGGATGCATGAAGAACGCGGAGGTGCCGGTGCTCGCGAACGTCGCCGCTATCTTGCGGCAGATGATTCCGGACTTGCCGAGGCCGGTGACGATGACCCGGCCCTCGCACGCGTAGAGCATCCCCACCGCGCGCTCGAAAGGCTCGCCCAGACGATCGACGAGCGACAGAATCGCGGCCGCTTCGGTGCGGAGCACCCGCCG
This sequence comes from uncultured Acidobacteriota bacterium, assembly GCA_963725145.1. Taxonomy (GTDB): domain Bacteria; phylum Acidobacteriota; class Vicinamibacteria; order Vicinamibacterales; family 2-12-FULL-66-21; genus DATAEE01. The sequence continues at coordinate 1,293,138 of CAVRXL010000013.1, forward strand.
CGCCAGGTCCAGCGCATCGACTGTAGCCGGGGGCGACCCGACGGCCCGACGTTCGCTCATCTCGCCACACCCGCTTCCCGTACCGCCGCGTCGATTCTCAGGAGCCGCGCAAGAAGCGCGTCCAGGCGGGCCAGGGGCAGCGCGTTCTGCGCGTCGCTCTTGGCGCTCGCCGGGTCGTCGTGCACTTCGAGGAAGACGCCGTCCACGCCGGCGGCGACGCCCGCCGACGCCAGCGGCTCGATGAACTCGGCCTGGCCCGCCGTCACGCCGTCACCGGCTCCAGGAAGCTGCAGGCTGTGAGTGACGTCGAAGACAACCGGATAGCCGAGCCGGCGCAGCAGCGGAAAGGCGCGCATGTCCACGACGAGGTTGTGATACCCGAAGCTCACGCCCCGCTCGGTGACGATGACGTTTGGATTGCCCTCGGCCGTGACCTTGGCGATCGCGTAACGCATGTCATCGGGCGCGAGGAACTGCCCCTTCTTGATGTTGACCACGCGGCCGGTGCGCGCGGCGGCCACGAGCAGATCGGTCTGCCGTGACAGGAACGCCGGGATCTGGAGCACATCCGCGACCTCGGCGGCCGGGCCGGCCTGCGCCGGTTCGTGGATGTCCGTGAGAATCGGCAGACCCGTCCGCCGCTTGATCGCATCGAGGGCGCGAAGGCCGCCGGCGAGCCCGGGTCCGCGGTACGAGCGCCCCGACGTCCGGTTCGCCTTGTCGTACGACGCCTTGAAGATCAACGGGATGCGGTGCCGACCGGCGATCTCGGCGATCCCCTCCGCCAGCTTGAGCGCGTGGGCGTCGCTCTCGATCACGCACGGGCCGGCGATGAGCGTCAGCGGCGCGCCGCCGCCAAGCCGGACGCCGCCAATCTGAACGGCCTGCACTCTGAGATTCTACCCCGCGACGACTTCGGCTGCGCGGGCGCTGGTCTTGTGTTTGTGACTGGCTTCGACGAACCCTGCGAAGAGCGGGTGGGGGTCGAGCGGCTTCGATTTGAACTCCGGATGGAACTGCACCGCGACGTACCACGGGTGCCCCGGGACTTCGACGATCTCGACGAACTTGCCGTCGGTGGAACGGCCGACGATCTCGAGCCCGTTGTCGGTCAGGGTCCGCTCGTACAGGCAGTTGAATTCGTAGCGATGCCGGTGCCGCTCGTGAATCACCGGCCGTCCGTACAGGCGATGGGCAAGCGAGCCCGCCTTGAGATGGCACTCGTACGATCCCAGCCGCATCGTCCCGCCCAGATCGTCCACGCCGAGCAGGTCGCGCAGCTTGTAGATGATCTTGTGCGGCGCATCGGGGGACACCTCGGTCGAGTCGGCCTCTGACAGGCCCGCCACATGCCGCGCGTACTCGACGGCGGCCCACTGGAAGCCGTAGCAGATGCCGAAATACGGAATGCGCCGCTCGCGAGCGATCTCCGCCGCTTTCATCATGCCGCGGGTGCCGCGGTCGCCGAACCCGCCCGGCACGAGGATCCCGTGCGCGCCGTCGAGGAGCCGCGGGCCGTCCGGCTGCTCGAGCGCCTCCGCTTCGACCCAGCGGATGTTCACCCGCAGCCGGTGCCTGAAGCCGCCGTGGTACAGCGCTTCGTTGAGGCTCTTGTACGAATCTTCATAGCCGACGTACTTCCCGACGACGTGAATCGTGATCTCGTCCTTCGGGTTCTGAATGCGGTTGACGAGGTCCTCCCAGGCCGCCATCTGCCGCTCGGTCTGCGGAAGGTGCAGCACTTTGAGGATGATCCGATCGAGGCCTTCGGCCGCGAGCACGAGCGGCACCTCGTAGATGCTCGACACGTCCTTGGCGGTGATCACCGCCTCTTCGTCCACGTCGCAGAAGAGGGCGATCTTTCGCTTGATCTCCGGGTCGAGGAAGCGATCGGTCCGGCAGAGCAGGATGTCCGGCTGGATGCCGATGGCGCGCAAGTCGCGGACGCTGTGCTGCGTCGGCTTCGTCTTCAGCTCGCCCGCCGCGCCGATGAACGGCACCAGCGTCAGGTGAATGTAGAGCGTGTTCTCCCGGCCAACGTCCTGGCGCAGCTGGCGGATCGCCTCGAGGAAGGGCAGGCTCTCGATGTCGCCGACCGTGCCGCCGATCTCGACGATCACGACGTCGATCTCGTTCCCCGCTTCGGGGGTCGCCTTCCTCGCGACCGACCGGATGCTCTCTTTGATCTCGTTGGTGATGTGCGGGATCACCTGGACGGTACGTCCCAGATAGTCGCCGCGGCGCTCCTTCTGGATGACCGACAGGTAGATCTTCCCGGTCGTCCAGTTGTTGTTGCGCGTCGCCACCATCGAGGTGAAGCGCTCGTAGTGGCCCAGGTCGAGGTCCGTCTCCGCGCCGTCGTCGGTGACGTAGACCTCTCCGTGCTGGTACGGGCTCATCGTCCCTGGATCGACGTTGATATAGGGGTCGAACTTCTGAAGCGCGACGCGATAGCCGTGCCCTTCGAGCAGGCTGCCGATCGACGCGGCGGCGAGCCCCTTGCCGAGCGAGGATACGACGCCGCCGGTCACGAGGATGTATTTCACGGGACGCGTTTTCTCGGTCATACGTGTTGTCGGAGCGGTTGCCTGGCGGCCAGCCGCTGTCGCACGCGCTCCAGATCCAGCGGCGTGTCGACTTCGATTGAGTCCTCCGTGGTTTCGACCGTGCGGATGCGATACCCGTGCTCCAGCACGCGAAGCTGTTCGAGCGCCTCGGCGCGTTCGAGCGGCGTCGGCGTCAGCCGCGACAGCTCGAGGAGGAAGCTTCGCCTGTAGGCGTACAGGCCGATGTGCTTCCACACCGCGACGGCGCGTCCGTCCCGGTTGAACGGGATCGGCGCCCGTGAGAAATAAAGCGCGTCGCCATCCGCCGCGACGGCCACTTTGACGATATTCGGGTCGGCGATGGCCTCGGGATCGTCGAGGCGGCGCCGGATGGTGCTCATCGGCAGCGACGGATCGTCGGCGAGCACGCCGGCGACATCGTCGATGGTGCCCGGATCGATGAGCGGCAGGTCTCCCTGCACGTTGACGACGATGTCGCAGGCGAGTGAAGCGGCGACTTCCGCGACGCGGTCCGTTCCGCTTGCGTGCGCGGGCGACGTCATGCGCACCTCGCCCCCGAACGCGGCCACCGCCGCGCGGATCCGCTCGTCGTCGGTGGCAACGATCGTGGCGGAGACCGATTGCGCCGACGCGGCGCGGCGATACACGTGCTCGACCATCGGTCGGCCGTTCAGCGTTGCGAGGGGTTTGCCAGGGAAGCGAGTAGAAGCGAATCTAACTGGTATGACGACCGCGACGCGCGGGGGCACGGACAATCTTACCACAAGGTGTCACAGTGCGCAGTCGGACGCCGGCAGACGTGCTACGATGATTCGTTCACTTCATGCAGGTCCGACGTTCGGCGGCAATCGTCGGCGGCGTCGCGTTACTGGGCGCCTGGCTCGCGTCGGCGACGGGATTGATCCCGGGCCAGCCCGAGCCTGCGGCGCCGCAGCCGCGCGCATCCGCGACTTCTGGCGGCGCGTCGCTCGACCAGGAAGTCCGGGCACAGGCGGCGCGCCTCCGGGATCGCCTTCACCGCGCGCCGAATCCCCAGCCGGCGGGCCGGAATCCGTTCCGCTTCGAGTCGCGCCGGACGGTTGTCGATCGCGTCGCACCGTCGCGCCCGGCGATCGTCGAGGCCACGCCGCCGCCGGTCGTTACGCCCCTCCCGGTCAAGCTCGAAGGCCTCGCGGAGCGTGAGGTCGACGGCGCGAAGAAGCGCATCGCCATCCTGTCGATCTACACGGAGATTTTTCTGGTCGCCGAAGGCGAGACATTCAACGCCCGCCACCGCGTGAAGACGATCGGAGCCGACGCCGTCGAGCTCGAAGAGATCGCCACCGGAGCGATCACCAGACTCGCGATCCGGTAAGGCGGTTCGCGAACGCCCCTACGCATTCCTAAATCCTGACGACGACCGCGCTCCTGACCGCCGACGCGCGGCGGACTTCGTCGACAACGCGGTCGTCGATATCTCCGCCGGGAGCATCCACGCTCACGACGCCGACCGCACCCGCCGGCCCCCGACCGAGCGCGAACGTGCCGATGTTGATCCCCTGACGTCCGAGGATCGTGCCGACCTCGCCGATGACCCCGGGCCGATCGTCGTTTGCGAGCACGATGAGCGTGCCCTCGAGCGGCGCCTCGACGGCGACGCCGTCGAGCAGGACCAGTCGGGGTGCGCCGGGCTCGAATATCGCTCCTTCGACCCAGCGCTCGCCGCCGCTCGTGTGCAGCTTCACCGAGATCAGCGACGTGAAATTGCGGGCCCGCGTGCTGCGCGATTCGACGACCTCGACGCCCCGGCCCGCCGCGACCGCGCGGGCGTTCACGAGCGAGATGCCCGACGCCAGCATGCGCTTGAACAGCCCGACCAGGACCGCGCTCGTCAGGAGGTCACCTGGCACGTCGGTCAGTGCGCCGTAATAGCGCACACCGACGGCGTGCGTGCGCGCTTCCTCCAGCTGACTCGCAAGGCTGCCCAGCGCCTCGGCGAGCCGGAGCGCGGGCCGCAGCCGGCGGAATTCTTCAGCCGACACCGACGGGAAGTTGACCGCGTTCCGGACGATGCCGTCGCGCAGGAAATCGCGGACGCTCGTGACCGTTTCGAGTCCGACGAGCTCCTGAGCTTCGTGCGTCGAAGCAGCGATGTGAGGCGTGGCGACCACCTGTGATAGCTGAGTCAGGCGTTTGTCCGTCGGAGGCTCCACCTCGAAGACGTCCAGACCGGCGCCAGCGACGTGGCCGGACTCGATCGCGTCCGCCAGGGCTCGCTCGTCGATGAGGTCGCCTCGCGACGTGTTCACGATCCGAACACCTGTCTTGCATCGGGACAGCCGCGCGGCGTCGAAGAGATGGCGTGTCGCCGACGTCGACGGCAGGTGAAGGCTGACGTAGTCGGCGCGGGCGCACAGGTCGTCGAGGTTCAGCAAGGCGACGCCGAGGTCCTCCGCCACGTGCGCGGCAATGTAGGGATCGTGAGCCACGACCGCCATCCCGAAGGCATGCGCGCGTGCCGCGACGGCCTGTCCGATTCGGCCCAGGCCGACGACGCCGAGCGTCTTGCCGCGGAGCTCGGCGCCGAGGAGCCCTTTCTTCGCCCAGCGCCCCTCCTTCATGGACCGATCCGCGCTTGGAATCGCGCGGGCCGCCGCCAGCATCAACGCGAGCGCGTGCTCGGCCACGCTGATGCTGTTGGCGCCCGGCGCGTTCATCACGATGATCCCGCGGGCGCTGGCCGCCTCCAGGTTCACGTTGTCCACGCCCGTGCCGGCGCGCGCGACGACTCTCAAGCCCGGGCCGGCGTCGAGCAGCCGTTCGTCGACTGTCGTCGCGCTTCGCACGAGGAGCGCGTCGGCGCCGGCGAGGTCGGCGGCCAGTGTCTGAGGATCGCGCCCCGAGCGCGCATCGACAATCCAGCCGGGCTCGGCGCGGAGGACGTCGAGAGCGGAGGCGGGCAGGTCGTCGGCGACAACGATGCGCATTCCTATATAATGATGCGTTCCGTAGAACGTGTGACGAGCGCACTACGGTGGTGCAAATCGGTGGTTAGGCGCGGATGATGCGGCTCGCCGCAGGATCGACCGCCCCTTTTCCACATAGTTTTCCACCGTTTCTGTTGAAATCCCCCGACGCGCAAAGGGGGACGTGACCTAAACTTCATGCCTCACTTCGCGACGCTTACGCCGCCGACCGACGGCGCCGCCATCACGCGGAAAAACGGTCAGCTCCAGGTTCCCAATCATCCCATCGTCCCCTTCATCGAAGGGGATGGCACCGGCCCCGACATCTGGCGCGCGAGCGTCCGGGTCTTCGACGCCGCCGTGACGAAAGCGTTCGGCGGCGCGCGAAAGATCGCGTGGTTCGAGGTGCCGGCCGGCGAGAAAGCGAAAGAGCTTGCCGGCGAGTGGCTCCCGAACGATACGCTCGAGGCCGTCCGGGCCTACAAGGTTGCCATCAAAGGTCCGCTGACGACACCGGTCGGCGGCGGCATCCGAAGCCTCAACGTCACGCTGCGGCAGGTGCTGGACCTCTACGCATGTGTGCGCCCTGTGCGGTACTTCAAGGGTACGCCCGCGCCCGTGACGCACCCCGAGCGGATGAACGTCGTGATTTTCCGCGAGAACACCGAGGACGTCTACGCCGGCATCGAGTGGGCGAAGGGAACCCCGCAGGCCGAGGCGATCATCCAGTTCCTCGAGCGGGAGATGGGAAAGCGTGTCCGCCCCGACTCGGGCATCGGGATCAAGCCGATCTCGGAAACCGGCACGAAGCGGCTGGCTCGGATGGCCATCAACTACGCGCTGATGAACAACCGGAAGGTCGTCACGATCGTGCACAAGGGCAACATCATGAAGTTCACCGAGGGGGCGTTCCGCGACTGGGCCTACGAGGTGGCGAAGGCCGAGTTCCGCGATCGGGTCGTGACTGAAGACGAGGTGGGGCAGGGCACGCCGGCTGCGGGCAAGCTGCTCATCAACGACCGCATCGCCGACAGCGTGTTCCAGCAGGTGCTGACGCGGACCTCCGACTACGACGTCTTCGCGACGCCCAACCTGAACGGCGACTACCTCTCGGACGCCTGTGCCGCGCAGGTTGGCGGCCTCGGCATGGCGCCCGGCGGGAACATCGGCGACGACATCGCGTTCTTCGAGGCGACGCACGGGACCGCGCCGAAGTACGCCGGCAAGGACATGGTCAACCCCGGCTCCGTGATCCTGTCGGGCGTGATGATGCTTCGCTACCTCGGCTGGGGTGGCGCCGCCGATCTGATCGAAACCGGCCTCGAGCGGACGATTCTGCAGAAGAAGGTCACCTACGATCTCGCGCGGCAGATGGAGAACGCGACGGAGCTGAAGACGTCGCAGTTTGCAGACGCCGTTATTTCAAACATGTAGGCGCGCGCGGGTCTAAGAGACCCGCGCCTCCCTTTGTTGAGATTGGAGGGCGGGCCTCTCAGGCCCGCCAACACTGGATGAACCGCAAAGTCACCGTGGTCGGCGGCGCCGGAGCCGTCGGGCAGACCGTGGCCCGGCAGATCGCCAACAAGGAGCTCGCGGACGTCGTCATCGTCGACATCGCCGACCAGAAGGCGGCGGGCGTCGCGCTCGACATCTACGAGGCCTGCCCCATCGAAGGGTCCGACTCGCGCCTGATCGGCGTGGGCACCGCGGGTTGGGCCGAGACGGCCAACTCCGACATTGTCGTCATCACGTCGGGGGTGCCGCGCAAGCCGGGCATGAGCCGCGACGACCTGCTGAACGTGAACTACAAGATCATGCAGGACGTGACGGCGGAGGTCGTGAAGCACTCGCCGAATTGCATCATCGTTCCGGTCAGCAATCCGCTCGACGCGATGGCCCAGGCCGTGTTCCGCCTCAGCAAGTTCCCGAAGCACCGCGTCATCGGGATGGCCGGCGTCCTCGACTCCGCGCGCATGCGAACGTTCATCGCGATGGAGCTGAACGTCTCGGTCGAGAACGTCCACGCGTTCGTGCTCGGGGGTCACGGGGACACGATGGTCCCCCTCGCGCGGTACTCGACGGTTGCGGGGATTCCGCTGCCAGACCTGCTGCCGAAGGACCGGATCGACGCCATCGCGAAGCGGACGGCGGACGGAGGCGCGGAAATCACGAAGCTGGTCGGGACGAGCGCCTGGTTCGCCCCTGGCTCCGCGGTCGTCGAGATGGTGGACGCGATCCTGAAGGACAAGAAGAAGATCCTGCCCTGCTCGGTCTATCTGGAAGGTGAGTACGGCGTCAGCGGGCTCTTCGTCGGGGTGCCGGTCAAACTGGGAGCCCGCGGGGTCGAAGAGATCATCCAGATCAAGCTCACGGCGGACGAGAAAGCGGCGCTGGACAAGTCGGCAGCCGCGGTGCGCGAGCTGGTGGGCGTGATCGGGGTGTAGGGCCTGGGGCCTGGGGCCTGACGATCCTGCCCCGAAGCCCAAGCCCCAAGCCCCAAGAGCCCTAAGGAAAGAACTTAGCCCTCAGGTACTCCCGATTCATCATCGCGATGTTGGCGAGGCTGATCTCCTTCGGGCAGACGGCCTCGCACTCGCCCTCGTTCGAGCAGCTCCCGAACCCTTCCGCGTCGTGCCGGTCGACCATCGCGACGACCCGCGCCCTCCGCTCGATCTGTCCTTGGGGCAGGAGTCCAAGGTGCCGGATCTTCGCAGCCGTGAAGAGCGCGCCTGACGCGTTCTTGCACGCCGCGACGCAGGCGCCGCAGCCGATACACGCGGCGGAGTCCATCGCGGCCTCGGCGGTCGCCTTCGGAACGAGGATGGCGTTCCCGTCCGGCGCGCCGCCGACGTTGACCGACGTGTAGCCTCCCGCCTGCACGATCCGGTCGAACGCGCCGCGATCGACGACGAGATCCTTCAGGACGGGGAAGGCGCGGGCGCGCCACGGCTCGATCGTGAGCGTGTCCCCGTCCTTGAACCGCCGCATGTGCAGCTGACAGGTCGTCGTCCCGGGGTCAGGGCCGTGGGCGACGCCGTCGATCATCACGCCGCAGGCGCCGCAGATCCCCTCGCGGCAATCGGAATCAAACGCGATCGGATCCTCGCCCTTCGCGATCAGGCCTTCGTTGACGACGTCCAGCATCTCGAGGAACGACATGTCGGGAGAGACGTGCTCGGCGGGGTAGTCCACGAGCCGCCCCTGCGCGTTCGGTCCCGCCTGCCGCCAGACCCGTAAGTGAATTCGCACGCTTTTCTGATTCCCCCCAAGCCCCAAGCCCTAAGCCCCAGACCCCCAAGCCCTACTTGTAACTTCTCTGAGACGGCTTGACGTACTCGAACGCCAGCGGCTCCTTGTGGAGCGCATGCGGCTTTCCGACGCCGGCGAATTCCCAGGCCGCGACGTAGCTGAACCGCTCGTCGTCTCGCCGGGCTTCGTTGTCCGGAGTCTGATGCTCTTCGCGGAAGTGGCCGCCGCAGGACTCCTCTCGTTCCAGCGCGTCGAGCGCCAGCAGTTCCGCGAATTCGAGGTAGTCGGCGACCCGGCCGGCGTATTCGAGGTTCCTGTTCAGGTTGTTCCTCTCTCCCGGGACCGACACGTTCTGCCAGAACTCGTCGCGCAGGTGGGGGATGCGGGCGAGCGCCTTTTTCAGGCCGGCGGCGTTACGCGCCATCCCGACCTCGTCCCACAGGAGCCGTCCGAGCTCACGGTGCAGCGCCCGCGGAGTCTTGCGCCCCCGAACCTTCAACAGCGCGTCGATCCGCTCCTGTGTCGCGTTCGCGGCCTCGCGGAAGGCGTCATGGTCCGCGCTCACCGCGGGAAGCGACGAGCCCCCGAGGTAGTGCGCCAGCGTGTACGGGATGACGAAGTAACCGTCGGCCAGCCCCTGCATCAGCGCGCTGGCGCCGAGCCGGTTCGCGCCGTGGTCCGAGAAGTTCGCCTCGCCGAGCACGTGCAGGCCCGGCACGTTGCTCATGAGGTTGTAATCCACCCACAGGCCGCCCATCGTGTAGTGGACCGCCGGAAAGATGCGCATCGGGATCTCGTACGGATCTTCGGCGGTGATCTTCCGGTACATGTCGAAGAGGTTGCCGTATTTGCTCCCGATGACGTCCCGGCCGAGCCGTTTGATGGCATCCGTGAAGTCGAGATACACGGCAAGACCGCTGTCGCCGACACCGCGTCCCTCGTCGCAGACGCCCTTCGCGGCCCGGGACGCGACGTCGCGCGGCACCAGGTTGCCGAAGCTCGGGTAGCGCCGCTCGAGGTAGTAATCCCGGTCCCCATCCGGGATGTTCTGCGGCGGCCGATTGTCGCGGGCGTTCTTCGGAACCCAGACGCGGCCGTCGTTGCGGAGGCTCTCGCTCATCAACGTCAGCTTCGACTGATGCTCCCCGGAGACCGGGATGCACGTGGGGTGAATCTGCGTGAAGCACGGGTTCGCGAAGAGCGCGCCCCGCTTGTGCGCGCGCCAGGCGGCCGTCACGTTCGAGTTCACGGCGTTGGTCGAGAGGTAGTAAGCGGTGCCGTAGCCGCCGGTGCAGAGCAGAACGACGTGCGCCGCGTGGCGTTCCAGCTCGCCGGTCACGAGATTCCGCACGACGATACCGCGCGCCTGGCCGTTGACGAGGACCAGGTCGAGCATCTCGCGGTTCGGGAACATCCGGACCGTGCCGAGCTCCACCTGCCGCATCATCGACTGGTACGCGCCGAGCAGGAGCTGCTGGCCCGTCTGGCCGCGGGCGTAGAAGGTCCGTGACACCTGCGCGCCGCCGAACGACCGGTTGTCGAGCAGGCCTCCGTATTCCCGGGCGAACGGGACCCCTTGCGCGACGCACTGGTCGATGATGTTCACGCTCAGCTGCGCCAGCCGGTAGACGTTCGCCTCTCGTGCCCGGTAGTCGCCACCTTTGATGGTGTCGTAGAAGAGCCGCTGCACGCTGTCGCCGTCGTTCTGGTAGTTCTTCGCGGCGTTGATGCCCCCCTGGGCGGCGATGCTGTGGGCGCGGCGGGCGCTGTCGTGGATGCAGAAGCTCAGCACCTGATAGCCCAGCTCGCCGAGAGACGACGCGGCCGAGGCCCCGGCCAGGCCCGTCCCGACGACGATGATGGTGAACTTGCGGCGGTTCGCCGGGTTCACCAGCTTCATCTCGAAGCGGTGACGATCCCACTTGTCTGGAAGCGCTCCGCCGGGAATCTTCGAGTCGAGCGTCATCGTAGGAAGTACAGCACCACCGGAATGGCGCCGAGGCCGCCGGCGATGGCGACGGCGAGGATCGTGCCGGCGGTCAGAATCTGGCGCGCCCGGCGCGGGTGATCGACGCCGAGCGACTGCAGCGCGCTCGAGATCCCGTGCCGGAGGTGGAAGCCGATGAGCAGCATGGCAACGACGTACAGCGCGACCGTCGCCGGATTCGCGAACAGCTCCACCTCGAGCCGGTACAGGTCCCGAATCCCGGTTTCCCCGACCTCGTACAGCGTCCCGAACTTGAACTGCTTCAGGTGGATGACGACAAACGCCAGTGTGATGAGGCCGGTCCAGATCATCGTTGTCGAGGCGATCGTCTTCCGACTCGTGTGTCCGGCCATTCGCTTGACCTCGTAGGCCGCCGGCCGAGCCCGCTTGTTATCGAAGTACATCCTTACGGTCTTGAAGATGTGCAGCACGAAGATCGCGGCCAGCCCGATCTCGATCGGAATGATCAACGGATTCGAAAGGAGGAAGTGCGAGTAGTCGTTGAACGACTCCGGTCCAAGGAAGACCAGCAGGTTTCCGGCAAGGTGGAGGATTAAGTAGAAGACGAGAGCGATTCCGGTAAGCGCGATGAGCAGTTTGGTGCCGACCGACGACGACAGAACGCTACGCGACGGCATTACGCGGCGACTCCAACAAAAGATTGTATATGATTACTGGATCGCGATGAAGATTCACGAGTATCAAGCGAAGCAGATCCTCGCGCGGTATGGCGTACCGATCCCGCGCGGTGAAGTGGCCCACACGCCCGAAGAAGCCGCAGGAATCGCGCGCCGCCTCGGAGGCGGCACGGTCGTCGTCAAGGCCCAGATTCACGCTGGCGGACGCGGCAAGGGGGGCGGCGTCAAAGTCGCGAAGAAGGGGGACGAGGCCGAGGAGCTCGCGAAGAAGATCCTGGGCATGACGCTCGTCACCCACCAGACCGGTCCGGAAGGACGCGTCGTGGGCCGGGTCCTCGTCGAAGAAGGGCTCGAGATCGCCCGGGAGCTCTATCTCGGCATGGTGCTCGACCGGTCGGCCGGCCGCCCCGTGTTGATGGTCAGCCCTGAAGGCGGAATGGACATCGAGAAGGTCGCGGAAGAGAAGCCGGACCGGATCTTCAAGGAGCATATCGATCCCACCGTCGGCCTCGCGCCGTTCCAGACGAGGAAGCTGGCGTTCGCGCTCGGCCTCGAAGGGCCGCAGGTGTCGAAAGCCGCCAGGCTCATGACCGCCGTCTACGACACGTTTCGGGAGACCGACGCGTCGCTCGTGGAAGTCAACCCGCTCATCGTGACGAAATCGGGAGACCTGCTCGCGCTCGACGCGAAGATGACGTTCGACGACAACGCCCTCTTCCGGCACCCCGAGATCAAGGAGTTCCGCGACCTGTCCGAGGAGGACCCGCTCGAGATCGAAGCGTCGAGGTTCTCGCTCAACTACATCAAGCTCGACGGGTCGATCGGCTGCATGGTCAACGGCGCCGGACTGGCGATGGCGACGATGGACATCATCAAGCTCGCGGGCGGCGAGCCGGCGAATTTCCTCGACGTTGGCGGCGGGGCGAACGCCGAGCAAATCCGCAACGCGTTCAAGATCCTGATGTCCGATACGCACGTGAAGGCCGTGCTCATCAACATCTTCGGAGGCATCCTCCGCTGCGACGTGCTCGCCGAAGGGGTCATCGCGGCGGTGAAGGAGCTGGGCGTCCGCGTCCCGATCGTGATTCGAATGGAAGGCACGAACGTGGAGAAAGGCAAGCAGATGCTCCGCGACAGCGGCCTGAACTTCACAACCGCAGATGCGATGGACGAAGCCGCGGAGAAAGTCGTCTCTCTGGCGGTGTAGGCCCGACCTTCAGGTCGGGCGTGCCGCGAAAAAGCAACCATGTCCGTTTTAATCGACAAAAACACCCGCCTCCTGGTCCAGGGCCTGACCGGCCGCGAGGGCACGTTCCACGCGAAAGCGGCGGCCGCCTACGGGACGACCGTCGTGGGAGGCATCACGCCCGGAAAGGGCGGGACGACCCACGAGGGCTGGCCGATCTTCGACACGGTCGAGGAGGCGGCGCGCAAGACCGGCGCAAACGCGTCGGTTATCTTCGTCCCGCCGGCGTTCGCCGCCGATGCGGTGATGGAGGCGGCAGACGCGGGGCTGCCGTTGACCGTCTGCATCACCGAAGGCATCCCGACGCTCGACATGATGCGCGCGCTGAGCTTCCTCTCGTCCCGGAAGACCCGCTTGATCGGCCCGAACTGTCCCGGCCTCATTACGGCGGGGGAGGCCAAGGCCGGCATCATCCCCGGCCACATCTGCCAGCGCGGGCGCGTCGGGATCGTCTCGAAGAGCGGCACGCTGACCTACGAGGCGATCCATCAGCTCACGAGGCTCGGGCTCGGCCAGACGACGTGCATCGGCATCGGCGGCGACCCGCTGATCGGCACGACGTTCATCGACGCGCTCGCGCTGTTCTCGAAAGACCCGGAGACCGAAGCGGTCGTCATGATCGGCGAGATTGGCGGCTCGGCGGAGGAGGAGGCGGCTGCCTGGATCCGGCAGCAGTTCCGCAAGCCCGTCGTCGGGTTCATCGCCGGCCAGACGGCGCCGCCTGGGCGGCGGATGGGTCACGCGGGGGCGATTATCGCGGGCGGGAAGGGAACCGCCGCGGAGAAGATGGCCGCGCTCGAGCAGGCCGGCGTCACCGTCGTCAAGAGCCCGGCCGATATCGGCGCCGCGGTCGCCAAGCGGCTACGCTGACGAGGCACTAAGAACCAGGCACTCGGCACTGTTATAATTTCCCTCATATGCCACCGTCAGATGTCGCGGTCCAGGAAACCGCGTCGCAAGCGGCGATCCGCCGGGTCGTCAACGATTTCAGCATCCAGGTCGCCACGGTCAACGGATCGGGCAGTCAGACGGCCAACCTCGTCCTGCTGCGCTCGATCTTTCAGATGGGCGTGCCGGTTTCGGGCAAGAACCTCTTCCCTTCGAACATCGCCGGTCTGCCGACCTGGTACACGATCCGCGCGAACAAGGACGGCTGGATAGGCCGCAAGAAAGAGATCGACTTTCTCGTCGCCATGAACGCGGAGACGGCGAAGGAAGACGTCCTCACGCTCGAAGCGGGGGCCGCGGTCGTCTATGACGAGCCGCTGAAGCTGAAAGACCTCCGCGGCGATCTCGTCTTCTATCCGGTGCCGTTCGACAAGCTCGTCGCGCCGGTCTGCCCGGACGCCAAGCTGCGCCGTCTCGTGCGGAACATGATCTACGACGGCATCCTGTCGCGTCTCCTGAACGCCGACATGGGGCAGATGGAGACGGCGCTCCGGAAGCAGATGGGGAAGAAGACGAAGGCGATCGAGCTGAACCTGAACGCCCTGAAGGCGGGCTACGAGTTCGCCTCCCAGAATCTCGAGAAGCGCGATCCGTTCTGGCTCGAGCCGATGGACAAGACGGGCGGGATGGTCCTCGTCGAGGGGAACGCCGCGGGGGCCCTCGGCTGCGTCATGGCCGGCTGCACCGTCGTCGCGTGGTACCCGATTACGCCGTCATCGTCTCTGCCGGAGGCGATCATCGGCTACATGCGCAAGTACCGCACGGACAAGGCGACCGGCAAGGCGACGTTCGCGATCGTCCAGGCCGAGGACGAGATCGCGGCCCTCGGGATGGTGCTGGGCGCGAGCTGGGCCGGCGCGCGGGCGATGACCTCCACGTCGGGTCCAGGCGTCTCGCTGATGTCGGAGTTCGCGGGGCTGTCGTACTACGCCGAGGTTCCCGGCGTCATCTTCGACATTCAACGAGTCGGGCCGTCCACCGGTCTGCCGACGCGCACGGCGCAAGGGGATATCACGCTCGCCGCGCTGAACTCGCACGGCGACACGAAGCACGTCCTGCTCATCCCCGCGTCCGTGGGGGAGTGCTACCAGATGGCGATGGACGCGTTCGACCTCGCCGAGCGGCTGCAGACGCTCGTCTTCGTGATGAGCGATCTGGATCTCGGCATGAACACCTGGATGTCGGAGCCGTTCCCGTATCCGACGAGCTCGATCGACCGCGGGAAGCTGCTGACGCCGGAAGTCGTGAAGCGCATGGGCGGGCAGTTCGGCCGCTACCTGGACATCGACGGCGACGGCATCCCGTACCGGTCGATTCCTGGCGACGGCATGCCGGCGTACTTCGCGCGCGGGTCCGGGCACAACGCGCGCGGGCAATACAGCGAGCGCCCGGACGACTATCAGAAGAACCTCGACCGGCTGGCGCGGAAGTTCGAGACGGCGAAGAAGCTGGTTCCGAAGCCGATCCTGGACGAGCAGCCGGGGGCCGAAATCGGTTTCGTCGCGTACGGCACGAGCCACTGGGCGGTCGAGGAGAGCCGCGACCAGCTCGCGCGCGAGAACGGCCTCAAGACTTCCTATCTGCGGCTGCGCGCGTACCCGTTCACGCCGGAGCTGGTGGCGTTCATCGAACGCTATCCGCGCATCTACGTGGTCGAGCAGAATCGCGACGCCCAGATGCTGTCCCTGATCAAGATCGATCTGACGGCCGCCCAGTCGGGGCGCTGCCGGAGCGTGCTGCACTACAACGGCCTGCCCATCGACGCGCGGTCGATTACCGACGACGTCCTGGTGCAGGAGGGCCTGAAGGCGCCGGAGGCGCAGCCCGTCGCCGAGTTCGCGGGCGGTTCTGGCGTCGGCGGCGAATAACCTTCGGTCCGGCTGAAGCCGGACACTACAGGAACCAAAGACATGAGCGTGACGACTCCACAACCCGGGAAGAAAACCAATCGAATCGGCCTCGAGACGCAGCCGTACCGCGGCGGCAAGACGACGCTGTGCGCCGGCTGCGGGCACAACGCCATCTCCGAGCGGATCATCGACGCCTTCTTCGAGATGGGGGTCGACCCGAATCAGGTCATCAAGCTGTCGGGGATCGGTTGTTCGAGCAAGAGCCCGGCATACTTCCTGGGCGGCGCGCACGGCTTCAATGCCGTGCACGGCCGGATGCCGTCGGTCGGCACCGGCGCGATGCTGGCGAACCGGAAGATGATCGCGATCGGCGTCTCGGGAGACGGCGATACGGGCGCCATCGGCATCGGTCAGTTCGTGCACCTGATGCGGCGGAACCTGCCGATCATCTACATCATCGAGGATAACGGCTGCTACGGGTTGACGAAAGGGCAGTTCTCGCCGACCGCCGACCTCGGATCGAAGCTCAAGACGGGCGTCGTCAACGATCTGCCGCCGATCGACACGTGCGCTCTGGCGATCGAGCTGGGGGCGACGTTCGTCGCCCGGTCGTTCTCCGGCGACAAGAAGCAGCTGCTCTCGATCCTCAAAGCGTCGCTGAGCCATCGCGGTACGAGCATGATCGACGTCCTGTCGCCCTGCGTGACGTTCAACGATCACGAGGGTTCGACCAAGAGCTACGCCTACGTGAAGGATCACGACGAGCCGCTCGGCGAGGTGAGCTTCGTGCCGTTCTTCGAAGACATCAGCGTGGAGTACGACGCGGGGACCAGCAAGGTGGTCACGCTCCACGACGGGTCGCGGCTCTATCTGAAAAAGGTGGCCGAGGACTACGATCCGACGGATCGCATCTCGGCGATGCGGCTGCTCCACGAGACGTCGCGACGCGGCGAGTTCGCCACCGGGGTTCTCTACATCGAGCCCGACCGCGACGACTTCATCGAGCTGCTGAACCTCGTGGACGAACCGCTGGCGACGCTCCCGCTCGAACGCATCCGCCCGGACCAGGCTGCTCTGGACGAGATCAACGAGTCGCTTCGCTAGCCGGGCGTAGGGCTTAGGGCCTGGGGCATGGGGATGTCGAATTCAAGCCCCAAGCCCCAAGCCCTAGTTCATCCCTGACTCTCATCCTCGTTCGCTCCGAGAGAATCTTCCGCGATCGCGACCGGATCGTTCGGCAGCCCCTGATCGTTCACGCCGGGGCCGTGCGGGTTGGCGTGCTGTGGCTGGTCGGGCCGATCGCCCTCGACGGCCCCCTTCTCGGCATCTGGATCGTCAGTCTGTGTCGGATGTTTGGGCATATATAATCCCTCGGATATGCAGCGGACGTTGGCCATCATCAAACCGGACGCGGTCGGACGCGGGCTCGCCGGCAAGATCCTTCAGCGCATCGAGGAGGCCGGATTCCAGATTCGTGCCATGCGGATGGTCCGCCTGACGAAAGCTGAGGCGGAGGGGTTTTACGCGGTGCACCGGGAGCGGCCCTTCTTCAGGAGCCTGACCGACTTCATGTCCTCGGGACCCGCGGTCGTGCTGGCGCTCGAAGCGCCGGATGCGATCAAGAAATGGCGGACGTTGATGGGGGCGACCGATCCGACAAAAGCGGAGGCCGGCACCATCCGAAAGGAGTTCGGCGCGTCGATCGAGCACAACGCGACGCACGGATCCGATGCACCGGAGACCGCGGCATTCGAGTTGGGTTACTTTTTCGCTGGGGTCGATCTCGTCTAGGTCACGGATAGTCCAACCCCATGGGCAAGTCGCTACTCCTCATCGGCCTCCTGATCGCCGGCGCCGGCGCGCTGATGATGCTCGGCCTGCCGCTGGGACGGCTGCCAGGCGACTTCACCTTCCGGCGCGGGGGCATCACGTTCTTCTTTCCGCTGGGGACCTCGATCCTCGTGTCGCTTATACTCACGCTCGTTTTTACGCTCCTGAGACGCTAGGCAAGAACCCCGAGAACCCCGAGAACCTTGAGAACCCATGTCTATCAAGTCCGATAAATGGATCCGCCGTATGGCCCTCGAGCACCGGATGATCGAGCCGTTCGAGCAGCGGCAGGTGCGGGCCGGCGTCGTCTCGTACGGCGTGTCCTCATACGGCTACGACATTCGCGTGGCCGATGAATTCAAGGTCTTCACCAACATCAACAGCACCGTCATCGACCCGAAGGCGTTCGATCCGCGGTCGTTCGTCGATATCAAGGCCCCGATCTGCATCGTCCCGCCGAACTCGTTCGCGCTGGCGCGGACCGTCGAGTACTTCCGGATCCCCCGGGATGTCCTGACCGTCTGCCTCGGAAAGTCCACGTATGCCCGGTGCGGGATCATCGTCAACGTCACCCCGTTCGAGCCGGAGTGGGAGGGGACCGCGACCCTCGAGATCTCGAACACGACGCCCCTGCCGGCGAAGATCTATGCGAACGAGGGCATCGCCCAGGTGCTGTTCTTCCAGAGCGACGAGCCGTGCGAAACCTCCTATGCGGACAAACGCGGGAAATACCAGTCGCAGCTCGACGTGACGCTGCCCAAGATTTGACCTTCGTGAAACATTCGTAGTACAAACACAGCCGCAATTCTGCACGGGCATTCCCTCAGACGGACGAATGGAAAAACTCGTCGAGCGTGAAGACGCTCCCCGCCCGGGTCCATCTGCCGCGCCCCTCGCCGTCCAGTTTTTTCTGATCCCGCTGGCTGTGGTGGCCGTGGTGGTCGCGATCTACGGCGGCTTCCGGATGCTGATGGTGGACGAGCGGTCCGCCGAAGACTATCTCGTGGAGCTGCAGACGACGCGCGGATCGCGCCGGTGGCCCGCCGCCTACGAGTTGTCCCGCCGGATGTCCGATCCGGAGCTGCAGAAGCGGAACCCGGGCCTCGGTGCCGCGCTCGTGAAGGCGTTCCAGGAGTCGCAAGGAGACGACCCGAGGGTTCAACGATATCTGGCCCTGGCGATCGGCCGTCTCGCGCCGGCGCCCGCCGGGGCGACCGACGCGCTGCTGGCGGCATTGCCGTCGGCTGACCCTGAAACTCGGATCGCCGTCGTCTGGGCGCTCGGCGCGACGGGCGACGCGGCCGCGGTTCCCGCGATTCAGAAACTGTACGGCTCCGACGATGCGGGCGTCCGGAAGATCGTCGTTTTTGCGCTCGGCGTGCTGCCGGGCGAAACCCAGCGCGACACACTGCGGACGGCGCTGAACGATCCCGCGCCCGATGTGCAGTGGAACGCCGCTGTCGCTCTGGCGGAGGATGGGATTGCGGACGGCGTCCCGGTGTTGCGACAGATGCTCGACCGTGCATACGTGCAGAAGACCGTCACCCGGACGACGCCGCGAGACGCGAACATCGATCCCATCGGCGACGTGATGATCAGCGGCGTGCGCGCCGCCGCGCGGCTGAAGGCCGCCGAGCTGCACGAGCCGGTGGCCGCGCTCAGCCGAAGCGACGACAGCTTGAAAGTCCGCCAGGCCGCGCTCGAGGCGCTGCGCGACTGGCCGCATTCGTAGAGATCACGGAGCGCCGGGCCTCTTAGGCCCGGCGGAAAGGTATCGTGGCAGACGACCCGATCGACGAAACCGCGGATCCGCCGAAGAAGGCGCCGAACCCGCCAGCGCAGCCGCTGACGCCGTCGCATGTCGCTCCTGCGGCGGGAGCGGTGCCGTCCGCGCAAGGTCCCGCCGCCGCACCGGCTGCTCACAAGCCGGCGCCCCCGCCCAAGCCGGCCGCGCCGGCGGTGCCGGCGGAAAAGCTGGCAGGGAAGACCACGACGGTGGCGGCGGAAGCCGCGAAGAAACCCGAACGCGCCCCGGACGACTCGTCGCCGCTTCTCACGCGCCGCGGCTGGATTGCGCTGGCGTGGGGATCGTTCACGGCCGCCTCGGCCGCCGCGCTGGCGGCGACCGGCCGCTTCATGTTCCCGAACGTCCTCAACGAGCCGCCGCAGCAGTTCAAGATCGGCTTCCCGACGGAGTACGGGCCGGGCGTCGACGAGCGATGGAAAGAGAAGTTCGGCGTCTGGATCGTCCGCACTCCCAATGACGTCGCCCACAACGCGGCCGGGTTCTACGCGCTGCTCGTGACGTGTACGCACCTGGGATGCACGCCGAACTGGCTGTCGGCCGAGAACAAGTTCAAGTGTCCCTGTCACGGCAGCGGCTTCCGGCCGACCGGGATCAATTTCGAAGGGCCGGCGCCCCGACCGCTCGAGCGCGCCCGAATCGTGCTCGCCGACGATGGGCAGATCCTCGTGGACAAGTCCCGCAAGTTCCAGCAGGAGCTGGGCCAGTGGATCGATCCCGAGGCGTTCCTGCAAGTGTAGGCCCGACCTTCCGCCTTCGCGTAAGCTACGGCGGACCGCCGTAGCCTTGGCGGAGGCGGTCAGGTCGGGCGTGCTCGGACGACCCGGGCGCTAATAAAAAGACATGGCTGAATCGAAAACCGTCCAGACAATCGCCCCGAAGGAGCCGGCGCTCACGCGCGCCTGGAACTACCTGACCGAGACGCAGATCTGGAAGTCGATCTTCCGGCACGGCGCGCCGGTGACAGACCGGAACCGCGTGCTCGTGATGCTGACCAACGTCTTCCTGCATCTGCATCCCGTGCGGATCCGGAAGTCCGGCGTCAAGCTGCGCTACACGTGGTGCATGGGCGGGCTGAGCTTCTTCCTGTTCCTCGTCCTCACGTTCACCGGCCTCCTGCTGATGTTCTATTACCGTCCGACGCTCGAGTACGCGTACTCCGACATCGTCGGGCTGCGCGAGCACGTGCCGCTCGGGATCATGCGCGAGATGCACCGCTGGGGCGCGCACGCGATGGTCATCACGGTGTGGCTGCACATGTTCCGCGTCTTCATGACCGGCTCGTACAAGCCGCCGCGCGAGTTCAACTGGAACGTCGGCGTGATCATGCTCGTCCTGACGCTCCTGCTGTCGTTCACGGGCTACCTCCTGCCGTGGGACCAGCTGGCCATCTGGGCGATCACCGTCGGCTCCAATATGGCGCGCGCGACGCCGTTCCTCGGCCACGAGGGACCCGGAGCGGCGCTCCTCGCGCTGGGCGATGTGAAACTGATCCACGCGGGCGACGACGCGCGGTTTGCGCTCCTCGGCGGGACGTTCGTTGGAGAGGGCGCGCTGCTGCGGTTTTACGTGCTCCACTGCGTCGGGCTGCCGCTCGTGATCGCCGTGTTGATGGCCGTGCACTTCTGGCGAGTGAGGAAAGACGGCGGGATCTCGGGGCCGCTCTAACCATGGACCTGATCAAGAGCTTCTTCAATCTGCTGGCGGACCCGCGGCTCTTCTTCTTTCTGACGAGCGCCGCGCTCGTCCTGATGGTCTGGAAGCGCGAGGCGTTCGCGAAGGACATGGTCGGCTACGGCCTGATCATCGGCCTGAGCGTCTTCTTCCTCTTTGGCGGGTTCGACGCCAATTTCCGCCTGATCATCACGAAGCCGGACAACGTCCCGATCGTCGGCCTGATCTTCCTCCTCATCTTCTTCGTGTGGTACTCGATGCGCGAGGCGGTCCTCAACGACAGGCGCCTCGCGGCGGGGAAGCCGCCCGTCGAAAAGGAAGAAGAGAACCGCGTCTGGGTCTGGCCCGATCTGGTCTACACCGAGCTCATCTCGCTCATCCTCTGCTCGGTCGTGCTGATTGTCTGGTCGATCCTCCTGAAGGCCCCGCTCGAACAGCCGGCGAACCGGTCGGTGACGCCGAATCCGTCGAAGGCGCCCTGGTACTTCCTCGGCCTCCAGGAGATGCTCGTCTACTTCGACCCCTGGCTCGCGGGCGTCGTCCTGCCGGGGCTGATCATCGTCGGGTTGATGGCGATCCCGTACATCGACACGAATCCGAAAGGGAACGGTTATTACACGTTCCGCGAGCGGAAGGTCGAAATCACCCTTTTCCTGTTCGGATTCGCCGTGCTCTGGTCGTCGCTCATCGTGCTCGGCACGTTCCTGCGCGGTCCGAACTGGAACTTCTTCGGACCGTTCGAGTACTGGGACATCCACAAGCTCGAGGCGCTCACCAACGTGAACCTGTCGGAGTACATCTGGGTCCGCGGTTTCGGTTCCGGCCTGCCGTCGAACTGGTTCCTGCGGGAGATATTCGGGATTGTGGTGGTGCTGATCTACACCTTCGGCCTGCCGGTCCTGCTGGCGAAGCGTGGTCTGAAGCGGTATTACGACAAGCTCGGGCCAGGGCGGTACTACGTCACGGTGTTCCTGTTCCTGATGATGATGTCGCTGCCGGCGAAGATGCTGATGCGGTGGATCTTCAATTTGAAGTACATCGTGGCGATACCGGAGTTCTTCTTCAATATTTGATATCGGATCAATGGCAGAGAAAAAGAGCATCGGGCACGCCTACAACATCGACTTCCTCAACGTCGTGTTCGCGGCGTCGAGCATCTTCCTCTTCGTGTCGGTCGTCTGGATGGTATGGGACGACTACGACCGCGAGTGGAAAGGCTACCAGCGCCGCTTCGCGATTCTCGAGCAAGAGGTCACGGCGGCCAGCATCAAGCAGTTCGACCAGAAAATAGACAAAGCCTCTGTGGACCGCCTCCGCCAGCAGCGCGCCGAGGCGGAGAAGCTGATCGAGGCGAACCGCGCGAAGGTGAACGAGCGCGAGCAGCAAATCCAAGAGCTCACCAACCGCCTCTACCGCGTCAACCAGGACTTCCAGTTCGCGAAGGCGAAATACGACGTCAACCGCTACGACTTCGAGGCGAGGCGGAACAAGGATCCCGAAGGCGCGAAGGAGCGCCAGGCGGGAATAGAGGAGGAAGGGCGGCGGGTCACCGAGCTTCAGCTCGAGGTCGAGAAGATCGAGGCCGAGCGGGCCGCCGCACAGGCGGAGCTCGGGAAGTTCACGGGCGCCGCGGCGGACGCGCAGAAAAAGATGGGCGAGCTGACCGCGGAGCGGACGCGGCTCGAGAAGCGGCTGGACGTGATCGCGCCGAGCATCGTGAAGGATTATTTCCGGGATGCGCCCCTCGCCGACTTCATGGCGCCGACCATCAAGGTTCAGCAGGTCATCACGCCGAACATCGTGGACGACGTCAACTTCACGCGCGTCCTGAAGATGGATCGGTGCATGACCTGCCACCTGTCGATCGATCGCCAGGGCTACGAGAACCGTCCGCAGCCGTTCCGCACGCACTCCAACCTGGGCGTCTACGTGGGCAGCAACTCGCCGCACCCGATGGGGGAGATCGGCTGCACCGTGTGCCATGAAGGCATGGGGCAGTCGCTGACGTTCCGCGACGCTTCCCACACGCCTGCGAACACGAAGCAGCGGCACGAGTGGGAGGAACAGTACCACTGGGAGGAGCCGCACCTCTGGGACTATCCGATGCTTCCCAAGGGGATGACTGAGGCCTCCTGCGCGAAGTGCCACAAGACCGAGACCTTCATCCCGAACGCGCCGACGCTCACGCGCGCGTACGCGACCTACGAGCGGGCCGGCTGCTACGCGTGCCACAAGACGCGCGGGTTCGAAGGCCTCCGGAAGCCGGGGCCGAACCTGACGCGCGTCGGGTCGAAGCTGACGCCCGAGTGGGTGAAGACGTGGGTCCGGAAACCGACCGCCATCAAGCCGACGACCTGGATGCCACAGCCCTGGTACACGTCGAACTCGAGCGGGCCGGAGGACGCGAAGAGGAACGAGGTCGAGATCGACGCCGCGGTGGCATACCTCTTTGCGAACAGCGACCCCTACCAGCCCGCGGTGGCCGCTCCGCCGCGAGGAGACGCGGCGAGCGGGAAGAAGATCGTCGACTCTATCGGCTGTCTCGCCTGCCACATCACCGGGAACGAGAACCGTTGGGACGCCGGGCCTCGCCGGACGTTCGGCCAGCCGCTGCAGAACATCGGCAACAAGACGTCGTACGTCTGGCTGTTCAACTGGGTCCGGGATCCCAAACACTACAGCGCGGACACCTACATGCCCGACCTGCGCTTGACCGACGCGCAGGTGGCGGACGTCGCGACCTATCTGACGACGCTCAAAGGACCCGCCGGTGAGCCGGCAAAGGCGAAGGTCGACCAGAAGGCGACCGACGACGTCCTGTTCGACTATCTCAGCGCGGTCATGCCGGTGGAGCAGGCGCGCGTGACGCTGTCGAAGATGGACGGGAAGGCCAAGCAGCTCGACCTCGGACGCCGGACGATCGCCCGCTACGGGTGCTTCTCCTGCCACGAGATCAAGGGCTTCGAGAAGGAGCAGCCGATCGGGACGGAGCTGACGGAGCAGGGGAGCAAGCTGACGTCGCGGCTCGACTTCGCGTTCGTCGACATCGAGCACACGAAGCTCGACTGGTTCCACACGAAGATGAAGGACCCGCGCGTCTTCGACCGGAACCGCGTGTTGAGGCCGCTCGAGAAGCTGCGCATGCCCGACTACCAGACGTCGGACGACGAGGCGCACCTGCTCGTCACCGCGTTGATGAGTTTCCAGCGCGACATCCAGCCGAGGCAGGCGCTTCGGCAGACATCGATGCGCAACGACGCGCTCGTGGCAGGGCGGAACTTCGTCTCGAGGCGGAACTGCGTCGCCTGCCACGAGATCGAAGGCAACGGCGGGGACTACAAGAAGCTCCTGACCGACGAGTCGCTGGCGCCGCCGCTGCTCACTCCCGAGGGCGCCAAGGTTCGGCCGGACTGGCTCTACGCGTTCCTGCGCTCGCCGATCACGATCCGGCCCTGGATTGACGTGCGGATGCCGACCTTCGGCCTCGGCGACGACCACCTCAACGGCGTGCTTTCCTACTTCGGTGCCGTGTCGAACAGCATGCGGCCTTTCGCTACCCACGAAGTCGTCCGGGCCTCCGATGCGACCGCGACCGGCGCGCAGCTGTTCGAGAAGCTCCGCTGCCAGCAGTGCCACGTCCTCGGCGCCATCCCGAAAGACCAACCGACATCGAACCTCGCGCCGGATCTACGCATGGCCTCCGAGCGGTTACAGCCCGATTGGATTCTCGAGTGGCTCCGGAAGCCGTCGGATATCCAGCCCGGCACGCGGATGCCCGCGTTCTGGCCCGATTATCCGAAGTCGTTCTATCCCGAGCTCGGCAACGACGCGGCCGCGCAGATCCGCGCGATCAGGGATCATCTGCTGACGTTCCGTGGCGGGCCCAACCCGAAGACGCAGGCCACGCAGGTGGCGTCGCCCAACTAGAGGGCGGGCCACCAGCTATCCAGGCGTCACGCCTCAGCTCAGAACGAAAATGGCCGTCCGGCTGGGAGCCGGACGGCCACTGAGCGATCGTCCGATCGTGCGACCGATCGAATGAGTCTTACGCGGCGTGCAGGCTCTTCTGGTCGCCCGCCTTCACCTCGATCCGGCGCGGCTTCAGGCTCTCGCGGAGCGGGAGCGCCAGCTCGAGCATCCCGTTGTTGTAGGTGGCGGTGACCTTCTCGGAATCGATGGCGTCCGGAAGGGTCAGCGTCCGTTCGAAACGCCCGTACGCGATCTCGGTCAGGTGCGCCTGCGTCTTGTCGCTGCCGACCGGCACCGTCCGGCTGCGCTCGCCGCGGATCGTCAGCGTGTCGCCGGACAGGTCAATCTGGACGTTCTTCGGGTCGATGCCAGGCAGCGCCACGCGGACGTGCCATGCATCCTTGCCGGATAGCACCTCGAGCGCCGGCGCGAACGCCCCCGCCGCTCCCGTGTCTCCATACGCTCGTCCGAACAGCCGGTCCATTTCGCGGTGGAGAGTCGTCAGCTCCTCGAATGGGCTCCATCTCGTCGTACCAAACATAGGGTCTTTCCTCCTCGATCTGCTTACTGGTCGCGGTTAAGCCGTAATAACGACGTATCTTAATCAATGATTCGTATAGTGTCAAGTAATATGACTATACAGCACTCATATACCGGTCTATACGGTTTGGCTCGGCCCGGCTATACTTGAAGGACCCCAGCCTCCATCGCGCTCCCCCCTCAGGAGATTTCGTCATGAAGACCCTCGCCATCGTGGCGGTGGTGGCGGCGACGCTCGTCCCGACCTCAGCCGGTGCCCAGGCCCTGGCCGAGGCGGCGCGGCGGGCGGAGGATGCGCGGAAGGGGAGCGTCGCGGCCCCCGTCCTGACAGACAAGGACCTGCCCAACGAGACCGGCGTTTCGGCACTGCAGATCAGCGCGCACGAGTTGAATGACCGGAATTTCCAGGCGTTCATGAATACCCGGCGGGCCTACGTGAAGATGCTCATCGCCGACGCGCCGCTTCGCGGACGCATGCAGGCGCGCATGGTGCAGGCGAAGTCGATCGACTCGGCCGTCGCCATCTGGAACGGCGAAGAAGCCGTGCTCGCGCTCATTCGCGAGAATGGCACGAACCCGCGCGAGTTTCTCCTGACCGAGCTCGCGGTGGCGCATGCGGTCCTGGTGCTGAAGAAGACGATGCAGGGCGGCCCGGCCGAGGCGCTGCCTCCAGCCGTGGAGCACAACGTGACGTTCGTTCGCATCCACTGGCCGGAGATCGAGTCGTTTGCGCGGGAGATCCAGGCGCTCGCTAGCCAGATGCCGTAGCGCGGCGATATCGTTGTCGGGTGGGGCCGGCGAGAACAGTCCTCGATCCAGTCTGCGGAATGACCATCGCGCCCGAGGGCGCCGCCGGCTCGTACGTCTATCGGGGCGAAACGTACTACTTCTGCAACCCCTCCTGCCTCGAGCGTTTCAAAGCCGATCCTGAACGGTACCTGCACAAGGATCAGCAGCCCCCCGAGCACCAGCACCCTGAGCACCTGAAGCACCCGCACCCAGGGCACTCAGGGCACCAAGAGCACCCAGTGCACCCGGACCCCGTCGAGTACACCTGTCCGATGCATCCCGAAGTCCGTCAGATGGGGCCCGGCACCTGCCCCAAGTGCGGAATGGCGCTCGAGCCGGTCGTCGCGACGCTGGAGGAAGCACCGGACCACGAGCTGAAGGACATGTCGCGGCGCTTCTGGACCTCCGCGGTCCTGACGGCGCCGATCCTCGCGTCCATGCGCTGGTCAGTGCCGCCGGCCGTCCTGCTCGTGCTCGCCACCCCCGTCGTCCTGTGGGGCGGCTGGCCGTTCTTCGTTCGCGGCTGGCAGTCCATCGTCAACCGCCATCTCAACATGTTCACGCTGATCGCGATGGGCACCGGCGCTGCGTACGCCTATAGCGTGGCCGCCACACTCGCCCCGCGGCTCGTGCCCCACGCGTTTCGGGGGCATGACGGGACGATGGCGCTGTATTTCGAGCCGGCGGCGGTCATCGTCACGCTCGTGCTGCTTGGGCAGGTCCTCGAGCTGCGGGCGCGGGCGCGCACGAGCGGCGCGATTCGCGCGCTGCTCGGCCTCGCGCCGAAGACCGCGCGGCGTGTCGATCCAGACGGCGAGCGCGACGTCCCGATAGCCGACGTGCGGGTCGGCGACCGCCTCCGCGTCCGGCCTGGCGAACGCGTTCCGGTGGACGGCGTCGTGGTCGACGGAACGACGAGCGTGGACGAGTCGATGGTGACCGGCGAGTCGATTCCAGTGGAGAAGGGTCCGGACAGCCGGGTGACCGGCGGCACCGTGAACGGAACCGGGAGCATCGTCTTCCGCGCGGAGCGCGTTGGCAGCGGCACGCTCCTCGCGCAGATCGTGCGGATGGTTGGGGAGGCGCAGCGGTCGCGGGCGCCAATCCAGAGGCTGGCCGACACGGTCTCCGCGTGGTTCGTGCCGGCCGTGGTCGTCGTGGCGGCGGTGACGTTTGCGGCGTGGGCGTGGCTCGGGCCGGAACCGCGATTCGCCTACGCGCTCGTGAACGCGATCGCCGTCCTGATCATCGCCTGTCCGTGCGCGCTCGGTCTCGCGACGCCGATGTCGATCATGGTGGGGACGGGTCGCGGCGCGACGGCCGGCGTCCTCGTCCGTGATGCCGCGGCGCTCGAGGTCCTCGAGACAGCCGACACGCTCGTCGTGGACAAGACGGGGACGCTCACCGAAGGCAAGCCCAAGGTGATGGCGATTGAGACGACCGGAGACCCGAACGACGTCGAGCTGCTGCGGCTGGCGGCCGGCGTCGAGCAGGCCAGCGAGCACCCGCTCGCATCGGCGGTTCTCTCGATGGCGAGGGACCGACAGGTTCGGATTCCCTCGGCGGCGCGGTTTCGGTCGATCACCGGAAAGGGCGTGATCGCGGAGGTCGAGGGCCGGGCGGTCGCGGTCGGCAATGCCGCGCTCTTGCACGACGTGGGCGCCGATCCGGCGCCGCTCGAGGGAAAGGCGACCACGCTGCGCCGCGAAGGGATGACCGTGGTGTTCGTCGCGATTGACAACGCCGCGCGCGGGCTCATCGGCGTCGCGGATCCAATCAAGCCGGAGACGAAGGAGGCGATCGAGACGCTCCGCCGCGAGGGCGTGGAGCCGATCATGGTGACCGGCGACAACCGCGCGACGGCGGAAGCGGTCGCCCGCGCCGTTCGGATCGATGTCGTCGAGGCGGAAGTGGCTCCAGAGCGCAAGGCGGACATCGTCGAGCGATTGCAGGAGGAAGGGCGCCGCGTGATCATGGCGGGGGATGGCGTCAACGACGCCCCGGCGCTCGCCCGGGCGGATGTCGGCATCGCGATGGGCACCGGGACCGACGTCGCCATCGAGAGCGCGGGCGTGACGCTCGTGAAGGGGGATCTGCGGGGTATCGTCCGTGCCCGGCGCCTCAGCCGCGCGACGATGCGAAACATCCGTCAGAATCTGTTCTTCGCGTTCGTCTACAACCTTGCGGGGGTTCCCATCGCTGCAGGGTTGCTTTACCCGTGGTTCGGCCTCCTCCTCAGCCCGATGATCGCCAGCGCCGCGATGACGTTCAGTTCAGTGTCGGTCATCGCGAACGCGCTGAGGCTCCGGCGCGCCGAGCTCTGAGCCCGGCTGGAGGAAGGCGAGCGCGGGCCGGCGTCGGACTCTCGGCGAGCGAGTCGAGCAGTCCGGCGCGCTCGTTCCTGCCGAGCCTGCCGACTCGCGCCTCCCAGTCCTTCAGCAGGGTCCGGAGATCGTCCCGCAGCGCGATCAACCCTTCGATGCGGCGTTCGAGGTCGACGAGGCGGTCGCGCCCGATGGCCAGGACCTGCCGGCAGGGAGCCCCGCCCGCGTCCCGTTCCCGCAGGACCTGAGACAGCTCGCGTATCGAGAATCCCGCGTCGAGCGCGCGTCTGACCACGATGACTCGCCGGACGGCTGATTCCGAATACTTCCGGTAGCCGTTCGCGTCCCGCGGTACGCGGGGGAGCAACCCTCGGCGCTCGTAGTAGCGGACCGTGTCGGGGCTCACCCCCGTCATCCTGGCGATCTCACCCGCGCGAAGCATCGTCATCGCGGTTCGAGCGGATCGCCCGTCCGATGCTCCGTGATCTGGAACCTCAGAAACGCATGAAAGGCGGCGAGTGCGTCCGCGTCAGCCGTCGTCACGAGGACCTTTCCGCCGGATGGCAGATCTTCGTATCGCAAGGCGAGCGCCTCTCGACGGGTCTTCAGCACGTCGATGCCGGGCGGCGGCTTGTCGTGGATGAACATGGGCAGCGCGAAGTCCCCCTCGCTGAACGCCGATCGGATGTGCCGGAGGTGCGCGCGAATCTCCTTCGCGAGAGCCAGATCGGCCGGGTCCTTCGCGGTGACTTCGATCGCGCCGCCGGTCTTCTGGAGCAGAAAGTGGTGCACGGATCGCTCCTGGTCGAACCCCATCGCCTGCTTCCCGCGCTGCTGCATGGCATGGTGTCCGGCGTCGTGCTGTCCGGCCGAGATGCTCGCGACGATCATCGGGAACAGCGCTGTCAGGACGGCGTGACGGATCATGGTGGGCTCCTCTGACAGCATCGTAAGGGCTGGAACCGTTCCAGGGTCAAGGGCCGAGTGCAGCCGACTCGGTAGAATGGCGCCAACCTCGAGGAGCGGCCATGCGCATCAACCTCTCGATGAATCCTTACCTGTTCGGCTGCGCCATTCTGTTCGCCTGGTGGTTGATCGTCCTCGTCATCGTCCGCGCGCGCGGAACGACACGCAACTGGCACGAGTTCTGGTGGGGCAGCTTCGGGTGCAGCCTGCTCGGTTTCACCGAGCCGCTCTTCGTTCCCGAGTACTGGGATCCGC
The DNA here is from genome assembly GCA_963725145.1 of uncultured Acidobacteriota bacterium. Classification (GTDB taxonomy): domain Bacteria; phylum Acidobacteriota; class Vicinamibacteria; order Vicinamibacterales; family 2-12-FULL-66-21; genus DATAEE01. The sequence goes on from CAVRXL010000013.1 coordinate 1,322,719, forward strand.
CTTCGGTGCTGGCCTACGGTCGATGGGATCTCGAGAGCTTCCTGTTCTGTTTCTTCGTCGGGGGCATCGCTGGCGTCGCGCCGGAGTGGCGCCCGCTCCGTAGAGTATTCCAATCGATCGACTACGGCATCTGGACCCTCTCCCGTGGCGTCTACGACTGGTTCCAGCGGCTGACCGGAGCGGAGCCTCTCAAGGCCAGCAACGAGATCGTGTCGAGCGCTGACATGCGGCGAGACAACGCGCTGCTTGGCGCTATCTTTCTTGGCGGCTTCGGCTTTACCGCCCACCTCGGGCTGAACGTCATCTACGACGCGGCGCTCACGTGCCTCCTGGTCGGGGCGTACGTCGCGTGGTACCGCCCCCGCCTGCGATGGCAGGTCTGGGCCGGCGGGATCATCTTCACAGTCGTCTACGCGGTCGTCCTCGTTCTCACGGGACTACGGTATCCGACCTTCTATGACGACCACTGGAACCTGCCGGCATTGTCGGGCGTCAGGATCCTGGGCGCGCCGCTCGAGGAGTACCTGTTCGCCTTTACGATGGGCGTCCTCTGGGCGCCGCTCTTCGAGTCCTGGCGCAGCGAGCGTCAGTCGGAGGTCGCGCGGCGCAGAGCCGACGACGCGCCCTTGCACGCCGACAGGAAGCCGCGACCTTGACCCTACTGCGTTTTCAGAGCCGCGATGTTTGCGTTCGCTGCGGCCGTGGTCTTGTCGATCGCGGCGTACAACTCATCCGCCTGCGCCTTGAGCTTGGCCGCGTCCGGTGCGAGGCTGGCGACCGCGCTCGGATTGAGATCGTTACCGAGGAACGTCACCTGGTCCTGCAGCGATTTCATGAACGGCCCGTACAGCTCGGACGCGTCCTGACCCGTGGTGCGGATCTGACCGAACCGCTCTTTTGCCTGACCCAGCCGGTCTTCGCTGCGTTTCCGAAGGTCCGGGTTCTGGATGGCGGCCGTCGACCCTTCCCAATCCTTGAAGACCGTGTCGGCTTGCGCGTTCATTTCTGTCGAGCGTTGCGCAATCTGCGCGCGTTTCTTCTCGGTGTTGGTCATCTCCTTCTGCAGCTTGTTGTAGGCATCGCGGCGGTCCTTCGTGTCGGGCGCGAGGACCGAGTCATACGCCGCCATCGTTTTCTGAAGCTGCAGCTTGGTGTCGCTGATCGCGCCAACGGTCGAGTTGGCCTTTTTGACCAGCTGTTGAACCTGTTTGACCCCCTCATCCTGTGCCCAGGCTGATCCGGCCCAGCCCACGAGGACGGCCACGACGATTACAAGTGACTTGTGGTGGCGCATAGCGCTCCTCCGTTTCCCGCCGCGCGGCGGGCTCAGCGCGAGTCTATGACCGCCGTATCGAGGATCAAATAGGCCTTTAGGACTAGTCCCGGTCGTCACGTGACTTGACGCCCGCGATGCCGCAGTAGAATCAGACAAACCTGATCCGTATCGATCGCGCCCGAAAGGCTTGAGGGGGCGGTGCCCGTGTGGTCAGGGTGGTACTCCACCTAGGAAAGGATTCATGAGGACAAGACACCTTCTCGCGGCCGTCGGTCTCACGTTCACTCTTTCTGGCGCGTTCGGCTGCACCGCTCAGGCGCCGGAACAGACCGCCGCCCCCGCCACGGGCGCTACGGGCCCCGATCGCACGGTGCTCCCGATCGCTGAGCCGAACTATCCGCGGGCGACCGAGCTCGACGCGCGCAACGCCAAGGCTCCGGCGCGGTTCGAGGTGAAGCCGCCGCAGGGCGCGCCGAACGTGATCATCTTCCTGATCGACGACATCGGGTTCGGTCACGCGAGCACGTTCGGCGGCCAGATTCCCACGCCGACGCTCGACCGGCTCGCGAGCCAGGGGCTCAAGTACAATCGGTTCCACACGACGGCCCTCTGCTCGCCGACGCGCGTCGCCATCCTGACCGGCCGCAACCACCACACGAACAACGCGGGGGCGATCATGGAAGTGGCGACGGCGTTCCCGGGCAACACCGGCGCACGGCCGCAGAGCGTCACGCCGCTCGCCGAGATCCTGCGCCAGAACGGCTACAGCACGTCTGCGTTCGGGAAGTATCACGAGACCGCGCCGTGGGAAGTCAGCGTCTCGGGGCCGTTCGATCGCTGGCCCACGCATTCCGGTTTCGACAAGTTCTATGGCTTCATCGGCGGTGAGACGAACCAGTGGGCGCCGCTGGTCATTGACGGCACCGTCAAAGTCGAGCCCCCTCTGGATCCGAACTACCACTTCACCACCGACATGACGAACCAGGCGATCCAGTGGATCCGGAGCCAGCAGTCGCTGACGCCGGACAAGCCGTTCTTCACCTACTTCGCCACCGGCGCCACGCACGCGCCGCATCACGTGCCGAAGGACTGGATCGCGAAGTTCAAGGGCAAGTTCGACGGCGGGTGGGACACGTACCGCGAGGAAACCTTCGCGCGGCAGAAGCAGTTGGGGATCATTCCCGAGAACACCAAGCTCGCAAGCAGACCTACCGACATCAAGGCCTGGGATGCGCTCACGCCCGACGAGAAACGGCTGTTCGCGCGCCAGATGGAAGTGTTCGCCGCGTTCGCCGCGCATACCGACCACGAGATCGGCCGCGTGGTGCAGGCAATCGAGGACATGGGCGAGCTCGACAACACGCTGATCCTGTACGTCGTGGGCGACAACGGCTCGAGCGCCGAAGGCGGCATGGCCGGCATGTTCAACGAGATGACGTACTTCAACGGTGTCGCGGAGTCGGTGCCCGACATGCTGAAGAACATCGACAAGTGGGGCGGGCCCGAGACCTTTCCGCACATGGCGGCAGGCTGGGCCGTGGCCGGCAATACGCCCTTCATGTGGACCAAGCAGGTCGCCTCCAACTTCGGCGGCACGCGCAACCCGCTCGTGATGCACTGGCCCGCCCGCATCAAGGCCAAGGGCGAGGTCCGCAGCCAGTTCCAGCATGTGGTCGACGTCGCGCCGACGGTCCTCGAGGCGGCGAGCATCCCGGAGCCGAAGACGGTGAACGGCGTGGCGCAGACCCCGATGGAAGGCGTCAGCATGGTCTACACCTTTGACGATCCGAAGGCTGCCGGCCGGCACAGGACGCAGTACTTCGAGATTTTCGGCAACCGCGCCATCTACAGCGACGGCTGGGTGGCTGCGACCGTCCACAAAGCCCCGTGGGAAGCCGCCCCGAGACACAAGCTCGCCGAGGACGTCTGGGAGCTCTACAACGTGGATGAGGATTTCAGCGAGTCCACTGATCTCGCCGCATCCAATCCGGCCAAACTCAAGGAGCTGCAGGCGCTCTTCATGAAGGAAGCCGAGCGCTACCGCGTGCTGCCGATCGACGACCGCGTGCTCGAACGGTTCGACCCCGCCATGGCGGGCCGCCCGGATCTGATGGCGGGCCGCAAGTCGCTGACGGTCTACGAAGGCATGACGGGCATGGCGGAGAACGCGTTCATCAACGTCAAGAATCAGTCGGTGACGGTCACGGCCGACGTCGAGGTTCCCGCCGGTGGTGCGAACGGCGTGATCCTCGCGCAGGGCGGCCGCTTCGGTGGATGGAGCCTCTACGTCAAAGATGGCCGTCCCGCCTACACCTACAACTTCGTCGGCCTGCAGCAGTACACGGTGAACGCCGGCGAGCGGCTCGCGCCGGGCAAATCGACGATCACGCTCGACTTCGCCTACGACGGCAACGGCCGCGGCAAGGGTGGAAACGTCACGATCGCCGTCAACGGCAAGCAGGTCGGATCGGGACGTGTGGAACGGACCAACGCCAACATCTTCTCGGCCGACGACAACGCGGACGTTGGCGTGGACGAAGGGACCAACGTGAGCTCGGCGTACAAGCAACACGACAACCAGTTCACCGGCAGGATCGAGAAGGTGCGGGTGGACGTCAAGTGACACAGGGCTGGTGGCCGCGCTCTCCGGGCGGCCACCGTTTCGTGCTTGTCACGCTGGAAGCGGCAGATTTCGGATGGAGGTCAGCGCGTGATCTGGGCCATCGCGATCGCGGGCGGGTTGTTCGTCGGGATGCTCGCGCTGGAGGAGGCCGGACATCGCCTCGGCGCACAGCGGCTTGCCCGCGATCCCGAGGGGATTCGAACCGGCGCGATCGAGGGAGCGGTCTTCGGCCTGCTGGGCCTGCTGATGGCGTTCACCTTTTCAGGTGCGGCCTCGCGCTTCGATGACCGTCGCCACCTCGTGATCGACGAAGCCAACATGATTGGCACCGCCTGGCTTCGAATCGACGTGCTCCCGGCGGGCGCGCAGCCGGACCTGCGCGATCTGTTCCGCCGCTATCTCGACTCGCGGATCGAAACGTATCGCAAGCTGCCGGATCTCGAAGCCGCGAAGCTCGAGCTGGCTCGCTCGGCGAGCCTGCAGAACGATATCTGGGCCGCGGCTGTCGCCGGCAGCCGGATCTCGGACACGCCCGCTGCCTCGCTGGTGCTCCTCCCCGCCCTGAACGAGATGATCGACATCACGACGACGAGGACGATGATGGGGGAAGTCCACCCGCCGCCAGTGCTGTTCGTCCTGCTCGCGGCCGTTGCGTTGATTAGCGCGCTCGTGGCGGGCTACGGGATGGCCGGCAAGACACGAAACTCGATCCATACCATCGCGTTCGCGTTCGTCGTGGCCACAACGGTCTACGTGATCTTCGACATCGAGTACCCACGTTTCGGCCTGATCCGCGTCGATGCCGTCGATCACGTGCTCGTCGATCTGCGGCAGAGCATGAAATGACACGGGCAAACCAGTCGACCGGTGAACAGGCGGCAGTGATGTCCCGAAGCTCACACTTCAGAGGGAAACGCCGTGCCGAACGCCACCAGATCGAATGGATTGCGAAGTACGCAGCCGTCGTCAGCGCTCATCGCCGCGACGGTCGGCATAGGTCAATACAGGCGAGGCGTGTCGCAAAGCATGAGAGAGCTCGAATGGAAACAGGCCGAGATGGCGCGAACGCTGATCAACCGTATGATGAGCGATGAGGGTTGGCAGGCGATGACGATGCTCGACTGGGAGGAAGGCCGGACCTACGCTATCGCGCCAGGCATGACAGCGCATCCTCCCAAGAGATGTTCCTGCGGCCATTGAGGCAGCCTTACGAGCGAACGGGCCGAAGCGCACGGAGACACAGCGAGCCGAGAACTCCACGATTGAGTCGAGGCAGTTCTTCGAGTCACTCGATGCCTGGAGGAGATGCATGAAATGACACGAGGAGTCCTTATGCGACACGCAACCCTGGTGTTCGTCGGTATCGCTCTCGCAACGGCCCCCGTGTCCGGCCAGGCAGAGGGAGCGGAGCAGCACGTCGCCGCGCTCAAGAAGTCGCTTCAGGACAGTCAGCAGCGACTTCGCAAGTACGAATGGGTCGAGACGACGATCATCAGCCTGAAAGGCGAAGAGAAGTCGCGGAAGCAGCACCGCTGCTCCTACGGCGCCGACGGCAAGGTGCAGAAGGTGCCGCTCGACCAGCCGCAGCCACAGCAACAGCAGGCGTCAGGCGGCGGCCGGCGAGGAGGCCGCGTCAAGAAGCACGTCGTCGAGAACAAGAAAGAGGAGATGCAGGACTACATGGAACAGGCCGTTGCCCTGATCCACCAGTACGTCCCGCCCAGCCCGGAGCGGATCCAGGCGGCGAAAGACGCCGGCAAGATCGCGCTGAAGCCCGGCGAGGGGCGCGCGCGACTCGAGCTCACGGACTATCTGAAGGCCGGGGACCTGCTGGCGATCGAGGTCGACCCCGCGACCGACAGGCTGCTCGGCCTGAGCGTCTCGTCGTACCTCGACAAACAGGAGGATCAGGTGAAGCTCGACGTCCGGGAGGGAGCGCTACCGGACGGCACGACCTATACGGCGCAGACGACGCTCGACGCGCCCGCGAAGAACATCCGCGTCGTCATCGAGAACTCCGGCCATCGACCGGTGAGCCAGTGACGATCAGATCGACGGTGCGGGCGTCACGTCGAGATGCCAGCCCGGGTGCAACCACTTTCCGTCGCGTCGGACGAACATCTCCGTGAGACGTCCCCGGAGTGTTCGCTCCGCGCCATCGGAGTAGATCACCGCCTCGTAGCGGCCGTAGAGCACGACGACGTCGCCAAACCGCTGCGCCTGTGTTTCGGGAAACGCCAGGCGGACGAGTCGGCCGCCTCGTTCGCGAAACGCCCGAGCGCCATCGAGCGTCGTGGCGCGGTCCGTAAATGGCCCGTCGGTCATCCCGATCCCGATGAACTCTTGTGGGAGCAGGTCGCCGAGCGCCTTCACGTCCCCGCTGAAATACGCCCGCCACGCCGCCTCGCGCGCGGCCAGCAGCTCCGGCTCGATGGCCGTCTGCGCCGCCGGCAGCGAACGATACGCTGACATCATCGCGAGCAGCGCGATCCCGGCCACGCTCGCCATGGTTTGAACAGTCGTCACGGACACCTCCATGATCGGAATCTAACCGGAGCGCAGGCGTTGCGGCTTGCGGTTTCTTGCGAAGGCGAGGCAACATGATTACCCATGAATCGTGTCGTCCGGCTGGTCCGTACGGACGCGGTCGCGCTCGAGCGCTTCGATCACGAGCCCGGCGTGGTGCACCGTGACCCTGAGCGGGAGCGCGCCGCCGGGCACGCGGTGAACTTCGTGGAGGCGGGCTCGTTTCGCGTGAGGACGTCAGGAGCCTGGCACGAGATCGCGACGGATTCGTTGTTCGTGACGAGCCCGGGCCTGGAGTTTTCGTGTGCTCACGACGAGGACCATCCCGCCGATTGTTGCTTCTCGGTGAGATACTCAGACGAGGCGGTGGAGAGCGCGCGATCGTCGGTCACGCTGGACGCCTCACCTGTGCGTGCGCTCGCGAACCGCCACGCCTACTTGCGGCGAGCGCTTCGGGAGTGCGTTCGGGGGGATGAGGCGCGGGCCGAGGCGCTCGCCGGCGCCTTGCTGTGGTCGCTCTCGGCCGCCACCTCGCGACAGCCTCTCTTCCGTCCCGATCGCCTGGCCTGGTATGCAGCCCGGGTCGATCGCGCCAAGGCGATGATCGAGGCACGCTACGCCGAACCGCTCTCGCTTTCCACCCTGGCTCGCGACGCGGGCATGAGCGTGTTTCACTTCGCGCGGATCTTTGCCGAGCTCGAGGGCCGGCCGCCTCATCGCTTGCTGAGGGACGTCCGCCTGGCGCACGCCCACGCACGCCTTCGCGACGGGGCCGGCGTGACCGAAACGTGCTTCGCGGTGGGCTTCAATTCGCTCAGCCACTTCGTCACGACGTTTCGGCGGCGTTATGGATCGAGACCCTCGGACGTTCGAAGAGTCATCTCCACGCCGTCACCGTGAACGGGAAGGCACGCGCCTACTGCTGCTGGTAGATGCGGATGTAGTCCACTTCCAGCTGACGCACGAGCGTCTGACTCGACAGGACCGAACCCCAGTCCCGCTCCCATTGATTGTCGATCATCATGTGCAGAATCAGCTGCATGGGGCCGCTCTCGATGGTGCCCGCGCCGCCGTTGAACTGCCCGCATTTCACGCCGTCGATGTACCACGCGATGTGCGTCGGCTGCCAGTCCAGGCCGAACCTCACGAACGCGGTTGAATAGTCTCTCGTCTGACACGCCCCGTTGTTGTGCAAACCGTTATTGGGAGTGAAGGACGAGCTGCGGCCGTTGTAGTGGTACGTCATGAACACCGTGTCCGGGAAGCCGCCGAGGATCTCGACGATGTCGATTTCCGTGTTGTAGCTGAAGCTGGGATTGGTCGGCAGCATCCAGAACGCGGTGAAGAATCCTGCCGTGCCGGGGAACTTCATCCGCGACTCGACATAGCCATACGTGAACGGGAACAGGTATGGCGAGCCGTTGTCCGCTCGCGGCCGCGCGGTTGACACGAGTCCAGCCTTGTAGGTGCATTGCCCCTGGTAACACGCGCTGCTCGCGTACGGCGGTGCGAGCGGCTCGGCCACCAGCCTGGCGATGCCGTTGCCGACCTGCACCTGGGACGGCAGGTATCGCTCCTTGCCGGTATTGAAGGACGCCGTGCAGGCGCCAAAATTCCAGTCGAAGCAAGGTGTCAGTTTGGTGAGGTCGAGAGCGGTGCCGCTAAATTCTTCGGCGTACGTGACCCTCCACTGCTTGCCGCCCGCGGCGGGGGCCGGCGGCGCCGGGAAACAGCTGGGAAAAACGCCGACCTGCCCAGCCGGGCAGACGCCGTCACCGACGACCCGGAGATTTCTGGGCGCCGTCGGAAGCACCTGTGCGAGTGCCGTAGCGAAGACCAGCCAACGAAGATGACCCATGATTCAAGGTACGGCAAGATGGACGCCACGTCCGGCGCCGTTTCTCAGCAGGATCTCACCAAGACGACGTGATTCGGGCAGGCTCGGGCGGACGGCCGCAACAGATCCTGTATGACGGGCGCAAGATCTGTGATCGTCGTCCGCTGCTCTATAATCGCGCCACTTCACGAAGGCGCTTCCTTATGACAATACGGCTGCTCTCGGCGAGCATCGCGATGCTCTTCATCGCGCTGGCTCCGGTCTCAACCCGGCGGGCGATCGACTTGGAAAACGCCACGATCGCGGACTTCAACGCCGCCTTCAACGCCGGCACGCTCACGTCGGAGAAACTGACGGCGCTGTTTCTGGCGCGTATCAACGCCTACGATCGCCGGGGCCCGTCGCTGCACGCCATGATCGCGGTCAACCCGAAAGCGCTCGACACCGCGCGGGCGCTCGATGCCGAGCGCAAATCGAAGGGCCCACGCTCGCAACTCCACGGCATTCCGATGGTCCTCAAGGACAACTTCGACACCATGGACATGCCGACGACCGGCGGATCGGTCCTCCTCGAAGGGTCCATCCCGCCGGACGATGCGTTCCTGGTGAGAAGGCTGCGCGCCGCGGGCGTCGTCATCATCGGCAAGGCCAACTTGTCGGAGTTCGCGTCGGGTGGCGCGTACAGCTCGCTCGGCGGCCACACGCTCAACCCGCACGACCCCACGAGAAGCCCCTCCGGATCGTCCGGCGGAACCGGCGTAGCGGTGGCGGCGGCGTATGCGGTCGTCGGCCTTGGCACCGACACCGGCGGTTCGGTGCGCGGGCCATCCGCCGCGAATGGGGTAGTAGGATTGAAGCCGACGCACGGTCTGTTGAGCCGCGACGGGATCATCCCGCTCGCCCTGACGTTCGATACGGCCGGGCCGATGGCGAGAAGCGTGTCCGACGTCGCTGCCGTGCTCGGCGTGATGACCGGGGTGGACAGCGCCGACGCCGCGACCAGCAAGAGCGAAGGACGTTTCGAGACGGACTACACGAAGTACCTGACGGCGGACGCGTTGAAAGGCGCCCGCATCGGCGTCGCGCGTGATTTCGTCGGCAACGACCAGGACGTCGACTGGGTTTTCGAGGCGGCACTGGAGTCGATCCGCCGCGCAGGCGCGACTGTCATGGACGTGCGCTATCCGAACTGGCTGCTCACGGCGAAAGACGAGTTCTACAACGCGATCCGGCGCCCGGAATTCACCGTGCAGATCGGCCAGTATCTCTCGACCCTGGGCCCGAAATATCCCAAGACGCTGGCGCAGATGATCGAACGCGCGAACGAGTTCACGGCGACGCGCGGCGATGGCGCGGGTCCGAATCCGAGCCGCTGGACGCTGTTCAAGCGCGAAGTCGAGAGCGGAACGACGGACGATTATCGATACACGTCGGTCCGGGACCACGGTCTGCCGCTCATCCGTGCGGCGGTCGAAGGGATCCTCACGTCGCAGAAACTCGACGCGATCGTCTACCCGACGGCATCGCGGCGGCCGCCGCTGGTTGCCGAGGCGCCAGCAGCGGCGGCGCCCGACGCGATTCTCCGCGCCATGGGGCTTGGTGCGACCAATCTCGCAAATCTGACCGGGTTTCCCGATCTGATCGTGCCGGCCGGGTTTACCGGCGACCGTCTACCGGTCACGATCTCTTTTCTCGGTCCGGCCTTCAGCGAGCCGAGACTGCTGGCGCTGGGGTACAGCTTCGAGCAGGCGACCCGGGCACGGCGGCTCCCCCGGCATACGCCGTCACTTGCCGGGGAAGCGATCACTACGCCGTAGGTCTCGTGTTTCTCCTCGCGGTTACGAGCCGCTCGTGCGGCCGTCGAGCACGTGGTTGAGCCCCTTGACAACAATTAAACGGCCGACGACTCCGCCGTCGGCGAGCGCGTTCTGCGACGAGACTTCTATGCCGCCGGTCGCTACGAGCACGCCGACGAAGCGAATGAGCGCCGCGTCAGCCGAGATTGCCTTGTCGATGTTTGAGCCCGCCATCAGGAGCACGTCGGCGCCGGTCGGATCGGCGGTCTTCAGGTTCTGCCCGCCTCCCGAGGTCGTAATCGTTCCGCCGGCGATCATCACGGCCGATCCAGTCACGTCCGACTGGATCTTGATGTTGCCGCTCACGCAATAGATGCCCGATACCACTGCACGGTTGTGGAAGGTGTGATTGCCGCTGATGTACGTGATCGGAACGCCCATCAGCGAACTCGCGCCGCTACAGTACGTGGACGACAGGTACGTTGGCTTGATGCCGAGCGGAGTCACCTTGAACGCGTTGTACTTCGATCCCGTGCTCTGATCCGTCAGCGTCGTCACGTACTCGAGACGTTCACCGGCGGCCGCGGAGATCACGTGCGTAGCACCGGAGAGGACGACGGACGATTCGCTGTGTAGATCGCCCAGAGCGGTCTGCGACGTCCCGGTGATCGTGATCGGACCGCCGGACGCGAACGCCGCAAAGCCGAGCGTGACCTTCACGGTCTGCTCCGGAGAGCAGGAGCCCAGGAACCAGGCGTCCTCCTCGAAACACGCCTTGGCCTGATAGTTGCCGGGCGGCAGATCCATGAGCGGTGTGATCGTCGCGTTCCCTGACGCGTCGGTTGGACCCGCTGTGTACGACTTCGACCCGAGCGGCCCGGCGAGCGAGATGACGACGTCCTTCCCCTGGACGCCGAGTGGCGGCTCGCCCTGCCCGACGTTGGGCTCGATCAGCGTCACGGTCATCGGATCGTTGTGACCCCAGCGGATCTCGTTCTCCATCGTCAGCGTCGTGGACGTGAAGTCCTTCAGAATCGTGACGTCGAGAGCCGCGGCCGACGCCTGGAGCAGGCCGTTGCCGCCGAACGACGAGGCGTCGGTGTAGGTACCGGCGGGCAGTGTGATGACCTGGCTCGGACGCGCGACCCCGTCGTCTCCGGTCGTGGAGTTGAATGTTTGTGTCCCGCCCGGGCCCGACAACTGAATCTGAACGGGCAAGCGGCGGCGCGGCTTCTCGGGTGTGCCCGGCGTCACTACTGTTGCGGTGAACTTGATCGGATCCTGCGCATACTGGACCGGCGGAACGCCGATCGTTGTGGTCGTGGGATCGAAGATCCGTTCGATGGTGTACGTCACCTCATAGCACGTGTCCAGGTCGTCTGGGCCCTCATCATCGCACGGGTTGTCTTCGGTCGGGAGAGGTTCATCCGGCACGAAGAAGTCCGGATGTTCGCCTGCGAACGTCTTGTCGTGCTGGAAGAGGTGATGCGTACCGACGCCCCAGTTCTCTGTGGCTGTGAACGCCTGCTCCGCGATGCCGAGATCGTCGTTCTCGTTGAAGGGCGTGTCCCCTTCCTTCGCGCGGAAGCTCAGCACGAACGAATCCTCCGGACGGATGAACACGTCGAAGCTCCCATCGGCGAAGCTGTTCTCGTTGCTGTCGATGTCGCACTGCGGCATGTAATTGCCGTCGGAATCGCACTCGAACAGATCGCTCTCATCGTCCTCACCGCCATCGCTGAGACGAACGAAAATCGCCCGGTCGCGCGACAGCGCCCAGGCCGAGTACTCCGTCTCCTCCGTCTCCGGCTCAAGGTCGTCGAAGATGTTCCAGCGGTTGACCGTCATGCGGAAGTGCATGACGTCGGGCTGCGGCACGTCCCAGCCGACGAGGATCGTCTTCGCGAAAATCAAGTAGTCCGCGCCCGAGACGACGTGGAACGGGATGTGAACCTTGACGCCCTCCAGGCCGTCCTGCGTGATCGGCGTGATGTGCGTGGCCGGATCGAACTGCGGGTGAACAGCGCCGGGCGGCATGATGTAGTCGGACGGCGGGTCGAGCACTTTCACCACCATCACAGCTTCGGAAGAGGGCTTCGGAGGCGCGAGGATGATGAAGTCATAGTCCTTGTCGTTCACCGGCTGCCACCAGTCCGGCCGCGGCGGATCGAGGTTAGGCCCGTAGAAGACATCGTCGTCAAACAGGTTGTCTACTACCTCGCCGCCGAAGCTCGAGGCGAAGACGTCGGCGCGCGTCACGGGACTGAAGTCGCGATCGTCGGTCGAGAGCGGTGCGACCCATCCCTTCCGGTCCGACGCGCGCGCCATCTGGCTCTTCGCGGCGTTCCGGTAGGTGACGACGAGGCGTGCCGGGTGAATCTCCGTGCGCCATCCCGGGCTCTCCTCCTCGTGGCCACAGTCGAAGACCCAGAATCCCTCGACGAGGACGCGATCGCCGATCGTCGGCCACGCCCAGGTCGGGAATCCGTAATAGTTGTTGGCGGCCGCGTCGTTCCACGAGTGTGCGCCGTACTCCCACTCGACCTCGATCAGCCCGAACGCCTTCGGCTCTCCGGTGACGAAGTTCCCGGATCCAAGCAGCGAGCGGTAGTCAGTCGTCGGGTTGCTCGCGCGCGGGTTCTTGTTGTCGGGGAAGACGTAGAAGGTGTAGTCCTCGGTGTTGTGGTTGAAAAAGAAATCGCCGTGCGGCGGATGACCGGCGACGACTTCTCCCTCGAGCCGCCGCGGATTGGTGAAGTCGCCGGGCTTTACGAGCTCCCACCCCTGCTGGATCCCCAGTCCCGAGCAGGCGTCGTCGCCTTCCTCGCTGTCGATCATGACGCCCGGGATGAACTCTGGGTATCGCGGTCCTGCGGGATTGTTCACGGGCAGGGTCGCATCCTGGGCACCGACCGCCCAGACTGCGAGCGCGGCGGCTGCCACCGCAAATCCTGTGTGACGGGCGTACGTTTTCAATCTTCTCGGCACGGCGGGAAGGACCATGGTGTGCCTCCAGCGATTTCGGGGGCGTCGAGGGGTGGGGCGACGCTACGCGCGTCGAGACGGCTGTGTCAAGAAGGGGGTCTACGGCTGAGGTGGCAGCGGTCGCGAAGGGCAGGAACGCTGCGGTCGTTACCGGGTCACTTCCAGCCGCAGCGGAGCGTGCCTTAGGTTCCCTGGCGTTTCGGCAGCACCATCGATGACGTCGCGACCTTCATGTCCGTCACGTGGCCCTGCGCATCCGTCCGGAACACGACCAGCTCGCCGCTCGACGAGCCTCCCACCATGCGAAACGTGTGCTCCCGCACGGGTACGAGGCGGACGCGAGCGTCCCAGGGATCGTCGGACACCATCGCATCGGCCGTGTACATGGTGAGCTCGCCGTTCAGGACCGTGATCCGCGACTCGTTGTCGGCATCTTCGCGGCCGTACCGCCCGACGTAACGCGCCCACGTCGGATCGGCGGTGGAGGGCGCGTTCCGTTCTTCCGTGGCGCTGCGGATGGCGGGGCCTACGATCCTGAACGCCTGATCCACGTAGCGTCCCGGGTCGCCGTCGTCTGCGTTGGTGAGGACGATGACCGCCATCTTGTCAGCGGGTCGAATCTGAATCTGTGTCCGGAATCCGGACGTGCTGCCGCCGTGGCCGACCTGCACCCGGTCGTCGACCCGGCGAATGGCGAACCCGAGGCCCTGGCCGCTGCGCCAGTCGGGCCGGAGCCACTGCACGCGGTGCATCTCGCGCAAGGTCGACCCGGACAGCACGGCCGCCGCTGTCGCGGGCTCGTCTCGAAGCTGCAGCGACGCGAACTTCGCCAGATCCTCGACGGTCGACGCCATGTTCGCCGCGGGCGTGAGCCCTGACCAATCCGAGAACGGCTGCACGCGGCGCTCCTTGCCGGGGACACGTCGTGAGTACGGCGTGGCGAGACCCGCCGTCGCGGGTTCCGGAAGGACGTAGGTGGAGGTCATGCGCAGCGGTTTGAGAATGCGGCGCTCGACGTACTGCGCGTACGGTTCGCCGGCCGCCTGCGCGACGACCTCGCCGGCGATCGCCCACCCGAGGTTCGAGTACTTGAACTCCGTTTCTGTGGGAAAGGCGAGTTCCTGCTGTCCCAGCGCGCCGAGCATCTGATCGCGCGAGGCGAATCCGCGCTGGCCTTCCGGCAATCCGGCCGATCCCCGCGGCAGGCCTGCCAGGTGCGTCATGAGATGCCGGATCGTGACCGCGGGATCGTCCGGGAACGGATCCTTGATAGAGAACCACGGCAAGTATTTCCTGACCGGGTCGTCCAGGTGGATCTTGCCTTGATCGCGGAGCTGCATGAGTGCCGTCGCCGTGAACAGCTTCGTGATCGATGCGATCCGATAGACGGTCGACGGAGTCGCCGGCCGCTTTGTCGCGACGTCGGCGAGCCCATATCCCTTCGACCAGATCAGCTCCTGGTCGTACACGATTCCTATCGACAGCCCTGGCTGCTCGCGGCTCTCCATGGTTTCGAGGATCCAGGCCTCGAGCACCTCGAGTCTGGCGGAGACGGCCGGCTGGCTGGCGAGCGCGTGCTCCTCTCCGGCGCGCAGCACGTCGCTCCCGATCAACACGTCCAACACGCCGACGACCGCGCAGCACAACGCAAGCACAAGGCCGGGGCGCCGCCGGACGATGGTGAGGCTGTCAGTCATTTGATCCTCCATGGCCGAGCTTGCAGATTCTACTGTCGGCGCCGCACCGCCGCCACTGCTGCACATGCCATAGAGTTGAGCCCGGCCTCACGCGGATGCCACACTACGGGATGAGCGGTGGGGTCATCCGGCTCGAGCGTGGTTGAGATGGATCATCTTGAACTCGGCCGCGAGTGTTACGGGCGTCGCGCCTGGGGTGACGCCTACCGGGCGCTCCTGTGCGCGGATCAGGCGGCGCCGCTTGAAGCCGACGATCTCGAGCGGCTGGCGACCGCGGCGTTCGTGACCGGCCACGACGGCGAATTTCAGCGGATCCAGGAGCGACTGCATCGGATGCACACCGACGCGGGCGCGCGCGGGCGCGCGGCGCGCTCTACGTTCTGGCTCGCGCTCACGTCCTTGTTTTACGGCGAGATCGGTCACGCGAACGCCTGGATTGCGCGGGGCCAGCGGCTTGTCAAGGACGAAGCCTGCGTCGAGCAGGGCTATTTGCTGCTCCCTGTCGCTGAACAGCAGCTGAACGGCGGTCAGTATGATGCGGCGCACGCCACCGCAAGCCGTGCCGTTGCGATCGGTGAATGCTTTGGAGACGCCGACCTCGTCGCGGCGGCCAGGCACGTCCAGGGCCGTGCGCTCATCCAGCAGGGCGACGCGCTCGCCGGCCTGAAACAACTGGATGAAGCAATGCTCGCCGTCGTCGCGGGTGATCTGTCCCCGATCGTGACGGGGTTGATGTACTGCAGCGTGATTGACGCCTGCCGGCAGGTCTATGCAGTGGGCCGCGCTCGCGAATGGACCTCTGCGTTCTCGAGCGTATGCGACCAACAGCCGGAGATGTTGGCGTTCACGGGCACGTGCCTCGTGCATCGTTCCGAGATCCTGCAGTTCCAGGGGGCGTGGCCGGACGCGATGATCGAAGCCTCGCGTGCCTGTGAGCGTGCTGAGCGCGCCGACCGCAAGCCGCCAGGCGCCGCGCTCTATCAACAGGCAGAGATCTACCGCCTGTGTGGCGAGTGTGAGAAGGCTGAGGAAGCCTATCGCTCGGCGAGCGAGCGGGGATGCGAGCCGCAGCCAGGACTCGCGCTCCTGCGGCTGGCTCAAGGACGCACCGACGCCGCGTGTGCGACGATCCGCCGGCTGACGAGCGCGACCCGCGATCGGCTGCGACGCGCCAGACTCCTGCCGGCACACCTCGAGATCATGCTCGCGACCGGAGATGTCGGGGAGGCGCGACGCGCCCGCGATGAACTGCAGGAGCTGGCGCACGCGTTCGGCGCCGACGTGCTGCGCGCGGTGGTTGCACAGGCCGACGGCGCGATTGCCCTGACCGAAGGCAACGCCCGGGCGGCGCTCGACCCGCTTCGGTGCGCGTTCGAGCTGTGGGAGCGCCTCGAGGCGCCCTACGAGGCCGCCCGTGTGCGCGTGCTCATCGGGCAGGCGTGTCGCGCTCTCGGCGACGACGAGGCGGCAGGGCTCGAGCACGGGGCGGCAAGGTCCGTGTTCGAACGCCTCGGAGCGCGGCCGGATCTGGCTCGTCTCGATGCGCCGAACACGCCGGTCGAACCGGCCTCGAGGGGCCCGTTAACGGCCCGCGAGCTTCGCGTGTTGCGCCTGATCTCAACCGGCCGGACCAACAAGGAGATCGCGGAAGAGTTGTGCGTAAGCGAGCGAACGATCGACCGCCACGTCAGCAATATCCTGGACAAGCTCGACGTGCGATCGCGTGCCGCCGCCACGGCGTACGCCTACGATCACAAGCTCTTTTGAGCGGCGCGGGGCGGCGAGTAGTCTGACCTGGCGGAAACTACCCATTTCCTGGTCCCCCCTTGTGGGTGGTTTCGCCGAAGCGCGCGCGGCCGCCTTCGTCGCACATTCGAACGGTAAGAGACACCCCCCGACCGAAAGGACGAGGATTAGACATGGCAAAGGACGCAACCATGTACGACGCGATCATCATCGGCGCGCGATGCGCAGGCGCTCCGACAGCGATGCTTCTGGCCCGGAAGGGCTATCGCGTCCTGGTGGTCGACAAGGCCACGTTTCCGAGCGACACGATCTCCACGCACATCATCTGGCCGCATGGCGCCGAAATCATGGACCGCTGGGGGCTGCTCGATCGACTGGCTGCGACAGGCTGCCCGCCGGTCGCCCTGAAGCTGATCTTTGACGTCGGCCCGTTCGCGCTGAAGGGGGGCGTGACCGACACGAACGCCGGACGCGGCGGCTTCTGTCCACGTCGCACGGTGCTGGACAAGCTCCTCGTGGATGCCGCGGTCGAGGCCGGTGCGGAACTGCGGGAAGGGTTCAGCGTAGAGTGGCTGCTGACAGACGGCGATCGCGTCGTCGGCGTCAAAGGTCACAGCGGCCACGGCCGGACGGGCGGCGCGATCGAGGAGCGGGCGCGAGTCGTGATCGGCGCCGACGGTCTGCATTCGCTGGTGGCCAGGGCCGTCCGAGCGCCGGAGTACGACGTGAAGCCGCCGATCACCACGAATTACTACAGCTACTTCAGCGGATTCGAGGCCGAGGATCTCGAGGAGTACGTCCGCGACTACCAGGCCGTCGGATGCTTTCCGACGCACGATGGTCTGACGCTCATCGCCGTGTTATGGCCCAGCAGCAGATTCGAAGAGGTGCGCGCTGATATCGAGGGCCACGTCAGGAAGGTGCTCGAGTCTACGCCGACCGTCGCGGATCGGCTGCAGGGCGCGAAACGTGAAGAGAAGTGGGTCGGGACGGCCGGCGTCGCCAACTACTTCCGCCAGCCGTACGGCCCTGGCTGGGCGCTCGTCGGCGACGCGGCATACGACAAGGATCCGATCACGGCGCAGGGGATCAGCGACGCCTTCATCGACGCGGAGCATTTGACCAACGCACTGGACGATGGCTGGTCCGGGCGTCGACCGCTGGATGACGCGCTGGCCGAGTATCAGTCGAGCCGCGATCGGCGCGCCAAGCCTATGTACGACTTCACCTGTCAGCTGGCGACGCTGGAACCGCCACCGCCTCACATGCGGCGGCTCTTCGCTGCGCTGCGCGGCAACCAGGAGGCCACGAATCGGTTCTACTCCGCGATCACTGGCTCGAGTCCGCTGCCAGCTTTCATGAGTCCGGAGAATCTCGACCGGATCATGGCGAGTGCCGGAGCTCGAGGGTGATGCCTTTGAGAGGAGCGACGTCATGTATGTGATCCGTGAGGTTGTGAACTGCAAGCCCGGGAAAGTCCGCCAGATGTTTGAGAAGTTCCGGGGCATCTCAGCCGTCCTGAAAGAAATGGGGCAGGAACCCCTTCGCGTGATGACCGATGTCACCGGCGAGCCGTTCTGGACCCTCGTCGTCGAGGCGAAGGTCGAGAAGATCGATGATTTCTTCGCCATGGAGAACAAGCTCGCGGCCCATGAGACTCTCCGGAAGACCATGGCTGATTATCACGACCTCGTCGACCACGGCCGGCGGGAAATCTATCGAATCGAGCCGAATGAGTGATCGACAGCTCGGCACCGTAGTCATCGGTGGGAGCCAGGCAGGGCTGGCCGTCGGCTATTACCTCAGGCAGCGGGGTCTTCCGTTCGTCATCCTGGACGAGAACGCCAGGATCGGTGATACCTGGCGAAAAAGGTGGGATTCGCTGCGTCTGTTTACGCCGGGCCGTTATGACGGTCTGCCGGGGATGCCGTTCCCGGGATCGCCCGCCGCTTATCCGACGAAGGACGAGACGGCCGATTATCTGGCGGCCTATGCCCGCAGGTTCGAGCTCCCTGTCCGAACCGAGGTCAAAGTCGACAGACTGTGCAGGGTCGAGGATCGGTTCGCGGTCATTTGTGGCAAGGAGACGCTGCTCGCAGCGAACGTCGTCGTAGCTACCGGCGCCTCCCACAACCCGAGGGTCCCGCCGTTCGCACGCGAGCTCGACGAGCGGATTGTCCAGCTCCACTCCAAGGAGTACCGCAACCCATCCCAAACCCAGGATGGGGGAGTGCTGGTGGTGGGCGCCGGCAACTCGGGAGCGGAGATAGCGATGGAACTCGCTCCCCACCATCAGACGTTGTTATCCGGCCCGGACACGGGACAGGAGCCCACGCGGGCCGGGAGCCTGCCCGATCAACTGTTCACACCCATCATGTGGTTCATGGCGACGCGGTTGACGGTGAAAACGTTACCTGGAAGAAAGCTCCGCGATCACTTTCTCGACCCGCCTCGAGGAATCCCTCTGGGGCGTGTTCGACGGAAGGACTTTGCCGCCGCCGGCATCGAAAGAGTGCCGCGCATGACCGGGGTGGGGAACGGGTATCCCGTCCTCGAGGATGGAAGGGCCCTCGAGGTGTCGAACGTCATCTGGTGCACCGGCTTCACACCCGATTATCGCTGGATCGATTTCCCGCTCCCGACCCACCACGGCCTTCCCACTCACGATCGGGGCATCGTCGAATCCTGTCCCGGTCTCTACTTCATCGGGCTTCTCTTTCTTTACTCGCTGAGCTCGTCGCTGCTGGGAGGCGTGGGACGGGATGCCGAGCACATCGTCGACCACATCGTTTCGCCCGCCAGGCGGGATCGCGCACCGCGGTGACACGGCGGAAGGGACAATAATTGACCCATTCCCAGGTGCCACCTATACTTGCCGAGTTTCTTTCGTCGTAGGGCGCCGTGGTCCGGAAACTCCGCGGCCCGGGTGGCTCTTCGTGAGGGCGGCAGGAGCGAATGAGGGCTTCGGTCATCGGGCTCGGCAAGCTGGGCGCGCCGCTGGCGGCAGTGTTGGCAAGCAAGGGCTTTCCGGTGGTCGGCTCGGACGTGCACCATGCGTTCGTCGACGCCATCAATGCGGGCCGGGCCCCGGTCGACGAGCCACACCTGCAGGACCTTATCGACGAGCACCGCGATCGGCTCAGCGCCAAGGCGGATGCTGCCGCCGCTGTCGCCCAGACGGACATCACGTTCATCATCGTTCCAACCCCGAGTGACGAGACGGGCCGCTTCAGCAACCGCTTCGTACTGAGCGCGATCGAGCGCGTGGGGGCGGGTCTGCGGCAGAAGGCCGGCTACTACCACGTTGTTGTTGTCACCAGCACGGTGATGCCCGGTTCAATGGAAGCGGAAATCCACGCGTCGCTCGAGGCGCATTCCGGTCGCAGGGTCGGCGCCGAGATCGGTCTCTGTTACAACCCTCTGTTCGTCGCGCTCGGCAGCGTCGTGCGCGACCTCCTGACGCCGGAGATGATTCTCATCGGCGAGTCCGACCAGAAGGCCGGCGACGTCCTCGCCCACATCTACGGCACGATCTGCGACAGCCGGCCGCTCATCCACCGCATGACGTTCGTGAACGCAGAGCTCGCGAAGATCGCCGTCAACACGTTCGTCACGACAAAGATCTCATACGCGAACATGCTTGCCGACGTCTGCGACCGCCTCCCAGGCGCCGATGTGGACATCGTCACGCAGGCCGTGGGCTCCGATTCCCGCATCGGGAGGAAGTCTCTCCGCGCCGCGATCGGGTACGGCGGGCCGTGCTTCCCGCGGGACAACGCAGCCTTCGCGGCGCTGGCGCGATCGCTGGGCGCACGCGCGGAGCTCGCTGAGTCGACCGACAGCCTCAACCGGTATCAAATCGAGCGTGTACTCGGTGCCGTCGTGGCGCGGCTGCGCAACGGCGGTCCGGTGGGCGTCCTTGGCCTCGCGTACAAACCCGATACGTCCGTCGTCGAACAGAGCCAGGGTGTGGCGCTGGTCGAGCGCCTGCTGCAGGAAGGCCACCAGGTCATCGCCTACGATCCGAAGGCGCTCGAGCAGGCGCGGTCGGTCGTCGCCCGGCCGTTCACCGCGGCCGCGTCTGCCGAGGATTGCGTCCGGCGCTCCTCCGTGGTGGCGCTGATGACGCCATGGCCGGAGTTTCGCGCCATCGCGACCGAGGCGTTCGTACGACCGCAACCCCTCCCGGTCGTCGACTGCTGGCGGCTCCTGTCTCCAGAAAGGGTCGGCAGCGTCGCCGATCTGATCTACGTCGGTCGGGGGATCACCTGCGCCAGTACGGTGAGCGCCTGATTTCCGTTTCTTCGCATGGGTGAGATGTTCAAGCGCGACCTCGTCGTCGTGACGGGTGCGGGAGGTTTCATCGGAGGGCATCTCGTCGCCGACCTCCGGCGCCAGGGCTATCTGCGTCTTCGGGCCGTGGACATCAAGCCGTTCGACGAGTGGTGCCAACGCTTCGACGACGTCGAGAACCAGATGCTGGACCTGTGCGACAGGGCGGCGTGCGCGCGCACCTGTCGTAGTGCGCGGCTCGTATACAACCTGGCGGCCGACATGGGCGGCATGGGTTTCATCGAGCGTAACAAGGCGCTCTGCATGCTGTCGGTGCTCATCAACACGAACATGCTGATGGCCGCTCAGGCTGCGGGCGTGGAGCGGTTTTTCTTCTCCTCGTCGGCCTGCGTGTACGCGGCTGAGAAACAGATGACCGCAGATGTCTCGCCGCTGCGCGAGTCAGACGCCTATCCGGCGATGCCCGAAGACGGCTACGGGTGGGAGAAGCTGTTCAGCGAGCGACTGTGCCGGCACTTCCTGGAGGACTTCGGCCTGCAGACGCGCGTGGCACGCTATCACAACGTGTACGGCCCGCTCGGAACCTACGATGGCGGCCGTGAAAAGGCGCCTGCCGCGATTTGCCGCAAGGTCGTCCGGGCCCAGCTGACCGGCTCGGATGAGATCGAGATCTGGGGCGATGGGGAGCAGACGCGCAGCTTCACCTACATCGATGACTGTCTGAAGGGCACGCAGATGCTGATGGCGAGCGAGGTGAGCGAGCCGCTCAACATCGGCAGCGATCAGCTCGTGACGATCAATGGCCTCGTGGATATCGTTGAGCAGGTCGCCGGCGTGAAGCTGCGGCGCAGGTACAAGCCGGATGCGCCCAGAGGCGTGCGCGGCCGCAACAGCGACAACACGCTCGTCCGACGGAAGCTCGGGTGGGCGCCGGCCGTCCAGCTCGAGGACGGGATACGCACCACCTACGAATGGATCCGTGCCGAGATGACAGTTGCCCACGGGCGCCGGATCTTCGCATGACGCACGACGCGCCTCACACGCCCGCCTCCGGGCGCAGCGGCGGGCTGCTCGGACCGCCGCTCTACGACTCTGCCCGCCACCGACGGTTGGGGATCGAAGAGGTCATTCGGATCGTGCTCTACCGGGATCTGGTCGGGCAGCTCGTGCGTCGGGACGTCCTGACTCGGTACAAACGATCGGTCCTGGGCGTCGCCTGGACGATGCTGCACCCGCTTGGGATGATGATGGTGCTCCTGGTGGCGTTCTCCGCACTCTTCGGCACGACCGGAGGCGTCGCCGTGTACCTCCTGACGGGGCTGATCACGTGGCAGTTCTTTGCTCAGACGACCACTGCCGCCATGCAGCAGACCATTTCGGGCGGCGCGTCGTTTCAACGCCTGGCTTTCCCGCGGACGGTGTTCGCTGTCGCGTCGATCGGCACCGGGCTGACGAACCTCCTTCTCGCGCTGTTCCCGTTGGCGCTCGTGATGGTGATCACGGCGACGCCGGTACGAGCGCCCGTCGTCCTCCTACCAGTGGCGGTGCTCTTCCTGGGAATGTTTGCGCTCGGAGTGGCGCTCCTGATCTCTGCCCTCGCGGTCGACTTTCCCGATGTGTCCGAAATGTACCAGCTCGCACTCTTCGGCTGGATGTATCTGACGCCGATCATCTATCCGGAAGAGATCCTGCCTCCGGCCTACCGGTGGTGGATACTCAATCTGAACCCGATGTATCACCTCGTCCGGTTCGTCCGCCTCGCGCTCTATCACGGCGACTGGCCCAGCGGACAAGAACTGGCGCTGACTGCCACGGTCGCGAGTGTCGCGCTGGCCGTCGGTTGGAGCGTCTTCACACACCGCGCTGATGGGTTCGCTTATCGCCTCTGACGCACGACCGAGCGACCTCCGCGGGCGTGAGGATGCGCCGATCGTTCAACTGGACGGCGTTTCCGTGCTGTACCGCGTCCCCCACGATAGGATCGGTAGTTTCAAAGAGTACGTCATCCGCCGTCTCAAACGTCGAGATCCCGGCTACCACGATCTCTGTGCGTTGCGCGATGTGGATCTCGTGATCAAAACCGGCGAGGCCTTCGGGATTATCGGGCGCAACGGAGCAGGGAAGAGCACGCTCCTCAAGGTCATCTCGGGTGTGCTGCGGCCGACTCGAGGGCGGATCCGCGTGTGGGGACGGGTCGCCCCCGTACTGAACCTGGGAGCCGGGCTCCATCCGGAGCTGACCGGACGCGAAAACGCGTTCCTGAACGGGACCATGCTCGGGCGCTCCGGGCGAGAAGTGGCCCGGCGACTCGACGAAATCACGGAGTTCGCCGGGCTGGCGGAGTTCATGGACGCTCCGCTTCGGACCTACTCGCAGGGGATGATCGCCAGGTTGAGTTTCGCCATCGCCACCGCCTGGGAGTCGGATGTCCTCGTGCTCGACGAAGTGCTGGCGGTCGGAGACGAAGCCTTCCAGCAGAAGTGCCACGATCGGCTCTCAGCCGCCAGGAAGCGCGGCGTCACGGTCGTCCTCGTTTCACACAACCTTGACGTCGTGCGCCGTCTCTGTAATCGAGCGATATGGCTTGAACGCGGTGAAGCCTCGTTCATCGGATCGCCCGGGCAAGCCATCGATCGGTATCTGGCGGACGGCTCCCAGGCCGGCGCCGTACGATCGGCCTCCGGGACGTAGGGAAGAGATGAGAGAGACACCGCTGCTGAGCGTGGTGGTCGCGGCGCGAAATGACGACCACGGGAAGAACATGCTGCATCGTATGCAGATCTTCGTGACCGGGTTCCTCGAGCAGGCGCGGCGTCACAGGCTCGCGTCTGAGCTGATCATCGTCGAATGGAATCCACCCGCCGAGCGTCCGCGACTGGTCGACGCGCTGTTGTGGAAGGGTGCCGACGGCCCCTGCCGGGTCCGGATCATCGAAGTGCCGCCTGCGGTCCACAGTCGTTATCCCCACTCCGACCGGTTGCCGCTCTTCCAGATGATCGCCAAGAACGTTGGGGTCCGCCGCGCGCGCGGTCGCTTTGTGCTGTGTACAAACATCGATCTGCTTTTCTCAGATGCTCTGATGGAGCTCTGCGCCTCTGGCCGCCTCGATCCGCGGTGCCTGTACCGGGTGGACCGCCTGGACGTGCCGGCAGACGTCCCGGTCGGCGTCCCGGTGACGGAGCAGCTGGAGTTCTGCCGTCGCAACGTGCTGCGCGCGAACACGCGTTGGGGTACGTTCGACCGAGGGCAGGCTCCCGCGTTGGTCCTCATCTCGCGGCTCTGGCAGCGGTTCGAATACGACAGGCGGTGGGCGGCCATGCGCGTTGAGCTCAATCGCCGGCTTGCGCGTTCTGCCGAACGTGCGGCTCAACTCGGCGGGATTCTCCGGGGATGGCTCGCCCGGCGAAGGGGCGTCTCCCGCCAGGGAATTGGCCGCCTCCTTCGTGGCGGCGGTCGGCTGGTTCGTCGACTGTGGCGTGGAGCACGCGCTACGCTCCGGCGGGTCACGACCCTGCCCGGCGCCCTGGCCCGGCGCGTCGCGTACTTCCCAGGCGCACTGGCTCGGCTGTACCGCGACACCGTCAGGCCGCTACACACGAACGCGTGCGGTGACTTCACGTTGCTGGCCCGGGAACAGTGGTGCGCGCTGCGAGGATATCCGGAGCTGCCGATGTTCTCGCTGCATCTCGACTCGGTCTTCTGTCAGATGGCTCATCACGCCGGCGTCCGGGAGGTCATGCCGGGACGGCGATGCCACGCGTATCACCTGGATCACGAATCCGGGTGGTCGCCGCAGGAGGCGATCCGACTCGTCAGGCGCATGGAGGATCTCCATGTGCCCGTCTTGAACCATCAGCTCTACACTGCCTGGGTTGCGACCATGAGGCGCCAGGAAGGAGCCATCATCTTCAACGGTGAAGACTGGGGGCTCGATAAGGAGAATCTCACGGAGATCGAGCCTGGAACCGGGCGCAACGCGACATGGGCGCAGACCGTGCCCGAGCCGACGACGATTCCTGGATAGGACCTCGACGATGCCTTCTGCTCAGTTCTCCCAGGTTCCCATCAAGGAGGTCGCGGCGTATTGGAACGCCCGTCCCTGCAACGCCCGCCACTCTCCAAGGGAGATTGGCAGCCGCGAGTACTTCGATGAGGTGGAGGCCAGGAAGTACTTCGTGGAGCCGCACATCCCCGTATTCGCGGAGTTCCCCAGGTGGAAGGGCAGGAAGGTACTCGAGATCGGGTGCGGCATCGGCACGGACACCATGAACTTCGCCCGCAACGATGCCCACGTGACGGCGGTGGACGTGTCCGAACGCTCCCTGGACATTGCGCGCCGGCGCGCCGCCGTCTATGGCCTTTCCGATCGGATTCGCTTCGTGCTTGCAGACGCGGAACAGCTCGGCTCGGCCGTCGCGCACGAGACGTACGATCTCGTCTACTCCTTTGGAGTGATCCATCACACGCCACGGCCGATGCGGGTCATCGAACAGATACGCCAGTACGTGGGACCGGGGAGCACGGTCAAGCTCATGGTCTACCACCGCCGGTCCTGGAAGGTGCTGGGCATCCTCGTTCGTCATGCCGCGGTCTGGGCGCGGGACGACGTGATCGCCCGGCATTCCGAGGCGGCCACCGGTTGTCCGGTGACGTACACCTACAGCGTTCGGGACGTCCAGCGCCTCCTGACCGGATTCCGGATCGAGAGTGTTCACATCGACCACGTTTTCCCTTATCGAGTGCAGGATTACGTTCAACACCGATACGTGAAGACGTGGTACTTCCGAGGGATGCCGGACCGACTGTTTCGCTCCATCGAGCGGCGGTTCGGGTGGCATCTCTGCGTCACGGCGAGCGCACTCTGACCCCCCAGTCGAGCGCGCGACCGTCCGACCGCGACATGGCGGACGCGCCGCTGCACGTCGTCGTGCTCAGTCAGTACTTCTACCCGGAGGTGGCAGGCGTCGCACAACGCTTGACCGAACTGGGGGTGGAGCTGGTTCGACGGGGTGTGGTGGTGCGAGCGATCGTCGCACAGCCAAGCTACGGCGGCCGGCAGAAACTGCCGCGCCGCGAACGTCACGACGGCGTCGAGATCGAACGCCTGCCCCTGCCGTACCTGGACCGGAAGACGCGCTTCGGACGAGCCGCGTCCAGCATTCTCTTCGTCCTGCTCGTCACCTCCAGACTGACCTGCTCGCGCATCCAGGGCACGCTGTTGATCGGGACGACGCCTCCTTTTCTGCACCTCGCCGGATGGCTCCTCAAACATATCCGCGGCCTGCAGTACGTCTGTCTCGTTCAGGACATCTATCCCGATCTGGCGGTGCGGCTCGGCTACCTGCGCGACGGCAGCCGCCTGGTCAAGATGTGGCATCGTCTCAACTACCTGGCGTATCGAGACGCTGACGCGATCGTCACGCTGGGGGCGCGCATGGCCGAAACGATTCGCGCGACATTGCCGACGTCGCCGTCGGCCCCCCGCGTGACCGTCATCCCCAACTGGGAGGAACCGGAGATCGTTCCGTCGAAGAACGGTACCGCCAACTGGTTCCGCAAACGGCACGGGCTGCTCGACAAGCTGGTGATCCTGTACTCCGGCAACATGGGTCTGGTGAACGACGTCGAAACGCTTCTCGCCGCCGCGCGAAACTTGAGAGACCGTCACGATGTCCTGTTCCTGTTCATCGGCGGAGGCGCCAAAGAGGCATTGGTGCTCCAGGCGGTCGAGCGAGACCGGCTCGCCAACGTGCGACTCCTGCCGTACCAGGCAAGAGAGGCACTTTCGGATTCGCTGACCTGCGCCGAGGTCGGAGCCGTCACGTTGGCTCGCGGCGCCGAAGGCCTGTGCGTCCCCGGCAAGCTGTACACGGCGCTTGCCGCTGGCCAGGCCATCCTCGCCATCGCCGAACGGGACTCTGAAATCGCGGACGTGGTCGAGGAGCAGGAATGCGGTGTCCGCGTGAGCCCGGGTGACGCTCATGGCGTGGTGGACGCGGTCCTCAACTGGCAACGGCATCCGGATATCCTGAAGACGATGCAGCAAAACGCCAGACGCTGTTTTGAGGATCGCTTCACGAAAACCGCCGCCGCCGACGGCTATTACCAGGTCCTTCGGGAGGTCGCGGGCCGCCAACCACGTTGACGGAACCGGCCTCTTATGCGACGGTGGGGGTTCGCTGGATGGCGCGAGAGGATCGCATCGTGGAGGCATCTGCCTCGCTCACAATTCTCATCACGAACCTGAAGCTGACGGCGCGGTCGGGCACGGAGATGTACGTGCGCGATCTCGGGCTCGAGTTGCGCCGCCGGGGCCATACGCCGATGGTTTACACTCCGGTCGCTTCCGGCGCGATCGTCGACGAGCTGAGGCGCGCCACCATTCCCGTCGTCGATCGGCTCGAACGCATCGGTCTCAAGCCGGACGTGATCCATGGCCATCACGCGCACCAGGTCATGGCCGCGCTGCTTCATTTCGACCAGACGCCGGCGATCTTCGTCTGCCACGACTACACGGCATGGCACGATGAGCCGCCGCTATTCCCACGCATTCGTCGCTACGTCGCCGTCGATCACACGTGTCTCGACCGGCTCGTCTGCCAGAGCGGAATCGACCCGGCCGGCGCCGAGGTCATGCTGAACTTCGTCGACCTCCAGCGGTTTACGCCGCGCGCCCCGCTCCCGGCGCGGCCCGCCCGCGCGCTCGTCTTCAGCCACCTCGCGACAGACGACGGATTCTTCGACGAGATCGCCGCGGCGTGCCGCGAGCGCGGGATGGCGGTGGAGGCCGCTGGAACCGATTCCGGACGGCTCGTCGAGGATCCGGAGACGATGCTGGGCTCTTACGATCTCGTGTTCGCCAAGGGGAAGGCGGCGCTCGAGGCGTTGGCGGTCGGAGCCGCCGTCGTGCTCTGCGACCAGATGGGGCTCGGTCCGATGGTAACGATGGCTCGGCTCGACGAGCTGCAAGCCGGCAATTTCGGGCGGCGGCACCTGCTGCAGCCGGTCACGCGCCAGGCGGCGGGCGACCAAATCGATCGCTACGATGCAGCCGACGCGGGGGCCGTTTCACGCACGCTTCGGACACGCGCGGGGCTCCTCGAGCGCACGGACGAGATCGTCGCGCTCTACCGACGCGTGATCCAGGAGCAGAGGGCCGCTGGCCCCCCTGACGCCGAGGCCGAACGGCGCGCCACGGCCGCATACATGGCCCGAATCGCGTCAACGGAGGCGATCATCGACTCGGAGAACCACAGGCGCCAGAACGTCGCGCTGCGCAGCACGGTGCTTCGCCTCGAGGAGGAGATCGAACAGCTTCGCCGTTCGGCCGCCCTCACCCCGGGGACCGCCGCGGGCTCGTCGCCGCTCGGGACCAGCCACGACCCCCGTCAACGGTTCGACTGAGGGCCGGCGGTAAGGGCCGCCGTCACACCACGCGCGTCGGTCGCGTGTCGCGGGCGACCCGGGTGTCGCGTTCTCCGATCGTTTCAGGGGAGCGGCCGGCGCCGTTCGCGAAGCGCTGCAGCGCGTCGACGATCGGTTCGATGTGATCGCGTCGGCGAATCACCTCGCGATATGTGCCGGCGTGCCTGCGATTCTCGCCGAAGCGCTCGTAGGCCGGCGGGTCGGCGGGCGCGAAGGGTACCGCATCCGCAGGCCACAGCACTTCGCGGCGAAAGGCATCGGCGCCGTGTCGGCGCAGCGCTTCCTGCACTTCCTGGTCAAGCCCCTCGTACGCGCGCGCCGCCGCCAGCTTGCGGGCGAGCTCATCGTCGGACAGCTCGAGCCGGACGCAACCCGGTGGCAGCCGCTCGTCCTGCACGTCGGGCGACGCGTCCAGCGCAAACGCGAGCCCCTGCACTGATCGTCCCGCTGCCCGGGCTCGCGTGACGACCGTATCGACGATGTGACGGCACAGGTCGTGCGCCGGGTTGAAGCCCTCGAGGGCATCCGCTGCGACGATATCCACCCGCGCCGCCAGCAGCGCGTCGAGCAGCGAGGATGCCAGCGTCACGAACCACGAGACGTCACCCGCGAGAATGATTTCGTAGAGCCGACGATCGCTGACCACACCGTAGATCGGTCCCGGCACGGCCCCGGAGCGCTCGAGGAGCCGGGTGGTCGAGTCGAGCCGCGAGTGGCCACGAGCCCCTGAACCATCGGTCAGCACGAAGACGAGAGGACGCGTCCGCTCGAGCCAACCGTGAATCCGCAGCTCGTGGCCGGGATGGGCGACAATGAGCGCCGCACGCCGGCCGCTGACAATCGCGTTGGACTGATCGTTGGTGTCGCGCAGTGCGCGCTCATGCATATGAGAACTCTCTAGTCGGGGTAGCGCGGAACGTGGCCTACTATACAACGTGCTGTGTCGATGGCCGCCGATGCCCATCATCGTCGGCGTCCCGCGATCCGGGACGACGCTGCTTCGCCTCATGCTGGACGCCCACCCGGAGATGGCCATCCCACCGGAGACTGGCTTTCTCACCCTGGGCCAGACGCTGGGTGAAGGACCCGATCCGGGCCGGCGCTTCGTCGAGACGGTCACGGGCCACCCGCCCGAGGCACCCGCGTGGCCGGACTTCGGTATCGACGCCGGAGATTTCGCGGCAGCAATTGCCGCGCTCGACCCGTTCTCGACCGCCGACGCCTGCCGGACGTTCTACCGTCTGTATGCGGCGCGATTTGGCAAGTTCCGCTGGGGCGACAAGACGCCGCTCTACGGGATGCACCTGCCTGCCGTCACGGAACTGCTGCCGGAGGCGCACGTCATCCATCTGATACGCGACGGGCGCGACGTGGCGCTGTCGCTGCGGCAAACATGGTTCTCGCCGAGCCGGGAGATCGAGGAGCTTGCGGAGTACTGGCAGCGTGTCACGCTCACGACGCGCGAGCACGGTGAGCGGTACGGCCGGTATCTCGAGGTACGGTTCGAGGATCTCGTCGGGGCGACCGAGAACACCCTCCGCCCTCTCTGCCGGTTCCTCGCACTCCCGTATGACGCACGGATGATGGACTACCACCGCGGCGCGCCGGAACGGCTCACCGAGCATCGCGCCCGTGTACGCCCGGACGGCAGCGTCGTCATTTCGCATGCCGGCCGGCTTCGACAACAGGCGCTCACGATGCAGCCGCCGCAGGCGTCGCGCGTGCAGGCATGGCGAGCGGCCATGACCGCTGACGAGCGGCGCCGCTTCGAGGGCGTGGCGGGCGGTCTGCTGGCGGCGCTCGGCTATGAGTCCTGAGCCGCTCAACCCGGCCGCTGCCGGGGATCCGACACCGATCGAGCTGGGGCCCGAGCTCGTGGCGTTGGCGCTGCGCGACCCCCTGGCGCTGCGATACACGCTCGGCATCGAGCGCCCTGAGGGGTCGACGGACGGATGCCCGATTCGCCGGGTCGTGATTTCTGATCCCGAGATCCCGATACCGCACGACCTCCTCTGGACGAGCGACGCCGACCGTGTTGCCGTATCGGTCGCGCGTGAGCTGAGCACCCTCACCGACCTGCACGACCCGAGGCGGGCGGGAAGCGCGGCGACCTCGCTCTCCGGAAGACACGCGCCAGCCTCTGGAATGGAGGCGAGGAAGAAGTATCTCTACCAGACGGCGCTGCGCGTCACCCACTTGTGCGACGCCCTCGCCGCGCACGGGCTCACCTCTGGATCGGTGCTCGAGATCGGCAGCCTCTATGGCTCGTTCGCGCTGTCACTTCGACGGCTCGGCTACGACGTCACCGCGGTCGACCGCTACGATGAAATGGATCCCTCGGTGAACGGCTTCGTCGATGAACTCGCACTGGCTGGCGTCCGCGTCGTGCGAACGACACGCGCCAACGAGACCCAGGCGATCGAGAGTCTCGGCTCGTACGATTGCGTCATCGCCATGGCCGTGATCGAGCACGTCCCACACACGCCCCGGCATCTGCTCGAGCTGATGAGACGCAGGGCCAGCCCCGGCGGACTCCTGGCGATCGATACGCCCAATGTCGCGAGGTACTGGAATCGCCGGCGCCTCGAGGAAGGCAAGTCCATCTTCCAGGATATTGCGGCCCAGTACTATTGCGACATGCCCTTCGAGGGTCATCACCGGGAGTACACCGTCGATGAAGTTCGCTGGATGCTCGAGCAGCTCGGATGCCGCGATGTGCGGCTGCGCTTGTTTGACTACAACATGCTTCAGTTCGCCCGGATCGACCGGCAGCACATCGACTGCCTCACGGCAATCGTGGAGGATCCCCGGCAGGCGGACATGGTCCTCGCAAGCGGGCGGCTGGCGTCATGAGCGGCCGTCACTCAATGTGATCGCGATCCTCGACTTGGCTGCTGCTGAGGTCTTATCTCTGTGGTGGGATGTCGATCCAAGAGTGTCTCGTCCGACGTCTTGGCAGGGGACAGGAAGGTGACGTCATGAACATCGTGCTCTGGGTCCTGCAGGTGCTGCTCGCGGTTGCGTTCTTTGCCCACGGCTGGCTCTTTCTCTCGCCCCCGCCGGAGATCGCCGCACAGATGAACGCGTCGCTGCCGCGATGGTTCCAGCTCTTCCTCGGCGTGGCGGAAGTGCTCGCCGCGCTGGGACTCATCCTTCCGGGACTGACGCGGATCCTGCCGTGGCTGGTCACCTGGGCTGCCGCCGGGATCGTGATCGTGATGGTGTCGGCGACGGCCCTCCACGTGGTGCGAAGCGAGATGAGCTCGGCGGCCATCACGCTGCTGCTGCTCGCCATGGCGGCGTTCGTCGCGTACATGCGGCATCGTGTGCTGCCGATCGGCGCCCGGCGTGCCGCGTAAGGCCACAAAGCGTGACGATCTAATCGTGGCGTAGCGCGACCTGTCCGTTTCTGGCACGTGGCATCCAGCCGCGTGCCGCTTCCCTGAAGGCCCCCACGTCCCCAGGCTCCGCCTCCTGGCTACTTGACACGGTGGGTTCCAGGCCTCAGTATCCCGGGGCTACCCAAGCTCATCCGTATGTTGGCCAATGCATCGACTGGGATCGATGCAAGAGGAGGGGAGATCTATGAACCGGCACCCGCGATACGGTCGGATCGTGGCCTCATCGTTTGTGATCCTCACGCTGTTCGGGATCGGGTCGGCCTACGCTCAGGGGAGGCCTCCGACGGCCCCGCCGAACAGGTTCGATGAGATTCTCGAGCGCCTCACCAGGATCGAGGCTCAGTTGGACGCGCCCTCCGCGTCCGCGACGTTCTGCATCTCTCAGGGACGGGGACTGGACCTCAAGGGGAAATACGCCGTCGAAGCCGCGGCGGAACTAGAGGTGGGAGCCGGCTGGCCCAACGTGGGGTGGGCTAAGGGCACCGGCAAGGTGAACATTCCATTGCTGGTGTTCCTGGGCCCCATTCCCATCCTGGTTCCGAACGAAGTGAGCCTGGAGCTCGGCGGCGGCCACGGACGCAACTTCGACATCTGCGTCGAACTCCCGGTCGCGCTCAGCCTGGGAGACCAGGCACGGCTGCTGGCGGTTGCGGAGACGATGAACGACGCGGCCAATCTCGGCGAGACCTTCCAAACAAAGGGCAAGTTCCAGAGGCGCGCCGCCCGGGCCATCAACTATGCCTGCCGCAAGGTGGGTGGATTGCTGCAGTGTCCCATCCTTCCCAACGCCTTGGCGGTTTCTAGTGAGGTGAACGCTGAGGATGCCGCCGACCAGGAGTTCGACCGTGCGGACACTGCATCGGAGAACCTGCTGGAAGGGGGACTCGGCGCCGTAGAGGAAGGTCTGCAGGCGTTCAGGGAGGGCAATGTGAGCGAGTTGCTGGCCAGCCTGGAACTGCCGTCGGACGTCCGGTCCGCCTTGGGAGATCCTGAGAGGATCTTCGAGGGGCTGCCCGACCTCTCCGGAGGCCTCCCCAGCTGTGACAGTCTGCAAATCACGGCGGGGATGCGAGCTCGCCGGCCGGTTCTGAACCGCCTCTGCGCGGAATTGAGCGGCCTGCCGAACGACGCCGTCGTCAAGGGCGCCTTCAACAAGATCGACCAGCTGTCGGATGAAGTGCTCGATGCCATCGCGGAGCTCATGGGGCCGCTGCTCACGAACGTCGGGGAGGCGCCTCAGAACACGAGGGCTCGTTTCTGCAACTCGGTAATCGGCCAGCGGCCGGTCTTCAACCGGTACTGCGGCCGGTAGGATAGGGGTTAACCAGCGGTCGCAGGGGTTCCGGCTCAACGCCGGAACCCCTGAGGTCGCCCGGCGACAATTCACGGACAAGTGAGTCGCAGGCCAGTGTGTTCAGTAGCCGACGCGCGTTTCCGCGTGGCCCCGCACATGTACTCCACCGTGAGCGTCTTCGGGACGCCGGGGGCAGGATCGCCGCACCAGCCGTTGCTCACCGATACCAGGCAGCGAGGGCGGAAGCCTCCGCACGCCTCGCTCACGTGCTTCTTGATATCCGGTCCGGCGGTGCAGGTCCGACCTGGAACGCCATACTCCGCCTCGACGACTTCGATGAATCCAGTCGACGCCAGATAGCGGACCGCCCAGAGCAGCAACAGGCCCCCAACGAACGCAAGGGCGACGATGACAAACGTGCGGCGATGGGGCCTCATACTGGCTCATTCCCTCCTGGCGGCCGACGTTCCGAGTCTCGAAGAGAATATCGCCTCATGCGGCCGGGATATCCTTTCGGTTGACTGACCTGGCAGTGACGATTCGCATCTGTATACTGAATGATATATAGTCCTCCTGCCAGCATGTCGGACAGACCACGAAGCGTCGATCGCCTGCTGCCGCTGAAGCCCAAGGTCCTGCACATTCTGCTGGCCCTCGCCGACGGCCCGCGTCATGGGTACAGCATCATGCAGGAGGTCGCGGCCCGAACGGATGGACAGGTCCGCGTGTGGCCGGCCGCCATGTATGGAACTCTTCGCGAGCTCGAAGACCTGGACTGGATCGCGGAGTCAGCGAAGCGAGCCAGTGATGATGACGAGCGGCGGCGATACTTTGCGCTGACGCCCCTCGGGAAGCGCGTGCTGAGTGGGGAGGTCCGGCGCCTGGAAGCGATCGTCGGCCACGCTCGCGCGAGCCGGGCCCTGCGCAGGCCGGGACGCGCATGAGACCCAAGCAAGCCATTCGTGCGTACGGCCGACTGCTCTTGCTGCTTCGCGGCCGGGATGCTCAGGAGAGGCGCGCGATCAAGGAAGACGCGGAACGGCTTCTGGACGCAGCCCATGCGCGGGGCCGAGGCGCATTTGCGGCGACGTGGCTCGCCCTGATGTGGGATCTCGTCATCGTCGGCACCGGGCATGACCTCGCACGGGCTCTTCGATCGCTGGTGCGCGCACCTGGATTTACACTGACGGTGTCTCTGCTCCTCGGTCTGGGCGTTGCGGCAACGACAACGCTGTTCGCTCTGGTAAACACAGTCATCCTGAAACCCTTGCCCTATGGCGACCCGGAACAGCTGGTCATGGTCTGGGAGTCGAACGTTTCGCAGAAGCGTCTGCGCGAGGGGCCATCGCCAGGCAACGTCGACGACTGGGTCGCACACAACGACGCATTCGAGGCGCTCACCGCATGGTGGACAGCCTCGGCGACGCTGCGTGGCCCGGATGGCAGTGCGCCGGTCGCGGGTGTCCAGGTTACGAAAGGCTTCTTCGAGGTCTTCCGCCGCGCGCCCCTCGTCGGTCGGACCTTCGCGGACCACGAGTACGTCGGCAGACCTTCGATCACGTCCGGCAGAACTGGCGGCCAGGAGCCGGTCCTCGTTCTGAGCCATCGTCTGTGGCAGAGCCTCGGCGCAGATCCCGCGCTGGTCGGAGGAACCGTCTACGTCGAAGGTCGCAACTGGCGCGTTCTGGGAGTCATGCCGCCCGACTTTGCCATTCCGGATGTTGGTGCGGCCTTCTGGACTCCCTGGGATATTCGCGAGGCCTATCGTGGCGCGCGTTTTCCCGACGGGCCTCCTCGGGATTTCCGCTTCTTGCGCGTCGTCGGTCGTGTGACACCTGGCCTGTCGCGTGAAGCAGCGACGGAGAGGATGGAAACCCTCGCGGCCCGCCTCGCTGCAGATCATCCGCGGACGAATTCCGACTGGAGCATTCGGTTGGTGCCGCTGAGAGAGGAGTTGGTACGCTCGAGCCGCACCGGGCTACTGCTCGTATTCGGCGCCGTGTTTTGTTTGCTCCTGCTCGTCTGCGCCAACGTGGCGAGTCTCGCGATCGCGCGTCGCTCGGCGCGTTCGCGGGAGATGGCCATTCGACTAGCGCTCGGCGCCGGCCGGACACGCATCGTCAGAGAGCATCTGGCGGACACCGCGCTGGGCGCAGTGCTGACCACGCTGGTGGCCATCATCCTCACGGCATGGTCGTTGGATGCCGCGGTCGCGTTTGCTCCGTCGGATATACCTCGGTTGCACGAAGTCGACGTGAACGCCGGCGTCGTGTCGTTTGCGATGGCCCTGTCGCTCCTGGTCACCATCGTCGGCGTGGTCCTTCCGGGTCTTCGAGGCAGTTCCCCGGCGATCGCGCCCACACTGAAGGACGGCGCGCCGGTCTCTGGACGGAACGCGGGTCGGTTGCGACGCGCGCTGGTGGTCGCTGAAATCGCCGTCACGGTCGTGCTCCTCGTCGGCGCGGGACTGCTGGCCCGCAGTTTCGCGAGCCTGCAGCGCGTCGACCCGGGCTTCGACGTGCAGAACCTGCTGGTGTTGCGGATCGCGCCCGATGTCACGAGGTACCGAGGCCGGCTCGTGACCGACTACTACGGCCGGGTTCTCGACTCCATCCGCGAGGTGCCCGGCGTCGCGTCAGTCGCCGCTGTCACGGCACTTCCGATGAGCACGATCGGCTCGGACTTCTATCGGCCGTACTGGTTGGAGGGACCCCGTCCTGACGGGTACGTTGCCACAGTGGCGAACGTTCGAATGGCGACGCCAGGGTACTTCACCACGCTTGGACTCCCGCTCGTGTCAGGCCGCGAGTTCTCAGCCCGAGATGAACTGGGTGCGCCGCCTGTCATCATCATCAACGAAAGCCTGGCCCGGAGCGCCTGGAAGGGCCAGGATCCAGTGGGCCGCACACTCATCCTCGACTACCAGGGCGGTGCGTCTCCGCGCCAGGTCGTCGGCGTCGTCCGCGATGCGAGGTACCGCGGCCCTCGCAGCGATCCGGCACCGGAGATCTTCGTCCCGCACGCGCAGAACCCCTATCTGGTCATGAACGTCGTGGTGCGAACGACGATCGACCCGGGCGCGCTGGCCCAGGCGGCACGCGCCCAGGCGTTGAAGGTGGACCCCGATCAACCGGTTCACTCCGTCACCACGATGGAGCGGCTGTTGGACGACACCATGCAACAGGATCGATTCGCGATGCTGTTGGTGGCGTTGTTTGCCGCGGCGGGTCTGGTGACCGCCGCGACTGGGGTGTACGCGCTGCTGGCGTATACGGTCGCTCAGCGGAGACGTGAAATCGCCATCCGCATGGCTATCGGGGCGTCATCGTATTCGGTGGCATGGTCGGTCGTGATGGAGTCATTGATGCTCGCATCGGCGGGCTGTGTCCTCGGCGCTCTCGGCGTGGCAGCCGTCAGTCGGCTGGCGCGATCCATCCTCTTCGGCATCGCGCCTCAGGATCCGCTGACGCTGGGGACGACCGCGGCCGTTCTCCTCACCGCGGTCCTGGCGGCGAGCTGGCTTCCGGCGCGACGTGCGGCGAGAATCAATCCGGTGTCGGCGATGCGAATCTGACCGACATCAGAGGTGACGCAACTAGAAGAGAGGATCGCCAGGCCGTACCGATGCCTGCCGGATCCAATTCGCCACGAGCTCCTCGTCGAGCTGGTCGTCCTCGTGGATGTGGAAGTAGCGCGCGTTCGGGTCCTTGGACTCGACTGGCGGAAGAGGGCGCAGGGACCTGCCGCGGAGGAAGACCACCTTGACGTACTTCGTGAAGCAATGGAAGGCGAGGAACCAGCCCTGGCCCTCGATGCCATAGAAGGGCGAGTTCCACCTCACGGCCTTGCGCACGTTGGGCACGGTGCGCACGATGAGCGCATCGAGGCGACGCCCGACGTCGCGTTTCCAGCCCGGCATGGCCGCGATGTAGGCCCGCACCGGGGCGGCGCCGTCGGCCTTCGCGATCTGAGGATTGCCGCCTGCGAGGAGGGTCGGCTTCGCGCGCTTGGGCGTGGCCTTGGTGGGCATGCGCTCCTCCTGCTCAGGCGGGTCCCTTCTTGCCCTTGAGATTCAACGCCAAGGCAGCTCGAACCAGGTCCTTCAGCGCGGCTTCGTTGATCTTGTCGTCCTCGTGGATATCGATGGCGCGCCTGACTTTCCCATCAAGGCTGGAGTTGAACAGGCCGGAAGGGTCCTTCAGAGAGGCTCCCTTGGAGAATGTCAGCTTGACCACGCTCTTGTAGGTCTCGCCCGTGCAGATGTCGCCGCTGTGAGACCAGACCGGCGTCCCCATCCACTTCCACTCTTCGACCACCCCCGGGTCCGCCTCTTTGATCAGCCGGCGCACCTTCTCCAGAGTCTTACCGCGCCAATCCGCTAGCTCCTTGATCCTCGCATCGATCAGTTTGGAAGCTGCCTTCCCCCGTTTCGGCGCTGCGTTCATCGATTCGACCTTTCAGGATAAGAATGACACATCGCCCTCGCTGTCACATTCGCTCTCTG
This sequence comes from uncultured Acidobacteriota bacterium, assembly GCA_963725145.1. Taxonomy (GTDB): domain Bacteria; phylum Acidobacteriota; class Vicinamibacteria; order Vicinamibacterales; family 2-12-FULL-66-21; genus DATAEE01. The sequence continues at coordinate 1,360,122 of CAVRXL010000013.1, forward strand.
CGAACCGTCTGACATAGTACTTGTAGGTGTCCAGAGCTGCTTCGGGCTCGACTTCACAGGAGGTCCCATTGAGCTGGAATCACTGGGTTCGGCAGATTCACCGCTGGCTGTCCATTGCCTTCACCGTGACCGTCATCGCCAACTTCATCGCCCTGGCACAGGGGGGTGGTGGGATGCCTCCGCCCCTGGTGACCTACTCACCGCTGCTCCCGCTCGCCTTACTCCTGTTCACCGGTCTGTACCTGTTCGCGCTGCCGTATGCCACCAAGTGGCGCAGCGGGCGACGCGCCGACTGAACGGGCGGCCGGCATCGTCGCGGCGCACGACTAAAGATGCGGATTGATCCACGTCTGCACGCCGTCACCGAATGCGATCCGCCCGTAGGGCGTGTCGTTGGTGTGTTGTAACGCGTAGTCGCGATACGCAATCCAGCCGCGTGAGCCGAACATCTTTCGGAGCGCGGCTTCGATCGCGGCACTGTGCGTCGCGATGTGGAGTCGGCGCACACGGGCCCTCAGGAGGTCGAGTTCAGGCTCGAGGACAGTCGCCTCGACGCCCTGGATGTCCAGATCGAGCAAATCGATCACGCTGAACGAGCGGAGGACGGCGGACAGCGCAAGCGGCTCCACCAGCATCATGCCGTCAGCGGGCACGAACGCCGCCGCGATAGCCTGCCCGTACCAGCTCTCGGCTCGCCCGACATAAAACGGCACTGGCTCGTTCGAGGTCGTGATCGCGGCGCAGCGGCACTCCACGGTGCCTATGGCGTGATCGCGAAGGTGCTGCTGCAGGTACGCGAAGTGTGTCGGCTCGGCTTCGACCGCTATGCCGTGGAACTCCAGACCGCGGCGCTTCGCGGCGAGCGCGGCTCGCACGGTCCAGCGGCCGAAGCCCGCGCCGAGCTCCACGAACACGTACCGCTCTCTGGCTGCCGCGACGGTTTCGAGCAGGTCCAGCCACTCGAAGTATTCCTCGTCAAAGTTCGGGAGTGGTGGCGCCTGGTCGCGGGTGACGGTTGGCGGCACGAAGCGCGGATTCATGCCGCATTGGTACACCCAGCGATACTTGCTCTCCAGCAGGAAGTCGCCAAGGAAGTCCGGCGTCAGAAGGACCGGCTGGCGATCGACGGCCCGAACAAGCGGATGGTGGGTCGTCACGCGACGCCAGTCCTACTACGCCACGTTCTGTCGAGGGCGGCCTGATGGACGTCAGGACCCCGGTTCCAGCGATCCATCCATTCCTCCTGACAGCATGCCGACGGCGCTTGAGGCGGTTAGGACAGGGCCCCGACGTGCCGGGACGTGCAGGCGAATGTCAGACACTGATGATCGTCAAAACGCGAGGAGCGCCTGTATCATCGGCGTCCAGCCATTCAAACCTGCGGTATACGGAGTAAAGGCCCCGCTATAAGGAGCTCTGTGGACGCGGATCAGCTCTGCGTTGAGCCACAGCCGCTCGGTCGGAAGGAAATACCACTTTGCACCACCCCCATACTCCTGAGAGTCGCCGAACTGCCCGAAGACCCAGGACCCGCGGCCATAAAGCATGAGCCTCTTCGGAACGACGAAATGACCCGCCGTCAACTCCAAGCCGTGGTCGAATGTGGATGTGAGCGGCAGCGGTCCGTCGGCTTCGAAGTCGTTGAGCCACCGCATGAAGTATTGCGCGTTGACCGCAAAACCGCTCCGTTTGAGACCGCCGTCAATCGCCCACATCCTATACGTGGTCTTATCGAGCGTGACATTCGGCGCGAACGCTCCGGTCGAGAAGGTAAGGACGCCGTCGGAATTATACAGAGAGGTGTTCTCTGGGCTCGTTTGATCGAGATTTGAAAAACGATCCTCGCGGGATCTCGTATACGAGGTCCCCAGTCGAATGCGAGTTTTGTCGGAGGCGAAAAAATCATCGTACATGTTGCGTGCTTTGCCTGGTTCCCCGTAGGGACCCAACGGTTCCCACCAGACACTGCCGGATCCCAGCAGATGCGTATCGATCTTGTTTGCCGAGATATTCAAGGTGTTCAGACCGTTGCCGACGAACACAAGATAGTTCAGCCCCTTCACGGGTTCTCCGTTCGCCCAGACGCCCTGGGTGAACCCGGGACGGAAGAAGTTGTCAGCCATGCTCCTGTCGACGGCTGAATAAAACGGGAACGTGGCAACCAGTGATCGGCTGCCTGGAACGCCCGTGTACCCCCCGGTGATCGCGAGGGCCCTGTTGAATTGCCAGCCAATGTTCCCGGCGACGACGATCGACGCGGCCCCGGCGGATGTCCAGACGGTGAAGCTATAGCGCAGCCTGTTGTCGAAGACGTAGCCGCCCAGGATGAACATCGCGCGATTGACCGTGATGTCGTTGCGTATATTAACGTCGTGGGAATTGCCCAGGTGGTCGGTGAACGTTTCAGGGGACGACAGTGTATTGAGATATCGGAGTTGGGTATTGACGTTGAACTTCAGCAGGAAAGGCACCTTCGCGTCTTCGCGAGATTGCCAGATGACCATTCCGTCTCTATAACGCTCGTCATCTTCCTGTGGTGCGGCAACGGATGCCGGCTGTACAGAAGCAACTGCTGAAACTGTCACCGCCGGTGGGGTATTCAACTCGACATTACCCGCAGGCACGGCGGCATCTGCAGTTGTCGGCGGTACACCTGGCTGGCCGCCGATAGACACATCGGTTGCCGCCCCCCGTCAAGCCGTCGCTGCAAACGGTCGACTTGTTCGAGCAGGATCCTTTGCTGCTCCGCCATCTTGCGAAGCAGTTCTCGGATCACGGCGTTCTCGGCCTTCACTGCCTCGATTTCGCTTGGCAGGTCCTTTGGCTTGGAGTCCCCCGCAAGAGACTGTCCGAAGGCAGAAGTCGTGAAGGACGTAACTGACGCCAACGCCACTGCGACTGACGCCTTGATGAATGCGCGGGGTATCGACACGTGAAATCTCCCTCCCGAAGCCATCCCGAAATGATTGACGTACTGGGATTGCGACGCTCGCCAAGCCACGGAACTCTCCCATGACTTGGCGAGCCATCGCCGGGGAGCAATGGAGGCTCGAGCGAGGAGCCCCCTTGCGATCAGCAGAGCGTAACGGAGAGGGCGAGGCCAGCCTCGCTTGTTTCCTTGTACTTGCTGTTCATGTCCTTGGCGGTCTCGGCCAGGGCCATCACGGTTGCGTCGAAATTGACGCGGTGTCTGGACGCGATCTCGTTGCTGGCGATCGCGTACGCGGTCCAGGCCTTGACGGCCCCGAATGCGCATCGCTCGATGCACGGAACCTGCACGTAACCGGCGACCGGGTCGCAGGTCATGCCCAGATGATGCTCCAGCGCCGATTCGGCAGCATTCTCGACCACCAGCGACTGTGCGCCGTACGCCGTCGCGACCAATGCCGCAGCCATAGCCGACGCCACGCCTATCTCTGCCTGGCAGCCGCCCTCGGCCGCAGACAGCGTCGCATGGTGCTTGCAGAGGTAGCCGACCGCCGCAGCCGCCAGCATGCCGTCACGGACCTTCTGCAGCTCCACCTTCCGGACCTCGAGGAGCCCATAGACCAGCGCCGGCATGACGCCGGCGGAACCGCCGGTCGGAGCCGTGATCACGAGGTGGCCGCGCCCGTTTTCTTCGGATGCCGCCAGCGCGAATGCCGACAGCGTGCCGATCCCGCGGTCTGATTGATACTTCTCGTCCATGGCGCGCTTGTACACGGTGGCTGCCTTGCTGTGCAGTTTGATCGGGCCGGGCAGCACGTCATCCTCCGGCATCCCAAGCCCCGACTTCACCGTCGCGACCATGGCGTTGATGATCTTGTCGATGAAGGCATACACGTCCGCTTCCGACTTGCCCGTGATCGACGTCTCGTTGGCAAGCATGATCTTGGCGATGGTGGTCTTGTTGGTGTCGGCGTGGGTCCGCAGCTCTTTCATCGTCCTGAACGGGTACTTCGGCGGGTTCTTCTTCGGGGGCGTGTACCCTTTCCACTCGATGAATCCGCCGCCCACTGAGTAGTACTCCTGCTCGAGCAGCACCTCGCTGCCGGCGAGGAGCTTGACCGTCATCGTGTTCGGGTGCTTGAAGTCGCCCTTCGGCGCGTCGTAGATGACGTCCTTGAGGCTCACATTGATTGACTTGTTGCCGAGCTTCACCGGGAACACCTGGTCAGGCTTGTCTCGCAAGCTGTCGAGAAATTTCGGGTCGACCGTTGCCGGCTCTTTCCCGACCAACCCCGCGAGCGCGGCGCGTTCCGTGCCGTGTCCCTTGCCCGTCGCGCTGAGGCTTCCGAACAAGTTCACCTGGAGCTTCGTCGCCTTGTCTAGTTTGTCGGCCGGCAGTTTGGCGGCTTGCTGGTAGAAATCGTAGGTGATGCGCATCGGACCAATCGTGTGCGAGCTGGAGGGGCCCGGGCCCACCTTGTAGAACTCGTCCACGGTCGTCAGCACCGGCCCCTCTCCCTTCTTCACGACATTCAAGTCCTTGGAGAGCGGCGGCGGCGGCGCTTCCGGAGCCTGCTGCGGCTGCGGCAGCGTTGCGACGGCCATCGCTGTTCTCTCGTCGGCCGAGAGGACGCGACCCGTCATCACTGCGGCAGCACCGCCCACGGCGCTCCGAATCAAGAAATTGCGGCGATCCACGCCGGGTGGAACCTCCTGTGAGATCAATTGGCTTGTATCCGCCAGCGGATCTTTCTCATTTTCATTGTTTGACAAGGTGCACCTGCTCCCTTTGATTAACAGTCGACATCACAAGAACGCCGCGAATCGCACCACTGCCGAGGGCACGCCGTGTGCCATCGCTGGAGGCCCGGAATCATGCCTGTTTTCGTCTCGGACGGTTCCGGGGAGGTCTCGCATGTCCGGCCCGACGGAGTCCCTCCGAAATTCCGTAGGCCCCCTGGGTAAGCAGGCCGTGACTGAGTCGCGAGTGTGCGGGGCTGGCTAACGCCTGGCGGCTGACGCGAGACCTGCGGATGGCACACCACCCGCCCGCGCGTCTTGGGTCAGGGTCCAGGTTCCAGGAGCAAATCTGCGACTCTGTCAGGCATGGTGACGGCCACGTGATGAGAGGCCGGCAGCTCCCGATAGCGCCAGCCTGCGGTCCGTCGAGCCATTTCGGCATGCGTGTCGAAGCGAGGGCTTGGAAACTGCGGACAACGAATGTAGGCGCGCGGCAGCTTCTCAGCTGCAGGATTCGTGCGGCGCACAGGATCCCTGAAATGCCCGACCGGCGTCGGCACCAGGCGTTCCAACATCCAACGCACGTCGCTGTTGTCCGTCACACCCCACATGTCACGAACGATCGTTTCCCAGGGAGGCGGCGCAAAGCGCGGCAGGAACCACCCTTGCCCTTCGGATGTGACCAACCCCTCCAGCGTTTGGCGTCTCTCGGGCGCGACGAGGTCGAACACGGCTTGACCGTCGTCGGGTACAAACGCGTCCAGATAGACGACCTGCGCGATTCGCTCGGGCGCACGATCGGCGACGCCTGTAATCACGACGCCGGAGGAACTGTGGCCGACGAGGATGACGTCGCGGAGATCCTCGTATTTCAGAACGTTGACGACGTCGGTCACGTGAGCCTCGAGACCGATCTCAGGGCGAGCAAGATGACTCCGCTCTCCGAGTCCAGTCAGCGTGGGAGTGGACACGATGTGTCCTTTTTGGCGCAGAAGCGGCACGACTTTCTTCCAGAACCAGGCCCCGTGCCAGGCAGGGTGAACGAGGACGAACACCTTCGAATTCATAGTCTGCGCCGGGAGGGTTACGCCGGCTTTCGTGCGGACATGAACAGGCTGCCGACTTCACGGTGTTTCGAGTCGAGTGACGGGTCGTAGGCTCGCTCTCGAACCTCGACGAACCCGGCAGCCCTCAGCACTTTCTCTGCGGTCTCGAAGTCGTATGCAAACCGATGTTCCGTCCCCTGGCGGAAGTGGTAGTTGATGTGTTCCAGGCGAGTCGTGCACATCTTCGGGTGCCACTCGTGAACATCGCAGGCTTTGAAGTACGGAGCGTCGGCCCCTTCCCGGTAGTCGGTCAGGGGCCATTCCGTGCCTGGCACGCTGAAGGAAAGCGTGCCCCCTGGTTTGAGCACCCGCAAGCACTCTCGGAGTAGAAACGTAATTGGCTCGGGGTAATCGAGGTGCTCGAAGAAGTGCTCTGAAAAAATCAGCTCTGCACAGTCGGACTCAAACGGCAGGCCCAGCCTGAGGTCGAGCGTGACATCTCCGCCAGGCATCGCATCGACGTTGAGGAATCCCTGCTTGCGGTACGGTCCAGACCCCAGGTTCAGCCGTGATGGTCGCAATAGGAGCTGGCTGCGAATCTGTCGGAGGCCGAATCGATGATGTGCCGCGATGCTCCGTTCCTCACGAAACGTGCGCAACGCCGCGATTTCTCCATGAGACAGCAGCGACTGGAGGGCCGACTTTACCAGGTGATTCATGAAGGCTCCGCGCCCAGTCTAGGGTGCCGGCCGCCGACGCGCGACCGGAGTCATCAGGTACGCTCTGAATTGCCCGTCTTTGATCCCGTACCCCGTTATTTGTCCCCGATCGTTGATGTCGAGTGCCCAGCTGAGGTCCCAGCCGGAGTTTGGCGCTATCAACGAGTTCAGGGCGGTCATGACGCCATTCTCGTACAAGAACGCACGCTGAGCGTACTTGACACATGGAACGTACATTCCCGTGTCAGGATCCAAACACACATCATCGTAGGGTTGGTCGGCGATCCCTACGACCTTGCCACGGTCATTGATGGCAAAGGCTTGGCTGTTACGCCCACCCTCGAGGGTGCCAATGTTTGTGATCGCCCCGTCTGAGTAGATGAACCCGTTGAAAGCGTCGCCACTTGGAACCAGGCCTTGGCCCACAACCTGTCCGCGGTTGTTGATCCCCTCGGCAGAGCTTTCGTTGTTCGGTCCACCGAACGGGTTGATCTCTATCATCATCCCGTCGCGGAACACGAATGCGTGAGCAAACCCGTTCACGGAGTCAGAGGCGAACCCGGCGATCTCTCCGGAATTGTTGATATCCAGAGCTGCACTCGACCCGCCGAACGAGCCGAGGTCGGTCATGACCCCGCCGCTGTAGAGGAAAGCGTGATGAGTAACGCTGTCCAGATATGAGTACCCGACCGCTTGTCCGCGGTCATTGAGGGAGAGGGCAGCTCCGTTGAACGAGCCGAAAGCGACACCTCCGAGAGATCCGAGCATCCTGATCCGGCCGGTTCGACTGTTGTATATGGCCGGCAGGAAGATCCCGTTCCTGGTGACTCCGCTGGCGATCTGCCCGCGTCTGTTGATGTCCTGCGGATTGCTGCCTTCCAGAGGGGCGAGTGAGATCATCACACCCGACCTGAAGAGGAAGGCGTCGCTGAACGTATCACCTGGCGTCCGCGACAGGCCGACGACGTCGCCGCGGTCATTGATGGCATAGGCGAAGTTCTCTGTGCCCCCGAGGGTGGGAAGCTCGACGATTCGGTATTTCACTGGGTCTGCCTGGACGGGGCGGACGCCGACGGCGCACGTCGCCAGGATCGCAACCAGCCAGCCAATGGACCGGCTTTTCATAGGGGTACTCCTTTGGAAGCTAGTCGAAGCCCAGGAGGGGGACGGGCTTCGTGTCGAACGGGCTCAACGAGACGCTCCGAGTGCCGTCGAGCAAATTACAGACCAGTTCCAGCCGCGGCTGAAACGATCGGGACGACGCTGAAGTCGCGTCGAGAGCCGACTTTTAGGCGCTCGAGAGCAGATCGCCGCCGGCTGGCGTGTCGAAGATCTCGAATCGCATCGACGTGCGGTCGATTGCGCCAGCCGTGTGTGTCGGGGTGTGTCGGAAACTGTTGAGGTCTTCCGTTTCTTGACAATCGCATCAGCGCGGGCACAATAAAAAGCTCATCCGTTAACCCGTTCTCACATGCGCTGCCGGTCACGGCACTGCACTGATGGAGGCACCACTATGGCAGAGCGCGAAGTCGGGAAGCATGTCCAGAAGGATGGCCCGGAAGATCAGATGGGGCGGCGCGGCCTGCTCTCGTGGGCCGTCGCATGCGCGGGCGCTGCCGTCGCATGGTTGAGCCGCAGCGAGCGCGTCGAGGCCACACACGGAGCCGGAACGGACCTGACCGCGCTGCACGTCAATGAGGTCAATCCCGGGACGGCGCGGACGTTTCTCAGAGCCGATCTCGTCGACCTCGCACCGCTGGTCGCTTTCAACGGCGCCAGCCCATTTTCCCACGCGCTCGGGTGCGGGCTTGAAGGGTTGACGCAGCAGTCCAACGGGCCGACCCTCTCCGGGACGGCTGGCGTGTTGGGCCGGATCATCCCGAACAGCACCGGGTCGGGCGTGCTTGGCGCGTCTGGAACAAACGGCACGGGCGTGACTGGATCGGCGGGAACCGCTTTCCTCCTGCCGATCGGCGGCGTCGGCGTGTACGGTCACTCCATGGCGAACGGCGGCATGGGCGTGCGAGGCCGAATTCCAACCACTAACAACAACCCGAATACCATCGGCGTCTACGGCGAGAACTTCTCGTCGAACGCGGGTGCCCGGGCCGGGCGCGGGCGGCTTCGGGTGCTACGGGTTCAGCTCGCTCGGCCACGGTCTCGTCGGCGCAACCGGTACCGCCGGCGGGAGCGCCGTGGTCGGCGCGACCAACGGTGTCGCCGGCGCGTTCGCCGGCGTGTTCTTCGGGCCGCTGCTCGTCGTCGGCGGGCCGAAGAGCGCCGCGGCTCCGCACCCCGACGGGGGCCATCGATTGCTGTATTGCGTGGAGAGTCCCGAGTCCTGGTTCGAGGATTTCGGCAACGCGCGGCTCGTGCGCGGCGCCGCGGACATCAAGATCGACCCCGACTTCGTCACCGTGGCCGACACCTCCTCGTACAACGTGTTTCTGACGCCCTACGGCGATTCGACGGGGCTGTTCGTCGCCGAGCGGACGCCGAACGGGTTCGTGGTGGAAGAGCACAACTGCGGAACGAGTGAGATCGAGTTCGCGTGGCGGGTCGTGGCGAAGCGGAAGGACATCACCGGGGAGCGGTTCGCAAAGGTCACACTGCCGGCGGAGCCGCCACCGCCGCCTGTGGCCACGGAACCTGTCGAGGGGAAGACGGTACCGGCGCCCCCGACGAAGCGTGTGCGCCCCCACAAGCACTAACCATGAGATGTCCCGAGCGGCCGACGGCGCACTCTTCATTTGACTTCCGAATGGAACGCGGGTATGGTCCATTGGAATGTCTAATAAAGAACCTTCCAAGGCGGAAGTCCTGCGCGGCACGCTCGACTTGATGGTGTTGCAGACGCTCGCTGCGCTGGGGCCGCAGCACGGCTACGCCATCGGCGCCCGGCTCGAGCAGGTCTCGTCGGGCGCGCTCACGCTGAACATGGGCACGCTGTACCCGGGCCTGATGCGCCTGGAGCAGCAGGGCCTGGTCAAAGCCGAGTGGGGTGTCACCGACAACAACCGCCAGGCGCGCTTCTACGCCATCACCGCCGCCGGACGCCGGCGGCTCGCCGCCGAGAAGAAGGCGTGGGATCAGATGGTGTCCGTCATGCACACGCTCTTCGAGGATCCGGCATGACGCCCCAGGAGGTCTGCTCCTCGCTTCGCGAGTGGACACGCCGGGTATGGGGCGCGCTCAGTGGCCGTCGGACCGACCATGACCTGCAGCGCGAGCTTGCCGGACACCTTGCCCTCGCTGAAGACGAGCTCCGTCGGCAGGGCCAGGCGCCGAACGACGCTGCGCGACTCGCGCGGGCCGCCGCCGGCGGCCGCATCCAGGCGCTCGAAGCGCTGCGCGAACAGCGCGGCCTGCCCTGGCTCGCCTCGTCGTGGCTCGATGTCAGGCTCGGGCTCCGCCTGCTCGTCCGCAACTGGGGGCTGACGCTGGTCGGCGGGCTGGCGATGTCCGTGGCGATCGGCATCGCGGCGGTCGTGTTTGCCGCGTTCGACGTCATCATGTGGAGTCGGCTTCCGCTCGAAGAGGGCGACCGGATCGTCGCCATCCAGATCTGGGACCGCGAGGCCGGTCAGCGGCGGGACACGCCGTGGCAGGACATCGAGCGTTGGCGCGACAGCCTGCAATCGGTCGATGATGTCGGCGCCTTCCAGACGATCCGGCGCAACGTTATTATGGCCGACGGATCGGTCGAGCTCGCGGCGGTCGCCGAGATCTCGGCCGCCGGGTTCCGGGTCGCGAGGGTGCCGCCGCTCATCGGCCGGGTCATCGTCGACGCCGACCTGGCGCCCGGCGCCGCCCCCGTCATCGTCATCGGCCACGACGTCTGGCAGCGGCGCTTCGCCGGCGCGCGAGACGTCATCGGACGCGAGCTGCGGCTCGGCGAGGCCGTGCACACCGTCATCGGCGTCATGCCGGACGGCTTCCAGTTCCCGTCCAACTTCCGGTACTGGGTTCCGCTGCAGCCGGGGCCGACGAGGTGCTGCGCAACGCCGGTCCCGAAGGCGTCGTCTTCGGCCGGCTCGCGCCGGACGCGACGCTCTCGCGCGCGCACGCGGAGGTTTCGACGCTCGGGATCCTCCCTCCTGCCCTCAGTAGCGCGCAGCGCGAAGGAGGGTCGATCGACGCGCGGCCGAACGCCGAGGCGACGGGAGCGCGCGTGGTACCGTACACGTTTGCGTTCACGGGGGACTTCGAACGCGGCGAGTTGGGCCTGCTCTGGTCGCTGTCCAGCCTCGCACTCGTATTGCTGCTGCTGCCGCCCTGCGCGAACATCGCGATCCTGAACTACGCGCGCACCGTCACGCGGCAGCAGGAGTTCGCCGCCCGCCACGCCCTCGGCGGCAGCCGCGCGCGGATCGTCTGGCAGCTCTTCATCGAGTCGCTCGTGCTTACGGCCGCGGCCGCCGGTGGCGCCCTGCTGATCCTGCGCGTTGTGTCGGTAGTGGTCGCCGGGCGCCTGCAGCAGATCCCCGGTGGCCCGCCGTTCTGGATGACCTTCAGCGTTTCGTACCGCACCCTTCTCTTCGTCGCCGGACTTGCCGTGGCTGGCGCCGCCGTGTCCGGCCTCGTGCCGGCGCTCCAGGCCACGGGGCGCCTGGCGCGGCTCGGCGCCGGCGCGCTCGCCGGCCGGACCAGCCTGCGGCTCGGCGCCACGTGGACCACACTGGTGATCGCGCAGGTCGCCTTCTCGGTCGGCGTGCTGCCATTGGCCGCCGAACTCGCCTGGGGCACGCTGCGGACGGGCGTCATCGGCCCGGGCTTCGCCGCCGAGGAGTTTGCGACCGCGCGTGTCGCGCTGGAAGGGGGCCCCGCCCTCTTTGGCAATCGCCAGCGCGAGCTGGCGCGACGGCTCCTGACCGACCAGGACATCCTCGGCGTGGCGGCCGCCTTGCGGCCGCCGGGCGAGGAGCCCTGGGTGTTCGTCGACATCGAGGGCCGCGACGCGCCGATTGAGGTCCTCAACGGCCGGCTGCCGGGATTCCTCGCCCGCTTCAACCAGGTCGATACCGCGTTCTTCGATATCTATCAGGTGCCTGGCCTCGCCGGCCGCCGATTCAAGGAGGGCGATGTTACCGCCGAGGCCGATGCGGTCGTTGTCAACCGCAACTTCGCCGAGACCATCGCCCCCGGCGGCAACGCGCTCGGACGCCGTTTCCGGTACGTCCGTGCGACGGGCAGCGAGTGGCTGCACGGCCCGGAAGCGGACCGCTGGTACGAAGTTGTCGGTGTCGTCGGGAATCTGCCCGTGACGACCGACGCACGAGTCGCGTACCATGCGGCGGCCGCGGGTCAGATCCATCCTGCGCACCTGCAACTCCGCCTGAGAGGCGGTCCGGCCGGTCTCGCTGAACGCCTACGCGACGTCGCAGCGAGCGTCGACCCGACGCTGCACGTCGATGAGGTCCGTACGTTGGCAGAGATCTATCGCGAGCACCGCTTCGGCGACAACCTGGGCGCCATCACCATCGGCGCGGTCACCGGCAGCGTACTGCTGCTCTCGGCCGCCGGCCTGTACGCGCTCATGGCGTTCACGGTCGCGCAGCGCAGGCGTGAGATCGGTATCCGTTCGGCCCTGGGCGCCCAGCCGGGCCAGTTGGTAGTGGCTGTGTTCAGGCGCGCGTTCTGGCAGGTCGGTGCCGGTTCGGCGGCGGGGATGCTCGCCGCCTACCTCATCGGCCGGTACGTGCCGATCGAGCAGGTCGGCGGCTTGCCGATTCCCGGTGTGCTCCCCGGCGCGGCCGCGTTCATGCTGCTCGTCGGCGTCCTCGCGTCGCTGGGTCCTGCCCGACGTGGCCTTCGCATCGATCCCACCGAAGCGTTGCGAAGCGAGTAGGGGGGACCGCATACGGACGTGTCCTTGTGACGATGGGCCGTCCGATCAGTTGCGGCGCGCCGAGCGACGCGCGACGCCCTCGACGCTGACGGGCGTCAGCGGACGTCCGACCTCAGCCTTCACCCTCGTGGCGAGACCGGCAAGGACCGGGATCGAGATCCGGTCACCCAGCTCGATGGCACCCAAGGTGACGATCACGAGCAGCAGCAGCGCGCGTAGTGTTCTGGTGGTGCTCATCACTTGCCTCCGAGAATGAAATGACTCGGTAACTCGCCCATGTCCTTCAGCTTCTTGAGCTCGTCGATGCCAATCTGCGTCGCACCGGGCGGTGGCTTGAACGCGAAGTCCGGCGTGGCGACTTCGCCGCCGGTCTTCCAGTTCCGAAGCTGGACGGTGTACTGCGGACCGTCGGCGATTCCCGTCGACGTGATGACGTACCGGCACGGACGCGGTCTCGCGCCCTGCGTCACCCAGATCTGCCAATCCACGTCTTTGGCGCGGAAGGCAAAGTAGTCGCATTCGATGCCGCCGATGACCCCGCTGCCAAGGTCCTTGACGTTCGTCACGTCGGCCGTCATCTCGTCGTAGGCATGGGTGAGGAACAGATCCGCAGCGGGTAGGGGCCGGTCGTATTTTCTTCTGCAGTTCGTTCACCAGGTTGTCCAGCGAGCCGGGTACCTCGACGCGCGTGTAGACGTTCTTGTTCTTGCCGAACAAGGTGAGCGTCTTGCCATCGAACACGGTCTCGATGTCCACGAACCCGCCCGATCGCGTGGTGCGGATCTTGTCGGGCCGCGCCAGCGACACCGTTCCCGATGAGGCCAGCTGGAGCTTCTGCCGGTCCTTGGTGACGACTTCGAGGGTCGCGTCGTAGTCGAACGCGATGGACTGCTGCGCGCCGACATAGTCGGTCATGGCTTTGAGGAGACTCCTGGCCTGTGCCTCGTCGGCCACCGCGGGAGGCGAACTCGCCATCCACGCCGTCAGCACCAGCAACAACGCCGACGCTGCCGAGAGCGTAAGTTTCGGTTGTCCTGCCATACGGCCCTCCAGCTTCATGTTTCCTTCTCTTTCTCGAACAACGGGGCAGTCCTCACCAGCACGCCTTCATCTTGTCATCTGTCTGCGGCGGCCAGCCAGGTTTCTTCCACTGGGGCGTTGATGAGGTTGAGCGTGCGAGGATCGACACCAATCTTGAACGCGAACACGTTGCGCCGTGGAGGCGATTCGCGCCGCTTGAAACCACATCGATCCGCCGTTTGCCAAATTGATTCGGGGTAGCTGGTTTGTTAACGTCGTCGTCATGTCCGAGCGTTCCACCGAGCAGATACGCGAAGTGCTCGACTCCCTGTATCGCGTGGATGCGGGACGGATCCTGGCAACTCTGATCCGCTTGCTCGGTGACTTTGATCTTGCCGAGGAGGCCATGCACGAGGCCTTTGCCGCTGCTTTGGACACTTGGCCTCAGGCCGGCGTACGGATAAACGGCGCCCCTGGCTCATTTCAACCGCGCGCTTCAAAGCTATAAGGCGAGGTTCCAAAGCCCATCCAATTCGCCTCGAGCGCGCGCAGACGGCCGGCGATAGTTCGTCAGACGAATCGTCCTTTTGGCGAAAACGAGATTTCTTCGGCGCCCTCCGCGTGTGGACGCTCGTTCCGCTTTGGTACGTTCGCGCTGGCCTCGGGCGCCGAGGCCCTGTCTGTCTGAGTATGAAGAGCGGCCGCGAGAGCGTTCATGCTATAAGCTGCCACCCGCAGGACGGGATGGCTCGTAGCAGACCTTATCGGAACTCAGGGGCCCTGCGAAGGACGCGCGTTGCCAGGCTGGCCTCGACGGTGCTCCTGGTGTCTGCGGGCTACTACGTCGGCGGCATCATCGGGATCGCGCTCAGGTTTCCGCCCTCCGGCATCGCCACTATCTGGCCGCCCACCGCAATTCTTGTCTCGGCGCTGCTCCTGACGCCACCACGAACCTGGTGGGTGTACCTGCTCGCCGCTGTCCCCACGCACATCCATCTCGTTGCGAATTTCCAGCCCGACGTGCCACCGGTGGTGATGTTCGCTCAGGTCGGCATCAATGATCTCCATGCCGTCCTCGCTGCCCTCGCCGTCAGAAGTGCGGTCGGGGCTCCGCCGCGCTTCGACAGCCTCAGAAGCATGGTGCTCTACATCTTGTACGCGGCCATCGCGGCCACCGTCGTTGCCTGCGCTCTGGCCGCGTCCGTGTTCGTTCTCACTGGCTGGGCAGCCGATTTCTGGCTCGCGTTTCGGCAGCGGGTCTTGGCGAACGTGTTCGCAATCATCGCAATCCCGCCTTTGATAATCATCACGGCCACGGGAGAGCTCGACGCAGGGCGTTACCGGCGCTGGCCACTGTACGCCGAGCTTGGTCTCCTGACGATGGCGCTGCTCGCCGTAGGCAGTCTGGTTTTCGGCGGAGAGGCTCCAGCGTCAGGGAACGTTCCGGCGCTGCTCCTGACGCCGATGCCGTTGCTGCTGTGGGCCGCGGTCCGTTTGGGGCCAGGCGGGTTGTGTTTTTGCCTCTTGGTCGTTGCTGGACTGTCCCTGTCCAAAGCCTTTGCTGGACGCGGCCCCTTCGTGACCGCGTCGCCGGCCGAAAACACGTTCTCCCTGCAGGTCTTTCTGCTTGCGATCTCGGCTCCACTGATGATCCTGGCCGCCATCGTCCAGGAGCAGCGGCGGGCTGAGGACGAAGCGCGGCGTGAACGCGAAGAGTTGGCACATGTGCTGCGTATCGCCACGCTCGGGGAGCTGACGGCGTCTCTCGCCCACGAGATCAACCAGCCCCTCACGGCGATCGTGGCAAACGCGCAGGCCGCGCGCCGCATGCTGGGCAGCGCCCCGATGGAGCCTGCACCGGTGCAGGAAGCTCTCACCGACATCGCGGAGGACGCCGACCGTGCGTCACAGGTCATCCAGCGGTTACGCGCACTCTTCCGCAAGGAGCACGAGAACCGCGTCGCTGTGGACGCCAACGCGCTAATCGACGATATGATCGCGCTGCTGCGCGGCGATATAGAGCAGAGACGCATTGCGGTTCGCTTCGCGCGTGGTGAGGCGCTGCCAGCCATCCTCGGAGACGCGGTTCAGCTTCAGCAGGTCGTGCTGAATCTGGTTGTCAACGCCTGCGAGGCTATCGACGCCACCGAGGTCGGTCCGCGCACCATCCTGATTGAAACCACCGGGGTCGACGGAAACCTCGCCATTGCGGTCCGTGATACTGGGATCGGCGTCAAGGAGTCGGAACTGGAACGGATCTTCGAGCACTTCGTCAGCAGCAAACCGCGGGGGTTGGGGATGGGGCTGGCGATTAGTCGGTCGATCATCCAGGCCCATGGGGGACGTATCTGGGCAACCGCCAACGCCGACATGGGGCTGACCATGCACGTCGACCTTCCGGTGCGGGGGGTCATCAAGTAGCTTTACTTTTCGGAACGCTGCTCTGATTCAGAGAATCCACCACAAATGTGGGCGTCCTATGAAGAACTGCGGCGCGTCGCCGTCCTTACAGTCTGCCGCCGAAGTCCCGTGACGTGCAGTTGCGAATGGAGCATCGTACGAGCCTCTCGAAGGGCGATTCTCGCTGCCACGCCCGGGCAGGCACCCAGCGTGGTCCAAGTCAACGTGAAGAAGATCGTGCGCGCCCTGAAGCGCGGCATCGAGCGGGCCCAAGCTGGTTCGCCTGTCGTCACGCCGCTCCGAAAAAGCGCCCGACGAAGCGGCTCGCCAAAGCGCTTCAGGAGCCCGACAGCCGGTCGGAGGCTACCGAGGCGCTCCGCGGCCTCGTGGACGTCATAGTGCTCACGCCAGACCAGGGCGGAGGAGCACTTCAGATCGAGTTGAGGGGGGAACCTGGCGGCCATGCTGGGGGCCATCGTACAAACGAAGAGGTCGCCGGAATCCGACGACCTCTCGCTGCAAGTTCAAATGGTTGCGGGGGCGGGATTTGAACCCGCGACCTTTGGGTTATGAGCCCAACGAGCTACCGGACTGCTCCACCCCGCGTCAGAGAAGATAGCATTCTATCAGCCCCGCGCAAGCGGCCGCAAGCGGCTCAGCCGGCCATTCACATTCCACACTCAGCATTCAGCATTGATCGCCTAAGGGTTCGTTCTGTCCCTGACGACGAAGAGCACTTCTCCGGGTCGAATGAGGCCAAGCTCTCGGCGGGCGAGCTCCTCGACCGCCGCCGGATCCTCCTTCAACCGCCGCGCCGCTTCCCGCAGCCGCGCATTCTCGGATCGCAGCCGCTCGATCGAGCTGGAGAGCTCGGTGTCGTGCCGGCGGGCCCGCGTCATCTCGATCAATCCCTTGTCGCCGACGAGCGCCTCGACGCCGACGAGGATCGACAGGAAGGCGAGGGCCCAGCGCACCGCCCGGCGTACCCTGGGCGCGAGGCTGCTGCTGGTGGCCGGTTCGGACCGGAGACTCCGGCGTCTTGGAGCAGGCGACTGGTCTGTTTTTCGATGGGCAGGCATGTTTGAAGGTCGCGACGTTGTACCGTAATTTCGACCGAAGTACAAGAGCGCAATAGATACTCGTGGGGCCTGGGGACTAGGGCATGGGGCCTGGGGCTTGGGGAAAGCGAGAAGTGAGAGCCGAATGAGATCGCCTGACTATGTGATCGCGTTGACGACCCTCCCGGCTGATGCTGATGTGGAGGCCTTCGGAAGGGCGCTCGTCGAGGAGCGGCTGGCGGCCTGCGTCAACGTGCTGCCGGAGATGACCTCGATCTACAGGTGGGAAGGGAAGGTGGAGAAGGCCGCCGAGCGCCAGGTCATCATCAAGACGACCGCGGCTCGCCTGGCCGACCTGCGGGAACGCATCCGCCAGCTCCACGCGTATGACGTGCCGGAGTTTGTCGTGGTCCCGATCCTCAGCGGGAGCGAGGAGTATCTGAAGTGGGTGGGGGAGTCGACCGCGCCCGCAGCCACGCGATGATTGCCGGCAGCAGCGACAGGAAGATCACGATGGCGACGACGATGTGGAGGCGTTCTTCGAGGTTGGGAATGGCCCGGCCCAGGAAGAAGCCGGTGAGCGTCATGCTGAGCACCCATCCAATCCCGCCGAAGATGTTGTAGATCGCGAAGCTGCGATAGGTCATCTCCGCCGCGCCCGCGACGACCGGCGCGAACGTCCGGATGATCGGCACGAACCGCGCGATCACGATCGTCTTGCCTCCATGCTTCTCGTAGAACTCGTGCGTCCGGATCAGATGCTCCCGGCGGAACAGGAACGAATTCGGCCGGTTGTAGAGCGCCTGGCCGGCGCGGCGGCCGATGTAGTAGCCGGTCGCATCCCCGATGATCGCGGCCGCGATCACGAAGACGTTCAGCCACACGATGTCGAGATCGCCCTTCGCGGCGAAGAGACCGGCCGTCACGAGCAGCGAATCGCCCGGCAGGAAGAACCCGACCATCAGGCCGGTCTCGGCGAATACGATGGCCACGATGCCGATGAGGCCGCCCAGCCGGACGAGCTCGGGGACGTTGTAGATGGTTTCGAAGAACTTCTGAACCAGCCCGATCAGCGTGTCAATCACAGTCCCTCGAGCGCCTGTTTGAGATCGTCCTTGAGATCGTCGATGTCCTCGATCCCGGCCGAGATGCGCACCATGCCGTCGGTAATCCCGATGGCGGCGCGGCGCTCGGGAGGGACCGACGCATGCGTCATCGTCGCCGGATGCGAGATGAGCGTTTCGACGCCTCCGAGGCTCTCGGCCAGGGACATCAGCCGCACGCGGTTCAGCACGTGGCGGGCCGCCTCCAGCGAGCCGACGTCGAACGTCAGCATGCCGCTGAAGCCGCGCATCTGCTTTGCGGCAAGCTGATGCTGCGGATGTGACTTCAGGCCGGGGTAGAGCACCTGCTTCACCTTCGGGTGGGATGCGAGGCACTCCGCCAGTGCCAATCCGTTGACGTTGTGCTGCGCCATCCGGACCGCCAGCGTCTTGGTGCCGCGCAGCACCAGCCACGAGTCGAATGGGCTCAGGATCGCGCCCATCCCGTTCTGCACGAACTTGAGCCAGTCGAGATCCTCCTGGCTCTGCGCGACGACGATGCCGCCGACGCTGTCGCTGTGGCCGTTCAGGTACTTCGTCGTGCTGTGGGTGACCAGGTCGGCGCCGAATTCGATCGGCCGCTGGTTGAACGGGCTCGCGAACGTGTTGTCGACGACGAGCTTCGCCCCCGCTTTGTGCGCGATGGCGGCCATGCGCGCCAGGTCCGCGATCCGCATGACCGGGTTGGTCGGCGTCTCGACGAAGAGCATGCGCGTCTTCGGCGTCATCGCCTGCTCGACGAGCTCGGGCCGCGACGTGTCCACGTAGCTGAACGTGAGTGCGTAGCGGGTGAGGATCTTGTCGAAGAACCGGAACGTCCCGCCGTAGGTGTTGTCGGTGACGACGACGTGGTCGCCCGCCTTGAGCATGCTGGCGATGGCGGCGATCGCGGACATGCCGGAGGCATAGGCATACGCGCCGCGGCCCCCCTCGAGCGCGGCGAGGTTCGCCTCGACCGCCGCGCGCGTCGGGTTCTGCGTCCGCCCGTACTCGAAGCCCTTGTGCTCGCCGAGCGCGTCCTGCACGTAGGTCGCCGTCTGGAAGATCGGCGTGATGATGGCGCCGGTGGAAGGGTCCGGCGTCTGGCCGGCGTGGATGCACACGGTCGAAAAGCGCGCCTTGTCAGTGAGCTTCATGAGTCCTCATCGAACACACCCTTCGAGATGTACCGCTCGGCCCCGTCAGGAATGATGGTGGCGACGCGCGCAGCGGCGCCCAGCCGTGCGGCGACCTGGATGGCGCCGTTGACCGCCGCCCCGCCCGATCCGCCCGACAGCACGCCGCACTCGCGCGCCAGCGCTCGAGTCGTCTCGAACGCCGGGTCGTCCGGGACGGTGATGATCTCGTCGATGAGCGCCCGATCCAGCGTGCCGGGCCAGAACGACCCGCCGATGCCTTCCACGAGGTGCGGCCCGCGCGGCGCCCCGGACCAGATCGATCCCTGGGGCTCGACGAGCGACGGCCAGCGCCCGCGATCCACGCTCGCGAAAGTAGCGGACGACGCCCGTGAACGTGCCGCCCGTGCCGGCGCCGATGACGATCGCGTCGACGCGCCCGTCGGTCTGTTCCCACAACTCGGGCCCGGTGACGTCGTGATGATACGCGGGGTTCGCCTGGTTCTCGAACTGCTGCAGCACGACCGCGTGCGGGATCGTCAGCGCGAGCTCTCTCGCTTTCGCAATCGCTCCGCGGATCCCATCGTCTTCCGGTGTCAGGACGAGCTCGCCGCCGAGCGCCCGCATCACGAGCAGCTTCTCGCGGCTGAAATTCTCCGGGACGACGAGGACGACGCGGTAGCCGCGCTGGCTGCCGATGAGCGCGAGGCCGATCCCGGTGTTGCCGGCGGTCGGCTCGACGATCACGGAGTCGCGCGTGAGACGCCCGTCCCGCTCCGCGGCGAGCACCATCCCGATCGCCGCGCGATCCTTCAGGCTGCCGCCGGGGTTGAGGTACTCGAGCTTCGCCCAGATCTGCGCGCCGCCGGAAGGTTCGAGTTTGGTGAGGCGGAGGAGCGGCGTCCGTCCCACCAGATCGAGGATGGACTCGCTCACGCGCAGTGACGACACGGGCCTGTACGATAGTCTGTTATCATCGGTTTTTCAATGTTCGGCAGACGATCGCACGCCGTACCCGAGCCTCAATCGGGCCCGCGTGCGCTTCTGTTCCGTACGTTTCCCGGCCGGCTCTTCCTCGCATCCACGACCATCAGGCTGCTGCTCGCGCTCGTCGGCAGCCTCGTCACGCTTCCCGCGCTCGCGGATCTCTTCGCCGCGGTGGCGACGCTCGGGATCCTCCTGTCGCTGGCGATCTTCACCGTGCGGCTGCTCCGGCTCGCGAACCGCCGGCTGCTGTGGCGCGTCCGGCGCAAACTGATCATCTCCTACGTGTTCATGGGCGTCATCCCGGCCGGGTTGATCCTCGTCTTCTTCCTCTTCGGCGGCGTCGTGATGTTCATGAACATCACGACCTATCTGTTCAAGGACGGCTACGACGATTTCGTGGACGAAGTGCGCGTCATGGCGGAGACCTCCGCGGTCGAGATCGCGCGCGGCGTGCGCGTGCAGGACGCGGGCGGGATCCTCGCGCGCCGGCGCGCCAACGTGCAGGCGCGCTATCCAGAGCTGTCGCTGGCGCTCGTGCCGGTCCAGCCCGTTGATGGCAGCACGTCGGCCGTGGCCTCGGTGATGGCCGGCCCGTGGCGTCACGTACAGCCGCCCGCGACGTTACCGGCCTGGGTCGTGGCACGCGGCGAATTTGTCGGCACGCTCGCGGTGAGCCCACCCGATGCCACAGACGAACCGGAGCTCCTGATTCGCGCCGCGGTGCCGGTCGGCCGGCCCGCCGGAGCGCGCTACGCCGTCATCGTCGATCTGCCGGTCGATCAGGAGGTGGTCGAACGGCTCAGGGACAAGACCGGCATCCGCGCGGGCGACGTGACCGTGCGCACCGACGCCGCCAGGCCGCTCGTGGGCCGGCTGCGCAGCGCCGCGTCGTCGTTCTTCCGCCGCGAGCCGCAGTCGCCCGACGCGTCGGCCGCCGGCGGCGCCAACGTCATGGTTCTGGAGTACTACGACTGGGAGACCGGCATGACGGATCGCGCGCACGTGAGCCTGGACGTCAGGCTGCGCGATCTGTACACGCGCTTGTCCTCCGCCGGACCCCGCGTCCAGAACGAGAGCTTCGGCGACGTGATCCTGTTCGTGCTGGTCCTCGTGGCGGCGCTCTTCCTCATCATTCAGATCGTCGCGCTCGTCATGGGGTTCGCGCTGGCCCGCTCGATCACCGGCTCGGTCCACGAGCTGTTCATGGGGACCGAGCGCGTGCGGCAGGGAGACTTCACCCATCGGATGAAGGTCACGGCGCAGGACCAGCTCGGCGAGCTGGCCATCTCGTTCAACGAAATGACCGGCAGCATCGAGCAGCTCCTCCAGACCGAGGCGGAGAAGAAGCGGCTCGAGGAGGAGTTGCGCATCGCGCGGCAGATTCAGATGTCGCTCCTGCCGCCGGGGCCGCTGCTCATGCCCGGCCTCGAAGTCGCGGCGCTCTGCGTCCCCGCGCGGGAGGTCGGCGGCGATTACTACGATTTTCTGACGCTCGGCGAAGGGCGCGTCGGCGTGCTGATTGCCGACGTCTCGGGCAAAGGCACGTCGGCCGCACTCTACATGGCGGAGCTCAAGGGGCTGGTCCTCGCGCTCAGCCAGATCTATCAATCGCCGAGGGACCTCTTGATCGAGGTCAACAGGATCATCTCCGACAACCTGGACAGCCGCAGCTTCATCACGATGACCTACGCCGTCATCGATCTGACCGCCGGGACGCTGACCTACGCGAGGGCCGGGCACACCCCGCTGATCTATCTTCCCGCACAAGGGATCGATCACGGCGTCGCGCAGGTGCTCACGCCGAGTGGAATGGTGCTCGGGCTGCAACTCGACGGAGGTCCGGAGAAGTTCGTCGAACTGCTCGACGAGCGCACGCTGACGATCGGCCCTGGCGACGTCTTCGTGCTCTACACCGACGGCGTGACGGAAGCGATGAACATGGAGTCGGACCTCTTCGGCGACAGCCGGCTGAGCGGGCTGGTCGAAGAGCACGGTCACCTCGAGTCGTCCGAGCTGCGCGAGCGGATCCTGCGCGAGGTCGAGGCGTTCGTGGGCGAAGCCGACCAGCACGACGACATGACGATGATCCTGATCAAGATCGAAGAGGTGGGCGCCGTGCGCGCGTTCGAGCACGCCGCAGCCTCACGCGTGGTATGAGCAATGACCCGGTCGTAATCTTCCGCACGCACTCGGAGATCGAAGCCAGCATCGTCCGGGGGCTGCTCGAGGCGCATGGCATCCCCGTCCTGGTGTCGTCCGGCCTGACCCGGTCCGTGTTTCCGGTGGCGATCAGCGGTCCCAACGAGCTCAAGGTGGCCGTCAACGAAGGGGACGCGGCCGACGCGCGCCGGCTGATCGAGTCGCATCGAGTGGAGATGTCAGAGAGCCGGGTCGTCCCCCTGCGGGACGAGTTCCGGGGTCTCGAGGATCGCATCGACTATCGGTTTCGCGATCCCGGGCTGCTCGAGCACGCCCTGACGCACCGCTCGCGGGTCCATGAGGACGCGAGCGGCGGCGTCTTCGACAACGAGTCGCTCGAGTTCCTCGGCGACGCGGTGCTGGGCTTCGTGATTGCCGATTTGCTCTTCAGGGAGTTCCCGCAACACAACGAAGGGGAAAAGTCGAAGATCAAGGCCTCGATCGTCTCCGCCCCCTCGCTCGGCCGGCTCGCCGAGGCGATCGGCCTCGGCCAGTTCCTGATTCTCGGCCGCGGAGAGGAGAAGAGCGGCGGGCGGCTGAAGATGGCGCTTGTCTCCGACAGCTACGAGGCGCTCATCGCCGCGATCTACCTGGACGGCGGCATCCAGGCAGCGCGGACGTTCATCGAGCGGGAGTTCCTCAGCCTGATCAACGAGGCGAAAACGCGCGGCACGGACTCCGCCTTCACAATGGACTTCAAGTCCGCACTGCAGGAGTGGCTGCAGTCGCGCGACCGGGGGCTTCCCGAGTACCGGCTCGCGGGCGAGCTGGGTCCGGCTCACCGCCGGACATTCGAGGTGGAGGTGCTGGTCGGCGGCGAGTCCATCGCGCGCGGAACCGGCCGGAGCAAGAAGTCAGCCGAACAGAAGGCCGCGAGGGAAGCCCTGGAGATCTTCGGGAAGACACAGACGTAGGCCCGACCTTCAGGTCGGGCGTACCCGGATCACCCCAACGTCAATCGATCTCGATCAGGCCGTGGTCCGGTACCCCCGCCATCGCCATTGCCGGCTCGGGCTGCGGCGGCTCGTCTGCCGGCCGCTGCTGCGGCAACCGCGCGAGCGCGAAGCGGTGCACCTCGCGCGCCACGTCGTCCTCGTTCGGCGGCGCCGGCCGGCAGTGGAGCCGCACCCAGAGGCGCAGAATCGGATCCGTGTAGCTGTAGCGCTTCTGCCTCGACGAGACGAGGTCCACGTCCTCCAGCCACGACAGGTAGTCCTTGGTCGAGCCCGGCGTGCGGCGCAGGCGCTGCGCGATCTCGGTGAGCGTCAGCGGCTCTTCCTCCGCCAGGACTTCGAGAATCGCCTTGAGCGCGCCGTAGCCGCGCGCGCGGTGCAGCCGCAGCTCGTAACAGTAGCGGCAGGCCTCCGACAGGCGGCCGCCGTGGGCGATGACGGCCGACAGCGCGCTGACTGGATCGGCGATGCCGCGCAGGGCCATGGCGGCGGTCGCGTCGGTGAGCGCGCGGACGTACATGGGACGGCCATCGCCGAGGGCATGGATGGCGCGCGCGATCTCGTCGCGGTCGCTCGGGATGGCGCCCGCGGCGGCGGGCGGCAGGGCCGCGGCGACTTCCTGCGGCGCGAGGGGCGACACGTGGATCACTTCGAACTGCGGGGGCGCATCGCGCAGCAGCCGGTGCGCGCGCGCGACGTAGCGCGCGGTCAGCACGAAGCGGTTCGAGCTGGAAGCGAGCGCGGCCACGAGATCCCTCAGGACGCTGCGCAGCCCGGGGAAGCTCTCGAAGGTTCGCAGCTCGAGCGCTTCATCGAGGAGAAAGGTCGCGGGTCCGCCGCCCGGGGCGCGCGCGCCGTCGAAAAACGCCAGCGTCGCGTCGAATGCCTGCCGCGCGCCCGCACCCGGCGCCGCGGGAGCCGCCGGGAACGGCGAGTGCTCGCGGATCGCCCTCAGCAGCCGTTCGGGTGTCGTCGAGACGCGCTCGAGGTCGATGTACTGCGCCGAGGTCCGGCCGATCGCGTCGCGCAGCCGGAGCAGCAAAGACGAGCGGCCGCTGCCGCAGCCACCCAGGAGCACGGGTATTCGCCGCGGTGACGCATCGATCGCCGTGAGTACGCGCCGTTCCAGCGCAGGACGCTCCGCCATCATGACGGCCCCTTTCGCAGCATCGGCATGCGCACGCCGCGCGCCTCCGCGGTCCGGATCGCGTCCGGATACCCAGCGTCGGCATGCCTGACAACTCCGAGTCCAGGATCAGAGGTCAGTACCCGTTCGAGCTTCTCGTCCGCTTCCCGCGAGCCATCCGCTACGACAACCATCCCGGCGTGGAGAGAATACCCGATTCCGACTCCGCCGCCATGGTGCACGGACACCCAGCTCGCGCCCGACGACGTGTTCAAGAGAGCATTGAGAATAGGCCAGTCGGCGATCGCGTCGCTGCCGTCGCGCATGCCCTCGGTCTCGCGGTTGGGAGACGCGACGGATCCGGCGTCGAGATGATCGCGGCCGATCACGATCGGCGCCTTGACGGCGCCGCGCCGCACGAGATCGTTGAGGGCCAGGCCGAAGCGCGCGCGCTCGCCGTAGCCAAGCCAGAAAATACGGGCCGGCAGCCCCTGAAACGCGACACGCTCGCCGGCCATCCGGATCCAGCGGCAGAGCGCCGCGTCCGACGCGAACATCTCGAGCGCCAGCCGATCGGTCGCGCGGATGTCCTCCGGGTCGCCGGAGAGCGCCGCCCACCTGAACGGCCCCTTCCCCTCGCAGAACAGCGGCCGGATGTACTCGGGCACGAAGCCGGGGATCTCGAAGGCGTTCGCGACGCCGGCAAGTTCGGCCTGCCCGCGGATGTTGTTGCCGTAGTCGAAGACGACCGCGCCGCGCGCCTTGAGCGCGAGCATGGCCTCGACGTGCGCCCCGATCGCCGCCATCGAGCGGCGCAGGTACTCGTCCGGCCGCGTGCGGCGCAGCGAGTCGGCGTCGGGCAGCGACAAGCCGTTCGGCACGTACCCGTTCAAGGCGTCGTGCGCGGAGGTCTGGTCCGTCACGACGTCAGGAGTCACGCCGCGGCGCACGAGCTCCGGGAGGACGTCCGCGGCGTTCCCGAGCAACGCGATCGAGCGGGCCTCGCCGCGCGTGCGGAAGGCCTCGGCTTTCGCCAGGGCTTCGTCCAGATCCTCAATCCGCTCATCGACATAGCGGGTGGCCAGGCGGCGTTCGATCCGTCGAGGATCGACCTCGACGACGAGCGCGACGCCGCCGTTCATGGTCACCGCCAGCGGCTGCGCGCCCCCCATGCCGCCGAGGCCGGAGGTCACCACGAGCCGCCCGCGCAGGTCGGAGCCGAACGCGCGGCGCGCCAGCGATGCCAGCGTCTCGTAGGTGCCCTGGAGGATGCCCTGCGTCCCGATGTAAATCCAGCTTCCGGCCGTCATCTGGCCGTACATCGTGAGGCCGCGTGCTTCGAGATCGCGGAAGCGCTCCCATGTCGCCCACGCCGGCACGAGCAACGCGTTCGCGATGAGGACGCGCGGCGCCCAGGCGTGCGTCCGGAAGATGCCGACCGGCTTGCCCGACTGCACGACGAGCGTCTCGTCGTGCTCGAGCGCGCGCAGCGACGCGACGATCGCGTCGAACGACGCCCAGTCGCGCGCCGCCTTGCCCGATCCGCCGTAGACGACGAGATCGTCCGGCCGCTCGGCGACGTCGGGATCGAGATTGTTCATGAGCATGCGGAGCGCCGCCTCCTGAGGCCAGCCCTTGCAGCTGATCGAACTGCCGCGAGGTGCGCTGACGTGACGGGCGAGCGTGCTCATGTGGAAGTGATGAATCTAAAAAGGCGCGACGGCGTTGTCAATTCGAAACTACAACCGCGTTTCTAAAACTACAACCGCGTTTCTACTTGACATCCATCGCGCACGCGTGTTCCACCTCGCCCGACGCAAGTGCCGCGCCAATCGCGGCGATGTCTGGCGACGGCGGCCGGTCCGCGTGGAGCGACGGCACGCTTTCGCGCACACGCGCGTGCACGCGTGCAAGCGGCGGCGACGTCTGCAGCGGCGCGAGCAGATCGATCGCCTGGCACGCGCACAAGAGCTCGATTCCCACGACGTCGCGCGCGAGCGCGACGGCGCGCGCGGCCTTGAGCGCCGCGCCCATGCTCATGCTGACGTGATCTTCGCGCCCCGCCGAGGTCGGGATCGAATCCACGCTGGCCGGATGCGCGAGTGTTTTGATCTCGGACACGAGCGCGGCCGCCGTCACCTGCGCCATCATCAGCCCCGAGTGCAGCCCGCTCTGCTTCGTGAGGAACGCCGGCAGGCCGCTGACCGACGGATTCAAGAGTCGATCCGACCGGCGCTCGCTGATCGACGCGAGCTGGGCCACAGCGATCGCGGTCAGGTCGGCGGCGATGGCGACCGGCGCGCCGTGGAAGTTTCCGCCCGAGACGACGTCGCCGTCGGCGAAAACCATGGGATTGTCGGTCGCGGCGTTCGCCTCGACCTCGACGGTCCGCTGGACGAACGCGAGCGCGTCCCTGGCGGCGCCATGGACCTGGGGCGCGCAGCGCAGCGAATAGGCGTCCTGCACCTGGCCGCAATGCTCGTGCGACTTGTTGATTGCGCTCCCGTCGAGCAGCCGCCAGAGGTTGGAGGCGGACGCGCGCTGCCCGTCGAAGGGCCGGGCCTCGTGGATGCGCGGCTCGAAGGGCCGCCGCGACCCGCGCAGGGCATCAACAGTCATTGCGGCGGCGATATCGGCGCCGCGGGCGAGCCGGAGGGCGTCGGCCAGCGCCAGGGCCAGCACGGCCGTGGACGGCTGGGTGCCGTTGATGAGTGCCAGGCCTTCTTTCGGCTGAAGCACGACCGCCGCCAGCCCCGCCGCGCCCAGCGCGTCCGCTCCGGCGACATCCCGCCCCGTTCTTACCCGGTCGAGGACCCACCCTTCGCCCACCAGGACCAGCGCCAGGTGCGCCAGCGGCGCCAGATCGCCGCTCGCCCCGACCGAGCCGCGGCTCGGCACCGATGGGATGACGCCCGCGTTCAGGAGCTTCAGCAGCGCCTCGAGCGTCTCGCGCCGCACCCCGGAATGCCCCTTGGCCAGCACGTTCGCGCGCAGCGCCATGACGGCACGGACGACCCGCGGCGGGAGCGGGTCGCCGACGCCGGCTGCGTGACTGCGCAGCAGGTTGAGTTGCAGCTCGCCGAGGGACTCTGGCGGGATGCGGACGTCGGCAAGCGAGCCGAAGCCGGTGTTGACGCCGTACACGGCCTCGGTTCCCTCGGCGGTTCGATCCACGATGCGGCGCGCGGCGTCCACGCGGCCGGCGGCCGCGGCGCTCAGGCTCACCGGCTCCGCGCCGTCGGCGATCCGGACGATCGCGGCGAGGTCCAGTGATTCGCCGTCGAGTACGATCATCAGGTTAGAATATTACCGCGTCATGAACATCGCCGTACTCGGCGCGCAGTGGGGCGACGAAGGCAAAGGCAAGATCGTCGACCTGCTCACGCCGCACTTCGACATCGTCGCGCGGTATCAGGGGGGGCACAACGCGGGACACACCGTCTACGCGAACGGGACGAAGTTCATCCTCCGCCTGATCCCATCCGGCATTCTGCACCCCGGTGTCACGTGCGTCATCGGCAACGGCCTCGTCGTCGATCCACAGGCGCTGTTCGCCGAGGTCGACGAGCTTGAGCGCGCGGGAGTGTCGGTCGGCGATCGGCTGGTCATCAGCGATCGCGCGCACCTGATCCTGCCGTATCACCGCGAGCTCGACCTGCTGAGCGAGGCGCGGCGCGGCGAGCGCAAGATCGGCACGACCTCACGCGGCATCGGACCGGCGTACGAGGACAAGATCGGCCGGCGCGGCGTGCGCATCGGCGACCTCGCGCAGGCGGCCGCGCTCGAGGAAGCGGTGCAGCACAACGTCGCCGCGCGCAATCGGCTCGTGGGCGATCAGGCGATGGACTGGCGGAAGGTGATCGAGGATCTGCGCGCCGCGTGGGAACGCCTGCGGCCGATGGTCACCGACGTCTCCTTGTACCTCGCGCGCGCGCAGGCCGCCGGGCGGCGCGTGCTCTTCGAGGGGGCGCAGGGCACGCTGCTCGACATCGATCATGGCACGTACCCCTACGTCACGTCGTCGAATGCCACCATCGGCGGTGTGTGCACCGGCCTGGGCGTCGGGCCGCGCGCGATCGGCGGCGTGCTCGGCATCGCGAAGGCCTACACGACGCGCGTCGGGGCCGGACCGCTGCCGACCGAGCTGACGGGACCGATGGGGGACCGCTTGCGTGAGAGCGGGAAGGAGTTCGGCGCCGTGACCGGGCGTCCGAGGCGCTGCGGGTGGTACGACGCCGTCGCCGTGCGGTACGCCGCGCGCACCAACGGGATCGACGCGCTCGCCATCACGAAGCTGGACGTGCTCGACGGCCTCGACGAGATTCCGATCTGCACCGCCTACCGGTGTGAGGGGAGCGTGCTGACCGAGCTCCCGGGCGACGTCGCGCTGCTCGCGGCGTGCGAGCCGGTGTACGAATCGATGACGGGTTGGCGAACGCCGACGAGCGGGGTACGCCGCTACGCGGACCTGCCGTCGGAAGCGCGCCGCTACATCTCGCGGCTCGAAGAGGTCAGCGGCGTGCCGGCCGCGATTGTCTCGACCGGCTCGGCACGCGAGGACACGATCATGCGTGATGATGTCTGGAGCATTAGAGGTCTGACTCCATCAGCCTAGGCGCGCACGGCGCGCCTGCGAGGGAGCGGAGCGGGGCGGAGGGGCCCCCGCGAGCGACCGAGCCGGGGTGTGGGGCGAAGCCCCACGTGAGATTAGACTTTGACCCGCTCGCAGTAGCGCGTAATCGACGATTCGTCCGCGTCCACGAATTCCAGCCCCGCGCGATACCTGGGCGCGCCGCCGGTCTTCGGCAGCTCGAACTTGGCCCAGGCGACCGACGCGCGAAACCGGATCGGCCCGTCGTCCTGCGGAAGCGCGATGCGCACGCGCTGGTTCGGGCGGAGGCTGGCGCTCGACAGCACCTGCGCGCCGATCAGCGAGATGTCGATGAGCACCGCGGCGTCGCCGTCGATCTGCATCTCGACGCCGTCGCGGACGCGCACACGCGGCGCGCGGCGCGTGCCGTGCCAGTCGAGCGGCCGGGGCGCTTCGCCGGCTGGCGCCTTGTTGACGGCAGGCGCGACGGCGGCGACGTTGCCCGCACCCGCCGACGCGGCGTCCGATGCGCCGGTCGCGGCCGCCGCTTCCGGCGCGCGGGCCGCCGGACGGGCGATGACGCGGGCGTAGTCGCCCGTGTGCGAGAGCACGCGAATCTCGGTCTCGGCGAGCGACGGATCGCTCTTGATCCGGTTGATGAGCGCGGCCCCGCGCGACGTCGCCGCAAACAGCCGTTCGAGCACGACGAGCGACGGACGCTGTTCCGTGATGGCCTGAAGCGCTTGAAGCGGCTGCGTATCGGGAAACGCGAGCGCTCCACCCACACCAGCGCTCGACTGCAGCGCGTCGAGGAGCTCCGACGCACCTATGACAACCGCAGACTCTGACATATGGACACTACAGTGTACAGGGAGCCGGAGGGGGAGCGCAACGCGCGGCGGCGCGAAACCGCCGTGCTCGTCGACCTCGACGACACGCTTTTCGACCAGGGGCGCGCCGTCCGCGGCGGGCTCGAGGCGGTCACCGTACGCTTCGCCGCGCTCGGTAAGTTACCTGTCGAACAACTTCTCGACACACACGACGCATGGCTCGACCGGCTGCACCTGAGCGTGCTTCGCGGCGATCTGGCGGTCGATGAGGCGCGCCGGATTCGGCTCGGCCGGCTGCTCGCCGAGGCGGGACTCCACCCCACGGATGCGGACCTCGATCTCGCCGTACGGGAGTACCGGCGCGGCTACGTCGAGGCGTGGTGCGCGATCGACGGAGCCGCGGCGCTCCTCGCGCGGCTCCGCCGCGACGCGCGCGTCGCGATCGTCAGCAACAACACGCGCGACGAACAGGTCGGCAAGCTTCGCGCGTGCGGTCTGGATCAACTGGTCGACGCGCTGATCGTGTGGGAGGACGTCCGCATCGCCAAGCCGGATCCTGCCATGTTCCGCGTCGCGCTCGAGCGCCTGGGCCCGGGCACGCGCGCCGAGGCCGCGGTGGTGCTGGGTGATTCCTGGTCGGCCGATGTGATGGGGGCGGTTGCCGCGGGAATGCGCGCGGTCTGGTTCAACCGCCGCGGCGTCGTCTGTCCGGATGCGAGCCTCGCGATCGAAATCCGTGCGCTCGTGCCCACGGAGTCGATCGCGAGGGTCATTCTGGGGAGCCTGCAACAACCGTAGCTGCGCTCCGGCAGTTGCGCTAGAGCTGTGGAACCGTCGCTCCTCCCATGGCGGCGTTGAACGCCGTCAGGTGCTTGCGCAATTCCTCGAGCTTCGTCTTGATCGCCTGGTCGACCGTCGTCGCGGCCCCCGCCGTAGCGGTCGTCCCTGACGTGCCGGCCGGCGCCGGCGTCGCGGATCCGGTCGTGCCGACCGCGGACCCGGCGCTCGGGCCGATCAGCGCGTTCAGGCTCTGCTCGACCGCGTTGTACTTGTCCTTCCAATCGCTCTGCGCGGTAATGAGCGCGTTGAAGTTGGTGATGAGCTGCGCCACCTGCGTGCGCGCTTCACCCTGAAGCTGCGCGGCCGCGGGCAGCTGCGTGACTTCGCTCAACACGCGGCGCGCTTCCGAGAGATGCTGCCGCGCCGCCGACTGATCCGCCTGTCCGGCGGCGGGTGGCTGCTGCGGAGGCGTCTGCTCGGTTGGCGTCGTGGGCGGCGGAGTGGAAGGCTGCGGCTGCGTCGGCGGCGCCGGTTGCGGCTGCGCCGGTGGTTGCGGCTGCGGCTGCGACGGCGGCGGTGTCGTGGGGGTTGTCGGCGGGGGAGTCGCGCTCGGCGGAGCTGCCGGCGCAGCGGCCGGCGCCGCCTCCGGGGAAGCCGTGCCGCTCTTCGTGGCGGCGAACGCCGTCACGTGCGTCCGTACTTCCTCGAGCGTGGCCTTCACGTCCGCGCTGATCGCTGCGTCCGCCGTCAGGCCGGTGATCGCTTTGTCGATCGCGGTCACGTTCGTCGCCCACGTCTTCGGGCTCGCCTTCTCGAGCGCCGAAAGCTGGCGGCGCACGTCGGCGATCTTCGAGGCCGCGGGTCCGGTCACGGCGTCCTTCGGGATGCCGTCCAGCGCCGCCTTGGCCTTGCTGATGTGCTCATCGGCCGACTGTGTCGAAGTTGCCGGCTGTGTCTGTTCTTCATGCGGTTGTGGAGTCTGCGTCGGAGTGGCTGGCTGCTGGGCTGCCGCGGGCGCCGTTGTCAGCGCCGCAATAGCGGCGGCGGTCAGCCAGGGGGTAAGGCGTGTCATGTATTTGTTCCTCCTAGTTACCCTGTGAAATCCAGCCATTTAAACAGCAAGCGAGGTGCCACACCTCAGAGCTCGGCTGTACGACGCATGTGGTACGAGGCTTCAGCCTCGTCTCAGCGACGACCCTTAAGGGTCGTACCACAAGTCGCCATTAATGAGATCGCGTGTGAAAGCCGGCCGCTTCGAGCGCGACGCGGACTTCCTCGAACAGCTGGCGCGCCGGCTCTGACGCGCCCGCCCGGGTGAGGGCGCGATCGACGTTGAACATGCGGAAACGGATCGCCTCGAGGTGAAACGCGGCGATCGCGCGCTTGAGGGCTTCGCATTCCTGAAGGAGGTCTGGCGTCGCGATCCCGCCGGGAGACCCGATGAGGGCGACGAGCGCCCCGAGTTTCTGCTGCGCGGTTTCTCTCGCGTCGCTCGTGGTCATAACGGTCCCGTAGTATAGTCGCGGTCGATGCGCGCCGGGACTCTCGTGCTGAGCGCGGCCGGCCGCCGGCACCACTGGGCCGGCGCCGAGCGGCTGTCCATCAAGACGTTCCGGCGGGGATGCGCGCTCTACGACATCGGCAGCGGACGCTACCGCGTCGACGGAGCCGGGTATCTGATCGTCAACGAGGGGCAGCCGTACGAGATCACGGTGGACGCGGCGGCGCCAGTCGAGTCCTTCTGCATCTTCTTCGATCCTGGCCTGGCGGAGGATGTCCGGCGCACCAGGGTGTCGCCCGACGACCGCCTGCTCGACGACCCGGAGTCGCGGGGCGAGGCGGTGCGATTCATCGAGCGCGTTCATCCCCACGACGATCTCGTCACGCCCCTCCTCGAACGCCTTCGCTCGGCGCCGGTTCACCGCCGGACGGATCGCGGATGGCTCGACGAGCGTGCGCGCGAGCTCGTGTCGGCGCTGCTGACGGTGGACCGCCGCGAGCGTGCGCGCTCCGATCGTCTCGACGCGGTCAGGCCGGCGACGAGGCTCGAGCTGTATCGCCGCATCCAGCGCGCCCGCGACTACGCGCGCGCCTCGCTCGACCGGCGGCTGGAGCTGAAAGACCTGGCGCGCGTCGCGTGCCTGTCGCCGGCCCACTTCCTGCGCACGTTCCGAACGGGCTTTGGCGTGACGCCGCACGCGTTCCTGACGCGGGAACGGCTCGATGCTGCGACGCGTCTCCTCGAGACGACCGACACCCCGGTCACCGATATCTGCCTGGCGGTAGGCTTCGAGAGCCTCGGGTCGTTCAGCTGGGCATTCCGCCGCCGCTTCGGCCTCTCTCCGCTGGCGTGGCGCCAGGCCCGAAAAAAGCATTCTGGAAGAAGCGCCCTGTCCCGTTCCTGAGGAACACTGTCGGTATGACTCCAGCCGAGATCAAACTATCCACCATCGGACAGGTGTCGATGCGCGCGAAGGACATCGAGCGCGGCATCGCGTTCTACCGCGATACCCTCGGCATCCGGCACCTGTTCACGTTCGGCACGCTCGCGTTCTTCGACTGCGGCGGCGTCAGGCTGATGCTCGGCCTTCCGGAGAAGCCGGAGTTCGACCATCCGGGATCGGTCCTGTATTTCAAGGTCGACGACATTCGCGCGGCTCACGCGACGCTGGAAGGGCGGGGCGTCGCGTTCGAGGGCCCGCCGCACCTCATCGCAAAAATGCCGGATCACGAGCTGTGGATGGCGTTCTTCCGGGATTCGGAGGCGAACCTGCTGGCGCTCATGGCGGAGGTCCGCCAGTAACCCTACGGCTGGTACCGCTCGCGCCACCGATCGACGCGCGGGTCCATCACGCGACGCCACAACGGTGGTGCCAGGGCCAGCACGAACATGGCGCCATATCCGGTCGGGAGCTGCGGCGCGGCGTCGAGCGCGTACAGGACCTGGTATCGCTTGCTCGCCGCGACGTGATGGTCCGCGTGGCGTGCCAGGTTGATGAGAATCCAGTTGCTGACCCGGTGGGTCGAGTCCCAGGAATGCCACGGCATGACCCGCTCGTACTGTCCAGGAGCAACCTCCCGGCGCACGAGCCCGTAGTGCTCGATGTAATTGATCGTCTCGATCAACAGGAAGGCGGCGACCGACTGAGCGGCCAGAAAAAGGATTCCGCTCCAGCCGTACCGCAGACCGACGCCGGAATACAGAACGATCAGGACGGCTGCGTACCGAAGCATGCGGTTCGCCTGCGTGAGCGTCCGATGGCCGTGCTTGCCGAGCCGCCGGGCCTCGATTCGCCAGGCGCTCCGGACGCCGCCGAGGACCGTGCGCGGAAGAAACGCGTACAAGCTTTCCCCGTAGCGGGCGGTCGCCGGGTCGCGCGGCGTGCCCACGTGGCGGTGATGGCCGTGCACGTGCTCGATCGCGAACTGGGGATACGTCACGGACAGAAGGAGCAGATCGCCGAGGAGCCGTTCGAAGCGCGACGGCCGGTGAATCAGCTCGTGCGCGAACGTCATCCCGATCGCGCCCGCCGTCAGGCCGATTGAGAGCGTGGTGCCGAGTGTCTCGACGGCCGTCATCGCACCTGACGCGACCCGTCCGAGGCCCCAGACGATCAACGCGAGCTGAACCGGTACCCACAGCCACGTAATCGCGCGGAACGCAGGGTCGTCCGAGAGCGCAGGTTCTTCGGCGGCAGACGGGTTCCGTGGATTCAGGCCGACGAGCGCATCAATCGCCGGCACGATGACATAGAGGATAGCCACGGGAAAGAACGTCCAGCCTCCCCCCAGCCGGCCGGTGAGCACGATGATCGGCGGCAGGACGAAGCCGATGGCGTGAGGAAGGGCCCGGAGCACGGAGAGTCATTCTAGGGCCTCCAGCTTGCGCCGCAGGAATCGCCGCTCCGGCTCGCTGCACGGGCAGGCCAGCGCGTCGCGGAAGGCATCGGCGGCGCGCTGGTGCTCTCCCAGCTCCGACAGGAGCTGACCTTCCACGGCTGGCAGGAGGTAGTAGCCGTCGAGCTCCTCGCGGCGATCGATGGCCGCAAGGGCGGCGAGCCCGGCCCTCGGGCCCTCCACGCGCGCCACGGCCACGGCGCGATTCAACGCGACGACCGGCGAAGGGGCGCACGCCAGGAGCCGGTCATAGAGCGACAGGATCTCGGGCCAGGCGGTGTCTTCGCCGGTCGTCGCGCCGCGCGCATGCACGGCGGCGATCGCCGCCTGAAGGTGATACGGCGTCATCTCGTCTCCGCGCGCCGATCGCTCGAAGTAGGTGAAGCCCAGCGCCAGAAGCCCTCGATCCCATCGCCCCCGATCCTGATCGGCGAGCACGACCACGTCTCCTGCGTCGTTCACACGCGCGGGAAGCCGTGCCGCTTGAAAGGCGAGGAGAGCGGCCAGCGCGTCCGCTTGCGGCGAGGCGGTCGCGGGATGCTCGGCGACGAGACGCGCGAGCCGGAGCGCCTCCGCGCAGACGTCCTCGCGCACGAGCGACTCTCCGCCGGGCGCCGTATAGCCTTCGTTGAACATCAGGTAAAGGACTTCCAAAACGCGATCAATTTGGATTGTGGATTGCTGAATGCTGAATTGGCGCAGGTGTCTCTTCGCTCTCACAAGCCGCTGGGCAATCGCCGACGGCTCGGCCAGGAACGCGCGTGCGATCTCCGCTACGCTGAAGCCGCCCACGGTCTTGAGCGCGAGCGCGACGCTCGCCTCCCGCGACAGCGCCGGGTCGCAGCAGAGCGCCACCATCTGCAGCTCGTCGTCTTCGAACAGGCGATCGACAGAGGCATCGTCGGGCAGCATGGCCTGTCTGCTCCGCTCGAGCTCCGCGGCAATCGCATCCTCGCGCTGGCGGAAGGCGCCGTGACGGCGCAGCGCGTCGAGCGCCGCGTTGCGCGCGACGCTCAGGAGCCAGCCACCAGGGTTGGCCGGCACGCCGTGGAACGGCCACTGCTGCAGCGCCTTGACGAGCGCGTCCTGCACGACCTCTTCGGCCAGGTCGACGTGCGCCGGGCCGAACAGACGAGTGAGGTGCGCGACCATCTGCCCGGCGCGCTTCCGGAACAGATGCTCGACCAGCGGGCTGACTTGCTCAGACAGGATCGACTTCCCGAATCTCGATCGACCCGAACTCCAGGTGCGGGCAGTCGACGCATCGCTCGACCGCCTGTTCGTAGCTGTCGGCAAGGATGGTGAAGTAGCCGCCGAGGACTTCCTTGGCCTCGGCGTACGGGCCGTCGGTCGTTCGCACGCGGCCGTTCTCCCGGCGCATCGTCCGCGCCGCACCCTGGGTCAGCTTGGCGCCGCCGGCAAGCAGCCCCCGCTCGCGCAGGCTGTCTCCCCACGCGAGGTATTTCTGGATGATGCGCTGGATCTCGTCTGCGCTCAGTGACGCAAACTGCGCCGGATCCTCACGAAGGACGAGCATGTACTGGTGCATGGGGCGTTAGTTTACTTTCGAGAACTGCTGTTTCTCGACGAAGACGGTCTTGCCTTGCTTCACGAAGTCCCAGACCGTCGTGAACCGGTCCTGACTTTCGAGGGTGTACAGCGCGCGGTGCATGTGGCCGGCCCCCGTGGGGAGGTTGGTTGCGTCGAGGAACTCGAACGTCATTTCGCCGGTAGCCGGATTGTACGACGCAAGCTGCATGCGCGGCTGGTTCTTCGCGATGCAGTAGTGAGAGAGCACGAGCCGGGATCCGTCGAGGTGATACAGGGTGACCATCTCGCCGCCCGCGCCCATCTTCGGATCGCTGTACTTCTCGAGGAGGGCAGAGCCGTTCGCGATGACCTCGAAGCGGGTCACGGCGCCTTTGCCGTCACCCGCCGTGGCCTGCCAGTTCCCCGCGAGCTGCTTCAACCGTTCGAACGCCGCCGCCGCATCCGGACCGTCGTCAGTCCGCAGGGGAGCCTGCGCGAGCCATACCGCCGCCAGGAGCGCCGTCGCCAGTCGCTTCATGTCAACCTCCCAGTCAGCCCTGAAGACGAACGGGGAGGCTGGGAATCGACAAGCGGGGCCTGGGGCTGGGGCTTGGAGCTGGCAGAGTCCCTAGTGCCCAGTGCCTAGTGCCTGGTCCCGTACCCCACACTGACCGAGACGCGGAAATGCGGCTCCCACCCGCCGCGGAACTCCGGAGCCAGGTAAAAGTTGTTGCCGAGGAAGATGCGCACGCCGGCGCCGGCGGTGAATCCTCCCTCGCTCGATGTGAACGTTTCGCCGTTGAACTCGTCGCGCGTCTGGAACAGGCCGCCGCCGACGACCAGGTAGGGGACGACGGGACGTCCCGGTGCGCGCTCGGACAGATCGACGTAGACGTTTCCGGTGAGCATCAGGTCGCGGTGGTCGTTCTCGCCGGCCATGTATTGAAACTCCGGCCCGATGCTGACGCGCGGCATCAGGTAGACGCGCGCCGCCGCCGCGACGAGCGTGTGCCCGACGATCCCGTCGTCCGAGAAGCCTGTATAGCCGCCGCCCCCTTCGAGGGCGAAGCCCCGCCCCTGGGCCGATGTCAGGTTCGGCAGCCCGATCAGCGCCAACGCGATACACCAGACTTTCATCGCTCTTGATGCCTCCCATCCCGGAATGCGCAAAGAAGAGCGAAAGCGGCTTATCATCTGGCGCGGAGGTGGGAGGCTATGGGACGCGCGTTCAAGGACTTCCTGCTCAAACAGAATGCGTTGGCCCTGGCGGTCGGCGTGATCATCGGCGCGTCGATCGGCAAGGTCGTGGCGTCGCTCGTCGCCGACGTGCTGATGCCGCTCATCAGCCTCGGGCTGCCGGCCGGAGAGTGGCGGGCGTCAAAGATCGTTCTGTCGGAGAGCGTCGGGGCCGACGGCAAGCCCGTCGTCAACGCGATCAACTACGGCACGTTCGTCGGGACGATCATCGACTTCGTCATCGTCGCGTTCGCGGTCTTCATGATCGTCCGCTATCTCCTCCGGCCGGCGCCGGACGCGCCGACGAAGGTCTGTTCGTTCTGCCGCGAGACGATTCCCGCCGAGGCCAAGAAGTGCAGAGCCTGCACTTCGGCTGTCTGACACTGGAGGAGACGATGGTCAGTGTGACGCGCAATACCGGGATGCTGCTGCTTGGGATCTACCTCATTCTCGTCGGAATCACGGGCCTCGTGTCGATCCCCGTCCCGTTCGTGCTTCACGCGATCCTCGCGCTGCTGGCGGGGGTGTTCATCCTCCTGGGGCGTTAGCTCGAAGGAGCTCCTGCGTGGCGGATCGTGAGAGGCGGAGGTTCTATCGTTTCTTCCCGGCTCTCCTCCCGCCTCGTCTGTACGGTTCTTTGTTCTCCGCCTTGCCGTGCCCGCCGCCGCCGCGCTTTTCGCCGCCGCCGTGGATGGCGTTGACGGTCGCCCAGGCGCGCCGCTCCGCCTCGCGCCCGGAGAGGCCGCGTCCCCGATAACCCGCTTCGATATGCTCGGCCTTCCGCTTCTGCTTGTCCGTGTACTTGCGCTTGTCTCCCTGAGGCATGGCAATCTCCTCGATGAGAACAACGCAACCAACGTGCCGACCCGCCTTCGCCAAGGCTCCGGCGCGGCAGAGTTACCTTCGCCGAAATGGATACACGAGCTGGGCGACGAGACCCGCGGGCACGTCATCATTGGTGATGCCGAATCGCTGCGGCTGGCGGCCGGGCGGCATGTAGAACGTGCCGAACAGCAGATCGATGAAGGGGAACAGGCCGGCGAAATTCTTGTCGAGCCCTTCTTCCTCGGTCGTGTGATGCCAGCGGTGAAAGGCCGGGCTCGCAACGAGGTACCGGAAGGGTCCGTAGCTCCAGCTCACGTTGGCGTGAAGGAAGAGGGCGTAAAACGTGAGGAACGGCACGAACGCCGCGAGCGCGGCGCCGTTGAACCCCATCCAGTACAGCGGAAGGACCTGTACAATCCGCGACACCGCGTCGTTGACGGGATGCAGCCGGACGGAGGACAGCCAGTCGACATTCTTAGACGAGTGGTGTATCGCGTGGAAACGCCACAGCAGCCGTCCGTGAAAGATCCGGTGCGACCAGTAAGCGAGCAGGTCGGCCAAGATGAGTATCAGCGGCACCTGAACGACGAGCGGCAGTGACGACGCCCAGGTACGCCGGGTGGTCGCAACCCGGCGAAGCTCGTCCAACGTCACGCCTTGTGAAAGCGCGATCAGTACGAAAACGATGCCGAGCGAGATCCGCGTCGCGAAGCGGGTGACCAGCGGCGTGAAGAACCAGTAGGCGACGTCGACTCGCGTGTCCGCTGGGAGCCTGCGCTGCGCGGGGAGCGACGGCCGCCAGCGCTCAAGCAGCCAGAAAACGGCCGAGAGGACCAGGAGCCCGGCGGCGAGCGAGACGAGCGTAGGTGAGCGATCGATGACG
Source organism: uncultured Acidobacteriota bacterium (assembly GCA_963725145.1). Taxonomy (GTDB): domain Bacteria; phylum Acidobacteriota; class Vicinamibacteria; order Vicinamibacterales; family 2-12-FULL-66-21; genus DATAEE01. The sequence continues at coordinate 1,398,936 of CAVRXL010000013.1, forward strand.
GGACCCTTAGATGAGTTAGACCTTCTCCTATGAAGAAAGATACGCAGAGCCGTGAGCCCCCGTGGCGGCAGCTGGCGCATTAGGTTAAAGATGATGCATATGGCGGGGAAGCCCATGGTCTGGGCGCTGACGCTTACGGTTGGAACGACGGTCGGCTCGGCGGAGTTGAAGCCGCCGACGGCCGCCGCGTTCGAGAAGTACGTGCGCCTGACCGAACAGCGCATGGACGCGGAGCTCGGTCAGGCGGCCTCGTTCCTCTGGATCGACCGGCTCAACGGCCAGGCCAAAAGTGACGCAATGGCCCGGCTGAAACGGGGTGAGCTCGTGATCGAGCGCCTCCGGACGCGCGACGGGTCAGCGGAGCTCGACGCGCCGGACGGCATGATCCACCACTGGATCGGCATCGTCTTTCTCCCCGGCGTCAAAGTGGATGCGGCGGTGGCGCTCCTCCAGGACTACGACCGCCACGCGCGGATCTACACCCCCAACGTCGCCGCGTCGAAAACGCTCGAAAAGAAAGGGGATCGCTACCGCGTGTTCCTCCGGTTCTACATGAAGAAGGTGATCGCGGTCACGATGAACACCGAGCACGAGGCTGCGTTCACGCGGCCCGCGGCCGATCGCGCCTGGAGCCGGATTCACAGTACGCGGGTATCGGAGGTCGCCGACGCCGGCACTCCACAGGAGCGGGAGCTGCCGCCCGGCCGCGACCAGGGATTCATGTGGCGGCTGAACACCTATTGGCGGTTCCTCGAGCGGGACGGCGGCACCTACCTGCAGTGTGAATCGGTGACGCTGTCGCGCGACATCCCGTTCGGGTTGGGCTGGCTGATAGGGCCGTTCGTGACGAGCGTGCCGAAGGATTCGTTGACGTTCACGCTGGAGAAAACACGTGCCGTCCTGGCCGGTCCGGCCTCGTAACGTCCGCTACGACCACTTCTTGACCAGGATGGCGCGAGGGTAGAGCAGCGAGAAGCCTGCGCGCTGGGCGTTCTGCATCGACTTCGATCCCGGCTGGACCGTTACCGTCGCGAGGTCGCAGCCGTAATACGCCGCGTCGATCAGCCGCGCGCGCAGCACCGCGCTTTGAACGCCCTTCCGCCGATGCTCGGGCAGCGTCGCCGCGCCGGTCAGCTGCGCCAGGCCTCCTTCCAGACGCACCGATCCGCCACCGGCGAGCGTGCCGTTGCGGTGGGCCACGTATCGAACCGAACCCTCGATCTCGGCCTGATCCCGGTACGCGCGTTCGAGCATTTCACGCGAGTAGGTCTCGTGTGATGCGGGTCCATCGAAGGTATCCGCCTGCGCAAAGCCGGTGATCATCGCATCGATCCAGAGCGGGTCGTCGAACGCTTGCAACCGCGCGACCGTGATGCCACTGGCCTGGTCGTCCACTTTCCGTCGGTTCGCCTCGTCTACGTATGCGGCGTCGAGCGACAGGCCGAGGACGTTCTCGAAGTTAAGGAGCACGTACCCGCGGCGCGTCAGCATCGCGCCGACCGCGGGGTCGGCGAGCGTCGACAGCTCGACCTGAAGCGGCGCGTCGCGGCGCCGGAATTCTCCCTCGAGATGCTCGAGCGCCGACTCGTCCAGCTCGCCGGACAGGCCAAGGCCCGCAAGCTTGTTAAACGGGGCGCCCGGGCTTCCGTAGACGGCGACCGTGCCGCCGATTCCCGTGACGAACGCATCCTGGCCGCGTCGGCCCTGGATCCCGGCAAAGGCGGCGCAGTGCCGCGCTTCAGCCAGATCGATGCGCGCGGCGAGCGTGGTGGTGGCGAAGAGCATACGGAATCATATCTCCGCGCTGCCGAGCTCCAAACACTGCTGAGCCTGCGCGACGCCGGATGAGCACGGTTCTTGAAAGACATTGCGCCGCGCCGGGAGCTCGACTGGAGAAATGGACGCTCCCGGGGAGGCGGAAGTGAAGCGGATTCGAGATCGCCGAGCAGAGCGTGCCCTCGCGACGAGTGCTGTACTCCTGCTGCTGGGATCGGCCGCTGCGTGCGGCTCATCCGCGAAGACCAGCGTCGGCCCGAGCGAGTTCCTCCGCTGCGGTGTCGAGGCAGCCGCCGCCCCGGCCGCCTTTCCGCCCGACGGAGGGAACGGGAAGCTCACCGTTTCGACGGACCGTGACTGCGCCTGGTCGGCTTCTTCCGGCGCTCCCTGGATCACTCTCAGCGCGGCATCAGGGCAAGGGGGCGCGGCGATCGATTTCAAGGTCGCCGCGAACGGCGACCCGGCAGCACGATCCGCGTCGTTCACGGTGGGGGACAAGCAGGTGGCCGTCTCGCAACAGCCGGCCGTTTGCCGCTTTCAACTCTCTACGACCAGGGCGAACCTGCCGTCGGAGGGCGGTTCGCTGACGATCGACGTCTCGGCGACGAGCGCGCTGTGCGAATGGCGCGCGCAGTCGGACGTCTCCTGGGTCGTCATCCGCGAAGGCGGCACGGGGCGCGGGAATGGTCGCGTTGTCGTCGAAGCAGGCCCGAGCGGCGGCCCCACGCGAGCTGGCACTGTCGTCGTCGCCGATGTGCCCGTGACGATTACGCAAGGGGACGGCTGCGCGTATTCCATCTCTCCCTTGAATCAGAACGCCGGCGCCGGCGGCGGGCCCGGAAGCGTCGCCGTGATGACGGGGCCGGGATGCGCGTGGACCGTGGCGAGCCAGGCAGACTGGATCACCGTCACGTCCGGCACGAGCGGCGCCGGCGGCGGGTCCGTGCAGTACAACGTCACCGCGCATTCTGGCCCTCCGCGCACCGGAACGCTCACGATTGCAGGCAACGCCTTCACGGTGACGCAGCAGTCCGGTTGCGCCGTAACCCTTGGCTCGAATCAGCAGGCATTCACTCCGTCCGGCGGCGCGGGCTCGGTGCGGGTCGACGCGTCGGTCGGCTGCCAGTGGCAAGCCACGAGCAACGTGTCATGGATCACGATTCAGAGTGGCGCGTCCGGCTCGGGCGCCGGCGAGGTGCGGTTCCAGGTTGCCGCCAACACGGGAGCCGGTCGCACCGGCGCGTTGACGATCGGCAATCGAGCCTTCACCGTCACTCAGGATGTCGGATGTTCGTTCGTGCTGACCGCCGGCTCGGCCAACGTTCCGGCGGCTGGCGGCGGCGGGACGGTCGGCATCACGGCGCCGCCGGGGTGCGTGTGGAGCGGGTCGGCGCCTGGTGTGTCCTGGGCGCGGATCACAGCGGGCGCAAACGGCAACGGCGACGGAAAAGTCGAGTTCGCGGTCGATCCAAACACCGGTCCGGCGCGATCGACGACGATGACCATCGCCGGGCACACGTTCACCATTCAGCAGGCAGGCAACTGCACCGTCAGCATCGCGCCGACGAGCCAGATGATTGGAACAGGCGGCGGCACTGGAACCATCGCGGTGACTGCCGGAGCCGGCTGCACGTGGACCGCGACGCCGGATCCGAACGCGTCGTGGGTCCGGATCACCGCCGGGGCCAGCGGTTCGGGTGACGGCCGGGTCGACTTCTCAGTCGATCCGAACGGCGGTCCCGCGCGATCCGCGACGCTGATGGTCAACAGTCTCCCGTTTGCGATTCAGCAATCGGGCGGCTGCACCTTCAATATCTCACCAACGGGTCAGATGTTCCCGGGCGCGGGCGGGGCGGGGACGATCGCCATGACGTCATCCGGCGGCTGCACGTGGACGGCGACCAGCCCTGATCCTTGGATCACCATCAACTCCGCAGGATCGAGCGGCTCGGGCCCGGGGTCGGTGGAGTTCAGCGTTGCGCCGAACCCCGGCATCGCGCGCAGGGGAACCATCGCGGTCGCCGGACAGACGTTCACGGTGGAGCAGGCGTCGGGCTGTGCGTTCACGATTGCCCCTGGGGGTCAGGCGTTCGACGTCGCCGGCGGATCGGGAACGATCGCGATCACGACGAACGAAGGCTGCACGTGGAGCGCATCGAGCCCGGAGGCGTGGGTGACGTTCACGTCTCCCGCGAGCGGGAGCGGGTCGGGATCGGTGACGTTCGCGGTGGAGTCGAACACCGGCGCGTCGCGCGTCATCACGCTCACCATCGCCGGTCAGCCGTTCACCGTGACCCAGGCGGGGACGATGGTCATGTTAGAATCGTGGATCGTTCGCGACACCCCATACGTCCCCATCGTCCAGAGGCCCAGGACGTAGCCCTTTCAAGGCTAAAACACGGGTTCGAATCCCGTTGGGGACGCCACCGATTGTGGTGGCCCTTGCGCACACCCGGTGTGGATTCGATCTCAACCCCGCATCGAGGGCTTCAGGTCTGCGCGCGGCACCTCGACAGCAGGTACGCCAGACCCGATCCGATCAGAAACAGGCTGGAAGGCTCTGGAACGGGCGCCGGCTGGTGGGTACTATTCACGAACCTCAGCGGACCGATCGCGGGTTCAGTGCTCACGAGAGCAGTACGTCTGGTCGATGCCCGCGTCGTGGGTGACCCTTCAATCAGGAAATCAAACTCCAACGGGATAGCGGTTCCGAGCGGATTGTCCAGCGCGTTGAGACGTCCGAAGACGAAGTCGAACCTCTCGCCCGGTCCGAGCGTCAGGTCCACGAACTGGTCATAGAATGAACTCCCATCGTTTCCTCTGGGCCCGAAATTGAAGTTGACTGGGGGATGGGGAAAAAGGAACCCGACGCCTCCCCCAAAAGCCAGCCCATCGCAGGCTACCCGAGCGCAGCCAAACTCGATCGGATCAGAGCCCGAGTTGATGATCGCAGCAGGGAGGGGAACCTCCGCATTCGGTACCACGGCAAGGGACGCACCGAACCCAAACTGGAACGGGATGGGATCCGCGCTTCCGGTCGATGGCGCAACCAAGACGGCGAGCCAGGTGAGCAGCGCAGCGAGGCGGGACAACAGCTGAGCAGAATGACTAACCGACATTTCGTCCCTCCAACGTGACCTCGGACAGCGATTTGCGTGCCAGCGCGCTTGCCCGACGTGCACTCGAGCGTTTTGGAGACGCCACTCGTCGACGCCGCGATACGGGCGCGGTGATACCGTGCAGAGTTCTGCCACGACTTTTTATCCCGAGCGCGGCACAAAGGTCTCAAACCGATCCCCGACGCAGTCGAGGCGGCCGCGGGTTATGAGTTCGCGGGACGTCTGGGCATTCTCCTGCTCATTCTTGGCATGGCGTCCGCACCCGAAGGCGCACGACACGGTCCAGGTGACTAGCGGGGGCATTGACATGGGATATCAGGTGACAGCTTCAACCCTCGGCTGGATGTAACTGGCGAGGGCGGGCTTGCGATCCGCGTCGGAATCGACAGGATCCTCGGAGGCGTGTGGCCAATCGAGTTCTGCTACCTCACACGCTGTTTCCCGGGTGAAACCCTGTCGCTGCTGGTCGACAAGTCGGCGGATTCAGTCGGCGTCGCTTCAATCGACGGAGTGACGTTCCCCGTAAGCATGATCACTGAGGGCAGCGGAGGGCTGAAGATCCTTTTCGAGGGAAACCTCCTTGTGCCCGACTTCACGGATGAGCCGATCGCCTCGGCCAGCGCGCCGTTTGTGTTCAGCAGCTTGCTCGGTTTCCCGGCAACAGCGGAAGCGCATCCGGCGGTGGCACTCGCCGGCAGTGGTATCGCGACCTTGCAGTTCGCCCGACCGCATCCCGATCTACCGACAAGCTGGCAGCTGCAGAACCTGCGGTATGAGTTCAGCGAGGCCGCGCCGGTTCCCGAGCCGACGACTCTCGTCCTGGCGGGCACTGGCGTCGCCGGACTGATCCTCCGCAGACGTCGCGACGCTTCGTCACGTCGCTAACGGAGTCGATAGCGTTTCTTCCAACTGCAGGAAGGGCGACGAACGAAAACGCTACGCTGCCTTCACTTCTCCATGGATTTCGCGTGTCCACGAGCGAGCAGATCCCCTTGGGGACGCCAAATTATTTTGAGAGCTGTCAGCGGCAGTTGAGTATTGGAACGCGTTGGCAGTTACCCGGTTCGAACAAACCCTTTTCCGTCGAACGCGATGCCGTCGGGGAAAACAGCTGCTGAAGACGCTGTCGCTGATTCAGCGCGGCACGACACGCTGATCGCGTTTTGTCGGTTTGAACTCGCCCGGGAACTCCGCCCCGCTGGTAGAATCGTTGACGCCGTCCATACTGAATACCTGCCGGCCTAGACTAGGCCCCGGAACTGAATCCCACGTTCCCGCGGGCCGATCGTGCTGCGCCCGGTCTCGCGTCGCGTAAGGCCGATGGAGATGAGCTACGTGACCGCTGAGAGAACCTCTGAGACCGCCAACACGTCGGAGCTAAACAAGCGGCCGGGGCCGCCCACCGCGCTGGACATCACCCTCGCGTACCACGAGCGAACGAAACACCACCCCTTTCGCTTTGCGCCCGCTCTCGGTTACATGGACTGGGACACGCAGCCGGATCCGTTTCGCCGTTTCGTCGGGGCGCCGCTGCTTCCTCTCGAGTTTGTCCCGGTGGGCCCGGAGCCTCGTTATGAGCCCGCGTTCGTGCTCGGTCACATCGCCCGAACCCCGCTGGACCGTGTCTCGATCTCTCAACTTTTCCAGGATGCGCTCGCCCTCTCCGCCTGGAAGCAGGCCGGGAGCTCCCGTTGGTCACTCCGGGTCAATCCATCGAGCGGGAATCTTCATCCGACCGAGGGCTACCTGGTTGCCGGGCCCATCGCCGGTCTTCATCCTCGGCCAGCCGTCTACCACTACACACCGTTCGAGCACGCGCTCGAGCTCAGGGCGGAGCTCTCGGGCGAAGCGTGGTTGAAGATTGCGGCACAGCTGCCGGAGGACGCTGTCCTCGTGGGCCTGACGTCCATCCACTGGCGCGAGTCCTGGAAGTACGGCGAGCGGGCGTTCCGCTATTGCCATCACGACGCCGGTCACGCGATCGGAAGCTTCGCTGTATCTGCCGCGGGGCTCGGCTGGGAGGCGAAGCTGCTCGAAAGCGTCACCGACGGCGATCTGGCTGTGCTCGTGGGTGTGCACGTGCAGACCGGGATCGAGGCCGAGCACGCCGACTGCCTCTTGGCCGTTTTCCCTCCGGGAGCCGGCTTCACGATCGACGAGCAGCGTGTGTTCAGCATTCCGGGCACGGTGCGCGACGAGCTGCGTGGCGCGCCGTGGTCTGGGGTGCCGAACCGGCTGAGCGGCGATCATCATTTCTGGCCCGTCATCGACGAGGTAGCCACGGCAACAGAAAAGCTCTCGCGCCCTGGCGAGGCGTTGTGGTCTCCGATCGTTTTTGAGAACAGCTCCCTCGAGATGGGCGACTCGCCACTCGCGCTTCGCCGCATCATTCACCAGCGGCGCAGTGCAGTCGCACTCGATGGCCATACGGGGATCACACGCGAGGCTTTTTATCAGATCCTGCTGAAGACCATGCCGGGCTCGCGGCAGGTCCCGTTCACCACGCTGCCGTGGCGCCCGCGCGTCGATCTCTTGCTCTTCGTCCACCGCGTGGCGGACTTGGCCCCCGGCCTGTATGCCCTCTTGCGAGACCCCGCGCGCCTGCGGGCGCTCGAAGAGTCGATGGATCGGACCTTGGTCTGGACGATACCAGCCGGGTGTCCCGCGTCCTTGCCTCTCTTCTTCTTGGAGGAGGGGGATGCGCGCCCTGGCGCCCAACAGACGAGCTGCGATCAGGAAGTCGCCGCCGACGGGGTCTTCGCAGCGGCCATGCTCGCCGACTACCGCGCGTCCCTCGAGGCGTTCGGCCCCTGGTTCTACCGCCGCTTGTTTTGGGAGACAGGCGTCATTGGGCAGATCCTCTACCTCGAAGCCGAAGCAAGTGGCATCCGCAGCACCGGCATCGGCTGCTTCTTCGACGACCTCACCCACCGGGTCTTCGGGCTCACGGGCGACCGCTTTCAGGTGCTCTACCACTTCACCATGGGCGGGCCGGTCGACGATCCACGCCTGCAGACCCATCCGCCGTATCAGCACCTCGCGCGTTTACGTGATCGACGTCATGGACTCCGGGGCGGATCTCTCGGTTCTCCTTCTCGTCGAGAATTCCCCTGAGCAGCAGATCCGACCAGTATCCGCCGGGTGTCAGCGGCAATCCGAACGGCCGGCCGAAGGGCATCAAGAACAAGGCGAGCGTCGAGATCAAGGCGTTCTTCCGCGAGCTGCTCGACGATCTCACAGGGCCGCCATCTTCTCGCCGTCGAGTAGGCGGGCAATGAATCGGAGACGCTCGTCTGGCCGCTCGCGCGCTCAGCATCTCCGTTCATTCGCCTCGTAGCGGCCTCGCCCGGATTGGGGCGCCTCGCGTCCTGCGCCTTCTGCGCGGTTTCGGATTGACAATCGCTCTGGTGGAGCGACAATCGAGCGGCGCCCGGTCGTACGATCTCACGCCTGACGCTCGTGCGGCAGAACGCGGCGCTACGCGGCACCTAGGGACGGAGAATTAGGACATGTCCGCGAAAATCCACGACCCCGCGTTTCCCGACGACGACCTCGTCGGCACCCTGGATGTCGGCGACGAGGTCCGGCGCAAAGAGGCGTTGCGTGAAGCGAGGGCCTTGCAGACCGCGATTTTCAACAGCGTGAATTTCTCGAGCATCGCCACGGACGCGAACGGCGTCATTCAGATCTTCAACGTCGGCGCCGAGCGGATGCTGGGCTACACGGCCGCCGAGGTGATGAACCAGATCACGCCGGCCGACATTTCCGATCCGCAGGAAGTGATCGCGCGCGCCAAAGCGCTGAGCGTCGAGCTCGGAACCCCGATTACGCCAGGCTTTGACGCATTGGTGTTCAAGGCCTCGCGCGGGATCGAAGATATCTACGAGCTGACCTATATCCGCAAGGATGGGAGCCGCTTCCCGGCGGTGGTGTCCGTCACGGCGCTGCGCGACGCGCAGGACGCGATCATCGGCTATCTGTTGATCGGCACCGACAATACCGCGCGCAAGCAGGCGGAGGAGGCGCTACTCAAGGCGGGGGCCCTGCAGACCGCGATTTTCAACAGCGCCAATTTCTCGAGCATCGCCACGGACGCGAACGGCGTCATTCAGATCTTCAACGTCGGCGCCGAGCGGATGCTGGGCTACACGGCCGCCGAGGTGATGAACCAGATCACGCCGGCCGACATTTCCGATCCGCAGGAAGTGATCGCGCGCGCCAAAGCGCTGAGCGTCGAGCTCGGAACCCCGATTACGCCAGGCTTTGACGCATTGGTGTTCAAGGCCTCGCGCGGGATCGAAGATATCTACGAGCTGACCTATATCCGCAAGGATGGGAGCCGCTTCCCGGCGGTGGTGTCCGTCACGGCGCTGCGCGACGCGCAGGACGCGATCATCGGCTATCTGTTGATCGGCACCGACAATACCGCGCGCAAGCAGGTCGAAGAGGAGCGGAAGAAGCTCGATCAGCGGCTGCGCGACCAGCAGTTCTACACGCGCTCGCTCATCGAATCCAACATCGACGCACTGATGACCACCGATCCGTCCGGCATCATTACCGACGTCAACAAGCAGATGGAGTCGCTCACCGGTTGCACGCGTGACGAGCTGATCGGCGCGCCGTTCAAGAACTACTTTACCGATCCGGAGCGAGCCGAGGCTGCTATTAAGGTCGTGCTCAGCGAAAAGAAGGTCACCAACTACGAACTGACCGCGCGCGCCAGGGGCGGCAAGCAAACAGTGGTGTCCTACAATGCGACCACCTTCTACGACCGAGAGAGGACTCTTCAGGGCGTGTTCGCCGCTGCGCGCGACGTGACCGAGCGCAATCGCCTGGATCAGGTGCTACAGGAAAAGAACGTCGAGCTGGAGAGCGCCAAGTCTGTGGCGGAACAAGCGAACCTCGCCAAATCGGATTTCCTTTCCAGCATGAGCCATGAGCTGCGCAGCCCGCTCAATGCGATCCTCGGTTTCGCCCAGCTGATGGAGTCCGACCCCCAGTCGCCGACGCCGTCCCAGAAGGAAAGTATCACCCAGATTCTCGATGCAGGATGGCATCTGCTGAACCTGATCAACGAGATCCTCGATCTCGCGGTGATCGAGTCCGGGAAGGTCTCGCTGTCTGGAGAATCGGTGTCGCTGGACGAGGTCATGCTCGAGTGCCGCGCCATGATGGAACCGCAGGCGGATCAGCGTGGCATTAGCATGACCTTTCCCCAATTCGACAACCCCTGCTTCGTCAGTTCCGATCGGACCCGGTTGAAGCAGATTCTCATCAACCTGCTCTCCAACGCGATCAAATACAACACGGTGCGGGGAACGGTCGTCGTGGACTACACCGTGAGCGCCCCGGATCGCATTCGCATCAACATCAAGGACACCGGCGCGGGATTGCGTCCGGAAAAGCTGGCGCAGCTGTTCCAGCCGTTCAATCGTCTCGGACAAGAGGCCGGGGGCGAAGAAGGCACAGGCATCGGCCTCGTGGTGACCAAGCGCCTGGTCGAACTGATGGGGGGAGCAATCGGTGTGGACAGCACGGTCGGGGCGGGAAGCGTGTTCTGGATCGAACTGATCTCGGCTGCTGCACCGCAATTTGCCGTTGACGGAGGCGAAGCTGCCGCACATGCCCCACCGCACGTGCGGCACGGCGCGCGGCTGCGCACCCTGCTCTATGTAGAGGACAACCCGGCCAACCTGAAGCTGGTTGAGGAACTCATCGCGCGCCGCCCCGATCTGCGCCTGCTCACCGCCGTGAACGGGACTCTCGGCATCGAGCTTGCGCGCGCCGCCCAGCCGGAGATGATCCTGATGGACGTCAATCTGCCTGACATCAGCGGTATCGAGGCAATGAAAACCCTGCGCGAAGACCCGGTCACCGCGCACATCCCCATCGTCGCCCTCAGCGCGAATGCCATGCCGCGCGACATCAGCAAGGGCCTGGAGGCGGGATTCTTCCGGTATCTCACCAAGCCCATCAAGGTCAACGAGTTCATGGACACGCTACGCATGGCGCTGGAATTTGCCGAACAGCGGGCCGCAGAAGAAGGGCGCCCACTCCCGGTGCGCCTCGTCGACGGGCACATGCCAGACGTGGATGGCTTCACGCTGGCCGGAAAGTTGAAAGCCTCGTCCGAGGCTCTCCGGAACGCCATCCCCGATGGGCTGACGAGCCGGCCTGGAGAAGCGGCCGTCTCTCCCGAGCCGCCCCGCGCCCGGACAGCCCGCGCGACAGGGCTGCGCATCCTCGTCGCCGAAGACCATCCCGTGAACCAGGAGGTGGCGAGGCAGATCCTCCAGCGGCTGGGGCATCACGTCGAGGTGGCCGCCGATGGCCACGCGGCGCTCGCCGCGCTCGAACAGTCGGGGCGCGGGACGTTCGATCTCGTGCTGATGGACGTGCAGATGCCGGTGATGGGCGGGATCGAGGCCACGGCCGCAATCCGCGACGCCGAGCGCGCCTCGGGGACGCACCTGCCGATCGTCGCGCTGACGGCGCACGCCATGCACGGCGATCGTGAACGGTACCTCGAGGCCGGCATGGACGGATACGTTACGAAGCCGATTGACGGCGTCGGCCTGACCCGCATCATCGACCAGCTGGTGCCGCCCGCTGCAGTGCAAGGGACGGTCCCGGCGGCGGCGGTCCCGGTTGCGCCGGTCGCGGCTGGCCGGCCCGCTTTCGACGAGCGGTTCGTCCGTGCGAGGCTGGGTGACAACGCGCGGCTGTTCGCAAAGCTGGTGCGTCTGTTTCTCGAAGACTATCCCGCCCGGATGCGAGCCATGCGGCGCGCCATCGCCGCCGACGACGGAGAGGCGCTGCGCGAGGCCGCGCACGCGGTAAAGGGGGCTGCGGCAAATTTCGCAGCCGCTCCGGTGGTCGAAGCCGCGCGTCAACTCGAGCTTCAGGGCAAGAACGGGGACCTCTATAAGTCGCTGGCGACGTACGATGTGCTGACCCGGGAGATGCAGCGCCTACGGCGGGCGCTCGGCCGCGCCAGCGATCGGCCACGCACTTCCGCACACCCCCAGCGGCAGAGGAACGCAGGGCGATGAGCAGCATCCTGATCGTCGAAGATGACCGGTCCACGCGTCACTTCCTGGCGGAGACGCTGAAGACCGCCGGATTCTCTGTCGCGTCGGCGAACGACGGAGTGGAAGCTTTGAAACGCCTGCGCGCCGGCTCCTACGATCTGATGCTCCTCGATGTGTGGATGCCGAAGATGAACGGACTGGACGTGCTGGCCGCGCTGCCTCAGGACGGGGCGCGCCCCCGGGTCGTCGTGATGACCTCGGACGACACGCCCGAAACGCTGCTCAGGGCGGTCCGCGAACAGGCGTGGCGGTACCTGGCGAAGCCCGTCGAGCCGCAGGCGCTGGTCGAGCTCCTGCACGAAGTGCTGGCTCAGACCGCCGTGCCGCGTGCGATCGAGGTGGTGTCAGCCCGACCGGACTGGGTCGAGCTGTTGGTGCCGTGCGAGCGCGCGGTGGTTGATCGAATCGAGAGCTTCATGACGCACCTCGAAGCCGATCTGCCGGTCGACGTCCGGGAGTCGGTAGGCTACGCATTTCGGGAGCTCCTGATGAACGCGATCGAATGGGGCGGAGGACTCGACCCTTCCCGCACCGTGCGGGTCGCTTACCTCAGGGCAAAACGGATGTTGCTCTATCGCATCGCGGATCCCGGCCCCGGCTTCAATTTGGAGGGGCTGTTGCACGCCGCCATCGGCCACCCGGAAGACGATCCGACGGCGCACGCGATCGTGCGCGAGGAAAAAGGGATACGGCCGGGTGGATTCGGGATTCTGACCGTGCGTGCGAAAGTCGACGAGCTCCTGTACAACGAAAAGCGCAACGAGGTGGTGTTCGTGATGTATCTGGACGAACCGCGCTAGAGCCATATCCGCCGGTCCTCAACGGAATCCCTGGGGTCCTCTCACGCGACCCGTTGGGAGCCTGCGGCTGGCAATTCGCCGGGGATTTCGCGCGTCCACTCCGGTATTCCCCCCGTTGGGGACGCCAAACTTTCCTCGGCCTTCTCACCAGTTGCCAAGTACTTGAACAGCGATGCAGCCCAAGAACGGGGCCCCCCCGCTTCAACCCCCTTCAAACCCGCCTTCGTAGGCGGGGCCTCCACGCCCCGCCGAGACGCCGCGCCTGCCAAGCCGATGCCGCCTAAACGTCGCCGTGTTCCCGGGCTACAGCAGCGGGACTCGTGAGGCGCACGACCCCAGGATTGGCGTCGAGTGTGAGAATCGAGGCACGATTCACGGAACAGGTCCAGCACACAGAAGGGAAGACATTCATCGTGAGTGACATTGCGCGACTGTTGAGCGCTCTGAAAGAGACGTTTCTACCAATGAGACGGTGGCGCGTCCCCGTCAAGCCCGGAGACATGTTTGGCGACCCCGGCCGAACACACATGTTCGACGAGTTTTCAGTGGTCGAACCCACGCGCCAAGCGTCTTTCGACATCTTCAAAGGTGAATGGATTTCTCACGTGCCAGGATTTGAGACGGGCACGCTGCAGCTGTTCACGGACCCTCGCATCAACTGGCTTGGGGAACGCGCGGGAGGATTTGTCGGCAAGCGAATCCTGGAACTCGGACCTCTCGAGTGTGCTCACACATATCTGATGGCACGAGCAGGCGCGACGTCAATCCTGTCAATCGAATCCAATACTCGTGCATTCATGAAGTGCCTGATTGTAAAAGAAGCGCTCGGCTTCAACGCGGACATCTATCTCGGCGACTTCCGTCAGTTTATTCGCCGGACGGACCAACGGTACGATTTCGTGCTGGCCAGCGGCGTCCTCTATCACATGGAGGAGCCTGTCGAACTACTCGAAGGGATCTCCCGCATCACCGATTGTTTCGGCGTGTGGACACACTATTACGAACAGTCGGTCCTGGCGAATCGCCCCGACCTGTCCCGCCGTTTTGATCCACGCGCCCGCCTCGAGTCATATCGCGATCGCACCGTCGTCACGCATGCCCAGCGGTATCTCGAGGCACTCGAGGACAACGCATTCTGCGGTGGAGCGGCTCGGGGAAGCCGTTGGATGACCAAAGACAGCCTGCTCGGGGTGCTGGACTCGCTCGGCTTCGACATCGACATCGGTTCCGATGAGCCGCAGCATCCAGCCGGTCCATGCCTGCTGTTTCTCGCCAGACGCAAGGCCGGCATAATGGGAACGGAAATCCCACAGGTGTGAAGTGCGGATGTTAGGGAGACCCGCCGGGCGCAGCGTTTCGGCCGAGGCCATCTCGGCCGAAGGGCCTTTCGCGCGACACACATCAACTGAGTCGTCGCCCTGGCCTGCCGCGCGCCAGCGCCCTAGCGGCAAGCGCCTTGAACCTGGGATCTCGCTTCTTCGACATGATCTCCGCAGCCGTTATTCCCTGCTTGTCAGGCAGGTCGAATCGAGCCTTGAACCGCGCCAGCAGCGCGAAGTGTTCATAGTCCGAGTTCTTCTTCAGCATCAGGTGCGCAGCCGTCATGCCACGATCGTTCTGCGCGTTTACGTCAGCGCCGCATTCGAGCATGGCTTCAGCCGCCTCGAAGTGACTCCAGCCGACGGCACCGAGCAACGGGGTTTCGCCATGGCCGGAAGACTCCTCGATATCTGCTCCGTATCGCACGAGCAGACTGATTGCCGCGGTGTCGCGATTGTAGGCGGCAGCGTAAAGCGAGTAGTGCGGGCTCGCGCCTAGCTTGAGCAGGTGCTCGGCGAGCCTCAGGTTGCGTCCGAATGAAACGGAGAACCACACGGGGGTGGCCCTCCAGCGCCCTTCCGTGAAGGCATGGTCGTTCAGATCGATACCTCGAGCGAGCAATACATCGGCGGTGCGAATGCTCGGCCTGGCATCGCGGCCCTTGAGTGCGGTCGCGCAGCAGATGTGCAGCCAGTTCCTACCCCGCCCGTCGCGATGCGCGACGAGCGAGGGGCGTTCCTGGAGGCTCGCAGCGACGGCTTCCCAGTCGAAGGATCGCACGAGTGGCAGCAGAGACGTTTTCGACACCATACGAGGCCGAGGGGATTATGCACCGAGTGGGTCGCTCGCGGATGTGTCGGTCAAGCAGCGGCGACGCGCGTAGCCTCGGGGAAGGTGAGGCGATTAGTGCGTCGGCTTCGTCGTCTTCAGGTGCTGATCGAACCATCGCACCATCTCGCCCATGAAATCCGGCCAATCTGTCGGGCGAGGCGCGCCAGCCGCCAGTCCAAATGCGGGCCCGTGCGCGCCCCGGGGAATGATGACGAGCTTGGACGGAACATGCACCTTCTGCAAGGCTGCGTGAAGTGCGGCCGCGTGGCGATGCGGAACAACAGGATCCGCGTCGCCGTGCAGGAGAAGCGTCGGCGGATCCTCCGAGGTCACGTACGAGATCGGAGAAGCTTCCTGATACAGCCGCCACTGCATCGATGCCTTGGACGTGCTCGGTCCAGGCGCGGGCGTCTGCAACAACGCTCCAACGGCGGCACCTACCGGTTGCATGCTCAAGTCTGAAGGTGCCGCGCGTAAAACGATCGTCTGAAGCTTGGCGCTCTGCCGGTTGACGGGATCAGAGGTGTCGTCTGTGCCTTTCCCGTCCATGAGCCCCATCAACGCGACGAGATGTCCGCCAGAAGAGCCTCCCATGCCACCAAGTCGATCGTGATCCACCTTGAAGCGAGACGCGTTGTGTCGTACGAACCGGATCGCTCGTTGGACATCGTGAACCGGATCGGGATAATGAAACGCCGGCGTTGCCCTATGGTTCGGAACAAAGACGGTGTAGCCCGCGCCAGTCAGCGGCGGCACCCAGATCGGCGGCTGCTCGCCGTCTTTGATACCCTCGGCACCGTAAGCCGTGTCGGAGGACCAACCACTGCCGGGCACGAGGATGATTCCGAGACCGTTGGCAGTGGCGGGGTAGTGAACATCCATCAAGAGCGCCGTTCCAGAGTACATGCCGTAGATGACGTTTCTCTCGATTGACGCCTGCGCTGAGGCGATAGTCGGAAACAGGAACACTCCAACAAGGAGAACGCGAGTAGCTGGAATCATAGACACCACCCGTGCGGACGCGGTCAGCTCGCGTGGAGGATTCTAGTCCAGCAGGGCGCCGCCACGCCTCGATGACCGCCGCGGCGTTGCCCGTTGGGACTCATCGGCTCGCACGCCGGCGCGTCGCGATGATGCGATCGATATCCGCCTTCGACAGCAGCCGGCCGCGCACGACGACGGCGGCAATCCTGCGCGCGTTGAGGATATCCGCGATCGGGTCGGCTTCCAGCAGCACCAGGTCGGCGCGTTTGCCCGCGGCGATGGAGCCCTGCTTTTCTTCGCGTCCGAGCAGTCTGGCCGGATTGATCGTGGCCGCCTGAATGGCCTGCAGCGGCGACAGGCCGGCTTCGGTCAGGACCTGCAGTTCGTCGTGCAGGCAGAAGCCGGGCACGCTGCCGTCACAACCGGCCAGGAACGCATTGCCGCGCGGCAGCATGTCCCGAACCACGGTGAGGCTGGTGCGGCTCAACGATCGAATGAGGGACAACGCCCGTTCATCCAACTTCGAGACTTCGATGTTCTTGCGCGTCAGTTCGAGCAGGCTGTCGGTGGCGTAGTCGGCGTGGGGCATCGGCTTGCCCGAGAACACGTCGGGCAGCGCGCGAAAGAAGGCCAGCGTCGGGGTCTGCCAGATGCCTCTGTTGGCGAGCTCCTCGAACAGTGGCTGGCACCGCGTCGCGTCGTAGGGCTGCGTCGGGCCCGCACATTCACGGAAGAGGCGCGACTCCGAGAAGTGCTCGATGGTGCGCATGCCGGATGCGGCGCCTTCGGCGATCGCCACCGCGAACGGAATGTGCCCGGCAAACGGCAATCCGAGCTTCGGCGCCTCCTCGGCAATCGCGAAGAACACCTCGCGCGGGGTGTTGTTGTGCACCTTGATGAAGTCCACGCCGCGCCGTTTGAGGTCCCTGACCGCCTCGCGGGCTTCCTGCGCGTTCGTGACCCTGCGCCGGAACGGCCAATCAGCCGGCGCGTTGTCCAGCATTGGTCCCGCCGCGACGATCTCGGGTCCGCTGGCCTCGCCGCGCTGGATGCGATCGCGCAGCGGCAGGATGAAGTCGAGGTCCGAGCCCATGTCGCGCGTGCCGACCACGCCATGGGCCAGATAGAGGTCCAGCGACTCGGCCCCCGACGCCTGGTTGTGCGAATGCATGTCCCAGAGCCCGGGAATGAGGAACTTGCCGGCGCCGTCGACGCGCACGGCTCCGGGCGGAACGGGAACGGCTCGCCCGACCCCGGCCCCGGCGATCTCGCCACCGTTCGTCACGACCGTTACGCCCGCTTGCTTCGCGCCGCTCCACACGTCGATGACCGTGACGTCGGTGATGGCGATTGCGCCCGCCGACGCTCCAGAGGACGATTGCCGGCCGGATGGAGACTGAGCCGCCTCCGGCCCGCCGTTGAGAGCCATCGACAGCGCGACCACCGCGACGACAGAACATCTCCGCGCTGCCGTGGGATTCATGTTCTCTCCCGATAACTCCGGGGAGAAAGGATACCTCCGACATGACGATAGGCGTCTGGGGGCGTCGTCGATTCGTGTCATCAGATTTACGAATCTGCCACGAACTGAGCGCCGGGTCGACAGATCGCATGCTCCATCCAGCTGGACTGCCGTGGCATGAACTCTGAATCGCGGCTCAGCCAGGGCGAACCAGCGGGCTGGGCATGGACACAATCCTTATCGAAGAGAGAGCCGCCGGGCAGGGAAGGGGAGCCGGCGTTCTCATCGTTCTTCTGGGCTTCTCCCAGGCGCTCGCCGGCCTCCAGCTCCTCCACTACATCGTCAACACATACGCGCTCATCTTCGACGAGTCGTGGCGTGCGTTCACGACACCCGGTGAGCCCGAATACGATCCGGACTGGAAGCTCGTCGTGGGCATCGAGCTGCTCATGTACCTGACGCTGGTGCCGCTGCTCGCGGCGGTGCTCGTCAGCTTTGCGCGAAGGCGCAAGGCGTTCATCAGGCTCGCGATCCTATGGCTGATCGTTGTCTTTCTGGTGTCGATCGTCGACAACAACCTGATCGCTCTCATCCCCGCGCTTCAGTCAGACGGTACGCTGAACCAGTCGGCGTTCGACGCCCTCAGGGCGGGCTTCGTCGCCCTTGTCTGGATTCCCTATCTGATGTTCTCGAAACGCGTGAAGCTGATCTTCGTGGGCTGACGCGCACCGACATCTATCGCGCCGACGCCAGGTACTTCAGCGAGAGCGGGATCTGGTGTGTCGATCATGCCGTCGCCGAGCGGCACGCTCGTCTCGTCCGGCGCGTCCCCCGTCGGCTCGCACACCTTCGTTCCCTTGCGCATGTCCCACCTTCGCTAAGCGAGCTTTGGTTGGCAAGCCAGCGAGCTCATCAATCCGGCACGCGAAGGTTGCCCGCTGAAGCCGCGTCGCTGGGTAAACCAGCAAGCGCGCGCCAGTTTCCTTCACAGTAGAGCTCGACCAACCCGGGCAAGCAAGTTGCAGCCTCGGCCGAGTTCGTCCGGCGTAGCCGTCTGCCGGGGCTCTGCGTTTCCAACTTGTGGGGCGCGACGTACCCCATTGGGACGAGAGGCTACCATGCTGTATCGAAGCCCTCGCGATAGAAGCCTTCCAGCTCGTTGCCCGCCTGGAAGCGCGTCTGTCAGGACCGGCGCGATCGCGCCGGAGGGCGGCCGCTGAATGTCGACGGCTTGCAGCATCTCGATCGTCATCAGCACGCTCAATCGAGCCAACTTGCTCGGCGCCGCGATCGACAGCATCTGCGCGCAGGACGCCGGCGGTACGCCTTACGAACTCATCATCGTCGACAACAACTCCACCGACGATACCGCAGAGGTCGTACGGCGCCACATGCAGCGCTATGCGGCGGTCCGGTATGCGTTCCAACCCGAGCCTGGCGTGTCGCAAGGACGCAACCTCGGGGTGCAGCTCGCGCGCGCGCCGATCGTGGCGTTTACCGATGATGACGTACGCGTGCCGACCTCGTGGGTCTCACGAATACAGGAAGCGTTTGACAGACACCGCGACGCCGCCTTCGTTGGCGGACCCGTGCTTCCCCTCTGGGCCGCCGCGCCACCCGGCTGGCTGACCGAGCGCCATTGGGGACCCGTCTCGCTCTTGAACTACGGTGACGCCCTTCTGACGATCGACGCGAGCCGCCCGCTCTGTCTCATGACCGCGAACCTCGCCGTCCGACGGCAGGTGTTCGAGGAGGTGGGCACCTTTGCGCCCGAGTTCAGACGATGCCAGGACCACGAGCTGCTCCTGCGCTTCTGGGCGGCCGGGCACCGCGGGCTGTATCTGCCCGACCTCGCCGTGCACACTGAAGTGCCCAGGGAACGTCTCACGAAGGCGTATCACCGCATGTGGCACGAGCGAAACGGCCGCTACTACGCGCTGATGCCCATCAGCGACCTGTTCCGGACGCGGGATTCTGCGCCGCCGCGGACGCTGTGGGGAACGCCACTGTTCGTTTACCGGCAGGTCGGCGCCGCAGCGGTTGGATGGTTGACCGCGACGCTGCGGTGGAATCAGAGCGACGCGTTCTACCACGAGACGTGCATGCGGCGATTTGCAGCGTATATCCGGGCGCGCTACGCCCAGCGTGAGCACAAGGATACGTCGCCGCTCCACGAGGAGCGTCTTCCCCTGGCCGACGCCTTGTCGCGTGACGGCAGGACGGCAGAAGCGTCAATCCCGCCCGGGGTGAGTTCAACCGGACCGGTCGCGAAGCCGATGCGCCGCAGCCGGGTGCTGCTCGTCTACGCCATGCTGGCAGTCCTGCTGACGGGATCGGCGCGCGATATCGTCGGCGACGTAGAGCACTGGCCGTTTTCGCAGTATCCGATGTTCTCCGCCGTGGAGCGATCGCGCACGCTCCGGAGCCTGCGTCTGTTTGCCGTCACGCCGGACGCCGAGACGCCGCTCCTGGCATACGAGCACCTTCAGCCGATGGATCAGTGCCGGGTCTCCACCGCGCTGTCGTGGATGCGCCGACGTCCCGACGGGGAGCAGCGCATGAAAGATGCTGCGCGCGGCGCCTTCGAACGGTATGAAGCGCTCCGGCACGCGGGTAAGCACAACGGGCCTGCCATCGCGGCCGTACGGGTCTATCTGCTCCAGTGGGATTTGACCCGGTGGGCAGACAACGTGGATGCGCCCGGGCGGCGCGAGCTCGTTGCCGAATACCGGAAACCGGCCCAGGAATGACGTGAAGAGTCTCGCGCGGGCGCGCATCGGCCGATGGCAGCGGTTCTGGTTCGAGCCGTCGTCGCCAACGAGCGTGGGCGTGTGCCGGGTGCTGTTCTACGGCGCACTCTTCGCCGTCTACGCGCGCGAGGATTTCGCGGGATGGGCGTCGGTCTCGACCGATTATTGGAGGCCTGTCTGGATCTTCGATGTGTTGGGCCTCCAGGTCCTCAGCGCCGACTGGCTCCGCGTGCTCGACACGGCATGGAAGATCGCTCTCATTCTCAGCGCGATCGGACTCGCGACGCGCTTGAGCATGGCAGCCGCGTTTCCACTGGGTCTGTACTACTTCGGTCTGCCGCACAACTTCGGGCAGGCCTACCATTTCGACGCGCTTGTCGTTTTCGTGCTCGGAATCTTCGCGCTGTCACGCGCCGGCGACGCGTGGTCCCTCGACGCACTTTTAGCGCGCGCGCGAATCGCATCACGGGGCGGTACTGCCGTGCCGTCCACACCGCCGCCGAGCGGCGAATACACCTGGCCGTCCCGCATGGTGTGGGTCGCGATGGCGCTCGTGTTCTTTGCGGCCGGCGCCTCCAAGCTGCGCCGATCCGGTCTCGAGTGGATCACGTCCGACAGTCTGTCCATACACCTCATGCGCGCCGCGTACCACGTATCTGACGCCGATCCGATCGGACCGCTCGGTCTCTGGATTGCGCAGTCCACGCTCCTGACCCGGGCGCTCGCCGCGATGACGATCGTCGTTGAGTTCGCGTTCCCATTGGCGCTCTTCAGCCGCTACGCCCGCTGGTTCTTTGTGCCGAGCGCGTTTCTCATGCTCGTGGGAATCCGCGTGCTCATGGGGCCAACGTTTGGGACGTTTCTCATCTGCAATGTCTTCTGGGTGCCCTGGGATCGAGTGGGGGCCTGGCTGGGCGTGCGATGGCGGCGGCTGGGCACGTTTGCCCTGGCGTATGACGGCGGCTGCGGCCTGTGCGGCCGAACGATCGCGATCATACGCGGTCTCGATCTCGCGCGGCGCGTTGACATCCTGGACATCCGGACCGACTGGGCCACGATTGCTCAGCGCTGGCCGGCGCTGCAACAGGAGGCCTGCGCGGCGACCATGCACGTCGTCGGGCCAGACGGCACGGTTACCACCGGTTTCGACGCTTATCGCACACTCGCACGTGTTCTGCCGCTCGGCTGGCCGATCCTCCCTGTGCTCTATGCGCCCGGAGTGCCGGCGATTGGCCGGAGAGTGTATGCCGCGATCGCGGCGCGGCGACTCCGGTTGGCATGCGCGCCTGGCCCGAGACAGGAACGAGCTGCGCCGCTGTGACAATGCTTCGTGTATTCCCCTCCATGACCTGGCAAAGCGGATCCAGGCGCAGAGCAGCAGCGGGGCTTCTCGTCGCCGTGGCACTTGGATCCGGCTCTGTTGGCGCGAAGCTCTGGAGGCGGTACCAAGCCAATGCCTCGTGCTGCCGGATGCCGCTATCGCAAAGCCTTGTCGTAAGTGCCAAGGAAATCCTGGGAGTAACGACATTCAATTCGCAGATGGGTCAAGACAAGTGGGTGTCCGAGGTCGTCTTTCCGGGCGTGAACGATGGATTCTTCCTGGATGTGGGATCGGGCGATGGCACGTTCATGTCGAACACAAAAGCGCTCGAGCAAAAGGGCTGGACTGGAATCTGCGTCGATCCGTTTCCCAGGAACATGCAGGATCGCACGTGCCACATCTTCGAAGGCGTTGTCTTCAGTAAAGCTGGCGAGCGGGTGAAATTCTGGGCCGCGAACAACTGGGGCGGGATTGTCGAAGATACGTTTGGAATCTCAAAGGAGAAGATGGAGAAAAACAAGGCTCTCAATGCCCGGACGGTCGAGTTCACGACCGTGACACTCGCCGACGTCCTCGAACGCGCGAAGGCTCCTCGATTCATTCATTACGTGAGCATGGACATCGAAGGAGGCGAGCTCCATGCACTGAAAGGTTTTCCGTTCGACAAGTATCAGATCGGCGCGCTGACCGTCGAGCACAATTTCAGCGAACCCAGGCGCAGTGATATCAACGCCTTGATGGAAAGCCACGGCTACAAGCGCGTGCACACATCGGTCCGGGACGACTTCTACGTGTCGGCGAGTCGTTAGATCCCCATTACATGTTTGCGTAGAGTGCCGCCGACACCTACCGCGCCGACGCCAGGTACTTCAGCGAGAGCGGGATCTGGTGTTCGGCACGAGGATGCTCGTCCTCGATGAAGTGAAACTTCACGCCTTGCTTGTTTGCGGCATCGATGATCCCGAGGATGTCGATCATGCCGTCGCCGAGCGGCACGCTGGTATCATCCGGCGCGTCCCCCGTCGGCTCGCACACCTTCGTTCCCTTGCGCATGTCCTTCAGGTGCGTAGACGGAAACCGCCCCGGGTACTGCGTGAACAGCTCCGTCGGGCTTCCGCCGCCGTGGAACACCCAGAAGACGTCCATCTGAAAATCGACGACGCCCGGCTCGGTGCCTTTGGCGAGCGCGTCGAACAGGGTGCCATCGGGCCCACGCTGGAATTCGTACCCGTGGACGTGGTACAGGAACCGCAATCCCGCGTCGCGCATCGCACGCCCCGTCTTTGCAAACACCGGCAGCGCCTTGTCGACATCGGCTCGCGAGAAGCGCCCCTGATGAGGGATCCAGGCGCACATGACCTGGACCGCGCCAAGTGCTTGAGCGTCCTTTACCGCCTGGCCGGGATCTTTTTCGAGCGTCGCAAAGTCCGCACCCGTTGAGACGATGCGCAGCCCCGCTTTCTTCACGAGCGTCACGAATTCCGGAGCCGGGAGCTTGTAGGTACCGGCCGCCTCCACGTCGGTGAACCCCCAGCCTCGAACCATCGCCAGCGTGCCGGCGATGTCCCCTTTCTCGAAGAGGTGCCGCAGGCTGTACAACTGCAGCCCGATGGTTCCGGACGCTGGATGCTTGAACGACGTCTGCGTGGATGCTTCGGGCGAAGCGACAAGCCTGGCGCTTGAAGCCGAGGCCAGACCGGCGGAGAGTGTCTGCAGAAATGCGCGTCTCGTCGTCATGCCGCAGATACTACCTCACGGTCGATGTGACCCGCAGAAGCGGCCTCGCAGATGCCCGATTGGGCTGACAATTCTGTGCCTTACGGTTCATTGTTCCAATCGCTCCTTACGTCATCTACGCAAAAAGCTCCGACCAAGCTGGTGACCGTGATTGGCATCGACTGTCTGGATGGCAACGAAGGATCCGGCCGCGGCTACGACGGCCACGTGGGCTGGGACAAGAATTTCATCGGCACGGGACTCCGCAGCGTGAGCGGCGTCGAGCTTGCAGACCTCACGAGAGACGCGGACATCCAGCGCCGATCGTCGAGGTCGTTGTGGGCCGGAGCGGCTTCATCGACGAAGTATGGGATTACTTTACGACGATTGGTGCCGACGCGCGGATCTTCGTGACGCCACGACTCGCAATCGGCCCTGAGGTGGCATACCTCACCGGCGAATTCGACCGGCTTGAAGCGTCGAATCTCACCGTGACAGGCAACATCACATCCGATCTTGTTCAGGATGACGGGGTACGGCGCGTCGTTCCCTACCTCGTAGCCGGCGGAGGCTACCTCCGACAGAAGACGCTGGTCGGTGGAGGACCCGGTTCCACCGAGCTCGTACCGTTCACCTCGGGCGAAGGTACGGTCTCCGGAGGTCTTGGCGTTCGGATCGCTCTCAGCTCACGCGTGTTCATCGCGCCGGAATTCCGGCTGGGATGGGAACCGGAATCGCGCATTGCGGTGACGATTGGCATTTCGGCCCCACTGATGGTTGACTGCTGGCAGCGCCCCCAAAAAACTGGCGGCGTGCACGCTCGTCGGCGAGCGGCGCCAGGTTCGACAGTCGCGCGATGGTTGCCGCACACCCGAGAGCTATTCGTTCGAAACGCTCGTTCGTGTGTGGATTCCGTAGCAGGTCACTCCGCCCCTACGGGCAGGCGGCCCGTGCCGCCGGTGCGAGTTGCCAGACCACCGCCTGCGAGCCGACCGGAGCCTGGCGCCACCCGGCAATCTGACCCGCGTTGTTGATGTCATGCGCTTCCCCTGGACCGAGATCGATCAAGCCGCCGCCCCCCCGCCACACGACCGCGTGGCGTAGACCCGAAGCTGTCTCACTCCACCCCACGATCTGGCAGAAGTCGTTCACCCCGATGGCCAGGCTGTGGCTCCCGCCAAGCGTAGGGAGATACATAAGGCGAGCCCCCTCTGCCCACATCACCGCCTTCGGATTTTCGAGGTTCGGCCCGACCGATCCGACGATGAGCCCGTGGCGGTTCGCGTCCATCGCCGCGCTGTCGAGTCCCTCGGGCGCGCCAAGGTCGACCATGCCCTCTGCCGCAGTCCAGCGGAACGCGTGAGGCAGGCCCGCAAGGCTGTTACTCCAACCCACCACGACACCGTCATTCGTGATGCCCATCGCCTGGCTTTTGCCCGCGAAGTACCCGAAGCCGAGCAGCGTGCCGAGATCCTGAAAAGGATCGACGCCGGTCCAGAGGAACGCGGTGTACACGCCGGAGGGGGGATAGTTCCAGCCGACGACGTGACCCGAGTCATTCACGTCGGTCGCGTCGCCGTACGCGATGTGCCGCGGCTGGTCGTTGATCCACACGACCGCCGGAGGCACGTCGCTCGCCCATGGGCCCTGACCGGCGATCACAAGAGAATCGTTGACTCGACGCGCGACGCCTTCACCGAGCGTGACCATGCCGGTGTGCTCAATCCAGCGGAACGCATGCTCTGAGCCGAACACCATCGTCCAGCCGACGACAACGCCGTGAGCGTTGACGCCGTAGGCTGCGCTGGGGCCCCCGTACGGCGAGTGCAGTTCCACCACCTTCGTCACGAGCTCTGGGCCGCCAGGCTCCGCGAGCCTCACGCTGTTGAGATTGCCGAAGACACCCGACGGTGCGCTGGCATCGGCAACGAAGCGCATCGACTGCACACCGGCGCGGAGGGTGACGGTAGTCGTCACGTTCGTCCAGCGCTGCCAACCGCCGGTGTCTGGAATCGTCAAGGGTCCGGTCGCGTCAGCACCGTCGAATTCGATGTGGAACCTGCCACCGTTCCCGCCCGCAGCAACTCGGGCCGTCAAGATGTAGGTGCCGGCCTGGCCGATGGAGACGGTGTAGTTCAACCACTCGCCCGCGGGCATCCAGCCGACGTTGTATCCGCCGCCGGCGTCGAGTGAACGCTGGATGTCTACGCCGTCAGTACCGATACTGCCCGCCGCTGTTGCCGCTGCTCGTGTCGTGATACGCCACTCTCTCGCCGCCCTCGTCGTAGTCTTCGGCCTGTATCGTTCCGGGGATGGCTCGCGGTGTGCCGCCAAACGGCGTTGGGCCGCCGCCGGTTGGACCGGTGATACGTAGATAGTTCAGATTACCCACGGCGCCGGTGGCGCCGTTGGTGTCGAAGCTCACGCGAAGGACGTGAGCGCCCGGGGCGAGCGTCACGGCCTGCGAGATCGTTCTCCACGCCTGCCAGCCGCCTGTGTTTGGAATCGTCAGCGGCCCGGTCTTGTTTACTCCGTCCAGCTCGATGTGGAATGTGCCGCCGGCGCCGGTGGAGGCGACGCGTGCGTCGAGCCGGTACGTGCCCGCGGATGCGACAGCCACGGTGTACTCGAGCCATTCGCCGGCCGCGATCCATCCCACGTTGGCTCCGCCACCGCCGTCTGTCGTCGTCTGGATGTCGACATCGGTCGGGCGGTACGCGCCGCCGTTGTTCCCGCGCCCGGTGTCGTGGTACGCGGCGCCCTCAGCCCCTTCATCGAAGTCCTCGGCCTGGATCGTCCCAGGGATCTGACGCGCGCCGCTGCCGAACGGCCACTGGCCGCCCGGCGGTAGGATCGTCAGCGGGACCGTGATCGTGCGGAGTCCGTGGGTGGCGCTGATCTGCACGGTCACCGGAGCGCTGACCGGCTGCGTGCGCACGTAGAACTCGCGCCAGATGCCATCGCAGCACCACCCCTGAACGTCGAACGCTGACGGGACGCTGGCGATCTCGGGATGGCTGCTTGCCAGCGGGATTCGCGAGCCGCCGCCCCCTGTCGGGCTGGTGATGGTCGTGCGGCCGAGCACCACCCCGCCGCCCACGACCGTCGTACGGGCGAGCGTCAGCGAGGCGAGGCTGATGGCCCGGTTGGACTCCGAGTCGCTGTTGTTGGCGCTGTTCGGATCGGGCGGATCGGCTGCGACGATTGCGGCCGAATGGCTGATGATCCCTGGTCCGGTGGTGCGCACGCGTATGAAGAGGCTGTGCCACGCTCCAAACGGCGCAAGCCGGCACGTCAGGCGCTGGCCGTCCCGATCGCAGTCAGCAGGATGCGAAAAACCCAGGATCTCGACGTACTCGACAGGCCCGCTAATCGTGTCGACAACGGTGACGCCGGTGGCCCCCGGACCAAACGAGCCGGAGACGGTGACGCCGAACGTCAGGGAGCTGCCAGCCTCGTGCGGGATCGGAATGTTGGTGTCCAGGTCGTTCTCGTGCCGGGTCACGGAGAGCCGGAGGTCCATGGGCGGCGTCAGCAGGAACGCGCGCCGCCGGCCGTTCAAGTCCCCGTAACCGGAGATCAGCCCGGCGAAATTGATGCCAGTCGCGGTGTTCAACACCCAGCCCGTGCCGGCTGGAATCAGCTCGTTCAAGTCCTCCATGCGACCGTCGCGCCAGACGAACGCGTGGCGGTCGCCTTGTGACGTTTCGGACCATCCGACGATCGCACCAGAGCCGTTGACGTCCAGGGCCTGGCTGGACGGGCCGCCGAGGGTCCCCAGATCCTCCATCGCTGCGTTGTCGTACCTGAACGCGTGCCATCCCCCACTCGCGAGCTGCGACCAACCGACGACGACTCCGTTGTTGTTGAGCGCGTACGCCTCGCTGGACGTGCCGAGAGAGCCCAGGTCCGTCGTGACACCGTCTGCAAACAGAAACGCATGGCGCACCGCTCCGCCGGGCAGATCCGCGTAGCCGACCACCTGCTCCTCCCGGTTGATGTCGGTCGCAACGCTGTTGAGTCCACCGAGCGACGCCCCGAGCGGTCTCATCGCGCCATCCCGATACACGAAGGCACGAGTCGCCGCATTGTTCGCAGTCTGGGACGCGCCGACGATTACGGTCGGAAAGGTCTCGATCGATGTCGCGTAACTTCCCAATCCGCCGAGCGTCCCGAGATCCATCAATTGGCCGCACGTGCCCCCGAGCGTGTCGCAAAGGGACATGAACGCGTGATATGCGCCGCCGGACAGCTGTGCGCGGCCCACGACGGTCCTGTTCTGTATGGCGCGCGCCTCGCTGCTGGCGCCGCCCAGCGTGCCTAGCGCGGTCCGCGCGTATGGCTCGCCGACAAACCCCCGCTCCTGACCCGCCGCCGTGGTGGCATACCCCACAACAATGGGAACCTCGGTGTCATCGAGGGCGAGCGCCGCGCTCGAAGTGCCCCCCAGCGTGCCGAGGTCCGTCACGCCGTACGAGGCAGTGGAGGATTGTGACGCGATCTCGCGTTCGGAACTCCACAGGCCGAAGACTAGGACCGTGCCGGAGAGAATCGTGAATCGGAGCCAGGGGTTCCGCATCGGTGGGCCACCTTTGGGAAGGACGAACGGCATGATCGCGATGCAACCCTGGAGACGTGAGCCGTAACCAGAATTCGATGGCAGCGTGCAGGATTTTGCTGTGCGCGGCGCGCGCAGCATCGGTTCAGCTGCGGATTATTTCCCGGATGACAGGAAACAATCAGGGTGCGATAGGCCCCGCACCAACTGAGACTGGTTCGAGGAACAGCCGTCTTCGGGCCGCTGAATCGCTGCCAGGGGCGTTACAGCGTGAGGCCGGTGCGGCACGTCACGGTGACGCCGTGGGACCACTTCGAGTGGCAGCCGCCGCACATCAGGGCAGCGTAGGTATCCGGATTGGTACCGGTCGCCACGATCCTCAACACTCGCGACCCCGAGTCCTCCGCGGGAACGAATCTGGCGCCACAGATGCTGCACGGCTCATCGCGGTTCAACGGGACGTGCTTGATTGAGAGTGTCGGGTTGTTCATGGTCGGATATTAGCCGTGCTCACGAATCCTCGCCAGGGCGTGGACGACCAACCTGATGTTATAGGCCCTTGGTCTTAGGAGGATTGCCGCCGAAACCACGGTATGCTCAGGGCGAACCGAACCGATTCAGCGCCCCTTCGTGCGTGGTGGCCATGCCCGAACACCGCTCACACGCGAGTGACCTCACCGATCGCCTCCTCGCCGGCATCGAGCCAGACGCTCGCCGGGCGATACTCGCCGGGTCGCGCCGCCGAACCATTCAGCTCGCCCAGGTGCTCTGCCGGGCGGGCGAGCCAGCCGATCGGCTGTTCGTCCTGCGGAAGGGGCGCGTGCGTTTCGGCCGGCTCGCCAGCACCGGCCGCGAAGTGGTACTGGGAATCCTCGGGCCGGGCGACATGTTCGGCCTCGGCAGCGTGCTGGCGGCAGACGTGGACTACATCGGGACCGCCGAGGTGATCGAGCGCGGCGAGGCGCTGGTCTGGAGCCGTGACGTGATTCAGCGGTTCGCGGTGGAGCACCCCCAGATCGCGGGAAACGTGCTGCTCGTCGCGCTGCGCTACGCCGCCTCGTTCGCCGAGCGGCACGAGCGGCTCCTGTCGAGGACCGCCGAGCAGCGACTGGCTCACGCCCTGATGCGTCTCGGCTCGCGGAGCGGCGTCCCCTCCGGCCCGGGTGTCCACATCGAGATCAAGAACGAGCAACTGGCCTCGCTCGCCGACGTCAGCCCCTTTACGGCCAGCCGGCTGCTCAAGGGCTGGGCGCGGGACGGCGCGGTCAGCAAGGCCCGCGGCGCGGTGCAGATCCTCTGTCCGGAGAAGCTCCTGCTCGACTGAGCAAAACAGCCTGATTGCTCCAGCGCAACGACATCGGAGCCTGCCGGTGTGATGCTGGAGTGTGCGAAACAACGCCGACGCCAAGCTGCGCGTCCTGGTGGCAGACGACAGCGACCTGATGCAACGGGCGGTCGCCAGGCTGCTGCGGGACGAGTTCGATATCATCGACGTGGTCTCTACCGGGCGCGAGCTGGTTGACGCGGCGCTGGCGCTCAATCCAGATGTGATCGTGAGCGACTTTTCCATGCCGTTGCTCACCGGCACCGAGGCGTTGAAGGCGCTCCGCCGGGCCGGTCGTACCGTCCCCTTCGTCCTGATGACCGCAACGGTCCCGCGGAACGCTCGGAACTGGATCAAGCTAGGAGTGCTCTGCGTCGTCGACAAGTCCGATTTGCACCTCGACCTCGTGGCCGCGGTCCTATCGGCCGCGGCTGGAAAGATCTACATCTCGCGGAGTGCCATCGAGCCCACGTCCTGACGTCACGTTCTGTGGCGAGATCACCGACTCCCGGGCTCCAGCTGCGCGGACGCTCTATTTTTTCAGGCTCTGCATGTAGGCGACGAGCGCGTCGATGTCTCCGGCCGGAAGCTTGTCGTACTTCTTCGGCATCGGCGGTTTCTTAGTGGACTTCGCCTTCTTGGCCATCTCGATGGGTTCGACGATCCACTCGCGGATCTCCTCAGCCGAGAGCTTCGATCCAACGCCGTCGAGGGGGCTCTGCTTGGCGCCCTTGCCGGCGATCGAGTGACACATCTGGCATTTCTGGGCGGTGTACACCTCCTGGCCCTTCTTGATCTGGTCCTTATCCTGTGAACGCACCGGTTGTGGCGTGCCCACGACGAGCGCGGCGGTGACGCCTGCCACCAGTAGCCCCCCGATAATCGCTGCTCTGTGCATCGTGCCTCCTCTTCCTGTGTCCGTAAGGACTCACCAATAGTACAGGATGCCGAACACGGCCGTGTGTGTCGTGTACGGACGGTACGTGTAGCCGAGGATGAGCGAGCTCGGCTGCACGATGCCGTTGATCACGCTGGGATCGAACGCGAGGTCGAAGATCCGTGACGGTTCGTAGACGTACGACAGCGTCGCCGCCAGCCGTTGGCTCAGCAAACCTCATCCACCCGAAACCGACCGAGTCTGCCTTGAGCTGCAGGACGTTCTCGTTCGTCGACTCGAAGATGCGGAGATCATAGCTGTCGGCGACCTTGGAGATGTGGTGCCCGCCTGCAGATCCCCGATTTGCAGCGGAAACTCCTGGGTGTGACGACGAAATCCCAGCGGAATCGGCCAGTCGCCTCCGGCATGCCGTGGGGCCTCCGACCTGGCGGGGGAGCCCCGCACTTCTCGTTTCGATTCTACGGCGCCTTTCCTGCGGCGCATCGTCGGAACATTTCTTGCCCGCGGCGGGCCTTCAAGGGAAAGGTGCGTACCCGCGGGGGAGGCGACGTCCGATGGATCCACGTGAGCAATCGTCCGGTCAACCGCCCGAAACCGCTGCCGCCTCCACACGATTCAACCGCAGGGACTGGTTGAAGGCGACCGTCGGCGGCGGTGTGGGGCTCGCCCTCGACGGTCTCCTTGACGTGCACGCGGTGAAGGCCGCTACCCAGGACTTCAAGCTTTCGAACGTCAGCGAGTTCACGACCTCCTGCAACTTCTGCTCGTGCGGATGCGGCATGATCGCGGCGGTTCGCGACGGCAAGCTGATCACGCTGGAAGGGGACTACGACCATGTCGTGAACCAGGGGTCGCTCTGCGTCAAGGGCATGTCGATGTTCCCGACGCATACCTCCCCGCAGCGCCTGCAGGTGCCGCGGTACCGCGCGCCCGGCAGCGATCGATGGGTGGACATCACGTGGGACGACGCCGTGGATCGGATCGCGCGGAAAATCCGGGCGACGCGCGACGCGACGTGGATCGCGACGGAACGAGTCGGCAACGCGGACGTCCCGGTCAATCGCACCGACGCCTTCGCGTTCATGGGTGGCGCGCAGAACACGAACGAGGAGTGCTACCTGTTCCAGAAGGCGGCGCGCCTGCTCGGCACCGTCTACGTCGAGCATCAGGCCCGGCTTTGACATAGCCCCACCGTCCCCGGTCTGGGGGCGTCATTCGGCAGGGGGGCGATGACCAACCACTGGGCCGACCTCCAGCATTGCAAGACGATCCTCGTCGAAGGCAGCAACGTGGCCGAGAACCACCCGATGGCCTTCAAGTGGATCCGGAAGGCCCAGGAGAACGGGGCCATCATCATCCACGTCGATCCGAGATTCTCCCGGACGTCCGGCGCCGCCGACATCTTCGCGCGCATCCGGCCGGGCGCCGACGCGGCGTTCCTCAACGCGATGATCAACCACGTCCTCGTCCACAAGCTGTACGACGAGGACTACGTCATTACCCATACGAACGCGCTCTTTCTGGGCGACGCCTCGTTCGATTTCAAGGACGGCCTCTTCAGCGGATTCGACGCGGAGGGCCACAAGTACGACACCGCGAGCTGGGGGTATCAGCTCGACGGCACGGGCCGGCCGCAGCGCGCGAAGAGCCTCGACGATCCCAGGTGCATCTTCACGCGGCTCCGGACGTTCTTTTCCCGATACACGCTGGAAGTGGGCGAGCGCATCTCGGGCGTCCCGGCCGCGCAGATCAAGCAGATTGCCGAGACGATGGCGAACAATCGCCCCGGCTCGATCCTTTATGCGCTGGGAATGACGCAGCACACCACGGGCGTTCAGGGCATCCGCGCGTTCACGATTCTGCAACTGCTGCTCGGGAACGTCGGCAAGCCGGGCGGCGGGGTCAATGCGCTTCGCGGCGAGCCCAACGTGCAGGGGTCCTGCGACATGGGCGTGCTCAACAACTACACCCCGGGGTATCTCGATTACCCCGTGACGAGCGAGCCCACGCTGGGCGCATGGGCGAAGAAGCACGGCACCGCGAGGCGGCCGCTCCTCGTCAACATGCTCAAGGCTTTCTTTGGCGATGAAGCGACCGCCGGGAACGAGTTCGGATACGCCTGGTTGCCCAAGAGGGATCCCGCGAAAGACTACAGCGTGTTCGGCATCTTCGACAGTGCGCTCGCTGGAACGATGAAGATGCTGTGGATCGTGGGGCAGAACCCGGCCGTCACGATGCCCAACCTGAAGCTCACGTTCGAGGCGATGGGCAAGCTGGACATGCTCGTGGTGCAGGAGCTCTGGGAAACGGAAACGGCCGCGTTCTGGCAGCGCCCGGGCGTCGATCCCAAGTCGATCGCGACCGAAGTCATCCTCCTGCCGGCCGCCTTCTTCATGGAGAAGCAGGGATCGGTCACCAACTCGGGCGCGATGGTCCAGTGGCGGTATGCCACCGTCAAACCGCCGGGACAGGCGAAGGCGGATGGAGAGGTCGTCGATCTCGTGTTCCGCCGCGTCCGTGAGCTGGTCAAGGATTCGTCCGACCCGAAGGACGAGATCATCAAGAGGGCGTTCTGGACGTACACGAACCCCGATGACGTCCTGCGCGAGATCAACGGGCGGATCCTTCGCGATGTACCGGGGACGAGCCTGAAAGCGGGCGCCCTTGTCAGCGAGGTGGCGGACCTGCTGCACGAGGACGGCTCGAGCTCCGCGGGGTGTTGGATCTATGCGGGCGTGTTCGCCGGCGGGGAGAATCTCTCGAAGCGGCGCGATTCGCGGACCGATCCCGGAGGCCTGGGCCTGTTTCCGTATTTTGGCTGGACGTGGCCGAACAACAAACGAATCCTGTACAACCGCGCCTCCTGCGATAAGAACGGCAAACCCTATCCAGGATCGAAGCCCGTCGTCTGGTGGGACGAAGCCGCCAAGCGCTGGACGGGATACGACGTGCCAGACGTCATGTTCCCGACAGAGGGTCCGGACACGTACAACGGCCAGCGCGCATTTCACATGAACGCGGAGGGCGTCGGGCGGCTGTTCGCCGCCGTCTACAACGATCCGGATACGCGCGCCCCGGGCATGCCTCGCGATTGGAGCTACGTCCCGAAGGACGGACCGCTGCCGGAAATGTACGAGCCGGTGGAGAGTCCGGTCGAGAACGTGCTGCACCCGAAGGTCCGCCACAACCCGACGCTGAAGTATCCCCGCGTACCGGGCCATCAACCGATCGGGACCGCGCAGCAGTTTCCTTACGTCCTCATGACTTCCACCGTCGCCGAACACTGGTGCGCCGGATCGACGACACGCAATATTCCGTGGCTCAACGAGATGGTCCCCGAACCCATGCTCGAAATGCCCGACGCGCTCGCGCGAAAACTGGCCGTGAAGAGCGGCGACTCGGTCAAGGTGTCGTCGGCGCGCGGGGAGCTGGTGGTGAAGGCGGTGGTGACACCGAGGCTGCAGACGATCAAAGTCGATGGTCAAGACATCGTCACGGTGTGGATGCCGTACTGCTGGGGTTACAAAGGACTGTCGACGGGCCCGAGCGTGAACGATCTCACGATCGATGCGGTGGATCCCGTCGCCGGGACCCAGGAAACGAAGGCCTGCCTGGTGAACGTGGTCAAGGTGCGGTGACGCCGCTGTCCGCCCGGCCGGGCCGCGAGGGAGACGAGCATGATCCCGATCCCGCTGGTGCCTGCGCCTCCCATTGCGCCCCCTATCAAAACCAGGACCACGCTGGTCGACATCACCAAGTGCATCGGCTGCCGGGCGTGCCAGGTCGCCTGCAAGCAGTGGAACGATCGCGACGGCGAACAGACCGAGCTGGAGCCCGACCTCGGCTTTCAGAATCCCGCCGTCCTCAGCGCGAAAACGCTCACGCTCATTTCGTTTCACGAGATTCCCGACGAGAAGGCGCCGGGCGGCCTGATCCTCGCCAACACGATGTGGCGGTGTCTCCACTGCCTGGAGCCGGCCTGCGTCTCGTCCTGTCCGACGACCGCGCTCGTCCGGCAGTCGGATGGGCCCGTTACGTACAACGGCGACAAGTGCATCGGCTGCCGCTATTGCATGTGGGCGTGCCCCTGGGGCGTCCCGTCGACGGACTGGGACACGCGAAGCCCAAAGATCCACAAGTGCACGCACTGCGCCGATCGCTGCGATCAGCCGGCGCCGGCCGCCCGGAACGGGCAGCCCCTGACCGCCGGGGAAAGCCAGGCGTTCCACGACACTATCCAGGTGCCGGCCTGTGTGAAAGCGTGCCCCGCGGATGCGCTGCGCTACGGCGACCGCGAAGACATGCTCCAGGAAGCCCGGAAGCGCATCGCCTCGCGGCCCGACAAGTACGTGGACCACATCTACGGAGAGAAGGAAGCCGGCGGCACGACAGTGCTGTATTTGTCGGCCGTCCCGTTCGAGAAGCTGGGATTCCCGAACGTGGGAGAGAAGTCGTACCCGGGGTTCTCCAGTTTTGCGCTGCACGCGGTTCCGCCGGCGGTGATGGCGCTGGGCGCGTTACTCGGCGGGACGCACGCGTTCCTGAAACGGCGGGCTGTCGGCATGGCGAAGCAACGGCTGCGTGCCGCCGGCGAGGATCATCACCCGGAATTCGAGCCTCTGAGCCAGAAGCTCTGGACGCCGTTCAATTTCCTGCTTCTGGCGCTGATGGTGTTCGGCGCGCTGTCGTTCGTCGCCCGGTTCATCGTGGGACTTGGCGACAGCACGCAGTTGTCCGACACGTACGCCTGGGGCCTCTGGATCGTCTTCGATCTCGTCTGGATTGCGGTCGCGGCCGGCGCGTTCGCCACCGCCGGGCTGATCTACATCTTCCAGCGGAAGGACCTCTATTCCATGGGCCGCGCCGCCGTGCTCATGGGCCTGCTGAGCTATTCGTTCGTGACCGTCACGCTCCTTGCCGATCTCGGGCTGCCGCTGCACGCCTACCAGCTCGCGCTCCAGGCGCCCGAGCAGTCGGCGATGTTCGAGGTGTCGTGGTGCGTCGGCCTCTATGTCACGATCCTCCTTTTCGAGTTCCTTCCGGTCCCGCTCGGCCGCTGGGGCTTCGGGAAGGCCCTGGCGCTCTGGCGGCGCTGGTCGGGCGCGTACGTCGCGGCCGCGGTGACGCTGTTCGTCTACCTGCTCTCGCGCAACCTGATGTACGCCGCAATCACCGCGGCCATCTTCTCGTTCCTGGCCTGGACCTTCCGGGCGAGAGACCACAAGGCCGAGCCGATCATGCTCGCCATCGCGGCCGTGACGCTGTCGACGATGCACCAGAGCTCGCTGGGGTCGCTCTTCCTGCTCATGCCCGACAAGCTCGCGCCGCAGTGGTGGTCCCCCGTGATGCCCGTCTCCTTCTTCCTGTCGTCGATCGCGGCGGGCACGGGCCTCGTCATCCTCGTCGAGATGTGGATCGCGAAAGCCTGGAAGCGACAGGTGCGCATCCCGCAGCTGGCGGCGATGGGACAGATCACGTTCTGGTCGCTGCTCGTCTACCTCGGCTTCCGGCTCGGCGACATGGCTCTCCGGGGCCAGCTCGCCGGCGCGTTCTCCGGACGGTTCGGCGCGCTCTTCGCCGCGGAGCTCGTCCTGGGAGGCCTCGTTCCCCTGATCCTGCTCGCGCGCGGGGAACAGCGAGCGAAACAATCCGTCCTGTTTCTCGGCGCGCTCCTCACCACGCTCGGCGTCGTGTTCAATCGCATGAACGTCGTCATCTTCGCGATGACCCTGAAGGGATCGATGCCGCAGGTCTCGCCCGAGACGTATTGGCCGACGATCATCGAGTGGGGCCTGTCGATCGGCCTCATCGCCGCGACCATTTTCCTGTTCGGTCTGTTCGCGCGACTCATGCCGGTGCTCCCCAAGGCAGAGACGGCGCACGGAAGTTGACGGCATGACCCGAGACGTCTGGCTCGCCGCGCACCCGTACCTTCAGCCGGTGGCGGACGTCCACACGCTCATCGAAGCCGCGGCAGCCGACATCTGTGTTCCTGCTGCGCCCATTCCCGACTGGGAAGACTACGCCGTCGACTTTCACGCGGGCGTGCCGCTGCTACGGAGCGCGAGGGCTGCGATCGACCTCTCCCGGCCGCAGGATGCCGTTCTCTCGCTGGTCAGGAAACTGGCTGCGTCCACGCTGCCCGCAACGCTTGCAGAGCAGTGCCGCGTCCTGGAAGCCGAGATGGTCTCCGCGACGGATTCGTTCTCGCCGACGCACCCCGGACTGTTTCGCTACCTGGGATGGGCAGTCCTGGTTCGCTACCTGAGTCCCGTCGTGAGCGCGTTCGACACGTGGCGGGACGAGGAGCGCTGGCTTCGCAACTATTGCCCGGCGTGCGGCGAGCCGCCCGCGATGGCTCAGTTGGTTGGCAAGGACCCGGGCCGTTTGCGAAAGCTCTCCTGCGGCCGCTGCAGGACACGCTGGCGGTACCGCCGGACGGGTTGCCCGTTCTGCGACGGCCAGGACGAGCATCGCCTCGCGGTGGTGGCCGTCGAGGGCGAGGGGGGACTGCGAATCGACTACTGCGAGGCGTGCCGCGGCTATCTCAAAACCTATGACGGAGAGGGGAGCGAAAGCGTGTTTCTCGCCGACTGGACATCGCTCCATCTCGATCTGATCGCCAGCGATCGTGGACTCAAGCGGCTCGCCGCATCCCTCTACGAACTCTAGCCTTTGTATTTCGCCCTCACCAATTACGAGAGAGGACAGCATGTGTACCTCGCTAACTGCCGCGGTCTACCGCAGGGTGATCAGCACCGTCTGCCTTGCCGGCTTCATAGGTGCAGCGGGCACGGCCTACGCGGCCCAGGACGTGGTGATCACGACCAGCGGTGACAGGCTCGTGGGCGAAATCAAGAGTGTCGCGAAGGACGTGCTGATCTTCGAGACGGATTATTCAGACGCCGATTTCAAGATCAAGTGGGAAAAGATCGCTTCGATTGAAAGCGATCGGCAGTTCATCGTGGAGACATTCGACGGAAAGCGTGTCTCGGGCTCATTGAAGCCGGACCCGGCGAAGAAGCCGGTCGTGCAGGTCGCCGAGACGACCGTGCAGTTGCCGGACGTGGCGGCGGCGCAGCCGTTCGAGCGGACGTTCTGGTCGCGGTTCGATGCGGGCCTGGACCTCGGCTACAGCATGACGCGCACCAACTCGGCAAAACAGCTCTCGCTCGGGACGAACCTCTCGTACCGGGACGCGGACCACGTCGATGTGCTGTTCGCCAACGTCTTCAGAAGCTCGCAGGAGAACGCACCGGAGACTCAGCGATGGGACCTCGGGAATGATTTCCGCCGCTTCCTGGGCAGCCGCTGGTACGTCAACACCACCCAGGATTTCCTGAACAGCGAGGAACAGGGCCTGGACCTGCGGACGACCATTGGCGGCGGAGGCGGGCGATACCTGCTGCGCTCGGCGTCGCAGTACCTGGCGCTCGGCGGAGGACTGGCGTGGACCAATGAGAACTACACGGACGCGACGCTGCCCTCGAAGAACTCGGCAGAGCTCTATCTAGGTACGGAGTTCATGACCGAGAAGCTGAAGATCACGGACCTCATCACGCGGTTCACCTACTATCCAAGCCTGACGATTTCCGATCGGTACCGGTTGGCGTATCGGTTCGACCTGGACTTCAACCTGCCGGGAGACTGGTATTTCCGGATCGGGTTGTTCGACAACTACGACAGCAAGCCCCCGGAGGGGTTTTCCAACAACGACTACGGGTGGTCGAACGCGTTCGGCTTCAAGTTCTGATTGCCGTCGTCCCAGTGTGATATAGATCCCACGCTGCGATCAGCCCGCTCCAGTTCGCGGATATTCCCCGTCAATGCGGCACGCCGTCGGTTCATGGCGCCTGGTGGCGGTCCTCGCCCCGACAAGTGCGGAGGGGTCGTCTCGATGCGGGTGATCTATTGGTTCCGGCTCGGCCACATCAAAGATCGAGATCGCAAGGCGAGCAGCGCCGTGCCGATCGAGTTCAGCCTCGCCGGCTTCCAGGGCTGGTGATCGGACTCGACGACGGCACGTTCCACCCGATCACGTTCGCGTTCAAGTAAGTCATTCCTGACGGGG
The DNA here is from genome assembly GCA_963725145.1 of uncultured Acidobacteriota bacterium. Classification (GTDB taxonomy): domain Bacteria; phylum Acidobacteriota; class Vicinamibacteria; order Vicinamibacterales; family 2-12-FULL-66-21; genus DATAEE01. Next base: position 1,436,957 of record CAVRXL010000013.1, read on the forward strand.
AGCGGCGGGGAAGTGGCATTCCCCGCCGCGGAACCCTGGAACCGAGTGACCCTAAGGCGGGGGGTGCCAGAGCTCGATACAGAGAAGCATGCCCCTCGAGACGGCCCAGGTCGGCATCCCCGATCGATTCGAGATCCAGGAAAGCGGCGGGACGCTGAGAATTGAGTGGCGATGGCCGAGAATCGCGGCGTTGCCGATCGCGATATTCACCGTCGCGTGGGATGGCTTCCTGGTTTCCTGGTATTCCGGCCTTTTGACGCAGGGCACTGTCCCTGTGACCATGTTGCTGTTTCCAGTTGCCCACGTTGCCGCCGGCCTGGTGCTTCCGTACCTGGCGCTGGCCTGCTTCCTCAACTACACCTACATCGAAGTGGGTGAGGGCACTCTCAGGGTCAGGCATCGGCCGCTCCCGTTTCCGGGAAAGAAGACGCTGAGCACCGGAGACGTGCGTCAGCTTTTCTGTGTCGAGCGCAAAGGACGGCGGGGATCGGTGACCTACGATGTCATGGCGCAACTGGCATCGGGGCGGGAAACGCGGCTCGTTCCGGGCTTTTCGACCGAGCGGGAAGCTCGCTTCGTCGAGCAGCGCATCGAAAGCCGCCTCGGTCTCGCGGATCGCTCAGTATCTGGTGAGCTTCCGCGCTGAACCCTACCCGTCTTCCCTGAGCGCAACCTGTTGATTTTTATTGGTTACTCGCCGTACGCAAGATCGTGATTGGGTGTCACTCAGTGGCAGTCGGACTGACACTATTTGTCGATTTGGCGCGGGAATTCGGGCCTCACGACGAGCGGCGCCACTCGCGGCTTTCCTGGTCAATGTCTTTAGCGACGGTCTTTACAAGGTTGGCCAGGCGCACGTCAGCGCCCCCGATGACAGGTGGCCCCTCCCTTGCCTAAGCAGGCGTGACACCGAGAAAACTTAAAACCCATTGAGAAGGAAAAGGGAGCGTTATCAGTAATGCGTAATCAGAAGGGTTTCACGCTAATCGAGCTGCTGATCGTCGTGGCGATCATCGGCATCATCGCGGCGATCGCAGTGCCGGGGCTCCTCCGCGCCCGCATGTCGGGCAACGAGGCGTCGGCCATCGGATCGCTGCGCGCCGTGTCGTCGGGTGAAGCGGCTTACTCGAGCTCGTGCGGCAACGGGGCTTACCAGGACGTCATGGCCAACATGGTCGGCTTCCTGTCGGCGGACCTCGCGGCGGCCGAGCCGGTGACCAAGAGCGGATACTCCGTCAACGTTGTGCCGAGCGGCGCGGGCGCCGGCCCGAACGACTGCGCGGGCAACGGGACCGTCGGCGCGGTGTTTGGCACCGCGGTGCCGGTGACGATCGGCTCGACCGGTCAGCGCTCCTTCGCGCTCGCGCGCGATGGATCCATCTGGCAGAACACGACGGGCGGAGTGATTCCTGACCCGCCTGTTGCTCCGTCGACGATCATCCAGTAAGACACGAACTGAGCGGCCCGGACACTCTCAAGAGCGGAACGTCCCCGGACGTTCCGCTCTTTCTGTTTTAGACCTACTTCACGACTCGCAAATTCGCCGGCGCCGTCAGAATGGAGACGTAAGTGGCGGTGTACGTTCTGTTGGTCCCCGGCGTAGCGACCGTGTGAGTCGCGGCTCCGCCGTCGGACCACGAGGCAAATTGATACGTCGTGTTGCCCGAGGCCTGCGGCGAGACGACTCCCAGGGTGCGAAGGATTCCAACGACGCTCGTCACGTTCATGGGTGTCGTGACCGGTTGGCCGTCCAGCGTCACGCGAAGACCCGGTGGGGTCGTCCTCAGGCTGATGACGACGGTGTTCGGCAAGACGTCCCGCGAGGTCGTGGTCGAGAGCCCGCCCGAATCGGTCACGGTCAAGTAGACCCGATACCAGACGTTCGACGCGGTTTCTCCCGTGTTGGGGATCGCGAATGTACCACTCGTAATGCCGGTGGTGTCCGGCATGGCCGGATGCGTGTGGGTATCGTGGTGGAAGTCGATTCGCCACCGGAAGGCGCTCGCCGGGAGCGTTCCGTTCTCCGCGTCTGTGCCCGTCCCGGAGAACGACAGCGTGGTTCCGGCGGAGTATCGGCTCCCGGCCGCGGGACTCCCGATCGTGGCGACCGGTGGCGTGTTGGTCGTGACCGTCAGGACCGCCGAATTGCTCGTCGCGGTGCCGAACGAATTGGTCACGCGGCACCGATAGGTCGAGCCGTTGTCCGCCATGACGGCCGGGGGCGTCGTGTACGAAGCTGACGTGGCGCCCGCGATGTCGGCGTTGTTCCTCTGCCACTGGTAAGAGAGCGGCGCCGTGCCGCTCGCCGCGACCGTAAAAGTGGCAGTGCCTCCGACCGGCACCGTCCGGTTCGCCGGCTGTTGCGTGATCTGCGGTGGCGTGTTCCCGCTCGGCTCAATCTTCTTGACGCTGCCCGTGCCGCGCTCGAGGTAGTACAGGGCCCCGTCCGGTCCAACCTTCAAGTCGACCGGAGCCAGGACCGACAGCGCAAACTGCGTTGGGGACGGGTTGGCGGGATCGATGTAGTAGATCCAGTCCGAGCAGAAGTCCGCAAAGAAGTACTTGCCGACGTACGAGGCCGGGAAGGTCGGGACGGACGGGTTGTAGAACGCGCCACCGGTGATGGCGCAGCCGGATGGCGTGCTGCCGCTGTGCCTGTAGCTGTAGACGGGGTTGGTGAAGTTCGGGAAGCTCGAAGGGTTGAAAGGGCCCTCGGTCGTCGGCCAGCCAAAATTCCGGCCGGCCTGCGCGTGGTCGATTTCTTCCCACGTCACCTCGCCTACGTCATTGACGAAGATCTGACCGGTACCGGGCTGAACGCTGAACGTAAACGGGTTGCGCAGCCCGAGGACCCAGATGAGCCGGTTCTTTCCCGTCGCAGTGCCGAAAAACGGATTGTCGGTTGGAATCTGCGCCGTCGGATCCGACACCGGGTTCATGCGGATCATTTTTCCGAGCAGGTTGGTCAGCGTCTGCGCGTTGCTCGAGTTCGCGTTGTCGCCATGCGCCGCATACAGCATTCCATCAATGCCGAAGTGCATGGCGCCGCCGTTGTGATTGGTCGCGCCGCTCAGGTTGTCGAACTCGAGGAGGATGAGCTCACTACCCGGGACGGCCACGTCGCCGTTGGCCGTGAAGCGGCTGATGCGGTTGTGAATCGATGGCGATGTGGCCGTGTAGAACACATACACGAACTGGTTCGTGGCGAAGTTCGGATCGAACGTCACGCCCAGGAGCCCGCGCTCGCCGGACGAACTGACGATCAGGCTGACGAAGGGCGTCGCGAGCAGCGCTCCGTTCTTGACGACGCGCAGCTGCCCGCCCTGTTGCGCCACGAACAGCCGCCCGTCGGGAGCGAACTGCATGGCCGTGGCATTCGACAGGCCGCTGACCACCAGCACGTCCTGGAACCCTGGCGGCAGGTTCGTCGCCGCCCGCGCCCGGTAGACGGGCCAGCAGGCGGCAATGGCCAGGGCAAGGCACAGACCAGCGATGATTCTTCTCGAAGGAGCGGTTGTCATTTGGACGGCTGGGCGTTCTCGGGCCGCAAGATCCATACCGAGCGCGCCGGCGGGAATACGAGGATTTCCTCAGGGAATCGGTCTGCGAGATCGATTCGGCGCCGATCGCGACACTGAAGGTTTTACAGAACTGTACGATCTCCCTCCAGAAACCGTCGGATGTCGGAGATTCGAGCCTGCGCGTCCGCCTCGCCGATTTCGATGAGCCGCCGGATGTAATCGCGCTGGAACATCACGATGCTCAACATGTCGTTCGAGCGCGTCTCGCGCGTGCCGAAGCCGCGCGTGAGGAACCGGAACGCGCGCGGCAGATCGGGCTCGTACGCGTTGGCCAGGCGTCCCAGATCCACTGACGGCCGCAGGACCAGCAGGTCGATGTGGCGCAACCCCTCGCGCTGTCCCTCGGGCAACCGCGCGATGAAGCGGTTGATCTGCTGCATGTTCAGGGCGTCGGCGTCGAGCTGATCGAGGAAGATCGCGTTATAGAGCACCCCCGCCACCTGCGCCGGCGGAGGATAGCCAACAACTTCGGGCCGGTCCGCTTCCTCGCGCGAACGGGCGTAGCGGGTCGACACCGCGATGACTCGTCGCGCGCCGAGGTGGACCGCCGGTGACAGCGGCGCGGTGAGCCGGATGCCTCCATCCCCGTACCAGGCGCCGTCGACCTCAATCGCCGGGAAAAAGAAGGGAAGCGCAGACGACGCCATCACGTGGTCGACGCGGAGCACGCACCTGGCGCTCTTGCGCTGGGGCCGCTCCCACGTCTCGATCCGGCAGTCGTCGTGGGTCTGTACCCACGTGATCGATTGCCCGGTCGTGTAGCTCGACGCGGTCAGCGCGAGTGCCCGCAGCCACCCGGCCTTCAGGCTCCGCGCGATGCCGCGGATCTCGCCGGAGTTCGTCTCGAGCACGCGTTCGAGGAGGCCGCGGAGCGGCGCCGTGTCGACCATGCTTCGCGCGGGCGGCAGGGGAGAGTGCCCGGCGGACAGCAACCGTCCGCCCCACCGCAGCGTGCGCGACGCCAGGTCGCGCAAATCCACGCGGAAGACGTCGTCGATGCGTAAGTCGCTCCAGACCTTCGCGAGGTTCTCGACCTTTTCCGCGAATGGCTGTGGATGGGCCGCCAGATAGGCCGCGTTGATGCCGCCGGCCGACACTCCCGTCAGGATGTCCGGACTGAAGTCCGGAAACTCGCGCGCCAGCACGCGGAGAAAGCCGACCTGATACGCGGCGCGGGAGCCGCCGCCGGTGAGGACGAGCGCCAGGGCGTGACGATTCGAAGACTGGCCTGCGCTCATGAGCTCCGGCTGGCGACCGTGGGCCGGCATCGCCTGAACACGATCGCGAACCCGGGCGATTGCCCCTCGACTTCCGCCAGCAGCCGGACGATCGCGCCGGCGCAGAAGGTCTCTCCGGCCAGCTCGCTTACGATGCCGGCCGGCAGGGTGAGGATGACGTCGACTTCGGCGCCGAGCGGCGGAGCCTGCGCGGCGCGAACGAGCACGCCCGAGCGGCTGATGTTCTCGGTCCAGCCTTCATACCAGGCGTCGCCGATGATGTGGTAGCGCACGGGCACGCGCAGGCTGGTCCGCTGAGGACGCGGCCGTTCGCCCGGCCTGGCGGAGCGTTCGGGGTCCGTCATCACCGGTCCGCGAAGAGGAGCTCGCCGAACCGCTCGTAGTCGTGGAAGTTCTTCTCGATGCGCGACCAGTACCAGTGCGTGCTGCGCCCGCCGTCGTGGTCCACACGGTAGAAGTTGGCGCGCCAGGTCGTGCCCGGCTTGGGCGGGACGTTCTGAAGGGGTTTCAGCAACGCGTAGGGGATGAAGAATTCCGCGCGCCACCCCTGAATCGAAGCTGACGATTGCTTTGGCCCGCCGGTAACCGTGGTCGCCTTGCGCGTCAAGCGATCGCGTTCGTAGTGCCACGGGCGCCAGCCCAGGAACTGGCCGCCGAAGTTCGGCACGAGGATCGGAAGCTCGCGGCCGAGCGGAGAGATCTCGTACTCGAAGTACACGGGGTGCCGCTCGTCGGTCCACAGAAAGACCTCGAACACGTCTTCGTGCCAGAGGTCCATGAAGTCCTCGCTCATGGTCGCGGTCAGCGTTCGATCCGTGCCATCCATTAAAAAGTACAAGCCGGTGCTCGAGTAGAGCACTTTGAATCGCGACTCGTACGGATGGCCGTCGGCCTGACGCTTGTTGAGCGTTGTCCAGTCCGTCCGGCGCCAGCTCTCGTGCTCGCCGGCGCCGGTGACTTCGAAATCGTCCGTGAGCTTCACCGAGAGCCGCGGGCGTTCGGCTTGGGCGTGATTCGGCATAGGCGTAGGCGGCAGCCAGGACAGGACGGGCACGACCGCGAGCCAGGCGTAGCGCATGTTTGACCAATTCTACCCGTCCCGGGCAATCATGTAGTTCCGTAGCGTGAATACTCCTTCCAGGATCCTGCTCTTTGCGATCTGCAGCCTGGCATCGACCTCGGGCTGCGCGGACAGGCCATCGATTGACGACCGTCGGTCCCCTCGCGAATCGATCACGGCTCTCGATTGCACGCCCGATCAGAAGAGCGCGCTCGAGCGGGCGTTCGAAGGTATCTGCAAGGCGGTCGCACAGGCGAACGGTCCGTGCCAGCAGGTGCTCGAGGAGCACGGCGTCCTCGAATCCTTCCAGAGGCAGTGCGGACGCGGTCTGACGGTGCGGTGCAGGGAACCACTGTGCGGCCAGTACATCCCAAAGCGGGTCGCCTTCTACACCGACGACGGCACGATCGAGATCGGGCTGGGAGGACTCGCCGGCGGCAAGGGGTGCGGCGGATACGAGCGCCCGATGGACGGCCCGGCCCACACCCTGACCCATGAGATGGCGCACGCCGCGCATCTAGTGACCGACGGCCCCGCCGAGCGCGTGGCCTACGCGTGCAGGGCAAGCCGGTAGGGAACGCTGGCAACCTTCCGACCGTGGGGCCCGTAAATACCTGAAATGGGAATGAGGCATCCATGAGCTCGTTTCTTCGGGATCTGCGCCACGGCGCGCGGCAGTTGATCAGGAGACCCGGATTCTCCGCGGCCGCCATCGCGTCGCTGGCTCTCGGCATCGGCCTCAACACCACCCTTTTCAGCGTCGTCAACGGCGTGCTGCTCCGAAACAGCCCGATATCGCAGCCCGACCGGCTCGTCGAGATTTACACGGGCCTCACGGACGATTTTCCTCAGCTCACGACTTCGTACCTGGACTACGTCGACGTCCGGAGAGAGGCGAGTGCCCTGAAGGGAATCGCGGCCAGCGCGTACGTCCGTGGAATCCTCTCGAGCGAGCCGCCCGCTCTCGTGACGGGCGAGGTCGTTTCTTCCGACTACTTCGACGTGCTGGGGATCCGTCTCCCGGCCGGTCGCGTCTTTCGCGACGACGAGAACGCCGTGCCCGGCGCCGTCCCGGTCGTCGTGCTCAGTCACGGCCTCTGGCAGCGCCGGTTCGGCGGACGCGCTGACGTGATCGGCGAGACGATCGAGCTGTCAGGCTTCGCCTACACGATCGTCGGCATCGGCCCACCCAGCTTCAGCGGCACGATCCCGGGCATTCCGACCGACTTCTGGGCGCCGCTGATGATGGTGGATCGCTTCGAGTTCGCCGGCGTGCAGGCGTCTTCCGACGATGATCCAGGCAAGACCCGGCTCGAGCGCCGCGGGACGCGATGGCTGTTCCTGAAGGGCCGGCTCGCGGACGGGAGACGGATCGAAGACGCGCGCGCGCAGATCGAGACGATCTTCGCGCGGCTTCGCACGGCTTACCCGGTGACCAACGACAAAGTGACGGTCAGCGTCCTGCCGGCGTCGAACATCCGGTTCCATCCGATGCTCGACGGCTACGTCAAGGCGGCCAGCGCGGCGCTTCTCGGGGCCGTCAGCCTGGTGCTCCTGATTGCGTGCGCCAACGTGGCCAACATGCTGCTCGCGCGCGGCGCGGCGCGCCGGCGCGAGCTCGCGATTCGGACCGCCATCGGCGCCAGCCGCGCGCGCATCGTGCGGCAGCTGCTCAGCGAAGGGTTCGTTCTCGCGGCAGCCGGCGGCGCGCTCGGCACGCTCATCGCGTGGTGGGCGGGACGCGCGATTGCCGGGTTCGGCACCGACGTGCTGCCCATCCCGGTCAGCTTCGACTTTTCACTCGACGGGACGGTCCTGACGTTTGCGCTGGGCGCCTCGATCGCGACGGCGCTTCTGTTCGGCATCGCCCCCGCATGGTCGGCGTCGAAGCTGGAGCTCGTGCCTGCGCTCAAGGCGTCGATGGAGGGGGAGAGCCGGCGGCGCGTGACGCTCAGCAACATTCTCGTCGTAGGCCAGCTCTCGCTGTCGCTCGTACTCCTCGTCGCGGGCGCCTTGCTCGCCCGGGGATTGGTGAGCGCGAATGCGACCGATCTCGGCTACGACCCGCGCCCGGTGTCGCTGCTGTCGTTCAACCTGCAGATGAACGGCTACGACGCCGGTCGTGCGACGGCGTTCCGGGAGCGCGCGCTCAGAGCTCTTCGAGCGCTGCCGGGCGTCACCGCCGTCTCGACGGCGTCCCGGCTGCCGTTGTCGCCAGACATCAACATGGACGGCATCCTCGTACAGGGCCATCACGCGCCCGGGGATGACGGAACCCTCGTGGACGCGGCGGCGATCGGCGCCGACTATTTCAGCGTAGTAGGCGTGCCTCTCGTCGCGGGCCGCGCGTTTACGGAAGACGACATCAGGCAGAAGCGCAAAGTCGCGATCGTCAACGAGACGTTGGCGCGGCAGTACTGGCCGGATGGCTCGGCGGTTGGACGACAGATCTACACAGGTACGTTTTCATCGGCGCCATTCGAGATCGTCGGCGTGGCACGGGACCATAAGGTCCGGTCGGTCGGTGAAGATCCGCGTCCATATCTCCACCTGCCGGAAACGCCCGACGAGCAGATCACCTTCATTGCGCGGACCGTGACGCCCGCGGCAGCGGCGCTGCCGATGTTCAGGGAGGCCCTGTGGGCGCTCGAGCCCAATATTCTGTTCACCGACGACACGACGGCGGAGGAAGTAGCGGCGACGACGGTGGCTCCGACGCGGATTGGCGCGATGGCGCTGGGCGCATTCGGCGCTTTGGCGCTGCTCCTGGCGGCTGTCGGTTTGTACGGCGTGGTCGCCTATTCGGTGAGCCGGCGAACGCGGGAAGTCGGGATTCGGATCGCGCTTGGCGCCGAGCGGTGGCAGGTCGTGAGAATGATCCTCGGTCAGGGCGGACGGCTGGCGTTGGCCGGCGTCACCCTTGGCGCGGTGGCGGCGGCCGGTGTAGCTCGCGTGCTCGAGTCACTCCTTTACGGTGTCAGCGGGCTCGACCCCGCGGCGTACGGGGCGGCCACTGGAGTGCTGCTGCTCGTCGTCCTGGGGGCGAATCTCGTGCCCGCCGTTGCGGCGGCGCGGGTCGACCCGGTCCGGGCGCTGCGGAACGAATGAGTCAACGCGCCGTCACGACCCGCTCACCGCGATGAGCTTGCGCAGCTGCTTCAGGTGCTCCGGTACCGCCCGCCGCGGATCTTCCGCCGCCTCGTACTCCAGTGTGACAAATCCGCGATAGTTGACGCCGCGAAGGATGGAGATGATGCGGGCGAAGTCGGCCGGCTGCCTCGGCCCGTTGTTCACCGAGACTTCGGTTTTCACCTGCACGACGACGGCGTAGGGCGCGGCCTGCGCGAGCTCGGCGTAGGGATCCGCACCGCGAAAGTTTCCGGTGTCGAGGTTCACGCCGAACCAGTCCGACTTGACCTCACGGACGATCGCCAGCAGCTGCTCGGGGGTCGTGACGATGCCGCCATGGTTCTCGAGCGCGAGGATGACGCCGCGGCTTCCCGCGTGCTCGCAGGCCCGGTGGATGGCGTCCACGCTCCACCGGCGCGCATCTGCCTCCGACGTTCCCTTCTGCAGATCGCCGGCGAAGATCCGGATGCTCGGCGCGTGCAGCTCCGCCGCCAGATCCACCCAGCGCTTCACGTGGTCGATCTCCTTGTCGAGCTCAGGCCCCGGCCGGTGCGTGAAGGTATTGCGCACCGCAGTGCCCGAGATCGCAAGACCCTGGAGGAAGGCGTGCCGGCGCAGCATCCTGCAGTAGGCGGGGGTTGGCGGGTCGGGAAAGTAATAAGAGGTCGGCTCGACCGCCTCGAGGTCGTAGGTGGAGGCCAGGTCGACGAAGTCGTCCAGCGTCATCGACTTCTTCGCCCCAGCGAGCGAGTCCCGGAAGGAATAGGCGGCAAGGCTCAGCTTCATCGACGGCCCGCCCGTTCGCTTGACCGGGTCGGCGGCGGCGTGACCCGCGGTCCGGCCGGGGATTGCAGAAAAGGCCGCGGTCGCTGCCGCGGTGTGCAAGAACGCGCGACGTGAGACTGTCATTTCTCGGCTCCTGGCAGGCGCAGCATACCCCGGAACGAAGCGCTGTTGCGCCGTGGTACGAGGCTTCAGCCTCGTCCCGCAGAACGTGCTAGGATGCGGGCGGCCCTGACGCGTTCATCAGGCAGAGGAGGTCCACGTGGCGCTCGACAGCAAAAAGAACGGCATCTCCCGCCGCGACTTCACGGCGCGCGTCGGGGCGGCCGCGGCGGGCGTAGCGGTCGGCGGCGAGCTGTTCGGCCCGTGGGCGCACGCGGCGTCAGCCCGGCGCGTGATCGGCGCCAACGGCCGCGTCATCATCGCCAGCATCGGCGTTCGCGGCCAGGGCAACTCGCTGAAGCGAGGGTTCGCGCGTCTCAAGAACGTCGAGGTGAAGACCCTCTGTGACGTGGATGCGAACCTGGCGCCCGAACGAATCAACGACGCGAGGCTCTTGCAGGACGTCCCCGAGTTCAAGCCCGGATTCGTCCAGGATTTCCGGCGCGCGCTCGACGACAAGGACATCGACGCCGTCGTCATCGCGACGCCGAATCACTGGCACGCCCTGGCAACGGTCTGGGCGCTGCAGGCCGGCAAGCACGTCTACGTCGAAAAGCCCTCGTCGCATACGGTCTGGGAAGGGCGACGCATGGTGGAGGCGGCGGCCCGATATAACAAGCTCGTCCAGGTCGGCACCATGAACCGCAGCCGCCCTGCAGTGGTGCAGGCGATCAAGTTCCTCCACGAGGGGGGCATCGGGCCGGTGTACATGGCGCGCGGTCTCTGCTTCAAGCCGCGCCCGGGAATCGGGAAGTACCCAGATGGACCGATGGCGCCAGGCGAGACATACCGGCTGACGATCTCCGCGACGAGCGACGAGCCGACCTACGACGCGCAGTATCTCTCCAAGGTGGACTACGACTTGTGGCTGGGACCGGCCCCGAAGCGGCCGTTCAACCGCAATCGCTTCCACTACAACTGGCACTGGCACTGGGACTACGGCAACGGCGACACCGGCAACCAGGGTCCGCACCAGTTCGATATCGCGCGCTGGGGGCTGCGCAAGCAGGAGCACCCGGTGAAGATCAGCTCGATGGGCGGCTACTTCGGGCCCGAGGCCTCGCAGGAGACGCCCGATACGCAGACGACGATGTTCGAGTACGCGGACGGCGCCGTTCTCGAGTTCGCGACGCGCGGCGAGTTCACGAACGACGAGGGCACTCAGCGTATCGGAAACCTCTTCTACGGATCGAAGGGCTGGCTGTGGATCGACGGCGACGGCCGCTCCTGGCAGTCGTACATGGGGCCCAAGAACGAGAAGGGACCGGGCACCGAGGCGCCCGCGACGGGCACCGGCAGCGATCCGCTCGTGCTGACGAGCAGCGAGTCTCCGCACCTCCAGAACTTCGTCGACGCGATCCGCGCGGGGGACCCGAAGATGCTCGCGTGCGACGGGCTCGAGGGGCATCTCTCCTCGGCGCTTCCGCACCTCGCAAACATCTCCTATCGCGTCGGCCACTCACTGGTGTTCGACGGCAAGTCGGAGACGTTCGTGGATGACAAGAAGGCCGACCGTCTCCTGACGCGCGAGTACCGCAAAGGCTTCGAGATTCCGAAATCGTCGTCGTAGGGGCGGCTGCCGCCTTACGGCGCGATGGCCGCGTCCCCTAATTGCCTGCGTCGCTTGACGCAGGGGCGGCGTTGCGCGTAGTGTCTTGTTCCCCCCGCATGCAATTTCCCAAGCACTGTCCGGACCGCTGCGTCCGCTCGTTTAGTGACAGGGAGGAGCCCCTATGAGACTGAGACCCCTGCTGCGAATGTCAGCCCTGGTCGTGATCGGTTCTCTCGCGGCGGCAGGACCCGCGCTCGCCGACGCCTTAACCCATTGGAACAACATCGCGCAGGCCGCCATACCGACCGGCCGGCCCGGGCCAATCGGCGTCATCGATTCAGCCCTCATTCAGGCTGCGGTCTATGACGCCGTCCAGTCGATTGAACGAGATTTCAAGCCGTACCACAAACGGATCAGGGGGGCTGACGGATCGGCCGATGCGGCCGCCGCCGCGGCTGCGCATGGCGTGCTGGTCGGGCTCTATCCGTTGAAGGCTCCGACGGTAGAACCGTGCACGCTGGGCTTGTGCCTCGATAAGGCTCTGGCCGACTACCTGACCGCCAATAACCTGACAGGCGATCCGGGGATAGCGGTTGGTGAGGAGATTGCCGCCGCGTTTCTGCTGCTGTATCGGGCGGCACCGGCCAGCCCGGTGCCGTTCAACGGCTGCGACGACGAGGCGGATGGGTGTCAGGCCGGCGAGTGGCGTCCGACGGAAAACCACATTGGGAGTCCGCCGCCGCCTAAAGCGTCAATGTTTGCGCCATGGGCCGGCGAGCTCGAGCCATACACCTTGATTAGCGGCACGCAATTTCGCGCTCCAGGGCAACCCAGGTTGACGAGCGGCCGATACCGCCGGAACTACAACGAGGTGAAGGCCCTCGGGTCTCTGGCGAACCTGCCGTGCGTCGACTGCGGCCGCTTCGAGGGCGTCAACCGCACCGCCGATCAGACGACCCATGCGTACTTCTTTTCGGAGAACTTCCTCGCGCAATACCATCGCGTCCTGCGCGCGCTTTCAGAAGCAAAAAGCCTCAGCATCTCCGATAACTCGCGTCTGTATGCACTTGCCAACCTGGCGATGGCGGACGCCTTCATCTCTGCCTGGGACAGCAAGCGCCACTTCAATTTCTGGCGTCCGATCACGGCGGTCCAGGAAGGGGACGATGACGGCAACCGGCACACGGCAGGCGATACGACCTGGCTGTCACTTATCAACACGCCTCCTTATCCCGACTACACGTCGGGCGCCAACAACCTCACGGGCGCCTTTACGCGCACCCTTCGGCTCTACCTTGGAAAGGACAAGCTCAACTTCACGGTGACCAGCAACGCTCCGCAGCTGGGAGCTCCAGACGACCCGAGACGTACGCGAAACTACACGCGCATCTCCGATCTCGCCGACGATGTCGTCGAAGCGCGGATCCTGCTCGGCATCCACTTCCGCTTCGCGGATGTCGACGCACGAAGACAAGGGGAGAGCGTGGCGGATTGGGCGTTCAAGCACTTCCTGCAGCCGAATCACAAGAAACACCACCGTCACGGCCGCCACCACTGGGACGGGGATGACTGCGACAGGAATTAGTGCTTACCGCATGACGGACACGCCAACGTAGATCATGTGCGTGTCCACGGCGGGGCTTGGAAGACTTGGGGACCCGTTCGAGATGTGCTGGAACCGGTAGCCGGTGACGAGCGCACGTCCGGACGGGTTCCCGATCCTCACACCCAGTCCGATCTGCTCGCTGAAATTGCGCCCGACACGGTCTGTCGAAGGCGTGTCCCAGTCGATCAACATCAGCCCGGCAGACAGCTCCGCAAAGGGCCGCACGCTTTTCCATCCGGCGAAGCTCCAGCGGCACACGGGAGAAATCCCGACGCCCCAGAACTCTTCCGGCCCCCGGACGACGATCGGCATCACCTGCGCGAGCAGCTCGAACTGCCCTGACAGCGGACCGGAGCCCAGCTTTCCGCTCATGATGCGGCCGACCTCGATCGCGGCGAGCGACAAGCGGCGGTCGCTTCTGGCGGCGAGCAGGTCCACCGGGAGCGCGCCGCCGGCGATCACGCTCCAGTCAATCGACCCTTTCCTGTAGACGGAGGGCTGCGCGGCGCCCAGCGGCTGCGCCGCGCTCGTGTCTGGCGTGAGCAGGAGAAGTGCGAGGATGGCCACGACGACCCTGAAGGGTCGTGCCACAAGGTCGCCGTTCATTCTCTCAGGTAGCCCCAGCTGTGCAGGCGATCGCTGTCTTCCTCGGACCAGCGGTCGCCGACATCCTCCCGGTAGTACATGTTCGGGATCATGACGTTCCGCACGCGGTTGTACGCCTGTCTCTGCGCCTGCTTCATCGTGGAGCCGGTGCCGCAGACGATCAGGACGACGCCCGACGTACCGGTGACCACCCATTCGCCGTTGACGTTCTTGACATCCTCGATGTGAAAGCCCTCACGGCTTACGGTCTTGAATAGAATCACCGCGTCTTTCGAGCTGCTCTCGAACGTCTCCGGGTCGTTGAACGGAAATGGTGGCACGACGACCCGGACGCCCACTTGGAAGCCGCTGCGGCCGCGGAACCGCGTGAGCGTTCCCTCCGCGAGCTTGTAAAGCAGCTCACCGATCGGCGTGATCAGTCCTTCCTGCTGGATGCTGATGGTGGGGTAGCCGAACCGCGCCGTGAACTCGAGCGGGTAGATGCCGTTGCTGTTGACGATGCAGTTCACGTCGATGAAGCCGACGTAGCCTTCGTCGCGCAGCTTCGGCTCCATTTTCTTGAGCGTGGAGCCGAAGATCCTGTTGGGCTCGCTCCAGAACATCGACGTCCCCATCTCACCCGTCGAGGGGCCGATGTCGCCGGGGAAGAGCTTCTTGTGCTCGAAGTTCACGCAGATGGGATAGACGAACTCCTTCCCGTTGAAGAAGGCGCCCGCCGCGACTTCCACGCCCATGATGCGCCGCTGAAGCTGAAACTCCTTGATGCGATGCGAGAGCGCCGCCTTGTAGTCGCCGAGGACCTGGATGACGTCGTGGCCATCTTCCTCCTCACCGACGAACAGAAGACGCTTGTAGTTCTGCGCTTCGCCGCTCGGCTTGATGACGTACCGCCCCGGGTTCGCTTTCACGAAGGTCACCGCCTCGTCGAACGACGTGAAGTTCTCCTGCGGGATGATCGACACGCCGGCGTTTTTCAGCTCCTGCTGGCCGAACGCCCGGTCGTCTTCCAACCGATCCGTGTACGGCGTCCCGCCGACGACACGCTTGCCAGCCTGACGCAGCCGCTGCGCGTGCGTGCCCTGCCCGAGCACGTCGTCGAAGACGATCAGGTCGGCCCAGTCCACGTCCCGCTCCCAGTCGTCGGTCTTCGGAACGAATCCGTCCGCGATTTCCTTCTCGCCCGGGTCGTTGATGTAGAACCTGACCTCGTGGCCTTCTTTGACCACTTCCCACGCGATGTCCGCGATCAGGCCGTCGAGGGAGACGAAGAGGTACTTCATGGCGGGCGCGAAACGGATTCACGAAGAAGGAAGAGAGGCGTGACCTTGGGGGTCGAAAGCCCACGCCTTGGGTCTTTGGATCGTCGCGCGCGTCTAGTTGTCGTCGTCGGCGACCACTCGAATCGTCGCGCGCATCCACGGATGGAAGCAGCACTGGAACTGATGGATTCCCTCACCGCTGGCGGTCAGCCTCGCTCTGTCGCCCGGCTCCATCCGAAGGGATGCGGCGCATGCGCGGAGCCATCCCGACTCCTGCCGGCGGGGGGGGCGGAGGCGGGAAGCCGACGTTGAGCGGCGGAATGAGCCCGCCGCCGAACTGCGCGACCTCGGTGAACGTGTGCGGTCTTCCGCCGACGTTCCTGACACTGATCCGCTTGCCTTCCTCGATCACGACGTGCGAGGGGTCGTTGCGCCAGGACGGATGGCCTACGAGGAACAGCCCCGGCTCCACTCCGAATGGCGCCATTGGTTGTCGTACAAGCGGAGATCGTAGGAATGCGTTGAACTCCGCGGCCGTCACGTCGCCGTCCTCCTGCAGGCAGCCGACCGGCGCCCAGTTCGGGTCGCTCGGATCGCAATCGTCGACGAGCAGGATCTTCCGGTTTCCTCGGTTGTCATCGTTGTCGTCATCCTGACCGCGCAAGTCCGGCACGGCGACGACGGCCGCGCCGAGCACGATCAGGCCGAACACCAGTCGTCTTGTCAGCATGGATTCCTCCAGTGGAAATAGCTGAGAGAGGGCGCGAATTTTACCACACCGTTGATCCGGTGAGCCGACGAGTTTCGTCCGCTGCGGCTCTACTGTTTCTCAACCGGCAGCGCGAACGCCACGTAAGTCGCCCCGGAGGGCGACTTCGGCGCTTTACCGCCCCCGGCTGCAATGACGACGAACTGACGACCCTCGACCTCGTAGGTCGCAGGCGTCGCGTTGCCGGCGAACGGGAGCGTGGTCTCCCAGAGCAGCGCGCCGGTGTCCTTGTCGAACGCCCGGAACTTCTTGTCGAAGCTCGTCGCACCGATGAACACGAGGCCGCCGGCGGTCACGATCGGCCCGCCGTAGTTCTCGGTGCCCGTGTTCTTCAGTCCCTTCGCCGCGAGCTCCGGGTACTCGCCGAGCGGAACGGTCCACGCGTACTCTCCGGTGTCGAGATCGATGGCGTTCAGCGTGCCCCAGGGGGGCGCCACCGCTGGGTAGCCGTCCGGATCGAGAAACTTGTGATAACCCGTAAACCGATACTTCTGATCGACAGGGGAGGACGCGACCGTCTCGAGCTCACGGTTCTCGCCGCGCGCCATGTATCCAACGACCGCCCGCACGACGTCGTCTGACAATTTCGGAAACCCTGGCATCCGGGCGGTACCGTTCCGGACGACTGTCGTGAGCTCGGCATCTGTCTTCCGCTTTGCGATGCCGACGAGCGACGGGAACTGCGGCGGCGTCCCTTTCAAGTCGTCGCGGTGGCAGACGGCGCAGTCCCTCAGATAGACAGCACGGCCGCTCGTCGCCTTCTCGGACGGCGCCAGGCTGGCGCGCCACGCCATCTCGTTCGAGTTCACGAAGAGCAGAGAGCTTTCCGGATCGAACGCGGCGCCGCCCCATTCGGCGCCGCCGTCGAAGCCTGGAAAGATCACGGTTTCAACGCCCAGCGAGAATGGCACGAAGGCTCCGCCGCTCCGCATCCTTTGATAGTCGGTCAGCACGGCCGCGCGAGCCTCGGGCGTCCGCCGCGTCAGCAAGGCCTCTGTCAGGATCTGTCGCGCAAAGGGCGCCGGCGCGGCAGGCAGCGGTTGCGATTTGGCGGTCGTCTCTCCGTCGACGCGGCTGCGCGGATACTTCCGGTACTTGATAGGGAAGAGCGGCTTCCCGGTCACGCGATCGAAGAGGAACACATAGCCCTGCTTGCTCGTCTGAGCCACTGCGTCAACCGTGCGCCCGTCCCTGCGAACGGTCACGAGACCTGGCGGCGAGGGGAAATCGCGATCCCAGATGTCGTGCCGCACCGCCTGGAAATGCCAGAGGCGCCTGCCCGTCGCGGCGTCGAGCGCGAGCAGGCTGTTCGCAAACAGGTTGTCGCCACGACGATTGTCGCCGTAGAAGTCCGCGGCCGCGGATCCGGTCGGCACGTAGACAACGCCGCGGGCGTCGTCCACGGCCATGCCAGCCCAGTTGTTCGCCCCGCCGCTGTACTTCCAGGCATCCGGCGGCCAGGTCTCGTACCCGAACTCTCCCGGACGCGGCACGGTGTGAAACGACCAGCGAAGCTTCCCGCTGCGCGCGTCGTACGCGCGGATGTCTCCCGGCGACGCCGGAAGCGACTCGGAGACCCGCCCGCCGACGATGAGCAGGTCGCGATAGACGATCCCCGGCGTCGTCAGCCGCACCGATTGGGCCGACGGATCCCGCCCGAGGTCTTCGTGCAGATCGATGCGTCCGTCACGGCCGAAAGAGGGGATGGGGGCGCCGGTCCGGGCGTCGAGCGCGTACACGAATCGATCGACGCCGGCGAAGATCCGCCGATCGTCGCCGTCCGCCCACCATGTGACGCCACGGTTCGCGCCGGTGAGGTCGAGGCCGGCGTCGAACCTCCACTTGAGCATCCCGGTCGCCGCGTCGAGCGCAATGACCCGGTGTTTCGGCGTATTCGCGAAGAGCACACCACCGACGATGATCGGTTGTGTCTGCAGGCCGCCGGCGCCGTCCGCCGCGTCGAAAGTCCACGCTACTTCGAGCCGCCGCACGTTCGAGCGATCGATCTGGCTCAGGCGCGAGTATCTGATGTTCTCAGCCCTGCCGCCGTAGGCGGGCCAGTCCCGGTCCGTGGGGTCGCCGTCGCGGGCGCCCAGGGCGAGCGACGCGACCCCGGCGCAGAGCCATTACGGGGAGGAGCGTCGTGAACGGGCGTCGCACGGCGCGAGTAGGATACAGCGATGCGACACAGATGGTTGCTGATCGTGGTGCTTCTCGTCTCGGCCCCGCTTCTTGCGGCTCTCGGAGGAGCGCGGGCCTTTCAGGCTCGCGGCTCTTCACCACCCACCGTCGCCGCGAATGTTTTCGTCGTCACGATGGACGGAATGCGATGGCAGGAAGTATTCGGTGGAATGGCCGCCGAGCTACTGACCAGAGAAGCAGGCGGCGTGGCCGACGCCAAGGAAACCGAGCGGCGTTTCGGCGGGCCGACCCCCGCCGCGCGACGCGAGCGCGTGATGCCGTTCTTCTGGTCGACGATTGCCCGACAGGGTCAGGTCTTCGGCGATCCGGCGGCCGGCAGCATCGCGCGGATCACGAACGGTCTGCGATTCTCGTATCCGGGCTATAACGAGCTCCTCGCCGGTTTCGCCGACCCTCGGATCGACAGCAACGACCCGATCGCGAACCCCAACGTCACGGTGCTCGAGTGGCTCAACAAACGGCCTGCCTTCGCCGGACGCGTCGCCGCGTTCGCCTCCTGGGAGCTCCTGCCCTGGATCCTGAATGCGTCCCGCAGCGGAGTGGTGTGCAACGGCGAGGGTCCTCCGGTCGCGGAGCCGGCGACAGAGCGAGAGCGTCTGCTCAACGAGTTCGCCGCGGACCTGCCCCCATACTGGGGTCAGACCAGGTTCGATGCGCCGACTGGTTTCGGCGCGCTGGAGTACCTCCGGACGCGCCGCCCGCGCGTCCTCTACGTGATGCTCGGCGAGACCGACGAGTGGGCGCACGGCCGGCGCTACGACCTGTATCTCGACGCGGCCGAGCGCAACGATCGGTTCATCCGCCGGTTGTGGGAGACGGCGCAGGCCATGCCGGAGTACGCGAACCGCACGGCGCTCATCGTCACGACCGATCACGGGCGCGGCAGTACGGCAACGGACTGGCCGGACCATGGACGCAAGGTGCCGGCCGCCGAGGAGATCTGGATTGGTGTGATGGGACCATCCGTCCCCGCGCTCGGCGTGCGCTCAGGGACTACGGCCACCCAGGCCCAGGTCGCCGCGACGATCGCCGCGCTCCTCGGCGAAGACTTTCAACGCGAGCAGCCGAAGGCGGCGCCGCCGCTGAATCTCCAGTAGCGCAGCCCTTCAGGCCTGCTTATCATGCCGACATGTCAAAGTTCCACGCCGCTGCCGCCGCCACTCTCCTGACCCTCGCCGGCTCGCTCCTCCTCGCCCAACAGCCAGCACCCGGTCCTCCGCCTGGTTTCGCCGACCCGCTCCTCGGCCGGTGGGATCTGACCGTTCAGGGCACGGACGGCGCGTATCCCTCCTGGCTCGAAGTGATGTTGCGCAAAGAGACGGAGCTGATGGCCCGTTTCGTCGGGCGCACCGGAAGCAACCGCCACGTCTCCGAGATCACGTACCGTGACGGCGACCTGTTGGTCCGCGTCCCGGTTCAGTACGAGCGGAACAAGACCGATCTGATCCTCAAAGGGCGTCTCACGGGCGACCGGCTCGAAGGCACGACAGAAGCGGCCGACGGCGCGACGTTGAAATGGAGCGGTGTGCGCGCGCCGTCGCTCCACCGGGAGGCGCCGCCGAGGTGGGGAACGCCGATCGACCTGTTCAACGGAAAGGACCTCGCCGGCTGGAAGCTCCGCAGCGCGGCGCGGGGCAACTGCTGGAGCGTGGTCGATGCCGCCCTGACCGTTGCGCCGCCATGCATTGACCTCATCACCGAGCGTACATTTGCCGACTTCAAGCTCCACGTGGAGTTCAACATCGTCCCCAAGAGCAACAGCGGCGTTTACCTGCGCGGCCGCTACGAAGTGCAGATCCAGGACGACGCCGGGAAGGCGATGGACAGCCTGCGGATGGGGGGCGTCTACGGGTTCCTCCGGCCGGCCACCAACGCGTCGGGCCGTCCGGGCGAGTGGCAGACATACGACATCACGCTCGTCGGACGTCGCGTGACGGTGGTCCTCAACGGCAGGACGATCGTCCAGGATGCCGAGATCCCCGGGATCACCGGCGGCGCGCTCGACAGCGACGAAGGGACCCCCGGTCCGTTGATGCTGCAGGGCGATCACGGGAAGATCGCCTTTCGCAAGGTCGTGCTGACGCCAGCAGAGCCTTCTTCGACGTCACCCGCTCAATAGACGAACGCGTAGTTTTGAGTCACAACTCCCTCTAGGACGAGAGGGGGCGTGAAAGTAGGGGAGATTGTCGTCATCCTCCCGCCGGGCCGATAAGAGCTTCGGGAGGTTGACGCTTGTGACAGTTCCTAGAAATCGCGTCCGCAAACCGTTGACCCGCCGGCCCCGGCCGCGCCAGCTCACGAAGCGGCGCCAGGACGTCGCGGCCTTCGAAGCCTGGCAGCGCCACGGCCGTCTGCACGCCCCGGCGACCGATCTACGGCGCCACGGCTGATCGATACGCAGGCCCGACCTTACGTCGGGCGTGGTGAGTCGCCGGTGCCCGTTTGCTTGGGGATCCCCTCGCTGGAACCCTGCCGGCTGGCCGACTGCGTCCGGTTGGCACGATCGAGCTGACGCTCGTACATCTGAATCCAAATCAGGGCCGACTCGCTCAGATCTTCGTGCGCATCCCGCAGGCGCGTGAGCTCCCGGGCGAGGTTGCGGTTCTCGATCGAGATCCGCTCGAGCTCCCGCCGCAGGCGCTCGTTTTCGCCGACCGCAGCCCGCCCGACCATCCCCTGTCGCGGGTACTTGGGTGTTGGCATATACCGCTCGATCGTTTCAAAGGCGCCCGGCAAAGGGACGTCCATGACGTGTTCTCCTGGCAAAGCTTTCTCGGTCCTTGATCCGCGAAACCCGTGGCCCGGCCTACGCGCTTCTCTGTATGAAACGGTGACTGCGGGCGAACCGAACAGGCGGATGAGCTTTTGGAGGGGTGGCGGGAAAACCAGGGGAACGAATCCGGGGTCCGACGGCTTGGATCTGTTGCTATCAGGCCGGGGGAATGGGAATGCTCATTATCGGGCCGCAGATCATCCTGATCTCGCGGAGACAGTGCTTCATAGCTTTCAACGCGTGCCTGATCTTGGGGTTCGGGTTCTTGACCCTCCTGAGTTGGGCAACGGCGCGCTCAGCCTTGCGGCGAACCTGCCTGAGCTCAATCGTCTTACGGCTCGTCGTTCGGCGGGCTCTCTTCACGCGTCTCTTCGCCATGTCGATCCCTTTCTCCTGCTTCGATCGCCCGAAGGCGTCTCGCAGTCTACCGGTCACGCGCGACGACGGTCAAGGCTACTGAAGCAGATTGTCGAGCTGGTTGAGAAGCTTCGTGAAGCGTGGATTGTCCCGGTACGGATCGAGCCTTGGATCGACTCGGAACCAGAGCACCGCTGGATCGCGCTCGGACACGGCCTTCTCGAGAAGGCCCAGCGCGGTGTCGTGTTCTCCGAGCGCGGCGTACACGTATGCCAGGTACTCCGGACTCAACCGCAACTGACTGCGCGCGACGCGCGCTTCGAGACGAGCAAGGCCTCGCCTTGCCAGGTCGGCCTGGCCCGCGAGCGCTTGTATCCTCGGCACGTGCGATTGCCATCCAGCGGGCCCGCCGTCGGTCAAGGCGAGCGCGCGTCGCGTGACGTCGAGCGCCTCATCGAACCGGCCTTGCGCCTCGTACACGCGGCCGAGCAGCGCATACGCTCTGGCGAAGCGTGGGTCGAGCGATAGGGCGGCGTGAAGTTCGTCTGCGGCCAGCTCGTACTGGCGGCCGTAGTACTGCATCAGACCCACGGTAAGGGCCGCATCCGGCGACAGAGGATCAAGCTGGCGCGCGCGTTCCGCGTGCTCGAGGGCCTCACCAACGCGCCCCTGCGCCGCAAGAAATCGAGCGTACAGCGAGAGTGCGTCCGTCCGGCTCGGGTTGAGCTCGATTGCGCGCCGGAAGCCTCTCGCAGCCGCGTCCCAATCCCAGTCATACCGAAACTTGAGGTCTGCGACCGTTGCGTGAGCCTCCGCAAGCGTGTCGTCCAGTTGCAACGCTCGAGACGCCGCCGCTACGGCCGCCATTCGAGCGGCCGGCTGCAGCGCGCCCCCTGCCGCTCCCAAGGCGACGTGGGCCTGCGCAAGCCCGGAGTACGCGAGCGCATGTCTGGGATCGAGCTGTATCGCGCGTTGGAACGCCACGATGGCTTGCCGAAAGCTGTGATGGGTGAACTGCTTGAGGTGATACCGGCCCTGGAAGTACGCCTCTTCGGCGGCCGGGTTCGTCGGTCGCCGTTGGAGCAGGCGCCTGGCCTCGTCGGTCGTCACGGCCACGCGAATCTCGCGGGACATCGCGCTCGCGAGATCTGCCGCGAGAGCGGCCGTATCTCCCGAGCGCGCGTTGAACGTTCTCGCCCAGATCTCACGCCCGGTGTCGGCGGCGAGCAGCCGCGCGCTGACGGCCACTCCGCGGTCGGCGACGTTCTCGTCGCGCGAGATGCTGCCTTCCAGCACCGCATCCACCCCAAGCGACCGCGCGATGTCGCCGACGGATCCCCGCGAATCTTTGAACCGCGCGACGGACCTGTTCGACGTGACCCGCAGGGAACGGATCTGACCCAGCGTCGTGATCAACTCATCGGTCAGGGCTTCCGCCAGGTAGGGGGGCGCGGAGCCTCCGGATCGATCGGTCAGCGGCAGCACGGCCAGCTCGTCGATGGTCTCGCTTGCCCCGCCGAAGCCCTGCGAAGGCGGGCCCGCGACCGGGCTCGGCGCGCGCCAGTTCGGCAGCAGGATCGCAGACAGGGCGACGGCCGCCGCGAGGCCACCCCATGACGCCGCCTTCCACCAGCTCGGGCGGGCAACGCTCCGGGGCGCAGCGATATCCGCCGCCGGCTCCGTCGCGGCGAGCGAGTCGCGCAGCGCCGACTCCATCACCCCCGCGCTGGGGTACCGCGCCGCCGGCGCAGGCTCGAGCGCCCGCTCGACGACGCGAACGAAAGCTTCGGGAAGACTGGGGCGCAGATCGCGGAGTCGCCGGATGTTACGTTCGCCGTGCGCCTTGACGAGGTCGTCGAACGTCGACGCCGCGATCGGGAATTGTCCGGTGACGAGGTAGAAAAGCAGGACGCCCAGGCTGTACAGGTCGCTGCCGCCCGACGCGGCGCCGCCCGACAGGATTTCCGGCGCGAGGTACAGCGGCGTGCCCGCCAATCGGCGTTCGCTACTGCGGAGGTCCTCGCCGGTGCCGAAGTCCATCAGCACGATCCGGCCGCCGCTCTCGCGCATCACGTTCTGCGCTTTCACGTCGCGGTGCACCAGACCCGCCGCGTGGACCGCGGCGAGCGCGCGGCATAGATCCAGCCCGACGAGCGCCGCTTCGCGAGCCCCGAGCAGCCCGCTTCGCTGGACGAGAGTGTCGAGCCTCGCGCCGTCGACGAACTCCATCCAGAGCCCGACTCGATCCTCTCGACGATCCGCACCGTAGACAAGAACGACGTGCGGGTGGCGCACCCGGGCGAGGCGCCTTGCCTCACCGAGCATCCGCCAGCGCGCCGCCTCGGCCTGGGACCCATCCGCGCGCAACAGCTTCAGGGCGACCTCGCGCTGAAGCTCTGGATCCCAGGCGCGAAAGACCTCGGACGACGTGCCCTCGCCAATCTTCTCGAGCAGAATCAGACGGCCCCAGCGGAGCCCGTCAGGCGTCCTTTCGTCGGCCGCTATGGCTTGTGGGGGCGCTTCTGGAAGGCTGCGGTAGAGCTCCGCAACGTCGGCGACGAGCCGGAAATGCCGAACGAGCCGTCGCGCGTCCTTCCCGGCGCCGGTTTCGGCGGCCTGCCAATCGACCTGGGAGCCGTCGGCGACCGACGCGGCCAGGTCGAGGAGCTGGCCCTCTGGTTTCACGGTTCAGACTCCTCCGGAAGTCGAGCCGGGCCTGCGGGCTTGCCCCGCCGGAGTTTCAGAAGAGGCGGGCTTGCCCCGCCGTAGCTTCAGCGGAGGCGGGCCCGCTTTCCCTCCCCCTTGGATGTAACGGTTGACGGAACCCTGACGAACAAAGCGCCTGCGGCCCGCGCGAGCCGCCGGAGGGAAGTCCGGCGGAGCCGGACCGGCGAGCGCGAGCGAGCGGGGGTGGGGCCCCGCGAGCAATTGAAAAGGGCATTGGCCCCAAGGGGCCGCCGGGCTACTCTGCGGGGGTGCTCCGAGTCCTGGCGCTGCTTGGGATTCTGGCGGTTCTTCTGCTGCTGGTCTGGCTCGGCCAGCGCAGCCTGATTTACTTCCCGATGGGGGTGGTCCCGGCGCCCGCCGGGGCAGGTCTGCCGGGGGCCGAAGCCATCGCCTTCGCGACCGACGACGGGCTGACCCTCGGCGGCTGGTTCGTGCCGGGGGCCCCGCCTTCGCGGCCGACGCAAGCAGGCGCTTCGGTCGGGCAACCGGTGACGGTGATCGTCTTCAATGGAAACGCAGGGAATCGTGCCTTCCGCGCGCCGCTGGCTGCCGCCCTGGCCGAACACGGAATCTCGGTCCTGCTGTTCGATTACCGCGGCTACGGCGGCAACGCGGGGTCGCCGTCAGAGGAGGGACTTGCCGCCGACGCACGCGCCGCCCGCCGCTTCGTGGCGAGCCGGGCCGGAAGCGATCGCATCGTCTACTTCGGCGAATCGCTCGGGAGCGGCGTCGCGGTCCGCCTCGCCGCCGAGCAGCCGCCCGCGGCGCTCATCCTTCGGTCGCCGTTTACCTCTCTGACCGACACGGGCCGGCATCACTATCCGTTTCTGCCGGTGGGGATGATGCTCATCGATCGGTTTGCGTCGATAGACCGGATCCGCGATATCCGCTGTCCGCTTCTCGTCATCGCCGCCGACCACGACAGCGTCGTCCCGACCGGACTGAGCCGCCGCCTCTTCGAGGCGGCTCTCGAGCCGAAACGGCTGGCGATCATCGATCGGACGGATCACAACGACTACGAGCTGCTGGCGGGGCAGCGCGTGGTGACGACGGTTCTCGAGTTTCTCAGGGAAGGATAGGGGAGTCAGCGCCCAGTGTTGAATGTGGAATGCTGAATGTGGAATGCATTCAGCACTCCACATTCAGCAATCCACAATGGTACTTACTGCCGCGCCAGCTGTCCGCGGACGGCGCCGCCGGTGTTCAGATTGGTGTGGACATTGAAGTAATGCCCGGCCGGGTTGTCGATGACCGCCTGAAGATTGGCCGGCGTGACGGTGCTGCCGCTGACGTTCTGGAAGTCGAGCGTACCGCTGCCGTTCGTCAACGTGATCGCGGCCGCGGCCGTCAGGCCGGTGTCGATGAAGACGGATGCGTTGACGCCGGCTGCACCATTGTGAATGTGCGCCGCCCTGACGACCGTGCCTGCAGGGAACGTGGTCAGTGGCGCATTGAAGGTGACCGTTCCGGCAGTGATCGCGCCGGCGGCATCCCGGGTCAGGTTGAATGTAATCGTTACCGTGCCCCGGCCGGTCGAGTCAGCGTTCGTGACCGCCGGCACCTCGTTCGACGGAAGCAAAGTCGCCGTGAAGATCACCGGCTGATTGCTCGGTCCTGTCGGGTTGTCATCATCGTCGCAGGCGGCAACGCCGAATGCGACGGCGGCGGACATTAGAACGGCGAATCCAAGTCTCTTCATGCTCATATTCATAGGCCTCCAGGCGACGTCCGGAGCGTCAGAACGTTCGCGTGATGTTGAATCCCAGGTAAATGTCGTGCTCGCTTCCGCCTCGTGCGATCTGTCCATAAGTCGTGCCAAAGTTGTTCGTAAAGTTGAGCTGGAACATGTGACCCCAGGTGTGCTTTTCGATCGCAACGCCCCAGGTTGCGTTGAGAGGGTCGTATCCGGAGAGCCGCGGCGAGATCTCGAAGGACACGTACGCGGTCGGCATGAATCGCACGCGCCCGCCGAACCCCATGAACAACGTGTTCTGACCCTCCGCGATCAGGTCGCTCTCTACGGGGAGCTCCACATCATGGTCGTGCTCTTCATGACCGGTGACATCGGTCGACAGGCGCGAGTCCCAGACGAAGGTCGGCGCAACGTACAGCGCGACGACGTTCCCGAAGAGGCGCGAGGCGACGATGCCGAGCGCAGGCGAGTGATCGTCGCTGAAGTTGTTCGTCCCTTCTACGGATGCGACGAACGAGAGCGAAACAGGAAGGCCGGCGTCCTGGCGCCATCCGTCGTAGCGGCCGAGGAACTCGATCGTCTTCGCGGACATCGAGCGGTGAATCCCCGCCTGAAGCCGGCTCGTCGGTGCGAAGCGGTATTCGAGCCCGATGACCGCGCCGTCGTCGAGGCTGAACAACGACCGCGCAAGATCGGCGAACGAACCACGCCGGAGATCGCGCGCGAAGCGATGCGTGATGCGGAAGTAGCTGCCGTGACGTTTGAGCGGCAGCGTCGTCGACAGGTTGATGAGATTCTGCTCCGGTTCCGCGGGAAGGGGAGGCTGGGCGGGGGGTGCCGGCGGCGCAGGTTCGGGGGTCTGGGCCACGGCAGGGCTGGCCACTGACGCCAGCACGAATGCCAGCCCGAGAGCCTGGCCCGAGAGGATCCGCATCCAACGCCGCAACGGCAGACTTCGACTGACAGACGACGGTCGAGACATTCAGTCCGGGCGAGCAACGCAAGCGCCATGCCCCCGGACGCGGCCAGCTTGCGCAACGAATACGGCCTGAAAACGGCCGAGGTACCGCGCGCCGGCTTACCTTTCCGGTAAGGTTTTACGCGGCGTGAAGCGATTGAGTAAATCCGTAGAGTCCGGATTCAGCCGGACCTCGCACTGCTAGAAGGCGTACACGCGCTCCAGCGTTGCGCCGCTCGCCTGAAGGTCGGCCAGCAGCCGGGCCAGGCACGACGGCGGAACGGTCAGGCCGATGCGAACGACCGAGGGCTCGGTGAGGAGGGGCTCGACGAATTCGACCCGCCAGGTGTTCGCGGGCTTGAGCGGGCCGCCGTCCGGCCCGTTCAGCGCGTTTGCCGGGCCGAGCGCGGTCAGGAAGATTTCGTCGTTGCCGGCGATCTCGTAGATCGTCACGCCCTTCCCGACGATCACGGTCAGCGCGGCCGTGAACAACTCGTCTCGCGGAAGCGAGATCACCTCAGGCGATTTGCCGACGAGCGCGAGCGCGTGGATCTGCGGCGGCGCGTTGTTCGGCGCCGCTATCCCGAGCATCCAGGAGTACAACCCCTTGAGGCCGTACTCGATCGTCAGAAACGCCCGGCGCTCGATCTTGCGGGCCTGATACGCGCCGCGGGCCGGCGTGCGCCACAGACCGCCAAGGGCCGGGCCGTAGCCGAACTCATACGAAGGAGCGGTGCGCAGCGACGTCGCGTATTCGGCGACCTTCTTGGCCGCGTACTGATCTTCGGCTGACTTGCCGCCATCCGAGAACCGCTCCGTCAATCTTCCGATCGTGTTTTCGTAGACGCCCTTGACGGCATTCTCGGCGGTGAAACCCAGCCCGATCAGAATCGGCAATCGATGGTCGGCGGTGCTGAACCCGTACTTGGACTGAGTGATCTTGAACACGCGGTAGTAGCCGCGCCAGGTACTGGGCGATCGCGCCGAAGTACGGGTATCGGCTTGGTGGTCCGGCGGCGAGCGCCTGCGCGTATTCGTGCGCGTTGTGCGCGAGAAACTGCTCGGGAAACGCGAGATAGGTCGCGGATTCCGGGCGCCGGTACCCGGGTGCCTTCTCCTCGATCTTCGCCATGCCGATCGGCGGACGGGCGGCGCAGGGCGCGGCCGGCGCCTCCTGATATGCGTTCGCGAACCAGGCCCACCCGATGAAAAGCACGAACACCACCAGGCCCAGCTTTACGCCCGTCCAGATCAACCAGCGCAGCGCGCGAAAGATCCTCACGTACGGTCCGGCCTCCTACTCCTGACGATCCAGCATCTCGCGCACCTTCTTGTACACATCAGTGGCGCGACGCCACGCGTCCCGCGCTTCGTCGACGGCGCGACCCGCCTCGACGAGCATGACCTCGGCGGATGCCAGCGTCGCCGCGACGCTGAGCGCATCCCGCTCCACCGGGGGGAGCCCCGCGAGCGCCGTTTGATACTCCGCGAGCGCCGCGTGGTACTCCTGCAGCTCCTCGTGATGCTCGCGCAGCTCGTGAAGCTGGCTTGCGCCCGGTTTGGCGGCGCTTT
Source organism: uncultured Acidobacteriota bacterium (assembly GCA_963725145.1). Lineage (GTDB taxonomy): Bacteria > Acidobacteriota > Vicinamibacteria > Vicinamibacterales > 2-12-FULL-66-21 > DATAEE01. The sequence continues at coordinate 1,464,984 of CAVRXL010000013.1, forward strand.
GCCCGGAAGCCTTCCCCGGACCTTGTCGGTCCGAGTCGACGCCGGCATCAGCCGCGCACAGGGCCCGGTGACGCGCCTCGACCGCGGCCTGAACGGCGAGAAGCGAGCGTCGCTTCCGGCCCCAATCCATGCCCCAGCAGTATACGCGGGCCGGGTCAACGGTCGTTCGAATCGGCCAGGAACCTTCGGCTCTGGAACACTTTCAGGTCGGGGAACCGCAGCGCCGTCAGGACGCCGCGGGAAATGGTGTCGATCCCGTATGCGCGCCCCGTGACCCGGATCGTCGGCCAGTCGTCGCCGCCGATGGGGCAGTCGTTCCAGTGCCCGTAGACGACGTTTTCCGGCCCCGAATAGGCGTCCGGGAAGCCGGTCGCGCCCCAGACCAGGTCGGATTGCGCCGCGAGATCGAGAGGGGTGTTGTCCACGGGCACACCGCCGTGCACGCAGATCACATCGTCGGTTCTGACGAAGGTCCAAAGCGATCCGAGCAGGTCGAGGTGCGCTGTCGGCACGAGCTTGAAGAACCGGTCGTACGGGAGCGCGACTCTCCCGCTGTATATCCTCAGGCCCGCCTCCCGCGCCGCCGCGAGCATCTGGAGCGCCGCAAGCCGCGAGTAGCTCGCGATCGTGGTGATGGCCTCCATCCCGACGAGCCAGCTGTGAGAGGTGTGATCGTGGAGCGTCTTGAGCATCCACTCTTCGTGGTTGCCGAGCAGGAAGCGGACGTCGCACGGCGGCGAAGCGCGGAGCGCTACGAGGCGCTCCAGGACGCCCTGCGCGTCCGGGCCGCGGTCGATGTAGTCGCCCAGGAACACGAGCACGTCGTCCGGGCGGATCTCCGGCAGGAGGCGCGCGAGAAGATCGTCGAGCGCCGCGAGGTTCCCGTGAATGTCGCCTACGGCGATGGTCGCCAGTAGCGCCTGTCCTAGGGTCCGATGGGGGTGAGGGAGTATACGCCAGGAACGGCTGGGCTGGGGAGGCGGGCGTCGGGTCAGGCCACCGGCCGCTTATTTGGCCTGGCAGGGCACCGCGGCGAGCCGATCGGCGGCGTAATAGACGGTTTCTGCGTCCAGCGTCAGCTCGACGAGGTAGACCGTGCCGCCTTCCGGCGTCCGTCCTTCCGGCGTCTTGCAGCGCGGATCCGACGCCGCCAGCGGCCGTGACCGCTTGAGAAGGATGCGATCCGGAGACACGCCGCGCGCAGATGCCAGCGCTTCCCGCGCCAGACGATAGGCCTGCACGTCCGGCGGGACCGGCGAGCTGGTCGCACCGACCAGTGTGTCAGCCCGATCGCAGATGATGGCGTTGCGCTCGCCGACGTGGACGTTGTAGCTCTTTCCCGCCGCACGCAACACGAACTTGTAACCAGAGACCAGCCGCTGCGCATACATCATGTCGGGCGCCGGACAGCCGAGCGACGTGTCCTGCCACGTCACGGCTTCTGCGCTCGCGACTTCGATCGATGCGGGAGCGATCGACTTGTCCCGCGCAAGCGTCGCCTTCGCCAACTGCTCGGCGTCTGCGCGGCGCTTCGCGTCAGCGCCCGGCGGCACCGGCTGCACCTGCGCGGCTGCGAGGGACGCTGACAAGAACACGAACAGGACCGACGAGCTCCATGCCTTCACGATCACGTACATGTCGGCCACCTCGAAAGGGATGAATTGAGGGGACGCACATCTGATAACGAGTCTACCAGACGTGTATCCTTAAGATTGCCGTGTGCCTCCGTCACCTGGCTTCGGTCGCGATTCTGCAGGTCGGACTGACACTCGCGCTGGCCTCAGGGCAGGAACCGACCTTCAAGGCCGGAATCCGGACCGTCGCGATCTACGCGACGGTGACCGATGCCACCGGGCACCTCGCCACCGGACTCGAGCGCGACGCGTTCGAGGTCTACGACAACGGGAAGCGTCAGGAGCTCACGGTCTTCGCGAACGACGTGCAGCGCATCACCATCGTGATGATGCTCGATCGGAGCGGCAGCATGCGCCGCAACTTCAGGCTCGTCGAGGAGGCGGCCGAAGCGCTCGTCGAGCAGTTTCTCCCGACCGACCAGGCGCGCATCGGCAGCTTTGCCGGCCGGATTCAGGTGGATCCCCGGGAGTTCACGTCCGATCGGCAGGTGCTCCTCGATATTCTGCGGACGGAGCTGCAAACCGAGGGTCCGACACCGCTCTGGAACGCCATCAACGTCGGCATCACCGGTCTGGTGCGTCAGGAGGGCCGGCGCGTCGTCCTCGTCTTCACCGACGGCGCGGATCGGCCGATGAACCCGCAGCGCGCGAACAACAACTCCCTCGAGGATGTCATGGAGCGCGCGGTGCAAGAGAACGTCATGATCTACGCGATCGGTCTCGTCGGCCACAATCCGATAGGTCCAGGCGGCAGATGGCGGGGCTTCGGGGCTGGGGACCGGCCGGACAAGGGCCTGCTAACGATTGCCGACCAGACCGGCGGCGGTTACTTCGAGCTGACGCAGACGGCCGACCTCGCGTCGACGTTCAAGCGCGTGGCGGAGGAGCTGCACCAGCAGTACGTCCTCGGCTTCGCGCCGCCGGCGCTCGACGGCAAGACGCACAAGCTCGAAGTCCGCGTGAAGGATCCGGGCCTGAAGGTCCGCGCGCGGCGGAGCTATGTCGCGGCGAAGCAGTAAGGGCGGGAAGATCGTGAGCGAACCAACCGAAGCTCACGCTCCGTGGCAAGCGTGAGCGAAGGTTGGCCCTTCGACTTCGTTCAGCGCATTCGAATGGTGGGCCGCGCAAGGATCGAACTTGCGACACCCTGATTAAAAGTCAGGTGCTCTACCACTGAGCTAGCGGCCCTGCGGGAGGATCAGCAAACCCACTGCGGAATGCTGATTGTCGATTGCTGAATTGTACTTGGAACCGCTCGTTCAGCGAAGCTGGCCGCGGCGGGAGGCGAGGACGAGAGTAAACCCGCCCAGCGAGCCGGTGACGAGACCGAGAGTGTCCATCGCGCGGCCGAACACCGCAGCCCCGAGCATGCCGAAGAGGAGAATCCCGATCGCCCCTCCGAGCACGGCCCCGAGGAAGTAATCACCGCCATGGGTCGTCGGCGCGTGATGCCGGCAGACGTGGCCGTACGTCAGGTGGCCGTGGCAGCGCGTGCAGAGAGCGGCCGCCGGCTGGGCGTCGGCGGCCGCTTTCAGAATGCTCACTGCGTGATATTTCGGCACGGTCCCGCCCGCGGAATAGAGGGGGCGGGCTAGAGAATCTTCTGTCCCAGGGCTGACGACACGAGCTCGGTTCCGAGGATGGCCGTCGTGTTCTGGACGTCCAGGATCGGGTTTACCTCCACGAGGTCGAGCGACGTGAGCAGGCCGGAGTCGGAGATCATCTCCATGACGACGTGCGCTTCGCGGTAGTCGAGCCCTCCTTTCACCGGCGTCCCGACGCCCGGGGCGATGGAAGGGTCGCACACGTCGACGTCGAACGAGACGTGGATGCCGGCGGTCCCGGCGCCGGCGATCGCGATCGCCTGCTCCATGATGGCGGCGATGCCCTGGCGATCGATGTCCTTCATCGTGAACACGTGAACGCGCGACTCGCGGACGAGGACTTTTTCCCGCTCGTCGAGGTTGCGGATCCCGATGAGCACGGTCCGCTCCGGCTCGACCTTCGGCGTGAAGCCGCCGATGCCCGCCAGCTCCGCCGGCTCCGGCCCGATGATCGCCGCGAGCGGCATGCCGTGCACGTTGCCGCTGAGCGAGGTGGCCGGCGTGTTCATGTCGCCGTGGGCGTCGATCCAGAACAGGCCGAGCGGCTTCTCCCGGCGGCGGGCGAAATCGGCAGCCGCCGCAACCGATCCGGCTGCCAGGCTGTGGTCGCCGCCGAGCACGAGCGGCAGTCCACCCGACTCGAGGCAGGCGGCGGAGGCTTGAAAGAGCTTCTGACAGACGCGCGCGATGTCACGGATGTAGCGTTTTTTCGGATCTCCCTCCGCTTTGATCTCTGGAATGGGTGTAACGAGATCTCCCTTGTCCACGACCTTGTGGCCCAGCGCCGCGATCCGCTCGCCGAGGCCGGCAATCCGGAAGGCGGATGGCCCCATGTCGACGCCGCGGCGGTTGCCGCCCAGGTCGAGGGGAACCCCTATCACGTGGACTGTCTTAGCCAATGCGAATTGTCGATTGTGGATTGCCGATTGTCGATTGCTGAATGCGGTCTCACGTTAGCACAGAGCCGCACACACCTGAGCTCTCCGAATGCCCCGCTCGAAGAACCGGGTTTGACGCGAGCGCCACATCTCGCATAAATTCTGTCACTTGCGGCTGAGGTTACAGCGATGAAGCGTTTTGACGTGGGAGCCCGGGTCGTCGAGCCGACCTACGGCCTGGGGTCTGTGATAGCGGTCGAGGACGCGTACACACGCGTGCAGTTCGACGACGGGGGAGTGAAAAAATTCCTGACGTCGATGTCGCGGCTCGAGCCGAGCGACGAGCCTGCACCCGCCTCCCGCCCGCGAGGCTCACGCCGCAAGAAGAAAGCGGACGCTTAATCGCCCATTGCTGAATGTGGATTGCTGAATGCTGAATTTCAATTCAGCACTCCGCATTCAACAATCAGCATTGAGATTCCTACTGCCGTTTCAAAGAAACGGATACCCCCTCGCCCGATGGGCTCACGATAGTGGTCCACAGCGCAGGGTGTGAATCGATCGTCTTCAGAAAATCTCCCATCTCGCTGCGCTTGTTGACCACGTTGTGGGCGACGAACAGTCCGCCTTTCTCCATGCGCGGGAACACCAGATCGAAAAACCGCTGGTAGTCTTTTTTCCACGCGTCCAGGAAAACGAAATCGAACGTCCCGGCGACTTTCGGGATCTCGGCGAACGCGTCGCCAGGCACGACCTGCACGATGTCGGCCAGCCCCGCGCGCTTGATGTTCGCGGCCGCCTCACGCGCGCGCGCGGCCTCGTACTCGATCGTCACCATCCGCCCGCCTGTCTCGCGCAGCGCCAGCCCCATCCAGATGGCGCTGTAGCCGCTCGCGGCCCCGATCTCGAGCACCCGCTTCGAGCCTGACGCCGCGATGAGCATCCGCAGGAACCGTCCGTCTTCCTCGGAGACAGCAAGCTTGCCCGTGTCCTTTTTGCGGATCTCCCTCAACACCTTGTCGATCGCCGGATCGAGGTTGGATTCCGACAACGACGGCAAGGGGAGAGCGACGAGGACGGCGGCCAGCAACACAGCAACACGGATCGGTTTCATAAAAGAATTGTAGCGCAGCCCTTTAGGGCTGCTGGAGCCGAAGGCTGTAGCGCAGCCCTTTAGGGCTGCAGAAGCCGAAGGTGTCCAGCGCAGCCCTTCAGGGCTGCTGGAACGCATTGACGAACGTCGCCGCTTTCCGCGCCGTCGCCCGCGCATCTTCGATGCCGTCGGGAATACCCGTCACCCGGTAGCCGCTGCCCGTGAGGAACAGGCCCGGCCACGCCTCGAGTCGTTGCTCGATCGACGCGAGACGCGCGAGGTGGCCGATCTCGAGCTGCGGCGACGCCCGCCGCCAGCGGTACACGCGCGCCAGCCGTGGGGTCCCCGAGAGCCGCGCGATCGGCGTCAACGTGCGCAGCGCCGCATCGACGAGGTCGCCGTCGCTTCGATTGACCGCGTCCGGATCGCGCGCTCCTCCGAGGAACGCGCGAACCAGAACGCTGTCAGGCGGCGCGCGCCCGGGCCACTTCGACGAAATCCACGTGGCGGCCATGATCGGCTCGCGCTCGGCACGCGGGACCACGAAGCCGCTGCCGGTCAGCGGCGCCCCGACGGCATCCAGATCGAAAGCCAGCGTGACGATGGCGCTGGAGGTGTACGGGATGCCGCCGCACAGCGTGGCCAGCATGGGGTCGAGCGCCTCGAGCATCTCCTGCGCGGCCCAGGCCGGGGCCGCGACGATGACCGCGGCGCAGGCGAGTCGGCCCTCGTGCTTGTACACACGAAACTGGCCGTCCTCCTGTCGAACCGCGGACACACGCGCACGGAGTTGAATCGTGCCGCGCGGCAGCGCCGCTTCGAGCGTTTGCACGAGCTCGCCCATCCCTCCAGGGAGAGACAGAAAAAGACCTTCCCGCGGTGCCGCTGCCGGCTGCGACACTGGCTCGGTCGACCTGTCCCGCAGGCCCTTCATGACGCTCCCATGAGTGCGCTCCGCATCCACGAGCGCCGGGAAGAGCGGCCGGACAGCGAGGCGGTCGATGTCTCCCGCGTGGATCCCGGCGAGGAGCGGCTCGGCGAGGTACTCGACCGCCTGCCGCCCGAACCGCCGCCTGATGAACGAGGCGATCGACTCGTCCGGCGTGACTCGCGCGGGAATCCACGGCTCGAGCGTCATCCGCGCGCGGCCCGCCGCCGAGATCATCGTCGCGCCGGCGGCGGCGCGCCACGTGAGCGGAAGGCCGAGCACCGCCGGACGTGGAAGGGGATGGAGCCGGCCGCCTGCCAGCACGGACGACGTGCGCGGGGGAGTCGTGGAGATGAGCCGATCGCCCAGGCCCAATGCGTCGCACAGCGCCGTCCCGCCCGATTTGGTCGCCAGGATCGAGTCCGGCCCGGCGTCGATGACGAAGGGCCCTTCGCGCTCGGTGAGGATCAACCCGCCGGCGCGATCCGATGCCTCGAGCACGATCGGCGTGACGCCGCACCGAAGCAACTCGTAGGCGGCCGCGAGGCCGGCGATGCCCGCGCCGATGATGACGACGGACCGGTCGGATGGCATGAGAGTCGTCCAGATCCTAGACCAGACAACGGAGGCGACGGAGGCAGCGGAGAAACAACGGAGGAACGGAGACAGCGGAGGCGAAACGGAGATCCAAAAAACACTCCGTTCGTCCCCGTTACCTCCGTTCCTCCGTTGTATCTCCGTTGACTCCGGCCCCTCCGGGATCTCCAGCCGCTCAGGCCCGATACTCGTGCACGAACCGCGCGAGCGCCTGCACCTGCTCGACCGGCGTCGTCGGCAGGATGCCGTGGCCGAGGTTGAAGATGTGGCCGGGCCGGCCGCCCGCCCGCCGCAGGACGTCGGCTGCGCCGGCGAGGAGGCGCGGCTTCGGACCGAGCAGTAGGGTCGGATCGAGGTTGCCCTGCACGCCGCGGTCCTCGCCCGACTGGCGCCAGCCTTCGTCGAGCGGCACTCGCCAGTCGAGGCCGATGACGTCGCCGCCCGCCTCGCGCATCAGCGGCAGCAGCGTGGTCGTGCCGACGCCGAAGTGAATCGACGGCGCGCGGCCGCCGATCGCTTCGAAGACCCGCCTCGAGTGGGGCATCGCGAACTCACGGTAGTCGGCGGGGCTGAGCGAGCCGACCCACGAGTCGAAGACCTGCACGGCCTGCGCGCCAGCCTCGATCTGCGCCACGAGGTAGCCGCCGACCGTTTCGGCGAGCAGGTCGAGCAGGCGGTGCCACGCGCGCGGATCGGCGTACATCAGGGCTTTCGTCCGCGCGAAGCTCGTCGAAGGCCCGCCCTCGATCGCGTAAGACGCGAGGGTAAATGGCGCGCCGGCGAAGCCGATGAGCGGCACCCGGCCTTCGAGCTCGCGGCGGACGATTCGAATCGTCTCGAGCACGTGCGCGAGCGCCTCGCGCGGATCGACGCGTCGCAGGCGATCGATATCCGCATCGGTCCGGATCGGATTGGCGATCGATGGCCCCTCGCCCTTGACGAAATCGAAGGGGAGTCCCATCGGCTCGAGAGGCACGAGCAGATCGGAAAACAGGATCGCGGCATCGAGATCGATGCTGGCGAGCGGCTGAAGCGTGACGGCAGCCGCGAGATCGGGAGCGCGACAGATGTCGAGCAGCGAGTGCCGCTCGCGCAGCGCGCGGTACTCGGCCATGTAGCGGCCCGCCTGGCGCATGAACCAGACGGGGGTCACGTCGACGGGCTCGCGCCGGCACGCGCGGAGGAAGCGGTCGGCCGTCAGATGCGCCGACCCGGCGCCGCGTTTACCAGGCTCGCGGCCCGGAGCGGTCACGCCGCGACCAGAGTGCGGGCGAGGGCGAGCAGATCCTCAAGCCACATGGGCTTGAAGCGGAGGGAGGCGCCGAGCGACTTGATCTCCGCCGCAGTGGCCTCGGGCATGAAATAGTCGCCGGTCACCATGCCGACCGGCACTTCGACCAGGTCGGGGTTGGCGCGCAGCCGCCGGAGCATCTGGACGCCGTTCACGACCGGCATCCGGAGGTCCAGGATGATCGCGTTCGGGCGCATCTCCTGGGCGATGGTCAGGCCGGTCTCCGCGTCGGCGGCCGTCGCGACGGCAAATCCCTCGAGCTTCAGCAGGCGCGCCAGCGTATCGAGCGCGGACCTGTCGTCGTCCACGATGAGAATGCTTTTGGTTGGCTTCGTGGCCTCAGGCGTATCTATTTGAATCACGGTGGGTTCTCCCATTATCGGCGGGACGGCACAGATCGTCAAACAGGCCGTGTGCGGAACCGGGCAGGGCCAATCGTCAGATGTGGTAGAGTCTCGGGTTCCGTCAACGCCGGAGGCCTCGTGCCCATCCTGGTCCGACCAGTCCGCGAGCAGCTCGAGCACGACCGCGTCATTCGCCACCTCCAGGCTAAACTCAAGCGAAAGTACGACGTTGTCGTGAACATCGGCGAGGAGAAGAACGCCGCGGTCAAGTCCGGAGCGCTGATGGTCTACCCCGACCTCGTGCTCAATTCGTCGGAGAAAGCGCGCAAGTTGAGTGGCGTGATCGAAGTCGAGACGGGGGAGTCGGTCAACCACCTCGAGGCGATGGCGCAGTGGACGCACCTGGGCCGCGCGCGCGTGCCGTTTCACTTGTACGTGCCCGCGGGCGCCGTCGACATCGCGAAACGGCTGTGCGTCGACGACGGCGTCAGCGTCTCGGAGATCTGGAGCTACCACGCGATCGGCGACCAGATTCGCTTCACGATGGTCCACCGCGCGCCGACGCCCGCGGCGCGCGCCCCGCGTCCCGCGCGTCCGAAGAGCGCGGGCGCCCCGCGCCCGGCGCGACGCGCCGCGCCGGCCCGAAAGCCCGCGAAGAGGAAAAAATAACCTGCCGTTCATGAGGTTCAGCCGCGACCAGCGCGGCTACGAGCATACCTACGTGCTTCACACGTCCCGCGGACAGGGGCGCCAGGAGCCGCGCATTCTGTACTGGTTCCGCACGCCGCCGCACGTGCGCGTCGGGCGCGCGGCGATCGATGAAGAAGCGATCCGCCTCCTGGAAGACGCGCATCCGGACGTGCAGTTCGAGTGGTCGCGGATGCTCAAGGCGCAACCGCCACCCCCGCCGCCCCCGGAGGATCACGGCCGGCGCCGCCGCGACAGGGGGCGTCCCGATCGCGGCCGTTCACAGGAGCCGCGTCGCGAGCCGGCACCAGCGCTCGCGGTCCGGAAACCTGAGCCACTCGAGGCCCTCGCCGAGCAGACAATCGCCGAGGAAGCCATCGGCGAGGAAGCCGAGCCCGAAGTCGCCACGGACCAAGACCCGGAGGGCGCGCTCGGTCTGGAGCCGGACCTCGAGCGCGAGCTCGAGCTCGAGCGGGAGCCCGTGGAACCCACGGAGCGGCCGGAACCGCCACAATTGCTCAATCCGACGGTCCTCGAACGCCTCCGGACGCGGCACGCCGAGCTGCTGACCCGCATCAACCAACGCATCGCAGATCCCGTGCAGCGGGACGTCCTTCGAGGGGAGTCCGAACGTCTAAACCCAGAGACCTGGGTCACCGCGGAAGAGGCGCGGACCGGCCTCGAATACTTCGAGCAGTGGTTCGAAGCGATTCGCGCGCAGTTGCCGCAGCCGAGCCGGCGGCGGCGACGCCGCCGGAAACGCGGCGGCGGAGGTGGAGGATCTGCTGGCACGCCCCCTGGTGGCACGACGCCCTCAAGTGGTACGACCCTCTAGGGTCGTCCGGGCGCCCGGACGAGGCTGAAGCCTCGTACCACATGGCCCGGACTCCGAGAGGTATAATTCGCCTATGTCCCTGACACGGTTGGCGTTGTTCGTGACCATCGCCGGGCTCTTGCCGCTCGCTCCCGCAAGCGGCGCGCGTCCCGACCCCCAGGAGAAGCAGCCCCAACCGAGTGGCGGCGTCATCGTTCCGAAGCAGGAACCCATCCGCGTTCGGATCGATCTCGTGACCAACGACGTCATCGTGCGCGACGCCAAGGGCCAGTTCGTGGCGGATCTGAAGAAGGAAGAGTTCGAGGTCTACGAGGACGACGTCAAGCAGGAGATCTCGTCGCTCGTGTTGACGCACGGCGGCCGCGTGTACAACCAGGTCGTGCCGCCGCCGCCACCGGCGCCCGAGGGGATCATCCTCCCGCAGCAACGGCCGACGAGCGACGCCGCGGGCCGGATCTTCCTCATCTTCGTCGACGATCTTCACCTCGACTTCCGCAACACCGGCCGTATCCGCGAGCTGTTCAAGAAGATCGACCAGACCCTGGTGCACGACGGCGACATGTTCGGGATGGTCTCCACCGGCCCGTCCTCGATCGCGATCGATCTCACCTACGATCGCAAGCGCCTGCAGGAGGCGATCAAGAAGATCGCTGGAAACGGCCTGAAGCCGCAGGACATCCTCGACGCGCCGTCCGGAGCGGAGGGGCCGAGCGAAGTACGCTATCGCGCGCACGTCGCGTTCTCGACGGCGTACGACATCATGAAGAACCTCGAGCAGGTCCACAATCGCCGGAAGGCGTTCGTCTACGTGAGCAACGGGTACGACTTCAACCCGTTTCCCAACGCGCGCGCGGGCACCGACTTGTACGGCCGCTCCATGGGTCAGAACTCGAACTTCGAAGGCAGCCCGGGTGACATGGCCACCGACCCGTTCCTGAAGCAGGGGAATCAGTTCGCGGATGCGGATCTTGCGCGGGAACTCGCGGAGCTGACGCGCGCCGCCAACCGGGCGAACGCCACGATCTACACGATCGATCCGCGCGGCCTCGTCGGCGGCCCGGACCTCGACGAGAAGATCGACCCGGTGGAGTACTCCAACTACGTCCGCACGTCGCAGGACAGCCTGCGGGTCCTGGCGGAGGAGACCGGCGGCATCGCCGTGGTCAACCAGAACGATTTCGACAAGGCGCTGAAGCGGATCGACAACGAGACGAGCGATTACTACGTGATCGGCTACTACTCGACGAACCCGGACCCGCTGAAGCGGACTCGCAAGGTGGACATCAAGATCACCCGGAAGGATCTGACGGTCTTCTCACGCCGGTCGTACTCGCTCCGCCCGCTGCCGCCGACGCAGTCACACAAGTAAGGCGCAGAGCCGATTCAAACACAGAGGCCGCAAAGGCCGCGGAGAAAGCATCGAATCTCTGCGACCTTCGCTTCCTCTGCGACCTCTGCGTTTCAAGCTACCAGATAAATTTGATCCCGAGCTGCATGTCGCGCGGCCCGAAGAGCGTGTTGCTTGCGGCCGTCGGCACCAGGAAGCCCGTGTTCTCGGTAAGCGTCACCGTCGCCGTGTTCGTGGCAGTGTTGAATGCGGCGGCCCCGTTGTAACGGATGGCTCCGAACGACGTGTAGTTCACCGTGTTGAACAGGTTGAACGCTTCCCAGAGCAGAACAAGCTGGCCGCGGTCGGAGAGGTCGAACGACTTCGAGAGCCGCATGTCGAAGGTCCTGCGACCCTCCTGGCGGAAGCTGTTCCGCTCGAGGAACGGCGCGCGGAACGAGCCGCCCGATCCGTTCGACGTGTTCGTTACGATTGCGCCGGTGCCAGCCATGTTGACGCTGATCGTCGGGTCGACGGGCAACCCGCTTTCGACCGTCAGGACGCCTCCAAACTGGATGCCCCACAGCCGTTCCGGGGCGTAGTGGAAGCTGGCGATGAATCGATGGCGCCGATCGAAGTTCGACGTGCCCTCTTCGTCGGCCAGGTTGTTCGGATCGACGACGTTCGAGAAGCCTGAGATGAACGTGGTCGAGTTCTGGCCATCGTCGGTCGCCTCCGACAGCGTGTAGTTCACGTTGAAGAGGAGGCCCCTGCTGAAGCGACGGTTCGCCTGCAACACGAGACCGTGGTAGCGGGAATCCACGACGTCCAGAACCTGGATAGCCGACGTGATCCGGGTGTCGGGCCGCGTGCCTCGGTAGAACGGGAACGTCCCGAGGTTCTGCCCCCCAAGAACGAACGTCACGTTGGAGTTCGGTGCCGGGAGGTTCGTGTCGATGAAGAGCGGCATGTGCGTGCCGCGACTGAAGAGGTACGACGCGGAGACCGTGAGGTTCTCTCGGAGCTCGCGCTCGAACGTGACGTCGCCCATGTGGATCTCCGGCCGCTCGAGGTCGGGGGACAGGTATTGGATGGCCGGCACGGAGCCTGGCGTGGTTGGCGGCGCGCCGAGCACGTTGGGATACGTCGGCGCGCCAGCCGACGTCGCATTGAATTGGTAGGTCGCGAACGTCACCGCGTTGTTGGTGAGCGCGCTCATCAGCACGCTGTTGCTCGTGCGTCCAAAGTAGATCCCGTACCCGCCCTTGACGATCGTCGTGTGATTGCCGCCGAAGTCGTACGTGAACCCGAAGCGCGGCCCCCAGTTGTTCTTGTCCTGGTTGAAGCTCTGCGTCAGCGGGTAGTTCGGGTTGCCCGTAAAGACGACGCCGCGCACCTCCGTGTCGCCCGGCTGCGGCAGCTTCTGGTACTCGTACCGCAGGCCCAGGTTCAACGTGAGCTGCGGACCCACCGTCCACGTGTCCTGGATGAAGAAGTTGTAGTCGGTCGTCGTGAAGAACACGTCGCCCGCGAAGCCCGTTCCGCGCAGGTCGAACGCCTGCCGGTAGGTCGTGTAGTGGCGCCCTGGCGTCGCGTCCGCGACCCGCACGCAGCCTGAAGCGCCCGCCGGGCAGTCTGACGCGATTCCGTTCAGGTTTGCGTAGCTGTAGACGCCGCCCCCCTCGAACAGGTTGATGACATCCTCACGCACGTAATTGAGGTCGAAACCCGCCTTCAGGCTGTGCGAGCCCATGTAGTACGACATGTTGTCGATGAACTGGTACCGGCGCTCGTTCGGGTATTTCGGCCGCGGCAGGAAGTTCGGCATTCCGTACGCGATGCCCGCGTTCCCGCTGAACGTCGTCGCCGGTCCGAGGGCATTCGGTTCCTGCGCCTCGAAGTCCCGCCCGACCTGCACGCGGAACTCGTTCAGGAGCTTGTTGCTGAGCACGGAATTGAGCGACGCGACCGCGAAGTCGGTTTCGACAATGTCGCTGCCGTTGGCGTCGTTGCTCACACCGCTCAGAATCGGCTGCGTCTGGATGCCGTTCGGCGACTTCCAGCGGTGCAGGTTGTACTGCACGGAGAGATTGTGCTTGGGTGACAGGGCGGCATCCACCTTGCCGAGGAAGATCCGGTTGTTGCCTTCGCGCGGGAAAAACCCGCTCAGGCTTTCGAGGTATGCGCGCGTCGAGGCGCAGCCCGGAGCAGTACATGCAGATTCCAGGAACGTCGCGTTGCCAGTGCGGACGAAGCCAGGAAAGTCACGGAGCTGCTGGTCGTAGTTCGCGAAGAAGAACACCCTGTCCCGCTTCAGAGGTCCGCCCACGCTCACACCGAATTGCTGCCGGAGCTCTTCCGGCTTCGTCGGCGTGAACGGCTCGCGCGCCTGAAACGCGTCGTCCCGCAGAAAGTAGAAGCCCTCGCCGTGCATCGTGTTCGTTCCGGATTTCGTCACGGCGTTGACCGTTCCGCCGGCTGCGCGCCCGAATTCGGCGGAGAAGTTGCTGATGCCGACCTGGAACTCCCGAATGGCGGCCTGGCTGATCGTGTAGGACGTCCGCGTTCTCCCTCGCGCCTCGGAGAAGAATGCCTGGTTGTTGTCGACGCCGTCGACCGTGTTGTTGTTGTACAGCCCGGAGATGCCACGATAGCTGACCAGCCCGAAGTTGCCGTCGTTGGTCACGCCCGGACTGAGGAGGACGAAGTTCTCCCAGCGGCGCCCGTTGATCGGGAGGTTCGTGATCGCCTGCTGCCCGACGACGTTGCTGACGTCGGTGCGCGCGATGTCGATCACCGGCGACTCGCCGGAGACCGTCAGCGTCTCCGACACGCCCGCCGGGCGCATCTGGACGTCGATGGGAACGTTCTGTCCGACCTGGACGATCACGTCCGAGATCTTCGAGCCTTCGAAGCCGGCCAGCTCCGCCGACACTTCGTAGCGACCAGGCTGAAGGGCAGCCGCCCGATACCGACCGCCTTCGTCGGTCACGGTTTCGCGCGCCACGTTCGTCTCCATGTTCCTGACGATGACCGTGACGCCGGGGAGTACCCCTCCGGTGGGGTCTTTCACGATGCCTTCAACGGTGCCCGATGCCGCCGTCTGGGCGGCGATGGGAGCCGCGAACGCGACGATCACCGCGATCATCGCGCACACCCGCTTGGCCATGCACTTCCTCCTGGAGAATTTCAGAGAATGACTATGGTAGTGCGAGTTCTCGCCTCGATACGTCGAATTTACCCGGCAGCCCTAAAGGCTGCGCTACTCTTTCTTCAAGCGCGCGCACGCGCCGACGGCGCCTGCTGGATCAATCGCGGCGTTCCCCTGCTCGATGTGCTGGATGATGCCGTTCGTATCGACGACGAAGGTCGTTCGGCGGGCCACGCCGTTGGCCTCATCCAGGATGCCGTACTTCTTCGCGACTTCCCGCTTCGAGTCGCTGAGGATGGGGAACTCCGCACCGAGCTGCTTCGCGAACGCCATGTTCGCCCAGACGCTATCGACGCTCAGACCGAAGATTACGGTGTTGGTCTCCGTGAACTTGCCGGCATTGTCCCGATACTGGGACATCTCCTTCGTTCAACCCGGAGAGAAGGCGGCCGGGAACCACGCCATCACGACGTTCTGCTTCCCCTTGAACGAGCTGAGGGTGACCTCTTTCCGCTCCGGCCGTCCACCTTCGGTGGTGGGCGGCGCGAAGTACGCCAACGTGAAGTCAGGCGCGGGTTCGCCGACCTTGACGGCCGGTGGCGGCGGGGGAGGCGGTGGCGTCGGAGGCGGCGCTGCAGGCTGCTGCATGGCAAGCATCAGAGCAATAGAACTAATCACCATTGGCACATTCTAATGCCGAACGCCGGAGGCCGCATTAGTCGTTGATCGCTTGTCGTGTCCGGGAAACCGCCTCCTGGAGGTAATGCTTGTCCAGCTCGATTCCGACGAAATCGAGGCCGAGGCCGGCACAGGCGACCGCGGTGCCGCCCAGGCCCAGGAACGGGTCAAGGACGAGGCCGATCCGCTTCAACCCGTGGAGCCGGAGGCAGTATTCGGGCAGCCGGGGCGGGAACGTCGCCGGGTGAGGACGGTCCTTGTCCCGGCTCTGGATGGTCTCGTACGGGATGAACCACGTGTTGCCCCGGCAGCGGACGCCTCCGCCGGCGGCGCGCCAGCGGGCGATGTTCGACGGATCCTGATATCGGACGCCGATCGCCCGCCGGTCCAGCCGCGTGCGGCCCTTGTGCGTGAAGTGGAAAATGAATTCCTGACAATCGTTGAGAAAACGGTCGCTGTTGATCGGCTTGTAGTGGCCGACCGCCAGGTCTTTGTCCAGGCCGGCCCGGGCGCCGGCCGAATCGCGGTCGATCGCAATCGACTTGATCCAGTGGATCACGTTTTGGAGCGCCAGGCGGCGGCGCGCTGTCTGCGCCACGTCCATGGCCGTCCACGGGTCGCTCGGCTTCGCCCCGACATTCAGGAAAAGCGACCCTGCCGGCAACAGCGTCCTCGCGACCGCCCCAATCCAGGCATCGGTCCAGTCAAGGTATCCCGCGCGCGGCAGCGCGTCGTGGTACGAGCGGTACCGGATGCCGAGATTGTAAGGAGGGGAGGTGACGACGACGCTTACGGAGTGTTCGGCGAAGTCGGGGAGAACGTCGAGGCAGTCGCCGAGAAAAAAACGGAGGACCGCCCTCCCTTTTCGGAGGGTGGTGTGCGGGGCGTACCCCTTCAAGAAGCCTTGGCGGTAATAGCGACCGGCAGCCGCGCCCCGAACCGAGCCGCTCCAACGGTGTGGTTGCGGCGGTGGCCGTGGTCGGCGCAGGCCGCCCCCTTCTCTTCCACGTATGCGACCTCACGGCTGGTGGCGACCTCGCGATAGCGGCCGATCACACAACCGCACGTCAACTTCGTAAACCCGAGAAGGCGAACGAGAGAGCTCATAAACCCGTTTCTCCTGTTCAGTTATTGAGCAAGTGTCGTGCCGTGCAATCGGTCGCCGCGTTCGACACGTTTCGCAGTGATTTCACCACAGGATAACGGCGGTAGACGGGGCAACGAACACGCACCCGTGGATTCCGCGCGACGGAAGTTTGGATCGGGCCGCCCCTAAGGCTGCTGCAAGGAAGACAAAGTGTTGCGCGTGCGGCTGACTCTTGATTGAGATGAGACGCCGCTGACAGTTATGTGCCCCGGCGGACCGCCGCGGCGCGACTTGTGTCGCCGAGAATCTCGAGCGCCCGGGCGAGTCCTTCGCGCGCTTGGGCCGAGGCGGGATCCAGCGTGAGCGCATCGGAGAAATACTCTCCGGCGGAGGTCGCGTTCGCCGCCTGCAGCTCCAGCGTGCCGAGATTGACGTACGCGACGGGGTCCTCCGGGCTGGCCCGAAGCGCTGCCTGGAAGGCCTCGCGCGCGCGGTCCGTCCGGCCGAGCGCGCCGTACGCCGCTCCAGCCAGGTTCAGCGCCCGATGGTCGCCAGGCCGGAGCGCGGCCGCGCGCTCGGCAAGCTCCGCGGCTTTTGGCGGGTTGCCCTTGAGGAACTCGAGGCTGGCGGCGTAATAGAGCGTCGCCGGCGCGTTCGGAGCGGCGGTCTCCAACCCCGCGACGACGGTCGACAACCCTTCCTGGTCCTGCTCATCCGCAACAACGGACGCGAGCTGTTCGAGCACGGCGAGGTTTCCGGGCTCCAGCTTGCCCGCCTCGATGATCAGCCTTCGGGCGAGCACAAAATCGCCCCGACCCGCGGCGATCCGGGAGCGCTCCAGCCTGGCCTGGACGTTCCGGGGGTCCCGGCCGACGAGCTCGGAGAGCAACCGGTCGGCTTCGTCGATCCGCTGAAGGGCGCCGGCCGCCCGGCCAAGCGCCTCGAGCGTCTGGCGATCGCGGGGGTCCAGCCGGGCCGCCCGAGTCAGGTCTTCCAGGGCGGCCGTGTGGGCGTCAGACGCAAGCTGCATCAGGCCGCGATCGCGCCAATCGGAGGCGGTGGCGGCCGCGAATGCCTGCGCGACCGCGGGCGGTCTGCGGGCCCGCGCGGCCCGGTCGCGAAGGTCGCGCGCGTTCTCGTCGCTCGACCGGCCGAAGATGGCGCGGGGCGCCGAGAACTCCAGCGCAAGTCGATCGTCGGTCTGAATCGCGCTGCCGGCTCCGAACGCGCGCAGATCGTCGCCGTCGCCCGCGAAGAGCGACAGCAGCCCGAACGGCGACCGGACGCCTACCTCGCCCAGATCCTGGCGAACTTCCGCGCGCGCCATCGCCCGCGCGACGCGGTCGCCATCCGGCCGAACGCCCGAGGGCCCTCCAATCAGGAGCAGGTCGCCTTCGCCCACGAGCCACATCGTCCCGTCGGGAAAAACCGACGCGAAGGTCGCGGCGATCGAACGCAGATCGGCCTGGCTGATGTCGTACGTGTGGGTCCACTGGCACAGCAGACCCTGCGGCGCGAGTCGCGCGCGCGCCGATTCGAAGAACTCGCGGGTGAACAGGCCGGCGACTCCCGCCATCCACGGGTTCGACGGCTCGGAGATGATGACGTCGTATGTCTGCGTGCCGAGCGCGAGATGCGAACGCCCGTCGCCCACGACCAGACGAAGACGAGGATCGCGGAGGGCGTTGCGATTCTCCGCGACGAAGTGCGCTGAGGCCTCGACGACTTCATGGGAGATTTCGAGCACGTCTACCCGCGAGACATCGTGGGCGAGCGCCGAGCCGGCCGTGACGCCGCTGCCGAGGCCGACGATTGCCACGTCGCGCGGCGAGCCGTGCAGTACGAGCGGCAGATGGGCGAGCAGCCGCTGCGTCAGCATGTCGGCGTCGTTCGAGGCGTCCACCTTGCCGTCGATGGCCATCGCGATCGACGCGGCCGTCTTTCGGACGCTGACGGTGCCGGCAGCCCCTTCACGATAGTAGAGAAGTGTCCCGGCGGAGAGCCCCGTCTCGAGATCCCCGCCACGCAGGTACGGCGCGTACTTGTAGGCGCCGGCGGAGAGCATCTCCGGATTCCATGCGGGCGCAAGAAGGACGCCGGCGGCGGAGGCGGCCGCGGCCGCGCCGAGCGACATCGACGTCACCGTCCGCGCGCCCGACGTCAGCGCGAGGAGGGCGGCGACGATCGCGCCTGCGATCGCGAGGGTGACGATCGTGCCGCGCAGGCCGAGCGCCGGAACGAGCAGCCACCCGCCGGCGAGCGATCCCGCGATCGCGCCAATCGTGTTCGCCACGTAGACGCGAGCCGCCGAGGGAGCGTCCGCGCCGTTCGCCGCCAGCGCCATCGGAAACGCGGCGCCGAGGGCGAGCGTGATCGGAAGGAGCAGCGCCGCGCCGAACGCGAGCTCGGCTCCCACGATCCACCCGAAGCTCGCATCGGGCCGCGCGACCCATTCCCCGACGATGAGGGGACCGCGGCCGATGAACACCAACGCCACGCCCGCGCCGGCCGAGCCGACGAGAAACGCCGCCGCGAGGCCCAGGATCGGACGCGTCATCCGCCGGGCGAGCGCGGCGCCGGCCGCCGCGCCGAGCGCGATCCCGGCGACGAAGGTGACGAGCATGCCGCTGAAGGCGTAGCTCGTCGGACCGATCACCATCGCCAGCACGCGGGTCCAGGCGACCTCGTACGCCAACCCGACGAAGCCGGATATTCCTATCGCGATCAGAACCGGTGCACTGGGTGCTCTGGGTGCCCTCGGTGCACTGGGTGCGGGTGCACCGGGTGCAGGTGCCCCCGGTGCTAGTGCTGGTGCTCTCCGTGCCTGCAACCAGAAACCCGTCGCAACGATCAGATTGATGGCAACCCCAACGAGCGTCGTGCCTCGAAGTCCGAGTGCCGGGAGGAGAACGAAGCCCGCTGCCGCCGCGCCAAACGCGGCGCCGACGGTGTTGGCGGCGTAGAGGGCGCTGGCGCCAGCCGAGCGCCCGGCGAGCGCTCGGACCGCCATGGGGAATGTCGCCCCCATCGCCATCGTCGGGACGGCAAGCGCCGCGAGCGCGATAGCGACGCGCATCGGACCGAACCACGCGCCGCCGCCGTCCCCGTACGCGGCGGCGAGAAGCGGCTGCGCCACGGCAATCGCGAACGGGACGATCGCGGCCGACAGCGCGATGAGGAGCTCGAACAGCGCGCACGCGCGAAGCGCCCCCGCCGGCGTCAACCTCTCGACGCGTCGTCCCGCGAGCGCGGCACCGGCGGCGAGTCCGCCCATGAACGCGGTAAGCACCGTGCTGACGGCGGCGACGGTGTGGCCCAGATGGAGCGCGAGGAGCCGCAGCCACGCGACTTCATAGAGCAGTGCAGCCGCTCCCGAGAGACAGTAGAGGGCAAGGAATACGAATGGGGCCGGGGACGCAGGGCTTGGGGACTGATCCTCGGGGGTTGGGGCCTGGGATTTGGGGCCTGGGGACTGGGGCTTGGTGACTAGGGCCTGGGGCTTGGGTCTGGAGGATCGACGTGGCATGGGCCTGGGCAAGGTCGGGCGACGGGGCCTGGGAGAGAACCCTCCCAGGCCCCAGGCCCTGAGCCCTAAGCCCTAGAATTCGTACCGAATGCCGAAACGAATGATACGCGGATCGAGCAGAGCGAGCACTTCCTGGAAGTTGCCGAACGGCGCGCCGGCCGTCACGTTGCCCGTCTGCGTTCTGAAGACGATCGGCGTGCCGAGGTTGAACAGGTTGAACACGTCGAACATCGCCGTAACCCGACCCAACTGGTTCGGCAGCCGGAACGACTTGTCGAGCCGCAGATCGACGATGTGGACGTTCGGCGCACGGTTGGCCGTCACGGGCTCGACGCGCACGGTCTGGCTTCCGATGTTCAGGGCAGGCGTCCCGACGGGCGCCGCCAGGTTGATCGACCGGCCCCACATCCGGCCGCTCTGCAGTTTGTAGGACCCGCTGGTGCCGATGTCCCACGGCAGCGTGTAGCGCCCGATCAGCTTGTAGTTCCAGAGCGTCGTTGTTTCACGATCCGCCTGGCGCAAGTTGTCGTTCCACGAGTACGCCTTCGTGTTTCCAGCGGAGCTGAGGACGCTCGTGGTCGAGCCAACGCCCACGAACTCGTTCAGCCACGTGTACTCGAAGGACGTGAGGACCATCCAGCCGCTGCGGAAGCGCCGGTTTACTGCGAACTCGACCGTGTTGTAGTCGGAGTTGTACGCCGGGTCGTCCGGATTTGTGAACGTACGCTGGCTGGGCGTGCCGGCGGGGAAGTCGAACAGCGTCACCGTGGAATCGTCGGTGTTGCCGAGAATCCCGTCGGGGCCGCGATCGACGACCAGCCTCGGAATGGTCTGAGCGGCGTTGCGCGTCACGTCCACTTCGGCCCACTCGTTGCGAATGTTCTTGTAAACGTACGAGACCCTGCCGGATAGCCCTTCGCGCAATTCCTGCTCGAAGTGCGCCGACAGTTCTTCGCCGTACGGCCGCTCGAGATTCGGATCCACGGTCACGAATCCGGCGCCGCCGACCGTCGCGATCCAGCTTCCGAGCTCGTTCGGTCCGTCCAGCAGACGGTTGCCGTTCCGGTCGATGAAGTTGTACCGAAGCTGCGCGGCGCCGACCGGGTTCTGGTTGTCGGCGATGATGTCGGCCGAGTTGAAGTAGTACCGGCCGTAGAAGCCCTTCATCACGGACTTGCCGTTGCCGCGCAGATCGTACGCGAAACCCGCCCGCGGACCGACCGTCGTCGTCTTCGATACGTCCTGCGCGTCCACATTTTTTGGCGCGAAGAAGTTCGTGATACGCGTCTGCTCGGCCGGCGGAAGCGGCGCCAGCGACCCCGAGAGCTGCGGCAGGCCAGCCGGTGAGTGGCTCTGCTCGGGCCAGCCGTCCCAATAGTGGTCCACGCGCACACCCAGGTTGAGCGTCAGCCGGTTGTTCCACTTCCAACTGTCCTGGATGTAGAAGCTCCGCACGTTGACGTCGTTGATGCCCTCAACCGGGCCGTTGTAGAGATCCACTTCGGACGGCAGGTTGTTCCGGTCGCGATACCAGATATTGAAGGGCTGATCGTTGAACAGCTTCCGCCGGTCGCGCCGCGCCTCGAAGCCGAACTTGAAGTCGTGGCCGCCATGCCAGCCGTCCTTGAAGTACGCCAGCGAGACGTTGACCTGCGGTTTGAAGCGCTTCTGGTCCTGGTAGTAGTCGGTCGCGCCGCCGACGAACCGGTTACCGGACGTCAGGTCAATCCGACCGGGAACGAAGTCTTCGACCGGCCAGTTGCCGAACTCGGTCTGCGGCCGGAGCGGGAAGAAGTTGTACCAGTTGCCGGCTATCACGTCCAGGAACATGCGCTCGCTCAACACGGAGGTCCACTCGCCCTTCCATGGATAGTTCCTCGATGACTGATAGTGCGATGCGGACAGCGGTACGGCCGGCCCGAGGTCGCGCTTGTCCTGCAGCTTCTCGCGTTTGTTCATGTAGCCGATCAGCTGGTTGTTTTTCGAAATCTGGAAGGTGCCCTTGATCGTGTACGGGTTGCTCAACTTCGACTGCGCCAGATCAGGCAGACCGATGATCGTCTTGTACTGATTGTTCAGGCGGTACGAGAAGAACCACCACGCCTTGCCCTTCCAGAGCGGCCCGCCGAGATTGAAGTTGATGTCGTACTGCTCCGTAATCGGGTTCCCGGTCGCGAGGCCACCCGGCGCTGTCGTGAAGAACCCGTTGTCGTCCCTCGTGTACGGGGTCGCGAACGCGTCCGGCACGTTGTCGCTGATGGTGCTGTCGTTCTCGAAATCGCCGTAGAACATGCCCTGAAAACGATCGCCGCCCGACTTGACCGTGATGTTCAAGTGCGCCCCGGGTACGTCAGCCGCAGCATCGTTGCCGGCGCCGCCCATCTGGAACTCCTCGAACGACCCGAAGTCGAAGTAGCCGGCGTTGGCGCTCGCCCCTTCAGTCGTGTTTATGCCCTCGATGCGCGTCGTGTTCTGCTGGCTGACGCCGTAGGTCACGAAGCCGGTCTGAGTGCCGGTGTGAGACCCGCCGACGTCGTAGCCCGTGACCTGGACGCCCGGCGCCTGCGCCATGGCAGCCCAGATGTCCCGCGCGTTCGGGATCTCGGTCAGCAGCTCGTTGGTGAAGTTGGTCCCGACGGTCGTGGTCGATGTGTCGACGACCGGGGACTCTCCGGTAACCGTGACCGTCTCCTGCAACGCTGCGACGCTGAGCTGCGCGTCGACGCTCAACGTGGTGTTGATCACTACGCGGATGCCTTCGCGCTTGAGCGTCTGGAAGCCCTGCAGTTCGTATGTGATCACGTAGGTTCCGGCAGGCAGGGCGATGAGACGATAGGTGCCGTCCTCGCCCGTGACCGATGTCATGGACTGGATGAGCGCGGGGCTCGTCGCGGTAACCGTCACACCCGGCAGAATCGCGCCGCTGTTGTCGGTGACCGTGCCGTTGATACGACCGCGGAAGTCCTGTGCGGCCGATGGAACCGCGAGCGCCAGAACGAGCGCCACGATGCCGAGGACTGTAAATCGACTACGCATTCCATGCCTCCGGTTAGAGGGGAGTGAACCAACCGATAGACGTAGCTCGACCCAGGGTAGCTGCGCACGCCGGTCAGCAAGCAAAGTGCCACGGCGTCGAATTCGGGACGTTCGGGTAAATGCGGCGTAAACGATAGATCGGGTGAGGGTTGCATAGCAAGCCGCCGATCGGAGATGGCCGGCTATGGGACGATCCTCTCCAAACGGCGGTATAACAATCCGTCAATCTGGATCTTTCGCAGAGAGCGCCGAGGGAGCAGAGGTCGCAGAGGCGCAGAGGAAGGGTTTCCAAAATGAGAGCGCTTTTCGTCGTGGTTCTGCTGGCGGCTCAGGCGCAGGCGCCGGCGTCCTTGCCGACGCCTGCCGCCACGTTCGGGTTCGAGCCCGGCACCGACCGGAAGCTCGCCGACTACGCCCAGATCGTGCGCTACTTCCAGGCGCTCGACGCCGCGACCGATCGCGTCAGGCTCTTCGAGATCGGCAAGACCGCAGAGGGGCGCGAGATGATCCTGAGCGTCATCTCCTCGGAAGCGAACATGGCGAGGCTCGACCGGTACAGGGAGATCGCACGCCGCCTGGCGGACAGCCGCGGCCTGACCGACGACCAGGCCCGCGCGCTGGCGCGCGAGGGGCGAACGATCGTGTGGCTCGACATGGGGCTTCACGCGACCGAGGTGGCGCACGCGCAGGTGAGCGCGGAAGTGGCGATGACGATCGCGGGCGGGGAGACCGACGAGCTCCGCCGGCTGCGGGACAACGCCATCGTCCTGCTGATGCCGGTCATGAATCCGGACGGCCTCGACATCGTGGCGAAGTGGTACCGCTCGAACGTCGGCACGCCCTTCGAGACCAGCCCGCTGCCGGTCCTGTATCAGAAGCACGCCGGGCACGACAACAACCGCGACTGGTTCATGCAGAACCTGCCGGAAACGCGCAACGTCACGCGGCAGCTCTATCAGGAGTGGTTCCCCCAGATTCTCTACAACCACCACCAGTCCGGTCAGACGTCGCCGCGCATCTGGGCGCCGCCGATGGACGATCCGGTCAACCCGAACATGCATCCGCTGGTGAACCGCGGCATCTCGCTGCTGGGGGTCGGCATCATGCAGCGGCTGGAACAGGAAGGGAAGCGCGGGGCGCAAGGCTATTCGACGTACTCGAACTGGTGGAACGGCGGCATGCGCTCGACACCCTGCTTCCACAACGTCGTCGGCATCCTGACGGAGACGGCGTCCGGCCGGTACGCGACGCCGGTGGAGATCACCGACAAGCAACTGCCGGCGCGGCTAGGCAGCGGTGAGAACGCGATGGAACCTTCCACATGGAACCCGAGCCCGTGGAAGGGAGGCCTGTGGCGGTTGCGTGACCAGATGGACTACATGGTCACCGCGACCATGGCCGTCATGCGGCTCGCGGCGGATTACGGGAAGACTGGCTGTACAACCGGTATCAGATGGCCCGAGACCAGATCGCGGCGGGCCGGCGAGGGAAACCGTACGCGTACGTGATCCCCACCGGGCAGCGCGACTGGTCGACCGCCGTGCGACATGGCGGAGATTCTCAATCTCGGGGCGGTGGAGGTGCACCGACGTCGGCGGCCGATTTCACGGCGGGCGGGTCGCCCTACGGCGCGGGCTCGCTTCGTCGTGCTGATGGCGCAGCCGCATCGCGGCTACGCGAAGGATCTGCTCGAGCCGCAGCGCCACCCCGATCGCCGTGACGGCCCCGACGGTCCGCCGAAGCGCCCGTACGACATGGCAGGCTGGACGCTGCCGTACCAGATGGGCGTGCGGGCCGACGTGATCGAGGACGCATTCGAGGCGCCGCTCGATCGGGTCACGGACTTTGCCCCGGTTGCGAAATCCGCGGCAGCCGCGCCGGCCGGCGCAGGCTCGACGCCGTCGGTGACTGACCGCGTGCGAGAGCTGACGGCCGCGGGCCGCGCTCCCCGCGTCGGACTCTACAAGTCCTGGGTCGCCTCGATGGACGAAGGCTGGGCGCGCTTCGTCCTCGAACAATCCGGCGTGTCGTATCAGTCGCTCCGCGACAAGGACGTTCGCGCCGGCAACCTGCGCGCGCGCTTCGACGCCATCATCCTGCCCGATCAATCTGCGAAGGAGATCATCGAGGGACACGCGGCCGGGACGATGCCGGCGGAGTACGTCGGAGGAATCGGCGTCGAAGGCGCCGCTTCGTTGAAGGCGTTCGTCGAGGCGGGCGGAACGTTGATTGCGATCGACGGCGCGACGGACGTGCCGATCCAGCAATTCGGCCTGCCGGTACGCAACGCGATCGAAGGCGTTCGGAACACCGAGTTCTACTGCCCCGGATCGCTCCTCCGCCTCGCGGTCGATACCTCGCACCCACTCATGAATGGAGTAGCAGAAGGACAGGCCGCGTTCTTCGTCAACGGCCGCGCCTTCGACGTGGAGGCCGGCGCGGGCGACCGCGTGCGCGTCCCCGCGCGCTACGCGACCGACCGTCTGCTGATGTCCGGCTGGATCAACGGCGAGGCGAAGATCGCGGGGAAGGCGGCCATCGTCGAGGCGTCGCTCGGCCGTGGCAAGGTCGTGCTCGTCGGCTTCGGGCCGTATTTCCGCGGCCAGCCCCATGGGACGTTCAGGATCCTGTTCAATCCGATCTTGCAGAGCGTGGAGGGCGGCTCGACGAAGTCGCAGGGTCAGGAGAGTCGCCCACGATGAGGACCGCCGTCTCTTTCGTCATCACTATCCTGATGGTCGGCGGTTCCGCAGCGCAAGAGCGCGCCGCTGAGGTTGGACTCCTTGCTACTAAAGGATGCAGCCGTCAGCGCAGCGATGGCGGCGGTGAAAACCAACGAGCCGTGGGTCCTCGAAGAGCAGGTGCGGCTGTGCGAAATCCCCGCGCCCCCGTTCAAGGAGACTGCCCGCGGAAAAGCGTACGCGCAGGCCTTCCGCGAGCTCGGGCTCACGAACGTCCGGATCGACAAGGTCGGCAACGTCCTCGGCGAGCGGCCGGGCGCCGCGCCGCGGCCGCACGTCGTGTTCTCGGCGCATCTCGACACCGTCTTCCCCGAAGAGACCGACGTTCGCGTGACGCGCCTCGGCTCGACCCTCAAGGGACCGGGCATCGGCGACGACTGCCGCGGCCTCGCCGTCGTCCTCGGCGTCATCAAGGCGATGGCTGACGCCAAGGTGCAGACCGAAGGCACCATCACGTTTGTCGGGACCGTCGGGGAAGAAGGGCTCGGCGACCTGCGCGGGGTCAAGCACCTGTTCGACGGAGAGCTGAAAGGGAAGATCGATCGGTTCGTATCGGTGGACGGGACCGGACTGGGCATCACGCATATCGGCGTCGGCAGCAAGCGGTACCGCGTTGGGTTCAAGGGGCCTGGCGGCCACAGCTACGGCGCGTTCGGGCTCGCGAACCCGATCCACGCGCTCGGCCGCGCCATCGCGAAGATCGGCGACTTCCAGGTGCCCAGCGAGCCCAAAACGACGTTCAACGTCGGCCGCGTCGGCGGCGGAACGTCGATCAACTCGATCGCGTTCGAGGCCTGGGCCGAGGTGGACATGCGGTCGGCGGACCCGGCGGCGCTTCTATCGGTGGACGCCAACTTTCACAGGGCGGTCGATGCGGCGCTCGAGGAAGAAAACCTGCGCTGGAGCAACCGCGGGAAACTGGCGGTCGACAAGACCCTCGTCGGCGATCGGCCGGCGGGCCGTACGGCGGCGAACTCGCCGGTCGTGCAGGCTGCGGTCTCAGTCACCACGGCGCTCGGGCTGCCCGTCAATCTGGACGAGGGATCTACGGACTCGAACATCCCGATGAACCTCGGCATTCCGGCGGTGACGATCGACGGCGGCGGCCGTGGAACCGGCGCCCATGCGCTCGGCGAGACGTTCGACTCCACGAACTCTGAACAGGGGACAGGGCGGGCGCTACTGCTCGTGGTCGCGCTCGCGAGGAAGTGAGGACGCGCCCAAGATCTCGCGGAACACCGCGAGCTCACGTTCGCGCTGCGTCGCCACCGCACGCCGCAAGGTCAGCACGCGCCAGACGAAGAGAGCATGCACTGCACCGATCGCGACCATCTCCTCCCTGGTCTGTGCCGTCAAGGCGACCGGCAGGAAGTTGGCGACGCCCGCGAGCACGTACACGACGGAGAAGAGCGCGTCGGCCCCGATCGTCCGGCCCCTGGCGCCGAACTGCATGACGGCCGTCTCCCAACCGGGGGTGCCCCGAGGATCGTCAACAGGCAGGTCCTCGTGCGCTGCCTGAACGTAGCGGCCGATTCGCTCGACGCCGATATGTAGGGACGAAGTGGCCTCGAAGCCGGCCGCGAGCACCAGGAGCGGCAAAAGGGCCGCAACAGGCAACACAATGACGGCTGTAGTGGCGACTGTTAGAGCGGCCCAGACAGCGATCACGATGAAAAACAAGACGACGCGGGTGGTGCCTCGCTCCCGAATGGTTGCCCGGAGCGCCTCGAATTCCGCCTGATCGATGGGCCTCATGGCACCGAAAGATACTACGGGAGCCTCGAGGGACGAGGGACGTCGCCGCGACCGGGCCATTTGGCACACGTTTTGGTAACTGATGAGCCCAGGACCGGCGTACGGAGCCTATAAGTGCTTGCGAGGATAGGACTTCAATGCTACGATCCGTAATCCTCGGTTTCAAGTTTCAACGGCACGTGTGCCGGATTAGTACGTGCGGGAGGAAGTGTGCGGCGTAGTTCGTCATTTTGGGTCGCTCGTGTCCTGACAGCGCTCATCAGCATGGGCGTCGTCGGGCCCTCGATCCAGGCCTGGGCCGAGACAGCGCCCACTCCCTCGTCCAGCACCACCACCGCGAAAAAACCCGTCGCCAAGAAGAAGACCACGACGCGCCGCTATTCGAGCAGCGCGGCTCGCGCGCGTCGTGCCCGGCTGGCGCGCGCCCGCGCGACGGCGCGCATGCGCGCCCTGCGCGAGGCGATGACGCCCAGGTTCAAGACCGACGCGACCGGCGCGCTCGTCCCTGACGTCCGCGCGGCGGCGGCGATCGTTTTCAATCCCGAGACCGGCCAGGTCCTGTTTGCCGAGAACGCTCAGGACCAGCGGTCGATCGCGAGCATCACCAAGGTGATGACCGCCATCGTCTTCCTCGAGGACAACCCGGATCTCTCACAGCAGTACGTGATCGAACGCGGCGACGTCCGAGCGGCGTCGACGACGTATCTGCGCGCGGGGGAGTGGGTGCGGGGCGAGGATCTGCTGCATCTCACGCTGATCGCGTCCGACAACGCAGCCGCGCGCGCGCTCGCCCGGAACTCGCACGGCGGCTCCGAGGATTTCATCCAGCGGATGAACCAGAAGGCGGTCGAGCTCGGGCTCGAGAGCACCGCGTTCACGGATCCATCCGGCCTGCTGCCGGAGAACGTCTCGTCGGCCTACGATCTGTCCCGGCTGATTGCCTTCGCCGCCTCGGACGAGCGGATCGGGCCGGTGATGCGCAAGACGGATTACTCGCTGATGACCTCCCGCCGGACCGTGAGCATCCACAACACGAACCAGTTGCTTGGCGGCGACATGGACATCCGCGGCGGCAAGACGGGGTTCATCTACAAGGCCGGCTACTGCCTCGCGACGCTTCTCAAGATGCCGCAGGGCGATCAGGTCGCGGTGGTGGTCCTTGGAGCCCGCAACAACGCGCTGCGCTTCATGGAGACCAAGCACATCTTCAACTGGCTGAACGAGCAGGCGCCCGGCGTCTTCGGCAAGCCCCAGTCACAGCAAGAAGAATAGATGTAGCGCAGCCCTTCAGGGCTGCCCCGGCAGGGCTGAAGCCCTGCGCTACACGACCATCTACGCTCGATACCCCTTCTGAATGACCAGCGCGTCGAGCGGCAGCGTCGCGACGCTGTCGACCTGGACCATCACGGGCCTGCTCGCGGCGCGGGCGTCGTACGCCTTCAGATACCGGTGGCAGGCATCGCAGGCGTATATGCGGTACGCGCGTGACGTGAACGACTTGATCCGGGCGCGGTCGCCGTTGCCGCAATAGGGGCAGGCGACCGCATCGAACTTCCAGCGCGCCGCGCACCGGCCGCAAATCAGGTGGCGCTCCGCGGCGGGCGTGATCGTCGAGAAATCCGGCTCACCGCCGCAGACCGGGCAGGTGCGCGCCGTCCATTCGGACAGATCGGCGGAGGCCAGCACAGCCTCGGCACACCGCACGAGAAACGGACGCAGCGCCTGCGTGAGCACGCTCTCGAGACCCGGCGACAGGTCGCTGTTCCCGTTGAACCACTTCTCCAGCACGGGGTCGAGCGGCGCGGGGTCCCGCGCCATCGTGTCCGCCCGGCGGAAATCCTCATCCTCGAGCGCTTCGTACCGCCGCATTGCCGCCGCCGTTTCGCGAATGAGGTACCTGACGTCGCTGTACTCGAACGGGATTTGATCGAACCGGAGCAGGGATTTCCCCGCGGCGGCGCGCGCGCGGACGTCGGCCGGATCGAGCCGCAGCGACGGCAGCGGCACGCGGCCCTGGACGCGGCGTTGGAGGGCCATCAGGGCAAGCTGGAGGTCGATCGCGGGAGCGAGCTCGGGCTGCTCCTCACGCAGTTGCGTCAGCTCGGTGACCTCACGCGGGGCAGGGCGGGCTGGACCTGTGGGCCGCTGTCCTCCGGGCACGGATGAGATTGTAATGGAAGCGGGCGAATCGGAGCGCGGTCACGGAGGGGACGGAGGTCACGGAGAATGAAAAACACGGAGACACGGAGTTAACGGAGCAAAACCAAAGGCTCCGTGTTCCCGTGTCTCCGTGTTTATGTCTCTCCGTGTTCTCCGTATCCTCCGTGATCCCGCCGTTCTAGAAGGTCCACCTCGCCGCGAGCTGGATCTGTCGCGCGGCGATGAGGGTCTGGGGCGACTCGAAGTTCACCGTCGTGACCTGGCCGGGCGCGTAGGTGATGTCCGTGCTCGGCACGCGAGTGACGACAGCCGTCGTCGTGTTCGCGTTGAACGTGTTGAGCACCTCGAGGAACACGCCGATCCGGTCCCTCGATCCGAGGTTGAAGTTCTTTTCGAACCTGAGGTCGAGCCGGTTATCCGCCGGAAGCCGCCGGCTGCCGCGCGGCTCGAGGAACGGCTGCCGCGACGCCGTCGGCGGCGTTCAGCAGGCTCGGTCGCGTACTGCGCGAACGGCGTGTAGTTCCGTCCGCTCAGGG